>NZ_CP178393.1:4800000-7015000 GCF_047218265.1 Streptomyces sp. CY-1
TCCGGTCCGAGGGCCTTTTCGGCCTGCTTCAGGACATCTGCGGCGAGGCTGTTGGCCTCGCTGCGGGCCTGAACCGGTACGTAGATCAGGGTGCGTTGTTCCACGCCAGCGCTGTCGGTCAAGGTCAACAACTGGGCATCGAGTTTCTCTTCCCGGCCGCTGGCCTCCTTCTCGGCGTGGTGCAGGTGTCCGACGCGGTCGAGGGCGGCGGCCATCGACCGGGCCTTTTGCGGGAAGATCTTGGCCTCGTGGTCGTCCCAGTCGCCGAGGGCGGAGTTGGTCAGGCGTACGACGATGGGTTCGAGCCAGTCGTCGTCCTCGAGGTCGTCGCTGAGGACGAAGTCGACGAAGCCCCGCAGTTCCGGGGTCAGTACCGCATCGGCGAAGCCGCGAAGCCGGGCCGCGAGCTGTGCGCGCAGCGCCGGCAGTTCGGCCGGCAGGCGGAACTCCTTAGCGAGAACGCGCACGACCTGGGCGCGCAGTTTGCTGTCGATGGCGACGAGTTCGTCCGCCGCCGCGGTGAGCCGTTCGACGTAGGTGTTCGCTGCTTCCGCGTTGGTGCGGGTGCGGGCCGGGATCTCGGGCAGGCCGAGGGCCTTCGGCAGTGCGTGGAAGATCAGGTCGTCGGGGTCCAGGGACTGGACGATTGTCGTCCGCACGGTGCGGGCGTCGGCGGAGATGTTCTTGGTGGTGCGGGCGTACTTGTGCAGGTCGGCCACGCGCATGATCAGGGCGCTGGCCACGGAGAGGAGGTCGGGGTTACGCAGGGCCTTGGAGCGCGGTGCTTCCACACCGAGCGAGACCATGAGCTTCTTGATGATGCTGCCGCGCTGGCCGTCTCCGGCCGGCGTGTACTTCACCGAGAAGCGTGCCGACCCCTTGACGAGGCGCTCAACGACGTCGCTGGTCAGCCGGGGCAGGTAGCTGCCTTCCTCGAACAGGGCGACGTCGTGGCGGCGAATGATCAGGGCCGGGATCAGGAATACCGGGACCACTCCGGCCTTGAGCCCGAAGGGCGGACTCATCAGGACACGGATGACCTCTTCCATGCTGACCCGCTCGGTGGCCCCGGTCAGTACCTCGTTGAGGGCATTCCAGGCGGGCTGGGCGTGCTCGTGGCCCTCCCCGGGTGGGGAGAAGCCATACGGGAGCAGGCTTTCGTGTTGGCTCTCGGCCTGTGCCTCCCCGTTCTCGCGGTGCAGGCCGAGGTAGGCCAGGACACCGTGGTAGATGGCTCGTTCGGCCTTGTACCCGGGTAGGCCAAGGTTCTCCTCGCCCGAGGCGGAGAGCATGGCCGTCAGCAGTATGCCGCGGGCCTGGGCGGCCTGGCTGGTCAGGACGTGGCGGCCGAGCATCTCGTTGCGGATGTGCGGGGTGTCCGGGTACACCGATTTGCAGGCGAGGGAGACCAGGCCGCTCAGGCTACGGGCCGTCAGGCCGGACACGGCGGGTTCTTCACCAGGGGCGATACCGGTGTGCCACAGGCTCCAAGACGCATCGGAGGACGGCGGGTAGAAGGCGGCCTGCAGCAGCTCCAGCAGCTCGGCCTCAGCCTGCACGAGCCGTTCCATGACTTCCCGACGGGCGACGTGGTCGATGTCCTGCTGGACGCTGAGTTCCTTCAGCGCGACGAGGTAGGTGGCCGTGGTCAGCACCACGTCGGGGTCGGGGGTGGTGCCCACCAGTACCGGCAGAGGCGAGTGGACGTTGGGCCGGTCTGCGTCAGTGCCGAAGTGAAAGACGACGAGGCCGTCGGCGGGCTCCCTCAACTCATCCGGGGCGGCCACGGTCTTGGTCTCCGGGCCGCTGACCGCGGTGTAGAACACGCGCATCATGCCAGTGACCTGGCTGTGGCGGCTGGCCACGAATGCCTGCGGGACGAGACTGCCGAGCCGGTTGATGACCGCAGCGTCATTCAAGTGGCTGATGATTTCCTTGAGCCGACCGTCGATGTCGACGTCCGTGCCCTGCCAGACCCGGTATTCCCCGCTGAACTCACGGTGGACCACGAAGCCCCGGCGCACGAGGTCGGCAAGCCGCTCTTCGAGTGCCGTGAAGGCGTCAGGGTCAGCAACGTCGGTGGGGTCGTGGAGGGCGAAGTGGATCATCGGGGCGGTGGCGCTGAGAGCCCCGTCGGAGTCGATCAGATTGAGGACGCCGATGGTCTTCAGTACGTCCTGGTCGGCGTCCGGGAGGCCATTGGCGTCCCGGATACGTGAGTCGACCTCGATCCATCGGCTCGCGTTGGCGGAGGCGAGCAGAGTGGTGCGCCCGGAGTTGAGGAAGTAGTCGTACAGCTCCGGCAGCCGCACCGTGCTGGCATACTCCGCTTTGTCGTTGCTGTGCTGGGCCAGCGAGTGGCGGACGGTATTGGGCTCGCCGCTGTTGAGGAAGCCCGACAGGCTGCGGTCGTGCTGGCCGATCTGGGCGGCAAGGATCGGCGCGGCTAGGGCCGTGATGGGGTGCAGCGGGTAGAGGTCGGCGAAGTGGTCAGGGCCGAGTTCGGCGAGAACGCCGAGACCATGCTGGGTCCAGATGTCCGCGGATGCCTCGGCGCAGGCGTTGATCAGGGCCTGCCCCGTAGAGTTGACGGCCGAGCGGTCGAGGCGGCGGCGCAGTAGGTGCAGGGAGTCGCCGTGGTGGGGGACGAAGGTGATGTCTTCGAAGCGCCCCTGGATCTTGGCCCATTCGCGGGTCTTGAGTTCGCTGGACCGTGAGGCGTAGTCCATGAACGACAGGTGCTGCAAGGTCATCAGGTAGACGGGCAGCCCGCTGGGGCCAGCCGCCGTCTCGGCGAGTTCCTGCAGCAGGAACAGATCATGCTGGGCGTCGGCGAACTCGTTGTGGCCGGCGAGGTGTTCCAGCGTCTTGCCGAACTCGTCGATGACGAGGAGCAGAGGCTGCCGCCCGTCCGCCGTCAGCGCCGTGACGGCACCGAGAACTTCCTTGGCCCCGGCCCGGTCCGGGTCTGCGCACGCCTCCAAGGCGGTGGCGATGGCCTTCGGGACACGCTTGCCCCAGCGTCGCGCCGCCGCCGTGTGCAGGGCGCGGGAGAGGGTGGCGACGACCGATTCGCGGCGCGCGGTGGCCACACCGCCGAGGAATCCCTCGGGAGCGATGGCATCACGGGCTACGGCAAGGCGCTGAGCGAGGGCGGGGCTGGCCTCTTCGAGGATGCGCTCGGCCTCGCTGCGCCGCTTGGCGTCCCGCCCCAGCAGAGCGTCGATGATGTTGGACAGGGTGGACTTGCCGGAGCCGTAGGGCCCGGTGAACGACCAGGCACGGGTGCGGCGTTGGTCGGCCAGTGCACTCGCGATGCGTTCCAGGACGTCGACGGCCCGCGCGCCGACGTAGGGGTCGTGCAGAGCGTCCTCAACGTCGCGCTCAAGGTTGGTCGAGCGCATTTGGGAGCCGACGAGTTCGATGCCGGCGGGGAACTGCGGAGCGGAGCTCGATGGGCTGCTCGGGGTCCGCGTGGAGGTAGCGGTGGTCACGCGGTCTCCTTAGCAAAGAGTGTGTCGGTGGTGTCGTCCGGGTCTGTGGCGTCGGTGGCCTTCGTGGCGAGTTCCTTCTGCTCGGCCTTGGCGAGCTTGGGGAATGTGGCGGCCCACTCCTCGCGGGTGGGGAAGCCGGGGCGGCGGGTGACGAAGTCGTACTGCTCGTCGAGCACTTCCCAGGCCAGCTCGAAGGGGTCGGCGCTGAAGGCGAGGCTGCGCTGTCCCACGGCCTCGGTCAGGTCGAGCTGCGGGTGGTCCGCCGCGACCTTCTGCAGTGCCATGACGATCTCGTTCTCTCGGACGCGGAAGGCGCGCCCCGGGGAGCCCGGCTCGTTGGCGAGGCGGGCCACGGAGATCGAGTTGGCCTGGCGGGAGAACTTGGCGGCGTAGTCGAGGCAGGCATAGGCCAGGACCCGGGCAGGCAGCGAGGTGCGGTGCCCGCTGGTGAACTGCCACTCGGCATTTCCGCGCGCCCCGACAAAGGTGAGCAGGTCAAGGTCGCGGAAGGGGCATGCGAGCAGGTCCTCGTAGCTGCCCGGCGAGCCAGCCTTCTCCGGGGCGCTGCGCGCGTACATCTTGGTGAGGCACTCGATGTCCTTGACGATCGACGCCTCCTCCGGACTCCTGTCGTAGGAGAAGTTCACATGCCGGGTGACCACCTGCGTCATGTCCGCGACCGTGAACCGGGAGAACGGCGCGAGGTGGAAGGCCGTGTACCAGGTCGGCGCGTGACTTTTTGCCCCGGGACGGGAGGAGACCAGCCACCAGTGCAGCAGCCACAGGCTGCCGTTCTCCTCCAGATACGGGTCCGCACCGTCCTCGTCCAGAAGCCAGCGGGCCTCCCAGGTGGGGTAGGAGAACTTGGCCTGTGTGCGCTTCTCGGGCTTGTACTCGCGGGTCAACTTGAACGCCCGCGACCAGTAACGCATGGCGTTGACCATGTTCTTGCCGACGCCGAACCGCACCGGCGCGTCGACCGCAAGGAACGCGCCCTGATCGCGTTTGACCTGCATGTACGCTTTGTGCAGCCAGCCGAAGCGGGGCGCGAACGTTTCGTGTCGCGCGAAGGCAAAAAGGGCGGCTTCCCCAAGCCGGCTGTCTGACATCCCGGGACCTCTCTGTGTCCAATGCGATTGCTCTAACGAGGTGGTAAACGGGGTAACGGTCAGCGAGGGCCGTCGGGTTCGGCCAACGCGGCCCGAACCTGCGTCACGGCGCGTTTGACGGCCCGCGCGGCGTGCTCGATCTCGGCATCCGTGGTGGCGTAGCCCAGCGAGAAGCGGATCGTGCTGTCGGCGTCTTCCCGGGACAGACCCATCGCCAGGAGTACGTGGCTCGGCGTCGGAGCGCCGGACGCGCACGCGCTGCCCTCCGAGGCAGCGACGTCCGGCATGGCCGCCAGGACCGCGTCCGCAGGCACACCGGGGAAAGTAATGCTCGTCACGCCCGGCAAGCGCTGATCGCGTCGGCCATTGATACGGCAGTCGGGCAAGGCGCCGGTGACCAGGTGTTCGAGGCGGTCACGCAGGGCTGCGACCCGCTCGGCCTCCTCTCCGAGGCCGCGCGCCGCGGCCTCGGCCGCTGCTCCCATGCCGATGATCCCTGCCACGTTCAGCGTGCCCGCGCGCCAGCCCCGCTCCTGTCCGCCGCCTACGAGGAGCGGCCGGTGCGGAAGTGGGGACCCACGCCGTACATACAGGGCACCGACTCCCTGCGGTCCGCCAAACTTGTGGGCCGACAGCGACAAGAGGTCGACGTCGAGTTCAGCGACGTCCACGGGGAGGCGGCCGATGAGCTGCGTGGCGTCCGTGTGGAGCAGTGCGCCGGCTTCGCGGACCGCCTTGGCCACGACGCGGAGATCGGTGAGGACCCCGGTCTCGTTGTTCGCCGCCATCAGGGAGACCACTCCCCCGGAACGCGCAGCGAAGACCTGTTCTAAAGCGCCGAGATCCACCAGGCCGTCGCCACCGACCGGCAGGAGCACAAGCTCCTCGGAACTCCCAGCGGAGACCGCGCGGGCCGTCTCCAGCACAGCCGGATGCTCAACAGGGCTTGTGATCAGGGGACCTCCGGCGGTGAACGCAGCCCGGAGGGCCAGATTATTCGCTTCGGTCGCCCCGGAAGTAAAGATGATCTCGCCGGGCGAGCAGCCGAGGAGGGCGGCTAGCTGCCGACGGGCGACGTCGACCCGATGAGCCGCCTGCCGTCCGGGTTGATGCATGCTTGAGGCGTTGCCGACCGATTGCATGGCCTCGACGACAGCCGCGCGGGCCTCGGGCCGGATCGGAGCGGTGGCATTGTAGTCAAAATAGGACATATCAAGCCCATTCGGCTCGCTCATCGTCTGCCACCCCGCCTCGCTCGTGTCGCACACCAATGTACTGCTGGTGGGAACCTCGCCCCGCATCCGGGGTTCCACCAGTAGCCCGCCGTGATCCTATCCGCGAGCTGAGATCCACTCTTTGAATCACTCGAACGCGTGGTGTCGCAAGCCATTTACCGAATGAATGTTCTATGCCGTAAGCGGGGGACGCAACCGGCTCGCAGCGAGATCCTGGCCTCGGCTGACTGCACCGGGCGCGGAGCCTCCAAATGCCCCTTCTGGCTGGGCTTTTCCTCCGTTGGCACCCCTGTTGTCAGTGGCCCCGTTTAGGGTGGTCGGCACGCTCCAGCGTTGCAGTAACAACGCACGCTGGGGCGGTGTTTGAGGTGCCCGAGCTGGAGGTGGAGAAGGGTGATGGCGACAGCCGCTTCGGCCGCGGACTCGTGCGGGCTGGAGCCTGCCGTCGGGAAGGTGGGGCAGTGACGACCTGGTCACCGGGGATGTCCTTCAAGGCGCTCCTCGCGGATGCACCAATGGCGTACATCCGGGGGCATCTCGGCGAACAGCTGTGCGCTCTGCTCGACCTGATCGCGGGAGGCACGGCGGGTGACGACCGCCTCCGGGCTGTCGCACCGATCGCTATCGACGCCGAACGCCTGGTCGCCGACCCGGCTGAGCGTTCCACGCTGATCGCTCTGGTTCCGGGTCCCAAGCAGGCGGAGTTGGCGCAGCGCCTGGGCTCACTAGGGGACGAACAGCCGCCACTGGACTACCTGCAGAGCCTGAAGTGGACGGCCGACGAGCGCCGCGAGCTGCTGGAATTCTTCGGATTCACGATCGACCGGGTGCCGTCCCTCCCACCGGCGTTCAAGCAGGGCACGGACCCAGAGTACGGCTTGTTCCCGCATCAGCGTCACGCTGCGGCACGGGTCAAAGAGCTGCTGTACGACGGCCCGCGACGGACGGTGCTGCACCTCCCCACAGGCGTGGGCAAGACGCGAACGGGCATGAGCCTGATCTGTGATCACCTGCGGCAGCACGAGCCCACTGTGGTGGTGTGGCTGGCCCACGGGCAGGAGCTGCTGGAGCAGGCTGCAGCAGAGTTCGAGCGCGCCTGGGCGAAGGTCGGCGACCGGCCGCTCCCCGTCCTGCGAGTCTGGGGCAACGCCCCGGTAGACCTAGCGGAGATGACCGACGGGCTGGTCGTGCTCGGCCTAGAGAAGGCCGTCTCGGCCGCCAAGTCGAATCCGCAGTTCCTGGCTACCCTCGCTGCACGCAGCACTATGACCGTCTTCGACGAAGCCCATCAAATCATCGCGCCCACGTTCCAGCGGGTGGTCGATGAACTGACCATCCGTCATGACGCGAGCCTGCTCGGGCTGACCGCCACCCCGGGGCGCACGTGGGCCGACATCGCCAAGGACGAGGAGCTCTCCGACTACTTCTCCCGGCAGAAGGTCATGCTGGAGATCGAGGGCTACACCAACCCGGTCACAGCCCTGATCGACCAGGGCTACCTGGCCAAGCCGCTGATGCGGACGGTTGCCTCCGAGGCCGGCATGCATCTGTCCGCCCGGGACCGGCAGCTCCTTGCGCGTTCCTTCGACATCCCGGCCGCGATGGTGGCCGAACTCGCGCGCGACGAGCAGTGGAACCTCAAGATCATTCAGACGATCACGGAGCTGCTCCAGCAGCAGCACAGGCGCATCCTGGTTTTCGCGGCCTCCGTGGACCACTGCCGCCTGATCGCGGCCGTACTGTCCGCAGCAGGCTTCGATGCCGAGTTCGTGACGGGTGAGTCCTCTCCTCGGCATCGCAGCCAGGTCATCTCACGATTCAAGGGGCCCGGCCGGCGCCCCATGGTGCTGTGCAACTTCGGCGTCCTGACGACCGGCTTCGACGCACCGGCGGCCAGCGCGGCAGTGATCGCCCGTCCGACCAAGTCCCTGGTGCTGTACAGCCAGATGGTCGGCCGCGTCATCCGCGGCCCGAAGGCCGGCGGCACAGACACCTGCGAAATTATCACCGTTGTGAACCCGGAGCTTCCCGGGTTCGGAGACGTGGCAGAAGCATTCACGAACTGGGAAGACGTATGGGAGACAGCATGACCAGCGACGGCAGCAACTACCGGATCGTCAGTCCTTCGCTGACCGTCAAGGCCATGCGGGACAGCGGTTACAAGAACACCGCCTACGCCCTCGCCGAGCTGATCGATAACAGCATCGACGCCAAAGCCACTCTCGTGGAGGTCTTCGCCTGCGAGAAACCTGTCAAAGTCGGCACGCGGACCAGCCACCGCGTGGAGACCATCGCCGTCCTCGACAACGGTCACGGCATGGAGCCCCCGCAACTCCGGCGTGCCCTCAAGTACGGCGACGGCCAGGGCGCCGACCCCGGGCGCATCGGTCGTTTCGGCATGGGGCTTCCCAACTCCAGCATGTCTCAGTGCACCCGGCTCGACGTCTGGTCCTGGACCAACGGCGCGGGCAATGCCATGCACACCTACCTCGACCTTGAAGAGATCGAGAAGGGCCTGATCGACGACGTCCCCGACCCCACCCACGAGCCGCTCCCGGATGAATGGCGGGACCTGAGCGAAGGGCTCGCTGACACGGGCACCCTTATCGTCTGGACCAACCTGGACAAGGTCAACTGGTACGGAGCCGCAGCCACTCTCAAGAACACCGCCGACCTGATCGGCCGTGTCTACCGGCACTACCTCCACAACGGACGCGTCGACATCCGGATGGCCCCCGTCCGCGAGGGCAAGGTCATGGACGGCGAGTATTACGCCGTCCCCAACGACCCGCTGTACCTGATGGCACCCACCTCCACTCCCCAGCCGTTCTCGGACAAACCGATGTTCATGCCCTTCTCCATGGGCAGTGAGTCCGAGCCCGGCGTGATGCACTTCCCCGTGGTCCACCAGGGCAAGAGGTACAACATCACGGTCAGGGCCTCCATAGCGCGTCCGGAAGCCCGTCGCGCCGACGTCGAAGGCCATCCGTGGCCCGATGGAATCAGCCGCACGAGCGACCCTGGCTTCCTTCCGTGGGGCAAGCATGCCAGCCGCAACGTCGGCATCTCCCTCGTACGCCAGGGCAGGGAGCTGGACCTCGACGCGTCCTGGGCCATCGGCTACAACCCGACGGAACGATGGTGGGGCATCGAAGTTGAGTTCCCGCCGGAACTCGACCCCATCTTCGGTGTGACGAACAACAAGCAGAGCGCCACCGTCTTCTCCTCCCTGGCCCACTTCGAGTGGAAGGCACACGCAGAGGCCGCCGAGTCCTTCAAGGGCTTCAAGGAACGCCTTGCCGAGCTCGGCGATCCGCGTCTTCCCCTGATCGACCTCGTGCTCTACCTGGAAGAAAAACTGCTGCCGGCCATCCGTCGCCAGCTGAAGCAGCAGACGATCGGCACCCGCAAGAGCAAGAAGCGGCACGACGAGGATGTCGCCTCCAAGGTCACGGACGCCGTCAAGCGCCGGAGCGAGGAGGGCTACACCGGCAAGACCGACGAACTGGAAGAAGGCACGACCCCCGAGGCCAAGCGGCATGAACAGGTCGAGGCCCTCACCCAGCGGCACCACCTGGACGAGGACACCGCCCAGTCCATGGTCGAAGAGTCCCTGGAGAAGGATCTGCGCGCGCGGTGGATCTCCAGTTTCCAGGACACCTCCGCCTTCTTCAGCATCGACCTCATGGCCGGCATGCTGCAGGTGATCTTCAACGAGAAGCACCCGCTGCACGCCCAACTCATGGCCGTCCTCGAAGACGTCCCCGAGGACGCCGACGCCAATGACCTGCGCGACCGGCTCGACCGTGCCGCCGACACCTTCAAGCTGCTGCTCTTCTCCTGGGCTCGGATGGAAGACGAGACCTACCCTGACCGCGACCGCGAGCGCATCGCCGACGCGCGGCGCGAGTGGGGCCGGTACGCCCGCGACTTCGTGGACGGGAAGGCCGACTGAGCGTGCCCGAACTTGGCCACATCTGGCAGCAGATCGAAGAATTGATGGCGGGCGCCCACGGACGGGTAACCCTCGTGGCGCCCTTCATCAAGCGAGAGGTTCTTGCGGCCGCGTTGTCCGCCCTCCCCACCGCCGTCGAGGACATCGAGTGCATCACACGCTGGGTCCCCGAAGAGGTGGCGGCCGGGGTATCCGATCCCGAGATCATCGAGCTCGCCGAGGAGGACAAAAGGCTGCGCATCGCGCTGTGCCCGACCTTGCATGCCAAGCTGTACCTCACTGGCGAGCGCTGCCTGATCGGGTCCGCCAACCTGACGGGGAAGGCAACCGGCCGCGCCGCCAACGCCAACATCGAGATCCTGGTGGAGGCACCCTCCGCCCATCCCGAAATCGTCCGGGTACTCGCAGAGATCGAGGCCCGGGCGGTCGAGGCGACTCCCCACATGGCCGCCTTGGTCAGAAGTCAGGCCGAGCTACTGAAGGAGCAACGTCCGACCGCCTCTGACCAGCCACGAGAGGAAGCCCCACAGGGCTGGTATCCCGTCACGCGACGCCCGGACGCCCTCTACCCGTACTACTGCGGGCGAGCCCAGTTCGGGCGCTCCGTCGAAGCAGCCATCGTGCGCGACCTCGCGCTCCTCGGCGTTCCGGCCGGCCTGTCCGAGACGGAGTTCTCGGACTTGATCGAGAGCCGGCTGCGGGAGATCCCCGCCCTCCAGGCGCTCGTGGCCGGTGACCGCCTGAGCAATGTGGAGTTGCAGCACGCGCTGCAGGAACAGACCAGCCTGACCGACGAGCAGGCACGAAGGACCACTGAGACCATCGCCGCATGGCTTCGCCACTTCGGCCGTTTCTATACCGACGTCGGGACATGGGAAATCCGGCACGGACAGGAGCTGGCCTAGCCCCCGGTAGTCACGACCGGCCTCGGCGTCGAGGCCGGCTCCGGGGCAGACACCGTGCTTCCCAGCTAGCCGCCGCCATCCTCCGGCCGGATGCGCCGGGCTGCCTGCAGGCTCGCCTAGGATCTCTGCAAACAGCCCGGTGACGAGGTCGTGCCCGCGTGGCAGCCACCTGGCAGGAACGTCGGTGTGGGGAAGGTGCTCATGTCTCAAGCGCGGGTCCCGTACCTGCTCGGGCACGCTGAGATCGCCGCCCTCTTCACGGTTGAGCGCCAGACGTCACAGAAATGGCGCACAGAAGGCACGCTGCCGGAGCCTGACCTGGTCGCCTCGGGCAATCCGTACTGGTTGCTGACGACGGTGCTTCAGGTCAGCGGCGGCGACCGCGAGGCTGATCAGCAACAACTGGCGGCCTACAAGGCTGGAATCCCCGAGGGCTACGACGCGCAGGATAGGGAGCATCTGCCTGTCGTCCTCGGCATCCAGGAAGTTGGCCGCGTCCTCGGTAAGGACGCCCAAGCCGTTTCCCGGTGGCGTAACCGTCGGCGGATCGCCGAGGCCGACCTGATCCTCTCCGGCTCCCCGCTCTGGCTCCTGGAGACCATCCTGACCGACGCACGGCAACGGCAGCGGACCGTCGTCCCCGCCGAGGTCGCCAGGCTCCGCGCAGGGCAGCGTACCCCGCAGAAACCTCGCGGACGCAGACACAACACCCCGGCCGCGCCCCCGTCCCAGGAGCCGCTGCCCGCCGCCCGGGCGTTCTCCGCTGCCGATCAGACCACCGCCGCCGAGTTCCTCGCCTCGGTGCTGGCCCAGGGTTACTCCGTCGTCATCAAGCCCCAGCGCTAGACCGACGGTCCCGATACACGAATGCCAACGCCTGCGGACGGCTGTTGTCCTGTTCGCCAGCAGCAGTGAGAGGAACACTTGATTTCGTGGAACTCTGTCCATACTGTCTCTCATATGTCGATCTTGCAGCACACCGCCGGAGCCCATCACGCCAATCCCACCGACTCCATCCTCCAGGCCGCTCCCCGCGAGCCCAACCGTTCTCCGATGAAGGTCGTTTCGTACGGAGGCGGTGTCCAGAGCACCGCCCTACTCGTGTTGGCCGCTGGTGGAGAGATCGACTTCCGCACCTTCCTGTTCGCCAACGTCGGCGACGACAGCGAGCACCCGGCGACCCTCGCCTACGTTCGCGAGATCGCCATCCCGTACGCCGCACGTGAGGGACTGGACGTCCACGAGCTCAAGCGGCGCCGACGCGACGGGACCACGGAAACACTCATGCAGCGGCTGAACCGGCCAGACACCCGGTCGATCCCCATCCCGGTCCGCATGGCCAACGGCGCTCCTGGCCGCCGCAACTGCACCGCCGACTTCAAGATCAAGGTGGTCGGGCGGTGGCTTCGGGAGCACGGCGCCACCGCGGAGGCCCCGGCGGCGGTCGGCATCGGCATATCACTCGACGAAATCCATCGTGCCAACCGCCGGCGGAGGGAAGCCCACGAGGTCATCGAGTACCCGCTACTCGACCTCGGGCTGCGCCGGGACGACTGCGAGCGCATCATCACCGAGGCTGGCCTGCCGGTACCGCCTAAGAGCGCCTGCTTCTTCTGCCCCTTCCGCACCGTCGACACCTGGCGCTACCAGCGCAGGCACGAGCCCGAGTTGTTCGCTCAGTCGGTCCGGCTGGAGGAGACGATCAACCGTCGGCGGGCCGCACTCGGGCGAGATGACGTGTATCTCACGAGGTACGGGGTCCCGCTCACTCAAGCCATCCCCGATGAGGGCCCGGGGGTAGGTGCCGTCGATGAGGATGAGGGGGTGTGCGACTCCGGCTGGTGCATGACCTGATAGGTGTCGAGCAAGCTGCGATGGGTGGGGTCGGAAGCCATGGCTTCGGACCCCACCCATCGTTTGTCTCTGGCATGCCGACGTGGCCGCAGCAGGCGGTGCTGGCGGTGCAATCAGAGCTCGGGCGGCTCGCCGGGCTGAAGGTGGAGGACGGCGAGGTACTCACCGTAGGGCATCTCTTCATCCACCCAGCGGCTGCCGCCCGAGGAGTCGGGAATCCACATGCCGTCGAGAAGGTACTTGTCGTCGAAGACGGCGACGCGGCCCTCCTGTACCGCTGCCGCCATCAGCAGCTGGATTCCCAGCAGCAACACTGTGGCGGCTTCCTTGGCCGCGCAGACCTCGGCGTGCCCGGTGGGAAAGACCTTCCCGTCCGCGTCGCTGTCCGGCTCGGGGATGGCGGCACGGCCCCGGACGGCCATCTCGTGCAGGGCAATCGCCTGGGTCACCGCTGCCGCCACCGGCGTGCCGACGCCCGGCACCCCGTCCGGGGCATGCGTCCCCAGATGGTCGGCGACCGCGCATGCGTGTACCAGCCATGCGTCGCCGTGGTGGTGCAGCCGCTGTTCTGCGGCCTCGACGGCCAGTCCAGGCTCCGGGGTGCCCGGGTGCAGCAACCGGACGAATCCTTCAAGTGCTGCGCGCAGGTAGCCGAGACGGACCTGGTGCTGCTGCCACTCCTCCATCATTTCGGTCCAGACCGCGTCGAAGTCGAGGCCGGCCGAGCACATGCCGCCGTCGTCATACGACATGTCGAACGTCACCGTGCGCAGGCTCTGCGCGAGGCGCAGCCACTTGTAGGCCGTGTCCCAGCTGTTCTGCATCCCGGGAACACTGGAGACGGCGGATGCATGCTCCACCCAGTCAGTGAGTTCGCGGACGTGCTCCTCGGGCTCGGACAGCGCGAGGGTTGACAGCGTGCGGTATGAGGGCAAGCAGGAGCCCTCCATCCGGGTAGTGGTCATGGGTGGAGCGTGACACACAGCACTGACAATCGTTCCGGTGCCGATAGCCCGCGACTCTCAGGTGCCGGTCGTGCGCCGTACAAGCCGGTGGCCTCGCAACGCCCGCTCACAGCGTACGAGTTCGCGTTCCCAGCCCTCTTCCGTGCCGATTAGGTGCGGACTCTCGTAGAGGCCGGCGCGTACCTCGGCGTCCGTGAGCCGCCGGTATTTGGGTGCGTCGGGATCATCCTCGGCGAGGAACTCGTGTTTCCGGTGAAGCAGAGGGCGGTTGGTGGAGTCCGCGTAGGAGGTGAATGAGGACTTGAGAGTCTTCAGGTCGACGGCGTACGACGCGGCGATGCGCGGATGAGGATCCGTGTCGAACTCGGGGTAGTCCAGCCAGCTGACACCGCGGCCCTGGTGGCGGAGCTTGACCACGGACCACTCGCCAGGGCGGCCGGCAGCGATGCTCGCGCACTGCTCGTACAGGCGCAGCACGACTGGGATCCGATGGAGTGCCCGGCGGTGCACGTACAGGGCGGTCGCGGTGAACTTGCCGGCGATTGATCCGTTCATCGCACGACGGACGTAGGCGTCGTCGCGCAGCTTGAACAGCAGCCGATCCGCTCGCTGGCACGCCTCGGCGTACGAAGGGAAGAAAGCACGGATGTCCAGTTGCACCGGCAGGGGCAGACTGCTGACCGGGCCTCGACCGTGAAACAGCTCCAGGGCGAGGAACAACAGCGTGTCGAGGGCTCCACGCTCGGCACTTCGTTCAACCTTCGCAGGGTCTGCTTCCTGCTCGGCAAGGCGCTTGAGTTCAGCGGGGCGCAGGTGGCCGAGGAGGCTGATAATGGGCTGCGGCATTTCCTCCAGCTGAGGCATCCTGCCGCGCTCTTCGAGATGAGCGACGACCGAGGTGATCGCCGAGGCGGTGTCTTCGGACGCCAGCCATCCCCCGTCGGGGGCGACCTGGCGGGCCAGGTAACCCAAACGGGCCGCATCGTCCTTGAAGGCATAGACGATGCCTGGCGCCGCCGACACGCAGCGGACGCCGGTGGCTTCCTCGACGTAGTCGCGAAGCTCGCCGGCGGCATAGAGGTGCTGGAAGGTGCGACGCCGTGTGAGGATGCCGTCGCCGTACTCCGTACCTTTGATCTGGTTGCGCTCCCACCTCAACCGCGCGGACACCACAAGCGCCGATTTGGCGAGGTCCCAGGCCCGTAGGAGCGTCTCACGTCGTTCGGCGGGATTCTCAATGACGTTCAGGACATAGGTGAGAAGAACCACCTCGGCCGGCTCGCGCCGTCCGTCCGGAAAGTGCACCGGGTCCCACCCCACGGCATCGAGGCCGAGGTGCTGCAGTGCCCGTACATCGCCGCCACGTCCGCACCCGTAGTCCAGCACTCCCGTTTCGGGTTCCAGCTGGAGGTCGCCGACCGCGCGGCGGGCCGGCAGTGAGAGACCGACTCGGCCGATTGCGGTCTGATGCCTCTGGCTGCTCCACAGCTGCTGTGTCATCGGCGTCCCCTGATTCCACGGACAGGCCAGCATTCGACAGAACCGAACCATACGGGACACCCGAGCCGGTGACCGTTATAAGCCATTACCCTTCGGATCGTGAGTGCGGTGTGCTCCAAGGCCGCTGGGCCGGGTAGCCCCATCGCCTTCGTGCATGAAATCTGTACCTCTGGCGCAGTTGGAAGTTGCTGGGAAACCGATCGCCAGGCGGCCTTGTTGTCGCCCTTGGAGTGATGGCTCCAGCAGTCGCGGCCGGGTTAGCCGCCAGCCGTTCACGCTGATCATCGGCTCACAAGAGCGGGGCAACATAGCGCGGGATCGCCGGTTGGCCAAACCGGCGTTCCCGCGCACCATCGATAGTCCACCGCCACACCCTGCCCGCACGCCGAGAGGTTCCACCTACGACCACAGACACGTCACGAAGCGCAGCCGCCAAGAGGCTGGCAGCGGCAGCCGATCACGCCGCCACGTAGCTTGCCCGAAACAGATCCTGCGCCCGCTCCACGTCCCTCGGCGTACGGAGCTGGACCTCAAGATCACCCGTCCCGTGGTGACCAAGACCGGACACGTCCCGGGTGAAGCCCGGAACAAGCTCGACGTCCTGCGGGTCGACCTTCAGGTAGACCAGCAGCTTGCTGCGCTGCGGCGGGCAGAGGCAGGCGAAGTTCCGCAACCGCTGATACGCCCGGTACTGCTTGCGCTCAACCCGGTTCACACCGTCCCCTAGCCCAAGCAGGGCCTCGTCGACCGCGCCCGCCAGCTCCACCATCGACGCACGCTGGACGTCGGCCGCCCGGGCAATCGTCCGGCCCCGCACCCGGCGGGCTACCTGCATGCCGCCGCTCACGGAGGCCACGGTCTCAAGCCCGAGCAGGTCCCTGCCGAAGAGTCGGTAGCGGACCAGGTCGATCGAGCGCCGGTGCTCGCGCACGGCATGCACGTCGTAGCGGGTGAAGTCGCCGGCGATGCAGATCAGGCGCGGGCCGCTCCACAGGACCTGGGACGCGGCCGTTACCCCGAGCCGGTTGCGGACCAGGTGCTCGAACTCGGCGCGATGGTCCATCAGCCACGCCAGATAGAAGAGACCCTGGTGGATGACGCCGGCATCGACACCACGCTTGTACTCGACGATGACCGGCGATCCGTTCTCGTCCAGCCCGAGCGAATCGATCCGGCCCCCGTGCACCGGCCCGATGCTGTACTCGCTCGCCAGGAACCGAACCCCCAGCAGCGTCTCCATGTGCGTCTCCACGAGACCCTGCACATCTGCCTCGACCTCAGCAAGACGCGGCATGACCTCAGTCATACCTCTTTTCATTGCGTCCGTACGAAACAACTTCACGCCGACCACCCCCGACATCGCATAAAAGATAAACAACGTCGGGCGGGGCGAGATTTGTTTCCGCAACGGCCGTTAAGCCTGTGGAGAACGTGTGCTGAACGGCCGAGCGACCGGGTCAGCGAACCCCGGCGCACGCACACACGCCCCTGCGTGCCCAGCGCTGCGCATGCATCCAGCACGAATCCAGCACGGTACAGATATGAGGGGTGATGACAGGTGACGAGAGATCAGGAAATCCAGCACCTATCCAGCACGGTAAAAATCAAGGGGCCTGACCCCGAAGAGTCAGACCCCATATGACCTGCGCGTTTGCCAGATCAGCGAAGTGGTGCTAAGTCACCCGCTAGACATTGAAGCGGAACTCCACCACGTCCCCGTCCTGCATCACATACTCCTTGCCCTCCATGCGGGCCTTGCCCGCCGCGCGGGCCTCGGCCACCGAGCCGGTGGTGACGAGGTCGTCGTAGGAGATGACCTCGGCCTTGATGAAGCCCTTCTGGAAGTCGGTGTGGATCACACCGGCCGCCTCGGGGGCCGTGGCGCCCTTCTTGATGGTCCAGGCGCGGGATTCCTTGGGGCCGGCGGTGAGGTAGGTCTGGAGGCCCAGGGTGTCGAAGCCGACGTGGGCGAGGGTGGCGAGGCCGGGTTCTTCCTGGCCTACGGACTGGAGGAGCTCCAGGGCCTCGTCCTCGTCCAGCTCGGCGAGGTCGGCCTCCAGCTTGGCGTTGAGGAAGATCGCCTCGGCGGGGGCGACGAGGGCGCGCTGCTCGGCCTTGAAGGACTCGTCGGTGAGCTCGTCCTCGTCGACGTTGAAGACGTAGAGGAAGGGCTTGGTGGTGAGCAGGTGCAGCTCGTGGAGGAGGGCGGCGCGGTCGCTGCCCTGGACGATGCCGGCGGAGAAGAGGGTGCGGCCCTCTTCGAGGATGGCCTGGGCCTCCTCGACTGCCTTGACCTGGGGCTGCTTGTCCTTCTTGATCCGGGACTCCTTGACCAGGCGCGGCAGCACCTTCTCGATGGTCTGGAGGTCGGCGAGGATCAGCTCGGTGTTGATCGTCTCGATGTCGCTCTTCGGTGAGATCTTGCCGTCGACGTGGACGACGTTCTCGTCCTTGAAGGCGCGGATGACCTGGCAGATGGCGTCGGACTCACGGATGTTCGCCAGGAACTTGTTGCCCAGGCCCTCGCCCTCCGAGGCGCCCTTGACGATGCCCGCGATGTCGACGAAGTCGACGGTGGCGGGGAGCTTGCGGGCCGAGCCGAAGATCTCGGCGAGCTTGTCCAGGCGGGGGTCGGGGACGCCGACCACGCCGACGTTGGGCTCGATAGTGGCGAACGGGTAGTTGGCCGCCAGCACGTCGTTCTTGGTCAGGGCGTTGAAAAGGGTCGACTTGCCGACATTCGGCAGACCGACGATTCCGATCGTGAGCGACACGTTGGCGACTTCCCGTAACTTCCCGTGGTCGGGATGTGAGGACAGAGGACGGACCCCGGCGGGGCCGGTCCACCAGTCTACGGGGCCGCCTCCGATCGCCCGGCCGATCATCCGGCCGATCACCCAGCCGGGCCGACAATCGGTCGAACACACTGCCAAGGTCCTGCGAAGGGCGTGTCCAAGACCGGATTCCCGCCCTCCGGCCGCCTACGTTGGTCGGGTGGAGCAATACAGCACGCGTACGCCGCGCCGCGCGGCGGCCCCGCCGCCCCGCCCGGCCGCGGACGACACGTATACCGGCCGGAGCCGAGGCGCGGGTCAGGGCCGTGGGCGGCCCGGCGGCGCGGTCCGGGATGCCCGGCCGCCCGCGCGGCGGACGGGGCCGTCCGGTCCGGCCGCGGCGCTGCCCGCCGCGCTGCGGCGGGCCCGGGGGCTGTCCCTCCCGGACCCCCGGCTGACCGGGCTGGGCGCGGGGCTGCTGACCGCGCTCACGATGCTGGGCATCGGCTGCCTGGACGCGCTGCTGTTCTCCGGCTCGCCCACCGTCTACAGCGTGCTCTTCCTGCCCGCCTGCGCGGCCTGCGGGCTGTGGGTGCGCCCGGCCGATCTGCTGGCGGCGCCGGTGACGGCGCCGCTGGCCTATACGGTCGGGCTGCTGCCCATCAACGACGGTTCCCCGGGGTTCAGCGGACAGGCGGTGGGAGTGTTCACCGCACTGTCGCTACAGGCCGGCTGGCTCTACGCGGGGACGCTGCTGACCGTGGTGATCGTGCTCGTACGGCGGGCCGTACTGGTCACCCGGCGTCGTCGGCAGCAGCGGCCGCGGCCATCGCGGCACCCACGATCCCCGCATTATTCTGGAGCTGCGCAGGCACGATCTCGGCCCTGACGCCCTCGATCAGCGGCAGGAACTTGTCCGCCTTACGGCTCACTCCGCCGCCCAGCACGAACAGCTCCGGTGAGAACAGCATCTCCAGGTGCTGGAGGTACTTCTGCACCCGGCGCGCCCAGTGCGACCAGCTCAGCTCGTGATCGTCCTTGGCCTTGGTCGAGGCCCGCTTCTCCGCCTCGTGGCCGCCCAGCTCCAGATGGCCCAGCTCGGTGTTGGTCAGCAGATGCCCGTCGCTGAAGAGCGCGCTGCCGATGCCGGTGCCGAGGGTGAGCACGATCACGGTGCCCTTGACGCCGCGGGCGGCGCCGAAGGCCACCTCCGCGACCCCGGCCGCGTCCGCGTCGTTCAGCACCGTGACGGGGCAGTCCAGCCGCTCGCCGAGCTGTGACGCCAGATCGGTGCCGATCCAGCTCTTGTCGACATTCGCCGCGGTAAGGGTGACACCGTTCTTCACCACGCCCGGGAAGGTCACCCCGACCGGCCGCCCGGACCAGTCGAAATGCCGGACGACCTCCACCACACCGTCCAGGACCGCCTCGGGCGTGGACGGGTGCGGGGTGAGCACCTTGTGGCGCTCCTCCGCCAGCTCGCCCCGGTCCAGGTCCACCGGGGCGCCCTTGATGCCCGAACCGCCGATGTCGATGCCGAACACCTTCGCCGCGGACGCCCCCGTGGCCCCCTGGTTCTGCGTCACCGCTGGGATCCCTCCGCCTCGGCGGCGACCGCCGCGGCCTCCGGCTCACCCGCGGACGTCGCGGCCGCTGCCGCCTCCGCCCGCAGATCCCGGCGCAGCTCCTTGGGGAGCGAGAAGGTCAGGGACTCCTGCATCGGCTGGACGACCTCGACATCGCCGAAGCCGCGCTCGGCCAGCCACTCCAGGACGCCCTCGACGAGCACGTCCGGCACGGAGGCGCCCGAGGTCACGCCGACCGTGGTGACGCCCTCCAGCCATGCCTCGTCGATCTCGCTCGCGTAGTCGACCAGATGGCCGTCCTTGGCGCCCGCGCCGATGGCGACCTCCACCAGCCGCACCGAGTTGGAGGAGTTCTTGGAGCCGACCACGATGACCAGGTCGGACTCGGCGGCCACCTGCTTGATGGCGATCTGGCGGTTCTGGGTGGCGTAGCAGATGTCGTCGCTGGGCGGGCTGATGAGCTGCGGGAAGCGCTCCTTGAGCGCGTCCACGGTCTCCATGGTCTCGTCGACCGAGAGAGTGGTCTGGGAGAGCCAGACGACCTTGGACTCGTCGCGCACGTCGACGTTCTTCACATCGTCGGGGCCGTCGACCAGGGTGATGTGGTCCGGGGCCTCACCGCTGGTGCCGATGACCTCCTCATGGCCCTCATGACCGATCAGGAGGATGTCGTAGTCCTCCTTGGCGAACCGGACTGCTTCCTTGTGGACCTTGGTCACCAGGGGACAGGTGGCGTCGATGGTGGCCAGCTTGCGCTCGGCGGCCTCCTCGTGGACCACCGGCGCGACACCGTGCGCCGAGAAGATCACGATGGAGCCCTCGGGCACCTCCTCCGTCTCGTCGACGAAGATGGCGCCCTTCTTCTCCAGGGTCCGGACGACGTACTTGTTGTGGACGATCTCCTTGCGCACATAGATCGGCGCGCCGTACTGCTCCAGGGCCTTCTCGACGGCGATCACGGCACGGTCGACACCGGCACAGTAGCCACGGGGGGCCGCGAGCAGGACCCGGCGGGCGGAGGTTGCAGTCATGTCCCCCATGGTAGGGGCGATGACCCCGGGGTCTGTCGGTGGTGACCGCTACCCTCGCGGTCATGGCTGTCAACACGTCCGCGGAGGCGCCGATCCCGGTCGGCGAGGTGTCCCGGCTGATCGGAAGCTGGATCGACCGGCTCGGCGCGGTGTGGGTCGAGGGGCAGATCACCCAGCTTTCCCGGCGCCCGGGCGCCGGTGTGGTGTTTCTGACCCTGCGCGACCCCAGTTACGACATCTCGCTGACCGTCACCTGCTTCCGCGCCGTCTTCGACCGAATCGCGGACACGGTCACCGAGGGCGCGCGGGTCGTGGTGCACGCCAAGCCGGAGTGGTACGCGCCGCGGGGCCAGCTCTCCCTGCGGGCCACCGAGATCCGCCCGGTGGGGGTGGGCGAACTGCTCGCGCGGCTCGAGCAGTTGAAGAAGGCGCTGGCGGCGGAGGGGCTGTTCGCGGCCGACCGCAAGAAGGCGCTGCCCTTTCTGCCGCAGCTCATAGGGCTGGTCTGCGGGCGCGCCTCGGCCGCCGAGCGCGATGTGCTGGAGAACGCACGGCTGCGCTGGCCCGCGGTCCGCTTCGAGGTGCGCAATGTGGCGGTGCAGGGGGTGCACGCGGTGCCGCAGGTGATCGAGGCGGTCAAGGAGCTCGACGCACTGCCGGAAGTGGACGTGATCGTGGTGGCGCGCGGTGGCGGCAGTGTGGAGGATCTGCTGCCGTTCTCCGATGAGCAGCTCGTGCGGGCGGTGGCCGCGTGCCGTACGCCGGTGGTCTCCGCGATCGGCCATGAGCCGGACTCACCGCTGCTGGACCTGGTCGCCGATCTGCGCGCCTCCACGCCCACCGACGCGGCGAAGAAGATCGTGCCCGATGTGGGCGAGGAGCTGCTGCGCGTCCAGCAGTTGCGGGAGCGCGCGCTGCGCAGCGTGCACGGGCTGCTGGACCGGGAGGAGCGGGGGCTGGCCGCCGCCTTGGCCCGGCCGTGCATGCGGGAGCCGCACCGCATGGTGGACGAGCGCGAGGAGCGGATCACGGCGGTGCTGGAGCGTGCCCGCCGCTGTCTGGGCCATCTGCTGGACCGGGCCGACTCCGAGCTGGCCCACACCCAGGCGCGGGTGGTGGCCCTCTCCCCGGCCGCGACGCTGCGGCGGGGCTATGCGGTGCTCCAGCACGCCGACGGCTCGGTGGTGCGGGCGGCCGACGAGGTCACGGAGGGCGAGGAGCTGCGGGCGCGGGTCGCCGAGGGCGAGTTCCGGGCGCGCGTCGCTGTCGGTCCGGCTGAATAGGGTGAGGGGCATGGCGAAGACGGACGAGCAGGCCCAGCAGAGCGCGCGGGGCGCGCAGAGCGCACCGCGGGCGGAGACCACGCTCGGCTATGAGCAGGCGCGGGACGAGCTGGTCGAGGTGGTCCGCCGCCTGGAGGCGGGCGGCACCAGCCTGGAGGAGTCGCTCGCGCTGTGGGAGCGGGGCGAGGAGCTGGCGAAGGTCTGCCGCCGCTGGCTGGAGGGCGCACGGGAGCGGCTGGACGCGGCGCTGGCGGACGAGACGGACGAAGACGGGGACGGGGACGGCGGGGGTGCCGAAGGCGCGGAGCGCGCGGCGGAGGGATGACCGTCAGCGGTTTATCGCTCGCCCCTTATCGCTCGCCGTCGGCCACCCCATCGGCCGCAGTCGGGGATCACCCGCCGTCGCGCGGCCGCCCTCGGTCGACCGCAGCCCCACCCAGGCGCGCCGCGCACTGTGATTCGGAGCACCTTGCGCACCCTGCGCCAACTTTTTAGTTGAACATTAATCTAAACGCCGTACAGTAGAGGCCGTCAGCGATATCCCCGCTTATGCAGAGGTTTCTTCCATGGCACTCGTACTCGACTCCGCCGCTCAGGACCTGCTCTTCCGTGAGGCCCGCACCGCGAACACCTTCACCGACGAGCCGGTGACCGAGGAGCAGGTGCAGGCGATCTACGACCTGATCAAGTACGCGCCGACCGCGTTCAACCAGTCGCCGCTGCGCGTTGTGCTGGTCCGTTCCCCCGAGGCCCGCGAGCGTCTGGTGCGGCACATGGCCGAGGGCAACCAGGCCAAGACCTCCACCGCCCCGCTGGTCGCGATCCTCGCCGCGGACAACGAGTTCCACGAGGAGCTGCCCGCGCTCTTCCCGCACTTCCCGCAGGCCAAGGACGTCTTCTTCTCCGAGCGCGCCGCCCGTGAGCAGGCCGCCGGGCTGAACGCCTCGTTGCAGGCCGGTTACTTCATCCTGGGCATCCGCGCCGCCGGTCTCGCCGCCGGCCCGATGACCGGTTTCGACGCCGCCGGGGTCCAGAAGGAGTTCCTGGACGAGGACCACACCCCGCTGGTGGTCATCAACATCGGCAAGCCGGGCGACGACGCCTGGTTCCCCCGTGGCCCGCGCCTGGACTACGACCAGGTCATCACCACGGTCTGAGCCACCACGGACCACACCGAAGGGCGTGGCCCGGACCGCTGGTCCGGGCCACGCCCTTCGGTCATCGAGCTCAGCCCTTCTTCTCGGTGAGCGCGGCGGCCATCTTCGTCAACTGCCCGTACGACGCCGTCCCGGTGACCACCGTGGTCACGCCCGGCTTCTGGCGCACCAGCGCGTCGTACTTGTCGCCCTCGTAGCGGACCCACTCCTCACCGTCGATCCGCTGTGTGCGCTTCGTCTCCCGCGCCTGCTGTGTGACCTCTTCCACGAACGGCTCGGGCTTGCCGTCGCTCTGCTCGACCGCGACGTACTCCTGGTCCTGGTCGAGGAAGCCGAGGTGCCAGAGCGCGCCGTCCGGCTCGGCGGCCGGGCGATAGGTCACCGACGTCGCGCGCCAGCCCTTGGGCAGGCTCCCGGGCTCGGGGGCGGCCACCGGGTACGGGGCGGCGCGGCGGGCCGTGTCCAGCTCCACGCGGTAGTCCACCGTCTTCAGCCCGGAGCCCTTGGGGCCCTCGTCGTGCGGGATACCGAAGAGGTAAATGGCCGCCGCGACGACGCCGATCGCCGCCAGCGACAGCACCATGTCCCGGACCGTCTCTTTGCCACGCATACCTGCCACGCCCCCTATCGTCCCTCATCCGGTCGTCGCACCTCGCAACAGGGCCGTGCTCATGCGTGGGGCTGTCTGCTCACTTAGCCAATCAGCGGATAAGGTCATGAACACCCTCACCCTCCCAGCCCCCCGCGGGGCGGAGGGACCTCCCGGTCCGTCGCCGTACAGAAAGGTGCGCTCCGATGACCGAGCATCATCTCCCCTCCCAGCTCGAGGTCAGCCCCGAGGCTCCCGATCGCAACCTCGCCCTGGAACTCGTCCGGGTCACCGAGGCGGGTGCCATGGCCTCCGGCCGCTGGGTGGGCCGCGGCGACAAGAACGGCGCCGACGGCGCCGCCGTGAAGGCCATGCGCTCCCTCGTGCACACCGTCTCGATGAACGGCGTCGTCGTCATCGGAGAGGGGGAGAAGGACGAGGCGCCGATGCTCTTCAACGGTGAGCGCGTGGGCGACGGCACCGGCCCGGAGTGCGACGTGGCCGTGGACCCGGTGGACGGCACCACGCTCACCGCGAAGGGCATGGCCAACGCCGTCTCCGTACTCGCGGTCGCCGAGCGCGGCACCATGTTCGACCCGTCGGCCGTCTTCTACATGGACAAGCTGGTCACCGGCCCCGACGCCGCCGAGTTCGTCGACATCACCGCGCCCCCCGGCGTGAACATCCGCCGGATCGCCAAGGCCAAGAAGTCCAGCCCCGAGGACGTCACCGTCGTGGTCCTCGACCGCCCCCGCCACGAGGGCATCGTCAAGGAGATCCGGGAGGCGGGCGCCCGGATCAAGTTCATCTCCGACGGCGACGTGGCCGGCGCGATCATGGCCGCGCGCGAGAGCACCGGCGTGGACCTGCTGCTGGGCGTCGGCGGTACACCGGAGGGCATCATCGCGGCCTGCGCGATCAAGTGCCTCGGCGGCACCATCCAGGCCAAGCTGTGGCCCAAGGACGACGAGGAGCGGCAGCGCGCCCTCGACGCGGGCCACGACCTCGACCAGGTCCTCGAGACCAACGACCTGGTCAGCGGCGACAACGTGTTCTTCGTCGCGACCGGCATCACGGACGGGGATCTGCTGCGCGGGGTGCGGTACCGCGCGGAGACCGCCACCACCCAGTCGCTGGTCATGCGGTCCAAGTCCGGCACCATCCGGCAGATCGACTCCACCCACCGGCTGGCCAAGCTGCGCGCCTACGCCGCCGTCGACTTCGAACGGCCGAGCTGAGCGCGCGACCGCCCCGGACAGCACATGACGAGGGCCGGGTCCCGCCTCCCGGCGGGGCCCGGCCCAGGTCCCGAAGAGTTCAGCCGGCTGCGGCGACCCGCACCGCGCGCTGTAGCTCCGCCTCCCGGCGCCGGCGGCGGGCCAGCACGACCCGGCGCTCGGCCGCGGTCAGCCCGCCCCACACGCCGTACGGCTCGGGCTGAAGCAGTGCGTGCTCCCGGCACTCGACCATGACCGGGCAGCGCGCGCAGACGCGCTTGGCGGCCTCTTCCCGCGACAGCCTGGCAGCCGTGGGCTCCTTGGAAGGGGCGAAGAACAGCCCGGCCTCGTCCCGTCGGCACACCGCCTCCGAGTGCCAGGGGCCGGCCTGATCGCGCGCGGGAACGCGCTGCGGGGGCACGGCGGCTTCCAGCAGGGGCTGATGCGGTTGCAGCACGGTCTACTCCTGACGACGGCTCCGGTGGTCACCCTTGCCCGCCTCGAGGTGTACGGCCCCGTGAGCACCCCCATCAGCCGTACGAGAGACGATGCACCAAGCCTTACCCGCTGTGCGCGCGCTTATGCACACCGTTGTCCCACCCGGAACTTCCCCCGCGCATGCTCGTTCTTCAGGGCTTATGCCCGCAGGTTCTTCAGCCGCTTCCCCCGTTTGGGCTTGGCCTCGACACCGCCGAAGACCGCGAACCCGGTGACATGGATCACCGGTGCGTCGGGGTCCTGCGCCTCGTACGTACTGACGTCGAAGCCGCCGAGGATGCCCGCGCCCGAGCCGCGCAGCGAGACGTTCTCCGGGACCTTGATGTCCACTCCGCCGAAGGCGGCCACGACATTGATGACGATCTCCCGGTGCTCGAAGACCGCCTCGGTCAGATCGATTTCGACGCCGCCGAAGACCGCCAGGACGTTCGTCCGGCGCCTGACCCGCCAGCGGCCCTTGCGCGTCGAACCGCCGAAGACCGCCACCAGGTTCTCCGACTCGGGCACGGTGCGCGCCCAGTCCGTCTCCGCGTCGTGCGCCGGGGCCGGGCCGGTGCCGCGGGCCGGGGCGACGGGCAGATCGCGCACCAGGGGTTCCAGCTCGCCGAGGGTCTTGGCGCGATAGACCGCGTCGATCCGCTCGGCGTGCTCCTCGGGCTGGAGCCGCCCCTCGGCGAGGGCCTCCCGCAGGATGTCCGCGATCCGGTCGCGGTCGGCGTCGGACGCGCGAAGGTCCGCCTCCGCGACGGGCGCGGACGCCGGAGCCGGAGCCGAGGCGGCCTCGGGTGCGGCCGCGGGGGCGGATTTGGTCAGGGGCACGGGCTGCTGCTCATCCACGGACTCAGAGTATCCAGTCGCGATAGATCGCGACTAGGGGACGATCCCTGACACGTCCCTGATCCTTCCCCCACCGGCACCCGCGCCCCGCTACTGAGCCTTACCTCACAGGTCCCGTTCCACCGCCCCGTTCTACGCTTATGAACGCGCTGTCGACGAAGTCAGCCCAAGCCCCGTCGAGTGAGGAATGGCCGCGATGCCCCCCGTCTCCCGCCCCAACCACCCAGCGTTTGCCTATTCGGACCTGCTGCCCCTGGGAGAGGACACCACGCCCTACCGCCTGGTGACCTCCGACGGCGTGAGCACCTTCGAGGCCGACGGGCGCACCTTCCTGAAGGTCGAGCCGGAGGCGCTGCGCAAGCTCGCGGCCGAGGCGATGCACGACATCTCGCACTATCTGCGCCCGGCCCACCTCGCCCAGTTGCGCCGCATCCTCGACGACCCGGAGGCCAGCGCCAACGACCGCTTCGTCGCGCTGGACCTGCTGAAGAACGCCAATATCGCGGCGGCCGGGGTGCTCCCGATGTGCCAGGACACCGGCACCGCGATCGTCATGGGCAAGCGCGGGCAGAACGTGCTGACCGAGGGCGGCGACGAGGAGGCCCTGTCGCGGGGCGTCTTCGACGCGTACACCAAGCTCAATCTGCGCTACTCCCAGATGGCCCCGCTGACCATGTGGGAGGAGAAGAACACCGGCTCCAACCTGCCCGCGCAGATCGAGCTGTACGCGACCGACGGCGGCGCCTACAAGTTCCTCTTCATGGCCAAGGGCGGCGGCTCGGCCAACAAGTCCTTCCTCTACCAGGAGACGAAGGCGGTGCTGAACGAGGCATCGATGATGAAGTTCCTGGAGGAGAAGATCCGCTCGCTGGGCACGGCCGCCTGTCCGCCGTACCACCTGGCGATCGTGGTCGGCGGCACCAGCGCCGAGTACGCGCTCAAGACCGCGAAGTACGCCTCCGCGCACTATCTGGACGAGCTGCCCGCCGAGGGCTCCCCGACCGGGCACGGCTTCCGCGACAAGGAGCTGGAGGAGAAGGTCTTCGAGCTGACGCAGAAGATCGGGATCGGGGCGCAGTTCGGCGGCAAGTACTTCTGCCATGACGTGCGGGTGGTGCGGCTGCCGCGCCACGGCGCCTCCTGCCCGGTCGCCATCGCGGTCTCGTGCTCCGCCGACCGCCAGGCGCTCGCCAAGATCACGCCGGAGGGCGTCTTCCTGGAGCAGCTCGAGACCGACCCGGCGCGCTTCCTGCCGGAGACGACGGAGGAGGAGCTGACCGAGGGCGCGGGCCCGGACCTGGACGCGGTCGCCATCGACCTCAACCGGCCGATGGACGACGTCCTGGCCGAGCTGACCAGGCACCCGGTCAAGACCCGGCTCTCGCTCACCGGCACGCTGGTCGTGGCCCGGGACATCGCGCACGCGAAGATCAAGGAGCGGCTGGACGCGGGCGAGGAGATGCCCGAGTACCTGAAGAACCACCCGGTCTACTACGCGGGCCCGGCCAAGACGCCCGAGGGTTACGCCTCCGGTTCGTTCGGCCCGACGACGGCGGGCCGGATGGACGCGTACGTCGAGCAGTTCCAGGCGGCGGGCGGCTCGAAGGTCATGCTGGCCAAGGGCAACCGCTCGAAGCAGGTCACCGACGCGTGTGCCGCGCACGGCGGCTTCTATCTGGGCTCGATCGGGGGTCCGGCGGCGCGGCTGGCCCAGGACTGCATCAAGAAGGTCGAGGTCCTGGAGTACGAGGAGCTGGGCATGGAGGCGGTCTGGAAGATCGAGGTCGAGAACTTCCCGGCGTTCATCGTGGTGGACGACAAGGGGAACGACTTCTTCCAGGATCCGGCGCCGCAGCCGACGTTCACGAGTATTCCGGTGCGGGGGCCGGGGGTGGCGTAACGCGCCTGCGGGGCGGCGGGGGCGTGGACGCGCCCCCGCGGCCCTTACCCGTCCCATCCCCGGGGCTGCGCCCCCAGGCCCCCGTCCGGCCCGGGACGGGCCTTGTCCTCAAGCGCCTGACGGGCTGGATCGATCAGGTCAGCCCCTCAGTGCCGCCTCGAAGGCGCCGGGGCGTTGAGTGACGCCGCTGCAACGCGTGTTCGGGACGACGTTCTCGGTCGTCCCGGGGCCCGCGGCACTGGCCGTGGGGGCCGCGGGGGTGGCGGACTGGGTCATCTCCGGGGTGCATGGCTGGTCGCGTTCGGCGGACCACATCGACAGCCGTCCGATCCCCTTCTCCGCGGCGAACCGCGCCAGCCCGGACGCGTCCTCCAGCGTGAAGGTCTCACCGGTGACGTCGTTGACCCCGATCATCGGTGTCACCGCGAGCACCTTCCAGGCGGCGGCGTCGGACATGCCGAGCAACTCGCGGATCCGGGCCTGCGCCGCGGTGGCCGCCTGGACGGCGTAGTCGCCCATGTCGCCCGTATGGTCCCCGCTGTAGTTCATCGCCATGATGTTGACGGTCGAGAGGATGACCCCCTCCTGTTTGGCGGCCTCCAACTGGGCGACGCTCTCGGCGGTCAGCCCGTCAGGCATGGCGGGCAGGGTGAAGGAGATGTTCAGGCCCTCGTGGGTGCGCTGGATCAGCGCGAGCGCCTGGGCGCGGCGGGCGGCCGCCTCGGTGTTGCCGAGCGCCTCGCCCTCGAGGTCGAAGTCGATCCGGTGCGCCTGGTATCGCTCGATCACCTCGGCGTAGGCGGAGGCGAGTTCGGGGACGTCGGTGCAGACGGTGGCCAGCTCGGTGCCCTCGGCGCCGCCGAAGGAGATCCGTACGTCGCCGCCCGCCCGGCGGGCGCCCTCGACCCGGGCCTCCAGCGCCTCGTCGTCGAGCGAGGTGCCGCCGTCCCACGCCGGGGTGCAGCCGTCGCCCGCGACGACGAAGCCCAGGGTGAACTCCTTGACCCCGCGCCCGGCCGCGGCGGCCATGTCGTACCCCGAGTCCGACCAGGCGTTGACGTACGGCACGAACTCGGCGGGCGGCCGTGCCGCCGCTGGGGGCTGCGACGCCCGCGGCTGTGAGGGCGCGGCGTGCGGCTCGGGCGGCTGCTTGTGGTGTCCCGCCCATACGGCGATGGTGGCGCAGACCACCGCGCCGGCCACGGCGATTCCGCTCATGCGGGGGCTGGCCCTCATGGCTCTGGCTCCTCCTTGCGGTCCGGTACGAGGCGCCGGGGGCTGCGCCGCCCGAGCCGTTCTCCTCGCCAAACCTCGCATATTCCGTGAAGCCTACTGAACTATGACACACCGCATGTTTGACTTATATGTCGCATGTCGTATTTTCTGCATTAACCTCTTCCGTATGGATCCTCAGTCAGATGTGGCCGAGCGCGCGCCTTCGCGTCCCCTCCGCGCTGACGTGGCCCGGAAGGGGCCCGTGTTCGTGGACCTCTCCGGGCGCCGTGGCCGATTCGTACGTCATGTGGGCGTAGTCGCGGGGGCCGCCTGCCTCGGCTATTCGGCGGTCCTGGGGTTGGGCTACGCGGGCGGTACGCCGTTCGCGCCGCAGACGTTGATCCCCGGGCATCCCGTCGCCACCGAGGCGTTCGGCCGGCAGCCGAAGCACACCCCGGAGGGGCGTTCGGGGCCCTCCGGATCGCATGAGCGGCGCGACGACGCATACGAGTACGGGTACGAGTACGCGCCGACTCACCGTCAGCACCAGCGCCACCGGCACGACTCCGAGCATTCGGAGCCCCAGTCCGCCCGGCAGCCCGTCGCCCTGCCCCCCATCACCACCCGGCCGCGGCCCGCACCCCCGCAGCCCGCCCCGCCCAAGACCCACCGCGCGGCGCCGCGGCACTCCGCCGCGCACCCCCGCCCCGGCGCCCGCGAGTCCGCCCAGGGACACCGGGCCCCGGGGCACCGCAAGCACGCCCACGCGCCCTCGCATCCGGCCGCCCACCCGCCCGCCAAGCACCCCGTGGACGCGTCGCACACCCCGCCGAAGAAGCACTCCGACACCGCCAAGCCACCGGCCAAGGGCTCCGGTCACCCGCAGGCCCCCGGCCGCACCACCAAGCCCGGCCACGCCAACTCCCCCCAGAAGCCCCAGTCCCAGAAGCCGCAGTCCCAGAAGCCCCCGCAGGCCAACCCGCCCAAGCCGCCGAAGGGTCCCCAGGGGCCCGCCGGAGGTGGCGCCCCGGCCGGTGGGCCGGACGCCCCCGAGGCCGACGGCGAGGAGTCATGAGCGGCGGCAGACCGCCGAGGCTGCCCCGGCCGCGCCGCCGGCCCCCCGCGCCCCGTCAGGACGGCGCGCCCCGCACGGTGTTCCGGCTGACCGGCTCCGGGCGCCGCGCCGCGAGGCTCACGGGCAGACTCCGGGCCACGGGCAGGCTCAGGCGCGGGCTCCGCGTCCCCGCGCTGAACAAGACCGAGCCCCGCGCCCCCAGACCGCGCCCGCCCAGACTCCGTACCGTCAAGCTGCGAAAGCTCCGCACCCGCACCCGCATGGTGCTCGCCCTCGCGACCCTGCTCGCGCTGGTGTGCACCCTGCTGCTGGACGGCTATCTGCACGCCGAGGTCGGCAACGACGCCCGGGTGTACCGCTCACACGCCTCGCGCACCGTCCCCGACCGGCTGCGCAAGGGCGGGCCGGTGATCACCTTCGACCGGAAGGGGAAGGCCACCGAGCACGCCATCCCGTCCAAGACCATCGCGCTGACCTTCGACGACGGCCCGGACCCCCGCTGGACCCCGGAGATCCTCGACGTACTGCGCCGCCACAAGGTGCGGGGGACCTTCTTCGTGCTGGGTCAGATGGTGGTCCGCCATCCGGAGCTGGTCCGCCGGATGCGGGCCGCGGGCCATGAGGTCGGGGTGCACACCTTCTCCCATGTCGACCTGTCGTACCAGGGCAAGGGGCGCATGGACCGCGAACTGGCCCAGTCCCAGTTGGCCCTGGCCGGTGCGGCGGGCATCACCAGCTCGCTCTTCCGCGCCCCGTACGCCTCCAAGGTCCGCGCGCTGGACGACCGCACCTGGCCGGTGCAGCAGCACATCGGCTCCAAGGGCTACATCAGCGCCTTCGTGGACACCGACAGCGAGGACTGGCAGCGGCCCCCGGTCAAGGAGATCATCCAGAACGCCACTCCCGAGGGGAAGAAGGGCGCGTCCGTGCTCTTCCACGACGCGGGCGGCAACCGCGCGCGGACCGTGACGGCCCTGGGGCTGTACATCGAGCGGATGCAGAAGAAGGGCTACTCCTTCACCACCGTCACCGGCGCGCTCGGCGCCCACAGCGCCAACCACCCGGCGCACACCCTGCCGGTCTGGGAGGGCCGGGCGCTGATCTGGGCCGCCGCGTTCACCCACAGCGCGCTGCCCGCGCTGATGGCGCTGCTCGGCCTGGTGGGCTTCTCGGTGATCGGGCGGCTGCTGCTGATGGTGGTCCTCGCCTGGTGGCACCGGCGCTCGCGGGAGCGGCGGCGCTGGAGCCGGGTGCAGGAGGTGACCGATCCGGTGAGCGTGATCGTGCCCGCGTACAACGAGAAGGAGTGCATCGCCAACACCCTGAAGTCGCTGTCCGCCGCCACCCACCCGATCGAGATCCTGGTCGTGGACGACGGCTCCACCGACGGCACCGCCGATATCGCCGAGGCGATGGGGCTGCCCAACGTGCGGGTGCTGCGCCAGGCCAACGCGGGCAAGCCCGCCGCGCTCAACCGGGGCATCGCCCACGCGAGCCACGAACTGATCGTGATGATGGACGGTGACACCGTCTTCGAGCCCACCACCATCCGTGAGCTGGTCCGCCCGTTCGCCGACTCGCGGGTGGGCGCGGTCGCGGGCAACGCCAAGGTGGGCAACCGGGGCAAGCTGATCGGCGCCTGGCAGCACATCGAGTATGTGATGGGCTTCAACCTCGACCGGCGGATGTACGACCTGCTGCGCTGCATGCCCACCATCCCCGGCGCGATCGGCGCCTTCCGCCGCCGGGCGCTGCTGGAGGCCGGGGGCATGAGCGCGGACACCCTGGCCGAGGACACCGACATCACCATCGCCCTGCACCGGGCCGGCTGGCAGGTGGTCTACCAGGAGCACGCCCGAGCCTGGACCGAGGCGCCCAGCTCCCTCGGTCAGTTGTGGAAGCAGCGCTACCGCTGGAGTTACGGCACCATGCAGGCGCTGTGGAAGCACCGCCGCTCGCTGATCGACCGGGGGCCCTCGGGGCGGTTCGGCCGGGTGGGGATGCCGCTGGTGGTGCTCTTCCAGATCCTCACTCCGCTGTGCGCGCCGCTGATCGACCTGTTCACCCTCTACGGAGTGATCTTCCTGGACCCGGTGCGCTCGCTGCTGGCCTGGGGCGCGCTGCTGCTGGTGCAGTTGCTGGGCGCGGCGTACGCGTTCCGGCTGGACCGGGAGGGCTACCGGGCGCTGGCCGTGCTGCCGCTCCAGCAGATCGCCTACCGCCAGTTGATGTATCTGGTGCTGCTGCACTCCTGTGTCACCGCGGCGACCGGCGCCCTGCTGCCGTGGCAGAAGCTCAAGCGCACCGGTGAGGTGGAGACGCCGCGGGCGCCGGAGGCCGTACGGTGACCGGGCTCACTCGTTCGGCACGGCGGGCGCGGGAACACCGGGTGGCGTGATGGCGCTGTGCTGGGCGGAGGTGTCCCCATGACCGACGAGAGCCACCGCGACGAGCGCCCCCAGGAGGGCTACCGCATCGAGCACGACTCGATGGGGGAGGTGAGGGTCCCGGCGCACGCCAAGTGGCGCGCCCAGACCCAGCGGGCGGTGGAGAACTTTCCGGTCAGCGGGCAGCGGCTGGAGCGGGCGCATATCGAGGCGCTGGCCCGGATCAAGGCCGCGGCCGCCCTGGTCAACGCGGATCTGGGCGTGGTGGACAAGGACATCGCGGGGGCCATCGCGGAGGTGGCGGCCCAGGTCGCCGAGGGCCGCTGGGACGACCATTTCCCGGTGGACGTCTTCCAGACCGGCTCCGGCACCTCGTCCAATATGAACACCAATGAGGTGCTGGCCACCCTCGCGAGCGAGCGCCTGGGCCGCCCGGTGCACCCCAATGACCATGTGAACGCCAGCCAGTCCTCCAACGACGTCTTCCCCTCGTCGATCCACATCGCGGCCACCGCGGCCGTCACCCGCGATCTGATCCCGGCCCTGGCCCATCTGGCGGAGGCGCTGGAGCGCAAGGCGGCCGAGTTCGCGGAGGTGGTCAAGGCGGGGCGCACCCACCTCATGGACGCCACTCCGGTGACCCTCGGTCAGGAGTTCGGCGGCTACGCGGCGCAGGTGCGGTACGGGATCGAGCGGCTGCGCGCCACGCTCCCCCGGCTGGCCGAGCTGCCGCTGGGCGGTACGGCGGTGGGCACCGGGATCAACACCCCGCCCGGGTTCTCCGCCGCCGTCATCGCCGAGCTGGCCCGCGCCACCGGGCTGCCGCTGACCGAGGCCCGGGACCACTTCGAGGCGCAGGGCGCGCGGGACGGGCTGGTCGAGACGTCCGGGCAGTTGCGGACGATCGCGGTCGGCCTCACCAAGATCTCCAACGATCTGCGCTGGATGGCGTCGGGCCCCCGCACCGGGCTCGCCGAGATCACCCTGCCCGATCTCCAGCCCGGCTCCTCGATCATGCCGGGGAAGGTCAACCCGGTGATCCCCGAGGCCACGCTGATGGTGGCGGCGCAGGTCACCGGCAATGACACCACTGTCGCCATGGCCGGGGCCGCCGGGAATTTCGAGCTCAATGTGATGCTCCCGGTGATCGCCAAGAATCTGCTGGAGTCGATCCGGCTGCTGACCAATGTCTCCCGGCTGCTCGCGGACCGCACCATCGACGGGATCACCGCCAACGCCGAGCGGGCCCGGGAGTACGCGGAGTCCTCGCCATCCGTCGTCACCCCGCTCAACCGCTACCTGGGCTACGAGGAGGCGGCGAAGGTGGCCAAGCGGTCGCTGGCCGAGCGCAAGACCATCCGGGCGGTGGTGCTGGAGTCCGGCTATGTGGAGCGCGGGCTGCTGACCGTGGAGCAGCTCGACGAGGCGCTCGACGTACTGCGCATGACGCATCCTTAGCCGGGCGTTGGCCACCGGTTGCGGCATAGGTCACGGCATCGCGGCCCCGGCGCACCTAAGATCTGCTCATGACAGCGGACATCGCGGAGACGACGGGGACGGCGGACATCGCCCGGTGGGCACCGGGTGACCATATCCTGTGGCGCTATCGGGCCAACGCCTCCGAGCTCATCCACATCTGCCGTCCCGTGACCGTCGTCGAGGACACCCCCGAGCTGCTCGCCGTCTGGCTCGCCCCCGGCACCCCCTGCGTCAAACCGCAGCTCACCGACGGCACCTCGGTGCACCACGAGCCGCTGTCCACCCGTTACACCAAGCCGCGGACCACCGCCCTGTCCCAGTGGTTCGGCACCGGAGTGCTGAAGCTGGCCCGGCCCGGCGAGCCGTGGTCGGTGTGGCTGTTCTGGGACCAGGGCTGGCAGTTCAAGAACTGGTACGTGAACCTGGAGGAGCCGCTGGTCCGCTGGGCCCGCGGGGTGGACTCCGAGGACCACTTCCTGGACATCGCGGTCTACCCCGACCAGAGCTGGGAATGGAAGGACGAGGACGAGTTCGCGCAGGCACAGCGGGCCGGGCTGATGGGCCCCGAGCAGGCGGAGCGGGTCCGGACCGCGGGCCGGGCGGCCGTGGCGGCCATCGAGTCCTGGGGAGCGCCGTTCCGGGACCGGTGGGAGGACTGGCGGCCCGACCCCGCATGGTCCGTGCCCGCCCTTCCGGCGGACTGGGGCCGTACGGACAAGAAGCACACCTCGGCACACTCGAGGTCATGAACCTCTTGTCGTGTCCCAGTGTTTCAAACGTAGGATCGTCGTCCGGAACACTGCCCATGCGGGACACCAGACGCCGACGCAAGTCACGGGCGATGCGCAAGATCTGACGTATTGTCACAGGAGGGGGCGGAGTCGTGAGCGGTGAGGACGCGTGCGGGGACGGTTACGAGGGCTATGAGGACTTCGACCGCCTCGCACTGGACCGCAGCGGTCAGGCGGACGCCTTCGACACCATCGGCGACCGCTATGACGAAGCCTTTCCGTACAAGGAGGGCCAGCTCGCGGCCGGTCAGTGGCTGGCCGAATCGCTGCCGCCCGGCTCCCGGGTGCTCGACGTCGGCTGCGGTACCGGCCTGCCCACGGCCCGTCAGCTCGTCGACGCGGGGCACGAGGTGGTCGGGATCGACATCTCCCCGGGGATGCTCAAGCTGGCCCGGGACAATGTGCCGGAGGCCACCTTCCACCATGTGGACATCGTCGATCTGCGGGTGGGCGGCCGGTACGGCCCGGGAGGCCCCCGGGAGCTCGGCCCCTTCGACGGCATCGCCGGCTACTTCACCCTGCTGCTGCTGCCCCGCCAGGAGATCCCGTACGCACTGCGGACCCTGCACGCGGTGCTCAGACCCGGAGGGCTGCTGGGACTGGGCATGGTGGAGGCGGACATCGACGACTTCCCCATCCCGTTCCTCGGCAACTCGGTCCGGGTATCCGGTTATCTGCGGGACGAGCTGCGCCAGGTCGTACGCGAAGCGGGCTTCGAGATCGCCGGGGAGGACTCCCACGCGTACGCCCCGGCCAGCACGGACGTACCACCCGAGATCCAGCTCTATCTGAACTGCCGACGACGTGCCTGACACTCGGTGCGCCCACGACCTGCGGGCGCACGGCCCCGGACGGATGGAAACCCACGCGTGACGGAGCACCCCACCTCCCACAACAGGCGGCAGGCGGCCACCTCTGCCGCCGCCCCGGGCGCGCCCGCGCCCGACGACGCGCACGGCGCGGTCCCGGACCCGCGGACCGCCGTGCGGCAGTCGGCTGCCCCCGGCCAGGAGCCCGGCGGCGGCCGCCCGCGTCCGGCCGCGCCCCGTCCGGTCGGCGCCGGCCCCGCGGGCCCGGCGGCCCATGACGGACCCCCGGGCCCCGAAGGGGAGCCCGTGCCGCGCGCCAGAGAGCGCGGCGGCGCCCCCGAGCGCGACGACCGCGCCGACCGGACGGGGCGCGGGCGCCGCGGCCGGAGCGGCGCCAATGGCACCGACGGCACCGACGGGCAGGGAGGCGCCACCGCGGCGCGCGGTGGCGGAGCCAGGGAGCGCCGGAACACGGCGGAGAGCGAGCACCCGGCGCAGCCGGAGCACGGCACACCGGAGGGCGAGCCTGTGTGGGACGCGGATCGCAATGCCGCAAGAGGCGCGTCGGGCCGGCCCGGAGGGCCGAGCGGCGGCACCGGCCCCGATGAGCGGCCCCCGGGCGCCCAGAGCGGCGGCCGGGGAACGGCGCGCCGGGGCGCCGGCGCGGGCGAGCACCCGGAGCGGGCCGGTGAGACCCATGCGGCGGCCGCCGCCGCGGGCGAGGTGGCGTACAGCGCGCCGGAGGGCGGAGTGCCCACGGTGCCGCCCGCGGGCGGCTCCACCGCCGCCGCCGAGGCCGCCACCCGGGACCGGGGCGGCGACCGGCTGCGGTTCGTGGGGGCCGCGACCCGGCGGATCGCCCGGGGCATCGACCTGGACGAGATCGTGCTGGGCCTGTGCCGGGCCACCGTGCCCACCTTCGCCGACGCGATCCTGGTGTATCTGCGCGATCCGCTGCCGGTCGGCGACGAGCGCCCGGTCGGCCCGGTGGTGCTGCGGCTGCGCCGCACCGACCGGATCCCGCTGGACCCGGACACCGACAGCGGCCGGCTCTCCCTGCTGCCCTCCCAGCCGGATCTGTCGCCCGCCGTGGGCGGCGGCCCGGCCGCCGAGCTGTGCGAGGTGGAGGCGGGCGGTCCGCTGGCCGAGGTGCTGCGCGGGGTGCGGCCGGTCTTCGGCGACTCGCAGGCCGCCCGCGCCGCGCTGCCGGAGCTGCTCGGCGAGGGCCCCTCGGTGGCGACCGGTCAGCGCACCGTGCTGGCGCCGTTGCGCGGCCGCCGCCGGGTGATCGGCGCGGCCGTGTTCGTACGCCGCCCGGACCGGCCGCCGTTCGAACCGGACGATCTGCTGGTGGCCGCGCAGCTCGCCACCCACACCGCGCTCGGCGTCGACAAGGCGGTGCTGTACGGGCGCGAGGTGTACATCGCGGACGAGCTCCAGCGCACCATGCTGCCCGACTCGCTGCCGCAGCCCACCGGCGTCCGGCTGGCCAGCCGCTATCTGCCCGCGGCCGAGACCGCGCGGGTCGGCGGCGACTGGTACGACGCGATCCCGCTGCCGGGCAACCGGGTGGCGCTGGTGGTCGGCGATGTGATGGGCCATTCGATGACCTCCGCCGCGATCATGGGCCAGCTCCGCACCACCGCGCAGACCCTGGCCGGGCTCGATCTGCCGCCGCAGGAGGTGCTGCACCACCTCGACGAGCAGGCCCAGCGGCTGGGCACCGACCGCATGGCCACCTGCCTGTACGCGGTCTACGACCCGGTCGCGCACCGCATCGTGGTCGCCAACGCGGGCCATCCGCCGCCCATTCTGCTGCACCGGGGCGGCCGCGCCGAGGTGCTGCGGGTGCCGCCGGGTGCGCCGATCGGGGTCGGCGGGGTCGACTTCGAGGCGGTCGAGCTGGACGCCCCGGCCGGGGCCACCCTGATGCTCTACACCGACGGTCTTGTCGAATCGCGGATGCGCGATGTGTGGACCGGGATCGAGCAGTTGCGGGAGCGGCTGACCGCCACCGCCCGGCTCACCGGCCCCAACCCGCCGCCGCTGGAGCCGCTGTGCGACGAGGTGCTGGACATGCTCGGCCCCGGCGACCGCGACGACGACGTGGCGCTGCTCGCGGCCCGCTTCGAGGGCATCGCGCCCAGCGATGTCGCCTACTGGTTCCTGGACCCGAAGGCGCAGACCGCCGGGCAGGCGCGCCGGCTGGCCCGCCGGGCACTGTCCCGCTGGGACCTGGACGATCTGACCGACGCGGTGGAGCTGCTGGTCAGCGAGGTGGTGACCAACGCGGTGCGCTACGCGGAGCGGCCGATCACGCTGCGGCTGCTGCGTACGGACGTGCTGCGCTGCGAGGTCGGGGACGACGTCCCCCAGTTGCCCCGGCTGCGCCAGGCCCGGCCGTCCGACGAGGGCGGCCGCGGGCTGTATCTGGTGAACCGGATGGCGCGGCGCTGGGGCGCGACCCGGCTGTCCACGGGCAAGGTCGTCTGGTTCGAGCTGGCGATGCCGTCCTGAGCCGTCCCGCCCCGACGCCAGTCCGGTTGTCGTTCGACTGGCGCGCTCCCGAGTACGGCATCCCGGTGTGGCCCCCGGGCCCGGCAACCGGTGACGATCGTTGACATCTGTACCGCGCGCAAGCGCGCTCGAGAAGCGCGGCAGGTATGGATGACTCAGCACCGGACGCCGGACACGTGACCGGGGGCCAGAGCGGCATGAGAGGGCCCCGGAAGCCGCGATGTGTACCGGGCTCCCGGGGCCGCTGCATGGGTCGCCTACCGGCGCTGGTGCGCGGGCCGGGTTACTGCCCGACCGCTTCCCTGTCCAGCTTCCGCGCTTCCGCGCGGCTGTCGATGATCTGGTCAAGCCGGATGTAGTACAGCTCTACCTGTCCGGGGTCCATCACGAGACGGGTTCGCTCGGTGCGGCCGTCGTGATGATGGATCGTCACGGGAAGCACGGCCTGTTCGGCGTGATGGTCGTAGGTGGCGTCGCGCCGGTCGATGGTGATGTGTGCGATCACGAGGTTGGTTCCGTTCGGTCGTATCTCTGGGGCGTTGGTAGATGCGGCGGGTGTTCGGAGGTGGCCCCGGTCGTCTGCCACGGGGGAGCACGGCGACCGGGGGCCCGGGGACCGTCCGCCCGGCCCCACGGGGCGGGCACGGAACGGACGGCCGTCTCAGGTGCGCCGGAAGCGGTAGGGGGCGTTCGCCTCCCGGTGGCGGGGGCACTGGCACGGCGGCCACGCCTGCCCGAGCCCGTAGGTGTCGCTCTTCTCGCCGACCAGGACGGCCACCGCCGCGCGGCGTGCGGTCACGATCCCGTCGCGTGCCACCGTGTAGACGCGCATCGTCATCCGGGCCTCATCGCCCCCCCTTGTCCGCGCTCACCGGCCCGTCCCCTCGACCGGCGCGAGGAGCTGGAGCACGGCGCGCAGACCGCGCTTCACCGCACCGAGGTGGTAGGCCAGTTCTTCCGGCGCGGCGGTGGCCAGGCTCACGGCTTCAGCGGCGGCGAGGCTCTGTCCCGCGACGATCACGACGGCCCGCTCAAGGCCGTCGCGGGTGGGCTTGCCCGCCGCGATGCACGCCGGGCACAGGCCCGAACGCGGATCACTGAGGTTACGGGGACCGAAATCACCGGGTGTGGCACATAGTGCACAGCCGGGGGCCGGGATGGGGGCGGCATGGCCGTTGGTGGTCACCGGATCACGACCATCCCATGCGGGGCACAGATCAACTCCACGCGCGGGCCGGTCCTCGGCCGCTGTTGCTGCCGCCGCTCATTGGTCGCCATGTAGGGGCGTACCAGCGCAGGCAGCTCGCCATCCAGCGGCAGGGGGATGGCGCGCAGTTCAAGGGTCGGCGAGTCGGTATACGGGCGCGGGACCGGTCCGGGCCGGACAGGTGCGGAGTCCCCGGCCCCCGCCACGGGCCGGGAAAGCGCCGGATACGACGCGGGGAGGCCCGGGACGGCACGGTGACGGCCGGACGGCCGGACGGCCAGAACTGCCCTCACCCATACGAGCACACGGACGATAGTGTCCAGCACGTTGACGCTCCTTCACAGCGTTGGCCACGCCCCCGGACGTTCGCCGCTCCAGCAACGTCGCGGGGGTCCTTCCTGTCTCGAACTGGGTCTGTCAGACAGGTCGCCAGAGCTGGTGACCTGTCCTGTTACAGAGAACCGATGCGCGGCTCAGCGCGGTACCGTGGTGCAGTCGGTCCGAGTTGAAAGCGTTGAAAGCGCGAGGCAGGGACCATGGCCACACGTGAGTCAAACGAAGATCTGCGCAGACTCATCCACGAGGCAGCTTGGACGCTTGATCAATTCGCTACGGCTGTAAACCGTGTTGGTGCGGAGGCCGGCGCCTCCATGCACTATGACAAGACCACGGTGAGCAAGTGGTTGAGCGGGCACAAGCCGCGAGCGCCCGTGCGAGGATTCGCGCTTGAGGCTCTATCGCGTCGGCTGGGGCGTCCTGTTACGCACGAAGAAGCGGGCATCGAACCCGACTCCACGGCTGGGTCATGCACTCCGCCAGGACAGTCTCTGGACACTCTCGAAGCGCTTATCAACACTGGGAAGGCAGACATGGACCCGGCTCGTCGCACGGTCTTGGCCAGGAGTTTGTATTCTGCCGCGCTTGCCGTACCCGCCTTCCAGGATGTCGCCGGGCGGATCGAACACCAAGCCCAGGGGCGCACCACGAAGATCGGGGCGGGGGAAGTCGCCACAGTCCGCACCATGACAGCTCGAATCGCGGACATTCTTGATGAACTCGGCGGCACCCACGCACGCCCTATGGCAGCAGCCTTTCTCGTGAATACCGTAGCGCCGTACCTTCGGGCTGCGGCTCCCGAGAATGTGCGTCAAGATATGCTCGCGGCTGCCGCAGACCTGACCTACCTCACCGGCTGGATGGCCATGTATGAAAGGGCCCACGGGCTGGGCCAGCGCTATTACCTGAAAGCACTTGAGTTGGCTGGTGCGGCTGAGGATCACGTGACCTACTGCCGCACGTTGCGGGGTATGGCTCTTCAAGCCGCCAACTTGCGGTACGCGAATAAAGCGCTGGAATTAGCGAACAGCGCCGCGGAAGCGGCACCCAAAGCCGGACCTCGTCTTCATGCGTTCTTGGCGGGTCAGCAGGCTCACGGCGCGGCTCTGGTAGGGGATCGCCGACTCGCATTCGACCGGCTCGCGGAAACTGAGGCTGCATTATCGCAAGCGGACAACCGCCGTGATGCTGTTGGTGGATACGATCAAGCGGCGTATCACTTCCATGTCTCCAGCGTCCTGTACGCCCTGGGGGATACTCCTGGATCGATCACGGCGATGCAGACCTCCAATAGGCATCGACCAGCGATGGAACGACAAGGAAGATCACACGCGTGCGGGCTGCTAGCCCAGCGCCAACTCGAAATGGGTCATCTTGAGGCGGCGTGTGCCACTTGGAATTCTTTTCTGGACGATTATGAGCGTCTTTCTTCGTCTCGCGCCGACGAGCATTTCTACAAGCTGCGGCGCAGGATTCGACCCTACTTGAAGAATGCGCATGCTCGGCAACTGAGCGAACGGGCAGTTGAGGTAGCGAGACGAAAAGCGGCGTGACGGTGCGACGTAACGAAACACGCCGCTCACCGGCAGGTGCCGGGCAGCCGCCGTGCTCGGGAGCCGTCGTCGTGTCGGCACGTTGCCGCGCCGTCTGCGTCCGGTACCCCGCTGACCCGTGGAAACGTCCTGCATCGGCTGACGGTTCCTGAGCGAACTTGACAGAGGCGAACTTCCGGCCTTTCGGCCATACGGCGCGGGGCGGGCATGCCTCCTCGGACGCCCGCCCCGGAGGCGTCACGGCTGTGGTTTGTTTCGGCGCTGGTGGCCGGGGGGCCCGTCCGAGGACGAGGTCGACGGGTCGGGCGCGCTCGGGGAGCCCGGGGCGGACGGCGACCCCGAGGAGGTGGCGGAGGGCGACCCGCTGTCGGACGGGGAGGACGACGGGGACGACGAGGGCGACGGGCTGTTGGACGCGGACGACGAGGGACTGGACGTCGGCGAATGTGAGGTGGCGCTCGAACTCGGCGGCGCGGGCGGCTTGACCGCCGCCCCCATGTCGGTGTCCAGGTCGAACTTCGAGGCTTTCTGACCGTTCAGCGCGGTCTTGGTGTATGCGGCCCAGATCTGGGCCGGGAAGCCACCACCGTTGACGCGGCCGCCGCCCGCGGTGCCCTTGAGCGAGACCTGCTTCTTATCACCCTCGCCGAACATGCCGACGGAGGTCACCAGGTCGGGGGTGTAGCCCGAGAACCAGGCCGACTTGTTGTCGTCCGAGGTGCCGGTCTTGCCCGCGACCGCCTGGCCCTGCTGCCGCACCGCCTGGCCGGTGCCGTCGTCGACCACTCCGGTGAGGACGGAGGTGACGGAGTCGGCTGCGCCCCGGCTGATCGCCTGGCCGTTGGTGGGATCGGGCAACTGGGGCCGCTCATCGCCCTTTTCGGCGGACTTCACGATCGCCGGGGTGACCTTCTTGCCATGGTTGTCGAGGGTCGCGTAGACCCCGGCCATCTGCTTGGGGCTGGCGCCCATCACACCGAGCGACATCGCGGGGCGCACGTCGAAGCCGTTGTCCACCCGGCCGTCCATGCCGAGGTCCATGGCGGTGTCCTTGACCTTGCTCAGTCCCACGTCCACCGCCATCTGGGCGAAGACGGAGTTGACCGAGTTGTTCATGGCCTTCTGGACGGAGATGGGCCCGTAGGACTTGTTGTCCTCGTTCGGCGGGGCGAAGGCGGTGTCACTGCCCTTGACGGGCCGTCTGCTGGTGCCGTCGTAGACGGTGCCGGCCGTGATCGGCGTGCCGTCCTGGGTGGCCGAGCCGTTCTCCAGGGCCGAGGCGAGGATGAGCGGCTTGAAGGTGGAGGCGGGCTGGTAGTCCGAGCGGGTGGCGTTGTTGAAGTAGTGCTCGGTCGCGCCCGCGCCGCCGTACATCGCCACGACGCCGCCGGTCTTCGGGTCCACCGAGACCGCGCCGACCTGGGCGTGCTTGTCGACCGGGCGCTTCTTCGGGTCCAGCTTGTCGGTCAGATCGGTGCGGACCGCCTTCTCCAGCGCCTTCTGCTTCTTCCGGTCGATGTTGAGGGTGACCGTCCAGCCGCCGGCCTCGAACTCGTTCTCGTTCACCCCGGCCTTGTACAGCTCCTTCTTCGCCTCCTCGACGAAGTAGCCCGTCTGGCCGTCGAGGCCCGGGATGGGGCTGGGCTCCTTGGGCACGGGGAACTTCATGCCCTCGCGCTCGCTCTTCGGCAGCCAGTCCTTCTCGACCATGTTGTCCAGGACGTAGTTCCAGCGGGCCTTCACCAGCTTCTTGCCCTTGGGCCCCGCCGCCGCCCAGTCGTACTGGCTGGGCGCCTGGAGCACCGACGCGAGATAGGCGCCCTGCTCGACGCTGAGGTCCTCGACGTCCTTGTCGTAGTAGGCGCGGGCGGCGGCCTGGACGCCGTAGGCGCCGCGGCCGTAGTAGCTGGTGTTGATGTAGCCCGCGAGGATGTAGTCCTTGGACTTCTGCTGGTCGACCTTGAGCGAGATCACCAGCTCCTTCAGCTTGCGGCTGACGGTCTGTTCCTGGCTCAGGTAGTAGTTCTTGACGTACTGCTGGGTGATGGTCGAGCCACCCTGCTTGCCCCGGCCCAGCGCGGTGTTGATCAGTCCGCGGGCGGTGCCGGTGAACGAGACGCCGGAGTCGCCGTAGAAGTCCTTGTTCTCGGCGGCGACGAAGGTGTGCTGCACTTCCTTGGGGATCTTGGACAGCGGTACGGACTCACGGTTGACGTCGCCCGTCTTCGCCATGATCGTGCCGTCGCTGTACTTGTAGATGTTCGCCTCCGCCTTGGCCGCGGCGTTGGCGGGCGGAACATCGACCCACAGATAGAGGACGAAGAACGCCCCGATGAGCAACGCGCAGAACCCCAGGACGTAGCCGAGCACCCATTTCCAGGTGAAGAAGCGGCGTATGCCCCCCGACTTCGCCGCCCGCTTGGCTCGGCGAGCGCCCTTCTGCCGCGCGCGTCGCTCTTCCGCTCTACCCATCGCTCCCGCCGCTCCAGTCCATAAGCCCCCCAGGCCAGCTCATGAAGCTAACACCGCAACAACCCTCAAATGCTCATCGATCTAGCTTTTTCCGAAGGTGACAAAAAGCACCCACTCCAAGGGAACTGACGGCTTACGGGCACCAAGGGTTGCCAGGAGCGCGTAATGTGCTATCACTTTGCTAGAACACAAGAACACACTCGCACCCGCACCACCGAACGGAAACGGGGATCCACCCATGTCCGACGCCACCTCCACCGAGGGCATCACCGACCAGGCCGACATACCGGCCCTTCCGGAGCGGCAGGTCCGGGAGCGGCCCGCGCACAACGTCAGCGGCGGGCTGGCCCTGCTCGGGGGCCTGGCCGGACTCGCGGGCGGGGTCGGCCTGATCTTCGCGGGGGCCGCCGTCGCCTCCGACCACAAGGGCGCCGGGTCCACCCTGCTGATCGTCTCCGGCATCGTGGTGATCATCGCCGCGATCCTCACCATGTGCGGCCTGAACACCATCGCGCCCGGTGAGGCCCGGGTGGTCCAGCTCTTCGGCCGCTACCGCGGCACCATCCGCACCGACGGGCTGCGCTGGGTGAACCCGCTCACCAGCCGCGAGAAGATCTCCACCCGGGTGCGCAACCACGAGACCGCCGTCCTCAAGGTCAACGACGCCTACGGCAACCCGATCGAGCTGGCCGCGGTCGTCGTCTGGAAGGTCGAGGACACCGCCCAGGCGATGTTCGAGGTGGACGACTTCCTGGAGTTCGTCGCCACCCAGACCGAGGCCGCGGTGCGGCATATCGCCATCGAGTACCCGTACGACGCCCATGACGAGGACGCCCTCTCGCTGCGCGGCAACGCGGAGGAGATCACCGAGAAGCTCGCCATCGAACTGCACGCCCGGGTCGAGGCGGCCGGGGTCCGCATCATCGAATCGCGCTTCACCCACCTCGCCTACGCCCCGGAGATCGCCTCCGCGATGCTCCAGCGCCAGCAGGCGGGCGCGGTCGTGGCGGCCCGCCGGCAGATCGTGGACGGCGCGGTCGGCATGGTCGAGGCGGCGCTGGCCCGGATCACCGAGGAGGAGATCGTGGCACTGGACGAGGAGCGCAAGGCCGCGATGGTCAGCAATCTGATGGTGGTGCTCTGCGGGGACCGCTCCCCGCAGCCCGTTCTGAACACGGGCACGCTGTACCAGTGACGAACGAGAGCGGGCCGAAGGGTCGTCAGCCGCGGCAGCGCAAGCAGATGCTGCTGCGGCTCGATCCGGCCATCCATGACGCCCTCGCGCGCTGGGCCAACGACGAGTTGCGCAGCGCCAACGCGCAGATCGAGTTCCTGCTGCGCAAGGCGCTCGCGGACGTGGGCCGGCTGCCCGGCGCGGCGCGCCCGATCCCGCGCCGGGGCCGCCCGCCGCGGCGGCCCGCCGAGGGCGCCGAGGGCGGGGGCCCCGCCGAGGGCCCCGAGGACCCGGAGGGGCCCGGCCGCACACCGAACCGGCCTTGATCCCTCCCGTACCTCCCTGACCCCGCTCGCACCGCCCTGACTCCGCTCGCACCGCCCTGACTCCGCTCGCACCGCCCTGACTCCGCTCGCACCGCCCTGACCTGCGGCAACGCATCTCTCAGCCCAGCTATACACTCCAGGTATACGCATAATGTAGAGTGCTGGGCATGTCAATTGGCCACACCCTGCTCGGACTCCTCGAGGGCGGCCCCCGCCACGGCTACGACCTCAAGAGAGCCTTCGACGAACGATTTGGACACGACCGCCCGCTGCACTACGGGCAGGTCTACTCGACCATGTCCCGGCTGTTGAAGAACGGCCTGGTGGAGGTCGACGGCATCGAGCACGGCGGTGGCCCGGAGCGCAAGCGCTACGCCATCACCGACGCGGGCATCACCGATGTGGAGCACTGGCTCACGGAGCCCGAGAAGCCCGAGCCCTACCTCCAGTCGGTCCTCTACACCAAGGTCGTCATCGCCCTGCTCACCGGGCGCGACGCGGCCGATCTCCTGGACGTCCAACGCGCCGAACATCTTCGGCTGATGCGCGAACTGACCCAGCGCAAGCGCGAGGGCGACCTCAGCGACCAACTCATCTGCGACCACGCCCTCTTCCATCTCGAGGCCGATCTGCGCTGGCTGGAACTCACCGCCGCCCGCCTCGGCCAACTCGCCAAGGCGGTGCGTTCATGACCCCGGCAGGCTCCTTGCTGATCGCCACGTCCCTGAACAAGACGTACGGTCACACCCCCGCACTGGACGGTGCGGACTTCTCCATCCACCCCGGCGAGGTCGTCGCCGTCATGGGCCCCTCCGGCTCGGGCAAGTCGACGCTTCTCCACTGCCTGGCCGGGATCGTCCGGCCGGACTCCGGCACCGTCCACTACAACGGGCGCGAGCTGACCGCCATGTCGGACAGCGAGCGCAGCGGTCTGCGCCGCGGCGAGTTCGGCTTCGTCTTCCAATTCGGCCAGCTCGTCCCCGAGTTGAGCTGTGTGGAGAATGTCGCCCTGCCGCTGCGGCTGAACGGCACCAAGCGCAAGGAGGCCGAGGCCCGCGCCGAGTCCTGGATGGAGCGGCTGGAGGTCGCGGACGTGGCCCATAAGCGGCCCGGCGAGGTCTCCGGCGGCCAGGGGCAGCGGGTCGCCGTCGCCCGGTCGCTGGTCACCGGGCCGCGGGTGCTGTTCGCCGACGAGCCGACCGGCGCGCTGGACTCGCTCAACGGCGAGCGGGTCATGGAGCTGCTGACCGAGGCCGCCCGCGAGTCCCGTACCGCCGTGGTGCTGGTCACCCACGAGGCCCGGGTCGCCGCCTACTCCGACCGCGAGGTCGTGGTCCGTGACGGCAAGGCCCGGGACATGGCAGGGGTGCGATGAGCGGCCAGGACGCCCCGGCGCAGGAGCCCCGCGCCCGCGTCTCCGTCGCCCGGTGGGCCGCCGACCTCGCCATGGGCGCCCGGTTCGCGGTCACCGGCGGCCGGGAGAGCTGGGCCAGGACGATCATGACCGCGGTGGGCGTCGGCCTGGGAGTGGCACTGCTGCTGGTGGCCTCCTCCGTCCCCACCGCGTACCAGCAGCGCAACGAGCGGGGCGACGCCCGCGCCACGCACAGCTTCGCCAGCAAGGTGAAGGCGGGCCCCGATACGCTCCACCTCAGCGATGCGCAGACCACCTTTCGCGACCAGGACATCTCGGGCATCGTCATGGCCCCCGACGGCGACGGCTCGCCGCCCTCACCGCCGGGCGTCGACCGGCTTCCGGCCGCCGGTGAGATGTGGGTGTCCCCGGCGCTGAAGAAGCTGCTCGGCTCGGATGACGGGAAGCTGCTCCGGGACCGCTTCCCGTACCGCACCGTCGGGGTGATCGGCGACAGCGGCCTGTCGGGGCCGAACGATCTCAGCTACTACGCGGGGATCTCACCGAAGGCGTTCGACCACGTCAACTCCGACTACCACCTCGCCCAGTGGGGCATCCAGAAAAAGGGCAAGGGCGAGCCCCTCAACCCCGCGCTGCTGCTGCTGATCATCGTGGGCTGTGTGGTGCTGCTGCTGCCCGTGCTCATCTTCATCGCCACCGCCACCCGCTTCGGCGGTGAGCGGCGCGACCGGAGGCTGGCCGCGCTGCGGCTGGTCGGCGCCGACACCCATATGACCCGGCGGATCGCCGCGGGCGAGTCGCTCTTCGGCTCCCTCCTCGGGCTGGCCGTGGGCACCGGACTCTTCCTGCTGGTGCGCGTGTTCATCGAGGGGGTCGTGGTCTGGGACATCAGCTTCTTCGCCTCCGACATCGTGCCGACCGCCCCGCTCGCCCTGGCGATCGCGGTGGCCGTGCCCGCCTCGGCCGTCATGGTCACCCTCCTCGCCCTGCGCGGTATCGCCATCGAGCCGCTGGGCGTCGTACGGAACGCCAGGCCCAAGCGCCGCCGTCTGTGGTGGCGGCTGCTGCTGCCGCTCCTGGGCGTAGCCCTGCTGGCGCCGCTCGCGGGCGGCTTCCAGGCGGGCAGCGGGAGCAGTAACACCAAGCCGTACCAGGCCGCGGCCGGCGCCGTGCTGCTGCTCGTCGGCGTCACCGCGCTGCTGCCCTGGGTCATCGAGGCCGTGGTGGAACGGTTCGGCGGCAAGGGCTCGGTGCCCTGGCAACTGGCCACCCGCCGGCTCCAGCTCAGCAGCGGCACCGCTTCGCGCGCGGTCAGCGGCATCACGGTCGCCGTCGCCGGGGCCCTCGCGCTCCAGATGCTCTTCGCCAGCGTGCAGGCCCGCGACAGCCAGTCGACCGGCCAGGACCCGCGCCGCGCCCAGATAATGGCGAACGTCCCGGTGTCCACCGGTGCCGAGGCCCGCGACGCCTTCGAGCGGTACCGCGCGACCAAGGGCGTACGCGAGATGCTCGGTGTCACCGAGGGCTATGTCTCCGCCCTGCACCACAGCAAGGACGACCCGTCGACGGCCCCGGAAGAGTCCCTCACCGTCGCCGACTGCCCCTCGCTGCGCGAGGTGGCCCACATCAGGAGCTGCAAGGACGGCGACACCTTCTTCATCGACGCGCCGCCCGACTACTACGCGGAGGGCGAGAAGTTCGCCAAGCCGGGCGCCCAGGTCAATCTCGCCTTCGACGACGAGGGCATGCCGGACCTGCGGCACAAGAAGCTGTGGACGATTCCCGCCTCGATCAAGGTGGTGAAGTCCCGCGTGGACCCGATCGGCAGTGAGCGCACCGGCGTCCTCGCCACCCCCGGCGCCTTCGACGTCGCCAAGCTGGCGAAACCAAACGCGGCGGCCATGATGCGGATGGATCCGAAGGTGCCGGACGGGGTCGAGTATGTACGCAACACCAGCGCGGCGCTCTCCCCGGCGATGGATGTCATGCGGCTGACCAGCACCGCGCAGTCGGATGAGTTCACGGTCATCCGCAAGGCCCTGTTCATCGGCGCCACCGCGACCCTGCTGCTCATCGGGGCCAGCATGATCGTGACCACCCTGGAGCAGTTGCGCGAGCGCAAGCGGCTGCTGTCCGTCCTGGTCGCCTTCGGCACCCGGCGCACCACGCTGAGCTGGTCGGTGCTGTGGCAGACCGCGGTCCCGGTGGTGCTGGGCCTGGCACTGTCGATCGCGGGCGGACTGGCACTGGGCACGCTGCTGCTGAAGATGGTCGGCCAGCCGCTGGCCGTGGACTGGTCCGGGCTCGGCGCCATGACCGGTATCGGCGGCGGCGTGATCCTGCTGGTGACCCTGGTCAGCCTGCCGCCGCTGTGGCGGATGATGCGGCCGGAGGGTCTGCGGACGGAGTAGACCCGGCCGCCCCACCCGGTGCCGGGGACCGTTCCCACCTGCGGGAACGGTCCCCGGCGCCGGGTTTTCGGCGATTATGCCACCCGTATGGGTGATTCCCGGCAGACGGACACACATCCACGTTCGGGCCTACGATGATGTTCTCGGCATCAACCACCGGGAGACCAGCTATGTCTGCTGCCGCAGTCGAGGGGCCCTACCGCCCCGAGCCGCTGACTCTGCTCGAGCAAGCCAACAAGCTCATGGAGCAGCACCCGGGCTGCCGAGTCGAGATCATCGGGGGAGTAATCACCGTGGCCCCACCGCTGGACGTTCCGCACGCCAGGGTGCTGACCAAACTCATGAAGCCATTCCTGGCGGCGGGCCTGGACGCCGAGGAAACCGAAGTGCTCCAAGGGGTGGGCCTGTGGCTGCCGACCAGCCCCGAGGACTACGCGATCCCGGACCTCGTGGTGGTCGACGCCGACATCCACGAGCACCTGATCGAGAACAACTGCTATGACCCCGCGTCCTTCCGGCTGGTGCTGGAGGTGACGTCCAGCAACTTCAACAACGATCTGAAGAACAAGGTCACCGCATATGCCGAGGCCAAGGTTCCGGTGTATGTGATCGTCAACCGCAAGCACGGGCGGGTTCATGTACTGACCGACCCCGTCGAGGGCGGATACGACACCCACCGCGTCCATGCCCCGGGTGAGCACATCGCCCTCCCGGAGTCGATCGGCGCCGAGGTCACCTTGGACGTCGAGGCGGTCCTGGCCACCGGACGCCCCTGACGCTCAGCCCCTGCCCCTCAGCCCCCGGCGACCCGTACCGGCAGTGGCCGCAGCGCCTCCCGCAGCGCCTCCGCAAGCGTCTCGAACTCCTCCGTACGCGCCGCGCCCGCCCGCATGGCCAGGGCGATCCGGCGGGCGGGCGCCGGATCGGCGAAGTCGCCGGTGGCCAGATGGTCGTTGCGCGCGGTCTCCACCCGTAGCGCGGTGCGCGGCAGCAGCGTCACCCCGAGACCGCCCGCGACCAACTGCACCAGGGTGGAGAGCCCGGCGGCGCTGGTGGTCACCGGGGTGCCCTCGGTGCGGCCCGCCTCCCGGCAGATGTCCAGGGCCTGGTCGCGCAGGCAGTGGCCCTCGTCGAGCAGCAGCAGATCCAGCTCCTTGAGCGCCTCGCGGGGGATGTCGTCGCGTCCGCCCAGCCAGTGGTCCCGCGGCGTGACCAGGACGAAGTCCTCGTCGAACAGCGGCATTTCGACCACTCCGGGGGCGCCGAGCGGCACCGCGAGCAGCAGCAGATCGAGGCGGCCGTGGGCCAGCCCGTCCAGCAGCGAGGCGGTCTGCTCCTCGTACACCTGGAGATCGAGCCGGGGATAGCGCTCATGCACCAGCCGCAGCACGGTCGGCAGCAGATACGGCGCCACGGTCGGGATCACCCCGAGCCGCAGCACGCCGGTGAAGGGCGCCCGCGCCGCCTCGGCCTCCTCCAGCAGTTCCCCGACCGCTTCGAGTACGGTGCGTGCTCGCGCGGCCAGCCGCTCCCCCGCCGGACTGAGCAGCACCTTGCGCGTCGTACGCTCGAGCAACTGGACACCGAGTGTCTCCTCAAGCGCGGCGACGGCGCCCGAGAGCGCGGGCTGGCTCATCCCGATGGCGGCCGCGGCATCGCGGAAGTGGAGCTGCTCCGCGACCGCGACAAAGGCTCTGAGCTGGGAAATGCTGGGCTGCCGTGGCTTGCCCGGCGGTATGGCTGATGCGGCCACTGATAGCCACCTCCAATCAACCCCACCGAGTGTAGCTATTTCACTGATCAATGCACTCTGTGCCAAGGTAGGACCGTCCAACCCCAGGAAAACCCGGATGACGGGCTTTTCCTACGCAAAACTTGCAAGGAGTGCGCGTGCTCACCGTCGGTGACAAGTTCCCCGAGTACGACCTGACCGCCTGCGTGTCGCTGGAGAGCGGCAAGGAGTTCGAGCAGATCCACCACAAGACCTACGAGGGCAAGTGGCGCGTGGTCTTCTTCTGGCCCAAGGACTTCACCTTCGTATGCCCGACGGAGATCGCCGCCTTCGGCAAGCTGAACGACGAGTTCGCCGACCGTGACGCGCAGATCCTCGGTGTCTCCGGCGACTCCGAGTTCGTCCACCACGCCTGGCGCAAGGACCACGCCGATCTGCGTGACCTGCCCTTCCCGATGCTGGCCGACTCCAAGCACGAGCTGATGCGCGACTGCGGCGTCGAGGGCGAGGACGGCTTCGCGCAGCGCGCCGTGTTCATCGTGGACCAGAACAACGAGATCCAGTTCACCATGGTGACGGCCGGTTCCGTGGGCCGTAACCCCAAGGAGGTCCTGCGGGTGCTGGACGCCCTCCAGACCGACGAGCTGTGCCCCTGCAACTGGAGCAAGGGCGAGGACACCCTGGACCCGGTGGCCCTCCTCTCCGGTGAGTGAGCTGATTCCCCATGGCACTCGATGAGCTGAAGTCCGCGCTTCCGGACTACGCCAAGGACCTCAAGCTGAACCTCGGTTCGGTGATCGGCAACTCCGAGCTTCCGCAGCAGCAGTTGTGGGGCACCGTGCTGGCCTGCGCGATCGCCTCGCGCTCGGCGCGGGTGCTGACCGAGCTGGAGCCGGAGGCCAAGGCCAACCTCTCGCCGGAGGCGTACACCGCCGCCAAGTCGGCGGCCGCCATCATGGCGATGAACAACGTGTACTACCGGACCCGGCACCTGCTGTCCGACCCGGAGTACAACAACCTGCGCGCCGGGCTGCGGATGAACGTCATCGGCAACCCCGGTGTGGAGAAGGTCGACTTCGAGCTGTGGTCGCTGGCCGTGTCCGCGATCAACGGCTGCGGAATGTGCCTCGACTCGCATGAGCAGGTGCTCCGCAAGGCGGGCGTGGACCGCGAGACGATCCAGGAAGCCTTCAAGATCGCCTCTGTGCTCCAGGCGGTCGGCGCCACCCTGGACGCCGAGGCCGTCCTGGCCGCGAACGGCTGACCCACTCGGTCACCGGACCGCTCGGTCGCGGAGACCGGAACGGTCGCGGAGACCAGAAGGGCGCCCCACCGATCGGTGGGGCGCCCTTCGGCGTTCAACGGCCACGGGCCGGTCCCGGGTTCACCGGTTCACCGGTTCACCGGGGCTCGGTGTCCTTCCCCGTCGGAGCACCCGGCGGGTCGGTGGGCGCCGCGCCGGAGGCGGTGGCGCCGTGTGGGCCCGGGACGGCGCGCATCGCGTTCTCCTGGCTATAGCTCCGCAGATAGACGACGACCGCGTTGGAGACCGCGACCAGGGGCACGGCCACCACCGCGCCGCCGATGCCGCCGATCAGCGAACCGGCCGCGACCGAGAGCACCACCGCCAGCGGATGGACCCGCACCGCCCGGCCGAGGATGAAGGGCTGGAGCACATGGCCCTCGATCTGCTGCACGGCCAGCACCACGATCAGCACCATCGCCCCCGTGAACACGCCCTGGGTGACCAGTGCCACGACCACCGCGAGCGCGCCGGAGACCACCGCACCCACCAGCGGGATGAAGGCGAAGAGGAAGATGAAGACGGCGAGCGGCACCGCCATCGGCACATGGAGGAAGAACAGCCCCACGCCGATGAAGATCGCGTCGATCAGCGCCACGATCACCGTGCCGCGCACATAGGCGGTCAGCGTCGCCCAGGCCCGCGGACCCGCGCCCGCCACGCCCTCGCGGGCCGGGGCGGGGACCAGCTTGAGGGTCCAATTCCAGATCTTCGGGCCGTCGTACAGCAGGAAGAGCGTGGAGAACATCGTCAGCAGAAGGCCGGTCAGCACCTCGACGACGACCGTGACGCCCTCGAGCCCCGCCGAGGTGATCTGCTCGGTATTGGCTCCGACCGCCTCGCGCAGACTCTTGGCGATGTGGTTGATCTGCTTCTCGGTCACATGGAACGGGCTGTGCAGCAGCCAGCGCCGCAGATCGTCGATACCGGCCTGGACCTCGCCCGAGACCTCGTCGATGTTCTCCATGACCTGCCAGACCACGAACCATACGACCAGGCCCATGACGACGAACCCGGCGATGAAGGTGAGCGCGGTGGCCAGCCCGCGCGGCACACCGCGCCGGCGCAGCCGGGTCACGGTGGGCTCCAGCAGGGCGGTGATGAGGAGCGCGACGGTGAAGGAGAGCACCACCAACTGGACGGAGCTGATGACCCTCATGAGGACCCACACCGTGCCGCCGAGCACCAGCAGCCGCCAGGCCGCCTCGGCGGCGACGCGGACGCCCCAGGGGACGGCGTCCACCGGATCGGGTTTGGCGGAAACGGCGGGGGCGTAGGCGGGCGGGGCGGGCACACTGGACGGCTCGGGCCCGGGGGCCTCGCCCGCCGCGCCCTTCCCCGCGGCGCCCTCGGAACTCCGGGGACTCTCGGGACTCGCGGAACCTTCGGGACTTCCCGGGCCCGGGCTCGCGGAACTCTCCCGGCCTTCGGCCCCCCTGGCGCCCTCGGCGTCCTCAGCCCCCCTGGCGCTCTCGGCGCCGCCCCGTGGGCGTTCCTCGGATGGTTCGGGCCCCGATGGGGGCCTCGGGGCGGCGTCGCCGTCGCACTCGCGCCCCCGCATCTCGGCCTGTTGGGATTCCAGCCGGTGGGCGAGCCGGGTAAGTCCGGTTCCCAGCCTGCCGACCCACTGCGGCAATTTGGACATTTCTCGTTTCCTACCCCCAGGTTCCCCCTCGGCCGTCAAGGAGACGTTACCTGCTGGGGATGCACGAAACCCCCGACCCATGGGCCGGGGGTTTCGTGAAGTGTGCGAGCGTGCGCCGCTGCCGGGATGGCCCGGTCAGATCGGCTCAGTAGTGGCCGTTGGCCTGCCAGAACGCCCAGGCGTCACACGGACTGCCGTAGCGCTCGTTCATGTAGTTCACGCCCCATTTGATCTGAGTGGCCGGGTTGGTCTGCCAGTCGGCGCCCGCCGAGGACATCTTGGAGGCGGGCAGCGCCTGTACCAGACCGTAGGCACCGGACGAGGGGTTGGTGGCCTGGTAGTTCCAGGTGGACTCGTGGTCCACGATGTTGCTGAAGCACTGGAACTGGCCACTCGGAACGATCTGCCGGGCCATCGACTGGACCTCGGAGATCGTGTACGAAGCCTGTTGGGGGAAGTCGCCGGCGTCGCGCGTCGCCGAACGGCTCGCGACCTCGTCCTTCTTCTTCTCCTTGGCCTCGCGCTCCTTGGCCAGCTTCTCGGCGGCTGCCTTGTCCGCGGCGGCCTTCTTGGCCTTCGCGTCCTTGGCCGCCTGCTTGCGGGCTGCCTCCTCGGCGGACTTGCGCGCCTCCGCGTCGGCCGCGGTGGACTGAACGTCCGCCTGCTGCGTCAGGGATGCGGTCTGGGCAACGGCCTGCTGCCCGGCGGGTATGTCCGCAAGGAGCGTCGAGTCGGCGGCCGTCGCCTCGATCGGGTCGGACGAGCCCTGCTGCTGTCCGCCCGCGGCGACGCCGACAACGGCGCCCACAGTGGTGACCGCGGTGGCCGAGGCCACTGCGAATCCCCGGACCGAAATCCGGCTCACTCGGTTTCCTTCCAGCTCGCCCGCTTAGGTGACCTCGCGGGCGCAATCGTGCCCCTGACGCTGGCCTCCCCTTGTTCCGTCCCCGGTGGTACACGGTGGGGTCGGCTGGTCACGGGAGGCACGGGCCCGGTGGGGATCCCCCGCGGGTGATCCTCGAGGTGCTCGGGCGGCATACGGCGAACTCTCTTCAATTCTGGTACTGCTGTGGTTCTGTACCGCTGGGGGTACTGGTGTGCCGTATGCGGGGCCTGACAGAACCCACAGACTGCCGGACGCGGAGCCTCCGAGGCAATTCCCCTCCAGGTGTGAAAGCTCACATCCCGTTTACGCCCTAGGATTTCTGGAAATCCCCGCGCAGCAAGACGCCGCGCGGCTAAGCTCATTGGCCTTTCCGCGCGGCGCCCTGTGGCCGCAAACGACTCAACCAGCTCAGATGTGGCCGTCCTCCAGCATTTCGGTCACCAGCGCCGCGATCGGCGAACGCTCGGAGCGGGTCAGGGTGACATGCGCGAACAGCGGATGCCCCTTCAGCTTCTCGACGACCGCCACCACACCGTCGTACCGCCCGACGCGGAGGTTGTCCCGCTGGGCGACGTCGTGGGTGAGCACCACCCGGGAGTTGGCGCCGATCCGGGACAACACGGTGAGCAGCACATTCCGCTCGAGCGACTGGGCCTCGTCGACGATGACGAACGCGTCATGGAGCGATCGGCCGCGGATATGCGTCAGCGGCATCACCTCCAGCATCCCGCGCCCCACGACCTCCTCGATCACCTCGGCGCTGGTCACCGCGGACAGCGTGTCGAAGACCGCCTGGGCCCAAGGGCTCATCTTCTCGGCCTCGGTGCCGGGCAGATAGCCCAACTCCTGGCCACCCACCGCGTACAGCGGGCGGAAGATCATCACCTTGCGGTGCTGACGCCGCTCCAGCACGGCCTCCAGACCCGCGCACAGCGCCAGCGCCGACTTGCCCGTACCGGCCCGGCCGCCCATCGAGATGATGCCGACCTCCGGGTCGAGCAGCAGGTCCAGCGCGATGCGCTGCTCCGCGCTGCGCCCGTGGATCCCGAACGCCTCCCGGTCGCCGCGCACCAGCCGTACCTGCCCGTCCGGGGTGACCCGGCCGAGCGCGTTGCCACGCTCGGACTGGAGCACCAGACCGGTGTGCACCGGCAGTCCGGCCGCCTCGGGGACATACGCGGTCTCGGCGGCGAACAGGTCGTCCACCTGCTCGGCCGAGACGGACAGCTCCGCCATCCCGGTCCAGCCCGAGTCGGTTATCGCCAGCTCCGCGCGGTACTCCTCGGCGAGCAGCCCCACCGAGGACGCCTTGATGCGCAGTGGCAGGTCCTTGGACACGACGGTGACGTCATACCCCTCGGCCTGCAGGTTCCTGGCGACCGCGAGGATCCGCGCGTCGTTGTCCGGCATACGGCCGTGATTCAGGAAGGCCGCGGGCAGGACACCCGGGTCGGAATGGTTGAGCTCGACACGCAGGGTCCCGCCCAGATCGCCGATCGGGATCGGTGCGTCCAGGCGGCCGAAGCGGATGCGGTACTCGTCCAGCAGGCGCAGCGCCTGCCGTGCGAAGTACCCCAGCTCCGGGTGATGGCGCTTGGCCTCCAGTTCCGTGACCACCACGACCGGCAGCACGACTTCGTGCTCGTCGAAGCGGGCCATGGCATTGGGGTCGGCCAGCAGGACGCTGGTGTCGAGGACATAGGTGCGCCGGTCTTGCTCGCGGCGTTTCTTGCTGGTCACCACGGGTGGACGTACCCCCTCGGGAGAGGTTGGGGTGCGACGGCGTCGCGGGAGTGAGGTATCCCCGCCGTAGACGGGGAACGGACCGGGCTCAGGCCCTACTGGGAGGGCCGAGCGCCGGCCCTCCGCGTCATACGCACGATCCGCACAGTCGTCCGTGTGCAAAGGGCCTCCCGGACGGACGGCCCAATGCCGTCCGCTGGCAGTTCGACACCCAACTGGACAGGTGGGACAGGGCGTCGACCTGGAAGGGATATTCCCTCGAACGTGCGGGGGCATGCAACGGCATATGACGGCGCGGATATGAACGTTGTGAAACCAGCGTGCTACACGGCCCGGGGCCGGACGCCGGGCGGCGTCCGGCCCCGGGCCGGTGAACTGCGGTGCTACAGACCGGAACTAGTAGCCGTACCTGCGATGACGGGCGGCGTAGTCACGCAGTGCGCGGAGGAAGTCGACCTTGCGGAAAGCGGGCCAGAAAACTTCACAGAAGTAGTACTCCGAATGGGCGCTCTGCCACAGCATGAAGCCGGAGAGCCGCTGCTCACCGCTGGTGCGGATGACCAGGTCGGGATCGGGCTGGCCACGGGTGTACAGGTGTTCGGAGATGAGGTCGATGTCGACGACCTCGGCGAGTTCCTCGAAGGAGGTGCCCTTGGTGGCGTGGTCCAGCAGCAGCGACCGCACCGCGTCGGCGATCTCCTGCCGTCCGCCGTAGCCGACGGCCACGTTGACCAGTATTCCGTCGATGTGCTCGGTGTCCCGCTCGGCCTCCTTGAGGACCGTCTGGGTCCGGGAGGGCAGCAGATCGCGGTTGCCGACGTGGTGCACCCGCCAGCGGCCGTCGGCGGCCAGATCGCGCACCGCGCCCTCGATGATGCTCAGGAGCGGGCCCAGCTCGTCCTCGGGGCGGTCCAGGTTGTCGGTGGAGAGCAGCCAGAGGGTGACGACCTCGACGTCCGTCTCGCTGCACCAGCCGAGCAGCTCCTGGATCTTGCTGGCCCCCGCCTTGTGCCCCTGCTCGGCGGTGCCGCCGGCGGCACGGGCCCAGCGGCGGTTGCCGTCGAGGATGACGCCGATGTGCTTGGGCACCTGGGCGTGATCGAGGCGGCCTTCCACCCGGCGTGCGTAGAGCCCGTACACCAGGTCGCGCAACTTCACGTCTTCCAGCCCCTCAGTGCCTCGCATGGCTTGCCATGGCAGTCCGCCCCAAGGCCGACACCCTACTGCGGGGCGGAGGGGCTGGCTAACCGGGACGGCCAAACGACGGGCCCGCGTCACGCTTCGTAGCCGACCGTGCGGGATACGTGCCGCCCCTGGGGCCTCGGATGCCAGGAATAGAGCGGGCCGGTCCGTGGGGGGGGAGTACGGACCGGCCCGAGGGGGGGCTTCCACCATAACGCTTCGTGAGGGGATGTCCATGCATCGGCGGGGCCGACAATTCGCGCGCCGGTGTCATCCGGCCCCGAGCGCCCCCAGAACCAGCCCCGCGCCCGCCCCGAGGATCATGAAAGGGCCGAACGCCATCGCGGTCCGGCGCCCGGCCCGCCGGGTCAGCACCAGGGCCGCGGCGCAGCAGGAGCCCAGCAGCAGTCCGGCCAGGGCGCCCACGAGGAGCACGTCCCAGCCGTACCAGCCCAGGGCCACCCCCAGCGTCAGCGCCAGCTTGACGTCGCCGAACCCCATCCCGCTCGGGCTGATCAGGAACAGCACCAGATACGCCCCGCCCAGCACCGCGCCGCCCAGCAGCGCGCGCGGCCAGGACCCGGCGCTGTGCGGCAGCAGCGCCGCCGCGCCGAGCAGCGCGGCGACCCCGCCCGCCATGGGCAGGGTGAGCACGTCCGGCAGCCGGTTGACCGCCAGGTCCACGGCCGTGAGCAGCACCCCCAGCGGCACCAGCAGCAGCCACACCGCCAGCTCCGGGCGGGCGCCGACGGCCGCCGCCAGGCCCGCGCACACCAGCGCGGAGAGCGCCGCGGCGGGCACCGGGCCCGTCCCGTAGTCCCGCTCGCCGCCCCGGCAGCCGGCACAGCGGGCGGGGCCGAGCCAGCCGCGCGCCGGGCCGGTGAGCGCGTGCCCGCGCGGACAGGCGCCGCGCCAGGGCTCCTCCGGATCGACGGCCAGCCGGTAGAGCGGGCGCGGTACGAGCAGCCCGGCGGCCGCTCCGTACGCGGCGGCGAGCACGATCAGCAGCGGTTGCACGGGCCGAGCCTACGGAAGCGCCCGGCCGGTGGAACACTGCGCGGGAGGTGCGAACAGCGCGGGACGGGCCGAAGGGGGGCCGGATGGTGGGCCGCTGGCGGGACGGTACGGGGACGCTGCACGTGGTCGGCAGCACGGACGGCGCGGACGGAGCGGACGGCGCAGAGGAGGACCGGGAGGGCGCGGAGGGCACCGCGGGGCGCGCGGAGGGCTTGAGCGCCGGGCGCGCGGCGGGCATTCCGCTCACCATCGCCGCCTCCTACCGCGCCCGTGCCCGCGGTCTGCTCGGCCGGGACGGCCTGACCGGCGCGCTCCTCCTCACCCCGGCGAGCGGGGTGCACACCTTCCGGATGCGGTTCGCCATCGACGTCGCCTATCTGGACCGGCGGCTCACCGTCGTGGACGTCCACACCCTGCGCCCCGGGCGGCTCGGGCGCCCCCGGCTGCGCTCCCGCCATGTCCTGGAGGCGGAGGCGGGCGCTTTGGAGCGCTGGGGCGTGCGGCGGGGCGTGCGCGTCGTGATCGCCCCCGGCCCTTCAGCGCCGCCCGCTCCTTCTGTACGCTGACTTCTCGGTGTCATGGTTGGGACACCCTCGATCGCGGTCCGGATTCAACGAGGTAGCGGTCGGGATCATCGAGGTAGAGGTAATAGGGGTAGGGGTGGCACGGTGACGACCACGGGCAAGATTCTGCGTTTCGACGAGTTCCGCGGCTACGGCTTCATCGCTCCGGACGACGGCGGCGAGGACGTCTTCATGCACGCCAACGACCTGCTGGACGAGAAGCACCTGTTCCAGCCGGGGTCCAAGGTGCGGTTCGTTCCCGAGTACGGCGACAAGGGGCCCAAGGCGTCCGAGGTCCGCGTCCTGGAGCGCGCCGCCGCGCCGGTCGTACGGCCCTCCTCCGGGCCGGACGGCGACGACACCATGTGCGATGTGCTGTCGGTCGCCGAGCTGCGGCAGGAGCTCACCGAGGCGCTGGTCGAGATGGGCGGCAGCCTGACCGCCGACCAGATCAAGCAGGTGCGCAGGCGGGTCATCGAGCTCGCCCAGGCGCACAACTGGATCGAATCCTGATAACGGATCCTGATGTCGGGACGCATGGCGTCCTGACAGCGGACTGAGGGCCGCCGCCGCGACGAGCCGTCGCGACGGCGGCCCCACGCGTTCCGGTGCCCCTCGGCTTCCGGTGCTTCTCAGCTTCCGGTGTTTCTCAGCTTCCGGTGACCTTCAGCATCATCCACATCGCCGCCGTCGCGACCACCACGGTCGCCGGTGTGGTCAGCAGCCCCAGTCGGGTGAACACCCCCAGGTCGGAGCCGGTGGCCGGCTCATGGTGATGCACTATGCGCCGCCACAGCAGGGTGGCCAGGGAGCCGACATAGGTGAGGTTGGGGCCCAGATTGACGCCGATCAGCACGGCGAGCACGGGCCCGGTGCCGCCCGCGGAGGCGATCGGCAGCAGCGCCAGCACGGCGGGCAGATTGTTGATGAGGTTGGCCAGCACCGCCGCGACCGCCGCGATCCCGAGCAGCGCGGGCAGGCTCGCCCCGGTGGGCAGCACCTGGGTCAGCGCGTCCTGGAGACCGCCCGCCAGCACGGCCTGGACCACCACCCCGAGCGCCAGCACGAACAGGCAGAACAGCGGCCCGGCCGCGCCGATGGCCCCCCTTACGGTCGTCTCGCGGCGCCGCAGCGCCCTTACGGTGAGCACGAGGGCGCCCGCCCAGGCCGCCCACTGGGGGTCGAGCCCCGCCAGCGAGGTCCCGACGAACCCGGCGAGGGTCAGCAGCAGCACGGTCAGCGCGAAGACCGGCACCCGGGGCCAGTCGGCGGGCGGGGGCTCGGATGTCCCGGCGGCCAGATCGGCGGCGAAGAAGCGGCGGAAGACCAGGTACTCGATGCCGATGGTCAGCAGCCAGGCGGGCCCCATCAGCACGGCGAACCGGGTGAAGGAGACCTCGCTGGCCTGAAGGGCGAGCAGATTGGTGAGGTTGGAGACCGGAAGGAGCAGGGACGCCGAGTTCGACAGATGGGCGCAGGCGTACACATGCGGCCGGGACCTCGCCCCGAGCCTGCCCGCCGTGGCGAACACCACGGGCGTGAGCAGCACGACGGTGGCGTCCAGGCTCAGCACGGCGGTGACGACGGACGCGACGGCGAACACCCCGCCCAGGAGCCGGTCGGTGCGCCCCGCGCAGGCCCGCGCCACGGCCTGGCCCGCCGCCTCGAAGAGCCCCTCGTCCGCGCACATCCGGGCCAGCAGCAGTACGGCGGCCAGAAAGCCCACGACGGGCAGCAGCTCCCGGGTCTCCGCCCAGGCCCGGGCGGGCGAGACCGCCCCGGCGGCCACGACGATCCCGGCGGCGGGCACGGCCGCGACCGCTTCCGGCAGGCCCCGGGGGCGCACCACCGCGAAGGCCAGTACGCCGAGCAGCAGGACAACGGAAAGGGACTCGGCGACGGCGGTACTCAGGACGGACTCCGGCGGATGGTGTGATCGGCACACCCATGATGCGGCATCGCGCCGCCGGGACCGCTCAGGCGGTTGTGGGGAGCCGGGCCGCTCAGGCGGTCCTGGGGAAGCTGACCTCCACCCGGCGGTTGCGCTTCCGGCCCTCCTCGCTCGCGTTGTCCGCGATCGGGTACTGCTCGCCGTAGCCCCGGATCTCGTAGTTGACCGAGGGGTCGAGGTCCTCGGCGAGCGCCTGCTGCACCGCGTTGGCCCGCCGCTTCGACAGCACGATGCCATGACTCGCGGAGCCCAGGTCGTCGGTGAAGCCGAAGACGCGGACGCTCTTGGCGTTCTGCCGCTCGGCCTCGGAGGCGATCTCCTTGATCCGGGCCTTCGCCTCGCCGCCCAGCTTGGCGCTGTCCTTGCCGAAGAGCACCTCGGCCTGGAGGGCGAACTTCACCTTGGCGTTGGTGTCCTCCCGCCGCTCGTCGCCGTCGTCCGTCTCGACCACGGACTTGATGTCCAGGACCCGGCCGGGCGCCAGCTTGGCGCCCTCGGGCATCCGCAGATCGGAGTCCTTGGCGTCGATCTTCAGGGGCGGGGTGGTGTCGGCGGGCGCGCCGGGGCCGCTGTCCGCGTGGGCGGGCGGCGCCGGGGCGGTGAGGGTGACCAGGAGCGCGGTGGAGGCCAGCGCGGCCAGCACGGGGCCGCGGCGCGCGGGGCGGCGGGCCGTCGTCTGCGGTGTCATGGCCCGGCTCATCCGGAGAGGGTGATGCCGACGGACGGCATGGTCGGGATCTGGAAGTCGACCTCCGTGACGCTCTTCGGCGGGGCCGGGAACTGGGCGAACAGCGGACGGCTCTCATTGGGCTTGATCCCCGAGAGCCCCGTGGTGCACAGGCACTGGCCGTCGGTGTCCCGGAGGACGAGATAGCGCTTCTTGCCCTTCTCGTCGACCAGGGACGCGCCGGAGACGGACGACAGGGACTTCACCTCGGTCTCCTTCGAGCGCCAGTCGATCGCGTTGAAGAGCCGGCTGCCGTGGTTGGTGACGGTGGCGCTCACCGTGACGAACCCGCCGTCGTCGCGCTCCGCGGAGTGCAGGGTGACGACGATCCCGCCGGGCCCCTTCATCTCGCCGATGGTCTTGGACGAGTCCGCGGCGGGCTCCTGATCCCCGCCGTCGTCCTTGGACGCGGTCGACGTCCGGTCCGCGCCGTCGCCGGGCTTCTTGTCGTCGCCGTCGCCGCTGCCGCACCCGGCCACGGCGAGGGCCAGGGCCGCGGCGAGCGCCGTCGCGGCGGCCCCCCTCCGGGCCTTCGTCGTGTGCCGAATGCTCATCGCTCGCTGTCCTTTGCTCTTCGTTCGCTCGTCAGTCGGCCGTCAGTCGGCAAGGTGCACGGAGAACAGGTCCTTGGCGTCCGGGAAGAGGTCGAGATGCGCCGGGTCGATGGTCAGGTCGAGTCCGTCGCAGCGGAGGTCGAGGGGCGGCTTGTCGCCCTTGCCGTCGTCCTTACCGCCGTCTCCGTCGCCCTTACCGCCGTCCCCGCCTTCGTCGTCATCCTTACCACCGCCGTCGTCGTCGGGCCCCTTGGTGGGCGGGGCGGGCGGCTCGGCCGTGCAGCGAGGGGTGACGACCGCCTTGGCCGTCGCCTTCGCGTGCTTGGTCTCCGTGCCGGGGATGACGGTCTTGCCCACGGGCTTCCGCGTCCTGACGGTGACGGTGAAGGACGTCGGCAGGAACGCGGGGCCGTGGCAGTCGGTCACATCCGCACCGTTCCGACCGGCGAACCACCGTGCCTCATCACAGGCGCTGGTCGAGCCCAATCCCCGTCCGTTCAGCAGGTCGTCCCAGGCGCTGCCGTCCGCGATCGCCTCCAGGAACGCCTTGCGCAACTGGTCGCGGTAGTCCTGGGCGGCCGCGAGGGCCGCCGCGTCGGCGGCGGTCTGTCCGCCGTTGCGGGTGGCTCCGGCCTGGCCGACGGCGAAGAGGGCGAGCGCGAGGAAGAGCAGGCCCGCCACAGCGGTGATGTAGATCGGAAATGCCTGCCCCGCGTCGCTCCTGAGATCTCGGCGCGCTGTCACGGGACCGGTCAGATGCCGACGACCTGTGAGATCTTGTCGGAGATGGCGTTCGCGATCATGCTGCCGAAGTCCGTGGTCGACAGGACCAGCACGATGGCGACCACCACGGCGATGATGCCCAGGTATTCGATCGAGGTCTGTCCCCGATCGTTCCGCATGACGCGCTTCCCCATTGTGTTCCCCTCCATGGGCTGCCGTCCCACTATGGTCCGGCGACTCAACCCCCGTGGTGTCGCTCGCGACACGAGCAAAGTACGCCGAAACAGCCGTCTCGGAACAGTGCCCCAGGAAGCATTGCCTTCCCCGTTCACCACGTTCGAACCGTGGACGTGCCGACCGGCCCCGGTCGTGCATCCGTCTCACCCCCTCCCGCCACCGAGGAGTTCTCCGTCGACGACTGTCCCACATTCAATTGCAACCGCGAAGGAGCTTCACCTAAAAGAGACCGTCAGTCCCCGGTCACCGAGCCGAAGTCGGTGCCCGAGCCGATGAAGAACCCCGCGACGAGCAGCACCATGGTTCCGGGCACCATGAAGGTCGTGATGACCATGGTCGCCTTCGGCACCGCGCGCGCCGCGCGCCGCCGCGCGTTCTGGGCGTCCGTACGGCGCATGTCGTTCGCAATGGCGATCAGCGTCTCGACAATCGGAGCGCCCAGCTCCTCCCCCTGCTGAAGGGCGGTGACGAACTGCGCGACCTGTTCCGAGTCATTACGTTTACGTAGCTCCTCGAACGCGTGGCGGCGACTGACGCCCATGTCCATTTGCCGAAGTGTGATGCGAAGTTCATCCGCCCAGGGACCCTCGTACTTCTCCGCAACCCGGTCCAGGGCCTGACGGAAGCTCAACCCGGCGCTCACCACGACGGCCAGTACGTCCAGAAAGTCCGGCAGTGTCCGCTCGATCGCGTCCTTGCGCTCCCGCACCGCCGCCCAGATGCCCACCTCGATCCAGAACAGCCCGAACGCCACCAGCACCAGCGCCAGCAGGACCTGACCCTTGATCAGCATCACCAGCGCCCCGCCGAAGCCGAGCGCCCCGTAGACCGCCCGCCGGGCCGCGTAGCGGTCCACCGTCAGACCGCCCGGGTTGCCCGCCAGATCGATCCGGCGGCGGACCCTGGCCACCCGCTTCTCGCCCATCAGCCGCAGCACCAGCGGGGCGTAGCGGATGCCCAGCCGGTCGACTGCCGAGCCGACCGCGGTCGTCCGGCTGGAGCCGACCTCCAGGGCCACCGCCAGGTCGCTGGGCAGCTTGGCCTCGCTGCGGTACAGCGCGATGCCGTAGGCGATGCCCGCCACGGCGAGGCCGGCCGCCAGCGCCAGCAGCAGTGCCATCTCCCTGAGTCCCCTCTCGGACGGTCGTGGACGTTCTCGGACGTTCTCGGACGTTCTCAGACGTCGATCTTGGACATGCGGCGGATGAGGAAGAAGCCGATCCCGTACAGGCAGAAGGCCACGACCACCGCGGCCTGCCCCCAGAAGGACGAGGTCATCCGGTCCAGCGAACCGGCCGAGATCCGGTTCATCAGCAGCAGCGTCCCGATCCCCAGCAGCGGTACGACATAGGCGGTGACGGTCACCTGCGAAAGCTGGGTGCGCACCTCCCGCCGGGTCTCCTTGCGCTCCTCCAGCGTCTGGGTGAGGTTGCGCAGCGAGCTGACCACGGTCCCGCCCGCGCGGTTGGACAACACCAGCGTGGTGACCAGCACCACCAGCTCCCGGGAGGGCAGCCGCTCGGCCAGCTCCTCCAGCGCGTCGTCGATCGAGTGGCCGACGGCCAGCTTGGCCGCGACTTTGGCCAGCTCCTCGCCCGCCGGTGCCTCCATCTCGTCAGCCGCCATGCCGAGCGCGGTGCGCAGCGCCAGCCCGGCCTGGGTGGCGTTGGCCAGGATCCGTGACAGCTCGGGCAGTTGGTTGATGAAGCGCTCTATCCGCTTCTGCCGCTGCCAACTGAGGAACGCGAAGGCCCCCCAGACGGCGACCACCGCCGCTATCGGGCCGAAGAACGCCGCGAGGAAGGACGCCGCGATCAGCCACAGCCCGGCCGCCGCCCCCGCCGTATAGACGAAGAACTCCCCCGGGGTGATCTCCAGGCCCGTCGCCGCCAGCCGCAGCTCCAGCTTCCGGCCCAGGGACGTGGTGCGCAGTCGCCGGTCGACCCCGGCGAAGCGGCGCGCCCGGCCGGTGCCCGGCAGCGGGCCGGTCTCCGAGAGCCGGTCGATCAGCGCGCGCTGCTGCTCCTTGCCGCGGACGTAGGTGTGCACGCCCACGACGCCCAGCGCGCCGCACACCAGCGTCGCGCCGAGGGCCGCCGTCGCGAGATGGTCCATGGGGCCTGCTACCTCCGGTCCCTGGGGTCGAACGAGGGTGGGTCGAACGGGGGTGGATCGAATGAGGGTCGGTCGTGCGGGGGCCGGCCGAACGGCGGCCGGTCGTGCGGCGGCCGGTCGTGCGGCGGCCGGTCGTGCGGCGGCCGGTCGTGCGGGGGCCGGTCGTGCGGGGGCCGGTCGTACGGGTCGTATCCGGCGGCGCGGGTGGCCAGTTGGGCCGGGAAGGCGGCCACGCCGAAGGCCGGTGGCACCGATTCGCTCGCCATCCGCAGCCGCTCCGCGACCCGCTCCGGCAGCGGGAAGTAGCCGAACCGCCCGTGCACCACCCGGTCCGCGCCCATCGGCTGGGCGTCGAACCGGCATACGGTGGCGATGCGGTACGCCTCGTGGCCATGGCTGTCGAGCAGCGCGATCTCGCTGATCCGGCGGGATCCGTCGGCGTTGCGGACAAGCTGGACGATGCAGTCCACGGCGCTGTTGATCTGGTCCCGCAGCGCCTCGTAGGGGATCGCCACCTCCGACATGGAGGCGAGCGTCTGGAGCCGCATCAGCGCGTCCTCGGCGCTGTTGGCATGGACGGTGGCCAGCGAGCCGTCGTGGCCGGTGGACATGGCCTGGAGCATGTCGAGGGTCTCACCGCCGCGCACCTCGCCGACGATGATGCGGTCGGGGCGCATCCGCAGCGAGTTGCGGACCAGGTCGCGGATGGTGATACGGCCCTTGCCCTCGACGTTGGGCGGCCGGGACTCCAGCCGGATGACATGGGTCTGCTGCAACTGGAGCTCGGCGGCGTCCTCGACGGTGATGATGCGCTCCCCGTCGGGGATCAGCCCGGAGAGGGCGTTGAGCAGCGTGGTCTTGCCGGAGCCGGTGGGGCCGGAGACCACGACGTTGAACTTGGCCCGCACCAGCGCCGCGAGCAGCAGCAGCATCTGCTCGTCCAGCGTGCCCATGCCGATCAGCTCATGGAGGGTGTAGGCGCGGGGGAAGCGGCGGATGGTGAGCGTGGCGCCGGTGAGGGCGAGCGGCGGGATGATCACGTTGACGCGCTCACCGGACGGGAGCCGGGCGTCGACCATCGGATTCGACTCGTCCACCCGGCGGTTGACCGTGGAGACGATGCGCTCGATGGTCTGCATGAGCTGCTCTTCGGAGGCGAACCGGACGGGGACCTGCTCGACCCGGCCGGAGCGCTCCACGAAGATCTGGTCCGGGCCGTTGACCATGATCTCGGTGATGGAGGCGTCTTCGAGGAGCGGTTCGAGCACCCCGAGGCCGAGCGCCTCGTCCACCACCCGGCGGATCAACTGGGAGCGCTCGCTGGTCGAGAGCACCGGGCCCTCGCGGCTGATGATGTGGCCGAGCACGCGCTCCAGCCGGGAGCGGCGCTCGGCGGTGGAGAGCGAGGACATCTCCGCGAGGTCGATCTCCTCGAGCAGCTTGGCGCGGTAGGCGGAGACGAGATGGCCGTCCTGACGTCCGCCGCCGCTCTCGCCGGGCCCCTCGGGCGCGGTGATACGGGCCCGCAGGCTCATCGGTCGCCTCCCATCGCGGCAGGCGCCAAGCCGCCGTTCCCGCCGTTTCCGCCGTCTCCTTCGCCGTCGTCGCAGGGCATCGTGGCGCTTTTCTCGGCGCTGCCGAAGTCGAAGCCGGGGATGACGGAGGGGATCTCCACGGTCGCGGTGGCCCGCGCCTCCCCGCCGCCGCAGCCGCCGCTGCTGATACCGGCGCCGTCGGCCAGCCACCCGCTCATCGCCGCCTTCCCGGCGGCCTGCGGGCTGGTCCGCGGCTCGTCGAGCGACGCCGTGCGCGCCGCCGCCCGCGCCGCGGTCCCGGCCTGCTGCGCGGTGTACGCGGCGATGCCGAGCTGCGCGGCGGCGAGTGCGACGAGGATGAGGATCGGCAGGAACCCCAGGAACTCGATGGACGCCGACCCGGTGTCGGCCCGCCCTCGGCGCGACGCGCCGGGGCGTCGGCCCGCCCGGCCCGAGCCCGCCGCCGGGCGGCCGCGCCGCCTGGCGGCCTCCAAGGAACCGCGAAGTTCCGCCGATACCGAGCCCTGGTCACCGGGCCGCGCGGCCGCGGGCAAGCGGCCGTCGCCCCGCCAGGCCGTCGCCCGGCCTCGGCGCGCCGCGGTGGGGCGACGGCCCGCCGGCCCGAAGTTTCCCCCGGGCAGCCGCCGTCCCCCCGCCCGCTCGCCCGACGACGCCCTTGTCCCCGGGCGGTCAGCCGCGCGCCCACGCGCGCGTGCCGAACCGGGGCCCAGGGGGCGCACCACCGCCCCGGCCGCACCCCGAACGCCTCGTGACACGACCCAGCGGCCCCACCACCGTTCGATGGCCTCCGCCGCACCGCGGAGTCCCGCCGATGACGAGCCCTGGTCACCGGGCCGCGCGGCGGCGGGCGCGGGGCGGTCCGCCCGCCGGTCCATCGCCCCTCCCCGGCGCATGGCGACGGCGCGAAGCGACGACGCGTGACCGCCCGCGCGGCGCCTGCGCGACGCACCGACCACCTCGGGACGGTGCCGCGCCGCGTTCGGGTAGGCGTCCGCGGTGGGGTTCCGCGGCGGGGTTTCCGCCGCGGAAGGGCGCCATCGGACGGCCCGCGCCGGGCCGACCGGCACGGCCGCCCCGCCGAGCACCGCACCCAGGCCGCGGCACCAGGCGGTGACCGCCGCGGTGGGCCCAGGGGCCGCGATGGGCCCGGGGACCGCGGTGGGTCCAAGGACCGCGGTGGGCCTGGGGATCGCGATGAGCCCAGGGACCGCGATGAGCCCAGAAACCACGGTGAGCCCAGAAACCACGATGGGCCCAGGGGCCGCGGGCCGACCGCCCGGAGGCACGAGTCCGTCGCCCGGCACCGTGGCACCCCCCGGGTCGTGGCGGCGGGGGGCCGTCGCGGGGCCCGCGAAGCCGGTCCGCGTGCGTACGCGGTGACGGGTCATGTCACTCCCCTCCGCCCGCCAGATCGCTCTCGTCCGCCGCGCCCGCCGCGCCCGTGACCGTCCAGGGGAAGTCGGCGGCGCCCGGGAAGAGGATCGGGACGTGGAGCTTGACCGTGGCCTTGTAGACCGAGCCGTCGCCGCCCGCGCAGTCGATGTCGGCGCTCCAGGAGCCGGGGATGTCCTTGCTCGCCGCGTCCTGGCAGGCGCCCGCGCCCTTGGTCGCGCCCGCGCGGGCGCCCTTGTCGGCCGAGTTGCCCGCCAGCGAGTACGTATAGCCGACCAGCACCACCTGCCAGACGACCGCGAGCACGATCAGCGCCAGCGGCAGGACGCCGAGGAACTCGACCGTCACCTGGCCGCGGTCACCGCCGCGGTCGCCGCCGCGCTTGCGCAGGAAGCCCTTGGTGGACGGCGGGGCGATCTCGTTGAGCGCGTCGGTGCCGTCGCCCACGCTGCCCTGCGCGGGGTCGCCGCCCGCCTCTATGGCATGGCGCCGCCGCAGCCCGGGCAGGGCGCGCTCGCCGCCGCCCCCGGCCGCGTGGCCGCCCCGGTGGGCGGCGCGGCGACCGCCGCCCGGGGGCGCGGCGTCCACCAGGCCCAGCTCACCGGCCAGCCCCCACAGCGCCTGTTTGACGGCCGACTTGGCGTCCAGGTCCTGCATCCGGCCCGAGTCGACGGCGGGCTGAAGCTCCTTGAAACCGGCCGGGATCGCGGTGCGCGCCACGGTCGTCCCGGTGGCCCGCTGGACGAGCTGCGGCTGGATCTCCGCGCTGCGGGTGTGCCGGTTGACCACGGTCACGGTCTCCTCCGCCTTGCGGATCTGGAGCCGGTCCCACAGCCGGACCATGCGCTTGGCGGCGCGCACCGCGACCACGTCCGGGGTGGTCACCAGCAGCGCGATGTCCGCGGTCTCCACGGCGGCGGCGCCCGCGGAGGTCATCTGCGTACCGCAGTCGACGACCACCAGCTCGAAGCGCGACCGCAGCGCGCCGATGACCTGGCGGGCGGTGTGGTCGGTCACCTCCTCGCCGCGCTCGCCCTCGCCCGGCGCGAGCAGCAGCCCGAGCCCGGTCTGGTGGGTGAACACCGCGTCCTGGAGCACTCGTGGCGAGATGTCGCTGATCTGCGCCAGATCGGCGATCGAGCGCCGGAACTGCACATCGAGGTACGAGGCGATGTCCCCGGACTGGAGGTCCAGGTCGACGAGCGCGACCTTACGGCCCGCGGCCCGCGCGGCGAGCGCGAGCTGTACGGCGGTCACGGTGGTGCCGACGCCGCCCTTGGCGCCCGCGACCGCGACCAGCTTGCCGCCGGGCCCGGCGGCCAGCGGATCGCCGCCGCCCCCGAGATGGCGCCGTACGCCGGTGGCCCACTGGGCGGCGCCCTGGACGCGGGCGGCCAGCTCGTCGTACGCCAGCGGTATCCCGGCGATGCCGCGGGCCCCGGCGTCCATGGCGGCCGAGTACAGCGCGGGCCCCGCGTCGGCGGTCACCAGCACCACGCCCACCGCCGGGAAGCGCAGGGCGATCTCGCGGATCAGCTCCAGCGCCGGGGCCGGGCCGATGCGCTCATGGACGAGGACGACCTCCGGCAGCTCCTCCAGCGAGGTGGCGGCCAGCGAGGCGAGGGTGTCGAGCAGCAGGGTCGAGTCGCCGACCGGCGCCGACGGTTCGACACCGGGCAACTGGCCGAGCAGCCCGCTCAGGGAGCGGGCGGCGTCGGGGTCGCCGACGGCCGGCAGAATCCTGATCGTCACCGCGGCACCTCCTCACTCATTTGTCGCCGTCGAGGGTGTAGGTGCGGTCGCCGGGCCCTATGGAGGTGCCCCCGCCGGGGGCCACCAGCGCGAGCCGCACATGCGAGGCGAAGGATTCGGCGTAGGCCACCCGCTGCGCGTTCTTGGTGTCGAGCGCGAAGGTGATCGGCACGGCCTCGTCGATCCGCCGCTTGTCGTCCTGGTTGGGCTCCAGGGCGGTGATCTTGCCGAGGTCGAGCACCTCGGCGCCCGCGACGATCAGCTTGGAGACCGCTTCCTCGCCCTGGGACTTGCCCTCGAAGGTCGCGTAGATGTTGACCTTCGCACCCGGGGTGATCTTCCCGGCGACGCCGGTGGCCGCGTCGATCATGATGGCGATCTCCTGCTGCCCGGGCTTCAGGGCGGGCCGGTTCGCGATCATGTCCCGTTGCAGCAGCGACCCCTTGGCGAGCTGGGTCACCGCGATCTTCCCGCGTAGCTCGTCGAGATCGGTGACGGCGGTGGAGGGCACATAGCGCTTGGGCATCGAGACCTTCTCGAACTCCGCCGCGTCCAGCGCCTTATAGGGCTTGACGTCCGAGGTGAGCTTGTAGGCGGTGGTCTCGGGGCCGACCTTCGACTCCACGTCGTTGACGACGGAGAGCACTCCGGCGAAGGCGCCGACGGCGCACAGGACCGACAGGAGCAGCAGGATGACTCCGCGGCGCTGGCGTGAATTCATGGGACGCACAACCTCGTTCGGGGACGTTACCGGCTGGTCAGGGCGGGACGTTGGGACATGAGCAGTGCGGGGATCTCATCGCCGCGCGCCACCGGGCAGGAGCAGAAGGCGCAGCGGTCGCCGATGAGTTCGAAACCGCACCAGTGGCATTCCTCTCTCCGTACGGAGGCCACGAGCTGGTAGAGGACCGAGAGGTCGGGGATGGCCGCGGCGAACTCGATCAGCTTCGGGGTGCCCCACCAGCGCGCCGACTCGGCGGGCAGCGGCACCTCCTCCACGCCCCGTACGCCCCAGGCGGGGGCGAGGGCGCCGGTGACCCAGTCGTCGCGGCGCGCGTCGCCGTCCCCGTAGCCATGGCTGTTGAGCTGGCCCCGGGCGACGGTCATGGAGGTGGCGTACCCGGGGGCGGGCAGCTCGGACGCGCCGCCGACCTTCACCAATTGCGGGGTGGGATGGGCGAGCACCCCGAAGTGGGCGCCGGGCACCCAGGACTTGACGTGCGAGGTGAGGCTGACTTGGACCCGGTCCAGCTTGGCGACGCTGCCCAGCAGGGCGCCCGCGTGGATGTAGTGGGAGAGCAGCCGGGCGGCGCACGCCAGAACGCCGGGGCTGAAGTCCGATATGGACAGTTGGCGCAACTGACGGGCCAGCACGGCGACGGCCAGCGGCGGCAGTTCGAGCGGCAGCAGCGCCATCCGGTCGCTCTCCAGGACGGAGCGCACGATATGGAGCCGGCGGACCACCGGCGCGGGGGTCGCGGCGGGATAGAGCACGACGAGATAGCCCTGCTGGTCGAGGAGGGTCCCGACCTCGGCGAGGGCGTCGTCGAGTGACTGTGCGTCCGGCGGGCGGAGCACGACGGCCGACGGGGTCTGCCCGTCGGGCGGCGGAAGCACCAGCTCACGGCCGGTGACTGCTATCGCGGTGGGCACGTCGGCTACCCCGTCTCACATCGGCGCCGAGCGGCGGCGGCCACAGGTCTCAACTGCCCCTGTCTCATTACTGCCCCTGTCCTGGTGCGTCGTCACTTTATCCACGAAAGCGGCGTGAGAGAACAGTTCCTCAGGGTTACGCACCCCAGGCCCGATGCGGAGTCCGCGCATCCCCTTGACAAGGTTATTGGTCTGGACCACTTTACGTTCATACGGTGGCCACCGTCCGCAATCTCCTCCTTCACACCGGCTTCCCAACGGATTCCCCCACGGAGGCAGTCATGGACCGTGCCCCACACCCCCGCCCCACCCGACTCAGACGCGGCCTCGCCCGGCTGACCAGCGCATTCGCCACCATCGCCCTGGGCGCCACCGGCCTGGTCGCCCTCGGCGGCAGCGCCGCGGGCGCCGCCGCCGCCAACCTCGCCCAGAACCCCGGCTTCGAGTCCGGCCTCAGCGGCTGGACCTGTTCCGCCGGGAGCGGCACCACGGTCGCGAGCCCCGTCCACGGCGGCTCGGCCGCGCTCAAGGCCACCCCGGCGGGCACGGACAACGCCCGCTGCGCCCAGACCGTGGCCGTCAAGCCCAACTCCTCGTACACACTGAGCGCCTGGGTCCAGGGCAGCTATGTCTACCTCGGCGCCGGCGGCACCGGCACCACCGATGTCTCGACCTGGACGCCGTCGGCACCCGGCTGGCAGCAGCTCAGCACGAGCTTCACCACCGGCGCGGGCACCACCTCGGTGACCGTCTACACCCACGGCTGGTACGGCCAGCCCGCCTACTACGCCGACGACATCAGCCTGACCGGCCCCGGCGGCGACCCCGGCGACCCGGTGCCGGGTGCGCCGAGCGGGCTGCGGACCGGCGGCGCCACCTCGTCCTCCATCGATCTGTCCTGGTCCCCGGTGACCGGCGCGACCGGCTACAACGTCTACCGCGACGGCTCCAAGGTGCAGTCGGTGAGCGGCGCTTCGGCGACCGTGACGGGTCTGGCGGCCTCGACCTCGTACCAGTTCCAGGTGACCGCCACCAACGCGGCGGGCGAGTCCCCCAGGTCGTCCGCCGTCACCGGCACGACCACGGCCGGAGGCGGCGGGGGCGGCGGCACGGTGCCGGGGCACGCGGTCACCGGGTACTGGCAGAACTTCAACAACGGCGCGGCCGTGCAGAAGCTGCGGGACGTCCAGGACCAGTACGACATCATCGCGGTCGCCTTCGCGGACGCCACCGGCACCCCAGGAGCCGTCGACTTCACCCTCGACCCCGCCGTCGGCTACGGCAGCGAGCAGCAGTTCAAGGACGACATCAAGGCCAAGCAGGCGGCCGGGAAGTCCGTCGTGATCTCGATCGGCGGCCAGAACGGCACGGTGTCCATCAACGACTCGGCCTCCGCGAACAACTTCGCCAACTCGGTCTACGCCCTGATGCGGGAGTACGGCTTCAACGGCGTCGACATCGACCTGGAGAACGGCCTCAACGCCACCTATATGACCCAGGCGCTGCGCTCCCTGTCGGCGAAGGCCGGGTCCGGCCTGGTGATCACCATGGCCCCGCAGACCATCGACATGCAGTCCACCTCGGGCGCCTACTTCCAGACGGCGCTGAACATCAAGGACATCCTGACGGTGGTCAATATGCAGTACTACAACAGCGGCTCGATGCTGGGCTGCGACGGCAAGGTCTACTCACAGGGGTCGGTCGACTTCCTCACCGCCCTCGCCTGCATCCAGTTGGAGGGCGGTCTGTCGCCGTCCCAGGTCGGCCTCGGCCTGCCCGCCTCGACGCGCGGCGCGGGCAGCGGCTACGTCTCCCCGGCGATCGTGAACAACGCCCTGGACTGCCTGGCCCGCGGTACGAACTGCGGGTCCTTCAAACCGTCCCGGACCTACCCGGGTCTGCGCGGCGCGATGACCTGGTCCACCAACTGGGACGCGACCGCGGGCAACGCGTGGTCGAACGCGGTGGGCCCCAAGGTCCACGGTCTGCCGTAGCGTGACGCGGCCCCTCCCGGGGGATGCCCCGCCCGGGAGGGGCCGCCGAGCACGGGGGATGGGCCAAGGGGGCCGGGGCGCAACCGCTCGGCCTCCTCATCCGCATTTTTCACCCTCATGTGCAGGGAAGATGTCGCGCGGGGTTGACAACAGCATTGGTCTGGACCACCTTATACGCACGCCACAGGGGCCCCTGAACGCACACTCGCACCACCACCCCCACACCTCTCCCCCCACATACGGAGGCTGTCGTGGTACGCGCACAGTTCACCAAGCGGCTGCTCGGAGCCGCCGCAGTCGTCGCCATCGCCGCCGGAGGGCTGATATCCGCCGGCTCGGCCAACGCGTCGGAGGACCACCCCGACGCGAAGCAGCACGCCGCCGCCGTCCCCGAGCACGCCGTCACCGGGTACTGGCAGAACTTCAACAACGGCGCGACGGCCCAGAAGCTCTCGGACGTCCCGGACGACTACGACATCATCGCGGTCGCCTTCGCGGACGCCACCGGCTCTCCCGGCGCGGTCGACTTCAAGCTCGACCCCGCCACCGGCTACAGCGACGAGCAGCAGTTCAAGGACGACATCAAGGCCAAGCAGGCGGCCGGGAAGTCCGTGATCATCTCCGTCGGCGGTGAGAAGGGCACCATCTCGGTCAGCGACGACGCCTCGGCCGACGCCTTCGCCTCCTCCATCACCGGCCTGATGGACAAGTACGGCTTCAACGGCGTCGACATCGACCTGGAGAACGGCGTCAACTCCACCTACATGACCAAGGCCCTCAAGGCCGTCCACGACAAGAAGAGCGATGTCGTGGTCACCATGGCGCCGCAGACCATCGACATGCAGTCGGCGTCCACCGAGTACTTCAAGACCGCCCTGGGGATCAAGGACTTCCTGACGGTGGTCAATATGCAGTACTACAACAGCGGCTCGATGCAGGGCTGTGACGGCAAGGTCTACTCCCAGGGCTCGGTCGACTTCCTCACCGCCCTCGCCTGCATCCAACTGGAGAACGGCCTCGACCCGTCCCAGGTCGGCATCGGCGTGCCCGCCTCCACCAGCGGCGCCGGATCCGGCTATGTCGAGCCGGGCGTGGTCAACGACGCCCTCGACTGCCTCGCCAAGGGCACCGGCTGCGGCTCCTTCAAGCCGTCCAAGACCTACCCCGGCATCCGTGGCGCGATGACCTGGTCCACCAACTGGGACGCGGCCAGCGGGAACGCCTGGTCGAAGGCGGTCGGCCCGCACGTCCACGGGCTGTAGACCCGCAAGGCGCGAACGACAGTTCGACGTACGCCGGTGCGCCCCGCTCACGCCATGCGGGGCGCACCGGCGTACTGATGTTCGCTACGGCTTGGGCAGCGCACACCCCGCCAGGTTCAGGTCGATCTTGTTGCCGGTGGTCACGCACTTGGTGATGCCGTAGGTCTCCTGGGCGTAGTTGATGCCCTGGCGCACCGTCACCGCGCCGTTCTCGTCCACCTCGCACGGGTTGTTGAGGGTGCAGCGGCCGCCGTCCTCGTTGCCCGTGTTGTTCACGGCCACGACCTTGCCGGACGCCGGGTCGACGACGGGAGAGCCCGAGGTTCCGCCGATCGTGTTACAGGCGGAGGTGTAGCGGACCGAGTCCTTCCAGGTCCAGTCCCCCTCCTTAAGACGGTATGCAAATCCGTCGATATTGCAGGAGTAGATCTTCTTCCAGTAGCCGGAGACCACATTGATCGCGGAGCCCTGGGTCGGGTGGCTGTCCGACAGCGGCAGCGCCTTGATGCCGTACGCCGACTGGATCTGGGCGTATGTCGACGTGAGCTGGTACAGCGAGATGTCGGTGTCGGTCATCGTCGCGTACGCCACCTTGCTCGCGCGTACGGTGCCGGCGCTGCCACCCGAGGCGGTCAGCAGGGTGAAGCTCCGGGTCGACGGCTTGTCGACGATCACCTCTCCCGCGCCGGGGAAGCCGCTCTCCAGGCAGTGGCCGTTGGAGAGCACGAGCGCGGGGTCGGTGTCGGCCGAGCCCGGCGTCCGGACGACGGAGCCGGAGCAGTTGCTGAGCGCCACCGTGCCCGCGAAGGTGACGGCCTTGGGGGCCTTGGCGGGGGCCTTGGCGGGGGATGCGGCCGTCGCGGGCGCCGCGCCCGCGCCGACGAGGGTCGCGCCGCCCAGTAACAGGGCCGAGAGCGCACCGACGAGAGATCTGTTCATGCGGGGGGTTCCTTCCCTCGATGAGAGATTCCTTCGGCTTCGACCATTTCCCACCCTTGCGCATGTCATGCGCATGGCCGAACACTGGCGCAGCAGTCGCTCGCCCCTCACCCCCCAGGAGATGTCATGCGACGTCGCATCCGCGGTAGACGGGCCACCGCCCTCACCGCCTTGCTCACCCTCGCACTCGCCGCCCCCATGGCAGCTCAGGCCGACGATCCCGCTCCACGGCCCGGCACCGACCGCACCGCGTCACCCACTACTGGCCAGGGCGCCGACGAGAGCGTGCGGCAGTACGAGGTCTCCGGCCCCGCCACCCGGGCCGACCGCTCGGCCGTCGCCGCCACCGGCGTGTCCATCGACGAGGTGGACGCCCGCTCCCTGGTCGTCACCGCCGACCCGGCGCAGGCCAAGCGGCTGCGCGCACTCGGCTACCGGCTCACCGGGCTCCAGGGTCCGCCCGACCGCGCCGAGGGCAGGTCGGCCAAGCCGTTCGACTTCCCGTCGGCCGATGCGAAGTACCACAACTACGCCGAAGCGAACGCCGAGATCAACGCGGCGGTGGCGAAGTATCCGTCGATCCTCAGCAAGCGCGTCATTGGAAAGTCGTACGAGGGCCGGGACATCGTCGCCCTCAAGATCAGCGACAACGTGGCGACGGACGAGAACGAGCCCGAGGTTCTCTTCACCGCCCATCAACACGCCCGTGAGCACCTGACCGTGGAGATGGCGCTCTATCTGGTGCGGCAGTTCACCGAGGGCTACGGCAGCGACTCCCGGATCACCAACGCGGTCAACGGCCGGGAGATCTGGATCATCCCGGATGTGAACCCGGACGGCGGCGAGTACGACATCGCCACCGGCTCCTACCGGAGCTGGCGCAAGAACCGCCAGCCCAACTCCGGCTCCTCGTCCGTCGGCACCGACCTCAACCGCAACTGGGACTTCAAATGGGGCTGCTGCGGCGGCTCCTCCGGCTCCCCGGGGTCCGAGACCTACCGAGGGCCCAAAGCGGCGTCGGCCCCCGAGGTGAAGGTCGTCGCCGACTTCGCCCGCAGCCGCGTCGTCGGCGGCAAGCAGCAGATCAAGGCCGCCATCGACTTCCACACCTACAGCGAACTGGTGCTGTGGCCCTTCGGCTGGACGTACGACGAAACCACCACCGGTATGACGCGGGACGACTACGACGCCTTCGCGGCGGTCGGCAAGAAGATGGCCGCGAGCAACGGCTACACCCCCGAGCAGTCCAGCGAGCTGTACATCACCGACGGCGCGATCGACGACTACCTCTGGGGCACCCAGAAGGTCTTCGCCTACACCTTCGAGATGTACCCGACCGGCTCCGGCGGCGGCGGCTTCTACCCGCCCGACGAGGTCATCGACCGCGAGACCAGCCGCAACCGCGACGCGGTGCTCCAACTCGTGGAGAACGCGGACTGCATGTACCGCTCGATCGGCAAGGAAGCGCAGTACTGCACCTGAGCCTGGGCCTGGGCCGTACGGCACGACGCGGGCGCCGTCCCGGCGGGAAGACCGTCGGGACGGCGCCCCGCGAGGCGTCGGCTGTTGGCATGGCACAGCTCTGAGCTGGTCAGCCGATGGGGTTGACGAAGGTGCCGGGGTGAGTGGCGCCGCGCTGGTCGACGAGGCTGTCGGACTCCCAGGGCCACTCGATCTTGAGGGCCTTGGTCTCGTTGGGCGGGGTGATCTCGACCCAGGCCGGCTGGTAGAAGCCCTCTTCCTCCTTGGTGAAGGCGAGGTTGAGGGTGAACTCGGTGCTCTGACCGGCCTCCACCTCCAGGGGGCTCCACTTCTGCGAGGAGCGGACCAGGGACCAGCGCTCGCCGCCGTTGATCGAGGTCAGGTCCACACCGGGGAAGCCGCCGAGCTTGCAGGAGTAGTTGCCCTTGTTCATCAGGACGATGGTGGCGGTCGTCCCGCCGTCCTCCGGCACCGGGAGCGCGTCCTCACCCGTGGCGAACGCGGCTTCCAGGTTTTCGGTGCGGCAGCGCTCGACGCCCGCGTGCGCCCTGCCGCCGCCTTCGGTGGCGGCCTGCCCACCGCCCGACCGCTTCTCCGCGGCGCCCGTCTCCGAGCCCCCCTTGGCCTTGGCGTCGGCACCCTGCGCACCGTTGGAGGAACCCGAGGAGCCACTGGACCCGGCCGGGGCCGTGTCGGTCTGGCCCGCGGACTTCGTGTCGCCGGCGTCCGAGCCGTTGCAGGCCGTCAGGGTCAGGGCGGCGGCCGCGGTCAGGACCGCGGCCGCCACGCGGACGGTGCGACGGCGGGCGATGCGGGCAGTGGTGTCGGAACGCATTTCGGGTCCCCCGGAGTAGTGGGTGTCGTGTTCTGCTCGGTACGACAACAACTCTGACCGGGGCCGCTACCGCACCCCTGCCGCCCCGCTAACATCCGGCTAACACGACTGTGACCAGGGAAAAGACGCGCCGTGTGCGTACGGCGTGGGCCGGGGCGGCGGTACGCGGAGCGGTCCGTGGTCAGAGGCTGATGTGGTACGCCTTCCGCAGCGTCTCGTGCACGGTCCACGTCGTACGGTCCCCCTCGCGCAGCACACAGGCGTCCCCCGGCCCGACCTCGATGACCGTCCCGCCCTCGAACTCGATCGTGGCCCGCCCACTGACCACGACGAACAGCTCGCTGGCCTCGGTGTCGGTCACCACGCCCGGGGTGATCTGCCAGATGCCGCGAAGCTGCTTGCCGTCGGGTGACTCCCACAGGACCTTCCCGGTGACGACCGGGTCCCCTGAGACGATCTGCTCGGCGGCGAGGGGCTCGGCTTCAAGCTCCACATCGGGAATGTGAACAGCGAAGGAAGCAACGGAATGATCAATACCTGTCATAGCGGCTCACCGTATCCGCGCCGTCCCAGCCGCCCGGACGTGGCCCGCCTGCCGTCCCGGCGGGGAGCCCGCCGGGACGGCGCCTCGCGAAGGCCGCGAGGGCGGTCGTCCTCAGTACCGCTGTCGGCCGCCCGGGTAGCGGACCGGCCGACGGCACTCGGGCGCATCGGGGGGCGGGGGCTGCTCACCGAGCGCGTAGCACAGAGCCGCGTGCAACTGCTCCGCCTCGGCCGGGGTCAACTCAAGTCGGGCGATGGCGCGATGCTGCCCGCCTTGCAGGATCTGGAGCGGCCACGCGAGTTCCCCACCGTTCACCCGGCGCAGGCCCCGGCCCGGAACGGGCCCGATCTGCCAGTCAGTCACAGCCGCCCCCTCCGGGCGCCGGACCGTCGCCTTCGTCGCACGGGGGCAGGCGGGCGCCCCTGCTCTCGGCGACCCGCAACACATCGCGCAGCGCCTCACACAACCGGTCCGCGAGGTAGCGGAGTTCTCGCGCGTCGGCCTTGGGGGCGGCCAGCAGCGCCCGAGCGTGCCGGAGGAGTTCCACCCCCATGGACATCTGTACGGCCTCGATCGTGTCCGCACGTCGGCTCAGCGGACTGTGCGCGTCGTCCGACGCCAGGTAACACGGCTTGCCGTCGGGATCCGACCATGGCAGCAGGCGCAGCCCGGTCATCGCGCTCATCCGGACGCCTCCACATCGTGGAGCACCGCCCGAGCCCCGGCCCACTGACGGCCGGACGGCAATAAGGCGAGAAGTGCACTCACGCATGCGGGGAACCGCTCCGTAGGGTCCTTCATGTTCATCAGCTCCTATTAGCTGGTGGGCCACGCCCTCGGGCCGGTGCACCCCGGTCGCGAGGGTCTTGCGCTTCTTCACGCTGTGTGGCGATTCCCTCACACAGTGGGGGTCGTTCTGGCTACGCTGCTAGGAGGGCGCGCCTGACAAGGCACCTTTCAACACAGGGAGTCAGCCCATGCAGATGGATCGAAGGCCACGCACCGCCAGGGAGAAGTACGGCGAGGAGCTGAGGCTCCGCCGCGTAGCCGCCGAGATGACGCAGGAAGCGCTGAGTGAGCGCGTGGTGTGCTCGCCCACGCTGATCAGCCATTTCGAGGCGGGGCGCCGGTTGCCGAGGCCGGACGACGCGGCGCGGATCGACCAGGCGCTGGGGACGGACGGGTTCTTCGTCCGGTGGCTGGAAGACCTGGGGTCGAAGTACAACGACTACTTCGCGGCAGTGGCCGAACTGGAGCAACAGGCCACGCTCATCCAGCAGTTCGCGCTGTCGTTGGTGCCCGGCGTGCTCCAGACCGACGACTACGCGCGTGCCTTGTTCAGCGCGTACCGGCCGAACCACACGGCGGAGGAGCTTGATGAGGCCGTTGTCATCCGAACAAGGCGTTCCCGAATTCTCGACAGCTCGTTAAGGCCGGTCGTCTGGACGCTGCTCGACGAGGCCGTACTGCGGCGCCGTGTCGGTGGTCCGCAGGTCATGACCGAACAGCTACGCAAGATCGCCGACTTGGCCGAGGCGGGGCGGTTGCGGCTGCACGTACTGCCATACGGCGTCGGGGCGCACGCCCTCATGGAGAGTCTGCTCACCCTCATGAGCTTCGAGGACTCGCCACCGGTGGCCTACGTCGAAGGCTTCTTGACCGGCAACTTGATGGATGATCCGGCGCTGGTGGCCGCCAGCCAGACGGCTTACGCTCTTGGACTGAGCGACGCGTTGTCGCAGCAGGAGTCAGTGGCCCTCGTCAGAGCGGCAGCGGAGGAACACGTACATGGTCAGCAGTGAGCACACCGCTCCGAACTCGTCCGCCTTCACCGGGTGGTTCAAGTCCAGCTACAGCGGAGGCAGTCAGGGCGAATGCCTTGAGGTCGCGCGTGGCCACGCCGACGTCCCCGTCCGCGACAGCAAGCACCCCCATGGCCCTGCGCTCGTATTCGAGCCGTCCGCCTGGTCGGCGTTCGTCTCCGCCGTCAAGCGCGGGGAGTTCCCCTCCATCTGACCCCAGGGTGCGGGCGACACCGCAGGCGGGCCCCTGACCGGCGATGATGCCGACCAGGGGCCGCCCTGCACAGGAGTCCGCGTCAGCCGTCGTTCTCCGCCGACGGGATGTAGGCGCCCGGCACGTCCTTGGGAGCGTAGATCTTCTTCTCACCCGGGTACGGCTTCGCCCAGTTGTGCGTCTCGTACCACGTGAGGTGGTTCATCTGGGCGGGGGGAGCGTAGTCCGGGACGGCGTTGGGACCGGTCAGCCGCTGCTTCGACTTCCACTGGTCCCACTGGGCGGCGACGTTCTTCATGTCCGTCGGCACCGAGGCCGACGGCACGGCCGCCGCCTTCGGGCTCTGCGCCGCGGGGGTGTCCAGACCACAGGAAGGCGGGGTCTTCACACCGTCGGTCAGCGAGGTCCGGTTGGGCAGCGCCTTGAACGGCGTGAAGTCCGGGTGCTGGGTGAACGCAGAGGCCATCGGGGTGGCCGCGGTGTCCTTCTGATTCATCGGCTGGATCCCAAGGATCTGCTCGATGGTCCGCATCATGTTGATCTGCGAGTAGTAGTGGCTGTCCACCGCACCTTGCTTGGCCCAGGGGCTGATGATCTGAACCGGGGCACGGTGGCCGTCGACGTGGTCGAGACCCGCCTGGGAGTCGTCCTCGACGACGAAGATCGCCGAGTCCTTCCAGTACTTGCTGTGCGAGATCTGGTCGACGATCTGGCCCACGGCGAGGTCGTTGTCCGCGACCTGGGAGGCGGGGCTCACCGGGCCACCGGTGTGGTCGCTGGAGAGCCAGAACATGTTCAGGTTCGCCGGACCGTTCTTCTCGAAGTCCTTCTTCCAGATCTGTGCCCGGTAGATGTCCGGGACGCTGGTGTCGAACTTCGGGAAGCCGTGCACCGACACGTCGTTGAGCGACGGGATCGGTGAGGTCGAGTTCAGCGGGTAGGCGGTGTCCTGACCGGTCGCCGCCATGTTCCTGGTGTCGCAGTACAGGTTCTGCCAGCTTGCGTCCGACGGCTTGGTCAGGAACTGCTGGAACTCACCGAAGTTCCGGACGGACTTGCGGGCCGCCTGCGCACCGGTCCAGATGAAGCCGGTCTTCTGGTGGCCGAGGGCGTCGTCCTCGGTGTCGTAGCTGCGGGCGTACTCACCGGCCGAGGACTCGGTGTACTCCGGGTCGTCGGCCTGCATCAGCCAGTTGTGACCCTCGGCGGAGTTGGTGCCGATGTCGTACGTGTTGTCGTACAGGCCGAACTGCTTGGCCAGTGCGTGCTGGTTCGGCGTGACGTTCTCGCCGAACTGGGTCAGCGACGGGTCCCCGTTGCCCTCCGGCACATCGCCGAAGACCTGGTCGTAGGTCCGGTTCTCCTTGACCAGCAGGAAGACGTGCTTGATCGTCGAGGGGTCGCCGAGCCTGACCGGGACCGGCACAGCCTTGGCCGGGCTGCCGTCGGTCTTCTTGAGGGACTCGCCGTTCCAGCCGTTCTGCTTGAAGACCTTGCCGGTGTAGGACCTGATCACTCTGTCGTCGGGCAGCGTGAACTTCTGCACGCTCGACGTCGTGTCGTGGGTGCCGTGCCCGCCGGTGGCCTTACGGCGGGCGTCGACGCCACGGGTGTTGGAGACGTACACCTGGTTGCCGGAGGTGGTGATCTCCGAGGGGAAGTAGTCCGTGGGGAGCAGGCCGACATAGCTGACCGGCTCCTGCGCGGAGGTGAACTTGTAGACGGCGACGGCGTTGGCGCGGCCGAGGGTCACCAGCAGGTGACCGTCGTCGGTGAGGGTCACCGCGTCGGGCTCGTAGCCCACCCGGGCCTTGGCCCACGGCTGGGTGGAGATGGTCTGGACGACCTTGTCCTTCGCCGTGTCGATGACCGACACATTGTTGTCGGCGGTGTTGGTGACGAACACCACGCCGTTCTTGGCGTACACGGCGGTCGGGTGCAGACCGACCCCGATGCTGGAGACCGCGGCGTCCTGGTTCGCCAGGTCGATGACGCTGACCGTGCCGCTGGTGGTGGCGGCGGTCTTCTGATCGGCGAGTACCTGCGTACCGTACGAGTTGATCGTGGGCTCGCCGGGCTTGGCCGGGCGGCCACCCTCGTTGCTGACGTAGAGCTTGTCGCCGACGACGACCATGCCGCGCGGGGCGTTGCCCACGTTCCAGCTCTGCTTGATGGTCCCGGTCGCCGCGTCGATGGAGACGACCCGGTTCTGGCCGTTGACCGCGGAGTACGCGGTCTTGCCGTCGGCCGCGAACGCCACCGCGCCCACCAGGGCGTGCTTGGACCCCTGCGCCGGGATGCTGACGGTCCGCGGGCTGGAGACGCTGCCGTCCGCGTTCACGGTGAACACGGTGTAGCCGTCCGGCTGGCCCAGCCACAGCTCCTTGCCGTCGGGCGAGTACGTCGGGCCCTCCTGGCCCACGTTGTTGCTGCTGATGCGGGGGTTCGACGACGCGGCGTTGCTGACGAGCTGCTGCGTCTTCCAGTTCTTCAGGTCCACGATGGCCAGGGCCGCGCCACCGTCGGTGACCGACGCGGCCATGTGCGTGCCGTCCGGGCTGACCGAGGACGACATGATCTTGCCCTGGTTGATGACGAGACGGTCGCCGTACGGGGCGATGTACTGGTTGCTGGAGACGACCTGGCCATTCTCGGTGACCTGACCGACCTGGTCCGTGCCGAACTGGTGGGTCTGCGCGAGCGCCGTGCCGGCGGCCACGAGGGCGACGGCGGTGGTGCCCGCTGTCAACAGCGGTATCCGGCGGCCGATGCGTCTGCTGATGAGGCTGATCCGGGCTTCCTCGACGAGTTTGCGGCGGCGAGTTACCTGCATTGAGGTTATCCCTTCGGGGTGGTGTCGAGCAGTTCGACGTTGCCGTCGAACTGCCACAGCGGGTTCGGTGCGTCCCCATCGGGGGTCCGCACCAGGAAGTAGCCGTTCACTTCCTTCGGTCCATCGCCATCGGCCATGAACCGCCCGTCCGGAGTGACGTCGAGTTGGTAGATGGCCTGTCCTGTGGCCTCGACGCCGGGAAGATGCCAGGTCACAACGCAGCGCCAGTCGTTGCCCGGGCCTTGTGCCGCGACCCTGACGCTTCCCTTGTTGCACGACGCCGTGGCCTTCAACTGGGCCTCGGTGACGGCGGGCCGGTTGAGTTGGTCGGTCTGCATGCGATACAGGTGCGCGAACGCCGTGGCGAGCGAGCGCTGCACCTTGTCCTGCTCGATGCCGGAGCCCGTCGCCGAGGTCGTCGCGGCGACGACCGCGAACGACGCGGCGGCCACCCCGACGAGCGGCAGGACTCCGACGGTGATCGCACGGCGGCCCGAACCGTCGTGGGCCAGGTTGGTGAAGTCGCGCCGCACGAAGAGCGCATACGCCAGCGCCGTGGCGACCACGGCCCATACGAGGCTGACAACGATGCCGATCAGCAACGGGCCGAGTTGCTGGGGGCTGGTGAACAGACCGTTCCAGGAGATGAGGGCGTAGCTCGGCAGGGCGACGCGCACGGCCACCGGAAGCGGCAGCATCTGGGCGACCGCCATCGCGAGCGAGACGAGCACCGGCACCAGCAGCCCCATCGGGGACCGGCCCAGCGTGACCGACCCGAGAAGGCCGAGTGCGGCGAGCGCCAGGGTCGGAGCGAGGACGCAGACCCAGGAGAGCAGGACCGAGACGGCGGCGTCCGACGGTGCCAGGAGATGGCCGTCGAGACCGACCAGCGGCTGGTTGCCGACCACGAGGAGGCCGCCGACGGTGCTGGAGACCGCGAGCCCGGCCACGAGCGACAGCAGGACGGTGAGACTGGCCACCGCCTTCGCCACGAAGATCCGCCGAGGCGAGCGGACCGCGACGAGCAGATGGCGCCAGGTGCCGAGCCGGTCCTCGGAGGCGAACACATCACCGGCCACGACCGAGGTCAGCAGCGGGAGCGCCCAGGTCCCCGCGAAACCGAGCATCACCAGCGGCCCGGCCCACCCGGAGGCGAGCATCCAGCGCCCGAAGAGGGTGTCGACGGGAAGCGTGCTCTGCTGGCTCACCCCGGCGACGAAGAGGGCGGGAGCGATCCAGCAGGCGAGCACCAACAGGCGGATCCGCCACTGGGAGACGAGCTTGACGAACTCGAAGCGACAGGCACGGGTGACCGGGACGCGACGGCCCCCGGTCACCCGCTCGTGTTCCTGCTCCCGGCTCCGGGTGAGGGGCTCGGTCATCTGTCGGCCTCCTGCCGCTCGGTGAGGGCGAGAAACGCGGCTTCGAGCGGCGACACCACGGGAGTGAGCTCGCGCAGCGCGACGCCCCCCTCCACGAGTCGCACCACGAGTTGGTCAAGGGCGGGCAGCAGGGCCCGTACGACGAGCGGTTCGGCGTCCTGCCGTACCCCGGCGTCGTCGACGACCTGGATCCCCGGCGCGTCGTCCGCCAGCCGGCGCGCGGCCTGCGGGTCGGAGGTGAGCAGCCGGTAGTCGAGTTCACGGTTCTCGGTGGCCAGCTTGGACAGCGGGCCGGAGAAGACGACGCGTCCGGCGGCGAGGATGGTCACCTCGGAGCACAGCGCCTCGAGGTCGTCCATGTTGTGGCTGGAGAGCACGACGGCGGTTCCGTCGGCCGCGAGCCCGTTGAGGACACCGTGCACGTGCTTCTTGCCCGCCGGGTCGAGGCCGTTGGACGGTTCGTCGAGCACGAGCAGCCGGGGCTTGGTCAGCAGGGCGGCGGCGAGCCCGAGCCGCTGGCGCATGCCGAGGGAGAAGCCGCGGGTACGGTCGTCGGCGACGTCGGTGAGACCGACCTCGGCGAGTACGTCGTCGATCCCCGCCGTGCGCGCGTCGTGGCCGCGGAGTGCGGCCAGCGCGGCGAGGTTCTGCCGTGGGGTGAGCGAGGGGTAGAGAGCGGGGCCGTCCACGAAGCCGGCGACACCGTCGGGAGCGTCGAGTGCCCGCTCGACCGGTGTACCCAGGACCTCCAGGCGACCGCTGTCGGCCACCGCGAGCCCCAGCAGAAGGCCGAGCAAGGTCGTTTTTCCGGCGCCGTTCGGTCCGACCAGGCCGTGGATCCGACCCTGCGTCACCTCGAGATCGATGCCGTCCAGGGCGACGACATCACCGAAGCTCTTCGTGATACCGCGAGCCCGGATTGCGCGGAGTTCTTCCATGGGTCCCTTTCCTTCAAATGCCTCAAGGACCCTATGGATTGATCATGCTGCTCAGAAGGATGGGGAGTTGAATCTACGTAGAACATGAAACGACTTGGCATTCGCGACGTCGTCACCGAGCGGGATCCCTCCATTTCGATCAGCATTCTTTGCCATTATTTGATCAAACTTGGATGCTCCCATGAACGAGTTGCGATGGTGAATGTCGCGGTGAATGCCAACTGGGCACGGAGCGGAATTGAGCCAGAAGCGACGGCCCCCGAATCCCGGCGGTTTCCGCCGGGATTCGGGGGCCGTCGTCATGCCGGCGCCGTCCGCTAGATGACGATGCTCAGCACTGCCGCCACCACGAAACCGGCCACCGACAGCACCGTCTCCAGCACCGTCCAGGACTTCAGCGTGTCGCTCTCGGAGATGCCGAAGTACTTCGCCACCATCCAGAAGCCGCCGTCGTTCACATGCGAGGCGAAGATCGAGCCCGCCGAGATGGCCATGATGACCAGCGCCAGATGGGCCTGCGAGTAGTGGCCCTCGGAGAGCATCGGGGTGACGATGCCCGCCGTCGTGACGATCGCGACCGTCGCCGAGCCCTGGGCCACCCGGAGCACCACCGAGATCAGCCAGGCCAGCACGATGACCGGCAGGCCCGCGCTGTCGAAGGCGTCGGCCAGGGCCTGGGCGACACCGCTGCCCTTGAGGACCGCGCCGAAGACCCCGCCCGCGCCGACGACCAGGAGGATGTTGCCGACGGGCTTCAGGGAGGCGGTGGAGACGGTCTCCAGGGACTTGCGGGACCAGCCGCGGCGGATGCCCAGCAGGTAGTAGGCGAGGAGCAGGGCGATCGTCAGCGCCACGAAGGGGTGGCCGAAGAACTCGATGACCGAGCGGCCGGTGCTCGGGTCCAGCGCGACGGAGGAGAAGGTGGCGCAGAGGATCAGGACGAGCGGGGTGCCGATGATCGCGAGCACCGTGGCCACCGAAACCGGCCGCTCGGCCGGGGTGACGCCGGAGGCGCGCTGCTCGGCCGCGACCGCCTCCCGGGACTCCTCGGCCGCCTCGACCATGTCCTGCGGTACGGGGACGAAGATGCGCTTGCCGATCCAGGCGGCGTAGCCCCACGCGGCCAGCACCGACGGGATGCCCACCACGATGCCCATCAGGATGACCCAGCCCAGGTCGACATGGAACAGTCCGGCCGCGGCCACCGGGCCGGGGTGCGGCGGCAGGAAGGCGTGGGTCATGGACAGGCCCGCGAGCAGCGGCATCGAGTAGAGCAGGATCGACTTGCCGCTGCGCTTGGCGGCCGCGTAGACGATCGGCGCGAGGACGAAGATGCCGACGTCGAAGAAGACGGGTATGCCGAAGATCAGGCCGGTCAGCCCCATCGCGAGCGGTGACCGCCGCTCCCCGAAGATGCCGAGCAGCCGGGCGCTGAGCGCCTCCGCGCCGCCGGAGACCTCGAGTATCGCGCCGAGCATGGTGCCCAGGCCGATGATGATGGCTATGTGGCCGAGGATGCCGCCCATACCGGATTCGATGAGCGAGACGGCGTCCGACTTCTGGACCGTGCCGAAGAGTTCGGTGACCGAGAGACCGGCGGCCAGGCCGACCGCGATGGAAACGCCGAGCAGCGCCACGAAGGGCTGTAGCCGGACCTTGATGATCAGGTAGAGCAGTAGCGCGATGCCGAGGGCGGCGACGGTCAGCAGACCGGCGGTGCCGTCGATGAGCGCGAGCAGACCACCGGTGTGGGGTGGGGTCTCGGCAGCGGGAGCGGCCGCGAGCAGCATGGGGAACTCCGGATGTGGATAGGGGGTACCGCCGCACGGCCGGGGGGCCGCGCGCTGGGCGAGCGTGGGTGCGGTTGATCAGGGCTCGAGCTTCCGACGACGGGGACGGTGAGGACGAGTCAGGGGTGGAACCCGCGGCGGGCGGAAGGCGCTCCCGCCCGCCGCGGGGCTTTCGGGGTCAGCCCAGGACGGCGAGGGCGTCGATCTCGACGAGCAGACCGGCGGGGAGGCCGACGTAGACCGTCGTACGAGCGGCCGGGGCCTCCTTGAGGTCGGCGAAGAACTCGTTGTAGATCTCGTTGAATTCGGCGAAGTGGCCGGTGTCGGTGAGGTAGACGCGCACCATCATGGCGTCCTCCCAGCTCGCGCCGCCCTCCTCCAGTACGGCCTGCACATTGCGCAGGGTCTGGAGGGTCTGCTCGCGCAGGGTCGGCCCGACGGGGGTGGGGGCCTGGCCCGCGACGGCGGGGCCGAAGCCGACCTGACCGGCGACCTGGAGGATGTTCCCCTTCTTCACGCCGTGGGAGAACTTGGCGGGCGGAGTGGTGTGGGTGGCCGGGGTGATCGGGGTCTTCTGAAGCTTCTCGGTCATGAGGAGGGCTCCTCGGCTTTCTTCTCGGGTGTTTCTGCTCGGGTGTTTCTGCTGTTACTTGGGAGGGGTTCTGCTAGCCGTGGGACACCGGTGCCGACACCGGGGCGCCGCCCGAGTATTCCCGGCTGATCTCGTCCGCCGTGCGGCGCACCAGCGGCAGCAGGGAGAGGAGTTCCTCGGCGCTGACGACGACGTTGGGCGCCGACACCGAGCAGGCGGCGACGACCCGCCCGTCCGTACCCCGGATCGGCGCCCCCACGCAGTTGATCGACTCCTCGTGGCCGCCGAAGTCGGTGGCCCAGCCCTGTTCGCGCACGGTCGCCAGCTCCTTGAGGAACGCGGCGGCGTTCGGCGTCGAACGGGGCGTGTACGCGGGGTAGGTGAGCCGCTCGGCCAGCGTCCGCCGCTCGGACTCGGGCAGATCGGCCAGCAGCAGCTTGGCCACGGCGGCGACGGTGATGGCGACGGGCTTGCCGATCCGCGAGTACATCCGTACCGGATAGCGGCTCTCCACCTTGTCGATGTAGAGCACCTCGTTCTCCTCGTACACCGCGAGATGGACGGTGTGCCCGCACCGCTCGTTGAGCGCCAGCAGATGGGGATGGGCGATCTCGCGTACGTCGAGGTTCTCCACCGCCTCCTGCGCGAGTGCGAAGAGGCGGGCGCCGAGGCGGTAGCGCTGGTCCTGCTGGCGGTAGACCATGCCGTGCTCATGGAGGGTGCGCAGCAGCCGCAGCGCGGTCGACTTGTGCACACCCAGCCGCGTGGCGACCTGCTCCAGATTGGCCGGGCCCTCCGCCAGCAGCGGCAGGATGCTCAGCGCTCGGTCGACGGTCTGGCTCATCAGTCGGATACCTCCACCGCTGCGGTCTCGGCCCACTTTTCGGCGGGAGTCGGCAGATCTGTCCAGCCGGGGCCGAATCGCAGTGTGCCCCACCGCGTGGCATCGAGTGCCACCAATTGGTCGGCCCGCTCACGGGAGGGCGGGGTGCCGAGGTCGCCGGGGACGGTGAGGGCGGCGGCGGCCATGAGGTGGCCGTGGCGCAGCCGTTCGGCGACGGGCAGTCCGCGCAGGGTGCCGGAGAGGAAGCCGGCGGCGAAGGCGTCGCCCGCGCCGACGGGGGCGACGACATCGACGTGCGGGGCCGGTTCGAAGGTGACGGCGTCGGTGCCGTCCGGGCGGCGGGCGTAGGCGGTGGCCCCGGCGCCGCCCTGCTTGACGACCAGCAGCTCCGGTTCGGGCAGCGCCGCCCGGATCGCCGCCGGGCCGCGCGTACCCCACACCGCCTCGGCCTCGTCCTCGCCGACGAAGACGAGGTCGCTGCCGCGGGCGAGGCCGAGCAGAACGGCCGGGCCCTGTTCGGCGTCGTCCCCCCGCTGCCAGAGGGAGACCCGGTAGTTGAGGTCGAAGGAGACGAGGGGGCGGCCGGGGGCGCGGGCGGTCAGCTCGCGCATCAGCGTGCGGCAGTCGGCGGAGAGGGCCGGGGTGATCCCGGTCAGATGGAGCACCCGGCCGGACCAGGCCCGCTCCCGGGGGATGAGCGCGGGGGACATGGCCGCGGCGGCGGATCCGGCCCGGTAGTAGACCACCTCGGCGAGCGGCTCGGGCGGCTCGGACGACTCCGCGGCGCCGTTCCCACCGGCGGGTCCGGACCCGTCCGCCGCCTCCGACCCGTCCGCCGCCTCCGACCCGACGGCGCGCTCGCCCGCCGTGCGGAAGTAGATGCCGGTGGGGCGGTGCGGATCGCGCTGGACGTAGGCCGTGTCCACGCCGGTGGCCGCGATCTCCCGTACGAGGTGCTCGCCGAAGCCGTCCGTACCAACCCGGCTGATCCAGCGCGCGCGGTGCCCGGCGCGGGCCAGGCCACAGGCGACATTGGACTCGGCGCCGCCGATGCCCCGGGCGAAGGAGGGGACGTCCGCCAGCCGGCCCGGACGGGACGGGACGAAGGTCACCATCGACTCGCCGAGGCAGACGACGTCGACGCCATCAGCGACGTCGTCGACGCCATCGGCAACACCATCGGCGGCCTCGACGCTGGGGAGAGGGGACACGGTTGGTCTCGCTCCTCGTGGATGGACGGATGGGGGGTCAGCCACACACCGTTGACCCGGTGCTGGGCGGGATGTTAGACAGCGCTCAGCGATATGCGCAATGAACGTTGCAGAGATTGCAACCGGAACCCGTAATGGAGGCGCCTCCATGGCCACCGACCACAGCGACCAGGCCGTCGCCGCTCTCACGGCTCTCGCGCGGGAACGCGTGGACCACCGCTTCAAGGGGCTGCCTCCGAGCGCCGAGGGCCTTACGGTCGGCGAGCTGGCCGCCGAGCGGCGCTCCCTGTTCACCGGCGGCTTCACCACGCCGGTGCTGGCCCTGTCGGCCGAGGCGCTGGAGCACAATCTGGTGGCGATGGAGCGCTACTCCGCCGCCCATGGCCTCGCCTTCGCCCCGCACGGCAAGACCTCCATGGCCCCCCAGCTCTTCGAGCGCCAGCTCGCCCACGGGGCCTGGGGCATCACCGCGGCCGTCCCCACCCAGGTGCGGGTCTACCGGGCCTTCGGCATCCAGCGGATCTTCCTCGCCAACGAGGTCGTCGACGCCACCGCCCTGCACTGGCTCGCGGCCGAACTCGACGCCGACCCCGATTTCCGCTTCATCGCCTACGTCGACTCGGTGCGCGGCGTCGAGCTGATGGACGCGGCCCTGCGGGAGGCGGGCGCGCGGCGCCCGGTCGATGTGGTGGTCGAGCTGGGCGGCGGCGAGGGAGCCCGCACCGGGGTCCGTACGGAGGCGGAGTGCCGGGCGGTCGCCGACGCGGTCGGGGCCACCGGGACCCTGCGGCTGGTGGGCGTGGCCGGCTACGAGGCCGAGGTGCCGAAGGCGGACGGCGAGCGAGTGCGGGCGTGGCTGCGCCGGCTCACCGCGCTGACCGCTGAGTTCGACGCGGCGGGCCGCTTCGAGGGCGTGGACGAGGTGGTCGTCAGCGCGGGCGGCAGCGCGTGGTTCGACGCGGTCGCGGATGTCCTCGCGGAGCTGCCCACGCTGTCCCGGCCGGTGCTGAAGCTGCTGCGCTCGGGTGCGTACGTCTCCCACGACGACGGCCACTACCGACACATCACCCCGTTCAACCGCGTCCCGGAGGAGGGCGAGCTGCACCCGGCCTTCCGCCTGTGGGCCCAGGTCGTCTCCCGCCCCGAGCCCGGCCAGGCGTTCCTGAACGCGGGCAAGCGGGACGCGGCGTACGACCTCGACCTGCCCGCACCCCAGCTCATCCGCTCCGCCCGCGACGGCGCCACCCGCCCCGCCACGGGCCTGTCCATCACGGCCCTCTCCGACCAGCACGCCTGGGTCAGCATCGCGGACGGCACGGAGCTGGAGGTCGGCGACTGGGTGGCCCTGGGGCTCTCGCATCCGTGCACCAGCTTCGACAAGTGGCAGCTCATTCCGGTGGCGGAGGCGGACGGCACGGTCACGGACTACATCCGCACCTTCTTCTGATCCCTCCGGGACCCCGCCCCACTCCGCGCACAGGGAGACGCACCCATGGACCTGGTCATCCGCGACGCACGTGTCATCGACGGCACCGGTGGTGCCGCCTACCGGGCCGACGTGGCCGTGGAGGGCGGCCGGATCGCCGCCGTCGTCCGTGAGGACGGCGGCGGGCCGCGCCCCACCGCCCCCCGCACGGTGGACGCGGACGGCCTCGTCCTCTCCCCCGGCTTCATCGACATGCACGCGCACAGCGACCTGGCGCTGCTGCGCGACCCCGACCACTCGGCGAAGGCCGCGCAAGGGGTGACCCTCGAAGTCATCGGCCAGGACGGCCTGTCCTACGCCCCCGTGGACGACCAGACCCTCGCCCAGATCCGTACGGCGATCACGGGCTGGAACGGCGACGGCTCCGACATCGACTTCACCTGGCGCACCGTCGGCGAGTTCCTGGACCGGCTGGACCACGGCTTCGACGGCCAGGGCATCGCGGTCAACGCCGCCTACCTCATCCCCCAGGGCACCGTACGGATGCTCGCGGTCGGCTGGGAGGACCGCGACGCGACACCGGCGGAGGTCGCCCGGATGAAGGAGCTGGTCGCGGAGGGGCTCCAGCAGGGCGCCGTCGGCCTCTCCTCCGGCCTCACCTACACCCCCGGGATGTACGCCTCCGACGCCGAACTCACCGAGCTGTGCCGGGTCGTGGCCGCCTACGACGGCTACTACTGCCCGCACCACCGCTCCTACGGCGCCGGTGCCCTGCGCGCGTACGAGGAGATGGTGGCCCTCACCCGCGAGGCCGGCTGCGCGCTCCACCTCGCCCACGCCACCATGAACTTCGGCCTCAACAAGGGCCGCGCCCCCGAACTCCTCACCCTCCTCGACACCGCCCTCGCCGACGGCGCCGACATCACCCTCGACACCTACCCCTACCTCCCGGGCTGCACCACGCTGGCCGCGATGATGCCGAGCTGGGCGGCCGAGGGCGGCCCCGACGCGGCGCTCGCCCGGCTGCGCGACGACGCCACCGCCGAGCGCATCCGCCACGTGATGGAGGTGGAGGGGGCGGACGGCTGCCACGGCGTACCGATGGACTGGGACACGATCGAGATCTCCGGCGTGAACGACCCGTCCCTCACCGGCTACGTCGGCCGGACCATCGCCGCGAGCGCCCGCGAACGCGGCGAGGCCCCCTGGATCACCGCCCGCCGCCTCCTCCTGGACGACCGCCTCGGCCCGACGATCCTCCAGCACGTCGGGCACGAGGAGAACGTCCAGGCGATCATGAAGCACCCCGTCCACACGGGCGGCAGCGACGGCATCCTCCAGGGCGCCAAGCCCCACCCCCGCGCGTACGGCACCTTCCCGCAGTACCTCGGCCGCTACGTCCGCGAGCTGGGCGTCCTCACCCTGGAGGAGTGCGTCGCCCACCTCACCTCCCGCCCCGCGGCCCGCCTCCGCCTCCCCGACCGCGGCCGGATCCACGAGGGCTACCGCGCCGACCTCGTCCTCTTCGACCCGGACACGGTGGCCGCGGGCTCGACCTTCGACACCCCACGCACCCTGCCGACCGGCATCCCCCACGTCCTCATCGACGGCCGCTTCGTCATCGAGAACGGCCGGCGGACGGACGTCCTCGCGGGGCGTTCGATACGGCGCGCCTAGCCAGGCTCTCCGCAGACGGACAACGCGAGCCTTCGGCGATCAGTCACACCGACCGCACAGATTCCCACGCCGCACAGCGGACCGAGCCCCGACCACCCCCGGCACCGGCACCCACCGCCCCCGATGCGACCGCCGCGGCGGCGGGCCGTACGGCGACTGCCAGGCCGGCCGATCGCGCCGTACGACGATCGGGGCGAGCCCGGTGGTGTCTCCGCACCCGGTGCACCGCGCGAGGGACCAGGCGTTGGCCGGGAGGCAGATGGGCATGACAGCCCAGTTCTTGGACATGGAGTCAACCGCTTCCAGTGAGAAGACCACAGCGAAAAGCAGCACGCCGCACCTGCTGCGACGCGCGACGGATCAGCGCTTGGGGGATCTCACTTGGTGTACAACGGCACGTCCTTGACAGCGCGGCTATGGGCGAGACCACGCTAACGGCACACGGGAGCGCGGCTCCACCGCTTTTCGGGCAGATGGCGATGCGGGGCGGCGGACGCCCGCACCCCCTCGGCGCCCGGTGACCACCTTGTGCCGGTTCACAGTGCGACTTTGTACCGGTTCACAGTGCGACCACGATTTTGCCGTGAACATGCCTCTGGGCCTGCGTCGTCACGGCTTCGCGAATCCGCTCGACCGGGAAGGTCGCCGCGATCGGCACCGTGATCTCGCCGGAATGGATCGCGTCGGCGATCCGCTCCAGGACGCCCGGACCCGCATCGAGGGCGCCCGTCTTGCGCACACCGGGCGGCGGGGCGGGGCCGTCGGCCACGACGGAGATCCGCTCGGGCGCCACGCCGAGCTCGAGCGCGGTCTCGGCCGCCTCCCTTCCGAACAGGTCGGTCGCGGCGGTGATCCCCTCGGGCGCCAGGGCCCGCACCCGGTCCGCCAGGCCAGGGCCGTACGCCACGGGTTCGGCGCCGAGCCCGCGCAGGAATCCGAACGTGCCCTCGGAGGCGGTGCCGAGCACCCGGGCACCCGCGAGCTGCGCGAGCTGCACGGCGAAGATGCCCACGCCACCCGCCGCCCCACCGATCAGGACGGTGTCCCCGGTGCGGAGCCCGATCGCGGCGAGCGCGGCGGAGGCCGTCAGACCGGACACCGGAAGCGTGCCCGCCACCTCGTCGCCGATGCCCTCCGGGGTGGGCCATAGCGTTGCCGCGGGTGTCTTGACCAGCACGAAATCGGCGACGGACCGGCCAATCGCGGCCCCGAACACCCGGTCGCCGGTCGCGAATCCCGTGGCTTCGGCGCCCACCTCGTCCACCACTCCGGCGAAGTCGCTGCCGAACCCGGCCGGCAAGGTGATGCCGAACCGTGCCGCCATGTCGGGCTGTGTGGTGATTTGCCAATCCATCGGATTCAGCCCGGCGGCCGTGACCCGGACGCGAACCTCGTCCGGTGCCGCGTGCGGCTCGGGTATCTCCTGAAGTTCGAGTACTTCGGGACCGCCAAATCGCCGGTAACGGACAGCTCTGCTCATCGGTGACCTCTCCTGGCCAGTGATGGGACTTGGTCCCATCGACCGTACACCAGTGATGGGACGAAGTCCCGTACACTGCTCCCATGGCTCGCTGGCAACCCGACGCACCAGGACGACTCGCCGCCGCCGCCCTCGACCTCTTCGAGGAGCACGGCTACGAGAACACGACCGTGATCGAGATCGCGGAGCGCGCGGGGCTCACCAAGAGCACGTTCTTCCGGCACTTCCCCGACAAGCGCGAGGTGCTCTTCGACAAGGGCACGGTGACCGGTCTGCTCGTCGAAGGGATCGCCTCGGCGCCGCCGGCGGCCGGGCCGCTCGACGCGGTGGCGGACGCCCTCGATGCGCTCGGCCGGACGTTCTTCACCGCCGACCGCCGCGAGTTCAGCGGCCGCCGCCAGGCCGTACTGAACGCCCATACGGAACTGCGTGAACGCGAAGCCCTGAAAAGGATCGACCTCACCGCCTCGATGATCGAGGCCCTCAACCGCCGCGGAGTCCCGGGCCTGACCGCGCGGGTGGCCGCGAAACTGGGCATGCTCGTCTGGGAGATCGCCTACGACCAGTGGATCGACACCGACAACAGCGAGGGCTTCGGCCCGCTGGCACGGCAGGCGCTCGCCGAAGTACGCGCGGCCAAAGCCGTGAGCTAGCCAGCGCAATCGGGCGGCCTTCCGCCGCTAACGGCCGTGTTAGCGGGGTGTTAGCGGAGCGGCAGGCTTGCGGTAGCGGCCCCGGCCAGAGTGGGTGACGTACCGAGGACAACGTCACCGACCGCCCCTGGGGGGACCCGGCATGAACGCCAACACCACCGTCCGCACCGCTCGTCGCCGCACCATTCGCATCGCCGCCGCGGCCCTGATCGCAGCCGCCAGCCTCAGCCTGACCGCCTGCAACAACGACACGGAGGACACCGGCACGAAGAAGCCCGCGGCCTCCGCCGAGTCCAGCACCGGGGGCTCCTCCTCCGGAGCGCAGGGTTCCGACGCCAAGACGGGCGCCAAGACGGGCGATACGGACAAGGCGCCATCCTCGACCGGCGGCCAGAAGTTGGCGGACGGCAGCACGGCCAAGATCGACAAGCTCGGCACCCAGCACTACCGCCTCAAGATCATCAACGATGGTGCCGTCCTGGCCACGCTGGAGGCGAACCAGCGCGACGCCGGGCTCGACGCCAACGGCATGTACGTCGTGCTCACGCTGGGCGGCGAGGTCCACTCCTGGATGGGCGGCGAGCACAGCGGACCGGGCACCTTCAAGCTCGCGGGCGGCTGGACGGCCAAGGTCACGAAGGTCGGCGACGCCCACTTCCGCGCGGACATCATCGGCAACGAGGGCTCGGTGGACGGCACGCTGGAGGCGAACGGGCACGATGACGGGATGGACGCCAACGGCGTGTACATCGTGCTCAGCGCCGGCGGTGTGATCAGCGCCCACCAGTAAGCGCCCGCACGACCGCGGCGGTGGAGTTGCCTACGGCGACTCCACCGCCGCTGTGTTCGCCTCCCGTCGGGAGGAGCGGGGCCCTCCCCCTTCAGCCTTCCAGCTCCGCCGTCACGAAGCGGCGCAGGTGGCGGCGGGCGTCGGCCACGGTCAGGGCGGGGGCCTGGCGGAGGCGGCGCAGGGCCAGGCCGTCGGCCAGGGCGGAGAAGCGGAGGGCGAAGTCGGCCGGGTCGTCGCAGACGAAGTCGCCCTCGTCCCGGCCCCGTTCGACCAGGGACCGGATCTCGCCGTGCCATGCCTCGTAGCGCTCGGCCTGGCCACGGGCGAAGGACTCGTCGCGTTCGCCCGCGTTCCAGTAGTCGAACCACATCCGCCAGTGCTGGTCCGTGTCGTCCGTGAAGAGCGCGTCGATGAGCAGTCGCAGCCCCTCCGCGCCGCTGGTGGCCTTCGCGGCGGCCTCGCTCAACGCGGCGTAGTAGCGCTCGATGTGCAGCACCATCGCCTCGGAGAGGACTTCCTGCACGCTCTCGAAGTGGTACGTGACCGTGCCGACCGAGACCTCGGCCGCGGCCGCCACCTCGCGCACCCCGACCCCCTTGGTGCCGCGCTCAGCGATGAGCGGAACGGCGGCCTCCACGATGAGGCGGCGGCGCACCTCGGTGGGCTGCCGGGTGCGGCGGGAGGCGTCGACGGCGCGGCGCGGGGGGCGGCGTTCGGCGGGGGACGTCACGCGGATGTCCTCGGCGTGGTGTGGTGCCATGCGCGCGTAGCCACTGTCTCTCCGTCCGCCCGTGCCTCGATGCTGCTGTCCATGATGAATTCCTCCGCCGTGGCACGCAGTTCCACGGCGGTGACGACCTCCGCGTCCCAGGCCCCGCGCCGCAGCCGGATGGTCCACCGAGAGCTTGCCACGGCCGAGAGCGGATCGTCGGAGCGGATGCGGTACGTCTCGCGGGCGCTCTCCTCGTAGCGGAGTCCGTCGGGATAGGTGCGGGAGCCGCCGTAGTTCGGGTCCACGTCCAGCACCCATTCGTCCGTCGCCACATCGTGGGTGATGGTCCGCTCGGGGCGTGGTTCGGCGGGCGGGTCGACGGTCACGGCGAGCGGTACGGCCTGCTCGGGCTCCTCGAAGACGATGGGCGGGCGGCCCGCGTCGGCGCCCGGATCCCGTACGGGCAGCAGCAGGGCGCTGTCCCCGGGCCGTACGGTCAGCCGGCCGCGCTCGCCGTGCGGCCAGACCCACGGCCAGTACGCGTCGCAGACGGCGACCCTGATGCGGTGGCCGGGCGGGAAGGCGTAGCCGGTGGCGTTCAGCTCGAACTCCACGTCCTCCTCGCGCCCCGGCCGCCACTCCACGGCCTTGTCCCGTCCCTTCCGCGACAGGAGGTTGAGCACCCCACGGGTGACGAGGGTGGAGGAGCCGTCGGGCGCCACATCGCAGACTCGGGCGATGACGTGGGCGCGCGGGGTGGCGCTGTCGAGGCGTAGCCGTACGCGGGGACGGCCCAGGATCTCGACCCGCTCTTTCAACGGCTCCGAGTCGAAGCAGACCGAGCGGCCGTCCTCCTCGCGCTGGTCGGGCGGCAGATCGGTGGCGTTGCCGAAGGGGAAGAAGCGGCCCGCGTCCAGCCCGGTGTGCAGCGGTGAGCGGACGATCACCGGCTCGTCGGCGGGGCCGCCGAGGGGGCGTTCGTCCCAGGTGACGGACGGCGACGGCCAGGCGTCCTCGCCGACCCAGCGGCCGGGCATGATGTCGTACGAGGTGGCGGGCGGTACGGGGTCGTTGATCCAGGCGCGCAGCGGCGGCTCGTCCAGCACGCCGGTGGGCTCGTCCTTGAGCCAGTGGTCCCACCAGCGCAGCGTCTCCTGGAGGAAGCCGATCGCCGGGCCCGGCGGCAGCCCCCGGTCCGGGTACTGGTGCGACCAGGGGCCGATGAGCCCGCGCACGGGCGCGTCGAGGTGCTCCAGCAGGCGCAGCACGGTGTCCCGGTACGGATCGGCCCAGCCGCCGACCGCCAGCACGGCGGCCTCGATCGCGCCGTAGTCCTCGCAGACGCTGCCGTGCCGCCAGTAGTCGTCCCGCTCCTGGTGGGCGAGCCAGGTGTGCAGATACGGCTCGAGCGCGTCGAGCCGCTCCCGCCACATGGGCAGCCAGCGGTCCTCGCCGACGGAGGTGGGGTGCGGGGGGCGGGCGGTGAACGCCAGCATCGTCCCGGCCCAGGCGAGCATGTCGATGCCGAGGACGGCGCCGCCGGTGTAGTGGACGTCGTTGTCGTAACGGTCGTCGGTGGAGCAGACGGTGACGATCGCCTTCAGCGGGGCGGGGCGCAGGGCCGCGATCTGGAGGGAGTTGAACCCGCCCCAGGAGATCCCGAACATCCCCACCCTGCCGGTGCACCAGGGCTGCGCCGCGAGCCAGTTGACGACGTCTACGCCGTCGGCCAGCTCGGTCGCGGTGTACTCGTCGAGCATCACACCCTCGGAGTCGCCGCTGCCGCGCAGATCGACTCGTACGGAGGCGTAGCCGTGCCCGGCGTACCAGGGGTGGCGCTGGGCGTCGCGGGGCGCGGTCCAGTCGCTCTTGCGGTACGGGAGGTATTCGAGAAGGGCGGGGACGGGGGCGGTTTCGGCGTCTGCTGGGCGCCAGATGCGGGCGTGCAGCCGCGTTTGCCCGTCCCGGGTGGGGATCCATACGTCCTCGGTCCGCACTGTGCGGGGGAACGTCTCGCGGTACTTCACGCTGCTCCCTTTACGGGGTGGGGTGTTGTCTGGGGGTGGGGGCGGGATATTTGCGGGGCGGGGGCGGGTGCGGGTCCGGGGTGCGCCTGCGGCGGGCTAGCCCCCACCCCGCCCCTTCCCGAAACCGGGGCTCCGCCCCGGACCCCGCTCCTCGATCGCCGGAGGGGCTTACAGGTTGTGGGCAATCGTTCCTCCCCCAGCTACCGCTGGGAGGTGCCCCCCGGCGGAACGGGTGGGCACAACCCGCCCACCGGTCCGCACCCGGCGGCGATGCCTCAGGGGGCAGCACCCGCCAGGCGCACTCCGCGCGGAGCCCCCGCGGGGGCCGGGGCCGGCCCCGGTATCGGGAAGGGGCGGGGTGGGGGCTAGCCATCCGCCGGCCGCCACCTGCGTACCCGATGGCCCCCGCCCAACTCATCCCACACCGCCCCCGGCTCGGCGGCGTCCTGCCAAGCGTCGGCCGCCTCGACGGCGGCTTCGGCGTCCGGGTCGGGTTCGAGGGCCGCGGCCATCAACTGCCGCGTATACGGGTGGCCAGGCGCCACAAAAACCGCGTCCGTGGGCCCCTCCTCCACCACCACCCCATGCCGCAGCACCACCACCCGGTCCGCGATCCCCCGCACCACCGCCAGGTCGTGGCTGATGAACACGCACGCCAACTCCCGTTCGCGGCGCAGATCGTCCAGCAGCCGCAACACATCCGCCTGTACGGACACGTCCAGCGCCGTCGTGATCTCGTCCGCGATCAGCACCTCCGGCTCCCCCGCCAGCGCCCGTGCGATCCCGATCCGCTGGCGCTGGCCGCCCGAGAGTTGCGCGGGCAGCCGGTCGGCGAAGTCGGGGTCGAGGCGTACGTCGGCGATCAGTTGCCGGGCCCGCGCGGCCGCCTCGCCCCGCGACCCCGCCGCGCCGAAGAAGCGCAGGGGGCGCCGTATCGCATCGCCCACCGAACGCCGTGGATTGAGCGCGGTGTCCGCGTTCTGGAAGACGAGCTGGACGGTACGGCGCAGGGCGAGCGGACGCCGCCGCGCGGGTGCACCCAGATCACCGCCGGACGCACCGCCGGGCGTTCCGTCTGACGCGCCAACCGACCCGCCGCCGGGCGCACCAACCGACCCGCCGCCGGGCGCACCGCCCGGCACACCACCCGACGCAGCCCTCATCGTCCCGCCCGACGCCCCCCTCAGCCCCGCCAGCGACCACGCGATCGTGGACTTCCCACTCCCCGACTCGCCGACCAGCGCCAGCACCTCTCCCCTCCGCACGCTGAAGGAGACCCCGTCCACCGCGCGGCTGGAGCCGTAGTCGATCGTCACCTCCCGTACGTCCAGCGCCTCGGCCGCGTCCGTGGGCACCTCGGCCCGGGGGCGGATCTCGCGCGTGCCGTCCTCGCCCACCAGCGCCAGCCCGGCGTCCGCCACGCGCGGGACGCTGGCCAGCAGGCGGCGGGTGTACGGGTCGGCGGGGGCGGCGAAGAGGCGCCGGGTGGGGGCGGCCTCGACGACTCGTCCGGCGCGCAGTACGCACACCTCGTCGGCCATGTGCGCGACCACGCCGAGGTCATGGCTGACCAGGACGGCGGCGAGGCCGAGTTCCTCGCGCAGGGTGCCGATCAGGTCCAGCACCCCGCGCTGGGTGATCACGTCGAGGCCGGTGGTGGGCTCGTCCAGGACGAGCACCTTGGGGCGGGCCGCGATGGCCATGGCGATGGCGACGCGCTGCTGCTGTCCGCCGGAGAGCTCATGCGGATAGCGGCGGGCGAGTTCGCGCGGATGCGGCAGTCTGACCTGCTCCAGCAGATCCGTGACGGGCACCTCGCCGCCCGCCTCCGCGATCTGCCGTCCGATGCGCATGCTGGGCGTCAGGGCCTGGCCCGCGTTCTGGGAGACCATCGCGACCGTACCGCCGCGCAGCCGCCGCAACTCCCGGGCGGAGAGCGCGAAGACGTCCCTCCCCTCGACGGTGACCCGTCCGCCGGTCAGCCGCGATCCGTGTCGCAGATGCCCCAGCAGCGTCGCGGCGACCGTCGACTTGCCGCTGCCCGACTCGCCGACCAGGGCCAGCGTCCGGCCGGGGGCGACCTCCAGCGACACCTCTTCCACGACGGGCACCTCGCGCCCGCCCGACCCGCCGGACCCACCGGACCGGTAGGCCACGGACAGCGCGTCCACCGAGACGATGGGCGTCGCCTCCACCGGAACAGCCGCCTCCGCCGAAGTGATGGCCGTCATCAGGAGCCCTCCCGGATCCGGTCCACGCCCCACGCCTTGGACAGGCCGTCGGCCGCGAGATTGAGCCCGACCACCAGCGTGGCCAGGGCGATGATCGGCGCGAGGCTGGCCATCGGGACGACGGTGATGGCGGTGCGGTTCTCCGCGACCATCAGCCCCCAGTCGGGGGTGGGCGGGTCCGCGCCGAAGCCCAGGAAGGACAGCGAGGAGATCAGCAGCACCACCCACGAGGCGCGCATCGCGAACTCGACGCACACCACGTCGGTGATGTTGGGCAGCACCTCACGGCGCAGGATCGCCCAGGTGCTCTCGCCGCGGGCGCGCGCCGCGGTGACGTAGTCCTGGGGGACGACGGCGAGCGCGGCGCCGCGCACGACCCGTACCACCTGGGGGACGCAGACGACGGCGATGGCCAGCACGATGACCGCCGATCCGGTGCCCAGCGCGGTGACGATCACCAGCAGGACGAGGATCGCCGGGATGGACAGCACCGCGTCCAGGACCCGCATCAGCAGATCGTCCAGCCAGCCGCCGCGCAGGGCGGCCGCACAGCCGAGGACGGCGCCGAGGGCGACGGTGAGGACGGTCGCGGTGACGGAGACGCCGAGCGCGTACCGCCCGCCGTACAGCACCCGGGTCAGCACATCGCGCCCGTAGCTGTCGGTGCCCGCCCAGTGGTCCGCGCCCGGCCCGAGCAGCGCGTGCGAGGCGTCGCCGGTGGTGGGGTGGTACGGGGTGAGCAGCGGGGCGAGCAGCGCGACCACGAGGTGGACGGCGACGATCGCGAGCCCGATGGCGGTGGGGCGGGAGGAGCGCACGGTGCGCCAGGTGCGGGCGGCCACACCGGGCCGGACGGGCGCGGGCGGTGCGGCGGCCGGGGCCGCCCCCGCAGGCGCCTTCGGAGAGCTCATCGCGTCTTCCAGCGAACTCATCGGATCCTCCCTCCTCGGGTGCGGAGCTTGGGATTGAGGGCCATGGAGCCGAGGTCCGCGGCGAGGTTGCACAGGACGTAGACGACGGCGCTGATGAGGGCGATGGCCTGGATGACGGGCAGGTCGCGGTTCTGGACGGAGGAGAGCATCAGCTTGCCGATGCCGGGATAGTTGAAGACGTTCTCGACCACGGCGACGCCGCCGACCAGCCAGGCCACATTGAGCGCGATGACATGGAGGGTCGGCAGCAGGGCGCTGGGCAGCGCGTGCCGGGTGACCACCCGCCAGGTGGACAGGCCCTTGAGCCGGGCGGTGGTGACGTATTCGCTCGCCATGACGTCGATCACCGAGGTGCGGGCCATCCGCACGATGTACGCGGCCATGACGATCGCGAGCGAGGCGGCGGGCAGCCAGACCGCCGGGAGCAACTGCCCGGTACTGGCGCCCGGTCCGTACAGCACCACGGCGGGCAGCACCGGCACGGTGACGGAGAAGGCGAGCACCAGCACGGTGGCCACGACGAATTCGGGGACGCTCATCCCGATCAGGCTGACCGTGGAGATCAGGTGGTCGGGCCAGCGGTCGCGGTAGAGCCCGGCGACGATGCCGAGGACGAGGGAGCCGGTGACCGCGAAGAGGATGGTGACGACGGCGATGAGGGCGGAGTTGCCGAGGTACTGGGCGACCTCGCCGCCCACCGGTTTGGTGGTGACCAGCGAGGTGCCGAAGTCGCCGTGCAGGGCGCCGTTGATCCAGTGGCCGTAGCGCTCCCAGGCGGGCTGGTCGAGCCCCATCTGCTTGCGCAGCGCGGCGACCGCGTCGGGGGTGGCGTCCCGGCCGAGCACCTGGGTGGCGACATCGCCGGGCAGCGCCTGGACGGCCAGGAAGACCAGGACCGAGGAGAGCAGCAGGGTGCCCAGCGCGGAGACCACGCGGCGGACGAGGAAGGAGAGCATGCGTCTCATGCCCCCTTCAGGCCGATGCCGAGGTAGTCGAACTCGAAGCCGTGCTCGGCGTAGCCGCGCACCTTCCGGGAGATCCCGACGAGCCGGTCGGCGAACATCGGGGTGATGGCCCCGCCCCGCTCGACGACGAGCGTCTGCGCCTGTCCGTACAGCTCGCGCCTGCGGCCTCCGTCGGTCTCCCGGCGGGCCCGGTCGAGCAGCGCGTCGAACTCCTTGTCGGCCCAGGCGGTCTCGTTGTACGAGGAGCCGCCGCGGAAGACCTGGTTGAGGAGCTGGTCGACGGGGCGCCCGGTGTACCAGTAGGTGGCCATGAGCGGCTTCTTCATCCAGATCTGGGTGTAGTACGAATCGGCGGCCGCGGTCTTGACCCGGATCCGGATGCCGGCCCGCCCGGCCGACTCCTGGTAGGCGAGGGCCATGGGCGTGAAGATCGGGTCGTAGGAGGAGGTGTAGAGGTCCACCGCCAGCCGCTCGTGCCCGGCCTTCTTCAGCAGATGGCGGGCCTGCTCGGGGTCGTGGGCGGGGTGGGCCGCGGTGTGGGCGGGGTCGTTCGGCGGGACGGGGTTGTCCCACCCCGCGGTGCCCGCGCCCTGGAGGGCGGCCTTCAGGATGTGCTCGGGGTCGTAGGCGAGCTTCATCGCCTGCCGCACCCGCACATCGGTGAAGGGCTTCTCGGTGGTGAGCATCGGCAGCACGTACCACTGGGCGTTCTCGGCGCGGGCGATGGTGGCGCGGTCGGAGGCGGCGATGACCCGGGCGGTGGCGAAGTCGAGGTTGGTCTGGGAGAGCAGATCGACCTGTCCGGCGAGCAGGGCGCCCGAGCGGGCCTGCATATCGGCGACGGAGTAGAAGTCGATGGCGTCCAGGACCGGGCGCCCGGCCCAGTGGTCCGGGTAGGCGGTGACCCGGCCGGGCCCGGCGGCGGCGAAGGATTCGAGCCGGAACGGGCCGGTGCCGATGCCGGTGCGGCCGATGGAGCGGGCGCTGCCGTCCGGGACGACGTAGCAGTTGTAGTGGGTGAGCAGGCTGGGGAACTCGGCGTGCGGGCTCTTCAGCGGGACGACGAGGGTGTGGGCGTCGGGGGTGCGCAGCCGCTCCGGGTCGACCAGCGGGGACAGCACGGGGGCCTGCGGGGAGGCGGTCGCGGTGTCGAGGATGTGGCGCAGGGTGTAGGCGGCGTCGGCGGCGGTGAAGGCGCGGCCGTCGTGGAAGGTGACGCCGCGGCGCAGCCGGAAGGTCCAGGTGGTCGCCTTGGCGTCGGGCTCCCAGGATTCGGCGAGGTCGGGGGCGACGGTGCCGTCGGGCCCGATCCGGACCAGCCGGTTGTAGAGCGCGCCGAGGTATTCGTACGCGGAGAGCGCGCTCGCGGGGTCGAGGGTCTCGGCGTCGGAGGCGGGCGGCCGGGCGATGCGCAGGGTGCCGCCGCGGTCGGGCCGCCCGGCCGGGCCGCGGGTGGGCACGGCCCTCGTCGGGGACGCGGAGGCGGCTCCTGAGCAGCCGCTCAGCAGGGCGGAGCCGCCGAGCGCACCGCCGATCGCCGCCGCGGTGGTGAGGAGCGACCTCCGTGGCAGCCCGGCCGCGGCGGGGGCGGTTCGGTGGGAGGTCTCGGACGTGAACGGGGACATGAACGGGGGCACCCTTCCCTTATTCGTTCAGTCGAACGATTGGGTGAAGTCCGTGAACGATAGCCACGACCCCCGTTCGGGCCAACCCCTCGTTCGCGAAAATTAACGCCGGAAACAGAGTCGTTATCCGGCGCGGAGAGTGGCCCGGGGACGGCGCGCGGGGTCGCGGACCCCGCCCCACGGCGCCCCCGCACACCGTCCGCGCACTGCCCGCGCACCGTCCACGTGGCGAAAAACACCGAGCGGCTCCGGATACTCCGCCGTATGGTGGCCGACATGCAGGTGATCCAGTCCACGAAGCTCGCCAACGTCTGCTACGAAATCCGTGGCCCCGTGCTCGAGGAGGCGATGCGACTCGAGGCGGCAGGACACCGCATCCTCAAGCTGAATACCGGCAATCCGGCGACCTTCGGCTTCGAATGCCCCCCGGAGATCCTCGAGGACATGCTCCGCAACCTCGGCGACGCCCACGGCTACGGCGACGCCAAGGGGCTGCTGTCCGCCCGGCGCGCGGTGATGCAGCACTACCAGACCCAGGGCATCGACCTCGATGTCGAGGACATCTTCCTCGGCAACGGCGTCTCCGAGCTGATCCAGATGTCGATGCAGGGGCTGCTCGACGACGGCGACGAGGTCCTCGTCCCGGCCCCCGACTATCCGCTGTGGACCGCCTCGGTCTCACTGGCCGGCGGCACCGCCGTCCACTACCGCTGCGATGAGCAGTCGGACTGGCTGCCGGACCTCGCCGACATCGAGCGCAAGGTCACCGACCGCACCAAGGCGCTCGTCATCATCAACCCCAACAACCCCACGGGTGCCGTCTACGGCGAGGAGACGCTGCGCGGGCTCACCGATATCGCCCGCCGCCATCGGCTGATCGTCTGCTCCGACGAGATCTACGACAAGATCCTCTACGACGGGGCCACCCACACCCCGACCACCACCGTCGCCCCCGATCTGCTGACCCTCACCTTCAACGGGCTCTCCAAGGCGTACCGGGTGGCGGGCTACCGCAGCGGCTGGCTCGCGGTCTGCGGCCCCAAGGCGCACGCCGCCAGCTATCTGGAGGGGCTGACCATCCTGGCCAATATGCGGCTGTGCGCCAATATGCCGGCACAGCACGCGGTGGCCACGGCGCTCGGCGGCCGTCAGTCGATCAACGACCTGGTGCTCCCCGGCGGCCGGCTGCTGGAGCAGCGGGACACGGCGTACGACCTGCTGACCCAGATCCCGGGCGTCACCTGCGTGAAGCCCAAGGGCGCGCTGTACGCGTTCCCCAGGCTGGACCCCAAGGTCTACAAGATCAAGGACGATCGGCAGATGGTGCTGGATCTGCTGCGGGCCGAGAAGATCATGATCGTGCACGGCACGGGGTTCAACTGGCCGGAGCCGGATCACTTCCGCATCGTCACGCTGCCCGCCAAGAAGGATCTGGCCGACGCGGTGACCAGGATCGGGAACTTCCTGGACGGATACGGCCAACCCTGAACTTTTTAGCCTCAGCTCAACTTTAGACAGAGTCTAAGTTAGGATGGTCTCCTGACCCCTTGGAGGCCATCCATGTACGAGCCGATCCGCACCAAATCGGTCCACAGCATGGCCGAGCCCACGCCCGACTTCCCGCACCGCACCCGCGAGGAAGAGCTGGACATCCGGCTGGCCGGACATCTGACCGCGCTGCTCACCGTGACCGACGAGCTGCGCGCCCACACCCCGCACCCCGGCCTCGACGACGCCGCCCAGCGCCTCGCCGAGCAGGCCGCCCGCCTGCGCGACGGCCACGCCCCGCTGCGCGCGGCGCCCTCGACGGCGGAGCCGGACGCGGCACATATCGCCGCCCTCCACCAGCGCGCCCACACCCTGGCCGGATGGGCCCTGGTCGTGGCCACATCCCGTGACGACACGGCGGCCTCGACGCTGGCGGCCGAGCGGCTGGAGGCGCACGCGGCGGCGCTGGGGCTCAACGCGTAGCCGGACTCGCGCTCTTCGACGAGGCCGACACGCGACCGTACGGGTACGGCCGGTGCGGACCATGCGGCCGGGGCCGCGGAAAAGGCCCGGGGCCCGCACCTGCGTACGGGCCCCGGGCCTTGGGCCTTGAGCTTTGAGTCTTGGGCCTTGAGCCTCGGGCCTCGGGCCTTGATCTTTGGGCCTTGGGCCGTGCGGTGTGCTCAGCCCAGGCGCTTGACCAGCGCGTGGTACTCGTCCCACATCTCCTTCGGCGTGTGCTCACCGAAGGTGTTGAGGTGGTCGGGCACCAGCCCGGCCTCCTCGCGCCAGACCTCCTTGTCGACCGTGAGCAGCAGGTCGAGCGAGGCGTCGTCGAGGTCCAGCCCTTCGGTGTCCAGCGCCTCGGGCGTCGGCAGCACCCCGATCGGGCTCTCCACGCCCTCGGCCTTGCCGTCCAGCCGGTCGACGATCCACTTCAGCACCCGGCTGTTCTCGCCGAAGCCCGGCCAGACGAAGTGCCCGTCGGCGTCCTTGCGGAACCAGTTGACGTAGTAGATCTTCGGCAGCTTGGCGGCGTCCGCGTTCTTGCCGACCTTCACCCAATGGGCCATGTAGTCGCCCATGTTGTAGCCGCAGAAGGGCAGCATGGCGAACGGGTCGCGGCGCAGCTCGCCGACCTTGCCCTCGGCCGCGGCGGTCTTCTCGCTCGCCACGTTGGCGCCGAGGAAGACCCCGTGCTGCCAGTCGAAGGACTCGGTGACCAGCGGAACGGCGCTGGCCCGGCGGCCGCCGAAGAGGATCGCCGAGATCGGCACGCCCTTGGGGTCCTCCCACTCGGGCGCGATGATCGGGCACTGACCGGCCGGCACGGTGAAGCGGGCGTTGGGGTGGGCCGCGGGCGTCTCGCTCGCCGGGGTCCAGTCGTTGCCCTTCCAGTCGGTCAGATGGGCGGGCGGCTCCTCGGTCATGCCCTCCCACCACACATCGCCGTCGTCGGTGAGCGCGACATTGGTGAAGACCGAGTTCCCCCACAGGGTCTTCATCGCGTTGGCGTTGGTGTGCTCACCGGTGCCGGGCGCGACGCCGAAGAAGCCCGCCTCGGGGTTGATCGCGTACAGCCTGCCGTCCTCGCCGAACCGCATCCAGGCGATGTCGTCGCCGATCGTCTCGACCGTCCAGCCCCGGATGGTCGGCTCCAGCATCGCGAGGTTGGTCTTGCCACAGGCGCTCGGGAACGCCGCGGCCACGTACTTCGACTCGCCGCGCGGCGGGGTGAGCTTGAGGATCAGCATGTGCTCGGCGAGCCAGCCCTCGTCCCGCGCCATCACGGAGGCGATGCGCAGGGCGTAGCACTTCTTGCCGAGCAGGGCGTTGCCGCCGTAGCCGGAGCCGTAGGACCAGATCTCCCGCGCCTCGGGGAAGTGCGAGATGTACTTGGTCGAGTTGCACGGCCAGGGAACGTCGGCCTGGCCCGGCTCCAGCGGGGCGCCGAGGGTGTGGACGGCCTTGACGAAGAAGCCCTCGTCCCCGAGGACGTCGAGGACCTCCTGTCCCATGCGGGTCATGGTGCGCATGGAGACGGCGACGTAGGCGGAGTCGGTGATCTCGACGCCGATCGCGGAGAGCGGCGAGCCGAGCGGGCCCATGCAGAAGGGCACGACGTACATGGTCCGGCCACGCATGGAGCCCCGGAAGACGCCCTGCTCCCCGGCGAAGATCTCACGCATCTCGTCGGGGTGTTTCCAGTGGTTCGTCGGGCCCGCGTCCGCCTCCTTCTCGGAGCATATGAACGTACGGTCCTCGACGCGCGCCACATCGCTCGGATCGGATGCGGCGTAGTACGAGTTGGGGCGCTTGATCGAATCAAGGCGTTTGAAGGTGCCCTTTTCGACGAGCTCCGCGCACAGGCGGTCGTACTCCGCCTCCGAGCCGTCGCACCACACCACACGATCGGGCTGGGTGAGGGCGGCGATCTCGCCGACCCAGGAGACGAGCTCCTGGTGGTTCGTGGGGCTCGGGGTGGTGGTGAGGGAGGAAGCCACATTGCTGGGCGCCACGATCGCTCCATCCCGCCGGAACCGCACGCGTTCCGGCGTCTTGATTGAGGGTTTTGGACGGATATGTGCACTCATATCCGTTTATGGAGACAGCTACCCCTTGGGGGCTGCGACCCGGATGCTCAGCTCATCCGGTGCCGACCGCGCTCATTTGATCATCCGACTGTGTGGGCCATCTGTCCAGTGGGCGCTTTGGTGACCATCACCACTCGACATGGGCCGGTAACTTACGGTGGCGTAGGGCGTAGGTAGCATGAGCGCCATGACTGCCGCCGCGCCCGATGCCGCCGTTGAGAACCCTCCAGGGCCCCAAGCGGCCCCGCCGCTCCCCCTGAAGCCGATGCTCCGCGGCTGGCTGCACGCCGGCATGTTTCCCGCGGTCCTGGTCTCGGGGGTGGTACTGACGGCCCTCGCCGACAGTCCGCGCGGGCGGCTGGCCTGCGCCATCTTCACGCTCACCGCATGTGCGCTGTTCGGCACCAGCGCGCTTTACCACCGCGGCAATTGGGGACCGCGCACCGCCGCGGTGCTGCGGCGGCTGGACCACGCCAATATCTTCCTGATCATCGCGGGCACGTATACGCCCTTCACGATGCTGCTTCTGCCGCACGGCAAGAAGCAACTGCTGCTGTGGCTGGTGTGGGCCGGGGCACTCGCCGGAATCGCCTTCCGGGTCTTCTGGGTCGGCGCCCCGCGCTGGCTGTACACCCCGTGCTACATCGCGCTGGGCTGGGCGGCCGTCTTCTTCCTGCCCGACTTCCTGCGCACCGGCGGCGCCGCCGTCATGACGCTGATCGTCGTCGGCGGGCTGCTCTACAGCGTGGGCGCGGTGATCTACGGCACCAAGCGCCCCAACCCCTCGCCGCGCTGGTTCGGCTTCCACGAGGTGTTCCACAGCTTCACGCTGGCCGCCTTCGTCGTGCACTACGTCGGCATCTCCCTGGTGGCGTATCAGCACGCCTGAGATGCCCAAGGCCACACCACCGACATCACAGCCGTCACAAGCGTCACAGGCGTCACAGCCGGAGCGCAGGACCGGGCCCGGGCTGCGCGAACGGAAGAAGATCAAGACCCGGCAGGCGATCCGGCGCGCCGCCCTGCGGCTCTTCGCGGAGCAGGGCTACGAGGCCACTCCGGTGGACCGGATCGCGGCGGCCGCCGACGTCTCGACCAGCACCGTCTTCCGCTACTTCCCGGCCAAGGAGGACATCGTCCTCACCGATGAGTACGACGCGCTCATGGCGGAGGCGATCCGCGAGCGCCCCCGGGACGAGCCCCCGACCGCCTCCCTGCGCCATGCCGTGGTGGGTCTGCTGGGGCCCGCGGCGGGCGCGGAGCGCGAGGAACTGCTGGCCCGGCTCGCCCTCGTACGACAGGTCCCGGCGCTGCGCGCTCGGATGAGCGGCGGCCTGGCCGACAGCGGCACGCTGCTGGGCGAGGCACTGGCCGAGCGCAGCGGCCGGTCCCCGGACGACTTCGAGGTACGGGTCGCGGTGGGCGCCGTCCTCGGCGCCCTACGCGAAGCCGTCTTCCACTGCCTGGACCACCACCACCCGCCGACGGCAACCACGACGAGCACGGCGAGGGCCACCGCCACCCGCGCGAACGCCATGACCACTGCCATCGACCGAGCCCTGGACCTCCTCGCCCGAGGCATCCCGCTATGACCCGCGAGGCGGGGCGGGTGTGCCCTGCCAGGCGCTTCCGGCTGCGAGCCGCCGCACGAACCCGGCCGTGAGCCGCCCGGCGACCCCGGCTGCGGTCCACCCGGCGATTCCGGGGTGGGCTCCCGCCCGGCGACCGGCCGCGGTCCCCCCGGCGATCCCGACTGTGAACCGCCCGGCGACCCCGACTGTGAACCGCCCGGCGATTCCGGGTGGGCTCCCGCCCGGCGACCGGCCACGGTCCCCCCGGCGATCCCGACTGTGAGCCGCCCGGCAACCCCGACTGTGAGCCCTCCCGGCGATTCCGGGTGGGCTCCCGCCCGGCGACCGGCCGCGGTCCCCCCGGCGACCCCGACTGTGAGCCCTCCCGGCGATTTCGGCCGCGCTCCCGCCTTGCGACCCTGCGGCGATCTGCCCTGCGATTCCGGGTGGGCCGCTGAGGCTGACAGCGGGCTGACCTGGGAGCTTGCCCGAGCTGGCCGGAGCTTGCCGGGGGCCGACCGGGGCTGAGCCCCGAGCTGGCTCGGGGACCGGCCGGGGTACTCAGAGGCCGACCCGCTGACGCCGGGCTGACCCGGGAACTTGCCGGGGCTGGCCGGGGGCGATCGGGGCTGCCCGCGAGCTGGCCCAGGGGCAGCCGGAGCTGAGCCGGAGGCTCACCCGGGACGCCAACCAGAGCTGGCCCGAGGCTGGCCCCGGAACCTGCCGGGGTGCCCCCGGGCCGACTGGGGCTGGCCCGAGACCCAACCGAGGCTGGTCGGGGATGGCCGGGGATGGCCAAAGCCGGGTCCGGGCCCGAGCCGCAGGCTCGGACGTAGCCCCGCCGGGAGCCGGGTCCGGGCCCGAGCCGCAGGCTCGGACGTAGCCTCGCCGCGAGCTGGGTCCGGACCCGAGCCGCAGGCCGGCACGTAGCTCAGCCGGGAGCCGGGTCCGGGAGGCGGGCGAAGCCGGACCGGGGCATGGTCCGACTCCCCGCCCGGTTTCCCGGCTCAGCCGGCCAGCTCAGCCGGCCAGCTCAGCCGGCCAGCTCAGCCGCCCAGCTTGGCCGTCAGGGCCTCGACGTCGGCCGTGGGCGCGTCGCAGGTGAAGCCGCGGCAGACGTACGCCGCCGGGCGTCCTTCCAGCAGGGGGCGGTCCCGGAGCAGCGGGACCTCCCCGGAGCCGGGCTCGCCGACCGCGACGACCGCTCCGGGGGCGGTGGCCAGGAGTGCGGCGCGGTGCAGGGCGCGGGTCGCCGGGTCGTCGCCGGGGCCGACCACGGCCACCTCGCGCGGCCCGTCGAGCCGGGCCTCGGCCACCGCCAGGCCCCAGCCGATGAAACGGGGCACCCGGGGGCCGAGGGCCCGCACCACGGCGAGGCCGCGCTCGGCGGCCTCCCGGTGGCGGAAGCTGCCGGTGATGGCGGCATAGGACAGCAGGGCCCCGGCGGCGGCCGTCCAGCCGGACGGCGCCGCGTTGTCCGTCGGGTCCTGGGGGCGGCGGATGAGCGCCTCGGCGTCATCGGCGGTGTCGAACAGCGTGCCGTCCTCGGCGGTGAACCGGGTCAGCACGGTGTCCAGGAGCAGTCCGGCGAAGTCCACCCACGCACCGTCGCCGGTGACGGCGGACAGGGCGAGGAAGCCCTCGGCCACATCCGCGTAGTCCTCGAGCACACCCGCGTGGCTGCCCGCGGTGCCGTCCAGCGAGGTGCGGGCCAGCCGCCCGCGCTGGTCCATGTGCAGGCGCATCAGCAGCTCGGCGGCCTCGGTCGCGACGTCCACCAGGTCGGGGCGGTCGAAATAGGCGCCGGTCTCGGCGAGAGCGGCGACGGCCAGCCCGTTCCAGGCGGCGACGATCTTGTCGTCGCGGCCGGGGCGGGCCCGCAGCTCCCGGGCGGCCAGCAGCCGCTCCCGTACGGAGGCGACTCGGCTCGCGTCCGCCGGCCGCTCCCCGTCGGGCAACTGGAGCACGGAGGCTCCCTGCTCGAAGGTGCCCTCCTGGGTCACGCCGAAATACCCGGCGGCGAACTCCGCGTCGGCCTCCCCCAGCGCCTCGCGCAGCCGCTCGGGCGTCCATACGTAGTACGCGCCCTCGACATGCCTGCCGGTGCCGTCGTCGCTGTCGGCGTCCAGCGCGGAGGCGAAGCCGCCCTGTGCGGTGCGCAGCTCACGGACCATGAAGTCCGCCGTCTCCAGGGCGACACGGCGCGCGAGGTCCGAGCCGGTGGCACGCCACAGATGGGCGTAGACCCGGCACAGCAGTGCGTTGTCGTACAGCATCTTCTCGAAGTGCGGCACGGTCCAGCCGGCATCGACGGAGTAGCGGGCGAAACCGCCGCCGAGCTGGTCGTAGATACCCCCGCGGGCCATCGCCTCACAGGTGGCCGACACCATCTGCAACGCGCCCTCGGAACCGGTGCGGGCGTGGTGGCGCAGCAGGAACTCCAGCGCCATGGACGGCGGAAACTTCGGCGCACCGCCGAAACCGCCCCGCGTGGCGTCGAATTCGCGGGTCAGCCCCATGAGCGCGGCATGCAGATCCTCCTCGCCGGGCGGCGCGGGCGCATCCGAGCCCAGCGCGATCCCGGTGCGCTGCGCCAGATCCTCCACGATCCGCCCGGCGACGTCCCGGACCTCCTCGCGGCGGTCCGTCCAGGCGGCGCTCACCCCCTCCAGCACCTGCCGGAAGGACGGCATACCGGGCCGGGGCCGGGGCGGGAAGTACGTACCGAAGTAGAACGGCTGCGCCTCGGGGGTCAGAAAGACCGTCATGGGCCAGCCGCCCTGCCCGGTGGCGGCCTGCACCGCCTCCATATACACCGCGTCGACGTCCGGCCGCTCCTCGCGGTCGACCTTCACGGAGACGAAGTGGGCGTTGAGATAGTCGGCGGTCTCCTTGTCCTCGAACGACTCATGCGCCATGACATGGCACCAGTGGCAGCTCGAATAGCCGACGCTCAGCAGCACGGGCACCCCGCGGCGGCGCGCATCCTCGAACGCCTCGTCCGACCACGGCCACCAGTCGACCGGGTTCTCGGCGTGCTGAAGCAGATAGGGGGACGTCTCGTGCGCCAGGCGGTTCGGCATGGGTCCATCCTCCCCCACCTGGCGAGGCAGACGAAGTTATCCACAGGGCGCGGCCAGGAGGCCCCGAATCCACCGCGGACCGGAGCGGACTTGTCCGGTCCACCCCGCGTGGGGATGCGGAAGGCGGCAAGCCTATGAGCGCGGCCGGGGGTGTGGCCGGGGTGCGGCCGGGAGCGCGGAGTGGGCGCATACGGCCCAGCGGCGCGAGGATGGTTATGTGGGGTTTTGACCCCCGTGTGTGGGGTTCGCGGCGGGGCGGAGCCGGGAGTCAGGACTGCACGGATCAGTCCGAACGACGGCCGCTCGAGAAGGATGGAAAGCCATGAGCACGGACAAGAGGATGCGCGGCTCCGGAGGGGTAGCCGTGCTGCGTGACCCGATCCGCAATCGCGGGACCGCGTTCACGGAGGAGGAGCGCACGCAGTTCGGGCTGACCGGTCTGGTGCCGCCGGGGGTGCTGTCGGAAGAGCAGCAGGCGGTGCGCGCGTACGAGCAGTTCATGGCACAGCCGACACCGCTGGCGCAGAACACGTTCCTGGAAGCGCTGCGGGACCGCAACGAGACGCTGTACTACAAACTGCTCGTCGATCATCTGCCCGAGATGCTGCCGATCGTGTACGACCCGGTGGTCGGGCAGGCCATCGAGCAGTACAGCCATGAGTACCAGCGTCCGCGCGGCGTGTATCTGTCGGTGGACGATCCCGACTCCGTGGAGGCCGCGTTCGCGAACCTCGGACTCGGTGCCGACGACGTCGACCTGCTGGTGGCCACGGACGCCGAGGAGATCCTCGGCATCGGCGACTGGGGCAGCAACGGCATGGGGATCTCGCAGGGCAAGCTCGCCGTCTACACGGCGGCCGCGGGCATCGACCCGGCCCGGGTCATCCCGGTCATGCTCGACGTCGGCACCAACAACGAGACCCTGCTCAACGACCCCATGTATGTCGGGCTGCGGCACTCCCGCAACCGCGCCGAGGCGTACGACCGGCTCATCGACGCCTACGTCACGGCCGCCTCGCGGCGCTTCCCGAAGGCACTGCTGCACTTCGAGGACTTCGGCCCGTCCAACGCACGCCGGATTCTGCTGGAGTACGCGGACAGGGCCTGCGTCTTCAACGACGACATGCAGGGCACCGGCGCGATCACCCTGGCCGCCGTCCTGGCCGGGGTACGGACGGCGGGCACACCGCTGGCCGAGCAGCGGGTGGTCGTCTTCGGCGCCGGTACCGCCGGAGTGGGCATCGCCGACCAGATCCGCGACGCGATGGTCCGCGCCGGCGCCCGTAAGGAGACGGCGGCCCAGCAGATCTGGCTGGTCGACCGGCAGGGCCTGCTGCTGGACGACATGAAGGATCTACGCGACTTCCAGACCCCGTTCGCCCGGTCGGCGGGCGAGGCCAGGAGCTACGAACGGGACGGCGAAGGCCGGATCTCCCTCGCCACCACGGTGGCCGAGGTACACCCGACCATCTTGATCGGCACCTCGACGGCTGGTGGCACCTTCACCGAGCCGATCATCCGGAAGATGGCCGCGCATGTCGACCGGCCACTGATCTTCCCGCTTTCGAACCCGACCGAGAAGATCGAGGCCCACCCGGCCGACCTCATCCACTGGACCGAGGGCCGGGCGCTGATCGGCACCGGCACCCCGTGGGATCCGGTGCCGTACCAGGGCGTCGACTACAAGATCGGGCAGGCCAACAACGCCTTGGTCTACCCCGGCCTCGGCCTGGGCACCGTGGTCTCCCGCGCGAAGCACGTCACTCCCGGAATGATCCGCGCCGCCGCCGAGGCGGTCGCCGGCCTGGTCGACACCACCACCCCCGGCGCGTCGCTGCTCCCCGGGGTGGCCAACCTCCGCGCCTCCTCCGCCACCGTCGCGGTCGCCGTCGTACGCCAGGCACTCGAGGAGGGTGTCGCCCGCGCCAGGATCGATGACGTCGTGCAGGCCGTGCAGCAGGCGATGTGGCAGCCCGAATACGCCGACCACTCCGACGCAGGTCGTGGGACGACGGCGGCCACGGAGCGGACCACGCCCACCGGCACCCGTATCGAGAGCGACTCGATGGGCCGGATCGAGGTGCCCGCCGAGCACTACTGGGGCGCGCAGACTCAGCGTTCCCTGATCCACTTCTCCATCGGTGACGACCACATGCCCAAGGCCGTCTACCACGCGTACGGCTATGTCAAGAAGGCCGCCGCCATGGTCAACCAGCGCGCGGGCCGCCTGGACGAGCGGCGCGCCGCCGCGATCATCCAGGCCGCCGATGAGGTCATCGCCGGGGATCTGGACGCGGAGTTCCCGCTGTACGTATGGCAGACCGGCTCGGGCACCCAGTCGAACATGAACGTCAACGAGGTGATCGGCAACCGGGCCGGCGAACTGCTCGGCGGCACCCTCGGCTCCAAGCACCCCGTGCATCCCAACGACCATGTCAACATGGGCCAGTCGTCGAACGACACCTTCCCCACCGCGATGCACATCGCCACCGTGCTCGAGGTCACCGGGCATCTCCTGCCCCAGGTCGACCGGCTCACCCAGGCGATCCGCGCCAAGGCCGAGGCATGGGTGGACGTCGTCAAGATCGGCCGCACCCATCTCCAGGACGCCACCCCGCTCACCGTCGGACAGGAATGGTCGGGCTGGGCCGCACAACTGGACGATGCGCGCACCAGGCTGGCCGACAGTCTCCATGCCGTCCACCAGCTCGCCGCCGGTGGCACCGCTGTGGGCACCGGCCTGAACGCTCCCGAAGGGTTCGGCGAGCAGATCGCCGCGCAGCTCGCCGAGCTGGTCGGCCATCCCTTCGTCACCGCGCCCAACAAGTTCGCGGCCCAGGGCTCGCTGGACGCGATGGTCGCGGTCAGCGCCGGGCTGCGCGGTCTGGCCGTCGCCCTGATGAAGATCGCCAACGATATGCGCTGGCTGGCCTCCGGACCCCGCGCCGGGCTGCATGAACTGGGGCTGCCCGCCAATGAGCCCGGTTCCTCGATCATGCCCGGGAAGGTCAACCCCACCCAGCAGGAGGCCATGGTCATGGTCTGCCTCCAGGCTCTTGGGGAGGACGCGCTCATCGCCTCCGCGGGGGCACAGGGCAACTTCGAACTCAACGCCATGCGCCCGATCATCATCAACAACGTGCTGCACTCGGCCCGGATCCTCGGCGACGCCTGCGAGAAGCTGCGCCGCTACAGCGTCGAGGGCACCGAACTCGACCGGCCCACGATCGACGGGTACGTGGACCAGTCGCTCATGCTCGTCACCGCGCTCAGTCCCACCATCGGCTACGACAAGGCGTCCGCGATCGCGCACAAGGCCGACGACGAGGGCACCACCCTGCGCGAGGCCGCCCTCGCCTCGGGCGTCGCCGCCGCCGACTTCGACCGCCTCGCCGACCCCACCACCATGGTCGGCAGCCCCCGAAGCGACCTGGGGCTCGACCGGACCGACGACAAGCGGTCCGACGACAACCGCACCTGACCCCTCATCCCGCTACTGGGCGTCGGGTCACTGGGCGTCGAGGCTCATAAAGAGGCTGTTCAGGCCCTCTGCCAGCAGCGGATGCGTGAAGACGGCATTCGCCATGGCGGTGTACGGAAGCTGCCCCAGCATGGCGACCTGGATGATCGTCATGATCTCGCCGCCTTCCACGCCGAGCACCGCGGCACCGAGGATCTGCTGGGTGTCCGCGTCGATGACCGCCTTCATGAAGCCGCGCGTCTCCCCCGTCTCCAGGGCCCGGATGACGGCACTCATCGGCAGCTTGGCGACGCGGACCGAGCGGTTCTGCTCCGCGGCCTGTCGCTCGGTCATGCCGACGCGGCCGAGCTGCGGGTCCATGAACACGGTGTACGGGACGATCCGGTCCCGCGTGCTCACCTTCCCCTATCCCGCGTCCCGCCGCCCGGCAGGGCGATCTCGACCGTCTTGGGCCCCGTGAAACGGGCCTCGCCCTCGACCAGGTCGAGCCCGTCCTGCGGCAGACGGCTCGCGTAGTTCTCCCGCGCGCCCGCGACCATCGCCCGCTTGCGCTCCCGCACCGCGGCCAGGTCGACCGACACCGGACCAGTCCGCACGCCGTACTCCGCGCCGCGCCGTGCCTGGCGGGCGGCGCGCGCGCTGGCGACCATGGTCTTGGTCGGGGTGCACCCGGAGTTCACGCAGACGCCGCCCAGGTGGCCGCGCTCGACGAGCGCCACCTTCCTGCCCGCTTTCGCGAGATCGATGGGCAGGAACCGGCCGCCCTGGCTGGTCCCGATCACCATCACGTCATAGCTCTCGTCTGCCACACAGCGATCGTAACCCTTCGCACTGATACACGCACCGAGAGTGGTCGGCGGCGGGACAGGAGAAGTTGTCCACAGGGGAGTTATCCACAGGACTGCCGGATAAGAGCCAGAAACGGAAGACTGAGGGCACTGCTGCAAGAGGGGGATCACATGCCGGGCTCACTGGCGGTGTTGCGGGACAGCCACCGGACGGAGGTCGAGCGGCTGCTGTCGCGGGCCGTGGAGGAGGAGGTGCGCCGCTCGGGCGGGCGCACCGATGGCGGGGTGCTGCTCAGCCGGGCGCGGGGCGCGCTGGACGAGATGACCGCGACCGCCGCGGAGGAGTACGGGGCGTATGTGAGCGCGTTGGACGAGTCCGACGCGGGCAGCAGACCGCTCTCGGAGCGGCTGTCGCGCGGGCAGCTCGGCACCCCGGCGCTGGCCGCGACGGTCGCCGCGGCGGCGGCCTTCGGCGCGGATCTCACCTACGGCACCTCGGCGGGCACGGCGCTGGGCGCGGGCGTGACGGCCGCCGTGGCCGGATCGGCCGCCGCCGTCGTCAAGCTCACCGCGCGCCATTGGCCCGCCGCCCACCGCCAGGCCGCGCTGCGCAACCAGCCCGGCGGGCCCGAGCAGTTGCGGCTCCAGTGGCTCACGGCGGTCGAGGTGCGGGGCATCCGGCCGTTCATCGACCAGCACCGGATGACCTCGGCCGCCGCCCGCCAGGGCGGCGGTTCGGCCAAGCGCTCCGCCTCCTCGGCCTCCGGTCAGGTGCCGAGGCTGCGCGGGGCGGACCGAAGCCAAGCGGCCCGCAGGCGCACCGTGCTGGAGCAGTCCTTCGCCCATCTCCCCGAGGCGGAGGGCCCGTTCGCCGGGCGCCGGGCGCAGCTCACCCAGATCGCGCAGTGGGTGCAGCAGGCCCGCGCGTCCATCGAGACCCAGCCCACGGTGGTGCTGCTGGAGGGCCCGCCGGGCTCCGGCCGCACCATGCTGGCCGTGCGGGCGGCCCACCATCTGCGCGATCAGTTCCGCGGTGCGTGCCTGGTCGATCTGCGCGGCGACAGCCCCGAGCAGGCCCCGCTGCCCACCCGCGACGCGCTGCTGCATCTGCTGAACCGGCTCGGCGCACCCCGCGACCAGTTGCTCTTCCGGGAGCGGTCCTCGCAGGACCAGCACATCAGACGGCTCACCGAGCTGTATCACCAGTATCTGACCGGGCTGCCGGTCACCATCGTGCTGGACGACGCCCATGACGCCGAGCAGGTGCGCACGCTGATCCCGGAGCGGTCCGACAGCCTGGTCCTGATCACCTCGCGCACTCCGCTCGATCTGCCGGCCGACCTCGCCGCCCGGGTGCACCGGATGGAGGTGGGCCCGCTGGACGAGCCGGGCGCCGAGGAGCTGCTGCGGACCTCCGCCGAGGAGCCCACCGGCGCGGGCCCCTACGACGGGCAGTCCGTGGAGCGGATCGCCGAGCTGTGCGGGCGGCTGCCGCTGGCGCTGCGGATCGCGGGCTCCTCGCTCGGCCCCCGCACCCCCGCCGCCCTGGTCACCGAGCTGGAGGCGTACGGCCCGGTGGGCGCGGTCGAGCGCGCCCTGTGGCTGCGCTACACCGACCAGCAGGACGGCGCCCGGCGGCTGCTGCGCCGGCTGGCACTGGCCGGGCGGGCCAGCCTGGGCGGAGCGGCGGCCGCGGCGCTGCTGGACACCGATGAGCAGGAGGCCGGCCGCCATCTGGAGGCGCTCGGCCGGGCCGGGCTGATCCAGCATGTGCGCGGCAGCCGCTACCGCCTTCATGACCTGGTGCGCTCCTTCGCCCATGCCCGGCTGCTCGACGAGGAGCAGCCGGAGCAGCGCACCGCCGCGCAGGAGCGGCTGATCCGCAGCTATGCCGAGCTCGCCGACTCGGTGATCCGGCTGGTCGACGGCAAGACCTCCACCCGTGCCGACATGCTCGGCAAGGGCGCGGCGGGCGGCCATGGCTTCACCTCGCTGGACGCCGCGCTGCGCTGGCTGGACGACGAATCGAGCTTCATCACCGCCGCGCTGCGCCATGCGGAGGGCGTGGACCAGTCCGCGGTGCTGCATCTGCTGGGCGCCCTGTGCGACTACTGCCTGCTGCGCGGCGATCTCTACCGGCTGGGCGAGATCAGCGAGCTCACCCAGGCCGTGGACCAGGGGCTGCTGATGCGGTCCGTGCAGTGGCGCACCGGTATCGCGGCCCGCCAGCTCGGCGAGCTGGACCAGGCGCGCACCAGGCTGTCCTCGGTGGTGGACCTGTATTTCGAGGCGCAGCACCAGGCGGGTGCGGCCCGTGCCCTGTGCAGTCTCGGCATCACCCTGCATCACCAGGGCAATCTCGGGGAGGCCGCGGCCAAGCTGCGCGAGGCGCTGGAGCTCCAGCAGGCCGAGGAGCTGCGCGGTGACCGGGGCTGGACGATGCACGCCCTGGCGGCGGTGGAGCGCGACCGCGGCGGGCTGGCCGAGGCGCTGGAGCTGCTGGACGCGGCCCTGGAGCTGCACCAGGAGAGCGAGAGCCTGCACGGCCAGGCGTGGGCGCACTTCCAGCTCGGCCAAGCGTGTCTGCGGATGGGCGATGTGCCGCGCGCCGAGGCCGAGTTGCGGGGCGCGCTGGACGCCTACAGCCGCACCCATGACCAGCGCGGTGAGGCATGGGCGCTCACCCAGCTCGCCCGGGCCCGGCTGGTGGCCGGGGAGGCGTCGGCGGCCGTCGACCAGTTGCGCCAGGCCCTCTCCCGCCACCGGGAGAACGAGGACGCGCGCGGTGAGGCATGGACGCTGTACTACCTGGGCCAGGCGCTGGAGGAGCGCGGCGACCATGATTCGGCGCTGCGCGAGCTGGAGCGGGCCCGGCTGATGTTCAACCGGATGCGGGATGTCTACGGGCTGGCGTGTTCGCGTCATCACTCGGCGCGGGTCACCCGTGATCTGCGAGCGGCACAGACGGGCTCGCTGCGCAACAGCGGCTTCGCCCGGCAGTTGCTCCAGGACGCGCGGAATGACTTCCGGCGGGTGGGCGTGGCCCATGGCGAGGCATGGTCCTGTGTCGAGCTGGCGGTGATCGACGCGGGAAACGGCAAGGCGGTGCAGGCGCTGGAGCTGGTGGACGAGGCGGCCGGGCTGTTCGCGGGGTACGGGGACCGGCGCGGCCGCGCCTGGGCCCGGTTCCTGCGCTGCACCCTGCTGCCGTTCGCCTCCGCGGGCGGTTCGGTGATCGGCACGGCGGTGGCCCAGGAGGAGCTGGCGGAGCTGGCCCGGGAGATGCGCGAGGAGGGCACGGCGGGGGATTCCCGGCTGGAGGGGTGCGCGGAGGCGTTCGCGCTGGTGCTGGAGCGCGGCGTCGAGCCGGAAACGGGGTGGCAGGCATGGCAGCTCGGCATGGTGCCGAGCCGCCACTCGCGCGAGGTCATGGCCGTGCTGCCGGAGCCTCGCGGCTAGGCCCTACAGGGCCTGGTCACGAAGAGCGCGGAGAGGGGCCGGGATGTGCGAGATCCCGTCGGCCGGGCCGTGAGGCCCCGCTCGCGCGGGGCACGCGGTCGGGCCCGGCCAGGGTTCAGGCCGTGCGCTCCTCGCCCTTGGTGGCTTCGGCGGAGGCCGTCGCCGGAGCCTTGCCGGGCTCCGGCCCCTCCTCGAAGTCCACCCGCTTCATGTGCTTGTTCATGGACTTCATCAGGAACCACACCGCCGCGCCGATCACGGCGAAGACGATGAAACCGAGGACGCCCGGGGTCACCTTGTTCTCGTCCAGGTCCTTGGCGAGCGGGACGAGATGCGTCATGGCGAGGGTGCTGGTGGCGCTCATCATGGACTCAATTGTTGCGGATGCCCGCGAAGAGGTCGTCCTCGGGGAGGGAGGTGTCCACAAGCGACTTGGCGAGCTCGTACTCCTCGGTGGGCCAGACCTCCCGCTGGATGTCCATGGGCACCCGGAACCAGCCGCCGTCGGGATCGATCTGCGTACGGTGCGCGATCAGCGCCTTGTCGCGGATCTCGAAGAAGTCGGCGCAGGGCACATAGGTGGTCAGGGTGCGCTCGGGCCGGTTGAAGGTCTTCCAGCGCTCCAGCCACTCCTCGTACGGCGAGTCCAGCCCGCGAGCCAGCAGCGCCTCATGCAGGGCGACGGTGCGCGCCCGGTTGAAGCCCTGGTTGTAGTAGAGCTTCTGCGGCTGCCAGGGCTCCCCCGCCGCCGGGTACTTCTCGGGGTCACCGGCCGCCTCGAAGGCCACCATCGAGATCTTGTGGGTCATGATGTGGTCGGGGTGGGGATAGCCGCCGTTCTCGTCATAGGTGGTGATCACCTGCGGCTTGAACGAGCGGATCAGCCTCACCAGGGGCTCCGCCGCTGCCTCGACGTCCTGCAAGGCGAAGCAGCCCTCGGGCAGTGGCGGCAGCGGATCGCCCTCGGGCAGTCCGGAGTCCACGAAGCCCAGCCACTCCTGCTTGACGCCGAGGATCTCGCGCGCCTCGTCCATCTCCTTGGCGCGGACCTCGTGGATGTTCTCCTCGATGTAGGGATCACCCTGGAGCTTGGGATTGAGGATGGAGCCGCGCTCTCCACCTGTGCAGGTCGCGACCAGCACGTCCACCCCCTCAGACACGTACTTGGCCATGGTGGCCGCGCCCTTGCTCGACTCGTCATCGGGGTGCGCATGCACGGCCATCAAACGAAGCTGCTCAGTCAAGTTCGATCCTCAGTGATTCGTCGTGGAAGACGGCTTCTATAGTGACCTAAACCAGGGACAAATAATTCCGATGTCTCTCCCAGCAGGAGGAACGCCCATGGCCACCGTGCGCGAGGGTCTTCCCGACGGGCGTTACGGCCGGTCCGCGGACGCGCGTGCCGACCGCACGCTGAAGATCGTCGGAGCGGTGCTCGGTGCCGGGCTGCTGGCCCTGATCACGTGGTTCGGATACGACTACATCACCGGTCAGGACGTCAGCGGCCGGCTGACCGGTTTCAAGGTGGTCGCCGACGACGCCGTCGACGTCCGGCTGGAGATCAACAAGGACAAGGACGCCACCGGTGTCTGCACCGTGCGTACCCTGGATGAGTACCACGACGAGGTGGGCCGGAAGGACTTCACCTTCGGCCAGCGCGAGAGCGATCTGGTCAAGGTGGTGACCGTGCGCACTACGGCCCGGGCGACCAGCGCCGAGCTGATCGGCTGCGAGCCCGGACGATAGCCGGACCGGACGTGTCGGCGGCTGCCCCGATCTGACCAGCGCTGACGGCTTTCCTGCGCATTGCGCCCAGTTCCCTCCTCCCCGTTTCTTGCCGGAATTGTTAGGCTCGTGGTTTCGCCCCGCTTTGAAGGCGCACCCTTCTGAGTAGGGCGTTCATTTGTATTCCCAGCACCGACGAGGAGCACCTGTGACCCAGACCAGCGAGAACGTCACCTGGCTGACCCAGGAGGCGTACGACCAGCTCAAGGCAGAGCTGGAGTACCTGTCGGGTCCCGCACGTGTCGAGATCGCGAAGAAGATCGAGGCTGCCCGGGAGGAAGGTGACCTCCGGGAGAACGGGGGGTACCACGCCGCCAAGGAGGAGCAGGGCAAGCAGGAGCTCCGAGTGCGTCAGCTCACGCAGCTCCTCCAGCAGGCGAAGGTCGGCGAGGCCCCCGCGGACACCGGCGTGGTCGCCCCGGGCATGGTGGTCACCATCGCGTTCGACGGCGACCCGGACGACACCCTGACCTTCCTGCTCGCCTCTCGTGAGTACGCGAGCGCGGACATCGAGACCTACTCGCCGCAGTCCCCGCTGGGCTCGGGCGTGAACGGCAAGAAGGTCGGCCAGGACGCGGAATACGAGCTGCCCAATGGCCGCACCGCCTCAGTGCGGATCCTGGAGGCCAAGCCGTACCAGGGCTGAGCGCCCGGTGTGGAGCCCCGGCCGGGCGGCCGGGGCTCCTCCACGATCACCACACCCCAAAGGGCCCCCAGCGGGGCCCGGCGGGGCCGCTCCTGATCTCCGTAATCCCCCGGCCCGGCCGCTCAGGCGGTCGCCGAGCGGTATTTGCGCACCGCCAGCGTCCGGAAGAGCACGATGATCAGCAGCGACCAGAGGACCGACGCCAGCGCGGGATGCTGCATCGGCCAGGCATCCGAGACCACGCCCTCCGGATTGCCGAAGAGCTGCCGGGACGCCTGCACCGTCGCGCTGAAGGGGTTCCAGTCGGCGATATGGCCCAGCACGGCGGGCATCTTGCTGGACGGCACGAAGGCGTTCGAGATGAACGTCAGCGGGAAGAGCCAGATCAGCCCGCCCGAGGTGGCCGCCTCCGGCGTCCGTACCGACAGGCCGATCAGCGCGCCGATCCACGAGAAGGCGTAGCCGAGCAGAAGCAGCAGCCCGAACGCGCCCAGCGCCTTCAGTGCGCCGTCATGGATCCGCCAGCCCACGATCACCGCGACGATCGCCAGCACCACCAGCGTCAGCGCCGTCTGCACGAGATCCGCGAGCGTACGGCCGGTGAGCACCGCGCCACGCGCCATCGGCAGTGACCGGAAGCGGTCGATCAGCCCCTTGTTCATATCGTCGGCGATCCCCGCCCCCGCGCCCGCCGTGGCGAACGTCACGGTCTGCGCGAAGATCCCGGCCATCAGGAACTCGCGATACACCGTGGCATCCGCGCTGGCCTGCCCCGGAACCATGATCGCGCCACCGAACACATAGCTGAACAGCACCACGAACATGATCGGCTGCACCAGGCCGAACACCACCATCTCCGGGATGCGCATCATCCGCAGGAGATTGCGCTTGGCGACCACCAGCGAGTCCCGGACGGAGCGCAGCGGTCCGCCGCGCGGCCGGGGGGCCGCCGCGACGGTGGCCCCGGTCTCCTCGACGACGGCCATCACTCGACTCCCTTGCTCTCGGCCTCGCCGCCGCCCTGGAGTCCGTCCTCGGTCCCATGGCCGGTGAGGGAGATGAACACGTCGTCCAGGGTCGGGCGGCGCAGCCCGATGTCGTCGATCTCCACACCGCGGGTGTCCAGCTCCCGGATGACCTCGGCGAGCAGCTTGGCGCCGCCCACGACCGGGACCGTGACCTGACGGGTGTGCTCCTGCACGGTCGTCTCGCCCTTGCCCAGGACTCGCAGGACCTCCTGGGCGACCGCGATGTGCTCGCGCTCATGCACCACGACCTCCACCCGCTCCCCGCCCGTATGGGCCTTGAGCTGGTCGGAGGTGCCGCGGGCGATGACCCGGCCGCGGTCGATCACGCAGATGTCATGCGCCAGATGGTCCGCCTCCTCCAGATACTGCGTGGTCAGCAGCAGCGTCGTGCCACCGGCCACCAGCTCCTGGATGACCTCCCACAGCGCCTGCCGGTTGCGCGGGTCCAGACCGGTGGTCGGCTCGTCCATGAACATCACGGGCGGGCTGACCACCAGGGCCGCGGCGAGGTCCAGCCTCCGGCGCATCCCGCCGGAGTACGTCTTGGCCGTGCGGTCGGCCGCCTCGGCGAGGCTGAACCGCTCCAGCAGCTCACTCGCGCGGGCCTTGGCCGCCCGCGCTCCCATCTGGTAGAGCTGGCCGACCATCTGGAGGTTCTCGCGGCCGGTCAGATACTCGTCCACGGCGGCGAACTGGCCGGACAGCCCGATGGAGCGGCGGACCTCGTCGGGGTTCTTCAGCACGTCCACCCCCGCGACCACCGCCGTTCCGCTGTCCGGGCGCAGCAGCGTGGTGAGCACGCGCACCGCGGTGGTCTTGCCGGCGCCATTGGGGCCGAGCAGTCCGAGCACGGTTCCTTCCGGTACGTCGAGATCGACGCCGTCCAGAGCCCTTACGTCGCCGAAGGTCTTCACCAGACCCTCGGCGTGAATAGCGCCTGGCATGTTGGCACTCCCGGGGTTGGGGCCGTTCCACACTCAATCAAGGCATAAGTCCGCCCATATGGGCAGCGCTCGGCAGCAACTGGACGGCAATGGTACCGGGAACGCGATACATCGCGACATACGCGAGGCGAAAAAATAAGACCGGGGGCACGGCCCCCGGTCAGCCAGGCATCGCCCCGCCGCGGGGGCGGGCCGTCTCCCGTCGTCAGGCGTCAGACGTCAGACATCAGGCGTCTGACGTCAGGCATCAGGCATCAGGCCATCACCGTGTATCCGGCCCCGCGCAGCGCCTCCCGGACCTCCTCGCAGTGGTCCGTCCCCTTCGTCTCCAGGTGCAGCTCCACCTCGGCCTCGCTCAGCCCGAGCCGCGGATTGGTGCGTACATGGCTGACGTCGAGCACATTGGCGTCCAGCGTCGACAGCACCCCCAGCAGCGTGGCCAGCGCCCCCGGCCGGTCGGTGAGCCGCAGCCGCAGCGACAGATAACGCCCCGCCGCGGCCATGCCGTGCCGCAGGATGCGCTGCATCAGCAGCGGATCGACGTTGCCGCCCGAGAGCACCGCGACCACCGGCCCCTCGAAGGACTCCGGTGCCGACAGCAGCGCGGCCACCGGACTCGCGCCCGCGGGCTCCACCACCAGCTTCGCCCGCTCCAGGCAGAGCAGCAGCGCGCTGGACAGCTCGTCCTCGGTGACCGTACGGACCTCGTCGACGAGTTCGTCGATGATCTGGAACGGCACATCGCCCGGCCGCCCCACCTTGATGCCGTCCGCCATCGTCACCGGCGCCTCGATCGAGACCGGCCGCCCGGCCGCCAGCGACGGCGGATACGCCGCGGCGCCCTCCGCCTGCACCCCCACCACCCGCACCTCCGGTCGCAGCGCCTTCACCGCCACCGCGATCCCGGCCGCCAGCCCGCCCCCGCCGATGCCCACCACCACGGTGCGCACCTCGGGGCACTGCTCCAGGATCTCCAGCCCCACCGTGCCCTGCCCCGCGATGATGTCCGGGTGGTCGAAGGGGTGGATGAAGACCGCGCCCGTGCGCTCGGCGTACTCCTGCGCCGCCCGCATCGTCTCGTCCACGATCTGGCCGCGCAGCCGCACCTCGGCGCCGTAGTCCCGGGTGGCCGCTATCTTCGGCAGCGGGGCGCCCTCGGGCATGAAGACCGTCGAACGCACCCCCAGCAGCGAGGCCGCGAGCGCGACACCCTGCGCATGGTTCCCGGCGCTCGCCGCGACCACTCCGGCCGCCCGCTCCTCGGCGCTGAGCCCGGAGATCCGCACATAGCCGCCGCGCAGCTTGAACGACCCGGTGCGCTGGAGGTTCTCGCATTTGAGGTGGACCGGCGAGCCGACCAGACCGGACAGATAGCGGCTGCCCTCCAGCGCGGTGAGCCGGGAGATCCCCGACAGCGTCTTCTGCGCCCCGCGGATGTCGTCGAGAGTGATCGTCTCGGGTACCTCGGAGGCGGAAGCGGAAGCAGAGCCCCCGGAAGCGGGGCCGGAAGCGGAGCCGGAGGCGAGGCCGGACCCCGCGGAACCCGTAGACGCGGAAGCAGAAGCGGAGGAGGTGGGATGCGAGGCCGGGCCGGACCCGGAGCCGGGCCCGTCCTCGTCGCCGTGTCGTGCAGCCATGGTCCCCAGTCTCGCAGCTCACCCCCAGCAGGCCCCCGCGGCCCGGGCCGGGCCAAGGCCCACCGGCGGGCCACGGCGACGGAGAACGGCTCAGAACGGCAGGTTGTGGCTCGGAGGTCGTCAGGTTTTTGCAGCGCCCGTACGGGCAGGGCCCCAGCCGCGTACTCTGTGCCACATCCCACAGACCACCGCATGAAGTGAGCCCTAGGCCATGCCCACCCAATCGGACATGACGACTCAACTCGACACCGGCGTACTGGACACGCTCCAGCATCAGGTCGCCGTCTTCGCCCGCCGTGCGGAACAGACCCGGCTCGGCGGCGTCGGCCAGGCCCGCAACTCCATGGACCGAGCCGCGTATCTGCTGCTCAACCGGCTCGACCAGGAAGGCCCGATGGGGGTCAAGGCGCTCGCGGGGAGCATGGGCATCGACTCGTCCACCGTGACCCGCCAGGTCGCCCCGCTGGTCGACTCCGGCATGGTCAAGCGCACCTCGCACCCCGAGGACGGCCGTGCGGTCGTGCTTCAGCTCTCCCCGCGCGGCAAGGCCCGCCTGGAGGAGGTGCGCTCCTCACGGCGCGACCTCATGGCCCGCGTGACCGATGACTGGACGGTGGAGGAGCGCGATCTCTTCTGCGATCTGCTGACCCGGTTCAACATCGCCCTCTCCGCCGCACACAGCACGGTGCCCCAGGCGACGCCCGCCACCTGACCCTGGCGCGCGCCCGCGCGACGTCGCAGACCTCGCAGACCTCTTGACCGGGTGCCCGTGCCTGCCGTGTCCTAAAGGAACGGGAGGCGGAGGACGTGGTGCGAGAGCGGCGGGCAGCACGGGATGGCCGCCGGGCCCGGGAGTTCGAGGTATTCGTCGCGGGCGCGGGTGGCCGCCTGCTGCATGCGGCCGCGCTGCTCACGGGGGAGCCGACGGGGGACACCGAAGCCGCCGAGCGCCTGCTGACCGCCGCGCTCGCGCGCACGTACGCCCGCTGGGACCGGCTGCGCGGCGAAGATCCGTACGACCACACCCGCCGGACGCTGGCCGCCCTCTTCGCCCACCGAGGCCACCGCTACCGCCACCCGCGCGGCGGCCTCCTGGCCCGGCTCACCCCGCAGGAGCGGCTGGTGCTGGTGTTGCGGCTGTACGAGGGGGTCGCGGAGGAGCAGACGGCGGCGGCGCTCGGCCTCCCGGTCGAGCGGGTCCGGGCGATCTGCACCCGCGCGGTGACGGCGATGCGCAGCGCGACGCCGCGACGCGGTGCCACGGGAAGGCCCCCGTCCGCCGGAACCCCCGCGTCCGCCGGAACCCCCGCGTCCGCGGGAGCCAGGACGGGAGCCGGAGCTCGAGCCGGGACCGGAGCTGGAGCCGGGACCGGCGCCGGGACCGGAGCCGGGACCGGAGCCGGAACCGGGGTGGTGCCATGAGCTTTCCGGACCGCAAGGAGACCGAGGTCCGCCGGATGCTGGAGGGCCCGCATCCGGTGCTGCCGCCGGATCTGGCGGGCCGGGCGACCGAACGGGGGCGGCGGATGCTCCGCCGCCGCCAGGTCGTACGCACCATCGGCTGGCTGCTGCTGTTCGCCGCGGTCGTGGCCTTCGCCGTCTGGGCGGCGATCGTCGAACCATGGACCGCGCCGCCGCCCACCGACACCACCCCACCCCTCGAAGGATGGTGACAACCGGAGGAGGACGGTGACCGCCGAACGACGGTGACCGCCCTCGAAACCCGCGGGCCGGGCAGCGGGCGATCAGGCCGCCCAGGCGGCCACCCGCCCCAGCCGTCAGCCCAGAGCCTGGCTCAGATCCATGAGCAGATCGTCGGCCGACTCGATGCCCACCGACAGCCGTACGAGATCCGCCGGCACCTCGAGCGCCGAGCCCGCCGCCGAGGCGTGCGTCATCCGCCCCGGGTGCTCGATCAGCGACTCGACGCCGCCGAGCGACTCCCCGAGCGTGAACAGCCGCGCCCGGTCGCACACCTCGACCGCCGCCTCCTCGCCGCCCGCGACCTGGAACGACACCATGCCGCCGAAGGCCCGCATCTGCTTGGCCGCGATCTCGTGCCCCGCGTGCTCCGGCAGCCCCGGGTAGTAGACCTTGGTCACCTTGGGGTGCGCGACGAGCATCTCCGCGATCCGCGTGGCGTTGGCGCTGTGCCGGTCCATGCGGACGGCGAGGGTCTTGATGCCGCGCATCACCAGCCAGGCGTCGAAGGGCCCGGCGATGGCGCCCATCGCGTTCTGGTGGAAGGCGAGTTCGTCCCCGAGACCGGTGTCGGAGACGACCAGCGCACCGCCGACGACGTCCGAGTGCCCGCCCATGTACTTGGTGGTGGAGTGCACCACGACGTCCGCGCCGAGCGCGAGCGGCTGCTGGAGGTAGGGGCTGGCGAAGGTGTTGTCCACCACCAGCCGGGCCCCCGCGGTGCGGGCGATGTCGGCGACGGCGGCGATGTCGGTGATGCCGAGCAGCGGGTTGCTCGGGGTCTCGACCCAGATCACCTTCGTACGGGGGCGGAGCGCGGCCCGTACGGCCGCCGGGTCGGAGGTGTCGGCGACCGACCACTCCACGCCCCAGCGCTCCACGACCTTGGCGAACAGGCGGAACGTACCGCCGTACGCGTCGTCCGGGATGACGACATGGTCGCCCGGCACCAGAAGCGTGCGCAGCAGGCAGTCCTCGGCGGCGAGACCGGAAGCGAAGGCGAGGCCGCGGCGGCCACCCTCCAGCGCCGCCAGGTTCTCCTCGAGGGCGCTGCGGGTGGGGTTGGCGGAACGGCTGTACTCATAGCCGCCCCGCAGACCGCCCACGCCGTCCTGCTTGTAGGTGGAGACCTGGTAGATCGGGGGGACGACGGCGCCGGTGAGCGAGTCGGCCTCCTGGCCCGCGTGGATGGCGAGCGTCTCGAAACTCTGAGGGTGCCCCTCGGGGTGCTGGTGGCTCATGAGCCCGAGCGTAACGCCCGAGGCGCCCGTGCTGGATTCAACGACCGCCGAGGCGCATAGGCTGGACCACAAGCCGTTCTTGGCCACCAGCCGTTACGGACCACCAGCCGTTCTGGTCCACCAGCCGTTACGGAACTTCACACGGGGACACCTCATGGAGCTTCTGATCTTCCTCATCGCCATCGTCATGATCGGCGGGCTGATCGTCATGCCGGCCCTGCGGCGGCGACGCGGGGGCCGCGAGGCCATGCGGGGCGCGATGCGCGCCTCGGATCCGCAGGAGTACGGCTTCGTACCGCGCGAGCGGCTGGACGTACGGCTGCCCGGCCCGGACCGGCAGCTCATCGACGCCCTGGAGGAGGTCCAGGCCCGGCAGGACTGGCAGCCGGCCGCCCGCCTGCTCGCACTCACCGAGGCCACCTCGGAGCTGCGCTGGCAGCGGGTGCAGACGCTGGCCGGGGCGGCGGCCTTCGAGCTCGCCCAGGCCCCCGGCCAGGGCGGGATGTGGCTGCGCACCTGGCGGGTGGCGGCCCCCGAGGACCCGGGCGCGGCGGCGGTGCAGGCGGAGTTCCTGGTCCGCCAGGCGCTGCTCGACCCGTCCTCGGTCGACTTCCGGATGATCCTGGAGGAGGCCCGGGACGTCTGCCACGAGGCGGCCCGGCTGGCCCCGGACGACCCGGTGCCGCACATCATCGAGCTGGGCGTCGCCCGCGGTATGGCCTACCGGCAGGCCGACTTCGAGGAGCTGTGGTCCAAGGTCACCAAGCTCGCCCCGCACCATATGGGCGCCCACCTCGCCGCCCTCCACTACTGGTGCGAGAAGTGGCACGGCTCCCAGGACCGCGCCGACGCCTTCACCCACGCGGCCGCCGCCTCGGCCCCGGAGAAGAGCCTCCTCCCCGCCCTCCCCCTCTTCGGCGTCTTCGAGCACCTGCCGGAGGCCAACCTCGTGCGCACGCTCTACCGCAGCGAGGTGATCGTGAAGGCGATCGAGGGCGCGCTCTTCGCCGTCCGCCACGCCCCCGCCGACCATCCGGTGCTGCCGCACGTCCGCCATCTGCTGGTCTTCTTCCTGGTCCGGGCGGAGCGGTACGCGGAGGCCCTGGAGCAGTTGCGCCACGTGGACGGCCATGTGGGCGCGGTCCCGTGGTCGTACGGGGCGGACCCGGCGGCCGAGTACACGGTCTACCGGGCGCTCGCGGTCGCGGGCTGGGAAGGCGGAGGCGGCTCCCCGGCGACGCTGCCGCGCTGAACGCTGCCGCGGCGAGCGGGACCGTGAGCGGGCCGGAATTCCCGCCGTCCCCTATCCGTTGTACTCATAGCGCCGCGCACCCGTATACGACGAATGCCGCAGCCGCCGTACCCGTTACGCGAGGAGCCCGAAGATGCTGTTCAGCCGCCACAAGAACCACCTCCCCACCCCCGAGGAGGCGCTGAAGGGCCGCGCCGAACCGGGCTTCCCGGTCCCCGACCGCCACACGGTCCTCGGCAACCCGCTGGCCGGCCCGTACCCCGAGGGCCTGGTCGTCGCCGACTTCGGCCTGGGCTGCTTCTGGGGCGCGGAGCGGAAGTTCTGGCAGGCCCCGGGCGTCTGGACCACCCTCGTCGGCTACCAGGGCGGCCACACCGAGAACCCCACCTACGAGGAGGTGTGCAGCGGCCTCACCGGCCACACCGAGGCCGTCCGCGTCGTCTTCGACCCGACCGTCACCTCCTACGCCGCCCTCCTGAAGCTCTTCTGGGAGTCCCACGACCCCACCCAGGGCTTCCGCCAGGGCAACGACGTCGGCACCCAGTACCGCTCGGCGATCTACGCCCACTCCCCCGAGCAGCAGTCCGAGGCCGAGTCCTCCCGCGCCGCCTACCAGTCCGTCCTGACGGGCTCCGGCTACGGCGAGATCACCACCGAAATCCTCCCGGCGGGCCCCTTCTACGCCGCGGAGCCGTACCACCAGCAGTACTTGGACAAGAACCCGGCCGGCTACTGCGGCATCGGCGGCACGGGCGTCTCCTGCCCGATCGGGGTAGCCCCGGCGGAGGGCTGACGTCCGCTCTCGCGGTCAGCCCCTGGGTCTCCCAGCCCTCCAGGCACGCCCCCGCCGCACCCATGCGGCAACCACGCCGGACAAACAGAATGGAAGGTGGAGCGACCCGGGCACCATGGGCGCGGCAGCGTCATGCGCAAGAGGCGGTGGCCGATGACGGACGACAGCGGCGGCGGGGGCGCATGGGGCTGTGTCCCGGAGCGGCTGGGCGAGCTGCTGGATCTTGTGGATGAGGCCGTCGTCGTCTGCGACCGGGTCGACGGACCCGTCCGCGGATTCAACCGCGCCGCCGCCGACCTCTTCCCCCGGCTGCGCCCGGGCAGTCCGGTGAGCATGTCGGCGGCCGCGCCTCTCGCCCGTGCCGCCGCCCGGCGGGCGGAGCGTTTCTCCGCCTCGTACGAGGGCCACGGGCTCACCGGTCGCCTGCACACCGCCGGTGGGCTCACGGTGTGGCTGGTCCATCAGGTCGGCAGCGCTCAGGAGGCCGAGGCCGCGCTCGCCCATGAGCGCGAGAAGTCGACGTTTCTGGAGGAGACCACCCGGCGCCTGGGCGCCTCGCTCCACCACGGCCGCACGGTCCGTGCGCTGGTCGAGATCGCGATCCCGAAGTTGGCGGACGCGGCCGTGGTCGTCCTGCCCGTGAGCGGGCGGCGTACCCGCTGGCACCGGGCGGGTCCGGGCGATGCCCGGCGCTCCGGGGAGGTGACGGTCGAGACGCTGGAACGGGTGCCCAAGGTCGCGGACGCGCTGTACGGGCTCCAACCGCGCCCCACTGTCGTACGCCCCCAGGAGCTGGCCGCGCTCGAGGACCTCATGCCCGGCGACTTCGGTCAGGGCGGTCCGGGCGGTCCGGGCGGTCAGCTCGGCCAGGGCCGTCAGAGCGGTCAGGGCGGTCAGGGCGGTCAGCTCGGCCAAGGCGAGGACGCGCTGGTGGTGCAGCTCGCCGCGGGGGGCGTCCCGGCCGGTGCGCTGATCATGCTGCGCGGCCCGGAGCGCGCCCGCTTCGACGACACGGACATCGAGCTGGCGCATCGGTTCGCCATACGGGCCGGGCTCGCGCTGGCCACGGCGGCGCTCTACTCGCAGCAGGCCCACACCATCGCCGTCCTGCAAGCCAGCATGGCTCCGGAGCCGCTGCCCTCGGCCGACGGCCTCAGGCTCGGCGCCGCCTACCGACCGGCCGCGGAGGCTCTGCGCATCAGCGGCGACTTCTACCATGTGGCCCCTTCCGCCGCGGGCGGGGTCACGTTCTTCTTCGGTGACGTGTCGGGCAAGGGCGCGGAGGCCGCGGTGGTGGCGGGCCAGGTGCGGCAGAGCATGCGCACCCTGGCCATGGTCCGGACGGAGCCCGAGCCCCTGCGTGACCTGCGGCTGCTCAACGACCTCGTCATAAGTGCGGGCCACCGCTTCACGACCCTGGTCACGGGTTCCGCCCGCCCCTGCGACGACGGCTCGGTGCAGGTCGAGATCGCCAGCGGCGGCCACCTCTCGCCGCTCATCCTGCGCGACGATGGAAAGGTGACGGAAATCGTCTGCGAGGGCATGCTCCTGGGGGCGGTGCCCGATCCCAGTTTCGGCCGTACCGAGTGCCGTCTCGAACCCGGTGAGCTGATGCTGCTCTACAGCGACGGGGTCACCGAGGCACGCGGTGGTGCGAGCGGGCGGGAGATCTACGGCGAGGAACGCCTCGTCGACGCGCTGGCAAGCTGCGGCGGCATGCAGGCGCCGTCGGTCGCCGAGCGGCTGGAACTCCTCACGACCGAATGGCTCGCCGGCCGCCCGCACGACGACATCTCCCTGCTGACGCTCCAGGCACCGCCCCGCCGTGGCGCACCACCGCACCGTCCGCCGGAGAGCGGCGGCGGGTCCGGAGGCGCCAGGAAGTCCGAGAACCCATGAGCGGCACCGGGATCAGCGACACCGTCCGGGCGGACTTCGACTCCTGCCTGGCAGGTCCGGACGAGGACGGAGCGCTGGAGCTGGCCACCGGTCTGGTGACGAGCGGTGTGAACGCGGAGGACGTACTGCTCGGCCTGGTGGCCCCCGCCCAGGTGAGGGTCGGTGAGCGGTGGGAGTCCGGCGAGTGGACGGTGGCGCAGGAGCACGCGGCCACCCATGTCAGCCGACTGACAGTGGACGCGATCGGGTCTGCCGCCCGCACCGGCGGCACCGCACGCACACCTGTCGAGGCGGGCCCACTCCGCCATGTGCTGGTGGCGTGCAGCGACGGCGAATGGCACGTGCTGCCCTCCCACATCCTCACCGAGGTGCTGCGACTGCGCGGCTTCGAGGTGCGCTCACTCGGCGGCTCGGTCTCCCCGCACGAGCTGCTCTCGGACGTCCATCAGAACGGCCCGGACGTGGTCGCTCTCTCCTGCACCCTCTCCTGGAACCTTCCGCTCGCCCACCGGCAGATCGAGACCTGTAGATGCGCAGGTGTTCCCGTCATGGCGGGCGGGCCGGGGTTCGGCCCCGAGGGCACCTGGGCGTACGCCCTGGGCGCGGACCTGTACGCGGCCGACGCCCGCGGCGCCGCGGAAGCACTGCTCCACCGCTGGCCCCCGGTGACATGCGGGGAGTCGTCGGTCCAGGCCGCCGCCGTGGAGGCGTACGCCGCACTCGTCCGGCAGCGCTCCGAGCTGCTCGCTCATGTGACCCACGCGCTGCGTGACGTACTCCCGGGCCTGCGGAGCCGCTCGGGCATGGAACACGAGGCGGCCGCCGATTTCCTCGGCCGGCTGCTGGACTCCCTGGCCGCGGCCGTATTCGTGGACGACGAGCGCGTCTTCACCGGCCACCTCGCCTTCGCCGCGACCTACCTCTCCGCCCGCTCGGTGCACCCCCGCTGCCTCCTCGTCCTGACAGACGCCCTGACCGACCACCTGCGCGGCTGCCCCCGCGCCCTCGCCACACTCGCGGCGGGGCACCGACACCTCACCGAGCAGGGGACGGACTCCCGCCCCCTGCTCGGCGAATGAACGGGCGGGGCGGCGCGACGGTCACATCGGACTGATTCGCGCCACAAGAAATTCGGTCGAAAGGGCTGAACTCCGTCGCTAGCGTATGGCGGATGGAAATCCGGGCGTTCGAGGAGCGGGACTGGTCGCAGGTCTGGCCGATCGTCGAGCAGATCGTCCGCAGGGGAGACACCTTCTGCTACGACCCCCACCAGACCGAGGCGCAGGCACACGAGATGTGGGTGGTGCCGCCCCCGGGACATGTCGTGGTGGCCGTGGAGGGCGAGCGGGTGCTCGGCACCTCGAATATGTACCCCAACCGGCCCGGTCCCGGTGCCCATATCGCCAGTGGCAACTTCATGGTGGCGCCAGAGGCGCGCGGCCGGGGTGTCGGTCGGGCGCTGGGCGAGTATCTGCTCAACTGGGCCTCGACCAGTGGCTTCGCCGGTGTGCAGTTCAACGCGGTCGCGGCTTCGAACGCGCCCGCTGTCGGACTGTACGAGCGGCTCGGGTTCACCCTCATCGGCACCGTCCCGGGCGCGTTCCGGCATCCGGAGCTGGGGCCGGTCGGCCTGCACGTCATGTATCACGACCTGGGCGCCTGACCCCGGTCATGCGGGTGCCGACCGGTTGGTCACGCGGCAGTTCGCGTCGCGGTGATCACCACCGTCGCGTACGGCATCGTGAAGCTGCCGCCCATCGCGTCGATGGCCGACCCAACGCCCTCCAGCACCTCCGCCAGCTTGGCCGGGGGGAGCCGGGTGAAGGCGCCCTGGGTGGGGATCTGGTCCAGCCACGCGTCCCGGGTGTAGGTCCGCTCCCAGTCGAACCGCCACTGCTGCGGTTCGCCGAACGCGCCCGACTCCCGCATCCCGTCGGCGGCCTTGGTGAGTATCGCCTGGTTGGCGTCCAGGCCGCCCCGCGTCATCGCCCGGAAGTCGAACGGGGCGTCGGGCACGGCCCGTTGGCAGACCGTGGCGACGGCTTCCGCCAGGTCGGGCGGGAGCTGGAAGACGTTCCAGAACGCGGCCAGTCGGGCATGGGGCCGCAGGACCCGAGCGGCCTTGGCCGCCCCCGCGACCGGGTCGATCCAGTGCCATGCCTGGCCCGCGATCACGGCGTCGAATTGCCGACCGGCCGGGTCCCAGGCTTCGAACGTCGCGACCTCGACCTCCGTCCCGAGCCGCCGCGCCACCTCGGCCATCCGCGCGTCCGGCTCGACCCCGAGCACCGTCCGGTCCGCCTTCTGGAACTGCCGGGCCGCGATACCGGTGCCACAGCCGACGTCGAGGATGTCGAGAACGCCGGGGGCGTCGGGGGTGTCGGGGATGCCAGGGACGCCGGGGACGCCGAGGCCGGGGCTTCCGGCGCCGATCCGGTCCACCATGGCTTGGGGATAGCGGGGCCGGGCCTGGTCGTAGCGTTCGGCGTCCGAGCCGAACGACTCCGCCATCTGTCGGTGTCGATGAGGCTCGTTCCCGGAAAACGGTAGAGTGGGCATGTGCCCACTATGAGTGGGCGCGCGCCCACTCGTCAATGCAGCGGGCCCGATGAGCGAGGAGGGACGCACGGTGCCGACAGGGGTGGCCATGCGTGACGTACGCGAGCAGTTGTTCCACGCCGCCGAGCGAGTCCTGCTCCGGGACGGGCCGAGCGCGCTGACCAGTCGGGCGGTCACCACGGAGGCGGGCTGCGCCAAGGGCATCCTGCACCGCCACTTCGCCGACTTCGACGCCTTCCTCGCCGAGCTCATCCTGGATCGCATCGCCCGGCTCGACCACCAGTCCGCCGCCCTGCGCGACTCCGCCGGGAGCGGCGCCGTCGCCGACCACCTCGCCGACGCGCTGACGACCCTGTTCGAGTCGGTCGCAGTGGCCCTCGTCAGCCTCGTCACCTCGCGCGACGAGCTACGCGCCCGGCTCCGCGAAACCACCCCCACCGGCGTGCCCCTCCTGACGGAGGCCACGGCCATGATCGCCTCCTACCTCGCCGCCGAGCGGGACCGGGGCCGTATCGCGGCCGACGCCGATATCGACGCGCTCGCGCCCACGTTGATCGGAACCGGGCACCTGCTCTTCGCGGACCGCGAAGCCGGACCACCGGATGCCGGGGCCCTCCGCAAGGTGGTGACCACCGTCATCGCCGAGGCCGTGCGGGATGCGCGGCCCTGACACGACGATCTCGGCCAGGAAGCCGCGATACGCGCGGACAGAACCCGGCGTACGGGCCGACTCGTCCGCCCCGCCACCACCGCCGCCGCCGCTTCGGGCCCGTGCGCGTGCCCATGGACAGCGCGGACGCACATCACGGAAGATCTGGATCTACGCCGACCGAGATGCCCTATGCAGCACGCCCGTTCACCCATGGACCGGAGGCCAGACATGACCGCTGCCACCCGTGAGCTGTTCGAGCGCTACCACGCGTGCTGGGAATCCCGCGACCCCGAGCGGATCGCCGGACTCCACACGGCCGACTCGGTGTTCCATCTGCACTCCGGCCAGGAGCCCGTGCGCGGGCAGACCGCCATCCGGGAAGCGGCGGCCGGGATGTTCGAGCTGGTCCCCGACCTGGCGTTCGACCTGGTCTCGCTGCGCGTCGGGGAGGACTTCTGGGTCGTCCAGTGGAAGCTGAGCGGCACGTCCGCGGCCGGGGGCGCGGTCGACATCGACCTCGCGGACTTCGTCCTGGTCGAGAACGGGGCGGTGAAGGAGAAGCATTCGTACGTCGACGGTGTGGCGATGCGGGCGGCGCTGGCGCCCACCGGGGCCGCCTCTCGGTGACGGGAGCAGACCACCGGGCAATGCTCCGTCAGCGGCAATCGACGCTGCTACAGAACGGTGCGTTCACCGTTCGTCAGGTACGAGGCATTCACCAAAAGCGTGACGTAGTCCATCAGTTGGGAGACAATCACCGGCTATGGCCATCGACTACCGCAAGCGCCCCCGGACGCCCGCCCCCGCGATCAGTCTGGAAAAGGTCGCCGCCCAGGCTCCGGGGCTGGTCAGCCTCTACAAGACGGCTGCGGTCTCGCTGGCCAAGCACGGCGCCGACGGGCAGCGTGCCGCGGTGTATCTGGTTCTGGACCGCTCCGGGAGCATGCGCCCGTACTACCGTGACGGCTCCGTACAGCACTTGACGGAACAGACGCTGGCCCTCGCGGCGAACCTCGATGACGACGGGATCGTGCCGGTCGTCTTCTTCTCCACGGAGATCGACGGGACGGCTGAGATCAGCCTCGATGCCTACCGGGACCGGATCAGCCCCCTGCACGACTCCATGGGGCACATGGGCCGCACCAACTACCACGTCGCCATGCAGGCCGTCATCGACCACTACCAGTCGTCCGGAGCCGACGACCCGGCATTCGTCGTCTTCCAGACCGACGGCTCCCCCACGTCCAAGGCGGCGGCGGAGCATGTGCTGTGCACGGCCGCGAAGCTGCCCATCTTCTGGCAGTTCATCGGATTCGGCAAAGACGAGTTCCGTTTCCTGCACAGACTTGACGACCTGCCGGTGCCGAACCGGCGCATCGTCGACAACGCCGGCTTCTTCGCCGCCGGACCGACGCCGAAGGGCCTCTCCGACGCCGCGCTCTACGATCAGTTGCTCCATGAGTTCCCGCAGTGGCTCGCCGCCGCCCGCTCCGCCGGTGTCCTGAAGGGCTGAGGACTGCTGAGCCTGGCCTTCCAGGACGTCGGCCACGAGCGGAATACGTGTGTCGCACGGTCGTGACTGGGCCTACCCATGATGGGGATAGCCAGGGACGGGAAGCGACCGCCCTTCCTCCGCAGCACAGTTGGCAGACGCAAGAGACCCCCGCGACCGATGCGAACGGCCCGGGGGCGTGGTCGACGCTGTGTAGGAGCGTCAACGTGCAAAACCATATCCCCCGATTCGTACGGTGGCTGTTGCGACCGCTGCTGCCCGCCGCAGGTCGTCATCGCGCCGGTGGGACAAGCGCTTCGGTGACCTGTGCGGACGCGCCGACGCCGCGCCTTCCGCGGGTACATCAGGTGCATCGGGCGTCGGATCGGTCAGTGCTGCGCGGTGAGGACGTGCGGCTTGTCCGGCCGTATCCGGTGACGCATGAGCGTCGGAAGGACGTGCCTCGCGTGGAACTGCTGTGCGCGCCGTGGAGCGACGTGGTACGGCGCGGACAGCGGCGCTCTTGCCCGGCCACCTCGCCCGGCTCGATCATGGGCGGGCCCCGCTCCCGACCAGCCGGAGGGCTCCCGGATGCGCCCAGACGACCTCACCGGCCCGGAACTCCGGCTCTGGGAGGCATTCGCCGCAGGGGGCGAAGTCGACCTGCGTCCGCGCGGCGCGGTCGGCGGAGCGGTGATGGACGGCGGCGGTTGGGGGCCGGAGCGGCAGGTGCGGGCCTCGGTGATCCGCTCGTTGCTGCTGGGCGGTGCCGATGCGATCAGCGGTGAAACTCCGATGGTCCACCTGGTGGGTGCCCGGATAGCGGGGAAGCTGCGCCTGGTCTTCGCCGAGGTGTGCTGCGTGCTGTGGCTGGAGGAGTGCTGGTTCGAGGAGGCGCCGCAGTTGTACGGGGCCACACTTCGGGTGACCAGTTTCGGCGGCTCGTGCCTACCGGGGCTTGGGGTGGGCGCCACGACGGTTGACGGGAACCTCGACCTGATGAACTGTCGCGTTCAGGGCAAGGTCGACGTGCATGACGCGCAGATCGGCGGGAGCCTGCTTCTCCAGGGTGCGCACCTCTCCCATGTCGGCGATGTGGCTCTGGACGGCGCACGCCTGGAGGCGAAGGGCGTCGTCGGGACCGGCGGATTCCGCGTGGACGGGGAGCTGCGGCTGGTTCAGGCGCGCCTCAGTGACGGTCTGCATCTACGCGGGGCCGCGCTGCACCGACCTGGCGGTGAGGCCCTGTCCGCCCCCGGTATCCAGGTCCCCACGACCATCGATTGCGGCGAGGGCTTCCGCGCCGACGGAGCCATCACGCTGACCGGCGCCACCGTCGGCGGGTCGGTCAGCTTCGATGACGCCTCCCTCACCCCCACTCAGGGAAACGCCCTCTCCTGCCCTCACCTCCAGGCCGGGGAACTGGTCCTGCGACCCGCGCGGGCCACGGGAGGCATCGACCTGCGTCACGCGGCCATCGGTGTACTCAGGCTCCATGACGACGGTCACGAACAGCCGCCACTCCAACTCGACGGGCTGGTCTACCGGTCGCTGGAACCGCACTTGGCCGTCAACGATCGCCTCGAGCTGCTGAGCCGCGATCCCGACGGGTACCGGCCCCAGCCGTACCAACAGCTCGCCGCCGTCTACCAGTCCATCGGCCAGGACCGCGATGCCCGGACCGTGCTCCTGACCCGCCAGCGTCACCGCCGTACGACCCTCCCGTGGTACGCCCGGGCTTGGGGGTATGTGCAGGATGCCACCGTGGGGTACGGCTACTTGCCGGAACGTGCCGCGGTGTGGCTGCTGGCCCTGCTCGCCGCCGGAACCACCGTCTTCGCCCTGCACCGGCCCCACCCGCCGAGTGGTACGGCCCATCCGGTGTTCAACCCCGTGATGTACAGCCTGGACCTGCTCCTTCCGGTGATCGACTTCGGCCAGGAGCGGGCGTTCCAGCCGACGGGGCCGACCCAGTGGATCGCCTGGCTCCTGATCGGCGGGGGCTGGCTGCTGGCCACGGCCCTCGCCGCAGGCGTCACCCGGGTCCTCTCCCGCCAATAGTCAGGGGTTGATCGGGCACGGGTGCTGCCAAAGGCGGCCAGGCGGCTCAGCGCTCGCATGGCTGATGCACCGGTGTGGGTGATGAGTGCGGCGATTTCCGTCCATAGGGTGGCCGCCTCGGTGTACCGCTCGTGACCCGTGCGCAGGCGGTCGCTGTCGAGCTGTAGTCCGACGGGGCGACCGGCGTCTTTCCGGACCAAGGCGTCGGCGTGCGGCGGCTCCGCCTGCCCCGGCCACCTTCTCCCCCACCGAAGAATTCCGCCGCGATAAACCCCCTCACAAAAAACTTCCAATTCACATTGTTTGCAGCAGGTTGGCCGAATACCAGCCCCGGCTCATTCCCCTTTCCCTGTTAATGTCGGCGACGCAATTCCTGCCCGATAATCAATACTTGTGAACTCTCGGGAGAATCCATGAAGGGGACCAAGCGGGGCGCGGCGATCGTCGGCGCCCTCCTGCTCGGAGGACTCACCGTCGGCGCGGCCCCGGCCGGCGCATCGCAGGCGCCGCGCGCCGCGGCCGCCTATGACACCCACTGGCAATTGGCCTACAACTACGAGGCCGATTGCAAGGCCGATCTGCAAGAGCATGTGGCGCAGGGCCACATCATCAAGCAGACCTGCCATCTCGACACGTTCCGGCAGTACATCTTCGCCTGGCAGGAGCCGGCCGGACGGGGCAATCACCTCCACACGCAAACCAACTACTCGATGGAAAGCTGTCTGGACAACCAGCGCGGCGATGCCGAGAACCACGACATCGACAAGCCGTGTGCGTACAACCCCGTCACCTTCAAGTTCGACTACGTCTGGTCCGAGCGGGGCTGACGAGGCGGCGGCGAGGCCGACGTCCGGGAAGCCGAAGGCCCCCGCGGCGGTGAGCGTCGCGGGGGCCCGGTGCACGCCCGGGAGGTCAGGCGATGCGGTCCAGAACGATCGGAGCCGGGGTGAACGTAGGGCCGCCGCTGGAAGAGGTGGGGGAGCTGCGGGCCGGTGACGCGTTCGTGGTGGTCGTAGCGGGCGACCAGCGGATCCTGCCGTCGTTCGCGTCGCGCGGGCGCTTGACGATGGTGGCCAGGACACCGGCCGGTTCGGGGCTGACGAGCAGAAGCCGTTCCTCGTCGCTATGCCGTGCTTTCCTGGACGGGGATGATCAACCGGGTCGTCCATTCCTCCTGCGGTGCCTCTGTCGGCCCGACGAGATAGACCTCACGTACCGGCGCCTGCGGACGCAGCCCGCGTTCGTGGACAGCGGCGAAGAGAGCGTTGTAGGCCAGGGGGAGCTGGGCATAGGGCCCGATGTGTACGGTCTCGGCGACGGGGCCGCCGGGCAGCGTCTGGAACTCCAGGCCGGGCGTCCCCTCCCCCTGCGAGGTCCGCGCTCCGACGGCGATCTCCATTCGCTCTTCCAGATCCAGCGGATACAGCCCCCACAGCGGCGGCTCCCATGCGATTCCCTCCTTGCCGAGCACCGGCAACAGTCGGCCCACGCATTCCCCGAACGTCTCCCCGATCTCCTCGAAGGCACAGACCGCCCGCACCACCGCCAGCCGTCGCTCCGGCTCTCTGCCCATCGTCACCTCATAGCCGGGAAGACCGCCCTCCGCCAGCCGCTCCAGCATCCCCAGCCGTGCCTGATCCCTGCTGATCCGCTCGGCCAGCCGGTCCCGTTCGGCGCGCAGGATCCGGGCCCTGGATTCGGGCTCGGCGGCCAGCGCCTGGGCGATCACCGCAAGGGGGAGATCCATCTCGCGGAGCAGGGCGACGGTCAGGGCATCACGTGCCTGTTCAGGCGCGTAATAGCGGTAGCCGGAGTTGGCGTCCACGCGGACCGGCGCCAAGAGCCCCGTCTCGTCGTAGTGCCGTAGCTGCTTGATGCTGAGCCGGCACAAGCGGGCGAAGCGCCCGATGGTGAGAAGTTCTTCGTGCATGCCGTCATGGTGGACTCTCCGACAGTGGGAGAGTCCAGTGCGGTCGCGGCCCGTCGGTACGATCAGTGCGGAACGGGAATTCGGTCCACCGGAGGTGCGGGTCATGTCCGAGTCGAGCGTGTCCGGGTCCGGGGGTGGGGTCGGCCGGAGTGATTCGCCTGCCGTTGGGTTGGGGCCCACCGCCGTCGTTCTTGGTGTCTTCTCCGTCATCGGCGCATGGGTGCCTGGACTCGTGCTCATCACCCTGCCGTGGGCGATCATCGGCGGAGCGCTCGCCGTTGTCCTCGGCGCCATGGGTATCCACCACGCCCGCCGCGGCGTCGGGCGGCTGTGGGCCGCCGTCGCCGGGGCGGCCCTCGGTGTGGCGGGGTTCGTCGGCGACACCGCTCTCATCTGGAGCGTTGGCGCCTAGGGCCGTGGCCGGGAAGGTGTGAGTGAGGCCAGTGCGGCGGGCCGCACCGCGGTGGCGGCGGTTGAGCCGAGGAGCAGGTCGGCCAGGTTGTGGGGCTGGGCCTGCTCGTCGGTGGGAGTCGCCGCTGTGATCCGGTCCAGGCGGAAGCCTCGGCCCGCGCGGCGGGTGCGGCACCAGGCGATGAGGTACCAGCGGCCTTCGGCGGTGAGCAGCCCGGCCGGTTCCACGGTGCGGTTGCTTTGGTGTCCTGCCGCGTCGGTGTAGGACAGCCGCAGCGCCAGGTTGTTGGTGAGTGCCTGTTCCACCGCGGTGCGGACCTCGGAGTCGGATCGCGTCGGCAGCGTGACGATGCGTGCGGCGAGCGTCCGGGCCGCCGTCGAGGCGGGGCCGGTCATCGAGGCCGCGATCTTCTGGGCCGCGGTGCGGGCCGCACTGGCGTAGGGGGTGGAGGCGTCGGCCGTGGCGAGCGCGGCGGTCAGTGCGGAGGCTTCATCGGTGGTGAAGTGGATCGGGGGCAGGGTCATCTCCGGGGCGATCGACCAGCCCCCGCCCCGTCCGGGTGTGGTGCGCACCGGGACGCCCGTCTGCATCAGAGCCTGGAGGTCGCGCTGCACCGTGCGGGTGCTGATCTCGAATCGCGCGGCGAGCGCCGCGACCGTCAGCGGTCGCGGCGCGACCGCGCGCAACTCCTCCACCAGCGCGTAGAGCCGGGCCGTGCGGTTCATGAGGCCGACGCTACCGTCACGCGGTGGCCAGGAAGTCCCGCTCGCGCCGCTGTTCCCGCTCGGTGACGGTCAGCGGGAAGAGGGTGAAGCCGTGCATCGCGCCGGCGACGACCCCGAGTTGCACGGGCGCGCCTGCCGCCTGCCAGCGCCCGGCCAGGAACAGGGAGTCGTCCAGCAGCGGATCCTCGGTGCCGACGACGATGCGGGCGGGCGGCAGACCGGCCAGGTTCGCGAACAGGGGTGAGAGCTCGGGGTCGCGGCGCTGCTCCACGTCCATCCCCGGAGTGAAGAGCTCGTAGATACCGCGAAGTGAGTCGGTGTTGATCAGTAGCCGTCTGGGGCCGAATGACCGCTGGCTCGGTGTCATCGACAGGTCGTAAAGGCCGAAGAGCAGGTGGGCCGCCCGGAACGCGCCGGTGATGCCGTGCCGGTCGCGTAGGCGTAGCAGCGTCATGACACTCAGGTGGGCACCGGCCGATTCACCGCCGATCAGCAGCCGTTCGGTGCCGAACTCGGTCGCGGCGTGCTCCACCAGCCACCGGGCGGCCGCTTCGCAGTCGTCGGGCCCGGCGGGGAACGGGTGTTCCGGCGCCAGGCGGTACTCCACGCTCACCACGGCCAACCGCGCCTGCACGGCAAGCCGCCAGAGCCGTTCATCCTGCCCGTCCGACGAGCCGAATGCCCAGCCGCCTCCGTGGATGTGCAGGTACACGCCGTCGACGCGGTCCGGTACGAACCTCCGGAGCTTCACCCCGCCCTCGACGACGCGGTCTTGGGCGTGCGGCAGTCTCACCGGTGGGGTGTCGCCGCCGAGCCGGTTGCGCCGCAGGAGCGCCAGCGTGGCCGCGCTCGGGACCGGCCCACGGGCCGGGCGGTTCGCCGCGGCGGCCTCGAATTGCTCGTTGAAGGCCCGGGTCTCGGCGAGGCAGTCCTCATCTGTGATCGTCATGCGCAGACAGTCGCAGCTCCCCGCGACACCACCCTGTCACCCTTTCATTGAGATCTACGTCACGAGCCGGGCGCGCTGCTCGCTACCACACCACGGGGACCTGTTCGAAGCTGTCCGTGAGGATTCCCTCGCGCCGTGCCAGTTCGGCCGACGGGACCGCCAGGTCGAGACCGGGCAGGCGCTCCAGCAGGATTTCCAGGGCGACTTGGAGTTCGGTGCGGGCCAGGGCCTGGCCGATGCAGGAGTGGGCGCCGGCGCCGAAGGCGAGGTGGCGGTTGGGGGAACGGGTCAGGTCCAGTTGGTCCGGGTCGGAGAACATCCGCTCGTCGCGGTTGGCGGAGGCGACGACCGACAGGGTCGTACTGCCCTTGGGGATCACCTCGCCGCCGAGTTCGATGTCCTCGGTGAGGTAACGCGGCATGCCCGGGCCCCGGTTGACATCGAAGCGCAGCAGTTCCTCGACGGCCGGGCGGATCAGCAAACGGTCGTCCAGCAGGCGCTGCCAGCGGGAACGGTCGTCGAGCAGGACCGGCACCAGCTTCCCGATCACGCTGGACGTCGTCTCGTGCCCGGCGTGCATCAGCCCCTGCGTGATCTGGACGAAGACCGCCTCGGGCAGGCGGCGGTCGGCGGCGTCGGTGCTCTCGATCAGCTTGCTGAGCAGGTCGTCCCCCGGTTCGCGCCGTGTGCGGGAGATGTGGTCGCGCAGATACGTCAGGAGTTCCTCGCGGGCGGTGCGGGTCTCCTGCTCGCCGTAGCGGTCCCGGCCGAACAGGGCGCCGGACCAGTACGCGAACCGGTCCCAGTCCTGCTCCGGGACGCCCAGCAGGGCGCCGACGACCCGCACCGGAAACGGATACGCGAAACCCGCCCAGAGATCTGCGGGCTTCGGCCCGGCCTCCATGGTGTCCACCAGGGCATGCGCGATGGCGACGATCCGGGGGCGGAGCGCGGCGACCCGCTTGGCGGTGAGCGTCTGGCCCACCAACCGCCGCCAGCGCTGGTGCCGTTCGCCCGTGCCGGTCCCGTCCGGGCCCGCCTCGCTGCGGTCCCGCGGGAAGCGCGGATCGGACAGCATCGTGTGCACATCCGCGTACCGCGTCAGCACCCGCACCGGCTCCCCGCTCGACCGCAGCGTCAGCTCCGGCACCGGGCAGCCCTCCGCCCGCAGCGCCGCCCACTCCTTCGGGGGCTCCAGGGGGTGCTCCGCCACGAACGGGAAGTCGCCCAGGGGGCAGCGTGCATCCGCGCCGCCTTCCGCTTTCGGGCCGCCCTCCGCTTCCGCGCCGCCCTCCGCATTCGTCTCGCCTGCCACTTCCGCTTCGGCCATAGAGCGCCTCCAGAGACGTACGACGTGCGGCGAACAGTTACTCACCCCTCATGGGCGAAGTCAAAGCGGCCACCGGTTACGGCCGTTGGCAGCCCATCGCCGGTGACCGCCTCGGGTCATGGGCGGCGCGCCGCCCATAGCGTGCGCTCGGTGCGGACGGTGAGGTCGTCGCGCCGTACGACGCCGTCGGGGCCGCCGCTGTCCAGGAGGTGGTCGAGTGTGGCCAGGTCGTCGGGGCTCAGCTTTCCGGCGATGCGGGAACGCAGCATCCGAAGGGAAGCCTGGGCGTAGCGGGCGGTGGGCTCCGGCAGCGGGGGACGCAGGTCGATGGTGATGGGGCGCTCCACTTCGACGGTGAATCCGGCGCGGGAGAGGCGGGGACCCCAGTCGGAGCCCAGGTCCGGCAGGCTCTCCGCGTGGGCCTCGGCCCGTGCCTCGTGACAGCGGGCTTCGAGTCCGGGGCGCCCTCGGCCGACGTCATCGGGGAGGAAGCGCGGGAAGCCGGCCATCTCGACCACTGCCAGGAGTCCGCCGGGGCGCAGCGACTCGAAGATCTCCCGCAATCCGCAGTCGGGGTCGGTCAGGTGGTGGAGGGACGCCGACGATGACGTCATCATCCGGCCGCAGCACGACATGGCACGCGGGCTGACCACTTGGATGCTGAACCGGCAGCCCGGCGTCATCGTGGCCAAGACGCGCCTCACCAAACCGGCCCCGACCAGCGCCAAGGCGCTGAAGATCCACCCGGGCGGGGACTGGTTCACCGCCTTGTCCGGAACCGTCACGCTCGTATTGGGGGGCCGCCGGATCCTCGTCGAGACCGGCCAGGCCGCGGAGTTCTCCACCATGATTCCCCACGCCTTCGGGGCACACGAAGGACCGGCGGAGATCCTGGGCATCCTGGACCAGGACGGGCGTCGTACCCATCTGCGGCCGCTGCCGAAGGGCGGCGAGGGGAGGTCGTCGGCCGAGGAGGCCGCCGAGGGCTGAACGACCCGTCCGTTCGTGTGTCCGCGTGCGTCCGTCCTCGCCTCAGGCCGGGTTGGCGGCTTGGGCGCGGGAGAGGGCCACGTCGAGGACGACCAGGAGGGCGTCGCGGACCGAACGCGTCTCGCGGGCGTCGAAGACGACCAGGGGGACGTGCTCGGAGATGTCCAGGGCCCAGCGGACCTCGTCCAGATCGTGCTGGACCTCGCCGTCGAAGGCGTTGATGGCGACGGCGAACGGGACGTCCTTGTGCTCGAAGTAGTCCACCGCCGCGTAACAGTCGTCCAGGCGGCGGGTGTCCACGATCACCAGTCCGCCGAGGGCGCCCTCGACCACGTCGTCCCACATGAAACCGAAGCGGTCCTGGCCCGGCGTGCCGAACAGGTAGAGCTTCAGCTTCGGGTCGATCGTGATGACACCGAAGTCCATGGCGACCGTGGTGGTGGTCTTGCCGGGGGTGTGGGTGAGGTCGTCCACGCCCGCCGCCACCTCCGTGATCAGCGCCTCCGTGGTCAGCGGCCGGATCTCGGAGATCGCCCCCACGGCCGTGGTCTTGCCGACCCCGAAGCCACCGGCGATGACCAGCTTGACCGGCAGTGGCGGTTCAACTGCTGTCGCGGAGTGAGCCCCGTGAGTCGGGGACGGCACGGAGACCATCGATAACCCTTCGCAGTACGGAGATGTCGTGGACGGTCCCGGCGTTCGGGACATGGACCGCCAGATGTCCCGCGGCGCGCAGGTCCTCCGCGAGGACCCGGACCACGTTGAGATGCAGATGCAGCCGGGCGGCCAGCTCCGCCACCGACTGGGGGCGCCGGCAGGCGGCGATGATGTCGCGGCGTTCGAAGGTGAGCGACCGCAGGGCGGACAGCCCGCCCGGCGTCGTCACGATCTGGGTCTCGACGGGGAGCGGCGGCCCGGTGCCGCTCCCCGCCACCCGACCCGCGGTCAGCAGGAACGGCCGGATGGCGGAGGCGCGGCCCACGGGCTCGGCCGGTTCGACGGACTCGGTCGATCCGAGGGGTCCCGTCGGTTCGACGGGTTCCGTCGGCACCTCGGACTCCGTCGGCTCCGGGGCGTCCCGTGCGCTGTCCTCCGCGGTCCTCTCGTGGGCTGCCGCGTTGTGCGGTACCGGTTCACCGGCGACCATCTCGCCCCTCCTCCGTGCGCCGTGCGATCCGTCAGCCGACGGACCCGGCGCTCTTCTTCAGCTCCATGACGAGCTGCGGGGTGAGCGCGGCTCCGGCCCGGTTGGCGAAGAGGGTCATCTCGTACGCGATGTTCCCCAGCTTCGCCTCCTTCGTCGTCACCACCCCGAGCACGGCACCGCAGCCGATGGACGACACCAGCACATGGCCGCCCTCCAGATCGATGATGACCTTGTTGAGCTCGCCGAGGCCGTAGTTGCCGGAGGCACCGGCGGCGAGGCTGGTGACCCCGGAGACGATCGCGGCGAGCCGCTCGGAGTCGGCCTGTTCCCGCAGTTGGGATACGGCGATCAGCAGACCGTCCGAGGACACCGCGATGGCGTCGACGACACCCGCGGTCTCGGTCGCGAACCGGTCGAGCAGCCAGGTGAAGTCGGCCGCGGCGGCTCGCAGATCGGTGGTCTCCGGCTCAGCGGAACCGCTCTTATCTGTCGGCGTGGTCACTTCCCGACTCCTTCCGGGGGTGCTGATGTGTCGATGGTGTGGCTTCGGCCGGGGAGCCGGCGGCGCTGTCCCGCTCCGCCCTGCGTACGGCGGCCTCGAACTCGTCGAGTTCGGAACGGACCGCGTCGGCGTCGGCGGGCCGGCGCGTGGCCGGGATCGCCCGGTCGGGCGGTGGTGTGGTCTTGTCGAGCGTCGCGCCCCGGACGCGGCGGCGCAGCGGGCGGGATGCGGGGGCGGAAGCGGGGGCGGCCGGAGTGGCGTTCGGCTCGTTCGCTGCCTTCGGTGTTTTCTGCGCGGGGCGAGCCGACTCCGCGTTCGTACGGGACACCGCCGGGACGCGCCGTGGCAGACCGGACTCCGTCGCCGGCGCCGCCGCCCGCCGCTCGGGCGCGGGCGTGGCGACGGCCCGTACGGGCGCGGGCGCGGCGGCGGGCGCGGGTTCGGGCTCCCGCCCGGCCCCCGCCGACGCCGACCCCGACCCAGGTGCCGTAACCGGCCCAGACCCAGGCCCGGACCCCGGCCCCGTAACCAACTCCGCCCCCCGCGCCACCAGCAGCGCGGACGGGACCCAGACGCTGCCGGTGACCCCGCCGCCGGGCGTACGGCTCAGGGTGACCCGGATGCCCCAGCGGCGGGCCAGGCTGCCGACCACGAAGAGGCCGAGCACCTTGGTCGGTACGAGGTCGAGCCGCTCGCGGCGCACCAGGCGGGCGTTCTCCTCGTCGAGGCGTTCCCCGGCCATGCCGAGGCCGTGGTCGATGACCTCGATCAGCGCCCCGCCGTCCGCGCTGACGTCGGTGCCGGGCCGGACGACGACCTCGACGGCGGTGTCGGACGGGGAGAACGCGACCGCGTTCTCCAGCAGTTCGGCGAGCATCAGCGTGAGGTCGCCGCTGATGTCGGGTGCGACGGTGACCTCGGTCTCGGACCGCAGGGACACCCGCTGGTACCCCTCGATCTGGCCGAGCGCCACCCGGATGACGTCGGCCAGGGTGGTCGGCCGGGCGTCGAGTTCGGTCTCCCGGATTCCGGCGAGCAGCATCAGGCTGTCGGCGTTGCGCTGGAGGCGTACGGCGATGTGGTCGATGCGGTAGAGCCGTTCCAGGATGTCGGGGGCGGTCTCCTGGCGTTCGACGGCGTCGATCAGGCTGAGCTGGCGGGTGGTGAGGTTGCTGACCCGGCGGCCGACGTTGCCGAACATCTCGCCGACGTTGCGGCGGCTGAGCACCTGCCGCTCCAGCAGCGCCGCGGCGGTGACCTGCACCTGGTTGAACGCCTCGGCCAGATCGCCGATCTCGTCGCGCACCGGGACGGGGATCGGGCGGGGCCGCAGCGGGGTGCTGTCGCTCCCGTCGTCGTCCTCGTCCTCGACCTTGGCGAGTTCCTCGCCCGCCACCTCGACCACCTGGTGGGCGGCGCCGGTGAGGGCCGCGAGGGGGCGTACGACGGAGCGCCGGACGAGGAAGGAGAAGCTCAGCCAGGCGGCGAAGCCCAGGAGGGCGAGGGCGAGCAGCGCCAGCGCCTTGTGCAGGGCGTCCCGGGAGAGGCCGTCGGCGCGGTCGGCGATCTGGCCGATCAGCGAGCGGGCGATCTCGAGTCGGGCCTCGGCCTGCCGGGTGCCCGCGGCCATCTCGGTGCGCAGCTCCTGCGGCGACCGGCCCTGTAGGGAGCTGGGGTCGATCTGGAGCTCCGCGAACCGGTCCTCGATGCCGTTCGCCTCGGAGTTCCGCTCGATGCCGTCCAGGCGCAGGACCTGGTCGGGGTCGGCGATTCTGGAGAAACGTTCCGACTGCTCCTCGTAGACCCGGTGCGCGCCGACCGCGCGGGTGTACTCGGTGAGGCCGTTGGCGTCCCGGGTCTGGGCGGAGAACACCCCGCCCTCGAAGGCCGCGTGGGCGGCGTCGGCGCGCAGCACGGCGTCGACCAGCTCGATGACGGACGACGAGGAGCTGTCGGAGAAGTGGTCGAGTCCGATGCCGTCGATGAGGTAGCCGACGGTGGCGGCGTACGCGGGGTCGATACCGGCGGCGGGCACCGAGCCCCGTTCGACCTTGTCCCGCAGCACGCTCAGGCGCTCGACGTGGTCGAGGGCCTGCGCCTCGTCCTTCGGCAGGCCCGATCCGAACGCGGACCGCACGGTGGCGGCCTGCTGATCGGTGGCCCGCTGCGCCTTGCGGTAGTCGGCGGTCGAGGGGAGGGTGTCGCCGGAGTGGAGCGACTCCTGCTCGACGGAGAGCAGGAGCGCCTCGCGGTGCTCGGCCTGGATCTCGTCGATCAGCCGGGCGACCTGGCCGCTGTCGCGCACCCGCTCGGCGATCCGGTCGGTGTCGCTGGCCTCCCGCACCTGGCCGTACACGGCGAGGCCGAGGAGCACGCCGACGACCGTCAGGGGCACGACCACCAGGACGTTGAGCTTGCGCCGGAACGGCCAGCGGTCCAGCAGCGCACCGGGGGCTTCCGTCCTGCGACGGGACCGCGGATGCCGCGGCGCGTGCCCGGACGGCTCATGTTCGAGTGGCGGGTCCGCCGTGTCCACAGACACCCAGGTCCTCCTTCGATGTGCTCCTGAGCGGTGACCAAGGTGTTGTTGCCGCCATGGCCGACACCGGGGAGCGGGACGTCGGCGACGGCATTCAGCCGGAATGCGACGGCGGGATCGCGCCACATGCCTGACCGGGCGTGAACACTACCGCCTGCGTGGACAGGCGCAAGGCATGCCCTCTCAAGGACTACGTAAATTCCGTGGATTGCAGGGTTTAGGTCACCTCCGCATCGCCCCGCACCCCGCCGGAGTCCGGAAGGTGTCCGCGCGGTGCCCATGGGGTGGCGGCCGAGGGCGCCGCGTGGCCTGGCTTGTTCACGACTGTGCTCGATGATGGCCGCAGGTGCCGAAGGGGGCTGCCCCGCGCGCCGCCGACCCCCGTAACCTGTCTCCTCCCAGCCCCCGGCTCACCCCCGGCGGGCCCCCGGCCCGTACTCTCCGAACCCTCCGTGCCCTGCGAGGAGACCCGTGCACCCCACCCGCAAGGCGGCCCTGACGGCCATCGCGCTGCTGGCCGTGGCCACCGCCGGCTGCGAGCCCGGCGCCGCCTCCACCTCGTCCCACCGGAGCTCCGCCGAGCCCGGCTGCCCCACCGCCCTCACCAGAGCAAAACAAGCCGTCAAGATGGCGGAGGCCGCCGACGCCCCCTGGAAGGGCCCCACCACCGGGCCCGAGGCGGCCGGTCACGGCAAGAGCGTCGTCTTCATCGCCCATGACCTCTCCAACCCCGGCCCCGCCGGGGTCGCCCAGGGCGTCCAGGAAGCCGCCGGCCTCCTGCGGTGGAGCGCCCGCACCCTCAACGGCCAGGGCACACCCGCCGGTTACCGGGCCGCCTTCAAGAAGGCGCTGGCAATGAAGCCGGACGGCATCGCCATCGCCGGTTTCGACCCCGGCAGCGTCTCCGACGAGATCAAGCAGGCCAAGGCGGCGGGCATTCCGGTGATCGGCTGGCACTCCGTCCCGACCCCCGGCCCCGACGGGGACCCCGCCCTGTTCAGCAACATCACCACCCGGGTCGAGGACGTCGCGAAGATCAGCGCCGACTGGATCATCGCCCGCTCGGGCGGCCGCGCGGGGGTGGTGCTCTTCACCGACGCCACGGTCCCCTTCGCCAAGCACAAGTCGGACCTGATCAAGAAGGAGCTGGCCACCTGCTCCGACGTCAAGCTGCTGAGCTACCAGAACATGCCGATACCCGAGGTCAACAAGCGCGCCATCGGGGAAGTCCGCTCGCTGCTCTCCCGCTACGGGGACAAGTGGACCTACTCGGCCGCCATCAACGACCTGTACTTCCAGCACGCCGCGGCCGCCCTGCGCGCCGCGGGCAAGGACGGCGCGGGCGCCCCGTTCAACATCGGCGCGGGGGACGGCGATCCGTCGGCCTTCCAGCGCGTCAACGGGGAGCGGTTCCAGGCCGCCACGGTGCCCGAGCCGCTCACCGAACAGGGCTGGCAGATCGTCGACGAGTTCAACCGGGCCTTCGCGGACAAGCCCGCCAGCGGATATGTCCCCGCGGTGCACATCACCACCGCCGCCAACAGCGGCGGGGCACTGTCCTGGGACTCGGAGGGCTATCGGCAGGCGTACCGCAAGATCTGGGGCAAGTAGGGCGGCGCGGCCGGGCGGGAGACGCGACGGCAGGGCCTCCGGTGGCCCGGGGCGCGGTGGCCCGCGGTGCGGGTGCGCGGCCCCGAGCCGCCCGGGAGGCCCTGCCGTCAGGTCGAACCGGTCCTGGTGGACCTGGTTCTGGTGAAGCCAAGCAGGTCAGAGGCAGTCCGCTAGGGTTCGGGCAGCGCCCCGAAGGGGCGCGGGGAACTGCGCGACCAGCCACGACGGCGCCGCAGCCGGCCGACGACGCATCGCGACACTTCCAGCGGAGCGCTTAGTCCTGGTGCACCTCGTTGCGGCCCGGGCCACCGGAGAGGGTGTCGTTGCCCTTGCCGCCCCACAGCACATCGTTGCCGCTGTTGCCGTAGATCGTGTCGTCGCCGTCCTCGCCGTACAGCGTGTCGTCGTCCTGGTCACCGTAGATGGCGTCGGCGCCCTTGCCGCCGCGCAGGATGTCCTTGCCGGTGCCGCCGCGCAGGACGTTGTCCTCGGAGCCGCCGGTGATGGTGTCGTTGCCGGCGTCACCGTGGCATTCCTGCACGCAGTTGGTGATGGTGTCGTCGCCGTCGCCGCCGTAGGCGCCGAAGCCCATGACACCGCCGCCGCCGTCGATCCTGTCGTTGCCGGCGTCGCCGTAGAAGGTCGGCGACGCGTTGCCCTTGAGGACGTCGTTGCCGGCGCCGCCGTGAATTCCGGCGTAGGCATTGCTGTCGGCGTCGAGTTTGATGGTGTCGTCGCCGTCACCGAGGTCGACGTCGTAGTCATCCGAGTCGTCGGAGTTCTGCGGGATTTCCACCGCGCACCGGGCGACGGTGTGGTCGCTCGCGGTCGGGTAGGCGCACTCGTCCCAGTCCGCCGCTTCCGCACCGATGGTGATCTCACCGTTGTCGCGGAAGGTGAGGACGTAATAGTCCTCGAATTCGCCACGGCTGACGATCTGCTCGGAGACCGACAGGTTGTTCTTCTGTCCCGCGGCGGCCTTGTACCAGAGCTCACCGTCCTCGTGGACGAGGGAGCCCGAAGTCGTCGCGGCCGCCTGGGCGGCGGGTGCCGCGAGGGCGGCTCCGCCCAGGGCGAGAGCGAGGGTGGCCGTAGCGGCCATGGTCCGGTACATGCGCATAGGGGTGTGGCCCTTCGTGCAATCAGTGCCGATCAAACCGGAGAAAGTGCCGATATGGTCATCGGACGCCGGTGATCGGCGATTTGGTGTTTCCGATCGCCCTGGTAGACCAAGATTGACGACAAGCGGTTGCACCGGGATTCCCCTAGTTTCCCGCAGGCGCAGGTCATCCCCTTTTTCAAAGGGAGTTGCGCCAGGGAAAGTTCCATTGCGGCAACCGTCTATTTTGAACTGCTTAACTCATTGTTCACCGAGTGACCTTTGAGCCGGCCGAGGGCGGACCGGTGAGGTGGGCCCGGGCGTACTTGCGGAAGGCCGCCACGAGGCGGCTGTTGTCGTCGGCGCGGGTGGCCAGCACCACATGACTCGGCTCGACCCCGAGCAGCGGGACCATGGCGAGATCGGGGCGGAGGCCCTGGCTGTAGGCGCCGGGTGCGATGGTCACGGCCTGCCCTGAGGCGATGAGTTCGAGCTTGTCCTCCACACCCTCGGCGAGGGGGCCGTCGGGTGCGCGGCTGCCGTCGGGGCGGGGGTCGATGCGCCAGAAGGCGTTCCAGACCGGGTCGGCCCCCCGGATCAGGGGTTCGTCGGCGATATCGGCGACGGTGACCGACTCCTTCCCGGCCAATGGGTGGTCGACGGGCACCACCAGCACCCGGGGCTCGTCGTAGAGGACCGTCACCTGGAGCTCACCGGTCGGGAACGGCAGCCGGGTCACCGCCGCGTCCACCCGGTGGTCGAGCAGGGCGGCCCGTGCGTCGTTCCAGGTCAGATGCAGGGTGCGGACGTCGGCGTCCGGATTGCGGTGGCGCAGCTCGCGCACCGCCGGGGTGACGATGACGTTCATGATGAAGCCGATGGTGATCCGGCTCGGCTCGGCGGCGGCCCGGGTGTGGGCCGCGGCCTGCGCGGCGGATCGCAGCAGCGCCTTGGCGCGGGGCAGGAAGACCTCCCCGGCCTCGGTGAGCTTGCTGCCCTGCGGGGTGCGGTCGATCAGCCTGGCCCCCAGGTGTCGTTCGAGCCGGCGGATCTGCCGGCTCAGGGACGGCTGGGTGATGTGGAGGGCCTCGGCGGCGCGGCGGAAGTGCCGGTACTCGGCGACGACGGTGAAATACCGCACCAGCCGAAGATCGAGATCCACCGGAGGCGGGGTGTCTGCCATGCCCTCACGCTAGCCGCGCCGACTCGTCGGCGGCTACTGGGTAATCGCCTTGAGCTGTGGTGATGCCTGACTCGTATCTCCGGATGCGGAACAGGTCTTGGACGCGGGCCCGGGGCCGTTCCTAGCGTGGCGTTACGCAGTCCGTCGCAGTTCCCCCCTTTTTTTGTAGCAGCGAGTTTTTCGCAGCAGCGAGGAGAGACGCATGTCCGCACCCGTAGCCCTGATCACCGGTGGCACCAGCGGAATCGGAAAGGCCGCCGCCGAATCCCTCCATCGTCGTGGCTATCAGGTGGTCGTCACCGGACAGAACCCCGACACCATCGCCGCGGCCGAGAAGGAATTCCCCGAAGGGGTGGTCACGGTGCGCGCCGACGCCCGCTCACTGGCCGATACCGACCGCCTCGTCGAGGTAATCCGTGAGCGCTTCGGCGGACTCGATGCCGTATTTCTCAACGCCGCCATCGTCCGCATGCTACCGATCGAATCCGACGCATTCGACGAGGCCGCCTACGACGACCTTTTCAGCGTCAATGTCAAAGGCCAGTTCTTCACCCTCCAAAAGGCCCTCCCGCTGCTCCATGAAGGGGGTTCCATCATTTTCAATGTAGGGATCGGCGCCACCAGGGGAATTCCCAGTGGGGCCGCCGTCAGCGCCGCCACCAAGGGCGCCCTGCTTTCCATGGTGCCGTCTCTCGCCCTTGAACTGGCTCCCCGGCGCATTCGGGTCAACGCCGTCAGCCCCGGCCCGATCGACACCGGAATCTGGGCCAAACAAGGAGTGCCGGCCGAAGTGCTGGAAGAGATCGCCAAGGCCACGGTCGCCCAGGTCCCCCTCGGGAGGTTCGGGACGAGCGAAGAGGTCGCCGAACTCGTGGCGTTCCTCGCCTCGGACGCGGCCGGGTTCATCACCGGGGAGAACATCGTCGTGGGTGGGGGTGTCGGGATCAGGTCGTAGGGACGGGCCGTACAGCCCGTCGCCCAGGCGCGAGCGGGTCAGAAGCGGTACGGCGTCGCGTACTCCGGCAGCAGGATGCGGGAGCCGGGGCCGGCCTCGCGGATCCGGGCGATGAAACCGTCCAGGTCGATCGTGGGATCGCGGTGGGCGCCCTCGTCCAGGGGGAGTTCGAAGTTGTCCCAGTGCACGGGGACCACGGTGGCGGGGTAGTCGAGCGCCTCCAGCAGGCGGGGGACGTAGCGGTGGGTGGCGGTGGTGCCGGGGGTGGCGATCATGGCCACGTCGGGGCGCAGACCGGCGGTGTCCCGTTCGCTGAAGTCGCTCGCTCCCATGAGGAAGGCCGAGAGCCCGTCGGGCAGCGTCACGTGGAAGGCGAGGGTGTCGCCTTCCGGGAGGTCGGAGATGGTCTGGGGGCGGGGCGGGGGGCCGGTGAGGGTGCCGGGGGCGAAGTAGCTGTACGAGTCGTTGCGGCTGTGGCGGCCGGCGACCGCCTCGACCACCAGGCCGTCGAAGTCCAGCACCTCACCGCCCCTGACCACGGCGATCCGGGCCTTGTCGACGCCGAGGGCCCGGAGCAGGTGGTACGTGGTCTCGGTGCCGACGATCCGCGCGTCCGGGGCGGCCTCGGCGATGTAGGGGACGTCGTTGAGGTGGTCCCAGTGGCTGTGGCTGACCAGGATCAGCTCGGGGCGGCCCATATGGCGGTCGATGGTCGCGCCGTCCGTCGTCAGCGGCGTCTTCGGATTGAAGCTCTTCTTGAAGAGCCCGGTTTCGAAGCGGCTCAGATAGGGATCGAAGAGGATCGTCCGGCCGCCGCCGGTGTCGATGCGCCAGCCGCTCGTACCGAGCCATTGGAAGGTCGCGTCCGAGGTCTTCGCGTTCGAGGTCCCTGGATTCGAAGTCTTCGCGTTCGAGGTCCCTGGGTCCGAGGTCTTCGCGTCGGAGGGCCTGGAAGCGCTCGGTGCCGCCCCGGTGGCCGCCTGGGCGGCCGTGGGGAGGACGGCGGGTACGGCCGCGCCTGCCGCCGCTCCCCGGATCAGCAGACGGCGGTTGAAGCGCGATGCTCTGTTGGCGGTCATGGGCACAGCAGAGCAGCTCCCCCGGCCCACCGTCCAAGATCGGCACGGCACTCCAGCCATATCCGGTTCGGTATCAGGCCAGGTCAGCGGCGTCTGAGCGCGTCCACCGCCAGCCGCGCCGCCCGTCCGATCGCCGCGTCCACCGCCGTACGCGCCGCCGCGGCCGAGGCCGTACGGGCGAACACGGCGACCGCGTACCGGCCGCCGTCCGGGTAGCGGACGACGCCCGCCTCGATGTGCAGGCTCGGCAGCGTGCCCGTCTTCGCCGCGACCAGGACGTCATCGGGGAAGCCGGAGGCCAGCCGCTGCCGGAAGACCTGCCGGGACATCAGCTCCCGCACCAGCGCGCACGCCGCCGGGGAACCGGCCCGGTCCCGCCAGATCAGGCGCAGCAGGGTGGTGATGTCGCGGGGTGTGCTGGAGGTGGTGTGCCCAGGGTCCAGGACGCGGAAGCGGCGCAGCCGCTCGAAGGTCAGCGTCGGATAGACGGCGGCGAACTCCCCCTCGTCCGTCGCGCCCGCATCCTCGAACATCGACTCCAGCAGCTCCCGGGGCCCGCCGACGATCCGCGTGCGGTCCAGGCCCAGTTCGGCCGCCAGCAGCCGCACGGTGTCGAGGCCGATCCGGCGCATCAGCGCGTCCGCGGCGGAGTTGTCGCTCACCGACAGGGCGAAGTACGCCAGGTCGCGCAGGGACATCTCGACATCGTCGGCGCAGCCCGCGGTGCCCCAGCCACCGAGGCGGTCGGGGGCGGTGATGACCACCCGCTCGCGGGGATCGAGCTGTCCGGCGTCGGCCTGCCGGGCGAACTCCAGCACCAGCAGGATCTTGAACACGGACGCGATGACGACCTGGTCGTCCGCGCCGAGGCCCATCTCGCGCCCGGGCGCGTCGATGTCCACCGCGTGCAGCCGGGCCCCGGCGTCCGTCTCCGCGAACACCTCCGCGATCCGCTTCTCGGTCAGCGCCGTGTCGACCGGCGCCGTGTCCACCGAGTCCCCCACGTCCAACGCTCCCCTCGTCCGTCCAACGCTCCCCTCGTCCGTCCGCCGCCCTCGTCCCTCCGGTGTCGCATAGGGTCGGCCGGTGGATCTCATACGCCACCTGCGCCTGTTCATTGTCGTCGCGGAGGAGCTGCACTTCAGCCGCGCCGCCGATCTCCTCGGCATGGCACAGCCGCCGCTGAGCCAGTCCATCCGGCGGCTGGAGCGGGAGTTGGGCCTTGAGCTGTTCGACCGCTCGGCCCGCCAGGTGCGGCTCACCGCCGCCGGTGCGCTGCTGCTGGAGGAGGCGCGCGAACTGCTCGCCCGCGAGGAGCGGTTGCGTACGGTCATGGCGCGGGTCCGCGAGGGCGAACTGGGCACGCTGCGGGCGGGCGTACCGCCGCAGACGCCCGCCCGGACGCTGCACGCCCTGCTGTCGGCGTGCGCGCAGGAGTTCCCGGGGCTGCGGATCGACCTCCAGGAGGTGGACACGGCCGAGCAGGTGCGGCTGCTCGCCGCCGCCCGGCTGGACGTGGGTCTGGTGCACCATCCGGTGGCGGACGCCGACGATCTCGTGCTGGGGCCGTCCGCCGGGGTCGAGTTGGGGGTCGTACTGCCCCGGTCCTCCCCGCTGGCCCGGCTTTCCGAGGTGGCGCTGGCGGACCTTACGGGCCATGAACTGTTTCTCTTTCCCCGGGCCGCGGCGCCGGGGTGGTACGACCGCATTCTCGATATCTGCCGGGAGGGCGGTTTCACCCCGCCCGCGGTCCGTCATGCCCGTAATCCGGAATTCCTGCTGGGTCTTGTGGCATCGGGACGCGGGGTGGCGTTCGACGACGGGCGGGTGGCGGGCAAGGAGCCGCGGGCCGCCTGGCGCCCGCTGGCCGGCCGTCCGCTGGTGCTGTGGATGTCCGCCGTATGGCAGGTGCATTCGGCCCATCCGGCGGCGCCTGCGTTCGCCCGGATCGCCGCGGAGGTCATCGCGCGGGAAGGCCCGCCCAGGCGGTTGCTCACGCCTTCGGAGGAGTCTTCGGATGAGACCCGTCGGCCCCGGCCGTGGTCGGTGGTCTTCGGGCCCGGCGCCGATCCGGCGGCACCGTGAGAAATCCTCCGTAAGAGCGCCGCGAGAAATCGCGGCAAGAAACTGATCCTGATTCCAGTACACATTTCCTGGAGAACATCGCGGGAACCCATGGAGTTTTTCCGGATCCGCCTGTCAAGATCTTCCCTCATGCCTTCCCCGTTCACTCAGGAATATCAGGGATTCTCGTGCGGAAAATGAATGCGGCCGCCACCGTGGCCGTCGCGGTGCTGGCGCTGGCGCTGACCGGCTGCGGCAAGGACGACGACAAGGGCGCCCAGTCGTCCGGCACTTCCGACAAGACCGCGGCCGCCCAGAAGGGCGACGGCGCGGAACGCGGCACCGCGTCCGCCACCCCCACCGGTGCGAGCCCCAGCCCGAGCCGTACGAAGCCCGCCGCGAAGAGCCCCGGCGCGAGCCCGAGCAGCCCCCGGGCCACCCGCACCGCCGACGGCGTCCCCCCGGCGCCCCGCCGTACGGCCCCGAAGACGCGGGCCCCCGCACCCACCCGCGCGGGCGCCCCGGCGAGCGTGCAGGGCACGTGGTACTCCGAGGTGCGCGATCCGAACGGCAAACCGCTGGTCATGACCGTGACCGGCGGCTCCTTGACCGTGGGGTACCAGGGCAAGTCCTGCCCCGGGACGATCAGCGCGAGCATGGCCGTCTCCATGACCTGCCAGGGCGAGACCATCTCCGGCGGCACCGCGGTGGTCAGCGGCGACGGCCAGAGCCTCACCATCAACTGGCCGCAGGGGAAGCCCGACCGGTACGTCCGCCCCTAGGGCCGGTACGGGCGGCCGGGCTCACCTCCCGTCCGCCTCGACTCCCCCGTCGCCCGCCTCGACTCCCCCACCCCGCGCCTCCGTACGCCGCCGCTGCTCCTCGATCCGGTGCAGCACCGAGTCCAGATGCGTCTCGGAGGCGGCACGGGCCGCCTCCGGGTCGCGGGCCTCGATCGCCCGCAGGATGGCCTGGTGCTCCTCGATCGTGGCGCGCCGCCGCGCGGCGGACAGTGAGGTCTCGCGCCGCCCCGGCTCGCCGATCTCGTAGACCCGGTCCAGCAGCCGCAGCAGCAGGGGGTTGCGGGTGTACTGGGCGATGGCGCGGTGGAAGGTGCGGTCCAGGTCGGTGAACTCGCGCCGCGTGGGCTCCCGTCGCATCGCGTCCAGCAGGGCGTGGAGTTGGACGATGTCGGCGGGGGTGGCCCGCCGGGCGGCACGCGCGGTCACCGACGGCTCGATACACGCGCGTACCTCCATGACCTGCAACAGCTCCGCCGTGGCGTCGAGCCCCGAGGCGAGGATGTCGCCGCGCGGGGTGGCCCCCGGGTCGAGTACGACGGTGCCGGAGCCGGGGCGCCGGGCGACCAGTCCGCGGGAGGCGAGGGCGCGCAGCGCCTCGCGGACCGAGCCCCGGGAGACGCCGAGGCTCTCCGCGAGCTCCCGCTCCGGGGGGACGCGGGAACCGGGCGGCAGCTCTCCGCTCAGGATCAGCCGCTCCAGGCCGACGGCCAGGGCGTCCGGCCTCGACAGGGTGGAGTGCCGCAGTTGCCGCCAGTCCATCTCCCGGCTTTCCTCCGCCTTCTTCAGCTTTCGCGAACTTCGCGAACTTCGCGCGCTTTCCGAGCTTCGCGCGCTGTCCGAACTTCGCGAGCTTCTCGAACGTCCCGGGCTTTTCCGGGCCCTTCCAGGCTTTCCCGAGCTTTCCTGTGGCCTTTGGCCTTTTCCGGTCCGGCCGGTGGTCCAGAGTCTCATATCCGGCGGACGTCTCCCCCGGCGTCCTCCCGGCCGCCGGCGCGGCGGGATTTAACCAGGTGGTGACAGGCGGGCAACCCGAATCGCCGGGCCCGCCCGCTACCGTCCACCGAAGCAATGTGGTCCTACCAATGGACCAATTGCCTGTCCCTGCGCCATCCTGACCGCACCGCAGCGCGCGCTCTCCGTCCCCAGCAGTGAGGCACCCCGCCATGCGCCAAACAACGAGCGGACCCAGCGACCGGCCCCCACCCACCCGCCACCGACCGCGCGCCGCCGCCCTCGCCGCCCGGGTGCTGTGCGTGCTGGTCGTCGCCGCCACCGCCGGCTGCGCGTCCCTGGCCTCCCCCACGGCCGAGGTGGGCGCCGACCGGATGACCGACCCCCGGCCCGTCCGCGACGGCGGAACGCTGGCCATCGCCCTCAAATCGGACCCGGACAAGCTGGATCCCTCGCTGGCCAGCACCGCCGTGGGCCGCACGGTGTTCGCCGCGATGTGCGAGAAGCTCTACGACGTCGACGCCCGGGACCGGTTCGTACCGCAGCTCGCCGCCGCCCCGCCCACCACCGGCGACGGGGGCCGCACCGTCACCATCAAGCTGCGGCGCGGCGTCCGGTTCGCCGACGGCACCCGGATGGACGCGAAGGCCGTCAAGACCTCCCTCGACCGGCACCGCACCCTGCCCGGATCCGTCCGCGCCAGCGAGCTGAAGCCCGTCACCTCGGTTCGGGCGGTCGGCGACGACACCGTACGGCTGCGGCTGAAGAAGCCGTACGTCCCGCTGCTCGCGCTGCTCGCCGACCGCGCGGGCATGGTGATGTCGCCGACGGCGCTGAAGCGCTACGGCGACGGCTTCGCCAGCCACCCCACCTGCGTCGGCCCGTTCCGCTACGCCGAGCGGGTGGTCGGCGACCGCATCGTGCTCGACAAGGACCCGAACTACTACGACGCCGACTCCGTCCATCTGCGGCGGGTCATCTACCGCACCATCACCGACGGCAACGTCCGGCTGGCGAATCTCCAGTCCGGTGACATCCAGGTCGGCGACCAGATGGACCCGGTCCAGGTGGGCAGGGCGCTCACCGAACCCGGGCTCCAGCTCTTCAACTCCCCCTCGCTGGGCTACTACGGACTGACCCTCAACATCGGCAACACCAAGGGCGCCGGGGCGCCGCCGGGCCGGATCGACACCCCGATCGCGCGGGATGTGCGGGTGCGCGAGGCGTTCGACCTCTCCCTGGACCGCGCCCTCATCAACACCATCGTCTTCCAGGACCGCTACCGGCCCACCTGCGGCCCGCTCCCCTCCGGCACCCCCTACGCCACCGGGGCCCGCTGCCCGGCCCGCGACCTGGCCAAGGCCAAGCGGCTGCTCAAGGCCGCCAAGGTGGCCACCCCGGTCCGGGTGCGGCTTCAGATCAGCACCACCCCGGAGGACAACCGGCTGGGCCAGGTCGTCCAGGCCATGGCCAAGGAGGCGGGCTTCGCGGTGAGTCTGGCGCCGACCGAGTTCGCCACCGGCCTGGAGCACTCCCGCGCGGGCGACTTCCAGGCGGCGACGACCAACTGGTCGGGACGGCTCGACCCGGCGGGCAACATCGACGTCTTCGCCGGCACCGGCGGCGCCCAGAACTACGGCGGCCTCTCCGACCCCGCCATCGACCGGCTGATCGCCGAGGGCGGCGCCACCGCGGGCAAGGCCGCCCGCCGGAAGATCTACGCCCGGCTCGTCGAGCGCATCCGCGCCCAGCACACCGTGCTCTATCTGATCCAGCCCACCAACTACGTGTCCGTGACGAAGAAGGTCGCCGGGCTGAAGGTCTTCGGCGACGGGTTGATCCGCGTGAAGGACGCCGGATACGCGACGGGAGGGAACTGATGTCCTATCCGATCCGCCGCGTCGGCGAATCGCTGATCACCCTCTTCCTGGTCAGCATCGTGGTCTTCGCCGGTGTACGGGCGCTGCCCGGCGACACCGCCACCGCGCTGGCCGGGGAGGAGCCCACGCCCGAGGCGATCGCCCAGATCCGCGCGAGCTACGGGCTGGACGACAACATCGTGGTGCAGTACGTGCGCTATGTGCGGCACGCCGCCACCGGCGACCTCGGCGTCTCCTCCCGCACCGGGCTGCCGGTCCTGGACTCGGTCCTGGAGGCGCTGCCCGTCACCCTCGAACTGTCCGCCCTGGCCCTGCTGCTCGCGGTCGTGGTCGGCGTGGGCGCCGGGGTGGTGGCGGCGGTGCGGCGCGGCAGACCCGAAGAGTGGCTGGTCAACGCGGTGGCGCTGCTGGGGCTTTCGGTGCCCGCCTTCTGGCTCGGCATCGTGCTCGTCCTCGCGTTCGCCATCGCCCTGCCGGTCTTCGCCGCCTCCGGTTTCGTGCCGTTCGGCGTGGACCCGGTGGAGAACCTGCGCCATATGGTGCTGCCGGTGATCGTCCTCGGCTCCGGTCTGGCGGCGGTCGTGATGCGGCAGACGCGCGCGGCCATGCTGGGCTCGCTCTCCGCCGACTACGTGCGCACGGCCCGCGCCAAGGGGCTCTCCGGCCGTCAGGTGATCATGGGGCACGCGCTGCGCAACAGCCTGGTCACCGTGGTGACCGTGCTCGGGCTCCAGCTCGGGCACCTCATCTCGGGCGCGGTCGTCACCGAGCAGATCTTCGTGCTGCCGGGCTTCGGCAAGCTCACCATCGACGCGGTCTTCTCCCGCGACTACGCGATGGTGCAGGGCGTGGTGCTGTTCACCTCGGCCGCCTACATCCTCGTCAACCTCCTGGTCGACCTGGCCTATTCGGTGATCGACCCCCGGATCCGGCTCGGAGGTGCCCAGTGAGCACCGCCGCTACCGCCCTTCCAGCCGCCGAGGAGCGGGAGCGGGGCCCGCTCGCGCCGCTGTCCCGGCTCCGGCTGCTGACCCGTAACAAGCTGGCCCTCACCGGGGCCGTGGCCGCCGCGATCCTGGTGCTGATCGCGCTGTTCGCACCGCTCGTCGCGCCGTACGACCCGGCCCGGCCCGACTTCTCGGCCGCCCTCCAGCAGCCGGGCTGGGCCCACTGGCTGGGCACCGACGACCTGGGCCGCGATCAGCTCTCCCGGGTCGTGTACGGGGTGCGGGCCTCGCTCCAGATCGGTCTGCTCGCGGTGGCGCTGGCCTTCGCGGCCGGGGTGCCGCTCGGGCTGATCGCGGGCTACTACGGGCGGTTCGCCGACTCGGTGGTCTCCCGGCTCACCGACACCCTGCTCGCCTTCCCCTTCCTGGTGCTGGCGGTGGGCCTGGCCACCATCCTCGGTCCGTCCCTGCTGAACGCCACGATCGCGGTCGGCGTCTCCCAGATCCCGGCCGTCATCCGGATCACCCGGGCGGAGACGCTGCGGCTCAAGCACCTCGACTATGTGGCGGCGGCCGTGGCCAACGGCGGCGGGGACGGCACCGTGCTCTTCCGCCATATCCTGCCCGGCGCCCTGTCCGCACTGACCGTCCAGGCCACCGTGGGCATCCCCTCCGCGATCATCGGCGAGGCGCTGCTGAGCTTCCTCGGCCTCGGCATCCAGCCGCCGTCCGCCTCGCTCGGGGTGATGCTCTCCAGCGCCCAGGCGTATATCGCCGCCGCGCCCTGGATGGCGGTCTTCCCGGGGCTGACGATCATCGCCGCGACGCTCGCGTTCAATCTGCTCGGGGACGGGCTGCGCGACATCCTCGACCCCCAGGGAGACAGCCGATGACCACGTCGGGAGAGCCGATGGCCGCGTCGGGAGAGAACCGATGACCGCCCCCGGAGAGATGACCGCCCCCGCGCCCCCTGCCCTGAGCGTGCGGGACCTGTCCGTGGTCTTCCGCACCCCGACCCGCGTGGTCCACGCGGTGGACGGGCTGTCGTACGACATCGCCGCCGGTGAAGTACTGGCCGTGGTCGGCGAGTCCGGCTGCGGCAAGTCCGTGACCTCCACCGCCGTGATGGGGCTGCTGCCGCCCACCGCACGTGTCGGCGGCTCCATCCGGCTGGGCGGACGGGAGCTGGTGGGGGCGGACGAGAAGGAGCTGCGGGACGTCCGCGGCCGGGAGATCGCGATGATCTTCCAGGAGCCGATGACCTCGCTGAACCCCGTCCTCACCATCGGCCGCCAGGTCGGCGAGGTCCTCCGGCGCCATCAGGGCCTCGACCGCCGCACGGCGCGCGAACGGGCCGTGGACGTGCTCGACCTCGTCGGCATCCCCGCCCCCGCCCAGCGGGCCCGCGACTATCCGCACCAGCTCAGCGGCGGTATGCGACAGCGGGTGATGATCGCCATCGCGATCGCCTGCGACCCCGCCGTACTCATCGCCGACGAGCCCACCACCGCGCTGGACGTCACCGTGCAGGCGGGCATCCTGGAGGTGCTCCAGTCCCTGCGGGAGCGGCTCGGCACCGCCATCGTGCTGATCACCCACGATCTGGGCGTGGTCGCCGACATCGCCGACCGGGTGCTGGTGATGTACGCGGGGCGGGGCGTCGAACAGGCCCCGGTGGACGAGCTGTTCACCGCGCCCCGCCATCCGTACACCCGCGGGCTGCTCGGCGCCGTGCCCGTCCCCGGACGGCGGCGGGCGGCGGGCGAACGGGGGCGGCTCCAGGAGATCCCCGGGCTGGTGCCGAGCCTCACCGAACAGCCCGACCGCTGCACCTTCCAGCCCCGCTGCTCCGCTGCCGATGAACGGTGCGGGGCGCAGCGGCCCGCGCTGCGGGTGCTGCGCGGGCGGCATCAGGCGGCGTGCTGGTATCCGGTGCCGGTCGATTCCGGGCAGCCGGACCGCCCCGAGCAGACCGAAGGCACAGAGCAGACAGAACGCCCCGATCAGGAGGCCGCCTCATGACCGCCGTCGTCGCGTCCGTGGAGGCGTCGCGGGATGACGCCGTGCTCGACATCAGCGGCCTCGTCCGTCACTTCACCGGCCCGGCCGGGACCGTCAAGGCGGTCGACGGGGTCAGCCTCAGCATCGGCCGGGGCGAGATCGTCGGCCTGGTCGGGGAGTCCGGCAGCGGCAAGTCGACGGTGGGGCGGTGCGCCGTACGGCTGGACCGGCCGACCGCGGGCAGCGTGACGATCAACGGCCGCGAGGTGACCCGGCTGTCGAGGCGGGCGCTGCGTCCGCTGCGCAAGGACTTCCACCTGGTCTTCCAGGACCCGTCGTCCTCGCTCGACCCCCGGATGACCGTGGGTGCCATCGTCGCCCAGCCGCTGCGGCTGCACCGCCTGGCGTCCGGCGACGCCCTGCGCGACCGGGTCGCCGCGCTGCTGGCCCAGGTGGGGCTGCGGCCCGAACTGGCGCGGCGGCGGCCCCATGAGCTCTCCGGCGGGCAGCGGCAGCGGGTCTCGATCGCCCGCGCGCTGTCGGTCGATCCACAGTTGCTGGTGGCCGACGAGCCGACGTCGGCGCTGGACGTCTCCGTTCAGGCGTCCGTGCTCAATCTGCTGGCGGATCTCCAGCGGGAGCGGCGCTTCGGCTGTCTGTTCATCACCCATGACCTGGCCGCGGTCGAGTACCTCGCCGACCGGATCGCGGTGATGTATCTGGGGCAGTTGGTGGAACAGGCCCCGGCCGCCGAGCTGTTCGCCGACCCCAAGCATCCGTACACCCAGGCACTGCTGTCCGCGGCGCCGGTGCCGGACCCGGCCGCGCAGCGGTCGCGCGCCCGGATCGTGCTCAGCGGGGAGCTGCCCAGCCCGCTGGATCCGCCCCCGGGCTGCCGCTTCCACACCCGCTGTCCGCTCGCCGTCGACCGCTGCCGCACCGAGCCGCCCGTGCTGCGCGGGCTTGCGGGCGGTGGCGGTCGGCAGGTCTCCTGCCATCTGGTGGCGGACGACGGAACGGCGCCGGACGCCTCGGCCCCCTGAGGACACCTCAGCCCCTGAGATCCGCCCGCACACCCGCCCCCGCACCCCGCACCCCCGTACGAGATCAGGAGCCCGCCGCATGTTCACCACCCGGCCCACCCTCCAGGGCACCCATGGCATGGTGTCCTCCACCCACTGGCTCGCCTCGCAGTCCGCCATGGCCGTCCTGGAGGACGGCGGCAACGCCTTCGACGCGGCCGTGGCCGCCGGGTTCGTCCTGCATGTGGTCGAGCCGCATCTGAACGGGCCCGCCGGTGAGGTGCCGATCATCCTCGCCCCGGCGGGCGGCGAACCCACCGTGCTGTGCGGCCAGGGCCCGGCCCCCGCCGGGGCCACCATCGACCACTACACGGCGCTCGGCCTCGACCTCGTCCCGGGCACCGGCCCGCTCGCGGCGGCGGTGCCCGGTGCGTTCGACGCCTGGATGGTGCTGCTGCGCGACCACGGGACCAAGCGGCTCGCCGAGGTGCTGCGGTACGCGATCGGCTACGCCGAGCACGGCCATCCCGCGGTCGAGCGGATCGGGGAGACGGTCGAGGCGGTACGGGAGCTGTTCGAGACCGAGTGGACGACCTCGGCCGAGCTGTATCTGCCGGACGGGGAGTCCCCCGCCGCCGGGCGGCTGCTCACCAACCCCGCGCTGGCGGCCACCTGGCGGCGGCTGATCGCCGAGGCGGAGGGGGCGGGGCCGGGGCGCGAGACACAGATCGAGGCGGCCCGCCGGGTCTGGCGCGAGGGCTTCATCGCGCGGGAGCTGGCGGACGCGGCGGCCCGGCCCGCGATGGACTCGTCCGGGCAGCGCCACGCCGGGGCGCTCACCGGGGACGATCTGGCCGCCTTCGAGGCCACGTACGAGGCGCCGGTCAGCCACTCCTGGAACGGCTGGACCGTGTGCAAGGCCGGGCCCTGGAGCCAGGGGCCGGTGCTGCTCCAGCAACTCGCCCTGCTGCCGGACGGGCTGACCGCGGACGACCTGGGCACGCCCGACTTTCTGCACACCCTGATCGAGGGCGGCAAGCTGGCCATGGCCGACCGCGAGGCGTGGTACGGGGACGCCGCGGATGTGCCGCTGGCGGAGCTGCTCTCCGGACCGTACAACGACGAGCGGCGGCGGCTGATCGGCGAGCGGGCCTCGTACGAGCTGCGCCCCGGGCACCCCGGAGGCCGTACGCCGCGGCTGAGCAAGCAGGCGCTGGCCGCCGTGGCCCGCGCGGCCTCCGGGGCGGCAGGACCGGCGGCCGGACCGGGCGGCGGGGAGCCGACGGTCGGCGGACCGGACCTGGGGCCGGCGCTGGGCGGACCGGCGGTGGGGGGATCGGCCGTTCGGGGATCGGCTCCGGGCGAACGGGCCGACGGCGAACCGGCCGTCGGGCCGGACGGGGTGACGCGCGGCGACACCTGCCATCTCGACGTCGTGGACCGCTGGGGCAACATGGTCGCGGCCACCCCCAGCGGCGGCTGGCTACAGTCCAACCCCGTCATCCCCGCGCTGGGCTTCCCGCTCGGCACCCGGCTCCAGATGACCTGGCTGGACCCCGGGCTGCCCAACTCCCTCACCCCCGGCCGCCGCCCCCGCACCACGCTCACCCCCTCGCTCGCGCTGCGCGGCGACACCCCCGTCATGGCCTTCGGGACGCCGGGCGGCGATCAGCAGGACCAGTGGAGCACGCACTTCTTCCTCGGGGTCGCGCTGCGGGCGCCGGTGCGCTCCGGACTGGATCTCCAGGGCGCCATCGACGCCCCCAACTGGCACCAGGAGTCCTTCCCCGGCTCCTTCCACCCGCGGGCGATGACGGCGGGACGGGTGGTCGTGGAGTCGCGGGTCGGCGAGACCGCCGTCGCGGAGCTGCGCCGCCGCGGCCACGATGTGGTGGTCGGCGAGCCCTGGTCGGAGGGACGGCTGTGCGCGGTCGCCCGCGATCCGGAGACGGGGGTGCTGCTGGGCGCCGCGAATCCGCGGGGCGCGCAGGGATACGCGGTGGGGCGCTGACGCCGGCGGCGGGCTGCTCCCCTCCCGCCCCTTCCCGACACCCTGACATTTGCGGCTCCGCCGCGTGCGGGGCTCCGCCCCGGCCCCCGGCCGCGTCGCCCCCAGGGGCGTGGGAAGGACCCGCCGGGTGGCGTGCGCGCCAAGCAGGTCGGAGGAAGTCCGCTACGGTTCGGGCGGCGACGGGAAGGGGCGCGGGGCTGTGCCGATGTGCGGCTCCGCCGCGTGGCCAGCCACGACGGCGCCGCGGTCGGCCGACGACGCGTCGCGACACTTCCAGCGGAGCGCTCAGCGGGCGTACCCGCTGGGGTCCGCGGACCGGAGCTTCTCGGCCCGCTTCAGCGGGTCGTAGCCGGGGTCGACACCCTCGACCAGGACCGCGACGCCCTCGATGTGGTCCGTGCGCAGCGGCAGGATGTCCTGATACGCGGGCGAGGCGTACCAGGTGCGGGCGTCCGCCATCCCGCCCGGGAACTCGATCAGCACCACACTGCCCGGCCACTCCCCCTCGACCACCTCCAGCTCGCCGCCGTGGATGACGAAGCGGCCGTGGAAGGGGTCGAGGGTGGCCTGGATCCGTTCCAGGTACTCGATGATGTCGGGGTGCGGGCTGCGGCCGCGCAGATGCGCGAGCGCGTAGGCGGCGGGCATGGCTCCTCCAAGTGCTCCGGCAAGTGCTCCGGGCTGATCGGCGGTTGGGTCCGGTCCGGCGGCTGCGGCGGACACCGATCAGCCTGTCGCGCCACGCCCGGGGCGTCGATTACCCCTGAGGTCATGGCGGCGGCCCCGGGGCTCAGTCGAGGATGCCCAGGTCCTCCCGCATGATCCGGCGCATCGTCGCCAGCCGGGGCTCGGCCTCCTTCAGTTCCAGCAGCGCGCCCGCCGCCGTCTCGCCGTCGCCTTGCAGGCCCCGGTCGATCCGTTTGGCCTGTGCGTCGATCCCGGCGAGCACCGTGTTGAGCGCGCGGGACGCTGCCAGGACCCGTTCGGGGACGATCATCTGCGCCTCGGCGTAACGGTCCCGGTAGTCGCGGCGGGCCTCCTCCAGCCGGACCCGGTCCTCGTCCGTGTACACGTCGTCGCGGATCCGGTGCAGCGCGTCCTTGAGGAGGGTGTGGAACTGCCGGGAGGCGCGGTTCATCGCGGTGTAGGCGGTCCGGCGCTCCTCGACGCGGCGCCGCCGGTCCTCCCTGCGCGCGTCCTCCTCGCGTTGGCGTACCGTCATGCGCTGCTGAAGGACGGGCGCGAAGAGGGTGCCGAGGATGCCGACGACGGCGGTGATCATGGCGGCTATGACGGTGGACACCGGCCGAGCCTAGCCGCGCCCCTTCCGTTGGCCCCCTCCCTTGGCCCCCTCCCTTGGCCCCTTCCCTTGGCCGCTTCCCTTGGCCGCCGCCGATCCCGCAGACCGGTCCGAGCCCCTTCGGGAACCCAGGCGATCGGAACTAATGTGCTGTTTATGCCCGCCTCGCCCTCCGACGTGCGCGCCGACCGCGCCGACAACGTTCTCGCCCTCGCCCGGCTGGCCTCCAGGCGCGGGGCGGTACGGGACATGCTCGGCTGGCTGACCCGGCGCACCGGGGGCCCGGCCGTGCTGGTCGGGGACACGGGCCGGGTGCTAGCCGGGCCGGGCGGGGAACACGACCCGGCGGTGGCGCGGCCGGCCGCCGACGCGGCCGTCGAGCTGCACCGGCGCGGGGCGCCGTCCGCCGTGCTGGGCGGGGGCGAGGGGCCCCCGGTGCATCTGATCGCGCTCGACACCGACCCGAGTACGTATCTGGCCGTCATCGGGCCGGACGATCCGCACTGCGGAATGCTGCTCGCCGACGCCGCCCGCACCCTCGCCCTGTGCTGGCGGCTGGAGCAGGCCGAACGGGCGCGGCGGCGGATCGAATCGGCCGAGGAGCACAGCCGGGAGGCGGTGCTGCATCTGCTGATGGTGGGCAGCGTGCCCGCCGCGCAGCGGATCGCGGGGGCGCTGCGGCCGGCGCTGCCCGGGGTGGTCCAGATGTATGTGATCGAGTGTCCGCAGCCCCGGCGGCGCGAGATCGCCCGGCGGATCGACCGCGAGGCAGGCGGCGCGGCGTGGATCGTGCCGTGCCCGGTGCGCCCGAACCACGTCCTCGCGCTCGTACCACCGGAGACGACTGGTCCGGCCACCGAGGCGGGACCGGCCACGGCGAGCGATGACCCGCACCCCCCGCTCCCCGAATCGCTGGACCTGCTGATCGTCCGCCTCGTGCCGGAGTGCCGGGTCGGGGTGAGCGCGGCGGTCGCGCTGCGGGACACGCCGACCGCCTATGAGCAGGCCATCCACGCACTGGCGGTGGCCCGTAACGCCCCCGAGCGCCGCGCCGGTTTCGGCGGCGACGTGGATGTGACCGTACTGGCGGGCCCGGAGGGCCATCTGTGGGCGAGCGAACTCCTGGCGCCCTGCGTGCGCTACGCCCCGGCCCGCCGCGCCGACCCCGGCCCGCAGGAGCTGCTGGGCACACTCGGGTCGTGGCTCAGCTTCGGTGGAGCGGCCAGCCGCCATCTGAAGATCCACCGCAATACGCTCGCCGCGCGGCTGCGCCATCTCGATGAGCTGCTGGGCGTGGAGGTCAGCCGCAGCCTGGCCGCGCAGTCGGCCGCCTGGCTCGCCCTGCGGCTGCACACCGCGCCGCAGGCCGCGGCGGCCCGCGCCCAGGCCCCGCCGGGGCCCATCGCCACGCTGGACGCGGTGCTGGGCACACCCGCCGCCGGGACCTGGGCCCGGGCCCAGTTGCGCCCCCTGGAAGAGGCCAGGCCCACCGCCGGTCTGGAGACCGTACGCACCTGGCTGCGCGCCGACGCCCGTCTCCCCGCGGCGGCCGCCGCCCTCGGCATCTCGCTGCCGGGCGCGCGCAAGCGCCTGACCAGGGCGGAGGACGTACTGGGCCGGTCCCTGCTGACCGCGCCGAGCGCGAAGTACGAACTGTGGCTGGCGATGCGGGCACTGGGCTCGCTCTGAGGAGCCGGGGCACCGCGATTCGCCTCAGCGCGCTCCCCGTTCGCGGCCGTACTCACCGTTCACCAGAGCACTCACCGTTCGAACGGGAACCACCGCACACCCTCACTGTGCACATCGTTCCTCGCCGCCGCTGCCGCGGCCGCCTAATGTCCTGAACTGGCCCAGCCCGCCGGGCCTCACGATCCGGGGCGGCCGCCGCGCGACGACGGGGGTGTCGCGCGCGGCCCGCCCCTGTCCCCGCCCGGCGCCGAGCCACCCATGCGAGTGAATGGTCCGGCAATAAAAGCATGCGCTTCTACAAGCGACTGCTTATACTCGTCCGTGGCGTGGTCAATCAACATCCATGACGAGGTGGCCGACTGGTTCCTCGCCCTATGTGCTCACGATCCGCATTCGGCCGACTCGGTGGAGCAGGCCATCGAGCTGCTTGCCGACATAGGACCGAGCCTCGGTCGTCCTATGGCCGATGTGATCCACGGCAGCTCGATGAAGAACCTCAAGGAGTTACGCCCGGGCTCGGGGGCCGGACCGAAATCCGCATCCTCTTCGTCTTCGACCCCGACCGGGAGTGCATCCTTCTCGTGGCGGGCGACAAGGCGGGCAATTGGCGACGCTGGTACGACACCGCCGTGCCACTCGCCGAGGAGCGCTACCGGCAGTACCTCGACCACAAGGAGAAGGCGGCGGAATGAGCGGTTTCACCTCGTGGGACGAGGTCAAGAGGAGCGCCGAGCGGATCCGCCGTGAGGCCCACCCCGAAGTGGGCGAGGCCGAGTGGGCGGTTCGCAAGGAGGCGGCACGTCTCCAGCAGGAGGCCCACCTGTTGGGCCATCACCTACAGCGGCTGCGGAGGGAGCGGGGGCTCACCCAGCAGCAGGCCGCCGTCCAGCTCGGCATCACCCAGGCCCGAGTCTCCCAACTGGAGCAGGGCAAGGCGGTGGACCTCACGGCGATGCGCGCCTATGCGCAGGCCTTGGGCGCCCGGCTGACACTCGTGCTCGAAGTCGACGATCAACAGATCCGCATCGCCTGAGCGCGATCGCGCCCCGGCGCCGCGCGGCCCGCCCGTCCCCGCCCGGCGCCGGGCCATGAGCACCGGCACCGGGCGGGCCGCGGCGACGCACCGGCGCGCGTGTCAGGGCCCCAGGATCGTTGTCACGACCCCAGGATCGTCGTCAGGAACTCCCCCGTCCATGCCAGCAGCTCCCGCCCCACCAGCGGCTTTCCGCCGATGCGGGCGGTTGCGGGGCGGGGGACCAGGACCTGCTTGGTGGCCGGTTTGATCACCGTGCGCTGGTAGAGGCGCTTGAGGCGCAGTTCCTGGGATTCGCGGAGCTCCACCGGGGAGAAGCGGATGTTGGAGCCCTGAAGGGTGATGTCGGTGACGCCGCAGGCGCGGGCCAGCAGGCGCAGGCCCGCGACCAGGAGGAGGTTCTCCACCGGCTCGGGGAGCTTGCCGTAGCGGTCGGTGAGCTCCTCGCGGACGGCGCGGATGTCGTCCTCGCTGCCGGCGGAGGCGATGGCGCGGTACGCCTGGAGGCGCAGCCGCTCGCCGGGGGCGTAGTCGTGCGGGACGTGTGCGTCGACCGGCAGCTCGATCTTGACCTCCAGCGGCGCTTCCTCCTCCTCACCGCCCTCGATCGAGGCCCGGTAGTCGGCGACGGCCTCGCCGACCATCCGTACGTACAGATCGAAGCCGACGCCCGCGATATGGCCGGACTGCTCGCCGCCGAGCAGATTGCCCGCGCCGCGGATCTCCAGGTCCTTCATCGCCACATACATGCCCGCGCCCATCTCGGTGTGCTGGGCGATCGTGGCCAGCCGCTCATGGGCGGTCTCGGTGAGCGGCTTCTCCGGCGGATAGAGGAAGTACGCGTAACCGCGGTCGCGGCCGCGGCCGACCCGGCCGCGCAACTGGTGCAACTGGGAGAGGCCGAAGTTGTCGCCGCGCTCGACGATCAGTGTGTTGGCGTTGGAGATGTCGATACCGGACTCGACGATGGTCGTGGAGACCAGCACATCGAACTTCTTCTCCCAGAAGTCGACCACGACCTGTTCCAGGGCGGTCTCCGACATCTGGCCGTGGGCGGTGGCGATCCGCGCCTCGGGGACGATCTCGCGCAGCTTCGCCGCGGCCCGGTCGATGGACTCCACCCGGTTGTGGATGTAGAAGACCTGGCCCTCGCGGAGCAGCTCACGGCGGATCGCCGCGCCGATCTGCTTCTGCTCGTACGGCCCGACGAAGGTCAGCACCGGGTGCCGCTCCTCCGGCGGGGTGGTGATCGTGGACATCTCGCGGATGCCGGTGACCGCCATCTCCAGGGTGCGCGGGATGGGGGTGGCGGACATGGTCAGCACGTCCACATTGGCGCGGAGCTTCTTCAGTTGCTCCTTGTGCTCGACGCCGAAGCGCTGCTCCTCGTCCACGATGACCAGGCCCAGGTCCTTGAACTTGGTCTCGGAGGAGAAGAGCCGGTGGGTGCCGATGACGATGTCGACCGCGCCGTCCTTCAGCCCCTCAAGCACCGCCTTGGCCTCGGTGTCGGTCTGGAAGCGGGAGAGCGCCCTGACGTTGACGGGGAACTGGCCGTACCGCTCGCCGAAGGTGCCGAAGTGCTGCTGCACCAGCAGGGTCGTGGGCACCAGCACCGCGACCTGCTTACCGTCCTGGACCGCCTTGAAGGCCGCGCGGACCGCGATCTCGGTCTTGCCGTAGCCGACGTCGCCGCAGATCAGCCGGTCCATCGGAACCGACTTCTCCATGTCCTCCTTGACCTCGGCGATGGTGGTGAGCTGATCGGGGGTCTCCGCGTACGGGAAGGCGTCCTCCAGCTCGCGCTGCCAGGGGGTGTCCGCGCCGAAGGCATGGCCGGGCGCCGCCATCCGGGCGGAGTAGAGCTTGATCAGGTCGGCGGCGATCTCCTTGACGGCCTTCTTGGCGCGCGCCTTGGTCTTGGTCCAGTCGGCCCCGCCGAGCCGGTGCAGGGTCGGCGCCTCCCCGCCCACGTACTTGGTGACCTGCTCGAGCTGGTCGGTGGGGACGAAGAGCCGGTCGCCGGGCTGGCCGCGCTTGGCCGGGGCGTACTCCACCACCAGATACTCACGGGTGGCGCCCTGGACGGTGCGCTGCACCATCTCGATATAGCGGCCCACGCCGTGCTGCTCGTGGACGATGAAGTCGCCCGCTTCGAGGGTGAGCGGATCGATGGTCTTACGGCGGCGCGCGGGCATCCGCGCCCCGTCCTTGCCCGCGGCCTTCTGCCCGGACAGATCCGTCTCGGTCAGCACGGCCACCTTCAGGGCCGGATCGACGAATCCGTAGTCGATCGAGCCGCAGGACACATGCACCACGGACGGCTTGATCTCGGTGAGGTCGCCGTCCAGCCGGGCCGCGATCCCCTCGCCGCCGAGCACCTCGACGGTGCGGGAGGCGGGGCCGTGGCCCTCGGTCACATAGACCGTGCGCCAGCCGTCGGCGAGCCAGCCCTTGGTGTCGGCCAGCGCCCGGGCGGTGTCGCCGCGGTAGCTCTCGGTGGCGTGCATGCCCAGCTTGACGGTGTCCGCGTCGAGTTCCTCGTCGGCCGCGAAGGGGCTCACCGACCACCACATCATGTCCAGCTCACGGGCCCGGTCGCGGACGTCCGCGATGCCCCACAGGGAGGCCGCGCCGACATCGATCGGGGCCTCGCCGCCCCCGGCCGTGGCCGCCCACGACGCTTGCAGGAACTCCTGGCTGGTGGCCACCAGGTCCGCCGCCCGGGTGCGCACCCGCTCCGGGTCGCAGACGACCGTCATGCTGCCCTTCGGAAGGACGTCCAGCAGCAGCTCCATGTCGTCCACCAGGACGGGGGCCAGGGACTCCATGCCCTCGACCGCGATCCCCTCGGCGATCTTGCCGAGCAGCTCGCCCAGTTCGGGGTGGGCCTCGGCGAGGGCCGCGGCCCGCTCCCGCACCTGGTCGGTCAGCAGCAGCTCCCGGCACGGCGGCGCCCACAGGCCGTGCTCGGCGACCTCCAGGGAGCGCTGGTCGGCCACCTTGAAGTAGCGGATCTCCTCGACGTCGTCGCCCCAGAACTCGATCCGGAGCGGATGCTCCTCGGTCGGCGGGAAGACGTCCAGGATGCCGCCGCGCACGGCGAACTCGCCGCGCTTCTCGACCAGCTCCACCCGGGAGTACGCGGCGGCGGCGAGCCCGTCCACGATCTCCTCCAGATCGGCGGTCCCCCCGGCCCGCAGGCTCACCGGCTCCAGGTCCCCCAGCCCCTTGACCTGCGGTTGCAGCACCGACCGCACGGGCGCGACGACGACCGAGACCGGGCCCGCCGTCGGGTCGTCCTCGCGCGGATGGGCCAGCCTGCGCAGCACCGCGAGGCGCCGCCCGACCGTGTCCGAGCGCGGGGAGAGCCGCTCATGCGGCAGCGTCTCCCAGGACGGGTACTCCACCACTGTGTTTTCGAGTCCTGGCGGCATCAGCGAGCGCAGCGCGGCCGCCAGGTCCTCCGCCTCCCGGCCGGTGGCGGTCACCGCGAGCACGGGACGGCCCGCGGAGCGCGCCAGCGCGGCGATGGCGAACGGGCGGGCGGCCGGCGGGCCGACCAGATCGACGTGGGGACGATTGCCATCGGCGGCGCCGCGCACCGCCTCGGCGAGCGCGGGGTCCTTGACGACGACGTCGAGCAGACCGGTGAGGCTCATAAAGGGGTATTCCATCCCGGAGGCGGACAACGCGAACGACCCGACACGTGTCACGGGCCGGGGGTCTTCCAGAGTACGGCCACCCGACGACAATCTCCGCCGGTGCGTCGTCCGCCCGAGCTCCTGTGGATCGCGTCCCGATCAGCCCGGGGTCGCGCTCGAGCACCCGGCCCGGCCCACCCGCGTCCGGCCCATGACGACAGGCGGCCGTCCGGCCCATCACGACAGGCGGCCGTTCGGCCCATCACGACAGGCGGCCGGACACGCCCTGTGATCACACTGATGCACATGGCAGAGCGAGAGACGCGCCCGTCGCCCACCAGAACGAGCCCCGGGTCCCGGCCGCCCAAACCGGCCGAGGCCGCCCGGCAGGCATGCGACCAGCTCGCCTCACTGATCGTCCATGAGCCGGAGGGCGTCAGCGGGGTGACCCGCCACGAGGACGGCTGGGTGGTCAGCGTGGACGTTCTCGAGGTCGCCCGGATCCCCGACACCACCAGCCTGCTGGCCACCTACGAGGTGCGCGTCGACCAGCGGGGCGAGCTCCAGGAATACCGGAGGGTCCGCCGCTACCGGCGCGGTGCGGCCGACGACTGCTGAGACGACAGCCGAAAGGATGGCCCGAGATGCCCACTGGCACATACACGGAAGAGGTCGTCTGCGTCCAGCGGACCGGCACCCTCTACGACGTCCTGGAACTGATCCTCGACCGGGGCATGGTGATCGACGTCTTCATCCGGGTCTCCCTCGTCGGCATCGAGATCCTGAAGATCGACGCCCGCATCGTGGTCGCCAGCGTGGACACCTACCTGCGCTTCGCCGAAGCCTGCAACCGCTTGGACCTCGAATTCGACCGCAGCAGCACGACCGTTCCCGAACTGCTGGGCGGGGTCGCGGGCGGCGGCGGGAGTCCGGCCGGGCGGATGGCCGCCGGCCTCGGCAAGAAGAAGGCCAAGAAGGCGGTGAAAGGCGTGGGAGAGAAGGTCAAGCACACCGTCGGGGTCGGCGACGACGAGGAGGAGGAAGAGGAATGGGAGGAGCCGGAGGAGCGGGAGAGCCGCCCCCGGCGGCGCACCGCCGCCACCGGCGCCCGCTCCCGCCGCCGTTCCGGTTCGTCGTACGAGGAGGACTGATCCATGACCGCGCCCCGGAGCGTGTATGTCTACGGCGTCGTCCGCGCCTCGCACACGGTGCCGCCCGGCCGCACCGGAGTGGGCGAGCGGCCCGCCCCGGTCCGTGTCCTGCGGGCCGGTGCGCTGGCCGCGGTGATCAGCGACGCTCCGGCCCGGCTGCGCGCCAAGCGGCGCGACCTCCTCGCCCACCAGGACCTCGCCCTGGCGCTGGCGGCGGACGGGCCGGTGCTGCCGATGCGCTTCGGGATGATCGCCCCCGACGAGGAGTCGGTGCGGCAGCAGTTGCTGTCGTCCCAGAACGACTGCCTGACCACGCTCGAACGCGTCGACGGGCGGGTCGAGATGAACCTCAAGGCGCTGCCCACCGAGGCCGACCTGGGCTCGCTGGTACGGGAGGACCCCGAGGTGAGCCGGTTGCGCACCGCCGCCCGCCGGGCCCCGGGGTACGAGGCCAGCGTGCGGCTCGGCGAGGCCGTGGCGCGCGGGCTCAGGCGCAGGGCGGCCGCCGCCGCGGCCGCGGTGCTCGCGGAGCTGTCCGCCGTGGCGGACGCCAAGGTGCACGGCCCGGAGGTCGAGGGATGCGTGCTCAACGTGTCGTTCCTGCTGGACCGGCGCGCGGAGCGGCGGTTCCAGGGTGTGGTGGAGCGCTTCGCGGCCGGCCACCGCGACCGGGTCGAGCTGCGGCTCACCGGGCCGCTGCCCTGCTACAGCTTCGCGGAAGGCCAGGTCTGACATGGGGGTGCTGAGCCAGGTCGTCCTCTTCCCGCTGGCGCCGGTGCGGGGGGTGGTGTGGGTCGCGGAGCGCGTACGGGACGTCGCGGAGGAGGAGCTGTGCCATCCGTCGGTGCTGCGCGCCCGGCTGGCCGCGCTCAACGAGGCCCTGGAGTCGGGGGCGATCGGCCCCGAGGAGTTCGACCGCGAGGAGGACCGGCTGCTGGACCTGCTGGAGCGGTCGGGCAGCCGAAGCCGAGGAGGAGTGGCAAGGGTGAGCCGCCATGACTGACCGCGATCTGGTGTACCCCCCTTCCGTGACCGGCGACCGGCATCCCTCCGACCTCGCCGAGATCCTGGAACGCGTCCTGGACAAGGGCATCGTGATCGCCGGAGACATCAAGATCGACCTGCTGGACATCGAACTGCTCACCATCCGCCTGCGGTTGTTCATCTCCTCCGTGGACACCGCCCGCAAGGCCGGAATCGACTGGTGGGAGACCGATCCCGCCCTCTCCTCGCGCGCCGCGAAGGACGCCCTCGCCCAGGAGAACGCGGAACTGCGCGAACGGCTCCACGCCCTGGAATCGCGGATGGACTCCGATGAGCCGCTGAGCGCGGTCGGCGCCACCACCGCCGAGGAAGGCGCGGACAGATGACCCCGCCCGAATCCCCCACCCTCACCTACGCCTTCGCGGTCTGCCGCGGCGGCGCCCTCACGGCGCTGGCGGCGCTCCCCGGGCTCGGCACCGGCGCCCCCGTCCGTACGCTCGCGGCGGGCCCGCTCACCGCCGTGGTCCAGGACGTGCCCGCGGCCGGGTTCGGCGAGGAGGCGCTGCGGCGGCGGCTGTCCGACCGCGATGAGCTGGAGCGCTGCGCCCGCGCCCACCACACGGTGATCACGGCGGCGTCGGCGCTGGCCCCCACCGTTCCGCTGCCGCTGGCCACCCTCTATCTCGACGACGGCCGGGCCCGCGAGGCCCTCGGCGAGCGGGAGACGTCCCTCCTGACCGCGCTGGACCGGATTACGGGCCGGGCCGAATGGGGCGTCAAGGTCTACGCCCCCACGGGACCGCCGCCCGCGCCGGAAGCCGCCCGGGAAGCCACCCCGGCGGACGGCCCCGCCAGCGGGCGCGCGTATCTGGACCGCGTCCGCACCCGGCAGCGGAGCCGCGAACAGCACCACACCCTGACGCTGCGGGCCGCCGAGCGGGTGGACATCGCCGTCCGGAGCCTCGCCGTGGCCGCGCGCCGGCTGCGGCCGCACGGCGTCGAGGTGACCGGGAAGCACCGTACCCATGTGCTGAACGCGGCCTACCTCCTCGACCTGGGCCGGGAGCGCGAACTGCGCGCCGCCCTCGCGTCGTTGCGCCGCGACGAGACGGACGTCCAGATCGAGCTCTCCGGGCCATGGGCGCCGTACTCCTTCGCCGACGCGGGAATCGCCGACGAGAGACGCACCGACGGAGGGATGTTCCCATGACCAGGGCCGCCTGGGACGCCGCCCCGGCCAAAGCGGCTTGGGAAGCGGCCCCCGCCGACATCGCCCGCAAGGAGGCCCCCGCGTGGGGAGCCACCCCCGCCGAGGCCCTCGGACCGTTCGGCGTCCCCCTCGTGGACCTCCTCGACCGGGTGCTCGCCACCGGCGTCGTCGTCACCGGCGATCTGGTCATCGCGATCGCCGAGGTCCCCCTCGTCCGCCTCTCCCTGCACGCCCTGCTCTCCTCGGTCAACGAGCGGGTCCCGGCCCCGTGGACCGACAGCGGCCCGCTATGAGCCCGCCGACGCCCCCGGCGCTCCCGACGCTCCCGACGCCTCCGGCCCCCACCCACCTCGACATCGACCGCGACTCGGTCGGCCGCGACCTGGCGGCCCTCGTGCTGACGGTCGTCGAACTCCTCCGCCAGTTGATGGAGCGCCAGGCCATCCGCCGGATCGACGCGGGCGGCCTCACCGACGGTCAGATCGAGCGCATCGGCACCACCTTGATGCTGCTCGACCAGCGCATGGCGGAGCTGTGCGACCAGCACGGACTGACGCCGGAGGACCTCAACCTGGACCTCGGCCCCCTGGGCACCCTGCTGCCCCGCGACTGAGGCCGGTCAGCCGCCGAGGGCTTCCGCCATGCGGTCGAGGTCGGTGAGGAGGGCGGCCAGGCGCCGTTGCGGAAGGGCGTCGATCATCGTCCGCTCGATGGCGTAGACGGCGGACCGGGCCGCGTGGAGCCGTTCGCGGCCGGCCTCGGTGAGGTGGGCGGGGAGGGCGCGGCCGTGGTCGGTGGTGGCGGGCCGGGTGATCAGGCCGGCGTCCTGGAGGCCGCGCAGAACGACGTTCATGGACTGCCGGGTGACGAAGGTGCCGCGGGCGAGTTCGGCGTTGGACAGGCCGGGCCGCTCGTCGAGGAGTTCCAGGCAGGCGTACTGCGGCACCGTCAGGCCGCGTTCGCGCAGCGCCTTGTCCATGGCGCCGCGCAGCGCCGCGGCGGCGCGTTTGAGGCGGTATCCCACATGTTCGGTGACGTCGTGGGCGGGGTGCGGCGGGGCCACGGGAGTCCGGTCTTCCATGTCAGGATTTTGACATGGAGAGAGGGCGTGCGTACAGTCCGGGAATGTCAAAGTCCTGACATCAAACAACCTCGGGAGGACCCATGACCGCCACCGCCCACGGCCCCGACTTCATCGCCTTGCAGGTACGCGATGTCGAGGCGGCGGCCGCCTTCTGCGAGAAGCACCTCGGACTGCGGCGGGCACCGGCCTCGCCCCCCGGTGCCGTGGTGTTCACCACCGAGCCGATCCCGTTCGCGGTCCGCGAGCCGCTGCCGGGCGTGAACCTCGACGATGTCGCACGGCCCGGTCTCGGCGTGGCCCTGTGGTTCCGCACCACGGACGCCCAGGCGCTGCACGACCAGCTCGCCGACGCCGGGGTGACGATCGTCGCCCCGCCGCAGGACAGCCCCTTCGGCCGCACGTTCACCTTCATCGGCCCCGAGGGCTACGCCATCACCGCGCACGGAGGCTGACCGTGACCGCCGTCTCCCTCACCCCGGCCGGTCCCTTCTCGCTGGCGGCGGGCGTCCGCTTCCTGGAGGACTTCACCCCCGCGTGCTATTCCGGCACCGCGGACGAGGTGCTCCGCCTGGCCTTTCCCGCCGACGACGGCCACTCGACGGTGGCCGCCGTGGTGCGGCAGGAGGAGACGGCGGACGGAGCGGCGGGCACGGTACGGGCCGAGTTCACCGTGCGTCCCGGCACACCGGACGGCTCCCCGGCGGACCCCGCGTCCGCCGGGGCCGGGCCCGTATCCACCGAGTCCGGGTCCCGGCCCGACGAGGCCGTCCGGGCCCAGCTCGCCCGCATCCTCTCGCTCGACGTCGACGGAAGCGGCTTCCCCGCACTCGCCGCCGACCCCGTGGTGGCCGGGCTCATGGCGGAATTTCCGGGCCTGCGGCCGGTGTGCTTCCACTCCCCCTACGAAGCCGCCGTGTGGGCGGTCATCGGCCACCGCATCCGCATGACCCAGGCCGCCGCCATCAAGGCCCGCCTCGCCGAGCGGTACGGACGGCCGGTGCAGGTCGCGGGCCGGACCCTGCACGCCTTCCCCACCCCGCCGGTGCTGCGCGCGATCACCCGGATCCCCGGCCTGACCGAGGTGAAGCTCGAGCGGCTGCACGCGCTGGCGGAGGCCGCCGACGCAGGCGGACTCGACGCCGCACGGCTGCGCGCGATGCCGGTGGACGACGCCCTTACGGCGCTGCGCACCCTCCCCGGCATCGGCCCGTTCTCCGCCGAGCTCATCCTCATCCGCGGCGCCGGGCACCCCGATGTCTTCCCTCGCCACGAACCGCGACTGCACGCGGCCATCGCCACCGCGTACGGCCTCGACGGGATCGCCCCCGGCGACATCGGCCGACTGGCCGGGATCGCCGACGGCTGGCGGCCCTACCGCAGTTGGATCGGGCTCCTGCTGCGCGCCCGTGCCGAGCGCATCGGCCGCCACCCGTCGTAGCCGCGCGGAAGATCCGGTCCGCCCCCGTCGCGGACCGGCTCTTCCACCGGCTCACGGCGACCGGCTCACGGCAACCGGTGCTCGGCAACCGGCTCTCGCCCGATTGCCGTCAGCCGTTCTCGACGACCATCAGCGCGTTGCCGTCCCCGTCCCGGAAGCTGAACATCGGCGGCACCGGGGCGCCCCACCGCTGGACCTCCGGGTCGGTGTCGACGCCGCGCGAGCGCAGCGTCGCGTGGTCGGCGTCGATGTCCTCCGAGGTGAGGATGATGCCGGTCTCGTAGCCCGGCCCCTGGCCGCCCTCGCGGGGCAGGACGAGCGCGATCCCGGTCGCGGCGCCCGCCGGGCCCACCTCGACCCAGCGGTGACCGTCGCCGAAGGGGATGTCGGCACGCTTCTCGAAGCCGAGCGTGCCCACATAGAAGTCCAGCGCCCGGTCCTGGTCGGCGACGGTGACGGCCACCCGGCCCACCTCGGCGAACCGGGTGCCTTTCGCGGTCTCGGACATGGTGATCTCCCTTGGGGTGATGCGTTCACCACCTCAGACCCCGGGGCGTCCCGAAACTCATCGGTCCCCCCTCGTCGCACAGGCTTAGGCTGATGAGAGGGGTGGTGCACGAAGGGAGCCGACTTGTGAGTGGGCACGGTGAACTCCCCCGCCTCCTGACAGCAGCGGAGTCGGCGGCACCGGTGGAGTCCGTCGATGTGGTCGCCGAGGACCTGCGGCGGCGCTTCGACGCCACGCAGGTCTCTTTCCTCATCCTGGATCTGACCGGGAAGGCGGTGGCACGCCTGTCCATCGCCTCCACCGAGGGAGTCGGGCGGGCCGCGGAGCGGATCGAACTGTTCGGCAGCGTCTACGAGCGGGTGATACGCACCCAGCGCCTGTACCAGGAGGCAACCGGCCGGGGACAGCGAGTGATCGCCCCGGTCACCAACCGCGGGGACGCGATCGGTCTGCTCGAGGTGCTGCTGCCGGCCGAGCCCGACGAAGGCGTCCTCGACGCGGTCGGCGAAGCCGCCCACGTCCTGGCCTATATCGTGATCGCCAACCAACGCTTCACCGATTTCTACACCTGGGGCAAACGCTCCAGGCCCCCCACCTTGCCGGCGGAGATCCAATACCAGCTTCTGCCGTCGTCGCTGTCCTGTGAGGCCGCCCAGTTCGCCCTGAGCGGGAATCTGGAACCCTCGGAAACGATCAGCGGTGACACCTTCGACTACACCCTGGACCGGGACACCCTGCACCTGTCGGTGACCGACCCCATGGGCCACGACATCAATTCCGCGCTGACGGCCTCCGTCCTCATGGGCGCCCTGCGCGGCGCCCGCCGCGCCGGGGCCGGCCTGACCGCCCAGGCCCGGCAGGCCGACCGCGCCCTGATCGACAATGGCCGGGGCCACGCCACCGGGCAGCTACTGCGCATCCACCTCCACACCGGGCGGACAGAACTCGTCAATGCCGGCCACCCATTGCCGCTGCGCATACGCGAGGGAACCGTGGAGGAAATCCCCTGCGAGGCGGACCTCCCCTTCGGGGTGCCCGCGCCCCCAGCCCACCGCTACCACGTTCAGGACATCGATCTACGCCCCGGCGATCGTTTGATCATGCTCACCGACGGCATGCTCGAACGCGACGCGCACAAGGTGGATCTGACCGCCCTGCTGAAGAGCACCCGGCACCTCCACCCGCGGGAGACCGTGCTGATGCTGACCAGCGCGGTCCTGGACGCCGCGGGCGGCAAGCTGGAAGACGACGCCACCGTGTTGTGCCTGGACTGGCACGGCCCCCAGGAGACCCACCGGCAGGTCGGCTCCGGCGCGGACGTCCGCCAAGCCTCCCCCGCCCGCACGAAGCAGTAGTCGGCACGGCCCGCCGACTGCCGGACGGGGGGGCGCACCGCCGTGCGGATCAGCGGCCCACGAAGGCCAGGCTCTTCTCGTCGTAGCGGGTGCCGGCCACCTCGTCGGCCGGGGCGGCGGCGTCGATCGCGGCCAGCTCCCCGGGCGACAGCTCGATCGTGGCGGCGGTCAGGTTCTCCTCCAGGTACTTCTGGCGGCGGGTGCCCGGGATGGGGACCACGTCGTCGCCGCGGTGCTGCACCCAGGCGAGGGCGAGCTGACCCGCGGTGACGCCCTTCTCGGCGGCCAGCTCGTTCAGCTTCCCGACGATGGCCAGGTTCTTTTCGAGGTTGCCGTCCGCGAATCGGGGCTGGGTGCGGCGCACATCGCCCTCCGGCAGGCCCTCGGTCGAGGTGTAGCGGCCGGTGAGGAAGCCGCGGCCGAGCGGGGAGAAGGGCACGAGGCCGATGCCGAGTTCGCGGCAGACCGGGGCGATCTCGTGCTCCAGGTCCCGGGTCCACAGCGACCATTCGCTTTGCAGCGCCGCGATGGGGTGCACGGCGTGGGCGCGGCGGATGGTGTCCGCGCCCGCCTCGGACAGGCCGAGATGGCGCACCTTGCCCGCCCGGACCAGCTCGGCCATCGCCCCGACGGTCTCCTCGATGGGGACGTCGGGGTCCACGCGGTGCTGGTAGTAGAGGTCGATGTGGTCGACGCCGAGCCGCCGCAGCGACGCGTCGCACGCCTGGCGGACGTAGGCGGCGTCGCCGCGGATCGCGGTCGGCTCCCCGAGCTGGTTGGCGAAGCCGAACTTGGTGGCCAGAACGGCCCGCTCCCGACGTCCGGCCAGGGCCCGGCCGAGCAGTTCCTCGTTGTGCCCGGCGCCGTAGAAGTCGGAGGTGTCCAGCAGTGTGACGCCGAGGTCGAGGGCGCGGTGGAGGGTGGCGATCGACTGGGCGTCGTCCGAGGCGCCGTAGCCGTGGCTCATTCCCATGCAGCCCAGGCCCTGGGCCGCGACGGTCAGCGCGCCCAGGCGACGGGTGGGCAGTTCGGACATCGGGTACCTCCCTCGTGGTCGTGACGATCACGCTAGGAGTTGGAGCGCACTCCAAGTCAAACCACCGGACCAGCAGCCGAGCGGGTCGGTACGTCGACCCGCGGAGCGGCCAATCCGCGGAGAATCAGCCATCGGCGACGAATACATTGACATTGCGCCGGAATTCTGCGGGCACACCTGGTCGGCGGTATTGCTGTGTCCGGAATACGTCGGCACCCCTCCGTATTCGCACCGCGCGGTCACAGCTCTAGTGAATTCCCCGAACTGGTCCGGCTAGCTGTCTCAGTGCGGTGGAAGGTCCACCGGATCGGAGTGTACCGATATGCAGCCTCGTCGCCTTGCGTTAGCCGCGGCAACCACCCTCGGAGCCCTCGCCATCACGCTGGGAGTCGGCGGAACGGCCCAGGCCGCTCCCCGCCCCCCGCTCACCCAGGCCGAATGCCGGGCCTCCGGAGGCATCGTCCGCCCTCGATTCCCGCAGTTGATGTCCCACGCGCATTCCCGCCCACACATGCGGGCCCCGGCATCCGCGGAGAGCTGATCGCGTACTTCCGCACAGAAAAAACCGGCCCGGTGCGCTCCCCCGTCGCACACCGGGCCGGTCGGCCTTCTGCCCCTCCCCCCATGGAAGGGCAGCGGGCCTCATTTCCCCCGTTGGCTTTGGCTATTCCGTGGCGATCGCGTTCAGCACATTCATCCGCGCCGCCCGGAAGGCCGGGACCAGCGCCGCGATCAGACCCACCACGGCCGAGCCGATGAAGACCGTGATGATCGTCGGCCACGGGATCTCCAGGGTCTTCAGACCCTCCAGCGCCAGCAGCTTCTGGGCCGTGGTTCCCCAGCCCATGCCAAGACCCAGCCCCAGCAGCGCGCCGAAGAGCGCGATGACCACGGACTCCAGCCGGATCATGCGGCGCATCTGGCGGCGGGAGAGGCCGATGGCGCGCATCAGGCCGATCTCGCGGGTCCGCTCGACCACCGACAGGGCCAGGGTGTTCACCACACCGAGCACGGCGACGATGATCGCCAGCGCCAGCAGACCGTAGACCAGGTTGAGGAGTTGACCGACCTGGTCCTTGACCTCCTGCTTGTAGTCGGTCTGGTCGCGCACCTTCACCGACGGGTAGTGGTGCAACTGGGCCTTGAGGGAGGCGTACGCCGCGTCCTCCTGGCCGTCCTCGGCCTGCGCCAGCATCATGACGTCCGCCGGGATCAGCTTGGCGGGGACATAGCTCTCGACGGTGGCGATGTTGAGGTACATCGCGCCCTTGTCGAGGCTGACGTCGTCCGAGGTGATCGCGGCGACGGTCAGCTTGGCGGTCCGGCCCTCCTTGAAGGCGACGGTCAGGGTGTCGCCCTTCTTCACCTTGTGGTCCTTGGCGAAGCCCTCCGGCACCGACATGGCGTCCTTGCCGTACGCGGCGGCCAGATCACCCTCGACCACCGGGGTGCGCAGGTCCTCCGCGTACGTCGGGCTGGCGGCCGAGAGGTCCTTGGTGACCGTCTTGCCGTCCGGCAGGGTGAGCTTGGTGCCCTCGATGTTCTTGGACTCGCTGATGTGCTTCAGGCCCTTGGCCTGGCGCACCGACTTCTCGATCCCCTCGGTGATCGGCTGGCCCATGTCGGACTGGATGATGAAGTCCGCGCCCACCGACTTGTCCAGCTCATCGGTGGCCGAGGCGACCATCGAGGAGCCCACCACCGACAGACAGGCGACCAGCGCCAGGCCGATCATCAGGGCCGCGCCGGTGGCGCCGGTGCGCCGCGGGTTGCGCAGCGCGTTGCGCTCGGCCAGCCGGCCGACCGGGCCGAAGATCCGCAGGACGACGGTGGCCAGCGCGCGGACCACCAGACCGGCCAGCAGCGGGCCGATGACGATGAAGCCGATGAGCGTCAGCACCACGCCGACGCCCAGGAACATCGAGCCGTCCACCGCCTTGTCCGCGTTCCCGGCGACCACCAGGGACGCCGCGCCACCCGCGGTGAGCAGGGTGCCGATCACACCGCGGATCCAGCCGGCCCTGCTGTCCGCCGGGGTGCCCGCGTCGCGCAGGGCGGCCATCGGGGAGATCTTCCCGGCCCGGCGGGCGGGGATGTACGCCGCGATGACGGTGACGATGACACCGATGCCGATGCCGATGATGGGCGTGGTCGGCTTCACCGTGAGCTGGTCGGTGCTCAGGTGGAGCCCCGCACTGCCCATGATCTTCATCAGGCCGACGGCGAGCCCGACGCCGCCGAGCACACCGAGGATCGAGCCCACGATGCCCAGCAGCAGCGCCTCGATCAGCACCGACCGGTTGATCTGCTTCCGGCTGGAGCCGATGGCCCGCATCAGGCCGATCTCACGGGTGCGCTGGGCGACCAGCATCGAGAAGGTGTTGACGATCAGGAAGATGCCGACCAGGACGGCGATCCCGGCGAAGCCGAGCATCGCGTACTTCATGACGTCCAGGAACGAGCCGATGTCGTCCTCGGCCTCCTTGCTGGACTCGGCCTTCGTCTGCACCTTCACAGCGGTGCCGAGGTCGGCCACCACGTTCTTCTTGAGCTGCTCATGGCTGACGCCCGGCTGGGCGGTGAGCTGATAGCTGGAGTACACCCCGGGAGCGCCGAGCAGCTTGCGCTGCGCGGTGTCGGTGTCCATGAAGACCAGCGTGGCGCCGGGGTTGGTCACCTGGAACGTGGCAATGCCGACGATCTTCGCGCGGAACTCGCCGGGGATGGCGATGATCCGCATATCGTCGCCCAGCTTCAGCTTCTTGTTCTTCGCGGTGTCGGCGTCGACCATCACCTCGGTCGGGCCGCGCGGCGCGTGACCGGAGGTGATCTGGACCGAGCGCGTCTCGGTCGGGTCCCAGTTGGTGCCGATGGTCGGGGCGCCGGAGTCCGAGCCGATGCTGTTGTCGTTGCGATCGGCGGCGGTGATCGACTGGCTGGTGGCGTCACCGATGACCGACTTGACGCCGTCCACCTGCTTCAGCCGCGCCAGCTCCGAACCGGGCAGCGAACGGATCCGGCCCTGCCGGGTGTCGTTGTCGCTGGCGCCCTTCGGGCTGACCGTGACATCGGAGGCGGTGCTCGCGAAGAGCTTGTCGAAGGTGGCGTTGGTGGTGTCGGTGAAGACGAGCGTGCCGCAGACGAACGCCACCGACAGCAGCACGGCGATCGCGGACAGCGCCATCCGCCCCTTGTGGGCGACGAAGTTGCGCAGTGAGGTCTTGAGGACGGTCATGACACCCGTCCTCGGGCGTCGAAGTGCTTCATGCGCTCCAGGACAAGATCGGCCGTCGGGTTGTACATCTCGTCGACGATCCGGCCGTCGGCCAGGTACAGCACACGGTTGGCGTAGGAGGCGGCGACCGGGTCATGGGTGACCATCACGATGGTCTGGCCCAGCTCGTCCACCGACCGCTTGAGGAAGCCCAGCACCTCGGCACCGGCCCGCGAGTCCAGGTTTCCGGTCGGCTCGTCACCGAAGATGATCTCGGGACGGGCGGCGAGGGCGCGGGCCACCGCCACGCGCTGCTGCTGACCGCCGGAGAGCTGGTTCGGACGGTGCTTGAGCCGGCCGGACAGGCCCACCGTCTCCACCACCCGGTCCAGCCAGGCCCGGTCGGGCTTACGGCCCGCGATGTCCATCGGCAGCGTGATGTTCTCGATCGCGCTGAGCGTCGGCAGCAGGTTGAACGCCTGGAAGATGAAGCCGATCCGGTCCCGGCGCAGCTTGGTGAGCTTCTTGTCCTTCAGCCCGGTGATCTCGGTCTCGTCGATGAAGATCTGCCCGGAGCTGACGGTGTCCAGACCGGCCAGGCAGTGCATCAGGGTCGACTTGCCGGAACCGGACGGGCCCATGATCGCGGTGTACTGCCCACGCGCGATGTCCACGTCCACCTGGTCCAGCGCCACCACCCGGGTCTCCCCCGAGCCATACGCCTTGACCACCTGACGTGCACGGGCGGCGACGGCCGTATGTCCTCCGCTGCCCCCGGTCCTGGGAATCGATACAGCCGTAGTCACACTCGTTCTCCTTCAGTATTTGATCGGCGTTGTCGCTCCCCGATCACGGCATCAAGATTGCCGTGGTCCGGGAACCTCCGCGATGGGGAAGGACTCCCTCTCAGCGGTAGGGCTAGCCCCACCCCCTCGGTCGCGCAGCCCGTAGCAACCTTATGAAGCCGGGACGGCGGGCTCCTCATCCGCCCGGACGAACCGGGAGTAGGAGTACAGGGTGGGCATCCCCTAGGGGAGTGAGTCCTGAGACTGACCCGGACTCGGGGTAAATTCTGCACCCTTCCGCCACGTCAGGCTCAAGCCGGGCCTTCTGGACAGCCCGGATGCGTTCTTCCCCCAGCCTGTCCCGCCATGGAATCGTGGGTCGTACAAGAATCGTGCGTACGGGAGTCCCCCGCACGAACAGCAGGGACACGTGCCGGCGCGTACCGGCGAAGGGAGCGCGCCACCGTGGGCGGCACCGCACGACGGCCGATGGACGCTGACCCCAAACCCCCCGCACCCCAGCCGCACCCCGGCGCACCCACCCCCCGCGGCCGCCGCCCCGTCGCCGCCGCCCTCATGCTCGGCATGGCACTGGCCGCGCTCGACTCGACGATCATCTCCACCGCCGTACCGCAGATCGTCGGCGACCTCGGCGGCTTCTCCGTCTTCTCCTGGCTCTTCTCCGGCTATCTGCTCGCCGTCACCGTCTCCCTGCCGCTGTACGGAAAGCTCTCCGACACCTTCGGCCGCAAGCCCATCCTGCTCGCGGGCATCGTCGTCTTCCTCATCGGCTCACTGCTGTGCGCCGCCGCCTGGAACATGGCCTCCCTCATCGCCTTCCGGATCGTCCAGGGACTGGGCGGCGGGGCACTCCAGGGCACCATCCAGGTCGTCGCCGCCGACCTCTACCCGCTCAAGGAACGCCCGAAGATACAGGCCAGGCTCTCCTCCGTCTGGGCACTCTCCTCGGTGGCGGGCCCCGCGATCGGCGGAGTGCTCGCCGGCTACGCCGACTGGCGCTGGATCTTCCTCATCAACCTGCCGGTCGGCGCCCTGGCACTCCTGCTCATCACCCGCCATCTGCACGAACAGCGACGGCACCGCGAGGGCCGCCCCAGGATCGACTGGGCCGGGGCGCTCGGCGTCTTCCTCACCGGCGGACTGCTGCTGACCGCCCTCGTCCAGGGCGGAGTGGCCTGGGACTGGCTGTCCGCCCCGTCACTCACCATGCTCGGCGGCGCCGCGATCTGCGCCGCGGCCACCGTATGGATCGAACGGCGCGCCGCCGAACCGATCATCCCCGGCTGGGTCTGGCGCCGCCGCACCATCTCGGCCGTCAACCTCGCCTTCGCCGCGCTCGGCCTGCTGATGATCGCCCCGACCGTCTTTCTGCCCACCTACGCCCAGTCGGTGCTGGGCCTCGGTCCCATACCGGCCGGTTTCGTGCTCTCCACGATGACGCTGAGCTGGCCGATCGCGGCCGCGCTCAGCAGCCGCGTCTACAACCGCGTCGGTTTCCGGCGCTGCGCCATCACCGGCATGGCCGCCGCCACACTGGTCCTGGCCGCCTTCCCCCTCCTCCCCTACCCGGGCGCCGCCTGGCAGCCCGCGCTGATCATGCTGCTGCTCGGGGGAGCCCTCGGGCTCTTCCAACTGCCGCTGATCATCGGAGTGCAGTCATCCGTGGAATGGGCCGAGCGCGGCACCGCCACCGCCTCGATCCTCTTCTGCCGCCAGGTCGGCCAGAGCCTCGGGGCCGCGGTCTTCGGGGCCGTCGCCAACGCGACCCTGGCCTCCCGGCTCACCGAAGCCCCCGACGCCATCCGGCCGGGGCTGCCCGACGACCTGGACTCGGTCTCCCGCGCCCTGGAACACCCCGGCACCCTCACCGACCAGGCCGCCGACTATCTGCGACGGGCCGTGGACACCGCCGTCGACCACGTCTACCTGGGCTCGGCGACCGCCGCGCTGCTGGCGCTGCTGGTACTGGTGTTCCTCGCCCCGCGCCGCTTCCCGGTCCGTACCGAAGCCGAGGCCGAGACGGAAGCCTGAGGCCGAGACGGAAGCCTGAGGCCGGGACCGAAGCCGAGGCCGAGACGGAAGCCTGAGGCCGAGACCGAAGCCTGAGGCCGGGACGGAAGCCCGACAGGGCCGACGGCGCTCCGGCCGGACGGCGCCCGGCCCCGGCAACCCCCGTCGCCCGGCGGTGCGCTCAGGACTCGGGGCGCGGCGCCGCCGCGGCGTCCTCCGCCGTCACCGGCCTACCGGTCAGCGCCGCCAGACTGCCGCGCACATGCTCCAGATGCGCCCTGAGCTCCTCACGCCGCTCCACATGCTCGCGCAGCGTCCGCTCCGTCTCCCGCGCCAGGCGCTCCTCGCGGGCCCGCGCCTGCGCGATGATCTCCGCCGCCTGCGCCTGCGCGTCCTCCTGCCGCAGCCGCGCGGCCTGCTCGGCCATCCCGTACTCCCGCTTGGCGTCGGCGAGCGTCGCCTGGGCGTACTCCTCCAACTGGGCCAGCCGGGCCGCCATCGCGGTGTCCCGCTCGGCCAGTTCACGGCCCGCCGCCTCCCACCGCTCGGCGTGCTCCCGCTCCTGCTCGGCCAGGATCCCGGCGGCCCGCTGCCGCATCTCCTTCAGCTCCGCCAGCGCCTGGGTCCGCCACTCCTTGGCGTCCTGACGCGAGACCGCCCGCAGCTCGTCCACATCCACCTGGGCCGACTCCAAGGTCGCGCGCGCCGCCACCTCGGCGGCCTCGCGGACCCGCTCGGCCTCGTCACGGGCCGCGTCCCGCACCGTACGGGCCGCCGCCTGCGCCGCCTCCCACTCCTCCTGCGCCACCGCCTCGGCCGCCGCCCGCAGACAGACGACCTCCTCCTCGGCCGCCATGAGGATGAGCTGGGCCCGGTCGCCGAGCGACTCATAGGTCTGGGGGGCCAGTTGGGCGATCACCTCGCGCAGCCGCTCCGCCTCGGCGGACAGCTCATTGGCCAGCACGGTGAGGCGCGCGGCACGCTCCCACGCCGCGTCCCGCGCTTCGGACAGCTCCGCCACATAGTGGTCGACCTGCGCGGGCCGGTAGCCACGGCCCCGTCCGCCGACGATGGTGAAGCCCTGACGTGACACCGATGCGCCCATCCTTGGAACCCCTTTTGTCCGGTATGCAACGCGCTTCGGCGCACATCTTTATAGATGGCCTCTCATCCCCCATAACGCGACACTCCGCCCAAATCTCCGGCCGGGACCGCCGCCGGTGACAACAACGACGAGGCGCCCGCCCCCGTCACGGGGGTCGGGCGCCTCGATCGCCGTTCATACGGTGCGCGCGGTCAAAGCCGCGCGGACGGACCTACAACAGACCGTCCCACATCTGCTCCAGCAGCACCGCCCACCAATTGTCCGGGGCCGACAGCGCCGCCGGATCCAGACCCGCGAGCTGCGCCTGGAAGTCCACCGTCCAACGGCCCGCCTGGTCCGGCGTCAGCCCGTACCGCAGCCGCCACATCCGGCCCAGCAGCGCCATGCAGCGCACGAACTCCGGCAGCCCGGTGTTCACGAACTGCGGCGGCGTCGGCTGCGGCGTCGCCTCCAGCGGCACCGCCACGATGTTCGCCGTGCCGTACTGCACACAGAGCTGACGGCCGAAGTCATTGCCCATGACCAGGTACGACCCCGCGTCCGACGCGGACTGCACGCCACGCTCCGCCGCCAGCTCCGCCAGCGTCGGCACCGGACGGCCCGCCTGCGCCTGCGCCCAGAAGAACGGACCGAAGTCCAGCGGCAACCCCGCCCACACCAGCGTCTGCGCCACCACCTCCGGAACGCCCATCCGCGACACCGCGCGCTGGTCGAAGCGGACGATGCCCTGCGGCCCGAACGCCTGGCCCAGCTCATGCGCCAGCCCCTCCGGCGGCACCGGCGGAATCGGCTGCACCTGGCTGGGATGCGGCAGCGGCACCCGGTTCGGCGCCGGACGGGCCGGGCCGTCCGCCACCTGATGCAGCTCGCCCTGGTGCTCCAGCAGATGACGCACACCCTGCTGCCGGGTCGCGTGATCACGGCCGTACGGAGCGGTATGGCTGATCCGCACCTGCGGCCAGCTCTCCCGGATCATCCGGGCGCAGTAACCACCGGGCAGATCACAGGACTCCAACTCGGTGTGCAGCTCCAGCACCTGCTGCGGCGGCACATTCATCGCCCGCAGCTCATGCAGGATCTGCCACTCCGGATGCGGCGTACCGGGCGCCGAACGACGGATCAGTTGCTGCTCCGAACCGTCCTGCGCGCGGTAGCGCAGCACCGCCATATAGCCCGGACCCACGGTCGGCTGACCGGGGGGCGGCGGCGGATACGCATAGCCGGGCTGCGACCCCATGCCCGGCACGGGCGTACCGGGAGCGGGCGTACCCGGGGCGGGCATACCGGGCGCGGGCATGCCGGGGGCAGGTGTGCCGGGCGCGGGCATACCCGGAGCGGGCATACCTGGAGCGGGCGTGCCCGGCGCGGGTGTGCCGGGCGGCGGGGCCAGGCCCTGGACCGGAGCACCGGCGGGCGGCGGCATGCCGGGGGCGCCCGGCGCGCCCGGTCCACCCGGATACGACGGCCCGGCCGCGCCCGGCGGGGGCGGCGGCGTATGCGGACCACCCGCACCGGGGACACCGGGTGGGCCGGGCGGCTGCGGGCCGGATGGGGCACCCTGGCCCGGAGCGCCGGGCATACCGGGCGGCTGCGGGGCACCGGGAGGCGGGGTCTGACCACCGCTCGCGAGCATCGTCGCGGCGGCGTGCACCCCACCGCCTGGCGTGCCCGGCGCACCCGGCGGAGGCGGCGTCTGCCCACCACCGTGCCCACCGGGGGGCGTCTGCCCGGCACCAGGCACCCCGGGAGGACCAGGGGGGCCGGGCGGACCGGGAGGACCGGGAGGACCGGGCGGCTGCGGGGCGCCCGGGGGCGGCGTCTGACCGCCGGGCGCACCCGGACCACCCGCGAGCATCGTCGCGGCGGCGTGCACCCCACCGCCTGGCGTACCGGGCGCACCCGGCGGAGGCGGCGTCTGCCCACCACCCTGCGCACCGGGGGCACCAGGAGTGCCGGGAGCACCAGGCGGACCAGGAGGGCCGGGCGGCTGCGGGCCGCCACCGGGGCCGTCGGGGCCGAGCTGCGAGACCAACTGCGTCGGTACGTACCCCCCGGCCGGAGCGCCGGGGGCACCGGGACCGGACGGCCCGGACGGCGGCGGAGGCGTGGAGTCCGCACCCGGCCGGGCGCCGGGCGCACCGGGCGGCGGGGGCATCGCGCCGCCGCCCGCCTTATGGGAGGCGGCGTCCGCTATGTCACCCGGGTCTGCACCGGCACCCGGAGCGGCACCGGCACCGGGGCGGCCCTGCTGCGCGGGGAAATCGAGGGACGGGGCGACGGCCGTGGGCGGCAGCGAGCTGCCGCCGGACATCAACTCGGTCTTGGCGTCGGGCCGTACGCCCGGCGGCGGAGTGTCCTCGTCGTCGGAGCCCGCGAGCGGCGGCGCGAAGACCGTGGCGGGCGGGGCGACCGACCGATCGTCGTCACCCTTGATGTCCGTACCGGCCCACGGCGTACTGTCGCCGGGCGTGGCCGCGTTGCCCGCCCGGCCCCCCGAGGAGGGCGTACCGGCATCCGGCGCGGGCGGGGCCCACGGGGTCGCCCCACCGGAGCCCGCCCCACCGGGCGGAGGCGGCGCGCCCTGCCGGCCCTCACCGCCGGACGGGGCACCCGGGGCGGGCCGGACATCCTGCTGCGAACCGGACGCGAGCGGGCGCGCGACACCGTCGGACGGCCAGTCGTCCACAGCCCCGCCCCGCCCCTTCGGCGCACCCGGAACAGGCCCGCCAGGAACAGGCCCAGGCGGAACGGGCCCAGGCGCGGCAGGCGGACCCGGAACAGGCGGCGCACCCGGCGCGCTGTGCGGCGCGTCCGGCCCGGCGCTCCGCGCCCCGCCGTCCGACGGCCAGTCGTCCTCGCCCGAGATCCTGGGTGCCGACACCCCGGGCCCGGCCCCGGGCCCACCGGCCGACGGCCAGTCGCCCTCCGGAGGCAAGGCAGCCGAAGCGGCGGAAGAAGCAGAAGAAGCGGAAGGAACGGACGGGGCAGGAGGAGCGGAAGTCACGGAAGGCACCGGCGCGGACGCATCGGGCGCGCCCCCGCCCGGCTCCGCCCCCGGCCGCTGCCCGGGAAGGTCCGCCGACCCCTCGGACCGGCTGCTCATCGCGTCCGCCGCCTCCTGAAGCCACTCCGGCGGAGTGAGCAGGAAGGACGTCGCGTTCAAGTCGATGCGCTCTTGCCGGCCGGTGGTGGACTCGTCACGGGAGCCATCGGTCGTGCCGTACCGCTCCTCGTAACGGCGGATCACCTCACCCACCGGCAGCCCCGGCCACAGCGTGGTCTCGCCGCTGTCGCGGGCGATCACCATCCGCGTGCCCTCGGCCCCCCGGCCCGAGACCGGCCCGTCCGCCCGGTCCTCGGCCCAGACCACAAAGCCCAGGTCGAACTCCCGGACCCGCGCCTCGCGCTGCTGATAGGCCGGCATATCGCCGTTGATCCAGAGTTCCGCGCGCTCCTGCGCCTGTGCGAAGGTCACCATCGCGCTCACCCCTCCACCGGGACGGCGTACGCGAATCCACCGTCCACCATCAGGTTCGCCACGGTCTCCAGCTCCGGCGGATTGCCCGCCAGCCGGAGCAGGAAGGCGTCGAAGTCGTCGCCGCACGGCAGCAACAGCCGCCCCATCCGCTCCTGGACCGTCCAGCCGTCACGGTCCCGCGCATCGTCATACGCACAGAACCACACCGAGCCGATCGCGTCACCCTTCACCTTGACCGCGATCACACCGCCCTGGACGAAGCCCACGCCCAGATAGTCCTTGGTGAAGTGATCCCGCAGACACTTGTTGATATAGACGAGGTCATTGACCGCCGCCTCATCGCGCACCGTGAAGAACGGCTGGTCGATCAGCAGCCCCAGCTCCGGATCCAGCGCCGCGCCGACCGGTGCGCAGCCGCCCGCCGCCTTGAGGAAGGCGCGATACGACTCGGGCAGCCGATAGCCCAGATCCTCCTCCACGCCGAGCACCTGCTCCTCGGTGACCGAAATGCCCCTCAGCGGCAGGCCCACATGGATCGGCCGGGTCTCCTGCAACGGGCGGGTGCCCCGCTTCTCCTGGTCGACCTGCGCCGTCGCAAGCCCACCGTGATGCCGCAGCAGCGCCTTGACCTCGACCGGAACCAGCTCCATCCGGCGGGTGCCGACCACGTGGTGCCAGGTCCAGCCGTGCGGCGTGGCCACCGCCGACGCCCCGTTCCACAGCTCATGACCGGTGGCGTGCAGCGCCGCGTTCGCCGAGACATAGTCCGTCAGCCGAAGCTCGTCCACGCCGAACCCCTCCGGAGGCTCGGCGATTTCGGCGGCCGCACGCGCATACGGCGAGAAGTCCGGAAAGCCTTGTTCGTCCACTCGGACGCCCTTGGGGTGGCGCGCGGCCCGGACGGGATCCGGGAAGTGCACGACCTGCCCGGCGTAGGCCGTGTTCGGTGGCGCGGCATGCTGCCCGAGCCGACCTGTCGTCATGGCGGTTGCCCCCTGCTGATGCTGGCTACTGGGCACAGCCTATGCGGTGACGCAACCGGCCGAACCGGGCGGCCATCCCCCCTCACGACGGCCTCCGCCCCCACCAGGTCGTTCAGACCCGGACTACCGCAGCGCCCACGGGATTTGGCAATCTGATCATTGCAACCGGGGGATTGCACAGGGAGGGATCCACCACATGCACATCACGCAGAGCAACGGAGGCGGCGACGGAGCCGCCCTCGCGGCCGGCGACCCCCGGCTGAGATGGAGCAGCGTCGACCCCGACGCCGGCCCGCCACCGCTCCACCGCCGCCGCGACGGCATCCTGCCCGCCGTCGCGGCCGCGCTGTCCGTCCGTGGCGAGACGCTGACCTGCACCGGAGGCAAAGCCGAACAGCCGCCGACACTCCACCCACTGGTCCAGGAATTCCTCGACGCACTCGCCAGCGGCCAGCGCGAACGTTTCACCGGCCGCTGCCCCGAGGCGATCCTGCTCTCCCGCCACCTGGCCAACGTCGAAGCAGGCCGCTCCAAACGCGCCTCCCGCAAACCGCTCACCCAGGGTGAGGCCCGCCGCTCCCTCAAACAGGCCAAACTCACCACCCGCAGGATCCGCGAGGCGGGCGACCCCCAGCACGGCAGCTACGCCCCGCCCTGCCTGTCCTGCGCCGCACTGCTGGCCCACTTCGGCGTACGGATGGTGGGTGAGACCACATGAACCAGGCACATCAGGCACCACAACCACCACAGGCCCCGGAGGCCCCAGGGGCGGCGCGGACACCCCCGACACGCCCGGCCCGACAACCCATCGACCGCCTGGACGTCACCCGCTTCTCCGTCGCCGTCGACGCCGCCCTGCGCAACGCCGGCTGGCAGCCCGGCCGCTGGGACATGCACCGCGCCGAAGTCTGGGCCGACACCCTGCGCGCCCACACCTCCCCCGCGGGTCACCGGCACACCGTCTTCCCCGCCGCCGTCGAGGCATGGGCCGAATTCGGCGGACTCCACATCCAGCCGCCCGGCACAGGCCGCGAAATCGCCCCCACCCCCTTCCGCATCGACCCCCTGCACGGCCTCCACCTCGCCCGCACCCTCGGCGACCTCGGCCACGCCCTCGAAACCGAGATCTGCCCCCTGGGCGAAGAATCCGACGGCCAGGCACTGCTGACCATCGACGCGGAAGGCCGGGTCTACAGCCTCGACCACACCGGGGACTGGTACCTCGGCCCCACCCTGGACGCCGCCCTCAGCACCCTCGTCACCGGCGCGCTGCCGGCCAGGCTGACCCGCGCGTAACCGGAACGCCGCACGTAACCCAGACACCGCGCGTAACCCACGCACCGCACGCGATCCGACCGGCCGCAGGCACTGAGCAGGTCAGAGGAAGACCGCTACGGTTCGGGCAGCGCCCAAAGAGGCGCGGGGCCGTGTCGATGCGCGGCTCCGCCGCGTGGCCAGCCACGACGGCGCCGCAGTCGGCCGACAACGCATCGCGACACTTCCAGCGGAGCGCTCAGGCACTCCGCGCCCGCTCCACGCCCCCGCCGCGGCCCTCGGCCGCGGTGCCATCCACCAAACGGCCCTCCGGCCGATCCCCGCGGCCCATGTGATCCTTCTCATCCCCGCCGTCGGTGTGATCCGTATCATCCGTGTCATCCGTGCCGTCCGGAATCACCGCCGACACACGGAAGCCACCCGCCTCCGTGGCCCCCGACACAAAACCCCCACCGAGCGTCGACACCCGCTCCCGCATCCCCACCAGACCATTCCCCCCGCTCGGCAGCCCGGCATCCGCCGCACCCCGCTCCGACGGCCCGTTCTCCACCTGAACCGCGATCTCGGCCGAACGATGCGCCACCCGAACCCGGGCACTCGCGCCCGGAGCATGCTTATGCACGTTGGTCAGCGCCTCCTGCACCACCCGATACGCCGTCTGCTCCACCGGAGCCGCATACCGCCGCTCCTCACCCTCCACCGACAGCTCCACCGCCATCCCCGCCGCCCGGGACTGCCCGACCAGCGCCTCCAGCTCCGCCAGCCGCGGCCCCCCGAGCGCCCCCGCATCCCGCCCCGCCGACCCCGCGGCCCGCGCCGCCGCCGACGCCGCGGCCGCCACCGACGCCAGCGGCCGCTCCTCGGCAGAAGACCCCGCGGCATCCACGGACGACCCGTCGGCATCCGCAGAAGACCCGGCCGCATCGGCGACCGGACCCCCGGCAGCGGACCCGGACCCCGAAGCGACAGCCGCCGACGCCGCACCCGGAGCCCGCAGACCATCCTCCGACCGCAGCACCCCCAGCATCTGCCGCAACTCCGTCAGCGCCTGCCGCCCCATATCGCCCACCAGCGCCGCGTTCTTCGACGCCTTCTCCGGATCCTTCAGCGCCACCGCCTGCAACGCCGCCGCATGCACCACCATCAGACTCACCCGGTGCGCCACCACGTCATGCATCTCCCGCGCGATCCGGGTCCGCTCCTCATTGCGCGCCCACTCGGCCCGCTCCTCCGCCCGATCCGCCAGCAGCGACAGCTCCCGCTCCAGACCGTCCGCCCGCTCCCGCAGGCTCTCCACCAGCCGCCGCCGGGCCCGGACATACAACCCCAGCAGCACCGGCGGAGCGGTCAGCCCCAACGTGAGCACCATGGCGAACATCGGGGCCTCCCACACGGAGGTCCCCAGCCCACTTTGCGGATTGTCCTGCCGCAGGCCGATCACCGTGACCAGGAAGCTCCCCACCGCCGCCATCCCGGCCAGCAGCGCCGTGATCCGGCGCGGCACCTCGGACGAGGCCAGCGTGTACAGCGATACGACACCGAGCAGCAGACCCATTTCGGCGGGCGTGATCGCGATCGATATCAGCACCACGGCGATCGCCCAGCGCCGCCGCAACACCAGCGTGGCCCCGACGACCACCCCCATCAGCACCCCGGCGGCAACCGGAATCCGGGCTTCATGCGCAAAGAAGACACCCTCTACGGCACACTCCACCGCCGACACCACGGCGAGCAGGACATCGAGCCCCATACTCCGCCGCCGCGACCACCACCACGGCGCCACGGGCACGCCCCGCGCGCCCGTCGCCTCTTCCCCCGTCGAACTCATAGCGACCAGCCTACGGCCGGGCGCCAGCGCTTTACCCGGGGACACGGCGGCGCACAAGAGATTCGAACATCAGGTAAAACCGCCCATTTAACTCGAACGAATGAATCGCCCACGTTTTCGACCCGGCGCGTCCGCATGCCGAACGACCCTGTGGCCATGAACGCACCACGGCGCCGCGACGGCGACAGCATGGGCGGCCTCCTCGACGGGTCGACCACGTTCGAAGAACTGAGAGAACGGGCGATCGCATTACGGAAGGAGGGGATGAGCCGCAGACAGATCCGCGACCGGCTGAAGGTGAGCAACAACGACATCCTGAACCGCCTCCTGGAGGGCGAGCCGCCACCCGAGTGGACAAAGCGCCCCAACGCCAAGGACGACCTCCGGGCCAGGGCGCGCGAGATGCGACTACGGGGGATGACCTACGACAGGATCCAACTGGAGCTCGGCTGCTCCAAGAGCTCCATCTCGCTCTGGGTCCGCGACCTGCCGAAACCGGACCGGCCGCCGCGCACCCGGGAGGAGGCTTCGGCGATCGCCAAGCGGGGATGGGAGGCGACGCTGCGACAGCGGGAGATCGAGCGGCAGCGGACGAAGCTCGCGGCGGCGAGGGAGGTCGGCAAGCTGACGGGCCGGGAGCTGTTCCTGGTGGGAGTGGGGCTCTACTGGTCCGAGGGTTCGAAGAGCAAGCCGCACAATCCCACCGAAAGAGCCACCTTCATCAACAGCGACCCCGACATGATCCAGCTCTATCTCGCCTGGCTTTCCCTGCTCGGCGTCGAGCCCGAACGGCTGCGCTATCGCGTGATGATCCACGAATCCGCCCAGGTCGCCGACGCGGAACGCTACTGGGCAGAGCTCATTGGCGTGGACGTCACCACCCTCGAGAGAACGACGCTGAAGAAGCACAACCCGAAGACGGTTCGTAAGAACGTGGGCGAGGGATACCGGGGCTGTCTGGTGGTCCGCGTCCTCAAGAGCGCTGACCTATACCGTCGCATTGAAGGCTGGTGGTACGGCATAGTGGTGGGGGCCAGGTCGACGATCTAGCAGATTGTCCGATTTGGCGCTTTTGCCATCCCCTGTGGTGTAATCGGCAACACGACCGGTTTTGGTCCGGTTGTTCCAGGTTCGAGTCCTGGCAGGGGAGCTTCACCTTCCGTTTTCCCGGGTCCCGACCGTCCGGCTCGGGACCCTCCTTCCTTTCCGCCCGGAAACCTCTCGGTATCCTGCGGGTGTCCACCCCCGAAGCCGAAGGGCACACCCGTGAGCGCCAACCGCCCGGCAGCCGTCGTCGTCCTCGCAGCGGGTGAGGGCACCCGCATGAAATCGGCGACCCCGAAGGTTCTGCACGCCCTCTGCGGCCGCTCCCTCGTCGGGCACGTCGTCGCCGCCTCCCGTGAGCTCTCGCCCGAGCATCTCGTCGTCGTGGTCGGCCACGCCCGGGAGCAGGTCTCCGCGCATCTGGCCGAGATCGACGCCGAGGCGCGCACCGCCGTCCAGCATGAGCAGAACGGCACCGGGCACGCCGTCCGGATGGGTCTGGAGGAGCTGTCCGACAGCGGGGTCGCCCTCGACGGCACCGTGATCGTCGTCTGCGGTGATACGCCGCTGCTGACCGGCGAGACGCTCCAGCGGCTCGCCGCGGCGCACTCCGGCGACGGGAACGCCGTGACCGTGCTGACCGCCGAGGTCCCCGACGCCACCGGTTACGGCCGGATCGTGCGGGACGACGCGAGTGGCGCCGTCACCGCGATCGTCGAGCACAAGGACGCGACCGACCCGCAGCGGGCGATCCGTGAGATCAACTCCGGGGTCTTCGCCTTCGACGCGCAGTTGCTCACCGACGCTCTTGGCAAGGTGCGCACCGACAACAGTCAGGGTGAGGAGTACCTCACCGATGTGCTCGGCATTCTGCGCGAGGCCGGGCACCGGGTGGGCGCGTGTGTGGCGGCGGATCACCGGGAGATCGTCGGGATCAACAACCGTGTGCAGTTGGCGGAGGCGCGCAGGCTGCTGAACGACCGGCTGCTGGAGCGCGCGATGCTGAGCGGGGTGACCGTCGTCGATCCGGCCACCACCTGGATCGATGTGACGGCCACTTTCGAGCCGGACGCGCTGGTGCAGCCGGGTACCCAGTTGCTGGGGGCGACCCATCTGGCCGCGAATGCCGAGGTGGGGCCGAATTCGCGGCTCACCGACACCACGGTCGGTGCGGGTGCGGTCGTGGCGTTCACGGTGGCGGACGGTGCGGTGGTCGGCGCGGGGGCGAGCGTGGGGCCGTACGCGTATCTGCGTCCCGGGACGCGGCTGGGCGCGAAGGCCAAGGCGGGTACGTACGTGGAGATGAAGAACGCCACGATCGGCGCGGGCACCAAGGTGCCGCATCTGTCCTATGTGGGCGACGCGACGATCGGTGAGCAGACCAACATCGGTGCCGCGAGCGTCTTCGTGAACTACGACGGTGTGAACAAGCACCACACCACCATCGGCAGCCACTGCCGGACCGGGGCCGACAACATGCTTGTGGCTCCCGTCACGATCGGGGACGGCGCTTATACCGCCGCCGGATCGGTCATCACCAAGGATGTGCCCCCGGGCTCGCTCGCCGTCGCACGCGGACAGCAGCGGAACATCGAGGGCTGGGTCGCCCGCAAGCGCCCCGGAAGTGCCGCGGCACGGGCCGCCGAGGCCGCTCGTCGGGAGGACGAGGGTCAGCAGTGACATGTGCACAAGTGCGCCGTGCGGGGCGTACGGTGAGAAGTGCACCAAAGCGACATCCAAGGAGACTTGTTGTGACCGGGATCAAGACGACCGGCGAGAAGAAACTGATGTTCTTCTCCGGCCGCGCCCACCCCGAGCTGGCCGAGGAGGTCGCCCATGAGCTGGGCGTCAGCTTGGTCCCGACCAAGGCATTCGACTTCGCCAATGGCGAGATCTACGTACGCTTCCAGGAGTCCGCGCGCGGTGCCGACTGCTTTTTGATCCAGAGCCATACGACTCCGATCAATAAGTGGATCATGGAGCAGCTCATCATGGTCGATGCGCTGAAGCGGGCCTCCGCGCGCTCGATCACGGTGATCGTTCCGTTCTACGGCTATGCCCGGCAGGACAAGAAGCACCGTGGCCGTGAGCCCATCTCGGCGCGGCTGGTCGCGGACATGCTGAAGACGGCGGGTGCCGACCGGATTCTCACGGTCGATCTGCACACGGACCAGATCCAGGGCTTCTTCGACGGTCCGGTGGATCATCTCTTCGCGCTGCCGGTGCTGGCGGACTATGTGGGTGCGAAGGTCGACCGTTCGAAGCTGACCGTGGTGTCGCCGGACGCCGGCCGGGTGCGGGTCGCGGACCGCTGGTGTGACCGGCTGGGCGCGCCGCTGGCGATTGTGCACAAGCGGCGGGATCCGGATGTGGCGAATCAGGTCACGGTGCATGAGGTGGTCGGTGATGTGCGGGGCCGGGTGTGTGTGCTGGTCGACGACATGATCGACACGGGTGGCACGATTTGTGCGGCGGCGGAGGCGCTGTTCGCGAATGGTGCGGAGGACGTGATCGTGACGGCCACGCATGGTGTGTTGTCGGGTCCGGCGGCGGACCGGTTGAAGAACTCGAAGGTCAGTGAGTTCGTGTTCACCAATACGCTGCCGACTCCGAGTGAGGTGGAGCTGGACAAGGTGACGGTGCTGTCGATGGCTCCGACGATCGCTCGTGCGGTGCAGGAGGTCTTCGAGGACGGCTCGGTGACCAGCCTGTTCGAGGAGCACGCGTGAGCGGCTTAACCTGCTCGGTCCGGGTCTGGAGGCCACTCCCGTACGGGGGTGGCCTCAACCGTTGGTAGAATTGTGGGGTTGCTCGGCGAGGGAGGCCGCGTTCTATCGCGGCTGTCCGTTATCGACGCGCTCTTCGTAGCAAGGTCTGTCGTGGGCCGGGTGACGCCCACACACCGTAAATGATCTACGAGGAGTGCCCCATGGCCGAGGTCAAGATCTCCGCTCAGCCCCGTACCGAGTTCGGCAAGGGTGCGGCCCGGCGTACCCGTGCGGCCGACCGTGTTCCCGGCGTGGTCTACGGCCACGGCGTGGACCCGCTGCATGTCACGCTTCCGGCGCATGACCTGCTGATGGCGCTGAAGACGCCGAACGTGCTGCTGCGTCTGAAGGTCGAGGGCGGCAAGGACGAGCTGGTCATCCCGAAGGCCGTGCAGCGTCACCCGATCAAGATCGGCGTGCTGGAGCATGTCGACCTGCTGCTGGTGAAGAAGGGCGAGAAGGTCACCGTGGAGGTGCCGATCCTCACCGAGGGCGACCTGGCCCCGGGTGGCAACCTGCTCGAGCACCTGCTGAACGCTCTGCCGGTCGAGACCGAGGCGACCCACATTCCGGAGTCGGTCACCGTCTCCATCGCGGGTCTGGACGCGGGTGCCACCATCCACGCCAAGGACATCACCCTCCCGGCGGGCACGACGCTGGCCGTCGAGGAGGACGCGGCCGTGCTCCAGGTGGTCGCCGCCCAGGCCGAGGCTCCGGCCGAGGAGGGCGCCGAGGGTGAGGGCGAGGGCGCCGAGGCGTAGTCTTCGGCTGCTCCCTTCCGCTTTTCCGGCCGCCGTCCCGCCTCTGTGGTGGGGCGGCGGCCGTCCTCAAGGAGAGACTTCCAGATGACGGACGACGCGAGCCCTTGGCTTGTGGTGGGCCTCGGCAATCCCGGGGGCGAGTACGCGGGCAATCGCCACAATGTGGGCTTCATGGTGGCCGATCTGCTGGCCGGGCGGATGGGTGCCCGGTTCAAGGCGCATAAGTCGCGGGCGCAGGTCGTCGAGGGCCGGGTGGGTCCGCCGGGGCCGTTGAGCCGCCGGGTCGTGGTCGCCAAGCCGATGTCGTTCATGAATCTGTCGGGCGGTCCGGTGACGGCGCTGCGCGACTTCTACAAGGTGCCGGTCGGTCATGTCGTGGCGGTCCATGACGAATTGGACATCGATTACGGGGCGCTGCGGTTGAAGGTCGGCGGGGGTGACAATGGCCACAATGGGCTGAAGTCGATCACCAAGTCGCTGGGTGCGGATTACTCCCGGGTGCGCTTCGGGATCGGCCGTCCGCCGGGTCGGATGGATGTCGCGGCGTTTGTGCTGAAGGACTTTTCCGCTGCGGAGCGCAAGGAGTTGGACTATTTCGTGGACCGTGCGGCGGATGCGGTGGAGACGCTGATCGCGGATGGGCTGGAGCGCGCGCAGGGGACGTACAACTCCTGAAAAACACCGTTCGCCCGTTTGTTCGGCGGAAGGTTGACCGGGCGGCCGGGGATGGCAAGGATCGCCGCCATGGCTTCCACCGGTGTGACCAAGCGCAGCCGTACGCGGCGGGCGGGCGAGAGCGCGTACGGGCTTCTGTTGCTGGCGAGGAACGTGGCGATGGGGCTTGTCGCGCTGCTGATCCTGGTGGCCGGGGTGTGGTCGTCCTGGGATGAGGCCAAGCCGACGATGCTCACCAAGGGGCTCGAGCGCGGCACCGTGACGGTTTCCGACTGCGGCGACGACTGGTGCACCGGCTCGTTCGCGCCGGCCCGCGCGGGTGGGGCGACCCATGGCCGGGTGCGGGTCGACAAGGCGGTGACGGACGGGACGGGCGACCGGGTTCCGGTGGTCCTCAAGCCGGGCACGGACCGCGCCGTGCGTACGGGTGCCGCGGGCGTCCTCCACGCGTGGGTCCCCTTCGGCGGCTCGCTCCTCCTCACCTCGCTGATCGTCGCGGGCGGCCTCGGTCTGCGCCGCACGGGCTGGACGATGGGCCTGTTGGGCGCGGCCCTGCTGGGCGCGTCCTTCGCGACGCTTACGCTGTAGCGTTTTTCCGGCGCCCCCGCGTCTGGGCTCGCCTCTCGTCAGGCGCCACCCCGCCATCGGGTGACCGCCCGCGTGGCGCGCCTGGTTCGGCACCGCCGGACTCCGCCGTAGGGGTCCTCGCCGTCGCGGCGGGGAAGAGGTGGCGCACCCCCCTGGGGCAGGGCAGCGGCGGAGCCTGCTGCTTGTCGGGGGCCGGGGGCGGAGCCCCCGGGAACGTCAACTCCCCAACACACACCGGGCGGGCCCGCTCCCCACAGGGAGCGGGCCCGCCCGGTGTCGGGGCGTACGCCCTGGTCAGCCCGTGTTGCGGAGGCCCGCCGCGACACCGTTGACCGTGAGGAGCAGCGCGCGGCCGAGCAGCGGGTCGGGCTCCTCGCCCCGTTCGCGCGCGGTGCGCTGACGGTGGAGCAGGGTGACCTGGAGGTACGAGATCGGGTCGAGGTAGGCGTCCCGGACGTGGAAGGTCTGCTTCAGCACCGGGTTGGAGTCGAGGAGTTCGCGCTCACCGGTGATGCGCAGTACCTCTCGTACCGTCAGTTCGTGCTCTTCCTGGATGACGTCGAAGACGTGCTTGAGGTCCTCGGGGACCAGCGTGTCGACGTAGTGGCGGGCGATCCGCAGATCGGTCTTGGCCAGGGTCATTTCGACGTTGGACAGGAAGTTGCGGAAGAAGTGCCAGTGCTGGTGCATTTCGTCGAGGACGCCGTCGAGTCCGGCTTCGCGGGCGGCCTTGAGGCCGGAGCCGACGCCGAACCAGCCGGGGACGATCTGCCGGGACTGGGTCCAGCCGAACACCCAGGGGATGGCCCGGAGTCCGTCGAGGCCGGCGCCGGAGTCGGGGCGGCGGGAGGGCCGGGAGCCGAGGTGGAGGTCGGCGAGCTGGTCGACGGGGGTGGAGGCGAAGAAGTAGGCGGGCAGGTCGGGGTCGTCGACGAGGGCGCGGTAGGCGCCGTGGGCGGCGTCGGAGACGGTTTCCATGGCCGCGTCCCAGCGGGAGAGTGCCTCGTCGGACTGGCGGGGCGCGGTGTGCAGGGCGGATGCCTGGAGCGTGGCGGCGACGGTGAGTTCGAGGTTTTCGCGGGCGAGCGAGGGCACGAGGTACTTGTCGGAGATGACCTCGCCCTGTTCGGTGACCTTGATCTCGCCTTCGAGGGTGCCCCAGGGCTGGGCGAGGATCGCGTCGTGGGTGGGGCCGCCGCCGCGGCCGACGGTGCCGCCGCGGCCGTGGAAGAGCCGCAGTCGTACGCCGTGCCGGTGGGCGACGTCGCGCAGCAGTCGCTGGGCGCGGTGGATTTCCCACTGGGAGGTGGTGATGCCGCCGAACTTGGACGAGTCGGAGTAGCCGAGCATGACCTCCTGGACGTCGCCGCGGAGGGCGACGAGCCGTCGGTAGGAGGGGTCGGCGAGCATTTCGTCGAGGAGCTTGTCGGCGATCTTGAGTTCTTCGGTGGTCTCCAGCAGCGGGACGATGCCGATCTTGGCCCAGCCGGCGTGGAGGTCGATGAGTCCGGCCTCGCGGGCGAGGACGGCGGCGGCGAAGACGTCGTCGGAGCCCTGGCACATGGAGATGATGTAGGACTCGACGATTTCGGGGCCGAAGCGCTCGAAGGAGTCGCGGATGGTGCGGAAGACGCCGAGGGTCTTGGCACCGGCGGCGTCGAGGGGGGCGGGGCTGGGGGCGAGGGGGCGCCGGGAGCGCAGTTCCTTGGCGAGCAGCTTGCGGCGGTAGTCGCGGGGCATGTCGGCGTAGCGCCAGGATTCCTCGCCGAGCCGGTCGAAGAGCTGGCCGAGGGCGTGGTGGTGGGCGTCGGCGTGTTCGCGGACGTCCATGGTGGCGAGTTGGAGGCCGAAGGCGGCGAGGGTGCGGATGGCGCGTTCGAGGCGGCCGCCGGCGATGAGGTGGCCGCGGTGGGCGCGCAGGGAGTCCTGGATGAGGTGGAGGTCGGCGAGGAGTTCGCCGGAGCCGAGGTAGTCGCGGCCGGGCTGGTGGGGGGTGTCGCCGGCGAGCCGTTCGCGGGTGTTGACGATCTTCTGCCGCATGCAGGTGGCCTTGAGCCGGTAGGGCTCTTCGGCGTTGAGCCGCTTGTAGCGCGGGCTGATCTCGGGCAGTAGTTCGAGGTCACGCTGGAGGGAGGCGAGGAGTTCCTCGGAGGCGCCGGTGTTGCGGATGGAGCTGGAGAGGGCGGCGCGCAGGTCGTCGATGATCTCCAGGGCGTCGGTGATGCCGTGTTCGTGCTGGAGGATCAGTACGTCGCGGGTCACCTCGGGGGTGACGTTGGGGTTGCCGTCGCGGTCGCCGCCGATCCAGGTGCCGAAGGTGAGGGGGCGGGTGGTGGCGGGCAGCTCGACGCCGACGCGCATCAGTTCGGCGGTGAGGTCCTCGAGGACGTCGCCGACGGCGCCGGCGTGCAGTTCGTCGAGGTAGTAGATGGCGTTGCGGGCCTCGTCGGCGGGTTCGGGGCGGGCGACGCGCAGCTCGTCGGTCTGCCAGAGCAGGTCGATGTTCTCGGCGAGCCGCAGGTCGGCGCGGCGGGAGTCGCCGCCGCCGACGGCGGGGGTGTCGAGGAGTTCGGCGATGCGGCGGAGCTTGGTGAGGACGGTGCGGCGGGCGGCCTCGGTGGGGTGGGCGGTGAAGACGGGGCGTACGCCGAGGTGGGCGACGGTCTGCCGGAGGTGCTCGGGGTCGGCTTCCTTGAGCTGGTCGGCGGTGCGGGCGAGGATGCCGCCCTCGGCGGCGCGGCGGGTGCGCAGCTCGCGGCCGCGGTGTACCTGTTCGGTGACGTTGGCCAGGTGGAAGTAGGTGGAGAAGGCGCGGACCAGCTTGGCGGCGGTCTGGAGGTCGGTGGAGCCGAGCAGGTCGGCAGCGGCCTCGCCGTCACTGCGGGTGAGGGCGCGGACGCGCTCGACGAGTTCGAGGAGGTCGGGTCCCTCCTGGCGGACGAGGGTCTCGCCGAGCAGGTCCCCCAGACGGCGGATGTCGGCACGCAGAGCGGCGTTGGTGTGGTCGGCACTGCTCACAGGTGCGGGCTCCTTGCAGTGAACGGGGTTCGAAGCGCGGCATCAGGGCTTGCGCGGCGGGCGCCGCGGGCTGCTGACCCGGTGCTTTCGGCCATGTGCGGACCGCGCTGTCCGACGTCCCCAGGATAGGCGGCACGACCCTGTGGGAGACCAGAGCCCTATTGCCCCGCTTCCCGGCCCTGCCATACTTACGACGCCGTAGGTTACGGATCCGTAGCCATGCCCCGAGCCCCACGAGGGATCCCATGACTGCAAGCCCCGACGTGGTCGATGACACGCCGAAGGCCCAGGAGGCCCCGCTTCCCTCCGCCACGCTCGGCGGGGACAGCAAGCGCTCCATCGAACAGATCACCCTTCTCCTGTTCATCACCGTCCCCTTTGTCGCGCTGGTCGCGGCGGTTCCCCTGGCCTGGGGCTGGGGGGTGAGCTGGCTGGATCTGGCGCTGATGGTGTCGATGTACTACATCGGCTGCCACGGCATCACGATCGGCTTCCACCGGTACTTCACTCATGGCTCGTTCAAGGCGAAGCGGCCGCTGCGGATCGCGCTGGCGATCGCGGGGTCGCTGGCCGTGGAGGGGCCGCTGGTGCGCTGGGTGGCCGATCACCGCAAGCACCACAAGTTCTCGGACGCGGATGGCGACCCGCACTCCCCGTGGCGGTACGGCGAGACCGTTCCGGCCCTGATGAAGGGGTTGTGGTGGGCACATATCGGATGGATGTTCGATCAGGAGCAGACCTCCCAGCAAAAGTACGCACCGGATCTGATCAAGGACGGCCCCGTCCGGGCGGTCTCCCGGCAGTTCGTGGTGTGGACACTGGTCTCCCTGATGCTGCCGCCGGTGATCGGCGGGCTGGCGACCTGGTCCTGGCAGGGCGCGGTGACCGCCTTCTTCTGGGGGTCCCTCGTACGGGTGGCCCTGCTGCACCATGTGACCTGGTCGATCAACTCGATCTGCCATGCGGTGGGCAAGCGCCCGTTCAAGTCGCGGGACCGCTCCGGCAATGTGTGGTGGCTGGCGGTGCTCTCGTGCGGCGAGTCCTGGCACAACCTGCACCACGCGGATCCGACCTGTGCCCGGCACGGCGTGATGAAGGGGCAGCTCGACTCCAGCGCCCGGATCATCCGCTGGTTCGAGAAGGCGGGCTGGGCGTATGACGTCCGATGGCCGAGCCAGGCCCGTATCGACGCCCGCCGTCAGGAGGAGTCCGTCGGAGCGGCATGATGGAGGGCGTGGCGACCGACAGTAATACCAGCGGTGAAAAGGACCGGCCGGCCCGGACCGGCCGACCCTCCGGATCCGGGACCCGGCGGCCCCGCCGGGTCCGGATGACCGGCAAGGAGCGCCGGGAGCAACTGCTGGACATCGGTCGCACGCTCTTCGCCGAGCGTGGCTTCGAGGGCACGTCGGTGGAGGAGATCGCGGCGAAGGCGGGGGTCTCCAAGCCGGTGGTGTACGAGCACTTCGGCGGCAAGGAGGGGCTGTACGCGGTCGTGGTGGACCGTGAGATGCGGCGGATGCTGGACATGGTGACCACATCGCTGACCGCGGGCCATCCGCGGGAGCTGTGCGAGCAGGCCACCTTCGCCCTTCTGGACTACATCGAGGAGTACACGGACGGCTTCCGGATCCTGGTCCGTGACTCCCCCGTCGCCCAGTCGACGGGCACCTTCGCCTCGCTGATCAGCGATATCGCCACCCAGGTGGAGGACATCCTGGGCCTGGAGTTCAAGGCCCGCGGCTTCGACGCCAAGCTGGCCCCGCTGTACGCGCAGGCGCTGGTGGGCATGGTGGCGCTGACGGGCCAGTGGTGGCTGGACGTCCGCAAGCCGAAGAAGGCCGAGGTCGCGGCGCATCTGGTGAACCTGGCCTGGCACGGCCTGGACGGTCTGGAGCAGAAGCCGCGGCTGATAGGCCACCGCAAGAACTGACGGGCGCAGTCAGACGAGCAGGGCCGCGCGCAGCTCCGGAACCCGCAGCAGATCGAGCGTCTCGTCCCCGAGATCGAAGGCGAAGGCGACCCTGGCTTTCGGCAGGACGGCCTGTCGGAGCATGAACTGGGCCACGTCAGCGAAAGGCTGCTCGCGGATGGTGCGCACGGCTACTGCCATGTTGCGCTCGTTGCCCTTCTCCCGGCCCCGCTGCCAAGCGCTCACGCACATGCACACGACATCCCGCGCGCCGCATCGAGCGTCGGGCAGCTCGTCCCTGTTCAGCCCGCACACGTCCAGGGTCGCCTGCCCCTTGTCCGTCAGCCCCGTGTACTCCCCGTTCTCAAGGCCCAGGTACAGGTGCTCGTACGGATCTTCCCGCGTCGGATCGATGAGCAGTGGCTCACCGGCGCTGTCCAGCGGGAAGCGATCCCCCTTGTGATGGCTGTTGCACGCCGTACACGCGAGCAGGTGGTTCAGCCAGTCGAAGGTCCGTAAGGGGTTGACCGCCAACGGTTCGAAGTGGTCGACGTCCGTACTGAGGTCGTCGCAGCAGTACATGCAACAGCGGTTGCCGTGCGCCATCTGCCCCAATAATCGGCGCAGCGGGGTGACGAGCTTGCGACGCTGGGTGGTGTGGTTCCACAGACCGCGGGCGAGGTCGTGCCGCTCTTCCGGCTCGGCCTTCGTCACTCTTTCGGTCAGTTCCGCCGCGTGAGCCACCAGTTGACGCGGCAGCTCCATACGCTGCACCCGGATCATTCTTCGAAGGCCCCGAGGCGCTTCAAGCGGGCCTCCACCTCCGCGACCCTGGTCCGCGGTGAGCTCTTCAGCCGCTCCCGCAGATCCTGGTGGCGGTCCTCCTCCTCGTCGGTGGCCTGCCCCGTGACCACGCGAGCCTCCAGCGCGACCAGTTCCTTCCGCAGTTCCTGGGCCTCGTCCGAGTACGGGGTGTCCAGCCCGAACAGGTCCGAGAGCGCGGCGTCGTCGCCTGTTCCGTAGACGATGCGCTTCCACAGGGCCTCGGAGACCACCTCCGGGGGCCGCGCCTCGTCCGGGCCGGGCAACCGGATCAGACCACGTTCGTCAGCGGCCTGGCAGATGTACGGGCTGTGGGTGGTGACGATGAACTGAATCGCCGGGAAGTGTGCCTTGAGCCATTCTCCGATGCGCTTCTGCCAGGAGACATGGAGGTGTGCGTCGACCTCGTCGATCAGCACCACGCCCGAGTACGGCAGACATGGTTCGGGGCCATGCACGCCGATACGCCAGTCGAGGGCCAGGTGCCCATACGCGGTATGCATTCGCCAGACGATGTCGAGGACCAGAGCGACAACGGTGCGAAATCCGTCGCTCATCTGGTGCAGCGGGAACACCGCACCCTCGCTGTCGTTCCGGCGAAGCCATGGCCCGTCGGAATCGACTTCGACGACGCGGTAGCCATCGGGCAGCAGATCGTGGTTGAGCAGCGCGATGACCGTGTCCAGGAGCCCCTGGGCCCCCGCACGCTCCTCCAGCCGGTAGAGATGCGCCGAGACCAGCCAGTCGACGGCCTCGGTCAGCGCAGCCTGCTCGTGGAAGAGCGTACGCATCGCGGCAGCGCGGCTGGCGGCGCCGCGATGGGCGGCACGGGACTGGCCTTCGTGGTACATCCCGGCCCCGGACAGCCTGCGGAATGGGCCGTACCCGGCGTGAAACCAGCCGAAGGATGATGACGACCATAGTGCGCGCGCCTCCCGCCCCCCGCTGAACTTCACCTCGGTGGGCATGACATAGCCCGATTCGGGGAAAAGCGCGTCCTCGGGCTTCCATTGGAGCCGCACCTCGAATTCAGCCGACCGGGGCCCCTGCCCGATCGCCTTGACGCTCCCTGGATCCTCTCGCGGATCGGGCAGCAGCGCCGCTGTGAGCGAGGCGTGCTCCCGCCCCTCCGACAGCCAGCCTTCCAGGTCCTCGTCCAACTGGGAGGCCCGCCGATTCCCCGCGAGGCATAGCGCGATGGCCCGTAGCAATGTGGTCTTGCCCGAGCCGTTGCGCCCGGCCAGCACCGTCCAACCGGCGTAGCCGCCATCAGGCCGGGTGAAGTCGAGGTCCACGGTGCGCGGCCCATGGAATCCACGGACACCGTCGAGCCGCAGCCTCGTCACGTACACCGACTCGTCCTTTCTCGCTGCTACACGATGTATACACGCTGTTGCGCCGCCACCGCGCGGATTGTGGACGGCCTCAGTCGCGCCAGCGTCCTGCCTTCACTTCGCTGACGAACGAGGCGAAGCCTTCGACGGGGAAGGTCAGGACGGGGCCGGTCGTGTTCTTGGAGTCGCGGACGGCGATGTGGGTGCGGAGGTCGGCGACCTCGACGCATTCGTTGCCCTCGGGGCCGCTGTAACTGCTTCTGCGCCAGACGGCGGCTGCCATGCCAACGGTGGAAGATATGCGATCGCTCATGAAGAGAACTCCTGTCGCAGTGTCCCCAGCAGCCGCAGGGATGCTGTCGAGTCGGCTGCCTGCGAACGAAGGTAATCGAACGACAACTTATAGGAAGACACCGCGTCCACGTCGTCAAGGTACAAGCCCCTGCGCCGCATCTCGATGTACACGACGGCCATGGAGTTGAGCGGGTTTCGTGCATCGTCCCGGCCGAGGATGACGAAGTGCCCGGAGCCCGCGGCATGGGCTCCAGCCGTGAAAGGGAGTAGCTGGATATCGATGTTCGGGCGCTTCGCCATGTCGTACAGGTGGTCCAACTGCTCGGCCATCACAGCCTCATCACCCACGATGCGACGGAGTACGGCTTCGTCCAGGATTACCCACAGGTGCAGGGACACTTGCCGGTCAAGGATGCTCTGGCGCTGCATCCGGGCGTCGACCATGCGCTCGACCTGCTCGTTGGGGGTGCGCAGTTCAGACGCCCGGTGGATCGCGGTCGCATAGCCACGGGTCTGAAGTAGTCCGGGTACGACGTTGTTCGCGTACACGTGCTCGTACTCCGCCTCATGCTCGAACGAGACCAGTGGATCGATCCACTCCGGTACCGCGCTGTTGCCGACCCACCAGCCCTCGGTTTGCGACTTGACCACGCGCACCAGCGCGTCCCGTTCCTCGGCGGATGCCTCGCAGGCGTCGGCCAGTGCCTTGACGGTGGCCCAGCGAATACGCGCGCGGTCCTGCCACGCCTCGTACCGGCTCACTGTCGCCTTGCTCACGCCCGCACGCTCGGCGACTTGCGTCTGCGTCAGGCCGCAACGCTCGCGCAGTGCGATCAGCCCCCGCGCGATCTGCATGCGTCCGGCCGGTCCCGTCATCGTGGCGGTCATCCCACGCTCCCTCCCGTCGAGTCCGCCGAGCGTATGCGGCGATGCACATCGAGTTGACGGCTCCAGCGAGTCAGTCACCCACACTGGTGAACTCTACTGACATAGAGGCCAGTTGTTGGAAGTCAATGGCAAGCTCTTCGTGAAGGTCGCAGATGCGGCAGCCGATCGCCTCAAGGGAGCTGCCCATGACACCGCACACCCCCACCGCACTGGCCGTCGCCGCCGGAGCCCGGTTATCCGACGTCGAACGGGCCTGGCGAACCGGGCGGGCCGCGGAAGTGCCCATCGGCACGGCGTGGGACGTCACCCGAGTGACCGGCACGATCGGGGCGGTCGCCCTGCAACGGCTGCGAGCGAGCGGCACGGCCCTCGGGCTCGTACTGGACGTGCCGCTGCGGGCGACGGTCGAATTCCTCGCGCCGCCGGGCTGCTCGGCGAGCTGGCCGCCGTTGACCGGCACGCGCTGCGTCGCCTCCGGCGCCATGCGCTGGCCGTCGCCCCTGGCGAATCTCCGCGCCGGCCGCCGGGCCGCATGCGGGCGGCGCTGGATCGTGGCACCGGCCACGGCGGGTCCGCTCACCACCGACGGGGACGAGCTGTGCGAGGCCGTCGCCGCCACACTCGCCCATCTCGCCGGGGTGTGGCTCTCCGACGTCCGCGCCAAGGGGGCCGGTCGTGGACCAGTGCGCCGCGTCTCTTGAGGCGGTCGGCGCCGCACTCGGCAGCGCCACACGCCCGCAGGCGCTCTGTCTCTGGACGCTACCCGGCGACGATCTCGCCTCCGCTTCCACGGCCCGTCGACACGTGGCCGGAACGGCGCGTTCATGGGGGTTGCCCGAGGAGACCACCGAGGCACTGGAAACCGTCATCGGCGAACTCGCCGCCAACGCGCTGGAACACACCGCCAGCCGCTCGGTCGCGGTCGCGCTCGCGCTGGCCGGGTGCTCGGCCGTCGTCACCGTGACCGACGAGGGCACGGGCGATATCCCGGTCACCGCGTTGCTCGAGGGGAACGACGAGCACGGCCGCGGCCTGTTCATGGTCGCGGCACTGGCGCACCGCTGGGGCGGACGCCGCTCCCGCGGGGGACTGACCGTATGGGCCGAGGTCGTCACGGGAACGCGACTTCCGCGGGAAGGGGCTATGCCGGCACCCGGCTCACCCCGGACTGGAATGGCTGAGCATCACGGCCCGACGATGGCCTCTCCGATGACGAAGCCCTTCGCGGGGCCGTCGGGGATGACGGCGTCGGTGCCGTAGGGGACGCGGTGCTCGTCGGCGTAGACGGCCTTGTCGGGGTCGGGTGCCGTCAGGATGACGACCGTGCCGTCACCGTCGAAGTCGTCGATCAGGACGTAGAGCGGGATGCCCGCGCGGGCGTAGGCGCGGCGCTTGCGCTCCCGGTCGCGTGCCTAGCTTCCCGGCCGGGCGAGACCACCTCGAATACGGCCCGGACTCCGCTCGCGTCCACGCCGAAGTCTTCCTCGTCGGGGATCTCGTCGAGGTCCGCGGGGGCGATGAAGAGGTCGGGGATCCAGACCTTGCGACGGTGGATGACGTCTCCGGCTTGGTAGCCGGCATAGCGGCCGTCCGCCGGATGGAGGGTCAGAGCGCGACGGAGACGATTGGCGACCGCTCCATGGCGGCGACGGCCGATGGGCCACACCTCGATGGACCCCTCGATGATCTCGGCCCGGTAGCCCTCGGGGAGTTCCATGCCCTTCCACGCCTGCCACAGCACCTCGTCCAGGGACGCGGTCTCCCGCTCGGCAGCCAAGGACACGCACACAACCGATCGCCTTCCATTCAGTGAGGGCACCAGCGCCACTGCGGCACAAGCGACGCCGCGGCACAAGCGACGCCGCGACGCTATGCGTCCGCAGAGGCCCGTCACAGCCAGTCCCCAGCCGATCATCCGATCGGGTGGTATCCGATCGGCTCCAGAAACTCCAGCCGGTTGCCGACCGGGTCCTCGGAGTAGAAGCGGCGGTGGCCCGGCAGTTTCTCGTCCCAGACGACCTCGGCGCCCTGCCCGGCGAGGCGGGCGGCGAAGGCTTCTATGCCGATGACCCGCAGGCCCGGGTGGGCCTTGCGGGAGGGGCGAAAGCCCGGCTCGATGCCCAGGTGCAGTTGGACCGGGCCGCATCCGAACCACAGGCCGCCGCCCGCCGCCAGAGCGAGCGGTTTGGGGATCTCGGTCATGCCGAGCGCCTCGCCGTAGTAGGCGCGCAGGGCGGGCTCGCTGCCGGGCGGGGCGGCGAGCTGGACGTGGTCCAGGGCCGCGATCATCGCTGGGTCGTGCGGGCCACGACGAAGATGCGGCGGAACGGGAAGGCCGTGCCGTGGGGGCCGGAGGGGTAGGCGTCGCGGAGTTGGGCGGCGTAGGCGGCGAGGAAGCGGTCGCGGGCGGGCGGGTCGTCGGCGAGGGCGGTCAGGACCGGGCGCAGGGCGGTGCCCTTGACCCAGTCGAGGACGGGGTCGGGGCCGGTCAGGACCTGTACATAGGTGGTCTCCCAGGCGTCGACCTCGCAGCCGAGGGCGGCCAGGCGCTCCAGGTACTCGGTCGGGTCCAGGACGGAGGCGGGGTCGCGGACGCGGTCGGCGAGGCGGTCGCGCCACTCGGGGGCGTCGCACAGCTCGCGCAGCAGGGTGTGGCTGGGGGCGGTGAAGTTGCCGGGGACCTGGAAGGCGAGGGTGCCGCCGGGGCGCAGTCCGGCCAGCCAGGTGCCGAAGGAATCGGGGTGGCCGGGGACCCACTGGAAGGCGGCGTTGGAGACGATCAGGTCGTAGGGCTCGTCCGGAGCCCAGTCCCGCACATCGGTACGGCGCAGGTCGAGGCGGCCGCCGCCGGTGGTGGGGCCCGCGAGGGGCTGGGCCTCGGCGAGCATCTCGGCGGAGTTGTCCAGGCCGGTGACATGGGCGTCGGGCCAGCGGTCGAAGAGCAGGACGGTGACGTTGCCGGGGCCGCAGCCGAGGTCGGCGATGCGGGGCGGGCGGCCGGGGCCGGTGGGCAGTTCGGGGATGCGGGCCAGCAGGTCCTGGAAGGGGCGGGTGCGGTGGCCGGCGTGGCGCAGATACTGCCGGGGATCCCAGTTGGGCGCGGTGGTCATGGTCGGTCCCCCTGTGGGTACGGTCGGTACGGGACGCGTCGCCGTGACCGCTGCGCGTCCCGGTGTCTTACCGTTGCCCACGGTATCTCTTGATGTCAAGAGACTTCATGTCGACAGACCCACTACACTGATCGCCATGGAGGACGAGGTCGATCGGCTGGTCGCGGCGTGGCGGCGGGAACGCCCCGACCTCGATGTGGAACCGCTCGAAGTGCTCAGCCGGGTCAGCCGGCTCGCCCGCCATCTGGACCGGGCGCGGCGGATCGCCTTCGCCGAGCACAACCTGGAGCCCTGGGAGTTCGACGTCCTGACCTCGCTGCGCCGGGCCGGGCCCCCGTACCACCTCTCCCCCGGGCAGTTGCTGACCCAGACCCTGGTCACCTCGGGCACCATGACCAACCGCATCGACCGGCTCGCCAAGAAGGGGCTGGTGGAGCGGGGGCCCGACCCGAGTGACCGGCGCGGTGTGCTGGTCCGGCTGACCGCCGAGGGACGTGACCGCGCCGATCAGGCACTGGCCGGGCTGCTGGACCATGAGCACGCCATCCTGGCCGAGCTCTCCCAGGCCCAGCGCGCCGAACTGGCCGCGCTGCTACGCCAGTTGACCGCCCCTTTCGACAATCTCCCCGGCTAGGTCGACCGGGCCCACACCGGCGCGCCGCGCCAGCGCCACGGCCGCCAGCGTGGAGTGCACGCCCAGCTTGCCCAGCACATTCTGCATATGGGTGCGGACGGTGTGGGGGGAGAGGAAGAGCCGCTCGGCGACGGCCTTACGGCCGAGCCCGGCCACCATGCAGCGCAGCACCTCCCGCTCACGCGGGGTCAGCGACTCGACCAGGCGCTCGCTTTCGGTGCGGTGCTTTCGGGCGGCCGTCAACTCCCGCAGGACGCCGGTGAGCAGCGCGGGCGGCAGATGGGTCTCCTCCCGGAGCACCCCCCGGATGACCGCGAGCAGCCGGACCAGTGAGCAGTCCTTGGCGACCCAGCCGGACGCCCCGGCCTGGAGCGCCACCGCCGCGCGGCGCGGATCGTCGCGCTCGGCCAGCACCACGGTGCGCACCCCCGGCTGGGTGGAGCGGACCGCGCCGACCAGCCATATGCCGTCGGCCACCCGGCCGTTCACCGCCCGGGCGGGGCCACCGTGCGGCCCGCCATGCGGCCCGCTGTGCGGTCCGCCGTGAATGCCGTTGTGCGGCGTGCCGTTCGCCCCGCCGTAGGCCACCTCGGCCGGCACCGGGAGCGGTGGGCCCGCGCCGTCGGCGGTCGCGCCCAGATCTGCGTCGACCAGCAGAATGTCGAAGCGGCGCCCCTCCGCCGCGGCGCGCTCCAGACAGCGCAGCGCCGCCGGGCCGCTGCCGGCCGCCGCCACGTCCACGTCCTGTTCCGCCGCGAGGGCGGCGGCCAGTGACTCGGCGAAAATACGATGGTCGTCAACCACGAGAACCCGAATACGTGCCACGGACAACCCCCCAGTCGCCGGATGAAGATTCCGGATACACCGAGAAACAGTGCGGGTACGGCGCCCGGCGCAAGGTCACGGCAACCCGCACGGCCGCCGCCGTGCTGTGATTGCTACCCCGCCCGGGCGTCGTACCTGACTGTCTCGCCCCCTGAACAAGCGTCGGCCCCCACCGACGCTGTACTCAGAGTAAGGCTGTGGTCTCATATAGGAAGCGGATTAGCGAAACTGACTGTTCTCGGCTGTTCACTGTGTGTTTCTTGTTCGCTCTTGGGGACTGAGTGATCCACGAGCCGCGAAGATCTACCGAGAACGCCCGGCTACAGCCGTCGCGCCCCCGCGCTGGGCACCGCCGGGAAGATCCGCGGAGCGCCGTAGCCCGCCGCGCCGAACGCCTCGGTGACCGCCTTGCCCACCGCCTCCGCATCCCCCTCCGCCACCAGCACGATGGCCGAGCCGCCGAAGCCGCCGCCGGTCATCCGCGCACCCAGCGCACCCGCCGCGTTCGCCGACTCCACGACGAGGTCGAGCTCCGCGCAGGAGATCTCGAAGTCGTCGCGGCAGGAGGCGTGCCCGGCGGTCAGCACCGGCCCGATGGACCGCGTGTCCCCCGCGTCGAGCAGCTCGATGACCTCCTCCACCCTGCGGTCCTCGGTCACCACATGGCGCACCCGCCGCCGGGTGGTCGCGTCGCAGCCCAGCCGCTCCAGTTGGGCGAGCGTCGCGTCCAGCCCCTCGAAGGGCACATCGCGCAGCGCCGGCACCCCGATCGCCTCGGCGGCCGCCTCACAGGCGGCCCGCCGGTTCGCATAGGCGCCGTCGCCCAGCTCGTGCTTGACGCGGGTGTCCACCACCAGCAGCCGCAGCCCCTCGGCCGCCAGGTCGAACGGCACCTGGCGCTGGGTGAGATCACGGGCGTCCAGGAACAGGGCGTGCCCCTCGGTGCAGCACGCGGACGCCATCTGGTCCATGATCCCGCAGGGCACGCCCACGAAGACGTTCTCCGCGCGCTGGCAGAGCTGGGCGATACGCCGCGGGCTGATCCCCAGTCCGTACAGCTCGCTGAGCGCGGTGGCCGTGACCACCTCCAGCGCGGCGGACGACGACAGCCCGGCGCCGGTGGGCACGGTGGATTCGAAGTGCAGGTCCGCACCCCCGGCCGCACCCGTCAGCAGCCCCTCCTCGCGCAGCGCCCAGACCACTCCGGCCGGATAGGCCGCCCAGCCGCCGCGGTCGCCGCCGCCGGCCCCGCCCGCGACCGGCGTCAGCTCCTCGACCCGCAGCTCGACGATTCCGCCCGGGGCGTCGCCCGAGTGGAGCCGCAGCACCCCGTCGGTGCGCGGGGTGGCGGCGGCCAGGCAGGTGTGGGGCAGGGCGAGCGGCATCACGAAGCCGTCGTTGTAGTCGGTGTGCTCGCCGATCAGATTGACCCGGCCCGGCGCCGCCCAGACGCCGCCGGGCTCGGTGCCGTAGACCTCGTGGAACCCCGCCGTGGCCCGCCCGGGGCCGTGCTCGTCCGTCACTGACTCTCCCTCCGCTGCGCGAACTCCCATGCGTCCGCGACGATTCCGGCCAGGTCGGCGCGGGTCGGGCGCCAGCCCAGGCGCTCCTTGGCGCGCTCGGCGGAGGCCACCAGGACCGCCGGGTCGCCGCCGCGGCGCGGGGCGGCGATCTCCGGGATGGGGTGGCCGGTGACCTGGCGCACCGTCTCGATGACCTCGCGGACGGAGAAGCCGTTGCCGTTGCCGAGGTTGCAGATCAGGTGCTCGCCGGAGGTCGCGGCGCCGAGGGCGAGCAGATGGGCGTCGGCGAGGTCGGCGACGTGGATGTAGTCGCGGACGCAGGTGCCGTCGGGGGTGGGGTAGTCCTCGCCGAAGACCGAGATGGCCTCGCGCCGGCCCTGGGCGACCTGGAGCACCAGGGGGATGAGGTGGGACTCGGGGTCATGGCGCTCGCCGTAGGCCCCGTAGGCACCCGCGACGTTGAAGTAGCGCAGGGAGACCGCGGCCAGCCCGTGGGCGGCGCATTCGCCGCTGATCATGTGGTCGACGGCGAGCTTGCTGGCGCCGTAGGGGTTGGTGGGCGCGGTCGGCAGGTCCTCGGTGATCGGGACCTGGTCGGGCTCGCCGTAGGTGGCGGCGGTGGAGGAGAAGACGAGGGTGCGCACCCCGGCGTCGCGCATCGCGGCGAGCAGCTCGGTGGTGCCGCCCACATTGTTGACCCAGTACTTCTCGGGGTTGACGACGGACTCGCCGACCTGGGAGAACGCGGCGAAGTGCAGCACGCCGTCGAAGGTGGGGTCGAGCCACTTGCCGGCGTCCTGGATGCGGCCCTCGATGAACTCCGCGCCCTCGGGGACCCCCTCCCGGTGCCCGGTGGACAGGTCGTCCAGCACCGTCACCCGGTGGCCGGCTTCGAGCAGATGCGCCGCGACCACGCTGCCGACATAGCCGGCGCCGCCGGTGACCAGGTACTTCTTCTGCTGCGCATTGCTCACTTGCTCGCTACCTCTCGCAGTCGCTCGGCCGCGGCCTCCGGCGGCACATCGTTGATGAACACATTCATGCCGGATTCGGAACCCGCGAGAAACTTCAGCTTGCCGGAAGTGCGGCGAATGGTGAAAAGCTCGAGGTGAAGAGCGAATTCACCGCGGTCGGTCATGCGGTACGGCGCCTGGTGCCAGGCGGAGATGTAGGGCGTGGGCGGCTCACCCGCCCCGAAAATCCGGTCGAAGCGCTTCAAGAGTTCCAGATACATCTGTGGAAACTCTGTGCGCGCGGCCTCGTCCAGCGACGGCAGGTCCGGAACCCGCCGCTTCGGGTAGAGATGCACCTCGTACGGCCAGTGGGCGGCGTAGGGGACGAACGCGACCCAGTGCTCGCCGTCGAGCACCACCCGGCGCCCGTCGGCCAGCTCATCGGCGACCACATCATCGAACAGATTCCGACCGGTGGCCACACGGTGCTCGGCGAGCGAGCGGAGCATCAGCCGGGTACGCGGGGTCACAAAGGGATACCCGTAGATCTGGCCGTGCGGATGGCCGAGCGTGACGCCGATCTCCTTACCGCGGTTCTCGAAGCAGAAGACCTGCTCGACGGCGGGGTGTTGGGCCAGCTCGGCGGTGCGGTCGGTCCAGGCGTCGAGCACCAGAGCGGCCTGTGCGGCGTCGAGGTCGGCGAAGGAGGCGTCGTGGTCGGAGGTGAAGCACACGACCTCGCACCGGCCCGAGTCCCCGGCCAGCGACGGGAAGCGGTTCTCGAAGACCACGACGTCATAGCCGGCGGCGGGGATCTCGCTGTGCCGCCCCTCGCGGGAGGGGCACAGCGGGCATTGGTCGGCCGGCGGGTGGTAGGTGCGGGCCTGGCGGTGGGAGGCGATCGCCACCCGGTCGCCGAGGAGGCGGTCGTGCCGGATCTCCGAGCTGGTCGCGATGGGGTCGAGAGGCCGCTGGTCGACGGCGTCGCGCACCGCGTCGTCGCGCGCGTCGTAATAGATCAGCTCGCGTCCGTCCGCAAGCCGCGTCGCCGTCTTCTTCACTCCGCCAGCTCCTGTCAGGTGCACCCAACACAACTCAACATAATGAACCACAAGCCAACAGTGGCGTCAATGCACGGTGGAGGCGCTCGGACAAACCACAAGAATTCGGATACGTTCACCGAACGTTTCTGGTGCATTCCGTTCAGGCGATGAGGCGAGACCATGCGCTATCTGGCCGAAGGGCTCCGGCTTCCCACCAACGCGCTCGACTACACGATCCTGATCCTCTACTTCGTCGTCGTCCTCGGCGTGGGATTCGCCGCCAGAGCGAGCGTCAAGACCAGCCTCGACTTCTTTCTCTCCGGCCGGTCGCTGCCCGCGTGGGTCACCGGGCTGGCCTTCGTCGCCGCGAATCTGGGCGCCCTGGAGATCCTGGGGATGGCCGCCAACGGCGCGCAGTACGGGGTGTACACCGTGCACTGGTACTGGGTGGGGGCCATTCCGGCCATGGTCTTCCTCGGCCTGGTGATGATGCCCTTCTACTACGGTTCCAAGGTACGGTCCGTCCCCGAGTTCCTGCTGCACCGCTACGGACCGTCCTCGCATCTGCTCAGCTCGATCATCTTCTCGATCGCGTCCGTCCTGATCGCGGGCGTGAACCTCTACGCGATGGCGATCGTGGTGGAGGCGCTGCTGGGCTGGCCGCAGTGGGTGGCCATCGTGGTCGCGGGGCTCTTCGTGCTCGCGTACATCACCCTCGGCGGGCTCTCCTCGGCGATCTACAACGAGGTGCTCCAGTTCTTTGTGATCCTGGCCGCCCTCATCCCGCTCACCGTGATCGGCCTGCGGCGGGTCGGCGGCTTCGGCGGGCTCAAGGACTCGCTGGTGCACTCCCACGGCCCGAATTTCGTCTCCGCCTGGGGTGGCACCGGCATCGGCTCCCCCAACCCGCTGGGCGCCAACTGGCTGACCATCGTGCTGGGCCTCGGCTTCTGCCTGAGCTTCGGCTACTGGACGACCAACTTCGCCGAGGTGCAGCGCGCCCTGTCGGCCAGGAACCTCTCGGCCGCCCAGCGCACCCCGCTGATCGCCGCGTTCCCGAAGATGTTCATCCCGCTGATCGTGGTGGTCCCGGGGCTGATCGCGCTGACCATGGACCCGGAGATCGGCTCGAAGAAGAGCGGTCTCCAGTACAACGACGCGATTCCGCTGCTGATGAGCGAGCTGCTGCCGAACGGGGTGCTGGGGCTCGCGGTGACCGGGCTGCTGGCCGCCTTCATGGCGGGCATGGCGGCCAATGTGTCGTCCTTCAACACGGTCTTCACCCACGACATCTGGCGGGCGTACGTCAAAAAGGACCGGCCGGACGGGTACTACCTGCTGACCGGGCGGGTGGTGACGGCGATCGGTGTGCTGGCCGGGATGGGGACGGCCTTCATCGCCTCCTCGTTCAGCAACATCATGAACTACCTCCAGACGCTGTTCTCGTTCTTCAACGTGCCGCTGTTCTGCGTCTTCATCATCGGGATGTTCTGGAAGCGGGCCACCGCCCAGGCCGGGTTCTGGGGGCTGCTCTGCGGCACCGTGGCCGCGATGATCAACTACTTCTGGCTCTACCGGGCCGGCGTCATCTCCATCCCCAGCGACCAGGGCGCCAACTTCGTCTCCGCCATCGTGGCGTTCGTGGTCGGCGGGGTGGTGATGGTCGCGGTGACCCCGTTCACCAGGCCCAGGCCGGTGGAGTCGCTGGCCGGTCTGGTCTACGGCACCACCGCGCCCGGTGTGCCCGAGCCGCCGGCGCCGGGCGACGAGGCGTGGTACCGCCGCCCGGCCGTGCTGGGCTGGAGCGCGCTGGTCCTCGCGGCCCTGTGCTACATCCCGTTCTCCCTGTAAGCCTCCGGCGGATAAGGAGCCCACGCCATGAGTGAGGAGTATGTATACCGGTCCGAGGTCGAGGAGCTGGAGCAGAGGTCGGCGACCGCGGCGCGGCTGTTCGATGTGCGGCGGATCATCGGCGGGCTGTTCGTGATCTACGCGATCATCGTCCTCATCGCCGGGTTCACCGCCTCGGAGGCGGATGTGAAGAAGGCATCGGGCATCAACATCAACCTCTGGACCGGATGGTGCATGCTCGCGGTCGGCCTGCTCTTCCTGCTGTGGATGAAGCTCAGGCCGCTCTCCGCCCCCGGGGCCGCGCCCAAGCCGGAGGCCGGGCCGGAGGGCGGGTCGGAGGGCGGGCCGGAGGGCGGAGGGCCCGACGCCGGGGGGCCCGGGGCCGGAAGGCCCGGAACCGGAGAGGGCTGAGCGACGCGGGCCACCGCGAGCCGCGGCGCGGGGCCGCCACGGCGCCTACGCGGGCTACGGCGCCGACGCGGGCGGCTTGGGCGAGGACGGCTGCGGCGCGGGCGGCTGGGGCGCGGGCTGGGCCGAGGGCGACGCGATCCGGCGGGATGCCGCGCGGTCCAGCAGCCCGGTGCGGGCCGCCAGGGCCGCCGCCTCCAGCCGTGAGCCCACCCCGAGCTTCATCAGCACCCGCTGCACATGGGTGCGGGCCGTGCTGGGGGCGATCCCCATGCCCGCGGCGATCAGCCGGGTGTCCTCGCCCTCGGCGACCCGCACCAGCACCTCCACCTCGCGCGGGGTCAGCATGCGCAGCAGCCGGGCACCCTCGTCGTCGGGCTGGGCCGCGGGGTTGAGCAGCTCCGCGAAGGCTCCCTGGAGCAACTGGGGCGCCACGGCGGCCTCGCCCGCGCGCGCCTTCATCATGGCGCGTTCGACCCCCTCGATCCGCTCGTCGTGGCGCACATAGCCGGATGCGCCGGCGGCGAAGGCGGCGGCTATGCCGCGCGGGCTCGGCACCGGGCCGAGCACCACGACCGCGACCTGCGGCCGCTCCTTCTTGATCTGCACCACCGGGTCGAACACCCCTGGTTCGGCGGGTGCCGCCGTGCCCAGCAGGCACACCTCCGGTGCCCGGCTCACCACCAGGTCCGCCGCGCCCGCGCTCGGTGCCGCCGCGGCGAGCACCCGGTGCCCGCGCAGCTTCAGCGCCGAGGCGAGCGCCTCCGCGAGCAGACGGTGGTCATCGACCACCATGAGTCGCACGCCCATGAGCTCCCCCCATTCGCTCAGGGGGGAAAGCTACACGCTTGTTCGACGTTGCGCGCCCCTTACCGGGCAGAAGCCCCCCGGAATGCCGAAATCCCGGCCATTAGTGCCTACTTGAGGTCCGGTTGACGTCTGAATCGGACCGATGCGGCCGGGTTCCGCGCGGGCGCGTGCCCCGGCGCTCCGCCGGGGCGAAAGGCGGCGGCCCCGCCCGTACGGTGGGTACGGGCGGGGCCGCCGTGGGCCTGGCGAACGCCGAACGGGTCAGCTCGCGCCGAAGATGATCGCCAGCGGGTCGTCCTTGTCGTAGCTGCCCGAGGGCTTGGTGGCGTAGACGTCGCTCATGAAGAGGTGCTTCCCGGAGTAGATGATCTCCGAGTAGCTGGGGCTGAACTTCGACTCCACCTCATGGGAGGCGACGGAGTTCTGGAGCAGCTTGGTCTTGGCGTACGACTTGGGGTCGATCTTCCAGACCGCGCCGCCGGCCTCCCAGGTGCTCTCCTGGTAGGCGAGGACGGAGCCGTCCTCGTCGAGCCCGAGCGGGGTGAGGGCTGCGCCCTTGACCCCGTCCGTCTTCCCGATCGGCTTGCCGTTGGCCAGGCTGAACGCCACGACCTCGTTGGCCGTCGCGGCGGTGGAGTCGGTGCGGTCCTCGGAGCCGAGGAAGAGGGTGTTGGCCGACTTGGAGACGGCGATCTTCCGGCAGCCCTCGACATTGGTCGAGTCGCACTTGGCGTCGTACTTACCGTTCTCGGTGCCGATCTTGCCGAGCACCTTGCCGGTCTTGGCGCTGTCGTCGATGGACAGGAAGTCCGAGACCGCCGAGCCGGTGGAGTCACCGGCGTCGACGCCGATCACCAGCGGGTCGGTGGAGGCGACATGGACGTAGTCGATGCCCTGCGAGACCTTGTAGGCCGACTTCACCGCGCCCGTCTTCGGGTTCAGCGTCTGGACCTGGATCTGCGGGTTGTCGTAGTCGCCGCAGCGGCGCACCGCGACCAGCTTGTCCTCGCCGCCCGCGTAGCCGTCGTCCGAGCACTGCTCGCCGGACTTCGGCTTCCACAGCGCCTGGCCCGAGGTGGACCAGGCGGCGCCGCCGCTGGTGCCGCCCGCGGCCACGGTGCCGCCGCCGATGGTGACCTCGTCGAAGCGGACCTTCTCGTCACCCTCCTTGACGTTCCGGTGCCAGAGCATCTTGCCGTTCTTGAGGTCCAGCAGCCCGATCTCGGAGCAGCCGGGGTACTTGTCCTTGGCCGACGGCTTGGCCTCCTGGTAGAGGACCGTGGTCAGGCCGTCCTTGGTGAGGTGGTCCGAGGACCAGCAGACCGCGCCGTCCAGCGGGATCGTCCACTTCGCGGTGCCGCCGCTGAGCGGATAGCCGACGATCTTGTACACGCCGGCCTTCACGAAGGTGTCGTCGGTGACCCACATGCCCTCGACGGTGACCTGGTCGGAAACCTGGGGCATCGGAACCTTGTTGAGCAGTTTGGCATCTACGGTCTTGGCGGGCTTGTCCTCGCCGCCCGTGGAACCGCTTGAAGAGCCCTGGGTGGACTGCTTGTCCTTGTCCTTGGCCTCGCTGCCGCCACCGTCGTCCTTGGTGGCGAACCAGATGCCGCCGCCGATGATCAGGGCGACCGCGACCACGGCGCTGACGATGATCGCCATACGCTGCTTGGACCGGCCGGAGCCGCCGGGGGCGCCCGGACCGGGGCCGCCGGGGAACTGGGCCTGCGGCGGCTGGCCGTACTGCTGGCCGTAAGGCTGCTGGCCGAATTGCGACTGACCGTAAGGCTGCTGGCCGTACTGCTGCTGCCCGTACTGCGGCTGACCGTAAGGCTGCTGGCCGGATACCGGCTGCTCCGGGTAGCCGTAGCCGCCGACGCCCGGCGGGGGCGTCTGCGGCGGGGCGGGCGGTGCCGCCGGCGGCGGAGGCGGGGTCTGCGGTGGCTGACCGGGTGCCTGCGGACTGCCGTAACCCTGCTGGCCCGGAGGCGGCGTGGGCGGCTGCTGCGGATAGCCGTAACCCGGATCCTGCGGCGCCCCGAAGCCACCCTGCGGCGGCTGGTTGGGCGGCGGAGGCGGCTGTGACATGCGAAATCCTTCAGGTGCGGGACCCACCGACCGACCGGCCTCCCCCGCGATCCCGGTGGTCAAAGCCCTCCGGGAAGGAGCGAATCGGACGTGGAACCCCGCCATTGAGCGGAAGGCAGGCGGGAGTTCTTTGTATCACCCGTAAGGGGCGCAATAGGGACCAGTTTCCAGGTCATCGACCACCTGAGACCGGCCTGTGACGCGACCGTTGCCAGGGCGCGCGCCTGGGGCGCACAGCCTCTTCACACGATGCTTTCAGGCCACTCACATCGGAGGCGGCCCGCCCCTTGCTCCTCCACCGCTCAGGCGTCGTCGGCCAGCTCCAGCCACCGGGTCTCCAGGTCCTCCCGCTCCCCCGTCAGCTCGCGCAGTTGGGTGTCCAGTTCGGCGACCTTGGCGAAGTCCGTGGCGTGCTCGGCGATCCGGGTATGCAGATCGGACTCCTGCTCGCTGATCCGGTCCAGCCGCCGCTCGATCTTCTGGAGTTCCTTCTTCGCGGCGCGCTGCTCGGCCGCCGACCGCTGCCGGGCGACCTGTTCGTCGGCCTTCTGCTTGGCGGGCGCGGCGGCCGGGGCGGCCTCCGCCAGGGCGCGCTGCCGCCGCTCCAGGTACTCGTCCACGCCGCGCGGCAGCATCCGCAGGGCGGCGTCGCCCAGCAGCGCGAGCACCCGGTCGGTGGTGCGCTCGATGAAGTAGCGGTCGTGGCTGATGACCACGAGCGAACCGGGCCAACTGTCGAGCACGTCCTCGAGCTGGGTCAGGGTCTCGATGTCCAGGTCGTTGGTGGGCTCGTCCAGGAAGAGCACATTGGGCTCGTCCATCAGCAGCCGCAGGATCTGGAGCCGGCGCCGCTCACCGCCGGAGAGATCGCCGACCGGGGTCCACTGCTTCTCCTTGGTGAAGCCGAACTTCTCGCATAGCTGGGATGCGGTCATCTCCCGGCCCTTGCCGAGGTCGACGCGCTGCCGCACCTGCTCGACGGCCTCCAGGACCCGCAGGTTCCGGTCGAGTTCGGCGACCTCCTGGGACAGATACGCGAGCCTTACGGTCTTGCCGACCGTGACCCGGCCCGCGGCGGGCTGCTGTTCGCCCTCGCTGCTGGCGGCCTCGGACAGGGCGCGCAGCAGCGAGGTCTTGCCCGCGCCGTTCACGCCCACCAGGCCGATCCGGTCACCGGGCCCGAGCTGCCAGGTCAGATGCTTGAGCAGCACCTTGGGCCCGGCGGTGACGGTCACGTCCTCCAGGTCGAAGACGGTCTTGCCGAGCCGGGAGTTCGCGAACCGCATCAGCTCGGCGCTGTCGCGCGGCGCCGGCACATCGGCGATCAGCGCGTTGGCGGCCTCGATACGGAAGCGGGGCTTGCTGGTGCGGGCGGGGGCGCCACGGCGCAGCCAGGCGAGCTCCTTGCGCATCAGGTTCTGCCGCTTGGCCTCCTCGCTGGCGGCGATGCGCTCGCGCTCGGCACGGGCGAAGACATAGTCGCTGTAGCCGCCCTCGTACTCATGGACGGCGCCGCGCTGGACGTCCCACATCCGGGTGCAGACCTGGTCGAGGAACCAGCGGTCGTGGGTGACCACCACCAGGGCCGAGCGGCGGGCGCGCAGATGCCCGGCCAGCCAGGAGATGCCCTCGACGTCGAGGTGGTTGGTGGGCTCGTCGAGGACGATCAGGTCCTGCTCGGCGATCAGCAGTTGGGCCAGCGCGATACGGCGGCGCTCACCGCCGGACAGCGGGCCGATGACGGTGTCGAGCCCCTGCGGGAAGCCGGGCAGGTCGAGCCCGCCGAACAGCCCGGTGAGCACATCCCGGATCTTGGCGTTGCCCGCCCACTCGTGGTCGGCGAGATCGCCGATCACCTCATGGCGGATGGTGGCCTCGGGGTCGAGGGAGTCGTGCTGGGTGAGCACGCCGAGCCGCAGATCCCCGGCATGGGTGACGCGGCCGTCGTCGGCGGGCTCCAGCTTGGCGAGGATCCGGATGAGCGTGGTCTTGCCGTCGCCGTTGCGGCCGACGACGCCGATGCGGTCGCCGTCGTTCACCCCGAGGGAGACGCCGTCCAGCAGCGCACGGGTGCCGTACACCTTGCCGACGGATTCAACGTTGACCAGGTTGGTCGCCATCACACTCCATTACGCGGATCGATCGGCTCCCCAGGGTAGTCGCCGTGCGGGGCGCCCCGCTCAGGCGTCCACGAGCCGTGCGCCGGGGAGCGGGCCGGAGGTGCCGGGCCGGAGGTGATCCGGACGCGCGGCAGGTGGGCGGGGCGCCTCGCTCAGGCGTCCACGAGCCGTGCTCCCGGGACCGGGCCGGAGGTGATCCGGACCGTGCGGCAGGTGCCCGAGGCGGCCAGCGCGGCCGCCACCGCCTGCGCGGCCTCGGGGCCCTTGGCCAGGAAGGCGCAGGTCGGGCCGGAGCCGGAGACGAGGGAGGCGAGCGCGCCCGCGGCCGCACCGGCGCGCAGGGTGGCGGCGAGCGCGGGGCGCAGCGAGAGCGCGGCGGGCTGTAGATCGTTGGAGACGGCGGCGGCCAGCGCGGTGGCGTCGCCGGTGCGCAGCGCGTCCAGCAGCGCCTGGGAGGGCTCGGGGTCCGGGACGTCGGCGGCGCCCGCGCCCGCGCCGGACGCCTCGCGCAGCCGGTCGCATTCGCGGTAGACGGCGGGGGTGGACAGCCCGCCGTCGGCCACCGCGAACACCCAGTGGAAGGTGCCGCCGGTCTCCAGCGGGGTCAGCAGCTCGCCCCGGCCCCGGCCGAGGGCGGCGCCGCCGACGAGGCTGAAGGGGATGTCGCTGCCCAAGTCGGCGCAGATCTGGAGGAGTTCGTCGCGGGTCGCCTTGGTGCCCCACAGCGCGTCGCACGCCAGCAGCGCCCCGGCGGCATCGGCACTGCCGCCCGCCATGCCACCCGCGACGGGGATGTCCTTGGCGATGTGGAGGTGGACGCCGGGCTCGATGCCGTGCCGTTCGGCGAGGGCGACGGCGGCACGGGCGGCCAGGTTGGTGTGATCCAGCGGCACCTGGTCGGCGTCCGCGCCCTCGACGGTGATGCGGAGGGTGTCGGAGGGGGTGGCGGTGACCTCGTCGTGGAGCCCGACGGCGAGGAAGACGTTGGCCAGGTCGTGAAACCCGTCGGGGCGCAGCCCGCCGACCGCGAGCTGGACGTTGACCTTGGCGGGCACACGGGCGGTCACGGGGCGGGTCACGGGGCTCCTTGGGGCGGGTCGGTGTTTCGAGTGCGGCCATTGTCCCGCCTAGGGGGGTGGGCTGCGGCGGTGGGCCTGCGGGGGGCCTGCCGGGGCGGGTGGGCCTGCGGCGGGCTCGTTCCCCACCCCGCCCCTTCCCGTAACCGGGGCTCCGCCCCGGACCCCGCTCCTCAATCGCCGGAGGGGCTGGGTGCCCCCGAAACGGGGTCTAGGGCGAAGCCCGGCGAGGGCGCGGGAGCGGAACCCCACCGGGGGCGCCGGGGCAGAACCCCGAAGGGGCCTGGGGCGGAGATGCTGCACCACTCAGCCCCTCCGGCGTTTGAGGAGCGGGGTGCGGGGCGCAGCCCCGGCGGGGTGCGGGGCGCAGCCCCCGCTCGGGTAGGGGCGGGGTGGGGGCAGGGGCCCGCCGCAGGCGCGTCGGGTGGGGTCAGGCCGCCGCAGGCCCGTGTTCGGCGATCGCCGCGAAGTCCTCCACCGTCAGCGATTCGCCGCGCGCCTGCGGCGAGACGCCGGCGGCCTTCAGGGCCTCCTCCGCCGCCCCCGCCGACCCGGCCCACCCCGCGAGCGCCGCCCGAAGGGTCTTACGGCGCTGGGCGAACGCCGCGTCGACGACCGCGAAGACCTGGTCCCGGGTGGCGGTGGTGCGCAGGGGCTCGTCCCGGCGTATCAGCGAGACCAGGCCGGAATCGACATTCGGCGCGGGCCAGAAGACGTTGCGGCCGATCGCACCCGCGCGCTTGACGTGGGCGTACCAGGCGGCCTTCACGGAGGGGACGCCGTAGACCTTGGAGCCGGGTGGGGCGGCGAGCCGGTCGGCGACCTCGGCCTGGACCATGACCAGGGTCCGCTCGATGGTCGGGAAGCGCCCGAGCATATGGAGCAGCACGGGCACGGCGACGTTGTAGGGCAGGTTGGCGACCAGGGCGGTCGGGGCGGGGCCCGGCAGTTCGGTCACCCGCAGGGCGTCGCGGTGCACCAGCGCGAAGTGGTCGGCGCGGTGCGGCAGCCGGGCCTCGACGGTGGCGGGAAGGGCGGCGGCGAGGACGTCGTCGATCTCCACGGCGGTGACCCGGTCGGCGGCCTCCAGCAGCGCGAGGGTCAGCGAGCCGAGCCCGGGGCCGACCTCGACGACCACGTCCTCGGGGCGTACCCCGGCGGTCCGGACGATCCGGCGGACCGTGTTGGCGTCGATGACGAAGTTCTGGCCGCGCTGCTTGGTCGGGCGTACGCCGAGCCGCGCCGCGAGGGAGCGGATGTCGGCGGGGCCGAGCAGGACATCGGGATCGGTGGAGCTCACCCGGGAAGTTTACGGCCGCTCTTCAGGGGCCCGGTTCACGGACGGACAGCTCCTCCCGGGCGTCCCCACGCTCGGGACGCTTGGTCATACGCGCCGGGGCACCTCCCGGAACTGGGCCGGGGCGAGCGGCCTAGTGCTGGAGCTTGCGCCCACACGTCGGCCAGGGCCCGGTACCGCGCTGCTGGTAGAGCTTCTTGGCGCGGTACGTCTGTTCGGCCGCGGGCGCGTCCTGTGGGCGGCCATGGCCGCCGAGGTCGTGCCAGGTGCCCTGGTCGAGTTGGTAGAGGCCGCCGTAGCGGCCGGAGCCGTCGACCGCGTCCGCCCGGCCGCCCGATTCGCAGCGCGCCATCGCCCGCCAGTTGAGCCCGTCCGCCGGGCCGCCGATCCGGGCGGGCACGGTCATGGTGCCGACCCGCACGATCCGGGCCACCGGCGGCTTGACGATCTCGCTGCGGATCTTCCGGGGCCGCTGCCGTACCCCGTTGACGCTGCGCACCCGGTAGCTGGTGCGCAGGGTGCCCGGTTCGCCGGGCCGTTCCACGAGTTCGGTGCCCTTGGGGAGGGTGGGGTCGGCGCGGTGGACGGTGGTGAAGGGCACCGGCTCGTCGCGGACCTCCTTGCCGCCGGTGATCCGCATCACCGTCACCATCTGGCCGTCGCGCGGGAAGCTGTCCTGGGGGACGGAAGTGGTGTCCTGGCCGCGCAGGGTGAGCCCGGTGGCGGCGAGGGCCTCGCCGACGGTGGCCGCGTTCGTACGGATGGTGTGTTCGCGTCCGTCGGCGAGGAAGGTGACGGTGCGCTCGGTGCGCACGTGCAGCAGCAGGCCGCGGCTGGTGATGGCGGCGGAGCGGGAGGCGGAGAGATACGCGCCCTCGGCACGTACGCCCAGTTGGCGCAGTGCGCCGTCAACCGTGTGGGCGGTGGTCCACACCCGGCGGCGCTCCCCGTCGAGGGTGAGGGTGACCGGTCGGCCGTAGCGGACGGCGATCTCGTCGCCGTTGGCGAGCCGCTCCCCGGGCGCGGGGGCGACGATGTCGTGCTCGCCGACGCGGACGTCCTGGTCCGCCAGCAGCTCGCCCACGTCGTCGGCGTAGGTGTGCAGGGTGCGCGCGTCGCCGTCGACGCTGAGCCGTACGGCCTTGTCCTGGGCGACGAAGGCGGAGGTGCCGCCCGCCAGCGCGGCGACCACCATCGCCTGCGGCAGCAGCCGGCGCATCGGGTCGGTCCGGCCGGTGGTGCCGCGGCGGGCGGCTCGGCGGGCGGCGGCTCGGCCGCCCGAGACGCGGTGGCTGCCCCTACGGCTCACAAGAACACTCCCGTAACACTCCACAAGTCCACTGGTCAGGGCGTTGAGTCCGGGACTGTAGCGGAGTGGGGGTGACTCTCCAAAGCGAAATCATCACGCAGTGTGATCAGTTGCGCCGGATCGCCACCGCCCCTCACTGGGCGCCGCCGCGCCCTCAATAGCCGAAGACGCGCGCCGTATTGGCCGCCACGGCGGTCGCCAGAGTGTCCTCGGAGACGCCCTTGACCTCGGCCATGGCCCGCAGGGTGAGCGGAATCAGATACGGAGCGTTAGGCCGTCCGCGGTAGGGGACGGGGGTCAGGAACGGCGCGTCGGTCTCGACGAGGACGAGGTCGAGCGGGGCGACGGCGAGGGCGTCGCGCAGCGGCTGGGCGTTCTTGAAGGTGACGTTGCCCGCGAACGACATGTGGTAGCCGCGCTCGGCGCAGATCTTCGCCATGGCCGCGTCACCGGAGTAGCAGTGGAAGACGACGGTGTCGGGCGCGCCCTCCTCGGCGAGCACCCGCAGCACATCGTCGTGCGCCTCGCGGTCGTGGATGACCAGCGCCTTGCCGTGCTCCTTGGCGATGGCGATGTGGCGGCGGAACGAGCGCTCCTGGGCGGCCATGCCGTCGGGGCCGGTGCGGAAGTAGTCGAGGCCGGTCTCGCCCACGCCCCGGACCTGGGGCAGGGCGGCGAGGGCCGCTATCTGGCCGAGGGCCGCGTCCAGGGCGGCGTCGCCGCCGGGCTGCCGCGCCCCCTGCCGGGACCAGCCGTCGGGGTCGCCGAGGACGATGCGGGGCGCCTCGTTGGGGTGCAGGGCCACGGTGGCCCAGACGCTCTCGTGGGCCGCCGCGGTCTCGGCCGCCCACCGGGACCCGGCCAGATCACATCCCACCTGGACGACGGTCGTCACGCCGACCGAGGCGGCCTTGGCCAGTGCCTCCTCGACGGTGCCCGACTGCATGTCCAGGTGGGTGTGGGAATCGGCGACCGGGACCCGCAGGGGCTCCGGCGGCGGCGGGGGCGCGTCCTTTTCCTTTTGCGCGCCGCTCGCCTTGCCACTGCCGCCGGGGGTCGGTGCTGTTTTCGACATGGTCGCGATTCTATGAATCCCGGTGAATGTGCGGTGAATCGCGTCCGGCCGCTCAGTTGACCCGAGCCCGGCTCATGTGAACCGCTCATGTGAACGCGCTGATGTGAACCCGTTCATGTGAAACAGCTCATATGAACCGGAACCTACTCAGTCGCGGTGGTGCTGAAAGGGGTGCAGCAGATTCGCCAGATGCCAATGGTGCGCACGGCGTCGCGCGGGGCCCTCATTTTCCGGTGCGCCATCCGCCCCGGTGCCCGTCCCGGCGTCCGTCCCGTCCGTCCCCTCCGTCGCTCCGGTGCCCGCCTCCGCGCCCCGGGCGGTGTGCGGCCTCCCGCGCCGCGCACTCTCCAGGACCGAGGAGACCTGCCCCGAGCGCATGATCCGCACCAGATGCGCACCACAGTTGACGCAGTCGGGGCTCGTCAGCGGGGACGGAACGCGCAGGCCGTCGGTGAAGTAGACGACGAAGGCCCGGCCCTCGCCGTCGACGTGGTGTTCGATGTCGTACGACCGCTCCCAGCCGTGCCCGCACTTCATGCAGGCGAAGGCGTACGCCTCGTGGGCCACCTCGCCGGGCCCGGCGGAGGGGGTGTGGGCGGCAATCGGATGAGCACCGCTCGAGGTTCCCGCTATATCGCTCATGGCAGCTCCTCTTGTCACACAGGACAAGTCTTCCGGGATGGGATCGCCCCAGGTCTTCCACACCCAGTGGACGCCTTTCCCGGCGCTGCCGCATCGGCTCTTCCCGCTCTTTGAGCGAGATTTGGCACCGGCCTTCCCAAAACCGGCACGCAGCTTCCCGGCTACTAACCTGAGCTTTGCCTTTCGCTACGGTGCTTTACCTTCTCGTGGCGCGCTTCCCGGCGCGTTCTTCGCCGCCACCACGGCGTCGAACACCTGCCGTTTGGGCAGCCCCGCCTCCTGCGCCACAGCCGCGATGGCCTCCTTACGGCGCTCACCGGCCTCCTCGCGCACCGCGACCCGGCGGGCCAGCTCGGCGGGGCCCGCCTCCTCGGGGCCGGGCGCGGGGGCGCCCTCGACCACGATGGTGATCTCGCCGCGTACGCCCTCCGCCGCCCAGGCGGCCAGCTCCGCCAGCGGGCCGCGCCGCACCTCCTCGTACGTCTTGGTCAGCTCCCGGCACACCGCGGCGCGGCGGTCCGGGCCGAACACCTCGGCCATGGCGGCCAGGGTGTCGTCCAGCCGGTGCGGGGCCTCGAACCAGACCAGGGTGCGGCGCTCGTCGGCGACCTCGCGCAGCCGGCTCAGCCGCTCCCCCGCCTTGCGCGGCGGGAACCCCTCGAAGCAGAAGCGGTCCACCGGCAGCCCGGACACGGCCAGGGCGGTGAGCACCGCGGACGGGCCGGGCACGGCGGTGACGGTGATTCCGCGCTCCACGGCGGCGGCGACCAGGCGGTAGCCGGGGTCGGAGACCGACGGCATGCCCGCGTCGGTGACCAGCAGCACCCGGGCGCCCTCGGCCAGCGACTCGACCAGCTCGGGCGTGCGGGCCGACTCATTGCCCTCGAAATAGGACACCACCCGCGCGGCCGGGCGCACATCCAGGGCCTGGGTGAGGCGGCGCAGCCGCCGGGTGTCCTCGGCGGCGATCACGTCGGCGGCCATGAGTTCGGCGGCCAGCCTCGGGGGCGCGTCCGCCGTGTCGCCGATGGGGGTCCCTGCCAGTACGAGCGTTCCAGTCACGCCCACCATCCTCGCAGCCGCCCGCGGCGGGCCCCGCGCGCCCGCCGCCCCGGCCATCGATCCCCGGTTCGCCGCGCGAATCCCCGGTTCGCCGCCTTTCCCCACCACACTCACAGACCCCTTCCCTACGATGGCCCGGTGACCAGTGACACCGCGACCCACGCCCAGCCGGGCAAAGCCACCGGCCAGCAGCAGCCGGCCTGGCAGCGCCGGCTGCGCCGCTTCGGATACGCGGGCCAGGCCAGGCCCGGCGTACGGGAGCGGCTGGTCCCGCCGTACGCGGAGCCGGGCACCCGGCTCTGGGAGGTCTTCGGCGCGACCCCCTCGGCGGCGGCCAGAATCGCCCGCTGGAGCGGCTGGGGCGGGCCGCTGCTGGTCGCGCTGTGCGCCGGGCTGGCCCGTTTCTGGCATCTTGGCAGCCCGGACAACGTCATATTCGACGAGACGTATTACGCCAAGGACGCGTGGTCGATCTGGGAGTACGGCTACGAGGGCACCTGGCCGAAAGCCGCCAACGACCGGATCCTGGAGACCCCGCAGCACATCCCGCTCAGCGACGCGGCCTCGTATGTGGTGCACCCGCCGGTGGGCAAGTGGGTGATCGGGCTCGGCGAGCAGCTCTTCGGGCTGCATCCGTTCGGCTGGCGCTTCATGGTCGCACTGCTCGGCACGGTCTCGGTGCTGATGCTGTGCCGGATCGGGCGGCGGCTGTTCCGGTCGACGTTCCTCGGCTGTCTGGCGGGCGCGCTGATGGCCGTGGACGGGCTGCACTATGTGATGAGCCGCACGGCGCTGCTCGACCTGGTCGTGATGTTCTTCGTGCTGGCCGCCTTCGGCTGTCTGCTCGTCGACCGGGACCAGGCGCGCGCCAGGCTGGCGGCGGCGCTGCCGGCCGGTGAGGACGGCACACCGCGGCCGGATCCGGCGGTCGCCCGGGGCCTGAAGCTGGGCGCGCGGCCGTGGCGGATCGCGGCCGGGGTGCTGCTGGGCCTGGCCATCGGCACCAAGTGGAACGGGCTGTACGTGCTGGCGGCCTTCGGCCTGATGGCCGTCCTGTGGGACGTGGGCAGCCGCCGTACGGCGGGCGCACTCCGCCCCTACCGGGCGGTGCTGCGGCGCGATCTGGGCTGGGCGTTCCTCTCGCTGGTGCCTGTGGCGATCGTCACGTACATCGCCTCCTGGTCGGGCTGGTTCACCGCGAGCGGCACCTTCGACCGGGGGCGCGGCTGGCAGCACAGCGGCTACTTCCGCCACTGGGCCGAATCGCGGAAGCCGGACGGCGGCGGCTATGGCACCGGCGGCGCCTTCGACTGGCTGCTCAACCCGCTGCGCAGCCTGTGGCACTACGAGACCGAGGTCTACCAGTTCCACGTCAACCTGGACTCGCCGCATATCTACCAGTCCAATCCGTGGAGCTGGATGGTGCAGTCCCGCCCGGTCTCGTACTTCTACGAGTCCCCGCGGGCCGGCCAGGAGGGCTGCCCCAGCGACGCCGCCGAGAAGTGCGCCCGTGAGGTGCTGGCACTCGGCACCCCGCTGCTGTGGTGGACGGCCTGTTTCGCGCTGCTGTATCTGCTGTTCCGGTGGGCGCTGCGGCGCGACTGGCGGGCGGGCGCGATCCTGTGCGGGATCGCGGCGGGCTATCTGCCGTGGTTCCTCTACCAGGACCGGACGATCTTCTCCTTCTACGCCGTCGTCTTCGTGCCCTTCCTGTGTCTGGCGGTGGCGATGATGATCGGCGCGCTGCTGGGGCCACCGGGGGCGAGCGAGACCCGCAGGGTGATCGGCGCGGTCGGCTCGGGCGCGCTCGTCCTGCTGATCATCTGGAACTTCATCTACTTCTTCCCGCTCTACACAGGGCAGACGATGCCCATGGACGCCTGGCGTGCCCGCATGTGGCTGGATACCTGGATCTGATCCCCGGCCCGCCGTCCGGATCCGGCCCCCGCCCCCGCACCCCCCTACGGTGAGGGCGCGGGGGCTTCTCCTGGTGCCGGTAGAGTGCCGGGCACCGCGGCCTCCATCGACTGATGGAGGGAATCGAGAACACTGTGGGGGTTCTGTAATGCGGAGTGGCGCGAGAGCCGCGATCGTCGGTGCGGTGTTCGCCGCCATGGTCGGTGTTGCCGGTTGCGGCGGCGGCCAGGACGATTCCAGTGCGAAGGACGGTGCGAGCGCCGGCTCGGGTGACGACAAGCCGTCCCTGAAGAACGTGAAGACCGGCCCGCCCAGCGCGGCCGAGGTCAAGACCACCGCCCGCGCGTTCCTGGCGGCCTGGTCGGCGGGCGAGACGGCGAAGGCCGCCGCCCTTACGGACGACACCGGCGCGGCCACCACGGCGCTGGGCGACTACCGCAAGAAGGCCCATGTGGCCAAGGTGGCACTGGAGCCGGGGGCGGCGAGCGGTGCGAAGGTGCCGTTCTCGGTCAACGCCCAGATCTCCTCCGGGGGTCAGAGCGTCCCCTGGACGTATGAATCCTCGCTGACCGTCACCCGCGACACCAAGACCGGTAAGCCGGTCGTCGGCTGGAAGCCCTCCGTGGTGCAGCCCGACCTCGCCGAGGGCGACACCCTGAAGACCGGCGCGTCCGAGGCGCCGCCGATCAAGGCGGTGGACCGCGACGGCAAGGAGCTGACCGCCGCCGAGCACCCGACCCTCAAGACCGTCCTGGCCGCGCTGCGCGAGCGGTACGGCAAGAAGGCGGGCGGCAAGGCGGGCGTGGAGACCTGGATCCAGCGCGCCAAGGGCTCCAAGTCCCCCGACAAGACGCTGAAGGTGCTCTCCAAGGGCACCCCGGGCACGCTCCGCACGACGATCGACGCATCGCTCCAGAGCACCGCCGAGCAGCAGGTGAGCAAGCGCACCAAGGCGTCGGTGGTGGCGGTCAAGCCCAGCACCGGTGAGGTCCTCGCGGTGGCCAACTCCCCCGCGAGCGGCTTCAACACCGCCCTCCAGGGCTCGTACGCACCCGGCTCGACGATGAAGATCATCACCTCGGCGACGCTGATCGACAAGGGTCTGGCGGCGTACGGCAAGGCCCATCCGTGCCCCAAGTACTTCTCTTACGGCGGCTGGAAGTTCCAGAACGACAAGAAGTTCGAGATCAAGAACGGCACCTTCGAGCAGAGCTTCGCCCGCTCCTGCAACACGGCCTTCATCAGCCAGGCGGGGAAGCTGAAGAACGACGACCTGACCAACGAGGCCCGGAACGTCTTCGGCATCGGGCTCAACTGGCAGACCGGGGTGCCCTCCTTCGACGGCGCGGTGCCGGTGCAGTCGGCGGCCTCCAAGGCCGCCTCGCTGATCGGCCAGGGCGGGGTGCGGATGAACCCGCTCAACATGGCGTCGGTCGCGGCCACGGCCTCCACCGGCACCTTCCGCCAGCCGTATCTGGTCTCGCCGTCGCTGGACGACCGGACGCTGGCCAAGGCGAGCAAGACGATGAAGTCGAGCACCCATGACCAGTTGCGCAAGCTGATGCGGCTGACGGCCACCTCGGGCACCGCCGCCGAGGCGATGGCCGGGATGAGCGGCGACTTCGGCGCCAAGACCGGATCGGCCGAGGTGGACAACCAGGAGAAGCCCAACGGCTGGTTCAGCGCGTACCGCGACGACATCGCGGCCGCCGGTGTGGTGCCCGAGGGCGGCCACGGCGGCGACACGGCGGGCCCGATGGTGGCGGCGCTGCTGCGCGCGGGCGGCTGAGCCGGGAGTTCCACCGGCGTGACGGCACGGGAGCCGGGCGGGCGCTTCGAGCGCCCGCCCGGCTCCTTCGCGTTCGGCCCGGCCGACCGGTGCCGGTGTGACCTCGGGGAAATGCCCTGGCGTGGGCGGCGGGCGCGTCGATAGCGTCGTTCCATGGTCGATCCCACCCCCACCCCTGACACCGCCGCCCACCCCCGCTTCGCCGACGCCCTGCGCGAACTCGGCCTGGACGTGGAGGTGCGCCGTTTCCCCGACGCCACCCGCACCGCCGCCGAGGCCGCCGCGGCCATCGGCTGTGAGCTGAGCCAGATCGTCAAGTCGCTGGTCTTCGAGGCGGACGGGCAGCCGGTGGTGGTGCTGATGGACGGGGCGTCACGGGTCGACGTCGAGCTCGTACGGCTTGAGTTGGGCGCCGGGAGCGTCCGCCGGGCGAACGCGGCGCTGGTACGGGAGACCACCGGCTACGCCATCGGCGGGGTGCCGCCCTTCGGCCACCGCACCCGCACCCGCGTCCTCGCCGACCGCCGGCTGCTGGACCACCAGACCGTATGGGCCGCGGCGGGCACCCCCCACACCGTCTTCCCGCTCGACCCCAAGACCCTGATCGCACACGCCGACGGCACCCTGGTGGATGTGCGCGAGCGGTCCGCATGACCCCGCTCGTCGCGGCCGCCGTGCTCATCGCGGCCGTCACCCACGCGTCGTGGAACGCCATCGCGCACGGCATCCGCGATCAGCTCCTCGCCTTCACCCTGGTGGGCGGCGGCGGGGCGGTATGCGGGCTGGCGCTGCTGCCGTTCGCCCCGCTGCCCGCCGCGGACGCCTGGCCGTATCTGCTGGCCTCCGCGGCCATCCACGTGGTCTACCAACTGCTGCTCATGCGCTCGTTCCACCTGGGCGACTTCGGCCAGATGTATCCCATCGCACGCGGCACGGCGCCGCTGGTGGTGACCGTGGCCGCCGGGGTCTTCGTCGGCGAGCGGCCGGACCACTGGCAGGCGGCGGGCATCGCGCTGGCCTCGGCCGGACTGGTGGGCGTGGCGTTGTGGGGCGTCAAGGGCTCCCGCCACGGGGGCGTCAAGGGCTCCCGCCACGCCGACCACGAGGAAAGCGGACGGGACGGCGGGCAGAACGGCGGCGCACCGCAATGGCTCGCCCTTACGGCCGCCATCGCCACCGGTCTGTCCATCGCCGCGTACACCGTCGTGGACGGCCTGGGCGTACGCGCCTCCGGCAGCGCCTCCGGCTATATCGCCTGGCTGATGATCCTGGAGGGCTTCGCCATCCCCGCCTACGCCCTGGCGGTCCGCCGCGGCGCCCTCCTGCGCCAACTGCGCCCCGTCGCCGCACGCGGCCTGCTCGGCGGCCTGCTGTCGGTCTCCGCCTACGGCCTGGTCCTCTGGGCCCAGACCCAGGCCGAACTCGCCCCGATCGCGGCGCTGCGCGAATCGTCGATCATCGTGGGCGCGGCGATCGGGACGCTGTTCTTCAAGGAGCGGTTCGGCGGCCCGAGGATCGCGGCGGCGGGACTGATGGTGGCGGGCATCGGACTGATGCTGCACGCCGGTTGATCCGCTTCGTGCCTCGGGCCGCCTCTCGTGGCGGCATCCGCGTATGTGCGGCTACGCGTGGTCCAGCGATGCCCAGAAGCGGGTGAGCGCCTGCGCGCCGCGGGCGGGGTCGTGTGTCATCCACCAGTGGCCCAGCCCATCGAGGACCTCCACCCGGGCACCGGCGCGGCGGGCGGCGCGGCAGCGCTGTTCGGTGGTTCCGGCCGCGTGGTCCTCGGTGGCGAGGAACACGAGTCCCGGCCGCCGCGCGGCGTTTTCCAGGTCCCGGCCGAGTTCGGCCATCACCGGTGGCATGGCGGAGGTGTAGAGGGCGATCACGGCCCGGCCCATCGCCTCGTTCTGCCCCTGGGCGACGCGTTCGGCCGCCGCCTCGCCCATCCCCCGCTCGATGAGCGTGGCTATCCGCTGCTCGACGGGGGCGCCGAAGCGTGCGGCCACATCGGCCTCTCCGATTCCCGGCGTCTGCCATCGCTGGGCGAGCTCATGCCAGACGTAGTCGGGTTCGAAGGCCGCGATCGTGTCGCTGGCCCAGCTCCGTACCAGGTCCGGGCGGTTCATCACCGCGTTGAGGACGTGTCCGCCGCCCCAGTCGTGGCCCACCAGGTCCACGGGCTCGGCGAAGTGTGTCAGTTCACCGATCAGCCAGTCGCGGTACTCCGCTACGGTCGCCCCGAACCCGGGCGGCAGCGGTGCGCCGAATCCGGGCGGGGACAGACAGATGAGGTCGGCCGGAGCGGCGCCGGCGGCCTTCAGTTCGGCGAGCAGGGGATCCCAGACGGCCGCCGTCTCGGGGTTGCCGTGTACGAAGACGGCGGGCATCAGACCACGCTCCCCTGGAGCGGCACGGTCGGCTGGAGGACCGATTCCACCAGCGCCTCGGCGCGGAGATGGGACACCGCCCGGTAGTCGGGGTCACGGACCATGTCGGCGAACGCCTGGCGGCTGGGGTAGCGCACCAGGAGCACCGTGTCCCATGCCTGCCCCTCCTCGGCGACCAGGGCATGACCGCCGTCCCCGAGGTACTCCACCCGCAATCCGTACCGCGCGTTGATCTCCGGGCCCAGCGCCTCGATGTAGCGCTGGTAGCTCTCACGACCGCCGTCCGGGCGGAACCGCAGCAGGTTCAGCATCACCACGGGGCCACCGGGGTCTTCGGCCAGGAAGACATCGAGGGCACGCTCATCCATGTCGATCATCGAAACCTCCAGTCAGGATGAGTGGCACCGTATAAACTTGTTGGACGACACGCAAGTTAGTTAGGAGTCTTGTATGCCCACCCCCCGCCGCACCCAGAAGGAGCGTCGCGACCAGGCCGAAGCCGCATTGCTGGCGGCCGCCGCCGAGCTGGTCATCGAGCAGGGAGTGCGCTCACTGACGCTGGCGCGGGTGGGTGAGCGAGCCGGGTACAGCCGCGGAATCGTCACCCACCACTTCGGTTCGAAGCAGGCGCTCCTCGAGCTTCTGGCCCGCAGCACCCAAGCCGGATTCGTGCCGGGCCTCGCCCATCTGCCCCCAGGGCTGGACCGCCTCCTGCGGCTGATCGCCGGCTACATCGGCGAAATGGGCCAGGTGGGCGCCGCCCATCACGCGTTCCTGCTGCTGTGGGCCGAGGCGCCCACCATGCCCGAACTGGCACCGATCTTCCGCGAGCGGGACGAGTCGTTCAGGGCCGATCTGCGCGACGATGTGACGGCCGGAATCACCGAGGGCACCATCCGCCACGACCTCGCGCCCGAGGAGGTCGCGGTGGCGATCGTCGGACAGCTCCGGGGAATCGGGCTGCAACGACTTCTCGACCCGGGCGCCGTCGACACCGAACGCCTGCGGCGGTCGGTCACCGAGCAGTGGCGCCGGGCGCTGGCCACACCACCGGCGCGGCAGCCATGAGCGGGCGGCACGCACCCGAACTCCGTTGACCTTGCTCTTCGTTGATCCTGCGCGGACGTCCCTGGGTAGGACAGAATCGGAGAGACCGTCGTCACAAGGGGGATTTGGTGCGGATCGACGTAGCGGTGGACGGTGGGGAGGCGGAGCTGCGATCGCTCCTCGACTGGCTGAGACGGGATCCGGCCGCGCGCCGCGGCGCCCATGTGGAGCTGGTCCAGGCCGAGCCGTCGCCGGGCCAGATGGGCGTGCTCACCGATGTGCTGCAACTGGTCACCGAGAACGCCTGGAGCGCCGCCTCCTTCGCGCTGGCACTGTCCACCTGGCGGCAGACACGTCCGCACGCCCGGCGGATCACCGTGCGCCGTGGTGACCTTACGGTCGACCTCGACGGTGGCGACGACGAGGAGCTGCGGCGCCTGATCGACGCGCTGGAGAGCCCGGCCGCCCCCGATCCGGACCGGGACCCGGACCGGGACCGTCAGGCCGACGGAGGAGGGCGGTAGCCGTGGCCGTTCTGCCCGACCCGGCCGCCACCCGCGCGGTGCTCATCGGCACCAGCCGCTACGCCCACCTGGAGCCGATCCCGGCGGTGGCCAACAACCTGAGCACGCTGGCCGCGGCCCTGTGCGCGCCGGGTTCCTGGGGGCTGGCGCCCGAGCACTGCACAGTCGTCGAGGACCCCGCCACCGCGGTCGAGGTCCTCGAGGCCGTCCGGACCGCGGCCGAGGAGGCCACGGACACCCTGCTGGTGTACTTCGCCGGACACGGACTCGTGGAACCGCGCCGCGGCGAGCTGTTCCTGGGGCTCACCGGGTCCATACAGCACCGCTCCTACACCGGACTGCCGTACGGCACGCTGCGCGACGTCGTGCTCGACGGGCGGGCCGGGCGCCAGGTGATGCTGCTCGACTGCTGCTTCAGCGGACGCGTGCTCGGCTTCATGAGCGCGGCGAGCGCCGAGGCGGTGGTCGACCAGGTGGAGATCGAGGGCACCTATCTGCTGGCCTCCGTCCCCGACACCAGCTTCGCGCTCGCCCCGCCCGGCGAGCACCATACGGCCTTCACCGGTGAGCTGCTGCGGCTGCTGCGGCAAGGAGTGCCGGGCGGGCCGGAGTTGCTGGACCTGGACACGGTCTACGCGCAGGTGTACGCGGCGCTGCGGGCCAAGGGGCGGCCGCTGCCGCAGAAGCGCGACCGCAATACGGCGGGCGGGCTCGCCCTGGCCCGCAACGCCGCCTGGGCACCGCCCGGCTTCGGCCCGCCGCCCCCGCCGTACGACCACGAACCGACGCCCCCGCCCACGTTCATGGGCACACCCACGCCGCCGTACGAGCCGGGAGCGGCGCCCGCGGACCACGCCCCGGCCGCCTCGGCCCCCGGGCCCGTGCCGCTGCCCGGGGTGCCGCCGATGCCTACCTGGTCGCCGATGGCCCTGCCGTCGCCCGCCCCGCTCCCCGCCCCCGGCGGCGCCTCTCCGGGCCGCCGCCGCGCCGTCACCTACGGGCTGGCGGGAGCGCTCTTCGTGGCCCTGGTGGCCGCGGGCATACCACTGGCGATGTCGTGGATGAAGGGCTCCTCCGAGGACGACTCCGGGCGCAACACCTCGAAGTCGTCCGGCACCCCGAAACCGGGGCCCACCTCCGGGTACAACGTCGCCGCCAAGGGGGGCGTCGTCAACGCCTCGACCAAGCCGGGCGGAACGCTGAAGTTCATCAGCAAGAGCGACGCGGATTCATGGGACCCTCAGCGCAGCTATTTGGGCTTCGTTTGGAACTTCTCGCGCTACTACGCCCGCCAACTGGTCACCTACGCCCCCAAGCCCGGTAAGGACGGCACCGAACTGGTCCCGGACCTCGCGGAGAAGAAGGCCGAGGTGACCGACGGCGGCAGGACGTACACCTACACCCTGCGCAAGGGCATCACCTGGGAGGACGGCTCCCCGATCACGCCACAGGACATCAAATACGGCATCGAGCGGATCTGGGACCAGGACAAAATCTTCGGTGGCCCGGTCTTCATCCAGGAGGCGCTCGATCCCGGCCACACCTACAAGGGGCCGTACAAGGACACGTCCGAGGACAAGCTCGGGCTGACGGCCATCGAGACCCCGGGCCCCAGGACCATCGTCTTCAAACTGCCGAAGGCCAACGGCGACTTCGAGCGCATGCTGGCGACACCGTCGGCATCACCGGTGAAGAAGTCGAAGGACACCAAGGACAAGTACCAGGACAATCCGTTCTCCTCGGGGCCGTACAAATTCCGCTCCTACCGGCCGGGCACATCGCTGGAACTGGTCCGTAACAGCAACTGGAAGCGGGCGTCCGATCCGATCCGCACCGCCCTTCCCAACCAGATCACGGTGAATATCCGCGGCGACGAGCAGACGAACGCGAAAGCCCTGTTCTCGGGAGCCTATGACCTGGACCTGCAATCCTACGGACTCACCAAACCTGCCCTCACCCAGGCCACGAGCAGTTCCGGCCTCAGCGCCCGGCTGGACAGCCCGTCCAACGGGTTACTTCTGTTCGCGGCCCTCCCCCGCTCCGTCAAACCCCTGGACAACGTCCACTGCCGTAAGGCGGTCCTCTACGCGGCGGACAGGGAGAACGTGCGGACCGCCGCGGGCGGTCCGCGGACCGGCGATATCGCGCCCCATATGCTCCCGCCCGCCATCGGGGGCTCCGAGTCCTCCTACGACCCGTACGGGACGGTCAAGAGCAAGGGCAAGCCGGACACCGACAAGGCGAAGGCCGAGCTGAAGGCGTGCGGAGAGTCCAAGGGATTCCGGACCACCATCGCGGTGCGCAACAATCGCCCCGTCGACGTGGATGTCGCCATGTCGCTCCAGGCATCGCTGCGGAAAGTCGGCATCACCACCGAGGTCGATCAGATCGACGGCATCCATTTCAGCGATACGGTAAGCGCGCCCGCGACGGTGAAGAAAAAGGGATACGGCATCGTCCTGTACCGGTGGGGTGCCGACTTCCTCACCGGGCAGAACTTTCTACAGCCGCTCGCCGACAGCCGTTTCATCGAGTCCACCGGCAACTTCAATGTCGCGGAGCTGGCCGACCCCACGGTCGACGACCTCTTCGACACGGCGATCGCCGAACAGGATCCGGCGAAGGCCGGGAGCGACTACGCACAGATCAATCGGAGGATCTCCGACTCCGCCGCCTATCTGCCCCTCCTGTTCGAGAGGAGCGTGATCTGGCGCGGCTCCCGGCTGACCAACGTCTATACGAGCGATTCCTGGCAGGGCGGCTACGACTATGTCTCGCTGGGCGTCTCCAAGTGACCGAAGGCCCTGCGCACCGCCACGTTCGTGGTGGTGATGCCGCCGTCCACGGGGAGGGTGGTGCCGGTGATCCAGGCGGCGTCGGACGAGGCGAGGAAGGTGATGGCGGCGGCGATGTCGGCGGGTTCGCCGACCCGGCCGAGCGGGTAGACCTCGGCGGCGCGGCGCAGGGTGTCCTCCCGGCCGTCCCAGCCGGGGGTGCGGATCGTGCCGGGGGCCACGAGGTTGACGCGGACGCCCCGCCGGGCGGCGTGGGCGGCCAGGGTGCGGGTGAGGCTGCCCAGGCCCGCCTTGGCGGCGCTGTAGGCGTGGTTGCCGAAGTCCTGGAGGCCATTGACCGAGCCGACGTTGACGATCGCGCCCCGGCCGTCCGCGGCGGCCAGATGCGGCAGCGCGGCGCGGGAGCAGCGGAACGCGCCGCCGAGGGTGACATCGATGTCCTGCTGCCATTCGTCGTCCAACTGGTCCTCGAACAGCGGGGTGTCGACGTGGCATGAGTGGGCGCTGTTGACCAGGACGTCCAGCCTTCCGAAGCTCCTTACGGCGTGCGCCACGGCCGCCTCGGCGTCCGCCCGCCCGGCCACATCGCAGCCCAGCGACTCGGCCTCGCCGCCGTCGGCCCGTATGGACGCGGCGGCCTTCGCGGCCCGTTCGCCGTCCAGGTCGGTGATCAGCACCCGGGCGCCCTCGTCGGCGAAGCGGCGGGCGGTGACCTCCCCGATCCCGCGTCCCGCGCCGGTGAGCATGACCGCGTAGCCCTCGAATCTCCGCACCGTGTGCCCCTTCTCGTCGGCTCTCGGACCGCCGCTGCCCCACGGTGACGTGTCCGCCGGTGATCCTGCCCGCCCCCGGCATGATCCTCACCCGAAGGACGTTGCACCATAAGAAGAAACACAGCACACACGCGCGGGTCGGCATGGCGGGAGTCGGATCAGTGGTGGACGTCCAGGGCACGGTGGCCGACGGTTTCGAACCGGTCCGGGACGCCTTCGCGGCGAACTTCGCCCGGCACGGCGAGCGCGGTGCGGCCATGGTGCTCTACCGGGAGGGCGAGAAGGTCGTCGATCTGTGGGGCGGCACGAAGACCCCCGACACGAAGACCCCGGACACGAACGCCCCCGACACGAGGGCCCCCGACACGAGGGCCCCCGACGACGACGGCGAGGGCGGCCCCGGGCCTTCCGGCGGCGGTCCCGAGCCCTGGACCCAGGACACCGCCCAGGTCGTCCGGTCGGTCACCAAGGGCGTCGCCGCCGCCGTGCCGCTGCTGCTGCATCAGCGCGGCCAACTGGATCTGGACGGCCGGGTCAGCACCTACTGGCCGGAGTTCAAGGAAGCCGGCAAGGAGCGGGTGCTGGTGCGGCATCTGCTCGCGCACCGCACCGGCGTGCCCGTGCTCGACACCCCGCTGACCCCCGCCGAGGCCGTCGACGGCATATCCGGGCCGCGGGCCGTCGCCGCCCAGCGCCCCGTATGGGAGCCCGGTACGGCCCACGGCTATCACGCCCAGACGTATAGCTGGCTGGTGGGCGAGCTGGTGCGCCGGGTCACCGGGCGGACCATCGGGCGCTGGATCGCCGAGGAGATCGCCCGCCCGCTGGGACTCGACCTGTGGCTCGGGCTGCCCGAGGCACAGCGGGGCCGGGTCGGCCGGATCGCGGCGGTGGAGGCCCTGGCCGCGCCCGCCGCCCATGGGCCCCGGCTGCGCCCCAAGCGGTCGGTCGCCGAGGCGTATCGGGACCCCGAGTCACTGACCCGGCGGGCGTTCGCGGCGATCACCCCGGTGCCGGACGAGAACGACCCCGGCTATCTCGCCGCCGAGCTGCCCGCCTCGAGCGGGGTGGCCACCGCCGAGGCGCTGGCCCGCTTCTACGCGGCGCTGATCGGCCCGCTGCCCTCGGCCCGTACGGCCCGCTCGGGAGGCAGGCTGTTCGCCCCGGCGACGCTGACGATGGCCCGTACGGAGGAGTCCGCGGGGCCGGACCGGGTCCTGGTCGTCGGCACCCGGTACGGCCTCGGCTACATGCTGCACGGCCCGGCCTGCCCGCTGCTGGGGCCGGGCTCCTTCGGCCACCCGGGGCGCGGTGGCTCGCTCGCCTTCGCCGACCCGGAGGCGCGCATCGGCTTTGCCTACGTCACCAACGGTATGCGGCGCGGTGTCACGGCGGATCCGCGTGCGCAGGCTCTGGTGCGCGCGGTGCGGACCAGCCTGGCGGCGCTGGAGGCGTAACGGCCCGAGGGGCCGCAGGTGCGGCGGGGCGCCGCGACAGAGGTGGCGTTACCGCGCGCCCCGGACCCGTTGCGGCCCCATGCGGTACGAAGCCGTACCGGGGCAGCGCGACGTCCCCTGCCGAGCGGTCAGGGGACGCAGAAGCTGATGACTCGTCAGCGTTTTTCAGGCGCCGTGGAACTCTCCACCCCTGACAGCCGATATGAACGATGCCCAGGACGACGGGGGGAAGACCAACGCCGGACCGCTGGGGTTCTTGCTGTCGCGAACGGGGACAGCGTCGACAAGCCCAGCACCAACCTCAACACAGTTGCCACCGTTGCTGCTGCTATAGCTGGACTTCCGCCATGCCACATGGCGTATGTCATTCGCCTTGATCATGGGCTCAATTCCTCCAAGCAAGTGCCGATCACTTCGGCCGACGCTTCGGGCGATAGCGCATAACTTCTCAGCAGATCATATGCGTGTGCCGCAGCGTCTACCTCTGCCGCATCCAACACGGTACGACCCTCGCTGAACGAATCCACGTAGAGCACATCCGGGCCTTGCCCGAATGACAGGATTGTGAAGGGGCCCTCCAATCCAGGATGAGCCCCGACTGCCTGTGGTACTACCTGAATGACAGTGCGAGGCTCCTGACCAGCCTTGAGCAAACGCTCTAGCTGACACCCCATCACTTCAGCTCCGCCAATGTTCCGGTGGAGCGCTTGCTCATCCAGCACGAACCACGCACGGGGTGGGCTGTCGCGCACCCAGAGACTTTGCCGCGCCATGCGGGCCGTCACCAAGTCATCAAGACTGTCCGGTCGGCCGGTGCGAAACAGCGCCCGCGCATACTCCGGCGTCTGTAGCAAGCCAGGGACAATCTGGCTCTCAAAGGTCCGGATGATTGTAGCGTCCCGCTCGAAATCAACGTATCTACGGAACCACGGCGGGAACGCGTGCCTAAGCACCAACGGCCACAAACGCACGAATCGGCCGTTTGCATGCGGAAACACGCGGTCGCACGCTTCCGCGAATTCCAGCGCCGGGACCCGCTTGCCAGCCTCGATCTTGGCAACGAGCGAGTACCCGCAGTGCGCCTCCCTCCCAAGGTCCTCCCGGGACATCCCCACCCGTTCACGCTCCAGCCGCACTTCTGCCCCGAAGTGGGCCAACGGCGAAACGGTGGGGTCCGCAGGATCTGCGTGCTCACTTTCGACGCTCAAACAGCTCTCCCCTCACGTTGGACAGTTGAACTTGTCCAGCTTCAGTGCCTGTTGACGGTAAGCACAGATTGCCACCCTTGCACTACAAAGAGTCAACGGGTCACGCCGCCAAAAGCAGGCAAGGCGAAGAGACCTGCCACATGCAAGACCCCCGCGACGTTGCTGGACGTCCGGGGGCGTGGCCACCAGCTTTCGAGGAGCTGATCGCATGCACGACCCTATCCGGTGCGCACTCGTATGGGTGAGGGCAGTTCTGGCCTTACGGCCGCCCGGCCGTCACCGTGCCGTCCCGAAGTTCCCCGCGTCGCATCCGACGCCTTCCCGGCCCGTGGCGGGGGCCGTGGTCGTCCCGGCCGGTGGGCCCGGACCGGTGCCCCCGCGCCCTTGCCCCGACTCGCCGCCCCTGGAACTGCACACCGTTCCCCGCCTGCCACGGGGCAGCGAGCTGCCCGCTCTGGTGCGTCCCTACGCGGTGGACGATGAGCGGCGGCAGCGACAGCGGTCGAAGAGCGTCCCCCGGGTGGAGTTGATCTGTGCTCCGCACGGGATGGTGGTGATCCGGTGACCGCCACCGGCCATGCCGCGCCCGCCCCGGCCCCCGGCTGCGTCCTGTGCGCCGCCCCCGGCACCTTCGGGCCCCGTAACCCCGCCGAGCCGCGTTCGGGCCTGTGCCCCGCGTGTATCGCGGCCGGGAAGCCCACCCGCGACGGCCTCGAACAGGCCGTCGTGATCGTGGCCGGACAGACCCTCGCGGGGGCGGAAGCCCTCGACCTGGCCACCGCCCCGCCGGAGGAACTGTCCTACCACCTGGGCGCGGTGAAGCGCAGCCTGCGCAGCGTGCTCCAGCTCCTGGCCCCGGTCGAGAGGGAGGGCCGGTGAACGCCCACAAGGCCCGGAGCGGGGGCGAGGGGCCGAGGATGACGATGCGTGTCTACACGATGGCGCGCGACGGGATGGTGACCGCGCGGCGCGCGTTGGTGGCCGTGCCGGTCGGGGAGGACGTCAACCTCTACGCGCTGGGGCAGGCGTGGCCGCCCTGCCAGTGTCCCCGCCACCGGGAGGAGAACGCCGCCCACCGCTTCCGGCGTACCTGAGACGGCCGTCTGCACGCCGCGTCCGCGCGCGGGTGGGCGGACCGCCCCGTCACCTCACCGGCGCCGTCACCGAGCGGGGGTCGAAGCCGAAGGGGAGCTCCAGCCGGTGCTCGCGCATCAGCTCCTCGTCGCACAGCAGCTCCTGCGTCCCGCCGTCCGCCGCGATCACCCCGCCGCTGAGCACCACCGAGCGCGGGCACAGCTCCAGCGCGTACGGCAGATCGTGGGTGACCATCAGCACGGTCACCTCCAGGGACCGCAGGATGTCGGCGAGTTCGCGGCGCGAGGCCGGGTCGAGGTTGGACGAGGGCTCGTCCAGGACCAGGATCTCCGGCTCCATGGCCAGCACGGTCGCCACGGCCACCCGCCGCCGCTGCCCGAAGGAGAGGTGATGGGGCGGCCGGTCGGCGAACTCCGCCATCCCGACCCGCTCCAGGGCGTGGCGCACCCGCTCCTCCAGCTCCGGGCCGCGCAGCCCGGCCGCGGCCGGGCCGAAGGCCACGTCCTCGCGCACGGTCGGCATGAAGAGCTGGTCGTCCGGGTCCTGGAAGACGATGCCCACCCGGCGGCGGATCTCGGCCAGATGCGCCTTGGCCACGGGCAGCCCCGCGACCGTGACGGTCCCGGCGCCCGCCGTAAGGATGCCGTTGAGGTGCAGTACGAGCGTGGTCTTGCCCGCGCCGTTGGGGCCGAGCAGCGCGACCCGCTCACCGCGGGCCACGGTCAGATCGACACCGAAGAGGGCCTGATGGCCGTCGGGGTACGCATAGGCCAGACCGGCCACCTGGAGGGACGGCGGGGTGGTGGCGGGGTCGGTCATGGGAGCATCCATCCGGTCAGGCAGACCGCGAGCGCGGTCAGCGGGAGGGCGGCGGCGCGCGTCCACTGGGCACGGGACGCCGTCACATCGTCGATCACCGGCATGGTGCCCGTATAGCCCCGGCTGACCATCGCCAGGTGGACCCGTTCGCCCCGTTCGTAGGAGCGGATGAACAGGGCCCCGGCCGAGGAGGCGAGCACCCCCCAGTGGCGCACCCCACGCGCCTCGAACCCGCGTGACTGGCGGGCGATCCGCATCCGGCGCATCTCATCGGAGATGACGTCCCCGTACCGGATCATGAACGAGGCGATCTGCACCAGCAGCGAGGGCATCCGCAGCCGCTGGAGCCCCAGCAGCAGGGCGCGCAGCTCGGTCGTGGAGGCCAGGAGGACGGAGGCGGCGACGCCGAGGGTGCCCTTGGCGAGGATGTTCCAGGCGCTCCACAGCCCGGACTCGCTGAGCGACATCCCCAGCACCGCCACCCGCGGGCCCTCCGCGATGAACGGCATCAGCACGGCGAAGGCCACGAACGGGATCTCGATCAGCAGCCGCCGCAGCAGGTACCCGGCCGGTATCCGGGCCGCCGTCGCCACTCCGGCCAACAGCAGCGCGTACGCCCCGAAGGCCCAGACGGCCTCGCGGGGCGTGGAGACGACGACCAGGACGAAACAGAAGACTGCCGCGATCTTGCAGTGCGGGGGGAGGGCGTGGACGGGCGACCGGCCCTCCCGGTAGAGCTTGTGCGCATGTCCCGCGCCCACCGTCAGCCCCGCTCGCTCTCGGCAGTCGCCCGGCGCCGCCGTACGACGATGAAGACCCCGGAGCCGACGGCGAGGGTGGCCCCCACGCCGATCACCCCGGCGAGCCCGCCGGAGAGCCGGGCGTCGGAGATGTCCTTGACGCCGTAGTCGGCGAGCGGGGAGTCCTTGGCTGCGTGGTCCTCCTCCTTCGCGTCGATCCCCTTGTCATGGGCGACCTTCTCCAGCCCGTCGGGGCTGGCGGAGGCGTAGAAGCTCACGACCCCGGCGCACAGCAGCGCGGCCGCGAGCCCGGCCAGCCATACGCGCCGCGTCGACCGCTGCGGCAGGGCGGCGGGCTCACGGGTCGCGGCGGGCTCGGGGGTCTCGTGAGTCTCGGAGGCGGGGGTCTGGGAGGCCGCCGTCGCGGGTTCGGCCGCGGGCGCCCCGGCCCGGGCCACCGCTCCCGGCGCGGCCGGGGCCAGCGGGCTGTCGCGGATCTCCAGCGGACGCGCGGTCACGCCCCGCGCCCCGTAGACCAGATCCGGCCGTACGGCCACGACGGCACCGACGGTCAGCGCGGTGATCGCCGCCTCGCCGATGCCGATCAGCACATGCACCCCGACCATCGCCGCGAAGACCTTGCCGATCGCCACATCGGCCGTGCCGCCGAGCGCGTAGATCGCCGTGAACGCCACCGCCGCGGCCGGTACGGAGACCAGCGCCGCCACGAAGGACGCGACGGTGACCGTACGGCGGCGATGCGGGGCCAGCTTCACGATCGTGCGGAAGATCGCGTACGCCACGACCGTGGTGACCAGGGCCATGTCCGTGATGTTGACGCCGAGCGCCGTAAGGCCGCCGTCCGCGAACAGGACGCCCTGCATCAGCAGCACCACAGAGACGCACAACACCCCCGTATACGGCCCCACGAGTATCGCGGCCAGCGCCCCGCCCAGCAGATGCCCGCTGGTCCCGGCGGCGACGGGGAAGTTGAGCATCTGCACGGCGAAGATGAACGCCGCCACCAGCCCGGCCAGCGGCGCGGTCCGCTCGTCGAGCTCCCGCCGGGCACCGCGCAAACTGACCGCGACGGCCCCGGCGGCGACCACACCGGTCACCGCCGACACCGGCGCGTCGATGAATCCATCGGGCACATGCATGGCGGGACTCCGCTCCTGAGCTGCTGCTATCGGCCCGATGGTAGCCCGTACCTGCAAGTCGTTCGCAAGAGCGCGGTCATCGCGGAATCAGGCGGGATCGCCCAGGATCACACGCCGACGGCGGCCTTCCGGGATCGGAAGGCCGCCGTCGGGCCGAACGTAACCTCGGCGTCAGACGCGGGTCAGCCGCGGGTCGGACGCGGGTCAACCGCGGGTCGGACGCAGATCAGACGCGCGTCAGCTCGGCGTCCGGGTCGGAGTCGTGCTGCTGGGCCGCGGGGGTCGGCTCGAGCTGCTTGCGCAGGCCCTCGCCCTCCACGTCCACATTGGGCAGCGCCCGGTCCAGCCAGCGCGGGAGCCACCAGGCCGACTTGCCGAGCAGTGCCAGGACCGCCGGGACGATGGCCATCCGGACCACGAAGGCGTCGAAGAGGACGGCGGTGGCGAGGCCGAAGCCGATCATCTTGATCATCGACTCGGACGAGCCGATGAACCCGGCGAAGACGCTGATCATGATGACCGCTGCCGCGGTGACCACCCGGGCGCCGTGCCGGAAGCCGGTGACGACGGCCTGGCCGGGGCGCTCGCCGTGGACGTACGCCTCCCGCATCCGGGTGACCAGGAAGACCTCGTAGTCCATCGCCAGACCGAACACCACACCGATCATGAAGATCGGCATCATGCTCATGATCGGGCCGGTCTCCTCGACGCCGAACAGATCCGCCAGCCAGCCCCACTGGAAGACCGCGACCACCGCGCCGAGCGCCGCGACGACGGAGAGCAGGAAGCCGAGCGCCGCCTTGAGCGGCACCAGAACGGACCGGAAGACGACCATCAGCAGCAGGAAGGCCAGCCCGACGACGAGCACCAGATAGGGCACCAGCGCGTCGTTGAGCTTCTGCGAGATGTCGATGTTCATCCCGGTCTGGCCGGTCACCAGCACCTCGGCGCCGGTGTCGGCCTTGAAGCCGCTCGCCTCGTCCCGGATGTCACCGACCAGGTTCTCGGTGTCGATGCTGCTCGGCTTGTACTTGGAGATGACGGTGAGCGTCGCGGTGTCACCGGCCTTGTTGAACGCGGCCGGGCTGACCCCGGCCACCCCGTCCAGGCCGGTGATGGTCTTACGGATCTTCTCGGCCGCGCCCTTGGCGTCATCGCTGCCCTTGGCGTCGACGACCACCATCAGCGGACCGTTGTATCCGGGGCCGAAGCCATCGGAGATCGCGTCGTACGCCTGGCGCTTCTGGCTGCTGACCGGCTGCGAGCCGTCGTCCGGCAGACCGAGCTCCAGGCTCATGGCGGGCACGGCGGCCGCACCGAGGCCGAGCACGGCCACCAGGAGCACCATCAGCGGGCGGCGCAGCACGAAACGCGCCCAGCGGGTGCCCATATTGGGCTTCTCCTCGGCGGCGGAGGCCTCCGGACCCGCCGCGAGGCGCTCCTCCAGCCGCCGGCGCGCCTTGCGCCCGAAGACCCGCTTGCCCGCGAAGCCCAGCACCGCCGGGATGAGGCTGATCGCGATGAGGACGGCGATGACGACCGTACCGGCCGCGGCGAAGCCCATCTTGGTCAGCATCGGGATGTTGACGACGGCCAGGCCGACCAGCGCGATGACCACCGTAAGGCCGGCGAAGACGACCGCGGAGCCCGCGGTGCCCACGGCACGTCCGGCGGCTTCCTCCCGGTCCCGCCCCTCGGCCAGCTCCGCTCGGTAACGGGAGACGATGAACAGCGCGTAGTCGATGCCGACCGCGAGGCCGATCATCATCGCCAGTGTCGAGGTGGTGCTGGACAGCCCCAGCGTGGTGGCGAGCGCGGTGATCGACGAGATGCCGATGCCGACGCCGATGAGCGCGGTCAGCAGTGGCAGTCCGGCGGCGACCAGCGAGCCGAAGGTGATGGCGAGGACGACCGCGGAGATCGCGATGCCGATGATCTCGGTCGATCCGGTCTCCGGCATCTCCTGGAGCGCGTCACCGCCGATCTGCACCGTCAGGCCCGACTTCTCGGCCTTCTCGCCCGCCTCCTTCAGACCGTCCTTGGCGGGGTCCTTCAGCTCCAGGGCGTTGACCTTGTAGCTGGTCAGGATGTACGCCGTGGAGCCGTCCTTGCTGACGGCCTGGGCCTGGTAGGGGTCGGCGACCGAGGCGATCTGCGGCGAGCTGGCCTTGAGGTCGGCGACGGTCTTGGTGACCACCGCCTTGTTCTCCGGGTCGGTCATCTTCTCGCCGCTCGGGGCGCGGAAGACCACACGGGCGGTGGCGCCGTCCGCGTTACCTCCGGGGAACCGCTGTTCCAGCAGGTCGAATGCCTTCTGGGCCTCGGTGCCCGGGATGGAGAAGCTGTCGTTGGCGGGCGGTGAGGCGGTGGCGGCGCCGACGCCCGCGACCGCGAGCAGCGCCACCCATATCAGGACGACGAAGCCGCGTCGCCGAAAGGCGAACCGGCCGAGTTTATAAAGGAAGGTGGCCACGAGAAGAGGTGCTCCCGTCGGTTGGATGGCACTGGGCAGGGATGGATAACCGAGCCGGCGACGAGAGCGGCGCGCCGGTCGGGGCCTTATGTGGTTGTGCGGAGGGGAGGGGAGGGGGAAGTGAGAGAAGGGCTACGCGGCGCCGAGCGCGGGGAGGATCACGGCGTCGATGTACTCCAGGAGATACGTCTGGTCCGGCTGCTGACCGTCGACGAGCGGCCGGGCGATGAACGCGCCGCACACCATGTGCACGACGAAGTTCAAGGCGGGCCGGTCCGGGGCGATTTCGCCGCGGTCGACGGCGCGCCTCAGCAGCGCGTTGAGCGCGTCGATCTCGGGATAGATCAACAGCTCTCGCAGGGCCTCATGAAGGTCCGGGTTGTCGTGGCTTGCGTGAGCGAGTCCCCTCATCAGCGCGGCGTCCCGCTCCCGGGCGCTCTCCGAGCACCGCACGATCTCCCGCAGATCCCCGCGGAGCGTTCCGGTGTCGACACCCTTGAGCAGAACGGGCTTGGTGTGCCGCAGCGCGGTCGCGACCAGTTGCGGCTTGCCGTTCCACTGGCGGTACAGCGTGGCCTTGCTGGAGTGCGTACGGGTCGCGACGGCGTCCATCGTCAGGCCGTCGTACCCGACCTCGCCGAGCAGCTCCACCACCGCCTCGTACAACTCCCGTTCGCGCTCGGGGGAGAGTCGGCTGCGACGCACCCGGGCAGTGTCCCGGTCCTCCGTTGCCTGGTCCATGGCCGGCATGGCGTGTCGCCTCCCTCCGAAATTCCGAACGAAACGGTTTCGTACTCCTCCAGCATAAGCGCGCCACTATCGAAACAGCACCGTTTCGCTCGTGGTCTAGGTCACAGAACCGAGTTGCTCCAAATGGCGTAGCTCGAAAACATGGGTGGGGTGGAGCCTTACGGAAGCGACGACGACCTGGCGTATCTGCGATTTCCGCATCTGCACGGCGACTTGCTGTGCTTCGCGGCCGAGGACGATCTGTGGGTCGCCCCGCTGACCGCCCCCGACGGACCCCCCGGCCGGGCCTGGCGGCTGACCGTGGACCGCACACGCGTCGGACCTGCCCGCTTCTCCCCCGACGGCTCCCAGATCGCGTTCACCACCTGGCGCAGCCTGGACCCCGAGATCTATCTCGTCCCCGCGGCCGGCGGCCCCGCCCGCCGGCTGACCTACTGGGGCAGTACGGACGCCCAGGTCTGCGGCTGGACCCCGCCGGACCAGAACGGCGTCGCCCAGATCCTCGCGGTCTCCTCCCATGAGCAGCCGTTCTCCCACTTCTCCTGGGCCTACACGCTGCCCACCGACGGCAGCCCCGGCGGTCGGCTGCCCTGGGGGCCGGTGGCCGATATCGCGATGGCCGACCTCGACGGCGAGCGCCGCACCCTGCTGCTCACCGGCAAGCCGCCGCATGAGCCCGCCACCTGGAAGCGGTACCGGGGCGGTGCGACGGGGCGGCTGTGGCTGCACGGCACCCGGCTCGCGGCGGAGCTGAACGGCCATCTGGACGCGGCGATGTTCGTCGGCGGCCGGATCGCCTTCCTCTCCGACCACGAGGGCATCGGCAATCTCTACTCCTGTCTGCCGGACGGCACCGATCTGCGCCGCCACACCGACCACGCCGACTTCTACGCGCGCCACGCCTCCACCGACGGCTCCCGCGTGGTCTACCAGTGCGCGGGCGAGCTGTGGCTGGTGGACGACCTGGGCCCGGACGGCGTGCCGCGCAAGCTGGACGTACGGCTGGGCGGGGCGCGGACCGGGCGGCGGCCCTACCAGGTGCCCGCCGCCTCGCATATCGACTCGCTGTCGGTGGACACCACGGGCCGGGCCAGCGCGGTGTGCGTCCGCGGCAGCCTGTACTGGCTCACCCACCGCGACGGCCCCGCCCGCACCCTCGCCGACAGCCCGGGCGTCCGGGTGCGGCTGCCCGTGATGCTGGGCTCCACCGGCCGGGTCGCCTACCTCACCGACGCGGAGGGCGAGGACGCCATCGAGATCGCGCAACTGCCCCGGGCCAGCGACCCCGGCGAGCCGCGCCGACTGGCCGCCGGGCTGCTGGGGCGGGTGCATGAGCTGGAGTCCTCGCCCGACGGCGACCTGCTCGCGGTCGCCGCGGGCGACGGGCGGCTGCTGCTGGTGGACACCTCCACCGACGGGGACGGCGAGGTCACCGAGCTGATCCGGTCGGACAACGGCCCGGTGGGCGACCTGGCCTTCTCCCCCGACTCGGCCTGGCTGGCCTGGTCCCACCCCGGGATAGGCCGCACCCTGCGCTCGATCAAGATCGCGCGGCTGGCCGACCGGACCATAGTGGACGTGACCAACGGGCGGTTCGAGGACGAGGAACCGGTCTTCACCAGCGACGGCCGCTATCTCGCCTTCCTCTCCTGGCGCGGCTTCGACCCGGTCTACGACGTGCACACCGGCGACCTCTCCTTCCCGCTGGGCTGCCGCCCCTATCTCGTACCGCTGTCCTCCGCCACCCCCTCGCCCTTCGCGCTCTCCCCCGAGGGGCGCCCGGCGGCGGGCGGGCTGGACCCGGACGACAGCGGGGACGACGGCGACGGCACGGTGACGGTCGAGGTGGCGGGGCTGGCCAGCCGGGTCACCGGCTTCCCGGTGCCCGCGTCCAAGTACTCCTCGCTGCACCCGGTCAGCGGCGGCGGACTGGTGTGGCTGCGCTGGCCGATCTCGGGCGTGCTCGGCGAGACGTTCGCCAACCCGGCCGAGACCTCCAGCCGCCCCACCCTGGAACACTTCGATCTGGCGAAGGCCAAGCGCACCGAACTCACCAGTGAGCTTGACTGGTTCGCGGTCAGCGGCGACGGCACCCGGCTGGTGGCCTACGACGACGGCGATCTGCGCGCCATGCCCGCCACCGAGACCGGCGACAGCGACTCCACGGTCCACCTCGACATGCGGCGGATCCAGCACACCGTCGATCCGGCGGCCGAATGGCGGCAGGCGTACGACGAGGCCGGGCGCATCACCCGGCACTACTTCTGGGACCCGGGGATGTGCGGCGTCGACTGGGACGGGGTGCTCGACCAGTACCGTCCGCTGGTCGAACGGGTCGCCTCGCCCGACGAGTTCGCCGATCTGCTCCGCGAGACCCTCGGCGAGCTGGGCACCTCGCACGCCTATGTCGCCGCCGCGCGCCGCAACGAGGGCCCGCCCCACTACCAGCGCCCCATCGGACTGCTCGGCGCCAACCTCACCCGCACCAAGGACGGCCGGTGGGCGGTGGCCCGCATCCTGCCCGGTGAGTCCTCCGACTCCCGGGCCCGCTCGCCGCTGGCCGGTCTGGGCATCCGGGACGGCGCCGTCCTCACCCATGTCGACGGGCGCCCGGTGGACCCGGTGGCGGGTCCGTTCCCGCTGCTGACGGCGGCGGGCGGCACGACGGTGGAGCTGACCTTCGAGCCGCCGGACGGCGAGGGGCCGGCGCGCCGGGTCGCGGTCTCCCCGCTGATCGACGACCGGCCGCTGCGCTACCAGGACTGGGTGGCCCAGCGCCGGGCCGTGGTGCGGGAGTTGAGCGGCGGACGGTGCGGCTATCTCCATATCCCCGACATGGGCGGCTCCGGGTGGGCGCAGTTCAATCGCGACCTGCGCCGCGAGATGTCGCTGCCCGCGCTGATCGTGGACGTCCGGGGCAACGCGGGCGGCAATATCAGCGAGCTGGTGGTGGAGAAGCTCACCCGCAAGGTCATGGGCTGGGACCTCACCCGCAACGCCGAGCCCGTGTCGTACTCCAGCAACGCGCCGCGCGGGCCGATCGTCGCGGTCGCCGACGAGGCGACCTCCTCCGACGGCGACATGATCACCGCGGCCTTCAGGATCCAGGGCATCGGGCCGGTGGTGGGGCTGCGCACCTGGGGCGGGGTGGTCGGGATGACCGGCCGTCACCGCCTGGGCGACGGCACCTCGATCACGGTGCCGATGAACGCCGCGTGGTTCGACGCCTACGGCTGGGGCGTGGAGAACCACGGTGTGGAGCCGGACATCGAGGCGCCGCGCTCCCCCGTGGACTGGGCGGAGGGCCGCGCTCCGCAGCTCGGGGTCGCCGTCCGTACGGCGCTCGATCTGCTGGAGCGGCATCCGGCCGCGACCCCGCCGGACCACTCGGACGTCCCCGATCTGCGCCGTCCCCAACTGCCGCCGCGCGGCGGAAGCAAGGCGTCGCGCAAGGGAAGCAAGTCCTCGCGCAAGGGAAGTAAGCCGCCCCGCAAAGGGAAGTGAGCGCGGCCACCGGGAGGCCGGGGCGAGGCAGGAACGGCGCCGGGCGCGGGCACGCGCAGGGCACAGGCAGGCGCAGGGCACAGGCAGGCGCAGGGCGCAGGCAGGCGCAGGGCACAGGCAGGCGCAGGGCGCAGGCAGGCGCAGGGCGCAGGCAGGCGCAGGGCGCATTCCCATGGTCGCCCATGGGAATGCGCCCCTCCCGCCCTGGCGCGTCACATCTCTTCGAAGGGCTCCTGGTCCATCGTCTCGTCGCCCATGCCCGGCTGGCGGCGCTCACGGCTCATCCGCTGGGACTGCCCGCGGGCCTCCGGCCGGTCCTGCTGGCCACGGCGCTGCTCCTGCCCCGGCTCCCGGCGGGAGCGCTCCTCCATACGCTCACCGGGCTGCATGCGGTCACCGGACTGCATGCGCTCACCAGGCTGCTGGCCGCGCCGCGGCTCCTGGCTCCGCCCGCCCTGCGGCTTCCGCTTGGCCTGCTGACCCTTGTCGTTCGGCTGGTCCTTGGGGCCCATGTGTCACTCCTCATCGGGTGAATGGCGTCGGGCCCGACAAGAGTTACATGTGCCGACTTTCTCCGCATTCCGGATCGGAGGACTCGAAGAAAGCGCAGGTCAGCACGGTTGACGGAGCGTTACTGGTAACGCTCCGTGCGCGCCTTCTCGTCCGCCGCGCCGCCCTCGCCCAGCAGCCGACCGCCCCGCCCCTCCCGGGTCTCCGCCAGCCGTGGTTCGGCGCGGCGCATCTCGCGCCGCCCCACCGCGTTGATGAACACGGGCAGATAGCCGCGCACCGACTGCATACCGCGCAGCCACCACTGCGCGTACACATGCGCCGACCGGCGCTCGATGCCTGCCACCAGCCGGTCCACCGAAGGGCCCAGCGGATAGGTGCGGCCCGCGGGCCAGGGCAGCCGCTGCCGCAGCTCGCGCATCACCGCGTCCTGGTCGGCGCCGCGCACCATATCGGTGTCCGTCCAGCTCAGATAGCCCACGCCGACCCGCACCCCACGGTGGCCCAGCTCGGCCCGCAGACTGTGGGCGAACGCCTCCACCCCGGACTTGGACGCGCAGTACGCCGTCATCATGGGCGCGGGCGCGAGCGCGGCGAGCGAGGCGATCTGAAGCAGATAGCCACGGCTCGCGATCAACGCGGGCAGGAAGGCGCGGGCCGTGGTGACGCTGCCCAGCAGATTGACCTCGATCACCCGCCGCCAGGCCGTCTCGTCGGAGTCGAGGAACGGACCGGCCTGGGCCACACCCGCGTTGGCACACACGATGTCCACCGCGCCGAACCGCTCCACGACCTCCCCCGCCACCCGCGCCATCGCCTCGGCGTCGGTGACATCGGCATGCCAGTGGGCGGAGTCGGTCGGCAGCCGCTCGGAGACCCGCTTCAGCTCCTCGGGCTCCAGGCCCACCAGCGCGACCTTCGCACCGCGGGCGGAGAGCTTGCGCGCGAGCAGCTCGCCGACGCCCCGCGCCGCGCCCGTCACCACCGCGACCTGGCCCTCAAGGCTCCTGCGCGCACTCATGTCGTCTGCTCCTTCGCTTCGGCTGTTGCTGTGGGGCGGGATGACGTCCCGTACTCCTCGACCAGGCCGCGGATCACTCCGGTGACCGCCTCGGGGTCCTCCACCGGGGTCATATGGCCGAGCCCCGGGAGCTCGATGAGGCCGGTGCAGTGCGGCAGCGCGGCGGCCAGGGCATCGGCGTGCTCGGGCGGGGTGAGCCGGTCGGCGGTGCCGACGATGACGGCCGTGGGCATGGTCAGTCCGCCGATGCGCGCGTCCAGTTCGAGGTCGAGCAGGACGCGGCCCCATCCGGCGCGTACGGCGCGGGGGCAGGCGTGCAGGATCCGCGCGCACATGTCCACCGCTGCCGGGTCGGCGCCGGGGCCCATCGTGGCGTAGCGCACCAGCCGCTTGGCGAGCGGGGTGACCGGGCCCAGGGGGGCGCGTGAGCCGAGGAGCACGCGGTGCACCCGCGCCCGGGCCCGCGGGGAGCGCAGCGGCACCACCAGCGACCGGTCCACCAGCCGTGAGGCGCCCGTGCTGCACAGCACCGCGGCGGCCGCGCGCTCGCGCAGCGCGGGGCGGTCGGCCGCGGCCATCAGCGTCATCCCGCCCATGGAGTGGCCCGCGAGCACGGCCCGCCGACCGGGCGGAAGGGTGGCTTCCAGCACCGCCACCAGGTCGTCGGCCAGGGCGTGGGTGCTGTAGCCGCCGGGCCCCGGGGCCGGGCTGCGGCCATGGCCGCGCTGGTCGTAGACGATCACCCGGTGGTCGGCCGCGAGGGCGCGCACCACCGGCGCCCAGAAGACCGTGGAGCACACCCAGCCGTGTGCGAGCAGAACCGCAGGCGCGTCCTCGGGACCGTGCAGCTCCGTGTGGAGCCGGCTCCCGTCGGCCGAGACGGCGGTCAGCTCGCGCTCCGGGACGGGCGGGGCGTACGGCCCGACGGGCGGGGCAGGAAGCCGCCTCACCGCGATCCCCTCCCCGCACCGGCCGTGGACACCGTGGCCTTGACGGGCCCGGTGTGCGGCCGCAGCACCGTGTACTCGGCGAGGTCCACGCGCCGGGTGACCTTCCGCAACTCGCTGGTGGTCCCGGGCCACAGGGTGGTGTTGCGGCCGTTGTCGAGGTACCAGCTATCGCAACCGCCGGTGTTCCACACCGTGCGCCGCATCCGTTCCTGGATCATGTCCGTGTAGGCGCGCACCGCGGACGGCCGGGCGTCCAGCGCGACCTTGCCGCCCAGGGTGTCCAACTGGCGCAGAAAGTCGGCCATATAGGCGAGCTGCGCCTCTATGACGAGGATCATCGAGCTGTTCCCGAGGCCGGTGTTGGGCCCGATGATGGTCAGGAAGTTGGGGAAGCCCGCCGGGCTGGTGCCGCGCAGTGCCTCCATCCCGCCCTTCCACTCCTCCGCGAGCGTCGTCCCGCGCGCCCCGGTCACCCGCTGCGCTATGGGGACGTCGGTCACATGGAAGCCGGTGCCGAAGATGATCGCGTCGGCCTCGGTCTCGGAGCCGTCGGCACCGACGAGAGTGGCGCCGCGCACCTCCTTCAGCCCGGCCGGGACCACGTCCACATGCGGCTGGGCGAGCGCCGGATAGTAGTCGTTGGAGAGCAGGATGCGCTTGCAGCCGATGCGGTAGTCCGGGGTCAGCGCCGCGCGCCGCGCCGGGTCCTTGACGGCCCGTCGCATATGCGCACCGGCCAGCCGCTCGACGAACCGCATCTCGCCCGGCCGCTTGGTGAACGCGCCCACCTGAAGCTCCCGGATGCCCCACAGCACCCCGCGGCGCAGCGCCCGGGTGGCCGGGATCCTCGTGTGCAGCCATCGCTCCAGGCCGCTGATCCGGCGGTCCATCCGCGGCAGCACCCAGGGCGGGGTGCGCTGGAAGAGGGTGAGCCGGCCGACCTCGCGCTGGATGGCGGGGACGATCTGTATGGCCGAGGCGCCGGTGCCGATCATCGCCACGCGCTTGCCGCGCAGCTCGGCGGTGTGGTCCCAGCGCGCGGAGTGGAAGACGGCGCCGGGGAAGCCGTCGAGCCCGGGAATGTCCGGGATCCGGGGGTCGGCGAGCGGGCCGGTGGCACTGACCACGACATCGGCGGTCAGCGAGCCCCGCACCGTCTCCACCTCCCAGTGCACCGCCGCGGAGTCCCAGCGCAGGGACCGCACTTCGGCGCCGAAGCGCAAGTGCGGCCGCAGCCCGAAGGTGTCGGCGACCCGCTCCAGATACGCGCGGATATGCGGCTGGCCGGAGAAGTTCCGGGGCCAGTCGGGGTTGGGCGCGAAGGAGAACGAATACAGATGGGACGGGACATCGCAGGCGCACCCCGGATAGGTGTTGTCCCGCCAGGCCCCGCCGACCGCCTCCGCCCGCTCCAGGACCACGAAGTCCGTGATGCCCGCGCGGCGCAGCCGCACCGCCGCTCCCAGACCGCCGAATCCGGCTCCGATCACCGCCACCCGCACATGCTCATGCGTCAGCCCAGCCATGCCGCCGCCTCCCACGAACGCGAATACGACCGTGCCAGCAATCACTGGCACGATGGGAGCGTAGGGCAGGGATCTACCCAGCGGTAGGGGCTGTGGACAACGAAGTTACCGACGGTCGCACCGAACCGGCCGCGGCATAGGCTTCAGTTGTGGCGACGAGCGAAGCGGACGAGGTACGCGAGTACCGCATGCCGGAACTGGCCGAGAAGGCCGGGATCACCGTGCGCACCCTGCGCTTCTACCGGGAGCGCAAGCTGATCCCGCCACCGCGCCGCGACGGCCGGATCGCCTGGTACAACGACCACCATCTGGCCCGGCTGCGGACCATCGCGGGACTGCTGGAGCGCGGCCATACTCTCGGCGGGATCGCCGAGTTGATCGCCGCCTTCGAAAGCGGTCGCCGGGACGTCGGCGAGCTGCTCGGACTGCCCGGCGCGGTCGCCTCCTTGCCCTCGGAGACCCCGGTCCGGCTCACCCCCGAGGCGCTCGCGGACTACTTCCATGGCGAGGTCACCGCGGAGAACCTCACCACCTCGCTCGACCTCGGCTATCTGGCCGTCGACGGCGACGAGATCGTCCACCTCAGCCGTCGCCTGCTGGACGTCTCACACACCCTGGTCGAACAGGGCGTCCCACTGGCCGCGGTGCTCGCCGCGGGGCGCGAGGTGCGTGAGCATGTGGACGCGATCGCCGAGACCTTCGTCACACTGCTGCGCACCTATGCGACGGCGGACGCCCTGGAGCGCGGCGAGGACGTCGGCGAGACCGTGGAGCGGCTGCGGCCACTGGCCACGAGCGTGGTGGACGCCGAGCTGACGATGGCCATGAACCGCCGGCTGCGGGCGGAGCTGGGCGAGACGCCACCCGGCGGCCACTTGGGGAATCAGTGAGCCGACGGGACGAGTGCCCCCGCGAAGGTCAGTGAGCCGGGCCGTAGGCCACCGTCACCGGGGCGTGGTCGCTCCACCGCTGGTCGTAGGCGGGCGCCCGCTCCACAACCGCCTTGACCGCGCGCCCGGCGAGCCCCGGGGTCACGATCTGGTAGTCGATGCGCCAGCCCGCGTCGTTGTCGAAGGCCCGGCCGCGGTAGGACCACCATGAGTACGGACCGGCGACGTCCGGATGCAGGGCGCGCACCACGTCCACGTACCCCGCCTCCTCGAAGACGCTGGTCAGCCAGGCGCGTTCCGCCGGCAGAAACCCGGACTTCTTCTGGTTGGCCTTCCAGTTCTTGAGGTCGGCCTCCTGGTGGGCGATGTTCCAGTCGCCGGCCACCAGCGCCTCGCGCCCGCCGGCCGCCGCCCGTTCGCGCAGCTCCTTCAGATACGGAAGGAACTCCGCCATGAAGCGCTCCTTCTCGTCCTGGCGGTCCGTGCCGACCTCGCCCGAGGGGAGATACAGGCTGCCGACGGTCACGCCGGGCAGATCGACCTCCACATAGCGGCCGCTGCCGTCGAACTCGGTCGACCCGAAGCCGACCCGGACGCCCTCCAGCTCGCGCCGGGCGTACACCGACACCCCGGCCCGGCCCTTGGCCGCCGCGGGGGCGTGCACCACATGCCAGCCGTCGGGTTCGCGGACCGCCTCCGGCAGCTCCTTGGGTTCGGCGCGTACCTCCTGGAGGCACACCACATCGGCCGCGGTAGCGTCCAGCCAAGGACCGAAGCCCTTCTTGGCGGCGGCGCGCAGCCCGTTTACATTCACGGTCGTCACGGTGAGCACCTCCGGCACGATACGCGACAAAAACCACGCGCCCATCCACTGCATAGAAGTACGATTCGACGCATGAATATTCAACCAATCCGCTACGACCACCCCGACGCCCTCAAACTCGACGAGGAAGTGCAGGCGGAGTACGCCGTGCGCTACGGCGAGGGCGATCTGACGCCCATGGACGCGGCCCATTTCGACCCGCCGCACGGCCTCTACCTCATGGCCTACGACCCGGACGGCACCCCGGTCGCCACCGGCGGCTGGCGCAGCCAGGAGCGCAACGACGAGGGCTACGAGGACGGGGACGCCGAGATCAAGCGGATGTTCGTGGTCCGCGCGGCGCGCGGGCGCGGGCTGGCCCGGCGGATCCTCGCGGCGCTGGAGGACAGCGCGCGGGAGGCGGGGCGGCGGCGGATGGTCCTGGAGACCGGCACCGAGCAGCCCGAGGCCATAGAGCTGTACACCTCGTCCGGTTACGCACCGGTGCCGAAGTTCGGGCTCTACCGCTTCGAGGAGAGCAGCCGCTGCTACGCCAAGCTTCTTACGGACGCGCCCATAGAGCCCTCCGTCAGCCCGTCCATAGGCCCGTCCACAGAGCCGTCCGCGAAGCCATCCGCAAGGCCATGACGAGGGGCCCGCTCCGGATCCGGAGCGGGCCCCTTACGTCTGCCGTGCGGCTACCGGCCGGTCAGCCCTGACCGGCGTACTTCTTGCTGATGGCCTCGAACACGCCCTTCGCCTCGGCCCCCAGATGCGGACCGGCGAGCCAGGTGTGTCCGTAAGAGCCGATCGAACTGTTGGACACCAGCACCGTCTTGCCGCCGTTGTTGACGAACCAGCCGCCGCCCGAGGTGCCACCGGTCATCGAGCAGCCGATCCGGTACATCGTCGGCGAGGTGGCCGAGAACGACAGCCGGCCCGGCCTGCTGGTGCAGTTGAACATCTTCGCCCCGTCGTAGGGCGGTGCCTGCGGATAGCCGTACGCGCCGATCGAGCTGACCCGGTCCGCCGACGGGGCCCCGAACCACACCGGCACCGAGGCCCCGACCGTCTCCTGTAGCGACTTGCCACCGCCGCCCTCGGGCTTCACATGCAGCACCGCGAAGTCGTACGCCGACCCCACCCCGCCGGTCTTACCGCCGTTCGCGATCCACTCGGACGAGGTCTGCGACCAGTCCGCCCACCAGACGCCGTAGGGGCTGACCTCGTTCTGGGCCGCCGTCCGGGTCTGCTCGGCCCCCAGTCCGTTGTCGTTGTACGAGGGCACGAAGACGATGTTGCGCATCCAGCCGCCCTGCTTGCCGGAGTGCACACAGTGGCCCGCGGTCCACACCAGGTTGGACTTCCCCGGATGCGCCGGGTCGTCGACGACCGTGCCGGAGCACACCATCGGCCCCTCGGGGCTGTCGAAGAACACCTTCCCGACCGGCGCCATGTTCTGGTGGTACGGCCGCGAGACCTGCTTGGCCGGCACGGCGGGCGGCTCGGGATCGGTGGCCGCCTGGTCCTGGCCGGCGCTCTGCGTAGAGACGGTGGTCGACGAGTCCTTCGCCTTGGCCATCCGGGACGGCTGCCAGAAGTTCTTGATCATCGGATTGGCGAATTCCGATGCCCTGCGGGCCCACTTGTCCCAGTCCTTCCAGCCGCCCTCCTTCCACTTCTTCAGGTCGTCCAGACTCGTCGGGACGCCTTCCGGCAGCTTGATCCCGTCCTTGGCCTGCTGCCCGGCGGGCGCGGCCGAGGAGTCCGACGTGGAAGCCGCCTCGTCGTCACCGGGCCCGCAGGCGGAAGCGGAGACCACCAGCAGCGCGGTCATGGCCGCGGCCGCCACGGTGGAACGGCGTATGAGTGGCATGGAGCCTTATCCCCCTGTTGTGGTGCAGTTGTTGTGCTGTGCTGTGTCGCGTCTGCCCTACGGCGCTTTCACGCCAAGAAGCCACTGGACAGGGCATCTACTATGCCCGCGCCCCTGGCCTGCGCCATCACCTGTCCCCCGGCCCGCACCAAACACGAACGCGGTGAGCACGATTCCATGACATCGGCGATACCGGGTGTCCACCCGACTGGATCAGGCGCGGTGGCGGCGGAGAGAGACCTCCATAGGCTGGATCGCATAGGAAGTCGGGCCTTCTGTTTCCAGGGGTCTGCTGCGCCGTGACGCTTTCGAAGGAGACATGCCATGCCCGCTTCTCCTCAGGGTTCCCGACGCGCGGAGACCGACGCCGCCGGATCCACGGCCTCGCCGCAGTTCGCCCAGGCGTTGCAGCAGATCGTGGTGGACCTCGTCGAACTGCACCTCCAGGGAAAGCAGGCCCACTGGAACCTGGTCGGCCACAACTTCCGGGACCTGCATCTGCAACTGGATCAGATCGTGGACGACGCCCGGGAGTCGGCCGACACCATCGCCGAGCGCATGCGCGCTCTCGCCACCGTGCCGGACGGCCGCTCCGACACCGTCGCGGCGACCACCACACTCCCCGCGTTCCCGGCGGGCGAGGTGAATGTGAGCACCGTGGTCGACCTCGTCACCACGCGCCTGCGCACCACCGTCGACACCCTGCGCACCCACCACGACCAGATCGACAACGAGGACCCCTCCACGGCCGACCTGCTGCACGCGATCACCGACTGCCTGGAGAAGCACGCCTGGATGGTCAGCGCCGAAAACCGATCCGTCTGATCCCACTCCCCACGGCCCCTAGAGCGTGGGCGTCCGTGGAGCGGACGCGGTTGTGAGACCCGCCTTGCGCAGCGCGGCGCCGGCCAGGGCCTTGGCCACCATGGTGACTCGTGCCTGGTCGGCGTGCTCCTCCGTATAGCGGACGGTGAGCAGTGCGTTGTCCTCGCGCACGACCACCACGGCCGCGGGAAACGGCCGGTCGGCGTTGCCGACGCGGTGTGGTCCGGTGTGCAGGCGTGCCTCATCACCAAACCCTTCGAGGCGTCGCGACGTACCTCCGTCGAGATCGAAGTGGATCGGGGTCCACGAACTGGCCTTGAACTGTGCTGACGCGGCACGCACCGCGCTCTGGTCGTAAAAAGGCTCGACGATCTTCGTACCGACCTCGATGCGTACCGTTCGCGCCTTGGGTGCGTGTTCGTCGACGACGCAGCTCGGCTCCCACTGAAAGGGCGTGTACGTCGGCGGCTTCGGTGCGTAGGTGCGCGCGTCGTCGGTGAGTGCGGCGATGTGCCGGTCATCGAGGAGGCCGCACGCGGTGGGCAGTGAGCGTATGGGTCCGGGGACGGGCTCGGCTTGTGCGGCGCCGCGGACCGTCACGGCGTAGGTACCCATCAGAAGCGCGAGGGCGATCGCTCCGGACGTGAACTGCCGCCCCCGGCCGGGCCGTAGGGTGCCTGCCCGAGTGTCCATGGCCCCTGCTTGCGCCAGGCGGTCGCGCAGCCCGATGTGGCGGAAGCTGTACGCCCCTCCGGACTGGCGCAGCACCCCGCGCTGGTGCGCGTCTTTCAGGAACGTCATGAGTCTCAGGGGCAGGCGGCCCGTCGCGGCGAGGTACAGGCGGGCCACCTGAAACCGGCCCCATGCCGAGACGGCTGTCGTGTACAGCAGCCAGCAGACGAGCGCTCCCAGGGCGGCGAGGGCCCAGTCGACGGTCGTGATCACGCCCTGGGCTTCCGGGGTGACGGCGTACAGAGCCAGCATGACCAGCGGCAGCACGAGGGTGAGCGGGACCAGACGGTCGCGGGAGGACCAGGCCGCGTTCAGGATGACGATCGCGAAGGGGAGCCGAAAGTCGTCCAGGACATCGACGAGGAATCCCACCACGGCCTTGTCGGCACTGAGGCTGAAAGTGAGGCCCGCGGCGTCGGCCGCGAACCAGACTCCCAGCGAGGCCAGAGGCAGGGCGCAGAGGACGGTCAGAGCGGGTGGTCCCGCGGTGAAGAGCCAACCGAGGGTGCACACCGCGCGCCGGTCCGATCGCAGCAGTGCGCCCGGTGAGCCGGCCAGGGACGGGTCGGCAGCGGCGAGCAGCAGCCGGCGGCCGCACCATCGCACGGTCACCCAACTGATCGCCGTCATGGCCCACAGCCACAGCCCGGAGCGCGTGGACACGGTTGCCGCCCACCCCGCCGCAAGGCAGGCCGCGGCGAGCACCCCCAGGGTTCTGCCGCGCCACCCACTGACCGCCTCGCGCAGGCGGGTACCGGTGAGGCGGACGATCTGCTGCGGCGGACGGTGCTCCGCGTTTTCCGCCGAGACCGGCATATGGAGAAGGGCGAGTGCGCACACGATCGCGTACGCCTGCCACAGCGAGAGCCCGAGGAGGCCGGGCCAGCCCCACGCCCCGAGACCGAGCCGGGCCATGAGCGCGACGCTCAGCGCGAACGCCGGCACGAGGGCGAGGCCGCGGACTCGCCAGGGCACCTGCTCGTCGAGGCGCCACCAGGCCAGTTCTTCCAGGTTGTCGGCCTTCATCCGGGTAGCCAGAAAGCCCGCCCATGCGCGGGCCGTCTGTGGATCCCAGCCCGTTCGTTCCTCATGGGACGGGCTGTAGATGGCATCGAGATAGGCGTCGTAGAGGCGATGTTCGATGGCGGCGGTGTCGGCGAACGCACCCGGTACGAGCAGCTCGCGGGGGTCGGTGCCCTCCTCGCTGTACGCCTCGCGGGCCAGGTTCGCCATCAGCGGCACCCGCAGCACGTCCCGCAACCGGGCCTCGGGGGAGTCGGCGGCGGCGCCGTCCAACCGGGCGAGCACCTCGGACCAGCGCGACCGCGGCCGTCCGCCGGGATTCAGATACGCCGCCACCGCGTGGTCGGCCAGGGGGCACAGGGTGATCTCCGTGCGTGCGAACACGTTCTGTTCAGGAGCGTGTTCGCGGAATTCGCCCTGGCGGCTCGTCAGCACGAACGGCACGCCGCCCTTCGTGCCTTCCCTGAGCCGGCGCATGGCCTTTTTCCGCACATCGGCGGGGAGTTCGTCGAAGCCGTCCAGGATGGGCAGGACCCGTCGCGTCCGCAGGAGGGACAGGGCCACGGCAACCGGCGGGGCACCCGCCACGGGAGCGCAGGCGCGGGGATGGTCGACGGCCACTTGCCGTGCGATCCACCGGAACAGTCCCTCCCGAGGGTCCCAGGACGCGAGTGGGACGATGACCGGCACTGGTCCCTGCCCTTCGCGGGTCTGCCGCTCCTTCAGCAACTCGGTGGCAAGGCGCAGGGCCAGCACCGATTTTCCGGCGCCCGGGCCGCCCATGACGACGAGGCGGTGGGCGGGCGTCGCGTGGAAGCAGGCGGCGATCGAGCCGCCGCCGGGCACGCGGGCGTCCGCGTCTCCGTCCCGTTCCTCTTCCCGCCAGGTCACCTCGATGGGCTCCGGGTCGCGGATCAGCTCCCAGCGTTCGTCCCCGTCGTAACGGGCGGCCAGGTCCTCGGCGAGCTCGTCGACGGCGCCCGCGAGGTACGGGGCCGACAGCCACAGGCGCATGCGGCGGTCATGGACGCGGCGAAGAACCCTTTGGCCGCCGGCCAGAACGAGGATGCTCGCCAGGAGCAGCCAGCCCACTCTCACCGGGCCGGGATCGAACCCTTCCGGCAGCGGCAGGACCGGCCGGGCGAGAAGCAGGAACACGGCGAAGGCGGCGGCCGCGAGCCCGGCAGCCCAGCCGAACCAGGAGTCCGCACCGGACCGGCGGTACCGGCCGAACGAGCCACCCAGCTCCGCCGCCAGCTCGAGTCGGTCGACGTGGTAGATCTGGACCACGTTCCGCTGCCGCCCGCCCGACACCTCGAAGCGGGGTGCGTCGCTCGTCGGTTGCCGGGGCGCCGTGTCGCCGCTCTCAGTTGAGGGTGATGCCACCGTGCACGTTCTGAACCTGGACGACCGAGTGCTGGCTCCCGCCGCTGACCTCGAAGCTCGCGATCCCCGATGTGCGGTGCGCGCCCTCGCTCTCCTGCCGCCAGCGTGTGAGGGCGGCCGCGAAGACCGCGTCCTGCTCGGCCCGCCGCCGCAGGGCGGCGGCCAGCTCACGAGCCCGCTCGGCATCCTCCGGGCGCTGCTCCAGCAGCGTCAACACGTCCTCGAGCGAACGCTGTGGAGGCTCGCCCCCTGCCGTCCGGTCCCGCCTGACCAGGCCGCGCAACGACTGCCAGATCTGCTGCCCGGCGCTTCCCGCCGCCCCGCCGGCCAGTGCCATCAGCAGTTCCTCCGAGATCGGATCCACAGCTCCCCCTTCACGCGTGAACGACCCACCGCCACCACTGCCTTGCGGCAAGTGTCCTCCATCACTATGGAGAACACCTGCCGCCGTCCGGCGGTTCCGCGATCGGGTTCTCAACCGCCCTTCTTCGTCGTTGCGGTCAGGGGCTCGTGGCCGCGTTTCGGCTCAGATGGCCGCTTACTGGGGGTCTTTGATGTCGTCGTCGGGCAGGAGGTCCTGCGTGGACGGCGGGTCAATGGTGGCGGTGGGGTTGGTGCAGCCGGGGACACTGCCTTCGGGCGAGCAGTTGTCCGGCTCGTTGTCGATGACCTTGGTGTTGGTGAGCGTCACCTGACCGTTCGACTGGTTGTCGATGCCGCCGCCGGAGGTGATCGCCGTGTTGCGCGTGACCAGGCTGTCGACCAGTGTGGCGGGACTGGCCACGTTGGAAAGGCCCCCGCCGCTCACGGCGATGTTCTCCTTGAGCGTGGTCGACTTCAGGTTCAGGGTGGAGCCGTTCACATTGCGGATGCCACCACCGCTTACGGCGGTGTTGCCCCTGACCGATACGGACTCCAGAGTCGCGGTACCCAGGATGTTCTCCAGACCGCCACCATTGTTGAGGGCCGCCCGGTTCTTGAGCAGGGCCCCGCGCTTCATCGTCATCGTGCCGCCGCCGTCGTTGACGACTCCGCCGCCGAAGCCGACTGCGGAGTTGCGCTCGACGGTGCTGCGGTCGAGGTTGAGCTGCCCACCGTCGTTGTAGAGGCCGCCACCGGTAGTCGCGAGATTGTCCTTGACGACGGTGTTGTTCAGGTTCAGCGTGCCCTGGTCGTTCAGGGCGCCGCCGCCCATGTTCTCGATGGAGCCGCCGCGGACCGTGAGCGACTTCAGGGTGAGCGTGCCACCGGATACGACATGGAAGATGCGGAAGTCTTCCGTGGCGTCCGGATCGCGTCGGATGGTGCTGTCCTTGCCGGAGATGGTCACGTCCCCGGTGATCTCCGGAAGCCCATCGTCCGGGTTGTCCGGTGTGGTCAGTGTGTAGGTGCAGCGGGGCGCGAGCGTGATGCGACCACCGTTGGTGTTGGCCTGGTTGATCGCGGCCACCAGGCCGGGGATGTCGTTGCACCGCACCTGAATGTCTTCGGCGGCACTGGCCGACCCGGTGGGCAGGACCGCGAGGGAGAGTCCCGCACCGACCGCGACGGTCAGAGCGCCGGACCGCAATACGTACTTCATCGTTACGCCTTCCTCAGACTGGAGTGACGGCGCATCACCGGCACGCAGCGGCCATGCTGGGTCAGCCGGGATGACGAGATGACGTGTCTTTTCTAGCCGTACGTGATCACGCCCTCACCCGGTGTGCCGCCAAACGGTCCAGCCCCGCGGACCGCCCCCCATGCATCGGCGCTTCGGAGGTCCGGCGAGCACCTGGGAAAGCAGAGCCGGAAGTAGCCGCTTCACTTCGCGGCTGTACGACACCAATGCACTGCTGTAGGACACCAAAAAGCCCCCGCCGGATTTCCCCGGCGGGGGCTTTGAGCTGCGGTGGACCTGAGGGGATTTGAACCCCTGACCCCCTCGATGCGAACTACGGGCGGGGCAGTCACTGAGGTCTGCTGGGCTGGTCAGTCGGTCGGCTAGGACCGGTGTCGATCGACGGTGGTTGGGGTGGCTGCTGTACTTCTCTGCTGTACAGCACTCGCTGACCACCGCCTCGGGAGAGAGCCTGGAGATCCGTACCGTTGACCTCGGGCTTCGATACCTGGTGGGGTGGCAGGCAATTCGCTCGCAAGCACTCCCATTGGCCGTGACCGACCGCTGCTTCTGGCACAGAAGTGGCACGAAGCTCAGCCGACGACAGTCAGCCACGATGGCGGTGCGCCGACCGGTCAGACGCGCGTGTGCCTCGCTGCCCCCACCGGCCTCAGCCACGCTACCGACTTGCTGGTCGAGGAGCGCCGTCCAGGGCGGTACCTATTCCGTGTCACTCGTCTGCACCATCGGGGGCGACGGCTGGCAGCCGCCCGCTGAGGCTGGGACCTGACACAGGCACGGCGCGCTGCCTGGTCAGGAGTCCACCGGGCAGATGAGATCGCGGCGTGGCAGGCACGCTGCTCAAGAAAGGAGAAGGTACCTCCGCATGTCACACCACACCGCGACGGTGCCAGGGTCTACCTGGATGGCCAGGTGGACGGGAGCTGTGCTGTGCCTCGCGGTGGCCGTCATCCACGTCGTGGACCAAGGCGGCATCACGGCAACGAGGAGCCCCCACTACATTGGCGTCGCCTACCACGTCCTGGAGATCGCGGCCGCGGTCGTCGCCGTGCTGCTCCTCATCGGCCTCGTCAGACTGGGATGGTTACTGGCAGCCGTGGTCGCCATCGGTCCCCTGCTGGGCTACATCCTCTCCAGGGGCCCTGGGCTACCCCACTACAGCGACGACATCGGCAATTGGACGGAACCGCTCGGGCTGGTCAGCCTGGCCGTCGAAGGAGCCCTGCTCCTACTGTCAGTGCCGCTGTTCGTGCGGAGCCTGCGCCGCAGAACCTACTGATGAGCCCCGCGTTTGGATTCTTGATCGGTGACCTTCTATGACGGTTCAATCGAGGGTCGATAGCTCGCTCAATGTAGCTCTGATAGGGGTCACCCTGATCTGCCGCATCGAGCTGTCGGAGATGATGCCGCCAGCGTGCGGTGTTGTAGTCGTTGCACTGGTGCCAGCCATGGGACGCCCGCCACAGGAAGTTCCAATTTGGTTTTCCGCTGCGGACGGCCCGGTTCCGGACCAGTTCCAAGATCCCCCGGAGGCACACCTAACCCCCGGGTCGATCCGCCATGAGGGGTCCTACGCTGCTCAGCATGATCCGAGCCGTGGTTTTCGATGTCGGTGAGTGCCTGGTCGACGAGACGCGTGAGTACGGCACGTGGGCGGATTGGCTGGGGGTGCCCCGGCACACGTTCGCGGCGATGTTCGGCGCGGTGATCGCTCAGGGTCGGGACTACCGCGAGACGTTCCAGGTCTTCCGCCCCGGCTTTGATCTGTACGAGGAGCGGGAGAAGCGGGCCGGGGCCGGCCAGCCCGAGCACTTCGACGACAGCGATCTGTACGCGGATGTCCGGCCGTCGCTGACGGCGCTGCGGGATGCTGGTCTGTGGGTGGGTATCGCGGGCAACCAGACCGTGCGGGCCGGGGGCATACTGCGTTCGCTCGACCTCCCGGCCGATTTCATCGCCACGTCTGATGACTGGGGCGTGTCCAAGCCCGATCCGGCGTTCTTCTCGCATGTGGCGGACGCGGCTCCCTGCCCGGCCGAGGAGATCCTTTACGTGGGTGACCGGCTGGACAACGACATCCGCCCGGCGGACAAGGTGGGAATGAAGACGGCGCTGATCCGGCGTGGGCCGTGGGCGACGATCCAGTGGGATGAGCCGGATGCCGTCGCGGTGCCGACCTTCCGCGTGCACAGCCTCGCCGAGCTGCCGGAGCTGGTCGCCAGCCTCAGCGCTGAAGAGCGCTGACGGTCGTTCCCCAGCCGTACACCGGTCGTCCAGACTGCGCACGTACGGTTCGTCACGCCACACATGCAGCCGCTTGCGGACGTCGCGTATCCGGTCCATGCCGACGGCGTACCAGGTCACGCTGAGCTGATCGAGCGCTTCGTTGGCCCATCGGCAGGCTTCCTCTGGCCTACCGGCTGCGGCCTCCACCGCGGCCAGGTCGCCGAGGAGGTGCGGTCCGCGCGGAAGGTCAAGCGTGACCCCTGGTCCGTGGAGGAGGCCCGGAAGTTCCTCGAAGCGGCCAGCGCCGCCCGTGATCCGCTGTACGCGGCATACGTGCTGATCCTCGTTCTCGGGTTCCGGCGCGGTGAAGTGCTCGGGCTCACCTGACAGAACGTCAATCTGGATGCCGGGGAGGTGACGGTGCAGCTTCAGCTTCAACGCATCCGTCGGCGCCTGGTGCATGACGAGACCAAGACCGAAGCCTCAACGGCCATCCCGCCGCTTCCCGCGATCTGTGTCACCGCTCTCCAGGTGCGTCGGAAGGAGCAGGAAGCGGCCAAGCAAGCGGCCGGAGAGCCGTAGACGGACTCGGACTCCGTGTTCACCACCCGCTACGGGACCCCGAGCGAGCCGCGCAACTTCAACCGCTCGTTCGCCGATCGGACCTCCAAGGCGGGCATCCGCCGGATCCGGCTGCATGACGCCCGTCACACCTGCGGATCGCTGCTCGCCGCACTCGACGTGCACCCGCGCATCGCGTTGCAGATCCTCCGGCACAGCAAGATCGCGGTGACCATGGAGATCTACACACACGTCCCGTCCGAGGCCACCCGTAAGGCACTGCGGAGGCTCGGCAAACACCTGGGAAAGCAGGGCCGGAAGTAGCTGCTGTACTTCGCTGCTGTACGGCACCAAAAAGCCCCCGCCGAATTTCCCCGGCGGGGGCTTTGAGCTGCGGTGGACCTGAGGGGATTTGAACCCCTGACCCCCTCGATGCGAACGAGGTGCGCTACCAGTCTGCGCCACAGGCCCTTGCAACGAGTGAAACTCTAGCATCCCCTCCGGGGTGCTTGGTAATCCGTTCCTCGCTGGTCAGTGAAGGGCCCGTCACTCGTTGGCAGCACGCGGCCGGTCCTCGTCGGCGTACTGGTCGAAGAGGGGAGTACGGCCGCGGTCGCGGGCGCCGCGGGGCGAGGTGGCGGCCGGGTCCTGGGCCGGGGCGGGGCCATGGGCGGCGGTGGGGTCGACGGTGCTGGAGCGGGCGGAGCTCCAGGCGTCGGGGGCGGCCAGGTCGACGCTGCCGGTGGCGCGCGGGGCGACGGGGGCCGTGACGTAGGTGGGCAGCGGGACGGGCACCGGCTCCCAGCCCGCCCCGGCGGCCGGGCCCCGCTCGCGCTCGCGCTCCTGGTCCACCCACTCGGCGTGATCGGTCTGCTCGACCAGCGCGCGGCGCCCGGCCGCGTGCCGGGAGGGCACGGGTGCGGGGGCGGGCTCGGCCTCGGCGGGCGCGGGAGGGCCCGCGGGGACGTCGTCGGCCGTCCGGCTCTCGGCGGGCGGATGGGCCCGGGGACGGCGCTCCCGCAGCCGCTGTGCGGCCTGCTCGGCGTGGCGCTGGTCCATGGTGAACGCGAAGCGGCGGCGTTCCTGGGCGCGGAGGTAGGCGATATAGGCGCTGAGGAGTATGGCCGGGATACCCGGGGCCCACAGGAAGGCGAGGCCGCCGACGGCGGCGACGACCGCGCCGAGGGTGAAGGCGATGAAGAGGATCACGGTGGTGCGGCGGCGGCGCGCGAGCACTCGCGCACGCCGTCCACGGTCCAGCGCGCTCCAGGCTCCGCTGGCGCCCGCACCTCCTGCGCCGCCCGAGCCGCGTGCACCGCTCGAACCCCCGGCCGCCGGTGCCGGCGCGGCCTCGGAGGGGGCTTCGGCGGCGACGGGAGCGGGGGCGCGCAGGGTTACGGGGTCGGCGAAGGCCCGGACGTCGACCGCGTCGGTCACCGCTTCCGGGTCGGCCGCGTAGCGCCCCGGCCCGGACGCGGGGGCGCCCCCCGCGACGGGGGCGTCCGCGTCCTCGGCGGTGCGCTCCACGGGGTCGTCCGCCGGGTCCCCGGGGCGCTCGAGGTCCGCACGGCTCTTGGCGTAACGGCGCTCCATGCCCGCCCGTCCGGACAGCAGCCGGATGGCGGTGCTGAAGCGTTCCGTCGGACGGGCCTCATTGAGCTCGTCCTGCCTCCGAAGCCACATCGGCACCAAATAGGCGGCCCAGGCCCCGACGATGACTGCGTAGATGAGGCCACTGCTGCTCACGCTCACACGGTAGAGGGGTCCGCATGAGGCCATCTGCCAATTGGCGCGGTGTGTCGCACGATCTGGCTGATATCTCGAAAGTTTTTTGTGATTGATGGGATGACCAGGCCGGAAATGTTCTCCCGTTATTCGAACAGGTATTTTATTTCTGTGATGCGCCTGGTCGGGTCCGGTGCCATCGGCTCAGCAGTCCCTCGGACAGTTCCTCCACCGTGAGCGCGTAAACCAGGTGATCCCGCCATGCGCCGTCGATGTGGAGATAGCGCGGCCGCAGTCCCTCCTGGCGGAATCCGAGTTTCTCCACCACCCGGCGGCTGGGCAGGTTCTCGGGCCGGATGCACACCTCGACACGGTGCAGTCCGACGGCGCGGAAGCAATGGTCGACGGCGAGCGCGACCGCGGTCGGCATCACTCCGCGCCCGGCCACCGACTGGTCGATCCAGTAGCCGACATGGCCCGAGCACATCGACCCCCAGGTGATCCCGGCGACCGTCAACTGCCCGGCCAGCCGCCCCTGGTACTCGATGATGAACGGCAGCATCCGCCCCGCGTGCGCCTCCGCCCGCAGATGGCGGACCATCTGCCGGTAGGTGGGCCGGTGGGTGACGGGGCCGCCCGGCGGGGGCGGCGGGATGGTCGCCTCCCAGCGCCGCAGCCACTCCCGGTTGCGCTGGTTGACCTCGCGCCAGGCGCGCTGGTCGCGCAGCTTTATGGGGCGGAGGACGGTGTCGCCGTCCGCCAGTGCGACCGGCCAGGGGGCGTTCAGCGCGCGCTCCCGTCCGGCCCCGCGGCATCGGCGGAAGCAGCGGGGCCGGCGGGTCTGCGGTGGTCCCCGCCGTGGATCTGGTCGACCGCGTGGGCCAGGAGGCGGCCGAGCACCTTGAGGCCGTCACGCACGCCTCCGGTGGAGCCGGGCAGATTGACGATCAGCGTGGTGCCGGCGACCCCGGCGAGCCCCCGGGAGAGCGCGGCGGTGGGCACCTTGGCGAGCCCCTCGGCGCGGATGGCCTCCGCGATGCCGGGGATCTCGTAGTCCAGGACGCCGCGGGTGGCCTCCGGAGTGCGGTCGGTGGGGGTGAGACCGGTGCCGCCGGTGGTCACCACGACGTCGTACGAGGCGGCCACGGCGTCCCGCAGGGCGGCCGCCACCGGATCGCCGTCGGGCACCACGCGCGGGCCGTCCACGGCGAAGCCGAGGCCCGTCAGCCCCTCGGCGATCAGCGGGCCTCCGGTGTCCGCGTAGACCCCGGCGGCGGCGCGGTTGGAGGCGGTGACGACCAGGGCGCGGCGGTGCGGCGCCGCGGAGCCGCTCATGTCCGGCTCCAGTCGCCGGACTTACCGCCCGTCTTCTCCTCCACCCGGACGTCGGTGATGACGGCTCCCTTGTCGACGGCCTTGACCATGTCGATCACCGTCAGGGCGGCGACCGAGACCGCGGTCAGGGCCTCCATCTCCACGCCCGTGCGGTCCGTGGTCTTCACGGTGGCGGTGATCTCGACGGCGTCGTCGGCGACCGCGAGGTCCACCGTGACGCCCGACACCGCGAGCGGATGACACAGCGGGATCAGGTCCGGGGTCCGCTTGGCGCCCATGATGCCCGCGATCCGGGCGGTGGCGAGGGCGTCGCCCTTGGGGAGGCCCTCGCCCCGCAGCAGTTCCACGACGCGCGGCGCGACGCGTACGCGGCCGCTCGCCCGGGCGGTGCGCGCGGTGACGTCCTTGGCCGAGACGTCGACCATGCGGGCGGCGCCCGACGGGTCGAGGTGGGTGAGATGGTCCTGGGCGCTGCTCATCGTTCTCCCGGTCCGGGCCAGGTGGCTCCTGTGTGGGACGACACCGTACCCGCCGCTGATGGCGGCTAGGCCAGCAGGACGACGTCCACCTCGGCGCCGGGAGCGACCTCGGTGACGTCCTCGGGGACGACGATCAGCGCGTTGGCGTGTGCCATCGCCTTGATCAGGTGCGATCCCGCGCCGCCCACCGGGCTGACGGTGGCCGGGCCGTCGATCGTGGCCGGCTCGTACCAGCCGCGCAGGAACTGGCGTCTGTCCTTGGGCGAGGAGGCGACGCCCTCGGGGCAGACCGCCCGCTCGATGGAGCGGTGGATGTCGGTGCCGCCCAGCATGGTGCGGATGACGGGGCGCACGAAGAGCTCGAAGGAGACGTACGAACTCACCGGGTTGCCGGGCAGGGCGATCAGCGGGGTGTCCTCCGGGCCGACGCGCCCGAAGCCCTGGGGCTTGCCGGGCTGCATGGCCAGCTTGCGGAAGTGCACCTCGTGCATCGCCTCCTTGACCACGTCGTACGCGCCGACGCTGACCCCGCCGCTGGTGACGACGACATCCGCGCGGACCAACTGGTCCTCGACGGCGGCGCGCAGCGTCGCCGCGTCGTCGGCCACCGCGCCCACCCGGTAGGCGATCGCGCCGGCCTCGCGGGCGGCGGCGGTGAGCTGGAAGCTGTTGGAGTCGTGGATCCGGCCGGGGCCCACGTCCTCACCGGGCTGGACCAGCTCGCTGCCGGTGGAGATCACGACCACCCGGGGCCGGGGCCGCACCTTCACGGTGGCGCGGCCGAGCGCGGCCAGCAGCCCGATCTGCGGGGCGCCCAGGAGCGTGCCGGCGCGCAGCGCGAGCTCGCCCGCGTCCGCGTCGCTGCCCCGGGTGCGGACATGCTGGCCCTCCCGCACCGGGCGGAAGACGCGCACCCTGCCGCTTCCGCCGTGGGGGTCCGAGCCGCGTGCGGGCATATGGGTGACCGGACCGCTGTCGAGGCCGCCGTCGGTCCACTCGACGGGGACGACGGCCTGGCCGCCGGGCGGGGTCGGGGCGCCGGTCATGATCCGGGCCGCCTCGCCGGGGCCCACGGCGGGCAGGTCACCGCTGCCCGCCGCGATGTCGCCGACGACGGTCAGCACCGCGGGATGGTCCTCGGTCGCGGCCGCGACGTCAGCCGTACGGACGGCATAGCCGTCCATGGAGCTGTTGTCGAACGGCGGAAGCGCGCCGGGGACGGTGACGTCCTCCACCAGGACGCAGCCCTGGGCCTCGAGCAACTGAAGCTCGATGGGCTCCAGCGGGTGGACATGCCCGAGGATGTCGTCGAGGTGCTCGGCCACCGTCCAGACCCGGTCCTGGTCCGGGCCGTGATCGGCGGCCCGTTCTGCGGTGCTGCTCAAGGTGCTACATCTCCTCGGTGACGTAACTGCGAAGCCATTCCCGGAACTCCGGGCCCAGGTCTTCACGTTCGCACGCGAGTCTGACAATGGCACGCAGATAGTCGCTACGGTCGCCTGTGTCGTAGCGGCGTCCCTTGAAGACGACGCCGTGCACCGGGCCGCCGAGATCCGGACTGGAGGCTAGCGCCTGTAGGGCGTCGGTGAGCTGGATCTCGCCACCGCGGCCCGGTTCGGTCCTGCGCAGCACCCCGAAGACGGCCGGGTCGAGCACATAGCGGCCGATGACGGCGTAGTTGCTGGGCGCGTCCGCCGGGTCGGGCTTCTCGATCAGGCCGGTGACCTGGACGACGTCGTCGTCCACCGTCGGCTTGACCGCCGCGCAGCCGTAGAGGTGAATCTGTGCCGGGTCCACCTCCATCAGCGCGATGACACTGCCGCCGTGCCGCTCCTGGATGTCGACCATGCGGGCCAGAAGCGGGTCGCGGGCATCGATGAGGTCGTCGCCGAGGAGGACGGCAAAGGGCTGGTCACCTACGTGCGGGGCGGCACAGAGCACGGCGTGGCCGAGACCCTTGGGGTCTCCCTGGCGCACGTAGTGCATGGTCGCAAGGTCGCTGGACTCCTGGACGCGGGCGAGTCGGGTCTCGTCGCCCTTGCGGGTCAGTGCCTCTTCGAGCTCGTAGTTGCGGTCGAAGTGGTCTTCCAGGGGTCGCTTGTTACGACCGGTGACCATGAGGACGTCGGACAGTCCGGCGGTGACGGCTTCCTCGACGACGTACTGGATCGCCGGCTTGTCGACAACCGGCAGCATCTCCTTGGGGGTGGCCTTGGTGGCCGGAAGAAAGCGGGTTCCGAGCCCCGCGGCAGGGATGACAGCCTTGCTGATCCGAGTACGCGATTGAGTCATGTTCCGAACCCTATCCGGTCCCTTTGGGACGAATGATGAGCATTCGGTGAATATGGCATGAGACAGGAAGATTGCGCACCCAGTGATCAACTTTGACGGTAGTAAGCGCGTGTTGCGGAGACATCACCTGACGGTGAGGTCCAGGTTGACGGCGGATGACATCGAGAAGGCCGGCGCCGCTCTGGCGTGTCGTGCCCTGGAGCTTCCCGAGATCGCCGGGGCGGCCACGGTGGCGGCCTATGTGTCCGTGGGGAGCGAGCCCGGTACGCACGCCCTGCGGGAGGCCCTGCGCGCCCGCGGGGTGCGGGTGCTGCTTCCGGTGCTGCTCGACGACGACGATCTCGACTGGGGCGAGGACGAGGGGCCGGAGCGGCTTGTGCCCGCCCGGCGCGGCCTGCTGGAGCCTGAGGGGCCTCGGCTCGGCCCCGAGGCGGTGACCCGGGCGGACGTGGTGCTGCTGCCCGGGCTCGCGGTGGACCGGCGCGGGATGCGGCTGGGCCGCGGCGGCGGCTCGTACGACCGGGTGCTGGCCCGGCTGGCGGGCGCGGGGGCCGATCCGGCGCTGGTGGTGCTGCTGTACGACGGTGAGGTGCTGGACGAGGTGCCCGAGGAGGGCCACGACCGCCCGGTGCACGCGGCGGTGACCCCGTCGGGCCTCCACCGCTTCGCGCCACGGCCCCGCTGAAGGCGCCCGGAGGCGTCTCCCGGCGGGGCCGCGAGGGTCGGCGGGCCCGGGACCGGCCGGGGGCGAAAACGCCCCCCAGACGGCCACCGGGCCCTTCGGAGCCCCGTGCGGGGCTCCGGGGTCGCTAGGGGGTGAGCGCCAGCTCGTCCTCCGTCGACTTGTCCACGGCGCTCTTGCCGAACGCCCAGGGCAGCAGCTCGCCCTTCGCCCACTTCTCGGTCTGGTCCGTGTAGTGCGCGTTGTAGGCGTGGCCGGAGGCGCCGGTGAGGTTGATCCAGCGCGACTTGTCGAGGTTGTCGAGGTTGACGACCATCCGCATCGACGGGACCCAGGTGACGTCGTAGCCGCCCGCCGCGTTCCAGCCGGTGGCGTTGACCGCCGCCTCGCCGCCGGAGAGGTTCCACGGGCCGCGGTTGAGGAGCCACTGCACCACGCCGGGGCCATCGGTGCCCAGGGTCTGGTTCTTCAGCGTCAGCCGGTGCAGCCGGCCCCAGCTCCAGCTATTGATGTCCTTGCCCAGCTTGGCGGTGAGCTCGGAGCGCGCGGCCCGCATGGCCTGCCCGAGCAGCTCGTCACGGTTGGTGGCGCCGGGCTTGTTGCGGGTGCCCTCCGTCTTCCACCAGTTGTTCTTCGGATCCTTGATGATGTCGCGCACGACCTCGTACCAGCGGTCGCCGCCGTCCGGCTGGGCCATGTCGGCGTCGCGCTTACCGCATTCGCGCACCAGCCGGGCGTTGCCGTTCAGGTCCTCCAGCGGACCCGAGTCGTCGGCCGGGCGCACCCGCAGGCACTCCCCCTTGACCCGCAGCTCCTTGGGAAGCTTGTCGCCGAAGGCCAGCTTGAGGGTGTTGCGCCAGACGGCGTTGAAGTACGCGGCGGCCGCCGAGTCCGAGTCCTGGGTGTAGTCCCAGCTCTCCAGCAGCTTCTGCGCCTGCCGTACGTAGTCGTCCTTGATGTCGATCTTCAGCAGATAGGGCGTCAGCACCTTGGCGATCTCGCTGCTGTTGTCCATTTGCAGGGACTGCATGTCGTCCGTGGAGATCTTCCCGCCGTCCTTGGTCTTCGACTCGATGAGGTCGGTGATGCGCTGGCTTCGCGCGCCGTACCCCCAGTCGTCGGTCAGCAGGTACGGGTAGTCCTTCTTGTCCACGACGGCCTGGTTGGCGGTGACGATATAGCCGCGATCGGGGTTGAGCTCCCAGGGCAGCGCCGACTGCGGAATGTACTTGCTCCACTTGTAGCGCGAGTCCCAGCCGGGCGCCGGATAGCGGCCGTCGCCCCTGCCGCGCACCGGGATCTGGCCGGGCGCCTGGTAGCCGATGTTGCCCTTGGTGTCGGCGTAGATGAGGTTCTGGGAGGGGACCGCGAAGTCACGGGCCGCCTTACGGAAGTCGCTGAAGTTCTTCGCGGTGTTCAGCTTGAAGACCGCGTCCATGGTGTTGGACGGGCTGAGCGCGGTCCACTTCAGCGCCACCGCGTAGCCGTCGCCGCGGTCGGGGGCCACGTCATCGGCGCCACTGCCCACCGGGGCGTTCTTGCCGACGGAGGTGAGCTCGTCATCGCGGTCGGAGACGATCGGGCCGTTGTTGGTGGTGCGGACGGTGATCGTCCGGCTCTTGCCGCCCGCGACCTTGATGGTCTCCTCGCGAGTGGTGAACGGGAGCTGCTTGCCGTCGTAGAGATAGCCGTTGTCGGTGACCTTCTCCAGGTACAGGTCGCTGACGTCGGCACCCAGGTTGGTCATGCCCCAACTGATGTCCTGGTTGTGACCTATGACCACGCCGGGCAGACCGGCGAAGGTGAAGCCCGCCGCGTCGTACGGACAGGCGCTGGTGACCTGCTTGCAGTGCAACCCCATCTGGTACCAGACGGACGGAAGCTGGGGCGCCAGGTGCGGGTCGTTGGCGAGCAGCGGCTTGCCGGTGGTCGTGTACTTGCCGGAGACGACCCACGAGTTGGAGCCGATACCGGTCCCGTTCGGGCCGAGCAGCGCCGGGACGTCGTCCAGGGTCTTGGAGAGCGAGGACAACTGGCTCTGGAGCCCCTGAGCGGCTCCGGTGCCCCCTCCGTCCGCCGTGCCGCCCGTACCGCTCGTGGAGCCCGCCGGGGTGGCCTTGGGGTCGAACTCGTCCGTCAGCTCGTTGACGCCGCCGCCCTGGACGATCGGCTTGTTCCGGCTGTACGGGTAGGACGGGTAGAGCTGATCTATCTGCTTGGCGCTGAGCCTGCTGGAGGCCAGGGCGCGGTCCACCTCGTCCTGCATATTGCCGCGCAGGTCCCAGGCCATCGCCTTGAGCCAGGCCAAGGAGTCGACCGGGGTCCACTTCTCGGGCTTGTAGCCGTCGTTCTTGAAGTCCAGGGCCGCGTACTCGACGGACAGCGCATCGCCCTGGTGGTCCTTGAGATAGGCGTTGACGCCGTCGGAGTAGGCCCGCAGATACTTCTTGGTGTCGGGCGACACCTTGGTGTCGTACTCCTGCTTGGCCACCCGGTGCCAGCCCATGGTGCGCAGGAACGCGTCGGTCTCCACCTGGCCGGAACCGAACATCTCCGAGAGCCGCCCGGCCGTCATATGGCGGCGGACATCCATCTCCCAGAAGCGGTCCTGGGCCTGGACGAACCCCTGGGCCCGGAAGAGGTCCTCGGAGGTACCGGCGTAGATCTGAGGTATCCCGTAGCCGTCACGTTTGACCTGAACGGGGCCTGACAACCCCTTCAGCTCCAGCGATCCCGTGGTCTCCGGGAATGAGGCACGAACTGTACTGATGCTCCAGTACGCGCCGTAGCCGACGCCCCCGACGAGCAGCAGCACGACTGCGATCACGATCAGGCGGAGACGTCGGCTCTTCTTCTTTTTGGGAGAAGAGCCGGTGGTGTTGGCGGGCATCGCTGTCCTTCGAGGGGCAGGGTGAACCTGGAGTGCTGGAGCAACCATAGGCGCAGCGCTGTCGCCGCCCCTACGCGGAGTCATGACTGACGCTTCGCACCGGCCACCGACCGGGCTCGTACACCTCGGCGAAGGCTCCTCGTGGGAGGCTCGCGTCAAGATCCCGTAAAATGTTAGGTAAGGCAATGAAGTTCCGGTCGGCGGGGACCTGTTCGCAGCGTCCCCTCCGCTCCCGTGAGAAAGGGTCGGCCCCTGACTGTTCACCACCTCAACGAACTGCTGTTGATCTGCTCGCTCGTCCTGCTTTTCGCGGTGGTGGCCGTAAGGATCTCCTCGCACAGCGGGCTGCCCACGCTGCTGATCTATCTCGGGATCGGCGTCGCGATCGGCACGGACGGGATCGGCGTCACCTTCAACGACGCCGAGCTGACGCAGGTCCTCGGCTACGCAGCGCTGGTCGTCATCCTGGCCGAAGGCGGTCTGGGCACGAAGTGGGGCGAGATCAAACCCGCCCTGCCTGCGGCCGCCGTCCTGTCCACCGTGGGTGTCGCGGTCAGCGTGGGGCTCACCGCGACCGCGGGGCACTATGTGGTGGGCCTGGACTGGCGGCAGGCGCTGATCATCGGCGCGGTGGTGTCGTCCACGGACGCGGCGGCGGTCTTCTCGGTGCTGCGCACGGTGCCACTGCCCAAGCGGCTCACGGGCGTCCTGGAGGCCGAGTCGGGCTTCAACGACGCCCCCGTGGTGATCCTGGTGGTCGCCTTCTCCAGCCAGGGCCCCATGGAGCACTGGTACACCCTGATCGGCACGATCGCCCTGGAGCTGGCGATCGGCGCCGTGATCGGCCTCGCGATCGGCTGGCTGGGCGCGTACGGCCTGCGGCATGTGGCGCTGCCCGCCTCGGGTCTGTACCCGATCGCGGTGATCGCCATCGCGGTGACCGCCTACGCGGGCGGTGCGCTGGCGCACGGGTCCGGCTTCCTCGCCGTCTACCTCGCCGCGCTCCTCATGGGCAACGCACGGCTGCCGCACTGGCCGGCGACGCGCGGCTTCGCCGAGGGGCTGGGCTGGCTCGCCCAGATCGGGATGTTCGTCCTGCTGGGACTGCTGGTCACCCCGCATGAGCTGGGCGATGACGTGCTGCCCGCCCTCGTGGTCGGGCTGGTGCTGACCGTGGTGGCCCGGCCGGTGTCGGTCCTGGTCAGCACGGCGCCGTTCCGGCTGCTCTGGCGGGAGAAGGCGCTGCTGTCCTGGGCCGGGCTGCGCGGGGCGGTGCCGATCGTCCTGGCGACCATCCCGATGGTCAGCGATGTGCCCGGCAGCCGCCGGATCTTCAACATCGTCTTCGTGCTGGTGATCGTCTACACCCTGGTCCAGGGGCCGACGCTGCCCTGGCTCGCCACCCGGCTGCGGCTCGAGGAACCCGAGCCGGCCGACCTGGGCATCGAATCGGCGCCCCTGGAGCGGCTGCGCGGCCATTTGCTGTCGGTGTCGATCCCCCAGGCGTCCAAGATGCACGGCGTCGAGGTCGGCGAGCTGCGGCTGCCCACAGGGGCCGCGGTCACCCTGGTGGTCCGGGGCGGGACCAGCTTCGTACCCCTGCCCTCGACGATGCTGCGGCGCGGCGACGAGCTGCTGGTGGTGGCCACGGACCCGGTGCGCGACGCGGCGGAACGACGGCTTCGGGCGGTGGGCCGGGGCGGCAAGCTGGCAGGCTGGCTGGGCACGGGAGCGGGGTGAGGGAGCGGGCCTGGGACGGTGGGTTCGATCACCGTAAATCCCGTCCCAGTGGACTGACGCGCAGGAATACTGCACTATGGAGCGTCGTTAGCACTCATTGAGTGAGAGTGCCAGGAGGAAGAACGTGCCGACCTACCAGTACCAGTGCACCGAGTGCGGCGAGGGCCTCGAGGCGGTGCAGAAGTTCACCGACGACGCGCTCACCGAGTGCCCCAACTGCAAGGGACGCCTGAAGAAGGTGTTCTCCGCGGTCGGCATCGTCTTCAAGGGCTCCGGGTTCTACCGGAACGACAGCCGCTCCTCTTCCAGCAGCACGAGCGGCGGTTCCAGCAAGCCGGCGGCGAAGAGCGACAGCTCCGACTCGTCGTCTTCCTCGACTTCGTCCTCGTCCTCGGACTCTTCTTCCTCGTCCTCCTCCTCGACGTCTTCGTCGTCGGGGTCGTCTTCGTCGTCCTCGAAGTCCTCCTCGTCTTCGTCGTCCTCGTCGTCGAGTTCGGCCGCCTGACCCGGCCACCTCTCCTCGGCTTCATCGGCACCCCGCCGCCTCCACCGGGAGGATGCGGGGTGTCGTTCGTGCGGACGCGGGTGGCTAGGGTGATCGCATGGTCGAGACCAGCAGGCAAGCAGACATAGGGGTCATCGGGGGATCGGGGTTCTACACATTCCTCGACGACGTGACCGAGATCACTGTGGAGACTCCCTATGGGGCGCCGAGCGACTCGCTCGTCCTCGGCGACATCGAGGGGCGACGGGTCGCCTTCCTCCCGCGGCACGGCCGCAAGCACCACCTGCCGCCGCACCGCATCAACTACCGCGCCAACCTCTGGGCCCTGCGCTCGCTCGGGGTACGGCAGGTCTTCGGCCCGTGCGCGGTGGGCGGACTTCAGCCGGAGTACGGACCCGGCACGCTGCTCGTCCCGGACCAACTGGTGGACCGCACGAAGACGCGTACGCAGACCTACTTCGATGGCGAGCCGCTGCCTGACGGCCGGATTCCGAACGTCGTGCACACCACCTTCGCCGACCCGTACTGCCCGGTGGGGCGGAACGCGGCCGTGGACGCGGCACGCGGACGCGGCTGGGAGCCGGTGGACGGCGGGACGATGTGCGTGATCGAGGGACCGCGCTTCTCCACCCGGGCCGAATCGCGCTGGCATGCGTCGCAGGGCTGGTCGGTGGTCGGCATGACGGGCCACCCGGAGGCGGTGCTCGCCCGCGAACTGGGGCTCTGCTACACATCGTTGACGCTGGTCACCGACCTGGACGCGGGAGTGGAGACCGGCGAGGGCGTCACCCACACCGAGGTGCTGAAGGTCTTCGGGGAGAACGTGGGCCGACTGCGTGAGGTCCTTTTCGACGCGGTGGGCAAGCTGCCGGAGAACTCCACGCGGGACTGCCTGTGCACCCACGCCCACGACGGCTGGGACCTGGGGATCGAGCTTCCGTAGGCGCGGCGCGGGGCGGCCGGACGACAGGGGTCGCTATCGCTCGCCCGGGTGACCGAGTTGTCCACAGCCCGGTGGCCGTCCACAGGCCCGAGCGGGATCGGGAGGGGGCGGGCATGGTGAGGGGGCCAGAAGCACTCGGTCCCTCACGGCAGGCGGTGATGTGCCATGTCCCATCCGTCCCCCACCCTCGCGTTACCCCGCTCCGCTCCCCCGGCCCGTGCGGTGCCCCGCTTCGATCCGGTGCGCACCGAGCGCTCCGGCGGATTCCGGCTGCGGCGGGCCGTGCGACGGCGCCGCCGTGCGATGGCGGCCGGGCTGGCGCTGACGGCCGCCGCACTCGCGGCCGCGGCACCGCCCGGCCGAGGCCACACGGACGCGGAGTCCTCGCGGGTGCCCGCCCCGGCGGGCGAGGAGCGGCGGGGCGGTCCGCGCCCCGCCATGGTGTCGGCGCCGGTCCGGATCGCCGACGCGGCGGCGGTGCGGCTGCTGCACCCCGGTGACCGCGTGGATGTGCTGTCCACCCCGCTCCCGGACGCCACCCGGACCGGGACGTCCGGTGCCACGGCACGGGTGGTCGCACGTGGGGTCAGGGTGGCTGAGGTGCCGGGTGCCCGGAGCGGCCACGCGGCGGCCGGTCCGGAAGCGGAGCCGGAGGCGAGTGGCGACGGCGCGCTGGACGGTGATGGAGCGCTGGACGGCGGCGGGGCGCTGGTGGTGCTGACGGTGCCACGGACGGACGCCACCGCCCTGGCAGGGGCCGCGGCCGGTTCCCGACTGGCGGTGACGCTATGCCGCTGCTGACTCCCCCGACTCCCCTGATGTCCCTCTCACCTGCGGGTGTAGGTTGCGGAACCGTCCGCACCAGCACCGACGCGGCGAGAGAGAGGCAGTGGGTTGAGCCAGGAGAAGGTAACCGAGGAGAAGAAGAGCGTCATGGAAGGGTTCAAAGCCTTCCTGATGCGCGGCAATGTGATCGATCTGGCCGTCGCGGTCGTCATCGGAGCCGCCTTCACCGCCGTCGTGAACTCGATAGTGAAGGGCCTTATCAACCCCATAGTCGGAGCCTTCGGCACGAAGGATCTCGAGAAGTACCGCTCCTGCCTCGAGGCGCCCTGCGAGACCAACGCCGCGGGCGATATCGTCCACGGCATTCCGATCCTCTGGGGAAGCGTGCTCTCGGCCGTGCTCACCTTCCTGATCACCGCGGCGGTGGTGTACTTCCTGATGGTGCTGCCGATGTCGCGCTATCTGGCGCGCAAGGCCGCCAAGGACGCGAAGGCAGAGGAGGAGCAGGCCGTCGCGGAGGCCGAGGAGATCCTTCTGCTGCGCCAGATCCGCGACGAGCTGGTGGCGCGGCGCGGCGCGGCCGTCGAGGGTGGCGGCAGCGGCTCCAGCGCCTAGGGTCCCGTCAGAGGTGGTGGGGCGGCTTCTCGTCGAGGAACCGGGCCAGACCGGCGGCATCGTCGGCGCTGTCACCGCCGGGAACCCGCTCACCCCACCCGTGGTCCGTATCGTCCGATGACCGCTGCGCCAGTGGATCGTCGAAGATCAGCGCGGCGGCCGGATCGCGCGGTCCAGGGGCAGGGGCGGTGTCCATGCCTCAAGAGTACGGCCCGGGCAGCGGCTCGGTGTACCGGCCGAGCTCGTCGTGCCACCACAGATCACGCCCGGGCGTCCAGGACACCGGGCAGGCGAGCCGGTGGACGACCAGCACGGACCGCACCCCGGGGCAGCCTGTCAGCGCCCGGTCGACCTGCCGCTTGAGCGGCTGGAGCTCCCCGCGGTGCTGCCCGGCGTCCGCGGTGATGACGACCTTCGCGTCGACCTCCCTGATCCGCTGTCGCAGCTCATGGGGGCGCAGCCCCACGGGCAGGCTGGCGCGGACGACATCGAGCCGACCGCAGGCGAGCGTCGCGATCACGGACTCGGGCACCAGCGGCAGATGGACCGCCACCCGGTCCCCGGCGCGGACACCGAGCCGGGTGAGCGCGGCCGCGGCCCGGGCCGCCTGGTCGAGCAGCTCGGCATGGGTGAGCTCCTCGGTGCAGTCCGGCTCGCTGATCCAGCGGAGGGCGACCCGGGCGGCCCGCCGAGTGTCGGCGGCCAGTGTCGGGAGCTCCTCCGTCCGAGACGTACGGGGCACGGCGGTCTTCTTTCGGACGGGGGCGAACGGCATACAGCCCAGACTGCTGCCACGCCATCAACGTCTGATGAACGCCCTCTATATGAGAGGTCCTCATCCCGTCCCGCGCCCTTGGCCGGCGATCGCGGGCGGGCGGATACGGGAGTGGTTCGCGCCTCGGTACCCGACCATGCCATGGCTTCCCGTGCTACGCATAGCTTCCATGGATGCCGAGCGGACAAACTCCGAATCAACCCCCACCGGTCCGGCCGACGGCCTGACGGATGTCCACGGACTGCGAGTGGGCCATGCCCAGCGGTCCGGAGGCGGCCGGCTGACCGGGACAACCGTGGTGCTGGCCCCCGAGGGCGGTGCGATCGCCGCGGTCGATGTGCGCGGCGGTGGTCCCGGCACCCGGGAGACCGATGCCCTCGATCCGCGGAATCTGGTCCAGCGCGTCGATGCCATCGTGCTGACCGGCGGCAGCGCGTTCGGGCTCGACAGCGCCTCGGGAGTGGCCTGCTGGCTGGAGGAGCACGGCCGGGGCTTCCGGGTCGGTCCCGATCCGGCGCAGGTCGTTCCGGTGGTCCCGGCCGCCGCCCTCTTCGACCTGGGCCGGGGCGGTGACTGGCGGGCCCGCCCGGACGCCGCGCTGGGGCGCGAGGCGATCGATGCGGCGGCCGGTTCGAAGACGGGAGCGCCCGTCGCGCAGGGCAATGTGGGAGCGGGCACGGGCGCGGTGGCCGGTGGGCTCAAGGGCGGCACCGGTTCGGCCTCCACAGTGCTGCCGTCCGGTGTCACGGTGGCCGCGCTGGCGGTGGTCAACGCCGTGGGATCGGTCGTCGATCCCGGTACGGGTGTGCTGTACGGGGAGCACTTCGGGCCGTCGGACGAGGGCGGGCCCCACAGGCCCGGTGCGGCCGAGCACGCGGAGGCGATGCGCCGGCTGACCGCCGCACGGGCGGAGTCGGAGCGGCGGCAGGCCGCGTCGGTGCGGCCGCCGCTGAACACCACGCTTGCCGTGGTCGCCACCGACGCCGTGCTCACCCGGGCCCAGGCGCACAAGCTGGCGGGTACGGCCCATGACGGTCTGGCGCGGGCCATCCGGCCGGTGCATCTGCTGTCCGACGGCGACACGGTCTTCGCCCTGGCCACCTGCGGGCGGCCGCTGATACCGGAGGGCGGCCCCGAGGGCACCGACGATCCGGCGTTCGGGGTGCACCGGGAGAGCGGTGCGCTGAACGAGGTGCTGGCGGCCGGGGCGGATGTGCTGACCCGGGCGGTCGTCAAGGCGGTGCTCGCGGCGGAGACCGTGGACGGCCCGGGCGGTGTCTTCCCGGCCTACCGGGACCTTTACGGCCACTGATCCGGCCCGTTGCTCTCCCGACCGGGGAAGGGAAGGAAGCGTCCGGCCGGGAGAAAAACGGCCGGAGAGACGGAGAGAAGGGGGGCGTCATATGGACACCGATCTGCTGATCGTCGGGGGTGGCCCGGCGGGCTGCGCCGCCGCCGTGATGGCGGCGAGCGTGGGGATGCGCTCGGTGCTGATCGAGTCGGGCGACGCGGTGTGCGGGGCGCTGCGGCGCATCCCGGTGGTGAGCAATGTGCTCGGAGTCGCCAACGGCCCGGATCTGGCGGCGGCGATCGAGGCCGATCTGGCGCGATGTGATCTGTGCCGGGTGGAACTGGGCAGCCGCGCCACGCTGATCGACGCCTTCGACGATCGCGTCGAGGTCACGGTCGAGCCCGTGGCGCCGATGGGGTCCGTGCGAGGGCGAGGAGCACGGCTGACCGCTGCGTATGTGGTCGTCGCCACGGGGGTCGGGCCGCTGGATCCTGAGGGCGCGGGATGGCTCGGGGGCGTGGCGGGCCGGGCGCTGCCGCCACTGTGGGAAGCGGATCCGGCGGCGATCGACGGCCGGACGGTGCTGGTCATGGGCGCGGACCGGCCACTGGGCACCGTGGCGCGGGCTCATCCGGAGCTGAGAACCCGCTTTGTGGTGGCGTATCCGCCCGAGGACGCCTACAAGACCGAGGAGATCCGGCGGGACTCGCGGGTGGAACTGGTGGCCGTGCGGCGGCTGGAGTTGGGGCCCTCCTCGGCACCGGTCAGCGCCGAGATCCGGACGGTGGAGGGCGAGTGGCGGGTCCTGACGGCCGATCTCGCCTTCCTCAACCTGGGCAGCGCCCCGGCGCCCCCGGCCGGGGACGTGGCCGCCGACCGGTCCGGGTACTGCCCTCCCGGGAGCCAGCATCCCCGGGTCTTCACCGCCGGTGATCTGCGGTCGGTTCGCTTCCAGCGGATCACGACCGCCATGGGGTCGGGAGGCGAGGCCGCGCTCGGTGCCTACTACGCCTCGCGCGGCTTGCCCACGGAGACCGGCGATCTGCCCACGGAGACCGGCGGCCCGTCCGCAGAGACCGGCGGCCCACCCAGGGACGTGGGCGGGCCGCCGGACCCGGCAGGGGGTGGCTGAGATGCGGTCAGACCGCTACCGCCACCTTCGACTCGTCCTCGGTGGCACCGCCCTGGGCCGTCTTGCCACCCGCCTGGCCGGTGGCCTCCGCCTCCGCCGTCTTCCGCAGCCCCTTGAGGAAGACCACCAGACCGGCCGAGACCACCGTGCCCGCCACGATGGCCAGCAGGTAGAGGAACGGCTCGCCGATCAGCGGGACCACGAAGATGCCGCCGTGCGGGGCGCGCAGTGTGCAGTCGAAGGCCATCGACAGCGCACCGGTGACGGCACCGCCCACCATCGAGGAGGGGATCACCCGCAGCGGATCCGCCGCGGCGAACGGAATGGCGCCCTCGGTGATGAAGGAGGCGCCCAGCACCCAGGCGGCCTTGCCGTTCTCCCGCTCGGTCTTGGTGAACAGCCGTCCGCGCACGGTGGTGGCGAGAGCCAGCGCCAGCGGCGGGACCATACCGGCGGCCATCACCGCGGCCATGATCTTGAGGCTTCCGGTGGAGGGGTCCGACACCGCGATACCGCCGGTCGCGAAGGCGTATGCCACCTTGTTGACCGGACCGCCGAGGTCGAAGCACATCATCAGACCGAGGAGGACGCCGAGACCGATGGCGTTGGCACCGGAGAGGCCGTTGAGCCAGTCGGTCATCGCCTCCTGCGCGGAGGCGATGGGCTTGCCGATCACCACGAACATCAGGACCCCGACGATCGCCGAGGAGATCAGCGGGATCACCACCACCGGCATGATGCCGCGCAGCGCCGCCGGGACCTTGAACCTCTGGATGGCCATGACGACCGCGCCCGCGATCAGACCCGCGACCAGACCGCCGAGGAATCCGGCCTTGATGGTGGTCGCGATGTAGCCGCCCACGAAACCGGGGACCAGACCGGGCCGGTCGGCCATGCCGTAGGCGATATAGCCCGCCAGGACCGGCACCAGGAAGGTGAACGCCGCACTGCCGATCTGGAAGAGCAGCGCGGCCCAACTGCTGGTCTCGGTCCAGACGAAGTGGTCCGCCACGGACTTGGCACTCGCGATCTCGTAGCCGCCGATCGCGAAGGCGAGCGCGATCAGCAGACCGCCCGCGGCGACGAACGGGACCATGTAACTGACGCCCGTCATCAGCCACTTGCGCAGCCGGGTGCCGAAGCCGTCACCGGCGGGGCCGTCCTCGTCCATCGGCGCCGAGCGCCCCGCCGCGCCGTCGGCCGGTGCGCCGACCTCGCCGCGTGCGGCCTTCGCACGCGCCTCGGCGATGAGTTCGGCGGGGCGGTTGATGCCCGCCTTCACTCCGACGTCCACCGTCGGCTTGCCGGCGAAGCGGGCCTTGTCCCGGACCTCCACATCGTGGGCGAAGACCACCGCGTCGGCGGCGGCGATGGTGGCCGCGGGGAGCTTGTCGAATCCAGCCGATCCCTGAGTCTCGACCACCAGCTCGACCCCGGCCTCACGACCGGCGTTCTCCAGCGCCTCGGCGGCCATATAGGTGTGGGCGATACCGGTCGGGCAGGACGTCACGGCGACGATCCGGAAGGGGGCCACCGGCTCCGAGGCAGTGGCCTCAGCAGCGGCGGGCTCAGCGGTGGCGGGCCCGGCAGCGGCAGGCTCAGCGGTCGCGGGCCCAGCCGCGGCGGGCTCACCTGCTGCGGCGGGCTTCTCGGCTCCCGTCGGCTCGGCCTCCGTTCCCGCGGCTCCCGGCCGCTCGGCGGCGGGTGCGCTCCGCTCCTCGCCCCGGATCAGGGCGGCCGCCCGTTCGGGGCGGTCGGCCGAGCGCAGCGCATCGGTGAAGTCGGCGTTCATCAACTGCCGCGCCAGGCTCGACAGGATGGTCAGATGGTCGCTGTCCGCGCCCGCGGGGGCGGCGATCAGGAAGATCAGATCGGCCGGCCCGTCCGCCGCGCCGAAGTCGATCCGGGCCGCGCTGCGCCCGAAGGCCAGGGTCGGCTCGGTGACATGCGCGCTGCGGCAGTGGGGTATGCCGATGCCGCCGTCCAGGCCGGTCGGCATCTGCTCCTCGCGCGCCGCCACATCGGCGAGAAAGCCGTCGAGGTCGGTGACCCGGCCGGCCGCGACCATGCGTTCGGCGAGCGACCGGGCGGCGGCTTCCTTGGTGTCGGCGGACAGGTCAAGGTCGACCAGATCCGCGGTGATCAGCTCACTCATCTCGCGGCTCCCTTGTGTGCGGTGCCGCCCTGGGGGAGGCGGGCGGACGGAGTGGGGATTGGGGGGTGGGAGTGGGGACGGCCGGTCACGCGGGCTCCTTGAGCACACGGTCCAGCGGGATATCCGCCGTGGTGACGACGGCGGACGGATCGAGGTCGGCCGGGGTCGGCATGGCGCTGCCCGGCAGTTGCACCGCGGCCGCCCCGTGGGCCACGGCCGAGGCGAGTGCGGCGGGCCCGGCGCCGCCCGCCGCGAGGAATCCGGCGAGCGAGGCGTCGCCCGCCCCGACGTTGCTGCGCACGGCGGCGACCCGCGCGGTGCCGAAGTACGCGCCCGTCTCGTCGACCAGCAACTGACCGTCGGCGCCCAGGCTGGCCAGCACGGCGCGGGCGCCGAGCCCCCGCAGCTCCTCGGCCGCCTTGACCGCCTCGCCCACGGTGGCCAGCGGACGGCCCACGGCCTGCGCCAGCTCCTCGGCGTTGGGCTTGACCACATCGGGACGCTCGCGCAGGGCGGCGGTCAGCGAGGGGCCGGAGGTGTCCAGGGCGATCCGGGCGCCCGCCCGGTGGGCCCGCGCCACCAACTCGGCGTACCACTCGGGTGCGAGCCCGCGGGGCAGGCTGCCGCAGCAGGCGATCCAGTCGGCGCTCTCGGCGCTGGTCCGGACGGCCTCCAGCACCGCCTCGGCCTCGGCGCCGCTCAGCTCGGGCCCGGCCGCGTTGAGCTTGGTGAGGGTGCCGTCCGGTTCGGCCACGGAGATGTTGACCCGGGTCGAGCCCGCCACGGGCACCCCCGCCGCCTCGATGCCCAGCTCTCCCAGCAGCCGTGCGAGCAGCGCGCCCTCCGGTCCGCCGAGGGGCAGCACGGCCACCGTGCGCTGCCCCGCGGCGGCCACGGCGCGCGAGACATTGACGCCCTTGCCGCCGGGGTCGACCCGGTCGGCCGTGGCCCGCAGCACGGCGCCGCGCTCCAGGGCGGGGATCTCGTACGTACGGTCCAGGCTGGGATTGGGGGTGACGGTGAGAATCATGCGCGTGCCACTTCCGTGCCCTGACGCTCGATGGCCAAGGCGTCCTGCGGGCTGAGCCCGGTGTCCGTGATGAGCAGATCGACATCGTCCAGGCCGCCGAACCGGGCGAAGTGCTCCCGGCCGAACTTGGCGGAGTCCGCGAGCAGCACCACCCGCCGGGCCGCCGCGATCATGGCGCCCTTGACGGCGCCCTCCGCGAGATCGGGTGTGGTGAGCCCGCCGTCCAGCGAGAAGCCATTGGTGGCGAGGAAGACCACATCGGCCTTGATCTCGCCGTAGCCGCGCAGCGCCCATGCGTCCACGGCGGCCCGGGTGCGGTGGCGGACCCGTCCGCCGACGAGGTGCAGTGCGATACCGGGGTGGTCGGCGAGCCGGGCGGCGACCGGCAGGGCGTGGGTGACGACGGTGAGCTTGGCCTCCAGTGGGAGGGCGGCGGCGAACCGGGCCGCCGTCGAGCCCGCGTCGATGATCACGCTGCCGTCGGACGGCAGTTCGGCGATGGCGGCCCGCGCGATGCGGTCCTTCTCATCGGCGGCGGTGGACTCGCGCTCGGCGAGATCGGGCTCGAAGTCCAGACGACCGGCCGGAATGGCGCCCCCGTGCACACGGCGGACGAGCCCCGCCCGGTCGAGGGTGCGCAGATCACGCCGCACGGTCTCGGCGGTGACCTGGAACTCCTCGGCGAGGGACAGAACATCCACCCGCCCGCTTTCACGGGCGAGCCGGAGGATCTCCTGCTGACGCTCCGGTGCGTACATGTGGGTTTACGTCCCTTCCATGCCCGAACCTGTGATTTCGCGGCCAGATTACGTGGGCGATGCGGGAAAGTAAACAGACTCGGGCACGAAACGAACTCGACCGGGCATGTTTGGGTCGCGACCGCTCAGCAATCGCTCCGCGATCACTCCTCCCGTCCGGCGCATCGCCGCAGCGCACCGTCCGTATCCCGCCGGACTTCCGCCACCCGCCCGGCCAGGATCGAGTCATGTCCCCCTCACCAGGAGGGACCACCGCACAGCGGAATTTTCACCGCATACACGGAACCGCATACAAGGAGAAGACATGACACTCGACGGCAAGGCGGCCCTCGTCACCGGCGGCAGCCGGGGCATCGGCGAGGCCGTGGCGATCCGGCTCGCCGAGGACGGCGCCGATGTCGCCCTGACCTACCACAGCCAGGCCGACCGCGCGGCGGACGTCGTCGACCGGATCAAGGCGCTCGGCCGTCGCGCCTGGGCGGTGCGGGTGGACGGCGCCGACGCGCAGGCCGTGCGCGCCGCGGTGGAGGGGGCCGCCGCCGAGTTCGGCCGACTGGACATCCTGGTCAACAACGCGGGCGTCGGCGCCCTCGGCCCCATCGCCGAGCTGTCGCTGGAGGATGTGGACCAGGTCCTCGCCGTGAACGTCCGGGCGCCGTTCCTCCTGGCGCAGGCGGCCACCGCGCATATGGCCGACGGCGGGCGGATCATCAACATCGGCAGTTGCATGGCCGAGCGCGTCGCCTTCCCCGGCGGCAGCCTCTACGCGACCAGCAAGACCGCGCTCACCGGCCTCACCAAGGCCCTGGCCCGTGAGCTCGGCCCGCGCGGGATCACGGCCAACCTGGTCCACCCGGGCCCGGTGGACACCGATATGAACCCGGCGGACGGCGAGAGCGCCGCACTCCAGAGCGGCTTCACCGCACTCGGCCGCTACGGCCGTACCACGGAGATCGCGGCGACCGTGGCCCATCTCGCGGGCGACAGCGGCCGCTACATCACCGGGGCGTCGATAGCCGTGGACGGCGGCTTCGCCGTCTGACCGCCCGGCCCCGGCGCGCGACCGACCCCGACCACACCACAGCCACACCACACAGTCGGTCCGCACCCGGACACAAGCGAGCCCCGGCGCCAGGGGGGGGAGGCGCCGGGGCTCGGTCCATGGGTTGGAGAGGGTCTGGTGGCGGCTGGAGTCTGCTGTCCCGAGAACTCAAGCCGCTGCGTCGAAACCGGTCTGGCGGGCCATCTTCTTCAGCTCAAGCAAGGCATGCTTCTCGATCTGGCGGATGCGCTCACGCGTGAGGCCATGCTGCTTGCCGACCTCGGTCAGGGTGCGCTCCCGGCCGTCGTCGATGCCGTACCGCGCCTTGATGATGGAGGCGGTGCGGTCGTCGAGGCGGCCGATCAGGTCCTCCAGCTCCTCGCTGCGCAGCAGCGTCATCACCGACTGCTCGGGCGAAACGGCCGAGGTGTCCTCCAGCAGATCGCCGAACTGGGTCTCCCCCTCGTCGTCGACCGACATGTTCAGACTGACCGGGTCGCGGGCCCAGTCGAGCACATCCGAGACCCGCTCCATCGTGGAGCCGAGCTCCTCGGCGATCTCGGCGTGCTCCGGCTCGCGGCCGTGCTCACGGTTGAACTCCCGCTGCACCCGGCGGATCCGACCGAGCTCCTCGACCAGGTGGACGGGCAGCCGGATCGTACGGGACTGGTCCGCGATCGAGCGCGTGATGGCCTGACGGATCCACCACGTGGCATAGGTCGAGAACTTGAACCCCTTGGTGTAGTCGAACTTCTCCACCGCGCGCACCAGGCCCGCGTTGCCCTCCTGGATCAGGTCGAGCAGGGGGAGCCCACTGCGCGGATAGCGGCGCGCCACAGCCACGACGAGGCGCAGATTGGAGCGGATGAAGATGTCCTTGGCGCGGGCACCTTCGGTGGCTATCGCCTCCAGCTCCTCGCGGCTCGCACCTGCGGCAGGGGCCTCCTCAACCTCGCCGTCCAGGATCTGCTGGGCATATACCCCCGCTTCGATGGACTGGGACAGCTCAACCTCCTTCGCCGCGTCCAGCAGCGGGGTACGAGCGATCTCGTCGAGATACATGCCGACCAGGTCGCGATCGGCGATCTCCCCGCCTGAGGCGCGAACGCTGTTGGCCCCATCAGCGCCACCAGCGGCGGCGGACTGATTACGGGCGACGGCACGGGTTGCCATGCGTGCTCCCTTACAGATGGATCGGGCGCGGACTATGGACGGACTCTCCGGTGTCGGGTGCCCCGTCCGAAGGAAACAACGACTGGAATCAGGACAGAATTCCCATCAGGCCCCCACCTTTTTACGATCATGCAGTATCCTGTCCACCCACACCGGGGTCAGTGCACTGCCGAAGCGGCGGGAAGCGCAGGTCAGACCCCCTGTGTCGGCGTCTGCTACGGCTCTTCCGCCCGTCTCTCATCCGTCAAGACGAATCTCGCGGGCTCCCGGTTGCCCGGATGGCCCATCGCGCCGGGTTGCCCGGCCCTCCGCATGGGTGTGCGCTGGAAAGTGACAGGTCAGGGCGGGGACGCGGCGACGAGGAGGTCCGGTCATGAATGCCCCCACAGCCCCGGTGAGCCACCACCATCCGCTGCTCCACCTCCCCGTGCACCCCTCCGCCTCCTGGGGCATCCCCGTCGTACTGGCGGTGCTCTTCGGCGGCTGGGTGATGTTCGTGGACCACAATCAGGGCTCCACCATCCCCGCGTCCGCCGTCCTCGGCGTGGTGTCGGCGGTGGTGGTCGGGGCGCTCTGCTACGCCCTCGGCAGGTTGACGCCGGGCCTGATGCCGGAGATCCGGGCCGTGCTCTACGGGACGCTCCTCGGCTGTGCGCTCGGCTTTCTGCACGCCGTGAGCGGAGGCTCGGTGTACCGGTCCGCGGGGATCGGGCTCGGGGCGGGGCTCGCGATGACGGGCATAGCGTTCTACATCTTCCACGTACGGGAGGAGCACCCTCCGCAATAGCCCGCGGCCTGCCGCAGCCCGTACCCCCGGCCCGTACTCCCGGCCCAGACCTCCGGCTGAGGTCCCCGGCTGAGGTCCACAGCCCGCCCGCCCCGGCCCCGGCTTAGGTCGTTGGTCCCCACACGCTTCCGCCCCCGGCCCGATTCGGGGCCGCGCCGCCCTCCCTAGCGTGAGCTCATGACAGACGACATGACAGACGACACGAGTGGAACCCTCGACGAAGCCCTCGAGCGACTGCATGCCTCCGGCCCCGAGCGTGAGGGATGGCTGAGCAATCACGCGCCGATGGCCGTTGAGGCGCTGGTGCGTCACGGCCAGGGGCGCACCGTGCACCGCTGGCTGGACCGCTATCGCGACAAGCTGGAGGAGATGCCGGGCGGGTACGCCCGGATCACCGAGGAGAACTGGCGCGAGGCGCTCGGCGACCCCCGCCGCCTCGCCGACTGGCCCGCCTATTTCGACCGGGAACTCGCCGACCGCCCCTGGCGGGACGTGCTCGCCGTGTGGTGGCCACGGCTGCTGCCGGGCATCGCCGGCGGTGCGACGCATCCGGTGATCCGGGTCGGCCACGCCGTACGGACCCTCCTGGACGCCCCGGGCACTACGACCGCTCCCCGCACCGCCGAACTTGCCCAGGCCCTCGGCTACTGGGCCGCCCGGCACGACCCGCTGCCGCCGCTCCGGCAGCAGCCGGGCCCCGCCTCCGGGTCGGCGGCCGACGCACTGGCCGCCGTGGAGCCGGTCGCCGACCAGAGCGGTGGCATACGGGCCCGGCTGGCCCGGCTCACCGCCTTCCCCACCTGGCCGACCGCCCCGCGGCCCGGCCTGCCGACCGCCCCGCGGCCCACCAGCCGGACGACCACCCCCGACGCCCCCGACGCCGCCACCACCCCCGACGCCGCCGACCCGCCGGAGCAGGCGCGCCGACGGCTGACCGAGCTCGTGCGGGCCGCGACCCATCGCTACGCCACCCACGGCCACGGCTCACCGGTCATGCTGGTCCACGCCGCGACCGCGCCCAACGCCGTACTGCGCGTCCTGCCCGCGCTGCCGCGCGAGCTGTGGGCGCCGAGTCTGGACGCGGCGTGGGCGGCGAGCGCCGCGGTCACGGCGGTGTACGCGCCGCCGGAGCCGCTCCCGGCCGACCGGCTGCCGTCCGCGGCAGGCGTCACCCCCGAGGAGGTCTTCGCCCGCGCCGCCGCGCACGGCGATGAGCACGCCATCAAGCTCACCGACACCGCCCTCGACGTCGCCCAGGGCCCGGACGCCATGGCCCTCGCCGCGGCACTCCACGCCTGCGCGATGATCGACCCGGCGTTCTGAAGCGGGCACGCGGTCCGTCCCCACCCAGCCCCCGCACCGGGCCCCCGGCTCACCCCAACTGCACCGACCGCTTCGCCAGCCCCATCCAGAAGCCGTCGATCACGCTCCGCTGGCTGTCCAACTCCGCCTCCGCCGCGCCCAGCGTGACGAACAACGGCGCGAAGTGTTCGGTGCGCGGATGGGCGAGCCGTCCCGCCGGGGCCGTGTGCTCGAAGTCCAGCAGCGCGTCGATGTCCTGGGCGTCCAGGGCCCGTTGCCCCCAGTCGTCGAACTCGGCCGACCAACTGGGCGGTGTCGGGCCCCGCTGCCGCATCGCGGCCAGGTTGTGGGTGAAGAAGCCGCTGCCGACGATCAGGACGCCCTCGTCCCGCAGCGGCGCCAGCTTCCGCCCGATCTCCATCAGCTTCCGCGGGTCGAGGGTCGGCATCGAGACCTGGAGGACCGGGATGTCGGCCTCCGGATACATCTCGACCAGGGGCACATACGCCCCGTGGTCCAGCCCCCGATCGGGGATGTCCTGAACCGGGGTACCCGCCGTGCGCAGCGTCTTGCGGATCCGCTCGGCGAGCTCGGGGGCGCCCGGCGCGGCGTACCGCACCTGGTAGTAGTGCTGGGGAAATCCCCAGAAGTCATAGACCAATGGGGCCTGTTGGGTGGCCCCGACCGCCAGGGGCGCCTCCTCCCAGTGGGCGGAGATCATGAGAATGGCCTGAGGCCGGGGCAGGCCCGCGGCCCAGGCGGCGAGCTGCCCGGGCCAGACCGGATCGTCGGCGAGCGGCGGAGCACCATGACTGAGGTAGAGGGCGGGCATACGCCCGTCGAGCGCGGACATGAAGTCTCCTCGGCAGAGCCCGACAAGGTGCTTGAAGTCTCAAGCAATCACAGCTCACTGTACCGCACACTTGTTTAAAGTTCAAAAAGTGTTCTCTAGAATGGACGCGTGGACAACGCCATGAAGACCCCCTCAGACACCGACGAACCGCGTTGGCTGACCGATGACGAGCAGCGAAGCTGGCTGGCGTACGTCCAGGCGCACATGCTTCTGGAGGATCACCTCGACCGCCAGTTGCAGCGGGACGCAGGCATGCCCCACGTCTACTACGGCCTGCTGGTGAAGCTCTCCTGGGCGCCACGCCACCGGCTGCGGATGACCGAACTGGCCGAGGCCGCCAAGATCACCCGATCCCGACTGTCCCATGCCATCGCGCGCATGGAGAAGGACGGCTGGGTCCGACGCGAGGACTGCCCCGACGACAAGCGCGGACAGAACGCGGTCCTCACCGACAAGGGACGCAAGGTGCTGGAGGAGACCGCCCCGGGCCATGTGTCCGCCGTGCGGACGGCCGTCTTCGACCGGCTCACCCCCGAGCAGGTCGAGCAGTTCGGCACCATCTGCCGGATCATCGCGGACGGTCTCCAGCCGGAGGGCGCCGACCTCCCCTGGCTGCGCTGACACCGCCGCCCCAGCTCCCGCCCCGGCACGCCGAGGACCGAAGCGCGAAGGCCCCGCTCCCCCAGGATTCTCCCCAGGGGAACGGGGCCTTCGCCGCTGTACGGATTGTCTCCGCTGTACGAACCGCCTCCGTACGAAATGCCTCTGTACGAACTGCCTCCGTACGAACCGCCTCGGCGGGTCAGTGCGCCATGACCGGAATGGCGTCCTCCGCCGCTCCTTCGTCGGAGCCGGCGACCGCGCCGCCGCCACCCTGATGTCCGGCGTTGACCATCGTGATGGCGATCACCCCGGCCAGCACCAGGATGCCGACCGCCCACCAGATGGCGGCGGTGTAGCCGTGCACCATCGACTGGAGCTCCAGCGCCGTACGGGACGGGGCGCCCGCCGCATGCGACTTGGCGTACGCGGTGGTGGCGCTCGCCGCGATGGTGTTCAGCAGCGCGGTGCCGATGGCGCCGCCCACCTGCTGCGAGGTGTTGACCATCGCCGAGGCGACACCCGCGTCACGCGGCTCGACGCCATGCGTGGCCAGGCTCATCGCCGGCATGAAGGCGGTACCCATGCCGAGGCCGAGCAGCAGGAAGCCGGGCAGGATCAGCGTGGGGTACGAGGTGTCCAGGTCGATCTGGGTCAGCAGCAGCATGCCGACCGAGGCCACCAGGAAGCCCGGCCCCATCAGCAGCCGCGCCGGGACCCGGGTCATCAGCCGGGCGCCGATCTGCGTCGAGCCGGTGATCATGCCCGCGACCATCGGCAGGAAGGCGAAGCCGGTCCTGACCGGGCTGTACCCCTTGACGACCTGCATGTAGTAGGTGAGGAAGAGAAACAGGCCGAACATGCCGATGATGGCGAGACCCAGCGAGGCGTAGACACCGCCCCGGTTCCGGTCGGTGACCACGCGCAGCGGCAGCAGCGGCGCCTTCACCCGCGACTCGACGGCCACGAAGGCGATCAGCAGCACGGCCGCGGCGACGAACAGACCGATGGTCAGACCCGCGGACCAGCCGTCGGACTCGGCGCGGGTGAAGCCGTAGACCAGCGAGACCAGACCCGAGGTGGCCAGGAGCACACCGGGGACGTCCAGCCGGGAGGTGTTGCGGCTCTCCACCGGGTCGCGGATCACGGCGACCGCGCCGATCGCGGCGACGATGGCGAACGGGATGTTCACGAAGAAGGTCCAGCGCCAGTCCATGTACTCGGTCAGCACACCGCCGAGGATCAGACCGACGGCACCGCCACCACCCGCGATGGCACCGAAGACACCGAACGCCTTGGCGCGCTCCTTGGGGTCGGTGAACATCACCGCGAGCAGTGAGAGCGCGGAGGGGGCGAGCAGCGCGCCGAACACACCCTGGAGCGCACGCGCGCCCAGCAGCACGCCGGTGTTCAGCGCGGCGCCGCCGATGGCCGAGGCGGCGGCGAAGCCGGCCAGGCCGACGATGAAGGTCCGCTTACGTCCCCACAGGTCGGCGATCCGGCCGCCGAAGAGCAGCAGTCCGCCGAAGGCGAGGGCGTAGGCCGTGATGACCCACTGCCGGTTGCCGTCGGAGATGCCGAGGTCGGCCTGGGCGCTGGGCAGCGCGATGTTCACGATGGTCGCGTCGAGCACGACCATGAGCTGGGCGAGGGCGATGAATATCAGCGCTTTCCAGCGCCGGGGATCCACGAATTGTGCCGTTTCAGGCATGGGAGAGCCTACCTAGCGGTGCGGAGAGTGATAAATGGGACGAGTGGGGCCGGCCGGAGTCAGGCCGGCGCAGGCCGTTGGGTAACAGGTAACGAGAGGCGTCGACGCACGTACAGAAGACTTGTGAACGCGCGCGAAATAAGCGGTGCTCCGGGATCGGCCGGGTGCGATCTATGTCACGGCCGGTGCTGAAGATCCTCCAAGGTCACGGACTTGCCGGGTAGTTCGGAGCGCGCCGGGGCCTGCAAACCGTCCAGGAACAGTTGCAGATGCCGGTGCACAAAGGCGTCGAAGTCCACACAGAAGCTGCCGGGCAGCGGCCTGGTGAGCTGGTTGAGCGCGACCATCAGATCACCGACTCCGATGTCGGTGCGCAGTCGGCCGTCGGCTTTCGCGGCCCCCATCAGGGCCTCGACACCGGCGGACAGACGGTCGCGGACGGCTATGAGATCAGGGTGCTCCTTGTCGAGGCCGTCGGAGAGCAGAAGGCACAGCGCGCCGATGCGCTCGTCCGCCGCGGCATGGACGAAGCGCCGCAGCGCCGAGAAGGAGTCCGCCTCCTCGGCCAGGGCGGATTCGGCCTGGTCGGCGACGCCGGACATCACCGAAAGCGCCACATGGTGGATGAGCTCACGGCGGTCCGTGAAGTGCCGATAGATCGTGGCATTCCCGACCCCCGCCCGTCGAGCGATTTCATCGAGGGGGATATGGGCCCCGGATTCGACGATCGCCTCACGGGCTGCCACGACGATACGCTCCCGATTGCGCAGGGCGTCCGCGCGCAGCCGGGGCTGCGCGGTCTTCGCGGTCATCGTGTCGGCGGTCATGGCAGCACTCCCTTCCGCGTACGGCATCCATGCGTACGGTTCTCCGGCGGCTTGGTGGCGACACCAGGCCCCGGCCCAGACGTTCGAGCTTCAACATTTCCGGGGAGTCAGTCCCCGTTTATGCGGTCATCGGGTTAAACGGGGAATCACTCCCCGGAATTTCCGCGTCCGCAGGTGACCTGCCTCACACCTGTCCGGCACCCCCCGCCGCCCGGACGGAGCAGGTCATTCCCCCACTCGGCGGCACCCCACGAGCGCCCCGGCCCGTGCCGTCACACCGTGGTCGGCAATGAGGCAGACGCATGGGAGCACCCGCCACCGCATACGAATACGCCGGCCCCGCAGAGGCAGCGCGTTCGCCACTGCCGCCGTGCTCACGGTGGCGGTGGTCGCCCCGGCGGCGGCTCCGCGCCCCGCGTCCCCCGCACCCCCCGAGCTGGCCCCGGCACCCTCCGGACGCCCGGCCTTCGGCTCGCTCGCCCCCTGCGCCCTCGCCTCAGGACCGGGGCTCCAGATGTCCGAGGGCATACCCACCAGCCGCGGCTACAGCCGCAGCACCGGCACGGTCCACGCCCTCAACCTCATGATCGACTTTCCCGATGTGCGCGGCCAGGGCACCGCCCGCCAGCGCTTCGAGGAGTTCTTCCCCCAGACCACCCGGTGGTTCGCGCGAAGCTCGTACGGAAAGCTGGACTACCGCCCCGAGATACCGATCGCCCACTGGCTGCGGATGCCGCACTCGTTCCACGCCTACGGCATCAAGCGCGGCAGCCCCTTCGACCCGGGCTATCGCGAACTGGTGGCCGACATCGCCAAGGCCGCCGACCCCAAGGTCGACTTCCGCCGGTACGACCTGGTGAACGTCCTGGTCACCCCGAACGCCGGGCCGCCCGCCGCACATGCCGTGCTGTCCGTCACCTACGCCGACAACCAGCAGGCCCCGACCGCCGACGGGGTGCCGCTGGCCAATGTCTCCTTCGTCTACAGCCGCCAGGACGACGGCTCCGGCTCGCTGCGCCGCACCGGTTTCCGCGTCCTGCCCCATGAGAACGGCCATGTCTTCGGGCTGCCCGACCTCTACACCCGGGGCGGCGGCGACAGGGCCGGCCACTGGGATGTGATGTCCGAGGACTGGGGCGCCGGCAACGACCTGCTGGCCTGGCACAAGTGGAAGCTGGGCTGGCTCGACCCGCGGCAGATCGCCTGCGCCGCCCGCTCCGGGGTCTTCGCGCACGCCCTGTCCCCGCTGAGCCGTCCGGAGGGCACCAAACTGGTCTTCGTCCCCGTCTCGCCGTCCACCGGCTACGCCATCGAGGCGCGCGCGACCGGCGGCAACGACGAGGCGATATGCAAGCCCGGTGTGCTGATCTCCCGGGTGGACACCGGTGTCGACTCCGGCGGCGGCCCCGTCACCATCGTGGACTCCACCCCCCATGGCCACGGCTGCACCCGCGAGCGCAATGTCCACCCCGGGCTCAGCGACGCGACCTACGCGCCCGGCGAGACCTTCCGCACGGAGGCGAACGGCCTGCGGATACGCGTCCGGGTCACCGGCCGGGACGCGGCCGGTGACTTCGACGTGGAGATCACCCGTCGCGCCAGTGCCGACGCCCGAGGCTGATCAGCATCAACTGCTTGCGCGCGGTGTCGGCGACCCGCCGCTCCAGCCGTGGCTGTTCCGGCTGCGCCTCCAGGAACGCCGTCGCCGTCATCACCATATGGTCCACATACAGCTCCGCAAGCATCCGGACATCTTCCGGCGGCCAGTCCTCGGCCGAGAGCCGCGGGCAGAAGTCATTGGCCACCTCATCGGCGAACCGGTCCAGCTCGGCGGCGATGGCCTCGCGCACCGCACGCACCCCGCCATGCCGCTCACGTGCGATGAAGCGGATATGCGCGGGATAGCGGCGCACATGCTCGGCGACCGCCTCGACGGTGGCGTCGATCCGCTCCTCGTCACCGTCCTGACCTGCGAGTATCGCGCCGATCATATGGTGGAGGCTGCCCAGGGACTCCTCGACCAGCGCGACACCGAGATCGCCGAGGTCCCGGAAGTGCCGATAGAAGGCGGCAGGCGCCACCCCCACCGCCCGCGTGACCTCGCGCAGCCCCAGACTGCTCAGGCTCTGGTCCTCCAGCAGCCCCAACGCCGCGTCCATCAGGGCGCGCCGGGTCTTCTCCTTCTGGGCCTGCCGGACCCCGCACCTGTGACTCATATCATTCAGTAAACAGGCGTTCGCTGAATTTTTCCAGGGCTCGGCGGGGTACTCTGGAACTCAGTGAACAGTTGTGATTCCAACTGTTCACCGAACAACCACCATCCGCACGCCAACCGCATCCGGATCGTCACTTCGAGAGAGGCTCATATGCTCTTCATCGTCGCGGCACTCGCCCTGATGGGAGTTCTTCTGGGGGCGGCGGCGCACACTCCGCTCCCCCTCTTCCTCGCCGCCGCGGGCGCCATCAGCGCCTGGCTGCTGGTCTTCTTCATCCGCGAACGCACCGGGCACAAGGAGAGCTGAGACCCATGGCACTCACCGCACCGTCCCGCACCTCACCCATCCGGGCGCGCCGGGACGCCGATGGCATGGCCGTCGCCTCCTTCGTACTCGGCCTGATCGGCCTGCTGCTCTTCAACGCGGTCTTCGGGCCCTGCGCGATCGTCCTGGGGACGCTCGCCCTCGCCCGGGAGACCGGCCGCAGGGGCCGGGCGCTGCTCGGCATCATGCTCGGCATCGCCGATGTGGCCCTGCTCATCGTCCTGCTGACGCTGAACCAGTCGGTCTTCTGGCAGTTCGGCGGCTGACCCGCCCGGCAGTTCACCGACACCTCCCCGCGCGGCCCTTCCACTCAGTGGAAGGGCCGTTGCCCGTGCGTGACGGGCGTCACCACGCTGGCACGCATGACCGCCTTCGCGAGAAACCAGTGGTACGTCGCCGCCTACGGCCGTGAGATCGGCCGGGAGCTGCTGGGGCGCACGATCCTGAACGAACCCATCGCCCTCTACCGCACCGAGTCCGACGACACGGTCATCGCGCTCGCCGACCGCTGCGTCCACCGCCGCTATCCGCTCACCGCCGGCCGTCTCGACGGCGACACGGTCGTCTGCGGCTACCACGGCTTCACCTACGACACCGGCGGCACCTGTGTGTTCGTACCGGGCCAAAAACGCGTCCCGCGCACCGCCCGGGTCCCCTCCTACCCCGTCGTCGAGCAGGACTCGCTGGTGTGGGTGTGGATCGGGGACCCGGCGCTCGCCGATCCCCGCTCGGTGCCGCGCGCGCCCTGGCTGGCCGATCCGCGCTGGACGACCGTGGGCGGCATGGAGCCGATCGACGCCGACTACGGCCTGCTGGTGGACAATCTGCTGGACCTCTCCCACGAGACGTATCTGCACAGCGGCTACATCGGCACTCCCGAGGTCGCCGAGACCCCGATCACCACGGAGGTCGACGAGGGCGCGGGCGTCGTACGGGTCAGCCGGCATATGGACGACGCCGAGTGCCCGCCGTTCTACGCCCGTTCCACCGGCATCGACGGCCGCATCACCCGCTGGCAGGACATCGAGTACCACGCGCCCTGTCTCTATCTCCTGCACAGCCGGATCGCCCCGGCCGGGGTGCTGCCGAGGCCGGACGGCTCCGATCCGGACGCCTTCCATGTGGAGATCACCTACGCCATCACCCCGTCCACCGACCGCCATGTGTACGACTTCTGGGCCGTCTCACGGGACTTCGCACAGGACGACGAGGAGGTGACCACCTTCCTCCACGACCTCAACCGGACCGTGGTGCTACAGGACGTGGCGGCGCTGAATCTGCTCCAGAAGGCCCTGGACACCGAGCGCGAGGGCTATCAGGAGCTCAGCATCAACATCGACACCGGCGGTCTGGCCGCGCGCCGCATCCTCGCCCGCCTCGCCGCCGAAGGAGAGCGGACCGCGGCCGTGGCGGCGTCCCCGTGAGCGGCGCCCCCACCGCCGAGGTGTACCGGATCGACTGGCTGCCCGGCACCGATGTGCTGCACGGGGTCTGCCACTGCGGCGCCGAGCGCACCGCCGAGGACCCGGTCGAACTGTGGCAGTGGATGCTCGCCCACCCCACCGGACACCAACCCGCCGGGCACCACCCCACCGGACACCAACCCGCCGACCACCGCAAGGAGATGACGTGACGAACCCCGGCGGCGAGTACGAGGACACCCTGCTGGTGGCCCGCCGGGAGGCGGTGGCCGCGGACGTGGTGGCGCTCACCCTGCGCCATCCGACGGGCCGTGAACTCCCCGCCTGGGAGCCCGGCGCCCATCTCGACCTCGTCCTCGACCCGGGCCGGACCCGGCAGTACTCGCTGTGCGGCGACCCCGCCGACCGCGCCTCCTGGCGGATCGCGGTGCTCCGCGCACCCGCCGGGCGCGGCGGTTCCGCCCGGGTGCACGACACCCTCACCGAGGGGAGCACGGTGCGGGTGCGCGGCCCGCGCAACCACTTCGCACTGCGCCCGGCGGCCCGCTATCTGTTCATCGCGGGCGGCATCGGCATCACTCCCCTCCTCCCGATGACGGCCGCCGCCGAGGCCGCGGGCGCCGACTGGCGGCTGCTGTACGGCGGGCGCACCCGTGCCTCGATGGCCTTCGCGGATCAGCTCGCCGCCCGTTACGGCGGCAAGGTGCGGCTGGTGCCGCAGGACGAGGAGGGGCTGCTCGACCTCGCGCCGTATCTCGACGCCCCGGCCGACCCCTCCGTCCCCTTCTCACCCGGCACCCTCGTCTACTGCTGCGGTCCCGAACCGCTGCTCCGGGCCGCCGAGGAGGCGTGCCGGACGTGGCCGGACGGGGCCCTGCGCACCGAGCGCTTCCAGCCCCGTACGGACGCGGCGGGCGCCGAACCGGCGCGCGGGGCCTTCGAGTTGGTGCTCACCCGCTCCGGGCTGACCCTCACCGTGGAGCCGGAGCGCAGTGTGCTGCGCACGGTCGAGGCGGCGGGGGTACCGGTTTTGTACTCCTGCGAGGAGGGCACGTGTGGGACGTGCGAGACGGATGTCGTCGAAGGAGAGGTGGACCACCACGACTCCGTGCTCACCGGCGAGGAGCGGGCCTCGGGCGAGACCATGATGATCTGCGTCTCACGCTGCCGTGGCCCCCGATTGGTGCTGGACCTGTGAATCCGCCCTGAACCGCCGGATGAGCCCCTCGATGTGAGGTCCGGAACGACCCCGCCCACTGGACAACCAGGTTGGTTAGGCTAACCTAACTACGTCCTCGGGTTGCCGTCCCGCGAACCACGTCCCCGTATGCATCGAGAGAGAGCACCTTCATGCGCCAGGCCAGAGCACTCCCCCTCTCCCGCCGCGGTCTGCTCGCCGCGGGCGGCGCCCTCGGACTCGGAGCCCTGGTCACCGCCTGCGGCGACAACGGCGGTTCGGGCTCCGGCGGCGATGACGGCGGCGGCTCCTGGTCGTTCACCGACGACCGCAAGAAGAAGATCAGCCTCGACGGCCGGCCCCAGCACATCGTCGCCTACATCGCCGCGGCGGCCGCGCTCTACGACTTCGGCGTCGAGAAGCAGATCACCGGCGTCTTCGGGCCGACCACGCTGAAGAACGGCAAGCCGGACGTCCAGGCGGGCGACTTCCCCGTCGACCAGGCCACTTCCCTCGGCAACACCTGGGGCCAGTTCAACGTCGAGAAGTACGCCTCGCTCAGCCCCGATCTGCTGATCACCAACATGTACGACCCGGGCGCGCTCTTCTACATCCCGGACGACAGCAAGAAGAAGATCCTCCAGCTCGCCCCCAGCGCCGCCATCGGCACCGGCCGGGTCTCCATGGTCGAGCCCATCAAGCGCTATGCCGCACTGGCCGAGGCGCTCGGCGCCGACCCGAAGGCCAAGAAGGTCACCGACGCCAAGGCGCGGTTCGAGAAGGCATCCGAGACGCTGCGCAAAACCGTCAAATCCCACCGGATCAAGGTCATGGCCTGCTCCGCCAGCGCCGATCTCTTCTATGTCTCCAACCCGAGGATCAATGCCGACCTGATCTACTTCAGCGAGCTCGGCGTCGACTTCGTCATGCCCGAAAAGCCCGACAAGGGCGGCTACTTCGAGAGCCTGAGCTGGGAGAACGCCGACAAGTACGACGCGGATGTGCTCTTCCTCGACAACCGCACCGCGACCCTCCAGCCCGGGGCCCTGACCGCCAAGCCCACCTGGTCCAAGCTCCCCGCGGTCAAGGCCGGTCAGATCACCCCCTGGAGCAGCGAGCCGCGCTTCTCGTACGCCGGTGCCGCCCCGCTCGTCGAATCCCTCACCAAGGCCATCCAGGACGCGAAGAAGCTCCACTGAACGGTCAGCACGACCGGCCGGCCCGGCCTCCCCACGGCAAGCGAAGGGAAGACCCCCCGCCATGACCACCGCAGCCACCACCACCGCCACCACCGCCATTCCGTTCCGCTTCTTCGACGCGCGGGTCGTACGGACCCGCCCGCTCGGACCGTCCATGGCACGGATCACCTTCGGCGGCGCGGGTCTGAAGGACTTCACCAGCGGCGGCCGCGACCAGCGCTTCAAACTGTTCCTGCCGCACCCCGGCCAGAGCGCCCCGGTGGTCCCGGTCGAGGCCGGGGAGGGCTGGTTCGCCACCTGGCGGGCGATGGACCCGGCCGAACGCGGCATCATGCGCTCGTACACGGTGCGCCGGCAGCGCCACGACCCGCACGAGATCGACGTGGACTTCGCGCTGCACGACGACAGCGGCCCGGCCGCCCGCTGGGCCGCGCGCGCCGAGGCGGGCGACCGCGTGACCCTGCTGGGCCCGGTCGTGGAGGACAACGGCGGTGTCGACTTCCGGCCGCCGTCCGGCACCGACTGGGTGCTGATCACCGGTGACGAGACCGCGCTGCCCGCCATCGCGGGCATCCTCGAATGGCTGCCCGCCGATCTGCCCGCCAAGGTGTGGCTCGAGGTCCAGCACGCCGAGGACATCCAGGAGCTGCGCACCGCGGCGCAAGCCGAGATCACCTGGCTGGTCCGGGACGCCGTGGCCCCCGGAACCCCGCGCTCCGCGCTGCTGCGGAACGCCGTGAGCACCGCCGAACTGCCCTCCGGCACACCGTACGCCTGGATCGCGGGCGAGGCCGGGACCGTCAAGGAGCTGCGCCGCCATCTGGTGCGCGAACGCGGCTTCGACCGCAAGGCCGTGACCTTCACCGGCTACTGGCGCCTGGGCACCTGTGAGGAACAGCTCGTCGAGGAAGCCGTGTCGGGCACCGGCCCCGCGACCGACGACTGACCCCACGAAACCGAGCCCCCACAACCGAATCGCCACAGCCGAATCCCCCCACGGGACCGCGAAAGACCGACCACTGGACGACGGGCGGCCACCGCTCGGCGCGCCCCCACGCGCCCTGCCGCCGCGTCCAGCGCCCCCGCACGCCCCTCAGCCATCAGGCCGCGGGCGTGAGCCGAGGGCCGCCTCCCTCCCCACCACCAGCCGCATGCCCGCGCCCTCCGCACGCCCGCATGCTCATTTCCAGAAGGGACAGACCGTGAGTTTCCTCGCGCAGACCGCTGAGGACCCGTCGCCGGAGCCGATACCCGGGGCGGCGGATGGCAGGGCCCACCTGTTCAACGGCCGTACGGCGGACCGCTATCGGCGCTCCGTGACCGACGGCGTCGGCCTGGTGGCCTCCACCGTCGCCCGCACCGAGCGCCCCTTCACCGGCGTCACCCCCGCCGAACTCGCCCCCGAGATCTCCGGAATCGACCTGGAGCGGCCGCTCGGCGATCCGGACGCCGCGCTCAAGGAGCTGGAGAGCGTCTACCTCAAGGACGCCGTCTACTTCCACCACCCGCGCTATCTCGCCCACCTCAACTGCCCCGTGGTGATCCCCGCACTGCTGGGCGAGGCCGTCCTCTCCGCCGTCAACTCCTCCCTCGACACCTGGGACCAGAGCGCGGGCGGCACCCTCATCGAGCGCCGGCTGATCGACTGGACCGCCGAGCGCATCGGCCTCGGCGAGGCCGCGGACGGCATCTTCACCAGCGGCGGCACCCAGTCCAATCTCCAGGCGATGCTGCTCGCCCGCGACGAGGCGTGCACGCTGGTGGAGAAGGAGGCCGCCGCGGCCGGCGAGACGGTCGCCAAATCCGCCATCCTGCCGCGGCTGCGCATCCTCACCTCCCAGGCCGGCCACTTCTCCGTCCAGAAGGCCGCCGCCATCCTGGGGCTCGGCTACGAGGCCGTCATCCCGGTCCCCTGCGGCCAGGACCGCCGGATGCGCACCGTCGCCCTCGCCCGTGAGCTGAACCGCTGCCGTCGCGAGGGCCTGATCGTCATGGCCGTCGTGGCCACCGCGGGCACCACCGACTTCGGCTCGATCGACCCGCTGCCCGAGATCGCCGAGCTGTGTGACCGGCACGGCACCTGGATGCATGTGGACGCCGCGTACGGCTGCGGACTGCTGGCCTCCCCGACCCGCCGCGGACTGCTCGACGGCATCGAGCGCGCCGACTCGGTGACGGTGGACTACCACAAGTCCTTCTTCCAGCCGGTCAGCTCCAGCGCCGTGCTGGTCCGCGACCGCGCCACGCTCAGCCACGCCACGTACCACGCGGACTATCTCAACCCCGAGCGCAGCGCCCGCAACCTCATCCCCAATCAGGTCGACAAGTCCATCCAGACCACCCGCCGCTTCGACGCGCTCAAGCTGTGGCTGACGCTGCGCATCATGGGGGCGGACGCCGTGGGGGCCCTCTTCGACGAGGTGGTGGACCGGGCCGCCGAGGCATGGGCGCTGCTGGACACCGATCCGCGCTACGAGGTCGTCACCGAGCCCCAGTTGTCCACGCTCGTCTTCCGCTATGTACCGCCGTCGGACGGGCCGGGCGACCCGGACCTCGTCGACCGGGCCAATCTGCACGCCCGCGAGGCGCTGGCCGCCTCCGGTGCGGCGGTCGTCGCCGGAACCGTCGTCGACGGCCGTCACCACCTCAAGTTCACCCTGCTCAACCCGGAGACCTCGCTGAGCGACATCGCGTATGTCCTCGACCTCCTCGCCGAGCACGCCGGTCAGTATCTGGCCCTGCACATCGAGCCCGAACTCAGCGGCCCCCGCCACTCGCGCGCCAGTTGAGCCCCCGCACCCCGCCGGAGACCCTCGTGCCCACCCCGCACACCCATGACTTCATCGCGGTCGGGCTCGGCCCCTACAACCTGGGCCTTGCCTGCCTGACCGAGCCGATCGAGGAACTCGACGGGCTGTTCCTGGAGAGCAAGCCCGAGTTCGACTGGCATCCGGGCATGCTGCTGGACGGCGTCACCCTCCAGACCCCGTTCATGGCCGACCTGGTGACGCTTGCCGACCCCACCTCCCCGTACTCCTTCCTCAACTACCTCAAGGAATCCGGGCGGCTGTACTCCTTCTACATCCGCGAGATCTTCTATCCGCTGCGCGCCGAGTACAACGACTACTGCCGCTGGGCCGCCGCGAAGCTCTCGTCCGTCCGCTTCGGCCACGAGGTGACGAGCGTCGAGTACGACGAGGCCGACGGCCTCTACACGGTGCGCGCCCGGCGTCCCGCCACCGGCGGGACCACCGCCCACCGCGCCCGCCATCTGGTGCTGGGCACCGGCACCCCGCCGTTCCTCCCCGAGGTGTGCCGCGGCCTGGACGGCGATCTGGTGCACAACACCCACTACCTGGGGAGCAAGGAGGCGCTTCAGGCCAAGGAGTCCATCACCATCGTCGGCAGCGGCCAGAGCGCGGCCGAGATCTACCAGGATCTGCTCGCCGACATCGACACCCACGGCTACCGGCTCAACTGGGTGACCCGCTCCCCGCGCTTCTTCCCGCTGGAGTACACCAAGCTCACCCTGGAGATGACCTCGCCCGAGTACGTGGACTACTTCCACGCGCTCCCCGAGGACACCCGCTACCGGCTGGAGAGTGAGCAGAAGGGCCTGTTCAAGGGGATCGACGCCGACCTCGTCAACGGCATCTACGACCTCCTCTACCAGAAGAGCGTGAGCGGCCCGGTGCCCACCCGGCTGCTCACCAACACCGAACTCACCGGCGCGGAGTACGACGACCTGTCCGGCATGTACACCCTGGGGCTGCGTCATGCGGAGCAGCAGCGGGACTTCTCGCTCACCACCCACGGGCTCGTCCTGGCCACCGGCTACCGCTACCAGGTGCCCGCCTTCCTGGACCCGGTACGCGACCGCATCCGCTGGGACGGCCACGGCCGCTTCGACGTCGCCCGCAACTACAGCATCGACACCACCGGGCGCGGCATCTTCCTCCAGAACGGCGCCACCCACGCCCACAGCCTGACCTCCCCGGACCTGGGCATGGGCCCGTACCGCAACTCGTGGATCATCCGTGAGCTGCTGGGGCGGGAGCACTACCCGGTGGAGAAGTCCATCGCCTTCCAGGAGTTCGGCGCACCGGAAGGAGCCATCGCATGACCCCGTCGCCGGTTTTCGAGCATACGGACGCGCGCCTGGGCGCCTTCACCCTGCGCACCCTGGATCCGGCGGCCGACGCCGGGCTGCTGCACGGCTGGGTGACCCACCCCAAGGCGGCCTACTGGATGATGCAGGGAGCGGATGAGGCGGAGGTCGCCGCCGAGTACCGCAGGATCCACGAGCATGCGCACCATGACGCCTTCATCGGCCTGCACGAGGGACGCCCGGCGTTCCTGGCCGAGCGCTACGACCCGTCGCGGGTGGAACTCGAGGGGCTCTACCCCGCCCGGTCCGGCGACATCGGCATGCACTTCCTCTGCGCGCCGACCGACACCCCGGTACCCGGCTTCACGCTGGCCGTGATCACCGTCGTCATGGAGTTCTGCTTCGCCGATCCGCATGTCCGGCGCGTCGTCGTCGAGCCCGATGTGCGCAACGCGGCGGTGCACGCGCTCAACGCGGCCGTCGGCTTCGAGACCGTCGAGCGGATCGCCAAACCCGAGAAGGACGCCTACCTCAGCGTCTGCACCCGCGAGCGGTTCGAGGCCGCCCGCACCACCCTCGCCGCCCGCGCCGTCCAAGGAGTGACCCGATGAGCCCCCGCGACGCCGTCGCCCACCTCACCCCCGATCTGTGGGACCGGGCGGGCCGCCTCCTCATCCGCAAGGCCCTCGCCGAGTTCACCCACGAACGCCTGCTCGCCCCCGAGCCGGGCCCCGCCGGCCGCTACGCCGTGACCAGCGACGACGGGGCGGTGACCTACCGCTTCGCCGCCCAGGTGCTCTCCCTGGACCACTGGCTGGTCGAGGCGGACAGCATCACCCGCCACGACCGGACCGGCGCCGAACTCCCCCTGGACGCCCTGGACTTCTTCATCGAGCTGCGCGAGCGGCTGGGCCTGAGCGAGGAGGTCCTCCCCGTCTACCTCGAGGAGATCAGCTCCACCCTCTCCGGTACGGCGTACAAACTGGCCGCCGAGCCGGTGGGCGCCGCCCAGTTGGCCAAATCCGGCTTCCAGGAGATCGAGACGGGGATGACCGAGGGCCACCCCTGCTTCGTCGCCAACAACGGCCGGCTCGGCTTCGGCATCCATGAATACCTCTCGTACGCCCCCGAGACCGCGAGCCCCGTCCAGCTCATCTGGCTCGCCGCCCGCCGTGACCGCTCCACCTTCACGGCCTCCACGGACCTGGACTACGACGCCCTGATCCACTCCGAGCTGGGCGAGGAGACCCGGGCCCGCTTCGCGCGGACCCTCACCGACCTCGGCCTGGACCCGGCCGACTACCACCTGCTGCCGGTGCACCCCTGGCAGTGGTGGAACAAGCTGTCCGTCAGCTTCGCCGCCGAGGTCGCCCGGCAGTATCTGGTGTACCTGGGCCCCGGCGACGACGAATACCTTGCCCAGCAGTCGATCCGCACCTTCTTCAACACCAGCGACCCCTCCAAGCACTATGTGAAAACCGCGCTGTCGGTCCTCAACATGGGCTTCATGCGGGGCCTGTCGGCCGCCTATATGGAGGCGACCCCGGCCATCAACGACTGGCTGGCGTCTCTGATCGCCTCGGACGAGACCTTCCGTGCCGCGCGTTTCTCCATCATCCGAGAACGAGCGGCGATCGGCTACCACCACCGCCAGTACGAGGCCGCCACCGCGAAGGGCTCCCCGTACCGCAAGATGCTCGCCGCCCTGTGGCGCGAGAGCCCCGTCCCGACCCTGGAACCCGGCCAGCGCCTGGCCACCATGGCCTCCCTCCTCCACACCGACCCCGACGGCGCCTCCTTCGTCAGCGCCCTCATCGAGGAATCCGGCCTCACCCCCGCCACCTGGCTGCGCCGCTACCTGGACGCCTACCTCACCCCGGTGCTGCACAGCTTCTACGGCTACGACCTGGTCTTCATGCCGCACGGCGAGAACGTCATCCTGGTGATCGAGGACGGCGCCGTCCAGCGCGTGATCTTCAAGGACATCGCCGAGGAAATCGCCGTCATGGACCCCACCGCGGTCCTCCCCCCGACCGTCGAACGCATCCGCGTGGACGTCCCCGAAGACAAGAAACTGCTCTCGATCTTCACCGACGTCTTCGACTGCTTCCTCCGCTTCCTGGGCGGCATCCTGGTCACCGAGGGCCTCCTGGAGGAGGACACCTTCTGGCAGACGGTCGCCGACACCGTCCTGACCTACCAGCGATCCGCCCCCCATCTGGCGGACAAATTCGCCCAGTACGACATGTTCACCGAAGACTTCGCCCTCTCCTGCCTCAACCGCCTCCAGCTCCGCAACAACCGGGAAATGGTCGACCTCCAGGACCCGGCGGGGGCCCTCCAGCTCATCGGCACACTGAGCAACCCGATCGCGGGCTTCGGGCGGGAGGGCTGAGGCGGCCGGTGGCGGCCTTCGGGTGCTCCGAGCCGCGGCGTCGGCCCAGGGGCTCGGGCCGGAGGCACCCCGGGCCCGACCCTTCGGCGACCCGGAGCACCCGAAACGATCCAAGTGCACGACCCGCTACACTGTGGCGGTGCGACGCGGCGGCACCACCATGCCGCCCTGACGCCGGGCCTCCGTAGCTCAGGGGATAGAGCACCGCTCTCCTAAAGCGGGTGTCGCAGGTTCGAATCCTGCCGGGGGCACTTGGTTACACCCTGCGTTGTCGCAGGTCAGAGGGGCCATATGAGTACCCGTGGGGTTACCTATGGCACCAGGACACAGGTGACCGCGCACAGGCCCGGCCCACCGCACAACTTGTCCTCGTTCCACGTCTGCGCAGGTCAACAAGGCTGGACGAGGAGCGTCAGCACCGGCCCTCAGCGTCGCAGGTTCGAACCAGAGGGGGTAACTCCAGCAAGCAGCCGGTCACCCACCGCAAGGCCCACAGGCCAGAAGGCACCAGCATCTACTCCTCGCGTGGCAATGGCCCGAGGTCTGGTTCCTGGTCCACCGGCCCGTCCTCGTCATGTGCGGTCGATTCGGAAGCGTGGCTCTGCTCTCGCTGCTGTGCGACCCAGCTCACCACGTCACACAAAGCGGTCGCCTGCTGCCGAGCCAGAGCTTCCGCTCCCGGCCCCTGAACCGTATCGATACGGAACTCGAAACACACAGCCCGACGGCGACCGGCACCACTCGCACCATCACCCGGGTCGCCCCGGTCCACCATCGCATCACGATCATCCGCCACAACCACCAGCCTGCCCAGGCGTCCGCACCCGGGCCCGACCGCAACAGGAAAGCCAGCCCAAAGGGTGAACCGCCCCGGGCGAAGTGGAGGCTCAGTTCCCGTGTAATGGTCAGAGTCATGGAACGCCCCCTCCTACCCACCCGAGCCGCGCGACCGCGCGGTGCGCACGGTCGCCGAACTCCGGGAGATATGAGCCTCTAGGGCCCGTCTTCAAACGGTGGCGCGGTTCACCTGTTGAGGCTTGCCTGGCGCAGGACGCGAGGTGTGGACACGTGGCCATCTCGAAGAACCGAGGCTTCTACAAGCACGGCGACATCTGCGGTCAGGGAACGACTGGCGCCGTTCTCGGCCAACCAGCGGGCTGCGGCCACGGTGCCATAGGTTGACCAACCGCCGATCAGCACGACGCGAGTCTTCGGGTTGAGGGGGTTCGCAACTCGGACGATGTAGCCGCAGTCACGTACCACCTCGCCGTCCGCGGCATCGCCTGTGTAGGCCGTCCCCTCCCAGGTGATCGCTCCTGCGCCCAGCCGGAACGGCAACGCCTCCGTCATGGCCTCCAGGATGCGGCGGGCTACCTCGTTGTTCTTCGGTCCGCCCAATACGAGCAAGTCGTGCTCCATCTCGCCGCCAGGCAAGTACGCCGACAGGCGGACCTTCTCCAAATCGAGTTCCCGGTAGGCGTGGGTGAGAGAGGGGACAAGCACGGACAGCGCCCGGACCTGTCCCAGACCGGCTACGGGTCGCTGGTAGCGGCCGGTGTCGACGTAGGAGGTGTCCAGAACGATGGAGAGTTCGCCTGCGTTCAGGTAGCGCCACGTGCGACGTGCGGGTAGCCGCTTGACCACGAACCAGCGCACCAGGGTGCCGATCCCGGTGAGCACGGCGGCCACCACTGCACTGAGAATCTGCGAGCCCACAGCCCCCGCAATAACATCCATGGCGATCTCCCCCTCCGCGCGCCCTTATTGGATCACGGGCCGTGCATCGACATGAACTCACCGACCAAGAGTGGGAATTACTCACTCCGCTGATACCCCGGGCTGGAACCGGCCGTCCTCGAGTAGACGACCGGCGGATCCTCAACGGCATGGTGTTCAAGATCCGTACCGGGACCACCTGGCGGGATCTACCCGAACGCTACGGTCCCTGGAAGACCGTCTACACACGCTTCCGGCGGTACGCCCTACGAGGCGTGTTCACCCGCGTCCTACAGCAGCTCCAGACCCGGGCGGATGCGGCCGGGAACATCGACTGGCTGGTACAGATCGACTCCACCATTGTCCGCGCTCACCAGCACGCCGCCGCCACGGGCCGAACTGCCGCTCAGCCACAGCAGGAAGAACGGGACGATCACGCCCTCGGTCGGTCTCGCGGAGGACTGACCACCAAGATCCATCTGGCCTGCGACGGTCGCGGCCGCCCCCTGGCCGTGCTGCTCAGCCCCGGTCAGCGCAATGACAGCCCGTGCGCTCGCCCCTTGCTGGAACGCATCCGCGTACCGCGAACCGGACACGGCCGCCCACGCTGCCGCCCGGATCACCTGATCGCGGACAGGGCCTACAGCTCCCGCGGCTTCCGGGCCTACCTGCACCGGCGCGGGATCGCCCATACCATCCCCGAACGCTCCGATCAGAAAGGCCACCGTCGGCGCCGCGGCAGCGTCGGCGGCCGCCCGCCGGGCTTCAACCAGGAGATCTACCGGCGCCGCAATACCGTCGAGCGGTGCTTCAACCTGCTCAAAAACTTCCGTGGCATCGCTACCCGGTACGACAAGACCGCCACCAGCTATGAAGCAGCGGTCTGCCTCGCCTCATGCCTGCTCTGGGCAAGATCCCTTTGAAGACGGACCCTAGCCGACCCCACAAGCCTCAACTCCCGAGCGAGCCATCCCATGGAACCACAGGACTGTTGGAGGCCAAGCGGCCCATCACGTGAACGACTTTACGCCCTCGCAACTTCGGCAGCCCAAGCACCATCCACGGACTGACATCCAAGGTCATCCAGACTGCCCGATTTCTGCGGTCCAGCAGCGCCAAGATGCAGCGAATATCCGAGGATTTGAGGTGCATATCGAGTGCCGGAATCAGATAGCAACGCCCATACTCACCTTTTCGCTCCGCAAGCCATTTACGGTTCCCCTTGTGGGCAAGCCCTCTGTCGATGACAATGTCCATAAGGCGGTCAGCTGACCGGGGAGTAAGCTGTCTCACGTGGCGACTCGCTAGCTTCCCCGCAACCTTCCGCACGTGCAGGCGCACCACTCACCCCCAGCCTCGGATGTAGATTGACGTATCCCAGGAAATGGAACTACGAGGGTCGGAGGCGCGGGAAATCAATTCAGCCATCCGATGATTGCCTTCCATCATCTATCCATCGCCTCCAATCGTCTTGAAGCTGCGCGCTGGGTCGTCTGGATCGAAAACGGACCGTAGTAGGTCTTCATCACCCTGCCCCTGAAGCATTCCCCTCTTCATCGGGTCATAGGCCCACGACGACCCGCCGCTCTGTGCAGCCCCCGTCCGCTGACGTCGCCGTCAACTACTGCCGTCAGACGCTCCAGAGGCCCCACCACAAACAAATCTGGCGGGGCCTCTACTCGTCATGGAACCTTCGATTCCACGGGAACGCCCCTCGCGTAATCATCCAATCCGATGGACGGAGATCGGGGAGCCGCACCGAGCCTAATGCTGAATGAAGTCTGAACGAAGTTCCGAGTCCCCAACATCGCCCGAAATCCAGCCGGAGACAAGCTTCCTCATTCTCCTCGCATCAGGGAATGCCTCTCGAAAGGAGCGAAAAAGTAGACCCGACCTAGCCGAGACATACAGGCCCTCATCTCGGACATGGATCAAAACTTCCGGAATTGACAGACCTGCCGAGTTCAAGCGGATCATCTCGTCTAGGTCATCGTCAAATAGCGACCTCGAATTTATCTCGATGCCGTACGCCTCGCGAAAATCAGCACAAAACTTCCGAGAGGCATAAGCAGGCGCCCTCCGAAGCCACCATCGATCTTCCGGGAAGTCGGGAAAGGACTCCCACGTCAGAACCTCTCGCGCTCGCGAATCAGCCGCTTCAATCTTCTCCAACAGGCGTCGTGCAGCACCGTGACCTGCCGCTTCAAGCGCCGGAAGGATCTCGGCGAGCCGGGTCCGCAGCGTCAGATCGTTGTTGTAGTCATCTACATCCCACGGGAAGCCGGCAAGGCAGTCCTCTGCAAAGTCCTCCCAGCGCCTCAGCGCTTCGGCTGGCTTGATGGGCCTTTGCCAACCTGCATCCAGGAACAACCTGGAGAACTCCTCATCGAAACCGGCAGAGGGTCCCACCGAACTCTTATCGGCCACTTTCATTCTCCATGTAAGCCAGCGGATCATCCGGCCGGAAGAAGTTTGCTATCTTCCCATTCTGCATGATTCCGAGCCGCCCCGTTGAGGTATCCAGGCGGAGGATTGCGCCATCCCCAGAGCGAATAACCTCTCTGACATTAGGACTCTTAGGTCCACACATCAGCGTGCATGCATCTTGCTGATATCGATCGAATCCATCGACCCCATCAACCTCATGCTGATATTCCGGCATGTCGGGGCCTTCACCGGGACGCTTCCCATCCCCGAACACATGCTTGTCGTATTTCTCGTCAATCTTGGTCATATCCCAGTTGCAGTTATGGACCAAGATCGGCGTAGTCCCCGCCAGCACATAGTACGTGTGGATGCCGCTGACGGTCAGGTCGTGGGTGCGCTGGTGCTGCGTGAAGTGACGGGCGTGCTTGACCGTGACGGTATGGCCATCCGGGGTGCGCAGAGTCATCCCCGGCCTGAGGTCACCGGCTTTGACCCATGCGTGCTGGGACTGGGCCCAGAAGGGGTGCGTTGTGGTTGCTATGAGGCCCGTTGAAGGTTCGCCAGCGCTGTTGGTGATGGTGAGGTCGACGAAGTTCTTGTCGTCTTCGGTGACGATGGTGCCGGCGACTTTGCGTGTCGTGGTCTTGCCGGTGTCGGGGTCGGTGACTTTTACCTTGTCACTGGTCTTGATGTCCTCGATGGGTTTGGTGGAGCCGTCGGCGAGGAGGACTCCGGTGCCTGGAACGAAGCTGTGGCATCCGGTCTCTGATGTCCGCCCTGCTGGTTCCTTGGCTGGTTCCTTATTGCGCCCCCTCCATGCCTCAACTCCTTCTTCCACCGCTTTTCTGGCTCCACGAGCGAAGAGTTTGGCCTTGTTGTAGCCAGTCATGTCGATGGCAGCCTCGGTGCAGGGTCCCAGGTCCCACGTGGCGTAGCACGTTCCTATGGCGGCCAGCGGGTTGAGCTCCTTGAAGCTGGTTTTTGCTACCTTGAGCCACCAGGGGTCGGGCAGATTCTCCCGCCTCGTTATGTGGTCCTGAACCAGGTAATCGACACGTGAGCCGTATCCAGTGGTGAGCTTGCCGTTATGGCAGTTATAGCCGCAGCGGTAGTCGGCCCTCGCGGCCGCACCTGCACTACTGCTTCCGCTGCTTCCGCCGCTGGGGTAGTGGTTTTCGGGTGGGGCACCGTGGCCTGCGTTCCCACCGTTGGTCGGCATGCAGTGACCGTTCCCGGGGTCTTCGCAGAGTCCTGTCGGGTCACTGAAGGTGAGGGGATTGCTGTTGGCGTACGCGTACCCCTGCATCTGCTGGGTGTCGCCCGGCTCCATGACCGGGTCGACCGAGAGGAATCGCCCGGTGGTGGGGTCGTACTCGCGGGCCCCCAGGTGGGTGAAGCCGGTGGTTTTGGTGTCGTCTGTTCCGCCGACGAAGCCCCTGGTGCCGGGCCAGTCAGTGGGCTGGGTACCTCGTACGTCGCCGAACGGCAGGGTGCGGCGCTGGGTGAGCTTCTGGGTGGCGGTGTCGACGGCGAGTTGTGCGGTGCCGTGGTGGTCGGCGAGGGTGAGGGAGACGGTGCCGTCGTCTTCCTGGACGGCCTGGTTGCCGCCGCCCAGGTCGATGTAACGGGTGGCCTTCGGCGTGGTGGATCCCTTGGGCAGGGTGATCTCGGTGCTGCCGAGGTAGAGGGTGGTCTCGGTGGGGCCGCGGCCTATCAGGCGGTTGCCGTCGGCGTCATAGAGGTATTCGGTGACATTGTCGCTGCCGCCCTCGACCGGCTCGGTCACCTTGGCCAGGTGTCCCTCTACGTCCCATGCCAGCGTCCCGGTGTCGCCGCCGAGAGTGCGGGTGATGGTGTTTCCGGCCTTGTCGTACCCGAAGGAGTCCTGTGAGGCGCCGTTGGGTCCGGTCGCCTCGACGGAGGTGAGGGTGTGCGGCTGGGCACCACCCGGCTCGGGGTAGCCGTAGGTGCGCTTGGTGTCCTTCTTCGCGTCGCCTGTGGGGTCGTGGAGAGTCTCTGTACGGCGATTGCCGACCTGGTCGTAGGTGTAGGAGTGCCAGTACGCGGCCGGACCGCCCAGCACGCCGCCGCTCGGGGCGGCGGCGCAGTTGGTGTCGCCTTGGGTCCATGCCTCGGTCAGGCGCCGCAGGTAGTCGTAGGTGAAGCACTGGTTGTCGGTGCCGGAGCGGGAAACGTCCGACACGGACAGGACGTTGCCTGCTTCGTCGTAGCGCAGGCTGTTGAATTGATCGACGCCTGCGACGTCCTGCCGGTCGACGCGGGCGGTGGCAAGGCGCTGGGTGCCCCACTCATAGGTGTTGGTGGTCCAGGTCTTCTTGCTGCCGTTGTCCGACAACTCGTATTGCAGTGGTTTGCCGGTGAGGCTGTAGTTGACGGTCGACTTCAGGCCCTCGCTGCCGTCGATCGCGACGGGGCGCAGGGTTTCATCTTCATAGGTGAAGACGACCGTCGTTGCCGGCAGCGCTCCGGCCTTGGGGTAGCCAGTGCCTTCGACGAGGCCGGAGACCTTGTAGGAGGTCGTGGACAGATAGGTCCCCTGCAGTGCTCCTTCGGAGGCGGGGATGGTGACGGAGGAGCGAAGCGGGCGGTACAGGCGGTCGTAGGCGACGACCTTGGAGGTATATGCCTGACTTCCCTGGTAGCGGGTGGATTCAGCCAGGTATCCCTTGGCTTCGCGGACGGTGTCGTACACCCACTTCGCCCGCAGCTCACCGCTGGGTGAGTCCTTGTGAAGTTCCGTCCGGCGGCCGAGGCCGTCGTAGACATAGGCCAGGGTGGTGTCGCGTGCGTCCGTGGTGGAGGTCAGCTGACCACGGTCGTCGTAGACACTCGTGCTGGTGCCTTTGTCCGGATCAGTGGCTTTGGTAAGGCGGCCGAGCAGGTCGTAGGCGTAGGTCCAGCTGTTCTTGGCGGGGTCGGTGACCTTCTTGAGCTCGCCGCGGGGTGTGTAGGTGTAGGTGGTGGTGTCGTAGGCGGCGTCGGCGGTGCGCTGGTGGTGCTGGCGCAGTTCGGTGGTCTGGCCGCGGGCGTCGGTGAGGGTGGTGGTGGCGGTGCCGCCTACGGGTGGGATGACAGTGGTGCGATCGCCGCCGTAGATCGTCTTGGTCACGCCAAGGACGCTGCCGCCGTCGCCGTTTCCGGCGATCTGCCGTGTCTCGGTCTGTCGGCCCAGGCCGTCGTAGGTGTAGCGGTTCTGCGTCTCGACGCTCAGCGCGTCTTCGGGCTTGAAGAGTGTGGTGGCCGGTTTGCCGTCCGTGTAGTAGGTGGCGAAGTCCTTGGACTTCAGGCCGCGTTCGTCATAGAAGACGTCCGTGAGCAGTCGGCCGCCGTCAGGGCCGGGGGCTTGTGTCTGCCGCTCGCGCAGGAGGCCGTCATAGAGGGTGTAGGAGGTGCGCTGCGCGCCATTGTTGCCCAGTGTCTTCGTGCCGACGGCAACGGGCTGGTTCTCGGTGACGCGGTAGGTGAATTCGTAGGTGGGGGTCTGGCCGGTGAGCCGGTCCGCCAGCCACACCTTGGTGGAGCGGCCCAGCGCGTCGTAGGCGTAACTGGTGGTTTTGTCGTTGGTGTCGGTCTGTTTCAGGGGCAGGCCGCGCAGCACATCGCGTGTGGTGGTGGTTGTCTGTGCGGTGCTCGCGTCGCCTGCCTTGGCGGGTGGCGACGTCACCTTCGTGGTAGTGGGGATACCTGTGGCGGGGGTGTAGGCGGTTGTGGTGGTGCGGCCGTCGGTCCGGGCGGTCCTCTGGAGCGCGCCGGCCGCGGTGGCGGTGATGTCGGCCGTCAGGTCGGTGCTGGTCAGGGCGCGTCCGTACGAGTCGTAGGAGGACCCGGACTCCGTGTAGACCGCGGTGGTGCCGTCGTACTTCTTCAGCACCGCCGTCCCGGTGGCATCTCCTCTGGTCGGGGCCGCGCCGTAGGCGCCGCTGTCGTAGGCCGTGCGCGTGTCGGAGATGACGTCGTCCGGTCGGCTGACGGTGGCGTCACATGCCTTGGCGACCGTCTCCACCCGTGTGGGGAGGGTGAGGATGTTCTTGTCGGTGTTGGTGGCGTAGGTGGTGCGGGTGCATGTGTTGTCGGTGGCGGTGTCGTTGTCGCCGAAGTCGTCGACCTGGGTGACGCGGCCGGCGACGGTGTCGTAGCTGGTGGCACCCGAGACGGTGCGCCACTTTTCTCCGGCTCCGTCGTCCAGGGAAGTGAAGGTTTTGCTGTGGGCGGTTCCGGTGAAGTTGGCGGTGACCGTGCCCCAGTCGCGGACCTTCTTGGCGGTCTCGTGGTACCAGGGACGGTTCACCGTCTTGGCCAGGATCTTGCCGCCCGGACCGGAGTAACTGGCGGTCTTGTAGGTGAACCCGGCCGCCGAGGGATGGTCGGTGATCGGGTCACCCTCGCCATCCTCCAGAGTGACGGTGGCACTCTTGGTGCCACCGCTGGTGTCCTTGCGGTCGCCGTCCATGCCGCGCAGGAAGTACGTATCCTGCTGCGACTTCATCGCCCCGGCCCCACCCTGACCGCCGGTCTGCACCCGTACCTGGCCATAGCCGCGCCACTGTGACCAGCTCTTGAACTTCTCCTTGGTCAGCCCGTCGTCATCATCGAAGTGCCAGGCGGCACCGCCCTTGTAGTCGTAGGCGGTGACCTGGTCAGGTGCGCCCCCGGTCCGGTCGGTGGTGGTCACAGAGGTGACCACGTACTTGTTGAACCACTGCCGCTCGGGATCGTCGCTCGTGCTGCCACCGATGTATTGCGGGAAGCACCGAGTGGTGTTGGTCTGTGGGGTCGGCACGGCGTCCCAGTCGCAGGCCTCCTTGGAGTAGTCGACGTCGATCTGGCCGCCTGATTCCTCGGCGACGGTCGAGAGGCGGTCCTTGATGAAGGGTGCGTAACCATCGCCGGTCTTGTCGAGTCGGTTGGCCATCTGGGTGTAAGCGAAGGTGGTCTTCGGCAGCGTGATGGCCGGGTCAGCGCTGTGGCCGGTGCGCTGAATGGACTCGAGCTCCAGCTGGTAGTCGGTGTCGGCTTTGCCCCACCGGTGGGCCATTTTCCATGAGTCGACGTTCTGGTACGTGCCGGAGTCAAGGACCTGTGTGGTGATCTGCGTCAGGCGCTTGCGGGTGAAGAACACCGGAGAGAGGCGGCCCTCGTCGCAGTCCTCATCCGCTGTGCAGTTCAGGTCCCAAGGAGTGTCGTACCAATAGAAAGCATCCTTGTCGATGGATGCGCAATCCGTCTGTTCGTCGGGCAGGCAGCGCTCGCTGCTGGTGAAGTCGACCTTTGCCAAGGCTTTGGCGCCGTACATCGACGACGACCGCAGTCCGTATTCGATCCGGTCCAGTCCACCGCCGCGGACATAGCGCGTGTTGTCCTTGGCTTTGAGGTTCCGGCCGTAGGAGTTGGTCTCCTTGTCGTAGTAATAGGCGATGGCGTTCCCATGGGGGTCGACGACGTAGTCGAGGTTCCATCGCCATGCCTGTTGACACCAGGAGTCGGCGAACGTCGCGCCATGACACGGTTCGCCGGAGCCGTTCCCGAAGACAGGAGCCGTCCAGGTGGAGTCGGTGGTTTCCTTGCCGTCGGCCCATCCCGGCAGTCGGTTGTAGCCGAAGTAGTAACGCGTCCCCTCGGGCGTGGTGACCCGCCAGTACTCGTCATTCCGCGCGCCGTTGTCGCGTACGTTGGTGTCCGAACCGTGGAGCCGGTCGATCTTCGTACCGTCGTCGCTCTTCAGTTTCCAGGAATCGGTCCCGTTCGGTACCAGTTCCCCGCCCTTGCCGTTGAAGGACATGAAGGCGTTGTCGTAGGCCCAGCACAGGTCGCCTGGCTTGCTTCCGTCCGCGTTCTTCACTCCGTCGTCCGCGCAGGGCTTGTAGCGGCGCTCGATGAAGCCTGGCCAGAGGTCGAAGCCGTCGCCCACCCAGGACGACTGGTTGTTGGTGTTCGCGGTACGGCCGTCGACACCACCCGAAGAGTACGAAAGGCCCACCGTCGGCGACAGGCCCCCCGGCACCTCCGGAACGGACATGCCGTACGACCACGTGAAGTCCCCGGTATTGAGGTTGGTGTTCCACGCTGCGGACGGTGAGAGGGAAGTGGCCTTGTAATCGCCCTTCTCCCCGTCCTCTTCAGCTACGGCCGCCAGAACTGTGGGTTCGCCCGTGCGCAGGGCCAGCTTGGGGCTGGTGAGGGTCTGCTTCTCAGCGTCGTTGACGGTTTGAACAGGCTTGGCTGTGCGGCACTGTTGCCGGTCAGGGGTGGTCAGGACGCAGGCGGGCAGCTCGATCAGGGTGAGCCGGGAGGCGTAGTTGCCACCGTATGCCTCGGCGAATGTGGAGTAGTCGACGCGGGCTCGGACCCGGCGCGGTCCGGCCTGCTTCGCCTTCTCGTCGTCTGCCTTCGGCTCCAGAGTGAACAGCAGACCGTCGATGCCCGCGTTATGCGCCGCCTTGCGTCCCACCACGCTGACCGCGACATGGCCAGGGGCTGCTTCTGCGCCTCGCTGCGCATCCGCAGCCAGTGCAAGGGGCAGGCCCTGGGCCCGTACCGGCGACGCCCCGGCCTTCGCACCGGCTGCGGGGAGGGTGACCACTGTTGATGCCGCTTTCGGCCATGTGGCACGAGGGGCGGCCTTGGGGGTCGGCGGTCCCTTCATGACGGTGCGTGGTTTGACCTTGGCAATCGTGCCGGGCACCGGCTTCTCCGCGCTGGGAAGGCTAGGACGGCCCTTGCCGATGTCATCGGCAACGGCGGGCTGGACCACACCCTGCAACAGAGCCGCGATCATGATCACAGCCGAGGCCAACGCGACACGAGGCCGGAGAGTCCGTAACCGCCTGCTCGATCTGCCGTTCATCCCTGTCCTTCATCCCTCACTGTGAGCACCGCCGGACAAGTACGCCGCGCGGTGAGGCAGAAGCTGGTATGTGGGAGCCGCAATGCCTGGTGGTCCCGGAGCACCCGGCCACTCTTGGCGAAGGTCAGTCGCCGCCGGGAACGTCAGTGGCCATGTCCGGCGTACCGACCGCGAGCTGCGATACCTGTGCGTCGCTGAGTGCTCCTTGAAAGGCCCACACGTCGGAGACGGCACCGGGCCAGTACTCCCCCCAGGTGGTACCGCTCTTGGCCCGGCCGAGTTGCAGCGGTTGCGTTGCCTTGAAGGACAGCGCGTTCTCCGACCACGACATCCGGTCACCGCAAGCTGTGTCATCCGCGTCGCCGTTGCCGTCGGCGTCCGTGCAGGCGATCTCTTCCAACTCGCCGTTCACATATAACGTGAGTTGCTTGGCGAATCCGTCGTACACCAGCGCCAGGTGTGTCCAGTCGGCTGGACTGTAGAACTGTCCGTTCTCGACCTGAGTGACCGTGGCATCCTTGCTGTCCTGGTTCGCCATGGAAATCCGCCACCGGCCCGGATCGGTGTCCGGAGTCGGGCTCGGTACATACCGCACCGAGAACGCGCTCTGTGCCGAACCAGCTGCGCTGAGCAGCGCTACACCGTTCTTCGGTACGGCCGCGGCTTGTGCCCATGCCGTCACCGTGAAACTCGCGCTCGTGTCCACCGGCACCGTGGAAGTCGCGGCATAGTCGTTGACGCCATCGAGCAAGAGGCCACCGTCGACCCAGCCCGCTCCGATCTGCGCACCGCCGTTGAGAGTCATGTCGTTGCCGGACGCTGAGGCGTCCGGTGTGGTCAGTGGCGAACCGGACGCCTGCTGGAATGTCCAGCGCCCCTTGACCAGCGCACGCTGCTTGAACAGTTGCTGCGCCTCGGTGGCCGAGACCGGGCGGTCGAACAGCCGCACATCGTCGATCGTGCCCGGGAAGTGGTTGTCTACCCGTCCGCTGTAGGAGCCGGCGCCGATGTACATCGACTGATCCGCATAGAACGCACCGGCCAGCTGAGTCGATCCGGCCTTGGCCCCGTTGACGTACAGGGTGAGGGTGTTGGCGACCGTGTCGTGCACGCCGAGCAGATGCACCCACTCCCCCGCGCGCGCCTGTGTCCCGTCTGGTTGCATGGCCCGGATCGGTGTCGCGTCGGCGGTGTCGGCGGAGTACTGGTTGACCGCCCACCGGTCATAGGTCTTGGAGTAGTACAGCTCAAAGCCCGGGGCGTACCTCCCAGCCTGGGCTGTGATGACCGCAGCGCCGTCCGGCTTCTTGTCCAGCTTGGCCCAGGCGGAGACCGTGAAGCTGCGCGAGGTGTTGACATGGGGAGCGCGCTCCTGGCCGATCTTCGCGTATCCGTCCGTGCCGTTGAACCGAGTGGCCTTGCCCGCCACACCGGCCACTCCCGTGGTGACGCCGCCCACGTACTTCGCGGGGATCACCCCGCCGTGGCCCTTGATATCGATGGCACCGGCTTCCTCATCGAGGTGAAAGACCGCCACCGCCGGGCGTCCGGGGTCACCGACGCTCTGGTGGGCGTAGAGCTTGTCGACCTCGTCCTGGGCGACGGGCTTGTCGAAGATCTGCGTCTCGTCGATCGTGCCGGGGAAGAAGTCCTTCGCATCTCCGCCGGACGCACCCGCGCCGATCCGCAAGCCCCGCCGGGCGTTCCAGTCGATGTCGTGGGAGGCCGTGCCCGCCAGCTTGCCGTTGACGAACAGTTGCAGCTTCCTGTCCACGCCGTCGTACGCGCCGACCAGATGGGTCCACACCCCAGCCTTCACCCCGCCCGGTGTGCCAGCCATCGCCCGCACGATCGTCGCGCCGGGCTCGTCGTCGGCGAAGGTGTTGAACACCCACCGGTCATACGAAGCGGAGTAGTACAGCTCGAAACCGGCGGTCTGGTTGCCGATCTGGGACGCCACCATCGCCGCGTGGTCGGGCACCTCCGACAGCTTCACCCACGCCGACACCGAGAACCCGCGGGTGCCGTCGACCACGGACAGGTCCGTGGACGCGTAGCCGTCCGTACCGTTCAGCGACAGCCCCTTGCCCACAACACCCTCCGCCCCGGTAGCGGCGCCACCGTGCAGAGCGAGCGTACGAGGCGGCGTCGAACCCTCCGCCTGAGCGGCGCCGGGCTTCTCGTCCAGTTGCCACGTCGCCCGCTCCGGCTGCCCGGCCTTCACCCGGAACTGATAGGTGCGGATCTCCGAGCCGTTCCCCGCCTCATCGAAGGCCTGGGCGGTGACGAAGTTCAGGCCCGGCTTCGCCGGGAGCACCTTGACCGACCTGGCCGCACCGGCGGAGGTGGACACCTGGTTCGCCGACACCGGATCGCCGTTGAAACCCCAGCGGTACCGCGTCACATCCGTGGAGGACGAGTCCAGTTCGAACGTGCCGTACTGGCCCACCCCGTCCAGCCACGGATCCTCAGGATCCTCCGGGTCCGACGCCGGATACTCTCCCGACGCGACCGCGGGTGCCTTCGGCACCGAGGTGTCATAGACGAAGTAGCACCCCGTCGCACCGCCCGCGTACGACCACGGCGAGTACTGCGCACCGTCGTAGGAGCGGACGTACCAATGGACGGTCTTGTTCGCCGGAATCGAGGATGGCAACGCGATCGCGAAGTCCGAACCCGACCGCTTCGACGAGGTCAACGCGGGTTTCCACCGCGCGATCAGCCCCTTGCCGTCGCCCGCGTCCCACTTCGCCTGGAACTGCACCGCAACACTGTCGCGGTCCGGGTCTGTGATGTTGTTGGCGTAGACCTTGCCCAGGGTGCGTACTCGAGCCGTGTCTCCCGGCTTCTTGCAGGTGCCTCCGTACTCCATGGTCAGCTGCGACATCCTGACCTGTGTGGGCGGACGGTTGTACTTCACCCGCAGATACGCGTCATCCGAGAACCGCTTCCACCCGTACCGGTCGCTCTCGCTGGAGGCTTGTAGGCCGAACGTCATCGTCGACCACTTCTTGTCCGCGGCCTCCTGTACGGCAGATCTCACGGAGAACTCCGCGTCCTTTGCCGCACAGCCGTCGTAGCCGTAGGCGAACGACTCCGTCTTGAGATGATCGATCCAAAAGCCGTCCGCGTTCTGCGAGTTCCACGTCGTCGAGGAGGAGATCCCCTTGGTGCGCCACAGCTGCACGCCTCGCGCGTCACACGAGGCGGACCATGTGTTCCGCACCACGAACTCCGCCGACAGCACCGACTTGCCCGCGAACCGCGACGTCGGGATCCGGTAGAAGAGGCGCTTGGTGTCCTGCGGCTGGCAGTAATTCCAGCCGCAGTACCCCATGCCGCCGTCTGAGTCACCGTTGAACTTCCACTGCGGTGACGACGCCCAGTACTTCGACGCCATCGTCCACGCCGACGCCTTCGGCGAGTACCACTGAGGGTCAATGAAGACCGGATACACCGTACCCTCGCCCTTCAGCACATCAGCATCCGGCTTCAGCACCAACTCATCCTGCGCCGCCGGCACCTCCACCCCCACCGGGGCCAACTTCCCCGACTCGCCCGCGGCCGGCTCTTCCCCATCGTCGGCTTCGGATACGTCAGCGGCCTTTGCCCGTGCGCCGACGGTCTCCTGTGCGCCGGGGCCGGGGCTTGAGTCCCACATCACTGGCTGAGGCGCTTCGAACACCGCGCCGCCCGCGCCCTTGTCGTTCGCCGCGACTCCGCCGGTGCCGGTTTCCTGGACGTCCAGGCCGCCCGCGTCCAGCTTCAGCCGTAACTCCGCCAGTTCCTTACTGGCCGCGGCCTCGGCGGACTTCACCACCAACAGCTGGGTGAAGCCATCCTCCTGGGCGCCCATGCGCAAGTCCACATCCGGCAGGACGTCCGGATAGGTAGCCGTGTCCCCCTGTAATCGCGGGGTCGGCAGGTCCGTCGGCCAGGACAGAGCCAGCTCACGCCCCGCCTTCGTCATGCGCACCAGCGGCACGCTCCCGCCACCGGAAAACTTCAAGTCCACCGTCGTCGCGTTCGGCGCAACCATCCCCTCGCCGGTCTTCACCAGCGCGGTGTCGATGGCCTTCCATTCACCATCCACGCGCGCTCGAACGGGGCGCAGATGCTCTCTGGCCTCCAACTTCCCGTCAGGAGTGGCGAACACCTCGCTGCTCTCACCCCGCAGTGAGGCGATCTCCACCGGCTTGCCCTCACGCTCAGCAGCCGCCCGCGCCAGCTTCTCGCTCACCGCGCTCTTCACACCGCGCGCGTCCTTGGTCACCGGCGCGGTGCGCACGTCGGCGCCCTGTACACCAGCGTGCGGGAGCGCTCCCAAGATGACCGAGGTAACCAACGCCACCCCGGACACGCGCGTACACCGCCGAATGCCCAAAGGCATAGCAGACTCCCCCCACAAGGCCTCCCCAGACCTTGCTCAGTTATGAACAATTCTCGATGGAATCGTGAACGCGAGAGTAGACATCGCCTCGCACACCAGTCCAGGCAGCCACAAAGGGACATGAGCCCACATTCAGGACAATCACCTGGCTCAGCCTAGGTGACATAGACCACACCTCGCGCGATACGGAACCGCCACCTCAAACGTGCTCGACGCACCAGCCCTCTTCGCCCGCACCGTCAATCTGACGGCGAGACCGAGAAGACACGACCAGACTCGACAGACCGTGCCCCCATCGACAGATAATCAGCCCTTGCCGAGCGCACCATGGACACCAGCATCCGGGATCTGGCTGCCCCGATGTGCAGGCGCTTCCGTAGCGTCTCAGCCGAGATCGGCCGTTGATACGTCTCCCAATGCCACGCGTCTTCTGCCAGCGCGCGCTTCAGAAGGTCGTCCCCATCAGCACCGAGCTGGCTTCGCTGATCATCCTCGTCCAGAGACGGAACGAGGTCGACGTTGATGCGGTCCTGCTCCATCATCGCCGCAGCGCGTTCTGCGGGGCTCGTGGGGGCTTCTGCTCTCTCAAACTCAGATGACACCTCACCCTCGGCACGACTGATGGCCTGCAGAAGCCCCGGACCCACCTCTGCCCAACCGATCAACAGCAAAGGCCCCACCGCGTCGAAAGCAGCTTTGCCGTTCTGACCGGCCAGCAGCGGATCCGTCACGTTAAGCGCCAAGGTCATCAGACTGGAAAAGACCAGCAACCGACGCGCTGGCCGGAGCTGCTCCCGGCTCGCACCCTGCAGCGCGAGATAGCGGGTACCCAGCAGCAAACCCAGCACAGAAAGATCTACCGCCGGGGCCACAAGGGGTGCCACCCACGACGGCACACCCAACCGCAACGCGAGGGTCCATACATTGCCGAAGCCGAACAAGAACGTCAGCCCCACCACCGCCGCCATGATCAGCGTCACCGCCCGAAGCGTGACCGCTCGCTCGAAAGCAGCCCCCGCCCGGCTACCGGCGTGTGTCGACCTCTCGCCATTCATCGACCCGCTCCGCCCCACGACACGGGTTCGAAGCTGCCCTTGATCACCAGCCTGCCGACCAAATTCCGCAGGTCAGTGGGGTCATCCTTCTGCGTGGTGCCCTGCCGGGGGCACCACCTGCGCAGCAGGTCAGAGAGCCGCAAGGCCCCTCGTTCGTTCGAACGGGGGGCCTCCTTCATGGCCGGATGCCACATAGATGCCACATCCCCAAAGGATCATGGCATGCAACGAGGTGTAACCCTGTGCGACAGGGGTACCGAGTTCGTAAAGTAAGCCCCCGAGGGGCGGCGCTGCTCCCGATCCAGCGCCACCGATTCCTGCCTCAGCAGACCCGTGGGCAGTGGACGGGGAGGTTCACGCCACGGGAGAGCGCCCCCGCCGGGTTTGTCGGCGGGGGCGCCTATACGTAGAAACGTAACCGCCCCGAGGGTTGTTCACCCCCGGGGCGGGACGCCTTGGCGGAACCTTGGTGTCTAACGGCGCAATGAGGCGGATTCCTGTACGCCGCCACTGCGCCGCTCCTGTGAACCCCGCGCGTCCGTGAGGGCTGTGGCGCGGGGTTCAGTCTGCGATTTACCACATGCGGTAAAGACTTCCGCGTGTGATCGCCCGAGCGCAGGAAGGTGCCCGACGATCTTCCGCCCTGGATTCAGCAACACCGCTGGGCCGTTGGGCAGCGGCTCCGCGCCCTGCGCCATGAGCGGAAGCTGACACAGATGCAGTTGGGCGCCCTCACCGGGCTCGACAACAAGACCATCAGCCGAATCGAGAACGGCCGGTACCCGACGTCCATCGACCAGATCGCCAGGTTGGCGAGGGCGCTCGATGTGCCGTCTTTCCGCCTGTTCCACGAGTGTGATCCCTGAGCCTTGCCGATCCGTGCATTGCCCAATTAGATGCCGACTCGGACAGCGTCTACCAGTGGGTACCTGTTACATGCCGTCGAACAGCGGCGGAAGATCCCGTCCCTGCCCGTGCTCCACGGAAGCGGCGCGCGGGCAGGGAAGGGACTCAGCGAGGCAGCGGGCCAGCGGTTCCGGTCTCAGGGGCGATGAATCCCCGGACAGGCCGGAAGTCGGGCGGGTCCTGCCGGGAGGCGTCCGCCTGGGCCTGCCGCATGGCCTTCACCAGGTCCGCATACTTCGGGTTGATCCACTCCATCAGATGCCTCCTCCTTCCGGCCCGCAGCCTACGCTGGTCATCCTCCGCTGGGCTTGGGCTTCGGCTGGATGATGATCGGGCCGTCGTCCTTCCCGTGCTGGCACTTCGCCGCCACAGCCGCGAGCGGCTTATCCGGCGCCGTCCACAACTCCTCATCAGGGGTGAACCCCGCCTCCCGCATCATCGCCTGAGTGCGCGTGAGGATCGCCGGGTCGTAGTTCTCCGGGTCGTACCCCGGGGTGTGCTCGACGTAGTTCCCCCGCCGCGCGCACAGGGCCTTGTACAGGCGGGTGTGGAGGATGAGCGCATGCCAGCCCTCATCGACGACCCGTGACGGTGCCATTGCCGCCTGCGGGAACTCCGCAGCGGTGAGCACGTACTTGGCCGCCTCGTCGACGATGCGGCCCGCCATCTCGGCCGTCATGTCGGGGTTGGTGTCCATGACGGTCTGGACGACGCCTTGTCGCTGTGTGTCGTCCAGTAATGCCGTACGTTCGGCCATGTGCCTGCCTCTCTGTCGGGTGGTGCACGGTCCTCGTCCCGGTCGCTGGCCGTCCAAGCGCGCGCCCGGGGCGGGGGCTTCTCTGTGTGGGGACTCCGGCCCTCGCGATCCCCATCTCGGGGGCCGGAGTCCCTGCCCTGCGGTCGGCGGCTGTCCCGGCTGCACCGGCCGCAGGGTGTCTGGAGGATGGGCCGCCAGCGGCGAAGCCAAACCCGGGGCGGGGGATCCCCGGGCCGCCGGCGGCCCACCCGGTCTATGGGTCCGGCGTGCCTGCGATGCAGAGGTAGACCGCGAGCGCCAGCAGCAGCGGGATAGCGCTGAGCAGCAGGCCCAGCCGGACAGCACGGAAGGCGAGCAGCCCGGCCCGCACGGCGGCTGGCTTGCGGCGGTGCTTCATCCGGCACCACCTCCCATCTGCTCCCGCTTCTCCCTGCGGGGTGGGGGTGGCTGTTCGGGCCGCACGTGCTTGCACTGGTCCTGCCGCACGCCTGTCACCGCCACCGCCGTCGGGGATACGGCCGAGCTTCTTCACATCGATGTGGACCAGTTCGCCCGGCCGGGAGCGCTCGTAGCGGCGGATGGGTTCGCCGGTGCCCGGTCCAGCGTGACAAGTGGTGGCTGGCCGTGGCGTTGGAGGATGCGGTGGGCGGTGGAGGCGGCGACGGAGGTGCGGGCGGCCAGGCACAGTGGGCCGATGTGGTGTTCGCGGCGCATCCGTAGGACCTGATCCTCCAGGAGGGCGGGTGTCCGGCGTGGTGAGTGGTGGGGGCGGCTGGAGCGGTCGCTCATGCCTGCTGCCCCGTGGTGGCGGTAGCGGTGTGCCCAGCGGGCGGCGGTGGTGTGGCTGACCTGGAAGCGTTCAGCGGCCCGGCGCAGCGGCCAGCCGTCGTCCACGACGCACCGGGCCAGACGCAGCCTGCCGGTCGGGGGCAGCGGGGCGATACGGTGGATCAACGAGGGCCTCCTGCGTGCCGGTGGTAGATGTCGCAATCCACACCGAAACCAGAGGCCCTCGCCCCGTTCAAGCACCCCTCACGGCGCGTCGCCCGTCACCAACGTCCCCGGACAGCACACCTAGTCACCCTCGCAGGCATCCAGGCCCTCGAGCACGCCGAGGGCCAGGGCCTCGGCCGCATCGAGCATGCCCAGCGCCGGACGGCCGGCGGACATCGGTCTCGTGCCGCTCGATGACCGGCTCGATCAGGCGGCTCTTGGCCTCGTACACGTCGGTGTACCGGAAGCCCGGGCGGTGGCCGTGCTCAGATGGTCGATATCCAGGGCGCGCAGGGCACGCTCGGCCTCGGCCGCCGTCCCCTCCTGAAGGGCTTGTCCCAGACCGGTATCACGGGTCCGGGAAGCAGTTCACTTCCTCCTCATTCCCAGGGCCGGTTCGACGGCACACGCGTGAACTCCACCGAGTACCGCTTGCTCATCTTCTTCTTGCTACTCACTACCTGGACAGCTTCCTCCGGGACTCATCCGTCCCAGTAAGGCCGTCCAGATCAGCGGGGGAACTTGAGGCCGAGGACCAGGACGTGATGTGGGCGTACTGTTTGTGGTGAAGCGGGCTTGACTGGGAGGACTCATGGGCTCCCTGGAGACACCTATGGGTGTGGAGGTACGGGATAGGCTGCTCGCCGCCGCGGCACAGGATGTCGTACATGCGCTGAGAGCTTCGGCGGCGACGGTGTATCTTGTGCGCCCGGAACCACCGAAATCGATGCTGATAGCCACGGCAGTGGTGGTCAGTCCCCTCGGAGTGGGACCTATTGAGCATATAGCGACAGATGATCCGGTATATGCGACGGCGGCCGCTTATCGGTCCGGTGGTACGGCGACGGCGTATTCGATCGATTTCCTGGGAGAGCATCCCGAGGAGGCGATTTCCGTGCCGTTTCCTTTTACCGCATTTTCGGCCCCCGTCGGCGGGGTAGGGGTGATGACCGCGTTTTGGATCAATGGCCCCAGAGAGCCGACGGCAGAGGAGAGGCGGCAGCTCACGGAGGTGTCCGGCAGGCTGGGGCGCGAGCTGGAGCGGCTAGCTGCCCAGCGGGTGCCCATGACTCCTCCGGCCGTGCCACGGGTACACGCCGCGGAGTCGGGGCTGGCTGAGGGCCAAGGAGCGGCGGCCATTGACAACGCGCCGCTCGTCTATCACCTGCATCGGCTCGCCGTGCAGCTCAACCACGTGTCGGACGGCCGGGAAGCTGCCGCGTTGGCCTGCGCGCGGGTGATGTCCGCGGTGGACGCGGACGCGATGGCGGTGACCCAGGTAAAGGGTGACCGGCTCGTCATCGCCGCTGCCGAGGGTTGCTCGCGCTTGTTCCTGCGGGAGCTGGAAGGGCAATTGCTCATCAGCGCTTCAACGCCCGAGGCGAGGGCGGTGGCGCACAGACGGCAACTGACCTATGCACCGGGAGCGGCACTGACCCGCGGCCGGGTGGGGGCAGGGGACCGTGACGATTACGCCTGGGTGGTGCTGCCGCTCCTAGGAGGAAGCGGGGTCGTGGTGGGCACCTGCTCGATCGGCAGCGAGCAGCCAGGCATCTCGAAGACCGCTCCGCCCGCGCTGGCCACGCTGCTGGGACAGGCACTGGAACGCACGGCGGCGGACGGCGCCCGACACGCCCTCGCACAGCAGCTTCAGAGGACCCTTTTGCCGCGGGTGCTGCCGCAGTGTGCAGGAATCCGCAGCACGTCCAGATACGTGCCGACCGGCGGGATCGACCTGGGCGGCGACTGGTATGACCTGGTGACGCTACCTGATCAGCACAGCGTCACCGCGCTGGTCGGTGACGTCCAGGGGCACGACATTCAGGCGGCTGTGGTGATGGGCCAGCTCCGCGCGGCCGCGCGAGCCTATGCCACCGAGGGCCACCACCCCGGCGCCATCCTGGGGCGGATAAACCGCTTTCTCTGGGAGAGCAGTCATTTGATGTGCACATGCGCATGCATGCAAATCGACTTGGATACCGGCCTCGCCCAGCTCGCAACCGCCGGACATCAACCGCCTATAATCCGTAATCCTGCGGGTCGCTATTGGAATTCCAATTCCGACCTGGACATAGGTGTACCGCTGGGAGTCGACCCCGATAGCTCATACATGGTGACCGAGGCCATTTTGGAGCCGGGCACACTGCTGGCCCTCCACACCGATGGAGTGATCAATCCGGAGGAAACCCAGTCGGACATCATGGAGGTCGCGATAAAATCCTCCGGTGCCGACGAGTTGGAAACTCTGGCGGACGAGCTGATCCGCCGCCGCAGTAATCGCATGACCGATGACGCAGCGCTGCTGCTGCTGCAATTCGAGGGCCCTCCTGCGTATGCGCGCATTCGTCAGCTCGAAATCACGCAGAATGATTTGCGAGGTGCTCATCGCGCTCGTTTTGCCGTGCATGACTGGCTGCACGAGTGGGAGATGGGCCATATAGCCGAAAAGATGGAGCTACTCGTATCCGAGGTGGTCACCAATGCGCTGATTCATGCCGCCACCGACGTGTATGTGTGTGTGCGCGGATACTCGGGCTGCGTGCGTGTCGAGGTGCGGGACAGTGACGTGCACCCGGCGCGGCCGGACACCTCGCCCCTACAGGACGGCGATCTTGCGGAGAGCGGCCGCGGGTTGCTCATCGTGGACGCGCTGGCGGACCGCTGGGGCAATTCGCCCAGCGGCCGGGGAAAAACGGTGTGGTTCGAGGTGGCGGCGAAGCCATCGCCATCGTGTCCGTGAGGCTGGTCGGCGCATCCGGTTGATCTTGCTCAGACGGGCGCGGGCCTGTTTTTCAGCTCCTTGCACCGGCCACTGCGAACGCGCATCTCACCGGCCGGCAAACACGGCATTCGGTGAATGTGGGTCGGTTCTCCTGCACCAGTGGCGCATTTTGTCCGATGTGTATACGTGCCATCTACTGGTCGCGGACCGACGCCCTCGCGGATCGACGCCCTCGCGGATCGACGCCCTCGCGGATCGACGCCCTCGCGGATCGAGCCCTCTACTCCAGGCCGCGACTAGAATGGCACGAGGACAAGGGGTTCGGTGATGCCCTCAGCATGCGCAGCGCGCGGAGCATCACCGTCGAGCAGATGCACCTCACGTTGGGGTGGCGTGCACGGACAAGCTCAACGGCATCCGTACTGAACATCCTTTCCCCGCGCCCTGGGGTTCCGAATGGATCTGAACACCATCGAGGCGGTCGTCGAGGCACCTACCCGTGCCGAGCAGTCGGTGTGGCAGGCGGGCGACGCCTGGCTGGCCGGCGGCACATGGCTGTTCTCCGAGCCGCAACCGGAATTGCGCCGCCTCATCGACGTGAGAGGTTTCGGCTGGGCACCGTTCAAGGCCGACGCCGATGGGCTGGAGATCGCCGCGACGTGCACGCTGGCGCGGCTCGTCGAAATCCCGACACCCGCGGAGTGGACTGCGACCCCGCTCCTGGACCAGTGCCGTCAGGCGCTGCTGTCGTCGTTCAAGGTCTGGAACGAGGCGACCGTGGGCGGCAACCTCTGCCTGTCACTGCCTGCCGGCGCGATGATCTCGCTCACGGCGTCTCTCGACGGCGTCTGCACCATCTGGACGCGCGAAGGCGGCGGCCGGCAGGTCACGGCCGCCGACTTCGTCACTGGTCCGCGGCGCAACGTACTCAGACCCGGCGAGCTGCTGCGCTCGATCACTTTGCCGGCGTCCGCGCTGCGCTGCCACACGGCCTTCCGTCGGATCTCGCCGACCCCGCAGGGCCGGTCCGCCGCACTGGTCATCGGCAGGCGGTCACCCGACGACGGTGCGTTCGTGCTGACAGTGACCGCATCGACCGTGCGTCCGGTCCGGCTGGCTTTCCCCGGGGTACCCGGGCCGGGCGAGCTTCACACCGCCCTCGACCAGGCGATCCCGCCGGATCTCTACCACCGCGACGTGCACGGAGCACCGGCGTGGCGGCGCCACATGACTCTCCGGTTCGCCGAGGAGATTCGGTCAGAACTGTCATCACTCGGGGAGGGGCGAGGCCGATGAAGATCGAGGTGAACGGTGAGATCTTCAGCGAACCAGCGCGGCCCGGGCAGTGTTTGCGGAGCTACCTGCGGGATCTCGGCTGGTTCGGGGTGAAGAATGGCTGTGACGCGGGCGACTGCGGCACGTGCACCGTGCACGTCGACGGGCGGCCTGTGCATAGCTGCCTCTATCCCGCGTTTCGCGCGGCCGGCCATCGGGTCACCACGGTGGAAGGACTCGCCCGCGCCGGGGATCTCCATCCGGTCCAGCGTGACTTCCTGTCCGCCCAGGGCTTCCAGTGCGGCTTCTGCACAGCGGGCATGATCACGACGGTGGCCGCTCTCGACCCCGCCCAGATGCGGGATCTCCCCAGGGCGCTGAAGGGAAACCTCTGCCGGTGCACTGGCTACCGCTCGATCGAGGACGCCGTCCACGGGATCGTACAAGTGGAGCAGGATCCGGGAGGGGAGCCGTTCGGGCGGAACCTGCCGACGCCCGCCGGCCGGCAGGTAGTGACGGGAACGGCCCGTTACACCCTGGACATCCCCGTCGATGGCCTGCTGCATGTGAAGCTGTTGCGCTCCCCGCACGCGCACGCGCGGATCACGGCGATCGACACGAGCGCCGCGCGTGCCGTTCCCGGTGTGCACACTGTTCTCACCCACGAGGACTCACCGCCACGGCTGTACTCGACAGGGCGGCATGAGGACCCCAAGGGCGATCCCGCCGACACACGGCTCTTCGACGACGTCGTCCGGTTCGCCGGCCAGCGGGTCGCGGCCGTCGTGGCCGACACCGTGGCAGCCGCGGAGGAGGGCTGCCGCAGGCTGGCCGTCACCTACGACCTGCTGCCGAGCGTGTTCGACCCCGAGGAGGCGATGGCGCCGGGCGCCCCCGTGCTCCACGGCGACAAGGGAGCCGAACAGTACATCGCGCACGCGAAACGCAACATCGCCGATCAGGTGCACGGTGACATCGGCGATGTGGAGGCGGCCTTCGCGGAGGCAGATGTGGTGCGCGAGCGCACCTACGTCACCCAACGCATCCAACACGCGCACCTGGAGACCCACGCCTCGATCGCCTGGCTGGACGAGGCCGGCTGCCTCACCGTACGGACGAGCAGCCAGGTGCCGTTCCTCACCAGGAGGGCACTGTGCACCCTCCTCGACCTGCCCACGGAGAAGGTACGGGTGGTGTGCGGCCGGGTCGGCGGCGGCTTCGGGGCCAAGCAGGAGATGCTCACCGAGGACGTCGTCGCGCTGGCCGCGCTGCGCACCGGGCGCCCCGTGAAGCTGGAGTTCACGCGGGAGGAGGAGTTCACCGCGACCGTCACCCGCCATCCGGTCAGCGTCCGCGTCAAAGTGGCCGCACGGCGCGACGGCACGCTCACGGCCGTGCAGTTGCGGGTCGTCTCCGACACCGGGGCGTACGGCAACCACGCCTGCACCGTGTCCCGCTCGTGCAACGAGTCGATCGCCGTCTACCGCTGTGCGAACAAGAAGGTCGAAGGGTACGCCGTGTACACCAACCACATGCCCTCCGGCGCCTTCCGCGGGTACGGGCTCAGCCAGACGATCTTCGCCGTCGAGTCGGCGATGGATGAACTCGCCCGCGCGCTCGGCATGGACCCGATCGCCTTCCGGGAACGTAACGTGATCCGGCCGGGCGACGCCATGGTGAGCTTCAGCACCGAGCCGGATGACGTCGAGATCGGCAGCTACGGCCTCGACCAGTGCCTGACCCTCGTCGACACGGCATTGCGCCGCGGCAACGACGTTCAGCCGCCGCCGGGCGAGGAATGGCTCGTCGGGCAAGGGACGGCACTGGCGATGATGATTACAAGTCCGCCCCACGGGCATCGAGCCGAGGCGCGGATCGGACTGCTGCCGGACGGCCGCTACCAACTGGCCGTCGGCACCGTCGAATTCGGCACCGGCACGACGACCGTGCACCAGCAGCTCGCCGCGAGCGTGCTCCACACCAGTCCCGACCGGATTCTGATTGCGCAGGGCGATACGGACCAGGTCGGCTACGACACCGGAGGGTTCGGCTCGACCGGGACGGTGGTCGCGGGCCTGGCGTCCGCCCGTGCCGCGGAGTCACTGCGTGAGAGCATCATCGCCGCCGCTGCCGACCACGTGGGCGGCGAGCGGTCAGCCGGTGAGCTCGACGAGGACCAGGTGTGCTGCGGCGGTGTGCGAATCCCGCTCGCCGAGCTCGGGGCGACGGCCCGGGCCGCCGGCCGGGAGCTGCGCGCGACCGGCACCTGCGAGGGCTCCCCGCGTTCGGTCGCCTTCAACGTCCAGGGCTTCCGGGTCGCGGTCCATACCGGTACCGGTGAGATCAGGATCCTGCGGAGCGTCCAAGCGGGCGACGCCGGCCGGGTCGTCAATCCGATGCAGTGCCGTGGACAGATCGAGGGCGGTGTCGCGCAGGCCCTGGGCGCGGCCATGTACGAGTCGTTGGTGATGGACGAGGAGGGCCACGTCACCACGGCGACTTTCCGCGAGTACCACATCCCGGAGTTCGCCGATGTGCCGCGGACGGAGGTGTACTTCGCCGACACCGCCGACGCCCTCGGTCCCCTGGGCGCCAAGTCGATGAGCGAGAGCCCCTTCCTCCCGGTCGCTGCCGCCTTGGCCAACGCGGTGCGGGACGCCACCGGGGTTCGGCTCGGCACGATGCCGATGACGCGTGATCGGGTCTGTCTGGCCATCGCTGCCTCCCGCGGCACACCCGTCGCGCCTGACGAGGTCCCGGCAGACGGGCCAGTCGGGCACGCCCCGGCCTGATCGCCTCGCGCGAGGAAGGCGGCCTCGGCGTCGTCGGCCGACCTCGGCCGCGGCGAGGCCCCGCACATCGCGGTGGGCATGGAGGGCGCTCCCGGCGCACAGAACGACGGCAAGCCGGCGGGCGGCGGCGGGCACCGCGGCGGGTACGGCAACAGCCCCGGCACGGACTCCTGGCCAGGCTGGCCGATGGAGGCGTACGGGACCTGGGGCGGGTCACCCACGGCCTCCGGCAGTGAGTTCACCGACGAGGCCCTGAATGCGAGCCCGGATCTCGTCGCGGATGGGCCGTATCGCCGCAACACCCTGCCCGGCCGGATCGTCGAGCTTCCAGTCGAGGTAGGTCTTGCCGGGGAAGTAGGGGCAGGCGTCGCCGCAGCCCATGGTGATGACCACGTCCGAGGCTTGCACGGCTTCGGCGGTCAGCACCTTCGGGATCTCTGCCGCGATGTCGATGCCGACTTCCGCCATGGCTTCCACCACGGCGGGGTTGACGTGCTCGGCCGGTGCCGAACCGGCGGAGCGGACTTCGACGCGGTTGCCCGCGAGGTGGGTGAGGAAGGCGGCGGCCATCTGGGAGCGGCCCGCGTTGTGGACACAGACGAACAGCACGGACGGCTTCGGCGAGGGCTTGGGGTCAGACACGGGCGGAACCTTCCTGGGCGGACGCGTGCTCGGCGGTCATGGCGGTGGGCTGGGGGAAGTGGCGGCGCGCGGCCAGTGCCACGTAGACGAGGCCGATCAGCACGGGAACCTCGATGAGCGGGCCGACGACTCCGGCCAGGGCCTGCCCGGAGGAGGCGCCGAACGTCGCGATGGCGACGGCGATGGCGAGTTCGAAGTTGTTGCCCGCGGCGGTGAACGCCAGTGTCGTTGAGCGCGGATAGTCCAGTCCCACGGCCTTGCCCAGTGCCATGGACCCAGCCCACATCACGGCGAAGTAGACCAGCAGCGGCAGCGCGATCCGCGCCACGTCCATCGGCTGTGAGGTGATCGCGTCGCCCTGGAGGGCGAACAGGACGACGATCGTGAACAGCAGCCCGTACAGGGCGAACGGGCCGATGCGCGGGGTGAACTTGGTCTCGTACCAGGTCCGGCCCTTGGCCCTCTCGCCGAGGCGCCGGGTGAGGAACCCGGCTACCAGGGGGATGCCGAGGAAGATCAGCACGCTGCGGGCGATCTCCCACACGCCGATATCGAGACCGGTCTGTTCCAGGCCGAGCCGGCCGGGCAGCACGGTGAGGTAGAACCAGCCGAGCGCGGAGAAGGCGATCACCTGGAAGACGGAGTTCAGGGCGACGAGGACGGCGGCGGCTTCGCGGTCGCCGCAGGCCAGGTCGTTCCAGATGAGGACCATGGCGATACAGCGGGCCAGTCCGACGATGATCAGGCCCGTCCGGTACTCCGGCAGGTCCGGCAGGAGGAGCCAGGCGAGCGCGAACATGACCGCCGGGCCCAGGACCCAGTTCAGCACGAGCGAGGAGACCAGCAGGCGCCGATCCCCGGTGACGGTGTCGAGGCGGTCGTAGCGGACCTTGGCCAGCACCGGATACATCATCACCAGCAGGCCCAGCGCGATGGGCAGCGAGACGCCGGTGACGGTCACCTTCGCCAGGGCGTCGCCCAGGCCGGGAACGAGCCGCCCCAGGCCGAGGCCGGCCGCCATCGCCAGCAGGATCCACACCGCGAGGAAGCGATCCACGAACGACAGACGCGCGGCGACCGGAGCGGCCGAGGACGCCGGCACGGCGTCGGCGGCCATCAGGCGTCCCCCGCCGTTCCAGCGGGCTCGGGCAGAAGCTGCCCGGCGGGGCGGGTGAGGATCCCGGCGAGCCGGTCGGTCATCTCCGGCAGCAGCCAGTAGTAGACCCAGGTGCCACGGCGCTCGCAGTCGATCAGCCCGGCCTGCCGCAGCAGCTTCAGATGATGGGAGATCGTCGGCTGCGACAGATCGAAGGCGGGAGTGAGGTCACATACGCACACCTCGCCCCCGGCCCGGGAAGCGATCATCGACAGCAGCCGCAGCCGGATCGGATCGCCCAGCGCCTTGAATACCTTCGCCAGCTCGATGGACTGTGCCTCGTCCAGGGGAGCGGTGAGCAGTCCCGGGCAGCAGCCGTCGGCGTCCTGGCCGAGCACCGCAAGCTCTTGTTTCGACATTCTTCTATGTTGACGTTTTTCGATCCAAGGCGCAATGTTGCATCGAAGAGCATCGATACAACCCGATGGGAGTCCTCGTCATGTCTCGTGTGCAGCTCGCCCTGAACGTGCCCGACCTCGACGCTTCGGTGGCGTTCTACTCCAAGCTCTTCGGCGTGGAGCCCGCCAAGCGCCGCCCCGGATACGCCAACTTCGCGATCACCGAGCCGCCGCTGAAGCTCGTCCTGATCGAGGGCGAGGCGGAGCAGGAGACGCGGCTGGATCACCTCGGCGTCGAGGTGACGTCCACCGACCAGGTCACCGCCGCCACCGACCGCCTGAAGGACGCGGGGCTCGCCACCTTCGAGGAGAACGACACCTCCTGCTGCTACGCCCTCCAGGACAAGGTCTGGGTCCACGGCCCCGGCAAGGAGCCCTGGGAGGTCTACGTCGTCAAGGGCGACGCCGACCAGATGGGCAAGAGCGCGGCACTCGACACCGCCGACGTCTGCTGCACCAACGAGCCCGCGACGACAGAGGACGCCATGAGCAGCGGACGCCGAGCCTGACAACAAGCCGCGGAGGCGCCCCCTCATGGCCGACGCGTCGGAGGGGGAAGGACTGGACCCGTTTGGCGGCACACCAGGTGAGGGCGCGATCACCTGTAGTTAGAAAGAGAACGTCATCTTGCCATCCCGGTTGACCAGCATGCCCGCTGGGTGCCGGTGATGCGCCGCTTCACTCCAGCGCTGAGGAAGGCGTAGCGATGAGGTTCATTTCGCGGTCCGGCGCCATGACCGTCGCGGTGGGTGCGGGACTCTCCCTCGCGGTCCTGCCCACCGGGTCGGCCAGTGCCGCCGACGACATTCAGGTGCGGTGCAACGACATCCCCGGCCTGGTGGCCGCGATCAACCAGGCCAACACCAACGGTGGTCGCATCACCCTCGCGCCCCGCTGCACCTACACACTGACCACACCGGACAACCCGGACGATGGGCTCCCGGAGATCACCGGGGACGTGACCATCTCCGGCAACGGCTCCACCATCCGACGCGATCCGGACGCCACGGAAGACTTCCGCATCTTCCACGTCGTGTCCGGTGGCACCCTCACCCTGAAGTCGCTCACGGTCAGCGGTGGGGTCAGCGGCGGCTCCGGCGGCGGAGCCCTCAACGAGCAGGGCACGCTGAACCTGAACGACGCCGCCTTCAAGGACAACTTCGCGGTTACCGGCGGCGGCGTCTCCAACGACGGCGGGGAGCTCAACCTCGACCGCACCGCCGTCGAGCGCAACCGCGCAGCCAACTTCGGCGGCGGAGTCCTCAACACCGGTGACGGCACAACGACGATGAAGCGCGGCTCCCTGCTCAAGAACCGGGCGGTCACCAGCAATGGTGGCGGATTTGAGAACCAACTGGGTACCGCGTCCCTGGAGTCCGTATCGATCAGGGGCAACACCGGCATCGAGGGTGGCGGCATCCGCAACGTGAACGCCTCCACCCTGAACCTGAAGTCGACCACTCTCAAGGACAACATCGCGGTGAGAGGCGCGGGCCTCTCAAACCTCACCACCACCTTCGGCACCGCCACCGCCACCCTGGTCGACAGCCTGGTCACCCGCAACACGGCGATCACCGCCGGCGGCGGCATCGACAACCAAGCGGGTCAGGTGACGCTCACCAACACCAAGGTCATCGACAACACCCCGGACAACTGCGCCCCCGAAGGCAGCGTCCCCGGCTGCACCAACCCCACCACCACCGTTGACCCGCCCTCCGCTCAAGGGCTCCAGTCCGACAAGGACGTCAAAGACCCCGAGTAAGCCACCCACCACAATGACCAAGAAGGGCGGGCCCCACTCCGGGTCCCGCCCTTCTGCGCGCCGTGTCAGGCGTTCTCAGACGTCCGTGATGTGAACTCGTTCGCCTTGCTGCCCGTAGAGCACGATGGTCTCCGCCGGCATATCGTCCCGAGCGTTGCCGATCCAGTGCGGGGCGTTCGTATCGAACTCCGCCGCTTCGCCCGCCGCCAGTTCCGTCCGGGTACCGGTGAGGACCAGGTGGACCGCCCCATGGAGGACGTAGAACCATTCCCGGCCCGGATGCTGATGAAATTTCGGCGGTGGGAGTCGCGAAACCGGGGGATAGATCACCTTGTACGCCTGCAAGCCACCTGTTTTCATCCCCAGCGGCACGAATGTCAGCCCATGTTTGCGAAAGGGGCGCAAGTGGACCCGCGGATCGGCGGTGGTCGGCGCGGCAACCAGTTCATCGAGCGGCACGGCGTAGGCGCGGGCAAGCGGCAATAGCTGTTCCAGAGTCGGACGAATGTGTCCGCGTTCGAGCCGCGAGATGGTGCTCGGCGTGAGCCCTGTGCGTTCCGCCAGATCGGTGAGAGTGACGCCGAGAGCCTTGCGGAAGCCCCGCAGCCTCGGACCGACGTTCTGCAATACGGCTTCGTCTTCCGTCACTGGCCGGCTCCTCCACACGGGATCGACGCGGATCCACTCGGGGCGGTTTTTGCAATCCTGCAAAAAAGTATACGGAACCGCAAGGCCGCACCTGAAGATCGCGACATGAACCTGATTCGAAACCACAGGCGCCCTCCCCGCCGGCGCCTCCTCCTCGGAGCCGGCGCGCTGACCCTCTCACTCGCCGTGGGCAGTACTGCCGGGTGCGATGGGCACGACGGGGCCGTCGCATCAGCTCCCGCTACCGCCTCGACGGCCGGGCCGGCGGCTTCGTACGACGCCGCGACGAAGCATGACGCGGAGTTCAACGCGACGTTCAAGCACAAGTTCTCGACCGTCCGCGGTGTGCGCATGCACTACGTCACCGGCGGTAAGGGCCCGGCACTGGTGCTGCTGCACGGCTGGCCGCAGACGTGGTACGAGTGGCGGAAGATCATGCCGGCTCTCGCCGAGCATCACACCGTCTACGCGCTCGATCTCCCCGGCCTCGGCGACAGCAAGGGAAGCCCGGAGAGCTTCGACAAAAAGACCCTGGCCCGTTATGTCCACGGTCTCCTGCGTGACCAGATCGGACTCGACAGATTCGACCTGGTCGCACACGACCTCGGCGGTGGCGTCGGATTCCAGTACGTCTCGCAGTTCCCCGGCCAGGTGAACTCCTACGTACACATGGACTATCCGCTCCCCGGGCGGAAGCTTCCCGCCGCGCAGTACCGGACCTTCTCCTGGCACATGGCCTTCAACAGTCAGCAGGCGATCCCCGAGAAACTCGTCGACAACCCGAGCGATGTGCGCGAGTACCTCACGGCCTTCTATCCGCAAGTCGCCTACGGCGGAACGTCATTCGGCGGAAAGAGGACACGGTCCCCCTTCACCGAAGCGGAAATCAACGAGTACGTCCGCACCTACAGCCGCCCGGACGTACTGCACGCGGGATTCGAGCTCTACCGAAGCCTGGACAAAGACGAACGTGACAACACCGCGGCCGCCCGTGTCAACACCCCCGCCCTCCTCCTCACGGCAACCGGCTCACTCGCCTCCACCCGACCCACCCTGACGCCGACGCTGCGCAACATCACACGCGCGGTCGAGATTCCCAAGTCGGGCCACTGGCTCGCGGAAGAAAACCCCGGGGCCGTAGCGCGTGAGATCCTCTCGTTCATCGGCAAGTGACGCCGCGGCCAAGGGGTCTCCTACAGGGTCAGATGGTTCCCGGGTGGAGCGTCCCCGCGTATCGGTGGGTGAAGCCGGTGCCGTCGTCGGCGGTGATGGTGATGTCGTAGTGTCCGTCGTTCGCGGGCCATTCCACGGTGAGCTGTTGGCGCGGGCCGACCGGCTGGGTGCGAGCCTTGCCGCCGAAGTCGTTCGGGGTGAGCGTGAAGCACACGGCGGTTGCGCCGTCGTTGGCCAGTAGCAATTCGATGGACGCGTTGTCCGGGTCGCCGCCGGGCAGGGCGGCCGCGGCTCTGGGGGTGGCGTTCTCGGAGTGGGCGAGGCCCGCGACCGTCCCCGCGAAGCGGCGGACGAAGCCATCGGGGCCGTGGACGGTGAAGTCGTAGGCGCCGGCGGTGCGTACCGCGTCCCATACGTAGGCGGCCGTGGTGTGCGGGGCGACGGTGAACGGTGTTCCGGCGAACGGCCGGGCGATGTTGGGGAAGACCGTGAAGGGGAAGGCCGCCGTTCCCTCGTTGGCGAGTGTGCAGGTCACCTTGGAGGTGGCGCGGTCCACGGCGATATCGGCCCAGGGGCGGTACGGCAGTGGCCGGTGCGGGCGTGGGCCGCCCGGCTCCTGGGTCGGCATGATCTGGGCGCCCGGCGCGGGGAGTTCCACCGGCGGCAGTTCCATCGCCGCGTCGGCCCGCTCCATCAGCGCGCCGGTGTCCGGCAGTACGGGGACCGAGAAGTCGGGCCGGGTGAAGTCGAAGCAGGTGGTGAGGTCACCGCACACGGCGCGGCGCCACGCTGAGATGTTGGGCTCCCGTACGCCGGTGACGACCTCCAGGAAACGCAGTACGGAGGTGTGGTCGAAGACCTGGGAGTTGACCCAGCCGCCGCGTGACCACGGCGATATCACCCACAGCGGGACGCGGTTGCCCAGCCCGATCGGCTGACCGTCCACGAACTCCTCGGGTGTTCCCGCGGGCGGGAAGGGCGGCACCATGTGGTCGAAGTAGCCGTCGTTCTCGTCGTACATGACGAGGAAAACGGTGTGCTTCCAGATCTCGGGGTTCGCGAACACCGACTGGAGAGCGGTGTTGACCCAGTGGGCGCCGTAGGCCGGGCTGGCGGCCGGATGCTCGCAGAACAGATAGGGCGAGACCAGCCAGGACACCGTCGGCAGCGTGCCGTCCTCGCAGTGCGCGTCGAATGCCGACAGGTCCCATTTCGTCATCGCGTCGAGGTAGCGCGGGTCGTCCTTGTCGAAGGTGTGGAACTGGCTGAAGTACTCCAGGGCGTTGTCCTCGTAGTTGCCGTCACGCTCGTCCAGGCCGGGGGTGTGGTAGACGCGCCAGGAGACGCCGGCGGCCGACAAGCGCTCCGCGTAGGTGGTCCAGTCACAGACCGGGCTTTCGGGCAGCGGGGTGTTGTCGATCCATGGACCCGTCGTGCCGTCGCGGCCCGGTCCGACCGTGCCGGTCCACAGGTAGAGGCGGTTGGGGCTGGTGGGGCCGACCAGTGAGCAGAAATACGCGTCGCACAGTGTGAAGGCGTCGGCCAGCGCGTACTGGTAGGGGATGTCCGCACGGGTGAGGTAGCCCATGCTCTGCTCGCCCTTGGCGGACGTCCAGCGGTTCATCGCGCCGTTGTTGATGGCCTCGTGACCGCTCTCCCAGTCGTGTGGCAGGCCGTCGGCGTTCTGCGCGTCGAACTTCGAGGAGTCCATGCGGTAGGGCAGCAGATATCCGCCGTCGGGCCGGGCCGGGGCGGGCTGGCGGAAGACGCTGTCGCCGTTCGGGAACGTCAGGGCCTGGCGGTCGTCGAAGCCGCGCACGCCGTTCAACGTGCCGAAGTAGTGGTCGAAGCTGCGGTTCTCCTGCATCAGGATCACCACGTGCCGGATGTCGTCCATGGTGTCAGTCCCCTTGTGCCGAAGTGACGAGGAAGGCGAGCAGGGCCAGGTCGACACGGTCCAGCGAATCGAGAACGGTGCGGTTGGCCGCGGGCCGGATCGGCACGGTGGAGGGAACGGCCAGCACCGGGCACCCGGCGGCCTCGGCCGCGGCGACACCCGTGGGCGTGTCCTCGACGACGAGGCACCTACGCGGTTCGACGCCCAGGGCGGCGGCAGCGGTGAGATAGGGGTCGGGCGCCGGCTTGCTGCGGACGGTGTCCTCGACGGCGACGGTCAGCGCGAACCGGTCCGCGCCGAGCACCCTGTGCACAAGGTCGACGACCTGGCGCGACGAAGCGGAGACGATCGCCGCGGGCACGGCGGCCGTGACCAGTTCGTCCAGCAGGCGCGGTACGCCCGGGAGCGGGATGACCTCGTCGGCGACCCGGGCGGCGAACGCGGTGTCCAGCTCCTCGGCGAGCGCCCCGATGCCGGGGGCTGCCGGGGCGCCGGTGCGGTGCAGATGAGCGGCGGTGTACGCGGCGGGGCGGCCCAGTACATGAGGCATGTCCGCGTCGGTCAGCGGCCGCCCCGTCCTGGCGGCGATCTGTTCCACTGTGGCGCACCACAGCCGTTCGGTGTCGACGAGCGTGCCGTCCATGTCGAACAGGACGGCGGCGGGAAGGCCGGGCGCCGCGATGCGTTGGTTCAGGTTCAAGGTCAGTCTTCTCCGGTTCGGGGCGAGCGGGCGAATGGGCGAACGCATGGGCTCTCCGCGTCCGTTGGCGGGCGGTTAGGTGGGTCGATACGCAGCGACCGTGTCATTGGGCCGGGTGTCGGTGGGCGTCGTCGGCCCCCTCCGGGGCCGCCGTTTCACCGGCGGCGGTCCACCAGAACAGGGCGGTCCGGCAGGGTCAGCGTGACCGCCGCACCGACCGGGAGCGTGGTCATGGCATGGGTCGGCACATCGGTCGTCACATCGCCGCCGTCGGCCGGCCGCACGGTCAGCCGCGTCGTCGCGCCCAGGAACGCCGCCCCCACGATCCGGGACGTGCCCTGTGCGTCCGCCGCGATCTCGACCGCCTCCGGCCGTACCAGTACGTCCACCTCGCCCGGTCCATGGGCGACCGCGGCGGCGCCCGGCAGGCTCCGATGGACCGGCAGTGTGCGGCCGAGCACGTCCACGGTCCCGTCCTTCGCCCCGGCCCGGGCCGGGATCCGGCTCATCACGCCGACGAACTCCGCGACGAACGCGGTCACCGGGCGTGCGTACAGCTCCGCCGGAGGCGCACACTGCTCCAGTCTCCCGGCACGCATCACCGCGACCCGGTCGGCCATGGAGAGGGCCTCTTCCTGATCGTGGGTCACGAACAGGGTGGTGATGCCCAGGCTCTGCTGGAGACGGCGAATCTCCTCACGGAGGGTCAGGCGTACGCGTGCGTCCAGCGCCGACAGTGGCTCATCGAGCAGCAGCACGCGTGGCCGCAGTGCCAGGGCCCGCGCCAGGGCGATCCGCTGCTGCTGGCCTCCGGAGAGTTGATGCGGGAAGCGGCCGGCGTGCTGCTCCAGTCCGACCAGCTCCAGGAGTTCGGCGGCGCGAGCCCGCCGCGCGGCCTTGCCGACACCGCTCATCCGCAGCCCGAAGGCGACGTTGTCGATGGCGGTCAGGTGTGGAAAGAGGCTGTAGGACTGGAACACCATCCCCACATCGCGGCGGTGCGCGGGGACGCCGGTGATGTCCTCGCCGTCCACGAGCACCGTGCCCGAGTCGGGTCTCTCGAATCCGGCGAGGGTCCGCAGTGCGGTGGTCTTGCCGCAACCGGACGGGCCGAGCAGTGCCACGAACTCGCCCGGCTCGACGGTCAGGTCCAGGCCGTCCAGCGCGGTCGTGGCGCCGAAGGAGCGGCGCAGCCCACGGAACTCGACGCTGGTACCGGTCCGAGTCCCGGTCCCGGTCCCGGTCCGGCTGATGGCTTCGCGTTCGACGGTCAGGTTGGTCATGGGGTCTCCTTGGGATGGCGAGCGCGTCCGGCGGCGGCGATGAGCAGCAGCAGCACCCAGGTGACGAGCAGCCCCAGAACCGAGACGGCCACCGACATCTGGGCCTGCGAGCCGCTGGTGGCGAGGATCCACACGGCGAACGGCTGGTAGCCGAGGATCGCGGCAACGCTGTACTCGCCGAGCACCAGCGCAAGGGTCAGGAACGCCGTATTGAGCAGCGCCCCGCGCAGGTTGGGCAGCACCACCTGGAACAGGGTGCGATGCCATGGCGCCCGGCAGGCCAGCGCGGCCTCCACGAGCAGGCGCAGGTCGATGGCGGCGAGCCCGGTGTCGAGGGTGCGGTACGCCAGGGGCAGCGCCATCAGCGTGTACGCGAGAACCAGGACCAGGGGGAAGCGCGGGTTCTGGAGCGCGACCAGGGCCTGGAAGACCGGGGTGCCGACGAAATGGTCCGATCCCCAGCGCAGCACCGCGCTGACCCCGGCGACCAGGGCGACAGCGGGTACGACCAGCGGCAGCAGGCACACGATCTCGACGAGTGTGCGCAGACGTGGCGCGGCCAGCCGTACCGTGACCAGAGCGGGCACCAGCAGACCCAGCACGAGCGCGATGGTGGCCGCGGCCAGTTTCAGGGTCAGTACGAGGCTGTCGGCGAAGCCGCCGGCGCTGAAGATGCCGGTGTAGGCATCGATGCCGATGCGCTGACCCGGGACGCCCGCGCCGATACTGAAGGCGATGGCGCAGGTGAGCGGGATAAGGAAGTAGGCGCCGGTGATCAGCAGCACGGCGGCGCGCCCGTATCGGATCGTGGTCAGGCGAGCCATGTGGCGCTCCTGCGCTGGAGTGGCACCTGGACGGCCACGACGAGCCCCGCGACCAGCACCATGTCGACGCCGAGCGCGAGCGCGACGTTGCCCTGGCCGACCAGGACGTTCCCGGACAAGGCGTCCGCGATCTGCATGGTGACCAGCGGTACCGAACTGCCGACCATCGCCGCGGCGGTCGCGTAGGCGCTGAACGCGGAGCCGAACAGCAGCACAGAGCCGCCGAGCAGCGATGGCATGAGGATCGGCAGCGCGATATGCGTCCAGTACCGGAAGGTGTTCGCGCCGTTGTTACGGGCGGCCTCCTGCCACTGCCGCCGCAGTCCCTCCAGAGCCGGGGTGAGCGTGAGCACCATGAGCGGAATGAGGAAGTAGAGGTAGACCAAGGTCAGGCCCCAGAAGCCGTACAGGCTCCAGCCGTGGCCGAGCAGGTGGAATCGGCTGGTCAGGACTCCGGCGTTGCCGAGCGTCGCCACGAACGCGAACGCGAGCGGCACACCGCCGAAGTTCGCCAGTACGCCCGACCCGGCCAGGACCGCCTCGCGCAGGGCGCGGAACCGCGAGGTCACGACCGCGTGGGCGATCGGCAGGCCGGCCACGGTGGCGATCAGCGCCGAGACGGCGGAGAGCTTGACGCTGCCGATCAACGAGGTCAGATAGGGGCCGTGCAGCGAGGCGCTCATGTTCGCGCCGGTGAGGCGGGCCCCTCCCGGCTCGGACTCCGGTGTGGTGAGAGCGCCGTACACCATCGTCCCGAGCACCAGGCCGAACACCACGGCGGCGAAGGCGAGCAGCGGTGCGGCACCGAGCCAGCCCGCCACGCGCCGAACGCGCCACCGTGCCGCCACAGGGCGGGCCTTGCTGCCGTAGGAGCGGGTCGGAGTGTCGCCCCCGGCGGTCTGGATGGCGCTCATCCGGCGACTGCCTTGGCCCAGCCCTGGACGACTGCCTGCTTGGCCTCGCTGATCTGGCCCTCGGTCGGGAAGGCGACCGTGCCCTTGCCGGGCGCCTGCGCGAGTTTGGCGGCGAGGGGCGCGTCGAGGGTCCCCGACTTCCGCATCGCCGGCATCAGCACGGGGCGGGCATGGCCCTTGAGCCACAGGTTCTGGCCCTCGGGGCTGTACAGGAACTCCTGCCACAGGCGGGCCGCGGCCGGGTGCGGTGCCCACTTCACGATGGCCTGCGAGTAGTACTCGGCGTACGCGCCGTCGGACGGGATGCTGACCTTCCAGTCGACGCCCTTGCCGCGGAGGTCGTCCGCATAGCCGGTGTTGAGGTAGTCCCAGGTGATGCTGATCGGCGTCTCGCCCTTCTGAATGGTCGCGGGGCTCGACTCGACCGGGTTGAAGTTGCCGGCCTTCTTCAGATGGGAGAAGAAGTCGAGGCCGGGCTTGATGTCGTCGAAGGACCCCTTCCGGGCGAGGGCCGAGGCGTACACGGCGCCGAAGGCCGAACTGGACTTCGTCGGGTTGCCGGTCAGCGCGATCTGGCCCTTGTACCGGGGATTCAGCAGCTCGGCGAAGGTCCGGGGACACTTCTTGACGCGTCCGGCGTCGCAGCCGATCGAGACATAGCCGCCGAAGTCGTTGTACCAGCGGGCCTGGGCGTCCTTCTGCGGCTTCGGGATCTGGTCGAACGCGCTGACCCGGTACGGCGCCAGCACGTTCTGCCCGGCCGCGCCGATGGCGAAGGCGCTGCCCACGTCGAGAACGTCGGGAGACCGGTCCTGGCCCTTGCGGGAGGTGGCCGCGGTGATCTCGTCCTGGCTGGAGGCGTCGGGGTTCTCGACCTCGACCTCGATCCCGTACTTCTTCTCGAAGGTGTCGATGATCTCGCCGTAGTTCGCCCAGTCACGGGGAAGGGCGATGGCGTTCAACTTGCCCTCCTTCTTCGCGGCCGTGACCAGGGCGTCCATGCCGCCGAAGTCCTTTGCCGAGGTGGCGGTCGCGGCCTTGCCGCCGCTGCCGCTGCCCCCATTCGTGCTGGTCATGCCGCATGCGCTGAGTACGAGCGCGGAGACGACGAGGGAGCAGGCAAGGCCCGCCGAACGAACGCGATGCTGTCTCACTGGTTCTCCTGAGGTACCGAAGTTGGCTATACAACTTCAGCCATTACTCAGTAGGGTGGTGTCAGGGAGATGAACGCCCGCACACGGCCGCCCGACCTTCGCGGGAAGAAGCCATCCGCCGGCGGGCAGGTGATCCCCGGTCACTCCGCCGAGCGACCGGGAAGCGGATAGGGTCACGCCGGAGCGGCGATGGCGGCCGAGGGAGAAGGAGAGCGACATGGCGGGCACGGACGGCAGAACGACCGGAGCCCGATACCGACGGCTGGCCGCCGACCTGCGCGAGGCCATCGCTTCGGGCGCCTTCGGCTCGGACGGCCGGCTGCCCAGCGAGGAGCAACTCGCCCAGCAGTACGGCGTATCACGCGGCACCGTCCGTCAGGCGCTGGCCGTGCTGCGCGCCAACGGGCTGGTCACCTCCCGCCGTGGCACGCGGCGCGTGGTGCTGGGCACCGCGCGCACGCAAAGCTTCATGGAGCTGATGAGCTTCACTCTCTGGGCGCGCTCGCTCGGAGAGGAGCCGGGCGGTCGCACGATCGACATCACCAGGTGTACAGCCAACCCCTTGGAGCGCGAGCAACTCGGCCTCGCGCCCGGGGCGGAGATCTACCGGGTGCTGCGGCTGCGGACGCTGTCGCGTGTCCCCATCATGATCGAGCGGACCATCTATGTGGAGCACGTCGGTGCCATGATCGCCCGCCTTGAGCCCGAGGCGATCTCCCACCTCGAGCCGCTGACGGAGCAGGGGGTGGTGTTCGCCGATGCCGAACACACCGTCGACCTCGTCTATGCCGACGCCGAGGACGCGGAGCTGCTCGGCTGCGAGGAGGGCGCGCCGCTGATGCGGGAGCGTCGGCGGGCGACGGACCCGGCGGGCACGCCCTTGGAATGGTCGGAGGACCGCTACCTTCCGGGCACGGTTTCCTTCACCGTGCACAACTCCGTGGCCTCGACGGCGCTGTCGCGACGCCGAGCCTGACCGTGCGCGGAAGGGGGCGGCGGCGCCGGTGCCGCTGGTGCGCGAAACCGGCGGCGCCTGTTCAGCGGCACATCGGCGCCTCCTGGGCCGGTGCGGGCCGCAGCTTCTCCAGGAGCTCGGACCGCCGCCGGTGGTAGGTGTCGATGTTGTCCAGCTTGATCTGCTCGTAGCCGCGCACCATGTCGGGGAGTTCCGCCAGTTCCACCACGGCGTCGAGATCTGCGGCGGGCCGTGCGGTGGACAGGGCTTCCAGGATGGTGTCGCGGTACTGCTGGATCAGCGCGCGCTCGACGCGGCGCAGGTGCGCGTAGCCGAAGAGGTCCAGGCGTGTTCCGCGGACCTTGCGCATCGCGCGGAGGGTCCGGAACACCGGGCGGAACCAGGGGCCCAGGCTGATCTTCCGTTTCATGCCGAGTGCCCTGAGCACCGGAGGATGCAGCCGGTAGGAGTACCGTGCCCCGCTACCGAACCGGGCCTCGATGTCCTGGGTCAGCGTCTGCTCGAGGGAGAGTCTGGCGACCTCGTACTCGTCCTTGTAGGCCATGAGCTTGTAGAGGTTGCGGGCCACCGCCTCGGTGACCGCGGTGGAGGTCCGCTCGTGGCGGCGGACCCGCTCGACGAACTCCGCGTACTGGCCCGCGTACCGCACATCCTGGTAGGCGATGAGGTCCGGCACCCGGATGTCCAGCAGACGTGCCAGTTCGGAGCCGGGCTCCGCGCCGACCATCGCCCGCACCCGCCCGGCGGCCGGGTGAACCCGCCCGGCTGCGGCCGTAGCCGTGGCGGACGGGCCGGGCGTGGCGGCGGCTGTGAACGCCTCGGGGTCGTCGATGAGCTGACGGCCCCGCCGGAATGCCTGAAGGTTGCGTCGCACAGCCGTGCCGTTCAGCGTGATGGCGCGCTCGATGGCCTCCGCGGTCAGCGGGAGCGCTCCGGTCTGGAAGGCGGCGCCGAGCTGGAGGACGTTGGCGTACTGGTCGTCGTCGAACAGCGCCTCCGCCAGCGCGCGGGCGTCCAGATACACGGCATGCGCGCTGGCCGCGTCGATGGCCGAGCGGATACGGCCCTCCTCGGGGAAGGTGACCGTGGGGTCGATGATCATCCGGCCGGTGGGGATCTCGGTCGTGCAGACCACCGCGGTCGTCCGGCCGGGGTCGGCCGCCGCCAGGTACTGCGCATCGGCGCCCACGAGAGCGTCGCAGGCCAGGTAGAGATCGCATTCGGCGGTGGCGAGTTTCGCCGCCTGCTCCACCACCTCTGATGTGATCTTGATGTCCGACACCACGGCGCCGCCCTTCTGCGCCAGCCCCGTCTGGTCGAGGGTGCGCACCTGCTTGCCATCGATCACCGCGGCGGTGGCGAGGACCTGGGCGACGGTGACCACGCCGGTGCCGCCCACGCCCGTGATGCGCACCGTGAAGTCCTCGCGGACGGACCGCCGCTCAGGCGCCGGCAGCGCTTCGGCGGCCAGGTCGGGCAGCTCCCGGCGGCGCCCGGGACGCCCGGGGCGCCCGGGGCGCCCGGGGACGACGGTCAGGAAGGACGGGCAGTCACCGTCGAGGCAGGAGTAATCCAGGTTGCACGAGGACTGGTTGATCTCCGTCTTACGGCCGAATTCCGTGGTCACCGGATGGACGGACAGGCAGTTGGACTTCGTACCGCAGTCCCCGCACCCCTCGCAGACCCGCTCGTTGATCACCACCTTGGTGTCGGGGGTGGCCGCCTTGCCGCGGCGGCGCTTCCGCCGCTTCTCGGCCGCGCACTCCTGATCGTGGATGAGCACGGTGACCCCGGGTATGGCGGCCAGTTCCTCCTGTGTGCCCAGGAGCCGGTCGCGATGGCGTACCTCAACTCCCTTCGGAAGCCCGGCCCTGCGCAGCCGCTCCGGGGCGTCGCTGGTGATGACCACCTTCGCCACCCCCTCCAGGAGCAGCAGCGCGGCCAGCCGGTCGACGGGGAGACCGCCGACCGCCTCCTGACCGCCGGTCATCGCGACGGCCGAGTTGTACAAGAGCTTGAAGGTGATATTGACCCCGGCGGCGACGGCCGCCCGTACCGCGAGGCTGCCGGAGTGCGTGAACGTGCCGTCGCCGATGTTCTGCACGAAGTGCTCGTCGCCGACGAACGGGGCCATCCCGATCCACTGGGCGCCCTCACCGCCCATCTGGGTCAGCCCGACCACGTTCCCCACCTGCGCGGGATCCATGAACACGGCCATGGTGTGGCAGCCGATACCGGCTCCCACCAGCGAGCCGCCGGGAACCTTCGTCGATGAGTTGTGTGGACAGCCGGAGCAGAAATACGGCGTCCGGGTCAGCAGGGGCAGGGAGATCCGTTCCCCGCGGCGCCTCGTCCGCCAGGCGCTGACGGAGCCGATCTCCCCGTGCGCGGTCAGGCGGCGGGCGAGCCCGGCCGCGATCACCTCGGGACCCAGTTCCCCGATCTCGCTGAAGAGCGTCGCACCGTCCGGACCGGCCTTGCCGTACACGGCGGGCGCGCCGGGCACTCCGTAGAGGATGTCCTTGATGGCCGCCTCGATGAAGGACCGCTTCTCCTCCACCACGATGATCTCGGTGAGTCCACCGGCGAACTCCCTGATGATGGTGGGCTCCAAGGGGTGGATCGCACCGAGCTTGAGCAACCGGATCCCGTAACGCGCCAGGTCCCTCTCGTCGAGTCCCAGGTCGCGCAGCGCCTGCCGGAGATCCAGGTACGGCTTCCCCGCCGCCACGATGCCGACCCGGTCGGCGGAGGTGCCGCTGATCAAACGGTTGACGCCGCTGGCACGGATGTATTCGGCGGCGAGCGGCAGCCGCACGGTGTACAGGCTGCGTTCCAGCGCGGCGAGGCTGCTGCCCAGCAGATGGGCGCTCGGACGATGGCCGTACGGACTGGCGCCGCCGCGTGGGGCCAGGACCGGAGGGCGCCAGCCGGGGTCGACGGTCGCGGTGCCGGCCGCGTCCGCCACGTTGGTGACCACCTTCATCGCGGCCCAGACGCCACTGGCCCGGGACAGTTCCACGGCATGAAGCCCGTAATCCAGGATGTCCTGCGTATCCGCCGGGTAGAACACCGGCAACGCCAGATCCGCCAAGGCGCGTTCGGACGCGCACGGCACCGTCGAGGACTTGGCCACCGGATCATCACCGACGAGCGCGAGCACACCGCTGATGCCCGGGACACCCACCAGGTTGGCGTGCCGGAAGGCGTCGGCCGCGCGGTCCAGCCCCGGGGACTTGCCATACCAGAGCCCGACCACCCCGTCCGGCCCCATACGGCCCGCCTCGCCCGCCAGTTGGCTGCCCATCACCGATGTCGCCGCCAGCTCCTCATTCAGCCCCGGCTGATGGGAGATGGCATGCTCGGTCAGCAACGCGGAGCGTCGCGCCAACTCCAGATCGAAGCCGGCCAAGGGCGAGCCCTCGTACCCCGAAACGAAGGCCGCCGTATCCCGTCCCAACCGCCGGTCATGCCTGATCCGGTCGAAGAGGACACGCACCAGAGCCTGGACGCCGGTGAGATAGACCGTCCCCCGCTCCCTCAGATAACGGTCGTCGAGCGTGAAACCACCATCCGTCGCCGCCTGGACAACCGCTGCGGACATCGAAAATCACCCAACTTCCGCGAGCCAGGAACCCGCTGTCATCACCCGCGCGCCTCGTGCGGGGAAAATCCGCTCCATGAAGAAGTCATGGACGTCCGCCTCGGCATCCGCGCAGGCGTCGCTCAGGACGGTGGCCCGGTAGTCGCGGTCCAGGGCGTCGTAGAGCGTTCCCGCGACCATGGCGCTGGTCGCCACTCCGGTCAGCGCGATCGTTTCGATGCGCCGGGCGCGCAGCACCAGGTCGAGTTCCGTTCCGGCGAAAGCACTGGTGCGGCGCTTGGTGATGACGACATCCTCCGCCTGTGGCGCCAACCCCGGAATGATGTCCGTCTCCCCGGATCCCTCATGGAACAGCGGGCCGGCTTGGTGAAACGCCGTGAACAGGTCGTTGTTCGCCGAGACATCGACTCCCGATACCCGCAGTTCCGTGCGGACGAGGACAACGAGGATGCCGCGCGCACGAGCGGCACTTACCAAAGACTGTATGGCAGGTAGGGGCGCCCGGCTGAATGGGTAGTTCGCCAGAATGCCTGTCTGCATATCACCGACGATCAGTGCGGTGTCGGTACGGCCGGTCACCCGATCTTCTCCGTTTCATGGGCCTGGGACAGTGGTTCCTGGGCGGTCGACTGCTCCGCCTTGCGCCCGGCCGTCAGCAGGATCACCAATCCGGCGGTGAGCATGAGGGCGATGACCAGGAGGGCGTAGCTGAAGTCGCCGGTGGCATCCGCGATGGCGCCGGTCATATAGGGGCCGACGAATCCACTGACATTGCTCACCGAGTTGATCAGCGCGATACCGGAGGCGGCGGCGGCGCCGGTCAGGCACAGCGGCGGCAGTCGCCAGAATTGCGCCATGGCGGTGTAGACACCGGAGACGCTGATACAGAACGCCGCGATGAACAGGACGTCTTGGTGGGTGAAGGTGGCCAGCAGCAGACCCACGACGCCGAAGGCCAGGGGGATCGCCGTGGAGAACACCACGGACCGGCGGGCCGCCACCCTGGCCCAGGCGAGCATGGCGACGATGGCGATCGCCGACGGGATGGCGGCGAGCAGCACACTGCTGACATCCGAGATCGCGGAGGCGTTCCCGGTAAGGGTGGCGATCATCGTCGGCAGAAAGAAGGCGATGGGGTACAGACCGAAGACGATGGCGAAGAAGGCGAGGGCCAGCATCCACACTCGTCCGCTGGAAAGCGCCTGGCGCACCCCGGTGAGCGCGCCATGTGCGTTCTGCCGGGCGTCCTCCAGGGCGAGTTGACGCTGGATGGCGTCCTTCTCCTGGCTGGTCAGCCATTTGGCGTCGGCGGGCCGGTCCGGCAGAAAGCTGAAGACGAGAATTCCGGCCAGAACGGTGAAGAGGCCCTCGACGAGGAACAACGACCGCCACCCCTCGTACCCGGTGAGCTGTTCACCCCAGGACAGCATGGCAGCGGCGAGGGGCGATCCCACGATGCCGGACAGCGGAATCATGATGAAGAAGACCGACATGGCCCAGACCCGCTGTCTCCTGGGGAACCAGAAGGTCAGATACAGCAGGATTCCGGCGGCCAGCCCGGCCTCCGCGAAACCCAGCAGGATTCTCATGATGTAGAGCTGGCCGACGCTCTCCACGGCCGCGGTTCCCATGGTGACAATGCCCCAGGAGACAAGGATTCGGGTGATCCATTTCCGCGCCCCGAATCGGCGCAGCATCATATTGCTGGGGATTTCCACGAGAATGTAGCCGATGAAGAACAGGCCGGAGGCCAGGCCCATCTGTCCGGCAGTGATGCCGAGACTTTTGCCGAGCGACTGTGCCACATAGCCGAGATTGGCACGGTCGATATAGCTCATCACGTAGGCGAGGCCGATGAGCGGGATGATGCGGATGCCTACTTTGCGCCATACAGGACGCATGTCATCGTCTGTCTTTGTCAGGGCGGCGGTGACCTCGGCCATGACGGGATCCTCTCGGTGAGCGGGGTCCGCGGGTGGTGAGGTGGGAGGTGGCTTGGGAGGTGGCTTGGGAGGTGGAGACGGGGACGCGGCGGGGACGGGGCGGTGCTAATGGCGCCCGGCGGCGCGCCGTCGCTGTGTTGCCGCCGTGTCGATCGCGCCGTCGGGGGTGACGACGACTCCGTAGTCGCGGCTCGCTCCGGAGGCGGTGACCTTTCCGTCGAGCACGTCCTGGAGGACACGGTCGGGGTCGCGGGTGAAGGGGTCCCCATGGCCGCCTCCGCCGGCGGTGACATGCCGATGGCGGTCGCCGGAGGCGAGATCGCGGACGACCTTGGCGGGGAGTTCCAGCTCCTCGGGGGTGCCCAGGTTGAGGATGTTGGACGACGCCGTGCCCTGCGCTCCTCCCTGGAGACCGTAGGGCAGGTGGGTGCGCCGGTCGGAGCGGATCTGCACCGAGACGTTGGGGGCGAGGACCGTCATATCGCGGAAGGTCGACAGTCCGCCGCGCCATCGGCCCGGGCCGCCGGTGTCGGGCAGATAGCCGTAGCCGTCGATGCGCACATGGCCGGACTGCTCGAGTTCCTCCACCGGTACGTTGGCCAGGTTGGCGCCGAGCGGGCTCACGCCGTCCACACCGTCGCGGTCGGGACGGGCTCCCCAGGCCCCGCACAGGATGTCCCACAGGACGTTGGTGGTTCCGTCCTGCCCGGTGATGCCGATGGCCACGGAGTCGGGGCCGCCGTCGCCCGCGGCCGGGACCCGGTCGGGGAAGACGGGGGCCAGCGCGCCGAGGACGGTGTCGATGATGCGGTAGGCGACCAGGCCCCGGGCGCCGCGGGCCGAGGGCCTTCGGCCGCTCAGGATGGATGCCTCGGGGATCGTGAACGTGAGGGGCCGGTAGAAGCCGCTGTTGGCCGGGATGTCGGAGCCGAGGGCGCCCTGGATGGCCGCGTAGGAGGCGGACCGGGTGAAGGACTCGGTGGCGTTGAGCGCCGAGGCGACCTGGGGGGAGGAGCCGGTGAAGTCCAGGTGCAGGCGGTCCCCGGTGATGGTGACGGTGACGCGGAAGGGGATGGGCGGCGAACCCATGCCGTCGTCGTCGATGAAGTCCTCGAACGCGTAGGCACCGTCGGGGGCCTTTGCGAGGGCGGCGCGCAGCAGCGTCTCGGAGTAGTCGAGGAGTTCCTCGTTCAACGCGGCCAGCCCGTCGATACCGTGGCGTTCGGCCAGTTCCTTCAGCCCTTCCCCGCCCGCGTGACACGCGGCGAGCTGGGCTTCCAGGTCGCCACGCAGTAGCTCGGGCTCGCGTACGTTTCGCAGGATGAGCGCGAGGAAGGTCTCGTTGAGCGTGCCCGCGTCGCACAGCCGGGAAGGCGGTATCTGTACGCCTTCCGCGAAGATGCTGGTGGACTGCACCGCCATGGATCCCGCGGCCCAGCCGCCCACGTCGACGTGGTTGACGACGGTGACCGAGTAGCCGATCAGCTCCTGCCCGGAGGTGAACACCGGGGCGATGGCGAAGATGTCGGGCAGATGCATACCGCCCAGGTCGGGATCGTTGAGAAGGTAGACATCGCCCGGGCGGACGGAGTCGCCGAAGCTCTCCAGCACGGCGCTCATGGCCTCGGGAATGGAGCCGAGGTGCACCGGACAGGTGTTGGCCTGTGCGATCACCCGTCCGGAGGCGTCGCACAGCGCGGCCGAGAAGTCCATGCTGGAGGCGACGATCTGGGAGTGCGCGGTGCGCAGAATGGTGATCGCCATTTCGTCCGCGAGTCCGGTGACCGCGTTCCGATAGACCTCGAACGTGGCGGCGTCGCTGATCGGGCGCGGGCTCATGAGGTGGCCTCCGGGGCTGTGTTCGTCCAGCGGATGACGATGTTGTTGAAGCGGTCGCGGTGGGCGGTGGCCGCCGGCGGTACGAGGGTGGTGGAGTCCATGTCCTCGATGACGAGGGGGCCTTGCCGGGGTTCCGGCGACAGCGCGGAGCGGGCGATCACCGGAGTCGGCTCGCTCTGGTCGAATCGGCACGCCCTGGTCGTTTCGGCGCCGGGCTCCGACGGCGGGAGGCTCAGAATCCGCTCGATGCTCACTGGATTGCGCACCCGCCCGCGGACGCGGAGGTTGACGATCTCCACCAGTTCGTCGGTGCCGGCGCGGCCGTAGGTGCGGTGGTGCTCGGCGTGGAACCGCTGCCGAGCGGAGGCCATCAGGCCGTCGTCCAGCGTCCCGCCCGGCACGGTGACGGACAGTTCGAATCGCTGACCGCGGTAGCGCATGTCGAGGATCCGCTGGACCTCGGTGTGCGCCGAGGGGTCGGCCTCCCGCAGGGCCTCGGTGACCTCCTTGGCCATACGGTCGAACTCGGCGCCGAGCAGGTCGAGTGCGTCGAGGTCGGCCCGGTAGGGCAGCACCGCCTGCCGTTCGGTGTCGGCGACGAGAAGTCCCAGACTGCTGAACAGCCCGGTGTGCACGGGGACGATGACGGTCTCGATGCCCAGCTCACGGGCGATGGCCGCGCCATAGAGCGGCCCGGCTCCGCCGAAGGCCACCATGACCGCCTCCCGCGGATCGCGACCGCGTTCGCTGGTGACGGCCTTGACCGCCTTGGTCATGCTGGACACGGCGACTTCGTAGGCTCCGCGCGCGGCCGCCGGGATGTCGACGCCGAGGTCCTCGGCCACCGGGGCGATGGCCCGCCGGGCGAGGTCCGGCTCGATGGTCACCCGCCCGCCGGCCAGGGCCTGCGAACTGAGGTAGCCCAGGACCACATTGGCGTCGGTCAGAGTGGGGCTGGTCCCTCCGTTGCCGTAGCAGGCGGGACCGGGCCGGGAGCCGGCGCTCTCCGGTCCGACCCGCAGGGATCCGGCGACGTCGGTGGAGATGACGCTGCCCCCGCCCGCGCCCACTTCGGCGATGTCGATGGAGGGCACGCGCAGCGCGTATCCCGCCCCCTTGCCCAGGCCGCGGGTGATGTTCATGCCCCCGCCGACCTCGTAGTCGCCCGCGACGAACGGCTCCCCGTTCTCGATGAGGGACGCCTTGGCCGTGGTGCCGCCCATGTCGAAGGCGACCACGGAGTCGAGGCCCATGAGCCGGGAGAGTTTCCGTACGGCGATGACACCGGCGGCGGGCCCCGACTCGATGATCTGCACCGGGCGCCCCACCACCGAGGGCGCGTCGAGGAGTCCACCGCTGGACTGCATGATCATCAGGGGCGCGGAGACGCCCGCTTCCCGCAGGCCCTCGCCGAGCGCCGTCACATAGTCATGGACCTGGGGCCCCACATAGCTGTTGACGACCGCGGTACTGGTGCGCTCGTACTCCTGCATCTGCGGGGTGATGTCGACGGAGGCGGTCACATAGCTGCCGGGCAGCAGGGCCCGCAGTTCGGCGACGACCCGGCGCTCCTCCTCGGGGCAGGCATAGGAGTTGATCAGACACACCGCCACCGCCTCGATGTCCGCGGCCCGGATCTCGCCCGCCACACGGGCCAGTTCGGCGGCGTCCGCCGGGGGCTCGAGACGGCCGTCGGCGGTGATGCGCTGGTCGATCTCATAGCGGTGACGCCGGGGAACGAGCGGGGTCGGCCGCTGCCAGGAGAGGTCGTACAGCAACGGGCGGCGCAGCCGGCCGAGTTCCAGCACGTCCCGGAATCCCCGCGTGGTCACCAGGGCGGTACGTGCGCCGCGCATCTCCAAAATGGCGTTGGTGGCCACCGTGGTGGCGTGCAGCATCGCCGTGACCCGGCTCGGGAGCACACTCGCCGCGGACAGCGCGGCCTGGGTTCCGCCGAGGACGCCGCTGCCGAAGTCCGGTGGTGTGGAGAGGACCTTCACGGGGACGACCCGGCCTCCGGGGCCCAGGGCGATGACATCGGTGAACGTCCCACCGATGTCGGCGGCGACGCGCCAGCTTCCGTCGAGGTCGGTCTTGGCAGGTCCTGGCACGTTCGGCTCCTTGAAAGGTGGCCCCTAGAGGGCTGCATCGCGCCGCCCCTCCGGCAGTTGCGATGACCCTAGGGGAGAACTGAGATCTCATCAATGGCCATCTAGGATCTTTATTGTTCGCGCGGTGCGGCACCCCACCGCACCGCGCATGCCGTCTTCCGTTCCGCTACTCCACGAGAGCCGGGCGGACCCCGGCACTCCCCCGCGCCAGCTCCCCGAGCCGCCGCCCCGCCTCCCGAAGGTCGGCGGCGGATCCCCCGTACACCATGCGGATATGCGTATCCGGCCCGGCGAAGGCGTCGCCCGCGATGGCCGTCACACCGTGATCCATCAGCAGCCGCTCCAGCCGTCGCCCGCGGAGTCCGAGAGGGGCGCAGTCGACGAAGACGAACACACCGGCGTCGGGGCGTACCGAAGCGAGACCGGCGCTCTCCAGCCCGTCCCGAAGAATGTCACGCCGGGCCCGCATGGTGGCGAACTCTCGTTCGATCCAGGTCTGCGGGCCGGTGATGACGGCCCGCGCCGCGGCCTGGGCCACGTCGCCGACGTTGATGGCGTCCCATTCGAAGGCGTGGTGTATCGGCTTCAGCAGATGGGCGGGGGCGTGCACATATCCGATCCGCCAACTGGTGAAGGCGTAGTTCTTGCTGAGGCTGGTGACCGTGACCAGATCCGGATGGTGATCGCGCAGCAGCATCTGCGGCACATAGCCGGGCCCGTCCCATACATAGCGCTCGTAGGACTCGTCGGAGAAGACGATCAGACCGTGCCGGGCGGCGATGTGCAGCAGCCCGCGCAGCCGCTCGCGGCTGGGCACATGGCCGGTCGGATTGTTGGGGTTGCAGACCAGCAGCGCCCGGGTGGCCGGAGTGATCGCGGCCTCGACAGCCGCCGGGACATGGTCCCATCCGCGGCTCTCATCGGACGGTACGTACACCGGCCTGGCTCCCGCCAGGCGGATCATGCCGTCGAAGAAATAGCTCGGAGCGGGTACCACCACTTCGTCGCCAGGTGACAGCAGAGCCCTCAGCGCCACGCTCATCCCGTGCTGGGCGCCATGAGTGATCAGCAGTTCGCTCTCCGGGTCCACGGTGAGCCCGTATGAGGCCGTCAGGTGCGAGGCGATCGCCTGACGGAGTTCTTCGGAGCCACGGCTGCGCCGGGGGAACACCTCGCCCGCGGCGGTCCGTACCGCCTCCACGACATGCTCCGGCATGGGAAGCGTCGGCACACCGCGGAAGGGGATCATGGCAGGGCGACTCGGCGGTGCCATCCGGGCGCGGTCGGCGAGTTCGAGAGCCGGCAGACGTTCCAGCTTCATCAGGTTCCCTTCACGGGTCTTGGTTGCCACGGCGGGGCCACGGCGGGGCCGCCGCGGTGCCACAGCGTTGCCATAGGCGGGCGGACCGGCGGCCGGGTTACGGGAGCGCGCCGGGCAGCCGGGCCCAAACGGTCTTGCCATCGGGATGCGGTTCGGCCGTCAGACCTCCGCCGAGCTCGGCGAGCAGCGCATCGGCGATCGCCATCCCGCGGCCATGGTCGGCTTCCGGGGAGGCGGCTCGCGGCCTCGGAATGTCGCGGCAGTTGTCACGGACACCGAGTTCAAGCGTTCCGCCCGCACCGATCCTGAGGATGACGACGATGCTCGGCGTGAGCACACCGGCGTGGATGACGGCATTGGTCACCAGCTCCGAGGCGATGAGGCCGATGGTGTGAACCAGCTCGGCGCCCTCGGCGAGCCCCCATTCGTGGAGGGCGCCCACCAGGGCGCTCCGGATCCGGGGCACGTCGGCGGCGGAGGGCGGCAGAGAGAATGTCCGGTCGGTCCGGGAGATCGCTGTGGCGTTCATGGTGATCATCTCGATGCGGCAGCGGGTGCGAGTATGAACTTCCACCCCCTTTGAGATCTCTATCTATGCATCTAAGATCTCAGTTCCCAGCCCACCACTTTCGGGAACATCCGTCAACCCCTCGGGGGACGCGAGATGAATCCAGCCCACTGGGATCCCTTCCGGGACTCCCTCCGGGAGCCCCTCCGGAATCAGGTGACGCTGATACTGACCTCGGCGAGCGACGCATGGGACACCAACTGGTCGATGATCTGCTCCTGGGCGGCCTGCGTCCTGGCGCCCATGGCCGCACGGGCCGCGGCCGGGTCACGGTCCCGGATGGCCTCAAGGATGTCCCGCCGCTGATGCGCGGCCGGCTCCGAGAAGGGCAGGGACTTCAGCGTGATCCGCAGGACTCGCTCCAACTCGTCGAAGACCCGGATGATCGACTGGGCCAGCATGTCATTGCCGCATCGATTGGCGATGATCGCGTCGAATTCGAGATTGGCGCGAAGGAACGCGTCGAGACTGGCCGGGTCGCCCGTCTCGTACGTGACCGACAGCAGCTCTTCCATCCGGGCGAGATCGCGCTCCGGGCACCCGATCTCCGCCGCGAGACCCGCCGCCTCCACCTCCAGCAGCCGACGGAAAGCGCAGAGGTCACGGGTCCCCTTGAGGGTGACCGGCAGGATGCGGTAGCCCGAGCGGGGCAGCGCCTGCACCAGACCGTCCCGCTGGAGCCGGGTCAGCGCCTCCCGGACGGGCATCGTGCCGACGCCGGCCCGGTGCACGAGGGCCGACTTGGTGACATGAGTGCCGGGCACCAGCTCGAGTTCGATGATCTGGCGCTTGATGGCGGCGTATGCGCGCTCGGTGGCGCTGAGGCTCGGATGGTCTTCGCCCAGGATGCCCGGCAGATACTTCACACTGCCACCTTAACGCAGTTGCGATCTCACGTTCTGGATACGGAGATCTCAGTCCGCCGCCCAGGTCTCCCTGCGCCGTCGCCGGGGTCTCCCCGCGCCGTCGCCCGGGTCTCCCCGCGCCGCCGCCCTCGGCTCCGAAGCGCGGGAGTGGACAGTTCCGGCGGCGCCCGCTAACGTCCACCGCGAGTTAACGTTTACTAACTTCGGGGCCTCCGGGCTCCTGGTTTCGCCTGGCCGCCCGCCGTCCCGGACCTGGGCCGGCGGCGAGCCCTCCTCGACACTCGGCGGTTCCCGGGCATACGGCGGGAGCCGCCGACCCCGCGAACCCGGCCGCGCCGCCGACCACTTTCCCGACCGGCGCGATACGGCGGTGCGCTGTCGACGGCTCGCCATCTCCGGCGAACCCGACCTCGATACGGAGGGCGTTCATGGACAAAATGGACAAAGTCGTCACTTCCGCCGCCGAAGCCGTGGCGGAGATCCACGACGGGGCCTCGCTCGCTGTGGGCGGTTTCGGCCTCTGCGGTATCCCCGCCGTACTCATCCAGGCGCTGCTGGAGCAGGGCGCGGCAGAGCTGAGCGTCGTGTCCAACAACTGTGGCGTCGACGGCTGGGGGCTGGGCGTACTGCTCGAGGCACGGCGCATCTCACGCGCCATGTGCTCGTATGTCGGCGAGAACAAGGAGTTCGCCCGCCAGTACCTCGCAGGCGACCTCGAGTTGGAGTTGGTGCCCCAGGGCACGCTGGCCGAGCGGCTGCGCGCGGGCGGTTGCGGCATACCCGCCTTCTTCACGCCCGCGGGAGTGGGAACCCAGGTCGCCGAGGGCGGACTGCCCTGGCGCTATGACGCCGACGGCGATGTCGCCGTCGCCTCACCACGGAAAGAGGTGCGCGAGTTCGACGGGGCGCAGTACGTACTGGAGGAGTCGATCACCACCGACTTCGCTCTGGTACGGGCCGCCAAGGGCGACAGGCACGGCAACCTCGTCTTCGACAAGTCGGCGCGGAACTTCAACCCCCTGGCGGCCATGGCCGGGCGAGTGACCATCGCGGAGGTCGAAGAACTCGTCGACCCGGGAGAGCTCGCCCCTGACGCGATCCATCTTCCCGGGGTGTTCGTGCGGTCGGTGCTCGCGCTCACCGCGTCGGAAGCCGCGGACAAGCGCATCGAGAAGACGACCGTGCGCACGCCGCACATCGTCACGGCGGGAGGAGCGAACTGATGGCCTGGACCAGGGACGAGATGGCGGCCAGGGCGGCCCGCGAACTTCCTGACGGCTCCTATGTGAACCTCGGCATCGGCCTGCCCACCCTGGTGCCCAACCATCTGCCCACCGGTGTCCATGTGGTGCTGCAATCCGAGAACGGCATCCTCGGCCTGGGCCCCTATCCCACCGTTGAGCAGGTGGACCCGGACCTGATCAACGCGGGCAAGGAGACCGTCAGCGTGCTGCCGGGAGCCTCGTTCTTCGACTCCTCCCTGTCCTTCGGCATGATCCGGGGCGGGCACATCGACGTGGCGATCCTGGGTGCCATGCAGGTGTCGGCCACCGGAGATCTCGCGAACTGGACCATCCCCGGGAAAATGATCAAGGGGATGGGCGGCGCCATGGACCTCGTCCACGGAGCCCGGCGCGTCATCGTCCTGATGGACCACACGGCCAAGGACGGCAGCCCGAAGATCGTCGAGGAGTGCGTGCTCCCCCTCACCGGCAAACGGTGCGTGCAGCGTGTCATCACCGACCTGGGCGTGATCGACGTTACGGAACGCGGCCTGGTTCTCGCCGAGGCCGCCCCGGGCGTCTCCACCGATGAGATCGCGGACAGGACCGGAGCGCACCTCGACGTCCGAGCGGCGGCCCGTCACCCGCGCACATCAGCGTGAACGGTCCGCCTCACCCTGAGCGAGGGATTCCGTCAGACGCTCCAGGCGCATGGCGAACGCGGCGGCCTCACCCAGCGGCCACGTCGCCATCTCCTCGGCCAGAAAGGATTCCAGCGCCCCTCGCAGCGCCGCGACCGCCCGCTCCCCCTCAACGGTGAGGACCAGCCTGGTGGCACGGGCATCAGCGGGGTCGGGGCGGCGGTCGATCAGCCCGGCCTCCTGCAATCGGGTCGCGTAGCGGGTGGTGACGGTGCGGTCCATCCCGATCACCTCCGCGAGCTTGGTGGCGGTGACGGGCCCCATGCGGTCGATCCCGGACAACACCGGGTAGGTCGTGGCGTCCACGCCCTCCACCCCGGAGGTCAACCGGCTGTAGAGCCCGGCACGGGTGGCCCTCTGGGTCAACGCCCCGATGGCCGCGGCCACGCGGGCGGCGGATGTGTTGTCACGTGTCGTATCGCTCACCCTTCGATGATACGTGCAAAAAACACGGAGTCCTGGTAACGTTCTAATACGTGCAGAAAGCACGTTCATTCCACACGCAGGAGATGGCCATGTCGCACTCGCCTTCGCAGCCGCAGCAGCCCGCCGTTCGCCCCGAGGACGTCCTGCCCGCGGGCGTCGACTCGACCGCGATCAACGGGAGGACCGTCCGCAAGGGCTCGGTGGCCGCGTTCGTCAGCAATGCCATACGACTGAACGACCTCACCGAGGGCACCCCCGAGTACACAGCCGTCGTCGCACAGATGCGGGAACTCACCCCCGCCCTGCGCACCATCGGCCTCTTCGAGGTCTTCCAGCCCCTCTCCCCCGAGGTGGAACGGATCCTCGCCGAGGTCGCCTAGCACGGCGCGGCCGGCCGGGCCGAACGGCCCCCACGATCGCGGATCGTGGGGGCCGTTCGCATTGCGCCGGAAGTCAAAGACTCTGCGTCCGCCGTCAATGACTTCCCGAGAGGCGGTCCCCAGACTCGACATACCCCTTGCGACAAGGGCCACTGTGGAGGGACTGTGCCGTGCGGATCATCTACGCCGATGGCGAATCCGAGCGGGAGATGGAGCTGCGAGTCGGTCGGCCGGACGCCACACTGGCCGACTTGGCCGCCGCTTTGGACGTGCCCGCGACCGGACTGAGCATCGACGGGCGGACGGCACCGCCGGAGACGGGGCTGAGCGAATGCGGTCTCACCCACGGATCACGGGTGGCCCGCGCGGGCTGGGACCTCGCCGGCAGTCCGCGCGCCGCGGCCGCCGTACTGCGGGTGGTCGGCGGGCTCGAGGCCGGGCGCAGCTTTCCGCTGAAGGCGGGCAGAACGGTCATCGGCCGGGGTGCCGAGGCGGATGTGCGGGTCGTGGCCACGGGGGTGTCCCGACTGCATGCGGCGTTCGAGGTCGCGCCCGACGGGGCTGTGCGCGTCACCGATCTCGACACGGCCAACGGCACGGACGTCGGTGGCGAGCGCATCACCGAGCCGGGCGTCCGGGTGCGTCCGGACGACCTGGTCTCGCTCGGCGGTGAGGTGCTGCTGCGCGTCCTGCCGCCCGACCGCCTCGGACCCGTACAGCGTGTCAACGCCGTCCGCGAGGTCGGTCCCGGCGGCACCCTGCCGTTCAACCGCGCACCACGCGGTGGCCGCCCGGCCGATCCGCCGCGGATCGCCGTCCCCTCTCCCCCACCGAGCGCGAACAAGGCTCCGTTCAGCATCTCCAGCATGCTGGGGCCGCTGGTTCTGGCCGGTGCGATCGTCGCGCTCACGCACGACGTCCGTTACGCGGCCATCGCGGCGCTCACCCCCCTGATGTTCATGGCGAACTTCGTGGAGGAGCGGCTGCGGGGCAGATTCACCCTCCGGCGCGGGATGCGGGATCACGCGGCGCGCATCGCGGAGTTCGAGCGGACCGTGGCCGCGCGCCACGCCGCCGAGTTCCGTACCCGCCGGGGCGCCCATCCCGATCCGGCGGAGGTGGTCCACCGGGCCACCGCGCCGGGGGCCGCCCTGTGGGAGCGGCGCCCGGGCGCACCGGACTTCCTCAAGACCGTCGTCGGCACGGCCGACCTGCCGTGGACGCCGTCTCTCGACACGGATTCCTCCGGGCCGGCCCCGGAGGTGGCGGACATCCTGGGCGCCCGGTGTGTGCTGCCGCAGGTGCCGGCCGTGGTCGGGGTCTCGGCCGGTGAGGCGGTGGGGTTCGAGGGGGACCGTCGGGCGGCCCTCGCCGTCGCCCGGTCCCTGCTGTGCCAGGCGCTGGTGGGGAGTGGGCCGGCCGATGTGACCCTGGCGGTGTTCGCCGACCCGTCGCGGCTGGCCGACTGGGAGTGGACGAAGTGGCTGCCGCATGGCGCCGACCCGCAGTCGGGGACGTCGCGGCTGGTGGCGGTCGGCCCGGAGCAGTCCGACGCGCTGGCCCGCGGCTTGCTCGCCGCCGCGCCCAGGCGCACGGAGGACGGCACCGGGTCGGTGCTGCTGGTGGTCGTGGACGGCGCCACCCTCCTGGAGGGCCGGCCCTGCCCGCTGCGGGACCTGCTCGCCGACCGCACCCGGCGCTGCGGGGCCATGGTGCTCACCACCCGGCTGCCCGCCCTGTGCACCTCGGTGGTCACCGCTTCGGCGGAGGGCCGTGGGCAGGTGCGCGACGTCGCCTCCGCCGAGGTGATCCCGGATGTGCTGCTGGGCGGCATGCCCGAAGCCCAGGCGCGCGACACCGCCAGGGCACTGGCCCGCTTCGAGGACCCGGAGCTGCGGGTCGAGGGCGCGGGGCTGCCGGACCGGATCTCCCTGCTGCCGCTGCTGGACCTGGCCGCCGTCTCCGGCTCCGAGGTCGGCCGGCGGTGGCAGACCCGGGCCCCGGCCCTGCGGGTGCGGGCCGTGCTCGGGGTCAGCGAACGCGACCTGTTCACCGTGGATCTCGACGACGACGGGCCGCACGCGCTGATCGCGGGTACCACCGGATCGGGCAAGAGCGAACTGCTGCGCACCCTCATCGCGAGCATGGCCATCGACGCCGACCCGGAGCATCTGACCTTCGCGCTGGTGGACTACAAGGGCGGTGGCGCCCTGGACGAGTGCGCCGAACTCCCGCATATCGTCGGCCTGGTCACGGACCTCGACGAGCAGCTCGGCGAGCGCGCCCTGCGCTGTCTGGACGCCGAGCTGCGCCACCGCGAACGGCTGCTGCGCGAGGTGGGCCTGAGCCATATCCGCGACTACCAGCGGCTGCGCGACACCGAGAACGCCAAGGACGCCGACATGGAGCCGATGCCCCGGCTCGCCGTGGTGATCGACGAGTTCGCCGCCCTGGTCAAGGCCCTGCCGGACTTCGTCGACTCGCTGGTGAGCATCGCACAGCGCGGACGCACCCTCGGCGTCCACCTGATCATGGCCACCCAGCGGCCCGCCGGCTCGGTCAACGACGCCATCAAGAACAACGTCAAGCTCCGTATCGCGCTGCGTCTGGAAAGCACTGAGGACTCGCAGGACGTGGTCGACAGTCCGGCGGCGGCCGGAATCGGCACCCGCCAATGGGGACGCGCCTACTACCGGCTCAGCGCACGCGAGGTGCTGCCGGTGCAGACCGCGCTGTCCAGCGGGGTCACCCCGCAGGCGGCGGTGACCGCCCCGGTGACCATCGCACCGTTCATCCTGGGCATGCCGGTACTGACCGCGGCCAACGACGGCGACGAGGGCGAGACCGATCTACGACGGCTGGTCACGGCCGCGCGCAAGGCCGCCGACCAGTCCGGATTCGCCCCGCCGCGGCGGCCCTGGCCCGATCCGCTGCCCGATGTCCTGCACCGCGCGGACCTCCCCGCGGTCGCCGAACAGGGCCTGCACACCGAGGCCGCCGGCCTGCCCTCCTGGGCGCTCGCCGACGACCCCGACCGGCAGCGGCAGTACGCGGTGGGATGGGACCCTGCCGCCGGAAACATCGTGCTCTACGGGGGCGGCGGCGCGGGCACCTCCACCGCCCTGGCCGCGCTCGCCCTGGCCGTCGCCGGCTCCTGCCCGCCCGACCGGCACCACATCTTCGCCCTCGACCTCGGCGCGGGCGACCTGGCCCCGCTGGCCGCGCTTCCGCACACCGGCGCCCACATCGGGCCCGCCGAGCGCGAGCGGCAGATCCGGCTGATCAAGCTGCTGCGGCGGGAGCTGGACGAGCGCAAGGCACATGGGCCGGGGGACTTCCCGCAGTGGCTGGTGCTGCTGGACAACCTCGGCGCACTGCTGTCGGACTTCGACAAGGACATCGCCGGAATGAACCTCATCGACGAGCTGGCCCGCGTCTACGCCGACGGCCCCGCGGTCGGCATCAGGTTCGCGGTCAGCGCCGACCGCTCCGGAGCCGTGCCGTCGGCCTGGTCCGCCCTGACCCAGACCAAGCTGCTGATGCGGCTGGCCGACCCCGGCGAGTACGGATACTTCGACGTGCCGCGCAACGCGGTCCCCACATATGTGCCTGGCCGGGCGATCGTGGCCGCCAACCGGCAGGTGATCCAGATCGGCTGGCCGGGCGAGGACCTGGCGGCGGCCGTCGCGGAGACCTCCGCCCGGTGGGCCGGCGCCCGGCGCAGCGCCCCGGAGATCGGTCTGCTGCCCACCGACGTCCCCGCCACCGCCCTCGCGATGCCGCCCCGGACCGCCATGGACCCCTGGTGGCTCCCCGTCGGCCTGGACTCCGACACCCTCGGCTGCGCCGGACTGCGGCTGTACGAGCGCGAACACGCCCTGGTCGCCGGGCCGCAGCGGTCCGGCCGCAGCTCGGCCCTTTGCACCATCGCCCGGCTCGTGACGTCCTCCGCCGACGCCCCGACCACGGTCGTCGGCTTCGCCCCGCGCCGCTCCCCGCTGCGGGACCTATCCGGTCTGGCCGCCCTGGCCACCACGTACGACGAACTCGAACAGGCCCTCGCCACGCTGCCCCTGGACCAGCCGGCCCTCCTGCTGGCCGACGACGCCGACACGGTGGAGGACGAGCGCGGCTTCCTGGAATCGTGGCTGTCCTTTCCCGCCGCCGGCCACCATCTGATCGCCGCGGGCCGCGCCGACGCCCTTCGCCGCTCCTACGGCCACTGGACCCAACGCGCCCGCGACAGCCGCTGCGGCGTCCTCCTGTGCCCCGACCACGACCTCGACGGCGACCTGCTGGGCACCGAACTCCCCCGCCACGACCGCATGGCGCCGCTGCCGGGGCGGGGGTACTTGGTGGTGGACGGGGTGGCGTCGGGTGTGCAGGTGGCGAACTGACGAATGGTCACCGACGTATGAGGCATTGCGTGAAGTGCACAGAGGCTGTGCGCCCCGGGTCAATGACATGGGCAGGTCCGGGGCCGGAGAATTCTCAGGTGAGCCGCACAGGGGGAACTGACTGATGCCACCGAAATACGATTTCGCCGCCGCTGATCGGCTCAGTCAGCAGTTGTTCCAGCTCGTCGGCAGACTCGAATCGTTCATTCAGCTCCGCGAGGGCCAGTGCAAGGCTCTCCTCGGCGGCCGCCACAGCGAAAACTGGCAGGGCGAGCGGCGCGATGTATTCCAATCCCACTTCCGGGGCCAACAGACGGCGCTCGGCGCGCTCAAGGAAGCGGCCATCAAACTCCAGTCTCAAGTGGCCAGTGCGACCACAGCGGCGCACGCCGCCGAAAAAGCCGAGAAGAACAAGCAGTAGGTGTGAAGGCGACATGACCAGAGTCTCCGCGATTCCTGAGCACCTCTCGAGGTATTCCGATACCTGCACCCAAGGTGCCGAGCAGCTTCAGACCTGGGTGCGCAGGGTGCTGACGCCCGCTCTTCTGGCCTATGAGAACGGCGGCGGGCCCTGCTTTTCGGGGGCCATTGACGCGAACGTCGCCAGGCAAGTGGCAGCCGCGTACTACACCGACCGGGACGTGAAGACCGTCGGCCTGGCGTTCCTGCGGGCCGGGGGCTTTCTCGTACGGGGGCGGAACCAGCCGATCTTCTCCAACAACAAGGCCATCGACAAGGCTTTCAAGCAACTACAGAAAGAGGCCGCACATCAGGGGCAGATCAATGCGGGAGCCGCGCTTGCCCGCAGCCCGATGAACACCAAAGAACGCCAACGCGAACTGGCCAAGCATGCCGACGATCCCTACTTCTGCGCGGGCTTCTTCAATGCGCTGGAAGCGCGCAAACTCGAGGAGTTTCTGGGACAGTCGACCGACACTCAACCGTTTGTGAGCGCTTACGCCAGCGGCCTGCTGAGCGAGGCGACGACCGCGCATGTCGTCGAAGCGCTCAGCCGACTCGCCGGCCGAGACAACTCGCCGGAGCACTACCACATGACCGCCGAGCGGCAGATCGCCTTGCTCAGTGCGCTCGCGAGCGACCCGACGGCGTCCGTGAACTTCGCCAACTCCCTGAGCGCTGGACAGATCAGGCATCTGGTCCATGGCGAGGCTTCGCTCAACCCCCCGCTGCGGAGCACCCTTCTCGGCGTACTCACGACGGCGATGGAGAACATCGGTGGCCAACCGCAGGCCCATGCCCTGATGGGGAAGGTCTCCCAGGCGCTCTTCGCACCCGATGCACCGGCACTGCACAAAACCGACCTGAACCAACTGCTGCCTGGGCTGACCCTCTTCTACTCGGCAGGCGTGCGACACAGCATCACACCGCCGGAGAAACTCGGAGCGAATGATCTTCGCCAGTGGGCCATAGGGCTCGGGGGACTGGCCGGCCAGGAACTCCGGCCATTCATGGCGGCGATCGAGAAAGTCGACCTCAACGCGAAGAACTCACTGATAAAGCTTGTGGTCGACAAGGTCTTCATTCAGGTGCTTTTCAAGGTGGTGGGGCCGGCTTCACCGGAAGGGCTCGTGGCGACTATCGCCTACAAGGCCGCCATGATGGCCGCCAAGCGCCTGGTGTCCAAGCACAATCCCTTGGATCATGTGCTCAACAAGCTGCTGCCCACGGGACGATATGAGAACACCTCCTTGATCAACGACAGGATCGCGGTGGGAGGACTCACTCTTTCCGTCAGCACGCTCATCTCACGGGGTCTCGTCCACCACCAGGACGGCGGCAAGGTCGAGTTCACCGGCGACCCCGAGATCGACAGCCAAACCCTCACGACGGTCCTTGAGAATCCAATGCAATACTACGCAAGCAAGCCGAATTCCAAGGAAAAAATCCTCCCCACCATTGAGGATTTGATGGACAAATTCACCCTCAGGGAAACCTCGGGAGCCAAGACCCCGCCCAAGTAGCCGTAGCCCCGGCCGGGCTCATCAAAAGCCTCCGGGACCGAGTCAAAAACAGGAGAAACACCATGTCCGATGACAAGATCTCAGTCGACAGCGCCGCACACGCCGCGAGCACCAAGTTCCTCAACATCATTCACGGCGGCTTCCAGCAGTCCATCACCCACCTCTCCGCCGCCGGGAACGTCCTCAGCGACCCGAGCCACTGGAGCGGCCCGTACGCCTCGCAGTTCAGGTCCTCCTGGAGCAGCGCCCAGGCGGACCTGAACAAGATCAGGCAGTCTCTGGACGAGTTCCAGCGGAAGTTCGACACGGTCCTGAAGAACATCTCCGAGGCCGGCGGCAAGCACCACTGAATATGGCCCGAGGGCGTCACAGCAGGAACTCCATAAGGAAACTCCCATGCCTGAGACCGACCCGGCCCACCCCTGGACCGGAGAGCTGACCCCCGCCGATCTCCAACGGCTCGGTGCCGAGCCGCTGCGCCGGGCGGACCCGGTGACGATCGGGCCCTACCGGGTGCTGGCCCGGCTGGGTGGTGGGGGGATGGGGCGGCTCTTCCTCGGTCGGGCCGTGGCCGCGGATGAGTCGCAGTCGGCCGCGTACACGGCCCGGGACCTGGTGGCCGTCAAGGTGATCCGGCCGGAGTACGCCGAGGACGCCCGGTTCCGCCGCCGGTTCGATCGCGAGGTCGAAGCCGTGCGGCGGGTCCACGGCCGGTACACCGCCGAGTTGCTCGGGTCCGGGTTCGACGAGGACGAGCACCTGTGGATGGCGACCGCGTACGTCCCGGGCCTCAGCCTGGACGAGGCGGTGCGCCGCCACGGCCCGCTGCCCGCGCCCGTCGTGTGGAAGCTGGCGGCCGAGATCGGGCAGGCGCTCGCCACCATCGCCGCCGCCGGGATCGTTCACCGCGATCTCAAGCCGTCCAACGTCCTGCTGGGAACGGACGGCGCGCGGGTCATCGACTTCGGGGTGGTCCACACCGCCGATGCCAGTGCGCTCACCACGACCGGCCAACACGTCGGCACCCCGGCGTATATGTCACCCGAGCAGGCGGGCGGCCGGGCCGTGGACTCCGCGTCGGATGTCTTCTCGCTCGGCTCGGTCCTGGCACTCGCGGCCACCGGCCAGGCGCCGTTCGGCGAAGGATCGACCGGGGGCGTCATCCACCGGGTGATCTACGATCCGCCGAGCACGGACGTCGTCGACCAGGTGGCGGAGAGCGCCCCGAAGCTCGCCGAACTCATTCGCCTTTGCCTGGACAAGGACCCTGCCGCCCGGCCCTCCCCGGAGCGAGTGGCCGAGATCGCCCGCGACCGGGATCCGGCCGCAGAATGGCCGGATCCAGTCGCGGAGTTGATCGCGTCGCGCGCGGGGTGGAGCGGCCGGTCGGCCGCCGTGTCGCCCATGGACCAGTTGACGGTCCTACGGCGCGGCGCTCCTCAGCGTACGGTCAAACAGACCGGCCCGAGGAAGCGGCGGCGGGCGATGGTGCTGGGAGCGGTCGCGGCCGTGGTGGCGGCGGTCGCGGTCGTGGTCGCCTTCATCGTCCCCGGGAACGGGGCGTCGCAGGAGGCGCACTCGAAGGGTTCACGCGCCGGCGTCCATGAGGCGTCGCCCACCGTCTCGCATACGGCCACCCCAACGCACCGGACGAAGAGACATCCGGTGCCGAGCACCTCGGCTCCGCGAGCACAGGCGCCTCCCGCCGCGGACCCGTCCGTGGGCCCGCCCGGCGGCAGCGGAGGGGATACGGCGCCCACCCACGCGGCCAGTGAGCCGAAGCCGCGGCCGAAGTCCCAGCCGACCAAGGTCATCACTCGCACGCCGAAGCCATCGCACAACGCCCCGAAGCCACGGCCATGGACCTCGTGCCACTACTACTCGGGGACCGCCCTCACGAAGTACCGCGACAAGGGAGACCGCGTTCGTGAGGTGCAGTGCATTCTGAAGGCCCGCGGATACAACATCGGCCCGTACGGCGTCGATGGGGATTTCGGGGACGATACGCGACTGGCGGTCAGGAAATTCCAGCAGGCTCATCATCTGCATGTCGACGGCATTGTGGGTGAGGACACCTGGCCGGCCCTTCGAGGCGGCTGAGGAGGTGTGCCTCTAATCCCATTGCGTGCAGAGATCCTTCGCACAGGCACGGACCCACACACCGTGCCCGGCGGGAAGGTGGACCGTCCGGTGGTAACGCGCGCCCTTGCCCGGCGCCGCGGAGGCGAGATCGATGATCTGCGAGCAGACATCCGGATGATTGGAGACGCAGAGCTGGGCCGTGGCTTTCCCCGCGCTGTCCGGGTTCTCCACATACCCGTTCACCGTGGCACTGGCCGACTGCCAGCAGACCTTCCCCCTTGTGTACACATGGATGTCCACGTAGTAGTCGCGGCAACCGGATGTCGGGGGCTTGGGAGCGGACGTCCGGCCGAACCATGGACGGACCAGGAACGCGGATAGCGCAATGACCATTCCCAGCCCGGCGAGCAGAATCAACTTTCGCCGGTTGCGGAACGGGCGGTGCGGCCGATGAGTTGATTCCTCGGCGGGCGTCGATGGTTCCGCATCCGTCGCGGTTTCGGGAGGTGGGGCGGCTTCCCTCGTCTCCATGGCCGTTTTCAGGGCATCGTCCCAGAATTTCAGCAGTGGCCCGGGGTCGGCGCCGCATGCCTGCGCGATGTCCGCGACCGCGTCGCGCCCGGGAAACAGCTTTCCGTTGATGTAACGCTCGAGCGACGCCTTGCTGTAGTGGGTCCGGCTTTCCAGCCGGGCGAAGCTCAGCCCCGACGTCTGTTTGATGCGCCGCAGTTCGGCCGCCAGTTGCCGTCCGGCCGGGGAAGCCAGCGCAAGCGTGCCTTCATGAGGCAACCCCCTCGCCGCGTCGGAGTTCGCCGCCCCCATGCCATTTCCCCCCGTATGTCCTGTCTTGTGGCGAGACCCGGAGTGGGTGGCGTCTCAGGACGTCCCATGGGACGCCTGATCCCTTCCTGAGCCGGCCCGAGGTGTCAAGAGTGTAGAGGGAAGCGCTTCGCACGGGTGGCGAATGTGTGAGCCCACGCGGTGAGCGGGCTCGCGGCCCCGGCGAAGCCTGAAGTCCCTCGCTTGCACGAAAGGCACTTACGGTTGTGAAAACGTACGACACCTGTGTGGATTCCCGCGGCACAAGGGTGCTGGACCTTGGCCAGGTGCGTATTTCGGTATTGAAGCCCCTCGCACCGGCACGGGAAAGGGAATACCGTACGTTCCTCCAGCCCAACCCGGGCAACTGGCTCATCGTGCTCTCGTTCCATCAGGAGCCGTCGCCGTTCCAGGGGCGAGAAGGAACTCATCAGGCGGCCACCGCTTTTGTTCTGCGGGAGGAGACCCGGCCGCTCGATCTTTCGCTGCTCGACCGCGAGAAGCCGGAACAGGCGGTAGTCGTGCAATTACCTCGCAGTGCCGTCCCCATTCCCTCATGTGCGTCGCGAAATCTGACACGGGGGCCGGTGCCGCTGCGGAACGGGCCCGGGGTGGTCCTGGCCCGGTTCCTGGAAGGAGTCGCCGACCAGTGCGCGATGCTGGAATCGGCGCCGGTCGGGCGCCTCGGATCAGCCGTCATTGACCTCTCGGCAATGTTTCTCACCAGCATGATGGAGCGGCAGGAGGTGATTTCCCCCTCGCCGAAGACGGAACTCATCAAGGAGATCAAGAGGTTTGTCATTCAGCATCTGAACGAGCCGCGGCTGTCTCCCGCGCTGATCGCTGCCGAGCATCACATCTCCCTGCGGTACCTGCAACATCTCTTCCAGCAGGATCAGCGAACGGTCCGTGGGTTCATCCGCCAAGAGCGGTTGGAGCGTTGTCGCGCCGATCTGGCGGACGCGTCCCATGCCCGCCGGACGGTCGGGGAGATCCGCGCCCGATGGGGATTTCAGGATGACGCGGTATTCGGCAGGGTCTTCAAGAAGACCTATGGAATCTCTCCCGGCGAGTACCGCAAGGGGCGGATCCAGGGACCCGGGTCCCCAGCCACGGTGGTGGACCACGCCGCCGCACCCCCTCACCTCGGGGCAGCGGCGCCGTCGAAGCATTCCCTGCCGGGTTGATGAACTGACGGGTAATAGCAGGCACGAAGGCGCGAGGGATGAGCCGCGGCGACCATGGCGGTGGTGACCAGTCCCAGTTCCTGGTCGGACGGCAAGGTGGTCACCACGGCACTCTGGCGATGCCCTCCCGGTCCGGTGATCTCGATGCGGAAGCCCCTGTGCGTGGGCCGGGTACGGATCCAGCCCGCCTGACAGCTCGGGCTGAGGCGAATTTCGAGCCGGGTGCCGTCATCGGCCGTATGCGATGCCACGGTGATGGGGTCCTCACAGGCCGTGGTACGAGGGTTGCGGCCTTCGCAGGACCCCAGTCGGCAGACGGGCGGGCGGGCGCGTGACGCACGGGCGGCACTGTGCGACATGTGGTAGACGGCGGCGGGCGTGATCATTGCCGCACATGCGAGCAGGACGCCGGCCGTGGCGGTCCGAGGCCGTCTGGTGATGAAGACAGACGCCGCGAGGAGCGCCCGGTGCAGTGGCCCGGGGTGCCGGTACGGGGCCGAGTCGTCGGACCTGGCCGGAGCGGAACGGTCGGCGGTGGGGTTCGAACGGAGGTGATCGGCCGCGATGCCGTGCTCGCGGCCGCTCCAGGCCGCATCCGCCACAGCCCACCCGGCCAGGATTCCGGAGTCGCCCTCCCCCACCTCGGTCTCCCCCACCACCCGGCACAGGGCTGCGACCGCGTGGCGCGGTGGGAACTGCTTCCCGTTGAGATACCGCTCCCAGGACGACTTGCTGATGGCTGTCGCTTCCGCCAACTCCGCCAAGTTCAGGCCGCTGCGGGCCTTCAGCTCCCGCAGATCGGTGACCAACTGCGCGCATTCGGGAGGCAGGGTCGGGGGCAGTTCGCGCCAGCGGGACGTCCTCCGCGAGTTCTCCACGCGCCGAGCCCTTCCTTGTCACGACCGGGTATTCACTCCACGTGGCGCAAAAGCGCCCACGTCTGCTCCCCCACGACGCCGTCCGTGGGGGCATGGTCCTGCCGCTGGAGCCGCTTGACCTGCGTTTCCGTACGCGGTCCGAAGTATCCGTCGATGTCCCCCGGGGACAGCTTGTGACGCAGCAGGAGACACTGCACCTCGGCCACGTCGGGGCCCGTGCTGTTGAGCATGACCCGATGGGACATGGCCGCGCTGTTCCCGGCGAACAGCAGGTCGGCACGCCGGGTGTAGGCGCAGGTGTACTTCCCGACGTTGGCAGCGGCCCCTTGCCCGCCCCCGGCCCTCGGATGCTGAGCGTCCATGACCAGCAGTACGGAAACGACCGCGGAAAGCAGAAGCCCGCCCGCCGCCACGGACAACGCCACGACGCGAATCCGTGGCGCCTCGGCTTCCGGCGCATCGTGCGCCGTATCGCTCCCGGCCGTGGAGCCGGCGTCCGAGGCGGTGTTCCAGGTCCTTTCGGCGGCGTCCCGCAACTCGAGCAAAGGTGCGGCATCCTCGCCGGCGATCCTGGCGATGGCTTCGACGGCCGCCTCGGGAGGCAGGACCTTGCCATTGAGGTAGCGCTCCCACGACGAACCGCTGAAGGGAGTCTTCGTCTGGAGGGAAACCAGGCTGAGGCCGCTGCGGTCCTTCAACAGTCGCAGTTGTCCTACGAACCGCCGCCCGTTCGAGTCGAGTGACGGGGGCAGTGCTCGCCATCTCACTACGCTCCCCCTCCGCAGCACCCGCCCTCGGGCTCTGGCCCCCACCCATGGGTCCCGGAGCCCGGAGCCCGGAGTGAGTCTCCCCCCGTCCGGCTGATCGTGGAGCGCTTTCGCCGCTACTGTCCCACTTCCAGGCGTCAGATCCGGACATCAAGTGTCGGGGAGGTCCTGGGAGGTCCCGGGAGGTCCCGGGACGTCTCCGGTTGTTCATCCCGGCTGGTGCAGCACCACGCCACCCAACAACAGTGATGACGACCACGGGTCACCGAAGCCGTGCAGTCGCCCGCGTACTTCGCCCGACGAAAGGTACCGACTGATGTCCATACGCAAGGCTGTCGTCGCCTCGGCCGCAGCGCTCACCCTGACCAGCATGTCGATCGTCATCGCCGATTCGGCCATGGCTGCCGACGCCGCCTCGGCGAGTTCCGCCGCCGTGCAGTCCTACAGTTGCTCCAGGACGTACTACAGCGGCACGGCCATCACCGAATCCGGTGACACCGGAAACAGGGTGATCGAGGTGCAGTGCCAGCTCCACCGCCGCGGATTCCTCAGCGCCGGACAGGTGGACGGCATCTTCGGGAGCATCACCTACAACGCGGTTCTCCGCTTCCAGCAGGAGTACAACCGCGTCTGCCACGGAGGCATCTCGGTCGACGGCGTCGTTGGCACATACACCTGGGCCGCGCTGCGCTCTGCCTGCCCGAGCTGAGAACACAGGTGCGGTCGGCGGCCGCGCCCCGGCATGCCGACCGGCAGGCAGCGGGCTTACGGCGGTGGCTCACCCGACACCCCCTGACCGGGCCCGCCGCGCAGCCTCCTCATGGACGCGCAACAGCCGCTCACCTTCCGAGCAGACGACACCGGGCGTCCGACAAGCCGGACAGCCCGCGGCATGCTCGAGGGCCGCCCGCCACGGCCCATTGACGCGCGGGTCGGCGATGGGTTCGGGGGCCGTCATCGGGCCCTGCCTCGGTCGAGGGCACGGCGCATGGCGGCGGCCTGGGTCACGGCATCCGCCGCCGGGTAGTCCCGGGCGTGGGCGGGGCAGGCGTAGACGGTGCGGCCGGCGACGCTGCCGCTGTGCGCGATGGCGACCGGGACCGGCTCGTCGGTGGGCAGTTGGCAGCGGTAGCAGAGCTGTCGGCCGTCCGGTTTCGGGCCGAGGATCTCCCCGGCGGCCTGGGCCAAGGCGTCGTGAAGCAGCGGGGTGTCGGTGAGGCACCGGTCGAGACGGAAGGGCACCCGCCAGTACGTCGAGTGGCCAGTGACCCAGGACGCGGGCGGCACACCGATGAGGGTGCCCTCGTCGGCGAGTTCGGTCAGGACGCGGACCTGCCGAATGCACCAGCTACGGGCGGTGTCGACGCCGATCAGCCAGTACGTCTTGCCGTAGGTGTCGTCCTGGATGACGGCGCCGGATCGGCCACCGAGCAGCTCCAGGGCGCGGTCCGCGACTGCGGTGGGCGCGGAGATGGCGTCCCACCATTTGCCTACCGGTAATGCCTCGATGTCCTGCTTGTTCGGTGGTTCCCACGGCAGGGTTCGGCTCGTCATGATCGGCTCCGTGCACGGTCTGTTTACTGACCGTCACATCGTGCCGACGAGGCAAGGCCCCGATTTCCCCAAGATAGGGACGCCGGGACCTTGACTTATTGTGTCGGGTTAGCTACACACCGCTCCATTGGGCGAACTCGCGCAGCGGCTCTGCCGCCCTCTGCCGGGCCCGTAGCAGCGTCCCGACGGTCTGGTGCACTTCGGGGTGATAGCGGGTCAACTGCGGCGCCTTCGCGCGCGCCTGCTCCAGCGAGGCGAGCGCGTCGTCATGGCGAGCCGTCCACGCCTCCGCGCTTGCACGTCGGATCAGGAAGCCCGCCACCCTAGTGGGCTGATACGACTCGGGCAACCGCACATCGTCCGCGACGCGTACCGCGGTCTCATAGTCGTCCTGGAACATGGCGACATCCAGTCGCCCAAGGTTCACGTTCAACTCGCCGAACGCCAGGGCGTACCGAGAGCCGGGTGGATTCTCGGCGGCATCCGCGGCGGCTCCGGCTTCCGCAAGCTGCGTGGCCTGACCGAGCCAATCCCTCGCGGCGGTGTGGTCCTTCTGCACGGCAGAGAGGGCCGAGGCACGTAGCAGCAGGGTGCCCCTCACGGCGGTGGTCGCCGGGTCGCCATCATCGTCCAGATCACGTAGCGCCTGCCGCATCAACGCCACACCTCGGTCCGGGCGCGAGGTTTCCGCATGGGTGATGACGGCGCGCTCGTACCTCTCGACGGCGACCTGGCGCGGGTCACCGGAGTGGGGCGCGGCTACGGCCATGCGTGCCAGGGCGAGCCGTGCGAGGTCCATGTAGCCGAGCCGATACGCCACGATCGCCGTGGTCCGCGCGATCTCGGCTTGCAGGTTGTGCGCTCGCTCGCGATCCCGGCCCGGCACCGTGTACGTCTGTACGGCCAGGGCCGTATCGGTGATGAGTCCCGGCAACGCCTCAGCCACCGTCCCGAACTCACCCTTGGCGCGCTTCTTGGCGATGGCCTTCGTGTCTGCTGCGATGTCGTCCAGTGAGCGTGGCGGCAGATCGTCCTCGGCGGGGATGTCCCACGCGTCGAGCGCGCTGCTGATCGGCGCGAGCAGTCGATCGAGCTGATCCTTCTGGAGCATGTGGATGTACGGCTGGCCGTGCAGTACGGACAAGGTGACTCCGAGTGCGCGGGCCACCGCTGCCAGCACGGACGGGCTGGCGGGCTGCTCGCCGGTCTCAACTCGGGAGAGCTGGCTGGTGGATACGTGGGCACGCCGACCCAGCTCAGCGAGGGAGAAGTCGCGGATGATGCGGAACTCACGGATCCGAACGCCGATGTGCTTGTCATTGGTCTCGGGCATACTGACTCCCATAGCGTGCTGACACTCGCAATGTACCCCCGGTCGGCTCCGCGGGTACTCCTGATCGGCCTCCATTTCGGTGGGGGCCATTCGGCGTTCCGGGTAGGACGAAGCCCCCTCGGCCGGCCCGAAGAACCAGACAAGGGGACCGAGATGAGTGCCGCCCTCAAGTCCCGGTGCCGGCGCGGGGGTAGGGCCGTGCCCGGGGCTGGGCTCCGGCTCAGGTCTTGTTGCCTGCGCGCAGCCAGGCGATGTAGTCGGCGGCGGCTCGTTCGGTGTCGTATTCGGCCTGGTAGCCGGTGTCCTCCTGGAGGCGGCTGATGTCGAGGACCATGGGCGGGGTGTCGCCTCCCGTGGGAAGGTCGACCTGGACGGCCTCGGGGGCCGCCTTTTTGATCGCTTCGCTGAGCTGCCCGTTGGTCGTGGCCCGGCCGGAGCCGACGTTGTACGTGCGGTGGTTCAGCTTGTCCGCGAGCTGGAGGAGGGCGAGCGCGCGGCCGGTGTCCCGTACGTAGTTGAGGTCGATCCCGTCCTCGGCGAAGGCCGGGCGCATGAGGTGGGAGAGGTCCGGGGCGGTGCCGTGGGCGGCGGCGTGGACGAGGGCGGGGGCGGCGAAGAACGGGTCGGCGTGGCCGAGCGGGCCCCAGGTGCCCGAGATGCGGTAGTTGACGATGTCGATGTCCGTGGTGTCGGCCAGGAATCCGCCGAGCAGTTCGCCGACCTTCTTGAAGGTGGGGATCGAGACGGGTGCGTTCAACGGCAGTGGAGCGTCCTCGCGCAGCGGTCCGTCGTTCGGGACCCCGAAGTAGACGCCGATCGTGCTGGCGACACCCAGCCGCCGCACGCCCCACTCCTGCGCCGCCTGCGCGATGTTCAGCAGTCCGCCGAGCGCCCGCCGTGTCGTCTCGACCGCCGCGTCGGGGGCCGGGGACCAGGGATAGGACGCCGCCAGGTGCACGATGCCCGTGATGTCGTGGCGGCGGCCGATCGCGAGCAGGGCATCGCGATCGGTGATGTCCGCCTGCTCCACCGCGACCCGCTCTCCGGCGAGTACGGCCGGGAGTTCACGGGTGTGGCGCTGGGCCACGACGCAGTCTTCGCCCAGGTCGAGCAGTGCCCGCACGGTGTGGGCTCCGATGAAGCCGAGACCTCCGGTGACGAGGATCATCGCCTGTCCTTTCTGTTGTGCAGCGGTAGAGCGGTCTTGATCGTTGGAGGGCTCGCCTTGGGTGGGCTGGATGACCACGACGCCGTGCGAGAAGACGATGACGGGCAGGTCGCCGCCGGTCGTCGAGCATGGACGTGGGTATGGGAGTGCCTTCCGTTCGGTTTCTTCGCGCTGGTGGTTCGGGTGGGCCCGGGGTGGTCCGTGGCGCCGCGGGGCGTGCCGGGGAGGGAGCGAGGAGCGCCCGGTCTGCCATCATGGCCGAACCGGAACGTTGCTCCGCAAACAATACGGAACGATGCTCCGTTTAGCAAGACCGGCATGGAAGCGACGCCGAGGCGATCCCCACTACGACGCCCGCCAACTGGTCGTTCGATTCACTCGCCGATCCCTGGAGGGCGTTGGGCGTGGAGCCACCCGACGGCAAGGGTCAACCGCCCGAGCGGGGAGCGCGTAGGTGTTGGCGCTGGGCCAGTTCTTCGTCTTCCACCAGGGTGAGCATGGGCTGGCCCGGGGCGCAGATCATGGTGACGACGAAGCGGCTCCGCGAGTCCGTCCGGTTGTTTCCGTCCTGGTAGTGGATGACATCGCCGCCCGGCTCCCAGAACGACTCCCCCGCCCTGATCACCCGCTCCGGCTCGCCTTCCAGCTCGAAGAGCATCTCGCCCTCCAGCATGTAGCCGAAGGCCGGGCCCGAGTGCCGGTGGGGAGGGGCGCCGGGGTCGCCGGGAGGGTACTCGACGAGGACCGTCATCACCTCCGCCCCCTCCGGAACGAACGGCGGCTTCGCCGATTGCAGCGTGGTGAACGCCGTCTTCCATGCCTCCGAGCGCTGTGTGCTCCGAGCGGTGGCTGCCGCCTGCTCCTTGTTGGACATGGCGAGACCTCCAGAGGTGGGTCGGCTGGATCAGCGGAGCCAGTCGGTGTGGTCCGCCGCGTACCGAAAGGCCATGCGTCCAGATTGCGACGATGTGGTGCGCCGCGCACGCGGGGCCGGCCGCTCCCCCGATTGACCGACTCGCCCGAGCGTCGGAGCTACGGGGCGGACCGTTTCGGATAGGGCGATTCGTCACGCTCAGTTGCGGGAGTCGGCTGGGGCTTCCGCTCTTTCGCGTAAGTGCCTTGCGTCGCAAGGAAGTTGGTCCCGCCGGGCGGAGATCACGGCCCGGTCTCGTTCTTCTCCGGTTGGGCAACCGTTCAGCTTCCGGACAACTCTACTTCGGTGACCCTTCCGTTCCGGCCGCCGGGGGAGACAGATGGCCGTCGGGGCCCAAGGGCGACCAATGCGTTACTGATGGAGGATTTGTGCGCAATAGAACCCGAGGTGTGGTGGGTGTGGCGGTTGGCGCCGTCGTCACCGCCGCTGTGGCCGCCGGAGCCGGCGCCGTCGTGACGAACGGCGACGGGACCGACCAGAACCAGCCCTCCCCCAGGGCTGCCGCGGCAGGAAAGACCACGGGCGACTTCGACGGCGACGGATATGCCGACCTCGGCGTGGGCGCGCCCGACGGCACCGTCTCCGGGAAGTCCAAGGCGGGCTATGTGGGCGTGACCTACGGGGCCAAGGCCGGTGTGGACGCCGGTCGGCACAGCACGTTGTCGCAGGCCAGCGCGGGGGTGCCCGGCACTCCGGAGGCCGGCGATCACTTCGGCTCGGCCGTGGTGCGCGGCGATGTGGACGGGGACGGGTACACCGATCTGATCGTCGCCGCGAACCACGAGGCCATCGGCAGCACCAAGCGGGCCGGTTCCGTGACGGTCGTCTTCGGCTCGAAGGACGGCCTGTCCAGCGACGCCATCGCCTTCCACGCGCCCAGGGCCACCGCCTACGCGATGTTCGGCGACACGATGGCCGTGGGCGACTACAACCACGACGGCCGCGACGACATCGCCATCTCCGACGGCACCAAGGTCCAGATCGTCAGCGGTGCGGCGAACCTGCGCGAGACGGCCACCCCGAAGATGTCCAGCGTCACCCCGCCCGGCGGCGGAGCGGGCATCGAGCACCTGTCCTCGGGCGACATCAACGGGGACGGCTTCGCCGACCTGGTCACCGTCGCCTACCAGGACGACCCCGCCGACGAGGGCACGCTCGGCGTGCTGCCCGGTTCGTCCCGGGGGCTGAAGAGCACGTCGCTGGGCGAGGACGTGGCGCTGCCGTTCGCCTCGTACCAGGCCGTGGTCGGTGACATCAACGGCGACGGCAAGGACGACGTCGTCACGGACACCGGCTTCGAGGACGGTCCGCAGGACCAGCGCCTGCGGACGTACCCGGGCACCGCCCGGGGCCTCGACACCGCGAACCCGGTGAACTGGACGGGCGAGGCGCAGAGCGGCACCGCCTCGCAGCTCACCGACATCAACGGCGACGGCAATGACGATCTCGTCGTCAGCGACACCGCCGCCGAGGCCCCCGGCGGCTACAACGACGCCGGCGCCATCACCGTGCTCAAGGGCACCAAGAACTGGCTGACCGACGCGGGGGCGCAGACGTTCTCCCTCGACACCGAGGGCGTTCCCGGCGAGATGGCGGGCAACGACAAGTTCGGTGAGGCCGTCTCGGCGGCCGACTACAACGGCGACGGCAAGCCCGACCTGGCCGTCGGAGTCCCGAACCGGACCGAGGGCGCGGGCGCGGTGGCGCTCCTGTACGCGGGCGCCGACGGGCTCACCGCCGAAGGCTCCGCCCTCATCGGGCCGGGCGACCTCGGCTCCCCGGCGACCGATGCCGCCTTCGGCACGGAGCTGTCCGGCCGCGCCACGAAGTAGCACCACCGCATGTAGCACCACACCGTTGTTGTTGGTTCGGTGGCCCGGTCCGGTCTTCCGGGCCGGGCCACCGGCCGTATACCACCCTCGTACCGCCTCAGCCCGCGGTCTTGGCGATGATGCCCCGCATCTCCTCGAGGCCGAAGGCCCGCAGGGTCGTCGTGCGCACATTGCCCACCGCGCCGAGCTGCAAGGACGCCGCGGTGGCGGTCTCGTCGTCGGGGGCCTCTACCATGCACACCAGGTCGTACGGCCCGTCCGTCCAGTAGATGTCCACGAGCCTCGCCCCGAGCTTGCTCAGTGCCGCGGAGAAGTCCTCGGTGCGCTTCGTGGTGTCCTTGTAGGCGCGGACTCCCTGCTCGGTCCAGTTCAGTAGCGTGATGTAGATCGCCACGCCCCTCACCTCCCAGGAGAAGAACCCCCCTGAGAGCAATTCTGGGAGCGACGTCCTGAATCCGCACACCAGGCACACCAGGCACACCTGACACGTCAGGCACACCTGGCACACCTGACGCGGTCGACGGCCCCGGCCAGGTTTGCCGAACCGGCAATAACCATGGCTCGCGCCACCCAGGTCACGGCAGGATCGAATCGTCTGCCGCCACGCAGAGTGCGTACCTGAACGCCCCGGGAGAGAACCATGCCGCAGCCACCCACGACCGACCTCACCCACCGTCTGGTGTCCTCCCCCGCCGGGCGGATCCACCTCGTGGAGCACGGCACCGGCCCGCTGGTGCTGCTCGTCCACGGCTTCCCGGAGTCCTGGTACTCATGGCGCCACCAGCTCCCGGCGCTCGCCGCGGCCGGTTATCGGGTGGCCGCCATCGATGTGCGCGGATACGGGCGCTCGTCCAGGCCCGGGGAGGTGGCCGCGTACCGGATGCGGGAGCTGGTGGCGGACAACGTCGCCGTGGTGGAGGCGCTCGGCGAGGAGTCCGCCGTGGTGATCGGCCACGACTGGGGCTCGACCATCGCCGCCGACTCCGCCCTGCTGCGGCCGGATGTGTTCCGCGCCGTCGGCCTGCTGAGCGTGCCGTACTCCCCGGCCGGCGGCCCCAGACCCAGTGAGATGTTCACCGGGATGGGCGGGGAGGAGGAGTTCTACGTCTCCTACTTCCAGGAGCCGGGCCGCGCCGAGACGGAGATCGAACCGGATGTACGCGGCTGGCTCGCGGGGATCTACGCCGCGCTGTCCGGCGACACCATGCCCGGGCCCGATCTGCCCGACCCGCACTTCATCACGCGCGGCGCGACGATGCGCGAGCGGTTCCCCGCCGGGCGGCTGCCCGCCTGGCTGAGCGAGGCGGACCTCGATGTCTACGCCGGTGAGTTCGAGCGGACCGGACTGAACGGGGCGCTGAACCGCTACCGCAACATGGACCGGGACTGGGAGGAACTGGCCGAGTTCAACGGTGCGCCCATCACCCAGCCGTCGCTTTTCATCGGCGGCGCCCTGGACGCCTCCACCGCCTGGTTGGGCGACGCGATCAAGGCGTACCCGACCACGCTGCCCGGGCTCATCGGCTCGCACATCCTCGAGGACACCGGCCACTGGATCCAGCAGGAGCGCCCCGAGGAGATCAACCAACTGCTGGTCGACTGGCTGCGTTCGCTCCCCGCCGCCTAGGAGCGGCCTAGGACCCGCGGCGGTCCTGCTGCCGCTGGAGGGCCCGGAAGTCGTCGAAGAATCCGTAGGTGTGGGCCGGTGGGCCGTCGTCCGGACGCTCGACGGTGCGGTTGGCGTAGAGGCTGTTCAGCAGCCAGGGCTGTTTGTCCGGGCCGAAGTTCTCTGTCATGGCGGCGCCTTGGGTGACTCCGTACGTCGCCACGGCGAGCCGCCCCGTGTCGCGGAAGTGGCCCACCTGGTCCCGCAGGAAGTGCTTGTTGCGCTCGAACCAGGGGCTCATGGCGAGGAAGTCGCGCCACTTCCGCTCGGGGAAGGGGTACTCGATCGCATCCTTGATCAGTTTCCACACCGGAGTGTTCGACGGAAGGTGGTAGCGGCGGGCGAAACGGGTGGGGATCGTATCGCTCAGGTGCTGCTTCCAGAGCTGTACCAGGGAGAACTCGGTGACGAGGAACTTCTGGTCGTCGCGGAGGCGGGGAAGGATGTAGTCGAGGTAGGGCTGTACCCGCTCCGGTGCGGCGACATGGGGGTGGATGTCCACGCCCTCGATCTCCGGGGTCCGGCGCGCGAAGGACAGCCAGCGGTCGGTGGCCGCCGTCCGCTTGTCCGGCTTGTCGAGGTAGTTGAGCGCGCCCAGGTAGAGGTGGGTCCGGCAGCGCTCGGGGAAGTGCTTCTTGCGGTACGCGACGATGTGCTCCGCGACCGTCTCGTAGAACGTGTTCAGCGCGCCCGAGCCGCGGTCCTGCGGGAGGCTCTCGATGAAGGGCTCGTTGCCGATGGCCAGGACGTCGACGGTGTCGAGGACGGTGTGCAGGACCCGGTCGACCCGGGCGAGTTCCGCGGTCATGGCCGGGCTGCCCGGGCGCGGTATCGGCCGGTGGTTGTACGGGAACTTCAGCGAGAGCACCGTGCTGTAGCCCTGGTGGTGGGCGTCCAGGAGCTTCTCGACGGCGCGCTGCTGGGAGGCGTCGTCCGTGACCTCGGGCATGGGGACGAAGCCCCGGAGCCAGCTCGCGGAGAGATCCCGCAGCTCGGCGAAGGTCACGCTGTCGGGGTCCTCGTTGAAATTCGCTCCCAGCGCGCCGTCCGGGCCCTCGGCCGAACCCTCGGCGGGCGCCCTCTTCTTGGAGTCGTGGCTGGCCTTGTCGGCGCCCCGTCGTTCGCCCTGTGTGCACCCCGTGGTGATGAGAGCCGCCCCGCCCGTCAGGGCCAGAACACGCCGCCGTGACAGCGGGTTCTTCCTCTTCTCCGTATCCAAGTGACGCTCCCTTTTCGTGCTGGTGACCCGGGCTCTGCTGCCCGGACCGCCCGGAAGGATGCGTCGACGAAGGTTGTCCGTTGCCCACGGTGCCCGTGTTTTCGGGGAACCGTGGGCTCGGGCGCGCCGCGGCCGGTCAGTGGGTGATCTGCACGACGACGGTGATGGCGCCCCTGTTGTCGTGGAGGCAGCCCTCGCCGTCGTTGATGCGGAGTTGGAGGGTGCCCGGGCGGGTTGCCTTGAAGTGCCAGGCGCGGCCCACGGCGTGGGGGTTCCGGGGGTTTCCCGGGTAGCGGCCCAGGAGGGTGCCGAAGGGGACGTCGGAGTCCACCTTGCAGTTCGTCCAGGCGAAGCGGAGGGCTTCGTCGTCGGCGCGGGTGTGGCCGACCGGGCCGGTCAAGGGCAGGTTGGCGGCGTCCACCGTCCAGGTGCCGGTGGTGTAGCGGACGCTCACCTTGTCGCCCTTGCGGACCGGGGTGGGCGTCGCGGGCTGCCAGCCGCGTGTCGCGTCCACGGTCACCTTCGTGGTGGCGGTGGCGGGCTGGGGCGATGCGCCGTCGTCGCTGTCGCTGTCGGACGGGGGGCCGAAGGCGAAGAAGAGCGCGGTGGCGAGGCCCGCCACCGCGAGCGTGGCGCCCGCCGTCCACCACCATGTCCGGGCCCGGCCACCGGGCCGAGGGGGTGGCGGCCCGGCCGGGGCGACGAGCGTCGGGTCCCGGTCCAGGTCGGGGGTCCGGGTCGGGGCCGAGAGCAGTGTCGGGTCCCGGTCGAGGGTGGGGGTCCCGGTCAGGGTGTGGGGATCGCCCGCGGTGGAGGGCGCGCTCACCGTCGGGGCCGCGGTCATCGTGGGCGTGTCCGCGAGGTCCGCGGAGGCGTCCGCGTCGCCGCCCGCCGGGCGTACGGGCCCCGGCGCTGGTACGGGCCCGGCGGGCGCGGCCGGGGGCAGCGGGCCCGGGTCGTCCGCGCCGTCCGCGACGCGTTGCAGGGCGGTGCGGAGCGTGGCGGCGGAGGGGCGCTGGGCCGGGGACTTGTTCAGCAGGGCCTGGACGATGGGCCGCAGGGGGCCGGCCCGTTCCGGGATGACCGGGTCCGCGAAGGTGACGGCGTGCAGCGCGGCGGCCCCGGTGGGGCGCTGGAAGGGCGGCACGCCGGAGGCCACGGCGGACAGGGTCGCGCCCAGCGACCACAGGTCGGACGGCGGGCCGACCTCCTCGGCGGTCAGCCGCTCGGGCGCCATATAGCCGATGGAGCCGATGAGTTCGCCGGTGGTGGTGAGCGACTCGTCGTCCTCCAGGGCGGCGATGCCGAAGTCGGTGAGGACGGCGCTGCCGTCCCCGCGCAGCAGGATGTTGGCGGGCTTGATGTCGCGGTGCAACGCCCCGGCGGCGTGTACGGCCTCCAGCGCGCCGAGCAGTTGCAGCCCGAGGGTGGCGGTGTGGCGGGGCGAGAGGGGGCCGCTGTCGGCGATCCGGCGGGCCAGGGAGGGGCCGTCGATCAGCTCCATCACGATCCAGAGCCGGTCGTCGTGTTCGACCAGGTCATGGACGCCCACCACATGGGGGTGGCGCAGCCGGGCGACGGTACGCGCTTCCCGCTGGGCCCGGCGCAGCCGTCGGTGGTGCTCGTGGTGGTCGCTTGTGACGTGCAGTTCCTTGGCGGCGACCTCGCGCGCCAGCATCTGGTCGTACGCGCGCCAGACCGTGCCCATGCCGCCGCGTCCCAGCCGGTCGCCCAACTGGTAACGGCCGGCGATCAGCCGCATGTCGTCTCCGCCCGATGTCACCCGATCTCTCCTGCTCTCACGCCCGGTGAGCATAGTCGGAAGTGTTCGAACCAAATCGATCTCAACTGATTCAACAGTCAGCCCGCATCGCAACGCCCGGGTGAAATTCCCCCTGATTTAAGGAGGAAGCGGGCATTCGCCATTCACATTCATTGCGCTTATCTCAACGCGTCCGTACCGTGTCGGCCATGCGGCAACAGTTCGAGGTGGCGGAACGCGTGCGTGAGGTGATCGGCAAAGCCGGTTGTACCCAGCGCGAATTCGCCCGGCGGGTCGTGATGGACCCGTCCAAGCTCTCGCGTTCGCTCAGCGGCAGCCGGCGCTTCACCGTGGCCGAGCTGGCGCGGATCGCCGACGCCGGAAACGTGGACGCCGGATGGCTGCTGGGCACCGCGGCGACCGGCGGGGCCGCCGACGCACCGCGGCCGTCCGCCCCGGCCGCGCTTCCCGACAGCGGGCGGCCGCTTCAGATCGTGCGGGAGACGGTGCGGCTCATCGCCGAGCGCGGCTTCCACGCCGTCCGCGTCGCCGATATCGCCGCCGCCTGCGACACCAGCACCGCCACCATCCACTACCACTTCCCGGGCCGCGCCGAGCTGCTCGAAGCCGCCGTGCGCTGGTGCATGGACGAGGACACCGCGCGCCGCGCCGCCCGCACCGCCACGGCCGACGACGCGCGCGAGGAGCTGCGGCAGTTGATCGCGCTACAGGCGCCGTACACCGAGCGGCAGCGCCGGCAGTGGCTGGTGTGGATGGATCTGTGGGCCGAGGCCGCGCGGTCCACGGCCATCGGGCGGCTGCACGCCGACTTCTACCAGCAGTGGCGGCAGACCGTGGCCGAGGTGATCCGGCGCGGGATCGAGCAGGGGGTCTTCCGCGCCGTCGACCCGGAGTTCAGCGCGCTGCGCCTGACCGCGCTGATCGACGGACTCGCCATTCAGGTGCTCGCCACCGAGCCCGGTGAGGGCGGCACGACCGCCGAGGCCATGGACCTCGCCTGCAACGCGTACGTGGACTCCGAATTGACCGTACGACCGACCGTACACACGACCACACGACCGACCGCACGGCGCTCCGGCGCCGATGAGGCCGGGCCGCCCGACCGGCCAGGACCGTAGGACGGCCGACCAGCCCGGACCATCGCTCCGCGCTGTTTCGCACCGTAAGAGAGGGAGAGAAGCCCATGCCCATGAACGACAGCGTCATCATCACCTGTGCCCTGACCGGCGCCGGTGACACTGTGGGCCGCAGCCCCCATGTCCCCGTCACCCCCGAGCAGATAGCCCGCTCCGCCGTCGAGGCCGCCGAGGCCGGGGCGGCCGTGGTCCACATCCACGTACGCGACCCCGAGACCGGCGCCCCCGCCCGCGATCCGCGGCTCTACCGCGAGGTCGTGGAGCGGGTCAAGGAGACCGGCACCGACGTCGTCATCAACCTCACCGCGGGCATGGGCGGCGACCTGGTCATCGACCCGGAGAACCCGCTCACCCACCTCCCCGGCACCGACCTGGTCAGCGGTCTGGACCGGCTCCCCCACGTCGAGGATCTGCTCCCCGACATCTGCACCCTGGACTGCGGCTCGCTCAACTTCGGCGACGGCAGCAACCTCTACGTCTCCACCCCCGACATGCTGCGCACCGGCGCCAAGCGCATCCAGGAGCTGGGCGTCCGCCCCGAGCTGGAGATCTTCGACACCGGGCAGCTCTGGTTCGCCAAGCAGTTGCTGGCCGAGGGGCTGCTGGACGACCCGACCGTCTTCCAGCTCTGCATGGGCATCCCGTGGGGCGCCCCGGCCGAGCCGGGCGTGCTCCAGGCCATGGTCAACATGCTGCCCGAGGGCGCCCAGTGGGCCAGCTTCGCGCTGGGCCGCACGCAGATGCCGTGGGTGGCGCAGTCCATCCTGCTCGGCGGCAACGTACGGGTCGGGCTGGAGGACAACCTCTACCTCAGCCGGGGCGTCAAGGCCACCAACGGCCAGCTCGTCGAGCGCGCGGTCCAGATCACCGAGCTGCTGGGCGCGACGGTCGCCACGCCGGACGAGGCCCGGCAGCGGCTCGGCCTCAAGCCCCGCGCGTAATCCCCCCACCCCCACCAGCTCCTCGTCTCTCTCATCACTCTCGTCTCTCTCTTCTCCCTCCCCTCACACCCTTAGGACCGCCATGCCCTCATCCCCCTGCGCCCCCGAAGAGGTACGCCGCGTCGCCTGCGTCGGTGCCGGAGTCATCGGCGGCGGCTGGGTCGCCCACTTCCTGGCGCGCGGCTACGACGTCACCGCCTGGGACCCGGCCCCCGACGCCGAGGAGAAGCTGCGCCGTCTCGTGGCCGCCGCCTGGCCCGCACTGACCCAGATCGGCCTCGCCGACGGCGCCTCCCCCGACCGGCTGACCGTCACCGCGACCGTCGAGGAGGCGGTGGCGGACGCGCAGTTCGTCCAGGAGAGCGCCCCCGAGAAGCTGGAGCTCAAGCGGTCGCTGCTGGCCCAGTTGGATGCGGCGGCCCCACCCGGGGTCGTCATCGCGTCCTCCACCTCCGGCTATCCGATGACCGATATGCAGACCGAGGCCACCGACCCCGGCCGCCTCGTCGTCGGCCACCCCTTCAACCCGCCGTATCTCATACCGCTGGTGGAGGTCGTCGGCGGGGAGAAGACCGACGCGGCGGCGGTCGAGTGGGCCTCGCGCTTCTACAAGGTGGCGGGCAAGTCCGTCATCACCATGGAGCGCGAGCTGCCCGGCTTCATCGCCAACCGGCTCCAGGAGGCGCTGTGGCGGGAGGCGCTGCACATGGTCGCCAACGGTGAGGCCACGGTGAAGGAGATCGACGACTCGATCACCGAGGGGCCCGGACTGCGGTGGGCGTTCATGGGTCCCTGCCTCACGTTCGCCCTGGCGGGCGGCGAAGGAGGCATGGGACATATGCTCGACCACTTCGGACCCTCGTTGAAGTCTCCGTGGACCCGTCTCGAGGCGCCTGAGCTGGACGACACGCTGCGTGCGGCCATGGTCGACGGCTGTGACGAGGCGGCGGGCAGCCGTACCATCGCGCAGCTCGTCGCGGAGCGGGACCAGGGCGTCATCGATGTCCTGCGGGCGACTGGCCGACTGCCGCGGCAGCGCGCCGAGGGGACGGATGCCATCGCACATACCCCCAGCACCATGGGAGACGAGAAGTGAGCACCACGCTCCCCGACTACCGGCAGACCGTACGTCCCGAGTGGATCGACTACAACGGCCATATGAGCGAGGCGTTCTACGTCCTCGTCTTCGGCCACAGCACCGACGAGATGATGGTGGAGACCGGCCTGGACTCCGCCTACCGCGCCAAGACCGGCTGCTCCCTCTACACCGTGGAGTCGCACATCCGGTATCTGAACGAGGTCGAGGAGGGCGCCGAACTCACCATCCGTACGCGCGTCATCGGCGTGGACGAGAAGAAGGTGCGGTTCACCCACGAGATGCACGTGGGTGAACCGGTCGGCGCCCCCGTGGCCACGACCGAGCTGCTCGCGCTCCACATCGACCAGAACGAGAGCCGCTCGGCTCCGTTCCCCGAGGAGATACGGGAGCGGCTGACGGACCTGGTGGAGAAGGCCCCCGAGTGGGCGGGGCGGGCGATCGGCCCGGTTCCGGCCGAGGCGGGTTGAACGACCGCCGTCCCTCCTGAACGCCCCGGCCCCGGCATCGTCCGGGGGCCGGGGCGTTCGCCGTTCCGGATGCGGGATCGGGTGAGGTTGAATGGCGGTGGAGACGGTGGCGGAAACGCCGAGGGACGCGGGTGCGAGGAGTGAGGACGCCATGGCGGACGCCGGAGCGCACGCCGGGCCGGACGCCGGATCGGACGGCAACGGGAACGGTCACGGGAACGGTCACGGCAACGGCAAGGGCGGTCGGCGCGTCGAGCTGAGCGAGGTGCCCGAGACCTTGCTGTGGAACCTCTATATGCGGGCCGCCGAGGCCCGCCGGGCGCGGACCGTGCTCGACGATCCCAAGGCCGTGGAGCTGGTCGACCGCATCGACTACCCCTTCGAGGAGACCTTCGGAGCACCCACCCCGCTGCTGGCGCAGGGGCACGCGCTGCGGGTCCGCACCTTCGACAGCGCCGTACGGGCCTTCCTCGACGAGCATCCGGACGGCACGGTCGTCACGCTCGCCGAGGGTCTTGAGACGCAGTTCTGGCGGGTGGACAACGGCCGGGCGCGCTGGCTGTGCGTGGAGCTGCCGGAGACCGCCGAGGTGCGTCGGGCGCTGCTGCCGGACGAGGAGCGGCGGCGCACCCTCGCCCGCTCGGCGCTCGATCTGACCTGGCGGGACGAGGTCGATCCGGCACGCGGGGTGCTGATCACCGCCCAGGGGCTGCTGATGTATCTGCGGCCGACCGAGGTGAAGGACCTGATAGCGGGGTGCGCCGAGCGGTTCCGGGGCGGGACGCTGGTCTTCGACGCGGTGCCGCGCTGGTTCAGCGCCCGGACGACGCGCGGCGAGATGCGCACCGCGCAGGGCTATCGCACACCGCCCATGCCATGGGGCATGGACGCGGGCGAGCTGCCGAAGGTGCGGACGGCCCATCCGGCGATCACGGACGTACGCGAGGTGCCGCCGCCGCGCGGGCGCGGCTTCTATTACGGGGCGGTGGCGCCCATGATGCGGTGGCTGCCCGCGGTACGGAACCTGCGGCCGACGATGACGGCGATAGCGCGCTTCTCGTAACGCTCGCGCTCCACCGGTCAGCCCGCCGCTTCGCCTTCGCCGTTGCTGTTGCCGTTGCCGTCGCCTTCGCCTTCGCCTTCGCCTTCGCCGAGGACCGTCGCGAGGCGCCGGAGGAGCGAGGGCCAGCCGCGGCCCATCCCCTCGATCGCCGTCCTGCCCATCGGGGTGTCGAGGTCGAATCCGGCGTGCTCGAGGAAGAGCCGGGTGCCGTTGCCCTCCGGTTCCAGGCGCCAGGTGATGGTGGTGTCGATGGTGGTCCGGGCGAAGCGGTAGCTCAGCAGCCGCTCCGGCTCGACCGTGATCACCTCGCAGGGCTGCTCCCCCCACTTCCCCATGTCCAGCGTGAAGCGATGGCCGACCTCGGCCCGCACATCGCCCGCGGCCCACCACCGCGCGTGCAGCCGCGGATCGGTGAGCGCCTTCCACACGGTGGCCGGGGGATGGGGCAGGAACTGGTCGCAGTGGATGGCGTCGGGCTCGGTCATGGGTTCTCCTCGTCGAGGACGTCGCGCAGCGTGCGGAGCCGGGCGCGCCAGTAGTGCTCGAAGGGATGCAGCCACTGCTGCACCTCGGCGAGCGGATCCGGCTCCAGGTGGTAGTACCGCTGCCGCCCCCGCGGCTCCTCCCGTACGAGCCGGGCCTGCCGGAGCACCTGGAGATGTTCCGAGATCGCCGGTCTGCTCAGCTCGAACTCGCCCGCGAGGTCGTTGACGGCGCGGGGGCCGTCCCGGAGGCAGTCGAGCAGCTTGCGGCGCACGGGGTTGGCGAGCGCGCTGAAGACGTCTGTGGGCACGGCCGCACGTTACGTCGGAGATTCCCGACGCGTCAACATTTTCCGACGCGTCGGCCCTCCGTGACGGACACGGCGGCGAGAATGGACGGGTGAGACGCCCGATGGACACCTCCGGCCCGATACGGCCCCAGTTGCCGTCCCCCGTGTGGGACGTGCCCGAGCCGTGGCTCGCCGAGCGGGGCGTGGAGCTGCGGCTGAAGCGGGACGATCTCATTCATCCGCTGGTGCCGGGCAACAAGTGGCGCAAGCTCACACCGAATCTGCGCGCGGCCGTCGAGCAGGGGCACACCCGGCTGCTCACCTTCGGCGGTGCGTACTCCAACCACATCCGCGCGGTGGCGGCCGCGGGGGCCGCGTACGGGCTGTCGGCGGTCGGGGTCATCCGGGGCGACGAGCTGGCCGGCGCGCCGCGCAACTGGTCGTTGGCGCGGGCCGAGGACCACGGCATGGAGCTGGCCTTCGTCACCCGCTCCGCCTACCGCGAGACGCTGCGCGGCCTGAGCGAGGACGACCCCGGCACCCTGCGGGGGCTGGAGGAGCGGTGGGGGCGCGCCTACGTCCTCCCGGAGGGCGGTACGAACGTCCTGGCGGCGGGCGGGGCCGCGGAGCTCGTCGCGGAGCTGCCCGACCTGGGGCCGGGCGATGTGGTGTGCTGTGCGGTGGGCACCGGCGGCACGCTGGCCGGTATCGCGGCCGCGCTCCCGGCCGGTGCGCGGGCGGTGGGGTTCGCCGTACTGAAGGGGGCGGATGGCTATCTGGAGGGCGAGGTGGCCGAGCTGCACCGGCGCGGATGGGGGCGGACGCTCGGCAACTGGCGGATCGAGCACGGCTGTCACGGCGGCGGGTACGGGCGCGTTCCGGTGGAGTTGGAGGCGTTCGCGGCTCGGTTCGAGGAGCGGCATGGGGTGCGGGTGGAGCGGCGGTATGTGGCGAAGATGCTGTGGGGTGTGTACGGGCTGGTGGAGCGGGGCGAACTGGCGCCGGGCAGCCGGGTGACGGCGGTGATCACGGGGCCGCCCGATCCGGCGGGTTCGGCGGGTTCGGCGGGTGGTGCGGCGCTGTCGACCTGACGGGCGTCGCCGGTACTGCCCTGTCAGGGCTGCCCGGGTGCGGGGTGCGCCTGCTGTTCGTGGTGGGTGCCGGGGGCGGGGCCTCCGGGGCGGCGCCCTGGACCGCATATTTACGGCGCCGGTGCCCAGGGGCGTGGGGTGGGCCGGGGATTGGCGCCACAAATATGCGAAAGCGTCCAGGACACCACCCCTGCGACCCCGCCCCCTCCCGTCTCGTCGGCGTCCGCGCCCCGGTGGCACCGGGCGCCTGCCCGTCTGGCGTTCAGCCTGAATCCAGCCCCTCCGGCGTTTGAGGAGCGGGGTCCGGGGCGGAGCCCCGGCGGGGTGAGGGGGCGGAGCTCCCCCACGCGGCGGAGCCGCATATCGATGCTGTGGGAAGGGGCGGGGTGGGGGCTGCCCGCCGGAGGCGCCCACGGTCCGCACTCGGTATTCGGCCCCAGGGCCGGGTGTTGGGTGGGTGCGACCCCGCCCCTCCCGCCGGTGGCCCCGGGAGGTCAGTCGGGGATGCGGAGGCGCATGACCGTCGTCGCCGCGTGGCGGACCGTGCTTTCCTGGCGGACCTCGACCGTCAGGTCCGGGGCGATCGGGCGGTAGGCGATCTCGGCGCCGACCCGGTCCAGGGCGGTGGGCAGTTCGGCGGGCGGGGGCTGGGGGTCGGGCAGACCGCGCAGGGCCGTGCCGAGCTGGGCGCGGACGGCCGTGGCGAGCGGGGCGGAGATGACGGGCGCGTCGTCGCCGGGAAGCACCAGCGCCAGGGCGCGCGGGCGGAGCCGGGGGCCGACGACGCCGACGACGACGGCGTCACGGGTCTCCGAATGGCGCACCTTCCGCCAGTGGCGGCCCGGCCGGTAGGGCTGGTCCAGCTCCTTGACGACCAGGCCCTCGACCCCGATCTCCGGAAGCGCCTCGTACCAGGTGGCGGCGAGCTGTGGATCGGTCGTCATCGGCACGGCCTGAAGTGGTGGGCCGAGCGGTTCGAGGAGCGCCATCAGCCTGGCCCGGCGCTCCGCGTACGGCAGCGGCCGCAGATCCTCCTCGCCGATCGCGAGCAGGTCGAAGGCGGCGTAGGAGGCGGGCAGTTCCCGGGCGAGCCTCCCCGCCCGGGACTCGGACACGGCGAAGGCGCGCTTCTGGACGGCGGCGAAGTCCGTACGGTCGCCCGCCCACACCACCACCTCGCCGTCGAGGACCGTGCCGGGCGGCAGCGGCCGCGCGGCGGCCTCCAGGTCGGGGAAGGCGCGGGTGATGATGCGGCCGGAGCGGGCCTGCATCCTTACGGCGTCCACCAGCCGGAAGATCAGCAGCCGATGGCCGTCGAACTTGGGCTCGTACGCCAGCCGCCGTCCGGGCGGGGCGGTCGGCAGGGTGGGGACGACGCGGGCCAGCGCCACGTCCACGGGCGGCTGAAGAGGCGGCTGGAGGGGCGGCTCAGGGGACGACGTCATCGGTCGACCGCGCCTTCGTCGTCGGCGTCCTCTTCCCCGTCTTCTCCGTCGCTTTCACGGGCACCACCCTCCCCCGTCGGCAGCGGGCGCGCCTGCGCCGGGTCCAGCAGCGGGGCGAGCAGATCCCCGTGGCGTTCGAGCCGCGCCGGGATGTCGTCGATCAGGAAGGACAGCGCTGCCGGGACGCGGCACTCCTCGACCTCCTCCCAGGTGACGGGCGTGGAGACGGCCGGTTCGGGGAGGGCGCGGGGGGTGTAGGGGGCGGCGGTGGTCTTCGCGGCCGCGTTCTGGCTGAAGTCCACGTACACCTTCCCCGGCCGCAGCGCGCGGGTCATCTTGCGGATGACCAGGTCCGGCATGGCGTTGGCGGCCTCCAGGGCCAGCCGTCTGGCGTAGGCGGTGATCTGCCGGGAGGGGGTCGGCTCCACCGGCACCAGCAGATGCAGCCCCTTGGAGCCACTGGTCTTCGCGTACGCCGTAAGGCCGTCACCGGCCAGCCGCTCGCGCAGCCATACGGCCACGACGCGGCAGTCCACGATCGTGGCGGGCGGCCCGGGGTCGAGGTCGAAGACGAGCCGGTCGGCGATGCCCACGCCCTGGTCGATCCGCCACATCGGGGCGTGCAGCTCCACCACGAGGTTGGCCGCCCACATCAGCGAGGGCAGGTCCTGGATCAGCACCTGCTCCGCGGTCTCCCCCTTATGGCGGGTGACCTCGGCCGTCGTCACCCAGGAAGGCGTGCCCGGAGGCGGGTTCTTGGTGAAGAACTTCTGGCCGTCGGGGCCGTCCGGGTAGCGGAGGAACGCCAGCGGCCGACCATGCAGATGACCGAGGAGCGGGTCCGCGGCCGACGCCAGGTAGTGCAGCAGCTCGCCCTTTGTGGTGCCGGTGGCCGGATGGATGACCTTGTCGAGGTTCCTGAGCGTGATCCGCCGCCCCTCCACCTCCGCGATCGGGGACATACGATAAGAATCTCACGAAAGGGATCAAGCATGCGATCTATCTGGAATGGGAACATTTCCTTCGGCCTGGTGAGCATTCCGATCAAGATCTATCCGGCCACCGAGGACCACTCGATCTCGTTCCGGCAGATCCACACCCGCGACGGCGGCCGCATCCGCTACCGCAAGGTCTGTGAGCTGGAGGACACTCCGGTCGAGTCGAGCGAGATCGGGCGGGCGTACGAGGACGCGGACGGCGCGCTGGTCCCGATCACCGAGGAGGACCTCGCGGCCCTTCCGCTGCCCACCACCCACACCCTGGAGATCGAGGCGTTCATCTCCGCCTCCGAGATCGACCCGCTGCAAATGGGCGACGCCTACTACCTGGGCACCACCGGCGCCGCCGGGGCCAAGCCGTACACCCTGCTGCGCGAGGCGCTCAAGCGCAGCGAGAAGGTCGCCATCGCCAAATACGCCCACCGTGGCCGCGAGCGGCTGGGGATGCTCCGCGTCGTGGGCGACACCATCGCGCTGCACCGGCTGCTCTGGCCCGACGAGGTGCGCGAGCCCGCGGGGGTGGCCCCCAAGGAGAAGGTGACCGTCAAACCGGCCGAACTGGACCTCGCCGACACCCTGATGGAGACCCTCGGCGAGGTGGATCTGAGCGATCTGCACGACGAGTACCACGAGGCGCTGGAGGAGCTGGTGGCGGCGAAGGTGTCCGGCGCCACGCCCACCGCCGAGCCCGGTGAGCGGCCCGCGGGCGCGCAGGTGGTCGACCTGATGGCGGCGCTGAAGGAGAGCGTCCGCAGCGCCAAGGAGGCCCGGGGCGAGGGGGCCGGGGAGGGCGCGGAGGGCGGAGTCGAAGAGGAGGAGGCGGCGACGGTCCATGAGTTGCGCGGCCGTAAGAAGGCCCCCGCGAAGAAGGCGCCCGCGGCGGCGAAGAAGACGGCGGCAGCGGCGGCGAAGAGGGGTGGGGCGAAGACGGCGAAGACCGCCAAGTCGGCGGAGGAGCCTGCGGGGAAGGCCGCCGGGAAGAAGCAGACGGGCACGAAGAAGGCCGCGGCCAAGAAGGCCACCGCGAAGAAGCAGACGGGCAAGCGCGGCACGCGGACCGCCTCCTGAGGCGGGCTTTCCCCTACCCGCCCCTTCCCACAACCGGGGCTCCGCCCCGGACCCCGCTCCTCAAGCGCCGGAGGGGCTGGTTTCAGCTCCGGTGTCCCGGACCCCGCTCCTCAAGCGCCGGAGGGGCTGATTTCAGCCCGTCCGGCGATTGAGGACACGCCCGAAGGGCGTCCGGGGTCCAGGGGGCGGAACCCCATGGTTCGGGAAGGGGCGGGCAGGGGAAGGCCCGCCGCAGGCGCAACCCCGGTCAGCGGAACGCGGCCGCCCGGTCCTCCACCCACTGCGCGAACGTACGCCCAGGGCGCCCCGTGATGCGCTCCACCTCCGGCGAGACCGCCTGCGGCCGGTCCACCAACTCCGCGAAGACGCGCAGCAGCGAGTCCGCCATCTCCGGCGTGAGGAACCCGCCGACCATCCGCTCCCGCGCCGCCTCGGGCGGGATCTCCTCGTACCGCAGCGGCCGCCCGATGACCTCACCGATGGTGCGCACCTGGTCGGCGAAGCTCAGCGACTCGGGTCCGGTCAGCTCGGGGGTCTTGCCGACGAGGTCGTCGGCGAGCAGGGCACGGGCGGCGACCGCGCCCATGTCGGCCTCGTGGATGAGCGCCATCTGCGCCCCGGCGTACGGCCCGTACACCACATCCCCGGCCTTGATCTGGTCCACCCACTGGAGGGCGTTCGCGGCGAAGCCGCCCGGGCGGACGAACGTCCACTCCAGCCCCGTGGCCTCGACCTCGTCCTCCAGCGCGCGGTGGCGGACGCCGATCGGGTTCGACTGCGGATCGAGGTCCTGAAGCACGGAGGACGAGGAGAGCATCACGATCCGCCGTACACCGCTCGCCTTGGCCCGCTCGAGGATCTTCTCGGACCCGACCTGCCAGGCCACCGCGGGGTTGAGGAACAGCGCCGTGGCACCGTCCAGGGGCAGCTCCTCGGTGCGGGCCGCCCGTACGCCCTCCGGCAGCCGGGCCGCCTCGGGATCGCGGGTGAGCGCGAGCACCTCGGCGCCCGCGTCGGCCAGCTCCTTCACGACGTAACCGCCGACGTTTCCGGTGGCTCCGGTCACCACGAACATGATGAATCTCCTCGCGTGTCCTGCGATGGATACATAACCGCAGTCAGGTTCATCCAAACAGATGACGTTGTCAAACGTTTAGATGAGACCCTGCCGGGAACCCCCGGCTAGCCTGTCCGGGCCGAGGAAGAGGAGATGACGACCATGCAGGGGACGCCCAAGAGGCCCCGCCGCGCCCCCACCCCCGAGGAGCGCAAGCAGTGCCCGGAGCGCTCCCGGCGGCTGCTGATGGAAGCGGCCAGGGACGTGTTCTCCGAGAAGGGGTTCGCGGGCGCCCGCGTCCAGGACATCGCGGACCGGGCGGGCCTCAACAAGCAGCTCATCGCCTACTACTTCGGCGGCAAGGAGGGCCTCTACCAGGAGCTCACCCGCGAGTGGCTGGCGCGCGAGGCGACCTTCAACGACCCCGCGGTCCCCTTCGAGGAACTGGTCATCCGCTACCTACGGGAGGCGTTCGACGACCCCCGCGCCATCCGGCTGGCCGTCTGGCGCGGACTGACCGGCGAGGCGGCGCCGGACGAGCATCCCGAGGACCTGTCCGATATGCGGCGCCGGCAGGCGGCGGGCGAGCTGGCGGACGACCTCGACCCGGCCGCCGTGCTGCTGATGTGCTACGCCGTGGTCTCCGCACCCGCCACGATGCCGCACGCCGTCCGCCAGATCTTCGGCATCGAGCCGGACTCGCCGGAGTTCAAGGAGCGGTGGGAGGAGCAGTTGCGCCGCATCGTCCGCCACCTGGCGGCCTGAGACTCCGCGCCAGGCGCGAGGCCCCGCTCCAGGTGTGAGGCCCCGCTCCAGGCGTGAGACCCCGCCCTACTCCACCACCCCGTCGATCTGGAACGTCTGCACCGACTGCTCGGCGAACGGAACGCTCAGCCGCTTGCCGTCCAGCGCCGTGTCCCGGCGGGCGGTGTAGAGATCGCCGGTGCCCGAGGTGTGGGTGGACCAGCGCGGCACCAGCCCGCCGGCGCCCCCGGTGACCTGGCCGAAGCGGGACAGGTCGAAGGTCAGCGTCTGCGCGGCGCCCGGGTTGACGGCGACGAGCACGAGCCGCCGCGCCCCCGGGTCGTACGCGGCGACGGCGTGGTCCGAGCCGGTGTCCAGGAACCGCATCCCGGGGCGGATATGGCGGGTGAACTGGGCGAGCACGTAGTACTTGGTCTGCACGGCGCCGGGCCGGGCGGAGTCCGGGTCGTAGTGGATCAGCGCCCAGCCGGCGCTGGGATCCATCACTTGCCAGTAACACCACGCGGTGGGGTGCAGCCAGCGGAAGTCCAGGCAGAGGTTGGTGGCCAGGGTCAGCCCCGTGCCGTCCTTATCGCCGGTCTCGGAGTTCCAGAGCTTCTTACCGGCCGCACGCACATCCGTGTACAGCAGATCGCGGCGGCCGCCCGAGCCCTGGTAGCCATGGACGTTGACCTGGTCGACCAGTGCGCGGGTGGCCGTGTCGAACGAGCCCCAGGTGGTGCGGGCCAGGTCGTAGCTGGTCTCGTCCGACGCCGAGATCCGGGTGCCGGTCAGCCCGCGCGCGTCCAGCTCGGTGCGGAGGTGGCCGAGGACGGTCCGCTGGACCGCCGCGTCGATATGGCAGCCCTCCTGTGTGCCGTCGGCCTTCCACCACGCGGAGGACGGCTCGTTGAACGCCTCGACGGTGGCGAAGCGGACGCCCCAGTGGTCCTGGGCGTAGCGGGCGGTGGCGGCGAGATAGAGCGCGAACTGGCGGTAGTTCCAGGACTGGAGGTTGTTGCCGCCGTCCGCCGCACCGGACGGGTTGTGGTTGAAACACATCCACCACATGGGCGAATTGGAGAACAGCTCGCTGACGGCGCCCCGTTGGACGGCCTTGACCAGCGCCGCCCGCTGGACCGCGTCGGCGCCCCAGTGCCAGGCCGAGGAGGCGGGGTCCTCGCTGTTCCAGTCGTGCCAGTAGCCCTCGATCTGCTTGAACCGGGGGATGTTGGGCGAGGCCACCATGGACTCGCCGCCCACGCTGGTCCAGGAGCAGCCGCCGAGGTTGTAGCGGGCGATGTTCAGCCCGAGGCCGGGCAGCGATCCGCCGCCGTAGCCCACGGCCTTGGTGGTGAAGAAGAGATCGGCGAAGTCGTCCCGCTGCCCGAAGAGGTTGGCCCACCAGGCGAGCGAGGTGCCCCAGCCCTCCCAGGCCCCGTGGTCGGTGCCGGGGTCGACGCCGATGGTCTCGTCGGCCCAGGCGGTGCCGGTCATGAGCGCGGCGCCGAGCACAGTGGTGCCCGCCGCCGTCAGAAGCGTTCTGCGCCGCATCGTCCGTCCCCTCCGCCGCACCGGCCCCCGTCGCTTACGAAGGGTCGGGGCAGCGGCGGGCGTTGTCGAGAGGCGTGACAGCGCTTTCCACGGGCGGGATCGGCCGGACGGGGGGCGGTCGGACGGGGCCACGGCCGGACGGGGCCACGGCCGGACGGCGGTCCGGCGCGGTGACGGGCCGTCGGTAATTCGGTTGCCTCCGCCCGCCCCCGTGTCCACGATGTCCGGGACCTCACCGCTACGAGCAGGAGCACAGGAGCGACAGATGCGCCGATTCCTCGGAACGACCCAGCGCCCCTACCGGACGACCGTCTTCGAGGACTTCAGCATCCATGCCCAGCTCTCCACGGGTCTCACGGACCCTCAACATCGGTGTGCTCGCCCATGTCGACGCCGGTAAGACCAGCCTCACCGAGCGGCTGCTCTACGACGCCGGGGTGATCGACCGGCTCGGCAGCGTCGACGCCGGGGACACCCAGACCGACACCGGCGAGATCGAGCGGCAGCGCGGTATCACCGTACGGACCGCGGTCGCGTCCCTCACCGCCGGGGACACCCAGCTCAACCTGATCGACACCCCCGGCCACTCCGACTTCATCGCCGAGGTCGAACGCGCCCTCGGCGTACTCGACGGCGCGGTGCTCGTACTGTCCGCGGTCGAGGGCGTCCAGGCGCAGACCCGGGTGCTGATGAAGACGCTGCGGCGACTGCGGCTTCCGGTGCTGCTCTTCATCAACAAGATCGACCGTGCGGGCGCCCGCGACGCGGCGCTGCTCGCCGACATCCGGCGCACCCTGGCGCCGCATCTCCTCCCCCTGACGGCGGTACGGGAGCTGGGCACGCGGAACGCGCACGTCCGGCCGCGCTCCCTCGACGATCCGGGGATGCGCACCGAGGCGGCCGAGGTGCTGGCCGAGATGGATGACGCGATGCTCGCGCGGGTCGTGGACGGCCCGCTCCCCTCGGCCGGGGAGGTGTGGGCCGCGCTGGCGGCCCGTACGGCGGAGGGGCTGGTGCATCCGGTCTTCTTCGGCTCGGCGCTCAGCGGTCAGGGCGTCGGGGCGCTGGTCGAAGGGGTCGCGCGACTGGTGCCGCCCGCGCCGGGCGGGGCCGAGCCGCGGGGCACGGTCTTCGCCGTGGAGCGCGGTGGGGGCGGCCGTGGCGGCCGATCTGGCGTAGGCGGCCGGGGCGGTCGTACGGCGTATCTGCGGCTGTTCTCCGGTGAGGTGGCCTTGCGGCAGCGGGTGACACTGCACCGCCGCGAGCCCGGTGGCGCCCTTACCGAGCACACCGGGCAGATCACCGCCCTTGCGGTCGTCGGCGCGGCGGGGGCCGCGCGGGGGCCGCTGACCGCCGGGAACATCGCGCGGATCAAGGGGCTGCCCGGGGTCCGGGTCGGCGACCGGCTCGGGCCCGTCCGCGACAACTCGTCGGACCGGCCGCACTTCGCCGCGCCCACCCTCCAGACCCTCGTCCACGCCCGCGAGCCCGGCGCCGCCGCCGCGTCCCGGCTGCACACCGCGCTGCTCGACCTGGCCGACCAGGATCCGCTGATCCACGCGCGGGCGATGCCGGGCGGGGCCACCTCGGTGCTGCTGTACGGCGAGGTGCAGAAGGAGATCATCGCGGCCACGTTGGCCCAGGACTACGGCGTCGAGGCGGAGTTCGAACCGAGCCGTCCCGTGCTCGTCGAACGCCCCTCGGGGATCGGCGAGGCCGGTCGTGAGATCGCCCGTTCCGGCCACACCGGGCCATGGGCGACCGTCGGGCTGCGCGTCGAGCCCACCGCCCGCGGTGCCGGGGTGGTCTTCGGCTACGAGACCGAACTGGGCGCGCTGCCCCGCGCGTTCCACACCGCGATCGAGGAGACCGTGTACGACACGCTGTTCCACGGCCCCCGGGGGCGCTCGGTGACGGACTGCCGGGTCGTGCTCGTCCGCTCCGGGTTCATCGGCCCGGTGAGCACCGCGGCCGACTTCCGCGACGTCACCCCCGTGGTGCTCGATGAGGCCCTGGAGCGGGCGGGGTGGCGGGTGTACGAGCCGTACCACGCCTTCGAGCTGGAGCTCCCGCCCGAGACGCTCGCCGCGGTTATCGCCCAACTCGCGTCCGCCGAGGCGGATATCGGCGAGAGCGTGGACGGTGCCACGGGATGGCTGCTCCGGGGCGAGATCCCGGCCCGCCGGGTGCACGGTTTCGAGCGTGTGCTCCCCCGGCTGACGCACGGCGAGGGGGTGTGGTGGTCCCGGCCGTGCGCCGACCGGCCGCTGCGCGCCGGGGCGGCGCGCGAACCGCACGCCTAGGCACGACAGGCCCTAGATCCCGGGCCCCGCCACCCGGGTGTAGACGAGGCTGTTGCTGGTGCCGCCGGGCGTGGTGACCCGCACGTTCACCGGACCGGCGGGCCCGGACGGGTCGATGGCGGTGACCCAGGTGTCGGACACGACGGTGAAGGAGGTGGGTGTGGTGCCGAAGAGCACCGTGCTGGTCGTGGTGAGACCGCTGCCGAAGAGCGTGACCGTGGTCCCGGCGTTGAGCGGCCCCTGTGTCGGCGACAGGCTGGTGAGGACGGGAACGGCGACATAGGTGTACGGGACGCCGTTGCTGGTGCCGCCGGGCGTCACCACCGTGATCTGCACGGTGCCGCTGCCCGGCGGCGCCACCGCCGTGATCTGCGTGGCCGACACCACCGTGAACGACGAAGCGGGCGTCGCACCGAAGCGCACCGCCGTCGCGCCGAGGAGGTTGGTGCCGGTGAGGGTGACGGTGGTGCCGCCGGTGAGTGGGCCGAGGGCGGGTGCGGCGCCGGTGAGGGTGGGGACGCCGACGTAGAAGTACGTCACCCCGTTGCTGGTGCCGCCCGGCCCGGTCACCGTGATCTGCACCGGCCCGGCGGCCCCCGGCGGGGCGACGGCGTTGATCTGAGTGGCCGAGACGACGCTGAACGACGTGGCGGGCGTGGAGCCGAAGGTGACGGCGGTGACGGCCGTAAGGTCGCTACCGGTGAGCGTCACCGTGTTGCCGCCGACGACGGGGCCCTGCCCCGGGGACACGGAGGTGAGCGCGGGCACGGGCGCCGAGATGTAGCTGTACGCCAGCCCGTTGCTCGTCCCACCCGGACCGGTCACCGTGACCTGCACGGTCCCACTCCCCGGCGGCGCCACCGCCGTGATCTGCGTATCGGAGACAACCGTGAACGAGGCAGACGCCGAACCAAAACGCACCGCCGTCGCACCCGTGAAACCACTCCCCGACAACGTGACCGTATTTCCCCCGGCCGCCGGACCCTGCCCAGGCGACACCCCCGACACCACCGGCACCGGCGCCGCCACATAGCTGTACGCCAGCCCGTTGCTCGTCCCACCCGGACCGGTCACCGTGACCTGCACGGTCCCACTCCCCGGCGGCGCCACCGCCGTGATCTGGGTGGCGGAGTTCACCGTGAAGGTCGTGGCGTTGGCGGTCCCGAACCGTACGGCCGTCGCGGCGAGAAGGTTGGTGCCGGTCAGGGTGACGACCGTGCCGCCGGAGGCGGGGCCCGTCGTGGGAGAGATCCCGGTGAGGGTGGGGGCACCGGCGTAGCTGTACGCCACCCCGTTGCTGGTGCCGCCCTGTGTGGTGACCGTGATCTGCACGGTGCCGTTCCCCGGTGGCGCCACCGCCGTGATCTGCGTGGCGGAGACGACGGTGAACGACGTGGCCAGGTTGGGGCCGAAGCGGACCGCTGATGGCTGGATGAAGTTGCTCCCGGTCAGGGTGACCAGGGTCCCGCCGCCGGGAGAACCGGCGGCGGGAGTGACGGAACTGATCACAGGGGGGGACGCCACGGCCGTCGAGGGACCGGTGCCTGTACCTGTGGCTTGAGGGGTACTCAAGGTGGATCTCCTTCTGGCGAGTCGTCCCACGGGTGATCAGATGCCGGGACCGGCCACGTACTGGAACGGGGTCGCGGCGGTGACGCTGCCGCCCACAGTGGTGACGGCGACGTCGGCGGGGCCGGGCGCCCCGTCCGCGGTGGGCGGCGAGACCGCGGCCAGGCTGGTGTCGTTGATGACGGTGAACGACGTCGCGATGCCGCCGAAGGTCACCGACTGGGTGGTGGAGAGGTTGGTGCCGGTGATGGTCACCGCGGTGCCGCCGGAGGGCGGGCCCGAGGTGGGTGTGAAGCCGGTGACCGTCGGCGTGTCCACATAGGTGTAGGAGAAGCCGTTGTTGCTGCCGCCCGCGGTGGTGACCTTCACCCCGACCGCCCCGGCCGCGGCACCGGCCGGTACGACCGCGGTGATCTGGCTGTCGGAGACGATGGTCGGCGTCGCGGCGTTGGCGCCGAAGTTCACGGCGGTGGCGGTGGACAGTCCGGTGCCGTTGATGGTGACGGTGTTGCCTCCGGCGAGCGGCCCGGCCACGGTGCTCAGCGCGGACTTGAAGGGGGCGCCGATGTAGTAGAAGTTCAGCGGATTGCTGGTGCCGCCTGGCGTGGTCACGGTCACCGGCACCACCCCGTTGCCGGACGGCGTGGTGACCGTCACGGAGGTGGGGTTGTTGGCGGTGATGGTGGCCAGTTTGCTGCCGAAGTGCACGGCCGTGGCACCACCGAGGTTGGTGCCGGTGATGACGACGGTCTGTCCGCCGGCGGACGATCCCTGACTTGGTGAGATGGGCATGACGCAGTCCCTCCTGAGGTGAGGCGAGGTGCGGGGCGTTGAGGTGGACGGGACCGGGCGGGCTGGACCCGCTCGCGCTCACGGAAATCCGGTGCGCGACCGCGGGCGTTGGGGCACCCGCCCGGTCCTCCTCGCGGTACGCCTGGCGCCCGGCTCCGGCGAGGACGCGGCGCCCCCCAGCGCCGAAAGACAACGGCGGGGGTCCCACCGCACACTTTCAGTAATCCATCCGACGTAGCCCGCCACAAGAAGGGTGACACCACGTCACCCGAATGGCCGGGCGTGCGGGATGAGCCGGGCCGGGCGCCGCACGCGCCCGGCCTGCCATCGGGCTCCACGCCGTCCCAGCACGCCCCTTTCCGGGCCCGGTGGCAGCCCTTTCCGGGCCCGGTGGCAGCCCTTTGCGGGCCCGGTGGCAGCCCTTTGCGGGCCCGGTCCCGCCCCGTTCCGGATGCGGTCCCACCCCTCACCCGTTCCCGTGACCCAGCGGACGGACGGGTCACTTCCGTACCTCCCGGGCGTATGCTCTTGCCACATGGGGGCGGAAATGGGCATTACCGCCGATGAGACCTCCAGCGGGGGCACTTGGCGGGTAAGGATCCGGAGTTCGGCCGGTGACGTCCTGGGCGCCGGAATCCTTCTGGGCAGCGAGACGGTGCTGACGTGCGCCCATGTGATTCCCGACGATGGGCTCCCGGTGCCCGCCACCGAGGTGCTGGTCGACCTGGTCGAGGTGCCCGACGCCGCACCGGTCCCCGCGCGCGTCGCCGACGGCGGCTGGGTGCCCCAGCGCTCCGACGGATGCGGCGATGTGGCGCTACTGCGGCTGGGCCGGCCGCAGCCCGCCGAGCACGGCGCGCCGCTCTACCGGCTGCCGCCGGTGCTGGGCCGCCCGGTGTGGATGGGCGGCTTCCCCAAGGGCCTCGACAACGGCCACTATCTGCGGGCGAAGACCGCCGGGCGGGTCGGCCCGCGGGCGGAGTGGGTGGGGCTCGACCCCAAGTCGCCCAGGGATGTGGTCCGTAAGGGCTTCAGCGGCGCCGGGGTGGAGGACGAGGCGACCCGGCATGTGATCGGCATGGTCGTCAGCCGGTACGACGACCCCGTCGGCGTCCCCTCCGCCGAGCGGCTCAGCGTCTCGTACATGATCCCGGTGGAGACGATCGTGCGCCATCTGCCGGTGGTCCGGGGCTGGTTAGGGGGCGACCCCGGGGTGGACCGGCCGCTGGTCTCCCCGCTGACCACCGGCGTCCAGGACATCGGCTTCGCCCAGCGGCTCGCCGTATGGCTGCGCCGGGAGCCACTCGGCGGGCGCCCGGACATCGCGGATGTGGAGACCGTGGTCATCGAGGACGACGACCACGCGCGGTACGAGGCGCTCAGCCGCGCCATCACGCTCGCCGACCGCGAGCTGTCGGGCGGCGGCCCGGACGAGGCGGTCTCCGCCGCGCCGCACGGCACCGTACCGCCGCTGGGCAGTGTGGACCTGGCCATCGACGTCACCGGGCGCACCGACACCGAGGTCGCGCTGCGGGTAGCGGACCGGATGGATCTGCGCTCGCCCGGCGACACCTCCCCGCTCAGCCGGGTCCGGGCCAACGCGGTGCCGCTCACCATCGTGGCCGTCGGCGTGGACCGCGCCCGCGATCCGGAGGCGCTGGTCGGCTTCATGAAGCTGCTCGCCGACCGGGGCGGCCGGCTGATGCTGGTCTTCCGCGATCCCCACTCCCGTGGACTGCGGCTGGCCGAGCGGCTGTTCCGCCCCGAGGCGGCCCGGATCGACGCCTGGCTGGACGAGCTCGCCGGGCGGGTGGCCCTCGCCGCCGACCGCGAGCACGAGGCGGCCGAGCGCGGGGCGCGCCGCTCGTCCCTGTCGGACGCCGAGGACGCGACGGCCTTACGGATCAATCTGACCCGGCTGCGCTCCGACCCCGAGCTGCGCTCCCACCGCATCGTCGCCAAGCTGGCCGCGTTCGAGCACACGGTCCGGACGGTGGCCGAGCGGGCCGAGGAGACACTGCGGGTGATCGACGCCCAGCAGCCCGCGGTCCAGGAGCTGAAGTGGCAACTGGTGTCGTACACGGCGATGCTCGGCAGCAAGGCCGAATCCGAGCGGGCGGAGCTGATCCCGCTGCACCGCGCCGCGGTGCGGCTGCTGGCCACGGTGCCCTGTGATCTGCCGGAGGCCCGCCGTGCCGTCGACCGGTTCGTGGCCGCCGTGCACACACCGCCGGAGGGGGAGGCGCCATGACGGAGGGCAGTGGTCCGGACCGCGGTCGTACGGGCGGCAAGCGTCCGGACGGCAGGCGCCCGGACAGCGATCGCCCGCACTGCGATCGCCCGGACTGCCGCGGGGAGGGCCTGGGCCGGATCAACGCCCGGGGGTTCTGCACGGAGTGCGGGCGCAGGGCCCTGCCGACCGCCCCCGAGCCCACTCCCCCACCCGCCCAGGCGGGCGCCTTCCCACCCACCCGGCCCGGCGAAGCCCTGGTGTCCGAGTCCACCGCGACCACGGCCCGTGCCCGCCGCCGCGATGTGGCGCGGAAGTTCACCGTACGGCCGGCGGGCGAGGATCCGCTGGCGCTGCCCCGGGTCGAACTGCCCTCGCTGCGCGATCTGGTGATGGACGATCCGCATCCCCCCTCGCGCGGCCAGACCTGCGGCTGGGAGGGGTGCGAGGAGATCGTGGGCGCCCCCTACGCCGGGCAGCCCGCGCTCTCCAGGGGCTACTGCCCGCGCTGCCGCCATCCGTTCGACTTCGCCCCGCGGCTGAGCCCCGGGAATCTGCTGGGCGATCAGTACCGGGTGATCGGCTGCGTGGGGTACGGCGGGCTCGGCTGGGTCTATCTCGCCGAGGACACCCAGTTGGACAACCAGCCCGTGGCCATCAAGGGCCTGATCAACAACGAGGACGAGGCGGCCCTGCGGACGGCGGTCGAGGAGCGCCGCTATCTGACCATGCTCGACCACCCGGGCATCGTCCGGATCATCAACTACGTCACCCAGCCCGATCCCCGGGACGAGAGCGCGATGGCGGGCTACATCGTGATGGAGTTCGTCGGCGGGATGACGCTCGCCCAGATCAAGGACCACATCGCGGACGCGGTGAAGCCGTACGACGGGCCGCGGCTGTACGAGCACATCCTGGCCTACGGCTGTCTGGTGCTGCGCGCGGTGGGCTATCTGCACGGCGAGAAGCTGCTGTACTGCGATCTCAAGCCGAGCAACGTCATGCACTACGAGGACAGGGTCAAGGTGATCGACCTCGGCGCGGTGTGGCGGCTGGGGCAGCGGGACGGCGGGCCGCCCGTGATCACCGAGGCGTTCGCCTCCCCCGAGGTGCTGGCCCGGGGCGCCTCGGGCCTTACCGAGCGCCATGATCTCTTCGGGGTCGGCAGGACGCTCGAAGATCTCTCCGACAAGGCCACTCGGCAGGCCCAGCGCCCGCCGGGCCTGGGCGCCGAGTCCTACCGCCGGGTGCTGGCCCGCGCGACCGCGGCCGATCCGGACCGGCGGTTCGGATCGGCCGCGGAGATGTCCGAGCAACTGTGGGGCGTGCTGCGGGAGATCCACTCGCTGCGGCTGAGCCGCGAGCAGCCGCAGCCGTCCACGCTCTTCGCCCCGACCTCGGCGCTGCTGGACTCCTCGCTGGGCCGGATCCCGGACCTGGAGCGCTGGCTGGACGGGGACCCGCGCCCGCTGCTGGCGTCCGGGCTGCCCCACCCCGACCAGGTGCCGCCCGGGCTGCCGGTGCCGTTCCCGGACGCGGCGGATCCCGGCGCGGCGCTGCTGGGCGTGCCGACCGACAGCGGGCCCCGGCGGCTGATCGAGCAGTTGCACGCCTTCCCCCGCCCCTCCGCCGAGATCCGGCTGCGCACCTGCCGCGCCCATCTGGAGCTGGGCGAACGGGAGGCGGCGGCGCGGGAGTTGGCGACCGCCGTGGAGCTGATCGGCTCGGCCGCCCGGTACGACTGGCGGCTGTCCTGGCACCGCGCCCTGCTGCGGCTGGCGGACGGCGCGGTGGCCGACGCCCGGCGGGAGTTCGACGAGGTCTACAGCGCCCTGCCCGGGGAGTACGCGCCGAAGCTGGCGCTGGGCTACTGCGCCGAGCACCTGGGCGACCACGAGGCCGCGAAGCGGTTCTACGAGGCGGTGTGGCAGCGCAACCGCTCGCAGGGCAGCGCCGCGTTCGGGCTGGCCCGGCTCCGGCTCGCGGCGGGCGACCGGGGCGGCGCGGTGGACATCCTCGGCGGGGTGCCGAAGGTCTCCCGGCACTACGACGCCGCCCGGATCGCCATCGTGCGGGTGCTGTCGGGGCGGCTGGGGCACCCCGACGCCCTGCCGACGGCGGAGGATCTGGCGGAGGTGCGCACCCGGCTGCCGCGGCTGTATCTGGACGAGGGGCGGGAGTCGGGCCCGGCCCGCGACCGGCTGACCGCGGAGTCGCTGGAGGTGACGCTGGACTGGGCGGAGCGGCAGTCCGGCGCCGGGGAGCGGAGGGGTGGGCCCGCCGGGCACGCCCGTTCCAGGCGCTGGGGACGGAAGGGGCGCGCCGCCGCGGCGAGCGAAGCGCCGCGGAGCGGAACCGAATCCCCGTCGCTGGTGTATGGAGAGTGGGAGGACGAAAGCGCGCTGCGCGCCGAATTGGAGCTGACCCTGCGCCGGCTGGCCCGGCAGGCGGACAGCCCCGAGGCGCTCGGTGCGCTGATCGACCACGCGAACGCCATCCGGCCCGTGACCCGCGTCTGACGTCTGACAGGGGGATCAGATGAACGAGGACCGCAGAGAGCGACAACGCACGCCAGGCCCGGAGGGCGCGGACGGGGGTCCGGCCCTCACCCTGCGGGTGCATCAGAACAAGTACCTCCCCGCCTCGGCGGGCCGCACCGAGATGCACGCCATCGTCAGCGTGCGGGCCCGCGGCCTGGGCCCGGCGGCGGCCCGTACCGCCGCCTCGGAGGTCATCGTCATCGACTGCTCGATGTCGATGAGCTGGCCGCCGACGAAGATCGCGGCGGCGCGGCGGGCCACCGCCACGGCGGTCGGCATACTCCGCGACGGCACCCGCTTCGCGATCGTCGAGGGCACCGAACAGGCCCAGGTCGTCTATCCGTTCACCGGCGGCATGGCGGTCGCGGGGCCCGACACCAAGGCCGCCGCCGCCCGGGTCGCGGCGCGGCTGCCCGCGGTCGGCGGCACCGCGATCGGCTCCTGGCTGGATCTCGCCCGCCGGCTCCATCTGCGGCAGCCCGCCGCGATCCAGCACACCCTGCTGCTCACCGACGGCCGCAATGAGCACGACCCGCCCGGCTATCTGGACAAGGTGCTGGACGCGTGTGCCCCGCATTTCACCTGTGACGCGCGCGGTATCGGGGACGGCTGGGACGCCGCCGAGCTGAAGCGGATCGCGCGCCGGCTGCACGGCCGGGCCGATGCGGTGCTGGAGGACGCCGCGCTGGCCGCCGAGTTCGAGGAGATGGTCTCCGCCTCGATGGCCAAGGCGCTGGCCGGGGTGCGGATCCGGATCCGCACCCGTGCGGGCAGCCGGGTCGGCTTCGTCAAGCAGGTGCACCCCACCCGGGCGGACGTCACCGACGAGGGTGTCCGCCCCGATGAGCGCACCTGGGAGTGGACCACCAAGGCGTGGGGCGACGAGACCCGCGAGTACCAGGTGTCCGTGCTCGCCGATCCGCGCGGCGATCCGATGGGCGACGACGTCGAGCTGGCCGGCGTGGAGCTGGTGGTGGAGGGCGACACCGCGCTGCCGCCGCCCGAGCCCGAGTCCGTGCTGGTCCAGTGGACGGACGATGTGCTGCTTTCGTCCCGGATCGACCCCCGGCTGGCGCACTACGACGCCGATTCCGAGCTGGGCCATGCCATCACCGCGGGCTGCGACGCGTATGAGGCGGGTGACCGGAAGCGGGCCCGCCGCCAGTGGGGGCGCGCCGTCCAGCTCGCCCATCAGCTCGGCAGCGAGAAGATGCTGGCCCGGCTGAGCGGGCTGGTCCATATCGTCGACGCCGCCACCGGCGAGGTGCGGATCCGCGAGCCCATCCGGCCGCTGGACCTCAACTCGGCGATCATCGTGTCGGAGGAGAGCGTCCACTTCGTGGGGGCGGAGCGCCCGAGGGCCGCCGCGCCGCCCGCCGCGGATGTCATCTGCCCGGCCTGCGGACGCCGGGCGCCCGCCACCGCCGAGTTCTGCCAGCAGTGCGACACTCCGCTCGGCGCCGAACCTCCGCTCAACGCCGAACCTCCGCTCAGCACCGAGCCTCCGCTCAACGCCGAACCGGGCGGTGCGACATGAGCGGCACCCGCGCCTTCCTGGTGCGCCGGCTGATCGCCCTGCTGGTGGTCACGGCGCTGGCCGTGACCGCGCTGCTGGCCGCGTACTTCGGCGTCAGCCGCAACTCCGCGGCGGTGACCGACCGGTCCACCCCGGCGATACTCCAGGTCGCCGCCGCCATCGACGCGCTGGACGCGTCCTACGACGAGGCCAAGCGCAGCATCTCCAGCCCCACCGCGGAGTTCGAGGGGCTCAGCGAGGAGTACCGCAATCAGTTGTCGACGGCCAAGCAGAGCCTGGCCCAAGTGTCCAAGAGCACCATCGGGGGCGAGTCGGCGCGCGGGTCGCTGCGCACCACCGCGGCGCTGGTGACGTCCTATGGCGACACCATCGAGCAGGCGTACGCCAGCCGCGACAACCCGACGCTCAAGAATGCCTACCTGGGGTATGCCGACTCCATCCTGCGGCATGACCAAAGCGGCATCCTCGACCGCCTGGAGGCGGTGCAGAAGCGGCAGTTCAATGTGCTCGACGACCAGACCTCCTTCGGCTGGCTGCTGTCGTTCGCCTGGTGGCTGCTGGTGCCGGGGCTGTTCCTGGCGCTGGCGGCGCTGCTGGTGCACACCCAGCGCTTTCTGCGGCACCGCTTCCGGCGGCTGGTCAACCCCTGGCTGGCGGCGGCGACCGCGCTGCTCGTCGCGCTGCTGCCGCTGGCCGTCTTCACGTATCAGACCCAGGACCGGCTGGAGTCGGCCGGGGCCAGCCTGACCCGGCCGGGGATCGGCCACACCGGCGGCCCCACCGCCAGAAAGGTGGCGAGGACGATGCGGAGCGCGCACTGGCAGGCCGGTGCGGTCGGCTGGATACCCGTGGGCGGCACCGTGCTGGCCGCACTGATCCTGGTCGGTCTTCAGCCGCGTATCGACGAGTACCGGTTCCAGCCCCGATGAGCGCGGCGAAGCGGTCCGGCCAGGCCACGGCCACGGTCCTCGGGCTGTGGATGGTGCTGCTGTGTGTCGTGGGCGCCGGCGATACGAGCGGCTGGCAGTCGCGCGGCAGCGTCAGCGTGCTCGCGTCCTGGACCGGCCCCGAGGGCCATGGGTTCCGGGAGCTGCTGGACACGTTCACCCGGCACACCGGCGTCCATGTCGACTATCAGGGCACGACCGCGCTGCGCGAGGTGCTGTCCTCGGAAGTGGCCTCCGGAACGCCGCCCGATATCGCCGTGCTGCCGAGCTCCGGCGAGCTGGCCGCCTACGCCGGCCAGCGCCAGCTCACCCCGCTGGACCAAGTGATCCCGAGCCGGGAGCGCACGGCGTACGGGCAGCTTTGGACACCCCGGCTGAGCGCCAACGGGTCGGTGTACGGCATCGCGGTCAAGGCCGATCTCAAGAGCATCGTGTGGTACGACCGTGACCGCCGCCGCCCGGGCACACTGGCCGCCCTCGCCACCGACGGCCGCCAGTGGTGTGTGGGCATGGGCGACGACGCGACCTCCGGGTGGCCGGGCACCGACTGGATCGAGGATCTGCTGCTCCAACAGCAGGGCAGATCCGTCTACCAGGACTGGGCGACCGGCGGGCTGCCGTGGACGGACCCGCGGATGCGGCGGGCCTGGGAAAGCTGGGGTTCGCTCTTCGGCAGGGACACCGCGCGCACCGCGCTGATCACCGACTTCCGCAAGGCCGGGAGCAAGCTGTTCGACACCGACCCGCCGTGCGCACTGGAGCACCAGGGGTCGTTCATCCGCAGCGGCTACCCCCACCCGGAGAAGGCGGACTTCACCTTCTCCCGCGGCCTGCTCCCCGACGCCGACCGTGGCTCCACCGCCCGGGAGGTATCGGGGGACTTCGCCGCGATGTTCCGTGACACCCCGCAGGCACAGGAGCTGATGCGCTATCTGGTCTCGGCCGACGCCCAGCGGACCTGGGGCCGGGGGACCGCCACCAAGAGCACCCACCCGTTCTTCGCCAACCCCGACGTCCCGCTCGACGCCCAGGGTGACGACGAGGTGGACCGGAACATCGCGAAGGCCCTCCGGGACTCGGCCTCGCTGTGCCTGGACGCCTCGGACGCCATGCCCACCCGGATGCGGCTCGCCTTCCAGCGCGCCGCACTGACCTACCTCAGCGACACCACCCGGCAGCCGGACGGGCTGCTGCGCAGCCTGGAGAAGGTCCGCCAGGGCCTGCGCGGCGCCCGCGACCAGCCCTGGCTGCCAAGGGTCTGCGGCTCGCCGGGCCCGGCTCGGTGACCCAGGGCCGGTCCCATGGGCCCAGGCTCGAGTACCCGGGCTCATGGGCCCGGCTCAGGGAGCCATCTCGTCAGGGCAGGGGGTGCCGCGCGGAAGCTGGTACTTGCCCGTTATCCGGTAGACGCCGGCCCGGGGGGCGTGCAGCACCGTCCACTCGTCCTCCGGCTGGCCCTCCTCACCGCCCTGGGTCTGCTTGGTGAGGCAGCCCTCGCGGTTGACCGGAAGCTGGTCGTCCTCCCCCTTCGGGGCCCGGACGCTGTGCCCGTCGTCGTCCACCAGGCCCAGCCACGGCGAGTACGGGATGCGGATGAGCACCGGGCCCTTGGAGCGGACCGACAGCACGAGCTGGTCGGCGCCCGCACGCCGCACGGTGGCGGGCGGGTCGGCGATCTGCGTCGGGTCCTTGACCTCGTACAGCTTCCAGTTGGCGTCGGACCAGACCTGGCTCAGATACGGCAGTTTGGTGCCGAGCAGCTTGGCCTCCTGCTCCGCCGCGGTGTCCGGGTCGTCCGCGGGCAGCACCACATAGTGCACCGCCCAGCGCTTGAGCCATTCGTGGTAGCTGGCCGGGGTCAGGGTGTCATCGCCGTAGAAGATCGGGTTCCGGTCGAGGTCGCGCTGGCGGTTCCAGCCGCGCGCCAGATTGACGTACGGGGCGAGCGCGGAGGACTCGCGGTGACTGCGCACCGGAACCACCTCGACCCGGCCCCGGTCGGCCTTCTCCCGCTTGAGCCGGTCGACCAGCGGCGCCAGCTCACGGGCCCAGGAGGCCGAGGGGGTGGTGTGGATGACGTCGTCGGCGGTCTTGACCCCCTGCCACACCGTGACGGTCGCGAGCGCCAGCACCAGGACGGTCCAGCGGCGGCCCGCGGGCGTGGAGCGCAGCTCGGCGCGCGGGGGCTTGCGCAGGGCGGGCAGCACGGCGATCAGCACCACCCCGCCGAAGATCATGCCGAGGCGGGAGATATTTGTGCCGACCTGGGAGGGAATCACCCAGGTGAGCACCACCCCGAAGCAGTAGAGCCCGGCCCCGACCCGCACCGTCGACCAGGTGCGCGGCACGCACATCAGCACGGCGGCGCCGGTGATGAACGGCAGGATCACCGACCCGATGCCCATCGGCTGCTCACCGGAGAACGGGAACAACCACGCCGACAGGCCGACCACCAGCGCGGGCGTGATCCCCAGCGCGTACGCGGCGGGCCGCCGCTTGGTCAGCCACAGACCGGCGGCCACGACGCCCACGAAGAGACCGGCCACCGGGCTGGACATGGTCGACAGCGCGGCCAGCAGGGCGGCCAGTACGAACCGTCCCGTCTTGTGGTGCCAGCGCCGGGACCGCCACCTGCGCGGCCAGGCGAAGATCACGGCCACCGCCGCGAGCCCGAACATCGCGCCGAGCCCGAAGGTCACCCGGCCCGAGATGGCGTTGCAGGTCAGCGCGAACGCGCCGTACAGGGCGGGCCACAACGGCCGCCGCACGACACGGCTGCGCACCAGCAGCAGCGCGAGCAGCCCGGCGGACAGCGTCCCCGCGATCACCATCGTCGAGCGGACGCCGAGGACCGCCATCAGATAGGGCGAGATGACGCTGTACGAGACCGGGTGCATCCCGCCGTACCAGGCCAGGTTGTACGCCGAGTCCGGGTGCTGGAGGGCGAACTCCGCCCAGGCGTCCTGCGCGGCGAGGTCACCGCCGCTGTTCGCCAGCAGCGCCACCCACAGCAGATGCAGCAGCGCGGCGGCGGCAAGCGAGGCGCACACAGGATGGCGCAGGGCCGTCCGGGCGCGCTGGAGCAGCCCGCCGGAAGCGGCCTGCCCGCTCTCACGCTCCGCCTCGGCCGGGCCCGTCGGCTCCGCCGGCCAGCGCTGCGTGGGTACGCGTATTCGTGCGGCGGTGCTCTCCTCCGAGCTCCCGCTTTCATCGGCCCGTGTCGGATCCACGGTGGTCACTGCGGCTCTCCCCGTCTTCCCCCGAGGTCTGCCCCATCGTCCTCAACCCCGCACCGGATCACTCCGGTTCGCATGCGGCGGGTCCAGGCCGGGGACCCATCGACGCTAGCACGCGCGGGCGGCCCCGAGCCGCGTCGGGCCCCGGCGGCGTTTCGCGCCGGGGCCGCGTCGCTCGTCCCCTTAGCCCACTTCCCCGCCGAGTCAGCCGATACGGGTCAGTTTCGAGCCGAACGAGGGCTCGGACAGGTCATCCTTCAGGGCCACCGGCGCCGTGAGCTGTCCGGGGCCCGTGCCCACGGTCACCTCGCCTACGACCGTACCCGCCTTGGCGGAGTGCGGCACCTTCTTACCGCCGTCACCGATCTTGATGTCGACCCCCAGACCGGACCAGCCGACCGCCTTCAGATCCTTGGTGGCGACGACCGGCGTGGTGCCTCCGAGCCCGTCGTCGATCTGGCCGACCACATCACCCTTCTTGATGACGGTGGCCGAGGTGAGGGCGTCCTGGAGGGTGCTGATCAGCTTGTAGCTGTTGGTCTGCGCGAGCTGGAGGCTGGCGTCCAGCGTGGTGGTCGCGCGCTGTTCGAGGACGACGCCGAGGATCCGCTGCTTCTTGCCGTCGATCGTCCGTACGGCGGCCCACATCAGCGCACCGCCGGCCGGGGTGGACGAACCGGTCTTGATACCGATCACACCCGGCTTCACCAGCAGATTGTTGTTGTTGTAGATCCGGTCGTCGAGCCCCGGGATCTGGGTGTTGGGCGTCGCCACGACCGCCCGGAACGCCTCGGACTGCATCGCCGCCTTGGCCAGCTTGAGCTGGTCGGCCGCGGTGGACTTGGTGGACTCCTTGAGACCGCTGGGGTCGGTGTAGGTGGTCTGCTTCATCCCCAGGTCCTCGGCCGCGTCGTTCATCTTCTTCACGAACGCGTCCAGCGACCCGGCGTCCCAGCGGGCGAGCAGCCGGGCGATGTTGTTGCTGGAGTTGATCAGCAGCAACTGGAGGAGCTGATGCTGGGTGAAGGTCTGCCCCTTCTTGACCGCCGCCCGCGACTCGTCGGCGGACTTGGCCTCCTCGGCCGCCTGCGCGTCGATCGTGATCTTCGGGCCCTCCGCGTCGCCCTTCAGCGGATGGTGCTTGAGCACCACATAGGCCGTCATGACCTTGGTGACGCTGGCGATCGGCACGGGCTTCTGATCCCCGGAGGTGCCCAGGCTGCCCACGCCCTCGACCTCCGCGGCCGACTGCCCCTGGCCGGGCCACGGCAGGGACAGCTCGCCGCCGCCGAAGCGGTAGGAGGAGTCGGCGGTGAGCTTCAGCGCCGGCTCCGGCAGCGGCCGCAGCGCCTGGATGACGCCCAGGATGATCACGAGCAGCGCGGCCAGCGGCGTCCAGATCTTGACCCGGCGGACCGCCGTCCGCATCGGCGTCTCGGGCTTGGGCGGCGTATTGGTGAGCTGCGCCAGCAGGTCGAGCGGCGCGGGCTGCTTGCCGTCCGAGGTCATCGGCGGCAGCGGCTGCTGCTTGGTCCGCTCGGCCTCGGGGATGGCGGCCGGCGGGGCGGCGGGGGCCGAGGAGGCGGCGGGCGCGGTAGGCGCTGTGGAGGGCTTCGACGGGGCCGGGTCGTCGGGGGACCGCAGCGGTACGAACTTGCTGGTCCGCTCGTTGTCCGACTCGGCGGCGGGCTTCTTGGCGGGCGCCTTCTCGGACGCCTTCGCGTCGGACTGCTCGGCGGTCTTGGCGTCGGACGCCTTCTCGGACGCCTTCTCGGACGCCTTCTTGTCAGCCGGGGGGCTGACCGCCTTGAAGGCGGTGGTCGGCTGGTCGACGCCCTTCTTGCCGCCCTTTCCGGGCTTCTCCGGGAGCACGCCGAAGGCGGCCGTCGCGCGGTCGACCGGCTTGTCGGAGGCGTCATCGTCCGCATCGGACGCGGCGGCCTTCCCGGACGCGCCCGTGGGCTCGCCCTTCTCGGCCTCCTTGGCCTCTTCCTTCTTGGCGTCGCCGTCCGCCTTGGGCTTCACCGTACGGAAGACGGCCGTCCGCTGATCCACGGACGACTCCGACGACTCGTCGCCGTCCTCCTCGTCACCCTCACCCTTGGCATCGGCCTCCGCACCGGCCTCGGAGGAACCCTCAGCCTTCGCGTCGCCGTCCGTCTTCTGCTTCACCGTACGGAAGACGGCCGTCCGCTGATCGACCGACGGCTTTGACGGCTCGTCGCCGTCCTCATCCGCCTCAGCCTCGGCTTCGGCCTCCGCACCGGCCTCGGGCGCACCCCCAGCCTTCACGTCGGCGTCGGCGCCACCGGCGCCATCCGCGCCATCCGCGTCCGCTTCCGGCTCCACGTCCGGCTCGGACGCATCCCCCTTGCCCGATTCACCCGCCGCACCGGAATCCGTCTCCGGCTCGTCCTTCGCCTCCGACGTCCCGGAACCTTCGCACCGTTCACCATCGCGAACACCAGAAACGTTTGCATCGTCCCCGTCGGCCACCGGTGCCTTCGGTTCCGCTTCAGCCTCCGCTTCGGCCCTCGCTCCGGAGGCCGCCTCGGAGGTCACATCGGGCTCGTCGGGAGCCGACCGCGGCTCACCGGAACCCGACCGGAGGTCGTCGGACACGACGGCGACCGCCGTCGAGCCCTGGGCCGCCTCCGCTTCGCGCGAGATCGCGAGCCGCGGATCGCTTTCCCCCCTAGCCGTCTCCCCCGACGACTTCTGCTGATCCGACCTGCCGGGGGACTCGCCCGCCACCGATGCCTCCTCGATATGTGTCGCGGGACGCCCTACGCCCCGTGGCGTCACGTCCCGCAGCCCAAGCTCTACCAGTGTCCTGTGTGTCCGGCACGCGATGGCGCAACGCCACAGCCGGAGAGCGTCTTCAGGTGCCCGCCCACCCGCTAGACGAGAAAGACATACCTACTGGTTCCCACCCAAACCCCCCAGGCACTCTCGACAGACCAATGTGAGAGGGGTCACCCTGTCATTCATCCACGCGGGGAGGCATGGATGGGCAGGAGCCGCAGAACCATTCCGGAGGAGCTTCTGCTGCTCGCTTTGGACCCGACCACGGGTACCACGGCGCAGCCGCAGTCGCTCGACCTGGGTCTTGCCGGGGCACAGCTAGTGGAGCTGGCCCTGGCCGGACGGATAGCCCCTGACGGGGATCGTATCGCCGTGGTGCTGCCACGGCCGACCGGAGATCCGACTCTGGACTCCGCACTGGAGTTGCTGCGCCGACGCGGCAGCCCGGTGCGCGCGGTCCACTGGATCGGCGGGCCCCGGCTGGGGCTGCGCCAGACGTACCTCACGCACCTGGAGCGTTGCGGCATGGTGCATGCCGTGGCGGGCCAGATGTGTGGCGTACTGCCGACGACGCGCTACCAGGCGACGGACACGGCGATCAGCCGGGAGATCAGGTCCCGGCTGGACAGCGCGATCCGCACCGGCGTACCGCCGGACCCGCGGACCGCCGCGCTCGCCGCCCTGGCCCACGCGGTCGGGCTCGGCAAGCATCTGTACCCCGGGAACGAGGGGCGCTCCTCGCGCTCCAGGCTCCGGGATCTGATCCGGCACGACCCGATGGGCGGTCTGGTGGCGCACGCCGTGATGGACGTGCAGAACGGTGTCGCGGCGCAGCCACGGCGCGCACCGGCCCCGGGCCGACAGGCGGGAACCGGCGCCGCGGTGGAGCCCGCGGCCGGCGTTCCGGCCCAGCCGTCCCGCCGCGGGAGCATGGCCCGCGCCGGAGCGCGCTGAGGCCCCTTCGGGGCACTACCGCACCACCACGTACAACCAGCCCGTCGAACGCACCAGCAGCCCGTCAGCGGGGCGGCGGAGACCGTTCCCGGCACCGTCCGGGGCGGAGCGCCACCGTCCGGCTCCGGGCAGCACCCAGCACCACACACGCTCCACCGACCGCACCGCAGTCCCCACTGACCCGGTTCGGGAGCCGCTGAAGCGCGCGGGGTGGTGGGACGGCCGATTTGGACGACCGGCCGCCCCACCGCCCCGCGCGCGCGTTCGTCCATCGTGGTGCGGCCGCCTTTGTGCGGCCATTTCCCAGCGCGCTCCCGTCCGGTAGTGGCAGGCTGCTGAACAGCAGAAATCAGCAGTACGAAGCCGGAGGTGCACGTCCTGTGACATCGAACGTCGGCCCCACTGTCCGGCGACGCCGGTTGGGCCAGGAGCTGCGCAGACTCCGCCAGGAGAAGGGCATGACGGCGGAGGAGGTGGCGGAGGAGCTGATGGTCTCCCAGTCGAAGATCAGCCGACTGGAGAACGGGCGCCGCAGCATCAGCCAGCGCGATGTGCGCGACCTGTGCCGCACCTACAAGGTGGAGGACAAGGCGCTGGTCGATTCCCTGATGCAAATGGCGAAGGAGTCGCGCCAGCAGGGTTGGTGGAACGCGTTCGGCGATGTGCCGTACAGCGTCTACATCGGTTTCGAGACGGACGCGGCGTCCCTGCGGGTCTATGAACCCCAGGTGCTCCCCGGCCTCTTGCAGACACCGGATTACGCGGAGGCGGTGATCAGCGGCGCTCTCCCGGAGGCCCCGCAGGACCAGATCGCCCAGCGGGTCCAGGTCCGGCTCAGGCGCCAGGAGCGGATCACCGATCCGCTGGCCCCGCTGCGGCTGTGGGCGGTCGTGGACGAGGCGGCGATGCGCCGGGTGGTCGGCAACTCGAAGATCATGAGCGATCAGCTCGACTATCTGGTCCGGATGAGCCATGAGCCCCATGTGACGGTCCAGGCGCTTCCGTTCGACATGGGGTCGCATCCGGGGATGAGCGGGCAGTTCACCATCCTGGAGTTCTCGGACGAGTCGGACACCAGCGTCGTCTATCTGGAGGGCGTGACCAGCGACCTGTATCTGGAGAAGCTCAGCGATGTGCAGAGCTACAGCATGATGTACGAGCATCTGCGGGCCCAGGCGCTGAACGCGGATCAGAGCCGCCAGTTCATCACCGAGATGGCCCAGGAACACGCCCGCCGGCACCAGGAGGAGGGCGCGGCTCCGGCGGACTGACGGGGGAGGGAGACGCTCCGGCGCGAACGATGAGGGGCGGAGGCTACACCTCCGCACCCTGCCGCGGAAGAGGCCACGGGAATATGCCACCCGGTCGGGTGAACGGCCCGCTTTCCGGACGATGTTGCCGAGTAACGTCGGTGACGCCTCCAAACGGGGGTGCCTCTCATCAACAAAAAGCATCGGAGCAATCGTGTCCATTCAGCAGGGAAAGACGAGCATGTGGGTGAAATCCTCGTACTCGGCCGGAAACGGCGCTTGCGTGGAAATCGCCTCCCCGGTCGCCAGCGAGATCGCCGTGCGCGATTCCAAGGACCCCCAGGGACCGACGCTCAGCTTCGCCCCCGCATCGTGGTCGGCCTTTGTGTCCGACGTCAGCCGTGGCGCCTTCGACCTCGGCTGATTGACCTGACACCCGGCCGCGGCAGCGCGGTCGGCGGCGCAGGGCCGCAAGCCTGTAACCGAGCCCTCTCGACCGGTCGCCGTCCCTGCCGAGAGGGCTCCAGGCGTTTCCGGGGCATTCCCGCGTCGCCGCTTCAGCGGAGTTCCGCCACGTATTGGTCCGTACCGGGAATCGTCGGAATGAACGGCGCCATGAATTCCACCCGGCCGAGTCCGGCATCGGCCACCTCGGCGTCGAGGCCGGTGAAACAGCGCTCCCAGCATTCCCGGGGATCGGACTGGAGGAACCAGAGCAGGGTCAGCCGGGTGTCGACCCCCTCGACCTGCTTCACATACGCCATCCGGTCCGAGGGCAGCGGGGTCGGCCGGAAGACCGTGACCATCGCGGCGGGCGAGCCCGCGAGCCGGCGCGGCAGATGTCTGGACCGGAGCCAGGTGAGCAGTTCCTCCCGCTGCTCCGGGCCCTCGGTCTCGATCACCTCCAGCGCCAGCCCGGCATAGGGGTGGTCCAGCGCGTGGTGATCGCGCGGACCGGCCGCCCCGTCCCGGTAGACGGTGGCCTCGTGGTCCTGGAAGGCGGTGAAGACATGCGTACGGTCCTGGTAGACCCGCCCGTCCCGGAGCAGCCGTTTGTTGATCCCGACCGTCCACCGCATATGGTCCGCGTAGCGCCCCTCGGTGAGCCAGTAGACGGAGAGGTAGCAGCCGGCGGTGACCGGCCGGGCGATCGCCGACTTCTCCGGATAGCGCAGCAGTTGCAGTTCACGGGTGGCGACCCAGCGGCGGCCCGCGTAGATCCACGGCATGGCCATGGCGCCCGCGATGAAGTGGTCGTCCTCGTACCAGCGGTTGTAGGCGTACTCATGGCCCGGGTGCGGCTCGACCATCGTGATCAGGGCATGCCCCGGGCGCACTCCGTACGGGCCGACGGAGGCCAGTTCCGCGTACGCGTCGCTTGTCATGCCCCCCAGGTTTAGCTGACGCGACGTCAGTTGGGGAGGGGCCTGTCCGTATCAAGTGCGCGGAATCGGACGGCGTTCGCACGGCCGGGAGTGGCCTTCCGCCGGAGCCCGACCGCTGCCGCGCTCTGGCCATCTGCGCGCCGCACCCCTAATCTGACGCGACGCCAGGTACGGGAGGTGCCGCCATGCCACTGGAGGACAGGACCGTCGTCGTCTCCGGGGTCGGACCCGGGCTGGGGGCCCGGGTGGTGGCCGCGTGCGTCCGGGACGGGGCGCGGGTGGTGATGGGGGCGCGGACCGAGGAGCGGCTGCCGAAGGTGGCGGAGGAGGTCGATCCGGGCGGTGAGCGCACCGCCTGGCGGCCGACCGATATCGCGGACGAGGAGCAGTGCGAGGCCCTCGCCGCGCTCGCCCTGGACCGCTTCGGCCGGATCGACGCCGTCGTCCATGTGGCCGCGCTGGACAGCCACTTCGGCGGGCTGGAGGACGCCGACTTCATGTCCTGGGCCCAGGTGGTGGACATCAATCTCTTCGGGACGCTGCGGATGACCCGCGCCTGTCTGCCCGCGCTCAAACGGAACGGCGGCTCGGTGGTGCTGATCGGCACCCAGTCGTCGTCCGCCGCCCCCACCAAGGTGCGCCAGACCGCGTACGCCGCCTCCAAGGGCGCGCTGACCTCCACCATGTACGCGCTGGCGCGCGAGCTGGGTCCGCACCGGATACGGGTCAACACCGTGCAGCCCGGCTGGATGTGGGGGCCGCCGGTGCGCGCGTATGTGGCCTTCACGGCACAGACCGAAGGGGTGAGCGAGGCCGAGGTGCTGGCCCGGCTCACGGATGGGATGGCCCTGCCCGAGCTGGCGACGGACGGGGATGTGGCGGAGGCCGCGGTGTTCCTGGCCTCCGACCGGGCCCGGGCGATCACCGGACAGTCGCTGCTGGTGAACGCCGGTGAACTGATGCGTTAGCGCGACTCCTGTCCGGCCTTTCGGGATCCCGCTCCCGTACGACCCATCGTTCGGTGGGCGTGCGTCTGACGAAGTGCCCGATCATCGTGGGTTCACGAACAGGCGAACGACAACGCCCCGTCAGGTCAAGAAAGAGTAAATTCGTTCTTCTCTCTGATCTGTGTTCACACTCGTGACCCGTAGAACCCTTGACCGGTCACCCGAACGAGCGGTTCAATCCCGGAAGTACCCCGCTCCCGCTCGGGGGAACCGCCCATGACGAACGTCGCGGCGAAGTGCGCTCCCGTTCATATGGCGGACCCCCTTGGAGGGGACATGAACAGTCTCGACTGGGTTGTACTGATCGGCTACTTCGGTGTCATGGTCGGCATCGGCCTCTGGTCGCACAAGCGCGTGGACAACGTCAGCGACTTCTTCACGGCCGGCGGCAAGATGCCCTGGTGGCTGTCCGGAATCTCGCACCACATGTCCGGCTACAGCGCGGTGATGTTCACGGGATACGCGGCCATCGCCTATCAATACGGCATCACTTCCTATGTCACCTGGTCCTTCCCGATCGCCATCGGCATCGCGATCGGCGCCAACCTCTTCGCTCCGCGCCTCAACCGGGTGCGCAGCAGGCTGAAGGTGGCCTCACCGCTCGAATACCTGAAGAACCGCTACAACCTCCCCACCCAGCAGGCGCTGGCCTGGTCCGGGGTGCTGTTGAAGATCGTCGACGTGGGCGCCAAGTGGGCGGCCATCGCCACCCTGTTGTCCATCTTCACCGGCGTCTCGCTCAACCAGGGCATCCTGATCACGGGCGTGGTCACCGCCATCTACTGCACGGTGGGCGGGCTGTGGGCCGACGCGCTGACCGAACTCGGCCAGTTCATCATCCAGTTCATCGCGGGCATCGCGATGCTGATCGCGGTGCTCAATGAGCTGGACGGCTTCTCGACCTTCTGGACCGTCTGGGACGACCTGCCCAGCAGCCACCACGAGCCCACCGTCGGCCCGTACACCTTGATCTTCCTGCTCGCCTACCTCTTCATCAAGACCTTCGAGTACAACGGCGGCATGTGGAACCAGGCGCAGCGCTATATGGCGACCGACAGCGCCCACTCAGCCAAGCGCTCGGCCCGCCTTTCGGCCATCCTGTGGTTCGTCTGGCCGCTGGTCCTGTTCTTCCCCATGTGGGTCGCGCCTCTGATCATCAAGACGGACAAGCCCGCCGACTCCTACGCCGAGATGGCCGAGCATCTGCTGCCGCACGGTCTGCTGGGGCTGGTGATCGTCGGCTTCTTCTCGCACACCATGGCGATGTGCTCCTCGGACGCCAACGCGATCGCGGCGGTGGTGACGCGGGACATCATGCCCGCGATCTTCAAGTCCGTCCGGGAATGGTCCTCCCGCACCGGGCTGCTCGCGGCCCGCTACACCACCCTGCTGTTCCTGGCCCTGTCCATGGGCATCGCCACCCAGGTCAACTCGGACTTCTTCGGCGACATCATCACCGTGGTGATCAAGTGGGTGGCCGGGCTGATGGGGCCGATCGCGATCCCGCTGATGCTGGGCATGCTGCGCGCCTTCCGCAAGTCGGGGCCGACGGCGGCGCTGGTGAGCTGGGCCATGGGTCTGATCGCCTTCTACCTGGTCAACTACCCGATCAACGACGCGATCGACGGAGGCGTGAACCTGGAGTACCAGATCTCCGTCCCGCTCGCGGTCTCGCTCGTGCTCTTCATCGTCATCGGCTACATCAAGCCGGAGGACACCCCGGAGCGCGATGCCATCCTCGCCTCGCTCAACTCGGATGACGACGGGCCGGGTTCGGCGAGTGCCGCACTGTCGGAGCCCGAGCAGGGCGCGACCGGCCAGAAGTCGGTCGCGGGCGCCACGGACTGACGCCCTCCGCACGGCGGCCACGATCCGGGCCGCCGGTCACCACCCATCGCGGGGTGACCGGCGGCCCGGTTCCGTCTACGGGTTCGCGCCGGTCGTCAGATCGCACTGCATGAGGTGGGTGTCGATCCAGCGCCCGTGCTTACGGCCGACACCGGCCAGCTTGCCCGCCGGGGTGAAGCCGAAGCGCCGGTGCAGGGCGGCCGAGGCGTCGCTGCCGGAGTCGGCGATGACCGCGACGACCTGCCGTACGCCGGCCTCGGCGCAGCGGGTGAGCAGGGCACCGAGCAGTGCGGCCCCCAGCCCCGCGCCGGTCCGGCCGGGGGCGAGGTAGATGGTGTTCTCGGCGGTGCGGCGGTAGGCGGGCTTGGGGCGCCAGGGCCCGGCGTAGGCGTATCCGGCGACCGTACGGCCGGTGTCTCCAGGGGCCTCGGCGACCTCGGCGACCAGGAACGGCAGGCCCCGGTCGGTCAGGTCCGCCAGCCGCCGCGCCCAGTCGTCGACGGTGGGCGGGACCTCCTCGAAGGTGACGACGGTCTCGGTGACGTAGTGGCTGAAGATCGCGGCGATGGCGCCCAGGTCGGCGTGGGTGGCGTCACGTATGACGGCGGTGGAGGCAGGCACCGGCCCACCTTACGGCCAACGGCCCTGGAGGGGAGCGGCCGCCTCACGGTCGGCCCGGCCCCGGCGGCGGGGCAGAAGCGGAATGCGGTGTGGGAGCGGTGCTCGGGAGATCCATGCTGTCCAGGCAACCTCTCCTCCACCTGGCGTCCACATCCGGAACGTACGATGGGCGGCCGTCCGAGCCGACCGCCATCGATCGCACCACCCTCGGGCCCGACTCGCCGCCCCGAGCGAGCCGCGGTCCCCAGGGACCTCTGGAGCCCCCGTGACCGCCATACAGACGATCACCGACTCCCGGATCCACCGGGCCCGCGCCTTCGTACTGCGCCGGCCGGTGCTGTGTGCGGCGCTCTTCTGCCTGCTCTCCTTCACCGGGTTCTGGATCGCACAGCGGGCCGCCGAGGTGACGATGGTCGATCTGCTGGTCTATCGCGCCGAGGGATGGACCGTACGCAATGCCCAGGATCTGTATGACATGCGGGCGACTCAGCACAATCTTCCCAATACCTATCCCCCGTTCGCGGCGCTGATCTTCACTCCGCTCACCGTGCTGGGCACGGGCGTCCTGCGGACCTTCGGGACCGCCGTCAACCTCGGCCTGATGGTCGCGGTGGCCCATCTGTCGCTGCGGCTGATCGATCTGCCCGTCCGGGTGCCGCGACCGGCCGCCGTCCTGGCCCTGGCCGCCGTGGCGGTGTGGTGTGAGCCGGTGTGGACGACCCTGCGCTACGGGCAGATCAATCTGCTGATCACGGCGCTGGTGCTATGGGATCTGACCCGCCGGGCGGGCCACCGCTGGGCCGGGGCCGGGACCGGCATCGCCACCGGGATCAAGCTGACCCCGGGGCTCTTCGTGGTCTTCCTGGGGCTCGCCGGACTCTGCCTCGGCCTCCGTCGGCTGCGGGCGGCCGGGGTGGACCGGAGTCGGGCCGAGCCCGGCGGCGGGCTGCCCCGGCGCCGCTTCCTCAACGACCATCTGCGGCGTGCGGCCGTCGCCACCGCCGCCTTCGCCCTTACGGTCGCGTTCTCGGCCCTGGCGCTGCCGCATGACTCCCGGCGCTTCTGGACCGAGGTCCTCTTCGCGACCGACCGCCCCGGCGATGTCGAGGGCGCGGGCAACCAGAACCTCAAGGGCGCCCTCGCCCGCATCCTGCACACCCCCGACCCGGGCATGTGGTGGCTCATGGCGGCCGCGGTGGTGGGCTGTGCGGGCCTGGCCACGGCGGTCGCCGCCCAGCTCGCCGACGACGGCCAACTGCCGAACGCCCGCGCCTGGGCCGCCCTGACCTGCGCCGTGACCGCCCTGATGGTCAGCCCGATCTCCTGGTCGCACCACTGGGTGTGGGCCGTCCCGATGGTCCTGCTGCTCGCGGTGGAGGCGGTGCGGCGGCGCGCGGCGCGCTGGACGGCCTGGACGGTGGTGACCGGGCTGCTGTTCTGCTCCTTCATGGTCTGGTACGCGCCCCACAGCAGGCCGACCCGGGTGGAACTCCACCAGAACCCCGCCCAGATGCTCCTCACCGCCGTCTACCCGCTGATCGGCATCGCCTTCCTGGCCGTGGCCGGGTATCTGACCCTGCGCGCCGTAAGGCGCCCATGGAAGGGGAGCGGGACCGTACGGCCGCAGTCGGCCACCGCCGGTATGGATGCGGCGCGGCGGCGGCCGGAGCGGACCTACGCGCGCGGGTAGCGGGTGAGCCAGGCCGGGGAGGAGCTGCCCGGGCCGTGCAGCGCGGGGCCCTGGGTCATCTCCATGGCGAAGTCGTCGGCCAGCTCCAGGATCGTGCCGCGCCCCTCGACCTCCGCCAGCCAGGCGGGCGGCAGCGCCGTCTCGCCGTGCAGCGCGCCCAGCAGATTGCCGCAGATGGCCGCCGTGGAGTCGCTGTCCCCGCCGTGGTTGACCGCGAGCAGCAGCCCGTGGCGGACGTCCTCGGCGACCAGCGCGCAGTACAGGCCCATCGCCAGGGCCTCCTCACCGGTCCAGCCCTGGCCCAGGGACGCGACGCGCTCGGGGGTCGGCAGGCCCTGCCGTACGGCGCCCAGCGCGTACCGCAGCGCGTTGGTGGTCTCCTCGTGGCCGGGGCGGGTGGCCAGATGGGCGAGGGCGCGCTGGACGGCTCCGTCCAGCGCCTCGCCGCGTGCGAGGCCGTGCACGATGAGGGCGAAGGCACCGGCCGCGAGATAGCCGGTGGGGTGGCCGTGGGTCTGCGCCGCGCATTCGATGGCCAGTTGGAAGACCAACTGCGGCTCCCAGCCCACCAGCAGTCCGAAGGGGGCGGAGCGCATCACGGCGCCGCATCCCTTGGAGTCGGGGTTCTTGGGCGCCTCCAGGGTGCCCATGGTGTCGTCGGCGAGCGCGGTGATACAGGCCCGGCCCGGGGAGCGCTGGGCGTACAGCCACTCCTCGCGGGCCAGCCAGCCGGCGTCCTTACGGCGCTCATCGGGGCCCCAGTCGCGCTGAGTGGAGTACCAGCGGCGGTGTGCGGAGTGGATGTCGGTGGGCGGATGCCAGGCCCCCGTGTCGCGGCGCACCTGCGCCCGTATCAGCCCGTCCACCGTGAACAGGGTCATCTGGGTGTCGTCGGTGATCCGTCCGCGACCGCCATAGGCGGGCAGGAAGTCCGTCACGCCCTCGGCTCCGTGCGCCGCCCTGATCTCGTCCAGCGAGGCGAACTCGACGGCCGCCCCCAGCGCGTCCCCGATGGCCCCGCCGAGCAGACAGCCGCGCACCCGGCTGCGGAAGTCCTGCTGTTCGGCGCGGCCCCATACGCCGGTCGCTGCGCTGGCGGTTGCGGTCACGACCTATGCCTCTTTTCTTCGCTGCGTGAATGGCCCTGAACTGTCTTTGAACTGTAATGGACACCGAATGATCGCCTCTTGGCCGCCGAGGATTGTGAAGGCGTCATCACCGAGAAGACGACGGATGGACGCATTCCGAAAATGCGAATTCCCTCACCGAATGTCGTATGCGCTCCGAGCCGTTATCCGAGCGCCGCCGGTCCGGGCTCCACGCCCGTGCGAAGCGCGGTGAGCGGCGCGCGGAGGGTGGCGGGCAGGGCGGGATCCGCCCCGGGTATCGGGGCGAGCTCGTCCAGGGCGAGCACGGCGTCGTCGACAACCTGCCAGTACGGCCGGGTGGCGGTCAGCTCCGCCACGAGACGCTCCGCCCCGGCCCCGTCCCCGAGGGCGGCCCTGCTGATGATCGGGGCGGCCACCCGGGCCGGTGCGTCCCATTGGCCGCCGTGCTCCTCCAGGAGCGCTTCGAAAGCGGCCCACGGCCCGCGCGCCTCGACGAGACCGGCCGTGCCGCTCACCAGGATCGCGTGCTCGAGGGCGAGGTCGAGGTCCTGGTCCTGGTCCTCCAGGGCCGCCGCCCGTGCGATGTCCGCGGCGGCCTCGGCGTACCGGCCAGCCCGGGGGTGGCAACTGGCCCTCGCCTCCAGCGCCTGCACGTAGTCGGGGTCGAGCCCGAGCGCCCGGTCCAGATCGGCCAGGGCGGCCTTCGCGTCCCGCCGGTAAGGCGGAGGGCGACCTCGATCGCCTGCTCGTCGGCCATGCACTCGGCCGTCAGCAGATGCCGGGCCCCCGCCTCCGTGAACGGGATCAGGAGCAGGTCCACGACGAGGTCGGCTTGGTCGGCCCAGCAGCGCGGGGCGAGCGTGCACTGCCCCCGCGAAGGTCACCACCGCGTTGGCCGCGAGCGAGCGTGGCGGCCCTCAAACATCACCAGGATTCCCGGAGGATGCCCCATCCAGGCCGGGGAGGAATCGGTCTCCCGCATAGCGGAACAGGAGAAGACGGATCGCCGCTGGGCGATCGGGCGCCCACCACGGGAGAGCTGAGGGCAACCTCCAGTAGGTGAAGGACCCCGGAGTTGAGGGGCCGCCGGTCCGCAGCGGCTTGGTCGGTCACCCGTTCGGGTGGGCCTGCCGCGATGCGGCGTGAGAGGCAAACGATGACGCTACGTTGGCGACATGATGACGCCAAGTGAAGCCGACGAGGCCGGGCACGCCCGGTACACGTACCGGCTTCGCGTGTCGTCGACCGCCCGTGGGGCGCTGCTGGCGGAATGGGACCGGTGCCGGTGGATCTGGAACGAATGCGTCGCCAAGTCCAAGGCCACCCACCTGCACAACAAGACCACGGGCGGGAAGCGGACCTGTGGCCCGGCGCAGCTCGACAGGATGCTGACCGAGGCGCGCGAGCGTACGCCGTGGCTGCGTGCGGGTTCCAGTGTTCCGCAGCAGCAGTTGATCCGGGACTTCGGCAGGTCTCGCGCCAAGGCGCACAAGGACATCCGGGAACGTCTGCCTCAGCGGCAGCGGGCCGGTATGCCGAAGTGGAAGAAGAAGCGCGAAGCCCTGCCGACGCTGAACCACACCCGGCGCGGGTTCCGACTGAAGAGCGGACGCCTGCCTCTGGCGGGCGGGATCGTGCTGACGGTGGTGTGGTCGCAGGACCTGCCCGCCGAACCCTCCTCGGTGCGCGTGTACCAGGACAGCATCGGGCACTGGTACTGCTCGTTCGTGGTCCCCGTAAAGGTGCGGCCGCTGCCGGACACCGGCCGCAAATGGGCCAAGAAGGTGGTGACCGACCACGATGCCATCGCCGTCGAGGACTTCAGGCCCAAGTTCCTGGCCAGGTCCTCGATGGCGCGCAAGGCGGCCGACGCCGCGATCGGCGCCACGAAGAAGGCACTGATCCAGATGGGCCGCAAGCACGGGCGGAACATCCGTCTGGTGCATCCCGCGCACACCACCATGGACTGCGCATCGTGCGGAGCGAGAACCAAGCACGCACTACCGCTGTCCGAGCGCACCTACACCTGCACCGCATGCGGAGCCGTCTCCCCCGGAGACAAGAACTCCGCCCGCGTGATGCTCCACCGGGCAGGTCTGAACCCGGCTGGTGCCGAGGGCGCAAGACCACCGGGAGCGCAGCTCCCGAAGGCAGCCTGAGCCAGAAATCCCCATCAGCCCTGAAGGGAGGAATCCCTCTTCAGGGAGGGGAGCAGTCAACGACTCGTCCACGGAGGCGGTGAGCGCCCGGTGTTTGCGCGCGGTGTTCTCCAACTGCCGCAGCAGCGTCGTCTTGCCCACCCCGGCGTCACCGCGCACATGGAAGAGGAAGTGGTGCGCGGCGTCCTCGGGCGGCACCGCGAAGTTCTCCCGGAACGCGGCCAGCTCCTGCCGGCGCCCCACGAACCGGCGCCGCTGCCGGATCAGCTCCCGAATCGTCGGACGCCGCGCTGCCATGGGTGCCCCTTCCCCCGCTTCCCATGGCAGCGCATCCGCGCGGCGCGCCCCCGAACCCTGAGTCGGACTCGGTCCGGCCGGGAGCCGGGCTCAGTCCCCCAGCACCGGGAGCAGCTCCGGCAGATGGCCGTCCGAGGCGAGGGCCGCGGCCTGGCGGTCCTCGGGGACGGGGCCGTAGGTGGTGGTGCGCGGGCGGGCCGGGCGGCCGGTCAGCTCGGCGATGGCCACCAGGTCCTGGATGGAGCGGTAGGAGCCGTAGGAGGAGCCCGCCATACGGGAGATGGTCTCCTCCATAAGGGTGCCGCCCAGGTCATTGGCGCCGGAGCGGAGCATCTCGGCGGCGCCCTCCGCGCCCAGCTTCACCCAGCTTGTCTGGATGTTGGGGATATGGGGGTGGAGCAGGATCCGCGCCATGGCCGTGACGGCGCGGTTGTCGCGGCTGGTGGGGCCGGGGCGGGCGATACCGGCGAGGTAGACGGGGGCGTTGGTGTGGATGAAGGGGAGGGTGACGAATTCGGTGAAGCCGCCCGTCTCCTGCTGGATCTCGGCGAGCAGCCGCAGATGGGCCAGCCAGTGGCGGGGCTGGTCCACATGGCCGTACATCATCGTGGACGAGGACCGCACCCCCAGCTCATGGGCCGTCTTGACGACCTCGACCCAGGTGGCCGTCGGCAGCTTGCCCTTGGTGAGGACCCAGCGCACCTCGTCGTCGAGGATCTCGGCCGCCGTGCCGGGGATGGTGTCCAGGCCCGCCTCGCGCGCCGCCGTCAGCCATTCGCGGATGGACATCCCGGTGCGGGTCGCCCCGTTGACGACCTCCATCGGGGAGAAGGCGTGGACATGCATCCCGGGGACGCGCTCCTTGACGGCGCGGGCGATGTCGAAGTACGCGGTGCCGGGCAGATCGGGGTGGATGCCGCCCTGCATGCAGACCTCCACCGCGCCCACGTCCCACGCCTGCTGGGCGCGGTCGGCGACCTGGTCCAGGGAGAGGGTGTAGGCGTCGGCGTCCGTACGACGCTGGGCGAAGGCGCAGAAGCGGCAGCCGGTGTAGCAGACATTGGTGAAGTTGATGTTCCGGGTGACGATATAGGTGACGTCGTCGCCGACCGCCGCCCGGCGCAGATCGTCGGCGATGCGGCACAGGGCGTCGAGCGCCGGGCCGTCGGCGTGGAACAGGGCCAGCGCCTCGGGGTCGGTCAGCTTGGTCGGATCGTCGGCGGCCCGGGCCAGCGCGGACTTGATGTCGCCGTCGATACGGGAGGGGACCATCCCGGGGGCCGCGGCCTCGCGCAGCGCCTCCCAGTCGCCGTAGACCTCGTCGAAGTCCTTACGGCGGTCACCGGTGCGGCCCTCGGTGTCGATGGTGTGGTGCAGATCGGTGCGGCCAAAGGCGCTGAACGCCTCCTCCGGCTCCTGCCAGGGCAGCCCGGCGGGGATCGCGTCCTCGCGGGCCAGGCCGGTCCCGGGGTCGGCGAGGGCGGTCACATGCGGCAGCAGCCGGGGGTCCAGCCAGGGCTCGCCGCGCTGGATGTACTCGGGGTAGACCGCGAGCCGTTCGCGCAGGCTGAACCCGGCGGCGGCGGAGCGCTCGGCCAGCTCGTCCACCTGGGGCCAGGGGCGCTCGGGGTTGACATGGTCCGGGGTGAGCGGGGAGACGCCGCCCCAGTCGTCGATACCGGCGCCGATGAGCTGCTCGTACTCCGCGTCGACCAGATTGGGCGGGGCCTGGATGCAGGCGGACGGGCCCAGGATGTGACGGGCGACGGCGACGGTGGCGACCAGGTCGTCCAGCTCCGCGTCCGGCATCCCCCGCATCGCGGTGTCCGGTTTGGCGCGGAAGTTCTGGATGATGACTTCCTGGATGCCGTGGTACGAGCGGGAGACGCGGCGCAGCGCGAACAGCGACTCCGCCCGCTCCTCCGGCGTCTCGCCGATCCCGATCAGCAGCCCACTGGTGAACGGGACGGAGCTGCGCCCGGCATCCTCCAGAACGCGCAGCCTTACCGCCGGCTCCTTGTCGGGCGAGCCGTAGTGGGGGCCGCCGGGCTCGCTCCACAGCCGCTCGGCGGTGGTCTCCAGCATCATGCCCATGGAGGGGGCCACCGGCTTGAGCCGCTGGAAGTCGGTCCAGGTCATCGCGCCGGGGTTGAGGTGGGGCAGGAGACCGGTCTCCTCCAGGATGCGGATCGCCATCGCCCGTACGTACGCGATGGTGTCGTCGTACCCCTCGGCCTCCAGCCATTCACGCGCCTCGGGCCAGCGGTCCTCGGGGCGGTCGCCGAGCGTGATCAGCGCTTCCTTACAGCCCATTTCGGCGCCCCGGCGGGCGATGGCGAGGACCTCGTCGGGCGACATGAACATCCCGTGGCCCGCGCGGCGCAGCTTGCCGGGCACGGTCGCGAACGTGCAGTAGTGACACTTGTCCCGGCACAGCCGGGTGAGCGGGATGAAGACGCTGCGCGAGTAGGTGATGACCCCGGGGCGGCCGGCCGCCTCCAGGCCCGCGTCGCGGACCCGGGCGGCGGAGGCCATCAGATCCTTCAGATCGTCACCGCGCGCCTGGAGCAGCACCGCCGCCTCGGCGGTGTCCAGCGCCACGCCGTCGCGGGCGCGCTTGAGCGCACGGCGCATCGCGTTGGCTGTGGGGGCGGCGGAGCCAGTCGGGGCAGCCGGTTCGTTTCCCTGCGCGCTCGTGGTCATCCTCCGAGCATACGAGCGGTGTGTGACACCGCCAGACGGGCCGGGCCTGCGGTTTTGTGGGTCTGATCACGGCTGCCGCGGGCCGTGGGCGGGAATAGGACACCGTGAAACGTGCGGGCTACCCGCGGCGGGTGCCGACGGCCGCCGCCCGGACGGGACTTGGCGCGCTGCGGACCGTCGCGCGAGCGGGACGGGGTGGGTGCGGAGGGGCGTACGTTCCCTCGTCGCCATGGAGTTATCCACAGGGCTTTCCGCGCGTGTCACCCACGCGTACAACGGTGTCACGCGGGTGTCGGACGGCACTCTCGACTCTGGGGGGTCCCTCATGCAGCGACGCGATGTACTCAGGCTCTCCGCGCTTGCGGGCGCGGCGGGTGTGCTGACACTCGATCCCATGACCTTCACCCAGGCCGAGGCGGCGGGCCCGGCCGACGACCATGAGCAGACGAAGACCCTCGGCGGCCATCTGCCCACCGGCGCGCCGGACTTCGTCCATGTGCCCGTCGAGGTGCCGCGCGGGGTCCGCGAGATCGCCGTGTCGTATACGTACGACAAGCCGACCGTCCCGGCCGGCACGCAGGGGAACGCCTGCGATATCGGCATCTTCGACGAGCGCGGCACGGAGCTGGGCGGGCGCGGCTTCCGCGGCTGGTCCGGCGGGGCCCGTACGGAGTTCGCCATCAGCGCCGAGAAGGCGACGCCCGGCTATCTGGCGGGGCCGGTGAAGGCGGGCACCTGGCATGTCGTGCTGGGGCCGTACACGGTCGCCCCCCAGGGCCTGGACTACACGGTCACCGTCACGCTGCGGTACGGCGCGCCCGGCACCACCCCCAAGCCGGTCTACCCGCCGCAGCGGGCGAAGGGCCGGGGCCGCGCCTGGTACCGGGGCGACTCACATCTGCACACCGTGCACTCCGACGGCAAGCGCACCCCGGCCGAGCTGGTCGCCGCCGCCCGTGCCGCGGGGCTGGACTTCATCACCACCACCGAGCACAACACCACCTCGGCGCATGCCGCGTTCGAGGGTCTGTGGGGCGATGACCTGCTGATCCTCACCGGTGAGGAGATCACCACCCGTAACGGCCATGTGGTCGCCCTCGGCACCGACCCGGGCACCTTCATCGACTGGCGCTACCGCGCCCGGGACAACCGGTTCGGCCAGTTCGCCCGCAAGGTCCGGCAGGCCGGCGGCCTGGTGATCCCGGCCCATCCGCACGGCACCTGTGTCGGCTGCAACTGGAAGTTCGGCTTCAACGATGCCGACGCGGTCGAGGTGTGGAACGCGGACTTCACCCCGGACGACGAGGTCACCATCTCCGAATGGGACAACACCCTGGTCGCCGCCTCCCGGGGCGAGGGCCGCTGGCTGCCCGCCGTCGGCCACAGCGACGCCCACCGCGAGCCCCAGGTCGTGGGCCTGCCGCAGACGGTGGTGCTCGCCGACGACCTGTCCCGCACCGCCCTCCAGGAGGGCATCCGGGCCGGGCGGAGCTGGATCGCCGAGTCCTCGAAGATCGACCTCACCTTCGAGGCGGTCGGCGGGCGCGGTAAGCACGCCGGTATCGGCGAGCGGCTGAAGGTCGGCGGCGCGGAGGAGGTGACGGTCCGGCTGAAGGTCTCCGGCGTGGGCCCGGGCTGCTCGGTGCGGTTCATCACCGACCAGGGCCAGCTCTACGGCACGGCGGTCCCCGACTCCGGGACGCTCACGGCCGAATGGCGTACGACGGCGTCCTACGCGGCGTATGTGCGCGCCGAGGTGCGCCACGCCCCGGCGGACGGCGGGGCATCGGGGATACCGGGCCCGATGGCGGCGATGACGAACCCGATCTGGCTCGGCGACCACTGACGGCTTCGGTCAGCGCGGGCGGCTTCGGCGGGCACTGACAGCTTCGGCGGCCGGTGACGGGCTTCCCGGCCGCCGGAGCCGTCCCGGCACCCGGCGCGGCCGCACCGTCCGCCCGCCGCTCTCTCAGCGGTAGTAGCAGCCGCTGTCGAGGTCCTCGGCGAGGGTGCGGCCGCCGGGTGCCCAGCCGAGCAGCGCACGGGTGGCGTCACTGCTCGCGGCCATGTCCGCTCCGTAGAACTTGCTCAGCCAGCCGAAGTGCTCACCGGCGCCGTCGGCCGGAACGGAGACGACGGGCAGGCCGAGCCCGCGCCCGATGGCCCCGGCGATGTCGCGGGTCGGGATGCCGGTCTCGGCCGTGGCGTGCAGGATGGTGCCGGCCGGGGCCCGCTTGTCGAGGGCGAGTTGCACGACGCGTCCGGCGTCACCGCGGTGGATGGCCGCCCAGCGGTTGCTCCCGTCCTCGATATAGGCCGAGACGCCCTTGGCGCGTGCCGCCGCCACCAGCCAGGTCACGAATCCCCAGTCACCATCGCCGTGCACGGTGGGGGCGAAGCGCACGATGACCGTGTTGACGCCCTGCTCCACGAACTCCAGCGCGAGGTTCTCGCCGCCGCCGCGCAATGAATCGATGCCGTGGAACGGGGACCGGTCCCGCTCCGTCGCCACGCGGCCGGTGGTGAGGGAGGCCAGACCGGCGGCGAGGATGAACGGCCGGTGAGAGCCCGCGAGGGTCTCGCCGATGGTCCGTACGGCGCCGCGCTCGGCCCGGTCGCTCACCGCCGGGTTGGCGAAGTCGTGCTTGTTGGCGAGGTGGACGACGGCATCGGCGGCGTCGGCGCCGGAGCGGATGCCGTCGAGGTCGTCGAGGTCGCCGCGGAGCGCCCGGGCGCCCTTGGCCTCGAGCGCGGCGGCGGAGTCGTCCGAGCGGGCGAGGCCGGTGACCTCGTGCCCGGCGTCGAGCATGTGGTCGACCACGGCCGAGCCGATCCACCCGGTCGCTCCGGTGATGAATACCTGCATGTCAATGCTCTTTCGGAGAGGTCCGCGACGGCCTGCCGCGGACGGATCGTGCCCACGGCCCGAGCGGGCCGCCGGCGGTCTTGGGGGTCGGCCGGTGATCTCCCACCGGCCGACGGCCCGGTCCCCCGGCTCAGAGGCGGCAGCTCAGCTCCATGCCGTCCTCGATGGGGAAGGTGACGTTCTGGTAGCCGTTCGCCGGGTCGCGTACGTAGTCGAGATACGACCGCAGGAGGCCCTCGCCCTGGTCGACGTCGTCGGCCACGACGAGTGCGCCGGGCCGCAGCCGCGGTTCGAGCATCCGCAGCACGGGCAGGCACAGGTCCTTCCAGCCGTCGAGCAGGACCAGCTCCAGCGGGCCCTCGAGGTCGGCGAGGGTCTCCCGGGCGTCCCCCTCCAGCACGGTGATCACGTCGTCCAGCCCGGTCTCGGCGAAGGTGCGGCGGGCCGCGGCGATCTTCTCCTTGCTCATCTCCGTGGTGATGACGCGCCCGGTGCCGTTGTCCCGTACGGCGGCGGCCAGATGGAGCGTGGAGATCCCGTAGGACATGCCGAACTCGACCACCGTGGCCGGGCGGATGGCGCGGACCAGGTTGTAGAGCAGCTTCCCGCCCTCGGCGGAGATCGGCATATAGATCCCGGCCGCGGCGTCGGCGAGCTCCTGCGGGGCCAGCGATTCCTGTGCGCCGGGCGGCAGCTCCGCCTGGGCGGTCTCGTCCTGCTCGGCCAGCGCGAACATCCGGCTGAGGGCGGTCTCGACCCGGGGGTCGGCAAGCGTGTGAGTGACTGTCATGAGTTTTAGAGTAGACGCGACGTTGCGTCTTGTCTAGAAGAGATGGCGCCAGGGAGGGTGGATATCCTGAGATCTCGGGGAGGCGAGAGATGGCACGCGCGACACAGACCGCCGGGACGAGCGGCACCGCCCGACCGGCAGCACGCCACCACGGCAACCGCCACGGGCGCAGTGAACAGGCCCGGCTGGCGGTGCTGAACGCGGCGGACGACCTGCTGGCCGAAAAGGGCTTCGCGGGCGTCACCGTGGAGGGGATCGCCGCCCGGGCCGGGGTCGCCAAGCAGACGATCTACCGCTGGTGGAGCACCAAGACCGACATCCTCATGGACGCCTTCCTCCAGGATGTGGCCGAGGACCTGCCCGTGCGCGACCGCGGTGATCTCGCCCTGGATCTGCGCAGCTATCTGGGCGACCTGGCCGGGTTCCTCGGCGCGTCCGACTCCGGCGCCGTCTTCAAGGCCCTGGTCGCCCAGGCGCGGCACGATCCGGCGTTCGCCGGGGACTTCCGGTCCCGGTACCTCGACGACCAGCGCCGCCGCGACCGCCTCCCCCTGGAACGGGCCATGGAGCGCGGCGAGTTGCCGCCCGGCCTGGACCTGACCGCCGAGACCGACCAGCTCATCGGCCCCCTCTACTACCGCGTGCTGGTGACCGACGAACCCGTCGGCCAGGACTTCACCGACCGGCTCGTGGACGCCTTCCTCCACCGCCACGGCCTGACACCACCGGCGAACGACTAACCCACGTCAGCCGATAGGCCGCGCCGCGCGGACCCGGCGGCCGCCGTCGACCACCAGGTCCGCGCCGGTGATCCAGGACGCCTCGTCCGAGACCAGCCAGCGGACCGCGCGCGCCACGTCCTCCGGTTCGCCGATCCGGGCCAGCGGGAGCGCCGCGGCGATCTCCCGCTCGCCGGGCTCCCAGACGAAGCGGGCCATCTCGGTGCGGACCAGCCCCGGGGAGACGGCGTTGACACGGACGGCCGGGCCCAGTTCGGCGGCGAGCTGGCGGGTGAGGCGGAGGAGGGCGGTCTTGGCGGTGCCGTAGGCGCCGATGCCCGGGCCGACGCCGTGGGTGCCCTCGGTGCAGATGTTGACGACCGCGCCCCCGTGGTCGCGCATCCAGGCCCGCCAGGCCGCCTGGGTCAGCCGCAGCGGGGCCTCCACATTGACCGTGAAGGCCAGGCGCCAGGCGAGCGGGTCCACCGTCATCAGCGGACCGAGCGGGGCGTTGGTGGCGGCGTTGTTGACCAGGATGTCGAGGCGGCCGAACTCCGCGAGGGTGCGGGCCACCGCCGCCTCCAGATGCGCCGGGTCCGCCACGTCCCCGGGGCAGCCGATGGCGCGCGGGCCGAGGCGGCGTACGGCCTCGGCCAGCTCCTTCGGGTCCCGCGCCGTGAGGCACACCGCCGCGCCGTCCGCCGTCAGCGCCTTCGCCACCGCCAGCCCGATACCGCGTGAGGCGCCCGTGATCAGGGCCGCGCGTGCCATCGGCTCAGCCCCTCGTGCTCACCGTCTCCGTGTCCCGGCCCGACCGCAGCACCCGTCCCGGCACCGCGCCGGTGATCTCGTCGTCCCGGATGGTCTCGGTGCCGCCCACCCGGACGCTCACGATCCCCATCGCCCGGGAGTCCAGCCGGGGGCTGTCGCCCGGCAGGTCGTGCACCAGCCGCGCCTGGCCCGCGTCGATCCGCTCGGGGTCGAAGAGGACCAGGTCGGCGTGGTAGCCCTCGGCGATCCGGCCGCGTTCGCGCAGCCCGAGCAGCCGCGCCGGATCGTCCGTCAGCATCCGTACCGCCCGCTCCAGGCCGACCAGTTTCCGGCCGCGCAGACAGTCGCCGATGAAGCGGGTGGTGTACGGGGCGCCGCACATCCGGTCCAGATGGGCCCCGGCGTCCGAGCCGCCGAGCATGACGTCCTCGTGTTCCCAGGTCCGCTTGCGCAGCTCCCAGCTCGCCGGGTCGTTGTCGGTCGGCATGGGCCACAGCACCGTGCGCATCTCGTCGGCGGCGCAGATCTCCACCAGTGCGGCGAAGTCCTCCTGGCCGCGCTCGGCGGCGATATCGCGGACGACCCGGCCGGTCAGCCCGGCGTTGGCCGCGCTGTAGGTGTCGCCGATGACGTACCGCCCGAAGTGGGTGAGCCGGCGGAAGACCCCGGCCTCGGGGCTGCTCGCGCGGCGCAGCATCTCCGCCCGTACGTCCGGGTCGCGGAGCTTGGCGATCCGCTCCGGGATCGGCAGCCCCAGGATGTCGCCCCAGCCCGGGATGAGGTTGAGCGCGCAGAAGGTGCCGAGCGACATGTTCATGGGGGTGAGGATCGGCATGGTGAGCGCGACGATCCTGCCGCCCGCCTTACGGGCCCGTTCGCCGGCCTGGAGCTGGCGCGGCACCCGCTCGGGGACGGCCGCGTCGATGGTCAGCACGTTCCAGTTGAGCGGGCGGCCGGCGGCCGCGCTCATCTCCACCAGCAGATCGATCTCCTCATCGGCGAACTGGTCGAGACAGCCCGCCACGATCGCCTCGATCTGCGTCCCCTCGTGTTCGCCGACGGCCCGGGAGAGCGCCAGAAGCTCCTCGGGCCCGGCGTGACGGGAGGCGACCGGCTGTCCGTCCCCGTCCGAGTGGGTCGAGGACTGGGTGGTGGACAGCCCCCACGCCCCCGCGTCCATCGCGTCGTGGAAGAGCCGCAGCATCTCCTCCAGTTGCGCGGGCGTGGGCTGTCCGCCGATCGCGTCCTCGCCCATCACATGGCGGCGCAGCGCGCAGTGCCCCACCATGAAGCCCGCGTTGACGGCGATCCGGCCCTCCAGGGCGTCCAGGTATTCGCCGAAGCCGTGCCAGTTCCAGGGCGCGCCCTGCTCCAGCGCCACCAGCGACATGCCCTCGACCCGGCTCATCATCCGCCGGGTGTAGTCGGCGTCGCCGGGCCGGTCGGGGTTGAGCGGGGCGAGGGTGAAACCGCAGTTGCCCCCCGCCACGGTGGTCACGCCGTGGTTCATGGAGGGGGTGGCGTACGGATCCCAGAAAAGCTGGGCATCGTAGTGGGTGTGCGGGTCGACGAACCCGGGCGCGAGGACGAGCCCGGTGGCGTCCTCGGCGGACCGCGCCGGTTCGGTGACGCCCCCGGGCCCGGCGATGGCCACGATCCGGCCGTCCCGGATGCCGACATCGGCGACGTAGGAGGGCGCGCCGGTGCCGTCCGCCACGGTGGCGCCCTTGATCAGGTGGTCGAGCACGAGTGGATCCCTTCTCGCGTCTGCGGCCGCTGGGGCTCTGCTCTCGCGCCCGCGGCTACTCGGCCTCGGCTCTCGCCTCCGCGGTTACCGGCTCCCGGCGTGGCGGAAGCGGGTCGTGCGGTGCACCGGATCGGTGTCGATCTTCGGGATGACGTGCTCGCCGATGAGCTTGACCGTGTTCATCGTGTCCTCGTAGCCGATTCCGATCGGCAGCCCGAACGACAGTTGGTCGGCCCCGGCCTGCTCCCACCGCTTGCACTGGCGGAAGACCTCGTCCGGGTCGCCGCAGATCATCAGCTCCTCGGCGATGAGGAGTTCGATGATCTCCTCGGTGTACTCCGGCAGCAGTTCGGGCCACTCCGGGATGCCGTCGGGGCGGGGGAAGGTGTCGTGGTAGCGGAAGAGCAGCGACTGGAGATAGTTGAGCCCGCCGCCGACCGCGATCTCGACGGCCTTGGCATGGGTCTCCGCGCAGATCGCGGTGGAGGTGACCATCACGTTGTCGTTGACGAAGCCGCCGACCGGCTCGGCCTCCTTGATCGCGTTCTTGTAGGAGTCGAGGACCCACTCCATGTCGGAGACCTTCTGGATGGAGAAGCCGAGCACGCCGAGGCCCTTCTTGCCGGCCATCGCGTACGAGGGCGGCGACCCGGCCGCGTACCACATCGCCGGGTGGGAGCCCCCGTACGGCTTGGGCAGCACCTTGCGCGGCGGCAGCGACCAGTGCTTGCCCCTGAAGCCCTGGTACTCGTCCTGGAGCCACATCTTGGGGAACTCGGCGATCGTCTCTTCCCAGATCTCCTTGGTGGCGTTCATGTCGGTGATCCCCGGGAGGAAGCCGAGGATCTCGTGGCTGCCCGCGCCCCGGCCCGAGCCGAACTCGAACCGGCCGCCGGAGAGATGGTCGAGCATCGCGACCTTCTCGGCGACCTTGACCGGGTGGTTCACCTGCGGCAGCGGGTTGAAGATGCCGGAGCCCAGGTGGATGCGGTCGGTGGCGTGGGCGAGATAGCCGAGGTAGACATCGTTCGCGGAGAGGTGGGAGTACTCCTCCAGGAAGTGGTGCTCGGAGGCCCATGCGTACTTGAAGCCCGACCGGTCGGCCTGGATGACGTACTCGGTCTCCTCGACGAGCGCGTGGTGCTCGGCCTCGGGGTCGGTTCGGCGTCGGCTTTCAGGGACGTATCCCTGCACAAAGAGTCCGAATTCCATGGAGGTTCACCGCCTCAGACGACTCAATCTGACGGATCGTCAGATCTTGATTGACTCTGGCACCGCGGACAGGGACCGTCAAGGGCCGCGGCCGCGCCGGACCCGGAGGGGGGCCTAGAAGACCGAGACGCCGGTCAGCCAGCCGCCGTCGACGACGAACGGCTGGCCCGTCACATACGACGAGTCCTCCGAGGACAGGAAGAGCGCGAGCCGGGCCACCTCCTCCGGGCGGCCGATCCGGCCCAGCGGCACCAGCTTGCGGTACAGCTCGTCGACGGCCGCCGACGCCTCGGCGGTGTCGGCGGTGGGGTCGAGCTGGGCCGGGTTGGTCATGGGGGTGTCGATCGCGCCCGGGCATATCGCGTTGACCCGGATGCCCTTGTCCGCGAGCTCCATCGCCGCCACCCGCGTCATCCCCACCACGGCCGCCTTCGTCGCGGCGTACGAGGTGAGGAAGGGCATACCGGACAGGGCCACGTACGAGGCGGTGTTCACGATCGTCCCGCCGCCCGCCGCCGCCAGCTCCGGCGCGAGGGTCCGCATCCCCAGGAACGCCCCGACCTGGTTGACCTGGACCACCTCCAGATACTCGGAGAGCGGGGTGCTGACCAGCTCGTTGAAGCGGAGGATCCCGGCGTTGTTGACAAGGCCGTCCACCGCGCCGAAGGCGTCCTTGGCGGCCTCCACGGCGGCGTTCCAGTCGTCCTCCCGGCCCACGTCCAGATGGACGAAGCGGGCGCTCTCGCCCAACTCCTTGGCCAGCGCCTCGCCCGGCTCGTCCAGCACGTCGCCAAGGACCACCCGCGCGCCCTCCGCCACGAACAGCCGCGCCTCGTGCTCTCCTTGTCCGCGCGCCGCCCCGGTGATGACGACGACCCGCCCGTCCAGCTTGCCCATTCCGTTCTCCCTAGTCATCGAGGTGCGGAGCGACATCGGCGGCGAAGGCCGCCATCTGGTCGGTCAGTTCGGTGTGGTCCCGGCAGCGGAACCGCACCTGGATCTGGTCCACCCCCATCGCGGCGTACGCGCGCAGGCTCTCGGCCAGCCGCTCCGGCGCGCCGGTCAGGGTGCGGCGCCCCACGTCCCAGCCGGGCTCGCCCACATACAGCGGTTCGGTGATCGCGCCGATCTCGGCGGGCTCGTCGATCCCCGCCTCTTCCCGTAGCGCGCACAGCCGGGCGATCTGGCCGGGCAGCCGGTCCCGTGGATCGCCCTGGGGCAGCCAGCCGTCGCCCCGGATCGCCGCCCGGCGCACCGCCGCGGGCGAGGAGCCGCCGATCCACAGCGGGGGCCGTGGCGTCTGGGCGGGGCGCGGGGCCTGCCCCAGACCGCCGAACGCGAACCGCTCCCCGTGGAAGTCGGGGAACTCCTCGGGCCCCAGCGCCGCCTTCAGCGCGTCGACCGTCTCGTCCAGCAGCGCCCCGCGCCGGGCGAAGTCCACCCCGAGCGCCTCGAACTCCTCCCGCACATGCCCGGCCCCGACCCCGAGGATCAGCCGGCCGCCGGAGAGGTGGTCGAGCGTGGCGTACTGCTTGGCACTCAGCAGCGGATGCCGCAGCGCGGCCACCGCCACATGACTGAGCAGTCGCACCCGCTCGGTGGCCGCGGCGAGCCAGCCGAGGGTGGCCACCGGGTCGTACCAGACGGTGCCCATCGCGGCGGCCAGCCGCCGTGGGATCGCGACATGGTCGCAGACGGCGAGGTAGGCGAAGCCGAGCCGGTCGGCGGCGCGGGCGACCGCGAGCAGTTCGGCCGGGCCCGCCGCCGCCTCCCATGGCTCGGCGTAAAGGGTGGACTGCGACTGGACGGGCAGTTGCATGCCGTAGCTCAACCGGCCCCGGGGCAGGACGCGCATGCCGGGCCTCCTCGTCGGTGGACCGCCATCGTCGTATCGGACGTCGGCCATAGTGATATCTGACGGTTCATCAGACAAGGGGTACGGCGGCCTCGTCCCGCATGGGGAGCCCTGCTAGCGTACGAGCGTTCGGACCTCGGGCCCATCGCCCGCCGCCCCGCTCAGGGGCCACCACGGGGGGCACAGTAAGGGGCACACAGAGGGGCACGTGATGATCGAGACGGTCTTCCGCTGCGACGATCTGCCCAGGGCGGATCGGTTCGACTTCTGGCGCGAGCAGATGACACAACTCCTGGCGCCGATGGAGATGAGCAGCGACCACACCGGTGACTTCCGGGGAGAGGTGCGCATCCTCGAATTCGGCGCCGCCTCCGTGTGGCCCACGAAGTTCCGTGAGATGAACTTCCGGCGGACGCCCAAGCTCATCCGGCAGTCCGACCCCGAGCTGTACCACTTCTCGTTCATCCAGGAGGGAAACCTCCAGGTCTCCCAGTCCCGCCAGGAGGCCGCGCACAGCGCACAGGGGCTCTATGTCGTCGACACCTCACGCCCCTTCGACTGCCTGGCCTTCGGCGGCCCTCCCGGAGGCGTGGGCCTGGAGATCCCCAAGGCCCTGATCCCGGTCCCGCACGACCGGATCGACCGGCTGCTCGCCCAGCCCATCCCGGCGCGCGAGGGCGTCGGCGCCCTGCTGACCGGGTTCCTCGCCCGGCTGGCCGCGGACCGCGGCTCCTACGGCCCCTCCGACGGCCCGCGCCTGGGGACCGTACTGATCGACCTTGCGGCGGCGCTGCTCGCCCAGGCCGTCGAGGCCGACGACGCCCTGCCGCTCGAGACCCGCCGGCAGGCCCTGGCCTTACGGGTGCAGGGCTTCATCCAGCGGAACCTGTCCGACCCGGAGCTGTCACCGGCCACCATCGCCGCCGCGCACCACATCTCCGTCGGCCATCTGCACCGCCTCTTCCGCGCCCGCGACACCACCGTCTCCGCATGGATCCGGCAGCAGCGGCTGGACCGCGTCCGGCGCGACCTCACCGACCCCGGCCTGCACACCGTCCCGCTCCATGAACTCGCCGCCCGCTGGGGCTTCGCCCACCCCGCCGTCTTCAGCCGCACCTTCCGCGCCACGTACGGCATGCCGCCCAGCGACTACCGCCACCTGGCGCTGGTGTCCCGCGCGCCGGGCGCAACCCCGCGGCGCCCGGTGCGCACGGACTCCCGGCCCTCCGCACCACCCACGGCCCCTGTCACTTCGTAAGGGGTGGGTGACGGCGCTGGGAGGGGGAGGGCCGGTATGTCCCACAGCCTGCCGGAGCACCCGGAGGGTGTCATTGACCGGCAGTGACCGCTTTCTTGCTCCTCCGTGACCATGGCGCCACGGAAGCCTGTCGGCCCTACCCCCCCGGCGCCCCCGCCCAGAGCCCGTCCGCCGTGAGCCCCAGCAGGTCGATGGCGTTGCCGCGCACGATCCGATCCACCACATCCGGCGCCAGATGCCCCATCTGCGCCTCGCCGACCTCGCGCGACTTGGGCCAGGTGGAGTCGGAGTGCGGATAGTCCGTCTCGTACAGCACGTTGCCGACCCCGATCGCGTCGAGGTTGCGCAGCCCGAAGGCGTCGTCGAAGAAGCATCCGTACACATGCTCCGCGAACAGCTCGGACGGCGGGCGCAGCACCTTGTCGGCCACTCCGCCCCAGCCCCGGTTCTCCTCCCACACCACGTCGGCGCGCTCCAGGATGTAGGGGATCCAGCCGATCTGGCCCTCCGCGTACATCACCTTGAGGTTCGGGAAGCGCTCGAACTTCCCGCTCATCAGCCAGTCGACCATCGAGAAGCAGCAGTTGGCGAAGGTGATCGTGGAGCCGACCGCGGGGGGCGCGTCGGCGGAGGTCGAGGGCATCTTCGAGGAGGAGCCGATGTGCATCGCGATGACCGTGCCGGTCTCGTCGCACGCGGCGAGGAAGGGGTCCCAGTCGTCGGTGTGGATCGACGGCAGCCCCAGATTCGGCGGGATCTCCGAGAAGCAGACGGCCCGCACCCCGCGCGCCGCGTTCCGCCGCACCTCGGCGGCGGCCAGCTCGGCGTCCCACAGCGGGACGATGATCAGTGGGATCAGCCGGCCCCGGGCCTCGGGGCCGCACCACTCCTCCACCATCCAGTCGTTGTACGCCCGGACCCCGAGCAGCCCCAGCTCGCGGTCGGCGGCCTCGGTGAAGGTCTGCCCGCAGAAGCGGGGGAAGGTCGGGAAGCAGAGCGCCGACTGGACGTGGTTGACGTCCATGTCCGCGAGCCGGTCGGGCACCGAGAAGGAGCCCGGCCGCATCTGCTCGTAGGTGATGGCCTCCAGCTTGACCTCGTCCCGGTCGTAGCCGACGGCGGTGTCCAGCCGGGTCAGCGGCCGGTGCAGCTCCTCGTACACCCACCAGTCCGCGAGCGGCCCGTCGTCCCCGGGCGCGCCCATCTTCGGGGCGAACCGGCCGCCGATGAAGGTCATCTCCTTCAGCGGCGCCCGGACGATGCGCGGCCCGGTGTCGCGGTACCTCGACGGGAGGCGGTCCCGCCAGACGTGAGGGGGCTCAACCGTGTGGTCGTCCACCGAGATTATCTTCGGGAAGCTCTCCATGACTGCACGGTAGCGCTGATCTGACGGATCGTCAGCTCACCGGACACCTCCCGCGAGGATCGGGGGATGCCACGGACACGTCGAACTCTTTACTGACGTACGGCCCACAGGCACGGCAGACTGGCCGTACAGCGAGGAAGCGTGTGCGGGGGGCACCATGGTCGGCGAGGAGCGCCTGGGGCGGCGGACAGGTTCCACCGGATCCGTACCGGACCGGCGGTGGCGCGGTGACGAGGCGAGCCTCGCCCTCGGCGAGGACCCGGACCCCGCCCTCGACCGGACGCGGATCGGGCTGGAGTGGGAGAGCGGCTACGGCGCCGAAGTCGTGCCCGGGCTCCGGCCGCACGCGGCCCCTGGGCCCGCCACCGGCTTCTCCCGGCCCACCGCCGTCGGCCGCCCGCAGCGCCCCCTGGCCGTGGGCACCACCGCCGTCCGACCCGCGCAACTGCCCGCCGCGGTGGCCGACTTCACCGGCCGCGAGGATCTCGTACGGGAGCTGAACGACCGGCTCGCGACCCCCTCCGAGCGGCCGGCCGCCATCGCCGTCGCCGGTATCGGAGGCATCGGCAAGACCGCCCTGGCCGTCCATCTCGCACACACCGCCCGCCACCACTTCCCCGACGGTCAGCTCTACGTGGACCTCGGGGGTGCGGGCTCCTCCCCCGCCGACCCCGAAACCGTGCTCGGCGCCTTCCTGCGCTCGCTCGGCATCCCCGACGCCGCCATCCCGGACGGCACCGAGGAGCGCGCCGCGCTCTACCGCGCCGCTCTCGAGGGCCGCCGGGTCCTCGTCCTGCTGGACAACGCCCGCGAGGCCGCCCAGGTCCGGCCGCTGCTCCCGGGCGAGGGCGCACCGGAGTGCGTGGCGCTGATCACCGGCCGCGCCCGTATGGGCGACCTGGACCGCGCCCACCTGGTCGACCTGGACGCGATGAGCCCGACGGAGGCGTTCGCCCTCTTCGCACTGATCGTGGGCGAGGAGCGGGCGATGATCGAGCGCGCGGCGGTCATGGAGGTGGTGGCGTCCTGCTCCTTCCTTCCGCTCGCCATCCGCATCGCGGCCTGCCGGCTCGCCTCCCGCCGCACCTGGACCGTCTCCGTTCTCGCCCGCAAACTCGCCGACGAGCGGCGGCGGCTGGACGAGCTGCGGGCCGGGGATCTGGCCGTCACGGCGACCTTCGGACTCGGCTACGGACAGCTCGACCCGGCCCAGGCCCGCGCCTTCCGCCTGCTCGGCCTGGTCGGCGGCCCGGACATCTCGCTGCCGGCCGCGGGCGCGGTGCTCGGCCTCGACGTCGAGGAGACCGCCCGGCTGCTCACCTCGCTGGTGGACATCTCGCTGCTGGAGTCCGCCGTACCGGGGCGCTACCGCTTCCATGACCTCGTACGGCTCTACGCACGGGCCTGCGCGGAGCGGGAGTCGCGGGCGGCGGCGGAGCGCGAGGAGGCGCTGTCGCGGCTGCTGGACTTCTACCTCGCCACGGCGGCGCGGGTGTACGCCATGGAGCGGCCCGGGGACCGGATGGTCGAGCACCTGGAGCCCACCGGCCATCCCGGGCTGTGCTTCGAGACCTCCAGAGCCGCCCTGGACTGGCTCTTCGCGGAGGGCGACTGCCTGCTCGACTGCGTGCCCAGGTGCACCGGGGAGACCACCCGCCGCCGCGCCGGGGATCTGCTGCTGGGCGCGCTGGACCTCGCCGAGTCCGGGGCCCGGCCGCGGCAGTACGAGACGGTGGCGCGGGCGGCCGGCGACGCGGCCCACGCCGCCGGGGACTCCCGCACCGAGGCCCGCGCCCGCTCGGCGCTGGGGCATCTGTACAGCTTCACGGGCCGGTACGCCCAGGCCGAGCGCGAGCTTCGGCGCGCGCTGGAGCTGGACGGCGAGGATCCGGTGATCGCCAGCCGCGCCTCCAACCAGCTCGGCATCGTCACCAACGGCCTGGGGCGGTACGACGACGCGGAGCGGTTCCTCGGACAGGCCCTCGACGCGTTCCGCGCCGATGCCAACGAGGCCGGCGAGGCCAGCGCCCTGGCCAATCTCTCCCGGCTCCATGTGAGCCGGGGCCGCACCCGCAGCGGGGTGGAACTGGCCGAGCAGGGGCTCGCCATCTACCGCAGGCTCGGCGCCCCGCTGCGGCTCGCCAACGGGATGTACACCCTCGGCATCGCGCTGACGCGGGCCCACCGTCTGGAAGAGGCGTCCGTTCATCTCACCGAGGCGCTCGACCTGTTCCGCGAGGCCCGTCAGCCGCTGTGGGAAGGCATGGCCCATTTCCGGCTGGCCGAAATGCATCTGGCAGCACATCGCCCCACCAAGGCGGTGGCGCACGCCGAGCAGTCCCTCGCCCTGGGCGGCCTCGGCGGCGAATGGCGGCGCTTCTCCTTTCTCACCGTTTTATCGAAGGCCCTGCTGGCGGCCGGACAGCGCGGCCGGGCCCAGGAGCACTGGAGTCAGGCACAGGCCCTTCGCGAACGGCTGGGCTCACCCGAGCCCGAGGAGGTGCGCCAACTGCTGGCGACCTCGGCGCCCGACCTCCCGGCGCCAACGGATCTCAATCCCGGCCATCGGGAAGCCTTTGGAGTCGGCCCCCCGGTGTCCGAAAGCGAGCGCCGGAACTGACGATCCGTCGGTCTTCGGAGGTCTCGAAGTCGGGCGGGCCTTGTGGAGAGGTCCGGCCCCTACTGACGTGAGGGGTATCGGCAAGGCAAACTGGCCCGTGCAACTGGGAGCAGAGGCAGGGGGAGACCATGACCGGCGAGAAGGAGCGGGCGCAGGAGCAGTCCTTGCGCTTCACCGTGCTCGGACCGGTACGGGCCTTTCGGGGCGAGGAACAGCTCAGCACCGGATCACCGCAGCAAAGAGCCCTGCTCGCCGCTCTGCTGCTGCGCGGCGGGCGCACCGCCACCGCCCCCGAACTCGTGGACGCCCTGTGGGGCGACGATCCGCCGGACGCCGCGATCGCGGCGCTGCGCACCTACGCCTCCCGGCTGCGCAAGGCGTTCACCCCGCATTCGGACATCCTGGTCAGCGAATCGGGCGGCTACGCGGTCCAGGTGGGCCTCGGGGCCCTGGACATCGACGTGGCCGAGAGCCTGGCGGCGGAGGCGGAGAAGGCCCGGCACTCGGGCGACCGGCTGCGCGCCCATGAACTGATCGGCCGGGCGCTGGACCTGTGGGACGGTGAGGCCCTGGCCGGGCTGTCGGGGCCGTACGCCACGACCCAGCGCGCCCGGCTGTCGGAGTGGCAGCTCGTGCTCACCGAGACCAGGCTCGATCTCGACCTGGAGCTGGGCCATCACACCGAGGTGGTCTCCGAGCTGACCGCGCTGACCGCCGCCCATCCGCTCCGGGAGCGGCTGCGCGAGCTGCTGATGCTGGCGCTCTACCGCAGCGGCCGGCAGGCCGAGGCCCTGGCGGTGTACAACGACACCCGGCGGCTGCTCGCCGAGGATCTCGGCGTGGACCCCTGCGCGGAACTGTCCGACCTGCATCAGCGCATTCTCCAGGCGGATGCCGAGCTGGCGGTCCCGGTGGACGACCGCACGCACGCCGGGCCCAGCTTCGTACGCCCGGCCCAGTTGCCCGCGACGGTCGCGGACTTCACCGGCCGGGTCGCCTTCGTCGAGGAGCTGAGCGATGAGCTCGCCACCGCCGAGGGGCGTGTCATGGCCGTGTCAGCCGTGGCCGGAATCGGCGGGGTCGGCAAGACGACGCTGGCCGTGCACGTCGCCCACGCGGCCCGCGCCCACTTCCCCGACGGCCAGCTCTACATCGACCTCCAGGGCGCCGGCCCGGTGCCCGCGGAGCCCAACGCGATCCTGGGCGCCTTCCTGCGCGCCCTCGGCACCCCGGACAGCGCGATCCCCGAGGGCATCCACGAGCGTGCCGCGCTCTACCGCTCCATGCTGGACGGCCGCCGGGTGCTCACCCTGCTCGACAACGCACGCGACGCCGCGCAGGTCAGGCCGCTGCTGCCCGGTACGCCCGGCTGCGCCGCGCTGATCACCAGCCGGACCCGGATGGTCGACCTGGAGGGCGCCCACCTGGTCGACCTGGATGTGATGAGCCCCGAGGAGGCGCTGGTCCTCTTCACCCGCATCGTGGGCGCGGAGCGGGTCAGTTCGGAGCGCGACGCGGCCATGGACGTGGTGGCGGCATGCGGCTTCCTGCCGCTGGCCATCCGGATCGCGGCCTCCCGGCTGGCCTCGCGCCGCACCTGGACCGTCTCCACACTGGCGCGCAAACTCGCCAACCAGCGCCGCCGGCTGGACGAGCTGCGGGCGGGCGACCTGGCCGTGCGGGCCACCTTCGAGCTGGGCTACGGCCAGTTGGAGCCGCCGCAGGCCCGGGCGTTCCGGCTGCTGGGGCTGGCGGACGGCCCCGACATCTCGCTCGCCGCGGCGGCCGTCGCCCTGGAGCTGGACACCTTCGACACCGAGGAACTCCTGGAGTCCCTGGTCGACGCCTCCCTGCTGGAGTCCGCGGCGCCCGGCCGCTACCGCTACCACGACCTCGTACGGCTCTACGCGCGTGACCGCGCGGAGCGGCACCAGTCGGCCGCGGAGCGCGAGGCGGCCCTCTCCCGGCTGCTGAGCTTCTACCTCGCCACTGCGGCGCGGGTGTACGCCATGGAGCGGCCGGGCGACCGGCTGGGCGACCATCTGGCCCCGGCCGACCACCCCGGCCTGGTCTTCCCGCATCAGGACGCCGCCTTGGACTGGCTGTTCACCGAGGCCGACTGCCTGCTGGCCTGCGCCCAGCAGGCCGCCTCGGGCACCACCCTGGGCCGGGCCGCGGATCTGCTGCTCGCCGCCATGGACCTGGCCGAATCCGGTGCCAACGCCCCGCGCTACGAGGCCGTCGCCCGCGTCGTCAGCGAAACGGCACATACGGTCGGCGACACCCGGGCCGAGGGCCGGGCACGCACCTGCCTGGCCAAGGTGCGCAACCTCACCGGCCGGCTGGAAGAGGCCGACGCGGAGGCGGAGCGCGCCCTGGCCCTGGGCTCCACCGTCGAGGACCACGTGACCATGGGCCGCGCCCTCACCGAGCGCGGCATCATCGCGCACCTCAGCCGCACCCGCTGGGACGACGCGGAGCGGCACTTCCTCCGCGCCATCGACGCCTACCGGGCCGTGGACGACCAGCCCGGCGAGGCCAGCGCGCTGTGCAACCTGTCCCGTGCGTATGTGGAGATGGGCCGCATCGACAGCGCCGTGGAACTGGCCCGGCAGGGCGTGCGGATCTACGGGAGCCTGGGCCGCACCCTGCGCCTGGCCAACGGTAAGTACGCGCTGGGCATCGCCCTGTCCGGGGCCGGAAGCCTGGCGCACGCACTGGAGCAGCTCACCGAGGCCCTCGGCCTCTTCCGTGAGCACCGCCAGCCGCTCTGGGAGGGCATGACCCACCAGCGGATGGCCGAGGCGCATCTGTCCATCGGGCGCCCGGCGGAGGCCGCCACCCACGCCGAACAGGCCCTGGCCCTGCGGGGCATCGGGGGCGAGTGGCGCCGGGCCATCGTGCTGACGCTGCTCGGCAGGGCGCTGCTGGAGCTGGGCCAGAACGAGCGCGCGGATGCCTGCTGGCGTGAGGCGCTGTCGATTCACGAGCGGCTCGGGGCACCGGAGGCGGAGGACGTCCGCGGGCTGCTGACCCCCGCGACCGCGGCATAATCGCGCGCCCCGTCAACCGTTCATCAATCGTTTATCGCTGTCCGGGAGTCTTAGTACCGGTCGACCCGTCCCCGCGGGGGGCAGACGGGTCGGTTGCGAGGTCACACCGTAAGGTGGGCGGCCCTTTTGAGACACCTGTCCGGCGACCCACGGGGGAGTCGCCGGGCGGGTGTCAACGGGCCTCTACCGACCAGAGCATCCGATGGAGTTGATCGTGACAGACACGGACAAGAAGCCCCAGTCCGACACCTACCGACCACTGGAAGCCGACCCGGCGGCCCTCACTCCGCAGGACGAGGGCCACACGCCGGCGCCACCGCAGGTGGTCACCCAGGGCGAAGGCCACACGCCCGCGCCGCCGCAGTTGATCACGCAGGGGGAGGGCCACACGCCCGCGCCTCCGCAGTTGATCACGCAGGGGGAGGGTCACACCCCGGCGCCGCCGCAGCTCAGCACGCAGGGGGAGGGCCACACGCCCGCGCCGCCGCAGCTCAGCACCAAGGGCGAGGGTCACACCCCGGCGCCGCCGCAACTGAGCCCCAAGGGCGAGGGCCACACTCCCTCGGCACCCCAGTAGGCGCACCACGGAACGTCGTTCGTATCCAACAGGTAACCGCGGGGCCGATGTCGATGACGCGGAGGGGACGTCATCGGCGTCGGCCCCTCTGTGCGGTCACCTCCGGACGAGCGGCTTCACGCACCACCGGGCGGACCCCCTTTCCGCCAAGCTTCGACCAGTTCCGGCCAGATGGCCGAACACACGTACCCCTCTTTGTTAATTTGCAGTACAAAATAGATAATCACCCCCCGTATCGGAGGAACCGGAATGACTCGTGCCACAAAGGGCATTGCGACCTTGATTATCGCGATAGGTGCCGCGGTCGGAGCGACAAGCCAGACAGCCGCATTCGCGGCTGCAAGCGATAGTCACACCCCTATCGTCGGCGCGGACAGTAGCGAATTCGCCACTGCCGCCGCCCCGGCCCCGCAGGGCGAGGGCCATGCCCCCACCAGCCCGCGGTAGGCGCGGCGAGACGGCTTACGACGCAGGCCGAAGGGGCCGGGCGAATCTGCCCGGCCCCTTGCTGATGCCCTGGTGGTGATGCCCTCTTGGCGACGCCTTGTTGACGCCCCCTTGGTGGCGCCGTGCCCGCGGACGCCTTCGGCGGCGAGTGAGGGCTTTACGAGGGTGACCGGCCCGCGCGCAGCTCGGCCTTGAGGATTTTGCCGCTGGCGTTACGCGGCAGCTCGGCCAGAAACACCACCTGCCGCGGCACCTTGTAGTTGGCCATTTCCCGGCGCGACCAGGCGATCAGGTCGTCCGCCGTCAGCGTCGAATCCGGGCGGCGGACCGCGTACGCCTTGGCCACCTCGCCCAGCCGCGCATCAGGGATGCCGACGACGGCGACATCGGCCACATCGGGGTGGCGGGCGATGAGTCGCTCGATTTCGGCGGGATAGGCGTTGAAGCCGCCGACGATGAACATGTCCTTGATCCGGTCGGTGATGCGCAGATTGCCCTGCTCGTCCATTACCCCGACATCGCCGGTCCGCAGCCAGCCATCGGGGGTGATGGTGCGGGACGTGGCGATCGGATCCTCGAAGTAGCCGGGGGTGATGTGGTAGCCGCGGACCCAGACCTCGCCCGGCCGCCCCGGCGGGAGTTCGCGTCCGGTGGGGTGGGCGATCTTGACCTCGGTGTCCGGGATCGCGCGGCCCGCCGTGCCCGCGATGATCTCGGGCGGATCGCCCCGTCGGCACATCGTGACGGTGCCGGACGCCTCCGTCAGACCGTACGCCGTCAGGACCGTGCCGACCCCGAGTTCCGAGCGCAGCCGTTCCACCAGCTCCAGCGGGACCACGGCGGCGCCGGTGACCACCAGGCGCAGCGTGGACAGGTCGTGGGCGGCGCGGGACGGGTGGTCGAGGAGCGACTGGTGGAGAGTGGGCGGGCCGGGGAGGACGGTGATGCGCTCGGCGGCGATATTGGCCAGGGCGGTCTCCACACTGAAGACCGGCTGCGGCACCATCGTGGCGCCGCGACTCAGACAGGCGATGATGCCCGCCTTGTAGCCGAAGGTGTGGAAGAACGGGTTCACGATCAGATAGCGATCACCCGTCGCCAGCCCCGTGATCTCGCTCCAGGTGTCGAAGACGCGCACGGTCTGGAAGTGCGTGGTCACCACGCCCTTGGGCCGGCCGGTGGTGCCGGAGGTGAAGGTGATGTCGGAGGCGTCCGTGGGGCGCACCGCCTCCGCCCGGGACCGGACCTCCTCCGGCGGTACCGCGTCCCCCAGCGCCAGGAAGTCCTTCCAGGTGCGGAAGGACTCCGGGCCGTTGTCGGCGAGGACGACCACCTCCCGCAGATAGGGCAGGCGCGGCAGCGGGCCATGCCCCGCCCCCTCCCCCGCCGCCCGGCGCAGCGAGGCCACATACGAGGTGCCCAGGAAGGTGCCGGTGATGAAGAGGTGCGAGGCCCGGGTGCGGCGCAGCACATACGCCGCCTCGGCGCCCTTGAAGCGGGTGTTGATGGGCACCAGCACGCCGCCCGCGGTGACCGCGCCGAGCGCCGCCACGATCCAGTCGGTGGTGTTGGGCGCCCAGATCGCGGCGCGGTCGCCCGGTTCGAGACCCGAGGCGACGCACGCGGCCGCGGCGCGTTCGATCCGGGCACCCAGCTCGGCGTACGAGATCCGGGCGCGGCCCTCGACCACGGCCTCGGCCGGGCCGTACCGCTCGACCGCCGCCCGGATCAGGGCCGGGATGGTGTTCCCCTGTGCCATCCGTTGCATCGGACCGCTCCCCTCCCCGGAACCCGGGACGGACGACCCCACTAGCTGACTACCCGTCAGATTAGCGGTAGCCTTCCCCGCTGTCAGCACCGGTGAACGCGACGACGGAGGCGGCCATGGGGGCGACGGAGACGACGGCGGGGGCGACAGCGGGGGCGGGGGCGACCTTGAAGGACGTTACGGCGATAGCGGGCATCGGGCAGACCCCGTTCGCCAAACGCCTCCCCGAATCCGAGAAGACCCTGGCCTGCCGGGCGATCCTGGCCGCGCTCGACGACGCCGGCATCGCCCCGTCCGAGGTGGACGCCTTCGCCTCGTACACCATGGAGGAGACCGACGAGGTCGAGGTCGCCAAGGCCATCGGCGCCGGGGATGTGACCTTCTTCAGCAAGGTCGGCTACGGGGGCGGCGGTTCCTGCGCGACCGTCGCGCATCTGGCCGCCGCGATCGCCACCGGACAGGCGAGCGTCGGGGTGGCCTGGCGGTCGCGCAAACGCGGCAGCGGACCGCGCCCCTGGACCAACACCCGGGCGCAACTGCCCACCCCGGCCCAGTGGACCCGGCCGTACGGACTGCTGCGCCCGGCCGATGAGATCGGGCTGCTGGCCCGGCGCTATATGCATGAGTACGGCGCGACCCGCGATCACTTCTTCAATGTGGCGCTGGCCTGCCGCAACCGGGCCAATCAGAACCCCGCCGCGATCATGTACGACCGCCCGCTGACCCGCGAGATGTATATGACCGCGCGCTGGATCAGCGAACCGCTCTGCCTCTTCGACAACTGCCTGGAGACGGACGGCGCGCTGGCCTGTGTGGTGGTGTCGGCCGAGCGGGCGCGCGACTGCCGGCAACGGCCCGTGTACGTGCACTCCGCCGCCCAGGGGCTGCCCGCCCAGCACCACGGGATGGTCAACTACTGGAACGACGACCCGCTGACCGGCCCCTCCTGGACCGCCGCCCGCCAGTTGTGGAAAACCGCCGACTTCGGGCCCCAGGATGTGGATGTCGCGCAGATCTACGACGCGTTCACCCCGCTGATCCCGCTCTCCCTGGAGGGCTATGGCTTCTGCGCCCGCGGCGAGGGCGCGGCCTTCACCGAGGGGGGCGCGCTGGAGATCGGCGGACAACTGCCGCTCAACACCGGCGGGGGCGGCCTCAGCGAGGCGTACGTCCATGGCTTCAACCTCATCACCGAGGGGGTCAGACAGTTGCGCGGCACCGGCACCGCCCAGGTCCCCGGCGCCGAGACCTGCCTGGTCACGGCGGGTGAAGGGGTCCCCACATCGGCCCTGCTGCTGAGGAGTTGACCGACGCCATGACACAGATGGACACGACGACGGACACCACGACCGGCGCGACAACGGACACAACGGCTGACCCGACGACGGCCGCGAGCGGCGGAGGCGAGGGGTCCAACGGGCTGCTTGCGCCCATGCCCGACGAGGACGGGGCGCCCTTCTTCGCCTACGCGGCCCGCGGCGAACTGCGCGTCCAGTGCTGCGCCGACTGCGGCGAACCACGCTTCCCGCCCCGGCCCTGCTGCCCCCACTGCCAGTCCTTCGACTGCCTGTGGAAAAAGTTGAGCGGCCGTGGCCGGATCTGGTCGTATGTACTGCCCCATCCCCCGCTGTTGCCCGCCTACGCGGCCCAGGCGCCGTACAACGTCGTCCTCGTGGAGCTCGCGGACGCCCCGCGCATCCGGCTGGTGGGCAATCTGGTCGCCGCCGCGGACGCCGCGCTGAACTCGGTCCCGCCGGAGCGGATCCGTATCGGCGCACCCGTGAAGGCCGCCTTCCACGCGACGGAGGGCGGGCTCACGGTGGTGCGCTGGCTGCTGGAGCGGCCATGACGGTCCGCACCCGGGTGGAGGAGAGCGGGGTCGCGGTCGTCACCCTCGACCGGCCCGAGCGGCACAACGCCATCGACCTGGAGACGGTCGGCGAACTGACGGCCGTATGGCGGCGCTTCCGCCACGACGACGCGGTCCGGGCCGTCGTCCTCACCGGCGCGGGCGGCCGGGCCTTCAGCACCGGCATCGACCGCTCGGTGGAGGTCGCCCAGCCGCCGTCGCCCTACGCGATGGACGATCCGCTGCGCACCGTCGGACCCAAGGCCAACGACCTGTGGAAGCCGGTGGTCGCGGCGGTGGCCGGGATGGCGTGCGGCGGGGCGTTCTATCTGCTGGGCGAGGCCGAGTTCATCGTCGCCGACGAGACGGCGGCCTTCTTCGATCCGCACACCAGCTATGGGATGGTCAGCGCCTACGAGGCCGTCTATATGGCGCAGCGGATGCCGATGGGCGAGGTCGCGCGGATGGCGCTGATGGGGACCGCGGAGCGGCTCTCGGCCCGGCGGGCGTATGAGACGGGCCTGGTCAGCGAGGTGGCCCCGGCCGGTGAGGCCCTTACGGCGGCCATCCGCGCCGCGTCGGTCATCGCGTCGTACCCGACGGAGGCGGTGCAGGGGACCGTAAGGGCGCTATGGGCGGCGAAGGAGGCGGCGCTGGCCCAGGCGCTCGCCCGGGCCCCGCAGTTGATCGCGCTGGGCAATCTGCCGCCGGGGCGCCAGGCCGCGCTCTTCGCGGCCCGTACGCCCGGCTTCCGTACCCGGTGAGGCCACCGGCCCCGGATCGGCTCCTCGGGGCCTCAGGTGGAGCTCGGGTACTTCAGCGCCGAGGTCACCTTGCAGGTGAAGGACGTCTGCTCGGTGAGGTAGCGGTAGGAGGTGGCGCTGAGGGACTGGCTGCTGCCGGACGCCACGGTGACGGACTTGTAGTCGGATCCCAGCAGGCTGCCGCCGCTCTGGTTCTCCCACTCGATGGTGATCGAGTAGTGCATGGACTGCGTCTCGGGGTTCCTGACGTTCAGGGTGTACTGGAACGAGTGGGTCGACTCGTCGTAGTCGCAGCCGCTGGCACTGATGTCGTTCGTGCCGTTCGAGTTGTAGGTGGGCGGCGCGGAGTAGGTGTAGGAGGGCGTGGGGGCCCCGTACGACGGCACGTCGAGGTCGGAGGGGACACCGCTGGGCAGGTCGGTGGGCGCGCCGGAGGGCAGCCCGGAGGGGAGGTCGGTGGGACCGGACGCCGGGTTGTCGCCGCCGCTCCCGCCCGAGACGAACCCGCCGAGGCCGCTGTCGTGGCTTCGGCCCTTCTTTCCGCAGCCGGTCAGTGCGATGAGCCCGACCAGGGCGACGGCGAATATCCGCATGGAGCGGCGTTGCATGGTATTACCCCCGTTGAAAAGACACATTCAAGCCAGCCATGGCCGGTTGACAAGTGCACGCCACCCTAGCAACGGGTTTGGCTACCCCAAAGTCACCTACAGGCGCGCCCGGCCCGACTCTCAGAGGACGGAGACGACCTCACACCGCGCCACGGTTCCCGACACCGAGGGATCATCGAGCGGCACCCTTACGGTCCTCGACTTCCCCGCGGGGACCCGCACATCGGCGCGCCCGGAGGTCAGGGTCGAGCCGTTCCGGTCCTGGAAGCTCATGTCGACGAGGTAGGTGTCGGCCGCGCCCGAGCGGTTGCGCACCTTCACGGTCGCCGCCGGACGGCCACTCTTGTCCTTGCCCGCCTTGCCCGCGCAGCTCACGACGGTCGCCTGGGGCCCGTTGGACGACGCGGTGCCGCCCGAGGAGCCGCTGGACGCGCTGTCGCCGTAGTCGTCATCGTCGTAGTCGCGGTAGCGGGAACCGCCGGAGCCCGAACCGGTGGTGGAGCTCTCGTCGTCGGAGTCCGAGTAACCGCCGGAGCCGGAGCCGGAACTGGAACCGGAGCCCGATCCCGAATGGTGCGAGGAGGAGCTGGAACAGCCGCCCCCGCCGCCCCCGTGGCCATGGCCACGCCCCTTGAACCCGGTCAGCGCCACCAGCACCACGGTGAGCACGGCCGCCAGCCGTAGACCACGCCGCATCACAGACCCCGTCCCCCGAAGACCGCGCAGAGAGTTACCCATCGACCTCCCGGCTCCCAGGAGGTCGATGAACGCCCGCAACCGTAGCAGGAATTGTCAGGGACACGGCCCGCGACCAGCCGTTCCCGGCGTATCGCCGCCGGGGTCGGTCAGGCCCGGCCGCCCGAAGGCCGGGACTGTCCCGTGCCCTTGACCGCGTCCAGCGCGTAGACGCAGCGGTCCTTGCTGCACGCGTACACCACACCCCCGGCGGCCACCGGCGACCCGGTGATCTCGCCGCCGGTCGCCAGCTTCCAGCGAAGCTGTCCGCCCGCCGCGTCCACCGTATAGAGACAGTGGTCGGCCGAGCCGAAGTGGACCCGGCCGTCGGCGACCACCGGCGAGCCGATGACCTCGCCGCCCGCCGCGAACCGCCACTTGGGCGTGCCGGTGACCGCGTCGAGCGTGTAGAGCGCGCTGCCGCTGCCCAGATGGACCGAGCCGTCGGCCACCAGCACCGGCTCGATCGACTGCCGGGCCTCGGTGGCGATACGCCAGCGGTCGCGGCCGTTCGCCGCGTCCAGCGCGTACACCGTGCCCAGATAGTCGGCGATGTAGATGCCGCCGCCGGTCACCGCGGGCCCCGGCGCGTACGCGGGGGCGCACAGGAAGACGGCGGGCGCCTCGAAACGCCACCGCACATCCCCGCGGGCGGCGTCGAGCGCGAGCACCCGCGTCCCCGCCGAGACATAGACCACCCCATCGGGCGCCGCCAGCAGACGCAGCGGCACACCACCGCACGACGCCGCGTCGCCCACCGGATACGACCAGCGCTCCGCGCCGGTGCGCGCCTCCAGGGCGCGCAGCCGCGCGTCCGCCCACACATACACCGTGCCGTCATGGACGGCCGGGCCGGACTCGGGCGTCTCGAAGTCGGTCTGGAGACCCTGCATCTCCCACAGCAGCTCGCCATTGGCCGCCTCCCACGCCTGGACGCCACCGCCGCGCGTCCCGGTGACGACCGTGCCGCGGTCGACCTTGAGGGAGTAGACCCAGCCGTCGGTCGACAGCCGCCAGCGCTCGGCGCCGTCCTCCGCGTCCAGCGCGTACAGCGTGGGGCCGTCGGAGGCGTGGATCCGGCCGTTCTCCACGGCCATCGCCCACGCCACGTCGCGCGTCTTGAACTGGCGCCGGCCGGTCGCCACATCCAGCGCGTGCACCTCGAACGAGGTCACATACAGCAGATCGCCCGCCACCGCCGGGGTGCCCCAGACATCGTTGGACATCCGGAACCGCCACGGGCGCCAGCGGCCGTGCCCGGCTCCCGCGGCATGCGGCTCGGGCGGCTCGGCCGGCGGGGAGTGGGTCGGCGGCGGGACGGCGGCCATGCCGTCGCCTCCGTTCAGCCCTCCGGTGGTCACCCCGGCCGGCGGGCGCACCCAGCCGGTCGCGGGCCCGGTGCCGTGCTGCGGCTGCGGGTCCCGCGTCTGGTCGGCCCGGAGCCCCGGGCCGATCGGCACCTGCGAACCGGGCAGCCGCACCGATCCGTCGGCCCCGGCGGGCGCCGGGGCGGGCGCGGCGGCGGACGGGGCGGCGTGCCGCCCGGGCCCGATGGAGCCCAGCGCGCTCGGCGGGCTCGCGGCCTCCGGCGCGCGCAGGCCCCCGCGCGGATCGCCCACGCCCACGGGCTCCCAGCCGCCCGCACCGGCGGGCCCGGCCGCGCCGTGCCGCCCGCCATGGCCCTCCGCGGGGCCTCCCGCGGCGGGGGCGTACGAGGGCGGCGGCGTGGGCGGACGCTCCGGCGGAAGCGGCGCGGACGGCCTGCTGCCGTCGCTCGCGGCGTGCCCGGGACGGCCCCCTCCGGCCGCGGGCCGGGTGGCGCCGCGCACCTGGTTGCGGCCGCTGCGCTTGCGCTCGATGAGCGCGACGGCGCCGGGCGGCAGCCAGGCCGAGGCCGTACCGCTGTCGTCGGCGTTGGAGGCGAACAGATGCGGGGCCAACTGGGACTGGAGATCCGCCGGGGACGGCCGCCGCTCGGGCTCCATCTGCATGCACGACTCGATGAGCGGCCGCAGCTCGTCGGGCAGCCCGGCCAGGTCGGGGCCCTCGCGCAGCAGCATGAACACGGTCTCCACCGGGTTGGCGCCGTGGAAGGGCGCGTGCCCGGTGGCCGCGAAGGTCAGGGTCGAGCCGAGCGAGAAGATATCGCTCGCGCCCGTCACGCTGCGTGAGTCGCGCGCCTGCTCGGGCGACATATAGGCGGGGGTGCCGACCGCGACGTTGGTCATCGTCAGCCGGGTGTTCGAAACACCGGAGGCGATACCGAAGTCGATCACGCGCGGGCCGTCCTCGACGACCAGCACATTGGACGGTTTCAGATCCCGGTGGACCAGGCCCGCGCCATGGATGGACTGGAGCGCCTCGGCGACCCCGGCCGCCAGCCACCGCACCGCCTGGGCCGGCATCGGCCCGCACTCGTTGACGATCTCCTCGAGGGAGGGAGCCGGCACATAGGCCGTGGCCAGCCAGGGCACCGCGGCACGCGGATCGGCGTCCACGACGGCGGCCGTGTAGAAGCCGCTGACCGCGCGGGCCGCCTCCACCTCACGGGTGAACCGGACACGGAAGAGCTGGTCCTCGGCGAGCTCGGTCCGGACCGTCTTGATCGCGACCCGTCGGCCCGATGCCGAGCGGGCCAGATAGACCAGCCCCATGCCGCCCGCGCCGAGACGGCCGAGCACCTCGAAAGGGCCGATCCGCCTCGGATCGTGCTGCGTAAGCTGCTCCACCACTTGCCTGCCACCTCCCCGTGGGGGCTTGAAAAAATACAGCCCCGTGCAGCGTCTCACCGACAAACCAACCGGCGGCACGCATCCTGCATTCTCTCTGGCGAAGGCGGCGGTTGCGAACCCGGGGGCGAATCGTCGTGTCATCGGGCGATACGGAGCCGGGGACCGTGCGGTTCGACCAAGGATCATCTAAGTGCCCTCAGGCCCGTATCGCCCAGTCCTCCGGGCCCGGTTCAGCCTGCCGTCGAGGTGTCGATGACGGCGAAGGCCGCGCCCTGATTGTCCACAAGGACCGCGAAACGCCCGTACGGCGTATCTTCGGCGGTCTTGAGAACCCGCCCGCCCAGCCGGTGGGCCGTGCGCAGCGTCCGATCGCAGTCCGCCACCACAAAGTACGTCAGGAAGTGGGCGGGCAGAACGGCCGGGTACTCCTCGCCGATCACGACGCGTCCGCCGATCGCGTGACGGGGGTCCGGGGGCTCTCCGTGCGGCGTCCACAGGACCACATCGGCCGACCCGCCCTCGGCGGAGGGCTCCATCCCGTATCCGAAGACCGCCTGGTAGAAGGCGTCCACGGCGCGCGGCTGACGGGTGTGGACCTCGGTCCAGCCGTACGAACCGGGCCCGCCGCGCCGCCCGAAACCGGCGTGGCTGCCCGCCTGCCAGATCCCGAAGACGGCGCCGCCCGGGTCGGCGGCCGTCGCCATGACGCAGAACCGGTCGATCCACACCGGCGGGGTGATCACCCGGCCACCGGCCTCGCGGATCCGGGCGGCGGTCGCGGCGGCGTCCCGGGCGGCGAAGTAGATGTTCCAGACGGTGGGCATCCGGCCGTCCGGCTTGGGGACCAGCCCCGCGACCTCCTTACCGCCGAGGAGGGCACGGGTGTACGAGCCGTAGTCCGTGGCGATCTCCTCGAAGGCCCAGCCGAACAGCTCACCGTAGAAGCGCCGGCCCGCCGCGAGGTCGGACAGCAGCACATCCGCCCAGCAGGGCACGCCTTCCGCGAATGCCGCCATGGCCCGGGTCCTCTCGCGTCCCTCGGTCCTCGGAGTCGGTCAATCGGAGTTCGGTCCTCGGAGCTTGCTCACAGCCCGTTTGGAGACGCTTGGCGCGTGTTTGGAGCCGCTTGGCTCGTTTACCTCACTTGCCACGCTAACGGGGGATCGCCCGGTCTGCTCGCCCTGGAACTCGAACTATTTGGCCAATCCTTTCCGCGCCAAGGCGGATCCGACCGCGTCATCCACCGTCGTTATCCACAGCCTGTTGATAACACAATTCACACGTGTGGGTGAGCGGTGATTGAGGGCTTGACGACGGCGGACAGGGATCGGAATCAGCCATTCCAGCCTGCTCAGCGAGGCTCACAAACCCTCTCATCCCGCCCTAACCCCATTTGCACGCAGCCGAATCGCGCTCCGATCACCCCTCGGTAAGCTGACGGCATGACAGGACAAGTACGCACAGTCGACGGGCGGGTGGCCGGTCGTCGCGGGCAGGCGACGCGGCAGAAGCTGCTCGACTGCCTCGGCGAGATGCTCAGCACATCCCCGTATCGAGACGTCAAGGTCATCGATGTCGCACGTAAGGCAGGGACCTCGCCTGCGACGTTCTACCAGTACTTCCCCGATGTGGAGGGCGCCGTCCTCGAGCTCGCCGAGGAGATGGCGAAGGAGGGTGCGAACCTGACCGATCTGGTCGCCGACCGCTCATGGGCGGGCAAGTCCGGCGCGGCGGCGTCGGAGGACCTGGTCGAGGGGTTCCTCTCCTTCTGGCGCAAACATGACGCCATCCTGAGGGTGGTCGACCTGGGCGCCGCCGAGGGCGACAAGCGGTTCTACAAGATCCGCATGAAGATCCTCAATTCCGTCACCAACTCGCTTACGGACGCCGTCAAGGAGCAGCAGGCCAAGGGCCGGATCGACGACGATCTCAACCCCGGGGCCATCGCGGGCTCGCTGGTCGCGATGCTGGCCGCGGTCGCGGCGCACCAGAAGGGCTTCCAGAGCTGGGGCGTCAAGCAGGCCGACCTGCGGCCGAGCCTGACCTGGCTCGTCCACCTCGGCGTCACCGGGCGCAAACCGCCGAAGTAACGAATCCGCACCCTTCCCCTGCCCCCTGCCTCGGCCTCTCCCCGCCGGTCTCTCGATACCGGCCGCCCGGCCGAGCCCGCACGTCCTGTCACGCCGCGGCGGATCACTCCCGAGTGATCCGCCGCGGCCTTTTTGCGCCCACTCCGGCCGCCACCGGCCCTGGGGCCGCCGAGGAGGGGTGGGTAGGGCCAGGTGGAGGACGGGGGCCGGATGGCGGGCGGCGGACCGGCTCAGGGCTCCTCGGCGCGGTGGAGGCGGAAGAGGCGGATCTCGCGCTCCACCCGCGACTGATAGCTCGCGTACGGCGGCCAGAAGGCGAGGGCCGCCGCCCAGGCCGCCTCGCGCTCGGCGCCCTCCAGCAGCCGTGCCCGGACGGCGATGTCCCGGCCCCGCCAGCTCATCTCCGCTTCCGGGTGCTTCAGGAGGTTCGCGGTCCAGGCCGGATGGCCCGGGCGGCCGAAGTTGCTGCCGACCAGAAGCCAGGTGCCGCCGTCCTCCGGCATACAGGCCAGCGGCGTACGGCGGGGAAGCCCCGACTTCGCGCCGCGCGCGGTAAGGATCACACCGGGCAGCATCCGCGCGCTCGGCAGCACCTTGCCGCGGGTCAGCCGGTGGACGGTGCGGTCGAAGGCGGGGATGACATGGGGCGCGACCTTGGCGAAGGCGCGGGTCGAGGACACCTTCCGGACCAGCTTCACGCCGTAACCGGCCATCAGACCGTCACCGCCTTCCGCGGCCCGTCACGCCCATCGCGCCTGTCAGGGCCATCGCGCCCGTCACGCCCATCGTGCCCGCTGTGTCCGCTCTGGCCACCGTTCCCCGCGCGCCCGTCGTGGCCACCGTAAGGAGCGCGATCGGCCGTGCCGAAGAGTCCCTCCCGTTCCGCGGCCCGGGCCCGCAGCCGGTGGACGGGGCCGAAGAGCAGCTCGTCGGAGGCGGCCCGCTTGAAGTAGAGATGCGCCTCATGTTCCCAGGTGAAGCCGATGCCGCCATGGAGCTGCACCGCCTCGGCCGCCGCCATGCGCTGCGCCTCCAGCGCCTGTGCGAGCGCGAGCCCGCCGGCGACCGCGGCCTCCGTGCCCTTCGCACCGCCCAGGGCCGCGCCCGCGCCCTCCGCGCCGCCCTGGGCGGCGGCCCAAGCGGCGTAGTAGGCCGCCGAACGGGCCGCCTGGACCGCGACGTACACATCCGCCAGCCGGTGCTTGACCGCCTGGAACGAGCCGATCGGGCGGCCGAACTGCTCACGCGCCCGCACATAATCGACCGTCCGCGCGAGGGCCGCGTCCGCCGCCCCCACGGCCTCGGCGGCGAGCACGGCCGCGGCCGCCGTGCCCACTGCCGCCAGCGCCTCCGCGACCCCGTCCCCGCTCCCGCCGCCATCCACCCCCAGCAGCTCGGCGGATACGTTCCGCAGCTCGATACGGGCCTGCGGGCGCGTCGCGTCGAGCGCGGTCAGCCGGGTGCGGACCAGCCCGTCAGCGCCCGGCGTAACCCCGTCCGCCCCCGCCGGGACGAGGAACAGCAGTGTCCGGCCGCGGGTATAGCCCCCGGCGCGGGCGGCGACCAGCAGCAGCTCGGCGCTGTGCCCGCCCAGCACCTGCTCCACCTGCCCATACAGCCGCCACCCGGCACCGCCGTCGCCGTCCGGGCGCGCCTGGACACCCCCCGCGCGCCCCCCACCGGCCCACGCGCTGTCCCGTGCTCCTACGAGCCCGAGCGCTTCCGACAGCGCGCGCCCCGGCACCGCGAGCGCCGCTGTAAGGGCGCCCTCCGCGATACGCGGCAGCAGCTCGGCGCGCTGCGGCTCCGTCCCCACCGCGGCGACCAGGGGCGCGGCGAACACGGCGGTGGCCAGTAGCGGCGAGGGCAGCAGCACGCGCCCTGTCTCCTCACAGGCCAGCGCCAGCTCGGTGACCCCGCAGCCGACGCCCCCGTACGCCGCCGGAAGGGCCAGGCCCGGCAGCCCGAGCGTCCGGGCGAGCCGCCGCCACAGGGCCCCGTCGTAGCCGGGCGCGGTATGGACCGCCGCCTTGACCTCGTCCGGCCCGCATCGCTCCCGCAGGAGTGTGCGCAGCGTACGGCGGATCTCGTCCTGTTCCTCGGTGAACGCGGCGTCCATCGGCGAGCACCTCCCGCTATCTGACGGACCGTCATACTAGGGACGGACCCCGGACTTTCCCACCCCTCCGCCCCCTCCACGGCTCTGCCAAATCTGATGTACCGTCAGATTCATGTCGCCCGCAGCGCAACGCGCCCGTAAGGTCGCCGTCGTCGGGGTCTCCCTCTCCGACTGCGGCCGCGTCGACACGGCCACCCCCTACGCCCTCCACGCCCAGGCCGCCCGCCGCGCCCTCGCCGACTCCGGGCTCGACCGGTCGGTCGTCGACGGCTTCGCCTCGGCGGGGCTCGGCACCCTCGCACCGGTCGAGGTGGCCGAGTATCTGGGGCTGCGGCCGACCTGGACCGACTCGACGGCCGTCGGCGGCTCCACCTGGGAGGTCATGGCGGCGCACGCGGCGGACGCGATCGCCGCCGGGCACGCCCGCGCCGTCCTGCTCGTCTACGGCTCCACCGCCCGCGCCGACATCCGCGCGGGCCGCCGCACCGCGAACCTCTCCTTCGGGGCACGGGGTCCACTCCAGTTCGAGGTCCCGTACGGGCATACGCTGGTCGCCAAGTACGCGATGGCCGCGCGCCGCCATATGCATGAGTACGGCACCACGCTCGAACAGCTTGCGGACATCGCCGTTCAGGCGCGTATCAATGCCGGGCACAATCCGGACGCGATGTTTCGCGAACCGATCACGGTCGATGACGTCCTGAGCGGCCCGATGATCGCCGACCCCTTCACCAAACTGCACTGCTGCATCCGCTCGGACGGCGGCTGCGCGGTGCTGCTCGCGGCCGAGGAGTACGTACCGGACACGGCGAAAGCCCCGGTGTGGGTGCTGGGTTCGGGCACGGCCGTCTCGCACACCACCATGTCCGAATGGGAGGACTTCACGGTCTCCCCGGCCGCGGCCTCGGGACGGGCGGCCTTCGCGCGGGCGGGCGTCCGGCCCTCGGATATCGATGTGGCCCAGCTCTATGACGCCTTCACCTATATGACCCTGGTGACCCTCGAGGACCTGGGCTTCTGCGCCAAGGGCGAGGGCGGGGCATTCGCGGCGAAGGGGCGGCTGACACGGGACGGCGAGCTGCCGACCAACACCGACGGCGGCGGCCTCTCCGCCTGCCACCCTGGGATGCGCGGGCTGTTCCTGCTGGTCGAGGCGGTACGGCAGCTTCGCGGCGAGGCCGGGGAGCGGCAGGTGCACAAGGCGGGCGGACGGCTGCCGGAGCTGGCCGTGGCGTCGGGGACGGGGGGCTGGTTCTGCTCAGCGGGCACGGTCGTCCTGGGCCGCGGCTGACCGGGCCCGCGCGGCGGCCGGGGACGGTTCGGCGGCCGGGGACGGTTCGGCGGCCGGGGACGGTTCGGCGGCCGGGCCAGCGCCGGGCCCGGCTCGGCCCGCCCCTGCCGTACATACGCCTCCGCTTGCCCCGGCCCGTGGCGGGTGATCGGATGGGGAGCCGATGAGCGATGACCAGAACGAGGCCGAGGCATTCCGCGCACTGCTGCGCGGCCTGCGCGTACCCCATGCGGGCGAGCTGCCGGTCTTCGACCCGGACACGGCCCCGGAGGCACCGCTTCCGCTCTTCCGGCGGTGGCTGCGGGAGGCCGCCGAGGCGGGGGAACCCGGCCCGCACACCATGACCTTGGCCACCGCGGACGCCGACCGCCACCCGTCCCAGCGCACGGTGATGCTGCACGACGCCGATGAGCACGGCTGGCACTTCGGCACCCATCGCACCAGCCGTAAGGGCCGGGAACTGGCCGAGAACCCGTACGCCTCGCTCGCGTTCCACTGGATGCGGGCGGGCCGTCAGGTGCGCGTCAGCGGGCGGGTCGGCGAGGCCGGGCCGGAGGAGAGCGCGGCCGATCTGCGCGGCCGGTCCCCGGCGGCGCTCGCGGCGGCGCTGGCCGGGAGCGGACGCCAGAGCGAGGTACTCGGCTCGCACGAGGAGTTGCTACGGGCCTTCGAGACGGCGTACGAGCGGGCCGAACGCGAACCGGACGCGACCGCCCCCACCTGGACCCTGTACGTCCTGGAGGCGGACGAGGTCGAGTTCTACCAGGAGGAGGCGCGGCGGCGGCACGTACGGCTCCGCTACCGCCGCGACCCGGGCGAGCCCGGCGGCTGGCGGCGGGAGCTGCTGTGGCCGTAGGAGCGGTGGGGCCGTAGCGGCGGTGCGGCCGTAACGGCGGTGCGGCCGTTTGGCGACGACCATAAGGGTGCGACGAGCAGGCGAACGCGACCGTAAGGCGCGCACCCTTGAACAGTGCGACCGTAAGGCGGTCACGCCATAACGCCAGGCACGCGCGGGCAGGGCCGGGGGCCGGCTAGGCGAGCAGCGGCCGGAAGACGGGAACGGCAGGAGCGTCCCCCTCGGCGGCATCGGCCGTCCGGAACGCCACCCGGAGCCGCATCCCGACGCGCGGACCGCCCGCCGGGGCCTCGATGAGTTCGGTCATCATCCGCGGCCCCTCGGCGAGGTCGACGACGGCGGCGGTGTACGGGACGCGGGCGCCGAACGGCGGCAGATCATTGCGGTGCACCACGGACCATGTGTAGAGCGTCGCGGCGCCGCTCGCCTCCTCCCAGATGACGTCCTCGCTCCAGCAGTACGGGCAGAATTCGCGCGGGTAGTGATGGGCCCGGCCGCAGTCTGCGCACCGCCGGATCAGCAGCCGGCCCTCGGCCGCGGCGTCCCAGTAGGGGCGGGTGAAGGCGTCGATCTCGGGCAGGTCGAAGCGCGGGGCGCCCGCGGGCGGTGCCGGGCTCACAGGAACAGCCCCCATGCCTCGTCCAGCGACCAGGTCTGCCAGCTCATGCCGAAGAGTCCGACCACGGAGATCAGCACCATCATCGAGTTCTGCCCCTGCTCCGCCCAGTCGTGGATCATCAGCAGGAAATAGAGCAGATTCAGCACGATCGCGCCGACCAGGGCGATGGGGGTCAGAAAGCCGAGCGTCAGACCGAGGCCGAGGGCGAGTTCGGCGTAGACGACGACATACGCCATGACCTTGGGTCGGGGAGTGACCACCGCGCCGAAGCCGCTGCGGACAAACGCCCAGCGGTGCTTGTCGGCCACGCCCACCGCCCAGCCGATACCGGTGCCGCGCTCGAACCAGTCCTTCTTGTCCTTGTGCCGCCAGCTCTCGAGCCACCACAGGCCGAGTCCGATGCGCAGTACGGCGAGCCATTCGGCCCCGCTGAGCCCGATCGTCCGCATCGTCCCCCACCTCTCCCATCCCAGCAAATCTGACGGTACGTCAGTTTCACGGGACGGGCACGACCCGCGCAAGGGGTCGCACCAGCGGAACAGTGACCGACGGGACACCGGAGCGGCGGCCGACAGGCCGGAAGACCGGCCGTGACCTGTCCGCAATCCATTCGGAATCACTTTGACCGGATCGCTTTGACCGAAACCCGTCAAATACCCGGCTACCCTCACCCGCATGGCCGACAGCTCCTCCGAGAAGTCCTCACCCGTTTATGTGATCGGCGGTGGACCGGGCGGACTCGCCGCCGCTGCCGCGCTCAGCCACCGCCGGATCCGCGCCGTCGTCCTGGAGAAGTCCGAGGCGGTCGCGGCGTCCTGGCGCAACCACTACGACCGGCTGCATCTGCACACCACGCGCCGGCTGTCCGCACTCCCCGGCCTGCCGATCCCCCGGTCCTACGGGCGCTGGGTCGGGCGCGACGACGTGGTGCGCTATCTGGAGCGCTACACCGAGCACCACCGGCTGGAGATCGTCACGGGGGTCGAGGTCTCCCGTATCGACCGGTCGTCCGACAACACGGAGTGGGTGCTGCGCGCCACGGGCGGCCGGGCACTGTCCTCACCCGTGGCCGTTGTCGCGACGGGCTTCAACCACACCCCACGGGTGCCGGACTGGCCGGGCCGCACCGCCTACACCGGTGAGCTGCTGCACGCCGCCCACTACCGCAACGCCCGCCCCTTCGAGGGCCGCGATGTGCTCGTGGTGGGCGTCGGCAACACGGGCGCGGAGATCGCGGTCGACCTGGTCGAGGGCGGCGCGGCCCGGGTGCGGCTGGCGATCCGTACCGTGCCGCACATTCTGCGCCGCTCCACGGCGGGCTGGCCCGCGCAGGCGACCGGCATCCTGGTGCGCAGGCTGCCGCGGCGCGCGGTGGACCGGGCGGCGCGAGCGATGTGCCGGCTGAGCATGCCGGATCTGACCGAGCACGGTCTGCCCTGGCCCGACACCGGGCTCTACACCCGCGTACGGGAGGGCGCCATCCCGGTCCAGGACGTGGGGCTGGTCGACGCGGTACGGACGGGACGGGTGGAGGTGGTCCCGGCGGTCGACTCCTTCGATCTGGACAAGGTGGTCCTCACCGACGGCTCACGGATCGGCCCCGAGGTGGTGATCGCCGCGACCGGCTACCGGCGCGGCCTCGAGGAGCTGGTCGGCCATCTGGGCGTGCTCGACGACCGCGGTCGCCCCCTCCCGCACGGTCGCCGGACCCTGAAGTCCGCCCCGGGACTGCACTTCACGGGCTATACGAACCCGATCAGCGGGATGCTGCGCGAGCTGGCCATCGACGCCCGGAAGATCGCCAAGACGGTGGCCCGCACCACGGCATGACCGCGAAGCGGGCGAGACCACCAAGGCGGACGTATTCCGCCACCCCCACGGTCACCCTGCGTGTTCCCCGCTTCCCGAGCATTCCTGACAGGCCGTCAGTTCAGTAACCTGACTACTGGGTAATGTGACTTGGCGTCAGTTTTGCCGCCGAACCACCCGGTCACCTGCCCGGTTATTGGCCAACGAGCAGGAGTGGCGGATACCGATGCTTGGATCGACCTACGGCACCCTGACCACCAACTCCCGTCATGCCCGCGCCGTCGCCTGCGGGCGGGCGCCCGGCCCCGCCGTGCACGTCTCCAGCACGGAGGCGGCGGGCGGGACCGTCGAAGGCGCGGACGACGTGGACGTCAGCGGGCGCCCGCTGCACTCCGCCGTCCCCGATCTGGACCGCTTCTTCCATCCCGAGTCGGTGGCCCTCATCGGGGCCTCCGACGCGGACGGCCGTCCCAACACCGGTATCACCCGCCAGCTTCTGGCCTGGGCCGAACGCGTCGGCGCCCGGCTGCACCCGGTGCATCCCTCCCGTTCCGCCGTCTTCGGCATTCCGTGCGTACCGTCCGTGGCCGCGCTGCCCGAGCCCGTCGACCTCGCCGTCCTCCTCGTCCGTGATCCGCTCCCGGTCATCGAGGAACTCGACGGGAGCAAGGTGAAGTTCGCCGTCGCCTTCGCGTCCGGCTTCGCCGAGACCGGCCCCGAGGGCGCCGCCGCACAGGCCCGGCTGGCCGCCGCCGCCCGCGGCGTCGGGCTGCGGCTGCTCGGCCCCAACACCAACCTCAACGCCTTCGAGAAGTTCCGCGACGACCTCGACGGGCCCGCCATCGCCCTCATCACCCAGTCAGGCCACCAGGGCCGCCCGGTCTTCACCCTCCAGGAACTCGGTATCCGGCTCAGCCACTGGGCCCCGACCGGCAATGAGGCCGATCTGGAGACCGCCGACTTCATCTCCTACTTCGCCGACCGGCCCGAGGTCGGCGCCATCGCCCTGTACGCGGAGGGGCTGAAGGACGGGCGCAGCTTCCTCCTCGCCGCCGACCGGGCCGCCCGCGCCAAGGTGCCCGTCGTCGCCGTGAAGGTCGGCCGCACCGAGACCGGCGCCCGCACCGCCGCCTCCCACACCGGCAAGCTGACCGGCTCGGACGCGGTGGTGGACGCGGCCATGCGGCAGTTCGGCGTGATCCGCGTGGACGGCCTGGACGAGCTACAGGACACGGCGGCGCTGCTCGCCCGCGCCCGCCCGCCGCTCGCCGAGGGCGTCGTGGTGTATTCGATCTCCGGGGGCACCGGGGCCCACTTCTCCGATCTCGCCACCTCGGCGGGGCTCACCCTGCCCACCCTCTCCGCCGAGAAGCAGACCGAACTCCACCAGTGGATACCCGGCGATCTCAGCGTCGCCAACCCGGTCGACAACGGCGGCCATCCGGTCGGCGACTGGCGCGGCCGCAAGATCATCGATGCGATCCTGGCCGATCCCGCCGTGGGCGTGCTGATCTGCCCGATCACCGGCCCCTTTCCGCCCATGAGCGACAAGCTGGCGCAGGATCTGGTGGAGGCGGCGGAGCAGACGGACAAGCTGGTGTGCGTGGTGTGGGGCTCGCCGGTCGGCACCGAGGACGCCTACCGCACCACTCTGCTGGGCTCCTCGCGCGTGGCCACCTTCCGTACGTTCGCCAACTGCATCACCGCCGTGCGCGCCTATCTGGGGCACCACCGCTTCACCGCCTCCTACCGCTCCCCCTTCGACGACGCCCCGCGCACCCCGTCCCCGTCCCTGCGCAAGGTGCGCGATCTGCTGCGCCCAGGAGGCCGCCTGAGCGAGCACGCGGCGAAACAACTGCTGCGGGCGTACGGCATCCGGGTGCCGCGCGAGCAGTTGGTGACCAGCGCCGCGGCGGCCGTCCGCGCCGCCGGGCTCGTGGGCTATCCCGTCGTCATGAAGGCATCCGCGCCGCAGCTCGCCCACAAGACCGAGCTGGGGCTGGTCCGGCTGGGGCTGACCTCGGCCAGCCAGGTCCGCGACACCTATCGGGAGCTCACCGACATCGCCCGCTGTGAAGGCGTCGAGCTGGACGGGGTGCTGGTCTGCCAAATGGTCCAGCGCGGGGTGGAGATGGTCGTCGGCATGAGCCATGACACCCTCTTCGGCCCGACCGTGACCGTGGGTATAGGGGGTGTGCTCGTCGAGGTGTTCCGCGACGCCGCCGTACGCGTCCCCCCGTTCGGCGAGGACCAGGCGCGCGCGATGCTCGCCGAACTGCGTGGCCGCGCCCTCCTCGACGGTGTGCGCGGTGCTCCCCCGGCCGATGTGGACGCGCTCGTGGAAGTCGTGCTGCGGGTCCAGCGCATGGCCCTGGAACTCGGGGACCACCTCGCCGAACTCGACGTCAATCCGCTGATGGTCCTGGAACGCGGCCAGGGCGCCGTGGCACTGGACGCGCTGGCGATCTGCCGCTGACCGATGGAGCGTTTCCATGACCTCTCCCTCCCCCGAAGAAGCGCTTGACTCCGTTGTACGGCACACCACTGACAACGGCGTCTCGTGGATCACGCTCAACCGCCCCGCCGCGATGAACGCCATCACCCCCGACCAGCGAGAACACCTGATTTCGCTGTTGGACCACGCCTCCGCGGACCCGGCCGTCCGGGCCGTCGTGCTGACCGCCACCGGCAAGGGCTTCTGCGCCGGAGCGGATCTGCGCGGCGCACCGGCCGCGGCGGAACGCGTCGCGGGCGATGTCGCCCGGCTGATCCGCGGCGGAGCGCAGCGGCTCATCGCCGCCGTCCTCGACTGCGAGAAGCCGGTGATCGCCGCCGTCAACGGCACCGCGGCCGGGCTCGGCGCCCATCTCGCCCTCGCCTGCGATCTGGTGCTGGCCGCCGAATCGGCCGTCTTCATCGAGGTGTTCATCCGCCGCGGTCTGGTCCCCGACGGGGGCGGTGCGTACCTCCTGCCCCGGCTGACCGGCCCGCAGCGCGCGAAGGAGCTGATGTTCTTCGGCGACGCGCTGCCCGCCGCCGAGGCCGAGCGGCTGGGCCTGGTCAACCGGGTCGTCCCGGACGACGACCTGGCCAAGACCGCCCGCGCCTGGGCCGAGCGCCTCGCGGCCGGACCCACCCGCGCCCTCGCCCTCACCAAGGCGCTGGTGAACGCCTCCCTGGAGTCCGGGCGCCCGGCCGCGTTCGCCGCCGAGGCGGCGGCCCAGGAGACCAACATGACCACGGCCGACGCCCAGGAGGGCGTGAGCGCGTTTGTCGAGCGCCGGCCCCCCGTGTACCGAGGCCGCTGAGAGACCACAGACCCACGCGGTCACAAAAGCCAAGAAAGCCGTCACAAAAGCCAGGAAAACCGTCGGGCAAGCCAAGAAAGGGGGACGGGCCATGATGGGACACGCCGGTATGGCCGCCACCGCCGTCCGCTACCTCCGGGCGGTCGGCTCGCCGACCGCCTCCGTACGACCGGTCGACCCGCTGCCCCCACCGGAGCTGCGCTGTGTGCGCGACGATGAGCGGCCCCCGGTCGACCCCGCCGAATTCCGCCGCGTACTGGGCCACTTCGCGAGCGGGATCACCGTGATCGCCACCGTCGACGGAACCGGCCCGACCGGGTTCGCCTGCCAGTCCTTCGCCTCGCTGTCCCTGGACCCGCCGCTGGTCGCCTTCATGGTCGCCCGCACCTCCACGACCTGGCCGCGCATCGCCCGCGCGGGCGTCTTCTGCGTCAACGTCCTGGGCACCCACCAGGGCGAGCTGTGCCGCGCCTTCGCGGTCAGCGGCTCCCGGCGCCCCGACAAGTTCGCGGGCGTCCGCCACGAACCGTCCCCCGTCACCGGCTCACCGCGTCTCGCGGACGTCCCGGCGTGGATCGACTGCGCGGTCCACGCCGTCCACACGGGCGGCGACCATCTGGTCGTGGTGGGCCGCGTCCGGGCCCTGGGAACGGACGAGTCCGCGGCGCGATCGGGGCCGCTGCTCTTCCACCGCGGCTCCTTCGGGGAGTTCACGGCGCTTCCATGAGCCCGCGCGGCCTTCCGTAAGGCGCCACGCGACCTTCCGTACGACGCCGCGCGACCGTAAGGCGCCACGCGGTCTTCCGTAAGCCCCGTAAGGCCGCGCGGCCCCTAGGCCGTGGCCGCCGCGGCCTGTGCGTTCGGGCCGCGCCGGATCACCAGCGACATCAGCGCGGCGATCGCGCACAGCGCCCCCGCGCCGTACCAGACCAGGTCGTACGAGCCGAAGGCGTCCCGCGCCACACCGCCCACGAAGGCCACGACCCCGGCTCCCACCTGGTGGGAGGCGAGCACCCAGCCGAAGACGATCGCGCTGTCCTCCCCGTACTGCTCACGGCACAGCGCCATGGTCGGCGGCACGGTGGCGACCCAGTCGAGACCGTAGAAGACGATGAAGAAGATCATCGGCGGATGCACCGCGTCGGCCAGCAGGATCGGCAGGAACATCAGGGAGACGCCGCGCAGCGCGTAGTACATGGCCAGCAGCCGGCGCGCGTCGAAGCGGTCGGTGAACCAGCCGGAGGCCACCGTCCCGATGATGTCGAAGACGCCGATGACGGCGAGCAGGCTCGCGGCGGCCGTCACCGGCATGCCGTGGTCGTGCGCGGCGGGCACGAAGTGGGTCTTGACGAGGCCGTTCGTCGAGGCGCCGCAGATCGCGAAGGTGCCGGCGAGCAGCCAGAAGGTGCCGGTGCGCGAGGCCGAGGCGAGGGCCTTGACGGCCCGCCGGGCCGCGCCGTGCCGGGGTGCGGGCCGCGGGGTGGGCGGCCCGTCGGCGCCGTACGGGGCCAGCCCCACGTCCGAGGGGTAGTCGCGCAGCAGCAGCCAGACCAGGGGAACGATCGCCAGCGCGGCGATCGCGACCGTCATCGCGGCGGGCCGCCAGTCGTGCCGTTCGACGATCCAGGAGAGCAGCGGCAGAAAGATCAACTGCCCGGAGGCCCCGCCCGCCGTGAGGATGCCGGTGACCAGACCGCGCTGGGCGACGAACCACCGGTTGGTCACGGTGGCGGCGAAGGCCAGCGCCATGGAGCCGCTGCCGAGGCCGACCAGCACGCCCCAGCAGAGGATGAGCTGCCAGGGCTCGGTCATGAAGACCGTAAGGCCGCCACCGGTCGCGATGACGGCGAGCGCGGCCGCGATGACCTTACGGATGCCGAAGCGATCCATCAGAGCGGCGGCGAAGGGTGCGGTGAGCCCGTAGAGGGCGAGGTTGACGGAGACCGCGAACCCGATCGTGCCGCGCGACCAGCCGAACTCGTCATGGAGCGGATCGATGAGCAGACCGGGCAGGGAGGCGAATCCGGCCGCGCCGATGATCGTCACGAAGGCGATGGCGGCGACCGACCAGGCGCGGTGCGGAAGGCGCGGGAGGGCCCGCCGTGGGGGCCGGTCGGGCTGCTCGCCCTGTTCGGGAGCTCCGGAAAGTTCGGTTGTCTGCGTCACCGGACCAGCATTGAGCAGCGATTCCGTCACGGCGAGTGGCCCGTGGGACAGCATTCGCTAGGATCGGGCCACGCCCCTTGAGGGGCCATGCCCGAACGACGGGAGGCCGCACGTGCCCCAAACCCCGCCCGGTGACGCCAACGGGCGCCATCGCGTCGTCGTCCTCGCCCTCCCCGGTGTGATCCCCTTCGAGCTGGGCATTCCGTACCGGATCTTCGGCAAGGCCCGCTCCGCCGACGGCCGGCGGCTGTACGAGGTGATCACCTGCACCGTCGAGCCCGGTCTGGTGCCCACGGACGCCGACTTCCCGATCGCCGTGGAACTCGGCCCGGAGGCCCTCGCCGAGGCCGACACCATCCTGGTGCCCGCCTCGTACGCACTCGGCCCGGTCCGCGAGCAGGGCCGGATGACCGAGCCGCTGGCCGCCGCGCTCGCCCATGCCCGGCCGGGCGCGCGCTGGGTCTCCATCTGCACCGGTTCGTTCGTGCTCGCCGCCGCCGGTCTTCTCGACGGCCGCCCGGCCACCACCCATTGGGCCAGCGTCGGCCAGTTCCAGCGGCTCTTCCCGACGATCAAAGTCGATCCGAATGTGCTGTTCGTGGACGACGGCGATGTGCTCACCTCGGCCGGTGTCGCCTCCGGGATCGACCTGTGTCTGCATCTGGTGCGGCGCGACCACGGCACGGCCGTCGCCAACGACGTCGCCCGCCAGAGCCTGGTGCCGCCCCACCGTGACGGCGGCCAGGCCCAGTACATCCCGCGCCCGCTGCCCGAGCCCCAGCAGGCCACCACGACGACGGCGCGCGCCTGGGCGCTCGGCCGGCTGGACCGGCCCATCTCGCTGCGGGAGCTGGCCGCCCAGGAGTCGATGAGCGTGCGGACGTTCACCCGCCGCTTCCGCGAGGAGGTCGGGGTCAGCCCGGGCCAGTGGCTGACCCGGCAGCGGGTGGAGCGGTCCCGTCATCTCCTGGAGGACACCGATCTGTCGGTGGACCAGGTGGCGCGCGAGGCGGGTTTCGGCTCCCCCGCGTCCCTGCGCCAGCACTTCCAGGCGGCCGTGGGCGTCAGTCCGACCGCCTACCGCCGCACCTTCCGCGCGGGCGCCGAGGCCGATACGGCTTCCGGCGTCGAGGCCGATACGGCCTCAGGCGCCGACACCCGTGCGTAAGCCCTGTCCTGCGGGTCTTCGCGGGAGCGGGACAGGGCCTGGCGACAGGGCCTGGTCCGCTCAGCCCGTCACGGCCGCTTCCGCGCCCCCGAGCCGCCAACTGCGGACATGCACCCACAGATTGACCCGATGCCGCCGCCGCCCTTCTCCATGCCCGTGTTGTACGCCGTGAAAGCGCTGGTGTCCGACAGGGCCGCGCCGATCCGGTCGGCCAGCTCGTCCTCGGGCGCGTCGGTGGGCACATTGCCCGCGAGGGTGGCGTGGGGCGGGTAGGCGGCACAGGAGACCAGTCCGTAACTCTGCCTGAGCAGCAGATGGAGATCGGTCAGCAGGGCGCAGGTGCGGGGGTCGGGGCGGAGGAAGACCCCGTAGCGGAAGGGCGAGGCGGCCGTTTGCGCGGACATGGTTTCTCCGGAGGTCAGGGCGCGGCTCCGGCGGGCGGACCCCCGAATTCAGCGCCGGATGGGGGCGGGTGGGGGCGCGGCGGTGGTGGTTCCGGCCACCACCGCCCCGCGCAGGGGGATATGGCGCGTGGGCATGGAGCGGTCGGCGCGCAGCTCCAGCAGCAGGTCGATGGCGCGTCGGCCGATCTCGTCCAACGGCTGGCGCAGCGTGGTCAGCCCGAGGAGCGGTGTGGTGAGCGGCCCGATGCCGTCGAAGCCGGTCACCGATATGTCGTCGGGCACCCGCACTCCGGCTCGGCGGAGCCGTTCGAGGACACCGACCATGGCATCGTCCCGGGGACACATGATCGCTGTGATCTCGCGGTCCTCCAGGAGCGCGGGCACCGCCTCCGCGGCGGCTTCCGGGCCGTCGTCCAGTTCGGTGACCACGGTCTCGACACCGCGTTTCCGCAGACCGCTCACCATGGCGGCGGTACGGGCGTACTGAGTGAGGGACAGCTCTTCCGGTACGAGCAGCACGGCCACCCGGCTGTGTCCGAGGGACACCAGGTGGTCCACGAGCTGCTCGGCGCCGTCCGTGTGCCGAGCAGAGCGGTCATCCGCTGGCAGACGGCGGGGTCCGGCTTGGCGAGCCCATGGTCGGCCGAGAACATGAGCCGGTCGAAGTGCGCGGCCCAGTCGCTGCGCTCGGCGGTCCGGGCCAGTGCGTGGGGGGCGTTCGACAGCAGCGCGAGGCGGGTGCCGCGGCGCCGCAGGTCCTCCACCAGGATCCGGGAGGCATCGTCGAGCCGCGTCCAGATCTCGACTTCGGCGCCCACCAGCGCGTCGACCGCGCCCGGGGGCAGCGGGACGCCGAGCGCATCCGCCACGGCCGACCAGTAGGCGAGGTCGGAGCTGCCGAGGTCGTAGGCGTCGCGATGCGCCCAGTACGCCTCGGCGAACGCCGATTCCTCGACCCCGAGCAGCCCGGCCAACCGCCCCTCCAGGCCGGACCGGGCGCGCGGCCTCGTCAGCACCTCGCCGAGGTCGAAGACCACGCCGAGAGGGATGTCCATATTGGCTGCGCCATCCAGGCGGGAACGTTCCGCCTGGGCAACGTAACCAGCGGCACCCACCAGTGGGCGAACGGCGATGGGAAGGCCGGTGAACAGACCTCGTCGTCGGGACGCCGCCGGAAGTGGCGGAAGCCCGCCGGAAGTGGCCGGAAGCCCGTCAGAAGTGGCCGGAAGTCCGCCAGAAGTGGTCGGAAGCCCGTCAGAAGGTGAGCACGGCGCGCGCCACCCTGCCGTGGTGGGCGTCGTCGGCGGCCTTGGCGAAGTCCTCCAAGGGGTAGGTCCTGCTGACCAGTTCGTCCAGCAGCAGCAACCCCTGCCGGTAGAGGTCGGCGTACCGGGCGATATCGGCTTGCGGCCGTGAGGAGCCGTAGCGGCAGCCCAGGATGGACTTGTCCAGATACATGGAGGAGACGCGGAAGGCCGCCTCGGCGTCGGCGGGCGGCACGCCGAGCAGCACGGCCTGGCCGTGCCGGTCGAGCAGATCGACGGCCTGACGGATGAGCCGGGTGGAGCCGACGCATTCGAAGGCGTGGTCCGCGCCGGTCGGCAGGATCTCCCGTACGGCGTCGGTGGAGGGGACGAAGTGGGTCGCGCCGAAGCGCCGGGCCAGCGGCTCCTTCGCGGGGTTGGAGTCGACGGCGACGACGGGGAACGCCCCGGCGATCCGGGCCCCTTGCAGCACATTGAGCCCGATGCCGCCGCTGCCGATGACGACGACCGACTCACCGCGGTCCACCTTGGCGCGGTTGAGCACGGCGCCGACGCCGGTCAGGACGGCACAGCCGATGAGGGCGGCGGAGACGAGCGGGATCTGCTCGGGGATCCGCACCACCTGGACGGCGGTGACGAGGGTGCGCTCGGCGAAGGCGGAGTTCGAGGCGAAGTTGTACAGCCGCTCGTCGCCGCGGCGGAAGGGCCGGGTCGGCCGGCCGATCGCCGCGCGGCACATGGTGGGGCGGCCCCGGGCGCAGTCGGCGCAGGTCCCACAGTTGGCGAGGGTGGACAGCGCCACATGATCACCGGGAGCGACATGGGTGACGCCCGGCCCGATCTCCTCGACCACGCCCGCGCCCTCGTGGCCGAGGACGACCGGGAGGGGGAAGGGGATGGTGCCGTCGACGACCGACAGATCGCTGTGGCAGAGCCCCGCGGCGGCGATGCGCACCAGCACCTCGCCTGGGCCGGGGTCGCGCACCTCCAGGTCCTCGACCACGCGCGGCGCCGTGCCGTCGAAGATGACGCCTCTCATCCTCATCACCCTTCCCCGTGCCTCAGGAGACCCAGACCAGCGACTGGAGTTCGCTGTACGCGTGCAGGCCGAACGAGCCGCCGTCGCGGCCGACCCCGCTTTCCTTGAACCCGCCGAACGGCGTCTCGGGGTGGCGCTGGGCGGTGTTGATGCCGACGTTTCCGCTGCGCAGACGGGCGGCGAGGGTCCAGGCGCGGCCCGCGTCGGCGCTGAAGACGTAGTCGTAGAGGCCGTAGGGGGTGGCGTCGGCGATCCGCACCGCCTCGTCCTCGTCGTCGAAGGGCAGGGCCACGACGACCGGCCCGAACAGCTCCTCCCGCGCGACGGTCATCGCGGGGTCGGCGTCGGCGATGAGAGTGGGGGCGACGTAGAAGCCGGGCTTGCGGGCGGGGCGTTCGCCGCCCACGACGATCCGGGCGCCCTGGTCACGGGCGCCGGAGACATACGCCTCGACGCGATCGCGCTGCGCGGCGGAGATCAACGGACCGACGATCGTGGAGTTATCCACAGGGTCCCCGATCTTCAGTGACTCTGCGTAGTGTGTGAGTGCGGCGATGACCTTCTCGTACAGCGATCGATGGACGAGCACACGGGTCGGCGCCGTGCAGATCTGCCCGCTGTGAAAGGAGAAGGTCGAACCGACCGCCCCGACCGCCGACGCGATCGCTTGCTCGTCGGCGTCCCCCAGGACGATGGCCGCGCCCTTGCCCCCCAGTTCCATCAGGGTGCGCTTCATCGACCTCCCCGCGGATTCGGCGATCTTCTTACCCACGGCGGTGGATCCGGTGAAGCTGACCATGTCGACACCGGGGTGCGCGACCAGCGCCTCGCCGGCGGCCGCGCGCGAGCCGGTGACGACATTGAAGGCACCGTCCGGGAGCCCGGCCTCCTTGAGCAGGGGGCCGAGTTCCAAACAGCACAGCGGGTCCTGCGGCGCGGGTTTGGCCACGACCGTATTGCCCATGGCCAGGGCCGGGGCGACCTTGCCCGCGAGATTCGTGAGAGGGAAGTTATAGGAGGTGATGCAGCCGACGACACCGAGAGGACGGCGGACCGCTGCCGCCCCGATCAGCCCGCCGGGCGCCAGCGGGGTGGCGGCCATGGGCAGCGGGGCGAGCGGCACGGTGTCCGGTTCGAGGGCGCCGCGCGCATAGCGGCGGAAGCGGTCGATCGCCGGGGGCACCTGGAGGGCGGAGGTGACGCGCAGCGTCGCCCCGGTCTCCGCCTGGACGAGGGGCACCAGGTCCGGGGTGTGCTCGGCGAGCAGATCGGCGGCCCTGTCGAGTACGGCGGCGCGCTCCCGGGGGGCGGTGCGCGACCAGCCGTCGTACGCGGCGCGGGCGGCCCGGACGGCGGCGTCCACGTCGGCCGGGTCGGCCTCGGGGGCATGGCCGACGGTCTCCTCGGTGGCGGGGTTGATGACGGGGTAGTGCCCGTTCCCGGGATCCCGCCACGAGCCGCCGATCCAGTGCGCATAGGTCTTCGTCATCGGCGTGATTCCTTGGGGAGGTGAAGTACGCGCTCGGCGATGATGGTGCGCTGGATCTCGTCCGAGCCGCCGTAGATGGTGTCGGCGCGGGAGAAGAGGAAGAGACGCTGGAAGGCGTCGAGTTCGTACGGCCGGCCGGCGGTCCAGCGCGCCGGGCCGAGTGCGGCCGCGGCGCCTCTCACCTGCACGGCCAGTTCGCCGAGCCGCTGATGCCAGCCGCCCCACAGCAGCTTGGCGACGCTGGGCGCGCCGGGGTCCCGCGGACCGGGATCGCGTGGGCCGGGGGCCTGGGGGCTCTGGACGGCGCCCAGGGTGCGCAGGGCGTTCCAGCGCATGGCCTTGAGCTCGGCCCACTGCCGGATGAGCCGATCACGCAGGACGGGCTCCTCTGCGGCGCCGGTCTCCAGCGCCAGCCGCACCACCCGGCTCAGCTCCTGGGCGAAGCCGATCTGCTGGACCAGGGTGGAGACCCCGCGCTCCACCGCGAGCAGGCTCATGGCCACGCGCCAGCCGTGGCCCGCGCCGCCGACGAGGTGTTCGGCGCGGGCCACGGCCCCGTCGAAGAACACCTCGTTGAACTCCGCGGTCCCGGTCAACTGCCGGATCGGCCGCACCTCGATCCGTCCCGGCTGGTCCATCGGCACCAGCAGAAAGGAGAGTCCATGATGGCGCTGTGAGCCCTCCTCGGTGCGCGCCAGCACAAAGCACCAGTCGGCTTCATGGGCGAGGGAGGTCCAGATCTTCTGCCCGGTGATGCGATAGGTGCCCTCGCCCGGGTCGCGGACGGCGCGGGTCCGCAGCCCGGCGAGGTCCGAGCCCGCGTCGGGTTCGCTGTAGCCCTGACACCACAGCTCCTCCGCACGGGCGATGGGCGGCAGAAAGCGGGCGCGCTGTGCGAGGTCGCCGTGGGCGAGGAGGGTGGGCGCGAGGAGGTTCTCGCCGATATGGCCCAGTCGGCCGGGTGCCCCGGCGCGGGCGTACTCCTCGGCCCAGACGACCTGTTGGGTCAGCGTCGCCGCGCGGTTGCCGTACGCCCCGTCCGTACGGTCCCAGCCCAGGCCGATCCAGCCGCCCGTGCCGAGTTCGCGTTCCCAGGCGCGGCGGGCGGCCATATCGCCGCGCGCCTCGCCGGGGTGGCCGCCGGGCTCCTGCTCGAGGGCGGTGAACGGTCCGGTGAAGTGCTCGGCCAGCCAGTCGCGCGCCTCGGCGCGGAACCGCTCGTCCTCCGGTCCGAAAGCGAAGTCCACGGCCTCTCCCCTCGTCGGCGCTGCGGTGTTCCGTGCAAGCCCTGCCGTTGTCGCCCCTATCGCCGTTATCGCCGTTGTCGCGGTCAGGCGTTGGGGCGTTGGCCGGTGGCGGCTGCCTGGGCCATGGCCTCCAGTTGGGCCAGCATCGGCATGGGGTCGGTGCCGACCGTGCCCGGGAGGAAGTCGGCGATCTTGTCCGGGGTCCAGGCGCCCTCGGTGTATCCGGCGCGCAGTTCACGGGGCTGCGCCCAGACCGCGATCTTGGGGCCCGCGATCGTATAGACCTGCCCGGTGATCCGCTCCGCGCGGGCGCGCTCGCTCAGCAGATAGACGACCAGGGCCGCCACGTCCTCCGGCTCGCCGATCTCCTTGAGCTCCATCGGCACGTTGGCGGACATCCGGGTGCGGGCGACCGGTGCGACACAGTTCGCCGTGACGCCGTACTTGTGCAGCCCCAGCGCGGCGCTGCGCACCAGGGAGATGATCCCGCCCTTGGCGGAGGCGTAGTTGGCCTGGGCGACGCTGCCCTGGTGGTTGCCGCTGGTAAAGCCGATCAGGGTGCCCGAGCGCTGGCGGCGCATCACCGCCGATGCCGCCCGGAAGACCGTGAAGGTGCCCTTGAGGTGGGTGGCGACGACCGGGTCCCACTCCTCCTCGGACATGTTGAAGAGCATCCGCTCACGCAGGATTCCGGCGACGCAGACGACCCCGTCCAACCGTCCGTACCCCTCGAGCGCGGTGTCCACGATCCGCTGGCCACCGGCCATGGTCGAGACGTCGTCGGCGACCGCGACCGCCTCACCGCCCGACGCCGTGATCTCCTTGACCACGGCCTCGGCGACCTCGCTGCTCGGTTCGCCGCCCTCGATCGAGACCCCGTAGTCGTTGACGACCACCTGTGCGCCTTCGGCCGCGCAGGCCAGCGCCACCGCTCGTCCGATACCGCGTCCGGCCCCGGTGACGGCGACCACCTTGCCGTCCAAGAAGTTGCCCACGACGCATCCCCTCCCGGAGTTTCTGACGGTCCGTTAGATTTTTGAGCACACGCGGCCCGAGTACAAGCCCTCGCGCACAAACGTCGACCGGGAACGACGAAGGAGATGCCATGCCGCTGCCAGCCGAGTTCCACGAGATCGCCAAGCGCGTCAACAACTGGGGCCGCTGGGGGACGGCCGACGAGATCGGCACGCTCAACCTGATCACCGACGCCGTGGCCCGGGAGGCCGCCGCGACCATACGGACCGGCCGTCGCGTGCCGCTCGCGGTGCCGCTGCGGCAGGACGGCATCCAGACCGGAATGATCCCCGGACGGATCAACCCGCTGCATACGATGATCGCGGTCAACTTCGAGATGTTCGGCCCCGGCACCGTGGCGACCAGCGACGACGCGGTGACGATGGGGCTCCAGGCCGGTACCCACTGGGACGGGCTGACCCATGTCTCGCACTCCGGCAGGATCTACAACGGCCGACCCGCCGACTCCATCACCACCCATGGCCGCGCCGCCTTCAGCGGTATCGAGAAGGCGGGACCCCTTGTCTCGCGCGGGGTGCTCCTCGATGTGGCGCGGGCCCGGGGCGCCGAGCGGCTGCCCGAGGGGCATACGGTCACCCCCGAAGACCTCGACGCCGCCGAGGAACTGGCCGGGACGACGGTGCGCCCCGGCGATATCGCCCTCGTCCGCACCGGGCAGATCCAGCGGTATCTGGCGGGCGAGAAGGAGGCATACGCCTACCCCTCACCGGGCCTCTCCCTGCGCACACCGGAGTGGTTCCACGCCCGCGATGTGGCGGCGGTCGCCAATGACACCTTGACCTTCGAGATCTTCCCCCCGGAGATCGAGGACCTCTGGATGCCGGTCCACGCCCTCGATCTGGTCGAGATGGGCATGCTCCAGGGCCAGAACTGGAATCTGGAGGAACTCTCCGACGCCTGCGCCGAGGAGGGGCGCTACGCCTTTCTGCTGTCGGCCCCGCCCGAGCCGTTCGCCGGCGGCACGGGCGCGCCCGTCGCCCCTGTGGCGATCCTCTGATGTCGTGACCCCTGGCGCTCGGGAGGGGACGGCGGGTCGATCTTCTCGGGCGGCGGTGCGCTCATGCGCGCCCCGAGCACGGCACCGCGCACCGCCACCCGGCTCCCGACGCTGAGCCCTGGTTCAGCGGCGGGGGCGCGACCCGCACTCGCCAAGGAACGTCACTGTGAACACAGGGCCCACAGAGACACCACAGCCCTCGGCGTCCCCTCGCGACGAATCGCTGATCCTAGAGTGATCAACCGAACACGTCACGTCAACACCTGGTCTGGACTTTGCCTGGTTCGTCCCATGTGTGACGGCGCATGGGAGGCCGCTCGCCGCTTGGAGAGCAGATCCTCACCCTTCGCGCGGTCGATTTCACACCAGATCCGCTTGCCGGAGCCCTCCGGCTGCCAGCCCCATCGGTCGGCGAGACCGTCGACCAGCTCCAGGCCGCGCCCATGAGTGTCGTCCTCATCGGCACAGCGCTGGCGCGGCGCGCGGTCGCTGACGTCGGCGACCTCGACCCGGACCGTTCCCAGACCCGCACCCCGGCTGCCGAACGGCCCTGGGGCCCCGCCCCCGCCGAGACCGCCACCGTTCCCACCGGCACCCCCGCCGCCCATCGACTGGGCGGGGAAGAGCATCCGCAGCACGGCCGGACAGCCGGTGTGCACCACGGCGTTGGTGACGAGTTCGGAAATGAGCAGAATCAACGTCTCAGCGAGCGGCTCGTCGGCTCCGATCCCCGATCCGACGAGCCGCGAACGGGCCCACCTACGGGCACGGCTCACCTCCGCCGGATCGGGCCGGACCTCCATCTGCGCCTGAAGCACCTGCACTGCTCACACCATCCGAACCGGCACACACATCGCCTTGTACCTCCAAGAGGTCACGGACCGTGACGCTCCCCCAGTTTGCGCTGGGAGACTTGCGCGACAGCATGGTTGACGTACAGTCACCCCAACAAGCGCTTCGGTCATATTCCAGCGCCAAGGAGTATGCGTGGGGCATACTGTGCGACACACGTCCTGAGGACTCGAACACCGAAGCTCAGGCGTCGCATACCCCGTACGAGCGGGGCACGTCGGCATGCCCGGAATCGCCCCATGGGCAACGCCGGGCTTCTTGCACCCCATAAGCGTTCGCACCCCACGGAGAGTACCCGAGCCCGGGCCCGACTCCCCCCTGTGACGAGTCACGCCTAGGAAACAACCTGGTATCAACGCTCGGTCACCTCAGACGCTCTGGGGATCTCCCCAGAGAATGCGACATCCCAACAATTCAGGCGTATCCATCGAGCTCGGCTACAAACATGTTTCAACGGTCGACACGAGGCCGGCCGCGAGTTCCTCCTCCGCCGCGGCCGCGCACTGCCACTGACCTGCCCGCACCCAGGCCCGCTTGAGATGCAGATGGACATCCGCCTCCCAGGTGAAGCCCATCCCGCCATGAACTTGTAGACAATTGCGGGCATTGTGGACAGCGGCCTCATCGGCGAGCAGCTTGGCTGCCGCGATGTCACCCGGGTCTTCTGTGACCGCCGCCGCATACACCACACTTCTGGATGATTCCGCGCGTACCAGCATCTGGGCGCACAGATGCTGTACGGCCTGGAAGGCGCCGATCGGCCGGCCGAACTGGGTACGCCGCTTGGCGTGGTCCACCGCGAGTTCGACCGTTCGGGAGGCGCTGCCGAGCTGTTGTGCCGCGGTCAGCAGCGTCGCCTCACGGCGCAGCCGGGCGGCGATCCCCGAACGGCTCGGCCCCGCCTGGTCCTGCCGGGCTCGGTTCGGGGCCGTGCGGTGCAGCGGGGTGGCCGGGTCAACGGACCGTATCGGCTCCGCCGCACGCGCCACCTCCGCCGCCGGGATCAGCCCGACCGCCGTCGGCCCCAGCGCCAGCACCGCGTCGGCGCAGGCCAGATGCTCCACCGGCGCCCGCGCACCCCCCTCGTCCAGCGCCGTCACCACCGTCTCGCCCTGAACAGCACCCGCGGCCAACTCCGAAAGCCCCGCCTCCGGCGACCCCGGCACCGCACCCCCCGCCACCAACGCCCCCGAAAGCCCCGCCGCCAGTTCCGTCGCGACCAGCGGGCCCGGCAGCAGGGCCCGGCCCGCCTCCTCGAAGGCCAGCACCGCCTCCGGCAGCCCCAGCCCCACCCCGCCCGCCGACTCCGGCACCCGCAGGGCGAAAAGACCCGCCGCGCCCAGCTCCCGCCACAGCGCCCGGTCCAACTCCGCGCCCCGCTCCGCGTCCCCGTCCACCACCGCCCGCAGCCGGGCGCGCGGAAAGCGCCGTTCCAGCAGCTCGCGCATGCCCGCCCGCAGTGCCCGCTGGTCGTCCGTGAGCTGGAAGTCCATGGCCCCGCTCACCGTCCCTTCGGCAGGCCGAGGATCCGCTCGGCCACGATGTTCCGCTGGATCTGCGAGGTCCCCGCCGCGATCGTGTACGAGAGCGACGAGAGCCGGTCCGCGACCCACTCCTGACCGGCGTCCAGCGCGTCCGGCCCCAGCACCTCGGCGGCCGCCTCGTACAGTTCCTGCCGCACCTGCGAGAAGCGCAGTTTGAAGACCGAGCCGCCGACGCCCGGCACCCCGCCAGTGCGCTGCGCCTCGCTCACATTCCACTGGGTGAGCCGCCACAGCGCCGCGCACTCCGCCGCGAGCCGCCCCAACCGGCGCCGCAGCACCGTGTCGTCCCAGCGTCCGTTGGCCTTCGCCGTGCGGGCCAGCGCCTCCAGCACCCGCCTACAGGCGACCACTTCGCCCACGAAGGCCGTACCGCGCTCGAAGGAGAGGGTCACCATGGTCACCCGCCAGCCGTCGTTCTCCTCCCCGACCCGGTGGGTGGCCGGCACCCGCACCTCGTCCAGGAACATCTCGGCGAACTCCGCCGTCCCGGCGAGGGTCCGCAGCGGCCGCACCGTGACCCCGGGCGCGTCCATCGGCATCGCAAGCCAGGTGATGCCCCGGTGCTTCGGCGTGTCGGCGTTTACCGGCGCGGTACGCACCAATAGTTCGCACCAGTCGGCGATCTCGGCATGCGAGGTCCAGATCTTGCTTCCGCTGACGACATACGTATCGCCGTCCCGTACCGCCCGGGTGCGCAGCGACGCCAGGTCGGAGCCGGCGTCCGGTTCGGAGAACCCCTGGCACCACACCTCGTCCCCGCGCAGGATCGGCGGCAGCCAGCGGGCCCGCTGCTCCGGGGTGCCCTCGGCGGCGATGGTGGGGCCCGCGTGCAGCAGTCCGACGAAGCCCGCGCCCACATAGGGCGCACCGGCCCGTTCGGTCTCCTCCAGGAAGATCAGATGCTGAGTGGGCGTCGCGCCCTGGCCGCCCGCGTCCTTCGGCCAGTGCAGCCCGGCGTAGCCCGCGTCGTGGAGCATGCGCTGCCAGCCGCAGTCATAGGCGCGGCGGCCGGGCCAGTCGGCGGGATGCGGGCGGTCCGGCAGCATGGGCAGAGCGTCGGCGAGCCAGGCGCGCAGCCGGTGCCGGAAGTCCTCCTCGTCCTCGGTGAAGGCGAGATCCATCAGCGGCCGACCTCCGTTTCTGATGCTCCGTCAGACAGGGCGGGCATCCGCAGGCTAGCCCGCACCCCCTGGACCGACAAGGCGCGCGGCCTTACGCTTCCAGCACTATCTGATGGTCCGTCAGCTAACGAGCACGCGATCGCCTCGAACGGTTCCGGAAGAGTTCCATGGGAGGCCGGGATGACCGACGTCGCGCAAGACGCGCAGGACGCGCAGGACGCGCAGGACGCTCAGGACGCGCATGAGCTCGGCAGCTCGTCGACGCTGTGGGCACTGCTCGAACGGCGCGCCGCGCTCACCCCCGACGCCCCCGCCCTGCTCCAGGCCGGTGCCTCCGCCCGCCATGACCGGCGGCTGACCTTCGGCGCCCTGCGCACCCGCGCCGAGCGGACCGCCGCCGGGCTGTACCGGATGGGAATAGGCCCCGGCAGCCGGATCGCCTGGCAACTGCCCACCCGGATCGAGACGGTCGTGCTGACCATGGCGCTGGCCCGCCTCGGCGCCGTGCAGACCCCGCTGATCCCCTACTACCGCGACCGCGAGGTGCGGTTCGCGCTCCGCGAGTCCGGGGCGCGGTTCTTCGCCGTGCCCGGCACCTGGCGCGGCTTCGACCACACCGCGATGGCCCGCCGGCTCGCCGCCGAACTGCCCGAACCCCCGCTGGTCTTCGAGGCGTACGACACCCTGCCGGTGGCCGACCCCAAGGCCCTGCGGCTGCCGCCACCGCCCACCGACGGGCGCGCCATCCGCTGGATCTACTGGACCTCGGGCACCACCTCCGACCCCAAGGGCGTGCTGCACACCGACCGCAGCCTCATCGCCGCCGGTGCCTGTCTCGCCCACGCGCTGCGGCTCGGCCCGGACGACGTGGGGTCCATGGCCTTCCCGTACGCCCATGTCGCCGGGCCCGACTACACCGTGATGCTGCTGCTGTACGGCTTCCCGGCCGTGCTGCTCGAGCACTTCTCCCTGCCGGAGTCGCTGCCCGCCTACCGGCGGCACGGGGTGACGGTCGCGGGCGGCAGCACCGCCTTCTACTCGATGTTCCTGGCCGAACAGCGCAAGGACCCCTCGCGCAGGCTCATCCCCACCCTGCGGCTCCTCGCGGGCGGCGGCGCGCCCAAACCGCCCGAGCTCTACTACGAGGTCGTACGGGAGCTGGGCTGCGCGCTCACCCACGGCTACGGGATGACCGAAGTCCCCATGATCACCATGGGCGCGCCGGACGACACGGACGAGAACCTCGCCACCACCGAGGGCCGGCCGCCCCGGGAGATGGAGATCCGGGTGGTGGACGGCCAGGTGCGGCTGCGCGGCGAGGCGGTCTGCGCCGGATATCTGGACGACGATGAGACCCGTAAGGCGTTCGACGCGGACGGCTTCTTCCTCACCGGCGACCTCGGACATCTCACGGAGAGCGGCCATCTGATGCTGACCGGCCGCGCCAAGGACATCATCATCCGTAAGGGCGAGAACATCTCGGCCAAGGAGATCGAGCAGTTGCTGTACCAGCACCCGGACGTCGGTGATGTGGCGGTGATCGGCCTGCCCGACCGCGACCGGGGCGAGCTGGTCTGCGCCGTCGTGGAGCAGCCGGCGGGGGCGGAGGCGCTGACGCTCGGCCGGGCGGTGTCGTTTCTGCGGGAGGCGGGGCTGTCGGTGCACAAGCTGCCGGAGCGGCTCGAAGTGGTGGACGCCCTGCCCCGCAATGAGACGCTCCGCAAGGTGCTCAAGTACCGGCTGCGGGAGCGGTTCGCGGCGCCCGGCGCCCGGACGGCACGCGAAGAACCCCAGGCCCCGGACGGTGCCTGAGCCCTAGCCGTTGGTCGTGCTGTAGGTGGCCGTGGCCTGCTGGAAGTAGCGGTTGACCGCGCTGCGCTCGTCGGACGGGCCGATGACCAGGACCACGTGGTAGCGGCCGTCGATCAGCATCGCGAGATTGCGCGCGTACACGTTCCGCCCGCTGCTGTCGCGCCAACTGAACGAGCCCTCCGCCATCGCCGTCCGGCCGACGTCGATCCGCCGCAGCCCCGAGGACGAGGCCCAGGAGGAGCCGCGGAAGGCGGACAGTTCGGCCTCGCGGTCCTGCTGGTACGCCATCGGGTCGCCGCCGAACTCGGACATCTTGTCCCGTCCGGCCACGACCACCAGCTCGAAGTCGCCGCCGATGTAGCGGATCTGGCCGCGGCCGTTCTCGCCCCGGCGGGTCCAGTCCTCGTGGACGGCGACCTTGAAGCCCTTGGGGTCCTTGCGGACCGCGAAGCCCTTGGCCAGCCCGGCCGGGTCGGTGGACTGCGGTTCCTGGTCGCCGGGGTCGCCGGAGGCGGCCGGTTTTCCGGCCTCCCCCTCGTCGCCGTCCGCGGGGTCGTGCGGCGCCGCGCTCGGCGTACCGGCCGAACCCGTACGGCCCTGGCCGTCGTCGTCCTTGGAGCGCGGCATGAACATCATCGCGTAGACCACCGCCGCCGCCAGCGCCAGGAAGATCAGCAGCAACAGCATCCGCCCCAGCCTGCGCGGCTTGCGCTGGGCGGGCGCCGACGCCTGCCGGGTCTCCCCCGTCTCCCGGGTCTCTGTCTTCTCCCGGGGCGCCCGAGTGGCCCGGGGCGGCCGAGTCTCCCGGGCCTCCCTCTTCTCGCGCTTGTCGCGCCGGTGCCGGGCGGGCCCGGCCGCCGCCTCGGCCGCCGCGGCCGGGCGGCGGCCCCGGCCCCTGCGCACCAGCCAGCCCCGCCTGCGGACGATCGGCAGCCGCCGGGGGTCGGACGCCCCGCCCGCGCCGAGCGAGGGCACCGTGACCGTGCTGCTGCCGACGTCCGGCTCGGGCGCCGACCGGATCAGGGACCGCAGCCAGCCGCGCAGCTCCTCGAAGTCCGGGCGCTCGGTGGGGTCCTGGCGCATCAGCGACTCGACGACGGGGCGCAGCGGACCGCACTCCTCCGCGTACGCGGGCGCCTCCCCGCAGACCATCTGCACCAGCTCGGCGGCGCTCTCCTCCGGGTACGGGGCATGGCCCTGCACCGCGCGGAACAGCAGCACGCCGAGCGCCCACAGGTCGGCGGCGGGGCCGACGGGGGGCGCCAGCCGCCAGTTCTCATGGACCGGTCCGGCCTGCTCGGGTGCCCACCGCTCGGTGACGGCGCCGACCACGACGATTCGGGCCTGGCGGGCCCGTTCGGCGGCGAGCGCGGTGGCGGGGCCGCCAGTGGCGGTTCCGCCGGTGTCCCAGGAGCCGCCGCCCTCGGAGGCGGCCGGGGCGCTCTCCTCGCGCTCCGGCTCACCGGGCCATCGGGCGCCGCCGGGCTCCGGCTCGGGCTCGGGCGTGGCCGCGGGGGCGGGCTCGGGGGCCTGCGGGGAGCGGGTGGCCGCCTCGACATTGGCCCGCGCGGCGGCTCGCGCGCCCGCCGCGTAGGCGGCGATGGCGCTGGCCCGCGCGGCCCGGGCGGCCGCGCTCGGCGCGTCGGCACCAGCACCGGCACCGGCGCCGCCCGGTTCGCCCTCCCTGCTTCCCGGCTGCCCCGCCCGGCGCGGCCCGGGCAGTCCGCCGGCGGCTCCCTTGTCCCGGTAGGGAGCCATGGGCCCGCCGGTCCCCGGACCGAACGTCACCTGATCCCGGTAGACCGGACCGCCGAGGCCGGGCCCCGAACTCGGCTCCGCCGCCCCGTGGTCGCCGTAAGGCGTCCGTGGCTCGGGCAGGCCCGTCTCCGTGCCGTGGCCGCCGTGCTCCCGGCCCTCGGCGTCGGGCCGCGAACCGGCCCCCGCCGGTTCATGGCCGCCGTAAGGGCCGCCCGGGGGCAGGAAACCTCCGGCCGCGCCCTGGTCGCGGTAGCGCGGTCCACCCTGCGTCCGCCCCTCACCGCCCTCTCCCGTACGGGCCCCGGGGATGGCGGCGCGCCCTTCGTCATCTCGCCCGGCCCGGCCCTGCGGCCGGTCCGGCTGGTCGCCGGAGCCCGCCGGGCCCTGTGGCAAGGCGGCCGGGGCCTCATCCGGCTCGGGTTCGTCCACGGCGGGGCCGTCGGCCGACGGCGAGGACGCGGGCGCCGGAACGGGGTCGTAGCCGCACAGCGCCTCTTCCGCCGCGCCCGCCGCCAGCCCCATGAGCATCGCCCGGCCGTCGTCGCACAACAGCACCGTACGGGCGGTGATGTTGCGGTGGACCCAGCCATGGGCGTGCAGGGCGCCCAGCGCCGTAAGGACGTCGTTGGCGACCTCGGCGGCGCGGTGCGGGGACAGCGTGCCCTCGGCGAGGAGCGCGGCCAGCGGGCGGCCGGAGACGAGTTCGCTGACGATCCACAGGCTTCCGGCCTCCGCGAAGACATGGAAGACCTGGCCGAGCCGTGGATGGTCGGGGATCTGCGCGGCGGATGTCGCCGCCGCGATGGCGCGCTGGACGGCCGGATCACCGCCGCCCCGGGCCGTACGCCCGGCACCGGCGAAGGTGCCGTTCCACCCCGCGGGCCCGCCGCCGCCCCACCGCGCGTCCTCGTCGACGACTTCGGCGTCGACGACCTCCGGCAGTGGTATCTGCCGCAGGTGGACTTCCTGTCCGCTGTAGGTGTCGAAGGCGCGGGTCTCGATGAGTTCGTACTCATCGGCGGGCGGAAGGGGCAGGCGATAGCGGTCGGCCAGCACCCGGCCCGCGTATTCCTCCACGACGCCTCCCCAAGCGCGCGATCAACGCCGCCCTCATCAGCGATCAGCGCAGCGTGAAACCGTCAAATGTGGTCGTTTTTGGCGGGTTCCAGCGGCTGCGCACAGTCTAGGGCCTCTCACGATACGTGCCCGAACGACGCTTCGCCGACAGGAGTGTTCAGTCCGTAATCTTGAAGGTGTCAAAGGCGGTCTGACGGAGGGTGGCGCACTCCTTGTCGTTCCACTTGCTCGCCTCGCAGGTGATCAGTATGGCGAAGCCATGGCTGCCGTCCGCCTTGAAGCCGCGGTTGAGCACCCGGACCCGCTTGCCGTCCTGATCGCGCTCGAACTCCCAGTCCGCGACGGTCGGATAGCCACGCCAGTCGATCGACTTGATGCCGAGGCCCTTGTAGCCGGCCATGGTGCGCCGGGCGTTGTCCTCGCCCTTGCGCCAGTCCGCCTCCGCGTCCGACCTCGGCGCGTTGGTGAAATCGATCTGAATACGCGGAATGCTGGACCCGCCGTAGTACTTACGGCTTCCGGAATAGCTCCCGGAGTGGACCGACCAGCCCTCCGGCATGGCCATGCTGAACGGGAAGTCGCCGGACTTCACGGTCCGGTAGCCGTCGGGCAGGCCGCCCTTACCGCCGTCGCCCTTGCCCTTACCGCTGTTGTCGCCGCTTCCGCCGCCCTTGCCCGAGTTGTCGTCCGAGTCCTCGGAGGCGTCCGTGCCCGGCTGCGAACCCGACTTCCCGCCGGAGTCCCCCGCCTTCGGCGACTCGCCCTCCGACTGGCCCGTCTTGTCGGCGCCCTGGTCGTTCTTACCGCCGCCCGACGCCCCGGCCGAGGTGGACTTGTCGCCGCCCGAGGCGCCCTTGGCCTTGTCGCCGCCGTCCCCGCCGTCGCTCAGGACGATGGCGAGCACGGTGCCCACGATGGCGAGCACGACGACCACCGCGATGATGATCAGCGTGCGCCTGGGGACCACATCGGTGATCGAGGCGCGCGGCGGTGCGGCGGGCCGCGGGGCGGGCGCGCCCGCGGGCGTCGCGGCGGCCGGCTCGGCCTTCGCCGAAGCACCGGACTTCGCCCCACCGGACTTCGCCGTACCGGACTTCGCGGCACCGGCCTCGGCAGCCCCAGCCGCGCCGGACTTCTCCGCCGGCTCCGCCGCGCTCCCGCTGTCCGCCTTCTTCGTGGCCGCCGCGGCCGCCGCGTTGCGCACGGACTTCAGCGCACCGCGCCTGCGCTCCGAGACGCCCGACTCCTTGGCCTCGGCGGCCTCGTCCTCCGCCGTCGGGGCGGGCGGCAGGCTCATCGTGCGCGTCGCGTCGGCGGGGACCTTGGTCTCCTCGGGGGCGCTCACCGCGTGTTCCAGCAGCGCCCGCGCCCCGGCGTCGTCGAGCCGCAGGGCCGGGTCCTTGGTGAGCAGACCGTAGATGACCTCCTCCAGCGGGCCCGCGTTCTTCGGCGGCTCCACCGGCTCGGTCATCACGGCGGTCAATGTCGCTATGGCCGTGCTCTTGTCGTACGGCGGCACACCCTCCACCGCCGCGTACAGCAGCCCGCCCAGCGACCACAGGTCGGCCGGCGGGCCCGGCTTCTGGCCGCGGGCCCGCTCCGGGGAGATGTAGGAGGGCGCGCCGACGAGCATGCCGGTCGAGGTCACCGACGGGTCGCCCTCGACCTGGGCGATACCGAAGTCGGTGAGGACGACCCGGCCGTCGTCCGAGATCAGCACGTTGGAGGGCTTCACATCGCGGTGCAGGATGCCCGCCTGGTGGGCGGCGCGCAGCACATCGAGGACGGCGAGCCCGACCTCGGCGGCGCGCCGCGGGGTCAGCGGGCCGTCGTCGCGGACGACATCGGCGAGCGAACGCCCCTCGATGAGCTCCATGACGATCCACGGGCGGTCGTCCTCGTCGACCACGTCGTACACGGTGACGGCGCCGTTGCTGCGGATCCGGGCGATCGCCTTCGCCTCGCGCAGCGTACGGGTGATGAGCCGTCTCTTCTCGTCCTCCTCCACACTGGACGGGAAGCGCAGCTCCTTGACCGCGACCGTACGGCCGAGGGTCTGGTCACTCGCCCGCCAGACCGTGCCCATGCCGCCCTGACCGAGGATCTCTCCGAGCCGGTACCGCCCGGCGAGGAGGCGCCCAGTCGAACCCTGCGTCTTCTCAGCCTCCGACATGCGACCCCTCTGCGAATCTACCCACCCTGAACCCACCCTGGGAGAGCGTCCATTGTCTCTCATCCGCGGACCCGGAACCGCCCGGGGTCCGGGGCGCGGCGTGGCGGCCACCGCGGTACCTGCGACCATCTGGAGGTACGCAGGAAACGGAGGTCCGTGTCATGCCCATCTCCGCCATACGATGGCACAGGCGGAGCCGTATGCCGACCGCCGCGGCGCTCACGGCGGCCCTCGGACTCGCCCTGTCCGGCTGCGGAACGGGGGCCACGGAAGCGGGCCGGGACACGGGCCCGCGGGCGACCACGGGCGCGGGCGGTGGTCATGGCGGCGCCGTGCGCACCGCCGTACACCGCTTGGCGGCGCAGGGCGACGCGCCGGGGGCGGCGGTGCTCATCCGCGGGGCGGGCGGGGGCACTCGGTTCATCGCGTCGGGGGTCGCGGACGTCCGCACCGGGCGCCGGATCCACCGGAGTGACCACTTCCGAGCGGGCAGCCTCACCAAGACCGTCATCGCGGCGGTGACGCTGCGGCTGGCCGCACAGGGGCGGCTCGGCCTGGACGACCCGGTGGAGAAGCACCTTCCGGGGCTGGTGCGCGGCCATGGCAACGACGGCCGGAACATCACGATTCGTCAGCTTCTGAACCACACCAGCGGGCTGTTCGACTACACCGAGGACCCGGTACTGGCGCGTCAGCTCTCCGCCGCGGCCGACCGCACCCGCGCCCCCGCCGCCCTGGTGCGGACCGCCCTCACCCACCGCCCGTACTTCGCGCCCGGTGCCGAATGGCGCTATTCCAACACCAACTACGTCCTGCTGGGCATGATCGTCCAGCGGGTCACCGGCCGCTCCTACGCGGCCGAGGCCCGGCGCGAGGTGCTCGGCCCCCTGCATCTGCGCGGCACCTCCTTCCCCGGCACCCGCACCGCCCTCCCGGCCCCGCACGGCCGGGCGTACACCCGGGACAGCGGGGCCCGGGACAGCGAGGTCCGGGACAGCGGGGCCCGGGACAGCGAGGTCCGGGGCGACGGCGCCCGCCGCGATGTCACCGTCCTCAACCCCTCCTTCGCGGGGGCCGCGGGGGAGCTGGTCTCCACTCTCGACGATCTGAGCCGGCTCGTCTCCGGGCTGCTGCGCGGCACGGTCGTGCCCCGGGCCGAGCTGCGGCAGATGCGGAACACCGCCGGCTCCGACGGCCGGTACGGCATGGGGCTGTTCCCGGTGCGGCTGCCGTGCGGGGTGACGCTGTGGGGCCACAACGGCGAGATCAACGGCTCCTACGCACTGGCCGTGGCCACCCCCGACGGCCGCCACACCCTCGCCTACCGGCTGAACAGCACGGCCGGTTCCGGGCTGACCGCCGAAACGTCTCTCCTCGAGACCGAGTTCTGCCCTCGCCGGTAGGACACCGGCCTCCCACAGCGGAATCACACACAGCGGGATCACGCAGAGCGGAATCACGCACCTCCTACAACGGGATGATGTCCGACTACAGCCGGATGACGTCCGGCTACAGCGGGATGATGTCCGGCGCGCCCAGCCTCGCCGCGTCCGCCGTCAGATCGTCCGGCTGCCGCTGGGACTCGCGCTCGGCCTCCACCCGCTTCTCGTAGTGCCGCACCTCCCGGTCGGTCTGGTCCTCGCCCCAGCCCAGCACGGGCGCCATCAGCTCGGCCGCCTCCCGGGCGCAGCGCGTACCCCGGTCGAAGGTCTCGATCGAGATGCGGGTGCGGCGGGTGAGGACGTCGTCCAGATGGCGGGCCCCCTCGTGCGAGACGCCATAGACGATCTCGGCGCGCAGATAGTCCTCCGCCCCGGCCAGCGGCTTGCCCAGCGACGGGTCGGCCGCGATCAGGTCCAGCACCTCCTGCGTCGCCGAGCCGTAGCGGTTGAGCAGATGCTCGATCCGCGCCACATGCAGCCCGACCTGCCGGCCGATCCGCTCCCGGGCGTTCCACAGCGCCTGGTAGCCGACCGCGCCGACCAGCGGGATCTCCTCGGTGACACAGGGCCCGACCCGGCGGTCGAGGCCGTGCACCGCCTCGTCCACGGCGTCCTTGGCCATCACCCGGTAGGTGGTGTATTTGCCGCCCGCGACCACCACCAGGCCCGGCACCGGATGGGCCACGGTGTGCTCGCGCGAGAGCTTGCTGGTGGCGTCCGACTCCCCGGCCAGCAGCGGGCGCAGCCCGGCGTAGACGCCCTCCACGTCGTCGCGGGTCAGCGGCACCGCCAGGACCTCGTTGACATGCTCCAGCAGATAGTCGATATCGGCGCTGGAGGCGGCCGGATGGGCCTTGTCCAGGTCCCAGTCGGTGTCCGTGGTGCCGACGATCCAGTGCCTGCCCCAGGGGATCACGAACAGCACGCTCTTCTCGGTGCGCAGGATCAGCCCGGTGGTGGAGTGGATGCGGTCCTTGGGGACGACGAGGTGAATGCCCTTGGAGGCCCGGACATGGAACTGGCCGCGCTCCCCGATCAGCGCCTGCGTCTCGTCCGTCCACACCCCGGTGGCGTTGACCACCTGCCGGGCGCGGACCTCGAACTCACCCTCCTGCTCCAGGTCGTGCACCCGGGCGCCGACCACGCGCTCGCCCTCCCGCAGGAAGCCGACCACCCGCGCGCGGTTGGCCACCTGCGCGCCGTATTTCGCCGCGGTGCGCACGAGCGTGGCGACATAGCGCGCGTCGTCCATCTGGGCGTCGTAGTACTGAAGCGCCCCGACCAGCGCGTCCTTCTTGAGGCAGGGTGCGACCTGGAGCGCCCGCCGGCGGGACAGATGGCGGTGGGTGGGCAGTCCGCGACCGTGCCCGGAGGAGATCGACATGGCGTCGTAGAGCGCGACGCCCGACCCCGCGTAGAGCCGCTCCCAGGCCCGGTGTTGCAGCGGATACAGGAACGGCACCGGTTTGACCAGGTGCGGCGCGATCCGCTCCAGCAGCAGCCCGCGCTCCTTGAGCGCCTCACGCACCAGTGCGAAGTCGAGCATCTCCAGATAGCGCAGTCCGCCGTGGATCAGCTTGCTGGACCGGCTGGAGGTCCCGCAGGCCCAGTCCCGCGACTCGACCAGAGCGGTCTCCAGGCCGCGCGTGGCGGCGTCCAGCGCGGTGCCCGCGCCGACCACTCCGCCGCCCACGACCAGCACATCGAGCTCACGGTCCGCCATCCGGGCCAGCGCCTCGCCGCGCTCGGCCGGTCCCAGTGCCGGTGTCTTCACCGCTGCCTCCCGTTGCGATCGACGTCACGCCGCCCTGCCGATTTTCCTGGCTTTCGCTCGTCCGTGCCATGCCGCTGCCGCGCCCGGCGCCGCGACACCGCGCCAACACCTCCCATCAATACTGAATACGAGTCATATTTCCGCTTAGTCTGTCTGTGGGGGGTTTGCGCCATCCGACATCGTCCCGGGAAGGACGACACGACGTCATGCCCGCAGATCTCGCCGTCATCGGACTCGGTCATCTCGGTATTCCTCTCGCCCAGGCCGCCACCGCCGCCGGCATCCGTACCGTCGGCTACGACCCCGATCCGCGCGCCGCCGCCGACCTCCGGGCCGGACGGCTGCCCTCCGGCTCGGGCGGCGAGGGCCGGCTGTCCGCCGCCGAGCTGCGCCGGATGGCCTCCCAGGGCTTTAGGATCACCGCCGACCCCGCCGAGCTCGGCCGCGTCCGCACCGCCGTGATCTGCGCACCGACCCCGCTCGGGGACGACCGCAGACTGGATCTGTCCGCGGTCGGCGAGGCGGCCCGTACGCTGGCGGCGCGGCTGCGTCCGCACACCACCGTTCTGCTGGAATCGACCGTGTACCCCGGCACCACCGAGGAATTCCTCCGTCCGCTTCTCGAGGAGGGATCCGGGCTGCGGGCCGGTCGCGACTTCCACCTCGCCTACTCCCCCTGCCGCCACGACCCGGGCAACCGCGCCCACGGCCCCGCCAACACCCCCAAGGTCATCGGCGGCCTCACCCCCGCCTGCACCGAGGCGGCCGCCGCCTTCTACGGCCGCTTCACCGAGAAGGTCGTCCGGGCCCGCGGCACCCGCGAGGCCGAGACCGTCAAGGTCCTGGAGACCAATTACCGGCACGTCAACATCGCCCTGGTCAACGAGATGGCGGTGTACTGCCATGACCTCGGCGTCGATGTGTGGGACGTGGTCCGCTGCGCCGAGACCAAGCCGTTCGGCTTCCAGTCCTTCCGCCCGGGCCCCGGCGTCGGCGGCCATGGCGTGCCGGTCGACCACGGCCATATGGCCGACCAGCAGCGCGGCCTCGGCCTCCCGCTGCGCATGGTGGAACTCGCGCAGCAGGTCAACGGGCGGATGCCGGGCTATGTCACCCGCCGCTGCACGGCCCTGCTCAATGAGTACGGGAAGTCGGCGCGCGGCGCGCACGTCCTGCTGCTGGGCGTCGGCTACAAGGCCGACGTCGCCGACGCGGAGGGCTCGCCCGCCCGGGAGATCGCCTCCCGGCTGATCGAGCTGGGCGCCCGGCTCAGCTACCACGACCCGTATGTCGCGCGATGGCGGGTGCTGGGGCGCGAGGTGGCCCGCGCCGACTCGGTGTACGAGGCGGCGGCCGACGCCGACCTGACCGTCCTGCTCCAGCCCCACCGCACGTACGACCTGCAAGGACTCGCGGTGAAGGCTCAGTTGCTGCTCGACACCCGGGGGGCGGGTCCCGCGGGGACGGCGCACCGGCTCTGACCCTTGCTTCGTCAACGCCGCCGGGTACGCCGCGGCCGGAGCGCGGCGGCCAGCACGATCAGCGACGTCCCGCCCAGCACGAAGATCACCGCGCCCGACGGCACCGATCGCACATCGGCCGTGAACGTCATCGGCGCGCCCCAGGGCAGTCCGTCGGCGGTGGTGTAGAGCTGGGCGGTCAGCCGCACCGGCCCGTTCGCGTACGCCTTCACCCGGATCCGCACCGTACGGCTCACCGCCCGTGCCGCCCGGACCGGCATCGCGCGGTCCCGGGCGTTCAGCCGCTCGGGGCGGCTGGAGAGGACCCGCAGCTCCACCCCGGTGAGGTCCTGCTGGAGCCCGTTGTCGACGGTGACCGGGATGGTCGCCGAGCCCCCGGCCACCACCACCATGGACTTCGGCACCAGCCGCACCGAGGCGATCGAGGCGGTCAGATAGCGGGACACCCCCCGCTGGTACGAGGCCGCGCCCGACGGGTCGACGCGCCAGGCGGTCGCGACGGAGCGGGCCAGCGCGGCCCGGACGGACGCGGCGGTGGCCCGCGCATCCGACAGCACCTTGGCCAGGGCGCGCATCCGGCGGCGGTCCCGTACCACCGCCGCGAGCCGGGCGGGCGGCAGCTCGGAGGCGTGCCGGGCGAGCGGATAGCCGTCGAAGCCCCGCAGCCGCCCCGCCGTGGGCTTGCGCAGCGCGGCCGCGAACCCGGCCGGTTCCAGCCACCCCGCCTTCCGGCCCTCGGCCACCACCGTGAGCAGCACCCGGGCGACCGCGAGCGGCATCCGGCGCGGGGGCACCATCACCAGCTCGCGCCGGGCGTACGGCAGCTCCCGTGCGGCCGTCAGCGTCTCGGCCAGCAGCCGCTGCCGCAGCAGCAGCCGGGCGGGCTCGCCGGAGGCGCCCGCGGCCGGGTGGCTCGCGAAGAGCTGGGCGGCGATGGCCGCGTCGTAGCGCAGCGCGGTCGTCCCGCCCTCGAGCGAGACGGCGCCGTCGTCGGTGGCCCCCTCGGAGACCAGCTCGCCCTCGGTGGCCACCCCGGCACCGGAGGCGAGCACCGTGTCCAGGCCGAGCTCCTTGGCGTACCGGGCGATCCCGTCGTCCAGCTCACCGCCCGCGGGCCAGCCCACACCGGCACGGGCATGGACGCCCAGCGCCCGGTCCACCACGCTGCGGCCGGTGCTGGAGGCCCGGCGCAGCAGACCGGCGAGCGGGGCGCCGCCGCCGCGGGCGAGCGAGGCCAGATCCGGGTCCGCATACGGCAGCGCGATCACCTCCCGGCCCCGGACCGCCCTACGGAGCGCGGCCAGCCAGTCCGCCGCCGCCTCGCCGCCCTTCCCCTCGGCTGCCTCCTGCGGATCGCTGCCGCCGGGGGTACGGGCCACCCGGTATCCGGCGGCCATGGCCCGCGCCTGGACGATCAGATCCGGATCGAGCACCCACGTGACCGGCTGCCCCTTGCCCATCTCCACCAGCCGCCGCAACCGGCCGCCCGGCCCGAAGGCGGCGGTCAGCTCGTCGTCGCGGAAGACCGGCAGCACGCTGTCCGGGGTGCGCAGGGTCAGCGCCTCCATCCGCGGGGTGTCGAGGACCGGCCACAGCACGGTGGTGCGCAGCGGCTCCAGCCGCATGGCGTCGGGGTACGCGGACAGATGGGTGCGGGTCAGCCCGAGCACGGTCCCGGCACCGGCGCCGCCCTCGCGGACGACGTCCACGGTGAGCGCGTACGCCCCGGCATCGTCCAGCTCCAGATCGGGGACGGGCACGGTGAGCCGGAAGCCGCGCTCGGCGCCGGTCGGCAGCGCGGCGAGACGGGCCGTACGGCCGGGCACCTCGGGGCCGTCGGCCCGGGTCAGGGGCGTACGGCGGGCCACGACGGAGAGCCCGCCGCGGGTGTCGATCGCACCGGACGCGCCGATCCGCACCCCGATATGCGCGGGGCCGAGGCGCCGCCCGGAGGTATTGGTGACCCGCCCGCTGATCCTCAGCTCACCGCCCTGGCGGATCACCGCGGGGGTCAGGGAGGCCAGCTCGACGGAGACGGGGTACGAACGGGAGGGGGTTTGCGGCGCGGTGGCGCCGTACGGCCGCGAGGGGCTCTGTGGCGAGGTGGCGCCGTACGGACGCGACGGGCCCTGCGCCGTGGTGGAGCCGTACGAACGCGACGGGCCCTGCGCCGTCGTGGCGCCCGGGACCCGCACCGCAGTGGCGCCGTACGGCCCGCGGCCGGGCGGCCGGCCCATGGCCTCGGCGGGCCCGGTGGGCGTCGCCGGTACGGAAGTGATCGCGACCAGGATCGTGGTGACGGTCGCGACGACCGCCCGCCCGTACGTCCCGCCGCGCCCCACGACCACCACCTCGACGCCCGCGTCTGCCGTCCGCCCGCGCCGCACGGGACCGACGCGGTGTCACCAGCCCACCACGCCGGGGACGATGCCGCACGCTCAAGACCGCCGCCCCGGGGAGGGCCCGGGGAGGCCCCGCCCCGGGAGACCCCGCGGGGCCCGCCCCCGAAGCGTCACACCCGCACCGTGTCCGGCCTGCGGGGCCGTGCGTCCATCGCGGTGCGCAGTGAGGCGAAGTCCTCCACACAGCGGCCGGTGCCGATGGCGACACAGTCCAGCGGGTCGTCGGCCACCAGCACCGGGATGTTCAGCTCGCGCCCCAGCCGTACGTCCAGACCGCGCAGCAGGGCACCGCCGCCGGTCAGCACGATGCCGCGGTCCATGATGTCGCCCGCCAGCTCGGGCGGGGTCTCGTCGAGCGTGGCCCGCACCGCCGCGACGATGCTGTCCACCGGCTCGGAGAGGGCGTGCCGCACCTCGTCCGCGGTCAGTTCGAGCACCTTGGGCAGCCCGGTCGCCTGGTCCCGGCCGCGGATGGTGCAGCGGTCCGGCGGCAGCAGCGCCTGGGTGTCCTCGGGGTCCTCGCTCTGGCCCGGGATGAACACCTCGACATTCCGCTCGGGCCGCCGGACGGCCTCCGACACCCGGGGCACGGACAGCGGCCCGGCGGGCGAGGCGGACCCGATGGAGACCTTGATCTCCTCGGCGGTCCGCTCACCGATCGCCAGCGCGTACTGCTTCTTCACATAGGAGGTGATCGCCACGTCCATGGAGTCGCCCGCGGTGCGCACCGACCGCGCGGTGACGATGCCGCCCAGCGAGACCACGGCGACCTCCGTCGTACCGCCGCCGATGTCGACGACCATGCAGCCGGTCGGCTCGCTCACCGGCAGCCCGGCCCCGATCGCCGCCGCGATGGGCTCCTCGACCAGATGCACCTGACGCGCCCCGGCCCGGGTGGCGGCCTCCATCACCGCGCGCCGCTCAACGCCCGTGATCCCGGAGGGCACGCAGACGACCACGCGGGGACGGGCGAGCCGGCGGCTGCCCATCACCTTCTTGATGAAGTACCGCAGCATGCGCTCGGCGATCTCGAAATCGGCGATCACGCCATCGCGCAGCGGTCGCACGGCGACGATGTTCGTCGGCGTCCGCCCCATGGTCTCCTTGGCCGCCGAACCCACCGACAGCACACTGCCGTCGGCTGTGTTCACTGCCACAACCGACGGCTCATTGAGCACGATGCCCCTGCCCCGTACGTACACCAGTGTGTTGGCGGTGCCGAGGTCGATACCCATGTCACGCCCATTGAACGACTTGTTCTGCGCCATAAGTTGACATTATTGCTTATGCCGGATTCTGTCCCGGCACTGATGTCATTCGCACCACCGTACGGCTATGCCACTGCTACCTTGCGGTCATGATCGCGTCCGCAACGTCCGCAGCTCAGGCCCCACGACCGGCCCGCGGTCTCGCGGCGGGCAGCGCGGCGGCACTGCTCGGGGCGCTGGTCTTCGGCTTCGTCCAGGGGAAAATCGGCCACCGCGGCCAGGAGGTCGGCTACTGGGCGCTGTGCATCGGACTGTTGACCGGTGCCGCGCTGGGCAAGCTGGGCGGCCGCGCGCCGCTGCTGGCGCTCATCGGGATACCGCTCGCGGTGGCCGGTGTTTCGCTGGCGCAACTGCTCGGCGTCGCGGTGCTGATGGGGGACGAGAGCTCCTGGCCCACCGCGGACACCCTGATCGGGCACTTCGGCCTGGTCATGGACCACTGGCGCGATGACATCCTGGGGCGCAACGACATCACCTTCTACGCCGTGGCCGGAGCGGAGAGTTACCTCGTCGCGAAGCGGATCGCCGAGTAGCGGCCGACGAAATCGGCATATGCCGGGCCAGCGTGTCTCCGTCCGGTCCCAGCCATGTCACGGACGTCAGACACGACTTGTCTGATTGTCATCCCTGCCTGTTACTTTTATGGCTCGATAGTTTCCATCCGCGTTCCCAGCCGGCCGCCGCTCATCAGCTCGGCTGTCCCCGGAACGCGGTCTCAACACCTTCATCCCCGGGGGAATTCCATGAGCCAGAACTGGCAGCAGCCACAGCAGCCCGGCGGTTACCCACAGCAGCCGGGCGGTTACCCACAGCAGCCCGCCCCGCCCCAGCAGGCCGGTGGCTACGGCACCCCTCAGCCGGGCTACGGCTACCCGCAGGGGCAGCCCCAGCAGCCGCAGCAGCCCCAGCCGCAGTACGGCGGCGGCTTCCCGCCGCCCCCGCCGCCGGTCGGCCGCCCGGGCAACCCGATGCTGGCGGTGGGTGCCGCCATCGTGGCCACTCTCGTCGGCGCGTTCCTCTACGCGTTCCTGCTGAGCTCGATGGCGGACACGGACGGCCCCGAGGTGAAGGTCACGCAGTTCGCCTATGCCGGCGTGATCGTGGGTGCCCTCATCGGCTTTCTCGTTGCCAAGTTCGGCGGCCGGAACCCGGCGCTCTGGGTGGTCGGCGCGGTTCTGGCCCTGGCCGCAGTGTTTCTGGGCGAGCTCTACGGCTACGCCATGATCATGAGCGATCTCCTGGACAAGCATGCGGACCAGTTGCAGTCCGTCGGCATGAAGCCGATGTCCGCGTCTGAGATCTTCTTCCAGCATTTCAACACCCCCCTGGTCAAGGGCATGCCGGGTGGCGGACTGTTCGACGGCTGGAAGGAAGACTCCGACGCCATGACCTACATCTTCATGGCGCTCGCGCCGGTCGCCGCGGTCAGCACCGCCTACCGGATCAGCAACCGCTGAGCCCTGACAACACAGCAAGGGGAAGGCCCCGACCGCGAGGGCGGATTCCAGGGGTCGTTGCAACACAAGTGATCAACTGGCTGTGGCCAGGAGCTTAGCGAGGCGCTCGGCTGGGGTTGCCCAGTCGAGCGTTTTGCGTGGGCGGCTGTTGAGTTCGGCGGCGACGGTGTCGAGGTGGTCCCGGGCGTGGACGGAGAGGTCGGTGCCTTTGGGGAAGTACTGCCGTAGCAGGCCGTTGGTGTTCTCGTTGGAGCCGCGCTGCCAGGGGCTGGCCGGGTCGCAGAAGTAGACCGGGATGTCGGTGGCGAGAGTGAACTCGTGGTGGCGGCCCATCTCGGTGCCCTGGTCCCAGGTCAGCGACCGCCGCAGATGGGCGGGCAACGTCTGGACGGTGTCCACCAGGGCGTCGCGGACCAGCTCGGTGCTGCGGCCGTCGGGTAGGTGCAGGAGCATCACGTAGCGGGTGGAACGCTCGACGAGGGTGCCGATGGCGGAGCCACCGTCCTTCCCGATGATCAGGTCGCCTTCCCAGTGTCCGGGCACTGCCCGGTCCTCCGCCTCGGCGGGACGCTCGCTGATCATGGCCATCGGCTCGCGGAAACGCGGCTGGCGCCGCTGGGCCTGGCGGCGGGGCTTGCGCCGCACCCGGCCCGTGCGCAGTGCCCTGGCCAGCTCCCGGCGCAGTTCACCGCGGCCCTGGACGTAGAGGGCCTGGTAGACCGTCTCGTGGACCACGTGCATCTCCGGCCGGTCGGGGAACCGGGCCCGCAGGGCCTGGCAGATCTGTTCCGGGCTCCACCGTAGGTCCAGGTGATGCTGGATGAAGTTCCTCAGCAGCGCGTTCTGGCCGATCTTCCCGGGCTTGGGCCGGGGCCGGCGGGCGTCGGCGCGGGCCTGCGCGGCGTAGGGGCGGTAGGCCCAGCGGGAGGCATCCCCGCGCAGCGGTATGCCGTTGCGGCGTATCTCCCGGCTGACCGTGGAGGGGCTGCGACCCAGCTCGGCGGCTATGGCCCGGATCGTGGCCTTCTCCCGCAGCCGGTCGGCGATGTAGATCCGCTCGGTCTCCCGCAGGTACCGGGACGGGCCCGCCGGGGGCGCCATCGGCCGCTGAGCCGGGGACGCCCCCTTCGTCCTGCCGGACGGGGTGCGGCCATTTCGCCACCGCTTGCCGGTGCGGTAGTTGATCCCGACGATCCGGCACGCTTCGTAGCTGGTCAGGCCCTGGTCCATGAGCCGGAAGTATTCCTCCCGCTCACGGACCAGCTTCTTACGGCCTTGGGCCACCGTCCGTACCTTGCGGATCTCGAACTCCATCGCACCCCTTGAGCTGGGGTGTTGCGACGACTCCTAGAACCCAAGGAGGCGGTCGGGGCCTTCCCCTTGCTGAACCGGCTGATGAAGAACGCTCAGCTCTTGTCGCGGGCCGACGGGGCGACCGTGACCTCGACCCGCTGGAACTCCTTCAGCTCCGAGTAGCCCGTCGTGGCCATGGCCCGGCGCAGCGCCCCGAAGAAGTTCATCGAACCGTCGGGGATGGAGGAGGGACCGAGGAGGATCTCCTCGGTGGAGCCCACCGTGCCCAGGTTCATCCGCTTGCCGCGCGGCACCTCGTCGTGCACGGCCTCCATGCCCCAGTGGTGACCGCGGCCCGGTGCGTCCGTGGCCCGCGCCAGCGGGGAGCCCATCATCACCGCGTCCGCGCCACAGGCGACGGCCTTGGGCAGATCGCCGCTCCATCCGACGCCGCCATCGGCGATCACATGCACATAGCGGCCGCCGGACTCGTCCATGTAATCCCGGCGCGCGGCGGCGACATCGGCGACCGCCGTCGCCATCGGCACCTGGATGCCCAGCACATTGCGGGTGGTGTGGGCGGCACCGCCGCCGAAGCCCACCAGCACACCGGCGGCGCCGGTGCGCATCAGATGCAGCGCGGCCGTGTAGGTGGCGCAGCCGCCCACGATCACCGGGACGTCCAGCTCATAGATGAACTGCTTGAGGTTGAGCGGCTCGGCGGCGCCGGAGACATGCTCGGCGGAGACCGTGGTGCCACGGATCACGAAGATGTCGACGCCCGCGTCCACCACGGCCTTGGAGAACTGCGCCGTGCGCTGCGGGGACAGGGCGGCAGCGGTCACCACGCCCGCGTCCCGCACCTCCTTCAGGCGCTGGCCGATCAGCTCTTCCTTGATCGGCTCGGCGTAGATCTCCTGCATCCGGGTGGTCGCGGTGCGCTCGTCCAGCTCGGCGATCTCCGCGAGCAGCGGCTCCGGGTCCTCGTAACGGGTCCAGAGCCCTTCCAGGTTCAGCACCCCGAGGCCGCCGAGCTCACCGATGCGGATCGCGGTGCGGGGCGAGACCACCGAGTCCATCGGCGCGGCCAGGAACGGCAGCTCGAAGCGGTAGGCATCGATCTGCCAGGCGATCGAGACCTCCTTGGGGTCCCGGGTGCGACGACTCGGCACAACGGCGATGTCGTCGAACGCGTACGCCCTGCGGCCGCGCTTGCCGCGCCCGATCTCGATCTCAGTCACGTGGGTGCCTTTCCCTGTTCACGAACAGCCGTCCCAGTATCCCTGCCCGGACCCGCGCAGGGTCGCCCGGGTGAACGGCGCGGGTCAACGGCCGGAGTAGTTCGGCGCCTCGGTGGTCATCTGGATGTCATGCGGGTGGCTCTCCTTGAGACCCGCCGAGGTGATCCGCACAAAGCGGCCCTTCTCCTTCAGCTCCGCCACATTGGCCGAGCCGACATAGCCCATCGACGCCCGCAGACCGCCCACCAACTGGTGGGCGACCGAGGCCAGCGGACCGCGGTAGGGCACCTGGCCCTCGATGCCCTCGGGGACCAGCTTGTCCTCGGAGAGCACATTGTCCTGGAAGTAGCGGTCCTTGGAGAACGAGCGGGCCTGGCCGCGCGTCTGCATCGCGCCCAGCGAACCCATGCCCCGGTAGGACTTGAACTGCTTGCCGCTGATGAAGACCATCTCGCCCGGCGACTCCTCGCAGCCGGCCAGCAGGCTGCCCAGCATCACCGTGTCCGCACCGGCGGCGATCGCCTTGGCGATATCGCCCGAGTACTGAAGACCGCCGTCGCCGATCAGCGGCACCCCGGCCGCGTGGCAGGCCCGCGCCGCTTCGTAGATCGCCGTCACCTGCGGCACTCCGATGCCCGCGACCACGCGCGTGGTGCAGATGGAGCCCGGGCCGACGCCGACCTTCACCCCGTCCACCCCCGCGTCGATCAGCGCCTGGGCGCCGTCCCGGGTGGCGACATTGCCGCCCACCACATCGACCGAGATATTGGACTTGACCTTGGCGATCATGTCGAGGATGCCCCGGCTGTGGCCGTGCGCGCTGTCCACGACCAGGAAGTCGGCACCGGCCTCGACCAGCGCCTGCGCCCGCTCGTACGCCTCGTCGCCGACGCCGACGGCGGCACCGACGACCAGCCGGCCGCCCGCGTCCTTCGCCGCGTGGGGATACTTCTCGGCCTTCACGAAGTCCTTGACCGTGATCAGGCCCTTGAGCACGCCCGCGTCATCGACCAGCGGCAGCTTCTCGATCTTGTGGCGGCGCAGCAACTGCATCGCGTCCTCGCCGGAGATCCCCACCTTGCCGGTGACCAGCGGCATCGGGGTCATGACCTCGCGGACCTGACGGCCCCGGTCGACCTCGAAGGCCATGTCACGGTTGGTGACGATGCCGAGCAGCTTGCCCACCGCGTCCGTGACCGGCACACCGCTGATGCGGAACTTCGCGCACAGCGCGTCCGCCTCGTGCAGCGTGGCGTCCGGCCGGACCGTGATCGGGTCGGTGACCATGCCGGACTCGGAGCGCTTGACCAGGTCGACCTGGTTGGCCTGGTCCTCGATGGACAGATTGCGGTGCAGCACGCCCACCCCGCCCTGCCGGGCCATGGCGATGGCCATCCGGGACTCGGTGACCTTGTCCATGGCGGCGGACAGCAGGGGCACATTCACCCGGACATTCCGAGAGACCCTGGACGAGGTGTCGACCGCGTTCGGCAGCACCTCGGAGGCGCCCGGCAGCAGCAGCACGTCGTCGTACGTCAGCCCGAGCATGGCGAACTTCTCAGGCACTCCGTCGACGTTGTCAGTCATGACACCCTTCCAAATGGTCTTGCCCCAGCGCGGACTCCCATGCTAACGGGCTCCCCGAGTGCCTCATTCCGCCCTGTGGACAACTTCTCAGTGAGCTGCCAAATACGGAAGGCACAACGAGGTAACGAGCGCGACCAGCGACTGGTCGGCCCTCGGCTCACTGCTCGGCGAGCGCGCGCAGCCTGCTCAGTGCCCGGTGCTGGGCGACCCGCACCGCTCCGGGCGACATGCCGAGCATCTGCCCGGTCTCCTCCGCCGTCAGCCCGACCGCGACCCTCAGCAGCACCAGCTCGCGCTGGTTCTCCGGAAGGTTGGCCAGGAGCTTCTTGGCCCATTCCGCGTCGCTGCTGAGCAGCGCCCGCTCCTCGGGACCCAGTGAATCGTCCGGCTGCTCCGGCATCTCGTCCGAGGGGACGGCCGTGGAGCCCGGGTGGCGCATGGCGGCCCGCTGGAGATCGGCGACCTTATGGGAGGCGATGGCCACGACGAACGCCTCGAAGGGCTTTCCGGTGTCGCGGTAGCGCGGCAGCGCGCACAGCACCGCGAGACAGACCTCCTGCGCCAGGTCGTCCACGAAGTGGCGGGCATCACCCGGAAGTCGGGACAGCCTCGTGCGGCAGTACCGCAGGGCCAGCGGATGGACCAGGGCCAGCAGGTCATGAGTGGCCTGCTCGTCCCCTTCGACGGCGCGCCCGACGAGGGCGCCGATCGGCCCCGTGCCCCCGGGAGCGCCCTTGGCGGCTCCTGGGTTCTCGTCGTCGCGCGGCATCCATCCATGGTGCCTCGGGCCAGGTGGCTCCGTGGCACCGCGTCCATAGTTGTGCGCTGAAGCGTTATGAGCAGGTGCGCCGGCTGTCGTCACGTCCTGCGCTCTCCCCTCACGCCCGACCGACTCGTCCCCGAGGAACTCCACACCTTCAAGGATGCGGCATAGCGCGGGGAACTGGTACAGGCCACCGCGACAGGGCCCGCCGCGCACGCTCTCGCCCCGCCCGCCACCCGGCGGGCGGGGACCGTAGCGCCCCCGCTGCGCAGCACGTCAGAACGGTCGTGGCCGAGTCAGCGGACCAGACCCCAGCGGAACCCGAGGGCCACCGCATGGGCCCGGTCGGACGCGCCGAGCTTCTTGAACAGCCGGCGTGCGTGCGTCTTGACCGTGTCCTCGGACAGGAACAGCTCACGGCCGATCTCCGCATTGGAGCGGCCGTGGCTCATGCCCTCGAGCACCTGGATCTCCCGCGCGGTGAGGGTGGGCGCGGCGCCCATCTCGGCCGAGCGCAGCCGGCGCGGGGCCAGCCGCCAGGTGGGGTCGGCGAGCGCCTGGGTCACGGTGGCGCGCAACTCGGCGCGCGAGGCGTCCTTGTGCAGATAGCCACGGGCACCGGCGGCCACGGCCAGCGCGACGCCGTCGAGATCCTCGGCGACCGTGAGCATGATGATCCGGGCGCCCGGGTCGGCGGAGAGCAGCCGCCGCACGGTCTCGACTCCGCCGAGACCGGGCATCCGCACGTCCATCAGAATCAGATCCGAGCGGTCGGCGCCCCAGCGGCGGAGGACTTCCTCGCCGTTGGCCGCCGTCGTCACACGCTCGACGCCGGGCACGGTCGCCACCGCACGGCGCAGCGCCTCTCGGGCAAGCGGGGAGTCGTCGCAGACGAGGACGGATGTCATGGCCGTCCTCCGCAGCTAATGCGCGTCACCTTGAGCCTCCAGGCTGGTACATATCGTCACCTGAGCGATTGACAGCCCCGGATATCTGTCCGAGAGCTTTACCCATCAACCGCCTCCGCACTCTCAACGACGGTCACCCGAAAGAGTTACGGGGTTCGGCGGCCACCTTCGACACTCTACGTGAGGGCCCGGACACGGAGCAGCTTCGCGGCACAGGTCGCGCGCCTCGCGTCTCCCCCATAGGGCAGTCCCCGAGGCAGTCCCTTCGGTGGCATTTGGCGACCTTGCTTCCAATTTGCGGGTCTGTGTGGCTAGATTCGCAATGAGTCATATTTACATCTACTTACACCGTAGGTGTACGACCCAGGACGCAGCGTCCGCAGCCGATCGCATCGAGGAGATAAGGCAATGGCAGATTTCTCCCGTCTTCCCGGCCCGAATGCCGACCTGTGGGACTGGCAGCTCCTGGCCGCGTGTCGCGGGGTCGACAGCTCGCTCTTCTTCCACCCGGAGGGGGAGCGCGGCGCTGCCCGCAGCGCACGCGAGATGTCGGCGAAAGAGGTGTGCATGCGCTGCCCGGTACGCGCACAGTGCGCCGCGCACGCCCTCGCCGTACGCGAGCCTTACGGAGTGTGGGGCGGACTGACCGAGGACGAGCGCGAGGAGCTCATGGGGCGGGCACGCCACCGCGCGGTCGCCGGCACCGGGGCCCCCGGATCCTGATCGGAACCCGGTCGCAGCCAATCGAAGAAACGTTCCTTCCGTTCACCACCCGGTGCGCGAAAACACCCGCTCACCTGCGGGCCGCCTGCTCCAGCCGGTCCAGCGTCGCCGCCACCGCCGGGACGCGGGCGAGGTCGGGCAGGGTCAGCGCCACCACTTCCCGGCGCACCGCAGGTTCCACCTCCAGCGTCGTGGCGCCCTTGGCCCGTACGGACTCCAGCGCCAGCTCGGGCAGCACCGCGACCCCGAGCCCGGCCCCGACCAGGCCGATGACCGTCGGATAGTCGTCCGTCGCGAAGTCGATCCGCGGCGTGAACCCCTCGGACTCGCACACCTCCACCAGATGCCCCCGGCAGCGCGGGCAGCCCGCGATCCACGGCTCCCCGGCCAGCTCGGCGATGCCCACCGCCCCGGCGCCCGCGAACTTGTGCCCCTCCGGCACCACGCCCACCAGCCGGTCGTTCAGCAGCGGCCGCAGGACCAGGTCGTCCCACTCGCCCGAAGCCTCCTCGCCCATCTGCGGATACCGGAAGGCCAGCGCGATCTCGCAGTCGCCCGAGCGCAGCATCTCCACCGAACCCGGCGGCTCGGCCTCCACCAGCGAGACCCGGGTCCCCGGATGGGCCGCGCGCAGCTCGGCGAGCGCCATGGGCACCAGGGTCGAGCTGCCGCTGGGGAAGGACACCAGCCGCACCCGGCCCGCCCGCAGCCCGGCGATCGCCGCGACCTCCTCCTCGGCGGCGGTCAGCCCGGCCAGGATCCCGGTGGCATGCCGCACCAGCGCCCGGCCCGCCTCGGTCAGCCGCATCTCCCGCCCGCTGCGGATCAGCAACGGGGTACCCGCGGCGCCCTCCAGGGCCTTCATCTGCTGGCTGACGGCGGGCTGGGTGCAGCCCAGCTCACGGGCGGCGGCGGAGAAGGAGCCGGTGGCGGCCACCGCGCGCAGCACCCTGAGATGGCGGGCCTCGATCATGGCTCCGAGCATAAGCGACCCTTGGGGATGGGCCGGGATATTACGTCGACGCTTTGACCGCCCTGCCCTACCGTGCGGTCATGCTGCACACTCCCACCGTTCTCACGGTGAATCTGGGCCGCGCGATGCGGACCGACTACACCGACTGCCCCACCGGCACCGGTATCGACAAGCGGCCCGTCGAACACCCGGTACGGGTCGCGGCCCCGGGGCCGAAGGGCCAGGGCACCAGCGGTCTGTCCGGTGACGATGTCTGCGACACCCGCCACCACGGCGGCGACGACCAGGCCGTCTACGCCTACGCCCGGGAGGACCTCGACGTCTGGGAACAGGAGCTGGGCCGCGAGCTGCCCAACGGCGTCTTCGGCGAGAACCTCACCACCAGCGGCATCGACGTCAACGGCGCCCGCATCGGCGAGCGCTGGCGGGTGGGGAACGAACTGCTGCTGGAGGTGACCTCACCGCGCATCCCCTGCCGTACGTTCGCGGGGTGGCTGGGCGAGCGGGGATGGGTCAAGCGGTTCACCCAGGCCGCCGTCCCGGGGGCGTATCTGCGGGTGCTCGAACCCGGCGAGATCCGCTCGGGCGACCCCGTCGAGATCGTGCACCGGCCCGACCACGAGGTGACGGTCGCCTTCCTCTTCCGCGCCGAGACCACCGAGCGGGAGCTGCTGCCTAGGGTGCTGGTGGCGGGCGACGCACTCCATCCGGAGGCGCGGGAGGCCGCCCTCAAGTACCGGTCCGGCTGACGGAAGTGTTCATTCCGGCCCAGATCGCTCACGGTCCCGCTCGGCGGTCCGCCCGGCCGATAACGTGCGCGTATGACGACTGCATTGATCACCGGGACCACCGCGGGCATCGGGGCCGCCTTCGCGGGCCGGCTCGCCGCCGACGGCCACAATCTGGTGCTCGTCGCACGCGACGAGAAGCGGCTGCGGGAGCAGGCGGCGGATCTGCACGACCGGCACGGCGTGGAGGCCGATGTGCTGGTGGCGGACCTGTCCGAGGATGACGGAATCGCCGCGGTCGAGGCCCGGCTCAGGGACCGCACCCACCCGGTCGATCTGCTCGTCAACAACGCCGGTTTCGGCAACCGCGACCGCTATCTGGAGGTGCCGATCACCGATGAGCTGCGGATGCTGAAGCTGCACTGCGAGGCGGTGCTCCGGCTGACCAGCGCGGGCGCCGAAACGATGCGCGGCCGCGGCCGCGGCGGGGTGATCAACGTGGCGTCGATCGCGGCCTTCTTCCCGCGCGGAACCTACGGGGCGAGCAAGGCGTGGGTCGTGCAGTTCACCCAGGGCGCGGCGAAGGATCTGGCGAGCGCGGGCGTACGGATGATGGCGCTGTGCCCGGGGTTCGTCCGTACGGAGTTCCACGCGCGAGCGGGAATCAAGCGGGAGAGCGTGCCGAGCTGGATGTGGCTGGACGCGGACCGGCTGGTCACGGCGGCGCTGAAGGATTTCGCCCGGGGCAAGTCGCTGTCCATTCCGGACCCGCGCTACAAGGCGATGACCGGTCTGGCCAAGCTGGCCCCGCGCTCGGCGATCTCCACCCTCTCCTCCAAGGTCGGCCGCCCTCCGGCCAAGGCATAGCCCTCTCGGGATCGCCCGTGCCCGCCGGGCCGCACACCGGGTGCGGGCCGTGGCGGCTCCGCCGCGTGGGGGGGCTCCGCCCCCTCACCCCCGCCGGGGCTCCGCCCCGGACCCCGCTCCTCAAACGCCGGAGGGGCTGAAATTCACGCCCCCGGGCACCGGCGCCGTAAATATGCGGTCCAGGGCGCCGCACCGGAGGCCCCGCCCCCGGCACCCACCACACAACCGGGGGCGAACGACGAAGGCGCGGCCGCCCCCAGGGCGGCCGCGCCTTCGCACAGCGGCAATGCGCAAGTGCGTCAGTGCGCGTGACCGTGGCCGTGGCCCCCGGCCTCGGCCTCTTCCTCGGCCGGCTTCTCGACCACCAGCGTCTCGGTGGTGAGCAGCAGCGAGGCGATCGACGCCGCGTTCTCCAGCGCGGAGCGGGTGACCTTGACCGGGTCGATGACGCCGGCCTTCACCAGGTCGCCGTACTCCTCGGTGGCCGCGTTGTAGCCGTGGCCCTTCTCGAGCTCGGCGACCTTCGAGGTGATGACGTAGCCCTCGAGACCGGCGTTCTCGGCGATCCAGCGCAGCGGCTCGACCGCGGCGCGGCGGACGACCGCGACACCGGTGGCCTCGTCGCCCTCCAGGCCCAGGCCGTTCTCCAGCACCTTCGCGGCGTGGACCAGCGCGGAGCCACCACCGGAGACGATGCCCTCCTCGACCGCGGCGCGGGTCGCGGAGATGGCGTCCTCCAGACGGTGCTTCTTCTCCTTGAGCTCGACCTCGGTGGCCGCGCCCACGCGGATCACGCATACGCCGCCGGCCAGCTTCGCGAGCCGCTCCTGAAGCTTCTCGCGGTCCCAGTCGGAGTCCGTGGCCTCGATCTCGGCCTTGATCTGGTTGACGCGGCCGGTGACCTCGTCGCTCTTGCCGCCACCGTCGACGATCGTGGTGTCGTCCTTGGTGACGGTCACGCGGCGGGCGGTGCCCAGCACGTCCAGACCGACCTGGTCCAGCTTGAGGCCGACCTCTTCGGCGATGACGGTGCCGCCCGTAAGGGTGGCGATGTCGCCGAGCATGGCCTTACGACGGTCACCGAAGCCCGGGGCCTTCACCGCGACGGCGTTGAAGGTGCCGCGGATCTTGTTGACGACGAGGGTCGAGAGGGCCTCGCCCTCCACGTCCTCGGCGATGATCAGCAGCGGCTTGCTGGCGTTGGCCTGGATGATCTTCTCCAGGAGCGGCAGCAGGTCCTGGATCGAGGCGATCTTGCCCTGGTGGATCAGGATGTACGGGTCCTCGAGGACGGCCTCCATCCGCTCCTGGTCGGTGACCATGTACGGCGAGAGGTAGCCCTTGTCGAAGGCCATGCCCTCGGTGAAGTCGAGCTCCAGGCCGAAGGTGTTGGACTCCTCGACGGTGATGACACCGTCCTTGCCGACCTTGTCCATCGCCTCGGCGATCAGCTCGCCGACCTGCTTGTCCTGCGCGGACAGCGCGGCCACGGCGGCGATGTCGGACTTCTCGTCGATCGGGCGGGCGGTGGCCAGCAGGTCGTCCGAGACGGCCTTGACCGCCGCGTCGATGCCCTTCTTGAGGGCGGCCGGGGAGGCGCCCGCGGCCACGTTCTTCAGGCCCTCGCGGACCAGGGCCTGGGCCAGCACGGTCGCGGTGGTGGTGCCGTCACCCGCGATGTCGTTGGTCTTGGTCGCCACCTCCTTGACGAGCTGGGCGCCCAGGTTCTCGTACGGGTCCTCGACCTCGACCTCGCGGGCGATCGTGACACCGTCGTTGGTGATGGTCGGAGCACCGAACTTCTTGTCGATGACGACGTTGCGGCCACGGGGGCCGATCGTCACCTTGACGGTGTCCGCAAGCTTGTTGACGCCGCGCTCGAGGGCGCGACGGGCGTCCTCGTCGAACTTCAGGATCTTCGCCATGAGTTCCGTATGTCCTCTCAAACGAACCGCGCCCCGACCCCGGTTTCAGACGCGGGCACCGGGGCGCGGCTCATAGGCAAAACTTCGGTGATTACTTCTCGACGATCGCGAGGACGTCGCGAGCCGAGAGGACGAGGTACTCCTCGCCGCTGTACTTCACCTCGGTGCCGCCGTACTTGCTGTAGAGCACGACGTCACCGACGGAGACGTCGAGCGGAAGGCGCTTGCCGTCCTCGAAGCGGCCCGGGCCCACGGCCAGGACGACGCCCTCCTGGGGCTTTTCCTTGGCGGTGTCCGGAATGACCAGGCCCGAAGCCGTGGTCTGTTCGGCGTCGAGCGGCTGGACCACAATGCGGTCCTCGAGCGGCTTGATGGCAACCTTGGAGCTGGTGGTCGTCACGATCCGACCTCCCCCTTCGGAGATCTCACGGGGTCAACTGTCTGAGGTGGCGACCAGGTGGATCCGTCGTCGCGGGTGCCGGACCTGCCCGTCGCTGTATCCCTTGGCACTCATCGGTCCCGAGTGCCAGCCTCGACATTATGACGCGGTTAGCACTCAGTCAACTAGAGTGCCAAGCGACATGGTGGCGGCCCCCGCTCGCCACCTCATCGCCGCCGCCCGCCACGCCCTCCCCCCAGGGCCGTCACACATAGTCCTCCAGTTGCCCGATCGTGAATCCCTGGGCCTGGATCGCCCGCACCAGCGCCGTGATCCACTCGGTCATCGACTGGCCCTCGAGCTGATCCGGCCCCCGGAAGTGCGCGAGGATGATGTCCCCCGGCAGCAGATGGTCGCCGGAGCGGTAGGCGAGCCCGCCGGTCTCCATCTCGGCGCGCCACAGCACCACCGTCCGCGCCCCGCAGAAGCCCGCCGCCCGCAGCGTCGTCTCGTCGTAGTCCCCGAAAGGGGGACGGAAGAGGCGCGGGGCTTGACCGAAGTGGTCCCACAGGTTGTCCCGCTGGCCGCAGATCTCCCGCACCTGGTCGTCGTAGGCCATACCGGCCAGGCTGGGATGGGTGAGGGTGTGGTTCTCCATGGGGTTGCCGAGCCGGCGCAACCGGTCGAAGTAGTCGTAGTGGTCCCCGATCACGTTGTCGGTGAGGAACGCGGTGAACGGCAGCCCGAGCTCGCGGGCCTGCTCCACGAAGCGCGGGTCCTTCTCGATCCCGTCGTCGATCGTCACGAAGACCACCCGCTTGTCGGTGGGCACCTGCCGCACGATCGGCGGCAGCCCCCACTCCTGCGGCCCCGACCGCCCGAGCGCGGGTTTGACGGCGGGCGGGGCCGGAGGCCGCTCCAGCGGCCGGTCCAGCCCCCAGCGGCGGTAGCCGTCGGGCGTGCCCATCGGGGCCGTGCGCGGCAGCCCGGCACACGCGCCGCACGGCCCCGCGGCCGGGGCCGACGCCGAGGGGTCACCGGAGCGCGGCGACCCGTCCGGGAACGCGCCGTCCCGGGCCTCGCCCTCGTACTCCTCGTGCCCCGGCCCGGACGACGCCGGTGGCCGCCGCTCCGGCTCCCGTCCGGATGGCGGCCGCGAGGGCGACGGCGGGTCGTCCAGCCGGGAGGCGAGGGAGGCCGGCGGCATGGGAGCGCCGTGACGGGAGCCGGTGTGCGGCTCGGTGGCGGCGCCGAGGGATCCGCAGGCCGTGAGCACGGCCGCCGCGCCGACGAGAACCAGAGAGCGAGGAAAACCAGTCTTGATCATCATCACATAAGCGATCTTCGGTCCAGAGGCGTGGATATGCGCGCCGTACGCGGGCGAATGCGCCCGCGGGAGCGGGGAGAATGGGCCATGTGGACGTTGACGCCTTCGACTCACTGCTCGGCGACGAGGGGCAGGCGCTGCTCGCCGGGCTCCGCGACTACGACCCGGTGAAGGAGCTCGCCACCGCGACGCGGCTGCGCCGCGATCACCCCCCGGCGCTGGTCTCGGCGGCCCTGACCCAGGCCACGCTGCGGCAGCGGGCGGTGGCCAAATTCGGCCCCGAGGACGCGCACCGCATGTACTTCACGCCGAACGGCGTGGAGCAGTCCACCCGCACCTCCGTCGCCGCGTACCGGGCCGCCCGCTTCGCGGAGTTCGGCGTCCGCCGCATGGCCGATCTGTGCTGCGGCATCGGCGGCGACGCGATCGCGCTCGCCCGCACCGGGATCTCCGTACTCGCCGTCGACCGCGACCCGCTGACCTGCGCCGTCGCCCGCGCCAACGCCCAGGCGCTCGGCCTGGCCGAGCTGATCGAGATCCGCTGCGCCGATGTCACCGACATCGACACCCGGCCCTTCGACGCGGTCTTCGTCGACCCGGCCCGGCGCGGCGGCCGGGGCCGCGTCTTCGACCCCGAGGCGTACTCCCCGCCCCTCTCCTGGGCCATCGAGGCCGCCCGCACCACCCCGCGCGCCGCCCTCAAGATCGCCCCCGGCGTGCCGCACGAGGCGGTCCCCGAGGACGCGGAGGCCGAGTGGATCTCGGACCACGGCCAGGTGAAGGAGGCCGTCCTGTGGTTCGGCACCGCCCGCCCCGGGCTGCGCCGCGCCACCCTTCTGCCGAGCGCCCACTCCCTCGTCGGCACCCCGCATCTCCCCGCCCCCGAGCCCGGCCCGGTCGGCCGCTGGCTCTACGAGCCGGACGGGGCCGTCATCCGCGCCCATCTCGTCGCCGATGTCGCGGCCCGCGTCGGCGGCCGGCTGATCGACCCGACGATCGCCTACATCACGACGGACGAGCTGCGCCCGACGCCGTTCGCCACCGCGTACGAGATCACCGATGTGCTGCCGTTCAATCTGAAGAAGCTCAAGGCGCTGCTGCGGGAGCGGGAGGTCGGCATCGCGACCATCAAGAAGCGCGGTTCCGCGGTCGAGCCGGAGCAGCTCCGCAAGAAGCTCCGGCTCGAGGGCGGAAACGCCTGCACCATCGTGCTGACGCGCTCGAAGGGCTCCCCCACGATGCTTCTGGGGCACCCGGCTTAACACGGCCACGGCCGCTGAGAAAGATCGAGGCCGAACGGAAGGTGCCGAATTTCCCTAAACCCGGCTCCAGTTCATGAGGCCGCTCGCGACCGGGGCGTTAGGGTCAACGCGTCGACGCGACAGCGTGTTCGGTCCCGACGAAAGAGCGTGTGAGTATGACGGCATCCGCCACCGAGAGCGGCGCCAAGCGAACGTTCACCGTGCGTGCCGGGGAGGCGAGCGGTGACCGCATACGGCTGACCGTCTACGACATGCTCATCGGCCCGGTCTATACACCGCGTGCCTTCTTCTACCGGGAGACCCTCGACGGCGAGGCGCTCCGCGCCTCCCTCGGCCGGACATTGCGCAACTTCCCGATCCTTTCCGGCCGGATGAAGAGGGATCCCGACGGCGGCCTCAGTGTGCTCTGCGACGATGGCGGGGTGCGCTTCGTCGAGGCATACGCGTCCGAGCCCATGCCGGACTACGGGCCTCGCCACACGGCGAAAAAGGGACTGGAGCGCCATCTCAGCCACGCCATGCCCTTCTGGGTGGTCGACCGCGATACGCCGCTTTTCACGGTGAAGCTCACCCATATGAAGGGCGGCGGCTCCATCCTGGGCCTCACGATGAACCACGCCGTGGGCGACGGGTCCAGCTATATGAGCTTCCTGGAAAGCTGGATGAACGAGCACCGGGGCCTCGGATACGCCAAACCCAGCCATGACCGCGGCGTCATCGACACACTCGGCGCCGCCGCCGCGGGCGACACCCGTATGGGCAGTGCCCATCTCACGATCATCGGGCGGGCCCGGAAGTCCGCCTTCATCGGCCGCGCCCTGCTGGGCAGCCTCGGCAACGTGACGACGGTGACCACCCGTTTCACGGCCGCGGAAATGGCCACCATGAAGGACACCGCGATGGCCGACCTCGCGGGCACGGAGCGGTGGGTGTCGACCAATGACGCGCTGACCGCCCATCTGTGGAAAGTGCTCGGCGCATTGCGGGACCGCCCCGACGCGAGCGAGGAAAGGCTCGGCCTCATCGCCGACTTCCGTTCGTCGGCCGGCGAAGCCATACCGGATGACTACTGGGGCAACGCCGTCACCAACACCCGGCCCGGAATGACCGCGGCCGAACTGCGCTCCCGCCCTCTCGGCGAGGTCGCCGCGGCGGTCCGCGCGGGCCATGCCGAAAACACGGAGGAGAGAATCCGCGAGGAAACGGCGTTCCTCTGCGCCGAACGCGATGCGGGACGCTTCAACCGCGTTATCAACACCATGGGCCTGGACGCGTTCGACAGCACCATCGCGATCAACAACTGGTCGAAGCTCCCCTTCTACCGCATCGACTTCGGCCAGGGTGCCCCCTTCTGGTACGACTTCGCCTCGATCCCCATTCCCTGGACCGTGCACATAGCGCCGGCCCCGGCCGACCAGAACGGCGCCCGCGATGTGCATATGGCACTGCCCCGCACCCAGGCCCGGGCCCTTCGGGAGCCGTCCTGGGCGGGCCGGTTCCACCGTTACGCGGAGTCCGGCGAGACATTTCCGCTGACTTTCATGGACGCCAAAGCGAAGCGGTGAGGAAATCCGTAAAACCATGAAAGGCCGAGGCTAGCCCTCGCCCTCCTCCTTGCCCGCGAGTTCGAACCAGACCCCCTTCGCGTACGTCCCGACCACATCCCCCTCCGCCGTCCCCCACGCATCGGCCAGGGCCGCCACCAGTCCGAGGCCGCGGCCGCGGAGACGATCACCCTCGGGGAGGCGTGCGGCGGTGGGGAGTTCGGCGGAGGCGTCGTAGACCAGGACCCGGAAGCGGGGCGGCTCGATCACCACGCGCAGCATCAGGGAGTCGCCCTCGGCGTGCAGAAACGCGTTGGTGGCCAGCTCCGAGGTGCACAGCGTCGCCGTGTCGACCAGTTCCTCCTGCCCCACGGAGTTCAGGACGCAGGCCACGAAGTCCCGGCAGACCTTGGGGGAGGTCGCGTGGCGGCTGCTCTGGAGGGTGTAGACGTACGGGTCCCTGGAGGGAACTGGCGGGCGGCGTGGGGGACGGTCGTCGGACTCGTGATCGGAATCCATGGGGCAACTCCCTGTGAGGGGGCCGACAGCGCGCGTACCGTTACGGCGATCAACGCGCAGTAGCGGCAACGACACCTACGGTAGAGGTTGCCACCTAACTAGTGCCACCAGATCGTCGAAATTAGTGAGTAGATAGACCCATTCGTGGCCACGCGCCACACTGGGTGACGACCCACGAGGAAGGCAGGCATGGCTTCGAGGACCACCATCACGGCACGTCAACGCCGACTTGGCACGGAGCTTCGGAGGATGCGCGAGCACGCGGGTCTCACCATCCAGGAAGCGGCCGACCGGCTGGGCACCAACCGCTCGCATGTCACCAACATGGAGCTGGCCCGGTTCGGCGTCAGCGAAGAGCGCGTACGCACACTCGCCGCCAACTACGCCTGCCCGGACAAGGCATACGTCGACGCGCTGGTCGCGATGGCGACCGAGCGCAAGCGTGGGTGGTGGGAGGAGTACCGGGGGACGCTCGGCGCCGCCGGTCTCGATCTGGCGGAACTGGAGTACTTCGCCACGAGCCTGCGCGTCGTGGAGCTGATGCACATCCCCGGACTCCTGCAAACCGAGGACTACGCCCGGTCGGTACTGAGCACGGCTGTCCCCGGCTGGTCTCCCACGGAACTCCGCCGAAGACTCTCCCACCGCATGAAACGCCGGGACATCCTGGACCTGGACGACCCGCCGCCCTGCACATTCATCATCCACGAGACGGCGCTCCGCGTACGGTTCGGCGATCAACGCGTGATGCGCGCACAGCTCGACAGTCTGCTGGAGTCCTCGGACCGTCCGAACGTCTCCGCTCGGGTCGTCCCGATCGCGGCCGGAGGATTCCACGTCGCTGGCATCTCCGTCACCTACGCCACAGGCCCCGTGCCGCAGTTGGATACCGTTCAACTCGACGTCGCGCAGGACGCGGCGTTCCTCGACGGGGAGTCCCAGCTTCTGAACTACCGGGCGGTCATGGACCGGGCCGAAGAGCTGGCGTTGTCAGAGAAGGAGTCACGTGACTTCATCCGCGAGACCGTTCAACAGATGTGAGGGCGAAAGAATGTCCGAGGCCAACTGGCGCAAGTCTTCCTACTCCGGCGCGGGGGACGGAAACTCCTGCATAGAACTCGCCCTCATAGGCACCACCGTCGCCCTCCGCGAGAGCGACGACCCCCGCACCGTCCTCGCCACGACCCCCGTGAAGCTGGGAGCCCTGCTCCGGTCCATCAAGGCGGGCCGGCTCGATCACCTCGCGGCGGCGCCGAAGGCGTAGCGGACCTACGTCCAGGGGACCAGGTGCGGTCCCCACCATGAGCGGAGGCCGATGCCGAGGCCGCGGCGTTACGGTCGGCAGTATGGAACCCCGCACCGACCTCGATCTTGACGCCTATCTGGCCCGTATCGGCTGGACGGGCGAACGGCGCCCCGCGCCCACCGTGGAGACGCTGCGGGCGGTACACCGGGCGCACCTCACGTCCATCCCGTTCGAGAACCTCGAACCCCTCCTCGGCTCGGCCCCCTCCCTCGCCCTCCCCGACCTCGAGGCCAAGCTGGTCCGCGGTCGGCGCGGCGGTTACTGCTACGAGCACAACACGCTGCTGACCGCCGCCCTCACCGCCCTCGGCTTCGGCGTCACCGGCCTCTCCGGGCGCGTCCGGGTCGGCGCGGCCCCCGGGGCGGTCCGTCCGCGCACCCATATGCTGCTGCTGGTCCAGATACCGGGCGAGGAGCGGCGTTACGTGGCCGATGTGGGCTTCGGCAGCATCGGCAGCCTCCTGGAGGCCGTGCCGCTCGTGGCCGACACCGAGTTCCACGACGGCACCCGGCGCCATCGCTACGTCCGCGAGCCGTACCCCGGCGGGCTGGAGGACCTGTGGGTGCTCCAGGCGTTCCTCGACGGCACCTGGCAGGACCAGTACGCCTTCACCCGGGAGCCCTGCGACCCGTCCGACTACGGGGTGGTCAACTGGTACGTCGCCACCAGCCCGCGCTCGCCCTTCCAGCACAGCCTCTACGTCCAGCGCACCACCCTGGACCGCCATCTCTCCCTGTCCGGGCGGACCCTCGTCGAGACCGGCTCCGACGGCACCCGTAAGGAGCGCCAACTCGCCGACAACGACGAGGTGCTGGGCGTTCTCGCCGCCGACTTCGGCATCGAATTGCCCCCGGAGACCGTCCTGCCGGACTGACCTCCGGCAAGAAACTCCGGGTGACTCTCCACACCGGCCCCGGTCATGGCACGATCATCCCGCGAATGGGCCGATGGGAGGATGGCAGAGACGGATGGAACATGAGTAAAGACAAACTGTCCGTATCGGACCAGGATCTGTCGGATCTCATCAAAGACCTTGAGGGAATGCTCAGTTACCTTGAGGAACAGATCGAGCGTCTCGGCCACCTGAAGCAGTCGGTCGACCCGGACGACCACAAGGGGCCCGCCGCCGCCGCGTACAAGAAGCTGGAACGCGACGCCTACATGGACGCCGTGCGGGTCAGGCAGTTGCTGACCCGCATCGAGGAGGCGGCCAAGCAGCGCGGGGAGAGCCCGAACGAGCGGTACGAGGAGCTGCGGCACCGCTTTCAGTCACTACAGAAGCCGTCGTCGCAGAAGCCGTCGTCGTAGGGGGAGCCGGGACCGGGCGCGTCCGGAGCGCAGGCATCCCGGCCGTAGGCATCGCGGCCGTAGGCATCCGGAACGCCTGCGTCGGGGCGGAGTTCGCGGCTGACCAGGCGGTAGTAGTCGATCGCCTTGGCCATGCCGAGCGCCCCGGCGACCGCGAAGACGATGCCGATACCGGCGACGGTGCCGAAGCTCTCCGTACCGATGTCCGCGACGACGGCGAACCCGCCCAGCGCCAGCCCGAGGCAGGTCAGCACGATGGACGGGCCCAGCCACAGGAGCGCGCCGCCGGAGACGCGCCAGCGCGGCAGCGTCTGGGGGTCGCGCTCCAGCTCCGCCCAGTCGCGCAGGCACGCGCCCACGAAGACGTCGCGCCGGATGCCCGAGGCCACCCCGAGGCTGGAGGGGACCGTGGCGCCCAGGGCGAGACCCAGGAAGATCACGCCCAGGACGTGCTCGATGATCTCGCCCTTCACCAGGAACTGGAACCCCGAGACCGCGAGGCTCCAGCCCAGCGCGAAGACGAGCGTGGACAGCCACAGCAGCAGCGCCCGATGCGGTGCCAGGTACCACCGCGCCAGCGCGCCCATCGCCCGCGCCCGCTCGTCGAGCAACCCTGCGCGGTCCTTCCACGGCCGCTCGTCCGGGCCGGGCGGCGGTGGCGGAAGCTCGATGGGCGGCGTCATGACGTCCTTCCTCATGGCACTCATGGCACTGCTGGCACGCACGTCATTCGTGGCGCTCACAGCACAGCGGGATACGCCGACGCAGTCTCTCAGCTCGCGTGGTCACTCCTCATGCGAAGCCCCGCGTGCGCGGCCCCCGCTTGACCTTCTCACTGATGTGAGGGTTTCACGATGCCCATCAAGCGAACCGATCCGAACCGCCGCACCGCACCTATGAGGTGAGCTCTGATGGACAACCAGCTCTTCGACTACAGCCCCATCGTCGAGCGGGAACCGATCCACTGGCCGGACGGCGCCCGCGTGGCCTTCTACGTCGGGCTGAACGTCGAGCACTACCAGGTCGACCGACCCTCGACCAGTATCTTCGCCGACACCAGGGCGCTGGCGCCCGACCCGCTGAACTACGGGTGGCGGGACTACGGGCCCCGGGTCGGCATCTGGCGGCTGATCGAGAGCCTGGACCGGCACCAGGTACGGGCGAGCGTGATGCTCAACTCCGATGTCGCCGAGCGCTACCCCCAGATCATCCGGGCCGGCCGCGAGCGGAACTGGGTGTGGGCCGCGCACGGCAAGAACAACTCGATCCTCCAGGCGGACATGTCCCCGGAGGAGGAGCGCGCCTACCTCACCGAGGTGATCGACACCATCGAGCGGGCCACCGGCGGCAGGCCGCGCGGCTGGCTGGGACCGGCGCTGACCGAGACCTTCCGGACCCCGGAGCTCCTGGCCGAGCTGGGGCTGGCGTACGTGCTGGACTGGGCCAACGACGACCAGCCGTACCGGCTCAACGTGCCGGGCATGCTGAGCGTGCCGTATTCGATCGAGGTCAACGACGTCCAGATGTTCGTCGGCAAGAGCCTCAGCGGGCCGGACTTCGTCCGGATCGTCAAGGACCAGTTGGACCAGCTCTACGCCGACGCGGCCACCAGCGGCCGGGTGATGTCCCTGGTGCTGCATCCGTTCGTGATCAACCAGCCGTTCCGGCACAAGTACGTGGACCAGGCGCTGGAGTACGTCGTGAACCACCCCGGGGTGTGGGTGACGACCAGCGACGAGATCGCCGAGCACTACGCCGGGGCGGCGGTGACGGCGTGACGGCGTGAGCCGAGGCCGGTCAGGACCGCACCCCTTATGGGAAGCGGACCCTGACCGAGAGGCCGCCGCCCGGGTTGGCGTCCGCGGTGGCCTCGGCGCCGTGGGCCCGCGCGATGGACGCGACGATGGACAGGCCGAGTCCGGCGCCTTCCCCGGCGGTGTGCGTGCGCTCGTTCAGCCGGCGGAACGGTTCGAAGAGCCGGTGGACGGTGTCCGCGGGGATCTCCGGGCCCGTGTTGGAAACCCGCAGCACCCGGTCGGCGAGGTGGACGCCGATGCGGCCGCCCTGGTGGTTGTACGCCACCGCGTTGGCGACGAGATTGCGGACCAGATGGGCGAGCAGGACCGGGTCGCCCGGAACCGTCAGCGGCTCCACCGTGGTCGTGACAGTGATCGCCTTTTCGCCGGCCTCGTCGGAGAATCCGGCGGTGACGACCGCGACCGTCTCGTCCATCTCGACGTCCTCGCGGCGTTGGATGCCCTGGTCGGTGGCGGCGAGCAGGAGAAGCGACTCGATGAGTCTTTCGCTGGTGTCCGCGGCCTTGATCAGCTCGGCCCGGATCCACGCCACCCGTTCGGGGTCGGCGTCGGCCAGGCCGATCTCGGCGGCGGCCCGCTGGACGGCCAGCGGTGTGCGCAGCTCGTGCGCGGCGTTCGCCGCGAACCGCTGCTGGGCCGTGACCAGTTGCTCCAGCCGACCCAGCATCTGGTCGAAGGTGTCGGCCAGTGCCTTGAGCTCCCCGGGCGGCCCCTTGAGGCCGATGCGCTGGTGCAGGTTCTCCCCGGAGAGCTTGCGCGCGGTGGCGGTGATGACACCGACCGGGCGCAGCACCCGGCCCGCCATCCACCAGGCCAGGAGGAGCGAGAGCACCGCGAAGACGCCGAGCGCGATGCCCGAGACGGTCAGCAGACGGTTGAGGGTGGTGGCGGTGAGGGCCGCCACCGTCTTTGTCTTGGCCGCCTCGCCCGCTTTGTTCGCCAGGACCACGGTGTACTCGTCCCCCCGGACGGAGCCGGGAGGGATGTCTTCGTCGGAGGTGATCCGCGGCCCGCGCGGCACGGGGGTGATCGCGCTGCCGAGACGTGCGTCCAGGTCGTCCTGGACCAGTGCGTAGATGACGCCGGCCAGCACGCCTCCGGCCAGCAGCAGGAGCCCGCCGTACAGGGCGGTGAGGCGGGCCCGCTCCGTCGTGGGACACAGTCGGCGCATCATCGCGGTCATGGGAAGCGGTCGGCGCATCATCGCCCGGCCCGGGAGGCGGCGATGCGGTATCCGGCGCCGGGTACGGTCTCGATCACCGGCGGGCCCCCGAGCTTGGTGCGCAGGCGGCTGAGGGCGACGCGCACGGGGTTGGTGTCGTACCCGGCGTTCTCGTCCCACACCTTCTCGATGAGGTCCTCGCCGCTGACGACGGCGCCGTTCGCGCGCATCAGCGTTTCGAGGACGGCGAACTCCTTGCGGGTCAGGGAGAGCGCCACGCCGTCGCGGTCGGCCTGCCGGCGGGCGGTGTCCAGGGTGATCCCGGCACGCTCGATCACCGGCGGCAGCGCGGGCTGGACGCGGCGGCCGAGCGCGAGCACGCGGGCGACCAACTCCTCGTAGGCGAACGGCTTGGTGAGGTAGTCGTCGGCGCCGAGGCTCAGGCCCTCCACCCGCTCGGCGACGGTCACCGAGGCGGTGAGCATCAGCACCCGGGTGAGCAGCCCCTTGGCGACCAGACGGCGGCACACCTCGTCGCCGTGCATACCGGGAAGGTCGCGATCGAGTACGAGGACGTCGTAGTCGCCGAACTGGAGCTTGCGCAGAGCGCTGACTCCATCGAGGGCGACATCGACCGTGATCGCGTCGCGGCGCATGCCCTCCGCGATCATCTCGGCGAGGAACGCGTTGTCTTCCACCACCAGAACACGCATGGCCCCTGTCTACCCGACGGGCGCCTTTCGCCGTTGTTACAGGTGTCCGTGGTGCCGCCCCGCGGCGCCGGGCGAGGCGCCCGTACGTCCGTAAGGGACCCGTGCGTCTGTAAGAGAAACGAAACAGTCCCATCGATCACTCTCCGCTCTGTCCGCAACCACGCGGTCGCCGCACGGCACGCAGCACGGGCGGCGGCTCGTTCGCGAGGAGAGAGAACCGTGAGGAACCACAGGCTCACCCTGACCCTGGCGGCCACCGCGGCCGGTCTGGCCCTGTTCGTGACCGGCTGCTCCGGCTCGTCCGACTCCGGCGGGTCCAAGGATTCGTCCTCGTCCGAGAACTCCGCCGCCTCGGGCGGATCCGGCAGCTCGGGCGGATCCGGTGGCTCGGGCGGCTCGGACTCGGCCGCTTTCGACAAGGCCCAGAAGCTGCGCACGTGTCTGCGCGGCAAGGGCATCGACGTTCCCGACCTCAAGCCGGGTGAGGACCCGCACTCGGCGACACTCGCGCAGCCGGAGGGCACATCCGCGGCAAAGTGGTCCAAGGCGCTCAAGGACTGCGGATCCACCATGGCCGGGGGCGGCTCCGGCGGCGCCGCCGACCAGCAGGACGCGCTCGACCAGCAGGTCAAGATCGCCGAGTGCGTGCGCGGCAAGGGCTTCGACATGCCCGACCCGAAGCCCGGCAGCGGCGGGGCCAACCCCGGCTTCCGGATCCCGAAGGGAGCCGACCCCGACAAGTTCCTCAAGGCCCTCAACGAGTGTGCGGCATGAGGCGGGCAGCCATCGTCCTCTCGCTGGTGGCGGTCGCGGCCGTCGTCGGCGGCGGCATCGCCGTGACGGGACTGGCCCAGCCGCGGAAGGACGAATCCGGGCCGCAGCGGTCCCAACTGCCCGCGTCGACACAACCCGTTGAGCGCGGCGACCTGACCAGCAGCACCAGCGTCGACGGCACGCTCGGCTACTCCCGGGAACGCAAGCTCAACTCCGGGGCGGCCGGCACCCTCACCTGGGTGCCCCGCAGCGGCTCCACCGTCAAGCGGGACGGCCGTCTGTACGCCCTCGGCGGCAAGGACGTACGCCTGATGTACGGAAGCGAGCCGATGTACCGGACGCTGAAGGAAGGCGACACGGGCACCGACGTCAAGCAGCTCAAGGAGAATCTCGTCGAGCTCGGGTACGGCGGCGCCCTCGTCGCCAACGACGAGTTCACGGCAGGCACGACCGCGGCCGTCGAGCGCTGGCAGGAGCACCACGGGCTGGCGGAGACCGGGCGGATCGGGCCCGACCAGATCGCCTTCGCGTCCGGCCCGCTGCGGGTGCAGAGCGTGAGCGCGGCGGCCGGCGACGTGGCGGCGCCGGGCCAGAAGATCATGACCACCACCGGTTCCGACCGGCTCGTGCGCCTTGAGGTCAAGGTCTCCGAGGCCGCGCTGGCCAAGCCGGACCACAAGGTGCGGGTGGAGTTGCCCGGCGGAACCGTCGCCGACGGGACGGTCTCCTCCGTGGGCGAGGTCGCCACGATGGGGGACGACTCGAACGACAAGACCCCGAAGGTCGACGTCACGGTCACCTTCGACGATCCCGGCGCGGTGGAGGGCGTCGACAAGTCCCCCGCCACCGTCGTGTTCACCGGCCGGATCCGCAAGGACGTGCTCAGCGTTCCGGTCAGCGCTCTGCTCGCCCTGGAGGACGGCTCGTTCGGCGTCCAGGTCGTCGCGGGCGGCAAGGCACGCGAGATCAAGGTGAGGCTCGGCATGTTCGCTCAAGGCCGGGTCGAGGTCTCCGGCGCCGGGCTGCGGGACGGTATGCGCGTCGGGGTGCCCACGACATGACCACCCCTGACCTCCCGGTCGCTGACGCGACCGCCGACGCCATGCCCGCCGCTGACGTGCCCGTCGGCGATGCCGCCCGGACCGGACCCGTGGTGCGGCTGAGGGGTGTGACCAAGGAGTATCCGGGCGGGGTGGTGGCCCTGCGCGGTGTGGATCTGACCATCGGCCGGGGCGAACTGGTGGCCATCGTCGGCCCGTCGGGGTCGGGCAAGTCGACCCTGCTGCACATCGTGGGCACCCTCGACCAGCCCACGGCCGGTTCGGTCAGCATCGCGGGCCATGACGCGGCCGGGCTCAGCGACCGCGCCCTGTCCGCGCTGCGCGCCCAGCACATCGGCTTCGTCTTCCAGGCGTTCCACCTCGTACCGGGCATGAGCGCGCAGGCCAACGTCGCCGAGGGCCTGCTCTACTCCGGTCTGCCGCGCGCCGAACGCCGCAGGCGCGCGGTCGAGACCCTGGAACGGGTCGGCCTCGGCGACCGGCTGAACCACCGGCCGCATGAGTTGTCCGGCGGTCAGAAGCAGCGAGTCGCCATCGCCCGTGCGGTCGTGGGCGCGCCCGATCTGCTCCTCGCCGACGAGCCGACCGGCGCGCTGGACTCCGCCTCCGGCGAGGCCGTCGTGGAACTCATCCATGAACTCAACAAGGAGGGCGCGACCATCGCGGTCATCACGCACGACACCGAGATCGCCGGCGAACTGCCCCGGCAGGTGCGGATCCGCGATGGCAACATCGTCCAGGACACCGCCCACGACCAGGGGCACGCGCATACCCCCGGCCACGTACCGAGCGAGGCCCGGTGAGGCGGCGGCGGTCGGTGCTCACACCGGCCCGTCTGACACCGCTGGACATCCTGCACACCGGAATGGCCGGGATGCGCAACCGCCCGATGCGCGTCGTGCTGTCCGCTCTCGGTATCGCCATCGGTATCGCGACGATGATCTCGGTGGTGGGCATCTCCGCCTCCAGCAAGGAGGAGCTCCTCCAAGAACTCGACAAGCTCGGCACGAACATGCTGGTCGTCACCCCCGGCCAGGATCTGGTCACCCAGAAGAAGGTGCCGATGGCCAAGGACGCGGCAGGCAGGGTGGCCCGGATCGACGGCGTCGAACACGTCGGCGCCACCGGCCTGCTGGATCACGCCGTCCGCCGGTCGGAGAAGATCGACGACATGATCACCGGTGGTATCTCGGTCCAGAGTGCCACCGAGGACCTGCTGGCCACCCTGCGGGGCAGCATGCGCAGCGGCACCTGGCTCAACGCGGCCACCGGCAAGTACCCCTCGGTGGTGCTCGGCGACGTCGCGGCTCAGCGCCTCGGCATTACCGAGCCCGGCCGGCGGGTCTACATCGACAACGAGTACTTCACCGTCCTCGGCATCCTCGACGAACTGCCGTTGGCCCCCGAGATCGCCCGCTCCGCCCTGGTCGGCTGGGAGGTCGGACAGACCCGACTCGGCTTCGACGGCCGGCCGACCACGCTCTACGAACGCTCCGCCGACGACAGGGTGGAATCGGTCCACAGCCTGATCCCGCGAACCGTCGACCCCCAAACGCCCCATAACGTCGAGGTCACCGACCCGTCATCCGGACTCCAGGCCAAGGCCGCCACCGAGGGCGCCTTCAGCAACCTGCTGCTCGGACTCGGCGGAGTGGCCCTCCTGGTCGGCGGGGTCGGCGTCGCCAACACCATGATCATCTCAGTGCTGGAGCGCCGCTACGAAATCGGCCTGCGCCGCTCCATCGGCGCGACCCGAGGTCAGATCCGGGGCCAGTTCGTCACCGAGTCGCTGCTCCTGTCCGGGCTCGGTGGTCTCGCCGGCATCCTCCTGGGTGCCGCCGCCACCGGCGGCTACGCGATCAGCAACGGCATTCCCTGGGTGATCCCGCCGTGGACGATCGGTGGCGGTTTCGGCGCCACCCTCGTCATCGGCACCCTCGCGGGCCTCTACCCAGCGGTCCGCGCCTCCCATCTGTCCCCGACCCTCGCTCTCCACGCAACCTGATCCAGGCGGCCCCGCCACGGCGAAACCGGCCGCTGTGCGCGGCCACCAGGGCGCTCAGGGGCGCGGCCACCAGGGCGCTCAGGGGCGCGGCCACCAGGGCCCTCAGGACGCGGCCACCAGGCGCTGTACCGCACAGACCGTCACCCTCGCATCCCCGCTGATGTGGGCGTGACATGTGACGACAACTCCTAGCGGGCGAGGAGCTCCCGCAGGTGCTCGGCGATGTCGGCGGGTGCCTCCTCGGCCATGAAGTGGCCGTAGCCGACGGTGCGGTGCTCCAGGTCGTCGGCCCAGGCGCGCCACACCGCCGCCGCGTCATAGCCGAGGGCGGCGCCCCAGTCCTGCTGAAGCACGGTGACCGGCATCGTCAGCCGGCGCCCGGCGTCCCGGTCGGCCCGGTCGTGGTCGACGTCGACACCGGCGGAGGCGCGGTAGTCGGCCACGATCGAGCGCACCGCGGCGCGGCAGGCGTCCAGATAGGCGGCGCGGACCTCGGCGGGGATGGCCCCCGGGTCGCCCGCCCACAGGTCGAGGAAGTGGCCGAAGAAGTCGTCGGGGCAGGCGGCGATCATCCGCTCGGGCAGCCCCGGGGGCTGGGCCATCAGAAAGAGGTGGAAGCCGACCGCGGCGGTGGTGCCGCGCATCACGTCCCACATGTCCAGGGTCGGCAGCACGTCCAGGCAGGCGAGGTGGGTGATGGCCGCGGGGTGGTCGAGGCCGGCCCGGAAGGCGACCAGGGCACCGCGGTCATGCCCGGCCAGGGCGAAGCGGTCATGGCCGAGGGCGCGGGCCAGGGCGACGATGTCGGCGGCCATGGTGCGCTTGGCGTAGGCGGCGCCCTCGGCATCGGCAGTGGCGTCGGTGCCGGTGCCGGTGCCGGTGCCGGTGCCGGCGGCCGGTTTGTCGCTGGCGCCGTAGCCGCGCAGGTCGGGGCAGATCACGGTGTGGTCGGCCGCGAGGTCGGCGGCGACATGCCGCCACATCAGGTGGGTCTGCGGGAAGCCGTGCAGCAGCACGACGGGGCTGCCCGAGCCCGCGACGGCCACGTTCAGGGACACGCCGTCGGCGACGGGGACGCGCCGGTAGTCGAAGCCGGGGATGAGAAGGCCCATGTTTCCGCCCTTGCTGTGAATGTTCCAGGTGCCCTGGTGTGACCAGGTGCCCGTCAGCCTGCCGGGTGCGGATGAGCATCCGATCAGCGCGCTACGGTGACCGCATGCGGGTCGGGTTCGGGGTGCTGGGGCCGGTGGTGGCCTGGGACGCCGACGGGCGCGCCATCGCGTTGAAGGGGCCACGGCACCGCGCGGTGCTGGCCCGGCTGATCGTCGCCCGCCGCCGCGTCGTACCCGTATCCCGGCTGGTCGAGGACCTGTGGACGGAGCCGCCCGCGGGGGCGGTGGGCGCGGTGCGTACGTTCGTGTCCGCGCTGCGCCGCGCGCTGGAACCACAGCGCCCGCCCCGCACCCCGGCCCGGCTGCTGGTCACCGAGGGGCCCGGATACGCGCTGCGCGCCGATGCGGACGCGGTGGACGCCTGGCGCTTCGAACAGGACGTGTCCGCCGCCGCGACCCTGCCGCCGGACGGCGCGCTGCCCCGGCTGGAGGAGGCGCTGAGCCGGTGGCGCGGCCCCGCGTACGCGGAGTTCGCCGACGAGGACTGGGCCCGGGGCGAGCGCTCCCGGCTGGCGGAGCTGCGGCTGCACGCCGTCGAACGCCAGGCGGAGGCCCGCCTGGCCCTGGGCCGGGCCGCCGAGGCGGTTCCGGACCTGGAGGCGCACCTGGCCGAGCACCCCTGGCGCGAGGGCGCCTGGCGGGCGCTGGCCCTCGCGCTGTACCGCACCGGCCGCCAGGGCGACGCGCTGGCGGTCCTGCGCCGGGCCCGGACGCTGCTGGTCGAGCAACTGGGCCTGGACCCGGGCCCGGAACTGCGCCGCCTGGAGACCGACATCCTCGACCAGGCGCCCCACCTCGACCCCGCCACGGCCCGCGGCGGGGCGGCCGCCCAGGTATGGGCGGAGGCCGCCGCCGCCTACGACCGCACGGTGGCCTCCGGCGCGCGGGCCCGTCTGGAGTCCACGGTCGGTCTGCTCCGCGACCTCTCGATGACCGGAGGCGGCGGCCTCCGGACGGCCCGACAGCAACGCGTGGCCGCCGTCGCGGCAGCGGAGGAACTGGGCGACCCGGAACTGACCGCCCGCGTCATCGGCGCCTACGACGTCCCGGCCATCTGGACCCGCCTGGACGACCCGGAACAGGCGGCGTCGATCGTAGCGGCGGCCGAACGCACGCTGGCCGCTCTCGCGGCCGGTCCCGGGGTGCCGGACGACGGGGCCCCTGACATTGAGCCGCCAGACCACGGGGGGCCTGCTCCCGGGGAGCCCGCTCACGAGACCCCCGGTCGTGAGGCCCTCGGCCACGGGGCAACCGATCACGCGGCCGGCGTTCGCAAGGGAACCGGCCATGAGCCCTCAGGCCACGAGACGCGCGCTCACCGGGCCCCCGGCCACGGGACGCCCAGCCATGAGACAACCGGCCACGGGGCGCCCGACCACGGGGCAACCGGCCCCGACGCGCCCGGCCACGAAGCACCGGGACGCGCGGTGACCGGGCACAAGGGCCCCGGGCACGAGCCACTGGGCGACGAGGCCCCCGGGCATGGGGCAACTGCTCACGAGGGCCCAGCTCGCGAGTCCCCCGGCCACGGGGCAACCGGCCGCGATGCGCCCGACCACGGCTCGCCGGGGCGCGCGGTGACCGGGCGCGGGTTGCCCAGCCGCTGGGCCTCCGGCCACGAGGCCGTCGAGCCCGGGCCCACCGGCGAGGCGGCGCCGCGTTATGAGGCGGTGCGGGCGCGGTTGTTGGCGACGGTTGCCGTCGAGTCGCGTGGGGGTCGCTCCGAACGTGGCCGCCAAGCGGCTCGGCAGGCCGAGGAGATCGCCCGGCGGCTGGACGATCCCGCGCTGCTGGCGTTCGCCCTCAACGGCGTCTTCATGCAGACGTTCGACCGCGCGGGGCTGGCGCCGCGCCGGGACGCGACCGGGGCCGAGCTGATCGCCCTGTCGGCCCGGCACGGTCTGGTCACCTTCGAGGTGCTCGGCCATCTCATCCGGCTCCAGGCCCGCAGCGCGCTCGCGGACTTCGCGTCGGCCGACCGGCACGCGGCAGCCGCCGACCGTCTGGGCGAACGCCACGAACGGCCGCTGGTAAGCGTGTTCACCGAGTGGTACCGGGCACTGCGGCTTGCCGCGGCCGGGCAGGCCGCCGAGGCCGAGGCGGCCTACCGGGACGCGGCCACACGGCTGGACGGCGCCGGTATGCCCGGTCTGGAACACGGTCTGCTGCCGCTCGCGCTGCTCTGTCTGCGTGTGGAGCGAGGGCGGCCCGCACCGACCGACGCGGACCTCGACTGGGGGCCGTACGCGCCCTGGGTCCGCCCGCTGGTGCTGCTGGCCCGGGACCGGCCCGCCGAGGCCGCGGCGGCGCTGCGCGCGGTCCCGGAGCCGCCCCGCGATCTGCTGCTGGAGGCCCTGTGGTGTCTCACCGGCCGGGCGGCCATCGCCGTCGGCGACCGGGAAACGATGGCGCGCGCCCACACCGCCCTTGCCCCGGCGGCGGCCGAGCTGGCCGGGGCGGGCAGTGGACTGCTCACCCTGGGCCCGGTCTCCCGGCACCTGGCCGATCTCGGCGACGCCCTCCGGAAAGGGTGAGGGCGTGGCCGGGGCGGTACGGCCGAGGCATGCCGTTCGGATCAGTTCTGGTCCGTGACCGCTTCGAAGCGCCAGCGGTGCACCGCGCGTCGGGCCAAGTCCTCCCCCGGTTCGGGGAGTTCCGGCAGGTCCGGGGTGTCGTAGGCGCCGTCCCACCAGGTGATGACGAGGACGCGGTCCTCGGGCGCGCGGAAGGTCTCGCGGCGCAGCGGGGCCGGGTCGAGGGGCTGGCGGGTGGCCCACGCCAGCAGCTCCGCGCCCTTCCCCGCCACGGCCCGGGCTTCCCACATCAGCGCGACGGTCATGCGTACAGGTTCTTCCGGCTCAGCTCGTGCACATGGTCATGAGAGTGACCGTGCGAGTGGGAGTGGGTGTGCGCGTTCGGGTCCGGGACGTGCGGATCGGTCACCGGAAGCGAGGAGTCCGCCGACAGGTCCCAGGCCGAGGCGGACCGGCCCCGCGCCACCATCTCCGCGCCGAGCGCCGCGACCATCGCCCCGTTGTCCGTGCACAGCTTCGGCCGCGGCACCCGCAGGGTGAGCCCCGCGTCCTCGCAGCGGCGTTCGGCCATGGCCCGCAGCCGGGAGTTGGCGGCGACGCCGCCGCCGATCATCAGATGCTCCACGCCCTCGTCCTTGCAGGCGCGCACGGCCTTACGGGTCAGCACGTCCACGACCGCCTCCTGGAAGGAGGCCGAGACATCGGCGACCGGCACCTCCTCGCCCGCCGCCCGCTTCGCCTCGATCCAGCGGGCGACGGCGGTCTTCAGCCCCGAGAAGGAGAAGTCGTACGCGGCGTCCCGCGGACCGGTCAGTCCGCGCGGGAAGGCGATCGCGTCCGGGTCGCCCTCGCGGGCGATGCGGTCGATGACGGGGCCGCCGGGGAAGCCCAGGTTCAGCACCCGGGCGATCTTGTCGAACGCCTCGCCCGCCGCGTCGTCGATGGTCGAGCCGAGCGGGCGGACGTCGGAGGTGATGTCGGGCGCGAGAAGCAGCGAGGAGTGGCCCCCGCTCACCAGCAGCGCCATCGTCGGCTCGGGCAGCGGCCCGTGCTCCAACTGGTCGACGCAGATGTGGGAGGCGAGGTGGTTGACGCCGTAGAGCGGCTTGCCGAGGGCGTAGGCGTACGCCTTGGCGGCCGAGACGCCGACCAGCAGCGCGCCCGCGAGCCCGGGGCCCGCGGTGACGGCGATGCCGTCGAGGTCGGAGGCGGCGACCCCGGCCTCCTTCAGCGCACGCTGGATCGTGGGGACCATCGCCTCCAGATGGGCGCGGCTGGCGACCTCGGGGACGACACCGCCGAAGCGGGCGTGCTCGTCCACGCTGGAGGCGACGGCGTCGGCGAGGAGGGTGTGGCCGCGGACGATGCCGACGCCGGTCTCGTCGCAGGAGGTCTCGATGCCGAGGACGAGGGGTTCGTCAGCCATGGGTCTCGGTTCCTTGTACTGAGGTCGCGGGGTTCGCGGAGGCCGCAGGGTTCGTGGGGTTCGCGGAGGCCGCTGTGTTCGCGGTGGACGCGTTGGTCTCGGTGGACGTGATGGTCTCGGTGGACGCGTTGGGGTCGGCGGACGCCGCGGTCGCCACACCCGGCGCCGCCGGGTCCGACAGCCGCATGACCAGGGCGTCCACATTGCCGGGCTGGTAGTAGCCCCTGCGTATGCCGATGGGCTCGAAGCCGAAGCGCTCGTACAGCCGCTGCGCGCGGGCGTTGTCGACCCGCACCTCCAGCAGCACCTCACGGCATTCGAAGGCGGTGGCGGCCATAAGGAGGTCGGTGAGGAGGCGGGCGCCGAGGCCGGTGCCCCAGTGGTCGCGGGCGGCGGCGATGGTCTGGACGTCGCCGGTGCGGTCGAAGACGGCGAGCCCGGCGTATCCGACCAGCCGGGGCCCGCTCTCCGCCACCACATAGTGCCGGGTGGCGTCCCGGCCCCGCGCATGGGCCAGCTCGGACCAGAACATCCCCCGCGACCAGGCGTCCTCGGGGAACAGCTCCTCTTCGAGCTCCATCACCCGGTCCAGGTCCCACCAGCGCATCTCGCGCAGCGTCACGGTCGCGCCGCTCACTTCGGGGTGACCACCTTGTAGTTGGCGGGCACCTTGGCGTCGGGGCGGCGCAGATACAGCGGCCGGGGCGGCGGCAGTTCCTCGCCGCGCGCCAGCTTCTCGGCGGCGAGCGCGGCGAGCGCCCCGGCCGACTGGTACTCCGGCATCCCGGCCGGTACGTCGGCGAAGGCCGCCGGGTAGAGCAGCGCGCCCGCGCCGACCGCGGGCAGCCCGGCGATCCGCTCGGCGAGATCGGCGGGGTGGTCGACGGCGGGCTCGGTGACGCGGGTCCGGGCGTCGTCGTAGCGCGCCCAGTAGACCTCCTTGCGCCGCGCGTCCGTGGCCACGACGAAGGGGCCGTCCAGACCGGCCAGCCCGGCGGCGTACGCGATCCCGTCCAGGGTGCACAGCCCGTGGACGGGCACGCCGAGGGCCGACCCGAAGGTGGCCGCGGTCACCAGGCCCACCCGCAGTCCGGTGTACGGACCGGGGCCCGCGCCGACGACGATCTCCGTCACCGCGGCCAGCTCCGTGCCCGCCTCTTTCAGCGTCCGGTGCACGGCGGGCAGCAGCAGCTCGCCATGGCGGCGGGCGTCCACGTCCGAGGACTCGGTGATCACGGCGGAGCCGTCGTGCAGGGCGACGGTCACGGCGGGGGTGGCGGTATCAAGAGCGAGCAACAGCACGAGAACAGCCTACGGCGCGCCGGGAGGTCGTTCTTTCATACCGCCCTTTCGTACCGACGGTGGAACAGCTCGGTCACCGCTCGGCCGGAGCGCGGCGGGGCGGCGGGCGCCGGTGCTACCGTCGCCGTAAGTGTGTACGGGCCGTCAGCACGTACTGACCGCAGGAGAGGGTTGCCGCCGTGCCAAGGAGCAGTACCGGGCCTGCTGTGGCCGTACTCACCGCCGCCGCGCTGGGCGTCGTCGGGTTCCTCGGCTACCAGGCCGCCGCGACCGCGCCCGACCATCCGACTCAGGCCCGGCCCGGGTCGCACGCCGCCGAGTCCAAGAAGAAGGACAAGGGCGACGCGGGGTCGAAGCAGAAGTCCACCGCCCTTCCGGCCGGCTCCGGCACCGGCGTACGGGTCGTCTACGCACTGGGCGACAAGCGGGTCTGGCTGGTCGGTGCCGACGGTAAGGCCACTCACACCTTCCGGGTGGGCCCGAGCCCGGCCAGCCCCGACCCGGGGACCTATTCCGTGACGTCGCGCAACAAGGGCGGGGTCGGATCGGACGGAGTGCAGGTCGAGCACGTCGTCGTCTTCCACTCGGAAGGGGGAGTCGTGTTCGGTTTCAGCGCGGCGGTGGACGGGTCGATGCCGGACCCGAACGCGCGCAAGCGAACCGGGGCCGTCCGGGAGAGCCGGGCGGACAGTGCGGCGATGTGGGAGTTCGCCCAGGTGGACACGAAGGTCGTCGTCGTCCCGTAGCCCCGTAGTCGCGTAATCCCCCATGATCCGTGGCGGAGACGACGCGTCCGCGACGGGCGCTACGCCGCGTCGCGCTCCTCGTCGTCCACCTCGGACTCGGGCTCGGACTCGGCGGACGCGGGAGTCTCCTCCTCGGTCGGCCGCGGGGGCGTCGAGACCGCGCTCGCCGCCGCACACGCCGCCAGGAGCTCCGACATCGACGGTGACCGGTCGTCGCGCGCGCCGGTCCCGGCCACGGGGTCGTGGGCCGACATGGATGCCTCCTGAGGGTGCTGGGGCAGTCGAGCGGAGTTAGGCAGACCTAACCCACGCTTTCTCTCCCCATGTGACCACGGGCGATGCCCGGAATGCAACAGCATGCCGACGGCTTGTCGGAAACTACCCGGCATCTGCACGCGAGCTCTACCCGGCGGCCCCGCCGGGCCGGGCCACCCCGTGGGCCACCCCGGCGCCACCCCGCGTCGCTACCCCGCGAGCGACGCCAGGTCCTCCCCCGCCCAGCGGGGGCCGACACCCGTCAACACCACGTCCCGTACGTCGTCCACGTCGGCGGCCATCGCGTCCGTGACCGCCATATCGCTGCCCACCGTCCGCTGGATCACCACATGCAGCCGGTCCTCCGCCAGCTCCTCGACCTTCCCCTCGCCCCACTCCACGGCCACCACCGAATCCGGCAGGGAGACGTCGAGGTCCAGGTCCTCCATCTCGTCGAGGCCGCCGTTCAGCCGGTACGCGTCGACATGGACCAGCGGCGGGCCGTCGCCCAGCGAGGGGTGCACCCGGGCGATCACGAAGGTGGGCGAGGTGACGGCGCCACGAACGCCCAGACCCTCGCCCAGGCCCCGCGTCAGGGTCGTCTTGCCCGCGCCGAGTTCACCGGTGAGCAGGACCAGATCGCCGGGGCGCAGCAGCTTGGCGAGTCTGCGGCCCAGGTCCCGCATCTGGTCGGGAGAGGTGACGGTGATGCGCGTGCCTACGTCCATACTCGCCGATGGTACGGGCAGCGAAAGCCCGGCGCGGACCGGCACGAACGCCCTGGCCGGGCGGTCGGACAGCCGAACGGACGGCCACGCGGGCACCGTCGAAACAGACATCGAGCCCGCCCACCGGATACCGGTGCCCGGTCCGGCGTGCGGTCAGGACCGGTCAGGACTGGTCCAAGGCCCGTTCGATCGCTCGGCGGGCCCGGCCCGCGGCCGCCCGGTCGTGCTGGAGCTGCATGGCCGCGTTCAGCGCCAGCCCGGCGGCGACGATCTCGAACAGCGCCTGGTCGACGTCGAACCCGGCGGGCAGCTCGCCCATCTCCACCGCCGCGGCCAGGTCCGCCCGCAACTGCTCCCGCCAGCGCGACCACACCTCGGCCACCGCGTCGCGGACCCGGCCGGGGCGGCCGTCGTACTCGCTGAGTGCCGCGGTCATCAGGCAGCCGCCGGGCAGCAGCGGCGCTTCCAGGTAGCCCACGGAGTTGGCGCACACCGCGCGCAGCCGCCGCAGACCCGGCGGCTGCGCCAGTGCGGGCTCGACCACCCGGTGCCAGAAGTCCACGAACGCCTTGTCCAGCGTGGAGATCTGGAGCGTCTCCTTGGTGCCGAAGTGCTTGTGCACCCCGGACTTGCTCATCTCCAGCTCCTCGGCGAGCCGGCCGATGGTGATGCCGTCCAGCCCTTCCTCGGAGGCGATCTCGGCGGCACGGCCGAGGATCCGGCCCCTGGTGGCCCGCGCTTCCGCCGCTGAGCGTCGTGGTGACATACGACAAGGATAGCGTACGCCTGTTCGCTATTGCTTTGGAGAACGACCGTACGCTAAATTCCGGGGCAACCACCGGAACGAAGGAGTGCGGGATGCGGGTGCGACGACTGGGCTGGGCCGGACTGGAGATCGAGGCAGGCGGCGAGCGACTGGTGATCGACTACGTGCGGGACCTCTCACCGCTGTTCACGGGGTGGAAGCCCGGCGAGGGGCTGGCGGTGCCGAGCGGGAAGGTCACCGCCGCACTCCTCACCCATCTGCACCGGGACCACACCGACGCGTCCGCGCTCGCGAACGCGCTGACGCCGGGGGCACCGGTGCTGCGACCGGCGCCCGGTCACGGCGACGACGTGGACAACGTGACGACGCTGCCGGCCGAGCGCGAGCTGGTCCTGCACCGGCTGGCCGCCGAGGTCGTGGATGCCTGGTCCACCCGCGACATCGGGCCGTTCCGCGTCACCGCGGTCCCCTCCGTCGACGGGCTGGGCGACCCGCAACTGAACTGGGTGGTACAGGCCGACGGGCAGCGGGTCTTCCACGGCGGCGACACGATGTTCCACGGCTACTGGTGGCTCATCGCGCGCCGGTTCAGCCCGTTCGACGCGGTGTTCCTGCCCGCCAACGGCGCGGTGGTCGACGCGCCGCACCTCCAGCCGCCGAGCCCGCTGCCCGCCGCGATGGACCCGAGGCAGGCCGCCGCGGCCGCGGAGATCCTCGACGCCCGGTACGCGGTGCCGATCCACTACGAGACGGAACAGCCGGACAAGATCGCGGGCTATGTCGAGGTCTCCGACCCGGAGAACGAGTTCCGCACCCACGCCGGACGGCGCGCACATGTGCTTGCCGTCGGGGAATGGCTGGACCTGGCCACCTGACCGGAGACTCCGCCGCTCCACCGAGCACGGGCACCAGGCCGCCGCGGCGGCCCGGCACGGCGGCCCCCACAGGCCCGGCCCCTCAGCCCGACACGCCCCGCTTCGCCCGGTCGCCCGCCCCGTCCACGGCCCGCGAGAGCAGCTCGGTCAGATGGCCGTTGACCACCTCGGGATGTTCGAGGATCACCAGATGCCCGGCCTCTTCGAGGATCACCAGCTCGGCGCCGGGGAGCAGCTCCGCGATCGCCTCGCTGTGTTCCATCGGGGTGATCAGGTCCTTGTCGCCCGCGAGCACCAGCACCGGCCGCCCGTCGAAGTGCGGCAGCGCGGCCGCCTTGTCGTGGGCGATGAACGCCGGGTAGAACTCCGCCACCACATCGATCGGCGTGGCCTCGATCAGCCGCTCGGCGAACCGCGCGACCCCCGGGTCCACGTCCTTCGAGCCGAACGAATAGCGCTTGATCAGCCCCGCGAAGAGATCGGCGGTGGCCCGCCGCCCCCGCTCGACCAGGTCGGCCTGCCAGCCCAGCGCCTTGAGCAGCCCCGGCAGCACCCGCCGCACCGCGTTCACCCCGACCACCGGGAGGCCGAAGCTGACCTCGCCCAGGCGGCCCGCCGAGGTGCCGATGAAGGCCGCTCCGATCACGCGCTCGCGCACCAGGTCGGGGTACTGCGCGGCGAGCGCCATCATCGTCATCCCGCCCATGGAGTGGCCGACCAGCACCAGCGGGCCCTCGGGCGCGGCCGCGTCTATGACCGCCTTCAGATCGCGGCCGAGCTGGTCGATGCTGATCGCCTCGCCGTCCGCCTGGGCGCAGCCGCGCGCCGAGCGGCCGTGGCAGCGCTGGTCCCAGTAGACGGTGCGGACCACTTCGCGCAGCGCGGAGCGCTGGAAGTGCCAGGAGTCCTGGCCGAGGCAGTAGCCATGGCTGAAGACCATGGTGACGGGGGTGGGGGTGCGGCGCCCGAACCGCCGCTTGCGCCGCGGCGAGGGCGCGGCGGCGTTCTCCCGCACCTCCTCCACCTCGTAGTACAGCTCGGTGCCGTCGTCGGCGATCGCCCTGCCCGGGGTGCCGCGCAGGGTGCCGTAAGGGCCCTCGGCGTCCAGTGCGAGCCGGGCCTTGCGCCGTACGCCGCGGCCGACCGTCAGCCGCTCCAGCGCGACGCCCGCGGCCGCCCCCGCCGCGAGCACGCCGATCGTGGCTCCCGCGAATCCGGCGCCCCGGCGCCAGCTCACGGCTGTGGCCCCCGCCGCGACTCTCGTCGCCATCTCTGCCGTACTGCCGGCCGTGCTCTCGTCGCCCATGGTCAGTTCCCTGTGCCCCCGTCCTCACCTACATAAACGCGGGGAATCCGGGCCGAGATTCGGGTCACGATCTCGTAGGCGATCGAGCCCACGGCACGTGCCCAGTCCTCGGCGGTCGGCTCGCCCCGGTCCCCCGGGCCGAACAGCACCGCCTCGTCCCCCGGGGCGGCGGTGTCCCCGCCCAAGTCCACCACGAACTGGTCCATGGCGACCGTACCCGCGATGGTCCGCCACTTCCCCGCGACCAGCACCGGGCCGGTGCCCGAGGCATGGCGCGGAATGCCGTCCCCGTACCCGACGGGCACCAGCGCGAGGGTCGTCTCGCCGGGGGTCACATAGCGGTGCCCGTAGGAGACGCCGTGTCCGCCCGGCACCCGCTTGACGGAGGCGAGCGCGGCGGAGAGCGTCATCACCGGCCGCAGGCCGAAGTCGGCGGCCGTGCCGAGTTCGGGGCTCGGGGAGATGCCGTAGGTGGCGATGCCGGTCCGTACGAGGTCGAAGTGGGACTCGGGCACGGTCAGGGTCGCCGGGGAGTTGGCCAGATGGCGCACCTCCGGCCGCAGCCCCGCCCCTTCGGCATGCGCCACCATGTCGCGGAAGACCGACAACTGGGCGCCGATGGAGGGGTGGCCCGGCTCGTCCGCGCAGGCGAAGTGGGACCACAGCCCCGCCACCCGAATGGCCCCTTCCGCCTCGGCCGCTCGGGCCTCGTCGACCAGCGCGGGCCAGTCGGCGGGCTGGCAGCCGCTACGGCCGAGCCCGGTGTCCGCCTTGAGGTGGAGCCGCGCCGTACGGCCGCACGCGCGGGCCGCCGCGACGGCCTCGCGCAGCGCCCACAGCCCGCTGGCCGAGACGTCGATATCCGCCTCGATCGCCTGCCGCCACGGGCCGCCGGGCGTCCACAGCCAGCACATCAGCCGGCCCGTGTCCCCCGCCGCCCGCAGCGCCAGCGCCTCCTCGGGCGTGGCCGCGCCCAGCCAGCTCGCGCCCGCCTTACGGGCGGCACGCGCGCACGGAATCATGCCGTGGCCATAGGCGTCCGACTTGACCACGGTCATCAGCTCGGCCGTGGGTGCCGCGTCGCGCAGCACCCTTACGTTGGCCCGTAGGGCGGCCAGATCGACCACGGCACGGGCGCGCATCGGTGTCTCGTCCATCTCCGTCAGTCTCTCAGGCCGATCAGCCCACCGGAGTGTGTGCTTCCACGCACGGAGTGCCCTCTGTTCGGGAGACTTAAGAGCATGAGGATTGCCTACAGCGTGGAGACCGTAAGGGCCGCCGAGCGCGAACTGATGGCGCGGCTGCCCGAAGGAGCGCTCATGCAGCGCGCGGCGGCGGGGCTCGCGGCCGCGTGCGCCGATCTGCTGGGCCGGGTGTACGGCTCCCGGGTGGCCCTGCTCGTCGGCAGCGGCGACAACGGCGGTGACGCGCTCTACGCGGGCGCCCGGCTGGCCCGGCGCGGCGCCGGGGTCACGGCGGTGCTGCTCAACCCCGACCGGGCGCACGGGGGCGGCCTTGCCGCCTTGCGGGCAGCGGGCGGGCGGGTGGTGACCGCCGGTGACGCGGCGGCGGACGGCGGCCCGGCGGCGGACGGGAGCGCCGAAGCGGCCGTGGCCCGCGCCGACCTCGTCATCGACGGAATCGTCGGCATCGGCGGCAAGGGCGGGCTGCGGCCCGACGCGGAGCGGCTGGTCCGGGCGGTGCGCGGCATCGCCGTCGCCGTGGACCTGCCCAGCGGGGTCGACGCCGACACCGGCGAGGTACGCGGCTCCGCCGTGCGCGCGAACGCCACGATCACCTTCGGCGCGTACAAGCCGGGGCTGCTCATCGACCCCGCCCACACCCACGCGGGCGCCCTGCGGCTGATCGACATCGGCCTGGGCCCCCATCTCCCGGCCGACCCCGACGTGGAGGCGCTCCAGCACGAGGACGTGGCGGCGCTGCTGCCCCGGCCGACGCCCGAGAGCGACAAGTACCGGCGCGGCGTGGTGGGCGTCGTCGCGGGCTCCGCCCGCTACCCGGGCGCGGCCGTCCTGGCCGTCTCGGGGGCGCTGCGGGGCGGCGCGGGGGCGGTGCGCTACGTCGGCCCCGCCGCCGACGACGTCATCTCGCGCTTCCCCGAGACCCTCGTCCACACCGGTCCCCCGGCCAAGGCGGGCCGCGTCCAGTCGTGGGTCGTCGGCCCCGGCCTCGGCGACGGAGCGGCGGCCAAGCACTCCCTGGACGACGTCCTCGCCTCCGACGTCCCGGTCCTGGTCGATGCCGATGGGCTCCACCTGCTGCCCACCGGGAGCGACGTGCGCAAACGCGAGGCGGCCACCGTCCTCACCCCGCATGCGGGCGAGGCGGCGGCGCTGCTCGGCGTGAGCCGCGAGGAGGTCGAGTCGGGCCGCCTCGCCGCCGTGCGGACCCTGTCCGAACGCTACGGCGCGACCGTCCTCCTGAAGGGGTCCACCACGCTGATCGCCGCCGAGCACCAGCCGGTACGCGTCAACCCCACCGGCACCGGCTGGCTGGCCACGGCGGGCAGCGGCGATGTGCTCTCCGGCCTGATCGGCTCCCTCCTCGCCACGGGCCTCCCCGCCCGCGATGCCGCCTCCGTCGGCGCCTACCTCCACGGCCTGGCCGCCCGCCGCGCCACGACCCCGCATGGCGCCCCCATCGCCGCGTACGACGTCTCGACGGCGCTGACGGACACGTGGCGGGACGTGCTGGCCTGAGCACACCCTAAGCAGTCGATCGGCTACTTTGAGCGATGTGACTGTCGGAGTGCCGCACCGTGGCGGCCGGGCCGGGTGGTGGGCCCTGGCCGGGCTGGTCACAGCGCTGGCCACGTTGGTCCATCTCCTTGCCTGTGCGCACGGACCGCAGCGGATGGGCGGCGTGGATTCGCTGAGTGCTGTCCGCTCGGCGGCGACGGCGCCCGTCGCGACCGGCGACCATCTCCGGGCGGCGGACGGCGATGCCGCCTCGCGCTGTCACGACGGCGACGAGCCCGGCCGGGTCCAGCAGGACTGCCCCCTGACGCTTCCCGGCGCGGTGGCCGCCTCCGGCGCCGCGTTCGCCGCGGATGACATGCCGTCGCCCGGTTGGCAGGCGGGGGCGGGCGGGGGCAAGAGGGCGCCGCCCGCCGGGGGCCGGGCGGTACTGGGGGTCTGGCGGATCTAGAAGGGGCCGCGCACGGAGCGGGACGCGGACCGTCGCCGTTCCCGTGTCCGCGGCGGTACGCAGGCCATCTTCTTCGCCAACCCGAGCGGCCGGCCCCGGAGCGGGCCGGGCCGTCGAAAGAGACGCCGATGAACACCATCACCGCTGTGACTTCCCCCTGCCCTCCCGCCGGCCTGCTGGCCGCGACCGCACCCAGCGCACGGACCCCGGCCGGGCTGGTCGGCAACACCCCGCTGCTGTGGGTGGGCGAGCCGTTCGCCGCCCCGGGCCGCGGATTCTGGGCCAAGCTGGAGGGCGCCAACCCCGGCGGAATCAAGGACCGCACCGCCCTGTACATGGTCCAAGCCGCCTGCGACCGGGGCGAGTTGCTGCCCGGCGCCCCTATCGTGGAATCGACCTCCGGCACCCTGGGCCTCGGCCTGGCGCTGGCCGGGAACACCTTCGGCCACCCCGTCACGGTGGTCACCGACCCCGGCATGGAGCCGATGATGAGCAGCCTGCTGGCCGCCTACGGCGCCACCGTCCACGTCGTGGCGCAGCCGCATCCGGCCGGCGGCTGGCAGCAGGCCCGCCGGGACAAGGTCGCCGAACTGCTGGCCGCCCACCCGGACACCTGGTGCCCGGACCAGTACCACAACCCCGACAACGTGGCCGCCTACCGGCCGCTGGCCCATGAGCTGGTCGCCCAGCTCGGGCGGATCGACGCCCTGGTGGTCAGCGTCGGCACCGGCGGCCACTCGGCCGGTGTCGGCTCGGTGCTGCGCGACTTCTTCCCCGACCTGAAGGTAGTGGGCGTGGACACGACCGGCTCCACCATCTTCGGCCAGCCCGCCGCCCCGCGGCTGATGCGCGGCCTGGGCAGCAGCATCCATCCCCGCAACGTCGCCTACCACCTCTTCGACGAAGTCCACTGGGTCGCCGCCCCCGAAGCGGTCTGGGCCGCTCGGCGGCTGGCCCGCTGCCACTACGCCACCGGCGGCTGGAGCGTGGGCGCGGTCGCGCTGACCGCCCGCTGGCTCGCCGGGGTCCTGCCCGCCGAGGCCCGGATCGCCGCGATCTTCCCCGACGGACCCCAGCGATATACCGGCACCGTCTTCTGCGAGACCTACTGCCGCGAACACGGTCTGCTGTGCCACTTCCCGCCCGACGCACCGCAGGAGATCGCCCATCCCCGGGAGCGGACGGTCACCTCCTGGACCCGGTGCACCACGGTGACCGACCCGCTCGCCGACCTCACCCACACCACGGCGGTGCGGCGATGAAGGCCCTGTGGCGCAGCACCCGCTCCTTCCCGCCCAGCGCCCAGCTCCTGATGGCGAACCAGTTCGCCATCAATCTGGCGTTCTACATGCTCATGCCCTACCTCGCCGCCCATCTGACGGGGGACCTGGGCCTGGCGGCCTGGGCCGTCGGCCTGGTCCTCGGGGTGCGCAACCTCTCCCAGCAGGGCATGTTCCTGATCGGCGGGACCCTCGCCGACCGCTACGGCTACAAGGCCCCGATCATGGCCGGGTGTCTGCTGCGGACCGGCGGATTCGCGCTGCTGGGCTGGGTGGACGCGCTGCCCGCCCTGGTGATCGCCTCGGCGGCCACCGGTTTCGCCGGCGCGCTGTTCAACCCCGCCGTCCGCGCCTACCTCGCGGCCGAGGCGGGGACGCGGCGGGTGGCGGCGTTCGCGACGTTCAACGTCTACTACCAGGCCGGGATGCTGCTCGGCCCACTGGTCGGCCTCGCGCTGCTGGCCGCCGACTTCCGCCTCGTATGCACGAGCGCGGCATTGATCTTCGCGCTGCTGAGCGTTCTCCAGTGGCGGGCCCTGCCCGCCCGCCACGCCGACGAGACGGCGGGCGAGGGGACAGCGGGGGTGCTGGCCCAGTGGCGCACGGTCGTCGCCAACCGACCGTTCCTGCTCTTCTCCGCCGCGATGATCGGCTCCTACGTACTGACGTTCCAGGTCTACCTGGCACTCCCGCTCGCCGCCGACCGGGCACTGGGCACGGACGGCACAAAGGCCACCAGCGGCCTGTTCGTGCTCTCCGCCGCCGTCGCGGTGGCCGGACAGTTGCGGCTGACCGGCTGGGCCAGGCGGCGCTGGAGCGCGGACCAGGCCCTGGTCCGCGGGCTCACCCTGATGGGCCTGGCCTTCCTCCCGCTCGCCCTGACGCCGTCCGCCACCGCGGCGGTCGTGACCGCGCTCGCCGCCGCCGTAACGCTACTCGCGGTGGGCAGCGCGGTGGTCTACCCCTTCGAGATGGACACCGTCGTCTCCCTCGCCAGTGGCCGCCTGGTGGCCACCCACTACGGGCTCTACAACACCGTCTCCGGGCTCGGCATCACCCTGGGAAACCTGGCCACCGGCGCGATCTGGGACCACGCCCAACGCCACAACGTCGCCTGGCTGCCCTGGCTGGTGCTGACCGCCACCGGTCTGGGCTGCGCGGCGGCCGTGCGCGCGCTGGCCCGCAACGGGCGCCTCACCACCGCACCCCGGGCCGCGCCCGCCTGATCGCACCCGCCACCAGGCGGCCCGGAACCAGCCCGGCGGGTGGCCGCAGGACGACGGGAGGGGCCGCACCCACCCAACACCCGCGCCCACGGTCCGCACTCCGAGTGCGGGCCGTGGGCGCCTCCGGCGGACAGCCCCCACCCCGCCCCTTCCCACAGCATCAATACGCGGCTCCGCCGCGTGGGGGGCTCCGCCGCGTGGGGGGCTCCGCCGCGTGGGGGGCTCCGCCCCCTAGACCCCTGCCGGGGCTCCGCCCCGGACCCCGCTCCTCAAACGCCGGAGGGGCTGAATTCCCGGCTCCGCCTCGCCCCGCTCCTCAAACGCCGGAGGGACTGAAATTCACGCCACCGGCGCGCGGACGCCGACGAGACGGGAGGGGGCGGGGTCGCAGGGGTGGTGTCCTGGACGCTCTCGCATATTTGTGGCGCCAACCCCCGGCCCACACCACGCCCCCGAGCACCGGCGCCGTAAATACGCGGTCCAGGGCGCCGCACCGGAGGCCCCGCCCCCGGCACCCACCACACAACCCACCGCGCACCTCAGCAACCACCACGCACCCGCACCCGCACCCGCACCCAGCAGAACCCTCACCCAGCGGAACCCTCACCCCTCCGCGATCACCACCGCCGACGCGACCCCCGCGTCATGGCTCAGGGAGACATGCAGCCCCCGCACCCCCAGCCGCTCCGCGCATACCGCGACCGTGCCGCGAACCGAGAGACGGGGGCGGCCGCTCGGCTCGGTGAGGATCTCGGCGTCCGTCCAGCGGAGGCCGCCGGGGGCGCCCAGGGACTTGGCCAGGGCCTCCTTGGCCGCGAAGCGGGCTGCCAGGGAGGCCATACCGCGGCGTTCCCCGCTCGGCAGCCACAGTTCGCGCTCGACGAAGAGGCGGTCCGCCATCCCGGGCGTGCGCTCCAGCGCTTCCGCGAAACGGTCGATACCGGCCACGTCGATGCCCACGCCGACGATCACGCCGTCATCCGTCGGGTCACTCCACGGTCACCGACTTCGCCAAGTTCCTGGGCTGGTCGACCTCGTTGCCGCGCGCCGTGGCCAGCTCGCACGCGAAGACCTGGAGCGGGACGGTCGCGACCAGGGGCTGGAGCAGCGTAGGCGTGGCGGGGATCTCGATCAGGTGGTCGGCGTAGGGGGCCACCGTCTCGTCCCCGCGCTCGGCGATGACGATCGTGCGGGCGCCGCGCGCCCGGATCTCCTGGATGTTGGAGACGATCTTGTCGTGCAACACGGACCGCCCACGCGGCGACGGCACGACCACCACGACCGGTACGTCCTGCTCGATCAGCGCGATCGGCCCGTGCTTCAGCTCGCCCGCCGCGAAGCCCTCGGCGTGCATATACGCGAGTTCCTTGAGCTTGAGCGCGCCCTCCAGGGCGACCGGGTAACCGACATGCCGCCCCAGGAACAGCACGGTGTTCTTGTCGGCCAGGGTGCGGGCCAGCTCCCGTACCGGCTCCATCGTCTCCAGGACCTCCTCCACCTGGGTCGCGATCTCCGACAGCTCGCGGATCACGGAGAGGATCTCGTCGCCCCACTTGGTGCCGCGCACCTGGCCCAGGTAGAGGGCCACCAGGTAGCAGGCCACGAGCTGGGTGAGGAACGCCTTGGTGGAGGCGACGGCGACCTCGGGCCCGGCGTGGGTGTAGAGCACCGCGTCCGACTCGCGCGGAATCGTGGAGCCGTTCGTATTGCAGATGGCCAGCACCTTCGCGCCCTGCTCGCGCGCGTGGCGCAGCGCCATCAGGGTGTCCATGGTCTCGCCGGACTGGGAGATGGCGATCACCAGCGTCCGCTGGTCCAGGATCGGATCGCGGTAGCGGAACTCGCTGGCCAGCTCCGTTTCGCAGGGGATCCGGGTCCAGTGCTCGATGGCGTATTTGGCGATCATGCCGGCGTGGTAGGCGGTGCCGCACGCCACGATCACGACCTTGCTGACCTCGCGCAGCACCGAAGCCGGGATGCGCACCTCGTCCAGGCAGAGGTTCCCGGCCAGGTCGATCCGGCCGAGCAGGGTGTCGGCGACGGCCTTCGGCTGCTCGGCGATCTCCTTGAGCATGAAGTAGTCGTAGCCGCCCTTCTCGGCGGCGGAGGCGTCCCAGTCCACGTGGTACGGGCGGACCTCGGCCGGCGCCCCCTCGAAGTCGGTGACGACCACACCCTCCCGGCGGGCCTCCACGACCTGGTCCTGGCCCAGCTCGATGGCCTCGCGGGTGTGGGCGATGAAGGCGGCCACATCGGAGGCGAGAAACGCCTCGTCCTCGCCGACGCCGACGACCAGCGGCGAGTTGCGGCGCGCCCCGACCACCACATCGGGCGCGTCCGCGTGCACCGCGACCAGCGTGAAGGCGCCCTCCAGGCGGCGGCAGACCTGGCGCATCGCCTCGGCGAGGTCGCCGCAGGACGAGAACGACTCGGCGAGCAGATGCGCCACGACCTCGGTGTCGGTCTCGGAGGCCAGATCGTGGCCGCGCTCGGCCAGCTCGGCGCGGAGCGCGGCGAAGTTCTCGATGATGCCGTTGTGGACGACCGAGACCCGGCCCGCGTTGTCCAGGTGCGGATGGGCGTTGGCGTCGGTGGGGCCGCCGTGGGTGGCCCACCGGGTGTGGCCGATGCCGGTACTGCCGGTGGGCAGCGGGCGGTCGGCCAGCTCCTTCTCCAGGTTGGCCAGCTTGCCCGCCTTCTTGGCGGCCGCCAGTCCGCCATCGGCCAGCACGGCGACACCCGCCGAGTCATAGCCGCGGTACTCCAGCCGCTTGAGCCCGGCGAGGACGACATCGAGGGCCGACTGCCCTCCCACATAACCAACGATTCCGCACATGGACGCAGCGTACGACCCCCGGGGTGGCAGACCGACAACCGGCCACGCCCAGGCCCCTCGCATGCCGTGCATAATGCGCACGAGCGGCTGGGGGGCCGCCCTTTTACTTTTCACTTCCCTGGGGGGGATCGTGCGCCATATCACCATGCCGTCCGTCGCCGTACTGCTCTTAGCGCTCGGCACCGGCTGTTCATCGGCTTCGAACGAGAAGGCCCGCGTCGCCGAGAAACCAGGCGCGAAGGCCGGAGCGAAAGCGTCCGCCACGAAAAGCGCGGACGGCAGACCCATCGACATCATCCGCAGCGCCGTGGCGAAGGCCCGCGCCACCAGCGCGCGGATCGACGAGACCGTGGTGACCCGTGGCGAGGGCAAGGAATTCACCCTCTCCATCGCGGGCCCGTTCGACCTGGCCGCCGACCGGGGCAAACTGTCGGTCGACTTCCCGGACGGCGCAGTCGACCACATGGACGAGGTCTTCAACGGTGGCAAGGTCTATCTCACCCGCACCGTGCCCAAGGGCCACTGGGCCGTCATCGACCGTGCCAAGGCCAGGGCCCACTCCCTGCTGCGGGCCCCGCTGAACGACCCCGAGCTCGTCCTGCGCCAGGCGTCGGCCATCCGCGACGTGTCGGACCGGGGCACGACCACGATCGACGGCCGTCCGGTGCACCTCTATCGCGGCACGCTCGACTACCGGACGCTCACCCTCGGCCTGGTGGACGAGCACCGCGGGCGGCTCGACGCGGTCCGGAAGGCGATGGGCGGCGGGCTGCCCTCGTCCGCGCGGGTCTGGGTGGACGCGGAGGGACGGCCGGCCCGGATCGAGCTGTCCGCCGCGCTGAACACGCAAACCGTCACCGCCACCATGGACCTGACCGACTTCGGGAAGCCCGTGAAGGTGACGGTCCCGGACCCGTCCAGGACCATCCCGACCGACGCCGTCTCGGGCGTGCTCCCCGGGTGACGTTTCCTCCGGCCCCGGGCCGGGGTGACCGACCCCACGCCCGCGCACCGCTCACTCGGCCGGTCCCTGCCATGACAATGAGGGGGTGATCACGTCAAGCGCGCGCGCGGCGCGCACCGTGCGCGGCCCGCAGCGGCGGAGCGGCGAGGCAACCCCGTATGTGGATCTGTCCCGCGCCGAGTGGAGCGCGCTGCGGGACAAGACCCCGCTGCCGCTGACCGCCGAGGAGGTGGAGAAGCTGCGGGGGCTGGGCGACGTCATCGACCTCGAAGAGGTGCGGGACGTCTATCTGCCGCTGTCCCGGCTGCTCAACCTCTATGTGGCCGCCACCGGCAATCTGCGCGGCGCGCTCAACACCTTCCTCGGCGACACCAAGCGGGGCAACGGCGCCCAGCCCGGTACGCCCTTCGTCATCGGCGTGGCGGGCAGTGTCGCGGTCGGCAAGTCGACCACCGCCCGGCTGCTCCAGGCGCTGCTGGCCCGCTGGCCCGAGCATCCGCGGGTGGAGCTGGTCACCACCGACGGCTTTCTGTATCCCAACGCCGAGCTGCGGCGCCGCGGGCTGATGTCCCGCAAAGGGTTCCCCGAGAGCTATGACCGCAGGGCGCTGACCCGCTTCGTCGCCGATGTGAAGGCGGGCCGGGCGGAGGTGTCCGCGCCGGTCTACTCGCACCTGATCTACGACATCGTGCCGGACGAGCGGCTGACCGTGCACCGCCCCGACATCCTGATCGTCGAGGGGCTCAATGTGCTCCAGCCCGCGCTGCCGGGGAACGACGGGCTGACCCGGGTGGGGCTCGCCGACTTCTTCGACTTCAGCGTGTACGTGGACGCCCGGACCGAGGACATCGAGCGCTGGTATCTGGGCCGCTTCAGGAAGCTGCGGGAGACGGCCTTCCAGGACCCCTCCTCGTACTTCCGCAAGTACACCCAGGTCTCCGAGGAGGAGGCGCTGGACTACGGCCGGATGATCTGGCGGACCATCAACAAGCCCAATCTGAAGCAGAACGTCCAGCCCACGCGGGGCCGGGCGACGCTGGTGCTGCGCAAGGGGCCGGACCACAAGGTCCAGCGGCTGTCCCTGCGCAAGCTGTGAGGAGCGTACGTACGCCATGCTGCACTTGCGGTTGATCGTCCCCGCCGAGCGCACCGAGGCGGTGGTAGGCGCCGTCGAGCGGACGGTCGGCACCGCCCATCTGGTGGTGCTGCCGGGCGCCGCCCGCGACCCCGCGGGGGACGTCGTCATGTGCGACGTGGCACGCGAGGCCGGGGACGGGCTGCTGGGCGAGCTGCGCGAGCTGGGTCTTGACGAGACCGGGTCGATCGCGGTGGAGAACATCGACCTCTCGCTGTCCCAGCGCGCCGACAAGGCGGAGGAGGAGGCGCCCGGCGAGGGGGCGGACGCGGTCCTGTGGGAGCACCTGGCGGAGGCCACCCATGAGGAGTCCACGCTCTCGGTCACCTATCTCGCCTTCCTCGTCATCGCGACGATGATCGCGGCGTGCGGTGTGGTGCTGGACAACGCGATCCTGATCGTCGGCGCGATGGCGGTGGGGCCGGAGTTCGGGCCGCTGGCGGGGCTGTGCACCGCGCTGGTGCGGCGCGCGCCGCGGCTGGCCGCGCGATCGGCGATCGCGCTGCTGGTCGGGTTCGCCGCGGCGATGGCGCTGACCACCGGCTTCAGCATCGCGATGGACGCCGTGGGGCTCTTCGGCAGGGACATGCTGGAGCGCGCCCGGCCGAACACGGACTTCATCTGGAAGCCGGACATGTTCTCGTTCGTGGTCGCCGTGCTCGCGGGGATCGCGGGAACGCTTTCGCTGACGTCGGCGAAGTCCGGGGCGCTGGTGGGGGTGGCGATCTCGGTGACGACGGTGCCGGCGGCGGCCAATGCGGCGGTGGCGCTGGGGTACGGGGAGATCGACCAGATGTGGGGCTCTACGGAGCAGCTGCTGCTGAATTTGGTGGGGATCGTGGTGGCGGGGACGCTGACGTTGGGAGTGCAGAAGGCTTTGTGGGGACGGCGGGGGTAGCTCCCACCGGGGCTCCGCCCCGGACCCCGCTCCTCAAGCTGCCCCAGCTACCGCTTGGATGTGCCCCCTGAGGGGCTGGATTTTCCAGCCCCTCAGGCGCGAGAAGTCCGGTGCGGTTCGGTTGCGCCCCGAAGGGGCGCGGGGCTGTGCCGTTGTGCGGCTCCGCCGCGGCTGTGTCGATGTGCGGCTCCGCCGCGTGGGCGACCAGCCACGACGCGGCCGCGGAACGACCGCACCTTGCGCCGCTTCCCGCGAAGCGATCAGCCCAGGGCCGACTTCACCGCGTCCGCCAGGCGCCCCGCGACCGAGCGGGCCTGTTCGATGTCGGCGGCCTCGACCATGACCCGCACCAGCGGCTCCGTGCCCGAGGGGCGGAGGAGGACGCGGCCGGTCTCGCCCAGCTCGCGCTCGGCCTCGGCGACGGCCGCGGCCAGGTCGGCGCTGGAGGCGACGCGGGACTTGTCCACGTCGGGGACGTTGACCAGCACCTGGGGCAGTCGCTCCATGACGGCGGCGAGGTCGGCCAGGGTACGGCCGGTCGCGGCGACGCGGGCCGCCAGCAGGAGTCCGGTGAGGGTGCCGTCACCGGTCGTGGCGTGGTCGAGGACGATCACATGGCCGGACTGCTCGCCGCCGAGCGCGTAGCCGCGGGTCTTCATCTCCTCCAGGACATAGCGGTCCCCGACCGCCGTCTGGACCAGGTCGACGCCCTCGCGCTTCATGGCGAGCTTGAAGCCGAGGTTGGACATCACGGTGCCGACCACCGCGTCCCCCCGCAGCTCGCCCGCCTCGCGCATGGCCAGGGCGAGGACGGCGAGGATCTGGTCGCCGTCGACCTCGCGGCCGCTCGCGTCCACCGCGAGGCAGCGGTCGGCGTCCCCGTCGTGGGCGATGCCGAGGTCGGCGCGGTGCTCCACGACGGCGGCCTGGAGCCGGGCGAGGTGGGTGGAGCCGTAGCCGTCGTTGATGTTGAGGCCGTCCGGGTCGGTGCCGATCGTGACGACCTCGGCCCCGGCGCGGGCGAACGCCTCCGGGGAGACCCGGGCGGCGGCGCCGTGCGCGCCGTCGATGACGACCTTGAGGCCGTCGAGCCGGTTGGGGAGGGCGCCCACCAGATGGGCCACGTAGGCGTCGAAGCCCTCCTCGTAGGGCCGGAGCCGGCCCACCCCGGCGCCCGTCGGCCGGTCCCACGGCTCGCCGGAGGCATGCGAGCGGTAGGTGGTCTCGATACGGTCTTCCAGCTCGTCGGCCAGCTTGTGGCCGCCGCGGGCGAAGAACTTGATCCCGTTGTCGGGCATCGGGTTGTGGCTCGCGGAGAGCATCACGCCGAGGTCGGCGTCCAGCGCCCCGGTCAGATGCGCGACGGCCGGCGTGGGCAGCACGCCGACCCGCAGGACGTCCACTCCGGCGCTGGCCAGCCCCGCCACCACGGCCGCCTCCAGGAACTCCCCGGACGCTCGCGGATCCCGCCCGACCACCGCCACCGGCCGATGGCCCTCGAAGGTTCCCGCCTCGGCGAGCACATGCGCCGCCGCTACCGACAGGCCGAGCGCCATCTCAGCCGTCAGATCGGCGTTCGCGACGCCGCGCACACCATCCGTACCGAAGAGTCGTCCCACTGGTGTCCTCCGAAGTTACGAGCTGGGGGGCAGAAGCTTGCTTGTAGGTATACGCCCCCCGGTGGCGATAGCCGAACGCCCCGGGGGCACTGGTGGTGCCGCCGGGGCGTTCGGGTGAAGCAGCGGTGCCGCGATGGGCGTCAGCGCTTGCTGTACTGAGGCGCCTTGCGGGCCTTCTTCAGACCGGCCTTCTTACGCTCGGTGGCGCGGTCGTCACGGGTCAGGAAGCCGGCCTTCTTGAGGGGGGCGCGGTTGTTGTCCACGTCCGCCTCGTTCAGCGCGCGGGCGATGCCCAGACGGAGCGCACCGGCCTGGCCGGACACGCCGCCGCCCGCGATGCGGGCGATCACGTCGTAGCGGTCGTCCAGCTCGAGCACCTTGAAGGGCTCGTTGACTTCCTGCTGGTGAACCTTGTTGGGGAAGTACTCCTCGAGAGTACGACCGTTGATCTTCCACTGCCCGCTGCCCGGCACGATGCGGACGCGCGCCACGGCGTTCTTGCGACGCCCGGTGCCGGCGGCCGGCTGCGGGTCACCGAAGCGGGAAGCGAGCGACTCGGAGGTGTACTCCGACTCGACCGTCTCAACGCTCTCGGTGGTGTACTCCTCGACATCGAGGGGGGTCTCGGCGGTGGTCTCGGCCACGATGCTCCTCAGATTCTCTTCGTCGTAAGGGGTGGCCGGGACTACTGCGCGACCTGGGTGATCTCGAACGGGACCGGCTGCTGAGCGGCGTGCGGGTGCTGGTCACCCGAGTACACCTTCAGCTTCGAGAGCATCTGACGGCCCAGGGTGTTCTTGGGGAGCATGCCCTTGATGGCCTTCTCGACGGCCTTCTCCGGGTTCTTCTCCAGCAGCTCGTCGTAGCGGACGGAGCGCAGACCACCCGGGTAGCCGGAGTGGCGGTACGCCATCTTCTGGGTCCGCTTGTTACCGGAGAGGTGCACCTTGTCGGCGTTGATGATGATGACGAAGTCACCAGTGTCGACATGCGGCGCATACACCGGCTTGTGCTTGCCCCGCAAGAGGGTGGCGGCCTGAGTGGCCAGACGGCCGAGAACAACGTCGGTGGCGTCGATGACGTGCCACTGTCGCTGGACGTCGCCGGGCTTGGGGCTGAACGTACGCACGGTCGTAGCCTTCGCTTCTTCAGTGAGTGGGGTCTCCCCGGATCCGCTAGGACCGAGGGGACGGGTCCGGACAAGGCCACCCGGACGATCACGACAGCCTTGGCCGCACATCGGTGACGCATCCGAGTGCCTGCCGCTGGTCATCGGCCCGGTGGACCGGCGTAACGGCCTCTCACGTGAGAACGAGCAAGCCAATACGCATAACGAACTGGCAGAATACCGGCCCGCCCCACCGCGGGTCAAAACGCCCCCGCGCTTGCGGATGGGTCCGGCGACCGCGTCCTGGAGCGCCGGCCGAGCCCGCGCGCCTCACCTGGGGCTCCGCCCGCCGCCGGGAGGCGCCTGCCCACCGGGACACCACGGGCCATCCTGGCCGAACGCGACATCACGGCACCCCCACCCTCCAGCGAGTACGGCGGCGGGAGCGGTGGAGGCGCGACCACACTCCCGCGAGCCAAAACGCCCGCGCGCCGCGGATGGGCCCGGGTGCGGGACCGGGCGCGGGCCGCGCCCGACGTCCCGCCGGTGGGTCCAAAGCGTCACCCGGCCGGTCTAAGATGCGCGCCATGAGCTTTGGGCAAGGGGGGCCTTACGGGCCCGGGGGATCTCAGCCGCCTCAGCCGTCGACACCCGACTGGTCGGCGCTCGCCGACCAGTCCGCCCGCGCGGGCCGGCGCCGCAAGCTGCTCTTCATCGGCGGCGGGGCGCTGGCCACCGCCGCCGTCGCCGCGATCGTGGCCACCGCCGTGGTCAGCAGCGGCCACAAGGACAAGGGCGGCGGCGACTCGGCCGGCGGGCTGCCCACTCCCCAGGACCTCCCCAGCGAGTCGGCGGCGCCCGAGCCCACCTTCTCCGATGTCGCCCCGCCCGCGCCGCCCAAGCCGCTGGACATCATCTCCAGCGCCCGGCGGGACAGGGCGCCGCTGTCCGCGGCCTCCCTCTTCCCGGAGAAGCGGGCCGCGAAGGACGACCGCTCGTACAGCAAGGCGGCGTCCGCCTCCACGACGAGCTGCGCCGCGGGCACCCAGGGGGCGCTCGGCTCGGTGCTGGCGAACAACGGCTGCCGCAAGCTGCTGCGGGCCACCTTCTCCCGGGACGGTGTCGCGGTGACGGTCGGCGTCGCGGTCTTCGACGGCAAGGCGGCGGCCGAGAAGGCCAAGGACCAGTACAAGCCCAATATCGCCTCGCTGTCGGGCGGGGGCGTGCCCGCCTTCTGCCGCCGGACCGCCTGCCAGAGTTCGGCGAACGCGATCGGGCGGTACGCCTACTTCACGATCTCCGGCTATACGTCGGGCAAGGCGGTCACGGCGTCGGACACCGCCGCCCTCCAGGCCGGGCGCGATGTGGCCGACTACACCTTCCGCCGCATCCTGGCCCGGGGCAGCGCCCAGGCGTCGGCGGAGGCGGCCGCCACCACCGCCAACTGAGCCACCGGTCCTGTCCGTCCCCCGGGCAGCGCCCGCCCGGGGGACGGGTGTCCGTTACGACGCGGCGCCCCGCGTGGCCTTCTCCACCTTCGCCACCTGGGCGTCCACCAGCGCGGCCGGGACCTCGGACTTCGTGGGGTCCGCGAGGTTCGTCCCGAAGAACACCATGAGCTGCGGCCCGGACCGCACCACCGTGAAGTTGACGACGGCCTTTGCCTCGCTCGCGTCATGCAGGCTGAAGGCCAGCGCCTCGTCCCCCGCCTTCGGCGCCTCGAGCTGTGCCACCTTCTTGACGTCCGACTTCTCCCCGGAGCCGTCCTTCGCCGGGAATCCGCCCTGGCAGGCGGTCACCGCCTCGCTCAGGTCCTTGACCGTCCGCTCGGCGTCGCCCGGCCCGTAGGAGGAGACCCGGATCAGTCCGGCACCGCCGATCTTCGCCTTGGTGAGGTCGGTGGCGTAGGCGCGGTGGACGCTGGCCTTGGGCGCCGGGTCGTACTGGGACCCCATCAGCGCGGCCAGCGGCTGGCACTCGGCCTTCCCGGCCTTGGCCGACCCGCCCTCGCTGACCTCCTTGTCGGTCATCTTCTGGATTTCGAACCCCTTGAGCTCACCGCTCGCCAGGGTGGCCCGCTCCAGGGCGGACGCGGACAGCGGCTTCGCGGCCGAGGCGGCGCTCGCGGGCTTGTCGTCCTGCTTGGCGCCGTCGGACTTGCCGTCGCCGGAGTCGCTGCCGCATCCGGTCATCAGCCCCAGCGCCGCCACCGCCGCGATGGCCGCGCCCATGGTCCGCTTCGTACCGGACTCGCTCATCTCTCTGTCCACCCCTGGTCGATATCGGGCCCGTACGGCCACCGCACGGACACCCCGCAGACTCCCAGAACACCGGGAGGGTTGTACTCCCTTTCCCTAATGTGGCTGATCCCATATCACCATGCGCATAAGCAACCTTCCGGGCCCAGACCAGTCTTACGGACCGATCGGTCCTTACTGGCTTCATACCGGCATCACACCGGCCCCATATCGGCCCAATGCAGCCTGGTTCGGAACCAGAACGAAGCACGGACTCGGAGGGGAGGGCACGCCGCGGCGGATCGGCTGCGCCGGGCGTACATCACCGTGAAGATTTCTTTCCTGCTCCACAACGCCTATGGCATCGGTGGCACCATCCGGTCGACCTTCAATGTGGCCGGGGCGCTCGCCGCCCACCACACCGTGGAGATCGTCTCCCTGATCCGGACCATCGACGCCCCGAACCTCCCCCTCCACCCCGCCGTACGGCTCAAACCCCTGATCGACCTGCGCCCGCACGAGGACGGAGCCCGGGCGGGCGACCTCGGCCACCCGCTGCTGTCGCGGCCCAGCGCCCATATCCCGGACGCCGAGGCCAGGGGCACCACCAACTTCAACGCCCTCACCGATGAGCGCGTCGCCGGCCATCTCGACCGCACCGACGCCGATGTCGTCATCGCCACCCGCCCCGGCCTGGTCATCTACCTCGCCACGCTCGGCCGCACCGGCCGCTTTCTGCGGATCGGCCAGGAGCACCGCCTCTACGGCACCCACCGCGCCGAGATCCGCGCCGCCTGCGACGCCGCCATCCCCCATCTCGACGCGTACACCTCGGTCTCGGAGGCCGACGCGGCCACCCACCGGGCCCAGCTCCCCGATGTCACCACCCGGCTGACCGCGCTGCCCAACGGGGTGCCCGCCACCGGGATCGAGCCCTCCGACGGCCGCGCCAAACTGGTCGTGGCCGCGGGCCGGCTGATCCCGGTCAAGCGCTACGACCTGCTGGTGGCCGCCTGGGAGACGGTCGCCGCCAAACACCCCGACTGGCGGTTGCGGATCTACGGCCGCGGCCCCCAACTCCCCGCGCTGCGCCGCCAGATCGACAAGCTCGGGCTGGCCGGTCACATCACCCTGATGGGCGCCCACTCCCCCATCGAGACCGAGTGGGCCAAGGGCGCGATCGCCGCCGTCACCTCCCGCGAGGAGTCCTTCGGCATGACGATCGTCGAGGCGATGCACTGCGGGGTGCCCGTGGTCGCCACCGACTGCCCGCACGGGCCGGGCGAGATCATCACCGACGGCCGGGACGGGCTGCTGGTGCCGCCCGGCGACGCCGACGGGATCGCCAAGGGGCTGCTGACCCTGATCGAGGACGGCGAACTACGCCGCACGATGGGCGAGGCGGCCCGTATCTCGGCGCGGCGGTACGCCCCGGAGCGCGTGGCGGCCTCCTACGAGCGGCTCATCGAGGAGCTCCACACCGCCCGCGGCACCACGATTCCCACCGGGCGGCGCCGTACGGTTGCGCCCCTGCGCGGCCGGGCGGCCGGGACGCCGCTGACCGTCGCCCTCAAGGGCGCGGTCAAGCAGCTCGTCCGCAGGCCGCTGCGGCCCATCGCGTCCTGCCGGGTCACCCCCGAGGGCAATCTGTCGGTGCTGGTGGAGCCCGCCCAGGTGCGTGGCGGCGAGCTCGAACTGACCGTCACCCGCCGGAAGAGCGACGAGCCTCCCCTCCGCGTTCCGCTTCTGCCCCCGGCGGGCATCGCGCCGGCCGCGCCCTGGACGGCCACGCTCGACCGCGCGACGCTCGATCTCGCCGAGGGCCGCTGGGATCTGCATGTGGTCCGCCGCTCCGACGGCGTCCGCCGCCGGGTCGGCTGCCGCTTCGCCGAGGGGCGCGGGCTGTTGGACCTGGAGCCGCTGCCCGGCTCGCCCGTCGCCTGGTGGATCCCCTACGCCACCGTCGACGGCTTTCTCGCGCTGCGCGCCTGGCGGCGGCCGGTCCATGCCGAGGCCCGGGTGATCCGCATGGACGCCGAGGGGCTCGCCGTCGAAGGCACCCTGTACGGGGCGCGCTTCGGACCCGGCGCCGCCCCGACCGCGGTGGCCACTCCGTCCCGCGGCCCGGCCCGCCCGTTCCTCACCGGCGCCACGGCGGTGGACGGCGGCCGGTTCCGCTTCACCGTCCCGTACGAGCGGATCCGGCAGGCCCGTACGGACGACGAGGGCGCCGCCGCCTGGACCCTGACGCTCCATAAGTCCGCGGAATCCGAGACCCCGATCCCGATCGGGCGCATCGTGGGCGACATCGTGGACCGCGACAAAACGGACCTCTTCCCGGTCACCCACGGTGTCCGACCCCACCTCACCCGCACCGGCGACCTCGCCATCATCTCCCCCATCACAGACAATTGAGCGACGTGCGTCATAGGTGCGGTGTTTGCCGCGGAGATCACCGGTAACACTCGGTGATACCAGCCTCGAGCGAGGAACACTCTGCGGAAGGCACAGCGATGTCAACTGTCACGCTCATCATCCTGGTGGCGGCCCTGGCCGCCATGGCCGGCCTTGTGATCGCCCCCTCGGTCCGGCAGGGCCGCAAGGGCGAACTACCGGTCCGAAGCCTGCCCTCGGAAGCCAGGGAGCAGTACGCGGCGCGGTGGGCGGGAGTGCAGGAGCGATTCGTGGACTCTCCCGGCTGGGCGCTGCGCGAAGCCGACCGGCTGCTGGGCGCCTTGGCCGTCGACCGCGGCTATCCGGCCGAGTCCGACGACAAGCGGATGGACGCGCTGTCCATCCGCCACCCCGGGGAGATCGACGGCTACCGCCGGCTGCACGCCATGGCGGCACAGGTGCACGATGGCGAGGCCGCCCAGACCGCCGAAGCCGCCACCGAGCGGATGCGGGAGGCGCTGGTCGCGGCGCGGCCCCTGTTCGAGCAACTCGTGCGCGCACAGCCGCACGACGAGCGCCCGCTCCCGCCCCCGGTCCCCCGTCAGCGGGATCTTCAGCAGGGCCGCATCCCGCGGCAGCGCCTCGGCCCGGCCGCCGATCACTGACCGGTGAGCCGCACCGCCAGCGCGAGGGTGTCATCCGGATGCAGGATCACCGTGTGCATATCCTCCGCGATGGCGCCGGGGACCTCCTCGATCGGGCTCTGGAGATGCTTGTGCGCGGCCTCGATCAGACGACTCTCGCCCTCGATCGGGTCCCGGCGGCTCTCGGTGAGCCCGTCGGTGTAGAGCAGGAGGAGGTCCCCGGGGGCCAGCCGCTCGGTCAGCGGGGTCTCGCTCCCGGGCAGCGGAAAGCCGATCCCGCGCCCCCGGGCCTCCAGATAGCGGGCCGTTCCGTCGCGGCGCAGCAGCAGCGCGGGCGGATGGCTCCCGTTGGCCAGCCACAGCTCACCGGTGGCCGGATGGATCCGGGCGAGCAGCACGGTGGCCATCACGGCCCGGTCGAAGGGGTGCAGGATCTCGTCGGTGCGGGCCACGATCGACTGGAGGCGGTGACCCTCCAGGGCCAGGGTGCGCACCGCGTGGGTGACGTTGAGCGCGCTGCGCGTACTGGTCACCCCATGGCCCAGGGCGTCCACGATGGTGATGTGGACAGTGCCGTCGGGCAGCACGAACCAGTCGTACAGATCCCCGCCGGTCGGCGCGTCGGTGCCGGCCGGTTCGTAGTGCACGGCGAGTTCGAGACCGTCGGCCTCGATGAGCGGCGGGCGCAGCGCGTCCTCCAGCTCCCGCAGGGTCTGGCCGTGCGCGGTGCGCAACTGCTTGTCCCGCTCGTCGAGCTGGACGTAGAGCGCGAGCACCCCGCTGTTGGTCTCCTCGAGTTCGTCCTTGAGGCGGCGGTGCTCGGCGGTGAGCGCGTCGGCGGCGGCCACAACGGCGCGCAACTCCTCGGCGGCCAGGGCCTCCTCGCCGGGGGCGTCCGCGCCGGGGGGCTCCTCGGCGGCGTCCACCGGCGGGCCCGCCGGGAGGCGCCAGACCACCTCGTCCTCGGTCGCCACGTCGGGGGCCATCGGCAGCTCCGCCACCGCCGGGCCCCTGTCGCCCGGCGTCCGCAGCACCACGGTGAGCAGCCCCTCGTCCGGGTCGTACGCCCACTCAAGGCCGGCTTCCCGCCCGGCGCGCAGCGCCGCCCCGGCGGCCTCGGCGGCGGACAGCACAAGGCGCCCCCGGACCTCCGGGTCCAGCGCGTGCTCCCGGGCCAGCGCCCGAACGGCCCGGCTGAGCCCGGCCGTCGTGGCGCAGGTGAGGTTCCTCGTCGTCATGGAAGCCTTAAGGGTGACCTGGCCGCGAGCACCGTGGCGTCGTCGCGGAATCGGCGATGGCCATGGGCGAGTGCGGCGGACAGCAGGGACGGCGGAAGACGGAGCACGGAAGGGGGCGGGTCCAGCGCCCAGCGGGCGTCTATACCGTCGCTGTGCAGCACCGCCGTGGCGCCCTGGGGCAGCGGGAAGCCATGGACGCGCGGGGTGGGCATGCCCCAGCCGACGATCCCGGGCTGTCCGGTCAGCCGGTGCCGCACCCCGCCCGGGGTCAGGGCGAGGGCGCGGATATTGCCGATGCCGCAGTAGTCGGCGCGATCGTGATGCAGCCGCAGCAGCCCCGCGGCGGCCCCGCGGGTGTGCCGCAGGGCCCGGTTCATCCGGGTGAGCACGTCCGGCAGCGGCCGGTCGGGGTCGGCGTGGAAGGTCCGCAGCGCCGCCTGGGCCGCCTCCTCGGCGGCCCGGCCGTGGCCGAGGCCGTCGAGCACGACCACGGTGCGGGCGGCGTCCGTGTCGACGATCCCGCGGGCGTCGCCACAGCCCTCCTCCCCCTCGGCGGGCAGACAGATCGCGCCCACCCCCTGCCACTCCGGCCGCTGCTCGCCCGGCGCGGTCAGCCGGGCGCAGGCCCAGGTGCCCGCGTCGGTGCCGTCGGCGCTGCGCATGGTGAAGTGGGTCGCCATCCTTTTGACGGCGCCGAGCCCGACCCCCAGCGTGCCGGAGGTGGTGTAGCCGTCGGCCAGACAGCGCTCGGGGTCGTGCATACCGGGGCCGCGGTCGGCGGCGAGGATCTCCACCCCGTGGCCCAGCGGCAGCGGCTGGACGTAGAGCGTGCCGTCGCTGGCGTGCTTGTCCAGGTTGGTCGCCAGCTCCGAGGCGATCACCGCCGCCTGATCGGGCAGCGCCCCCGGCAGCTCGCACTCCCGGGCCACCCCACGCGCCGTCTCCGCGGCCAGATGCACGGCGCTGTGATGGTCGACGCGCACCTGGGCGGTGGGCACCGTGAACGCACGGCTCACCGGACCGCCCAGCGGGTGACGACCACGACGGTGCCCTCGCCCGGGCCGGTACGCACGGTGAACTCGTCCATCAGCCGCCGGGCGCCGCCCAGCCCATGACCCAGGCCCGCGCCGGTGGTGAAGCCGTCGGTGAGCGCCGCCTCGAGGTCCGCGATGCCCGGCCCCTCGTCCGTGACGGTCAGCCGCAGCCCCCGCCGTCCGGAGGGCTCGCGCGGATAGTCGAGGGTGACGGTGCCGCCGCCCCCGTGCACATAGGCGTTACGGGCCAGCTCGCTGGCGGCCGTGACCACACGGGTCTGGTCCACCAGGCCGAAGCCCACCGCGACGGTGGCCGCGCGCACCGCATGGCGGACCGTCAGCAGGTCCTCCTCCGTGCGCACCGGATACGCGGCCGGCGCGGGCGGGCGCCGGCCCTCCGCCCGCGCGGGCCGCTTGGGTCCGTGGGCGGCGAGGGTGGATTCACCGGGAAGTGCCACGTCGGGCCCCTTCCAGGGGCTGCGGCGCCTGCCGCCACCCCAGCGCGGCCAGCCCCTGCTCCGGGTTGAGTGCGGTCTCCACACCGACCAGTTCGATCCCCAGCTCGACCAGGGTGATCGCCACCGGCGGTCGCATCCCGGCCACGATCACCCGGGCCCCCAGCAGCCGGGCCACCGTGGTCAGCTCCATCAGCGTCCGGGCCACGAAGGAGTCGATGACCTCCAGCCGGGAGATGTCGATGAGCACCCCACGGGCGCCCTCGGCCGAGATCCGCTCGGTCAGCTCCTCGGTGAAGGCGATGGCGGCCCGGTCGTCGAGCTCATTGAGCAGCCCTGTGACCAGGACATCTCCCAGTCGCAGAATGGGAACGCCGGGTGAGCGAAGGTCGTTCACCGACCGTCTCCTTCGTCACCGTCGGGACCGGGCCCGTCGATCAGCTTGATCGCGGCGGCCAGCGCGTCGGCCAGCGTCGCCCGCGTGAGGATGGTGGACAGATCGATGCCGAGCTGGGCGATGGTCTGGGCGATCGAGGGGCGGACGCCGCTGATCACACAGTCCGCGCCCATGAGCCGCACCGCGTTCACCGTCTGCATCAGATGCTGGGCGACGGCGGTGTCCACCGTCGGCACACCCGTGATGTCGATGATCGCGACCAGCGCCTCATGGTCCTGGATGGCCTGGAGCAGATTCTCCATCACCACCTGGGTCCGGGCGGTGTCCAGCGTGCCGATCAGCGGGACCGCCAGCACCTGCCGCCACAGCCGCACCACCGGCGTCGACTGCTCCATCAACTGCTGGCTCTGCCGACGGATGATCTCCTCCCGGCCCTCCACATACGTCTCGAAGGACAGCGCCCCGGCCACATCCAGCAGCCGGTTCATGAAGACGGCCGAGGCGAACAGCTCCTCGGCGTCCCGGGTGTCCCGCTGCACCGCCTTGAGCAGCGCCTCCTTGAGCGCGAGCACCGCGAGCGAGGTCACCGTCGGAGTGACCCCCGCCCGCGCCCGGCGCATGGACAGCCCCACCACGGCCTCGTGCAGCCCCGGGGTGGAGGTCACCACCCGGTCCACCGGCACCCCGCTCTGGAGGCCGGGCACCAGCGCCTCGATCAAGGCGTCGGCCTCCTCGCGGAGTTCGGCCTCGCCGATATCGGTGTCAAGCAGGGCCTGCTCCATTTGCAGCTCGACCCAGCGATCGGCGATTTCCTCGTCGCGCTCCTGAAGAGCCCTGGTCAGGCGCTCTCGCACAGCGGCCTCGCTGGTACTCACGCGGATCCCTTCGCGGTCGGCGACCGTTGTCGGTTGGCAAATTTTATCGATCTTCCGGAGGCCCCGGAAGTCGCATCATGCCGATCGCCCCGCCGCCTTGACTCTCCCGCGCAGTCTCGGCATACGAGGCGCGTGGCGAGTACCCAATGATCGGCCGCCCACACCCGCCGTTTTCAGCAGCAGCCGGAACCGATCGCCGTCGCGCCCGGCAGGGAGCGCTTGTTGCGGGACTCCCGGTTACGGGCGGCGAGTTGGTCATCGGCCGGATAGCCGACCTCCTCCAGGGTCAGGCCATGGGGGCGGACGACATGGACGGCGGAGTCGCGCACCCCAGCGGACAGCACCTTGGCCGGCCAGTCCGGTGGACGGTGGCCGTCGCCGACGAAGAGCAGGGCGCCCACCAGCGAGCGCACCATGTTGTGGCAGAAGGCGTCCGCCCGCACCGTCGCCGTGATGACCCCGTCCGCGCCGCGCGTCCAGTCCAGCCGCTGGAGGGTGCGGATGGTGGTGGCGCCGTCGCGCTTCTTGCAGTACGCGGCGAAGTCGTGCTCGCCCAGGAGCCGTTCGGCGGCCGCGTTCATGGCGGCCACGTCCAACGGCCAGTCATGCCACAGCACATGGCCGCGCAGCAGCGGATCGACCCCGCCGGGGTGATCGGTGACCCGGTAGGCGTAGCGCCGCCAGATCGCCGAGAAGCGGGCGTTGAACCCGGGCGGGGCCTGCTCGACCTTCCAGACCCGTACGTCATGGGGCAGCCGGCCGGCGAGCCGCCGCAGCAGCCGCTCGCGGTGCTCGGCCCACAGCGCCTCGGGCAGATCCACATGCGCCACCTGACCGCGGGCATGGACCCCGGCGTCCGTGCGGCCCGCTACGGTCAGCTCGAAGGTCTCCGAGGAGCGCGTCACCGTCCGCAGCGCGCTCTCCAGCTCGCCCTGCACGGTGCGCCGCTCGCGCTGTTTGGCCCAGCCCGAGAAGTCCTTGCCGTCGTAACTCAGATCCAGCCGGACCCGTACGGAACCGGGCGCCGCCTCGTCACTCACTGGGCCGTTCCTCTCCATGCGGAACGGGCCCGCTCCCAGGTTCTGGGGGCGGGCCCGTCCGTGACAACGAAAGCCGTAGCGACGCCTCAGGCGTCCTTCGACTCCTCCGTGGCCGGAGCCTCGGTCGCCTCGGCCTCGGCGGCCGGGGCCTCGGTGGCCTCGTCCTTCTTGAGGTTCGCGGCGGCCGTGTCACCGGCGGCGTCCTTGGCGGTGCGCTTGGTGGCGGCCTCGGCCTCGCCGACCGCCTCCTGCTGCACGGTCAGCGCCTCGACCAGCTCGATGACCGCCATCGGGGCGTTGTCGCCACGACGGTTGCCGATCTTGGTGATGCGGGTGTAGCCACCCGGCCGGTTCTCGTAGCGCGGGCCGATCTCGGTGAAGAGGGTGTGCACGACGCTCTTGTCGCGGATGGTCTGGAGCACCAGACGGCGGTTGTGAAGGTCGCCCTTCTTCGCCTTGGTGACCAGCTTCTCCGCGACCGGGCGCAGGCGGCGGGCCTTCGCCTCGGTGGTGGTGATCCGGCCGTGCTCGAACAGCGCGGTGGCGAGGTTCGCCAGCAGGAGCCGCTCGTGCGCAGCGCTGCCGCCCAGACGGGCGCCCTTGGTGGGCTTCGGCATTGGTGTATCTCCTAGGTGTCTGCACCGGCCGTATGAGGTACCGGTGTCAGTTACCGGCGAGCGGCCGCCCGCCGGAAATTCTCGTCGCCCGCCGCACGGACTCGATCAAGCTCGGCGAAATCGAGCCCGTCCGGCGATTGAGGACAGCGCCTCAGCCCCAGCGGCGGGGCAGCGATCAGTACTGCTCGGTCTCGACGAAACCGGCGTCCGCGTCGTCATCGGCACCGAAGGCGTCAGCGGCGGCGGTCGGGTCGAATCCGGGCGGGCTGTCCTTGAGCGCCAGGCCCATACCGGCCAGCTTCGCCTTGACCTCGTCGATCGACTTGGCGCCGAAGTTCCGGATGTCGAGCAGGTCCGCCTCGGACCGCGCCACGAGCTCACCCACGGAGTGGATGCCCTCGCGCTTGAGGCAGTTGTACGAGCGGACGGTGAGCTCGAGCTCCTCGATCGGCAGCGCCAGATCGGCGGCCAGGGCGGCGTCCGTCGGGGACGGGCCCATGTCGATGCCCTCGGCGTCCACGTTCAGCTCGCGGGCCAGACCGAACAGCTCGACCAGGGTCTTACCGGCCGACGCCATGGCGTCCCGCGGCCGCATGGCCTGCTTGGTCTCGACGTCGACGATCAGCTTGTCGAAGTCGGTGCGCTGCTCGACACGGGTCGCCTCGACCTTGTAGGTGACCTTGAGCACCGGCGAGTAGATGGAGTCGACCGGGATCCGGCCGATCTCCTGGCCGACCTGCTTGTTCTGCACGGCGGAGACATAGCCGCGACCGCGCTCGACGGTCAGCTCCATCTCCAGCTTGCCCTTGCCGTTCAGCGTGGCCAGGACCAGGTCGGGGTTGTGCACCTCGACACCGGCCGGCGGGGCGATGTCGGCGGCGGTGACCAGACCCGGGCCCTGCTTGCGCAGGTACATCACGACCGGCTCGTCGTGCTCCGAGGAGACGACGAGCTGCTTGATGTTGAGGATCAGGTCGGTGACGTCCTCCTTGACGCCCGGCACGGTGGTGAACTCGTGCAGGACCCCATCGATCCGGATGCTGGTGACAGCCGCACCGGGGATCGAGGAGAGGAGCGTACGACGCAGGGAGTTTCCGAGGGTGTAGCCGAAGCCCGGCTCCAGCGGCTCGATCACGAACCGGGAGCGGAACTCGTCGACGACCTCTTCGGTCAACGAGGGACGCTGAGCGATCAGCATGGGTTTGCCTCCAGTCTTCGGCGCCCGCTATTTGACGCCGAACCCTTCAATGGTACGGGCGGTACGTGCCAAACGGCGCCGTACCGCCCGTATCGTCCAGCGGTCTACTACTTGGAGTAGAGCTCGACGATGAGCTGCTCCTGCACCTGGGTGTCGATCACCTGGCGCTCGGGCATGGAGTGCACGAGGATCCGGAGCTGGGACGGAATGGCCTCCAGCCACGCCGGCACCGTGCGCTCGCCCGCCTCGGCCTGAGCCACCTGGAAGGGGGTCAGGGTCCGGGACTTCGTGCGGACCTCGATGATGTCGTTCACGGTGACGCGGGCCGACGGGATGTCGGTCTTGCGGCCGTTCACATTGATGTGTCCGTGGCGGACGAGCTGACGAGCGTGGTCGCGGGACTTGGCGAAGCCGGCCCGGTAGACCACGTTGTCGAGGCGGGTCTCGAGGATGCGAAGCAAGTTCTCACCGGTCTTGCCGGACTTCTTGTTCGCCTCCGCGTAGTAGCCACGGAACTGCTTCTCAAGGACGCCGTAGATGCGGGTCGCCTTCTGCTTCTCACGGAGCTGAAGCAGGTACTCGCTGTCCTTGGTGCGCCCGCGACCGTGCTCACCCGGGGGGTAAGGACGGATCTCGATCGGGCACTTCGCGCTCTCGCACTTGCTCCCCTTGAGGAAGAGCTTCTGCTTCTCCCGACGGCAACGCTTGCAGTCGGCCCCGGTGTAACGCGCCATGTTTCTGTTGTCTCCTACTTCAGCCGGTCAGACGCGCCGACGCTTGGGCGGGCGGCATCCGTTGTGCGGAGTCGGAGTGACGTCCTGGATCGAACCCACCTCCAGGCCGGTGGCCTGGAGCGAGCGGATCGCGGTCTCACGGCCGGAGCCCGGACCCTTGACGAACACGTCGACCTTGCGCATGCCGTGCTCCTGCGCGCGGCGGGCGGCCGACTCGGCGGCCATCTGCGCGGCGAACGGAGTGGACTTGCGCGAGCCCTTGAAGCCGACGTGGCCGGCCGAGGCCCAAGAGATCACATTCCCGGTCGGGTCCGTGATCGAGACGATGGTGTTGTTGAACGTGCTCTTGATGTGAGCGTGCCCGTGGGCGACGTTCTTCTTCTCCTTGCGGCGCACCTTCTTGGCGCCGGCCGTCCTGCTCTTCGGAGGCATTCCTGAATTCTCCCGTGGAGGTGGTCGGTCCTACAGCTCGGACCGCTTGACAGCGTCCGGTGCGGACTACTTCTTGCCCGGCTTCTTCTTACCGGCGATCGCGCGACGCGGGCCCTTGCGGGTGCGGGCGTTGGTGCTGGTGCGCTGGCCGTGGACCGGAAGGCCGCGGCGGTGGCGCAGACCCTGGTAGCAGCCGATCTCGACCTTGCGGCGGATGTCGGCCTGGATCTCGCGACGGAGGTCACCCTCGGTCTTGATGTTGTTGTCCACGTACTCGCGGATCTTGACCAGGTCTTCTTCGCCCAGGTCACGAACGCGGGTGTCCGGGTTCACACCGGTGTTGGCGAGCGTCTGCTGGGCAAGGGTGCGACCGATGCCGAAGACGTAGGTGAGGGCGACCTCGACGCGCTTTTCGCGCGGGAGATCAACGCCTGCGAGGCGTGCCATGAATCTGGCTCCAGATGGTTGTCGGAGGTCTTCCGCAGCACCGCTCCCGGCCACCGTTGGCACGGCTGCCGGGTCCCCGGCCTCCGACCGGGGGTGTCGTCCCCGCGAGGCGGGGACGGGTGACTGCGTATGTACGCAAAGTTATGACGTCGCGCGAAGATGCTGCGAGTGATGCAGGATTCCGGCCGGTGTGCGTCAGCCCTGGCGCTGCTTGTGGCGCAGGTTGTCGCAAATGACCATGACCCGGCCGTGGCGGCGGATCACCTTGCACTTGTCGCAGATCTTCTTGACGCTCGGCTTGACCTTCATGGTGTGAGGTTCTCCGGGTCGTGAGATCTACTTGTAGCGGTAGACGATCCGTCCGCGCGTGAGGTCGTACGGAGACAGCTCCACCACGACCCGGTCATCGGGCAGGATGCGGATGTAGTGCATACGCATCTTGCCGCTGATGTGCGCGAGGACCTTGTGACCGTTCTGGAGCTCCACCTTGAACATCGCGTTCGGCAGAGACTCGATCACGGTGCCCTCGATTTCGATGGCGCCTTGCTTCTTGGCCATGTCCTGCTTTCGGGATCGGCTACCTTGATCGGCCCGCCACATGCGGGAGGGCATGCGTGAGCCGACGTGTCAGTCTACGTCAGGGCATCCCGAAACACGAATCCGGGGCATGATGCCCCGGAATCGAGATCTTTATGCCCACGGAGATCGTCAGGCCAGGGGATCGGGCGCGGTCTCCACGCCCAGCTCGGCCAGCTTCGCCTTGCCGCCGTCCACGGCGGTCAGCACCAGCGGGCCCTCCTCGGTCAGCGCGACCGAGTGCTCCCAGTGGCTGGACCAGGTTCCGTCGTCCGTCTTGACGGTCCAGTCGTCGGACAGCACATGCGTCTTCGCGGTGCCCAGGCTCACCATGGGCTCGATCGCGATGCAGAAGCCGGCGCCCAGCCGGGGGCCCTTGCCGCGCTTCCGGGAGACATAGTTCAGCAGATGCGGGTCCATATGCATCTGGGACCCGATGCCATGGCCGCCGTAGTCCTCGATGATCCCGTACTTGCCGGAGGCCGGGCGGGGCTGGCGGCGGATATAGCCCTCGATGGCCTTGGAGATGTCGATGAGCCGGTGGCCCTTGCGGACCGCCGCGATCCCGGCCCACATCGACTCCTCGGTCACCCGGCTCAGCTCGTACAGCTCCGGGGCGTGACCGGTGCCCACGAAGGCGGTGAAGGCGGCGTCGCCGTGCCAGCCGTCCACGATCGCGCCCGCGTCGATGGAGATGATGTCGCCGTCCTTGAGGACGGTCTCCTGGTCCGGGATGCCATGGACCACGATGTCGTTCACCGAGGTGCAGATCGTGGCGGGGAAGCCGCCGTAGCCCAGGAAGTTCGACTTGGCGCCGTGGTCGGCGATGACCTTACGGGCGACGTCGTCCAGGTCCTTGGTGGTGGCGCCGGGGACGGCGGCCGCCCGCGTCGCCTCATGGATGGCGGCGACGACCAGTCCCGCCTCACGCATCTTCGCGATCTGCTCGGGAGTCTTGATCTCCACCATCACTCAGCCTTCCACGCGGTCCATCGATTCTGCTCAACAGTACGGCCGCGACGCCCGGGCGGGCATCGCGGCCGATCAGCTCTGTATCTCTAGGCCGCCTTGGCCGCCAGGGCGTCCATCGCCCGCTGGGTGACCTCGGACACCTTGCCGAGCGCCGAGATCGTCACGACCAGGCCCTTGGCCTTGTAGTAGTCGATGATCGGCTCGGTCTCGCGGTGGTAGACCTCGAGTCGTTTGCGGACCGTCTCCTCGCTGTCGTCCTCGCGCTGGTACAGCTCGCCGCCGCAGACGTCGCAGACGCCCGGGACCTTCGGCGGCTTGTACTCCACGTGGAACGTGTGCGAGCTGTCCTGACGGCAGGTGCGGCGGCCCGCGATGCGCTTGATCACCTCGGACTCGGGGACCTCCAGGTCCAGCACCGCGTCCAGCGAGACACCGCGCTCGCCCAGGTAGGTGTCCAGGGCCTCGGCCTGGATCTGGTTCCTCGGGAACCCGTCCAGCAGGAAGCCGGGCTGTGCGTCCGGCTGCTCCAGCCGGTCCTCCGCCATGCCGATGGTGACCTCGTCCGGTACCAGTTGCCCGGCCCGCATGTACTCCTGCGCCTGCTTGCCGAGGGGAGTGCCCTGGCTGATGTTCGCGCGGAACAGGTCGCCTGTGGAGATATGCGGGATCGACAGCTTCTCGGCAAGGTACGCGGCCTGCGTACCCTTACCGGCTCCCGGAGGCCCGACGAGGACGATTCGCATCAGCGGAGGAACCCTTCGTAGTGTCGCTGCTGAAGCTGGCTCTCGATCTGCTTCACAGTCTCCAGGCCGACACCCACGATGATCAGGATGCTCGTGCCGCCGAACGGGAAGTTCTGATTGGCGTTGAGCGTCACCAGTGCCACCGTGGGCACCAGGGCGATCAAGCCCAGATAGAGCGCACCGGGCCACGTGATGCGGTTCAGCACGTAGCTCAGATACTCCGCGGTGGGACGACCAGCCCGGATACCCGGGATGAACCCACCATACTTCTTCATGTTGTCGGCAACTTCTTCGGGGTTGAAGCTGATGGCGACATAGAAGAATGCGAAGAAGACGATCAGCAGGAAGTACGTGGCGATGTAGATCGGGTGGTCGCCCTTGACGAAGTTCTGCGAGATCCAGGTCGCCCAGCCGGCCTTCGAATTGGAGAACTGGACGATCAGCGCCGGAATGTACAGCAGCGATGAGGCGAAGATCACGGGGATCACACCCGCCTGGTTCACCTTCATCGGGATGTAGGTGGACGTACCGCCGTACGAGCGGCGGCCGATCATGCGTTTGGCGTATTGCACCGGGATCCGGCGCTGGGCCTGCTCGACGAAGACCACCAGGCCGACCATGGCCAGACCACAGAGGATCACCAGGCCGAACTCCAGCCAGCCCCCCATGATCTTGCCCTGCTGCTTGATGCTCCACATCGCGCTCGGGAACCCGGCGGCGATGGAGACGAACATCAGGATCGACATGCCGTTGCCGATGCCGCGGTCGGTGACCAGCTCACCGAGCCACATGATCAGCGCGGTGCCGGCGGTCATCGTGATGACCATCACGGCGGTGGTGAAGATCGAGTCGTCCCGGACGATCTGTCCGCCGACGGGGCAGCTCTGGAAGAGCGAGCCGCTGCGGGCGGTGGCCACCAGGCCGGTGCCCTGGAGGATCGCCAGCGCGATGGTCAGATAGCGGGTGTACTGCGTGATCTTCGACTGCCCGGCCTGGCCCTCCTTCTTGAGGGCTTCGAGACGCGGAATCACCACGGTCAGCAACTGGAGGATGATGCTCGCCGTGATGTACGGCATGATCCCGAGCGCGAAGATGGTGATCTGGAGCAGTGCGCCACCACTGAACATGTTGACCAGGCCGAACAGACCCTGCTGGCCCTTGGCGAGGTCCATGCACGTCTGGACATTCTTGTAGTCGATGCCCGGGATCGGGATATGTTGCCCGAGCCTGAAGAGCACGATGATGCCCAGCGTGAACAGCAGCTTCTTGCGCAGGTCGGGCGTCTTGAACGCCCGGGCGAACGCGGTGAGCACGGTGCCTCCTGCGCCCCCCGCGTCGCTTCGCGAGAGGTGACGGTCTTGAGGATCGACGAATACTTATCAGCCAGGACCCGCGCGGAGGCGTACCGCGCGGAAGGTAACAACGCCAGCCACCTTACCGGCGACCCGGCCCCGCTTGGAACGACCAACCGGGGATGCCCCGTAACTAGGGCATCCCCGGTCGGGTGTGCACCGTGCTCAGACGAGCTCGGTGACGGTGCCACCGGCAGCGGTGATCTTCTCCTTGGCGGAGCCGGAGACGGCGTCGACCGTCACCTGGAGCGCCACGGAGACCTCACCGGAGCCCAGCACCTTGACGAGCTGGTTCTTGCGCACCGCACCCTTGGCGACCAGATCGGCCACCGTGACCTCGCCACCCTGCGGGTAGAGCGCGGCCAGCTTGTCCAGGTTCACGACCTGGTACTCGGTGCGGAAGGGGTTCTTGAAGCCCTTGAGCTTCGGGAGCCGCATGTGGAGGGGCATCTGCCCACCCTCGAAGCGCTCCGGAACCTGGTAGCGGGCCTTGGTGCCCTTGGTGCCACGACCAGCGGTCTTACCCTTGGACGCCTCACCACGACCGACACGGGTCTTGGCGGTCTTGGCGCCCGGGGCGGGCCGGAGGTTGTGGACCTTCAGCGGGTTGTTCTCCGCCATCTCAGTCGACCTCCTCGACCGTCACGAGGTGCCGCACGGTGGTCGCCATGCCGCGGAACTCGGGGCGGTCCTCCTTGACAACCACGTCGCCGAGCTTCTTCAGCCCGAGCGAACGCAGGGTGTCGCGGTGGTTCTGCTTGCTGCCGATGTAGGACTTCGTCTGCGTGATCTTCAGGCGGGCCATGCTCACACACCCACCCCGGCACGCGCCCGCAGCAGAGCGGCGGGAGCGACGTCCTCCAGCGGCAGACCACGGCGGGCGGCGATCTCCTCGGGGCGCTGAAGGCCCTGGAGAGCGGCCACCGTGGCGTGCACGATGTTGATCGGGTTCGACGAACCGAGCGACTTGCTGAGCACGTCGTGGATGCCCGCGCACTCCAGCACGGCGCGCACCGGGCCACCGGCGATCACACCGGTACCGGGGGACGCCGGCTTCAGCAGCACAACACCCGCGGCCTCCTCACCCTGGATCGGGTGCGGAATGGTGCCGGCGATCCGGGGGACCTTGAAGAAGTGCTTCTTGGCCTCCTCCACGCCCTTGGCGATCGCGGCCGGCACCTCCTTGGCCTTGCCGTAACCGACACCCACGGTGCCGTCACCGTCGCCCACCACGACCAGCGCGGTGAAGCTGAAGCGACGACCACCCTTCACAACCTTGGCGACGCGGTTGATCGCGACAACACGCTCGACGTAAGCGGTCTTCTCGGCGGCAGCGCCACCGTCCCGCCGGTCCTTCCGGTCCCGCCGCTCGCCGCCACCGGCGCCGCCACCGCGGCGCTGGGGTCCAGCCATTGGATTTACCTCTCTCGTTTCCGCTTTGCGTTGGAACCGGGGCTCAGAACTTCAGCCCGGCCTCGCGGGCGGCGTCCGCCAGAGCGGCAATCCGCCCGGCGTACTTGTTGCCACCACGGTCGAACACGACGGCCTCGATGCCCGCGGCCTTCGCCCGCTCGGCGACCAGCGCGCCGACCTGCTGCGCCTGGGCGCTCTTGTCGCCCTCGGCCGCCCGGATGGCGCTGTCCAGCGTCGACGCCGAGGCCAGCGTGTGGCCCGCGATGTCGTCGATGACCTGCGCCACCATGTGACGGTTGGACCGCGTCACCACGAGGCGAGGACGGACCGGCGTGCCGGAGACCCGCTTGCGGACGCGGATGTGACGCCGCTTGACGGCAGCCGCCTTACGGGCGTTGCCCTTGGCGATCTTCACACCGTATGCCATGGCTTACTTACCAGCCTTTCCGACCTTGCGGCGGATGACCTCGCCCGCGTACTTCACGCCCTTGGCCTTGTACGGGTCGGGCTTGCGCAGCTTGCGGATGTTCGCGGCGACCTCGCCGACCTTCTGCTTGTCGATGCCCTCGACGCTCAGCTTGGTCGGGGACTCCACCTTGAAGGTGATGCCCTCGGGGGCCTCGACCAGGATCGGGTGGCTGTAGCCCAGGGCGAACTCCAGGTTGGAGCCCTTGGCCTGGACGCGGTAACCCACACCGCTGATCTCGAGCGCCTTGCTGTAGCCCTGGGTCACGCCGGTGATCATGTTCGCCACCAGCGTGCGGGACAGGCCGTGCAGGGCCTTGTTCTGACGCTCGTCGTTGGGGCGGGTGACAACGAGAGTGTTGTCCTCACCCTTGGCGACATCGATCGGCGCGGCGACGGTGTGCGAGAGAGAACCCTTGGGGCCCTTCACGGCGACCGTGCGGCCATCGATGGTGACGTCCACACCAGCGGGAACCTGGATGGGCAGCTTGCCAATGCGCGACATGTGCTTCCTCCGTTCCCTGGTTACCAGACGTAGGCGAGGACTTCCCCACCCACGCCCTTCTTGCCGGCCTGCTTGTCGGTGAGGAGCCCGTGCGACGTGGAGATGATCGCCACGCCCAGGCCGCCGAGCACCTTCGGCAGGTTGGTGGACTTTGCGTAGACCCGCAGGCCCGGCTTCGAAATCCGCTTGATGCCGGCGATCGAGCGCTCGCGGTTCGGGCCGAACTTCAGCTCGAGGGTGAGGTTCTTGCCGACCTCGGCGTCCTCGACCTTCCAGCCCGTGATGTAGCCCTCCTGCTGGAGGATCTCCGCGATATGCGACTTGATCTTGCTGTGCGGCATCACGACGGAGTCGTGGTACGCCGAGTTCGCGTTTCGCAGACGCGTCAGCATGTCTGCGATCGGATCGGTCATGGTCATGATGGCCTTCGGCCTCTCTCGCCGGGGTTTCCTGTATGCGCCATCCCTCTCACCCGCTCAAAGGCGGGCACGGGTGCGGCGCGGGGACCTACGGCGTAGTAAGGATTCTGGGCGGCGAGCGCCCAACCGTTCCACTCTACGGGAGTGGACGGGCGGGGCTCGCCATCCATTTGCTTACCGAGAGTCCGGTATCAACCCGTAAGGGTCGATTACCAGGAACTCTTGGTCACGCCCGGCAGCTCGCCACGGTGAGCCATCTCACGAAGGCACACGCGGCACAGGCCGAACTTGCGGTAGACGGAGTGCGGACGTCCGCAACGCTGGCAGCGCGTGTAACCACGCACGCCGAACTTGGGCTTGCGGGCGGCCTTGGCAATGAGAGCCTTCTTCGCCACGGCTCACGCCTCCTTGAACGGGAAGCCGAGGTGACGCAGCAGGGCGCGGCCCTCGTCGTCGTTGGTCGCCGTGGTCACCACGGTGATGTCCATACCCCGGACGCGGTCGATCTTGTCCTGGTCGATCTCGTGGAACATGACCTGCTCCGTGAGACCGAAGGTGTAGTTGCCCCGGCCGTCGAACTGCTTCGGCGACAGACCGCGGAAGTCGCGGATGCGCGGCAGCGCGAGCGACACCAGACGGTCCAGGAACTCCCACATGCGGTCACCGCGGAGGGTGACGTGGGCGCCGATCGGCTGGCCCTCACGCAGCTTGAACTGCGCGATGGACTTACGGGCCTTGGTGACGGCGGGCTTCTGACCGGTGATCGTGGAGAGGTCGCGGATGGCGCCCTCGATCAGCTTGGAGTCGCGGGCGGCGTCGCCCACACCCATGTTGACCACGACCTTGGTCAGCCCCGGGATCTGCATGACGTTCTCGTAGGAGAACTGCTCCTGCAGCTTGCCCTGGATCTCTTCGCGGTAGCGCGCCTTGAGGCGCGGTGCAGTGGTGGTGGCAGTCATCAGATGTCCTCACCGGTCCGCTTGGCAACGCGGATCTTGTTGCCCTCGTCGTCGAAGCGGTATCCGACGCGGGTGACGACCTTGTTGCCGTCCTTCTCCACCACGAGCTGAACGTTGCTCACGTGGATCGGGGCTTCGGTCGTCACGATGCCGCCGGTCTTCGAACCACGAGCGGTCTGTCCGGCCTTGGTGTGCTTCTTGACCCGGTTGACACCCTCGACCAGGACCCGGTCCTCGCGCGGGAAGGCCGCGATGACCTTGCCCTGCTTGCCCTTGTCCTTACCGGTGATGACCTGGACCAGGTCGCCCTTCTTGATCTTCATCGGTTACAGCACCTCCGGCGCGAGCGAGATGATCTTCATGAACTTCTTCTCGCGCAGCTCACGGCCCACCGGGCCGAAGATACGGGTGCCGCGGGGGTCGCCATCGTTCTTGAGGATGACGGCCGCGTTCTCGTCGAAGCGGATGTACGAACCGTCCGGGCGGCGGCGCTCCTTGACGGTGCGCACGATGACCGCCTTGACGACGTCACCCTTCTTCACGTTGCCACCGGGGATCGCGTCCTTGACGGTGGCGACGATGACGTCACCGATGCCCGCGTAGCGGCGACCGGAGCCACCGAGAACACGGATGCAAAGGATTTCCTTCGCGCCCGTGTTGTCGGCGACGCGCAGTCGCGACTCCTGCTGGATCACGTCTATCTCCTGATCGTCTGCCGGTTCCCGGCGGGGGCTGGATATCTCCAGCCCCTGCCGAGCCTGGCGGAACTGTCCTGCGGACTATTGCCCGCAGGAATTACTTAGCCTTCTCGAGGATCTCGACGACGCGCCAGCGCTTGGTCGCGGACAGCGGCCGGGTCTCCATCAGGAGGACACGGTCGCCGACACCCGCGGCGTTCTGCTCGTCGTGCGCCTTGAGCTTGTTCGTACGGCGGATGACCTTGCCGTACAGCGCGTGCTTGACGCGGTCCTCGACGGCGACGACGACGGTCTTGTCCATCTTGTCGCTGACGACCAGACCCTCACGGGTCTTGCGGAAGCCGCGGTTCTGCGTTGCGTTCTCAGTCACATTCGTCTCGCTCATCAGGCGCTCTCCACCGTCTCGATGCCGAGCTCGCGCTCCCGCATCAGGGTGTAGATCCGGGCGATGTCCTTGCGGACGGCCTTCAGCCGGCCGTGGTTCTCAAGCTGTCCGGTCGCCGCCTGGAAGCGGAGGTTGAACAGCTCTTCCTTGGCCTCACGGAGCTTGCCAACGAGGTCCTCGTTGTTCAGCTCACGCAGCTCGGACGCCTTGGTACCGGCCGCCATCACGACTCACCTGCCTCGCGCCGCACGATCCGGCACTTCATCGGGAGCTTGTGAGCAGCGCGGGTGAGCGCCTCACGCGCAGTCTTCTCGTTCGGGAAGGACAGCTCGAACATCACCCGGCCGGGCTTGACGTTCGCGACCCACCACTCCGGCGAACCCTTACCGGAACCCATGCGGGTCTCGGCAGGCTTCTTCGTCAGCGGACGGTCCGGGTAGATGTTGATCCAGACCTTGCCGCCACGCTTGATGTGGCGGGTCATCGCGATACGAGCGGCCTCGATCTGCCGGTTGGTGACGTACGCCGGGGTGACGGCCTGGATGCCGTACTCGCCGAACGCCAGCTCCGTGCCGCCCTTGGCCATGCCGGACCGCTTGGGGTGGTGCTGCTTGCGGTGCTTGACCCTGCGAGGGATCAGCATGTCGGTCAGGCCTCCGTTCCGGTGCTCTCAGCAGCCGGAGCGGCGGTGGCCTCGGCCTTGGGGGCCTCGGCGGGGGCGCTCTGCTGCTGCTGCGGCTTACGGCCACGGCCACCGCGCTCGCCACCACGGCGCTGCGGGCGGTCGCTGCCACCGCGCGACGGGCGGTTGCCGGCGCGGGCGGCGGCGTTCTCGGCGCGGACCTCGGCGATGTTCTTCACGTCGCCCTTGTAGATCCACACCTTGACGCCGATGCGGCCGAAGGTGGTCTTGGCCTCGAAGAAGCCGTAGTCGACGTTGGCCCGGAGGGTGTGCAGGGGCACACGGCCCTCGCGGTAGAACTCCGAGCGCGACATCTCGGCGCCGCCGAGACGGCCACCACACTGGATCTTGATGCCCTTGGCACCGGCCTTCATCGAGCTCTGCATCGACTTGCGCATCGCACGACGGAAGGAGACGCGGGAGGAGAGCTGCTCGGCCACGGCCTGGGCCACGAGCTGAGCGTCGACCTCGGGGTTCTTCACCTCGAGGATGTTGAGCTGCACCTGCTTGCCGGTCAGCTTCTCCAGCTCGCCGCGGATACGGTCGGCCTCCGCGCCGCGGCGGCCGATGACGATGCCCGGCCGGGCGGTGTGGATGTCGACGCGGACGCGGTCACGGGTGCGCTCGATCTCCACCTTGGAGATGCCCGCGCGCTCCATGCCCTTCGTCATCATCCGGCGGATGGCGACGTCTTCCTTGACGTAGTCCTTGTACAGCTTGTCGGCGTACCAGCGCGACTTGAAGTCGGTGGTGATGCCGAGCCGGAACCCGTGCGGGTTAACCTTCTGGCCCATTACCGGGTTCCTTCCTTGCTGCTGACGACCACGGTGATGTGGCTGGTCCGCTTGCGGATCCGGTAGGCGCGGCCCTGGGCACGCGGACGGAACCGCTTCAGGGTCGGGCCCTCGTCGACGTATGCCTCGGAGATGAAGAGGCTGTCGGCGTCGGTGTGGTCGTAGTTGTGCGCGGCGTTGGCGATGGCGCTGTCCAGCACCTTGCCGACCGGCACGCTCGCGGCCTGCGGGGCGAAACGCAGGACCGCCTGAGCCTCCGTGGCACTCATGCCACGGATGAGGTCCACCACGCGGCGGGCCTTCATGGGCGTGACGCGGATGTACCGCGCCTGGGCCCTGGCTTCCATGGTTGTCCCTTCGGTGTCTGTCATGAGTCTCTTCCGCCGATCAGCGACGACGCGACTTACGGTCGTCCTTCTCGTGGCCGCGGAAGGTGCGGGTCGGCGCGAACTCGCCGAGCTTGTGGCCGACCATCGACTCGGTGACGAACACCGGGACGTGCTTGCGGCCGTCGTGCACCGCGATCGTGTGGCCGAGCATGGCCGGGACGATCATCGAGCGGCGGGACCAGGTCTTGATGACGTTCTTGGTGCCGGCTTCGTTCTGGACATCCACCTTCTTGATCAGGTGGTCGTCGACGAAGGGCCCCTTCTTGAGACTGCGCGGCATCTAAACCCGCTCCTAGCGCTTCTTGTTCGTCTTGCGGCGGCGGACGATGTACTTGTTGCTGGCCTTCTTCGGCGAGCGCGTACGGCCCTCCTTCTGACCCCACGGCGAGACCGGGTGGCGACCACCGGAGGTCTTGCCCTCACCACCACCGTGCGGGTGGTCGACGGGGTTCATGACCACACCACGAACGGTCGGGCGGACGCCCTTCCAGCGCATGCGGCCGGCCTTGCCCCAGTTGATGTTCGACTGCTCGGCGTTGCCGACCTCGCCCACAGTGGCGCGGCAGCGGACGTCGACCAGGCGGATCTCACCGGACGGCATGCGGAGGTGGGCCATGGAGCCCTCCTTCGCCAGCAACTGCACGGAGGCACCCGCGGAGCGGGCGAACTTCGCGCCGCCGCCGGGCCGCAGCTCGATGGCGTGGAGCGTGGTACCAACCGGGATGTTGCGCAGCGAGAGGTTGTTACCGGGCTTGATGTCTGCGCCGGGGCCGTTCTCGATCCGGTCGCCCTGCGTCAGGCCGCGCGGCGCGAGGATGTAGCGCTTCTCGCCGTCGGCGTAGTGCAGCAGCGCGATGCGCGCGGTGCGGTTGGGGTCGTATTCGATGTGTGCGACCTTCGCCGGGACGCCGTCCTTGTCGTGACGGCGGAAGTCGATCACGCGGTACGCACGCTTGTGACCGCCACCCTGGTGACGGACCGTGATGCGGCCGGCGTTGTTACGACCACCCTTGCTGTGCAGCGGGCGGACCAGCGACTTCTCCGGCGTGGACCGCGTGATCTCGACGAAGTCGGCGACGCTGGAGCCACGACGGCCCGGGGTCGTCGGCTTGTACTTGCGGATACCCATTTCTCAGTCCTCGGAAGATTCCGGACTTCTGGACGTTCCGATCTCCGTTAGGAGACCGGGCCGCCGAAGATGTCGATACGGTCGCCCTCGGCGAGGGTCACGATGGCGCGCTTGGTGTCCTTGCGCTTGCCGTAGCCGGTGCGGGTGCGCTTGCGCTTGCCCTGCCGGTTGATCGTGTTGACCCCGGTGACCTTGACCGAGAAGACCGCCTCGACGGCCTGCTTGATCTGGGTCTTGTTCGCGCGCGGGTCGACGAGGAACGTGTACTTGTTCTCGTCCAGCAGCGCGTAGCTCTTCTCCGAGACCACCGGCTTGACGAGAATGTCGCGGGGGTCGGTGAAGGTCTTGCTGGTGACAGCGGTCGCCTCACTCATCAGGCGGCGCTCCCTTCGGTCTTCTCAGCGGCCTTGGGACCAGCCACGAAGGACTCGAAGGCGGCCTTGGTGAAGACCACGTCGTCGGAGACGAGCACGTCGTACGTGTTGAGCTGGCCCGGCTCCAGGATGTGCACCTGGGGCAGGTTGCGGGCGGACAGCCACGCGGCCTCGTCGCTCCGCTCGGCGATCAGGAGCAGGTTCTTGCGCTCGCTGATCTTGCCCAGCAGGGTCTTCGCGGCCTTGGTGGAGATGTCGCCGTCGACCACGCCGGTCACGACGTGGATCCGCTCGTGGCGCGCCCGGTCGGAGAGGGCACCGCGCAGCGCGGCGGCCTTCATCTTCTTCGGGGTGCGCTGGCTGTAGTCGCGCGGCACGGGACCGTGCACGACGCCACCGCCGGCGAACTGCGGCGCGCGGGTCGAGCCCTGGCGCGCGCGGCCGGTGCCCTTCTGTCGGTAGGGCTTCTTGCCACCGCCCCGGACCTCACCGCGGGTCTTGGTCTTGTGCGTGCCCTGACGGGCAGCGGCCAACTGGGCGACGACGACCTGGTGGATCAGCGGAACGCTGACCTGCGCGTCGAAGATCTCCGCGGGGAGCTCGACGGTCCCGGCCTTGTCGCCTGCCGGCGAAAGGATGTCAATGGTGCTCATCGGTTACCTCAGGCCCCCTTGGCCGCGGTACGGACCAGGACGAGGCCGCCGTTCGGACCAGGAACCGCTCCCTTGATCAGGAGCAGGCCCTTCTCCGCGTCAACGGCGTGGACGGTCAGGTTCTGGGTGGTGACCCGCTCATTGCCCATGCGGCCGGCCATGCGCAGGCCCTTGAACACGCGGCCCGGGGTGGCGCAGCCACCGATGGAGCCCGGCGAGCGGTGCTTGCGCTGGGTGCCGTGGCCGGCGCCGAGGCCGCCGAAGCCGTGGCGCTTCATGACACCGGCGGTGCCCTTGCCCTTGCTGGTGCCGGTCACGTCGACCTTGACACCGGACTCGAACACCTCGGCCGTGACTTCCTGGCCGAGCGTGTACTCACCGGCGTCGGTGGTACGCAGCTCCACCAGGTGGCGGCGCGGGGTCACATCGGCCTTGGCGAAGTGGCCCTTGAGGGGCTTGTTCACCTTGCGCGGGTCGATCTCGCCGAAGGCGATCTGGACGGCGCTGTAGCCGTCCGCGTCATCGGTACGGACCTGGGTCACGACGCACGGACCGGCCTTGACGACGGTGACCGGGACGACACGGTTGTTCTCGTCCCACACCTGCGTCATGCCGAGCTTCTCGCCCAGGACGCCCTTGATCTGCTTAGCCATCTCGCGCGTCACCTCAGAGCTTGATCTCGATGTCGACGCCCGCCGGCAGGTCGAGACGCATCAGCGAGTCGACGGTCTTCGGCGTGGGGTCGAGGATGTCGATGAGGCGCTTGTGCGTACGCATCTCGAAGTGCTCGCGCGAGTCCTTGTACTTGTGCGGCGACTTGATGACGCAGTACACGTTCTTCTCTGTGGGCAGCGGCACCGGGCCCGCGACCGACGCACCAGTGCGGGTCACCGTCTCGACGATCTTCTTCGCCGAGGAGTCGATGACCTCGTGGTCGTAGGCCTTGAGCCGGATGCGGATCTTCTGTCCCGCCATGGCTACTTCGTAGTCCTGTCTCTCGTAACGCTCTGGGACCCGGTGGCGTTCGCGTCCCTCTCCACCTCACTTCCGACCCACGCGGTCGGGCGTGTCGCAGTCCTTCTCATAAATCTCCATGCGGAGATCCCTGGTGAAGGGGGTTGCTGGGGGAGAAAGTCACCCACCGGGCGCCTGGCTGGGGCCCCGCTGACGCTTCCCGGAAGATTCCCGTACTTCCGCCCCTGATCAGGGGCGACGAGTACCGTGGGACTCGCTTCCAGTCCTCCCGGCGAGAGGCGCGCAGCATCGGCACTCAACCGAGCAACCTGGCTAGTGTGCCATAGCGGGCACCACCGACGCCAATCAGGAAGCGGGGAAGCATACCCCCTACGAGTGAGCCCGCAAACCCGCGGCGATCAGCCCCGCGGCCCCCTCGCCCGTCGACGGCGCCGAAGGCGCGAGACCAAACCCACACCGCACCACCGGCAGGACGATGTGTCCGGACTGTGACCGATACCTCCCGGCCATCGGACAACCTGTCAAGATCATTGCCCGTCCTTTCACTCGGAGCAGCCGGAGACTACGCGCTGCCGAAGTGACAGGGTCACCAAATTGAACAGTCGATGGACAGTGCGGGGAACGGGCACCACCCGCAGGCAGACGCTGGCCGCGCTGGCGGCACTCACCGCGGCCGGGGCGGCCGGGGTCGCCGGTTGCGGTGGTGGTGGAGGCTCGCGGGGTACGGCATCCGTGCCCGCCGAGCCCGCGCGGGGCGGTGCGCCCGGGGCGGCGGAGCCCTTCACCTCGACGGTGGGCGACAAGCAGGCGCTGCTGCTTCAGGTCATGGCGCACCCCGACGACGATCTGTACTTCATGAACCCGGACGCCGAGCAGGTGCTGCGCTCCGGCGTCCCGGTGGTGTGCGTGTACGTCACGGCCGGTGAGGCGCGGGGGATCAACCACCAGGCGGGGACGCCGATCCCGCCCGTCGACAAGGCCGCCTACTCCGCCTCCCGCCATCAGGGGCTGCGGCAGGCGTACGCGCGGATGGCCGGGCTGAACCAGTTCGCGCCCTGGCAGCGGTCGGTGCTGCGGCTGCCCGGCGGGGTCACCGCGGAGACCAACACCCTCGCCAACGGCACCCGCAGGGTCCGGCTGATCTTCCTCAACATCGCGATGCTGTCGGAGGGCGGCGTACGGATCCCCGCGCTCTGGAACACCCCGGGCGCCGTGATGAGCACCCTCCTGGCCACCGGCTCCCCCGTGCCGCACCGGAGTTCGTACGGCCATCAGACGCTGGTCGACGTGCTCGCCGAGATCATGGACCGCTATCGGCCGACGCTGATCCACACGCTGGACCCGGACCCCGACTTCCAGGTGCACGACGCGCTGCACCCCAAGGACAACGATCAGCCGGGGTGCTCGGACCACCGCGACCACACCCCGGTCGCGCTGTTCACCTGGAAGGCGATCACCCAGTGGGTGGCCACGTCCGCCCAGCGGGACAAGCACGCCCCCCGCTTCGCCACCACCGCGTTCCGCGGCTACTACAACCAGCGCTGGCCGCACAACCTGCCGCCCGCGGTGCTCGCCCGGAAGGCTCGGGTGATCAAGTCCTACGGCGGCGCCCCGGACTGGGACTGCGGCAACGCGGCCGGCTGCGGCGACTACAGCCAGGGCGGTGTGCGCCCGCTGCTGAACCGCAAGGGCTGGATCCGCTCCACCCACTACCGCTACCCCACCGCCCTGCCCGCCCCCACCACCGACGCCCGGGGCCGGCTCGTGGCGTACGGCGTGCTCGGCGCCCAGGCCGTGCGGTGGCGCGAGACGGCGCCCGGCAGCGGGCGGTTCGGAGTGCCGCTGGCGCTCGGCGGCGGACCGCTCGCCCCGGCGCTCGCCGCGGTGCGGGACAGCGAGGGGCGGCAGGTGCTGTTCGCCCTGCGGTTCGCGGCGCTGGGCGGCCAGGGCGCGGCCGGCCTGCGCGAGATCGTGGTGCTGGAACAGCGCCGCCCGGACGGCCCGTTCCGCGCCTGGACCGGACTCGGCACCCCCGAGACCAGCAGCGAACACGGCCGCCGGGTCGGCTGCCCGGCGGCGGTCGCCACCCCCGACGGCCGGGTCCATCTCTTCGTACGGACCGCGGACAAGGGCCTGGCCACCCGCGTACGGGACGCGAGCGGCCACTGGAGTCCCTGGCAGCGGCTCGGCGGCGACGAGGTCCAGGACGGGCTGACCGCGCTGCTGGACGCGGAGGGGCGGGTCCATGTCCTCGCCTCCGGCCGCGACACCGTCCACCACTGGGCCCAGGAGTGGGCCGGTGGCCCGGTCGCCCTGCGCCCGCCGGCCGGTCTGCCGCGCCCCGGCGGGGATCCGCCGGCCGCCGCGGTGGCACCCGACGGCTCGCTCGCGCTGGTCTACCGCACCCCCGCGGCCACCGTGCCCGCCGTCCACGGCGCCACCTCCCTCACCGTGCGGCACTTCGAGGGCTACGGGGCGATCTCCGCGCACACCGTGGCCGAACCCTCCGGCCGCCGCGGCGCGAAGACGCTGCTGCTGGTCGGTCGCGACCTGGGCGGGGAGGTCCAGGTCCAGTACGGCACCGGCCCGGACGCCAGACCCCTGCGCTCCCCCGGCCACCTGATCCCGGTCGGCGCCCCGGCACTGCTGGCGGGGGACGGCCGCCAGGGCGTCTGCGTGGTGGGCATGGCCCCGGACGCCACCCCGTGGATCTGGCGCCCACACCCCACGAAACGGGCCTGACGGCCCGGCTCACCACCGGGTGTGGCGGGGCCGGGGACACCGTCCCCGGCCCCGCCCGGCCCACGCCCCCGTGGCGCCCTCGTGGCGGCGCGCCTGGTGCGGCGGACCTGGTACGGCGGACCTGGTACGGCGGACCTGGTACGGCGCCTCCGGGCGGCGTGCCTGGTGCCGCGCGCTCCTGGCCAACTCCCCGTACGGCACCTCCCAGGCCGCCCGCCTGGCATCGCACACCCATGGCCATGCCCTGCTGCGGCGCTCCCCTGGGCGGCATCCCCGATCCGTGTCCGGCCCGTGCCCCCGGGCGGCATCCGGGCGGCGCGGGATCGGCCCCAGCCTCCGGCCAGGGGCGTCGCCACGGGCCTGGCGACGTGGCCCGGCCGCGTCCCCTGCCCCGCGCCGGATTCGCGTTCGCCGTGCGGTTTCGCCGATGGGCGTATGACATGGGCGGGCCCCACCCGCCGTCTGTGGGCTGGGTGGGGCCCGGTCATCTCCCGCCCCGGGCGGGGGCGTTCCGGTGGGCGCTCAGCGGCGGGCCGCGGTGGCGCGCCGACGGCCGCGGGGGCGCTCGTCGGCCTCGGGCTCCTCGTCGGGGTCCTCGGCCTCTTCGGGCTCCTCCTCGTACGCCTCGGGCTCTTCGGACTCGCCCGGCTCCCGGACGGCCTCCGGTTCCTCCTCGTACTCGGCGTCCTCCTCGGCGTCGGCTTCGGGCTCCTCGGCGTCGGCCTCGTACTCCTCCTCCGGCACCTCGTCGTCCTCGTACGCGTCCTCCGCCTCGTCGGCAGATCCGGACCGCGGCTCATCGGCTTCTCCCCCGGCCTCGTCCTCGGTCTTGTCGCGCTCTTCCTCCTCCACGGCCGTCTCGTGGTCCCGCACGACCTCGCCGTCCCGGATCTCGCCGCGCCAGCCATCCGTGGCCTCGCCGCGCATCATGATGAACTTGCGGTAGAGCTTCAGATCGAGGCGCGCCCGTCGGCCCTGGGCCCGCCAGATGTTGCCGGTCTTCTCGAAGAGTCCCTTGGGGAAGTACTCCAGGACCAGCAGCACCCGGGTGAGGTTGTCGCCGAGCGGATGAAAGGTGACGACGCCCTTGACGGTGCCCTTCGCACCCTCGGTGGTCCAGGTGATCCGCTCGTCCGGCACCTGCTCGGTGACGTTCGCCCGCCAGCTACGGGTGGACTTGGCGACCTTCACCTTCCAGTTGCTGCTGGTGTCGTCGGCCTTCTCGACGCTGACGACCCCCTTGGCGAAGGTGCTGAACTCCTGGAACTGGGTCCACTGGTCGTACGCCTCGCGGACCGGCACCCCGACGTCGATGTCCTCGACGACCGTCACGCTCTTCGACTTGCCGCCTCCGCTCTTGCCCCGGCCCTTGCCGAAGACGCCCTTGACCTTCTCCTTCAGCGACTCCTTGAGTGAATCCTTGAGCTGGGACGAGCCCGCCTTCATCAGCGCCTGCCCCGGCGACTTGCCCTCGGCGAGGGACTGCGCGCCCTTGGCGAGGCCGGTGCCGAGGCCGGAGATCGCATGCGTCGCCCGCGCCTGGACGTAGTTGCGCAGCTCGTCCTTGAGCCGGTCGGTGGCCGGGTTCCTGACGATGTCGTCCTTGAGCTTGCCCAGCGTGTCAGCCATTGCGGCCCCCCGCGGTCCTGGCGGTCTTCTCGGCCCGGGCGGCACCGGAGGCGGCGGTCTTCCTCGCCGGGCGGGCCGGAGCCTTGGCCGCCGCCTTGCGGGGAGACTTCGGCGGCTTCGGCTTCCGCGTGGGCTCGGATTCCGCGTCAGCCGTCTGGGCGGGATCCTCCTCCTCGTCCCGCCCCTCCTCGCTCTCACCGCGCAGCAACGCCGTGCGCTCATGCAGCGAATCGGCGAGGCCGCCCACCCGGTCGGACACGGCCTTGGTCGCGGCCTGCCGGGTGGCGTCGACGAGTTCCTGGCGCACCTGTCCGTTGAGGCCGCTCAGCAGCGGCATCCCGGCGAGGGACTTCTTCAACTGCTGCGGATCGAGCGTGATCTTCTTACCGGCCAGCAACATGCCCAGCCCGAAGGCGAGTTTCGCCTTCTTGGTGCGCCCGAGGAGGTAGCCTCCCACGATCGCGACCGTGATCTTGCCATTTGTCATCATCTGTTCGCTCCCGAAGTCGAACGCGGCTTCGATGTGGACGGCCGGGTACCCACATACGAAAGAGCCCCACCCGCCAGTGGCGAATGGGGCTCTTTGCTCCGGGGAGCGTCAGGTCACTTGTTGATCTTGGTGACCTGGCCGGCGCCGACGGTCCGGCCACCCTCACGGATGGCGAACTTCAGGCCCTCCTCCATGGCGACCGGCTGGATGAGCTGGACCGACATCTCGGTGTTGTCGCCCGGCATGACCATCTCGGTGCCCTCGGGGAGGGTCACAACGCCCGTCACGTCCGTGGTACGGAAGTAGAACTGCGGACGGTAGTTGTTGAAGAACGGCGTGTGGCGGCCACCCTCGTCCTTGGACAGGATGTACGCCTGGGCCTCGAACTCGGTGTGCGGAGTGACCGAACCCGGCTTGATGATGACCTGGCCGCGCTCGACGTCCTCGCGCTTGATGCCGCGGAGCAGCAGACCGACGTTCTCACCGGCCTGGCCCTCGTCGAGCAGCTTGCGGAACATCTCGATACCGGTGACGGTGGTCGAGGTCTTCTCCTGCTTGATGCCGATGATGTCGACGTTCTCGTTGACCTTCAGCACACCGCGCTCGATACGGCCGGTGACGACCGTACCGCGACCGGTGATGGTGAAGACGTCCTCGATCGGCATCAGGAACGGCTTGTCGACGTCGCGCTCGGGCTGCGGGATCGACTCGTCGACGGCCTTCATCAGGTCGAGGACGGACTTGCCCCACTCGGCGTCACCCTCGAGCGCCTTGAGCGCCGAGACCTTGACGACCGGAACGTCGTCGCCCGGGAACTCGTACTCGGAGAGCAGCTCGCGGACCTCGAGCTCGACGAGCTCCAGGATCTCCTCGTCGTCCACCATGTCGGCCTTGTTCAGGGCGACAACGATGTACGGCACGCCGACCTGGCGGGCCAGGAGCACGTGCTCCTTGGTCTGCGGCATCGGGCCGTCGGTGGCGGCGACCACGAGGATGGCGCCATCCATCTGCGCGGCACCGGTGATCATGTTCTTGATGTAGTCCGCGTGACCGGGGCAGTCAACGTGCGCGTAGTGACGCGACTCGGTCTGGTACTCGACGTGCGCGATGGAGATCGTAATACCGCGCTGGCGCTCCTCAGGAGCCTTGTCGATCTGGTCGAAGGCCGAGGCCTCGTTCAGGTCCGGGTACGCGTCGTGCAGCACCTTGGTGATCGCAGCGGTAAGCGTGGTCTTACCGTGGTCGATGTGACCGATGGTGCCGATGTTGACGTGCGGCTTAGTCCGCTCGAACTTCGCCTTCGCCACTGGGGTCCTCCTGTGGAGTGGTTCTGTAACGCATCCACGCTTTGCGGATGGGTTCAGGTTTTCTTACCGAACCGGCCAGGACCCCGAGGGGGATGCCCTTCGCCGTATTCGTCTGGGGGGCCGGCGCCAGGGGCTCCGTCGTGGAACGCGGTGGACGCGCTCCACGACGAATGCCCCGATGCCTTGTGCTTCCAGCCTAAAGGGTGAGGAAAGCGGATGAACCCGCCTTACTCGCCCTTGGCCTTCGCGATGATCTCCTCGGCGACGTTCCGCGGAACCTCGGCGTAGGAGTCGAACTGCATGGAGTAGCTGGCGCGGCCGGACGTCTTGCTGCGCAGGTCGCCCACGTAGCCGAACATCTCCGACAGCGGAACCAGGCCGGTGACCAGCTTGGCGCCGCTCCGGTCCTCCATGGACTGGATCTGCCCGCGACGGGAGTTGATGTCGCCGATCACGTCACCCATGTAGTCCTCGGGCGTGGTGACCTCGACCTTCATCATCGGCTCGAGCAGGGCCGGGCTGGCCTTGCGGGCAGCCTCCTTGAAGGCCATCGAACCGGCGATCTTGAACGCCATCTCGGACGAGTCGACCTCGTGGTAGCCACCGTCGAGCAGGGTGACCTTCACACCGGTCAGCGGGTAGCCCGCGAGCACGCCGAACTCCATGGCCTCCTGGCAGCCCGCGTCCACGGACGGGATGTACTCCCGCGGGATACGGCCACCGGTGACCTTGTTCTCGAACTCGTAGCCATCGCCCTCGAGCGGCGCCAGCGCGATCTGCACCTTCGCGAACTGGCCGGAACCACCAGTCTGCTTCTTGTGCGTGTAGTCGTACCGCTCGACCGCCTTGCGCAGCGTCTCGCGGTAGGCCACCTGCGGCTTACCGACGTTGGCCTCGACCTTGAACTCGCGGCGCATCCGGTCGACCAGCACGTCCAGGTGCAGCTCGCCCATGCCGGAGATGATCGTCTGGCCGGTCTCCTCGTCGGTCTTGACGCGGAAGGACGGGTCCTCCTCGGCAAGCCGCTGGATCGCGACGGCGAGCTTCTCCTGGTCGCCCTTGGACTTCGGCTCGATGGCCACCTCGATGACCGGGGCCGGGAAGTCCATGGACTCAAGGATCACCGGGCTCGACGAGTCGGAGAGGGTCTCACCGGTGGTGGTCTGCTTCAGACCCATGACGGCGACGATGTCGCCGGCACCCACCGAGTCGATCTCCTCACGCTTGTTCGCGTGCATCCGGTAGATCTTGCCGATGCGCTCCTTCTTGCCCTTCACGGAGTTCAGCACCTGGGTGCCGGCTTCCATGCGGCCGGAGTACACACGGATGAAGGTGAGCTTGCCGAGGTGCGGGTCGCTCGCGATCTTGAACGCCAGAGCCGAGAGAGGCTCCTCCTCGGACGGACGACGCTTGATGACCTCGTCCGGGTCCTTGACCGAGTGCCCCTCGATCGCCTCGATGTCGATCGGCGACGGGAGGTACCGGACCACGGCGTCGAGCAGGGGCTGCACGCCCTTGTTCTTGAACGCGGTGCCACAGAACACGGGGGTGACGGTGGTGCCGCCGCCCTTGCCGGAGGCGATGGTGATACGGCGGATCGCCGCGTAAAGCTGCTCCACGGTGGGCTCCTCGCCCTCCAGGTACAGCTCCATCATCTCTTCGTCGTTCTCGGCGACGGTCTCGAGCAGCTTGCCGCGCCACTCGTCGGCGGCCTCGGTGTGGGTGTCCGGGATGTCGACGGTGTCGTACATCTCGCCCTTGGTCGCCTCGGCGGACCAGACCAGCGCCTTCATGGTGACGAGGTCGACGACACCCTTGAAGTCGGCCTCGGTGCCGATCGGAAGCTGCATGACGATCGGCACCGCGCCCAGGCGGTCCGTGATCATGTCGACGCAGCGGTGGAACTCCGCACCGGTGCGGTCGAGCTTGTTGACGAAGCAGATACGCGGAACGCCGTAGCGGTCCGCCTGACGCCACACCGTCTCGGACTGCGGCTCCACACCGGCGACGCCATCGAACACCGTCACGGCACCGTCGAGCACGCGCAGCGAACGCTCCACCTCGACGGTGAAGTCGACGTGGCCCGGGGTGTCGATGATGTTGATGGTGTGATCGACGTTCTCAAGCGGCCAGTGACAGGTCGTCGCGGCCGACGTGATCGTGATGCCGCGCTCCTGCTCCTGCTCCATCCAGTCCATCGTGGCAGCGCCGTCGTGGACTTCACCGATCTTGTAGCTCACGCCGGTGTAGAACAGGATCCGCTCGGTGGTGGTCGTCTTGCCCGCGTCGATGTGTGCCATGATCCCGATGTTGCGGACCTTGGCCAGGTCAAGTGAAGTGGTGGCCATATGGCTCAGTCTTCTCTCGGTTCTCGATGGGGTAGCGACTACCAGCGGTAGTGCGCGAAGGCCTTGTTGGACTCGGCCATCTTGTGGGTGTCCTCACGCCGCTTGACGGAGGCGCCCAGACCATTGCTGGCGTCCAGCAGCTCGTTCATGAGCCGCTCGGTCATGGTCTTCTCACGACGGGCGCGCGAGTAGCCCACGAGCCAGCGCAGGGCGAGGGTGGAGGAGCGGCCGGGACGGACCTCGACCGGCACCTGGTAGGTGGCGCCACCGACACGGCGGGAGCGGACCTCGAGGGTCGGCTTCACGTTCTCCAGCGCGCGCTTGAGCGTGATGACCGGGTCGTTGCCGGACTTCTCGCGCAGGCCCTCCATGGCGCCGTACACGATGCGCTCGGCGGTGGAGCGCTTGCCGTTCAGCAGCACCTTGTTGATGAGGGACGTCACCAGAGGAGAGTTGTAAACCGGGTCGATGATGACCGGGCGCTTCGGGGCGGGACCCTTACGAGGCATTCTTACTTCTCCTTCTTGGCGCCGTAGCGGCTGCGAGCCTGCTTGCGGTTCTTGACGCCCTGCGTGTCGAGGGAGCCGCGGATGATCTTGTAACGAACACCCGGCAGGTCCTTCACACGACCGCCACGCACGAGCACGATGGAGTGCTCCTGCAAGTTGTGCCCCTCACCGGGGACGTAGGCGGTGACCTCGATCCCACTGCTCAGCCGGACACGCGCGACCTTGCGGAGCGCCGAGTTCGGCTTCTTCGGCGTCGTGGTGAACACGCGAGTGCATGTCCCACGGCGCTGCGGCGACCCCGCGAGGGCGGGGGTCTTGTTCTTCTCGACCTTGTCCTGGCGGCCCTTGCGGACCAGCTGCTGGATCGTAGGCACCGTTTCTCCGGTTTCTGTGTGCCAGTCTCGGTAAAGCTAACCTGGAGTTCCTCCGACCCACGCGGTCGGGTGTGTCGCGCACCGCAGCCCTCTGCGAAAGTTCGGAGAGTGCGGATTGTTGGTGTCGACACCTCGGCCCCTCGCATGCTGAGGCACCTCCCCGCCGAAGGCTGGGGGCGCACACGCAAGGACCCGGGCACACCCCAGGCACAAGGTCTGAGCGTACCTACCTCATCGACTTCGGTCAAAACAAATGCAGAGCGCCCCGACACGCCGGAAATGGGGTACTCGATTTTCGCCCTGGGCAGAACCGTCCGGAAACGCCGCAGGGCGGCCACCCCACCATGGGGGTGACCGCCCTGTGAACGGATCGGGACCTACTGGTTGTACGGACCGTAGTCGTAGTCCTCCAGCGGAACCGCCTGGCCGGAGCCCGTGCCGAAGGGCGAGTAGTCGATGTCGTCGTAACCGACGGCCGAGTACATCGCGGCCTTCGCCTCCTCGGTCGGCTCGACCCGGATGTTGCGGTAACGGGACAGGCCCGTACCGGCCGGGATGAGCTTACCGATGATCACGTTCTCCTTGAGGCCGATCAGGGAGTCCGACTTGGCGTTGATCGCCGCGTCGGTGAGCACCCGGGTCGTCTCCTGGAAGGACGCCGCCGACAGCCAGGACTCGGTCGCCAGCGATGCCTTGGTGATACCCATGAGCTGCGGACGGCCGGAGGCCGGGTGACCGCCCTCCTGGACCACACGACGGTTCTCCGACTCGAAGCGCGAGCGCTCCACGAGCTCGCCCGGCAGCAGCTCCGCGTCGCCGGACTCGATGATCGTCACCCGGCGCAGCATCTGCCGGATGATGATCTCGATGTGCTTGTCGTGGATCGACACACCCTGCGAGTTGTAGACCTTCTGGACCTCGCCCACCAGGTGCACCTGGACGGCGCGCTGGCCGAGGATCCGCAGCACGTCGTGCGGGTTGACGGCACCCACGGTCAGCGGCTGGCCGACGTCGACGCGGTCGCCCTCGCCCACCAGGAGACGGGCTCGCTTGGAGACGCCGAAGGCGGTCTCGTCGGAGCCGTCGTCCGGGGTGACGACGAGCTTCTTGGTCTTCTCGGTCTCCTCGATCCGGACGCGGCCGGCCGCCTCCGAGATCGGGGCGACACCCTTGGGCGTACGGGCCTCGAAGAGCTCGACGACACGCGGCAGACCCTGGGTGATGTCGTCACCGGCCACACCACCGGTGTGGAAGGTACGCATCGTGAGCTGGGTGCCGGGCTCACCGATGGACTGGGCGGCGATGATGCCGACCGCCTCACCGATGTCCACCAGCTTGCCGGTCGCCAGCGAGCGGCCGTAGCACATGGCGCAGGTGCCGACGGCGGACTCGCAGGTGAGCACCGAACGGGTCTTGACCGTCTCCACGCCGTGGCGGACCAGCTCGTCGATGAGCACATCGCCCAGGTCGGTACCGGCCGGGGCCAGGACCTTCCCCTCGACGACGATGTCCTCGGCGAGGCAGCGCGCGTACACGCTGGTCTCGACGTCCTCCGCCTTGCGCAGCACGCCGTCCGCACCCTTGGAGGCGATCTCGAGCTTGAGGCCGCGGTCGGTGCCGCAGTCCTCCTCGCGGATGATCACGTCCTGGGAGACGTCCACCAGACGTCGGGTCAGGTAACCCGAGTCGGCGGTACGCAGGGCGGTGTCGGCGAGACCCTTACGGGCACCGTGGGTGGAGATGAAGTACTCCAGCACGGAGAGACCCTCACGGAACGACGCCTTGATCGGCCGCGGGATGGTCTCGTTCTTCGCGTTGGACACCAGACCACGCATACCGGCGATCTGACGCATCTGCATCATGTTTCCGCGCGCGCCCGAGTCGACCATCATGAAGATCGGGTTGGTCTTCGGGAAGTTCGCGTTCATCGCCTCGGCGACCTCGTTGGTCGCCTTGGTCCAGATCGCGATCAGTTCCTGGGTGCGCTCGTCCTTGGTGATCAGACCACGCTCGTACTGCTTCTGGACCTTCTCGTCCTGCGCCTCGTACCCCTCGATGATGCCCTTCTTGGCCTCGGGCACGACCACGTCGGAGATGGCGACGGTGACACCGGAGCGGGTGGCCCAGTGGAAACCGGCCGCCTTCAGGTTGTCCAGCGTCGCCGCGACGATGACCTTGGGGTAACGCTCGGCGAGGTCGTTGACGATCTCGGAGAGCTGCTTCTTGCCCACCGAGTAGTCGACGAACGGGTAGTCCTCGGGCAGCAGCTCGTTGAAGAGCGCGCGGCCCAGCGTGGTGCGCAGCCGGAAGCTGTCACCGGGCTGCCAGGCCCCTCCCCCGACGCCGTCGTCCCCTGCCTCCGGAACCGGCGGGGTCCAGCCGCGCGGCGGGACGGTGCCGATCGGGAAGCGGATGTCGATCTTCGCCTGGAGCGAGAGCTCCCGGGCGTCGAACGCCATGGTCGCCTCGGCGGCCGAGCCGAAGGCCCGGCCCTCGCCCTTGACCTCGCGCTCCTCCTCGTCGGTGGTGAGGAAGAACAGGCCCAGCACCATGTCCTGGGTCGGCATGGTCACCGGCCGGCCGTCGGCCGGCTTGAGGATGTTGTTCGAGGACAGCATCAGGATGCGGGCCTCGGCCTGCGCCTCCGCGGACAGCGGCAGGTGCACGGCCATCTGGTCACCGTCGAAGTCCGCGTTGAACGCGGTGCAGACGAGCGGGTGGATCTGAATGGCCTTGCCCTCGACGAGCTGCGGCTCGAAAGCCTGGATGCCGAGGCGGTGCAGGGTCGGCGCACGGTTCAGCAGCACCGGGTGCTCGGCGATGACCTCTTCGAGCACGTCGTACACGACCGTGCGGCCGCGCTCGACCATGCGCTTGGCCGACTTGATGTTCTGCGCGTGGTTCAGGTCCACCAGGCGCTTCATCACGAACGGCTTGAAGAGCTCCAGCGCCATGGCCTTGGGCAGACCGCACTGGTGCAGCTTGAGCTGCGGGCCGACGACGATGACCGAACGGGCCGAGTAGTCGACACGCTTACCGAGCAGGTTCTGACGGAACCGGCCCTGCTTGCCCTTCAGCATGTCGCTGAGGGACTTCAGCGGACGGTTACCGGGACCGGTCACCGGGCGACCGCGGCGGCCGTTGTCGAACAGCGCGTCGACGGCCTCCTGGAGCATCCGCTTCTCGTTGTTCACGATGATCTCGGGGGCACCGAGGTCGAGGAGACGCTTGAGGCGGTTGTTCCGGTTGATCACACGGCGGTACAGGTCGTTCAGGTCGGAGGTCGCGAAGCGGCCACCGTCGAGCTGCACCATCGGACGCAGGTCCGGCGGGATCACCGGGATGCAGTCCAGCACCATGCCGTTGGGGCTGTTGCGGGTCTGGAGGAAGGCGGAGACGACCTTGAGGCGCTTGAGCGCACGGGTCTTCTTCTGGCCCTTGCCGGTCCGGATGATCTCGCGGAGCTTCTCGGCCTCCTCGTCGAGGTCGAAGGACTCCAGGCGCTTCTGGAGCGCCGCGGCGCCCATGCCGCCCATGAAGTACGTGCCGAAGCGGTCACGCAGCTCGCGGTAGAGCAGCTCGTCGCCCTCCAGGTCCTGGACCTTGAGGTTCTTGAAGCGGTTCCACACCTCGTCGAGACGGTCGATCTCGCGCTGGGCGCGGTCACGAAGCTGCTTCATCTCGCGCTCGGCGCCCTCGCGCACCTTACGGCGCACATCGGCCTTGGCACCCTCGGCCTCGAGCTCGGCGAGGTCCGCCTCGAGCTTCTTGGCGCGGGCCTCCAGGTCGGCGTCGCGGCGCTGCTCGATCTGCTGGCGCTCGACGGAGACATGGGCCTCCAGCGAGGGCAGATCGCGCGTGCGGCGCTCCTCGTCCACCCACGTGATCATGTAGGCGGCGAAGTAGATGACCTTCTCGAGGTCCTTCGGGGCGAGGTCGAGCAGGTAGCCCAGACGGCTGGGCACGCCCTTGAAGTACCAGATGTGGGTGACGGGAGCGGCCAGCTCAATGTGGCCCATCCGCTCACGGCGCACCTTGGCGCGGGTGACCTCGACGCCACACCGCTCACAGATGATGCCCTTGAATCGGACGCGCTTGTACTTGCCGCAGTAGCACTCCCAGTCCCGGGTCGGACCGAAGATCTTCTCGCAGAAGAGTCCGTCCTTTTCGGGCTTGAGGGTGCGGTAGTTGATGGTCTCCGGCTTCTTGACCTCACCGTGGGACCACTGACGGATGTCGTCAGCAGTGGCGAGGCCGATCCGCAGCTCGTCGAAGAAGTTGACGTCGAGCACTTGTCGTCAATCCCTCTTTCAGGGTCGTGTCTTCGGGTCTGACTGGGGGTCCGGGGAGAGGCCGGGGCTGAGCGTACGTACCGCCCCGGCCAGACCCGTCAGACCTCTTCGACGCTGCTCGGCTCGCGCCGGGACAGGTCGATACCGAGCTCCTCCGCAGCGCGGAAGACGTCCTCGTCGGTGTCGCGCATCTCGATGGACATGCCGTCGGACGACAGCACCTCCACGTTGAGGCACAGGGACTGCATCTCCTTGATGAGCACCTTGAAGGACTCGGGGATGCCGGGCTCGGGAATGTTCTCGCCCTTGACGATGGCCTCGTAGACCTTCACGCGGCCGGTGACGTCGTCGGACTTGATGGTCAGCAGTTCCTGGAGGGCGTACGCGGCGCCGTAAGCCTCCAGCGCCCACACCTCCATCTCGCCGAAGCGCTGGCCACCGAACTGAGCCTTACCGCCCAGCGGCTGCTGGGTGATCATCGAGTACGGACCGGTGGACCGGGCGTGCAGCTTGTCGTCCACCAGGTGGTGCAGCTTGAGGATGTACATGTAGCCGACCGAGATCGGCTCCGGGAACGGCTCGCCGGAGCGGCCGTCGAAGAGCCGGGCCTTGCCGGACGACTGGACCAGGCGGTCGCCGTCGCGGTTCGGGATCGTCGAGTCGAAGAGACCGGCGATCTCGTCCTCGCGGGCGCCGTCGAAGACCGGGGTCGCGACGTTGGTGCCGGGCTCGACCTCGTCGGCGCCGATGGCCTGGAGCCGCTGCATCCAGTCCTCGGAGCCCTCGACCTTCCAGCCCCGGGAGGCCAGCCAGCCGAGGTGGATCTCCAGGACCTGTCCCGGGTTCATTCGGGACGGGACACCCAGCGGGTTGAGGATGATGTCGACCGGGGTGCCGTCCTCCAGGAACGGCATGTCCTCGACCGGCAGGATCTTGGAGATGACGCCCTTGTTGCCGTGCCGGCCGGCGAGCTTGTCACCGTCGGTGATCTTGCGCTTCTGCGCCACGTAGACGCGGACCAACTGGTTCACGCCCGGCGGCAGCTCGTCGCCCTCTTCGCGGTCGAAGACGCGGACGCCGATGACCTTGCCGATCTCACCGTGCGGCACCTTCAGCGAGGTGTCACGGACCTCACGGGCCTTCTCACCGAAGATCGCGCGCAGCAGCCGCTCCTCCGGGGTCAGCTCGGTCTCGCCCTTCGGGGTGACCTTGCCGACCAGGATGTCGCCGGCGACGACCTCGGCACCGATCCGGATGATGCCGCGCTCGTCGAGGTCGGCGAGGACCTCCTCGGAGACATTCGGGATGTCCCGGGTGATCTCCTCGGGGCCGAGCTTGGTGTCCCGGGCGTCGACCTCGTGCTCCTCGATGTGGATCGAGGAGAGGACGTCGTCCTGCACCAGACGCTGGCTGAGGATGATCGCGTCCTCGTAGTTGTGGCCCTCCCACGGCATGAACGCCACCAGGAGGTTCTTGCCGAGCGCCATCTCGCCGTCCTCGGTGGACGGGCCGTCGGCCAGCACCTGGCCGGCGATCACCCGCGCACCCTCGTCCACGACGACCTTCTGGTTGAAGGAGGTGCCCTGGTTGGAGCGGGAGAACTTGGCCACCCGGTAGGTGGTGTAGGTGCCGTCGTCGTTGGCCACCGTCACGTAGTCGGCGGAGACCTCCTGGACGACACCGTCCTTCTCGGCCTTGATGACGTCGCCGGCGTCGACCGCGCAGCGGTACTCCATGCCGGTGCCGACCAGCGGGGACTCCGCCTTGATCAGCGGCACGGCCTGGCGCATCATGTTCGAGCCCATGAGCGCGCGGTTGGCGTCGTCGTGCTCGAGGAAGGGGATCATCGCGGTCGCGACCGACACCATCTGGCGCGGCGAGACGTCCATGTAGTCGACGTCGTCGCCGGGGATGTAGTCGACCTCGCCGCCACGGCGGCGGACCAGGACGCGGTTCTCGGCGAAGCGCAGGTCGTCCGCCAGCGGGGCGTTGGCCTGCGCGATGACGAAGCGGTCCTCTTCATCGGCGGTCAGGTAGTCGACGTCGTCGGTGACGACACCGTCGACGACCTTGCGGTACGGGGTCTCGATGAAACCGAACGCGTTGACCCGGCCGTAGGAGGCGAGCGAGCCGATCAGACCGATGTTCGGGCCTTCGGGGGTCTCGATCGGGCACATGCGGCCGTAGTGCGACGGGTGCACGTCACGGACCTCGAAGCCCGCCCGCTCACGGGAGAGACCACCGGGGCCGAGCGCGTTCAGCCGGCGCTTGTGGGTCAGACCCGACAGCGGGTTCGTCTGGTCCATGAACTGCGACAACTGGCTGGTGCCGAAGAACTCCTTGATGGAGGCGACGACCGGCCGGATGTTGATCAGGGTCTGCGGCGTGATCGCCTCGACGTCCTGAGTCGTCATGCGCTCGCGCACGACGCGCTCCATACGGGCCAGACCCGTGCGGACCTGGTTCTGGATCAGCTCGCCGACGTTACGGATACGGCGGTTGCCGAAGTGGTCGATGTCGTCGGTCTCGACGACCACGGACTGGCCGTTGTCCCCGACGGTCTCGGTCTCACCGGCGTGCAGCTTCACCAGGTACTTGATCGAGGCGATGACGTCCTCGACCGTGAGCACGCCCGCGTCCAGCGGAGCGGCCGAACCCAGCTTCTTGTTGACCTTGTAGCGGCCGACCTTCGCGAGGTCGTAGCGCTTGGGGTTGAAGTAGAGGTTCTCCAGCAGCGTCTGCGCGGCCTCACGCGTGGGGGGCTCGCCCGGACGCAGCTTGCGGTAGATGTCGAGCAGCGCGTCGTCCTGGCCCTGGGTGTGGTCCTTCTCCAGGGTGGCGCGCATCGACTCGTACTCGCCGAACTCCTCCAGGATCTGCTCGGTCGTCCAGCCGAGAGCCTTCAGAAGAACGGTGACGGACTGCTTGCGCTTACGGTCGATGCGCACACCGACCATGTCGCGCTTGTCGATCTCCATCTCCAGCCAGGCACCCCGGGAGGGGATGACCTTGACGGAGAAGATGTCCTTGTCGGACGTCTTGTCGATGGAGGAGTCGAAGTAGACACCCGGCGAGCGGACAAGCTGCGAGACAACGACACGCTCGGTGCCGTTGATGCAGAAGGTGCCCTTGTCGGTCATGAGCGGGAAGTCGCCCATGAAGACCGTCTGGGACTTGATCTCGCCGGTCTCGTTGTTGGTGAACTCGGCCGTGACGAAGAGCGGAGCTGCGTAGGTGAAGTCACGCTCCTTGCACTCGTCGATCGAGTTCTTCGGCGGCTCGAAACGGTGATCACGGAAAGTCAGGGACATCGACCCGGAGAAGTCCTCGATCGGGGAGATCTCCTCGAAGATCTCTTCCAGACCGGACTTGGTGGGGACGTCCTGACCGCTGTCCAGCGCAGCCTCGACGCGAGCCTTCCAGGCGGCATTGCCGAGCAGCCAATCGAAGCTCTCGGTCTGCAGCGCGAGGAGGTTCGGAACCTCAAGAGGCTCCCTGATCTTCGCAAAGGAGATGCGCAGCGGGGCGGTGCTGGCGCCATTGTTCGTATTGGCAGTCGAGGCGTTGCGCGAGGCGGCCAAGAGGGGGTCCTTCCGAGGGCTCGGACTCACTACGCGCGTACCGGTCCCACCGAGAGCCCATGGATGAAATCCCTGGTCAGGGTGTTTCCATCAGTAGTGCTCGAAGGTAGGTATGCCCCTGGTGACGGGCAGGGAGCAGCTAACAGGCAGCGCAAAGGGTCAGTGTAGCCACTTGGCACACTGATGTCCAGCGCCGAGTTTCTGAGACCGGCAGTGCCAATCTCTCCCTCCGGTGAGGGGGCGCGCCCCTCGTTGTCTTCATCCGCCCTGTCGGCAGCCCGCGCGCTCGATGCGCATATCGATACTGCCCGCTTCGCCGACGATCCATGCCTCGGACTTTTGGATCGATGTGGCGTCGCGTCCTGAGAATTGCGCGCTGCGTGCCGTTCGTCAAGGCCCCCCACTCCGGCGAGATCGTCACAGGGCGTGGCGACAGGCAACGAAGATCACCCTACCTCCACAACCCCGTAAGACAATGTAGCCGTGACGGGAACGCCGAAGGGCGACCACCCGAACGGGTGATCGCCCCTGGCTGGAACCGGGCCGCGCCGCCGGACGTCCTACGGGCGTGTGGCGGCGGGCCGAGAGGTCACTTGACCTCGACGGAGGCGCCGGCGCCCTTGAGGGACTCGGCGGCCTTCTCGGCGGCGTCCTTGGCGACCTTCTCGAGAACGGGCTTCGGGGCGCCGTCCACGAGGTCCTTGGCCTCCTTCAGACCCAGGGAGGTCAGCTCACGCACGACCTTGATGACCTGGATCTTCTTGTCGCCCGCACCGGTGAGGATGACGTCGAACTCGTCCTTCTCCTCCTCGGCCGGGGCAGCGGCACCCGGGGCGCCCGGGGCGGCGGCCATGACGGCGGCCGGGGCGGCGGCGGTGACGTCGAACTTCTCCTCGAAGGCCTTCACGAACTCGGAGAGCTCGATGAGGGTCATCTCCTCGAACTGCGCGAGCAGGTCGTCCTGGCTGAGCTTCGCCATGATGGCGGTCCTTCCACTAATTCGGCAGGTGGTGCCGGATGAACATGTCGGCGGGCTTCCCGGCCCGCTGCGACCGGAGCCTGATTACTCGGACTCGGCCTCGGCGGGAGCCGGGGATTCGGCACCGCCCTGCTCGGCCTGCTTCTGCCGGAGCGCCTCGGCGGTCCGGATGAACTTGGACAGCGGGGCCTGGAAGAGCGCGGCAGCCTGGGACTGCTTGGCCTTCATCGCACCCGCCAGCTTGGCGAGCAGCACCTCACGGGACTCGAGGTCCGCGAGCTTCTTGATCTCGTCGGCGGACAGCGCCTTGCCATCAAGGACACCGCCCTTGATGACGAGAGCGGGGTTCTCCTTGGCGAAGTCACGGAGACCCTTCGCCGCCTCGACCGGGTCACCGGTCACGAAGGCGACGGCCGACGAACCCGCGAACAGGTCGTCGAGCTGGTTGATCCCGGCCTCGTTGGCCGCGATCTTGGTCAGCGTGTTCTTCACCACACGGTACTGAACGTTCTCACCGAGCGAACGGCGCAGCTCCTTGAGCTGCGCAACGGTGAGACCGGTGTACGCGGTGACGACAGCCGCGTGAGAGGTGCGGAACTTCTCCCGCATCTCGTCGACGGCTGCGACCTTGTCAGGACTCGCCATGAGCCTCGGCCTCCTTCCGGGTGATGAGGACCGCTACGGCCTGAAGGAAGGAGACTGGACAATGCGAAAACGCCCCGGCGCAGGCGCTCGGGGCGTAACTCGACCGGCACAGGCCCACGGCCCGCTCGGGAGTTCAACCACATACACCTACGCAGGTCGCCCGCAGCTAGCGGATCCTTCAGCCACCGAACCCCTTACGGGGGCACAGCGACAACCAGCGGTCTTTGGCTTCTGTAGGAGATTACGCGAACGGGCCGCGGCCAGGCAAATCGGCTCTACTGCTGGAGCATGTCCTGGAAGTCCACGGTGTCCGAGGACGTCGGCTCCTCGACGGTCACGGCGGTGCCGTAGTCCGAGTAGTAGACGGTGGAGTCATAGGAGCCGTTGTTGCTCTGGGCCTGTTCACGCTTCTTGACCAGCAGGTTCTGGTCGTCGACCCACAGGTCGATGGTCTCGGTGTCCATGCCGGAGGTCTCGAGCTGCTTCTGGAGGGCGTCCAGATCCGACTGGCTCAGCTCCTTGGACTGCATCTTGGCGATCTCGGAGACCTTGACCGTGCCCGTGTAGTGCGTGGCCTTGACGCCCTTGACGCTCTCCGAGCCGACGCTCTTGACCTTGCCGGTGGCGAGCAGCAGCTCCACCGAGCGCGACGGGTTGTTGTTCTGCATCTGGTCCTTCAGGAACGCGCCCGAGGGACCGGCCTTCTGGGCCAGCACGTCGTAGTCGTACTTCACCCAGTGCTTACCGCTGCCGGCCTGCGCGGCGAACTCGTCGCCCATGTTCAGGAACATCGCGTCCGGGGTGTAGCGCGCGTCCATCGCCTTGCCCTCGATCGGGGAGGAGGCGATGGCGCCACCGCTCTGGGTGATGGACATGTTGGCCCGGATGCCGTTGGCCCAGTCCATGGAGCCGGACATCTGCGAGTTCTGCTCGCCCATCTTGGTGGTGCCCTCGACCTTGGCCGAGTTCTTCTGGTCCGTCCGCTGCGAGGCCAGCTTGAGCGCCGCCAGCGGGCTCATCGCGGACTGGCCGGACTTGTCGCCGGTCTTCTCACCGGCCTTGTCGTCGCCGGACTTCTCGCTCCCGCACGCGGTGAGGCCGACCATGAGAACGACGCTTCCAGCGGCTATGGCCCAACGCGCACCGACATGAGTACCGCGCACGGCTCCCCCTTATTTTTATTTCTCTTTTACGTCCGAGGTGACTTTAGCTGAGCGGACCGACAACGGAAGACGCCGGGCCCCCGCACCTTCGACGCGGTGCGGGGGCCCGGCGGTTGCACACCGTGGTGCGCTGGTTCAGGGGCGGCCTCAGACGGCCTCTTCCTCGACCAGCAGGTTGCGGGTGCGGTTGGCGTCCAGCGGAATGCCGGGGCCCATCGTGGTGGTCAGGGTCGCCTTCTTGATGTAGCGGCCCTTCGCGGCGGACGGCTTGAGACGGTTGATCTCCTCCAGCGCCGCGGCGTAGTTCTCCACCAGCTTGGTCTCGTCGAACGAGAGCTTGCCGATGATGAAGTGCAGGTTGGAGTGCTTGTCGACGCGGAACTCGATCTTGCCGCCCTTGATGTCCGTGACGGCCTTGGCCACGTCCGGGGTGACGGTTCCGGTCTTCGGGTTCGGCATCAGACCACGCGGACCGAGCACCCGGCCGAGGCGGCCGACCTTGCCCATGAGGTCCGGGGTGGCGACGACGGCGTCGAAGTCCAGACGCCCCTTGGACACCTCGTCGATGAGCTCGTCGGAGCCGACGATGTCGGCGCCGGCGGCCTCCGCGGCCGCAGCACGGTCACCGGTCGCGAAGACCAGGACCCGGGCGGTCTTACCGGTGCCGTGCGGCAGGTTCACGGTGCCGCGGACCATCTGGTCGGCCTTGCGCGGGTCGACGCCCAGGCGCATGGCGACCTCGACGGTCGCGTCGAACTTGGTCGCGGAGGTGTCCTTCGCCAGACGGACGGCCTCGAGCGGGGCGTAGTTGCGCTCCCGGTCGATCTTGGCGTCCGCAGCGCGGAGAGTCTTGCTGCGCTTGCTCACTGTTGCTCCTGATGTTGTGGAGTTCGTGGTCCGGGCCAGCGCTTGGCCCTGCCACACGTGGCTGCGGGGGCTGTGGGCCCTCGCCGTGGAGGTGTCAGCCCTCGACCGTGATGCCCATGGAACGGGCGGTGCCGGCGATGATCTTCTCGGCGGCGTCCAGGTCGTTGGCGTTCAGGTCGGGCATCTTGGTGGTGGCGATCTCACGCACCTGGTCGCGGCTGATCTTGGCGACCTTGGTCTTGTGCGGCTCGCCGGAGCCCTTCTCCACGCCCGCGGCCTTGAGGATCAGCTTGGCGGCCGGCGGGGTCTTGGTCACGAAGGTGAAGGAGCGGTCCTCGTAGACCGTGATCTCCACCGGCACGACCATGCCACGCTGCGACTCGGTCGCGGCGTTGTAGGCCTTGCAGAACTCCATGATGTTGACGCCGTGCTGGCCCAGCGCGGGGCCGACCGGCGGGGCCGGGTTCGCGGCGCCGGCCTGGATCTGGAGCTTGATCAGCCCCGTGACCTTCTTCTTCTTGGGAGGCATGCTCTCTCCGGGTCCTAGTGAGAGGTGGTTCGCCTCCGAACCGGATCATCCGGATGGAGGCATACCGCACAACGATAACGGGTATAGGTGTGCGCCTTAAAACCGAGCAGGTCAGACCGGCCGCGAAAGCCCGTCTGACCTGTTCGGAAGTTCTGGTGAGGAGACTCAGTTCTTCTGGATCTGGTCGAAGCTCAGCTCGACCGGGGTCTCCCGGCCGAAGATCTCCACCAGGCCCTTGACCTTCTTCGAGTCGGCGTTGATCTCGTTGATCGTCGCCTGGAGGGTCGCGAACGGGCCGTCGGTGACCGTGACCGAGTCGCCGACCTCGAAGTCCAGCACCTGGACCTCGACCTTGCGGCTCGGCGCCGGCATGCCGCTCTCCTCGGCGGCGGCCTTGGCGGCCTTCTCCTCGGCCTCGGGGGCGAGCATCTTGACGATCTCGTCCAGGGTCAGCGGGTACGGGTCGTAGGCGTTGCCCACGAAGCCGGTGACGCCCGGCGTGTTGCGGACGACACCCCACGACTCGTTCGTCAGGTCCATGCGGACGAGCACATAGCCGGGCAGCTTGTTCTGCCGGACGTTCTTGCGCTCGCCGTTCTTGATCTGGACGATCTCTTCCTCGGGGACCTCGGCCTGGTAGATGAAGTCCTCGACGTTCAGCGAGACGGCACGCTGCTCCAGGTTGGCCTTCACGCGCTTCTCGTAGCCCGCGTAGGTGTGGATCACATACCACTCACCGGGCAGTCCGCGCAGCTCCTCGCGGAGCGCCTCGACCGGGTCGACGACCTCTGCCTCGGCGGCGTCCGCTTCCTCGGCCGCGTCCGCTGCCTCGTCCAGCCCGTCCGGCTCGGCCTCGGGCGCCGCATCGGCCTCGAGGGCGTCCTCGCCCTCGACACGCAGCGCCTCCTCCTCGGCGGGCACGCCCGCCGCGGCGTCGGCTGCCTCAGCCTGGTCGGAGTCCGCCGCCTCGACGATGTCGAGCTCGTCCTCACGGGACTCGACGGGCTCGGCGGCGTCGTTCAGGTTCGGGTCAGACACTGTGGCTGCTTCTTCCTGGCTTCAAAGGGGTGGAACGTGCGAAAGAGGCGACGCCGGGACGGCGGCCGCCTTTCGCGTGGGTCTCAGCCAAAGACGTACTTGATGGCGTTATTGAACCCATAGTCAATCACGGTCACGATGCCGATCATGATGAGGACGAAAACGATCACCACACTGGTGTACGTCGACAACTGGCTACGCGTCGGCCAGACGACCTTCCGCAGCTCAGCGATGATCTGGCGGTAGAAGAGCGCGAGGCGGCCGAAGGGCCCCTTCTTCGCGCGCTTGCCACCACGGCGACCCCGCTTGGTCGCCACCTCGTCCTCATCGGGACGACCGCTCTCAGGCGTCGCGGTGGAGCCAAGGGCTTCCGTCACTCGTCCTCACCTGAATCCGGGTCGTGGCCGTGCCGCGTCCGGCCCGGCCGCACAGCGGTGCTTGTCCTTGCGTACGCATGCACGCACCCTGATCAAAGTGCGTGTAGCAGGGCCGGAGGGACTTGAACCCCCAACCGCTGGTTTTGGAGACCAGTGCTCTACCAATTGAGCTACGACCCTTCGCGGCACCACCAACCTACCGCATACATCCGGCTGCACGGAGTGTGCGGTCGGATGCGGCTGTTGATCGGCCAACGACGGTTGAGTGTACGTGCTTGACGGCCGGGCGTCGAACGAGAAGCGCGCGAAGTCTCCGCAAACCCATGTGCCACCCATTTCGCCCGTCTGCGACGATGCATCTATGACCGCTGCTACTCCCCCCGTACAGTCCCCGACCGACCGGCGGGTATCGGCCCGGATCGGCTCGATCTCCGAGTCCGCGACTCTCGCCGTCGACGCCAAGGCCAAGGCCCTCAAGGCCGCCGGCCGTCCGGTGATCGGCTTCGGCGCCGGTGAGCCCGACTTCCCCACGCCCGACTATGTCGTCGACGCCGCGGCGGCGGCCTGCCGCGACCCGAAGTACCACCGCTACACGCCGGCCGGCGGGCTCCCCGAGCTCAAGGCCGCGATCGCCGCGAAGACGCTGCGCGACAGCGGATACGAGGTCGAGGCGGCCCAGGTCCTGGTGACCAACGGCGGCAAGCAGGCGATCTACGAGGCGTTCGCCGCGATCCTGGACCCGGGCGACGAGGTCATCGTCCCCGCGCCCTACTGGACCACCTACCCGGAGTCGATCCGGCTGGCCGGCGGTGTCCCGGTGGATGTCGTCGCCGACGAGACGACCGGCTACCGCGTCTCCGTCGAGCAACTCGAGGCGGCCCGCACCGAGCGCACCAAGGTGCTGCTCTTCGTCTCCCCCTCGAACCCCACCGGCGCGGTCTACAGCCGTGAGCAGATCGAGGAGGTCGGCCGCTGGGCCGCCGAGCACGGGCTGTGGGTGCTCACCGACGAGATCTACGAGCACCTGGTCTACGGCGACGCGGAGTTCCACTCGCTGCCGGTCGTGGTGCCCGAGCTGCGCGACAAGTGCATCGTGGTCAACGGTGTCGCGAAGACGTACGCGATGACCGGCTGGCGGGTGGGCTGGGTCATCGGCCCCAAGGACGTCATCAAGGCCGCGACCAACCTCCAGTCGCACGCCACCTCGAATGTGAGCAATGTCGCTCAGGTCGCCGCGCTGACCGCCGTCTCGGGCGACCTCGACGCCGTGGCCACGATGCGCGAGGCGTTCGACCGCCGCCGGCGCACCATCGTGCGGATGCTGAACGAGATCGACGGCGTCGAGTGCCCGGAGCCGGAGGGCGCCTTCTACGCCTACCCCTCGGTCAAGGGGCTGCTCGGCAAGGAGATCCGCGGCAAGCGGCCGCGGACCAGCGTCGAGCTGGCGGAGCTGATCCTGGAGGAGGCCGAGGTCGCGGTGGTGCCGGGTGAGGCCTTCGGCACCCCGGGCTATCTGCGGCTGTCGTACGCGCTGGGCGACGAGGACCTCGTCGAGGGCGTCTCCCGGCTCCAGAAGCTGTTGGGCGAGGCGAGCGCGTAAGGCGCGCGGGTCGCACGCACGTAGGGAACGGGCCGGAATCCGCGGGAGCGGATCCGGCCCTTCCTCATGTGTGCACCTCCCCGTTCGGGGAAAGCGGTACCGGCGGGTCCGCTCGTGCGGCAGTATCTGCAGATGGCACGCGATGTACACCTGCTCCCCAAAGCGCATCTGCATCTTCACTTCACCGGCTCCATGCGCCCCGCGACCCTCCTGGAACTCGCCGACAAGTACGGCGTCCACCTGCCCGAGGCACTGAGCGGCGGTGAGCCGCCGAAATTGCGGGCCACCGATGAGCGCGGCTGGTTCCGCTTCCAGCGGCTGTACGACATCGCACGATCCTGTCTGCGGGACGCCGACGACATCCGGCGGCTGGTGCGCGAGGCGGCCCAGGAGGACGTGCGGGACGGGGCCCAGTGGCTGGAGATCCAGGTCGACCCCACCTCGTACGCCCCGCGTCTGGGCGGGCTGATCCCGGCGATGGAGGTCATCCTGGACGCGGTCGAGAGCGCCTCCGCGGACACCGGTCTTGGGATCAGGGTGCTGATCGCCGCCAACCGCATGAAGCATCCGCTGGAGGCGCGCACCCTGGCCCGGCTCGCGGTGCGCTACGCGGACCGCGGCGTGGTCGGCTTCGGCCTCTCCAACGACGAGCGGCGCGGCTTCGCCCGTGACTTCGACCGGGCCTTCGCCATCGCCCGGGAGGGCGGGCTGCTGGCCGCGCCGCACGGCGGCGAGCTGTCGGGCGCCAGTAGTGTGCGGGACTGCCTGGACGACCTCGGCGCGGCCCGGGTCGGCCACGGGGTGCGCGCGGCGGAGGACCCACGGCTGCTGGCCAAGCTCGCCGAGCGCCAGGTGACCTGCGAGGTGTGCCCGTCGTCGAACGTGGCGCTCGGGGTCTACGAGAAGCCGGAGGACGTCCCGCTGCGGACGCTCTACGACGCCGGGGTGCCGATGGCGCTCGGGGCCGACGACCCGCTGCTCTTCGGCTCACGGCTGGCGGCGCAGTACGAGCTGGTGCGCGAGCACCACGGCTTCACGGACGCCGAACTGGCCGAGCTGGCACGGCAGTCGGTGCGCGGGTCGGCCGCGCCGGAGGAGGTGCGGCAGCGGATGCTGACGGGGATCGACGACTGGCTCGCGGGCCCCGACCACTCACGTGAGTAGTCGGGCTCAGAGACTCACGCCCACCGTCACCGGCTCGTTGACCAGCCGGATCCCGAACGCCGCCTCGACCCCGGCCACCACCTCGCGGGCCAGCGCCAGCAGATCCTCGGTCGTGGCCTCGCCCCGGTTGGTGAGGGCGAGCGTGTGCTTGGTGGAGATCCGGGCCGGGCCGGTGCCGTAGCCCTTGGTGAAGCCCGCCCTGTCGATCAGCCAGGCCGCGGAGGTCTTGATCAGGCCGTCGCCCGCCGGGAAGGCGGGCGGCGCGGTGTCCGGGCCCAGGCGGTCGGCGACGCGGGCCAGGAAGGCGGCGTAGGCGTCCTGGTCGAGCACCGGGTTGGTGAAGAACGACCCCGCGGACCAGGTGTCGTGGTCCTCGGGGTCGAGCACCATGCCCTTGCCCGCGCGCAGTCCCAGGACGGTCTCGCGGGCGACGGCGGCCGGTACCCGGTCCCCCACCTCGACGCCGAGCACCCGCGCGGTCTCGGCGTACCGGACGGGCGCGGAGAGGCCGCCCGCGTCCTCCAGTTCGAAGCGGACCCGGAGCACCACATGGCGGTCGGGGTCGGCCTTGAAGCGGCTGTGGCGGTAGGAGAAGGCGCAGTCGGCGTTCGGGATCGTGACGACCTCGTCGGCGCGGCGGTCGTAGGCGATCACCTCGGTGATCGTGGCGGAGACCTCCTGGCCGTAGGCGCCGACGTTCTGTATCGGCGTGGCCCCCGCGGAGCCGGGGATTCCGGCGAGGCATTCGATGCCCGCGAGCCCGGCCCGGACGGTACGGGCCACGGCGTCCGACCAGTTCTCGCCCGCGGCGAGCTCCAGGCGGGTGCCGTCGAGTGTGAAGCCGCTGGTCGCGATCTCCAGGGCGGTGCCGTCGAAGCCCTTGTCGGCGATGACCAGATTGCTGCCGCCGCCGATCACCAGCAGCGGGGTGCCGGCCGCGTCGGCCGCCCGGACCGCGGCGATGACCTCGTCGTCGGTCGTGGCCGTGATCAGCCGGTTGGCCGGTCCGCCGAGGCGGAAGGTGGTGAGGGGCGCGAGAGGGGCGTCGTGGAGTTCCTGCACGCGCTCAAGAGTACGGGGGCGCCCCCTGGGGCCCTGGGGTGGCCGCCCCCGGTGTGGGGAGTCCGGGGGCCGACGGGGCGTGCGGCCCGTATGGGGCTCAGGCGGGCTTCACACGCTGTGGCGTGCTCTCATCCGGCTGGGGGCCGCTCGGGCGCGGTCGAGGGCTCAGGCGAGCCGTACCACGGCGCGGGCCCGGCCCAGCACCTTCTGGCCGGCGCTGGTCGCCATGATGTCGAGGCGCACCGTACGGGCCTCGTCGTCCAGCTTGGCGGTGACCTTGGCGCCGATCTCGATGAGCGCGCCCTTGTCGTCGTTGGGGACCACGACCGGCCTGGTGAAGCGGACGCCGTACTCGACGAGGGCGCCGGGGTCGCCGGCCCACTCGGTCACTACGCGGGCCGCCTGGGCCATGGTGTAGGCGCCGTGGGCGATGACGTCGGGGAGGCCGACCTCCTTGGCGAACTTCTCGTTCCAGTGGATCGGATTGAAGTCGCCGGACGCGCCCGCGTACCGCACGAGGTCGGCGCGGTTCACCCGGAACTCGCGCATCGGCACCTCGGTGCCGACCTCCACGTCGTCGTACGAGATCTTGGCCGTCGTCATCTGCTCTCCTCCACCTCTGCGTCGGCGGCGCGGGCCACCAGCGTCGTGAACGACGTCGCTACATGATCACCCGCCTTGTCGTGGACCTCACCGCGGACGGACAGGATGTCGTTGCCGGCCAGCGACTTGATCGAATCGATGATCGAGGTGACCGACAGCAGGTCCCCCGCGCGGACCGGGCGGGTGTACTCGAACCGCTGGTCGCCATGGACCACCCGGCTGTAGTCCAGCCCCAGTTGCGGGTCCTCGACAACCTGCTTCCCGGCCGCCTTGAAGGTGATCGTGAAAATGAACGTCGGCGGGGCGATCACGTCGGGGTAGCCGAGGGCCCGGGCCGCCTCGGGGTCGGTGTAGACCGGATTGGTGTCACCCAGGGACTCGGCGAATTCGCGGATCTTCTCCCGGCCGACCTCGTAGGCCGCGGTGGGCGGGTAGGTCCGCCCCACGAAGGACTGGTCGAGCGCCATCGGCGCACACCTCCTGCGATTGAATTACCAACGAAACGAGGCCGCCCCCCGCGAGTGGGGGCGGCCTCGAATGAGAGCTTATTGCTATCGCGTCTCACGGTGCGCGGTGTGCGCGTTGCAACGCGGGCAGTGCTTCTTGATCTCAAGACGATCCGGGTCGTTGCGCCGGTTCTTCTTGGTGATGTAGTTCCGCTCCTTGCACTCCACGCAGGCCAGCGTGATCTTCGGGCGGACGTCGGTGGCAGCCACGTGAGTGCTCCTTGACGAACGGATAAAGGATTAACGCAGAAAGAGTAGCCGATCGAAGGACCGACCCCGCAATCGGCTACTGTCAGTAGCGGTGACCGGACTTGAACCGGTGACACAGCGATTATGAGCCGCTTGCTCTACCGACTGAGCTACACCGCTGTGATGCGAGTGACTCCCCGCTCGACTCAGCGTAGCCGAACGGGAAACCTCACACATCAGAGCCCCAATACGGAATCGAACCGTAGACCTTCTCCTTACCATGGAGACGCTCTGCCGACTGAGCTATTGGGGCGAGCGATGAAGACATTACACGGTCGGCCGCCGAAGGTGAAATCCGTATCGCCCCCTCGTCACCCTGGGCTCGGGCACCACACCGGTACGACTATTCGGCTCCTCCGCGAAGCCGCCGCCACCGCGTCCTAGGCTTCGGATCGCACCCGCGTGATCTTGGCTGCGCAACCGTCGCGCGCCCCTGTGCGCCCCGCGTACGCCCTGCGAATCCCAGGAGTGCGATGCCCGAGAGCCAGCAGCAGCCGCAGCCGCCTCAGCAGCCGCCCAGGAACGGCGGCGCGGGCCCCGAGCCCACCGCTCTGGTGCTCGGCGGCGTCCGGCTCGCCGACGGGCGCACCGTGGACGTCCGGCTCAGCGGTGGGCGGATCGAGGCCGTGGGCACGGCGGGCAGCCTCGTCCCCGGCACCCGGCTGGACCTCGGCGGCTATCTGCTGCTGCCCGCCCCCGCCGAACCCCACGCCCACTGCGACACCGCCCTTACGGCCGACATGGCGGGCCCGGTCCCGTACGCCCCCGGGGACATCCAGCGCCGCACCGTCGAGGCCGCGCTGCTCCAGCTCGGCCACGGGGCGACCGCGCTGCGCACCCATGTCCGCATCGGCGGGGTGCACGGGCTGCGCTCCCTGGAGGCGGTCCTGGAGGCCGGCCGTACCCTGCGCGGGCTCACCGAGCTGAGCGCGGTGGCGGTGCCCCGGGTGCTGACCGGCGCCGCCGGGGCGGACGGCCTGGCGATGCTGCGGGACGCGATGGAGATGGGCGCGGCGGTCATCGGCGGCTGCCCCGACCTCGACCCGGATCCCACCGGCCACGCCGAGGCCGTCCTCGACCTCGCCGCCCGCCATGGCTGCGCCGTCGATCTGCATACGGACGGTGACGACCCGGCCCGCCTCGCCCGGCTCGCGGCGATGGCCGGGGGCCTGCGGCCGGGCGTGGCCATCGGCCCTTGCGGCGGACTGTCCCGGCTGCCCCTGGAGAGCGCGGGGAGGATCGCCGAGCGGCTGGCGGCGGCCGGGGTGACCGTCGTCTCCCTCCCCCAGGGCGACTGCGCCGGGCTGGAGCACCAGGGCATGCGGGGAGCGCGCCCCTGCGCCTGCGCGCCGGTGCGGCTGCTGCGCGCCGCGGGCGTCCGGGTGGCCGCGGGCAGCGGGGCGCTGCGGGACGCGGTCAACCCGGTGGGCCGGGGCGATCCCCTGGAGGCCGCCTTTCTGCTGGCGTCCCGGGGCGAGCTGCGGCCGGACGAGGCGTACGAGGCGGTGTGCGGGCGGGCGCGGGCCGCCATGGGGCTCGCCGAGGTGCGGGTGGAGGCCGGGTTCCCGGCGGAGCTGCTCGCGGTGCGCGGGGACGGGCTCGCGGGGGTGCTCTCGCTCGCGTACAGCAGGGTCGTGGTGCACCGGGGCCGGGTGGTGGCCCGTACCAGCGCGGTGCGGGAGTACTGCGACTCGGCGGCCGCGGCGGCGCTGGACCTGCCCCGGCAGGCGCGGTCGCAGAGCGGCGGCGAGCAACAGTAGGCCGCACGGCGTACGGTCGGGATCATGCGCATTGTGATCGCTGGTGGACATGGACAGATCGCGCTGCGGCTGGAGCAGTTGCTCACCGCGCGCGGAGACGAAGTGGCGGGCATCATCCGCAAGCCCGAACAGGCGGGCGACCTGCTGGCGTCGGGCACCGAACCCGTCGTCTGCGACCTCGAATCGGCCTCGCTGGAGGACGTGGTCAAGCATCTGGAGGACGCGGACGCGGCCGTCTTCGCGGCCGGCGCGGGCCCCGGCAGCGGTGCCGCCCGTAAGGACACCGTCGACCACCGGTCCGCGGTGCTCTTCGCGGACGCGGCCGAACGGGCGGGGGCCCGGCGGTTCTTGATCGTCTCCTCCATGGGCGCGTCCCACGAGCCGCCGCCGGACACCGACCCGGTCTTCGCCGCCTATCTGCGCGCCAAGGCCGCGGCCGACGACGACATCCGCGCCCGGGACGGCCTCGACTGGACCGTGCTGCGCCCGGGACGGCTGACGAACGAGCCGGGTACGGGCCGGGTGAAGCTGGCCGAACACACGGGCCGGGCCGAGATCACCCGCGACGATGTGGCGGCGGTCCTGACCGCCCTGCTGGACGAGCCTCGTACGGCGGGCCGCACGCTGGAGCTGATCAACGGCGACACGGCGGTGGCGGACGCGGTGGCGGCGGTCGCGGCCGAGCGGGGCTGAGACGCCGGGGCGGCCGGGGCGGCTGGAGTGGTCGGTTCGGCTGGAGTGGTCGGAGTGGCCGGGGTGCTCGGAGTGGTCAGGGTGGCCGGTTCCGGCCCGATGGCTCAGAAGTCCACCCGGGCCGGGGCATCGGCCCGGGCCACGGACTCCTGGGGGTACTGCCGCTCGTAGGCCGTCCGGATCCGTTCGATCCGCGGGTCCTGCGTCGGGGCCTCGGACGTCGGATAGAGCAGGATCACCTCGTACGAGCGCTCCCGCTCGATCGTCCCGCTCTGGTCCCGCCACTGCCCCCGGCCGTCGTGGATCGTCAGGCCGGAGGGGAAGCGCGGGGTGATCTGCCGGTCCACGAAGGCCAGGAACTGCTTCTCGGTGACGGGCGGCCCGCCGTCGGGGCGCTCGGTGCCGAAGAAGAGCCGGGTCTCGACGTACGGCTTGCCCCGGTCCACGGCACCGGAGGCCACGGCACCGGAGGGCGTCGCGGCGGGCGGGTCGTCCAGCGCGGCGTACGCGGCGACGGGGGTGGCGGCGGCGAGGACGAAGGCCGCCCCTAAGGCGGCGATACGGGCGCGTGGCTTCACGGTCGGCACGCGGAGCTCGAGGGTCGGCACGCGGGGCTCGATGGTCGGCATCGTCCGATGGTCCCGGCGCCCGGAACCCCGGGGAAGACCGCCTTACGGAGCACATCCGTGCGAGACGCGCGAGGCGCGGGGCGGGGCCCGGCGCCGGGGGCAGAGGGGCAGGCGGCGAGATCGGGCCCGGTGCCACCCGGCACGGGAGGTAGGAGGCCGAACCCGAGCCCCCCGGCACAGGGACCGCGCTCAGCCCCGGCCCCACGAGCGCAGGGACAGAGCCAGGCCCGAGCCCCAGGCACGAGCAGCGCGCTCAGACCCGGCGCCACCGCGCCATCGCGAACGAGAACGCCCCGAAGAGCGCCAGCCCCAGCGCCACCGCCATCAGCAGCCACGGCCCCGCCGCCGTCCCGGCGAAGGTCCGCAGGGTGTCGTCGATGCCCTTCGCCTCGCCCGGGTCGTAGCGCACGGCGGCCGAGAGCGCGAAGCCGCCCGCCACCGCGAACACGGCCCCGCGGGCCACCCCGCCGCAGACCCCCAGCGCCTCCACGGTCCGCCGCGTCCGCCGGGACATCGCGCCCACCTTGAGGTGCTTGCGGAAGCCGCGCCGCAGCGCCCGTACGGCGATCCACACCCCGGCCGCGGCCACCGCGGTCCCGGCGGCGGCGACCAGCCACCGGCCGTACGGCAGGTCGAGCGCGCGGGCCGTCACGTCCTGGGACTGCCGGTCGCTGGAGCCGCTGCCCTGCTCGCCGGTGGCGAAGGAGAGCACGGAGTAGGCGACGACGCCGTAGAAGACCGCACGGGCCGCCCCCGCCAGCCGCTTCCGTGCCGCGCCACCGTCCGGCCCCGCGGCCCCGAAGACCGCCTCGGACAGCCGCCACAGCGCCATGCAGACCAGCCCGATGCCGACCGCCCAGACCAGCGCGGCGCCGAACGGCTGCTGGGCGAGGACCTGGAGGGCCCCGCCCCGGTCGGCCTGCTCGCCGCGGTCGCCCAGGGCGATGCGCAGCGCCAGGACGCCGATGAGCAGATAGAGCACCCCCCGGGTGGCCAGCCCCCAGCGGGCCGCCGCCTCGATGGCCCGGCTGCCCGCCTGGCGTGGGGTACGTGTGCGCGGTGCCGAACCCAGTCCGCGTGCGATCGACGATGCGTTCACCGTTTCCTCCCGGTTGTCGCACCTCGGGTGCCCTGAACGTAAGTGCGGAAACGGGGCTTTCTCTTGTTGGTTGAAGCGATCCGCCCTACTCTGCCGCCAGAATCTGACGAACCGTCAGATCGAGACGGAGCCACAGGAGCACCACGAGAAGACCGGGGAGATGGCGAGATGGCCGACGAGACGAACGGCACGACCGAGCTGCCTCGGGTCATCAGCGTCGATGACCATGTGATCGAGCCCGCGCACCTCTTCGAGACCTGGCTCCCGGCCAAGTACCGGGACCGCGGCCCCAAGCCGCTGACGGCCGGGATCGGCGAACTGGCCTACGTCGGCGGCAAGTACAAGTTCACCACCGACCCGGACGGCCAGCTCACCGACTGGTGGAGTTACGAGGGCGACCTCTTCCCGTACAAGCGGATCATCGCCGCCGTCGGCTTCACCCGCGACGAGATGACTCTCGACGGCATCACCCGCGAGCAGATGCGCCGCGGCTGCTGGGACCCCAAGGACCGCCTCGCCGACATGGACCTCAACCATGTCGAGGCGTCACTGTGCTTCCCGACCTTCCCCCGCTTCTGCGGCCAGACCTTCGCCGAAGCGAACGACAAGGAGGTCGGGCTGGCGTGCGTCCGGGCGTACAACGACTGGATGGTCGAGGAGTGGTGCGGCGACAGCGGCGGCCGTCTCATCCCGCTCTGCCTGATCCCCCTGTGGGACGTCGATCTCGCCGTCCAGGAGATCCGCCGCAACGCGGCCCGCGGCGTCCGCGCGGTGACCTTCAGCGAGATCCCCACCTACCTCGGGCTCCCCAGCATCCACAGCGGCTACTGGGACCCCTTCTTCGCCGAGTGCGAGGCCACGGGGACGGTCGTCTGCATGCACATCGGCTCCTCCTCCCAGATGCCCGCCGCCTCCCCCGACGCCCCGCCCGCCGTCCAGGCCGCCCTCAGCTTCAACAACGCCATGGCCTCGATGATGGACTTCCTCTTCAGCGGCGTCCTGGTCTCCTTCCCGCGCCTCAAGCTGGCCTACGCCGAGGGACAGATGGGCTGGATCCCCTACGCCCTGGAGCGCGCCGACGACGTCTGGGAGGAGCACCGCGCCTGGGGCGGCGTCCGCGACCTCATCCCCGAGCCGCCGTCCACGTACTACTACCGGCAGATCTACTGCTGCTTCTTCCGCGACAAGCACGGGGTCGCCTCGCTGGACACGGTCGGCGTGGACAACGCCACCTTCGAGACCGACTACCCCCACGTCGACTCCACCTGGCCGCACACCCGCCGCATCGCCGCCGAGCATGTGGCCGGGCTCTCCCCCGAGACCACGTACAAGATCCTGCGCGGCAACGCGATCCGCATGCTGGAGCTGGACCTCGACGGGGCGCGCTAGGCAACGGCGGCCAGTGGGTTACTCCGTACGCGGCTGATCCGAGCCGCAGTAACGGCATTTGCGCGCCGCCTCGAGGATGTCATCGGCGAGGCATTCCGGGCAGGTCTTGACCGGGCCCGGCTCCCCGAAGACCTCCGCGCCCCGGCGGGCCTGGGTGTACTTGTACGGCATGACGATCAGGAAGTAGATGACGGCCATGAAGATGATGAAGTAGATCAGGGCGCCGATGAACGACCCGATGTTGATGTAGGTCGCCTTGTTCCCCGCCTGGCCGAGCTGCCAGCCGAGCCCGACCGCCTTGCCGCCCTGGAGCCGGGCGATGATCGGGTTGATCACGGAGTCGGTGAACACCTTGATCAGCGTCGAGAACGCCAGCGCTGTGACCAGGCCGATGGCGACAACAATGACATCACCGCGCATGAGGAAGTTCTTGAAGCCCCTGAGCACGATCCGCCCTCTCTGTCCTGATACGGGGGAATCACCACCCTAGGAGCGGTCCCGCGGAGCCCCGGGCGCGCCACGACGGACGGCCGCCCGTACGGCGGCAGGGGCGCACTTAATCCACGTCATGAGGTAAGTCGTCCGCGAGGCTTGACGCCCGGCGGCGCGCCTCGGATCATCACAGTCACCGAGCACCGTGAACACACCGGTGCTTCGCAGCTCAGCCGCTCAGCCGCTCAGCCGCTCCGCTGCTCAGCCGCTCCGCATCTCCGTTGCCGTGAACACACCGGTCACCGGAGTCTTCCCTTCCTTCTCTCCGGCCGTGACCGCACCGGCCCGAGCCTGCCCGCACAGGAAAGGCATCGGTTTCATGAGATCCGTCAGATCCAGATCCCCTCGTACCGCGCGCACCGCCCTGGTGACCGCCCTGGCCGCGGTCGCCGTGGCCGCCGGCCCATGGCTGACCTCCCCGGCCGGCGCCACGGCCGCCGGCACCGGCCCGGTCAGGGCCGGCGAGAGCGTCGACGTCTATCTGACCACCACCTCCGGCTCCGACGGCCGCACCGTCGTGAAGGGCCTGGAGCAGCAGGCGCCCATCCGGTTCGGCTCGGGCGGGGGCGGCAGTGTCACCGTCGACGAATCCCGGACGTACCAGGAGTTCTCGGGCGCCGGGGCGTCGTTCACGGACACCGCCGCATGGCTGTTCAACAGCAGCGGCGCACTGAGCCAGAGCACCCGTGACGAGGTGATGCGCAAGCTCTTCTCGCCCACGGACGGCATCGGGGTGAGCTTTCTGCGCAACCCGCTCGGCGGCTCCGACCTGGCCCGCTTCGGCTACACCTTCGACGATGTACCGGCCGGGCAGACCGACCCCGGCCTCACCAGGTTCTCCATCAACCACGACCTCGCCGACGTCCTGCCGCTGACCAAGCAGGCCAGGCAGCTCAACCCGGCGCTGAAGGTCATGGCCTCGCCCTGGACCGCCCCGGCCTGGATGAAGGACAACGACCAGCTCAACCAGGGCTGGCTGGAGGCGCAGTACTACGGCACCTACGCGAACTACTTCGTGAAGTACCTCCAGGAGTACCAGAGCCGGGGTGTGCCGATCGACTACGTGACCGTGCAGAACGAGCCCACCTGCTGCCCCGGCTACCCGTCGATGCAGTGGAACGGCTCCGGGCTCAACTACTTCACCAAGAGTGAGCTGCTGCCCAAGCTGGCGAACGCGGGCCTGAAGACCAAGGTGCTCGCCCTCGACTGGAACTGGGACCAGTGGGCGGGCTATGGCGCGCCCGTCGTGGACGACGCCGCCATCCGCAACCACCCGAACTTCGGCGGCATCGCCTGGCACGGCTACGGCGGCAACGTCGGCCAGCAGACGACCGTCCACAACCAGTACCCGAATGTGGACGCCTTCGACACCGAGCACTCCGGCGGCACCTGGATCGCCGATCAGCAGCAGGAGGACATGCACAACCTGATCGACTACACCCGCAACTGGGGCAAGAGCTGGATCAAGTGGAGCCTCGCCGTCGACCAGAACAAGGGCCCGCACAACGGCGGCTGCGGCACCTGCACCGGACTGGTCACCGTGCACAACGGCGACGGCCAGAGCGGCCGGGTCGACTACACCGTCGAGTACTACACGATGGGCCACCTCACGAAGTTCGTGAAGCCCGGAGCCCGCCGCATCGACTCCAGCGCCAGCTCCACGGTGCCGAACGTGGCCTGGAAGAACCCGGACGGCTCCAAGGCGCTGATCGCCTACAACGACACCGGCAGCCAGCAGACCCTGAGGGTCAACTGGGGCAGCCAGTCCTTCAGCTACCAGCTTCCCGCCCGGGCCTCCGCCACCTTCACCTGGACCGGCACCCAGTCCTAGGCCCGGCGCACGGCCGCGTCCCCGCTCCACCCTGAACACAGCAAACGGCCCCTGACCGCGTTTCCGCAGTTCAGGGGCCGTTTCCCTCGTGTGGCGGCGCCAGGATTCGAACCTGGGTAGGCTAAGCCGACGGATTTACAGTCCGCTCCCATTGGCCACTCGGGCACACCGCCTGGGATGTGGCCAGGTGCCCCGCTCTCGCGGTGCTGCTCCCTGGCAACGACGTAAACAATACCTGATGCGCGGGGGTGCTTCGCCACCCGGTTGATCGCCTCTGGATCATGGCCGAGATCGCTAGGCTGGCTGGAGCGGTCCGCTGGGCCGTGCCACTGACGGATCTACGTACGAGGAGCCAACTCAAGATGGCCGACTCCAGTTTCGACATCGTCTCGAAGGTCGAGCGGCAGGAGGTCGACAACGCTCTGAACCAGGCGAGCCGCGAGATCTCCCAGCGCTACGACTTCAAAAACGTCGGCGCCTCGATCGAGTGGTCGGGCGAGCGGATCGAGATGCGAGCCAACTCCGAGGAGCGGGTCAAGGCGATCCTCGACGTCTTCCAGTCCAAGCTGGTCAAGCGCGGGATCTCGCTGAAGGCCCTGGACGCGGGCGAGCCCCAGGCGTCGGGCAAGGAGTACAAGATCTTCGCCTCGCTTCAGGAGGGGATCTCGCAGGAGAACGCGAAGAAGGTCGCCAAGATCATCCGCGATGAGGGGCCCAAGGGCGTCAAGGCGCAGGTGCAGGGCGAGGAGCTGCGGGTGACGTCCAAGAGCCGGGATGATCTACAGGCCGTGATCGCCCTGCTCAAGGGCAAGGACCTGGACTTCGCGGTGCAGTTCGTGAACTACCGGTAGCCGGCACTCGGACCGGTGCGGCAGGGGCGGTGCGGCGTGGCCGTGCCGCCCCTGGCGTTGTCGGCGGGCGGGTCAGCGGTGGCCGAAGGGCTGGTCGGTGGGGACGATCTCGACGCCGAGGGGGGCCAGGGAGATCGGGATGAGCTTGAAGTTGGCCAGGCCCAGGGGGATGCCGATGATCGTCAGGCAGAGGGCGATGCCGGTGATCAGGTGGCCGAGCGCCAGCCACCAGCCCGCGAGGATGAGCCACAGGACGTTGCCGACGCAGGAGGCGGCTCCGGCGTCGGGGCGGGGGACGGTGGTGCGGCCGAAGGGCCACAGGGCGAAGCCGGCGATGCGCCAGGAGGCGAGCGCGAGGGGGATGCCGATGATCGTGAGGCAGAGCAGGACCCCGGCGAGCACGTAGAGGATCGCCATCCACAGGCCGGCGAAGATCAGCCAGATGAGGTTCAGGAGGGTTTTCACGGTTGGTGTCCTGCCATCTGCTCGAGTCGTGCGATGCGCTCCCGCATGGGCGGGTGGGTCGAGAAGAGCTTGGCCATGCCCTCACCGGCGCGGAACGGGTTGGCGATCATCAGGTGACTGGCGGTCTCCAGGCGGGGCTCGGGCGGCAGCGGAAGCTGTTTCGTGCCCGCTTCCAGCTTACGCAGGGCGCTGGCGAGCGCCAGGGGGTCGCCGGTGAGCTGGGCGCCGGAGGCGTCGGCCTCGTATTCGCGGGAGCGGCTCACGGCGAGCTGGATGATGGAGGCCGCGAGCGGGCCGAGAAGCATGATCAGCAGCATGCCGACGAAGCCGGGGCCCTCGTCGTCGTCGGACCGGCCCATCGGGATCAGCCAGGCGAAGTTCACCAGGAACATGACGACGCTGGCGAGCGCGCCCGCGATCGAGGAGATCAGGATGTCGCGGTTGTAGACATGGCTGAGCTCATGGCCGAGGACCCCGCGCAGCTCGCGCTCGTCCAGCAGCCGCAGAATGCCGTCGGTGCAGCAGACCGCCGCGTTACGGGGGTTGCGGCCGGTGGCGAAGGCGTTGGGAGCCTCGGTCGGTGAGATGTAGAGCCGGGGCATCGGCTGGCGCGCGGCCGTGGAGAGCTCGCGCACCATGCGGTACAGCCCCGGTGCCTCGAACTCGCTGACGGGGCGGGCGCGCATCGCGCGCAGGGCCAGCTTGTCACTGTTCCAGTAGGCGTATGCGTTGGTCCCGAGTGCGACGACGACCGCGATGATCAGCCCGGTGCGGCCGAAGAGGCTGCCGATGAGGATGATGATCGCGGACAGACCACCGAGGAGTACTGCGGTCTTCAGCCCGTTGTGCCGGCGGTGCACTGTGTGCCCTCCCGTTGTGCCGCAGGGGAACGCTTTGCCTGGTGTCTCCACCTTCCAGTGGACCCTCCTGAAAAAGTCAACGCCAGGCGAAGGGCACCAGTTCCCTTGTGCACACGGGTGCGGGCGCGCGGCCGGTGACCACGGATCGCGCGGCCGGTGGCGACAGGTCGCGCGGCCGGTGGCGACGGATCGCGCGGCCGGTGCGGCGGTCGCGGGAGCGGTTACAGCAGGGTGTCCGAGGCGAACCGCAGGACGAGCTGCGGGGCGCCGGACAGGGCGATGCCGACGACCGCGGTGAGGCCGATGGCGGCCGTAAGGGGAACGGCGCGCGGGCGGGCGGCGGCCGCCCCGTCCGCGGGTGCGGGCTCCGCCCCTGCGGCGGGCTCGGGTGCGCGGAAGAGCACCGCCGTCCACTGGAGGTAGTAGTAGAGCGCCACGACCACGTTGAGCGCCATCACCACCGCGAGCCAGCCCAGCCCCGCGTCCACGGCCGCCGAGAAGACGGTCACCTTGGCGAAGAGCCCGATGACGCCCGGGGGCAGCCCGGCCAGGCACAGCAGGAAGAAGCCGAGTGCCAGGGCGGCGGCCGGGCGGGCCGCGTACAGCCCGCGGTAGTCGGTGAGGCGGTTGGCCGGGCTGGTACGGGCCACCAGGGCGGCCACCGCGAAGGCGCCGAGGTTCACGGCCGCGTACATCAGGGCGTACGCGACGGTGGAGCCGATGGCGCGGGAGGCGTCCTTGGCCGAGTCGGCGTAGCCGGCCGCGGCGATCGGGACCAGCAGATAGCCCGCCTGGGCGACGGAGGACCAGGCGAGCAGCCGTACGGCGCTGAAGGCGCGCTCGGGGCGCTGGCGCAGTGCCGCGGCGTTCCCCGCGGTCATGGTGAGGGCGGCCAGGACGGCGACGGCCGGGCCCCACACATCGGCGTAGGAGGGGAAGGCGAGGACGGTCACCAGGATGAGGCCGGAGAACCCGACCGCCTTACCGACGACCGATAGATACGCCGCGACGGGCACGGGGGCGCCGACGTAGGTGTCGGGCACCCAGAAGTGGAAGGGCACGGCGGCGGTCTTGAACGCGAAGCCCACCAGGGTGAGCACGACGCCCGCCTGGGCGAGCGTGTCGAGCCGCGGGTCGACATGGGTGAGGGCGTCGGCGATCCGGGTCAGATGGAGGCTGCCGGTGGCGGCGTAGACGAAGCTGACGCCGAGCAGCATCACGGCGGTCGCGGTGACCGAGGAGAGGAAGAACTTCAGCGCGGCCTCGGAGGACAGGCGGTCGCCGCGGCGCAGGCCCACCAGGGCGAAGGCCGGGAGCGAGGCCACTTCGAGGGCGATGACCAGGGTCGCCAGATCGCGGGAGGCGGGCAGCAGGGCGGCCCCGGCGGCGGAGGACAGCAGCAGGAACCAGAACTCGCCCGCGGGGAGTTTGAGATCGTCGAGGGCGCTGAAGGACAGCAGCCCGGTGAGCAGCGCCCCGCCGAGCACGAGGAACTGGATGACGAGGGCGAAGGTGTCGGCCGTGTAGCTGCACGCGTGGGCGCCGCTGGTCAGGCAGAAGGTGGAGCGGTCGCCGTCCAGCAGCGGCAGCAGGGCGAGTGCGGCCAGGGCCAGTCCCGCTATCGCTCCCCAGCCCAGCAGATGCTTCCTGTGCTCGGGCAGGAAGAGGTCCGCGACGAGGACGGCGAGGCCGGCCAGGGCCGCGATGGTGGGCGGTGCGACGGCGAGCCAGTCGACGGACTGGACGAGGCTGGTGGCCAGGCTCGTGGCGTTCGCAGTCATCGGTTGCCTCCCGCGAGGAGCTGCTGCACGGCCGGGTCGGTGAGGCCGAGGAGGGCCGCGGGCCACAGTCCGGCGAGGACGGTGAGGACCACCAGGGGGCTCCAGGCGGCGAATTCATGGCCGTGGACGTCGGCGAGGGCGGGCCGCTCGGGCTCGGTCCCGACGCGGGGCTCGATCGGATGGTCGCCCATGCAGACGCGCCGTACGACGATGAGCATGTAGGCGGCGGTGAGCAGGGTGCCGAAGCCGGCGAGCGCCATATAGGTGAGATACGCCGGGCGGCTGAGCCCGTCGGCGGGGTCGAAGGCGCCGAACATGGCGAGCATCTCGCCCCAGAACCCGGCGAGTCCGGGCAGCCCCAGGGAGGCCACGGCGCCGAAGGCGAGCAGTCCGCCCAGGCGCGGCGCCCTGCCGTACAGGGCGGCGCCGCTGGTGCCCGCGAGCTGGTCGAGGTCGGTGGTGCCGGAGCGGTCCTTGAGGGCGCCGACGAGGAAGAAGAGCAGCCCGGTGATCAGGCCGTGGGCGATGTTGGCGAAGAGCGCGCCGTTCACGCCGGTGGGGGTGAGGGTCGCGATGCCCAGCAGTACGAAGCCCATATGGCCGACGGAGGAGTAGGCGATCAGCCGCTTGAGGTCGCCCTTGGCGCCGCTGCGTTCAAAAGGCGCGAAGCCTCCGTTGAGGGTGGTGGTGGGAGACGGGAGGGCCAGGGCGAGGCAGGCGAGGGATCCGTAGATGATGCCGACCACGGCGAACGCGGCGAGGTAGGGCGCGTAGGTGTGGGCCGCCCCGGGGGTCATCGGCAGCACGATGCGGACCAGCCCGTAGGTGCCCATCTTGAGCAGCACGCCCGCCAGCAGCACCGAGCCGACGGTGGGGGCGGCGGTGTGGGCGTCGGGCAGCCAACTGTGCAGCGGCCACATGGGGGCCTTGACGGCGAGTCCGACGATGATGGCGAGGGCCGCGGTCAACTGGGTGGTGTGGCTGAGCCCGGAGCCCTTGTCGGTGGCGAGTGCCACCATGTCGAAGGTGCCGCCCTTGAGTCCGACGAGGAGGAGGCCGAGCAGCATGACGACGGAGCCGAGCAGTGTGTAGAGGATGAACCGCCAGGCGGCGCGCTCCCGTTCGCCGCTGCCCCACCGGTTGATGAGGAAGTACATCGGGATGAGGACCATCTCGAAGGCCAGGAAGAACAGCATCAGGTCCAGCACCGCGAAGCTGGCCAGGGTGCCGGACTCGAGGAGCAGCAGCAGCGCGACGAAGGCCCTGGGGGACGGCCCGGCGGGCCGGTTGAAGTAGGCGTAGAGCGCGCTGAGGAAGGTCAGCAGCGCGGTCAGCACGAGCAGCGGCAGCGAGACGCCGTCCACGCCGAGGTGGATGCGGATGTCCAGCGCCGGGATCCAGCCGATGTCCGTCTGGGCCTGCATCCTGGCCGGGTGGTCGTGGTCGAATCCGGCGGCCAGCGCGATGGCGGCGGCGAGCACCACTGCGGTGACGGTCACGCCGTGGCGCAGTACGGCCTGGTCGGGTCCGCGGCCGCGCAGCCCGGGCGGGGCCGGGAGCAGGGCGGCGGCGCTGCCGAGCAGGGGGAGCACGACCAGAGCGGCGAGGAGGAGTTGCTGGACGGTGTGGTTCACGGGTCAGGCTCCCGCTGCGACGAGGACGGCGGCCACGGCCAGGACGAGGGAGCCCGCGAGCAGCGCGCCGAGGTAGGTCTGCACATTGCCGGTCTGGGCGCGGCGGACGGCCGCGCCGAGCAGCCGGGGCGCACCGCCCGCGCCGCGTACGTACGTCTCGACGACCTCGCGGTCGAGGAAGCGGACGAGCCGGGCGGCGGCGGCCACGGGCCGGACGAACAGGGCGCTGTAGACGGCGTCGAGGTGGAAGCCGACGGCCGCGTGGCGGTGCAGCGGGCCCAGGAGCAGCCGCCCGGGGTCGGCGGGGTCGCTGGCGCCCGCGATGGAGCCGTAGGCCGCCTCGTGGGTGGCGATGGCCTCGGCCTCGGAGACGGCGTCGGCGGCTTCGGGGTGGGCGGCCACCGCGCCGAGCGGGATGCGGGCGGCCCGGGCCGAGCTGTGCCGCCACGCGCCGTACATGACGAGGGCGCCGACCAGGGCCAGCCCGGTGCCGAGGACGGAGGTGGTGAGGGTCGGGGTGAGCGTCTCGCCGTCGAACCAGTCGGGCAGCGTGCCGTAGGCGAGGCCGAGGGCGGCGGTGGGGATGAACAGCGCCCATAGGACGGCGTTCATGGCCACCGGCTGCTTGCCGTGGTCGGGGACGGGTTCGCCCCGGCCGCGGAAGGCGAGCAGCCACAGCCGGGCCGCGTATCCGGCGGTGAGGAGCGCGGTGAGGAGTCCGGCGAGGAGCACGGTCCAGCCGACGCCCTCGGGGACGCCGGGGGTGTGGCCGGTCGCGGCGTGCTCGGCGGTGCCGAGGACAGCCTCCTTGGAGAAGAAGCCCGCGAAGGGCGGGATGGCGGCGAGCGCGAGCAGCGCGACCGTCATCGTCCAGAAGGCGTCGGGGATGCGCTGGGCCAGGCCGCTCATCCGGGACATGGCCGCGAGGGAGTTGCTGCCCGCGGCGTGGATCACCACGCCCGCGCCGAGGAAGAGCAGCGCCTTGAACGCGCCGTGGGTGATGAGGTGGAAGACGGCGGCGCCGCGGTCGTCGACGGCCAGCGCGCCCGTCATATAGCCGAGTTGGCCGACGGTCGAGTAGGCGAGGACGCGTTTGATGTCGTCCTGGGCGAGCGCGGCGAGCGCCGAGCCGACCATCGTCACGGCCGCCATGGCGGCCAGGACGGCGAGCGCGGCGGCGGAGGAGGCGAAGACGGGCAGCAGCCGGGCCACGACAAAGACACCGGCGGCGACCATGGTGGCCGCGTGGATCAGCGCGGAGACCGGGGTGGGGCCGGCCATCGCGTCCGGCAGCCAGGTGTGCAGCGGGAACTGCGCGGACTTGCCCGCGACCCCGGCCAGCAGCAGCAGCGCGATCAGGGTGGGGTGGTCCAGCGGCACCCCGGCGGTCTCGGAGGTCAGCCGGGTGTGGATCTCGCTGATCCGGAACGTGCCGGTGTCGCCCGCGAGCGCGAAGATGCCGATCAGGAACGGGACGTCGCCGAGCTTGGTGACCAGGAACGCCTTCAGGGACGCCGAGCGCGCGGCCGCGGTCTCCCAGTAGTGGCCCACCAGGAAGTACGAGCAGATGCCCATGATCTCCCAGCCGACGAGCAGCACGATCAGGTCGTCGGCGTAGACGACCAGGAGCATCGCGGCGGTGAAGAGGGAGACGAGCGCGGCGTAGGAGGGGTAGCGGGGGTCGTCCCGCAGATAGCCGGTCGAGTAGATCTGCACACAGCAGGCGACGACGGAGACGAGGACCGCGACCAGGGCGGCGAAGCCGTCGACCTGGAGGGCGAGATCGATGGGGACCGAGCCGGTGTCGGCGAGCCGGGTCGCGGCGGTGAGCGGGGCCGTACCGCCGCCCGCTCCCCCGCCCTGCCGTACGGCGACGAGCACGGCGAGCCCGGCCGCGGCGAGGGTCGGCAGCACCGCGAGGGGGCGGACGAAACCGGGGGCGCGGCGGCCCAGCAGCAGCCCGGCGACGGCGCCGAGGAAGGGCAGGAGGGGGACGAGAACGGCGGCGGTCGTGGTCGTCACGCGGTCTGCCTCCGGGCGCGTCGTGCCTGGTCGGCGTCGTTGTCAGTGGGGGCTGCCATGCTGTCGTCCATCGGGTCCTGGCCGTCCGACGGGGGGTCGGCCAGGTCCCGGAGCTTGTCGACGTCGGCGGTGCCGCGGTTGCGGTGGACGAGGAGGACGATGGCGAGGCCGATGCCGATCTCGGCGGCGGCGATGGCGATGGTGAAGAGGGTCAGGGCCTGGCCCGCGTGCAGGGTGTCGCGGAGCCAGACATCGAAGGCGACGAGGTTGAGGTTGACGGCGTTGAGCATCAGCTCGACCGACATCAGCACCAGGATCGCGTTGCGGCGGGCGAGGACGCCGTACAGGCCGGTGCAGAAGAGGAGGACGGCGAGCACGGCGGGGTAGGCGAGGTGCATCAGCGCTTCTCCTTGCCGCTCTGGGCGTCCCGCGGTTCGGCGGTCTTACGGGACAGGACGATCGCGCCGACGAGCGCGGCGAGGAGCAGCACGGACAGCGCCTCGAACGGCAGCACCCAGTGGCGGAAGAGGCTCTCACCGGAGACGGCGGTGGAGCCCTGGACGCCCTTGTCCAGCTCGATCCAGGTGGTCCGGAAGGCGTCCACGACCACCCACACCAGGAGGCCCGCGGCGGCCACGGCCACCGCGAGCGCGGCCGGGCGGTTGCCCGAATCGGCGTCCGGGGAGGGGCCGATGGGCGCCTTGGTGAGCATCAGCCCGAAGAGGAGGAGGACGACGACGGAGCCGACGTAGATCAGCACCTGCACCCAGGCGATGAACTCCGCCGTGAGCAGGAGGTACTCCACGGCGATGCCGCCGAGCGCCACCACCAGCCAGAGGGCGGCGTGCACCAGTTGCTTGGTGGTGACGGTCAGGACGGCCGCGCCGAGGGTCGCGATGCCCACCAGCAGGAAGGCGATCTCGACGCCGGACGGCGACAGGAACCCGTGGCCGGTGGCGGCCAGGTGGACCGCGGGGCTCACGTGGCGGCTCCGTTTCCGTCGGATCCGTCGGTGCGGTTGGGCCTGTCGGCCCCGCTGCCGGCGCTGGGCCCGTCGCCGGCGTTGGGCCCGTTGGTCCCGTCGCTGGTGTCGGAGGCGCGCTCCGTCTCGGCCTGCGCGGCCTCGGCGGCGGCCGCGGCCTCCGCGGCCGCGAGCTTGTCGGCGGCCTTACGGGCGGCGCCGATCTCCTTGGGCTCCTCCGCGCGCGGGTCGAGCGCGGGCGGCGCGGGCACCGTCCACATCCACTCGCGGAGCTTGTCCCGCTCATGGGTGAGATCGCGGATGTCCTCCTCCGCGTACTCGAACTCCGGCGACCAGAAGAGCGCGTCGAAAGGACACACCTCGATGCAGATACCGCAGTACATGCACAGGGCGAAGTCGATCGCGAACCGGTCCAGCACATTGCGGCTGCGCTCGCGCCCGCCCGGGGCGGCCGGGGGGACGGTCTCCTTGTGCGAGTCGATATAGATGCACCAGTCCGGGCATTCGCGGGCGCACAGCATGCAGACCGTGCAGTTCTCCTCGAACAGCCCGATCACCCCGCGGGTACGGGGCGGCAGCTCGGGCTGCGCGTCCGGATACTGCGCGGTGTGCGACTTCCGGGTCATCGTGCGGAGGGTGACGGCCAGGCCCTTGGCCAGGCCGGATCCGGGGATGCCCATCAGGAGATCACCACCTTGACGACGCCGGTGAGGGCGATCTGGGCCAGTGAGAGCGGAATGAGGCAGGTCCAGGCGAACCGCTGGAGCTGGTCCTCGCGCAGCCGCGGATAGCTGACCCGCAGCCAGATCACGACGAAGGCGAGGACGGCCGTCTTCAGCAGCGTCCACAGCCAGCCGAGGCCGTCGGCGAACGGACCGTGCCAGCCACCGAGGAAGAGGACGGTGGTCAGCCCGCACAGGATGACGATGCCCGCGTACTCGGCGAGCAGGAAGAGCGCGAACCGCAGCCCGGTGTACTCGGTGTACGCACCGAAGATGATCTCGGAGTCGGCGATCGGCGCGTCGAACGGCGGGCGCTGAAGCTCGGCGAGACCGGCGGTGAAGAACACCACCCCGCCGACGATCTGCCACGGCACCCACCACCACTCGAACGCCTCGAGGATGCCGGGCAGCGAGACCGTGCCCGCCGCCATCGCCACGGAGGCGGCGGTGAGCAGCATCGGCAGCTCGTACGCCATGAGCTGGGCGGCCGTACGCAACCCCCCGAGGAGGGAGAACTTGTTCGCCGAGGCCCAGCCCGCCATCAGCGAACCCAGCACCCCGACGCCCATCACGGCGAGCACGAAGAAGATGCCCGCGTCCACGACCTGGCCGACGGCCCCCTCGGCGGGGCCGACCGGGATCGCGACGAGGACGAGCAGGTACGGCAGCAGGGCGACGGCGGGCGCGAGCTGGAAGATCCGCCGGTCGGCGCCGGTGGGTACGACGTCTTCCTTCTGCGCGAACTTCACCCCGTCCGCGACCAGTTGGGCCCAACCGTGGAACCCGCCCGCGTACATCGGCCCGAGGCGGCCCTGCATATGGGCCATGACCTTGTGCTCGGTCTGCCCCACGAGCAGGGGCAGTACGAGAAAGGCGAGCAGGAGGGCGAGCAGTCGCAGCGCGACGTCGAGGACGTCGTTCACGCGGTGCCTCCTGGCTGATCGTCGGAGTTGGTCTCGGGGGCGTCGGGCGTGCCGGAGGCGGGGCCCGGTTTCTCGCCGCCGCGTTCGTCCCCGTCTCCCTCGGCCTCCGGTGCCTCCGGCTCACGCGGGGTCTCGGCGTCCTCGTCCCGCGCGGGACGAGCATGATGCCAGGGAGCGTCGGACGATCGCGTCCGAGGCGCGGGGCGTTCGGCCGCTGGGGGCTGGGTGTCCGCTGTCGGCTCCGTACCGGCCGGGCGCTGACTCGCCGAGCCCTCGCTCACACTGCGGGAGCGTCGGGGCGGGCGCTCAGCCGCCGGAGTCGCAGCGTCCGCCGTTGGCTCCGCGCCCGCCGGGCGCTGACTCGCCGAGCCCTCGCTCACGCTGCGGGAGCGTCGGGGCGGGCGTTCAGCCGCCGGAGTCGCAGCGTCCGCCGTTGGCTCCGCGCCCGCCGGGCGCTGACTCGCCGAGCCAGCCGTTGCGGTGCGGGTGCGGCGGGCGGGGCGCTCGCCCGCGGCGCGGGCGCCGGCGCGGGCCGGGCGGGCCGGGGCGGGGGGTAGCTGGCCCTTGAGGGGGCCCCACTCGTTGGGGTCCGGGACGCCCGGCGGCAGCATCTGCCGTCGCTTGGGGCCGCCGTGTTCGGACTCCCCTGGCTCCTTCGCGCCCGGCCACGCCTTGACGACCCGGGCCGCCAGCACGAAGTCCTTGCGCAGCGGATGCCCCTCGAAGCCGTCGGGGAGCAGCAGCGGCGCGAGACCGGGGTGGCCGGTGAAGCCGACGCCGAACATCTCGTGGGTCTCGCGCTCATGCCAGGCCGCCCCGGCGTAGACGCCGGTCGCGGTCGGCAGTGCGGGCGCGTCGTGCGGCACGGTGGTGCGCACCAGCAGACCGCGCACCGCGCGCCCGGCCGCACCCCCGCTCCCGCTCCCGCCGAGGGCGACGACGTACGCGGCCACCCGGAAGCCGGTGCCCGGCTCGTCGACCGCGCTCAGCCAGTCGAAGTAGGTGCAGCCGAGGGTGTCGCGGGCCGTCTCCAGCGACGCGATCCAGGAGTCGGCGGGGACGTCGACGGTGAGCAGGTCGTACGCCTCCTCCGCCGCGGCGCCCTCGCCGAACAGCTCGGTGGCGGAACGCGGCAGCCAGCCCACGGGCGGGGCGGCCACCGCAGCGGGCTCCGCCGCCGCAGCGGACTCCGCCGCCGCAGTGGGCTGCGCCACCTCCGCGGGCTCGACCTCTGCGGCCTCCGCCGCACCGGCTGGCCCCGCCGCACCGGCTGGCTCCGCCGCACCGGCGGCCTGCGCCGCACCGGTCCGCTCCGGCGTCTCGTTCGGCTCGTTCGGCTCGGTCATGTCGTGTCTTCCCGCCCCGGAGGCGTGACCAGCCCGCTGCGCAGCGCGGCCGCGGACGGGCGGCCCGAGGCCGTGGATTCGGCACCGCGCCCCGGCGTCCCGTAGCGCTCGCCCAGCGACTCGCGCGCGATCTTCTCCTGGAGCTTGAGGATGCCCTGGAGCAGCGCCTCGGGCCGGGGCGGGCAGCCGGGGACGTAGACGTCCACGGGGATGATCTGGTCGACGCCCTTCGTCACGGCGTACGAGTCCCAGTAGGGGCCGCCGCAGTTCGAGCAGGCCCCGAAAGAGATCACGTACTTCGGCTCCGGCATCTGCTCGTACAGCCGCTTGACCGCGGGCGCCATCTTGTCCGTGACCGTGCCGGAGACGACCATCAGGTCGGCCTGGCGCGGCCCCGGCGCGAAGGGGATCACGCCGAGCCGGATGAAGTCGTGGCGGGCCATCGACGCCGCGATGAATTCGATGGCGCAGCAGGCGAGCCCGAAGTTGAAGACCCACAGGCTGTAGCGGCGGCCCCAGTTCAGGACCACCTTCATCGGCTCGGGAGCCAGCCGGGCCAGCGTGCCGAGACGGCGCGGCTCCGGCAGGTCCACCGGAGCGGAGGCGGGGACGGATGCGGGGACCGATGCCGGGACCGCCGCGGCGGGCGGTGTCGGCGTCGGGTTCGGTGTCACGTCCACTCCAGGACGCCCTTCTTCCATGCGTACAGCAGACCTACGGCGAGGAACCCGAGGAAGATGAACATCTCCACCAGCGTGGCGGCCCCGAAGCCGGGTGCCGCGAAGACCGTCGCCCACGGGAACAAGAAGATCGAGTCCACGGCGAAAATCACATACAGAAAAGCGTAGACGTAGTAGCGGACCTGGGTGTGGGCCCAGCCCTCGCCCACCGGGTCCACTCCGCACTCGTAGGTCAGCAGCTTCTCGGGCGTCGGCACGACGGGCCGCAGCAGCCGCCCGGCCCCGAAGGCCACGGCGACGAAGATCACGCCGATCGCCGCCAGCAGTCCGACCACCGCATAGCCCTGGAAGTAGCCGTCCGCGAGCTGGACGCCGGCGCCACTCGTGGTGTGTACGGTCGTCGCCTCCGGCACGTCCGCCTCGCTCCCTGGTCTCGTGGTCCCTGCCCGCTCCTCGTCGACCTCGCGTGTTCGACGATCCGTACGGACGGGAAGTCTAGGCCCTGCCGCCGCCCGCCCGGACGGCCCGTCCGCCATGCGGTAGGGCTACCCCCATGGCGGTCCCCCCGCCGGGCCGGGCAGTCTTGCTGCCATGACCTCCAGTTCCCCCGTCCACGGCCCCGACGGCGGCGGCGGCCGTGACCGCGGCGACGAGCGGCTGCCGCGGCCGCCCGCGTTCGCCTTTCCCGCGCAGACCTGGAAGGAGATCGCCCATCTCCTGGCCAATCTGCCGGTGGGCATCGTCTGCTTCGTGCTCACGCTGGTCTGGCTGGCCGTGGGCATGGGGCTGTCCGTCACGGTGGTGGGGCTGCCGCTGCTGGCCCTGGGGCTGCGCTTCAGCCGCCTCCTCGGCCGGCTCGAGCGGAACCGCGCCAGGTCGCTGCTCTCGATGCGCATCGATGAGCCAAGCCCCCTGCCGTACCGGCCGGACAGCGGCCTCCTCAGCCGGTTGTGGACGAGTCTGCGGGATCCGGTGGGCTGGCGCGCCACGCTGTACGCCCTGATCCGGCTGCCCTGGTCGGTGGTCACCTTCGCCCTCACCCTGACCTCGCTGTTCGTCGCCTGGCCGGTGCTGCCGTGGATCGCCCGGGGGCTGACGCATGTGGACCGGGCGATGGTGCGCGGGCTGCTGTTCCCCTCCGATGAGCTGGAGCGGCGGATCGCCGAGCTGGAGTCGGACCGGGGCACGGTGGTCGACACCGCCGCCGCGGATCTGCGCCGCATCGAGCGCGATCTGCACGACGGCGCCCAGGCCCGGCTGGTCGCCCTCGCCATGGGGCTCGGTCTGGCGAAGGAGAAGCTGGAGGAGGATCCGGAGGCCGCCGCGAAGATGGTCGACGAGGCCCACGGCGAGGTGAAACTGGCCCTCCAGGAGCTGCGCGACCTCGCCCGCGGCATCCACCCCGCGATCCTCACCGACCGCGGCCTCGGCCCGGCCCTCTCCGCGCTCTCGGCCCGCTGCACGGTCCCGGTCACGGTGACGGTCGAGCTGCCCGAACGCCCGGCGCCCGCGATCGAGGGAATCGCCTACTTCACCGTCTCCGAACTGCTCCAGAACATCAGCAAGCACAGCGGCGCCCGCACCGCCGAGGTCGACCTGTGGCGCACCGAGGACCGGCTGCTGATCCAGGTACGGGACGACGGACACGGCGGGGCCTCCACCGAGGGGGGCACGGGGCTCGCGGGGCTGACGGAGCGGCTGGGCTCGGTCGACGGGCTGTTCGCGGTGGACTCGCCGCCCGGCGGGCCGACCTCCGTGACCGCCGAGCTGCCCTGGCGCCACCGGACGGGGTCGGCGGCGGGCACGGCGGTGGCACGTTCCCGGTAGGGCGCCCCTCCCCGCAGCCGGCTGACGCCGGAAGGCAGAGCCGGCCCCCGGCAAGGCCCCCGGCCCCCGAAGGTAGGGCTAACCCCCCGGTGAAGAGGCCGATCCGCCCGATGGTCGCGCCGACCGCGCTCCGGGACTCTTGGGTGTACGCAGACGACGCGACCACCTCACCGGGGATCGCGTGACCCACCAGGCTCCCGGAGGACGGACGAGACGATGGCCACCGCATACCGACCCTACGAGCCGGGGACCGAGCCCCGTGGCCATCTGGTGCCCGCGGCACTGAAGGCGCCGTTCCAGGCCCGGGTCTGGCGTGAGTTCCTCTATCTCGTGATCAGCCTGCCGATGGCCATCCTCACCTTCGTCTACACGATCACGATGATCGCGCTCGGCGCCGGGCTGCTGATCACCTTCCTCGGCGTCCCGGTGCTCGGCGCCGCCCTCGCGGGCTGCCGGGCGCTCGGCGTCGTCGAGCGGGCCCGCGCCCGTGCGCTGCTGCGGCTGGACGTGGCCGAGCCCGAGCCCGTCCTCGGCCGGAAGGGCGGCCGCGAGGGCAGGCGCGGGCCGGTCGCCTGGGTGGGGGCGCTGCTCAGAAGCGGCACCTCCTGGCGTCATGTGATCTACGCGCTGATCCATCTGCCGTGGGCGGTCTTCTCCTTCACCTTCGCGATCGCCTTCACCTGCTACGGCTGGGGCTTCGCGACCTATCCGCTGTGGCGCTGGGTCTTCCCCCGGTACGTGGACGAGCCGGGCCTTCAGGTCTTCGGGGACGACCACGGGCGCGCGTTCTATCTGGACACCCCGTTCGAGATCACCGCGACCTGTGTCGTGGGGGTGCTGGTCCTGCTGCTGACCCCGTGGGTGATGCGGGCGCTGACCTCGGTCGACCGGATCATGGTGGCCGGGCTGCTCGGTCCGTCGCGGCTGGCCAGCCGGGTCTGGGAGCTGGAGTCGGACCGGGGCACGGTGGTCGACACCGCCGCCGCGGATCTGCGCCGCATCGAACGCGACCTCCACGACGGCGCCCAGGCCCGGCTGGTCGCCCTCGCCATGGACCTGGGCCTGGCGAAGGAGAAGCTGGAGGAGGATCCGGAGGCCGCCGCCAAGATGGTCGACGAGGCCCACGGCGAGGTGAAGCTCGCCCTCCAGGAGCTGCGCGACCTCGCCCGCGGCATCCACCCCGCGATCCTCACCGACCGCGGCCTCGGCCCGGCCCTCTCCGCGCTCTCGGCCCGCTGCACCGTCCCCGTCACGGTGACCGTCGACCTTCCGCAGCGGCCCGCGCCCGCGATCGAGGGAATCGCCTACTTCACCGTCTCCGAACTGCTCCAGAACATCAGCAAGCACAGCGGCGCCCGCACCGCCGAGGTCGATGTCTGGCGTACCGAGGACCGGGTGATGCTTCAGATCACGGACGACGGGCGGGGCGGGGCCGGCACCTCCGCCGGTTCGGGGCTGGCCGGGCTGTCCGAGCGGATCGACGCGGTGGACGGGATCCTCGTCGTCAACTCCCCGGCGGGCGGTCCGACCACCGTGACCGCCGAGCTGCCCTGGCGCTGACTCGCGATCCCACCGGCCGTACGCCCTTCGGCGTCGGCCGGTTCTGCGCGACGCGGGCGGCCCAACCCTGGGATGCTGGTCCCCACGGAAACAAGCGAAACGGGGGCCGAGTGAATCAGGGGCCGAGCATCGTGCCGGACAGAGTACGGGTGGTCATCGCCGAGGATTCGGTGCTGCTCCGGGAGGGGCTGACCCGGCTGCTGACCGACCGGGGCCATGAGGTGGTCGCGGGCGTCGGGGACGCGGAAGCGCTGATCAAGTCGGTGCGGGAGCTGGCCGACGAGGGCGTGCTGCCGGATGTGGTGGTGGCCGACGTAAGGATGCCGCCGACGCACACCGACGAGGGGGTGCGGGCGGCCATCCGGCTCCGCCGTGACCATCCGGGCCTCGGCGTGCTGGTCCTGTCGCAGTATGTGGAGGAGCAGTACGCCACGGAGCTGCTGGCCGGGAACAGCCGGGGCATCGGCTATCTGCTCAAGGACCGGGTGGCCGAGGTGCGCGAGTTCGTGGACGCGGTGGTGCGGGTCGCCGAGGGCGGTACGGCGCTCGACCCGGAGGTGGTCGCCCAGTTGCTGGGCCGCAGCCGCAAGCAGGATGTGCTGGCCGGGCTCACCCCGAGGGAGCGGGAGGTCCTGGGGCTGATGGCCGAGGGGCGTACGAATTCGGCCATCGCCCGGCAGCTCGTGGTGAGCGATGGCGCGGTCGAGAAGCATGTGAGCAACATCTTCTTGAAGCTGGGCCTGTCGCCGAGTGACGGGGATCACCGTCGGGTGCTCGCCGTGCTCACGTACCTCAATTCCTGAAAGCAGACTTCCGCGGGCCAAAGCCGGGCCAAAGGCTGAACGGGGGATCAGCGGAAACGACAGCACGGGGGATGGGACACGTCATGCCAAACCGTGACATATATGGTTCTTCTTTGGACGTCCACCATGTGATCCGGCCAAGGAAGGCCACCCTTACCGACGTACGATGGTCATGGGACAACAACCGGTCGGCACCGACTGTCCAGGAGCGCCGCCTCAAGGGAGGTCCGAAGCAGTGACCAGCCAGGTCAGTAGCCCGGCCGAGCAGGCCGAACCAGCCGATCAGCAGGGCGGGCAGACGCCCGCCGGGGGGCAGCGAACAGCGGAGGGCGGCAAAGAGGTCCGCCGCCTGGACCGGGTGATCATCCGGTTCGCGGGTGACTCGGGTGACGGTATGCAGCTCACGGGCGACCGGTTCACCTCGGAGACGGCGTCGTTCGGAAACGACCTCTCGACCCTGCCGAACTTCCCGGCGGAGATCCGCGCGCCCGCCGGCACCCTGCCCGGAGTGTCGAGCTTCCAGCTCCACTTCGCCGATCACGACATCCTCACACCAGGTGACGCGCCGAACGTGCTGGTGGCGATGAACCCGGCCGCGCTCAAGGCCAACCTCCCCGATGTGCCGCGCGGGGCGGAAATCATCGTCAACACCGACGAGTTCACCAAGCGCCCGATGGCCAAGGTCGGCTATGACCAAAGCCCCCTGGAGGACGGCTCGCTGGACGGCTATCACGTCCACCCGGTGCCGCTCACCACGCTGACCATCGAGGCCCTGAAGGAATTCGGCCTGTCCCGCAAGGAGGCCGAGCGCAGCAAGAACATGTTCGCGCTCGGGCTGCTGTCGTGGATGTACCACCGGCCGACCGAGGGCACCGAGAAGTTCCTGCGGCAGAAGTTCGCGAAGAAGCCGCAGATCGCCGAGGCGAACGTGGCGGCCTTCCGGGCGGGCTGGAACTTCGGCGAGACCACCGAGGACTTCGCCGTCTCCTACGAGGTCGCCCCGGCCACCCGGGCCTTCCCGACCGGCACCTACCGGAACATCTCCGGGAACCTGGCGCTGTCGTACGGGCTGATCGCGGCCTCCCGCCAGGCGGATCTGCCGCTGTTCCTGGGGTCGTATCCGATCACCCCGGCCTCGGACATCCTGCATGAGCTGTCCAAGCACAAGAACTTCGGTGTGCGCAGCTTCCAGGCCGAGGACGAGATCGCCGGGATCGGCGCCGCGCTGGGCGCGGCCTTCGGCGGCTCCCTCGCCGTGACCACCACCTCCGGCCCCGGCGTGGCGCTGAAGTCGGAGACCATCGGGCTCGCGGTGTCGCTGGAGCTGCCGCTGCTGGTGATCGACATCCAGCGCGGCGGCCCCTCCACCGGGCTGCCCACCAAGACCGAGCAGGCCGATCTGCTCCAGGCCATGTACGGGCGCAACGGCGAGGCCCCGGTGCCGATCGTGGCCCCGAAGACCCCGGCCGACTGCTTCGACGCCGCGCTCGACGCCGCCCGGATCGCCCTGACCTACCGCACCCCGGTCTTCCTGCTGTCGGACGGCTATCTGGCCAACGGCTCGGAGCCCTGGCGGGTGCCGGACGTCGACGAGCTGCCCGACCTCCGCGTCCAGTTCGCGACCGGCGCCAACCATGTGCTGGCCGACGGCACCGAGGTCTTCTGGCCGTACAAGCGCGACCCCAAGACCTTGGCCCGCCCCTGGGCCGTGCCGGGAACGCCCGGTCTTGAGCACCGGATCGGCGGCATCGAGAAGCAGGACGGCTCGGGGAACATCTCCTACGACCCGGCCAACCACGAGCACATGGTCCGCATCCGCCAGGCCAAGGTGGACGGCATCACCGTGCCGGACATCGAGGTGGACGACCCGACCGGCGACGCCCGCACCCTGGTCCTGGGGTGGGGTTCGACATACGGCCCGATCACCGCCGCGGTGCGCCGCGTCCGCGCCGCGGGCGACCGCATCGCCCAGGCCCATCTGCGCCATCTCAACCCCTTCCCCGCCAACCTCGGCAAGGTGCTGGAGGGTTACCAGAAGGTGGTGGTGCCGGAGATGAACCTGGGTCAGCTCGCGACACTGCTGCGCGCCCGCTATCTGGTCGACACCCGCTCCTTCACCCAGGTCCGCGGGCTGCCCTTCAAGGCCGAACAGCTCGCCACCGCCCTCAAGGAGGCCATCGATGACTGACACCCTCGCCGAGGGCGCGGCATCGGCTCGAAGCGCGCTCTCCCTGGTGCCCAAGAGCGACACCAAGCAGACGATGAAGGACTTCAAGTCCGACCAGGAGGTCCGCTGGTGCCCCGGCTGCGGTGACTACGCGATCCTCGCCGCCGTCCAGGGCTTCATGCCCGAACTGGGCCTGGCGAAGGAGAACATCGTCTTCGTCTCCGGCATCGGCTGCTCCTCGCGCTTCCCGTACTACATGAACACCTACGGGATGCACTCCATCCATGGCCGCGCCCCGGCCATCGCCACCGGTCTGGCCGCCTCGCGACAGGATCTGTCGGTGTGGGTCGTCACCGGTGACGGCGACGCGCTGTCCATCGGCGGCAACCACCTGATCCACGCGCTGCGCCGCAATGTGAACCTGAAGATCCTGCTCTTCAACAACCGCATCTACGGCCTGACCAAGGGGCAGTACAGCCCCACCTCCGAGGTCGGCAAGATCACCAAGTCGACCCCGATGGGCTCCCTGGACGCGCCGTTCAACCCGCTGTCGCTCGCGCTCGGCGCCGAGGCGGGCTTCGTGGCCCGCACCATCGACTCCGACCGCAAGCACCTGACCGAGGTGCTGCGGCAGGCGGCGGCCCATCCGGGCACCGCGCTGGTGGAGATCTACCAGAACTGCAATATCTTCAACGACGGCGCCTTCGAGGCCCTGAAGGACAAGGAGCAGGCCCAGGAGGCGGTGATCCGGCTGGAGCACGGGCAGCCGATCCGCTTCGGCGTCGACCAGGCCAAGGGTGTCATCCGCGACCAGAACACCGGCGACCTCGAAGTGGTCACCGTCACCGCCGAGAACGAGCACCAGGTGCTGGTGCACGACGCCCACGCCACCTCGCCCACCACCGCGTTCGCGCTGACCCGGCTCGCCGACGCCGATACGCTCCACCACACCCCCATCGGGGTGCTGCGCGATGTGGACCGGCCGGTCTACGACACCCTGATGTCCCACCAGCTCGACAACGCCGTGGAGCTGAAGGGCAAGGGCGACCTCGGCGCGCTGCTCGCGGGCGGCGACACCTGGACCGTCGTGGGCTGACCCCAGCGGGCCCCGCCCCGCCGACGGGCACCCGCCCCGCCCCGCCGACGGGCAGCTTCGTACAGTCGGCGGGCGCCTTCGTACGGTCGGCAGGCACCTTCGTACGGCGGCGGGCACATTCGTACATCCGGGCACAGGCGGGTGCCCGGCCGGAGCGTCTGACCACGCCCCGGCCGGGTACCCGCTCTGCTGTCCGCATGGCCGACCCCGCCGCCCCCATCCAGCCCCCCGACCGCCCCGCCTACCGCCTCAAGCGGCTGCTGCTCGGCCCGCCCCTGGTCACCGAGCGGATCCGGCGCGAGAAGCTGGGCAACCCGGCCGCCCTGGGCGTGCTGGCCTCCGACTGCATCTCGTCGACGGCGTACGGCAGCGAGGAGATGCTGCGGGTGCTGGTGCCGGTCATCGGGGTCGCGGCGTTCTCCCTGATCCTCCCGGTGACCGGGGCGATTCTGCTGGTGCTGCTGCTGGTCACGCTCTGCTACAGCGATGTGGTGATGATCTACACCCGGGCGGGCGGCTCCTATGTGGTGGCGCGGGAGAACTTCGGCCCGGACATCGCCCAGATCGCCTCCGTGGCACTGCTGGTGGACTACATCGTCACCGTCGCGGTCCAGGTCTCGGCGGGCACCAACGCGATCATCTCGTTCGCCCATCTCGTCGGCGGCACCTGGACCGGTATCGACCATCTCCAACTGCCCCTCAGCGCCCTGGTGATCCTGATCCTCGCCTACGGCAATCTGCGCGGACTGCGCGAGGCCGGGCGGGTCTTCATGGTGCCCGCCTATCTGTTCATCGTCGCCGTCGGCCTGATGCTGGTCGTCGGCGTGGTCCGCGGGCTCACCGGGCGGCTTCCGCACGCCGATGTGCACGCCGCGGGCGCCGTGCCCCTCGGCACCTCGGGCAGCGGCTGGCTCTACGGCGCCTCGCTCTTCATCGTGCTGCGCTCGTTCGCCAACGGCGGCTCCTCGCTGACCGGTCTGGAGGCGATCTCCAACAGCGTCTCGGTCTTCCGCGATCCCAAGGGCCACAACGCCCGCCGCACGCTGATCACGATGAGCTGCATCCTGGGCACGCTGGTCCTCGGGGTCTCCGCCCTCGCCCACTTCACCCACGCCATCCCGTACCGGGACGGCACCCCGACCGTCCTCGCGCAGGAGGCCCATCTGGTCTTCGGCGACGGGGTGGTGGGCGCCCTGGGGCTGGCGTTCGTCCAACTGGCGACCGCGCTCATCCTCTACACCGGCGCCAACACGCCGTTCACCGGCTTCCCCTTCCTGGCCAGCTTCGTGGCCGAGGACCGCTTTCTGCCCCGGCAGCTCACCCGGCGCGGCCACCGGCTGGCCTTCTCCAACGGGATCATCGCGCTGGCCGTGGTGGCGCTGGCGCTGCTGGTGGTCACCGGGGCCAATGTGGACCGGCTGGTGGCGCTGTACGCGATCGGGGTGTTCACCGCCTTCACCATGGCCGGTGCCGGGCTGACCGCCTATCACCTGCGGCGCCGGGAGCCGGGCCGGGGCTGGAAGGTCGCGGTCAACCTCACCACCGCGGCCGTCTCCGCCGCCGTGGTGCTGATCTTCGGGATCACCAAGTTCACCGAGGGCGCCTGGCTGGTCGTGGTGGTCTTCCCGCTGGGGGTCTGGGCGCTGATCCGGATCAACCGCGAGTACCGCGCGGAGGCGGCCGCCCTGGAGGCGGTGGAGCGCCCGGGGGACGACGTCCCGCGCTGGCGGCGCCATGTCGTCTTCGTCCTGGCGGACACCATCGACCTCGCGACGGTCAAGGCGCTGCGCTACGCCCATGAGCTGCGGCCCGACGAGGTCCGCGCGGTGCACTTCATGGTGGACGAGAGCCACGCCCGCCGGCTGATGGCACGGTGGGAGGCGACGGCGGGGGTGACGGTGGCGCTGGAGGTGGTGGCCTGCCCGGACCGGCGGCTGCGCCATGCGGTGATGGAGCTGGCGGCCCGTACCACCGAGGACGGGCAGACCGCGCTGACCCTGCTGGTGCCGCGCCGCACCTACACCTCACCGCTGGGCAAGCTGCTGCACCGGGGGACGGCGGAGTCGCTGGCGAAGGTGCTGGAGCATCTGCCGGGTGTCGCGGTGACGATCCTGCCGTTCGCGGTCAGCGTCGCGGCGCGGGAGAGCGAGGCCACGGAGTGACGCGGTTTCCGGTTCCAGTTTCCGGACCCGGCTCCGGATGAACACACTTACTTAACCGGAAGTACCTTTCTTTTGGTTAGCGCTTCCCATAAGGTAGGCGTGCCGACCCCGAACCGGCCCAACAGGAGAGAGTCACACCCATGAGCATTGTCGTCACCGGAGCCACCGGCCACCTCGGCCGTCTCGTCGTCGAGGGGCTGCTGGAGAAGGTTCCCGCCGACCAGATCACCGCGGTCGTGCGCGACACCGCGAAGGCCGCCGAATTCGCCGACCGCGGGGTACGGCTGCATGAGGCCGATTACAACCGGCCCGAGACGCTGGCCGGTGCCTTCGCCGCGGGCGACAAGGTGCTGCTGATCTCCGGCAGCGAGGTCGGGCAGCGCGGTCCGCAGCACCAGGCGGTCATTGACGCCGCCAAGGAGGCCGGTGTCGCGCTGCTCGCCTACACCAGCATCCTGGGCGGTCCCGCCGCCGACTACACCCTGGCCGAGGAGCACCAGGTCACCGAGAAGGCGATCACCGACTCCGGTCTGCCGTACACCCTGCTGCGCAACGGCTGGTACAACGAGAACTACACCGAGAACCTCGCCCCGGTCCTGGAACACGGCGCCGTCGTGGGCGCCGCGGGCGAGGGCCGGGTCGCCTCCGCCTCGCGCGCCGACTACGCCGCGGCCGCCGTCGCCGTGCTGACCGGTGAGGGCCACGAGGGCAAGGCGTACGAGCTGTCCGGCGACACCGCCTGGAGCTTCGCCGAGTACGCCGAGGTGGTCGCGGGGCAGACCGGCAAGGAGATCGTCTACGGCGCCGTCCCCGCGGCGGAGTACCAGGCCATCCTCACCGGCGCGGGCGTCCCCGAGCCGCTCGCCGCGATCCTCTCCGATGTCGAGACGGCCATCGAGCGCGGCCGGCTGGCCGCCACCCCGGGCGATCTGTCCCGGCTCATCGGCCGCCCGACCACGCCCATCGCGGACTCGGTCGCGGCCGCGCTGAAGGGCTGACCCGCCCCGTACGCACCACGGCCCGCCTGTCATCACCGCCGGCCGACCCGTCATGACCGCCGGCCGACCTGTCATGACCGTCATGCGATACGGGAATGACAGGCGGGCCTCACCAGCGCTACCTTCGGACCCTCGGAACGGGCCCGCCCTGGGCTCGCCATGCCGTCGGGGAGGGTGCCGTGACGCCGCAGGACCAGCAGGACCGCGCCGATCGCGCCGGTCTCCTCTACGGCTTCGCGGCATACGCCTTCTGGGGGCTGGTGCCGCTCTTCTGGCCGCTGCTGGAGCCCGCCGGCGCGGTGGAGATCCTCGCCCACCGGATGGTGTGGTCGCTGGCGGCCGTCGGTCTTGTGCTGCTGGCGCTGCGCCGCTGGAGCTGGATACGGCCGCTGCTGCGGGAGCCCCGACGGCTGGGCATGATCGCGCTCGCCGCGACCGTGATCTCGATCAACTGGGGCCTGTACATCTGGGGCGTCAACAGCGGCCATGTGGTGGAGGCCGCGCTCGGATACTTCATCAACCCGCTGGTCAGCATCGCCTTCGGGGTACTGCTGCTGCGTGAGCGGCTGCGGCCCGCGCAGTGGGCGGCGGTCGGCGTGGGGGCGGTGGCCGTGGCCGTGCTGGCGGTGGGTTACGGCAAGCTGCCGTGGATCGCGCTCACGCTCGCCTTCAGCTTCGCGACGTACAGCCTGGCCAAGAAGCGGGTGGGGCTGGACGGGCTGGAGTCGCTGGCCGCCGAGACCGCCGTACAGTTCCTGCCCGCGCTGGGCTTCCTGATCTGGCTCGGGGCGCGCGGCGACAGCACGTTCGCGAGCGAGGGCGCCGGACATGCGGCGCTGCTGGCGAGCTGTGGCTTCGTCACGGCGCTGCCGCTCATCTGCTTCGGGGCCTCGGCGGTGCGGCTGCCGCTGTCGACGATCGGGATGCTCCAGTACGTGGCGCCGACCTTCCAGTTCGCCCTCGGCATCACCGTCTTCCACGAGACGATGCCACCCGAACGGTGGGCAGGCTTCTCCCTCGTCTGGCTCGCCCTCGCGCTGCTCACCTGGGACGCGCTGCGCACCGCGCGGCGGGCGCGGCGCGAGCTGGCAGACGCCACCGCGCGGGCGGCCGCGCTGTCGGCGACAGTGGAGGGCGGTGTCGTTCCGGAGGCCGGTCTCGTTCCGGAGACCGTCATCTCGGATGTGGCCACAGCGGATGCCGCTGTACCGGATGTCGCCGTGCCCGATGCCCGGCCGGGATCGATATCCGGCGGCTGATGTCCGGTTCCCGCCCTTGACGCGGAGTCAGCCACACCCGGAGCATCAGCCTCGCGTCATCGCCGCTTCACCGAACCGCAGGTTCACCGCACCGCAGGTTTCACCGCTCCATCGCCCCCACGGGCACGTGCACCACACAGCGTCACGTCATTCCGTCCTGTCACCGTTCGGAACCGGAGCCCCCCATGTCGTCATGTGCTGAGCGCCGCCCCCGAAGATCCCTGATACGCCGGACGGCCGCCATGGCCGCCGCCGGTACGGCCGTCGCCGCCCTGGTCTCGGCCGCCCCGGCCACCTCCGCCGCTGCCGCCGCATCGGCCCGGCCCGCGGCGGACGCCCGTACCGCCCTCGCGGTGCCGGACATCTCCGTGGCCAATGTGAAGGCCCATCTGACCCAGCTCCAGTCGATCGCCACCGCCAACGGCGGCAACCGCGCCCATGGCCGCCCCGGCTACAAGGCGTCGCTCGACTACATCAAGGGCAAGCTGGACGCCGCCGGATTCACCACCACCGTGCAGCAGTTCACCTCCAGCGGTTCCACCGGCTACAACCTCATCGCCGACTGGCCCGGCGGCGACACCAACAACGTGGTGTTCTCCGGCGCCCATCTCGACTCGGTCACCGCGGGCCCCGGGATCAACGACAACGGCTCGGGCTCCGCCGGAATCCTGGAGACCGCGCTCACCGTCGCCCGCCAGGGGGCGAAGCCCACCAAGCATCTGCGGTTCGCCTGGTGGGGCGCCGAGGAGCTGGGGATGGTCGGCTCCCGCTACTACGTCAACAACCTGCCGTCATCCGAACGGGCGAAGATCGACGGCTATCTCAACTTCGACATGATCGGCTCGCCCAACCCCGGCTACTTCGTCTATGACGACGACCCCGGGATCGAGTCGGTGTTCAAGGCGTTCTTCTCCGCCAAGGGCGTTCCCACCGAGATCGAGACCGAGGGCGACGGCCGCTCCGACCACGCGCCGTTCAAGAACGTGGGCATCCCGGTGGGTGGCCTCTTCAGCGGCGCCGACTACATCAAGACCTCCGCCCAGGCCCAGAAGTGGGGCGGCACCTCCGGCCGGGCGTTCGACAGTTGCTACCACCGCTCCTGCGACACCATCAGCAACATCAACGACACCGCCCTGGACCGCAACAGCGATGCCATCGCATACGCGGTCTGGACGCTCGGCGGCGCCTGATCCCGGCTGACGTGCCGTGTTCGGCTCGATGCTCGGCTCGGTGTCCGGCTGGATCTTCGGCTGGATGTCCGGCCCCAACCGGCTCAGGCCGTGATGTCCTTCGCGGTGAACCGGGCCCAGGCCGCCGAGCCGAACACGGCGACGTACAGCCCTTGCAGTCCCAGATTCTTGACCAGCTCGTCCCAGTAGACCGGCTCGCGCAGGAGATCGGCGAAGCTGAGCCAGTAGTGCGGGAAGAGATACGGGTGGATCGCGTGCAGTTGCGGGATGCTGTCGAGGATCTGCGCGGTGACCACCAGCCCCACGGTCGTGGCCATGGCCGCGATCCCGCTGTTGGTGAGGGTGGAGATGAACAGCCCCACCGTCGCGATCCCCACCAGCGACAGGGCCACCAGGGCCGCCACGCCGAGGGCCCGGAGCAGCGCTTCCTCGAACGAGACGGTGATGCCCGAGATCAGCGTGACATCGCCGAGCGGGAACAGCAGCGCCCCCGTCACCAGGCCCGAGAGCGCCACGATCAGGGTCGCGATCAGGCAGAACGCCATGGACGTGGTGAATTTGGCCAGCAGCAGACGGGTCCGCCCGGCGGGGGCGACCAGCAGATAGCGCAGCGTTCCGGCGCCCGCCTCACCGGCGATGGCGTCACCAGTGATCACGCCGATCACCATCGGCAGGAAGACGGGCAGCGTCGCCGCCAGTGACGCGAAGACCAGGAAGATCCCGTTGTTGGTGATCTGGGAGAAGAAGGCGGGGCCCTGCCCGTCCGCGCCACGGCCGCCGCCGAGGCTGCCGCCGTCGCTCGTCTCGATCTTCACGGCGGCGCCGATGAGGATCGGGATCAGCGCGAGCACTCCGAGCAGGGCCAGGGTCCGCCAGCGGCGGAGGGTGGTGGTCAGCTCGGAGCGGAAGAGCGCCAGGGCCCAGAGGGGGTTCGGGCGGGGCGCGTTCGGGGCTCTGTCGCCCGTTCTCTCGCCCGCGTGGGTGGCCGGTGCGCCGAGGTCAACCGTTCCTGCTCGCTCGGCCCGCGGGCCCAGTTCCTCAGCCCGCGACATCGAAGCCCTCCCCGGTCAGCGCGACAAAGGCGTCCTCGAGCGAGGCGCGCTCGGCCCCGAAGGCCCGGACCCGCACCCCGGCGCGGACGAGGGCGGCGTTGAGATCGGCCAGCTCCAGCGGTGCGTCGTCCGCGCCGGGGCCGGGCACCGGCAGCTCGCCGGAGACCCGCTCGTCCAGGATCACCAGATCCGTCACGCCGTGCTCCTTCAGGATCCGGACCGCGTCCGCCGGGTCCGGGGTGGTGACGACCAGCCTGCCCCGGCTGCCCGCCGCCAGCTCGGCCACCGTGCCCTGGGCGATCAGACGGCCCTGGGCCATCACGGCGGCATGCGTGCACACCTGTTCGATCTCGTCGAGGAGATGCGAGGAGAGGAAGACGGTGGTGCCCTCCTCGGCCAGTTCGCGTACCAGGGAACGGATCTCGCGCATGCCCTGCGGATCGAGGCCGTTGGTCGGCTCGTCCAGGACCAGCAGCTCACGCGGCTGGAGCAGCGCCGCGGCCAGGCCCAGACGCTGCTTCATGCCGAGCGAGTAGGCGCGCGCCTTCTTCCCAGCCGCCGCGGCCAGCCCGACCCGGTCCAGGGCGGCCTCGACACGGGGCACGCGGGTGCGCGGGTCGGCCGTGGGGTCGGCGGCGTCGAAGCGCAGCAGATTGTCGCGGCCGGTCAGAAAGGGGTAGAGGGCGGGCCCCTCGATGAGGGCGCCCACCCTGGGCAGCACGCTCCGGGCGGCCCGCGGCATGGGCTCGCCGAGCAGTCTGGCCCGGCCCGAGGTGGGCTCGATCAGGCCCATGAGCATGCGGATCGTCGTCGTCTTCCCCGAGCCGTTGGGCCCGAGGAAGCCGAAGACGCTGCCACGCGGCACGGACAGGTCGAGTGCGTCGACCGCGAGCTGTCCGCCCCGGTAGCGCTTGGTGAGCCCGCGGGTCTTCACCGCGGCGTCGTCCCCCTCGGTGGACCGCTGCTCCACGGGCTCCCCTTCGTCATGCGTCGTGTTCTACGCCGTGCGCGCCGCGCCTCACTTGGCCGCGTTGGCGGCCTTGACCAGGGCGTCCTTGTCGACCGCGCCGACGAACACCTTGCCGTCGTTGGTCAGCAGCGCGTTGACCAGACGGGTGCTGACCACCGTGCCGGAACCGAAGTCGCCCTTGACCTCCTTGCCGAAACCGCCGAGGAGTCCGGACGCGGCACCCGGCCCGCTGTCGCCGCCGGGGTTCGTGGACGCCGCGCCGCCGGGGGTGTCGAGCCGGGCGATCGAGTCCCAGCCCTTACCGACGACCTTCAGCCCGGACAGGGCACCCTGGGCGTCCTTGAAGTCCTTGCCGCCGAAGTCCTTGGAGCCGAAGTCCTTGCCGCCGAAGTCCTTGGCCTCGGGCCGGTCGGCCTTGGGCTCCTCGGTGACCTTGGCGCCCTTGGGCGGGGTGAAGTCGAAGGTGCTGGCCTTGGGCTTGCCGAAGTCGACCTTGGTGTAGCCGACGTCGATGGCCGCCTTGCCGCCGCTCTTCGGGGAGAGCGTGAACTTCAGCGGGACCCCGTTGTCCGCGTCCACCGCGATACGGACGGATCCGATCGTGGAGTGGCTGTCCGCCTTGGGCTTGATCAGCAGGTCGTAGGCGTCCCGTCCGGCGACCCGGGAGGTGCCGTCGACCGTCACATCCGTGGTGTTGTCCACGGATGTGAGCACGGTCTTGGCGATCTCCTGGGGCGTGGCGCCCCGCAGGTCCTTCGGCAGCTCGTGCCGGTGGCCGCCCTTGGCCTTCGCCTCCTTGGGGGCGGTGGCGTGGTAGGCGGAGTTGCTCCCGCTGTCGTACGCCCAGATCTCGTCGCCGTTGTGGATCATGCTGTACTCGGCGGCGTTCTCGACGATCGACACCCGCTGCTTGTCGGGGCCATCGGTGGCCACCCGCAGGGTGTGGGAGCCGGAGACCAGCTCCATCAGCCGGGAGTCGGGCGAGGCGGACGCCTCGCCGCCCTGCGCCCCGCCGAGGTCGGCGAGGGAGCCGCCGCCGGGGAGCGAGGGGATGCCCAGATCGGTGGTGATCTTCACCGAACCGGACATCTGCTGGGCGTCCGATGCCGCCATCTTGCTGATCAGCTCTTTTGCCGAGATCTTCGGCAGGTCGGGGTCACCGGTGCTGGCCAGCGCCGGGACCAGCCCTATCGTCGCCGCCGCGATGCCCGCGACCGCGACCGGGGCGGCGTACCGGGCGGCCTTCTTCCCCCGGGATGGCCGCTCGTCATCCCAGAAGCCGTCGTCGGCGACCTGTGTCGGTCGGATCCGTGCCATATGTGCTCTACCTCCGTCGTCGGCGGCGGTTCGTCAGCTTGCACTCGTCCACCCTCTCGGGCCATTGTCACCCGATCCCGCCATGTGGTGGTCTTTTCATCCCACCAAATCGTGTGACGTGGCGCGTCAGCCCGCAGGATCACCTAGGTGTACTGCTCGGGGATGACACCGCTCCCCCGGGAGTCAGGGTCGGCTGGTGGTGGGAGCGGGAACGGACGCCGGGCGGGACGTCGGCCGACCGGTGAGCGGGGGCTGGGCGGGGCGCTGGGTGGGCGGCGTCAGCCGGCCCGGTGGACCACCGCGTCGCACAGCCCCTCAAGAGCCACCTTCGCCGGACCCTCGGGCAGCGGCGCCAACATCGAACGGGCCTCCGCCGCGTAACGGACCGTGACCCGGCGGGCCTGCTCCAGCGCCGGATGGGCGCGCAGCCGCCGCAGCACCTCGGCATGGCGTGCGTCATCCGTGAGATCGCCCGCGAGCAGCTCGCACAGCTCGCGGTCCTCGGCCGAACCGGTCGCCTCGGCCCGCTCCCGCACATAGAGCACGGGCAGGGTGGCAACGCCCTCGCGCAGATCGGTGCCGGGGGTCTTGCCGGACTCATGGCTGTCGCTGGCGATGTCCAGCACGTCGTCGGCGAGCTGGAAGGCCATGCCGAGCCGCTCGCCGTACTGGGTGAGGATGCTGACGATGGCCTCGTCGGCGCCCGACATCATCGCGCCGAACCGGCCGGAAACGGCGATCAGCGAGCCCGTCTTACCGGCCAGCACATCCAGATAGTGGTCGACCGGGTCACGGCCGTCGCGGGGGCCCGCCGTCTCCAGGATCTGGCCGGTGACCAGCCGCTCGAACGCCTCGGCCTGGATCCGCACCGCCTCCGGGCCGAGATCGGCCAGGATGTGCGAGGCCCGGGCGAAGAGGAAGTCGCCGGTGAGGACCGCCACCGAGTTGCCCCAGCGGACGTTGGCGCTGGAGACGCCACGCCGCACCTCCGCCTCGTCCATCACATCGTCGTGGTACAGCGTCGCCAGATGGGTGAGCTCGACGACCACGGCCGAGGGCACCACTCCGGGTGCGTGGGGATCGCCGAACTGCGCGGCCAGCAGCACCAGCAGGGGCCGGAACCGCTTCCCACCGGCCCGCACCAGATGCTGGGCGGCCTCGGTGATGAAGGGCACTTCGCTCTTGGTGGCCTCCAGCAGGCCCTCTTCGACCGCCGTCAGCCCGGCCTGGGTGTCGGCTTCCAGAGTCCGGTCCCGCACGCTCAGCCCCAAGGGCCCGACGAAGCTCACGGGGTACTCCTGTCTGCCTACGAATGACGCGAATGTCGCTGTGTCGCTGCCTCCACCAACAGGCAGCGTATCCGGTCGGGTATCGATCACTGTGGGCGCCTTCCCGCCTTGTGCGCCTCTCACCGTTCTCTCCCGAACCGGCTACTTCACATCGCAGTACCGCGATCGCAGCAGATCATTCATCCCCCGGCCCCCCACACGTCGACCAGCCCGACCCGCCGACCGATCAGCCAACCCGACCCACCGACCGGTCAACCGACCCGGGCACGGCCGCCTGCCAACCCGACCCGCCAACGGGTCGACCGGGCCCGACCTGCCGACCGGTCAACGGGGCTCGGCCCGCCGACTGGTCAACGGGCCCGGTCAATGGGCGGTCAGCCGTCCCGACCCCCGCCCGGTCGACCAACGCCGCCACGGGCCGGGGCAGCCCACGGGCCGGGGCAGCCCACGGGCCGGGAACGGCCATCAGCCTGGACGGGCCAGGGGCCAGGGCAGGCCATCGACCGGGACGGGCATCGGCCAGGGCAGGCCAGGGGCCATGGCGGACCATCGGCCGGGACGGATCATCGGCCGGGACGGCCAGAGGCCCGGGCAGGCCATCGACCGGGGCGGGCCAGAGGCCCCGGGGCGACCGGGGCCTGGGCAGCCGTCAGCCAAGGCGGCCATCGGCCGGGCGGGCCGATGACCGAGGCGGGCCGATAGCCGGAGCAGACCGATAGCCGGAGCAGACCGATGGCCGGGGCAGGCCGATGGCCGGGGCAGGCCGATGGCCGGGGGGTCGGTGGGCGCTTATCCGTGGGTGGTGGCCACCGCCTTCGCCAGGCGGGGCGACGCGTACTCCGTGCCGCAGACGAACCGCATCACCGGGCCGAAGCTCGCCGCCGCGGGCAGGCCGGTGAAGTACAGCCCGGGGACCGAGGAGCCGTATCCGGCGTCGAGCCAGGGGCCGCCGGCGCCGGTGACCAACTCGGAGCGGAGCCCGGGCCCCAGGAAGTCCAGCGCGGCGACGCTCATCCGGTAGCCCGTCGCGGCCATCACATGGTCGGCGGCCAGCTCACCGACCCGGCCGCCCCCGTGCAGGCCGACCATCGGTCGGCCGTCGGCCCGCACCGTGACCCGGCTGATCCGGCGCCCCTGGGTGACCCGCACCCGCCCGGCGAACCGATCCCTCAGCCACCAGGCACCCTTGGGCCCAAGCACCCTGCGCACCAGGTACTCCCGGGTCGGTGCGGGCAGCCGCCGGAAGCCCACGGCGTGGTACGTCAGCGCGTACAGCGACCAGGCGCGGCCGAACGGGGACTCGGGCCGCAGCCTGGGCTGGTGGTCCGGCGGGGAGCCGAAGGCGACCGCGCGCGGGCCGCGGGCCACCACCCGCACGGCGGCGGCGCCCGACTCGGCCAGCAGCACCGCGCTCTCCAGCGCCGACTGCCCGGCCCCGACGACCACCACCTCACGCCCCTGGAAGCGCCCCAGGTCACGGTGTTGCGAACTGTGCGAGACGGGGCCGCCGGGAGCGGGCCCGTCCGGTACGGCGGCGGCCAGCTCATGGGGGAGGTGAGCGAGCCCGCTGAGCCCGCTGGCGACGACGACGGCGCGCGCCGTGAACTGCTCCCCCGAGTCCAGCTTCAGCTCGAACCGGCCGCCCCGCCGGTCGACCGAGACCACCCGCACCCGCTCCAGCTCCGGCACCAGCCGCTCCTGGAACCACAGGCCGTAGCCGAGAAGGTCTCGACGGGGATGATGTCCCAGTCCGACTCATAGCGCGGGCCGCCCATCGCATGGCAGAAGTCCAGCAGGGTGTGGCCCGGCTGGGGTGCGTCGATGTTCGAGGCGACCGGTATCGGATCCCCGAAGACACGGACCGGCAGCCCGCGGGCGCGCAGATGAGCCGCGGTCGACAGACCGTAGGGACCGGCCCCGATGACCACTACCGGATCGTTCATGAATCCCCCAAGGTGTTCAGCCACGGTGTTCAGCGTTCACTTGGCGCGCCACAGCCGGTACAACTGGGCAGCGCCGGGCCGCAGCGAGCGGGCCAGCATGGTGAAGAACGGCTTCATGTCGTCCCGCGCGGCCCAGGCGAGCTCTGTCCCGCTCGCCCTGGCCGGGGCGTGCGGAGTGGTGTATCCACTGCGGCGATAGGCGAGCAGTGCGGGCAGGTCGATGTTCTCGACCGTGAACCGGCGGTCCGGCCGCTGCCCGGCCCCGGGGACCGCGCGCCCCGTCAGATCGAGATGCTGGGCCCGCACGACATCGATCCCCGCAGCGCTCTCGAAGAGCCGGAACTGGGCGCCCATCCGCGGATTGAAGTCCAGCAGCTTGTACCGTCCGTCGCGCCGGTCGAAGCGCCAGTCCAGATCGACGATGCCGCTGAAGCCGATCCGCTGGACGAACTGGGCCGCCATCCGGGCCAGCTCCTCGTTCGCCACGGCATAGGCGCATGCCGTCATCCCCGCGTGCGGCGGCCAGGACCGCACCTCGACCCCGGTGAACATCGCCAGCGGTGTGCTCCGGGAGTCGAAGTACCCATGCACGATCCAGTCCTCGGCGTCCTCGCGCGGCAGATACTCCTGGAGGACCACCCCGGGCCGCGGCCCCCACCGCCGCGCCAGCTCCATCAGCTCCCGCGGGCCCTCGATCCGGGTGGTGCCGCCCACCGCGGGCTTCTTCCGCCGCTCGAACGCCTCCCGGTTCTTGGCGACCACCGGAAACCGCGCGCTCGCCGCGAACGCCTTGACGTCGGCGTAGGTGTCCGGGAAGGCGGCCTCTGGCGTGGGCACCCCGTGCTTGACGCACAGCTCATGCAGCCCCCGCTTGCTCGCCAGCCGCCTGGGCAACTCGGGCTCGGCGCGCGGGAAGAGGAAGCCGCCCTCCCCGGCGAGCCGATCCGCGTGCTCGGCGATCAGCACCGCCGCTTCCTCGTCCGTCGGCAGCAGAACCGTCGGCCGGCCGATCGCCCGCCCCATCCGCAGCAGCCCCTCCACCAGCCGCTCCGGCCGCTCGCTGCCGGTGGTCGGCCAGATGAAGGCCCTCGCCAGATAGCGCGAGAGCGCCGCCGGGGTCCAGCGGTCCTCGGTGACCGCGTACATGGGGACACCGAGACGCCCCAGGGACCGGATGGCGCCGACGCCACCGTGATGCAGCGGATAGTGGCCGATCTTCACGACCAGAGCGGGTACGGAACGGTCCACCGCGAACGGCACGGCACTGCTCGCCACGAGCCCCCCTTGGTCACCGCAGCGCAGTGGCCCCCCCACTGTGCGTGACCCCGAGAATGGACGCTACTTCGGAATCGCCGCCTCCAGCAAGGACTTTCCGGACATTGCCATCTCTTTAGGGGGTAGCCGACACGGTGCCACCTTCCTTCCCCGCACTCCCCTCGCCTTAGGGTGTGCTGCACCCCCAGCAGTGACCAGGAGAAGGCGAGGCAGCCCCGATGCCGCAGCGATCCCCGCTGGACCTGCCCGAAGGAGACCCCTTCGGCCCGCACAACCTCCCCTATGGCGTCTTCACCACGCCGCACGCTCCGCATCTGCGGAAAATCGGGGTGCGCTACGGAAACCATGTGCTGGACGCCGGCGCCGCCGCTGCTGCCGCCGCCTCTCCGCACGCCGAGCAACTGGGCGCCGACACCCTCAACCCGCTGATGGCCGCGGGCCGCCCGGTCTGGCAGGCCGTCCGCGCCGAGGTGCTCGACTGGCTCACCGACCCGGCCCACCGGTCGACCATCGAGCCGCTGATGCACCCCCTCCCCACCGTGGCGCTCCATCTCCCCTTCGAGGTGGCCGACTACGCCGACTTCTTTGCGAGCGAGCACCACGCCACCAACGCGGGCAAGGTCTTCCGCCCCGACGGCGACGCGCTCACCCCCAACTGGAAGCACATGCCGATCGGCTACCACGGCCGGGCCGGCACCCTCCTCGTCTCGGGCACGCCCATCGTCCGCCCGCAGGGCCAGCGTCTGCCCCCGGCCGATACCTCCGCACCACACGCTTCCTCCCCCACTCCGGTCTTCGGCCCCTCCCTGCGCCTCGACTTCGAAGCGGAGGTGGCCTTCGTCGTCGGCGCCCCTTCCACTGTTAATACACCGGTGCCCCTCGCCGGGTTCCACGACCACGTCTTCGGCGTCTGTCTGCTCAACGACTGGTCCGCACGCGACATCCAGGCATGGGAGTACCGCCCGCTCGGCCCGTTCCTCGGCAAGTCCTTCGCCACCTCCCTCGCCGCGTGGGTCACCCCGCTGGAGGCCCTCACCGCGGCCCGTACCAGCCCGCCCATCCGCGACGTCCCGCTCCTCCCCTACCTGGACGACAGCGCCGCCGAGCCCGGCGGGCTCGATCTGCGCCTCGAGGTCGCCCTCAACGGCCACACGGTCTCCCGCCCGCCCTTCTCCGCCATGTACTGGACCGCGGCCCAGCAGCTCGCGCATCTGACGGTCAACGGCGCCTCGCTGCGCACCGGCGACGTCTTCGCCTCCGGCACGGTCAGCGGTCCGCGCCCGGACGAGCTCGGCTGTCTCCTCGAACTCACCTGGGGCGGCCGCCGGCCCCTGCGTCTCCCCGACGCCACCCGGACGTTCCTGGAGGACGGTGACGAAGTGACCATCACGGCCTGGGCGCCGGGCCCGCAGGGGGTCCGTATCGGCCTGGGCGAGGTGACCGGCCAGGTCGTCCCGGCCACGCCCTGACCCGGCTGCTAATTTGTCGTGCTCCCGCCCTGACGATCGAGGAGAGACACGTGAACAAGGCAGTGGGCATCGTCGGCACGGTGGCGGCGGCCGCCCTGCTACTGACCGCATGTGGCAGTGACGGAGGCGACGACAAGAAGGACACCTCCAAGGACCCCTCCTCCGCGTCGAGCGCCCCGGCGGAGGGGGGCGCGGACGCGAAGGTCTCCGGCACCTATGTGGCGAAGTCCGGTGACGAGGCCGTCATCCTGTCCATCAGCGGCAAGCAGGCCGTCCTGATGGCCGGCAAGCACATCTGCAACGGCGAATACGCCGACATGGGCGGGAAGATGCTCATGCTCAAGTGCGCCGACGGCAACACCGATCGCAGCGCGGGCAAGGTCAGCCTGGGCGCGGACGGCAAGACCCTCACGGTCGACTGGGACGCGCTCGCCAAGAACGACACCTTCGTCAAGGCGACCTCGCCCAGCGACCTTCCCTCGGGCCTGCCGACGTCGCTCCCCTCCGGCATCCCCACCGATCTGGCGAGCGCCATCCCGACCGACCTCCCGACCGGCTGAACCACGGCGCCGGCCCCGTCCGGCGCCCCGGGCCCCTGGTGCGCCACCGCGCCGGGGGCCCGCCGCGCACAGTGGCAGATCTTGCCGCCGCGACGGCGAAACCGCAGGCGGCGGCGGTACGAAAGCCGCCGTCAGGTGGCGCAACACTTCGGCAACACCATCGGCCCGGCCCCGTCGGTATGGTCCCCGTACGACCCCGCCGACCAGCAACCCCGGAGCCGGCCGATGCCAGCCGAACGCCCCCGCGAGCACGCCCCGCCGGTCGCCGCCGCGCGCCGCCGGCGGCTCCGCGCCGACCGGGCCCGGCAGCTCGCCGATCTCCTCCGCCACCAGGTCCTCACCGGCGGCTTCCCCAGCGGTGTACTCCCCCTGGAGGACGCGCTCGGCCAGGACTACGGCGCCTCCCGCAACACCGTGCGCCAGGCGCTCGACCTGCTGCGCGCCGAGCGCCTGGTGGAGCGGCAGCCCGGGGTGGGCACGGTCGTCGTCGCGGAGAAGTACCCGCACGGCCTCGACCGGCTGATGGGCCTGGCCGAGACCCTTCACGAACACGGCCGGGTGACCAATGAGGTGCGCACCGTCGGCCCCGTCCCCGCGCCCGCCTGCGTCGCCGACCGGCTGTGCGTTCCCGCCCGTACCGATGTCCTCTACGTCGAGCGGCTGCGCCGGCTCGGCGGACTCCCGCTCTCCCTCGACCTCACCTACCTCCCGATGGACATCGGCGCCGAGCTGATCGGCGCCGACCTGGAGAACACCGATGTCTTCCGGCTGATCGAGAAGATCACCGGACAGGCCCTGGGCACCGCCGAGATCACCCTCGAGGCCGTCAACGCCGACGCCCACTCGGCCGCCGTTCTACAGGCCCCGCGCGGTGCGGCGGTCCTGATGCTGGAGCGGCTCACCCATCTGTGCGATGGCCGCCCGGTGGACCTGGAGTTCATCCGGTTCCGCGGCGACCGGATCACCATGAGCGGCCAGTTGCGCCGCGCCGCCTGAGCCCTCCCCGACCGCCTCCCCCGCGAACGATCACCTCCCCCGCGACGACCGCCTTCCCCGCGACCACCTTTCGCCCCTTCACGCCCTTTATGGAGACAGCCATGCCTCTGGCGCCCCAACGTGCCGATGTGCCGGTGACGATCGACGAGTCCAAGTGCATCGACGGCTGCACCCTGTGCGTGGACATGTGCCCCCTCGACTCCCTGGCGATCCACCCCGACAGCGGTAAGGCGTTCATGCACGTCGACGAGTGCTGGTACTGCGGCCCGTGCGCCGCCCGCTGTCCCACCGGCGCGGTCACGGTCAACATGCCCTATCTCCTGAGGTGAAAGGCCCCTCGATGCAACGCACGACCCTCCCGTCGGCCCTCGCCGCCGGCGCCCTGCTGCTGTCCCTCACGGGCTGCGGCGGGAACGCGGAAGCGGGCGGCAAGACCGTGACCGTCACCATCGGCTACCAGTCCAAGACCATCAACACCGTGACCGCGGGCACCCTGCTGCGCTCGCTCGGCTCCTTCGAACGCGAGCTGCGCGCCCTGGGCCGCCGCGACGGCCATACGTACAAGGTGAAGTGGGAGGACTACGCCACCGGAGCGCCCATCACCGCCCAGATGATCGCCGGCAAGGTCGACATCGGCTCGATGGGCGACTTCCCGCTCCTGATCAACTCCGGGCGCGGCACCCAGCTCAACGCGCCGACCCGCCTCGTCTCGGTCACCGGCTACAACCTGCGCGGCGGCCTCAATACGGTCCTCACCGCACCCGGCTCCAAGCTGCGCGCCCTGTCCGGGCTGCGTGGCAAGAACGTCTCCACCAGCGTCGGCTCCGCCGCGGACGGCACGCTCGTACGGGCTCTCCAGCAGGCGGGCATCGACCCCGAGGGCGGTATCCACAAGCTCAACCAGCAGCCCGCGGTGGGGGCCTCGGCCCTCGAAGCGGGCAGCGCGGACGCCCTCTCGCAGTTCGTGGCCTGGCCGGGGCTGCTCGCCTTCCAGGGCAAGGCCAGGGCGCTGTACGACGGCGCCCGGCTGAACCTCCCCACCTTCCACGGGGTCACCACCCGCAAGGCGTTCGCCGAGCAGCGCCCGGCCGTCGTCCAGGCGTTCCTCGCCGCCCAGATCGACGCCACCCGCTATCTGCGCGCCCATCCGCTCGACGCCACCCGTAAGGTCGCCACCGCGACCGGGCTGCCGCCCGAAGTGGTCTATCTCTACAACGGCACCGGGGGCATCGCGACCTTCGACCCCACCCTCAAGCCACGGCTGACCGCCGCGCTCGAGAAGGACGTCCCGGTGCTGCGCGCCGCCAAACTGGTGGGCCCGGTCGATGTGCCGTCCTTTGTCGACGACCGCTATCTCAAACGGGCGTACGGAAGCGCCGACGCCTATGCGAAGGCGCTGCGCGCCACCCCGCCCGCCTCGCCGAACCAGCTCTGGCTCAAGGGCGAGGACCGGCTCCGCACCTTCGCGACCCCCGCCGAACTGCTGCGCTTCGCCGCAAGCCACCGCGACCGCGTCCGGGCCGCCTATGTGCCCGACGCGACCACCGGCACCCGGTGGTTCGCGGACCGGGCGATCTGGGTCCGCGACGGCCGCGATCTGCGAGCCTTCGTCACCCCGGACAACGCCCACACCTGGGTCGCCGCCCACCCCGGCGCCCGCACCATCAGCTACACCGCGGCACTGGCGGCGGCCCGATGAGCGCGCCCGCCTCGCCCGTAAGGACCCGCCCGGCCCCGGGAGCACCCGGTGCCCCCGGAGCCGGGACCGCCGCCGCGCGCAGGCCGCTGCGGCGCCGTCCCTGGGTCCGCTACGCCCTGCGCACCGGTTCGCTGCTGGCCGCCCTCGGCCTGTGGCAGGTGCTCACCACCCTCGACATCGATCTGTGGCTGCGTTTCGCGCAGTTCCCCTCCGCCACCGATGTGGTCCGGGAGTTCGCCGACCGCCTCGGCACCGGCGCCTACTGGCAGGACCTCACCGACTCCCTCACCCGCATCCTCACCGGTTTCGCCCTCGCCGCCGTCCTCGGCGTGGCGGTCGGCACCGCCATCGCCCGCTCCCCTCTGGTCTCCGATCTGCTCGGCCCCGTCCTCGAGGTGTGCCGTCCGATCCCGGCCATCGCGCTGGTGCCGGTGGCGATCCTGCTGTTCCCCAGCAATGAGCAGGGCATCGTCTTCATCACCTTCACCGCCGCCTTCTTCCCGGTCATGGTGAGCACCCGGCACGCGGTGCGCGCGCTGACCCCCGTCTGGGAGGAGGCGGTGCTGACCATGGGCGGCGGGCGCGGGCGCGTCCTGGTCTCGGTCGTCCTGCCGGGGGCGCTGCCCGGGATCCTCGGCGGGCTCTCCGTCGGCATCGGCGTCTCATGGATCTGTGTGATCTCCGCCGAGATGATCTCCGGCGCCTACGGGGTCGGCTACCGCACCTGGCAGGACTACACGATCGTCGACTACCCGGGCGTCTTCGTCGGCATGACCACCATCGGCGTGCTCGGCTGGCTCACCTCCACGGCGGTCGAGCTGGCCGGACGGCGGCTGACCCGTTGGCTGCCCCGTACGGAGGCCACCGGCCGGCCGGCGCCCTCGCGCAAGGAGGCGGCCACCCCGTGAGCACATCCGACGTCACCACCACCCCGGCCCCGCCGACCGCCGAAGCCGCCCCGCCGGGCGTACGGCTGCGCCTGGAGGACACCGTCCTCGGCCGCCCGGGCGCGCCCGTCCTCCACGGTCTCGATCTGGAGGTCGCGCCCGGTGACATCCTTACGGTCGTCGGCCCGTCCGGATGCGGCAAATCCACCCTGCTGCGCACGCTCGCCGGGCTGCTGCCGGCGCTCGGCGGGCGAGTCACCCAGGACGGCACGCCGATCACCCGGCCGGACGCCGACCGGGCGCTGATCTTCCAGGAGGACGCGCTGCTGCCCTGGCGCACCCTGCGCGCCAATGTCGAACTCCCGCTCGCCATAAGGGGCGTATCGCGCACGGCGCGGCGCGAACGGGCCGCGGCCTGGCTGGAGCGCGTCGGGCTCGCCGAGCACACCGGGCGGCTTCCGCACCGGGTCTCGGGCGGCCAGCGGCAGCGGGCCCAGCTCGCCCGGGCGCTCGTCGGCACGCCACGCGCCGTCCTCATGGACGAGCCGTTCGGCGCCCTCGACGCACAGACCCGCGCCGGGATGCAGCGGCTGCTGGTCGAGGTGCTGGCGGGCACCCGCGCCACCGTCGTCTTCGTCACCCACGACGTGGACGAGGCGCTGTTCCTCGGCGACCGGGTGGCGCTGCTGGGCGGCGCGGAGGGCGGCGGCCGGGTGCTGGACGTACCGCATCCGCGCGAGCGCGCCGCCCATGACGCGGCGGCGACCGTCACGCTGCGCCGTCAGGTCCTCGAATCCCTCGGTATGTGAAAGGCCCGACTCCGTGAACACAAGGGAGCACAGGGAAGACAGGGAGCGCGGGGAGCACATGACGCCCTCCGCGCCCATGGAGATCCCCGCCCTCGGCGCGGCCGAGGAGCTGTCCTGCGACGTCCTCGTCATCGGCGGCGGCACGGCCGGCACCATGGCGGCGCTCACCGCCGCCGAGCACGGTTCCTCCGTCCTCCTCCTGGAAAAGGCGCATGTCCGCCACTCGGGCGCGCTCGCCATGGGCATGGACGGCGTCAACAACGCGGTCATCCCCGGCCGGGCCGAACCCGATGACTACGTCGCCGAGATCACCCGCGCCAACGACGGCATCGTCGACCAGTCCACCGTCCGCCAGACCGCGACCCGCGGCTTCGCCATGGTCCAGCGGCTGGAGCGGTACGGCGTGAAGTTCGAGAAGGACGAGCACGGCCAGTACGCGGTCCGCCAGGTGCACCGCTCCGGCTCGTACGTCCTGCCGATGCCCGAGGGCAAGGACGTCAAGAAGGTCCTGTACCGGCAGTTGCGGCGGCGTGAGATGCGCGAGCGGATCCGCATCGAGAACCGGGTGATGCCGGTCCGGGTCCTGACCGCCGGCGGCCGGGCCGTCGGCGCCGCCGGATTCCACACCCGTACCGGCCACTTCGTGACCGTGCGCGCCGGTGCGGTGATCCTGGCCACCGGCGCCTGCGGCCGGCTCGGCCTGCCCGCGAGCGGCTATCTGTACGGGACGTACGAGAACCCCACCAACGCGGGCGACGGCTACGCCATGGCGTATCACGCCGGGGCCGAGCTGACCGGGATCGAATGCTTCCAGATCAATCCGCTGATCAAGGACTACAACGGCCCGGCCTGTGCCTATGTCGCCAATCCCTTCGGCGGCTACCAGGTCAACCGGCACGGTGAGCGGTTCGTCGACTCCGACTACTGGTCGGGGCAGATGATGTCGGAGTTCGCGGCCGAGGTGGCGAGCGAACGCGGCCCGGTCTACCTCAAGCTCAGCCATCTTCCGGAGGAGTCGGTGGCCGCGCTGGAGTCCATCCTGCACTCCACCGAACGCCCCACCCGCGCCACCTTCCACGCGGGGCGCGGCCATGACTACCGCACCCATGACGTGGAGATGCACATCTCCGAGATCGGGCTGTGCGGCGGCCACTCGGCCTCGGGGGTACGGGTCGACGCCCACGCCCGGACCACCGTCCCGGGGCTGTACGCGGCCGGTGACCTGGCCTGCGTACCGCACAACTACATGATCGGCGCCTTTGTCTTCGGCGACCTGGCGGGCGCGGACGCCGCCCGGTACCAGGCGCACCAGGCGTATCAGGGCGAACTGCCCCCGGATCAGCTCGCCGACGCGCATGAGCTGATCTACGCCCCGCTGCGGAACCCCGAGGGGCCGCCGCAGCCGCAGGTCGAGTACAAGCTCCGGCGCCTGGTCAACGACTATGTGGCCCCGCCCAAGAGCGGCGCCCGGCTCTCGCTCGCCATCGAGGCGTTCGAGCGGATGCGCGGGGACCTCGCCACGATGGGCGCCGCTACGCCCCATGAGCTGATGCGCTGCGCCGAGGTGACCTTCATCCGCGACTGCGCGGAGATGGCCGCACGCTCCTCGCTGGCCAGGACGGAGAGCCGGTGGGGGCTCTATCACGAGCGCACGGACCATCCGCTGCGCGACGACGAGGGCTGGCTGCACCATCTGGATCTGCGCAAGTCGGCTTCGGGGGCGATGGAGTTCACGGCGCGTCCGGTCGCGCCGTATCTCGTCCCGGTGGCGGAGTACGTGCCGACGGGCGGGCCGTCCCGGCCGCTGGGCGAGGTGTGGCCGGAGCAGGTGGCTACGGCGGGGCCGCGTGAGAGCGCTCCGCGGGCGGGGGCGCCGGCGGGACGGCTGGATGACGACCTTAAGGAGGGCACGGGCGCCCCCGACGTCCGTAAGGCCCTCACCGCCGCCTCCCCGCGCATCCTCGAACTGCTCGCCCTCGCCGAGGAGCAGCCGGAACTCCCCGCTCTCCGGCCCTATCTGGCCGACCCCGACCCCGCGGTGCGCCGGGCCGCCGTCGCCACCCTCACCGAGACCGCACCGCCGGGCACCGGCCCGGCCCTCGCGGCGGCCCTGGCCGACACGGACGGCGGCGTACGCGCCGATGCGGCGGCCTCGCTGCGGGAGCTGGTCGAGGTGCTGCCTCCGGAAGCGGCTCTGCGTGCCCCCCTGGTCCAGGGTCTGGCCGTGGCCGATCCGGTGGTACGGGCGGCGGCGCTGGACGTCCTGCGGGCGCTGGGCCTCGGCGACGCGGAACTGTTCGCCCGGGCGCTGACGGACGCGGCCATCGGGGTCCGTATCCAGGCCGTACGGGGGCTGGTGTCGGTGGACGCGCTCACCGCGCTGGAACCGGGGGCCGCGGACGCGGCGCGAGAGGTGCGGGTGGCGACGGCGGGGGCGCTGGGCACCCTGGCCCCCGGCGGCGGCCGGGCGTCCGCCGCCCGGCGGCTGCTCACGCCGCTGCTGCGGGACCCGGACGTCCTCGTACGGGCCGCCGCCCTGGAGGCCCTGGCCTCCGCGGGGTGTCCCGCGCCGCTGGACGCGGAGGTGGTGGCGGCGCTCGGCGACGCCGCCTGGCAGGTGCGCAAGGGGGCGGCTACGGCGCTGTCCGCTGCCGCGCCGGAGCTCGGCGTCCCGGCGCTGGCGCGCGCCCTGGCCGACCCGCATGCCGATGTGCGGAAGGCGGCGGTGCTGGCGTTGCTGCCCCTGGCGGAGCGGGAGGTGGGGGCGCGGGAGGCGCTGTCCTCGGTTCGGTCCGACCCGGACGCGGACGTACGGGCCTACGCGGCAAGGGCCTAGCCTTCCCCCACCCCACCCCACCCCGCCCCTTCCCGAACCGGGGGCTGCGCCCCCAGCCCCCACCGGGGCTCCGCCCCGAACCCCGCTCCTCAATCGCCGGAGGGGCTGGAATTGCTCCGCCCCGGACCCCGCTCCTCAAACGCCGGAGGCGCTGGAAACGCTCCGGCCGGGCACGGCACCGTCGTGGTGTCCGTGCCCGGCCGGGGGGCGGGATGGGCGAGGGCTAGCGGACGAAGACGCCCGCCTGGCTTGCGAGGTCCAGGAAGTACTGCGGGGCGACGCCCAGGACCAGCGTGACTGCCACGCCGATCGCGATGGCCGACGAGGTGAGCGGGCTGGGCACGGCCACGGACGGGCCGTCCGTGCGCGGCTCGCTGAAGAACATCAGCACGATCACCCGGATGTAGAAGAACGCGGCGATCGCCGAGGAGATCACACCGATCACTACCAGCGCGCCCGCCCCACCGTCGGCCGCCGCCTTGAAGACCGCGAACTTCCCGGCGAAGCCGCTGGTCAGCGGGATACCGGCGAAGGCCAGCAGGAAGACCGCGAAGACGGCGGCCACCAGGGGCGAACGGCGGCCGAGTCCGGCCCACTTGGACAGGTGGGTGGCCTCGCCGCCCGCGTCGCGCACCAGGGTGACCACCGCGAAGGCGCCGAGGGTCACGAAGGAGTACGCGGCGAGGTAGAAGAGGACGGAGGAGATGCCGTCGGGGGTGGTGGCGATGACACCGGCCAGGATGAACCCGGCGTGGGCGATCGACGAGTACGCCAGCAGCCGCTTCACATCGGTCTGGGTGACGGCCACGATCGCACCGCCCAGCATGGTGACGATGGCGACGCCCCACATCACCGGGCGCCAGTCCCAGCGCAGCCCCGGCAGTACGACGTACAGCAGCCGCAGCAGCGCGCCGAAGGCAGCGACCTTGGTGGCCGCCGCCATGAAGCCGGTCACCGGGGTGGGGGCGCCCTGGTAGACATCCGGGGTCCACATGTGGAACGGCACGGCGCCGATCTTGAACAGCAGCCCCATCAGCACCATCGCCCCGCCGATCAGCAGCAGCGCGTCATTGCCCATGGTCCCGGCGAGCGCCGGGGTGACGTTCCTGACCTGGCCGTCGACGACGTCGGCGATCCCGGAGTAGGTGACCGTGCCCGCGTAGCCGTACAGCAGGGCGATGCCGAAGAGCAGGAACGCCGAGGAGAAGGCGCCCAGCAGGAAGTACTTGACGGCGGCTTCCTGGGACAGCGCGCGATGGCGCCGGGCGAGGGCGCACAGCACGTACAGCGGCAAGGAGAAGACCTCCAGTGCCACGAAGAGCGTCAGCAGATCGTTGGCGGACGGGAAGACCAGCATGCCGCCGACCGCGAAGAGGACCAGCGGAAAGACCTCGGTGGTGGTGAAGCCCGCCTTGACCGCGGCCTTTTCGGCGTCGCCGCCGGGCACGGCGGCGGCCTGGGCCGCGAAGGAGTCGACGCGGTTGCCGTGCACCAGCGGATCCAGCCGCCGCTCGGCGAAGGTGAACACCGCCACCAGCGCCACCAGGAGAATGGTCCCCTGGAGGAAGAGCGCCGGGCCGTCGACCGCGATCGCGCCCATGGCCGCGACATGGGCCTTGCTGGTGCCGTAGTCCCCGGCGGCGAGACCGATGACGGCGGCGAAGGCCGCGGCCAGGGCGACCACGGAGACGAACACCTGCGCGACGTACCGCTGGCGGCGCGGCAGGAGCGCCTCGATCAGGACGCCGACGATCGCGGCGCCGAGCACGATCAGCGTGGGCGACAACTGGCCGTACTCGATATCGGGCGACGGGATCTTGTCGGGCGCCGCCGCCGCTGTTGTCCACAGGCTGTGGACAGTGGCCGCGTGGGTCACTTGGCACCTCCGGAAGCACCGTCGTGGGAAGCACCGTCGGACTTCGGGCTGTAGTTGAACCAGCCCGCGTCGGTGACGGGGTGATCGGGCCTGGGATCCTTCTTGTCCACCACGGACATCGTGTGGTCGACCGCCGGGTTGACGATGTCGGCCAGCGGCTTCGGATAGACGCCGAGGAAGATCAGCAGCGCGATGAGCGGGGCCACGACGACCAGCTCACGCACCCGCAGATCGGGCATGGAGCGCACCTCGGCCTTCACCGGACCGGTCATGGTGCGTTGGTAGAGGATCAGGACGTAGAGCGCCGCCAGCACTATTCCGACGGTCGCGATCACGCCGAAGGCCGGGTAGCGGCTGAACGTGCCGACCAGGACCAGGAATTCGCTGATGAACGGCGCGAGTCCGGGCAGCGAGAGGGTGGCGAGGCCGCCGATCAGGAAGGTGCCGGCGAGCACCGGGGCGACCTTCTGCACACCGCCGTAGTCCTCGATGAGCCGTGAACCGCGCCGGGTGATCAGGAACCCGGCCACCAGCATCAGCGCGGCCGTGGAGACGCCGTGGTTGACCATGTAGAGCGTGGCGCCGCCCTGGCCCTGGGTGGTCATCGCGAAGATGCCCAGGATGATGAAGCCGAAGTGGGAGATCGAGGCGTAGGCGATCAGCCGCTTGATGTCCCGCTGGCCGATCGCCAGCAGCGCCCCGTAGATGATGCTGATGAGCGCCAGGATCATGATCGCCGGGGTGGCCCACTTGCTGGCCTCCGGGAAGAGCTGGAGGCAGAAGCGGAGCATCGCGAAGGTGCCGACCTTGTCGACGACCGCGGTGATCAGCACGGCGACCGGGGCGGTGGCCTCCCCCATCGCGTTGGGCAGCCAGGTGTGCAGCGGCCACAGCGGCGCCTTCACCGCGAAGGCGAAGAAGAAGCCGAGGAACAGCAGCCGCTCGGTGCTGGATGCCATGTCCAGATGGCCGCCCGCCCGCGCCTGGACGATCTCCTGGAGCGAGAAGGTGCCGGTGCCGAGCTGATCGGCGGTGACCGCGTACAGCCCGACCACCGCGGCCAGCATGATCAGCCCGCCCGCCAGGTTGTAGAGCAGGAACTTCACCGCGGCGTACGAGCGCTGAGTGGCCGTCTCCTCCTCGGAGCGGCCCCCGGCCCGGTCCCCGAAGCCCCCGATGAGGAAGTACATCGGGATCAGCATGGCCTCGAAGAAGATGTAGAAGAGGAAGACATCGGTGGCCTCGAAGGAGATCACCACCATCGCCTCGACCATCAGGATCAGGGCGAAGAAGCCCTGGGTCGGCCGCCAGCGGCTGTTGGGCCGGGCGCTTTCCAGCGGATCGGCGTCATGCCAGCCCGCCAGGATGATGAAGGGGATGAGCACCGCGGTGAGCGCGATCAGCGCGACCGCGATCCCGTCCACGCCCAGTTCGTAGCGGACGCCGAAGTCCTTGATCCAGGCATGGGATTCGGTGAGCTGGAAGCGGGCGCCGCCGGGATCGAAGCGGACCAGCACGACCGCGGCGAGGGCGAGCGTGAGCAGGGAGAAGCCCAGCGCCACCCACTTGGCGGCGGCGCGCTGGGCGGCGGGCACGGCGGCGGTGACGACCGCGCCGAGCGCGGGCACCACGGCCGTGGCCGTCAGCAGGGGAAATGACATGACTCAGACCGCCCTCATCAGCAGGGTCGCGGCGATGAGCACCGCCGTACCGCCGAACATCGAGACCGCGTACGTTCGGGCGTAGCCGTTCTGGAGCTTCCGCAGCCGGCCGGAGAGTCCGCCGACTCCGGCCGCGGTGCCGTTGACCACTCCGTCGACCAGCTTGTGGTCGACATAGACCAGCCCGCGGGTCAGGTACTGGCCGGGTTTGACGAGCGCGACATGGTTGAAGTCGTCCTGGAGCAGATCGCGCCGGGCGGCTCGGGTGAGCAGGGAGCCGCGGGGGGCGGTGCGCGGCACCGGCCGGCGTCCGTACTGCATCCAGGCGAGCGCCACTCCGATCAGCAGCACCACCATCGTCCCGCCGGTGACCGCCGCGGCGCTCAGCGGGGAGTCGCCGTGGCTGTGGCCGGTGACCGGCTCCAGCCACTTCAGGAACGAGTCGTTGAGGCTGAACAGCCCGCCCGCGAAGACCGATCCCACGGCCAGGACCATCATGGGGATGGTCATGGACGAGGGCGACTCGTGCGGATGCGGCTCCTGGCCTGCCTCATCGGGCACCCAGCGCTTCTCGCCGAAGAAGGTCAGCAGCATCACCCGCGTCATGTAGTACGCGGTGATGGCCGCGCCCAGCAGGGCCGCGCCGCCGAGGATCCAGCCCTCGGTGCCGCCCTTGGCGAAGGCCGCCTCGATGATCTTGTCCTTGGACCAGAAGCCGGAGAGCCCCGGGAAGCCGATGATCGCGAGATAGCCGAGCCCGAAGGTGACGAAGGTGACCGGCATGTACTTCCGCAGGCCGCCGTACTTGCGCATGTCGACCTCGTCGTTCATGGCGTGCATGACCGAACCGGCGCCGAGGAAGAGCCCCGCCTTGAAGAAGCCGTGGGTCACCAGGTGCATGATCGCGAAGACATAGCCGATCGGGCCGAGCCCGGCGGCCAGGATCATATAGCCGATCTGCGACATGGTGGACCCTGCCAGGGCCTTCTTGATGTCGTCCTTGGCACAACCGACGATCGCACCGAAGAGGAGCGTGACCGCGCCGACCGTGACCACCGCGGTCTGTGCGTCCGGCGCCGCGTTGAAGATCGCGCCGGAGCGGGTGATCAGATACACGCCCGCGGTCACCATCGTCGCCGCGTGGATGAGGGCCGAGACCGGGGTCGGGCCCTCCATCGCGTCCCCGAGCCAGGACTGGAGCGGCACCTGGGCCGACTTGCCGCAGGCGGCGAGCAGCAGCATCAGCCCGATCGCGGTGAGCTTGCCCTCGCTCGCATGGTCCACGTTGGTCAGCACCGGGGCGAAGGTGAAGGTCCCGAAGGTCGTGAACATCAGCATGATCGCGATCGACAGGCCCACATCGCCGACGCGGTTGACGATGAACGCCTTCTTCGCCGCCGTCGCCGCGCTGGGCTTGTGCTGCCAGAAGCCGATCAGCAGATACGAGGCGAGGCCGACGCCCTCCCAGCCGACGTACAGCAGCAGGTAGTTGTCGGCGAGGACGAGCAGCAGCATGGCCGCGAGGAAGAGATTGAGATAGCCGAAGAAGCGGCGGCGGCGCTCGTCGTGCTCCATATAGCCGATCGAATAGATGTGGATCAGCGTGCCCACACCGGTGATCAGCAGAACGAAGGTCATGGACAGTTGGTCGAGCTGGAAGGCGACGTCCGCCCGGAAGCCGCCCACCGGGATCCAGCTAAAGACCTTGCTGTGCAGGGCCCGGTCGTGCTCGCCGCGGCCGAGCATCTCGGCGAAGAGCACGGCGCCGATCACGAAGGAGGCGGCGGCGAGCACCGTGCCGATGTAGTGGCCCTTGCCGTCCAGCCGCCGCCCCCCGCACAGCAGCAGGGCAGCGCCGAGAAGCGGCGCCGCGACAAGCAATCCGATGAGGTTCTCCACTTGAACGCGACCCCTTCTAGAGCTTCATCAGGCTGGCGTCGTCGACCGAGGCCGAGTGGCGGGAGCGGAAGACGGACACGATGATCGCGAGACCGACCACGACTTCCGCCGCGGCCACGACCATCGTGAAGAAGGCGATGATCTGGCCGTCGAGATTGCCGTGCAGCCGGGAGAAGGTGACGAACGCCAGGTTGCACGCGTTCAGCATCAGCTCGACGCACATGAAGAGGACGATCGCGTTCCGCCTGATCACGACACCGGCCGCACCAATGGTGAACAACAGGGCGGCCAGGTAGAGGTAGTTGACCGGATTCACTTGGCGGCTCCCCTCGAGTTCGCGCCGGCCGCGTTCTCACCGTTCTGGCCGTTCTCGCCGTTCTCGCCGTGCTCCGGCTCCGCGGCGCCCCCGGCCTTCTTGCCGGTGTCCCTGGCCTTACGGCCCAGCCAGCGCTGCGAGCGCTGCTCCAGCGCCGCCAGCTCGGCCAGCGCCTCGGTGGAGACGTCCCGGATCTGACCGCGGCCGCGCAGCGTCGCGTTGACGGTCAGCTCGGACGGGGTGCCGTCGGGCAGCAGACCGGGGATGTCCACCGCGTTGTGCCGCGCGTACACGCCGGGGGCGGGCAGCGGCGGCACGTTCCGCCCGGTGCGCACCCGCGCCTCGGACTGCTCGCGCTGGGAGCGGGCCCGCTCGGTGCGCTCGCGGTGGGTCAGCACCATCGCGCCGACCGCCGCGGTGATCAGCAGCGCCCCGGTGATCTCGAAGGCGAAGACGTACTTGGTGAAGATCAGTGCCGCCAGGCCCTCCACATTGCCGCCGGCGTTGGCCTGGCCCAGGCCGTTCCACGTCGTCAGCGAGGCATTGCCGATCCCGGCGCACAGCAGGATCCCGAAGCCGAGCCCGCACAGGGCGGCGAGCCAGCGCTGCCCCTTGAGGGTCTCCTTGAGGGAGTCGGCCGCGGTGACACCGACCAGCATCACCACGAAGAGGAAGAGCATCATGATCGCGCCGGTGTAGACGACGATCTGGACGACACCCAGGAAGTACGCCCCGTTGGCGAGGTAGAAGACCGCCAGGACGATCATGGTGCCCGCCAGGCACAGGGCGCTGTGCACGGCCTTGTGCATCAGGATCGTGCACAGCGCGCCGATCACGGCGACGGTGCCGAGCACCCAGAACTGGAGGGCCTCACCCGTGGAGGTGGTGGAGGCCGCGGCGGCCAGAGTGCCGCTCATGCCTGCACCCCCCGCTGCCGCTCCGGCGACTCCTGCGGCTCCTCGTTCTCCTCGGCCTGGCCGGAGTTCCCCTCGGCCTGGCCGGACGGGGTCTCGCCCTTGCTGACCGCGACCTGCCGGGAGGTGCCGGGCGCGGCCTCGGTCACCAGACCCCGGTAGTAGTCCTGCTCGTCGGTGCCGGGGTAGATGGCGTGCGGGGAGTCGACCATCCCGTCCTCGAGGCCCGCGAGCAGCTCTTCCTTGGTGTAGATGAGCGAGGTGCGGCTGCGGTCGGCGAGCTCGTACTCATTGGTCATGGTCAGCGCCCGGGTGGGGCACGCCTCGACGCACAGGCCGCACAGGATGCAGCGCAGATAGTTGATCTGGTAGACGCGGCCGTAGCGCTCACCCGGGGAGTAGCGCTCCTCGTCGGTGTTGTCCGCGCCCTCCACATAGATCGCGTCGGCGGGGCAGGCCCAGGCGCACAGCTCGCAGCCGATGCACTTCTCCAGCCCGTCCGGATGCCGGTTGAGCTGGTGGCGTCCGTGGAAGCGGGGCGCGGTGGGCTTCTTCTCCTCTGGGTACTGCTCGGTGAGCCGCTTCTTGAACATGGCCTTGAAGGTCACGCCGAAGCCGGCCACCGGATTCTGGAAGTCAGACACCGTCGGCCTCCTTTCCGTCACTGACAGTGTCGGGGCCACCACTGACAATCAACTCGCGCTCGGTGCGCGGACGTCGGCGGGGGACGGGCGGCAAGGTCTGGCCGGGCAGCGGCGGCACCGGGAAACCTCCCGCCATCGGATCGAAGGCGGGCTCCGGTCCCGGTTCCGCTCCGGCCTCGGCCTCGGGCGCCGAACGGTCGCGGAAGAAGTCGACCACGAAGGACAGCAGCAGCAGCGCGATCACCGCGCTGCCCACGTACAGCACGATGTCCTGGTAGTCGTAGTTCTCGTTGCGCAGCGCCCGGACGGTGGCGACCAGCATCAGCCAGACCATCGAGATCGGGATGAGCACCTTCCAGCCCAGCTTCATGAACTGGTCGTAGCGCACCCGCGGAAGCGTGCCGCGCACCCAGATGAAGACGAACAGCGAGGTGATGACCTTGCCGACGAACCACAGCATCGGCCACCAGCCGTGGTTGGCGCCTTCCCAGAAGGTGCTGATCGGCCAGGGCGCCCGCCAGCCGCCGAGGAAGAGGGTGACGGCGACCATCGAGACGGTGACCATGTTGATGTACTCGGCGAGCATGAACATCGCGAACTTGATCGAGGAGTACTCGGTGTTGAAGCCGCCGACCAGGTCGCCCTCGGACTCCGGCATGTCGAACGGCGCCCGGTTGGTCTCACCGATCATCGAGACGATGTAGATGAGGAACGAGACCGGCAGCAGCACCGCGTACCAGCGGTCGTGCTGCCCCTCGACGATCTGCGAGGTCGACATCGACCCGGAGTAGAGGAAGACCGCCGCGAAGGAGAGCCCCATCGCGATCTCGTAGCTGATCATCTGGGCGCAGGAGCGCAGACCGCCCAGGAGCGGATACGTCGATCCGGAGGACCAGCCCGCGAGCACGATGCCGTAGATGCCGACCGAGGCGGTGGCGAGGATGTAGAGGACGGCGATCGGCAGATCGGTGAGCTGCATCGCGGTGCGATGGCCGAAGATCGAGACCTCGCCGCCCGACGGGCCGAACGGCATCACCGCGACCGCCATGAAGGCGGGGATGGCCGCGACGACCGGCGCCAGGACGTAGACCACCTTGTCCGCGCCCTTGACGACCACGTCCTCCTTGAGCATCAGCTTCACGCCGTCCGCGAGGGACTGGAGCATGCCCCAGGGGCCGTGCCGGTTGGGCCCGATGCGCAACTGCATCCAGCCGACCACCTTGCGCTCCATGACGATGGAGATCAGCACCGTCACCATCAGGAACGCGAAGCAGAAGACGGCCTTGATCAGCACCAGCCACCACGGGTCGGTGCCGAACATCGACAGGTCCTCTGCGGCGAGATACCTCACTGGGTCACCTCCGTCGCGGGGGCAGTGATCGTGACGACATCACCGGGGCGGGCGCCCAGATCGCGGTGGACACCGCCGCCGACCGAGGCCAGCGGCAGCCAGACCACCCGGTCGGGCATCGGGGTGATGCTCAGCGGCAGTTGGACCGAGCCGGCCGGGCCGCTGACGCGCAGCATCTGGCCGTCCTCGACGCCCGCCTCGCCCGCCGTGGCGGCCGACAGCCGGGCCACGGCCGCGTGGCGGGTCCCGGCCAGCGCCGGATCGCCCTCCTGGAGCCGGCCCTGGTCGAGCAGCAGCCGATGGCCGGCGAGCACCGCCTCGCCCTCGGCCGGCCGGGGCAGCGGACCGCCCGTCTCCAGCGAGGCGGTGGCGCGCGGGCCCTGCCAGGTGCCGAGCCGGGTCATCTCGGCGCGTACGGCCTCGACGTCCGGCAGGCCCAGGGGCGCGTCCAGCGCGTCGGCCAGCATGTGCAGCACCCGGGCGTCCGGCAGCGTATGACGGCGGGTCATCTGGTCGGGTTTGAGCGCGGCCTCGAACGGCCGGGCGCGTCCCTCCCAGTTGAGGAAGGTGCCGGACTTCTCGACGACCGCCGCGACCGGCAGCACCACATCGGCCAGCTCGGTGACCTCCGAGGGCCGCTGCTCCAGGCTGACCACGAAGTCCACCGCGTCCAGGGCCTCCAGCGCCCGCGCTGGATCGGGCAGATCGGCCACCTCGACGCCCGCGACCAGCAGCGCGCCGAGCCCGCCGACCGCCGCGGCCTCGATGATCTGGCCGGTGTCCCGGCCCACCTGGTGCGGCAGGTCGCTGCTGCCCCAGACCGCGGAGACCTCCTCGCGGGCCCGCGGGTCGTGGGCCGGGCGGCCACCGGGCAGCAGCCCGGGAAGGGCGCCCGCCTCGATCGCGCCCCGCTCCCCCGCCCGGCGCGGAATCCAGGCGAGTGTGGCCCCGGTGGCGGCGGCGGCCCGTACGACGGCGGTCAGCCCGCCGGCCACGGACGCCAGCCGCTCGCCCACGATGATCACCGCGCCCTCTTCGCGCAGCGCCTCGGCGGCCCGCTCGCCGCTCTCGTCCAGCCCGGTGCGGCCCGCGATGGCGTCCAGCCACTCCGGCTCGGTGCCGGGGGCGGCCGGCAGCAGCAGGCCGCCCGCCTTCTGAAGGCCCCGGGTCGCGTGGCTGGCCAGCGAGAAGGTGCGCTGTCCGTGCTTGCGGTGCGCCTTGCGCAGCCGCAGGAAGACGCCGGGCGACTCCTCCTCGGACTCGAAGCCCACCAGCAGCACGGCCGGGGCCTTCTCCAGCGTGGTGTAGGTGAGCCCGCCGCCGTCCAGGTCACGGCCCCGGCCCGCGATATGGGTGGCCAGGAACTCGGCCTCCTCATCGCTGTGCGTACGGGCCCGGAAGTCGATGTCGTTGGTGTCCAGGGCGAGCCGCGCGAACTTCGCGTAGGCGTACGCGTCCTCGACGGTCAGCCGGCCACCGGTGAGCACGCCGGTGCGGCCGCGCGCCATCCCCAGCCCCTCGGCCGCCGCCTCCAGCGCCTCGGGCCAGCTCGCCGGCTCCAGTTTCCCCGTCTCGCGGTCGCGCACCAGCGGGGTGGTGAGCCGCTCGGGCAACTGCGCGTAGCGGAAGCCGAAGCGGCCCTTGTCGCAGATCCACTCCTCGTTGACCTCGGGGTCGTCCGCCGCCAGCCGCCGCATGACCTTGCCGCGCCGGTGGTCGGTGCGGGTCGCGCAGCCGCCCGCGCAGTGCTCGCACACGCTGGGCGAGGAGACCAGGTCGAAGGGGCGGGAGCGGAAGCGGTACGCCGCCGAGGTCAGGGCGCCCACCGGGCAGATCTGGATGGTGTTGCCGGAGAAGTACGACTCGAACGGGTCGCCCTCACCGGTGCCCACCTGCTGAAGCGCGCCCCGCTCCAGCAGCTCGATCATCGGGTCGCCCGCGATCTGGTTGGAGAACCGGGTGCAGCGCGCGCACAGCACACAGCGCTCGCGGTCCAGCAGCACCTGGGCCGAGATCGGCACCGGCTTGGCGAAGGTGCGCTTCTGGCCCTCGAAGCGGCTGTCGGCCTGCCCGGCGCTCATCGCCTGGTTCTGGAGCGGGCATTCACCGCCCTTGTCGCAGACCGGGCAGTCCAGCGGGTGGTTGATCAGCAGCAGCTCCATCACCCCGCGCTGTGCCTTCTCGGCCACCGGCGAGGTGAGCTGCGTCTTGACGACCATCCCGTCCGTGCAGGTGATGGTGCAGGAGGCCATCGGCTTGCGCTGGCCCTCCACCTCGACGATGCACTGGCGGCAGGCGCCGGCCGGGTCGAGGAGCGGATGGTCGCAGAACCGCGGGATCTCGATGCCGAGCAGTTCGGCGGCACGGATGACCAGCGTCCCCTTGGGGACCGAGATCTCGATCCCGTCGATGGTGACGGAGACCAGATCCTCTCGCGGCACCGCCGCCTCCCCGCCCGACGAGGGTGCGTTGGTGGTCACGGTCATGCGTTCACCCCCAGGTGAGTGGAGCGCGGCTGGTCGGCCCAGACAGTCGACTTGGCCGGGTCGAACGGACAGCCTCCGCCGGTGATGTGCTGCTCGTACTCCTCGCGGAAGTACTTCAGCGAGGAGAAGATGGGGCTGGCCGCGCCGTCGCCGAGGGCACAGAAGGACTTGCCGTTGATGTTGTCGGCGATGTCGGCCAGCTTGTCGAGGTCGTCCATGCGCCCCTTGCCGGCCTCCAGGTCGCGCAGCAACTGCACCAGCCAGTACGTGCCCTCGCGGCAGGGTGTGCACTTGCCGCAGGACTCATGCGCGTAGAACTCGGTCCAGCGGGTCACCGCCCGCACCACGCAGGTGGTCTCGTCGAAGCACTGGAGCGCCTTGGTGCCCAGCATCGACCCGGCCGCGCCCACGCCCTCGTAGTCCAGCGGGACGTCGAGGTGCTCCTCGGTGAGCAGCGGGGTGGACGAGCCGCCCGGGGTCCAGAACTTCAGCCGGTGGCCGGGGCGCATCCCGCCGCTCATGTCGAGCAGTTGGCGCAGGGTGATCCCGAGCGGGCCCTCGAACTGCCCGGGGTTGGCCACATGGCCGGACAGCGAGTAGAGCGTGAAGCCCGGGGACTTCTCGCTGCCCATCGAACGGAACCATTCCTTGCCCTTGTTGAGGATCGCGGGAACCGAGGCGATGGATTCGACGTTGTTCACCACAGTGGGGCATGCGTACAGACCGGCGACCGCGGGGAAGGGGGGCCGCAGCCGGGGCTGGCCGCGGCGTCCCTCCAACGAGTCCAGCAGCGCGGTCTCCTCACCACAGATGTACGCGCCGGCGCCCGCGTGCACGGTGATGTCGAGACCGGGAAGTCCGTCCACCCCGAGCTTGTCCCGCCGCCGTTCCGCCGTGCCGAGGTAGCCCGCCTCGTACGCCTCGCGAACGGCCTCGTGCAGCCGCCGCAGCACGGGGACGGTCTCGCCGCGCAGATAGATGAAGGCGTGCTCGGAGCGGATGGCATGACAGGCGATGACCATGCCCTCGATGAGCGAGTGCGGATTGGCGTAGAGAAGGGGGATGTCCTTGCAGGTGCCCGGTTCCGACTCATCGGCGTTGACGACGAGATAGTGCGGCTTGCCGTCGCCCTGCGGAATGAACTGCCACTTCATCCCGGTGGGGAAGCCGGCGCCGCCGCGGCCGCGCAGACCCGCGTCCTTCACCAGCGCGATCACCGCGTCGGGGTCCATGGCGAGGGCCTTGCGCATGCCCTCGTAGCCCTCGTGCCGCAGATAGGTGCGCAGGGCCCAGGAGTTCGGCTGGTCCCAGAAGGCGGAGAGCACGGGTGCCAGCAGCTTCTCGGGGCTGTGCCCATTGATCTCGGTTGTCACGGTCATCACTCCCCCTCCTCGGCGACCGGACCTGCGGGGTGGTGCGGATCGGAGGCGGAGGTCCGCCGCGGCGCGTCATGCGAGCTGGGATGCGTCGGCGGCGCCTCGTCCTGCGGGGCGTCCGCGGACCGCGGCGAGACGACCCGGCCCGGCGCGGCCTCCCCCTTGGCCAGCCGCAGCCCCACCAGCGAGGCGGGGCCCGCGGAGCCACCGGCCTCGACGGCGCCCGGACGGGCGTCGGGGAAGCCGGCCAGGATCCGGGCGGTCTCCTTGTAGGTGCACAGCGGCGCGCCCCGGGTCGGCTCGACGGTCCGGCCCGCCCGCAGATCGTCGACCAGCCCCTTGGCGGACTCGACGGTCTGGTTGTCGAAGAACTCCCAGTTGACCATCACCACGGGTGCGTAGTCGCAGGCCGCGTTGCACTCGATGTGCTCCAGGGTGACCTTGCCGTCCTCGGTGGTCTCCCCGTTGCCCACGCCCAGGTGGCTCTGGAGCTCCTCGAAGATCGCGTCGCCGCCCATCACCGCGCACAGGGTGTTGGTGCACACCCCCACCTGGTAGTCGCCGGAGGGCTTGCGCCGGTACATCGTGTAGAAGGTGGCGACGGCGGTGACCTCGGCGGTGGTCAGCCCCAGCACCTCGGCGCAGAACCGCATGCCGGTGCGGGTGACATGGCCCTCCTCGGACTGCACCAGATGCAGCAGCGGCAGCAGCGCGCTGCGGCTGTCCGGGTAGCGGGCGATCACCTCCCGGGCGTCCGCCTCGAGCCGGGCGCGTACCTCGGCGGGGTAGTCGGGGGCCGGCAACTCCGGCATCCCAAGCTGTACGTCTGTCACCGGTCCACTCCTCCCATCACGGGGTCGATGGACGCGACGGCCACGATCACATCGGCGACCTGACCGCCCTCGCACATCGCCGCCACGGCCTGAAGATTGGTGAAGGACGGGTCGCGGAAGTGGACGCGGAACGGGCGAGTGCCGCCGTCGCTGACCATATGGGCGCCCAGTTCCCCCTTGGGCGACTCGATCGCCGCGTACGTCTGTCCGGGCGGCACCCGGAATCCCTCGGTCACCAGCTTGAAGTGGTGGATCAGGGCCTCCATGGAGGTGCCCATGATGTTCTTGATGTGGTCCAGGGAGTTGCCGAGGCCGTCCGGGCCGAGCGCGAGCTGCGCGGGCCAGGCGATCTTCTTGTCCGCGACCATCACCGGACCCGGCTCCAGCCGCTCCAGGCACTGCTCGACGATCCGCAGCGACTGGCGCATCTCCTCCAGCCGGATCAGGAAGCGGCCGTAGGCATCGCAGGTGTCGGCGGTCGGCACCTCGAAGTCATAGGTCTCATAGCCGCAGTACGGATCGGTCTTGCGCAGATCGTGCGGCAGCCCGGTGGCCCGCAGTATCGGGCCGGTCACGCCGAGCGCCATGCACCCGGCGAGGTCGAGGTAACCCACGTCCTGGAGCCGGGCCTTGAAGATCGGGTTCCCGGTGGCGAGCTTGTCGTACTCGGGAAGGTTCTTGCGCATCGTCTTCAGCAGGGCCCGGATCTGGTCGACCGCCCCCGGCGGCAGGTCCTGGGCGAGCCCGCCGGGCCGGATGAACGCGTGGTTCATCCGCAGGCCGGTGACCAGCTCGAAGATGTCCAGGATCAGCTCGCGGTCGCGGAAGCCGTAGATCATGATGGTGGTCGCGCCGAGCTCCATACCGCCGGTGGCGATGGCCACCAGATGCGAGGAGAGCCGGTTGAGCTCCATCAGCAGCACCCGGATCACCGTGGCCCGGTCCGGGATCTGGTCCTCGATGCCGAGCAGCTTCTCGACGCCCAGGCAGTACGCCGCCTCGTTGTAGAAGGGCGTCAGATAGTCCATGCGCGTCACGAAGGTGGTGCCCTGCGTCCAGTTCCGGAATTCGAGGTTCTTCTCGATCCCGGTGTGCAGATAACCGATTCCGCAGCGGGCCTCGGTGACCGTCTCGCCGTCGATCTCCAGGATCAGCCGGAGCACCCCATGGGTCGAGGGGTGCTGGGGACCCATGTTGACGATGATCCGCTCGTCGTCGGCCTTCGCCGCGGCGGCCACGACCTCGTCCCAGTCGCCGCCGGTGACGGTGTAGACGGTGCCTTCGGTGGTCTCGCGCGCGGAGGCCGAGGGCGTTGCATGGGGGGCAGTCATTAGCTGTACGACCTCCGCTGGTCCGGAGCAGGGATCTGGGCGCCCTTGTACTCGACGGGGATGCCGCCGAGCGGGTAGTCCTTGCGTTGCGGGAAGCCCTGCCAGTCGTCGGGCATCATGATCCGCGTCAGCGCGGGATGACCGTCGAAGATCAGGCCGAAGAAGTCGTAGGTCTCGCGCTCATGCCAGTCGTTGGTCGGATAGACATCGACGATCGACGGGATGTGCGGATCGCTGTCGGGGGCGCTCACCTCCAGCCGGACCACCCGGCCATGGGTGAGCGACCGCAGGTGGTAGACGGCGTGCAGTTCGCGGCCCTTGTCGCCGGGGAAGTGCACCCCGCTGACACCGGTGCACAGCTCGAAGCGGAGCGCCGGGTCGTCGCGCAGGGTCCGGGCGACCCGCGGGAGGTGCTCGCGGGCGATGTGGAAGGTCAGCTCACCGCGGTCCACGACGGTCTTCTCGATCGCGTTCTCCGGGAGCAGCGACTGCTCCTCGAGCGCTCCCTCGAGTTCGTCGGCGACCTCGTCGAACCAGCCCCCGTACGGCCGGGTGGCCTGGCCGGGCAGCCGCACGGGGCGCACCAGCCCGCCGTAGCCGGTGGTGTCGCCGCCGTTGTTGGCGCCGAACATCCCGCGCTGGACGCGGACGGGCTCGCCCTGGTCGCCGCGGCGGCCGGGGAGGTTCTCAGCGTTGAGGTCCTTGTCCGGGTTGACCCCGTTGCCTCCGGGATTGACCCCATTAGCCTCAGTCAACGCCTTTCCCCTCCGTTCGCTTCTCCGCCCACGAGGCGCAGAAGTGCGGCCTTCGTCGCCGTCTGCGGCCCGGTGGCCTCGTGTGCGTCGCTCACCGAAGAAGCCCCTTCATCTCGATCATCGGCAACGCCTTGAGCGCCGCCTCCTCCGCCTCACGGGCCGCACGCTCGCGATTGACGCCGAGCTTCTCCTCGCGGATCTTCTGGTGCAGCTTGAGGATCGAGTCCATGAGCATCTCGGGGCGCGGCGGACAGCCGGGCAGATAGATGTCGACCGGGACGATGTGATCGACGCCCTGCACGATCGCGTAGTTGTTGAACATCCCTCCGGAGGAGGCGCAGACGCCCATGGAGATGACCCACTTCGGGTTCGGCATCTGGTCGTAAACCTGGCGCAACACCGGGGCCATCTTCTGGCTGACCCGCCCGGCGACGATCATCAGGTCGGCCTGGCGGGGCGAGCCGCGGAAGACCTCCATGCCGAAGCGCGCGAGGTCGTAGCGCCCGGCACCCGTGGTCATCATTTCGATGGCACAGCAGGCCAGACCGAAGGTGGCCGGGAAGACGGAGGACTTACGGGCCAGCCCGGCGGCCTGTTCCACGGTGGTGAGCAGGAACCCACTCGGGAGCTTCTCTTCGATACCCATGCGATGTTTCCCCTATCTCCTCTAGAGCCCCTTTAGTCCCACTCCAGGCCGCCGCGCCGCCATACGTAGGCGTAGGCCACGAAGACGGTGAGCACGAAGAGGAGCATCTCCACGAGCCCGAACAGGCCGAGGGCGTCGAAGGTGACGGCCCAGGGGTAGAGGAAGACGATCTCGATGTCGAAGACGATGAAGAGCATCGCCGTCAGGTAGTACTTGATGGGGAAGCGCCCACCGCCGGACGGATGCGGAGTCGGCTCGATGCCGCACTCATAGGCCTCGAGCTTGGCCCGGTTGTAGCGCTTGGGGCCGATGATCGCGGCCATGAGCACCGAGAAGATCGCAAAACCTGCCCCGAGGGCTCCCAGTACGAGGATGGGCGCGTATGCGTTCACCGTCCTCGCTCCCTTCAGTCGACGATGACTGCTTGGCGGACCGCACGGACATGCCGGTCGCCCCACGAAGATCGCGCACATGTGAGGCAGTTCACAAGCCCGTTTCGCCTGCATCCTATGCCCGTCGGTCTGTGATCTGCGACACGGGGTACGACAACGTCTTTGTGATCTCCACCACCTGACGAAGGATCATGAAGTCGGATGAGCGGTGATCTTGTACGTGAAGCATCCGAACGACCACGAGAAGTGACATTCCGAGATGTCATCACAGGTGAGCGCGTTGCGCCCCTACCAAGACATGGTACATACATGCAAATTTGCGATGGACTTTGTCGCCTGATATGGGCCCGCCATCCCCATGGATGACCTTCGTCCCGGACGTCGATCGATCACGGGTCGGTCACCGATTGATCACCGGCTCGCGCACGCGTTCACGAGCGGCTCGGAGCGAGTGAGGTATCCCACGCCCAGACGGGTTGTGGATCTAGTTTTGCCGGGAACCCTTTGTACGCGGGCCGCATCGGTGGTAGATCGCCCGCAGACACCGCACGGCCGCCAAATGCCGTGCGTAGAGACATGATCGAGAAATTCGGGCATGGCTGCCGACGGGCCCACGAAGATCGTTTGGTCCGATTTTTGGGCGTGCGCACGTCAAATGTGGCACACCCCACTTTTGTTGATCTGGGCCTTAGGACCCTGGTAGCCAGTGACCTATGTCCCCAGTCGCACACATACCCAGCCACCGGAAGCCCCGCCGTGCCGCGTCCACGCGTGCACTCCGAGCAGGGATGACCGGTGGCTTCCTCACCCTCGCGGTGGCCGGTGCCGCCGTGCCCGCCTCCGCCACGGAGTCCAAGGCCGCCCCGGCCGAGTCCACCCTGGAAATGCCGACCGTCAGCGCCACACTGGCGAGCACGGCCGCCCAGACCGCTGACGCCACGCAGCAGGCCGCCTCCGACTACGAGCTCCAGGCACAGCAGGAGCAGGCGGCCGCCCACGCGAAGGTCGCGGCCAAGAAGGCCCACGCGGAGGCCGAACGCAAGGCGAAGGAAGCCCGGGAGGCGGCCCGTAAGGCGGCCGCCAAGCGTGCGGCCGAGGCCAAGGCCGAGGCGGCGAAGGCGTCGCGCTCCGCCGAGCGCACCACGCTGTCCACCGCCAGCGCGAGCAACTCCACCAGCAACGCCACCGGCAACGCCGCCACGCTGATCAGCTTCCTGAAGGCGCAGCTCGGCAAGGCGTATGTGCTCGGCTCCAGCGGTCCGTCCTCCTACGACTGCTCCGGGCTGACCCAGGCCGCCTTCAAGCAGGTCGGCGTGAGCCTGCCGCGGGTCTCGCAGGACCAGTCCACCACCGGCACCCCGGTCTCGCTGGACTCCCTCCAGCCGGGCGACCTGCTCTACTGGGGCAGCGCCGGCAGCGCGTACCACGTCGGCGTCTACGTCGGCGGCGGCAACTTCATCGGCGCCCAGAACCCGAGCACCGGGATCGTCGAGCGTCCGCTGGACTACGACATGCCCACCGGGGCCGTGCGCGTCCTCTGAGGCGCACCTCCCGACAGATGGACGGGCCTGGGGCCGCCGTTCCCGTCGCGGACGGCGGCCTCACGACCCCATCGCGCGCCTACTGCGCGTAGACCTTCTCCAGGAACTCGCCGAGAAGGTCGTCACTGAGGTGATGGGCCAGATCCGCCTCGGAGATCATTCCGACCAGCCGCTTGTTCTGGTCGATCACCGGCAGCCTGCGGATCTTGTGCTCCTCCATCTCTCGCAGGACGTCCGTGACATCGGCATCCGCGGAGATCCAGCGCGGAGTGCCCTTGGTGAGCGCCCCGACGGGCGTCCCGGACGGATCGGCGCTCTCCGCGATGCAGTCGACGACGATGTCACGGTCGGTCACGATGCCGCACAGCCGCTCGTTGCTGTCGCTGACCGGCAGGGCCCCCACGCCGAGCTCCCGCATGAGCTGGGCGGCGCGCAGCACCGTCTCGTTCTCCGGAAGCCACTGCGCGCCCGGGTGCATGATGTCCGCTGCCTTCGTCATGGTGTACCTCCTGCCAGGCCCACCGGCGGTGGAACCTGCCCTGTGAGCCCCATCGATCCGGCGTCACCGCGGCTGGCGCGCACGGCGCCCCCTGCCTTCATTGTCACCACTGCCCCACGGCGACGTCATGTCGAGCCCGGCGGCGGCTGTCGGTGCCCGGTGCCAGACTGAGTAACGAGGCAATCCCGGACAGAACGAGGCAAACGAGGCAATCGCCGGCAGAACTTCCCGCGTCTTCGCGCTCGACCGTCGAAGGAGCGCCCATGCTCACCACCGATTACGTCCCCGGCGCCCCCAACTGGCTCGATCTGGGCGCCCCCGACACCGAAGCGGCCGTGGCCTTCTACGGCTCCCTGATGGGCTGGCGCTTCGAGTCGGCGGGCCCCGAGGCGGGCGGATACGGCTTCTTCACCCTGGGCCGGAAGACCGTCGCGGCCGTCGGGCCGCTCACCGAGGAGGGCGCTCGGTCCGCCTGGACGCCGTATTTCCACACCCGTGACGCCGAGGAGACCGCGCGGACCGTCGAGCAGTCGGGCGGCACGGTGCGGCTCGCTCCGTTCGACGTCTTCGAGGAGGGGCGGATGGCCCAGTTCACCGACCCCGGCGGCGCCCGCTTCGCCATCTGGCAGCCCGGCCGGACGGCGGGGCTGGACGCGGTCAACGACCCCGGCACCCTGTGCTGGACCGAGCTGCACTCCCCCGATCCCCCCAGGGACCTGGCCTTCTACCGCAAGGTCTTCGGCTGGGACGCCGAGGAGATGTCCTTCCCCGGCGGGGCGTACACGGTGCTGATGACCACCGGCGCCGGCCGGGAGGGCTCCTTCGGCGGCGTCGCCCAGCTCCAGGAGGGGCATTCGACACCGCCGCAGTGGCTGCCGTACTTCGAGGTGGCGGACTGCGACGCGGTGGTGGCCAAGGGGCAGGACCTGGGCGGTTCGGTGCTGATGCCGGCCATGTCGGCCGAGGGGATCGGCCGGATGGCCTGGCTGGCGGATGTGGTCCGGGCGCCGTTCGGCGTCATCGCGAGCGGCGGCCCCGGCGCGTAGCGCTCCGCTGGGGGCGCCGCGATACGTCCGCGTTGTCGGTCGGCCGGCCCTTACGGGGCCGTCAGGCTCGCGGGGTCACCTTGGTGAGGCCGTTGATGATGCGGTCCATCGCGTCGCCGCCCGTCGGGTCCGTCAGATTCGCCAGCAGCTTCAGGGTGAACCGCATCAGCATCGGATGCGTCAGCCCGCGCTGCGCCGCCAGCTTCATGACCTTCGGGTTGCCGATCAGCTTCACGAACGCCCGGCCCAGCGTGTAGTAGCCGCCGTAGGTGTCCTTGAGGACCTTGGGGTAGCGCTGGAGGGCCAGTTCGCGCTGGGGGGCGGTGGCGCGGGCATGGGCCTGGACGATCACATCCGCGGCGATCTGTCCGGATTCCATCGCATAGGCGATGCCCTCGCCGTTGAACGGGTTGACCATGCCGCCCGCGTCACCGACGAGCAGCAGCCCGCGGGTGTAGTGCGGCTGCCGGTTGAAGGCCATCGGGAGCGCGGCGCCGCGGATCGGGCCGGTCATGTTCTCCGGGGTGTAGCCCCAGTCCTCCGGCATCGAGGCGCACCACGCCTTGAGGATCTCGCGCCAGTCGAGCTCCTTGAAGGAGGACGAGGTGTTCAGGACGCCCAGGCCCACATTGCTGGTGCCGTCGCCCATGCCGAAGATCCAGCCGTAGCCGGGCAGCAGCCGGTCCTGCGCGCCGCGCCGGTCCCACAACTCCAGCCAGGACTCCAGGTAGTCGTCGTCATGGCGGGGCGAGGTGAAGTACGTCCGCACCGCCACGCCCATCGGGCGGTCCTCGCGCCGGTGCAGCCCCATGGCGAGCGAGAGCCGGGTGGAGTTGCCGTCGGCGGCGACCACCAGGGGCGCGTGGAAGGTGACGGGCGCCTTCTCCTCGCCCAGCTTGGCGTGGACCCCGGTGATCCGGCCGGTGCGCTCGTCGGTGATCGGGGCGCCCACATTGCAGCGCTCGTACAGCCGGGCCCCGGCCTTCTGGGCCTGCCGCGCCAACTGCTCGTCGAAGTCGTCACGCTTACGGACCAGGCCGTAGTTCGGGTACGCGGCCAGCTCCGGCCAGTCGAGCTGGAGCCGCACCCCGCCCGCGATGATCCGCAGACCCCGGTTGCGCAGCCAGCCCGCCTCCTCGGAGATGTCGATGCCCATGGCCACGAGCTGCTTGGTGGCGCGCGGGGTCAGGCCGTCACCGCACACCTTCTCGCGCGGAAAGGCCGTCTTCTCCAGCAGCAGCACATCCAGCCCCGCCTTGGCGAGGTGGTACGCGGTGGTGGAGCCGGCCGGTCCGGCACCGACGACGATCACATCGGCGCTGCGCTCCGAGATCCCAAAGGACGCGCTCTCGGTGGGTGCGGTCTCGCTCACGCGGGGTCTCCCCAAGCCTCGGTAACGGCGTGCCGGTCACGCCGGGCACTGGACACATGCAGTCTATGGGGGGCGTAACTCCGGCACTCGCGAAGGGCCGCGAAGCGGCGCGAGGAGCCGTCGCGAGCAGCCGTCCCCGCGGCCCGGCCGGTGACCGCCTTACGGCTCCCATGCCGCGTTCGTGGTCGCCTTACGGCTCGTACGGCCGCCTTACGGCTCGCATGCCGCGTTCATGGCCGCCTTACGGCTTGTACGCCCGGTGGAGGGCCACCACGCCGCCGGTGAGGTTGCGCCAGGCCGCCCGCTCCCAGCCCGCCGACCGCAGCCGGGCGGCGAGACGGGGCTGGTCCGGCCAGGCGCGGATGGACTCCGCGAGGTAGACATACGCGTCCGGGTTGCTGCTGACCGACGTCGCGATCGGCGGCAGCGCGCGCATCAGATACTCGCTGTAGACCGTGCGGAACGGCTCCCATGCGGGGTGGCTGAACTCGCAGATGACGACCCGTCCGCCGGGCCTGGTCACCCGCAGCATCTCGCGCAGCGCCCCCTGCGTGTCCTGGATGTTGCGCAGCCCGAAGGAGATCGTGACGGCGTCGAAGACCCCGTCCGCGAAGGGCAGCCGGGTCGCGTCGCCCGCGGTCAGCGGCAGCCGCGGATGGCGCTTCTTGCCCTCCCGGAGCATCCCGAGCGAGAAGTCGCACGGCACCACGTACGCGCCCGCCTCCAGGAACGGCAGCGAGGACGTCCCCGTACCGGCGGCGAGGTCGAGCACCCGCTCACCGGCGCGCGCGTCCACGGCCCGGGCGACCGCCTTGCGCCACAGCCGGGCCTGCCCGAGCGACAGCACATCGTTGGTGAGGTCGTATTTGGCCGCCACGCCGTCGAACATGGCGGCGACTTCGTGCGGCTGCTTGTCCAGGGATGCTCGGCTCACGCCCCCATTGTTCACCTCCCGCGCCCCGCGCCCCCGCCCGGGGCCCGGCGTGCCTCAGCGGCGCCGGTGCACCAGCCGCCCCGCCACCACCGTGGCCAGGCACGCGCCGTCCGCGTCGAAGACGGCCAGATCCGCGCGGCCCGCCGGGGCGAGAACGGGCGGCCGGGGCCGGTCCAGGACGGCGATGCCGCCCCGGTGGGCGGCCGCGCGCAGCTCGGCGTCGCCGAGGTGGTGCGCGAGGACGGCGGTCGCGCCCCGCCGCAGCAGGGCGTGGATCCGCTCCCGCGGGCTGGGCGCGTCCGGCACCGGGCCCTCGTGGACGAGGGCCGGGCCGAGCTCCCCGGGCCACTCCCGCACCCGGGCCCGCGGATAGGTCCGCCGCAGCTCCGCCAGGGGGCCGATGGCCGCGATGCGGTCGCCGTCGACCGCGACGGCGGCCTCGTGCAGCGGCGCCGCGTCGTCGGGGGTGTACCGGACGACGGGCGCCGCGTGGAGCGTGAGCATCAGGACGCCTGGATCACCGTCAGCTCGGGGTGGGCCGTGCCACCTTCGATCGCCGTCGAGGACAGATGCGAGACGACATGGTCGTCGACCGGGTCGTTCGCCGGGTCGTCGTGCACCACCAGGTGCTCGTACGTCGTCGCGCGCTGCGCGGGGACCCGGCCGGCCGCGCGGATGAGGTGGAGTAGCTCCATCCGGTTGGAGCGGTGGCGGGCGCCCGCCGAGGAGACCACGTTCTCCTCCAGCATCACCGAGCCGAGGTCGTCCGCCCCGTAGTGCAGGGCGAGCTGGCCGGCCTCCTTGCCCACGGTCAGCCAGGAACCCTGGATATGGGCCACGTTGTCGAGGAAGAGCCGCGCGATGGCGATCATCCGCAGGTACTCGAAGACGGTCGCCTGCGTCTGGCCCTTCAGATGGTTGTTCTCGGGCTGGTAGGTGTACGGGATGAAGGCGCGGAAGCCGCCCGTACGGTCCTGCACATCGCGGATCATGCGGAGGTGCTCGATCCGCTCGGCGTTGGTCTCGCCGGTGCCCATCAGCATGGTGGAGGTGGACTCCACGCCGAGGTTATGGGCGATCTCCATGATCTCCAGCCAGCGCTCGCCGGACTCCTTCAGCGGCGCGATGGCCTTGCGCGGCCGCTCGGGCAGCAGCTCGGCGCCCGCGCCCGCGAAGGAGTCGAGACCGGCCGCGTGGATACGGCGGATGGCCTCCTCGGCCGGGACCCCCGAGATCCGCGCCATGTGCTCGACCTCGGACGCCCCCAGCGAGTGGATCACCAACTGCGGGAACGCCTTCTTGATGGCCGAGAAGTGCTTCTCGTAGTACTCCACGCCGTAGTCCGGGTGGTGGCCGCCCTGGAACATGATCTGCGTGCCGCCCAGCTCGACGGTCTCCGCGCAGCGCCGCAGGATGTCGTCGAGATCGCGGCTCCAGCCCTTCGCCGTGTCCTTCGGCGCGGCGTAGAAGGCGCAGAACTTGCACGCCGTGACGCAGACGTTGGTGTAGTTGATGTTCCGCTCGATGATGTACGTCGCGATGTGCTCGGTGCCCGCGTAGCGACGGCGCCGGACCGCGTCGGCGGCGGCCCCCAGCGCGTGCAGCGGAGCCGAACGGTAAAGGTCGAGCGCCTCTTGTGGGGTGATCCGGCCCCCGTCGGCGGCGCGGTCGAGGACTACCTGCACCTCTGCGTTTGCGGTCACCGGGGCGTACCTTTCGGAGGTCTACGGGTGGACCGACCCAGCGTACGCCAGCGCCTTTACGCCACTACGAGTACGTGTCGGGCACACCGGCGCCGGCCGCCCCCGCTCATCGCAGCTTGCGCAGAGTGCCCGTGGGGTCACCCGCCTGGTCGTCCTTCGCCTGGTAGCTGAGCGCCCCGTCGCGGGTGAGGGTGAACTGCTCGTCCGTCGAGGCGTCGCTGCACCCCTGCTGGGGCTCGGAACCCTTCAGGCGCGCGTCGAGGTGGAGTTGTTTCGGGGCCGCCGAGACCAGCTTCCAGGTGCTGTCGCAGCGCAGCACCGACAGCTTGACCCGGCCGCTGGCGACGTCCTGCCCGGTGTGGCCCTGCCGGAAGGTGATCGTCAAGGTGCCCACCGGGATCCCCGAGTCGGAGGTCAGATCGCCCTGCCAGGTGCCGAGGAACGCCTTGGGCACGGCACCCTTCCCGGAGTCGTCGTGCGCTCCGTCTCCCGGGTTCCGTTCGGTGGCGGAGGGGCGGGGGTCCGCGGCGCCCTGGTCGTTGTTGTCGCTGGAGCCGCCGGGCAGCACCTTGAAGAGCACGGCGGCGGTCGTCGCCACGGCCAGCGCGCCCGCGATGGACAGGACCAGCGTGCAGCTCAGCGCCTTGGGGCGCTTCTTACCGCCGACGGCGGCGGAGAGCGCGACACTGCGGCCGCCCGGTTTCGACGACGGCGGGGAGGGGAGCGGAGGTCCCGGCTGGTCCTTCGGGGGCAGCCCGTTGGCGTACGACGGGTCGGGCGGGCCGAAGGCGCCCAGCAGGGGTGAGGCCGGGGCCGGGGTGGGCGGCGGGGTCGGTGAGTCCGCGGCCGGTGACTCCGTGACTGACGGCCCGGCCGAGGACGGCCCTACGGCGGGCAGCCCTATGGATGACGGCTCTATGGATGACGGCCCTATGGCGGAGGGCCCTATGGCGGAGGGCCCTGCGGCGGGCGGCTCGGCGACGCGCGGCGGGGCCACGGCCTCCGCCTCCAGGTCGAGCAGCTCCACCACCTGCCGGCTCACCCGCTCGACCAGCGCCCCCGGCAGCCAGCCCGGCCGGGCGAGCCCCGAGGCGCCGTCCTCCGGGGCGAGGCGCCGCACGATCCGCTCGGGGGTGGGGCGGTCGGCCGGGTTCTTGGCGAGGCACGCGGCGACCAGATCGCGCAGGTCACCCGTCAGCTCGGGGCCGAGCCGGGGCTCGTCGTGCACCACCTTGTAGAGCAGCGCGGCCGAAGTGTCGCCCGGGAACGGCGGCTTGCCGGTCGCCGCGTACGCCAGCACCGCGCCGAGGGAGAAGACATCGGCCGCGCCCCCGACGCCCTCGCCCAGGATCTGCTCGGGCGCCATATAGCCGGGCGAGCCGATGGAGGCGCCGGTCGAGGTCAGCGACACCGTGCCCTCGGTGGCCCGGGCGATACCGAAGTCGATCAAACGCGGACCGTCGAGCGCGAGCAGCACATTGGACGGCTTGACATCGCGGTGGACCAGGCCGAGGGCGTGCACCGCGGCCAGTGCCTCGGCGAGCCCCGCGCCCAGGGCCCGCACCGCCGACTCGGGCAGCGGCCCCTCGTCGGATACGGCCTGGTTGAGCGGAGGGCCCGCCACATAGCCGGTGGCCACCCACGGAATGTGCGCCTCCGGGTCGGCGTCCAGGACCGGCGCGGTAAAGGCGCCACCGACCCGGCGCGCGGCGTCGACCTCGCGCCGGAAGCGGGCGCGGAACTCCTCGTCCAGCGCGAAATGGGCGTGCACAACCTTCACCGCCACCGTGCGCCCGCCCGCGCTGCGGCCCACAAAGACCCGGCCCATCCCGCCCGAACCGAGCCGTCCGAGCAGCCGGTACGCGCCGATGACCTGCGGATCGTCCGCTCCCAGCGGATCCATCGCGTTGCCTCCCCCTCCATGCGCCGGTCCAGCTTAGGGGGTGTTCCCGCCATCCACGCTGGTCGGTGCGGTCCGGAAGGCCAGGTCGGATCGGGTCAGGTCAGGTCGGCTCAGGTCAGGTCAGGTCAGGTCAGCAGATCGACCCGGACGTCCGCCGGGTATCCGGTCGTCGGACCCGTACGGCGGGCGAACTCCGCGATGCCCAGCAACTGCTCCGCACCGAGGCTGAAGTCGAGAGTGGTGAAGTAGCGCTCCAGCACCGACGCGTCGAGCTGCTCCCAGCGCGCCGCCTGCTCGGCGACCTTGCCGACCTCTTCCAGGGAGAGGTTCCGCGACTCCAGGAACGCCTGGTGCACGCCCCGGACGATCTCCGGCTCCCGCTCCAGGTACTCGCGGCGGGCCGCCCATACCGCGAAGACAAAGGGGAGCCCGGTCCACTCCTTCCACATCTGTCCCAGGTCATGGACCTGGAGGCCCAGCCGGGGTGCGTCGTGGAGATTGGCCCGCAGCGCCGCGTCGCCGATCAGCACCGCCGCCTCGGCCTCCTGCATCATCAGGCTGAGGTCGGGCGGGCAGGTGTAGTACTCGGGCGTGAGCCCGTACCGCTCGGCGAGCAGGAGCTGAGCCAGGCGTACGGAGGTGCGCGAGGCGGAACCGAGTGCGACGCGCGCCCCGTTGAGCTGCTCCAGCGGCACCTGCGAGACGATCACGCAGGACATCACGGGCCCGTCGCAGCCCACCGCGATGTCGGGGAGCGCGACAAGATCGTCCGCATTGCGCAGATACTCCACCAGGCTGATCGGGCCGATGTCGAGATCGCCACTGACCAGCAGGTCGTTGAGGGCGTCGGGAGAAGCCTTGGTGAGCTCGAAATCCAGGAGCGAACCGGTCCTGGCGAGGCCCCAGTACAACGGCATGCAATTGAGGTACTGGATGTGCCCCACTTTTGGCCGGCTGCGCCGATGACCGACAAGGGGCCCGATGCTTTCGGAGGCGCCCTGGGTACTCCGCGAGGGGGAACTCGGTGAATTGTCCACGCATCGGAGGCTAGCCCCGCTCGGCCCCGGGAATGGCGCCGGGGTGGTCGGCCGTCCTTGCGCTGACCGACCGGCAAGCGCTCGACCTGCGATCTTATCCATCCTGGAAGCCAGGGAAACCCCTCGTTTTCGTGATCTTCGGCTCTTTCCTCGTGCACACGGAGCGTGCTAGGCTCGCCGCAAGTTGCAGTTTGGTTTCCTTGCAGTACAGAGCCTGCGGAGCATGTAACCGCGGGCTTTTGTAGTTTTCAGACTTCTTGCAGGTTCTGGAGCAGGGCAACCCTTTGGCCCAAGGAGGGCTTATGGCTACCGGAACCGTCAAGTGGTTCAACGCCGAGAAGGGCTTCGGCTTCATCGCCCAAGACGGCGGCGGCCCCGATGTCTTCGTTCACTACTCCGCGATCAACGCGACCGGCTTCCGTTCTCTTGAGGAGAACCAGGCCGTGACCTTCGACGTCACCCAGGGTCCGAAGGGCCCCCAGGCGGAGAACGTCAGCGCCGTCTGATCCAGCAGCACCACCCAAGGAGCCCTGCTCCCCGCCTGGCGGGAAGCGGGGCTCCTGCCTTTCCGCCTCTTCTCGGCCTTCTCGGCCTACCTTGCCTTCTGCGCCTTTTCCGCCTGTTCCGCCTTTCCCGGAGCCTCCCGGGGGCGGTCAGTCCTCCAGCAGCCGGAAGTCGGCGAAGTCGAAGCCCGGGGAGACCACACAGCTCACCAGGACCTCCTCGTCCGCCATCGGACGGGCCGACTGCCAGGTGCCCGGCGGGACGACGAGCTGGGGGCGCTGGCCGGAGGCGATATCGGGGCCCAGGACCAGCTCCGTGGGGGCCGCCTCCGGGCCGTCGCCCGTACCGCCCAGCCGCAGCCGCAGCGGGCCGCCGCTGTGCCACAGCCACAGCTCGGCCGAGCGCACCACATGCCAGCGGGACTCCTCACCGGGAGTCAGCAGGAAGTAGATCGCCGTGGCCGTCGCGCGCTCGCCCCCGTACCCCGGCGGCCGCACCGCGACATCGCTGCGCCAGGTCTCCCGGTACCAGCCGCCCTCCGGATGGGGCTCGAGGCCCAGCCATTCGGCTGTCGCGGGCCGCCGGGTCGTGGTCATGTCCCTCACCGCTCTCACAGGTCCGTACGGGCCGTCGAGGATAACCGTAAGGCGCTCACGCCGTCCTTAAGGTGCTCACGCCGTGCAGGGGGCCGGCGACGCACCGCTGACGCAACGCCCCGATCGGGCTACGGTTTTGACCATGGGGCGCGGGCGGCGGACGGTGACGGTGCACCATGTGCGGGCCGCGCTGCGCGGTGCGCAGCGGCTCGGCCTCGACACCGTCCCCCTGCTGCAACGGGCCCGGATACCCCCGCTGTTGCTCACCGACGACCGCGCCCGCGTCTCCCCCGAGCAGTTCGCCCGGCTGGTGCGCGCCCTGCACCGGGCCACCGGGGACGAGTTCCTGGGGCTGGCGACCATCCGCAGCCGCCCCGGCACCTTCGCGATGATGTGCTACGCCTCGCTGGGCTGCCCCGACCTCGGCACGGCGGTGGAGCGCGGGGCCCGCTTCTACCGGCTCTTCCCCGGCGGGCCCAATCTCGCCCTGGAGCGCGGCGCGGCCCGCGGCCGGGAGGCGGTGTTCGCCCTGCGCGGCGGGCTGGGCCCACATGCCGACGGCCTTACGGCGGCCGAGCACCACATCGTGGCCGAATGGCTGATGCTCATCCGGCACCGGCTCGCGGGCTGGCTGATCGGGCGGCGAATCCCGCTGCTGTGGGCCCAGTTCGCGTATCCGGCACCGCCGTACGCCGACGACTACGAGCCGCTGTTCGGCTGCCCGCCCCGCTTCGGCGCACCGCGCACCGCGGCCGGGTTCGACCGCCGCTGGCTGACCGCTCCCGTCGTCCAGGACGAGTCCACGCTCCAGCGCGGCTATGTGGACTTCTTGGCTTCCTCCCCCTCGTAAAACGAGGGGGATTCCTACGGCTCGCGCCGTGGGGCTTCCTGCTTCGTCGCCGACTGCCCGCCCGGAGAACTCCGTTGAGGTCTTACACCAGCTCCACAGGCCGACACCGTCAGTCCGACGGCCAGCAGGTTTTTCGCTGCGTTCACGTCCCGGTCGTGGGTCGTGCCACAGTCGCACGTCCAGGTACGGACGTGCAGCGGCATCTTCTCCTGGAGGGTGCCGCAGGTGGAGCACAGCCTGGAGGAGGGGAAGAATCGGTCGACCGCGATCACTTCCCGCCCGTACCAGGCACCCTTGTACTCCAGCATCGCCCGGAACTCCGACCACGCGGCATCGCTGATGGCGCGGGCCAGGTTCCGGTTCTTGACCATGTTCCGCACGGTCAGATCCTCGATCACGATCGTTTGGTTCTCACGAACGAGTCGGGAAGTCAGCTTGTGCAGCCCGTCACGGCGCCGGTCGGCGATACGGGCGTGGATCCTGGCGACCTTACGCCGGGCCCTGGCCCGGTTCGTCGAACCCTTCTCCTTCTTCACCAGGCGGCGTTGAGCCAGGGCGAGGCGGACGCGGTCGCGGCGCTCATGGCGGGGGTTGGCGACCTCCTCCCCGGTGGACAGGGTCAGAAGGTGGTCCAGGCCGACATCCACACCAACCGCCGCATCCGTTGCGGGAAGCGGTTTGACGCCCGGGTCCTCGCACAGCATCGAGACGAACCATCGCCCCGCGCTGTCCTGGGACACGGTCACCGTGGACGGCTTCGCACCCTCCGGGAACGGACGCGACCACACGATATCCAGTGGCTCGGTCATCTTGGCCAGCGTCAGCTTCCCCGCGCGGAAGCGGAACCCGCTGGTGGTGTACTCGGCGGATTTGCGCGACTTCTTCTTCGACTTGAAGCGCGGGTACCTGGCCCGCTTGGCGAAGAAGCTCGTGAACGCCGTCTGCAAGTGCCGCAAGCACTGCTGTAGCGGAACCGAGGAGACGTCGTTGAGGAACGCCAGTTCTTGGGTCTTCTTCCACGCCGTCAGCATCGCCGACGTGGCGTTGTAGTTCACCCGCTCCTGCCGCGCCCACGCCTCCGTACGCGCCGCGAGCGCCATGTTAAAGACCTTCCGCACACACCCGAACGTGCGCGACAGCTCCGCTGCCTGCTCGTCCGTGGGATAGAAGCGGTACTTAAACGCCCGCTTCACATGCGCCGTGGCCATGCTCACAAACTAGTGAGGACACAGCTAAAGGTCACCTTGCGGGTCAGAGTACGGTCTTTAGCCCTGACGGCGAAACCCCGCTCCTTGCCCTGCCCCGCAGGGGTTTCGTTTCCTCCCCCGGCTGAAGCCAGGGGTATCCACGAAAGGACGGCGATGAAGTGGAACTGCGTGGCCCTCAGCACCATCGCCGGGCTCTTCCAGCGCATGTCCGAGGTGACCGTAAGGGACCCACTCGCCAGCCCGGCCTGGCAACTCGCTCTGCGGTCCTCATACTTGGGCACTCGCTCCCCGGACCACCCCGTCTACCTCTACCAGGGCCTGGTGGACGAGCTGATCCCGTACCGGGTCGGCGAGGCGCTGCGCGCCCGCTGGTGCGCCCGGGGCGTACCGGTGGAGTGGCAGGACTATCCGCTCGACCATGTCACCACGGCGCTGACCGGGATCCCGGCGGCCCTGGACTGGATGGCGGCGCGGCTGGCTGACGAGCCGACGCGGGGCGACTGCACCGCCTGAGGCCCGCCTTGACGCCCGCCCGAGGCCCGCCCGAGGCCACGCCACCCGCGCCTCAGCCAGATCCACGCATCAGCCCACCCGAGCGGGTCAGCCGACCCATGCCTCACCCGACCCGCTCGGGCGACCATCCCGTCCCCTGGAGCAGGTTCCCCAGCCCGGCCCAGGCGAAGTTCATCAGGGTGGCCGCGGCCTCCTTTGCCGAGTGCCCGCCCGCTCTTCCGTCCCCCGCCCAGTCCGCGAGCGACTCGGCCGCCCCCACCAGCGCGTACGCGAGCCCGGACACCTCGGTGCCCGCGAGGGTCCGGGCGCGCGCCGTGCCGCGGGCGTGCTCCCGCGCCGCCGCCCCGATCAACTGCGTCACGAACTCCACGATCTCCGCCCGCATCGCGGCCACTTCGCGCGCATAGGGCTGCCCATGCGTACGGGCCTGCACATGCAACAGCGTCCAGCCGTCCGGATGTTCGGCCGCATGGGCGAAGAAGCCGCTCAGCCCGCTCCACAACTGCCGGTCGGCGGGCGCGTCCCGCTCCACGGCGGCGCGCACGGCGGTCACCAGCGCCGCGGCCTCCCGCCGTATGCACGCCGTGAACAGCTCTTCCTTGGAGTGGAGATAGAGATAGACCAGCGGCTTGGAAACCCCGGCCAGCTCGGCGATGTCGTCCATCGAGGCGTTCCGATAGCCGCTGCGCGCGAAGGCCCGCACCCCCGCGTCCAGCATCTGCTGCTCCCGCACCGCCCGTGGTACGCGCTTGCTCCCCGTCGCCCCGCCCACGCAGGCCGCCCCCTTCGATCGTGCCCCCGCACACATATCGGGTTAAGCCTACGTGGGACCACTGTCGGCGCTCTTGCCACGGCCGCCCGCCGACATCAAAGTTTCAACTGACCACGCACCGTGCCCCGTTCAGCTCCGTACGCAGCACCGCGAAGGAGAACGAACGATGCCGAACCGCCGCAGAGCCGTCGCCGCGCTCACCGCGCTGGCCGCCGCACCGCTCCTGACGACCACCGCCCAAGCCCGCTCCCCGGAGCCCGGCCCCCCGAAGGCCCCGAAAGCCCGCCCCGCGGAAGCCCTTGCCGCACGCCGGACGCCCGCCCGCGCCCGCCTCATCGCCGCGGACCGCGTCAGCGAGCGCGTCCTCGACCTGACGATCGACTCCCCCGCCCTGGGCCGTGCGGGCCACGTCCGCGTCCTCCTCCCCACCGGCTACGACCGCCGCCCCCACCACCGCTGGCCCGTCCTCTACCTGCTCCACGGCTGCTGCGACCCGGGCCCGGGCTGGGAGGCGTGGACCCTCAACACCGATGTCGAGGCCATCACCGCGGCCACCCCGGCCCTGATCGTCTCCCCCGAGGGCGGCCCCGCGGGCTTCTACTCCAACTGGTGGAACGGCGGCCACTACGGCCCGCCCGCCTGGGAGACCTTCCACCTGGCCGAACTGCGCCCCCTCCTGGAGCGCGCCCTGAGGGCCAACGGCCGCCGTGCGATCGCCGGTCTGTCCATGGGCGGCTTCGGCGCCCTGTCCTACGCCGCACGCCACCCCCGCCTGTTCCGCGCGGCGGCGTCCTTCAGCGGTGTCATCCACACCACCCTGGACCCCGCCGGTATCCAGGGCATCCTTACGGGCCAGGGCGCCGACCCGACGGCCCTGTGGGGAGACCCCGCCGCCCAGTCCGCGCTCTGGGACGCCCACAACCCGTACGCCCTCATCCCCCGGCTCCCCCGCGGCTACCCGCTCTACGTCGCCTGCGGAAACGGCACCCCCGGTCCCCTCGATCCCCCGGGCCGCCCCGAGGACACCCTGGAGCGCGGTCTCGGCGAGATGGCCCAGCGCTATGTGCGCCGCGCCCGCGCCCACGGCCTGGCCGTCGCCGCCCACCTCTACGGCCCCGGCACCCACACCTGGCCCTACTGGGAGCGCGAGCTCACCCGCGCCCTGCCCCTGCTCACCGCCCCGCTCACCTGACACCTGGGTTTGCTACGGTCGGGAAGAACCCGACGAGACGCGCCGTACCGGGCCCCGCAAAGACGACGCACCCCGTATCGAGAGACTCCACGGAGGTGCCGTCATGGCATGGGTCCTGCTGCTCATCGCCGGACTGTTCGAAATCTGCTGGTCGATCGGCATGAAGCTGAGCGACGGCTTCACCCGGCTGTGGCCCAGCGTGTTCACCGTCGCCGGTCTGATCGTGAGCATGGGGCTGCTGAGCGTCGCGGTGAAGAGCCTGCCCATCGGCACGGCCTACGGCGTCTGGGTCGGCATCGGCGCCGTAGGCACCGCACTGCTGGGCATGATCCTCTTCCATGAACCGGTCACCCCGGCCCGGATCTTCTTCCTGCTCCTGCTGGTGGTGGCCATCGTCGGCCTGGAGGCCACGGCGGGCGAGTGAACAAACGCGGTGCCCCCGGACCTCGCCGAGGTCCGGGGGCACCGATTTGTCGCCCGTCAGGGGTTACGCGGCGGCGAGCTGGCGCTCCGGCTCGTCGTAGTCGTCCAGCGGAGAGGCGCTGGCGTGGGCGTACGCCTCGTGGTCGAGGATCTTCTCGCGGGCCGAGACGATCACCGGGATCAGCGACTGGCCGGCCACGTTCGTGGCGGTCCGCATCATGTCCAGCACCGGGTCGATGGCCATCAGCAGGCCGACGCCCTCCAGGGGCAGGCCCAGGGTGGAGAGGGTCAGGGTCAGCATGACCGTGGCGCCGGTGAGGCCGGCGGTGGCGGCGGAGCCGATGACCGAGACGAAGGCGATCAGGAGGTAGTCGCCGATGCCCAGGTGGACGTCGAAGATCTGAGCGATGAAGATCGCGGCGATCGCCGGGTAGATCGAGGCGCAGCCGTCCATCTTCGTCGTGGAGCCGAAGGGCACCGCGAAGGAGGCGTACTCCTTGGGGACGCCCAGCCGCTCGGTGACCTTCTGGGTCAGCGGCATGGTGCCGACCGAGGAGCGGGAGACGAAGGCGAGCTGGATGGCGGGCCAGGCGCCCTTGAAGAAGCTCAGGGGGTTGACCTTGGCGACCGTCGCGAGCAGCAGCGGGTAGACGCCGAACATCACCAGTGCGCAGCCGATGTAGATGTCGGCGGTGAAGGTCGCGTACTTGCCGATCAGGTTCCAGCCGTAGTCGGCGATGGCGGTGCCGATGAGGCCGAGGGTGCCCAGCGGGGCGAGGCGGATGACCCACCACAGGGCCTTCTGGAGCAGTTCCAGCACCGACTGGCTCAGGGTGAGGATCGGCTGGGCCTTCTCGCCGAGCTGGAGGGCCGCGACGCCCGCGACGGCGGCGATGAAGACGATCTGGAGGACGTTCAGCTCGGTGAACGGGGTGATGATGTCGGTCGGCACGATCCCGGTGAGGAAGTCCAGCCAGGAGCCCGCGTGGTCGGGCTTGGCGCCGTCCTTGGGGGTCAGATCGGTGCCGGCGCCCGGGTTGGTGATCAGGCCGATCGCGAGGCCGATGGCGACGGCTATGAGCGAGGTGGCCATGAACCACAGCAGGGTGCGGGTCGCCAGCCGGGCGGCGTTGTTGACATTCCGCAGGTTGGTGATCGAGATCAGGATCGCGAAGAACACCAGCGGGGCGACGGCCAGCTTCAGCAACTGGACGAAGATCGAGCCGATCTTGTCGAGCGTGGTGACCAGCCAGCCGACATCACCGCTGCGGGCGATCCAGCCCAGCACCACACCGAGGACGAGGCCCAGCAGGATCTGCGCCCAGAAGGGCACCTTGGGCAGGCGGAAGGAGGACGACCCCTGGGGGGACGCCTTGAGGGCGGACGACAACGGACACACTCCGGTGGAGGTAAGAGGGCGGGAGAAAGCCAGGAGTCCGTACGGGATCTCCGGCCGCTGTGCGTGAGGTCGATCAGCGGCGGCGACAGGCCGCGGACAGGCAGCGGCAAAGATCGATGTGCAGGCGCGCCACGAGCGGAACGCTCGCGAAGATGAGGGGCGCGGCTGCTGTCTTCATGACAAGTACATTAACACCGCCGCTTTGGGGCACCCAAAGGAAATCTTTGACTTCCGGCGGCTTCCGAGGGCTCATGACGGCTTCTGAGGGGCCGAAAGACGTCAACGCCCCCTGTGCCAACGGAAGCTGGCGCAGGGGGCGTCGGTGGAGTGTGCGGGGTGGTGTGAGGAGGGTTACAGCCCGGCGCGGGTCAGACGCCGTCCTCCTGGCTCTGGTTCGCCGCCAGCCGCTCCTTGGCGCGGTCCACCTTCTCGGCGACCTGGACGGCCACGGCGTCCCGCTGCCTGCGCAGCATCACCCAGCTCAGCGGCGCGGAGACGACCAGCGCGAGCAGCGCCACCCAGAAGAGGTTGGAGCTGCCGAGGCCGGAGGGCAGCACCCGGACGTAGACCAGGCCCCAGATGGCCAGGAACGATCCGGCGAAGATTCCCAGGCGCATGAGGGTGTAGCGGAACATGGCACTCGGCGTGAAGGACACGACTCGTCCTCTCTCCTGGGAGTTCTGCTGGGCGTTCGGCCGGAGCGGATGCTGGAAGAAGCTGTCCTCCCAGTGAACCACGGCCGGTTTCTGATCAATTCAGCGGCAGCCACATGGTGACGTCGTCCCGGAAGTCGTCGTCGGCGACCCTGATCGCGCCGGGCGCCCGGCCGACCTCCTTGTAGCCGCACGCCTCGTAGAAGCGGTCCGCGCCGGTGCCGCCGCGGCAGGTGAGCCGTATCCCCCGGATGCCGTCCATATCGCGCGCGGCGTCCTCGGCGGCGGCCATAAGGGCGCGGCCGTGTCCCTTGCCCTGGTGGGAGGGGTGCACCATCACGGTGTAGAGCCAGCACCAGTGGCGCATCAGCCGGTGGGTGTTGAAGGTGAAGAAGGCGGTGGCGGCCACGGCGCCGTCCTCGTCGCGGCCGATCAGCAGGCGGGTCCGGCCCTCCGTCATCGCCGCCAGGTGCTTGAGCAGATCGGGGCGTATGTCGTCCTTGGCCACGGGCGGTACGAAGCCGACGGCGCCACCCGCGTTCGAGACGTCGGCCCACAGGGCGCAGACGGAGTCGAGCAGCTCGGGGGTGGCCTCGGGATCGAGTTCAAAACGCAGGGGCATGCGGCCGACGATACCCACCGGCACTGTCAGCGCCCCCGCGCCCCGGGCCCCCGTACGCGCGACGGCGACCGGGCCCCGGAGGGTCACGCCACGGCCCCGGGCCGCTCAGCCGAGTGCCTCCGCCGCGACCCTCAGATCCGCCACCAGCCCCTCGTACGCCGCCTCCCGGTCATCGGCCCGCAGCACCGCGGAGGGGTGGATCGTGGGGACGATCAGGGCGCCGCGCGCCGGTCCCGACGCGTCGCCCTCCAGCCGCGTCCCGCGCTCCTTGGTCACCCGGAACGACGAGCCGAGCAGCGCCTTCCCGGCCGTGGCGCCGAGCGCCACGATCACCTCGGGCCCGATCAGCTCCACCTCGGCCGCCAGCCAGGGCCCGCAGGCGGCCAGCTCGCGCAGGCTGGGCGGCTTGTGGATGCGCCGCTTGCCGCGCTCGGGGAGGTGGGTGAACTTGAAGTGCTTGACGGCGTTGGTGATGTACGTCTCGCCAGGGTCGATCCCGGCCTCCGCCAGGGCCCGGTCGAGGACCTTGCCCGCCGGGCCCACGAAGGGCTTGCCCTGCCGGTCCTCCTGGTCGCCCGGCTGCTCGCCGACGAGCATGGCCCGGGCGCCCGGGTCGCCGGCGCCGAAGACCGTCTGGGTGGTGTCGCGGTGCAGCGGGCAGCCGCGGCATCCGGCCGCCGCCTCCCGGAGCGCGCCCAGGTCGGCGCCGTCCGGGACGAAGGGGGCGGCGGTGTACGCGTCCTCGGGGCTCTTCGTACCGGCCATGGCCCCCGGGTGCCCCGCTCGGCGGCCGTCAGACAGCGGCCGCCGGGCGGTGGGCGGGACGGGTCACACCCGCATCGGCTGGGGGGACTCGCGGCGGTCCGCGTCCGGGCCCTCGAACTCGCGGATGATCTCGTAGCGGGTGTTCCGCTCCACCGGCCGGAAACCGGCGTCCCGGATCAACTCGAGCAGGTCGTCACGGGTGAGCTTGTTGGGCGTCCCGTAGGAGTCGGCGTCGTGAGTGATCTTGTACTCGACGACCGAGCCGTCCATGTCGTCCGCGCCGTGGTTGAGCGCGAGCTGCGCGGTCTGCACGCCGTGCATCACCCAGAAGACCTTGACATGCGGCACGTTGTCGAACAGCAGCCGCGAGACCGCGAAGGTCTTCAGCGCCTCGGCGCCGGTCGCCATGGTGGTGCGGGCCTGAAGCCGGTTGCGGATCTTGCCGTCCTTCATGTCCACGAAGTCGTGCTGGTAGCGCAGCGGGATGAAGACCTGGAAGCCGCCGGTCTCGTCCTGGAGCTCACGCAGGCGCAGCACGTGGTCCACCCGGTGGCGGGGCTCCTCGATATGCCCGTAGAGCATCGTGCAGGGGGTCTTGAGCCCCTTCTCGTGCGCGAGCCGGTGGATCCGCGACCAGTCCTCCCAGTGGGTTTCGTGGTCGACGATGTGCTGCCGGATCTCCCAGTCGAAGATCTCGGCGCCGCCGCCGGTGAGCGACTCCAGTCCGGCGTCGATCAGCTCGTCGAGGATCTCCGAGGCGGGCATGCCGGAGATCTTCTCGAAGTGGTGGATCTCGGTGGCGGTGAACGCCTTGAGCGAGACCTGCGGCAGGGCCTCCTTGAGCGCCTTGAGCGACCGCGGGTAGTAGCGCCAGGGAAGGGTGGGGTGCAGGCCGTTGACGATGTGGAGCTCGGTGAGGTTCTCGTTCTCCATCGCCTTGGCGAGGCGGACGGCCTCCTCGATGCGCATCGTGTAGGCGTCCTTCTCGCCGGGCTTGCGCTGGAAGGAGCAGTACGCACAGGACGCGGTGCACACGTTCGTCATGTTGAGGTGGCGGTTGACGTTGAAGTGCACCACGTCGCCGTTCTTACGGGTGCGCACCTCATGGGCGAGACCGCCCAGCCAGGCCAGGTCGTCGGACTCGTAGAGGGCGATGCCGTCCTCACGCGAGAGCCGCTCGCCCGCGCGGACCTTCTCTTCCAACTCCCGCTTGAAACCCGCGTCGTGTGTGGTCCCCGTCACCCCGGGTCGCCTCCCAATACGTCTGCTGATGTCAGCCTTGGCCGAGACTACGCCTCGATGTCCTCGGGAAGCTCGCCGACCCGGTTCTCCCACTTGGTGGAGAGCACGATCGTGGTGCGGGTGCGGGAGACGCCCTTGGTGCCGGAGAGCCGGCGGATGGTCCGCTCCAGGCCGTCCACGTCGGAGGCGCGCACCTTGAGCATGTAGGAGTCGTCGCCCGCGATGAACCAGCAGTCCTCGATCTCGGCGAGCTCGCGCATCCGGTGGGCCACCTCCTCATGGTCGGTGGCGTCCGAGAGCTGGATGCCGATCAGGGCCGTGACGCCGAGCCCGAGGGAGGCGGCGTCGACGGTCGCGCGATAACCGGTGATCACCCCGGCGGCCTCCAGGCGGTTGATCCGGTCCGTGACGCTGGGCCCGGAGAGGCCGACCAGCCTGCCCAGCTCCGCGTACGAGGCCCGGCCGTTCTCCCGCAGGGCCTGGATGAGCTGCCTGTCCACCGCGTCCATAAGCACGTACGCCTTCCATTATTCAGGGATTGAGCGAGATTACATGTAGAATCTAAGGCATCAGGGCCACAAGCCCTGTAAATCTTTTAGGCGATACACCTGTCCTCAGGAGATGAGACTCACCGTGTACACGATCGAGGGTCTTGAGGCCCGCATGCTCGAGCTGCGGGACCTGGCCAACCGCTCGCGTGCAGCCCATGCCACCGACCGGCCCGTCTCCCGTGCGGCCCGCCGCGCGGCCGTCGTCGCGGCCCGCGCCGCGCGCACCAGGAGGCGCTGGACCCGCTAGAGTCCGCGCCCCTAGGCCACTCCCCGGTCCCGGTCCCCACCGAGCTCCCCCTCCCACCGGCGGTACAGCTTGTGCGGCACCCCCGCCGCGTCCAGCACCCGCCCCGCGACGAAGTCCACCAGATCCTGGATATGCGTCGCCCCCGCGTAGAACGCCGGCGAGGCGGGCAGCACCACCGCGCCCGCCTCGTCCAGCGAGACCAGGGCCTTGAGGGTCTGCCCGCTCAGCGGTGTCTCGCGCACCGCCACCACGAGCTTGCGCCGTTCCTTGAGCGTGACGCTCGCGGCCCGCTGGAGCAGATCCTTCGACAGTCCGAGCGCCACCCCGGCCACACACGCGGTGCTCGCCGGGACGATCAGCATCCCCTTGGTCGGGTACGAGCCGGAGGACGGCCCGGCCGCGAGGTCCCCGGCCGCCCAGTGGGCCACGTCCGCGACCTCGGCGGGCACCTCGAAGGCGTCCGGCCTGCCGTCCGCGCCCCGCGCCAGCCAGCGGCGCAGATCCTCGCGCCAGTGGGCGTCCCGGAAGCCGATCCCCGTCTCGTCCAGCAGCGTCAGCCGTGACGCCCTGCTGACCACGAGGTCGACGGCCTCCCCCGCCGCCAGCAGCGCGCGCAGCACCGAGGCGGCGTACGGCGTCCCGGACGCGCCGGACACACCGACCACCCAGGGACGGCGCCGGCTCACTTCTTCGTGCGGCCCGTACGGCTCGTGCGGTCCGTAAGGCTCGTGCGGCGTCTCCACGTCACCGAGCCTATCCGGCGGGTCTCACAGGCCGAGGCCCCGCACCATGAGGTCCAGGAGCGCGCAGGCGAACAGGGCGATCCCGATGAAGCCGTTGACCGTGAAGAAGGCGCGGTTCAGCCGGGACAGATCGCCGGGCCGCACGATGGTGTGCTCGTATCCGAACGCCACCGCGACGATCACCAGCCCCACCCAGAAGAACGCCCCGGCATCCGTGGCCAGCGCGTACCAGACCAGCAGGGCCGTGGTGACCACATGGCAGACCCGCGCCCCGTACAGGGCGCCCGCGATGCCGAAGCGGGCCGGTACCGACCGCACCCCGTGCGCCCGGTCGGCGGCCACGTCCTGGCAGGCGTAGATCAGGTCGAAGCCGCCGATCCAGATGCCGATCGCGAGCCCGAGGATCACCGCGTCCCACGACCACTCGCCGGTGACCCCGATCCAGGCGCCCACCGGGCCGATGGCCTGGGCCAGCCCCAGGATGGCGTGCGGATAGTCGGTGAACCGCTTGCCGTACGGATAGACCACCATCGGCACCACCGCGAACGGCGCCAGCGCCAGGCAGAGCGGGCCCAGGAGGGCCGCCGCGCCCAGGAAGACGGCGAGCGCGATGAGCGCGCCGGTCCAGGCGGTGCGCACCGATACGGCGCCGGTGACCAGCTCACGGCCGGCGGTGCGCGGATTACGCGCGTCGATCTCGCGGTCGATGATCCGGTTGCAGGCCATCGCGAAGGTGCGCATGCCCACCATGGCGACCGTGATCAGCAGCAGCCGCGTCCAGTGGACGGTGCCGTCCCACATCTGCATCGCGGTCAGCGCGGCGGTGTAGGCGAAGGGCAGCGCGAAGACCGAGTGCTCGATCATCACCAGCCGCAGAAAGGCGCGGACCCGGCCGGGCGGCGCCGGTTCCGGGCCGAAGAGATCAGAGGTTGCGGAATCGGCGCTCACAGCCCGTACTCCTTCCATCGCTTTGTCACCCGATCGGCGATCTCCGGGTCGGACAGGACCATGTGCGGCCATCCGCCGTCCCGCGTATAGCCCTCCTCAGGCCATTTCGCGGTGGCGTCGATGCCCGCCTTGCCGCCCCAGAACTGCTGGTACGAGGCGTGGTCGAGGTGGTCGACGGGGCCATCGACCACGGTCAGATCGCGGCCGTAGTCGGTGTTCCCCAGGGCGCGCCAGGAGACCTCGTGCAGATCGTGTACATCGCAGTCGGCGTCGACCACGACGATCAGCTTGGTGAGCGACATCATGTGGGCACCCCAGATGGCGTGCATCACCTTCTGCGCGTGCTTGGGGTACTTCTTGTCGATCGAGACGATCGCGCAGTTGTGGAATCCGCCGGACTCGGGGAGGTGGTAGTCCACGATGTCCGGGATGATGATCTTGAGCAGCGGGAGGAAGAACCGCTCGGTCGCACGCCCGAGCGGTCCGTCCTCGGTCGGCGGACGGCCCACCACGATCGACTGGAGGAGCGGGCGCCGCCGCATCGTCACACAGTCGATGGTCAGGGCCGGGAACGGCTCCTGGGGCGTGTAGAAGCCCGTATGGTCGCCGAACGGGCCCTCCGGCAGCATCTTCCCGGGCTCCAGCCAGCCCTCGATGACGACCTCGGCCGCCGCCGGGACCTGGAGCGGCACCGTCTTGCAGTCGACCATCTCGACCCGCCGGCCCTGGACGAACCCCGCGAAGAGGTACTCGTCGATGTCGCCGGGCAGCGGCGCGGTCGAGGCGTAGGTCACGGCGGGCGGTGCGCCGAAGGCGATCGCCACCGGGAGCTTCTCCCCCCGCCGGGCGGCCACTTGGTAGTGGTTGCGGCTGTCCTTGTGGATCTGCCAGTGCATGCCGATGGTGCGGCGGTCATGGCGCTGGAGGCGGTAGAGGCCCAGGTTGCGCACCCCGGTCTCGGGGTGCTTGGTGTGGGTGAGGCCGAGGTTGAAGAACGAGCCGCCGTCCTCGGGCCAGGTGAACAGCGCCGGAAGCTGGTCCAGATCGACGTCCTCGCCGGTGCGGACCACCTCCTGGACGGGCGCCTCCTTCACCTTCTTCGGCGGCACATGGGCCATCGAGCCCAGCTTCCCGAACGCCTCGCGCATGCCGCCGAATCCCTGCGGCAGCTCGGGTTTGACCAGCCCGCCGATCTTCTCGCTGATCTCGTCGTAGGAGCGCAGTCCGAGGGCCTTGAGGAGGCGGCGGTCGGTGCCGAAGACATTCATGGCCAGCGGCATCGCCGAGCCCTTGACGTTCTCGAAGAGCAGCGCGGGGCCGCCCGCCTTGTTGACCCGGTCGACGATCTCCCCGACCTCCAGGTACGGATCGACTTCGGCCTTGACCCTCTTGAGGTCGCCTTCCTTGTCGAGCGCCCGCAGAAAGGAACGAAGATCGTCATAAGCCATGCGTCCCAGTATCCGGTACGCACTACCCTGGTCCCGTAACTGGGGGCCCGAGCCACCGCCCCGAACACCACACGCAGGGGGAATCGCCTCATGCTACGGGTGCTGATGATCCTGGTGCCGCTGGCACTGAGCATCTACGCGTTCATCGACTGCATCACCACCGACGAACAGGACATCCGCTATATCCCCAAGCCCATCTGGGCGATCCTCGTTCTGCTGTTCCCCGTCGTGGGCTCCATCTCCTGGCTGATCGCGGGCCGTAAGCGCGCCGTCGCCGGAGGCGGCGGCCGGGGCGCTGCCCGCGGCGGGGGCGGGTGGGTCGCGCCGGACGACAATCCCGAGTTCCTCAAGTCCCTGAACGACACGAGCCGTAAGGACGACGGGAACGCCGCACCGGCCGACACGCCGGGCGGCCAGGAGAGCGACGAGGAGCGCCTGAAGGACTGGGAGGCCGATCTCCGCCGCCGCGAGGAGGAGCTGCGCCGCAAGGGCGAGGAGCCCGGCTCCGGTTCCGGTTCCGGCTCCGGTCCCGAGGACTCGCCGCCGGCCGCTTCCTGAGGAGGGGCCGGACGGCCTGACGCGGCGGCCGGGGCTGTCCGCACACACAACGGCCGGTGCCCGTGACCTGGGTCACGGGCACCGGCCGTTGTGGTGTTCCGGTGTCAGACCCCGGCGTAGGAGTGCTTGCCGGTGATGAAGATGTTGACGCCGTAGTAGTTGAACAGGTAGCAGCCGAAGGCGATCAGCGCGAGGTAGGCGGCCTTGCGGCCCTTCCAGCCGGCGGTGGCGCGGGCGTGCAGGTAACAGGCGTAGGCGACCCAGGTGATGAAGGACCAGACCTCCTTGGGGTCCCAGCCCCAGTAGCGGCCCCAGGCCGCCTCGGCCCAGATCGCGCCCGCGATGATCGTGAAGGTCCACAGCGGGAAGATCGTGGCGTTGATGCGGTACGCGAACTTGTCCAGCGACGCCGCCGAGGGCACCCGCTCCAGAACGGACTTGGCGAACCGGCCGTACTGCTTGCCCTCCGGGTTCTCGAGCTGGGCCTCGTAGCGGTCGCGGAAGAGGTACAGCAGCGTGGAGACGGCGCCGATGTAGAGCGAGGCGCCGGAGACGATGGCGCAGCTCACGTGGATCCAGAGCCAGTACGAGTGCAGGGCCGGAACCAATTGGTCGCTGTCGGTGTACAAGACAGAGACGGCGAGACCGAGGTCGAGGAGGACCGTGGTGACGAGGGGCAGCCCGATCCAGCGCACATTCTTCTTCAGCGCCAGCAGCACCAGGTACGTGGCGACCGCGACCATCGCGAAGGTCGTGGAGAACTCGTACATGTTGCCCCACGGCGCCCGCTGCACCGACAGCGCGCGGAAGAGGACGCCCACGGCATGAAAGAGGAAGGCCAGTACGGTCAGGCCGACCGCGATCCGGCCGTACACATCGCCCTGTTCGGTGCCGCCCGCGGCGCCCGGCCCGTCCGGGACGTCGCGGCTGCCCGCCGCGGAGCGGGTGACGATCTTCGGTCGCTCCAGTACGGCGGTGCCGCCGCTCTGCCCGCCGACCTGCACGGTCACCTTGGCGCGCTGGGCGGCCGCGGCGTCGGCGGTGATCGCGGCGGCGGTGCGGCCGACGGCGCTGCGGCTGCCGAACACCCACTCGGCGATATGCGCGAGGAAGGCGAGCGTGTAGACCGCCATCGCCGAGTAGATCAGCACGTTGCTGTAATGAGCCAGGTTCTCGTTGACTTCGGCGGCGAGGTTCACGCGCGCGCTCCTTCGGCAGGATCTGCGGGATCTGCGGTGTCGGATGCGGATTCCGAGGCGGAGTCCTTGCTGGGGTCCTCGGAGGAGCCCTTGCTCGGGTCCTTGGCGGAGTCCTTACCGGCGTCCTTGGTGGAGTCCTTACCGGCGTCCTTGGTGGAGTCCTTACCGGGCTCCTTGGAGGAGTCCTTGCCGGGCTCCTCGCGGGAGTCCCGGCCGGGCTCCGGATCGGGTTCCGCTTCCGGGGCCGGAGGTGCGTCCGTCTGGAGACGGACGGCCAGATCGGCGAGTTCTTCGGGGAGCTTGGCGTACTCACTGCGGCCGAGCCCCGCCATCTCGACCACGGTGGTGCCGTCGTCGCCCCGCACCGCGCGCACCCACACCCGGCGGCGCTGGATGAACAGGGAGCCGGCCAGGCCCACCAGGGCGGCTACGGCGCCGATGAGGGCGCCCTGGTCACCCGGCTTGTGCGAGATCTGGAAGCTGGCCCATTCCTTGACGCCGTCGAACGACAGCGTTCCGGCGCCGTTCGGCAGCTTCATGGTGTCGCCGACCTTGAGCGCCCGGGCGAACTTGGTCTTGCCGTCGGGCTCCATGAACTGCTTCATCCGCGACTTGTCGAGCTGGTACACGCTCTGCGGAGTGCCACCGTCCACGCCGAGGCTGCCGTGGTAGGCGGTCAGGACCAGCGTCGGGTTGTCCAGCGCCGGGAAGACGGAGAACATGCCCTGGCTGCGCACCCAGGTCGGCAGGAACTGCCCCTGGAAGCCGATCTGGTCCTTCTTGCCGTTCTTGTCCCGGTAGTCCGGGACCTTGATGACCATGCTCTCGGTGAGGTTGGCCCCGTCGATCGGCAGCCCGACCACCGGGCCCTGGTGCACCACATTGCCCTTGCCGTCCCGGATGGTGACGACCGGCGAGTAGCCGTGGTTCAGCAGGAAGACCTTGTAGCCCGAGATCTCCAGCGGCTCGTTCACCTTGATGGAGGTCTTGCGGGTGGCACCGTCCGCGCCGTCCCAGTAGGACACATCGGCGCGGAAGGTGCGCGGGGTGCGCATCTGCGGACCGCTGCGTTCATAGGTCGCGGTGAAGCGGTCGAGCTGGAAGCCGAAGGGGGGGAGATCGTCGCTGTTGAACAACTGCCCCGTCTTGATGTCGTCGTACTGGGTGATGCTGTTGGAGAAGCCGCCGCCCTCGGTGATCAGGCTGCTGCCCTCGGTCTTCCACAACTGCCCGGCGGCGAAGGAGACCAGCAGCACGATCAGCGCGATATGGAAGAGCAGATTGCCCACCTCGCGCAGATAGCCCTTCTCCGCGGCCACCGCGTCACCCGAGCCGTGGATGCGGAAGCGGCGCCGCTTCATGATCTTCCGGGCGGCCTCGAGCACCTGCTCCGGCTCGGCCTCACTGCGCCAGGTGGTGTACGCGGGAAGCCGGGTCAGCCGGCGGGGCGCGGCCGGCGGGCGGCCGCGCAACTGGCCGATGAACTGCCAGGTGCGCGGCACGATGCAGCCGATGAGGGAGATGAACAGCAGGAGGTAGATCGCCGAGAACCACACCGAGCTGTAGACGTGGAAGAGCTGGAGCTTCTCGTAGATCGGCGTGAGCGTCGGGTGCCGCTTCTGGAAGTCCTGCACCTTGAGCTGGTCGATGCTGGTCTGCGGGACCAGCGAGCCGGGGATCGTGCCGAGGGAGAGCAGCAGGAGCAGCAGCAGCGCCACCCGCATCGAGGTGAGCTGCCGCCAGAACCACCGGGCCCAGCCGAGCGGCCCGAGCGAGGGGACGTTGATCTCCTCGGCCGGGGCGGTGGAGAGCTGCGACTCCGCGGCGCCGAGCTCGCGCTCCTCGGCGGTCGCGCCGCCCTCGGGCGGCGCCTCCCGGCCGGCCGCGGTGTCGGTATCGGTGGTGGACATCAGTCAGATCCCAACGTTGAAGCCCTGAGCCCAGGTCTGCATGGAGCCCATCATGGTGTCCCAGATACCTGTGAGCAGCAGCACCCCCAGGACGACGAGCATGCCGCCCCCGGCCCGCATCACCCAGACGTAGTGCCGCTTGACCCAGCCGAAGGCACCCAGGGCCCGGCGGTAGGCCACGGCGACCACCACGAACGGCAGCCCGAGCCCCACGCAGTACGCGGCGGTGAGCAGGGCCCCGCGCCCCGCGCTCGCCTCATTGATCGCCAGGGCGTTGACGGCGGTGAGCGTCGGCCCCAGGCACGGCGTCCAGCCGACGCCGAACAGGGCGCCCAGCAGCGGTGCCCCCGCGAGCCCCAGCGTGGGCTTGATGTGAAAGCGGAACTCCCGCTGTCCGAAGCCCCCCAGCACTCCCATGAAGGCGAGGCCCATCACGATCGTGACGACCCCGAGGATCTTGGAGATGGTCTCCTTGTGCTCCTGGAGGGTCCAGCCGAAGTTGCCGAAGAGCGCGCCACCGGAGACGAAGACCGCGGTGAAGCCGAGCACGAAGAGCGAGGCGCCCGCGACCATCCGGCCGCGCTTGGCCTCGGCCAGGTCCGTCCCCGTGATCCCGGTGACATACGACATATAGCCGGGCACCAGCGGCAGCACACAGGGAGAGAAGAAGGAGACCAGTCCGCCGAGCACGGCGACCGGAAGCGCCAGCAGCAGCGCCCCGGTCAGGACGGTCTCGTTGGGATCGGTGGCGGCGGCCAGTGTGATCACGAAAGGTCACTTCTCCGCGATCAGCGGGGTGAGCATCGAGCGCAGGCGTTCCTCGCTGAGCGGCGTCAGAGCGCGGGCCGCGATCCTGCCCTCCCGATCCAGCACGATCGTCGAGGGGATGGTCTGCGGGTTGAGGCTGCCCTTGGGGAAGCGCAGCATGAGCTTCCCCATCGGGTCGTACAGACTCGGGTAGCCGACGCCGTATTCCTTCTCGAAACTGAGCGCGGGGGCGCGGTTGGAGTCACGGGTGTTGATCCCGATGAACTGCACCCCCTTGGCCTTGGTGTCCTTGGCGACCTTGACGAGGTTCGGCGCCTCGGCCCGGCAGGGGGTGCACCACGAGCCCCAGACGTTCAGGACCACGATCTTGCCCTTGTAGTCCGCCACGTCCAGCGGCTTGCCCTCCAGGGTCTTCCCCGAGAGCTGGGGTGCGTCCTTACGGTTCGCCTTGGCGACGGTGTCCACGCCGCCCTTGCCCTGGACGAACTTGGTGTCGGCGGAGCCGCCCGAGGTGCCGCCCCCGCCGCAGGCGGTCAGGGACAGCGCGGCAACCGTGGCCCCGACGGCCAGCACGGTTGCGCGACGACGGTTCGCGAGGCCCCGAGGGGCACGGCAGGCGCTCATGTGAAAAGTTTCGCATGGCCCTTTTGGGGATCTTCGCCACCCCCCTCCGGGCACCCCCACCGGGGTCCGGAGGGCCTCCGCGGACCTTACGGCCCGCCGGTGCGGTCAGTGACCGCTCGCGCTCCACGCCTGGCCCACGCCGAGCCCGCGCAGATCGGCCAGGACCGCGGGGTCCTGTGCGTCCATCCAGTCGGTGAGCTGCTTGAAGGAGACCAGCCGGACGTCCTTCCGCTTCTCGTCGGCCATATGCTTCAGCGCCTCTTCGACGGCGTCCATGTAGATCCCGCCGTTCCACTGCTCGAAGTGGTTGCCGATGAAAAACGGGGCGCGGTTGGTCTCATAGGCCCGGTTGAAGCCGGCTATGTACGCGTCGGTGGCCTGCTTGCGCCAGCCCGGGTAGTTCGCGGGCGGGGCTTTGGTGGAATTCTGCGACTGGTTCGCCAGGATGTTGTAGTCCATCGAGAGCACCTCGAAGGTGTGCCCCGGAAAGGGAATCTGCTGAAGCGGGAAGTCCCACACGCCCTGCTTTTTCGACGGCCACACCTGGAGTCCGCCGGGCGAACTGGCGTCATAGCGCCAGCCGAGTTCCCGGGCGGTCGGCAGCAAATTGGTCTGGCCCTTCAGACAGGGCGTGCGGCCGCCGATGAGTTCCTTGTGGTAGTCGAACGGCAGCGGATCCACATCGGTGAAGCGGGTATTCGTCCGCCACTCGGTGACGAAGGACATGGCCTGGTCGATCTCGGACTTCCACTGCGCGGACGTCCAGTTCTCCACCGACCCGCTTCCGGAGCAGAAGTGGCCATTGAAGTGGGTGCCGATCTCATGGCCCTCGAGCCACGCCTCACGGACGTTGCGCAGCGTCTCCTTGATGTGGTCATCGGTGAGATAGCCGATGTCGGAGGCGCCCACCGGGTTGTTCGGCGGCCGGTACAGCGACTTCTTCGACTCCGGAAGGCAGTAGATACCGGAGAGGAAGAAGGTCATGGTCGCGCCGTGGTCCTTGGCCAGCTTGCGGAACCGCGGGAAGAGACCGTTGCCGACCTCTCCCGCGCCGTCCCATGAGAAGACCACGAACTGCGGCGGCTTCTGCCCCGGTGCCAGCCGCTCGGGCTTCGGGTCCGCCGGCCGCCGCTCACCCTTCGAAGTGGATCCGTCACCGATCGGCTTCGCCTGCGTCGTCTTCTTCGCGGACTTCGGCGTCCCGGATCCCGAGGAACAGCCGGCGACGGCCAGTGATGCCGCCGCTCCCATACCCAGACCGAGGATCCCCCTCCGGCTGACCTCACGCATAACGTCCTCAATTCGCACTCGCCGTTCTGATTGCCCGGGGTGTCCGGACAACCCTGGAGATGGCGAAGCGAATAGCGAGGTTCCGAAGGGACGCGGTCAATTACACAGCGGACACATTGTCTCCATTCGCGAACGCGCCCCGTGACGCACCGGCCACTGTGCGGCCATGTGCCGGTCACGCGCACCGCGGCCCGCGCCGCTCGGGCGCCGTAGCCCTGGCCGCTCGGGCGCCGTAGCCCTGGCCGCTCAGGCGCCGTAGCCCTGCCGCGCAGGCACCGCGAGCCCTGCCGCTCAGGCGCCGAAGCCCTTGGAGGCCCCCTTCACCGGCTTGGCGCCGGCGCGCAGATGGGCAGGGACGAGATCACGGGCCGGTTCGCTGTAGCCCACCGCGACGATCCGGTCACCGCGGTAGGTGAAGCTGGTGAGGCTGGCCAGGGTGCACTGCCGCTTGCGCGGGTCGTGCCACAGCCGCCGCCGCTCCACGAAGCTGCGCACGATCCAGATGGGCAGTTGATGGCTGACGCACACCGCCTCGTGCCCGCGCGCCGCGTCCCGCGCCCGGCCCAGCGCCGCCATCATCCGCACCACCTGGTCGACATAGGGCTCGCCCCAGGACGGACGGAAGGGGTTGGTGAGATGGCGCCAGTTGGCCGGTTTGCGCAGCGCGCCGTCGCCGACGCCGAAGGTCTTGCCCTGGAAGACGTTCGCCGCCTCGATCAGCCGCTCGTCCGAGGCCACGTCCAGGCCGTGCGCCTTGGCGATCGGCCCCGCCGTCTCCTGCGCCCGCTCCAGCGGGGAGGCGACGACATGGGTGATGTCACGGTCGGCGAGGTGCTCGGCGACCCGGTCGGCCATCTGCCGCCCCAGATCCGAGAGGTGGTAGCCGGGCAGCCTGCCGTAGAGCACGCCCTCCGGGTTGTGGACCTCGCCGTGGCGCATCACATGGACGACGGTGATGTCGTTCTCGCTCTGTGTCATGTCACCCATCATTCAGTGGCCTCGGCGGCGGCCCGCGCCGCCCCCGGCAGAGCCGCCGCCACCCGCTCCAGCGCCCGCTCGTCATGCGCCGTGGAGACGAACCACGACTCGAAGGCGGACGGCGGGAGATAGACGCCCTGGGACAGCATCGAGTGGAAGAAGGCGGTGAAGCGGAACGACTCCTGCGCCTTGGCCTGCTCGTAGTTGGTGACCTCGTCGCCGGTGAAGAAGACCGAGAACATATTGCCCGCGACCTGCACCCGGTGGGCCACGCCCGCCTTGGAGAGCGCCTCGGTCGCCATCGCCCGCAGCCGCTCGGAGGCCGCGTCGACCTGTCCGTACGCCGCGTCGTCCAGCAGCCGCAACTGCGCGACGCCCGCGGCCGTGGCAATCGGGTTCCCGGACAGCGTGCCCGCCTGGTAGACCGGGCCCGCCGGGGCGAGGCGCTCCATGACATCGGCACGCCCGCCGAAGGCCGCGGCCGGGAAGCCGCCGCCCATGACCTTGCCGAAGGTCATCAGGTCCGGCTCCACGCCGTCCAGCCCGAACCACCCGGCCCGGGAGACCCGGAAGCCGGTCATGACCTCGTCGGAGATGTAGAGCGCGCCATGGTCGGCACAGAGCTGCTTGAGGCCCGCGTTGAACCCGGGCAGCGGCGGCACCACGCCCATGTTGCCCGGCGACGCCTCGGTGATCACACAGGCGATCTCCCCGGGGTGCGCGGCAAAGGCCGCCCGGACCGCCTCCAGGTCGTTGTACGGCAGCACCACGGTCTCCCCCGCCTGCGCTCCCGTCACCCCCGGAGTGTCCGGCAGCCCGAAGGTCGCCACCCCGGACCCGGCCGCGGCCAGCAGGGCGTCCACATGCCCGTGGTAGCAACCGGCGAACTTGATCACCTTCGACCGCCCGGTGAACCCGCGGGCCAGCCGGATCGCCGACATCGTCGCCTCGGTGCCGGACGACACCAGGCGCACCTGCTCCACGGGGGCGACCCGCGCCACGATCTCCTCGGCGAGCTCGACCTCACCCTCACCGGGCGTGCCGAACGACGTACCGCGGGCGACGGCGGCCTGCACGGCCGCGGTGACCTCGGGGTGGGAATGGCCGAGGATCATCGGTCCCCACGAGCACACGAGGTCCACATACTCGCGTCCATCGGCATCGGTGAGGTACGGACCGTCACCGGACACCATGAACCGGGGCGTTCCTCCCACGGCGCGGAACGCCCGCACCGGAGAGTTCACGCCGCCGGGGGTCACGGCGGCCGCGCGATCGAAAAGCGTCTGCGAAACTGTGGCTTCATGGCTGTAGGGCAGTTCGGTCATGACCTGCTGTCTCTGCGTTGAAGCGGACGGTGAACACCATCAGCGTAGGACAGCAGCCGAACAAGACGAAGCCCCGCCCGGCGCCACGGGGGAAGCGCACGGACGGGGCCGCTGTCCGCTCCGGCCGGGTGGCCGTGCGGTAGATCAGTCGGCGACTAGGCAGTCAACGCAGTTCACTGCCCTCTGCCACCGGGAGACTTCTCGGTGCGTGGATACGGGGGCATCACACCGGGGAACCATCGGCTCCACGCTGAACTTGTGCACGGTGAGCACGTCGTCTCCGATGGTCCCCGGGAACCACTCGTGGTCTCCCCGCATGTCAGTCGGTCGCTTGATCTGTGGTTTCCCCACGGTCCTCCCCTGTCTGGGGCTGGAGCCCCTTCCGTCGGCAGTGTGCGCACGGGTACGGACACGGCGGGAGGTCAGCTCCCTGAGGGATGAAGACGACGCCAGACACGACGTCCTTCGCCCCGCCGTACTTCGTCCACCACCCCTCCAGCGCCCCCTCGTACGGCGTCCCCGCGAACTGGTCGGCGGTCATGGCATCAGCTTGTGGTATTGCTGCACCTGCTCATCGACCAAGCGGCGCAGCTCGGCCCACGTGGGCGCGCTCACGGTCTGATCCAGCTTGCCCCGGCCTTCCACCTCCGGAAGGCTCGGAATGCGGTACGGCGCTGTGGCGTACCACTGGGGCAACTGCCCCCGGGCTCTGGCTTCACCTCAGATCGGAAGTACGTCCACCCCTCAGGAAGGGGAGCGGTGAGCGGCGTGGGTTCCCGGCGTCGGCTCATGACGTGGCCTCCGGGGTCTTGTCCTCCAGCACACGCTCCGCCTCGGGCTCCAGCGGGTTCGGGGCCGGGAGTCGGCCGCCGCGGGACTCCGCCACGCGGAGCGCGTCCCTAAGGCATTCGGTGAGGCGCTTCATCAGATAGCCGCACTCGTCCGGTTCGATGCGGAGACCGGTGTCCAGCATGCCCTTGGCGAGAGACAGAACAGCCTCCGCCGTGGCGACCTGCTCACCTTCGACGCGATCGGCTAACCGGGCAATCCGGCCGTTGGGGGAGTCATCCGGTGTGTACGTGGGCTGACCGTTCGGGCCAGACCATGGCAGTAGACGTAGGCGGGTAGCCTGCATGCGTTGCGCTCCTTCACAGCGTGACCACACCCCCGGCCGGTTCGCCCCGGTGCGGGGGTCCTTAACAGCCAGAGCCTGACGAGCGCTGCGACGGAGCAACAGGGAACGCGTTACGTAGTCTGGTGACGCTAATTGGCGACGCCCAGGAACTCCGCGATCGGTTTGAGCCCAGCCGGCCGTGACTGCCAGTTCCACAGGTCACGCACGACGGCGACGGCCAACGTGTGATGCCGCATCCACGCTGGAGCGTTGCGCTTCAGGGACTCCAGCGCCTTGACGGCCCCCTCCCCGTTCCCCAGGTCGGTATGAGCGCGTGCGACGTCGAGCAGCAGCCACGTTCGCCACGACGGCGGAGTCTCCTTGGACAGCCGCATCCCGCGAGCAAGGGTCAGAGCCTCGCTGGGCCGTTCGTGCTGGACGGCCAGGCGGACCCGCTCAATGCGGACGGAGGACTTATTGAATACGCTCAGCAGCTTGCCATCCTGTGGCTTCGGCATCGTCGTCAGCCGCTCCGCGGCCTTCTCCGCGGTCACCATCATGTCGTTGGCACGCTCGTAGTCGCCGCTCCGGGCGTGGCTCGTGGCGGCCGACATGAGGAGCCCGCCCCACACCCGCATCCCCTCTGGGGTGCTGCTGTGGTCCCGCTCGACCCGGTCGGCGGCGTAGACAGCTAGCCCGCGTGCGTCGTCCAGCCTTGCCTGACGCTGGTACGCCCACGCGACGGAGTTGGAAATCATGGGGGCTAGGAGCGGGTCCGACGAGGCGTCAGCGGCGGCTATGGCTCGTTCCAGGGCCGACAGAGCGAGATCCGTCTTCCCCATTCGGATGGCCAGGTGTCCACCTAGCTGAAGCGCCTTGCTCAGCGCTGCCTGCCCTGCCGCGCGCTGGTCGACGTCGCCGACGGTGGCAGCGAACCGAGCATCGGTGATCAGGCCAGGCAAGGCGTTGAGCAGCTCTTCGAACTCTGCTGCGTGGTAGAGCGTCCACCCGCCCGCGATGTCACGTCGGACGCGCTCCAGAGACAGCGTCGCTAGGTCGCTGGGTGGGGCGGGTGGAGCGAAGAGCGGCGGCATGATCGCTCGGCGGACGGCGACGAGTTGCGGGGAATCGGACTCCCCCGTCGACGGAGCGCCTGGAGGGTCACCCACGAGGCTCGTCAGCTCTACGCCAAGCCCCGACGCCAGAGCATGCAACGTCGGTAGCTGTACCGAACTCGTCGGTTTCTGCTCCAACCGACGAATGGTGTCGACGGACACGCCAGACTTCTCGGCCAAGCCCTCTTGTGTGAGCCCCGCCTGACAGCGGAGGCGCCTCACACGGTCTCCCAGGTACTCCGTTGCCATGCTTCCAAGCTACCCCGCACCTGGACGCATCAGGCCGTCCTAGTCAGGCGGAACGACCAGCGGGGTACGCGTCGAAAGCCTCGCCGTCGTAGATCATCGTGGCGTTGCGTCGGTAGAGCTTTCCGTGCCACGGAGCGCAGAAGCGCTTTGCCCTCCCCGGCCCCGTCCTCTGCTCCAGCGGCGCACCGCACTGGAGACAGCGGGTGCTTTCTTCCTTCGCCGATGTTTTGACGTAGTCTATGTCGATTCCTCTCTAGAAGTCGGTGGGGGCGCCCTCCCCATGTCGGCGAGAGCGGCCCGAATTCGTCAGTGTGCGTTTGGCTTAGTAGCGGCCGACGTCGATAGCGCACGACGTCTCCGCTTCGCGGACGGTGTAGCGGTGGTCGACGGATTACGGCCACTTGTGTGGCCGGACCGAGCGCGCCCTTTTTTGCTTGGTCCGACCCCGTTTTATAAGCGGTTTAAGGACCGAATGCAAGTTCCTAGCTGGGTGGGATCGACACTGCTCGTGATTGGCTCCCTCTTCGTAATCCTGAAGCGGGCACCTGCATTACTCCGCGAGGCGCGCAAGACCGCACGTGCCTAATACGACCTGCGGGAGGAAATCAGGCGCGGGCGACGCTAGTCGGTCGGCCAACGGCAGTCAGTTGATGAATAACTCCGGACAGATCCGCTAGCACTGACGGGGCGTTGCGATTCCGGCGCCCCGTCAGTGCGATGTAGCGGCCAGTGCGGGCCCCCGGTCGACGCCCTGAGCCACGCACACGAACGGCCCCCGCCAACCTTCGACGGGGGCCGCTTTCGTGCGCGGGATCAGGCGGCGTCGCTCTCCTCGTCTGTGTTCGCTCGGGACGAGGCCATGAGCACCGTCACGCGGTCCTCCACACGGCACGTGCGGTCAGTGCCGCCACGCTCCTTAGCCTTCGCGACAGTGATGCGGTCGACGAAAAGCTCAACCAACATGCGGCGATCTTCGATGTCGGCACGCGCCCACCACGAGTTAGGGCCGAGGGGGTTGCCGTCTTCGGAGTCTGCCCACTCTTCGATGGGGAGGGGCGGCAGACCAGAATCACCAACCACGACAATCCTGGCGTCGACCGCCCTCAGACGCGCCTCAAGCGACGACTTGTCAGCCAGGAATTGCTGACGTCCGATTTGGCCATCATAGATTCCCATCCGAAGGTCGCTGTAAAGCTGCTCAATCGATCGGACGATGTCCGACCGCTCGCCGAGCAGCGCAGCCCGTTCGCTCCGAATCTCCGGGCTCTCATTGCGACGTGCCAGTCGGACGGTTGCTTCAGCGAGGATGTCTAGCGTCTCCGGGTCGTCCGCGTCGGCGTTGGTGATGACGGCCATGATGCGAGAAGCAACGTAGTAGTCCACGTCCGCTCGCTGGATCGTGCTCCCGCCTTCGTGAGCCCCCTCTTCCACAACGCCAGCCGGCCGACTGCACTTGTAGACGTCCCCTGAACCAGTCTTGGGGCGTCCGCATTCGCAGTAGAACCGTTCCATGGCCGTTAGGAGGTACTTGCTGGGCGTACCGCCTCGGCTACCCCGCCCCCTGCCTGCCAGCCAATCCTGAGCTTCGAAGAAGCGGCGCTGTGGGATTAGCGCTTCGCCGATGATGACGGGCTCTTCATTCTCGTCGCGAAGGATGCGGTACCCAGTGACGTTGCGCGTCTGGCTGCCGTCCTTGTCGCGGGAATACACGGGCTCGGCAGCCATCCCAGCCAGCCGAGGGTCTGTGAGGAGCCGCTTGACCGTGCGCTCCCTCCACGGCCCGCCCTTCTGCGTGAGCACGTTCCGGGAGTTGAGCCATGCCACGATGGCGCCTACGGACGCCGGATGGGCGTTCTTCTTCCCTGTCCAGGGCTTGTCTTTGAACTCGAAGATGCGGTCAAACATCTTCACGACCTCGCCTGCTTGGTCCATGCCGTCTTCACGCACTGCCGCGGGACGAAGTCGACGAATGGTGACCGTGACGGGCTTGCCGTCGATCTCACGCGTTACTGATTCTGCGTAGGACTCCATGCCGTAGGGCAGTGCCCCTCCGGTCCAGCCTCCGAATTCCTTTGCCTTCTTCTTCGTCCCGGCGATTGCCTGGCTTTTGTTCCGGCTGTCCTGATAGGCCGCGTCAAGACGCATGATCAACATGATGAGTTCCATCGTGTTGTCAGGACCAGGAGAGAAAGATCCCTCCGACACCGATGTGATGGTAACGCCGAGGTCGAACAGCTCCAGGACGACAGGGATTGCATCCCTTGGTTCTCGTCTGGAAAACCGAGTCACATTGAATACGATGATTTCGTGCACTAACCCCGCACGGCAGTCGTCCAGTAGCTGCTCGAATGCCTTTCGCTTGGCGTTCGGGTCGTATCCGGATACGCCGATGTCCCTGTAGTGACCCTTGAAAGAGCATCCGCGCTCTCGCGCTTTCCGCTCCGTCGCTTCGTCCTGCGTTTGCGGACTGGCTTCCGATTTGTCTGCTTTAGCTTTCGACTGGCGGGTATACCCTGCTGCTACTCGGAGCACGGTAGCCACGTGCTCCGGGACCCCCACCTGTGTAGTTGGGTTCACATACCCAAAGTACCCCAACTGCATGAAGATGGGGCTGCGTACGGATAGCCCACGCAACCCATGTTGTCAGAACCGGACAGACTCCCGCGGCCGGGCGTTTCACAGCCCGAGCGTGGGGGAGGTTGCTGTAACAGAGATCGGGTTGCGCGGTAGTGGCCGCGAGTGGTCGGGTGGAGATATGCATCGCGGTGGCGAACTGGGTGAAGGGACTGACGACCGAGGCGGCCCCGAGCGTGCCCGGCCCGGACGCCATCGGCGGGACGAGGCGGGCAGGGCAGGCAGAAGCGGGGGCCGCATGGGGGTGACCTACAAATACTTCGGTGCGCCCGATGGCGCCACCGCGGCCAGGGTCCCCATCTCCATGCGCCCCGAGGAGCTCGGCGGCGATGAGCTCGGCCACGGCATGTTCACGAAGATCAAGCCGGAGACGGTCGCGGCGATGGTCCTCACCGGCATCGAGGGCGTCCCGCTGCACCGGGTCCCCCCGCTCGAACTGGTCGTCCTCCACCCGGATTACGCCGTCGTCAAGCTCCCGATGACCGTCGTCGACCCGCTGCGCGGCGTGGGCGAGGAGTCCGTGGGCGCGGCGGCCTTCATCTGGTCCACGGTCCCCGACCGCGGCGGCCCCCGGGACGCCTTCACGGTCTATCAACTGCTGCACGAATGGCAGGACTTCAGCCACCGGCTGCACGAGGCGGGGCACCAGGCGTACTGCCTGGTGTGGCCCTGAGGCCGGGGGCCTGGGCCCGGGGCCCGGGCGGGCCCCTAGCTGGTTCGTTCGGGTTTCATGATCGGGCCGTACCCTTCCCCCCATGCTCACCGCACGTTCCATCGCTCTGTTCGCCGTGGCCGCGCTCCTGGAGATCGGAGGCGCCTGGCTCATCTGGCAGGGCGTACGTGAGCACAGGGGTTGGGCATGGATCGGCGCAGGGGTCATCTCCCTGGGCGCCTACGGGTTCGTGGCCACGCTCCAGCCGGACGCGGAGTTCGGCCGCATCCTCGCGGCGTACGGCGGCGTTTTCGTCGCCGGATCGCTCGCCTGGGGCATGGTCGCCGACGGCTACCGGCCCGACCGCTTCGATGTCATCGGAGCGCTGATCTGCCTGGCCGGAGTCGCCGTGATCATGTACGTGCCTAGGCGGTAACCATCGGCCGGCCGTGGCCGCCCTTGCCCTCGTGGTTGCCGTGGTCGCCCTGCTTGCCGTGGTCACCGTGGTGGTCGTCCTGCTCCTGCTCCGTACCGAGGACGCAGCCGGTCTCCGGGTCGATGAAGACGGTCGTGAGGGTGTGGTCGCACTCGACCTCCACGACCCACACCTTCTTGCCCTCCTTCTGGTGCGGGTCCTTGTGCTCGTCCTTGCGCTGCTGGTCCTTGCGCTGACCGTCGTGCTGCCGCGGGTCCTTACGGTCGTCCTTACGGTCGTCCTTGCGCTCGTCCTTACGGTCGTCCTTGCGCTCGTCCTTGCGCTCGTCCTGGTGGTTGCCCTTGTGGTGCGGGTCGTCCTCGGGGCAGTCCACCAGCTCGGCGGTGACGGCCCGGCCGCCGACCTCGCACTCGGCGATCTCGATCGCCTCGGCGATCGTCACCGGGTCGTTCTGCTTGGCGTTCTGGTGATCCTTGTTCTGCTTGTTGTTCTGCTTGTTCTCCTGGCCGTGGCGCGCCTGGTCGTCCTCGTGGCCGGGGACGGTAACGGGCCGGACGGCGCCGCGGTCCTGGGACTCCTCGGCGGGCTGGGCCGCCTGCTGCGGCTGCGCGGCCTGCTCGGGCTGAGCCGCCTGCTCGGGCTGCGCGGCCTGGTCGGGGCGCGCCGCGCTGCGGCCCTGGACGCCGGGCCAGTACTTCGCGGTGGGGAAGTAGCGGCTCAGGTCCTGACGACCCTGCTCCTCGCGCTGGCCGTGCTCCTCGCGCTGGTCGTGCTCCTCGCGCTGGTCGCTCTCCTCCTGGCCGCTGTCCTCCTTGCGGCTGTCTTCCTTGCGGCTGTCCTCCTTGCGGCTGTCCTCCTTGCGGCCGCTGTCCATCTTCTCGTCGTACCGGCCGTGGTCCTCGCGCTGGTCGCTCTCCTCGCGCTCGCCGTTCTCCTGGTACCGCCCGCCCTCGTCGCGGCGGTCGTCGGAGTCCTTGTGACCGTTGTCCTCGTGGCGACCGTTGGGGTCCTTGTAGCCGTTGTCCTCGTGGTGGCCCTTCGAGTCCTTGTGACCGTAGCCGTTGTCCTCGTGATGGCCCTTGCGGTCCTTGTGACCGTTCTCGTCGTGACGGCCGTTGTCGTGGTTCCCCTTGTCGTGGTTCTCCTTGTCGTGGTTCTCCTTGTTGTCGCCGTGCGACGCCCGGTCCTGGGGACAGTGGTTGCTCTGCGACGAGTGCGGGTCGGGGGTGCTGGCCGTGGCCCATGCGGTTCCCGGAGCACCGGTGACCAGGGCCGCCGCCGCGATGGCACCCGCTGAGGCCACGCCCCAACGTCGGAAGGAACGTCGAGACCGCTGAAGGAATCTGCTCTGCTGGGTCATTACCTGAATTCACTCCTTGGGCATGGGTGCTCCAATTCCGGCTCCGCGCCGGACGCAGTGCACCCTTCCCCGAGCCCGGGACCCGCTAGCGGATTCCGATCTTCAGTCCCCCGGTTGGAGGTAAATCAGGCCGTCATATCCTGCGTATGGATCATGCGCAGGCACGACCGTTTGCGCCACGTCGCCACAGGAGGGCCGATGACCACCCGTACCGCAGTCATCACCGGCGCGAGCAGCGGGATCGGCGCCGCGACCGCGCGCCGCCTGGCCGCCGCCGGATTCCGCGTCATCCTCGCCGCCCGCCGTAAGGAGCGCGTCGACGCGCTCGCCGCCGAGCTGACCGAGGCGGGGCACCAGGCCGAGGCGTACGTCCTGGATGTCACCGACCGGGCCGCCGTGGAGTCCTTCGCCGCCGCGTTCGACCGCTGTGACGTCCTGGTGAACAACGCGGGCGGCGCGATCGGCGCCGAGCCCGTCGCCACCGCCGACCCGGCCGACTGGCGGGCGATGTACGAGGTCAATGTGGTGGGCGTGCTCCAGGTGACCCAGGCGCTGCTGCCCGCCCTCACCGCCTCCGGCGACGGCACGATCGTCGTGCTGTCCTCCACGGCGGGCCATGTGGCGTACGAGGGCGGCGGCGGGTACGTGGCGGCCAAGCACGGCGCCCACGCCATCGCGGCCACCCTGCGCCTGGAGCTGTGCGGTGAGCCGGTGCGGGTGATCGAGATCGCCCCGGGCATGGTCAGGACGGACGAGTTCGCGGTGAACCGCTTCCGCGGCGACGAGGCCCAGGCCGCGGCCGTCTACGAGGGCGTGGCCGAGCCGCTGACCGCCGACGACGTGGCCGACACGGTGGAGTGGGCGGTCACCCGCCCCTCGCATGTGAACATCGACATGATGGTCATCCGCCCCCGCGCCCAGGCCGCCCAGCACAAGGTCCACCGCGAGCGCTGAGCCCGTTTCGCGTCTGCTGAAGCCCGTTCGCGAGCGCTGGGCCCGGGAACGGGCGGCCGGTGGCCGACAGTCCCGCCGTCCGCCCGTCTGACCCGGTGAATGTGCACCGTCCCGTGGGCTCTCCGATGCTGGGAGAGACCGTCACCTCGCGGTGAAGCGGAGGCGTCATGAGAGTTGTCGTCGATCTCAACCGGTGCCAGGGCTACGCGCAGTGCGCCTTCCTCGCGCCGGATGTGTTCGCGATGCACGGTGAGGAAGCGCTGCTGTACGACGGGGAGCCCGACGACACGCGGCGCCTGGACGTCCTGCGGGCGGAGGCGGCCTGTCCGGTCAAGGCCATCACCGTGGAGGGCGCCGGCGCGGCGTGGACAGCGGAGGGGGCGGGTGTCCCCGATGGCCGTTGACGGTTCCCTGGAGCGGCTCAGGCGCGAGGGCCGCATCGTCGTCGTGGGTGCCTCCCTTGCGGGGCTGCGAGCGGCCGAGACGCTCCGCGAGGAGGGCTTCACCGGCACCCTCACCATGATCGGTGACGAGCCGTACGAGCCGTACGACCGTCCGCCGCTGTCCAAGCAGGTGCTGCTCGGCAGGGTGCCGGCCGACCATACGGCCCTTCCCCGGCGCCGCGCGATCGAGGCGCGGTGGCGGCTGGGTGCCGCCGCGACCGGCCTGGATCTGTCGGCCAAGCGGGTGGCTCTCGCCGATGGCACCTCGGTGGAGTACGACCGGCTGCTGATCGCCACCGGGGTCCGCTCCCGCCCGTGGCCGAACGAGCTGGAGGCCGGTCTTGACGGCGTCTTCGTGCTCCGGACCAGGGACGACGCCACCCGGTTGAGACACCGGCTGAAGGCCGGGCCCAGCCGGGTGCTGGTGATCGGTGCCGGATTCACCGGCTCGGAGATCGCCTCCGTCTGCCGCGAGCGGGACCTGCCCGTCACCGTCGCAGAACGCGGCCCGAGCCCCCTGTCGGGCGCCCTGGGCAGCGTGATCGGCGACGTGGCCGCCCAACTGCACCACCAGCACGGCGTCGACCTGCGCTGCGGGGTGATGGTCACCGGGCTCGAGGGCGACGGTGTGGGAAGGCTGCGGCGGGCCCACTTCTCGGACGGCGGCACGGTGGACGCGGAGGTGGCCGTCGTCGCCCTGGGGGCGACCCGCAACACCGAATGGCTCGCGGGCTCCGGGCTGGCCGCGGGGCCGCGCGGGATCGCCTGCGACGCGGGCTGCCGGGCCTTCGACGTACGGGGCATCGTCGCCGACGATGTCTTCGTCGCGGGAGACGTCGCCCGCTCGCCGCATCCGCTGTTCGGCTACCGGTTCCTGTCCCTGGAGCACTGGGGCAACGCGGTCGCGCAGGCCGAGGTCGCGGCCCACAACATGATCTGCCGCGGTGCGGAGCGCCGCCCGCATCTGTGGACGCCGTATTTCTGGTCGGCCCAGTTCGGCGTCAACATCAAGTCCGTCGGGGTGCCGAACATGGCCGACCAGATCATCGTCAGCCAGGGATCGCTGGGCGAACACCGCTTCACCGCAGCCTATGGCTACCAGGGCCGCGTCATCGCCGCCGTCACCTTCGACCAGGCGAAATGGCTGGAGTTCTACCAGCGGCAGATCGAACAGGCCGCGCCCTTCCCGCCGCCGTTCGCCACCGTCGACCGGCGGACCGAGGGCATGCGTCCGGTGCCGGCCGGATTCCCCGACCCCTCGGTGCCCACCCACGGCCCCCAGGTCACCGTGAGCGGCTACTCCCCGACCGACCAGCGCGTCACGTTCACCCCCGCCGGACACGGACGCCACGCCTGACGCGGGCGGCACCGGCTCCCGGAAGGACAGCCGGCCCGGAAGGCAATCCCGGAAGGAAACCACCATGACGTCGGTCGCACTCCTGGGCCAGATCCTCGACTACGCCAACCGCGCCGACCCCTACCCGCTGTACGCCGAACTCCGCCGGACCCCCGTGGTGCGCGACGAATCAGGCCCCTACCTGGTCAGCACCTACTGGGAGATCCACAGCCTGCTCCACGACCCCAGGGTCAGCTCCGACGTCCGCAATCTCGCCCCCGAGGCGAGGACCGCCCCCGCGATCGAGGACCCCGACCTGCCGCCGAGCTTCATCAGGCTCGACCCTCCCGACCATGACCGTCTGCGCCGGCTGATCATGCGGACGTACGGGCCCCCGCACGCCCCCCGGCGCGTCTACGGCCTGCGCGGCGAGATTTCCGGAATCGTCTCCGGCCTCATCGACCGCTTCCAGGGGCGGGACCGGATCGACCTCGTCGACGACTTCTCCTACCCCTTCCCCGTCACCGTGATCTGCCGCCTGCTCGGCGTCCCGCAGGAGGACGAGCAGCGCTTCCACGGCTGGGCCGACACCGTCGCCACCGCCATCGAGCCGGCCGTCGGCACGCCCGAGGAGCAGCAGGCCCACTGGCAGGCCATCCGCGAGGCCCACCACCAGCTCGCCGAATACCTCTCGGACCTGATCGCCCAGCGCCGCCGGGCACCCCGGGAGGACATGATCTCCGCCCTGGCCACCGACCGCGGAGCCGACGAGAGCCCGATGTCCCTGCCCGAGATGCTCAGCAACCTGACCCTGCTGCTGATCGCCGGCCACGAGACCACCGTCAACCTCATCACCAACGGGATGCTCACCCTGCTGCGCCACCCCGACACCCTCAAGCAGTTGCGTGCGGACCCCGATCTGGTCATCCCGCTGGTGGAAGAGCTCCTGCGGTTCGAACCGCCCGTGCAGTTGCTGCCCGAGCGCACCACGCTCGACGACATCGAGATCGCCGGTACCACCATTCCCCAGGGCGCCTCCCTGTGGCTGGTCCCGGCCTCCGGGAACCGGGACCCGCAGCGCTTCCCCGAGCCCGACCGCTTCCTCCCCGACCGCCCGGACAACCAGCACTTCGGCTTCGGCAGCGGCATCCACAACTGCATCGGCTCGCCCCTGGCCCGCCTCGAGGCGCAGGCCGCCCTGGCCGAACTGGTCCGCCGGCTCGACAACCCCCGCCTGGTCGAGGATCCGCCCCCGTACCGCCACAACGCCGTCCTCAGAGGCCCCCGGCATCTGCCCATCGCCTTCGACGGCCTCAGCCAATAGCGCGGGGCATCATCCATGGAACGCCCATAGACAAGGCAGACAAGGCAGAGCCCCCGAACCGTCGCCGGTCCAGGGGCCGTTGATCATGTGCGGTCCTGAAGGTCAGCCCTTCACGCACACGACCTGCTTGAGCCTCGCCACCACCTCGACCAGATCCCGCTGCTGGTCGATGACCTTCTCGATCGGCTTGTACGCCCCGGGGATCTCGTCCACGACGCCGGAGTCCTTACGGCACTCCACGCCCCGTGTCTGCTCCTCCAGGTCCCGGGTCGAGAAGCGCTTCTTCGCCGCGTTACGGCTCATCTTCCGGCCCGCCCCGTGCGAGGCCGAGTTGAACGACGCCTCGTTCCCCAGACCGCGCACGATGTACGAACCGGTGCCCATCGAGCCCGGGATGATCCCGTAGTCGCCGCTTCCGGCGCGGATGGCGCCCTTACGGGTCACGAGAAGGTCCATGTGCTCGTAGCGCTCCTCGGCGACGTAGTTGTGGTGGCAACTGATCACCGGCTCGAAGACCGGGCGGGCCTTCCTGAACTCCTTGCGCACCACGTCCTGGAAGAGCGCCATCATGATCGCGCGGTTGTACTTCGCGTACTCCTGCGCCCAGAAGAGATCGTGCCGGTACGCGGCCATCTGCGGGGTGTCCGCGATGAAGACGGCCAGGTCGCGGTCGATCAGGTCCTGGTTGTGCGGCAGCTTCCGGGCCTGGCCGATGTGGTGTTCGGCGAGCTCCTTACCGATGTTGCGGGAGCCGGAGTGCAGCATCAGCCAGACCGAGCCGTCGTCATCGAGGCAGAACTCGATGAAGTGGTTACCGGATCCGAGCGAACCCATCTGCTTGACGGCCCGCTCCTGGCGGAACTTGACCGCCTCGGCCACTCCCCCGAACCGGCTCCAGAAGTCGTCCCACCCCGCCGTCGGAAACGCGTGCAGCCGCCCCGGGTCCACCGGGTCGTCGTGCATCCCGCGCCCCACCGGAATCGCCTGCTCGATCCGCGACCGCAGTCGCGAGAGATCGCCCGGAAGGTCGTCCGCGGTCAGCGACGTCTTGACCGCGGACATCCCGCAGCCGATGTCCACACCGACGGCCGCCGGGCACACCGCGCCCGCCATCGCGATCACCGAGCCGACCGTGGCACCCTTCCCGTAATGCACATCCGGCATCACGGCGAGGCCCTTGATCCAGGGCAGCGTGGCGACATTCCGGAGCTGCTGCATGGCCACGCCCTCGACGGTCGAGGGGTCGGTCCACATCCGGATCGGCACCTGAGCGCCGGGCACCTCGACATACGACATGATGTACTCATTCCCCCGTAAAAGACAGAAAACGCAAAAGCCGGACCAGTGCCCCATACTCGACGGGCGCCCGGCAGGCACGGCAGTGCGTGCGATAGACATTGTCTCCAGCCACCGCCCGCGGGCGGCAAGGAGTTTTCCGTCGTTCGAAGGGACACCGACAGTGCAGCCAGCGCAGCGAAGGGCGTACGGACGGCGGGGCACCCCGGCCGTCGCCGTGCTCATCACCGTGCTCGCCGCCGCCGGGCTCGGCGGATGCACCGGCTCCGATTCATCGTCCAGCCCGGACGACGGCGCCTCCGGCGACTCCGGGACGAATGCCTCCGCCGAGCCCGGCCGTTACCGCAGCCTGCCCGAGGCATGCGGCGCGGCCGGCCGTAAGACCCTCCAGACCCTGCTGCCCGGCGCCGAGCAGGACGACAAGGTGTACGACGGCCAGGCCACCGTGACGTACGACATAGACCGGCGGGACGGCTGCCGCTGGAAGGTCGAGACCTCCAGCGGCACGCGCTATCTCACCATCGACTTCCAGCGCGTCGTCTCGTACGACCCCTCGGTCAGCGATGACGACCGGGCGCGGGAGACCTACGAGAAGAAGGCCGTCGCCGCCCACATCCCGGACGCCCCGAGCACCCCCTCGGCCCCTTCCAGCTCGCAGAGCGAGGGCGGCGCGAGCGGCGACAGCAGCTCCTCCGCCTCCCCCGGCACCAGCTCCGACGAGCCCGGCAAGAGCGGTAAGGGCGGCGCGGGCGATGAGGCCGACACATCCGGTCAGCCGGGCAAAAGCACCGATTCCCCCTCCGCGGGGAGCGACGCGAGCGGCGGAAGTGACGAAGGTGACACCGCCGCGGACGACACCGCCCCGCGCCGGCTGGACGACCTCGGCGACGACGCCTTCCTCAACGACGAGCTGATCACCAAGGACTCGGGTATCCACCGCGATATCACGCTCGTGTTCCGGTCCTCGAATGTGATTGCCACCATTGAGTACGACCAGTGGACGACCGACAAGAAGCACATTCCCAGCAGCCAGGGACTCCAGGAAAACGCCCAGGACTTGGCCGATGAGCTGACCGGTCGGCTCAACGAATAGCGGGTTCCGGTGCCCCCTGCGGGCACTCCGCTCAGACCTCGGAAATTGGGACGCCCGCGCGTCGGCCGCGTACCGTGCCGACTAATGACGCGGGCGGTACGTCCGCCCATCGACAGAGAATGAGCGAAGGACCCATGCACCGTTCAGCCCCGCGACTCGCCCGAATACTCGCCTGCGCGACCGTACCGATGGTGCTCGTCGCCGGCTGCTCCTCCGGCTCGGACAACAAGGACGAAAAGAACACCGGTGGCTCGGCGAGACCCGGCTCGCCCAGCGCTTCACCCACCGTCGCGGCCGCGAAGTTCAGCAAGCTGCCCGATGTGTGCACCGCACTCTCCGGGAAGACGGTCGACCAGCTCGTCCCCAAGGCGCAGAACAAGAAGGGCAAGGCCCTTCCCTCGGCCGACACCAACACCTCCGCGAGCTGCCTGTGGACCGGCCTCGACGGCTTCAAGTACCGCTCGCTGACCGTCTCCCTCAAGCTGTTCCCCTCCGACCCGGGGCTCGGCTCCGGCGACCGGCGCGCCGGGGAGTACGCCGCCCAGCAGTCGAGCAGGGCCGCCACCGGCAAGGTGACCGACCCCAAGACCGAGAAGGTCGCGGGCATCGGCGACGAGGCCACCTCGGTCAGCTCCAAGGAGAAGAAGGACGGCGACGAGTTCCGCAACCAGACGGTGGTGACCCGCACCGCCAATGTCGTCATCACCGTCCAGTACGACGGCGCGGGCTATGAGAAGGAGAAGACCCCGGACGCGGCCGCGCTGCTCAAGGACGCCAAGTCCGCCGCCAAGGAGGCCGTCGCCGCCATCGCGAAGGGCTCCCAGAGCGGCGCCTGATCCCCCGACACGACCCCTTCCCGCCCACGGGCCTTGACGTGTATGCGACGCTGAGGCCGCTGTTGTTGAAGACGGGGAGGGGTCGCGGGTGGCCGCGATGCAACTGACACGGACGCACCGAATACTGGCCGGGGTGGTCGTCACCGGGGCGGTGGTGATCGCGGGGATCGGCTTCGCCGGTTCCTACGCGGCGGTGCGCGATCTCGCCCTCGACAAGGGCTTCGGCAAGTTCTCCAACGTCTTTCCGATCGGTATCGACGCGGGGATCGTGGTCCTGCTCGCGCTGGACCTGCTGCTCACCTGGATCCGGATCCCCTTCCCGCTGCTGCGCCAGACGGCCTGGCTGCTGACCGCGGCCACCATCGCCTTCAACGGCGCGGCCGCCTGGCCGGACCCGATCGGCGTCGGCATGCACGCCGTGATCCCGATCCTCTTCGTGGTCTCCGTGGAGGCCGCCCGGCACGCGGTCGGCCGGATCGCCGACATCACCGCCGACCGGCACATGGAGTCGGTCCGCATCACCCGCTGGCTGCTGGCGCCGGTGCCCACCTTCCGGCTGTGGCGCCGGATGAAGCTGTGGGAGCTGCGCAGTTACGAAGAGGTCATCCGGCTGGAGCAGGACCGGCTGGTCTACCAGGCCCGGCTGCGCGCCCGCTATGGGCGCGCCTGGCGCCGTAAGGCGCCCGTGGAGTCGCTGATGCCGCTGCGGCTGGCGCGGTACGGGGTGCCGCTGGCGGACACCGCCCCGGCGGGGCTCGCGGCGGCCGGTCTCGACCCGTCCGCGGTGTCGCCGACGGCGCTTCCGCCGGGCCGGACCGACGCGGCGGACGGGACGGGGGCCAAGAGCGCCTCCCCGGGGGCCCAGCCGGGCCCGTACGGCCCGCCCGGGGCCCTGGAGGGTGCGGGGGGCACCGGCGGCGCCGACGCCCCGCAGCAGCACCCCCAGCAGCCCCAGACGCAGGAGCTGCCGCTCTCGCTGCCCCTGCCGGTGTACCAGCAGCCCGCCGGGCAGGGCCATGACGGCCGCGGCGCCGTGCCGTTCGACCCGGCGGCCGCCGCCCACCCCACGCCGGTCGAGCAGCAGCCGCAGCAACCCCAGCAGCCGCAACAGCCCCAGCAGCCGCAGTACGAGCAGGCCCCCCAGCCGCAGTATCAGCAGGTCCCGGGCCAGGTGGCGCAGTTCGGGCAGCAGCCCGAGCAGCAGCCCCCGCAGCCCCAGCTCACCGTGCCGGTCGGACCCGGCGGCCGGGTGCGACCGCTCGGCGGTGAGGGCGTGGGCAGCGGCGTGTACGTACCGGAGCAGCGCGAGCCCGAGCGGTACGCGTACGAGGAGCAGCCGGGGCAGCCGGTGAACCAGTTGCCGGACGACGTCCCGCGCGAGGAGGTCTACTACGCGACCTTCCGCCAGTTCCTCGCCGACCACAGCCGGTACCCCTCCGCGTACCAGTTCGGCCAGCGGCTGCGCGACACCTACGGCGTGAGCGACCTCAGCAACAGCGAGCTGTCCGCCTACGTCGAGGACTTCAAGGAGCGCGTCCGCCTGGAGCGGGAAGCCATCCCGTAGAGCCGGGAGCGCCGGGCGGCAGCCGTAAGGCCGCCCGCCCGGCGCCCGGAAGCGCGGAGGTCAGGCCGCGAGCAGCTTGCGCACCCGGTCCGCCCCCACCGCCAGCAGCAGGGTGGGCAACCGCGGGCCGGTGTCCCGCCCGACCAGCAGGGTGTAGAGCAGCGCGAAGAACGACCGCTGGGCGACCTTCAGCTCCGGTGTCGGCTTGGCGTCCGGCGCCAGCCCCGCCTGGATCTTGGGCACTCCGTAGACCAGCGTGGTGAGTCCGTCCAGCGACCAGTGGTCGTCCAGGCCGTCGAGCAGCAGCCGCAGCGACTCCCGCTCAGTGTCGCCCAGCGCGGCCAGCCGCTCGGTGTCCGGCTCGTCCCGGACCCGGGTGCGCTGGTCGGCCGGGACCTGGGTGGTGATCCAGCGCTCGGCCTTGTCGAGCCGGGGCCGGGTCTCCGCCAGGGACTTCACCGGGTTGTCCGGGTCGAGGTCGCTGAGGATGCGCAGCGTCTGCTCGTCATGGCCGGTGGTGATGTCCACCACCGAGGCCAGCGTGCGGTACGGCAGCGGGCGCGGGGTGCTCGGCAGCTCGCCCGTGGAGGTGCGGGTCGCGCGGCCGTACGCGGCCACGTCGGCGGGCTGGGCCGCGCCCTCGCCGATCTTGCGCTCCAGCGCGTCCCACTCGTCGTAGGTCCGCTGGATCTCCTGATCGAAGGCGATCTTGAAGGACTGGTTGGGCCGGCGGCGGGCGTACAGCCAGCGCAGCAGCGGCGCCTCCATGATCTCCAGGGCATCGGCCGGGGTGGGCACACCGCCCTTGGACGAGGACATCTTGGCCATACCGCTGATGCCCACGAAGGCGTACATCGGGCCGATGGGCTGCTCCCCGCCGAAGACCTCGCGGACGATCTGGCCGCCGACCACATAGGACGAGCCCGGCGAGGAGTGGTCGACGCCCGAGGGCTCGAAGACCACGCCCTCGTACGCCCAGCGCATCGGCCAGTCGACCTTCCAGACCAGCTTGCCCCGGTTGTGCTCGGTGAGCAGGACGGTCTCGCCGTGGCCGCACGCGCAGGTGTAGGCCAGCTCGGTGGTCTCCTCGTCGTACGAGGTCACCGTGGTCAGATCGCGGTCGCAGACCGAGCAGTAGGGCTTGTACGGGAAGTAGCCCGCGCCGCCCGCGCTGCCGTCGTCCTCGGCGGCCGCGCCCGACCCCTCGGCGGCGGCCAGCTCGGCCTCGTCGACCGGCTTCTGCTGCTGCTTGCCCGGCTTCTTGGCGCCGGCCTTCTCCTTGGTGCGGTACCGGTCCAGGACGGCGTCGATCTCCCGGCGATGGCGCATCGCGTGCAGGATCTGCTCGCGGTACGCCCCCGAGGTGTACATCTCCGTCTGGCTGATGGGGTGGAACTCGATGCCCATCTCCCGCAGCGCCTCGGCCATCGGCGCCTTGAAGTGCTCCGCCCAGTTCGCATACGGCGATCCGGGCGGGGCCGGGACCGAGGTGAGCGGCTTGCCGATGTGCTCGGCCCAGGACGGGTCGATCCCGGCCGGAACCTTGCGGTACCGGTCGTAGTCGTCCCAGGACAGGATGTGAACGCATTCATAGCCCCGGCGCCGGATCTCGTCGGCGACCAGGTGCGGGGTCATGACCTCGCGCAGATTGCCGAGGTGGATCGGGCCGGACGGGCTGAGGCCCGAGGCGCAGACGACAGGTTTGCCCGGGGCGCGGCGCTCCGCCTCGGCAATGACCTCGTCGGCGAATCGGGAGACCCAGTCGGTCTCGGTGCTCTGAGCCACGGTCGGCACTTCCTTCCTAGCGGTCATGGCACCGCCCATTGTCCCAGACGGAACGGACCCCTTAGGCGTTGCCCACAGGGCCGGGCGGGCGGGCCCGGGTTATCCACAGGCCGGGGAAATCGTTGGACCCGCCGTGAAATACTGGGGTGTCCATACCACCACTATCGGAATGGCACCTCATCTATGGCATCGGTCCTCTCCCTCGCCGCCACCGTCCATCAGCGCGTCGCGGACGCCCTCTCGGCTGCCCTGCCGGAGGCCGCCTCCGCGGACCCGCTGCTGCGACGAAGCGACCGGGCCGATTTCCAGGCCAACGGGATGCTGGCGCTGGCCAAGAAGCTCCAGGGAAACCCCCGTGAGCTGGCCGCCAAGGTCGTGGCGCACCTTCCGGTCGCCGCCACCTCGGCCGACCCCGATCCGGTGATCGCCGACATCGAGGTCTCCGGCCCCGGCTTCCTCAACATCACCATCGCCGACTCCGCGATCACCGCGACCCTCGCCGCCCGCGCCGCCGACGACCGCCTCGGCGTGCCGTTCGCGCAGGCGCCCGGCACCACCGTGATCGACTACGCCCAGCCCAATGTGGCCAAGGAAATGCACGTCGGCCATCTGCGCTCGGCGGTGATCGGCGACGCGGTGGTGCGGATCCTGGAGTTCGCGGGCGAGCAGGTGGTCCGCCGCCATCACATCGGCGACTGGGGCACCCAGTTCGGCATGCTCATCCAGTATCTGATCGAGCACCCGCATGAGCTGGACCACAAGGACGCCGCCTCCGGCCAGGAGGCCATGTCCAATCTGAACCGGCTGTACAAGGCCGCGCGGGCGCTCTTCGACTCCGACCCGGAGTTCAAGGAGCGGTCCCGGCGGCGGGTGGTGGATCTCCAGGCGGGCGACGAGGAGACCGTCGCCCTGTGGCGGAAGTTCGTGGACGAGTCGAAGATCTACTTCTACTCGGTCTTCGACAAGCTGGACATCGAGATCCACGACCCCGATGTGGTCGGCGAGTCGGGTTACAACGACATGCTGGCCGAGACCTGCCGGCTGCTGGAGGAGTCCGGCGTCGCCGTCCGCTCCGAGGGTGCGCTGTGCGTCTTCTTCGACGACATCAAGGGCCCCGAGGGCAATCCGGTGCCGCTGATCGTCCAGAAGTCCGACGGCGGCTTCGGCTATGCGGCCACCGACCTCTCCGCGATCCGCGACCGGGTGCAGCATCTCAAGGCCGACACCCTGCTGTATGTGGTGGACGCCCGGCAGTCGCTGCACTTCAAGATGGTCTTCGAGACCGCCCGCCGGATCGGCTGGCTCAATGACCAGGTGCACGCCGTCCAGCTCGCCTTCGGCACCGTCCTGGGCAAGGACGGCAAGCCGTTCAAGACCCGCGCGGGCGAGACGGTGCGGCTGGAGGACCTGCTGGACGAGGCCACCGAGCGGGCCGCCGCTGTGGTCCGGGAGAAGAGCGAGAAGCTCGGCCTCACCGAGGAGGAGATCCAAGAGCGCGGCGCCCAGGTCGGCGTCGGCGCGGTGAAGTACGCGGATCTGTCCACCTCCGCCTCGCGTGACTACAAGTTCGACCTCGACCAGATGGTCTCGCTCAACGGCGACACCTCGGTCTATCTCCAGTACGCGTACGCCCGGATCCAGTCGATCCTGCGCCGCGCCGAGGAGGGGCAGCGGACGGTGGCCCACCCCGAGCTGCCGCTGACCGCGGCCGAGCGGGCGCTGGGCCTGCACCTCGACCAGTTCGGGGAGACGCTGGCCGAGGTGGCCGCCGGATTCGAGCCGCACAAGCTGGCCGGGTATCTCTACCAACTGGCCTCGCTCTACACGACCTTCTACGACCAGTGCCCGGTCCTGAAGGCCGAGGGCGGCCCGTCCCAGGTGGAGAACCGCCTCTTCCTGTGCGACATCACGGCGCGGACGCTGCGGCAGGGCATGACCCTGCTGGGCATCCGCACCCCCGAGCGCCTCTGAGTCGGCCGAATGTGAAGCGCCCCGCCCCTGCGACAGGGAGCGGGGCGCCGCGCATTTATCGGGAGCTCCCGGCGTTCCTCACCGGCAGAGCACATCGTGCTCCGGCCGCTCGCCCTTCAGCAGGAAGTCCGTGACCTTCCGGTCCGCGCAGGCGCTGCCGTTGTTCACCCCATAGGCCGCGCCGTGCCCCATCGCGTCCACGCTGACCATCCGCGCCCGGTCGCCGTAGGCGCGCCGCAGATTCAGCGCCCCGCTGTACGGGGTGGCCACATCGCGCTTGTTCTGCACCAGCAGGACGTTCGACGGCCCCTGGTCGGTGATCCGCACCGGCTTGTCCCGCGGCGCGTCATGCCAGAACGAGCAGGGCGTGACGTTCACCGGCATGCCCGCGGTGAGCGGGTGGCTCTTACGGCTTGCGGCCACATCCCGGGCGTAGGTGGGCAGGGACGTGGGCCACTTCACGTCGTTGCAGATGGTGGCGAGGGATACGGCCGCGGCGTCCTGGGGCGGATCGGCCGGTGCCGCGCCGGGCGCCTTACCGGCGTCCGCGTCCACGATCAGCTTGGCCAGGTCCTCGAAGTCGTCCCGGGAGTACAGGGCGTTCAGCATGCTCTGGCGCAGTGCGTTGCCGTTCAGCTCGGGCGGGTTGGCGCCGGGCCACGGCAGCGGCTTCGCGTCCAGCCGGGCGGCGAGGTCCAGCACCCGCCGGCGCACCCCGTCGGGGGTCTCGGCGAGCCGGACGGGGCTGTTGGGAGCGGAGGCCCAGGCGGCGAAGTCGGGGAAGGTGTCCTCGACGCCGACGGCGTAGTTCGCCAGCCAGCGGCGCTCCACCCGCTCCGGGTCCGGGTCGTCATTGCTGTCCAGCACCCAGCGGTCGGTGTGCTCGGGGAACATCTGCGCGTAGACGGAGCCCACATACGTCCCGTAGGAGACGCCCCATGCGGACAGCTTCCGCTCGCCGAGCGCCCGCCGGATGCTGTCGATGTCCCGGGCCTCGTTGACGGTGCTGATGGTGCGCAGCAGTTCACCGCCGTTGCGGGCGCAGGTGTCGGCGATGCGGCGGCCGGTGGTGACGTTCCGGGTGATGTCCCCGCCGGGGCCGGGCCAGGGGCGGGAGGCGAGCAGCGACAGATCGGCGGTGTCCAGACCGCAGCCGGTGTGCGTGGACTTCCCCATGCCGCGCGGGTCGAAGCTGACGATGTCATAGGCGTCCCGCACCGACCGCGGCAGCCGCTTGCCGAGTGTGGTGGGCCGCTCCAGCCCCGTCGAGCCGGGGCCGCCCGGGATCAGCAGCAGGGTGCCCCGGCGGGCCTGCGGCCGCTCGCTGGGGATCCGGGATACGGCGAGGGAGATTCGCTTGCCGCCGGGGTCGCGGTGGTCCAGCGGCACCTTGAGCGTGGCGCATTCCTGGTGGGGGTCGAGCCCGGTGCCCTCGCAGGCCCCCCAACTGAGCGCGGTGGCGGTCGGATCGGCCAGCGGTCCCGGGGTCGCGTCCGCGGACGCGCTGCCGAGGAGGGATGCGGTGGCGGCGGTGGCGAGGGCCAGCGCGGCGGTTCTGCCGGTCGTCGGTCTCATACGCACAAGCCTTGTCGAACCGGCATCCGCCTCCCATCCGGGCAACCGGCCGACCCGTCCGGGGGATAACCCCCGACGGAGCGTCAGTCGTACCGTCGCGCACGTAGCATTCGCGACACCTTTCCCGGACCGGGACAACCTCTCGCCGCCCCGGCCCGTCCAACCCCGTGAATCACCTGTCATCAACGGAACATTGGGGGCTTGACCATGCGACGGTGGGGGACCGCACTCGCGGCGATGGTGCTCGCGGGCGGCGCGCTGGCGGCGACGGCGGGGGCGGCGGGGGCCGTCGCTCCGGCCGCGGCCAAGGCGGCGGCCAAGGCGGCCTGTGAGACCGGCTGGGGCAGCGGCGAGAAGACGGCCCGGCCGGCGGGCCACACACCGCTGGGGAGCATCCGGACCGGCCGGCACGCCTGCTACGACCGCATGGTGTTCGACGTGAAGGGCGCCACGGCCGCCGATCGCGTCGGCTACCGCGTGGCGTACGTGGACACCCTGTACCAGGACGGTTCGGGCGAGGAGATCCCGGTCGGCGGCGGGGCGATCCTGGACATCCATGTGGCCGCGCCGAGCTACGACCCGGGGACCGGCGGGGAGTCGTATCCGGGGCGGGCGCGCAAGCCGCTGCCGGGGGTGGACATCGCCGGGTACCAGACCTTCCGGGACACCCGCTTCGGCGCCAGCTTCGAGGGCGAGACCCAGGTCGGCCTCGGCGTGCGCGCACGGCTGCCGTTCCGCGTCTTCCAGACGGACGGGCGGGTCGTGGTGGACGTGGCGCACTCCTGGAACGCGGTGCGCTGAGGGTTATGACGAAGGGCCTGCCCCACGGCCGGACGGTCGTGGGGCAGGCCCATCGTTCACCTCGGACTCGGCTTATCGCTTGAAGCCGTAGTCCATGATCTTCTTCGCGTCCGCCGTGCGGTTGTCCACCGAGGAGGAGGCGAGGACGGTGCCGATCACCGTCTTCCCGTTCCGGGTGGCGGCGAAGACCAGGCAGTACTTGGCCTCCGGACCCGAGCCGGTCTTGACGCCGATGGTGCCCGAATAGCTGCCCAGCAGAGTGTTGGTGTTGGTCCACGACATGTAGCGGTAGCCGCCGCTCTTCGTGGTCACCTTCTGCTTGGTCGACTTCGTCTTCACGACCGTACGGAACGTGGAGTACTTCATCGCGCTGCTGGCCAGCTTCGTCAGATCGCGCGGCGTCGAGTAGTTGGCGCCGTGCCCGATGCCGTCGAACGAGTCGAAGTGGGTGTTCGTCAGCCCGAGCGACTTGGCCGTGGTGTTCATCTTGCCGATGAACGACTTCACCCGCGCGGCCCGGGTGGAACCGGTGCCGAACTTGTCCGCCAGCGCGTACGCCGCGTCACAGCCGGACGGGAGCATCAGCCCGTACAGCAACTGGCGGACGGTGACCTTGTCGCCGACGATCAGCTTGGCCGAGGAGGCCCAGTTGTTGTCGACGATGTAGTCGCTGTACGCCTTCTGGACCGTGACCTTGGCGTCCAGGTTGAGATTCGGCTGTGCGAGCACCACCCGGGCAGTCATGATCTTGGTGGTGGAGCCGGTGGACCGACGGGTGTCCGCGGCCTTGGTGAACAGGCTCTTTCCCGTGCCGTTGTTCATCACGAACCCGCCCTTGGCGGCGATCGTGGGAGTAGCGGTCGTCGCGGCCTGCGCGGAGGCGGTGAACGCCCCCGCCGTCAGCACGGCTCCAGCGGTGATCGCGACCGCGGATACGCGACGTAGACCCTTCATGCCGGTTTTCAACGTGAATATCTCCAAATGCCCCATGCGTGCGGCCACATCGCAGGGCCGCTCTCTCATGTGACGCGTGAAAGGGGTCGAGGGATGTGCCCCTCTGCCGAGATTTTCTGGAAATTCGCCCGGCTGCCCGCCTGTCCTCCCCCGCACCGCCGACCGCGGAGGCGGGCCGCAGGCCGGATAGTGGACCGTGCCCATTCCCGAGAGCCACCGAAAGCGCCCGCCATGACTTCCCAGCAACTCCTCGACCGCGCCCAGCGCCTGGCCGACGCGGGCGGTCGCCGCCTGCTCGGCATCGCCGGACCGCCCGGGGCCGGTAAGACCACCCTCGCCGAGTACCTGGTCGACGCGCTCGGCGCCGACCGGGCCGTCCTGGTGCCGATGGACGGCTTCCACCTCGCCGACGCCGAGCTGCGCCGACTCGGCCTGACCGGCCGCAAGGGCGCGCCGGAGACCTTCGACCCGTACGGCTACACCGCGCTGCTGCGGCGGCTGCGGGCGCCGCGCGCCGAGGAGGTCGTCTACGCGCCGGGGTTCGACCGCGAGCTGGAACAGCCCGTCGCGGGCACCATCCCGGTGCCGCCGGAGATCCCGCTGGTGATCACCGAGGGGAACTATCTGCTGCTGGACGAGGCGCCCTGGCTCCCGGTCCGCGAGCTGCTGGACGAGACCTGGTGGGTCGACCTGGACACCGAGGAGCGGGTGCGCCGGCTGATCGACCGCCATGAGCGGTTCGGCAAGCCGCGCGAGGCGGCCGAGCGCTTCGTGCTCACCTCCGACGAGGCCAACGCCCGGCTGGTCGCCCCCGGGCGGGCGGCCGCCGACTTCGTGGTCAGCGGCCGGTGACCGCCGTAAGAGCGACATGAACATGGGCGGGCCGGTGACGCGAAGGCCGGGGGCTCCGCGCCCCCGGCCTCGTGGTCATTCCCCGCGTTTCAGGCTCACTCCCCGCGGTTCAGCCGCTGGGCGACCTCGGTCGCCCAGTACGTGAGGATCATCCCCGCGCCCGCGCGCCGTACCGAGGTCAGCGTCTCCATGATCGCGCGGTCGCGGTCGATCCAGCCGTTGGCCGCCGCCGCCTCGACCATCGCGTACTCACCGGAGATCTGGTACGCGGCCACCGGCACATCCACGGCGTCGGCGATCTGCCGCAGGATGTCCAGGTAGGGCAGGGCCGGCTTCACCATGACCATGTCCGCGCCCTCGGCCAGGTCCAGCTCCAGCTCGCGCATCGCCTCCCGGGCGTTGGCCGGGTCCTGCTGATACGTCTTGCGGTCGCCCTTCAGCGAGGAGCCCACCGCCTCGCGGAACGGACCGTAGAAGGCGGAGGCGTACTTCGCGGTGTAGGCGAGGATCGAGATGTCCTGGTGCCCGGCGCCGTCCAGCGCCTCGCGGACCACCCCGACCTGCCCGTCCATCATGCCGCTTGGGCCCACCGTGTGGACGCCCGCGTCGGCCTGGGCGCGGGCCATCTCCGCGTACCGCTCCAGCGTGGCGTCGTTGTCGATCCGGCCCTCGGCGTCCAGGACCCCGCAGTGGCCGTGGTCGGTGTGCTCGTCCAGGCAGAGATCGGACATGATCACCAGATCGTCGCCGACCTCGGCGCGCACATCGCGGATGGCCACCTGGAGGATCCCGTCCGGATCGGTGCCGGGCGTGCCGACGGCGTCCTTCTTGGACTCCTCCGGCACCCCGAAGAGCATGATCCCGCCGACGCCCGCGGCGACCGCGTCGGCCGCCGCCTTCCGCAGGGAGTCCCGGGTGTGCTGGAGGACGCCCGGCATCGCCTGAAGCGGCAGCGGCTCGGTGAGGTCCTCGCGGACGAACGCGGGCAGGATCAGCTCGGCCGGATGCAGCCGGGTCTCCGCGACCATGCGGCGCATGGTCGGATTCACCCGCAGCCGGCGCGGCCGCGCACCGGGGAAGCTGCCGTACCTGGTGCTCAAGAGCGTGCCCTCCTCCGTGATCCCGGCCGTCGCTCGCTCGGGCGGGTGACCGGCTCCCCGGCCTCGATCGCGGCCTGCCGCCGCGCCGCCCCGAAGTCCGCGAGCGCCTCGGCGAGCTTGAGCACCGAGGGCTCGGGCGACAGCACGTCCACCCGCAGCCCGTGCTCCTCCGCGGTCTTCGCGGTGGCCGGGCCGATACAGGCGATGACAGTGACATTGTGCGGCTTGCCCGCGATGCCGACGAGGTTCCGCACGGTGGACGACGAGGTGAAGAGCACCGCGTCGAACCCGCCGCCCTTGATGGCCTCCCGGGTCTCGGCCGGCGGCGGCGAGGCGCGCACGGTGCGGTACGCGGTCACGTCGTCGACCTCCCAGCCCAGCTCGATCAGCCCGGCGACCAGGGTCTCGGTGGCGATGTCGGCCCGCGGCAGGAAGACGCGGTCGATCGGGTCGAAGACCGGGTCGTAGGGCGGCCAGTCCTCCAGCAGCCCGGCCGCGGACTGCTCACCGCTGGGCACCAGATCCGGCTTCACCCCGAAGTCGATCAGCGACTTGGCGGTCTGCTCGCCCACCGCCGCGACCTTGATCCCGGCGAACGCGCGGGCGTCGAGCCCGTACTCCTCGAACTTCTCCCGCACCGCCTTGACCGCGTTGACCGAGGTGAAGGCGATCCACTCATAGCGCCCGGTGACCAGGCCCTTGACCGCGCGCTCCATCTGCTGCGGGGTGCGCGGCGGCTCCACGGCGATCGTCGGCACCTCGCTGGGCACCGCGCCATAGGAGCGCAACTGGTCCGAGAGCGAGGCGGCCTGCTCCTTGGTACGCGGCACCAGGACCTTCCAGCCGAACAGCGGCTTGGACTCGAACCAGGAGAGCTGATCGCGCCGGCCGGCCGCGCTCTGCTCGCCGACCACGGCTATCACGGGCTGTGCGCCCTGCGGCGACGGCAGCACCTTGGCGGCCTTCAGCACCTGGGCGATGGTGCCCAGCGTCGCGGTCCAGGTCCGCTGGCGGGTGGTGGTGCCGCCGACGGTGACGGTGAGCGGGGTGTCCGGCTTGCGGCCCGCGGCCACCAGCTCACCCGCGGCGGCGGCCACCGTCTCCAGGGTCGCGGAGACCACGGCGGTCGCGTCGGACGAGCCGACCTCGCTCCAGCAGCGCTCATCGGCCGCCAGGGCGTCCACGAAGCGCACATCCGCGCTGTGGGCGTCCCGCAGCGGCACCCCCGCGTAGGCGGGCACGCCCACCGCGGCGGCCACACCCGGCACCACCTCGAAGAGGATGCCCTCGGCGGCGCAGGCGAGCATCTCGTCGGCGGCGTATCCGTCGAGGCCGGGGTCGCCCGCGACCGCGCGGACGACCCGCTTGCCGCCGCGCGCGGCCGTCATGACAAGATTGGCGGTGTCCCGGAGTACCGGGACGGTGGCGGTGGCTGACGACCCATCAGTGTCCGCCTGTCGCGGCGCGCCCTGAGCGTCCGCGGCCACGCCCGGCCTGACGTGCCCCCGCACCACGTCGAGCACTTGCGGGTCGGCGATCAGTACGTCCGCGGTGGCCAGAGCCTCCACGGCGCGCAAGGTCAGCAGGCCCGGATCTCCGGGGCCCGCACCGAGGAAGGTGACGTGTCCGCAGCCGGGGTGATTCGGGACGGTGGGGTTCAAAGTGCTCGCTCCCCCATAAGACCGGCCGCACCCTTGGCGAGCATCTCGGCGGCGAGTTCGCGACCGAGGTCCCCGGCCTCACTGGGCGACGCGGGTACGGGACCGGTGGTGGATAGCTGCACCAGCGTCGTGCCGTCGAGGGAGCCGACGACGCCACGCAGGCGCATTTCGGTGACAACCTGACCGTCGGCCAACAGGTCGGCCAGCGCCCCCACAGGTGCGCTGCAACCGGCCTCCAGGGCGGCGAGCAGGGATCGCTCGGCGGTCACGGCGACCCGTGTGTACGGGTCGTCGATCTCGGCGAGCCGGGCAGTGAGCGCCACGTTGGACGCGGCACACTCCACTGCCAGGGCCCCCTGGCCGGGGGCGGGCAAAACATGGCCGGCATCGAGCAGCTCGGTCGCCTCGCCGATCCGCCCCAGACGGATCAGGCCGGCGGCGGCGAGCACCACGGCGTCCAGCCGTCCCGACCGGACATAGCCGATCCGGGTGTCGACATTGCCGCGTATCGGCACGGTCTCGATGTCGAGGCCGAAGGCGCGGGCCCACGCGTTGAGCTGGGCCGCGCGGCGCGGGGATCCGGTGCCTATCCGGGACCCCGGGGGAAGCTGGGCGAAGGTGAGCCCGTCGCGGGCGATCAGCGCGTCGCGCGGGTCCTCGCGGCGCGGTATCGCGGCGAGCGTCAGGCCGTCCGGCTCCGCGGTGGGAAGGTCCTTCAGCGAGTGCACGGCCAGGTCGATCTCACCGCTCAGCAGCGCCTCGCGCAGCGCCGAGACGAAGACGCCGGTGCCGCCGATCCGCGCGAGGTGCTCCCGCGAGGTGTCGCCGTACGTGGTGATCTCGACCAGTTCGACGGGGCGCCCGGTGATCTCGCGCACCAGGTCCGCGATCAGGCCGGACTGGGCCATGGCGAGCGCGCTGCGGCGGGTGCCCAGACGCAGCGGCGCAAGGCCGCCGGAGGCGGCGGGTGAGGGGGTGGCGTTCATGGCCGGCCTCCCTTCGGGTCGTTCGGTTCGGCCGCCCGGGCCGAGCCGTCGGCGCGGCTGACGGCGGCGACCGCCTGCGGATCGAGGTCGAAGAGCTCGCGCAGGGCGTCGGCGTAACCGGCGCCACCCGGAGTGCTCGCGAGCTGCTTGACCCGCACGGTGGGCGCGTGCAGCAGCTTGTCCACGACCCTGCGCACGGTCTGCGTGATCTCGGACCGCTGCTTGTCGTCCAGATCCGGAAGGCGCCCGTCGAGCCGGGCGATCTCACTGGCGACGACGTCCGCCGCCATGGTACGCAGCGCGACGACCGTCGGCGTGATGTGCGCGGCGCGCTGGGCCGCCCCGAAGGCGGCCACCTCGGCGGAGACGATGGTCCGCACCTTGTCCACGTCGGCGGCCATCGCCCCGGCGGACGAGCCCGGCGCGCCGGACGGCTCGGCGGCGGCCTCGGCGAGGGACTCGATGTCGACCAGGTGCAGCCCCTCGATCCGGTGCGCCGCCGCGTCTATGTCGCGCGGCATCGCCAGATCGAGCAGCGAGACGCCCGTCCCGGCGCGGTGGGCCCCGGGCGGGCAGGCCGCGCGCTGGGCGAGCGCGGTGCGCAGCTCCGGGGCAGTCAGGACCAGGCCGGTCGCGCCCGTACAGGAGACGACGATGTCGGCGTGCGGCAGCTCGGCGGAGACCCGGTCCCGCGGCACGGCGCGGGCCACCAGCGGCTCGCGCAACGTTTCATCACCCTCGGCGGAGATCGCGGCCGGAGTGGCCGCGTGCTGCTGGACCAGGGACTCGGCCAGGCGCAGCGCCCGCTCCAACGTCCTGTTGGCGATCACCAGTTCTGCCACACCGGCGCGGGCGAGCGTCGCCGCGGCCAGCGAGGACATCGAACCGGCGCCGATCACCAGGGCCCGCTTGCCCCGGGCCCACTCCGCCACCGGCGCGCCCTGGGCCATCTGCTCCAGGCCGAAGGTGACCAGCGACTGGCCGGCCCGGTCGATACCGGTCTCGCTGTGGGCCCGCTTGCCGACCCGCAGCGCCTGCTGGAAGAGATCGTTCAGCAGCCGCCCGGCGGTGTGCAGCTCCTGCCCCAGCGCGAGCGCGTCCTTGATCTGGCCGAGGATCTGGCCCTCGCCGACGACCATCGAGTCCAGCCCGCAGGCCACCGAGAAGAGGTGGTGGACGGCCCGGTCCTCGTAGTGGACGTAGAGATACGGGGTGAGCTCGTCCAGGCCGACGCCGGTGTGCTGGGCGAGCAGCGTGGACAGCTCGGCCACCCCGGCGTGGAACTTGTCCACGTCGGCGTAGAGCTCGATGCGGTTGCAGGTGGCCAGCACCGCGGCCTCGGTGGCGGGCTCGGCGGCGAGGGTGTCCTGCACCAGCTTCGCCTGCTCGTCCCCCACCAGGGCGGCGCGCTCCAGCACGCTCACGGGCGCGCTGCGGTGGCTCAGTCCGACGACGAGGAGACTCATGCCGGCATCACGGCGGGCACGTCCCCGTCAGGTCCTTGCCGGCCGCTGTCGGCGCCGGGGCCGCCGGAGGGCGCGCGATGCGCCACGGGCGGTGGTGGCACGGCTCCCGCGGCCTCCTCGGGCGCGGCGACCTCCTCGCCCGCCTTGCGCTGCTCGTGGAAGGCGAGGATCTGGAGCTCGATGGAGAGATCGACCTTGCGCACGTCCACCCCGTCCGGAACGGTCAGCACGGTGGGCGCGAAGTTGAGGATCGAGGTGATCCCGGCGGCGACGAGCCGGTCGCAGACCTGCTGGGCCGCGCCCGCCGGGGTGGCGATGACGCCGATCGAGACGCCGTTCTCCGTGATGATCTTCTCGAGCTCGTCGGTGTGCTGCACCGGAATGCCCGCGACCGGCTTCCCGGCCATGGCGGGGTCGGCGTCGATCAGCGCGGCGACCCGGAAACCACGGGAGGCGAAGCCGCCGTAGTTGGCGAGCGCGGCGCCGAGATTACCGATACCGACGATCACAACCGGCCAGTCCTGGGTGAGCCCGAGCTCCCGCGAGATCTGGTAGACGAGGTACTCCACGTCGTAGCCGACACCGCGGGTGCCGTACGAACCGAGATAGGAGAAGTCCTTGCGCAGCTTGGCCGAATTGACGCCGGCCGCGGTGGCCAGCTCCTCCGAGGACACCGTGGGCACCGAGCGCTCGGAGAGAGCGGTCAGGGCACGCAGATACAGCGGTAGCCGGGCGACGGTGGCCTCGGGGATCCCTCGGCTGCGGGTCGCCGGTCGGTGAGTTCGGCCAGTTGCCACGGTGCTCCTGCGGGTAGAGCGAGGCTGTGGGCGGCCGGGTGTTTCATGACCGCCCCATCGACAGCAGGCTATGTCTTTGTGAACGCGTGCACAAAGATGGTGTCCGCTTTGTCCGAGCAAAGTGACCGGTGTCACGCGCCTTTTCGCGCCAGCCGCGGAACCACCACCTGCGTCACGCCGTTCCCGGCAGGCACGCTCGTACCACTGGGCCGCCGACCGGAGCACAGGCCCTCACTCCTCACCTTTTTACCCCCGGACAGCAACAAAACGCCCACGATCGTAATCGACCGAGAGCCCACTTCCGAACTCGTGGGAGGGGCGCCGTCGCGGGTCAGGGCGCTGAGGTCTTCCGGCGAGTGAGCCGAAGGGGCGCGTCGCTGTCGAAAGGGAGAGCGCGCGCAGGGAGCGAGGAACGAGCGACCGAGCACGGTCGACCGTCGACAGCGGCTGAAGCGCCCCGGAGGCGAACCGAGCCTCGAAAAGGGCAGGCAGAATGAAGGGCATGAGTCCGTTGCTGCGCCGCACCCCGCGGAAGAAGCCCGCCGAGCGCACGGTCACGCTGATCGGCAAGCCCGACTGCCATCTGTGCGAGGACGCCGAGGCCGTGATCAAAGAGGTCTGCGGCGAGCTGGGCACCCCCTGGGAGAAGAAGGACATCACCCAGGACGAGGAGCTGTACCGCGCCTACTGGGAGCAGATCCCGGTGGTGCTCATCGACGGCGAACAGCACGACTTCTGGCGGGTGAACCCGGGGCGGCTGCGCAAAGCGCTCGGCGGCTGATTCCGAACCCCGCGAGACGGCCGCTCCCGCGCCCGCGAGGCGGCTGATTCCGCCCCCTGTTCGGCCTCCCTTTCGCGTAACCTGAATCGGCCCGACACCCGGGCGTAACGGGATGCGCCGGAGCGCTGGCTATGCTCGCTCCATGGCCGCACTGGGATGGTTCACCCGACGTCGACGACCCGCCACCGAGCGGAGTGTCCTCGCCGGAGAGGCATCGGCCGAGGCAGCGCGCAAGTCGTCGGCCGAGACCCCCGCACCGCAGCCCCCCGCCGAACCGGAATTCCCGGTCGTCGGCGACGAGCGGGCCGCCGCCTTCTTCGACCTGGACAACACGGTCATGCAGGGCGCCGCGATCTTCCACTTCGGCCGCGGCCTCTACAAGCGGCACTTCTTCCGCAAGCGCGAACTCGCCCGCTTCGCATGGCAGCAGACCTGGTTCCGGGTGGCCGGTGTCGAGGACCCGGCGCATATGGAGGACGTGCGCAGCAGCGCCCTGTCCATCGTCAAGGGCCACCGGGTCGCCGAGCTGATGTCGATCGGCGAGGAGATCTACGACGAGTACATGGCCGACCGCATCTGGCCCGGCACCCGGGCCCTCGCCCAGGCCCATCTGGACGCCGGGCAGCGGGTCTGGCTGGTGACCGCCGCGCCGGTCGAGACCGCGACGATCATCGCCCGGCGGCTCGGCCTGACCGGGGCACTGGGCACGGTGGCCGAGTCGGTGGGCGGCGTCTACACCGGCCGGCTGGTCGGCGAGCCGCTGCACGGCCCGGCCAAGGCCGAGGCCGTACGGGCGCTGGCGACGGCAGAGGGGCTGGACCTCGCCCGCTGCGCGGCCTACAGCGACTCCGCGAACGACATCCCGATGCTGTCGATCGTGGGCCATCCGTACGCGGTGAACCCGGACACCCGGCTGCGCAAGCACGCCCGTGAGAACAGTTGGCGGCTGCGCGACTACCGCACCGGCCGCAAGGCGGCCAAGATCGGCATTCCGGCGGCGGCCGGGGTGGGCGCGGTGGCGGGCGGCACGGCGGCCGCCGTGGCCCTGCACCGCCGACGCCGCTGACCGCGGGCGGCCGAGGACCCACTCCACCCCGCTGACCTCCCGCTGGACCCTTTCCGGCGCCCTCCCCCCGGGCCGCGCTGACCGCTCGCGCACGACCGTGACCGAGGACGGTCAAGACTGACCGCCGATCGCGCTCCGTGACCATGCGCCCATCGATACGCAGGGTCACCAACCGAACGCGCCCGTCCTGTTTCGGTCATTCCGCGCGTCTTACCCCACAGCGCTCCCGCCAGTCCCCTTACCGCCGCTTTGTCACAACACGCCACGCAATCGCACAACCCACGAACAATTCCGATCAATTAGCGGTACACGTTCGATACTTGATGAGTCATCAATCCATAACAGAGCGAACGGAAACGATGATTTGAACAACTGGGTGTAGTGCTGCCTGTACGAAGCGTTATTCTCCTTAGACGCAAACCGGTACCCACACGTCCCTACGGCGGGTGACGGTCCCGTACTGATCGTGATGGAAGCTCTGCCTCTGGGAGTCTCGTGTACCCACACGTCGGGGTTGACGCCTCGGGCCTGGCTACGCTGCGCGCAACGGTCCTTGACTGTCTGCGCGGCTTCGTCCCCACCGCGTATGCCGTCCCCGGCCTCGCCGCCCCCCTGCCCGCCAGCCCAGCCGTCGGCACGGTCAATCGCCCCGGCCAGGCCGGTCCGTGCTACGCACTGGCGGACGGCGGCGCCGCGGTCAGCAGACGCTCCCGCGGCTCCACCCCCACCGCCCGGCGCCCCGGCGCCGACAGCGACAGCCGTCGCATGATGGACCTCGTCGAGCGCGCCCAGTCCGGAGAGGCGGAGGCGTTCGGCAGGCTCTACGACCAGTACGCCGACACGGTCTACCGCTATATCTATTACCGCGTGGGCGGCAAGGCCACGGCCGAGGACCTGACCAGCGAGACGTTCCTGCGCGCCCTGCGCCGCATCGGCACCTTCACCTGGCAGGGCCGTGACTTCGGCGCCTGGCTGGTGACCATCGCGCGCAACCTCGTCGCCGACCACTTCAAGTCCAGCCGCTTCCGGCTGGAGGTCACCACCGGCGAGATGCTGGACGCCAACGAGGTCGAGCGCAGCCCAGAGGACTCCGTCCTCGAATCGCTGTCCAACGCGGCCCTGCTCCAGGCGGTGCGAAAACTCAACCCGCAGCAGCAGGAGTGCGTGACGCTCCGCTTCCTCCAGGGCCTCTCGGTCGCCGAGACCGCCCGGGTCATGGGGAAGAACGAGGGCGCGATCAAAACCCTTCAGTACCGGGCCGTGCGCACCCTGGCCCGGCTTCTTCCGGACGACGCCCGCTGACCACCCGTAGCCGTCCGGCCACGGACCGTCCGCCTTTGGGCAGGGCGTAACCCGGGTGCTGCGCCGCTCGTTGTGGGAGATGCAGGCGCCTCGCGGTCGTACCCTGCCCGTAGTCCACTCACTCGATCGGGTGGACGCGCGCATGGCACGGAACCCTCGGGTGTCCTGGGGAGTCGACCGTCACGACGAGAGGAGGTGCCGCCTGTGATCGCGAACGTATCGGCACACCGGCGGGCGAACGCCTTCGCCAAGGCCCTGGAGGCCCTGGAGGCCCTGGAGAGCAACCACCAGGCCGCCCAGGACAATGCGCCGCAGCAACAGCCAGGTTCCCCATCGGCGGAGAGCGCCGAGCGGAGACGGCTGCTGGCCCTGGCGAGCGGGCTGGGCGAGCTGCCGAAACCGACATTGGACCCGGAGGTCCGCGTCACCCAGCGGGCGCAGTTGCTCGCCGCCATGGAGGCGGCCTTCGCCGAGGGCGCACCACGCGTGCCCGAGCAGCGCCGCCGCACCGGCGGCGCCCACCGCGCCAAACCCCCGGTCGCAAGACTGCGCCCCCGTTCCCGCTGGTCCAAGGGGCTTGCGGCCGGGGGGCTCACCGTCGGCGTCGCGGCGGGTGCCTTCGGCGGCGTCGCCGCGGCCAGCTCGGACGCGCTGCCGGGCGACACCCTCTACGGGTTCAAGCGCGGCATGGAGGACCTCAAGCTGGAGATGGCCGACGGCGACGCCGACCGCGGCCGGATCTATCTGGACCAGGCGTCGACGCGGATGAGCGAGGCGCGCCGCCTGATGGAGCGCACCCGCACCGGCGATCTGGACCATGACTCGCTGGGGGAGATCCGCCGGGCCCTGGCCGGTATGCGCCATGACGCCTCCGAGGGCCACCGGCTGCTGCACCAGGTCTACGAGCGCGACGGCTCACTCGGCCCGATCCAGCAGCTTTCCACCTTCTCCCAGGCCCATCGCGGCGGCTGGAGCCGACTGCGCGATCAGCTTCCGGTCCAGCTCATGGATGTCGGCGACGAGGTGAGCTCGGTCTTCGACGCCATAGACCAAGAGGTCGGTCCGTTGCGCGCGTTGCTGCCCACGAAGAAGGAGCAGCAGGGCCAGTCCGGCCAGACCGGGCACGCGCCCCAGCGCGCCGACGGAGTGGCCCCGGGCGACCGTCCTGCGTCCGCCTCGGCCACCCCGAGCGGCAGCCGCACCGGCGAAACCGCCGCCCACCCACACCCGTCGTCCTCGGCAAGCACTCACGACCAGAGCGGCGGGCTGGTGGGCGGGGCCGGGGACCTGCTGGACCCGCCGCTCGGCGGCGCGAGCCCCAGCCCGTCCACGGGCAAGGGCGACCCGGGTGGCAAGGCGTCGTCCCAGCCGGACATCACCATCCCCCCGCTGCTGCCGGACCTGCTGCCGGGCCTGAGCATCGACGGCGACGACACGAGGTGACGACGTACTGAGGGCGGGTGGTGTGCGCTGCCGCCCACCACCCGCCCTCAGACCAGGCCACGCCTCAGAAGAACACCGACCGCCGCTGCACCAGCAGCTTGGCCCCTCCTCCGGCCGACCTCGCATGGCTCGGCCCTGGGGGGCCGCCCCAGCTTCGGCCGGGCTGCGCCGGACTCCGTCCGTCGGGCCGGGTGGCCGCGCCTCATCACGCCGCCCGCAGGGGCACGCCTCAGAAGAACACCGACCGCCGCTGCACCAACAGCTTGGCCCCTCCTCCGGCCGACCTCGCATGGCTCGGCCCTGGGGGGCCGCCCCAGCTTGGGCCGGGCTGCGCCGGACTCCGTCCGTCGGGCCGGGTGGCCGCGCCTCATCACGCCGCCCGCAGGGGCAAGCCTCAGAAGAACACCGACCGCCGCTGCACCAACAGCTTGTAGAGCGTGTGCTGGATCGTTTCTCGTACCTGGTCCGTCAGGTTGAACATCAGCATCGGGTCGTCCGCCGCCTCCGGCGGATGCCCGTCGGTGGGGATGGGCTCGCCGAACTGGATCGTCCACTTCGTCGGCAGCGGCACCGCGCCCAGCGGCCCCAGCAGCGGGAAGGTCGGCGTGACCGGGAAGTACGGCAGGCCGAGCAGCCGGGCCAGGGTCTTCGCGTTCCCCACCATCGGGTAGATCTCCTCCGCGCCCACGATCGAGCACGGCACGATCGGCGCGCCCGCGCGCAGCGCCGTCGAGACGAAGCCGCCCCGCCCGAAGCGCTGGAGCTTGTACCGCTCCGAGAACGGCTTGCCGATCCCCTTGAAGCCCTCCGGCATCACCCCGACCACCTCGCCGCGCTCCAGCAGCAACTGGGCGTCCTCGGCGCAGGCGAGGGTGTGACCCGCCTTGCGCGCCAGCTCGTTGACGACCGGCAGTACGAAGACGAGGTCGGCCGCGAGCAGCCGCAGATGGCGCTGGGCCGGGTGGTTGTCGTGCACCGCGACCTGGAGCATCAGCCCGTCCAGCGGCAGCACCCCGGAGTGGTTGGCGACGACGAGCGCACCGCCGCTGTCGGGGATGTTCTCGATCCCCTTCACCTCGACCCGGAAGTACTTCTCGTACAGCGGGCGGAGCAGGGACATCAGCACCTGCTCGGTCAGATCGTGGTCGTAGCCGAAGTCGTCGACCTCGTAGTCCCCGGTGATCCGGCGGCGCAGAAAGCTCAGTCCGTGGGCCAGCTTGCGCTCCCAGTCGCCGCTGCCCGGGGCCCGCTTGGGCGGGTCGGGCGGCAGGGGCGGCACGGCCGCGGCCGCCGTCTGGGGGCGCTGTTCGAGCGCCTCGTCGCGCTGCTGCGGTACGGGCTTGAGCGAGCCCTGGGAGCGGCCGCCGCGCCCCAGCCGAGGGACCTTCCTCCGGGAAGACCTGGGCTCCTCACCAAACGGAATGACCTTGGCGTCCGCCATGGTGGTTGCGCTCCTCACGTCTGGGCGCCCGCGGGCAGCAGCGCGGCGAGCCGATCAATGGTACGGGCGAGGGTCTCGGGCGGGAGCAGCCCGGGACCACGGCTGTGCGCATAGTCCGCGAGGGCACCGGCGGTGGTGTGCTCGGGTTCGAATCCCAGGGTCTCGCGCATCTGGTTGGTGGCCACGACCCGGCCGTGGGTGAGCAGCCGGACCTGCTCGGGCGAGAAGTCGGTGATGCCGAGGGACCGCAGCGCGGTGCGGGCCCAGCGCAGGGTGGGCAGCAGCAGCGGCAGGGTCGGGCGGCCGAGCCGCCGGGCGGCCTGGGAGAGCAGCAGCACCCCGTCGCCGGCGATATTGAACGTGCCGCTGTTGAGCGTGGACCGGCGCGGCTCGGAGGCCCCGATCCGCAGCACCTCGATGGCGTCCTTCTCATGGACGAACTGGAGCCGTGGGTCATAGCCGATGACGGTGGGCAGCACGGGCAGCGCGAAGTACTCGGCGAGCGGCGAGTCCGCGCAGGGCCCCAGGATGTTGGCGAAGCGCAGCACGCACACCGCGACATCGGGGCGGCGCCGGGCGAATCCGCGGACATATCCCTCGACCTCGACGGTGTCCTTGGCGAAGCCGCCGCTGGGCAGGGATTTGGGCGGGGTGGTCTCGCTGAAGACGGCGGGGTCGCGGGGCGCGGAGCCGTACACATTGGTGCTGGACTTCACCACCAGCCGCTGCACCGACGGGGCCTTCTGGCAGGCGCCGAGCAACTGCATGGTGCCGATGACATTGGTCTCCTTGATCGAGGCGCGATTGCCGCGCGCCCCCAGCGGAGTCCCGTTGATATCCATGTGGACGACGGTGTGGACGCCGTATTCGGCGAGCAGTTTCCCGATCGTGGGATGCCGGATATCGGCCCGGACGAAGTCGGCCCCGCCGAGGTGGTGTTCGGGTGGCACGGCATCCACGCCGATCACCCGCTCCACATCGGGTTCGCGCTGTATGCGCCGGACGAAACGGCCTCCCAGCCGGCGAGCGACCCCGGTGACGAGCACGACCTTTCCCAAGATCAGCGCCTTCCTTCCCACCCTCGTCCGAGCTGGGCTGTGCGGAACACCGTAACCGCTCGATGTTGCGCTGTGATGACCACTCGCCGCGCGCTGCGCGTTTTAAGCCGGGGCAACAGGGGCCGCCGTGGCTCAGACCCGTGCCCCACACGCACCGCAGCCCTTCCACCGGTGGTGGAAGGGCTGCGGGACGAACACAGCGTCGCTTGCTTACTTCTTGTTGCGACGCTGGACGCGCGTGCGCTTGAGCAGCTTGCGGTGCTTCTTCTTCGCCATCCGCTTGCGCCGCTTCTTGATAACAGAGCCCACGACTACCCTCGCTCACTTCGATTCACTCGGTGCGGGGCGTCCGAGCCCACACGACCTACATCGGGCCAGCCTACCCGGCGCCGAGCGAACCACGTAATCCGAGGGTCCTCCCCGGGCCCGGAAAGCGCCTAGGCGGACTCCACCCCCACATACGATTCGCGGAGGTATTCATGAACCGCTTGCTCTGGGACCCGGAAAGACCTGCCCACCCGGATCGCCGGCAGATGACCGCTGTGCACCAAGCGGTACACGGTCATCTTGGACACTCGCATCACCGAGGCGACTTCCGCCACGGTCAGAAACTGAACCTCGTTCAGAGGCCGTTCGCCAGCAGCCATGACACAACACCTGAACCTTCCGCACATGTCGGGCACCGGCTTCCCCTCCGGTGACTCCTGGTCGCATGCGCGCTCCACCCCAGGTTAGGGGCGGGTGATGCAAGTGGGGAAGAGGAGTAGCGATCGGACGCCTACTGTGACAGACACGCTCGATTGAGTACATAGCGAGTAAGCGGCCGGTAGTAACCAGACCGCACAGCGTCATCAAGCGGAACGGCGACGGACACCCGTCCCTCGGCTTCCCCGACGAACAGCGCGGGGTCGTCCGTATCCGCAAGACCGATGGCCTCAAAGCCGAGCTGACCTGCACCGCAGACCCATCCGTGGTCCCCGATGACCAGCCCCGGCAGCGGGCCGCCGGACTCCGCGGCGGAGCCGAGCGCGACCCGAACCGGGAGCGGCGAATGGCTGTGGGCGCCCGGCTCACTCGCGGACGGGCGAGCGCCCGGCGCCTGCACCATCGCAATACCTCGTACGTAGGCGAGCCGGTGGGTACGTACGCCGAACCGCGTCGTTATGTCGATACATCTACCGTGCGCGGGAGTGAGGACACGGCAGCCCGCCGCCGAGAGCGCCGACGCCAACGCGGCGTAGAACCCGAGGAGACGGTGGGGATGGCCGGTGCCGAGGAGCACCGGGAGCCGGTCCTGGGCGGCGGCGCGCAGCCGGTCCGCGAAGGCATGCAGAGCGGCGATCGTCAGCTCTGGATCGATCACATCCGGCCCCGAAACGTTGGCCGGGTCGACCGAAACTCCGCATTTGGCGCCCATCAAGCTGAGCAATTCCGTAAAGGACCAGTCGTATTCGGGCTCCAGACCGAGCAGCACCCGGGGGTCCCGGGCGGCGAAGAGCCGATAGCGGCGCAGGCTCTCCTCCCGGCTCGTCGCCACGGGTCCGGCGAGCCGCGCCGCCAGCAGATGCGCGCGCAGCGCGGCAGTACTCAGCACGTCACCGATGCTGACGGACGCGGCCCGCCGGCCGCCCGGTTATCCCGGCAGACCCCACGGTTGGCGTAACGCCCGTTTGGTCAGCCCCTCGTCCGGGCGTTCCCCACAAGCGTGGAGAGGCATTTCGCGGGGCGATTCACGGAAGCAGCCCGTGGTGCGGGAAGACCGCCCGGCGCGTCGCCAGGATCGCCTGGTCCAGTCGGTCCGCCGGGTCGTACCCGGACTCGCCGAACTCTCGCCAGTTCGGCTCCCGCCCGTCCGTCATCCGCCGCGGCGCGTCCATCCGGGTCCGCCGGTACACCTCCTGCCGCCACTCCTCCGGCACCGCCGCGGCGGGCTCGACCGGCCGCCCCGCCGCGATCGCGACCAGATGCGTCCAGGACCGCGGCACCACGTCCACCACCGCATAGCCGCCGCCCCCGAGCGCGACCCAGCGCCCGTCCGCGTGCTCATGCGCCAGCCGGTGACAGCTCTCGGCGACCGCCCGCTGCGCGTCGACCGTCACCGCCAAGTGAGCGAGGGGGTCCTCGACATGGGTGTCCGCGCCATGCTGGGTCACCAGCACCTGCGGACGGAACGCCGCCAGCAGCTCCGGCACCACCGCGTGAAAGGCCCGCAGCCATCCCCCGTCCGAGGTCCCGGCCGGCAGGGCCACATTGACCGCCGAGCCCTCGGCGCCCTCCCCGCCCACCTCCTCCGGCCAGCCGGTCTGCGGGAACAGGGTCCGGGGGTGCTCATGCAGCGAGATCGTCAGCACCCGCGGATCGTCCCAGAACGCCGCCTGGACCCCGTCCCCGTGATGGACATCCACATCCACATACGCCACCCGCTCCGCACCCAGCTCCAGGAGCCGCGCGACCGCCAGCGCCGCGTCGTTGTAGATGCAGAACCCGGACGCGCCCCGGGGCATCGCATGGTGCAGCCCGCCCGCGAAGTTCACCGCGTGCAGCGCCTCGCCGCGCCATACGTCCTCGGCGGCGCCGACCGACTGCCCGGCGATCAGCGCGGACGCCTCGTGCATCCCCGCGAAGGCCGGATCGTCGATCGTCCCCAGGCCGTACGAACCGTCCGCCGATTCCGGGGCGGCCGAGGCCCGCCGTACCGCCTCGATGTAGTCCTGCCCGTGCACCAGGCGCAGCGTCGACTCCCCGGCCGGCTTGGCGGCCACCACTTGAACCGCCCGGTCCAGTCCGTACGCCTGCACCAACCGCATGGTCAGCGCCAGCCGCACCGGGTCCATCGGGTGCCCGGCGCCGAAGTCGTATCCGGTTACTTCCTCATCCCACATCAACTGTGCGCGGCCGCTCATGTCCGTCACCGTATCCGGCTGGTACAGGGGTGAACGACCTCGCGTACCGGATCGTCACCAGCACGAGCGCCATCGGCACCAGCATCGCCGCCCGATAGCTCCACGCACCGCCCAGTGCGCCGACGAGCGGTGAGCCGATGAGGAAGCCCACGTAGTTGAAGATGTTGAGGCGGGCGACGGCGGCGTCGGACGCCCCGGGGAAGAGCCGACCCGCGGCCGCGAAGGTCTGCGGCACCAGCACGCACAACCCCAGCCCCAGCAGCGTGAACCCGCCCATCCCCAGCCATGGGCTGGGCGCCGCCGCGACCACCGCGAAACCGGCGCCCGCGAGCAGCGCCCCGGCCCGGACCACGGCGACCGCGCCGAAGCGCCGCACCCCGAAGTCGCCGAAGGAGCGGCCGAGGAGCGTGGTGACCATATAGACGTTGTACGGGACCGTGGCCAACTGCTCGGAGCTGTGGAGCACGTCCTCCAGGTACTTGGCGCTCCAGTTGGAGACGGTGGAGTCCCCGATATAGGCGAAGGCCATGACGAGACAGAGCGGCAGCAGCGCCCGCATGCTCACGGCGGCGCCGTGGTCGTGGGTTTGGCCGTCGTGGGTTTGCTCGTCGTAGGTCTGGTGGTCGACCTGGTGGTCGGCTTGGCGGTCCACGTACCAGCGGCTGGCGATCAGCGCGACGGGCACCAGGGTGGCCACCAGCGGCGCGTAGAGCGTGGGCAGCGGCAGGTCCCAGTGCGCGCCCACCCAGGCGAGCGAGGCCCCGGCGATCCCGCCCAGGCTGTACGCGCCATGGAAGCCGAGCATGATGCTGCGGCCGTACGCGCGCTGAAGGCTCACCCCGAGCATGTTCATCGACGCGTCCAGCGCCCCGACGGTCAGCCCGAACACCGCGAGGGCCACCGCGAGCTGCCACACCGTCGTCCCCGATCCGGCGGTCAGCAGGGCGACGGAGACGATGGGCTGCACCACGCGGAGAACGAGCCCCGGACGCATCCGCTTGACCAGATGCTCGGTGCCTACGCTGCCCACGCCGGCCAGGATCGGCACGGCGGCCAGGAAGAGGGGCAGCAGCCCATCGGATATCCCGTACCGGTCCTGGAGCGCGGGTATGCGCGTCACCAGCAGAGCGAAGATCGCGCCCTGGACGAAGAAACTGATGGCCAATGAGGCCCGGCCCTGCCGAAGTCGGCGGCTCGGACGCGAATCCGTCATGGCCGTGGAGCGTACGGCCCCGGACTACTTGTGGGTAGAGGTGAGCAACGCTCGCAGTTCGGCCATGTGGCCGAAGCGGTCGCCGGCCGCGGCGAGCTTGGCGGCGGGTGTCATGGCCGTGTAGCCGTACACATCCATCCCGGCGGCCACGGCGGCCTGGACTCCGAGCGGACTGTCCTCGACGACGGCACAGCGCTCGGGCGCCACTCCCATTCGCTCGGCCGCATGCAGAAACAGATCCGGGGCGGGCTTGCCCCGGCCCACGTCCTCGGAGCTGAAGATGTGCTCCTCACCGAAGAGGCCGTACAGCCCGGTCGTACGGAGGGCGACGCGGATGCGCTCGTGGCTTCCGGAGGAGGCGACGCAGTACGGAATCCCGTCGGCCCGCAGCTTCTCCAGCACCTCGGACACCCCGGCCACCGGCCGCAGCTCCTGGCGGAAGGCGTCGAAGACCCGGCCATGGAAGGTGGTGTCGAAGTCCGACGGCAGCCGCCGGCCCGAGCGCTCGAGGACCAGCTCGTGGATGCGGTGCATGGCGGAGCCCATGTAGTCGCGTATGGAGTCCTCGTAGCTGGTGGGGTGCCCCAACTCCGTGAGGTAGGCGGCGAGAATCCGATTGGAGATGGACTCGCTGTCGACGAGCACTCCATCGTTGTCGAAGATGACCAGGTCATAGCGCATGAGGCCAGCCTACAAACTGAAATGAGAAAAGCCCGGTTGGGAACCGAAGTTCCCAACCGGGCTTTTCTTAAAAATTGTTCGGCGGTGTCCTACTCTCCCACAGGGTCCCCCCTGCAGTACCATCGGCGCTGAAAGGCTTAGCTTCCGGGTTCGAAATGTAACCGGGCGTTTCCCTAACGCTATGACCACCGAAACACTATGAAACCTGAACCGGAACCACACCCCAAGAGGGGGGTTCAAATACGGTTCGTTGCTTCAGAACCAACACAGTGGACGCGAGCACCTGAGGACAAGCCCTCGGCCTATTAGTACCAGTCAACTCCACCAGTTACCCGGCTTCCATATCTGGCCTATCAACCCAGTCGTCTACTGGGAGCCTTAACCCATCAAGTGGGTGGGAGTCCTCATCTCGAAGCAGGCTTCCCGCTTAGATGCTTTCAGCGGTTATCCCTCCCGAACGTAGCCAACCAGCCATGCCCTTGGCAGAACAACTGGCACACCAGAGGTTCGTCCGTCCCGGTCCTCTCGTACTAGGGACAGCCCTTCTCAAGACTCCTACGCGCACAGCGGATAGGGACCGAACTGTCTCACGACGTTCTAAACCCAGCTCGCGTACCGCTTTAATGGGCGAACAGCCCAACCCTTGGGACCGACTCCAGCCCCAGGATGCGACGAGCCGACATCGAGGTGCCAAACCATCCCGTCGATATGGACTCTTGGGGAAGATCAGCCTGTTATCCCCGGGGTACCTTTTATCCGTTGAGCGACGGCGCTTCCACAAGCCACCGCCGGATCACTAGTCCCGACTTTCGTCCCTGCTCGACCCGTCGGTCTCACAGTCAAGCTCCCTTGTGCACTTACACTCAACACCTGATTGCCAACCAGGCTGAGGGAACCTTTGGGCGCCTCCGTTACCCTTTAGGAGGCAACCGCCCCAGTTAAACTACCCACCAGACACTGTCCCTGATCCGGATCACGGACCCAGGTTAGACATCCAGCACGACCAGAGTGGTATTTCAACAATGACTCCACACTAACTGGCGTTAATGCTTCACAGTCTCCCACCTATCCTACACAAGCCGAACCGAACACCAATATCAAGCTATAGTAAAGGTCCCGGGGTCTTTCCGTCCTGCTGCGCGAAACGAGCATCTTTACTCGTAGTGCAATTTCACCGGGCCTATGGTTGAGACAGTCGAGAAGTCGTTACGCCATTCGTGCAGGTCGGAACTTACCCGACAAGGAATTTCGCTACCTTAGGATGGTTATAGTTACCACCGCCGTTTACTGGCGCTTAAGTTCTCAGCTTCGCCACACCGAAATGTGACTAACCGGTCCCCTTAACGTTCCAGCACCGGGCAGGCGTCAGTCCGTATACATCGCCTTACGGCTTCGCACGGACCTGTGTTTTTAGTAAACAGTCGCTTCTCGCTGGTCTCTGCGGCCACCACCAGCTCAAGGAGAAAATCCCATCACCAGCAATGGCCCCCCTTCTCCCGAAGTTACGGGGGCATTTTGCCGAGTTCCTTAACCATAGTTCACCCGAACGCCTCGGTATTCTCTACCTGACCACCTGAGTCGGTTTAGGGTACGGGCCGCCATGAAACTCGCTAGAGGCTTTTCTCGACAGCATAGGATCATCCACTTCACCACAATCGGCTCGGCATCAGGTCTCACCCTTGAATGAGGAACGGATTTACCTACTCCTCGGGCTACACCCTTACCCCGGGACAACCACCGCCCGGGCTGGACTACCTTCCTGCGTCACCCCATCACTCACCTACTACAGGTCTGGACCGTCGGCTCCACCACTCCCCTCAACTCCGAAGAGATCAGGGCGGCTTCACGGACTTAGCATCGCCTGGTTCGACGTTGGCGCTTCAAAGCGGGTACCGGAATATCAACCGGTTGTCCATCGACTACGCCTGTCGGCCTCGCCTTAGGTCCCGACTTACCCTGGGCAGATCAGCTTGACCCAGGAACCCTTAGTCAATCGGCGCACACGTTTCCCACGTGTGTATCGCTACTCATGCCTGCATTCTCACTCGTGAACCATCCACAACTCGCTTACACGGCTGCTTCACCCGGCACACGACGCTCCCCTACCCATCACAACGGTCGTTGGACCACATGCTGCAATGACACGACTTCGGCGGTACGCTTGAGCCCCGCTACATTGTCGGCGCGGAATCACTTGACCAGTGAGCTATTACGCACTCTTTCAAGGATGGCTGCTTCTAAGCCAACCTCCTGGTTGTCTCTGCGACTCCACATCCTTTCCCACTTAGCGTACGCTTAGGGGCCTTAGTCGATGCTCTGGGCTGTTTCCCTCTCGACCATGGAGCTTATCCCCCACAGTCTCACTGCCGCGCTCTCACTTACCGGCATTCGGAGTTTGGCTAAGGTCAGTAACCCGGTAGGGCCCATCGCCTATCCAGTGCTCTACCTCCGGCAAGAAACACACGACGCTGCACCTAAATGCATTTCGGGGAGAACCAGCTATCACGGAGTTTGATTGGCCTTTCACCCCTAACCACAGGTCATCCCCCAGGTTTTCAACCCTGGTGGGTTCGGTCCTCCACGAAGTCTTACCTCCGCTTCAACCTGCCCATGGCTAGATCACTCCGCTTCGGGTCTTGAGCGCGCTACTCTAACGCCCTATTCGGACTCGCTTTCGCTACGGCTTCCCCACACGGGTTAACCTCGCAACACACCGCAAACTCGCAGGCTCATTCTTCAAAAGGCACGCAGTCACGACGCAGAGACGAATCCCTGCGCGACGCTCCCACGGCTTGTAGGCACACGGTTTCAGGTACTATTTCACTCCGCTCCCGCGGTACTTTTCACCATTCCCTCACGGTACTATCCGCTATCGGTCACCAGGGAATATTTAGGCTTAGCGGGTGGTCCCGCCAGATTCACACGGGATTTCTCGGGCCCCGTGCTACTTGGGAAACAGACAAGCAAGCCACCACGATTTCAGCTACGGGGGTCTTACCCTCTACGCCGGACCTTTCGCATGTCCTTCGCCTATCGCAATGGTTTCTGACTCACCCAGCCGCCGGCAGACGACTGAAGTCCACTCCCACAACCCCGTATGCGCAACCCCTGCCGGGTATCACACACATACGGTTTAGCCTCATCCAGTTTCGCTCGCCACTACTCCCGGAATCACGGTTGTTTTCTCTTCCTGCGGGTACTGAGATGTTTCACTTCCCCGCGTTCCCTCCACATACCCTATGTGTTCAGGTATGGGTGACAGCCCATGACGACTGCCGGGTTTCCCCATTCGGACACCCCCGGATCAAAGCTCGGTTGACAGCTCCCCGGGGCCTATCGCGGCCTCCCACGTCCTTCATCGGTTCCTGGTGCCAAGGCATCCACCGTGCGCCCTTAAAAACTTGGCCACAGATGCTCGCGTCCACTGTGCAGTTCTCAAACAACGACCCGTACCCCGTCACCCACACTCACCGCATGGTTCACCGGGACCGGCCGAAGGACGAGCGTGTTTCCAGCCCGTGCCCTCAGACACCCAACAGCGTGCCCAACACCCTCTCTCCGCTCACTCTGTGTTCCACGCCGAAGCAGTACTGACAGAGAAGAGCATCCAGACGATGCCGAATAGTCAACGTTCCACCCATGAGCAAACCGTGCGAGACACTTGCTCGCAGTCGGCTATGCGCTCCTTAGAAAGGAGGTGATCCAGCCGCACCTTCCGGTACGGCTACCTTGTTACGACTTCGTCCCAATCGCCAGTCCCACCTTCGACGGCTCCCCCCACAAGGGTTGGGCCACCGGCTTCGGGTGTTACCGACTTTCGTGACGTGACGGGCGGTGTGTACAAGGCCCGGGAACGTATTCACCGCAGCAATGCTGATCTGCGATTACTAGCGACTCCGACTTCATGGGGTCGAGTTGCAGACCCCAATCCGAACTGAGACCGGCTTTTTGAGATTCGCTCCACCTCACGGCTTCGCAGCTCATTGTACCGGCCATTGTAGCACGTGTGCAGCCCAAGACATAAGGGGCATGATGACTTGACGTCGTCCCCACCTTCCTCCGAGTTGACCCCGGCAGTCTCCTGTGAGTCCCCATCACCCCGAAAGGCATGCTGGCAACACAGAACAAGGGTTGCGCTCGTTGCGGGACTTAACCCAACATCTCACGACACGAGCTGACGACAGCCATGCACCACCTGTACACCGACCACAAGGGGGCACCCATCTCTGGATGTTTCCGGTGTATGTCAAGCCTTGGTAAGGTTCTTCGCGTTGCGTCGAATTAAGCCACATGCTCCGCCGCTTGTGCGGGCCCCCGTCAATTCCTTTGAGTTTTAGCCTTGCGGCCGTACTCCCCAGGCGGGGAACTTAATGCGTTAGCTGCGGCGCGGACGACGTGGAATGTCGCCCACACCTAGTTCCCAACGTTTACGGCGTGGACTACCAGGGTATCTAATCCTGTTCGCTCCCCACGCTTTCGCTCCTCAGCGTCAGTATCGGCCCAGAGATCCGCCTTCGCCACCGGTGTTCCTCCTGATATCTGCGCATTTCACCGCTACACCAGGAATTCCGATCTCCCCTACCGAACTCTAGCCTGCCCGTATCGAATGCAGACCCGGAGTTAAGCCCCGGGCTTTCACATCCGACGCGACAAGCCGCCTACGAGCTCTTTACGCCCAATAATTCCGGACAACGCTTGCGCCCTACGTATTACCGCGGCTGCTGGCACGTAGTTAGCCGGCGCTTCTTCTGCAGGTACCGTCACTCTCGCTTCTTCCCTGCTGAAAGAGGTTTACAACCCGAAGGCCGTCATCCCTCACGCGGCGTCGCTGCATCAGGCTTTCGCCCATTGTGCAATATTCCCCACTGCTGCCTCCCGTAGGAGTCTGGGCCGTGTCTCAGTCCCAGTGTGGCCGGTCGCCCTCTCAGGCCGGCTACCCGTCGTCGCCTTGGTAGGCCATCACCCCACCAACAAGCTGATAGGCCGCGGGCTCATCCTGCACCGCCGGAGCTTTCCACACACATCCCATGCGGGAGCGTGTCATATCCGGTATTAGACCCCGTTTCCAGGGCTTGTCCCAGAGTGCAGGGCAGATTGCCCACGTGTTACTCACCCGTTCGCCACTAATCCCCGGCCGAAACCGGTTCATCGTTCGACTTGCATGTGTTAAGCACGCCGCCAGCGTTCGTCCTGAGCCAGGATCAAACTCTCCGTGAATGCTTCCGGGATATCCCGGCAACACAGTCACGAGAGCGGAGCAGACCAGAGGAATAATCCAGTCCGCTCACAGCGTCCTCGCTGTGTATTTTCCAAAGGAACCTCGTCCGAGATGGACGGGGTATCAACATATCTGGCGTTGACTTTTGGCACGCTGTTGAGTTCTCAAGGAACGGACGCTTCCTTCGAAACCGTTTCACCGGTTTCTCCGGGCGCTTCCCTTCGGTGTTTCCAACCTTACCAGATCCGTTTTCCGTTCCGTTTCCGGTCCGAAATTCCGTTTCCGGCCCCCTGCTGGAGCGGAGTCTTTCGCGCCTTCCGGCGTGTCCACTACTTTAGCGGATTCCCCCGGAAGCTCATAATCGAGCTTCCCGATCCGAATTCCGGCATGCCGAAATCCATCCCGATGAGGGGCCGTACAGAAGTGGTTTGCCGCCGGTGCGGCTCGAGTGGCTGCCGCGTTTCCCCGCGGGGCTCCGCGGCAACCCGGTGAACAGTACACGACGCCCCGAGGACCATCAAACTCATGGCCGGACGCCCCATCAGGGCGTATCGTCCAGGGCATGACGAGCGCATGTGTACACCCACGGTGGTGGGCCGCCTGACGGCGGCCGCCTCTATCCACACATGCGCAACCACGGCCGCCGCTCCGGCGGCCGTTCGCGTATCTCCACTCCCCGCGAATCCCGGCCGGCCGGGTCGGCGGTCCCGATGCAGCGGGAGATGGCAGAGAGATGACGGAGACGAAGACGGCACGGGGCCGGATCTTCAGTGGGATCAAACCGAGCGGGCATCTGACCCTCGGCAACTACCTCGGGGCCGTACGCGGGTGGGTTCAGGAGGACCAGCACCGTGCCGACGCGCTGTTCTGCGTCGTCGATCTGCACGCGCTCACGGTGGAGCACGATCCGGCGCGGGTGCGGCGGCTCACCCGGCAGGCCGCCACGCTGCTGCTGGCCTCGGGCCTCGACCCCGAGCAGTGCACGCTGTTCGTCCAGAGTCAGGTGGATGAGCACGCACGGCTGTCCTATCTCATGGAGTGCACGGCCACCGACGGCGAGATGCGGCGGATGATCCAGTACAAGGAGAAGACCGCGCGGGAACAGGCGAGGGGGCGGAGCGTACGGCTGTCGCTGCTCACCTATCCGGCGCTGATGGCGGCCGACATCCTCGTCTACGGCACGCATGAGGTGCCCGTCGGCGAGGACCAGACGCAACATGTCGAGCTGGCCCGGGATCTGGCGCAGCGTTTCAACCAGCGGTACGGACCGGTCTTCACCGTGCCCCGGGCCACCCATCCACGGGTCTCGGCGCGGGTGATGGATCTACAGGACCCCACCTCGAAGATGGGGAAGTCGCATGCGGAGACGGCGGGCATCGTCTATCTGCTCGATGAGCCGGACGCGGTGCGGAAGAAGATCATGCGGGCCGTCACGGACAGCGGAACCGAGGTGCGGTACGACCGGACGGAGCAGCCGGGGGTGGCCAATCTGCTGGATGTGCTCGCCTCGTGCACCGATGGCAAGCCGGAGGTGCTGGCCGGGGAGTTCAGCTCGTACGGGGCGCTGAAGGGGGCCACGGCGGAGGCGGTACTGGAATTGCTGCGGCCGCTTCAGGCCCGGCACGCGGAGCTGTGCGCCGACCCCTCTTATGTGGACGGGGTGCTGCGGGCCGGGGCCGAGCGGGCGCGCGCGCTGGCCCGGCCCCGGGTGGACGAGGCGTATGCGGCGGTCGGACTGCTGCCGCCCGCCTGACCGAAGCGGCTGGTCGTTGTCAGCCGTTGCCGGAGGCGAGCTCGCGGCTGCGGTCGCGGGCCGCCTCCAGCGCGGCGATCAGCGCGGCACGCACCCCGTGGCTCTCCAGCTCGCGGATGGCGTTGATCGTGGTGCCCGCCGGGGAGGTCACGGCCTCGCGCAGCTTGACCGGGTGCTGATCGCTGTCGCGCAGCATCACCGCCGCGCCGATGGCCGCCTGGACGATCAGGTCATGGGCCTTGTCGCGGGGCAGGCCCAGCAGGATCCCCGCGTCGGTCATGGCCTCGACGAGGAAGTAGAAGTACGCCGGGCCGGAGCCGGAGAGGGCGGTCGCGGCGTCCTGCTGGGATTCGGGAACGCGCAGCGTCTTGCCGACGCCGCCGAAGATCGCCTCGGTGTGGGCCAGGTGCTCCTCGGTGGCGTGGCTGCCCGCCGAGATGACGGACATGGCCTCGTCGACCAGCGCGGGGGTGTTGGTCATCACACGGACGACCGGGGTGCCGGTGGCCAGGCGCGCCTCGAAGAAGGAGGTGGGGATGCCGGCGGCGCCGGAGATGACCAGCCGGTCGGCCGGGACGTGCGGGGCCAGCTCATCGAGCAGGGTGCCCATGTCCTGCGGTTTGACGGTAAGGATGAGCGTGTCGGCGGACTTGGCGGCCTCGGCGTTGGAGACGGCCTCGACGCCATGGCGCGAGCGGAGCTCCTCGGCGCGCTCGGGGCGACGGGCCGTGACCAGGAGGTCGGACGGCGACCAGCCACCTCGGATCATTCCGCTGAGAAGGGCTTCACCGATCTTTCCCGTGCCGAGCACGGCGACCTTCTCCGTCATAGTGCGGCTCTCCTCAAACCTGAGCGGGTCATGCTGTGCTGCGTGTGTGTTCTCGGCCATCTTCCCACGGGTGGCGCATTCCCTACTGCTCTTATGAATTACTTATTCGTCGTTCGATGAATTAAATTTTCGCGCCATCCGGCGTGACCAGCAGGCCGCTTTGCGCCCGCGCCTATGGGGGCGCCCGGAACCCAGCAGTCCTGTTCGATGACTCCGAGTTCACAAGTCGGTTACATATCGACTTGCAAATGGTCACGGTCTCATGGACACAATAGGGGTCGGTGTCTATACGTACGGGAAGGGGGCGATGGTGAGGAGCATTCGGCATACCGCTCACGCACTGGTAACGGCGGTAGCCGTGTTGCTTGCCCTCTTCATCGCGGCTGATTGCGCGTCCGCGCAGGTCATCCATCCCGAGACGAGCAGCGTCACCGCTTCAGCCGATCCGCGGCCGGTCACCGAATCTTCGGCCTCCGCGCACGGCGACCACGGAACAGAAGACTGCAAGGGGCTCCGCGGACGGGCCCCGCTGACCGCTCCCACACCGAGCGGCAAATACGGATGTGTGTGCGGTTGCGATACCGGTGTTCCGGTGCCGCGTACCGCTATCTCCACATCGGTCACCGAACGGCAAGCCGTTCCGGTGTCGAGATCGGGCGAGCTGCCCGTCATCCTCCAGATCTTCCGCTGCTGAGAGCTACACCGCCGTAGCCCGGCGGTTCATCTCGCACCGTTTCAACGCTTTTCACGCTTCTCACAGCAAGCGATCTCCACCGCCAGCGACCGATTCCATCGATCCCACTGACGTAGCGCTATGCCGTGCCCCCGCCTGCCCATGAGCCGGTGACGGGGCGCACTGGAGGCAACCCTCATGCGAAACTCTCTCCTTGACCGTTTCCGTGGTGCCGGAGGCACCTCAGGCTCATCCGGCGCCAAAACATTCCGCGCCGACTTCACCGCTTCTCTCGTCGTCTTCCTCGTCGCCGTGCCCCTGTGCGTGGGGGTGGCGGTGGCCTCGGGTGTTCCGGCCGAGCTCGGCCTGATCACCGGCATCGTCGGCGGGCTGGTCACCGGTTTCCTGCCGGGCAGCAGCCTTCAGGTCTCCGGCCCGGCCGCCGGTCTGACCGTGCTGGTGTACGAGGCCGTGGAGCAATACGGCGTCGCCGCACTCGGCGTCCTCGTCCTGATCTCCGGACTGCTACAGCTCGCCATGGGCGCGCTCGGCCTCGGCCGCTGGTTCCGGGCGATCTCCGTCGCCGTGGTGCAGGGCATGCTCGCGGGCATCGGCCTGGTGCTGATCGCCGGACAGCTCTACGCGCTCGCCGACGCCAAGGCGCCGAGCAGCGGGCTCGACAAGATCTTCGGCATTCCGGAGCTCATCGGGGATGTGGCCGGTTCCGGGGACGCCCTGAAGGCGCTCGCGGTGGGCGTCGGCACCATCGCGGTCCTGGTGTTGTGGCCGCGTTTCCGCCAGGGCGCCAAGGTGCTGCCCGCGCCGCTGGCGGCGGTCGCGCTCGCCACGGGCGCGACCGCGATCTTCGACCTGCCGATCGCGCGAGTCGAGGTCAAGGGTCTGCTGGACGCCATCCAGCCGCCCGGCGGCAGTGAGTTCCAGGCGCTCGCCGAGGTGGGCGTCATCGGCACCGTGCTCGCCTTCACGCTGATCGCCTCGGCCGAGAGCCTGTTCAGCGCCGCGGCCGTGGACCGGCTGCACGACGGTCCGCGCACCGACTACGACAAGGAGCTCATGGCGCAGGGCGCGGGCAACGCGGTGTGCGGTGTCCTCGGCGCCCTGCCGATGACCGCGGTGATCGTACGGAGCGCGGCCAATGTGCAGGCCGGCGCGAAGACCAAGGCGTCGCGGGTGCTGCACGGTGTGTGGCTGCTGGTCTTCGCGGTGCTCTTCCCCTCGGCCCTGGGCATCATCCCGGTCGCGACCCTCGCCGGTGTGCTGGTGTACTCGGGCTGGAAGCTGATCCCGACCAAGGACCTGGTGCCGCTGTGGAGGTCCCACCGCGGTGAGGCGATCATCCTGGTCGTCACCGCCGGCGCGATCGTGATCACCAATATGTTCGAGGGCGTGATCATCGGTCTGCTGATGGCCGTGGCCAAGACCGCCTGGGAGACCTCGCATGTGCATGTCGAGGTCAGCGGGCGCGAGAACGGCGACGGTGCCGACGCCGGTGCCGGCGACAAGCCGCTGCACGTCCGGGTGCGCGGCAACGCGACCTTCCTGCGGCTGCCCAAGCTGCTGGACGAGCTGGAGGGGCTGCCCCATGAGCGGGAGATCGAGCTCGACCTGACCGGGCTGCGCCATGTGGACCACGCCTGTGAGATGGCGCTGGCCACCTGGACCGAGCGGCACAACGCGGTGGTCAAGCGGGACGCCGCCCTCGATGAGCGGGTCCCGGCGTGACGAACGCTTGAGGGGCCACGCCCCCTTCCGTCATCCGGCCCCCGGCGCCGCCCTCGCGGCTCCGGGGGCCGGCTGCGCTCCGGCCGTGGGTCAGGTCAGCCGCAGGGCACGGTGACGAAGCCGTCGCTGCCGGTCCTCACATAGGCGTCGGACACGTACTGGCCCGGGGCGATGCTGTCCCAGATGTCCGTGGTGCCATACGGTCCGGAGACCTTTTCGCCGTGCCGCTGGCAGCGGATGGGGACACGGGTGTTGTACGGCAGCACCTTGACGACTCTGTGGTTGGTGCCGGGCCCGCTGCGGACGTTCACCTGGTAGCCGGGCGCGGTCGGATAGGTGATCGCTCCGGCGGCGACCTCGACGGCATCCGTGCTGTTCGCCGTGTCGGTGGTGGCGACGGTTTCCGCGGTCTCTTCAATGGCCATGACGGCCCCTCCCCCGTTGAACTTCTTTCCGAAGTTGTGCACATGTCGTGTGAAGTGACACGACATGCGGAGGCTAACAAGGCTCGCACGTGTCATCGACTAGGCTCGCCGAGTCGCGAATGCGGCCGAATTCACGGGGGTGGGGCATGCCGCCGGTGCACAGAGCCGGGACGGGGCCGGAAGCGGAGGATCCGGAATACGCCGGGCAATACCGGCTCGAGGCACGCCTCGGATCGGGTGGCATGGGCGTGGTCCATCTGGCCCGCTCGCCCTCTGGACGGCGTCTCGCGGTGAAGGTCGTCCATGCCGCGTATGCCGAAGACCCCGAGTTCCGGGCGCGGTTCCGGCAGGAGGTGGCGGCCGCCCGGCGGGTCAGCGGCGCGTTCACGGCGCCCGTGGTGGATGCCGACCCGGAGGGGCCGAGGCCCTGGATGGCCACCCTCTACATCCCCGGCCCGACCATCGCCGAACACGTCAAGCGGAGCGGCCCGTTGGCGCCGGACGAGACGGTGCAACTGGCCGCGGGACTCGCGGAGGCGCTGCGGGACATCCATCGGGTGGGCGTGGTGCACCGCGATCTCAAGCCGAGCAATGTGCTGCTCGCGGCGGACGGCCCGAAGGTCATCGACTTCGGCATCTCGCGACCGTTTGACAGCGAACTGCGCACCGAGACAGGGCAGTTGATCGGCACTCCGCCGTTCATGGCGCCGGAGCAGTTCCAGCGGCCGCGTGCGGTGGGCCCGGCGGCGGATGTGTTCGCGCTGGGCTCGCTGCTGGTGCACGCGGCCACCGGGCGGGGGCCGTTCGAGTCCGAGAGCCCGTACCTCGTGGCGTACCAGGTGGTGCACGACGAGGCGGATCTGGCGGGGGTGCCGGATGAGCTGCTGCCGCTGATCCAGCGGTGTCTGGCCAAGAACCCCGAGGACCGCCCCACGCCCGACGCCCTGATGACGGTCCTGCGTGCCGTCCGCGGCCCTCATCCGCCGGTGTCCCGCAGCCCCTTCCCGCTGGTGCCGCAGCAGCGGACGCCGGGGCCGCATTCCCTGCCGGGTGGGCGCGGGGAGCCGGTCGGGGGCGGGGAGCCGGTCGGGGGCGGTACGGATACGCATGTGAGGGCGGCCTCCGAGGCCGCGCCCCGGCTCAAGGAGGGCGTGAAAGCCGAGCCGGAACGGGGCGCGGCTGAGCCCGAGTCGGTGACGAGCGGGCCCGCGGCGGGTGGGCCGGTGATGGGCCGGCCAGTGGCCGACGGGCCGGTGGCGCGGCGCCGGGGGATCCGGCGGTGGGCCCTGTCCGGGCTCGCGGCCCTCGTGCTGCTGGGCGCGGGCACGGTCGTCACGCTGCGCCCGTTCGGCGGCGCGGACGCGTCCGATGGCCGACAGCCGCGGAACAGCGCGGCGACCGCGGAGGCGTGGCGCCCCTGGAAGACGGGGCTGGACGTCGGAAAGTCCGCGGGCTCGGGGGCGCGGCCCGCGTTCTGCTCGTACGGGGCGGGCGCGCTGTACTGCACTCGGCGCGGTGTCGAGGCCACCCGGGTCGATCCGGACGACGGCCGGGTGGTCTGGTCTCGGCCGTCCGCGGCCGGGCGCCACGGTGATGGCGAGGCGCTCTCCGCTCCCGTGTTCTCCGGCGGTCTGGTGCAGACGGTGTCCCCGGACGGCGGGCGGCTGCGGGCGCTCGACCCCACGACCCACGACGTCCGCTGGAGCCGCGAGGTGTCCCGTTACGACGGTGGCGTCTACTCCTCGGGCGACACCGTGCTGCTGACCGCGCCGGACGGCACGGTCACGGCGGTGAACGGTGCGACGAACAAGGAGCGTTGGAGCCATCGGATGCCCGGCCACGCCCGGCCCGCCTTCTTCTCGTACGGCGACGGCCGCACGGCGTACGCCGTGACCGCCGCGGGCGATGGCGCGCACACGCTGGTCACGGCGGTGGACACGGTGCGCGGTGACACGCGCTGGCATGCCTCGCTCAGCGGCAACCTCACCCCGGCCGGGAGCGGCCCGGGCGGGGTGCTGCTGCTGACCGAGACGGACGCCCAGACCCGTACCACCGCGGTCGTCCGCTACGACCCGGAGCGGCGGAAGGCGCGGCGGGTCGCGCTGTCCGCGCCGGTGTCCGCGACCAGTGCCGTCACCAGCGGCGACCGGGTGTATGTGCTGGGCGCGGACGGCGGGTTGGTGGCCGTCGACACCGGGCGCGAGGGTGCGGCGCGGGCGCGGCTCTGGCGCCTGGAGACCTCGGTGGCCAACGCGTCGCCGCTGGTGGCGGCGGACGGACGGCTGTACTTCTCGGCGGCTGACGGCAGGCTGCTGGCCGTGGACGCCGAGCGGGGCGAGGTGATCGGCGAGGCCCGCGGGTCGCGCGGGTCTCGCGGGGGCGCGGCCGGGCGTGGCTTTCTGGATCTGATGCCTGCGCCGGTGGCGGCGGACGGGAAGGTGTTCGCGACGGGGCCGGATGGCACGGTGTTTGCGGTGGATGGGCGGGATCCGGGTGGCTGGTGAAGCCCATGGCGGGGGGCCGGGGGTCTTTCCCCTACCCGCCCCTTCCCGAAACCGGGGGCCCGGCCCCCGGCCCCCCGCCGGGGCTCCGCCCCGGACCCCGGCTGGGGCTCCGCCCCAGACCCCGCTCCTCAAACGCCGGAGGGGCTGGATTACACGCCGCAGAGGCTGGATTACATGCCGCAGGGGCTGGATTGCCACGCCGGAGGGGCTGGATTAAGCGCCGGAGGAGCTGGATTACACGCCGCAGGGGCTGGATTGCCTGGGTTGCGTTGACCGGCGGATCGCCGGTCGGTTAGGGGAGAGCAGGGGTGGCACTGCGCGCCGGGGCCCGGGGCGCGGTCGGGAGCGGTGTCAGCCCAGGCGGCTGATGTCGCGGACCGCGCCCTTGTCTGCGCTGGTGGCCATCGCCGCGTAGGCGCGCAGTGCGGTGGACACCTTGCGCTCGCGGTTCTTCGGGGCGTAGACGCCGCCGAGGGCCTCGCGGCGGGCCGCCAGCTCCTCCTCGCTCACGAGGAGTTCGATGGTGCGGCCGGGGATGTCGATGCGGATCCGGTCGCCGTCCTGGACCAGGGCGATGGTGCCGCCGGACGCCGCCTCGGGCGAGGCGTGGCCGATGGACAGGCCCGAGGTGCCGCCGGAGAAGCGGCCGTCGGTGACCAGCGCGCATGCCTTGCCCAGGCCCCGGCCCTTGAGGAAGGAGGTGGGGTAGAGCATCTCCTGCATACCGGGGCCGCCCTTGGGGCCCTCGTAGCGGATGACGACGACGTCGCCCTCCTTGACCTGCTTGCCCAGGATCCGCTCGACGGCCTCCTCCTGGGATTCGCAGACCACGGCGGGGCCCTCGAAGGTCCAGATCGACTCGTCCACGCCCGCGGTCTTCACCACACAGCCGTCCACGGCCAGGTTGCCCTTGAGGACGGCGAGCCCGCCGTCCTGGGAGTAGGCGTGTTCCAGGTCGCGGATGCAGCCGCCGGCGGCGTCCGTGTCCAGCGTGTCCCAGCGCTCGGACTGCGAGAACGCGGTGGCGGAGCGCTTGCAGCCGGGGGCCGCGTGCCACAGCTCGACGGCCTCGGCGGACGGTGAACCGCCGCGCACGTCCCAGGTCTTGAGCCAGTCGGCGAGCGAGGAGCTGTGCACGGAGTGGACGTCCTCGTTCAGCAACCCGGCGCGGAACAGCTCGCCGAGGATCGCCGGGATGCCGCCCGCGCGGTGCACGTCCTCCATGTAGTACGTGCCGCCGGGGGCCACGTTCGGGGCGACCTTGGCCAGGCAGGGGACCCGGCGCGAGACCTCGTTGATGTCGTCGAGGTCGTAGTCGAGACCGGCCTCCTGGGCGGCGGCCAGCAGATGCAGGATCGTGTTGGTCGAGCCGCCCATGGCGATGTCGAGCGCCATGGCGTTTTCGAAGGCGGCGCGGGTGCCGATGGAGCGCGGCAGAACGGTCTCGTCGTCCTGCTCGTAGTGGCGCTTGGTGATCTCCACGACCGTACGGCCGGCGGTCTCGTAGAGCGCCCGGCGGGCGGTGTGGGTGGCCAGCACCGAGCCGTTGCCCGGGAGGGAGAGGCCGATCGCCTCGGTCAGGCAGTTCATCGAGTTGGCGGTGAACATGCCGGAACAGGAGCCGCAGGTCGGGCAGGCGTTGTTCTCGATGCGGAGGATGTCCTCGTCCGAGACGTTCTCGTTGACCGCGTCCGAGATCGCGTTGATCAGGTCCAGCTTGCGGACGGTGCCGTCGACGAGCGTGGCCCGGCCGGCCTCCATGGGGCCGCCGGAGACGAAGACGGTCGGGATGTTGAGCCGCATCGCGGCCATCAGCATCCCGGGCGTGATCTTGTCGCAGTTGGAGATGCAGATCAGCGCGTCGGCGCAGTGCGCCTCGACCATGTACTCCACGGAGTCGGCGATCAGGTCGCGGGAGGGGAGGCTGTAGAGCATCCCGCCGTGGCCCATGGCGATGCCGTCGTCCACCGCGATGGTGTTGAACTCGCGCGGAATGCCACCCGCCGCGTGGACCGCCTCGCTGACGATCCGGCCGACCGGCTGGAGGTGGGTGTGGCCGGGCACGAACTCGGTGAAGCTGTTGGCCACGGCGATGATCGGCTTGCCGAAGTCCTCGCGCGCTACGCCGGACGCCTGCATAAGGGCGCGGGCGCCCGCCATGTTGCGGCCATGGGTGACGGTGCGAGACCTCAGCTCGGGCACGGTGCTCGGCTCCCTCGTGGTACGTGCGTCCCGCGAAGGGGACACCCGGCGAATCGGATCGGAGTCTTCTGAGCCTACGCCTGTGTCCATGGATCCGGATGGTCCGTCCGGATCCAGAGACGGTGGGGTCACTGTGTGGCACGGGCCGATCAGCGCTCGGTCAGCGCCGGGCGGTCAAGGCCGGCGGTCCGCGATCAGCTCTCGGTCAGATAGCGCTGGAGGGTGGGCCCCACCATGGCCACGATGTCGTCGATCTCCGCCGAGGCCATCGGTTCCATCCGGATCACATACCGCAGCAGCGCGATCCCCATGAGATGCCCGGCCGCGAGCTGGGCCCGGAACTCGGGGTCCGGGACGTCCAGCTCACCCGCCATCCGCAGCAGCAGCCGACGCTCGATCATGCCGCGCAGCACCGCGGCGGCGGCGTCGTTGGTGAGCGCGGAGCGCATCACGGCGAGCATCGGCAGCCGGCTGACGGGGTTCTCCCAGAAGCCGAACATATAGCGGGCCATCCGCTCGCCCGCGCCCTCCCGGCTGCCGTGCACCGCGTCCGGTGTGCCCATGGCGGGCGCGAGGATCAGCTCGATGGCCGCCTCGAAGACCTGCTCCTTGGTGCCGAAGTAGTGGTGGACCAGCGCCGGGTCCACCTCCGCGGACTTGGCGATGCCACGGATCGAGGTCTTGTCGTAGCCGCGTTCGGCGAATTCGTTGCGCGCCGCGGCCAGGATCCGGTCGCGGGCGCCGGGGCCGTCGGAGGCGTTCGTACGGGCCGGGCGGCCACGCTTGCGCGGGCCCGTGGCGGGCCCGGACGGGGCGGGGGTCATGAACCGGGCACCGCCCTGCGCGGCGGGGTGGCCGAGGTCGGCGAGGCCAGATGCAGCCGGGTGAAGGCCAGGGCCTCCGCCAGGTCGGCCTCGCGCTCGGCGGTGGACATGGCCCGCCGGGTGTTGACCTCGACCACCACATTGCCGTCGAAACCGCTGACCGCGAGCCGTTCCAGCAGCTCGGCGCAGGGCTGGCTGCCGCGCCCCGGCACCAGGTGCTCGTCCTTGTTGGAGCCCTGACCGTCGGCGAGGTGGAGATGGGCCAGCCGGTCGCCCATGCGGTCCACCATCTCCATCGCGTCCGCACGGGCGGTGGCGGTGTGCGACAGATCGATCGTGAAGTGGCGGTAGTCGTCCTGGGTGACGTCCCAGTCCGGGGCGTACGCGAGCATCTCGCGATCGCGATAACGCCACGGGTACATGTTCTCGACCGCGAACCGCACATCGGTCTCATCGGCCATCCGCCAGATTCCGCTGACGAACTCGCGGGCGTAGGACCGCTGCCATCGAAACGGCGGGTGGACCACGACGGTGGACGCGTCGAGCTTCTCGGCGGCGGCTCTGGCCCGCTGGAGCTTGACCCAGGGGTCGGTCGACCAGACCCGCTGGGTGATCAGCAGACAGGGAGCGTGCACGGCGAGGATCGGCACCCGGTGGTAGTCCGAGAGCCGACGCAGCGCCTCGATGTCCTGGCTGACCGGATCGGTCCACACCATGACCTCGACGCCGTCGTAGCCCAGCCGTGCCGCGATCTCGAAGGCCGTCGCCGTCGACTCCGGATAGACCGAGGCTGTGGACAGCGCGACCTTCGCATCCGGGATGCGCACCACTGGCTCTGTCACGAGGGACAGCGTACGGCGGCTGCTCTCCGCAGCCGAACCGCGGCGGCGCTCGCGGCTGAGGCACCGCCGATTTCCGGCCCGGTCATGTCCGCTCTCCGGGCCGGCCACCAAGGCTTTCCAGCCTGGCCGCTGGGGGTTTCCGGCCTGGCCACCGGGGCTTTCCGGTCCGGTCGCCTGGGCTTTCCGGTCCGGTCGCTGGGGGTTCGCGGCCCGGCCGCCGGGGGTTCGCGGCCCGGCCGCCGTCGCTTCCGGGGCCGGGCCCGGTGACGCTGTGTGGTCAGGTGGGCAGGTGGTCCAGGCGGCGCAGGATGACGCCCTCGCGCAGCGCCCACGGGCAGATCTCGAGCTGCTCCACGCCGAACAGATCCAGCGCGGCCTCCGCCACCAGCGCCCCGGCCGGGAGCTGTCCGGCCCGGCCCTCGGAGACCCCGGGCAGCCCGGCCCGTTCCTCGGTGGTCATGGCGGCCAGTTTCGGCACCCACTCCACCAGCGCACGGCGGGTGAGACGGCGCTCCACATACGGCCCCTCGGCGGAGCGCGCGGCGCCGGTGATCCTGGCGAGCTGCTTGAAGGTCTTGGAGGTGGCCACCACATGGTCCGGCGCCCCATGACGGCTGAAATCGCCGACGGTCCGGGCGATCTCGGCCCGCACATGGCGCCGCAGGGCCCGTACCTCCGCCGCGTCGGGCGGGTCGCCGGGCAGCCAGGAACCGGTCAGCCGCCCCGCCCCCAGCGGCAGCGAGACCGCCGCGTCGGGCTCCTCGTCCATGCCGTACGCGATCTCCAGCGAACCGCCGCCGATGTCCAGGACCAGCAGCTTCCCCGCGGACCAGCCGAACCAGCGGCGGGCGGCCAGAAAGGTGAGCCGCGCCTCGTCCGCGCCGCTGAGCACCTGGAGCCGTACGCCGGTCGCCTCGGCGACCCGGGCCAGGACCTCATCGGCGTTGGTCGCCTCGCGGACGGCGGAGGTCGCGAACGGCAGGACGTCCTCGACGCCCTTGTCCTCGGCCGCCTCCAGCGCCTCCTTGACCACCGCGATCAGGCGGTCGACGCCTTCGGGGCCGATGGCCCCGCCGCCGTCGAGGAGTTCGGCCAGCCGCAGCTCTGCCTTGTGCGAGTGCGCGGGCAGCGGGCGCGCGCCGGGGTGGGCGTCCATCACAAGCAGATGAACCGTATTCGAACCCACGTCGAGGACACCGAGTCTCATAACGTGAACGCTACTGCTCCCACCTCGGTGTCATGCACAGGTCCCCCAGGATCGCGTGCCCGGGCGGCCGGTCGGCGGTTGATCGGCGGCCGATCTCGGGTCCGGGCGGGCCGCTGGGCTTTGCCGCCGGGCCGGGCCGCCGGGCCGGGCCGCCGGGCCGGGGGCGGTCCCCACCTCCGGCTTTTGGCCGAGGGGCCTACCCTTGCACCGTGGCAAAGACGAAAAAGGCGAAGCGGGACAAAAGCCGGAAGATCGCCCCGGAGTGGGCGGCCGAGGAGCCGACGCCGTCCGGGGCCGAGGATGCCGAGGCCGCCCAGGCCGCCGCGGCCGCCGAGGACGAGGTCGGTCTGGACTTCGCCCGCGCATGGGTCGAATTCCCCGATCCGGCCGACGAGGAGCAGTTCTTCCGATGCGATCTGACCTGGCTGACCTCCCGGTGGACCTGCATCTTCGGCCAGGGCTGCCAGGGCATCCAGGCGGGGCGGGCCAGCGACGGCTGCTGCACGCTGGGCGCGCACTTCTCCGACGAGGAGGACGAGGAGCGGGTCGGCCGCCATATGGCCCGGCTGACCCCGGAGATCTGGCAGTTCCACGATGTGGGGCACGCCTCGGGGTGGGTGCAGGAGGACGACGACGGCGAGCGGCAGACCCGGCGCCACAAGGGGTCGTGCATCTTCCAGAACCGGCCGGGCTTCGAGGGCGGCGCGGGCTGCGCCCTGCACATCCTGGCGCTGCGGGAGGGGCGCGAGCCGCTGGAGACCAAGCCGGATGTCTGCTGGCAACTGCCGGTGCGCCGGTCCTACGACTGGATCGACCGGCCGGACGACACCCGGGTACTGCGGGTCACCATCGCCGAGTACGACCGGCGCGGCTGGGGGCCGGGCGGCCACGATCTGCACTGGTGGTGCACGTCGGCCACGTCGGCGCATGGGGCCGGGGAGCCGGTGTTCCGGTCGTACCGGCCGGAGCTCACGGAGCTGATGGGCAAGGCCGGATACGACCGGCTGGCCGAGCTGTGCGAGCAGCGTCTGGCGGCCTCGCTGCCGATGGTGGCTCCGCATCCGGCGGATCCGGAGGGCTGACGCGGTCCTGCACGTGGCCAGTCCACCGGTCGACGTCTCCGGGGCCGCCCGTCGGCTGATGTGTCCCGGCCCCGCGTCAGCGCTTCGCGGCGGCCGGGCCGGAGGGCGTGGGCGACGGGTCGGTCGGGGTCGGGGGGCGTGCCGCGGCCCTCGATCAGTACCACCGCGCCCGCCGGATCCACCGAGACCCGTGCGCTCCAGTGACCGGCCGGCTCCCGGTCGTGGTCCACCGAGACCGTGAGGGTCGTGGAGTCGCCGGGCCGCAGCACCCCGCCCGTGTGGTTCAGCCGGAGCCAGGACGCCCCGGCGGAGGCCGACCAGTGCACCGGTGAGCCGCCGGACGCGGTGAGGGTGATGACCGTCACCTCGCCCTCGGGGTGTGCCGTGACCGTGAGCCGCCCCGGGCCGGGGGCGGGCCGGGACGGGCCTGAGCCGCCGCCGGCCGGGGAGCCGTCCGGGCTGGACGCTTCGCCGCCCTTGCCCTTGTGCCCGGGACTCGCCACCGCGCCGTCCACGCCGATGACCTCGACCGACACATCCGACGCCCCGCGGCCCGCCTTGGCGCTCCGCGGGCCGGAGCCGATCCGAGTGCCGGAACGGTCCTGCGCGCTGCCGCCGCGCTCGTACGAACGACGGGCGGGCCGGTCCTGGCCGGCCGGGGCCTGGTCCGTGGCGTCCGCCTCGGCGGCGGCCACCGAGTCCGTGTCGCGCTCGTCACCGGCGAGCGGGGCGCCCCGGTAGGCGGCCCACAGCGCGAGCACCGGGGCCGCGATGACCGTCGCCACCACCGTCGTCGTCAGCGCGCGGCTGCGCATCCGGCTGCGGCGGGCGGCCCGGTCCTGGGGCTCCAGCGGGAAACCGCGCCGGTCGAACCGGGGCCCGGCGCCCGCGCGGGCGGGGCGTCCGCTGAGCGCGCCCAGCAGCGCGGCGTGCACGGCGGCGCGGGGCGCCTCCACCACCGGCAGCGCTGCGGGCGCCGCCGCCGTACCGGGCCAGGGTCCGTCGGCCGTGGCCCGCTCGGCCATCCGGCGGCACTCTCGGCAGTCGTCCACATGGCGCACCAGCTCGCGACGGAGGGCGGCGGAGAGCAGCACCTGGGTGTCGCCCGCGAGCCGCGCGACCACCGGGCAGTGGCCCAGCTCCACGACGGCGAGGGCGGCGCGGGTGCGCTCCACCTCGCAGGCGGCGCTGGAGAGCAGGGCGCGGGTCTCCTCCTGGTCCTTGCCGAGCACGGCGGCCACCTCGGACGGGCCCAGCCGATGGCGCACCGCGAGCTCGAGCGCCTCCCGCTGCTCGGCGCTGGTCCCGGCGGCCTCCGGCCAGGCCAGCGCGGCGAGTTCGCGACGGCGCCGGGCGGCGATGGGCTCGGGCAGCTCGGCCCCGGCGCCGCCGCCCGGGGTGTCCGTCCCCGTACGGCCGCGGCGCTCGGCCAGCTTGCGCAGACAGGCCCAGCGGGCGACCGCGTACAGCCAGGGGCGGGACAGCTCGCCCTCCGCGGTGACCCGGCCCCGCCCCCGGCCGGGGCGGCGCTCGGCCACCGCCAGCACATCGCCCACCGCGACGGCCGCCGCGTCGTGCTCGCACAGCGCCGACAGGCAGTAGGTGAACAGGCCGTCGAGATACGGCTCGTAGCGTTCGGGCGGGCGCTGGGGGCGAGTGGTGGTGGAGCGGGGCGCACGGCGCCGCACCCGCTGTGCGCCGGTGGTCTGTGTCGAGTGCTCGGACCTGCTGCTCATCACCCGGCGACGGTAGGCGGATGATGCAGACTTCCTCGCGCCACTTGCACTGTTTTAACCCTTACGGGTGACCATCTCCCTCATAAGGGGACAGGTGTCCCCCTCCGGTGGCCGTAACCTGCTATGCGTCCGGCGCCCTCCGGCAAGGCCGGGGAAGGGCCGCCGAGAGAGCCGCGAAGGGGTCCCTGAAGGGGCCGTCACCACCGCCGTTCGGCGCTGTCGGTGGCCGACGCTAGCGTTACGGCATGGCTGCCCGTAGCTCCTCCCGCTCATCCGCCAAGGACCGCCCCTCCTACCGCTGCACGGAGTGCGGCTGGACCACCGCCAAGTGGCTCGGCCGCTGCCCGGAGTGCCAGGCGTGGGGCACGGTCGAGGAGTACGGCGCGCCCGCGGTGCGCACCACCGCGCCCGGCCGGGTCACCTCGGCCGCCCTGCCCATCGGCCAGGTCGACGGCCGTCAGGCCACCGCGCGGGGCACGGGCGTGGACGAGCTGGACCGGGTGCTCGGCGGCGGCCTGGTCCCCGGCGCGGTCGTGCTGCTCGCCGGGGAGCCCGGGGTCGGCAAGTCCACGCTGCTGCTGGACGTGGCGGCCAAGGCCGCCTCCGAGGAGCACCGCACGCTCTACATCACCGGTGAGGAGTCGGCGAGTCAGGTGCGGCTGCGCGCCGACCGCATCGGCGCGCTGAGCGAGCATCTCTACCTCGCCGCCGAGACCGACCTGTCCGCGGTCCTCGGCCATCTCGACTCGGTCAAGCCCTCGCTGCTCGTCCTGGACTCGGTGCAGACCGTCGCCTCGCCCGAGATCGACGGCGCGCCGGGCGGGATGGCGCAGGTGCGCGAGGTGGCCGGGGCACTCATCCGGGCGTCCAAGGAGCGCGGTATGTCCACGCTGCTGGTGGGCCATGTCACCAAGGACGGCGCCATCGCGGGGCCCCGGCTGCTGGAGCATCTGGTCGATGTGGTCCTTCAGTTCGAGGGCGACCGGCACGCCCGGCTGCGGCTGGTCCGCGGGGTGAAGAACCGCTACGGGGCGACGGACGAGGTCGGCTGCTTCGAGCTGCACGACGAGGGCATCACCGGGCTCGCCGACCCCTCCGGGCTGTTCCTCACCCGCCGCGACGAGCCGGTGCCCGGCACCTGTCTGACGGTCACCCTGGAGGGCCGTCGGCCGCTGGTGGCCGAGGTGCAGGCGCTCACGGTCGACTCCCAGATCCCCTCCCCGCGCCGCACCACCTCCGGTCTGGAGACCTCCCGGGTCTCGATGATGCTCGCCGTTCTGGAGCAGCGCGGCCGGATCAGCGCGCTGGGCAAGCGGGATATCTACAGCGCCACGGTGGGCGGGGTGAAGCTGTCCGAGCCCGCCGCGGACCTCGCGGTGGCGCTCGCGCTGGCCAGCGCCGCGAGTGACACCCCGCTGCCCAAGAACCTGGTGGCGATCGGCGAGGTGGGTCTCGCGGGCGAGGTCCGGCGGGTCACCGGAGTGCAGCGGCGGCTGTCGGAGGCGGCCCGGCTCGGCTTCACCCACGCCCTGGTGCCGAGCGACCCGGGCCGGATCCCGGACGGCATGCGGGTGCTGGAGGTCGCGGACATCGGGGACGCGCTGCGGGTGTTGCCGCGGCGCCGCGAGCGCGGCGAAAAGGCGCGGGCGGACGCGGCGGAGGCCCGTGGCTGAGACGCCGAAGACCATGGCCGAGCCGCGGCGGACGGTGTCCGAGGGGACAGGTCGTGACAGGCCGCGGGCCCGGGTGTGTGCTGGTGAGGGCGTGCGCGAGGGGGCGGTGAGCCGGGTGGTGCGCGGCACAGGGGGAGCCGCACTCCGTTTCACACCTACGGGCGTACGCCGGGAGACCCCACGGGAGGCCGGTGGCCGCCGGTAGACTTTGCCCTGGTCTCGCCCATACGTGGCCTCGCACACCGGCATGGCAGGGCGACTCGCGGCACCGACAGACCTTGCGACGGAGGAGTGCAGTGGCAGCAGGCGACCGGGCAACGGCACCCGGCAAGGCCGACGGTCTGATGCGTGCCTCTCTGAGCGCGGTCGCGCCCGGCACGGCGTTGCGCGACGGCCTCGAGCGCGTCCTCCGGGGAAACACCGGCGGGCTGATCGTGCTCGGCACCGACAAGACCGTCGAGTCGCTGTGCACCGGCGGCTTCGTGATCGACGTCGAGTTCACCGCGACCCGGCTGCGCGAGCTGTGCAAGCTGGACGGCGCGCTGGTCCTCGACAAGGACATCACCAAGATCGTGCGGGCGGGGGTGCAGCTCGTCCCGGACGCGGCGATCGCCACCGAGGAGACCGGCACCCGCCACCGCACCGCGCAGCGCGTCTCCATCCAGACCGGGTTCCCGGTGGTCTCCGTCAGTCAGTCGATGCGGCTGATCGCGCTGTATGTGGACGGCCAGCGGCGGGTCCTGGAGGACTCGGCGGCCATCCTCTCCCGCGCCAACCAGGCACTGGCCACCCTGGAGCGGTACAAGCTCCGCCTCGACGAGGTCGCGGGCACGCTCTCGGCCCTGGAGATCGAGGACCTGGTCACCGTCCGGGATGTGAGCGCGGTCGCACAGCGGCTGGAGATGGTCCGGCGCATCGCCACCGAGATCGCGGAGTACGTGGTCGAGCTGGGCACCGACGGCCGGCTGCTCTCCCTCCAGCTCGACGAGCTGATCGCGGGCGTGGAGCCCGAGCGTGAGCTGGTGGTGCGCGACTACGTCCCCGAGCCGACCGCCAAGCGCACCCGTACGGTGGCCGACGCGCTCGCCGAGCTGGACCGGCTGACCCACACCGAGCTGCTCGAACTGCCCATCGTGGCCCGGGCGCTGGGGTACACCGGCTCACCCGAGACCCTCGACTCCGCGGTCTCGCCGCGCGGTTTCCGGCTGCTGGCGAAGGTGCCGCGGCTTCCGGGCGCCATCATCGAGCGGCTGGTCGAGCATTTCGGTGGGCTTCAGAAGCTGTTGGCGGCGAGCGTGGACGATCTCCAGATGGTGGACGGGGTGGGCGAGGCGCGGGCGCGCTCGGTCCGCGAGGGCCTGTCCCGGCTGGCCGAGTCGTCCATCCTGGAGCGGTACGTCTAGGCCCTGAGCCGCCGTACGTCTGAGGGATGTCGGGGGGCTTGGCGCCTGCGGCGGGCCGCTCCCCGCCCCGCCCCTTCCCGACGCCTGACGATATGCGGCTCCGCCACGTGGGGGCCCGGCCCCGGGCCCCCGCCCCGGACCCCGCTCCTCAAACGCCGGAGGGGCTGGATTGCCTCCTCGCTGGTCAGCCCTTGCGCTGGTCAGCCCTTGCGCTGGTCAGTCCTTCTCGAGGACGAACGACACCTTTTCCGTGCCGAGGCCGTCCACCTTCACCTCGACCAGATAGGTGCCGGGCTTGGCCGACGCGCTGCCCGACGGGGTGGCGCAGTGCTCGGCGCTGCGCTTGCGGTCCCACTCCACGGTGCGCTTGGTCTGGCCGGAGCCCTTCACCTCGACCAGTGCGCTGGCGCTGCCCTCCGGGCAGTCGTCGGAGGCCCAGACGTGGGCGTTCTTGGCGTCCGTGATGGTCAGCGAGGCCGCCGCGCGGCCGAAGTCGACCTTGCAGGAGCTCGACTTGGTGTTCTTCACGACGATCTCGAAGGTGGGCTTCTCCCCCGGCGCCCAGGTGTTCTTGACCTTGGAGTCCTTGACGCTGCGGACCATCAACTCCGCGTCGCCGGAGCGGCAGTCGGGCAGGCTCGACCCGGCGGGCAGACCCTGCCCGGTCCCGGTGCCGATGCCACCGCCCGCGCCACCGCCCGAGGAGCCCCCGTCGCCGCCCGCGCCGCCGGAGCCGCTGCCGCCCCCGCCATCGCCGCCCGCGTCCGTACCGCCGTCGTCCGAGCCGCCGCCACCGCCGCTGCCGCCGGAGCCCGAGCCGCCGTTGTCCGACTCGTCGCGCCCGCCCGGCCGTTCGCTGTTCACCGGCCCGGACGAGGAGGGCCCCGGGGTGATCGTGCTCGCGGGTCCCCCGCCGCCCGATCCCTTGCCCTCGTCACTTCCGCCACCGCCCGAACCACCCCAGCCGAAGGCCCAGATGACCAGGAGCACGATGACGACGAACAGGGCCAGCGCAACGATCCTCCGCCGCCAGTAAATGGAGGAGGGAAGCGGCCCGATCGGATTGCGCAGAGATCCCACGCGGAAACTCTACGAGAGATCGGGAGCTCTACCAGCCAATAACCCGCGCCCCGTTCCCTTCTTTTCTCATGATCCGACCGGATCCCGCACATGAGACCGCCATAAGTCCGCCACCAGGCCGCCATGAGTCGCCCCAAGACGCCCCCAAGACGCCCCCAAGACGGCCCCCGGACGCCCCCGACTCGCCCTGTGGCCACCCCGCGGGGGCGGAAAGACCGCACCCGGGCGCGGTAAGCGGCCATCCGTTCCCGCGCGGACGCCCGTATTGCACGATTTGGCAACGACTGGCGCGGCTCGACCCGAACGCCCGCGCCCAGCGCGCCCGCAAACCGTCGCGTCGTGCCAGGATCGAGAGCGATGACTGCCATTTCCGCTTCCGCCGTCCCGGCCGCCGCATCCCCCGACCCCGACGGAGCCGTTCTGCACCGGCCCGTCATCGACTGGTTCGACGCGCACGCGCGCGACCTCCCCTGGCGTCGCCCCGAGGCCGGTGCCTGGGGCGTGATGGTGAGCGAGTTCATGCTCCAGCAGACCCCGGTGAACCGGGTGCTGCCGGTGTACGAGCAGTGGCTCGCCCGCTGGCCGCGCCCAGCCGACCTGGCCGCGGAACCGCCCGGTGAGGCGGTCCGCGCCTGGGGCCGGCTCGGCTATCCGCGCCGGGCGCTGCGGCTGCACGGTGCCGCGGCCGCCATAAGGGAGCGGCACGGCGGTGACGTACCGCGCGACCACGCCCAGTTGCTGGCGCTGCCGGGGGTGGGTGAGTACACGGCGGCGGCCGTGGCCTCGTTCGCGTACGGCCAGCGCCATCCGGTCCTGGACACCAATGTCCGCCGGGTGTTCGCCCGCGCGGTCGGCGGTGCGCAGTACCCGCCGAACGCCACCACCGCCGCCGAGCGCAAGCTGGCCCGCACCCTGCTCCCCGGCGACGAGCCGACCGCGGCGCGCTGGGCGGCCGCCACGATGGAACTGGGCGCGCTGGTCTGCACGGCCCGCACCCCCGACTGCGCCCGCTGCCCGATCGCCGCGCTCTGCGCCTGGCGCCAGGCCGGTTCGCCGGAGCACGACGGACCGCCGCGGCGCGGCCAGACCTACGCCGGTACGGACCGCCAGGTGCGCGGCAAGCTGCTCGCGGTGTTGCGGGCGACGGTGACGCCGGTCCCGCAGGCGACGCTGGACCAGGTGTGGGACGAGCCGGTGCAGCGCGCCCGCGCGCTCGACGGGCTGGTCTCCGACGGGCTGGTGGAACCGCTCTCGGGCGGCCTCTACCGACTGCCGCTGACCTGAGGAAAATCCTCGTCACGGCCCTGTCTGTGACAGACCTGTGACACTCCCAGGACCCGGTTCTGACACTCGGTCGAACCGGGTTCCGTTGTTACACAACCTATGGGTAGCTGTGCATTCGCCGAGGCCCGGATGCGCATGGCGCCGCAACAGCGCCTCCGTAGCGTCCTTCTCGCGCCGACCGACAGGGCGGCACACCAACGGCGGGGAAGACAGCGGGATGGAGGCTGCACACCATGAGCAGCAGCAATGTTCTGGACTTTGAGGAGTACGTGCGGAATCGGCAGGACGCGCTGCTGCGCAGCGCCCGTCGGCTGATCCCGGACCCGGTCGAGGCACAGGACCTGCTCCAGACCGCCTTGGTGCGCACCTACGGCCGCTGGGACGGCATAGCCGACAAATCGCTCGCCGACGCCTATCTCCGGCGCGTGATGATCAACACCCGTACCGAGTGGTGGCGCGCCCGCAAGCTGGACGAGGTGCCCACCGAGCAGCTTCCCGAGGCGAGTGTCGAGGACAGCACCGAGCAGCACGCCGACCGCGCTCTGCTGATGGACATCCTCTCGGTGCTGGCTCCCAAGCAGCGCAGTGTCGTGGTGCTGCGACACTGGGAGCAGATGACGACCGAAGAGACCGCGGAGGCGCTCGGAATGTCGACCGGAACGGTCAAGAGCACGCTGCACCGGGCGCTGGCCCGGCTGCGGCAGGAGCTGGAGAGCCGCGATCTGGACGCCCGCGCGCTCGGCCGTCGGGACGAGGAAGGCAAGCGGACCGGAAACGTCCGGCAGCACACGGGTCGGGTCCGGCGTGGCCGCCAGGAGCGGGGGCAGGAACGGTGCGCGGCCTGACCAGGGCCTCTCCCAGCAGGACAGTCATCATCACCGGCGGAGCGGTCGTGGGCCTCGCGGTCGCCGGCGGCTGGATGCTGGCCGGATGCGGCGCCGCGAGCGAGGGGGTGCGCAAGGAGGGACCGGCGCGCACCGAGTGGGCCGCCGCGGACCCGGGCTCGTACGCGAGTGGCCACGCCACGGGCCGGCCGTCACCGGCCGGGCAGAAGGTCGACGCGATCAGGCTGGTCAAGACGGATCCGAACGTCAGCGACGATCTGAAGGCGAACCTCAAGCCCTGCCCCAAGGGCAAGCAGCCCGAGGGCAAGCAGCAGGTCGAGGGCTACCCGGTGGACGTGACGTATGGCAAGCTGACCGGCTCCGGCGCCTCAGACCTGGTGATCAACGTGATGAGCTGCGGCGATGGCTTCGGCATCGGCTCGTATGTGTACCGCAAGGCGGGTGACCGGTACGAGAACGTGTTCAGCGACGAGCAGCCGCCCGTCTACGCCGACATCACCAAGGACGAGCTGCGGGTGACCAAGCTCGCCTACACCTCCGGCGACTCGGTCTGCTGCCCTTCGAGCGAGGCCGTGATCACCTACCGCTGGACCGAGGCGGACAAGACGTTCGACGTGCTGTCCCGCAAGCGCACCGACTACAGCAAGAATGTGCCCACGGAAGAGGCGACCCCGGCGCCGTCCATGCGCGCCGACGACGGAACGGAAGGTTGAACCGAGGCTGTGGCCGAGACCCATGTGCTCTTCGTCGAGGACGACGATGTCATCCGTGAAGCCACGCAGCTCGCCCTGGAGCGCGATGGCTTTCTCGTGACGGCCGCACCCGACGGGTTGACCGGCCTCGAGCGCTTCCGCGCCGACCGCCCCGATATCGCGCTGCTCGATGTGATGGTTCCGGGCCTGGACGGGGTCAGCCTGTGCCGCCGGATCCGCGATGAGTCCACCGTGCCCGTGATCATGCTCTCCGCGCGCGCCGACTCGATCGATGTGGTGCTCGGCCTCGAAGCCGGCGCCGACGACTATGTGACCAAGCCCTTCGACGGCGCCGTGCTGGTCGCCCGCATCCGGGCCGTGCTGCGCCGCTTCGGCCATGCCAGCGGCCCCGGCGGGCGGGGCGCGGAGCCCGTCCCCGAGGAGCCCGACGGCGGGGTGCTGTGCTTCGGCGATCTGGAGGTCGACCCCGAGGGCATGGAGGTCCGCAAGGGCGGCCGGCAGGTCGCGCTCACCCCGACCGAGATGCGGCTGCTGCTGGAGTTCTCCGCCGCGCCCGGCACCGTGCTCTCCCGTGACCGGCTGCTGGAGCGGGTCTGGGAGTACGGCTGGGGCGGGGACACCCGGGTCGTGGACGTCCATGTGCAGCGGCTGCGCGGCAAGATAGGCCAGGACCGGATCGAGACGGTCCGCGGCTTCGGCTACAAGCTCAAGGGCTGAGCGGCGTTGGGGCGATTCGCACTCCGCAGTGGCCTGCGATGGAAGGTCAGCCTCGCCATCGCGGCGGTGAGCACACTCGTCGCGGTCGTGCTGAGCCTCGTCGTCCACAACGCGGCCCGCGTCTCGATGCTCGACAACAGCCGCACCGTGATGGACGAGCGGGTGAAGGTCGCCCAGCGGTGGTACGAGCAGTCCCGGGTGCTGGGCTTCGGCGCCAAGCTGGACGACCCCAAGCTGCCCGATCAGCTCAAGAAGGAGGCGTGGCGCGGCCAGCGCGCCACCTATCTGGAGGACTCCGGCGCCGGCACCCCCGAGGTGTGGGCCTCGGTGCCGCTGCGGAACGGCAAGGTGCTGTCCGTCCACACCAAGTTCCAGGACCGCTTCGCCGTCCTGAACGACCTCGACCGGGTGCTGCTGATCGGCTCGGTGGCGGTGGTGATGGGCGGTATCGCGCTCGGTGTGCTCATCGGCGATCAGCTCTCCCGGCGGCTGCGCAAGGCGGCCACCGCCGCCCGCAAGCTGGCCGAGGGCGACTCCGAGGTCCGGGTGCGCGAGGCGATCGGCGGCCGGGTGCGCGATGAGACCGACGATCTGGCGCGCGCGGTCGACGGCATGGCCGAGGCGCTCCAGCAGCGGCTGGAGGCGGAGCGCCGGGTCACCGCCGATATCGCGCATGAGCTGCGCACCCCGGTCACCGGGCTGCTCACGGCCGCCGAGCTGCTGCCGCCCGGCCGCCCCACCGAGCTGGTACGGGACCGGGCGCAGGCGATGCGCACCCTGGTCGAGGACGTGCTGGAGGTCGCGCGGCTGGACGGCTTCGCGGAGCGCGCGGAGCTCCAGGAGATAGCCGTGGCCGAGTTCATCGCCCGCCGGGTCCGGGCGGTGCACCCCGACGCGGTGATCAATGTGGCGCGTGACGCCCATGTCTCCACCGACCCCCGCCGGCTGGAGCGGATCATGGGCAATCTGCTCGCCAACGCCGCCCGGCACGGCAAGCCGCCCTTCGAGGTCACGGTCGAGGGACGGGTGCTGCGCGTCCGCGACCACGGCCCCGGCTTCCCGGAGGAGCTGCTGAAGGAAGGGCCGAGCCGGTTCCGCACCGGCAGCAAGGACCGCGCGGGCACCGGGCACGGCCTGGGGCTGACGATAGCCGCGGGCCAGGCGCGGGTGCTGGGGGCCCGGCTGACGTTCCGCAACGCCGATCCGGTGCTGGACGGGCCGGACGAGACGGACGGGACGGACGGAATGGATGGCACGCACGGCACGGACGGCGAGTGCCGGGGCGCGGTCGCCGTGCTCTGGCTGCCGGAGTCCGCGCCCACCAACACCGGCAGCTTCCCGATCATCGAGGTGCCGGACTGAGCACTCGGCGTGGTGCCGGACCGGCCGCTCAGTCCGAGGCGCAGCCGTCCCACGGCTTGCTGAAGTCCATCTCCTCGCGGGGCTGGGTGAACGAGAACCAGTTGCCGGAGTCGTCGCGGAAGAGCGCCTCGGTGCCGTACGGACGCTCCTGGGGCTCCTGGACGAACTCCACGCCCTTGGCCTTGAGCGCCTCGTAGTCCCGGTGGATGTCATCGGTGGTGAACACCCCGGCGCCGAGCGCGCCCTTGGCGACCAGCGTCCGCAGGGCCTCGGCGGACTCCGGGTCGAGCCCCGGCGACCTGGGCACCATCAGGGTGAGCTGCACATCCGGCTGGTCCTTGGCGCCGACCGTCAGCCAGCGCATACCGCCGCCCTCGCCCTCCCCGCCGATGCTCATATCGGTGCGGACCTCGAAGCCCAGCTTCTCGGTGTAGAACTCCTTGGCCCGGTCCTGGTCGAGGACCCAGACGGTGACGATGGACATCCCCTTGATCATTGCTGCCTCCGGAGGTATCGGGATGGATCGCGCGTCGTCGCGACATCGCCACCGTAGGCAGCAGGGGGTCGGGCCCGCTTCTCAAGAATTGCTGTCCTCGGGCCCACCCATCTGGGCAGGTGCGTCGCGCCCGCCGTACCACAGCATGGCGTAACACCCCGGTATGACCCCCGCGGCCCGGCCCACGTATCGGTCCCGGTAGGCGCTGGGGGTGAGCCCGGTCTGCTTCTTGAAGCTCGTCGAGAACGTGCCGAGGCTGCTGAAGCCGACGAGCGAGCAGATCTCGGTGACCGAGAGATTGGCCGAGCGCAGCAGCTCCTCGGCCCGCTCGATGCGGCGCCGGGTCAGATACTGACCGGGCGTGGATCCGTAGGCGCCCTTGAAGGCGCGGATGAAGTGATAGCGCGAATAGCCGGCATGCGCGGCGACCGCGTCCAGGTCGAGCGGGTCGGCCCAGTCGCGGTCCATCACGTCCTTCGCGAGGCGCAGCCGGCGCAGATGCGCCAGCCGCGCCTCGTCCGGCGAGGTCACCATGGGGCCGATGCTGTCATGCCCCACTGACAGGAAGGTGGTCGAGCAGAGGCGATCAGACGGTCTCGGCGACCGGTGCCGCCTGCGCCGCGGCCTCGTCGCTGTCGGCGGACTTGGCCGGGCCCCCGCGCAGCGGGACCTCCTTGACGAACCAGGCCGCGAGGAAGCCGATGATGCTGATCAGCGCGCCCCACAGGAACACCTGGTGGGCACCGCTGGCCACCGCGTGGGTGTACGCGTCCCGGATGCCCGGGGGCAGCTTCTTGAGGCTGGCCGGGTCGAGCTGGGCGCTCCCGGAGGTGACGGCCGCAGCCTTGCCACCGGCCCGCTCGGCCATGGTGTCCCGCACCTGGCTGGTGAACAGGGCACCGAGGATGGCGACACCGAAGGAGCCGCCCAGGGTGCGGAAGAGGGTGGCGGAGGAGCTGCCGACGCCCATGTCCTTCATCTCGACGCTGTTCTGCGCCACGAGCATGGTCGTCTGCATCAGGCAGCCCATGCCCATGCCGAGCACCGCCATGTAGAGGCCGGAGCTGAAGCGGGTGGTCTCGGTGTCCATCGTGGACAGCAGGAACATCCCGGTGGTGATCAGGAAGCCGCCGATGATCGGGAAGATCTTGTACTTGCCGGTCTGGGTGGTGACCCGGCCCGCGACCAGCGAGACGACCAGCATGCCCAGCAGCATCGGGAGCAGCAGCAGCCCGGAGTTGGTGGCCGTGGCGCCCTGGACGGTCTGCTGGTAGAGCGGCAGGAAGGTGGTCGAGCCGAACATCACGAAGCCGACGAGGAAGCCGATGGCGGTGACCAGCGTGAAGTTGGGGTTACGGAAGATGTGCAGCGGCAGCACGGGCTCGGCGACCCGCTGCTCGACGAAGACGAACGCGACCAGCGCGAGGACACCGACCGCCCCGAGCCCGAGGATCTGGGCCGAACCCCAGTCGTACTCGTTGCCGCCCCACGTGGTGATCAGCACGAGCGCGGTGATGCCCACGGTCAGCAGGGCCGCACCGGTGTAGTCGATCCGTCCCTGGGAGCGCTTCTTCGGCAGGTGCAGCACGGCGGTGATCGCGGCGAGGGCGACGGCGCCGAGCGGAAGGTTGATGTAGAAGATCCAGCGCCAGCCGAGGTGGTCGGTGAGGGTACCGCCGACCAGCGGGCCACCGATCATGGCCACGGCCATCACACCGGCCATGATGCCCTGGTAACGGCCACGCTCCCGGGGCGGCACCAGGTCACCGATGATCGCCATCACGCCGACCATCAGGCCGCCCGCGCCCAGGCCCTGGATGGCCCGGAAGCCGATCAGCTCGCCCATGCTCTGTGCCATACCGGACAGGGCCGAGCCGCCGAGGAAGACCGCGATGGAGGTGAGGAAGACGCCCTTGCGGCCGTACATGTCGCCGAGTTTGCCCCAGATGGGGGTCGAGGCGGCGGTGGCCAAGGTGTACGCGGTCACCACCCAGGAGAGGTGGTCGAGGCCCCCCAGCTCGCCGACGATGGTCGGCATCGCGGTGCCCACGATCATGTTGTCGAGCATCGCGAGCAGCATCGCGATCATCAGCGCGAAGATCACCACACTGGTGCTGCGCTGCTTCGGCTCGGCCTTGCCCTTGGGCTCCTTGGGTATCTGGGCCTCCTGGGCGGGCTGAGCCGATGTCGAAGCGGATGGCGCTTCGTCTTCTGATGGTTTCCGGAACATGTTCTCCGTCTCCCCCTGGGTGATGAGAGCCCTGACGCCCACTTACTTGCCGCCCGGCTAGTTCAGTACAGTGGAGACGGTAAGGCGCCAACTAGCCGGGCGTCAAGTAAGTTACGTTCGGCCTGCCGACGGCAGCCAGACCACCAGCACAGGAGAGCACCATGGGCAGCACACCGCGGCGGGGAGACACCCGTCAGCGCATCCAGGACGTGGCCCTGGAACTCTTCGCGGAGCGGGGTTACGAGAAGACGTCACTGCGCGAGATCGCCGAGCACCTCGAGGTCACCAAGGCAGCGCTCTACTACCACTACAAGACCAAGGAAGACATCGTCCTCAGCCTGTTCCAGGACCTGGGCCGGCCGCTGGACGAGCTGATCGTCTGGGGCGAGCAGCAGCCGCGCACCCTGGAGACCAAGCTGGAGCTGCTGCGCCGCTACAGCGCGGCCCTGGACATCGGCGAGCCGCTGATGCGCTTCATGCAGGAGAACCAGGCGACGGTGCGCGAGCTGAGCATCGGCCAGATCTTCAAGAACCGGATGTTCGCCATGTCCGCCCTGATCCGGGACCCGGAGGCGCCCATGGTCGACCAGGTCCGGAGCGTCACGGCCCTGTTCAGCATGCATGCGCGGATGTTCGCGCTTCAGGCGATCGAGGGCGACGCCGAGGACAAGCGCAAGGCCGTCCTCGAGGTCGCCCTCGATCTGGTGAAGCAGGCGCATGCGTCATCGACGCATGGCTGATACACGTCGATGACGCATGAGTGGCGTCAGATCTTGACGCCGTGGTCGCGTCAGATCTTGACGCCGTGGTCGCGGAGGAACTTGAGCGGCTCGACCGCGGTGCCGTAGTTCGGCGTCGTACGGATCTCGAAGTGCAGGTGCGGGCCGGTCGAGTTGCCGGTGCTGCCGGACAGGCCGATCTGCTGGCCCTCGGTCACGGTCTGGCCGATCCGCACATCGATCCGGGACAGGTGGGCGTACTGCGAGTACGTCGCGTTGTCGTGCTTGATCACGATCGCGTTGCCGTACGCGGGGCCGTCGCCGCCGCCGTACGGGCCCGCCTTGACGACGACACCGTCATGGGCCGCGTGCACCGGGGTGCCGGTCGGCACGACGAAGTCCTGACCGCTGTGGTTGTGCGACCACAGGTTGCCCGCCAGGCCGAAGGCGGCGCCTATCGAGAACTTGTCGACCGGGGTCTGCCAGTCACTCGCGGGGGCCTTCTTCTTGGCCGGGGCCTTGGCCGGGACCTTCGCGGCGACCTGCTTGACGGACGAGGAAGAGGGGGCCTCGCCCGCCCCCACGGCGAACGCCGTTCCGGCGCCCAGCGCCAGCGAGGCGCCCAGGCCGACGGCGACCACAGCGGCGCGCCCCTTGGATACGGACGTAAGCGAGAAACGGCGGTTTGTGGCGCGCGGGGCCATGGGAAGTACCTCCAGAAGCGTCTTTGGACGCCTCTTGTTATCCCGTTCTCGCGAATAGGCCAAGGCGTTCTTCTACTAAGTGACTCCGTAGCGAATTGGTTATGTGATGCGTTTCCCGCGGGAAATTCCCGGAAACCCCCATCACACCTCTGACCTGCGAGATCCCCTATTTACCGTAGTAGACGCCGAAGGGCCTGTGCGGGAAGTCACCTTCGCAGGGACTTTCGGATGTCCGATTCGGGACCAAAGTCCTTACCCCGCTGTACGCTGTCCGGTCAGGGACACACAACTACCGGGGGGAATGGGACGTGGATCCCGCAGTCATCGGCGCGCGCCTGGCGTCGAGCGTCGTCGCACCGCTCATCAAGAAGCTGTTCGTCAAGGAGGGGCCGGGCGCCGGGCTGGTCAACCAGCCGGTCCGCATTTCCTCCCTCGTCTCGTTCCGCGGCGAGAAGCGCACGCTGACCGAGAAGGACCTCGACAAGCTCGCCGCGGAGCTGGTCGCCCAGGCCACCCGGCACGCCGGACCCGGCGAGCGGCCCTGCCCCGCCGACGAGGACGAGCTGGTGGCCGAGCAGTTGGCCACCACGCTGTACGCGCTCGGCGACCTCGATATGAACGACGTCCAGGCGGTGCAGCTCGGCCACCAAGGACTGGCCTACGAGCTGGCCCACGCCACCCGCACCCGGGGAAGGGGACGCGGCGCGCAGCACCTCAGCCAGAGCGGCACACTGCTCCACGAGCGCCTGCTGGACACCGCCTGCCTGCACATCCTGCACTTCTTCACCCAGCGCTCGGCCTTCATCCCCCGCACCCTGGTCGACCAGAGCGGCCGGCTCAGCGAGCTGATCACCAAGATCGACATCCTGATCGAGCGCATACCGTCCCAGACCGCGCAGGACGCGGGCTTTGAGCGCCGGTACGCCGAGTACATGATCCGCAAGCACTCCACGCTGACCATCGTGGGGATCGACCTCAGCCACGCGGAGGCCACGTGGCCGCTGGACGCGGCGTATCTCAGCCTGGAGGCGGTCTCCTTCTCCGGCGAGGAGCGGCCGCTGGGCGCGTTCGCCGGTGAGCCCGGTGGGTCCGGCGAGCCCGGTGAGTCACCCGCCGCCGCCCTCCCCGCGGCCCTGCCCGCCGACCGGGCGCTCTCCGGCCATCAGCAGGTGCTGCTGCGCGGGGTCGCGGGCTCCGGCAAGACCACGCTCGTCCAGTGGCTCGCCGTGTGCACCGCACGGCAGGAGTCGCTGCGCGGCCTGGAGCAGCTCATCGGCCGCGTCCCCTTCGTTCTGCCGCTGCGTACGATCGCCCGCCAGGAATCCCTGCCCTCCCCGGCTTCGTTCCTGGCCTCCGTCCACAACCCCCTCGACGGCGCCCAGCCGCCCGGCTGGGCCGACCGCGTCCTGAACGCGGGCCGCGGGCTGCTGCTGATCGACGGCATCGACGAGATCCCCGAGCGCGACCGCGAGCGCACCCGGGCCTGGCTGTCCGATCTCCTCATCGCCTACCCGGACAATCTGTGGCTGGTCACCTCCCGCCCCTCGGCCGTCGCCGACGACTGGCTGGGGGCGCAGGACTTCTCCGAGTTCACGCTGTCCCCGATGAGCCGCGAGGACATGGCGGCGTTCATCGACCGCTGGCATGAGGCGGCGCGCCAGACCTGCGGTACGGAGGAGGAGCGGGCGACGCTGGCCGCGTACCAGTTGGCCCTGCACACCGCCGTCCGCACCAAGCAGGACCTCAGCCGCCTCGCCACGAACCCGCTGATGTGCGGTCTGATCTGCGCCCTGCACCGCGCCCGTCGCGGCTATCTGCCACCGGGCCGCAAGGCGCTGTACGACGCGGCGCTGTCGATGCTGTTGACGCGGCGCGACACCGAGCGACGTATCTACGCGCCGGGCGACGTCCAGTTGGACGAGGAGCCGCAGATCCAGCTTCTCCAGCGGCTCGCCTACTACCTGATCCGCAACGGCGAGGCCGAGCTGGACCGCGACCGCGCGGAGCGCATCATCGAGGAGGCCCTCCCCTCCGTCCCCGCCGCCCAGGCTCTGGGCGACGCCCCGGCCATCCTGCGCCATCTGCTGCTGCGCAGCGGGCTGTTGCGCGAGCCGTCGGTGAGCACGGTGGACTTCATCCACCGCACCTTCCAGGACTATCTGGGCGCGAAGGCGGCGGTGGAGGCGTGGGATGTGGGGCTGCTGATCCGCAACGCTCATGACGCGCAGTGGGAGGACGTCATCCGCATGGCGGTCGCGCATGGGCGACCGCGCGAGCGGGCGGAGCTGCTGGGCAAGTTGCTGGAGGTGGCGCGGGGTGACGCGGACGCTTCGATGAGGCTGTTCCTGCTGGCCATGGCATGCCTGGAGCACGCGCCCGATCTGGACCCGGCGATACGGGACAAGGTCACGCGGCACGCGATGGGGTTCATCCCGCCCCTGGACATCGCGCGAGCAAGGGAGTTGGCCACGGTGGGCCCGCTGGTGCTGGAGCTTCTCCCGGGGCCGGAGGGACTGACGGACGAGGTGGCGCAATGCTGTGTGGTGACGGCTTCACGCATACCGGTGGACGCGGCCATCCCCTATCTGGCCCAATTCGCCGACCACCCCGCGGTCGAGGTGCGCGCGCAACTGGCGTCGAGCTGGGGGCGGTACGACACCGAGCGGTACTTCAACGAGGTAATCCTCCGCCTGGACCGGGACGACCTGTATTTCGTGGCCGAATCCATGGAGCAATTGCGCATGCTGCTGGATTCGGGTCCGCGTCCGTGGCTGATCCTGCGCGGGGGTTTCACGGAGGACGAGATCAGGGACAACCTCAAAGGGGAGGAGGTGACCCGGCTGCGGCTGATCCGTAACGACGTGGTCGACGACCTCGGCGCCGCGATCGGCCACCTGACGAACCTCGAAACGCTCTATCTGACCGACTGTCTTAGTGGCATCTACCTCACCGGCCTGTCCGACCTCCCTCTCCGCACCTTGGTCTTCGAAACGCCGGGCCTGTCAGGCGTGGGCGTCGTGCCCTGGGGCATGGAGAAGCTCACAGCGCTGGAGCGGCTGAAGGTCGCGATCGGACATGCAAGTATGCAGCGCGACTTCCCACCCAGCATCACCTGGTTGGATCTGCACGTTCTGCACGAGTTTCTGGACACCGCGTGGATGCCCTCGGCATTCCCCCGTCTTCGTCACCTGAACATCCTCTTTTCCCCTGGCGCCGACCGCTCCATCGATCTGTCCCCGCTCGCGGCCCTCCCCGACCTCGAGACGGTCACGATCAACGCGGAGATCAGCGGTGCTGCATCACTGCCCGGCGTCACGGTGACGGCCTTTTCCGCCTCCGCTCGGCCTTCAGCAGGCGCTGGTAGTCCGTGAGCACGCGCAACAGCGCGAAGCCGGTGCCGAGGGGGATGGTGCCGAGTTCCAGCCGGGGTTGCCGGGGGTCGCTGAGGTCGGCCCGTACGTCGGGGAGCCGTACGCCGTGGGCGGCGAAGTCGTCGCGCAGCGTCTCGGCGACGCGCTCGGCGACCCGCTCGGCGGGGGTGGCGTTCATGCGGTGCTCTTCGTGTTCGTGGGCGGCACGTTGAACTCGAACCACACCGCTTTGCCGGTGCCCATGCCCATGCCCATGCCCATGCCGGTGGCCGGTTCGTCGGGGGTCATGCCGCAGCCGTCGGAGAGGACGGTGACCAGGAAGAGGCCGCGCCCGTTGGTGTCATCGTCGGCCGCGCGGCGCGGCGAGGGCAGTTCGGGGCTGTCGTCGTGGACGGTCACCCGGACGCGGTCGTGCTGGATGGTGGCGGCCATCCGTACGTCGCCCTTGCCGTGCCGGTGGACGTTGGTCACCAACTCGGATGTGCAGAGGGCTGCCGCTTCGGCGAGTTGGGGTAACCCCGAGGCCGCGAAGATGCCGCGCACGAAGTCGCGGCACAGGCGGGGTGACGTGGGGAGGGCGGGGGCGGAGAGGGTGTAGCGGTGCGGAAGTTCTGGGTGTGCGGGTGCTCCCATGCGACGCCTCCGTGGCGCTTCGTAAACGGGCATCGTGCGGCTCTCCACAGCTCCGCTGTGTGACTGCCACCACACACACGGTAGAGATAGAGGATGACAAGTTCAACCTAGTCACGAGAATGAGTGGACCGGCCCACGCCCTGACGGCAGACTGTGGCCCACACCCTGAGGAGAGACCCCGTTGGCACTGCGAACCAACCCCACCGAAAGACAGCGCCGCCTTGGCGCAGAGCTGCGAAGGTTGCGCGAGCAAGCTGGGTTGACACTGAATGAGGCGGGCGCGCTCATCGACATGGGCCGTGTGCACCTGACGCATGTCGAGGGTGGCCGCACGGCGATCCCGAGCGAGCGACTGCGTCGGCTTTGCGAGGGTTACGGGTGCACAAGTGTGCCCTTCATCGAGGCGTTGGTCAGCCTCGGGGAAAACACGGGCAAGGGCTGGTGGAGCACTTACAAGGGCAACATGCCTGCCACAGCCCTCGACTTGGCGGAACTTGAGTGCCGGGCAGCCAGCATTCGCTCCTACGAGTCACTGTTCATTCCCGGGATCTTCCAGACCGAGGATTACATCCGCGCCATCTTCCGGGTCAGCGACGTGGTGACGAATTCCGTGGACATCGACCGGGCCGTCGAGTTCCGCATGCGGCGCCAGGCAGCCCTCACCGCCGAAGACCCGCCCACGATCCATGTCGTCGTCCACGAAGCCGCGCTGCACATGCGGTTCGGCGGCTCGGCCGTGACGCGCAAGCAGTTGCTGAGGCTCGTAGAACTGGCAGAGCTGCCGCATGTGACGATTCAGGTCCTGCCCTTCACGGCGGACGGCGTTCCAGCGGTGAACACGCCCTTCAGCTTGATCGCTTCGCACGGCGGGATTCTGGAAACGCTCCAGATGGACCACGCTGGCCAGTCCACACTCCTCCACGGCCCCGACTCGATCGACCAGTACCGAGCGCACTTCCACCGGCTCGGTTCAGTGGCCCTCCCGCCAGTGGACGTCAGCCCTTCTGCGATCCGGCACGACGTGCGAGATTCGCTGGGCCTGATCCAACACATCCGTTACAGCCATTACTAGGAAGCGCGGTCATGACTGACCTCAAGTGGCGCAAGTCCTCCTTCAGTACGGACGTCGGCGCCAACTGCGTGGAACTCGCCACCGCCCCCGGCGGGATCCGCATACGCGAGAGCGACGAGCCGGAGGCGGTGATCCGTACGACCCCCGCCGCGCTCGGCGCCCTCATACGTGCCGTGAAGGTCGGCCGACTCGATCGCACCCTCTGAGCACAGGCCGGAGATCAGGCGCGGGCATCGTTTCGCGCGCTTCGCGCGATTGAGCAGCGGGGGCAGGGAGGCGGGGCGCAGGGCGTGTTGCCGTCCGCCGGGCCGGTGGGGGCCCGTGCCGTGGCGGCAACCGCGCCCGGGGGCCGATGCCGATCCGGAGCGCGGCCCGGTGGGGCGGCCCCTCCGGGTACCCCCCAAAAAAACGCTTGATCTGAAGCAACTACCTTGTCAAGAGTTTTCGGAGGGGGTACCCCCTGCGGCGTCGAGTGCGACGGTGGACCGTCCAGGCACGACTGATGGGTGGTCCAGCGTCGCAGTGGATGCGGAGTCCGGCGGTCCGGCGACGGGCCTCGCCTCCTGCACAGGGATGCCGCCACCGGCGGTCGCTCCCACCGGCCCGGCGGTCGGCAACGCGCCCCGCGCCCCCGCCCCCTGCCCCGCTGCTCAATCGCGCGAAGCGCGCGAGACGGCGCCGCACCCGGCCCATGCGCCGTACCCGACCGATGCGGCACCCCCGGCGCGGGCGGCACCCGACCGATGCGGCACCCCCCGGCCGAGGCGGCACGACCGATGCGGAACCCCCGGCCGAGGCGGCCCGTCGGGCAAACAGGACGGCCCCCGGCCGGATCGCGCTCCGGCTACGCGGCGGCCAGGGGTACCGGCTACGCGGCGGGCAGCGGCCACGCCTCCGACGGATCGCCCAGCCACACCCGTTGGCCGTCGGCCGTGGCCGTCAGGCCGAAGTCGAACAGCTCCGGCCGCCCGGCGCCCTCCCACCAGGTGAGGGCCTCGGCGGTCTCGTCGGCCAGGTCGCGCGGCCCCCACTGGTGCACGGCGCCATCCGCCGCGTACGCCCAGGAGTCCCGGCCGCACCACCAGTGGCCGCCGTCCTGCGGCCAGTGCGCCACGTCGGCCAGCCTCAACCCGACCGCGAACTCGGCGTGCGGGTCGGCTAGCGCCGTGACGTCCAGGTCGGCCTTGCTCTCGCGGCTCTCCTCCCACGCTTCCGTGGAGAAGACTCCATCGATGCGCGGGCGCGCCCGCTGGCCTCGCACCGCCATGAACGTCACCGCGCCCGCGAACCGGCCCTCGGCACGGCCCTCCGAGACGGTCAGCCGGACGAGTCCGTGCGAGCAGAACGCGGTGCGGAACGGGGTCAGGATCAGGCCGCCGGGGCGTACCTGCTCCACCCATGCCCACGGGATCGACGTCACCGAGGCCGTGGCCACCAGCCGGTCGTACGGCGCGCCAAGCCGCCAGCCCTGCTCGCCGTCCGCTTCCAGCACGGTCACTCCGCCGTACCCGGCCCGGTGCAGCGCGGCTCGTGCGCCGTCGGCCACGTCCGGGTCGATCTCCAGCGTGGTCACCCGCTCGGCGCCTGCCCGCTCGGCCAGCAGCGCCGCGTTGTACCCGGTGCCCGCCCCGATCTCCAGCACCCGATGCCCCGGCCGCAGGTCCAGCTCGGCGAGCATGGTCACGACGGCGGTCGGCGCGGAGATGGAGCTGGTGGGCACATCGCCGCCAGCGGTGGCAGGGGCCCCGTCGTCCACCTGGGTGGTCATGGCCTGCGCGGGGTCGTACACCATGCGGGCCCACCGGTCGGGGTCGTCCGCCCGGTGGAGCGGCCGGTACACACCGTCGTCCACCACCCATACGGTGCCGGGGACGAACTCGTGCCGTGGGACGGCCTCGAACGCCCGCCGAACCCACGGTTCGGTGATGTCGAGCGCCTCGGCCGCCCGCGTGTGCAGCTCTGCCAGGTCGGTCACTTGCGGTGCGTCCCGCCGCCCGGCCTGGAGACATCCGGGTGCTGTCCGTCCGAGTCCCGTGGGCTCGGCTGCTTCGGCTGCGGGTTCGGTGTGGGCGGCTTGCCGTGCGTTCCCATTCGGGCCCCCTCGCCTCGTTTGGTGAAGCAACCAGTGTGGGCTTCGCTCGTCGAGGGGCAGTAGAGCGCGTAGGCACCCATCGGGGGAAGACGGGGCCGCCGTGCGCCTGCGCCACGGCAGGGGTTCACCGGAGGTGGCCTCCGGTATTTGACCCTCACGTTGACGTCAGGTTTTAGCTTGGCCGGGCAGCGCGATTCCGCGCTGTGACGATCCTTGGTCAAGGAGTATCGACGTGTCCATCAACAGGAGTGCCGAGCGCGCGGCACAGGTTCTGTCCCGGCCGTTCACCGTGGGCGGGATGACCGTGCCCAACCGGATCGCCATGGCGCCGATGACCCGGATGTTCTCGCCCGGGGGCGTGCCCAACGCCGATGTGGTGGCGTACTACGCGCGGCGCGCGGCCGGCGGGGTGGGGCTGATCATCACGGAGGGGACGTATATCGACCACCCCTCGGCGGGGCTGAGCGACAGCGTGCCGCGCTTCTACGGGGAGGACGCCCTCGCGGGGTGGGGCGAGGTCGTGAAGCAGGTGCATCTCGCGGGTGGGCGGATCGCGCCGCAGATCTGGCATGTGGGGGTGTCGCGGGAGGAGGGCGCGCCGCCGTACCCGGAGGCGCCCGTGCTGAGCCCGTCGGGGATCGGGCTGAACGGTGAGCCGGTCGGGCGGGCGATGACGCAGGACGACGTGGACGCGGTGATCGCGGCCTTCGCGGAGGCGGCGGCCAACGCGGAGCGGATCGGGTTCGACGGGGTCGAACTGCATGGCGCCCATGGGTATTTGATCGACCAGTTCCTGTGGGGCGCGACCAACCGGCGCGGCGATGCCTATGGCGGCGACCCGGCGTCCCGGGTCCGGTTCGCGGCCGAGCTGGTGGCCGCCTGCCGTAAGGCCGTCTCCGCCGAGTTCCCGATCATCTTCCGTACCTCGCAGTGGAAGCAGGACCACTACGACGTGCGGATGGCCGAGACCCCGCAGCAACTGGAGGCGTTGCTCACCCCGCTGGTGGAGGCGGGGGTGGATGTCTTCCACTCCTCCACCCGGCGTTACTGGACACCGGAGTTCGAGGGCTCGGAGCTGAACCTCGCGGGGTGGACGAAGAAGCTCACCGGGAAGTCCACGATCACGGTCGGCTCGGTCGGACTGAACCAGGACTTCCTGCCGACGTTCGTCCCCGGAACCGGCGATGGGCCGGCCCAGGTGGCGGACATCGAGAATCTGCTGGACCGACTGGAGCGGGACGAGTTCGATCTCGTCGCCGTCGGCCGCGCCCTGCTCGCCGACCCCGAGTGGGCCGCGAAGGTGCTCGGCGGGCGTACGGCGGAGCTGGTGCCCTACTCCGTGGAGCAGCTCGGCACGCTGCACTGAGCCGTATGACCGGTTCAGCCCATGCGGATGGCCCGTTTCGTACCTCGCTGAGAGGATTGACACGGTTCGCTGCACTGGGAACCACGGAGAACAAGGAGAGCCGGTCATGTCCAAACGACTGCATGTGGGCAACTTGAGCTACCAGACGACGACAAGGGACCTGGCGACCCTGTTCGGGCAGTTCGGCGAGGTGCTGGACGCCACCGTGATCACCGACCGGGAGAGCGGCCGCTCGCGGGGGTTCGGGTTCGTGGAGATGGACGAGACGGCCGCCGAGAAGGCGATGGCCCAGCTCGACGGCACGGAGATGGACGGCAGGGCGGTCACCGTCACCGAGGCGAGGGCGGTCTCACGCGGCACGCGCTGAGAAACAGCACGTGTACGGAGGGCGAAATCGGAACGTGCGGTTCGCCACGTATCGCCGCTAGGACTTGCGGGTGGAGCAGTGTGGCGTGGTGATATGGATCAATGCGATCCCCCACACGCATACCTTCACCCCAGCCCTCGCATCCTCACAGCGGTTCACCTGCCGTTCATTACAGCAACCCCTATGAGGAACTCGCCGAGCTCGCCGATCCGTACGATCCGGACGACCCCCTGAGCCTCGGTCTGGCGTCGGATGACGACGACGCCGACGGCGGCGGGCGCAGGGGCGAGCCGGTCGGCTCGGGGTCCGGCCCCTCCGGCTCGGGGTCCGAAGGCGATGGCCCGGCGTGGTCGCCGCCCAACCACCGCCGTTCGTCCCGGCGTCGGCGCGGACGCGGGCGCTTCAGGGGGATCCCGCTCACCGCGAAGGCACTGATCGGGCTGCTCGTGCTGGGCCTGCTGCTGGTGCTGGCCGACCGCTGCGCCGTGATGTACAGCGAGCGCAAGGCCGAGCAGGAGCTCCAGAAGAGGCTGGATCTGGCCACGGCGCCGAATGTGACGATCCATGGCTTCCCGTTCCTCACCCAGGTGCTCGGCAAGGATCTGGAGCAGGTCGACATCGCCGTCCCGGATGTGGCGGCCGACCGGGTCTCGCTCGCCGAGGTGCGCGCCCAGGCCCAGGACATCCGGATCGTGGGGGATCTGCCCAGCTCCTTCCGGGGCGCGACGGTGGGCCGGATGAAGGGCGATGTGCTGCTGTCCTTCGAGGACCTCAGCCGTGAACTGGGCGCCTCCCAGGTGCGGTTCCGGGCGATGGGGCCCAGCTCGGTGCGCGCGGACGGGAAGCTTCCGGTCGCCGGCCAGCAGGTGTCGCTGCACGCCCAGGCACATATCCAGCGCCAGGGAGACCGTGGGATCTCCACCAGCGTCACCGATATGCGGCTGGACATCCCCGGGATGGCCACCTACCGGCCCGGCCCCGAGCCGCGCGCCGGGCTGTATCTGCACAAGAAGGCGGCGCGGCAGATCAGCGAGGACTCCGAGAAGGCGCGGGCGCTGCTGTCGATCCCCTCGGTGGCCGAGAAGCTCGGGGTGTCCCCGGCGGAGGCGGGGCAAGCGCGGAACGACGACCGGATGCTGGACCGGATCACGGAGTCGCCGCGCTTCGTGCCCGCGCTGCTCGCGGTCAACCTCGTCCAGGCGGCCAACGACCATCCCCAGTTGGCCAGGAAGCTCGGCATCGACCCGACGGTGGCGGCGGCGCTGACGCGGATGAAGGTGCCGGAGCTGACCGACAAGCTGGAGCTCTCCTTCCAACTGCCGAAGAAGGCCAAGGGCATCAAGCTGGCGAACATCGGGGTCTCCCCGGAGGGGATTCGGGCCGATCTGGCCGGTGCGGGGCTGACATTCGGGAAGACCCGCTAGCCACCGCCGTGCGTCACCGCGTCACCGCGTCACCGCGTCACCGCGTCACCCGGCAGCCGTACCTCGACGCGGAGGCCGCCCGCGGGCCCGGGAGCGGCGGTGACCGTGCCGCCGTGGGCGGTGGCGATGGAGCGGACGATGGACAGGCCCAGGCCGTGGCCGTGCACGGCGGTGCGATCGCGGTCGAGGCGGCGGAAGGGTTCGAACAGGCTGTCCACGCGGGTGGGGTCGACGCGGGGGCCGGTGTTGGTCACGGTCAGTCGGCGGGCATCGTCGATGCGCACGGTGACCGTGCCCTGCGGATGGTTGTACTGGATGGCGTTGCGTACCAGGTTGGAAGCCAGATGCTTGAGGAGCACCGGGTCTCCGTTCACGGACAGGGGCGTGGTGTGCACCGCCGTGACGACGGTGTGCTCGGCCGCGAGGGAGCTGAGTTCGTCGGCGGCCTGCCGGGTGAGTTCGGCGAGGTCGGTGTCCTTGGTCTCGTCGAGTCCGCGGTCGCTGCGGGCGAGCAGCAGGAGTGCGGCAATGAGGTGCTCGGCCTCGCGGTTGGTGATGAGCAGGTCCTCGCGGACCGGGATCAGATGGGCGGGCAGCGGGTCGGCGAGGCCGACCTCGATGCTGGTGCGCTGGGCGGCCAGGGGGGTGCGCAGTTCATGGGAGGCGTTGGCGACGAACCGGCGCTGGCTGGTGAAGGACCTCTCCAGGCGGTCCAGCATGGTGTCGTAGGTGTCGCCCAGTTCCCGCAACTCGTCCTGCGGTCCGGTGAGTTGGAGGCGTTCATGCAGGTTCTCCTCGCTCATCCGGCGGGCCGCGAGGATCACTTCGCGTACCGGGCGCAGGGCCCGGCCGGCCAGCCACCAGCCCATGGCGCCGGACAGTACGGCCATCACGGCCAGGCCGACCGCCGACCACAGCACCATCTGCCGTACGGCGGTCTCCTGGAGCCTGTTGGTGACTTCCACCCTGGCCAGCCGGGCCTTCTCGGCCTGTTGTCGAGACCACGTCGAGGCGGCGGGATCGGGACTCGTCAGGCCCGAGGAGGCCGAGGAGGTGGGCCCGGGAGCGATCGGCCCGCCGGTGTGTTCCGTCGTGATGCTGGCGAAGTGCTCCATGGTTCCCTGCCGGGCCAGCACCGTGACGAAGATCAGCAGTGCGGCTCCGGCGCAGAAGAACAGCGCGGTGAAGGCGGCGGCGAGTTTGGCGCGGAAGGTCAGCCGGTCGCGCAGCGCGGTCCGCAGGGACCGGGGGCCGACGAGGGACAGGGGATTCAGCACAGCCGGTAACCTTTGCCGTCGTCCATGGAGATCGCGTCGGAGCGGCCGAGTTTGCCACGCAGCCGGCTGACGGTGGCGCGTACGGCGCTGGTGCGCGAGTCCATGTGCTCGTCCCACACACGGTCCAGAAGGGCACGGTGGGTCACGGCTTCGCCGCGCGCCTCCATCAGGAGCTGAAGGACGGCGAATTCCTTCGGGCTCAGCTCCACCGGCCTGCCGTCGATGCGGACTTCGCGTCGGCCCCGGTCCAGCTCGATGCCGCCGTGCCGCAGGGTCATCAGCGGGGGCGTGGGGACGCGTCGGCTCAACGCCCTGATCCGTGCGATGAGTTCGGCGAAGTCGAAGGGCTTGGCCAGATAGTCGTCGGCGCCGAGATCGAGCCCGGACACCCGGTCCTCCACCGAACCGGCGGCGGTGAGCATGAGGATGCGGGGCGGGTCCTTCAGCGCGCGCAGGCGCAGGCACACCTCGTCGCCGCTCATGACGGGCAGATCCCGGTCCAGGACGATGATGTCGTAGGCGTTGAGCAGGCACATCCGCTCGGCCACGTCCCCGGAGCAGGCCAGGTCGACCGCGATGGCCTCGCGGCGCAGGCCGGTGGCGATCGTACGGGCCAGGATGTGGTGGTCTTCGGCGATCATGACCCTCATGGGGAGCTTCCTCGGGGTGGTACTCGGGGTGGTACGCGGCAGTTACTGAAGGTAACAAACCGGGTGGATCGGACCCCGGCCCAGCCATGCAAGCAGGGAGGCGATTGCAGAGGGATAAGCGTGGCGGGGCGCGAGGGCCTCCCGCGTTTACCTCCCTGCGCACGGCCGACTGGTTCTCTCATGGCGCAAGCACCGGTTCTTACCCCAACCGTGAGGTCCCCATGTCTGTCCTCTCTCCGCGTAAGCACTGTGCCCTGGCCTCGGCCGCCCTGGGCATGGTCCTCCTCCTGTCGGCCTGTGGCGGAGGCGGCGGTGATAACGATGTCGCCAGTGCCGGTGGCGAGAAGAAGCCGTCCGCGAGCGCTTCCCAGAAGGCGAAGAGCCCGGAGGAGATGCAGAAGGCCCGGCTGAAGTACGCGTCCTGCATGCGCGAACAGGGCATCGACATGCCCGACCCGGACGCCGACGGGGCGGAGGTCGTCCAGCCCGCCGACCCGAAGAAGTTCCAGGCGGCGCTCGAGAAGTGCAAGCAGTTCATGCCGAACGCGGACGGCCAGGCCCCGCAGTACACCCCTGAGCAGAAGGCGAAGGACATAAAGCTGGCCAAGTGCCTGCGCGACAAGGGAGTCGAGGCCGAGGACCCGACCGACGAGGGCAGGATGAACATCCCGGACGGTGGGTCGAAGAAGACGCAGGACGCCCTCAAGGCATGCGGCGCCATGTCCAGCGGTAAGACCGGCCAGTGACCGCCGCCACGGAGCGCGGCACCGTGCCGCAGAGCGAAGCGAGCGGGGACGACTCCTCCGACGCCGCCCCGCGCCACCGGCCACGCGGCCGCCGGCGCCGCGGCCGCTGGATCATCGCGGCCGTCCTGGTCGCGGCGGCCGGCGGCGGCGTGTACTACGCGACCGCCGGGACCGGCACCGCCCCGGCGGCGGGCTCGGACAAGCCGACGCGGCACACGGACAAGGTCTCCCGCCAGACGCTCATCAACAGCAAGCAGGTCGACGGAACGCTCGGCTTCAAGGGCAGCACCTCGGTCATGGGCCGGCTGCCCGGGACCGTCACCGGCCTGCCGGGCATCGGCAGCACCGTCTCGCGCGGCGAGCGGCTCTACGCCGTGGACGGAAAGCCCGTGGTCCTGCTGTACGGGAAGTCGCCCGCGTACCGGGACATGAAGAGTGGCGACAAGGGCGAGGACGTACGCCAGTTGGAGGAGAACCTCCAGGCCCTCGGCTACCGCGGCTTCACCCCCGACAGCGAATTCACCGACCTCACCGCGCAGGCGGTCAAACGCTGGCAGAAGGCCCTCGGCCTTGTCCAGACCGGGAAGCTGGCGGACGGCCGGGTCGTGTTCGCCTCCGGGCCCTTGAGGATCGGCGGGCACAAGGCCCCGGTCGGCTCGGACGTCCGGCCGGGCGCACCCGTGCTGACCGGCACCTCCTCCAAGCGCCAGGTCCATGTCGACCTGGACATCGGTGACCGGTCGCTGGCGAAGAAGGACGGCACGACCACGGTCACCCTCCCCGACGGCAAGACGGTCAAGGGCACGATCACCAGTGTCGGTACGACGGTGAAGAAGACGCCGGGCACGAACGGCGCCGCGGACAAATCCACCATCGGGGTCGACATCGAGCTGGCCGACGGCGTCGCGGACATCACCGAAGCGCCGGTCACCGTCGGGCTCCAGAGCGAGAGGAAGGAGAACGTCCTGACCGTGCCGATCACCGCACTGCTCGCGCTCCGTGAGGGCGGCTACGGCGTCGAGGTCATCGGCGCCGACGGCAAGGGCACCGTCAGGGCCGTGAAGCTCGGCATGTTCGCGAACGGCAGGGTCGAGGTCAGCGGCGGCGGCCTCACGGCCGGCACCACGGTAGGAGTCGCCGCATGACGCCGGCCCTGGCGGGGCCCGCGCCGACCGGACCCGCACCGACCGGACCCGCGTCAACAGAACCGGCGCTGGTGGAGCTCGAAGACGTCGACCATGTGTATCCGGGCGGGGTACAGGTGCTCCATCAGGTGTCCTTCCGCGTCGGTCGGGGCGAACTCCTCGCCGTCGTCGGCCCGTCGGGCTCCGGCAAATCCACCCTGCTCAACCTGATCGGCACGCTGGACGTGGCGACGTCCGGCACCGTACGCATCGACGGTCACGACATCGCCGGCCTGAGCGAGAACAGGCTGTCCGCACTGCGGGCCCGGTCCATCGGCTTCGTCTTCCAGCAGTTCTTCCTGGCCGACGGGGTCAGCGCGCTGGACAACGTCGCCGACGGACTCCTCTACCTGGGCGTCCCCCGCAGGGAACGCCGCGCGCGGGCCGAGAAGGTCCTGCGCCGGGTCGGCCTCGGGCACCGCCTCGACCACCGCCCGAACGAACTGTCGGGCGGGGAGAAACAGCGCGTGGCCATCGCCCGCGCGGTGGTCGGAGACCCGCCGCTGCTGCTGGCCGACGAGCCCACCGGAGCGCTCGACACCACCTCCGGAGCGTCCGTGGTGGAACTTCTGCGGGAACTCAACGCGGCCGGCACGACCGTCCTGGTCATCACCCACGACCAGGAACTGGCCGCCGCACTGCCCCGCCGTATCCGGGTACGCGACGGCAGGATCACCGAAGGGGTACTGCGGTGAGCCGCCGCCCCGACTCGCGGCGCCCCACCGCGGCCCGTCTCACCGCCGCCCGTCTCACCCCCCGCAGGCTCAGCCTGGCCGACACCCTGCGGGTGGGCAGTGTGGGACTGCGCACCCGGCCCACCCGCGTGCTGCTGTCGGCGCTCGGTATCGCGATCGGTATCGCCGCGATGGTCGCGGTGGTCGCCGTATCCGCTTCCAGTCAGGCCGCGTTCAACGCACAACTCGCCTCGGTGGGTACGAACATGCTCACCGTGATGCCCGGAAAGGACTTTGTCGGCGAGCCCGCGCCACTGCCCGAAAACGCCGCCGAAATGGTCAGGCATATCGCACCGGTCGAGAATGCCGCGGCCACCGGCAGCGTCAAGGACGCCAAGGTCTACCGCAACGACCGCATTCCCAAGGCCGCCAGCAGAGGCATCGGTGTCCTCGGGGCCGGACTCGACCTGCCCAGGACCGTGGGGCTCCATATGGCCGCCGGAAGGTGGCTCAACGGCGCCCAGAGCCGCTACCCGGCCGTCGTCCTCGGCACCACCGCGGCCGAGAATCTGGGCATCACCACCCCCGGTGCCCAGATCTGGCTCGGGGAGCAGTGGTTCACCGTCACCGGCATCCTCCAGAAGGCGCCGCTCGCCCCCGAGCTGGACTCGGCGGCGCTCATCGGCTGGGACGCGGCCAAGACCCACCTGGGTTTCGACGGCCGCCCCACGATGATCTACACCCGCACCGCCGACAGCAAGGTCGACCAGGTGCGCGACGTCCTCGCCGCCACCGTCAACCCCGAGGCGCCCAACGAGGTCACGGTCTCCCGGCCCTCCGACGCGCTGAGCGCCAAGCAGGCCGCCAACCGGGCCTTCACCAGCCTGCTCGTCGGCATCGGCGCCATCGCCCTGCTGGTCGGTGGTGTCGGCGTGGCCAACACCATGGTCATCGCCGTCCTCGAACGGCGTGGCGAGATCGGCCTGCGCCGTGCGCTCGGCGCCACCCGCGGCCAGATCCGGACCCAGTTCCTCACCGAGTCGGTCATGCTCTCCGCCCTCGGCGGCATCAGCGGCGCCGCCCTCGGCGCGGGAGCGTCGGCGGGATACGCAATCTCCCAGAACTGGCAGGTGGTCGTCCCGCCCTGGGCACTGGCCGTCGGAGTGGGCGCCACCATGGCGATCGGCGCGCTGGCCGGCCTGTGGCCCGCCGTACGCGCGGCCCGGCTCGCACCACGGGCCGCACTCTCCGGACCGTAGGCGGTGCGGTTCCCATTCGGCGTGAGAATTCCTTGAAACCGTTCTGCCCGAGGGCTACGGCACCCGGATCGACCCGCATACGGCGCGGCTGTCCGGCGGCCAGTTGCAGCGCATCGCCATCGCCCGCGCGATGCTGCGCGACGCGCCCGTCCTCGTCCTGGACGAGCCCACCACGGGCCTGGACGCGCTGGCGGCACGGCGGGTCGTCCGGCCGCTGCGGCGGCTGATGTCCGGCCGCACCACGCTCATGATCACCCACGATCTGCACCTGGCACCGGACGCGGACCGCATCCTGGTGCTGGACCACGGACGGGTGGTGGAGAGCGGCACCCATCGCGAACTGCTGGCGCTGAACGGCACGTACGCCCGGCTGCACGGCTCCGGGCACGGCACGCAGGAGGGCCGCTCATTGGAGGGCCGCTCGCTGGAGGGCCGCTCGCTGGAGGGCCCCCTGGGCGGCTCCCCGACGGGCACGGGCCCCCAACCGACGCTCCGGCTCGGGCCGTTCTGACGGGGGCGGGCTGGGCTCAGCCGGACCGAGCGGACCGGGCTGAGCGGACCGGGTCGGACATGGGCCAGGCCGGACCGGGCTGAGCCGGACCCGCACCGGGCCAGGCCGGACCGAGCCGCGCCGGGCCGCGCCCGGCACCGCGCTCAGTCGACGTCGATCCCCGGCGGAGCCGTCGGCGCGCCCGGGAGCTTGATCCAGGCGACCGTGCCGCCGCCCGGGGCCGCTTCCAGCCCCACCTGGCCGCCCGCCTGCTGGACCGTACGGGCCACGATCGACAGGCCGAGGCCCGAGCCGGGCAGGCTGCGGGCGGACGGGGAGCGCCAGAAGCGCTCGAAGACATGGGGCAGTTCCTCGGCGGGGATGCCGGGGCCATGGTCGCGCACCCTTACCTCTCCGCTTCTGAGGACGACGTCGATCACACCACCCGAAGGGCTGAACTTCACGGCGTTGTCGAGGAGATTGACCAGCGACCGTTCCAGCGTGGCCGCCTCGCCGCGGACATACCAGGGCTCGATCGAGGCGTTGATGGTGAGATGCGCACCGCGCAGCCGGGCCCGCTCCAGGGCCGTCCGCGCCACCTCGTGCAGGGCGATCACCTGCGGGGGCCCGCTGCCGGGCAGGGCGTCGGGCCGGGACAGCTCCTGTAGATCGCCGATCAGCGCGGCCAGCTCGGTCATCTGCGCCTTGACGCTCCCCATGAGCGCCTTGCGGTCGGCGGGCGGCAGCGCGCGGCCGGTCTCCTCGCTGCGGGCGAGCAGTTCGATATTGGTCCGGAGCGAGGTGAGCGGGGTGCGCAGCTCATGTCCGGCGTCCGCGATGAGCTGCTGCTGACGGTCGCGGGAGGAGGCGAGGGCCGCCGTCATGGAGTTGAACGACCGGGACAGCCGGGCGATCTCATCATCGCCCTCGGCCGGGATGCGCACGGCCAGATCCTCGGTGCGGGCCACATGCTCGACCGCCTCGGTCAGCCGGTCCACGGGCTTGAGCCCGGTCCTGGCGATCCACAGGCCCGCGGCGCCCGCGCCGACGACGCCGACCCCGGCGACGAGCGCGAGGACGAGGGTGAGCGTGCCCAGCGGATGCTCGACCTCGCTCAGCGGGCGGGCCATGGAGACGGCGATCCCGCGCGGCAGCGGGCTGCCGGGGCCCTCGGTCGGCCGGTAGGTGTACACCCGCATGTCCCCGCCGCCGCCCGCGCCCGTCGCGTCGTGCAGCGCGTTCGGCCGCTGTCCGACGGCCACCTCCACATCGGCGGTGGTGACCGGCAACTGGGTGGCCCCGGGCTGGGTGCAGCGGCTGCCGTCGGCCAGCACGATCTGCACGGAGTACGAGCCGAGGGCGCGCGGGGTGTGGCCGTCGGCGCCCCCGGGGCTCTGGCATGCCTCCAGGATGCTCAGCACATTGCGCTCGTCCACCTTGACGTTGCGCAGGGACGAGTCGAGTTGGGCGCTGAGCTGTTCCCGGACGATCAGCCAGCACGCGAACGCGGACACCGCCACCGCCACCGCGACGGCCACCGCGGTCAGCAGGGCCAGCCGCGAGCGCAGCGGCAGTCTGTGGAACCTCACGCGGGCTCGCCCTCCGCGGGCCGCAGCACATACCCCACCCCGCGCACGGTGTGCACGAGCCGCGGCTCGCCGGCCGCCTCGGTCTTACGGCGCAGATACATCACGTACACATCCAGCGAGTTGGACGACGGCTCGAAGTCGAAGCCCCACACCGCCTTGAGGATCTGCTCACGGGTGAGCACCTGACGGGGATGGGCCAGGAACATCTCCAGCAGGGTGAACTCGGTACGCGTCAGCTCGACCCGGCGCCCGCCCCGGGTGACATCGCGGGTGATCAGGTCCATCCGCAGATCGCCGAAGGCCATCACATCGCCCTCGGGGAGCGCCGCGCCCTGCCGGCCCGCGTAGGAGCTGCGGCGCAGCAGGGCGCGGATGCGGGCCAGCAGCTCGTCCAGTTCGAAGGGCTTGACGAGGTAGTCGTCCGCGCCCGCGTCGAGCCCGGTGACCCGGTCGCCGACCGTGTCCCGCGCGGTGAGCATGAGGATGGGCAGCGTCACCCCGGTGGCGCGCAGCCGCCGTGCGGCGGTCAGCCCGTCCATCCGGGGCATCAGCACATCGAGCACGATCAGCTCGGGGTCGTAGGAGCCGACCTTGTCCAGCGCGTCCAGTCCGTCCACGGCGGTCTCGGTCGCGTAGCCCTCGAAGACGAGGCTGCGCTGGAGGGCTTCCCGGACGGCCGGCTCGTCGTCGACGATCAGGATGCGGGCGGGCTGATCGCCGTGGTCGGCGGGGCTCATGGGTCGGTTTCCTTCACGATCACGGTGACGGGGGGCGGGGAGACGGGCGCTGCTGCCAGCCTCGCACGTGGGTCGGTCAGACGTTGCCGTCACTGCCGCCCGAGCGCAGGGAGGCGAGATCGGACTTGACCGTGTTGATCGGGATCGAGAAGCCGAGGCCGACGCTGCCCGCGCTACTGGAGCTCTGGTCCGAGGCCGCGGAGTACATCGCGGAGTTGATGCCGATGACCTGGCCGCTCATGTTGATCAGCGCGCCGCCGGAGTTGCCGGGGTTGAGCGAGGCGTCGGTCTGGAGGGCCTTGTAGGTGGTGGTCGACTCGCCGACGTCGCCGTTGTACCGGCCGCCGCCGAACTCGAAGGGCCACTGACCGCCGCCGCCACCCTGCCCCTGACCGCCCTGCCCCTGGTTCTGGTCCGTGGAGACGGTGACGTCGCGGTCGAGCGCGGAGACGATGCCGCTGGTGACGGTGCCGGTAAGGCCCTCCGGCGAGCCGATGGCCACGACCTGGTCGCCCACGGTGACCTTGCTGGAGTCGCCGAGGGCCGCGGCCTTGAGCCCGCTCGCGCCCTCCACCTTGATCAGCGCGAGGTCCTTCTTGCTGTCGGTGCCGACGACCCTCGCGGTCTTCTTACTGCCGTCGCTGAACGTCACCTTGATCGAGTCGGCGCCGGAGACCACATGGTTGTTGGTGATGATCTCGCCGCCGCTGGTGATGACCACGCCGGACCCGGTGGACTGACCGCTGGTGCCGGTCGCGCCGACCTCCACGATGCTGGGGCTGACGGCCGCCGCGACGGCCGAAACCCCGCTGCTGCTCGTGGATTTGGCGTTGACCACGGGGGTGGAGACCGTGGTGCCGGACTTCTGCGTGGCGTTGGTGACCAGCGCGGCCGCTCCACCGCCCACGAGCGCCGAAACCGCCGCCACGGCCGCGATCAGCGCGACCGGACGCGACGCCCGCGCCCTGCGCCGCCCTCCGCCACCATGCGCCCCCTCACCCGCGAACGCCCCGCCCTCCTCCCCGACCCCGCCCCCACCACCACTGCCACCGCTCGGCCACACGGTGACCCCGGACGGCGTGGTGACCGCCTGCTGAGGCTCATAAGCGGGCGGATCGGGATACCCCGCACCACCGCCGTACGAGAAGGGATAGGGCTCGTCTGCGCCGCTACGGCGTGTGCTGTCCGTCATGTCTATGACTGTGCGACCGAAGTATGAGAGTCCCCTGAGGGCCCGCTGAGAACCCCACCAGAAGTCGGTATGCCCGACATAAGGCGCCCTCGCGGCAGCGCGCCTGCCGGACGCCGAGGGCCGCCGTGGCCCTCGGCCCCCCGCGACCCCAACCCCCTCGGCCGCACCGCAGGTCAGCGAATTCCCGCCGCAGAACGTGGACCGCGCGCCCCCTACCGGGCACGCAGGCGCGGCCCGCAGCGCTGCGCCTCGCTGTAAGGCGGGCGCGGCGCCTCCGCGGACATCGGGGTCCGGCCACGGAACGCCGGGATCACAAGCCTCGCCCGGCGCGGAATCTCCCCGCAGGGGAGACCGCGGGGCGGGCGCGCGCCGCGCCTGGCATCCGTTCGCGGGGCGGCAGGGCGCGGGCGCCGCCCGCCGGGAAGCAGCCCACAAGGCGCGGCGGACGCCGACCGCAGAACGGGCCTCCACACCGGCGCGCGCCGCGCAGCGCAACCCGGCCCGCAGGGCCGATCCCGCCGGACGGCGACGACAACAGGGGGCCGTCGGGGCCCCAGGGCCCCGACCCCGGCAGAAGCGCTCCGCGCTAGACGCAGCCGCAGGAGTGGCGGACCACCAGGGCCGACGGGAATTGCTTGACCCGCTCGCGGCGGGAGCCGGCCAGGCGGACGCCGTCGTCCAGCACCAGGTCGACCGCGGCGCGCGCCATCGCCGGGCGGTCGGAGCCGACCGTGGTCAGCGGGGGGTCGGTGAGGTGGGCTTCCTTCACATCGTCGAAGCCTGCCACCGCCAGCTCCTGCGGTACCTCGATCCGCAGCTCACGCGCGGCCCGCAGCACCCCGAACGCCTGGTCGTCGGTGGCGCAGAAGATGGCCGGGGGCCGGTCGGGGCCGGCCAGCAGGTCGAGGGCGACCTTATAGGCGTCGTACCGGTTGTACGGGGCCTGGAAGAGCCGCCCCTCCGTGGAGCGGCCCGCCTCGTGCATCGCGCGGCGCCAGCCCTCGACGTGGTCGGTGACGGGGTCGCCGACGGTCGGGGTTATCTCGGTGCCGCCGAGGCACGCCACATAGTCATGGCCGTGCTCCAGCAGATGCCGCACCGCGAGCTGCGCGCCGCCGATGTCGTCCAGCACCACCGCCACGTCGTCGATCGCCTCGGGCCGCTCGTGCAGCAGCACCACCCGGGCGTCCCACGCCTCGATCTCGGCCGCCGCGTTCTCGCTCGGGCCCTGGCTGATGAGGATCAGCCCGGACACCCGCATCCCCAGGAAGGCGCGCAGATAGTGCACTTCGCGCTCGTCCAGGTAGTCGGAGTTGCCGACCAGCACCATCTTTCCGCGCTCGGCGGCCGCCTGCTCGACGGCGTGTGCCATCTCCGCGAAGAACGGCTGCCGGGCGTCCGGAACGATCAGCCCTATGAGATCGGTCCGGCGGCTCGCCATCGCCTGCGCGACGCGGTCCGGCCGGTAGCCGAGCTCCTTGATCGCGGCAAGCACCCGCTCGCGCGTGGCCGGGGCGACCGGCCGGGGTCCGTTATTGATGACGTAACTGACGACCGCGGTCGAAGTCCCCGCAAGCCTTGCCACATCATCCCGCGTCACCTTGGCCACGCGCGCAGTCTACGCGGGTCCAGCTAGCTGTTGGCCGGTCGTGCGGCAGCGGCCCTCGCCGCGGAGCCGGGCGCCCCGCCGGGGTGCTCGCCGCGCGCCGCCTCGCCCGCTCCGGCGCCCCGCGCCGTGGCCTTGGCCCGGGCCTCCTCGGCGGCGCGCTCGACCTTCTCCGGTGCGACGAAGCGGTAGCCCACGTTCCGCACGGTGCCGATCAGGGACTCGTGCTCCGGGCCCAGCTTGGCGCGCAGCCGCCGGACATGGACGTCCACGGTGCGGGTGCCGCCGAAGTAGTCGTAACCCCAGACCTCCTGGAGAAGCTGCGCCCGGGTGAAGACCCGGCCGGGGTGCTGGGCCAGATACTTCAGCAGCTCGAACTCCTTGAATGTGAGATCGAGCACACGCCCCTTGAGCTTGGCGCTGTAGGTGGCCTCGTCGACCGACAGATCGCCGTTGCGGATCTCCATCGGGCTGTCGTCGGTGGTGATCTGCTGGCGGCCCATGGCCAGCCGCAGCCGGGCCTCGACCTCCGCCGGGCCCGCGGTGTCCAGCAGGACGTCGTCGACGCCCCAGTCGGCGGTGACGGCGGCCAGCCCGCCCTCGGTCACCACCAGGATCAGCGGACAGCCGGGGCCGGTGGACCGCAGCAACTGGCACAGGCTGCGCACCTGCGGCAGATCGCGGCGGCCGTCGATCAGGATGACATCGGCTCCCGGCGTGTCCACCAGGGCCGGGCCCTCGGCGGGAGCCACCCGCACGCCGTGCAGCAGGAGGCCGAGGGCGGGAAGCACCTCCGTCGAGGGCTGGAGTGCGTTGGTCAGCAGCAGGAGGGAACTCATCGTCCACCACCCGCCCCGGCCATGTTCTCGAGGTTGTGCACGCTTCGCTCGCCCATTACGTCGGTTCCTCCTCGGTCCCTTGCGAGAGGGGCACCTCCCGGACAGCGCCCGGGGGAGTCTGCGGCTACTACTTCGTACGGTCACGCTCCGCACCCTTGGAGCGACGGTGCGCTCAAACGCGCATCACGCCCCGAAAGCACAAAAGGACCCGGGGGCTACGTTGCCCGGATCCTCTTCACAGCAGAATAACCCACATGACATGTGCCCGAGAGGCTCAATCTGCTCCCCGTTGTCCTTTCACGGAAATGACAGGAGAGCGGCGGGCCACGCTGCTGACCGATGACGGCGTCTCGATCGAGGCGCTGTACGAGCCTTCCCCGAAGCCCGGCACCGAACCCTCCGACCACCTCGTGCTGGTGCTCGGGCATGGGTTCACCGGTGCCCTGGAACGCCCCGCGCTACGCCGGGTGGCCTCGGCGTTTGCCCAGCGTACGGCCGTGATCACGTTCTCCTTCCGGGGCCATGGCCGGTCCGGCGGACGGTCCACGGTCGGCGATCGCGAGGTGCTGGATCTGGCCGCCGCGGTGCGCTGGGCGCGGCGCCTCGGGCATCGGCGGGTCGCCACGGTCGGTTTCTCGATGGGCGGGTCCGTGGTGCTCCGGCAAGCCGCGCTGTACGGGAAGAACGAAGAAATCCAGCCGGTGCATGTCGCACACGATGGGGAGCGCACAGGGCGCTCGCCGGGGCGCACGGACCTCGCGGCCGGGGCGACGGGCGGCCGGGCGCCGGGCGCGCCCGGCGAGGCGGCCGACGGCGTCGCGCCCGATGCCGTCGAGAGTGCCGCGCCCGATGCCGTGGTCGCGGTGAGCGCCCCCGCCCGCTGGTACTACCGGGGCACCGCGCCCATGCGGCGGGTCCACTGGGCGATCACCCGGCCGACCGGCCGCCTGGTCTCCCGCTACGGGCTGCGCACCCGGATCGACCCCCGCGGCTGGGCCGTCGATCCGCTGTCCCCGGTGGCCGCGGCGCCGCTGATCGCGCCGACGCCGCTGCTGATCGTCCACGGCGACCGGGATCCGTACTTCCCGCTGGACCATCCGCGGATGCTGGCGTCGGCGGCGGACCCGTCGGCCACGGAGCTGTGGATCGAACCGGGCTTCGGCCACGCCGAGACGGCCGCCTCCCCCGCCCTGCTGGGCCGCATCGCCGACTGGGCGGCGGCCCACGCCTGAGGGGACGGCCACGCCTGAGGAGTCCCCGAGCGAACGCGCCTACTCGGCCTCCGCCACCGGCTCCGCGAACTGGGACGCGTACAGCCGGGCGTACGCACCGCCCGCCGCGAGCAGCGCGTCATGCGAGCCCTGCTCCACGATCCGCCCCGACTCCATCACCAGGATCACGTCCGCGTCCCGGATGGTCGACAGCCGGTGCGCGATCACGAAACTGGTACGGCCGCTCCGCAGCGAGGCCATCGCCCGCTGGATGAGGACCTCGGTACGGGTGTCGACCGAGCTGGTGGCCTCGTCCAGCACCAGGATCGACGGCTCGGAGAGGAACGCCCGAGCGATCGTGATGAGCTGCTTCTCCCCGGCGCTGACATTGGAGCCCTCCTCGTCGATCACCGAGTCGTAGCCGTCCGGCAGGGTCCGTACGAAGCGGTCCACATAGGTGGCCTTCGCCGCCTCGACGACCTTCTCGAAGCTCGCCCCTCGCGCGCCGTACGCGATGTTCTCGGCGATCGTCCCGCCGAACAGCCAGGTGTCCTGGAGCACCATCCCGATATGGGAGCGCAGCTCCTCGCGTGACATCTCGGCGATGTCCACCCCGTCCAGCGTGATCCGCCCGCCGCTGACCTCGTAGAACCGCATCAGCAGGTTGACCAGCGTGGTCTTTCCGGCGCCGGTCGGGCCGACGATGGCCACGGTCTGCCCGGGCCGCACCGACAGCGACAGACCGTCGATGAGCGGCGTGTCCGGCTGGTAGCGGAAGGAGACCTCCTCGAACGCGACCTGCCCCCGCACCGCCTCCGGCCGCCGCGCGTCCACCGGTTCCGCGCTCTGCTCGGGCGCGTCCAGCAGCTCGAAGACCCGCTCGGCGGAGGCCACGCCCGACTGCACCATGTTGGCCATGGAGGCCACCTGGGTGAGCGGCTGGCTGAACTGCCGGGAGTACTGGACGAACGCCTGGACATCGCCGATCGACAGCGCGCCGGAGGCCACCCGGAGCCCGCCGACCACGGCCACCAGCACATAGTTGAGGTTCCCGATGAACATCATCGAGGGCTGGATCAGCCCGGAGATGGACTGGGCCTTGAAGCCCGCCGCGTAGAGCTTGTCGTTCTGCTCCCGGAACAGCTCCGCGGACTCCTTCTCCCGCCCGAAGACCTTCACCAGCGAGTGGCCGGTGTACATCTCCTCGATATGGGCGTTGAGCTTGCCCGTGGTCTTCCACTGGGCGACGAACTGCGGCTGGGCGCGCTTGCCGATGCTCGTCGTCACCCACACCGAGACCGGGACGGTGATCAGCGCCACCAGCGCCAGCAGCGGCGAGATCCAGAACATCATCGACAGCACGCCCACGATCGTCAGCAGCGAGGCCAGGATCTGGCTGAGGGTCTGCTGGAGCGTCTGCTGGATGTTGTCGATGTCGTTGGTGGCGCGCGAGAGCACCTCACCGCGCGACTGCTTGTCGAAGTACGACAGCGGCAGCCGGGCCAGCTTGTGCTCCACGTCCTCGCGCAGCCGGAAGACCGCCCGCTGGACGATGACCGTGGCCACCCGCGCCTGCACCAGGCCCAGAATCGAGGCGACGACATACAGCGCGGTGGCCCACAGCAGCACGACGCCGACCGCGTGGAAGTCGATGCCCTGGCCGGGGGTGACGTCCATCGAGGCCACCATGTCGGCGACCGTGCCCTGGTCCCTGTCGCGCAGCCACTGGACGGCCTGCTCCTTGTCGGCCCCGTCGGGCAACTGCCGTCCGATGATGCCCGCGAAGATCAGGTCGGTCGCCTCGCCGAGGATCTTCGGACCCACCACCGCGAGCGCGACGCTGCCCGTGCCCAGCGCGAGCACCAGCAGCGCGATACCGCGCTCGGGACGGAGCCGGGCCAGCAGCCGGCGGCCGGAGCCGCGGAAGTCCAGGGACCGCTCGGTCGGCTGCCCGCCCATGAACCGGCCGGGCCCGGCGGCGGGCCCCGGACCCCTGCGAGGTGCCGAGGTGCCACTCATGCTGTGTCCCTTACATTCGCCCCGCTGCGCCAGTAGCTGATGTGACTGTCGCCCACGCGGCGCAGAGGTGCGACTTTCATCGTCTTCTGCGGCTCGGTGGCCGCGTGTGCGTCGCTCATGCGGCTTCCTGTTCCGTGAGCTGAGAGAGCACGATCTCGCGGTAGGTCTCGTTGCCGGCCATCAGCTCGCCGTGGGTACCGGCGCCGACGATCCGCCCCGCGTCGAGCACCACGATCAGATCGGCGCCCCGGATCGTGGACACCCGCTGGGCGACGATGACGACCGTCGCGTTCTCCGTCTCGTCCACGAGCGCCGCCCTCAGCCGGGCGTCGGTGGCGTAGTCGAGCGCGGAGAAGGAGTCGTCGAAGAGGTAGACGGACGGCCTGCGGACCAGGGCCCGGGCGATCGCCAGCCGCTGCCGCTGGCCGCCGGACACATTGGTCCCGCCCTGGGCGATCGGGGCGTCGAGCCCGGCCTCCATGGACTCCACGAACTCCCGTGCCTGGGCGGTCTCCAGGGCCCGCCACAGCTCCTCGTCGGTGGCGTCAGGATTGCCGTACCGCAGGTTGGAGGCGACGGTGCCGGCGAAGAGATACGGCTTCTGCGGGACGAGCCCGATGTTCCGGGTCATCACCTCCGGATCGAGGTCGCGCACATCCACCCCGTCGAGGTGGACGCTGCCGTCGGTCGCGTCGAACAGCCGCGGCACCAACCCGAGCAGGGTCGACTTGCCGCTGCCGGTGGAGCCGATGACGGCGGTGGTCCGGCCGGGCCGGGCGATCAGCGAGATGTCGCGCAGCACCGGCTCGTCGGCGCCGGGGAAGCGGAACTCCACGCCCCGCAGCTCCAGCAGCCCTCGTCCGGCGTCGGCGGGCGCGGCGGTGACGGGCACGAGGGGCGGTACGACACTGGTCTCGGTGTCCAGCACCTCCTGTACGCGCTCGGCGCACACCTCGGCCCTCGGCACCATCATGAACATGAAGGTGGCCATCATCACGGACGACAGAATCTGCGCCAGATAGCTGAGGAACGCGGTCAGCGCGCCGATCTGCATCCCGCCGCTGTCGATCCGGTGCCCGCCGAACCAGACGACGGCCACGCTGGAGACGTTCACCACCAGCATCACGGAGGGGAACATCAGCGACATCAGCCGCCCGGCCCGCAGCGAGACGTCCATCAGCCCGGTGTTGGCGGTGGTGAAGCGGTCGCGCTCATGGGTGTCGCGGACGAAGGCGCGGATGACCCGGATACCGGTGATCTGCTCGCGCAGCACCCGGTTGACGGTGTCGATGCGGTCCTGGACATGGCGGAACAGCGGCCGCATCCGGCGGACGATGAGCGTGACGACCACGCCCAGGGCCGGAACGATGAGCAGGAGCAGCCCCGACAGCGGAACGTCCTGGTTGAGCGCCATGACCACACCGCCGACGCACATGATCGGCGCCGAGACCATCAGCGTGAACGACATCAGGCACAGCATCTGCACCTGCTGCACATCGTTGGTGGTGCGGGTGATCAGGGACGGCGCCCCGAAGTGGCCCATCTCACGGGCCGAGAAGGACTGCACCCGGTCGAAGACGGCGGCGCGCACATCGCGGCCGAGCGCCATGGCCGTACGGGCGCTGAAGTAGACGGCTCCCGCGGCGCACACGATCTGGACAAAGGTGACGGCGATCATCAGCCCGCCGACATGGACGATGTAGCCGGTGTCACCCTTCACCACTCCGCCGTCGATGATGTCCGCGTTCAGCGCGGGGAGGTAGAGGGTGGCGAGGGTCTGCACCAGTTGCAATAAAACGATCAGTGTGATCGTTCGGGTATAGGGCCTCAGATACGCCCGTATCAGTCGTACCAGCACACCGAAACCTTAAGTGACTCACGCCCCGAACCGGCCGTATTTTCGACGAACCGCGCGTGGTCCATGGCGCGGGCCCGCACCCGTCATCATGGAGGCGGCAGATGACGGGAAAGGGATCGCGATGGCGATGAAGAACACGCCCGCCGGGACCATCCGGTACTGGGCCGCCGCCCGCGCCGCGGCCGGTACCGCGGAGGAGCCGTACGCCGCGCGGACACTGGCGGAAGCGCTGGACGTGGCCCGGGAGCGGCACACCGCACGGCCGGAGTTCGCGCGCGTGCTGCTGCGCTGTTCGTTCCTGGTCGACGGAACCCCGGTCGGCACCCGCGACCACAAGACGATCCAACTCGCCGAGGGCGGCACGGTCGAGGTGCTCCCGCCGTTCGCAGGAGGGTGAACCCCGAGCTCATGAGCAACCAGCCGCACCAGGCCAACGAGCCCCACGAGCCCCACCAACAGAACCCGCGACAGCCGCAGAACCCGCAGCAGCCGTATCCCCCGTACGGGTCGTACGAGGCTCCTTACGGCGGATACGACCAGAGCGCGCATCCTTACGGCGGCAATGGCGGCAATGGCGGTAACGGCGGCCACGGTCAGGGTGCCCAGCAGCCGGGCGACTGGCCGGGGTACGAGGGCTATCCGCAGCAGCAGGGGTACGCCCAGGCCCAGCCGCCGCAGTACCAGCACCCGCAGCAGCAGTACCAGCAGCAGCCGTACGCGGATCCTTACGCCGCCCAGCAGGGGCACCAGGCGCACCAGAGCCAGCACCCGCACCAGGGCCAGCAGGGGCAGTACGCCCAGGGCTGGGATCAGCAGCGGCACCCGTACCAGCCCGCCCCCCAGCACCCGGCCCAGCCCCAGCACCCGCACCCGGCCCAGCCCCGGACCGCGGCACAGGCCCATGCGCAGGCCCAGCACCCACAGGCCCAGCACGCACAATCCCAACAGCCACAGCCCGCGCCCGCCCCCGCGACGGCAGCCGCCACGGCAACCGCGACCGCGGCCGCGACCACCACCGCCGAGCCGCCCGCCCCGCAGCCGGACCGGCCGCTCACCGCCGCCGAGAAGGCCCGCGCCGAGGGCCGTCCGCAGATCCTCCCCCCGGGGTTCGTCCCCGCCGCGCTGACCGCCGTGCTCGCCGGCCTGCTCGCGGCCACCGCGCCGCTGGGCCGCCCGGCGGTCGCCGTCGTCGTGGCGGTGCTCCAGGCGGTCACGGCGGCCGGCTGGTTCCGGCTGAACGGCATGTGGCCCGCCCGGCAGGGCATCGCGCTCGCCTACGCGGGCGGCCTGGCCGCCACCATCGGCCTGCTCGCCACCGAGCCCGCGCACGCCCCGACGGTCCTCATCGGCACCATCGGCGTCTGGCTACTGCTGGTGGTGATCCTCCAGTTGCGCAGCCACGCCTCCGCGGACGAGCGGCTGTACGGGCTGACGGCCGCTGTGGCGTCCACGGCCCTTACGGTGCTCGCGGCCGGTCATCTGGCCGCCGTCGCCGAGTCCTCGGACGCCGTCGTGGTGGGGGCGGCCGCCGTCGCCGTGGCCGTGCTCGTCCGGGCGCTGCCGCTGCCGACCGCCGCCGCCGTCGTGGTCGCGCTGGCGGCCGCCACGGGCGCCGGGGTCGGGGCCGGGCAGCTCACCGGAACGGGCACCTCCACCGCCGCCCTGCTCGGGTTCGCGGCCGGGGCGTGCGCGCTGATCGGCCACCGGGTCGCCAGCTACGACTACCCCTCGCGCTTCGTCCATATGACGGCCGGCGTGGCGCTGCCGCTGGCGGCCGCGGCCCCCGTGGTCTATGTGATCGGCCGCGCACTGGGCTGACTCCCCGGCTCCCGCTCAGCCGCTCCGGATAGGCTCGCAGCCTCAGGCGAGGGCCTGAGCACGAGCCTGGGGGACCCACGCACATGCGCGCACTACGTATCACCTTGATCGTCGTCGTGATACTCGGCGGCCTCTTCGTGGCCGCCGACCGCATCGCGGTGTACATCGCGGAGTCGAAGGCCGCGGACAAGATCAAGAGTTCGCAGGGCCTGACCACCACGCCCAATGTCTCGATCAAGGGCTTCCCCTTCCTCACCCAGGTCGCGGGCAAGGAGCTGGACGAGGTCGACGTCGGTGTGGACGGGCTGACCACGGCCACGGGGGACGGCCGCAGCGTCCGGGTCACCGAGCTCGACGCGAAGCTGCACAACGTCCGCATCTCGGGCAGCTTCTCCTCGGCCAGCGCAGACCGCGCCACCGGCTCGGCCCACATCAGCTACGCGGACCTCTCACAGGCCGCCGGTCCTGGGGTGACCGTCGGCTACGACTCGTCGGGGAGCAACAAGGTCAAGATCACCGGCAGTCTGCTGGGCCTCAGCCTCACCGCCCACTCCCAGGTCACCATCGTGAACGGGACCACCATCCGGCTGCACGCCGAGTCCATCCCGGGCGGCAGCATCCCCCAGTGGGAGGACAAGGTGCGGGAGAAGGCCGACATCGAGCGGAAGATCGAGGGACTGCCCACCGGTATGCGGCTGGACAAGGTGGAGGCCACCAAGGACGGCATAGACGTCTCGGTCACGGGTAACAACGTCCAACTGACGGGCTGACGCGATCAGCACCAGGGGCGCGCGATCTCGCCCCTGGTCCATTCACTGAGACGATCTCGTCCGCATACATGACCGCCGGTGGCCCTCGTGTGCCCGGACGGCCCCGCCCCCGGGGCGTTCACCCCTCTCTCATCTCACTCCCCGGACGATATCGTCTCATCATTCGACACGCCGGTGACATGCCCGCCTGTCCGTCCCTACGATCGGACGCATGAAGCGACAGGCGGATCTCACGAAGCGGCGGGCAGTCGACCTGTGCCGCGTCGCCGCCATGCTCTGTCGCCCCGTCTGAAACGGGACGCGGTCCGGCACGCCTCGGACCGGCCCCCTCCTCGGCCCGTCAGCCGGGCCTTCCCGCACTTTCGCTCGTACGCTCGCCGCACGCCCCGCGCGGCGCCGCGTCGCGAGCGTGCCCGTACCGCCGCAACTGCCCCGGAGGAGAGAACATGAGCCGCAGTGACGTCCTGGTGGACGCCGAGTGGGTCCAGGCCCGGATCGACGACCCCAAGACGGTCATCGTCGAGGTGGACGAGGACACGTCGGCCTACGACAAGAACCACATCAAGAACGCCGTACGGATCGACTGGAAGCAGGACCTCCAGGACCCGGTGCGCCGTGACTTCGTCGACCAGGCCGGCTTCGAGAAGCTCCTGTCGGAGAAGGGCATCGCCAACGACGACACGGTCGTCCTCTACGGCGGCAACAACAACTGGTTCGCGGCGTACGCCTACTGGTACTTCAAGCTCTACGGCCACCAGGACGTCAAGCTGCTCGACGGCGGCCGCAAGAAGTGGGAGCTCGACTCCCGCGACCTGGTCGCCGAGGTCCCGACCCGCGCGGCGACCGAGTACAAGGCCAAGCCGCAGGACGCCTCCATCCGCGCCTTCCGCGACGAGGTCGTCGACGCCATCGGCTCGCTGAACCTCGTCGACGTGCGCTCCCCCGACGAGTTCTCCGGCAAGCTGCTCGCCCCGGCCCACCTCCCCCAGGAGCAGTCGCAGCGCCCGGGCCATGTGCCGAGCGCCCGCAACATCCCCTGGTCGAAGTCGGCCAACGACGACGGCACCTTCCGGTCCGACGACGAGCTCAAGGAGATCTACGAGAGCGCGGGCGTCGACCTGGCGAAGGACACCATCGCCTACTGCCGCATCGGTGAGCGCTCCGCTCACACCTGGTTCGTCCTGCACGAGCTCCTGGGCCAGACCAACGTCAAGAACTACGACGGCTCCTGGACCGAGTACGGCTCGCTGGTCGGCGTGCCGGTCGAGCTCGGCGCCGAAAGCTGACCCCTCTCCCCCGAACGCGCCCCCGAACGTAAGGACAGACATCCATGTGTGGAGCCAAGGCAGGCGGCCCCGACGCCTCGACGATCAAGCCCGGTGAGACCACCATCCAGGGTTCGGTGACCCGCGACGGCGAGCCCGTCACCGGCTACGTCCGGCTGCTGGACAGCACCGGCGAGTTCACCGCCGAGGTCCCCACCTCCGCGACCGGACAGTTCCGCTTCTACGCCGCGGAGGGCACTTGGACGCTGCGTGCCCTGGTTCCCGGCGGCACCGCGGACCGCACGGTCGTCGCCCAGAAGGGCGGGCTGGCGGAGGTCGCCATCGCCGTCTGACGCGTGACGGCGCGTCGTGGCATACGGCCGGAGGGCCGCACCCCGGGGTTGGACGCCTCGGCGGGGTGCGGCCCTCCGTCCGTCCCGCGGGTCTCCAGGTCTGTGGGCGCCGGTGTCCTTCATCTGTCGGCGCGGCGGCCCCGGACGTACGCTGGAAACATGTACGCGCGACGCCGCCACGCATATTTTTTCCTGATGGGCGCGTGTCTGACGCTCTTCATCTCGGCGTGGGCCTTTGTGCGCCTGTGGTCCGTACCCGCCGCGGTCGCGATGTGCATCGTCGCCATGGTGATCCCGCCCCTGGCCGCCATAGTGGCCAATCGCCGGGGCCCGGAGGACCGGTGGTGGGATGAGTCGGGGGACGAGGAATCCGACCGGTGGTGGCGGGAGCTGGACGAGCACAACCACCGGCATTGACCACCAGCACAACCGCCCCGGCCGATCGGGGCCCGGCAGGGGCCACTGACCGGGCCCCGGCCGGGGCGTTCAGGACCGGCCCGGCAGCCGAGGTGCCGAGGACCGCCCTGGGAGCCGGGGTGCTCAGACCCGTCCTGGGAGCCGGGGGGCTCAGAACCGCCCTAGGAGTCGGCGTGTTCAGGGCCGCCCTAGTAGACGAGCGCTTGGACGCCGTCCGGCATGATCTCGCTCACGAAGACCTGAGCGCCCGCGATCCGGGCACCCTCGATCAGATCCTTCTCCTCGATCTCGCGGCGCGCCGCGCACTGGGTGCACACCGTGATCGTGCCGCCGCCCGTAAGGATGCCGTCGATCAGATCCGGAAGCGGCGCCGCATGCGGCAGCTCGAACTCCGCCGCCCGGCCCGGCAGCGCGAACCACGTCGACTCCCCGGTCAGCCAGAGCGAGACCTCGACCCCGCTCGCCGCGGCCACCGCCGCCACCGTGAACGCCTGGGAGCACCGCTCGGGAGCGTCCGCGCCCGCCGTCACCTTGATCACCAGCTTCTTCGCCATACGCCAACCTTAGGGTCGGCACGGTGGGCCGGGCGCGGCACGGCGACCTGTCTCCACCGGCCGTCCCGGCGCCGACTAGACTCGGTGCCGTCCGTCATCTGTTCCGAGGAGCGCGCTCGTGCTTGAGGCTTTCTTCACCACCCTGATGATCCTGGTCGCCGTGGCCACGCTCGGCTTCGCCGCACTGACCTGGAAGAAGCTGTACCAGGGCCAGCGCTGACCCCCTCCCGCCCGGCCGCCACGGCTCGACTCTCGACAGATCGCCTGAATTCATGATCCAGATTCCGTCCGACCTCCACCCGGACCTCGTACCGCTCGCCTTCCTCCTGGGCAACTGGGAAGGCGCGGGCGTATCGGACTTCCCCGGGGCCGAGAAGTGCAACTTCGGCCAGGAGGCGACCTTCACGCACGACGGCCGCGACTTCATCGAGTACGTCTCGCACACCTGGGTGCTGGACTCCGAGGGCAAGAAGGTGCGGCCCCTGGAGACCGAGTCCGGCTACTGGCGGATCGACAAGGACCGCAAGGTCGAGGTCGTGATGAGCCGGGACCAGGGCATCGTCGAGGTCTGGTACGGCGAGCTGGCGGACGGCAAGCCGCAGATCGACCTGGCGACGGACGCGGTGGCGCGCACCGCGCACGCGGCCCCGTACGCGGGCGGCAAGCGGCTGTACGGCTACGTCAACAGCGATCTGATGTGGGTCGGCGAGAAGGCCACCCCCGAGGTCGAGCTGCGTCCGTACATGTCCGCGCATCTGAAGAAGGTCGTCGACCCCCGGGAGTGGGCCAAGGACCTCAAGGATCTGCCGGACGACGGGATCGCCTTCTTCCGCTGAGCGCCTGAGCCTTCGGGCTCTTGGGGCTCCTCGGGCTCCTCGGGCTCTTGAGTGCTTCCGGGCCGTTCCGCCTGCCGCCGAGCCCGGCTCTTCCCTGCCGCGGCCGGTTCTGCCCTGCGCGTCCGGCCGGTGACCGCGTGCCCGCCTACACTTGCACCGTGGCGACCACCGACTGGAAGAGCGATCTGCGGGAGCGCGGCTACCGGCTGACCCCGCAGCGCCAGCTCGTGCTCGAAGCCGTCGATCATCTGGAGCACGCCACTCCGGACGAGATCCTCACCGAGGTGCGCCGCACCGCGAGCGGGGTCAACATCTCCACGGTCTACCGCACGCTGGAGCTGCTGGAGGAGCTGGGCCTGGTCAGCCATGCCCATCTCGGCCACGGCGCCCCCACGTACCATCTGGCCGACCGGCACCATCACATCCACATGGTGTGCCGCGACTGCACGGATGTGATCGAGGCCGATGTCTCCGTGGCCGACTCCTTCACCCGGCAGCTCCGGGCGGACTTCGGCTTCGAGACCGATCTGAAGCACTTCGCGATCTTCGGCCGGTGTGCCAGGTGCTCCGCCGGACAGCGCCGTGGCGACGACGGCCAGAACGGCTCCGGTGAGGGCCGAGCCCGCAGGTCGTAGGCTGAGTTCATGAAGAGCCCTTTGCTGTCGCTGCCCGGCGCCGTCCCCGGCGAGGGCCCCGACGAAGGCGTCGCCGCCCACTACGGCGACCTGTTCCGCGAGCAGCGCGCGCTCGCCGACGGCACCGGCTTCGTGGACCTCTCGCACCGCGGAGTGGTCACGGTCAGCGGTGCCGACCGGCTGAGCTGGTTGCATCTGCTGATCACCCAGCACGTCAGCGAACTCCCGCCGGGCCAAGCCACCGAAGCCCTGATCCTCTCCGCCCACGGCCATATCGAACACGCGCTCTATCTCGTCGACGACGGCGAAACGACCTGGGCCCATGTGGAGCCCGACAGCCAGGGCGATCTGATCGCCTACCTGGAGAGCATGAAGTTCTTCTACCGGGTCGACATCGCGGACCGCACCGACGACTACGCGGTCGTCCACCTCCCGGCGGGCAGCATCACCGAGGCCCCCGAGGACACCATCGTCCGCGAGACCGCGCACGGCCGGGATCTCTTCCTGCCGCGTGCGCGGCTCACCGACTTCGCCGAGGCGAGCGGACCGGCGATCGGGGTGCTGGCGTACGAGGCGCTGCGGGTCGAGGCCCACCGGCCGCGGGTCGGCCTGGAGACCGACCACCGCACCATCCCGCATGAGCTGGGGTGGATCGGCTCCGCCGTGCATCTGCAGAAGGGCTGCTACCGCGGCCAGGAGACCGTCGCCCGGGTGCAGAACCTGGGCAAGCCACCGCGCCGGCTGGTCTTCCTCCACCTCGACGGCAGCGAGGTGACGCTGCCCTCCCACGGCGCGCCCATACGGCTGGCCTCGGAGGGCGAGGAGGGTCGCCAACTGGGGTTCATCACCTCCTCGGCCCGCCACCACGAGCTGGGACCGATCGCGCTCGCGCTGGTCAAGCGCAATGTGCCGGTGGACGCGGAGCTGATCGCCGACTCCACGGCCGCCGCTCAGGAGACGGTCGTGGAGCCGTGAGCCCGGTGCGCCGGACCTCGAGGTGAGGTCGCGCTGGACCTCAAGGTGAGGTCGCGCGAGCCCACAAGGTGAGGTCGCGCGAGCCCACAAGGTGAGGTCGCGCCAGACCTCAACGTGAGGTGGCTAGACCTCGATCAACACCGTGAACGGGCCGTCGTTCGTGAGCGAGACCTTCATGTCCGCTCCGAACCGGCCCGTTTCCACCTGCGCGCCCAGCTTCCGCAACTGGGCCACCACCTCGTCGACGAGCGGTTCGGCGACCCCGCCGGGCGCCGCCGCGTTCCAGGTGGGGCGGCGCCCCTTACGGGCGTCGCCGTAGAGCGTGAACTGGCTGATGACCAGCAGCGGGGCGGCCGTGTCCGAGCAGGACTTCTCGCCCTGGAGGATCCTTACGGACCACAGCTTGCGGGCGAGCTGGGCCGCCTTCTCCGGAGTGTCGTCATGCGTCACCCCGACCAGCACGCACAGCCCCTGGCCGACGATCTCGCCGACCGTCTCGCCGTCCACGACGACGCTTGCCCCGTTCACTCTCTGTACCACAGCACGCATACCGACCATCATGCCGTGCGTCCATCCGGGGCCGATCGGGTGGAGAGCCGCTGCACAGGGAGCATCACTGGTGGCACGATGCGTGCAGGCGGTGCAAGCGGGCAGGAACTGCGGGAATGACGCATCGCTGGAGGGGACGGACACCAATGACCACACCGGGCACCGGCCAGCCCATGGCCACCGAGGGCCTGCTGCCGCCACGGCCGCCGAGCCAGCGCGGCGGGCGGCTGGCCGACTCCGCCGCCGTGCCGGCGCCGACCGCGGCTCCCACGTCCGCGGCGGCGAGCGGACTGCACACGCTGCGACTGCCGGAGCTGCGGGCGCTGCGCCGCGCGGCACAGGGCGAGGAGGCGGATCTGAGCTATCTGCGCAGACTGCTCCAGGGCCGGATCGACATCCTCCGCGCCGAGCTGGGCCATCGCCGTGACCCGGCGCCCACGGCGGCCGCGGCACAGCCGTCCGCCGCGCTGGTGGACCGGCTGCCGGAGATCCTCGCGGACCTCCCCTCACGGCACCGTTCCTCGGCCCGCCATGTCACGCTCGGGACGCCGCAGGGCGCCGAGTACGAGCGGCTGGCCGAGGAGATGCTGGCCGAGGTGGGCCTCTCCGATCTGCGGGCCCGTACGGACGAGGAGCTGCGCGGCGCGATGGCCCGCCTCGTCGGCCATGAGCAGCAGGTGTCGCGGCGGCGGCAGGAGCTTCAGCGGACGGCGGACGGTTGCAGTGCGGAGATCGCCCGCCGGTACCGCGAGGGAGAGGCACAGGTGGACGACCTGCTGGCGTAGGCGTCCGCGGATGCTCGGAGGGTGCTCGGGGAGCCGTCCACAGGGTGCGGTGTGATGAAAAGACCTGGTCCACAGGCTGGGGAAATCGGCGTGCGGCCGGTGGCGGCGGGAGCCTAGCGTGTGCGCATGGCCGTCGAACTCCGCACCTCGCTCTCCGATTCCGATCTGACCAACTGGACCATCGCGCTCAACACCGGCTTTCTGCGTCCTCCGGAGGCGCCGAAGGAGGAGGTGGAGCTGCGGCGGGAGCAGATGGACCTGTCCCGTACGCAGGGGGTCTTCGACGGGGACCGCTGTGTCGCCACCTTCCGCAGCTTCGCCCAGCGGCTGACGGCGGTCGGCGGGGCGGACGTGCCCGCCGACGCGGTCAGCAATGTCGCGGTGTCGCCCACCCACCGCCGCCGGGGGCTGCTCAGCCGGATGATGGAGCACGATCTGCGCGCCGCCAAGGAGCGGGGCGACGCGGCGGCCACCCTGATCGCGGCCGAGTACCCGATCTATGGGCGGTACGGCTTCGGCCCGGCCACCTGGATCACCGAATGGCAGGTGGACGTTCCGCGCGCCGGTCTCGACCCGCGCCACTCGGCTCCGGTGGACGGCGGCCGGGTCGACTTCGCCGACGCCGACGAGGTGCGGAAGCTGGGCCCCGCACTGCATGAGCGGCTGCGCGCCCGGCAGCACGGCGTCATCGACCGCCCGGAGAGCTGGTGGCGGATCAGCACCGGCCGGCGGCGGTACCCCAACCGCCCCTGGACCGAGCCGTTCTATGTGCTCTACCGCTCCCCCGACGGCTCGGTGGACGGGCTGCTCGCCTATACGGCGGACGACCGCTGGGAGGGCAACAAGCGGCCGCACAACACGGCCACCGTGCTCGAGCTGACCGGAGTCACGCCGGCCGCCGAGCGGGCCCTGTGGCACTTCCTGCTCTCGGTCGACTGGGTGACCCGGGTCAACACCGGCCGGCGCGCCCCGGACGATCTGCTTCCGCTGCTGCTCGGCGACCCCCGCGCCGCCCAGGTCACCCAGCAGGCCGACTGGCTGTGGCTGCGCCCGCTGGATGTGCCCCAGTTGCTGGAGACCCGTACATACCCGGTCGAGGGCTCGCTGGTGCTCGAGTTGCACGACAGCGCCGGGCTGGCCGGTGGTCGCTATTTCCTGGAGGCGGGCCCCGACGGCGCGGCATGTGCGACCACGGGCCGCCCGGCCGATCTGACCATGGACATCGGCGAGTTGGGCACCCTGTGGCTGGGCGACGAGTCGGCGGTCCGGCTCGCCTCACTGGGCCGGATAGCCGAGGAGCGCCCGGGCACCGCGGCCCTGGCGGACCGGCTGCTCCGCACCCCACGCCGCCCGTGGTGCCCCGACGGCTTCTGAGGTGGGCGGGAATGTCCGGGCCCGGCGGCAGGCACCCGCCCGATCGGCACCGGGCGGCCGACGCCCGCCCGGTCGGCGCTCAGCAGCAGGACTTGAGCAGTCGGCGCGCGCCCGCGCCCTGCTCACCGAGCCTGTCGTACGGGTTGGCCAGCGCGCATTTGTCGATCGACAGACAGCCGCAGCCGATGCAGTCGGTGAGGTGGTCGCGGAGGTTCTCGAGCTGTTCGATGCGCTCGGTGATGTCCGCGTGCCAGCACTCCGAGATCCGGGCCCAGTCCTCCTTGGTGAGGACGTGGTCCTCGGGGAAGAGCCCCAGCACCTCCCGGATTCTCCCCAGCGGGATGCCGACGCGCTGCGAGGAGCGGACGAAGGCGACCCGGCGGAGCGTGTCGCGGGTGTAGCGGCGCTGATTGCCGGAGGTGCGGCGGCTGTGGATCAGCCCCTCGCGCTCGTAGAAGCGGAGCGCGGAGGCGGGGACTCCGCTCCGCTGCGAGAGCTCGCCGACCGTGAGCTCATGGGTCTTCCAGGTCAATTGCGTCATAGGGCCGAGAGTAGCTTGACTTCAACCTTTGTTTAAGTCCGACGCTCTTCCCATGGCTACTGACACCGCCGTATCCACGGCCGCAGCCCCTACCGACACCGATTCCCCCATCCGGCTCGCCGTCATCGTCGGCAGCACCCGCGACGGCCGCTTCGGGCCGAAGGTCGCGGAGTGGTTCGCCGCCCATGCGACGCTCCGCTCCGATATGACCGTCGATGTCATCGACCTCGCCGAGACCCCGCTGCCCATGGACCTCACCCACCGGCCCGGCCCCGAGGACCTCGCGGCCCTGGAGGCCGTGACGCCCCGGCTGGACGCGGCCGACGCGTTCGCCGTGGTCACGCCCGAGTACAACCACAGCTACCCCGCAGCCCTGAAGAACGCGATCGACTGGCACTTCACCCAGTGGCAGGCCAAGCCGATCGGCTTCGTCTCCTACGGCGGCATCTCCGGGGGCCTGCGCGCGGTCGAGCATCTGCGGCCGGTCTTCGCCGAGGTGCACGCCGTGACCGTCCGGGACACGGTCAGCTTCCACAACGCACACGGGCTCTTCGAGGAGGACGGCCGGCTGAAGGACTCCCAGGGCCCGGACACCGCCGCCGGGGCGATGCTCAACCAGCTCGCCTGGTGGGCACGGGCCCTGCGCACGGCCCGCACCACTCACCCCTACGGCACCTGACACCACCGGCGACACCGACCCCCGCCGCGGCGCCGCCGGACCGTGGCTCAGGCGGTGCGGCGGGGCATGGCCAGATATTTGCACATCCTGGCCATTCGGCCACTCGTCGGCCCGGAGCCCGTTTTCCAGCATGGTGGTCATGAATGTGCTGTGGATTTTCGCCCACCCCGAACAGCGGTCCCTCAGTGGGGCGTTGCGCGACGAAGGTCTGCGCGCCCTGCGGGAGGCGGGCCATGACCACCGGCTGTCCGATCTCTACGCGATGCGCTGGAACCCCGTGGTCGACGGCGCCGACTTCCGCCATGACGCGAGCGAACGCCTCATCGTCGGGGCCGCCTCGCGGCGTGCCTATGACGCGGGGACGCTGAGCGGGGACATCCGTGCCGAACAGGAGAAGATCGCCTGGGCCGACGCACTGATCGTGCAGTTCCCGCTCTGGTGGTACGGCATGCCCGCCATCCTCAAGGGCTGGTTCGACCGTGTCTTCGTCAAGGGCTTCGCCTACGGGGTCACAGGGCCGGACGGACGCACCCTGCGCTACGGGGACGGCAAGCTGGCCGGTAAGCGGGCCATGGTGGTCCTGACCGCGGGGGCGCCCGAGGACACCATGGGGCCGCGCGGTGTCAACGGCGACATCGGCGATCTGCTGTTCCCGCTGCACCACGGCACCTTCTGGTACAGCGGGATGTCCGTGCTGCCGCCGCATGTGGTCTACGGCGCGGACCGGGTACCGGACGAGGCGTACGACGCCCATGCCGCCGCGCTGCGGAAGCGGCTGGCCGCCCTGCCGACGGAGGAGCCGATCCCGTTCCGCCGCCAGAACGGCGGGGACTACGACGAGCGCCTGGTGCTCCGGCCCGATGTCCTGCCGGGCCGGACCGGCCTGTCCGTGCACTACGCATGGCCCCAGACCCAGCACTCCCAGCGCTCCCAGGGCGCCTTGAGCGACTAGGAGGGCGAGCGCAGTTCCAGCCGCCAGTCGTTGCACCGCATGAGCGTCCCCGGCGGGTACTCGACCTCGCACTCCCCGACCAGGGTGAACCCGGCCTTACGGCACACCCCGTTCGACGCGGGGTGGGCGACGGACGGATACGCGTGCAGATACCGATGGTTCCGCTGGGCCGCGGCCGCCAGGGCGACCTCCCCCGCGGCCGCGGCGGCGATCCCCCGCCCCTGGAACGGCGGCAGCACGGCCCAGCCGGTCTCGTACACCGGCTCGCCCCGCCACTCCCGCTCCCAGTACCCGATGCTGCCGACCGTCTCCTCCTCCGGCAGCAGCACGATCCGGTACATCCGCCCGGCGCCCGGCCGCGTCAGCTCGGCATACCGGCGGTGGCGGACCAGGATCCGCTCCTCGCTCTCCGGTCCGCCCAGGTGGCTCGTCATCTCGGGACTGTTGACACCACGCAGCAGCTCCAGGCAGGACGCGCTGTCCTCCCATGGCTCGAGCCGCACCCGCACCCCGCTCGCTCCACCGGACATCCGCCGCCTCCCGCCGTCAGCACACCCCGCACCCGCGTTCCGTTCATTCGACCACGGGGGTACGACAACGACGCCGCGCCCAGATCCGGGCCCGGCCCGCCCGGCCCCGCGTCAGTCCGCCACCGGCTCCAGCAGCGAAAGGTCGTCCTCGTCGAGGGCGATCCGCGCCGCCGCCATGTTCTCCTCAAGATGGGCCAGTGAGCTGGTGCCGGGGATCTGGATGATCGCGGGCGAGCGGGCGAGCCCCCAGGCGAGGGCGATCTGGTGCGCGGTCGCGCCGTGCCGCTCCGCGACCGTCCGCAGGTTCTCGTTCTCCAGGTCGGTGTGGCCGCCGCCCAGCGCGAAGAACGGCATATAGGCGATCCCGGCCCCGGCGCACTCGTCCACCAGCGCCGCATCGGCCTGATCGAGCACCCCGAACCGGTTCTGCACCGCCGCGACGGGCGCGATCGCGCGGGCCTCGGCCAACTGCTCGGCGCTCACATTGCTCACTCCGAGCCGCCGCACCAGCCCTTCCTCCCGCAGCGCGGCCAGCGCGGCGAACCGCTCCCCGAGCGGGACCCCGCCCACCGCCTTGAGCCGCCCCACTCGCAGGTAGACCAGGTCGAGCGCGTCGACGCCCAACTGCCGCAGGTTCTCCTCGACCAGACCCCGCAACTGCTCCGGCCGCGCCTCCGCGTACATCTCGCCGGTCGCGGTGCGCAGCGGCCCGACCTTGGTGGCGATGCTGACGTCCTCGGGGTACGGGTGCAGGGCCTCGCGCAGGATGTCGTTGGCCCGCTCGGTGGCGGAGAAGTAGAAGGCGGCGGTGTCGATATGACGGGCGCCCAGCTCCACGGCCCGCCGTGCGACCGCCACGGCCGTCGCACGCTCGACGGCGGGACCGGCCCACCGCCCCGGCAACTGCATCGCGCCGAAACCGAGCCGATCGGCCGGTGACGAGAGGTGAGAGAACAAGGACGGAGCTGAGGAGGATGCGGAGGATGAGTTCATGGGGCAGCATGCGCACCTTTTCGCCCCGACCACAAGATCGGACCGCCCCGACCGCAAGATCGGATCGCCCCGACCACGAGATCGGATCAGCCCGACGACCGCTCCAGCAGCAGCGCCCGCTCACGGGCGTTACGCGTCAGGGCCGCCGCCCGGGCGAACTCCGCCCGGGCCTCCGCATGCCGCCCCAGGCGCTCCAGCAGTTCCCCGCGGACGCTCGGCAGCAGGTGGTAGTCCTTGAGCGCCGGTTCCTCCGCCAGCGCCTCGACCAGCTTCAGACCGGCCGCGGGCCCCTCCGCCATCGCGACGGCGACCGCCCGGTTGAGCTCCACCACCGGGGACGGGGCCAGCGCCATCAGCCGGCCGTAGAGGGCGGCGATGGCCGTCCAGTCGGTGTCCTCGTAGCGGACCGCCCGTGCGTGGCAGGCGGCGATGGCGGCCTGGAGGGAGTACGGGCCGTGGCCCGCGCGCTCCAGGGCATCGACGCCCCGGCGGATGAGCAGCCGGTTCCACTTGGTGCGGTTCTGGTCGGCGAGCAGCACCGGCTCACCGCCGGGGCCGGTGCGTGCCGCGATACGGGAGGACTGGAACTCCAGCAGCGCGGCCAGTCCATGGACTTCGGGCTCCTGGGGCAGCAGTCCGGCCAGGACCCGGGCCAGCCGCAGCGCGTCCTCGCACAGGGCCGGGCGCACCAGATCGTCGCCCGTGGTCGCGGAGTAGCCCTCGTTGAAGACGAGGTAGATGACCTCCAGGACCGAGGAGAGCCGGGCGGTCCGGTCGTCGCCGTACGGCACTTCGAAGGGGACGTCGGCCTGGGCGAGCGTCCGTTTGGCCCGGACGATGCGCTGGGCGACCGTGGGCTCCGGGACCAGGAACGCGCGGGCGATCTCCTCCGTCGTCAGCCCGCCCAGCAGCCGCAGGGTGAGCGCGACCCGGGCCTGGGTCGACAGCACGGGATGGCAGGCGGTGAAGATCAGCCGCAGCAGATCGTCGTCGATGTCCTCGGCGGTCCGGGCGAGATCCGCCGGATCGGGCGGTGAGACGTCCTCCAGGGCCCGCCCGACCTCCGCCAGCTTGCGTGCGTAGGTCTCCTTACGGCGGACGAGATCGATCGCACGGTGCTTGGCGGTGGCCATGAGCCAGGCGCCCGGATTGTCCGGCACTCCCGACTCCGGCCACCGCTCCAGCGCGATGACCAGGGCGTCCTGCGCGAGTTCCTCGGCCAGCCCGACGTCCCGCACGATGCGGGCGACGCCTGCGATGATCCGCGCGGACTCGATCCTGAATACCGTTTCGACCGTTTCGACCGCTGCGGCGATTTCGGCGGTTTCCCCCGCCCCATCCGCTCTATCCGCCTTATTCGCGTTTGCCGCATTGGCCGGGCTTGCTGCCGTCACGACCCCTATCAGAGCAGCCGTACGGAGACGGAGCAAGCACGGTCGGCTCAGCCCGTGACGATCTCGCGGACCTCGACGGTGATGGTCCAGAACTCCTCATGGGTCCGCAGGAACCGCTTGGTCCACTCCACGGCCTCGGCCTTGTCCTTGGCCTGGATGATGGAGTAGCCGCCGATGACCTCCTTGCTCTCGGTGAACGGGCCGTCGGTGCAGCTCATCTTCCCGCCGGACCAGGTGACCCGGGTTCCCTCGGAGGTCGGGGTGAGCCCGGCCGTGTCCAGCATGACCCCGGCCTTGGTCATCTCCTCGATCAGCGCACCCATCCGCTCCATGAGCTCGGGGCTGGGGCCCTCGGCGGGGGCGTTCTGCTCATCGACGCGGATCATCGTCAGATAGCGCGGCATGGTGACTCCTCATTCGACTCATTCGTCATACGAAGCGGGATTCGGAACGGAGGCCGGGCGCTTCCCTTGCCTCTCACCTGTGCGTCGAACGGGCGCCGCCCGGATCGACAAACCTCACGAGATTTTTTTCGCCGAGGCCGTACCGCCCGGTCCCGCCATGACACGCGCCACTATTGCAAGCAAATGCTTGCAATAGTTAGCACTCCTGTTGCAGCATCGAGGTATGGCATCACTCAACGTCGGCAACCTCGGCGAGTTCCTGCGCGAACAGCGGCGCAGTGCGCAGTTGTCACTGCGGCAGCTCGCCGATGCGGCCGGGGTGTCCAATCCGTACCTCAGCCAGATCGAGCGCGGGCTGCGCAAGCCGAGCGCCGAGATCCTTCAGCAGCTCGCGAAGGCGCTGCGGATATCCGCCGAGACCCTGTACGTACAGGCGGGGATCCTCGACGAGCGGGACCGCGAGGAGACCGAGGTGCGCAGCGTGATACTCGCCGACCCCTCGATCAACGAGCGGCAGAAGCAGGTACTGCTTCAGATCTACGAGTCCTTCCGCAAGGAGAACGGGCTCCAGACCGCCTCGGACGACATCTCCGACCCCTCCGACACCTTCGGCACCGGCGCCGACGTCGCCACACCCTCGAACTGATCCGGGAGGACCATCACCATGGCCATCACCGACGACGTACGCAAGACCCTCACCGACCCGACCCCGCTGTATTTCATGGCGGGCACCGCCGATCTGGCCGCCCAGAAGCTCAAGGAGGTGCCGTCGTTCGTCGAGAAGATCGTCGCCGAGGCCCCGGAGCGCCTGAACGCGGTACGCAACACCGACCCCAAGGTCGTGCAGGAGCGGGTCTCCCAGCAGGCCAAGGAGGCCCAGGGCAAGCTCAACGAGATGCTGGGCACGATCGACACCGACATCAAGCGGCTGCGCGACACGGCGCAGGACCTCGCCCTTCAGGGTGTGGGCCGGGCCGCCGAGCTGGCCGTGAAGGCGCGGGAGCGGTACGACGAGGTGGCCGAGCACGGCCAGGAGGTCGTGCGGACCTGGCGCGGTGAGGCGGCCGACGAGGTCGTCGACATCGCCGGTGCGATCGAGCCCCACGAGGGCCGGGACGGCAACGCGGCGGCCCGGTCGAAGGCCCCGTCGCACTCGGTCGCCATGGACTCGTCCAAGGAGGCGCCGAAGTCGGCGGCCAAGCCCGCCACCCCGGCCCCGTCGAGCAACTCGAGCAACTCGAGCCACTCCGGCCACTCGGGTCACTCCGGCGCGCAGCCGTCCGCGGCCTCTTCGTCCTCCCAGGCCAAGAAGGCCCCGGCGCGCGGCAACAAGCCCGCCGCCCCCGCCAAGCGGCCGGAGCCGAAGTCGGCCGGCTGACGAGCGCATGTCCACGATCGGGCCGGGTACGCCGGGCAGCGCCCTGCGTGCCCGGCCCGGTGTGCGGGTACGGTGGCCCGCAGAGACGCGTCCCATACATATCTTCTAGGCGGTGGATGGCGTGCTGGTTGAAGGCTTCGGCAAGCTGATGTACTGGGTCTCCTGGGCCCTGCTCCTCTTCAGCCTCTTCGCCTTCGTCGACTCGGCGATCCGCCGGGATGACGCGTACCGGGCGGCGGACAAGCAGACCAAGGCGTTCTGGCTGATCATCCTTGGCCTCGCCGCCGCGGTGAACTTCTTCATGGGAATCCTGGACTTCCTGCCGATCATCGGGCTCATCGCGACGATCGTGTACATCGTCGACGTCCGGCCCGCGCTGCGGCAGGTCTCCGGCGGTGGCCGCCGCTGGCCGCGCGGCCGCGGCTCCAGCTCCGACGGTCCCTACGGCCCCTTCAACGGCCGCTAGGGGCCGTTGAAGGGGCCGTAGGGAACGCTAGGGGCCGTAGGGACCGCTAGGCCGGGTCGAACGGCCTGCAAGCGGCGCGGGCGGCAGTCGCCGGGCGCCAGACGGCAGACAGCGGCACGGACCGCGGCCGATCAGCCGCGGTCCAGCAGCAGCACCGCCAGATCGTCGGTCAGCTCCCCGCCGTTCAGCGACCGCACCTCGGTGACGGTGGCGTCCAGCAGTTCCTCACCGCGTCGCCCCTCCGCGACCTGGCGGGCGACGATCTCGACCATGCCCTCCTGGCCGAGCCGCTGCACGCCTGCTCCGACGCGGCCCTCGATCAGCCCGTCGGTGTACATCATCAGGCTCCATGCCCCGCCGAGCTCGACCTCGCGGCGCGGCCAGCGGGCGTTCGGCAGCAGGCCGAGCGCCGGGCCGTTCTCATCGGTGGGCAGCAGCCGGGGCGCCATGCTCGGGCGGATCGCCAGCGGTGAGGGGTGCCCGGCCAGGCAGACCCCGGCCCGGCGGCCGTCCGGCGCGATATCGACGGTGCACAGTGTGGCGAAGATCTCATCGTCGGCGCGTTCGTTCTCCAGCACCTGCTGAAGGGTGCCGAGTAGCTGATCGCCGCAGAGCCCGGCGAAGGTCAGGGCGCGCCAGGCGATGCGCAGCTCCACGCCGAGGGCGGCCTCGTCCGGGCCGTGGCCGCAGACGTCGCCGATCATCGCGTGGACCGTGCCGTCCGGGGTGCGGACGGTGTCGTAGAAGTCGCCGCCGAGCAGGGCCCGGCTGCGGCCGGGCCGGTAGCGGGCGGCGAAGCGCAGCCCCGAGCCGTCCAGCAGCGGGGTGGGCAGCAGTCCGCGCTCCAGCCGGGCGTTCTCCTGGGCGCGCAGCCGTGACTCGGTGAGCTGGCGCTGCGCGAGGTCGGAGCGTTTGCGCTCGACGGCGTAGCGGATGGCGCGGCTGAGGATCCGGCCGTCCAGTTCGCCGCGGAAGAGGAAGTCCTGGGCGCCCACCCGCACCGCCTCGGCGGCGCGCTCGGCGTCGTCCTCCGCGGTCAGGACGAGGACGGCGTGCTGGGGCGCGAGCCGCAGCACCTCGTGCAGCGCGGCCAGCGAGTCCGCGCCGTCGCGGCCCGGGCCCGGGAGGGCCAGGAGGATGCACTGCACCCCGTCGGTGAGCAGCCGGCTGGCCTCGGTGAGATTGCGCGCCGTACGGATGCGGACTCGGTTACCCTCGGTATCCAGCATCTCGGGAACGTTGAAGGCACCGGACGGATCGTCCTCGATCACCAGCAGGGTGAGCCCGTTGTCGGGCAGGGCGGCGGGACCGGCCTGCGGGGCCGGTGCCTCCCGTTGCCTCGGCACGGGTACGGACATCGCTCGATTCCTTCCCTCCCCCCGAGGGCGCGCACCGCCGACAGGTGGAGCGCAGTGGGATTCCGGTACGCACACCGACTGGTCGGTTTCAGTGGCCCCAGAGCGCGGGTACCGGATATTGCCAGGCGACCTTAGCGCTAGGCGGCCGTTTCATGGAATGACCTCCAGGCGCCGACTTTTGTCATATGCCGCACGTCATGCGGCACTTGGCGACCCGGGAGACAATCCCGGGATGACGAACATCACGCTGGCCCTGGGGGACATCACGGAGCAAAACGTCGACGCGGTCGTGAACGCGGCCAACTCCTCCCTGCTGGGAGGGGGTGGCGTCGATGGAGCCATCCATCGACGGGGCGGATCCGACATTCTGGATGAATGCCGCGATCTGCGTGCGTCGCGCTATGGCAAGGGCCTTCCGGCCGGACAGGCGGTCGCCACCACGGCCGGCCGGCTCCCCGCCCGCTGGGTGATCCATACGGTCGGACCGGTCTTCTCCACGGCCGAGGACCGCTCGGCCACGCTCGCCTCCTGCTACCGGGAGTCGCTGCGGGTCGCCGATGAGCTGGGCGCCCTTACGGTCGCCTTCCCGGCCGTCTCCACCGGCGTCTACCGCTGGCCCCTGGACGAGGCGGCCCGGATCGCACTCGCCGCCGTCCGCGATGCGGACACCGCGGTCACCGAGGCCCGCTTCGTCCTCTTCGACCAGCGCGCGTACGACGCCTTCGAGACGGCCCTGAACGCGCTTCCACCGGCCTGAACCTGAGGCGACCGGGCGGGCCCACACCCGCGGCGGTCCGGCCGTACTACCTCGCGTCCGGCCGGACCACGCCCAGGATCGGCATCGAGCCCGCGCCCGCGACCGTGACCTGGCGGCCGGGGCGGGGGGCGTGGATCATCGCGCCGCTGCCCACGTACATCCCCACATGGCTCGCGTCCTTGAAGTAGATGATCAGATCACCCGGGCGCATGTCCTTCGTGCTCACCTTCGGCAGCAGCCTCCACTGCTCCTGCGAGGTCCGCGGGATCGACCGGCCGGCCGCCGCCCACGCCCGCTGGGTCAGCCCCGAGCAGTCGTAGGTGTCCGGGCCCACCGCGCCCCATACGTAGTTCTTGCCGAGCTGGGCCCGCGCGAAGTCGACCGCCCGCCCGCCCGTCGCGGTGGCGCCGCTGCCGAGCTCCCGCAGTATCCCGGTGTCCAGCCATTTCGCCTGCGCGCCACGGGCCTTGTCCTCCTCCAGTTGGCGCAGCCGCTCCCGTTCGTCCTTCGCCAGCCGGGACTCCAGCCGCTGGGCCCGGGCCAGCTTGCGCAGGATCTCCTTCTTCGCCGCCGCCTTCTTCGCCCGGCTCCGGTCCAGCCGCTCCCACTCCTGGGAGGCCGAGTCGGCGTAGCGGTCGAGCGCCACCTGGGTGCGCTCCAGACGGCCGATCAGCCCATGGGTCGCCTGTTCACCCTTACGGGCGAGCGAGACGCCGTCGAGGAACTCGCCCGGATCGCCATTGAGGAACAGCCGCGCCTCCGCCGGCATCCCGCCGCCCCGGTACTGCGCCCGGGCCATCGCCCCGGCCCGCTTGCGCAGCCCGGCCATCTCCTTCTGGGCCTTCACCACGGCTCGGGCGATCTTCAGGATGGCCTTCTCCTGACGGGCCTGTTTCTCCCGCGCCAGGTTGTACGCGTCCGTGGCGGACTCCGCCTTGCGGTAGAGCCCGTCGACCTCCTGGTGGACCGCCTCCAGGCGCCCGCCCCCGGTCGCGCCGCCATCGGCCCCGCCGCCCGGCCCCGGAGCCGGTCCCGGCTCGCCGGGCGCGGCGTACGCCGTCTCCGGCACGGCCGACAGTCCCAGCGCGCAGACCAGCGCGGTGGCCGCGGCGACGCTCACACCCCTCCCTCTCCCGTCCCGCCTCACCCGCGGTCTCCTCTCGTTCCGTTCCGGCCGGGCGCGCTCCTGTCCCTCTCGCGCGCCAGACCTGACGTACCGGCACGTAGGGACGGATAGTGACATGCCGTACCGCAATTCGACAGAGACACGCGGCGGTTACGCCAGCAGCCACCCCGAACCGGTTCACCGGACGGGTGTCGCACAGGTGTCGGACGGACCTGGGGCGACCTCCGCAAGGACGTCGTCCGGCTCGGGATCGGGCCGTGACCTGGCCGTGACATGGCCACCACACTGACGGCCGAGGTTCACCATCCGTTAACTCACCCCCTCAGGCCGCTTCACCTGATCTGCCTACTTTCGGCCCTACTGAGCGTGAGCCGAGTCCGGCTCCGGCGCACGCCTCACCAAGTGCGCTCCACCCCATCTCGCGCGCCGTCCCCCAACCGGCGGCTCCTGGAAGGAACTCCTGAAAGTGAAGCTTCAGCGCAAGAACCGGCTTCGCGCCATCACCGCCGGTGCCCTTGCTGTCTCCGGCGTCCTTGTCCTCACGGCGTGCGGTTCCGACAACAACAACGAATCGGGCGGCGGCGGCTCCAAGGCCGCCTCCAACATCAAGTGCGACGGCAAGGGGCAGTTGCTGGCCTCGGGCTCGTCCGCGCAGAAGAACGCCATGGACCTGTGGATCAAGACCTACGGCGCCGCCTGCAAGGACACCAAGCTCAACTACAAGGCCACCGGCTCGGGCGCGGGCATCCAGGAGTTCCTCCAGGGCAAGACCGCCTTCGCGGGCTCCGACTCGGCGCTGAAGCCCGAGGAGGTCAAGTCCTCCGAGAAGATCTGCAAGGGCGGCAAGGCCATTGACCTGCCGATGGTCGGTGGCCCGATCGCCGTCGGCTTCAACGTGCCCGGCGTCGACAAGCTGACGCTGAACGCCGATGTCCTCGGCAAGATCTTCAACTCCGAGATCAAGAAGTGGGACGACCCCGCGATCAAGGCGCTGAACAAGGACGCGAAGCTCCCGAGCCTCAAGATCCAGGCGTTCCACCGCTCCGACGAGTCGGGCACCACGGACAACTTCACCAAGTACCTCAAGGCCGCCGCCCCCAAGGCGTGGCCGCACGAGCCGGGCAAGGCGTGGGAGGGCAAGGGCGGCCAGTCGGCCGACGGCTCCTCCGGTGTCTCCTCGCAGGTCAAGCAGGTCTCGGGCGCCATCTCGTACTTCGAGCTGTCCTACGCGACCGCGAACAGCATCAAGACCGTCGACCTGGACACCGGCGCCTCCGCCCCGGTCCAGGCCACCGTCGAGAACGCCTCCAAGGCCATCTCCGAGGCCAAGATCAAGGGCACCGGCAGCGACCTGGCCCTCGACCTGGCGTACGACACCAAGGCGGACGGCGCCTACCCGATCACCCTGGTCACCTACGAGATCGCCTGCGACAAGGGCAACAAGGCGAGCACCCTCGCCGCGACCAAGTCCTTCCTGACCTACGTCGCCAGCGAGGACGGCCAGACCTCGCTCAAGGAGCTGGGCTACGCCCCGCTCCCGACCGAGATCGCCAACAAGGTCCGCGAGAGCGTCAAGAGCCTCTCCTGACCCGAGTGCGGCTGACTCCGCCGCGGCGATCGCCGCGGCGGAGTCAGCCGCATTGTCCGGTGCACCGCCGCACCAGGAGCCTCATCCGCATCAGGCTCCGCAGACCGGAGAACTCATGAAAACGGATATAGAACCCACATCATCAGCCGCCGGGTCTCCACCCAAGGTCAGGACCCGCTCCACCGGCCGCGCCGGTGACAAGATCTTCCTCGCCCTCTCGCGGGGTTCTGGTATCGCGCTGCTGGTGATCATGGCGGCCATCGCGGCCTTCCTCACCTACCGCGCCGCCATCGCGATCTCCAAGGACGAGGCCAACTTCCTCACGTACTTCGAGTGGAACACCGGCTCCTCGCCGATGCGGTTCGGCATCGCCGTCCTCGCCTACGGCACGATCGTCAGCTCGATCATTGCCATGGTCATCGCGGTCCCGGTCGCGGTGGGCATCGCGCTGTTCATCTCGCACTACGCCCCGCGCCGGCTGGCCACCCCGGTCGCGTACGTCATCGACCTGCTCGCCGCGGTCCCCAGCATCGTCTACGGCCTGTGGGGCGCGCTCTTCCTGGTCCCGCATCTGACCGGGCTGTACACCTGGTTCGACGACTACCTCGGCTGGACCGGGATCCTCAGCTACCAGGGCGGCGCCGCGCGCTCCCTGTTCACCGTCGGCATCCTGCTGGCGATCATGATTCTGCCGATCGTCACCAGCGTGAGCCGCGAGGTGTTCCGGCAGGTCCCGAAGATGCACGAGGAGGCGGCGCTGGCGCTCGGCGCGACGCGCTGGGAGGTCATCCGGATGTCGGTGCTCCCCTTCGGCCGCTCCGGCATCATCAGCGCCTCGATGCTGGGCCTCGGCCGTGCGCTGGGCGAGACCATGGCGGTCGCCACCGTGCTGTCCCCCAACTTCCTGATCGAGACCAGCCTGCTGGACCCGGGCGGCGGCACCTTCGCCCAGAACATCGCCAGCCGCTTCAAGGAAGCCGGTAACGACGGCCGCGACGCGCTGATCGCCTCCGGTCTCGTGCTGTTCGTCATCACCCTGCTGGTGAACGGCGCCGCGCGAATGATCATCGCCCGCCGCAAGGAGTACTCGGGGACCGCGGCATGAGCGACGCACGCGCGGCCACCGGGCCGCAGAAGAAGACGAAGGCCGCACCTCTGCGCCGCGCGGGCGGAGAAGCGAATGTAAGGGGCACGGCATGAGCACTGTCGTTGATAAAGGCGCGCACCGCGCTTCCAGCCTCAAGCAGGCCCGGCTGCCGCGGTGGACCCCGTACGCCCTGGTCGTCGGCTCGGCGGCGGTGGGAGCGGGCATCGGCACCGCCCTGGGGATGGGCAGTCCGTTCCAGTGGGGCCTGTTCGCCGCCCTGGTGTTCATCATCGCCTCGTACGTCCTCGGCGCCGTGGTCGAAGGCGGCCGGCAGGCCAGGGACCGGCTGGCCACCAGCCTGGTCTGGGTCTGCTTCCTGCTCGCCGTCATCCCGCTGCTCTCCCTGCTCTGGGAGACCATCGACCGGGGCCGGACGGTGCTCGACGGCTACTTCCTGGGCCACTCCATGGAGGGTGTGCAGACGATCCTGCCCGGCGGTGGCGCGTACCACGCGATCATCGGCACCCTGGAGCAGGTCGGCCTCGCCACGCTCATCGCCGTTCCGATCGGCCTGCTGACCGCCATCTACCTGGTGGAGTACGGCCGCGGTCAACTCGCCAAGGCCGTCACCTTCTTCGTCGACGTGATGACGGGTATCCCCTCGATCGTCGCCGGTCTGTTCATCCTCAGCTTCTGGATCATCATTCTCGACTTCAGCTACTCGGGCTTCGCCGGTGCCATGGCGCTGGCCATCCTGATGATGCCGATCGTCGTCCGCTCGACCGAGGAAATGCTCAAGCTCGTCCCGGACGAGCTGCGTGAGGCGTCCCTCGCGCTCGGCGTGCCCAAGTGGCGCACCATCCTCAAGGTGGTGCTGCCCACCGCGATCGGCGGAATCACCACCGGTGTGATGCTCGCGGTCGCCCGTATCGCCGGTGAGTCCGCCCCCATCGTGCTGCTGGTCTTCGGTGCCACCGGGATCAACAACAACCCGTTCGAAGGCGCCCAGTCGTCGCTGCCGTACTACATCTACGAGCAGTGGCAGCTCGGCAACGATGCCTCCTTCAACCGGGCCTGGGCCGCGGCGCTCGTGCTCATCGCCTTCGTCATGATCCTGAACCTGGTGGCCCGCGGCATCGCCCGCTGGAAGGCCCCGAAGTCCGGCCGCTGAGGCCAAGAAGAAGAGAAGTGATTCACATGGCCAAGCGCATCGACGTCAGCGGGCTGACCGCCTACTACGGCACCCACAAAGCCATCGAGGACATCTCGATGACGGTCGAGCCCCGCTCGGTGACCGCCTTCATCGGCCCCTCGGGCTGCGGCAAGTCGACCTTCCTGCGCACCCTCAACCGGATGCACGAGGTCACCCCCGGCGGCCGGGTCGAGGGCAAGGTGATGCTCGACGACGAGAACCTCTACGGCTCGGGTGTGGACCCGGTCTCCGTGCGGCGCACGGTCGGCATGGTCTTCCAGCGCCCCAACCCGTTCCCGACGATGTCCATCTTCGAGAACGTCGCCGCCGGGCTGAAGCTCAACGGCTCGTACCGCAAGAGCGAGCTCGAGGCCGTCGTCGAGAAGTCCCTCAAGGGCGCGAACCTCTGGAACGAGGTCAAGGACCGGCTGAACAAGCCGGGCGCCGGGCTCTCCGGCGGTCAGCAGCAGCGGCTGTGCATCGCCCGCGCCATCGCGGTCGAGCCCGATGTGCTGCTGATGGACGAGCCCTGCTCGGCGCTCGACCCGATATCGACGCTCGCCATCGAGGACCTGATCGGTGAGCTCAAGGAGCGCTTCACGATCGTCATCGTGACGCACAACATGCAGCAGGCGGCGCGCGTCTCGGACCGTACGGCCTTCTTCAACCTGGCCGGCGTCGGCCAGCCCGGCAAGCTCATCGAGATCGACGAGACCGAGCGGATCTTCTCCAACCCGTCGGTGCAGGCGACCGAGGACTACATCTCGGGCCGCTTCGGCTGACCAGGCTCCTCGCCCGCACTGTGGGCGAGGACAGAACGTCCTGCGGTGCTGCATGGCGGTGCCACCGCAAGACGAAGGGCCCGCCCCTGGCTCCCGGGGGCGGGCCCGCTTTTGTGTATCCGCTTCGTGCGTCCGCTTCGTGCGTCCGCTTCGTATGTCCGCTTCGTGTGTCCGCGTACGGCGGCCGGCCGCAGTCGACCGTGGTCAGCCGCGGTCAGCCGCGGCGTGCGGCGGTCAGCCGAAGGCCAGGTTGACGATCCAGTAGCTGAGCGCGGCGACTCCGGCCGCGGCCGGCATGGTGATGAACCAGCCGAGGATGATGTTCTTCGCGACCCCCCAGCGGACCGCGCTCACCCGCTTCGTCGCCCCCACACCCATGATCGCCGAGGTGATCACATGGGTGGTCGAGATAGGCGCCTGGAACATGAACGACGCCGTGTACATGACCCCGGCCGCCGTGGTCTCCGCCGCGAATCCCTGCGGCGGGTCCAGCTCGATGATCCGCCGTCCCAGCGTGCGCATGATGCGCCAGCCGCCCGCGTAGGTGCCGAGCGACAGCATCGCGGCGCAGGAGATCTTCACCCACACCGGAATCGCGTCGCCTTCGTCCTCGACACCCCCGATGACCAGGGCCATCACCACGACACCCATGGTCTTCTGGGCGTCCTGGAGGCCGTGGCCGAGCGCCATGCCCGCCGCCGAGACGGTCTGCGCTATCCGGAAGCCGCGCTTGGCCTTGTGCGGGTTCGCGTCACGGAACAGCCAGAGGATGATCACCATCACGAAGTAGCCCAGCACCAGGCCGACGATGGGAGAGAGGACCATCGGGATGACGATCTTCTCCAGCACCCCGTCCCAGTGGACCGTGCTCGCCCCCGCCAGCGCCGCGCCGACCAGCCCGCCGAACAGCGCGTGCGAGGAGGAGGACGGCAGACCGTAGTACCAGGTCACCATGTTCCAGGTGATCGCGCCGACCAGTCCGGCGAACAAGATCATCATGCCTTGGCCGCCGGTGGGGGTGGCGATCAGGCCCTCACTGACGGTCTTGGCGACACCGCTGCCCAGGAAGGCACCGGCGAGGTTCATCACGGCGGCCATCGCGAGCGCCGCCCTGGGGGTCAGCGCCCGGGTGGAGACCGAGGTCGCGATGGCGTTGGCCGAGTCGTGGAAGCCGTTGGTATAGGTGAAGAAGAGCGCGACCGCGATGGTCACGACAAGCGCGAAGGTGTCCATGCCGGGGCTCAGGACTCCTTGACGGCGATGGTCTCGACCGTGTTGGCCACATGCTCGAAGGCGTCGGCCGCTTCCTCCAGCACATCGACGATCTGCTTGAGCTTGAGCACCTCTATCGCGTCGTACTTACCGTTGAAGAGGTGGGCCAGCAGTCGGCGGTGGATCTGGTCCGCCTGGTTCTCCAACCGGTTGACCTCGATCCAGTACTCGGTGAGGTTGGTCATGGTGCGCAGATTCGGCATCGCCTCGGCGGTCAGCTCGGCCGCCCGCGCCAGCACCTCGATCTGCTGCTCGACCCCCTTGGGCAGCTCGTCGACCTGGTAGAGGACGACCAGGTCGACGGCCTCCTCCATGAAGTCCATGATGTCGTCGAGGGACGAGGCCAGGCGGTAGATGTCCTCACGGTCGAACGGCGTGATGAAGGAGGAGTTGAGCTGGTGGAAGATCGCGTGTGTGGCGTCGTCCCCCGCGTGCTCCGCGGCCCTCATCCGCTCCGAGATCTCGGCACGAGCGGAGGAGTCCGCCCCGAGCAGTTCCATCAGGAGCTTGGAGCCGGTCACGATGTTGTCCGCGGACGCGGCGAACATGTCGTAGAAGCTCGTCTCCCTGGGGGTCAGACGAAAGCGCACTGGGGATCCTCGGAAGCAGCGGATGGGGACTCGTCGATGCTAGGCGCATCTTCCGGCCACGGTAACCGGCGATCCCAGTGTCGCCCATCGGGCAGAGTGCTCAGCACGGGGGCCCGGTTCGACCAGAAAAGCCGGTACCATATACCCACTGGGGGTATATGCGGACATTGCGTAATCAACGGGAGGACGCCATGACGACCACGGCAGCCGACACCACCTCGCCCACCGATGGCGACGAGCGGGGCCAGACGTCCGGGCATACTTCCGCCCAGGAGTCCGTACCCCACGGTGGCCATGGATACGCCAAACAAAAGGATCAGCACCTCAAGCGTTTGCGCCGGATCGAGGGCCAGATCAGGGGACTGCAACGGATGGTCGAGGAAGACGTCTATTGCATCGACATACTCACCCAGGTCTCGGCCGGCACCAAGGCGCTCCAGTCCTTCGCCCTCCAACTGCTCGAGGAGCATCTGCGCCACTGCGTCGCCAGCGCGGCCGTGGAGAGCGCCGCCCAGGGCGAGACGGAGGGCACGAGCGAGGTCGACGCCAAGGTGGCCGAGGCCACGGCGGCCATCGCCCGGCTGCTGCGGACCTGAGCACCGGCCCGGCCCTTCCCGGGCGCGGATGCGACCGCGGCCGGGTATGAAGCGGCCGGGTACAGAGAGGACCACCGCCGGGTGCGGAATATCGCTCCCGCCTCGCCGGACGGGCCGCTCGCCGGACGGGGCCGCTGGGCACCCGCCGGCGAGACGGCGACCCCGCTACGGAGCGTCCGGGCCCCCGGCCTCCGGGGCGCCCGTCGACTCCTCGGCACCCCTGACATCCTCGGCGCGATCGGCGCTATGGGCACCCTTGGCCCGCTTGGCACCCTTGGCACCCTTGGCACCCTTGGCGCCATTAGCACCCTTGGCGCCCTTGGCTCCCTCGGCCGAATCTGATCGGTCGGCCTGCACCCGGAGCACCTCGTCGATACGGTCCGTACTGAGCCTGTCCTCGTCCGCGCTCGACGCAGCGATCATCAAGTCACCATAGAGATCGATTTCGACGAGGGCCACGGGGTCCGGGCCCGACGAGCCGCGACGCGCAACCACGTGTTTCACCTCCTCCAGCGAGCACCTGCGAGCACTTTCGAGCAGCGGCTTCCCAGCGTAGGGATCGGTACACACTCCGCGCATGGCACGGATGGGCCATTTCGAAGGGCAAAGCGGGCCCCTCCGACTACTTCTGAGGTGATCCGACCTTCCCTGTGTAGATATCCGTGGGCTTGGGGAGCTCGACCACGGCCGGCGCCCCGAAGTCGTACAGCTCCGTCGTCGAGGCGACGCCCACCGCACCGCGCCGCCCGGCGGCGTCCGGGCCCGCCGTCGCCTCCTGGCCGTCGGTCCGGCTGCTCACCGTGAACCGGTGCCGCACCTCGCGCAGCCGGCCGAGGCCGTCGAGATACGCGTCGAAGGTCACCGTGTTCTCGTCGAACCCCCTCGCCGCGGCCACCAGCGACCCCCGCGCGCCCTCCGACGCGGCCCGGGCCGCCCGGCCGATGTCGGTGATGCCGCGATAGTGGCGCACCAGATCCCCGTCGAGCCCCTCCTCGCCGACCAGGCTGGCCTTCCGCACCCCGCGCAGCAGTTCGGCGGCGGTCAGCGGATCCGTGGCCCCTCCGGTAACGAGATTGCCGTCGGGAATATCCGTTGTATCCACCCGCACCCACTTATCGCGCGGAATGCCCGCCCCGCGGTTGCGCATGAAAAGCGCTCCGGAGGCCAGGAGTTCGGTGATCGGCGCATGCTCGGCGGCCCCCATCGCGTCCCTCGGCAGCAGCAGCCGCAGCCGGCCCAGCCGCTTCTCGAAGTCGTACGCACCGCTGCCGCGGATGGACACCCGGGTGCCGCCCGTCGCCGTCTCCATGGTGGTGCGGACCCGTGAGCTGCCCGATCCGACCAGCACGTCCGCGGCCCGGTGCAGCACCGTGACCGCGCTCTCCCGCGCCGTACCGCCGGGGCGTTCATCGGCCGCGGTCTCGGTGGTACAGCCACTGATGGTCGCCAGCGACATGGCCAGCAGGCCGCCCGACACGACACCGGCGACCGCTCTCACCCGTCTCCGTACGCCGAGCCCGCGCTGCTGGAACTCCATCGACCGCCGACCCCCTGGCCACGCTCGTCCACGCTTGATACTTGTTCGTTTAACGATCAGCACCGGTCGCCCGTCACGGCCCGGTAGCGTGGTCATGTGCTCGACTCAGGCGATATAGGCCCCGGCCAGGACCGCACCATCACCATGGAGCGGGGCTCCTTCTCCATCGCCCGCTGCACCTGCGGCTGGTCCGGTCCGGCCCGGCGCGCCAGAGCCACCGCCCGCGACGACGCGGCGGCTCATGAGACGGCCCGTCACTCCCCGTCCGACACAAGCGATTCATCGGACTCGTCCGATTAGCGGGGCTTGTCCGTCCCCCGACAAAACTTCGGCAACGAGCGGAACCACATCCCCCGGTCCCTCCCTCTGACCCAGGGACCGGGCCGGCTTCGCGGTGGCCCGGTCGACGGTTGAGAACAGCGTCGACAGGGAGGGGACACCGCCATGAACCGGCGGACACTGCTGGCAGCGGGCACGGGGCTGACGGCCACCGCCACTTGGGCCACCGCGTGCGACGACGACGCGGGAAAGGCCGGCGGTGAGGCAACCTCCGCCGACTCCGCCTCCTCCTCGGCGCCGGACGCCCGTACGGCCTCGGCGAGCGGCAGGCGCGGCGCCCTCGACGGCAAGCCGAAGTCCGCCGACTGGAGCGCGCTCGGCAAGGACCTCCAGGGCGACCTGGTGCGCCCCGGCGACTCCGACTACACCTCCGCCAGCCGGCTCTACAACACCCGCTTCGACCATCTGCGCCCCGCCGCCGTCGCCTATATAGAGAACACCTCGGACATCTCCGCCTGTCTGGACTTCGCCCGCCGCCATGGCGCCCCCGTCGCCATCCGCAACGGCGGCCACTCCTACGCCGGGTGGTCCAGCGGCGACGGCCGTCTCGTCATCGACGTCTCCGCGCTCTCGTCGATCCGTACGGCCTCCGGCGAGGCGCGGATCGGCGGCGGCGCCAAGCTCATCGACGTCTACACCTCACTCGGCGCCCGCGGGGTCACCGTCCCCGGCGGCTCCTGCCCGACCGTCGGCATCTCGGGGCTGACCCTCGGCGGCGGCCACGGTGTGGTCTCCCGGGCGTACGGGCTGACCGCCGACAGCCTTACGGGCGCCACGATCGTCACCGCGGACGGTAAGACCCTCGAGGTCTCCAAGAACCGCGAGGCCGATCTGTTCTGGGCGCTGCGCGGCGCGGGCAACGGCAACTTCGGCGTCGTCACCGAACTGCGGTTCCGTACGCATGAGGCGGCCGACGGCGTGACTTGCTATATGTCATGGCCATGGTCCAAGGCCGCGAAGGTGCTGAGCGCCTGGCAGAAGTGGGGCCCGGACCAGCCGGACGAGATCTGGTCGGCGCTGCATCTGTCGGCCGCCCCCGGGAGCACCCCCACCGTCTCCATCAGTTGCTTCTCGCTCGGCACCTACGGCGCGCTCCAGAACGCGGTGGACCGGCTCGCCGACGGACCGGGCGGCCCCGGCCCGGCCACCCGGGTCAGCCTGCGCCGCCGCGGCTACGTCGACGCCATGCGGATGTACGCGGGCTGCGGCGACACCTCGACGACCAACTGCCATCTGCCGGGCGACAAGCCCGGCCACAGCACCTCCGGGGTGCTCAACCGCGAGACCTACGCGGCGCGCTCGGACTTCTACGACCGCTCGCTGAGCCAGGCGGGCGTACGGGCCATGCTCGACCAGGTGGAGCGCTACGGGCGGCGCACCGGCGGCGGGGGCGCGGTGAGCATCGCGCTGACCGCGCTCGGCGGGGCGGTCAACCGGGTCTCGCCCACGGCCACGTCCTTCGTCCACCGCCGCTCGCGGTTCCTCGCCCAGTACACCGCCTCCTGGGCGGCGAGCGGCTCCGGCAGCGCGGGCAACACCTGGCTGGACGGGGCCCATACGGCGATGCGGCGGTACGCCTCCGGGGCGGCGTACCAGAACTACACGGACGCGTCGCTGAAGGACTGGCGCTCGGCCTACTACGGCTCGGCCGCCGACAAGCTGACCCGGCTGAAGAAGCGCTACGACCCGGACCGGCTCTTCGACTTCCCGCAGGCGCTGTAAGGCCGTTCGCCGACGAGGGAAGCCTGGGACGACAGAAGGCCCGGCAGCCGCCGGGCCTTCGTCGCATCCGTAAGGAGGCCGTCAGGCGTATCCGTAAGGGAGCCGCTAAGCCGCCAGATCCTTGTTCTCGTGGTCGCCGCCGGCCGAGCGGGACTCGGAGAGTTCCGCACACGCCCCGTCCGCGCCCCGGTCGGCGGCGGGCTCGGCCCGTATCAGCCGGCCGACGCGCGAACTCGCGACCGCCGTGGTCAGGGGTGTCAGCAGCATCATCGCGAGCGGCGCCAGCAGCAGCGTTACCGCTGTCCCCAGGGCGAACCCGCCGATCACATCGGTCGGGTAGTGGACCCCCATATAGACGCGGCAGAACCCTTCCAGCAGCGCGAGCCCTATCGCGGCCACCCCGTAGGCGCGGTGGGCCATGAAGACGCCGACGGCAACCGCCATGGTCAGCGTCGCGTGGTCGCTGACGAACGAGAAGTCGGTCTTGCCCGCCACCAGGACGTCGAGCCCCTGATGGTCCTTGAAGGGCCTCGGCCGCTCGACGAAGCCGCGGATCGGGATATTGGCGACCAGCGCCAGCCCGGCGGCCAGCGGGGCCCACACCAGCCCGGCGACGGCCGACGGCGCCTCCTGCGGCCGCTTCCGCGCGCTCCACCAGGCGGCCAGGGTCACCAGGGCGAGCCCGATGATGATCCCGTACTCGCCGACGAACTCCATGACGCGGTCGAACCAGTGGGGGGCGTCCTTCGCCAGCCCGTTGATGTCGTAGAGAAGGCTGACATCGGGGTTCGACCCGTCCAGTGCGAGTCCAGCCATGTGCCGTAGCCCCTTATCTCTTGCCTGTCACTACGTGCAGCCGCCGACCCCCCGTAATGCCTTGCGGTCCGTGGCATCGCGACCGGCGCCGGAGAGTCCGCCGTCGATCCACGCTGATCCACGCTCCGATCCACTTCCAGGGAACTCCCTCTTCTCGCCAGGGGTTCCGTACTCCACCCAACGATCACCGGGACGTTATCGAAGGGTGACCGATCGTCGCAGCTCAGGGGGAATCCTTACGCGGAGTTCGCCCGCGGCAGCGCTTTCGCGCCATCTTGAGTCACCCGTGTAGCACCGATGTAGTCCGGCGAGTCGATCTTGTCAAAACGGATCACCGCACCGGTGTAGGGCGCGTTGATCATGTAGCCGCCGCCCACATACATCCCCACATGGTGGATGGATCTCGGGTCGTCGAGGTCATAGGCGAAGAAGACCAGGTCCCCGGGGAGCAGCTCGCTCCGCTTGGGGTGGGGTCCGGCGTTCCACTGATCGTTGGCGACGCGCGGCAGATCGATCCCGACCGTCTTGTACGCCGCCTTCGTCAGCCCCGAGCAGTCGAACCGCCCGCCCTCCTCCGGCGTGCCGTTCCCACCCCACAGATAGGGCTTGCCGAGCTGCTTCTGCGCGAAGTAGATCGCCCCGGCCGACTGCTGGGAGGGCTGGACCTTCTGGATCGGCGCCTCGAAGCTCTTGGCGAGGGTGGTGATGGTCTTCACGTAGTTCTGGGTCTCGCGGTAAGGCGGCACCCCGCCGTACTTGATCACGGCATAGGCGCCCGCGTTGTACGAGGCCAGCATGTTGTGCGTCTGATTGCCCGGCACGTCCTTGACGTACTTGGCGAGCGAGCAGTCATAGGCGGCCGCCGACGGGATCGCGTCCTGCGGGTCCCAGATGTCCCTGACGCCGTCCTTATTGCCGTCGACCCCGTGCGAGGCCCAGGTGGCGGGGATGAACTGCGCTATCCCCTTGGCGTTGGCCGGGCTCTGCGCCTTCGCGTTCCAGCCGCTCTCCTGGTAGAGCTGCGCGGCGAGGAGCGCGGGATTGATGGCGGGGCAGGAGTTCCCGTACCGCTGGATCAGCGGCTCGTACGAGGAGGGAACGGAGCCCTTCGCCAGCCCGACGGCTTTACCGCCCGCACCGCCGATGAGATCCGCCGCGACCATATAGGTGCCGACGACGAGCAGCGCGACGAAGGAAAAGGAGACTCCGATACCGACACTGACACCCAGCCAGACCTTACGCACCCGGCCATCCTCCCCCATCCGCCCGCGATGCGAACGCGTTTACGTCCGCACGGCGAAAATCAGCCGCTCCCCAGCCGAAACCATACGGCCGGCCGCCGACGCGCGCCCCCTTGCGCGCCGCCCAGCCGCCCCGCGCGCCTCACCGCTCCGCCCAGGCCGCCTCTCGCGGAACCGCGCACCGCGTAGAGTCCAGCCGTCCGAGCACCACGACCCTGGGGACCACAGATGACACGGCGCGACTGGCAAGAGCTCGACTGGCAGCGGGCCGCACCCGCCGACAGCGAGGAGGGCCGCGCCTACCTCGAGGTGGCCGTCGGCCCCGACGACCAGATCATGATGCGCGAGAGCAACGACCCGCAGACCGTGGTCGTCACGACCCGGAGCAAGTGGGAGGCGTTCATCAAGGGCGTCAAGGCGGGCGAGTTCGACGACTTCGCCGACCTCGCGGAGGCCGACGAGCCCGCGGGGAAGTGAGCGGCTGACGGCCGTTCACCGATGGCCCTCCGGCTCGCGCCGACGGCCTTGGCCGAGGGCCCTCACCACCGGTCCTCACCGAGGGCCTCACCGCTCGCCCTCACTGAGGGCCCTCACCGCCGGTCCTCACCGATCGTTGCCCGACGCCCACCCGCGTGATACACAGAGTGACCATACGACACTCCGTTGACACGCCTCACACGTCCGCCAGACGGCCGTGTCCTACAACACGCACGAGATCCGCCAAGAAATGCCGCCAAGTCGACATGCGGAAGCGGATTCATCAGCGAAGATAGAGGCTGACCCACGCCATGCCGGCGGGGGACACAACAACCCACAAGGGGCGGTGAGTTCATCATGTTCCTAGCGGCCGAAAAGGGCGACATCAACACCATCATCGGTGGAATCGCCCCAGACTGGGGCCCGTTCGGCAGTCTGGGCAGCGAGGCCCGCGTCATGATCGAGGTCGTGATGGCGGTCGCACTGCTGCTGTGCTTCGGCATCGCCATCTGGGGCGCGGCCAAGCAGCGGATCGGCGCGACGGCCCTGCGGGACACCTTCAGCGCGGAACAGGGCAAGGGGCTGATCGTCGCCGGCCTGACCGGTGTGTTCATCATCGGTTCACTGGGCACTCTCTTCACGATCGTGTACGGCATGGCCATCTAGCCGCGCCCCCGCCCGCCCCCGAGCCGCCCCCCCTGCGCGGGGCGCACACCCCTGGCCGCAAGCCCCGCTCCCGATTCCCCCTACCGGCCCCCCACCCCGTACCCGAGGCTGCTCCCTGATGCCCGCTCCCGCTCACCACGCTGAGGACGTGTCAGCTTGATGTCCACTCACACCAGCGCGCCCGAGCGTCAGTCCTCGCCGTTACCGTCGTATGCGGGTGACGGAAGAGGGACCATGGATGACGCGGCCGGCACGATCGGCAGGCTCGGCGGGATCAGCAGGCTCGGCATGCTCGGCACGGGTGAAGGGGCGTACGCAGGATGAGTCTCGGCGGCGACGACGGATACGGCGGTGACTACGAGGGCCATGAGGCGCGCCGCGGCCGCGGCGCGGCCCCTGGAGATCACCTGACGCGCACCCGCCTGCCCGAGGGCGACGGCGACCCCTACGGCCCGCCCCGCCGAGCCCCCGGCCGCGCCGGCAAGCCCAGCCGCAACCTGATCACCGTGGTCGGCGTCGTCGTCCTCCTCCTCGCGGCCATCGCCTTCGTCAACCGCGGCGGCGGCAAGGACGGCGACTCCAGCAGCGACGACACCGGCGGCACCGGCACCGAAGCCCGCCCCACCGCCCCCACGGGCGAGCGCCCGGTCGACGGCAAGAACAACACCACGGGCATCGCCTCGGGCTTCGCCAAGTCGGAACAGGGAGCCCAGAGCGCGGCGGCGAACTACGCGGTGGCGCTGGGGTCCGCCGATATGTACAACCGCGACCGACGCCATGAGATCGTCCCCCAGATCTTCACCAGCGCCGCCGCCGACCGGCTCCAGACCAGGCTCGACAAGGCGTACTCCGGGGCATCCCTGGAGAGAATCGGCCTGGACGCGAACGGTAAGGCGCCCGACGGCATGACCTACGTCTCGCGTACCGCCCCCGTGGGCACGAAGGTCGGCAAAGTCTCGGACACCAGCGCGACCGTCGCGGTCTGGTGCACCGGCGTATTCGGCACGGCCGGAGAGGGATCGAAGAACCCGGTCACCAACGACTGGTTCACCCTGACGCTCAAGCTGCGGTGGGTGAACAACGACTGGAAGGCCGAGAGCTACTCGCAGAAGGCCGGTCCGGCACCGGTCAACAGCGACCGCACCGCGTCCACGGCCGATGAGATCGCCAAGGCAGTCGAGCAGTACGGAGGGTTCACCTATGCCCGCTAGCCCCCGCCGACGCGCTCTCACCCTCGCCGGAGCCCTGGCTTCCGTGCAGACGGCAGCCATCCTCCTGGCCAGCCGCGCCGCGGCGGCGCCCTCGCCGACCCCCACTCCGTCGGGCAGCAAACAGGACGACTGCGAGCTCCTCCTCGGTCAGGTCCGAGAGAACTGCGAAAAGGGCGGCGGGCAGCGGCGGCTCCAGCGGCCCCCCCGACCCCTCCAACCCCCTGGACCCCGCCGCCTCCCTCGCCCGCGGCTGCGCCGACGCCGCCTCCTGGCTCGTCGGCAAGCTCTCCAAGCTGGTCAAGGAGACGGCCACCGTCGACTTCACCAACGAGGCTTTCCTCCGCCAGTACGCGGTCGTCTTCGCCGCCTCCACCGTCCTCACCCTCATCCTCTGGCTCCTCGCCGTCGCCAAGCGCGCCATCCGCGGCGTCCCCCTCGGCGAGGCGCTCTCCGAAGCCATCGGCTTCCTCTGGCTGACGGTCCTGGCCTCCGCCTTCACCCCCCTCATCCTCTATACGGTCGTCACCGCGACCGATGCCGTCACCGAGGCCATCGCCTCCGGCACCGGTGCGGACAACGACGCCTTCTTCGGCTCCTTCGCCCAGGCGCTCAAGCGGGACGAGGACATCGGCGGCGGCCCGATCATGCTCATCGTCGTCTCGCTCGTGACGATCCTCGCCGCCGGCGTTCTCTGCCTCGAGCTCGTCATCCGCGCCGCCCTCCTCTACGTGGGCGCGCTGCTCGGCACCGCCGTCTACTCGGGCCTCGTCGACAAGAACATGTGGGGCCATGTGCGCCGCTGGGCGGGGATCATGATCGCCGTGATCCTCGTCAAGCCAGTGATCATGATCGTGCTGGCCCTCGCCGGCGCGCTCTCCACCTCCGGTGACAAGCCCGACGCCTTCTCGGCCGTCGTCTCCGGCCTGTCCATCATCATCCTCGCCATCTTCGCCAGCGCGATGATCTACCGCTTCGTGCCCGGCTTCGGCGATGAGATCGTCAAGGCCCGCAGCGCCAGCTCCGACCCCGCGTCCCGCCAGGCCGCCGCCGTCATCACTTCGCCCGCCGCCCTGGTGAAGCAGGGCATCAACGCCCACAGCGCCCGCGGCGGAGGCGAAACCGGCGGGGGCGGCGGCGCGGGGCAGGCCAGGCCCGCCAACCCCGTCTCCGGCGGCGTGGCGGCCCACAGCACCCGCACCAGCGGCGGAGGCGGAGCCTCGGGCGGCGGGGGCGGCGGCTCCGCACCCGCCAGCCGCACCGGCCACACCGGAGGCTCCCGCGGCGGCTCCGCCACGAACCGCGGCTCCGGCAACAACTCGGGAGGTGACCGGCGGTGACGATCGACGCCCAGTCGCACCCCATCGCGCCCCGTCGCACATATCTGATCGGGCGCCCCCGCCCGAACGCGGTCGTCGGCAAGAACCGCGAGACCGGCGAGATCGCACTGATCATCGGGGGCGCCTTCATCGGAATGATGTGCGGCCTGCTGGTGCAGGTGCTGATGTTCCGCATCGTCGCCCTGGTCGGCTTCCCCACCCTCGCCCTCGCCGCCGTGTACGTCCCGTACAACGGGCGGACGTTCTACCGGTGGTTCGAGATCAACCGCTCCTACAAGCGCAGCGTCCGCAAGGGCACCACCGCCTACCGCTCCGGCGCCGCGGAGGCCGGCACCCGCCTCGACGGCCGGGAGATCGAGGTCGGCCCGCCCCCCGGCATCGGCCGGATCAACTGGCTGGCCGCCCCCTTCGGCCCCGACGAGATCGCCGTGCTCCTGCACGCCGACCGCCGCACCGTCACCGCCGCCATCGAGATCGAGGGCCCCGGCGTCGGACTGCGCGACAGCGAGGACCAGGAAGCCCTCGTGGACCGGTTCGGCACCCTGCTCAAGCATGTGGCCAACGGCGACGGTTTCGTGACCCGTCTCCAGATCCTGGCCCGCACCCTCCCCGCCGACCCCGACGCGCACGCCAAGGACGTCGAGCGGCGCGGCGACCACCAGGCCCCCAACTGGCTCAAGGACTCCTACGACCAGTTGCAGTCCATGGTCTCCACCTCCTCCGAGCAGCACCGCGCCTATCTCGTCGCCTGTATGCACTACACCCGCGACCTCGCCGCCGAGGCCCAGGCCATCGCGCGCGCCACCCGCCACAGCGGCGGCGGCCGCCGGCTCGACAGGGACGCGGGCCTCGCCGTGGTGATGGCCCGTGAGCTGACCGACATCTGTGCCCGGCTCGCCGAGGCCGACATCCGGGTGCGGCAGCCCCTGGGGCAGGGGCGGCTGGCGTCGCTCATCCACTCCATGTACGACCCGGACCACCCCATCGACCACATCCAGGCGATGACCAAGCGGAACGCCTGGCCCGCCGAGCTGGACGCCATGGAGCCCACCTACCTCCAGGCCAAGACGCGGGAGTCGAGCACCCGCGAGCCCTGGTGCCACTCCACGGCCTGGGTCAAGGAGTGGCCCATGACGCCCGTCGGGGTCAACTTCCTGGCCCCGCTGCTCGTCCACACCCCCGATGTCATCCGTACGGTCGCCGTCTGTATGGACCTCGAGCCCACCGAGGTCGCCATCGAGCGGATGCTCACCGAGAAGACCAACGACGAGGCCGAGGCCAGCCGCGCCGCGAAGATGAACCGCACCGTCGACCCGCGCGACATCGCCGCCCACGGCCGGCTCGACCAGCGCGGCGAGGATCTCGCCAGCGGCGCCGCGGGCGTCAACCTGGTCGGCTACATCACCGTGTCCTCCCGGTCCCCGGAGGCCCTCGCGCGCGACAAGCGGACCATCCGGGCCTCGGCGGGGAAGAGCTATCTCAAGCTGGAGTGGTGCGACCGCGAGCACCACCGGGCCTTTGTGAACACGTTGCCGTTCGCGACCGGCATCCGCCGATAGAGACGACTGGGACGACTGGGACGATAGGGGCTCCGCAGTGGCCGATCCGATGAGCGCCGTCACCGATGCGTTCACCAGCTTTCTGTTCGGAAAGGTGGAGACGACGCGGCTGCCCGTGCGCACCTCCACCGGCCAGGCGCAGGCCGTCTATCTGCCCACCGCGGCCCCCGGCCTCGGCGACTCCGGCGTGATCATCGGCCGCGAGGTCTACTCCGGCAAGGGCTATATCTACGACCCCTTCCAGCTCTACGGCCAGCAGTTGCCGGCCCCTCACTGGCTGGTGCTCGGCGAGTCCGGAAACGGAAAGTCGGCCCTGGAGAAGACCTACGTCCTGCGTCAGCTTCGGTTCCGCGACCGCCAGGTGGTGGTGCTGGACGCCCAGGGCGAGGACGGGGTCGGCGAATGGAATCTCATCGCCCAGGAGCTGGGGATAACGCCTATCCGGCTCGACCCCATGGCGGCCCTGGACGGCGGTATCCGCCTGAACCCCCTGGACCCGGCGATCACCACGACCGGTCAGCTCGCCCTGCTCCGTACGATCATCGAGGTCGCGATGGGGCACGGGCTCGACGAGCGCTCCGGGTTCGCCCTGAAGGTCGCGCACGCCTACGTCAACGAGACGATCGTCGACCGCCAGCCGGTGCTGACCGACATCGTGGAGCAGTTGCGCCACCCCGAGGCGGATTCGGCGGCGGCGATGAACGTCGATATAGACGATGTACGGGCCTGGGGCCTCGATGTCGCCCTGGTGCTGGACCGGCTGGTCGACGGCGATCTGCGCGGGATGTTCGACGGCCCCACCACGGCCGGAATCGATCTGGACTCACCCCTGATCGTCTTCGACCTGTCCCATATCGATCGCAACTCGATCGCGATGCCGATCCTGATGGCCATCGTGGGCGTCTGGCTGGAGCACACCTGGATCCGTCCCGACCGTAAGAAGCGCATCTTCCTGGTCGAGGAGGCGTGGCACATCATCAACTCCCCCTTCGTCGCCCAGCTCTTCCAGCGGCTGCTGAAGTTCGGGCGACGGCTCGGCCTGTCCTTCGTCGCCGTCGTCCACCATCTCTCCGACGTGGTCGACGGAGCGGCGGCCCGGGAAGCCGCGGCCATCCTCAAGATGGCCTCCACACGGACGATCTACGCCCAGAAGGCGGACGAGGCACGGGCCACCGGCCGCGTCCTCGGCCTGCCCCGCTGGGCCGTCGAGATCATCCCGACGCTCTCCCCCGGAATCGCGGTCTGGGACGTCAACGGCAACGTACAGGTCGTCAAACACCTGATCACCGAGGCCGAGCGGCCCCTGGTCTACACCGACCGGGCGATGACGGAGGACGGACTGGCCGTGCAGATGGCGGCCGAGGCGGAAGCCGAGGAGCGAGCCGCCGCGGCGATCGAGGCGGAAACCTACGGCGGGCCGTCGTACGGATCCACGGTGGCGTGAGATGGCAGCGGGACAGAACCACGGCGGGCCCGCGGAGCACGGAAGACCTCCGTCCGCGCAAGGCGGCATTCCGGACGGCCTGCTGATCGGCGCCATCGGCCTCCTGCTGGGCACGCTCGGCCTGATGTGGTCGGCGACCGGCCTGGCCGGGCTCTTCGCCCGCGGCGCCTGGCCGGACAACCTGACCTTCATGCGGACACCGGTGGCACTGCGCCATCTGGTGCAGGAGCCCCAGGACCTGGCGGCGGCATGGCCCAGCACCCCGCAGGACCAGCTTTCGGGGTACGGGCTGTTCTGGGGCGTCTTCATCAGTGAGCTGATGGTGCTGATCGTGCTGACGATCTTCGTGATCGGCACGCTGGCCCGCTACCGGACGGTCCGCACCCAGCGCCGCATCGACCGCGCGGAGGCGGCGGAGGCGAAACGACTCGGCCTTACGGGCGCGGGCGCCACCAAGGAGGGCTTCGGAACCGGCAACGGTACGAGGCCGGAGCCGACTCCCGGCACCGAGACGCCACCCCCGCCCGCACCAGTCCCTGGAAGCGGCCCAGCGGCCCCAGGAGCCGCCTCCGGCCCCGCCGCCGGCCCCTCTGAGGGCTCCTCGGCCTCCTTGCCCGAGAGCGCCGCTCCAGGCTCCCCCGTCGGGCCCCCCGCACCGGCCCCGGCCGAGGCGGTGCCCGGCAACGGCCTCGTCGCGCCCGCCGCGGGTCACGCCCACGAGTCCGTCGCCGCTGAGGCGGCCACCGGGACGGGCCACCAGCCGCATCCCCAGATCGCCGAGCAGCGGGCCCGCGCGCAGGGCGCCCCCACGGAGGACGCGACCACACTGCCCGCCCACGACGGCCTGTACGCCCCGCTCGGCCCCGACCCGGTGTCCGCTCAGCCGCTCCCCACCCCCCGCACCGACCCGCTGACGGCGGCTGGCCTTTCCGACGGCGAGTTGGCCCAGTCCCGTGTTCTCTTCGGTGCCCAGCGCGGCGAGTCCGCGGCCCGCACGGTCCTGGAGGCCGTCGGCCCCGTCCTCGTCGTCACCAGCGATCCCGAGCTCTGGTCCACGACCAAGGACGCCCGCGCCAAGCTCGGCCCCACCCACGTCTTCGATCCGTCCCATCTGCTCGACACCCCCGCCCGGCTGCGCTGGAACCCGGCGTCGGACTGCGGCTCCCGCGATATCGCGGCGGCCCGCGCCACCGCCCTCCTCGCCCCGGTAAGGCCCATGCACGCCATGGACCGGCCCATGGCGGAAGCCGCGGAGACGATGCTCCGCTGCTGGCTGCACGCCGCCGCCGTGGACGGCCGGCCGTTCCGCCATGTGCACCGCTGGGCGCAGGGCAGTTCGGCCCACGAGCCGGTGAAGATCCTCCGTACGCATCCCAAGGCGGCGGGCGGCGCGGCAGGCGAGCTGGAGGCCACGCTCACGGCACACCGTGAACGCCGCGATATGGCCCAGGAGCTGACCGCCCGTGCCCTCGGCGCGCTGTCCTCGATCCACATCCGGGACGCCTGCAATCCGGGACGCGCCGACACGCTCGCACTGGAGTCATTCGTCGCCGAAGGGGGAACGCTGTATCTGATGGGTGAGTCCATCGAGGACCCCCGAACCCATCCGGGTGCGATGCCCCTCTTGACCGCACTCGCCTCAGACGTGGTCGAGCACGGCCGGCGCATGGCCGAACGGTCATCCTCCGGTCGGCTCGACCCACCACTGACCCTCGTCCTGGACGACGTCGCCGCCGTAGCCCCGCTCCCGGCGCTTCCCGATCTCCTCACCCAGGGCACGGCCCAGGGCCTGCCCACACTGGCTCTGATGCGCTCCCAGGAACAAGCCCGAGCCCGCTGGCCCCACCGCTCCCTGGTCTGCCAGTAGTCAGCCGGGCCGGCTGGACACGGACGGTCCCCGCAGAGGCTCCCGGTCAGCCGTCTTCCGTGCTCGTGCACACGTGGGGACGGATATCGCGGCGCGCGGCGAATAACGAGGCGAACGCAAAAAAGCCTCGGTCCCGAGCACTAAATGCTCGGGACCGAGGCTAAAAATTGTTCGGCGGTGTCCTACTCTCCCACAGGGTCCCCCCTGCAGTACCATCGGCGCTGAAAGGCTTAGCTTCCGGGTTCGAAATGTAACCGGGCGTTTCCCTAACGCTATGACCACCGAAACACTATGAAACCTGAACCGGAACCACACCCCAAGAGGGGGGTTCAAATACGGTTCGTTGCTTCAGAACCAACACAGTGGACGCGAGCACCTGAGGACAAGCCCTCGGCCTATTAGTACCAGTCAACTCCACCAGTTACCCGGCTTCCATATCTGGCCTATCAACCCAGTCGTCTACTGGGAGCCTTAACCCATCAAGTGGGTGGGAGTCCTCATCTCGAAGCAGGCTTCCCGCTTAGATGCTTTCAGCGGTTATCCCTCCCGAACGTAGCCAACCAGCCATGCCCTTGGCAGAACAACTGGCACACCAGAGGTTCGTCCGTCCCGGTCCTCTCGTACTAGGGACAGCCCTTCTCAAGACTCCTACGCGCACAGCGGATAGGGACCGAACTGTCTCACGACGTTCTAAACCCAGCTCGCGTACCGCTTTAATGGGCGAACAGCCCAACCCTTGGGACCGACTCCAGCCCCAGGATGCGACGAGCCGACATCGAGGTGCCAAACCATCCCGTCGATATGGACTCTTGGGGAAGATCAGCCTGTTATCCCCGGGGTACCTTTTATCCGTTGAGCGACGGCGCTTCCACAAGCCACCGCCGGATCACTAGTCCCGACTTTCGTCCCTGCTCGACCCGTCGGTCTCACAGTCAAGCTCCCTTGTGCACTTACACTCAACACCTGATTGCCAACCAGGCTGAGGGAACCTTTGGGCGCCTCCGTTACCCTTTAGGAGGCAACCGCCCCAGTTAAACTACCCACCAGACACTGTCCCTGATCCGGATCACGGACCCAGGTTAGACATCCAGCACGACCAGAGTGGTATTTCAACAATGACTCCACACTAACTGGCGTTAATGCTTCACAGTCTCCCACCTATCCTACACAAGCCGAACCGAACACCAATATCAAGCTATAGTAAAGGTCCCGGGGTCTTTCCGTCCTGCTGCGCGAAACGAGCATCTTTACTCGTAGTGCAATTTCACCGGGCCTATGGTTGAGACAGTCGAGAAGTCGTTACGCCATTCGTGCAGGTCGGAACTTACCCGACAAGGAATTTCGCTACCTTAGGATGGTTATAGTTACCACCGCCGTTTACTGGCGCTTAAGTTCTCAGCTTCGCCACACCGAAATGTGACTAACCGGTCCCCTTAACGTTCCAGCACCGGGCAGGCGTCAGTCCGTATACATCGCCTTACGGCTTCGCACGGACCTGTGTTTTTAGTAAACAGTCGCTTCTCGCTGGTCTCTGCGGCCACCACCAGCTCAAGGAGAAAATCCCATCACCAGCAATGGCCCCCCTTCTCCCGAAGTTACGGGGGCATTTTGCCGAGTTCCTTAACCATAGTTCACCCGAACGCCTCGGTATTCTCTACCTGACCACCTGAGTCGGTTTAGGGTACGGGCCGCCATGAAACTCGCTAGAGGCTTTTCTCGACAGCATAGGATCATCCACTTCACCACAATCGGCTCGGCATCAGGTCTCACCCTTGAATGAGGAACGGATTTACCTACTCCTCGGGCTACACCCTTACCCCGGGACAACCACCGCCCGGGCTGGACTACCTTCCTGCGTCACCCCATCACTCACCTACTACAGGTCTGGACCGTCGGCTCCACCACTCCCCTCAACTCCGAAGAGATCAGGGCGGCTTCACGGACTTAGCATCGCCTGGTTCGACGTTGGCGCTTCAAAGCGGGTACCGGAATATCAACCGGTTGTCCATCGACTACGCCTGTCGGCCTCGCCTTAGGTCCCGACTTACCCTGGGCAGATCAGCTTGACCCAGGAACCCTTAGTCAATCGGCGCACACGTTTCCCACGTGTGTATCGCTACTCATGCCTGCATTCTCACTCGTGAACCATCCACAACTCGCTTACACGGCTGCTTCACCCGGCACACGACGCTCCCCTACCCATCACAACGGTCGTTGGACCACATGCTGCAATGACACGACTTCGGCGGTACGCTTGAGCCCCGCTACATTGTCGGCGCGGAATCACTTGACCAGTGAGCTATTACGCACTCTTTCAAGGATGGCTGCTTCTAAGCCAACCTCCTGGTTGTCTCTGCGACTCCACATCCTTTCCCACTTAGCGTACGCTTAGGGGCCTTAGTCGATGCTCTGGGCTGTTTCCCTCTCGACCATGGAGCTTATCCCCCACAGTCTCACTGCCGCGCTCTCACTTACCGGCATTCGGAGTTTGGCTAAGGTCAGTAACCCGGTAGGGCCCATCGCCTATCCAGTGCTCTACCTCCGGCAAGAAACACACGACGCTGCACCTAAATGCATTTCGGGGAGAACCAGCTATCACGGAGTTTGATTGGCCTTTCACCCCTAACCACAGGTCATCCCCCAGGTTTTCAACCCTGGTGGGTTCGGTCCTCCACGAAGTCTTACCTCCGCTTCAACCTGCCCATGGCTAGATCACTCCGCTTCGGGTCTTGAGCGCGCTACTCTAACGCCCTATTCGGACTCGCTTTCGCTACGGCTTCCCCACACGGGTTAACCTCGCAACACACCGCAAACTCGCAGGCTCATTCTTCAAAAGGCACGCAGTCACGACGCAGAGACGAATCCCTGCGCGACGCTCCCACGGCTTGTAGGCACACGGTTTCAGGTACTATTTCACTCCGCTCCCGCGGTACTTTTCACCATTCCCTCACGGTACTATCCGCTATCGGTCACCAGGGAATATTTAGGCTTAGCGGGTGGTCCCGCCAGATTCACACGGGATTTCTCGGGCCCCGTGCTACTTGGGAAATACTCAAGCAAGTTGCTGACATTTCAGCTACGGGGGTCTTACCCTCTACGCCGGGCCTTTCGCATGCCCTTCGCCTACATCAACAATTTCTGACTCACCGACCAGCCGGCAGACCGATCAAGAGCACTCCCACAACCCCGCATGCGCAACCCCTGCCGGGTATCACACACATACGGTTTAGCCTCATCCAGTTTCGCTCGCCACTACTCCCGGAATCACGGTTGTTTTCTCTTCCTGCGGGTACTGAGATGTTTCACTTCCCCGCGTTCCCTCCACATACCCTATGTGTTCAGGTATGGGTGACAGCCCATGACGACTGCCGGGTTTCCCCATTCGGACACCCCCGGATCAAAGCTCGGTTGACAGCTCCCCGGGGCCTATCGCGGCCTCCCACGTCCTTCATCGGTTCCTGGTGCCAAGGCATCCACCGTGCGCCCTTAAAAACTTGGCCACAGATGCTCGCGTCCACTGTGCAGTTCTCAAACAACGACCCGTACCCCGTCACCCACACTCACCGCATGGTTCACCGGGACCGGCCGAAGGACGAGCGTGTTTCCAGCCCGTGCCCTCAGACACCCAACAGCGTGCCCAACACCCTCTCTCCGCTCACTCTGTGTTCCACGCCGAAGCAGTACTGACAGAGAAGAGCATCCAGACGATGCCGAATAGTCAACGTTCCACCCATGAGCAAACCGTGCGAGACACTTGCTCGCAGTCGGCTATGCGCTCCTTAGAAAGGAGGTGATCCAGCCGCACCTTCCGGTACGGCTACCTTGTTACGACTTCGTCCCAATCGCCAGTCCCACCTTCGACGGCTCCCCCCACAAGGGTTGGGCCACCGGCTTCGGGTGTTACCGACTTTCGTGACGTGACGGGCGGTGTGTACAAGGCCCGGGAACGTATTCACCGCAGCAATGCTGATCTGCGATTACTAGCGACTCCGACTTCATGGGGTCGAGTTGCAGACCCCAATCCGAACTGAGACCGGCTTTTTGAGATTCGCTCCACCTCACGGCTTCGCAGCTCATTGTACCGGCCATTGTAGCACGTGTGCAGCCCAAGACATAAGGGGCATGATGACTTGACGTCGTCCCCACCTTCCTCCGAGTTGACCCCGGCAGTCTCCTGTGAGTCCCCATCACCCCGAAAGGCATGCTGGCAACACAGAACAAGGGTTGCGCTCGTTGCGGGACTTAACCCAACATCTCACGACACGAGCTGACGACAGCCATGCACCACCTGTACACCGACCACAAGGGGGCACCCATCTCTGGATGTTTCCGGTGTATGTCAAGCCTTGGTAAGGTTCTTCGCGTTGCGTCGAATTAAGCCACATGCTCCGCCGCTTGTGCGGGCCCCCGTCAATTCCTTTGAGTTTTAGCCTTGCGGCCGTACTCCCCAGGCGGGGAACTTAATGCGTTAGCTGCGGCGCGGACGACGTGGAATGTCGCCCACACCTAGTTCCCAACGTTTACGGCGTGGACTACCAGGGTATCTAATCCTGTTCGCTCCCCACGCTTTCGCTCCTCAGCGTCAGTATCGGCCCAGAGATCCGCCTTCGCCACCGGTGTTCCTCCTGATATCTGCGCATTTCACCGCTACACCAGGAATTCCGATCTCCCCTACCGAACTCTAGCCTGCCCGTATCGAATGCAGACCCGGAGTTAAGCCCCGGGCTTTCACATCCGACGCGACAAGCCGCCTACGAGCTCTTTACGCCCAATAATTCCGGACAACGCTTGCGCCCTACGTATTACCGCGGCTGCTGGCACGTAGTTAGCCGGCGCTTCTTCTGCAGGTACCGTCACTCTCGCTTCTTCCCTGCTGAAAGAGGTTTACAACCCGAAGGCCGTCATCCCTCACGCGGCGTCGCTGCATCAGGCTTTCGCCCATTGTGCAATATTCCCCACTGCTGCCTCCCGTAGGAGTCTGGGCCGTGTCTCAGTCCCAGTGTGGCCGGTCGCCCTCTCAGGCCGGCTACCCGTCGTCGCCTTGGTAGGCCATCACCCCACCAACAAGCTGATAGGCCGCGGGCTCATCCTGCACCGCCGGAGCTTTCCACACACATCCCATGCGGGAGCGTGTCATATCCGGTATTAGACCCCGTTTCCAGGGCTTGTCCCAGAGTGCAGGGCAGATTGCCCACGTGTTACTCACCCGTTCGCCACTAATCCCCGGCCGAAACCGGTTCATCGTTCGACTTGCATGTGTTAAGCACGCCGCCAGCGTTCGTCCTGAGCCAGGATCAAACTCTCCGTGAATGCTTCCGGGATATCCCGGCAACACAGTCACGAGAGCGGAGCAGACCAGAGGAATAATCCAGTCCGCTCACAGCGTCCTCGCTGTGTATTTTCCAAAGGAACCTCGTCCGAGATGGACGGGGTATCAACATATCTGGCGTTGACTTTTGGCACGCTGTTGAGTTCTCAAGGAACGGACGCTTCCTTCGAAACCGTTTCACCGGTTTCTCCGGGCGCTTCCCTTCGGTGTTTCCAACCTTACCAGATCCGTTTTCCGTTCCGTTTCCGGTCCGAATTCCGTTTCCGGCCCCCTGCTGGAGCGGGGTCTTTCGCGCCTTCCGGCGTGTCCACTACTTTAGCGGATTCCCCCGGAAGCTCATAATCGAGCTTCCCGATCCGAAATTCCGGCATGCCGAAATCCATCCCGATGAGGGGCCGTACAGAAGTGGTTTGCCGCCGGTGCGGCTCGAGTGCCGACCAGAGAACCGTTACGGCTCCGTGGCAGCTCGGAGAACATTACGGATCGCCCCGACCCGTGTCAACACGGTGGGCCGAATGGCTCAGTCGAGGTTGCTCAGGCGCCCCTCGGCGTCGGGCTGGGCCTCTTCCACCCGGCGCAGTACGCGGGTGAGCATCGCGCCGAGGGCTCCACGTTCCTCACTGGAGAGGTCCTGGAGCAGGTCCGCCTCGAAGATCGTGGCCTGGCGCATCGCCTCCATCCACTTCTCCCGGCCGTCGGGCGTCAGCTCGACGATGACGCGGACCCGGTTGTCGGCATCACGCTCACGGGTGACCAGACCTTCGTTCACCATGCGGTCGATGCGGTGGGTCATCGCGGCGGGAGTGAGGCCCAGCCGCTTGGCCAGGTCTCCGGGGCCCAGGCGGTAGGGAGCGCCGGACAGGACGAGCGCCTTGAGGACTTCCCACTCGGAGTTGCTGATCCCCAGTCTGGCCGACTGCCGCCCGTATGCGACATGCATGCGCCGGGTGAGCCGGCTGAGCGCGCTGACGACCTGCTCCACCTGGGGGTCCAGGTCCTGGAACTCGCGCTGATAGGCCGCGATCTGCTCCTCGAGGCTCAGCAGGTCGTCCGCATCGGGGGTCTCCGCCATGGTCAACAGCATGACACGAAAGTCATTGGCGCTGAAGTCCTTCGATCTGTACTCTTAACCATTGAAGTTTAGGTTCGAAGTCTTCAGACGTAGATCCTCCGGTCCGACCCGCAGGTCAGGCCGGTTCTCTTATGACCCTTCTCGACCTAGGTAGGTGAGTGTGACCACCGCGATGGGCGCAGCGCTGCGCCGTATCCAACTGGGCAACGCGCTGAGCGCGTTCGGCAACGGCTTCACGGTCCCGTTCCTCTTCGTCTATGTGGCGCAGGTGCGGGACCTCGGTTCGAACACGGCGGGCGTGGTGCTCGCGACGTTCGCCGTGGCCGCGCTTGCCGTGCTGCCCTTCATCGGTCGGGTGATCGACCGGCGAGGGCCGCTGTCCGTTGTCGTCGCGGGCGCGGTCGCCGCCGCTGCCGGATCGATGGGGCTCGGGCTGGCGGCGAGCGAGCCGCTGGTCATCGCGGCGGCCGGAGTGCTGGGCGCGGGCATCGCGGCCATACAGCCCGCGCTGGCCACGCTGATCGTCTGGTGCTCCACGCCGCTCACCCGGTCGCGGGCCTTCGCCACCCAGTTCTTTCTCGGCAATCTCGGCCTCGGTGTCGGCGGGCTGCTCGGCGGGCTGCTCGTGGACACCTCCGCGGCCTCGAGTTTTGTGCGGCTCTTCGCGATCGACGCGGTGATGTTCCTGGTGCTCGGCGCCGCGGTCGCGACCGTAAGGCTGGCGAAGACACCGGTGTTCGACGACCCGGTGCCGACCGCCGATGAGCACCTCGGCGGCACCGGCGGCGGCTGGCGTTCGCTGCTCGGCGACCGGGCCATGGTGCAGCTCTGTGTGCTGGGCTTCGTGATGTTCTTCGCCTGCTACGGCCAGTTCGAGTCCGGGCTGTCGGCGTTCGCGGTGGATGTCGCCCGGATATCGCCGTCGATGCTGGGCGTCGCCCTGGCCGCGAACACGGCGGCGATCGTGCTGGCGCAGTTCGTCGTGCTCAAGCTGGTCGAGCGGCGGCGGCGCAGCCGGGTGATCGCGCTGGTCGGGCTGGTCTGGACGGTGGCGTGGTGCGTCGCCGGGTCCGCCGGGCTGGTGCCCGGGAGCCAGGCCGTCGGCATCACCGCGATCGTGTCGGCGTACGCGCTGTTCGGGCTCGGTGAGGCGATGCTGTCGCCGACCGTCGCGCCGCTGGTCGCCGATCTGGCGCCGTCGTCAGCACTCGGTCAGTACAACTCGGCGTTTGCGCTGGTCAAGCAGCTTGCCCTGGCGGTGGGCCCGGCGGTCGGCGGGCTGATGGCCGGTGCCGGGCTGTATGGGACGTACATCGTGACGCTGATCGTCTGCTCGCTCGGCATCACCGCGCTCGCGCTGAGGCTCGGCAAGTGGCTCACGGCCGAGCAGGACAATCCGCTGCGGGCGGTCGCCGGTGCCGCGGTGCCCGCGCCGCGGGCGGCCGCCTCGGACGAGGTGACCACCGCGGCCTGAGCCATCCGGCCATTCCGCCATCGCCCTGGCGCGGCGAAGGAGCCAGTCGGCTCCGCCGCGCCAGGGCGAGGTGTTTGTTCGGGGTCCTGCCTCGTCCTTCTCGGGCCCAGTGCTCCCGGGCCCATGGAGCTAGCCCGCCGGCAGGGCGAATTCGCACCACACCGCTTTGCCGCCGCCCGGTGTGCGGCGTGAGCCCCAGGAGGAGGCGATGGTCGCGACGATCGAGATGCCGCGCCCGGCCTCGTCCACCGGTTCGGCCCGGCGGCGGCGCGGCAGATGCTCATCGCCGTCGGTCACCTCGATGATCAGGCGGCGGTCGGTGCGGCGCAGCCGCAGCCGCATGGGCGGTGTGCCGTGCTGGAGGGAGTTGGCGACGAGTTCGCTGGCGGCGAGCACGCCCAGATCGCGCAGCTCCATGGGGAAGCGCCAACTGGCGAGGACCCCGGAGGCGAAGGCCCGGGCGCGCGGTGCGGCTTCCACCCCGCCGAGGAGCTCCAGCGCGGCGTTGTGGAAGAGCTCGGCGTCATGCCCGGTACGGGCGGGGTGCTGGAGGACCAGCACCGCCACGTCGTCGTCGTGCTCCGCGGTGATGCCCAGGGCCCTGATGAGGCGGTCGCACATCACCTGGGGCGAGCCGGTCGCGCCCGCGAAGACGCGCTCGAGCGCGGCCACACCGTCGTAGATGTCCTTGTCCCGCCGCTCCACCAGGCCGTCGGTGTAGAGGACCGCGCTGGCGCCGGGGCCGAGCGGGACCGAGCCGGTGGTGTGCAGCCAGCCGCCGGTGCCGAGCGGGGGCCCGGTGGGTTCGGAGGCCCGGCGCACGGTGCCGTCCGGGTCGCGGACCAGGATCGGCAGATGGCCCGCGGAGGCGTAGACGAGGCGGTTCTCGTTGGGGTCGTGGACGGCGTAGACGCAGGTGGCGATCTGGTGGGGGTCGATCTCGGCGGCCAGGCCGTCGAGAAGCTGGAGGACCTCGTGCGGCGGGAGGTCGAGCCGGGCGTACGCCCGGACGGCGGTGCGCAACTGGCCCATGACGGCGGCGGCCCGCACACCGCGGCCCATGACGTCGCCGATGACGAGGGCGGTGCGGCCGGCGCCCAGGGTGATGACGTCGTACCAGTCGCCACCCACCGCCGCGTCCGTGCCGCCTGGCTGATAGGTGGCCGCGACCCGCAGATCGTCGGGCTGCTCCAGCTCCTGGGGGAGGAGGCTGCGCTGGAGGGTGACGGCGGCCTCGCGCTGGAGGCGCTCGCCGGCGCGCAGCCGCTCGGCGGATTCGACCTGGTCGGTGACGTCGGCGCCGAAGACGAGCACGCCCCGGACCGGCTCGGTGACCGTGCCGGTGGCGGTGGCGGTGGCGACCGCCTCAGTGGCGACCGCTTCCGGCATGACGCCCTTACGGAGGACGGCTTCCCGGATCGAGCCGTCCAGCGGCGATCCATCCACGGGTGACCCATCCACCGGAGATCCGTCCACCGCCCGCTCGTCCGCCGGGTGCGCGGGGGCGACGACCCTGGGCGCGGCCATCTCGATCGGGGAGCAGGTGAAGGTGTAGTAGCCGTGGCGCGATCGGCCGGGGCCGGGGGCCGCGTCCGCCTTTCGCGGCCCGGGCGTGGTCGCCGGGCCGACCGCGGGCACGCGACGGGACTTGACCGTACGGGGCTTGCCGCTGCGCAGGACCTGGTCCATGAGCGGCAGCAGCCCCAGCTCCGTCAGCTCGGGCAGGGCCAGGCGGGCGGGCGTGCCGGGGGCCCGGGAGCCGAAGAGCTCGACATAGGTGTCGTTGAGATAGGCGATGCGGTGCTCGGGGCCGTAGACCACCGCGACCAGTGCCGGCACCTGGCCGAGGAGGTCATGGGCGGACAGCCCGTCGAGGGTCGGGACGGCGTCGGGCGGCGCGGCGCCGGAAGGGGCGGCCGCGGGAGGCTCGCCGCGCCCGGAGGGGTCGGCGCGCTCGCCCCGGGCCGCGGGGACGGAGCCGCCGCCCGCAGTGGCCGCGGGCTTGGGCCGCCGCGCACCGCGGTCTGCCCGGGCGGCGTTGCGTCGCTGGGTTCGGGGGAGCCGGGCGCTCCAGCGCGTGAAGTTCACTGCGGATTACCTCGTGGGGTGGTGGCTGAGCTGCGCGCCGGAGCGGGATCGGGGAGATGGGTGCGGGTACGGGGGACGGCCCCCAGGGGAATGCAGCAAACTTCCGAATCCTCGCGATTGTCACTCTTTGCAGATACGAGCCCACCCATGGTCACACGACCAGTGTGGCCGACCGGACTGACATCCGTGAGACGCCGATCGCGGGAGGGGAGTTCCCGGCTCCGCCCCGATCGGCTCAACTGGACTCGGGATGGCGACCGGTGTCCGCGGCGAGTTTGAACTCGGCGCGCGGGTTCTCCAGCGAGCCCAGCGAAACGATCTCGCGTTTGAACAGCCCCGACAGGATCCACTCGGCCAGTACGCGCGCCTTACGGTTGAACGTCGGCACCCGGCTGAGGTGGTAGGCACGGTGCATGAACCAAGCAGGGTAGCCCTTCAACTTGCGTCCGTAGATATGGGCGACGCCTCTATGGAGCCCCAGGGAGGCCACGGAGCCCGCGTACTTGTGCGCGTAATCCGTGAGCGGCCGCCCGGCGAGCGAGGCCGCCACGTTCTCGGCGAGGACCTTGGACTGGCGCACGGCGTGCTGTGCGTTGGGGGCGCACTCCGCACCGGGCCGGTCGGCCGTCAGATCGGGGACCGACGCGGCGTCCCCGGCCGACCAGGCATGCTCCACGCCCTCCACCTGGAGCGCCGCGGTGCATTTGAGCCTGCCGCGCTCGTTCAGCGGCAGATCGGTGGCGGCGAGGATCGGGTGCGGTTTGACGCCCGCGGTCCACACGAGCGTGCGGGTGGGGAAGCGCGAGCCGTCACTCAGTGCGGCGATCCGGTCGGCGCAGGAGTCCAGGCGGGTCTCGAGCCGGACGTCGATATTGCGGCCGCGCAACTCCCGGACGGCGTACTTGCCCATCTCCTCGCCGACCTCCGGGAGGATCCGGTTGGTGGCCTCCACAAGGATCCACTTCAGATCCTCTGGGGCGATGTTGTGGTAGTAGCGGACGGCGTACCGGGCCATGTCCTCCAGCTCGCCGAGCGCCTCCACGCCCGCGTATCCGCCGCCGACGAAGACGAAGGTCAGCGCCGCGTCACGGACCTCGGGGTCCCGGGTCGAGGAGGCGATGTCCAACTGCCCGAGGACATGGTTGCGCAGGCCGATGGCCTCCTCGACGGTCTTGAAGCCGATGCCGAACTCGGCGAGGCCGGGGACCGGGAGGGCGCGGGAGACGGATCCGGGGGCCAGCACCAGCTCGTCGTAATGGATGTCGACCGTGCCGGTGCGCTCTTCCTCCGTGGCGAGGGTTCTCACGGTCGCGGTGCGTTTGCCGTGGTGGATCGCGGTGGCCTCGCCGATGATGACCGTGCAGTCGGGCAGAACCCGCCGCAACGGCACGACGACATGGCGCGGTGAGATCGATCCGGCCGCCGCCTCGGGCAGGAAAGGCTGATAGGTCATATACGGCTCTGGGTCGACCACGATGACCTGCACGCCGCCGTGTCTCAGCTCTCGCTTCAGCTTTCGCTGGAGGCGCAGCGCGGCGTACATCCCGACGTAGCCACCACCGACAACGAGAATGCGCGCGGGTTCCTTCACCCTCCCATGAGGCACGCGCGACCGCGGTTTGTCCACAGCCCCGACGAATTGTGTGACCGGACAGCTTGGCTCGCCCCGCGGCGCGGAATCGGTTACACGTACGAAATGTCCGCAGGTCAGCCCCGGGATGGTCGGTGACGGTCGGGGGGCGAGTCAGAAAGAGGCGGTCCTCTGCTCTGATCGGGGGGCGTTCTGTCCCGAGCTACCCTCTTCTTTCTTGACCTGGGCTCAACTATGTTCGTACTTCGTCGGGGTTGTGACTGCCTCGACAGTCTGGGCGGGGAGTCTCCGGGGGGAGACGTCATTACCGGGGGATCACTTATGCACCTTCAGGGTTCGTCATGGTCCGCAGCCGTCGCATCGTCAGACGGAAACGGCGGACGGAATACACCGCTGCGCGTGGACGCGCAGCGCAATCTGGAGCACGTCCTGCGGGCGGCGCGCGAAGTCTTCGGTGAGCTCGGATACGGGGCTCCGATGGAAGACGTGGCGCGCCGGGCACGGGTCGGGGTGGGCACCGTCTATCGGCGCTTCCCCAGCAAGGACGTGCTGGTGCGCCGCATAGCCGAGGAGGAGACCGCAAGGCTGACCGATCAGGCGCGGGCGGCACTGGGGCAGGAGAACGAGCCGTGGTCCGCGCTGGCCCGGTTCCTGCGCACCTCGGTGGCGTCCGGCGCGGGCCGGCTGCTGCCGCCGCAGGTGCTGCGGGTCGGGGTCGACGCGGAGGCCGAGATCCGGCTGCCGCAGCAGCGGCAGGCGGCGTTAGCCGCACCCGGTCAGCCGGAGCTCCGGCTGGTCGAGCGGCCGACCGCGCCTGAGGACGAGCCGGACGACGCGGGCGCCGCGGCGCTGCTGGAGGTCGTCGGGCAACTGGTGGAGCGGGCACGGACAGCGGGCGAGCTGCGCCCGGATGTGGCGGTCGCGGACGTACTGCTGGTGATCGCCACGGCGGCGCCCTCGCTGCCGGACGCGGCGCAGCAGGCGGCGGCGTCGGCCCGGCTGCTGGACATCCTGCTGGACGGGCTGCGGTCGCGCCCCGTGGGGTGATGCCGTCGGCCCTGGAGCGATATCCACGCCCGGCGGGGTGACATCGGCGCCGTCCGAGGAGCCGTGCCGGGCGGGATGCTTGTCGGCGAGGCGCCGCTGCGGGGCCGTCCGCGATGGGGTCGGCGATACGTCGGCCCGGCGGGCGGGGCCCGCAGGTGCCCGCGTTTCGTGTGCCGGGGCGGTCGGTTCGTGTGCCGGGGCGGTCGGGGGCGCGTCTTGCCTCCTCCGTACGAGTGACGGCAAGCGAGGGTGGGCGGGCCGGGGTGGGCGGGCCGGGGTGGTGCGCGTGCGTTGCGTGCGCGCGCCCGCGTAAGCGTCAGCGGGCTGGCGGCGGTGCGGACCCCCGGTCGGCGGGCTTGGCCTGGGTGTCGGGCGTGGCCTGGGTGTCGGTCTCGGCCTGGGTGTCGGGCCTGGCTGGGTGGTCGGGCCTGGCTGGGTGGTCGGGTCCGGCTCGCTCGACGGCCTCGGCCTGGGCGCCTGTCTGGGCCGCGGTGGCCTCGGTGACGTCCGCGGCATCGGGGACATCGGGGATATCGGGGGCACCCACGGCGTCCGTAGCGTCCGCCGCAGCCGTAGCGTCGAGTGAGGTCAGCACCTCGTCGAGCAGGCAGATGGCCTGCTCGGGGGGCATGGCCGTGTTCTCGGTGCGCAGCTTCTCCACCGCGTCCTGGCCCAGCGCCTCGCTCGCGCGGGCCGCGGTCGCGCCGACGTCCCCGGCCACCAGGGGGGAGCGCGGCAGCCGACCGCGCCAGCCGTCGGCGGCGCCCAGCAGCCGCACGGCGAGCCGCTCCTGTCCGCATCGCACCAGGATCTCCGCCGCCGACTCCGCCTGATGGGCCAGCAGCAGCTCCGTGGAGTTCGCATCGAAGCCCTCGCGCAGAGTGTTCCGCAGCTTGCGCAGTCCACCGACCAGATCGCCCTCCAGGCCGGTGATACGGCCGTCCAGGCCGCCGGCCACGACCCAGAACTGCGGCGGAGGCGTGCCGCGCCCCGCACGAACCCAAGCGGCGTCGCAATACGTCCTGGCCCGGTCCAGATCACCACGCAACAGCTCGGCCTCGCTGCGCACGATCTGGTTGAAGGCCCGCACGTCCTGGGTACCGCAGCGCTCCGCCGCCTCCTCGGAGCGCACCACCAGCTTCAGCGCGCCCTCCAGGTCCCTCTCGTGGAGGGCGAGATCGGCGAGGCGGGTGCAGAGGAACGGCACCTCGGTGTGGGCGCCGAGCTCCTGCGCGAGCCGCACTGCCTTCTCGTAGGCGGCCCTCGCCTCCGCGAACCGGCCGTGGTGGGTGGCGATCTCGCCGCGCGCGCCCTCCACCTGGGCGAGCAGCCAGCGATCGCCGACGCGGGTGGTCAGCTCGCGCAGCTCGGCCAGGTCGTCGTCGACGGTCTCGATGCCGCCCGGCATGTCGATGGCGAGGTGGGTGCGGTACATCAGCGTGATGCCGAGTGCCCAGTCGTCGCCGTACGTCCGGCAGGTGGCCACGGTCTGGTCCATGTGCGGCAGCATCCCCCCGGCGTAGCCCTCGATGACGAAGGCCGTGAACGGCCACAGCAGACCGGGGAAGGACGCGCTGCGGGGCCCTGGGTGGCTCGCGTAGTCGTCGCGCATGCGTATGGCCACGTCCCGGATCGCGGGATCGCTCATATCCGGGCCGGTGCCCTGCTCCGCGAGCAGGACGAAGAACATCAGTCGCAGGTCCATACGCTGCCAGTACCGGGTGGCTTCGGCGTCGACACCGTCCTCGCCGTCCGGAATCCGGGCCGGGATGTTCAGGAACTGGTCAAGGGGATGGTTGCCGCCCGGTATCCGGTCCGCCTCGGCGTCCGTGCCGTGGGGGCGGGCCAGGAGAGCCAGGGCACGGCCGACCCAGGCGGCGCCCTCGTCCCGGTAGTTGCGCAGCCACCAGAACCAGGCCAAGGCGCGGATGAGCGCGATGACGGTGTCCTCATCCTTGATGGTCAAGGAGCGGTGCAGCGCTGCCCGGATGTTGTCGAGATCGGTCTCGACGAGAAGGAGCCAGGGCAGTTGTTCGGCGGAGCGCAGGCGGGGCTCGGCGGTGCGGATGAAGTCCCTGAAGTGGGCGGTATGACGGGCCACGGCGGCCTTATGGTCGGCACGGGCCGTCCGGTCCTCGGTGGCGCGATTGCCGACGTACTCGTGGATCGTCTCCAGCATCCGGTAGCGGGGCTCCCCGCTCGGCGGCCCGGAGGAGTCCACCGCCGCGCCGTGTGACGGATGATCGACGATCAGAAGCGACTTGTCGACCAGCGCCCCGAGCAGCTCCAGCACCTCGGCGGGCGCGATCCTGGCTTGGGGGCGCGCAGGAGAGCGCGTGGGGTGGTGCGTCTGGTCGTACGCGACCGTGTCGCCCGGCTCCGGTGTGCTTGCCGTCGCGTCCGTAAGGGCGTCACGGGTGTCGACGCCGTCCTCGAAGACGCCGTCTCCGAGGACGCCGTGCTCGTCCGTGTCGACCGTAAGGACGTTCTCACCGGGCGGGGTGTCCGCGCACACCGCCTCGGCCGCGGACAGGGTCCATCCGCCCGCGAAGACCGACGCACGGCGCAGCACCGTGCGCTCGCGCTCGTCGAGGAGGTCCCAGGACCACTCGACGACGGCCCGCAGGGTCTGCTGGCGGGGCAGCGCGGTTCTGCTGCCACTGGTCAGCAGGCGGAAACGGTCGTCCAGCCGGTCCGCGATCTGGCGTGGGGTCAGCAGCCGCAGCCGCGCCGCGGCCAGCTCGATGGCCAGCGGCAGACCGTCCAGGCGGCGGCAGATCTCCGCGACCGCGGCCGCCGTGTCCGGGTCAGCCGCCGGGTCGAAGCCGGGCCTTACGGTGGCGGCGCGCTCGGCGAAGAGCTGGTGGGCGGGGGCCGGCGCGAGCGGCTCCACCGGTCTGACGGTCTCGCCGGGCACCCCCAGCGGCTCCCTGCTGGTGGCGAGCACGGTCACACCCGGGCAGTGCGCGAGCAGAGTCTCGGTGAGCCGGGCCGCGGTGTCGATGACGTGCTCGCAGTTGTCGAGCAGGAGCAGCAGCCGGCGGTCGGCGCAGTACTCGACGAGCCGACTGGTCGGATCCCCGCCGTCCGGCCCCGTGGTGCGGCTTTCGAGCCCGGAGGCGAGCAGCATGGTCGCACGGCGGCCGACCGCGCTCAGGACGGCGCCGGGGACGGCGGAGGGTTGGTCGAGCGGGGCGAGTTCGGCTACCCAGACGCCGTCCGGATAACTGGCCGTCACGGTCGCCGCGGCCTCCTCGGAGAGCCGGGTCTTGCCGGAGCCGCCGGGGCCGGTGAGGGTGACCAGCCGGGCGCCGTCCAGGTCCCGGACGATGTCGCCGATCTCGTTCTGCCGGCCGACGAAGCTGTTGAGGCGGGCCCTGAGGTTGCCGTGCGGCAGAGGCGGCACGGCGGTGCCCGAGCCCGCCTCCCGGCCGTCGTCGCCCCGGCTTCGGGCCGCGCCGCCGGTTCCTCCGCGCCCGGCCGGGCTGTCGAACGCGCCCCCAGCCGGGCTTTCGAACGCACCCCTGGCCTGGCCGTCGAGCGCGCCCCTGGCCTGGCGGTCGAGCGCGCCCCTGGCCGCACTGCCGCCCCGGCCGTCGAGCATCCCTCTGGGGGCGCTGCCGCCCCGGCCGTCGAGCATCCCCCTGGAGGCGCTGCCGCCCCGGCCGTTCGAAGCCCACCCAGTCCCGCTGTCGGCCCGGGCCCCGCCCCCACCACTCCCCCGATGGCCGTCGGCCCTCGGCGCCACGGCCTCCGCGGTGGGCGCGTCGGCGCGCGCGGTGTCCGGCGCCCCGAGGGCCGGCTCGGCGTTCGTCGCCAGCAGCCGTCTGTGGAGCTCCTTCAGCTCCGCTCCCGGGTCGGTGCCGAGGCGGTCGGCGAGGGTCCGGCGGACGTCCTCGTACGCGGCGAGGGCGTCGGCGGAGTGACCGGCCGCCCGCAGCGCGCGGATCAACTGGGCGTGGAACGTTTCGTCGAGCGGATGGTCCGCGACGAGCTGGCGCAGCTCCGGTATGACGTCCGTAGGGCGGTCGAGCGCGAGGTCGGCGTCGATCCGGCGGTGCAGCGCGGTCAGCCGGAGGGCCTCGGGGCGGGCGGCGGGCGCGTCCCGGTCCGGCAGGTCGGCGAGGGCCGGGCCGCGCCACAGGGCGAGCGCCTTGCGGAGGGTGGCGGCGGCCGTCTCGGGGTCGTCGGCGTCCAGGGCGCGTATGCCCTCGTTCGTCAGCCGCTCGAAGCGCAGCAGGTCGACATCGTCCTGGGGGACGGCGGTCGCGAGGCGGTAGCCGCCGGGTGAGGAGATGACGGCGTCCCTGCCGATGGTCCGGCGCAGCCGGCCGACGAGCGCCTGGAGCGCGGCGGGCGCGTCATGCGGAGGGTCGTCGGCCCACACCTCGTCGATCAGGACGTCGACGGAGACCGGGGCGGAGCGTGCGGCCCGTACGGCGAGCGCGGCGAGCAGCGCGCGGATCCGGGGGCCGCCGAGGGGGAGCGGATCGCCGTGGTCGTCGCGCGCTTCGGTGGTGCCGAGGATCAGATACCGCACAGGGGCCATTCTCCTAGCTTGCCGGTCGCTCGCTGGGGAGCTCGTGCGGCGCGGCCCCTTCATCCCGTCAGCCATACGGACTCGTCCGCCGTAAGGGACTCATCGCCATGAGGACTCGTCCGGTACGGAGGCCGTCACAGGCTCGGGCGTGGCACCACTCCGCCCGCCACGGCCCGCTGCCGTGGGGCCGCGGTACCGGTCCAGCAGGTGCCCCGGCGGGCCAGCAGGCGCCGCAGCCAGACTTCGGTGGAGACGAGTTCGGCCAGGCCGTCCAGGGGCAGCCGCTCCCCCTGTGCGGCGGCGCGCAGCGCCTTACGGATGACACGGGCCTCGATCAGGCCCGCGTCCGCCAGCAGCGGCGCGTCGAAGAGGGTCATCAAGTCGCCCGTCCAGGTGCGCATGCCGGTCCGTACGGCGGCGGTGTGGGCGGCGTGGGAGGTGGCTCCCCAACCGGGAGGAAGCTCCCGGATGCCCGCTCCGGCGAGGACCGTCCGCAGCACCGCGGCGCGCGCCCCCGGTTGCACCCGAAGCGCTTCGGGGAGCGCGCGGCAGGCCCGTACGACCTGGTTGTCGAGGAAGGGCGCGTGCAGGCGCTGGCTGCGGATCTCGGCGGCCTGCTCGAAGACGCGATGGTCCGCGGCGTAGCGGGCGAGGGCGGCGTCGGCGCGGCGCTCCCCGGGGCGGCGCACCAGCACGGGGCGCATGGCCGCCTCCTCCAGCCGGACGGACACCTCGGCGAGCGTCTCTCCGGTGAGCCAGCGGGCGGCGGGCCCCGGGCGGCACCACGTCAGGGCGGCGAGGGAGGCGGATACCGCGCCGGGGTCGCGGACCGCCTGGTCGTCGGCGAAGCGGCGCTCCAGGAGGCGCACCGCGGCCTCCTGGACGCCGTCGCGGTAGGAGGTGCGGGCCAGCCGCCGTGCGGCCCGGTAGACCGTGAAGGGCACGAAGAAGGACTGTGCGGAGGGGCCGTCGGCCTTCGCGAGCGCGGTGGCGGGACGCAGCAGATGGCGTCTGCGCCGGTCGAGCAGCAGGTCGGCGAGGCGCGCGGGGTGGGCGTCGAGCACCTGGCGGGCGCCGTGCCCGATGAAGTGGTCCGCGCTGCCCGCGGCGAGCCGGCGCCGGTGGCGTTCGGCGATGACGAGGGAGGGGCCGGGCTCATCGGTAAGGGCGCCGGTGTCGAGGCCCGCGTACGGCAGGGCCTCCTCGCCCGCGGCGACGACCACATGGTGCAGCCGGGGATTGGCGGCGATGGCTCCGGCCCGTTCGAGTTCGGCCTCGCGGGTGCGGGCGCCGCCCGCCGTGGCGAGGTCGTTGAAGGTGACGGCCAGGAGCCGTTCGCCCGCCTCGGTGCCGTGCCCGAAGAGGGTGCCGGGCATTCCGGGGAGCCCGGCGGCGAGCAGGGCGAGGGTGGCGGAGGCGCTGCCTCCGGACAGATCGGCGCCGATGCCGGGGGCCGGGCCGCCGCGGGCCGCCCGCCGCTCGGCGGGCCCCATGCCGGGCACCGGACCGGGGTCGAGGTCGTCGGTCTCGGGGGCGTGGCGCGGGGCGGTGAGCCGGGCCCGTACGGCCTCCACGAGGGCGTCCTGGACGGCGTCCACGGCAGTGCCCTGGTCGAGTGGGGGCGCGGCGACGGCGAGGGACGCGGTGGGCTCGTAGCCGGTGACGTCGCGGGCGCCGTCGCGCAGGATCAGCGCATGGCCCGGGGGCACGCGTCTGACGCCCATATAGGGCGTGCCGTCGCCCATGGCCTCCGGGGAGTCGGGGCAGGCGAGCAGCGCGCCGAGGTGGCCGACGTCGAGCTGCGCCTCGATGAGGTCGGCGAGCGGGAGCGCGGCCGTGGCGTAGGCGGTGCCGCCGGCCCAGTCGGTGTGGAAGACGGGCCGGGCGCCCGCGAGGTCGCCGACGATGGTGAGGCGGCGGCCGACCTGGGCGACCGCGGTGTAGCTGCCGGACCAGGCGGTCAGATGGCGCAGGGCGCCGCCGCGGGCGGCGAAGAGCCCCACCCGCAGTTCCTCGTCGGTGGCGCCGCAGCAGCCGAATACGGCGAGTCGGGTGAAGGGGTCGGTCTGGACGACGCGCACCTCATCGGGCCGCCAGTCGCCGACCGCCCACAGTGGATCGGGGTCGGACCACAGGAGTTGGGCGCCGACCGGCTGGATCGCACGGCCCTCCGGGGGGACCGGGCCGGATGCGGTACTGCTCCACCCCACCAACCACCGCATCGCCGCCTCCACAGGCTGTGGGCATCCAGGGCAACCAAGAAGTAGGTGCCATCATGCACAGCATGTTGACGGTTTCGGCATCGAACCGGACAACAACATGGATCTCCTGGATGTCCTGTGACCACAGATGACCGCAGAAATCGCAGAGTTGATCCCCATAGGTGACGCCTCCCAGAAAGGCACCCGTAAGGAGCCCACGAGGGAACCACCGCCGGTAGCGACCCACCGTTCCGCCGTGGCCCATGCTGCCACGGCTGGGGCGCGCAAGAGCGCAAGGGCATCGACGCATATGCGGAGCGGCGCACAAGGGGCGCACGAAGGGGCGCACGGAAAATGCGCCAACCCGCGGACCAGATGAGGGACTTACTGTCCGCGCCGCGGCCTCCACCGCGCACCGGGGCATCCGCGGCATGTGCTACGTGGCGCACCGCCATGGGCGGAATCCCTGCGCGATCCGGGCGGATGAGGGCTTCCCGCGTCGGGCCTCCCCCTCCTCGGCCCGACGCGGGAGCCCGGCCGTGATGGGCGATATTCAGCCAAGTTGCCGTGGCGCTCTCGATGGTCTTGCGGACGCCCTGTAGGTACTCAACTTCCGCCTCTCGCGCCCCTGACACGACAGTCCGGGAGGCGGCATTCGCCTCCCGGACCGTTCCGCCACCCGCGGGGAATGAGGCGGCGGCGTCCCCCAGCCCACTGGATCCAGTACAGCGGGCCGACCCACGCAGGACCCATCGAAACGTCCCCGCCGCGACTGAGACAGAGCGCACACACGGGCGCACAGCCACACACACCGGGAGCACACGTCACGCCCCGCACGCCCGTTCGTACAAGAATCTCGCCATCCGGGACACCACCTCTTAACGGTCGGGATGCGGCGAACTACGCTGGGTTTACGAATGCCCCGCGCTTATGCCGGGGCGGCCGTCGGTGCTGTCGAGGGGTGCGCATGTCCAGGGAGCCACGCGGGCCGAACGAAAAGCTCGGCACCGTTCTCGCCCTCGCTGGGATCAGCAATGCCGGGCTCGCGCGCAGAGTCAACGACCTCGGCGCCCAGCGTGGCCTGACACTTCGCTACGACAAGACGTCCGTCGCGCGCTGGGTGTCCAAGGGCATGGTCCCCCAGGGCGCCGCGCCACACCTCATTGCGGCTGCGATCGGCAGCAAACTCGGCCGCCCCGTCCCCCTGCACGAAATCGGCCTGGCCGATGCCGATCCGGCCCCCGAGGTCGGTCTTGCCTTCCCGCGCGACATCGGCCAGGCCGTCCGCTCCGCGACCGAGCTCTACCGGCTGGATCTCGCGGGTCGGCGCGGCGGGGTCGGCATCTGGCAGAGCCTGGCCGGATCTTTCTCAGTAAGTGCGTACGCCACCCCGGCCTCACGCTGGCTCATATCTCCGGCCGACAGCTCGGTGGCCCGCGAGCCCAAGGACGCCGAGGACGGGACCACCACCGCGAGCGCCGCGGGCGGGGCGGCGGCGGACGCCTTACCGCTGCAACGCGTCGGCCACAGTGACGTCACCAAGCTGCGCGAGGCCGCCGAGGACGCGCGCCGCTGGGACTCCAAGTACGGCGGCGGCGACTGGCGTTCGTCCATGGTCCCCGAGTGCCTCCGGGTGGACGCGGCGCCCCTGCTGCTCGGCTCGTACAGCGACGAGGTCGGCCGCTCCCTCTTCGGCGCCACCGCCGAACTGACCCGGCTCGCCGGGTGGATGGCCTTCGACACCGGCCAACAGGAGGCCGCGCAGCGGTACTACATCCAGGCGCTGCGCCTCGCCCGCGCCGCGGCCGACGTCCCCCTGGGCGGCTATGTGCTGGCGTCGATGAGTCTCCAGGCCACCTACCGGGGCTTCGCCGACGAGGGCGTGGACCTGGCCCAGGCCGCCCTGGAGCGCAACCGCGGCCTGGCCACCGCCCGCACCATGAGCTTCTTCCGGCTCGTGGAGGCGCGCGCCCAGGCCAAATCCGGGGACGGGCCCGCCTGCGGGGCGGCCCTGAAGTCCTCCGAGGGCTGGCTGGAGCGCTCGCGGGCGGGCGACCCCGATCCGTCCTGGCTCGACTTCTACAGCCATGAGCGGTTCGCGGCCGACGCGGCCGAGTGCTATCGCGATCTCCGGCTGCCGCGCCAGGTGCGGCGCTTCACCGAGCAGGCGCTGGCCCGGCCCACGGAGGAGTTCGTACGGTCGCACGGGCTGCGGCTCGTGGTGTCCGCCGTCGCCGAACTGGAGTCCGGCAATCTGGACGCGGCCTGCGCGGCGGGCGCCCGCGCCGTGGAGGTCGCCAACCGGATCTCGTCCGCGCGCACCACGGAGTACGTACGCGACCTGATGCGCCGCCTCGAGGCGTACCGCGACGAGCCGCGCGTCGCCGAGCTGCGCGAGCAGGCCCGGCCGCTGCTGGTGGCCCCGGCGTGAGCGGCCCTCGGCGCGGGAGGAGACGTGGCCGGCCCGGACCGAAGGGTGTGATCGGCCCGGGATGAGTGGTGAGGCGAGAGCTGCCCGTAATGCGCGATTCGAATGCGCGTCGACCGGAATGCGCGACTCGACATGAATCGATCCATATCGATCCATATGGCCGGTGGACCTAGCCCGGACCCTAGTCATGGCATGGGTTTCGGGCCGTTGTCAGTGGTGCAGGTCATGATAGGGATCGACGGTCGGGCGACTGGACGGTGTGGCGCGTGGGGAGGTGACATGGCGTGACGGCGTTGGACTGCGATGTGCTGGTGATCGGGGGCGGGATCGTCGGCATGTCGACGGCGTATGCGATCACGCGCGCCGCGCCCGGCACCCGCGTGACCGTGCTCGAGAAGGAGGCGGGCCCGGCCCGCCACCAGACCGGGCGCAACAGCGGCGTGATCCACAGCGGTATCTACTACCGTCCGGGGTCGCTCAAGGCACGGTTCGCGGTGCGCGGCGCCGCGGAGATGGTGAAGTTCTGCGCCGAACACGGCATTCCGCACGAGGTCACCGGCAAGCTCATCGTCGCCACCGAGCGCTCCGAGCTGCCGAGACTCCACGGCCTCGTCCAGCGCGGCAGGGAGAACGGCATTCCGGTCCGCGAGCTGGGCCCCGCCCAGATCGCGGAGTACGAACCATGGGTGCGCGGCCTCGCCGCGATCCATGTCGGCACGACGGGCGTCTGCGACTTCGGCGCGGTGGCGGCCCGGCTGGCCCGGCTCGCCCAGGACGCGGGCGCCTCGGTGCGGTACGGGGCGCAGGTGCGCACCATCGGCCGTCGCCCCTCCGCGGTCGCGGTGCGCACGGCGGACGGCACGGTGCTGCGCGCGCGGGCCCTGGTCAACTGCGCGGGGCTGCACTGCGACCACGTCGCCCGGCTGGCGGGCGACGACCCGGGCATGCGGATCGTGCCCTTCCGCGGTGAGTACTACGAGCTGGTCCCCTCCCGCGCCTCGCTGGTGAACGGTCTGGTGTACCCGGTGCCCGACCCGGCGTTCCCGTTCCTCGGCGTCCATCTGACCCGCGGCATCGACGGCGGCGTCCACATCGGGCCCAACGCGGTGCCGGCCCTCGCCCGCGAGGGGTACGCGTGGCATACGGTGCGCCCACAGGAGCTGGCCGGCACGCTGGCGTTCCCGGGCTCCTGGCGGATCGCCCGCCGCCACTGGCGGTACGGGGCGGGTGAGCTGCGGCGCTCCCTGTCCAAGCGCGCCTTCACCGACGCCGTGCGCCGTCTGCTGCCCGATGTGACGGCCGACGACCTGATAGCGGCCCCGGCGGGCGTGCGCGCCCAGGCGGTGCTGCCGGACGGCACGCTGGTGGACGACTTCCTGATCTCACAGTCGCCCCGGATCGTCCATGTGCTCAACGCCCCGTCGCCCGCGGCCACGGCCTCACTGCCGATCGGCCGGGAGGTCGCCCGCCGAGTGCTGGAGACCCTGCGGGCGGGGTGAGGGGGCGGCTGGGGCGGGGTCGGGGTACTAGCCGGGCCGGGCCCGGCGGCCGAGACCGGGCTGGGCGCCGCTGCCGAGATGCGGGCGAGCCTCGGCGCGAAGGTATGGGCCGAGCTCTTGGCGCAAGGCGCGGGCCGAGCCCTGGCCGCGGGGTAGGGGCGAGCTCTCGCCACGGGGTACGGGCGAGCTCTCGCCGCGGGGTACGGGCCGAGCCTCACCGCGAGGTACGGACCGAGTTCTCGCAGCGAGCCACGGGCCCAGCCCCGCAGCCCACCCTCACCGAGGCCGCACGACCGACCTGACCGCCCAGGGCCCGGCTACCCATCGATCCGGCTGCCCACGGACGACGGCCCATGGACGACGGCCCATGGATCCGACTGACCGCCGTCTCCGACTGCCCATGGGCCCGGCTACCCGTCCCGCCGCCCCAACCCGGCCGGGCAGCAGCCACCGGACCAGCCCCCGGTGCCCCGCCACCGGGGGCACCGCACCGGCCCCGCCGCCCTCCCCGCCTCCGCCCGTAGAATCGAGGCACTGTGTCCGAGAACCCCACCACCCCCGATTCCCACGTGGAGCGCGCCCTGCCCGCCCCCCGTGACCGCAGCGAGCCGATGTTCCCCGGCGGTCCGGTGGCCGATCCGGCGGGCTCGCACCACGAGCGCCGCATCCGCTCCTTCCGCCCCCGCCGCGGCCGGGTGACCCCGGGCCAGGGCGAGGCGCTGCGCCGCCTGTGGCCACAGTGGGGCCTGGATATCGACGGGCTGAGCCGTATCGACCTCGGTGAGTTGTTCGCCACAGAGGCAGGCCCGCGCCCCGACCTCCCCGTCGTCCTGGAGATCGGCTTCGGCATGGGTGAGGCCACCGCGCAGATGGCCGCCGCCGACCCCGGCACGGGCATCCTCGCCGCCGACGTCCACACTCCCGGCCAGGGCAATCTGCTCGCGCTCGCGGAGCGGAACGGCCTGGACACCATCCGGGTCGCCAACGGCGACGCGATCATTCTGCTCCGCGAGATGCTGGCCCCCGCCTCGCTCGCCGGGCTGCGGGTCTTCTTCCCCGACCCCTGGCCCAAGAAGCGGCACCACAAGCGCCGCCTCATCCAGCCCGAGTTCATCGAACTCGCCGCCACCCGGATGAAGCCCGGCGCGCTGCTGCACTGCGCGACCGACTGGGAGCCGTACGCGGAGCAGATGCTGGAGGTCCTCTCCGCGAGCCCCGCCTTCGACAACTCCCAGCCCGACGGCGGCTATGCCCCGCGTCCGGACTTCCGGCCGCTCACCAAGTTCGAGAGCCAGGGGCTGGACAAGGGGCACCTCGTCCATGACCTGATCTTCCGCCGCAACGACACATAGTGACCCCAAGGGGATGGGCATAAACCCTGAGTCCCCCTTCCCCCTTTCGTTAGGGTCGGTTGAGTGCATCAGTCCCCGCCCCCGCAAGAGCCGCCCGAACCACCGGCCACGCCGCCGCACGAGGCTCCGTACGGAGCGCTCCACGAGGCTCCGCGTGGCGTACCGCACGAGGCTCCACACGGAGCGCCGTACGAGGCACCCCAGGGCGGCCTGCACGCGGCACCGCAGGGCGGCCCGTACGAGCCACCCCAGGGCGGCCCGTACGAGGCGACGCACGGCACACCGCACCGCACCGCGCAGAACGCACCCCAGAGCGCAGCACCGCACGGCACCCCCTACGGCACTCCCTACGGCACTCCTTACGGCGACCAGCACCCATACGGTGACCAGCCCCCATACGGCGACCAGCACCCGTGGTTCGGCACCGGCACCGGCGCCCCACCGGCGGGCTGGCCGCAGCCGCCCCGCCAGGGCCTGTGGGGGCCGGGGGGCCGTCTCGCCCGCGTCTGGCACAACAAGGCGCTGCGGGCCACCGCGCTCACCGGTCTGCTCTCGCTCTCCGGCCTGATCATCCTGGCGCTGGTGCGCGAGCAGACGGGCACCAAGGGCTTCCTGGTGGGGCTCGGCCTCGCCGTACTGCCCGTGCCGCTGATCATCGCGGTCTTCCGGTGGCTGGACCGCGTCGACCCCAAGCCCTGGCGAAACCTTGTGTTCGCCTTCGCCTGGGGAGCGTGCGCCGCGACCCTGGTCGCGCTGATCGCCAACGGCTTCGCCACCGAGTGGCTCATGACCACCGTGGACTCCTCGTCCCCGACCGGCCAGGCCGACGCCGACGCCTGGGGCGCCACCTTCATCGCGCCGTTCGTGGAGGAGAGCGCCAAGGCGGCCGCCGTCCTGCTGCTCTTCCTCTTCCGCCGCCGCGACTTCAACGGGCTGGTCGACGGGGTCGTCGTCGCCGGAATCACCGCCACCGGTTTCGCCTTCACCGAGAACATCCTCTATCTCGGCTCGGCCTTCGTCAGCGACCAGACGCTCGGCTACTCCGGCATCCGGTCGACCACGGCCGCGACCTTCTTCATCCGCGCCGTGATGTCCCCCTTCGCGCACCCCCTCTTCACCGCGATGACGGGGGTGGGCTTCGGCATAGCCGCCGCGGCGGCCCGGCATCAGCGCGTCCGCCGCGTCCTCATACCGATCGCGATGCTGCTCACCGCGATGGTCCTGCACGGCGTCTGGAACGGTTCGGCGACCCTCGGCGGCTACGGCTTCCTCATCGTCTACGCCCTGTTCATGGTCCCGATGTTCGGGCTGCTGACCTGGCTGACGCTCTGGTCCCGCGGCAAGGAGCTGCGCACCATACGGGAGCAGCTCGCCGCCTACCAGGCCGCAGGCTGGCTCACCCCGCCCGAGCCCCTCGCCCTGTCCTCGATGCGCGCCCGCGGTATCGCCCGCGACCTCGCCCGCCGCACCCATGGCGCCGCGGCGGCCCGTACGGTCGGCGAGTACACCGCCTTCGCGACCTCACTCGCCTTCCTCCGCCGCCGCGCGTACCGCGGCACGGCCGGCCCGGACTTCACCACCCGCGAGAAGGAGCTGCTGGACCGTCTGTGGGAGCGGCGGGAGACCGCCCAGCCCGCCCTGGCCCACGCGGCGCTGTCGGTGCCGCTCCCCCGGCCCCGCCGGGCACCCCGACCGGCCCCGGGCACGCTGCCCGCACCGTACTGGCCCGCCGGGCCGTACGGCGGCGGCTACGCGGATGACCACGGAAACGGCCAGGGCTACGGCTACGGCTACGGCGGCCCCGAGCCCGGGCCCGGTTACGGCTACGGCTACGGGGCCCAGCCGCAGTACGGGGCCCAGCCCACCTACGCCCCGTGGGGCGCCCCTCCGCCGCACGGCCCGCAGCCGCCGCGGAACCCGCAGCCGCCCGCGAACTCGGCGACGCCCCACACCTCCCCCGTGCCGTACGGACCCGGCGGACCCGAAAGTCGTCTGTAACCTCCCGCCCCTTTCGGACGTGTTCCTACATAGAAGCGGGGAGCACGTGGGGGCGCGGGGGATTCATGCCGGAACCATCAACTTCATCTACACCATCCGATTTCGACCAGTTCTACACGGCTACGGCGAAGCGGCTCGTGGCCGCGGTCTATGCGGCGACAGGCGATCTCGCCGAGGCCGAGGACGCGGTGCAGGAGGCGTATGCCCGCGCGTGGCAGCGCTGGGACCGGCTGACCGCCGAGGGCGATCCCACCCCCTGGGTCCGCACCGTCGCCCTGCGCCTCGCCGTCAGCTCCTGGCGCCGCGCCCGTAACCGCATGCGGGCCCACTTCCGCCATGGCCCGCCCCCCGATCTGCCCGATCTCGCCCCGGACCGGGTGGCGCTGATCCATGCCCTGCGCGGGCTGAAGCCCGAGCAGCGTACGGCCGTGGTCCTGCACCACCTTCTCGATCTGCCCATTGAGCAGGTGGCCCGGGAGACGGGCGTCTCCTCCGGCGCCGTGCGCACCCGGCTGAGCCGCGCCCGCAAGGCCCTCGGCTCCCATCTCGCCGACGCGGATACCGGCGCCGTCGCCAACGCCAACTCCGAGGCACCGGCGCCCCATCCGCCCACCTGCCACCCGAAGGAGGTGCCCTCCCATGGCTGAGCTGGACGAGCGCCTGCGCGATATCGCCCGAGACGTCGAGCCCTCCATACGTCTGGCGGGCCCGGAAGCCGTGCGTGCGCGGGGCCGTCGGCGCCGCGCACGGCAGCGCACGGCGATCACCGCCGTGGCCGTCCTCGCGGTGGCCGCCGTGACCGCGGGCTCCTGGCGGCTGCTGCCGGGCGACGACTCCTCCCGTACGCTCCCGGCGGCCCCGCCCGCCTCACGAACGGACCGCGTCCCGGGAGCCCAGATCCCCACGAGCGCCCTCCTTCGCCCCTCGGCGTTGCCGTTCGACGCGATGATGCGCTGGAAGACGGTCGACGCCGCCATCGGCTCCGCCGACGATGGCCGGGCACCGCTGCTCGATCTCTCCCCCAGTTGCCGCCTCGACGGTCCGCGCCCCCTCACCCAGCGCACCCGCGACTACCAGGGCCGCACGGCGGAGCAGGCGCGCCACACCATCAACGCCTATGCGAGCGACGTCGAGGCCGCGAAGGTCTTCACCTCCCTCGAGGAGACGCTGAAGGACCGCTGTGCCCGCCCCAAGACCGTGGACACACCGTCCTCGAGCAAGACCGCGGTCGGCCAGCCGACCACCATGACCTACGGCTGGCACTCGCCCCGCGCACCGCACGACGCCCACGTCGTCCTGATGCGCTCGGGCACCCGGGTCGGGGTGTTGCAGGCCGAGGGCATCGGCACCCCGTCCGGCGACTACACCGACGGCCCCTCCGCCTACTGCGTATCGGTCGCGCTCTGGCGCCTCGACCCCACCGCCACCGCCTCCCCCGGCCCGTACCGGAACAACCCCGAGGAGGCGAAGAGGCGTTGCTGACCCGCTCCTCCCCTCCCACCGCCGCTCACAACTTCCGCAAGAGGTTCTCTGTGCTCTCCGTCCGTTCCCTGCGCACCCTCACGGTGCCCGCCATCGCCGTCGCCCTGCTCGCCGGCTGCCAGTCGGCGTCGAAAACCGCCTCGGTGGACCCGGCCGACGCCAAGCCCGCCCGGATCACAATCACCCCGAGCAGCGACTCGGCGGCCATAGCCCCCGATGCCACGGTCAAGGTGGCCGCCTCCCACGGCACCCTCACCAAGGTCCGCGTCCTCCCCGACGGCGCCGGTTCCCAGGCCGCCACCGTGACCGGCGCCCTCTCCCACTCCAAGAGCAGTTGGCGCTCCAACCGCACCATGACCCCGGGCACGACCTACACCGTCGAGGCCACGGCCACCAACGCCGCCGGCAAGTCCGCCGTCCAGCACTCCACCTTCCGCACCCGCCCCGCCCAGCAGACCAACGGCGTCACGGTCACCCCGTCCAAGGGCTCGACCGTCGGCGTAGGCCAGCCCGTCTCCCTCGCCTTCGACCACCCGGTCCAGAACAAGGCAGCGGTGGAGCGCACCCTCTCCATCTCCACCAGCCCCAAGACCGAAGGCTCCTGGGGCTGGGCCAAGGACCCCCTCACCGGCATCGAGCGCGTCGACTGGCGTCCCAAGTCCTACTGGCACAAGGACACCAAGGTCACCCTCCGAGCCCACCTCAGCGGCGTGAACACCGGCGACTCCCGCTACCTCCGCCGCGATGTCTCGACGACCTTCACCATCGGCACGCCCCGCATCTCCAAGGTCGACATCAAGAAGCACACGATGACCGTCTACGAGAACGGCCAGAAGCAGAAGACCATCCCCATATCCGCCGGCCAGCCCTCCTACCCCACCTGGAACGGCACCATGGTCGTCCTCGACAAGGCCCCCATGGTCAATATGACCAGCGAGTCCGTCGGCATAGCCGACCCCTACAACAAGGACGTCCCCTGGGCCGTCCACCTCACCACCTCGGGCACCTACGCCCACGCCGCCCCCTGGAACGAGGGCCTCGGCTACTTCGGCCAGACCAACATGAGCCACGGCTGCGTCGGCATGTCCCTCGCCGACGGCAAGTGGTTCTACAACCGCGCCACCCGAGGCGACATCGTCGAAATCACCGGCTCCACCCGCGCCACGGTCTCCACAGGCAACGGCTTCGGCGACTGGAACCTCCCCTACCCGTCCTGGCAGAAGCTCAGCGCCCTGCACTGAGTGGGCCCCTCGTGTGTGAGGTTCGCCCCCGGCGCGTCGGGGGCGAACCTCCCTAAATTAATACGCTTATAGGGCTAACCTCTGGGTCGACCATGATTCTTGGATCTTCGGGGACCCACGTTGGACATCGCGCCTGGCGAGAAGCGCAAGCGTACGGCGATACAAGATCGCTACGGTGGCAATCGGCAAGCAGGAATCGCGCACTCGCGCCAGAGCCCTAACGTGCTCTTGTTCTCCAACCCCGGCCGAGGCCACCAGGTGGGCTACTTCGACGGCTGGGGAGCCGACGGCTACTACCACTACACGGGGGAAGGCCAGAAGGGCGATCAGAGGATGACCCGGGGGAACCTGGCCATCCTCCAACACGCTCAGCAGGGGCGGGCCCTGCATCTGTTTGACTCGGTGGCCAAGGGCGTCGTGGCCTACATGGGAGAGTTCACACTCGCCACGGATACTCCCTGGTACTACCGGGATGCGCCGGACGCGGAGCGCGAGACCCGCAGCGTGATCATGTTTCGCCTCAAGCCCAGCGGTACTGTCGCGAAGCTCGGCGAGGATCTCGCCTTCACCCCGCGCGACGAGGACGTCGTTGAGGACGTCGAGATCGAAAAGCATCAGACGGAGCGCATGCTCGTCAGCTCGAAGACACGGGAGCGCGAGGCCGAGCGGCGCGAGGCGCCATTGGTCACCGCGTACCGCGACTACTTGGTACAACGCGGCCACACCGTCGCTCGCAAGAAGATCATCCCAGCCGGGGAGGTCAGGCCCCTCTATACCGACCTCTTCGACACCACCGACCAGATCTTGATCGAGGCCAAGGGCAGCGTGGCTCGCGAAGCAGTGCGCATGGCCATAGGGCAGCTCTATGACTACCGCCGCTATATCAAGCCCACACCGTCGCTGGCCGTACTGCTGCCCTCACGCCCACGCCAAGACCTGATCGACCTGTGCAATGTGTCGGGTGCGAGGGTGATCTGGCCCGACGGCACAGCGTTCAAGCTGGGGTAGCCCGAACTACTAGCCCAACACCGGCGCGCTTGCATCCAGTCCAGGCCCGGTGTCAGAGGCGATTGGTACAACAGCAGCACCACTGAGCCGACATCGAGGAGAGCTGCCCATGGCCGATCACCTTGCGGACCGGACGGCCCCGGTGCCTGGGTTGTATGAGCGGCTGATCACCTCCCGGATCGAGGAACAGCTCAACGCCCTGGACGCCAGCGGGTGGAAGACCATCCGGCAGAAGGTTGGCGAGCACTCCTCGCCTCACGTACTCGCCCGCCACATCGGCGAGACCGTGCGGCAGATCTTCATCTCCCTCTCGCCCGAAGAGCAGGTCGTCGCGGCGAATCACATTCTCGAGTCGATGAGCACCCTGGACGGGGCCAAACAGTGGGTGGACCTCGTCACAGACGGGCCCCATCAGCTCACGGCCATTGCCGAGCAGGAAGCGCCGGGCGTCTACAGCATTCGTCCGGCCACACCGCTATCTGAGACCGCGCTCATCACCAACGCGCCCGAGGATCCCAACCTTGGCTTCGAGCTGAGGGCCGAGCTGGCCACGGCCGACCGCGTCGATCTGCTCTGTGCGTTTGTGAAGTGGCATGGTCTACGCGTCCTGGAAGAGTCGCTCAAGGCGGCTCGCGATCGTGGAGTGCCGATCCGCGTCATCACGACCACCTACATCGGCGCTACGGAGCGACGTGCGTTGGACCGCCTCGTGACGGAGTTCAGCGCCCAGGTCAAGGTCAACTACGAGTCGCGGTCCACGCGCCTCCATGCGAAGGCATGGCTGTTTCGGCGTAACAGCGGCTACGACACCGCCTACGTGGGGAGTTCCAACCTCTCCAAGGCGGCGCTTCTCGATGGCTTGGAGTGGAACGTCCGCCTGTCATCCGTAGCGACGCCACCGGTGTTGCGGAAGTTTGAGGCCACCTTCGACTCGTACTGGGCTGAGCCCGCCTTTGAGACCTACGATCCCCAGCACGATGCCACTCGGTTAGACGAGGCCCTCATTCTGGCCAGCGGTAAGCAGAAGACCGATACCCACGCCATCAGCCTGTCCGGCCTTGAAGTACGCCCATATCCCCATCAGCAAGACATGCTCGAGCGACTCCGCATCGAGCGTGACATCCACAACCGGCACAGGAACTTGCTCGTCGCAGCGACCGGGACCGGCAAGACAGTCATGGCGGCTCTCGACTACAAGGCGCTGAAGCGCGCTCATCAAGGGCGTCCCCTCAGCATCCTCTTCGTGGCTCATCGCCAAGAGATCCTCAAGCAATCGCTCCGCACCTACCAAGAGGTGCTCGACGACGCGAACTTTGGTGAGCTGCTCGTCGGAGGAGAGGCACCAAAGGACTGGACGCATGTCTTCGCCAGTGTTCAGTCCCTCAACGCCCGGTCCCTTGAAGAGTTCGCTCCCGACCACTTCGATGTCGTGGTCATCGATGAATTCCACCATGGCGTTTCCCCCACCTATCGGCGCATCATCGACCATTTTGATCCGAGCGAGCTTCTTGGGCTGACCGCCACACCTGAGCGGATGGACGGGAGGAACGTCCAAGATGAGTTCTTCGACGGACATATCGCAGCCGAGATGCGGCTGTGGGAAGCGCTGGAGAACGATCTCCTCAGTCCGTTTCACTACTTCGGTATCGCGGACAACACCGATCTGGAAGGGCTCACCTGGAAGCAAGGCTCATATGTCGCAAGTGAGCTCGGCCAGGTCTACACCGGCAACCACGCTCGTGCTCGGCTCATCGTCAAGGCCGTCCAGGAGAAGGTCAGCGACCCAGGGATCATGCGAGCATTGGGGTTCTGCGTCACTGTGGCACACGCCCACTTCATGGCTGACTTCTTCCGTCAGGCGGGATTCAATGCCAAGGCCCTCGACGGTTCCACTCCTGCCGCTGAGCGCGCCCAGGCCCTGAGGGACCTCCGTGAAGGCAACGTACAGATCCTCTTCTCAGTCGACCTCTTCAACGAGGGGCTTGACGTGCCGGATGTGGACACCCTCCTCTTGCTCCGCCCCACGTCCAGCGCCACAGTCTTCCTCCAGCAGCTTGGCCGGGGACTGCGGCGTACGCCAGACAAGCCCGTCCTCACCGTGCTCGACTTCATCGGCCAGCACCGTAAGGAGTTCCGCTTCGAAGAGCAGTTCCGTGCGCTGACGAACTTCACCCGTCACCGGCTGACTGAGCACATGGAGCGAGACTTTCCTCAGCTCCCTTCTGGTTGCCAGATCATCCTGGACCGCAAGTCCAAGGAACGGATCCTGGACAACATCAAAAGCCAGATCAATGTCAACGTACGGCAGTTGGCACAAGAGGTTGCTGCTTACGCCGAGCCGCGACTCGACGCCTACCTTCGCGAGAGTCGCCGCGAGCTCAAGGAGCTCTATCGGGCCAACAACTCATGGACGGGCCTGCTGAGGCGAGCCAAACTCCTCACCGGCGAGCCCCCCGAAGGGGAGGCCGCACTTCTCAAACGCGTCTCAGCATTTCTCCATGTCGGTGACCCACAGCGCGTAACTGCCTACGGTCGGATGCTCGCCGATGACGCCCCCGGGTACGACTCGCTCGACCCCTCAGGGCAGGCGTACGCGCGGATGCTCTTCTTCTCCTTGTGGCCACTGGGCGGTGGGTTCAGCAACTATGCCGATGGCTTTGAGTCATTGCGCCAGCAGAGCGCCTTCCGAAGCGAACTGAGCCAGGTGCTGGCGTACAACCTGGAGCACACCGACCACTACCCCATCCCACTCTTGGGTGAGCACGGTGGCCTACCGCTGGCCATCCATGCTTCGTACAGCAGGGAGGAAATTCTCCCTGCCCTTGGGCAGGCAGAGGTAGGCGGCTTCGTGCCGGGGAATTTCCGCGAGGGTGTGAAGTGGTGCGAAGGGATCCAGACGGACGCGCTCCTCATTACGCTCGAGAAGGACGATAAGGACTTCTCACCGCAGACCCGGTACAAGGATTTCGCGATGAGTCCAGACCGCTTCCACTGGGAATCGCAGAACCAAACATCTGATTCCTCCCCCACGGGACAGCGCTACCAGCAGCACAGGGAACGAGGATCCCATGTGCTGCTCTTCGTCCGGCGCTACAAGAAGACGGACATCGCAGGGCCCCAGCCCTGGATGCTGCTCGGCCCTGCCGAATATGAATCCCACGAGGGCAGCAAGCCCATGGGCATCGTCTGGCGACTCCAGCATGAGCTACCCGCCGACGTCTGGACCTACTCGGCCATCGCAGCGGGGTAGCGCTCGTGGGTCAGCCGAGATACGGCTGGTCGCGGTGGGCCAGGAAGTGACGAAGTCGGAGCTGTTGTGTGTGGTGCATGGGGAGTTCGGCAAGTTCGTCCGGCGGGACGAACCGCAGTTCCGTGGACTCATCAGAGATCGCCAGTTGGCCGCCCGCGATGCGGGCGGTGAAGCAGACGTTGAACTGTCGGCGGACCTCGCCGTCCGTGTAGGCGATGACGTGACGCGGGTCGGTGTACGTGCCGACAAGTCCCGTGATCTCCACGTCGAGTCCGGTCTCTTCCTTGACCTCACGGACAGCCGTGCCCGGTAGGGAGTCGGTCATCTCCATGCCACCGCCGGGCAGCGCCCAAAGACCATTGTCTCGGCGGCGCTGGAGCAGGATGCGTCCGCTCTCGTCGGTGACGACAGCGGACGCGGCGACAACCAAGCTGTTCGGCTCGGGGGCGTCCGGATCGTCGTAGTACTCGGTCCGCGCCACGGGTCACACTCCCTGTACCGGCGTCGCCGTCGTCCATACGGCGTCGAAGCTCTGAGCGTAGGTGTCGAACATGCCGCCATCGCCGTGTCGGCGCAGGTGCCAGACGGGAGCTCCGTACGCGTTCACGCCCCAGACGTGGGCGTTGACCATGACTTGATCATCCGCACGATAGAGCGAGTTGTAGAGGGTTGTTCCGTGCGTCCGCACCTCGACGCCCGGGGTGTCGATGAGGGGGCGGTAGTGCAGGAGAGCGAGCCGACAGCGGGATTCGATGCCGTGGCCGAACTTCTCTTCTTGGCCCCGCTGCTGGATGTTGGGGCTGTCAGCGTCTCCGACCGCAACACGTACGGCGCAGCCTAGGGCGGCACGTTCCCGCAGTAGATCGTTGAGGCGGGGGTACGCCTCGTGCAGGAAGACGGCGGCATATACGAGCACGTCAATCCGTTCGCGGGCCTGGGTCAGCATCTCCACGAACGTGGACACGGGGATGTCCGCACGTTGGTCGTAGAGCGCCACAAGCTCGGGGCTGACCGCGCGGGCGGGGCGTGCTTGGCGGAGCGCTGGCCATAGGGCGTGCACGTCTTCTCCTAACGTTTCTGCTGCCAGGATGGCCGTGCTGCGTCGCGGCGTACGGTTGAGGTTGACCCATCTTTCAACGGATTTGGGGTCTACCTCGACCTTTTCCGCGAGGGTGGCGTATGTCCAGCCTCCGGACGCCATGACGGCACGTAGCCTCTCGTTCGGCACCTGAGTCTCTCCCCACATGTCGGGACGGCACTAGGGACGTTTTACCCGACGCGGGACGTCCCGAAGTGGGGTTTAAGGGAGGTTCCTACGTCCTGATCACAGCGCGATGATCGCGAAAAGACTCCCGCGACCGTTGCAGGCGGCCCGGGAGCGTGGTCAATGCTGTGAAGGAGCGTCAACGTGCAGGAGAATATCGCCGGACCCGTGGAATGGCTGCTGCGACTGGTAGTGCCCGCACCGGCCCGTCATCGCGCCGTTGGGGCCCGGCCCGCCATGGCATGTGTGGATGCGGATACACCGACGGTTCTCACGGCCCGTGTTTCTGTGGTGGCGGTGGCGCTGTGAGCGTACGTCCCCGTCTGCTGCCGTGGTCCGGTCCCGCAGGGCAGCGGTGTTATCTGGTCTCCGATGCGGACAGCACGGGCTACCTGTCGAAGCTGGCTGACGAAATGGAAGCGGTCCAGCTCCAGATGGGCACTGAACTCATCGGCCACGCCCGCCTGATGCTCAGCGACCGGAAAGCGGACGCCCGAGAGCTCCGCTACCTCTCGAACCGTCTGATCGAAGCGCTGCAAGACGCTCTCCGGATCTCGGAGAGTCGCGGCGGGCGTATCCCAACGCCCGACGAGGCCGAGAGTGACGGGCGGCTCGCACGGATGAGGGGGCGCAATGAGTGAGGTGCCAGGAGGCTGGCAGGTCGGTCCGGCCCCGGGGCGCGGTCTGCTTCGTACGAAGGGCGGCCTGCTTGAGCTGCCGCTTCACGTGCTCCGGCCCGGTCGCGCGTCTTTGGCATCTCTGGTGCTGACGGTGGTGGAAGCGGAGCAGTTGCACGCCGCCTTGTGCTACGCGCTTGGCGACGAGCCTGCACCCGAAAAAGCGCCGGAGTGCCGTCAGCCGGTCCGTTATCCAGGTGGCCGACAGAAGTACTGAGGCCGCGTGGCGGAATCCCACTTGAGTCGCGCGTGGCGTGGGAGTTGTTGTGGCAGTGCGGATGCGGTCGACTGGGGTGAGCCGGGACTGGGTCAACTCGGGTCACCCGCGTCCGTTTGGTGCTTGCGAGTCCGTTCGGAGCGCCTGCTGCGTAGGGTCGGAGCGAGGAGATCCTTGGAGTGGGAGGTAGTGGGATGGCTGGAGTGCCGACGGGGGTTGTGGCGGCGGGTGGGTTGGTTGGGGGGTATTCGGTGGCTCGGTGGACCAAGAGGCGGCCCTTGGGTGGGGTCGCGTTGGCCGCCGCCGGGGTCGTGGCCGCTCGGGGGTGGCGGGAGAAGGCGGGGAACGGGACGGCGGCCGCGCTCAGTGGGGCGTATGTGGCCGCCTTCGCCGGGTCGCATCCGCTCGCGAAGAAGATCGGGGCCTGGCCGTCCGTCTTTGCCGTCTCGGGTGGCGTTGCTCTCGCGTCCTGGGTGCTTGCTGATCGGCGGTAGGGGTCGTGGGCTTACGAGGGCGGGCTCGTCTGGTCTTGAGGGGCCCGCCCTCGTTGGGGGTTTGGCTGGGCGGCCGGCGCTCAGTCCGATGCCGAGGTCAGCAGGTCCAGTTCCGGCTTCGTCAGTTTGAGGTCGACCGATGCCAGCAGGGGCGGGAGTTGGTCGGTGGAGCTGGCGCTGGCCAAGGGGGCCGCGACCGTGGGCTGGGCGAGGAGCCAGGCCAGGGCGACCGTGGTGGGCTCGGTGGCGTGGTTGGCGGCGACGTCGTCCAGGGCGGCGAGGACCTTCTGGCCGCGCTCGGTCTCCAGGTGCTGGGCCGCGCCCGAGGAGCGGGGGCTGTCGACCGTCGTGCCCGGGCGGTACTTGCCGGTCAGGAAGCCGGACGCCAGGGAGTAGTACGGGATGGTCGCCAGGTGGTGGCGGGCGGCGACGTCGGCCAGCTCGCCCTCGAAGGTGTCGCGGGAGACCAGGTTGTAGTGCGGCTGGAGGGCGACATAGCGGGCCAGGCTCTCCTGGGTGGAGAAGGTCAGCAGGGCCTCCAGGCGCTCCGCGCTGACGTTGGACGCGGCGATCTCGCGGACCTTGCCCTCTCTGACCAGCTCGTCCAGGGTGCTGATGATCTCCTCCACCGGCACCGACGGATCGTCGTAGTGGGTGTAGTAGAGGTCGATGTAGTCGGTGCGCAGCCGCTGGAGGGACTCCTCGACGCCCGATTTGATGGCGGACGAGGTCAGACCGCGCGGCTCCGGGGAGCCGGCGCCCACCTTGGTGGCGAGGACGATGTCGGATCGGTTGCGCCGGGAGGCGAACCAGTTGCCGAGGATGGTCTCGGACTCGCCGCCCTCGTTGCCCGGCACCCACGCGGAGTACACATCGGCGGTGTCGATGAAATTGCCGCCCGCCGCGACGAAAGCGTCGAGCACCCTGAAGGACTCGGCCTCGTCGGCGGTCCAGCCGAAGACGTTCCCGCCCAGGGAGAACGGGAAGACGGACAGATCACCGATCTTCTGTGTGTTGTCAGCCATACGGTTTTACAACGAGTGGCCGGGCGGGGTTGTTCCTGGGGGTGGCCTCGGGCGGGGTGTTCCCTTGGGGGTCCCTGGGGGGGTCCTTGGGGGTCCTTGGGGGTCCTTGGGGGTCCTTGGGGGTCCTTGGGGGTGTTCCTGCGGGGCGGCCCGTCAGGGCGTAAACCGGCGGCCCTGGCGTCAAGGGGGGAGAGAGCGCCAGAGCCGCCGGCGTATCAGGGATTCATCCCGTGCTGGCGCAGCCAGGGCATCGGGTCGATCGGCGAGCCGCCGCCCGGCCGGACCTCGAGGTGGAGGTGCGGGCCGGTCACATTGCCGGTGGCGCCGACGCGGCCGATGACGTCGCCCGCCGTCACCTTGCCCGAGGTGACGACCATCGACGACAGGTGGCAGTACCAGATCTCGGTGCCGTCGCTGAGGGTCAGCACGATGCGGTAGCCGTACGAACCGGCCCAGCCCGCCTGGGTGATGGTGCCGCCGTGCACCGCCTTGGCCGGGGTGCCGGTCGGGGCGGCGAAGTCCTGGCCGGTGTGGTCGGCCGACCAGATGTCGCCCGCTTGGCCGAAACTCGCGGTCAGGGTGTACGAGCCGACGGGGAGGGTGTACGCGGCGGCGAGCCTGGCCTGGCGCTCGGCCGCGGCCTTCTTCTCGGCCGCCTCCTTCGCCCGCTGCTCGGCGGCCTTCTTCTCCGCCTCGGCCTTGGCCTTCCGCTGGGCGGCCACCTCCGCGGCCTGGTCGGACGCCTTCTTCGCGGCGGCCTTCGCCGCGGCGGTGCGGTTGTCCTCGTCCGCCGCGTTCTGCTGGTTCTCGGCCTGCTGGAGGATGCGGGCGCGCAGCGCCTCGCCCGCGTCGGTGGTGCCGCGCTGCTCGTCCGCGCTGGTCAGCCCGGCCTCGGAGAGGGGGGCGGCGGCCGTCTGCGGGTCACTGCTGTCGTCCGACGCCCAGGAGCCGATACCGGGCAGGTCCTTGGCGGCGGGCAGGCTGGCCTTGACCTCATCGGCGACATGGCCGAGATCCGGCATCGAAATGGGCGGCTTGGGACGGTCCTTGGCGCTGGCCATACCGCCCGCACCGACCGCCGCGATCACACCGACCCCGAGGACGGCGCCGCTGCGCGCCATGGTCCCGCCGCGCTGCTTGGCCACGCGGTGCCGGCCGCGTACGGGAGCGATGGACTCCTCGGTGGGGTTCCACTCCTCCCAGGGCTCGGTCTCGAATCCGGCACCCGGGCCCTCGAACGCGTCCCCATCCGCGTCCAGGTACCGATCGTCGGGGGCGAAGTGGCCGTCCCCGGAGCTCATCCCGCCGCCGGCATCGAAGCCGGGGCCGTAGGCGGTGGCGGTCCCCAAACCGCCTCCCCGTGTGCGATACGGGGCCTCGTCCAGGGCAGACCTATTGGACGCCACGGAGGCGCACTCCTTTCCTTCCTTCTCGCCTACCGGGTTAGCTGACGGGTTCGGAGCAGGAAGGTCTCCTACGGGTCACGTTCGACCCGATTCACCCCAAGGTGTTGGTTCCCCGGTTCCCTTGGTGCTGCTGGTGGTGCGGTACTGCCAGTGTGCGTACGGGATTCGGCGACGGCGCACGGTGCCGCCCTTGCGACGGTTGTGACGACCGCGCTGCGTTATCGAACGTTAATAGAGAGCGCGATGTGATTCCAAGCTGTTCTGAGGAATCCGCGCACCTTTGGCATGAACTTAGCGCTCAAGAAGGGACAAATAAGGGCGAGTCAACGCACTGGCCAAGGGTTCGTAAAAACGCATGCGGACCGATCGTGCAGCAATTGTTATGCGGAGGGGGCTCGGTCGACTACGCACCGTATGGACCCGGTCGGCTACGGACGGTGTGGGGGGTCGGCCTCCCCCGTATGGCCCGTGCGGTTCGCATCACCGTCGCCCTGCCCGTTCCCCCGTCCGTTCCCACGGGCCGCGGTCCGGCGGACCGCGAGCAGCGCCATGTCGTCCGATGTCCCGCCGTCCGTATGGCGCTCGACATCGGCCACCAACGCGTCCAGCAGCTCCTGCGGATCGGCGAAGCGACGGCCGCGCAGCCGCTGCTCCGGGTCGTAGAACTCGCCGTCGCGGTCCCGGGCCTCCGTCACCCCGTCCGTGAACAGCAGCAGCGTCTCCCCCTCCGCGAACCCCAGCTCCATCACCCGGTCCGGCCACCCCGCCAACTCCCCCATCCCCACCGGCAGCGCCGACGCCTCCGGCTCCAGGGCGCGCACCGCGCCGTCCTCCTCCATCAGCAGCGGCGCCGGATGGCCGCGATTGATCAGCCGCAGAGTGGAGTCGCCGCGCGGAATTTCGGCCACCACCGCCGTCGTGAACCCCTCGAACACCTCCAGGTCGGCCCGCCGGGCGCCCTCGCGCTGAAGCGCCCGCTCCAGGCGGCCCACGAGCGCCTCCAGGGTCGTCTCCTGCTCCGCCGCCTCCCGGAAGCAGCCGAGGAGGATCGCCACGACCTCCACGGCCCCCAACCCCTTGCCGCGTACGTCCCCGACGGTCAGCCGTACGCCGTGCGGAGTGTCCTGAACCGCGTACAGGTCACCGCCGATCGCCGCGTACTTCTCCGCCGGTACATAGCGCGCGGCGATCTCCAGTCCGGCCAGACGGGCGGGCGGCGCGGGCAGGACGGCGCGCTGGGCCGCCTCCGCCACTCCGCGCGCCGAGGCGAGCCGGTGGTAGCTGCGGCGTACGACACGGTTGATCGCCACCGCCAGCACGGTCACGGTGGCGACCGTGCCGATCTCGGTGGCCGCCTGGGTCGGGTCCTTCACCCCGTGCAACTCCGCCAGCAGACAGGTCGCGAGGACGGCGACGCAGGCCATGACGACGGTCTGGCGCAGCGGTAGGAGCGCCGCGGCGACCAGGGGGGCGGCGGCGAAGAAGGGCGAGGCGGTGTAGCCGGACGGGGTGGCCAGGTCGAAGCTGACGCCGGCGAGGATGAGGATGGCGGGAAGCCAGCGGGCCACCCGGCGGCCCGGCGGCCCCTGGCCGGCGTCCTCGGCCGAGCCGGGCCCCGCGGTGGGCCCGGTGAACCCGTCGGCGGAGGCGCCACCGGCCGCGGCGCCGGTGGCCATGAGCGTATGCAGGCGGGTGTGGCGGCGGTGGGTGTGCGGGCGGCTCAGCCGGGGCCAGGCCGTACGCCACTCCGTACGGGCGCCCGTACGAGCCCTGCTCCCTCGCACCCGCACCGGCTTCTCTCGCTTCCCTGGTCCGCGTCCCGCCGTCGTCACGGCGTCGCCGTCGCCGTCCTCGCCGTCCTCGCCGCCGTCGCCGCCGCCGTCGTCACCTTCGTCACCAGGCTTCCGGCTGACGGGCTGCCAGGCGAATCGGTGTCGGCCAAGCGGGTGCCGGACGGACGCCCGTGAGCGGGCCCGGCTCCGGCGCGTGCGAGGCGGGCACGCGACGGGCACGCGACGGGGGCACCGCGGGCAGACGAGGGGGCACTGCGGGCACGCGACGGGCGCGTGGCGGCGCGTCAGGGGCTGTGGGCGCGTCAGAGCCGACGAACGCCAGAGGCTACCCGGCGGGCGCGCTGCGGGCCCATCAGAGGCCACGAGGGCGTCAGCGGCCACGAGAGCGTCGGCGGCTACGGGCCCATCAGAGGTCGCGGAGCCGCCAGAGGTTACGGATGCGCCAGAGATTTACGGACGCTTCAGAGGTGACGGACGCGTCAGCGGCACCGACGCGTCAGCGGCACCGATGCGTCAGAGGTCGACGCCGAGCGCGCGGGCGTGGCGGTCCGCCGCCAGCTCCGCCGAGACCTCGTCGAGGTACACCTCGCACACCAGCCGTCCGTCCCGGGTGAGATTGTGCTCCAGCTCCCACAGCACGACCTCGTCCCCTCCCGCGAGCAGGAAGGCGTGCTCATAGAAGCGGCACCAGGTCGCGTCGGGGCCGCCGGAACGGCGCCGGGGCTTGGGCGCGAGGGCGATGTCATGGGCGAACGCGGTCGTCAGCAGCCGCTCGGTCTCCTCGCCCGGGCGGTCGGCGTTCTCCGCGCGGCGCAGGACACGACGGGCATGGTCGGCCGAATTGTCGGCCACATACGCACGGGAGCTCTCCAGGGGCTCGGCCGTGTGCAGCAGTTGGTCCGGCAGCCACAGCGGTAACCCGTCGAGCTCCTCCCAGCGGGCGCCGCCGAGGCGGTCATGGACGCGGCGCTCGGCCAGCGTCAGGGCGTCCTCGTCCGCGTAGAGCTCGTACAGCGGGCGACCGTCCTCGCCGGTGTTGTGCTCCAGTTCCCACAGCAGCAGGCTGCTGCCGTCGGGGAGCAGGAAGACATGCCGGTAGGTGCTGTAGCCAAGCTGGCCGCACCGCTCATTGCACTGTCGGCAGGACCGCAGCTCGGACTGGTGCATCAGGGCGCTCCGCGCCCGGGCCAGCACCGCCTCGCCGATCTCGAAGCCGTTCTGCGCACGGGCCAGCAGCCCGTCCATCAGCTCGGCCGGGGTCCCGTCCGCTCGTGAGTGCCCCATGTCTCTCCTCCCGCCTCCCGGCGTTGTTTCGCCGCGCCCCCCGGGCGACCACCTCGCGCACTTAGCGTAGCGGCGCGAACACGCGCCGCGCTGCGGTTCCGCGAAGCTGTCGGTGTGACTGTGCCTCACCCACTCCTGCGTCGTAGGGCTTGGATGTATCACTCGTCCGACCGGTCGAACAAGTACACGAGCGGGGCAGGGTGCGTCGGTCGGCCACCGTGGGCGCCGGGCCCCAGCGTCTCCAGGCCCCCTGCCGCGGAGCGTCTCGTAGTCGCTTCCTCTCATTCAATTAAAGGGATTCAGGTGTCCGCCGGGGCGAGAGGGGCCGAGCTGAGCCAAATGGTCCTTGTATTGGTCCCCCTTAGCGGGATTCTTGGAGAACACGCCCCGGAAGAGCAGCACTATGCCGGACGGGTGAAGCTGACTGGCGGCCCGAAGCCTTAACTGATGAGCTTCGTTGTGTCATGCGTCCGTGGAATTCGCGGAGCAACCCAGACGGAGGAATTAAGTGAACATCGGCAAGAAGGCGATTCTCCTGACCGCGGCCGCCGGCGCTCTGGTCATCGGTGGTGCCGGCGGTGCCCTGGCCAACAACAACGACGACTTCATCGTGCAGCTCAACCACTGCGACACGTCCACCGGTGCGACCACCAACACCGGCGGTGTCGCCCCCACCGGCGACCTCAACCTCGGCTCGGACTGCGTCAACTTCACCAACTCCCGCGGTTCGGTCATCCAGTCCAACGACTGCGACACGGCCACCGGTGTCACGCTGGTCACCGGCGCCGCCGCCCCGACCGGGGACACCAGCATCGGCTCCAAGTGCGCGAACATCGCCGTCGACGACGACAACGCCAAGCGTCACTGAGTCGCTGACCCTTTCATGGTGTTCCCGCCAGCGGTAACACCATGAGGCATCCCCCCCGTTGGGAATCGCGGCCCTGGAAGCTTCTCTTCCAGGGCCGCTGCCATGAAAAAGGTTTTTCGGTGACGGTGCCGAGCACATCGCGCCGAAAGCCCGATTGGAGGCTCTTCATGCACATGCGCAAAAGGTCGGCGCTTCTTGTGGCCGCCGTGGGTGCGCTGCTCATCGGCGGTGCGGGCGGAGCCGACGCCGCCGATTCCGGTCCCAGCCGCGCGACGGGCGCCAACGGCGGGACGCAGAGTAATCGCTGCACCACCAGTTCCGTCGTCGGCACCATCACCGTGGCCGCCGGCTCGACCGAGCTCAGCAATCAGACCGACTGCGTCAACACCGCCGAGTCGGGTGTGTCGGAGCAGAAGAACCGCTGCCGTACCCACTCCGTCGTCGGCCCGATCACCGTCGCACTGGCTCCCGGATCCGAAATCAAGAACGGGACCAACTGCGTCAACGTCAGCAAGTCGGGTGGTGTGACGAAGCAGACCAATGACTGTCGCACCACCTCCGTGCTGGGCCCGATCACCATCGGCCCCGGCTCCGATGTCACCACCGAGACCAACTGTGCCAATGTCTCCGGCTCCGACCCGCAGAACGGAAGTCAGGGCACCAGCGCGAACGGCACGGAGAGCGGCGGCAAGAGCGGTGGCCAGGGAAACCGTCAGCGCTCCTGAAACACCGAGCTCACCGGAGTTCACCACCGAGCTTCCGGAAAAAGCCGCTCAAGATGAACGCGGCCTTGGGGAAATTCCCCCGGGGCCGCGTTCATTTTTTGCGAAGAGAAGTCCACCGACTTCCGCACCGGCTGAATATACCTTTGCTGAACATATCTTTACTGTGGCGGATGGGTGATGCTTCGCATGGTCCCGGATCCCGGATTGCGGAAATCTCGTTCAAGAGGTGTCTGCGGATATTCGCGGAGAAGACCCGATATGGAGGCACCAGAACAATGCAGATCGGCAAGAAGGCAGCTCTCATGGCCGCGGCGGCCGCGGGCACAATGGTGGTCGGCGGCGCCGGTAGCGCGAGTGCTCATGGGCTCTTCCCGCAGTCCCCCAGTGCTCAGCGAAACCACTGTGACACCAAGACCGGTGCCACCACCAACACCGGTGTCGCGGCCCCGACCGGCGACCTCAACCTCGGCTCGGACTGCGTCAACTTCGCCAACAACGTTGGTTCGGTGATCCAGTCGAACGAGTGCGACACGGCCACCGGCCCCACCATCGTCACCACCGTGACCGCCCCGACCGGCGACACCAACATCGGCTCCGACTGCGCGAACATCGCCGTCAACGAGCCGGCCCCGGTCGTGGTCGTGCACAAGGAGGCGCCGAAGAAGCACAAGGCCAAGGAGCAGCACAAGGCCAAGAAGGTGCACAAGGCCAAGGCCGACCCGCACAAGGCCAAGAAGCACCACAAGGCCAAGGCCAAGGTGAAGGCGAAGAAGAAGGACTGCAAGCACTGACGGCCGATCTCGCGATCGAGCGCGCGGCGCCCCCGGAAGAAGCGACTTCCGGGGGCGCCGCGGCGTTCAGCCGAATTCAGTGACGGCGTTCAGCGGTGTGATTTCAGCATCCCGTGAGAGCCGGTACGCACTGGTTCGGGTTGTTCCCGATGACCGTGGTCGCGGCGAGCGAGACCGTGCCGCCGTCGGTGAAGATGCCGCCGCCCTGACCGCCATTGGCCGTATTACCGGTGACCGTGTCGCCGATCATTTGTGTCGTGCTCGCGTGCTGGAACAGCCCACCGCCGTTCAGCGTGGCGGTGTTCCCGGACACGGTGGTGGCCTGCACACGCAGTGCGCTGCCCATATTGGCGATACCGCCGCCGAAACTGCCGGCGGTGTTCTCGGCCACCCGGCTGCCGTTGATCGTCAGATCGCCGACCGCGGTGGCGATGCCACCGCCCTCGAAGTTGGTGGTCCTGTTCCGCGCGACCGTGACGGCGCCCAGCAGCGTCGTTCCGAAGTTACTGACGCCGCCGCCCGAGCTGGACGCGGTGTTGTCGGAAATGTTGCCGCCCGAAACGCTGAGGGTGGCCGACGTATTGATGTGGATACCGCCGCCGTCCCCCGCGGAATTGTGCGTCACATCCGTGGCCGAAAGCAGCGCCGAACCGCCCGAGGCGACCTCGACACCACCGCCGATATTGCTCGCGGTGTTGCCCGTGACCGTGGCGTTGATGAGCCTCAGCGAACCCGCGTCGAAGATGCCGCCGCCGTCGGTGCCCGCCCCCGAGGTCGCCCGGCCGCCCGAGAAGGTCACGCCGCCGGTGACCGTAAGGCTTCCGCCGGGCGCGATCTCCGCGAGCCGGAAGTCGCCCGCGGACGCACTGCGTCTGATGGTCGCCTGGGTCCCGCTGATGGTCACGTCACGGGTGATGAGCGGCAGTCCGTCGGCGCCGTTGGGGCCGGTGTACGCCGCGGTACCCAGCGTGTACACACACCCCGTGGCCAGGACGACAGCCCCTCCCGATGGCGAGCTGTTGGCCTCGCTCACCGCGGTGATCAGCGCTGCCACGTCCCCGCAGGGCACCGGAACCGCCTTCTCGCCCGACCCTCCTCCGGCTCCCTTCCCTTCGGCGGACGCCGGAGCGGAGACCGCCCATGCCGATACCGCCAGCGCCATGACGGGGATCAATCCGCGGATCGTTGTCGCGAGTCGCACGAGGAGTCTCCTTTAGCGTTTCCGAGCAGCGGGTCAGACGCAGCAGGTTCAGACTCTGCGGTCGAGTACCGTTCGGCATCTGCTCAAGCGCCGGTCGAGTGAGACTCGATCTTCTGTGCGACGAGGGCGTGAACACCCCGCTCCCAGACCGCGGAAGACCCCGCGACAGGCCCCCCAGAAACGACGAAACCGCAGGTCACCGATGGCGCCTGCGGTTTCCGAGGTGGGTCATCAGGGGCTCGAACCCTGAACCAATGGATTAAAAGTCCACTGCTCTGCCAATTGAGCTAATGACCCGCACCCCCGCAGCATAGCTCGGCCAGTGGCCAACACCCGAGCCAATACCCTCCGGGAGCGAAAGGCCGTGCAACAGCGCGGTGTTGCACGGCCCTCTTCACGGCCGATCAGCCGTTGCGCTTCCAGCGCGGCTTGTCGGCGCGCCGGTCGAAGGACGAGCCGCCGGAGCGCTCGTACGAACGGCCGCCGGTGGCGCCGCCCCGGTGGTCGTCACGGCGGGCCGGGCGGTCGTCGCGACGGTCGCGGTTGAACGGACGGTCCCCGCCACGGTGGTTGTGGTCGCGGCGCTCGAAGGAACGGCCACCACGGTCGTTCTCCCGGCGGTCGCGACTGAAGCCGCCACGGTCGTCACGGCGCTCGTACGGACGGCCGCCACGGTCGTCACGGCGTCCGAAGTTGCCACGGTCGTCGCGGCGGTCGCGGTTGAAGCCGCCACGGTCGCGGTCGTTGCTGTCCCGACGGTCGAAGGAACGGCCACCACGGTCGTTGTCCCGACGGTCACGGTTGAAACCGCCACGGTCGTCACGGCGGTCGTCGCGGCGGTCGCGGTTGAAGCCGCCACGGTCGCGGTCGTTGCTGTCCCGACGGTCGAAGGAGCGACCGCCACGGTCGTTGTCCCGACGGTCACGGTTGAAGCCACCGCGGTCGTCGCGACGGTCGTCACGGCGGTCCCGGTTGAAGCCGCGGTCGCGGTCGTTGTCCCGGCGGTCGAAGGAACGGCCGCCCCGGTCGTTGTCCCGGCGGTCGTACGAGGAGCGGCGCGGCGCCTCGGCGTCACTCGCACCCTCGGCGGCGTCCGCGGCCTTCACCGCGGGCACGGTCGCGGGCTCCGCCGTACGCTGCGCCGGAAGCGTCACAGCGGCCTCGGCCACCGTCTCCGCCCCGGCCTCGGCCGCGGGCTCCGCCGGTGCCACGGTCTCGCCGCGCTCGCGCGCCGCCCGCGCGGCCAGCCGGTCGGCCTCCTCGCGGAGCTCGACCGCGCGCCGCTGCACCCGCTCCAGCTCCCGGCTGAGGTCCTGCGCCTCGCGCTCGGCCTGCTTGGCGGCGTTCGAGGCCGCCTCCGCCTGCACCTCGGTGAGCGAACGCGCGCCCGTGATCTGGGCCACGTCCTCGTCGAACGCACCGCCGCCGCCGACGATGTGACGGGAGGCGTCGACGCCCGCGTCCTCCATCAGCCGGAAGATCTGGCGGCGCTGGTGCGGCAGGGCCAGCGAGACGACGGTGCCGCTCTGGCCCGCCCGGGCCGTACGGCCGGAGCGGTGCAGATAGTCCTTGTGGTCGCCGGCCGGGTCCACGTTCAGCACCAGGTCGATGCCGTCGACGTGGATACCGCGCGCGGCGACGTCGGTCGCCACCAGGACGTTGACGTACCCGTCCTTGAAGTCGGCCAGCGTGCGGGTACGGGCGCCCTGGGTCATGCCGCCGTGCAGCGCGTCGGCGCGTACGCCCGCGTCGCAGAGCTGCTCGGCGACGCGGTCGGCGCCGAGCTGGGTCCGTACGAAGATGATGGTGCGGCCCTTGCGCGCCGCGATGGCGGCGGTGACCGGCGCCTTGTCCTTCGGCTTCACGACGAGCACATGGTGGGTCATCGTGGTGACCGCGCCCTGGGCCGAGTCGACCTCGTGGGTGACCGGGTCGACCAGGTAGCGCTTGACCAGGCTGTCGATCTCGTTCTCCAGCGTCGCGGAGAACAGCAGCCGCTGGCCGCCCTGCGGCACCAGGTCGAGGATCTCGGTGACCTCGGGCAGGAAGCCCATGTCGGCCATCTGGTCGGCCTCGTCGAGGACGGCGACCTGGACCTTGTCGAGGGTCGCGGCGCCGCGGTCGATGATGTCGCGCAGCCGGCCCGGGGTGGCGACGAGGATGTCGACACCGCGCTCCAGCGCGTAGATCTGATTGCCCATCGAGGTGCCGCCGCAGACGACCTTGAGCTTGAGGCCGAGGACGTCGCCGTAAGGCTGGAGCGCGTCGCTCACCTGCATCGCCAGCTCGCGGGTCGGCGTCAGGATGAGACCCCGGGGGCGCTTCTTCTCGGTGTGTCCGCCGGCCAGCGTGGTCAGCAGCGGAAGACCGAACGAGAGGGTCTTGCCGGAGCCGGTACGGCCGCGGCCGAGGATGTCCTTCCCGGCCATGGCGTCGGGGATGGTCGCCGCCTGGATCGGGAAGGGCGTGGTCACGCCGTTCTGCGCCAGCTTGCGGACGATCTGTTCGGGGAGGCCGAGGTCGGCGAAAGTGATGTCGGGCGCCTTAGGGGTCTCGGGGGCTTCCGTGGCGGTTTGCTCGGGGGACGCCGCTGACGCCGTCTGGTCGGCTTGCTCGGCCTGCTCGTCGCGCTCGTCCCGTTCGAAGGGCTCGGCCGGAGCGGTCAGGTCGCTCGGCTCGTCGACAGCGGGCATGACGGCGTGATCAGTGGAAACGGACATGCGAAATGCGAAACCTTCCGGAGTCTCGGCACGCGCCCAAACTCCGTGTTGTCGCAAACGACCGCCTCTATGCGGTCAGCCACGGGATGGCAAGGAACGCGCCTCACGGCGCACTTTTACGAGGCGCCGGGCAAATGGGATCAAACGATCTACCACCATACGCACCTTCACCCCTCAAGAGCAAATTGGCTCCGCCGGTGGTGGACGGCGGTGCCGGGCGTGGGGATCTTCTGGGTCCGGGCCGTCTGGTGTTGGGGTTGGGTCTGGGTCGGCTGGGTTGTCGTGGGGTCGGCTGGGCTGTCGCGGGATCGGCTGGGTCGTCGTGGGGTCGGCCCGCGGCGTCCGGTGCGTCGTGGGGCCCGCCCGCGGCGTCCGGTGCGGCTCAGCCCGCCGACTGGGCAGACGGGGAGGCGGGCGCGGTCGGGGGCTCGGCGTCGGTCGGCTTCGGATCCGGCGCGCTCGGCGGCGGGCTCGTCGGCCGGGGCGCGGGGGGCGCGTCGGACGGGGTGGCACCGCCCGGCTGCGGCGGGGCGGTGGGGGCCGGGCCATGGTGCGGGGCCCCGTGCTTACCGGGCGGGGCCGAGGGCTCGGCCTCGGGGTCGGTCGCGGAGGCCGAGGCCGACCGGTCCTCGCCGTCCTTCCGCTTCTCGCCCTTCTTCCCCTTCCCGTCCCTCTTGTCCCGGTCGGAGTCCTCGTACGCACGCCCCCTGCCGTCCGACCGCACCACGGCGCCGCCCGTGTCCGCCGCGTCGCCCTTCTGGTGGGAGCCGCGGTGTTTGTCCGACCGCTCGGGGTCGTCGGCGATGCTCATGCAGCCGCCCAGCGCCATCGTGACGGCCACGAGCGCCGCGAGCGCCGCCCCGCGCGCGGCGGGACGGGGCGCGCGGCAGAAGGGCCGGGACGTCCGGGGGGAGCGGGACGTCCGGGGGGAACGGGCGGTGCGAGGAGCGGGGGATCCGGGCACGGGGAATCCAGGCATGCGCGGGACACCTCCAGACGGCAGGGATGTGACGCCCTGCCCAACTGGCCCCGCCCCGCACAGGACACGCATCAGGACACGCATACGGCGCGGACCCGGGCCCATCGCGTAGACCGCGCGTCCGGCGTCGGTCGTAGGCGGGGGCGGCCGGAGGCCGAAATCGGCTACGGGCCGGGGGCGGCGGAAGCCGGGGTCGGCTGCCGCCCGTGATCAGCCGAAGTCCGTGATCAGCCCGAGCCCGGGATCAGTCCAAGTCCGTGATCAGCCCGAGCCCGGGATGCCCAGGCCGGGATCAGCCGTAGCCGAGCGCGTGCAGCCGCTCGTCGTCGATCCCGAAGTGGTGCGCGATCTCATGGACCACGGTCACCTCGGTCTCCTGGACGACGTCCTCCCGCGTCTCGCTCATCCGCAGCGTCGGACCCCGGTAGACCGTGATCCGGTCCGGCAGGACGCCCGCGTACCACTCACCCCGGTCGGTGAGCGGCGTCCCCTCGTAGAGCCCGAGCAGCTCGGGATCCTCCGCCGACGGCTCGTCCTCCACGAACACGGCGACGTTGTCCATGAGGCGTGTCAGCTCCGGCGGAATCCGGTCCAGGGCCTCGGCGACCAGTTCCTCGAACTCCTCGCGCGTCATCTCCAGCACGAGGCCATTGTCAGGCAGCCGGGCCCGGAAAAGGAGCGGTCCGCGCCAAGGCATCCGCGCCGGACGCAGGACCGGACGCAGGACCGGACGCAGGACCGGACGCGGGACAGGCACCTGGCGCGCCCCCACCGCACGGACACCAGGGCATCAGCCACACCGCACCGCCCGCACAGGGCCCGCCCCCGCCCCGCCCAGGCATACGCCCCCGTACGGCCGGGCATACGGGAGCAATGGCCCGCGAACCGCTCCGGCTGCTCCGTGCCACCGCCCAGCGCGCACGTACCGCGGCCGTCTCCCCCATTCGCCGCTTCCGCCCCCCCTCGCGTCCCCGCTCCCCCGCCGCCTCCCCCAAAGCCACGGCGTTCGACCCCTCGGCGTTCGACCCCACCGCGCGCCCCCGCCCCCTCGTCCGCGCCGCCGGGCTGGCCGCCGTGACCGTCCTCGGCGCCTGGATCGGCCTGCTGGTGGTCGGCAGCGTCCATATCTCCGTGGGCCCCATGGACACCCGGATGGCGCTGCGGCCGTCCCTCACCGGCGGCACCAAGATCAACGTGGCCCCCCTCGGCTCGCTCGAGCTGAACAGCCACCACGCCCCGCTCCGCCTGGACGTGGATGTGGACCGGCTCGACCCCATACGCTCCCAGGCCCTCGTCGACCACCCCGAGCGGCTCTCCGGACTTCAGGACGAGGTCGCGACCGATGTCACCCGCGGCACCCTCGGCCTCGCGTTCCGCTCCTGTGTCGCCGTCGTCTTCGGCGCCACCGCGCTGGGCCTGGCGGTCTACGGCCGTCCGCGCCGGGCGCTGGCCGCCGGGGGGCTCGCGCTCACACTGCTGACCGCCTCCGGCGGCGCCGTATACGCGACCTGGAACCCCAATTCCGTCCTGGAGCCGCGCTACTCCGGGCTGCTCTCCAGCGCCCCTTCGGTGGTCGGCAACGCGCGCAGCATCGTGAGCGACTTCGACGTGTATCAGCGGGAGTTGGCCCGGCTGGTGACCAATGTCACCCAGCTCTACGAGGCGACCTCGACGCTCCCCGCGTATCAGCCCGATCCGACCACCATGCGGGTGCTGCACATCTCGGACGTCCATCTCAATCCGGCCGCCTGGCACATCGTGGAATCGCTGGTGCGGCAGTACAAGGTCAGCGTGATCATCGACACGGGCGACACGATGGACCACGGCACCGCCGCGGAGAACGGCTTCCTCGACCCCGTCTCCGACCTCGGCGCCCCCTATGTCTGGGTGCGCGGCAACCACGACTCGGCCTCGACCCAGCGCTATCTCGCCCGGCGCAAGGGGGCGCATGTGGTGGACCACGGCGAGGTGATCAACGTCGCCGGGCTGCGGATCGCGGGTATCGGCGATCCGCAGTTCACCCCCGACCGGTCCAGCGCGGCCGCCGGTGACGCGGCCGAGCACAGCGCCGGGCGGCGGCTGGCCGAGGCGATCCGGGACCGTAAGGCCACCGGCGCCCCGGTCGACATCGCCCTCGCCCACAACCCGATCGCCGCCCGGGAGACCGACGGCACGGTGCCGCTCGCCCTCACCGGCCATGTCCATCACCGCCGTACGGAGGTGCTCCCCGGCGGCACCCGGCTGATGACCGAGGGGTCGACGGGCGGCAGCGGGCTGCGGGCGGTGGACGACGGCACACCGGACACGGTGCAGGCGTCCGTCCTCTATCTGGACCGGGACACGCGACGGCTCCAGGCGTGGGACGAGATCGATCTGGGCGGCCTGGGCCTGGCGAAGGCCGAGGTCAGCCGTCATCTGCCCGCCGAGAACCGGCCGGGCGCGACGCCGAGCCCCACCACTCCGTAAACCGTTTTGGCGAACCTCACCGGCATCCCATATGCTTCTCGCGTCCCCGAAAGCGCCGCAAGGCGCCCAGGTGGGCCATCGGCCCTCATCGTCTAGTGGCCCAGGACGCCGCCCTTTCAAGGCGGTAGCACGGGTTCGAATCCCGTTGGGGGCACCACCTTCTTTATAGTCACCGCAGGTCGAAACGTACCTGCCGGTGACTTTTTTATGCGCACACGCGCTCCGAAACCCCGCGGGAGCCCCGGCACCCCCGGAACTCCCAGAACGCCCAGAACTCCCGGAATGACTTCCTCCCCCACGGGGTTGTACGCGACGGACCCGCCGCAGACCCCACGCACGCGAGGGAGCGCAGATGACCATCCAGGACGTCGACCGGATGAGCTTCGCCGAGGAGTGGGAGCGGTGGCACCGCGCCCATGAGCAGGCACTCGCCGACCCCCACGGCTTTCTCGCGATCACCAGCCTGCACTGGCTGAGCCCGGAGCCGACCCGCTTCGAGGACGCCCCCGGAGCCTGGTCCAGCGGCCCGGAGGGCGTAGTGGTCGAGCTGGCCGACGGCGAGGAGCTGACGATCGACGGCACGGCGGTGCACGGGCGGTACGTCTTCGGGGCGATCACCGAGCGGGACAGCCTGTACGCGGGGTACGGAGACGCGGTGATCGAGATCGCCAAGCGCGGCGGCCACGACATCGTCCGCCCCCGCCACCCCGGCAACCCCCTCCGCACCGCCTTCACCCACACCCCCGCCTACGCCCCCGACCCCCGCTGGGTCCGCCGCGGCCGCTACCTCCCCTTCGACGAGCCGCGCGCGATCACCGTGGGCGCCGTGGCGGAGGGGCTGGAGCACGTCTACGACTCGCCCGGCCAGGTCGAGTTCGAGCTGGAGGACGGCGAGACGTTCCGGCTCACCGCCTTCAACGGCAAGCGGCCCGGCAGCCTGATGGTCCTCCTCACCGACGCGACCTCGGGCGTGACCACCTACGCCGCGAACCGCTCCCTCCAGATCGAGGCCCCCGACGACGCCGGCCGGGTCACCCTCGACTTCAACCGCGCCACCAACCTCCCCTGCGCCTATACCGACCTCGCGACCTGCCCCCTGCCGCCCACCGAGAACCGGCTGCCGATCGCGGTCGAGGCGGGTGAGCGAATCCCCCTGGAGCGCGGCGGCCGCCCATGACGCAGGCCGACGCCGGCCGTGTTCCGACCCCTCGGTGAGCGGTCAGAACACGGTCAGAGGTCTGATACGCTGATCCAGCGACAACGACGCGGCGGAGAAAAATCAAGGCCCCGGTTCGAAATCGCGAGGAGTGCGAATCCACGGCGGGAAATTCCGTTGGGACCGCACCCCACATGTGCGAGACTCGTGCTCGTACACGCAAGGTCCTGTGGAGCAGTTTGGAGTGCTCGCCACCCTGTCAAGGTGGAGGCCGCGGGTTCAAATCCCGTCAGGACCGCTGCGGCTGGGTAGCTCAGTTGGTACGAGCGTCCGCCTGAAAAGCGGAAGGTCGCCGGTTCGACCCCGGCCCCAGCCACCGCAGCCCTTACCAGGGCAAAGCCCCCTCCCGGTCCGTCCGGCAGGGGGCTTCTTCGTTGCCTGTGACACCTACGGCTGACGCCAACGGCTCCGGATCACCGGATCTACGCCAGCCGGTCCTCCAGGCGGCCGAGCGCCTTCCGCTGCTCATCGAGCGAGGCATGGGCGTAGACCTGCATGGTCACGCAGTGATCGCTGTGCCCGGCGATCCGCTGGACGACATGTACGGGGACGCCAAGATCCAGCAACAGCGTGATGCAGGTGTGGTGGAGATCATGAAAGCGCAGATCCAAGCCGAGCCGCTTCCGCACCGGGTCCCAGCTCCGGCGCAGGTTGTCCGGCTCGTACGGCGTCCCGATCCGGGACGGGAAGACCAGCCCGGTCATCTTTCTGCCCCTCGCAGGCGGCTCGCTCCGCTCCCCGCGCACGGCCCCTTGCCCCCGGCCGGGCCTGCGCTTCTGTCCCTGCCCCGCTCCAGCCTGGGCACCGCCCAAACCCGCTCCGCCGACCGTGGGCCTACTCTGCTTCCACCTGCCACCACCAGCCCGGCTTATGAACTCGTCGCCGCCACTCAGGGGCGGCCTTTTCAAGTTCTGCTTCCAGGTTTTGGTCAAGTCGTTCGATCACACGCTTCAAGATTGCTATCTCTTGGTAAGCGCGATCAACGTGCATGTCCGGGTACTTCTGGCTCAGGTCCGTGACCGCATCTACGCGTTGGGCCAGGCGGCGATGCAGAGACTGACGCGAGATTCCCCGGTAGCTAGCCAAAGCGTCCCAGGACACACCACTGTGCCGCAGGACTGCCACGGCCAGCGCCTCTACGTGGCGCGTCATATTGAGAACATCATTCATATATTTGAGGCCGTATTCCGCGCCGTCGGATGGGCGAGCCAGGAAGACCGCCGAGGAGGCGAGCCCAAGAGCTGCTTCGCTCAGAGCCGTCAACAGGTCGTAGATGCGCTGCTCTGCGGGCGTCATAGCAGCAGGCTGCCAGACGCATGTCAGCCCGATGCTGACATTCCCAACAACCCGCCCCTTCCATCCTGGTGACAACGCAAGGGCGGCCCCCTGACGCAACCAGGGAGCCGCCGTAGACCATCCAGCCTTGGGAGACAGGATGAGTACACAACAGCGTACGGCTCGGGACACGTTCCCGGCGGCTCTCACACCAGCCGATCTTGTCACGGAGAGTCTCAACGGAAGGAAGGCGCAGACAACGGGCGTAGGCGCTGTCCTGCTCTGCGTGGTTGGCGGTGGTGAGGCAATGATCAGTGCAACGACGCACCTCGTGATCGTTTTGATTGTCTTGGTGCTGATCAGCACAGCCTGCGGCTCCTTCTCGCGCCAGGGGTCGAAAGCAGCACGCTGACGCCAGCCGTGACGCCAACGGCCGCGTACGCCGACGCCAGCAGCGGACGTCAGCGGACCGCTATCCCTGGCAGTAGTTACTCGGCCTGAGAAGCGGAAGGTCGCCGGTTCGGCCCCGACCCCAGTCACCGGAGCCCTCACCAGGACAAAGCCCCCTCCCGGTCCGTCCGGAGGGGGCTTCTTCGTCGGCGCAGCGGCGATGTCTTACAGCTCTGGTACACACCGTAAGAGCGCGGGCCCAGGGAGTGAAATGCTGGGCATCGCGTCGACGAAGGGGAGTGGCCTCATGCGGTGGACCGTCCATGGCGAACGGCAGATCTACAGCAACCCTTGGGTCAACCTGTGGCTCGTCGACGTACAGCAGCCCGACGGCCGCCGCTGGGAACACCATGTCGTACGCATGCGGCACCTCGCCGTCGCCGCCCTGGTCGATGGCCACAAGCGCGTCCTGATGATGTGGCGCCACCGGTTCATCACCGACGCCTGGGGCTGGGAACTGCCCATGGGACTCATCGAGCCGGGCGAGACTCCAGAGCAGGCCGCTGCCCGCGAGGTCGAGGAAGAGACCGGCTGGCGGGCCGAGGGAATGAAGCCCCTGGTGTACGCACAGCCCGCGAACGGGATCACCGACTCCGAGCACCATGTCTTCCGAGCCGACGGAGCCACCTACATCGGGCCGCCGACAGAGCGGAACGAATCGGACCGGATCGAGTGGATCCCCCTCTCGGAGATAAGGGGGATGATCGACCGCCGCGAGATCGTCAGCAGCGGCAGCCTGGTCGGCCTGCTGTATCTGCTGCTGGACGAAGGGACCAAGAGCGCCGGCTAGCCAAGTGACTCTCGCATCCGCTGCTCGAACCTGATCACCGGCGCCTCGCGGGCATATGGAGCCAGACGGCGATGGAATTCGTGGATATGCCCGGCGACCCGAGGTGAGTCGATCACGGCACTCAGATCGAGTGCCAGTCCAGCGCTGTGGCACGCGTCGCCGAGCTTGCTCTGCTCGAGCTGGGTGCTGGCGAGCCAGAAGGCGTGGAGGGCCCGTCCGCGCTGCTGTGCGGACGCTTCACGGCGCAGTCCCTCGGCGATGAGAGGTTCGGCTCGTGGTGCCTCACCAAGACGGGCCAGGGCGATTCCGCTGTCGATGATGAGCTTGGTCTCGTCGAAATAGCGCACCCAGGAGGGTGCCTCGTCCGTCCGGCCGCGTGCACGTTCGAAGAAGTCGCGAGAACGGTCGATGGCCTGATGGCAGGCGGAGGCGTCGCGAAGAGAGGCATGGGCGAACGCTTCGCGCAGGTGCAGCATGGACATCACCAGAGGCTGGTCGCCGATCCCTCGGGCGACGTCCTGTGCCTTACAGGCGAGAGCGATGGCCTCTGCTGGATTGCCGTCATAGGTGGCTTGCAAGCTCATGCAGGAGAGCACATTGGCCATGAAGAGGCGATCTTCCTGCCCCAGCGAGAGGCCCAGGGCTTGGCTGAAGTAGACACGTGCTGTGCTGTACTGACAGGCATCGAAATAGGCCCAGCCCGCGAGGCGGGCCAACTCTGCGGCGAGGGATCGAAGGTCCCGGCCCAGAGCCTCCCCGGCATGCCGCATCACCTGTGTGACGTAGGTGAGGTTGCCGACGACCGCAGGCCGCAGGGGCGCGCCACCGTGCTGGTCGTCCCGACGCCAGTAGTCCTCTACGGAGGAGCGCAGCGCGGCGAGCGTGGAGCGAGTGACCTGCGAGTCGGCCAGGGGAAGTAGGTGATCCAGGCTCTCCCCGGCGACAGGGTCGGCAGCCGCTGCCCCGTGCGCAAGCCGTGACTCAGGGGCCGGGCTCCGCTCGTTCTCCGGAGCCGACGCGGGAACCTCCCAGGGCCGGTGCGCCAGACCCAGCATCGCGCCGGGGATGCGCAGCCCATCGGCGACTCTCTCGATTACGTCGATATGGGCCAGACCACGACGTCCAGCCATGATCTCGCCGACTCTGCTGGGCGTCATGCCGCAAAGGGCGGCGATACGCGAGGGATAGATCCCTGCTTTGAGCTTGACCATCTGGAAAATGCGGGTGAAGTCGCGCTTCTGGCATGCGTCCTGCCACTCAGGGCTGGCCAACAAGGCTGGTGGCAACGCCCCCTGAGGCTGCGGTGCGGGCACTCTCGCCCCGCTCCCTCGTCCCACGGAAGCGGGCTGTCCGGGCGGTCAAGCGACCATGATTTTACCCACGTTGGGTAATCAACATGACCTGTTTCGGTGACGACCGCTGCGATGAGCTGGCCCCCTGGAACCACCCACGACGAGGGGACGCGATGCTCCCGATGACCAACGACAACCAGCAGCAGATCACCGCCCAGCGATGGGCGATGCAGTTCACCTCCACGCCCAGGTGCGTCCGTCTCGTCCGGAGCCTGGTCGACAAAACCCTGCTGAGCTGGGGCTACGGACGAGAAGACATCGACCGTACGGTCCTGGTGTGCAGCGAGTTGGCGACCAATGCCGTGCGGCACGGCCACCGGCGCGGTCACCGCTTCGAAGTCCGCCTCAGCGGCGAAGGCGCCACGTGCCTGGTCGAGGTCTCCGACGCCCTCAGCCGTCGATTGCCTCGCCTCATGGAGACCAGCGACGAGGACGAGCACGGCCGAGGGCTCCAACTCGTCTCCGCACTTGCCAAGGAGATGGGGCACCGCGCCCGCAACCCCATCGGCAAAACCGTCTGGGCCCGCCTGGCTCTCCTCACTCCGGAGGAGGACACCCGTGCATGAGCTGATCGCCGCTCCATTCCTTGTCCATCGTCTCCTGATGAGTCCCGGCAGCGCCGATGCCGCCCGGCTCCCGGTCACCGCGTACCGGGAGTTGGAGACGGCCGCAGGCTCCGTTGCGGTATCACCCGGTTGGTTGGTGGAGATGGCGCACTAGTCACCGGAGACTCGCCCCTTCGGCAGACCACGGTCAACCGAGCCCCCAGGCACCTCGCGACCGGGCTCCGGCACCACCTGAAAAGCGGAAGGGCACCGGCTCGACCCCGGCCCCAGCCACCGCAGCCCTCACCAGGGCATAGCCCCCTCCCGGTTCGTCCAGAGGGGGCTTCTTCGTTGCCCGTGACGCCTACGGCTGACGCCAACGGCGCCGGATCTACGCCAACCGGTCCGCCAGGCGGCCGAGCGCCTTCCGCTGCTCATCGAGCGAGGCGTGGGCGTGGACCTGCATCGTCAAGCCATAATCGCTGTGCCCGGCGATCTGCTGGACGACGTGCACGGGAACGCCAAGATCGTGATGCAGGTGTGGCGCAGATCATGAAAGCGTCAGGCCAACGGCTACTGAGTTACAACCTTCTCTACGGGTTCAAGACGCCGCGCAAGCGCGGCGCGCGCGGCCCGGCCCCTGGCCGCGCCGCGCACACAGCAATCAGCCGCTTGACCTTGGAGATTGATGCCTCCGGCGGGGGCGCTCAGACTCCGGGATGGACGGGGCGCCATACGCAGGTGCGAGTTATTGGTGGCGTGCGCGGGGAGCTCCCATCCCGTCTGCCGTCGACCCAGGCAGAGCCGAGCGGGCGCGGCCCCTGGCGTCCAGGTCGTTCGTACAGTGGCGCTCCACCTGGACGCCAGGAACCACGCCCGCTCCACGGTGTGTGGGTCGACGGCAGACGGGATGGGAGCTGGGGTAAGTGGTGAGTTGAGGTCGGAAACCGAAAGGCCCGCCAGCGTGACCACATGGATGAACCTCGGGTCAAGGAGTAAAGATCAGCCACCGAAATCCCTGCCGCGTCCGATGCCGTCGGGCTCAGAGACCTGGCTCACCGGCTTTGCGCTCCGAGCTCCCACGAGCCCCTTGAGAGTGGTGGCAACCGCTGACCCCGATCGACGAGCCCTTTACTCAGCTCATCGAGATCAACTCCAGCCAAGATCGAATAGCTGTCTGAAATTAATTCACACTAACGAGTGGACTGGGCCTGTTCAGAGGTAAGCGGCATGACATAGGCTCGTCAGCCGGCTCGACTTGACTGATCGTCACTGATCTGGCTGCGACGCAGCGGGGGCGGCTGCGAATGAGCGTGCGAATTAGGGGGCAATGATGGATCCGAACAATGACCTGGAGCAGCCGGCATCGGGCGAGCAGATCGAAATTGGCGTAGCCGATTTCGTTGAGGCTTCCAACGATCGCAGCGGATCAGTGGCTGTTCGGATATCCCTGGGAATCATTCAGCGCTTCTCCGAAGGTCTATACAGTTCCCCTAACAAGGCATTCGAGGAACTCGTCTCCAACTCTTACGATGCAGGCGCGAGTCAGGTTTGGGTATACATGCCATCAGACCTGGAGCCGGCAGACTCTACCCTAATGGTCGTAGATAACGGCGACTCAATGGACTTGGGTGGCTTGCAGCAACTCTGGGAGATTGGAAAATCGCGTAAGCGTGAGCAAGGGTTCGTGCGCGGACGCCCCCCGATTGGGAAGTTCGGTATCGGCAAACTCGCCACTTATGTGCTTGCCGAGGAGCTTACATATATTGCTTGCCGAAGCGGTAAGTATCTCGCGGTGACTATGGATTACCGCCAAGTACAAGGGGAGATGGACGACCCTCAGTCTCTCCAACTCCTCGTTGCAGAGCTGACTCAGGCGGAGGCTGAGCAATCTCTGCGAACCGCCCTTAATAATATGTACATGGGGTCAAGTTCTCTCGTACTGGAAAAGCTCTTCTCGGATGAAAGTACACCGCGTAGTTGGACAGCGGCAATTATGACAGACCTAAAAGATACAGCTCGGCACATCCAGCATGGAAGGCTCCGCTGGATCCTTTCAACCGCCTTGCCGCTTAATCCTGGTTTCCAGCTTTGGCTCAACGACGGGCCGATTATTCCGTCGAAGGCTGCAGGGAAAACGCACTGGACTTTCACCGTCGGAAAATCGGAAGATGAGCTTCGCGACGGCAAGAGTCAAGTGACGGGAACCCAGCACACAATCGATACCGCCGAGGGCACTCTGCCCGCCTTCCGCCTACCTCTGGCAGGGAACGTTTGGGGCTCGGCTCGTCTCTTTGTAGAATCCTTGCAGAAGGGAAAGAGTACCGGCCTGGCGAGAAGCCATGGATTCTTCGTGCGCGTACGAGGCCGTCTTATCAACCTCGATGAGTCAAGCTTCAATGTAGGCCCCGAACTCCATCATGGGACACTGACTAGGTTTCATATGGAGATTAACGCGGACGACCTGGACAGGCTCGTGGCTAGCCCCCGTGAAAGCCTTCAGGACTCTCCGGAGCTGCGAGAGCTACGCAAATACATGCTTGCAGTCTTCAATCGAGCTCGTAGCGTGCTTCTACAGATGGACGCTCAGGACCCAATGCCCTACCTCACGAAGCAGGGTCGCATTTCGGATCCTGCACCTGTCCTGACCCAGGGTCCACTTAGGCGAGCCTTGGACAAAGTCGTAGGCGGTGACGAATCCGCGCGCGAAACGATGGGCATGAGCCGTCGCGAGGTCTCCCAGACAAACGACGTCCTGGCCAGCGAGGAAGACGTTCTCGAACAGGTCCTCATCGAGCCGTACGGTGAAGACTCACGATTGGTCCGCTACGATCCTGAGCGTAAGGCTGCGGTCCTAAACGAGGAACACCCCTTCATCAGTAATTACATCAGCGAGAAGGGCCTGAGCGAACCACTGAAGCTATTGGCGCTAACCGAGCTTCTTACACAAGCATACATGTTCGACGAAAACATCGCCTCAGACGTGGTTTCACGGGTCATGGCCAAACGTGACGCATTTCTACGAGACCTTGTGAAGAGGCATCCCCGTTCGGCCTTTGTTGTGGCCAGACAACTTCTGGATGCGAGCAATCAGGAAAAGGAACTAGAAGATGCTGTCGCGGATGCCCTCACCATTCTAGGGTTCTCCGTCCAGAGGGTGGGTGGCAACGGATCCGTCGATGGAATTGCTACAGCACATTTGGGTCGTCGGGATGGAGCCGAGAACGAAAGCTACGCTCTCACATATGACGCCAAGTCAAGCGGACGAGAAGCAAGAAGAATCTTGGATTCGACGGCAGTAGTGGTTCAGGACGAACTCTTTCCAACACAGGCCACGAAGACTCCCCGCATCCAGGCGGGCACCGCACGGACGTCGATTCTGCGTGTACACCGCGAACGAGCTAAAGAGAAGCACGGACTGAGAGTTGAACCGAAGTACACTCTGTTGGTCGCTCCAGGCTTCCAGGGTGACGGCATGGATGAAAGCCTGATTGAGGCCATATGTCGAAATGATGGAATCACGCCACTGACAGTTGAGGATCTGTCGCGGCTGGTTGAGCTATTCCCCATTCGCGGCGTCTCACCCCTAACTCTTAGAGAGCTTTTCGAGTGCCGCAGCCCCGAGGAAAGCAGAGCGTTCGTCGAGCGACTTGAGAAAGCAGAACCCCCTCAGGCGCCCCCGATTGATCAGATCGTGAATCTTCTTGTGCAGTATGCACTCAGGAGGAATCCGATCACGATAAAGGACCTCATCACCGGCCTATTCGAGCGCTCAAATTACGAATATGAGCCACACGAGGATGAGCTCGCTGCTGTTATTCGAGGATTAGCGGCACTAGCCCCAAATAGCATCTACTACGACGGAACATTCGTTGCCCTTAACTCGACACCCGAGACTTTGTATCAAGAGTGGGGGGCATCTCTTGCTAGTTACCCGACTGGGGTTTCCGAATCCTACCGAATGACGGTCCCCAGCTCATTGCGTCAAGTAATTCAGGAAGGCATCTAGAATGGCTCGCGCTTCGGTTCACCCTTTTCCAGCTCGAATGGCACCCGAGTTGAGTGAACGTTTTCTTGATGGGCTTCCACAGTCTTCGGTAGTGCTGGATCCGATGATGGGCTCAGGAAGTTTTCCCCTCGCGGCGGCGGCTCGAGGACATTTAGCAATTGGCTGCGACAGCGACCCTCTAGCCGTTCTAATTTCCCAGACTGCCGCTGGCAGCTTCGACGAGGTAGCTCTTCTCGACGAGTGCGAAAGGATCGTATCAAGCGCAAAAAATGGACAAGGAATCTTGGCATATCATGACGCCGAGACTAAAAAATTCATTGATTTCTGGTTCGATTCCGAGACGCGCGACAAATTGGCTGGACTGGCAGCCGGCATTTTTGTCGCACCTTCTGAGCTTCAGGCACCCTTATGGTGCGCCTTCTCGCGGCTAATTATTACCAAGGATAAGGGTGCCTCAAAGGCTCGCGATGTATCACACTCGAGACCCCACCGAGTACGCGACGAAGCAAGTTTTGACGTTCTAACACAGTTCCCAATCTCCTTGCGGACAGTAATTCGGAGGTCGGGAATCCAGTCGAAAAAAACACCCGGTCAGCGAGCGGCAACGCCAGGAACCTTTGTCCCCTTTCGGGCAGACGGCAGGGCGATTCCGCTAGGTGACCGAAAGGTGGATGCGGTCATGACGAGTCCTCCCTATCTCGTGGCCATCGACTACTTGCGAGGGCACCGGATGAGTCTCGTCTGGATGGGATACACCATTGGATATCTGCGAAGTCTTCGTTCGAGCAACATCGGCAGCCAGCGCGGATCCGCAGCAGATGAGGAAGGCGAAAGAATTCGCCAGCTAGCCCTCAGTGGCGATCTCGCTGAACGCGAGCTAAGACTCCTCAATCGATACATTGCCGATATGATGAGTCTTATTTCTGAGATTTCTAGAGTTCTTCGCTCGGGAGGGTTGGCTACCTTCGTTATAGCTGATGCCCGCCTGAAAGGTGCCAACGTCTCGGTCGAGAAGATCATCACGGAACTCTGTGGATATTCCGGCCTTACCGCCGTGGATCGCCTCTGTAGAGACATCCCCGCAAATCGCCGTTATCTTCCCCCGCCTCGCGAATCGGGAGGGGCGATGGATATGCGGATGCGGGAAGAGATCATCTTGCAATTTTCACAATAGAACAAGAAGTATGTTTAATGATTTGTGCCAATTAGAGCCTGGGAACCTGGCGTGCCACGGCAGGTAGCCCATACCAGCAGAGTCCAGAGCAGGTTCGATGCCCGCCAGACCCAGTGATTCCCAAGCTCAAGGCACGTCCACTCCACCGTTCAGGTCGAACAGAAGCCATTCGAGCCAGGCCGCTGTCACAACAAGGGGATCAGCCCATCTGTGCATCGCATCCGCATAGGCGACATATCGAGTGGCCCAGCAGTTGCTACCAGCCGCTTCCCCGCTGTACCAGCCCAACGCGTTGAGCGACTGCAAGACCCGGTCATCCAGGATCAACGACCGGTCGCACGTAACCTCCCGATCGTCCACTGCGGCGAGCCACTTGGTGAGGAAGGACCGTCTCACACCAGCGAGCTTGAACTGACGGTATGCGCCGCTCAGATCTCCGGTTCGAACAGACCGACGTGTCGTCTCCAGGACATGAGGAAGGCGTGGGTCGGACAGAGCGGCAGCGGTGTAACGAGGACCGCGTCCGTTCGTGGTTCCCGAGCCCCAGATCATGGCAGCTAAGAGGTCCCGTAGCCCCTCGGGGCTGTCGCCAGCCAGCTTCCTCAGAGCAGCCAGGTCTTCACGGCTGATCATGCGGTCTCCGATGCGGTCTCCGTGTAATCCGCTGGGGTCCTCAATGCCAAGATTCAGCACGTGTGTCGCTTGACGAGGCTCCAACCATGGACGCCAGGTCTCCGGGCGAAAGCGCACTGCTGGTGGCCGTCGCTCCCGATGAAGGTCAACGAGCGGTCGTAGGCGCTCGACCATGCCCCCTGTGCTGTCATGCCTTCAGCACGCCGGCTTCTCGGTGGATGTACGCGGTACAGCAGCGAAGTACAGCAACCACCGCGAACGCTGCCGATCGCCACCAGGCCCGGGCGACCGCCCGACCAGCCCAGCAGACCTCACTGACCGCCCCGCCGGTCGTTCGGGACGAAGAGGTCGCTTGACGCCAGTTCTGACGCCAACGGCCGCGTACGCCGACGCCAGCAACGGACGTCAGCGGACCGCCTAGCCAGGCGAAACGGGCACCGACAGCGGCCTTACTCGGCCTGAAAAGCGGAAGGTCGCCGGTTCGACCCCGGCCCCAGCCACCGCAGCCCTCACCAGGGCAAAGCCCCCTCCCGGTTCGTCCGGAGGGGGCTTCTTCGTTGTGGCGTGCATGGTCTGCGCGGTCAGGGGCGGATCAGGACGGTGCCGACCTTGCCGGGGCGTACCGCGTGCTCCACGGCACTGGCCAGGTCGTCGAGGCCGTATGTGGCGGCCACGTCGAACTGCTCCGTGAGGGCCAGGGCGATCTGCTTGGCCGTGGCGATGTCGGACGACCGCCGCTCAGGGGATGACTCAGCCTGCCACCCGCTGATGATGTTCTTCCCGCACAGCGTCAGGGACTTGCCGACCAGCGTCGACGCATGCACCGAGATGGGCTCCTCGGCGATCATTCCGTAGCTGACCAGCTTCCCGCCCGGCGCCAGCAGTTCCACAAGGCTCCTCGACATCTCTCCCCCGATCGGGTCCAGGGCCACGCTCACCGGCCGGCCACCGGCGGCCTTGCGGACGTCATCTGCCCAGCCCGGCTGTTCCGTCGCCACGACCCGCACGTCCGGGAACCGCTTGCGCAGCTCGGCCGCACCGCGCTCACTGCGGACGACGTTGATGAGCCCGAAGTTGTGGAACTGCGATACACCCGTCATCAGCCGCCCGACCGACGAACCCGCGGCGGTCTGCACCAGAACACCGTCGTAGCCGAAGGCCAGGTGCTCCTGCGCCACACGGCGCAGCATCACCACGGTGAGCGGGTTCGTCAGCATCTGTGCGGCGACCGCGTCCGGCAACGTCTCCGGAACGGCGACTACCGCCTCGGCATCCGCCACCAACCACTGGGACCACGCCCCTTGCTGGGGGAATACCGTCACGCGGCCCCCACCTCGACACCCGGCGCCAGCCGCGCGCCCGAGCCGATCGCCTCCACCACCCCGGTGGCCTCGATGCCCGGCGTCACCGGGTCCGCGGCCTCCCCCGGGTATGCCTCGATGGCCTGGAGATCACCAGGGTGTACCGGGAAGGCCGTGGTGCGGATGAGGACCTGGCCACGCCCGGGTGCCGCCGGCTCGGGCTCCTCGATGGCGGTCAGGACGTCGGCGGGCGACCCGCCACGGGTGTAGACGACACGCCGGTTCATGGCTCTCCTCCTGCACGGTGGTACGTGCGGGGCGTACCGGGGGCATCGATCGACGTCCCGCAGGAGCAGGTGCTTTTTGAGGGGCCGACCGCCCAGGCGCATGGCCGCCCGACCTCGCGCTGCCCTCCTCATCTCACGCTCGCACGGTGGGCGACCAGCGGCACAGCCGAGTAGGCCGATCGGTTCTCTGTTCGACCCCGACCCCGACCCCGGCCCCGGCCCCGGCCCCGACCACAACCGCTCTCACCAGGGCATAGCCCCCTCCCGGTTCGTCCGGAGGGGGCTTCTTCGCTGGGGTGGCCGGTGCGTCGCTGTGGCCCCGCTGCGTCCTGTGTCGATCAGACGTAGGCGCAGATGACGAAGACGCTGATGCCCACGTTGTCGGTGGTGGTCTGGCGGCCCAGGCCGATCCAGCCGGTGCCGTCGTCGGTGGGGAAGCTGCCGACGAGGATGGCGTCGTTGCCCCGGGCCTCGGCGCCGCCGCCGATGGCCTTCTTGCCCTCGGGGCAGTACACCGTGCGCCGCTGGAAGTTCGGGACGTTCTGATTGGGCAGGGTGACCAGCTCGTATCCGGGCACCCCCTCGCCGGGCCGGGGGACCTCAGGGGAAACTGACGCCTCGGGGCGGTGGGAACCGGTCGTCTGGTCGCCGCCGTCCTGTGCGGCCCACGCGGCGCCTGGCGTCAGAGCCATGGTCAGTGCGGCGGCAGCGATGACGAGCCTTCCACGCATGTGTGTCTTCTCCTTCGTCACGGGCCCCTGGACGGGACCGACACCGTGAAAGCGTGACCAGGCGAAGCGGAGAGTAAGGCATGAAAGTATGCAAATCCCACGAACGTGGGACGCGTAAGAGGCGTACGGGTGCAGCTTCCCCGAGCGGCCGAAGACCGCCGGTTCGCGCAGTGTCCCGGTGAGCGGAACGTCGCCATTCCCGCCATGAGAACCAGCGGCGAACAATCCCCGAACACAACCGAGCCGCAGGTCTTGATCCCATCCGAAGCGGCCATTGGAGAGCCGACATGGCAGACGTGAAGGGCACCCCGAGCGAAGTACGCAAGGCAGCGATCGCAAGTTTGTTCGGTAGCGCATTGGAGTGGTACGACTTCTTCCTCTACGGCACGGCCGCCGCGCTCGTCTTCAACACCCTCTTCTTCCCGACCTTCAATCCGCTGGTGGGGACGATCGCCGCCTTCGGCACCAACGCGGTGGGGTTCCTCGCCCGGCCGTTGGGCGGCATCATCTTCGGGCACTTCGGGGACCGGATCGGCCGAAAGTCGATGCTGGTGACCACCCTGGTGATCATGGGCGTCGCGACCTGTCTGATCGGCCTGCTGCCCACCTACGCCACCGTCGGGGTCTGGGCGCCGGTGCTGCTGGTGACGCTGCGGATCGTGCAGGGCATCGCGGTCGGCGGCGAATGGGGCGGCGGGGTGCTGATCGTCAGCGAACACGCACCGAGCCACCGCCGCGGCTTCTACTCGGCCTGGAGCCAGACCGGCGTGGGGCTCGGGTTCGTCCTCTCCGCCGCCGCCTACGCGCTGGCCCAGGAGGTGACCACCAAGGAGTCCTTCCTCGCCTGGGGATGGCGCATTCCGTTCGTGGTCGGCATCCTGCTCACCGCCGTCGGACTGCTGATCCGGCTCCGGATCATGGAGACACCCGCGTTCCAGGAGAAGGAGTCGGAGCCGAAGAAGTCCGCCCCGCCGCTTCTCGACGTCATCCGCACCCACCCCAAGTCCATCCTGATCGCCTTCGGCGCGCGGGTGGCCGAAACCGGTGCGAGCTATCTCTTCCTCACCTTCAGCCTCTCCTACGCGTCCGAGATCGGGGTGGGCAAGGGCGTGGTGCTGGCCGCGCTCGTGGTGGGGATGCTGTTCGAGTCGTTCGCGATGCCGATGTTCGGGGCGCTCTCCGACCGCGTCGGACGCCGACCGGTGTATATCGGGGGCGCGATCGCGGTGATCGTCTGGGCGTATCCGTTCTTCGCGTTGTTCGACTCGCGCAATCCGGTACTGATCTTCGTGGCGATCTTCGTGGCGGTCGTGATCGGCCACGGGGCGATGATCGGCACCCAGCCGGCGTTCTTCACCGAACTCTTCGCCAGCCGGGTGGCCTACAGCGGGCTCGCCCTGGGGCATGAGCTGGCGTCGATGATCGTCGGCGGGTTCTCCCCCATCGTCGCCACCGCGCTGCTCGCCTGGTCGGGCGCGTCCTGGCCGATCGCACTGTTCCTCATCGTCATGGGCCTGGTCACCGTCTTCGCCGTGGCGGCCGCTCCCGAGACCAACCCGAATGTCATCGGGGACCGCAAGGCCCCGCAGGAGGCCGAGGCGGAGGAGAAGCCCAAGCCGTCCGATTCATCGCCGATTCCTTCATAACCGGCCTCCATAACCGCATAACCGGTCGCGCCCCGCCCCGCCCGCCGCCATTGCGGACGGGCGGGGCGACGGCTGGGCGATACCGTCGCACTTCGGATGCGCCCGAAGTACGACGGTATCGTCCGTTCCGGCCGTAGGCTGGGCCGATGACGCGGTTGATCGTGGCGGGGGGAGGTGGCGGGGACGCCGTTGCCGCCGCGGTGATCGACCAGGCTCTGTACGGGCACGGGACGGCCGACGACCGGGCGGTGGTCCTGACGTACGCCTGGGACCGGCTGCTCGTCGACCCCGTACCCGGGCCCCGGACAGCGGCCCACTTCACCGGGCTGCGGGCGCTCACGCCGAGCGTGTACGCCGTGCCCAAGGACGCGAGGCCGGTGGCGCCGGCCGGGTCCACCCTGCCCCGGCTGGCCACCGAGCTGCCGCACACCTTCGCGCTGCTCGACCCCCACCACGGGGTGGAGGGCATGGTCCGGCAGTTGGAAGAGCTGATCGAGCACCTGGCCCCGGCCTCCATCGACCTGCTGGACGTGGGCGGCGACATCCTCGCGCGAGGCGATGAGCCGACGCTGCGCAGCCCGCTCGGGGACGCGCTGTCGCTTGCCGCGTGTGCGCAGGTGGCCGCCGAGATCCGGCTGCTGGTCGCCGGGCCGGGGCTGGACGGGGAGATCCCGGTCGAGGTGCTGCGCGAACGGCTGGGGCCGGTGATCCATACGCTGACCGCCGAGGACGTCGCACCCATCGGCCCCGTCATGGAGTGGCATCCGTCGGAGGCCACCGGCATGCTCACGGCCACGGCGCGCGGCGTGCGCGGGCTGTGCGAGGTACGGGACGCGGGGCTCACCATTCCGCTGACGGACGACGGGCCCATGGTCCATCAGGCGGATCTCGACGCCGCGTTCCGCCGGAACCGGCTCGCCGGGGCCATCGCCGACACGACCGCCCTCGCCGAGGCCGAGCGGCACTGCCGGGACATCTGCGGATACTCGGAGATCGACTACGAGCGGGAGAAGGCCGCGCGGTCCGGGGCGGCGCCCGAGGGCCCGTTCCGGCCCAGGGCCGTACTCGCCGGGGTCGCCCGCTTCGCGGAGGAGGCCCGCGCCCGCGGGGTGAGCCACACCACCTTCCGCCACCTCACCGAGGCCCTCGGCCTGAGCGGTGTCCAACGCGCGGATCTGCGGGCCCTGCTGATCGGGACTCAGCCGGAGCGGTACGACGCCCCGCTGTGGCGGCTGTGATCGCCCGGATGGGCTATAGTTGATCTCGCAACGCCGCCCCAAGGGGGCGGGAGTTGATGCGTCGGTCGTCTAAGGAAAGATACTCGTCTCCAAACGAGGGATGTAGGTGCAAGGCCTGCTCGGCGCTCCTTAGAAGGTCCCTCCCCCGGTCTCCGGGGGAGGGACTTTTTCATGTGCCCGCACCGCGCCGGACCGCATCCCCATCGCACCGCACCGCACCGCACCGCACCGCACCGCCCAACCCTCAGCACCGCGTCGGCGTCGCCTTCGGCGGCCGCCCGCCCGGGTGGCGGTGCCGCCAGGTCCAGAAGACCACGGCGGACACCACACACCAGCCCCCCAGTACCAGGAAGGGGAAAGAGTGCTGGTGATGGGGGAAGTAGATCGCGGTGTGCTGGGCATTGACCGAGGCACCCGGTGGGAGCCAGCGGCCTACGGTGCCCAGAAGGGAGGGGAGCAGCGGCCAGGAGACGGCGCCGCCGGAGGACGGATTGCCGAGGATCACCATCAAACCCCAGGTGGGGAGGAGCGCCCAGCGCCCGAAGAGGACGTTGAACATGGAGAACACCAGCCCCGAGGTGAACATCGTCAACGCCAGGATCGCCCACGACTCCGCGAAGGGGAGCCGGAGCGAGTTCAGCCCCCAGTCGACGATCGCCGCGATCGAGAAGGCGCCGAGCAGGGCGTACGCGAGGTTGAAGGTGATCCGCTCGGCCGGGTTGAGCTCGGCGGCATTGACACTGAGCTGGATGGCGCCGAGGAAGCCGATGATCGTGGCGGCCAGGGAGATGTAGAAGACCGCGAGTCCACGCGGATCGCCGGGCTGTAGCGGTTTCAGATCCCTCACCGTGACGGGCACCCCGGAGGCCCGGCCCACCTTGCCGGCGGCCTGGCTGAGCACTTGGGCCACGGTCGCCCCCGCCGCGCCCGCGACATCCAGCTCGACGCCATGGCCGCGCGCCCGCAGGATCGCGAAGACCCGCTGCTCCTCCAGGGCCCAGCGGGCCTTCGCATAGCTGGGGTAGGGGTGCAGCTTGAGGGACGCGTTCAGGGCCTTCTCCATCCCGGCGAGGAACCGGTTCCGCACGGCGGAGTCGTCATCGGTGATCACGACGGCGGTGGGGATGTTCCGGGGGGTGGGATTGGCGAAGGCGAAGGTGTACGAGCCCGCGAAGAGCCCCGCGCCCGCGGAGATGAGCAGCACGATGACGGTCGCGGGGAAGAAGGCGGTGCGCTTGAACCGGGCCCAGGGGGAGAGCCGGTCCGCCCCGCCCCTGCCCGCGTCCGCGCCGGTCGCGCCTTTGCCCTCACTCGCGTCGCTCCTGCCCTCACTCGCGTCGCCCTTGCCTTTACTCGCGTCGCCCCCTCCCCCGCCCCCGCTCGCGTCGCCCCCGCCCGCGCCTGCGCCGCTTTCGTCGTCCGCCATGCGGCCACGCTAGAACGGACAATCCCGGCATACCGCACGACGTGGCCCGGACAACACCCGGCGGAAATGGTTCGCCAGTCGTTTTGCCGAGGTGAGATCCTGGGATCCGTATGTCCACCACGCCTGCCCCCGCCCTGCCCGCCCTGCTGGAGCGGCTGCCCGAGCTGATGCTGCGCGACCAGCAGCGGCTGGGACGCCGGCTCGACGGCGCGCGCCGGATCCGTAAACCCGAGGCCCGAGCGGCCGTGCTCGGTGAGATCACCGAGGAGATCACGCGTGCCGAGCTGCGGGTCGCGGATCGCCGCGCCGCCGTGCCGGCCATCACCTATCCGCAAGAGCTGCCGGTCAGCCAGAAGAAGGACGCGATCCTCGAGGCCGTCCGCGATCACCAGGTGGTGATCGTCGCAGGTGAGACCGGCTCCGGGAAGACCACCCAGATTCCGAAGATCTGTCTGGAGCTGGGGCGCGGCGTCAAGGGACTTATCGGCCATACGCAGCCGCGCCGTATCGCCGCCCGCACCGTGGCCGAGCGCATCGCCGAGGAGCTGCGGTCGCCGCTGGGCGAGTCCGTGGGCTGGAAGGTCCGCTTCACCGATCAGGTGGGGCAGGACACCCACGTCAAGCTGATGACCGACGGCATTCTGCTCGCCGAGATCCAGACCGACCGCGAGCTGCGCCAGTACGACACGATCATCATCGACGAGGCCCATGAGCGCAGCCTCAACATCGACTTCCTGCTGGGCTATCTGGCCCAGTTGCTGCCCCGCCGCCCCGATCTCAAGGTCGTGATCACCTCCGCCACCATCGACCCGGAGCGCTTTTCCCGCCATTTCGGCGACGCGCCGATCGTCGAGGTCAGCGGGCGTACGTATCCGGTCGAGGTGCGCTACCGCCCGCTGCTCGAGGAGGGCGGCGAGGACAGCGACCGCGACCAGATCACCGCGATCTGCGACGCGGTCGACGAGCTCCAGGCCGAGGGGCCCGGCGACATCCTGGTCTTCCTCTCCGGTGAGCGGGAGATCCGCGACACCGCCGACGCGCTGAACAAGAAGAAGCTCCCGGTCACCGAGGTCCTTCCGCTGTACGCCCGGCTGTCGCACGCCGAGCAGCACCGGGTCTTCCAGAGACACACCGGCCGCCGGATCGTGCTGGCGACCAACGTCGCCGAGACCTCGCTGACCGTCCCCGGTATCCGCTATGTGATCGATCCGGGCGCCGCCCGGATCTCCCGCTACAGCCATCGCACCAAGGTCCAGCGGCTGCCCATCGAGCCGATCTCCCAGGCCAGCGCCAATCAGCGCAAGGGCCGCTGCGGCCGGACCAGCGACGGCATCTGTATCCGGCTGTACTCCGAGGACGACTTCCTCACCCGCCCGGAGTTCACCGACGCCGAGATCCTCCGGACCAATCTGGCCTCCGTCATCCTCCAGATGACCGCCGCCGGCCTCGGCGATATCGAGAAGTTCCCCTTCATCGACCCGCCGGACCGCCGCAACGTCAAGGACGGCGTCCAGCTCCTGGAGGAGCTGCACGCCCTGGACAGCAAGCAGAAGGACCCGCGCAAGCGGCTCACCCAGGTCGGCCGGAAGCTGGCCCAGCTTCCGGTGGACCCGCGGCTGGCCCGGATGGTGCTGGAGGCGGACCGCAACGGCTGTGTCCGCGAGGTCATGGTGATCGCGGCGGCGCTGTCCATCCAGGACCCGCGCGAGCGCCCCTCGGACAAGCAGCAGCAGGCGGATCAGCAGCACGCCCGGTTCAAGGACGAGTCCAGCGACTTCCTGGCGTTCCTCAATCTGTGGAAGTACATCCGGGAGCGGCAGAAGGAGCTGTCCTCCTCCGCGTTCCGCCGGATGTGCCGCAATGAGTTCCTCAACTATCTGCGCATACGCGAATGGCAGGACATCTACAGCCAGCTCCGCACGGTCGCCAAGACCATGGACATCCATATGTCCGAGCAGGACGCGGCGCCCGACCATGTGCACACCTCGCTGCTGGCGGGGCTGCTGTCCCATGTGGGCCTGAAGGACACCGAGAAGAACGAGTATCTGGGCGCGCGCAGCGCCAAGTTCGCGGTCTTCCCCGGCTCGGCGCTGTTCAAGAAGCCGCCGCGCTGGGTGATGTCGGCCGAGCTGGTGGAGACGTCCCGGCTGTGGGCCCGGGTCAACGCGAAGATCGAGCCGGAGTGGATCGAGCCGCTCGCCCAGCACCTGGTCAAACGCACCTACAGCGAACCGCACTGGGAGCAGAAGCAGGCCGCGGTGATGGCGTATGAGCGGGTCACGCTCTACGGGGTGCCGATCGTCGCCCAGCGGAAGGTCAACTACGGCCGGATCGACCCGGAGACCAGCCGCGATCTGTTCATCCGCAACGCCCTGGTGGAGGGCGACTGGCGCACCCACCACCAGTTCTTCCACGACAACCGCAAGCTGCTCGGCGAGGTCGAGGAGCTGGAGCACCGGGCCCGGCGCCGCGACATCCTCGTGGACGACGAGACGCTCTTCGACTTCTACGACCAGCGGATCCCCGAGCATGTGGTCTCCGGCGCGCACTTCGACTCCTGGTGGAAGCACAAGCAACGCGAAGGAGGGACTGCGCCGGAGCTTCTCAACTTCGAGAAGTCGATGCTCATCAACGAGCGGGCGCAGGACATCACCAAGGACGCCTATCCGGACTCCTGGCGCCAGGGGAAGCTCAAGTTCAAGGTCACCTACCAATTCGAGCCGGGGGCGGACGCGGACGGGGTCACCGTCCACATCCCGCTTCAGGTGCTCAACCAGGTCACCGCGGACGGTTTCGACTGGCAGATTCCGGGGCTGCGGGAGGATCTGGTCACCGAGCTGATCCGCTCGCTGCCCAAACCGGTGCGCCGTCACTACGTCCCGGCGCCGAACTACGCCAAGCGCTTCCTGGAAAGCGCTGTCCCCCTCCAGGAGCCGCTGACCGCGGCGCTCGGCCGTGAGCTCCAGCGGATGGTGGGCGTACGGATCGAGCCGGAGGACTGGGACCTGGCGAAGGTCCCCGACCACCTCAAGGTCACCTTCCGGGTGGTGGACGAGCGGCGCCGCAAGCTGGCCGAGGACAAGGACGTGGAGGTGCTGCGGCAGCGGCTGCGGCCGAAGACCCGGGCCGCGATCTCCAAGGCGTTCGAGTCCTCCAAGGAGGGCGTGGGGATCGAGCAGCGCGGCGGACTGACCCGGTGGACGGTCGGGACGCTGCCGCGCACCTTCGAGACGCGCCGCGGCGGCCAGCCGGTCAAGGCGTATCCGGCGCTCGTCGACGAGGGCGCCTCGGTGGCCGTACGGCTCTTCGACACCGAGGCCGAGCAGCGGGAGGCGATGTGGCGGGGGACGCGCCGGCTGATCCTGCTCCAGTTGCCGTCCAGCCCCGTCAAGTTCGTCCAGGGCAAGCTCTCCAACCAGGCCAAGCTGGCGCTCTCCAGCAGCCCGCACGGCGGGGTGCAGGCGCTCTTCGAGGACTGCGTGGCCGCGGCGGCCGACCGGCTGATCGCGTCCCGTGGCGGCCCGGCCTGGGACGAGGAGTCGTTCCGCAAGCTCTTCGACGCGGTGCGCAGCGACATCACGGACGCCACGCTGGACACCGTGCGCAAGGTCCAGGAGGTCCTGGCGGCCTGGCAGTCGTGCGAGCGGCGGCTCAAGGACACCAGGAGCCCGGTGCTGCTGCCGTCCCTCACGGACATCAGGGAGCAGCTCTCGGAGCTCATCGCACCGGGTTTCGTGACCGCGCACGGCGTACGGCGGCTTCCGGACCTCATGCGCTATCTGGTGGCCGTGGACCGGCGGCTTCAGCAGCTTCCGGGCAACGCCGACCGGGACCGCGCCCGGATGGCGAAGGTGCGGGAGATGCGGGACGAGTACGCCTGGCTGCTGGAGCAGTTCCCGCCGGGGCGCCCGGTGCCCCAGGAGGCGCTGGAGATCCGCTGGATGATCGAGGAGTTGCGGGTCAGCTACTTCGCACACGCCCTCGGTACGGCCTATCCGGTGTCCGACAAGCGCATCGTGAAGGCCATCGACGCGGCGGCGCCGTAAGGGTGTCCCAGGGGCTCCGGCGGCCCGCCGGAGCCCCGCCGGGCGCGAGTTCGACCGCACCCCCTGACCTGCTGTAGAGTCTGCAACGCAGCGCACACCAGCGCGGCGCGGGGCGACGAAGTCGCAGGCGTCACTGTTGGTCCTGTGGAGCAGTTTGGAGTGCTCGCCACCCTGTCAAGGTGGAGGCCGCGGGTTCAAATCCCGTCAGGACCGCTTAACCGGAAGGCCCGGATCCGTATATGGATCCGGGCCTTTGGCGTCTTGACGGCACACCACACCCAGAGGTACCCAAGCTAGAAGGCGCGGGGGCGCGCGGGAGGTGCGGCGCATGACGACGTCCGCGAGACATGAGACCAGGGCGCTGCTGCGCGCCCATCTGGCGGCTGCGGCGGGCAACCGCCACTTCACCCGGCACTGCCCGATCTGCCATCGTCTGCTGCGGCTGGCGATGGAGCCCTCGGCGGCCGAGGAGGCGGGTGACGGAGCTGCCGACGGGGCCGCCAACGGAGCCGGAGACAGGGCCGGAGACAAGGTCGGCGACGGGGCCGGCCAGGAGGCGACGGCCGCCGCTCCACCGTCAACTCGGTAAGCCCTTACCGCAGTTGTCCTTTAGCGCAACCAGTGGACACAGGGCAACGGCTGGACAGTGTGACGGGAGTCACCGAATGAGTTTCCGGAGTGAGGGAACTTACACCCCGCTCACGATGGGTCAATTTAATATGTGCAATTGCACCGTCTGTCCGTGCCCGCCCGAACGCTCGCCCGGGAGCCCCCCGAGGACCACCCGAGGGCCTCCCGGAGACACCGCGGGACACCCCGGGCAAGCCGAACGATCGCCCCTCCAGGGCCACTTGCGACCCCTGCGGAGGCACCCCCCGGAAGGCCGTTCCCGGGCATAAAAAGATCGCGCCGGACCCGGCGGAGTCCAGCGCGATCTACGACGCACCCATGTCGAGCGGTGGCGGGCCTGTTGGGGCAGGCACCCGTCGTGTGGAGCTATACAGGCGAAAACCGGGCTGGGGGGCCCGGAAATGCCCGGTTATGCGGTTGTTCAGGCTTCGCTGCGCTGCTGCGGGATGCCCGCAAGAAGTGCACGGACCTCCGCTTCGCGGTAGCGCCGATGCCCTCCGAGCGTGCGGATGGACGTGAGTTTGCCCGCCTTCGCCCAGCGAGTGACCGTCTTCGGGTCCACGCGGAACATCGTGGCAACCTCAGCCGGGGTCAGCAGCGGCTCGGCATCAGGGGTGCGAGCGGTCATGAGCGGCCTCCTCGGGAGAACCGAACCATCACGGTTCTTTCCTCTAAATTCTGCACCTTGACCCGCGTTGCCCGAAATGGCGGACGCGGGCCGAGTCGGTTATAGGACGAACGGCTTGTCCTCGGCACTACAACTACACCATCTGTCCAGCCCCGTCGGCCAAACCGATGGAATTGCCCTCTCAGGTGTCCAACCTCAACGGAAGCCGATGGACCATGCCATAGCGGACAGTCACACGGCCGTGACGATCAGTCACAACAGGATCAGGGGTAACCAGATCCATCAAGGAGTGCAATACCGATGAATCCGCCCATAGTTGGACGGAAGGAGTCCCTCCCGGACTCCTTGTCCTATTTTGACACGAGGGTGGGCGATTACCGCAAGGCCCGAAGTCAGTGCTTTAGGTCACGATTGAGGCAATGGCCCGGATCGGGACCTACGTCCCCGTCTGTTCCGGCCGACCGTCAACCGGCCGCCCGGCGCCGTTTCCGGCCGGGCTCAGCTCGCGTTCTGCCGCCCGCGGATCACGCTCCAGCGGTCGGTCAGCCGCTCGTACGCGCTGCCCGCCCGCTCCCCGTCCCCGTCGCGCAGCGCCGCGAGGCCCTCCGCCACATCCGCGGCCGAGTGGTCCTCCTCGAGCTGCCCGGCCGGCAGCGTGTGCACCAGGCCGCCGTAGTCCAGCTCGACCAAGGACCGGGGGTGGAACTCCTCGAGCCACCGGCCGACGTCCACCAGCCCGTCGATCAGCGGCCCCTCGCCGAGGGACTCCTTGAGCACCTTAAGGCCACGCGCCACCCGGCGCCTCGCCTGGACCATCGGGGTGCGGTAACGGAGGATGAGACCGTCGTCACCCTTGGTGAATTCGCGCTCCTCGTCCCCGAAGAGCACGAACCAGCGCACCGGCACATGCCAGGTCGCCGAGCGGATCCACGGCCGGGCGTCCGGGTTGCGCTCCAGCCACCGCTCGAAGTCCGCCACCGCCTGCCGGCGCACCACCGGGGGCAGGGCCGCGTCCAGGAGGGGCCCGGGAAGGCGCTCCGGCAGCTCCTCCAGGGCCAGCCAGCCCCTCAGCCGCGTACGCCAGGGACAGACGCATGTGACGCCGTCCACGACCGCCACGAAGGCGTCCGCGCTCTCGTGCACCGGAACCGCCACCGGGGGCACCGGCAGCAGGTCCGCGAGCGAGCGGCGCAGCTCGTCCTGCGCACCGGGCAGGTCCTCGCGCTTGGCGTACCGCGCCCAGTGCGATCGCTCCGGCTCCGGAAACGCTGCCAGTGGCTCATAGACCCGGAGATACGCCGCGTACGGGACAATCACCGAAGACGCCAAGGTCACACGCGCTCCCTCAAGGCTGAGACCACCGCCAGGGGCTCCCTCACCCCCACCTGACGGCATCGTCCCATGCCCGCTATCCGGACTCGTCGGGGACATGGCCGATCCCCTGGGCCCCAGGGCTTACCCTCTTGCCCACGGCCCTCCCCACCAGCCAGGAGGGCGTCTACCCCGACCTATGGGAGTCACCACCGTGACCGACGTACGTCACACCGTCAGCGCCGACGGTCCGACGGAGAGTCGCGTGCCGAACCCTCTCTCACCGCTTGCGACGCTGTTCCGGTCCGATCTCGGCGGGCATGAGCAGGTCCTGCTCTGCCAGGACCGCGAGAGCGGCCTCAAGGCCGTCATCGCCCTCCACTCCACCGCCCTGGGCCCGGCCCTCGGCGGCACCCGCTTCCACGCCTACGCCTCCGAGGAGAACCCCGAAGAAGCGGCGCTCCTCGACGCCCTCAACCTCGCCCGCGGCATGTCCTACAAGAACGCGCTCGCCGGGCTCGACCACGGTGGCGGCAAGGCCGTGATCCTCGGCGATCCCGAGGAGATCAAGACCGAGAAGCTGCTGCTCGCCTACGGCCGTTTCGTGGCCTCCCTGGGCGGCCGCTACGTCACCGCCTGTGATGTGGGCACCTATGTGTCCGACATGGACGTCGTCGCCCGCGAGTGCCCCTGGACCACCGGCCGCTCCCCCGAGAACGGCGGCGCGGGCGACTCCTCGGTGCTGACCGCCTTCGGTGTCTTCCAGGGGATGCGGGCGAGCGCCCAGGCGTCCTGGGGCGCGCCCACGCTGCGCGGCCGCCGAGTCGGCATCGCGGGGGTCGGCAAGGTGGGCCACCACCTGGTCGACCATCTGCTGGAGGACGGCGCCGAGGTCGTGGTCACGGATGTGCGCGGGGAGTCGGTGGACCGCGTACTGGCCCGCCACCCCCGCGTACGGGCGGTCCGGGACACCGACGCGCTGATCCGCGACGACCTGGACGTCTACGCCCCGTGTGCGCTCGGTGGCGCCCTGGACGACGCCACGGTGCCCGTCCTGACCGCGAAGGTGGTGTGCGGCGCGGCCAACAACCAGCTCGCCCACCCGGGGGTCGAGAAGGACCTGGCCGGCCGCGGGATCCTCTACGCGCCGGACTATGTGGTGAACGCCGGTGGTGTCATCCAGGTGGCGGATGAGCTGCACGGGTTCGATTTCGACCGGGCCAAGGCGAAGGCGGCAAAGATCTTCGACACGACTTTGGCCATTTTCGATCGGGCACAGACCGACGGAATCCCGCCCGCCGCGGCCGCCGACCGGCTGGCCGAGCACCGGATGGCGGAGGGCCACGACGCCTGAGCCATGGCCCACAGGCGCCTGAGAGCGTCTGGGCGCGGCCGGGGGCAGGCCGTGCGGGATCTTGCCGGAGGCCGCCGGACGGGCGACGTGGGAGCCCCCTGGGAGCCATCGGCGAGAGATCCCTCACGGCCTGTCGGCGGGTCGGCCCGCAAGACAGGTTAAAATCGCAGTTGACCAGCGAGGAACGGGCTCCTCGCGGGTTCTGCCTCGTGGCACGTCGTGTGGGCGACGTACCGTATGGCCACAGAAGCAGGTACCGTTGAAGCCCTACGGGCCGGTCTCTCTTATGAGAGTCCGCTCTGATTTATGAACGTGAACGCGTGTCAAGACTCTGGGGCCGTCGAGCCCCGTCGTTGAGGGGGTCGAGCCATGGGGCGCGGCCGGGCCAAGGCCAAGCAGACGAAGGTCGCCCGCCAGCTGAAGTACAACAGCGGTGGGACGGATCTCTCACGCCTGGCCGAGGAGCTGGGCGCATCGACACCGAGCCAGCCGCCGAATGGCGAGCAGTTCGAGGACGATGAGCTGGACGACGACCCGTACGCACAGTACGCGGATCTGTACAACGACGATGAGGACGAGGACGACGACCAGTCCGATGCGTCCCCGCAGCGTCGCCGCGCCTGAACCACCCGTTCCAGGCGCTCGGCTTCTCGCCGCACATCTCCACCGGTCCGGGGCACCCGCCTCGGACCGGCTTCTGTGCTGTCCGCGCACACCGCGCGGTCCACTCGGCCCGCATGGTCATCAGCTCGCGTGGTCACCGGTCAGCGTCACCGCTTCCGCGTCCCCGGCCGTGCGCTCGGTGATCTCACCGCTGACCCATGCCTCGACACCGCGGTCGGCGAGCGTGGTGAGCGCCACATCGACGGAGTCGGCCGGGACCACCGCCATCATGCCGACGCCCATGTTGAGGGTCTTCTCCAGCTCGAGACGCTCGACCGAGCCGGCCTGACCGACCAGCTCGAAGATCGCGCCGGGGGTCCAGGTCGAGCGGTCCACGACCGCGCGCAGCCCCTCGGGGATGACCCGCGCCAGGTTATTGGCGAGCCCGCCGCCGGTGATGTGCGAGAAGGCGTGCACCTCGGTGGTGCGGGTGAGGGCCAGGCAGTCCAGCGAGTAGATCCGGGTGGGCTCCAGCAGCTCCTCCCCCAGCGTCCGGCCGAGCTCCGGCACCTCGCGGTCCAGCGCCCAGCCGGCCCGGTCGAAGAGCACATGGCGGACGAGTGAGTACCCGTTCGAGTGAAGTCCGGACGAAGCCATGGCGATCACCGCATCACCCGTTCGGATGCGATCGGCGCCCAGCACCCGATCGGCCTCGACCACGCCCGTACCGGCCCCGGCGACATCGAAGTCATCGGCGCCCAGCAGTCCCGGGTGCTCGGCGGTCTCGCCGCCCACCAGGGCGCAGCCGGCGAGGGTGCAGCCCTCGGCGATGCCCTTGACGATGGCGGCGACGCGCTCGGGGTAGACCTTGCCGACGCAGATGTAGTCGGTCATGAAGAGCGGCTCGGCGCCGCAGACCACCAGGTCGTCCACGACCATGCCGACCAGGTCGCGGCCGATGGTGTCGTACACGCCCATCCGCCGGGCGATGTCCACCTTGGTGCCGACCCCGTCGGTGGCGGAGGCGAGCAGCGGACGCTGGTAGCGGGCCAGCGCGGAGGCGTCGAAGAGCCCGGCGAAACCGCCGAGGCCGCCCACGACCTCGGGCCGGCTCGCCTTCTTGACCCACTCCTTCATCAGCTCGACGGCGCGGTCACCCGCCTCGATGTCGACGCCCGCGGCGGCGTAGGTGGACCCGGACTCAGGCATGACGTTGAGATCTTTCGTATCGGGGATGACAGGCGTGCGCTCAGGGACGGCGCAGGGCGTCGGCGCCGCCGACACCAGCGGTCAGCGTCGTCACACCGTCGGCGTCGGCGCTGTTCGGGGCCTGTGTTTCGGACTCCAGGAGGTGCTTGCCCAGCAGCCCCGGATCCGGCAGCTCCATCGGGTACTCACCGTCGAAGCAGGCGCGGCACAGATTCGGCTTGGCGATCGTGGTCGCCTCGATCATGCCGTCGGTGGAGATGTACGCCAGCGAGTCGGCGCCCAGCGACTTGCCGATCTCCTCGACCGAGAGGCCGTTGGCGATCAGCTCGGCGCGGGTGGCGAAATCTATGCCGAAGAAGCACGGCCACTTGATCGGCGGCGACGAGATCCGGATGTGGACCTCGGCGGCACCGGCCTCGCGGAGCATCCGCACCAGGGCGCGCTGGGTGTTCCCGCGGACGATCGAGTCGTCGACGACCACCAGGCGCTTGCCCCGGATGACCTCCTTGAGGGGGTTGAGCTTGAGCCGGATGCCGAGCTGGCGGATGGTCTGCGAAGGCTGGATGAAGGTCCGGCCCACATAGCTGTTCTTGACCAGTCCGGAGCCGTAGGGAATCCCGCTGGCCTCGGCGTAGCCGACGGCGGCGGGGGTGCCGGACTCGGGCGTCGCTATGACCAGGTCGGCGTCGGCGGGGGCCTCCTTGGCCAGCCGGCGGCCCATCTCGACCCGGGAGAGGTACACATTCCGGCCCGCGATATCGGTGTCGGGGCGGGCGAGGTACACGTACTCGAAGACGCAGCCCTTGGGGCGGGCCTCGGCGAAGGTGGTCGAGCGCAGCCCGTTCTCGTCGATGGCGACCATCTCGCCGGGCTCGATCTCACGGATGAAGGACGCGCCCACGATGTCCAGGGCGGCGGTCTCGGACGCCACCACCCAGCCGCGCTCGAGGCGGCCGAGGACCAGCGGGCGGATGCCCTGGGGGTCGCGCGCCGCGTACAGCGTGTGCTCGTCCATGAAGACGAGGCTGAAAGCGCCCTTGACCTTGGGCAGCACGATGGGGGCCGCCTGCTCGACGGTCAGCGGCTTGCCGTCGTCGTCCACCTGGCCCGCGAGCAGCGCGGTGACCAGGTCGGTGTCATTGGTCGCCGCGACCTGGGTGGCCCGGCCGCCGTCCCGGGGCAGGGCCGCGACCAGCTCCGCCAGCTCGGCGGTGTTGACCAGGTTCCCGTTGTGGCCGAGCGCGATCGAGCCATGGGCGGTGGCCCGGAAGGTCGGCTGCGCGTTCTCCCACACCGAGGCTCCGGTGGTGGAGTAGCGGGCATGACCGACCGCGATATGGCCCCGCAGAGAGCCGAGAGAGGTCTCGTCGAAGACCTGGGAGACCAGGCCCATGTCCTTGAAGACGAGGATCTGGGAGCCGTTGCTCACCGCGATGCCCGCGGACTCCTGTCCGCGGTGCTGCAGTGCGTACAGCCCGAAATAGGTGAGTTTGGCGACCTCTTCACCCGGTGCCCAGACTCCGAAGACGCCGCAAGCGTCCTGGGGGCCCTTCTCACCGGGGAGCAGGTCGTGGCTGAGTCGTCCGTCACCACGTGGCACGTCATCGAGTCTAGGCCAGTTCGGCGGTGCCTCCGAACGAGGGACCCGTCAGGGGGGCGTAAGTCACATTCCCCGCACCGCTCCGGGCCCCCGGAACCCGTGCCCTGCCTGCGATGGGCAGGGGCGAAAATCCGTGGCCGAGGCGAGGATCACATCTCGCGCCCCGAAAACGATCACAGGGTGTGCGCTCAGCCGAGAACGGGGAGGTGGGCGGAGAGGTCGGCGCGGTCGCCGCTCGCGGTCAGCGGTGCCGAATCCAGGGCATCGGCCCAGGTCAGGCGGCCCGTGGCGAGGCGGATCCAGGTCAGCGGATCGGTCTCGACGACGTTCGGCGGGGTGCCGCGGGTGTGCCGGGGGCCCTCGACGCACTGGACCACGGCGAACGGCGGGATCCGCAGCTCGACCGAGCCGCCGGGCGCCTTCGCCGCGAGGGCGTCGGCGAGCACCCGGACCGCGGTGGCCAGCGCCTGGCGGTCGTGCCGTACGGGCACTCCGGTGGCCGCCGTCAGATCGTCGGCGTGGACCACCAGCTCCACACACCGGGTGACCAGGTAGTCCTCCAGCCGCATCGCGCCGACGCGAGTGGCCAGCAGCCGGTCACCGGGCGCGACGGAGATCGTCTCCGCGAACCGCGCCTCGGCGCGCTCCAGCAGCTCGCCCAGCTCCTCGCCCGCCGCGAGCGCCCTGGTCTCCTCGGCGATGGGCCCGGAGTGCGCGGCGAGCGCCGCCGCCCAGCCGGTGACGGTGACCTCGCGCGCGGGCGGCGCGGGCCGCTCCAGGAGCCGGACGACGGAAGTCACGGCCATCGCCAGATGCGCGACCAGCTCCCGGACCGTCCAGCCGCCGAGCCGGGTGGGGGCGTCCAGACCCGTCTCGTCCAGCTCCTCGGCCGCCTTCCGCACCAGCCGAAGCTGCGCGATCACGGCGGTACGGGTCTTGGCGGGGTCGTACGTACGGGCGCGAGTACGGGGCGGCATGGCGCCGAGCCTATCGACAGCCCGGCGGGGCAGGCGGAGGATGGATGGAAGGGGTTAGAGCGGTATCAATCAGGATGAAAGGTGTGAATGACATGGGTGAGCATCCGGATGCCGCCGTGGTGCGCCGCGCATGCACCGCGTTCCAGGAAGGCGACCTGGACACCCTCTCCACGCTGCTGACGGCGGACGTCATGCAGCATGTGCCCGGGGACAACATGCTCTCCGGACACCACAAGGGCCGGGACGCCTGCATGGATCTGTACCGCACCGAGTTCGAGGAGACCGGTGGCACGCTGCGGGTCGATCTGGAGTCGGTGCTGCCCGACGGACGCGGGCATGTGATCTCCGGCCACCACGTCCGCGCCGAGCGCGGCAACCGCACGCTGGACATGAAGACCGGGCTGTTCTTCACCATCGTCGGCGGGAAGATCAGTGACATCGACCAGTGTGTCGAGGACATCGACGCCGCCAACGCGTTCTGGGGCAAGTGAGCCCCGCAAGGCCCGAAGCGACCGTACGGCCCGCTCCCTGACGGCAGGGAGCGGGCCGTACGTCGCAAGGACGCGGGTCCTCAGGCCGGCAAGGGCGCGGGTCCTCAGGCCAGCAGGCCCGGGATCGTCGCCTCGTACGGCTCCCTCAGCTCGGCCAGCGGGATGGAGAACTGCCCCTGGACGTCGATCGCGTCGCCGTCGATCACACCGATACGGGCCGCCGGAAGCCCGCGCGCCCCGCACATGTCCTTGAAGCGGACCTCCTCGCTGCGCGGTACGGCGACGATCGCCCGGCCCGCGGACTCGGAGAACAGCAGGACGAACGGGTCAAGACCGTCGGGGACGACGATCCGGGCGCCCTTGCCGCCGCGCAGACACGATTCGGTGAGCGCCTGGATCAGACCGCCGTCGGACAGGTCGTGGGCCGCGTCCACCATGCCGTCGCGCGAGGCCGAGATCAGGATCTCGGCGAGCAGCCGCTCCCGCTCCAGGTCCACCTTGGGCGGCAGTCCGCCCAGATGGTCGTGGACCACCTGGGACCAGGCCGAGCCGCCCAGCTCCGCCGCGGTGTCGCCCAGCAGATAGAGCAACTGGCCCTCCTCCGCGAAGGCGATCGGGGTGCGGCGGGCCACATCGTCGATCACGCCGAGGACGGCGACCACCGGCGTCGGGTGGATGGCCACCTCGCCGGTCTGGTTGTACAGCGACACATTGCCGCCGGTGACCGGGGTGCCCAGGGTCAGACAGCCGTCGGCGAGGCCGCGGGTGGCCTCCGCGAACTGCCACATGACCGCGGGGTCCTCCGGCGAGCCGAAGTTGAGGCAGTTGGAGATGGCCAGCGGCGTGGCGCCGGACGCGGCCACATTGCGGTACGACTCGGCGAGCGCGAGCTGCGCCCCCGCGTACGGGTCCAGCTTGGCGTAGCGGCCGTTGCCGTCCGTGGCGACGGCCACGCCGAGGCCGGTCTCCTCGTCCACGCGGACCATGCCGGAGTCCTCGGGCTGGGCGAGGACCGTATTGCCCTGGACGAAACGGTCGTACTGATCGGTGATCCAGGACTTGGACGCCTGGTTCGGCGAGGCGACCACCTTGAGGACCTGCTCGCGCAGCTCCTCGGCGGTGGCCGGGCGCGGCAGCCTGCCCGCGTCGTCGGCCTGGAGCGCGTCCTGCCACTCGGGGCGGGCGTAGGGGCGCTCGTAGACCGGGCCCTCGTGGGCGACGGTGCGCGGCGGGACGTCGACGATCTGCTCGCCGTGCCAGTAGATCTCCAGCCGCTCGCCGTCGGTGACCTCACCGATGACGGTGGCGATGACGTCCCACTTCTCGCAGATCTCCAGGAAGCGGTCGACCTTCTCGGGCTTCACGATCGCGCACATGCGCTCCTGCGACTCGCTCATCAGGATCTCCTCGGGGGAGAGCGAGGAGTCGCGCAGCGGCACGGTGTCCAGCTCGACCCGCATACCGCCGGAGCCGGCGCTGGCGAGCTCGCTGGTGGCGCAGGACAGGCCCGCGCCGCCGAGGTCCTGAATGCCCTCGACCAGGTCCTCCTTGAAGACCTCCAGGGTGCACTCGATGAGCAGCTTCTCCTGGAAGGGGTCGCCGACCTGGACGGCGGGACGCTTGGTGGGTTTTGTGTCGTCGAAGGTCTCCGAGGCCAGCACGGAGACGCCGCCGATGCCGTCGCCGCCGGTGCGGGCGCCGTAGAGGATCACCTTGTTGCCGGCGCCGGACGCCTTGGCGAGGTGGATGTCCTCATGCTTCATCACGCCCACGCAGAGCGCGTTGACCAGCGGGTTTCCCTGGTAGCAGGGGTCGAAGACGACCTCGCCGCCGATATTGGGCAGGCCCAGGCAGTTGCCGTAGCCGCCGATGCCCGCGACCACACCGGGCAGCACCCGCTTGGTGTCGGGGTGGTCGGCGGCGCCGAAGCGCAGCGGGTCCATCACGGCCACCGGGCGGGCACCCATGGCGAGGATGTCGCGGACGATGCCGCCGACGCCGGTGGCCGCGCCCTGGTAGGGCTCGATGTACGAGGGGTGGTTGTGCGACTCGACCTTGAAGGTGACCGCGTAGCCCTGGCCGACGTCGACCACACCCGCGTTCTCGCCGATGCCGACGAGCAGCGCGTCGCTCTCGGGGGCCTTCTCGCCGAACTGCCGCAGATGGACCTTGCTCGACTTGTACGAGCAGTGCTCGGACCACATGACGGAGTACATCGCGAGCTCGGCGCCGGTGGGGCGGCGGCCCAGGATGGCGCGGATGCGCTGGTACTCGTCCTGCTTGAGACCGAGCTCGGCCCAGGGCTGCCCGTCGTCCGGGGTCTGCGCCGCGTGCTTGGTGGTGTCCAGGGTCATGCGCTGACCAGCCTCTTGAGGATCGAGGTGAAGAATCCGAGACCGTCGGTGCGACCGGTGCCGATCAGCGGTTCGACGGCGTGCTCGGGGTGGGGCATGAGGCCGACGACATTGCCCGCCGCATTGGAGATACCGGCGATGTCGCGAAGCGAGCCGTTGGGGTTCAGCTCCTCATAGCGGAAGACGACGCGTCCCTCGGCCTCGAGTTCATCGAGGACACGCTCATCGGCGACATAGCGTCCATCGATGTTCTTCAGCGGGATGTTGATCTCCTGGCCCTGCTCGTATGAGCGCGTCCAGGCGGTCTCCGCGTTTTCCACTCGCAACTTCTGATCGCGGCAGATGAAGTGCAGATGGTTGTTCCGCAGCATCGCACCGGGGAGGAGATGGGTCTCGGTGAGAACCTGGAAGCCATTGCAGATGCCAAGCACCGGCATACCGGCCTTCGCCTGATCGATCACCGACTCCATTACCGGAGAGAACCGGGAGATCGCTCCGGCGCGCAGATAGTCGCCATAGGAGAAGCCGCCCGGCAGGATCACCGCGTCGACCTGCTTGAGGTCCTTGTCGCGGTGCCACAGCGGTACGGCTTCCAGGCCGGCGGTGCGCACCGCGCGCTGGGTGTCACGGTCGTCGAGCGTGCCGGGGAAAGTGATGACTCCGATGCGTGCGGTCACGACTCGGCCTTCACGGCGGTGGCGTCGGCACCCTCGCCGACCTCGACCTTCACGGAAAAGTCCTCGATCACGGTGTTCGCCAGGAAGGTCTCGGCGATCTCATGGATACGGGCGAGGGCGGCATCGTCGACCGGGCCCTCCACCTCGAGTTCAAAGCGCTTGCCCTGACGGACATCGGCGATCCCCTCGAAACCGAGGCGGGGCAGTGCTCGCTGCACCGCCTGGCCCTGGGGGTCGAGGATCTCCGGCTTGAGCATGACGTCGACTACGACGCGTGCCACTGGCACTCCCGGTGGTGTGGTGCTGGTGCGTAAGGCGGTGGCCCAAGCCTACCCCGGCGAAAATTCTACGCGAGTAGATATGCAAGGGTTCGGTCACGTTTAAGCATCGTCGGTGACAACTGACGGGGAAAGGTCGGGGGAAAACGTATGGTCCCGATCACGGCGTGACACGCGGATGGAATTACCGGGGTTCACAATGCAATGCCAGTCGCTGTACAAATGAAAAAGCATTGTTGGACACAACTGGACAGCTCACATCTTTGCACGTCAACGCATCGATGCAGCCCGAAAGGACCGATATCCGTGGCGCAGCGCGTAGTAGTCACGCTCTCCGACGACCTCGAGGGCGGCCAAGCGGAAGAGACGGTCACGTTCGGACTCGACGGCAAGTTGTACGAGATCGACCTCAACTCTGCCAATGCGTCGAAACTGCGCGACGCGCTGGCGCCGTACGTGGAGGCCGGCCGCAAGCGGGCCCGCTCCGGCAAGACGTACCGCCGTACCGATGTCGCCCCGGACCCGGCCGCGGTGCGCGCCTGGGCCAGGTCGCACGGCATGGAGGTGCCGCCGCGCGGCCGGATCCCCAAGAAGGTCTACGAAGCCTTCAACGAGTCGGCCTGAGTGACCCGTTCAGCCGAGTTGCACACCACCCCGGGTGATCCGCTAAAGTCTGGAGCACGCCGAGGGGCGAGGCCGAAAGGCCGAAACCCCGAGGAAGACACCATGCGGGTGTAGCTCAGTAGTAGAGCGCCCCCTTTCCAAGGGGGAGGCGCAGTGTGCGATCCCTGTCACCCGCTCTCATCGTCTATCGCCCTCTTGTGAAGAGGATCAGGTAGAGTGATGCACGCGCCGATCGGTGAAAGCTGGTCGGAGGCATGCGGACGTGGCTCAGTTGGTAGAGCATCACCTTGCCAAGGTGAGGGTCGCGAGTTCGAATCTCGTCGTCCGCTCCAGATCTGAGGCGCCGGTCGAATCGACCGGCGCCTCAGACGTTTTCCGGCCCGGAATCCCTGGCCGGGGCCGGGGCAGGAGCCGGGCGGGAGCGAACGGCGGTGCCGCTGGGGGGAAGTGACGGCGTGCCGGGTCGGTGTACGGCGTGCCGGATGATGTGGTCCCGCTGGCGGCGGCCCCCGTGCGAGGGCCGTGCTGGACGAGGTTCCGCTGGGAGGGGCGTGTGAACGACACCGCGGCGATCCGGGTGCTGCTGGCCGACGACGAGCATCTGATCCGGGGCGCCCTGGCCACCCTGCTCGCGCTCGAGGACGATCTGCTGGTGGTCGCGGAGGCGGCGTCCGGGCCCGAGGCGCTGGCGATGGCGCGGGCGCACCGGCCCGATGTGGCGGTGCTGGACCTCCAGATGCCGGAGGTGGACGGGGTCTCGGTGGCCTCGGCGCTCCGGTCGGAGCTGCCCGGCTGCCGGACGATGATCGTGACCAGCCACGGCCGGCCGGGTCACCTCAAGCGGGCGCTGGAGTCGGGGGTGCGCGCGTTCCTGCCGAAGACCACCTCCGCGCAGCGGCTCGCAGAGATCATCCGCACGGTGCACGGCGGGTCCCGCTATGTCGACCCCGGTCTGGCCGCCGACGCGATCAGCGCCGGGGACTCCCCGCTGACCGCGCGGGAGGCGGAGCTGCTGGAGCTGGCGGCCGACGGCGCCTCCATCGCGGAGATCGCCCAGCACGCCGCGCTCTCCCAGGGGACGGTCCGGAACTATCTGTCGGCCGCGGCGGCGAAACTGGGGGCGGAGAACCGGCACGCGGCGGCGCGGATCGCCCAGGAGCACGGCTGGCTCTGAGCGGCTCCAGAGCGCTCCCGAGGGTTCCCCAAGTGCTCCAAGCGGCTCCTGAGCGCTTCGCGCCGCCGCCCCGAGCAGTTCCTGCGGGCTTCGCGCCGCCGCCCCGAGCGGCCTCGACACCCGGGTGGTAGTTCACCGGTCGAGGGTTTGGTTATAGTAGAGGCGCGTCGAACCGGAAAAGTCCGGCGCAGGCGGACGTAGCTCAGTTGGTAGAGCGCAACCTTGCCAAGGTTGAGGTCGCGAGTTCGAGCCTCGTCGTCCGCTCCACGCATCAAGGGTCCCGGCCGATCGGCCGGGACCCTTGATCGTTCTCCGGACCTACTTCCAAGGGGTGCCGGTCAGCAGCTCGTACGCCTCCGCGTACTTCGCCCGCGTCCGCTCGACGACCTCCGCGGGGAGCGGGGGCGGCGGCTGCTCGGCGGTCCGGTCCCAGCCGGAGGCCGGGGAGGTCAGCCAGTCGCGGACGTACTGCTTGTCGAAGGACGGCTGCGCGCGGCCCGGCTGCCACTGGTCGGCGGGCCAGAAGCGGGACGAGTCCGGGGTCAGCACCTCGTCGGCGAGCACCGGCTCGGCGCCCTCCGCGCCCAGGGTCGCCTCCGCGTAGCCGAACTCGAACTTGGTGTCGGCGAGGATGATCCCGCGCGCTCGGGCGATCTCCCGGGCCCGGTTGAAGATGGCGAGGGTGGCCTGGCGCAGTTGCGCGGCGGGCTCGGCACCGATGCGGTGGGCCACCTCCTCGTACGCCACGTTCTCGTCGTGCTCGCCGACCTCGGCCTTGGTGGCCGGGGTGAAGATCGGGGAGGGCAGCTCGGAGCCGTCGGTCAGCCCCTCGGGGAGGGCGATCCCGCACACGGTGCGGGTCTCGCGGTACTCGGCCAGACCGGAGCCGGTCAGATGGCCGCGCGCCACGCATTCGACCGGGACCATCCGCAGCGACCGGCACACCAGCGTGCGGCCCTCCCAGTCGGCGGGGGCGCCGGGGGGCAGCTCGCTGGACAGGACGTGGTTGGGCACGAGGTCGGCGAGCAGATCGAACCACCAGAGGGAGAGCTGGGTGAGGATCTTGCCCTTCTCGGGGATCTCGGTCGGCAGGACCCAGTCGTAGGCGGAGATCCGGTCGCTCGCGACCATGACGAGCTCACCGCGCTCGTTCCGGTAGAGGTCGCGCACCTTGCCGGTGTGCAGGTGCTGAAGGCCCGGAACCTCGACCGGTTCGGGCTTCTCGACGAATCCGGACACGCTTCCTCCTGGTGTTTTTGTCCAAGCCCCGTTGATTCTGCCGCACGAAGCGGCCGTGACCGGCGGCGGGGCGCGGGCCGCGGGGCCCGGCGGTTCGGGTTCCGCTTCCAGCCGGTGCGAACACCTCGCGGGAGGAACTCGTGCGACGGGAGGGCCGGGCAGGTCCGGATGGGAGGTGTGGAATGGCCGACGCGGCGATCGCGGGCAGCGGCCCCAACGGGCGCGTGGCCGCCATCACCCTGGCCCCGGTGGCTCAGGGGTGGCTCAGGGGGTGTCCGACGGATCGTGGCGCCTGCGGCGGGCCACGTGGCGGAGCCGCATATCGACGCTTCCCCCTCCCCGCCCCTTCCCTCAACTGGGGCTCCGCCCCAGACCCCCGGCCGGGCGGCCCGGATGCGTGCGGGTGTCCGCCCGGTCATCCGCCGCGCCGGTGTGCCGACCGCGATCAGCGCGCCGGTACAGGTGTCCACGGCGGCGACGGCCGACTCGTCGACCCGGGGTACAGGGGCGGAGCCCATGGTTCGGGAAGGGGCGAGGAGGGGAAAGTCTCGATAGCTCCGCCACGTGGCCCGCCGGACACCGGCTCAGCCCCGCTTGCAGATCCGATCCAGCAGATTCGCCGTCGCACGCTGAATCCGCTCATCCGTATGCCCCGGACGATCCAACGCGGGCGACCACGCGAACGTCCCCGACGCGAACACCAGCGCGCCGCTCGGGGCGCGGTAGAGCGATGTCTCCTGGTGGCGGACGACCCCCTCCGTGTCCTCGTACGGCGAGTGGGCCAGCAGGATGCGGCGGAGGTGCTCGGGCAGGACGGTGCGCGGGAAGTAGCGGTCGGCCTCGCCCGCGACCAGGCCGGGCAGTTCATCGCCCTCCTCCGCGCCGGTGGCCTCCCACAGCCAGTGGCCGGCGTTGCGGACGATCAGCGGGCTGGGCTCGGGCACCCGGCCCGCGTACTGGATGCCGATCAACTGCTGTTCGGGCGTGGTCTCGCGCCACAGCGCCGAGCGGCCGGGGCCGCGGCGCTTGCGGCAGGTCAGCAGCCGGTCCGGGCCGGAGGGCGAGGCGGTGAGCTCGACCTGCCAGTACATGGTGTTGGCGGAGAGGAAGACCAGCGAGGTGCCGCTGTCACGGGCCGATTCCACGGTGCGGCGCATGGGCGCCGACCAGTACTCGTCGTGGCCGGGGAAGACCAGCCCCCGGTGGCGGGTGGGGTCGACCCGGCCCGCGTGCAGATCGCTCATCTCGGCGTAGGCCAGGTCGTAGCCGTAGCGCTCGGCCCAGCGGATGAAGTCGTAGGCGTGGCCCACATGGAGGGGCAGCCCCGCGCCCGCGTACGGCCGGTCGAAGGAGACGGTGATCGCTGCCTCCGACTCGCCCAGCAGTTTTCCCCGCTCGTCCCAGGCGTGGTAGAGGCTGGCGCCGGTCCGGCCGTCTTCCGGGTAGAGGTTGTACGCCTGCCAGGTGAGGTCGGGGAGGACGAGGAGGAGATCGGCGGGGCGGGGGTCGCGGACGGTGAACGGGATATGGCTGCGGTAGCCGTCCACGGTGGTCAGCACCGCGACATAGGCGCCCGGCTTCCAGTACGAGGGAATCTGAAGCCGCCAGGACAGCCACCAGTGGTGGCAGGAGACGGTGCGGTCGGCGGTGAGCGGGGGCGGCTGGACGATCCCGGACAGCCGGGGGCTGGTGGTGATCTTCAGCGCGCCGACGCCGTCGTAGTAGCCGATGCGGTAGATGTCCACGCTGAACTGCTGGGGCGGGTCCACCGTGATCCGGAAGTCGATGGCCTCGCCGGGGGAGGCCGCGGAGGCGGAGGGGAAGCCCTTGATCTGCCGGTGGACATCGTCGGCGGTGCGCGGGCCGGGGATCCTGCCGGGATCCTTCGCACGGACCCGCCCCGCCGCCCGGTCGATGGCCCCGGGATGGGCCCCGGACTGCCGGACATGGTCGACGTACCACGGGACCACCCGCCCGGTGTCGTCGAAGTAGTTCTCACTGTCGCGCAGCCAGGGCAGCGGGCCCTGGCCGAAAGGATCCGTCACCGCGTGCGCGAGCGCTCCTGACTCCCAGCGCCGGATCTGGTCCGTCCCCACAATTGTTCCCCTCCCCTGCGTGCCCGGCGGCGCCTCGCCCCGCTGTCCTCGCACACCGCACCGCAGCGGATCCGGCCTTGTGGGCCGGGCTGCGGGGCCGGTCTGGCGGTCCGGGCCGGTGGGCCGGAACTCGTGGGCCGGGCGGACAGCGACCGGTCCAAGCACATCACATTACGCACCCACTCCGTCACCGATAGTCGCTAATTTGCCGGAACAGCCGCCGAACGCGCGACAAGGCTGGACATAGGAGCGGATCCGGCGCAATATGCGCGCCTACACCAGCCGGACAGGCTTTTCCGGACGAACTCCCACCTCGCCGAGCCAGGCGCGCAGCGGCCCGTCGTCCCCGTCCTCCACCAGGCTGAGCACCGGATGGGCCAGATCGGCCCGCCGCCGCCCGTCGACGAGCAGCGCGGGCCCGTCGAGCCAGTCGAGGCCGGGGGCCGCGCCCGCGGTGTCCACGGCGGCGCAGCAGACCATGGCGGTCACATGGTCGGCGAGCAGCTCGCGGCCGGTGCGCGGCGGCTGTAGCGGGAACGCCGGGGCGAAGTCATCGATCCACGGGTCGCCGCCGGACCCGCCCGCGGCCCCCTCCGCCCCGGCCGCGGGGCCCTGGCCGTACGCCCGGGTGGTGGCGGCCTCCTCGCGGGCCACCTCGACGCTGAGCCGGGCGGCGAGCCCGGGGGCGCCACCGTCGGAGTCGTCGGCGAGGTCGGCGGAGCCGGCCGCGGTGGCGCTGAGCCGCTCCATGACCCGGGCCAGGGTGGGCGGCTCGGGGGCCCTCACGGGGGTCGGTGCGCGAGCGGCGCCGACGAGGTCGTGGGTGTCCTCCCGCTCGTCCAGCAGCCGGTTGAGCCGGGCGGCCTCCTGCCGCCACTTGCGGTCCACGACCTCTTCCGGATACGCGCTCCAGTCGACCGGGGACCAGTCGGGGCCCGGCTCCGGCGGGCCGCCGTGGAAGAGGCGGGCGGCCAGCAGCGAGGTGGCCTCGTCCATCACCCCGGGCTCCTCCAGGAGGTCGCAGGCCGGGCGCTCGCTCAGCCGGGAGGTGAACCCCTCGGCGAGCCGGTCGCGGCGGGAGAGCTCGGTGAGCGCCGAGACCACGCCCGCGTCCAGCCGGGAGGGCCAGCGGCCCATCCGCCAGGCGGGCAGCGCGACCCGGGTCAGCAGCCGGTCCCAGCCCGCGTAGGCCAGGCCCACCTGCTCCTGGGCGACGATCCGCAGCCCGTAGTCGACCGACTGGGCCCGCTCGGAGGCGGCCGCGGCGACCGCGCGCTCCATCTCGGCCGCATGGTCCCGGCAGCCGCGCAGCAGCAGCCGGGCGACCCAGCCGACGAAGGCGAAGGCGGGGCGGCGCACCAGCGCCACCAGGGCGGGCGCGGGGCCGGACGACGGCTCGCCGCCCTGGGCCGCGACGGCCACGGCGGCGTCCAGCCCGCGCACGAAGCGGCGGGCGGAGGCTATGTCGGGATGGACGGCCGGGCCGGTGCCCGCCACCACCGGGGCGAGCAGCGCGCGCAGCTCGGCGACCCGCATCCACCACAGGAACGGCGAGCCGATCACCAGCACCGGCGGCCGCGGGACCCGCCGCTCGGGGCGGTCCGCGATCCGGTCCGCGCCGCTCGCCGGATCGGGGGCGCCCCGTGCGGAGCGGGGCTCCTCGACCGCCAGGGCGCCGCGGTCCCCATGCTCCCGGCGCTGGGCGTGCGCCGGATGCGTCCGGTCCTCCAGCCAACTGTCGCAGTCGGGGGTGAGCGCTATGGCCGAGGGCGCGGGCACCTCCAGGCGCTCGGCCAGATCGCGCACCAGCCGGTAGAGATCGGGCGCCGTCTCCTCGGCGATGGGCACCGTCGGGGTGAGCGCGGGCCTGGCCCGGACGACCACGGCGGCCACGGCCGCCGCCAGCAGCAGGACCAGCAGAGCGCCCCCGGTCACCACCCAGCGCAGGGCCGTCCAGCCCTGGTCCTGGGAACCGCCGACGCTGCCGGTGGCGCTTCCGGCCAGCAGCACGACGGCGGCCGCGGCCGGGAGGAGTGCGACCGCGAGCGCCGTGCTCCGGATACGCAGTACCGCGAGGGCGCGAGCGCGCGCCGCCAGGGCACCTGCTTCGGTACCTGCCACGGTTCTCATCACCCCCTACTGTCCGGCCGATGTTTTGAACAGCGGACGACGGCGGCGTTGTTGTCTCCCCACCCACTGTCGCACTGGCCGCCCACTCCGCAATGCCGGTGGGCCAGTTGCCGCACCTCGCCTGAGCGGCACACTAGTTGGGGGCCGGGCGTGCGTCAGCAGGATGCGGAAGCGCTCACCCGATGGAATGGCCTTGGGTAAAACCGGGAACTTCGCGATGGTGACGCCCGGCCCCGTGTGAACAGGGGCAAGCGGGCTTCGGGGCCGTTCCCGGGCCCGCCTGAGACACTTCTTACAGCGTGTTCTTACGAGGCCGCTTCGGCCGCCGCCTTCGCGGCGATGTCCGAGCGGTGGTGCGAGCCCTCCAGCCCGATCCGGCCCACCGCGCGGTACGCACGCTCGCGTGCCTTCGCCAGGTCGGAGCCGGTCGCGGTGATGGAGAGCACCCTGCCGCCCGCGCTCACCACCGCACCGGACGCGCCGTCCCGCTTGGTGCCCGCGTGCAGGACGTACGCCTTGGGGCCGTCCTGCTCGGCCACCTCGTCCAGCCCGGTGATCGGGTCGCCGGTGCGGGGGGTGTCCGGATAGTTGTGCGAGGCGACGACCACGGTCACGGCGGCGCCGTCGCTCCAGCGCAGCGGCGGCTCGGCCTCCAGGCGGCCGGTGGCGGCGGCGAGCAGCACCGCGGCCAGCGGGGTCTTCAGCCGGGCCAGGACCACCTGGGTCTCCGGGTCGCCGAAGCGGGCGTTGAACTCGATCACCCGCACCCCGCGCGAGGTGATCGCCAGGCCCGCGTACAGCAGCCCGGAGAAGGGCGTGCCGCGGCGGTGCAGCTCGTCGACGGTGGGCTGGCAGATCGTGGCCACGACCTCGTCCACCAGCTCGGGGTCGGCCCAGGGCAGCGGGGAGTACGCACCCATGCCGCCGGTGTTCGGGCCCTGGTCGCCGTCGTGGGCGCGCTTGAAGTCCTGGGCGGGCTGGAGCGGGACCACGGTCTCGCCGTCGGTGATCGCGAAGAGGGAGACCTCCGGACCGTCCAGGAACTCCTCGATCACCACCCGGCCGCAGGCCAGCGCGTGCGCGCGGGCGGCCTCGACGTCCTCGGTCACCACGACGCCCTTGCCCGCGGCCAGGCCGTCGTCCTTGACGACGTACGGCGCGCCGAACGCGTCCAGCGCCTCATCGATCTCGGCGGGCGTGGTGCACACGTAGGCGCGGGCGGTGGGCACGCCGGCCGCCGCCATCACGTCCTTGGCGAACGCCTTGGAGCCCTCCAGTTGCGCCGCCTCGGCGGACGGCCCGAAGGCCGGGATCCCCCGTTCGCGCACGGCGTCGGCCACCCCCGCCACGAGGGGGGCCTCCGGCCCCACGACCACGAGGCCCGCCCCCAGGGAGGCGGCGAGGTCGGCGACGGCGGCGCCGTCGAGCGCGTCGACCGCGTGCAGCTCGGCCACCTCGGCGATGCCGGCGTTGCCGGGGGCGCAGTGCAGCGCGGTGACGTCGGGGTCGAGGGAGAGAGCGCGGCACAGGGCATGTTCGCGGGCGCCGCCGCCGATGACGAGGACCTTCACGGTATGCAGCCTATTGCCTCGGGCGCGGGCCGCTGCGCGGTGGGGGCCGCCACCGTGCGCGCGCGGGGGCCGCTGCGCCGGGGCTGCCGCGCTGAGGTTGCCGCACTGAGGCTCCCGCGCTGGGGGCCGCTGTGCGCCGGGCCGCTCCGCGCTTACCGGGCCGACCGGCCCCGGATCCGGTGCGCGGGCCACTCTTTTGGGTGAGGAGTGGGCGGTCCTATACCCGATGGGGCAGCTCTTACGGGCTGAAAACCCGTGATCGCGTCTTCGTGGCCAGCCGTTCGGCGGTAGGAATGGTGGTCGCGCATCAGCCGCGCGCCAGGAGAAACGCCGCCGCAGAGGGAGTTGCACGGTGAGTCAGCCGGAGATGCAGCCCGAGGGGCTCCCTCGGCCGGAGGGTGCGAGAGCCCAGGGTGACCTGCTCGGTCGGCCCTTCCCGCACGGCGACTGGGGAGAGCCGGCGGAGCGGCTCGACGAGTTGTACCGGTGGGTCGAGGAGGGCGCCCTGGAGGTCGCCGGGTGGTACCTCGCCGAACGGGTGTGGAAGCGCCGGACCGCCCGGGTGCTGCGGGTGGGCGCCGCGGTGGCGGCGGTCGTGGGGGGTGTGCTGCCGCTGCTGGATCTGAACGGGGCGCTGGACGGCGGCGGCGGGTGGGGCGCGCTGGCGCTGCTGCTGGCGGCCGCCTGCGTCGGCGGCGACCGGTTCTTCGGGCTGACGTCCGGCTGGATGCGGGACGTGGCCACGGCGCAGGCGGTGCACCGGCGGCTGGAGGCGCTTCAGTTCGACTGGGCGTCGGAGAGCGTACGGGAGGTGCTGGGTCCGACCGAGGGCACCGCGAGCGAGGCCGTGGAGCGGTGTCTGTCGGTGCTGCGGCGGTTCTGCGAGGACGTGTCGGAGCTGGTCCGGGCCGAGACGGCGGGCTGGATGGTGGACTTCGGGGCCGGTGCGGCGCCGCTGGTCACGCAGGCGCTGATGACTCAGGGCTCCCGTCCGGACAGCGGGAGCCCCGCGAGCCGCTTTCCGCTGCCGTCGGGCCCCGCCCGGCCCAATATGCCGCGGCAGCGTCCTCCGGAGCCGCCCCGCTGACGGCGGCGGCGCCTGTCACGGACATCAGCCGGAGACGCCCGAAGGAACGGTCAACTGAAGACGATCATCGAGCCCTGGCCCAGGCTGCGCGTCGCCGCCGCGTGCAGCCCCAGCCAGACATGGCGCTCCCGGGCGAAGGGGCTGTCCTCGTACGGGACCGACGCCGCCGGCTCCTCCAGGCTCGTGGGGCGGGCCGGGGGCGCGGGGGCGGCCGGAGGGTTGGACGGGTCGATGCCGAGCGCCGGACCGACCGCCTCCAGCTCGCGCAGCAGGCCGTGGCTGGAACCCAACGGGCCGCCGCCCTCGAGGAGTTCGTCGTTGGACAGCGGGCTCTGGAAGTCGACGGGGACATACGCCCCCGCGTGGTCGTAGTGCCAGACCAGATGCGACTGCTGGGCCGTGGGCTCGAACATCTCCAGCAACTGCTCGTAGTCCCCGCCCAGTTCGTCCACCGGGGTCACCGCGAGTCCGCACAGTTGCAGCAGATAGGCACGGCGGAGAAAGTGCAGCGCGTCGTAGTCGAAACCGGCCACCGGGGCGACATCCCCGGACAGTCCCGGCATATAACTGAAGACGGGTACGGGCGGCAAACCGGCATCACTGAGCGCCTTGTCGTACGCGGCGATCTCTTCGGCGAAGGGATTGTCGGGGCTGTGGCACAGCACATCGACGAGGGGGACCAGCCAGAGGTCACATGCCACGCGATCTCACTCTCGTATCCGTACGGTCGATGGTCGGCCCAGCGTAATGCCCCGCGTACGCCTCGCGAAGAGTGCCGGAAGCCAACCCTGGCGGGTCGGTTCACCTGCCGCCGCTCCGGCCTCCCCGGCCTTCGACTCGCTCACCGCGGGGCGGAACCGCTCACCGGCCGGGCGAAGTTCGGAAAGAGTTCAGGAGGAGATCAGGGGGAGTTGACCTCCGACGTCCCGTTCTGCGCCCGCGACTCCTCGCCCGCCACCAACCGCTCGATCAGCGCACGGAAATGCGCGTTGTACGCCGCTATCAACCGCTCCGAGTCATGCGGGTCCCCGCGGGTCACCGCCGCGGTGAGCTCGGAGTGCCCCGTCCACAACTGGCCGCGCAGATCGGGTACGCGCCGCAGATACGGCACCGTGAAGACCCAGGTCTGCACGCGTAGCCGCTGAAGAAAGTCCGACACATACGGATTGCCGACCAGGCCGCAGATCTCGCGCCAGAAGCGCAGGTCGTAGCCGATGAGGATGTCCAGGTCACCGGAGCGGGCGGCCCGCTCGGCCTCCTCGGCCCGCCGCCTTACCGAGGCCAGCGTCTGCGGGGTCATGGTCTTCAGCTCGACGTAGTGCCGGAAGACGCCCTCGACCACCATCGTGCGGGCGTCGACCATGTGCCGGAAGTCCTCGATGGTGAAGTCGTGGACCCTGAAGCCCCGGTGCTCCTCGACATCGAGCAGCCCCTGGGAGCACAGATCCAGCAGCGCCTCCCGGACGGGGGTCGCGGAGACGCCGTACTGCTGGGCGATCTCCTTGACGGTGAACTGGCGCCCCGCAGGGAGCCGGCCCGCGAGCACCTCGTCACAGAGCGCGTCGGCGATCTGCTGCCGCAGGGTGTTCCGCTTGACCGGGCTGGCGCCGGGCACGGGCATCGAGGACCGTCTCCTTCCACGGCCGTCGGTGTAAGAAAGCGGACGGCCCTCGCATCACGATATGCGAGGGCCGTTGCGCGGAACACGCAGAGTGCGGCGGTGGTCTACACCGGGCAGCGGTCGGGCGGCGGTCGGAGGCCAAACGGGCAGGGGCGCGAGGACGAGCCAGGCAGCCACCCGGGGACGGCCCGGGGACGGCGTCCCCGGGCCCCGGTACGCCTAGGACGTATGCGCGTCGGCCGCGGCCAGCGCCTCGTCCAGGATCGCGAGCCCCTCCTTGGCCTCGGCCTCGGTGACGGTGCACGGCGGCACCACATGGGTGCGGTTCATGTTCACGAAGGGCCACAGACCGCCGCGCTTGCAGGCCGCGGCGAAGTCGGCCATCGGCTGGTTGTCCGGTCCGCTCGCGTTGTACGGGACGAGCGGTTCGCGGGTCTCCTTGTCCTTGACGAGGTCCAGCGCCCAGAAGACGCCGAGGCCGCGCACCTCCCCGACCGAGGGGTGACGCTCGGCGATCTCCCGCAGCCCCGGGCCGATCACGTTCTCCCCGATCGCGGCGGCGTTCTCCACGATCCCCTCCTCCGCCATCGCGTTGATCGTCGCGACGGCCGAGGCGCAGGCCAGCGGGTGGCCGGAGTAGGTGAGACCGCCGGGGTAGGGCCGCTGGTCGAAGGTCGCGGCGATCTCGGCGGAGATCGCGACGCCACCGAGCGGCACATAGCCGGAGTTGACGCCCTTGGCGAAGGTCAGCAGGTCGGGGGTGACGCCGAAGTGGTCGGCCGCGAACCAGTGGCCGGTGCGGCCGAAGCCCGCCATGACCTCGTCCAGGATGAAGACGATGCCGTAGCGGTCGCAGAGCTCGCGGACCCCGGCGAGATAGCCGGGCGGCGGGACCATGATCCCGGCGGTGCCGGGGATGGTCTCCAGGATGATCGCGGCGATGGTCTGCGGGCCCTCGAAGGCGATGGTGTCCTCAAGGTGGCGCAGCGCGCGCTCGCACTCCTGCGCCTCGCTGTCGGAGTGGAAGGGCGAGCGGTAGAGGAACGGCGCCCAGAAGTGCACCACACCCGCCGAGGCGCTGTCGGAGGCCCAGCGGCGGGGGTCGCCGGTGAGGTTGATCGCGGTGGCGGTGGCCCCGTGGTACGAGCGGTAGGCGGAGAGCAGCTTGGGGCGGCCGGTGTGCAGCCGGGCCATCCGGACCGCGTTCTCCACCGCCTCGGCGCCGCCGTTGGTGAAGAAGATCTTGTCGAGGTCGCCGGGGGTGCGCTCGGCGACCAGCCGCGCCGCCTCGGACCGCACGTCCACGGCGAAGCCCGGTGCGATGGTGCACAGCTTCGCGGCCTGCTCCTGGATCGCGGCGACGACCTTGGGGTGCTGGTGGCCGATGTTGGTGTTCACCAACTGGCAGGAGAAGTCGAGGTAGCGGTTGCCGTCGTAGTCCCAGAAGTACGAGCCTTCGGCGCCCGCGACGGCGAGGGGGTCGATCAGGCCCTGCGCGGACCAGGAGTGGAACACATGCGCGCGGTCGGCGGCCTTGACGGCGGCGCCGGCCGCGGGGTCGGGGCTGGGCTGCACGGACACGTTCGGTACCTCGGATCGCTCGCGGGTCGGGGTGGGACCAGCGTACGGACCGGGTCCCCGGGCCCGGCACCGACAGGCTGTCAGGGTTTCGGGCCGTTCGCCGACACCTTGCCGGGCGGCGGCGCCCTTATGGCCGCCGCCGGTGATCGGGGCGCGGCGTCCGGATTTCGCTCCCCGGCCCGGGAGTGACACAGGACGGATACGGAACCGATAACGGATCGTCCGCGTCGTCCACTTCGCTCTCAGCCGCCTTTATTCTCTCCAAGGGGCTGATCAGGGGGATTCACGGGGAAGGGGCGATCGACGCATGGAAGACCTGGGGGCCGAGGACCCTCGATGGATCGGTGAGTACCGGCTGCTCCGGCGACTTGGCGCGGGTGGCATGGGCCGGGTGTTCCTGGCTCATTCTTCGCGCGGCCGTACGGTGGCGGTGAAGCTCGTCCAGACCGAGCTCGCCCAACAGGCCGAATTCCGGCGGCGGTTCAAACAGGAGGTACGGGCCGCGCAGCGGGTCGGCGGCGCCTGGACCGCGCCGGTGCTGGAGGCCGACACCGAGGCCGCCACCCCATGGGTCGCCACCGGCTATATCGCCGGTCCCTCCCTGCACGCGATCGTCTCCGAGTCGGGCCGGCTGCCCGAGCGGACCGTCCGCATCCTGGCCCACGGCCTCACACAGGCCCTGCGGGACATCCACGACGCGGGTCTGGTCCACCGCGATCTCAAACCCTCCAACGTCCTGGTCACCATCGACGGTCCGCGCGTCATCGACTTCGGTATCGCGCGGGCGTTGGAGACCGTCACCGACGGCATCCTCACGCGCAGCGGCGCCGTCGTCGGATCGCCCGGGTTCATGTCGCCCGAGCAGGTGCGCGGCGAGCGGGTCACCCCGGCCAGCGATGTCTTCTGCCTCGGCTCGGTGCTCGCCTACGCGGCGACCGGCCGCCAGCCCTTCGGCACGGCCAACAGCGGGGTGCACGCGGTCATGTACCGCATCGCCCAGGAGGAAGCGGACCTGGAGGGGCTGCCGGAAGGGCTGCGCGACCTGGTCACCGACTGCCTGAAGAAGGCCCCGGACGACCGGCCCTCGCTGGAAGCGCTGCTGGACCGTACGGCCGGTGCGGACGAGGACGGCGAACCGTGGCTGCCGGGCGGGCTCGTCGCCCAGCTCGGACGGCACGCGGTGCAGCTCCTGGAGGTGGAGACACCCGCGGGGCCGGGGGTGCCCGCCGTGCCGGGAATGCCCGCGCGGCCCGCGGTGCCGCCCATGGCCGAGGCGGCGGGCCCTGTCACGCCCATGGCCGGAGTGGCGGGCCCCGCCGTCCCGCCGCCGCCCTCCGCGCCGCCGTCGGCCACGTCGTACCCGCTGGCTCCGGCGGAGCCCCCCACGCCCCCGCCACCCACCACACCGCCGCTCCCCTCGGCCGCGCCCCAGGCGGGCGCGCCGCTCCCCCCGGCTCCGTCCGCGCCCCCCTCGGCGGGCTCGGGGCAGGACGGGCAGGCCCAGCCGGGCGGGCAGGCCGCCGGACCGTACGCCGCGGGGCCGCAGGCGGACGCGGGACAGGCGGGCGCGGGACAGGCCGTCGGGCCGCAGGCGGATGCGGGACAGCCCGCCGGACCCGCGACGCCCGGCGGGCACCCCGCCGCGCCGTACAGCGCCACACCGCAAGCGGGCGGAGACCAGGGCGCCGCGAACCCGGCCGCCGGGCCGCAGGCCGCCACGTCGTCGGCCGCAGCGCCATCGGCCGACGACGCGCACGGCGGTTCGGGCCACGGCGGTTCCGGCCAACCCGGTTCGGCCCACGCCGGTTCAGGGAACGCCGGTTCGGGTCACCCCGGTTCAGGGCAGGGCGCGCCGCAGCAGGACACCCCGGGCCACCCCGCCGCCGCGCCCGCAGCGCCGGGCGGGGCAGCCGCCGGGCCTTCGGCGGGCGATGCGCAGGCTGGCGCGGCGGGCGGATCCGCCGCGTTGCCCAGCACGCCCGGTGGTGCCGCGCCGAGCCACGGGGCCGCGCACGCCGCCGCATCCGGAGCACCCGGCCGACCGTCCGCCGCGCCCCAGGCAGGCGCAGGGCAGGCAGACCCGAGGCAGGCGGACGCGTCCCCGCCGGGTGGAAGCCAGGGCTCCGCCTCCGCCGCGACGCCCGGCGGGCCGCAGAAGGGCGCGCCCTCCTCCGCCGGACCACAGGCAGGCGAAGGCCAGGACGGACCCGGGCACCCGACGCCGCCGCACGCCGGAACGGGCGACCGAGCTGCCGTGTCGCCCAACTCGCCCGGCGGCGCCGGGCCCCAGAGCCCCGCGCCGTACGCAGCGCCGCAGCAGGCAGGCGGCGCGCAGGGCACACCTGGGAGCGCCACGCCGCCGCAGGGCGTGCCGCCCCACGGCACCCACGGCACCCCCGGAAGCGCCGGGCCCAACTCGCCCGGTTCCGCCGCCCCCTCCCCCTACGCCGCCCCGGCGTACGGCTACCCGCCGCACGCCACACCCCCGCAGCCCGGCGCGGACCGCGAGCCGCAGACGCCGCCGCACGCCTTCGGGCCGCCCGCCGTCACCTCGTTCGGGCCCGCCCCGGCCCAGGGCCAGGCGGCCGCCGCCACGCCCTCCGTCGGCTTCGGCCCGAACAGTCCGGGCGGACCGGGCCGTCCAGGCGAACCGAACGCACCAGCAGCGCCAGGCGGACCCGGCGGTGGCTCGCCCCAGGCGCCCCAGGCACCCCAGGCGCCGAAGCCCAAGCGGCGCCGTAAGACGCTCATCGTCGTCTCCGCCGCCGTCGCCACGCTGCTCATTGCCGGGGTCGCCGCCCTCGTCGTGGTCAAGGGGAACGACGACAAGGGCGACAAGGCCAAGACCGACTACGACAAGATGACCCACACCCCGCCCGCCAACCCGGATGCCGCCAACTCCAAGGCGCCCACCGGTGGTTCGGGCGGCGCGCCCGATCCGTCCGCGACGAAGCTGGACACGACCGGCGATGTGCCCACCGAGTATCTGGGCGCCTGGGAGGGCGAGATCAAGGAGAGCGGCTCGTCCACCGGCAAGATCCGCCGGATCGTCCTCTCCCAGGGACCGGTCGGCGCGTTCGTCGCCGAGACGCTGACCTCCGACTCGGACTCGTTCTGCCAGGACTCGGCCAAGCTCAAGTCGGCGGACAGCCTGCTGCTGATCGAGGACGACGAGGTCACCACCAGTATCCCCGAGGACAGTTGCAGCACGGTCGGCGAGCAGACCCTGCGGATAGGCAACGACGGCACCCTCGCCTGGAGCACCACGGACGGTTCCTACGAGGCGACGCTGCGCCCGTCGAAGAGCGGCGGCAAGCCGATCCCCTCCTCGTACGAGGGCACTTGGCTGGCGAAGGACGCGTTCGGGAAGCAGGACGCCACGCTGAAGGTCACCATCAAGCAGGGCGCGATCGGCACCGCGGTGGCCCAAGAGGTCGCGGACAGTAAGAAGTACCACTGCGAGGGTGACCGGGTGCTGGCCTCGGTGGAGAAGGGCCTCGTGCTCAGCCCCTCGAAGTTCACCGGGGGGACCCCTAAGAATCTCTGTGGGCCCGGCACGTCACTGACGTTCACCTCTTCCGGACATGACAAGCTGCGTGTCGAGTATGACGACCCGGACGATTACAGCGATGAGACGATGACACAGACGTTCACCCGCCTCGACTGATCGGCCGATCGGCGCAGGGACTATCGGCACAGGGACAGGAGCCACACCGCGATGGAGAACCTCGGGGCCCAGGACCCGCGGTGGATCGGCGAGTACCGGCTGCTCGGCAAGCTCGGCGAGGGCGGAATGGGCCGGGTCTATCTCGCCCGCTCCGCCCGCGGCCGCACCGTCGCAGTGAAGCTCGTACAGGCCGAACTCGCACGACAGCCCGACTTCCGCGGTCGCTTCAAGCGGGAGGTGGAGGCGGCCACACGGGTCGGCGGCCAGTGGACCGCCCCCGTGCTCGACGCCGACACCGACGCCGAGGTGCCCTGGGTGGCCACCGGCTATATCGGCGGTCCGTCCCTGCACAGCGTCGTCGCCGAGGACTTCGGGGCGCTGCCCGAGCGCTCGCTGCGGATCCTGGCGAACGGACTGGCCCTCGCGCTGCGTGACATCCACGGCGCCGGGCTGATCCACCGCGACCTCAAGCCGTCCAACATCCTCATCACCATCGACGGTCCGCGCGTGATCGACTTCGGTATCGCGCGCGCCCTGGACTCCGTGGGCTCCACCACGGGCGGCAATCTGACGATGACCGGCGCGGTCGTCGGCTCGCCCGGGTTCATGTCGCCCGAGCAGGTGCGCGGCGAGCCGGTCACGGCCGCGAGCGATGTCTTCTGCCTCGGTTCGGTGCTGGCCTTCGCCGCCACCGGACGTCAGCCCTTCGGCAATGTGGACAGCGGTATCCACGCCCTGATGTACCGAATAGCCCAGGAGGAGCCCGATCTGGTGGGGCTCCCCGAGGGGGCACGCGGGCTGGTCACCGCGTGTCTGAACAAGGACCCGGCCAAGCGGCCCTCGGTGGACGAGCTGGTCGCCGCCACCCATCCGGTGACCGACGACGGCGAGCCCTGGCTGCCGGGCGGGCTGCTCGCCCGGCTCGGACGGGACGCGCTGCAACTGCTGGAGGTGGAGGCCGAGAACGCTCAGCCGGACGCCACCGCGCCGCAGCAGGGCCCGTCGGCGTACGGCCACCCGCAGGCCGGCCCCGGTCCGCATACGCCGCCCGGTCCGCACACACCGCCCAGCCCGTACGCCTCCCCGTCCGCGTACGCGACGCCCCAGGCGCACGGGTACGCGATGAACGCCCAGCCCTGGCAGGGCGGCTATCAGGCACCGCTCGGCTACCCCGTCTCCGGTACGAGGCTGAAGCCGATCCGGGGTCTGGCCACCGCGCTGCTGAGCATGTTCGGCGTCTGGATGGTGCTGACCATGCTCGACATGGCGCTGAACATCTCGCTGCTCGACACGTACGGCAGCGAACCCGACATGCTCTCCAGCAGGGCCAGTGACATCGATTCCCTGGGCACCGGCATCGGGGTCGCCGTGTGCGTGCTCGCCGTGGTGTGGCTGGTCTGGTTCCGGACCGCCTACATCAACTCCACGGTGCTGAGTCCCGGGCGACCGCGGTTCGGCAGTGGCTATGCCGTGGGCGCCTGGTTCATCCCGGTCGCCCAACTGTGGCTGCCCAAGCAGATCGCCAACGACATCTGGACCGCCAGCACTCCCCCGGCGCCCGGACGTCATGGACGCGCGGTGCTGCACTGGTGGTGGACGGCGTTCGTGGCCATGTTCCTGATGTTCCCGGTACACGGGGCCAGCGAGATCGTCAGCGACAGCGGCAGGGCGGAGCGGTTCGGCGTCATCATCAACATCGCCGACGACGCCATCGGCATGCTGGCGGCGGTGCTGGCCATCGGCGTGGTGCGGCGGATCACCAAGATGCAGGAGCGGCGGGCCGCCCAGCCCATCGGTCAGGCGCAGCAGCCCGCCGGGGTGTTCGGCCCGCCCACGGCGTAGTGACGCCGAGGCGCGGGCCGCGCTTCCGCCGAGGCCCGCGCTCCCGCCGAGGGGTCAGAGGAACGAGTTGATCTGGATGGTCTCGTCGCGGCCCGGTCCGACGCCGATCGCCGAGATCGGGGCGCCCGACATCTCCTCCAGCGTCTGGACGTACTTCTGCGCGTTCTTCGGCAGCTCGTCGAAGGTCTTGGCCTGGGTGATGTCCTCCGACCAGCCCGGCAGGGTCTCGTAGATCGGCTTGGCGTGGTGGAAGTCGGTCTGGCTGTACGGCAGCTCCTCGACCCGCTTGCCGTCGATCTCGTAGGCGACGCACACCGGGATCCGCTCCCAGCCGGTGAGCACGTCCAGCTTGGTGAGGAAGAAGTCGGTCAGGCCGTTGACCCGGGTCGCATAGCGCGCGATGACCGCGTCGAACCAGCCGCAGCGCCGGTCGCGCCCGGTGGTCACACCGCGCTCGCCGCCGATGGTGCGCAGCTTCTCACCGTCCTCGTCGAGCAGCTCGGTGGGGAACGGGCCCGCGCCGACGCGGGTGGTGTACGCCTTCAGGATGCCGATCACACGGTTGATCTTCGTCGGACCCACTCCGGTGCCGGTGCAGGCGCCGCCCGCGGTCGGGTTGGAGGAGGTGACGAAGGGATACGTGCCGTGGTCGACATCGAGCAGGGTGCCCTGGCCGCCCTCGAAGAGCACGACCTGGCCCTGGTCGATGGCGTTGTTGAGCAGCAGGGTGGTGTCGGCGACATAGCCGCGGAGCGGGTCCGCGTAGCCCAGCAGCTCCTCGACGACCTGGTCGATCGCGATGGCTCGGCGGTTGTAGAGCTTGGCCAGCACCTGGTTCTTGTAGTCCAGGGCCGCCTCGACCTTCTGCCGCAGGATCGACTCGTCGAAGAGGTCCTGGACTCGGATGCCCACCCGGTTGATCTTGTCCGCGTAGGCCGGGCCGATGCCGCGGCCGGTGGTGCCGATCTTCCGCTTGCCGAGGAATCGTTCCGACACCTTGTCGAGGGTCGTGTGATACGGCGTGATCAGATGGGCGTTACCGCTGATCAGCAGCTTGGAGGTGTCGACACCGCGCTCATCCAGCCCGCTCAGCTCGGAGAGCAGGACCGCGGGGTCCACGACGACACCGTTGCCGATGACCGGGGTGCACCCGGGCGACAGGATTCCGGACGGGAGGAGGTGCAGCGCATACTTCTGGTCGCCCACCACCACGGTGTGGCCGGCGTTGTTACCGCCCTGGTAGCGCACTACATAATCGACGGAGCCGCCGAGCAGATCGGTGGCCTTCCCCTTGCCCTCGTCACCCCACTGAGCACCGAGCAGCACAAGTGCGGGCACAGGCGTACACCCCTTCCGGGCGGGGCATGTCCAACGTGCATGGTGACGTGCGCCACCACAAGAGCCGTCGAACCGGTGCCCCGGATAGACGAAGCCCCTGGCGCAACAGCGACAGGGGCTCTTGCACCGAGAGATTACCTGAGGAAGGACCGAGGTGTCGGCTCCAGATCCCCGGCCCCCTGCGCCGGACACCGTCCGGGGGCGCCCGCTGCTCATGGTCATCGACCCCAACGCCCGGCGAACGGACGGGGAGTCGGTGCGGATCGCGAAGGATGTGCTCTGTGCGGGCGCGCAGACGAAAATCTGCCTGCCGGACGGCCCGGAGGAGGTCGAGCGGGCACTGGCCCGCCGGGGCGCCCGCCGTCCCGTGCTGGTGGGCGACGACCGCGCCCTGCTGCGGATGGTGGAGCTGCTGCACCGGCGGCGGGAGCTGGCGGACGCGACGCTGTCGGTGGTCCCGGTCGGCGGCTCCGCGACGGTCGCCCTGGCCCATTCGCTCGGCGTGCCGACGGACGCGGTCGCGGCGGCCCGTACGGTCCTCGACGGCACGGCCCGGCCGCGTGATCTGCTGGTGGACGAGAGCGGCGGGGTGGTCCTCGGGGGCCTGCGGATCCCCTCCGGACACGCTCCTTACGGTGCGCATGGGACGCCGGGCGGCGGCTGCGGCGCGGTGGCCGGGCCGGACGGACCGGACGGGCATGACCCGGGCCCGCACGACGGCGGGGCGAGGGGCCGGGACTGCCGCTGCGATCCCTGCGACCGCGACCGCGACCGCCGCCGGGCCGAGGAGGACGGAGACGGCGGCGGGGGCGAGGACGGCGGAGACGGCGGGGGCCCGCCGGGCGGCGATGCGGACGGCGACGGCAACCGGCCGTGGTGGACCCCGGCGGCACGCACCGCCCGTACCGCGCTGACGCTGCTCTCGCTCCCCGTGATCGGGCTGACCGGCGGCGTTCGACGGCCGGCGCATCCGCCGCCGCAGCGGCTGCGGATCGAGGCGGACGGGGTGCTGCTGACCGATCTGGACCGGCCGGTGGAGCGGGTCTCGGTTTCGACGGCCGCACCGGGCGGCGGGCTGGCCGAGGTCGTCGTCCATCCCCACGCGGCGGACGGTCCGCTGCGCACCCGGGCGCGGGCCGTCACCGTCTCCGGCCCGGACTTCCGCTATCACGCGGACGCGCTGATCCGGGGCCCGGTGCGCAGCCGCACCTGGACGGTCCTGGCGGAGGCGTGGTCTCTGATGCTGCCCCACCGCCCTTGAGCGACGCTAGCGCGGCCACGGGGCGCCCGGCACGGAACACGAGGGCCACCGGCACCGGGCGGGCCGCGACCGCCCGGTGCGCCGGGCGTATGCGACCGCCACCGCCACGCGGCCGCGAGCGACCGCCTCCGGCGCCGGACCGGACACGACGCCCACCGGCGCCGGGCCACGGACGACCACCACTGACGCCCGGCCAGAGGCAACCACATCCGGCGCCAGGCCGGACACGACGGATACCGCCGCCGGGCCACGGGCGACCACCACTGGCACGTGGCCGCGGGCGACCGCATCCGGAGCCGGACCGGACCGGACACGACGGATACCCGTGCCGGGCGGGACCGCCCGGCGGCCCGCCCCCGGGCCCGGCGCCTACGGGCCCGGGTGCCGCTCTCGCCGGCGCCCCGGCCGCTACCCCGCCTCGCGCGCCCCGCGCGCCTCCGCGGCGCGGTGCGCGGCCTGCTGGGCGCGCCAGCGCTCCAGCATCCTGGGCAGCTCCTGCTGGACGAATTCGAAGAAGTCGGCGGTCTCGGTGATCCGCAACCCCGCCGGGGTGCCGGGCCCGAGCACCTTCGCGCCGTCCCGCATGGTGCTCTCCCAGCGGGCCATCATCTGGTCGCGCCGGGTCAGGGTCTCGTACCAGACCACGCTATAGAGCCGGTAGCGATCGCGGCGGGAGCCCGGCTCGCGCTCGCGCACCACCATGTCCACCTGGGACAGATAGCGGATCGCGCCCGAGACCGCGGCCGGGCTGATCCGCAGTTGCTCGGCGAGTTCGGCGGAGGTGAGGGCCCCGGCGTCGGAGACGAGAAGCGCCGCGAAGACCCGCGCCGCCATGCGCTGCATACCGCCCTCGGCCAGATCGGCCGCGAACCGCTCGACGAACCTGGACACCGCCGCTTCGTCGCGCGCGTCACCGGGCGCGTCCTCCGGTTCGATCATCTCCCTCACCGCTTCATCATCTCCTCTCTTCGTCACATCATCATAAGTTTATATGGTTCCTTAACTTCACAATTTTGTGAAACTAGCGTAGCTTCGAAATCATGAAAACGGCTATCTCCGTGTCCGGCCTCCACAAATCCTTCGGCCGGACCCACGCGTTGGACGGCCTCGACCTCGAAGTCGAGGCAGGTGAGGTCCATGGCTTCCTCGGGCCCAACGGCGCCGGGAAGTCCACCACCATCCGGGTCCTCCTCGGTCTGCTCCGCGCCGACTCCGGCGCGGTGCAGATGCTCGGCAAGGACCCCTGGCACGACGCGGTCGACCTCCACCGCCACATCGCCTACGTCCCCGGGGACGTCACCCTGTGGCGCAACCTGAGCGGCGGAGAGGTCATCGACCTGTACGGGCGGCTGCGCGGCGGGCTGGACTCCGCACGCCGCGCCGAGCTCCTGGAGCGGTTCGAGCTCGACCCCACCAAGAAGGGCCGTACGTACTCCAAGGGCAATCGGCAGAAGGTCGCCCTGGTCGCCGCGTTCGCATCCGAAGTGGAGCTGCTGATCCTCGACGAGCCCACCTCCGGGCTCGACCCGCTCATGGAGGAGGTCTTCCGGGAGTGCGTCGCCGAGGAGCGCGACCGGGGTCGTACGGTCCTGCTCTCCAGCCACATCCTCAGTGAGGTCGAGGCGCTCTGCCGGAGAGTGAGCATCATCCGCAAGGGCAAGCGGGTGGAGTCCGGCTCGCTCACCGAGCTGCGCCATCTGACCCGTACGTCGGTCACCGCCGAGCTCGCCGGGGAGCCGAACGGCCTGTCCGGCCTCCCGGGTGTGCACAACGTGGACATCCAGGGCCGCCAGGTCAAGCTCCAGGTCGACACCGACAAGATGGACGCCGTGCTGCGCCAGCTCACCCAGGCCGGGGTGCGCAGCCTCATCTCCACCCCGCCCACCCTGGAAGAGCTCTTCCTCCGCCACTACCAGGACGACATCTCGCACACGGAAGCCGAGGCGATCGTCCGATGACCGCCGTAGCCGACGCCCGGGTCTCCCCCCGCACCCGCGGATCGGCCCGCGATCTGGCCGGCACGGGCACGCTGCTGCGGCTCGCCCTGCGCCGCGACCGGATCATGATGCCGGTGTGGGTGCTGTGCCTGGGGCTCACGGCCAGCAGCACCGTCGGCCGTCTGAAGAGCGCGTACGACACCCCCACCCGGCGCGCCGACCTCGTCCACGACATGAACGGGAACGGGTCGACACGGGCCCTGTTCGGCGCCGCCTTCGACGATTCGCTCGGCGCGCTCACCGTCTGGCGGGTGGGTGCCTTCCTCACGGTGTTCGCCGCGATCATGAGCCTGCTGATCGTGATCCGGCACACCCGTGAGGAGGAGGAGACCGGCCGTCAGGAGGCGCTCTCCGCCGGCATGGTCGGCCGCCGCGCCGGTCTCACCTCGGCCCTGCTCGCCGTGGGCATCGCCAACGGCGCGGTGACCCTGCTCATCGCGGGCAGCCTCGCGGGCCAGGGCGGCACCGGAGCGCTCGCCCTCGGCCTCGCCGTCGGCCTGTCCGGTATGGCCTTCGGCGGTCTGGCCGCCGTCGCCGCCCAACTCACGGAGAACGCACGGCTGGCCCGGGGCCTGAGCTCCGCCGCGGTCGGTGTCGCCTTCGTGCTGCGCATGGCGGGTGACGCCGCCGAGGACGGCACCAAGGGCTCCGGCCATGTCCTGGTCTGGCTCTCGCCGCTGGGCTGGGCCGAGTACGCCCGGCCGTACGGGGGCGAGCGGTGGTGGCCGCTGCTGCTGATCGCCGTGCTCGCCGCGGCCTCGATCAGCCTCGCGTACTCCCTCGCGGGCCGTCGCGACGTGGGCGCCAGCTTCTACGCCAGCCGTCCCGGCCCGCCGGCCGCCGGGCCACTGCTGAACGGCGTCTTCGGCCTGGGCTGGCGGCTTCAGCGCGGTGCCCTGCTCGGCTGGGCCGCGGGCTTCGTCTTCGCGGGCGCCATCTTCGGATCCATCTCCGACGGTGCCGACGACTTCCTCGGCGACAGCAACCAGACCCGCGACATCATCCAGCGGATGGGCGGCGCCCAGGGGCTCAACGACGCGTTCCTGGCCGCCATGGTCGGCGTCCTCGGCACCATCCTCGCCGTCTACACCGCCAGCGCCGTGCTGCGGCTGCGCAGCGAGGAGACCGACCAGCGCGCCGAGCCCCTGCTGTCCAACGCCGTGGGCCGGCTGCGCTGGGCCGGGAGCCATCTGGTCATCGCCTACCTCGGCCCGGTCGTCATCCTCGCCATCGGCGGTCTGGCGCTCGGCCTGGGGTACGGCGTCGCGGCGGGCGATCTGGGCGACCAGCTCGGCCGCTGTATGGGTGCCACTCTCTCCCAGCTTCCGGCGCTGTGGGTGCTCACCGGCGTGACGCTGTTCCTCGTGGGCGTGCTGCCGAAGTACTCGGCCGCGGCCTGGGCCTTCGTCGGCTGGGTGGTCGCCCTGGGCTGGATGGGCCCGGCGCTGGAGCTGTCCGATTCCGTCATGAACACCTCGCCCTTCAGCCATCTGCCGAAGCTGCCGGGCGATGAGGTGACGGCCGCGCCGTTCCTGTGGCTGCTGCTTCTCTCGGTCGTTCTCGCCGCCGGAGGACTGGTGGGTCTGCGCCGCCGTGACATCGGCGGCTGACCCCCGTCGGCCCGCCATACCCCGGCAACCGCCCCCTGTTGTCCACAGGCTGTGGACAACAGGGGGCCCTTTCGTCTGCGTCGTCTGCTGTCCACAGTGTCTGCTGGCCGGCCGCCGTCGTCCGCTCAGAGCTCGACCAGCAGCTCCCGCAGCCCGCGGATCACGAAGTTCGCCTGCGGCTCCGGCTCCTTGACCAGCCGCATCCCGGGCGCCTTACGGAGCAGCGCGCCGAAGGAGGCGGCGAGCTCCAGCCGCGCCAGCGGGGCGCCGAGGCAGTAGTGGATCCCGGCGCCGAAGCTGACATGGGGGTTGTCGGCACGGGAGAGATCGAGGGTGTCGGGGCGGTCGAAACGGGCCGGGTCGCGGTTGGCCGAGCCGAAGAGCAGGGCGACCTCGCTGCCGCGCGGGATGACCGTGCCGTCGACCTCGATGTCCTCCAGCACCCAGCGCTCGAAGAGCTGTAGCGGGGTGTCGAAGCGCAGGAGTTCGTCCACGGCGGTGGGCAGCAGCGCGTCCGGGTCGGCGCGGAGCCGGGCAAGCTGCTCGGGGTGGCGGAACAGCGCCCACCAGCCGTTGCCGGTGGAGTTGACCGTGGCCTCATGGCCCGCGTTGAGCAGCAGCACACAGGTGGAGATCATCTCCTGCTCGGTGAGCCGGTCGCCCTCGTCATGCGCGGCGATGAGCCCGCTGATCAGATCGTCCCCCGGGGCCTTGCGGCGCGCGCCGATCAACTCGCGCAGATAGCCGGAGAATTCGAGCGACGCGCGCACCGCCCGGCGCGCCGTCTCCTCGCTCGGCCCCAGCTCGTACATCCCGCAGATATCCGCCGACCAGGGCCGTAGGGCGGGGCGGTCGGCCGGTGGAATGCCGAGCATCTCGGCGATGACGGCGACCGGCAGCGGTTCTGCGACGGCCGCGATGAGATCGCCGCCGCCCGAGGCGACGAGGGAGTCGACGAGTTCGTCCGCGAACCGCCGGATCGTCGGCACCAGCGCCTCGACCGTCCGCGGGGTGAACGCCTTGGAGACGAGCCGCCGCAGCCGGGTGTGGTCCGGCGGTTCGAGATCGAGCATGCCGTGGTCGTTGAGGGTGTGGAACGGCTCGTGCTCGGGCGGCGGCGCGGTGCGGCCGAACTCCTCATGGCTGAAGCGGTGCAGATAGGTACGGCCGAGGCGGCGGTCCCGCAGCAGGGCGCTGACATCGGCGTGCCGCGGGATCAGCCACTGACGGGAGGGCTCGAACCAGTGCACGCGGCCGCGCTCGCGCAGCGCGGCGTACGCCGGATACGGGTCCGCGACGAACGAGGGCCGCCATGGGTCGAAGGCGGGGGCTTCCGCGCTGCTGCTGCTCATCCCCGGACGGTACCGCCGAGGCCCGCGCGGCCTCCAGGGCATGGCGGCCGGCCTCGGGGGCCGCTCAGCCTTCGGGGCCGCTCAGCCTTGGGGGCCGCTAGCCTCCCCCGACCCGCGCAGCCTCCGGGGGTCTCCTCAGCCCCCAGGGGTCACCAGGCGGGCCTCGTACGCGAACACCGCCGCCTGGGTGCGGTCGCGCAGCCCCAGTTTCACCAGGATCCGGCTGACATGCGTCTTCACCGTCGACTCGGCGACGATCAGCCGCTCGGCGATCTCGGCGTTGGAGCAGCCCTGGGCGACCAGCACCAGGACCTCGTTCTCCCGCTCGGTCAGCTCGGCCAACCGCCCCTGCGGGGAGGGGAGCGGGCCACCGAGCCCGGCGGCCTCCCCGATCCGCGAGAAGGTGGTGATCAGACGCTTGGTGACGGTCGGCGCGAGCAGCGCCTCGCCCGCCGCGACGACCCGTACCGCCTCGCCGAGCTGACGGGCGGAGGCGTCCTTGAGCAGAAAGCCGCTCGCTCCGGAGCGCAACGCCTGGTAGACGTATTCGTCCAGGTCGAAGGTGGTCAGGACGAGCACCTTGGCGTCCGCATCCGCCGCGACGATCTCCCTTGTGGCCTCGAGGCCGTTGAGCTCCGGCATCCGGATGTCCATCAGGACGACATCGGGGCGCAGGGCGGCGACCTGGGCGATGGCCTGGCGCCCGTCGACCGCCTCGCCGACGACCTCGATATCGGGCTGGGCGTTCAGCAGCACGGAGAAGCCCTCGCGGACCATCACCTGGTCGTCGGCGATCAGCACGCGGATGGCAGGGGTGACATCGGTCGTCATGGCTTCATCGTCCCTGTTCCCGGGGCGGGCCCCGGCTGCGGGGGCGTTGCGGGGTCCGGAGTAGAGGCGTCCGCCTCGGGGATGGTCGCGGCCGGGATGAAGACCGCGACCTCGTAGCCGCCGTCCTCCTCCACCACTCCCGCCGTCATCTCCCCGTTCAGCATCGCCACCCGCTCCCGCATCCCGAGCAGCCCATGGCCCATGCCAGGCGAGGGGCGTACGGGCTGGGTGGGCGGGCCGTTGACGATCCGCAGGCCCAGACCGCCGAGGACGTACGCGATCTCGACGCGGGCGGTGGATCCGGGGGCGTGGCGCAGCGCGTTGGACAGCGCCTCCTGGACGATCCGGTAGGCGGACAGCTCCACACCGGAGGGCAGCGGGCGTACGGCCCCGGTGATGACGTGCTCGACGGTCAGCCCCGCCGCCCGGACCCCCGCGAAGAGCGTGTCGAGCGTGGCGAGGGTCGGCTGGGGCGCCTCGGGGTCGGCGTCGGCGTAGGCGTCGGGGTCCTCGGCGCGGACGACGCCGAGGACGCGGCGGAGTTCGGTGAGCGCGGCGACCGCGTTCTCGCGGATGGTCGCGAAGCTGGTGGCCAGCTCCTCGGGCGGGTTCGCCACCCGGTAGGGCGCGGCCTCCGCCTGGATGGCGATCACGGACATATGGTGCGCGACGACATCGTGCAACTCGCGGGCGATGGTGGCGCGTTCCTCCAGCAGGGTGCGGCGGGAACGCTCCTCGTAGGTGGCCGACTGCTGCACGGCGACCTGCTCCTTGGTCTCGCGCAGACTGCGCCGGGCCACCACGGCGCCCACGATGACGCAGGAGGTGACCACCATGGAGAAGGCGTTCGTGGGCCGCGCATTGATACCGAGTTCACAGGCGAACCCGAACCCGGCCGTGAGCAGCAGCATCCGCCCGGCCACCCGCGGGCGGTTCTGGGTCGCGACGATCACCATCACCGCGATGTGCGACGCGAAGAGGGTCGTCGGCCAGGGCCACATGCTCCCCCCGTACGTGTCGGCGATGCCCAGGCCCCAGACGAGGCTCGCCGCGAACGACAGCCACCAGGCGCCGATCGGCCGGTAAAGCGCCAGCAACAGCGGCACACCGCTGAGCAGGGCCAGCCCTACGCTCTCGGTCTCGCCCGCCACGGCCATGAGATAGAAGGCGAGGGCCCCGATCGCGGCCTGCGGCAACCACGGCGCGTACGGCCGCACCGCCCGGGGCATCTTCCGCACCAGCGGATGCGTGGCGGCCAGCGGCGGCACCGGGCGGAAGGCGAAGGCCCCGGTGATCAAGTCCTTCCGCGAATTGGACAACGCCCGGCGGATGGTGCGGATTTCGGTCCGCGGAATCGTCTGGGTCACGCCGTCCACGGTAGAGAGCGCCTGCGGCGCCGTCGTCCCCGGGAATGTGGATTGTGCGGCGTCCGCCTCAAGTACTACGCGGTGGGGTGGGCGCGCTACGGCCGACGGTGCCCCGACTACCCTGCCGGGCCCGCCCCGGCCACGTGGGTGATTTCCTCGGCGACGGTGTGGGCGGCCGGTGTGGTGGGGTCGATGGGCGGGAAGTGTCCGCCCTCCGTTCCGACCAGCCGGACGGCCTGCCCGGCGCGGGTCGCGGCGGTCGCGAAGGCGTCCGCGACCGCCGGTGGGACGTCGATGTCGGTGCCGCCCTGCACGATGGTGGTGGGGATCGCGGTGGGCAGCAGTGCGGCGGGGTCGGCGAGGGCGAGTCGGGCCGTCAGTTCATCGCCGTCGCCGCGATCTTCGCCGAGCAGTTCGCCCACGGCGCCGGAGCAGACGTCCAGCGCACGGGCCGTGGCGAGGTCCGCGATGGGGGCGAGGGCGACGACACCGCGGAGCGGGGAGGGGGCGGGCAGATGCCAGGGAGTGCCGGACGGCAGCCGGTGCCGGGCCGCCGCCCACAGCACGGCGTGCCCGCCCGCGGAGTGCCCGGTGAGCACCACGCGGTCCGGGTCGACCCCGGGGAGCCCGAGCTCCCTGGCGAGGCCCGGCACCGTATCCACGGCGGCCGCGATGTCGTCGAACGTCTCCGGCCACCGCCCCGCCCGCGCGGGTTCCGCCCCGCCGCGGCGGTATTCGACCGACGCCACCGCGAGCCCCCGCCCCGCCAGGAAGGCGGCGAAGGGCGACACATGGCGGCGGTCGTAGGGGGCGCGCCAGGCGCCGCCGTGGAAGAGGAGGACGAGCGGGGCGGGGCGGGCGGCCCCGCGCGCCCCGTGCGGAAGGTAGAAGTCCGCCATCTGGTCCGGGTGTTCGCCGTACGCGGCGGTCCGGTCCGGGGCCACGGGTGTGAGCCCCAGGAGCGACGTCTCCTCGGCCGCTGCCCCGCCCATCGGTCAGCCCTCCTTCGGCAGCACGTCGGCCAGCACCCGTGCCGCCCGCTCCACCTCGGCGAAGCCGGTGTACAGCGGGGTGAAGCCGAAGCGCAGCACATCGGGGCGGCGGAAGTCGCCCACGACACCGCGCCGCGTCAGCTCCGCCATCACCTCCCCCGCGTCCACGCACCGCAGCGCCACCTGGCTGCCGCGCTCGGCGTGTGCGGTGGGGGTGACGGACTGGACGCGACCGGCCGGGACATGGTCCTCGACACAGCGGAGGAAGAAGTCCGTCAGGGCCAGGCTCTTGGCCCGGACGTCCTCGATCGTCACGTCGTCCCACACCTCGAGGGCGGCCTCCAGCGCCAGCATCGAGAGGATGTCCGGGGTGCCGACGCGGCCACGGGCCGAGCCCTCGGCCGGGGTGTAGGCGGAGGCCATGCCGAAGGGGTCGGCATGCGAGTTCCAGCCGGGCAGCGGCGAGTCGAAGCGGGGCTGATGCGCACGGGCGACATACAGATACGCGGGCGCGCCGGGCCCGCCGTTGAGGTACTTGTACGTACAGCCGACCGCGAGGTCCACCCCATGGGCGTCCAGCCCGACCGGCAGGGCGCCCGCGCTGTGGCACAGGTCCCAGACGACGAGCCCGCCCGCCGCGTGCACGGCGGCCGTGATCCCGGGCAGGTCGTGGAGGCGGCCGGTGCGGTAGTCCACGTGGTTGACGAGCGTGACGGCGGTGCGCGCGCCCACGGCGCCGGGCACGTCGCCCGCCGCCACCGGCCGCAGCGTGCAGCCGGTCATCCGGGCGGCGGACTCGGCGATATAGCCGTCGGTGGGGAAGGTGGCCTCGTCGACCAGGATCTGATCGCGGTGGGCGCCGCGCTCCTGGGCGATCCGTACGGCCGCGACGACCGCCTTGAAGACGTTCACGCTCGTCGAGTCGCCCACGACCATCTGGCCGGGGGCGGCGCCGACGAGCCGGCCGACGCGGTCACCGATCCGCTCCGGCGCGGTCCACCAGCCGCTCTCCTCCCAGGAGCGGATGCGCAGCTCGCCCCATTCGCGGGCCACCGCATCGGCCAGGCGGGGCGGCACGGCACGCGGCAGCGCGCCCAGCGAGTTGCCGTCCAGGTAGATCACGTCGTCGAGGACGAAGGCGTCGCGCTTGGCCCGCAGCCGGTCGGCCGCGTCGAGCGCGGCGGCCTCGTCGCTCAGCGCGGAGCGGGACAGCCGGGTCTCGGCCGGACCGGACTGGGGACTCCTCGGCGCGGCACCCGCCGACTCCGTCGGGATCGTCGCGTCAGACATGGCTGCGCGCCGTCCACAGCTCGGGGAAGACCGTCTTGCCCGCGCGCTTCTCCAGCCAGGCGACCCCGGCCGAGCCGCCGGTGCCGGTCTTGGCGCCCATCGCCCGCCGGGTCGCCACCAGGTGGTCGTTGCGCCAGCGCCACACCAGCTCGGCGACCTCGGTGAGCGCCTCGCCGAGGCGGACCAGCTCACCCTCGCGCGGGCCGGAGTAGATCTCCTCCCAGACCCGCTCCACCCCCGGATCGGGTTCATAGCGCAGGGCGGGATCGCGGTCCAGCACGGCGGCCGGGACGGCGAGGCCGCGGCGGGCCAGATAGCGCAGCACCTCGTCGTAGAGGCTGGGCTCGGTCAGCGCCTTCTCCAGCTCGGCGTGGACCCGCGGCGCGCCCCGGTGCGGGACGAGCATGGACGCGGACTTCTCGCCGAGCAGGAACTCCAGCCGCCGGTACATCGCCGACTGGAAGCCGGAGCCCTCGCCGAGCGCGGAACGGTACGCGTTGAACTGGCCGGGGGTGAGATGGGCCAGCGGCGTCCAGGAGGCGTTGAGCGACTCCAGCTCGTAGGCCGAGCGCTGGAGGGCGGCCATCGCCGTGGGCAGATCGTCCTCGCGCAGCGCCTGCGCGGCGGTCTGCCACTCATGGACGATCACGGTGAACCACAGCTCCATGACCTGGGTGGTGACCAGGAACACCATCTCGCCGGGGTCGTCGGAGAGGGGGCGCTGGAGGTGGGTGAGCACGGACGCCTGGACGTAGTCCTCGTACGGGGTGGTGCCGTCGAAGTCCAGATGGGGGGCCTCGAGCTCGGCCCCGCTCGCGGCGGTCCCGCTCGGGGAGGCCCCACTCGGCGTGGTCCCGCCTGGGGTGGCCTGGGCCGGGGCGGCGTGGTCAGGGACAGGCTGCTGCGACATCGCATCTCCTGAGTACTGCTCGCTACCGGGTAGCGGTCCGCCCCATCCTTTCGGTCTCGGAGCCCCGGTCCCCTCGGGGCCCGCATCCGAAGGGGCCCCGCACCGCATCATCCGCGCCGTACGGACGATCGGCAAGTACGGAAGGGGCCCGTGGGGCGTACGACACCCCACAGGCCCGGTACGTCTCGTTACGTCTCAGGAGAGCGTGTCCGCCGCGGTGGGGGAGCTCTCACGCAGGAAGGTCGAGCAGCGCTCGTACTCCTCCTCCTCGCCGATGGACTGCGCGGCGCGCGCGAGCGCGTGCAGGGCGCGCAGGAAGCCACGGTTGGGCTCATGCTCGAACGGCACGGGACCGTGGCCCTTCCAGCCGCTGCGGCGCAGGGCGTCGAGTCCACGGTGGTAGCCGGTGCGGGCGTACGCGTAGGACTCGACCACCCGGCCGGCCTCGAACGCCTCGTCGGCGAGCTGGGCCCAGGCGAGCGAGGAGGCCGGGTACTTCGCGGCGACCTCGGACGGGGCCGCGCCGGAGGCGAGCAGCTCCCGTGGCTCCGGGTCGTCGGGCAGATGGGTCGGGGGCGGTCCCCCGAGCAGGTTCTCGTGAATGGCCATGGGTTCCAGTCTGCCTGGTCCGGGGCCCCACCCGACACGCTCAAGCCACGTGGTCCGCAGATCGAGGGGCACGTCCCGGGGCGCGTCCGGCGCGAGGAGGGGTGAAGAGGGGTGGCGAGGGGTGAAGAGGGCGCGGGTCAGGTGTCGGAGCGTCGCTCGCCCGGGTCCAGGGGCGGCGGCGCGGACAGATCGCCCGGGTCCAGGGGCGGCGCCGCCACACCGCAGTGGTACGCGCACTCAGGGCGGCACAGCAGCCCCTCCGGCCGTACGGCGCCCTCGGCACGTTCCACCGGCACGGCGGCGCCCGGCTCGGCCCGCTCCGGCGCCGGGCCCACCTCCGCGCCCGCCTCCGCACCCGCTTCGGCGCCCACTCCCGCCCCCGCGGCCGCCCCCGCGCCCGCCTCCAACCCCGCGGGCTCCAGCCCCACCGGCTCCAGAGCGTCCGAGCGCACCGTGCGCCAGGCGAGGACCGCCCCCACCACCAGCACCCCGGCGCAGATCGGCATCGCCCGCCGGAAGGTGTCCCCGAACGCGTCCGCCGACCGGTACGCCTCCGGGCCCATCCCCGCGAGCAGCGGCAGCGCCGCCACCGCGATCAGGCCCGCCGCACGGGCCGCCGCGTTGTTGACGCCACTGGCCAGACCCGCGCGGGCGACGTCCACCGAGGCCAGGACGGTCGCGGTGAGCGGGGCGACCACCACCACCATGCCCATGCCCAGCACCAGCAGCGCGGGCAGGATGTCCCGCCAGTAGACCGCCCCCACCCCGGCCCGGGTCATCAGCAGCATCCCCGCCGCGCACAGCAGCGGGCCCACGGTCAGCGGAATCCGCGGGCCGATGCGCTTGCCCAGCTCTCCCGAACGGGCCGACAGCAGCAGCATCAGCGTGGTCGTCGGCAGCAGCGCGGTACCGGCGGCGAGCGCGGAGTAGCCCACGACCACCTGAAGATCGAGCACCGAGAGGAAGAAGAAGCCGCCGAAGGCCGCGTAGACGCACAGGGTCACCGCGTTGACGGCGCTGAACTGGCGGGAGGAGAAGATGGAGAGCGGCAGCATCGGCTCGCGCCGTCTGCGCTCCACGGCGACGAAGACCACCCCCATCGCCAGCCCGGCGACGGCCGGAACGACCACGGCGGGCGAGGCGCCCTTCTGCGGCGCGGCGATCAGCGCGTAGGTGATCAGCCCGAGGGTCGCCGCCCCCAGCAGGGCGCCGAGGACATCGAACCGCCCGTGCGCCCGCGGATTGCTGGTCTCCGGTACATGGCGCAAAGCCACCGGCACACACACCGCGGCCAGCGGCACATTGATGAAGAACACCCAGCGCCAGCCGGGCCCGTCCACCAGCCAGCCGCCGAGGAACGGCCCGATCGCCGCCCCGATCCCGCCGAAGCCGGACCACAGCCCGATCGCCCGCGCCCGGTCGTCGGGGTGGATCACCGACTGGATCAGCGCGAGCGACCCGGGGGTGAGCAGCGCCCCGCCGATGCCTTGCAGCGCCCGCGCGGCGATGAGCACCCCGGCGTTCGGCGCCAGCCCGCACACCAGCGAGGCCAGCGAGAACCACACCACCCCGGTGACGAACACCCGCCGCCGCCCGAACCGGTCCCCGAGCGCACCGCCGAGCAGGATCAGCCCGGCGAGGGTGAGCATGTAGGCGTTGACGGTCCACTGGAGTACGGGGAGATCGGCACCCAGGTCGAGCCCGATGCGCGGCAGGGCGACATTGACGACGGTGCTGTCGAGCAGGGCCATGGCGGAGCCCAGCACGGTGGTGAACACCAGCCACCGCCCGGCCGGCACGGAAAGCCTGACCGGCTCACCGTTGCCCGGAGCGCGGCCCGCTCCGGGCGTGGCGCCGCCCATACCTGGATCATCCCTCGGGTCGGCCCCGCAGAGCCAGCGCAGAACGCGAACGGGCCCGGCGACTCGCCGCGAAGGCGAGCCGCCGGGCCCGTAAGGGCGAGCCGGAGAACGAACTACTTCAGCTTCGTCCCGGTGGACCGAAGGTTCGCGCAAGCCTGGGTGACCCGCTCCGACATCCCCTTCTCGGCCAGCTTCCCCCAGCTCCGCGGGTCGTACTGCTTCTTGTTGCCGACCTCGCCGTCGACCTTCAGCACCCCGTCGTAGTTGCGGAACATGTGGTCCGCGATCGGGCGGGTGAAGGCGTACTGGGTGTCCGTGTCGAGGTTCATCTTCACCACGCCGTTCTCCAGCGCGGTGCGGATCTCCTCCTCCGTGGAGCCGGAGCCGCCGTGGAAGACGAAGTAGAACGGGTCCTGCTTGCCGTACTTCGCCGCGACACCGTCCTGGAGCTCACGCAGCAGCTCCGGGCGGAGGACGACATTGCCCGGCTTGTAGACGCCGTGGACGTTGCCGAAGGAGGCGGCGAGCAGGTAGCGGCCCTTGTCGCCCAGGCCGATGGCCTCGGCGGTGCGCAGCGCGTCATCGACCGTCGTGTACAGCTTGTCGTTGATCTCGTGGGTGACGCCGTCCTCCTCGCCACCGGTCGGGGTGATCTCGACCTCGAGGATGATCTTCGCCTTGACGGCCTCGGCGAGCAGCTCCCGCGCGATGCGGAGGTTGTCGTCGAGCGTCTCGGCGGAGCCGTCCCACATATGGGACTGGAACAGCGGGTTCTGACCGTTGGCCACGCGCTCCTGGGAGATCTTGAGCAGCGGACGGACATAGCCGTCCAGCTTGTCCTTCGGGCAGTGGTCGGTGTGGAGGGCGATGTTCACCGGGTACTTCTCGGCGACGACATGCGCGAACTCGGCCAGACCGACCGCACCGGTCACCATGTCCTTGCTGTACTGGCCACCCAGGAACTCGGCACCACCGGTGGAGATCTGGACGATGCCGTCGCTCTCCGCCTCGGCGAAGCCGCGGAGGGCGGCGTGCAGAGTCTGCGTCGAGGTCACATTGATCGCCGGGTAGGCGAACTTGCCCGCCTTCGCCCGGTCGAGCATCTCGTTGTAGATCTCAGGGGATGCGATGGGCATCTGACCGCTCCTTGTATGTGCGGGTTAGTCGTACTCGGCCCTGACCTAGGGGCGACGTCATCGTCGGGGCCATAATCCCAGACTCCGTCGATTGCTCCACACGGCGCACGCGGAGACCACACGGACGGGGGTGGGTGGTTTCACGTGAAACGTCCGACCACCCCACCCGCCACGATTCAGCTCAGCTCGAGGTCGGTGAGCGAGTACGCCGGGAGGTACGGCAGTCCGGCGTCCGCGATCGCCGGCGCGGCGCCGCGCTCGACGATCGTCGCCACCGCGACGACCTCAGCGCCCGCCTCCCGTGCCGCCTCCACCGCGGTCAGCGGCGAACCGCCGGTGGTGGAGGTGTCCTCGACCACCAGCACCCGGCGGCCCGTGATGTCCGGGCCCTCGATCCGCCGCTGCATCCCGTGCGTCTTCTGGGCCTTGCGGACCACGAAGGCGTCGAGCCGGCGTCCGCGCGCGGCCGCCGCGTGCAGCATGGACGTTGCCACCGGGTCGGCGCCCAGCGTCAGACCGCCCACGGCGTCGTACTCCAGCTCTGCCGTGGCCTCGAGCATGACCTGCCCGACCAGCGGCGCGGCCTCGGCGTCCAGGGTGATCCGGCGCAGGTCGATGTAGTAGTCGGCCTCACGCCCGGAGGAGAGGGTCACCTTGCCGTGGACCACGGCCTTGTCCTTGATCTGCTGTAGCAGGGCGTCACGCGCATCGCTCATGCGCATGAGCTTAGGCGGTGGCCCTCAGGCGGTGGCCCTCGGAACCCCTCAAGGCACTCCATACCGTGAGACCGACCGCGTCAGGCCAGCGTGCGCCAGCTCCAGGTCATGGAGAGCTCCAGCGGATCGATGGGGGTGACCAGGCGGGGCAGGAGGTTGAGGCCGTTGGGCGGGCCGGACTGCGGTTCGACGCACACCGCCTCCGCCTGCTCGTCGTAGACGACCACCCACTCCGTCCGGCTGCTGACCTTCAGCTCGAGCCGGCCGGGCCAGGTGAGCGTGACGTCCACCCCCTGCGGCATCCCGAAGCAGTCGTCCCAGGGGCCGGGCTTCGGCGCGATCCGGCGGCCGGTGGGGAGGTGGTCGTCCCCGCGCTCCTCCTGCCATGCGGCGTCGAAGGCGATCTCGGCATCGGCGCCGCCGTCGCCCAGGTTCCGCAGGAACCACGGATGCCAGCCCGCCTGCGCCGGGAAGGAATCGCCCTCGGTCTCCACGCTCATGGTGACGGTCGCGCTGTCCGGGGAGAGCTCGAAGGTCTGGGTGACCCGGCCCTCGTACGGCCAGGGGTCGGCGAGGTCGTAGGTGAAGGCCGCGCTGGACTCCCCGCTCCTGACCTGGCTCCATGCCACGTTCCGGCCGGTCCCGTGGATCGCGTGCGGCGGGGAGTTGATGGGCAGTTGGTGGATCTGCCCGCCGTTGCGGAACCGGCCAAGACCGGTCCGGCCGCACCACGGCACCATCGGGAACGCCCCGAACCGCGGGCCCTGTCGCAGCAGCTCCGTACCGCCGATGCGCAGTGAACCGATACGGCAGCCGTTCTCGGGCGAGACGGTCAGCTCGGCGTCCCCGGCGGTCAGCCGTACGCCCTTGGTCTCCGGTGTCTCTTCGGTGGTCACAGCTACCGACCCTATGCGCACACGCTCATCGGCGGCGGCGAAGTACGCGACGGCCCACGACGACGACGGAGGCGAGCACCACGGCCGCGGCGGGCGCGGCCCAGCGCAGTGTGGCGCTGGTGGAGACGGTCTCGGGCGCGGGGACGGGGGCGTAGCGGCCGCGCGGCGGGGCGTGGTCGACCTCCTCGGTGGAGCGGCCGATCATCGTGCGGCGGGCGTGGGCGGCCTCGGCCGGGGGCTCGTCGTCCAGGTCGTCGAGATCGGCGAGGTCGCCGAAGCCGACGGGCTCCTCGGCGGCGTCCGCGTCGTCGACGTCCTCGAGGTCGCCGACGTCGTCGATGTCCATGTCGTCGGCCGACAGCGGAAGCTCGGCCTCGGTCGGCAGCCCGGACTCCTCCGCGGCAACGCCCGTGCCGGCGTCGCCGGCCTCGTCGCCGGTGGCCTCGTCAGTGGGCCCGGCGGTGGGCCTGCCGGGGGTCTCGTCCTCGGTGGGCGCGGTGATCGGGGACGTCTGGAGCCCGGCGGTGAGCGCCGAGGCGAACCGGTCCAGCATGCGGCGGGCCACCGTCGTGGACGCCTCGTCGTCGAACTCGGCCAGCCGCCCCTCGCTGTGCACCGTCCCGGCGAAGCCCAGCTCCGTACCGCCCTCGACGGGCCTCGGCGTCACGGTCAGCGCCAGCTTCACCGAGCCGCTGCCGCGCGCCTCGGTGCCCTCGCCCTCGATCTCGAAGACATCGGCGCGCCGACCGACGCGCAGCACACCGCGGTAGGTGATGGTGGACCCGCCGATACGCAGCCGCAACCGGCCGGAAAGCGGCCCGGCGGCCTCATCGGCGTCCCGCTGGAGCCCGGGAACGCAACGGGCGACGCGATCGGGCTCCGCGAGCGCCAGCCGGACGGTGTCGACGGGAAACGGAACGAACACCTCATGCTCCATAGCTCAAGACACTACCCATCGCTCGTTATCTGAGACCCGTTCCCCGTCAACTTTCCGCACCGGGCGCGCCGCCCACCGCCGGGCCACGGCGGCCTTGCCCTGTGGTCGCCCCCTGCGATCCCCCTGAGGCTTTGCCCCCGGCGAGGGCCCGCCAGGGCGCCTCACTCCCCATACCGCGGATGCATCAGCGTGGAGGGAGGCGGCCCCGCCTCCCGATGCCGCTCGGCCGTGCGGCGGGCCGCCCGTAGCCCCTCCTCCGTCAGCGAGCGCGGCCGCGGATCGTGCGGGGCCAGCCGCAGCCCCACCGGGGAGCGCGCGGCCAGCACAAAGCCCCAGTCGTGCGGGGAGCCACGGCCGGGACGCGGGGTGTCGATCACATAGGGCGCGGTCCGCAGCCCGACCGAGCGCATCGTCGCGTCCACCGTCCAGAACGCCCGCGGGTCGGGCCGCAGCGGCCCGGCGTGGACCACCAGCCGGCCGCCGGGCGCCAGCACCCGCTCGGCCAGGCCGTAGAACTCCTGCGAGTAGTACTTGGTGCTCGGGGTAAGCTCGGGGGCGGGCAGATCGCAGACCACCACGTCGTACGCCATGGACCGGCGCAGCCAGTCGAAGGCGTCCGCCGTCACCGCGCGCACCCGCGGGTCGCGGTAGGCGCCGCCGTTGAGCGCGGACAGGCCCGGATCGCGCCGGGCCAGCCGCGCCACCTCCGCGTCGCGCTCCACGACGGTCACCGAACGGACCCCCGGGTACCTCAGGGCCTCGCGCGCCGCGAGCCCGTCGCCCCCGCCCAGCACCAGGACCCGGCCATGCGGTCCGGCGGCCATCGCCGGGTGGATCAGCGCCTCGTGGTAGCGGACCTCGTCGCGCCCGCTGACCCGCAGCCGCCCGTTGACGAAGAGGGCCAGCGGCCGCCCGCTCGCGCCGCCGCCCACGAGCACGATCTCCTGCTCGCCGGTGCGCAGCGCGACCCGCACCCCCGGTCCGTAGACGGCCTGCCGGGCGGCCCGCTCGAAGGAGGGGGTCAGCACGGCACCGGCGGTCAGCGCGGCGAGCACCAGCCCGTTGGCGACGATCAGGGTCCACCGCGCCCGTACGGTCAGATCGCGGCGGAACAGCCAGAGCACCAGCGCCCCGCCCGCGACCGCGTTGACCGCGCCGGTGACCAGCGCGCCGGTCAACTGCCCGAACGCGGGCAGCAGCAGAAACGGAAAGGCGAGCCCGCCGACCAGCGCGCCCACATAGTCCGCCGCGAACAGATCGGCGACCGCGCCGCCCGCGTCCTGTCGGCGCACCCGCTGGATGAGGGTCATCAGCAGCGGCACCTCGGCCCCGATGAGCACCCCGATCGCGAACGAGAAGCCGACGAGCGCGGAGCGCGAGTGGCCGCCCCATGCGAAGCACGCGTACAGCGCCATCGCCGAACAGCCGCCGACGAGCGCGAGAACCGCCTCGACCGCGCCGAAGCCGACGGCGGCCCGGCAGCGCAGCCGCTTGGCCAGCAGCGAGCCGACGCCCATGGCGAAGACCATCACGGACAGCACCACGGATGCCTGGGTGACCGAGTCACCCGCCAAGTACGAGGCCAGCGCGACGAGTTCGAGCTCGTAGACGAGACCACAGGCGGCGCAGACGAAAACGGCACCGAGAACGAGGAAGCGGCCGAGCGCCGCCGTCACGGGCAGCCGCGCCGGAGGGCCGGACTCCGGCGACGACGGCGCATCCGAGACGGCGGACATCGGCGAATCGATCACAAAGGGAACGCTACGTTACATATCGCTTACGCCTCGTCCCCCACACGAGTGCATTGCCGTTCACGCATCGGGCATCGATGACCTCGCGAACACCTGGACCCCCTTTAGGCACACGGCACTTGGGGCGACCGCCCATCGGGCAGGCCACCTATCTCGAGGCCGCCCGCGCCCGGCGGGCGGAGCGCGGCCGGCACCCGGGCCCCCACACAGGTGCGGGTGGTGACCAACCGCCCCTCCTGGGGGTAGGCATGCCAGGTCCGCCACCCCACCGTGCCCTCGTGCCACTGCGCGAGCAGCGCCGTGAACGCGTTCGGACTGCCGGGAAACGTACCCGCCAGCCCGTGCGGATGGTCGGCCACCAGCGCGAGCAGCTCCTGCGCGCGCCCGGCGAAGGCTCCTTGCGACAACTCCTCGACGCGCGCCGCGAATTCGTATTCGCGGCCGTCGACGAGGGTGGAAACCCCCAGCGGAAGCGCGGTGCTGTTGCCGGACATACAGGCCACGGTCTCCGAGCAACGGCTGCCCTCCCCTTCGAGGAGGACCTGATGCGAGGCTCCCAGGAGCCTCAACTGGACGTCGAAACCGTGGAGTTGGAGATCAAGCACGGCGAGGGCGGGAAGCGGTTCCCGTCCCAGGCCCCAGGCGAGGTCAGCGGCGCGGGTATCGGTGTAGGCAGTCTTGAGGGTCGTGAGCATGGATCGGCTCCGCAAGCACGCATTGGAAAAAAGATGGGCCGACTCGGCCCCGCGGTGGACCAGGGGCATGCGCATACGCCGGCTCGTGCCCACGTGGGGCCGTAAGGTCGATGGTGGTATACGGAATCATGAAATGCTGGGCGCCACATCGTTTTTACCCATCTTCGCCGGGTTTCCACCCCCTAGGGCGCCTTCTAGGGCAAGTGTTCAACAAGCCCGCGCCCGGCGCACGTTGGCGCGCCGGGCGCGGGCTCATTGCTTCACGGCCGTTGGAACGGCGTGGCGCCCAGATGGACGGCGTGACCGTAAGGACGGCGTAGCGACCTCAAGGACGCGTGGTGGCCAGGAGATCCAGGGGATCAGGCGCCCCCACCGCAGCCACCGCCACCGCCACCACCGCCGCCACCGCAGCCGCCTCCACCACCGCAACCACTTCCGCCGCCACAGCCACCGCCGCCGTGGTGCCCACCCCCGTGATGGCCACCACCGCCGTCGCCACCGGCCCACCAGCTACCACCGGCCGCCCCGCCGGACCCCGCGCTCCAGGACCGCTTGCGCCGCCCGCTGTACCCCTTCGACCGACCGGCGCCCAGCGCGGCGACCGCCGCGAACGTGAACGCCACCACGACCAAGATGACGACAGGACCCATGGTCCTCACTCTCCTTCCCATCCCCCGTAGCGAGGTACCGCTTCGTACCTGTCGTCTCCCCTGCCCGACCTCACCCGGGTCGAAAGCGAAGTTGAGGAAGTCCAGAGGTTCAGCGAGCACGACCGCCCCGGCCGCACCCGCCGCCCCAGGTCAACTCCTCGGCACGGGGGTGACATTGCCCGCCGCGTCGCATCGCACGGTCCATGCCGTCGTGTAGCCCGCCTCATAGACCCGTACGTCCACATCGGGGGACCGCTTGCCGCCGGGTACCCGGGCGTTGGCCGTCGTGCAGATGATCTGGCTGAGGCCGAGGCTGCCGCCGCCGGTCATGTTCGACACGGACACCGGGAGGTACAGGTCCACGGCGCCGTCGGCGGCCCGCGCGATCAGGCGCCCGAGATTCGAGGGCACCTCCGTGCTCAGGCCACGGGCCCGCTCGGCCGTATCGGGGCCCTTGAGGAGGAGGTCGAGGGCCTGTTGCGGACTCGCGGGGGAGGCCACTTCACGGGGCGCGGCCCGCAGGCCGTAGGGGCCGACGAAGTAGAGTCGGGCGTAGGGGGACGCGGAGCCCTTCTGCAGACCGGAGGCCGGGGCACCGGCCGGGACCGGGCCGGCGGAACCGACCCCGCACCCCACCGAGCAGGCGGCCAACAGCACGGCGACGGCGGCGAGTCGGCGTTTCATGAACGTTCCTCCGGGGCGGGCGTGTGCGGGAGGGTCACGGTGAACACGGCGCCATGGTCCGGGAGGTTGGCGGCGGTGAGGGTGCCGTCGTGCAGCCGTACGTTCTCCGTCGCGATGGCGAGCCCGAGGCCGCTGCCTTCGGAGCGGGACCGCGCGGCGTCCGCCTTGTAGAAACGGTCGAAGACATGCGGCAGGACGTCATCCGGGATGCCGGGGCCGTGGTCGGCGACCTCGATCACGACGGCCTCCGGTGTGGAGGTCGCCCGGACGGTGACGGGCGCGGTGCCATGCCGCAGTGCGTTGCCGATCAGGTTGGCGAGGACGACGTCGATACGCCGTGCGTCGACCCGGATGCGCGGATCGTCCTCGGGAAGCTCGGTGATCACCTCGTCCGGCTCCCGCCAGCCGCGCAGTTGAACTGTCTTGTGGATGACGGTGCGCAGGCTCACGTCGTCCAGGTGCAGGACCGCCGAGCCCGCGTCGAAGCGGGATATCTCCATCAGGTCCTCCACCATGACGGCCAGCTTGCGGGTCTCGTCGCTGATGAGGAGGACCGCGTCGGCGGTGTCCGGGGGGAGCGTGCCGGAGCGGGCGTCCTCGTCGAGGGCGTCGGTGACGGCGGCCATGGCGGCGAGCGGGGTGCGCAGTTCGTGCGAGACGTCGGCGGCGAATCGGCGGGCGTTGGCCTCCATACGCCGTAGTTCCGCATCGTCTCGTTCCACCGTGGCGGCCATCGTGTTGAACGTGCTGGTCAGCGCGGCGAGTTCGTCCTTGCCTACGACATCCAGGCGGGTGTCGAGGGCCCCCGATGTGATCTTCTGGGCCGCGGTACGCAGTTGTCGTACCGGACGCAGTACCCGGCGGGCCGCGAACAGGGCGGGGACGACGGCGAAGGCGAGTGTGGGGACGGCTCCCGCCCAGGCCGCGGTGATCAGCGCGGAGATATCGGCCCGTTCGCCGTGCAGCGACAGAACCGCGTAGACGACGAGCCCCGACGGTTTCTCCACGCCATCGCCGCGGCTGGTGTAGGTCACCGGCATGCCGATGAGCAGCCGGGGATCACCGGTGCGCTCCACACGCTCGTAGTAGGTGGTGTCGCCGTCCTTTGTCGCGGCGCGCAGGGCGCCGCCGATCTCGTCCGCGGTGCCGATGAGCGGGCCGCCGTCACGGGAGACGGCCGTATGCCAGCCGCGCGATCCCGAGGCGCGGTCCAGTTGGCGCGCGAAGGTGCGCAGGTCCGTGGGGGTGGGGTCGGGCGGCAGATTGGGAGCGAGCGACTCGATCTGAAGGCGCAGGTCGCGGACGGCGCTGTTCTGGGTGCGGTCCAGGATGGCGCTGCGGGCCTGGCGGAAGGTGAGCGCGGCGGTGATGAGCGCGCTGAGCGCGGCGACCAGGAGGAAGGCGACGACCAGGCGCGGGCGCAGGCCGCGCGGGAGCACGAGTCTCATGCGGGCAGCGGGCCGAAGCGGTAGCCGAAGCCGCGCACGGTCTGGACGTACACCGGGTGGCGCGGGTCTTCCTCGATCTTGGCGCGCAGCCGCATCACGCAGGCGTCGACCAGACGGGCGTCCCCGTAGTAGCTGTGCTCCCAGATGTCTTCGAGCAACTGCTGGCGGCTGAAGGTCCGCTTCGGCGCGGCGCTGAGGAAGAGCAGCAGCTTCAGCTCGGACGGGGCGAGCGGGAGTTCCGCACCGCGCTTGCGGGCGATCAGCGCGTCGCGGTCGATCTCCAGATCGCCCACGGTGGTGCAGCCGGCAGCCGCGCCGGTGTCGGCCTGGGCGGGCGCGACGCGGCGCAGCACCGCGCGCATACGGGCCTCGATGACCGCGGCGCTGGCGGGCTTGACGACATAGTCGTCGGCGCCCGCCTCCAGGCCGATCACGACGTCCATGTCGTCGCCGCGCGCGGACAGGATCACGATCGGCAGACGGCTGGTCTCGCGGATACGGCCGCACACCTCCAGGCCGCTCATGCCGGGCAGCATCAGATCGAGGAGCACGAGGTCGGGCTTGAAGGCGGCCAGCGCCTCCAGACCGTCCTCGCCGGTGCCGACCGCCTCGGTCTCGTGCCCATTGCGGGACAGGCCCAGGACGACACCGCGGCGTACGGCCGGATCGTCCTCGATCAACAGTACGCGGTGCATGGACAGGGCTCCTTCCACAGAGCGTGCGGCAATCCGGTCTCAGCATGCGGTTGTCCGGTAGCAGCACGCGGCCATCCGGCATGGGCGTGTGCGGTTGTCCGGCATCCGCACGCGGCTATCCGGCATGGGCGTGCGGTTGTCCGGCGTCGAGGAGGTATCGGGCAGTCGCCCACGGTGCGGCCGAGCCGCCGCCCGTTCGCGTGGATCATCACCTCAGCCGGCTGATGTCGACAGTACCCGCGCCCAGCACCGGGACCGGGACCGCCATCCACAGCGTGACCCCGATGAGGGCCAGCGCCGCCACCGCCGCCGGGCCGCGCCGACCGCACGCCCACCCCGAGCGGAACCGCACCGGGTCCTCGACCAGCCGCTTCGTCACCGCGGCGGCCATCAGCGACACCCCGATCGCCACGGCCGCGGCGCCCCAGTCCCCGAGCCCGGAGAGCCGGGGCAGCAACAGCAGATACACCGGCCAGTGCCACAGGTACAGGCTGTAGGAGACCTCACCCATGCGGCGCGGCAGGCGGCTGCCCGCGATCCGGGCCGCGCGGGTGCCCGGTACCTGGGCCATCAGGGCGATCAGCACCGCAGCCGCCAGGGAGTGCAGGAAGAGGCCGCCCTGGAAGAGCCGTGGAGCCTTCTCGCCCTCGGCCATCGCCCACGCCGCCACGAGCCCGCCCGCCAGGACCAGGCACACCAGGTCGGCCGCGCGGCGCGGCACCCGGCGCGCGAGATCGCGTACCGGCGCGGTGGCCACCAGCGCCCCGAGCAGCAGCGCGGCAGCGCGGGTGTCGGTGCCCTCGTAGGCGCGGGTGGTGTCCACCGCGGCGCCGAGCGAGACGGTCAGGGCGAGGGAGACCAGGGCGCCCGACCCGGCGAGCAGGGCCACGATCCGCTCGCCGTACCGGCCCCAGGCCGCCACCGCCACCACCAGCGGCCAGGCCAGATAGAACTGCCACTCCACGCCGATGCTCCACAGATGGGCGAAGGCCCGGCTGTCGGAGGCATTCCAGTAACCGATCTGCTCGGCGATGTAGTGCCAGTTGACGGCCTGGGCCCCGACCCACGGCACATCGTCGAGTGCGAACCGCAGTTGGGCCGGGGTGCCCCAGGCCCACATCGCCACCATGGTCACGACCACCGCGCAGACCAGGGCGGGCAGCAGACGACGGGCGCGACGGCCCCAGAACGCGGCCAGGGCGATCCGGCCGCGCCCCGCCGTCTCGCCGAGGAGCAGCCCGGTGATCAGGAACCCGGACAGCACGAAGAACAGATCGACCCCGAGGAAGCCGCCGCGCAGCAGCCCGGCGTGGAAGAGCAGCACGGCCGCGACCGCGAACCCGCGCAGCCCGTCGAGGGCGGCGATATGCGCACGACGCTCACTCACCACGATGCGCCGCTTCCTCAACCGTCGCACTTGAGCTTGGCAAACCGGTCATTACCGGTCCACGAGCCGTTGGCCCAGGTCTCCACGGCCGCGGGCGTGAAGCCCTTCTTGCCGAGTTCCGTCTTACTGAGCTCCGTGGCGAACCAGGCGGCGAAGGAAGCCGCCCCCTGCTGGCAGTTGTGGATCCCGTCGGAAGCGCGCTGAGCCTTCTTCACCGAGGCATCGGCGCCCCACAGCCGCGCGGCATCGAGGAACACCGCCGCGCCGCCGCTGTTGTCGGCGACCTCCTTGGCCACCGGGGAGGCGGTACGCATCTGCGGCTCGTACTTCTCGTAGAACCCGTCGATCTTGATGGGCGGGGTCGGTACGAACACCGCCTTGGCCCCGGCGTCCTCGGCCGTCCTGACGAGCTTTTCGTAGGCGGCGCGCTGCTGATCCCGGCTTCCCCAGTCGTACGTGGTGACCTGGTAGGCGATCACGGTGGGCTGGAACGATTCGACGTTCTTGGCCAGTTGCCGCCATGTGTCGGCAGCGATCATCTTCGTGATCTTCTCGTTGCCGGCGACAACCGTGCCCCCACCGTCGGACGAGGCGTCCTTGAACTCCACGCCGCCCGCTTTCAGGGCCGCACCCAGGGCAGGGCCTTCGGCGCCCGCGATGGAGTCGCCCATCCACAGCACCTTCGTACCGGTCCGCCGCACCTCTTCCGCCGTCGTGCTCTTCCCCTCCGCCCGCCCACCGGAGCCCGAACCGCCGCACCCGACCAGGGCGACACCGAGCGCGACGGCCGCGGCCACCGTGGTCAGGACGTGACGGGAGGGGCGCCGGGAGGACGTATACGGATACCGGGAACGGGACGTGTGGTTACTGTTCATGCGCCCAGCACAACAGCCCGGATGCCGCTTTCCGCCCGCCGTCATCGTTTGCTCATACGGCGGGCAACAAACGCTCATGAAGCGCAGGAAGGGGAGCGTGTCAGCGAATGCGGTGCTCCCAGTGACGCGGGTCGGCTTCCAGGACCGCGCGATCCCAGTCGGCCAGTTCGGCGGCCGCCTCGTAGGTGCTGTTCAGGAATTCGCTCAGCGTCCGGTCCGGATCGGCCGCGGTGGCGACCGTCTCGTAGGGCAGCACGAACTCGCCGACGTCCCGCCGGTACGAGGCCGTCGCGGGCTGGACCGGCTGGTCGGCGAAACCGGCGGGCTCGGGGTAGGCGTAGGAGTAGAAGCCGCCCTCCTCGCCGCCGCCGGGCCAGAAGCCGCAACTGGACAGCTCGACGGAGTACGCCTCCTGCGTCACCCGGTCCGGCAGATTCGGCACCCCGCCGGGGGGATGCGGCGGCGCGGTGCGGCCGGAGAAGCGGGTCACGGCCAGGTCCATCGCTCCCCAGAAGAAGTGCACGGGGCTGGCCTTGCCGACGAAATGCGACCTGAATTCCCCGAACACCCGTTGCGCGCTCAGCAATTGGCCCCAGAAGAGCCGGGTGGCGTGTGGGTCGTACACCGCGTGCCGGTGATCCTCGGGGAATGGAATCGACACGGGCACCTCGTTCGGGCGGGGGTACACCCGGGTCTGGATGCCCAGCTCTCCCAGCACACCCATGATCTCGGAGTAGAACTGGGACACCGATTTGGACTCCAGCGCCAGCTCGCGTCGGCTCCCGTCACTGACCCGAATCCCCAGCCGCTGATCGACGAAGTCGAACTCGATATCGAACGCCCCGGACCGATACGGAATCGTCGACGTACTCAGCCCGCGCGGCGTGACATACAGGGTCACCTGCCACCACTGATTGGCCGGTGGCGCATGATCCAGCCGGATCTTCCCGACAATCTGGGTCCACATATGCAGCGTGTCCCGCGCCTCGGCCCAGTCCTCCAGCCGAAGCCGCGGCCAGGCCCCCGCCTGCTGTGTCATGTGCTTGGCCATCTCGCCTCCCGCGGGGCCTCACGACTCCGGCAAAAGCGCAATCGATCACAGTCAATGCATTCCGACCCGGCCGAGTACCCGCCCATCACGCCGATGAAAACGAGCGCGGAAACCAGCGAGTGCGCCTCGCGCCGGGTGGCACCACCATCGAGCGCGGCGCCCCCACACCGGTCACCGCATCGGACATCAATCGCACGCATACTGGAGTATGCTCGGCTCATGTCCGCCACGACGCGTATCACCGTCACCCTGCCCACCGAGCAGGTCGCCGAGCTGCGGAAGCTCACCGACAACGTGTCCGGCTATGTGGCCGAAGCGGTAGCCCGCCAGATCCGCCACCAACTCCTCGGCGACGATCTACGGCGCCACCAGGAAGAACAAGGCGCCTTCACGGACGAAGAGCTGGCCGAAGCCCGCGCCAAGATCTTCGGCACTGCCGACCGGGCCGACCATACGGACGCCGCGTGAGCACAAACCTCGAGACCGTCGTCCTGGACTCCCAGGGGCTGTCCGCCTGGGTCGCCCAGGACCGGAAGGCTCTCGCGATGTTCCAGGTGTTCCACGAAATGGGAGCTGATCTCGTCGTCAGCGCCAACACCATCGTCGAAGTCAGTCATTCGCGAGTGAATCTCCCACGCCTGCACTGGGCCCTCTCACGGGTAAAAGTCGAACCCGTTACCGAACAGGCGGCCAAGGCAGCCGCCGAACTGCTCAAGTCAGCAGGACTGCACGGGCACAAATACGCGATCGACGCCACCGTCGCCGAGGCAGCACTACGCCAGCCGCCACCAGTCGCCGTACTCACCTCCGACACCGACGACATGGCCAAGCTCTGCGATGACCGCGTGCGACTGATCGGCCTATGAGGGCCCGGCCGAGTCCCCGTACCTCGCGGGGATGAAAACCCCGGACCACTCCACGCGCGGGGCAGGGGCGGCTTGAGGAAGTCCGGATGTTCGGCGGAGTATGGGCGGCATGGGACGACCGCCGCTCAATCGCCGACTGGCCGCCTTCGGGACCACGATCTTCGCCGAGATGTCCGCCCTCGCCGTGCGCACCGGCGCGATCAATCTGGGCCAGGGCTTTCCGGACACCGACGGGCCCGAGGAGGTGCGCGAGGCCGCCGTACGGGCGCTGCGGGACGGGCGGGGTAATCAGTACCCGCCCGGACCCGGGGTGCCCGAGTTGCGTGCCGCCGTCGCCGAGCACCAGCGGCGCTGGTACGGGCTGGGCTTCGACCCCGACAGCGAGGTGCTGATCACCGCGGGCGCCACCGAGGCCATCGCGGCGTCGCTGCTGGCGCTGGTGGAGCCGGGGGACGAGGTGGTCGCGCTGGAGCCGTACTACGACTCGTACGCCGCCTGTATCGCCATGGCGGGCGGGGTGCGCGTCCCGGTCACCCTCCGGCCCGACGGGGACACCTTCCGGCTGGATCTGGACGAGCTGCGAGCCGCCGTCACCGATCGCACCCGGCTCATCCTGCTCAACACCCCGCACAACCCCACCGGCACCGTGCTCACCCATGATGAGCTGGCCGCGGTCGCCGAGCTGGCCGTCGAGCGCGATCTGCTGGTGGTCACCGACGAGGTCTACGAGCATCTCGTCTTCGGCACCGCGCACACCCCGCTCGTCTCCTTCCCCGGGATGCGCGAGCGGACCGTCACCATCAGCAGCAGCGGCAAGACGTTTTCGTTCACCGGCTGGAAGGTCGGGTGGGTGACCGGCGCTCCCGAGCTGGTCACGGCGGTGCGCTCGGCCAAGCAGTACCTCACCTATGTCTCGGCGGGGCCCTTCCAGTACGCGGTCGCCGAGGCGCTGCGGCTGCCCGACGCCTATTTCCACGGCATCCGCGAGGATCTGCGCGCCAAGCGCGATCTGCTGGCCGACGGCCTGACCGACGCGGGCTTCCAGGTCTTCCGCCCCTCGGGCACGTACTTCATCACCACCGACATCCGGCCCCTGGGCGAGACCGACGGCTTCGCCTTCTGCCGCTCCCTCCCCGAGCGCTGCGGCGTGGTCGCCGTCCCGAACGCGGTCTTCTACGACCACCAGGACCAGGGCTCCCCCTTCGTCCGCTTCGCCTTCTGCAAGCGTGATGAGGTCCTTACGGACGCCGTCGCCCGTCTGAAGACGCTCGGCACGGGCTGAGGAGGCGCCTCCGGTCACCTGGGCAGGGACCGGGCAGGCCCGGTGCGCCTCCCCCGGATGGGCCTTCCAGGTCGCGGGCGGCCGCTGCCTGGCGGATGGTCGGTGTGTCCGCCGAGCCCCCCTGGTCCGTCCCCTCCCGGGGGCTCGGCGCATGTCCGTCGGGCGCCCGCACCGGAGGTTTCCGTGTCCGCCGACACCACCGCGTCCACCCGGCCCCCGGAGCCGCCCGGACGACCGGCCACCCGGCGGGGGGTGCGGGCGTCGCTGGGGCGGGCGTGGCCCGCGCTGGCGGTGTACGCGACGGTGCGGGCCGCCGGGATCGGATGCGTGGCGGTGGGGGCCTGGCGGACCGGGAAGCATCCGCGGACGCAGCTCGGGCACTACTGGGACAGCATCTGGTACGTGGGCATCGCCCAGCACGGCTACGGCACCAGCCGGCCCTCCGTCACCCACCCCGGCCTGACCTTCAGCGATCTCGCGTTCTTCCCGCTCTACCCGGCGCTGATCAGGGCCGTCACCAGCGTCCTGCCCCTGAGCGCGGTGACGGCGGGGCTGCTGATCACCTGGGTCGCGGCCGGGCTGGCGGCCTGGGGCATCCACGCGGTCGGGGAGCGGCTGTACGGGCGGCGAGCGGCCCTGATGCTGGTCGTGCTGTGGGGGCTGCTGCCGCATGCGGTCGTCGAGTCCATGGGGTACACGGAGTCGCTGCTGACCGCGCTGGCGGCCTGGTCGCTGTACGCGCTGCTGACCCGGCGGTGGCTGTGGGCCGGGGCGCTCGCGCTGTGCGCGGGGGCCACCCGGCCCAATGGGATCGCGGTCGCGGCGGCGGTGTGCGCGTGCGCGGCCGCCGAGGTCTGGCGGCGCCGTGGGCGTACGTCCTGGCGGGTGTGGGCGGGCGCGGCGCTCTCACCGCTCGGCTGGCTCGGCTACACCGGCTGGGTGGGAGTGCGGCGCGGCACCTGGCACGGCTATCTGGACGTCCAGGACCGCTGGGGCACCTCTCTCGATCTCGGTGCGAGCGTCTTCCGCTCCGTCCGCGGCCTGATCATGGGGGGCGGCACACCGCCGCACTACATGTCCCTGATCGTCATCGGCGCCTCGCTGGTCTCGCTCGTCTGCCTCGCGCTGCGCCCGCCGCCGCTGCCGCTGGTCGTCTACACCCTGGCCCTGGTGTTCATCGCGCTCACCGGCTCGCACTACTTCGCGTCCAAGCCGCGCTTTCTGCTGCCCGCCTTCCCGCTGCTGTTCCCGGCGGCGCTGGCGATGGCAAGAGCCCGGCCACGCACCGCCGTCCTGGTGGGCGGCGTACTGGCCGGGCTCTCCTGTCTCTATGGGGCGTATCTGCTGACCATGGCCGGCAGCCCGGCCTGACCGCGATACGGGCGGGCCCAGGGCTTGCGATACGGCTCCCGGCTCAGACCTGGCCGTCGCCGTCGTCCGGCTTGTCCTCGCCGTCGGACTCGATGTCGGCCTCCAGACCGAGCTGTTCGACCAGCCAGCGGTCGAACTCGATCGAAGCCCGCACCCAGCTCACCGTGCTGGACACGAAGTGCTCAAGGCTGACGCCGGTGCCGATCAGCATCTGCGCCTCGCCGATCAACCGGACCGTGCCGTCGTCATTGGTGTGGGTGTAGACCTTCGGCCACAACGTGCGGCGGTTCCAGTCGTCGAGCGCCTCGAGCAGCCGCGGCTTCTCATCGATGCCGTGCGGCCGGTCGTAGAACGTACGGACGGAGAAGACCTGCTGCTCCTCCTCCCCGCGGAACATGAAATAGGTGCGGAACTGCTCCCACGGCGCGGCGAGGTCCCCCTCCTCGTCGACGACGTACTTCAGCTCCATCTGCTCCAGTAGCTGCTTGACCAGATCCTGGTCGGGCAGCACGGGGCCGCTCGGACCCGTCGGTTCGGGCTCGGGCTGACCCCCGAAATTCGGAATCGAGGACGGGTCGATGCTCACCGTGGATTTCCCTTCGTATGGAATACCGCCATCCTCCCTCACACCCGCCCCCGCCGTGCAACCCCGGCCGTACATTGCCCGATCCGGCCGAACAGGGACCGGCGGGACCTATTGCGCGGGGCCCACCAGCAGGCCGTCGCCGACCCGGTCCACCCGGACCTTGTCGCCGTCGCGGATCTCCCCGGCGAGGATCTCCTTGGCGAGCTGGTCTCCGATGGCGGTCTGGATCAGCCGGCGCAGCGGGCGCGCCCCGTACGCCGGGTCGTTGCCCTCCTCGGCCAGCCATTCCAGCGCGGCCGGGGTGACGTCGAGGGTCAGCCTGCGGTCGGCGAGGCGGCGGGCCAGCCGGGCGATCTGGAGCTCGGCGATCCGGGCCAGCTCCGGCCCGCTGAGCGCGGAGAAGACCACGAGGTCGTCCAGGCGGTTGAGGAATTCCGGCTTGAAGGAGGTCCTCACGGTCTCCAGCACGCTCTGCTTCTTCTCCTCGTCGCCGAGCAGCGGATCCATCAGGTACTGGCTGCCCAGGTTGGAGGTGAGCACCAGGATGGTGTTGCGAAAGTCCACCGTCCGGCCCTGGCCGTCGGTGAGCCGCCCGTCGTCCAGGACCTGGAGCAGGACGTCGAAGACCTCGGGGTGGGCCTTCTCCACCTCGTCCAGCAGCACCACGCTGTACGGGCGGCGGCGCACCGCCTCGGTGAGCTGGCCGCCCTCCTCGTAGCCGACGTATCCGGGCGGGGCGCCGACCAGCCGGGCCACGCTGTGCTTCTCGCCGTACTCGCTCATGTCGATGCGGACCATGGCCCGCTCGTCGTCGAAGAGGAAGTCGGCGAGCGCCTTGGCCAGCTCGGTCTTGCCGACGCCGGTGGGGCCGAGGAAGAGGAACGAACCGGTGGGCCGGTCCGGGTCGGCGATGCCCGCGCGGGTCCTGCGCACGGCGTCCGATACCGCCCTTACGGCTTCCATCTGGCCGATCAGCCGCTTGCCCAGCTCGTCCTCCATGCGCAGCAGCTTCTTGGTCTCGCCCTCCAGCAGCCGGCCGGCGGGGATGCCGGTCCAGGAGGCGACCACATCGGCCACATCGTCCGGGCCGACCTCCTCCTTGACCATGGTGGGGCGGTCCTGCTGGACCTCGGCCTCGGCCTCCGACGCCTCGGCCAGCTCCCGCTCGACGGCCGGGATCTCCCCGTACAGCAGCTTGGAGGCGGTGTCGAAGTCGCCGTCGCGCTGGGCGCGCTCGGCCTGGCCGCGCAGCTCGTCCAGCTTCTCCTTGAGCTCACCGACACGGTTGAGGCCCTGCTTCTCCTTCTCCCAGCGGGCGGTGAGCCCGCGCAGCTCCTCCTCCTTGTCGGCGAGGTCGCGGCGCAGCTTGTCCAGCCGCAGCTTGCTGGCCTCGTCGGTCTCCCGGGCGAGCGCCATCTCCTCCATCCGCATCCGGTCCACCGACCGCTGGAGCTCGTCGATCTCCACGGGGGAGGAGTCGATCTCCATCCGGAGCCGGGAGGCCGCCTCGTCGACCAGGTCGATGGCCTTGTCGGGCAGGAAGCGGGAGGTGATGTACCGGTCGGAGAGGGCGGCGGCGGCCACCAGCGCGCCGTCGGCGATCTGCACCTTGTGGTGGGCCTCGTAGCGGCCCTTGAGCCCGCGCAGGATGGCGACGGTGTCCTCGACGGTCGGCTCGGCGACCAGCACCTGCTGGAAGCGGCGCTCGAGCGCGGCGTCCTTCTCGATCCGCTCGCGGTACTCGTCCAGCGTGGTGGCGCCGACCATGCGCAGCTCACCGCGGGCCAGCATCGGCTTGAGCATATTGCCCGCGTCCATCGCGGAGTCGCCGCCGGCGCCCGCGCCGACCACGGTGTGCAGCTCGTCGATGAAGGTGATGATCTGGCCGTCGCTGGACTTGATCTCGGCCAGGACGGTCTTCAGCCGCTCCTCGAACTCACCGCGGTACTTCGCGCCCGCGACCATCGCGCCGAGGTCGAGGGCGACCAGGCGCTTGTCGCGCAGGCTCTCGGGGACGTCGCCCTTGACGATCCGCTGGGCGAGCCCTTCGACGACGGCCGTCTTACCGACGCCCGGATCGCCGATCAGCACCGGGTTGTTCTTGGTGCGCCGGGAGAGCACCTGCACCACCCGGCGGATCTCCTGGTCCCGGCCGATGACCGGGTCCAGCTTGCCCTCGCGCGCGGCAGCGGTGAAGTCCGTGCCGAACTTCTCCAGGGCCTTGTACGTGCCCTCCGGATCGGCCGTCGTCACCCGCTGTCCACCCCTGACCTTCTCGAACGCGGCGAGCAGCTTCTTGGCGCTCGCCCCCTGCTGGTCGAGCAGCTCACCGGCCTGGCCGCCCTTGGCGGCGATGCCGATGAGCAGATGCTCGGTGGAGACATAGTCGTCCCCCAGTTCCCTGGCCCGCTGGGTGGCGTCCGCGACGACGGCGAGCAGCTCGCGGCCGGCCTGCGGCGGGGCCACGGTGGAGCCCTGGACGCTGGGCAGGGCGGCGAGCAGCCGCTCGGCGCCGCCGCGCACATGGGCCGCGTCGGCCTCTACGGCTGCCAGCAGATCCATGACGTTCTCGTTGTCCTGGCCCTGGAGCAGGGCGAGCAGGAGATGCGCGGGCGTCATATCCGCGTGTCCGGAGGACACCGCCCGGTCATTGGCGGCGCTCAGCGCCGCCCGGCTCTTGTTGGTCAGCTCGGCATCCACGTCCCTGTGCTCCTCCTCGCTGCGATCTTCTCATCCTGCCCTACCCAACCTCCGCAAAGTTGAGTCTATTCCACTCAATCTCGCTCACGCCACTCCCCTGGTCTGAGGTTCCGGGCCATGTCGGTAGGTTCTGGACCATGCCTGTCGACCCCCGCAACCCCGATCCCGAGTACCTCGATTTCTGGCGCGAACGCCATGTCTGCACCCTGACCACCCCCCGCCCGGACGGCACCCCGCATGTCGTCCCGGTCGGTGTCACCTACGACCCCGAGGCCGGGCTCGCCCGCGTCATCGCCAACCGCCACAGCCGTAAGGTCGCCCATGTCCGGGCGGCGGGCGAGGGCGGTGCGCGGGTCGCGGTCTGCCAACTGGCGGGCAGGCGGTGGGCCACGCTGGAGGGGCTCGCGGTCGTACGCGAGGAGCCCGAGCTGATCGCGGAGGCGGTACGCCGCTACGCCGAGCGCTACGAGCGCACCCCGCGCCCCAACCCCGACCGCGTCCTGATCGAAATCACCCTCACCCGCGCCATGGGCAAGGGGTGAGTCAGCGGGTGAGTCAGCGCCGTGGGCAAGGGCTGAGGCCCGGGCCGGATCACTCCTCGCCCTCCCCCTCCCGGTGGCCCGCCCCCGCCCAGGGGTGGCGCAGCCGGATCCAGACGTCGCGGGCGTGCCGCCCGGCCTCCGTACGGCTCTCGGCCACGGCCGTACGCGCCTCCTCCTCGGTCTCCACCATGGGCCCCGAACCGCGCAGCGGCTTCCCCGCCGTCTCGTGCAGGAACAGCGTGGCGATCAGCCCGATCACCCCCGCCGCCATCAGGTAGAAGGCGGGCACCAGCGTGTTGTGCGTGGTGGCCACCAGCCAAGAGGCCAGCAGCGGCGTCGTCCCGCCGAACAGCGACACGGAGAGGTTGTACGAGATCGACAGCGCGCCGTAGCGCAGCCGGGTCGGGAACAGCGCCGGAAGCGTGGCGGCGCTCGTCCCCGCGAAGGTGACCAGCATCGCGCCCAGGATCAGACAGCCGATCGCGGGCATCAGCACACCGCCCGCCCGGATCAGCAGCACCGCCGGAATGGCCAGCGCCACCAGGCCCAGACTGCCGAACAGGAACAGCGGCCGCCGCCCCCAGCGGTCGGAACCGCGCCCGACCACCGTGATCGCCAGCACCACGAACAGCATGGTGCCCAGCACCAGCACCTGGGCCGTGGTGGGGTCCTGGCCGAGCGTGGAGGTCATATACGTCGGCAGATACGACGTCACCATGTAGTTGGTGACGTTGTACAGCAGCACCAGGCCCATGCAGATCAGCATCGCCTCCCAGTGCCGGGTGAAGATCTCCTTCAGCCGCCCATGACCGGACTGGCGGGCCGCCTCGACCGGCACCGTTTCGCCGTGCGCCTCCGCCGCCTGCGCCGCCTCGGCCGCCCGCTCGGCCTCCTGCTGGAACGCCGGGGTCTCCTCCAGCCGCAGCCGCATATACAGACCGATCAGCCCCAGCGGCCCCGCCACCAGGAACGGCACCCGCCAGCCCCACTCCACCATCCCGGTCTCACCGATGACCGCGGTGAGCACGGTGACCAGACCGGAGCCCAGCGAATAGCCGATGAAGGTGCCGAAGTCGAGCCAACTGCCGAGGAAGCCACGGCGCTGATCGGGCGCGAACTCGGCGATGTAGGTGGTCGCCCCCGCGTACTCACCGCCGGTCGAGAAGCCCTGCACCACCCGGCAGGCCAGGAGCAGCAGCGGGGCGGCGAAGCCGATCCGGGTATAGCCGGGCAGCAGGCCCACCGCGAAGGTGCCGGTCGCCATCATGATCATGGTGGTGGACAGCACCCGCCGCCGCCCGATCCGGTCGCCCAGCGGCCCGAACACCAGCCCGCCCAGCGGCCGCACCAGAAACGCCACGGCGAACGTGGCGAACGTGGAGACCACCTGGGTGGCGGGGTTGTCGGCGGGGAAGAAGACCCTGCCGAGGGTGACCGCGACATAGGCATAGACACCGAAGTCGAACCACTCCATGGTGTTGCCGATCGCGGTCGCCGCGACCGCGCGGCGCATCCCCGGCTTGTCGACGACGGTGACGTCCTCGATCGCCAGCGGCTCCTTACGGCGCCGCAGCAGCGTCCGGATCAGTTGGTCGGTACGGGCACTTCCGTGCGGCCACCCCCCGCGGCGGGGTCCACGCGGTGGTATCCGACCGGTACTCATCTCGTCCCCTGCCGACGGCTGAACCGCTACAGGACGCCGCTCCCGCCCCCCGTGTCAGGCCCCGGCCTCACTCGACTTCGCATACGTCAACGCCATCTGCCCCGCGACGTCGTACACCACGACCTGCTCATCGCCGACGACCCAGGCGTCATGGCCGGGCGCCACCACATACACATCCCCGGGCCCCACCTCGGCCTCCGCGCCATCGGCCGTGCGCAGCCGCATCCGGCCCTGGACCACGATCCCGCTGTGGTGGACCTCGCACAGATCGGTCCCCACGATCGGCCGCACCGACTCCCGCCAGCGCCATCCGGGCTCGAAGGTGCCCACGGCGAAATCCAGCCCGGTCAGATGCAGGGCTTCGATATGGCCTCCGGGAAAGTCACGCCGCTCATCCGGCTTCTCGATCGTCTTGACTTCCACCATGGCGATACCTCCTCCCATAACTCCATGGTGGACCCGGCACGCCCCATCGGCGCGCCCGACCAGCGGCCCCGCCGGGCACGCGAAAGGCCCGGTGGCCGTAAGGACGGTCACCGGGCCTGCGATCAGCCGCGCGCCGGGGTGCTACTCCGGGCGCTTGGGGCGCCAGACCACCAGAGCGCTGCTCTGCTGGACGTCCTGGTAGCGGACCAGGTCGCGGCGGTAGGAGGCGTGGACCTGGGCCTCGCGCTGCTGCATGGCGGTCGCGGCGCCCTCGACCGCGGCCTGGAGCTCGGCGACATGGGCCTGGAGAGCCGCGACCTGGTTCTCCAGTTCGATGATGCGCTTGATCCCGGCGAGGTTGATGCCCTCGTCCTGGGACAACTGCTGGACCTGGCGGAGCAACTGGATGTCCCGCGCGGAGTACCGCCGGCCGCGGCCGGCGGTACGGTCGGGGGATACCAGGCCGAGGCGGTCGTACTGACGCAGGGTCTGCGGGTGCAGCCCGGAAAGCTGGGCCGCCACCGAGATGACGTACACCGGCGAATCCTCGGTCAGCTCATAAGGGTTACGGGGCCGGCCGGCGCCCCTGCCTCCGATGCCTCCTCGGCCGTGCGACTCCATTGGGGTCACGCTCCCTTCGCGGCCTTGAACAGCTCCGCCCGTGGGTCCTCTCCCACGGTCGCTTCGCGATACGACTCCAGCGCGTCCCGCGCCGTGTCACTCAGCTCCTGCGGCACCATGACCTCGACGGTGACCAGCAGGTCTCCGCGCGTGCCGTCCTTACGGACCGCGCCCTTGCCACGGGCGCGCATCGTGCGTCCGTTGGGCGTGCCGGGCGGCAGCTTCAGGGTGACCGGCGGGCCGCCCAGGGTCGGGACCTTGATCTCGCCGCCGAGCGCCGCCTCCGGAAGGGTGACGGGCACGGTGACGGTCAGGTTGTCGCCCTTACGGCCGAAGACCGGATGCGCGTCCACGTGCACGACCACATACAGATCGCCGGCCGGGCCGCCGGTCTCGCCGGGGGCACCCTTGCCGCGCAGCCGGATCCGCTGGCTGTCGCTGACACCCGCGGGGATCCGGACCTGCATGGTGCGGGCGGAACGGGCCCGTCCGCTGCCCTTGCAGGTCTCGCACGGGTTCTGCGCGATCAGGCCGCGGCCGCGGCACTCCACGCACGGGTCGGTGAGCGAGAAGCCGCCCCCGCCGCCCCGGCTGACCTGGCCGGTGCCGACACAGGTGGGGCAGACCCGCGGGGTGCCGTCCCGGTCGCCGGTGCCCGAGCACGCCTTGCACGGGGCCTGGCTGGACATCCGCAGCGGGACCGTGGCCCCCTCGACGGCCTCGGTGAAGCTGAGCGTCACCTCGGACTCGATGTCCTGGCCCCGGCGCGGCTGGGCGCGGGTGGCGCCGCCGCGGCCGAACAGCCCGCCGAAGACATCCCCGAGCCCGCCGCCGAAGCCGCCGGCGCCACCGCCACCGGGACCGCCGCCGCCCTGGGCGCCGCCGAAGAGGTCGCCCAGGTCGAAGTTGAAGTTCCCGGTGCCGCCCGGACCGCCGGGACCGGGGCGGAATCCGCCGTTCCCGAAGAGCGAGCGGGCCTCGTCGTACTCCTTGCGCCGCTTGGGGTCGCCGAGGATGTCATTGGCCTCGGAGATCTCCTTGAAGCGGTCCTCCGCCTTGGCATCGCCCTTGTTGGCGTCCGGGTGGTACTCGCGGGCGAGCTTCCGGTACGCCTTCTTGATCTCCGCCTCGGTCGCGTCCTTGGGGACGCCGAGGACTTTGTAGTAGTCCTTCTCCACGAAGTCCTTGGTGCTCATCCTCGACGTCCCTCCTCTCCTGCTGCTCCCGCGATCACCGTCACGTCAGCCCTCTTCCGGGCCACCGCTCTCCTCGTCCGGCGCCGCGGCCTCGCCCTCGCCGCCCTTGGCGGTGGCTCCCGGCTGGGGCTCGGCGACCGCGACCCGCGCCGGGCGGATCGTGCGCTCGCCGATTCGATACCCCGGCTGGAGAATCTGCACGCACGTGGTCTCGGTGACATCCGGCGCGTACGAATGCATCAGGGCCTCGTGCACCAGCGGGTCGAAGGGCTCGCCCTCCTTGCCGAACTGCTGAAGGCCCAGCTTCGCCGACACCGTCTCCACCGATTCGCCGACCGACTTGAAGCCGCCGACCAGCTCGCCGTGCTCACGGGCCCGGCCGATGTCGTCGAGCACGGGCAGCAGCTCGGACAGGAGGCTCGCCACGGCGATCTCCTTGACCGTCACCCGGTCCCGCTCGACCCGGCGCCGATAGTTCTGGTACTCCGCCTGGAGCCGCTGGAGGTCGGCCGTCCGCTCATTGAGGGCGGTACGCACCTGGTCCAGTTGTGCCTGAAGGGCTACCTGCTCGAGGTCCCCGGCCGGGGCTGCCGGGCCCGCCTTGTCGGCGGACCCGGCGCCCTTCGCCGCGTCGTCGGGGGTCTGCGCGGCCTCGGAGGGGACGTCGGGCTGCTCCTCGAAGCCCGGGGTCTCCTCCGTCACGCGGCACCACCCTGGCCCTTGTCGGCCTTGTCGTCGTCGACGATCTCGGCGTCCACCACATCGTCATCGGCCTTGGCCTGGCCCGCGGCGCCGGCGTCACCGGCGGCGGCACCGGCCGCGCCCGGGCCGTCCGCCTGGGTGTTGGCGTACATGGCCTGGCCCAGCTTCTGGCTGACCGCGGCGACCTTCTCGGTCGCGGTGCGGATCTCGGCGGTGTCCTCACCCTTGAGCTTCTCCTTCAGCTCGGTGAGGGCCTCCTCGACCTCGGTCTTGACCTCGCCCGGGACCTTGTCCTCGTTGTCCTTGAGGAACTTGTCCGTCTGGTAGACGAGCTGCTCGGCCTGGTTGCGGGTCTCGGCGGCCTCGCGGCGCTTGTGGTCCTCCTCCGCGTACTGCTCGGCCTCGCGCATCATGCGGTCGATGTCGTCCTTCGGCAGCGCGGAGCCGCCGGTGACGGTCATCTTCTGCTCCTTGCCGGTGCCGAGGTCCTTCGCGCCGACGTGCATGATGCCGTTGGCGTCGATGTCGAAGGTGACCTCGATCTGCGGCACGCCGCGCGGGGCCGGCGGCAGGCCGGTCAGCTCGAACATCCCGAGCTTCTTGTTGTAGGCCGCGATCTCGCGCTCGCCCTGGTAGACCTGGATCTGCACGGACGGCTGGTTGTCCTCGGCCGTGGTGAAGATCTCCGAGCGCTTGGTCGGAATGGTCGTGTTGCGCTCGATCAGCTTGGTCATGATGCCGCCCTTGGTCTCGATGCCGAGGGACAGCGGGGTGACGTCGAGCAGCAGGACGTCCTTGACCTCGCCCTTGAGGACACCGGCCTGGAGGGAGGCGCCGATGGCGACGACCTCGTCCGGGTTGACGCCCTTGTTGGCCTCCTTGCCGCCGGTCAGCTCCTTGACGAGCTCGGCGACGGCGGGCATGCGGGTCGAGCCACCGACCAGGACCACGTGGTCGATCTCGGACAGCGAGATGCCCGCGTCCTTGATGACGTTGTGGAACGGGGTCTTGCAGCGCTCCAGCAGGTCGGAGGTGAGCTGCTGGAACTGGGCGCGGGTGAGCTTCTCGTCCAGGTGCAGCGGGCCCTCGGCGGACGCCGTGATGTAGGGCAGGTTGATGGTGGTCTCGGACGAGCTGGAGAGCTCGATCTTCGCCTTCTCAGCGGCCTCGCGGAGGCGCTGAAGGGCCATCTTGTCCTTGGACAGGTCGACGCCGTGGCCGTTGTTGAACTGCTTGACCAGGTAGTCGACGACGCGCTGGTCCCAGTCGTCACCACCGAGGTGGTTGTCACCGTTGGTGGCCTTGACCTCCACCACGCCGTCGCCGATCTCCAGCAGCGAGACGTCGAAGGTGCCGCCACCGAGGTCGAAGACCAGGATGGTCTGGTCGTCCTTCTCCAGCCCGTAGGCGAGCGCGGCGGCGGTAGGCTCGTTGACGATACGCAGGACGTTGAGGCCCGCGATCTCACCGGCTTCCTTGGTGGCCTGGCGCTCGGCGTCGTTGAAGTACGCCGGGACGGTGATGACCGCGTCCGCGACCTTCTCGCCGAGGTACGACTCCGCATCCCGCTTGAGCTTTTGCAGGATGAAGGCGCTCATCTGCTGCGGGTTGAAGTCCTTGCCGTCGAGGTTGACCTTCCAGTCGGTGCCCATGTGGCGCTTGACCGACCGGATGGTGCGGTCGACGTTGGTGACCGCCTGGCGCTTGGCCACCTCGCCGACGAGCACCTCGCCGTTCTTCGCGAACGCCACGACGGACGGCGTGGTCCTGGCGCCCTCGGCGTTGGTGATGACGGTGGGCTCACCGCCCTCGAGAACACTGACGACGGAGTTCGTCGTACCCAGGTCGATGCCGACCGCACGTGCCATTTCGGGATCCTCCAGCTACAGCATTGAGTGGAACAGGCTCAAGCGTGCATCAGCCGGATCGCCGCTGTCAACAGACCTGAGTCGCATGGGCTCAAGTTTTATATGAGGCTTATGCCCAACCAAGCACGGATGAGAGGGAGAGGGGGCCAAGTGAGCGACACAGATCACCGGCTCGTCGACTACATACGCCCCCGTCCGGGCGGGTAATCTCGGTCAAGCCACATTAAGTTACTGCTTAGTAATCCAGCTCGCAGGTTCGAGGAGCCCCATATGCAACTCGCCGCGATCATCGTGTCGCTGGTCCTCACCGCGGTCGGCGTTGCCCTGCTCGGCCGGGCCGTCGCACAGTTCGTGCGCTTCTTCAAGCTCGGCGCGCCGGTCCCAGCGGGGGTCAGGACCGACAACCCCTACCAGCGCAGCGTGACCCTGGCCCGGGAGTTCCTCGCGCACACCCGCATGAACAAGTGGGGCGTGATCGGCGTCGCCCACTGGTTCGTGGCGATCGGCTTCCTGACCCTGCCGCCGACCATCATCAACGCCTACGGCCAGCTCTTCCAGGCGGACTGGACGCTGCCGATCCTCGGCGGATTCCTCCCCTACGAGCTGTACATCGAGTTCATCGGCACGATGACCACCCTGGGCATCCTGACGCTGATGGCGATCCGGCTGCTCAACCTGCCCAGCCGGGCCGGCCGCAAGTCCCGGTTCGCGGGCTCCACCGCCTGGCAGGCGTACTTCGTCGAGTACGTCATCCTCATCATCGGCGTCGCGATCATGGCCCTGCGCGGCACCGAGGGCGCGCTGCACCACGTCGACACTTACGAGCCCGCGTACTTCGCCTCGTATCCGCTGGTCCAGCTCTTCGACGGGCTCAGCGTGGACACGGTGCAGAACCTGACCTACCTGTTCGCGATGATCAAGCTCGGTACGACCATGATCTGGATGATCACGGTCAGCACCAACCTCGACATGAGCATCGCCTGGCACCGCTTCCTCGCCTTCCCGAACATCTGGTTCAAGCGCAACGCGGACGGCGATGTGGCCCTCGGCGCGCTTCAGCCGATGGTGAGCGAGGGCAAGCCGATCGACTTCGAGGACCCGGACGAGGACGCCCAGTTCGGCGTCTCGCAGATCGAGCACTTCTCCTGGAAGGGCATCCTCGACTTCTCCACCTGCACCGAATGCGGCCGCTGCCAGTCGCAGTGCCCCGCCTGGAACACCGGCAAGCCGCTGTCGCCCAAGCTGCTGATCATGGCGCTGCGCGACCACTCGCACGCCAAGGCGCCGTATCTGCTCGCCGGTGGCGGCAAGACGGCGGAGGGCGAGGAGAAGGCCGGCGAGGGGCAGCTTGCCGATGTGCCCGCCGCGGCCCTGGCCGAGGCCGAGCGCCCGCTGATCGGCACGCTCGAGGAGAATGGCGTCATCGACCCGGACGTGCTGTGGTCCTGCACCACCTGCGGCGCGTGCGTCGAGCAGTGCCCGGTGGACATCGAGCACGTCGACCACATCGTGGACATGCGCCGCTACCAGGTGATGATCGAGTCCTCGTTCCCGTCCGAGGCGGGCACGATGCTCAAGAACCTGGAGAAGAAGGGCAACCCCTGGGGGCTGGCCAAGAAGCAGCGCCTCGCGTGGACCAAGGAAGTCGACTTCGAGGTGCCGGTCGTCGGCAAGGACATCGAGGACCTCACCGAGGTCGACTACCTGTACTGGGTCGGCTGCGCGGGCGCCCTGGAGGACCGGGCGAAGAAGACCACCAAGGCATTCGCGGAGCTGCTGCACATCGCGGGCGTCAAGTTCGCGATCATGGGCGGCGACGAGGCGTGCACCGGTGACTCCGCCCGCCGTCTGGGCAATGAGTTCCTCTTCCAGCAGCTCGGCCAGCAGAACGTCGAGATGCTGAACATGGCCTTCGGGGAGGATGCCGAGGAAGGCGTCACCGTCGAGAAGGCCAAGAAGAAGATCGTCGCGACCTGCCCGCACTGCTTCAACACCATCGCGAACGAGTACCCGCAGCTCGGCGGCGAGTTCGAGGTCATCCACCACACCCAGTTGCTCCAGCACCTCATCGACGAGGGCAAGCTGGTCCCGGTCACCCCGGTCGAGGGCCTGATCACCTACCACGACCCCTGCTACCTGGGCCGCCACAACAAGGTCTACACCCCGCCGCGCGAGATCATCGCCAAGGTGCCGGGGCTGCGGAACGAGGAGATGCACCGCCACAAGGAGCGCGGCTTCTGCTGTGGCGCGGGCGGCGCCCGGATGTGGATGGAGGAGCGGATCGGCAAGCGCGTCAACAACGAGCGCGTGGACGAGGCGCTGTCCCTCAACCCGGACATCGTCTCCACCGCCTGCCCGTTCTGCCTGGTGATGCTGACCGACTCCGTCAACGGCAAGAAGAACGACGGAAAGGCGAAGGAAGAGCTCCAGGTCGTGGACGTGGCGCAGTTGCTCCTCGACTCGGTGAGGACCCCGGCCGAGCCGGAGGACGGCGGCAAGAGCGCCGAGGAGCCGGAGCCGGCCCCGGCCAAGTAACGCCGCAACCGGTGCGAAGCGCAGAAGCCCGCCCACGGGGTCCGTGGGCGGGCTTCTGGCTGTGCTGGGGGCCGTAAGGTGGCCGCGTTGCCCCTCGGTGGCCGCGTTGCCCCCTTGACGGCTTTGACGGGCCTCAGGAGCCCTACGGCCCCGTCACTAGCCCCTACGGCCCCGTGAGCGCCTTATGGCTTTCATGCGAGCCCTTGGAGCGCCCTGAGGCCCTTACGACCGCGGCTTGCCGCTCTTCGACAGCGGCAGCGCCTGCTCGGTCCAGATGACCTTGCCGTCCGAGGTGTAGCGAGTGCCCCAGCGGTCGGCGAACTGCGAGACCAGGAAGAGCCCCCGGCCGCCCTCGTCCGTCGTCCCCGCGTACCGCAGATGCGGGGAGGTGCTGCTGGTGTCGAAGACCTCGCAGATCAGGCTGCGGTCGCAGAGCAGCCGCACCCGGATCGGGCCGGTCGCATAGCGGATCGCGTTGGTGATCAGCTCGCTGAGGATGAGCTCGGTCGTGAACGCGACATCGCCCAGATCCCACTCCGCCAGCTTCTGGGCCACCGCGGCCCGCACCGCGGCCACCTGCGACGGGTCACAGGCCACCTCCCAGTCGGCCGTCAGACCGGACTCCAGCACCCTCGTACGGGCCACGATCAGCGCGATGTCATCGCTCGGGCGGTCGGGCAGCAGCGCGTCCAGCACGGCCGTACAGGCGTCCTCGGGCGTCCGGCCGGGGTGGGACAGGGCATCGCGCAGCATCTCCAGACCGGTGTCGATGTCCCGGTCGCGCTTCTCGATCAGGCCGTCCGTGTAGAGCACCAGATGGCTGCCCTCGGGCAGGTCCAGCTCCGACGTCTCGAACGGCAGCCCGCCCAGGCCCAGCGGCGGCCCGCCCGGGAGATCGAGGAACTCCACCGAGCCATCCGGACGCACCAGCGCGGGCGGCGGATGACCGGCCCGCGCCATCGTGCACCGCCGCGTCACCGGATCGTAGATCGCGTACAGACACGTCGCCCCCGTGATCCCCTCGCTCCCACCGCCGTCGCCGTCCAGTCCGCCGGGGCCCTCGTCCTGGTCGATCCGGGCGATCAGATCGTCGAGGTGGGACAGGATCTCGTCGGGCGGCAGATCGAGGGTGGAGAAGTTGTGCACCGCCGTCCGCAGCCGCCCCATCGTCGCCGCGGCGTGCAGACCGTGCCCGACGACATCGCCCACCACCAGCGCCACCCGCGCCCCCGGCAACGGAATGACGTCGAACCAGTCGCCCCCGACCCCCGACTCGGCCGGCAGATAGCGGTACGCCACATCCAGCGCGTTCTGCTCCGGCAGCATCCGGGGCAGCAGGCTGCGCTGAAGGGTCACCGCCATCGTGTGCTCGCGGGTGTAGCGCCGGGCGTTGTCGATGCTGACGGCGGCCCTGGTGACCAGCTCCTCGGCGAGGGAGATGTCGTCCTCCTCGAAGGGCTCCGGCTTCTCCGCGCGCATGAAACTGGCCACGCCCAGGACGACGCCCCGGGCCCGCAGCGGCACCGTGATCATCGAGTGGATGCCGTAGTCGACGATCCGCCGGGCGTGCTCGGGGTCCTGTTCCTGCCAGCCGGCGAAATCGCCCAGGACCGGCTCGACCGTCACCGCTCCGCTGCGGAAGCCGCGGGCCTGGGGCGCGCTCGGGCCGAATTCGATCAGCATGCCGAGGGGGTAGAGCGGGCCGTCGTCCCGGATGCCGCTGAGGGCCGTACGGCGCAGGACGGTACCGCCGCCGTCGGCGACCGCCACGGCGCTCCACGGGCCCGCGTCCGGGGCGCCGGTGCCCACCGCTCCGTCCGGGGGCTCCTCGCCGCGCAGCACCGAGTCCGCGAGGTCCACCGATACGTAGTCGGCGAACCGGGCCACCGCGTACTCCGCCAGCTCCTGGGCGGTGCGCACCACGTCCAGCGTGGTGCCGATGGAGACGCCCGCGTCGTACAGCAGCTTGAGCCGGTTGCGCGCGAGGTCGACCTTGCCGGACAGCGCGCGCAGCTCCGTGGTGTCGCGCAGGGTGGCGACGCTGCCGGGCGGGCCGCCGTCGCGGTCGGTGGGGCGGTGGCTGACGGACAGCAGCCGCTCACCGGCCGTATGGACCTCGTCGGTGGCGGGGCGCCCGGAGACCAGCAGCGCGGCGGTGTGCGGATCGAAGCCGAGCTCGGACACCAGCCGGCCCTCGGCGTCCGGCGGGAGGTCGAAGAGCCGGCGCGCCTCGTCGTTGGCGAGCACCAGCCGCCTGTCGCCGCCGACGATCAGCACGCCCTCGCGCACCGAGTGCAGCACCGCGTCATGGTGCTCGTACATCCGCGTCATCTCGGCCGGGTCCAGCCCGTGGGTCTGGCGCCGCAGCCGCCTGCTGACCAGGGCCGTGCCCGCCGTGGCGAGCGCCATCGCGGCCGCGGCCGCGCCGAACAGCAGCGGAAGCTGATGGTCGGCCGCACCGCTGACCTTCTTGATCGTGATACCGGCCGCGACCAGGCCGACGACCTTCCCGTGGCTGTCCTTGACGGGCACCACGGACCGCACGGACAGGCCGAGGGTGCCGGTGAAGGTCTCCTGGACCGTCCGGCCCTCCGCCGCTGCCCGGATGCTGCCCATGAAGTGCTTGCCGATCCGGGCGGGATTGGGGTGGGTGAAGCGGATCCCCTGGGGTGTCATGACGACGACGAAGTCGACGTGGGAGCCCTTACGGGCGCGCTCGGCGAGCGGCTGGAGCACGGCGCTCGGATCGGGCCCGCGGATCGCGCTCACCATCCCCGGCGCGCTCGCGAAGCTCTCGGCGACCGCCATGGAGCGGTTACGGGCCTCCCGCTCACTGTCGTAGCGGGACTGAAGGACGAGCGCCACCACGGCGGCGACGACCAGCAGCAGCACGACCCCCACTTGCAGGACGAAGACCTGGCCGGCCACGGTGCGCACGCCGCGCACCGGGTTCCGCCGGGGCCGCCCGTAGCCGCGGCCGTGTGCGGTGCCGTGGCCGGAGCCGGGCCCGGACCCGCCGCCGGTCAGGCCGATGCGCACCGGCGACCGCTTCTGCGGGCCCCGCTGGGCGTACGCGTCCTGGCGGCCCTGCGGATCCCAGTGGTCATGGGAATCCGGCGAGCCCTGCGGATCGGATTGATCGCGCCGGTCCCGCTGACCCTGCTGGTCCTGCTGAACGCGCCGCCCACGTCGCTCCCACGCCGAGCGGGGCCCCTCACGCCGACCCCGTGGACGCCAGTCGTTCATCGTGCGGGCCGGCGGAACCCGTGGTCGACCGAAAAGTCCGGCCATGTCGTTATTTCTAGCACCCTCGCTCAGCGGCGGGCGAGCGGCATCCGCCGCCGGGCGCCAAGCGCTCCCGTCCGACATCGCGACTACACCCCGCCCGACCCCTCTTTCGCCGGTCTCGCCGCTTCACCCGTCACCCGCACACCGTGCGTTAAGCACATGGCTGCCCCCGCTTTTCCGCGTTGAAGTTCCGCGTCGACCGACTACCGATACTGGCCGTGAAGTATCCCTTCTCACAACGACGTTACGAATTCCCTACAGGATCATGCCCGACAGCGCATAGGTAAATGTCCTGGACAGACCTTGTGCTCCAAAGGTCATCTTTACAGCCAACCGGACTGATCGGTCCCGCGTCCTCCCATACGGCCATTGAGCGGACGAGGACGAAACGCCAGGCATCACACTCGTAACGAAGTGCCGCGCCCCTTGGCCTCAGCCGCCCTGATGGGTTGAGGTGGCCCGATGACGCCCGCGCCTCCCCCCACCGCACCACCCGGCCGCGTCCCGGGCCCCCGACGCCGCACCCTTCTCCGCACTCCTTTCCGCACCCTCTTCCGCGTCCCCACCGCCTCCACCTCCTCCATCGCCTCCACCTCCTCCATCGCCTCCACCTCCTCCGTCGCCTCCATCGCCGCAGGTACGGCCTGTCTGGCGCTGCTGCTCGCCGCCTGCGGCCCCGACGACGGCGGCGCACGGGCTGAGCGCTCCTCCTCCGCCAGCGGGTCCGTCATCACCCCCACCGCCACCGCGCCCGTCCCCCACGGCAAGGGCAGCCGGCTGCCGGATGACGTCAACGGCGACGGCTATCCCGATCTGCGGCTCCCCGTCCCGTCCGGCAAAGGGGGGCTGCCCAGCCGGATCGCCTTCGTCCACGGCTCGTCCCACGGTCTGAATCCCGCCACCCGCACCGTGCTGCGCCACCGCGACCTCGGCCTGCCGTCCCAGGACGTCACCGTCGCGGGCGCGACCGAGGTGGCCACGGCCGACCTCGACGGCGACGGCTACGCCGACGTCACCACCACGGCGGGCGAGGCCCTCGGCGAACGCGAGACGGAGCGCACCCAGGCCACCGTCCGGACCGTCCCCTACATCTCCTGGGGCGGCCCCGGCGGCCCCCAGATGACCCGCTCGGCCGCCCGCGTCCAGTTGACCGGCCCGGACGACGGCGTGGACGCCCAGCGCCCGACCGTCGGCGACTTCGACGGCGACGACCACCACGACCTGGCCCTGATCCGCGAGGACCGCCACTCGCTGCTGGTGCTGTACGGGCCGTTCAACCGGGCGGGCAAGGCCGCCCGGACCGTTCCGTACGCGAGCCCGCTGGACGGCCACGCCGAGATCGGCGATCTCATCGCGGACACCATCGCGGACAGCGACTCCGCGGACGGCACCGCCGATGGCCACTCCGCGAATGGCACCGCCGATGGCCAATCCGCGGACGGCACCGGCACCCACACCGCCGACGGCCACCGCGCCACCGATCTGGTGGTGCACGCGGTCAACGACAACGACCAGTCCGGCTCCACCCTCCTCCCCGGCGGCTCCCACGGCCTCAGCACGAAGGGCCGCAAGCTGCGCGAGGGCAACGCGATCACGTTCGGCGACTTCGACGGCGACGGCCGCCGCGATGTCGCGGTCGGCGACAGCGGCACCCGCAATGACGAGCCGGGCGGCGAGACGGAGCGGCCGGACATCGGTAAGACGGTGAGCGTCTACTACAAGCGGACGACGCGGCCGGGACGGGCCGATCCGCGCCCTCTGGAACCACGCCCTCTCAAGATGCCGGGGATGTCGGGCAAGCTGGCCGCCGCCGACACCGACGGTGACGGCACCGATGAGCTGGCCGTCTCGCTCGGCCGGGGCGGCGTCGAGCTGCTCACCCTGCGCCGGGCCTCCCACACCGCCACGCCCCGCGTCGCCGGGCGTCACCTCCTGACCCGCGCGGCACCTTCCGTCGTGGACGGCAAGACGATCCGTAAGGACGAGCGCGCGGCCCGGCTCTACGACGTCGCGGACTTCGATCATGACGGTAAGGACGAGGTCGTCCTGGCGTGGGGCCCGGGGCTGGCCTTCTCGCGGTACGGCGAACGCCCCGAGTGGTGGTGGATCACGGACGGCACGAAGGACAAGACGGCCTTCAGCAGCAAGCCGTTCGGGGCGGACGCGCACTAGGGCGGCGAGCCGAGAGCGCGAGGGCGTCTTGCGAGGGCGTCTTGCGAAGACGGGCGTTACGAAGACGTCTTGCGAGGACGGGCGAACGCCGGGGGAACCCCGGGCGGGTACACCGGATACCCTCAGGAGCCGCCGGGGGAAAACCCATAAGGGACCCCCTAAGGGATGTCACAGTTCGGCCGCAAAGCCTGGTCCGCCACACAGCTCCCGCGCCCGGCCCGCTACGACCGGGTACGTTCGAATGGTGGCTGGATTCAGGATCGGACGCGGACGGGACTCCCACTCCGCGCAACAAGGGCAGCAGCAGCGGCCGCCGCAGTCGCCGTACGGACAGCAGGAGCCGTACGGCGGTCAGCAGCCGCCGCAGTGGCAGCAGCCCTCCTCACAGGGAGAGCCGGAGTACTTCGGCGGCCAGAACCCGCACTACGGCCCCGGGCACGGCCCTGGCCCCGGGCACGGAGGCCATGGCCAGGGGCAGAGACCGTACGGCCAGGGCGGCGGCTACGCCGACAACAACGCGGGCCATACACAGCAGTTCAGCGTCGGCGAGGCGCCCGACGCGTACGACCCGTACGGCCAGGCCCCCGGTTCGTACGACGACGGCTACGGCGGGCAGACCTACCGCGCCGGCTCGTCCACCGCCCCGCCCGCCGGCCCCCGGCTGCACTGGCAGCAACTGCTGAGCGGCATCGTGCTGCGCCCGTCGGCCACCTTCTGGCAGATGCGGGACTACGCGGTGTGGGGCCCGGCGCTGATCGTGACCTTCGTCTACGGTCTGCTGGCGGTCTTCGGCTTCGACGACGCCCGCGAGGACGTCCTCAACGCTTCCATGGGCAACAGCATCCCGTGGGTGCTCACCGCGGGCGTCGCCATGGTGATCAGCGCGCTGATCCTGGGCGCCGTCACCCACACCCTCGCCCGCCAGTTGGGCGGCGACGGCACCTGGGCACCGACCATCGGCCTCTCGATGCTGATCATGTCGATCACGGACGCGCCGCGGCTGGTGTTCGCGCTCTTCCTGGGCGGCGACAGCTCGCTGGTGAAGGTGGTGGGCTGGCTGACCTGGCTGGCCGCGGGCGCGCTCTTCACCACGATGGTGAGCAAGTCGCACGACCTGCCGTGGCAGAAGGCACTGGGCGCCTCGGCGCTCCAGCTCATCGCCCTGCTGAGCCTGCTGAAGCTGGGGACGCTGTAAGGCGGCCACCGCATTCCGCACGACCAAGGGGCCCGCGCCGCGGGCCCCTTCCTCATCTCACGCGCCACCGCACGGGCTTGGCACCAGTGCACCCGTAAGGCGCCCATCACCCATCAGGCGTCCCGCACCCTTCAGAGGCTTCCCGCACCCATCAGGCGTCCCGTACCTGGCCCTCCCGCCGCACGACGGGCGGTTCGACGCTCCACGGGAAGTTGATCCACTGATCGGTGTGCTTCCAGATGTACTCGCACTTCACCAGCGACTGCGGCTTCTCGTAGATCACCGCGCTGCGCACCTCGGCGACCGAGCCGAGGCAGAAGTCACGGACCAGCTTCAGCGTCTTGCCGGTGTCCGCCACGTCATCGGCGATCAGCACCTTCTTGTCGGAGAAGTCGATCGCGTTGGGCACGGGCGCGAGCATCACGGGCATGTCGAGGGTGGTCCCCACGCCCGTGTAGAACTCCACGTTCACCAGGTGGATGTTCTTGCAGTCGAGCGCGTACGCCAGCCCACCGGCCACGAAGACCCCGCCCCGGGCTATGGAGAGCACGATGTCGGGCTCGTACCCATCCTCGGCGATCTTCTCCGCCAGCTCGCGGACGGCGACCCCGAACCGCTCGTACGTAAGGTTCTCGCGCTGCTCACCCATGCCGCTCATACCTTCGTCCGATGGAAGCGCTGGAACGACCGCGAGGGCGTCGGCCCGCGCTGCCCCTGATAGCGGGAACCGTAATGGGCGGAACCGTAAGGATGCTCGGCGGGCGAGGTCAGCCGGAACATGCAGAGCTGCCCGATCTTCATCCCCGGCCACAGCTTGATCGGCAGCGTCGCGACATTCGACAGCTCGAGCGTGACATGCCCGGAGAACCCGGGGTCGATGAACCCCGCCGTGGAGTGCGTCAGCAGCCCCAGCCGCCCCAGACTCGACTTCCCCTCGAGCCGCGAGGCGATGTCATCGGGCAGCGATACGACCTCGTACGTCGAGGCGAGCACGAACTCCCCGGGATGCAGGATGAACGCGTCCTCGCCCTCGGGCTCCACGAGCCGCGTCAGATCGGGCTGCTCCACCGCCGGGTCGATATGGGGATAGCGGTGGTTCTCGAACACCCGGAAGAACCGGTCCAGCCGTACATCGATACTCGACGGCTGCACCATCGCCGGGTCGTACGGATCAATCCGCACCCGTCCGGCGTCGATCTCGGCCCGGATGTCCTTGTCTGAGAGAAGCACCCGAAGAGGATACGCACATCGGACCCACCCCCACGGCACAGGCCCGGCCCCACCGGACCGGGCCCGCACCCTGCGGCTTCATCGGCTACCGCTTACCGCTTCTCGGCACCCACCGGCACAGCGTGCCGAAGCCGGGCGCAACGCGGACACCGCAGCAACCGGCCGGGACCAATGCGGTCGACGGTGAGGTGCTGCATCGGGAACGAGGCGGTGCTGAATACGTGCCCTTCAGCACAACGGACGACGGTGCGCTCCATTGAGTCCCTTCCCCAAGAACGTGAACGGCGTGGACGACAAAAGCCACATTAGGGGATCAACCACCCACCACTCCACGCGGCACTCCGCACCCCCACCGTACGCCCAACTCCCGCACCCCAACAGCCGCTTCCGCCCCACCCACACGCCAGAATTCCACCCCAAAACACCCCAGAATCCACCCCGAACAGCACGAAGACCCCATGACGAATGCGCCTGGGGTCAGCCATGGGGTAAAGTGTCCGACGATGCGGCGCCGAGATCAGGCGCCCCTCGCGGGTGTAGTTTAATGGTAGAACATGAGCTTCCCAAGCTCAGAGCGCGGGTTCGATTCCCGTCACCCGCTCCAGCACAAAGCCCCAGGCCAGCGGCCCGGGGCTTGTTTGTTGTCTAGACCTCTCTAAGCGTCTCGTGCCAGATCCGTGCCAGATGCCTGATCGTCGTGCTTCTCGGCGGCGGCCTTGGCCGCCTGGCGGTCGGCGGCAACGCGGGCATCGATCCCGGCGGCCACCTCCTTCTGACGCTCAAGCGTCGAGTGCTGGTAGATGAGCGCGGCCCGCGTGGACGACTGCCCGGCGCGCACCATCGTGTCCTTGAGCGTCGCCCCGGATTGGGTCGAGAGCGTGTGACCAGTGTGACGAAGATCGTAGAAACGAAAATCTCCCGGCAGCCCCACTTTGGCCCGCGCCCGTCGCCACTTCCGCCCAAAGGAGGACCGGCGGAACGGCGCCCCCTTCTCGCCGACGAAGAGCAGCCCGTTCGGCTCCTTCTCGGCGAACCACTTCACATGCTGCTCCAGGTCTTTCCGTATGAAGCCGGGCAGCACGATGAACCGCTTCCCCGCCTCCGACTTCGTATCGCCCACCACCCGCCGGCCGGTTGTCAGCTCGGGAGCCGCCCGGCGCACCCACACGCCGACCGTTTCGAGGTCTACGTCAGGCCGCCGCATCTCCGCCTGCTCCTCGGGGCGAGCCGGGCCGTACGCGGCGATGTAGACCATCAGCCGCCACCGAGGGCCCATGGCGTCGGCGAGCGCATCCACCTGCTCCACCGTGGCAATGGGACGCTCGCCCGCCGACTCCTTCCCTGCCCCGCGAATCCGGCAGGGATTCCGGCGGATCAGCTCGTCCTCAACGGCCGTCTCCAGGATGGCTTTCACCAACCGGTACGACTTCGCAACGGTCGTCTCCCCCACGGTCTCCAGCCGCTCAGCGCGCCAGGTACGAACGCGCGGAGGCGTGATCTCGTCCAGGTCCCACCCGCCGAAGACGGGGAGGATGTGCAGCCGCAGAAGGCGCCTGTACAGCTCGTCAGTTGTGGGCGACAAGCCGCGCTCCTTCACCCACCGCAAGGCGTACTCCTCGAAGCTGACGGCGCCCGCGTCCGGGTCCTGCCAATCACCCCGCCGCACCTCGGTCTGTTTCTCCGCCAACCAGTCGTCTGCGTCGCCCGCAGTCTCGAAGGTCACCGGAGCCGGGCGCATAACCCCGTCCGGGCCGGGATAGCGAGCCTGAAAGCGGCCGGAGGGGAGCTTGCGAACCGCTCCGAAACGACGCCGCTTCCCTTTGCCGTTGGCCATCAGGCAGCCCTCCGGAGGTGACGACGCCGAGGCTGCACCGTGTTGGCGTCGATGTACTCCTGAATGACGCTCTCCGGGATACGGACGTGGCGGCCCACCTTGACGTACTTGATGCGCCGCTCAGCGACCAGCCGTCGAGGGAAGCGCTGAGTGGTCCCCAGCAGCTCGGCCACCTGGGCAACGCTGAGGTACCGGTCACGCATGGGTCGGTTCTCCTTCCGTTCCTGGAGCGGGGGCGATGGTGGCGCTGAGCCATTCCTCAGCGGGGGTGAGGCCCGTACCGGCGTAGACCCAGTGGGCGAGGACCAGCGTGGTGTTGTCCTGCTCCGGCTCAGGCGCGGCAGTTTGGGCACGTCGCCATGCGGCGCGGGCATCGCGCAGCGCGCCGAGGGTGGTGGAGTAGCGGCGGGATTTGGTGGAGAAGTGGCCCCGGAAGCCGAGCATGTGAGCCCAGGCACGGAGCCGGAGGTGTTCCAGGTCCTTACGGGCGCCGAGCGCCCAGACGGTGCGGACGAGACGCCGCGCATGCTCGCTGATGTCAAGCTGGGCGACTTCGGCGATGAGCCGTATGGGTCGGTCCAGGGCTCCGGTCGCGGTCTCGGCGCCCTTGGTGGCGTACTTGGCGATGTAGGCGGCAACGGCCCGGTCGGTCAGCTCCTGGCCGCTGTTGAAGTCGGCGCCTCGGATGGGCCGTACATCGAGCTCGTCACCGAAGGCGAACGTGTGGGCCCGCCCGTCGATGACCGGCCCAGCAACCTGCGCCTTGGGCGTAGCCGCCTGGATAGCGTCGGCCAGCAGCTCGACGGTGGCCCAGGCCGGGGGCAGGGTGTCGCCACCGCCGGGACCGTCGATGCGGATCACGGCATGGAAGTGAACAGCTCCCCGCTTCTGGTACTCGGCGACCTTGGCGAAGGACAGCCGGGCGTGCTCGCGGAGGGCTCGCTGACTGAGTCCGGCCCGCTTGGCGACCTCCCGCCGCAGGTAGATCGAGAACCGCCGCCACAGCATGCCCGCGTGAGCGTTCCAGAGCACCGCCGATTCGTAGTCGTACCGGTCCGGGGCGAGAGGCGCACCAAGGGCGTCGTCGTCCTGGTCGTGGCGGACGCCGCACCGGCACGGGCGGACCGTGCCAGCCGGGCCGGTTGGCCGGTTGTGGACGGGGCCGAAGCTGGGTGCGGTGAAGGTGGCGAAGACGCGCGGATGAGTGGCGACGTCTTCCGGGGTGCCTTTGCCACCGCGTAGCCCGGCGGTGATCAGGTGGAAGGTGTCGCGTCGGTAGGTCTCGGCGCAAGCCGCACAGCGAGTGGTGCGGCGGTTGTTGCAGCGGACCAGGAGATGCCCGGCGGGCAGCTCGGCGGAGTCCAGGTGTCGGAGGACGCGGCCGATCTCGCCGGTGTCCTGGTTGAGGTGGTGTTCGGTGCGGTGGCCGTCGAGGCGGACGGGGTTGGTGCAGCCGCCGAGACCGGAGAGTTGGCGGAGCAGTGCGGGCATGGTGCCGAGTGCTGCCAGGGTGCCCAGTTCGGGCAGCGGTGGCGGGGTGGTGCGGGTAATGATGGGGTCTCCTCTTTCGGCTCATGGGTCGGGAGGGATTGGGCTGCCGGGGCGGCGGATGCTTGGCGGTATCGAGGCCGCCCCGGCAGTCGTGTGGTGTGGATCAGCGGCGGCGCTGGCTGGCCAGGAGCGAGCGCATGACGACGGCAGCCACGGCGACGGAGACAGCCGTCACGGCGACAGCGGCGAGCAGGGCGGTCAGGACGATGCCGACCGTGACCACGGCGCCGACCGTTCCGACGTTGAGCCCGCTTAAGACCCCGGCCGGGCGAGCTGGAGCGGGCGCGGTGGTGCGCTGGCAGGAGCAGGCCGGGGCGTGACTGTGCTGGGCCGCCGGGACGGCGGTGGGCACGTGGACGATCGACGGCGTGGGGGCTTCGGGGTACTTCGGACGGAACACGGCGATCTCCTCTCAGCTACTCGTCTAGTCGTGTTGGTCGTTGACGGAGTCGACGCCGGAGCGCGTACCGGACTCCACAGACGGCGCAAGCCCGGTGTGGGCAAGCCAGAAGCCGAACAGCGCGATCACGACGGCGACCCACAGGCGGACGCCCATGAACTTGATCGCGATCCAGGCGGCAGCGCCGAGGACGAGGACCAGGGGCAAGCTGACGGTCACGGGCGATCTCCTTTCAGCGGACGGGGCAGCGGTGCGTACGGGCGGCCAGCTCGGCGGCAGCGCGGGTGTCGTAGTCGGCGGAGAAGTCACACCGGGGAGCGGTGCACACGGCGGTGTGCTTCACGCGGCCCCGCTGGTCGTTGGCGGTGCCGACGCGGACTGGACCGATACGAGCAACGTTGCGGAAGCGGCGGAGCATCGTGGACTCCTTCAGAGACGGGAAGCGATGGCGTCAGCCAGCGGTGCGGGGACGCCGAGGCGGGCGCGAAGGGTGTCGGTGTCGATGGGCGATCCGGTACGGGCGTGGTGGTCGTCGGCGAGCTTGCGCGCGTGGTTCACGAGCGCGGCCGGAACGTGCGGCGCGGGCTGCTTCGGTTCGGGCTCTGGGGCGGCGGGTAGTCCCGCGGTTTCCGGTGCGACCGGGACCGATACAGCTACGGCAGGTTCGGCCGGAGCCGACGCGGTTTCGGCCGCTGGTGCGGTGTGGGCGAGGAGGGTTCCGCCGAGGAAGGCGACGGCGGGCCATCCGGCGACGAGGATGCGCAGCCAGTCCGGTACGTCGGCCAGGTCGAGCAGTCCGGCGGTGGCGACGTTCGCCCCGAGCGACGCGGCCAGGGCGACGACGAACCAGCACCAGCCCGCAGCCTTGGACGCCCCCGACCGCAGCCGACGCCAGGCCGCCACAAGCAGCAGGTCAACGGATACCGGATAGGCCCACGCCTTCCACCCGTCCTGCCCGGCCGCCGAGGCCAGGTCATGCAGGTGCGCGAAAGACAGCGCGGCAGCGATGACCGCTTGCACCAACACCGCGTCAACCCGCGCCAGATGAGCGCGCATGGGTAGGGACTCCTTCCGGTTCGGTCAGCCGCCCGCCGTGAGTTCGTCGGCACGGGCGCGAGCGGCAGCGGCGACCTCAGCGGCCTGGGCGTCATCGGGCTGAGCAGCGGCGATGCGCTCCAACAGGTCCGCTTTGCGGTTCATCAACTCGGCGCGGCTCCCGGCCCCGCGTGTGCGGAAGTCGGCCAGGTCGGCCAGGAGCGCGGAGACCTCGGAGATGGTGGGACGGGACACAGGGACTCTCTCTCGGTTTCAGGCATGGCGGGGGTAGGGACACGGCGCGGGTACGGTCGCGCCAGCCGTCAGGCGGGTGGATTACTCAGCGGCCGGAAGCGGCTTGAGCAGGGACGCCGGAGTGCTCACCGGGACAGCCGGCACGTCCGGCCGGAACGGTTCGAGCGCGGGCATGTCCGGCACGAGGTCAGCGGTCTCGCGGCACACTTCGGCCGCCTCAGCCAGCGACAGGTACGGCGTGCGGATGCGGGACCAGCCGCCGGACGTGTCCCCGGCGACCGCAAGACCGGGCCGTTCCGGAGCAATGGCGCAGGCCGCACCGACCGCTTCTGGGGCGATGTCACCAAGCGCCATCTTGGCGGAGGCTTCATCGTTCACGCGGTGACAGACCCGGCCGGTCAGCTGAGCCCGCAGCATCGTCGCCCCCTTGCCCAGCTCGGCGCCGAAGCGCTGCCCGCAGACCTCCAGGTAGATGCCTGCCGAGCGGCCGAGTTGGGCGAGGCGGATGAGCTGGGTGACCATCTCGTCCCGCCGTTCCTCGTCCTTCCGCGTGGCGACCAGGAACAACTCAGCCACCTCATCGACGAGCAGCACCACCGGCACCGGCCGCTCCTCCTCCGGCAGCCCCCAGATGTCAGAGGTGATCTCCTCGTCCGGGGTACTGGGAGCGATACCCTGCCGGGCCTTGATCAGGTCGTACCGGTCCTCCATCAGCCCAACCAGCAAGGGCAGCAACTCCGCCGCCTGCACAGGATCCGTCGCCAGCGCCGAAAGCCGTGAAGCGAACGGCGCCAGTTCCACACCCCGCTTGCAGTCGATCCCGACCAACGCGACCGGCTGCCGAGCGAGCCCGGCTATCAGATGCCGTAGGAACATCGACTTCCCCGACAAAGTGGCGCCCAGGGTGAGCTGGTGCGGGATAGCCCGGTAGTCCCGGACGAACGGCGTCGCGTCCTCCCGCAGCGCCACCGGCACCTTCAGGAAGCCACCCCCGGTCTTGCGCGGCATCCGCACCTTCCGAAGCACATCGAAGCCGATCAGCCGCAGCTCGACCACACCCGGCTTGATCTCCTCCACATACGCGCCGTGAACTCCCCAGGCATGCCGCAGCCGTTCGGCCGAGGCCGCCACGTCCGCCGGTTCCTGACCCGGCGCCAACCGCAGCCGAACCCTCAGCCCGGTCGACGTAGGCCGGATGAGCCCTCGACGAGGCGGAACCGGCCGGACCTCCCGATGCGTAAATGCCTGTACCGCCCAGGCCCGCAGCCGGGATGGCGGAACGGTCAGCCCACACGCGTCCATCACCGATCCGTACGACCCGAGCAGCCGGGCCGTGGAGATGGGCATCCCGACCGTGGACCAGTAGGCGGCCGGGTGCCGGGCCCGGAGGTAGGCAGCCCCGCCAACGATTCCGGCGACCGGACCACCCATCTCCATCAACGTCATCACGTCAGCCATCAGGCTCAGGCCCCCGCACCCACTGATATGGCGGCCGGGACGATGGCCTCGGCCCGGAAGGCGATCCCGTGCCGCTGCTGCCCGTTGAACACGGTGTCCCAGGGCCGGGCGATCAGGCCGATCAGGGTGACCGGCGAACCGAGGGCCAGCCCCTCCGTCACGCCGCTTTCCGGCACGGTGACCTGAAGCAGCGAGGACTCCCCGCCGTCGATGTAGACGACGCCGAGCCGCATCAGCGTCTCGCCGCTCTGCGCATCCTTGGCGATCTCGCCGGTCTGCCGGTCTTTCACCTTCGGCTCCGGCGCCTCAGTCAGCAGAACCGTGGCACCGGAGGTCTCAACTCGAATGGAACGCAACTACTTCTCCTCATCTCGCATTCAACCCACCTACTTGTGTAGATGAGTTGCCGCCTTCGAACCCGAACGAGCGGGAACGAGGACCACCATGCCACACAGCTTGCCCACTCGTCTATACGAGTATGCGTCTTCGTGTGTACGAGTCAGAAGAAGCAGCCGGGGGCCACCACGCCCCGGTCATGCGTCAGTTGGCGGGAAGCTGGTAGGCGAGGACGTACGCGTCAGCGGCCATCACGGTGTCACACACCTCCACCGCCCGCCCCTCGGCGTCGTAGGCAGTCCGGACCAGGTGGATCACCGGTACCCCGGAGGCGAGCTGGAGCGTGCGCACCTCGGCGGGCGAGGGCATCCGGGCCCGGATCTCCTCGTCGAAGTGGTCCAGGCGGTGCCCCATCTCCTCCAGCCGGGCGTAGATACCGCCAGGGCCGGGGTTGGGCTGCGCGATCGGCGTGTTCCGCGCCAGGTCCAGCGGCAGATACGAGGTAGCGAACTCCACCGGCCGCCCATCCAGCAGATACCGCCGCCGCCGAGCCAGCACCTTACGAGGCGAACCCAGCCGAGCCGAGATATCCGGCGACGGCCGCTCCTCATTCACCTCGAGGTTATCCACCTCCGGACGGCTCCCCGCCGCTTCCGCCTCCACCGTGAAGGCAGCCTTCCCCTGATCCCTATGCCGCCGGGCGAACCGGTCAGATGCCAGCCGCCTCACCGGTGGCCGGGGCCGGACGAAGACCCCCTTGCCATGTTCTGAGACCGCCAGCCCCTCTTGCTGGAGCAGCGACAGAGCGTTCCGCACGGTCATCCGCGAGACACCGAAGTGATCGACCAGCTCAGTCTCGGAGGGCAGCTTGTCCCCTTCCCGGAAGCGCCCCTTGTCGATCGCTTCCCGCAGCGCATCAGCGATCTGCCGGAACACCGCCCGGTCGCTCGTCGGGTCCAATACACCCAGGACGGAAGTCAGAGAAGGCATTCGCACATACTCCTTTAGGTATCTAGACGAGCGGCTGACCGAGATTGCTACGGTGGAGAGCCTAGCCAGCCGAGAGGGCCGAGGAACGTGAGCACTGAGCGCCCGCACTCCGTGAGCGTCGCCGGAGTCATCGTCGACGACGCGGGCCGTGCGCTGCTGATCAAGCGACGCGATAACGGTAAGTGGGAACCGCCCGGCGGCGTGCTCGAACGCGAGGAAACCATCCCCGACGCCCTGCAACGGGAAGTCCTCGAAGAGACCGGCATCAAGATCGCGCTTCCCGCGACCCTCACCGGCGTCTACAAGAACATGACCGGCCTGATCGTCTCCCTGGTCTTCCGCTGCGAAGCCATCGACGGCACCCCGACCACCGGAGCCGAGACCCGCGCCCTGCACTGGGCCACCCGCGACGAGGTCACCGAGCTGGCCGACGAGGCATACGCGATCCGCGTCCTGGACGCGCTCGACAACACATCCCCGCCGGCCATCCGCGCCCACGACGGCGTACGACTCATCTAGCACGAACCCACGACCCATAGCCCCTACCAGCACAAAGGAACTTGTATGGACGAGTATATGAGTGCTCCGCGAGTTTGGGGCCTGATGTGCCCAGGATCCCGAGAAGAAGTCACCCGCGCCCGCCGCTGGACCCGCGACATCCTCAGCAACCACCCCTGCGCCGACGACGCCGAATTGATCGTGAGCGAACTCGGCAGCAACGCCCTCACCCACACCGCCAGCGGCAGCCCCTACGGCACCTTCCAGCTCACGCTGTCCCTCTCACCCCGCACCGTCGCGATCTCCGTCACCGACGAGGGAGGCCACCCCGAAGACCCCCGCCACACGGAGGCCGACCCGGACGACACCCACGGCCGCGGATTAACCATCGTCATGGCACTCGCCCGCCGCCTGGACATCACCGGCAGCCAGCACGGCCGCACCGTCACAGCCCAACTCGTCGCACCCGAAGCAGGAGTCACCACATGCTGAGGCCCCTGCTACGCCCCGGCTACTGGTGCGAATGCTGGAGCCGTTCACCAGCCACAGGACCCCGCTCGGTCCTGCTCGCCTCCATCGAAACCAACAGCCCAAGCGAGGCCACCCGATGGATCCGCGTCACCGTGCGAACCATCGCCTCAGCACTCGACCGAGAAACAGCCCACGAGGCATGGGACTGGGTCACCCACGGCTACAAGGAAGCCGAAGACGCCCTCACCAACGGGGAAGCAGCCACATTCGCCCTCACCCAGCAAGACACCCACATCGAATGGATCCTCCGACCGGTCACCTTCCTACCGCTCGCACACCGCGAGTCTCGACGCCTCCCGGCATGCGCCGAACAGTTCACATGCCCCACCACACACAAGATCGCCCGACACCAGGCCAACGACCGCTGAGTTACAACCTTCTCTACGGGTTCAAGGCGGCTCGCTCCGCTCCCCGCGCGCGGCCCGGCCCCCGGCCGGGCCTGCGCTCCTGTCTCCGCCCCGCTCCAGCCCGGCCGCCGCCCGTGCCGCGCACACAGCAATCAGCCGCCTGATGCCAGAGAAGGGATACGTCGTGGCTGGGGCGGTCGGCTCCACGGCTTTAGGCACCTCCCCGGTCCGGGTCCCGCGTCGGGCAAGGCCAGGGGGCCACTCGTGCTCATTGCGGGCAGGTCCAAAGCCTGCCCGAGTTGCCAACTAGCGTACGGCCCCCTGACCATGCCCGACCCCAGACCGGGCAGGCCACCGCCCAAACCCGCTCCGCCGACTCGGGCAAAACCACCGCTCAATCCCCTTCGCCCCGGGCGTCAGACTGCGTTCGGCACGAGGCACGGGGATCACGCATGTGCATTGCTCGCATAAAACTGGCTCAGATCCAGAACTGCACGACGAATCGCCCGAAGGTCCTGCGTCGGAACCTCGACGTAGTCAGGTTCTTCATCCTCAGGGCCGAATGGCAACAGTCCCTGCGGCGCGTAGCGCGTCTGCATGAGGTCCACGTAAGCGCCGTAATCGATGACGTAGACATCGTAACGTTCACCGGGTTCGTCCTGCGCCGAGTATCCGCGCCTGACCACATGCAGAACCCTGGCATCAAAGAGAGCCAACAGTAGCGGATCACTGACTTGATTCTGGTTGACCAGAAAACCTCGGGCTTTCCGCTCCCGGATCACTTTATCAATGATCCAGTTAAGAAGCCTTGCAGCTTCCTCGCGACTCCTGATCGCGGCTTCCTTGTCAGCTTGGAACCAACTGCGACCGGCTGCTCTGATGTCGTGCACCGAGACCTTTCGCTCAGCGGCACGAATGGCGGCTTTCCCCGCGATATTTATGGCGTCCCGCGGCACACCTTCCGCCGCGCGCAACAATTCATCAAAAGAGCGACTATCCGTGAAACCTTGACGGATAACATCCTGCGGCACATGAAGGCCAATTGAAGGCTCATCACGAGCGGCTCCATAGGTCAAATGATTATAAAATAGGCTCTTGAAGAAATCGCGAGACCGCTCCTTACTCTCCTCGAAAACCATGAACTCATCGAGGCTTACGTTGGCGGCAATGTCTGCCCCGAGCTCTAAACCGATAATGGTTCCCGAGTCCAGCGCTGCACGAAAATTAGTCTGCTGCTCAATTGCCGCAATCTTAACGGTGAATTGATTCAACGGAAGTACGCACCGCACCAGAAATTCACCGAGGAGCGGCTGAATATCAGGGGGAACACTACTCCATTCGTCAATCATCAACCAGATGCGTCGACCGCCAAGCGAGTCAGAGAGATCACGCAGGGCGCGCGCAATGTCACTAAAGTTGAGCGATGTCTGCTCAGCGCCCCTCCTTGTCTCCTTGGTGAGACGCCTGGACTCGCCAGCAGACTCTCCAGAAAAACTCAACTCCGGCGCCTTAATGCCCAGCTTCACACCAAGGCCAGACTTACCAGACTTTTTACTTTCACCTTCCTTAGAGACTTCAACTTCACCCGAGATGCGAACTGTCGTGATCGTATCGACCAAACGATCCAGTCTTGATACTAGAGTTTCGTTTTCAATTAGTTCGTCATCACTTACGATTAGAGCAAGCAAGGCGTCATGAAATTGGCCCAGCAAATCAACTAATAGGCGTGCCGCGCGCTCGGTCGGCGGCATCATCTCACCCATAAATAGCCCCTCGGGTGATCCGATCGTCCGCAGGTCCAGATAGATGGGTATATTCCCCTGCCCGGCCACGACAGTTTCCAGATACCGGAGCGCATGCGTTTTCCCAGTGCCGCGCCGCCCGTAGAGAATTTGATGATCGACCGTTTCCATCACGATCGCAATCCCCGAGTCAACAAACGTATCTCTCAACTGTTCCGTCTGGCGTGACTCAGCACGCTTAGGCACAAGATTGAGGGCACGGTTCATAGTCGAAAGGCCTGCCATATCGCAACGCTAACTCAGAACCAGCGCAGATGTACATAGGTCTGCTAGATCAGGAAATCAAACAGACGTTCCGCACTCTCCTTTATGCCCCTTGCGTACATAATGCAGCCTTAGTCCCTTCTGTCACGTTTTTTTTGCTTTTCTAGCTAGTAAAGCGGGTGTGCCCGGCGTGACGAAGATCGTAGAAGCGGAAGTTCTCCGGGAGACCGACTTTGGCCAGAGCCTTCCGCCACTTCCGCCCGAACGTCGACCGCCGAAACGGGGGCCCTTCGACGTTGCAACTCACGGGGATGATCGGTCCGAAAATGCTTATGCTCAGCCCATGGCTCAAGGCAGACCTGACATCCCGACCACCCTGAAGCGGGCGGTACTTGTTGAATCCGGACATCGTTGCGCAATTCCAACCTGTAGGCAGACGCCCGTCGAGCTGGCACACATCACGCCATGGGTCAAGGTTCAAGAGCACACCTTCGAGAACCTGATCGCGCTATGCCCGACGTGCCATACCCGTTACGACCGAGGCGAGATCGACAGAAAGGCGATGCTTCAATACAAGGTCAACCTTGAGATTGTCAATCAGCGATATACGGATACTGAACGGCAGCTCTTGAGGGTACTCTTGCGTCAGCTTGAAATGAAGGAAACTTTTCGGAAATCCATTCCGGCAGGTACTGTACTTGCAGTGCATAACCCGAAGAATGATGCGCAGAGGCGACTTCTCGAAGTGCTTCACATCCACAGACCGATGTGGTGGCTGATAGCGAATCTACTGGATGATGAACTGGTGCGATTGGGGGAGCCGTGGCCGATGGTGGATCACAGTCTAAAACCTATTATGTTGACAGAAAAGGGCAATGATTTCATCAGGCGCTGGGCAAGCGCGCAACCCCTCTAACTAACGGCCACCCGTCCGTACCAGCGCCCACGACTCTCACCGCAGCCTGTATAACCCGCAGCCACTGATCCACATGGCGCTACAGGCCAGAAGCCGCATCGCCCACGAGTTGGCTAGGCCATCCGCCGAGCCGACTCGGCAGCAGAGCCACAGACCTCCGCTCCGCCCAGGAGCGCGAGCGTGCCAGATGCGTGCCAGAACGGACGGGGAATCACGGTCAACAAGGGTCTCTAAAGGCCTCCTGCTTCCAACCCCGCCAAGGGGCCATTGCAGCAGCTCAGAGCAGCTTTCTGACCCTGATTGGCCCGGTGATTCCCAAGCTCAGAGCGCGGGTTCGATTCCCGTCACCCGCTCCACACTTAAGGCCCAGGTCAGCGACCTGGGCCTAGTTTGTTGTTAGACCTCTCTAAGAGTCTTGCACCAGATCCGCACCAGAGGCCCTCGCGCCGCTTGCTCAGCACCCTTCTGCCGGTCGGCACGGACCAGGGCATCGTTCCCAGCAGCCACCTCCTTCTGTCGCCCCAACGGCGAGTGCTGGCAAATCAGCACGGCCCGCTCGGAGCCGCGCACTGAGCGGGCAGCCCGATGATGTTGGGACAGCTCAGTTGCATCCATGCGGACAGGCATGATGTAGCCGTGGGGCATCTTTCTCTCGACGTGCGTGCATCGATCCGGTTGTTCGCCTTCTACCTCGCGAACGGCACAATTGACGTCGACCTCCTCGATGGCATCGATTACCGGCCCGCCCTCTTCCAGTTCGGCTCTGCCCTGGAGCAGATTTTCGCGATCTACGGCAACGTGCTGGAGGTCGACGAGAGCGGGTGTGTGCTCAACGACGGAGAGGCGCAGTACCGCGCTGCCCAGTGGATCCGCGCCTATTGCGACCCGAGCTACCAGGTCGAGCCACCATTCCAGGCATGGGAGACCGAACTCCACGGCCCCTGACGGCCAGCTCACGCAGCGGCAGCCGTGCCAGGACAGGCGGGAAGCAGCGGGCGGCAACAGCCCGATCGGTCAACTCCTGGCTGCCGGTGAAGTCCGCGCCCCGGATGGGCCGCCCGTCGCCGCCGCGCTTCTGGTTCTCGGCAATCTTGGCGAAGGATTGCCGGACGTGGTCGCGGCAGGCGCGTGCTACTGCAGCGGGTCAGGGCCGACATGCAGGTCGGGTCGGCGTTCCACCCATCAGTTCGTAGATCTTCCCTCAGCCGGGCTCCCCGGCGTCGTGCGACTTCTCGCGGAAGCAGTCGGAGACGACCGTCACCTCGATCAATGACGTCTTGTCAGGGTGCTTGCGCTGATCGAGCAGTCGGATGTCCGCGGAGAAGTGGTCCCGAGTGAAGTTCGCGACGATCTGCGGCGTCTTCGCGGGACTTCCATCGGGCCCGTCCTTGACGATCTTCCAGTCACGCTTGGGAAGCTCCGCGCGAAGCCGCTCAAAACCACGGGACAGATCATCGAAAGGCACGTCGTAGACACTCCAGGGATGATGCATGCGCTGCACTCCCGCATCCTCAGGGTATCCCGAGCACGGCAGTGTCCCCGGACCGGGCTCGGTGACCTTCGCCTTCTTCAGGGCAATGATGTCCAGAATACTGCTGGACATTTTCTCTGCTTTCTTTTCCATGCTGCTGACATCGCGGACGTCCACCTTGTCCGCGGCCTTTTTGTCGTCCACCTGAGAACACCCCGCGAGAAACGTGAGGACCGGAATCACAAAAAGCGCTGCCCAAACCTTTCTGGAAGTCAAATCAATCATATTCAACCTTGTCATAACTGCCGGTGACCACAGCAGCCTGGTTCCGCAGCGCTGTGGTGTCGTCGTTCCAGTAGTCACCATGACCCTCGACACCTGATTTCACGAGATGGGCGCCGAACTCAGGGTCGGTGGGGATGTTCCCGTCACCACCGAGCCCGACCTTCCGCCCCCCTTCTCGGACCCACCAGTCGTCTCCCCCAATACCGCCGGCCTTCATGGCCCAGACGTGTTCACTCCCGACACCGAGGTCGGACGCGTGCCCCACCTGCATGCCAGGGCTGCCCGCCGCGACGATGTCGTCAACGGGCAAGACACCGCCTTGAGGGTCATAGGAGGTGTGGGACTTGGTGGCGTCACCGATGACCGTGCTGCCGTAACTGTGACCGATGAGGGTCGTATGGCCATGGTTGCCGGTCGCCGCTTCATGTGCCGCCTGATTACCGTCGAGGAACTGACGGAGATGGGGTGCCGCGGCAGCGGCGTATTTGTCGTGCCGGGCGTCCGGAATGGCGTCCGGGGCGTCATACCCCAGCCAGGTGATCGTGGACACCTTGGACTTGGGGTCCAGTTTATGGCTCTCCGCCCAGAGCCTTTCCCCACGACCTAGGTCGCCGCCGATGCTGCCGATATGCGTTTTCGTGCCCGGCACGTACACCGCTGTATGATCGGCGTTATCCGGGTTTCCGGTGGCCATGATGACGCGGCCGTCGTTCTTCTCCGGGTCGAAGCCGAGTAGATACGCCTCGGGTATGTGCTTCTTTCCACCGGTCTCGTCGAAACGCTTCTGGATCGCTTCCATGCCATCCAGAGCGGCGTTCAGATGGTTCCTGCGGTCGTTGTACTTGTAGTACCACTTCGCGTATTCGTCAGTGAAGACCTGGACCGGATAACCGGCGCCGCCGACAATCGTCTTGTATTTGACCAGGGGTTCCTTGGGAATGGAATTCAGCTCCTCCTGGTACTTGACGTGCATCACGTCCAGGTGGGTGCGGTTGGCCTCGTCCCGGACGACGGCGGGTAGCCCGTTCATTCCGCCCACGGCCTTCGGGTGGAGGGCGATATAGGCGTCCCTCTCGTCCTGGGGCAGGTCCTTCCACCATTCTGCGTTTTCCTTGGGGCTGCCGTCCTTCGGCGGGTGCTTGATGTGCTCGAGGTAGTCTTTGGCGCCCGACCTGACCCCGCCGGTGTCCCCGTCGACGTCGATCCAGTCCTTGTCCGAGACGTTCAGATCGTCATCGGCCTTCAACTTTCCCAGTTTCGGCGCCCACTGCTCGTCGGCCTCGGTCGCCTCCTGGACGGCCTGGGCGATCCGGTCGGCGTATTCGATCGCCCGGCCGAAGTACGGGTTCGGGTGCTGGCTCCCGGCCTGCCGGTCCAGGGCGTCGGCGATGTCATTGGCGTCTTTCCCCGGGTCGATGGGTGCACCGGACTCGGGTGCCCTGGCGCTGCCGGTGACCTTGCCGCCTTCCGGGGTCTTGCCATCAACCTTGTCACCACCGGGCGGATAGCTCACCGAGCCGTCGGCGTTCACCGTCAGATTCTCGGCCTCGGCGCCCTCGACTGCCGCGTCCAGCTTCTTCTTCGCCGCCCGCAGATCGAAAGCCAGCGCGTTCAGGGCGGTGCTGACCAGAGCGCACTCGACCTCCACGTAATGGAAGTTCTCCGAAAGGTTCCGTAACTGGTTGTACGCCGCCGTGGCGGCCTCGCCCTCCAGGGACTCTCGCATCTCGGCGGCGATCCGGCGCTCCAGCGCCTGCCTGGCCCGGCCGGCCATGTCGCTTGTCGTCTGGTAGCCGTCCGCCGCGCCCTCGAACTCGCTGGGCTTGAGGCCCTTCAGCGTCGCGTAGTCCACCGTTCAGGTCACCGGCCCTTGTCCTGGCCGTCGGCTCCCGCGGCTGTCACATTCTCTACGCCGCTCAGCAAGGCGGCCATTCCGCTCCCGGGATTCCGCGTCCTCCGGCGCACCTTCGCCCTGCCGGATTCACCCGCGCGCCCCGGCTTCCCGATCAAACCGTCGAGTTGGGTGCATGTGATGCCAGCCATGCCTTCCCCCGTGCACATTCGTGTCCCCCTTACTGTGCTGGAGCCACAGATTACAAAATATGGTCCAGTCGAAACAGGAACGATCGCTCTGAGCTGATCCCAGTCGCGTGGCACCTGGACGGGCTGGGTGTTGGTGACGTTCGTTCCGGAGGTGTTCTCCCGGGTGATCGCCGGCTGCCAGGCCGTGAACCGCATGCGCGCCGAACTCCCACGGGCGGCCGGGGAGACGGCGCTGTGGAGGAGGCGGGCCGAGAAGGGCTCCGTTGATCCATCAGAGCGGCCGAGGCCCGCGATACGTATCCATCCGGGGCACCGGATGGATCGCCAAGATCGGGGCCGCCGCGTCGGTCGGCTCGATCGCGGAGCCGTACGACAACGCGATGGTCGAGGCTCTGACCGGCGCCTTCAAGCGACGCGATAACGGTAAGCGGGAACCGCCCGGCGGCGTGCTCGAACGCGGGGAAACCATCTCCGTCGCCCTCCACCGTGCCACATGAAGATCATTCTGCAAGGACTCCTAAGCCGCGGGGCAGAAGCTCCTGCCATCAACGACACTGGCCTGGAGCGCACACCAGCATCTCTGTCAGACCGCTGATCGACCATTGCTTGCTAGCCAGTGCCGCTAGACGCGCCGTGCCCGATGCGTGCCCGACAGGGCGGTGAACCACGGTCAACGAGAGTCATTCGCAGATCTTTCCGCGACACCGTCTACCGTCCGTTCAAGCAGGTCAGAGCCGGTTTAACGCACACTGGGACCAGTGATTCCCAAGCCCAGAGCGCGGGTTCGATTACCGTCACCCGCTCCAGTACGAAGCCCCAGGCCACCGGCCCGGGGCTTCATTGTTGTCCAGACCTCTCAAGGGCCACCGTGCCCTCCGCGTGCCCTGACTCGGCAAGCACAGCCACCCAGACGGGGCCGCCGCACCATCCCCGGGTGGTGCGGCGACGATTCGTCTCACATTCAGAGACCCACTTTGAGTGACCTGTGTCGCGCGCGACCGGGGCGTCTTTTCGGACGACCGCAACTCCCTCGCCGGCGATTGCACTACAGGCGAGGGCGGGATCTCCGGCAAAACCCATCAGTCGAAGGGCGGCCCGGTATGCGAGATCTGGTGCTTGAATACCTGGTCGTCCTTGATGTCGACGGATACGGAGGGGCGCGGTGCCACCGCCCGGAAGGCGTCGAGGGCCTCCTGCGACTCCCAGTGCTCGAAGTTGTTCACGCGGCCCGGCTCGATCGGGTCGGGCGAGATGGACAAGTCGAGGCAGCCTGGGCGACTGCGGGCCGCCTCCACGATGGGGCGGTGCCCCTCGACGAAGCGGTCCCTGTCCTTGGGATCCACATACAACTTACCGGCAACGATCACCGACACGCCGCTTTCCCCTTCTCTCACATCTCCAGGCACGTAGCCCCGGCAAGGGCCGGCCGAATAGCCGCAACCCACGTGGGTGGACTTCCGACATCCGCGAAACTCATCGCCCGGCCCGTGGTGCCGCACGATCAGGTCGGGCTCTCTTCTGACGAGCGTGTTCGCTGGTGAGCGAATCGGCGGTAGCAGATGAGGGCAGCAGAGATGCCGGCGAAGGCCAGGAAATGATCGGCTTTACGCTCGTAGCGGCTCCTCCTCGCCGCCCGTCTCCGGTCGTCCGAGCAAGCCGTTTGTGGCGATCGCCGTGCGGCGCAGGATCTGCGCGGCTTCGGCGACCGGTGCCGGGCCCTCCAGCGCGACACTCATCTCCCGGTACGCGTCGGGCCGCCGGGAGCGCGCCTCTGCGACCTGGGCCGCGTGCGCAGTGACCTCGGCTTGCACCCGCGCGGACTTGGTGGCACCCCGGCCGGTGACCCAACTCGCGACAATCGCAGTCCCACCCGTGATGAGGCCGATTGACCAACCGCTGTCCGGCATCAGGGGATTGTGGCATCTGTTCAGCCGTCAGGCGGCCGTCTCTCTACGTATCTGATCAAGAGATTCCGAGGTGGTGGCTTGCTGGGCGGGCAGCCGGGTCCCTGCGGTGCGCACGATGCGCTGGAGTTGGCGAGGCCGTCGTCGCACAGCCGCCTCCTGGATCGCGGTGTCCAGCGATTGGGCGGCGCCGCTGTCGTCGTCGGCGAGCAGTTGGACCTGCGCGACGGTGATCAGCTCGATGACGCGCCGCTGCGGGGCCACGACGGTCGTGGGCAGCGGATTGGGTTCCACCAGCCGCATGGCCCATCGGTCCGTCCGGTGGAGACGAGACCACGAAGGCGGATCTCGTGGAGCGAGAACGGATTGAGCAGGCTCGTGTGGTCGACGCAGGAGAGCAGGTCGTCGGTCTCCCGCATCGAGGGCATCGAGGGCATCGTCCGCCCCCCGAAGCTCCGTCTTCACGGGGTCCGGGACCGCTTCATCGCATCGCGGCCTCTCGGAGATCACATACCTCGGAGTGCTGCGGGAGCGCGATCACCAGCGCGGCGTCCTTCCCGCTTTTGCCGTAACGGCAAGCAGCATTGCTCATGCGCTCGGGCCGAGCGGATCATCCAAGCCATCGATACCACCGGTCGGTCCGTGACGGTCGGGCGTGCACGGAAACGCGCCTCCTGACGACGTGCCGTCCCTGGCCGAGCTGCGGCGACCATCGACCGCCCATCGACCGCCCATCGAACCGGTCGAGGTTCCCGGTCGGCGGTGAGTCCTGACGGCGGTCGCGGGTGACCGCCACTTGGAGAGGAGAGAACACTGTGTCCAGTGATTGCTTCGATGGTGACGGCGCGTTGGCCGGATACGACCGGTGGCGTCGGAACCGGTGGGAGGAGATGGCGGGCCCGGACGGGAAGGCGGGCCGCATCGCCTATCGGCTGATCACGGAACCGGGTCAGGAAGTCCCCGAGGTTCCGGGGCGGTGGACGTCCACCGGCTTCTCGGGGAGTCTGACGCTGACAGCGACCCGTGCGGAGGGCGTGTCCGTCGACGACCAGGCCGTCGACGGCACGGTGGAACTGACCAGCGCCAGCCGCCTGTCCTTCCCCGGCGGGCGGCGCGGCACCATCGAGGAACTGCGGGGAGCCCATGTCCTGGTCGTGTGGGATCCGGCCGCGCCCACCCTCGTCGGCCTGCGCGGGATCGAGGCGTGGCCGTGGAATCCGGCCTGGACCATCGAGGCGGAGTACCGCCCGGCGGATGCCGGACGCATCCTGGAAGTGACCCGGCTGACCAGCCCGAGTATGCGGGACACCTTCCCGGCCCCTGGTGACTTCGTCTTCGATCTGGGAGGCGAGCGGCACACGCTCCGGGCGTTCGGCGTGGGCGGCGACACTCTGCTGATCACGTTCACCGACGGCACCAGCGGCACGGACACGCCCGGCATGGGCCGGTGGCTGATCCTGCCCCGCCCCAAGGACGCCACGGGTATGGCCCGTATCGACTTCAACCGGGCTGTCGTTCCCCACCACATGTTCTCGGCGGCCTTCCCCTGCCCCCTGCCGCCCCGGGAGAACCACCTCCCTCTACGCATCGAAGCGGGGGAACGCGCCCCCGTCTTCGCAGAAGAAGCGGCCATCGACACCGCGACCGGCCCCGCCGTCTGACATCCGCCGCAACCGGCGCACCCCGAAAGGAAGAACGATGACACCCGACCAGGACCTTCGCGCGGCAGCGGTGCACTACCTCCGGCAGTGGGAGGTGCGGGACTACGCCACGATGCGATCCCTGTGCACCGACACCGCCACCGTGTGGCACAACGACGGAAGCGGCGACCAGCCGATCGACGAGAACATGGAACTGCTGAAGCAGTTGGCCGCCGATGTCGAGACACTCCGGTACGACATCGTGCGGCAGTTCCAGGACGGCGACGAAGTGCTCCAGCAGCAGGTACTCCACCTGACCATGACCGACGGGTCCCGCAGTGACGTACACGCGGCGATGTACTTCCGGTTCGACGGCGGCCTCATCGACCGCATCGAGGAATACTTCAACGTCGTACCGATCAACGGATCCATGCCGTCGTCCGGATCCCCTGACCAGCGCTGATCGCGGCCGCTCCCGCGAAGCGGTTGGCCGCGGCAGGGCCCCGGATGCGGTACCGGATCCGGTACCGGATGCTGTTGGTAAATCCGGGGCCGTGCGTGACGTCGACCTTCAAGACCTGGTGTGGTCTCGCCGTCCTGCACGACGAGCACGATCGGATCACCAAGGCCGAGCACTCCTGGCTCTTCGCCGAAGGGGCCCGGCACGCAGGCGCCCAGGCCCACACGATCGCGATGCGGCACGGCTGCCACACCATGCTCCGCGGCGCCCGTCACTGGCACCGGCTCACCACGGACCTGGTCGGAGCCATCCTGGACCGGACCCCCATGCCGACCCACGGCACACGACGCGGGTGCGCTGCCGACCGCGCCCCCGCACTCAGCACTCAGCACTCAGCACTCAGCACTCAGCACCGTCGTGGGCATGCTGGATCCATGAGCAGGTATGACGACCTCAAGACCTATCTGCACACCACGCCTCTGCTGGAAGTGTGGCGAGACCTATTCCTGCCCTCCCCAGTCCGGGCCGCCTGGGAAGCTCGCTTCCCCGAACTACCGCCGCCCGGGGTCGGTCAGCCGCACGCGACTGGCTGTCGCTGAGGAAGGGGCGGGCCTATTTCGGGCTGTGGGCGGGTTGGCGGCATCACGGGGCGGTGGTCCCGGGACGGCGTGACGGGCCGTGTGACCGGCGGTGTCCGGTGGTGCGGGTGATGGTGACGACGACGGTGACGGGTCCGGGTACGCCGTGGCGGGTCGCATACGCGTCGACCGCCGATCGGACGCTTTCGCGAACGTCGCGTGCGGTGTCCAGAGCGCGGCGGTCTTCGTCGAGCACACAGCGGACTTCGACGTGCCAGGCGCCCGTTCGGGGAGCGCGTTCGGCGTGGATGCCGGTCTCGGGGGACGGCGCGGTGGAGCCGAGAGTCCGGCGGACCCGGGTAGCGGCTTCGGCCAGGGATTGGCGGAGGCTGGGCTGAAGTTCGGACACCCCCGGGACGGCCAGCGCCGCTCGGGCGGCGGTCCGCTCGACGCTGGTCGTGCGGACGGCGGTCACCGTCCGCTCCCGTCTCGAAGCGTGGGTTCGCCGGAGGCTATGGGCTTCAAGGGCTCCAGGACGGACGCGATTCTCAGGTCGATGGTGCTGACGGCGAGGCCGAGCTCGTGCCCAGCGGCATGAGCGACGGCCCGGCGCACCTCGGTGGCCCTGCCGGGCAGGGGTTGGTCGAGGGTGACGGCGAGGGTCATGGCGATGGCCACCCTGGTGCTCCCCTCGGCAGGGGTCAGGCGGCAGCTCGCGGCGCGCACCCCGGGGATCCGGTCGGCGGCCCGGCGCAGGGCCTTCGCCGCCGCCGTCTCCGCGATCCGCAGTTCTCGTGTGGGATCGTCCAGGGGCAGCATTCGGCCGAGCCGTACCTCGGCGCGTACCGCGCGCATGACCCGGTCGGCGACAGTGCGGGCGCTGGGGCGTTCCGCGCAGAGGGTGCGGGCGGTCCTGTCCAGGGCTGTCAGCCCCTCGATCGCCTGCCGGCAGAACGCGCAGCCGTCCAGGTGAGGGTCGGGCTGATCGCCGGCGGCGCGGGCCTGCTGCCAGGCGTGGCTCACCAGGCGCCCGCAGGGCAGCCGTTCGTCCCCGATGAGCCGTGCCGCGTCGGCGTCCCGGGCGGCCGTATCGTCGGGCGGGGGCGTGGCACGCGGATCGTCTAGCGCCATGAGGCCATCTCCTTCATCAGGGTGCGCCGTGCCCGGAACAGCCTGCCGCGTACGGTCTGTTCGCTCTCGCCCACCACGTGCGCGATCTCCTCGTACGACAGCCCGTGCAGCTCCCTGAGAACCCAGCAGGCACGCTGAGCGGGGCGCAGGTCCCGGAGCGCTTGTGTCAACGCCGCCGCGGCGGCCGCGCTTTCGGCTGCCCGGGCGGGTTCGCCACCGGCATCGTGGGCCGCCGGCTCGGAGACGGCGTCCAAGGACACGGAAGGGGCCCGCCCGCGCCGGACATTGAGGCATCGGTTGGTCACGATGCGGTACATCCAGGTGCGGAACGAGGCGTCCCCGCGGAACTCCGGAAGCCGCCGCCACGCGCTGATGAGGGAGTCCTGGACGGCCTCCTCGGCGTCCGGGAGGTTGCCCAGCATGTGGTACGCCAGTGCCAGCAGCGGTCCGCTGTGGCGCTGGACCAGTACGGCGAAGGCGTCGTCGTCGCCTTCGGCGGCCCGGGCCGCCAGCAGTCCGTTGTCCAGATCACGGAGGTCGTCTCCGGTCTCGCCCATTTGCTTGGGCGGGCGTGAATCCGACCCGGTGGGCTGGTGCGGAGCCGCGCACCGGAGTGGTGAGAGTCCTCCCTGCCTCGCATCCACTGTTCGCTTCCCACACAGATTCGCGTCCTGGACGGCGTCGCGGCGGCTCCCACCCAGTCCGCCTGATGACGGCGGTCCGAGCGAGCCCTCATAGCCAGACTACGTGACGTACACCACAGAAGAGCGTGACGATTTCTGCCCTTTTGTGTCCATTCTTATGACGGGCGCTGATCCGGCGTCCGTCTCCCCCGCAAGGAGAACGTCATGACGGACACGACGCCCCGCCCGGGCACTGAAAGGCACTGGTCTGCCGATGAGGCAACGGCACAGCGCACCCCGAAGCACAGCCTCGACGCACCGGACAGCCGCGGGCGGACCACGATCGCGGACACCGTCGCGGAGAAGATCGCCGGAATGGCGACCCGCGAGGTCCCGGGCATCCACAACCTCGGCTCCGGCATGGCGCGGACCATCGGGGGCGTCCGTGAGCGGATGCCCGGCGGCCAGCCCAGCATCACCCGCGGTGTACACGTCGAGGTGGGCGAGCACCAGACGGCTGTGGACCTGGACGTGGTCATCGACTACGGATTCCCCATCGTCGACGTCGCCGCGGATGTCCGCACCAATGTCATCGCGGCCGTGGAACGCATGACCGGTCTGGAGGTCGTCGAGGTGAACGTGGCCGTCGACGATATCCACCTGCCGGAGGACGAGGACGAAGGCGAAAGCGACGAACACCGGGTGGAGTGATCTCCCCGGCCCCTGCCCCTGCCGTGCGGCCGCACCGCGCACGGGAAGGAGGCGACCACATGAGACTGGTGAATGAACGATGAACACAACTGTGGTGGGACTCCTGACCGGCCTGACACTGGGTTTCGCCGGTTACTTCGGCGGCTTCGGGGCTTTCATCGTGGTCGCGGCCCTGGGCTTGGTGGGCCTGATCGTCGGCCACCTGGCACGCGGCGATGTCCATGTCACCGACTACGTACGCACCCGCGAAGGCGATGGACACCGGGCGGAGACCTTCCAGCGCCGTCGGAGCAGCCACGGACCCACCTCCGGCACCGAGCACAGGGGGCGTGTGCGGTGAGCGCCCAGCCCCCGTCGCGTCCCCTCCGAGGCGGTCCGGGAAGCGGCGAGCGCACGGGCAGATCCCCCCTCCCGTCGCCTGCCCGGCGCGGCGCGACACTCATCCCCGACACCGTGGTGGCCCGCATCTCGGTCCGGGCGGCACACGAAGCCCTCATGCGGCAAGGAGGGGCGCCTCCCTCGCGGCTCGGCCTGGGAACACCCCGCACCACGGCCACCGTGCACGACGGCTCGGTCCGCCTCGGTGTCTCCTTGGAGCTGCCCTATCCCGTCGACATCGCCCGCGCCGGCGGCGAGATTCGGCACTACATCGCCGAACGGGTGTCCCACCTGACCGGCCTGCGGATCGACGGCATCACCGTGTCCGTCCAGCGACTCGTCGCCGGTCGAAGCCTGCGGCCGGGACGAGTCGAATGACCCGGCGGCACGCGCCCGCGACAGGAGGACCATGACTTCCCACACCCCGAACACCCCGCCGGACCCCGGCGGCGATCCCTCTCGACCGCGGCCGGACACCACGGCGGCTCCGGACGGGAACACGCCGCACCACGATCCGCCGTCCGTTGAACCGCCGCCTCGACAGACAGCGCGGGAAGAACGGTCCCCCCGCCCCTGGGGAACGCGCCGGGCCGCGGCCGGCCTGACCGCCGCACTGATCGTGCTCGGAGCGGGCGTGCTGCTCTTCGAAGCGGTCTGGATAGGCACCGAACACCGGGCCACTGCCTGGTGGACACGGTTGACCCACGAACTCGCCACCCGCCCGGTGGACGACGTCTGGGTCCTCACCGGCGCCGCCGTCGCAACCGCCCTCGGCCTGTGGCTGATCGTCCTGGCCCTCACCCCCGGCCTGCGTCCCCAATTGCCGTTGCGGGTCCCCACCGACGGCCACGGCCGGATGCGTGCCGTGCTCGACCGCAAGGGCGCAGCGCTGATCCTGCGCGACGCCGCCCTGCGTGTCCCCGGGGTCAGCGCGGCGCGAGTGAGGGTGCGCCGCCGCCGGGTCACCGTCCGTGCCGACGTTCGCTTCCGCGACACGGCCGACGTCAAGGACGAACTCACCGACGCCGTCCGGCGCGAGGAGCGCGACCAACTCGCCCTGGCCCGGACCCCGCGCCTGGCGGTCCGCATACGCCGGAGCCCGACCTGACGGTCGTGGCGCCAGGGCCCCGATGCGCACCGGAGAAGACGATGAGGGAACACACCACGACCAACCGCGTGCTTCTGGCCCTGCTCGGACTCGTACTACTGGGCGGCGGCCTCCTGGTGCTCGCCGGCGGCGCCGACATCTACCGTCGCCTGCACCTCACACCGCCCGCCGGCTGGCCGCTCACCACTCCGCACAACGTCCTGATCCCGCGTGCCGACCAGATCCGGTGGACCGTCCAGGACTGGTGGTGGCTGTCCGCCATCGCGGCACTGACCCTGCTCATGCTGCTCGCCCTGTGGTGGCTGCTGTCCCAGCCCCGGCGACGGCACTCCCGCCGACTGTTCGTCGGACACGCCCCCCGGGAAACCGTGACGGTCAACGACCACGCGCTGCGCGACGCCCTCACCACCGACCTCGACGCGCTGCCCGGCGTCCGGCGGGCCCGGGCACGCTTCCTCGGGCCTCCCACTCGCCCGCGGGCCCGTATCGGCCTCACCCTCAGCCCCGGCAACACTCCGGACCACGTACTGGAGGACCTGCGCGACGCCACCGAACGAGCCCGCCAATCGGCTGGTTGGGACCGCCTCCCCACGGATGTCCGCCTGGGCGTCGCCCGCCACGGCCCGCACCGCGCCGAATGACGTCAGGTCCGGCGCCGCCCCCTCGCAGCAGTGAGGGAACGAGTTGGCGTGGTGCCTGATTCGGGACGACAGTGGAAAGAGAGCGTTCCCGGAAGATCGGAGGACTCCATGATCGTCCTCGGGATCATTCTCCTCGTCGTCGGCTTTCTTACCGGCATTGCCATCCTGTGGACCATTGGAATCATCATCCTCGTCATCGGAGCGATCCTCTGGGTCCTTGGCGCCGTCGGGCACGCAGTCGGTGGGCGTCGGCACTACTGGTAGCAGGGCGGCACCGCTGTTCGACCCCGCCTGGGACAGGCGCGGGCGCATGAGGCATCAAGACGCACGATCCGGTCGTCGATGATCAGCCGTGTCGGCAGTTCTTCCCAGTGCATCGGAGACCAGGCCGACGCACACGACGGGCAGTACAGTGAGAACACCGGGAGTACTTCGCACACCGGCTTCCACGCGGGTGTCGTTCTCGGCGAGCGACAACACCGGGACGTCGCAAGACGCGCCCGGGGACAGGTCCGCGCCATGACCATGGCCATCGACCGTACGACCCCTGATGAGCGCGTGCCCTCCCCACCGGCCCGCCTGTCACTGACGCCGACCAGCCCGGTTCCAGGTCTTCTGGACGGTGCGTGGTGGCCTCGCTCCCGCGATCTCCTCCGCGAGCTGCCCGCCCTGACGGACGTGCTGGACGCACGCTGGGGCCGGATCACGCGCATCTCCGTGAACCCGGCCCACTGGCCCGTGATCCCGCGCAAGGTGCCTGCGACCGGGCACACGGTGAAGGTGGGCTGGTTCACCGATGAGCAGGACCCGCACAAGGTGATTCTGCTCTCCTACACGACGGGCCGCTGGGATCTTCTGGTGATCCCGCCGGAGACGAGTGCGGCAGCCGCCGCCCGGCTGATGTCCGCCGCAGCCACCGTCGGCGCCCTCCTCACCGCGAGCAGTCTGATGGCGAGCGAGACCGCCACCCATGCCCCCGCCCCCTCCTCGCCCCCAACACCGCGACGGGGCCGCGAATGACCCATGACCTTCTCCTGACCTGGGCCGGTGGGCACGACGCGAGGGCCCGCGCCCACCGCCACCTCTTCCTGATGAACGAGGTCACCATGCAGCCACCGGAATCAGCCTCGGGAGGGCGCGCCGAGGTGCGTATTGTCGCCGCGTGCCCCGAGGTCGCCCGCCAGGTCGCGGAAGTGCTCCGTCGTTGCTTCGCCGGCACCGAACAGCGGAGCTACCCGGCCGGCGCGGACGGCGGAACCCTCCTCCAGCTCACCGTGGACACCACGCACACGGCAGAGCCGGCGCGGTCCTGGCTGGTGGCAAGTCGGTCCTCCGGGCAAGACCCCGCGCAGACGGACCACGCCTGAAGGGGTTCAGGGCGCCGCCGGCCCGCGTCGGCGCCCGGCGGAAGAACTTCCGGACCCGAAAAGTCTCCGATGCCGGAAAAGCGCACCAGACATAACATGGTGAGTGGGCCGGTGCACTCTCACGTGCGACCGACCCGAAAGGGCGGCCCCGGTGTTTCCGCGCCGGGGCCGTTGTTCCGACGCCGGCGCAACGCCACGGAGCCGGGGAATTCCTGGAGGACGGCCAGGACGTATTCGGCGCCGTCGATGGTCACGACCAGGTCGACGGGGGCAAGGATGGCCTCGGTACTGCGTGGGACGGTCAGCCGGGGCACCTCGATACGGCGGCCTTCGGGAGCGGCGCGGTATTGGCCTTCGAACACCCAGGCAGGGTCGTAGGGGAAGGTGTCGATGCCGCTGAGGCCGGTGCGCTCGACGCGGCCTTGGTCCATGACGACCAGACCGTAGGAGCCGTCTGCGCCGCCGGCGAACGGGTCGTCCGGGGAACGGCTGCCGGCTCAATCGGTCTTGACGGGGGTCAGGCCGAAGCCGTCGTTGGGCTTGCCCGCAAGGAGGTCTGCCAGCCCGCCGCTGAGCGCGTACGTCGTCCCGTCCGGTCCCGCGGTCACGTCGCTGGTGACGGGGTCCTCGACGGTGTCGGTGACCTTCACCGTGGCCTTCTTCCAGCCGTCGCGGGGCTCAACGCGCTGGATCTGGGCGGGCTTGCCGGTCAGCAGACCGCTGCTGACCGCCGTGATCGAGCCGTCCTTCAGGAGCCGCATGCCGGCCGTGGGGGACCCCAGTGGCGCGGAGAGCTTCACCTTCTGCGCCTTTTCGGGATGTTTGACGGGCACCCGTACCAGGGAGCCGTCGGCCATGGCGATGATCAGATGGTTTCCCTCCACCCACTCCACCGCTGACATCCCCACGTCGTTCAGGAAGTCGGGAATGTCAAGCGTGCCCTTGAGCAGGTCGTTCCGCAGGAGTACCGAGGCGTTGCCCTTGCGGTCGACGCGGAACACCGTCGGGGTCAGTTCGTCGACGGCGTACGCGGTGCCGTCGGGCGCCACCGTCACGTCGGAGATCAGGTGCTTCTTGCCGTCCAGGGCGACCGCGGTCAGATCGACGCACCAGTCCTGCTTCCCGCTCTTCAGGTCGTAGCTGCCCACACCGGCTACGCGGAAGGGGGCGTCCTTCTTGGAACGGTCGGCAGTGCCGTAGTCCACATTGCTGACCAGGACGCGGTCCCGGTCCCGTTCGCGGTCGACGCGGATGGCCTGCGCCGACACCAATTGCGGGTCGTCGATGAAGGTGCGCACCTTTCCGTCAGGACTGACGGCGGAGACCGTGCCGTGCTTCAGCGAGCCGGCGAGGAACGTGTTCGACCGCGCGTCGAAGTCCAGCGAGTGCGGGAACACATTCGAGCCGTCGGCCTTGATGACGCCGGGCGTCTTCTGCTTGGCCTGCTCGGTCCGGGGCTGCTCCGCGCCGGATCCGGAGCCGGATCCGGCAGCGGAACCGTTCGCGGCCAGCGCCGTCCCGGTGGCCACGGCGGCGACAAGTGCCGCGCCCGCGATGGCGATCTTCAGCTTCGTCTTCTTCATTGTCGTCCTTGTTCCTCGGGAGGGTTGGGGCCGGTGTGTACTGCGGTGACCTGGGCCGGACGGCCTGACGGCCGGACGGCGGGGTCAGGAGTGTGCGGAAGGAACGACCCGTGCGGGGGTGCCAACGGCGGGGCGGGCGGCTGCCGGCATGTCCGTGACGGGCTGGAGGGTCTGGTTGAGCAATCGCAGTGCCGCCTGGGCGGCGGAGCCGGGCGCCGCCGTCGTCACCACCACCCGGATCCCCTGCCCGCGGGGCACCGGGAGCGAGTGCTGAAGCACGTCCAGCTCCCCGACCGTCGGATGGCGCATCCGGTACTCGGCCATGTCCCAGCCGCGCACCCGGTGCTCGGCCCACAGCGTGGCGAACTGCGGGCTGCGCATGGTCAATTCGCCGATGAGGGAGGCCAGATGCGGGTCGTCCGGGTATTCGCCGACCGCCTGCCGCAGCTTGCCCACCACATCCCGTGCCTTCCTGGGCCAGTCCACGTACAGGTCCCGCGTGTGGGCGTCCAGGAATACCAGCCGGGCGGTGTTGGGCCGCGTGGCCGCTTGATCCGGGCTGTCCGGGGCCAGGTGCCCGGCGAACAACGCATGCCCGGCGCGGTTCCACATCAGGATGTCCGAGCGCCGGCCCAGGACGACCACGGGTGAGTCCCCGAAGGCATCGACCAGTTGGCGCACCGCCGCGGTGACCCGCTCGGCGGGGAGCCGGCGGCGGCTCTGCCGGGCATCACCGGACAAGGTGTGCAGGTGGCGCCGCTCCGCGTCATCCAGCCGCAGAGCCGTGGCCAGCGCGTCGAGGACCTGCGGCGAGGCGTTGAGCGACAGCCCCTGCTCCAGCCGGATGTAGTAGGCCACGCTGACGCCGGCCAACTGGGCCAGTTCCTCACGCCGCAGCCCCGGCACCCGCCGCCGGTCCCCGTAGTCCGGCAACCCCACGTCCACCGGCTTCAACTGAGCCCGGCGCCCGGACAGGAACTCACCGAGGAGGGATTTGCCGTGCGCTGTCTCGTCCATGCGACCGAGTATGGACAGGCTCTCTCCTTCTAGCCTGCCCCTGCGAGTAGCAGGCGCGGAGCCGCCGAGCACGTGGCGCTCGAGGAGGCGGGACGCCCCTCACGGGAATCGCCGCGGCGCGTGCCGCCGGTGCGTGCCGCCGGTGCGAGACGGCGCCGGCCCGTTCCTCACGGCCGGTTCGTGGCGTCGTCGTGGACCACCCGGAGCGTCCGCGGCACGGGCGGATTTCCCGGTTTCCGGTTTCCGGTTTCCGGTTCCCGTCAGGCCGTGGTGCTGAGCGGCCCATTCGCCCCCGCGTTCACCTTCGCCTCCCACTCGATGCGATGGAAGTGGAGCGGGCGGAGCAACTCCTCGGGGCTGGGAAACGCCGACGCGAGAGCGTCGCTCTTGCCGGACTTGACCTTGTTGACGGCCGCGGCATTGCGGCCGATCGCCTCCACCCGTGGGCGGCGCAGGGCCTCGTAGGCGGCGAACGCCTCGCCTGGCGTGGGCAGATCGCGCAGGCAGCGGGCCAGTTCGACCGCGCTCTCGATGGCGAGCGAGGCACCCTGTCCGGAGCTGGAGGACGGGGCGTGCACCGAGTCTCCGACCAGCACCATCCGGCCGCGGTACCAGTGCGGTACGGGCGGCATGCGCTCCATCCGGCCAACCACCATCAGATCGTCGGGGCTGGTGTGCCGCAGCAGCCGCTCACCCGGGACATGACCGGTGTACAGATCTCGTAGCCGGCTCAGCCACTCGGCGTTGGGGACGCGCACAAGGTCGGCCGGGCTCGGCGGGGTGTCCGTGGGCAGGCCGGCGAACCAGATCAGCCGCCCGTCCGGGCCCTGCCAGTAGCCCATGAAGGCGCGGCCGAACGCGAAGTACATGGTGCCCGGTTCGGCTCCGGCCTCATTGCCCACGGCCTCATTGCCCACGGTCGCGTAGCCGCCGAAGCTCAGCACGCCGCCGTACTCGGGAGCGGGTGACCGCGGGTCGATCACCGTGCGAACGGTGGAGTGGATGCCGTCGGCACCGATCAGTATGTCGGCGGTCGCGGAGGTCTTGTCGGCGAAGTGGGCGGTGACACCGTCGGGCGCCTCCTCGACAGCGACCAGCCGCTTGCCGTACGCGAACCGGACGCCCGCGGCGACCGCGTGGTCGGTCAGCGCCCGGAACAGCCAGTCGCGCGGCAGCGTGAGCGTGGCGGGCAGTTCTGGGAATCCGCCGAAGCGGGCGAGGTGATTGCCGTCCCCATCCGCCATCACCATGCCGGGCACCGACTGCCCGACGGCCTTCACCGCCGCGTCGGCACCGACGGTCGCCAGCGCCGCCTGGCCGTTCGGCGCCAGACCCAGCCAGGCTCCCACGCCGTCCGCCGCGCTGGGATACGCCTCGTAGACCGTCGCCGCGATGCCTGCCCTGCGCAGTGCGAGCGCCGTCACCGGGCCCGCCACACCGCCCCCGATGACCAGTGCTGTCCGTACGCCGGAGCCGCGGCCGCGGTTGTCGCTCATAACCCCTCCCGTGGGTCACGTGGATGCGTCGGGTGAACGCCGAGCCATAGTTTCAAAGCTACTAGTAGAAATGCAACTAGTCGCTCTTTGTCTACGATGCCCGTATGACCGCCTCCGTGAAAAGCTCACCGCTCGGACTGGCCGTGCTGGCGCTGCTGCACTATCGGCCCCTGCACCCCTACGGCATCCAGCAACTGCTCAAGCAGTGGGGCAAGGAGCAGGTGGTCAACGTCGGCCAGCGGGCCGGGCTGTATCGCACCATCGAGCGGCTACAGGCCGGCGGGCTGATCGCCGTCCGGCAGACCGAGCGCGACCAGCAATACCCCGAGCGGACCGTCTATGAGGTCACCGAGGAGGGCCGGGCGGTCACCCGCGAGTGGCTGGAGCAGATGCTGGCGGTACCCAAGACGGAGTTCCCCGTGTTCCCGGCGGCCCTGTCGAACATGCTCCTGCTCAGCCCGGACGAGGCGGCACCGATCCTGGAACGACGGGCAGCAGGACTCGCGGCCCAACGTGCCGAACTGGCGCGCCAGTCCGCCGAGGCCGCGACCGGACTGCCGCGCATCACGCTGATCGAGAACGAATACCTGCTCGCCGTCCTCGACACCGAGGAACGCTGGCTGCGGGGGGTGATCAGCGATCTGCGGGACGGCAGCCTGACCTGGTCCCCGGAGATGCTGGCAGCGTTCCAGGAGGCGTCCGCATCAGGTTCGGCTGCGAGCTGACGAGGGCGGTCCGGACTTCAGAGGGGGAGATCGTCGGGCAGCACGCGAAATGCCTTGTGATGGCCGAGGGGACGTACGGCACGGAAGTCTCGGCGGTCCAGGGTGAGAATCGCGTCGGTGTCGTAGTCGGCCGCCAGAGCGACGTTCACCACGTCGGTGAGATCAAGGTCGAGTGCCCGGTAGCGGGATCGGACGGTCTGAGCGATGCCGAGGTGCCCCTCGGTGATCTCGGGTACGGATACCCGGCCGCGGCGCATCCAGCCCCGGATGTCGTCGATCGCACTGACCGCGGCCTCACGCCCCAGTTCGCGGGTGGCTACGTGATCGAGTTCAGCGAGCAGCAATGGCGACATGACGAGCAGCCCGGCAGCCATGATCGCCTCTTGCGCCGCTACGTGCTCCGGGTGCGCGGAATCGAGCGCGGCCAGCAGGCCGGAGGTGTCGGCGATGACGATGATCACGCAGCGGTTCCCGAACCGGTTTCGCACTGAGCGGCATCGGCGACGACATCACGGACCTCGTCCTTGGCGAGAGTGCGCCCGGGGCCGGCGAAGGTGCGGGAGAACAACGGCTCGTCCCATACGCGATTGGCCATCGCGGCGAGATGGATGCCCTGCCGGATGATCTCGGCCTCACTGATGCCGCGGCGCTTGGCCGCGTCCTTGATGATGGCGAGGTCTTCCGGGTCGGCGTAGACGTTGGTGCGCTTCATAGGCATGTACCAAGCGTAACCCATGTACCAGGTAGGTGTATGTTTACGGTTGCCCGCTCCATGTAAAGGTGCAGGTCACGGGCCCGGGTAAGCCTCATGTCCGTCGGCCGGTGCCTTCAACAGCCGGGCCAGCTCGTGCCCGGCCTCGTCGTATCCGGCGTCGGCGATCCGTTGCAGTTCGCGCAGGTCGCCGGTGGCCGCGGCGCGGCGGGTGAGCAGGAATCCGGCGTGTGCGGACCCCTCGTCCAGCAGCTCGCTCAGTTCGCCGAGGTCGCCGGCCGCCTCGGCGAGGTCGGCGAGCCGGTCCAAAGCGGTCTCGTTGCCCTGATCGGCCAGCTCGCGCAGGGTCTCCCGGTCGAAATTCAGGTGCGTCATGACGCCATGCTGCAACCCTGCCCCAGGGGAAGGGTCAAGTGGAACGATGGCCGGGTGATCACCATCGGGCAGTTGGCCGGGTACGTCGGGGTGTCGGTCAAGACCATCCGCGTCTATCACGACAAGGGGCTGTTCCCCGAGCCCGAGCGCGATGCGTCCGGGTATCGGCGGTACGGCGCGAACGACGCCATCGAGCTGATCAAGATCCGTACCCTCGCCGAAGCCGGTGTCCCCCTGGCTCGGATCCGGGACTTGAGATCAGCGACCGATGAAGAGTTTCAGCAGGCGCTGCGGGAGATCGACGACGAGCTGACCGCCCGCATCCATGGCCTGCGGGCGACGCAGGGGCGTCTGCACCAGCTCGCCGCCGGGAAGCTGTCACCGCTGCCCGGCGAGGTCGGTTCCCATCTGAAGCGCCTCGCCCAGTGGGGATTCACGCCTCGGTGGGTGGAGCTGCAACGCGACCTGTGGATCCTCGTGTTCGCCACCCATCCGGACCGCGCGATCACGCTCTTCCACGACCAGGCCGGGGCCCTGGCCGACCCGGCGCTGCGGCAGCTCTTCCTCGACTACGACCACGCGCACGATCTGAACGCCGACGATCCCCACCTCGACGACCTCGCCCGCCGGATCGCCTCGGCGACCCGGGAACGCTACGGCCCCGACGAACTGCCCGAGCTGGACGCGGCCTCCGCGATTCCCGCCCTCATCCAGAGCACGGTCAATGCCTCGTCCCCGGCATGGCAGCGGCTCGACGCGCTCATTCGCGCACAACTGAACGCATGACTGGACGTATGACCGAACGCGTGACTCGACGCATGGCCCGCCGCAGGCCAGCCAGACCAGGCGTGGCGTCAATCACCTGCGGGAAGGGACGGGGGCCTGCGCAGCAGCCACTGTCCGAACGTCCGGCGCGCGGGCCGCACCACTACGCGGCCGTGGGCCTTCAGACCGACCAACTCCACGCGCAGGGTGACCGGCACATCAGGATTCGCGGGAGTCCGACGGTATTTGACACTGCTGTGCACCAGCCGCAGCTCATCGGTGTCGACCACGACGCCCGGCCTCGTGATCAGCTTCAGGGTCTTGCCCGTCATGGCCACGTCGATCCGCAAGGTGTCGTGCGTGATCACGGCGTCCGTGAAGTCGAGCGTCACCTTGCAGTACGTCACGGCGAGTTCCAGCCGCCGCGGCACCACCCAGTGCCCCGCGCGCTCGACCGCGCCGCTGTGGACCTGTTCGATCCGGACTACGTCCTTGGCCTCAACTCCAGCCATGCCGCCGCCCGTAGCAGCCGATACGGGCGGCAGGTCGGCGGTGAGGACGGCCAGTTCGCCCAGGGTCCGCGCCGACAGGGCGGCTTCCAGGCGCTCGTCCAACTCGTCCGCGGTCAGCAGGCCGTCCCCCGCCGCGATACGCAGCACATCCACCACCCGGTCCCGGTCCGCATGAGAGGCCCGCAGCTCGGGCGACGAGCCGGGGCCGGAGTGCTCCCCGGCGGGCGAGATCTCTCCCGACATGCTTCCGTCCTGGTCCTGGTCCTGGTTCTAGTCCTGACGAACGTCTCCGCCGTCTCCGCCGTCTCCGCGCGATGGAGACAGCGGCGCGAGTGGAAGGCTAGCGCTAACGCTATATCGCGATACAGATCCGGGCCAAGCCCCATACGGAGAGGGGATGGTGAGCGTCGATCACGGTGTGGCAGGGCCGTCCGGGGGCGCTTCGGCGCTCGTGTAGAGGATGTCGCGGGCCTGTTCCGTGGCGCGGGCGAGGCTTTCGGCGACGAAGTCGAGGAAGCGGGCCACGTTCTCCAGGCGGACGGCGGCCGGGGTGCCGGGGCCGAGGATGCCGACGCCCTGGCGTGAGATCTCGACCTGCTGGGTGAGGGCGCGGACGCTGGCGGCCATCGACTGGTACCAGAGGTTGTGGTCGATGACGTAGCGCTCCCGGCGGCGTTCGTCGCGTTCCCTGCGGACGAGGGCCTGGCTCTCCAGGAAGCTGATCGATTTGGAGATGGACGCCGGGCTGACCTGAAGGCGCTGGACCAGTTCGGCGGCGGTCATGCTGCCGGAATCGGTGGTCAGGAGGCAGACCATCACCCGCGCCATCATCTTGTTGGACAGGCCCGATTGCATCATGACGGCGGTGAACCGCTCTTCGTACTCGGCCACGGCCTCGGGGTCGCGTCCATGCGGCAGGGCGGCCGGCTCCGCCCCCCGGGACGAGGCGGGCGTGCGCCGGTGGGCGCGGCGTTCGGTGGCGCGGTGGGCCAGCTCCGCGCGATAGCCGGTGGGGCCGCCGTTGCGCATCACCTCACGCGTGATCGTCGAGGTCGGACGCTCCAGGCGGCGGGCGATCTCGGCGTAGGGGAGGTTGTCGGCCAGCCCCAGCGCGATCTGCTGACGGTCCTTCTGGGTGAGCCTGCCGCCCGGCATCGCGCCCTCCTTCGTGTTGTCCGATGGCGTTGTCCGATGGCCCAGCATAGCGTTCACTCGCAATCCATTGCAACGCTCGACGAGTCTTCGTTGCATTATGTTTCAGGGTCATCGCAACGATTACTCGGCTTCTACCTGCATTTATAGAGATTTGATGCAACGATTTCGTTGCCAACTCCTTGAACGCAACGTAGCTTTTCCAATGTCGGAAACAACGAGTCGCAAGGAGAGCACGATGCGCAAGTTCGAGACCCCCGCCCCGATCGCCGCCGTCCTGGACATCCCCGCGGGGCGGGTCCAGATCATCGCCGCCGATCGCGCCGACACCGCGGTCGAGATCCGGCCCACCAACGCCTCGAAGAGCCGCGATGTGCGGGCGGCGGAGCAGACCACCGTCGAGTACGCCGACGGAGCCCTGCGGATCGAGGTCCCGGTGAGCAACCAGTACCTCGGCCCCTCCGGATCCATCGAGGTGACCGTCCAACTCCCCGCCGGTTCCCGCGTCGAGGCGAAGGCGGCCAGCACCGAATTCCGGGCCGTCGGCCGCCTCGGCGACATCGTCTTCGAGGGTGCGTACCGCCATATCAAGATCGATGAGGCCGCGAGTGTCCGCCTCACCGCGGTCGACGGCGATGTCGAGGTCCGCCGCCTCAACGGACCCGCGGAGATCAGCACCGCGAGGGGTGACATCCGGATCGCCGAGGCCGTACGCGGCAAGGTCGTGCTGAGCACCCAGCAGGGCGACATCTCGGTCACCGCCGCCGCCGGGGTCTCGGCCTCCCTGGACGCCGGTACCTCCTACGGCCGCGTCAGCAACGGCCTCAAGAACGCGGGCACCGCCGAGCTCGACATCCACGCGACCACTTCCCGGGGCGACATCGCCGCCCGCAGCCTCTGACCCCGCGGCTTCCAGAAGGAGCACCTCTCATGACCAGCTTGGCCATCGCGGCGAACGGGCTGCGCAAGTCCTACGGCGACAAGGTCGTCCTCGACGGCATCGACCTGGCGGTGCCGGTCGGCACGGTCTTCTCCCTGCTCGGCCCGAACGGCGCCGGCAAGACCACCGCCGTCAAGATCCTCTCCACTCTCATCAGCGCCGACGGCGGCGACCTGCACGTCGCCGGTCACGACCTCGCCGCCGACCCGCAGGCGGTGCGGGCCGCGATCGGTGTCACCGGGCAGTTCTCCGCCGTCGACGGGCTGATCACCGGCGAGGAGAACATGCTCCTCATGGCGGATCTGCACCATCTCTCCAAGCGCGAGGGGCGGCGGGTCGCCGCCGAGCTGCTGGAGCGGTTCGACCTGGTCGAGGCCGCGAAGAAGCCCGCCGCCAGCTACTCCGGTGGTATGAAGCGCCGCCTGGACATCGCCATGACGCTGGTCGGCAGCCCGCGGATCATCTTCCTCGACGAGCCGACCACCGGCCTCGACCCGCGCAGCCGCCACAACATGTGGGGCATCATCCGTGAGTTGGTCTCCGACGGCGTCACCGTCTTCCTCACCACCCAGTACCTGGACGAGGCCGATGAACTCGCCGACCGCATCGCGGTGCTGAGCGACGGCAAGATCGCCGCCGAGGGCAGCGCCGACGAGCTGAAGCGGCTCATCCCCGGCGGGCATGTCCGGCTGCGCTTCACCGATCCGGCCGCCTACCAGTCCGCCTCCGCCGCCCTGCGCGAGGTGACACGGGACGACGAGGCACTGTCGCTGCACATCCCCAGCGACGGCAGCCAGCGTGAACTGCGCTCCATTCTCGACTGGCTGGACTCGGTCGGCGTCGAGGCCGACGAGCTGACCGTGCACACTCCCGACCTCGACGACGTGTTCTTCGCCCTGACCGGCCCGACCGACCCGACCGGCTCCACCGGCTCCACCAGCTCCACCAGCTCCACCAGCTCCACCGTGCCCGCCGCCCAGAGCGACCAGTCCAAGGAGACCGCCCGATGAGCGCCCTCTCTCTCGCCGTCCGCGACTCGGCCACGATGCTGCGCCGCAATCTCCTGCACGCCCGCCGCTACCCGTCGCTGACCCTGAACCTGCTGCTCACACCGGTCATGCTGCTCCTGCTCTTCGTCTACCTCTTCGGCGACACGATGAGCGCGGGCATCGCCGGCAGCGGCGCCGACCGCTCCGACTACATCGCCTACGTCGTCCCCGGCATCCTGCTGATGACCATCGGCTCCACGGTCATCGGGGCCGCGGTGTCCGTTGCCACCGACATGTCCGAGGGGATCGTCGCCCGCTTCCGCACCATGGCCATCCACCGCGGATCCGTGCTCATCGGGCACGTCATCGGCAGCGTGCTCCAGTCCATCGCCAGCGTGGTCCTCGTCGGCGCCATCGCCGTGGCCATCGGCTTCCGCTCCACGGACGCCACCGCCCTGGAGTGGCTGGCGGCGTTCGGACTGCTGGTGCTCTTCGCCCTGGCCCTCACCTGGATCGCGGTCGGGATGGGCATGGCCAGCCCGAACGCCGAAGCCGCCAGCAACAGCGCGATGCCGCTGATCCTGCTGCCGCTCATCTCCAGCGCCTTCATCCCGATCGACTCGATCCCGGGCTGGTTCCAGCCCATCGCCGAATACCAGCCGTTCACCCCGGCCATCGAGACCCTGCGCGGTCTGCTGCTGGGCACCGGAATCGGCCACAACGGGTGGCTCGCCCTCGGCTGGTCCATCGGCCTGACCGCGCTCGGCTACCGCTGGTCGACGGCGTCGTTCAAGCGCGACCCGAAGTAACCGGCTCCCGGAAGTCCGGGCATGCCACTGTGAGGCCCGGGGATGGCCCTGCCTACGGCCCTGCCTACCCTGATTCGGCCGATTCTTTTCGACGGCGTGTTCGGTATCGCGATCTGACCAGGAGTGCACCATGGCCACCTCCACCGATGTGGAGCCCCGCCCGGCGGAGGCCCCCACGGGAGGCCGTCTGCGGACCTGGCTGCTACAGGGCCTGTCCGATATGGCCAAACAGCAGCCCGGACCGCATGCCCAGGTCCCCGAGGGGCACCGGGGGCAGCGGTGGTGGCGGGTGATGTGCCTGACCGGAGTGGACTACTTCTCCACGCTCGGCTACCAGCCCGGCATCGCCGCCCTCGCCGCCGGGCTGCTGTCCCCCATCGCCACCGTCGTGCTGGTGGCCGTGACCCTGGCCGGGGCGCTGCCGGTGTACCGGCGGGTGGCCAAGGAGAGCCCGCATGGCGAGGGGTCGATCGCGATGCTGGAGCGGCTGCTGTCGTTCTGGAAGGGCAAGCTCTTCGTTCTGACGCTGCTGGGGTTCGCGGCCACCGACTTCCTGATCACCATCACCCTCTCGGCCGCCGACGCCTCCACCCACCTGGTGGAGAACCCGCACTTCACCAGCGCGCTGCACGGCCATGAGGTGCCGATCACGCTGGGGCTGGTGGCCCTTCTCGGCGCCGTCTTCCTCAAGGGCTTCATGGAGGCCATCGGGGTGGCGGTGGTGCTCGTCGGCGGCTACCTGGCACTGAACGCGGTCGTCGTGATCGTCGGGCTGTGGCATGTGGCCACCGCGTCCCACGTGGTCACCGACTGGTCGCAGGCGCTGACCGCCGAGCACAGCAATCCGCTGGTCATGGTCGGTCTGGCGCTGGTGGTCTTCCCCAAGCTGGCGCTCGGCCTGTCCGGTTTCGAGACCGGGGTGGCCGTCATGCCGCATGTGGACGGCGGCCCCGGCGACACCGAGGAGCGTCCCACCGGGCGGATCCGGGACACCCGGAAGCTGCTCACCACCGCCGCCGTGATCATGAGCGTCTTCCTGATCACCACGAGCTTCATCACCACCGTGCTCATCCCGCAGGACGAGTTCAAGGCGGGCGGCCAGGCCAATGGACGGGCTCTCGCCTATCTCGCGCACCACTACCTGGGCTCCGTCTTCGGCAGCGTCTACGACGCCGCGACCATCGGCATCCTGTGGTTCGCGGGCGCCTCGGCCATGGCCGGACTGCTCAACCTCATGCCCCGCTATCTGCCCCGCTACGGCATGGCCCCGCACTGGGCCCGCGCGGTGCGCCCCATGGTGCTCGTCTTCACCCTGATCGCCTTCCTGGTCACCTGGCTCTTCGACGCCGATGTGGACGCCCAGGGCGGTGCCTACGCCACCGGGGTGCTGGTCCTGATGACCTCCGCCGCGGTCGCCGTCACCATCGCCGCCCGCCGCGCCGGGCAGCGGGGCTGGACCATCGGCTTCGGCGTGATCTCGGTGGTCTTCGGCTACACCACGGCGGTCAACGTCGTGGAACGCCCCGACGGCGTCAAGATCGGCGCCTGTTTCATCGCCGGCATCATCGCGGTCTCCCTGCTGTCCCGGCTCGCCCGTGCCTTCGAGCTACGGGTCACCGACATGGATCTGGACGACCTGGCCGAGCGCTTCGTCCGCGACAGCGCCACCCGCCGCATACGGTTCATCGCCAACGAGCCGGACCGCCGGGACGTGGCCGAGTACCGCGACAAGACCCAGCAGATACGGGCCGACAACGACATCCCGGACGACGAGGATCTGATCTTCGTCGAGGTCACCGTCCGCGACCCGTCCGACTTCGAATCGGCGCTGCGTGTGCACGGCGAGGTGCTGCACGGCCGCTACCGCGTCCTGACCCTCGACGGCTCCAGCATCCCCAACTCGCTGGCCGCGCTGCTGCTGCACGTACGGGATGTGACCGGGTGCAGGCCGCATATCTACTTCGAGTGGACCGAGGGCAGCCCCTTCGCCCAGTTCCTGCGGTTCTTCCTGTTCGGCCAGGGAGAGGTCGCCCCCGTCACCCGGGAAGTGCTGCGCGAGGCCGAACCCGACCGGGCCCGGCGGCCCCACGTCCACGTCGGCTGAGTGCCGGGGTCCGCGGGCACGAGGACGCGCGTCATGCCGCGCTCCGGGCGCGGGGACGTCCGGCCGGCCCGGTGTCACATCGTGGGCGGCCGGAACCGCAGTCGGCAGATGACCGCGTCGGTGTCGCGGCGCAGGGCGTGGGCGACGACGGCGCCGCGCTGGTTCTGGAGCAGGCGTTGCCAGAGGTGAGCGGGTTCGGTCTCGGGGATGAGGACCGTGACGCGGGTGCCGGGGTTGCGGGCGGCCAGTTCGGTGACGTACGCGGCGATCGGGCGGCCCAGGGAGCGGGTGGCGGCGGGGACGTCGATCAGGTCGGTGCCGGGGTTCCACAGTTCCCAGTCGCGGCGCAGCGTCTCGGCGGCCCGCCGGTCCTCCGGGTCGGGGTGGACGACGGTGACGGCGTGGACCTCGTCGCCGAGGGAGGCGGCGGCGCCCAGGGCCTCGCGGGTCAGCCGGGAGATCCCGGAGACGGGGACGACGACCAGGGAGCGGTCCGGGTGCGGGGGTTCAGGGATGCGGCCCAGGCCCAGGGCCCGGCCGATGCCGTCGTAGGCCCGGTGGACGCGCTCGAAGACGAGGACGAGCAGCGGCAGGGCGATGACGATGAGCCAGGCGCCCTCGGTGAACTTGGTGGCGGTGACGACGATCGCCGCGATGCCGCTGAGCAGTGCGCCGAAGCCGTTGAGGGCGGCCTTGCCGCGCCAGCCGGGCGTACGCCGCTCGCGCCAGTGGCGGACCATGCCGGTCTGGCAGAGGGTGAAGCCGACGAAGACACCGATGGCGAAGAGCGGCACGAGGGTGTTGGTGTCACCGCTGGAGACGATCAGCAGGGCGGCGGACGCGGCGGTGAGCGCGAGGACACCGTGGCGGTGGACCTGGCGGTCGGCCTTGAGACCGAAGACATGCGGCAGGTGGTTGTCGCGGGCGAGCAGTCCCATCAGAACGGGCAGTCCGCCGAACGAGGTGTTGGCGGCCAGCGCGAGGAGGACCATGGTGGCGAACTGCACGACGTAGAACGCCGCGTTGTGGCCGAGGGAGGCGTCGGCGAGCTGGGCGAGGACGGTCACGCCCTCGACCGGCTGGAGGTGGAAGCGGCCGATCAGCACCGACAGCCCGATCAGCATGACACCCAGCAGGGCGCCGAGGGCGACCTCGGTGCGCTGGGCGCGGCGGGCGGCCGGGGCGCGGAAGGACGGCACGGCGTTGGCGACCGCCTCGACGCCGGTGAGCGCGGAGCAGCCCGAGGCGAACGCCTTCAGCAGAAGCAGTGCGCCGACCGAGGTCGCGCCGTCGCCGAGCACGGAGGCGTGTCCGGCAGCGGCGGCGGTGCTTGCCGGGGAGCCTCGGAACAGCCCGACGACGATGATGGCGAAAACGCTCGCCACGAAGATCGCGGTGGGGATGATGAAGGCGCGCGCGGACTCCACGATGCCGCGCAGATTGACCGCCGTCACCAGCCCGAGCACCGCCAGGCAGATCCACACCCGGTCCTCGTACAGGGCGGGGAAGGCCGAGGTCAGGGCGGCGACTCCGGCGGTCACGGAGACGGCCACGTTGAGCACGTAGTCCAGGATCAGGGAGGCCGCGGCGACCAGGGCCGGCCGCTTGCCCAAATGCGCCTTCGCCACCGCGTAGGCGCCGCCGCCGTTCGGGAACGCGGCGATGACCTGCCGGTAGGAGGCGACGAGCACCGCCAGCAGCCCGGCGATGGCCAGGGTGACCGGCAGGGTGAAGCCGAGGCCGTGCGCGCCGGCGGCGGCCAGGACCAGGACGATGGCCTCCGGGCCGTACGCGACGGAGGCCATCGCGTCCAGCGAGAGCGCGGCCAGGCCCTGGGTGGCGGTGAGTCTGTGACGCTCACCCGGCTCCTCGGACCCGTCCCGTACGCCGGTATCGGGGGGTTCCTCATCGGCCCCGGTCGTGGCCCCCACCGTGGCCTCGACCGGGTTTCCACCACGGGAAACCGTCGACATGGCGCTGCTGCCTCCAGGACTCGGAATGCGTTCGGAGTGCTCAGCTTCGGCGGGGTGACCGGCCGCGGCCGAGCCCTCTTATCGGATCCCTGGCACCCGGGGCAGCGGTTTTGACGCTCTCCTGACGTGTTCCCCTGACGCTGACGCACGGTCCCGTCAGCGCCGCGTCAATTCCTCGCACGGCGGCGTCAGAGCGGCGACAACGGTCATGGGCGGGGGACCTCCGCGGTGCGAGATCGGCCGCCGTCCCGCGCTCCCCGGCGCACCATGGAAGTGCGGGGCGCATGATCGCGGCCGAGCCGACAGGAGACGCCGATGGCGCGTGGACGATTGCGGATCCACCTCGGGGCCGCCCCCGGGGTCGGGAAGACGTACGCCATGCTCCAGGAGGGCCAGCGGCTGCGCGGCCAGGGTGCCGACGTGGTCATCGGGCTGGTCGAACCGCACGGGCGACGGCTGACGGCGGCCCTGTCCGAAGGGCTGGAGACGGTCCCCCGGCACACCCTGGTCCACCGGGGTACGGCCTTCACCGAGATGGACCTCGACGCCGTCCTGGCCCGCCGCCCCCAGGTGGCGCTGGTCGACGAGCTGGCCCACACCAACGTTCCGGGGTCGCGCAACACCAAGCGCTGGCAGGACGTGGACGAACTCCTCGACGCCGGGATCGACGTCGTCACCACGCTCAACATCCAGCACCTGGAGTCGCTGAACGACGTCGTACGGCAGATCACCGGCGTCACCCAGCACGAGACGCTGCCCGATGAGGTGGCGCGCCGCGCCGACCAGATCGAGCTGGTGGACCTGCTGCCCGAGACGCTGCGCCGCCGTCTGGTGCACGGCGATGTCTATCCGCAGGACCGTGTCGAGGGCGCCCTCACCCACTACTTCCGGCTGGGCAATCTCACCGCGCTGCGCGAACTGGCCCTGCTGTGGCTCGCCGACCGCGTCGAGGAGGGGCTCCAGCGCTACCGCGCCGAACACGGCATCACCGCCCCCTGGGAGACCCGGGAGCGCATCATGGTCGGCCTGACCGGCGGCCCCGAGGGCGAGACGCTGATCCGCCGCGCCGCCCGCATCACCACCCGGACCCCCGGCAGCGAGCTGCTGGCCCTCCATGTCGTCCCCGGCAACGGGCTCGCCCAGCCCAACCGTCTGGGCGTGCTGGCCCGGCAGCGGGCGCTGGTGGAGTCGCTGGGCGGCAGCTACCACCAGACGGTCGGCGAGGACGTCCCCGAGGCGCTGCTGCGGTTCGCCGAGGACGAGAACGTCACCCAGATCGTGCTCGGCGCCAGCCGCCGAGGACGGTTCTCGCTGTTGCTGCGGGCGGGTGTGGGGCAGCGGACCATCCATCGGTCCGGGCCCATCGACGTCCACATCGTCACCCATGAGCAGGCGGCGAAGGGCCCCTCCCTCCGGCTGCCGCGGCCCGCCCGCGGCACCGGCCCGGCGCGGCTGTGGTCGGCGCTGGCCGGAGCCGCGGTGCTGCTGCCCCTGCTGACCCTGGTCCTGATCGCCCTGCGCGACCGGATGGGCCTCCCCGGCGCCCTGGTGAGCTACATGCTGGCCGTCGTGCTGACCGCCCTGGTCGGCGGCGTCCTGCCCGCGCTGGTCACCGCCGTGGCGGCGGGGCTGCTCGCCGACTACTACTTCACCCAGCCCCTGCATTCGCTCGACGTCGTGCACACCATCGACGTCGTGGCGCTGGCCGTCTTCCTCGCCGCCGCGTGGCTGGTCGGCACCGCGTCCGGGGCCGCCGCCCGCCGGACCGGTCAGGCCCGGCGCGCCACCTCCGAGGCCCGGGTGCTGAGCCGGCTGGCGGCCGCCATGATGCGCGGTCAGGACCTGCCCGCCCTCCTCGAACAGGTGCGCGAGAACTTCTCCCTGACCTCGGTCAGCCTGCTGGAACACGGACCGGGCCCCGGCCCCGTACGCGAGCCGGGCCCCGTACGCGAGCCGGAACACGCCCGCGAGCCGCGCTGGTACGTCGTCGCCAGCACCGGCGAACGGCCACCCGAGCGGCCCCACCAAGGCGACGTCGAGGTCCCCATCGGCGACCGCCTCGCCCTGGCCGCCTACGGCCACGGACTCAGCGGCGACGACCAGCGCATCCTCTCCGCATGCGCCACGCAGATCGGCATCGCCCACACCCATGGCGCGCTCACCCGCCACGCCGCCGAAACCGACACTCTGGCCGCCGCCGAACGCACCCGCGCCTCGCTGCTCCTGACCGCGAGCCACGATCTGCGGGCCCCGCTGCGCTCGGCCGAGGACGCCCTCGTACGCCTGCGCGACCTCCGGCCCACCGGCCCGTCCCGGGAGGCGAGCCGCCTCCTGGCCGCCGCCCGGTCAGCAGTGCGCCGCGCCGCCCAGCTCGTCACCGACCTGGACGATCTGAGCCGGCTGCACGCCGGAGCCCTGGACCTCTACCTCCGGCCGGTCGACCTCGACGAGGCACTGACCGCCGCGCTGGACGACCTCGGCACCAGCGGCCGCACCATCGCCCTCCACCTGCCGGAACAGCTCCCGTACGTGATCGCCGACGCCGCCCTGCTCACCCGGGTCCTCACCGCGCTGGGAGCCGACGCACTGCGCCACAGCACCCCCGACACCCCGCCGACCCTCACCGCCGGGGCCAGGCCGGAACGGCTCACGGTCCGGATCACCGACGGAACCACCTCGGAGCCGAACGGCTCCCGAGCCGACACCCTGCCCCTGCGGCTCTCCCGCGATCTCACCGAGGCCATGGGCGGCACCCTGGACCACACCACCGGCACCCGCGCCTTCGCGGTCACGCTCACCTTCCCGACCTCGACGCACCGCGCGGGACGCTGACGCCGCCTCACCGCCGGGCGTGGCGGATCTTCAGCCGTCCGAATCCCATGGTCCCGGAGATCCGGATCCTGGGCCCGCCGGGGCCGGAGCGCTGCCGGGGCTTGTAGTGGGTGTCCTTCCACCCGGTGTGCAGATCCTCGAGGTCGACGATGGCGTCGCGCGGCACCGTGATCCTGGCCCTGCCGGTGCCGAGTTGCAGCTCGATGTCGACTACCGGATGTTCGATGACCGCCCGGGACAGGTCCAGGCGCACCCTTCCGAACGCGGACGCGACCTTGAGGACCCGGGGCACCCGCCATGCGCCGCGCCGCTTGATCCGTCCGCCGGCGGCGGCGATCGTGGACGTGGTGCCCGCGTTCTCCTCCGGGAGCGAGGCCAGAGCCGACGCCAGTTCGCCGCGGGTCTTGGCGGTGAGCACCTGGTGGAGGCGTTCGTCCATGTCCTCGTGCGAGATATGCCCTTCGGCGTACGCCTCCTGCACGCGCCGCACGGCCGCGTCGCGGTCGTCTTCGCCGACCAGTAACGGCGGGTCTTCCGGCAGAGAAGTCACCGTTTCACTCTACTGGCGCCCCGGCGATACGCAGGTGGGTCGGCCGGTCCGAGATCGCGTCAGCGCTTCGTTAGCGGAGCGCTAATGGAACGGTAGCGGGCACCGGCACAGTGAGTTGCACACCGAGCGAAACATCGCCGGGAGCACTACACCACTGATGACGAAGAAGGACTTCCCATGCTTATCAGCCGCCCCCGGGTCCGTATGTTCGCCGGTGCCAGCCTGCTGGTGACTGCCGCGATGTTCGCCACCGCTTGCCAGTCGGACGAGAAGAGCAGCGGGTCCAATGACTCGTCCGCCTCCGCCAAGGCCACGACCGGCGCCTCGGCCGATTCCGCGGCCGACAAGGACACCGCCGGCGGCTCGTCGGCCAAGACCCCCGGTGCCAAGGACAAGGGAGCCCAGGACGGCTCCGGTGCCGACACCGGCAACGGCGAGCGCGGCAAGGTCGGACAGGTGTGCGGGGCCAACGACATTTCCTGGAGCACCCGGGAAGAGACACAGGCCGGTGGATACATCCTGGTCATGGCGAAGGCCAAGGCGGGGATCACCTGTGACCTGCCCGCCGCGCTGCCCACGGTGGCCTTCGGGTCGGACGGCACCGAGGCGGGTCCCGCGGAGCAGTCCGTGGGAGACGCGGTCACGTTGAGCGGGAGCACCACCGCCTATGCCGGGGTGAACCCGAAGACCACCAACGACAACAACGGCAAGGAACTGGACAGCATCATCCTCGCCGTCGGTGATAAGGACCCCAACCCGGTCTCCCTGCCGGTCAGCGCCATGACCGTCGACAGGCCCGTCGTCACCAACTGGCACACCGCCCCGGCGGACGCCGTCCCCTTCGGCGGCGGAACGGACCAGTAACCGACCGGGCCACCCCATTCCGGTTGGGGCGTCGCCACCCTCGCACTTCGCAGTAACGACGTTAGGAGTTCGCAGATGCTTCGCAAACGGTCACGTCTGATCGCCGCCCCGATCGCGGCTGTCGCCCTGACCCTGACCATCGCCGGTTACCAGGCCAGTGCGGCCGGGTCGTCGCACTCGAGCGGCGCGGAACGGTCCGGCGAGGTCGGCGAGGCGGCGGGCCCGTGTCTGGCCGACGCCACGACGCTGGTCGGCGATCTCGACGGCGACGGCAACCCGGACAAGATCTCGAACCCCGGGCACACCGGAACCAAGATGACCATCCAGTGGGGCGCCGCGGACGGCACGTTCGGCGCGAAGCAGGCCGTCAGCAAACTGCTCGGCGCGAAGAAGGGGGAGGTCGCGACCGCGGCGGTCGCCGACTTCCAGAACGACGGCACCCTGGACATGGTCGTCAACATCGTCGAGCCGGCCGACGGGGACGACGCCTCGACCGCGCGCGTCGCGGAATACCGCCCCGGCCCCCTCGCACGGAAGGACCTGGGCTCCGCCAAGGCCCGGCACTCCGACATCGGCGACCAGGGCGAGGCCCAGCAGCTCCGGATCGCCAACTACGGCGACGACCCGTACCCGGACCTCGCGATCCTCAACAACCCCGGTGACGGGCAGCTCGATCGGGATGTGCGCCTGTCGACCGCGGGCAGCGGCCCGGGGGACTACGACTACGCGACGCAGCAGAAGTACGGGGAGTTCGGCAGCACGTCCGAGCCGCCCGCCATGCCCGGCGACGGCTGGAAGCGCTTCTACAAGTCCTGCGCCTGACCTCACCCCCGGCGCCGCCGATGCTCACGGCATCGGCGGCGCCGGGGTGCTTCGCGCACTCTCCAGGGCCAGGTCCCCATCCCGGGGCCTGGCCCTGTCCCGTCCACCGATCGGTGGACGGGAAGTTCAACCGGGCACCTCTGTCGGCCAACCACCCTGGCCAGCAACGCTTTTGGCCATGAACTCATTCACTGTGCGCATGGCGCGCTGGAGCGCCCGGCACCCCTGGCGGGCCATCGTCGGCTGGCTGGTGTTCGTGGTGCTATGTCTGGGCATCGGCAGTGCCGTCGGCACCCACAGCGCGACCACGGCCGACTACCGGGTCGGCGAGGCCGGACGGGCGGAGGCGATCGCCGCCGAGGGGGGTCTGGAGCGCAGGGCCGCCGAACAAGTGCTGATCTCTTCCCGGTCGGGACCCTTCGACCGGGACGCGGCCGAGGCCGCCGCCGGGGAGCTGACCGCCCGGATGAAGCGGCTGCCCGAGGTCGCGGGCGTCGCCGATCCGCTGCTGTCCGAGGACCGCCGGATCCTGATGGTCGAGGTGGCCCTGAAGGGCGAGGAGCGGGACGCCAAGGACAAGGTCGACGCGCTGGCCGGACAGACCGAGGCCGTGGCGAAGGCGTATCCGGGGCTGCGGCTGGAGGAGACCGGGAGTCCCTCCATCAGCAAGGGAGTCGACCAGCAGCGCGGTGACGACCTGGCACTCTCCGAGAAGATCACGCTTCCCATCACCCTGGTCACCCTGTTGGTCGTCTTCGGCTCCGTGACCATGGCGGGGGTGCCGCTGCTGCTCGCGCTGTCGTCCATCGCGGCGGCCATCGGGCTTTCGATGGTGGCCTCACACCTTTCCCCCGACGCCGGGGTCGGCACCAACGTCATCCTGATGATCGGCCTCGCGGTCGGCGTCGACTACACGCTCTTCTACCTCAAGCGGGAGCGCGAGGAGCGCGCCCGCTCGGGCGGCCGGCTCAGCTCCGAGGCGCTGGTGGAATTGGCCGCGGCGACCTCCGGCCGGGCCGTCATGATCTCCGGACTCGCGGTCGTGGCCTCCACCGCGACGCTGTATCTCGCCTCCGACGTCATCTTCTCCTCGCTCGCCACCGGCACGATCGTGGTCGTCCTGGTCGCGGTGGCCAGTTCGCTGACGGCGCTGCCCGCGATGCTCGTCAAGCTGGGAAAGCGGGAGGAGCGCAGGGCGCGGCGCCGTGCCGAGCGGGGGAAGCCCGCGCGCCGGCCCCGGGACGACAGCGGTGGCCGCGTATGGGCCGCTCTGCTGCGGCCCGCGAGCCGGCACCCCCTGGCCACCCTGTGCGTCTCGGTTCTCGCCCTGCTCGCGCTCGTCACCCCGTTGGCCGGGCTGAAGATCACGGAGATGAGCCGGGACACCCACTCCCGCGACATCGCCGCCATGCGGGTGTACGACCGGCTCAACGCGGCGTTCCCGGAGCGACGGGTCACCCACCAGGTCGTCGTACGGGCCGACGCCGAGCGCTCCGGCGAGGTCGGCGGGGCGCTGCGCGAGCTGGCCCGGCGCGCCGACGCCGACCCGCTGTTCGCCGGCGCCTCTCGCGTCCGGACCTCCGCCGACCACCGGATCAGCGCGCTCGAGCTGAGGGTGCCGTACCTGGGCAACTCCGACCAGGCGTACGACTCCCTGGACCACCTGCGCGAGGACTACCTGCCCGCCACCGTCGGCCGGGTCGAGGGGGCGGAGTCCGGGGTGAGCGGGGACGTCGCCCGGTACGCCGACTATCCCGCTCACCAGAACAGCAAACTCCCGCTGGTCCTCGGGGCGTTGCTGCTGGTCACCTTCGCGATGACGACGTACGCGTTCCGCTCGGTGGTGCTGGGCCTGATCGGCGTCGTACTGAATCTGCTCTCCGCTGCGGCGGCGCTCGGACTGCTCGTCCTGGTCTTCCAGGGGACCTGGGCCGAGGGGCTGTTGGACTTCCACTCCACGGGTTCCATCGGATCGCGGGTACCGCTGTTCCTCTTTGTGATCCTCTTCGGGCTCTCGATGGACTACCAGGTGTTCGTGGTGAGCCGGATCCGGGAGGCCGTCCTCGCGGGCGTGCCCACCCGGCAGGCCGTACTCGAGGGAATCCGCAGGTCGGCGAGTGTGGTGACGAGTGCGGCCGTGGTGATGACGACCGTCTTCGTGAGTTTCGTCTTTCTGCACATCATCGAGATGAAGCAGATCGGCTTCGTCCTCGCGGCGGCCGTGCTGCTCGACGCCTTCATCGTCCGGATCATGGTCCTGCCGTCGGCGATGCTGCTGCTCGGCGAGGCGAGCTGGTGGCCCTCGCGGACGGCGGGGCGAACGGCGGCGGCCTCGGCGCATCCGGCCGACGGACGACCGGCGGTCGACGTACGTTGATCGGTATGACCGCTCTCGCCAGCCCCCTGGCCGACGCCTTCTGGGCCACTTCGCTGCGCCGGTGGAACGCCGTGTGCTGGGGCCTGTTCGCCGCGATGGCCGTCGGGCTGGTGACCACGGCTCCGGCCGGGGGGACCAAGTACCAGGCCATCGCGCTGCTGGGCTGCGTGGTGCTGAGTTACGCGGTGCTCGACCGCTTCCCGGGCAATCCTGTCGTACGGCCGCGGGTCTATCTCTCGGTGCTCGTGGTCGCGCTCGGCGGGCTGGCGTATCTGGGCAGCAGTTATGCGGCGCTGTTCATGGTGACGCTGCCGCACTACTGGATGTTCGGGCGCACCCCGCGGGCCTCGATGTGGTTCCTCGGGCTGGCCACCGGTGCCACGCTGGCCGGGAGTCTGGTCCGGCAGGGCTGGTCGGCGGAGTTCTTCGGCGAGACGCTGATGTCCACCCTGATCGTGGTCGCGGTGGGCGTACTGATCGGGCTGTGGGCACATTCGGTCGTCGCGCAGAGCAGTGAACGGGCGCGGCTGATCGAGGAGTTGGAGCGGACGCAGGCACAGCTTTCCGAGGCCCATCAGCGTCAGGGCGCGGCGGACGAGCGGGAACGCATCGCACGCGACATCCACGACACGCTCGCGCAGGGCTTCGCGTCGATCATCGTGCTCGCGGAGGCGGCCCAGGCGGGCATTGACCACCATCCGGCGACCAGCGCCCAGCAACTGCGGTCGATCGAGTCCACCGCCCGGGAAAACCTCGCCGAGGCCAGGGAGTTGGTCGGCTCGGCGGGGCAGCCGGGCCCGGGCCAGGTGGCGGCCGGTTCGGTGGCGCGGACGCTGCGCCGTACGCTGGACCGCTTCGCGGAGGACACCGGGCTGGCGGTCGACGCCGACCTGGCAGACCTCGAATGCGACCAGCAGACCCGTATCGCGCTGCTGCGCTGCACCCAGGAGTCCCTGGCCAATGTGCGCAAACACGCCCGCGCGTCCATGGTCGGCGTGGTGCTGGTGCGGCGTCCGCACGGAGTGGAGCTGGAGATCACCGACGATGGAGCCGGGTTCCGGGTGGGGGAGTCGACGGGTTTCGGACTCGACGGCATGCGCAAGCGACTGGCGGAGCTGGGCGGGAGGCTCACGGTGACGAGTTCGGTGGGCGACGGGACACGGATCCTGGCGATGATCCCCATGGTGGGCGAGGTGGTGGCATGAGCGAGGGAGGTCTGCGCATCGTCGTGGTGGACGATCACACCGTGATGCGGGCCGGAGTGATCGCCCTGCTCGCCGCCGAGGACAGCATCGAGATCGTCGGCGAGGCGGGCGACGGACGCGTGGCACTCGGACTCGTCGAGCGGTACGACCCCGATGTGGCGCTGGTCGATCTGCGGATGCCGGTACTCGACGGGGTGGCGACGACGACGGAGATCGTCGCTCGGTATCCGCGTACCCGGGTGCTGATCCTGACGACGTACGACACCGACACGGAGATCGAGCGCGGAGTGGAGGCCGGTGCCATCGGCTATCTGCTCAAGGACACCACCCGCGAGCAACTCGTCGACGCCATCCACGCGGCGGCCCGGGGCGAGACGGTGCTCGCCCCCCGGGTCGCCGAGAAGCTGGTCGCGCGGATGCGGCGGCCCGTTCAGGAGCCGCTGACCGACCGCGAGACCGAGGTCCTGGGCGCCGTGGCGGACGGTCTCACCAACGCCGAGATCGGACGACGCCTCGTGATCGCCGAGGCCACGGTGAAGACGCATCTGCTGCGGCTGTTCGCCAAGCTCGATGTGAACGACCGGACGAGGGCGGTGGTGGTGGCCATGGAGCGGGGGCTTCTGCGGCGGCCTTAGGGGCGTATGACGCGGCCGTCCTCGTTCCATCGCGGCCCCCTGCGGCAGCGGGCCCCTCACCCCTCGTCGGGCGCCGCCTCGGGGATGCGCTTCCGGTAGTGGATCCGGTCGTACGCGCCGTCCTGGCGGCGCTCGGTCACCTCGTACCCGTACCTCGGGTAGATCTCCTGGTTCTCCCACATGAGGGCGTTGGTGTAGAGCCGGATCTCCGGGAGGCCGAGGGCGCGGGCGTGCAGCTCGGCGAAGGCGAGCAGCCGTCTGCCCACGCCCTGCCGGTGCGCGTCCGGGTCCACGGCGATGCTCTCCAGGACGAGATGGCCGGGCTCGGCCACCAGGACCAGCACCCCCACCACGACCGGGTCGCCGGTCACGAAGACGCGCCCCGCCGCGATCTCGGCCGCGTGGTCCGCGTCCATGGGCGCGGGGCGGACGCCGATCCGGGCGATGTAGGGGCGGTATGCCACGTCGGTGACGGCCCTTACCGCGTCAGCGTCGGCTGGGGTCGCGGGGCGGACATGGCTGCGGTTGTCCATGCCACACAGTCTGGCGCACGGCTCAGCCCGGCTGGGCCCGGGTGCCGCGTCGGGTCTGGGCCACCCACTCCGGCGCGGGCTCGGCGTCGTCGTACGCGTCGTGCCAGTTCCACCATTCGTACGGCGGGGTTCTGGGGTAGTCCTTCGGCGAGTCCTCCCACTCCTCCTGCCGCCCGAGCGCCGTCATGTCGAGGTAGCTCCAGGTGCTCCCGAGCGCCTCGTCACCGCGGGCGTTGATGAAGTAGGTGCGGAATACGCGGTCGCCATCGCGGATGAACGCGTTCGTGCCGTGCCACTCGTCCACACCGAAGTCGGCGTCGAAGTCGTCGGTGATCGTGTACCAGGGCATCGTCCAGCCCATCCGCGCCTTCACCTGCTCGATCTCCGGCTGTGGCGCCCGCGAGGCGAAGACGAGGGTGGTGCCGCGGGCGTTGAGATGGGCGAGGTGGCCCACATGGTCGGCGACCATGGAGCAGCCGCGGCAGGCGTGGTCGGGCCAGCCGTAGACGACGGGCTCGAAGAAGGCGCGGTAGACGATCAGTTGGCGACGCCCCTGGAACAGGTCGAGCAGACCCACCCTGCCCTCGGGCCCCTCGAACGCGTACTCCTTCTCCACCGCCAGCCACGGCATCCGCCGGCGCTTGGCGGCCAGTGCGTCACGGGCGCGGGTCAGCTCCTTCTCCTCCCCGAGCAGCCGCTGGCGCGCGGCCTCCCACTCCTGCGGCGAAACGACCGGGGGTGTCTTCATCGTGACGTCCACCTTCCAGTTCGAATCCGGGCTCCTGCGCGGGGCCGGGCGAACGTGAGCCGGGCGCTGCTCGGCAGGCTCCCCGCGTCCACCCTCCAGGGTCGGCCGTCACCGGCGAGGGCGCACGCCGGGCACGCCGGAAATCAAACGTACGATCGATATCGGTTCGGGCGCACGGCTCCCGGCGCTCATGGCAAAGCCCCAGGCCGGCGGCCCGGGGCTGCTTTGCTGTCTGTTGTCTACGTGCCGGTGTCTACTTGCCGGTGCCGACGGGGTCCACCTTGATGGCGGAGCCGGAGCCGTCGGTGACGGGGACGTTGATGCTGACGGGCAGGGAGTGCGAGTGGGTCTCGTTGGGCGGGGTGACGACGAGCGTGGTGAAGGTCTCGCCGGAGCCGCCGGAGTTGTTCGGCGGGTAGTAGAGCGTGAAGCGGGTCTCCTCGCCCGGCTTGACGCTCGTCTTCGGCGCCGCGAGGTCGCTGCGCTCGGCGCTCAGGGTGCCGTTCTTGCTCTTCAGGTCGACGCCCGGGAAGCCCTGGAGCGTGCAGGTGGCCGACCCGTTGTTCTTGAGGTCGACGATCAGGGTGCCCTCACCCATGCCGTGGGTGCTGCGGAACCCGAGCTGCGAGGTCGCGCAGGCATCGGAACCGGCGTTGCCGCCGCCACCGGAGCCCGAGGAACCGGACGAACCCGAGTCGGAGGAGTCCGAACCGCCGGAGGAGTCCGAACCACCGGAGCTGGACGAGGCGGCGGAGGACGAGTCCCCGCCGGCATCCGCGTTGTCCTGGCACGCGGTCAGACCGAACGCGGCCACGGCGACGACAGCGGCGGCGGCGACCTTGCGTGCGTGACGAGTGGTGATGCGGTGCGACATGAGTCCCTCAGTTGTCGTGAGCGTTGTCCCCGTCCCCCGGGGCCATGACAACAAGTCTGTCCGCCTCCGCTGACGATCAACTAACGCCCTGTTAACAGGCTGACAACGCTGTGACCTCGCACTTTGCCGCTCTGACCGCTATGCGGTGTTGTGCCCTCCGGTTACGGTCAACGGCTACGAGCCCCACGGCGGCGCCACCGACATCTGCTTGCGGGCGGCCCCGCAAGCTTTCCGCAAGGGGTCGGCAAGCCTTCTGTCCACCGGGCCGGGCAGAGGACGGACGCGAGACCCACGAAAGTCCATGCCCGAAATCCGGATGCGAGATCAACGGGGGGCGCCATGTCGGCGTTCAGCACGATCGCAGAGTCTTCGTCGGACGAGCCACGCCAGTGGCTCACACTGGTGGAACGCAAGAAGGTACTGGCCGTCGTCCACACCGTCACCTACGCCAAGCGACTTCTCGACGTCCTGTCGCTGCTGGAGGCCGACTTCCGGCTCCAGGTGGTGTTCACCACGCCACCCCATGTCTTCGGGGACGAAGTACCGCGCTTCCTCCAACAGCTCGGAAGCCCCGTACTTCCCTGGGAAGAGGCCACCCGCATGACGTTCGACCTCGCGGTGGCGGCAGGCCCGCGCGGGGTGGAGCAGGTGCGGGCGCCACTGATCACGATGCCGCACGGCGCCAACTACCTCAAACGCCTGCCCGGGACGTCGGACGCGGGCGTGGCGGGGCTCCGCAGGCGGGACCTCATGCCCGGCGGCAAGCCGCCGGCCGCCGTAGTCGTACCGCACCACGCCGACCTGCGAGAGCTGGGCCGTCATTGCCCCGAGGCGCTCGAGCTGGCGCATGTGGTCGGCGACCCCGCGCACGACCGGATCACCGCGAGCCTGCCGCGGCGCACCGCATATCGCCGTGCGCTGGGTCTCGCGGACGGGGAGCGGCTGGTGCTCGCCGTCTCCACCTGGGGTCCGCACTCGTTCTTCGGCCGTTTCGAGATGTTGCTGCCCCGCATGGTCGGGGAGCTTCCCTCCGGGCGGTTCCGTACGGCCATCCTTGTCCACCCCAACGTGTGGTCGGGCCATGGGCCGTGGCAGGTCAGGACGTGGTTGGCGTGGTGCGGTCGGCTGGGGGTCAGCGTGGTGCCGCCGGAGGCGGACTGGCGCAGCGTCCTGATCGCCGCCGACTACATCGTCGGCGACCATGGCTCGGTCACCCTCTACGGAACGCTCACCGGGGTGCCGATCCTTCTGACCGGGTCCCCGGAGCCGGAAATCAACCCGGGCTCTCCGGCCGCCACGCTCGCCGTCACCGCGCCGGCGCTGTCCCCGGCTCATCCGCTCCCCGAGCAACTCGACTACGCCGCCGCCGAATACCGCCCGGAGGAGTACGCCGCGATCGCCGGGCGCATCACCTCCGAGCCCGGCCGCTTCCACCGCAATATGCGGCGGCTGATGTATCGGCTGATGGGATTGGGCCAGCCCGCCCACGAACCGCGGGTGATACCGCTCCCGGAGCCGCCGACACTGCGAACGTGGTCCTCCGATCGTGGGGAGGCATCGGCATGAGCCGTCCGGCCGGGTGTTTCGTCACCGTGGAGTGGTGGGAGGAGACTCCACCGGATCCGGCGCCGACGCCGTCCGTGTGCCTGTGGACGGGCCGGGCGGCGGGCGGAGGCGTCCTGCTGGCCCGTACCGGCCTCGCGGGCACCCGCCGGGCGACCGTCCTCGACGAGCACCTGACGGTGGACGCCGATGCCTGCGCCGACACACGCGGGCTGGACTGCGCCGACGTGCTGCGTGGAAGCCGCCCGCGGTCGGCCGCCGAGGCGGCGCGGTGGCTGGCGGAGGTCGGACCCGCCGGACCGGGGTGCCGCCTGGCCGCCGTACCGCTGACCGGTGGCGGCTGGGTGGCGCGCGGCGGTACCGACCCGGACGTGGTGGCCCTGCCCTGCCGAGTGCCACCGGAGCACTGGCTCTTCGTGTCCTGCCTGCACGCCTGGCTGGTGGCGGGGCTCCCGCTGAGCGGAATGCTGGCGGCCCGCCCGCGGATCACGTACCGCCCGGCGATTCCCTGAGCCGACGCGCGTCGGAGGGGCTGGTGACCTCGAACAGCGCAAGCGCCCGGGCGCGGAAGTCCCGTGCCGCCGTCTCCTCCCCGCGTTCCCGGGCGCTGTCTCCGAGCATCTCGAGGGTACGGGCCTGCCAGTGCGCGGCCCCGGACGAGGTGAACACCGCGAGGGCTTCTTCCATCGCCGCCACACCCACCTCGTGTTCACCGGCACGCGCACGGGCACGCCCCCAAAAGACCAGGGCGCGCGCCGCGTCATGGGGGTCGTCGACGGCCAGCAGACCGGCACGCGCGTGCGTGAAGTACTCGACGGCCCGGCCGGTGTCGTCCTGGGCGAGTGCGATCTCCCCGAGGACGATCCTGGCCAGGGCCACACCGCGTGGGTAGCCGCACGCCTCCCACAGGGTGATGGCCTGGTGGAGATGGTCCACGGCGGCCACCATCCGCCCGGCCTCGCGGTGGCAGCCGCCGAGGCCCAGCAACGCCTGTCCCTCGTCCCGTACATCGCCCGCCTCGCGCGCCGCCCGGCGGGACTCCTCGTACCACTCGGCCGCGTCGTCGACGCGGCCGGCGGCGCCGAGGCCGATGGCGCCGGAGTTGAGCATCTGGCGCTCGGCCTCGGCGTTGCCGTCTCTTCGGGCCGCCTCCAGCCCGATCTCATGAGCCTCGATCCACAGATCGTAGTAGCGCAGCCGAAGGAAGACCGGCCACATGGCGTCCACGAGCTGCCAGGTCATCGCATGCCATTCGGATGCCGCGGCGGCGCGTATCACCGCCATGAGGTTCATCCGGTGGGCATCGAGCCAGGCGAGCGCGCCCGGATCGTCGGTGAAGGGGATGGGGAGCCCGGAGGGGTGGGCCACGTCCCTGTCGAGGGTGAACTGCGCGGGTGTGATCAGTTTCTCCGCCTCGGTGGCCGTCTCCAGATACCAGTCGCAGACCCGCCGCAGTGCCTCCGCACGAGTCGTGGCGCTCTCCTCCGCGATCGCCCGGCCGTGGGCGTGGACGCGCACCAGGTCGTGGTGGCGGCAGATCCCCGGGCCGATGTCCTCCATCAGGTTGGCCTCGACGAGTTCGTCCAGCCGGGACTCCGCCCACGCGAGGGAGGCGGCGCAGGCCGCGGCGGCGCTTCTCGCGTCGAAGGTCCGCAAGGGCAGTGGGCCGAGCCTGCGGTAGAGGAGGGCGGCGCCCTCGGTGAGTACGGCGTACGAGGCGTCCAGAGCGTTGCTCACCGTGGTCTCCCCTTCCACTTGCAGCGCGGCCAGCCGCTCGGTGTCCCGGGTCAGGGCATCGGCCAGTGTCTTCACGGACTGTCGCGGCCTCGACGCCAGGCGCGCGGAGGCAAGGCAGACGGCAAGGGGCAATCCCGCACACAGCGCGACGACCTGGCGCGCCGCCTGCGGCTCGTTCGCGACGCGGTCGTCGCCGATCGCACGGCTGAGCAGCTCGGCCCCGGCGGCCGGTTCCAGCGCCTCGAGTTGGTGCATCGCCGCTCCATCCATGCGGAGGCCGGTCAGTCGGCGGCGGCTGGTGACCACGGTGAGGCCACCCGGGCCCGCGTGCAGCAGCGGGCGGACCTGGGCAGCGGTGAACGCGTTGTCCAGGACTACCGCGATCCGGGCATCAGCGGTCCAAGACCGCCACAGCGACGCCTTTTCGGCCATATCGGCGGGCACCGAGCCGGCCCCGAGCGCCCGCAGGAACTGGCTCAGAATCTCGCCAGGGCCCGCGGGGCCCTCGGTGGAGTGCCCCCGCAGGTCGGCGTAGAGCTGTCCGTCGGGGAACTCGGGCGCGAGCGAGTGCAGCCAGTCGCACACCAAGGTCGTCTTGCCGATCCCGGCCGGGCCGCTGACCACGATCAGCGAGCGGGCCGGGCCGCCCTGCCCACCGCCGGTCAACAGTCCATCCAGCGCCGCCAGATCGTCGCCACGGCCGGTGAAGTGGGCGGGGACCGGCAGGAGCTGCCGGGGTGGCGGCACCGCGGTGGCCGCTCCCGTGTGCACATGGATGCCGCCGTGAATGTCGCGCGCCTGTACCGCGGGACCGAGAATCCGGGCCTGGCCGCCGATCAGGTTCTCGTGGGCATCCCCGGGTGCCTGGCCCATCCGTCTGCCCCCCCCGGTCAGTCGGTTGCCGTTTGTGTGGATCAGCCCGGTTCTACCCTCGAGGAGGCTTCGACGATGCACCCGGGAACGCCCGGTGACGTGATTCGGCCAGTGCGCCGCCGACGGCGTATGGCGGCTCCCGATGCCCCATGCCATGCTCACTGAAAAAGGACAGACCAGCGGGAGGACGCTGGTGGACATCCATTTACTCGGGCCGGTGGAGCTTCGGCTGGAGGGCCGGCAACTGAAGCTCGGTTCTGACAAGGAACGGGCTCTGCTGGCCGCTCTGGCACTGGAAGTCGGCCGCCCCATCTCCATGAACTCGCTCCTGGAGCGGCTCTGGGACGGCAAGGCTCCACCACGTGCCCGCGAGAACACCCACACGTACATCTCACGGGTGCGTAAGCAGCTACGCCTCGCCGGCACCGGGCCGAGCTCCCCGCGCATCACCAGCCGGGCCCACACCTACGTGCTGAACACCGACCCCGACTCGGTGGACTTGAACCGCTTCCAACGCCTCACCGATCTGGCCGCAGCGGTGGCGACAAGCGGCGAGGACGAACGCGTCGTGGACCTCCTTACCCGCGCCGAACACCTCTGGCAGGGGGAGGCCCTCGCCGGACTCCCCGGCACCTGGGCCGAAACCGTACGCAGCACGCTCGCCGAGCGCCGTCTCCAGGCGGCCATTTCCCGCATCGCCGCTCTGCACCGGCTCGGCCGTTTCGCGGACTCGATCGGGGAGCTGTCGGCCATGGTGCGCCACCACCCGGAGGACGAGACGCTGGCGGGCCAGTTGATGCTGGCGTACTACGGCAGCGGCCGGTACACGGACGCCTTACGGGTGCATCAGCGGGCCCGCCGACTGCTGATGTCGGAATTCGGCTCCCGGCCGGGGGACGAACTGGACCGAATACACCGCGGCGTCCTCGACCGGACACCCGTGGACCGGCTCCTTGGGACCGCCGCCCCCGCGGCGGCCTCCGGGCCCGCTCCCGGAGGGCATTCCGCCGGGCCGCCTCCGCCACGCAATCTGCCGTACCAGCCCCCGCTCATCGGCAGGCGCTCCGAGCTCGACGTCTTGATGGCGTCCGTCGACACGGAGCCGGGGGAAGGGGCCGTGCTGACGCTGGAAACGGTCAGTGGCATGGCCGGGGTCGGCAAGACGGCGGTCGCGGTGGACACGGCTCGGACGCTGGCTCCTCGATTCCCCGCCGGTCAGGTCTTCGTGGACCTGCGGGGCCACTCCCCCTCCCAGGAACCGCTGAGTCCGGGCGCGGCCCTCGCCATGCTCCTGCGGCTGTTCGGCGCGTCCGCCGATTCGATCCCCGTCCGGCTGGACGAGTTGATCGCCCTGTGGCGGACCACCATCGCCGACCGCCGGGCCGTGATCGTGCTGGACGACGCGGCGGGGCCCGATCAGGTCGCACCGCTGCTGCCCGGCAATTCGCCATGCCTGACCATCATCACCAGCCGTCGGCATCTGACGGGGCTTCCGCATGCGGTGCCACTTGCCCTGGATGTGCTGCCGACCGATGACGCGATCACCCTTTTCCGGAGTTTCGCGGGTGCGGCCCGGACCCAGGACATCACGGAGACCGCCCGTATCGTGCGCCTATGCGGCTATTTGCCGCTCGCCATCGAATTGGTGGCCAACCGCTTCCGTTCCCGCCCCTCTTGGAGCCTGACCACCCTGGGCGAGCGCCTGGCGCGCAGCCCCGGCCCCCTCGGCGAGATCCGCAACGCGGATCAGGAGATTCTACGCGCCTTCGCCCTTTCCTACCGGACCCTCGACGTCACCCAGCGCACCACGTTCCGGCGCCTGGGGCTGCATCCGGGGCCCGACTTCACCACCGAATCGGCCGCCGCGCTGCTCGACCTTCCCCCCGAGGAGACCGAACGGCTGATCGAATCCCTGCTGGAGTGCCACCTCCTCCGGGAACCGGCGCCCGACCGGTACCGGTTTCATGACCTGCTGGGCGAATACGCCCGGATGCTCGCCCTTTCGGAAGACAGCGCGCGGGAGCGCGAGCAGGCCCTGGAACGGCTCATCGCCTTCTACCTTCGGAACGCCGAGGAGGCCGACCGGGTAGCGTACCCGCGGAGGATCCGGCTCGCGCCGGAGGATGCGCAGGAGCCTTTGGCCCGCTCCCGGATGCGGAACGCCCATGAGGCGCGTGCCTGGTTCGCCGCCGAGCACGGCAACCTCCTCGCCGTCGAACGCCACGCCCGCACCCACGACTCACGGCCGTCCGCGGCCCGGCTCGCCCACGCCTTGGCGGGATTCCTGGAGTCCGAGTGCCACTGGCAGGACGCCATCGACATCCTCCAGCACGCCGCCGACCACTGGTCACACACCGGCGACCAACCGGCCCAGTGCCACGCCCTGCTCTGCCTCAGCTCCAACCACGCCAACACGGGCCGCTATGCGCGGGCCGTGGAGGCGGGCGAGCGGGCACTGGAGATCGCGCGGGCGATCGGGGACCGGGAGGCGGAGTGGGAGGCGTATCGGAGCCTTGGGGTGATTCATTGGCATATAGGTGAGAACGAGACCGCGGTGGTGATGCACCAGAGAGCATTCGCGATCGGCATCGCGACCGGCAACGTCCTGAATCAGGCCAGATCTCGAAACAACACCGCGATATCCCTTCTCGCCCTCGGAGAACTGGAGCGCGCACTGGACCACTTCCAGAACGCGATATCCGGTTTCCGGTCCGCAGGGGATGAGGCCGGGGTTATCAGAACACTCAACAACGTAGGCGACCTCTACGCACACCGAGGTGACTACGCACAGGCCCGGAAGGCTTTCGAGGAATTACTTCCCCTGACGGAGTCCACCGGAAATGCCTACACCCAGGCGATGGTGCGTACCAATTTGGCCGCGAGTCTCGCCGAAACCGGCGAAATCGACCGGGCGCTGGCGCTCCACCATCGGGCATTGACGGAATTTCGCATGCTCGGGGACAGAAAGAGCCAGGCGACAGCGTACAACGGTCTCGGGGAAGCGTACTTCAAGGAGGGCTCTGTTGACGCATCCATCGAGAACCACCTGAAGGCCCTGGACATCGCCCGCGACATCGGAACAACCCAGGAAGTCACGCGCGCCCTGCGCGGGCTGGGTCAAAGCGAACTCGCCAGTGGCCGACTCGAGGCCGCGGCCGAGCACCTGGAAGCGGCCATAGCTGCCGCGAACAGGGCCAACGCTCGCGACGAGGGAGCCAGGGCGCAAGCGATCCTCGCCGAGGTACGCGCGACAGCGGGTGATGCCATGGAAGCCAGGGAGCTGCTGCGGCGGGCGATTTCCACGCTACGCGGGCTGAACGATCGAGAAGCGAACAGATTGCACAAACTCCTGACCAGAATCGATCACGGAGAAACAGAGTTTTAAACTGGTCGGTAAGTTAACCTCCGGTAGCCCCTAGACTGACAACCGAACACTTGCTCCCCGCTCTTCTGTTTGATCTTGCGGGGCGACAGGTCTAATATCCTCGCCAGGCGGCGATCTTGACGCCCCCGCAGAATCCGCGAGGACAGGTGCACATTGAAAATCCGTACCGGTCGGCTTCGAGCAGTGACGTTTCTCTTGGCAGCTTTGGCATGCATGCCGACTCTGTTCAACGTATGGACATCCAGCAATCCGGAAACCCCGGCGAATGGCAGAAGTCAGCACAGCGTGGTGCGGCATACCGAAGACATCGCCGCCGTAACCATCGCCCACCGGATATCCTCCGCAGAGGACTAGGATCTCAGCCGGTCACGATGATTCAAGGCCCGGGTCACCGACCCGGGCCTCTCGTGTCCGTACCGTCGGGCATGCGCTCCTGGCGGTGCCGCAGCTCTCTCCCCGGCAAAAACCCCGCGCCATAGGCGGCCTCGCGTCGTTAGGATCCGGCGCATGGCCACAGCCGACCACGCAGTTGCCCATGTCCTCACGGGCTACCGGCCGAAGACCACCGCGGAATGCGTCGACCTCGAGCGGGTGCTCGGCGTTGTCGAGGCTGGCGGCGCCCCCTGGGACCGGTCGACGCCCCTTCACATCACCGCATCCGCCCTGATCGTGCACCCCGACAGCGGCCGCGTGCTGCTGCGCTGGCACCAGCGCCACCAGTCGTGGCTGCTGGTGGGCGGGCATGGCGATCCGGGCGAGTACGATCCGCTCGCCATCGCGCTGCGGGAGGGGCGGGAGGAGACGGGGCTGCCCGATCTGGCGCCGTGGCCGGACGCGGACGTACGGCATGTGGTGATCGTCCCGGTCCCCGCGAGCAGCCGGGAGCCGGCGCATGAGCACGCCGATGTGCGGTATGTGCTGGCCACCAGCGTGCCCGAGGCGGTACGGCCGGAGAACCCGGACGCGCCGCTGCGCTGGCTGACGCCGGACGAGGCGCGGATGGCGATCACCGAGGCCAATGTGCTGGACACCTTGTCCCGGGTGGAGCCCCTGCTCGCGCGCTGATCAGTCCTTACTGAATGCCTGGGCTACGGCGAGGCTGTCCTCGTAGACGTGGTGGCGGGTGACGAGGCCGCCTTCGAGGGTGAGGTGCAGGGCGAACCGCGCACGATAGGCGCGTCCGGTGGCCCGGGCGGTCTGGCGGATCTCGCCCAGCACGATCGCGTCGTCGCCGTCGACGAGGATGCGCTCGACCTCGGTGGCCGCCTGCTCCGGCACATGGTGGTGGGCCAGCTCCCGGAAGTGGGCGGCCACGTCCGCGCGGGTGGAGCGGTGGCGGATCCATGGGGTGGCGGGGCGGCCGTGCTCGGCCTCCGGCCAGTCCAGCTTCCAGTCGCTGCGCTCGGCGTACAGCTCGGCGATGCGCTCGGGGTCGCCCTCACCGATGCGGCGCAGCAGTTCCGCCACCAGGGCGCGGGTGGTCGTGGGTGCGGCCAAGGACATGGTGATCCCTCCGATCGGAAGCCTTGCGGGGAGCGATCACCATGCTGCCGGGGGGCGTGGCGCGGTGCGATTACGTCGCGGGTAATGGCCCCCCATGGAGCGGGTACGGTCGACCGTTTTGTCCGGGGAGTGGCCGGCTAGCGCCACAGGGAGATGGCCAGGCCCAGGCCGCCGAGGGCGATGGCGATCCGGAGCGGGGTTTCGGGCAGGCGGCGGACGACCAGGGGGCCGAGCCAACTGCCGAGGAGGGCGCCGAGGCCGAGGGTTACGGCGGCGGCCCAGTTCACGGGGGCGACGGCGACGTAGGCCACGGCCGCCGTCACATTGGCCGCACCCGTGGCGATGTTCTTGACGGCGTTGGTGACCGGGAGGGGCTCCGTGGCGGAGAGCGAGAGCACCGCCAGCATCAGCACGCCCGAGGCAGCGCCGAAGTAGCCGCCGTACAGGCCGACCAGCAGGACCGCGCAGGCGAGCGGGAGGGTGGGCCGGGCGGTCCGCGCGAGGGCCCCTGAGCGGGAGGCCACGAGTCGGCGGAGCGGATCGCGGACCAGGATCAGCACCGAGCCGAGGGCGATCAGCCACGGTACGACGGTCTCGAAGGCGGAGGACGGGGTTCCCAGCAGCAGGGCGGCCCCGACCGCGCCGCCCAGCGCCGCGATGGCGCCGAGCCGGAGAAGGCGGTCGCGCTGGCCGCGGAGTTCGGCGCGGGATCCCGCCGCGGTGCCGACGGTGTTGGAGAACAGGGCCACCGTGTTGGTCACATTGGCGGCCACCGGCGGCAGGCCCACCGCGAGCAGCGCCGGATAGCTGAACAGCGAGGCCAGCCCCGCGATCGAACCGGCGAGCCCGGAGGCCACCCCGGCCGACACCAGCAGCGCGGCCGAGTCGATGCCCATCCGTTCCCCCTGTTCGCCGCTTCGGCGACGCCGCTGTTCCTTCTGCACGTCGGCGACGTCGCTTCATACTCCAGGGGTGCTGTCTCCTATGCAAGACAGCGTTCATGTATATGGACTTAGGGTTGCTCGGGCCTACCAGGTCAGGGCGTCCTGCGCGGTCGTCTGCCAGTACGTGACCTGGGCGGCGCTGTCGATGTAGACCGAGCCGCCGGGCAGTTCGACGCTCGCGGGGTCCTCGCTGCCGTCGACGAACACCTCGAGCGAGTTGACCTCGCCGCCCTCCGAACCCGAGCCGTCCCCCGAGGAGGTGGTGATGCCCGCGTAGGCGCTCTCGCCCGGGGCGAGCACGACGACGGACTGCGGCTGGCTGTCCTCGTTCACCGGGGTGGCGGACTGCGCGTCCTCGCCGAACTTCAGACCGGGGTAGCCGACCAGCTTGCAGTCCACGCCGGCCCCGTTGGTCGCCTTGAGCAGCAGGTGGTTGATCGGGTTCTTGACCTTCTGGAGGGAGAAGGCCGTCTTGTTGACGTCGCAGTCGCCGATCGGCTCGTCCTCGGACGCCGCCCCGATCTTCTGCGCCTGCGTCTTCGTGTCCTTGGCGTCCGCGCCGCCCCCCTTGGCCGTCTTGTCCGCCGGGGCCGAGGCCGACGACTTCGCCTTGCCCTCGTTGTCCGAACCTCCGTCGCCGCTGCCACCGCACGCCGCCGTCAGGCCCAGCGCGGCGACGGCCAGCATGGAGGCGGCGATGGTACGGACGGTGCGGCCGCGGCGGTAAGCGGTGACGTTCATGGTGGGTTTCTCCCTTTGGGTCGGGTCGGCGGTCCGGCCGGTGTTCCGCTCCGGCCCTCGGTATGGCTATGAGCCTGCCGTGATCCGCTGGCGTAAAGCTGCCGCCGAAACTCCGTTCCGCTAACGCGGCACTAACGCAACGGCACGGCCCCCACCTCCAGTTGGCCGACCCGCCCGTTCGCCGGTCCGTCCGTTTGTCCCGCCACCGGACGGCGCTGCGCTGGTAACCGTTCCGCCACGCCCTGGGCCGCCTGGTCCGCCGATGCCCCCGCCGACCTAATCTAGGAGGCCGGTAGGGCCGTTCAAGACGCGGGGACAGCGCGGGAAAGGGGATCGGCGATGCCGCTGGCCACCGGGGATCCGGAATCCATAGGCGGCTACGCCCTGGTCGACCGGCTGGGGTCGGGCGGCATGGGCGTCGTCTACCTCGGGCGTTCGGCGTCGGGGCGGCAGGTCGCGCTCAAGCTGGTCCACGAGCAGTACGCGCAGGACGAGGAGTTCCGGACCCGTTTCCGGCAGGAGGTCGCGGCGGCGCGCCGGGTGAGCGGGGCGTTCACCGCACCCGTCGTGGACGCCGATCCGGAGGCCGACCGGCCGTGGATGGCCACTCTGTATGTGCCGGGGCGCACCCTCTCCGAGGTCGTACGGAAGAACGGCCCCTTGGACGGGCACACCTTGCGGACACTCGGCCTCGGGCTGGTCGAGGCGCTGCGCGAGATCCACCGGGCCGGGGTGGTGCACCGGGATCTGAAGCCCGCCAACATCCTGATGGCCGAGGACGGGCCGCGCGTCATCGACTTCGGCATCTCCCGCGCCGTCGACAGCCAGACGCTCACCGTCACCATCGGGCGGGTGCTCGGCACCCCGCCGTTCATGTCGCCTGAGCAGTTGCGCAGTCCGCGGGACGTCACGGCGGCCTCGGATGTGTTCTCGCTGGGGTCGCTGCTGGTGTTCGCGGCGCGGGGCAGCAGCCCGTTCGAGTCCGACAGCCCGTATCTGTCGGGCTACCAGGTGATGTACGAGCATCCGACGCTGGACGAGGTCCCGGCACCGCTGCGGGGCATCGCCGAACGCTGTCTGGCCAAGGAGCCGGAGGCCCGGCCGAAGCTGGACGAACTACATCAAATGCTGCGTGCGCTGCCGGACTTTCCCGCGGCGGAGCGCGTCGAAACGGCCGGTGGTCCGGGGGCGGCCGGTGGCCTCGGGGCGGCCGCTGGTCCCGGCGCGGCCGCTGGTCCCGGCGCGGCCAGTGGTCCCGGCGCGGCCGGTGGTCCCGGCGCGGCCGGGGGTCCCGCGAGGGTTGCCGGCGCCGGAGCGGCCGCCGCTGGGCGTCCCCCCGCCTCCTCGGCCCACGATCCGCGGCCCGCTCCCCAGCCCCCCGGCTCGCAACCTCCAGGCCCCGGGCGCACCGGCCCCGGCCGGGGCGCTCGGCGGCGGCTCGTCGTCACCTCCGCCGGGGTGGCCCTGGCCGTCACCGGGCTGACCGTAGCGGCGGCGGTCTTCGCGCCGGACATGACGGACTCGTCGGGCGACGCGTCCTCCGCCTCCGCCACCGGGCCGTCCCAGAAGCCCGCGTCGCTCCCCGAGGGCTGGAAGCCATGGCGGACGGATCTGCGGGTCGAGACCGAGGGGCCGCCCCTCGTCTACCAGCAGTCCGGATGTGTCCCGGACAACGGCCGGACCCTGTACTGCGCCGGAAACGGGTTCACGATCGCCAAGGTCGACGCCGCCACCGGCCGCGTCCTGTGGCGCTGGGGCGCCCGCCCCCAGGCGGCGCGCCCGATCGGGGTGCGGGACGGCATCGCCTACGCCTACCGGGCGTCGGAGGACGGCCACCGGTCGGTGGTGGCCCTGGACGCCGCCACCAAGCGACAGCGGTGGGAGCAGCGGATCAACGGCTCGGCCCCGGTGGAGCTGTTCCGCGGCGGGGTGCTGACGCTGTCGCCGGACGGCGGTCAGCTCGTCGCCTACGGGACGTCGGGTAAGCGGCTGTGGCAGTCACCGGCGCCCCAGGGGAAGTACTGCGAGCCGACGGTACTGGGCGGCGAACCGTACGGCCTGTGCTCACCCGTTGCCGCCAACGGGCTGGCCGCCGAGGGCCCGTACGAACTGCTGCGGTTCGACGCCTCGGACGGCAAGCAGCACGAACTCACCACGCTGCCGAAGAAGACGCTGACCGTCGGCGCGGCAGCGGGCAAGCCGCTGTTCCTGATACCGCAGACCGCGAAGGAGGTGTACGAATCGGGCTACGAGCGCCCGTACACCGCCATGCTCCGGGTCGATCCGAGCACCGGCGAGACCAAGCGGATCCCGCTGCGCCGCCCGGTGCTGGGCAAGCCGACCCTGCTGCGCGGTGTCGTCTACTTCGTCCGTGCCAACGGCACGGTCACCGCGGTCTCGGCGGACAGCGGCCGGGAGCTGTGGCAGCGGGCGACGGAGACGGAGAACCTGTCCGCGCCCGTGCTCTCCAGACGGTACGGGCAGTTGTACTTCTCCAACCGCTTCGGCCGGCTGCTGGCGCTGAACGTGGACGACGGCACGGAGGCGTGGCGTACGGCCGCGCTGGACAACCCCGGGACGGCGGCGGAGGACACCGAGCCGAGGGTGGTGCTCGTCCAGGACGCGATCGTGGGGACGGCCGGGGACACGGCGTTCTCCGTGCGCCCGGACCGTCCCTCGGCGCGGCACCCGTCCTGATCGACGCGGTTATACCGGGGCCGGCCCCACGAGTTCGTCCAGGACGTCCGTCATCGTGACGAAGCCGAGGACCGCCGTACCGGTGTCGGCCGTCACGACGGCCAGGTGGGTGCCGGTGGCGCGCATGGTGGTGAGGGTGTCGTCCAGCGGGGTGTCGGCCCGCACCCGGGAGATGGTGTGGACGGCGGTACGGGGGAACGGGCGGTCCCGGTCGACGGCCCCCAGGGTGTCCTTGATGTGGAGGTAGCCCAGGATGGCGCCGCCGGGGCCGGTGACCGGCAGCCGGGAGTAGCCGGAGGCGGCGGCCGTGCGTTCCAGTTGGGCGGGGGTGACGCGATGGTCGACGGTGACCATTGCGTCGAGGGGGACGAGGATGTCGCCGACCCGCCGGGTGCCCAGCTCCAGGGCGTCGCGCAGCCGGTCGCCGCCGGACTTGTCGAGCAGCCCGGCGTCGCTGGAGTCCCGTACCAGCCGGATGAGTTCATCGTCGGTGAAGACCGACTCGACCTCGTCCTTGGGCTCGACCTTCAGCAGCCGCAGCACCGCGTTGGCGAAGGCGTTGACGCCGAAGACGACGGGGCGCAGGAGGCGGGTGAGGGCCACCAGCGGCGGGCCGAGGAGGAGTGCGGTGCGCTCGGGGGCGGCCAGGGCGATGTTCTTGGGGACCATCTCGCCGATGAGCATGTGGAGATAGGTGGCCGCCGTGAGCGCGACGACGAAGGCGATCGGGTGCACCAGGGCGTGCGGCACATGAACGGTGTCGAAGACGGGCTCCAGCAGATGGGCGATGGCCGGTTCGGCGACCGCGCCCAGGGCGAGCGAGGAGATGGTGATGCCGAGCTGGGCCGTGGCCATCAGCGCGGACAGATGCTCCAGCGCCCACAGCACACCGCGCGCCCGCTTCTCCCCCGCCTGTGCGCGCGGTTCGATCTGGCTGCGGCGCACGGAGATCAGGGCGAATTCGGCGCCGACGAAGAAGGCGTTGGTGAGGAGGGTGAGGGCGCCGATGGCGAGTTGGATGACGGTCATCGGGTGGCCTCGGTGATCTCGGCGGGCTCGCTGGTGTCGGAGGTCTCGGTGATCCGCACGCGGTCGGCGCGGTGGTGGTCCACCTTCAGGACCGTGAGCCGCCAGCCGTCGGTCTCGATGGTGTCCCCGGCGGCCGGGATGCGCTCCAGGGCGGTGGCCAGGAGGCCCGCCACCGTTTCGTACGGGCCCTCGGGGGCGGTCAGGCCGATGCCGGTCAGCTCGTCCAGCCGTACGCCGCCGTCCGCCTCCCAGGCGCCGGGGCCGAGGGGCACCAGGCCCGGGGTCTCGTCGGTGTCGTGTTCGTCGCGTACGTCGCCCACGATCTCCTCGACGATGTCCTCCAGGGTGGCGACACCCGCCGTGCCCCCGTACTCGTCGATGACGACGGCCATGGTGTGCGCCCTGCGCAGCCGGTCCAGCAGCCGGTCCACCGGGAGGCTGTCGGGGACCAGCAGCGGGGGCGTGGCCAGGTCGGTGACGGGGGTGGTGGCGCGGTCGGCGGCGTCCAGGGCGAGGACGTCGCGGATGTGCACGGTGCCGACGACCTCGTCCAGGGTGTCGCGGTAGACGGGGAAGCGGGACCGGCCCGTCGCCAGGGTGAGGTTGGCGGCGTCGGCGGCCGTGGCGTGGGCCTCCAGCGCCTGGACGTCCACGCGCGGGGTCATCACGTTCTCGGCGGTCAGCTCGCTCAGATGCAGCGTACGGACGAACAGCTCGGCCGCGTCCTGTTCCAGCGCGCCCGCGGCGGCCGAGTGGCGGGCCAGCGCGACCAGTTCGTCCGGGGTACGGGCGGAGGCCAGCTCCTCGGCGGGCTCCAGGCCCAGACGGCGCACCAGGCGGTTGGCCGTGTTGTTGAGGTGGTGGATCAGCGGGGCGAAGGCGGCGGTGAAGGCGCGCTGCGGGGCGGCCACCGCCTTGGCCACGTGCAGGGGGCGGGAGATCGCCCAGTTCTTGGGCACCAGCTCCCCGGCGACCATCAGCACCACCGTGGAGAGGGCCACGCCCAGCACCAGCGCGGTCGTCGAGGCCGCGCCCTCGGGCAGGCCGGTCGCGGTGAGCGGGCCCTGGAGCAGGGCGGCCAGCGAGGGCTCGGCGAGCATGCCGATCACCAAGGAGGTGACGGTGATGCCCAGTTGGGCCCCGGAGAGCTGGAACGTCAGCCGGCGCACCGCCGTCAGCGCGCTGTCGGCCCCGCGCTCACCGGCTTCGGCGGCGCGCTCCAGGTCACCACGTTCGACGGTGGTGAGGGAGAACTCGGCGGCCACGAAGAGCGCGCAGGCGAGCGTGAGCGCCAGCGCGAGGATAAGCAACAGGATCTCGGTCACCGTGCCACCGCCGTCTGCCCGCTCAGGGGCTCCCCGGTGAGGGATGCCGTGGTGAGGGGCGTCCTCGTGAGGGGTGGGCGGAGGGTGGCACGGGTGGTACTGGGAGGGTCAGGGTCGCCCATCGCGGGTCTGGTGCTCCTTCGTCGCTGGTAGGTGGCTCGCGGGGACGTCCGGTCGATCCCCACATGTCCGGGGAAGGCAGTGTCCCTCCATCCATAGTAAAGGGACGGTAAAGGTGCGGGCCCCCGGCCCGCACCGCGGCCCGCGTCCGGATTCGCTCCGCGCAACCTGCGGCTTTCCCGGGTCGGCTCGATTGGGGACGGGGTTGCCTGTCGTCGGCACAGGTTTATCGGCAATACTTCCCGCCGTGGAGCAGAGCACTGGACCGATCATCCCGCCCATGCACACAGCCGGGACGGATCCGGGGTATGTCCCCGGCCTGACGTCCCCGCGCCCTGCCGATGTGGAGGAGGACGCACCGGACAACGCAGCAGAGCGGCCGCCCGAGGAAGTCACCGCCGAGGACGAAGCCGACCAGGTGAAGGGCGCCGAGGCGGAAGGCGCCGACGCCGAGGCGGAGTCCGACGACGAAGCCGACGCGAAGGGCGACGCGTCCGACGGGAAAGCGGACGACGACGGCGAGGAAGCGGATCAGAAGGAGGACGGCGAGGAGGAGGACGGCGGCGTCGCCTTCGACGTGTCCGACCGGCGCGGTGCGATCCGGGCCGGACGCCACGGTGTCGTGTTCGAACTCGACGGCGAGAAGGCCGAGTTCGGATGGGACGAGATCGGCGCGGTGGAGGTCGACTCCCCGCGGTTCGGCAAGCGCTTCGGGATCACGGTCTATACGACCAACCGGCGTTGGTACACGGCCGATGTCGAGGCACCCGCCCGTAAGTTCCTCAAGGAATGGACGGCGGAGCTCGACGCGGTGCTCGACGCGTATTTCGAGGACTCGGCGGACGGCGAGGCCGAAGCAGACGCCAAGGGCGACACCGACACCGACACCGAAGCCAAGGACGCCACCTCGTAGCGGCCATCCGCGCGAGTGGCGGTTCATCCGGTCCTCGCTGCGCACAACCGTATCCGGCGCCGGGAAAACGGTCTAACGTCGGATTTCAGCAGCGGAACGACTGGGGGGGCGGCCGCCGTATGACACCGGATGATCCTGTGATCGGTTGCACCGGGGTGCTGGTACTCGGCACCCGGGGAGCCGGTGGTCCCGGTGAGGTCCTGGTGCGGGTCAGAGGCGGTTCGGAGACGTTCCTCGCCTGGTCTGCCGACCCGTTGCCCCAAGGCGCGTCCGTCCTCGTGATCGACTTCCGTGGCTCCCGCCAGGTCGACGTCATCGAGTGGACCGATCCATTGAACGCGTCGTCCGGCATGGCCGGCGGCGCCGGCTGAGGAGACGAAGGATGTTCGGTTACCGCGTGCCCGCACCCGACCAGGCGATGCTGATCTCGGGGGGCAGGCGTGGGCAGGGAGGTGCGCCGTTTCGCGTGGTGACCGGGCACGGCAAGTTCGTGCTTCCGGTCTTCCGCAAGGTCCGCTTCCTGACGCTGGCGATGTGCGAGGCGGAGGTCGAGGAGAAGTGCGTCAGCCGGCAGGGCATCACGCTGACGGTGCGCTCGGTGATCGCGTTCAAGGTGGGCAACGACACCGAGTCCATCGTCAACGCGGGGCAGCGGTTCCTCTCCGACCAGGAGCAGATGGCGGTGCTGACGGGCCGGATCTTCGCGGGCCATCTGCGGTCCATCATCGGCTCGATGACGGTCGAGGAGATCATCACCGAGCGGCAGAAGCTGGCCACCGAGGTGCTGGACACCTCCAAGGCGGAGATGGCGAAGATCGGCCTGATCGTGGACTCGTTGCAGATCCAGTCGATCGACGACGGCGACACCGGCTATATCGACGCGATGTCCGCCCCGCACAAGGCCGCCATCCAGCGGCAGGCCCAGATCGCCCAGGCGCAGGCCAGCCAGGCATCGGCCGAGGCGGAGCAGGAGGCGGCGCGCAACCAGGCCGAGTACGCGCGGCAGACGGCGGTGGTCCAGGCCCGGTACACCGCCGAGGTGGACCGCGCCCAGGCCGAGGCCGCCCAGGCGGGGCCGCTGGCAGAAGCGCACGCCCAGCGGGAAGTGCTGGCGGCGCGGACCGAGTTGGCCCAGCGGGCGGCCGATCTGCGGCAGCAGCAGCTCGTGGCCGAGATCGTGAAACCGGCGGAGGCGGAGGCCGAGCGGATCCGGGTCGTGGCCATGGCCGAGGCGGAGCGGATGAAGATCCAGGCCGAGGCCGCGGCCTCGCACGGCCGGGTGGCGCTCGACCGCATGCTGATCGACCAGCTTCCGCAGATCGTCAAAGAGGCCGCCTCCGGGCTGTCCGGGGCGAACGTCAACGTCCTCAACGGGGCCGATGGGCTGGGCGAGATCGCGGCGGGCCTGGTCGGCCAGGGGCTGACCATCCTGGACGCGGTGCGGCGCAACATGGGCACGCCGGGGCCGCAGGACGAGCCGAAGCCGAAGCGCCCGGGCGGGGCGGACGACGGCGCGGTCGAGGTTCGTTAGGGTCGCCGGACGGGCTGCGTTCAGCCCGTCCGGCCGTTGCCACCGTGAGAAACCCAGCCAGCCGAGAGGGCCGAGGAACGTGACCCCTGACCGCCCGCACCGCGTCAGCGTCGCCGGAGTCATCGTGGACGAGCGCGGCCGCGCGCTGCTGATCAAACGGCGCGACGGCAGCACCTGGGAACCGCCGGGCGGTGCGCTCGACCCCGACGCCACCGTCCCCGAGGCCCTTCAGCGCGAGATCCTCGACGAGACGGGCGTCAAGATCGCGCTCCCGGCCGTGCTCACCGGGGTCTACAAGGACATGAACGACCTCACCGTCTCCCTCGTCTTCCGCTGCGAGGCCCTCGACGGCACCCCCGCCACGGGCCCCCGCACCCGCGCCTGGCGCTGGGCCACCCGCGCCGAGGTCCCCGACCTCGCCGACGAGGCGTACGCCGTGCGCATCCTGGACGCCCTCGATGCCCTCGACGCCACCACGCCACCGGCGGTCCGCGCCCACGACGGCGTCACGCTCGTCTGACCCGCAACGCCCCCACGGCTCACGCCGGGAGCAACCGCGTCAGCTCGTCCGCCACCGCCCGCGCCGCCGGGCTGGTCCAGCGGCGGCGGTGCCGGGTGAGGTGCACGGGCACCGGGGGGATGGGTGGGCCGTGGACTTCGGCGAGTTGGCCGTCGGTGAGCTGGCGTTCCACCGTGGCGCGGGGCAGCAGCGTCAGGCCGAGCCCGGCGGCGACGCAGGAGCGGGCGGCCTCGATGCTGCCGAAGCGGGTGAGGCGCGGTGGCGGGCCGGGGAGGGTGAGCAGGGTGCGGACGAGGTGGTCGCTGTAGGAGCAGCCCTGTTCGTGGACGAAGAAGCTCTGCGCGGCCAGTTCGTCCCAGTCCGCCTCGCGTCCGGCCAGCGGGTGGCCGGGGGCGGCGAGATAGACGAGGGGTTCGCGGGCGATGGGGCGGGCGACCAAGTCGGCGTCGGTCACCTCCTGTTCGAGGAGGAGGACGAGGTCGAGCCGTCCCGTACGCAGGCCCTCGACGGCCGCCGCGGTGCCCGCGGGATGGAGGTGGAGGTCGATACCGGGGTGGCTGCGGCGCAGCGAGGCGATCACGCGGGGGAGATGCGAGGCGCAGAGGGACTCGCCCGCGCCGAGGGCGACGGGGCCCTCCACCGTGCCGTCCGCGCCGTCGCCGTTTCCGGCCGCGGCCACCGCGCGCAGCCGGGCCTCGGCGTCCAGGACCTCCTCGGCCTCCTTCAGCAGCCGGCGGCCGGCGCTGGTCGGCAGGGCGCCTGACGGCAACCGGTCGAAGAGGCGGGTGCCCAGCTCCCGTTCCAGGGTGCGTATCTGGACGGTGACGGTGGACTGGGCGAGATGGAGATCGGCGGCGGTCGCGGTGAAGCTGCCGGTTCTCGCCAGCGCCGCGAACGTCCTCAGGAGTCGTGTGTCCACGACGGTCAGGATAGGCAGCCCCCACCTGGCCCCATCGGGTTTCTCGATCGCCTCCAGCGAAAGGAATCGTTGGACGCGATACCGGCCGCGGTGGAACCGTGGACGGCATGACGGCACCCACGACGGACATCGACGTTCTGCACTACTCCGCCTTCACCACCCACCCCGACGGCGGCAACCCCGCCGGTGTGGTCCTCGACGCCGCGGCCCTCGCGGACGACGACGCGGCCATGACCGCCGTCGCCGCGCGGGTCGGCTACTCGGAGACCGCGTTCATCACCGAGCGGGACGAGGCCGCGCGCCGCTACCGGCTGCGGTACTTCAGCCCGCTCGCCGAGGTCGCCTTCTGCGGACACGCCACCATCGCCACGGCCGTCGCCCTCGCCGACCGCGACGGCCCCGGCGAGCTGGTCTTCGACACCGCCTCGGGCGAGATCCGCGTCGAGACCACGGCCGACGGCGACGGCGACGGCCCGTCCCGGGCCACGCTCACCAGCGTTCCCACCCGGTCGCGCCCCGCCGACCCGGGCACGGAGGTCGAACCGACGCTGGCCGCGCTGCGCTGGTCCGCGGACGACCTGGACCCGGCCCTGCCCCCGCATGTCGCCTTCGCGGGCAACGACCACCTCGTCCTCGCCGCCGCCACCCGCGAGCGGCTGGCGGACCTCGACTACGACTACGACGCGCTGGAGGCGGTGATGCGGCGGCGCGGCTGGACGACGGTGCATCTGGTGTGGCGCGAGGCGGGGGACGACTCCGCGCGTGGCTCGGCGGACGGCGTTACGAACGGCTTCGTCTTCCACGCCCGCGATCCGTTCCCGGTCGGCGGGGTGGTCGAGGACCCGGCCACCGGCGCCGCGGCCGCCGCCTTCGGCGGCTATCTGCGGGCACTCGGCCTGGTCGACGGCCCGACCCGGGTCCGTATCCGCCAGGGCGAGGACATGGGCCGCCCCAGCGATCTCCTGCTCGACGTCACGCCCGACGAGCCCCGGGTGCGGGTCAGCGGGCAGGCCGTCCGGATCCCGCAGAGCGGGTGAGGCGCGGTGCGAAACACCGACGCGTGACACCGTGACAGCGGCCTCGGCCTCGGCGGTCACGGTGTGGGCGGAGCCGCCTGCGCCAGGCCCGTCTGGTAGGCGATGACGACCAGTTGGGCGCGGTCGCGGGCGCCCAGCTTCGTCATCGCGCGGTGGATATGGGTGCGCACGGTCAGCGGGCTGAGCGTGAGGATCTCGGCGATCTCGGTGTTGGACCTGCCCTCGGCGGCCAGGCCCATCACCTCGCGCTCGCGGCCGGTGAGCTCCGACAGGCGCTCCGGGAGCGCGAGATGGGCGTCGGGGGCGGGGGACATGAGGAAGTTCGTGATGAGGGTGCGGGTCGCGGCGGGTGACAGCAGCGCCTCGCCGGAGGCCACCGTGCGCAGACCGGCCAGCAGGGTGTCGGCGGTGACGTCCTTGCCGAGGAAGCCGCTGGCACCGGCGCGCAGCGCCTGGGCGACGTAGTCCTCGGTCTCGAACGTCGTCAGGATGAGGACGCGGGTGGCGGCCAGCTCCGGGTCGGCGCAGATCGCGGAGGTGGCGGCGAGACCGTCCGTGCCCGGCATCCGGATGTCCATGAGGACGATGTCGGGGTGGTGGGCGCGGGTCAGTTCCAGCGCCTCCGCGCCGTCCGATGCCTCACCGACCACCGTCATGTCCTCGCAGGAGTCGATCAGGATCCGGAAGGTGGCCCGCAGCAGGGCCTGGTCGTCGGCGAGCAGCACCCTGATGGTCATGACTCTTCTCCTCCTGCTGGAACATCGGTGGCGGCTGCGGCCGCCTGGGAGGCCGCGTCGGGTGCCGCATCGGGCGCCGCGGGCTGGAGCGGCAGTGCGGTGGTGACCTCGAAGCCGCCCCCCGGGCGGGGGCCCGCACGCAGTTCGCCGCCGATGGTGTGGGCGCGTTCACGCATGCCCATGACGCCGAAGCCCCGGCTCGGCCCGGCCTCGGTGGTGTCCGTGGTGTCCTTGGTGTCCGTGCTGCTCATGGCGTCCGGACCTTCGTTGCTGACCGTGATCAGCAGACGGGATCCGGCGTAGGCGATGCGTACGTGTGCGGCGTCCGCGGCGGCGTGCTTGGTGACGTTGGTGAGCGCCTCCTGCACGATCCGGAACGCGGTCAGGTCCACCCCGGGGGAGAGCGGGCGCGGCTCCCCCGTCGTGGTGACCGAGACGGTGAGCCCCGCGGACGCACACGCCGAGACCAGTTCGGGCAGCCGGGCCAGGCCGGGGGACGGCTCAAGCGATGCGGAGGCCGGGTCGTCGTTCTGGCGCAGCAGTCCCAGCGTGGCCTTCAGCTCGCGCAGTGCGGAGGAGGTGGTGCCGGTCAGGTCGGTGAGGATCTTCTGCGTCTGCTGCGGGCTGGTGAGCGCGAGGTGGGCGGCCGTACCGGCCTGCGCGTTGGCCAGGGCCATGTGGTGGGCCACGACGTCGTGCAGCTCGCGGGCGATGCGCATGCGCTCCTCGGTGACGCGCAGCCGGGCCTCCTCCTCCCGGGTGCGCTCGGCGTGTTCGGCGCGGGCCTGCACCGATGCCAGGTAGGCGCGCCGCAGCCGGGTCATGTTGCCGGCGGCGAGCGGCAGCATCAGCCAGAAGAAGGGGCCGATCGTCCTGAGCAGCAGGGAGAGGCCGTCCATGGAGTCGGCGAACACCGCCGCGGCCATCAGCGCCACCATGGTGGTGACGCCGAAGACGCGTGTGGTCTTGCGGTCGGTGAGCGTGGCCAGCCAGTAGAGCGCCGCCATGACGGGGCCCAGCAGCAGGGGGGTGAGCAGATACCCCCGCGAGATCGCGATCACGGTGCAGACCGCGGTCACGACGACGGCGGTGCGCGGGTGGGTGCGGTACTTCAGCAGGGCGATGCAGGACACGCCCATGAGGACGACGGCGGCCCTGTCCTGGTCGGGTGGGTCGGCGCCGGGCAGGCTGAGATTGCTGCCGAGGGTCGCACCGCCCATCAGTGCCAGGACGAGCACCACGTCGACGACGCGGGGGTAACGGTCGGCGTACTGCTCGAAACGGTCCGTGTAACGCTCAAGGCTGGTGCTCATCGGGCTCTCCGGTCGTTGCTCTGGGGCCATCGTGACCGTTTCCCCGCTCCCCGTGCGAACGGCTGCCGGGACCGCCCATGGCGTTCGCCACGGGTGGCCCCGGTCGGTGGGGTGGGCAGGGTGGTCGGATCAGGTGCGGGCCACTTCGCGGCCGGGCGTCCCGGCCGGACGCGGGCCCGCTTCCGGGTCGGCTTGCGGGTCTGTTCCCTGGCCCGCTTCCTGGCCAGCTTCCTGGCCGGCTTCCTGGCCGGCTTCCTGGTCCGCTTCCTGTCGGCGGCTGAGGGCCTCGCCCTCCACGTCGACGTTGGGCAGCAGCCGGTCCAGCCACTTCGGCAGCCACCAGGCCCTGTCGCCGAGCAGGGCGAGCACGGCGGGCACGATCGCCATCCGTACGACGAAGGCGTCGAACAGGACGGCGCAGGCGAGTCCGAACCCGATCATCTTGATCATGGAGTCGCTCTCGCCGACGAACCCGGCGAACACCGCGATCATGATCAGCGCGGCGGCCACCACCACGCGGGCGCTGTGCCGGAAGCCGGATGTGATCGCCTCGCCGGGCCTCTCGCCATGGACGTACGCCTCCCGCATCCGCGAGACGAGGAACACCTCGTAGTCCATGGCCAGGCCGAAGACGATGCCCACCAGGAAGATCGGCATCAGGCTCATGATCGGGCCGGTCTGTTCCACGCCCAGGAGTCCGGCGCCGTGGCCCTGCTGGAAGACGAGGACGACCACGCCGAGGGAGGCCAGCACCGACAGCAGGAAGCCGAGGGCCGCCTTCAGCGGGACGAGCAGGGACCGGAAGACCACCAGCAGGAGCACGATCGCGAGGCCCACGACGACGACCAGGTAAGGGATCAGCGTGGCCTGCACCTTGTCGGAGATGTCGATGTTCAGCGCGGTGGTGCCCGTGACCTCGAAGGTCGCCCCGGTCTCGGACTCGACTCCGGGCCGCTCGCCCCGAATGGTCGTGACCAGGTCCTTGGTCTTCTCATCGGTCGGCGAGGTGGACGGCACGACCTGGAAGACGGCCGTGTCACCGGCCTCGTTGAAGCGGGGCGGGGAGACGGAGATGACGCCTTCGGTGCGACCGATCTGTTGCGCGACGGTTTCGGCGGCGCGCTTGGGGTCGACGGTGCCCTTCGGGTCGGCGGCACCGTTCGCGTCGGCGGCACCGTTCGCGTCGGCGGCACCCTTCGCGTCCACGACGACGGTCAGCGGCCCGTTGAAGCCCGGCCCGAACGCCTCGGCGAGCGCGTCGTAGGCCCGGCGCTCGGTGGTGGAGGTCGACTTGGCCTCGTCCCCGGGCATGCCGAGTTGCAGGGCCGTCATCGGCACCGCGAGGGCTCCGAGGCCCACCACGCCGAGCAGCAGCACGGGCAGCGGACGCCGCAGTACGAACCGCGCCCAGCGGCTGCCCCCGTTGTTCCGGGTGCCCTCGTCCTCGATCCGTCCGGTCCTGCGGGCCCGCCGCCGGAGCACGGCGTTCGGCCAGAAGCCGAGGAACGCCGGGACCAGCGTCAGCGCGATCAGTACGGCGACGACGACCGCGCCCGCCGCGGCCAGGCCCATCTTGGTGAGCATCGGGATGCCGACCACCGCGAGTCCGGCGAGCGCGATGACCACGGTGAGCCCGGCGAACACGACCGCGGAACCGGCCGTGCCGACCGCCAGACCCGCCGCCTCCTGCGGCGCACGGCCCTTGGCGCGCTCTTCGCGGTAGCGGGAGACGACGAACAGGGCGTAGTCGATGCCGACCGCGAGGCCCAGCATCATCGCCAGGGTGCCGGTCGTGGTGGACAGGCCCAGCGCCTGGGACAGGGTCAGGATGGTGGCCATGCTCACGCCGACGCCGATGAGGGCGGTCAGCAGCGGCAGTCCGGCAGCGGCCAGCGAACCGAAGGTGATCAGCAGTACGACGGCGGCTATCGCGACACCGATCACCTCGGCCACGCCGCCGGGCCCGCCACCGTCGTCCATCGCGCTTCCGCCCGCCTCGACGGTCAGCCCGGAGTCCCGGGCCGTGTCGATGGCCCGCTCCAGACGCGTCTTGCCGGCGTCGGTGAGGTCGTTGGCGGCGACCTTGTAGGTGACGGACGCGTACGCCGTCGAGCCGTCCTTGCTGATGGCCTTCGCCTGGAACGGGTCGACAGCACTCGCGACCTGCGGGCCGTGGGCCAGGTCGGCCACGGCCTTCTCGACGGCCCGCTTGTTCTCGGTGGCGGTGACCTTCTCACCGCTCGGCGCGACGAAGACGACCCGGGCGGTCGCGCCGTCGGCGGTGGCTCCGGGGAAGCGCTGTTCCATCAGGTCGAACGCCTTCTGGGCCTCGATGCCCGGCATGGAGAACCCGTCGTCGGAGGCTCCCGGAGCCTTGAGGGCGCCCAGCCCGACGGCGGCCAGCACGGCCGCCCAGACCAGGGCGACGTACCAGCGTCGCCGGAAGGCCAGACGGCCCACTCGGTAAAGGAAAGTAGCCACGGCAGGAGGTCTCCACATCTGGTGCCGAACATCTGGTGCCGACTGTCCGTCCAGGCTCTCTGGGAGGGGGTGATTGTGTCGTCGTGCGCCTGCCGACAGTTCGCACTACTGAGAACGCAGTACGGAGGGGGCGAGGGGGTCCGCCGCTGGTACGACTGCCCCGGTGGGGGTTATCGGGGTGATCGGGGTGATCGGCTTGGTCGGGCTGATCGGCTTGGTCGGGCTGATCGGCTTGGTCGGGCTGATCGGCTTGGTCGGGCTGATCGGCTTGGTCGGGTGCGGCGCCGTTTCGCGCCTTCGGCGCAATTGAGCAGCGGCGGCGGAGGTGGGGGGCGCGGCGCCGCGGCCGGGCGCTGGGTCGGTGGGAGTGGGCGCCGGTGGCGGCTGCGCTGGTCGGGGGCCGGGGTAGGTGCCGGGCAGCCGGAGGGGGGTTGGGGTACCCCTCTTGAAAATGCTTGACAAATTAGTTGCTTCGGATCAAGCGTTTTTTCGGGGGGGGTACCCGGAGGGGCCTATCGGAGGCCGTGGAGCTTGGTGATCAGACGGCGCAGGAGGGCCACCCGGTCGCTGCCACGCGGTCGGCAGTCCTCCAGACGGCGGACGACGCCAGGCGGTACGTCCTCGACCCCGACGGCGTCGACGACCTTGTCGAGCGCGCGGATGCCCCAGTACTGGTTGAAGGCGAGCGGCTCCCTGACGACAGCGTCGGCGAGAAGGGTCAGCGCGTCGGGTACCGGCACCGCGTAGAGCCGCGCGTAGGCCGCCAGCCGCAGACCGCCGTCCGGGGAGGCGAGCCAGCCGTCGAGGTCGGGGTCCGCGAGCCGCTGGGTGGCGCGCACCAGCCGCGCGAAGATGCCGCTCATGCGCTGCGTACGGGTGGAGCCACTGGCCATCGACCTACGGACCCCGAGGTATTCGGCGGCCAGTCGGCGCACGTCCGCCAGCGCGGTGGGGTCGTCGGTCTCCGGTCCGTCGTCGCCGCTGCCGACGAGGGCGGCGTCGGCGATGCGCTCGGCGGCCTCGATGCGCTGCTCGACCGCCTCCTTGAACTCCAGGCGGACCCCGCCCGGCAGTTCGATGCTGTTGAGCAGATCACGCAGCCAGGGCACGACCGCCACGACCAGGAGCGCCACGGTGACGTTGTCTATCTTCAGGTCCGGCGCCAGCACATGCGTGACCGCCACCGCGACAGCCACACAGCTCACCACGGACGCGACGATGAACCGACGCCTCGCGGCCCGCCCCGAATACCCCTCGCCCTCCCCGGGCTCCCCCTGCCTCATGTGCCCCAGCATGCCCCAACCGGGGCCGCTTCAGGCCGGACAGGCGTGGGCCCGGGCGGATCGCCACGCCCGGCGGGATGCCCCATTCACTTCGTCAGGAGCTTCAGCAGCTTCTCCGTGTCCGCGAGATCTTCGACGACTTCCGTAGCTCCGGCGGCCCGTAGACCGGCCGCGCTGGTACGCCCGGTGGCCACGCCGATGACGCGGACGCCACAGCTCAGGCCGCCCTCGACGTCGTATGGCGTATCCCCGACAAGGACAGCGTCGTCTGGCCGCATCTGGGCACGCCGCAGAGCGATGCGCACCAGCTCCGGACGTTCGTCCGCGTCCTCGCCGAATGCCCCGATCGAGAGATCGATGCACTGGTCGAGGCCGAACACGGCCAGCTTCACCTCGGCGGTGGCCCGGATGTTGCCGGTCATCACCGTCTGCGTGATCCCGTCCCGCGCAGCCAGGGCCGAGAGCAACGAGGAGGCCCCGGGGAGGGCATGCCCGCGCTCCCGAAGTTCGGCCGCGCGGCGTACGTGGACGACTCCGAGAGCCTGAGCGAACCGCTCGAACAGGTCGCGGCTGTCCGGCAACCCGTGGAGCCCCAGCGTCTCGCGGAGGATGACCGACTCGGTCGACCCATCGATCTTCGCCTGCTCCCGCATGGGCCGACCCGTGACCTCTTCGAACGCCTCGGCCCAGAGTTCGCGTCCGACCCCTCGGGTATCTACGAGCGTGTGGTCGATGTCCCACAACACGAGCTGCGGCACTGTATTGCCTTCCGATCGTTGGATACCGACCCCCGTTGGTGACGGGCACCATACGCTGAGTGGGCATACGTACGGAGGTAGGCATGGTCGCATCCGATCTGCCCATCGGCGACAGGATCAGGCACTACCGCGGCGAACGGCGACAAGACGTCGTAGCCGGGCTCGTCGGCATCTCCCCCGATTACCTGTCCCAGATCGAACGCGGCTTGAAGGTGCCGTCGCTGCCCATCCTGCACGCCATCGCCCAGGAGCTCGGGGTGCCCACTGCCGCGCTGCTCGCCGACATGCCCGCAGGCAGCCGCGCATCCCTGGACACGACCGAGCCCGCGATCGTGCGGGCTTTGATGGGCTACGGGTCGCCTTGTAGTCCTTCCTCCGCCGAGCCGACAGCACTGCGCGAGCGTGTGGACAGCGCCTGGCGGCTCTGGCAGAGCAGCAAGACCCGATTCACCGACATGGCAGGCGTTCTGCCCGGCCTGATCGCGGATACCGAGCGCGCTGCCCGGACGGCCCGCTCGGCCACGGACCCCGCCCGGCGCCGAAGCATCATGCGTGTGAGGGCTGACCTCTACTTCCTGTTGCGGTCGTACCTACGGCGTACCGGCCGGGTGGATCTGTCGATGCTGGCCGCCGATCGGGCCGTACGGGCAGCCGAGGAAGTGGATGACCCACTGCGCATAGCGGCCGCTCAGTGGAATCTGGGACATGCTCTGCTGGCCTCCCAGGAGCCGGACGGCGCCGAGCAGGTCGCGCTCCGCGCGGTCGAGGAGCTACGCCGATCGCCCATTGCGGAGCCGTACAGGGTCGCGATGTCAGGAGCGCTCCAACTCGTGGCGGTCGTCGCGGAGGCCCGGCGTCGTGACTGGTCTGCGGCACGGGACAGACTCAGGAACCACGCCCGTCCAGCGGCTCGGAGCGTCGGAGAAGGCAACATCATGTGGACCGTTTTCGGGCCGACGAACGTGGCCTTGCACGAGGTCAGCATCGAGATGGAAGCGGGCGACACAAGCGAGGCGCTACAGGTGGCAGACGAACTGGACACCAGCGATCTGCCGTCCATGGAGCGGTCGTTCACCTTCAACCTGGAGGTGGCGCGCTGTCACCACCTGCGGCGCGAGGACGCGGCGGTGCTGCTGAGCCTGCTGGAACTCGAGGACTTGGCCCCGGAGGACCTGGCGCGTACGCCCCTGGCGCGAAAGCTCATGCTCACGGTGATCCGGCGAGGTCGGGCGATGCATGCCCGGCAGGCTGAGAAGCTGGCGGAGCGGGTCGGAGTCTTCTGACCACCGAGCCCGTGGTTCGCCCGAACTGACAGCTCGGGTGGGCAGCCGCCGGTGTCTCTACGGTCAGTCATCACCTGACCACCCATGACGCCGGGGGCTTCCGTGCACATCAGCACCCCTAAACCACAAACATGGGCGCCACCGCGCGGCGCCGACGTAGAGATGGTGCGGGTCGGCCCGCACTGGGACGTCGTACGGGCGCCGGAGGCGCTCGGCGGGCGGGCGTTGGAGTTACTCGGTGGGGCCTCCGGGGCCGTCATCGCCGACTACAACCTCATGTACTGGCTGATCCGGCCGGGAAGCGCCCAGTACTGGCGACGCATCCGGCAGGTGCAGACGCTCGGTACGGGGCGCGTCGAGACCTCGTACATCGGGGTTCCCCCCGTCGACCGCACCAGCGGGCCATATCTGCACTGGCGCGTTCCGCTCGGGCCGGGTCGGTATCTCACCGATGCCGACCGGCTTCGCGAGGCCCTCGCCCGGGCGGCCGTTGCCGAGCTGGGCATCGATGCGGAGGCGGATCGGTGAGCGAGGGCTTGGCCGCGCAGCGGGACGTCGCGCTGGGCGGGATCGAGTTGCCGGATCCCGACACGCTGACCGGGCCCCAACTGGAGGGCTGGCACTGCGCGCTGTGCGGGCGGCGGCTGTACGCCGATCAGTTGCTCGGCACGGTCGTGTGGGCCTGCGGCAGCAGGCCCCAGGAGGTCGAACTGTGGGTGTGCCGGCCGCTCTGCCGCGAGGCCCCCGGTGGCGCGTAGGCAACGCCGAGACGGTCAGCCGGTGGGGTTCACGAACGTGGCCGGGTGGGTGGCGGCTCGCTGGTCGACGAGTGCGCCCCACGGCCACTCCAGCTTCAGCGAGCTGGTCCGTTCGGCGGAGTGACGACGGCGATGGCGCCTGGGCCTGCGCCAGGAGGGCAAAGCCGAGAGCGCGATGAACGCGCTGCAATCGATGATGAAGGCGACGGCACGGGTACGCAGGGACGGCACGGAGGCCGAGATCCCCGCGGAACATCTGGTCGTCGGTGACATCGTGCTCATCGCCGCCGGTGACCAGGTGGCGGCGGACGGACGCATCATCGAGGCCAGTGCCCTGCAAATCGACGAGTCGGCGCTCACCGGAGAGAGCGTTCCCGCCGCGAAGGACGCCGGCACACTCCCGGGCCCCCTGCCGGCACCTGGCGACCTGACGAACATGGCGTTCATGAACACCCCGGTCACCCACGGCAGCGGCGTGCTCGTCGTCACCGCGACCGGCGCCGGAACCGAGGTCGGCAAGATCTCCGGGATGCTGTCGGCCACCGAGAAAGAGGTACCGCCACTCACCAGGGAACTCGACACCCTGACACTGTGGATCACGGGGGCGGCGGCCCTGACCATGATCGTGATGTTCGCCCTGGGGCGCGGGCGGGACGAGGCCCTGGGACGTCCTGTTCGTCAGCGCGGTCTCGCTGGCCATCGCCGCCATCCCCGAGGCCCTGCCGACCGTGACCCAGGCGATCCTGTCCGTCGGCAGCCTGAACCTGGCGAAGCGGAACGCCATCGTCAAGGAACTGCCGTCCGTCGAGACGCTGGCGTTCACGTCGGCGATCAACTCGGATAAGACCGGCACCCTGACCATGAACCAGATGACCGCCGTCGAAGTCGTGAGTCCCACCGACCGGTACACCGTCTCGGGCACCGGCTACGGGCTCGGCGGGAAGATCCACCATGCCGCGGGGTCCTCCGCGAGCATCGAGGACGCGATCCTGCCGTACGTGGTGGCCAGCGACGCGAAGCTGGTGGACGGCAGGGTGGTGGGCGATCCCACCGAGGGCGCGCTGCTGATGCTCGCGCACAAGGCCGGGCTGGACATCGACGCCACCGGGGAGGGACTTCCCCGGCTCGCCACGCTGCCATTCGACCCGGACTACAAGCTGATGGCCACCTTCAACTCAGCGGTCGACGCCTCCGGGCAGCAGATCGTCCGGTGCTTCGTCAAAGGCGCGGTCCCGGCAGTGGTGGAACGGGCGGCCACCGCGCTCGCGGCGGGCGAGACCGTACGGTGGGACGCCGAACTGAGCGCGCGCGCCGACGCGCAGACCGAGCGGATGGGCGGTGAGGGACGCCGGGTGATGGCCGCGGCCACCCGTGATCTGGACCCGGCCGGCTTCGATCCGGACGGCGACCTCCTCGCGTACATCACCGAACTGCGGATGACCAGTCTCGTCGGCATGGTCGATCCGCCGCGCGAGGACGCCGGGGCAGCCGTGGCCGGCGCGCAGGCGGGGCACATCCGGGTCCGTATGGTGACCGGTGACGACGTCACCACCGGCGCGGCGATCGCCCGGCAGCTCGGCATCCCCGGCGAGGCGGTCCTCGGCGCCGACTTCGCCGCCATGAGTGCGGACGAGCAGCTCGCCCGGATCGACGGCATCGGTGTGGTGGGGCGCGTCGCGCCGGAGCACAAGGTACTGCTCGCCGACACGCTCAAGAAGAAGGGCGAGGTCGTGGCGATGACCGGGGACGGCGTCAACGACGCGCCCGCCATCAAGGCCGCCGACATCGGTATCGCCATGGGCAGCGGCACGGACGTGGCGAAGAACGCCGGACGCATGATCCTCTCCGACGACCGCTTCGCCACCATCGTCTACGCCGTGGAGCAGGGCCGCAGAATCTACGACAACCTCACCAAGTACATCCGATTCGTACTGCTCCTGCTGGTCACCTTCGTGCTGACCTTTCTCGGGGCCACCGTCTTCAACATCGCCGCCGGTGAGCCTTTCACCCCGCCGCAGGTGCTGTGGATCCACTTCGTCGTCAACGCCTCCTTCGGCTTCGCGCTCGGCTTCGACCAGGAGAGCCCCGGGCTCATGCGACGCATGCCGCGACCGCGAGGGGAGTCCGTGCTCACCCGGCCCGTACTGGTCACGGTCGGACTCGGCGGGCTGGCGATCACCGTCGTCCTGCTCGGACTGATCAAGCTCGGTCAGACTCGCTTCGACAGCGTCGGTACCGGCCAGTCGATCGCGTTCACCGCCTTCGCCCTCTGTCTGATCGTGGCCGCGTTCGAGTGCCGCAGCGAGACGGACTCGGTGCTGACGACGTCCACCTTCGACAGCAGGCAGATGAACTGGGTGGCGCTGGCCCAGTTCGTGCTCGCGGTACTGGTGACCCAGATGGACGGCTTCCGCCGCATCCTCGGAACGGCCCAGATCAACGCGCGGCAGTTCGGCTGGGCGCTGCTGGCCGCCCTCGCGCTCCTGCTCGTGTGGGAACTGGGAAAGTTCCTGGCCCGTCGCTCAAGAGACACCTGATGGGTCGGCACTTCCCGGCCCGGTAGAGCAAGTATCAGGCCGGATACGCGTGGGTCTGGGTCGCCTTGAGGGTGGCCCACACGGTGCGGCCCGGGTGGAGGGACAGTTCGGCCACCGCCACCGTCGTGAGGTCGGCCAGCAGCGGGAGTTCGCCGGTGAGGTCGACGCGGATCTGGTCGCCGTGCGACTCCATACCGGCGACCTCCAGCCGCCACAGGTTGCGCGCGCTGGAGTCGGGGCGGTCGCGGTGGAGGGTGACCGCGGCGGGTGGGAAGGCGACGAAGACCGGGCCGGTGAGGTCCTCGGTGGTGGTGATGGTGGCGCCGCCGTCGAGCCGTACGGTGTGGCCGTCGGCGCGGCCCTGGTAGAGGTTGAGGCCGACGAGGCTGGCGATGTAGTCGGTGCGGGGGCGGCGGGAGATGTCCGAGGGGGCGCCCTCCTGGACGGTACGGCCCTCCTCCACGACCACGAGCCGGTCGGCGAGCACCATCGCGTCCAGCGGGTCATGGGTGACCAGGACGGCCACCGCCTCGAACTCGGCCAGATGGCGGCGGAGTCCGGCGCGCACGTCGAGGCGGGTGCGGGCGTCCAGCGCGGCCAGTGGCTCGTCCAGCAGAAGCAGCCGGGGGCGGGTGGCGAGGGCGCGGGCGAGGGCGACCCGCTGTGCCTGACCGCCGGACAGTGCGCGGGGTTTGGCGCCCGCGCGGTCGGTCAGGCCCATCCGCTCCAGCCAGTCGGCCGCCTGGGCACGGGCCTCCGCCTTCGGCACCCCGTGGCAGCGCGGGCCGAACGCCACGTTGTCGAGGGCGGTGAGATGGGGGAAGAGCAGATAGTCCTGGAAGACGACGCCGACCGGGCGGTGTTCGGGCGGGGTCCTCAGCTTGCGCTCCGGCTCCTCCAGGGTCCGGCCGTCCAGCCGCAGCGCCCCCGTGGTGAGCGGGGTGAGTCCGGCCAGGGCGCGCAGGGCGGTGGTCTTGCCCGCGCCGTTGGGCCCGAGCAGGGCGACCACCTCGCCGGGCGCGGCGGACAGCCGCAGGTCGAGGCGGAAGGTGCCACGGTCCACGACGATGCGGGCGTCGAGGCCGTCGGTGCGCGGCCCGGCGTCCTCGGTGGGGGAGGTGTCCGTGATCATGAGGCGGCCATCCAGCGGTCGCGCAGCCCGGCCAGGACCGCGATGGAGACGGCTAGCAGGACGAGGCTGAGCGCGATGGCGGCGGCCGGGTCGCTCTGGAGCGCGAGATAGACCGACAGCGGCATCGTCTGCGTACGGCCCGGGAAGTTGCCCGCGAAGGTGATGGTGGCGCCGAACTCGCCCAGCGCCCGCGCCCACGCCAGCACCGCGCCCGCCGCCACACCGGGCGCGACCATCGGCAGCGTGACGCGCCGGAAGGCTGTGAAGCGGGATGCGCCGAGGGTGGTGGCGGCCTCTTCGTAGCGCGGATCGGCGGCCCGCAGCGTGCCCTCGACGCTGATCACGAGGAACGGCATCGCCACAAACGCCTCCGCGACCACCACCCCCGCCGTGGTGAACGGCAGGGTGATGCCGAACGCCGAGTCCAGCCAGCGGCCGACGATCCCGTTACGGCCCAGCGCGAGCAGCAGCGCCACACCGCCCACCACCGGCGGCAGCACCAGCGGCAGGGTCACCAGGGCGCGCACCAGTCGGCGGCCGGGGAAGCGGGCGCGGGCCAACAGCCAGGCCAGCGGCACGCCCAGCACCAGCGCCACGGCGGTGGCGGCGGTCGCGGTGATCAGCGAAAGCCGCAGCGCCTGCCATACGGCGACGCTGGTGAGCTGGTCGGGCAGGCTCCGCCAGGGCGCGCGGACCAGCAGCGCCACCAGCGGAAGCACCAGGAAGACCAGGCCGCCGAGGGCGGGCAGCAGCAGCGGCAGCGGGACCCCCGCCCGGAAGCGGGGGGTTCCGGACCGGCGGCGCGAACCGCCGTCCAGAACCTCCGCCGGGCCGTCGGCGGCGTCCGGCACCGGCCCGGACTTCTGCTCCGTCACGGCTTGAGGAAACCGGCCTCGCCGAGCACCTTCTGACCCTGCGCGGACTTCACCAGGTCGATGAAGGCGGTGGCCGCCTCGGCGTTGGGGGCGTTCTTCAGCAGGGCGATCGGATAGTCGTTGATGGCCTGCTTGGACTCGGGGAACTCCACGCCCGCGACCTTGCCGCCCGCCGCCTTCACATCGGTCTTGTAGACGACGGCGGCGTCCACCTCCTTGAGCTGCACCTTGGTCAGGGCGCCCTTGACGTCCTGCTCGTACGAGACCGGGGTGAGCTTCAGCTTGGACGCGTCCAGCGCCTTCTGGGCCGCCGAGCCGCAGGGCACCTCCTTGGCGCACAGCGCGACCTTCAGCCCGGAGCGGGTGAGGTCCTTCAGCGTCGCGATCTTCTTCGGGTTGCCCGGGAGGGTCGCGATCTCGAGCTGGTTGCGGACGAAGGTGACCGGGGTGCCCTTGGCGTCCTTGGCGTCGGTGACGGTCTTCATGGTCTTCGGGCTCGCGGCGGCGAAGACATCGGCGGGGGCGCCGGAGGTGATGCTGGCCGCGAGGGCGTCGCTGCCGCCGAAGTTGAAGGAGACCTTGGTGCCGGGGTGTTCCTTCTCGAAGGTCTTGCCCAGCGCGGTGAAGCTCTCCTTCAGCGAGGCCGCCGCGAACACGGTCACCGTGCCGGACGGCTTCTTCGAGGAGGAGCCGGAGTCGGACTTCTTGGCGGAGTCGTCGGAGTCGTCGGAGTCGCCGGAGGAGCAGGCGGTGAGTGCCATGGCGGCGAGCGCGAAACCGCCCACCGCACGGTAGGTCCAACGGACTCGGGGTCGGGATCCGGTTACGGAACGGGTCGTCATGGAGTCTGTCTCTCCCTCTCTGCCTCTGCTGCCGCTGCCGCCTGTGCCACTGCCGCTCACGGTGCGCGTGCTCACGGGGTTTCCACGACCACGTTGGTCGACTTGATGACGGCGACGGCCGGAACGCCGGGCTCCAGCTTCAGCTCCTCCGCCGACTCCCGACTGATCATGGACACCACGCGGAACGGCCCGGCCTGGATCTCCACCTGCGCGGACACATCGCCCAGGATCACCTCGGTGACGATCCCCGAGAAGCGATTGCGGGCCGAGGAGCCGGGGTTGTCGCGCTCCGCGCTACTGGCGACCTCGCGGGCGAACGCGGCGAGCGCCGGGCCCGGGATGATCCGGCGCCCCTGCTCGTCCCGTTCGGCGGCCAGCCGTCCGCTGTCGACCCAGCGCCGCAGAGTGTCGGCGCTGACCCCCATCAGGGCCGCGGCCTCACCGATCCGGTACGTATGCATCCGCCGATGGTAGCGCCGCATCTGCGAGCCGGTACACGGCGGTCAGGTGGTATTCGTCCAACGATTCGGGTACGAACGCTGGCATCTGCGCGATGGGCGGGGGCTCAGGGCTCCTCGTCCGCGTCGGCTCCGGGCTCCTCGGCCCCGTCCGCCATCCCCGCCAGCTCCCCCAGCGTCACCGGGGCCGCGAACGGCCGGGCCGAGAGCGGCCGTAGATCCTCCGCCGTGGCCGGGCGGCCGGTCAGCGACGCGGTGACGGCAGCGACGGCGAACCCGCAGATCCGGCCCTGGCACCAGCCCATCCCCGGGCGGGCCAGGAGCTTCATGGTGCGGGGGTCCTCGGCGCCGAGTTCGCCGCGGGCGCGGCACAGCTCCCCGTAGGTGACCTCCTCGCAGCGGCAGACCACCGTGCGTTCGGTCAGCCGATCCGTCCACCCGGCGGGCACGGGGTAGGTGCGGTGCAGGGCGGCGGCGAAGGCCCGGCCGTGGCGGATCGTGGCGCGCAGCCGTCGCGCGGCGCGCGGATCGACCGGCAGCCGGTGGGCCGCCACCAGGGTCAGGGCGGCCAGCCGTCCCTCGGCGACGGCCAGTGCGGCACCGCCCACGCCCGTGGTCTCCCCCGCGGCCAGGACGTCCGGGACGGTGGTGCGCTGACGGGCGTCGACCACGGCGACGAGGGAGCCGTCGAGGTCGCGCCGGGTGTCGGCGCCGACCATCAGGGGCAGTTCGAGGGCGGGGGTGAACCCCCAGCCCAGCGCCACCAGATCGGCCTCGAGCACCTCGCCGCCGTCGAGCCGCACCCCGCGCACCCGGTCCTCGCCCAGGATCTCGGTCACCGCGGCCCGTGTCCGGTACGGGATGCGGTGGCGGGCCATCAGCGCCGCGTACCGCAGCGCCTCGGCGGACTTGGCGGGCACCCGCGCCGCCCCGCCCAGGTGGCGCAGCCAGCCGTGCGCCGGGTTGGCCTCGCATACGGCCAGGACGCGTACACCCGCCTGAGCCAGACCCGTCGCCACCGGCAGCAGGAACGGTCCCGTGCCCGCGACCACCGCCCGGCGGCCCGCCGCCGTCCGATGCCCCTTCAGCAGCGCCTGGACACCTCCGGCCGCCATCACCCCGGGCAGGTCCCAGCCGGGGAGCGGAAGTTGGCGGTCGTGGGCGCCGCAGCAGAGCACCAGGGCGCGGGCCCGCACCCGGTCCCGCTCGACGGGGGCGGTGTCGTACGGACCGTTCAGGCGCAGGGTGAACGGCCCGGTGTCCGGGCGGGGGCGGTCGATCAGCCAGACCTGATGGCCGGGGAGGTAGTGGAGGCGGCCTAGGCGGCGCTGGTGGTGCAGCCGGGCGCGGAGACGGGCGAAGAGCCGCCCGTCGCGGTGGCCGGAGTGCGGGGGGTGTTCGTCGTCGTGGCGCCAGTACTGGCCGCCGGGCAGCCGCCCCGCGTCGATGAGCGCCACGTCCAGGCCCGCCTCGGCGGCGCCGACGGCGGCGGAGAGCCCGGCGGGCCCCGCGCCCACGACGGCCACGTCATACATCGGCGGATCAGCCGACATCGCCATCACCTCCGCCATCACCTTCGCCGTCACCTTCGCCGTCGCCTTCGCCGTCGCCGCCCTCCGCCGACAGCCGCATCCCGTCCCGTGCCGGGACCAGACAGGCGCGCTGCCCGGGGCGCCCATCCACGGTGATCAGGCAGTCGAAGCACACCCCGATCCCGCAGAACAGCCCGCGCGGCCTGCCCTCCCGCCGCGTCGTCCGCCAGGCCACGATCCCGGCGGCCATCAGCGCCGCGCCCACGCTCTGCCCGGGCAGCGCGGTGACCGCCGCGCCGTCGAAGGTCAGCCGGTACGGCGGCGGTCCACTACGGGTGCTGCACTCACTCATCCGCGCCCTCCTTCGGCTGCGAAGCGTTCGGGGGCGAACGGCGTCAGGTCCAGCTCCGTCGCCTCCCCCGTCGCCCCGGTCAGAGCCTGCGCGATCAACTTCCCCGTCCCCGCCGCGAGACCGATGCCCGCGCCCTCGTGGCCGCAGGCGTGCCACAGCCCGGGGGCGCGCGGATCGGGGCCGATGACCGGCAGATGATCGGGGCAGTACGGCCGGAAGCCCGCGTACACGCGCATCGCCCGCACCGACGCCAGCACCGGGAACAGCCCGATGGCGCCCCGGGCCAGCGCCCGTAGCGCGGCGGGGGACGGCCGCCGGTCGAAGCCGACCCGCTCCCGGGTCGAGCCGATCAGCACCGTGCCGCCGCCCGTGCCCTCCACGACCGGCGACGCCTGAAGCTCCGCGTCCGAACTGGCCACCGCGTCCACGTAGTCGGCCGCGTAGACCTTGTGTCGTACGGTCGCGGGCGGCAGGGGTTCGGTGACGAGGACGAAGCCCCGGCGCGGCAGCACCGGCAGCTCGACGCCCGCGAGCCCCGCCACCGCACCGGCCCAGGTGCCCGCCGCGTTCAGGACGGCGGGGGCGCTGACGGTGCCGTGGGAGGTCCGTACGCCGGTGACCGGGGAGCCCGCGGGCCCGCCGCCCGGCCGCCCGCCGCCCGGCCGCAGGAACCCCACCACCTCCGTCCGGGTACGCACCACCGCTCCGCGCCGCCGCGCGAGCCGCAGCAGATGCGCCGCCGCCAGCATCGGCTGCACCTGGGCGTCCTGCGGATACAGCGCGCCCCCGGCGGCCTCGCGGGTCAGCCGCGGTTCGAGGGCGTGGAGTTCCGCCCCTGACACCTCCCGCACGTCGACACCGCAGGCCCGCTGCCGCTCGGCCAGCGTCCGCAGCGCGTCCAGGGCGGTGGGGGCGGAGGCCACCACCAGCCCGCCCTTGGACTCGAACTCCCACAGCCCGCCGTACGCGCCCAGGTCCTCGCCCCACACCCGTCGTGAGTACTGGGCGAGTTCCAGCTCCGGGCCCGGTTCCTTGTCCGAGACCAGCACGTTTCCCTCGCCCGCGCCCGAGGTGCCGCCCGCGACTGCGCCCCGGTCGACCACCACGACCCGCAGCCCGGCCAGGGCGGCGAACCAGGCCGCGGCCGCACCGACCACTCCGGCGCCGATGACGACCAGATCGGCGGTGCTCGGCAGCTCCTCGCCGATCCCGTCGCCGATCCCCGGAGTCGTGCTGCGTCGCCCCGGCGTCATCTCTCCCACCATCGCCACGCCCGCCCCCCTACATCAAGAACCCGGCCGGAAAGGGATCGTCGGGATCGAGATGGAACTGCGCGGTGCCGGTGACCCACGCCCGTCCGGTGATCGCGGGCACGACGGCGGGCAGCCCGGCCACCGTGGTCTCCTCCAGCAGTCGCCCGATGAACCGCGTCCCGATGAACGACTCGTTCACGAACTCCTCGCCCAGGCCCAGCTCACCGCGTGCGTAAAGCTGCGCCATCCGCGCGGAGGTGCCGGTCCCGCAGGGGGAGCGGTCGAACCAGCCCGGGTGGATGGCCATGGCATGGCGGGAGTGGCGCGCCGTCGACCCCGGGGCCTTCAGATAGACATGGTGGCAGCCGGTGATGTCCGGCCGCTCGGGGTGGTGCGGCGGCTCCCGCTCGTTCACCGCCTCCATGATCTTCAGCCCGGCGGTCAGCAGCTCCTGCCCCGCCGCCCGGTCGAACGGCAGCCCGAGGGCGCCCAGCTCCACGATGGCGTAGAAGTTGCCGCCGAACGCGATGTCGTAGCGCACCTCGCCGAAGCCGGGCACTGGCACCGTACGGTCCGTGGCCAGGCAGAACGAGGGCACGTTCCGGATCGTCACCGAGGTCGCGGCCCCGTCGCGCACGGCGACGTCCGCGACCACCAGGCCCGCCGGGGTGTCCAGGCGGATGGTGGTGACCGGCTCGCGCACCTCGACCATCCCGGTCTCGACCAGCACCGTGGCCACTCCGATGGTGCCGTGTCCGCACATCGGCAGCACCCCGGACACCTCGATGAAGAGCACTCCGTGATCCGCGTCCGGCCGGGTGGGCGGCTGGAGGATGGCCCCGCTCATCGCGGAGTGGCCGCGCGGTTCGTACATCAGCAGGGTGCGCAGATGGTCCTGGTGCTCGATGAACCACCGGCGGCGCTCGGCCATGGTCGCGCCCGGGAGCGTCCCCACCCCGCCGGTGACCACCCGGGTGGGCATGCCCTCGGTGTGGGACTCCACGGTGTGCAGGACCCGCCGCGACCTCACCGGTACCCCAGCCCGAGCACGGTCTCGGTCTCCCGGACGACGCGCGCCGCCACCTCACCGGTCAGCCGCGAGCGCGGCGGCCGGCAGGATCCGCCGCGCAGCCCGGCGAGGTCCATGGACACCTTGATGGCCTGGACGAACTCGGTCCTGGAGTCCCAGCGCAGCAGCGGATGCAGCGCGCGGTACAGCGGCAGCGCCTTCTCCAGGTCCGTGCCGACGCCCGAGGTGGCCAGCCGGTACAGCTCCACGGTGGCCTCGGGAATCGCGTTCGGATACCCGGCGATCCACCCCACGGCCCCGGCCAGCCCCAGTTCCAGCAGGACGTCGTCGGCGCCGATCAGCAGATCCAGCCCGGGGGAGCGCTCGGCGATCTCGTACGCCCGCCGCACATCCCCGCTGAACTCCTTGACCGCGACGATCAGCCCCTCCCCGTGCAGCTCGGCCAGCAGCTCCGGGGTGAGGTCGACCTTGGTGTCATGGGGGTTGTTGTAGGCCACCACCGGCAGCCCGGCCCGCGCCACCTCGCGGTAGTGGCCGACCACGGCCTCCCGGTCGGCGCGATAGCTGTTCGGCGGCAGCGCCAGCACCGCCCGCGCCCCGGCCTCCCCCGCCTGCTCCGCCCACCGCCGGCTCTCCATCGCCCCGTACGCCGCCACCCCCGGCATCACCCCGAACCCCTCGGGCGCCGCCTCCACGGCCACCCGCACCACCCGCGCCCGCTCCTCGTCCGTCAGGGTCTGATACTCCCCCAACGACCCGTTGGGGCAGACCCCGTCACATCCGTGCTCGGCGAGAAACCGCACATGGGCGGCGTATCCCTCGTAGTCGACCGACAGTTCGTCATCGTCATGGAACGGCAGCGCCGTGGCGACATGAACGCCACGCCAGGGCGCGGAAACACCGGGAATCTCGGGCATGCGGAACCTTCTCGGCGAGGGGACCAGGCCACTTGTCCCTTCAACGGTAACAGTGCAATGTCACACTGCACAGTGGCCCGATCCGCCTCTTTATCCCCGGCCGAGGGACCGGCCCCGCTACGGCCGACGGCCCGGGCGGCGCCCCAAGTGGGCTACGACACCGGAGTGGAAGCGATCCACGGCGTCGTCGACACTGCGGATGAAGCCGGACTCCGCGTTGCCGCGCGCACTGCCCATGCTCTTGAAGAGGGAGAGCCGGAAACCGGTTATCCGGGCGCCGCCCTTGGGGAGCATGTCGGCCGGTTCGGGGCGGAGCCGCTCAAGGGTGCCGCGCGGGCCACCGCCCTCTCCCTCGACAAGGGTTTCCACATGGAGATCGGCCGGGGCCTCGGCGAGTTGGCGGACCAGGCGCTTGGCCCAGGTGAGGGGGTAACCCTGATCCGGGGCCGGAATCTCGATGGAGGTGCGCAGCTTGCCGGTGCGCAGATCGGCGACGATGGCGAGGATCCCGGAGGTGTCCTCGATGCGCAGTTCGGCGTAGAGGCGGCCGTCCTGGCAGAGCCGGTCGGCCGTGGCCGCACGACGGGAGCTCTGGTCGGTCCCCCGCCTGGCGCGCTGGACGGGCAGGACCTTCTGCCCGAGTTCGCCGCCCAGCCGCAGACAGACCTGGCGGATGAGCCGATCCCAGCTCTCGACCACATCGATGGCGCGCTGATCCCCCTGGCACAGCGTCTCGTTGTCGATGCCGTTGCGCACCGGCACCCATGCCGGGCCCATGTTCTGGAAGCCGTGGCAGCCGGAGTTCTCATGCTGGAGGTACTGAAGCAGTTCCTGGAGGAGCCAGGCGTGCGCGGTGTTGCCCACGCCTTCGTGGCGGATCAGCATCTGGGCGTGGTGGGCCACCTCGGCCCAGGACAGATGCCAGAGCGCGACCTTGTGCTTACGGCGTCCGTCCACCTTTATGTCGACCAGTGGACTGCCTTCGATGGCAACGTCGTTGGACAGCGTGATCACGGCCTCGTAGCCCCGCCGGGCGGCAATGTCCATATAGTCCTGGACCTGCTCGGACTTCAGCGGATTGCCGTTGGTCTTCGTTTCCACCAGGGCAGTCCAGAGTTTCCCGGCCCGTTCGACGCGGATCACGCCGTCAGGGCGCTTGGGGGCGTTGCCGCCATGCGGCAAGGAGACCTCGGTGAAAGTCTCCATACGGCCGGCGGGTGCGCCGAAGGCCGCGGTGAGCCGACGCCCGAACTCCGGAACCTGAGTCATCACCGACAGCAGGACGGACGTCGCGCGCATTTCCCGTTCCCGGTCATTCTTGAGCGAGGAAACCGGGAAGAGCCGGGCCGCCCGCCAGGACTCGTTCTCCGCCAGCGACTTCTTGGCGACCCTGGGAAGCGTGACCTTCTTCCTGGCCGTACGGGGACGCCGGGCCGAAGCGGATACGGACTCCTCGCCCATCGCGCGCGCCGTGGCCGCGGCCTGCGCGGGGATACCGGGCGTCCTCTCGGCCTCGGGCACCGACGCCTGCTCCACTGCCCCCGGCGCCGCCTCCGCCCCCGGCGCCGCCTCCGCCCCCGGCTCCGGCTCCGGCCCCGCCTCCTCGTCGGCCGCGTCATCGTCGATGTCGATGCCGAAGTCCATGGCCAGGCCGGCCAGTCCGGACTCGTACCCCTGGCCGACGGCCCGGAACTTCCATTCCTCGCCCCGGCGGTAGAGCTCGCCGAAGATGAACGCGGTCTCCACATCCGCGTCATCGATCGAGAATCCCAGCAGGGTCTCGCCGCCCCGGTCCGCGAGGGTCATCCGGAGGTCACTGAGATCGCCGAACCTGGCGCCGCCGTACCGGCTGGCCGCCACGACGATCCGCTCGACATCCGTAGGTGCCGCCGTCAGGTCGAGGCTGATGCGGTCCTCGTTTCCCTCGGCGGTCGGCGTCTTGCCCAGCAGTTGCACACTGCCGTCGGCGGCGGCCGGGTTGTTGTAGAAGTAGAAGTCCGCGTCGCCGCGGACCTTGCCATCACCGTTCAGCAGCAGCACGGAGACGTCGGCGTCCCCGTCTCCGGTCGCCGTGCTCCAGTTCAGGCTCAGGATCACGGATCCCGCGTCCTCGCTCAGAGTCGCCAGGCCGACATTGCCGCCCTTGGTCATCTCGCGCATGGTTGGTCCCCCCAAACAGCCGCCTCGGGGCCCGCCCGGACAGCCTCCTCATTGCACTGCGTGACGCACTGCGCATTCCGCGTGAGTGGAGTGAACCTTAGCGCCCGAACCACACGATTCGGGAGGTCATGCGCCGATTGAGCCCATGCGGTGCGGCGGTGGCCGGGCCCGGACCGGAGGCCGGGGTGGGGTGCCACCGGAAGTCACCGGAAGCGCACAGGAGTTCACGCGGCGAACGGTGCGGTCCGGACCTTTTGCGGCATGGAACTTTGTGTCGCATCGGGCAGTGAACATGACTACTATTCACCTGAATTCGGTTCGACCTAACGGCTCGTCAGGCGACTCGTCAGCCAAACGGGGACTGCTCTACGTCTCTTGTCAGCCAGGTCACCGGCGTGAAAGGCTCGGCCCGCCCCGTAAGGGGAATCCCCAACTCCGAGGCAGAGCTGTGTTGTTGGCTGACCACCCCGCGGCCCGTTTATGAGAGGGTTGCCCCCGGCGGGGGCGCCGCTGTTCGTGAGTGAGGAATTGCCTCCATGCCCGACCACTCATCGCCCAGGGAATCTCCCGGGGACGGCTCCCCGGCGCGCCACGGTCTCGCCGAAGCGCCCGCCGAGGAAGTCGATGGCGCGGCCTCCGCGACGGCGCTGCTGGGCGCCTATTGGGAGGCGGTCGCCGATTACGCGGAACTGTGCACAACCACTCCCGAGGACGGGATGCGGCTCGCCACCGAGGCGTTCCGGCGGGGTATTCGGGAGACCCGCCACCGCCGCACCCGGGGCTTCGGCAAGCGTCTCCCGTGGCTTCCGCTCTTCCTGACCTCGGTACGGAAGACCGCCGCCGACTGGCATGCCCACCGCCACGGCGACCGGCTCAACCCGGAGCTGCGGACATGGCTGACCTCCGACGTCGCCGCCCGCTTCGCCGCACCGCCCCGCGACCAGCCGCTCGCCCTGCGCGCCCTGCGGGATCTGCCGGAGGCGGACGGGGAGCTGCTGTGGCTGGTCGAGGTGGAGGCGCGGTCCACGGAGGCGGTGGCCCGGCAGTTGGGCTACGACCCGGAGTACGCCACCGAGGAGATCGCCCGGGTCCGCGCGGCCTTCCGTGAACGGTGTCAGCGCGCCCATGTGGAGACCCTCACCGACGAGGAGTGCCGCAGCTACGCCAAGCTGCTGGACGCCGCCACCCGGGCGCCCGACTCCCCCTCACCCGCCGACCTGTGGCAGCACCTCGCCCGTTGCCGGTCCTGCCGGGACGCCGCCACCTGCATGTACGTGGACGGCGAGGGGCTGCCCGGCGCGCTGACGAGCGGGGTCATCGGCTGGGGCGCGCACCCCTACCTCGCGCGGCGCCGCGCGCTCGCCGAGCGGGCCCCGGGCACCACGCCGAGCGCCCGCGCAGCCGCTCCCACCGCGCACGCGGTCCGCGCGCCGCTGTGGGAGCGGCTGCGCGACCGGGTCCTGGACGCGGTCGGGGGGCGGCGCAGCAGACGGGTCGGTGGCGCGGGAGGCAGAGCCGGGGCGGGAGGGGCCGAGGGTGCGGGTGGTTCCCGCACCGGCGGGCACCGGGTCGACCGCCGGAGCCGCGCCTCCCGCCGCCGGTTACGCAGAGCCCGTACGACGGTCATCCTGGCGGTGATAGCCGTCGTCGCTCTCGCCACACTGGTCGCGCTGACCAGAACCGCCGCGGACTCCGACGACCGCAGCGACGGATACATGGGCCCGAAGGAGACGTACGGCAGCCTGGCCCCCGCCACCTCCTCACCGAACAACCCCGGCTCCCCCGCCTCCCCGAGCCCCTCGAAGGGCGCGAGCCACGGCAAGGACCCGGGCGAGGGCTCCGGCCACGACCCCGGCAAGGGCTCGACGAGGAAGCCCGGTCACTCCCCCTCCGCGCCCTCCGCGTCCCCCTCGCCCTCCAAGGGCGACTCCGGCTCCGGCTCCGGCTCCGCGTCCGGCCACGGCGGAAGGCCGCCCTCCGGCCGGGGGCACGGCGGATACGCCGACTGCACGGCCCGCTTCCAGCTCCTCACCGAATGGCCCGGCGGGTTCAAGGCCGCCGTCACCCTCACCTCCCGCAAGCCCCTCTACGACTGGCGGGTCACCTGGACCTTCCGCGACTCGCAGCGGGTGACCCAGATGTGGGACGGGGAGTTCACCCAGCACGGCGCGAGGGTCACCGCCACCGCCGCCGACTACAACAAGTGGGTCAAGGCGGGCGGCTCCCTCTCCGTGGGCTTCCTCGGCACCTGGAACGACGGCAACCGGCCGCCCGGGGCCTTCACCCTGAACGGCCGCCCCTGCGCGGGCTGACGGCACGCTCCGCCCGGCCCGAACGGCGTTCCCACCCGGATGGCGGAACAAGTCCTCCGTCCAGGGGGAAAACATCTCGGAGTGAGCAGTGTCCTGAGCGGCATCGTGACCCTGCCCCCCGACGCCCCCGCCGGGCGGGCGGCGCGGGTGGTGGTGGAGGTGCGCAACGTGTCCCGCTCCGATGCCCCCGAGTCGATCGTGGCGGCGCGGGTCCTCACCGATGTGCCACTGAGCCCGGGAGGCCACGTCCCGTTCAGTGTCACCGTCCCCGGTGAGCCGGCCCCGGGCGACAACTACGGGCTGCGGGTGCATGTGGACGTCAGCGGCTCCGGTGTCATGGAGAGCGGCGATCTGGTCAGCGCCGAGGCCAACCCGGTACCGGCCGGATCCACCGCCGGTCTGATCGCCTCGGTCACCCTCGTCTGAGGGGACCCCCGGCGGGCGCGATGCCGCGCCGGGGGCCTTCTCGGCTTCTTGTGGTCAGGTGTCGTTCGGGGTCAGTTGTCGCTCGCGGCGTCGGAGTCCGCCTTGTCGGCCGCCGACTCGGCGTCGTCCACCAGCTTGTTCAGCTCGTCCAGCTCGGAGCCGGACGGAGCCGGTGCGGTGGCCGACGGGGCGGACGACGACCCCGATGAGCCGTCCGAGCCGTCCGCGTCATCCGAACCGCCCTTGCCGCCACCACAGCCGGTGGCCAGCGCGGCGCAGAGCACCGCCGTGGCCGCCACGGCCCAGGGGCCGCGCCGCACGGGCCGGCCGCGCCTCATGTGCCGGAACCCGCACCGCGCGAGGCGCACCACGTCCGGACCTTCGACAGGTCCTTCTGGCGCTGCTCGAGCGTGGTCACGAGGGACCTGCGGAAGGTGAGCTTGTGGTTGAGGAAGGTCTCGACCTCGGTGTGGTCCGCCTTCTTCGCCCGCTCGACCCGCTTCGCCAGCCGGGCCACGGACCCCTTGACGTTGGCCTGGCCCTTCAGCCGCTTCAGCGCCCGGTCCAGCCGCTTGTCGATCTTCGTGGAGCGCTTGCACAGCCCCTGGGAGCCGTCCCCCGCCCCCTTGTGCGGCTTCGCGCTCGGGGCGGCGGCCGGTGTCGAGGCCGGGGCGCTGCCGTCCGCCGCCGCGACGCCCACCGGACCGAGCAGGGCAGCGGTGGCCGCACAGGCCACGATGACGCTCTTTCCACGGTGCATGGTGCTGTTCCTTCCCTCGGAGCCGGACGGCCCGGGACGGGCCGGACCATCCCGGACTGGGGAAGAAACTAGGAGCCTTCCTTGTGGAAATTCTGTGGGCCGGAACAGCCCCCGCTCACGGGCCTGTTGGACGGCCCTCCGGCGCATTGGACGGGCGCAGGACGAAGCCCACGCCGCGCACCGTGTGCAGCATCCGGGGCCGGCCGCCCGCCTCCAGCTTGCGGCGCAGATAGCTGACGAAGGTGTCCACGGCGTCCGTCCGCACCTCGAAGTCATAGCCCCAGACGCGATCCAGGAGCTGATCGCGGGTGAGCACGATCCCGGCGTTGCGGGCGAACATGTCCAGCAGCTCGAACTCGCGCCGGGTGAGCCGCAGCGGCGTCCCGTCCAGCCACGCCTCCCGGGCCTCCGGCGCCATCTCCAGCGCGCCCGCCCGCACCCGGTCGGTGGCGGCGGGCGGACGGCGGCGCAGCAGGGCGTGCAGCCGCAGCACCAACTCCTGGAGCGCGAACGGCTTGACCAGATAGTCGTCGCCCCCGGCCTGTAGCCCGGCCACCCGGTCGGACACCTCGTCGAGCGCCGAGAGCATCAGGACGGGGACGTCATTGCCGTCCCCGCGCAGGGCGCGGCACACCTCGATACCGCTGAGGTCGGGCATGGAGATGTCCAGGACCACCACATCGGGCGCGCCGTCGCGCACCGCGGCGAGCGCGGCGTGGCCGCCGTCCGCGAGGGTCACGGAGAAGCCGTTGAGCCGCAGCCCGCGCTCCAGGGACCGTCGTATGGCCGCGTCGTCGTCGGTCACCAGGACGCGACCGCCTCCTGTCTCTCCCATGTCCCTACCACCTCCGGCCGCGCATGGTACGTGGCCCGCGGTGCGCCCGGCCCGGCCCAGGGGCCCGGTATGGCCTTTGGGCCAATTGACTCCGCCCCGCCCGCACCGTGGGATAAGCGTGGTTCACCCCTTTCCCGCCGCGCCCGCCAAGGGGCCGGTGTGTCCTCCGCCCGCGAAGGAGCCAGCGTGTCCCAGCCCGCCACCACCCCGGACGCCCTGGACGCCCCGCGTACTCCGGACCCGTCACACCCCCTCCAGGCCCTGGACGCCCTCGGCCCCAAGGGGCCCTACCGCTCCCGTAACCGCCTCACCATCAGCGATGTCACCGGCACCCCCATGGCCGAACTCTCCCTGGTGCCCCGGCTGTTCGTCACCCGGGCGCTGGCCGCGCTGCACGCCGCCGCCACCCCGCCGCTGGAGGAGCGGCTGGCCGCGCTGAAGCGGGCGGGGGAGCTGTTCGCCACCGGCACCGTCGCCGGGGTGACGGCGGCGGCGTACGAGAGCGCGGTGTGCCGGATGTCGGGCACCCCGCTGGCAAATGTGCGGATCGCCGTGGAGGCGATACAGCTCAGCGCCACCGAGGCGTACCGCAGCGTCCAGGCGGCCCGCCCGGTGGGGGCGGTCGGCGACTGGCGCGATCCGTACGCCCGCGGCGGCACCGCCGTGTGGATCCGGCGCGGCGATGTCTTCGCCGTGCACGCCGCCGGAAACCACCCCGCCGTGCACGCCCTGTGGCTGGAGGCGCTGGCACTGGGCTACCGGGTGGCCGTACGCCCCTCCCGCCGTGAGCCGCTCACCCCGTACCGGCTGGTCAGCGCCCTGCGCGAGGCCGGTTTCGGAACGGATCAGGTGGTGCTGCTGCCCACCGACCACGACGCGGCCGGGGAGATCCTGCACGGTGCGGATCTGTCCATGGTCTACGGCGGCCAGGAGGTCATCGACCGCTACGCCACCGATCCGGCCGTGCTGCCCAACGGACCCGGCCGCTCCAAGATCCTGATCACCGCCGACCGGGACTGGCGCGACCATCTCGATGTCGTCGTCGACTCGATCGCCCGCCATGGCGGCACCGCGTGCGTCAACGCCACCGCCGTGCTCGTGGAGGGCGATCCGGCGCCGGTCGCCGAGGCGCTGGCGGAGCGGCTCGCCGCGCTCCCCAGCCTGCCGCCGCAGGACGAGAAGGCGATACTGCCGGTCCATCCGCTCGAGGTCGCGCGCGGCTTCGAGCGCCTGCTGCTCGGCAAGGCCGCGGGCGCCCGGGCATGGCTGGGCGGCGACGGAGTGGTGGACGACCTCGGCGACGGCAGCGCGGCCCTGCGTCCCGCCGTCCTCCAGCTCGACGATCCGCGGGACCCGCGGCTGGGCATGGAGCTGTCGTTCCCCTGCGTCTGGGTGGCCCCCTGGACGCGTGAAGCGGGGGTCGCCGCGCTCCGGGACAGCCTGGTCGTCACGGCGATCACCGGGGACGAGGCGCTGCTGGACGCGCTGCTCGCCGAGCCGTCCGTCAAGAACCTCTACATCGGGGACCACCCCACGCACTGGATCGCCCCGGGCATCCCGCACGACGCGTATCTCGGCGAGTTCCTGATGCGTACGAAGGCCGTCATCCGCGGCTGACGGCGCCGACCCGGCGCCGCCTGACCGTGACGGCGCCGATGACGACGCCGCCTTTCCCTGACGCCGATCCGGCGTCGTCTGTCCCCCACGAGGAGCATGAGGAGCAACCCGTGCCGACAGCTTCCCTTTCCGTGCTCGACGTCCCCTTCGACGAGCGCCCCGACCCCGATGAGTACATCCGCGCCGCCATGGAGTGGCACTTCGGCCCGGACACCGGCTCCCCGTTCTGGCTGCGCAAGGCGCGGACGCTGGACTTCGATCCGCGCCGGGACGTCAAGGGCGTCGCCGATCTCGCGCTCTTCCCCAATGCCACCGGGGAGTTGCGCGAGGTGCCGGTGCGCGATCTGATCCCCCAGGGCTACGGCGCCGACGCCCGGATCGTCGGCGTCTTCGAAAGCGGCGGCACCACCGGCGCGCCCAAGCGGATCGTCTGTCTGCGCGACTGGCTGGACCGGCTCACCCACGGACTGAGCGCCGACCTCGACGGGCTCGGCATCCCGCGCGGAGTGGACTGGCTCGCCATCGCGCCCAGCGGCCCCCATATGGTCGGCGAGATGGTCGCGGGCACGGCCGCGCGGCACGGTGGGCTGATGTTCCGCGTCGACATGGATCCGCGGTGGGTGAAGAAGCTGATCTCCGCCGGGAAGGCCGAGGAGACCGACGCCTATGTGAGCCATCTGGTGGAGCAGGCGGCGCACGTCCTGCGCACCCAGGACATCGGGGTACTCATGACCACCCCGCCGCTGCTGGAGCGGCTGGCCCGGCATGACGACCTGATCGAGCTGATCGGGGAGAAGGTCAAGGGGATCATGTGGGGCGGCGCCCATATGGACGCCGACACCCGCGATCTGCTGCGCACCGAGGTCTTCCCCGGCTGTGCGCTCTACGGCACCTACGGCAACACCATGATCCTCGGCGGCGCCACGGAGCGGCTGGGGCTCGGCCCGGACGAGCCGTGTGTCTTCGATCCGCGCACCCCGTTTGTCACCTTCTCGGTGGTGGACCCGGCGAGCGGGGAGCCGGTGCCGTACGGCGAGCGCGGCCAGGTGGTGATGAACCACGTCAGCAAGTCCGCGCTGCTGCCCAACAACCTGGAGCGCGATCTGGCGATCCGTGTCCCGCCGCCCGAGGGCGCGGCCGGGGACTCGGTGGCGGATGTGGGGCCGGTCGCGATGTTCGACGACGAGGTCGTGATCGAGGGCGTCTACTGAGGGACGGCGTACGGCGGGCGGCGGGGCGGCGGGGCTGACGCCGGGCCACCTCAGGGGGCCGGACGGCGTGCCTGACACCACGCCCTCACCAGGCGTTTGCCCACGTTCCGCCATGGACCCATTCAGTCGCGACAGCCGCAGTGGTTACGATCTGGCGCGATGGGCAAAGGGCAGGGCGGAGAGGGCCACATACGGAGGGACGCGGTGCGCGGCACCGTGCCGTCCGTCCTCTGCCGTGCCGTCCTGCTGCTCGCCGCGGCGATATGGGTGGCGCCCTCCTGCGTCCATCCCGCCGCCGACCACAATGGCCTGTCCACGGGGTGCCCGCGCCGCCTGACGGACACCGTCGCGTCGGAACCCGTCACGTCGGACACCGTCGCGACGGAACCCGTCGCGTCGGAACCCGTCGCGACGGCCGAGCCGCATGAGAAGCCGATCACCCATCCGGCTCCGGCGCATGGCCCGTCCGACGCCTCCGGCTCCGGCTCCGCCTCCGGAGCCGGCACCGGCACCGGCTCCGGAAGCGACGACTGTGTCGCGGGCCCCCGGGACGTGGTCCAGGCCCTGGTGCCCACGCCCGTACCCCCGCTCTTCCTCACCGAGGTTCCGCCGCCCGACGGCCACCGGAATCCGGACTCCGTCCGGGCGCCGCCCGACCGCCCCGCCCGCGCCCTCGGCCTCCATCAGCTCCAAGTGCTTCGGACCTAGGCCGGCGCCGGTAACCGCGATGCACCGCACCACCCATCCAGCGTGCGAACTGCGCGAACTGCGCGAACTTTGAGTACTCCGAGGACAAGGACAGCCATGGGCTCCAAGGGATCGAAGACGAAGGGCACCGCGGCCGACCGCCGCGCGAAGATAGAGGAACTGCGCCGCGCGGAGAAGGCGCGCGAGCGCAGGTTCCGGGCCATCACGATCACCTCCGTCACGGTGATCGTCGCCGGACTGGCCGTCGGGGGCTACTTCCTCGTCGACGCGAGCAACAAGAAGGACGAGAAGGAGGCCAAGGTCACCTCCGCGGTCGTGCAGAGCGGCGAGTTCAAGGGCATGAAGACCTGGAAGAACCTGGGCCGGACGCATGTCCAGGGCACGGTGAAGTACGCGATGTCGCCGCCGGTCGGCGGAAACCACAACCAGGTCTGGCAGAACTGCAACGGCGACGTCTACACCAAGCCGCTGACGAAGGAGAACGCGGTGCACGCGCTGGAGCACGGCGCGGTGTGGGTGACGTACACCGACAAGGCGCCGAAGGAGGACATCGCCGCCCTCTCGGAGCGGGTGAAGAAGACCCCGTACTCGATGATGAGCCCCTACCAGGAGCAGGACGCGCCCATCGTCCTCAACGCCTGGGGCAACCAGTTGGACATCCAGAAGGCTTCGGACCCGCGGGTGGCCGAATTCTTCAAGAAGTTCGTCCAGGGCAAGCAGACCCCCGAGCCCGGCGCCTACTGCACCAACGGAAAGACCTCGTGAGCGACGGGACCGCCGTCGGCCGCGCCTCGCGCCAGCCGCTGGTGGCGGGGATCGCCGCCGCCCTCGCGCTGCTGACCCTGGTGGCGGTGGCCGTGCTGTGGCTGACGAGCGACCGCTCGGAGGGCACGACCGACACGGGTACGCCGAAGGACACCTCCGCCGAGGCCGGTTTCGCCCGCGACATGTCCGTCCACCACCAGCAGGCGGTGGAGATGTCGTTCATCGTGCGCGACCGCACCAGCGACGACGAGGTGCGGCGGCTGGCGTTCGACATCGCCAGCACGCAGGCCACCCAGAGCGGAATGCTTCAGGGCTGGCTGGACATGTGGGGGCTGGACAAGACGTCCGAGGACCCGCCCATGACGTGGATGAAGAACGACATGGACGGCATGGAGGGCATGGACCACGGCTCGATGAAGGGCATGGACGGCGGCGGCACGTACAAGCCGCACGACGGCTCGCTCATGCCGGGCATGGCCACCAACACCCAGCTCGACGAGTTGCGCAAGGCCAAGGGCAAGGCGGCCGAGGTGCTCTACCTGAAGCTGATGACCGCCCATCACAAGGGCGGCGTCGAGATGGCGAAGGGCGCGGTGAAGCTGGTCAAGGACCCGACCGAGAAGCATCTGGCCACGACCATGGTCCAGGGCCAGCAGTCGGAGATCGAGCTGATGGCCGGAATGCTCAAGGCACGCGGCGCGTCCTCCTGACGCCCAGCCGATGGCGCCCCCGCCCCGGGGGCGCCATCACCCCTCGCCCTCGCCCTCGCGCTCACCCTCGCGCTCACCCTCGCGCTCACCCTCGGGCACGAACACCCCGGCGACGGCGGCCTGATACGTCGCCTCGACGCTGGTGCGCACCAGCCGCTCGTCGATGAACCCGCGCAGAATGAGCACCCGGTAGTAGAGGGGCGCCGCCAGTGCGGCGATGACCTCCCGCGCCTCGGTGCCCTCGGGGATCTCCCCCCGCTCGACCGCCTGCCGCGCGATCAGGGTCACCTCCTCGGTACGCCGCACGAACGCGGCGCGCACGATCTCCTCGACCCGGGAATCATGCGCGGCGGCCACCAGCAGCCCCTGGATGACGTTGCGGTTGCGCAGCGCGTTGTTGAAGTCCGCGATGGCCTGGGTGAGTTGCGTCAGATCCCGCCGGAAGTCACCGGTGTCCGGGGTCGGCAGCGTCGAGCTGTGCTCGGCCAGCAGATCGACGACGACCCCCTCCACCGTCCGCCAGCGCCGCCGGATGGTCGACACATGCACCCCCGAACGCCGGGCGAGCCGGTCAAGGGTGAGCGCGGCGAACGAGTCGCGATCGAGCTCCTCGTACGCGGCCGCCAACACGGCGGCACGAGTCCGGGCCGTACGCCCCCCGGGGCGAGCCGACCCATGCGGTGGTCGCTCTGTCATGACGCGCCGACTCTACGGCCCCTCCACCCTCGTGAGCACCAGATCTTCACGACATCCGGGCGCTCTACGCCCGGTAACCCATTGCACGGCGTACACGCCCCTCGCTATTGTGACACCCGTTACCTAATGCGCGCGACAGCGCATTAGGCCAACAGGGCGCAGAGTTGCCGGACCTTCCTCACGAGGGGAAGGAAGGTCCAGCAAGCCCCCCTTCTTTCTCAGGGAACCGACCCTTCCCAGGGAACCGACGGTCGGACGGTCGGGTGGGGTCAGCCGTAGGAGGCCGACCACTTGCCGCGCGTGAAGTGGCACACACCGTCAGGCGTGATGTGCACGCGGCTCCCGTAGATCGGTAGGCCACCCTCGGCGTTCAGTCGGTGCCGGATGCGTTCGAGCACCGTCCACAGGTGCCGCGGGCCGCCCTGATGGACCGTGGGCGGGTCGATCCACGTCGCCGAAGCGCGCGCCCATGAGCCGTCGGCGTGCACGAGCCATGCCGTGCGCTGCTCGCCGCGCTCCTCGTAGTGGGTCTCGACGCCGGGCGCGGCGAGTTCGAGCATGGCGCGCACGTCCCACGCCTCCGCGACGTTGAGCACCGGATAGCGGCCCCGCATCATCTGCTCGCCCTCGAGGTCCCGTACGGCCGCGAACAGCTCTTCCGTCCCCGGCGGGTAGTCGGCCCCGGTGCGGACGCTCATGAACCCTGCCCGGTCCCACTCGACGACCCCGCGCGCGCCGCCGTCCGTGTCCTTGTCGGCCGTGACGATCACGCTCATGCGAGCGAGCGTGGTCACCAGGCGCCCGCCGGGGCGCAGCGCGGCTGTCACGCCGGCGAGGTTGTGCAGCGCCACCATGGACACGATGCGGTCGAAGTCCCCCGGGAGCGGCCCCGTGGCATCACAGGTGACCACCTGAGGGAACATGCCCAGAGAGGCAAGCCGATCGGTCGCCGTCGCGGTCAGATACGGGTCCACGTCCATGGCCGTGACGCGCTTGTCCCCGAGGCGCCGCGCGGCGAGGGCGGTACTGGCTCCAGTACCCGTGCCGATCAGGCCGAGGTCGGCGCCGTCATACAACAGCCCGTGGCGCAGCATGCGCACCACCAGGCCGGGCATGGTGCTCGACGATGTGGGCACCCCGCGCGGCCGGTCGTCGGGGCTTGCCCGGTCGGCGTGCAGCGGGCCGACGCGGGTCACCAGGGACGTGTCGGAGTAGGCCGCGCGCAACCACGCCGACTCGTCGGCCGGCCCGTCGCGCAACACCCATGTGCCGCCACCCGCCGGTTCCCACCACCGCGGCACGAAAGCGTGGCGGGGGGTCGAGGCCACCGCGCCCCGCCAGCGCGAGACGGGCGGGGTCACCTCGGCCGCGAGACGTTCGGCGTGCGGCTTCCAGTCCATCAGCCACCTCATTCGTCGTACTTCGGGTCGCATGCCTCCTGCTCGGCGGGCGAGCAGTCGCCACCGTCCGACGCGGGCTTGCAGTCAGGGTCACACGGACCTCCCTCGGCGCGGGCCGGAATCGTGCTCAGCGCCTCGGCCCATGCCTCGCCGCCCAGGATTGCGGCCAAGCCTCGTTCCCGGACATTGCCGGTGGTCAGCCATCGCACCATCACACACGGGGTCACCTCGCCCGAGGGCAGGACGGCCGCCTGTCCGTGCCCGCACCGCCCGCACAACTCCGCCGTGTCCGCCCCCGCCTCGGGCAGCGAGGCACGGCCGAGGCGCCGCACGCGGTCCGTGCGGATCGCCGTCACGCCGAGCGCTTCCAGCTCCCGACATGCCTCGCTCACGCGCTGCCCCGACAGGACGGACACGATGCCGACACGTAACGGGATACCTCGCCGTACGGCCTCGGCGATGTTCGCCCGGGTGCGTTCGTAGCTGCCCGGTCGGGTCGTGATGGCGTCGTGTTCCTCGGCGCGGTCGCTGTAGTAGCTGGTGGCCAGTTTCACGCCCGCGCGGGCGAGAAGGCGCCACCAACCGGGCTTGATGTGGAACAAGTTGCTGTAGACCTCGATGTGAAGGCCGAGGCTCAGCGCGTGGCCGACCAGTTCGGCCCATGCCGGATGCGTGGTCGGCTCACCGCCGATGAGCTGCACCTCGCGCGCGCCCAGCGCCGCCGCATCGCTGATCACCCGCCGCCAGTCGTCGGCCGTCATCACGCCGCGCGTGCCGGTCGGCCCCGACTCGGCAAAGCAGTGCGCGCATTGGAGCTGACAGGCTCCAGTGATCTCCAGCTCGACGACCCTCGGCACAGTCGTCGGGGAAACTGCCGGGCTCTCCATCATGGTGCTCATCGCCGCTCCCTCTCCCTTGGTGTCGCATCTCAGCTCGCCCCACACCCGCTTCCCCCAACGCAGCCGATCGACCCCCCACCGCCAGGCGACCTCCTCCACCACGGCCAGCCCCCGGCCCCGCTCGTCATCGGCCCCGGCGGTGCGCAGAACGGGAAGGGTGCGGCACTTGTCCACGACCGCGACGCGGACCAAGCCGGGCGGGTGACGGTGATGCGGATGACGCGGCAGTCGGTGTGGTCCACCGCGTTGGCCACCAGCTCCGAGACGATGAGGGTGGCGGCGTCGGCGCCGTGCTCTATGCCCCAGACCGCCAGCGCCGTACGGACGAGACGACGAGCCGTGGCGGCGCTTTGGGCCGTGCACGGCAGGGTCTCCGTGTAGCCGGGGTGCCCGGAGGGGCGGGCGGTGGTGGTCACAATCATGGCGGACCTCGCGGTTCGTGAACGTGAGCGCACGTTATGACCGCCGAGAGCGACCGGACAGTGACCCTACGTACCACTGTGGTACGTGGGTGGGACGTCGCGTCCTACCCGTCCAGGTTGATCCGGTCGGCCAGTTCCGTCACGGGGGAGGTGCGTCGGCGCTCGCGGCCGCGCAGTTCGGCCACCACCCGCCGGGCCGTTCCGTGGTAGCGCATCCACTCCGGCGCGTCGGTCTCCGCGGCCAGGAGGGCGCGGAGAGCGCTGTCGTCCTTGCCGAGGTCGACGCAGGCGAGGGCGCGGTCGACATGGAACCGGGCGCGCCATGTCGGCGGAAGCCGATGGAGTTCGGGGACGGTTCGGGCCGCGGTCAGCGCCTTCGCGCCGCGTTCCATCTCCACCAGGAAGTTGACTTTGGCGACTGCGACGTTGGTCGGGCCGAACGGTGTGGCGTAGTCGAGGCGGTCCTCTCCGATGCGGGAGGCGGCGGCCGTCGCCATGTTGAGCAGTTCCTCCACGGTGTCGTGTCTGCCGCGCCGCACGGTCGCGGTCGCCGCGCGCAGCAGCAGAATCCCCCACAGGGACAGCTCGATGGGCCGGGACCGGAATCCGGGCTCGATCCGCTCGGCGGCGGTCAGGGCGACGCGCTCGGCGTCCTCCAGCCGCCCCTGCTTGGTGAGGATCCACGACAACGTGGAGATGCCCATGGTCTCGAGGTGCGGATCGTCCGACCGCCGGGCGGCCTCCATCGAGCGCTCCAGCGCCGTGAAACCGGCGTCTTCCTTGCCGAGCGCGGCCAGCGTGGTGGCCGCCACCTGGTACGCCTCGGCGAGCACCGCATGGGCCGCGGCGGCGTCGGCGCCGCTGTGAGCGTGAGCCGCCGTCCTGGCGTCCCGGATGAGCTGGGGCAGCAGGACGCCGATGTCGGCCATCCGCCCCTCGCGCCGTACGCGTTCGGTGGACCGTAACGCGGCGCGCAGCGCACCGATGGTGGGCGGGGCCTCGGGGTCGGCGTCCTCACCGAGGAGTCCGGTCAGCGGGGAGACGGCCTGCCGTAGCGCGAGCACGGACGGTGAGTCGCCCTCCTGACGGGCCTCGAAGGTGGTCGGCTGCCCGATCAGTACGGAGGGTTCCACATCGAGAGCGCGGGCGAGGGCGTTGATCGTCGAGAGCCGCGCCGTCTGCCGCCGGCCCTGTTCCAGCTTGCGCACCACGTCCACGGACAGCTCCGCCCGTTCGGCGAGCCGCTCCTGCGTAAGCTTGCGCCGAACTCGGAACCGAGCGATCCGGTCCCCGAGCCCCTGCCCGTCCTCACAGCCCATGGCTCCGGCCCCCCATTCACCGTCAGGTATCGGGTGGTTGTGGCTTCCACGCTACGCCCGGGCACGCGCCCTATGGGAAAACCGGTACCCCTTTCATCCCCCGGCGGTGGCAACGCACCACCGGAGTGCGTCGACCGGTCAGTGCGGGTGGGCCGGGGTGAATCGGACCGGGAGGGCGGCCACGCCGCGCATCATCAGGGTGACCCGCCATTCGAGGTCGTCCGGGGCGACGGACAGGGTGACGTCCGGGAGGCGGTCGAGCAGGACCTCGACCGCGGCGGCGGCGATGATCTCGGCGATCTCACGGGCGGCCGGGGGGCAGCCGTGCTTGCCGTGGCTGAAGGCCATATGGGCCTGGTTGCCGCCCGCGCCGGAGTGGAAGTCCGGGCGTACGTCGGGGTCGGCGTTGGCCGCGGCGAGGCCCAGCATCAGGCAGTCGCCCTTCCTGATGCGGCGTCCCCCGAGCATGGTGTCCTCGGCGGCCCAGCGGCCGATCCAGAACGGGACCGGGGTGTCCTCCCACAGCACCTCGTTGAGCGCCTGGCCGACGCTGCGCCGGCCGCCGGAGAGGGTGATGGCGAACCGTTCGTCCGTCAGCATCAGCCGGAGGGCGTTGGCGATCAGATCGCTGGTGGGCTGCTGGACGGCGTAGACGCTGCCGAGCAGGTCGTTGACGATCTCGTCGTCGGTGAGCCCGGCCGGGTGGGTCACCAGACGGGCGGCGACATTGACCTGGTCGGGGTTCTCCCGGACGCGCTTGACCAGCGCCTCCGTCCTGGTCTGCATATTCCGCAGCGCGAGAGCGCCGTCGGGCCCGGTGAGGTGGAGCGAATCCTCCTGGATGGCGGCGGATTCGGTGTCGTCCAGGCCGTACAGCCGGGTCACCACCCGCAGCGGGATCTGGCTGGCGTACTCGGCCACCAGATCGGCCCGGCCGCTGCCCGCGAAGGTGTCGATCAGCCGGTCGGCGACGCGCTCGCACTGCGTGCGCAGTTCGAACTGGTCCACCGAGCCCAGGCCGTCCCAGATCGCCTCGGCCCGCCGCTGGTGCTCGGCGCCCTCGCTGAAGAGCATGGTCGGGCGGTAGCCGACGAAGGTCATCAACTCCCAGTCGGGCGGCACCAGATGCCAGGAGTGCCAGCGGCGGGAGTCGCGGGCGAACAGCCGGGGATCGGTGGTGACCCGGACCACCTCGCGGTAGCCGAGCACCGCCCAGACCGGGATCGTGCCGTCCAGCAGGACGGGCACGACCGGGCCGTGGTCCCGGCGCAGCTCCCGGTAGAGGTCGAGCGGCTCGTCCCGGAACCGCTGGTAGTCCAGTGGCACCGACCCGGCGGGCACCACCCCGTCGGACGGCGCGGGGGCGGACCGGAAGACGGGCCCGGGCGGGTCCTCCGACAGGCCCCCGGACGAGGGTGTGGGGTCAGGCGTGGTCACGCGGTGCTCTCCCCGGCGGCGCCGTTGGTGGAAAGGGAGTAGAGGTAGCGGGCGAGCGCGACCAGTACGGCCTTGCTGGAGTCGCGCTTACGGGCGTCGCAGTCGATCATCGGCACATCGGCCGGGAGGTCGAGGGCCTCCCGCACCTCCTCCAGCGAGTGCTGCGGCTCGGTGAAGTTGTTGCGGGCCACGATGAACGGCGTGCCGTGGTGCTCCAGCCGGTCCAGCGCGTACCAGGAGTCGGACAGCCGATTGGTGTCCACCAGGACGACCGCGCCCAGGGTCCCGGAGAAGAGCCGGTCCCACAGGAACCAGAACCGCTCCTGGCCCGGGGCGCCGAACAGGTAGAGCACCATCTGCTCGTCCAGGCTGATCCGGCCGAAGTCGAAGGCCACCGTGGTGGTGGTCTTGTGCCGCACGAACGAGGCGTCGTCGATGCCGACGCCCGCCTGCGTCATCGTCTCCTCGGTGCTCAGCGGGCGGATCTCGCTGACCGACCGCACCATCGTCGTCTTGCCGACGCCGAACCCGCCCACGATCACGATCTTGAGACCGTTGCTCGCGCTCTCCCGCAGCGGTGCGTGTCCGGTGCTGCCGGGGAGCGCCATGCTGACGGTGTCGTCAGAGATTCTGGAGTGCAACGAGCACCTTCTTCAGGGTTTCGGGCCCGGGCAGCCGGCCGCCGGGGCGGGCCGCCTGTGGATGGCGCGCGGTGATCCGGCCGGTGTCCAGCAGATCGCACAGCAGGATCTTGACCACGCTGACGGGCAGTTCCAGATACGAGGAGATCTCCACGACCGACAGGGGGCGGCGGCACATCCGCAGGATCCGGACGTGCTCGGACTGCATCCCGGGGGTGGGGTCGCTTTCGCTGACGATCAGCGTGACCATGTCGAACCGGCTCTCGTCCGCCCGGCTGCGGCCGCCGGTGACGGTGTACAGCCGGTCCGGCCCCTCCTTGTCCAGCGGCCCTCGGATCATGCCGTCGCCCCTCCGCCGGTGTCGCCCGCGACCACCCTCGGGGCGGCGCGCAGATGGTCGCCGATCTGCTCGACCAGCTCGTTCATGTTGTGGCCGATGATGCCGACATCGGCGTCGTCATGGGCCACCACGGCGAGATGGGCGCCTTCGCCGGCCTCGACGATGAACAGAATTCCCCCGTGGAACTCCGTCATCGACTGCCGTACGCCGCCGCTGCCGTCGCCGAACTCGATGGACGCGCCATGGGCGAGGCTCTGGATGCCGGACGCGATGGCCGCGAGCTGATCGGCCTGGTCCACGGACAACCCGGAGGAGAGGCACAGTTTGAGCCCGTCCCGTGAGAGCACCAGCGCGTGGCGCGACCCCGGGGTCTTCTCCAGCAGGTTCTCCAACAGCCAGTCCAAGCTGCGGTCGGTGGTGTTCATCGGCGTTCCTTCTGTCACGGCTTGTCGTTCTCGGCAGGCTCGGCGGACTCGGCAGGCTTGGCGGACTCGGCGGACTCGGCGGACTCGGCGGTCTCGTTGTGCTCTGCGGATACCGAAGGCTCGGTGTCACACGGGGCACCGGTGGCGGAACCACCGCGGGCCGCCTGGCGGAAGGCGCCGAAGCGGGCTCCGGCTTCCTCGGGTCGTGGACGGCTGTTCTTGGCCTTGGGTTCCGTCTCGGCCGCCTGGTTGGCCGCCCGGGTGGCGGCGGCCAGCGTCTCGCCACGGCGCCGCTTGGGCAGTCCGTTGACGGGCCGTGGGGGCTGCGCGGCGGGCTCCGGCGTGGCGGGGTCGGGCGCGGACGACGGCGAAGGGGATGGCGCAGCGGGGGACGGCGAGGTGGCCGGTACGGGGGCCGCCGCCGCGGGCGCCGTGGTGGTGGCCGTGGCCGCGACGGCCTGGGCGGACGCCTGCCGGGGGACCCCGGTGCGCACGGTGCCCGGTGCGTCCACGACGACCGCGTCCTGGTTGACGTGCGTGATCAACTGCTGCGGGATCAGGACGACCACACCGGTGCCGCCCCGCGCGGACGGCCGGAAGGAGACGGTCAGCCCGTGCTTACGGGCCAGACAGCCGACGACCGCCAGGCCCAGCCGGGTGCCGGACAGGCTCATCAGATCCAGGCTCTCGGAGGAGACGGACTTCTGGGCGCGGTCCAGGGCGGCCGGGCCCATCACGAGCCCGCCGTCCTCGATGGTCACCACGACGCCCGCGTGCGTCTCCTCGACATACACGTGCACCTCCTCGGTGGGAGGCGAGAAACTGGCGGCGTTGTCCATCAGTTCGGCGAGGGCGTGCATGACGCCCTCGGCCGCGTAACCGGCCACCGCGGCGTTGCTGGCCGAGTGGACCCGTACCCGCTGGAAGGCGCTGATCCGGCCGATCGCGCCGCGCAGCACGGACTCCATGACGATCGGTTTGGTCCAGCGGCGCCCGGAGCGCGCACCGGTCAGCACCGCGATGCTGTCCGCGATCCGGCCCGCCTGGGCGGTGGTGTGGTCCAGCTTCAGCAGATCGCCGAGGACGGTCTCGTCGTGGCGGTTCTCCATCTCCCGCAGATCGGCCAGCATGCTGGTGGCCAGCGCCTGGACGCGGCCCGCGGCGTTGGCGCACGCGGCCATCGCGGAGGCGCGCATCCGCTCACCGTCGCCGATCTCGCGCAGCAGCGCCCGCAGCAGCAACTGATGGGCCCTGCTGGTGGGGCGCTCCATGCGGGTGATCACGGTATCCACCGAGCCGCCCTCGCGCAGTCTCCGGACCGCGGACGGAATCGTTTCCTCGGCGAGCCGGGTGGCCTCGATCTCCTTGGCGGCGGCCGCGGTCTCCAGCTCCGTGACCCGCTCCTGGAGACGGCCGATGGTCCGCGAGCGGTTGGTGGCGACGGCGAGCGCCACCCCCAGCAGCACGGCGGCCACGCCGCAGAAGACGGCGACGGAGGCGCGCTGGGCGGACGGCACGGCGGTGGTCACCCACGCTCCCGCGCCACCGGCGACGACGGCTGCCAGCAGGGGCACGGTCAGGGCCCCACGTGTCACCGAGGGCCCTTTGTGCGGATGGCTGGATATGTGTGCTGACATCTATCAGGTCCTCATGGGCGCGTTGAGGGTTTTTGGCTGGACCACGCGGACATCAAGCCGTGGGCGCCACATGTTAGTAGAGTCACGTCACTTTGACCGGTCCCGCTCATCACATGGATCATGACGGTCCGTCAAATCGGAGCGTCAAGAAGCGTCACCTTCCGGACGCATATGCCGCTGCCATTGCTCGCAGGCGTTACGGCCCCGGAAATGTCACGGGCCGGGAAGCGTTTCGCCCCCGAAGCTTCACGGAATCGCCAGCTCGGCCCAGATGACCTTGCCGTCCGAGGTGTAGCGGGTGCCCCAGCGCTCGGCGAACTGGGCGACCAGGAAGAGCCCCCGGCCACCCTCGTCCGTCGTCGCCGCGTACCGCAGATGCGGGGAGGTGCTGCTGGTGTCGGAGACCTCGCAGATCACGGCCTTGTCGCGGAGCAACTGCACCCGGATCGGGCCGGTGGCGTGGCGGATGGCGTTGGTGATCAGTTCGCTGAGCACCAGCTCGGCGGTGAACGACGCCTCGTCCAGCCCCCACTCCGCCAGCTTCCGCATCACCTCGGCACGCACCCCGGCCACGGCGGCGGGGTCGGACGGCACATCCCAGGAGGCCACCCGGTCGCCGCCGACGACCCGGGTACGGGCGGCGATCAGGGCGATGTCATCGCTCGGGTTGCTGGGCAGCAGCGCGTCCAGCACCTCGGTGCAGATCTCCTCGGGCGTCCGGCCCGGGTGGGACAGGGCATTGCGCAGCATCTCCAGACCGGTGTCGATCTCCCGGCGGCGGTCCTCGATGAGCCCGTCGGTATAGAGGACGAGATGGCTGCCCTCGGCCAGTTGCACCTCGGCGGTCTCGAACGGCAGCCCGCCCAGGCCCAGCGGCGGCCCGGCGGGCAGGTCGAGGAACTCCACCGAGCCATCCGGACGCACCAGCGCGGGCGGCGGATGACCGGCCCGCGCCATCGTGCACCGCCGCGTCACCGGATCGTAGATCGCGTACAGACACGTCGCCCCCGTGATCCCCTCGCCGCCACCGCCGTCGCCATCCGGCCCGCCGGGGCCCTCGTCCTGGTCGATCCTGGCGATCAGATCGTCGAGGTGGGACAGGATCTCGTCGGGCGGCAGATCGAGGGTGGAGAAGTTGTGCACCGCCGTCCGCAGCCGCCCCATCGTCGCCGCGGCGTGCAGACCGTGCCCGACGACATCGCCCACCACCAGCGCCACCCGCGCCCCCGGCAACGGAATGACGTCGAACCAGTCGCCCCCGACCCCCGACTCGGCCGGCAGATAGCGGAAGGCCACATCCAGCGCGTTCTGCTCCGGCAGGGCGCGGGGCAGCAGGCTGTGCTGAAGGGTGACCGCCATGGTGTGCTCGCGGGTGTAGCGGCGGGCGTTGTCGATGCAGACGGCGGCATGTGCGGCCAGCTCCTCGGCGAGGGACACCTCTTCCTCTTCGAAGGGCTCGCGCTGCTTCATCCGCCAGAAGTTGACCACGCCCAGCAGCACCCCCCGGGCCCGCAGCGGCACGGTGACCAGGGACCGGACGCCGAATTCGATGACCTTGGCGGTCTGCTCGGGGTCCTGCGCCTGCCAGCCGGTGGCCTCGGTGAGATCGTCCTCGACGACCGGCTCACCGCCGCTGATCCCGAACGCCTGGGGCGAGGTCGGGACGAACGAGAACACCCGGCCGACCGGATAGAAGGGGTGGCCCTGGCCGGGCCGGATCCCGTGGACCGCCGCCCGGCGCATCTCGACACCGCCGACCGCCAGCGGCTCATCCCCGCGCGCCACGGGCTCCGCCAGGTCGACCGTGACGAAGTCGGCGAAGCGGTCCACCGCCACCTGCGCCAGTTCCTCGGCGGTCCGGGCCACATCGAGGGTGGTGCCGATCTCCACGCTCGCGTCGTAGAGCAGCTTGAGCCGCCGCTGCGCCACATCGGCACGGCCGGAGAGGGCGCGCAGTTCGGTGGAGTCGCGCAGGGTGGCGACGCTGCCGGGCGGGCCGCCGTCGCGGTCGGTCAGCCGGTTGTTGATGGCCAGCAGCCGGTCGCCGGCCACCAGCACCTCGTCGGTGACATCGCGCCGGGCGGCCAGGACGTCGGCGACATGGGGCTCCAGGCCCAGATCGTCGACCAGCCGCCCCTCCGGCCGCGGCGGCAGATCGAGCAGCCGGGACGCCTCGTCGTTGGCCAGCACCAGCCGCCCGTCGCCGCCGACGATCAGCACGCCCTCGCGCACCGAGTGCAGCACCGCGTCATGGTGCTCGTACATCCGCGTCATCTCGACCGGGTCCAGGCCGCGGGTCTGCCGCCGCAGCCGCCTGCTCACCAGGGCGGTGCCGCCGGTGGCGAGGACGAGGGAGGCGGAGACGGCGCCGACGAGCAGCGGAAGCTGACGGTTGGCGAGCCCGCTCACCTTCTGGATCGTGATCCCCGCGCCCACCAGGCCGACGACCTTGTGATGGCTGTCGAAGACGGGTGCCACGGCGTCCATCGCCTCGCCCAGTGTGCCGGGGCCGGTCTCGACGGTGGTGTGCCCGTGCAGCGCCGGCTCGATGTTGCCGACGTAGTGCTTGCCGATCCGGTTGAGCTTGGGGTGGGTGTACCGGATGCCCTTGTCGTTCGTGACCACGACGAAGTCGAGCCCGGACTTCTTCCGGACGGCCTCGGCCTTCGGCTGGAGCACCTTGGTGGGGTTGGGGCTGTGCAGGGCCTGCACGATGCCGGGGGAGTTGGCGAACGCCTCGGCGACCGCGACGGACCGGCCGCGGGCCTCGTCGGTGGCGTCGTGCCGCACCTGGAGCACCAGAGCGACGGTGGCCGCCGCGCCGAGCAACAGCACGATCACGAGTTGCAGGATGAAAACCTGCCCGGCGACGCTGCGAACGTTCAGCCACGATCGAAAGCGCCGGCCCGCCACCTCCGGGCGCTCCCGGCGCCGACTCCGTGGGCGCCGACCGGGGATCATGCGGGCAGCCCACGATCGACCCATAAACCGGGCCATACACATACATCTACACCGGGAAATCCCGGAAGGCGAATCTCCGCTTCCGTCGGCCGGGCGCGCAACGACAAGGCACATACGGTGGGCGACTTTCCGTGTCGAATCGATTACGGAGCGCTTTCCTGGGGCGCGTTCACGATGGCGAGGTGCCGAAGTCGGGGGTCTATGCAAATCTGAGAAAAAGGGCAATTCACCCTTATTGCCGTCAATCGGTGCCGACACCGCATCGATTGCGCCTGACGAAGGAGCCCGACATGGCCAGTCACGCCGGTGGAGTTCAGACAGGGGTCGCCCCGGGCCACGCGCACCGGGCGGTGAGCGGATGGCTCGTCTTCGCGGCGGTCATGATGATCTTCAGTGGGCTGATGAACCTGCTCCAGGGCATCTCGGCCATCCGAACCGACCGGGTGTTCCTGGTCACGCAGAGCTATATCTTCCAGTTCGACCTCGCCGGCTGGGGCTGGGTCCACTTCGGCGTCGGCATCGCCCTCCTGCTCTCCGGGTTCGCGGTGTTCACCGGTGCGATGTGGGCCCGGGTCACGGGTGTGGTGCTGGCCGGGCTCGCGCTGATCGCCAACTTCCTGTGGCTGCCGTACTACCCGGTCTGGGCCACCGTGCTGCTCATCATCGACGCGCTCGTCATCTGGTCGCTGTGCGCCGGGCCGAGCCGCGGTGGCGCGGGAGGACGCGGCGAGATGGCAGGACGTGGCGAGACGGGAGGACGCGGCGAGATGGGGGGACGCGGCGAGACGGGACGTACCGCCTGAGAGCCGGGGCGTCTGGCTTCCCGGCGGGGTGCGGGGCAGGCTGGAGCCATGCTGCTGGCCGATGTCGCGCTGACCTCCCGACAGGTCGCGGCCACCTCCGCCCGCTCGGAGAAGATCGCCGCGCCTGGCCCGGCTGTTCCGGCGTACGGAACCGGCCGAAGCGGCCGTGGTGATCACCTACCTCGCGGGCAAACTGCCCCAGCGCCGGACCGGAGTGGGCTGGTCCACCCTGCGCCACCGCCGGGAACCCGCCGCCGAGCCGACGCTCGCGGTGCTCGATGTGGACGCGGCGCTGACCCGGGTCGCGGCGGTCTCCGGCACCGGCGCGACGGCGGCCCGCAAGCGGCTGGTGGGCGAGCTGCTGACCGCCGCGACCAAGGAGGAGCAGGGCTTTCTGCTCGGCCTGATCGGCGGGGAGCTGCGGCAAGGGGCCCTGGAAGGGCTGGCCGTGGAGGGGCTCGCCGAGGCGGTGGGCGCACCGGCCGCCGAGGTGCGGCGGGCGGTGATGGTCGGCGGTTCGCTGGGCACGGTCGCCGAGGCGCTGCTGGCGCGCGGACCTGAGGCGCTGGCCGAGTTCCGGCTCGAGGTGGGGCGGCCGGTGCTGCCGATGCTCGCGCAGAGCGCCAAGGACCTGGACGAGGCCATGGACCGGCTGGGGCCGTGCGCGGTCGAGGAGAAGCTGGACGGGATCCGGGTGCAGGTGCACCGGGACGGCGAGGACGTACGGATCTACACCCGCACCCTCGATGAGATCACCGACCGGCTTCCGGAGGTGGTCACGGCGGCGCGGGAGCTGGCGGTGGACCGGGCGATCCTCGACGGTGAGGTGATCCTGCTGGACGCCGAGGGGCGGCCACGGCCGTTCCAGGAGACCTCCGCCCGGGTCGGCTCCCGGCTCGATGTGGCCGGGGCGTCGGCCGCGCTGCCGCTGTCCCCCGTCTTCTTCGATCTGCTCGTGGTGGACGACGACGTTCTGCTCGACCTCCCGGCCCGCGAGCGCCATGCCGAACTGGCCCGGATCGCCCCCGGGCCCCGGCGGGTGCGGCGGCTGGTGGCCGACGACCCGGCGGATCCGGAAACCCGGCGTGCGGCGCGGGAGTTCGCCGCCGACGTGCTGGCGCGGGGGCATGAGGGGGTGCTGGTCAAGTCGCTGGAGGCGCCGTACGGCGCGGGCCGGCGCGGGGCGTCCTGGCTGAAGGTCAAACCGGTGCACACACTGGATCTGGTGGTGCTGGCGGCGGAGTGGGGGCACGGCCGCCGCACCGGGAAGCTGTCCAACCTCCATCTGGGCGCGCGGGCGGCGGACGGCACGTATCTGATGCTGGGCAAGACCTTCAAGGGGCTCACCGACGCGATGCTGGAGTGGCAGACGCAGGCGCTGCTGGGGATCGCGGTCAGCGACGACGGCTGGGTGGTGCGGGTGCGGCCGGAGCTGGTGGTGGAGGTGGCCTTCGACGGGCTTCAGCGCTCGTCCCGCTATCCGGCGGGCGTCACGCTGCGGTTCGCGCGGGTGCTGCGCTACCGGGAGGACAAACCGGCGGCTCAGGCGGACACGGTCGAGGCGGTGCTGGCGCTGCGGGGTGGGTGACGGGTCTTGGCGCCCGCGGCGGGCTGCTCCCCTACCCGCCCCTTCCCGCGACTGGGGCTCCGCCCCAGAGCCCGGACCCGGGGCTCCGCCCCCGAACCCCGGGTCCGGAGGCGGAGCCCTGCCGTACGGCGGAGCCCCCCGGGCCCCGGGGCGCGGGGCGGTCCGGGGTCGTTCCGGATCGGGCGGGGGTCAGGACGGGTTCTCCGCGTGGGTCAGGGTCTCCCAGCCCAGGAAGAGACTGTTGGTGCCCGCCGGGCGCTGCTGCTCGGTGAGCTTCTGGGTGTTGGCCATGGCGATGCCGAGGCGGGTGTGCAGGGCGTTGTAGCCGACCTCGGTGATCGGGCCGAGGCCCCGCTTGACGCTGCCGCCGCACAGCCAGGACGGCACACCCTCGCCCAGCTCGTACTTCGACTGGAAGCCCAGCGCCTGCCGCAGCCGCTCGCCCACCTCGGGGTAGAGGTCCTGGCCCTGGATGCGGCTGGTCTCGGCGACATGCGCGATGGAGGCGATGCCGTATCCGGTGTGGGTGAAGTCGCGGCAGGTCTCCTGGGTGAGGCCGGTGACGAAGGTCGTCTGGCCCTGCCAGTACTTGACGATCTTGTCGCGGGTGTCCAGGCCGCTGCCGGGCGCGGTCTTGGGCAGGGAGCCGTCGGACTGGAGGTAGATGTAGGCGGGGACGCGGCCGCGGAACTTCGCGACGGCCTTGTCGTAGCTGGCCCGGTCGTCGAGGAAGACGGAGATGCCGGTGGCGGCCTCCATCATCACCAGCTCCCAGTTGCCGTTGGAGTTCGAGCCGCCGATGACCTTCGGGAGGTAGACGTTCCGCAGCATGGTGGAGAAGCGGCTGATGGAGGCGTCCGACCAGCCGTCGTAGCTGTAGCGGATGATCTCGGCCGCCCGGGGCCAGGAGGATCCGGCCCAGCCGGTCTGGAGCGGGGCGTTGCTGTTGGTGTGGTCCTTGATGGTGGCGGACCAGGCGTCCATGATCTGGATCGCCTTCTCGGCGTAGCGGCTGTCGCGGGTGATGTACCAGGCCAGCGAGAGCGAGTAGGCGGCGAGCGCGTCCTGGCGCTCATCGGTGCAGCCGAGGTTGGGGTCGGAGTACGGCCCGCATTCGACGACCGCCCGGGGCTTGGGGGTGCGCGACAGCGAGGCGTACGGGCTCGACAGCATCGCGTCGTACGCGCCCTTCCAGGGCTGCGCGCCGGCGTTCACCTTGGAGCGGACGAAGTCGAGCTGGGCCTGGCTGACCAGGACCCCGGGGTGGGTGAAGGCGGCGGCGGCCTCGGGTTCGGCGGACCGCTGGGCCTGTCCGGCCGTGGCCGGGCCACTGAGGATGCCCGCGAACAGCGCGGCCAGCGCTGCGGCGAGGGCGAGATACAGGGCTCTGGTGCGCATGGGGGCGGCTCCTGACGGTGGGGTTCGCGTATATGAACGACGGATGCCGACATGAACTCCTGCGATGCTCCGGGAAGTTAGCTCATGAACACGTCAAGGTCTAGACCTGCGGGGCGTAGGAGAGAATGTGCGCCCCGCCCCGATCGAGAGGCCCCAGCGTGGAGACGACAGTCGCCGAGGACCAAGGCACCGGCCCCGGCCGCCCGTCCGGCGCCCCGCGCGGCGCCCGGGGCACCCGGGGCGCCGTCGCCCGGCTGCTCCGGCTCCCCGGCGGACGGGCCCGGCGGACGGCGGCCTGGTCCGCGATGCTGCCGCTGGCCCTGGTCAGCGCGGTGGTGCTGTGCCGGGCCGCGGACATCGACGGCATCACCCCCATACCGCAGCTACTGGCCTTCCTGCCCTGGCTGCTGGTCCCGGCGGCGCTCGGGCTGCTGCTCTGCGCGGCCGCCCGCTGGCCGCTGGGGTGCGGCTGGGCGCTGGCGGCAGCGGCGGCCACCGGGTGGTTCATCCAGCCGTACGACGGCGGCACCCCGCCCGAGCCGCATGGACCGGTCCTCGCCCGGCTGCGGGTGATGACCGCGAACCTCGAATTCGGCCAGGCCAGGGACGGACTGCTGACCGCGCTGCGCCGGGAGCGGCCGGACCTGGTCGCGGTGCAGGAGTGCGACACGGAGTGCGGCGAGGCGCTGGACTCGGCCGCCGTCCGCGCGGCCTACCCGTACCGGAGCATCGCCCTCGGCGACAGCCCCGCCGCGGGCTCGGCGATCCTCAGCCGCCACCCGCTGACCCGCGCGGAGGGGGTGCGCGGGACGCTGCGGATGCCGGGGGCGGTCGTCCGGATCGCCGGGCAGCGGCTGCGGCTACAGGTCGCGCATCCCATGCCGCCGATGCCGGGCGAGCTGGACGTCTGGCGCACCGAGCTGGGGCGGCTGCGGGCCTACGCCGCCGGGCGGGGCGAGGAACCCACCCTGATCGCGGGCGACTTCAACGCCACCCAGGACCATGCCGCCTTCCGGTCCGTCCTGGACACCGGGCTGCGGGACAGCGCACGGGCCACCGGCGTCTCCCGCACACCGAGCTGGCCGAGCGCCACGGCCCCGGTGCTGGGGGCGCAGATCGACCATGTGCTGGCCAGCCGGGCACTACGGCCGCGTACGGCCCGCTTCCTGGAGCTGCCGCACACCGACCACCGGGCACTGCTGGTGGAGCTGGACCTGTACGGGCCACAGGGCTGACCGGCGACTCAGCGACTCAAGTTCCCGCTCGGGTCGCGGCTCAGCTCTCGCTCGGGTTGTAGGAGTTGGCCAGCTCGAACGGATCGGGCTCCAGGCCAGCCGTGGGCCAGCGCTGCTCCCGCTGCCAGCGCGCGTTCTCCTGCGCGAGCGCGTCCCAGAGCAGATTGAGCGGATGGCCCGCGTCATAGGACGCGCGCTCACCACGCCGGGTGAAGGCGCCCAGCAGCACCTCCAGCCGGGGCCCGGTGTCATTGACCAGCTCGACCGCGCGCAGCCCGCGTCCGTACGCCACCCGCGGATCGCCCGCCGCGTCCGCTACCCCCTTGGTGACCAGCATGCAGCCGCGCAGCAGACCGGAGCGCAGCAGCTCGAAACCGTAGTTGACGGTGTCGATCTCGGCGGCGATGCGCAGCTTGTTGCGGTAGTCGCCGCCGAACCAGGTGTGCAGCACCCCGGCCATCAGCCCGCTGGCCGAGACCACCAGCGGCAGGGAGCGCAGCGCGCTGCTCGGGGCGGTGGGGCCGGGCAGCTCGGCCTCGGACAGATTGGTCAGCAGCGAGACCCCGCTGCGGCGCCACTCCATGACATCGAAGGCGGCGAGTTCATCGTCGCCCTCGGGCCGGGTCACCACGGAGCCGCACACCAGGTCGACATCCTTGGCGCGCAGCTTGGCCAGTACGTCCCGGGTGCGCACATGGCCGACCTTGAGCTCGATGGCGCGCTGCCGGAACTCCTCGGACACCCGCTCCCCGGCGCCCGCCAGATAGCTGAGGGTAAATCGAGTGGTGCCCACCACCAGGGTTTTTCCCAGGCGGCGCCGTGACTCATGGATGCCGTCCAGCCACTCGCCGAGAGTTCCGCGCGCCAATTCGACCAGGGCTTCTCCGGTGCCGGTGAACAGCACGTCCTTGCCGCGCCCCTGCTTGAGTACGAGGGGTTCGCCGCAAAGCTCGCGAAAGTTCCGGTTCATGGTGTCGATCTGCTTTTGCACACTGGACTGTTCACGGCCCAGAATCCGTGCGGCGCCCAGTGCGGTACCGGCCTCATGGACCATGATCAAGGTGCGCAACTGGTCCATCGTGGTGTCCATGAGCGCGAGTGGGCTCTGCGCCCAACGGCCGCGCCGATCCGTCGTCGGTGGTCCGAGCGACCCGGGTCGCACCATGATTTCCCCCGCTTTTCACGTTCTCCCGTTTTCCTGACTCCAGAGTTTAGTCAGCTATCCACACGGATATCCGGGTCCGATATGAGCGAGAGCAACCCCGCTTTTCCGGACTCCTTACGCGCGCGCCCCCCGCGAGCCGCTGCGGCGGCTCGCGGGGGGCGCGGGGGTCGCGGGGGCGCGGGCTGGGGCGTGGGCCTCGTGGACTTCACAAGGCCCGTGGGCCTCAGGCGCCGATGTCGCCGCCGTCGCGCCGCCAGACGCTGATAACGGACGGCCGGGTCAGCTTGCCCGGTCCGTCGGGCCAGGTCGACGCGGGCTTCTCCACGCTCGCGCCATCGAGCTCACCCGGGTGCTGCACGGCCACCAGCACCCGCCGCTCCTGCACGATCGGGCCACAGGTCTCGGCGCCGGTCGGCACGGTCAGGAACTGCTTGACCTGGCCGCGACGGCTGCCCGCCGTCGCCACGCCGAACAGCCCGTCATGGCTGCCGAGCGCGTTGCCGTCCGTGGAGATCCACAGATTGCCGTGCGCGTCGAAGGTGATGTTGTCCGGGCAGGAGATCGGGCTGACCTGGTCCTTGGGGAAGCCGCCGAAGTAGGTGCTCGGGTCCTCGGGGTCGCCGCAGACCAGGAACAGCCGCCAGTTGAAGCGGGTGGAGCCCGGGTTGTTCCAGCGCTCGGTCAGCTCCAGGATCTGGCCGTGCTTGTTGGCGTTGCGCGGGTTGGCCTCGTCGGCCGCGGCCTTGCCCGTCTTGCCACGGTCCGAGTTGTTGGTCAGCGCGATGTACACACGACCGGTGCGCGGGCTCGGCTCGACGTCCTCGGGGCGGTCCATCTTCGTCGCACCGGCCTTGTCGGCGGCCAGACGCGTGAAGACGTACACCTCCTCGGCGGTCATCCCGTCCACGAAGGAGCGGTCGCCGCTGGCCAGCGGGATCCACTCACCGGCGCCGTCGAACTCGCCGTCCGCGGGAAGCTTTCCGGTGCCGTCGATCTCGGCGGACGGGCTGTCACCGGTGAACTTGGCGACGTACAGCGTGCCCTCGTCCAGCAGCGTGCGGTTGTGCTCGCGGGCGATGCGGCTGTTGCCCTTCATCATCCGCTTGGCCGAGACGAACTTGTAGAAGTAGTCGAACTTCTCGTCGTCGCCCATGTAGAGGACCGGACGGCCATCGGTGGTCAGCCGGGGCTCGGCGGCCTCGTGCTTGAAGCGGCCCAGCGCGGTCAGCTTGCGCGGGGTGGAGTCGGGGTCGAACGGGTCGACCTCGATGACCCAGCCGAAGCGGTGCGCCTCGTTGGGCTCCTTGGCGAGGTCGAAGCGGTCGTCGAAACGCTCCCACTTGCGCTCGGAGGCGCCGTCCTTGAAGCCGTAGCGCTTCAGGCCCGCCTTGACGGTCGGGTCGGTGACCTTGTCGGGGTTGGCGAAGTACTGGTTGAAGTTCTCCTCGCCGGAGAGCACCGTGCCCCACGGCGTGATGCCGCCACCGCAGTTGTTCAGCGTGCCGAGGACGCGCTTGCCGGACCGGTCGGCGGAGGTGCGCAGCAGCTCGCTGCCCGCCGCCGGGCCGGTGACCTCGAACGGAGTGGTCGCGGTGATACGGCGGTTGAGCTGGTGCCGGGGCAGGGCGGTGAGCCGGCCCAGCCGGCGCTCCTCGGCCGTCATCACCACGGACAGCCCGTGCGCGGCCCAGGCGATCTCGGCCTGCTCGCGGGTGGGGTTCTCCGGGTCGTACCCGGCGAACATCAGCACCTCGTCGGTGTACTCATGGTTGACCACGAGGAGCTGATGGTCGCGCTCGCCGGGGACGTCCAGCACCGCCATGTAGTCGTTGTTGTAACCGAACTGGCCCGCCTGGGCCTTGGCGCTCTGCTTGGCCGGGTCGAACGCGGGCGCACCGCGCAGGATCGGGTCGCCCCAGCGGAGCACCACGTTCTGGTCGTGGCCCTCGGCGGTGACCACGGTGTCCTGGGTGTTGGGGGCCACCGGCGAGAAGCGGAGGCCGCGGGCGGCCTTGCCGTCCTTCGCCTCGGCGGCGGCACCGGCGGTGGCGGCGGCGTCGCCCGACGCGGCGGACGCCTGCGGCGCCCGCTCCACCGCCACGGCCCCGGTCGCGGCCGCCACGGTCATCACCGCACCGGCGCGCAGAAGGGAACGGCGCGAGGTGGCAGCGGCGATTGCGTCGCCCACGTAGGCGTTGTCAGAGGTGTTCGGCGTCTCGTGAAAGCAGGCGTCGCCACAGCGGTACCGGCACGTCAGCGCGGAACGACCGCCCGGGTGTGAGCTGATGAGCGGCAGGAGGTTGCGCACGTCTTCCCCTCCGTAAGGGTGTCACGTATGGGCTGCGAAGGGCCCCGCATGGGCAGTACGCCGACGCGGTCCGGTCCGACATGACGTCGGGATCCTTTGGCGGCGAAGCTATGGGCGTAGAACCGCACAGTGGCGACGAACGCCTGAACCAGAGGTGAACGAAGCGCGAGCGGAATCGGCGGAAGAGGGCCGCCGGGCGGCCCGCTAGCCTTTCGGCACCACGGTCATGCACCGCCATGCACCGCACTCGACACGTGAGAGGTATCTCCCATGGGCATACGGGACCTACTGCGCAAAGTTTTCGGCCGCTCCCGAACCACGGGGGTGGACGAAGCTTCTGCCGCGCCGGAGGCGGAGGTTGTCCCGGACCCCCAGTCGGCCGAGAAGTCGGCGGAGCCGACGGTAGAGCAGACGGCAGGGCAGACGGCAGAGCCGACGGCAGAGCCGACGGCGGGCGAGAAGGCCGAGTCCAAGGCTGAGTCGGCCGCCGGGCCGAAGGCTGCCGAGTCCGGCGCCGGGCCGAGGGCTGCCGAGTCCGGCGCCGAGCCGAAGGCCGAGGCCAAGGTGGAGGCCGAGCCCACGCCCGAGCCGGGGGCTGAGCCGAAGCCTGAGCCGGCCGCGGACATGGCACCGGACCCGGACTCCCTCGACGACGAATCCACGCACGACCCGGCCCTGTCGGCTCCGCTGAAGTCCCTCGACGAGATCCTGAAGTCCCCCGCGCCCGAGGACACGACAACCTCCGGCGACGAGGCGCCGGTCGAGGCAGCGGCAGCGGTCACCGCCGAGGCGAAGAGGGAGGCGAAGGCAGAGGCGGACGAGCCCAAGCCCGCCGCCGAGGCCGCGGCGACGGCCGTGTCCGAGCCGGATGTTGACGCCCAGTCCACGCCTGCGGACGCTGCCGACGCCACGTCCCCCACCGCCCCCGCAGCCGACGCCCCGGCCGAGCCCGCCGCCGCGCCCGAGGCTGCCGCAGCCGCGGACACCCCGTCGGCGGACGCGAGTGCCGATGCCGACGCCGAAGCCGAGGCGAAGGCGGGCACCGCCGCTGCTGCCGAGCCCAAGACCGAAGACGAGCCCGCCGAGACCCCGGCCAAGGCCGTGACGGAGGCCGAGCCTGAGCCTGCGACCGAGCCGGTGGCGGAGACGGCCGAGCCGGTGGCGGAGACGGCCGAGCCGGTGGCGGAGGGCGCCGACGCATCCTCGGCGGAGGCCGACACCACACCCGAGGCCGAGGTTACGGAGGACCCCGCGCCGGAGCCCGCCACGGCAGAGACGGCAACCGCCGCCGCGCCCGAGGGTGAGGCAGCGGCAGAGGCTGACCACGAGGCCACGCCCGCCGTCGCGAGCGACGAGGCCATACCCGTGGCCACGAGCGACGACAAGCCCGCCACGGCAGAGGCCGAGGCCACTGCGGAAGCCGAACCGGAGGCCCCGGCGGAGGTCGAGCCCGCAGCCGATGGCGATGCCACGGCGGCTCCGGCGGCGGCGAGTGCCGATGCCGAGCCCAAGGCCGAAGCCGAGGCGGCAGCAGAGGCTGACGACGAGGCCGCCCCCGCGGCCACGACCGACGACGAGCCCGCCGAGGCAGAGGCCAAGCCTGAGCCCGAGGCCAAGACCGATGGCGAGCCCGCCCAGGCGAAGACCGACCCCACGCCCGAGGCCACCCCCGCGACCGCGAGCAACGACAAGCCCGCCGAGGCAGAGGCCAAGCCTGAGCCCGAGGCCAAGACCGATGGCGAGCCCGCCCAGGCGAAGGCCGAGCCCGAGGCCACCCCCGCGGCCACGAGCAACGACAAGCCCGCCGAGGCAGAGGCCGAGCCCGAGCCCGCGGCCGCCTCCGCGGCCAAGGTCGACGACAAGCCCGCCGAGCCCGCCGCCGAGCCCGCGCCCGAGCCGGTCGCGGCCGCCACCGCCGCCACCGCCGCCAGCGCCGCCAAGACCGACGCGCCCGCCACCGCGACCGCATCCACCACCGCATCCGCCATCTCTCCCGCCGACCTCGCATCGCGGGCGCCCGGGTTGGTTGGGGCGTACAACGCGGCCGGGGAAGCCATCCAGGCGCTTGGGCTGGCCGGGCAGCGGGCGGTCGTCTATCTCGTGCTGGACCGGTCCGGGTCGATGCGCGGGTACTTCAAGGACGGCACGGTTCAGCACCTGGCCGACCAGGCGCTCGCCCTGTCCGCGCAGTTCGACGCCACCGGCACCGTGCCCGTCGTGTTCTTCTCCACCGACATCGACGGCACCGCCGACCTCGAGCTGGACCGGCACACCGGCCGCATCGAGGAGCTGCACGGCTCGCTCGGCCACATGGGGCGGACGAACTACCACACCGCCGTCAACGCCGTCATCGAGCACTACAAGGCGTCCGGCACCACCGACCCCGCGTTCGTGATCTTCCAGACGGACGGCGCGCCCACCACCAAGACCGCCGCCGAGAAGGCGCTGTGCGAGGCGGCGGGGCTGCCGCTGTTCTGGCAGTTCCTGGCGTTCGGGGACCCGGAGGCGAAGGGGTTCGACTTCCTCCGGAAGCTGGACACCGCGCCCGCGCTGGCCGTCCCGGAGAAGCGGGCGGTCGACAACACCGGCTTCTTCCATGCCGGGCTCGACCCGCGTACGGTCGCCGACGCCGAGCTGTACCGGGAGATCCTGAAGAAGTTCGCGGGCTGGCTGGCCGCCCGTACACAGGGCTGACCAGGGGCCGCACCACATCCGGCAACCCACCGAGCACGACACCGGGGGCCATCCGCCGCGGAAAAACGCCGCGCGGGTGGCCCCCGTCACTCGGATACGATATGGGCGGCTCAGTAGAGCTGGACGTCACTTACCGTATCGACTCGGGAGCAGCCTGCAATGGCTCGACACCTCATCACCAGCGCCCTTCCCTACATCAACGGGATCAAGCACCTGGGCAACATGGTGGGGTCCATGCTCCCGGCCGACGTCTACTCCCGCTATATGCGCCAGCGCGGCCATGACGTCCTCTACATCTGTGCCACCGATGAGCACGGCACCCCGGCCGAGCTGGCCGCCAAGGAGGCCGGGCTGCCGGTCGACGAGTTCTGCGCCCAGCAGCACGAGGCGCAGAAGGCGATCTACGACGGCTTCGGGCTCGCCTTCGACTACTTCGGCCGCAGCTCCTCCGCGCAGAACGTGCAGATCACCCAGACGATCGCGCGTGAGCTCAAGGCGAACGGCTTCATCGAGGAGCGCTCGATCCGCCAGGTGTACTCCAACGCCGACGGCCGCTTCCTCCCCGACCGCTATATCGAGGGCACCTGTCCGCACTGCGGCTACGACAAGGCCCGCGGCGACCAGTGCGAGAACTGCACCCGCGTGCTCGACCCGACCGACCTGATCGACGCCCGCTCCGCGATCAGCGGCAGCAGCGATCTGGAGGTCCGGGAGACCAAGCACCTCTTCCTCCTCCAGTCCAAGCTGGCGGAGGAGGTCGCCGCCTGGGTCGACGAGCGCGGCAAGGACTGGCCGACGCTGGCCTCCTCGATCGCCCGCAAGTGGCTGAACGAGGGGCTCCAGGACCGGGCGATCACCCGCGACCTGGACTGGGGCGTGCCGGTGCCGGCCGACACCTGGCCGGAGCTGGCGGCCGAGGGCAAGGTCTTCTACGTCTGGTTCGACGCGCCGATCGAGTACATCGGGGCGACGAAGGAGTGGGCGGACGCCGCGCGAGACACAGACGCGGAGAACCGCGACTGGAAGTCGTGGTGGTACGACGTGGACGAGACCGTCCGCTACACCGAGTTCATGGCCAAGGACAACGTCCCGTTCCACACGGTGATGTTCCCGGCCACCCTCCTCGGCACCCGGGACGCCTGGAAGAAGGTCGACTACGTCAAGGCGTTCAACTGGCTGACGTACTACGGCGGGAAGTTCTCCACCTCCCAGAAGCGCGGGGTGTTCACCGACGCCGCGCTCGAGGTGCTGCCCGCCGACTACTGGCGCTACTTCCTGATGGCGAACGCCCCGGAGTCCGACGACACCTCCTTCACCTGGGAGCACTTCACCGCCACCGTCAACAAGGACCTGGCCGACACCCTCGGCAACTTCGTCAACCGCGTGCTGTCCTTCTCCCGTAAGCGGTTCGGTGACGAGGTCCCGGCCGGGAAGGCCGCCGGGGAGGCGGAGGAGCGCCTGGGCGAGGAGATCGCGCGGCTGCTGGCGGAGTACGAGGAACACATGGACACGCTCCAGTTCCGCAAGGCCGCGGCGGCGCTGCGCGCCCTGTGGAGCGCGGGCAACTCCTATCTGGAGGAGAAGGCCCCCTGGCTGGAGATCAAGACCGACCAGGAGGCCGCGGCCCTCACCCTGCGTACGGCGATGAACCTCATCCACCTCTACGCGATCGTCTCCGAGCCGTTCATCCCGGCCTCGGCGCGGGCCATGCGGTCGGCGTTCGCGCTGAGCGAGGACACCGCGGTCTGGGTCGGTCAGGAGGAGGCGAAGGCGCTGGCGTCGGTTCCGGCGGGCACGGCCTTCACCGTTCCCCCGGTGCTCTTCGCGAAGATCACCGAGGAGGACCTGGAGTCCTTCCGGGAGCGCTTCGGCGGTGCGGAGCGGAACGGGAACGGCGCCGCGTAGCGGTCGGCGAACGGGCGCCGCATAGCCGCTCATGCGCGTGTTGATCGCGCGGCAACCGTTCGTTTAGTCCTCTCGGTGACCCTGTGGAGTCCATAACCACCGGGGAGTCGAGGAAGCAGTGCCGGACCCACGTGTCACGGTGACGGTCCACGGCCCCGACCCGCTCAGCCGGGCCGGGGTCGTGCGTCATCTACAGCATCAGCCCAGCGTCGAGCTGGTCGACCGGCCATGCCCGCCCGGCGAAGAACCCCGTGGCGCGGTCGCCGTCATGCTCGCCGAGCGCCTCGACGACCGCGCCGGGGCGGAGCTGCGCCGTCTGGTGCGGGGCGGGCGGCAGCGGGTGGTGCTGATCGCGGGCGAGCTGCGTGAGACGGAGCTGATGGCGGTGATGGAGTACGGCGTGCAAGCCGTCTTATGGCAGCACCGGACCACGCCGAAGCGGCTGTTGCGCGCCGTGCACCGGGTCGCCCGCGCGGACCGTGGCACACCGTGCGGCGTGGACCGGAGGCTGTGACCCGAGGCTGTGACCCGAGGGCCTCAGAGGTCCGTGCCCTCGTGGGTCGCGTCCGGGTCGACCCCCAGCGTGAGGCTTCCGGTGACGCCCTTCTCGATCTTTCCCTTGCGGTACTTGAGGTTCAGCAGACCGCCCTGTGCCCCATTGCCGGGGTAGATCCCGTCCGCTTCGAGGGTGGTGCGCTCGGTGGTGCTGGTGTTGTACGGGGCCACCTCGGCCGAGGCGAGCACCGCCTCCTCGGCGAAGAAGAGCTGACCGGTGTGGCAGGTGTGGCCGCCCTCGTAACCGGCGTCCGTGAGCTTGCCGCCCACGTGCACCTTGGTGTGGATATGCACACAGCGGCCCCGGTACCAGCCGGGGAAGACCGTGGTGAACTCGACGAAGCCGTGCCGGTCGGTGAGCTGGGTGCCGCGCAGATACCGCTTGTCGTCGGTCGGCTCCTGGTGGCCGCCGCCGGGCGGGGCACCGGTCGGAGCGCCCGTCGGTGCGTCGGTGGGCGGCGTCCCGGTGGGCGGGGTGCCGGTGGGCGGGGTGCCGGTGGGCGGGGTGCCGCCCCCGCCGCTGCTCGAACTCTCATAGCCCGAGTAGAGCCCCAGCGCGTCGCAGTGCCAGATGTCGACGGCGGCCTTCGCCACCGGTTTGCAGGTGTCCGAGTCGATCACTTTGAGGCGGAGGGTCATCGGGATGCCCTCCTTGTGCTCGGTGATGTCCTTTCTGATCTTGTCCGCGTCGATGTAGTACGGCCCCTCGGTGGTCTCCGAGGTGAGCCGGTAACAGACCTCTCCGGACGGGGCGGAGGCGGAGGCCGACGGGGTGGCGGAGGCCGCGGAGGTCTCACCCGCCGAGGCGGTGGTGGCGATGGCCGTTCCCAGGCCCGCCGCCGCGACGGCCGCGCCGCCCGCCACCACGACCCGCCGCCTCGTCAGGTCCCGCTGGGAATCGAGGTCGTTGCTCTGCTGTTCGGTCATGGGCCGGGACAGTAGGGAGGCAACCTGGCAGCCCCATGGGTGCCCGCTGTGAATGGCTGTGCGAAGCGCGTCATTCGGCCATCCGCCGCAGACGCGGAGCGGGGGCGCGCCGTTCGGCACGCCCCCGCCCGGTGGGTCTCGTCCGGCCCGTCTACTCGGCGGGCTTCTCGGCCTTCTCGGCGGTCTCGGCCTTCTTGACCTGCGGCGGCTTGCGCACCGACAGGTGCAGCTCCCGCAGCCGGGTCTCGTCCACCTCGCTGGGCGCGCCCATCAGCAGGTCCTGCGCGTTGCCGTTGAGCGGGAAGGCGATGGTCTCGCGGATGTTGGGCTCATCGGCCAGCAGCATCACGATGCGGTCGACGCCGGGGGCGATACCGCCGTGCGGCGGGGCGCCGAAGTGGAACGCGCGCAGCATGCCGCCGAACTCGCGCTCGACCTCTTCGCGGTCGTAGCCCGCGATCGCGAACGCCTTGTACATGACGTCCGGCTCATGGTTCCGGATGGCGCCGGAGGACAGTTCCACCCCGTTGCAGACGATGTCGTACTGCCACGCCAGAATGTCCAGCGGGTCCTTGGTCTCCAGGGCTTCCAGACCGCCCTGCGGCATGGAGAAGGGGTTGTGGGAGAACTCGATCTGCCCGGTGTCCTCGTTCCGCTCGAACATGGGGAAGTCCACGATCCAGCAGAAGCGGAAGACGCCGTCCTCGAAGTGGCCGGTCCGCTTGGCGGCCTCGACCCGCACCGCGCCCATGATCTTGGAGACCTCGTCGAACTCACCCGCGCCGAAGAAGATCGACGTGCCGGGCTTGCCCTGGACCTCGGTGATCAGCTTCTCGACGTCCTCCTCGGTGAGGAACTTCGCGATCGGCCCGGTCAGCTTGGCGTCCTCGCCGATCCGGACCCAGGCCAGCCCCTTGGCGCCCTGCTCGACCGCGAACTCGCCGAGCTGGTCGAAGAACTTCCGCGGCTGGTCGGCGGTGTCCGGCACGGCCAGCGCGCGTACGTGCTTGTCCGCGAACGCCTTGAAGCCGGAGCCCTCGAAGATGTGGCTGACGTCCCGCAGCTCGAGCTGGGCCCGCAGATCCGGCTTGTCGGAGCCGTACTTCAGCATGGCCTCGCGGAACGGGATCCGCGGGAAGGGCGAGGTCACATGGCGGCCGCCGCCGAACTCCTCGAACAGCTCGGTCATCACCTTCTCGATGACGCCGAAGACGTCCTCCTGCTCGACGAAGCTCATCTCGACATCGAGCTGGTAGAACTCGCCCGGCGAGCGGTCGGCGCGGGCGTCCTCGTCGCGGAAACAGGGCGCGATCTGGAAGTAGCGGTCGAAGCCCGCGATCATCAGAAGCTGCTTGAACTGCTGCGGGGCCTGCGGCAGCGCGTAGAACTTGCCCGCGTGCAGCCGGGAGGGGACCAGGAAGTCCCGGGCGCCCTCCGGCGAGGTGGCGGACAGGATCGGGGTCGCCAGCTCGTTGAACCCCTGCGCGGTCATCTTCTGCCGGATGGCGGAGATGACGGCGGAGCGCAGCATGATGTTGCGGTGCATACGCTCGCGGCGCAGGTCCAGGAAGCGGTACTCCAGGCGCCGTTCCTCGCCGACCCCGTCCTCGGGGAAGACCGTGAAGGGCAGCGGGTCGGCGGCGCCGAGCACCTCGACGTCGGCGACCTCGACCTCGATCTCGCCGGTGGGCAGTTCGGGGTTGACGTTGTCCGCGCCGCGCGCGATGACCCGGCCGTCGACGCGGACGACGGTCTCCTTGCTGATCGAGCTCAGCGCCTCGTTGGCGGGTGTGTCGGGGCGCACCACCAACTGGACCAGGCCGTAGTGGTCGCGGAGATCGATGAAGAGGATGCCGCCCAGGTTCCGTCGATTGTGGAGCCAGCCGGAGAGCCGGACGTCGGTGTCGACGTCAGCGGCGCGGAGCTGACCACAGGTGTGCGACCGGTACCGATGCATCATTCATCCAAGTCGTCTGATCGGGAGGCGTGCGTACCCTCGTGAACTTCCGGCCAAGCCTACCGGCGCCACGACCCTCACTGGTAAGCGGTTGGCAAATCCCCATAAGGTAGTGCAATGCGCACCGAGGACCTGCTGGCCGCCATAGCGACCGGCCTATGGCGTTGGGACAGTGTCTCGGGCGCCGTCAGCTATGACGCGGAGGCGGCCCGGCTGGTGGGCCTGCCCGCCGAGGCCACCACCCTCCCCGAGGCCGCCGCCCGCGCGTGTTTCCACCCCGCGGACTGGCTGGAGGTCAAGGCGATCGTCGACCTGGCGGTGGCCGAGGGCACGCTGGCCGAGGCCCGGCTGCGCATCGTGGACGAGAAGGGCACCGTACTGCGGACCGTGCGCACCCGGTCCCGGCCGATAGCGCGGGGCGGCAGCGAGGACGGCTACTACCTGCTCGGCACCCTCCAGGAGGTCCCCGACCCGCTGCCCGGCACCTCGGCCGCGGGCCCGCCGGTCACCGGCGACTGGCGGCGCAACCGCGAGGCGTTCCTGCTGGACGCGGGGCGGGCGCTGGCGGAGGCGATGTCCACCGCCGAGGTGCTGCGGGTCGCGGCGGGGCTGTCCATGCCGGGCTTCTCCCCGGAGGGGCTCGCGGTCTTCGGCGTCCAGGGCGAGCGGATCTCGGTGATCGGCCACCACGGGCCGCGGGCGGGAGCCGATCACCCTTTTCATGACATCGGGCTGGGCAGCGACTATCCGGCGGCCGAGGTGGTCCGCACCGGCCGGGCGGTCTATCTGCCCACGCCGGAGGAGTACCGCGGCCGGTTTCCGGCCGCCTGGTCGCTCGGCCGGCCCCGTAAGCGCCGGTCCTGGGCGTTTCTGCCGCTGATCGTCGCGGGCCGCACCATCGGCGCGTGGATGGCCGGATTCGCCCATCCCGTGTCGTTCTCGCCCGATGAGCGCTCGGTGCTGACCACGATCGCGCGGATGCTGGCCCAGGCGCTGTCCCGCACCGCGCTCCAGGAGACCGAGCGGGAGCTGGCGGACGGACTCCAGCGCTCGATGCTGCCCGCCAGCAAGCCCGATATCCCGGGGCTGACGGTGGCCGCGCGCTATGTGCCGACCGGCGGCGGACTACAGGTCGGCGGCGACTGGTACGACGTGATCGGGCTGCCCTCGGGCCGTACCGCGCTGGTGATCGGCGATGTGCAGGGCCACGATGTGCACGCCGCCGGGATCATGGGGCAGCTACGGATCGCGGTCCGGGCGTACGCCTCCGAGGGGCACCACCCCGACGCGGTGCTCTCCCGCGCCTCCCGCTTCCTCGCCGGGCTGGCTGCGCCGGACGGTCCTGACGGCCGCTACGACCCGAGATTCGCCACCTGCCTCTATATGGAGGTGGACCCGGTCGCCGGCACCCTGGACATCGCCCGCGCCGGCCACCCCGACCCGGCGGTCCGGCTCGCCGACGGCACGATGATGGTCAGGCCCACGGCGGGCGGGCTGCCGCTGGGCATCGACCCGGACACCGACTACCCGACCACCCGCGTGGTACTGGAGCCCGGCGAGACACTGCTGATGTGCACCGACGGGCTGATCGAGACCGGCGGCCACGATCTGGAGACCGGCTGGGACCGGATCCGTAAGGTCTTCGAACGGCCCGCCACCCTCACGGCCGACCCCGGCACCCTCCCCTCCGACGGCCTGGACTCCGACGATCTCGAAGCCCTCGCCGACTCCCTGGTGCAGGCCGTGCACGGGCCGCCCTCCCACCACACCACCGGCCCGCTCGCGGACCGGCGCGAGGACGACATAGCGCTGCTGCTGATCCGCCGGGAGGCGGAGGTGTGCCTGGTCGGACCCGGTTCGGCGCCGGTGCGGCGGACGGCGGTCACGGTCGCGCAGGCCGAGCCGGAGCGCATAGCGGGCACCCGGCAGCAACTGCGCGACATGCTGCACGACTGGGCCGACCCGGACCAGGTGGAGTCGGCGGTGCTGATGCTCTCCGAGATGGTCACCAACGTCCTGGTGCACACCGACGGGGACGCCCTGCTGGTGGCCGAGGTCAGCGGGCGGCACGGGACCCGGCGGCTGCGGCTGGACGTCGCCGACAGCAGCGATGAGCTGCCGCACCGCCGGCGGCCGGGCGAGCTGGCCTCGTCGGGGCGCGGGCTGCTGCTGCTGGAGATGCTCGCCGACAACTGGGGGGTGGATCCGCGCGGCGACGGCAAATGCATCTGGTACGAGCTGCACGAGGCCGCGCCGGACGGCGCGGCCCCTTCGGGTGAGTGATCACAAGGGGGCGTCGGCCGGTCCATGCCGACCACCGCGGAGTACCGCCTCGTCGGTGCGCCGCGGCGCGACGCGGCGGCGGGCGAGGCGCGGGGGTCGGCCGAGAGCGGCGGGCGAGGCGCGGGGGTCAGCCGAGAGCGGCGATCATGTCGACGGCCATGGAGCCGCTGGACGCCGGGTTCTGGCCGGTGAACAGGTTGCCGTCGCGGACGTTGTACTGCTCGATGTCGATCTCCGCCAGCTTCCGGAGGGGACCGGACTCCCGCAGCGCCCGTTCGGCGTGGGCGACGTGGTGCGCGCAGTTCTCACTCGCGACCTCGGGGTCGGCGCTGTGCCGGTCGAGCGGCTGCAACACCCCGCCGGGGGACGCGAAGTCGACCGTGTGGCCGGCCCGGACGAACTCCTCGTGGGGTGCGGCGGCCTCCTCCGCCCAGTAGCCGGTCGGGTAGGCCGAGCCGTCGGTGCGCTCCCAGGTGTCGGCGGCGGACATGACGATCAGAATCCTGCTCACGGGAAATCCCCTTCCATGACATGAGTGACGCGGCGTGGCGTGGCGGGCCCGCCGTGGCGTCGACTCCAGCGTGGTCCGTCGCACGGCCCCGTGGGCGCCCATCTCGCGCCCTGTGCGACCGCGGACCCGGCTGACTAGGACGCACAGGTCCAGTCAGGAGCGCGCGGTGTCGGGAACACTGGATCCATGGCCGAGATCAACCGTGAACTCGCTGACTTCCTCAAGCGCTCCCGCAGCCAGGGCGACCCCTCTCGTGCGGGTCTGCCCCCGGATGCCCGGGTGCGCAGGGTGCCCGGGCTGCGCCGTGAGGAAGTCGCGATCCTGGCGGGAGTGTCGGCCGACTACTACGCCCGCCTCGAACAGGGCCGTCGCATCACGCCCTCGCCCGCCGTCGTCGAGGCGATCGGCCGCGCGCTGGATCTCGACGCCGCGGGACGCGCGCATCTGCGCGACCTCATCGGCATCGCCTCGGGGCCCGTTCGGCACCGCCCCCGCGCCGTTCAGCGGGTGCGCCCCGGGCTCTACCAGCTCCTCGACGCGCTCGACGGCGAGCCCGCCCTCCTCCTCGGCCGCCGCACCGACGTACTGGCCGCCAACCGCATGGCCAAGGCGCTCTTCACCGACTTCGACCGGATGACGCCCCAGCACCGCAACTACGCGCGCTGGATGTTCCTCGACGACGACGCCCGGTCACTCTTCGTCGACTGGGACGTCCAGGCACGGGCCGCCGTCGAGAGCCTGCGGTTCGACGCCGGCCGCGACCCCGGCGACCAGGCCACCACCGCCCTCATCGCCGAACTGCGGGAAGGCAGCCCGGAATTCGACCAGTGGTGGGAGCGGCACCGCGTCCACCAACGCACCCACGGCTCCAAGCGCCTGCGCCACCCCGTCGTCGGTGAGCTGACCGTCGAGTACGAGACCTTGACCCTGCCCGGCGACCCCGACACGGCGCTGTTCGTCTACACCGCCGAAGCCGGTTCCTCGTCCAAGCGCGCCCTGGACCTGCTCGCGAGCTGGTCCCTGCCCGACTCCGCCACCGGCGCCGCCCCCTCCCGCGACCAGCGGCCCGGCTCCCACGAGTGAGCGGCAGGGCGGACGCCGGCTCTGTGGTCCGGCCGTTCAGCGGAAGAGCCGGGAACCAAGCGGGCGTTCTTCGTCGAAGCCGGGAAGTATCAGGAAGGTCGCACTGGCGGTCGTGGTGGTGAATTCCAGCAGGGCGTCGGAATTGTCCATACGGGTGAGGGTGTTGGTGAAGGTCCGTATGTCGTTCTGGAAGCTCATGAAGAGCAGGCCGGGGGCGGCTCCGTCGATGCTGTAGGAGCGACGGAGCATGAGGCCGACGCCGACCGCGGTGGCGTGCGCTCTGCGGGCATGGGCGTCCGCCGGGACGAGGTAGCGTCCGTCCGGCGTCTTGGCCCCGAGGTCCGGGCCCGAGGCGATGGGGCCACCGGAGAGGGGCACGCCGGTGGCTCGGCGGCGGCCGAAGACCGCTTCCTGTTCGGCGACGGACAGCTTGGCGAACCGCGGCAGATCGAGTTCCATGCGTCGTAGTACGGCAAGGGTGCCGTCGGCGACCGGAGCCGGTCCGGACAACCACAGATCGCGTTCCTGTTCGGCCCTGGTGTGGGGGCCCACGATGCCATCGACGAAACCGAAGAGGTTCCGGGGCGCGGCACGGCCCCGAGCCACCGGCACGTTCGCACCACGGACTCCGGTCTGCCGCCAGCGTTCCCGTATCCGGTCACCGGCCCGCTCCAGAAGCGCGGCAGTCACCACCGGTACCACCAAGGCGTCGTCGGCGCAGATCTGTATCAGCAGGTCGCCACCGCGTGCCCGGGAGGCGATCCGTTCGCGGGAGAACCGCGGGAGGTCCTTCGCGCCGGGCAGGGCAGGATCGACCGTGCGCACCAGCCGGGGGCCCACTCCGATCGTCACGGTCAGATCGCCCGGCGGGAGGCCCATCAGCCGTGCGTCGGTCCCCGCGGTGAGCGTGCGGATGGCCTCGCCGAGTTCGGCCAGCAACGGACGGACAGGCACCTCGTCGACGAGGTCGGCCACCACGGCCAGCAGGTTCCGCTGGGCCGGCTGTGGAAGCGTGATACCCGCCTGGTACCGGCCCACCGCTGACACCGGCGGGGTCGGCGCAGGGGCATCGGACCGGTCCGGCGGGGCGGAACTCGATTGGCACCCGGCGGAGAGACCGACGGCGGTCACCGTGCCGGTGGCACCGAGAAACGCGCGGCGTGACGGGCGAGAGTCGGCTTGGCACACAGTGTGAACTGTGCCATATCCGTATCGGTACCTGCGACCCTGTCGGCGCCCGTGCCAGGATGACGCCATGCCTCGTCTCCGTCTTCGCCTGATGGCCGCGTTACTCGGCACACTGGCACCCGTAATGGTCGGCTGCGGCGCGGACGATGACGGATCGGATCACGGCCGGCGGCCGTCCGGTGCGCATGTGACGATCAACGTGCCGGCCGACGCCCCGACGATCTCGGCCGCGGTGTCTCTGGCCCGGCCCGGCGATCTTGTGCTGGTCGCGCCGGGCAAATACCACGAGTCGGTGAAGATATCGAAGCCTCGCATCACCCTCCGCGGCGCGTCCCGGGACAAGGTCGTCATCGACGGGCGGTTGCGGCAGCCGAACGGCATCGTCGTCGCCGCTCCCGGGGTGGCCGTGGAGAACCTGACCGTGGAGAACAACACCCAGAACGGGGTCCTGGTCACCGGCTCGGCGAAGGCGGCCGCCGGAATGCCGGGGCAATCCGGCGGTTACGACACCGGCGACGAGCCCGTCACCTTCCTGAAATCGTTCCTGGTCTCCCACGTGACCGCGACCCGCAACGGGCTGTACGGCATCTACGCGTTCTCCGCGCAAAACGGTGTCATCGAGCACTCGTACACCTCGGGCTCGGCCGACTCGGGGATCTATGTCGGACAGTGCAAGCCCTGTCGCATCGTGGTGCGGGACAACGTCGCCGAACTCAACGCGGTCGGTTACGAAGGCACCAATGCCAGTGGCGACATGTACGTGGTCGGTAACCGCCTCGTCGGTAACCGGGTCGGGCTCACCACCAACTCCGACCACCAGGAGAAGTTGCTCCCGCAGCGGGATGCCGTCATCGCGGGCAACCTGATCGCGGCCAACCAGCAGGCGGCCACCCCCGAACAGGCCGACGGCGGGTGGGGCATCGGCATCGGCATCGACGGCGGCACCGACAACCAGTTCGTCCGCAACCGAGTCGCCGGCAACAGCAACGCCGGGCTGATGATCACCGCAACCGCTGACCTACCGCCGAACGGCAACCGGATCCTGGACAACACCTTCGCCGCCAACGGCGTTGACGTCGGCTGGACGTTCCCCACCGCCACCAAGGGACGGGGCAACTGCCTGCGCGGCAATGATCTGCGAACGACGAAGCCCGCCCGGCTCGCGACAACCGCGTCCTGCCCGCGTCCCGCCCGGTCGCCCTCGCCGTCCGGCACCTGGGCGAAGCCGACGGCACCTGGCGGTATCCCGTTCACCGACGTGGCGGCGCCTGGGCCACAGCCGCAGTTCCCGAAGGCCACCAGCACGGGGGCCACCGCCGTACCGGCCGTTCCGGCGCTGCCGGACACGGCGGGCATCCGGCTGCCGTCGGCGGCACTGCTCGCCGCGGGCGCGCGGGTGCGGACGTCCTGAGCGGCGGCTACCGCGCCGCGGTGGCTCCCGGTACCGGCCGGACCGGAACGTACTTCTGGGTGTCGAAATCGATGACCACCGGCTGAGGTGCGGAAGCCACGCCGACGCGAACCCGGTACATGGTGCCGTCCGAGCCGAGCCAGTAGCGCACGGCACCCGCCGAACCGGACGTGGGCACGGCACCCGCCGAACCGGACGTGGCGCGGGCGCTCGGCCCGGTCATGATGTCCACCTGATGGCCGTCCAACCGGTCCTGCCCCACCCAGGCGGCACCGTTCTGTGGCAGGAGTTCGGCGTTGTCCGGCCGGTCGCTGCCGAGCTTCAGCGCGATGGCCAGCGAACTGTCCAGCGAACTGCCGGAGTTCTGGAGCGGACGGCGGTACCAACCCGAACCCGGCGGCCGTGCCGGTGCCTTCGCCGGGGTGTTCGCCATCGGGTGGACGAACACGGTGGTGGCCGTCCACTGGATCAGCCCGTCGCTGGACGTATCGCGCCCGGTGCCGTGCACCACGCCGTAACCGACCTTGCCGCGGTAGTCGATGGATCCGGTGATGGTCAGCCCACCGGCGGTGTTCGGCACGTCGATCGTCACGGCGCGCCCGCCCGCCTGGTAGTTGAGGAACCGCGTGACCGCCAGGCGGTTCGCCTGATCCGAGGTCAATGTCTTTGGCCCGCTGGGGGCGGAGCCGCTGTCGACGGCCAGGAACGTGGCCACCGCGACGGCCACACCGCCGATGGCTGCGGCCACCACCCAGCGTGGCCTCAGCCATCGGCGCTGACCGGCCGCGCGCCGCGAGAAAACGTGTCTGATTTTCAGACTCCGTACCCGGCGGATTGCTAACCCGTTCCGCTTATTCATTCCCTACTCTCCCCCCGATCTTGGGTCACACCCGCTACAGTATCGCTGCTGGTGGGGCGGTTCAGGATGACAATTCAGACTCTTGTGCTGTTTCCATGTGGGAGGCGAGGCCAAGTGCGACTCGTCCGGGAATGGCACTCCCGAGTCCCTGAATTCGCCACCTCCGCCAGGACGACCAAGAACGACCGGGCCCACCGAAACAGCGGTGGGCCCTTTTCATGACCGACGTGTCACCCGGGGCCGGGATGCGAAATGTACGGCTGGAAGCGGGTGGTCGGTTCACATCACGAGGGGAGAGTGATGGCTGTGCGAAGAGTATGTGGAAGGTTACGCCGGACAGCCGGGAAGCGTACGGGTCCGCTGGCACGAGTGGGCCTATGCGGTTTCTTGCTGTTGGGCAGTGCCATGGGTGCGACGGCCGGGACGGCCACCGCTTCGACCGGCGACGGAACCCTGACGGTTCAGGTACTGCGGGATTTCTTCGGCACCGGCGTGATCAACACGACCATGGATGTGCCGCAGCGGGGCATGAAGGTTCGGGTAACCGACCCTGCCGGCCATCGGGTCGCCGGCACCACGGATGCCACCGGAAAGGTGGTGGTCTCGAAGTCGACCGAACTGACCGGCGGCCAGTACCGCGTCGACGTCACCATCCCGGCGCCGTACAGCAAGTACCTGCGGGCGGCGCCGGCCTCGACGGCGGAAAACCACTTCGACAGCTTCACGACGTTCGTGGACGTGTCGGACGGCAAGGACGACTCGGTCATTACCGGGGTCTGGAACCCGGCCGACTACGCGCTGCCGGACTCGCGGTATTTCGTGCCGATCCAGAACACCGCCGACGGGCAGGACACCCGGGCACTGGTGGCGTTCGGGACGGACAAACGGGGTACGTGTCCCGGCGACACGGCGTGCCCGACCGCGCTCAACACGCGGGCCCAGGTGGGCACGACGTTCGCGTTGGCCTACGACAAGTACCAGAAGCGGCTGTTCCAGGGCGCGTTCGCCCGGCGGTACACCCCGTACGGGCCGGACGGCGGTAACGCGATCTACACCACGCCGACCGACGGTGGGAGCGCGCCGACCCTGTTCGCGAAGGTGCCGGACGCCACGGTGACACCGCACGACGCCTCCAACATGATCAAAGACGCCGGATTCACCGATGCGCCGGGCAAAGAGAGCATCGGCGGCATGGCCCTGTCGGAGGACGGCTCAACGCTGTACGCGATGAACCTGCGGACCCGGAGACTGGTCAGCTTCGACGCGACCGGTACCACGGCGTCCGCGCCCAAGGCGACGGTGCGCATCCCGGACCCGGGCTGCGCGAGCCCCGGTGACTGGCGGCCGTTCGGTCTTCAGGTCCACGACAACAAGCTCTACGTCGGTGGCGTGTGCAGCGCGGAGAGCACACAGAAGCGCGAAGACCTGAAAGCCGTCGTCTACACCTACGACGGCGGACAGTTCGACACCGTGCTGACCCAGCCGCTCACCGCCAAGCGCGGCTCCGTCTTCGGTTCCAACGACGTCGACCGGGCCACCCACTGGAACCCGTGGAACACCTCCCTGGACACGTGGGACGAGCGGAAGGTGGGCAACGTCCACATCGATCCGCAGCCGGAGCTCGCCTCCCTCGCCTTCACCCGCGACGGTTCGATGGTCCTCGGTTTCCGCGACCGGTTCATGGACGTCGTGAGCTGGGGTGGACTGGACCCGAGGCCGAACAACGACACCCCGGAAAATGGCATGGCCGGTGGTGACATCAACATGGCCTGCGCCAATCCCGACGGCGGGTACTCGTGGGAAGGCACCGGGAGTTGCCCCAACCACGCCACCCCCGCCACCGGTGGCGGCCAGGACAGCAGTGTCGTCGAGTACTTCCCGGGCGACTTCTATGGCAACGGAGTTCACGCAGAGACCGCGCTGGGGTCGGTGGCCTACATCCCGCAGCAGCAGTGGGTCGTCAGCACGGAGTTCGACCCGGTCGTCGACGTCGCGACCTCAGGGACCGGGTACCACAACATCACCACCGGCCAGGGCCCGGGCAACAGCCCGAAAGCCAACGGGTACCAGTTCGTCAGTCAGGCACAGAGCGGGTTCGGTAAGGCCGGTGGGCTCGGCGATATCGCCTACGAGGCGGCGAACGCGCCGATCCAGATCGGGAACCGGGTGTGGTTCGACGGCGACCACAATGGGATCCAGGATCCCGAGGGCCGCAACGAAGTGCCGCTGCCGGACGCGACGATCAACCTGCTGGACGCCGACGGCAAGCAGGTCGCCACGACCAAGACCGATGCCGCCGGCGAGTACTACTTCGGTGGCGTCGGCGCCGCGTATGAGCTGAAGCCGGGCGCCAAATACACGGTGCAGTTCGACGTGTGCACCGCGGACACCGACAAGGTGCCGACCCAGCCGCCGGCCACCAGGCTGCGGTTCACGCTCCCGCGGGCCGGTGCCAACCGGGCACATGACTCGAATGTGACCCCGCCGAGGACCGGGCGGCTGTGTAACGGAAGCGCACCCGTCACGGCGCCGGACAAGCCGGGAGAGGTCGATCACACGATCGACGCCGGCGTGTACATCCCCAAGCAGAAACCGCCGACTCCCACGCCGACGCCCACTCCGTCGTCGTCCGAGCCGCCGACCTCTGAGCCGCCCAACAATCCGGGCCCCCAGTCCGGCGGAGGCTCGGGGACAGGCGGAGGCTCAGGGAGCGGCGGAGGCTCAGGGAGTGGCGGAGGCTCCGGAACAAGCGGAGGCGGTGGGTCGCTGGCCAACACGGGTACGTCCGGCCTACTGAAGATCATCTCCCTCAGTGCCCTGCTGGCCGGTGCGGGCGCGACAGCCGCGTTCGTGACCCGGAAGCGTCGCGCCGGGCAACACTGAGAACAACGCTGAAAGGCGGGTGATCCGCCCGTAGGCGCTGACGAGCCCCGTCCATACCGGACGGGGCTCGTTCGCATGTGGTCCCGGCGAGCCTTACATCCCGCCCTCGGACATCCCGTGCACGGCCGGGATCGTGCCGAGACGCCCCTTCTGGAAGTCCTCGAACGCCTGCTGGAGCTCCTTGCGGGTGTTCATGACGAACGGGCCGTAGTGGGCCATCGGCTCGCGGATCGGCTGCCCGCCCAGGAGGACGACCTCCAGCTCCGGAGTGTGGGAGTCCTGCTTCTCGTCGGCGCGGACGGTCAGCGCGCCACCGTCGCCGAAGACCGCCGTCTGCCCCACCTGGACGGGGCGGCGCTCGGTGCCGACGCTGCCGCGGCCCGCGAGGACGTACGCGAGGCCGTTGAAGTCCTCCCGCCACGGCAGGGTGATCTCCGCACCCGGCGCCAGCGTGGCGTGGATCATCGTGATCGGTGTGTGGGTGATACCGGGACCCTGGTGGCCGTCCAGCTCACCGGCGATGACCCGCAGCAGCGCGCCGCCGTCCGGGGTCGTCAGCAGTTGCACATTGCCGCCGCGGATGTCCTGGTAGCGCGGCGCCATCATCTTGTCCCTGGCCGGGAGGTTCACCCAGAGCTGTAGGCCGTGGAAGAGGCCGCCCGACACGACCAGCGACTCCGGCGGCGCCTCTATGTGGAGCAGCCCCGAGCCGGCCGTCATCCACTGGGTGTCGCCGTTGGTGATGGTGCCGCCGCCACCGTTGGAGTCCTGGTGGTCGAAGACCCCGTCGATGATGTACGTGACGGTCTCGAAGCCGCGGTGGGGATGCCAGGGCGTGCCCTTGGGCTCGCCCGGCGCGTAATCCACCTCGCCCATCTGGTCCATCATGATGAACGGGTCGAGGTGCTGGTAGTCGATGCCAGCGAAGGCCCGGCGCACCGGGAAGCCCTCCCCCTCGAAACCGCTGGGGGCGGTGGTGACGGCGCGCACGGGGCGCTGGAGTGCCTCGGCGGGTGCCGCGACGCGCGGCAGGGTCAGCGGGTTCTCTACGGTCACTGCGGGCATGACGGCCTCCTCGGTCGTTCACCATTCAACTTAATTGAATGGTGAACGACTCGCAAGAGGGCCTTTATTTCCACCCGAGCGCCCCGCGAGGCGAGCGGCGGTATAAGGACTTATCGGTGCCTGTCGGGTCCTATCCGGGCCTATCCGTACATACGCCGCATGGCGAAGTCCACCATCTGCTCCACCGCCTTCGCGTCGAAGACCATCCGGTGCTCACCCTCCATGTCGAGGACGAAGCCGTAGCCGGTGGGCAGCAGGTCGATCACCTCGGCGCCGGTGATCACGAAGTACTTGGACTCCTTGCCCGCGTACCGCCGCAACTCCTTGAGCGAGGTGAACATGGGGATCACCGGCTGCTGGGTGTTGTGCAGCGCCAGGAAGCCGGGGTTGTCACCGCGCGGGCAGTAGACCTTCGAGCCCGCGAAGATCTGCTGGAAGTCCTCGGCCGGCATCGAACCGGTGGTGAAGGCGCGCACCGCGTCGGCGAGCGACGGCGGCGAGGGCTCCGGGTAGAGCGGCTGCTGGCCGTAGCCCGCACCCGCCTGCGCGTGATGTGACGCATGCGGCTGCTGTTGCGGCGGAGGTGGCGGAGCGGCATAACCCTGCCCTGCGCTCGCGTTCTGGTCGTAGCCGTACATGCGATGAAGCGTACTGAGTCACAGTTACCCGGTTGAGGGTTGCCCTTTATTACCCACGGGTAGCATCATGGCGACTGCTGATCCGATACGCGTCAACGCAGAGGTCCTGGCCTCCCGATCCCTTACGGAGCCGTCGCCATGGGGCACTACAAGTCGAATCTCCGCGACATCGAGTTCAACCTCTTCGAGGTGCTCGGGCGCGACACGGTGTACGGCACCGGCCCGTTCGCGGAGATGGACGTCGAGACCGCCAAGAGCGTGCTCGCGGAGATATCCCGGCTCTCCGAGAACGAGCTGGCCGAGAGCTACACCGACTCCGACCGGAACCCGCCCGTCTTCGACCCCAAGACCCACACGGCGCCGCTTCCCGAGTCGTTCAAGAAGAGCTACCGGGCCTATATGGAGGCCGAGTGGTGGCGGCTGGGCGTCCCGGAGGAGCTCGGCGGCACGGTCTGCCCCCGCTCGCTGCTGTGGGGCTCGGCCGAGACCATCCTCGGCTCCAACACCCCGATCTGGATGTACGCCTCGGGCCCGGCCTTCGCGGGTGTGCTGCACGACGAGGGCACCGAGGAGCAGCTCAAGATCGCCCAGCTCATGGTGGACCGGCAGTGGGGCTCCACCATGGTGCTGACCGAGCCGGACGCCGGCTCCGACGTCGGCGCGGGCCGCACCAAGGCCGCCCAGCAGGAGGACGGAAGCTGGCACATCGAGGGTGTGAAGCGGTTCATCACCTCCGGTGAGCACGACCTCTCCGACAACATCATCCACTTCGTGCTGGCCCGGCCCGAGGGCGCGGGGCCCGGCACCAAGGGGCTGTCGCTGTTCATCGTCCCCAAGTACGACTTCGACTGGGACTCCGGTGAGCTGGGCGAGCGCAATGGCGTCTACGCCACCAATGTCGAGCACAAGATGGGTCTGCGCGCCTCCAACACCTGTGAGCTGACCTTCGGCGCCGACCACCCGGCCAAGGGCTGGCTGCTGGGCGACAAGCACGACGGCATCCGCCAGATGTTCAAGATCATCGAGTTCGCCCGGATGATGGTCGGCACAAAGGCCATGGCCACCCTCTCCACCGGCTACCTCAACGCCCTGGAGTACGCCAAGGAGCGGGTGCAGGGCCCGGACCTGGCGGCCTTCACCGACAAGACCGCCCCGCGCGTCACCATCACCCACCACCCGGATGTGCGTCGCTCGCTGATGACACAGAAGGCGTACGCGGAGGGCCTGCGCGCCCTGGTCCTCTACACCGCCTCCGTCCAGGACGAGATCCTGGTCAAGGAGGCCGCGGGCGAGGACGCCTCCGCCGTGAGCCGCCTCAACGACCTGCTGCTGCCCATCGTCAAGGGCTACGGCTCGGAGAAGGCGTACGAGCAGCTCGCACAGTCCCTTCAGACCATCGGCGGCTCCGGCTACCTCCAGGAGTACCCGCTGGAGCAGTACATCCGGGACGCCAAGATCGACACGCTCTACGAGGGCACCACCGCCATCCAGGGGCAGGACTACTTCTTCCGCAAGATCGTCCGGGACCAGGGCCAGGCCCTGACCGTCGTCTCGGAGGAGATCAAGAAGTTCCTGGCCGAGGCCGCCGGGGGCGAGGAGCTGGAAGCCGCCCGCGACCAGCTCGCCCAGGCCGCGGTGGACCTGGAGGCGATCGTCGGGGCGATGCTCACCGACCTGGCCGCCACCGAGCAGGACGTCAGCTCGATCTACAAGGTCGGTCTCAACTCCACCCGGCTGCTGCTGGCCTCCGGTGACGTGATCATCGGCTATCTGCTCCTCAAGGGCGCGGCCGTCGCCACCGAGAAGCTGGGCACCGCCTCCACGAAGGACCGGTCCTTCTACGCGGGCAAGATCGCCGCCGCGAAGTTCTTCGCCCATGAGGTGCTGCCGGGCGTCTCGGTGCAGCGCTCGCTGGCCGAGTCGGTCGACAAGGGGCTCATGGACCTGGACGAGTCCGCGTTCTGAGGGCTCTCTTCCCTCGTCCAGGGGGCCGGCCGTCCCATCCTCCAGCGGGGCGGCCGGCCCCCTGGCCTGCGCCCGCGGATGTCATCACCGCTCCTGGTCGCCGTTCCTCGTCACCGTTCCTCGTCACCGTTTCGCTTTTCGTCGGGCGGCCGCTCCCGCAGGGCCCGTTCGACCTCCTCCCGGGCCCACCGCCTGAGCTCCTCGCCCTGGGCGAGGAGTTCGTCGACCGACTCTCCCCCGCCCTCCGGCGGGCGCGGGCGGGCCCTCAGCTTCTCCAGCAGATCCCGGCACGCCTCGTCCTCCGTGGCGAACCGGGTGGTGTCCCGGTCCAGGGAGCGCTCCCTCAGCCCGGTCTCCCAGCCGCCGTCCGCGGCGGGGCGCAGATAGTAGTAGGCGTCGGGCTGCACCGGGATGTCCTGCACTCCCGGGATGTCGTACAGCGCGTCCGGCACCTGCTCGTCGCGCAGGGTTGTGACGAGTTCCGTTCTGTCCACCGGTTCAGGATCCGCCCTCAGTTGAGTGCGCGCAGATTACCCGCCGCGACCAACTGGGGGATCGAAGGACCGGTCAGATACTGGAGCCCGAAGCCGGGTTGTCCGAACCATGGCCGGATGGGACCGGCCTCGACCAGGAAGGGCGCGGTGACCTCATAGAGGTGATAGCCGTTCGGATAGGCCGGGTCGATGGTGTTGAGGTTGCTGGGCGGCAGCGCGCGCTCCGCGTAGGGCGTGCCCGCCGGGGCGAGGAAGTGACCGAAGCCGCTTCCGAAGAGATCGACCTTCTGGCCGACCTTCATCCTGATCGTGGTGTGCAGCGGTGACCCGTTCAGCAGAACCCAGCCGTCGGGGTAGGGGAACCACCAGCCGCTCGTCTGCTCGTTCCAGTAGCAGTCGAGAAACGCGGAGGAGGTGCGGAAGTGGTCGAGCCGTTCGTAGCCTTCGAGCATCCGCCCGATGGCGCCGTACCGGGGAAGCTGGGCGGGGCCGAGCCGCCAGTCACCCTGGTAGTAGCGCTCACGCGGCGGGTTGGGTGCGATGCTGGTCCCCCCGATGCGGTCCATGGCCGGACAGGGAGGGTGGCCCTTGCCCTCACCTTCCCCGCCGTTCCCCGGACGCAGGCCGGGAGAGGGCACGGCCGCCGGCTCCGGAGAGGCCACGGGCGCGAGCCCCGCGGCGAAATCCGTGACAGGCTTGGCCATGGCAGGTCCGCCTGCGCACAGCAGCAGCAGCGACCCCAGAACGACAAGCAGGTGGCGAAGAACGCGCATCCGGTATCCCCTTGAGTTACGACTCAGTGCGGCGTTGCTCGGTACACGGGGAATATCGACCGATTCTCCCGAATTCTCGCCTTACCTGACGTGCTTTCATCAGATTGGATCAACGTGGTGTCACGGATGGATGCCACGACCCGCACCAGGGCGAGTCACCCCCCGGCGAATCTATGCTGAGCACATGAGCGCACAACCCGGCATCGACCGCGGCCACACCGATGACCTGATGTCCTTCCTCCGCGCCAGCCCATCGCCGTACCACGCTGTGGCGAGCGCCGCCGAGCGGCTGGAGAAGGCCGGGTTCCAGCGGGTCGAGGAGACCGCGTCCTGGGACGGCGCGGCCGGTGGCCGGTTCGTGCTGCGAGGCGGGGCGATCATCGCCTGGTACGTACCGGAGGGGGCGGACCCCGCCACTCCGTACCGAATTGTCGGCGCTCATACCGACTCTCCCAATTTGCGGGTCAAGCCGATTCCCGACACCGGTGCGCACGGCTGGAGACAGATCGCCGTCGAGGTCTACGGCGGGGTGCTGCTCAACACCTGGCTCGACCGTGACCTCGGGCTCTCCGGCCGGATCTCCCTCAGGGACGGCTCGCACCATCTCGTCACCATCGACCGGCCGCTGCTGAGAGTGCCCCAGTTGGCCGTCCACCTCGACCGGTCCGTCAACACCGAGGGCCTCAAGCTGGACAAGCAGCGCCATATGACGCCCATCTGGGGGCTCGGCGGCGTCGAGGAGGGCGACCTGATCCGCTTCGTCGCCGAGGAGACCGGTGTCGCGGCCGAGGAGATCGCCGGCTGGGACCTGATGACGCACAGCGTCGAGCCGCCCGCCTACCTCGGCCGGGACCGCGAGCTGCTCGCCGGGCCACGGATGGACAACCTTGTCTCCGTGCACGCCGGTACGGCCGCCCTCATCGCCGCCGCCCGCCCGGAGCTGCCGTACATCCCCGTACTGGCCGCCTTCGACCACGAGGAGAACGGCAGCCAGTCCGACACCGGCGCCGACGGCCCGCTGCTCGGCACGGTGCTGGAGCGCTCGGTCTTCGCCCGCGGCGGCGCGTACGAGGACCGGGCCCGCGCCTTCGCGGGCACCGTCTGCCTGTCCTCCGACACCGGTCACGCCGTTCACCCCAACTACGCCGAGCGCCATGAGCCGGGCCACCACCCACGGCCCAACGGCGGCCCGATCCTCAAGGTGAACGTCAACCAGAGATACGCCACCGACGGCGCCGGGCGGGCCGTCTTCGCCGCCGCCTGCGAGCGCGCCGGGGTGCCCTGGCAGAGCTTCGTCTCCCATAACTCGATGCCGTGCGGCACCACGATCGGTCCGATCACGGCCGCCCGGCACGGCATCGCCACCGTCGACATCGGCATCGCGATCCTGTCCATGCACTCGGCACGGGAACTGTGCGGAGTGCAGGACCCGCGGCTGCTGGCCAAGGCATTGCACGCCTTTCTGGAGGGCTGAGTTGGACTTCTCCGTGCTGGGACCGGTGACCGTCATAGCGGGACCGCCGGCAGCGCCCGTCGAGCTTCCGCTGGGGCCCGCCAAACGGCGCAGCGTGCTCGCGATGCTGCTGCTGCGGCCCAATGCGACGGTGTCCGTGGAGCAGTTGATAACCAGCCTGTGGGAGGACGAGCCGCCGGCCCACGCCCGGACCGTCATCCAGGGCCATGTCTCCCGGCTCCGCGCGGCGCTGGCCGAGGGCGGCGCCGAGGAGCACGGTGTCGAGCTGGCCACCCACAGCTCCGCCTATCTGCTGCGCATCCCCGAGTCCCTGATCGACACCCAGCGCTTCGACCAGTTGACCGCCCAGGCCAGCCCGGAGACCGCCCCCGGCGAGGCGGTCCGGCTGCTCCGCCAGGCGCTCGGCCTGTGGCGCGGCCCGGCGCTCACCGGGACCGTGGCCAGCCCGCCGTTCGCGGCGGCTGCGCACGCCCTGGAGGAGCGCCGGCTGAGCGCCGTGGAGGCCCTGGCCCGGGCGCACAAGGCGCTGGGCGAGCATGAGGAGGCGGTGCGCGCCCTGCACCCCGCCGCAGTCGCCAACCCGCTGCGCGAGGGGCTGATCGCCGCACTGATGCTGGCGCTGTACCGCTCCGGACGGCAGTCCGACGCGATCGCCTGGTTCCACCGCACCCGGCAACTGCTCGACGACGATCTGGGGGTCGACCCGGGCCAGCGGCTGAGCGCCGCGTACCAGGAGATCCTGCGGGCGGCCCCGGAGGCGGACGGGCCGCAGGGCGGCGCCGAGAGCGCCGCGGCGGCGGGCCACTCGGGGCAGCCGGTGCCGTCGACCCCGTCGTCGCATCAGCAGTCCGTGGCCGCCGCCGCGTCGGCCGCCGCGCCCGTGCCCGAGCTGCTCCCCCGGCCCCCGGCGGGCTTCCACGGCCGGGGCGCGGAGCTGGCCGAGCTGACCCGGCTGACCCGGGGCAGCGCCGAACCGGCCCAGGGCGGCTCCGGCGGCTACCCCCAGGAGGGCGGTATCGCCCTGCTCACCGGGCCCGCCGGGGTCGGCAAGACCGGTCTGGCGGTCCACTGGGGCCATGCCCAGGCAGCCGCCTTCCCCGACGGACGGCTCTTCGCGGATCTGCGCGGCTTCAGCGGCGGCGAGGCGGCGGTGCCCGCCGAGGTGCTGCGCGAGTTCCTGCTCGCCCTGGGCACCCCGGCCGAGCAGATCCCCACCTCGACCGAGGCCGCCTCCGCGCTGTACCGCTCGCTGGCCGCCCGCCGCCGGCTGCTGGTGGTGCTGGACAACGCGGGCAGCTCCGCCCAGGTGCGCCCGCTGCTGCCCGGCGGGCCCCACTGCGCCACGCTGGTCACCAGCCGCAGCAGGCTGGACGGGCTGATCGCCACCGACGCCGCCCGCCCCGTACGGCTGCACGCCCTCGGCACCGAGGACGGGGCGGCCCTGCTGGGCGCGCTGCTGGGCCCCGCCCGGGTCGCCGAGGACCCGGAGGCCGCACGGGAGCTGGTGGCCCTGTGCGACGGGCTGCCGCTGGCGCTGCGCGCCGCCTCCGCCCAGTTGATGGCCCGGCCCCGCTGGCGGCTGGCCCGGCTGGCCACCGCGCTGCGCGACGAGCGCCGCAGGCTCGCGCTGCTGTCGGCGGAGGACACCGGAGTGGCCGCCGCGCTGCGCAACTCCGTGGCCCGGCTCTCGGCGGACGACGCACAGTTGCTGCGGGCCCTGGGCACCGGTTTCGCGCGGGAGGTCAACACCGCCGAGGCGGCCGCGCTGTCGGGCGCGGACCCCGAGCTGATCCAGGACTCCCTGGAGCGGCTGGCGGAGATGCATCTGCTGGACGAGGAGGCCACCAACCGCTACGTCATGAGCGACCTGGTGAAGCTCTTCGCCCAGGGCGACGGGAGCGGGCACGGCGAGACCCCCGGCGAGGGGTCCGGCGGGGCCTCCGGCGGGCCGTCACAGGGGGCCTGAGCAGGGGTCAACAGCGGGGCGTTAGCGGGACGTTAGCGGGCGGCAGCCGTTCACCAGCCGAACGGCAGCGGGTCCGGACAGGCTTGAGCCGTACCGGAAAACGCCCGAACGCCCGCTGAGGGGAGACCCGCCATGCCGCTCACCACCGCTCGCCTCGCCCACCGCGCCGGCACCCTGCGCTCGGTCGCGGCCGGACTTACGGTCATCGCCGCGGGGATCACCCTCGCGGCGTGCGGCACCGCCGACGCGTCGGGCGTGAAGACGGCCGGCAAGGCCGAGAGCATGGCCTCGGCCGTCCCCACCGTCCCCACCGCCAACGAGGAGGGCCTCCAGGGCGGCGCCCAGCAGGCCGCGCGGGAGTCGGTGGCGGTCGGGGCCGACGCCGGGGCCCAGGGCGGCCTGGGGGCCGACAGCGGCGTCGAGGACGAGACCGGCGTGTGCCGTCTGGACACCATGTCGGTGAGCGTCACCTCCGTCCCCCGGCCGGCCAACCATCTGCTGCTGGAGATCACCAATCAGTCCGGGGTGACCTGCCGTCTCATCGGCTCCCCCGTGGTGCGGTTCGACGGCGGGCGGACGGCGGTGCCGCAGGACGGGGACACCCGGCCCCAGACGGTCGTCACGCTGCCGCCCGGCGGGAGCGGTTACGCGGGCCTGACCACCTCCGCGGCCGGCGCCCCGGCCGACGGCGGCCGTAAGGCCACCGGGCTGACCGTCTCCCTCCCCGGCGAGGACAGCCGCCGCGGCGTCGACCTCCCCGGCGACTCGGTGGAGGTCGGGGACGGGACGGAGGTCGGCTACTGGCAGAGCGACGCGTCCGACGCACTGCTCTGGTGACCGCTCGACCTTGCCGCTGATGATCGCTCGACCTTTCACTCCGGTGACCGCTCGATTCCGAGCCCCTTGGCTGGACAGGTAGCCGCCTCCCCCCGGCTACCTGCCCCGGACGGCCCCCGCCTCGGCGGGGGCCGTCTCGTCATGTCCCACGGCACCGCCCTCCATGTCCCGCACCCGGCCTCTCCCATGGACGTCTTGGCAGGTCATCAGGGGCGCGCCCGGCTGGGACGTCCCAAAGGTCGGCTCGGGCCCGGAAAGGCCCCGCCCCGCGGCCCACAGTGGTTCCCGTCGCCGCGGCGGACGGCCCGGCGGCCTCGACCGAGCCGTGCCGACGCCCGCCGTCGGCGCTCTCACCAAGGGGGAATCCAGAGATGACGCACTCCATCAGCGGCGGCCGACGCCGGATCTTCCTGCGCAGGGTGGTCCCCGCGATCGCCGCGGCGGGCATCGGCGCCACCGGACTCGTGGGCTGCTCGGGCGGAGCCGACACCGCGGGCCATGACGCCAAGGCGGCGAAGGCCGGAAAGGTCGCCGAGCAGGGCCTGACGAGCCGCGACACCACATCGGCGCAGGGCGGGGCCGCGGCACTCAAGCTGAAGACGACCACGGGGGAGTTCGGCACCAGGGCCGCGGCCAGCGCAGACTTCCCCACCTGGGGCACCCGCTGGGTGGTCCACCAGAGCGCCGACACCGGCTCCCCGTCCGTCGGCATGCTCAACAAGAACACCCCCGGCCAGGACCGCATCACCGCCGACTACCAGGTCAACACCGGCAAGAAGGTCTGCGAGGACGGGGCCTGCTCGACCTACATGGCCCATATCACCGGGCCGGTCAGCGGCTTTGTGACCGTCGTCGCGGTGGACATCCCGCAGGACTCGCTGCCCGGCGTCCCGGTGCAGAACGGCGGTGGTGAGCCGCCGGAGCCGCCGCAGACCGGCGGCACCCGCGCGGAGGCGCTGAAGCGGGCCGCCACCTGGCTGACCGCCGACAACGGCGGCCGGGTGCCGTACAGCCAGGCCCAGGTCTGGAAGGACGGCTACCGCCAGGACTGCTCGGGCTATGTCTCCATGGCGCTGGGCCTGCAAGCGCCCGGCACCAACACCGTGGGCCTCACCGGCTCCGGCATCACCAAGCCGATCGCCCTGAACGACCTGCGGCCCGGTGATCTGCTGATCGACGCCTCCGGGGACAACAACACCCGCCATGTCGTGATGTTCGAGAAGTGGAACGACGCCGCCCACACCTCGTACACCTCCTACGAGCAGCGCGGCGACTTCGGGACGGATCACACGACCCGTCGCTACGGACTGGAGCCGGGCAGCGAGTACAAGCCCTACCGGCCGCTGAAGTTCACGGACTGATGCGTTCCTGACCCGGTTCCCGTAACGAGCGGCACGTCCACCTCGGGGGTGTGGACGTGTCGCTCTGCATGTTCATGATCCCGTGCTGCAATGGTGTACGTGCCAGCGCATCCGAATCGCCCCGAGAACCCGCGACGCAAGCCGCTTGCCCCGCTTCCCGAGGAACTCTCCGGCCCGGTAAGGGAATTCGTGACCGCACTGCGCCGGATGCACGGTGAGCTGGGACTCAGCCTGAAGGAACTGGAGGGGCGGCTGCCCGCCAGCCGGTCCTCCCTCTCCCGCTATCTGCGCGGCCAGAGCCTCCCCGACGAGCGGCTTCTGGTCCAGTGGGGCAAGCTCTCCTTCACCGCCGAGGACCGGCTGCCCGAACTGGTGACCCTGCTGCACCGGGCCACCGAGGCCGAGGCAGCCGTGCAGGCCGCCGAGGAGGCCGGTCCGGAGCCGGTCGCGTCCGCGCCGCCGCCCCTGGGGCAGCCCCCAAAGGACCGGCCGTCCCGGCGCCGGCTGCGGCTCACCCTCGCCGCGGTGGGCGCCGTCGTCCTGATCGCCGGGGGCACGGCCGGGATCATCGCCCTCCGGTCGTCCGACGACGGCGGGTCCCCGGGCGGCGCGGCGGGCTCCTCGCCCCTGGGCAACGCCCGGATCACCGTCTACAACGCCGAGAAGGACTGCCGGCACCAGCGCGTCCGCGCCTGCTCCCTGGGCCTGGCCGAGGATCCGTACGTGGCCTACCGCCCGTCGAACATCGTGGGCCGGGCCTGGCACGGCGACGTACTGCGCGCCGACTGCCGCATCGCCAACGGTGTCACGGTGACCGACGAGGCGGGCGGGCACAGCAGCATGTGGTTCCGCGTCTTACAGGACGGCAAGCGGATGTGGGTACCGGGCATCCGCATCCGCCAGGACCAGGTGCAGTACTCCACGCTGCCCAACTGCCCGGACTGAGCGGCTGACCGCCGGTCCGGGCTCAGCCGTCCATCCCGGCGAGCACCAGCGGCAGCCGCCTCGCGCCGCCCTCGGTGATCCGCACCGGGACGCCCCAGTCCTGCTGGTGCACATGGCAGGCGGGGTACTCGTTGCCGGGGTCGTCGTCGCAGGAGGCGGCCATCGCCGAGACATGCAGCACGCCCTCGGTCATGCCCTCCGCAAGGACGAGCTCACGGTTCAGATCGGTGCCCGCGCCCTCTCCTTCGGCCAGCAGCTCGGGCGGGGTGGAGCTGACCAGCAGCCGGGTGGAGGGGCCGTAGCGGGTGTCCAGCTTCTGCCCCTCGGGCGCCTGGAAGACCACGTCCAGCCGGAGCGTCCCCGGGGCGATGTCGGTCGCGGCCCGCTGGGTGCGGTGGGCCACCGCGTCGACCCTTACGGCCTCCTCCGGCAGCCGCAGCCGGGTCAGCCGGTGCCGGGCGGACTCCACCACGACGATGTCCCCGTCGGCCAGGACCGCGCCGGAGGGCTCGCGCAGATCCGTGGCGAGCGTGGAGACCTCGCCGGTGGCCGGGTCGTAGCGGCGCAGCGCGTGGTTGTAGGTGTCCGAGATCGCCACCGAGCCGTCGGGCAGCGCGGTGACGCCCAGCGGATGCTGGAGCAGCGCCTGTTCGGCGGCGCCGTCCCGGTGGCCGAAGTCGAAGAGCCCGGTGCCGACGGCCGTACGGACGGCGAAGCCGTCGCCGTCGCGCTCGACGTACCGCAGCGCGGAGGTCTCGGAGTCCGCGATCCACAGCCGGTCCCCGGTGGCGGCGAGCCCGGAGGGCTGGGCGAACCACGCCTCCTCGGCGGGGCCGTCGACCAGCCCCTCGTTGGTGGTCCCGGCGGCGGCCCGTACCGTCCCGGCCTCCGGGTCGTAGGTCCACAACTGGTGGACGCCCGCCATGGCGATCCACAGCCGGCCGGCGAACCAGGCGACGTCCCAGGGGGAGGACAGGTCGACCTCCCGGGCGGGCCCCTCGGTGGGCGACCCCTGCCACCACTGGCGGCCGGTCCCGGCGAGCGTGGTGACCTCGCCGGTGGCCGGGTCGTAGCGGCGCAGCGCGTGGTTCACGGTGTCGGCGACGGCCACGGTGCCGTCGGGGAGCAGGGCGAGCCCCTGGGGCTCGCTGAAGCGGGCCCGCTCGCCGGTGCCGTCGTCAAGGCCGCGCTCGCCCGCGCCGATCCGCCGCACCACGCTCTCGCCGTCCGCCGCGAGTTCCACCAGTTGATGGCGGGTGGTGTCCGAGACGAGGAAGGTGCCGCCGGGCAGCGGCAGCGCCTTACCGGGGAAGCGCAGCTCGGTGGGGACCGGCTCCGGGGGCACATATGGGCCGTCGCCACGCCGCAGGGTGCCCTTGGCGGCGTGCTCGGCCTCCAACTGGCCCACGAGGGTCTCCAGGGCGTGTGCGTGGCCCTCGCCCGCGTGCTGGGCGACCACATAGCCCTCGGGGTCGATGACGACCAGGGTGGGCCAGGCCCGTACCGCGTACTGCTTCCAGGTGGCCAGCTCGGGGTCGTCGAGGACCGGGTGGTGCACCTCGTAGCGCTCGACCGCGTCCACGACCGCCTGGTGCTCCGCCTCGTGGACGAACTTCGGCGAGTGCACCCCGACGATCACCACGGTGTCGCGGTGCTTCTCCTCCAGCTCGCGCAGTTCGTCCAGGACATGCAGACAGTTCACACAGCAGAAGGTCCAGAAGTCGAGGATGACGATGCGCCCTCGCAGGTCGGTGAGGGTGAGGTCGTTGCCGCCGGTATTGAGCCAGCCGCCCCGGCCGATCAGTTCGGGAGCGCGGACGCGTGCACGTGGAGCCATATCCCCATGAAACAGCAGCCCCACCCGTCTCATTCCCCCACCCCCCGATGGCTTTCGACCGATATGCGGGGGTCTGCCCGGAGATAAGGCGAAGGCGGGCGCACACTACCATCGCGAGCAGGCCGCCGGCCGCCGATCCGGGCCTACGATCAGAGCCGAAAGCACTGCCCGTGCGCTCGTGGGCAGCGTAACTTGAACGCACACACCAGCACCCAGCCCGCGCACCAACCGCCCGAGGGGTCCCGTGACCGTCCATCCCAGCCTTCAGACCTCCATCGACGCCTGGACGCACTCCATCGACGCGATATCGGAGTTGGTGAATCCGCTCGCGGAGCGCGAGTGGAACCTCGCCACCGAGTGCCCGGGATGGTCGGTGCGGGACGTCGTCTCGCATGTGATCGGCCTCGAATGCGAGATGCTCGGCGATCCCCGCCCCATCCACACCCTGCCGCGCGACCTCTACCACGTCACCAACGAGCTGTCGCGGTACATGGAGGTCCAGGTCGACGTCCGGCGCTGCCACACCGCGCCCGAGATGACCTCCGAGCTGGAGTACACCGTCATCCGGCGGGGCCGCCAGTTGCGGAACGAGAAGCGCGCCCCGGACGCCATGGTGCGCTGGCCCGGCGGCTCCGAGGTGACGCTGGAGGAGGCCCTGACGAAGCGGGTCTTCGACGTCTGGGTGCATGAGCAGGATCTGCGCCGGGCCCTGAACAAGCCGGGCAATCTGGACTCGCCGGGCGCCACGATCACCCGTGACCTGCTGCTGTCGGGGCTGCCGAAGGTGGTCGCCAAGGACGCGGGCGCGGCGCCCCAGTCGGCCGTCGTCTTCGATGTGAACGGCCCGCTGGAGTTCATGCGGACGGTGCGGGTCGACGCGGACGGCCGGGGCAGCATCGACGGCAGCGTCTCGCTCGGGCCGACGGCCACCCTCTCCCTGGACTGGGAGACCTACATGCGGCTGGCCTGTGGGCGGGTGCGGCCCGAGGCGGTCTCGGATCGGCTGAAGATCGAGGGCGATCAGCAGTTGGCCGAGGCGATCCTCGGGCACTTCGCGGTCACGCCGTAGCGCGGGCCCGGAGGGCCGGGCCGCACAGCGCCCGGGATCACGCCGTAAGCCCCCGGGGTCTCGCCGTAAAGGCCCCCGGGGTCACGCCGGTACGTGCACGGCCTCGACACGGCTCGCGACCACACGCTCGCGCTCCCGGCGGTGCGCCCGGCCGCGCAGCCGCAGGATCTGGCTGATGCCCAGCGCCTGGAGCACGAACACCGAGGTGAACGCGATCCGGAAGTTCTGGCCGGTCAGGTCCAGCAGCACACCGACGGCCAGCAGTGTGGTCATCGAGGCCGTGAAGCCGCCCATGTTGACGATTCCGGACGCGGTGCCGATCCGCTCGGGCGGATTGGCGGGCCGGGCGAAGTCGAAGCCGATCATCGACGCGGGCCCGCAGGCGCCGAGCACCACGCACAGGACCACCAGCAGCCACATCGGCGCGTGGGCGGACGGCCAGACCAGCACGGTGCCCCACAGCAGCGCGGTGGCGCCGACCGTGCCGAGGGCCAGCGGGCCGCGGGCGGCGTGGTGCCGGGCGATGACCTGCCCGTAGACCAGGCCGACCGCCATGTTGGAGAGCACCACCAGGGTCAGGAGCTGGCCCGCGGTCGCCTGGGACAGCCCCTCCGCCTCGACCAGGAACGGCATCCCCCACAGCAGCAGGAAGACCATCGCCGGGAACTGGGTGGTGAAGTGCACCCACATGCCGAGCCGGGTGCCGGGCTCGCGCCAGGCGTCCGCGATCTGCCGGCGGACGTAGTCGGCGCCCAGATGCGTGGCGGGCGCGGGCTCGAAGCCCTTCGGGTGGTCCTTGAGGAAGAACAGCACCAGGACGAAGACGGCGAGGCCGCCGAGCGCGCTGCCCGCGAAGGTCGTGGTCCAGCCGACGCTGTGCAGGGAGCGGGCGATCACCAGCGTGGAGACCAGGTTGCCCGCCATGCCGAAGAGCGCGGCGATCTGGGCGATCAGCGGCCCGCGGCGGGCCGGGAACCAGCGCGAGCCGAGCCGCAGCACGCTGATGAAGGTCATCGCGTCACCGCAGCCGAGCAGCGCCCGGGAGCCCAGCGCCATCGCGTAGGAGTGGGAGAACGCGAAGCCGAACTGCCCCAGGGTGAAGAGCACCACCCCGAGCATGAGCACCTTACGGGTGCCGAGACGGTCGACCATGAGCCCGACCGGTATCTGCATCCCGGCGTAGACCAGCACCTGGAGGATGGAGAAGGTCGACAGCGCCGAGGCGTTGATGTGGAAGCGCTCGGCGGCGTCGATACCGGCGACGCCGAGGCTGGTGCGATAGGTGATGGCGACGAAGTAGACGGCGACGCCCAGACCCCACACGGCGACGGCACGACGGCCGCCGGGCGGATCCCCGGGCAACTGGGCCGAGGTCATCGCTCCTCACCCCGGGCGAGGTTGCTCACCCAACTGATATGGCGCTGCACCAGCCCGGACGCGAACCCGGCGTCCCCGGCGCGCAGGGCCCGGAGGATATCCGTGTGCTCGGTGATGTTCTTGGCGATACGGCCGGGCTCGGCGTGCATGGTGGCCACGCCCATCCGCAACTGGCGGTCCCTCAACTGGTCGTAGAGCTGCGCCAGGATGGCGTTTCCCGCCGCCCTGACGATCGCCGCGTGGAAGCAGCGGTCGGCGGCCGCGAAGGCGGCCAGATCCCCGGCCGCCGCGTGCACCTTCTGCTCCTCCAGCAGCTCCTCGAGCCGCCCCAGCAACTGCTCCCCGGCCGGGACGACCTTGGCGACCGCGTGCTGCTCCACCAGCAGCCGGGTCTCGACCACATCCGCGATCTCCTGCGAGGAGACGGGCAGCACCAGGGCGCCCTTCTTCGGATAGAGCTTGAGCAGCCCCTCGGCCTCCAGGCGCAGCAGGGCCTCCCTGACGGGCGTACGGGAGACCCCGACGGCGTCCGCGAGTTCGCCCTCGCTCAGCAGTGTGCCGCCCTCGTAGCGGCGGTCGAGGACGGCTTGTTTGACGTGGTGGTAGACGCGTTCGGCGGCGGGTGGCGGCTTGGTGGCCGTATCGGCGGGACTCATGATGCGCACATCATAGATACAAGATGCATGCGCACCCATCCCCCGTCCGCGATGCGGACGGGGGATGGGGTCTGCCGCTACATCACGCCCAGGTGATCAGGCGCTTGGGGCGCTCCAGGACGGCCGCGACGTCCGCGAGCACCTTGGAGCCCAGCTCGCCGTCGACCAGCCGGTGGTCGAAGGAGAGCGCGAGCGTGGTCACCTGGCGGGGCTTGACCTCGCCCTTGTGGACCCACGGCTGGAGCTTGACGGCGCCGAAGGCGAGGATCGCGGACTCACCGGGGTTGAGGATCGGTGTGCCCGCGTCGATGCCGAAGACGCCGACGTTGGTGATGGTGACCGTGCCGCCGGACATGTCGGCCGGGGTGGTCTTGCCCTCACGGGCGGTGGTGACCAGCTCACCCAGGGCGGACGCCAGTTCGGGCAGGGTCTTGGCGTGGGCGTCCTTGATGTTGGGGACGATCAGCCCGCGCGGCGTGGCCGCCGCGATGCCCAGATTGACGTAGTCCTTGTAGACGATCTCCTGGTTGTCCTCGTCCCAGGTGGCGTTGACATCCGGGTTGCGCCGGATGGCCACCAGCAGGGCCTTGGCGACCAGCAGCAGCGGGTTGACCCGCAGCCCGGCCATCGCCGGGTCCTGCTTGAGGTCGGCGACGAGCTTCATGGTGCGGGTCACGTCGACCGTCACGAACTCGGTCACATGCGGGGCGGTGAAGGCGCTGTTGACCATCGCCTGCGCGGTGGCCTTCCGTACGCCCTTCACGGGCACCCGCCGCTCCCGGCCCGCCACGGCCCTGGACGGAGCCGCCACGGGCGTCTCCCGGGCCGTCTGGACGGCTTCGGCGGCCGCGTGGACGTCCTCGCGGGTGATGATCCCGTCCGGCCCGCTCGGGGTGACCGCCTCCAGGTCGATGCCCAGGTCCTTGGCCAGCTTGCGGACCGGGGGCTTGGCCAGCGGCCGGGCGGGCCGCCCGCTGCCGTTCAGCTCGGGCGCGGGCGCGGCCTCGGGGCGCGCGGGCGCGGGGGCGGGCGCGGGCTCCTTGGGCGCGGGCGCCGCGGCGGAGGGGGCGGGCGCCGAGCGCTGGGAGCCCGGCACCGGCTTGCGCGGACGGCGCTTGGTGGAGGCGGGCGCCGCCCCGTAGCCGACCAGGTTGGCCTGGCGGCCCTCCTTCCCGGCGGGCTCGGCCTCGGCGGCGGGCTTCTCGGCGGGCTTCCCCGCGGCGGGAGCGGCCTGGGGCGCCGCCTCCCCCGCACCGGGGTCGGTGTCCACCGAGATGATCGGCGTGCCCACGTCCACGGTGGTGCCCTCGTCGAAGCGCAGCTCGTGCACCACGCCGTCGAAGGGGATGGGCAGCTCGACGGCGGCCTTGGCGGTCTCGACCTCGCACACCACCTGACCGTCGGTCACGGTGTCGCCCGGCGCCACGAACCACTTGAGGATCTCGGCCTCGGTCAGCCCCTCGCCCACATCGGGCATCTTGAACTCACGGAAGCGCTGTTCGACTGCGGTCATCGTCACGATCTCCTCAAGCCCTTCAGTACGCCAACGCACGGTCTACGGCGTCGAGCACCCGGTCCAGCCCCGGAAGGTACTCGTCCTCGAGCCGTGACGGCGGGTACGGCGAGTGGAAGCCGCCGACCCGCAGCACCGGGGCCTGGAGGTGATAGAAGCACCTCTCGGTGATGCGTGCGGCGATCTCCGACCCGGTGCCCAGGAATACCGGAGCCTCGTGGACGACGACCAGCCGCCCCGTCCGCTCCACGGAACGCTGGATGGTGTCGAAGTCGATCGGCGACATCGACCGCAGGTCCACGACCTCGATCGACTTGCCCTCCTCGGCGGCGGCCGCGGCGGCGTCCAGGGCGACCTTCACCATCGGGCCGTAGGCCGCGAGGGTCAGGTCCGCCCCCGGCCGCACCACCCGGGCGGCGTGCAGCGGACCGGGGATCGCGGCGGTGTCGACCTCGGACTTGTCGTGGTAGCGGCGCTTGGGCTCGAAGTAGATCACCGGGTCGTCGCTGCCGATGGCCTGCTGGAGCATCCAGTAGGCGTCGGAGGCGTTGGCGGGCGAGATCACCTTCAGCCCGGCCACATGCGCGAACAGCGCCTCGGGCGACTCGCTGTGGTGCTCCACCGCGCCGATGCCGCCGCCGTACGGAATGCGGATGACGACCGGCAGCTTGACCTTGCCGAGCGAGCGTGCGTGCATCTTGGCGAGCTGGGTGACGATCTGGTCGTAGGCGGGGAAGACGAAACCGTCGAACTGGATCTCCACCACCGGGCGGTAGCCGCGCAGCGCCAGCCCGATCGCGGTGCCCACGATGCCGGACTCGGCGAGCGGGGTGTCGATGACCCGGTCCTCGCCGAAGTCCTTCTGGAGCCCGTCGGTGACGCGGAAGACGCCTCCCAGCTTGCCGACGTCCTCACCCATGATCAGGACCTTGGGGTCGGACTCGAGGGCCGTGCGCAGTGACGCGTTGATCGCCTTGGAGAGCGACATCTTCTCGGCGGCCATGTCAGATGCCCTCCTCAGCGGTGACGAACGAAGCCTGGTACTCGGCGAACTGCGCCCGCTCCTCGTCGACGAGCGCGTGCCCGTCGGCGTAGGTGTGCTCGAACAGCGCCATGTCATCGGGGTCGGGCATGGCCCGCACCGCGTCCCGTACCCGCTTGGCCAGCGCGTCGCTCTCCCGCTCCAGCTCGGCGAAGTACGCGTCGTCGGCCAGGCCCTCGCGGGTCAGCAGGGTGCGCAGCCGCAGGATCGGGTCCTTGGTCTCCCACAGCTCCCGCTCCTCGGGGGAGCGGTAGCGCGTCGGGTCGTCCGAGGTGGTGTGGGCGCCCATGCGGTAGGTGAACGCCTCGATGAGCATCGGGCCCTGCCCGGTGCGCGCCCGCTCCAGCGCGGCCTTGGTGACGGCCAGGCAGGCGAGCACGTCATTGCCGTCCACCCGCACCCCGGGGAAGCCGTAGCCCTGGGCGCGCTGGTAGAGCGGGACCCGGGTCTGCTTCTCGGTGGGCTCGGAGATGGCCCACTGGTTGTTCTGGCAGAAGAAGACCACCGGGGCGTTGTACACCGCGGAGAAGGTGAACGATTCGGCGACATCGCCCTGGCTGGAGGCACCGTCGCCGAAGTAGGCCAGGACCGCGGCGTCGGCGCCGTCCTTGGCGACGCCCATCGCGTAGCCGGTCGCGTGCAGCGTCTGCGAGCCGATCACGATGGTGTACAGGTGGAAGTTGTTGCTGTTCGGGTCCCAGCCGCCGTGGTTCACCCCGCGGAACATCCCGAGCAGATTGGTCGGGTCGACGCCCCGGCACCAGGCCACACCGTGCTCGCGGTAGGTGGGGAAGACATAGTCGTCGTCGTGCAGCGCCCGGCCGGAGCCGATCTGCGCCGCCTCCTGGCCCAGCAGCGACGCCCACAGGCCCAGTTCGCCCTGGCGCTGGAGGGTGGTCGCCTCGGCGTCGAAACGCCGTGTCAGCACCATGTCCCGGTACAGACCGCGCAGCTCCTCCGGGGTGGGGTCGATGGCGTAATCGGGGTGCTCGACACGCTCGCCCTCGGGGGTCAGCAACTGTACGAGTTCGGGCTGGCCCCCAGGCTGCTTCTTGGCGTCCCGCGCTGTGGTGCTGCGCTTGGCTCCGCTGCGGCGCGGCTTGCGCGCGGCAGTGCTCTCCACGGTCACGTGTGCTCCTCCGTCTGTCCGGCCCCCGGGATCCGCCGGCGGCCAGTTGCGGCTCGCCCGTTCCGTCCCGGCGCACGGGGTGGGTGCGCCGAGGCATGGCCGGGCGTGACAGGTTCCCGGCGGCTGGCCCTGCACAAGGCACGTTACCCAGTGCGTCGCATGTCTGCGAAACCCCACCTGACCTGCAATTTTGCTTGGATTTCCAAGTAAATCGCGCGAGGGGGGAAACATCCACTGGTCACAGCCCCGCAGGCCGCCGGACAAGCGCACGTTATCCCGCAGGACAAGGGCACGGGAAGACATCGTGTGTGAGACTGGATCCGTGCGCGAAGAAGGAAAAATAGGGATTTTCCTGGTTGACGACCATGAAGTGGTCCGACGCGGCGTACGGGATCTGCTCGCGAGCGAGCCGGACATGGAGGTGGTCGGCGAGGCGGGCACCGCGGCCGACGCCCTGGCGCGGATCCCGGCCGCCCGGCCGGATGTCGCCGTCCTGGACATCCGGCTGCCCGACCGCAGCGGGGTCGAGGTCTGCCGGGAGATCCGCGCCCGCGACGAGAGCATCCACTGCATGATGCTCACCTCCTTCGCCGACGACGAGGCGCTCTTCGACGCCATCATCGCGGGCGCCTCCGGCTATGTCCTGAAGGACATCCGCGGCGAGGAACTGCTCTCCGCCGTCCGGGACGTGGCCGCGGGCCGGTCGCTGCTCGACCCGGTGGCCACCGCCCGGGTGCTGGAGCGGCTGCGCGGCCAGACGGCCGCCAAACCGGACGACCGGCTGGCCGCCCTCACCGAGCAGGAGCGCCGGATCCTGCTGCTGATCGGGGAGGGGCTCACCAACCGGGCGATCGGCGAACGGCTCCATCTCGCCGAGAAGACGATCAAGAACTATGTCTCCAGCCTGCTCTCCAAGCTGGGCATGGAGCGCCGGTCGCAGGCGGCGGCCTATGTCGCGCGGATGCAGGCGACACAGCCCCAGAAGCGCTAGCCCTGGCGGGGGGCGACACAGCCCCAGAAGCGGTAAGCAGGCCGGAGGAAGTCCGCTGCGGTTCGGGCAGCGCCCCGAAGGGGCGCGGGGAACTGCGCGACCAGCCACGACGGCGCCGCGGTCGGCCGACGACGCATCGCGACACTTCCAGCGGAGCGCTTAGCCCTGGCGGGGGCGGCGCGGGCCCGGAAGCGCCATGGGGATGTCCGCCGCGTGGCAGGGGCCTTGCCCCTGGACCCCGGGGTCTGGGGCGGAGCCCCACCACGCGGCGGAGCCGCATATCGGTGCTGCGGGAAGGGGCGGGGAGGGGAAAGCCCGCCGCAGGCGCCGAGCCCCAGGCGGCCGACGCGGGCCGGGACACGTCGACCCCGTCCGGTCAACCGGTCGTACCCCGGCGTGCCGTCCGGCCGCACCCCGGTGTGCCGTGCGTCGTCATCCTCGCGCGCCGTGGAGGTGATCCCCGGTGATCTAACATCTGGCAGGTGCCGCGCTCACATGTACACTCCGCCGAGGCCGCTCCCGACGGGGAAACCCTGGGCGCCCTGCTCCGCCGCTACGACAGCGCCGGTGAGGCCGTCTCCTGCGAACCGCTCACCCAGGGACTGCTCAACCGGGGCTACCGCCTCGCCACCACCCGCGGCCGGTTCTTCCTCAAACACCACCTGGACGGCGACCGCACCGCCATCGCCCGCCAGCACCGGGTCACCCAGCGGCTGGGCGCGCTCGGGGTGCCCGTCGCCCCGCCGGTCCCCGACGCCGACGGCCGTACGGTCGCCGTCATCGGCGGCCGCTGCTACGCGTTACACCCCTGGATCGACGGACAGCACCGCGCCGGCGGTGAGCTGACCGCCCCCCAGTGCTGGCGGCTGGGCGGGCTGCTCGGGCTTGTCCACACCTGTCTGGAGCGCGTCATGCGGGCCCGTACGGGCGACCGCCGGCCGCCCGAGGAGGCGGCCGACCCCGAGGACACCTTCGCCGTCATCGACGAGCTGCTCACGCTGATCCGGGGGCGCCGGGACCGCGACAGCTTCGACGAACTCGCCGAGCACCGCCTGGTCGAGCGGCGGGCGCTGCTGGAGCGGCACGCCCACCGCCGCCCGGAGGCCCACGCCGTCCCGGTCGCCGGCTGGGTGCACGGCGACTTCCACCCGCTGAACCTGCTCTACCGCGACACGGAACCGGCCGCCATCGTCGACTGGGACCGGCTCGGGGTGCAGCCGCGCGCCGAGGAGGCGGTCCGGGCCGCCGCGATCTTCTTCGTACGGCCGGACGGCGCCCTGGAGCTCACCAAGGTGCGCTCCTACGCGCGCGCGTACCGCTGCACGGCGGGGGCCGGGGCCTTTGAGATGGCCGCGGCCGTGCACCGGGTGTGGTGGGAGCGGCTCAACGACTTCTGGATGCTGCGCTGGCGCTACCAGCGCGGGGACCGGCGCGCCGATCCGCAGTTCCCGGCGGCCGCGGCGCTGGTGGTGTGGTGGACCCGGGAGTACGACGCGGTCCGGGACGCCTTCTGCGGCTGACGTCCGGCCCGGAGAGGGCCTTGGGAGGGGGCGCCACGGGGCGCCCCCGGGCCGTTACGGAATGCCGCCGTCCGTGGCACCCGCCGTACCGGTGGGATCCGTGGTGGGCTCGGTCGGCGGGTCGTCGGTGGGCTCGGTGGTCGGATCATTGCCGCCCGGGGTGGTCGGATCGTCGGTGGGCACGTTGGTGCCCGGGTCCGTCTGCGAGTCCGTCGGCTGGTCCGTGGGGTGGTCTTCGGAGTACGAGGGCTTCGGGTTGTCGGACGGGGTGTAGTCGTCGCCCGTGTTCCCGGCGGTGGAGTCGTCGGTCGGGGCCGAGTCGTCGCTGGTGTCGTCGGTCGGCTTGTCGCTCGGCTTGGTGGTCTTGTCCTGGGTGACCGACGTCTTGGGCTTGCTCGGCTCACCCCCGCCGTCCTTCTTGCCGTGCTGCACGGCGAAGGCGACCCCCACCGCGACCGCGACCATCGCGAGCACCGCGATCAGCCACACCTTGCCGCGGCCCTTACGGCGGCCGGAACCGCCGTGGTAGCCGCCGTCACCGCCCCCGGGGCCGGTGACGATCGGCTGCTGGGAGGTCTCGCCGTGGCCGGGGTGGGGCAGCGCGGTGGTGGCCCCGGGCACGCCCGGCATGCCCATGGCGGGGGTGGCGGCGCCCAGGTGCTGGGTGACCGGGCCGGTGCTCCAGACACCGGTGTGGCCGCCCGCCTCGTGGAGCATCTGGAGCGCGTACTGGACCATGCCGCGCATTTCCTCGGCGCTCTGGAACCGGTCGTCCGGGTCCTTGGCGAGGGAGCGCATCACCAGGCCGTCCAGCTCCGGCGGCACGGTGCCGGAGGTCTCCGAGGGCGGCACCGGGGTGTCCTGGACGTGCTGGTAGACCACCGACAGCGGGGTCTCCCCGGTGAACGGCGGGCGCAGCGCCAGCAGCTCGTAGAGCAGACATCCGGTGGCGTACAGGTCGGAGCGGTGGTCCACGGCCTTGCCGAGGGCCTGCTCCGGCGAGAGGTACTGGGGTGTGCCCATGACCATGCCGGTCTGGGTCATGGTGGACTGCGCGCCGTGCAGGGCGCGGGCGATGCCGAAGTCCATCACCTTGACCGCGCCGCTGTGGGTGATGATCACGTTGGCGGGCTTGATGTCACGGTGCACGATGCCGTGCTGATGGCTGTAGGCGAGCGCCTCCAGCACCCCGGAGACGATGATCAGTGCCTGATCCGGCGGCGGGGCCTCGGCGTTGAGCAGCAGATCGCGAATGGTCCGGCCCTCGACCAGCTCCATGACGATGTACGGCACGGTGTTCTGGCCGACGGTGTCCTCGCCGGAGTCGTAGACCGCCACCACGGCGTGGTGGTTCAGCCCCGCGACGGACTGGGCCTCGCGGGTGAAGCGGGCCTTGGACACCGGGTCCTCGGCCAGATCGGCGCGGAGCAGCTTGACCGCGACCGTCCGGCCGAGCCGGAGGTCCTCGGCGGCGAAGACTTCCGCCATACCGCCGCGGCCGAGACGACCGGTAAGCCGATATCGACCATCGCCGACAAGCCCTCCGTTGCCCCACGCTTCGGGCGAATCCGGCATTCCGGACCCGCTGGCGTCAGGTTCGGAGGGCCCCTGGGCGCTCTGGGTCTGTGCCATCGGTCCTCGCCGTCTCGTTCTCGGTGGGGGTCTGGTCGAGATCGCCCCGCCCACGGGCGGTACGGTTCCTGCTAGGGCACGCTACAGCCTTCGCGCCGTACATCGGTTGGTGATGGACCGGCCATCAAACCTGTTGACGCCAAAGCGATGCAAATCGCGTGACGGGTTCTTGCTCATCCGGTCACGGAACGGGCACGCGGCTTGACGTGTCCGTGGCCTCGGGCAGACTTGGCCACGATATCCAGAACATCAAGATCAATGCGTCGAAACGTGCGCGTCAGAGTAGTGAGTGCGCCAAGGGGGAAGCACGAAATGAGCCAGTACGGCGCATCGGGCAGGTATCACGGCCACTCTCTGGCGAACGGCCGCTATCAACTGCGTGACCTGCTGGGCGAGGGCGGAATGGCCTCCGTTCACCTGGCCTATGACTCCGTACTGGACCGCCAGGTCGCGATCAAGACGCTGCACACCGAACTGGGGCGCGAGCAGTCCTTCCGCGAGCGGTTCCGCCGCGAGGCCCAGGCTGTAGCGAAACTCACGCACACCAATATCGTCTCGGTCTTCGACACCGGCGAGGACTCGGTCGACGGCTCGCTGATGCCGTACATCGTCATGGAATACGTCGAGGGCCAGCCGCTGCGCGCGGTTCTGGACACCGATGTCCGGCAATACGGTGCGATGCCGACCGAAAAGGCGCTGAAGATCACCGGCGATGTGCTGGCGGCACTGGAAATCAGCCATGAGATGGGGCTGGTTCACCGCGACATCAAGCCCGGTAACGTGATGATGACCAAGCGTAATGTGGTCAAAGTCATGGACTTCGGCATCGCCCGCGCCATGCAGTCCGGGGTCACCTCCATGACCCAGACCGGCATGGTCGTCGGCACCCCGCAGTACCTCTCCCCCGAGCAGGCGCTGGGCCGCGGCGTCGACGCCCGCAGCGACCTGTACTCGGTCGGCATCATGCTCTTCGAGCTGCTGACCGGCCGGCTGCCCTTCGACGCGGACTCGCCGCTGGCCATCGCGTACGCGCACGTCCAGGAGGAGCCGGTCGCGCCCTCCACGATCAACCAGTCCATTCCCCCCGCGGTGGACGCGCTGGTCGCCCGCGCCCTGAAGAAGAACCCGAACGAGCGCTTCCCGACCGCCGAGGCCATGCGCGACGAATGCGCCCGGGTCACCCGCACCGGGCAGACCGGCGCCTCCCCGATCATCATCAGCGGCGGTCCGCCGGCCCGCAGCGGCGTCGGCGTCGGCTCGGCCGTCTTCCCGCCGATCGACCAGCAGACGCCCGCCCCCGGCCCCGGCAGCGTCCAGACGCCGTATCAGCCGCAGCCCTCCGTCGGGCAGTACGGCACCTTCGGCCCCTCCACCTCGGCCCCGGCCTCTCCGCCGATGGGGCAGCACGGCTACCAGACCCCGGCGCCCTCGTACCAGGGCCCCAGCACCCCGCCGCCGTACAGCATCTCGCCCTCGGCGCCGTCCGGGGGCGGCGGCAACAGCAACAAGCGCGTGATCATAGGCTCCGCCGTCGTCGCGGCGGTGGCGGTCATCGCCGTGGTCCTGGCCATCGCGTTCAGCGGTGACGGCGGCTCCAAGGACGAGAGCAAGGGGGGCGGGGGCGGCGGCAAGCCGTCGAAGCCGTCGGCCTCCGAAAGCGCCGAGGGCTTCCGCATGGGCGACAAGACCAAGACGATCGAAGCGTCGAGGTGCACCGACGCCTACGAGAACTCGAACGAGAAGGGCACCTACTCGGTGCCCGACTTCCAGAACCTCTACATCGACTCGGTGAAGAAGTGCATCCGGGCCGCGGGCTGGAAGTACCGCGTGGTGCCCCAGGACGAGAATCTGTGGGGCAAGGGCACCGTCCTCAATTACACGTACCGGAACTACGAGCCGTACAACCCCAAGACGGACACCATCGAGCTGACCGTCTCCACGGGTAACCCGGGGTAGCAGCCACGGCCACGCGCCCGGCGCACCCGCCAGCCTCCTCATACGACGCCGCGGGCCGCACCTTCCGGTGCGGCCCGCGGCGTCGTTTCGTCGTACGGTCGTTCCGTCGTACGGTGCGTGGCTCAGAGATACGGGCCCGAGCGGGCGCCGCCCGGCTTGGGCGCGTCCTCGTCCTCCTCGCCCCCGCCGAGCCCGGGCGGCAGCGCCCGGCGCATCTGCTCGAGCTGGGCGCGCGCCGCCATCTGCTGCGCGAACAGGGTGGTCTGGATGCCGTGGAACAGCCCCTCCAGCCAGCCGACCAACTGGGCCTGGGCGATGCGCAGTTCGGCCTCGGTCGGCACCGCCTCGTCCGTGAAGGGCAGCGACAGCCGCTCCAGCTCCCCGATCAGCTCGGGTGCGAGCCCGTCCTCCAGCTCCTTCACCGAGCTGGAGTGGATCTCCTTGAGCCGGACCCGGCTGGCCTCGTCGAGGGGTGCGGCGCGGACCTCCTCCAGAAGCTGCTTGATCATGCTGCCGATCCGCATGACCTTCGCCGGCTGCTCGACCATGTCGGTCACGGGAATCTCGCGCGACTCGTCGTCCCCACTGCCCTCGCCAGAAGCGGGGCCGACGCCGCCGAGTGCCATCCCGTCCGGACCGACGACCAGGACGTGCGGGCTCTCCTGCGCTCGTTCGTTCATCGGCTGGTTCATACCCCTATTGTTCCGCACCGGCATCCGGTCCGGCGGGCGAGGGTCGAGGATTCGGTGCCGATGTCAGCGGCGGCGCAGCCGGAGACCGAAGAACGCCAGGCCGAGGCCGAGACCGGTGAGCGCGAGACCGGTGCCCAGCGGCAGCACCCGCATCGCCCGCTCGCTGGGCTCGGCGGCGGTCCGCTGAGCACCGTAAGGCTGCCCGGAGGGGAGCGGTTCGCGCGCCTGGTGGCTGTCCGGGCGCTGCGGCATGGGGAGGGAGGACTGCGTCCACTCGGGCACCAGCGAGAACCGCCCGGCCCCCTCGTCGCTCTCGTTCCCGCTTTCGTTCCCGCTCTCGTTCCCGTCTCCGTCCCCGTCCCTTGTCCCGGCCGAGGGGTCCTCGTCCGACGGGGAGGGGGCGGGGGGCCGGGTGCGGCCGGGGTGCGTACGGCCCTCGCCCGCCCGGGTCCCCGCCAGCCCGCCGCCGTCGTCGGCGTCGTCTTCGGCGGCGTCGTCCTCGGCGTCGTCTTCGGCGGCGTCGGCTTCGGTGTGGGCGGCGGGGGTGGTGGAGGCGGCTGAGGTGGCGGATGCGGCCTGGGCCGCCTGGGCCGCCTGGGTGGCGGTCAGGGCGGTGCCCGCCAGCAGGGCCGCCGCCGGGAGTGCGCGGAGTGTCGCAGGGTTCACGGTGGTCACCCTCCCGTGCCGAACCGTTGCGTAACGGGATCAGCGTCACATGAGGGTATGTACCGGGCATCCTGGGCGCCGCCGTACGGACCGCGACGCCGCGGTGGCTGCGGCGCTGCCGTCCGTACGGCCGGGGTCGGGCCGGTGCCGGGTCTGTGCCGGGCCGGTGCCGGGCCGGTGCCGGGCCGCTCCGGGCCTGCTCGCGCCGCTCAGGCCGTCAGCAGGATCTTCCCCACATGCTCGCTGGACTCCAGCAGCCGGTGGGCCTCCGGGGCATCCCGCATCGGGATGGTGCGGTAGACGATCGGGCGGACCCGGCCACCCGCGATCAGCGGCCAGACGTGCTCCTGCACCGCCGCGATGATCGCCGCCTTCTGCGCCAGCGAGCGGCCCCGCAGCCCGGTGGCCGTCACGGCGGCGCTCTTGGAGAGCAGAGCGGCCAGGTTCAGCTCGGCCTTCGCCCCGCCCTGGAGCCCGATGATCGCCAGTCGGCCGTTGGTGGCGAGCGTCTCCACATTCCGGGCGAGGTACTTCGCGCCCACGATGTCCAGGATGACGTCCGCCCCGGTCCCATCGGTGGCCCGGCGGACCTCCTCGACGAAGTCCTGCTCGCGGTAGTCGATCAGGATGTCGGCGCCCAGCTCCCGGCAGGCCGCCAGCTTCTCCGGGCCGCCCGCGGTCACCGCGACCCGCGCCCCGATCGCCTTGGCGAGCTGGATCGCCATGGTGCCGATACCGCTCGATCCGCCGTGGGCCAACAGCGTCTCGCCCGGCCGGAGATGGGAGATCATGAAGACGTTGGACCATACGGTCGCGGTCACTTCGGGCAGCGCGGCGGCCGAGACCAGGTCCACGCCCTCGGGGAGGGACAGAAGCTGCCCCGAGGGAACCACCACCTTCTCGGCATATCCACCGCCCGCGAGCAGTGCGCACACCTCGTCGCCCACGGCCCAGCCGGTGACGCCGGGGCCCAGCGCCGAGATCCGGCCCGAGCACTCCAGCCCGGCGTAGGGCGCGGCTCCGGGGGGTGGCGGATAGACGCCCTGGCGCTGGAGCACATCCGCGCGGTTGACACCGGCGGCGGCCACGTCGACCAGGACCTCGCCCTCACCGGGTACGGGATCGGGGACCTCGGCCCATACCAGGGCTTCGGGGCCACCGGGTTCGGGAATCGTGATCGCATGCATGGCCGCGAGGCTACTCCTGGACCATCGGCGCGCGAACGATCGTGATCAGCCGGTCGGCCGCCTGAAGCGGGCTGGCGTCCGGGTCGTCGTACGCGAGCAGACGATGGCCGCGCAGCACCGACACCACCAGGTCGTCGGTGTCCCGCACCGACTTGCCCACCTCCGCCTTCACCACCGTGCGCTCCACCAGGTCCAGGCCCGAGCCCTGCTGGATCAGATCCTCGATCACCGCCCCGGCCGTGGGGCTCTGCACGCTCATGCCCAGCAGCCGGCCGGCCGCGCTGGCGCTGGTGATCACGGCGTCGGCTCCGGACTGGCGCAGCAGCGGCGCGTTCTCCTCCTCGCGCACCGCCGCCACGATGTTGGCGCCCCGGTTGAGCTGCCGGGCCGTCAGCGTGACCAGGACCGCGGTGTCATCGCGCTGGGTGGCGATCACGAACTGGCGGGCGCGCTGCGCCTCCGCGCGCAACAGCACATCGCTGCGGGTCGCGTCGCCCACCACCCCCGCGAACCCGTCCGCGTTCGCCGCCTCGATCACCTTGTGGTTGGGGTCGACCACGACCACCCGGTTCTTGGCCAGTCCCGTCGCGCAGAGGGTTTCCACCGCGGACCGCCCCTTGGTGCCGAAGCCGACGACGACGGTGTGATCACGCAACGCTGACCTCCAGCGGTTCAGGCGGTACTGCTCGCGGGTTCGTTCGGCCAGGACTTCCAGGGTGGTGCCGACCAGGATGATCAGAAACAGCACGCGCAACGGCGTGACCAGCAGGATGTTACTGAGCCGCGCACTGTCGCTGTACGGCACGATGTCGCCGTATCCGGTCGTCGACAGCGTGACGGTCGAGTAGTAGACGGCGTCGAGGAAGTCGACGCTTTCGTCGGAGTTGTCGTGGTAGCCGGAGCGGTCGACGTACACGATGACCACTGTCAGCACCAGCACCAGCAGCGCCAGCAGCAGCCGGCTGGCGACCTGGCGCAGCGGGCCCGCGTGGAAGCGGGGCAGATGGACGCGGTGGCCGCCGTCCCCGGGGGTGCGGGCGGCCGCGTCATGGCTGGGCAGCTTCACGCCGGGCCCTCCTCGGGGGATATGTCCTCACCGTCTCCATGGCGCGCTGCGTTGTCTTTACGGTGGCTCGCTCGGGGTGGGCGGGGGGCTCGGCCTGTGGGGCGCGATTGGTCCGCGTGGCGCGTTTGGTTCGCGTGGCGCGTTTGGTTCGCGTGACGCGATTGGTCCGCGTGACGCGATTGGTCCGCGTGACGCGATTGGTCCGCGTGACGCGATTGGTCCGCGTAGCTCAGTTGCTCTGTCGCGATCGCCGACCACGGGAGATCCAGCACCTCGACCTCGGTGCCCCGCTTCGCCCCGCCGGGCGGGATCACGGCGAGGCCGTCGGCCACCGCGATGCCGCGCAGCATCGCCGGGCCGGTGAAGCGCAGCGGCACCGCCGCGTCCTGCCGGAAGGTCACGGGGACCAGCCGGGTGTCCCGCGGATGCCCCTGTACGGCCTCGGCCAGTGGGGCCGGGCCGGGGGCGGGGGCCGGGCGGCCCGTCAGCGTCCGCAGCAGCGGCTCCGCGAGGGTCAGCAGACCGGACACCGCCGCGAGCGGATTGCCCGGCAGTCCCACCAGATGCCGGGCGGGGCGGGTTTGGGGTCCGGGAGTCTCGGATTTCTCGGGGTTCTCGGATTTCTTGGAGTCTTCGGGGTTCTCGGGTGCCAGCCGGGCGAGCAGCATCGGGTGGCCGGGGCGCACCGCCACCCCGTCCACCAGCAGTTCCGCGCCCAGGCGGCGCAGCGTGGGGTGGACATGGTCCACGGGCCCCGCGGCCGTGCCCCCGGTCGTCACGACGACATCGGCGGACGACTCGGCCACCGCCGCGCACACCGCGTCCGCCTCGTCGGTCAGCCGCCGGGTGCCCGTGACCTCGGCACCGAGCGCCCGCAGCCATGGCCCGACCATCGGCCCCAGCGCGTCCCGGATCCGGCCATCCTGCGGCAGCCCCTCGGTGAGCAGCTCATCGCCGAGGACCAGCACCTCGACGCGCGGCCTGCGCACCGTCGGCAGCTCGTCGTACCCGGCCGCGGCGGCCAGGCCCAGTACGGCCGGGGTGACCAGGGTCCCGGCGGGGAGCAGTTGATCGCCGCTGCGGCACTCCTGGCCGCGGGTGCGGATGTCCTGGCCGAGGACGACGGGGTGGGCGGCGGACGCGTGGAGCCAGCCGTCGCCCGCGTCGGTGCCGTACTCGCTGCGCAGCACGGCGGTGGCGCCGGGCGGGACGCGGGCGCCGGTGGCGATGCGGACGGCGTGGCCGTCGGGCAGGGCGGCCGCCGCACCGTGTCCGGCGAGGATGCCGTGGTCCTGGTCATCGGTCGGCAGCCGCCAGGGGCCGGGGCCCGCGAGCGCCCAGCCGTCCATGGCGGAGGTGTCGAAGGGCGGCAGGTCGGTGAGCGCGGCGAGCGGCGCGGCCAGGACCTGCCCGAGCGCCTCGGACAGCGGTCGCATCACCGGGGCGGCGTGGGCGGCCTCCTTGACGGCGGCGCGGGCGGCGATGGCGCGGGCGTCGGGCCAGGAGGTGGGGCTGTGGTGCGGTTTGTCCATAAGGGGGTGCGGGTGGGAGGTGGGTGCGGCTGGGGTGCGTTTCGAGTACGGGGCCGGGGCCGGGGGCTGCGGGGCGGGGGCCCTGGACCGCGTGTTCTTGCCGCCAGTCCCCCCTGACGTCGAGTTACCCAGAAATTCGCGCCACACGTATACGTCGGCTTCCAGATCCCCCGCCGCTCCGCCCCCGTCCCCTCCCGTCTCATCCGCCTCATCGCGGCACTCCCGCCGTTTCGCCGGCCGCTCCTGGGCCAGGTCGAGGGCGGTCTCGGCCCAGTCCGTCCCGGTCGGGTCGGCGCCGGTGTCGCGGCCTCGTTCCGGGGCGGGCGGGTCCGGGCGGCCGTTGGCCAGGTTGAGGGCCGCGTCCGCCCAGTCCTCGTCCGCCCTGTCGAGTGGCTGCTCCGGACCCTGCGGTGGGGATTCGTTGGCCAGCGCCAGCGCCTCGTCGACCTCTCGGTCGAGCGGGTCCCCGTCCCGGGGGTTGCGTGGTGTCACTGCTCCTCGGCCCAACGCGCGGCCAGCGCCGCGGCCTTCTCGGTCGCGGCGGCCAGTGCCTCCGGGCCGCCGCCCTTCTGGGCCGCGGCATAGCCGACGAGGAAGGTGGTCAGCGGGGCGGCGGGCCGGGCGACGCCATGTGCGGCGTCACGGGCCAGATCGAGTAGCGCCGCGGTGTCGACATCCAGGTCGATCCCGAGCTCGGCCTTGACTGCGGTAATCCATTCGTCCAACACGCGTCCATGCTCCCTGATGCGCGCTCGAGCCGTGGTGATGTCCTCCCAGGTGTCGCAGTCGAACGACGCCGTGGGGTGCTGGAGGCGGGCCAGGGCCAGCTCGGAGACGAGGAGGCGCAGGGGCAGCCCGCCGAGACCGCCGTGTTCGGTGGCGAGGAGGGCGATCTCGCGGCGCAGCGGCTCGGCGCGGTAGGCGGCGACAAGGGGCTGCTCGCGGCCGTCGGAGTCGATGAGCTGGGCGCCTTCGGTGCCCTCGACGCCGTTGAGGAGGGTCTCCACGGTCTCGGGGGTGAGGAAGGGCAGATCGGCGGAGAGGACGAGGACGACCGGAGCGGTGGTCTGGCGGACGCCCGCGTCGACGGCCGCGACCGGGCCGCCGCCGGGGGGCTCCTCCCGGGCCCACCGCACGGGCCGCGCCGTGGGCCTGCGCGGGCCGACGACTACGGTCCGCCCGGCGCCGCGGCAGGCGTCCAGCACCCGGTCGAGCAGGGGGCGCCCGCCCACCCGCAGTGCGGGCTTGTCCACCCCACCGAGCCGCCGAGCGGCGCCCCCGGCCAGGATCACCGCGTCATACGCACCTGGAGTCACCCCATGAGTATGGCGCCGCCGGGCAGCCGCTACAGCCGTCGCAACAACACCAGGGGCTGCTCCACGCAGTCGGCCACATACCGCAGGAATCCGCCGGCGGTGCCTCCGTCGCACACCCGGTGGTCGAAGGTGAACGAAAGCTGCACCACCTGGCGCACCGCCAACTCGCCCTGGTGCACCCAGGGCTTCGGGGCGATCCGGCCGACCCCGAGCATCGCCGCCTCGGGGTGGTTGATGATCGGCGTGGAGCCGTCGACCCCGAAGACCCCGTAGTTGTTCAGGGTGAAGGTGCCGCCGGTGAGCTGCGCGGGGGCGAGTGTCCCGGTCCGCGCGGCCTCGGTCAGCCGGGCGATCTCCTCGGACAGCCCCTCTATGGTCCGCGTCTGTGCGTCGCGCACCACGGGGACCACCAGGCCCCGCTCGGTCTGCGCCGCGAAGCCGAGATGGACCTCGGGGAGCCGGATGATCTCCCGGCCTTCCATGTCCACCGTGGCGTTGAGCTCGGGGAAGCGCGCCAGGGCGGCCGTGCAGATGCGGGCCAGGAGGGCGAGCACGGAGACCTTGGGCCCGCCCGCGGCGTTCATCGCAGCGCGGGCCGCGAGCAGTTCGGTCGCGTCGGCGTCCACCCAGCAGGTGGCGTCGGGGATCTCGCGCCGGCTGCGGGCGAGCTTGTCGGCCACGGCGCCCCGTACCCCCCGCAGCGGCACCCGCTCCCTTTCCGGGGCGACGGCGGGTGCGGGGGCGGGCGCGGGGGTGGGGGCGGGAGCCGCCACCGCTCGCTCCACATCCGCCCGCAGAATCAGCCCCTCCGGGCCCGAGCCCTTGAGCTGCCGCAGATCGACGTCGTGCTCCCGGGCCAGCCGCCGTACCAGGGGCGAGATCACCGGCAGGGGCCCGGCGGGGGCCACCGCCACCGTCTCGCGCGGCGGCCCGGCGGAGAGCTGGACGCGACGGCGCCGCGCGGCGGGACCGGACGTGCCGTAGCCCACCAGCACATTGCCCGATCCGCCGTCGGCCGCGCTCTCGGTGACCGGCGGAGCGGATCCGTCGTCCGAGCCCTCCGGCACGGCGACAGTGATCAGCGCCGCGCCGACCGGCACCTCCGCGCCCTCCTCGCCGTACCGGGCGGTCACCACGCCGCCGTAGGGGCACGGCACATCCACCATCGCCTTGGCGGTCTCGACCTCGACCACCGGCTGGTCGACCGCGACCACCTCACCGACCTGGACCAGCCAGCGCACGATCTCGGCGCCGGTCAGCCCCTCGCCCAGATCGGGCAGGGTGAACTCCCGTACGACAGCCATCAGACGGCGCTCCCCTCGGTCCACTGCGACTCCCACTGGAGCCGGGCGACGGCGTCCAGCACCCGGTCCACCCCGGGCAGATGGTGCCGCTCGAGCATGGGCGGCGGGTAGGGGATGTCGAATCCGGCGACCCGCAGCACGGGCGCCTCCAGATGGTGGAAGCAGCGCTCGGTGACCCGGGCGGCGATCTCCCCGCCGGGCCCGCCGAAGCCTGTGGCCTCGTGGACGACGACCGCGCGGCCGGTGCGGCGCACGGAGGCGCACACCGTGTCGTCGTCGAAGGGGACCAGCGAGCGCAGATCGACGACTTCCAGATCCCAGCCCTCGGCCCGGGCCGCCTCGGCGGCTTCGAGGCACACCGGCACGGAGGGGCCGTAGGAGATCAAGGTGGCGCTGCGGCGGCCGCCGGTGGCGGGCCTGCGCACCACCGCGCGCCCGATCGGCGGCACCTGCTCGGGGGCGTCGGCCGACCAGTCGGCCTTGGACCAGTACAGCCGCTTGGGCTCGAGGAAGATCACGGGGTCGTCGGAGGCGATGGCGGCACGCAGCAGCCCGTAGGCGTCGGCGACGGTCGCGGGGGCGACGACATGGAGGCCGGGGGTGGCCATGTAGTAGATCTCGGAGGAGTCGCTGTGGTGCTCGACGCCGCCGATGCCGCCCCCGTAGGGCACCCGCACGGTGATCGGCATCGGCATCGCCCCGCGGGTGCGGTTGCGCATCCGGGAGACATGGCTGATGAGCTGCTCGAAGGACGGGTAGGCGAAGGCGTCGAACTGCATCTCGACCACCGGCCGCAGCCCGTACATGGCCATGCCCACGGCGGTGCCGAGGATGCCCGCCTCGGCGAGCGGCGTATCCGTACAGCGGTCCTCGCCGAACTCCTTGGCGAGCCCGTCGGTGATCCGGAAGACGCCGCCCAGGGTGCCCACGTCCTCGCCGAGGACATGGACGGACGGGTCGGCGGCCATGGCGTCGCGCAGCGCGCGGCCGAGCGCCTGGGCCATGGTGGCGGGCTTACGGGCGGTGTCGGCCCCGATGGCGGTGGTCATCACTCCCCCTTCCCGGAGTCGCCGGCCTCGGCGTCGAGCTCCGCGCGGAGCTGGGCCGCCTGCTCGCGGAGCTGGCTGGTCCGGTCGGCGTAGACGTGCTCGAAGAGCTCCATGGGGTCGAGGACCGCGTCCTGGTGCATGCGCGTCCGCAGATCGGCGGCGAGCCGCTCCGCGGACTCCCGCGCGGCCCTGGCCCCCTCGTCGTCCAGCAGACGGCGGTCCCGCATGGCGTCCTCCAGGAGCGCTATCGGGTCGTGTGCCTGCCATGCCTCGACCTCGGAGTCGGGGCGGTAGCGGGTGGCGTCGTCGGCGTTGGTGTGGGCCTCGATGCGGTAGGTGACCGCCTCGACCAGGGTGGGGCCGCCTCCGCCGCGGGCCCGGCGCACCGCCTCCGCCAGCACCTCGTGGACGGCGGCCACGTCATTGCCGTCGACGAGGCGGCCGGGCATCCCGTATCCGACCGCCTTGTGGGCCAGGGAGGGCGCGGCGGTCTGCTTGGCGAGCGGGACGGAGATGGCGAAGCCGTTGTTCTGGACGAGGAAGACCACCGGGGCGTGCCAGACGGCCGCGAAGTTGAGGGCCTCGTGGAAGTCGCCCTCGCTGGTGCCGCCGTCGCCGACCAGGGCGAGGGCCACCACATCGTCGCCCTTGAGGCGGGCGGCGTGGGCGAGGCCGACGGCATGCGGAAGCTGGGTGGCCAGCGGGGTGCACAGCGGGGCCACACGGTGTGCGTGGGGGTCGTAGCCGGAGTGCCAGTCGCCGCGCAGCAGGGTCAGGGCGTCGACGGGGTCGAGCCCGCGGACCACGGCGGCCAGGGTGTCGCGATAGCTGGGAAAGAGCCAGTCGCGGTCCTCCAGCACCAGCCCGGCCGCGACCTGGCAGGCTTCCTGCCCGGTGGAGGAGGGATAGACGGCCAGCCGGCCCTGCCGGGTGAGGGCGGTGGCCTGGGTGTTGTACCGGCGGCCGCGCACCAGCTCGCGGTGGAGCCGGGTCAGCAGATCGGGGGAGATGTCGGCGGCGGCGGCGGTGCCCAGCAGGCGGTACGGCTCCGCGTCGGGCAGCAGCGGCGCGGCCTCGACGCGGGGCTGCCAGCCGGGCGGGGGAGTGGGCCGGTAGGCACCGGGCTGCTCAAGGACCGTCATGTCGCGACCTCCTGGGCGTGGCGTACGGCGGGAGGGCGGGGCGTGCCATGCGGCATCGCCCTCCCCCTACCGATTGTTCGGTCGTTGACGCATTTTGGCTACAGGCGACCCAAGCCTGTGGACAAACGGTTCTTCAGCGCCTGTGATGAAGACAGGACGTCCATGAAGGGGAGGCGGGACGATATGCGGGGCGAACAGATGGCCAATCCGGACGGCAAACCCCCGGCACGGCCCCTGGACGCCATCGACCACGACATCCTGCGTCTGCTCCGAACGGATGGCCGCGCCTCCATACGCTCCGTGGCCGAGCAGGTGCACGTGTCGCGCGCCAACGCCTACGCCCGGATCAACCGCCTGATCGACGACGGGGTGATCCGCGGCTTCAGCGCCCGGGTGGACCAGGAGCGGGCCGGGCAGGGCGCGTCCGCGTACATCACGCTGAAGATCGTCCAGAACTCCTGGCGCACCGTGCGCGAGCAGCTCCGCCAGCTTCCGGGGGCCGCCCACATCGCCCTGGTCAGCGGGGACTTCGATGTGCTGCTGCTGGTCCACACCGAGGACAACCGCTCGCTGCGCGAGCTGGTCCTCACCCGGATCCAGGCCATACCGGAGGTGCTGAGCACCCGGACGCTGCTGGTCTTCGAGGAGACGGACCTGGACTCGGAGCTGTAGCGGGAGCTGTAGCGGGAGCTGTGGCGGGCGCGACCGGCCACCGGGGGGTTGTGGCGGGCGCGACCGGCCACGACGGCGCCGCGGACGGCCGACGACGCCTCAGCGCACTTCCAGCGGAGCGCTCAGCGCTCCGTGCGCAGGCCCGCGAAGGCCGTACGGACCACGGCCTCGGCCACTTCCTGGGAGGTCGCGGCCCCGCCGCGACTCGGCCGGTACCACTCCACAATGGAGTTGATCATGCCGAAGAGCAGCCGGGTCGCCAGCCGGGCGTCCACATCGGACCGCAGGTCGCCGTCGGCCGCCGCCCGCTTGAGCAGCTCCGCGACCTGGTGGTCGAACTCCCGGCGCCGCTCCATGGCCCACCGCTCGGTGTCCGTGTTGCCCCGGACCCGCAGCAGCAGGGTGACGTAGGGCAGCTCCTCCATCAGCACCTCGCTGGTGCGCCGGGTCACATGCTCCAGCCGTTCGATCGCCCGCCCGTCGCGTGCGGCGGGCTCCTGGAGGATGCCGAACAGCCCGTCCAGCGCACGGCTTATGGCGAGCCTGAGCAGCTCCTCCTTGCCCTTCACATGGTGGTAGATGGAGGACTTGGAGATCCCGGCGGCTCGGGAGAGGTGCTCCATGGAGGTGCCGTCGTAGCCACGCTCGTTGAACACCTCCACGGCGACCGCGAGCAGCGATTCGGGCGTGTAGGTGTCGCGCTTGGCCATGGTCATGATTAGAGCAGCCTCTCATCGGCGGCGGCACGCCGGATCAGCGCCTGGGAGGGGGCGTAGCGGCCCGTCGGACAGGCTCGGTGGAGATTGCGCAGGGTGTCGAGCACCCAGCGGGCACCGAGCGCGTGCCCCCAGGCCAGCGGTCCGCGCGGGTAGTTGACCCCTGTCAGCATGGCGGTGTCCACGTCCTCGGGGCTCGCCACCCCGCGGGCGACGGCGTCCTCGGCGAAGTCCACGAGCATCGCGACCGTGCGGGCCACGACCATGCCGGGGACGTCCTGGACCACGCTGACCGCCTTACCGAGCGCCTGGAACAGGCCGATCGCGGACCGCAGGGACTCCTCGGCGGCGGCCGGGGACGGTGCGAGGGCGATACGGGTGGCGGTGCGGTAGTCCAGCGCCAGGTCGAAGCGGACGGACGCGGCGAAGGGGTCGTCGGTGGCGGTCGTGCCGTCGGTCAGGGACAGGCGGGTGCCGTCGGGCAGGGCGAGATGTCCCCCGACGGGCTCACGGGTCACCGGGATGCCCGCCTCCTCTATGAGGCCGACCAGCCCTTGCGCCGGTCCCAGGTCGCCGTGGAGGGCGACCTTCGCGGGCGGCTCGCACGGCTCGGCGGTGTGCGGGGCGGGCCGCCCGGCGCCCTCGGAGTGGTCGAACCAGCCGTGGCCCGTCTTGCGCCCGAGCCGTCCGGCGGCCACGAGCTGCCGCTGGGCGAGGGAGGGGGTGAATTTCGGATCGTGGAACAAGGCTTCCCACACGGATCGGGTGACGGCCTCGTTCACATCCTGGCCGATCAGGTCGGTGAGCTCGAAGGGGCCCATCCGGAAGCCGCCGGACTCGCGCAGCACGGCGTCCAGGGTGGCGGGGTCGGCGGCGCGCTCCTCGTACACCCGGAACGCCTCGGCGTAGAAGGGGCGGGCGATCCGGTTGACGATGAATCCGGGGGTGTCGGCGCAGCGCACCGGGGTCTTTCCCCAGGCCGCGACGGTGGCGTGGGCACGGTCGGCGGCGGCCTCGTCCGTGGCGGCGCCGCGCACCACCTCCACCAGCGGCATCAGCGGGGCCGGATTGAAGAAGTGCAGACCGACGAGGCGACCGGGGCGGCGCAGGACGCCGGCAACGGCCGTGACGGAGAGGGAGGAGGTATTGGTGGCGAGCAGACAGCCGTCGGAGACCACCGACTCCAGCGCGGTGAAAAGCTGCTGCTTGGCGCCGAGTTCCTCGAGGATCGCCTCGGCCACCAGCTCCGCATCGGCCAGGTCAGCGAGGTCGGCGACGGGGACGAGGCGACCGAGGGCCGCGTCACGGTCGGCGGCCGTGAGGCGTTCCTTGGCGACGAGCCGGCCGAGCCGGGCCGCGATGGCGTCGGCGGCCTGGGAGGCACGGCCGGGCGCCGCGTCGTAGAGCCGCACGGGATGGCCCGCGGCCAGCGCCACCTGGGCGATCCCCTGGCCCATCGTGCCGGTGCCGATGACGGCGACGACGCCGGCGCGGTCGATCCCACGGTCGATCGCAGTCATGCCGCAGATCCTTTTCGACGAAGTTATCCACAGGTTCGTCAGGCCCTCTTGTCCCGACCGATCGTTCGGTTACTCTAACTCTGTCGCCCATTCCAGCCCAGCCCCAGCTCGACGAGGAGTTGGTCAGTCGTGACCGCCGCACTCACCACCGCGCAGTTGACGCAAGAGCACCGCCCCACCCTCGACCAGGCCCTGGAGGCGATTCGTACCCGCGCCTATTGGTCCCCGCACCCCGAGCACCCGAAGGCTTACGGCGGCGAGGGCCAGAGCGGGCGCCCGAGCCTGAGCGTCGCCGAGGGCCAGGCCGCGTTCGAGGCGCTGCGCGGCCGGCGCATCGAGCTGGACCAGCCGGGCACCGACGGCTGGACGGGCTCCGAAGTCTCGCCGTTCGGTGTCGAGATGGGCATGGAGTATCCGCATCCGGACCTCGATGTGCTCCTCCCGGCGATGCGGGCGGGGATGCCCGCCTGGCGGGAGGCCGGCCCGGAGACGCGGGCCATGGTGTGTCTGGAGATCCTGGCCCGGATCGGTGCCCGGTCGCATGAGTTCGCCCAGGCGGTCATGCACACCAGCGGACAGGCGTACATGATGGCCTTCCAGGCCGGCGGCCCCCACGCCCAGGACCGCGGTCTGGAAGCGGTGGCGTACGCGTTCGCCGAGCAGACCCGCACCCCCGGCGCCGCGGACTGGTCCAAGCCGCAGGGCAAGCGCGACCCGCTGCGGCTGCGCAAGACGTTCACGGCCGTCCCGCGCGGTATCGCGCTGCTGATCGGCTGCAACACCTTCCCGACGTGGAACGGCTATCCGGGCCTTTTCGCCTCGCTCGCCACCGGCAATCCGGTGCTGGTCAAGCCGCACCCCCAGGCCGTGCTGCCGCTGGCGCTGACCGTCCAGGTGGCGCGGGAGGTGCTGACGGAGGCGGGGTTCAGCCCCGATCTGGTGGCGCTGGCCGCCGAGCGGCCCGACGAGGGGATCGCCAAGGTCCTCGCCGTCCGCCCCGAGATCCGCGTGATCGACTACACGGGCTCGACCGCCTTCGGCGACTGGCTGGAGACCCATGCCCGCCAGGCCCAGGTCTTCACCGAGAAGGCGGGGGTCAACACGGTGGTGATCGACTCCACCGACGACTACCAGGGCATGCTGGCCAACCTGGCGTTCTCCCTGTCCCTCTACAGCGGCCAGATGTGCACCACCCCGCAGAATCTGCTGATCCCCCGCGGCGGTATCACCACCGACGCCGGCCCCAAGACCTACGACGAGGTGGTGGCCGACCTGGCGGCGGCGGTGGACGGGCTGCTGGGCGACGACGCCCGGGCGAGCGCGCTGCTGGGCGCGATCGTGGGCCCGCGGGTCCAGGAGCGGCTGGAGGCCGCGCCCGGCCTGGGCGCGGTCGCCCTGGCCTCGCGTACGGTGACCCACCCCGACTTCCCCGGCGCCACGGTCCGTACGCCGCTGATGGTCAAGGCGGACGGCGCCCGGAAGTTCTGGGAGGGGGCCGACGCGGACGCACCCTATCTGTCCGAGTGCTTCGGCCCGGTCTCCTTCGCCGTCGCCGTCGACTCCACGGAGGACGCGGTCGCGCTGCTGCGCCGGACCACCCGGGACAAGGGCGCGATGACGGTCGGCGCGTACACCTCCTCACCGGAGGCGGAGCGGCTGATCGAGGAGGCGTGCCTTGAGGAGTGCGCCCAGTTGTCGCTCAATCTGACCGGCGGGGTGTATGTGAACCAGACCGCGGCCTTCTCGGACTTCCACGGCTCGGGCGGCAACCCGTCGGCCAACGCCACGCTGTGCGACGGGGCGTTCGTGGCCGGCCGCTTCCGGATGATCGAGGTCCGCCGCCCGGCGGAGTAACAGGGCCCAGTGGGCGGGGCGGCGCGGGGCCGGTCACCGCGTCGCCCCGCCACGACACCGTCTCGGGCGGGTCGGGCCCGCGCTCATGCCGGGCGGTCGGGGCCGCCCCAGTGGAAGAGGGCCATGGCCACGCTGGTGGCCAGGTTGTAGCTGGAGACCTGCGGCCGCATGGGGAGGGCCACCAGCCTGGTGGCCCGCTTCCGCAGCTCCGGCGAGATCCCGTGGCGCTCGGAGCCGAAGGCGAGCAGCGTGTCATCGGGGATGGTCACGGACCGGATGTCCTCCCCCTCCGCGTCCAGCACATACAGCGGCCCCTCCGGGAGGGCGTCGCCCGGCAGTCGCTCGACCGCGGTGGCGAAGTGAAGCCCGGCGCCGGCCCGCACGGCGTTCGGATGCCAGGGATCGATATCGCCGGTGGTGACCACGCCGGTGGCCCCGAAGCCCGCGGCGAGCCGGACCACGGCTCCGACGTTCCCCAGGTTGCGGGGGTTGTCCAGGACGACCACCGGGGCAGTCCTGGGCCGCTTGGACAGCTCGTCCAGATTGCCCTGCCGGCCGCGCCGGACCGCCAGCGCGGCGACCCGGGTGGGGTTCACCCTGGGCACCAGCTCGCGCAGGGTCCCGGCCTCCACCTCCACCAGGAGATCCGCGATCGTCTCGGTGAGATCGTCGGCCAGGTCCGCGGCGAGTTCCAGGGCGGCCGCCTTGTCGCTGGTGACCGCGGCGCGCACCTCCGCGCCGAACCGCAGCGCGTGCTTCAGCGCGTGGAAGCCGTCGAGCAGGACGGTCTCGGGGGCCGTCGCGCGCCAGTGCCGTACGGCCTGCGCGGCCTCGTCATCGATCATTCCCTCAGCGTACGAGGGTGTCGGCCGCGGTTTCCCGGTCGCTCTCCCGCACCCGCTGCCCCGGCAGCCACACCGCGCGTGCCGTCAGCCGGTCCCGGGCCCGGCCCAGCCGCGCCGCGGCCCAGCGCAGGAAGTTCGTCGGCAGGAAGACCGAGTCCGCCGCGATCACGGCGAGCGAGAAGAAGGGCAGCCCCAGCATCACGGCGATGCCGAGGTGCTCCAGCATCAGCAGGACGAGCATCACGTTCTTGGCCCGCCGGTTGAGCAGGGTGAAGGGGAAGGCCACCTGGACGATGACCGTGCCGTAGGTCAGCACCATCACCAGGGTGCCGCTGGACGCCATGAGGTCGGTCAGCCCCGGCCAGGGCGAGAAGTAGTCCAGATGCAGCGGGTAGTAGAGGGCGGTGCCGTCCTGCCAGCGCGAGCCCTGGATCTTGTACCAGCCGGCCGTGGCGTACAGCAGACACACCTCGGCCATGATCACCAGCAGGGCGCCGTTGTGCGCCACATTGGCGAGCGCGTCCAGAACGGTGCGCGGCTCCCCCGGTGCGTAACGCTTGACGAGCCACCAGCCGGCCTGGACGAACCACAGCCCCCACAGGACGGTGGACCAGCCCAGCCCGGGCAGCGGGCCGTCGGAGATCAGGGAGAGCCGGGCGTCGGTGAGGAGCTGCACCCACAGCAGGGCGGTCCCGGTGAGGGCCCACAGCACGATTCCGGTGGTGTCGCGCGGCGGCTCCTCGCGGTCCGCCTGCCGGGCCGCCCGGCGCGCGTCCAGCGACCACATCTGGCCGCACCGGGTGAGCACCAGGTACATCGACATCAGATGGATGAGATTGTCGCCGCCGTCCCCCACGAAGATGGAGCGGTTCTGGAGCGACAGCACCCCGACCATGAACAGCACGGACATGGTGCGGGTGCGCCAGCCCACCAGCAGCAGCGCGCTGGAGACGAGGGCGAGGGCGTAGACGGCCTCGAACCACACCCCGGACTCGGACCACATGAGCGCGCTGAAGGCGCGGTTGCCATCGATCAGCCGCGCGGCCATGTCCCAGTTCCACGGGCCGTCCGGCCCGTACAGCTCCCGGCGGTGAGGCCATTCGCGCACCAGGAAGAGAAGCCAGGTGAAGGAGAAGCCGATGCGCACGACGGCGCTCTGCCGGGGGCCGAGCGCGGCTCCGGTGAGGCGGGCGTAGCCATCCGCCACGGCGGTCTGGAGGCGGGCGGAGGGGGTCACCGGCTCTTCGCCTCCGGGATGTCATGGGTGGTCACCGACCACCACGGCAGCGTCCGGTACACCGTCTTGGTGTCGATCTTCTCGTCGCTCCAGGACGGCGGGGCCACCGGAGTGGTCGCGGAGCGCACCTGTATTCGCTCCACGATGCCGCCGTCCTCCTCGCGACCGAAGCGGAGCATCACGATCCGGCGGATGTACTGCTCGGAGAGGCCGCCGCGCATGCCCTGCGGCCGCTCCTGCGCGTCATGCGAGCCGACGTAGAACTCCCAGGCGCGGCGCAGCTCGTTCTGCTGGGTGTGGCTGGGCAGCGGGTTGTGCCGGATGGCCGCCCCGTCCTGGGCCGAGAGGTCGCGCCAGCCGGTGGTCGCGGTGCCGCCCTCGCGGGTGCGGATCTCGGCGCGGGCCTGGACGGCGATGTTCTGCTGGAGCGGGTTGGGGGCGAAGAGCTTCCAGACCCGTTCGAACTCCGGATAGATGTAGTCGTCTATCGCCGCGCCGTGCCGCTTGGTGAGGGTGTTGGGCGGTGAGACGGCCAGAAAGGCCGTCGAGAGATGGATCGCGGCGGCGACGGCGGCGACGGCAATGCCCACCGCGATGATGAGCTGTCCGGGCAGGGAGAGCGCGGTGAGCGGTTCCGCCGCGTCGCCGTCCGGCTCCGGCTGCTCGGGCTCGGTCGGCTCCGGCTCTGTCGGCCCTGGTTCCGCCGGTTCCGGCTCCGCTGGCTCCGGCTCCGCCGGTTTCGGTTCCGGTTCTGTTGGTTCCGGCTCCGTCCCGGCCGTACCCCGCGCCGCCATACCCGCCCCGCTCCCGATGGTCCAGGTCCTCGCGCACGCCGGTCGGCACGCGCGCCCCCGTGGCCCCCACGCCCCCGGCACCGTACCCATGCGGAACCACTCGGCACAGCGTCCTCCGCGTTATCCACAGGGTTGACACCCTACGTTCCTCAGCACACCATTGAACCGAACGATCGGTCGGTCGGCTGGCTGGTCGGCGGAGACGGATGGGCGGAGGGGCTTCCCATGACGACGATGGCGGCGGACGCCGGGGCGTACGAGGCGGTGTTCGACGCCGCCCTGGCCGCGGACGAGCGCATCGAGCCGCGTGACTGGATGCCCGATGACTACCGGGCCACGCTGGTGCGGCAGATGGCCCAGCACGCCCACTCGGAGATCATCGGCATGCAGCCGGAGGCCAACTGGATCACCCGCGCCCCCTCGCTGCGGCGCAAGGCGATCCTGATGGCCAAGGTCCAGGACGAGGCGGGCCACGGCCTGTATCTCTACAGTGCGGCGGAGACCCTGGGCACGAGCCGGGAGGAGCTGCTGGACAAGCTCCACAGCGGCCGCCAGAAGTACTCCTCGATCTTCAACTACCCCACGCTGACCTGGGCCGACGTCGGAGCCATCGGCTGGCTGGTGGACGGCGCCGCGATCACCAACCAGGTCCCCCTGTGCCGCTGCTCCTACGGGCCCTACGCGCGGGCGATGGTCCGCATCTGCAAGGAGGAGTCCTTCCACCAGCGCCAGGGGTATGAGCTGCTGCTGGCCCTGAGCCAGGGCACCGAGGCCCAGCACGCCATGGCGCAGGACGCGGTGGACCGCTGGTGGTGGCCGTCGCTGATGATGTTCGGTCCGCCGGACAACGCCTCGGCCCACTCCGCCCAGTCGATGGCCTGGAAGATCAAGCGCCACTCCAACGACGAGCTGCGCCAGCGCTTCGTCGACATCTGCGTCCCCCAGGCCGAATCCCTCGGCCTCACCCTTCCCGACCCCGAGCTGCGGTGGAGCGAGGAGCGGGGGCATTACGACTTCGGGCCGATCGACTGGGACGAGTTCCGCGAGATCCTGCGGGGAAACGGCCCGTGCAACGCCCAGCGGATCACCCAGCGGCGCCGGGCCCATGAGGAAGGCGCCTGGGTGCGCGAGGCGGCCGCGGCGCATGCGGCCAAGCATGGGAAGGCACAGGCATGAGCGGCAGCCCGAGCACCGAGTGGCCGCTGTGGGAGGTGTTCGTCCGCAGCAGGCGCGGACTGTCGCACACCCACGCCGGATCCCTCCACGCCCCCGACGCGGAGATGGCTCTGCGGAACGCACGGGATCTGTACACCCGGCGCTCGGAGGGCGTCTCGATCTGGGTGGTGCCGTCCGCCGAGATCACCGCCTCCTCACCGGACGAGCGGGATCCGTTCTTCGAGCCGTCCGCCGACAAGCCCTACCGCCACCCCACGTTCTACGCGATCCCGGAGGGGGTGCGGCATCTATGACCGCGGCCCTCGCCCTGGGCGACGACGCGCTGGTGCTCTCCCACCGGCTGGGGGAGTGGGCCGGGCACGCCCCCGTGCTGGAAGAGGAGGTCGCGCTCGCCAATATCGCCCTCGACCTGCTCGGCCAGGCCCGGGTGCTGCTCTCCCTCGCCGGCGACGAGGACGAGCTGGCGTATCTGCGCGAGGAGCGGGCGTTCCGGAACGTCCAGTTGGTCGAGCAGCCAGGCGGTGACTTCGCCCAGACCATCGCCCGCCAGCTCTACTTCTCCACCTACCAGGAGCTGTTGTACGAGCGGCTGGCGCGCGGCACCGGCCCCTTCGCCCCGCTCGCCGCCAAGGCCGTCAAGGAGGTGGCCTACCACCGCGACCACGCCGAGCAGTGGACCCTGCGGCTCGGCGACGGCACGGAGGAGAGCCATGAGCGGATGCGGCGGGGGCTGGACGCGCTCTGGCGGTTCACCGGTGAGCTCTTCGAGCCGGTCGAGGGGTGCGAGGTGGAGTGGCACACGCTGCACGACGCCTGGCTGACCCGGATCAGCTCGGTCCTGGAGCGTGCCACCCTGACGGTGCCCGAGGGGCCGCGGCGCGGCGGCTGGGCGGCCGGAGCGGGGCGCCAGGGGCTGCACACCGAGCCGTTCGGCCGGATGCTCGCCGAGATGCAGCATCTGCACCGCAGCCACCCGGGGGCGACATGGTGACGCCCACGCCCTCCGCGGCACCCACACCTCCCGCGGCACCCACGCCCCCCGCGTCCGGTATCACCCCGGTCGAGGAGGAGCTGCTGCGGCTGGCCGGATCCGTACCGGACCCCGAGCTGCCGATGGTGTCCCTGGCCGAGCTGGGCGTGATGCGCGGACTGCGGCTGCTGGGGCCGGGCCGGGTCGAGGTCGAGCTGACACCCACCTACACCGGCTGCCCGGCGCTGGAGTCGATGGCCACCGATATCGAGCGGGTGCTCCATGACCACGGCGTCCCCGAGGTCGCCGTGCGCACGGTCCTCTCCCCGCCCTGGACGACGGACGCGATCAGCGCCGAGGGCCGCCGCAAGCTGGCCGAGTCCGGCATAGCGCCGCCCGCGCCGCGCCGTGCGGCGGCGGGCGGCCCGGTCCCGGTGGCCCTGGCGGTGCGCTGCCCGCACTGCGGCTCGACCGAGACCGAGCTGCTGAGCCGCTTCTCCTCCACCGCGTGCAAGGCGCTGCGCCGCTGCACGGCCTGCGGTGAACCGTTCGACCACTTCAAGGAGTTGTGATGGCCGCGGAGGCGGTGCAGCGGGCCACGCCCCGCCACGGCGCGTTCCACCCGCTGCGGGTGGCGGCGGTCGACCGGCTCACCGATGACGCGGTGATGGTCACCCTCCTGGTGCCGCCCGCGCTGCGGGAGACGTTCCGCTTCACGGCGGGGCAGCACATCGCGGTGCGCCGGTTCGCGGACGGCGCGGAGATCCGCCGGACGTATTCGCTGTGCACCCCGGCCCCGGGCGCGGAGGGCCCGGAGTTCCTGCGGATCGGGGTGCGGCTGGTCGAGGGCGGTGAGTTCTCCGCCTATGCCCTCAAGGAGCTGGCGGTCGGCGAGGTCATGGAGGTGATGGCCCCGGCGGGCCGGTTCGTCCTGGAGCCCCGTCCCGGCCATTTCGCGGCGGTCGTCGGCGGCAGCGGAATCACCCCCGTGCTGTCCATCGCGGCCACGCTGCTCAGCCGGCAGCCCGAGGCGCGGTTCTGTCTGATCCGCAGCGACCGCACCGCGGCCTCGACGATGTTCCTGGAGGAGGTCGCCGACCTCAAGGACCGCTGGCCCGACCGGTTCCAGTTGGTGTGCGCGCTCTCCCGGGAGGAGCAGCAGGCCGGGCTGGTGTCCGGGCGGCTCGACGAGGAGCGGCTGACCGCGCTGCTGCCGGCGCTGCTGCCGGTCACCTCGGTGGACGGCTGGTTCCTGTGCGGGCCCTATGGTCTGGTGCGCGGCGCCGAGCGGGCGCTGCGCGGTCTCGGGGTCTCCCGCGGCCGGGTCCATCAGGAGATCTTCCATGTGGAGGCGGCCCCCGCCGAGGACGTCTCCCCCATACCGGATCCGGCGCGGGCGGCGTCGCAGAGCTCGGTCACGGCGACCCTGGACGGCCGCTCGGGCACCTGGCCGGTCCAGGCCGGGGAGCCGCTGCTGGAGACCGTGCTGCGCAACCGGGCCGATGCGCCGTATGCGTGCAAGGGCGGGGTCTGCGGGACCTGCCGGGCCTTCCTGGTCTCCGGCGAGGTGCGGATGGACCGTAACTTCGCGCTGGAGCCGGACGAGGTGGAGGCGGGCTATGTGCTGGCCTGTCAGTCCCATCCGGTGGGCGAGCGGGTGGAGCTGGACTTCGACCGCTGACACCCTCGGGCGCGGCAGCGGCGTTCCCTTCTTATAGAACCTGTTCTATCTTGACGGGCCGTCAGATAAAGCCGCGGCGCGGGAGGTACGGACAGTGGACTTCACCTTCACCGAGGAGCAGCAGGCGGCCGTCGAAGCGGCGAAGGCCGTCTTCTCCTCCGTCACACCGGACAGCGTGCCCAGCCCCGCGCTGACCGCCGGCGCCGTCGCCGAGGACTTCGACCGCGCGCTGTGGCGGAAGCTCGCCGAGAGCGATCTGCTGGGCCTGAGCCTCGACCCCCAGTACGGGGGCTCGGGCCTCGACCCGCTTGCCCTCTGCCTGGTGCTGCGGGAATGCGGCCGGGTGCTGGCCCGGGTGCCGCTGCTGGAGTCCAGCGCCGCGGCGCTGGCCGTGCAGCGCTACGGCGGGGCCGAACTGCGCACCGCCGTGCTGCCCCGGGCCGCCGGCGGTGAGCTGGTCCTCACCACGGCCTCCAGCGGCCGCACCGGCCATGGCCCGGCCGAACTCGCCGTCCAGGCCCGGCGGAACGGGGACGGCTGGGTGCTGGACGGCGTCCAGACCGCGGTCCCCTGGGCCCATGGCGCCGATCATGTGCTGATCCCGGCCCACACCGGGGAGGGCCGGACGATCCTCGCCCTGGTCCCCCGCGACCATGAGGGCGTCGCCCTCGATGAGCAGATCTCCACCAGCGGTGAGCGGCAGGCCGAGATCCGGCTGGACGGAGTGCGGCTGGCCGACCGCGAGGTGCTGGCCGAGGACGGCGCCTGGGAATGGCTGCGCGATCTGCTCACCACCGGCACCTGTGCGCTCGCGCTGGGCCTCGGCTCGGCGGTGCTGGACCTCACCAGCTCCTATGTGAGCGAGCGCGAGCAGTTCGGCTTCCCGCTCGCCAGCTTCCAGGCGGTCGCCGTGCAGACCGCCGACCGCTATATCGATCTGCGGGCCATGGAGGCCACCCTCTGGCAGGCGGCCTGGCGGCTGTCCCTGGACGAGGAGCGGCCGACGGCGGGCGGGGCGCTGCCCATCGCGGGGGATGTCGCCGTGGCCAAGATCTGGGCCGCCGAGGGCGTGCGCCGCGTCGTGCAGACCGCACAGCATCTGCACGGCGGCTTCGGCGCGGTCACCGACTACCCCCTGCACCGCTACCACGCATGGGGCAAGCAACTGGAGCTCTCACTGGGATCCGCCGCCGCCCATGAGGAGGCGCTGGGCGAACTCCTCGCCGCCCACCCCCTCGGCTGACCGGCGAGTCCGGTCGATCATAGGGAAACCCCTAGAGCACAAAGGCCCCTTCGGCCTTGCCGTCGGGGCCGCTCACCATCGGCCGGCCCGCCGCGTCCCAGGCGAGCATCCCGCCGTCCACATTCACCGCGTCCAGACCCTGCGCGACCAGATACTGCGTCACCTGCGCGGAGCGGCCGCCGACCCGGCACATCACATGCACCCGCCGCCCCTCGCCGACCGCCGCGGTCAGCTCATCGAAGCGCGCCACGACCTGTCCCATCGGAATGTGCAGCGCGCCCTCGACATGCCCGGCCGTCCACTCGTCGTCCTCCCGGACATCCAGCAGAAGGCCATCGGCCGGTACCGCCGCCGCCGCCATCTGGGGAAGCTGGGCAAAATGCATCAGACACACCTCTCACCTGACATCGGAAGCTGCGGCAAACCTACTACCGCACCAGCTCCGCGAGCCGGGTCTCCTTCTCCGCGGCCTGGGCCAGCAGTTGCTCGGCGATCTCGTCCAGCAGCCGGTCGGGGTCCTCCGGCGCCATCTTGATCATCGCGCCGATCGCGCTCGACTCAAGCTCCTCGGCGACCGCGGCCAGCATCTCCTTGCGCTCGGCCAGCCACTCCAGCCGGGCGTACAGCTCCTCGCTGCGGCTCGCCCGCCGCTCCGGCGGCGGCGGACCGGCCTCCCACTCCTCGGCCAGTGCCCGAAGCGCCTCCTCGTCCCCGGCCGCGTACGCCGCGTTGACCCGCACGATGAAGGCACCGCGCCGCTCCCGCTCGGCCTCCTCCTCGGCCAGATCCGGATGGGCCTTACGGGCCAGCTCCCGGTAGATCCGGCGGGCCTCCTCGCTCGGCCGCACCCGCGGCGGCGGCTGTACGGGCCGCTCGGTGAGCATCGCGGCCGCCTCCGCCGAGAGCCCATCGGAGTCGATCCAGCCGTGGAACAGCTCCTCCACGCCCGGCATCGGCTGCACCAGCCCCCGCGCCTCATGGGCTTTGCGGATGTCCTCCGGATCGCCGGTGCGCGCCGCGACCGCCTCGGCGATCAGCGCGTCCAGCTCGTCGAGGCGCGAGTACATCGGCCCGAGCCGCTGGTGGTGCAACCGGGAGAAGTTCTCCACCTCCACCCGGAAGGTCTCCACCGCGATCTCGAACTCGATCAGCGCCTGCTCGGCCGCGCGCACCGCCCGTTCCAGACGCTCGGCGGCCTGAGCCTCCTCCTGAGCCCGGGCGTCCCCGGCGTCCGCGGCATCTCCGGAACCGGCGTCCCCGGACGACCCCGCGTCCCCGGGCCCGGCATCCGCGGAACGGGATTCCTCGGAACGGGATTCCTCGGACCGCGTCTCCCCGGGCCATGTCTCCCCGGATCGTGTCGCCCCGGACCGGTCGTGCGACTCCGCCTGGGGCTCCGCGTCCGACACCGACTGCCGTGCCTGCTGCTGCGCTTCCGGATTCGTCACCCGCTCAGACTACGTCCGGCGGTGATCGACGACCGAGCTCGCACCCCCGCCCCGCGCCTCACACCCCCATCTCGGCCGCTATCCGGCCCTTGCGCACCGCCACGACCAGCGCGGAGTGATCCGCTTCCGTGCGATCCGCGTACGCCACCGCGAAGGTGGCCACCGCTTCGTCCAGCTCCTCGCCCTTGCCGCAGTAACCGGCCAGCAGCCGAGGGTCCGCGCTGTGGGCATGGGCCCGCGCCAGCAGCGCGCCGGTCATCCGCCCGTAGTCGTCCATCTGGTCAGCAGCCAGTGCCGCCGGGTCCACGCTTCCCTTGCGGTTGCGGAACTGCCGCACCTGGTAATGCCGCCCCCGCACCGTCGTCCACCCCAGCAGGATGTCGCTGACCACCTGCATCCGCTTCTGGCCGAGCACCACCCGCCGCCCCTCATGTGTGACGTCCGGCACCTCGAAACCGGCCTTCGCCGCATACGGCAGCAGTGCGGAGGGGCGCGCCTCCTTCACCTGGAGCACCATCGGCTCGCCCCGGTGGTCGAGCAGCAGCACCACATAGGAGCGGGTGCCCACACTGCCCGTGCCGACCACCCGGAACGCCACATCGTGCACCTCGTACCGCGAGAGCAGCGGCAGCCGGTCCTCCGGCAGCGTGCCCAGATACTCGGCGAGCGAGGAGGCCACCGCCGCCGCCTCCTCGTCCGGCACCCTCCGCAGCACCGGCGGCGCGTCCACGAAGCGCCGGGCCTCCGGCCGGCCGGAGGAGCCCTCCTCGCCCGGCACGGGCTCGGTGGACCGGGCCGCGTACCGCGCGCTGGTGTTCCGCCGGGCCTTCTCGGAGATCCGCTCCAACGTGCCGACCAGGTCCTTGGCGTCCGTGTGGGAGACCAGCTCCTCGTCCGCAATCGCGTTCCACGCGTCCGCCGCCGGGAGCTTGGCCAGCAGCCGCACCGTGCGCCGGTAGGCGCCCACGGCGTCCCGTGCCGCCGCCCGGCAGGTGTCCTCGTCGGCACCCGCCTCCCGGCCGGCCAGCACCAGCGAGACCGCGAGCCGCTTCACATCCCACTCCCATGGGCCGTGGACGGTCTCGTCGAAGTCATTGAGATCGATGATCAGGCCGCCGCGCGCATCTCCGTAGATCCCGAAGTTGGCGGCGTGGGCATCGCCACAGAGCTGTGCCCCGATACCGGTCACCGGCGTGCTCGTGAGGTCATGCGCCATCAGCCCGGCGGCACCGCGCAGAAAGGAGAAGGGGCCCGCGGCCATCCGCCCCACCCGGATCGGGGTGAGCTCCGGCAGCCGCCCGGCGTTCGACCGCTCGACCGCCGCCACCGGATCCGGCCGCCCCTCGGCCCTCGGCGGCTCGGCGTGCACCGAGCGCGGCACCCGCTTGCGCAGCGCCTTGCCCCGCTGCCGGGGAGATGGTCCGTCACCGCTCCAGACGGCGAAGCCCGGAACCGGCGGCAGCCGCCGGGCCGCCCCGCCCGCGGCGCCCTCGCCGCCCGGCCCCCGCTCGCCGTTCTGCCCGCTCTCTCCGCTCCGGCCGCCCTCGCCGCTTCCGCCGTCCTGACCGCTCCGGTCGTCCGTCATCGCGCCCCCGCCTTCCTCGCACACGACATCGACTGAGCAGACCGTACCCCCTGTCGACCCACCCCGTCAGAGCCTGTGGAAAACCTCGGCGATCATGGTGAAACCCCTGATCAGACGTGACTCAACGCGGCCCGGCCCCGACCCGGCCCCAGGCTCCGTCACGGAACCGGCCCCAGGCTCCGTCACGGAACCGGCCCCAGGCTCGGTCACGGAACCGGCCCCGGCCCCGGGCTCAGCCCCGGAACTGCTCCGGGCAGGCGTCGCCACCCGAGGGCAGATGGCTCTCCGCCCACCGCGACAGCTCCTTCAGCGCGGGCTCCAGCGCCTTCCCCGCGTCGGTCAGCCGATAGGCCACCCGCAGCGGCGGCCCGGCGTCGACCTCCCGCACCACCAGACCCGCCGCGGAGAGCTCGGTGAGCCGGTCCGACAGCATCCGCTCACTGATCCCCGGGATGGCTCGCCGAAGCTCGGCGAAGTACGCCGCCTGCTCCGTCAGCACGGCCACGATGAGCCCCGTCCAGCGCTTGCCGAACAGCTCGAAGAACCGCGTCATCTCGCCGTCGACCTGCTTGCAGGCCCGCTCGTCGTGCTCCCCACGATCCTTCGCCATGGAATACAGACTACTGCGTTCCGGTTCGGGACTATAGAAAAGTAAGCTACTGTGCCATCTGTAGGTACGTAGGTATTACGGGTTCCTTGCCGAGCCCTCTTCACTGGAGGCATCCATGCCGACTCTTCTGCACATCGACACGTCCGTCTCCCCTGGTGAAGCCTCCGCTTCCCGCTCGGTCACGGCCACCTTCCGCAAGGAATGGGAAGCCCAGCACCCGAACGGCACGGTGATCTATCGCGACCTGGCAGCCGAGCCGCTGCCGCACCTGGACGGCCTCGCCGCCGCGGCCGGTTTCACCGCACCCGATCAGCGCTCGCCCGAGCAGCACGAGGCGTTCGCCCTGCGGGAGACCCTTGCCAGTGAGCTCGAGCAGGCGGACACGGTCCTGATCGCCGCCCCGATGTACAACTTCACGATCCCCTCCACCCTCAAGGCGTGGCTGGACCACGTGATCATCATGGGCCGCACCGCGGGCGCCGAGCAGACCACCACCTCGGGCACCCCGACCGTCGTCGTCGCCAGCCGTGGCGGCGGTTACGGCCCCGGCACCCCCCGGGAGAGCTTCGAGTTCGTCACGAACTACCTGGGGAAGGCGCTGGGCGACGGGCTCGGCCTCGATGTCACCTTCGTTGTGCCCGAACTCACCATGGCCCGCAGCAATCCGGCCATGGCCGAGCTGGTCGACGCCTCGGACGCCTCCAAGGCGAAGGCCCACGAGGAGGCCGCGGCCAAGGCCAAGGAGCTCGCCACCCGCCTCGCCGCCTGATCAGCTCAGCCCGACCGACTGATCAGCCCGACCGACTGATGAGGCTGACCGACTGATGAGGCTGACCGACCGATCAGCCTGACCGCACGCATAACCCAGCCTGATCCGCCCGATCCCGTCCCACCCGGGCATCAGGCCACAGGGGCCTCCCCTCCCCGGGGAGGCCCCTAGCCATACCCCTGGGATGGCCGGGCCCCGGCAAGACCTCCGCAAGACCCCTGCCACAACGCGAAGCGGGCCTCCCAAAAGCGACTTTCGTCACTTCTGAGAGGCCCGCTCCGACTGGTGCGCGAGGGGGGAGTTGAACCCCCACGCCCTTTCGGGCACTGGAACCTGAATCCAGCGCGTCTGCCTATTCCGCCACCCGCGCATGGGTGCTGCCGTCCGGCCACTCGTCCCGCTCCCCGGGCTGATCTTCTCGACCTGTCCGGTTCGTGTGGAGCGCCTTTCGACATCCAGAACATTAGCACGCCCTCCGGGGTGCAATCACACCCGTTACCGGCGCCCCCGCCCCCACCCGTCCGTGGAGCGTCACGGTTGCGGGACACTGTCGTCAGGGCACCTCTACGATCCCTGTGAGAGGTGACACTGCTCCACAGGGCAAGGAAGGGGAACCACCCGATTTCCCGACGCGTGGATACGATCAGTAAGCAGTACCAGGACGGCACAGAGCACGAGTGACGGAAGGAGGTGCCCCGTGGGAGTACTGAAACGCTTCGAGCAGCGTCTCGAGGGCCTCGTGAACGGCACCTTCGCCAAGGTGTTCAAGTCCGAGGTCCAGCCTGTCGAGATCGCCGGCGCCCTCCAGCGGGAGTGCGACAACAACGCCACGATCTGGAACCGCGACCGGACGGTTGTCCCCAATGACTTCATCGTCGAGCTGAGCACGCCCGACTACGAGCGGCTCAGCCCGTATTCCGGCCAGCTCGGCGACGAGCTGGCCGGTATGGTCCGCGACTACGCCAAGCAGCAGCGTTACACCTTCATGGGCGCCATCAAGGTGCATCTCCAGAAGGCCGACGATCTCGACACCGGCCTGTACCGGGTGCGCAGCCGGACGCTGGCGTCCAGCGAGTCCCAGGACCCGCAGCAGGCGGCGGGCCGCCCCGGCGCCGGAGCCCCGCAGCAGCGCCCCGGCGGTTACGGCTACCCCGCCCAGCCCGCCGGTGCCCCGCCGATGCCGTCCACGCCCCCCGGCGCCCGTCCGGCGCCCCGCACCAGCGGGGCCGGGGCCGGAGCCCAGCAGCAGGGCCAGACCCGACGCTGGATCGAGATCAACGGCAGCCGCCACCAGATCTCCCGGCCCACGCTCGTCCTGGGCCGCTCCACCGACGCTGACGTGCGGATCGACGATCCCGGTGTCTCCCGCAGACACTGCGAGATCCGGGTCGGAACCCCACCGACCGTCCAGGATCTCGGGTCGACCAACGGCATCGTGGTGGACGGACAGCACACCACGCGCGCTACGCTCCGCGACGGCTCGCGGATCGTCGTGGGCAGCACCACCATCGTTTACCGGCAAGCCGAAGGGTGAAGCGGGGGCAATGTCAGAGCTGACCCTCACGGTCATGCGGTTGGGTTTCCTCGCCGTACTGTGGCTGTTCGTCATCGTGGCCGTCCAGGTCATCCGCAGCGATCTGTTCGGGACCCGCGTGACCCAGCGCGGTTCCGCGCGGCGCGGCGCCCCCGACCGGCCGCAGCAGCAGCAACAGCGGCAGAGCGCGCCGCCGCCGCAGCGCCAGCAGTCCGGTGGCCGCGGCCGCCGCGGTGCCCCCACCAAGCTGGTGGTCTCCGAGGGCACGCTCACCGGCACCACGGTCGCCCTCCAGGGGCAGACCATCACCCTCGGCCGTGCGCACGATTCAACAATCGTGCTGGACGACGACTACGCCTCCAGCCGGCATGCCAGGATCTACCCGGACCGTGACGGCCAGTGGATCGTCGAGGATCTCGGGTCCACCAACGGCACGTATCTCGACCGGACCCGGCTCACCACACCGACGCCGATCGCGCTGGGTGCGCCGATTCGCATCGGCAAGACCGTCATCGAGCTGCGGAAGTAGTAGGACCATGACGACCGGAGGGTGGGCAGCGTGGTTGGCAAGGGGCTGTACCCGGAGCCGACAGGCGAGGTGCGCATGAGTCTGTCACTGCGTTTCGCGGCCGGATCGCACAAGGGCATGATCCGGGAGGGCAACGAGGACTCCGGCTATGCCGGTCCCCGGCTGCTCGCCATCGCGGACGGCATGGGTGGCCAGGCCGCCGGCGAGGTCGCCAGCTCCGAGGTGATCTCCACCCTCGTCCAGCTCGACGACGACGTCCCGGGCTCGGACATCCTGACGTCCCTCGGCAGCGCCGTGCAGCGGGCCAATGACCAGTTGCGCGTCATGGTCGAGGAGGACCCCCAGCTCGAGGGCATGGGCACCACGCTCACCGCCCTGCTGTGGACCGGCCAGCGGCTCGGCCTGGTGCACGTCGGCGACTCGCGCGCGTATCTGCTGCGCGACGGCGTGCTCACCCAGATCACCCAGGACCACACCTGGGTGCAGCGCCTGGTCGACGAGGGCCGGATCACCGAGGAGGAGGCGGGCACCCACCCGCAGCGCTCCCTGCTGATGCGCGCGCTGGGCAGCGGCGACCATGTCGAGCCCGATCTGTCCATCCGCGAGGTCCGGGCCGGGGACCGCTATCTGATCTGCTCCGACGGCCTGTCCGGCGTCGTGAGCCATCAGACCCTCGAGGAGACCCTCGGCAACTACCAGGGCCCGCACGAGACCGTGCAGGAGCTGATCCAGCTCGCCCTGCGCGGCGGCGGCCCCGACAACATCACCTGCATCGTCGCCGACGTCCTCGACGTCGACGGCGGCGACACCCTGGCCGCCCAGCTCAACGACACCCCCGTGATCGTGGGCGCGGTCGCCGAGAACCAGGTCCCGCTCGGGGACGGCGGCGCCGCGCACACCCCCGCGGGCCGCGCGGCCGAGCTCGGCAGGTCCGTCCCCCAGCAGGGGGACCCGCACGGCGGCTTCGGACCGCCCGGCAGCGGCGACCCGGCCATGGGCGGTCTGCCGCAGGGCAGTTACGACGACTACGCCGACGGCGACTTCACCAAGAAGAGCGGCGCCAAGACCTGGGCCAAGCGGTCGCTCTTCATCGTGCTGGGCCTGGCCGTGATCGGCGGCGGGCTCTACGGCGGCTATCGCTGGACCCAGACGCAGTACTACGTGGGCTCCAACGGCGACCATGTCGCGATCTACCAGGGCATCAGCCAGGACCTCGCCTGGATCAAGCTCAACAAGGTCCATGAGGACCACCGCGAGATCGAACTCAAGTACCTCCCGGCCGACCAGCGCGGCCGCGTGGAGGACACCATCACGGTCAGCGGGCTGGGCCAGGCCCAGGACAAGACCAAGGACCTCGCCACCCTCGCCGGCGCCTGCAAGAAGGCCGAGGCCCAGGAGAAGGCCGAGGACAGCCAGAAGGACCTCACCGGCGGCAACAAGGGCAAGAACGGCGGCTCCGGGGGCAGCCCCTCCAACAGCGCCGGCCCGTCCCAGAGCAGCGCCCGTTCCGGGGACAACACCGAGAGCCAGCTCGGGACGCACGCCGCGAAGGCCACCACCAAGCCCACGCCGACGACGTCTCCCACTCCGAAGCCCGGCCCCACCCTCTCGGAGGAGGAGAAGAAGTTGGTCCCGCAGTGCAGCAGCACCCAGCAGTGAAGCCGTAAGGGGCCGTCCACCCATGAGCAGTAGTACGACCAACACGACGACGATCAGTACGGCCGGGCCGCCGAGCAGGCGGAACACCGAGCTGGCCATGCTCGTCTTCGCGGTGATCATTCCGGTCTTCGCCTACGCCAACGCGGGCCTGGCGCTCAGCGACGAGATGCCCTCCGGCATGCTCAGCTACGGCATCGGACTCGGTCTGCTGGCCGCCGTCGGCCATCTGGTGGTCCGGAAGTTCGCGCCGTACGCGGATCCGCTGCTGCTGCCGATCGCCACCCTCCTCAATGGGCTGGGCCTGGTGCTCATCTGGCGGCTGGACCAGTCCAAGCGGCTGGCCCAGCGGGCGGAGAGCATCGGCCAGGTCTTCGCGCCCTCGGCGCCCAACCAGCTCATCTACTCGGCGCTGGGTGTGGCCCTCTTCGTCGGCGTGCTGATCCTGCTCAAGGATCACCGCCTGCTCCAGCGCTACACCTACATCTCCATGGTGGTGGCGCTGATCCTGCTGATCCTGCCGGTGTTCTTCCCGCCCCGGTTCGGCGCGCGCATCTGGATCACCCTCGGCAGCTTCTCCATCCAGCCCGGCGAGTTCGCCAAGATCATCATCGCCGTGTTCTTCTCCGGCTATCTGATGGTCAAGCGGGACGCACTCGCGCTCGCCAGCCGCCGCTTCATGGGGCTGTACCTGCCCCGCGGCCGTGACCTCGGCCCCATCCTGGTGGTCTGGGCCATAAGCATCCTCATCCTCGTCTTCGAGACCGACCTCGGCACCTCGCTGCTGTTCTTCGGCCTCTTCGTCGTGATGCTGTACGTCGCCACCGAGCGCACCAGTTGGATCGTCTTCGGTCTGCTGATGTCCGCGGTCGGCGCGGTCGGCGTCGCCACCTTCGAACCGCACGTCCAGCAGCGGGTGGACGCCTGGCTCGACCCCTTCGCGGCGTTCAAGACCGGGGGCAGTGACCAGATCGCCCAGGCGATGATGGCCTTCGGCTCCGGCGGGGTCTTCGGCACCGGCCTCGGCCAGGGCAACTCCGACCTCATCGGCTTCGCCGCCAACTCCGACTTCATCCTGGCCACGATCGGCGAGGAGCTCGGGCTCGCGGGCACCATGGCGATCCTGCTGCTCTACGGCCTGATCGTGGAGCGCGGTGTGCGCACCGCCCTCGCCGCCCGCGACCCGTTCGGCAAGCTGCTGGCCATCGGCCTGTCCGCGGCCTTCGCCATTCAGGTCTTCGTCGTGGCGGGCGGTGTGATGGGCCTCATCCCGCTGACCGGTATGACCATGCCGTTCATCGCACAGGGTGGTTCGTCCGTCATCGCCAACTGGGCACTCGTCGCCATTCTGATCAAGATCAGCGACACCGCGCGCCGTCCGGCGCCGGCGCCCGCTCCCACCACAGACGCCGAGATGACCCAGGTGGTCCGACCGTGAACAAGCCGCTGCGCCGAATCGCGATCTTCTGCGGACTTCTCGTCTTCGCCCTGCTGCTGCGGGACAACTGGATCCAGTACGTCCAGGCCGACGAGCTCAAGAACCACGACAAGAACCGCCGGGTCCTGATCGCCCGTTACGGCCAGCCGCGCGGCAACATCATCGTCGACGGCCAGCCGATCACCGGATCCGTCGAGACCAACGGCACCGACTTCAAGTACAAGCGCACCTACAAGAACGGTCCCATGTGGGCACCGGTCACGGGGTTCGCCTCGCAGGCGTTCGACGCCAACCAGATCGAGAAGCTCGAAGACCAGATCCTTACGGGCAACGACGACCGCCTCTTCTTCAACCGGACGATCGACATGATCACCGGCAAGAAGCAGAAGGGCGGCGACGTCATCACCACCCTGAACGGCAAGGCCCAGAAGGCCGCCTTCGAGGGCCTCGGCAACAAGAAGGGCGCCGTCGCCGCGCTCGACCCGCGCACCGGCAAGATCCTCGCCCTCGCCTCCACCCCGAGCTACGACCCCTCGAAGATCGCGGGCGCCTCCAAGAAGGACGCTGACGCGTACAACGCGCTCAAGCCGGACGTCGACAAGGACGATCCGATGCTCAACCGGGCGCTGCGGCAGACCTACCCGCCCGGCTCGACCTTCAAGGTCGTCACCGCGGCGGCGGCGCTGGAGAACGGCAAGTACACGGACATCGACGGGCCGACCGATTCCCCGGACCCCTGGAAGCTCCCGCTGTCCACCCAGCCGCTGCCCAACGAGGGGAACATCCCCTGCAAGGACGCCTCGCTGCGGCAGGCGCTCCGCTACTCCTGCAACACGGTCTTCGGCAAGCTCGGTGACGACCTCGGCAAGGACAAGATGCTGGAGGAGGCCGAGAAGTTCGGCTTCAACAAGGAGGTCCTGACGCCGGTCCGCACCAACGCCAGCGTCTACCCCGAGAAGATGGACCAGCCCGGCAACGCGATGTCGGCCATCGGCCAGTTCGACAACCGGGCCACCCCGCTCCAGATGGCCATGGTCGCCGCCGCGGTCGCCAACGACGGCAAGCTGATGAAGCCGTACATGGTCGACTCGCTGCGCGCGCCCAACCTCAACACCGTCGAGCAGACCGACCCGGAGCAGATGAGCCAGCCGCTCAGCTCGGAGAACGCCCAGAAGCTCCAGAGCATGATGGAGACCGTGGTCAAGGAGGGCACCGGCACCAGCGCCCGGATCCCGGGCGTCACGGTCGGCGGCAAGACCGGTACCGCGCAGCACGGCGTCGCCAACAGCAAGAACCCCTATGCGTGGTTCATCTCCTACGCCAAGGGGAATGACGGCTCGCCGGTGGCGGTCGCGGTGGTCATCGAAGGGTCCGACACCCTCCGTGGCGACATCGCCGGTGGCAAGCTGGCCGCGCCGATCGCCAAGAGCGTGATGCAGGCCGTACTGGAAACCGAGCGCGACAAGTGACCCCGGTCACGTCCGGATACCAATCCCGCACGTCGCCGTACCGGTCCGGTATCAGATAGCGACTGAGGCCGGGTCCCGTAAGACGTGCCGGGTACGGTATGCCCGAGCAGCACTTCGCCGGCCCCCATAGGCGCGGCCGGGAACCACGGAAGAGGGCTGGAGTAGCTATGGAAGAGCCGCGTCGCCTCGGCGGCCGGTATGAGCTGGGCTCAGTGCTCGGCCGCGGTGGCATGGCGGAGGTCTACCTCGCGCACGACACCCGCCTCGGCCGTACTGTCGCTGTGAAGACGCTCCGGGCGGACCTCGCCCGTGACCCGTCCTTCCAGGCCCGGTTCCGCCGAGAGGCCCAGTCGGCCGCCTCGCTCAACCATCCCGCGATCGTCGCGGTCTACGACACCGGCGAGGACTACGTCGACGGCGTCTCGATCCCGTACATCGTGATGGAGTACGTCGACGGTTCCACGCTGCGTGAGCTTCTCCACTCGGGCAGAAAGCTGCTCCCCGAGCGCTCACTGGAGATGACCACCGGAATCCTCCAGGCACTCGAGTACTCGCACCGCAACAACATCGTCCACCGGGACATCAAACCGGCCAACGTCATGCTCACGCGGGACGGCCAGGTCAAGGTGATGGACTTCGGCATCGCCCGCGCCATGGGCGACGCCGGTATGACCATGACGCAGACGGCCGCCGTCATCGGCACCGCCCAGTACCTCTCCCCCGAGCAGGCCAAGGGCGAGACCGTCGACGCCCGCAGCGACCTCTACTCCACCGGGTGTCTGCTCTACGAGCTGCTGACCGTAAGGCCGCCGTTCGTGGGCGACTCCCCGGTGGCCGTCGCGTATCAGCATGTGCGGGAGGACCCGCAGCCGCCGAGCACCTACGACCCCGAGATCACCCCGGAGATGGACGCCATCGTCCTGCGGGCGCTGGTCAAGGACCCCGACTACCGCTACCAGTCGGCCGACGAGATGCGTGCCGACATCGAGGCGGCCCTGGAGGGCCAGCCGGTGGCCGCCACCGCAGCGCTGGGCGCGGTCGGCTACGGCTCCGAGGACCAGCCCACCGCGATGCTGCGGCCGCAGAACTCCGGTGCCGGGGCGCAGACCTCGATGCTCCCGCCGATGCGCGAGGACGACGGGGGCTTCGGCTACGACGAGCGGCCGGACCGTGGCCGGGGGCGCGGGGGCTCCGGCAAGAAGAGCAACCTCTCGACGATCCTGCTGATCGTCGCGGGGATACTGGTGCTGGTCGGCGCGATCTTCATCGGGAAGTCGCTGTTCGGCGGCGGTAAGAACGACGACATGGTCCCGGTCCCCAGCCTCGTCGGCAAGACGATCGCCGACGCCAAGAGCCAAGGGGAGAACGGCGACTTCAAGATCAAGAACGTCGGCTCCAAGTTCTGCGAGAACGCGGACAAGGACACCGTCTGCGAGCAGAATCCCGAGGGCGGCGGCGAGATCAAGCGGTACGGCGTGGTCGAGCTGACCATGTCCAAGGGCCCCAAGCCCGCGGCGAGGGTCGAGGTGCCCGACGTCCTGAACGTGCAGTACGCGTCGGCCAAGGACCAGCTCGAGGCCAAGGGTTTCACGGTCGAGCAGAAGACCCAGCAGTCGGACCAGACCGCCGGCAAGGTGATCGACCAGGACCCGAAGGGCGGCAAGAAGGTCGCGAAGGGCGCCACGATCACCCTGACCGTCGCCGAGGCGCAGCAGAAGGTCACCGTCCCGGACGTGACCACGCAGAAGGTCGCGGACGCCACGGACGCCCTCCAGCAGAAGGGCCTCAAGGTCCAGACGCAGGAGGTCGAAAACGGCGACGTCGAGGCCGGTACGGTCACCGACCAGACGCCCAAGGGCGGCCAGGAGGTCCTGCCCGGTTCGACGGTCACGCTGACCGTCGCCAAGGCCGCCGCCGCGGAGAACGTGCCGGTGCCCAACCTGGGCGGCCAGAAGCTCAAGGACGCCAAGAAGGCGCTCCAGGACCTGGGCCTGAACGTGGGCAACATCGCCGGTCCGCAGGACGACAACGCCACCGTGATCGCCAGCCAGCCCGGTGCGGGCACCCAGGTGCCCAAGGGCCAGTCCGTGAACCTCGTCACGGTCGCCGGGCAGGGCGACGGAGGGAACGGCAACGGAGGCGGGGGCGGCGGAGGCATCTTCGGCGGCCAGAACGGCTTCTAGCAGCACGGTGACACGAAAGAGGCCCCCGGCACCCTGAGAAGGGGACGCTGACTCTGTCGGGGATCTTGGCGGTCTGTTCAGTCTTTGGCGGACCGCCAAGACCTCGGCCGGGTGATTCCGTGCTGGTCCAGGTAGTTCTGGAAGGCGGTCGGCGGCCGGGACGGAGGTGCTTCTCCGGTCGGCGGCCGTCGGCTGAGGCGCTCGATGTTTGCGGCGATGGCCGTGAACACGTGCTGTAGGTGGGCTTTGTGCTGTCCCCGGTAGCGGCAGTGGCGCATGCCGTGTCCGTGGGCGAGCTCGTTGACGGTGCCTTCCACTCCGGAGCGGACCGCATAGCGGGCCTGCCATTCGGATGTCTGCTGCTCGGCACGGACGCGGAGTTGCAGGTCACGGAGTTCTCGCGGGGGAAAGCCCACGCTCCGGGCGCTGTCGGCGGTGGTCGTGCAGCGGGTGCGGACCGGGCAGGGACGGCACTGGCCCTTGGTGAACCGCGCGATGATCAGAGGTGCCGCGGTGGGTGAGGAAGCCGGGTAGGGGCCGTGCCATCCCGCGCTGGTCTCGCCCTGTGGGCAGGTGACCTGCCGGCGGTCGAAGTCGATGTGGAAGTCGTCGCGGCCGAACCCGTTGTTCCTGCGGTGCTGGCGGGTGGTGTTGACCGGCAGTGGTCCGGTGACCGTGATCTGGTGTTCGCGGGCTGCCTGTTCCAGATGGACCAGGGAGGTGTAACCGCCGTCGACCAGGTGCTCGGCGGGCAGCAGCCCGCGGCGCCCCAGCCGGGTGTGGATGCCGGGCAGAGCCTTCGCGTCGTAGCCGGTGGCGTCGGTGGTGGCCACATCCGTGATCACGTTGACACCGTCCGGGTCACAGGTCTCGGTGAGATGCGCGACGAAGCCTTTCCAGCGGGTGTCGCCGCGGCGCGCGTAGCGGGCCGTCGGATCGTAGGGCGAGACGACCGCGACGGCCGAGGGCGGCAGGCCGCCGTCCTCGGCGGTGCGCCAGCGCAGGCGGCCGGCCCCGTCGCGGCAGTAGTTCTGCACCATGATCTGCCGCAGGGCCTGGACGCGGGGCCCGGACAAGCGTTCCGGCCCGTGCTGCCCGAGGTGCTCGATCAGCCGGACGGCATCGCCTCCGGTGGCGAGGATCCTGGACTTGGGGCGGGTGGGGTTCTTGCCCAGACGGACCGGACGGCCGTAGCGGCGCCCCCACTCCTCGTCGACCAGGCCGGCCAGCAGGTGCGGAGCTGTGCCGGCCAGTTCTTCCAGCGCGGCGCGGACCGCCTCGGTGACCAGTTCCAGCCGGGTCAGGTCGCGCACCGCGGCCAGGACATGGGTGGAGTCCGTGCGCTGGGTGGTGCGCTCACGGACGAGACCGGCCTCCTTCAGGCGCGCGAGCGCGAGGTCGAGGAGACGGTCGGCTCGGCCGTCCTCGGTGAGACGCTCACGGAAGTCGGCCAGCACGCTGTGGTGGAAGCCGGGGTCGTCCAGTTCCATGGCCAGCGCGTACTTGAAATCGATGCGGCAGCGAACCGCTTCGGCTGCCTGCCGGTCCGACAGACCGAGGAGGAACTGAAGCACGCAGACGGTGGCCAGCTGGGCGGGCGAGAGACCCGGGCGGCCATCACGCGGGTACCAGTCGGCGAAGTCCTCGTCACGCCACAGCCCGCCCAGGTGGTCTCTCACCCACATCGCCGTCGTACCGCCCGGATTGCTCGCCCGCGCCATCTGCACGGTCAGAGAAGGGACTGCTCACCGGAACGGGGGCGGAGCGACAACGGGCACCTCGACAACTGCATTGGTTCTTGAACAGAGCCGAGCATGCCCGTTGATCACACTGCCCCGCCGGGGATCCTCAAGATCCCCGACAGAGTCAGCGTCTCCTAAGAAGGGTGCCGGGGGCTTCTTTCGTGCTCAGGGGCTTCGTCGTGCTCAGGGACCGTCCGAGGGAGCAGGAGGCCGTCCCGAGGGGGTCAACGCAGTTCCTTGGGGGGCGTGCGGTCCGCGTCGACCTTCTCGGTGCGCTCCAGTTCGCCCCAGACGATGTAGCGGTGGCGGGAGGTGTAGACGGGGGTGCAGGTCGAGAGGGTGATGTAGCGGCCCGGCCGCTTGCGGCCCGACTCCTTCGGGACCGCGTTCAGCACCTCCACGTTGTACTTCGAGGTCTCCGGCAGCGTCGCGTAGACCTTGTAGACATACCAGGTGTCGCGGGTCTCGAAGACCACCGCGTCGCCGTCGTGGACCTTGTCGATGTTGTGGAACTTCGCACCGTGCCCGTCCCGGTGCGCGGCCAGGCTGAAGTTGCCCTTCTTGTCCCATGGCATCGCGGACTTGACCGGCTGGGTGTAGTAACCGGCCACACCGTCGTTGAGGGTCTCGGTGCTGGTGCCCTTCTTGACCAGCACCTCGCCGTTGTGCATGGACGGTACGTGCAGGAAGCCGATGCCGCTCTTGGTGTCCAGCCTGCCCGGCCCCTGCTGCGACCAGTGCTTGCGCACCCGGTCGCCCTGCTTCTTCGCCTCGCGGTCGGCCAGGACGTTGGTCCACCACAGCGAGTAGACGACGAACAGGGCGAGAATCAGCCCCGCGGTGATCAGCAGCTCGCCGAAGACCGCTATGGCCGCGGCTACCCGCCCACGGCCGGTACGACGGCTGGGCGTTGCGGGCGGGCCGGGGTGCCGGTCCTGCCGCTCGTCGTGGTCGGTGCGTGCCACCGCGTCGTACCCCTTTTTCTGGTTTCCCGGCTGTTCCCGCTCATTCGACCAGCGCGTCCGGCTTTCCCTTGCTACGCGGCCGCTCCTCGACCATCTTGCCCCAGAGGATCATCCGGTAGGTGCTGGTGAATTCGGGGGTGCAGGTGGTCAGCGTGATGTACCGGCCCGGTTCGGTGAAGCCGGAGCCGGGCGGCACCGGCTTGATGACGCCCGTGTTGGACGGCGACGTCTGCGGCAGGATGCTTTTCATCGCATAGGTGTAGTACCGGCTCTGCGTCTCGACGACGATCTCGTCGCCGGGCTTGAGGCGGTTGATGTAGCGGAACGGCTCGCCGTGGGTGTTGCGATGCCCGGCGAGCGCGAAGTTGCCCTTCTTGTCCCATGGCATGGCGGTCTTCAGCGGGCTCTTGCCGTAGTGGCCGACCATGCCGCGGTCGAGGACCTTGTGCTTGTCGATGCCCTCCGCGATCGGGGCCTTCACGTCCAGCTTGGGGATGTAGATGATCGCGAACCCCTGCCCGGGGGAGAAGGTGCCCGGGTCCCGGTCGTCGCCGCCGTTCTCGTCCCACTTCTTCTGAAGGTTGTTCGCGGCGCCGTTGGCCTGCTGATGGGCACGGATGTTCGTCCACCAGAGCTGATAGGTGACGAAGAGCAGCATCACCACGCCGAGCGTGATGAACAGCTCCCCCACCACCCGGCTCGCCACCACCCCGGGGCTGTCCTTACGGGCCCGCGCGGCACGCTTGGCCTCCATACGGGTGCGGGGCGCGGCGCCCGCGGCGCTCCCCGCGCCCTCCGTGGGCCCTGTGGCGCCCGCCTCGGCCGTGCCGCGCCGGGCGCGCGAGCCATGCCGTCCGGCGCGCTTTCCGGCCCCCTGGGCGGCCTTACGGCGGGCGGCCCGGCCGCCGGGCGGGGGTTCGGCGCCGCTGTCCCGGTCCGGTTCGACCTTGCGCAGCGCCATGGTCCGGTCGGCGGGGCCCGCCTCGACGGCGCGCAGGGCGACCGTCTCGTCGTCGCGCCGGGCCGTCACCGGGGGCAGGGCGACCGTCTCGTCGTCGCGCCGGGCCGTCACCGGGGGCAGGACGGCCGTCTCGTCGTCGCGCCGGGGTGTCACCGGGGGCAGGACGGCCGTCTCCGCGGCGTCCGGGGCGCGTGCGGACGGCTCGGCGGAACGTGAGGGCGTCCCCGGGGCGCGTACGGGCGTCTGAGCGGCGTGTGCGGGCCCTGAGGGCCCCGAGGACGCCGAGGGCCCCGCGGGGGCCGCGCGGGCGCGTCGGCGCCCCGTGGGCGGCCCGGCCGGCTCAGCGGCCTCCTCCGGCCCGGCGGGGGCCGGGCGGGCGCGCCGTCGGCGACCGGTGGGCGGCGGTACCGAGAGCGACGCGGTGCCCATGGCCCGCCCCGTGGGCCCGGCCGGGGCGGAGTCCGGCAGCGGGTCGGCCAGAGGGTCGGCCAGAGGGTCCCGAAGGCCCTCCACGGCCGCCGCGAACGCGTCCGGGCCCGTATGCCCGCCATGGGCGTCATGGCCCCCATGCGCGCCATGGGCGTCATGGACGGCGTGCTGCTCGTGAGACCCGTACGGCGGGTACGGGGCGGGCTCCCGGGCGCCGTGGCCGGCGCCCTCGCGCTCAGGGCGCGGTCCGGTCACTCGCCGGCCTTACCGCCGACCGCCCCGACCACCGGGGCGAGCCCCGCGGACCGCCCCACGGCATCCGTGTCCCCGCACTCCACCAGCCAGTTGGCGAGCATCAGATGGCCCCATTCGGTGAGGACCGACTCGGGGTGGAACTGGACGCCCTCGACCCGCAGTTCGCGGTGGCGCAGCCCCATGGCGATGCCGCTCTCCGTCCAGGCCGTGATCTCCAACTCCGGGGGCACCGTCCCCCGTTCCACGGCCAGCGAGTGGTAGCGGGTGGCGGTGAAGGGCGTGGGCAGTCCGCTGAAGACGCCGGCGCCCTCATGGATCACCAGCGAGGTCTTGCCGTGCAGCAGCTCCGGGGCCCGCCCGACGACGCCGCCGTAGGCGACGGCCATGGACTGCATCCCCAGGCAGACGCCGAACACCGGTACGCCGGTGCTCGCGCAGTGCCGCACCATGTCGACGCAGACCCCCGCCTCCTCCGGGGTGCCGGGCCCGGGCGACAGCAGGACTCCGTCGAAGCCGTCCTGGGCGTGGGCCAGGGAGACCTCGTCGTTGCGCACCACCTCGCACTCGGCGCCGAGCTGGTAGAGGTACTGGACGAGGTTGAAGACGAAGCTGTCGTAGTTGTCGACGACCAGGATGCGCGCGCTCATCGCGGACCCGCCATTCCCTCGTCGACCGTCACGTCATTGAACGGCAGCAGGGGCTCCGCCCAGGGGAAGACGTACTGGAAGAGCACGAAGACGATCGCCAGCACCAGCACGAGCGAAATCAGCGCCCGCATCCATGCGTTACCCGGCAGATGCCGCCAGATCCAGCCGTACATGCCATCCCTACTCACCGATGACGAAGTCGATTGCAGCACCGGAGTGCAGCACCAGAGTAAGGGGCGAGGGGTGGGGCAGGAGGGTCAGCTCTACAAAGCCTTGGGCTTGCCTTGGGCAACCGATTGGGTCGCGTCGAGGTGCGCCCAGGTGATCAGGCGGTGGCTGTGGCCCCACTCCGGCTCACAGGTCGTCAGCGTGAGATAGCGCCCGGGGCGCCGGAAACCGGACGCGCGCGGCACCGGATCGATCACCCCGGTGTCGGTCGGCAGGGTGCGGTAGGGCCGCCGGTCGACGCGGTAGGTGAACCAGGTGGTGCCGTCGGTCAGCACCACCGCGTCACCGGGGCGCAGCGCGGGGAAGTCCTTGAAGGGGTCGCCGTAGGTGCGGCGGTGCCCGGCGACGGCGAAGTTGCCGAGAGCGCCGAGGCGGGCGGTGCGGGAGTAGTGGCCGAGCCCCTTCTTCAGGGTGCCGGTCGCGGTGCCCTCGAGGACGGGCTTGGCCCAGTCGGCGCCGAAGCGCGGGATGTACATGATCGCGAAAGAGTCGCCGGAGGCGTAGCGGCGGGGCTCGGACGAGGGCTCGGCCCCGGCGGTGACCGTGCCGGTGGCCCATCGGTCCTGGAGATGGTCGATCTCGCCGTCCATGGCGCGGTCGGCCCGTACCGAGGTCCAGTACAGGACGTAGACCACCAAAAGGATGATCAGGGCTCCGACGGTGACGCAGATCTCACTGAGCGTCCTGACGATCAGCCGCGTTCTCATCGGCCCCCACTGTCCGCCCCGCTGACCCCGTGGCGCCGGCCCGTGTCCCTGACCCGTGCCGCGTACCGGTGTCCGCCGCTGCTATCCGATGGGCTGTGCCTGGTGCAGATCCACTGTGCCGGAGTAGCCGGGAAGAGTCACCTTGTCGTGCTGGTCGACTTTCCAGCCGAGGCCGTACGCGTCCACATAGCTGCGGTAGTTCTGGATCGCCGGCGAGGCGGTGAGGGCGGCGTTCAACTTGCCCCGGTCACCCACGGCGGTGACCTTGTAGGGCGGTGAGTAGACCTGGCCCTGAAGGATCAGGGTGTTGCCGACGCAGCGCACCGCGCTGGTGGAGATCAGCCGCTGATCCATGACCTTGATCCCCTTGGCGCCGCCCTGCCACAGCGCGTTGACCACGGCCTGAAGGTCCTGCTGGTGGATGACGAGATCGTTGGGCTGGGGATCCGGGACGCCGGGGATCTGCGGGGTGGCGTTCGGCGGGGCGTCGGTGAGGGTGACCGTGAGGCCGGCTCCGGAGAGCTTCCTGGTGCCGGCGGTCTTCTCCAGCTCGGCCAGCTTGCGGCGCTCGGCCTGGGTGCTGCCGTTGTCCCGCCGGGCGAGGGCGTCGACCTCGGAGCGTATTTTGCCGGTGCTGTCGCCCAGGGTGCCGTTCTTACGGCTGCGTTCCTGGATGAGATCGGAGAGCCGCAGCATCGATTCATCGCTGCGGATGTTGGTGCCCTGGGCTGTGTTGAAACTGGTCCAGAAGATCACTCCGGCCAGCGCGAAAACGGCGCCGGTCAGCAGTCGCACGGGCCGGAACCGGGGGCGGCGGGACGCCGGGGTGGGGGAGTCAGCGGAATTGCTCAACGTACCCTTACTCCTTACGACGCCGCGGAAGGACTACGCTAACGGACGTGTGGGGGAGGGACGTGGTCCCCGTCGCTGTCCCGCCCCGGCGCCGTCCGTACACATCCCCGCGCGGTCACGCAGCGCATCGACAGGAGAGTTCCTCGTGCCGAAGTCACGGATCCGCAAGAAGGACGACTTCACGCCGCCGCCGGCGAAGCAGGCAGCCAGCATCAACTTGAACAGCGGCCGCCGGTGGGTGGCACCGCTGATGCTGGCCATGTTCCTGATCGGCCTCGCGTGGATCGTCATCTTCTACGTGACCACGGGCGATATGCCGGTCGAATCGCTCGGCAACTGGAACATCGTGGTCGGCTTCGGCTTCATCGCCGCGGGGTTCGTCGTTTCCACCCAGTGGAAGTGACCCGGCTGTCCGCACGCCGGTCCCCAGGTTGTCCACAGAGTTATCCACAGCCGGGGAAAACTCAGAAGATCTGTGGATAACCTCTGCCGTGTTGACGCCGGTGTGACCGGCGACGGGCGTCCGTTCGATCGTTCACACCCCCGCCTTCCTGCGAAAACGCAGGTCAGTCGGGGGTCGTACGCAGGTTCTCCACAGGTTGCGTATGATCCACCACTTGCTGTGGACAACTGACCGAGCCCGGCTCGGCCCAACGCGCCGGAGATCGCCGGCAACCGTCCACGGCCCTACGGGAGGACGTCCGCGGCGGCCCGCCGAGTGCCGGCCGACCGCCCCGCTCAGCCAGTGAGCTGGAGCGTCCGGATCCACACCATCGCGATGATCGCGAGCAGCACCAGGGCGCAGGTCCCGCGCTGCACCAGCGCCCGCTTCTCACGGGGCGCGTGCACCATCCCGTACGCCACCACCGTGCCCGCGACCAGGCCCCCGACATGGGCCTGCCAGGCGATTCCGGACCAGGTGAAGGTGAAGAGCAGATTCAGCGCCAGCAGCGCGATGACCGGCCGCATGTCGTAGTTCAGCCGGCGCATCAGCACGGCGGTGGCGCCGAGCAGACCGAAGATCGCGCCGGAGGCGCCCAGCGACGGCTGGTTCTGCGCGGCGAGGAGATACGACAGCGCACTGCCGCCCAGCCCCGACAGCATGTAGAGCACGATGAACCGGGCGCGGCCGAGCGCGGCCTCCAGCGGCCCGCCGATCCACCACAGCGAGAGCATGTTGAAGGCGATGTGGATGAGCTGCTGGTGGAGGAAGATCGAGGTGACCAGCCGCCACCACTGGCCCTCGGCGACTCCGACGATCTGCGCCGCGCCGGGGTCATAGGCCCGCCCGACCAGATCGAGATCGTTCACCAGCCGGTCGCCCACGGACAGCGCCGCGAGCCACACCGCGATGTTGATGGCGACCAGGATCTTGGTGATCAGCCGGGGGTCCGAGGTGATCGTGCCGCCGGCCATGGTGCGCGGCTGGACGGCACGCGGCGGGGGACCGGCGGCCGAGGCTCCGGCCCCGGCGGACATCCGCCCGCTCACGCACTCAGGGCAGTGGAACCCCACAGAGGCACTGATCATGCACTCGGGGCAGATCGGGCGCTCACAGCGGGTGCAGCTAATGCCGGTCTCCCGCTGGGGGTGCCGATAGCAACAGACCGCCTGGTCCTCCATGATGTCCCCTCGCCCCTTGTCCACTTCTGATCGGGCGTTCCCCCGCCCCGCTTGTTCACACGGACACTTGTTCACACGGACAAGCGGGGCATGAAAGTTCCCCGTACGGGCTCAGCCCTCGCGGGTCTCCACGACGACCGACTCGATGACGACGTCCTGGAGCGGACGGTCGGTGCGCGGGTTGGTCGCGGTGCCCGCGATCGCGTCGACGACCTTCTTGCTGGCCTCGTCGGCGACCTCGCCGAAGATGGTGTGCTTACCGGTCAGCCACGCGGTCGGGGAGACCGTGACGAAGAACTGCGAGCCGTTGGTGCCCGGGCCGGCGTTGGCCATGGCCAGCAGGTACGGCTTGTTGAAGGCCAGGTCCGGGTGGAACTCGTCACCGAACTCATAGCCGGGACCGCCGGTCCCGTTGCCCAGCGGGTCCCCGCCCTGGATCATGAAGCCACTGATCACCCGGTGGAAAACGGTGCCGTCGTAGAGCTTCTCCTTGGCCTTCTTGCCAGTGGCCGGGTGGGTCCACTCGCGAGTGCCTTCGGCCAGTTCGACAAAGTTCTTGACCGTCTTGGGGGCGTGGTTCGGCAGCAGCCGGACCACGATGTCGCCATTGTTCGTCTTCAGGGTGGCGTAAAGCTGCTCGGCCACGATCAACCTTCCATCGTTTTCACTTCCGTCTCCTGATCCTCGCACGGACGCAAGGCCGACGAGTAGCCGCGGAGGCGGCTCCGGGCGCGCCGATCCGCGTGGTTTCAACGAGAATCCTCCCTATGACCCAGATGCCCGGTCACGCATGCTCGCTGCGCTGCGAACGGGCATGATCTCCACAAACAGGCATGATCTTTCTTGGGATGGAAACACGAAACTGGGCAAATAGAGCGCGCGCCGAAAACGCACGACTCTGAACCCGGGAGCTTGACCACGCCACCGAGGAGGAGGATCCCGTGACCCGCATTGACAGCGTGCGAGCCGCGACCGGCACAGCCAAGGGCAGCGTCCTGCACGCCGCGGAGGCGGTGGCGCCCTACGCCGGCACGGCCAAGGACACCGCATCGCGCTACGCGCACGAGGCCCGCGTACGGCTGGCACCGAAGGTGTCGACCGCGGCGCACCAGGCCCGGTGCACGGCCGGTGCCCAGTACCACGCCCATATCGAGCCCAGGCTCAACCAGGCCCGCGGCACCCTGCCGCCGAAGGTGGACCAGGCCGCCACCCGGGCCGCCAAGCGCACCCGTAAGGCAGCCCGCCACGCCGCCGACTACACCGGTCCGCGGATGGAGCAGGCGATGGCCGGGGTGCGCGCCGCCGCCGGACCGGCGCGCGAGGAGGCCGCCGTCCGTACGGCCGCGGCCATCGCGGCGCTGCGCACCCATGTGACGGCCGCGGAGATCGAGAAGCTGGCCAGGAAGCACCGCCGCCGGGCCCGGGCCGCCCGTGTCGCCAAGCGTGCGGCCTTCATCGGACTGGTCGGCGCGGGCGTCTTCGCCGCGTGGAAGTGGTGGGACAAGCAGGCCAACCCCGACTGGCTGGTCGAGCCCCCGGCGGCGACCGAGGTGGGCGACCGTGAGCGGCTTTCGGCGGTGGACGGCAGCGACCAGAGCGCCCTCGACCCCGAGGTGCAGGCCAAGCAGGCCGAGGCCCGCAGGGACGACGAGCGCTGAACGACGAGCGCTGAACGACAAGCGCCGAACGACAAGCGCCGAACGACGAGCGTTGAACGTCGCCGCACACGGCGTCCGGCGCGGCCCTCCGCGAGGGGCGGGAGATCACCCGATCTCCCGCCCCTCGCCCCGTCTCCGGCCCCGTCCCGGCCCGGCCGCCGGTCCGGCCCCGTCCGGCCCCGTCCGGCCCGTGCGGCTCCGGCATCAGCGGGCTCCGGCATCAGCCCGTCGGTTCCTCCCCCTGGGAACGGCGCTGGCGGCGCTCCAGGAAGATCTCGGTGAAGACCGAGACCTTGGCCCGCAGCGCCCAGGGGTCGAACGGCTTGGCCATGTAGTCCACCGCACCGGCCGCATAGCCCCGCGAGGCGTTCTCGGGGTCTGCGCCCATCGCGGTGAGGAAGATGATCGGGATGTCGCGGTTACGGGAACGCCGCTTGATGTGGGCCGCCGTCTCATAGCCGTCCATCTCGGGCATCTGCACATCCAGCAGGATCACCGCGAAGTCGTCATGGTCGAGCAGCGCCTTGAGGGCCTCCTGCCCGGAGGTCGCGGTCACCAGCTCCTGGTCGAGCGTGGCCAGCACGGCCTCCATGGCCAGCAGATTGTTCTGCTGGTCGTCCACCACGAGGATCTTCGGCCGCGGCCCGGTGCCCCGCCTGGGCGCCGCCGGTCCCTGCGGGGCCGCGGGCTCGTCCTCCGGCTGCGGCACCGCGGCCGGGGGCTGGGACTCCACCATGGCCAGTTGCCGCTCCAGGACCAGGCAGCGGTCCTCCGCCAGCCGGCCCCGCAGCCGTACGTCTTCCAGCTCCTCGGTGAGCCGCCCCACCTCCTGGCGGAGCAGATCCCGCTCCTTGATCAGCTCCTTCCGGTCCGGGATCTCCCGCTCCAGCGCGTCCGCCCGGGCGCGCTCGGTGGCCCATGCAGCCTCGGCCTGGTTAAGCCGCACCTCGAGATCGGCGATGCGGTGCTTGCGGTCCAGCAGCGCCTCGCCCAGCACGTCCTGGTGCGCCATGGAAACCCGCGCGTCCCGGTCCGCGTCGGCCAACTGGATCTGAAGGATCTCCATGGCGTGCCCGGGGGAGCGGCTGGTGCGGACCGCGGCCCGGTGCAGCTCCCGCACCAGCTCGATGGCGGCGGGGGTGGGGGCGACGCCCCGCCGCGCCGCGAGATCGGTGAACAGATCGAAGACGAACTCCCACGGCGGGATGCGGGTGCCGCTCAGAAACCGCGAGATGGTGCTCGGATCCCGGTGTCTGCGCACGGCGTATCTGCGCACCGAGATCCCCAGCCCCAGGAACAGCTTCCTCAGCTCCACAGCGAATGCCCGGCACTCCTCGGGCAGGTTCTCGCCCAGCGGATGCAGCTCACCCATCGTGTCCCCCTGTACGGCGGCCCGCGCCGATCAGACGACTCCCGGGCGATCTGCCCGAGTTGTGGAAAACACCCTGGAGCATCCCTCGGGTGTTGCGCCGGGCAATGACAGGAGTGGCAACACCGATATCGGGGGCGAAACAAACCAGCCAGGACACCGATCACGATGTCCTGGCTGGTGACGAAGGTGGAGCCTAGGAGAGTCGAACTCCTGACATCCGCCATGCAAAGACGGCGCTCTACCAACTGAGCTAAGGCCCCGTCGCCGATCAGGATACCTGCTACCGGCCACCATTCCCGACCGGGTATCGCTCGTGCGTAGCGCTCTCCGTAGGATGCCACGCAAGATTCGCGGCAGCGAAGCGAAGGGGAGAGCGAGATGGACGCAACACAGCAGGATGCCACCGCGCGCGCACGGGAGCTTCAGCGCAGTTGGTACGGGGAACCGCTGGGGGCGCTCTTTCGCCGTCTCATCGATGATCTCGGTCTGAACCAAGCCCGTCTCGCCGCCGTCCTCGGGCTGTCCGCGCCCATGCTCTCCCAGCTCATGAGCGGCCAGCGCGCCAAGATCGGCAACCCTGCCGTGGTCCAGCGGGTGCAGGCTCTTCAGGAGCTGTCCAGCCAGGCGGCGGACGGGAGGGTCAGCGCCGCCGAGGCCGCCGAGCGCATGGAGGAGATCAAGAAGTCCGCGGGCGGCTCGGTCCTCAACTCCACCCAGTCCACGGCGACGAGCTCGGGCGCGCCGACCGTTCGGCGAGTGGTGCGCGAGATCCAGTCGCTGCTGCGGTCCGTGGCGGCCGCGGGGGACATCATCGATGCCGCCGACTCCCTCGCCCCGACCCACCCCGAGCTGGCAGAGTTTCTCCGTGTGTACGGCGCCGGGCGGACCGCCGATGCGGTCGCCCACTACGAGGCGCACCAGAGCTGACGGGCTGAACTGCTGACGAGTCGATGACGGGGCGGGCACGGCGCGATGGGTGAGATCTTCGCGGGCCGGTACGAACTGGTGGACCCGATCGGGCGTGGGGGCGTGGGCGCCGTATGGCGCGTCTGGGACCACCGCCGCAGACGGTACGTGGCAGCGAAGGTGCTCCAGCAACGTGATGCCCATACGCTGCTGCGCTTCGTCCGGGAACAGGCCCTGCGGATCGATCACCCCCATGTGCTGGCACCGGCGAGCTGGGCGGCCGACGACGACAAGGTGCTGTTCACCATGGATCTGGTGGGCGGCGGCTCGTTCGCCCATCTCATCGGGGACTACGGCCCGCTGCCGCCCCGCTATGTGTGCACCCTGCTCGACCAACTGCTCTCCGGCCTGGCCGCGGTGCACGCCGAGGGCGTGGTGCACCGGGACATCAAACCCGCGAACATCCTGCTGGAATCCACCGGGACCGGGCGGCCGCATGTCCGGCTGTCCGACTTCGGCATCGCGCTGACCAAGGGCGAACCGCGCCTCACCGAGGCCAACTACGTGATGGGCACGCCCGGTTACTTCGCGCCCGAGCAGATGATGGGCGACGACCCGGACTTCCCGGCGGACCTCTTCGCCGTGGGGCTGGTGACGCTCTATCTGCTCAACGGGCACAAGCCCGACGCGGAGGCGCTCGTCAAGCTCTTCGAGCAGGGAGTGCCGAACGCGCCCACGGGGGTGCCGGAACCGCTGTGGCAGGTGATCGCGGGTCTGCTTCAGCCGGACCCCGAGGACCGCTTCCGCACCGCCACGGGAGCGCGGAAGGCACTGGCGACGGCCGTCGACCTGCTGCCCGAGGCCGACCTGGACGACGACGCCATCGAGGTCTTCGACCATCTCGGGCCGCTGCCCGCCGGGTTCGACCACAACGGACCGACCCGGCCGCGCCGCCGCCACGCGAAGACGGACCCGACCCGAGAGAACGGCGCGAACGGCGCGGCGCCCTCCCGGCCCCAGCCCACCGCCGACGCCGCCCCCGCCGCCGACTCGGGCCCCGCGGGCCCCGCCGCCGAGACGTACCCTCCGCAGCCGACCACCCCACAGCCGTCCATGTCCGACACCGGCAGCTTCACCCTCCCGCCGCCGCTCCCCCGGACCGGCCGGCCAGGGACGCCGCACGCCGAGCCCCCGCCCGGCCAGGCCCCGCACACCGGGGCTCCCGGGTCTCCCGGGGCTCCCGGGTCTCCGTCCTCCGGCGTCCCGCACGCCGAACCCCCGCACGCCCAGACGCCCCTGAGCCAGACCCCACCGCCCCAGCCCGCGGGACCTCCGACACCGACGCCCCCGCCGCCGACCGCCCGGCCCGCGACTCCGCCCCCGCCGGTCCAGCGGCCGTCGACGCCCCAGTCGATGCCCCACCCACTGACCCCGCCGACCCCCTCGACGGCGGCCCCGCTGCCACCGGCACAGCCGCCCGTGCACCATCCGCACCACGCACAGCAGCCACCACACCCCGTACAGCCGGTGCACCACGCGCACCCGCATACGCCCACCCCCGCTTCCGCTCCGACCGCGGCTCCCTCGCCGACACCGACGCCAACGCCGACACCCACGCCGACTCCGACCCCGACACCAACGCCGCTCCCGCGTGATTTCCCTTCTACTCGTCCATACACCGCCGAGCGGCCGCGGGTTCCGTCGACGACGCGGCGGCGCCCCGGACCGTCCCGGAAAGCGGCGCTCTCGATCCTGATCGTCGCGGCGGTGTGTTTCGCCGTCGGCGCATGGGCGCTGGTGGCCGCGGGCTGAGCACGCCCGGGCCCGCGAACTGAGCAGGGGACAGAGCCGCGAGCCGAGCACGAGCGGGCCGCGAGTTGAGCACGGGCAGAGCCGCAAGCCGACGTCGCCCATGCGCCACGACGGCGCCCCCGCCGACGTCGCCCATGCGCCACGACCGCGCCCCCGCCGACGTCGCCCATGCGCCACGACCGCGCCCCCGCCGACGTCACACACCCTCACGGCGCCCCCTGACGCGCCCCCCTGACGCGCCCCCGGCAAAAGCAACGCCGCCCCCAACTACCACCCAGGCGGCGCCCCGTACCGCTGCGCCGCCGCCCGGCGCCGGGCGGTGAGCGTCCACACGCCGAGCCCCAGCACCAGGGCCGTCCCCGCACCGATCCCCGCGTACCCCACCACCCGCAGCGCGGTCGTCTTCGAGTCGCCCGCGCCGGAGCCGGGACTCGCCATCCGGTCGTCGTCCGCGGCGTCCGGATGGCGCTTGGCGACCTTCCGGTCGGCCGCCGTGAGGCCGAACCCCGCCTCGACCGGGTCCTTGTCGTAGCTGGGCCCGCCGCGCGCGTCGCCCATGACCCGTACCCGCAGCACGACCGGCACCGGGCCGTTCAGATGCGGCGCCACCTGCGGCGGGTTGAGGGTGACCGCCAGGAAGTACCCGCCGCTGAAGCTCATCGCGCGGACCGTGGAGCCGGTGTTGGCATACCGGTTTCCGTAGGCCACCGGCGCGGTGGACACCTGGGTGCGGGGCGATTCGCCGTCCTGCGCGGCGGGGATGCCCCGCTTGGCGAGCCCGCGCGCCGGGTTGTACGCGTGCATCGCCAGGGCGCGGCCGAGCGGACGGGTGCTCTGGTCCTTGCCGTCGGCGGACAGTTCGGCGGCGGCGGTGAGGCGCTGCCCCCAGTCGACGGGCACCCGGTAGAAGCGCGTCTCCCCCGGCGTGATCTCGTCCTTCCACACCCCGCTCCCCAGGGTGGGCGCGTCGGTGAAGCCGCGTCCGCCGTGCTTCGGCCAGGGAGTGCCGTCCGGCGGCTTGGGTGACGGGGTGCTCCAACTCCCCTCCGGAGCCGCTCCCGTGGCCCCGCCCTTCACCGGTGGCTCCACCATCGCCCGGAGCTCCACAGGCCAGCGCTCCGGGTCCGGTGACCCGTCCTGGCGCTCCACCGTCACCACATAGCGCCCGGCCTGATGGCAGGAGGCCGGGCCGGAGTCGATCTGGCGGGAGGCGTAGTCGGCGAGGGGATAGGCGACGCCGGTCGTCTCGATCTTCGGGGCGGCGGTGCCGCAGATGCCCCCGTCAGGGCTCTCCAGCGTCACCTTCACGCCATCGCGGTACGAGGTCACGTCCGCCCCCGGTCTGGGCGCCGCGACGGCCGAGACATAGGCGGCCGACTTCGTGTCGAGCGTCACGCCGTAGTACCGCCTCTCGCCCGGCCCGAGGCTGTCGACATAGGTGCGGCCGGCCGCCAGGGACGGGGCGCCCGAGTCAGTGTCGGCGCCGGATATCCGGGTGCCGCGGGTGTCGTACGCCCGGGCCCCGGCGGCCCCGTCGGCGAGGGACGTCCCCGGCGCCGCGGCCACCGCGCACAGTGCCGCCACCGCGGCGAGACCGGCCCTGACCTTGCGGCGGTCCTTCATCGCGCGTCACTCCTCGTCGTACCGGCCGGTCGGCCCGTTCAACTTTGCCTGTGCAAGCCATTCGTTTGCGAGAGTGAAACACGAAGGCCCCCCCGTCATCCCATCCCCCGGCGCCCCTGCCCCTTCTCCGCACGGCGCCAGTAAAGCCGACGGGGCCCCGACCGCTCCAGCGGTCGGGGCCCCGTACTGGGACTGTCTTAGGAGCTGGGAGCTCACACACCCGAACCTGCGGGCACGGAGTCGGTCGCCTCCGTCCACAGATCCTGCTCGGCGCGATCCGCCTGGATCTGGCGGTACACGAGGAGCCCGCCGATGGCGGCCAGTGCGACCAGGAGCAGCTTCTTCACCGCGCTACCTCGTCTCTTTCTTGACGTAGGGGACCTCTGGCGCCCGATGATACACACCGACCGATACCGATCGGTGACCTATGACCGGCATTGGCCGGTGTGAAACCGGGCAGGAACCGGGGATCAACTCCCGGCCCCCCATACGACATCAGCCTGGATGAAGAAGATCTCCATCCAGGCTGATCGCGACGGTGGGGCTAACAGGACTTGAACCTGTGGCCTCTTCCTTATCAGGGAAGCGCTCTAACCGTCTGAGCTATAGCCCCGCGCTGCACCGAAAGATTAGCGCACGACCTGCCCCGTCCCAAAATCGGTAACGGCGGGCCGCTACTCGTCCTCGGCCAAGGTCAGCTCGACGCCACCCACGAAGCCCGCCGACAAGTTGTAGATGAAGGCCCCGAGCGTGGCCAACGCGGTGGCCAACACCACGTTGATCACTGCGATGATCCCGGTGAACCCGAGGACACGCGGAAGCGACAGGAAGGACTCCAGGTCGAACCCGCTGCCCTCCTGCGACTCCGTCGCATCGCTGATGGTGCCGCCGACCGCGCCGAAGACGCCCATGGCGTCCATGACCATCCACAGCACCGCCACCGCGATCACGGTGCAGATCCCCAGCGCGATCGCGAGCAGGAAGCTGACCTTCATGACCGACCACGGATCGACCCTGGCGACCCGCAGCCGCGCCTTACGGGTCCGCGGCGCCGGACGGGCCCCCGCGGCCGTACGGGGGCGGCGGACGGCCGTGGCGGCCTGCTGCTGCCCCGACTGGGCGGCCTGGCCGCTCTGCCCGGGCACCGCGGAGCCGCCCTGCCCGGCCCCGCCGCCGGGCGGCGGGGCGTATGCCTGCGGCGGGTGGTACGGCTGCGCGGGCTGGGCGGGGGCGGGACGCTCGTTGGGGAGCGGGCTGGAGTACTGGGGCTTGGGATGCGGATCGCGCTGCGGCCGCAGCTTCCGGGTCTCCGTCACCGACGCCGGGGCGGAGTCCCCGGCCGGGCCACGGGCGCCTTCCCCAGCGGTGGTGCCGCCCGCCGAAGTCGGGGCTCCCGATCCCGGACGCCGTCCGGCGTCCGCACCGCCGCCCGCGGCACCCGTGGCTCCACTCACGACTTACTCCTCGGTCTCATCGGCCGGGGGCGGTGTGCCCTCGACCGCCTCGGACGCGGCCTCCTCGGCCGGTGCGCTCCCGGTCGCGGAAACTTCCTCGACCTCTTCGGCCTCACGACCGGCCTCGGCGTTCCGGGCGATGCCGACGACGGCATCGCGCTTGCCCAGGTTGATCAGTTGGACGCCCATGGTGTCACGGCCCGTCTCCCTGACCTCATTGACCCGGGTACGGATCACGCCACCGCTGAGCGTGATGGCGAGGATCTCATCGGTCTCCTCGACCACCAGCGCCCCGACCAGGGAACCACGGTCCTCGACGATCTTCGCTGCCTTGATCCCGAGGCCGCCGCGCCCCTGGACGCGGTACTCGTCGACATTGGTCCGCTTCGCGTACCCGCCGTCGGTGGCGGTGAACACGAACGTACCGGGCCGGACGACATTCATCGAGAGGAGTTCGTCGTCCTCGCGGAAACTCATGCCCTTCACACCGGAGGTCGCGCGCCCCATCGGCCGCAGCGACTCATCCGTCGCCGTGAACCGGATCGACTGGGCCTTCCTGCTGATCAGCAGCAGATCGTCCGCGGAGGACACCAGCTCGGCACCGATCAGCTCGTCCTCGCGGCCGTCCTCCATCTCCCGGAGGTTGATCGCGATCACGCCGCCCGAGCGGGGCGAGTCGTAGTCCTTCAGCGGGGTCTTCTTCACCAGGCCGGACTTGGTGGCGAGCACCAGATACGGCACCGCCTCGTAGTCCCGGATGGCCAGGATCCGCGCGATCTTCTCATCGGGCTGGAACGCCAGCAGATTCGCGACATGCTGACCGCGCGCCTCCCGCCCGGCGTCCGGCAGCTCGTATGCCTTCGCCCGGTAGACCCGGCCCTTGTTGGTGAAGAACAGCAGCCAGTGGTGGGTGGTCGAGACGAAGAAGTGGGAGACGATGTCGTCCTGCTTCAGCTTCGTCCCGCGCACGCCCTTGCCGCCGCGCTTCTGCGAGCGGTAGTCCTCGGTCTTGGTGCGCTTCACATAGCCGCCACGCGTGATCGTGACGACGATGTCCTCCTCGGCGATCAGGTCCTCGATGGACATGTCACCGTCGAAGGGCACCAGCTTGGTGCGCCGGTCGTCGCCGAACTTCTCGACGATCGCGGTCAGCTCCTCGCTGATGATCTGCCGCTGCCGCTCGGGCGAGGCCAGGATCGCGTTGTACTCGTCGATCTTGGCCTGTAGCTCGTCATGCTCCTGGATGATCTTCTGTCGCTCCAGGGCGGCCAGCCGCCGAAGCTGCATCTCCAGGATCGCGTTCGCCTGGATCTCGTCGATCTCCAGCAGGCCCATCAGGCCGCCGCGCGCGGTGTCCACCGTGTCGCTGCGCCGGATCAGCGCGATGACCTCGTCGATCGCGTCCAGGGCCTTGAGCAGACCGCGCAGGATATGCGCCCGCTCCTCGGCCTTGCGCAGCCGGAAGCGGGTCCGGCGGACGATGACCTCGATCTGGTGGGTCACCCAGTTGCGGATGAACGCGTCCAGCGAGAGGGTGCGCGGCACACCGTCGACCAGCGCCAGCATATTGGCGCCGAAGTTGGTCTGGAGATCGGTGTGCTTGTAGAGGTTGTTGAGGACGACCTTGGCGACCGCGTCCCGCTTGAGCACGATGACCAGGCGCTGGCCGGTGCGCGAGGAGGTCTCGTCGCGGACGTCGGCGATGCCGCCGACCTTGCCGTCCTTCACCAGGTCGGCGATCTTCTGCGCGAGGTTGTCCGGGTTCACCTGGTACGGCAGCTCGGTGACCACCAGGCACTGCCGGCCCTGGATCTCCTCGACCTCCACGACCGCGCGCATCGTGATCGAGCCGCGCCCGGTGCGGTACGCCTCCTCGATGCCCTTACGGCCGACGACCAGCGCGCCGGTCGGGAAGTCCGGGCCCTTGATCCGGTCGATCAGGGCCTCGAGCAGCTCCTCCTGGGTGGCCTGCGGATTGGCCAGGAACCACTGGGCGCCCTCGGCGACCTCGCGCAGATTGTGCGGCGGGATATTGGTGGCCATGCCGACCGCGATCCCCGCCGAGCCGTTGACCAGCAGGTTCGGGATGCGGGCCGGGAGGACCGTCGGCTCCTGGTTACGGCCGTCGTAGTTGTCCTGGAAATCGACGGTCTCCTCGTCGATGTCCCGGAGCATCTCCATGGCCAGCGGGTCCATCTTGCACTCGGTGTACCGCATGGCCGCCGCGGGGTCGTTGCCCGGGGAGCCGAAGTTGCCGTTGGAGTCGACCAGCGGCATCCGCATGGACCACGACTGAGCCAGCCGCACCAGGGCGTCGTAGATCGACGAGTCGCCGTGCGGATGGTAGGTGCCCATGACGTCGCCGACGACGCGGGCGCACTTGTAGAAGCCCTTCTCGGGGCGGTACCCGCCGTCGTACATCGCGTACAGCACCCGGCGGTGCACCGGCTTGAGGCCGTCCCGGACGTCGGGCAGCGCACGGCTGACGATCACGCTCATCGCGTAATCGAGGTACGAGCGCTGCATCTCCGTCTCGAGGCCGACCGGCTCGACGCGGAGCGCGGCGCCTTCGGCGAGCTCGTCGGGGGTCAGATCATCGGGCGTGTTCGGGGTGTTCTCGTCGGCCATTGCTGGTCAAAGTCCTTCTGTCGTCTGCGGCTGGGGGCCGACTCAGATGTCGAGGAAGCGGACATCCTTGGCGTTGCGCTGGATGAACGAGCGCCGTGCCTCGACGTCCTCACCCATCAGAACCGAGAACAGGTCATCGGCCTGCGCCGCGTCGTCCAGGGTGACCTGGCCCAGGACGCGGTGGTCGGGGTCCATCGTGGTGACCCGCAGCTCTTCGGCGTTCATCTCGCCCAGACCCTTGAAGCGCTGGACCGAGTCGTCCCTGATGCGCTTGCCCTGTTCCCGGCCGACCTGGATCAGCGCGTCCCGCTCCCGGTCCGAGTACGCGTACTCGAAGTCGTCCCGGCCCCACTTGATCTTGTAGAGCGGCGGACGCGAGAGGAACACATGCCCCGCCTCGACCAGCGGGCGCATGAAGCGGAAGAGGAAGGTCAGCAGCAGGGTGTTGATGTGCTGGCCGTCGACATCGGCGTCCGCCATCAGAATGATCTTGTGATAGCGGAGCTTGGCGATGTCGAAGTCCTCGTGCACCCCGGTGCCGAAGGCGGAGATCAGCGCCTGGACCTCGTTGTTCTGGAGGATCTTGTCGACCCGGGCCTTCTCGACGTTGAGGATCTTGCCGCGGATCGGGAGGATCGCCTGATACTGCGGGTTACGGCCGGACTTGGCCGAGCCGCCGGCGGAGTCACCCTCGACGATGAAGATCTCGCACTTCGACGGGTCATTGGACTGGCAGTCGCTCAGCTTGCCCGGCAGCGACGCGGTCTCCAGCAGCCCCTTGCGGCGGGTCAGATCCCGCGCCTTACGGGCCGCGACCCGGGCCGTCGCCGCCTGGATCCCCTTGCGGACGATGTCCGCCGCCTCATTGGGGTAGCGGTCCAGCCAGTCGGCGAGATGCTCATTGACGATCTTCTGGACGAAGGTCTTGGCCTCCGTGTTGCCCAGCTTGGTCTTGGTCTGGCCCTCGAACTGCGGCTCGCCCAGCTTGACCGAGATGATCGCGGTCAGGCCCTCGCGGATGTCCTCGCCGGTGAGGTTGTCGTCGCGCTCCCGGAGCAGCTTCTTGTCGCGCGCGTACTTGTTGATCAGGTACGTCAGCGCGGCGCGGAAGCCCTCTTCGTGGGTGCCGCCCTCATGGGTGTGGATGGTGTTCGCGAAGCTGTAGACACCCTCGGTGTACTGGGTGTTCCACTGCATCGCGATCTCGAGGGAGAGCATCCGCTCCTTGTCCTCGGCCTCGAACCCGATCACCGTGGGGTGGACCAGCTCGCCCTTGCGGGAGTTGAGGTAGGTGACGAAGTCGACGATGCCGCCCTCGTAGTGGTACTTCACGGAGAGCGGCTTGCCCTCCTCGTCCACATGGGCCTCGCGCTCGTCCTTGAGCGAGATCGACAGGCCCTTGTTGAGGAACGCCATCTCCTGGAAGCGCCGGGCCAGCGTCTCGAAGGAGTACTCGGTGGTCTCGAAGACGTCCGGGTCCGCCCAGAAGGTGACCGTGGTGCCGGTCTCCTCCGTGGCCTCGTTCCGGGCCAGGGGCGCGGTCGGCGCTCCCGTCTTGTAGTCCTGGGTCCAGCGGTATCCGTCCGTCTTGACCTCGACCGACACCTTCGAGGACAGGGCGTTGACGACGGAGACGCCGACGCCGTGCAGACCGCCGGAGACGGCGTATCCGCCGCCGCCGAACTTGCCGCCCGCGTGCAGCACGGTCAGCACGACCTCCACGGCCGGCTTCCCCTCCGAGGGGACGATGCCCACCGGGATCCCGCGGCCGTTGTCCACGACGCGGACGCCGCCGTCGGCGAGGATCGTGACCTCGATGCTGTCCGCGTGACCGGCCATGGCCTCGTCGACGGAGTTGTCGACGACCTCTTGGACGAGATGGTGCAGGCCGCGCTCACCGGTGGAACCGATGTACATACCGGGTCGCTTGCGGACCGCCTCCAGCCCCTCCAGGACGGTGATCGCACTGGCGTCGTACGACGGCGAAGCCAGGGCCTCGCTGTCGGGCGTGGACGGGATGTTTTCGATGGGGTTGCCGGAATCGGCCACGAAGCGCCCTTTCTGGCACAGCACAAGCCGTCTCCGGGCAGGCAGGAGCGGCTGCGTCGTTCAACATGTGTCCGCAAGCGCTCGGTGCGCCGGCGGCGACGGTGTACGGCCCCAGTCTACCGGTAGCGCCGACAAGAATGGGGGCTTGCTGCCGCCTGAGTCCGCATGTGCCGCCCTGAACCGGCTGCCAGCGACTCCCCATATGCGGGGACGGGCTCCAAGAGGCTCACGCCGCCACTCAGCGCTTCGAGCTGTCAACCACCGGCAACCGTGACCGGAGTCTCAGCAGTCACCCTGTTACCCCCGGTTAACACGGGGGCGCACAAGCCCCCGGTCAGCCGTAGGTATCGCCCGGACCGGTGGAGCCGGGAGAGCGCAGCGGACCGTAGCGGCGGGCCGGGCCGCCGGGGCCCAGAACCTTGATCATCTTGACGGTGCCATGACCCAGATCCGCGTTCAGCCGGGCCACGAGCTGCGGGGCGAGCAATCGCAACTGGGTCGCCCACGCCGTGGAATCACAGCGCACCGTGAGCACCCGGGCGTCCTCGTCGTACCGCTGGGGCTCGCAGTGCTGCGCCACCTCGGGCCCCACCATCTGGGGCCAGCGGCCCATCACCCCGCCGACCGCGGCCGGGGCCTCCCAGCCGCGCTCGGTGATCAGCCGGTTGATCGCCGCACCGAGCGGAAGCGGATCGCGGCCATCGGCGCGCGCGCCGGAGCGCAAGCCTCCTCTGCGCGCCTGCTTCTTCTGCTGGGCCGCCGCTCCCCGGGCGCGCGCCTGCTCCTTGGCGGCGCGCAGCGCCACCCGCGCGAGATCGACCCCCGAGGGCTCGGGCACCGGCGAGGGCCCCGCCGACCGGTCCGTTCCGTCGGCCATTCCGTCGGTCATACGCGCCGCACCTCGCCCTCGGACACCGCATAGCGCGTGCCGGACAGCACCTGCGGAACGTCATCCTCCACCGCCGCGGTCACCAGCACCTGCTCCCCGGGGGCGACCAGCTCGGCCAGCCGCTCCCGGCGCCGCTCGTCCAGCTCCGCGAAGACGTCGTCGAGCACCAGCACCGGCTCGCCCGCCTCGGTGCGCAGCAGATCGTAGGAGGCCAGCCGCAGGGCGAGGGCGTACGACCAGGACTCGCCATGGCTGGCGTAGCCCTTCGCCGGGAGCCGGCCCAGCTTGAGGACCAGGTCGTCGCGGTGCGGGCCCACCAGAGTGACCCCGCGCTCGATCTCCTGCTTACGGGCCTCGGTGAGGGCGGCCATCAGCAGCTCGCACAGCTCCTCGCGGCTGCCCGCCTCGGTCAGCCCCTCACCGGCCGAGCCGCGGTACTCCAGCAGCACGGGGCCGCCGCCCGGGGCGAGCTGCTCGTACGCCTTGTCGGCGAGCGGCTGGAGCACGGCGATCAGATCGAGCCGCTGGGCGAGCAACTCGGCACCGGCCCGGGCCAGATGCTGGTCCCAGACGTCGAGCGTGGACAGGGCCGCGTCGCCGCCACCGCTGCGCGAACCGTGCCGCCGGGCCAGGGCCGCGGTCTTCAGCAGGGTGTTGCGCTGCTTGAGCACCCGGTCGTAGTCGGAGCGGACCCCGGCCATCCGGGGCGCCCGCGCGGTGATCAGCTCGTCGAGAAAGCGCCGGCGCTCGCCCGGATCGCCCTTGACCAGGGCCAGATCCTCGGGCGCGAACAGCACGGACCGCAGGATCCCCAGCACATCACGCGGTCTGACCTGCGAGGACCGATTGATACGGGCGCGATTGGCCTTGCCCGGGTTGAGCTCGAGCTCGATCAACTGCTGCCGGTCGCCCTGGACGACCGAGGCCCGGACCACCGCCCGCTCCGCGCCCATGCGCACCAGCGGGGCGTCCGAGGAGACCCGGTGGCTGCCGAGGGTGGCGAGATAGCCGACGGCCTCGACGAGATTGGTCTTGCCCTGGCCGTTGGGCCCGACGAAGGCCGTGACGCCCGGGTCGAGCGCCACCTCGGCCCGGGTGTACGAGCGGAAGTCGGCGAGCGAGAGATGCGTGACGTGCATAGTGGGCTGCGCCGACCTCCCCCGGCTGAACTGCTTGCGCCACCCCGTGGGGTGGTTACTTGTCGCTGCTCTCGACCGCGTGACCGCCGAACTGATTGCGCAGCGCGGCGATCATCTTGATCTGCGGCGAGTCCTCCTGACGGGAGGCGAACCGGGCGAAGAGCGACGCGGTGATCGCGGGCAGCGGCACGGCGTTGTCGATCGCCGCCTCCACGGTCCAGCGGCCCTCACCGGAGTCCTCCGCGTAGCCGCGCAGCTTCGCCAGGTGCTCGTCCTCGTCCAGGGCGCGCACGGCCAGGTCCAGCAGCCAGGAGCGGATGACCGTGCCCTCCTGCCAGGAGCGGAAGACCTCGCGGACGTCGGTGACCGAGTCCACCTTCTCCAGCAGCTCCCAGCCCTCGGCGTACGCCTGCATCATCGCGTACTCGATGCCGTTGTGGACCATCTTGGCGAAGTGGCCCGCACCGACCTTGCCCGCGTGCACGGCGCCGCCCTCGCCCTCGGGCTTGAGCGCGTCGAAGACCGGCTGGACCTTGGCCACATGCTCGGCGGCGCCGCCGTACATCAGCGCGTAGCCGTTCTCCAGGCCCCAGACGCCGCCGGAGACACCGCAGTCGACGAAGCCGATGCCCTTGGCGTTGAGCTGCTCGGCATGCTTCTCGTCGTCGGTCCAGCGGGAGTTCCCGCCGTCCACCACGATGTCGCCGGGCGACAGCAGCTCGGCCAGCTCGTCGATGGTGATCTGGGTCGGGACGCCCGCCGGGACCATGACCCACACCACGCGCGGGCCCTTGAGCTTGCTGACGAGCTCATCGATGCTGTGGACATCGGCGACGTCCGGGTTCCGGTCGTAGCCGATGACGGTGTGGCCTGCGCGGCGAATGCGCTCGCGCATATTGCCGCCCATCTTGCCGAGGCCGATGAGACCGAGCTCCATCAGTGATCCTTCATGCCGTAGTGCGTTGCGTTTCGCGGTGAGTCCGAGCCTACGCCCGCGGGTAGCCGCACAGATGTGGGCTACACCTGCTCATTCGCTCGCTCTCAGCCGCTGAGCCGCACCGGCATGATCAGGTACTTGTACGCCTCGTCCGCCTCGGCGTCCATGGCGGGCTTGCCACTGAGCAGCGCGGGCTTGGTCGAGGTGGTGAAGGACAACTGGGCGACCGGCGAGTCGATCGCGCTGAGGCCGTCCAGCAGGAACGTCGGGTTGAAGGCGATCGAGATGTCGTCGCCGTCGAGCTGCGCGTCCACCCTCTCCACAGCCTGTGCATCGTCGCTGGATCCCGCCTCCAGGATCAACACGCCCTGCTCGAAGGTGAGCCGCACCGGGGTGTTCCGCTCGGCGACCAGGGCCACACGCTTGACGGCCTCGACGAACGGGGGCGTCTCGATCACCGCGACCGAGTTGAACTCGGTGGGGAAGAGCGTGCGGTACTTCGGCAGATCGCCCTCGAGCAGCCGGGTGGTCGTACGGCGCCCGGCGCCCTCGAAGCCGATCAGGCCCTCGCCAGCACCCGAGCCGGAGAGCGCGAGCGCGACGGTGTCACCGCTGGTCAGCGACTTGGCGGTGTCGAGGAGCGTCTTGGCGGGCACCAGCGCGACGGCGGAGATGTCGGGGGTCTCGGGCTTCCACAGGAACTCGCGGACCGCGAAGCGGTAGCGGTCGGTGGAGGCCAGCGTGACGGTGTCGCCCTCGATCTCGATCCGCACACCCGTGAGCACCGGCAGGGTGTCGTCACGGCCGGCGGCGATGGCGACCTGGGCAGCGGCGGCGGCGAAGACCTCACCGGGGACGGTGCCGGTCGCGGTCGGCATCTGCGGCAGCGCCGGGTATTCCTCCACAGGCAGGGTGTGGAGTGTGAATCGCGAGGAGCCGCAGACGACGGTCACCCGCACCCCGTCGCTGGAGATCTCCACAGGGCGGTTGGGGAGGGCACGGCAGATGTCGGCGAGGAGCCGGCCGGAGACGAGGACCGTGCCGTCGTCCTCGATGTCGGCCTCCACGGAGACGCGGGCCGAGACCTCGTAGTCGAAGCCGGAGAGGCTGAGTGCGCCTTCCTCCGCCTTCATGAGGATGCCCGCGAGGACGGGCACCGGCGGTCGGGCCGGGAGGCTGCGGGCCGTCCAGGCCACCGCCTCCGCGAGTACATCGCGCTCCACCCGGATCTTCACCGTAAGCCGCCTCCTGCTGTTGCTGGCTCGCCCTGCTGGCCTTCGTCGTCGGCTGAGTAGCCGGAGACCAGTCTGACGCACGCCGCCGACAGTCGGTGCGGCTCGGGGTCAAGTCGGTGCGCGGGGTGTCGGGCTGCTCGGCCCGAGGTTGTGCACAGGCCCCGCTTCGAAGCGGTTTCCTCGCTATAACTCTGTGGTCGTAGTAGTAGGGCCTGTGGAAACCGTGGAAAACTGACTTTTCCCTGGTCAGCGGCGGTTTTTTGTCCACCGGGCCTGTGGGCGACGGCGGTGGACAACCAGGGTTGTCTGTGGATGCCGAAGAGTTCTGCACATGCGATGCACAGACATCGCCCGGTTCTCCCCAGCGCCGTCCCCAGTTTTACCCACCTTCCCCACAGCCCAACCCGCCTCCTTGGTGTGACGCCTTTCACTCGCGCCGGTGACCGTGGCCATTTCGTTGCCGAACAGTGGACAGCGGTGTGGAGAAGCTGTGGGCAACGGGCCTTCGGCTGTGGGTTGCCGGTGGACAAGCTGACGCACGGCCTGTGGGTATCTCGGTCGTCCACAGTCTGTGGACTCCCGATAGCCACAATTCCACAACCACCTGACCTCGGCGGATGCCCTCCCCACCGGGCACCCTGTGGACGCGATCGGGACAACTTCCACGTCCCCAGGGTGTGGACGGTGGATGGGCCGCGTATCTGTGGAGAACCGGGCCGGCCGGGCCGGGAATCGAACAGCTCGTAGGGATGAACGACGAAGGGCGCCCCGGGAGTTGTCCCTCCCGGAGCGCCCTTCAGCGGTTCGCGGTGGCCCTGTGGGCCCCTCTCAGCCGTTCTTGATGCGGTTGGTCAGCTCGGTCACCTGGTTGTAGATGGAGCGCCGCTCGGCCATCAGCGCCCTGATCTTGCGGTCGGCGTGCATGACCGTCGTATGGTCGCGGCCGCCGAACTGCGCGCCGATCTTGGGCAGCGACAGATCGGTCAGCTCCCGGCAGAGATACATCGCGATCTGCCGCGCGGTGACCAGCACCCGGCTGCGGGAGGCGCCGCACAGATCATCGACCGTATGCCCGAAGTAGTCGGCGGTCGCGGCCATGATCGCGGTGGCGGTGATCTCCGGGGCCGCGTCCTCGCCGCCGGGGATCAGATCCTTCAGCACGATCTCGGTGAGGCCGAGATCCACCGGCTGCCGGTTCAGGCTCGCGAAGGCGGTGACGCGGATGAGCGCGCCCTCCAGCTCACGGATGTTGCGGGAGATCCGCGAGGCGATGAACTCCAGCACCTCCGGCGGCGCGTTGAGCTGCTCCTGGACCGCCTTCTTACGGAGGATCGCGATACGCGTCTCCAGCTCCGGCGGCTGCACATCGGTGATCAGGCCCCACTCGAAGCGGTTGCGGAGCCGGTCCTCCAGGGTGACCAACTGCTTGGGCGGCCGGTCGGAGGAGAGCACGATCTGCTTGTTGGCGTTGTGGAGCGTATTGAAGGTGTGGAAGAACTCCTCCTGCGTCGACTCCTTGCTCGCCAGGAACTGGATGTCGTCGACCAGCAGGATGTCCATGTCGCGGTAGCGCTTGCGGAACGCGTCCGCCTTGCCGTCGCGGATGGAGTTGATGAACTCGTTGGTGAACTCCTCCGAGCTCACATAGCGCACCCGGGTGCCGGGATACAGGCTGCGCGCGTAGTGACCGATGGCGTGCAGCAGGTGGGTCTTGCCCAGCCCGGACTCCCCGTAGATGAACAACGGGTTGTACGCCTTGGCCGGCGCCTCGGCCACGGCGACCGCCGCGGCGTGCGCGAAGCGGTTGGACGCGCCGATGACGAAGGTGTCGAAGAGGTACTTGGGGTTCAGCCGCGCGGTCGGCTCACCGGGGCCGGACGCGGGCGCGGGCTGAGCGGCGAGCGGGCCGGGGGCGCCGGTCTGCGAGGGCAGGACGGGCGGTCCGCCGCGGGCGCGCTCGAGCGGGTCGGGCAGGTCGTGGCGCTGCTCGTACGGCGGGCGCTCGGGGCCGGGGCCCGGACCGCCGCCGGGACCGCCCGGCCCGGGGCGCTCGGCGCCGGGACCGCGGTAGTCGCCGCGCCGCTGCTGGTCATACGGCTGCTGGTCATAGCCGGACGGTGCGTGCTGGGAGGCGTAAGGATCGCCTTCGGGGAAACCGCCGAGCCGGGGCTGCTGCCAGCCGTAGTCGTCACGGGGCCGCGGCCAGGCGCCCGGTTCGGGGCGCGACTGCTGATAGCCGGGGTAGGCGGGGCGGGCCGACGGCAGATCGTCCGGCGCCTGGCGGCCATAGCCGTCCCGGCCGTCGTAGCTGTCGTAGGACTCGCGCTGCTCGCGGTTCTCATAGGACTCGCGCTGCTCGCGCTGGACCTGCGGGGGGACGACCGGTTCGCCGGCGGACTCGTCGACGGTGATCGCGATGCGGATCGGGCGGCCGCACTCCCGGCTCAGCGTTTCGCTGACGACGGGGGCCAGCCGGCCCTCCAGTACGCCCTTGGCGAATTCATTGGGGACGGCGAGCAGCGCGGTGTCGGCGACCAGCGCGAGGGGCTGGCACCGCTTGATCCAGTGCTCGTCCTTGGCCTCGACGCCTTGTCCGCCCTGTCCCGAGCCCTCTCCCAGCAGCCGCTCGAGCACGCGTGGCCACACTGCGGCAAGATCGGCAGGTACGTCAGCCACAGGGCACGCTCTCTCAGCTCGCTGGGTGGGGGACGCCGACAGGTCCCACGAATGCGTGGTTCTCGGGACGGGCGTGAAGGAATCGGAGCCCAGCCACGGTAGTCAGGCCGGGGTACGCGGTTCAAGTCGTTGTCCACAGGGTGTGTACAAATGTGCCATGCGATGTCGCCGGGCGTTCCCTTGCCCCTAGGCTGGGAGGGCAACCGCGCTGTCTTGGTGTCGCCACCGGTTTGACCGGATGGCGTAACCGCGCGTACCGTAACCAGGTCGAGTTGTCGATGGCTGCTGCCGCCTGCCTCCGATGGGCAAGGATCACGGGCGAGATGACCTGTGATCGTGAAGCGGTGCACTCGGGCGTATTGCGAGCTACTCGTGGGCGCACGGTGACAGCCAGGCGATAGACCGCCACCATCCGATTCATTTCTGGAGCCCCCGAGTGAGCAAGCGCACTTTCCAGCCGAACAACCGTCGCCGCGCGAAGACCCACGGCTTCCGGCTGCGGATGCGCACCCGTGCCGGCCGCGCGATCCTCGCGTCCCGCCGTAGCAAGGGTCGCGGACGCCTGTCGGCCTGAGCAGCCTGATCCAAGGTCCATGACGTGCTGCCTACCGAGCATCGGCTGAGGCGGCGCGAGGACTTCGCGGCCGCGGTACGCCGAGGACGCAGGGCCGGTCGCCCGCTCCTTGTCGTGCATCTTCGTACCGGCCTCACCAGCGGTGATACGGACCCGCACGCACCCGGGGAGAGTGCTCCTCCGGCGCGTGCGGGTTTCGTCGTAAGCAAGGCGGTCGGCGGCGCGGTCGTCCGCAATCTGGTGAAGCGGCGACTGCGTCATCTGATGCGGGACCGCATCGATCGTTTTGGCGCAGGTAGCCTTGTGGTCGTACGGGCGCTGCCCGGCGCGGGTGAGGCGGGTCACGACCAGCTTGCCCGCGATCTCGACACGGCAGTGCAGCGGCTACTGGGAGGGGTGCCGCGATGAAGTACCCGCTGCTGTGGTTGATCAAGCTGTACCAGTGGACCATCAGCCCGATGTTGGGACCGGTCTGCAAGTACTACCCGTCGTGCTCGCACTATGGCTACACGGCCATCGACCGGCACGGCGCGGTAAAAGGAACGGCGCTGACGGCCTGGCGCATCTTGCGCTGCAACCCATGGTCGCTCGGTGGCGTCGACCACGTACCGCCCCGGAAGCGTCCGGTGTGGCACCAGCGGCTGCGGAACCGCCTCGGCGGGCATCCGACTGCGGAGCCTGCCGCACAGCCCGAGACCCAGCCCAACGCCCAAGGAGCCTGATTCGTGGACACGATCCTCGGTCCTCTTTATGACGTAGTTTCCTGGATCATCGTCCAGTTCCACTCGTTCTACAGCCTTATTTTTGATCGAGACAGTGGCTGGGCGTGGGGTCTGTCCATCGTTTCGCTGGTGGTACTGATCCGTATCTGCCTCATCCCGCTCTTTGTGAAGCAGATCAAGTCGACGCGGAACATGCAGGCGCTCCAGCCCAAGATGAAGGCGATCCAGGAGCGCTACAAGAGCGACAAGCAGCGTCAGTCCGAAGAGATGATGAAGCTGTACAAGGAGACGGGGACCAACCCGCTCTCTAGCTGCTTGCCGATCCTCGCCCAGTCGCCGTTCTTCATTTCGCTGTACCAGGTGCTCAACCACATCGCGAACAACCGGCCGGTCGGTGTCATCACCGACCAGTCGATGCTGGACAGCGCCCGGAACGCCCATATTTTCGGTGCTCCGCTGTCGGTGAAGTTCATGGACTCGGCCTCGAAGGTCGAATCCCTCGGCGCCTCGCTGACCGATGTGCGCATCGTGACGATCACCATGATCGTCCTGATGTCGGCGTCGCAGTTCTTCACCCAGCGCCAGCTCATGACCAAGAACGTCGACCTCACGGTGAAGACGCCGTTCATGCAGCAGCAGAAGATGCTGATGTACGTCTTCCCGATCATGTTCGCCGTCTTCGGTATCAACTTCCCCGTCGGTGTCCTCGTCTACTGGCTGACCACCAACGTCTGGACCATGGGCCAGCAGATGTTCGTCATCCGCCGTAACCCGACCCCGGGCAGTGTCGCCTACCAGGCCCGCCAGGAGCGGCTGCGGGCCAGCGGCAAGCTGAAGGAGGAGCCGGCCGAGGTCGCCGCGAAGGAGGCTGCCGAGACGGCGCGTGCCAACCGTCAGCAGCCCAAGCGCCAGACCAAGGCGCAGCGCTCCACCACCGGTCACAGCAGGGCCGGCGCACAGTCGGGCTCCTCGGCCACCACGGAAAAGTCCGCCGAGGACAGGCCCGACCAGAAGCAGGGCGCGGGGCAGAAGAAGGGCGCGCAGGGCGGCAAGCCGGCCGGCGGCTCGGCCTCCGGCTCCTCCCGTGGCGCGAAGTCCGGCCAGCGCAAGGGCCAGCAGCGCCCCAAGCACCCGTCCAAGAAGTAACGAAGGAGTCCATCCGTGACGGAAGGCACCACCCCGGCCGCCGAGGGTGTCGACACCCTGTCCCGCCTTGAGCAGGAAGGGGAGATCGCGGCCGACTACCTCGAGGGGCTGCTGGACATCGCGGACCTCGACGGCGACATCGACATGGACGTCGAGGCCGACCGCGCAGCGGTGTCGATCATCAGCGACTCGACCAGCCGCGATCTTCAGAAGCTGGTCGGCCGCGACGGCGAGGTGCTGGAGGCCCTTCAGGAGCTGACCCGCCTCGCGGTGCACCGGGAGACCGGCGACCGCAGCCGGCTGATGCTCGACATCGCCGGATACCGGGCCCGTAAGCGTGCCGAGCTGACCGAGCTGGGGACCAAGGCCGCGGAGGAGGCGAAGGGCACCGCTCAGCCGGTGAAGCTGAAGGCGATGACGCCCTTCGAGCGGAAGGTGGTGCACGACGCTGTGGCCGCCGCCGGGCTGCGCAGCGAGTCCGAGGGCGAGGAGCCCCAGCGCTGCGTGGTCGTGCTTCCGGTCTGAAGCGGTTCCGCATCGTGATCCACACGGCCCCGTCTGTACGCAGACGGGGCCGAATCTTGTCAGCCTTACATCATCGTTCAGCACAGTGTTCGGTACGGAAGGACGGTCCCCGTGACGGAAGCAGCGGAGCTCCCCCCGGCGCCCCCCGAGGCAAGGGACGTATTCGGTGACCGCTTCCCGGAGGCCGTGCGCTACGGCGAGCTGCTGGCCGATGTGGGAGTGACGCGCGGGCTGATCGGCCCGCGCGAGGTGCCGCGGCTGTGGGAGCGGCATCTGCTGAACTGCGCGGTGCTCTCCGAAGTGGTGCCCGAGGAGGTCACCGTCTGCGATGTGGGGTCGGGGGCCGGGCTTCCCGGTATCCCGCTCGCCCTGACCCGGCCGGATCTCCAGATCACGCTTCTGGAGCCCTTGCTGCGGCGGACGAACTTTCTGCGGGAAGTGGTCGAGCTGCTGGGGCTGGAGCATGTGACGGTGGTGCGCGGCCGTGCCGAGGAGGTCCTCGGGAAGCTGACCCCGATGCATGTGGTGACGGCTCGGGCGGTGGCCCCGCTGGACCGGTTGGCCGGCTGGGGGGTTCCGCTGCTGCGCCCGTATGGCGAGATGCTGCTTCTGAAGGGCGACACCGCCGAGGAGGAGCTGAAGCAGGCCCGGGCCGCGCTCGGCAAGCTGGGGGTGGTGGAGACCTCGGTGCTGCATGTTGGAGAGGGAGTGGTGGACCCGCCCTCGACGGTGGTGCGGGTCGAGGTCGGGGAGAGCCCCGGGGGTGTGCGCTTCGCCGCGAAGCGGGCCAAGGCCGCTCGCCGGACGCCGCGCCGTCGGCCCTGAACCGAGGGCATTGCTCCATACAAGCTGGCAAAACTACGCATACCGGAGTGTCGCGACCAATCGGCGAGGGCTCCCGTGCATCGTGTTTCACGTGAAACGTCGCTCCCTGCTGCATGGAATCATCAGTCGCGGTCGTGCGGCGGCCTCGCCCCGCGACCGCCGACCCCGTATGAACGTGGATTCATCCACAGGAGAACGGGCCTCGCTGGTTCACGACCCCAAAAGCATGGCAGGCTCTGCTTATTGCGAGCCTGATGTCGAGGAGAGTGAATCCTTGCGGTCCGACGCCAACATCGCGGGGCCGATGACCGATCCGGTCCCCGGCCCCCGTACCGAATCGCCGGGGGAGGATGTTTCACGTGAAACGCCACCCCCGATGGACGACACCCCTATTGGCCGTGCCGCTCAACTGGCGGTAGAAGCTCTCGGCCGCGCCGGTGAGGGTCTGCCCCGGCCGGAGCAGACCCGGGTGATGGTGGTCGCCAACCAGAAGGGCGGGGTCGGAAAGACCACGACCACGGTCAACCTGGCCGCCTCGCTCGCCCTGCATGGTGGGCGGGTGCTGGTGATCGACCTCGACCCACAGGGCAATGCTTCGACGGCGCTGGGGATCGACCACCACGCCGAGGTCCCATCGATCTATGACGTGCTGGTCGACAGCAAGCCGCTGTCCGATGTGGTGCAGCCGGTCCCGGATGTGGAGGGACTCTTCTGCGCCCCGGCCACGATTGATCTCGCCGGTGCCGAGATCGAGTTGGTCTCTCTGGTGGCCAGGGAAAGCCGGCTGGAGCGGGCCATCCAGGCATATGAGCAGCCGCTGGACTACATCCTGATCGACTGCCCGCCCTCGCTGGGGCTGCTGACGGTCAATGCGCTGGTGGCCGGTGCCGAAGTGCTGATCCCGATCCAGTGCGAGTACTACGCGCTGGAGGGGCTGGGGCAACTGCTGCGGAATGTGGACCTGGTGCGGGGCCATCTCAACCCCAAGCTCCATGTCTCGACGATCCTTCTCACGATGTACGACGGCCGCACCCGGCTGGCCTCCCAGGTCGCGGACGAGGTGCGCAGCCACTTCGGCGGTGAGGTGCTTCGGACGAGCATTCCCCGATCGGTGCGTATCTCCGAGGCCCCCAGCTATGGGCAGACCGTCCTCACCTATGACCCGGGGTCCAGTGGGGCGCTCTCCTATCTCGAGGCGGCCCGCGAGATCGCCCTCAGAGGCGTCGGCGTGCACTACGAGGCCCAGCACGTCCATGCCTTGCCCGAGCTCAGCCAGCACGATCAGCACAGTATGCAGGAGGGGATTCAGTGAGTGAGCGACGCAGAGGACTGGGCCGTGGGCTCGGTGCCCTGATCCCTCCCGCGCCGAAGGGGGCGGACAACGCCGCATCCTCGGCGGGGGCGGGAACGGTCACGACGACCGGGGCCACCACCTCACCGACCGCGGTCCCGGTGCTCACCCAGGAGCGCGGAGTGGCGGCGGCCAAGGTGACGGCACTGTCGACGCACACCGTTCCACAGGAGCCCGAGCCCGCACCGCGGGAGGCGGAGCCCGAGGCCGCACCGGCGGCGATGCCGGAGGAGGTGGCCGGGGCGCACTTCGCCGAGCTGCCGCTGGACTTCATCACCCCCAATCCGCGGCAGCCCCGTGAGGTCTTCGACGAGGACGCGCTCGCGGAGCTGGTCACCTCTATCCAGGAGGTCGGTCTCCTCCAGCCCGTCGTCGTACGGCAGTTGGCACCGGAGCGCTATGAGCTCATCATGGGCGAGCGCCGCTGGCGGGCCTGTCGTGAGGCCGGGCTGGAGAAGATCCCCGCGATCGTCCGGGCCACCGACGACGAGAAGCTTCTGCTCGACGCGCTGCTGGAGAACCTGCACCGGGCCCAGTTGAACCCGCTGGAAGAGGCGGCGGCGTACGACCAGTTGCTGAAGGACTTCAACTGCACGCATGACGAACTGGCTGACCGCATCGGGCGCTCACGTCCGCAGGTCTCCAATACGCTGCGGCTGCTGAGGCTCTCCCCGTCCGTTCAGCGCAGGGTGGCGGCGGGGGTTCTCTCCGCGGGCCATGCGCGGGCGCTGCTCTCCGTGGACGACGCGGAGGAGCAGGACCGGCTGGCCCATCGCATTGTCGCCGAGGGGCTTTCGGTGCGTGCGGTGGAGGAGATCGTCACCCTGATGGGATCGCGATCGGGCGGTACGACGAAGACCAAGAGCCCGAGGGCGGGGACGAGGGTGTCCCCCGCGCTCACGGATCTGGCGTCGCGTCTCTCCGATCGGTTCGAGACGCGGGTGAAGGTCGACCTCGGTCAGAAGAAGGGGAAGATCGTCGTCGAGTTCGCCTCGATAGAGGATCTCGAGCGGATCCTCGGCTCGCTGGCTCCCGGTGAGGGGCCGGTGCTGGAGCAGCCGCTCTCCGCGGAGGGCGGAGCGGAGGACGAGGACGAGTGAGGCGCTGTCCGTGCGGCCGTGGCGATGCCGTACGGAAGGGCAGTGCGGGGCGGGTCGTGTTCCGACATGGTCGGAACACGACCCGCTGTTTGCTCAAGGGCGGTATCGGTGCATTCTCGGCACGGATACGATGCGATCAGGCAGGGCGGATCCAGGTGGAGGCGCCACATGTGGAGGGCAGGGCCATGCGATCGGTGAGCCGCACCGGACTGGTGGCCACAGGATTGGGCCTGGGAGCTGTCGGCGGCTTCGTCGGCAGTCTGCTCAGGGAGCGTAGTGCGCTGTCAGCCGCCCGTGGCGCGGCTGGCCACGGAAGTGAAGGACTGGCTTCATGGGGCGTCGGCTCGTACCGCTCACGTTGGACAACCTCCCGGACATCCCCAAGCGCTGTCGCGCCTGTGTCTTCTGGGAGCTCGATCCGGTCAGCGGCGAGGCAGCCGTAAGGGCCGGCCGGCCGGAGCTGGAGAAGGAGGCATGGATCTCGGCCGTGCTGCTGGAGTGGGGATCCTGCGGCCGGGTGGTCTATGTCGATGAGGTTCCGGTGGGCTTTGTGCTGTACGCGCCTCCGGCGTATGTGCCGCGCTCCACGGCCTTCCCGACCAGTCCCGTCGCGGCGGATGCCGTTCAGTTGATGACGGCGTGGCTGATGCCCGGATATCAGGGGCAGGGGCTGGGCCGGGTGATGGTGCAGACCGTCGCCAAGGATCTGATCCGCCGGGGCTTCAAGGCGGTGGAGGCGTTCGGGGACGCCTCCTGGAAGGAACCGGCGTGTGTGCTGCCCGCCGATCATCTGCTGGCCGTGGGCTTCAAGACCGTCCGGCCGCATCCGCGCTATCCCCGGCTGAGGCTCGAGCTGAGGACGACGATCTCCTGGAAGGAGGATGTCGAGCTGGCGCTGGACCGGCTGCTCGGCGCCGTCCAGAAGGAGCCCGCGCTTCGGCCGCTGTAGCGAGTTCCACGTGAAACACGAAAGGGGCTGCCCCATGGGCAGCCCCTTCGCGCATCAGCGCGACGTGTGGTTCGCTCAGCCGATGAAGTCGGCCAGGTCGCGCTCGATGGCGGCCTTGGGCTTGGCGCCGACGATGGTCTTGGCGACCTCGCCGCCCTGGTAGACATTGAGCGTCGGGATGGACATCACGCCGTACTTGGCGGCCGTCGCCGGGTTCTCGTCAATGTTGAGCTTGGCGATGACGATCTTGTCGGGGTGCTCGGCCGCGATGGCCTCCAGCGAGGGGGCGATCTGGCGGCACGGACCGCACCAGGCGGCCCAGAAGTCGACGAGTACCGGCTTGTCGCTCTTGAGGACCTTCTCCTCGAAGTCGGCGTCCGTCACGGTGACCGTGGCACCGGCCATGGCAATCTCCTTAGTGAGTTGGTGCAGGGGTGGGAAGCGAAGTCAGACGGTGGCGTCGCCCTGGCCCAGCGAGGCGAGGTACCGCTCGGCGTCCAGCGCCGCCGAGCAACCGGTGCCGGCCGCGGTGATCGCCTGACGGTAGGTGTGGTCCACGACATCGCCCGCGGCGAAGACACCGGGCAGGTTCGTCCGGGTGGTGGGCGCGTCCACCTTGAGGTAGCCCTCGTCGTCCAGGGCGAGCTGGCCCTTGAACAGCTCGGTGCGCGGGTCATGGCCGATCGCGATGAACAGCCCGGTGACCGGCAGCTCCGAGGTCTCGTCCTTCTTGACATCGCGAAGGGTGAGACCGGAGAGCTTGCCGTCGCCGTGGATCTCCTCGACCGCGCTGTCCCAGACGAACGAGATCTTCGGGTCGCCGAAGGCCCGCTCCTGCATCGCCTTGCTGGCGCGCAGGGTGTCCCGGCGGTGGACCACCGTGACCGACTTGGCGAACCGCGACAGGAAGGTCGCCTCCTCCATGGCAGTGTCCCCGCCGCCGATGACGGCGATGTCCTGGTCCTTGAAGAAGAACCCGTCACAGGTGGCACACCAGGAGACACCGCGGCCGGAGAGCTCGTCCTCGCGCGCCAGCCCCAGCTTGCGGTGCTGGGAGCCGGTGGTCACGATGACGGTCTTGGCGCGGTGGACCGTACCGGCGGAGTCGGTGACGGTCTTGATCTGCTCGGTGAGGTCGACCGCGACCACATCGTCCGGAATGAGCTCCGCGCCGAAGCGCTCGGCCTGGGCCCGCATGTTGTCCATCAGGTCGGGGCCCATGATCCCGTCCCGGAAGCCGGGGAAGTTCTCCACATCGGTGGTGTTCATCAGGGCACCACCCGCGGTCACGGAGCCTTCGAAGACCAGCGGCTTCAAGGAAGCGCGGGCGGTGTAGAGCGCGGCCGTATAGCCCGCGGGCCCGGAACCGATGATGATCACGTTGCGGACGTCGCTCACGGATGTCTTCCTTGTCTCTGCCGACTGCCGGACTGCTGACTGGGCGGGCGGCTCCGGGTCCCCCCGGAATTCCGCTGCCACCCCACCCAACGGATCCTACGGGTCAGGCATTCCCGAGCGCTGTCAGACAGGGCCCCGAGACGCGCGGTGCGCCTCAGGGGCGCGGATAGGTCCGGGTCACCAGAAGCTCCCCGGGAGATGTCGGAGACGCCGAGACGCAGGACGCGTCGATCACAAAGGCATCGACGAGCGAGCTGTCGGAGGGGTGCGGGAGGACGACGATATAGGCGGTCTGGCCGTCGTAGGTGTCCTGCTGCGCCGCGAGAGCCGGTTCCTTGCGACCGGTGCCGCTCTGTACACAGGAGGGCACATTCGGGTCGTCGGCGCGCAGCGGCACATCGGGTGAGTTGCCCTGCCCGGTGACCCCCTTCGACGCGGTGGACTTCCGGTCGGCGAGCAGCTCGTGCACACGGTCCTTGAGCGTGCCCGAGGAGAGGGTGGACTTCCCGGAGCTCTGGCTGGCATGGGCCTGGGTGCCGCCGTCGCCGTGCTCACCCGAGGAGCCGCCCTGGATGAAGAAGGAGCCGATGCCGATCACCGCCGCGGCGCAGGCGCCGCCGAGGACGACCTTGGGCCAGCGGCGGGCGCGGCCCGGTCGGGCGCCGGGTCCGGTGGACCCTCGTCCCGGCCCGGTGGCCCCACGCGGGCGCCCGGCGGGCCGGTCCGCCGCGGTGGAGGACTTGGACGCGGGCTTCACGGTGTCGGAGGAGGGGGCGCCGTCGCCGGTTTCACGTGAAACCGGCGTGGGTGCCGGGTCCGGCTGCGAAGTTTCACGTGAAACATCGGCCACCGCCTCGGGAGCGGTCGCGTCGAGAAGCGCTTCGGCGGCCAGCGCCGCGTCGATACGGCCCGCGATATCGGCGGGCATCCGCACCGGCCCTGGCAGCGTCCCGAGCAGGGAGCGGATTTCTTCCAGGGACGTCGATACGTCCGCGCACAGCACGCAGCTCGCGAGGTGAGTGCGCACATCGACGGCGCGCGACGGAGAGAGCAGACCCTCGGTGAGTGCGGAGATCTCCGCGACTTCAGGGTGCTCGTCCGTGTCCGTCGAGGATGTCACGCTCGCCCACCTCCGCCCTTCACGGCATCTGTGTCGTTCGGTCCTGCCGTCGGTGGGACGGACGTCCCCTGCGTCCGGTTCCTTCCCACGCCCGAGGGTGAGCTACCCCTCCCGCTGGGGTGGAGATGTGAGAGCAGTGGCAGCAGTCGTGCACGGCCGCGGGCACAGCGGCTCTTCACGGTGCCGGTCGGAACGTCCAGGACCTTCGCCGCCTCCGCGACGGGATAGCCCTGCATGTCGACCAGCACCAGGGCCGCGCGCTGCTCGGGAGGGAGGGTGCGCAGCGCCCGGAGCAGTTCGCGGTGGAGATCACCGCGCTCGGCGGGAGCGGCGGCTGATTCATGGGGTTCCAGAAGTTGCTCGAGCCGCTCGGTGTCGTCCACGGGGGAGGTGCGACGGGAGGCGGCCTTGCGGGCCCGGTCCAGACAGGCGTTGACCGTGATCCGGTGCAGCCACGTCGTCACGGCGGACTGGCCCCGGAAGGTGTGTGCGGCGCGGTAGGCGGAGACGAGCGCGTCCTGGACCGCGTCGGCCGCTTCCTCACGGTCGCCGAGGGTACGCAGCGCCACCGCCCAGAGTCTGTCGCGGTGGCGCCGCACTATTTCACTGAAGGCGTCCGGGTCGCCGTCGACGTGCCGGGCAAGGAGCTCGCCGTCGCTCGCCCCGCCGATGGTGGCGTCGTCCAACGTTGAGCCCCTCCCCTCTCGGCCGACCGTAGAGGGTCAGCCCTTGACCTTGATCTCCGAGATGCCGCCACGGTAGCGATCAGCGGTGCTGGCCGGAAGCTCGGTGATGTGAACCAGGACGTAACGCGTCCGTACTGGCTTGTCGAGAACGGTGGTCAGCTTCTTCCCGGTGCTCTTCAGATCGGTGAGGTGCTGGGAGAAGGCGCTGAGTGAGGTGGGGTTGGAGGCGGAGGGGTCCGCGGCGAGAACTTCCGCCTTATGGCCGGCGCGGTAGAAGTCGATGTCGATACTCGTGACGCTTTTGGCGCTGCCGAGGTCGACGACGATGCCGCTGCCCTGCTTGCGGTTGGGCAGGTTACCGAAGTTCGGGTAGTTCCAGAACTCCTTGGTCACCCAGGCGGTGTCCGCGTCGCCGTCCACGGCGCCATTGACCTTGCCAGCGGCGAAGGGCGGACCCAACGGGGAGAACTCCGTGGCGCTCGCGATGTCGAGTGGCTTGCCCACGGGCCGCTTGCCCTTGCCGTCGTCCTTCTCGCTGGAGGACTTGCCCGGGTCGGACTTGTTCTCCTCCTTGAGGAGCGTGTCCGCGAGCTGCCAGCTACCGAGGCCGAGAGCGGCGATCAGAAGGGCGGAGACGGTCCACTTGAGGGCCTTGCCCGTGCGGCTCTGCAACGGCGGCGGAGGCGGCATGGGAGCGGCCGGGCGGGCCGTGTGCGCGGCGCCGCCACGGTTCGGCGGCTGGCCGTACACGCCCTGTTGGTACGTCGTGCGCGAATACGCCGGCGAAGGGGTGTAGGCGGGCTCCGGCGGGCGGATGCGCGGCATGGCCGCGACGGCCTTGGCCAGCTCCTCGGGGGTGGTGCAGGGCTGGTCCTGACGAGAGGCGGTGGCCCCGTCGTTGACCAGCGCGCGCATCGCGAGCTCGGACAGACCGCGGTGCACTCCCGCGCGGACCTGGTCGGGGGCGATCAGGCCCACGCCCTTGGGCAGCCCGGAGAGGCCATAGGCATCGGTGTCATACGGCCAGCGCTGAGTGAGCGCCGCGTACAGCAGCGCGCCGATCGCCTCGGTGTCCGTGCGCTGCGGGTGGTCGGCGCTGATGCCGCGCAGGGCGGCCATCACGGCGAGTCCCCGGATGCGGTACTGGCCGGACTCGGTGCGCAGCACGGAGCCGGGGTTCAGCCGCAGATGGGCCAGGCCCTCGCGGTGAGCGGCGGCCATGGCCTGGGAGACCTGGCTGACCAACTGGTACGCGTCGTGCGGCTCGAGCGGCCCGGCGGCCAGCACGGCGGTGAGTTCGGTGGCGTCGGGAAGCCACTCATGGACGACATAGACGAGATCGTTCTCCTCGACGGCGTCGAGGACCTGGACGAAGCGGGGGTCGCCCAGCAAGGCCGCCGAACGGGCGGCGGCGAGCACCGGCCTGGCGCGCGGATGGTCGGCGGGCAGGACATGCACGCCGACGGCACGCCGCAGTTTCTCGTCCACGGCACGCCAACTGCTGAATCCGTCCAGACGGGTGACGCACTCCTCCAGACGGTAGCGTCTGGCCAACTTATGACCGCTGTGCAGCTCGAGGGGGCCCGCTTCGGCCGCGGCGCCCACCTCATCGGTGACCGCGGCCTCCGTCCCCTTACCGACCTTCTCTTTCGTCCCCGCCCCGTCGGCCGTGGCCTTGCCCGCCTCGGCGGTCAGCGGCTCCTCTCCACCGCTGTCGGCCACGTCGACGGCAGCCGTGCTCCGTTCCGCCACCGTCGTTCCTGCCTCCCCATCCGTTGCGCCTACTCCGAGCCAAGACAATTGTGCCCACAGTCCGCCGCTATGCACGACACACGGTGGCGGACGATGGTTGTGCTCAATGATCAGCGTCCGAGTCGTCCGCGCACCATACCGACCATGGCCGTCAGTTCCTCAACGCGCATCCGTTTCGCAGCAATGTAGAAGACCGCGATAAGAACGAGACCGCCGCCCAGCAAACCCGCTACAGAGCCGGCGATGCCCATTCCGAGGGTCTGCATGATGGTGTACGCCGAACCGCCGCCCAGGATGGCGGCGGGGATGCTGGCGCCCGTGAGGCGGGTGTAGGTGCGGATGACTCGGGGGCCGTCCAGATCGCCGCCCAGCCGCTTGCGCAGCCGCTTCCAGGCCACGCCCACGCCGGTGGCGTAGGCCAGGCCGTAGGCGGCCGCCATACCGGCGACGGCCCAGCGGGCGGGGAGTACGACATAGGCGAGCGCGGAGCCGGCGGCGTTGACAGCGGCGATGATCACCGTGTTGTAGAAGGGGGTGCGGGTGTCCTCGTAGGCGTAGAAGCCGCGGAGGACGACGTACTGCACGGAGAAGGGGATCAGGCCGAGGCTGAACGCCATGAGGATGTAGCCCATGGAGACGGCCGCGTCGGTGCCGGAGGCGCCGAACAGCAGCGTGCACATGGGGATGCCCAGGGCGATGAAGCCGAAGGCGAGCGGGACGATGGCGACGGCGGAGGTGCGCAGCCCCTGCGAGATGTCGTCGCGGACCGCTCCGGCGTCCCCGTCGTGGGCCGCCCGGGAGATCCGGGGCAGCAGCGAGGCCATGACGGAGACGGTGATGATCGCCTGCGGCATGCCCCAGATGAGCTGGGCGCTGGAGTAGCCGACGAAGCTCATGCCCGGCGCGTTCTGGTTCTCGGCCTCGGCACCGGCCGCGGTGGAGAGCTGGGTCACGACCAGCACGCCCGCCTGGTTGGCGAGGACGAACAGCACCGTCCACTTGGCCAGTTTGGCGGCCTTGCCGAGGCCGTGGCCGCGCCAGTCGAAGCGTGGCCGGAAGCGGAAGCCGGTGGCCCGCAGGTACGGGAACATCGCCAGGGACTGCACGACGAGTCCCAGCAGGGTGCCCATGCCCAGCAGCCGAATGCCTTCGGCGGTGATGGTGGTGGTGTCCATCTTGGAGCCGCCGGCGGAGCCGAACACCCAGATGAACAGGCCGAAGGTGAAGATTATGACGATGTTGTTCAGGACGGGCGTCCACATCATCGCCCCGAACCGGCCCCGGGCATTGAGGATTTGGCCGACCACCACGTGAATGCCCATGAAGAAGATGGTGGGCAGGCAGTAGCGGGCGAAGGTGACCGCGACCTCGTTGTCGGCGGGGTTGTCCGCGATGGTCGGCGACATCACGCGGATCAGCAACGGCGCGGCGAACACGGTCACCGCGACCAGGAGGCCGAGCACCACCATCACCAGGGTGAGCAGCCGGTTGGCGAACGCCTCGCCGCCGTCGTCGTCCTCCTTCATCGCGCGCACGAGCTGCGGGACGAAGACCGAGTTCAGACCGCCGCCGATGGTGAGGATGTACACCATCGTCGGCAGCGTGTACGCGAGGGCATAGGTGGAGCCGAGGGTGGCCGCGCCCAGCCCCGCGAGGACCACCATCTGCCGGACGAAGCCGGTGAGCCGGGAGACCAGGGTGCCCGCGGCCATCAGCGCGCTGGACTGGAGCACGCTGGACGCGCGGCCCTTGCCCGCTGAGGGGTTCTTCGGCTCGGGCTCGGCCGCGGGGGCGGTCACGATGGGAGCGGCCACCGTGGGAGCGGCGGCCGCGGCATGGGCGGACTCGGACCTCGACGGTCCGGGGACCGGTGCCTGCCCCTGCCCGTGCGGGTGGTTCTCCGGGCCCTGCTGGTAGCCCTGGCTCTGGGCGGCCCGGGGGTCATAGGGCTGCTGATCGCGGTAGAGATGCGCGAAGGCGTCCCGCTGCGGCTGCTGTGGCGCGCCGTAGCCGTCGCCGGCGCCCGGATAGCCGGGGCCCGGCTGACCGCCGGTGTACGGCTGCTGTGCCGCGCCCTGGTGGCCGGCCTGGTGGCCGGGGGCGGCGTCGGAGTGCCAAGCGCGCGGGTCGGGGCCCTGCGGGGTGGGGGGCTGCTGGTATTGCTGCTGCTGGTAGCCCCCCTGCTGCGGTGTCTGAGGGGCGTGCCGGTCGTACAGCGGATCCGTCAGCGGGTCGTGGGCGTAGCGATCCTGCGTCGGATACGGGTAGGGCGTGAAGCTGCCCGTCGCGTACGCATCGTCGAGATACGGATCCGGTGCGTAGTACTGCTGGCCGTACGACTGGCGCGGATCGGCCTGGGGGGCCTGGTGGGCGTCGCCCAGATACGGATCGCGCTGGTGCGGTTCCTGTCCGTAAGGGTCGTGGGAGCCGTGGGGAGAAGGCTGCGGCGGTGGTGGCACTCGGCCATCACCGTCATACGGCGCGTTCATCGCTACCCCACCTCATCGTCCGCTGCGGCCGACCGGCCCCGGCATTGCTCAACGCTCCACTTTCTCACCCGAGCCGGACGGGCCAGCGCTTTGCGATCCGGTGTCCGCCGCCGGGTCACTCGGCTGCTCGGGCACGAGGGCGTGCGCGGGGTCACGCCGGTCGGTCTCCGGGGCCTCGCTGTCGTCCTCATCCTGCCCGTGCGCCGTCTCGGCGTCTTCCCCGTCTCCGCCGTCCTCACCGCTCCTGGCGGCCGCGCGCTTGCGCTGGACGTAGATCCGGACACCGGCGAGGACCAGCAGCAGCACACCGCCGGCGATCACGAGAATCACGGTCGACGTGATTTCGGTGACATTCACCTCGAACAGCATCTCGCGGCCGTAAGGCTGTCCGTCCGGGGTGTAGAGCTGGGCCGAGACCCACACCGGGCCGTTCGCGTTGGCCGTGGTCCCGAACTTCACGGACTGGCTGTGGCCGCCCTCCACATTGACGAGCTGAGGGTCGCTGATCGCCAGCCGGTTGCCCTGCTGGGAGCGGAGGACGAGCCGTAGGTCGACACCCTGCACCAGGTTGTTCTGAAGGGTCACCGGGACGGTCGCGCTCCGCCCGGAGAGGGTCATGTCCGTCTTGGGGACCAGGCGCACCTTCTTGGTGAGCCCGGACAGATAAGTCTGCACGTCGTGCCGGAAGCCGGCCGCGTTCCGCGCCTCGCTGCGCCATGAGGTCGACATCTCGCGCCTGATCGCGTTCCCGAAGGGAGTGACCACCCGGTACTTGGCGGTCAGAATCGGCTCGAAATTGTCCAGGGTCTTCTGGGTCTCCTGGATCCTGTCGAACGCCTCGGTGGGCAGTTCCCGCGCGCGCAGCGACCGGGGGTAGGAGCGGGAGCTCGGCACCCGCTGGGTGGCGCTCGGGTCGGGCTTCGCCTTCGCCGCCTGTCCCAGGCTCAGCGGCTGCGTCCACTGCCCGGAGAGGCCCTCCAGGGCCGCCGCCATCGCCTGCGCCTGGCTGGTGGTGGGCGTCCGCTGGGGGGCGACCACGATGCTGCGCTGCTTGTCCGGCGCCTGAAGGTTGAACATCTGGCTCTGGGCCAGGAAGGTCTGGATGGCGAGGGTGGAGTTCTCCGCCTTGGTCATGTCGCCGGTGAAGGCCGTCGACAGCCGTGCGTCGGCGACCACCGCCGTATTGCCGCCGCCGATCTGGCGGGCCGCGGTGGGGGTGTAGGGGAGCCCGCCGGTCTCGCGCAGGCTGTCGCTGCGGGCGATGACGTTGTGGGCGCCCGCGGAGGTGGCGACGTCCACGATCGAGGAGTCGACCGCCCCGTCCACGGGCCAGGCGAAGTCCGTGCGCGGCTTCACTCCGAGGATGGTCTCCACGGTCGTGGAGGCGAGCTCGGTGGCGCCCTGGAGGTGGCTGAGGGTGCCGGTGACGTTCTTACCGCGGTGGGCGAGCGAGGCGAGGTCGGGGTCGGCGAACGGCAGGGCGACCACCTGCTTGCCTTCCACGGCCTTCTGTAGGGCGTCCAGCCACTGCTTGGCGACCGTCTGGCCGTGGCCCGCCGTGGTCCCCTTGCCCGAGGGGTTCTGGACCTCGTACTTCTTGGTCATCGCGTCGACCGTGGCGAGCAGATCGGGGTCGATCACCCAGGTGATGGGGAGGTTTTTCCCCAGGGCGACCATCTGCTGGAGACGGCCGCCGGGGGCCAGCTCCTTGGCGAGGCGGTCGTCCCGGAAGATCGGGGTGCGGTCCTCGTCGTTGTCCGTGCGCGCGGTCACATGGGTGGCGGAGATCAGCGGCCACAGATAGGTGAGCTGGGACTTGTGCGTGGCCGAGCCGGACTGCCAGGGCAGGAAGGTCCGCTCGATGCCCAGCACCTGCGGCCAGGGCTGACTGGAGGTGCCACCGGTGAGCGAGACACCGAGTTGATAGACGCCGTTCTCCCCCAGGTGCAACTGGTCCACCGGTATGGAGAGGGAGAAGTCACGGCTGGCGCCGGCCGACAGCTTGCCGATCTTCTTGGCGTATTTGCCGTCCACCTCGGTGCCGTCGAGGCCCTCCGTATAGCCGGTGCGGCGGGCGGCGGTGTCGATCGCGCTGCGGCCGTCCATGGTCGGACCGACGCGGAGGCCCACCCGGGCCCCCGACACCGTGCTCCTGGTCTCGTTGGTGACGGTGCCGCTGACGGTGAGGGTGTCGCTCTTCTCCGGCGCGGTGGGGGTCAGCGAGGTGATGGAGACGTCCACCGACCGTGAGCCGGTGGCCTTGCTCTCCGCGTGGGCGGCGGGTGCCGCCGGAATCTGTGTCAGGCCCGCGAGCATCGGCGCCGCGGCGAGCAGGGCCGCTGTGCGCCGCAACCATCGTCGGGCGCGAGCGGAAGTTGTCCCCCGGAGGTCTGCCGCATCGGCCACGCGCTCGCCCGTCCCTTGTCGTCAGTAGGTCGTCAGTGGTCGTCGCAATGTGCGTCCACGAAATGGTAACGATGCCCGCTGTGACGAAGTGCTGTGGATGGCTCCACAAGATCGTTACGCAGTGGTGGTCCGCATCGGGTGTGGAGGCTGCGGGGCGCACGGCCACGTACCCTGTTCTGTTGTGCCGAACGCCAACAATGACAGCCGACCCCCGCAGCCGACCAATGAGCTCAGCCAGGTGCAGCGCCGCGCCGTGGGCGAGCTTCTGCGGGTCTCTCCCGTCGCCGACGATCTTGCCCGTCGCTTCCAGCAGGCCGGTTTCCGCCTGGCCCTGGTCGGCGGCTCGGTACGGGACGCGCTGCTCGGCCGGCTCGGTAACGATCTGGACTTCACGACGGACGCCCGGCCGGACGAGGTGCTGAAGATCGTACGGCCGTGGGCGGACGCGGTATGGGATGTCGGCATCGCCTTCGGCACCGTCGGCTGCCGTAAGGACATGGCCGCAGGAAGCGGTTCGGATCAGAGCTTCCAGATTGAAATCACGACTTATCGGTCAGAGGCCTATGACCGGACCTCCCGGAAGCCCGAGGTGTCGTACGGCGACTCCATCGAGGAGGACCTGGTCCGTCGGGACTTCACGGTCAACGCGATGGCGGTGGCGCTTCCGCAGAAGGAGTTCATCGACCCGCACCACGGTCTGGAGGATCTCGCCGCCCGAGTGCTGCGCACCCCCGGCACGCCCGAGGAGTCCTTCTCCGACGATCCGCTGCGGATGATGCGTGCCGCGCGCTTCGCCGCACAGCTCGACTTCGAGGTGGCCCCCGAGGTGGTCGCCGCGATGACGTCGATGGCCGACCGTATCGACATCGTCTCGGCCGAGCGGGTACGTGATGAGCTCAACAAGCTCATCCTGGCCGACCACCCCCGCGAGGGGCTGCGGCTGCTGGTGGAGACCGGCCTCGCCGACCGCGTCCTGCCGGAGCTTCCGGCGCTGCGCCTGGAGCGTGATGAGCACCACCGCCACAAGGATGTGTACGAGCATTCGCTGACGGTGCTGGACCAGGCCATCGACCTGGAGACCGAGGGGCCCGATCTGGTGCTGCGGCTGGCCGCGCTGCTGCATGACATCGGTAAGCCCAAGACGCGCCGCTTCGAGAAGGACGGCCGGGTCTCCTTCCATCACCACGAGGTGGTGGGGGCCAAGATGACCAAGTACCGGATGACGAAGCTCAAGTACTCCAATGAGCTGATCAAGGATGTCTCGCGCCTTGTCGAGCTGCATCTGCGCTTCCACGGCTATGGCACGGGGGAATGGACCGACTCCGCCGTCCGCCGCTATGTCCGTGACGCCGGGCCGCTGCTGGACCGGCTGCACAAGCTGACCCGCTCGGACTGCACCACCCGCAACAAGCGGAAGGCGATGGCGCTCTCGCGTGCGTACGACGGCCTCGAGGAGCGCATCGCCCGGCTGGAGGAGCAGGAGGAGCTGGACTCGATCCGCCCGGATCTGGACGGCAACGAGATCATGAAGATCCTCGGCATCCCCCCGGGGCCGCAGGTCGGCAAGGCGTACAAGCATCTGCTGGAGATGCGGCTGGAGCACGGCCCGATGGAGCGGGACACCGCGATCGCCGCGCTCCAGGAGTGGTGGGACGCTCAGTCGGAGGGCTGAGCCCCTCCGGTTTCACGTGAAACATCGACCCGCTTGGCGTCCTCCCGGTCATGTTTCACGTGAAACCTGACCAGCAGTGCGGTGGCCGCGTAGATCAGCGCCACACCGATCAGCAGCGGGGCCGATCTGCCGTCCGGTGGCAGTATCACCGCGGCGACCGCCGCGGCTCCCACGAAGGCGACGTTGAACAGCACGTCATAGAGGGAGAAGATCCGGCCGCGGAAGTCATCGGCGATGGCGGACTGCACCACGGTGTCGGTCGCGATCTTCGCGCCCTGGGTGACAAGCCCGAGGACGAACGCGGCGATCAGCATGGGGGCGGGCTCGAAGGGCAGCCCGAGACCCGGCTCCAGAAGGGCCGCGCTTCCCGCGCACACCATCACCCAGGAGAGCCGGCCGTCCGGCCGGGAGGACGCGGGCTTCCTGAGCCGGGCCACCGCCCATGGGGTGATCACCGCCGCCGCGAAGAAGCCCGCGCCCGAGACCCCGACGGCCAGCCCCAGAAGCGCGAGCCCCTCGGACTCGGTGTCGGCCCATGCGTAGCGGCAGAGCATCAGCACCGTCACCGTGAGGGCCCCGTAGCAGAAGCGCATCAGAGTCATCGCGGTCAGCGCCACCGTGGGGTCCCGGCGTTCCAGTAGATGGCGTACGCCCGCGACCAGGCCCCGCGCGGTGCTCATCAGGGCCGCGGGGAGGCGGGGCTGAAGGGCCGCGGGATCCGGCCCCAGCAGGCCCGGTGCCATCGACAGGGCCGTGAGCCCGGCGATGAGGTAGAGCGCGGCGCCCACCAGGACGACCAGCGCGTCCGACGAGGTGCCTCCAGGGCCCGAGAGCCGGACGATGAAGGCGAGGCTGCCTCCGGCCGTGGCGGCGAGCGTTCCGGCGGTGGGCGAGAGGGAGTTGGCCATGACCAGACGTTCCTGGCTGTCGACGACCCGCGGCAGGGCCGCCGAAAGACCGGCCAGCACAAAGCGGTTGACGGCCGTCACCGACAGGGCCGAGGCGTAGAAGAGCCACTCCGGCACCTGGCCGAGGACCAGCACGGCGGTTCCGGTGGCCAGTCCCGAGCGCAGCAGATTGCCGTAGAGCAGCACCTGCCGCCGGCGCCAGCGGTCCAGCAGCACACCGGCGAAGGGGCCGAGCAGGGAGTAGGGGAGCAGCAGGACGGCCATGGCGGAGGCGATGGCCGCGGCGGAGGTCTGCTTCTCCGGGGAGAAGACCACATACGTGGCGAGGGCGACCTGGTAGACGCCGTCGGCCGCCTGGGACAGCAGGCGGATGGCCAGAAGGCGCCGGAAGTCACGCAGTTGCAGCAGTACGCGGAGATCACGCACAACAGGCATGACATCAGCCTCACACACCACACGGGCCTCCGGGTGTATTACCCGAAGGCCCGTGATCACGCGGCGGGAATCAGCGCATGCGCGTCAGCGCTCGACCTCGCCCTTGATGAACTTCTCCACGTTCTCCCGCGCCTCGTTGTCGAAGTACTGCACCGGCGGCGACTTCATGAAGTACGAGGAGGCGGAGAGGATCGGGCCGCCGATGCCGCGGTCCTTGGCGATCTTCGCGGCGCGCAGCGCGTCGATGATGACACCAGCGGAGTTCGGGGAGTCCCACACCTCGAGCTTGTACTCCAGGTTCAGCGGGACATCGCCGAACGCGCGGCCCTCCAGGCGGACATACGCCCACTTGCGGTCGTCCAGCCAGGCCACGAAGTCCGAGGGGCCGATGTGGACGTTGTCGGCGCCCAGATCGCGGTCGGGGATCTGGGAGGTGACGGCCTGGGTCTTGGAGATCTTCTTGGACTCCAGGCGCTCCCGCTCGAGCATGTTCTTGAAGTCCATGTTGCCGCCCACGTTGAGCTGCATGGTGCGGTCCAGGATGACGCCCCGGTCCTCGAACAGCTTGGCCATCACGCGGTGCGTGATGGTCGCGCCGACCTGCGACTTGATGTCGTCACCGACGATCGGCACCCCGGCCTCGGTGAACTTGTCCGCCCACTCCTTGGTGCCGGCGATGAAGACCGGAAGGGCGTTGACGAAGGCGACCTTGGCGTCGATGGCGCACTGGGCGTAGTACTTGGCGGCGTCCTCGGAGCCGACCGGGAGGTAGCAGACCAGAACGTCGACCTGCTTGTCCTTGAGGACCTGGACGACGTCGACCGGGGCCTCGTCGGACTCGTCGATGGTCAGGCGGTAGTACTTGCCGAGTCCGTCGAGCGTGTGGCCGCGCTGGACCGTGACACCGGTCGTCGGCACGTCGCAGATCTTGATGGTGTTGTTCTCGCTGGCGCCGATGGCGTCCGCGAGGTCCAGGCCGACCTTCTTCGCGTCCACGTCGAAGGCGGCCACGAACTCCACGTCGTTCACGTGGTAGTCGCCGAACTGCACGTGCATCAGACCCGGCACGCGGGTGTCCGGGTCGGCGTCCTTGTAGTACTCGACGCCCTGTACCAGCGAGGCGGCGCAGTTGCCCACGCCGACGATGGCTACACGAACCGAACCCATTCCGGTTGCTCCCTGTGTGTACTGGATGAGGCCCCGCGGCTGCCGGGCCTCACTTGGTGGTGTCATCGGACGGATCCGGCCGGGATCCACCCCGGTGCCGGGGCGGGCCGTCCGCATCTCCTGACTGGTCCTGCTCCTGCTGTGGCGGCCGGTCCTCATCCCGCTCGATCGCCCGGTCCTGCCCGGCGGTGCCATCGCGCTGGTCGCGCCCGGCCCGCTCGCTCTCGATCAGCTCGTTCAGCCAGCGGACCTCGCGCTCCACCGACTCCATCCCGTGCCGCTGTAGCTCAAGGGTGTAGTCGTCCAGCCGCTCGCGGGTGCGGGCCATGGCGGCGCGCATCTTGTCCAGGCGCTCCTCCAGGCGGCTGCGCCGCCCTTCGAGCACCCGCATCCGAACGTCTCGTGACGTCTGGCCGAAGAAGGCGAAACGGACGCCGAAGTGCTCGTCCTCCCAGGCGTCCGGCCCGGTGTGGGCGAGCAGCTCCTCGAACCGCTCCTTCCCCGCCGCCGTGAGCCGGTAGACGATCTTGGCCCGGCGGCCGGAGAGGGGCGCCGCGAGGGCGTCCTGGGAGGCGCTGCCGGATTCCTCGATCAACCAGCCGTTGGAGACCAGCGTCTTGAGGCAGGGATAGAGGCTGCCGTAGCTGAACGCGCGGAACACCCCGAGTGACGTGTTGAGCCGCTTGCGCAGCTCGTATCCGTGCATCGGGGACTCGCGCAGCAGGCCGAGGACGGCGAACTCCAGGACGCCGGAGCGTCTGCTCATTCCCCGCCTCCACTCTCCTTCGAGCCCGCTATGCCGAGCTGATGTATCGACTCGATACATCAAGACGATAGATCCGTGCCTGCGGCGGGACAAGAGGGCCCACGGTGAACGCCGTCACATCATCAATTCGTGGCATTCAATCTGACGGTTATGGAGTGAAGGTGGCGGCTGGGCGGGTTTTGACCGTGCGTACTCTGTTCGCCATGCAGACCTATGGGAACCAAGTGACGCCGCGATGCGTCCTCGTCCCGGATGCAGTGCGTCCGGTTGCCTGGTGCGACCGGATCGCACATTGGGGGGACCGGAAGCCATCTGCCGCTTTCAGGCGATAGCGCCTGCCCGAGGAGAAGTCGTTCCATGAGCGAGCACCGTCGCAAACCGCCGCAGCCCCAAGGCGGCGGACGAGCAGCGGCCCGGCGAGCCGGACAGCAGTCGTCCGGCCGCCGCGCAGCACCGACGCACAACGCCGCAGCCGGGTCGGACGCCGCCCCCCAGGGGGAAGAGCGTCCTTACGGCGGCCGCGCGGCGGCCCGCCGCGCCGCACAACGCGGCGGCGGCCGTAGACGAGGAGCCGATCCGGCCGCGGGCGGCGCGGGCCATGGCGGTCGCGGTGGCGGCCGGCGGGGGGCCGGCGGCGGCCGCGGACATGGCTCGGGGGGCGATGGGCACCCCGGCAAGAAGCGCTTCATCGACTATCCGCGTGGCGGAAGGTCGGGTTTCCGGCGCTGGGTTCCGTCCTGGAAGCTGGTGACGGGAACCTTCCTCTTCTTCTTCGCGGTGCTGCTCGGCGCCGTCGGCATAGGGCTGTGGCTGGTGCAGGTGCCGACCGCCCAGGCCGCGTCCCAGACCCAGAAGAACGTCTACTACTGGGCGGACGGCAAGCAGATGGTGGTCTCCGGCGGTGGTGACCTCAACCGTCAGATCGTCCCCCTCAGCAAGATCCCCAAGTCCATGCAGAACGCGGTGATCTCCGCGGAGAACGCCAGCTTCTACCAGGACTCCGGCGTCGACCCGATGGGTATCGCGCGCGCGGTCGTCAACATGGCGCGAGGCGGCGCGACCCAGAGTGGGTCGACCATCACCCAGCAGTTCGTGAAGAACACCTACCTGGACCAGTCGCAGACGCTCACGCGCAAGGTCAAGGAGCTGTTCATCTCCATAAAGGTGGGCGCGACCAAGGACAAGGACTACATCCTCGGGAGCTACCTGAACACCGCCTACTACGGACGTGGTGCCTACGGCTGCCAGGCGGCGGCCCGCGCGTACTACGACCGGGACTGCTCGGCCCTGACGCCCAGCCAGAGCGCCTTCCTGGCGTCGACGCTGAACGGCCCCAACCTCTACGACCCGAACGGCGGCTACGGCGCCGCGGCCACCAAGGAGGCCAACACCAAGCGGGCCAAGCAGCGCTGGGAGTGGATCCTGCGGCGTGAGGTCGCCGTGCACAGGCTGAGCAAGACCGAGGCCCAGGAGTGGATCGGCAAGGGTTTCCCGATGCCGCAGGACCCGAAGGTGGCCACGAACAAGCAGGGCCAGATCGGCTACCTCACCGACCTCGCCGACAACTACATCATCGCCAACACCGGAATCAGCAAGTCGAAACTGGACAAGGGTGGCTATCAGATCCATACCACCTTCGACCGGAAAAAGATCAGTGAGCTGACCCGGGCGGTCGAGAAGGTCTCCAAGGAGAACATCAAGCCGAAACTGCGCGAGCCGGACAAGTACGTCCAGTTCGGCGGCGCGTCGGTGGAGCCCAAGACGGGCAAGATCCTGGCCATCTACGGCGGCAAGAACGCGCTGGAGCACTACCGCAACAACGCCGACTACACCGGTGTCCAGGTGGGCTCGACCTTCAAGCCCTTCGTGCTGGCCGCCGCGATGACCAATGGCGTCCGCGATCCGAAGGGCACCCGGGAGCAACCCGATTCCGAGCGCACCCTGGTCTCGCCGAGCAGTGTCTACAACGGCGACAACAAGGTGACGCTGAAGGACTACGACGGATCCGTCTGGCACGACAAGGACGGCAAGGAGTGGCACCAGCGGAACGACGGTGACGAGGACAAGGGCCCGGTCAGCCTGCGCACCGCGATGCAGTACTCGGTGAACACCCCGTTCATCCAGTTGGGCATGGACGTCGGCACCGACAAGGTGCGGGACTCGGCCCTGGCCGCGGGGCTCACCAAGGAGCAACTGGCCTCGATCACCCCGACGTTCTCGCTCGGCACCTCCGCACCCAGCGCCATCCGGCTCGCCGGTGCGTACGCCACCTTCGCGGCCAGCGGCGAGCAGGCCGACCCGTACTCGGTGGAGCGGGTCGAGGACAAGAACGGCCCCGTCTACGACCACAAGCAGGACGCCCAGCTCAAGCGGGCGTTCGACTCGAACGTGGCGAACAACGTCACCGACGTCCTGGAGAACGTGGTCCAGCACGGCACCGGCACCTCGGCGAAGATCGGCCGGCCGGTGGCGGGCAAGACCGGAACCACCGACGAGAACAAGTCGGCCTGGTTCTCCGGCTACACCCCGCAGCTTTCCACCGCGATCGGCATGTGGCGGGTGAACGACCAGGCCAAGAGCCAGAAGTTCCTGTCCATGCGCGGTGTGGGCGGTCAGAAGACGATCCACGGCGCGTCCTTCCCGGCGGAGATCTGGGCCGACTACATGCGCGGCGCCCTGGAGGGCAAGCCGGTCAAGGACTTCCCCGCGGCCACCCCGATCGGCCAGAAGGTCTTCGGCGAGGACGCGAGCCCGAGCCCGCCCCCGACGACGGACAAGCCTTCCGAGTCCCCCTCGGAGAAGCCTTCGGAATCCCCGTCGGAGTCGCCCTCGGAGTCGCCGTCCGACAGTCCGAGCCCGACGGACACCTGCGACCCGCTCGACTTCAACTGCAACGACAACGGCGGCAACCAGAACGGCGGCAACCAGAACGGCGGCCAGAACGGCGGTCCGGGCGGTCCGACCACATCGCCGACCTCGGATCCGCCGGGCGGGCCCGGAGGCATATTCGGCGGCCCGACCGGGGCCCGACGGAAGGACTAGCCCGGAACCCCGTACGACCCGTGCACCACATCGCCGGCCGCGCCGGAGCGAATCCCGCTCCGGCGCGGCCGGCGCCGTTCCGGGCCCTGGACGGCCCTCTGCGCCCCTCGCACCCCGCTTCCCGCCCGGGGGACCCGCCGGGCCGTCCGCGGCGCGCTCAGCGGCCGCTGGGGCGGTCCTGACTCCTGCCGCCAGGCTCGTACGGCAGGATGGGGCCATGAGCGTGCGCGAGGACCCACAGGCCGAGCCCGTCAGGCCGACCGCCGAGGACCCGCTGGCCGCGGCCGGCAGCGAGCTGATCGGCGGCCCGGCCGGGCGCCGGGCGCTGCTCGGCACGAGCTGGTGGACCCCGGTGCGGATCGTGGCGATCGCCGCCATCGGCATGTTCGCCCTGGGGATGGTGCAGAAGATGCCGTGCTACGACGGTGGCTGGTTCTACGGCGCCACCGCCCAATACACCCACGCCTGCTACTCCGACATACCGCACCTCTACAACGGGCGCGGCTTCGCCAACGACCTCGTCCCGTACTTCGACCGCATACCGGACAGCGTCTCGGGCGGGATGCAGTACCTGGAGTACCCGGTCCTCACCGGACTCTTCATGGAGGTCGCCTCCTGGCTGACCCCGCACGGAGGCTCCATCCAGGACCGAGAGCAGATCTACTGGCTGGTCAACGCGGGCATGCTCATGGTCTGCACCGCGGTCATCGCGGTCTGTGTGGCCCGTACGCACCGCCGCCGCCCCTGGGACGCGCTGCTGGTCGCCCTGGCTCCCGCCTTCGCGCTCACGGCCACCATCAACTGGGACCTGTTCGCCGTCGCCCTTACGGCCGCCGCCCTGCTGATGTGGTCCCGCAGCCGCCCGCTGGCCGCCGGTGTGCTGCTGGGGCTCGCGACGGCCGCGAAGCTCTACCCCGGGCTGCTGCTCGGCGCGGTGTTGGTGCTCTGCCTGCGGGCGGGGCGGCTGCGGGCCTTCTGGACGGCGACGGGCGGAGCCGTGGCCGCCTGGCTCGTGGTGAACCTCCCCGTGATGATCACCACGCAGGGCGGTGGCCTGCACATCCGCGAGGGCTGGAAGACGTTCTACACCTTCAGCCAGGAGCGCCCCGTCGACTTCGGCTCCCTGTGGCTGATCATCTCGCAGCGCACCGGGAACCCCCTGGAGGACGTCAACACCTACGGGACCCTGCTGATGGTCCTGGCCTGCATCGGGGTGGCGGCGCTCGCCCTGTGCGCCCCGCGCCGTCCGCGCCTGGCCCAGCTCTCCTTCCTGATCGTCGCGGCGTTCGTGCTCACCAACAAGGTCTACTCACCGCAGTACGTGCTGTGGCTGATCCCGCTGGCCGCACTGGCCCGGCCACGCTGGCGGGACTTCCTGGTCTGGCAGGCGTGCGAGGTCATGTACTTCCTCGGGATCTGGATGTACCTCGCGTACACGGGCAGCGGCGACCAGCACCGCGGGCTGCCCGCCGAGGGCTATCAGTTGGCGATCGCCGTGCATCTGCTGGGGACGCTCTATCTGTGCGCCCTGATCATCCGGGACGCGCTGGTGCCGGAGCGGGACCCGGTGCGCAAGGACGGGGCGGACGACCCCGGAGGAGGCGTGCTGGACCGCGCCCCGGACGTGTTCGTGCTGGGACGGGCGCGGAGCGCTTCCCGGTATGAGGGCGCGGCGCTGGTGGACTGGGGTGTCCACCGGGAGTGAGTCCCGGACGGGGACCTCTCCCGGCGGCGCGGCCTCAGCGGCCTCAGCGGCCTCAGCGGTCGAAGAGCCGGTCGAACTGGGTCGTGGTGTGCCGCAGATGCGCCACCAGCTCATCCCCCACCTGGGGTGCCTGGACATCGCCGGGCACGAACAGGATGGACACCTGCATATGCGGCGGCTCGGCGAACCACCGCTGCTTGCCCGCCCATACGAACGGCGAGAGGTTGCGGTTGACGGTCGCCAGGCCGGCGCGGGCTACCCCCTTGGCGCGGGGCATCACCCCGTGCAGCGCCTTGGGCGCCTCCAGACCGACGCCGTGCGAGGTGCCGCCCGCGACGACGACCAGATGGCCGTCGGAGGCGGACTTCTGCTGGCGGTAGCCGAAGCGGTCGCCCTTCGCCACCCGGGTGACGTCGAGTACCGAGCCCCGGTACTCCGTCGAATCGTGGTCGCCCAGCCACAGCCGGGTGCCGATGCGCGCCCGGAAGCGGGTCTGCGGGAACTGCTGCTGAAGCCGGGCCAGTTCCTCGGCCTTGAGGTGGCTGACGAACATGGTGTGCAGCGGCAGCCGTGCCGCCCGCAGCCGGTCCATCCAGGCGATGACCTCCTCGACCGCGTCCAGGCCGTCGGTGCGGTCGAGCGGGAGGTGGATGGCGAACCCCTCCAGCCGGACGTTCTCTATCGCGGCGTGCAGCTTGGGCAGGTCCTGCTCGGTGATGCCGTGCCGCTTCATGCTGCTCATGACCTCGATGACCACACGCGCGTTCACCAGGCCGTAGACGCCGTCGACCGAGGAGACCGAGCGGATCACCCGGTCCGGCAGCGGCACCGGCTCCTCACCCCGCCGGAAGGGGGTGAGCACGAGCAGGTCACCGCTGAAGAAGTCCTTCATCCGGGCGGCCTCGTAGGTGGTCCCGACCGCGAGGATGTCGCTGCCCATGCGGGCCGCCTCCTCGGCCAGGCGCTCATGGCCGAAGCCGTAGCCGTTGCCTTTGCAGACCGGGACTATCCCTGGGAACTGCTGGATCACCGTCTGCTGGTGCGCCCGCCAGCGCGCGGTGTCGACGTAGAGGGTGAGCGCCATTGACCGGTCCCGGAACCTTTCTCGTTGCCGCGGTGTATTGGAAGTATGGGAAACAGCGAATCGTGGTCAGCGTCGCGACATGTAGATGTCGAGTGCCTTGTGCAGGAGCTTGTTGAGCGGGAAGTCCCACTCGCCGAGGTACTCGGCAGCCTGCCCACCGGTGCCCACCTTGAACTGGATCAGACCGAAGAGATGATCTGTCTCGTCGAGGGAGTCGCTGATGCCGCGCAGGTCGTAGACGGTCGCGCCCAGCGCGTATGCGTCGCGGAGCATCCGCCACTGCATCGCGTTCGAGGGCCGGACCTCGCGCTTGTGGTTGGCCGAGGCGCCGTAGGAGTACCAGACATGGCCTCCGACGATCAGCATCGTGGCCGCGGCCACGACCTCGTTCTCGTGCATCGCGAAGTACAGCCGCATCCGGTTGGGGTCCTCGGTGTTGAGGGCCGTCCACATGCGCTGGAAGTAGCCGAGCGGGCGCGGCCGGAAGTGGTCGCGCTCCGCGGTGATCTCGTAGAGCCGCTGCCACTCGGGCAGATGCTCGTAGCCGCCCTGGACGACCTCGACACCGGCCTTCTCGGCCTTCTTGATGTTGCGGCGCCAGAGCTGGTTGAAGCTCTTGTGGACATCCTCCAGGGAGCGGTTCTCCAGCGGCACCTGGAAGACGTACCGCGGCTGGACGTCACCGAAGCCGGCCCCGCCGTCCTCGCCCTGCTGCCAGCCCATGCGCCGCAGCCGGTCGGCGACCTCGAAGGCGCGCGGCTCGATGAAGGTGGCCTCGACATCGCGCAGCCGCTTGACGTCGGGGTTCTGGATGCCCGACTTGATCGCGGTGGCGTCCCAGCGGCGGATGATGACCGGCGGGCCCATCTTCACGGAGAACGCGCCCTGCTGCTTCAGATGCGCGAGCATCGGCCGCAGCCAGTCCTCGAGGTTGGGCGCGTACCAGTTGATGACCGGGCCCTCGGGGAGATAGGCGAGATAGCGCTTGATCTTGGGAAGCTGCCGGTAGAGGACGAGGCCGGCGCCGACGAGCTGGCCCGTGGCGTCGAACCAGCCGAGGTTCTCCGAGCGCCACTCCGACTTGACGTCAGCCCATGCCGGGACCTGCATGTGGCTTGCCGCGGGCAGGCTCTGGATATACGCCAGATGCTGCTCTCGGCTGATCGTCCTCAGGGTCAGGCTCATGCGGGGCGCTCCTCGGCAGGTTTGTCCCCAGGGTCGGGGCTCCGGCTCTCGCGCCGAAGCCTACTGCGACCGGGACGCGCCCCGTTCGGGCCTGGGGCAACCAGGCTCCGGGCGGGCTCAGCCCAGCACGCCGCCGAAGAGCCCGCCATGTGCCATGCCGAGGTAGAAGCCGACCCCCGCGGCACCGAGTCCGATGATCAGCACGAACCGCTCACCGGTGGTCGCGGAGATCAACTGGCCCCAGGCGCCAGTGATCATTCCGACCAGCCCGGTCCATGAGCTGACCAGGTGGAGCTGCGCGAAATGAGCCGTGACGAAGGCGATCGCCCCGATCACCAGCGTGGTCACGGCGAAAGCGTTCTCAACGGGATGCGACTTGCCATCGGTGTCCAGGAAGGAGAGCAAGCCGTGATGGGGTCGTGCTGCCTGTGCCATAGGGCACCTCCAGGTAGGCATAGCGCAAAGCGGCGAACTGTAATGCCGCTCACACCCGATGTGTACAGATTGCGGGCTAAGACGCCCGGATTTCAAGCGGGAGGCCGTAGCCGGGTACTGTGTACCGTCCGCGGTGGTGTCTGCACAGGCGCCGAAGCGGATACGCATCACGACCCTCCTGCCACGGAACGACCGTGGCCGCTGAGTCCAAAGGAGGTGGGTTCCACATGCGTCACTACGAGGTGATGGTCATCCTCGACCCCGATCTCGAGGAGCGCGCTGTCTCCCCGCTGATCGAGAACTTCCTTTCCGTCGTCCGTGAGGGCGAAGGCAAGGTCGAGAAGGTCGACACCTGGGGCCGTCGTCGTCTCTCGTACGAGATCAAGAAGAAGCCCGAGGGCATCTACTCGGTCATCGACCTACAGGCTGAGCCCGCGGTCGTCAAGGAGCTCGACCGTCAGCTCAACCTGAACGAGTCGGTCCTCCGGACCAAGGTCCTCCGTCCCGAGACCCACTGACGCGTAAGCGTTCAGCGGTCATCGGGGCCGTATCGCAACGAGTAGCAAGCAGCCCAGCAGTACCCGCCGAGAGGTTCCCCCAATGGCAGGCGAGACCGTCATCACGGTCGTCGGCAATCTCGTCGACGACCCCGAGCTGCGTTTCACCCCGTCCGGTGCGGCGGTCGCGAAGTTCCGCGTCGCGTCCACTCCCCGTACCTTCGACCGGCAGACCAACGAGTGGAAGGACGGCGAGAGCCTCTTCCTCACGTGCTCGGTGTGGCGGCAGGCCGCGGAGAACGTGGCCGAGTCCCTTCAGCGCGGCATGCGCGTCATCGTGCAGGGTCGTCTGAAGCAGCGGTCCTACGAGGACCGTGAGGGGATCAAGCGCACGGTCTATGAGCTGGATGTCGATGAGGTCGGCGCCAGTCTGCGCAACGCCACAGCCAAGGTCACCAAGACCACCGGTCGCGGTGGTCAGGGTGGTTACGGCGGCGGCGGTGGCGGCGGCCAGGGCGGCGGAGGCGGTTGGGGCGGCGGCCCCGGCAACTCCGGCGGCGGTCAGCAGGGCGGCGGCGCTCCGGCCGACGACCCGTGGGCGACCGGTGCTCCGGCCGGCGGCCAGGGCGGCGGCGGTGGTGGCTGGGGCGGCGGCTCCGGCAACTCCGGCGGCGGCTACTCGGACGAGCCGCCCTTCTAGGCCCGGGGCGCTGTTTCACGTGAAACCACGTGAAACAACAGCGCTGGGTCTGGTCAGGGCGACCAGCACATACTTCTTGATCACACTGGAGAGAGACAATGGCGAAGCCGCCTGCTCGCAAGCCTAAGAAGAAGGTTTGCGTGTTCTGCAAGGAGAAGATCTCCTACGTCGACTACAAGGACACGAACCTGCTGCGGAAGTTCATTTCCGACCGCGGCAAGATCCGTGCCCGCCGGGTCACCGGCAACTGCACCCAGCACCAGCGCGACGTCGCCACGGCTGTGAAGAACAGCCGTGAGATGGCGCTGCTGCCCTACACCTCCACCGCGCGATAAGGGAAGGGTGACCCAGTCATGAAGATCATCCTCACCCACGAGGTCTCCGGCCTCGGTACCGCCGGTGACGTCGTGGACGTCAAGGACGGTTACGCCCGTAACTACCTCGTTCCGCGTGGTCTGGCGATCCGCTGGACCAAGGGCGGCGAGAAGGACGTCGAGCAGATCCGCCGCGGTCGTCGCATCCGCGAGATCGCCACGATCGAGCAGGCCAACGAGGTCAAGGCTCGGCTCGAGGGCGTCAAGGTGCGGCTGAAGACCCGTGCCGGCGACGCCGGCCGGCTGTTCGGCTCCGTCACCCCGGCCGACATCGCTTCGGCGATCAAGGACGCGGGTGGTCCGGACGTGGACAAGCGCCGCATCGAGGTGCAGTCGCCGATCAAGACCCTGGGCGCGCACCAGGTCTCGGTCCGGCTGCACGCCGAGGTTGCCGCCAAGGTCGGCGTCGAGGTCGTCGCCGCCTGACGACCGTGACGGTCGCCTTTGGCACCGTGCACCGGAGGGCCGCACCCTGTGGGGTGCGGCCCTCCGCCGTGCCGGGGGCCGGTGGCTCTGGCTTCGAACAGCAGGGACGCGCGTGGTGGGGTTCGGCGGGGCTCAGCCTCGTACCGCGCCGGTGACGATCCAGCGGCCGGAGCGGGTGCGCAGCCACAGGGTCGCCAACCGGACCGACATCATCAGCGCCATCGTGCACCACAGCGCGGTCAGCCCACCGCCGAACGAGGGGACCAGCAGCGCCACCGGGGCGAAGGCGGCGAGGGTGGCGATCATCGCCCAGGCCAGATACGGCCCGTCGCCCGCGCCCATCAGCACCCCGTCGAGGACGAAGACCACTCCCGAGACCGGCTGGATGAGAGCCGTCACCAGCAGGGCGGGCAGCAGGGCGTCACGTACCGCGGTATCGGTGGTGAACAGGGGGATGAGCAGCGGCCGGGAGGTGACCACCAGCAGACCCAGCACCACGCCCGAGGCGATGCCCCAGTGCACCATGCGGCGGCAGGCGGCCCGGGCCCCCTCCTCATCGCCCGCCCCCAGATAGCGCCCGATGATCGCCTGGCCCGCGATGGCGATGGCGTCCAGGGCGAAGGCCAGCAGATTCCACAGGGTGAGCACGATCTGATGGGCGGCGATGTCGGTGTCGCCGAGGCGGGCCGCCACGGCCGTCGCGATCAGCATCACGGCACGCAGCGAGAGCGTACGGATCAGCAGCGGTGCCCCGGCGTGGGCACAGGCCCTGATCCCGGCGGCATCGGGCCTCAGCGAGGTGCCATGGCGCCGTGCGCCCCGGATGACCACGGCGAGGTAGACGGCGGCCATGGCGTTCTGGGCGATCACCGTGCCCCAGGCCGAGCCCGCGATGCCCAGCCCGGCCGCGTAGACCAGGGTGACGTTCAGCGCGGCGTTGGCCCCGAAGCCGCCGATGGCGACATACAGCGGGGTGCGGGTGTCCTGGAGGCCACGGAGGACACCGGTGGCGGCGAGCACCACCAGCATCGCGGGGATGCCGAGGGTGCTGATCCGCAGATAGGTGATGGCGTAGGGCGCGGCGGTGTCCGAGGCGCCGAAGAGGTCGGCGATGGCGGGGGCGGTGGGCAGGGCCACGGCGATGACGGCGGCGCCGAGCAGCAGGGCCAGCCAGATGCCGTCCATGCCCTGCCGGATCGCTCCGGCGAGGTCGCCGGCGCCGACGCGGCGGGCGACCGCCCCGGTGGTGGCGTAGGCGAGGAAGACGAAGATGTTGACGGCGGCGGCGAGCAGGGCCGCGGCGATGCCCAGACCGGCCAGTTGGGTGGTGCCCAGATGGCCGACGACGGCGCTGTCGACCATGACGAAGAGGGGTTCCGCCACGAGTGCGCCGAAGGCGGGAAGCGCGAGTGCGACGATCTCGCGGTCGTGGTGGCGCAGGGTGCTCCGGGCGCTCGTGGGGGCCTGTGTCATGAGGGCAATGTAATCGTCCACAGGTAAGAGACACAAGCCATCGCCGGTCCTTACAAGGCGGCGTGCGGGACGATCTTCTCTGCGCCCTTTGTCGTGATCTTGCCCCGGGGGCCGAAGTTTTTCTTCTGCACAGCCCCTGGATAGAGAAACCGCAGGTCAGGATTGGGCTCTCGGGGTGATTGTGTGTTTGTCCACAGCACTGTCCCCCGACCCGTGCACAGGTTCGCGCGACTTACCCACAGGATGGATCCCATCATCCACATGCCCTGTGGATAACCAAGTTGGCTGGCGGTCCCGACGGGCCTAACGTGGTCCGGCGCCCGCCACCCGATTCGGCCCTGGGACCCCCAGCTTCCGATGCGCCGTGTCCGGAAAGCCGGCCGCTCAGTTGTGTCATAGCCGTGCCGTAAGAAGGACGGGCACGGCGAGGTTCGCATCGCGGACGGGAGGAGGTGACGGGGTGAGCGTTCCCGAGCCCATGGACGACCCCTGGGCGGACTCCGGCCCGTCCGACCGGTTCCCGTCCCCCCGCTTCCGCCGAGGTGAGGGCGGCGGCCGGGGCCGCGACGGCCAGCAGGACCGCGACGGAGGGGGCGGCTCCGCCTGGGAGGGCTCCGGCTTCGAGCGGGTTCCGCCCCAGGACCTCGACGCCGAGCAGTCCGTGCTCGGCGGCATGCTGCTCTCCAAGGACGCCATCGCCGATGTGGTGGAGGTCCTCAAGGGCAATGACTTCTACCGGCCCGCCCATGAGACCGTCTACCAGGCCATCCTGGATCTCTACGCCAAGGGCGAGCCGGCCGACCCGATCACGGTCGCCGCGGAGCTGACCAAGCGCGGTGAGATCGCCCGGGTCGGCGGCGCCTCGTATCTCCACACCCTCGTCCAGTCGGTCCCCACCGCCGCCAACGCCGAGTACTACGCGGAGATCGTCCACGAGCGCGCCGTGCTGCGCCGCCTCGTCGAGGCGGGCACCCGCATCACTCAGATGGGATACGCGGCGGACGGCGACGTCGACGAGATCGTCAACAACGCCCAGGCGGAGATCTACGCCGTCACCGAGCAGCGCACCAGCGAGGACTATCTGCCGCTCGGCGACATCATGGAGGGCGCGCTCGACGAGATCGAGGCGATCGGCTCACGCAGCGGGCAGATGTCCGGAGTGCCCACCGGCTTCACCGACCTGGACTCCCTGACGAACGGTCTGCATCCGGGCCAGATGATCGTCATCGCCGCCCGCCCCGCGATGGGTAAGTCCACCCTGGCCCTGGACTTCGCGCGGGCCTGCTCGATCAAGCACAACATGCCGAGCGTGATCTTCTCGCTGGAGATGGGCCGCAACGAGATCGCGATGCGTCTGCTCTCCGCCGAGGCCCGCGTCGCGCTGCACCATATGCGCTCCGGCAGCATGACCGACGAGGACTGGACGCGGCTGGCCCGGCGGATGCCGGATGTCTCCCAGGCCCCGCTCTTCATCGACGACTCCCCGAACCTGTCGATGATGGAGATCCGCGCCAAGTGCCGCCGGCTCAAGCAGCGCAGCGATCTCCAGCTCGTCGTCATCGACTATCTCCAGCTCATGCAGTCCGGCGGCGCCCGGCGCCCCGAGAGCCGTCAGCAGGAGGTCTCGGACATGTCGCGAAACCTGAAGCTGCTGGCCAAGGAGCTGGAAGTACCGGTCATCGCGCTCTCCCAGCTCAACCGAGGCCCCGAGCAGCGCACCGACAAGAAACCGATGGTCTCCGACCTCCGAGAGAGTGGATCCATCGAGCAGGACGCGGACATGGTCATCCTGCTCCACCGCGAGGACGCCTATGAGAAGGAGTCCCCGCGCGCGGGTGAGGCGGACCTGATCGTGGCCAAGCACCGTAACGGCCCGACGGCCACGATCACGGTCGCCTTCCAGGGCCACTACTCGCGCTTCGTGGACATGGCGCAGACCTGATCCAGGCCGCGGGCCACGGCGTGAGTTGCCGGTGGTCAGGCGCAGGGGGCGGCGTAGTCCAGGTCCGGGAAGGTCTTGCGCCACACCCTGTCGGGGACCGGTCCTGTGCGGACCGAGCAGAGCGTCTCGGCGAGCCGTGCGGGGTCCGTGGCCAGAAGCAGGATCCCGGCCCCGAGGCCCTCCAGGAGCTCCGTGCCCGTGGACAGGACGAGGATGTCCCCACGCGGGCTGAACCGGCTCACGCGGAAGCCGCCGATCCCTTCTGTGAGGCCCGGTACGTGGTAGACGAGTTCGGTGTCGCCGTCCGCGTCGGTCAGGCGCCATACGGCCAGGTCGCGGGCGCCGGTCTGGTCCTGCCAGGCGGCCAGCAGACCGGCTTCCCGGTGCGCCTCGATGCCGTCCAGGCCGCTGAGGGAGCCCTGGAGCGCGATCTCGCGTCCCGCGTCGTCCAGATCCCATAGGGCCGGACGGCCGGAGTCGGACAGGCCGGCCAGAAGACGTTCGGAGGCCATCGCGGTGAGCCCGCGGCCACCCGTGATGGCGTCGGTGAGTCTGTGTGCCGTGCCGTTGTGGGACAGGGCCCATACGGCGGTACGTTCCGGGGTCAGGAGGTCGTTGCCGTCCTGGCTCGGCGCGGCGAGCAGCACCGGCCGTCCGTCCGAAGCCGCCTGGACCGCCGATGGCTTGCCCTTCACCCGCTCTCCGCGGTGCGGGCGCCGTGGGTCCCGGACGTCCCAGATCTGGGTTCCCTCCTCCGTCATGACGGCCAGGACACCGGGGCGCGCGAAGGCGGGGGTCATCGATGCGCTGTCGGCGACGGGCACCTGGCCCAGCCGTCGCGGACGTTGCACATCGCGGATGTCCCACAGCGCGAGCGGGCCCTTGTCGCGTTCCTGGACCGCCAGCAGGCGCCCGTCGAGGCTGATGGCGAGGTTCCCGGAGGTGGGGTTGAACGTGAACCCCGGGCGCGGCCGTCCGTCCGTCAGGGTCCACAGCTTCGTCCGGCGGCCCTCGCTGTCCCGCGCGATCAGCACGTTGCGGCCGGGCAGGAAGCGGGGTGAGGTCCACGGCTCGGGCAGGGTGGCCGGCGCCGGAGGTGCCGGTCCGTCGCCCAGTCGCCAGATCGTGGCCGTGTCCAGTGCGCCGTCGACGGTTCCCAGATGGCGTTGGTCCTCGTCGAAGGCGTCACCCGGGGCGGGACCGCCGCCCGCGAAGGCTCCGTCGACGGTCCGCGGAGGTGGGTTCCACAGGTGGATTCCGCCCTTGAGGTCACCGGTGACGATGCCGCGCCCGTCCGGCCGGTAGCCGACCGCGCGGAGCTGGGCGGTGCCGGGCAGCGCCGTGCCTGCGTAGAGGTTGCCGGGCACGGACGCGGACGCGCCGTTGTCGCGGATGACGCGAGCACGACCGTCGGTGGAGGCGGCCGCGAGGTGCGAGCCGTCCGGGGCGTATGCGATCTCGGGGTACACGGGTTGCTCGGCGGAAACCTGCTTCAGCGCCTTCGGGTGATCGAGGTCGGTCACATCGATGACGGACAGGCGTCCTCCGGCACCGCTGACCGCGTCGCCGCTGAGGGCCAGGGAATGGCCGGCGGGGTGGAACGCGGACGCGTACAGCCCCACCGCGAGCGCGAGTGCCCCGCGGCGCTGTGGCCGAGCGCGGTCGGACAGGTCCCACAGCCGCAGTATGCCGTCGTCCGTGGAGACGGCCAGGGTGTGACCGTCGGGGTGAAACGCGGAGGTGGTCGCACGGCGTCGCTCGTCGGCGACGCGGAGGGTGGTGACGGTCGGCTCGGTCGGATCGCTGAGATCCCACAGCAGCACTCGGCCCCGGTCGGTCGGCACGGCCAGGGTGCGGCCGTCCGGACTCCAGTCGGTCTGGCCCAAAGAGCCCACGTCCGCGGGCTTCCGGGCGATCTGCCGCGGGTGGTCCGGGTCGGTCATGTCCCAGACGTACAGTGCCGACGCGGTGAGCGCGGTGAGGTGGCGGCCGTCGGGGCTCCAGCCGAGGGCGGTGGCGCTTCCGGTGCGCAGGACCGGGCCGGGGGTGGGGTGGTAGGGGTCGCGGGTGTGCCAGAGGCGGATGGTGCCGTCTCGGGAGGAACTGGCCAGCATCGCACCGTCCTCGCGGTACGCGACGTCGTTGACCCGGCCGCGATGACCGGTCAGCGTCCTATGCACCGGTGTCGTCGCCGCCCGCAGCAGGCTCGTTCGGGCCTCGATCGTCGGCGACCTGCGGTATGCGACCAGGCTCATGTCCAGGGCCGCCACCGGGTCTTCCGACCGCAGTGCGTCGGCTTGGGCCGCGATGCGCTTCGACGCCAGCTCCGCCGCCCGTTCGCGGGACCGTTCGCGTTCGGTGAGGGCGAACGTGCCGACCGCCGTGAGCATCAGCGCCAGAGCCAGCACGCCCGCGGTGACCGCGGCTCGTCTGATCCGGCCGTGCCTGGCCGCGCGTACGCAGGCGCGGGCGAAGTCCCGCTCGGCGGCGGTGAGTACCACACCGGGTCCGTCACTCGGGCCGGAGTCCTCGCGCAGCCAGGGGCGGATCGCGGCGAGGCGGCTGCCGGTGAAGAGATAGTCGCGGCCGCGGTCGTGCTCGGCCCAGGCGGTGGCCGCCTCGGCCAGTCGCTGATACGCGATCAGCTCGGCGCGGGCGTCGAGGATCCATGAGCGCAGCCGGGGCCAGGCTCGCAGCAACGCCTCGTGGGCGATCCGTACTCCGTCGTGGTCCACGGTGATCAGCCGGGCCGTGGTGAGCCGGTCGCAGACCTGTGCGAGGCGTTCGCGGTCCGCGTCGCCGCGCCCCGCCGCCACGTCCGCCAGGACCATGCGGCGTGGCACGGGGTCCGCGCCCGGGGTCAGATGGACCATGCGCAGCAGCAGGTCGCGCAGTGTGCGCCGCTCGGCCTCGTCGAGGGTCTCGTGGAGCCGCTCGGAGGAGGTGGTCACCGACTGCCAGATCCCGCCGGTGGCCTGATAACCGGCCAGGGTGAGGACGGCACCGGATCTCCGCAGCCAGGTTTCGCGCAGGGCGTGGGCGAGGAATGGCAGCGCCGCGGCCGGGCCGCGGGTCCCGTCCGGATCGGCGTGGCCGGCCGACCGGTTCAGGTCCTCCAGGATGCGGTCGGACAGGCCGTCCTGGAGGAGAAGCCCGGCGTCCGCGGCCGGGCGCTCGATCACGGCGCGCAGCGCCCGCTGGTCCAGCGGCGGGAGGTTCAGCGGGCCCACGGCGTCCAGCGCGTCACGAAGCTCGGGGTACGCCAGACAGTTGCCGTAGTGGTCGGCCCGTACGGCCAGGACGATCCGTGGGCGGGCATCGCCGTGGCGGTGCGTGGTGCCGCCCCACAGGGCGCGGATGAAGCGGGCGCGCTCGGCGGGGTCAGGACAGCGGGTGAACACCTCCTCGAACTGGTCGATCACCAGGAGGCGGCAGGTGGAACGGCCCGCCGGCGGCGCCGGGAAACGGCCCTCGGCCAGCTCCCGTTCCACCTCCTCCACCTCCCGGCCGGAGGCCCGCGACCACAGCCCGGCCAGCGCACGCAGCGGACGGGGCCCGGGCGCGGCGAGCAGCAGCGCGGGCCACGCACTGTCGTCCCCGCTCTCGTGGGCGCGCTCCGTCGCGGCGAGCAGACCGGCCCGCAGCAGCGACGACTTCCCCGCTCCGGACGCCCCGACCAGGATGACCGGATGAGTCCGGGCCATCGGGTCGCGCACCGCGGTCAGCAGCCGCGCGGTCTGCGCCTCGCGGCCGAAGAACCAGCCGCTGTCCCGCGGCCGGAACGGCTCCATCCCTGGATACGGACAGGGCACGTCGGCCGGTGGCTCCGCCTCGGGGACAGCCCCGGGACGGTAGGCGTTGTTGGGGGCGACGACCAGCCCGCCGAGGGTGCCCGCGCTCTGCCGGTGCGGGCGGGTGGAGTCGTCGCTCGACGCTTGGTCGAGGCAGCCGTGCAGCCTGTCCAGGGTCAGCCATGGGGGGCCGCCGGGGTCGCCCTGCTCGAGTAGGCGCAGCAGACGACCGCCGAAGAGCGTGTGCCGTTCCCCGTCCGGTGCGAAGGACACCGCGAAGTACGAGGCCGAAGCGAGCAGAAAGCTGCCGTCGGGGTGGGCGGACACGAACGGCTCACGGCGCGCGCCGTTGTCCGGGGCCATGGCGCGCCCGGAGAAGCAGCAGTCGAGCAGCACGACGCTGCCGCCCGGTGCCCTGCCGAGCAGGTCCCTGACCGTGCGGTAGGGAACGGCCTGGGACACCCGGTCCGCCGCCAGGCAGTCGCGCGTCGCGAGATACAGCTCGTCCGCGGGCCCCAGCAGGCCGTGGCCGACGTAGCAGAACAGCACCACGCCGGTGGCCTGTTCGACCGCGTCCTCCACCGCCGCGACGACATCGGGCACTCCGGCGTCTGGGGGCACCCGGTGGATGCGATCGGTGGCCATGCCGCAGACGTCGTGCAGCACGCGGGCCAGATCGTCCAGGGTGGTCGCGACACTGGGCAGGCCGGGCAGGTCGGACCCGGCCGCGTGGCTGTCGGCGCCCACGAGTACGGCGCGCGCACCGGGCGATGCCAGGCCGGTGGCGGCCGGGGCCGGGGGTGCCCCTTGCCCCGGCCGCTCCCGGGCGTTCACGGCGCGGGCGGGCCGGCCGTCGGACCCGGGCCGCCGGGTGAGCCCGGAGACGGCTCGGGCAGGGCATCGTCGCGCTCCGTCACGCCGAGACCGGCCGCGATGCGCTGGGCCAGGTCCGCCGTCTGCCGCGCGTCCAGGGCCCCGACCTGGGTGGAGGTCACGCTGATCTCGGTACCGTCGGGACGGGTGATCGTGACGGTGCGGCTGCCCTTCCTGGTCTGCACCCAGGCGATCAATGCTCCCGCCAGGACCGTCGCGACACCACCCGGGGCGAGCAACGCCAGCACCGCATCGGCCGCGAGGCCCATCGTGCCCGCCTGAGGAGCCGGATCGGCGGCTCTCCGTAACCTGCCGCGCAAGGCCGGCTGTTTCTCCAGCCACCCGCGCAGATCGTCCGCGCCGGCATCGCCAGGGCGATCGCCGCGCACGGTGATGACGACCTTCATGCCCCTCCCAGCGAGCCGGGGAACCGTGGCTGTACGCGCTCCCGGATCACGGTCAATTGTAGTGAAAGCGCTTGAGAGCGCGACCGGTTGAGTGATCCGTGGATTACCGGGCGGCCTTTCCGAACCGGTGCGTGGGACAGACGGCCACCAGGCGAGCGAGGTCTCACGGTCGGCGTCGTCGGCTCAGGTCGCGGGTCGGAGTCCCACCGTCCGGGAGATCGCCAGGCTCGCCGTGCGCAGTGCGACTCGAGCGGTGGCCTGGGTGACGCCCTCGTCGGGTGCGACGAGTGACAGCGCGCCCAATGGGTCACCGCGATGGTTCAGGATCGGGGCGGCGACGGTCGACATCGTGGTGGGTCCGGTGCGCAGGGGGTTGGGCACCGTCGCGGCACAGACGCCCTCCCTGCGGACGGTGGCCATGAGCTGACGGAGCCGTCCCGGGTCGGGCGCCCCGGCCAGCGCGTCATCCCGCACCGGCTCGGGGGCGTGGGCCAGCAGGGCGACGCCGATGCCGGTTTCGGCGAGGGGGAGGCGGCCGCCGACGCGGTACTTGACCGCTGCCGCGTCCCGGGCCGACAGGCGCTCGACGAGTACGGCCTCGTGGCCGTCGCGTACGGCGAGGAGGATGTGCTGGCGGGTGACCCGGTGCAGGTCCTCCATGAACGGGAGGGCGGCGGCGCGCAGTCCGTGGCCGCGGGGCGCCAGCGAGGCGATCTCGAGCAACCGCAAGCCGATGACGAAATCGCCGTTGTCGAGGCGTTCGAGGGCACCCACATCCATCAACTGGGCCGCGATCCGCGATGTGGTGCTCTTGGGAAGGCCCGCCCGGGCCGCGAGCGTATGGAGCGGCAGGCCCTCCCCGGCCTCCGCGAAGGCACCCAGCACCCGGAACGCCCGCTCCAGGATCGGCTCACCGTGCGGCGGCCGTCCCGAGCGACGCGTCGGCACCGGCGTCCCACTCATCGAAATCGCCGGTGCGCGTCGCAGGTCACGGCTCGAATACTAGCGATGTGACCCACCCGCACGACGACGCGCGGACACCGGAGACCAAGGAGACAGCAATGGCGACCGACCCCGCGCTGCGCGACGTCTACGTCCCGCACGCCTATCCCGAGCAGCAGGCCGACCTCGGTGAGATCACCATGAACTACGCCGAGGCCGGTGAGCCGGACAAGCCCGCCGTGCTGCTGATCCCCGAGCAGACCGGCTCATGGTGGGGGTACGAGGAGACGATGGGCCTCCTCGCCGAGGAATTCCATGTCTACGCCGTTGACCTGCGGGGACAGGGGCGCAGCAGTTGGACCCCGAAGCGGTACAGCCTCGACAACTTCGGCAACGACCTGGTCCGGTTCATCGCCCTGGTGGTGAAGCGCCCCGTCATCGTCGCGGGCAACTCCTCCGGTGGCGTCCTCGCGGCGTGGCTGTCGGCGTACGCCATGCCCGGGCAGATCCGGGGCGCGCTGTGCGAGGACGCCCCGTTCTTCGCGTCCGAGCTCGTCACCACGTGCGGCCACTCGATCCGCCAGGGGGCGGGCCCCGTGTTCGAGCTCTTGCGGACGTACCTCGGCGACCAGTGGAGCGTCGGTGACTGGGAGGGCTACTGCCGCGCGGCCGGGGCCTCGCCGTGGCCGACGGCGGGATACTTCGTGGCCGACGAGATCCCGCAGCACCTGAAGGAGTACGACCCGGAGTGGGCGCGGGCCTTCTGGGAGGGCACCGTCGGACTGCACTGCCCGCACGAGCGCATGCTGGCCCAGGTCAAGACGCCGGTGCTGCTCACCCACCACATGCGGGCCATCGACCCGGAGACCGGCGGGCTGCTCGGCGCGCTCTCCGATGAGCAGGCCGCCCGGACCAGGGAGTTGATGGAGTCGGCGGGGGTGAAGGTCGACTATGAGTCGGTGCCGGATGCGTTGCACATGATGCACCAGTTCGATCCGGCGCGGTACGTCAAGATCTTTAGGCAGTGGGCGGCCACGCTGGCGGCGTGATCGGGCGGCGTGACCGGGCCCGCTTTTCGTGGTTTCGGCAAAAAATTTTGTCGGTTCGCCATGGGCGGGGGCAGGTTGGGGCCGACGCGACCCCACCAGATAAGGCATGGCCATGGACCCACAGTTCTGGGATGACATGTATCGCAGCCGCGACCAGCTCTTCAGCGGCGCGCCCAACGGAGTGCTGGTCACCGAGGTCACCGACCTGCCGCCGGGGCAGGCGCTCGACGTGGGATGCGGTGAGGGCGCCGACGCCATCTGGCTGGCCCGGCGGGGCTGGCAGGTCACCGCGGTCGACATCTCCCGGGCCGCCCTGGAACGCGCCGTAGCGGCCGCCACGGACGTCGCGGGCCGGGTGGCGTGGACACGCGCCGACCTGACCGGCACGCCGCCCCCGCCCGCCGCGTTCGACCTGGTCTCCGTCCACTACTTCCCGCTCCCGCACCAGCCGGACCACACCGCGCTGCGCGGTCTGCTGGACGCCGTCGCACCCGGCGGCACCCTGCTCTTCGCCACCCACGCCCTCGCCGATCTGTCCCCGGACCCCGAGCGGGGCTTCGACCCCGGCGACTACTACCAGCCCGACGAGATCGCCGCGCTCCTGGACGACGACTGGACCGTCCTGATCAACGAAACCCGCCCCCGTACCGCTCCCGCCCCCGCCGGTACGCACCACACCCAGGACACCGTCCTGCGAGCGCGACGCCTGCGGTGACGGTGAAAAAGGTGACAGGTGACGGGTGACGGGTGACAAGGGGGCATGGCGGTGCCGCACGGCCGGTCCCGGCCGCCGCCCGGCTCAGGGCTGAAGCTGGTGGCCCAGGGCCGCGGCCTTCTCCACGCGCCGGGCGAGGACCTGCTCATGGAGGTCCGTCATCTGCCGCAGCGCGTCCTTACGGTCGCGCTTGGAGAGCCGGTCGATGTAGAGATGCCCCGAGAGATGGTCGGCCTCGTGCTGGAGACAGCGGGCGAAGTAGCCGGTGCCCTCGATGACCAGTGGGTTGCCGTCCTTGTCGACGCCGCGGACCACGGTGCGGTCGGTGCGCGGAACGTCCATCCGCGCGCCCGGTACGGACAGACAGCCCTCGGCGTCCTCGATGAGCAGCCGCTCGCCCGGATCGGGCTGGTCCAGGACGGGGTTGATGATGTGGCCGACATGCCGTACGCCGTTGTCGTCCGGGCAGTCGTAGACGAACAGCCGCAGGTCGACGTCGACCTGATTGGCGGCCAGCCCGGCGCCGTCGGCGATGTACATGGTGAGGAACATGTCGTCGATGAGGGCGCTCAGCTCGGGCGTGCCGAACTCGGTCACCTCGCGGCAGGAGCGGCGCAGAATCTCCTCACCGACCTCGGTGATCCGGCGCGGTGAACCGCGCTCGGCCTCGGGGGTCGGCGCCGGATACGAACCGACGGGTTTCCCCTGCACCAGGACGCGCACCGCTGACCTCACCTTTTCCGCCCCCACTGATGGCCGCCCCCACTGATGGGCATGTCCGGCCAACGTAGCAGGGGCGGTTCGGCCGCGGCTCCGGCTCGGTCAGATCGCCTCGGCGAGCTCCTCCAGCAGCCGCCGCTTGCTGCGGGCCCCGACCAGCGACCGCACCGGCTCGCCCGCCCGGAACAGCATGAGCGTCGGCATCGACAGCACCCCGTACGCGTTGGTGGTGGACGGGTTCTCGTCCACGTCCAGTTGCACCACCTTCAGCCGGTGGGCCTCTTCCTGCGCGATCTCCGCCAGCACCGGCGCGATCATCCGGCACGGCGGGCACCAGGAGGCGGTGAACTTCACCAGCACCGGCAGCTCGGCCGTCAGCACCTCCTCGCCGAAGGTGGCGTCCGTGACCGTGGCCACTCCCCCGGTGTGTGTCAGCGACATCTCATCTCTCCTTCGGAGTCGTTCGGGGTTGTTCGGAGTCTTTTGTGGTGACGGTGGGACGACGGGACGGCGGGGCTCACGGCCCGGGCGGCGTCAGCTCGCAGCGCGGCTCCGGGGCCCCCTCGGGCGCCGTCGCCGCGGCCTCCAGTTGCGCGCGGGCCAGCTCCGCCTGGGCGAGCTGTGTCCCGACCCGCTCCCGGATGGCGCTCAGCCGGTCGATGCACTCGTCCAGCTCGGCCAGCTTGCGCCGGTAGACCTCAAGCGAGGCGGGGCAGGAGTCACCGGCCGGATGGCCGGAGCGCAGGCATTCGACGAACGGACGCGTCTCCTCCAGCTCGAATCCGAAGTCCTGGAGCACGCGGATCTGCTGGAGCAGCCGCAGATCGTCCTCGTCGTACGACCGGTACCCATTGCCGGTGCGGCGCGCGGGCAGCAGCCCGAGCGACTCGTAATAGCGCAGGGTGCGGGTGGTGGTACCCGCCCGCTCGGCCAGCTCTCCGATCCGCATGTGCCGACGGTAGACCTTGACCCTGACGTCAAGGCCAGACCGCGATGCGGTCCCGGGCGGTGGCGTGGCGGGTGACGATCGGCCGGGCCACCGGCCGGTGATGATCGGCCGACCGATGGCTGCCCCGCTGTCGGACCTCCGCCGTACAGTGCCGACATGACCACATGCGACGCGGATGAGTTCATGGAGCCGCTGCCCGCCACCCGCCGTGCCCTGCTGCGGCGCGTCGCCCTCGGCCAGACCGAGGGCCGTGCCCCGTCCCTGGTGGGGGCCGTGGTGCGGGAGGGGCGGCTGGTGTGGACGGGTTCGCGCGGCCGTGTGGACGGAGCCGCACCGGACACCGACACCCAGTACCGCATCGGCTCCCTGACCAAGACCTTTGTGGCGGTGCTGGTGCTGCGGCTGCGTGACGAGGGGCTGCTGGACCTCGGCGATCCGCTGGCCAGGCATCTGGACGTGCCGCAGGCCGAGGGCGCGACCGTGGCCCAGCTTCTCTCCCACACCTCGGGGCTCGCCGCCGAGGCCTGCGGCCCGTGGTGGGAGCGCACACCCGGGGCGCTGCGGCCCGAGACGGCCGATATCTTCGGCGAGCGCCCGCTGGTCCACCCCGCGGGCCGCCGTCACCACTACTCCAACCCCGGCTTCGCGCTGCTCGGCGCGCTGGTCGAGCGGCTGCGCGGAGCGCCCTGGGGCGAGGTGCTGGCCGATGAGGTGCTGGCGCCGCTGGGGATGGGGCGTACGTCGCTCGAGCCGCGCGCCCCGCACGCCGGGGGCTGGGCCGTGCACCCCTGGGCGGATGTGCTGCTGCCCGAACCGGCCGAGGACACCGGGCGGATGGGCCCGGCCGGGCAGCTCTGGTCGACCGCCGGGGATCTGGCCCGCTTCGCCGCCTTCCTGCTGGACGGGGACGAGCGGGTGCTCGGCGCGGAGTCACTCGCCGAGATGCGGACGCCCGCCGTCGCCCCCGAGGCGGGGGACTGGGACGGCGGCTACGGCCTGGGGACACAGCTCGTCCGCCACGGCGGGCGGTTCCTCCATGGCCACACCGGCTCCATGCCCGGCTTCCTGGCCTCGCTGTGGGTGAGCGCCGAGGACCGGCTGGCCGGGATCGCGCTGGCCAACACCACCGCGGGGCCCGCGATCGGCGCCATCGCCGCCGACCTCATAGAAATCGTGGCGGAGCATGAGCCCCGTATCCCCGAGCCCTGGCGGCCGCTGACCGAGGCCGATCCGGCGCTGCTGGCGCTGACCGGCCCCTGGTACTGGGGTCCGCGCGCCTACCATCTGCGGCTGCGCGCGGACCGCGGACTGGAGCTGTCCCCGGCCACCGGGGGAGGCCGGGCCTCGCGCTTCCGGGCCGAGCCGGACGGCACCTGGACGGGGCTCGACGGCTATTACGCGGGGGAGACGCTGCGGGTGGTCGAGGGCGAGGGCGGCGCCCCCGCCCATCTGGACCTGGGCACCTTCGTGTTCACCCGGGAGCCCTACGCCCCGGACGGCGTGGTGCCCGGCGGGGTGGATCCGGAGGGCTGGCGGGCGCTCTGAGGGACGGGGGCCGGGGCGGGGCCGGGGTGTCGTGATCCGGGAGGCGCGGGATCCGGTGGTATCGGGTTCCGGCGGTTCGCGGGCTTCGGCGCTCGTAGCCTGACCCCGCCAGTGGTACGCACGGCCGGGGGCTGGGTCGGCGGTGCGGTGAGCGGCAGGTTGGTCTCCGGTACTTCGGTGCGCCGGTACGCCGGTACTCCCGTGTTTCGGTGCGCCGGTGCTCAGGTGCTCTCGTACGCCCGTACTGCGCAACTTCGGTACGGCGGCACTCAGGTGCTCCGTACCCCGTGCCCCGTACGGGAGCGGCGTGCCCCGTACGGGAGTGGCCTGGTCCGCCCTTCCCTCGCCCTCCCTCAGGAGCCCCGCCATGCGCTCGTCCACGCTTCGCCTCAGCGCCTCCCTGCTCGCCCTCACCAGCGTCATGGCCGCCTCCGGGACGGCCGTCGCCCGGCCCGGAGGCGCGGCGGCCGGGCGCGACCGGCCGGGGACCGTCTGGTCGGCCGGGTGGGCCGCCCCCGTCCAGCGCCCCAGCGCGGGCTTCGAGAAGAACTGGGCCGAGAGCGGCTTCGCCGAGCGCACCGCCCAGACCCTGCGTCAGGTCGTCCGGGTCACCGGCGGCGGCACGGCCGCCCGGATCCGGCTGTCGAACCGCTATGGCACCGCGCCGTTGCGGATCGCGGGCGCGACCATCGCCCGTACCGCGCACGGCGCTTCCGTCCAGGGCGCGAGCCTGCGCGCGCTGACCTTCGGGCACCGGCGGCCGGTGGAGATTCCGGCGGGCGGTGAGACGGTGAGCGACGCGGCCCCGCTGCGCGTGGCGCCTCGTCAGCCGGTGACGGTCACGCTGTACTTCGACCGTCCCACCGGCGCCGCCACCTTCCACGCCCAGGCATACGCCCGCAGCTTCCGCGCGGACGGCGACCATCGCGCCGACCGCACCGCGGCGGCCTTCACCGAGACCACCCACTCCTGGTACTACCTCTCCGATGTCGAGGTCACCGGCGGCCCCGGCCACCCGGGCACGGTGGTGGCCTTCGGCGACTCGATCACCGACGGCTTCGGCTCGACCGGCGACGCCGACCACCGCTGGCCGGATCTGCTGGCCGAGCGGCTCGCGGTCGCGGGCACCCCGCGCCCCGTCCTCAACTCGGGGATCGGCGGCAATCTGCTGCTGCACGACTCGGCCTGGTACGGGGACCGGGCGGGCGCCCGCTTCCGCCGCGATGTCCTGGACAAGCCGGGCGTACGGTCGGTGATCCTGCTCGAAGGACTCAACGACATCGGCTTCAGCGAGGTCGATCTGCCCACCTACAAGCCCAATCCGCAGGTGTCGGCGGACGAGGTGATCGCGGGTTACCGGGAGCTGATCGCCCTGGCCCATGCCCGCGGTATCAAGGTCATCGGCGGAACCATCCTCCCGTTCAAGGGCGCTGAGTACCACACCCCGCGCTCGGAGGCGAAGCGCGCCGCGATCAACGAGTGGATCCGCACCTCGGGCGCCTTCGACGCGGTCGTCGACTTCGCGAAGGTCATGGCCTCACCGTCCGATCCGCTGCGGCTGGACCCGGCGTACGACTCGGGCGACTTCAAGCACCCGAACGACGCGGGCTACCGGCGGATGGCCGAAGCCATCGACCTCGCGACGCTGTGAGGCAGTCCGGGCGGTGAGGCCGGGTCAGGCCAGGTCAGCTCAGGCGGGACGGGACAGGGCCCGGTCAGGCCAGCGGCAGCTTGAAGCCGACGTGGCTGGCCTCGAAGCCGAGCCGCTCGTAGAAGCGGTGGGCGTCGCTACGGGTCGCGTCCGAGGTGAGCTGCACCAGGGCGCACCCCTCGCGGCGCGACTCCCCGACGGCCCATTCGATCAGTTGGGTGCCGAGCCCGCCGCCCCGCTCCTCGGAGTGGATCCGGACCCCCTCGATGATCGAGCGGGTGGCGCCGCGCCGCGACAGTCCGGGGATCAGGGTGAGCTGGAGGGTGCCGACGGTGCGGCCGTCCCGGACCGCGACGACCAGCCGCTGCTGCGGATCCTGGTCCAGCCGCTCGAAGGCGGCGCGGTACGGGGCCGGGTCGTCCAGGGACTCCCGGTGGGCGCCGAGCGGGTCGTCCGCGAGCATGGCCACGATCGCCGGGATGTCGTCGGCGGTCGCGCGCCGTATCTCGAAGTCGCTCATGCGGTGAGCCTACGCCGGGGCCCGAGAGCCCCCCTGACGGGCGGCGGGGAGGGGCCAGGGGCAGATCAGTACGCGGCGATCAGTGCGTGGCGGTCAGCCTCTCGACGGCGGCGACCAGCGGGGCCAGCTCCGGCCGCCGGGCGGCGTCGCCCAGGGCCTCGCGCAGCGCCGCGTCATGCGTCGGCCGCGCCTCCTCCAGGAGCTTGAGCCCGTCGTCGCTGACGTTGGTGTAGATGCCGCGGCGGTCGCTGGGGCAGATGTAGCGGGAGAGCAGCCCGCGGTCCTCCAGCCGGGTGACCAGCCGGGTCGTGGCGCTCTGGCTGAGCACGACGGAGTCGGCGAGCTGCTTCATCTGAAGATGTCCGCCGTCGCCGTCGTGCTGTCCGCTGAGGACGTTGAGCACGGAGAATTCGCGGACGCTCAGATCGTGCCCGGCCTGTAGCGCACGCTCGATATGCGTCTCTATCCGGCCGTGCAGGGAGGACAGGGCACACCAGCCCTGGGCGAGGGCCTGCCCCGCGGGCGGGGCGGCGGCGCCGTGCGCCTTCTCCGGCATGGAACCCCTCCTTGGTGGGTGAGCGGATTCCAGGATAGTCCAGCCATGAAAAAGACCGCGTATGCAATTATCGGCGCTTTGTCGCCCGCAGCCGCCGCCCCCGGGCGGTCAGCCCCCAGGGCTTGATCACCGAGATCGCGGTGAGAAAGGTATAGACGCTCAGGCTGACCGACGGCGCCACGACCAGATCCCTGGTCGCCCCGACCGCCCGCTCCGCCATCACATCGGCCATCGCGGAGTTGATGCCGGCGCGCAGGGCGAACGCCGTGGCGGCGGTGGTGAGCAGGGTCAGCCAGAACTTCACGTACACCCACCGGTGGCGCGCCAGCCCCCAGGGCGTGCCCAGCGCCAGCACGATCCCGCTGACCAGCGACAGCAGGCTGATCGGAATCAGCAGCCAGTCGCCCAGCACATTCATGGACCGGTACACCGCCCCGGCCTCTTCGGCCGAGTCGGCCACGGCTCCGGTGATCCCCAGGGCCAGCATCCCGAGGGTCAGTCCGAGCCATCCGACGGAGACGACGACATGCACGACGAGGAGGCCCCGGCGGACGGGGCGGGTGAGCTGCTGCATGCCCCCACGGTGGCGGCGCCGCGGTGCCCACGGCGTCTGACGGCAGGAGTATCCACATGTACTCCCGGCGGCGGGCGCGGACCGGGACGGCGGCGCCGGCCGGAGCAGTGGCAGGCCAGGACCGGGGCGGCGGGGCCCGGAGGGTTGCCTCTACGCTCGGCTGATATGACCAGACTGCATCTGTTCGATCTGGACGGCACACTCATCCACGGCTCCGCCGCCGCGATCGAGATCTCCCGGCAGCTCGGTCTGGAGCGGGAGATCGCCGCGCTGGAGCGGGGGTTCGCGGGCGGGGAGCTGACGACGGCCCAGTTCGCCGAGCGTGCCTGCGCGCTGTGGGAGGAGCTGACGGAGGCCCATGTTGCGGCGGCGTTCGAGGGAGCGCCGTGGCTGGCGGGGATCCGCGAGGTGTGGGCGGACATCCGGGCGCGGGGCGAGCGCTGTGCGGTGATTTCGCTCTCGCCGGGCTTCTTCGTGTCGCGGCTGCTGGAGTGGGGCGCGGACGCCACCTACGGATCGGCCTGGCCCGATGTGCCGTTCCGGGAGCCGGTGGACCCGGCGGGGATCCTGACCCCGGCCGCGAAGGTCCGGATCGCCGATGAACTCTGTGCGAAGTTCGGGTTGACCAGGGACCACTGCGTGGCCTATGGGGATTCCCTCTCGGACGCGGAGCTGTTCACGGTGGTGCCGGTCTCGGTCGCCGTGAACGCGGACCACCATGTGAGCGAAATCGCATCCCACGCCTATGCCGGTCGTGATCTCCGAGAGGCTTACGAATTGCTGGGTAACCACACGTAACTATCGGTAATTACGCGAGTTGGCAGGTGTAACGAATGCGGTGTACTTGGGGCTTGTGAATTCATCCGGGGCCGGTAGGGTCGGGTCCGGTTCCGTGCGGCGTGCTGTAACGGGGTCAGAACGGGCATCCCAGGCCAATCAGTATAACGGGAACGCGGCCCCCGTTTCCCGGACTTCGGGCTATGTGCCCGGGGTGGGGAACGAGCGTGGCATGCTGCCCGGAAGAGAGTCACGGAGAGGGTCGGCACGACCATTCTCGCTTGAACCAGGGCACCAGAACGGGGAATTGCGGGCACATTCCGGCAGCGGAAGTGCGAAGATCGACAGAAAGATGTTCGAGGCGAGGCAACCATGGACGCTCCGACCACCACATCGTCGGCCGGCAGCGACGGCTCCGGCGGAAACAGTGGCGACTGGGGCTGGTTCACCCCGAGCAGGCGACCGGCCGAGGAGCAGGGGTCCCCGGACCGGCAGAGCGGTGAGCGTGCGCCCAGCCGCCCGGTGAATCCGATACGGCCGGTCGGCACCGGAGCCGACCGCCGTACGCCCGTGGAGCCGCCCCCCGCGCCCGCGCCCGGTCCAGGGGTATCCGGTCCGCGACCGGATGACGGCCGGGTGGACGAGCGCAGGGTGGACGACCGCCGGGCCCCCGGCACCGCCGCCCCCGGCCCCACGCCCCCCGGGCGCGAGGAGCATCAGCGTCCCGATGAGGCGGCCCCCGCCCCGCAGGACGTACGGCCCGGCCCCGACTCGCCGTTCGCCGTCCCCGAGACCGCCTCGCCCGACGCGATCCTGCTGCGCCGCACCATGGCCGAGGTCGAGCCCATCAGCGACAAGGTCACCTCGTACTTCTACGCGCTGCTCTTCGTCCAGCACCCCGAGCTGCGGCCGCTCTTCCCCGCCGCCATGGACGCCCAGCGCGACCGGCTGTTCAAGGCGATACTGACCGCCGCCCGGCTCATCGACGACCCCGACATCCTCACCGACTTCCTCACCCGGCTCGGCCGTGGCCACCGTAAGTACGGCACCCAGCCCGAGCACTACCCCGCCGTCGGCGAATGCCTGATCGGCGCGCTCACCCGCTACGCGGTCACCACCTGGACCGACGAGGCCGAGGCCGCCTGGGTGCGTGCCTACACCGCGATCTCCCAGATCATGATCGACGCGGCGGCCGAGGACGAGCTGCGCGCTCCCGCGTGGTGGCAGGCCGAGGTGGTCGGGCATGAGTCGCGCACCCATGACATCGCCGTGATCACCGTCCGCCCGGACCAGCCGTACCCCTTTCTGGCGGGCCAGTACACCTCGGTGGAGACGCCCTGGTGGCCGCGGGTGTGGCGGCACTATTCGTTCGCCTCCGCGCCGCGCTCCGACGGGCTGCTCTCCTTCCATGTGAAGGCCGTCCCGGCCGGATGGGTGTCCTCCGCGCTGGTGCACCGCGCCCGCCCCGGCGATGTGATCCGCCTCGGGCCCCCCGCCGGGTCCATGACGGTCGACCACTCCAGCGACAACGGGCTGCTCTGCCTGGGCGGCGGCACCGGTATCGCGCCGATCAAGGCACTGGTCGAGGACGTCGCCGACTACGGCCGCCACCGTCCGGTCGAGGTCTTCTACGGCGCCCGCAATGATCACGACCTGTACGACATCGACACCATGCTGCGGCTGGCGCAGAAGCATCCGTGGCTCGCGGTCCGCCCCGTCGTCTCCGACGGCCCGACCAACGGCCTCAGCGGCCGGCTGCCGGACGCCGTGCGGCAGTACGGCCCGTGGCACGCGTTCGACGCGTATCTCTCCGGGCCGCCCGGGATGATCCGCAGGGGTGTCGACGCCCTGGTGGGCATCGGCGTTCCGTCCCACCGCATCCGGCACGACTCCATCGAGGAGCTGGCCGCGGCCGCGGAATAGGGCGCGGACGGCAGACGGCGAAACACCGACATGAGGCAGGCATTCCGGCGATTCCGGATGGCGAATCAGCAGGACGGGTAGGACGGGGACGAGAACCGTGGACAGTGCGGAGCACCTCGACGATCGCGCGTGGCGTCCGGGGAGCGACGGCGAACACCTGCTCCAGCGGCGACTGGACACGGTCGACCGCGCCGACCGCTTCTACGACGACCAGGTGCTGGACCACCTCAACGCCCGGATGCGGGAGTTCATCGACCGCCAGGAAATGTTCTTCCTGGCCACCGCCGACGGGCACGGGGAGTGTGACAACACCTTCCGTGCCGGTCCGCCCGGCTTTCTGCGGGCACTCGACGCGCGCACCCTGGCCTATCCCGAATACCGGGGCAACGGCGTCCTGGCCAGCCTCGGCAATATCCAGGAGAACCCCCACGTCGGCATTCTCATGGTCGACTTCTTCCGGGACCGGATCGGGCTGCATGTGAACGGCCGGGCCCGGGTGGTGGAGGACGCCGAGATGCGCGAGGCGCACCCCGGCCTGCCGGTGGACCCGGTACCGGGGCGGCGCGCGGTGGTGTGGGTCGAGGTGACCGTCGAGGAGGCGTACATCCACTGCGCCAAGCACATCCCGCACCTCCAGAAGGTCCCGGCGCAGCGACGCACCGGCGGCGGCGACAACCGGCACCGCGGCCCCTCCGGCGACCAGGCCATCGAGCACGACCGGGAGCGGGACTGGGGGACGGACGACGTCAAGCGGAAGGGCGGCGACTTCTTCGGCGCCGCCGCCGAGGCACGCGACGGCCGCCGAACCCCACCCACCCCGCCCACCACCACCGGACCGACCCCGCGACCGGCGGACCCGCCCGCCCAGCCCGCCCCGGCGGCCCCGGTGGGCCCGGCGGTCCGGGTGCTTCTGGCCCCGCCTGTCCCGTACGCCCCGGTGGTCCCGGGTACGCAGACTCTGGCCATGGCGGCCGTCTCGGGCCCTCAGACCCCGGTCACCCCGGCGGCCCCCGCCGTCCCGGGCCTCCAGACCCCGCCCGTCCCATACGCCCCGGTGGTCCCGGGCGCTCGGCCCCTGGCCATGCCAGCCGCATCGGGCTTTGAGACCCCGGCAGCCATGGTGGTCCCGGGCCCTCAGGCCCTGGCCACGCCAGCCGTCTCGGCCTCGCAGGCCCCACCAGCCGCGCAGGCCGAGCCGGCTGACTCGGCCGGGCAGGCGCCGCAGCCCTCCGTGGCGCGGGCCGATCTCAGCCCCGCCATCCGGCCGGAGGTACGCCCCGACGCGGGGCCCGAGACCTGGCGTGAGGAGGCCGAGCGGGTGCTGGCCGAGGCGCGTCAGCGGGCAGCCCGGAAGACCCAGCAGCCGTTCGGCGGCTGGTTCCGCTAGGTCCTGCCCCGCGAAGACCCGCCGGACGGGGACGGCCCTAGCCGAGGTCGTCCGCGAGCAGGGCCAGCACACCCTCGATGTTGGCGTCGAGGTAGGCCCGCAGCGAGGGCGGCACCACCTCGACCGAGGCGATCCCCTCGCGGGTGAAGGGGACGCTCACCACGTCGTACTCCCCGCACGGCTCGTCCACCTCCGGGCCGTGCCGCCGGGTGAGGTCCATCGAGGCGAGGCGACAGACGAAGAAGTGCTGCACCTTCACCCCGACAGAGCCGCCGGAGCCGCCGGAGCCGACAGAGCCGCCGGAGTCCTGGGCGCCTTCGGCGCCCTCCGCGCCCCCCTCGGGATGGGGGACCGTGTCCACGAACGCGGGCACCACATCGGTCACCTTCGCCCCCAGCTCCTCGTCCACCTCGCGGTGCAGGGCCTCGACGACGGTCGCGTCCTCGGGCTCCATCCCGCCGCCCGGAGTGATCCAGTACGGCGCCTGGCCGGGCTTGGTGCGCTTGATCAGGATCATCCGGGGCGCGGCCTCGCCCTCGAGGAGAATGGCGCGAGCGGTGCGTTTGACCACAGGTCGTTCGGTCATGCAGGACATCTGCCGCACCCTTCGCCCCGCGAAACCACTTACTCACCAGTCGACAGCCGCGCGCAACAGCCATTCGTGCGCCCGTGCGATATGCGGCAGGGTGAGCGCCCCCGTCCGCACCACCAGGAAATAGGTGCGCAGCGGCGGCACCGGCGGGTTGAGCAGCGCCACGACCTCCCCCGCGTCCAGCGCGTCCATGCACAGATAGCGCGGCAGGACGCCGAGCCCGGCGCCCTCCGCGACGCAGGCGAGCACCGCGCGCAGATCGGGCGCGATGATCGTGCCGGCGGTGACCGGCCGGGTGTCGAAGACGGCCGACCAGTAGCGGGTGACCAGCGGCAGGCTCTCGTGGACCTCGACGACGGGCAGCGCCTCCAGCGCGCGTACCCCCTTGACCTGGAGCACCGCTGGCCCGCCGAGCCGGGCGGCCCAGCGCGGGGCCGCGATCAGCACATGCTCCTCGTCGCACAGCGGGGTGGCGGTCAGCAGCCGGCCCCGTGGCCGGGCGGTGGTGATGACCAGGTCGTGATGGCCGGCGCCGAGCCCCTCGAACAGCTCCTCGGTGCTGCCGAAGGCGCAGCGCACCGCCAGGCCCTGGGTGACGAGGGTGGTCAGCGCGGGCAGGGCGCGCAGTGCGGTGAACTCCGGGGGGCCCGCGAGATGCAGGGTGCGCAGCGCCGAGCGGTCGTCGTCGAGACCCGCCTCGGCGATCTCCACGAGGGCGTCGAGATGCGGCGCGGCCTTGTGGGCGAGTTCGTCCCCGACGGTGGTGGGGACGACGCCGCGCGCCGTACGGAGGAACAGCGGGCGGCCGAGCTGCCGCTCCAGGGTGCGTATCTGGCCGGTGACGGCGGGCTGGGAGAGCCCGAGCAGCCCGGCGGCGCGGGTGAAGGACCCGGCGCGGTGAACCGCGACAAAGGTGCGTAACAGGGCCAGATCCATGCGGTTCCCCTCGCCTCGTCGCGCCCCGAACGCATGCCAACTATAAATATGCCGATAGGTCCATGTCGCTACTGTGATTGGACACTGACGCTGAGTCAACTAGCCTTGTTCGAGCGGTTCTCCACGAGAAGAACCGGGGCGTCTCAAGCCACGAGGGGGGAGGCTTGAGACGCCCGCACAGGCGTACCCGCTCGCTTTCAGCCACCCGTCGCGGCGGATGCCGCATCGAGTGCCCGCAGCACATCGGCGATCAGATCGTCCGGGTCCTCCGCGCCCACCGAGAAGCGGATGAACCCCTCGGGCACCGCGTCGCCGCCCCACCGTCCGCGCCGCTCCGCCGTGGAGCGCACCCCGCCGAAGCTGGTGGCGTCGTCCACCAGCCGCAGCCCGGCCAGGAAGCGCTCCGCGCACTCCTTGTCCGGCAGGGTGAAGGAGACCACACAGCCGAAGCGCCCGCCGCGCATCTGCCCGGCCGCGAGCCGGTGGGCGGGATCGGTCGGCAGCCCGGGGTGGCGCAGCCCGGTGATCTCGGTGCGGTCGCGCAGCGCCTCGGCGAGGGCCAGGGCGGTCGCCGCCTGGCGGTCGACGCGCATCTGGAGGGTGGCCAGGGAGCGGTGGGCGAGCCATGCCTCCATGGGGCCGGGGATCGCGCCCACCGTCTTGCGCCATGCCCGCACCTCCGCGGCGAGCCGCGGATCGCGGCAGGTCACATAGCCGAGCAGGACATCGCCATGGCCGGTGAGCGCCTTGGTGCCGCTCGCCACGGCGAAGTCCGCGCCGAGCTCCAGCGGGCGCTGGCCGAGCGGGGTGGCGAGGGTGTTGTCGACGGCGACCAGCGTGCCCCGGGCGTGCGCGGCCTCGGCGAGCCGGCGGATGTCACAGACGTCCAGTCCGGGATTGGACGGGGTTTCCAGCCACAGCAGCTTCGTCCGGTCGTCCAGGACGGCGAGCTGGGCGTCCTCGCCGGTCGGGGCGGTGCGCACGGTGACCCCGTAGCCCTCCAGCCGCTCGACCAGCGCCGGGAGGAGCTGATAGCCGTCCGACGGCAGTACGGCCGCGTCGCCCTGGCGCAACTGGGACAGCAGTACGGCCGAGATCGCGCCCATCCCGGAGGAGAAGACGACCGTCTCGGCGTCGGTGCCCGGTGACTCCAGCTCGCTGATCGCCCGCTCCAGCAGGGACCAGGTGGGGTTGGCGTCCCGGCCGTAGGTGTAGGGGCCGACGGGGTCGCCGGGGAGGTGGTAGTGGGCGGCGAAGACCGGGCCCGGCAGCGTCGGCTCGTACGCCTCCGCCTCGGGCAGCCCGGCCCGTACGGCGCGGGTGCCGTCGCCGGTCATGCGGGTTCCTTCCCCGCGTCGGGGCCATCGGCGGCCGACGCGCTCTTCCTGCTCCGGGTGGCCGCGGCGGCGCTCCCCGGGGTCTCCTCGGCGGCGTTCTCCGCGGCGTCGAGGGCCTCGGTGACCGCGTCCAGCAGCCCGCCGCCGGCCGCCTCGATCATCTCCAGGCACTCCTCGAAGTCGTCCGTCCCGCCGAAGTAGGGGTCCGGTACATCGAGGCCGCCCAGCGCGTTCCGGTCCGCTTCCGGGTCATAGCTCCGCAGCAGCCGTACCTTCGCGGCGTCGTGCGGGGTCGGCGCGAGTGCGCGCAGCTCATGCAGATGGCCGCTGTCCAGGGCGATCACCAGGTCGAGGTGATCGAACCAGTCGGCCCGGAACTGCCGCGCGATGTGATCCTGCTCATAGCCGTGGGCGGTGAGCACGTCGATGGCGCGGCGGTCGGCCCCGTCGCCCTCGTGCCAGGGCCCGGTGCCCGCGCTGTCCACCTCGACACGGCCGTCAAGACCGGCCTCCGCGGCGTGGGCGCGGAAGACGGATTCGGCCATCGGCGAGCGGCATATGTTGCCGGTGCAGACAAAGCAGACACGGTAGGGCGACGGGTCTCTCATGCCTCTCATCATCCCCGGACGGGGTCAGTCCTTGTCATCGGGCAGCACGACGTGCAGGGCCCACGCGACTATGGAGACGATCAGGCCACCGAGCACCGCGGTGCCGAAGCCGTCGACATGGAAGCTCAGATCCAGCTTTCCGGCCAGCCAGGAGGTCAACAGCAGCATCAGGGCGTTGATCACCAGCGTGATCAGCCCGAGGGTCAGGATGAACAACGGAAAAGCCAGGAGCTTGACGATCGGCTTGACCACCACGTTCACCACGCCGAAGACCAGCGCGACGAGAATGAGGGTGAGCGCTTGGCGGCCGGTGTTGTCACCGGTGAGCGTGATGTCCTTGAGCAGCCAGATGGCGACGCCGAGGGCACCGGCGTTCGCGATCGTCTTGACGAGAAAATTCTTCATGGTTGAGATCGTCGCAGACAGGCCCCGCGGCAGGCAGGGGCCCCGTAGGCAGGGGTGGAGAGCGAATGAAGGCGTTCCGGCTGGATGAGCTGGAGGCGGAGCGGGCCGCGAACAACGGCGCGTATCTACAGTTCCTGCGGGAGCGGAACATGTCGGTGGGGCTGTACGCGCTGGACGCGGGCCAGCCCGACCCGCAGTCGCCGCACAACCAGGACGAGGTCTACCTGGTGGTGAGCGGCCGGGCGTCGGTCACGGTGGGAATGGAGACGACGCAGGTGGCGCGGGGCAGCGTGGTGTACGTACCGGCGGGCACGGCGCACAAGTTCCACCACATCACCGAGGACCTGCGGGTGCTGGTGGTGTTCTCACCGCCGGAGGGCTGACACAGGCCGACGGCTCGTGCTCCCTGCGGGCCTGTCCACCGCGGAGCCGATGCGTGGCGGGACGGTCCCGTAGGGGTCCGGTCAGGGGAGGACGGGGGGCGAGGGGCGCCCGCGCGCTTCCGTCCCGTCCTAGCATCGAGGGCAGGGAAGACCGGCCGTCGGCGTCCGGACCCACGGCTCGGAGAGAAAGCAGGGAGTTACGTGACCACGAAGGAGATATTCCGGGGCTTGCCGTGGTGGGTGACCTGGATCGCGATTCCGGTCCTCATCCTCGCCGTGTTCGGCGGCCTGATCATGAGCGTGATCGGGTTCCTGGTGAGCTTTGTCTTCAAGGCGCTGCTGCTGGTGGCGCTGATCGCCGGGCTGATCTACGTCGTACGGAAGTTCACCGCCTGACCCGCCCCGCGGCGCTCGCCGCGTCTCCCAGGGTCTGACGCATCCCCCCAGGGCCTGACGCATCCCCGCAGGCCCTGCGGATCCCCACCGCGCGTGGATACGCCGCGCGAGGGATACCGCCGGGGCGGGAGCGCGGCCCGGCGGCACCCCTGCCGTTACAGTGCGAGAACTCGGCGTTCTTCCTCTCGGCGTCTGCCTCGCAACAACACCCCGGGGGTGCCTGTTGACGACAGCGATCTTCGATACGGCCGGTGCGCCGGCCCCGATCTCCCGCCCACCGGGCCCACGTCGTCCGGCCCCGCGGGTCTCCCCATGGCAACACTGGCCATTTTCGTTCCCTCACACGAGGCAAACCGACTCCGCACAGCAATCGAGTCGCTACGCTCCAGAGTCGGCCATGCGCAAACAACCCGGGGCGGCGAACGATGCGTGACATGCGTGACACAGTTCAGGCGGAAGTGACGATGACCTTCCTGGTCTCGCAGGATCTCTCCTTCCGGATCCCGGTCGAGCTGTCCTACGACAGCAGCGACCCCTATGCCGTCGAGATCACCTTCCATTTGCCCGGCGACGCGCCGGTGAGCTGGGCCTTCGCGCGGGAGCTGCTGCTGGACGGGCTGAGCAGACCCACCGGCGAGGGGGATGTGCGTATCGCTCCCGCCTCCCCCGAGGGGCTCTCGGACGTCTTCATCAGACTCCAGGTGGGCTGTGAACGGGCCCTGTTCCGGGCCGGGGCCGCGCCTCTGGTGGCCTTCCTCGATCGGACGGACCGGGTGGTGCCTTTCGGCCAGGAGCCGGCGGCCTGCGATCCGGTCGGCGATCTCGACGCCGAACTCGACCGCATCCTGGCCGAGGACCGGTACGCGGGCTGAGCGCCGGATACGCGGCGGCGGGCCGAGGACCGGTGCGCCGCGGCCGGGCCGGCCGCCATCACCGAACCGTCCGCCATCACCGAACCGGCCGGGCGGCGTGCCCGGTGGCTGAGCGCGGCTCGTCGTGCCCCCGCCCGGAGGCCCAGCGTGCCGTCGCCCGGCAGTTGGACGTGCCGTCGCCCGGCCGCTCAGCGCGTCTTGGCCCGGCGCCGCCGCCCGCGTCCGCCCCGGCCGGTCCGGGCCCCCTGGGCGCCGCCCGCGTCGGCCCCCCGCTCCGCGCCGCCGTCCACCGCCGGGGCGCGGTCCGCGGAGACCACGAGCACGGCCAGCGCCGTGGTCACCGGCACCGAGGCGACGAGCCCGATGCTGCCCACCAGCGTCCGTACGATCTCCTCCGCGACGATCTCGCTGGTGGCGACCGTGCCCACACCGCTGTCCGCGATGGAGAACAGCAGCAGCAGCGGAAGCGACGCGCCCGCGTACGCCAGCACCAGCGTGTTCACGACGGAGGCGATGTGGTCCCGCCCGATCCGCATCGCCGCCCCGTAGAGCCTGCGCCGGGACACGGTCGGGTCCGCGGCCCTCAGCTCCCAGACCGCCGAGGTCTGGGTGACCGTCACATCGTCCAGCACGCCCAGCGAGCCGATGATCACGCCCGCCAGCAGCAACCCGCGTATCTCGATGTTCGGATAGAGGCCGTGCACCAGCCCGGTCTGGTCGTCCGTATTGCCGGTCAGGCTCGCCCAGGCGATGAACAGCGAGCCCAGCACCCCGATCAGCAGCAGTGACACCAGTGTGCCGAGCACGGCGACCGATGTACGGGCCGTCAGCCCATGGCACATATAGAGCGCGAGAAGCATGATCGCGCTGCCCCCGACGACCGCGACCACCAGCGGATTGGAACCCTGGAGTATCGCCGGGAGGATGAACAGCGTCAGCACCCCGAAGCTGATCGCCAGCGCCACCAGCGCGAACACTCCGCGCAGCCGTCCCACCACCACGACGGCGAGCGCGAACAGCCCCGCCAGCAGCGCCATCGGCATCGACCGGTCGACGTCGGACACGGAGTACTGCAAGTTTTTGGGCGCCTTGGGGGCGTACGCCAGCTTCAGCTCCTGCCCGGCGCTGAACTGACGCGAGGCGTTGGGCTGGACTATTTCGGGGAAAGTGCGGCCTTTGTCCTTGCCCGAGGTGACCTCGATGGTGGCCTTCTCACAGACGCTCTTCTTCCCGGCCTGCCCCGGGGCGCCGTTCTGGGCGGCGCTGTCCTGGCCGGGCTCGGTGGGTGCCTGTGGCTGGGCGTTGACGTCGGCGCAGTTCACCTCCTCGACCTTCACCACCCGTCCGGCGACGGTCTGCTGGTCGAAGCCGAGGCCGCTGCGGCCGCTCGCCTTGTGGTCGGGCGTGCCGCCCGGCCAGAGCACGATCAGACCGGCGACGACGGCGACGGCGAAGGGGATGAGCACCGCCGCGATGATCTTGCGGAGGCGGGCGGAGACGGGAGCGGCGGGGCCATGGCCGTGGGAGTGGCCGTGGGAATGGCCGTGGTCGTGGCCGTGGTCATGCGCCTGATCGGAGGGGCGGGGCTGCTCGGGCGGGTGGTCCTGCTGGATGGCGGTCACGGTCGCATCATCGCAAGAGGAGTGGGCCCCCTGTTCAGCACTGTGGATAAACCGTTAGCGTGGGCACGAACCTTTGCAATCGCGGGAGCTCGGAGCACCGGGCTGAGAGGGCGCTGACGCTGATAGCTGCGCCGACCGCTGAACCTGTTACCGGGTAATGCCGGCGTAGGGAGTGGGTCTCATGACTCAGCAGGATGCATCATCGCGCGCCGAGACGGCCGAATTCGGCTGGCATAAGGGATATGTCGCGGGTTCGCGCCCGGACCTTCACGTCCCGGTCCGCCGAGTGCACCTCACCAACGGCCAGGATGTGACGCTGTACGACACCTCCGGCCCGTACACCGACCCCACCATCGAGACGGATGTCCGCCGTGGCCTGGCGCCGCTGCGGCAGAACTGGATCGTCGCCCGCGGCGACACGGAGGAGTACGCGGGCCGTCCCGTCCGCCCCGAGGACGACGGGATCAAGCACACCTCGCCCCGCGGGGGGCTGCGCAACCTCGACGCGGTCTTCCCCGGCCGCCCACGCCAGCCGCGGCGCGGCCGCGAGGGCGTTCCCGTGACCCAACTCGCCTATGCGCGGCGGGGCGAGATCACGGCGGAGATGGAGTACGTGGCGATCCGCGAGAACGTCTCCCCCGAGGTCGTCCGGGAGGAGATCGCGGCGGGCCGCGCCGTCCTCCCGGCCAATGTGAACCACCCGGAGATCGAGCCGATGATCATCGGCAAGCGGTTCCTGGTGAAGGTCAACGCCAATATCGGCAACTCCGCCGTCACCTCCTCCATCGAGGAGGAGGTCGAGAAGATGACCTGGGCGACCCGCTGGGGCGCCGACACGGTCATGGACCTCTCGACCGGCCGCAACATCCACACCACCCGCGAATGGGTGCTGCGCAACTCCCCGGTCCCCATCGGCACCGTGCCGCTCTATCAGGCGCTGGAGAAGGTCGACGGCAGGGCCGAGGAGCTGACCTGGGAGATCTACAAGGACACGGTCATCGAACAGGCCGAGCAGGGCGTCGACTACATGACCGTCCACGCCGGCGTCCGGCTCCCGTACGTCCCCCTGACCGCCCGCCGCAAGACCGGCATCGTCTCCCGCGGCGGCTCCATCATGGCGGCGTGGTGCCTCGCCCACCACCAGGAGTCCTTCCTCTACACCCACTTCGAGGAGCTGTGCGAGATCCTGGCGGCGTACGACGTCACCTACTCGCTGGGCGACGGACTGCGCCCCGGGTCGATCGCCGACGCCAACGACGAGGCGCAGTTCGCGGAGTTGCGCACGCTCGGCGAGCTCAACCGGATCGCCAAGGAGCACGGCGTCCAGACGATGATCGAGGGCCCGGGCCATGTCCCGATGCACAAGATCAAGGAGAACGTCGACCTCCAGCAGGAGATCTGCGAGGAGGCCCCCTTCTACACCCTGGGCCCCCTCACCACCGATATCGCCCCCGCCTACGACCACATCACCTCCGGCATCGGCGCCGCGATGATCGCCTGGTGGGGCACGGCGATGCTCTGCTACGTCACGCCCAAGGAGCACCTGGGCCTGCCGGACCGCGATGACGTCAAGACCGGCGTGATCACCTACAAGATCGCCGCCCACGCCGCCGACCTGGCCAAGGGCCATCCGGACGCCCAGGCATGGGACGACGCGCTCTCCGACGCGCGCTTCGAATTCCGCTGGGAGGACCAGTTCAACCTGGCCCTCGACCCGGACACGGCCCGCTCCTTCCACGACGAGACCCTCCCGGCCGAACCGGCCAAGACCGCACACTTCTGCTCGATGTGCGGGCCCCGGTTCTGCTCGATGAAGATCTCCCAGGACATCCGCCGCGAACACGGCGGCGCGATGGACGCGGCGGAGGCGGCGGAGGCGGAGGCCGGTATGGCCCAGAAGTCCAAGGAGTTCGCGGAGGCGGGCAACCGCGTCTATCTGCCGATCGCGGACTGAGGCGCTGGACGCGTAGGCCGAGATCGCCGGTGAAAGCTGGCAAAGCAGCGCCTGCGGAGTGAACCAGGCGATACGCTGCGGGACGGGTCCGAAGCCGCAACTTCGATTTGCGACTTCGGACCCTCAGCGTGCCCTTACGCGGGCGGAAGCTCAGCCACGTAGATCGGGTTCCCGCTGTCCGTCAGCCCGTTCTGACGGATGCAGTGGTGCTTCTGGAGGAACCGCAGACAGGCGTGCACCCGCTGCCGAGTGAGCCCCGTCTTGGCGGAGAGCGTCTCCAGCGAGTGGCCGATCCGTCCGGCTTCGGCCAGCGTGGGGAGGATGTAGACGGCCACCGCCCATACGTCCTCGGTGATGCTCAGCCGGGCCTTCCACTGCGCGAACAGGTCCTCCGTCCTGAGCCTCAGCTCCCGCTTGTCCGCCGCGGGTTCCTCGCCCGGTCGGCAGCCCAGTGCGTCGAGGATCTGTGACCACGCCTGCTCGGACCGGTGCAGGGAATCCAATACCTCCGTATGGAAGCGTTCGGTCCGCATCTCCAGCCGGACGATCGCGTCCATGAGCTCGCTCGGTGGAGTGGGACGGGAGATCTCGGAGACTTCCAGCGCGTATGAGCCCTCGCGCTGGACGGTGGCGATCACTCTCGAGACCCACTGTTTGAAGGGCAGGCACGCGGGCTTGGTGCAGCCGTTCACCAGGAGGATAAGTCCTTCGAGATCGACGAGCTGCAAGTCTCGGCGCCATTCCCTACCTGCGGGAATGCTGAGACTGTGACTGGAAGTCACAGTCTCAAGAGACTCTCGCCGCTCCTCCGGCACATGATCGAGCAGAGCCTTTCGCGTTGTGGTGTAGCCGAGCTCTCGGCACACATCGGCAGCGGGGAACCAGTGCTCTCCGTTGGGCAGGGTCAACCTTCGGACCCGGGCCCCCGTGGCCGCGTAGACGAAATCGTTGACGTCCATGGCGTCGTGCCGGGCGGATGGGCCCGGCGGTGTGTTGTGTTTGCGCATCGCGCATCACCTCCACCAATGGACGCTAAACATCACCGCCCATCAATTCCCCCGAATAGGCGGAAGTTCCCTCGATCGGTGGATAATTGATCGATTCGAGGATAAGAGTCGGTACTTCCCGTTAGCCCGTTTCACGTGAAACATCCCCGCGGGCCGCGGGGTGGGTTTATGCGGTGAGTGCGGCTACGACTCGGTTGGTCATGTCCTCCTGGGTGGTCAGTGGCGTCGGGGTGTACGAGAGGACGAAGCGGAGCGACTGGTCGCGGGTGGTGAACATGCGGGTGCGGTAGCCGTATGTCTCGCCGGTCTTTCCCCAGAACGTCACGCCGTTGACCGTGGCCTTTTGCAGGCCGAGGCTGTAGCGGGCCGGGGTGCCGTCCAGCATTCGTACGGAATCCGGGGGCAGGGTGAAGAGCTTGTCCAGGGCGTCGGGTGGCAGCAAGGCGCCGGAGAACAGAGCTTGCTGAAAACGGAACAGGTCGTCGAGGGTCGAGATCAGCTCGCCTTCGCCCCAGGCGCTGGACTGGTTGTACACGGTGATATCGCGCAGCGACCCGTCGGTCATCCGTAGATAGCCACGCACCTGCGGACCGTGGAGGCGCGGGTCCTGGCCGGGCAGCAGGGTTCGGGTCAGGCCCAGCGGGCGGAGGACGCGGGATCCGATCGCGTGGCCGTAGGGGTGGCCGGTCAGCTTTTCGATGAGCAGGGCGAGCAGGACGTAGTTGATGCCCCGGTACTCCTGTGCGGTCCCCGGAGCGAACTTGAGCGGGTCGTGGGTCACCGTCTCGACCCACTCCCGGGGTGTCCACCGGTCCCATCGCTGCCGCAGGACTCCTTCCGGAGTGCTGTCGTCCGGCAGCCCTCGATGGTCGGGCAGTCCGCTGGTGTGGTTGAGCAGTTGAGCCACGGTGATGCGGCGGGAGAAGGCCGAGGGCAGCAGATCGGGGAGGTACCGGCCGATGGGGGCCTCGAGCTCCACCCGGCGCTCGGCCCACAGTTGAAGGATCACGGTGGCCACGAACGCCTTGGTGACGCTGCCCGCGCGGAAGCGGTCGTCCGGGCGTACGGCCCGCCCGCTGCCGAGGTCCGCCGCTCCGGCCGTGCCGTACCACTGGTCGCCTCGGCGGTCGACGCGCAGTTGCGCGGAGGTGGCGGGCGGATGGGAGAGATCGCTGATGGCGGCCTGTAGGGCGGCCTCGTCGGACGCGGTGGTTGGTGCGGTAGTCCCTGTCGCCGCGCGGGCGCCGGTGGTTCCGGTCACGGCCAGCAGTGTCGCGGCCGCGCAACCACCCATGAAGGTACGTCGGGTCAAGGAAGTCATGGACAGTCATGCTGCCGAGGCAGCCGCGCCCCGCCATCCGGGATGACCCCATGCGCACCCTCATGCGCGCCCGGAGCGGGCCTCCGGGGCAACCCCGGGACCGAACGCGGGCTAGTCCGGCTGGTGTTCCGGTCCGCCGTAGTCGGGGCTGGTGAAGTCCGGGCTGCTGTAGCGGGGGCGGGCCTTGGGGCCTTCGCCGTCGGTGCTGAAGCCGGGGCGGCTGTAGCCGAGGTGCGGGGTGCGGCTGACCGTTTCGGGGTTGGTCGGGACGTACGCGGAGGGTGACGGGGCCGAGGGGTTGGCCAGGGCCTCGCGGAGGAACGGCAGGATGCCGCGCTCCAGCAGGGCCTGACGCCAGACCTCTCTGGCGCGGTCCACCTCCTCGAGCTGCTCGCTGCGCGCCTCGCCCCGGATCGCGCTGGAGCCGTTGCGCAGCGCGGTCAGGAGCAGTCCGACGGCGGCGATGAGGATGCCCGCGGCGGTCAGCGCGGCGAAGAACCAGCCCGCGGTGACCATCGGCTGGGCGATGGAGGGGGCTGGGTCGAGGACGTTGAGGACATAGCCGACGATGAGGAAGATGATCGCGGCGGTTCCGGCGAGCACCGGCGCCAGGACCGCGAGCATGGCGACGAGCCCGGCCCCCGCGGCGTCCTGCATCGCGCCGGCCAGCCCCACCGTGCCGTCCGGGTGCTCGCGCTCGCTCACATCCCCGGCGAGCGGGAAGAGCGGCGCGGGCTCGCGCAGTTTGGCGCGAGTTTCGCGGTAGTCCTGATATTCGGCGGCCGCGCATGCCGCTATCGCGGCCGAGGCGCCGAGCGCCATCGTGCGCAACTGCTCGGCAGTGAGCCGCTGCCCGACACCGGTGAGGTCCGGGCGACGGTCCGCGGTGCGCAGTGCCTCGTCGAGAACCCGCTCGAACTCCGGGCGGTCCTCGGTCAGCAGGTGCGGAGCGCTTTTCATGGTGCATCCCCCGATGCTCCGTAGGGCCGTGACGCCGGCTTACGCCGGGCAGTCGGGCGGAAACGGAGGAGAGCCTGCGACGGATAAGCCGATGGTAGAGCCGATCCGGCGCGGGGTGACAGCAAGTTTCGCTAATTGCTCCCTCGCCGGTGAAGCTCTCTATCTGCCCCGGGCAGCGTCCGCTGAACCCTCAGTCGGTCAGGGGAAGTTGGACGACCAGCAGTTTTCCGGCCATGGTGACGCCGCCGTCCATGGCCACGGCGAGATTGTCCGCGTAGACGTGCGGACCCTCGACGGCGGGCGTGCCGCCGTCCTCGCCGTCCTCGGAGCCGACCTCGCCGAGCAGATACGGAATGGGGCTGTGGCCGTGGACGATGCGCTCCCCGCCGTAGGTGTCGAGCAATTCGCGGGCCGCCATGGGCCCGGCGTCCTCGTCGCGGAAGGCGAACCGCTTGGTGAATTTGCGGAACAGGTCCCAGCACTCGTCGGCGTCGCTGCGCTGGAGGGTCTCGGTGACGGTGTCGTTGACGGCCTCGATCGAGTCGCCGTAATCGAGATAGGCGGTGGTGTCGGAGTGGACCAGCAGATGCCCGTCCTCCTCCGCCATCGCGTCCAGCCGGGACATCCACTGGAGGTGGTGGTCCTCCAGCCGCTCCATGTCGCTGCGCTGGCCGCCGTTGAGCAGCCAGGCGGCCTGGAAGGAGGCGGTTCCGGCACCGGAGTTGACGGGCGTGTCGCCGAACCGCTTGGCGCCGATCAGCAGCAGCTCGTGATTGCCCATCAGCGCCTTGCAGTAGCCCCCCGCGGCCGCGGCCTCGGCGGAGAGCTGCATGACCAGGTCGATGACGCCGATGCCGTCCGGGCCTCGGTCGGTGAAGTCGCCGAGGAACCACAACCGGGCGTTCCCCGCGGCCCAGTTGCCCTTGGGGTCGATCAGGCCCTCGGCGGCGAGCGCCTCGCGCAGCTCGTCGTGGTAGCCGTGGACATCGCCCACGACGTACAGCGGGCCGGGCCCCTCGTCCTCGGCCAGCGGGCCGTGTTCGGGCTCGGGCAGCGAGGTGAGCGCGACGGTGGGGCGGTCCTGCGGCGGGACGAGCGGGGTGTCCGGGATGGTGTGCCCGGGGCCCAGGACGGGGAGCCGCTCGGTGGGGGTGTACTCGGCCGGCAGTGCCTCAGGGGCCGGAGCGCCCGGTGCGGGCACCCCTGGAGCCGGCGCCCCGGGCGCGGGAGCCCCCGGTGCGGGCGCGGGCGGCGGCACGGGCGCGGCGGGGCCCGGCGCCGCGGGCGCGGGCCCGGGCGGTACGGCTCCGGGCGCGCTCATGCCGGGCGGGGTGAACGCCCCGTACGCGGGCGCGGGCGGGGTGGGCACCCCGTACGCGGGCACGGGTGGGATCGCAGCCGTGGTCCCTGCCGTGGCTTCCAGACCGGCCCCCTGAGTCATCGACCCCTCCACCATCACGCCGCCGTCCCACCTTGTGGACCTTGCCTGGTCGACGGCGGTCCGCGGTGTCGTCCGCCCATCATAGGAATGACCGTGAGGGCTTGTGACGCACCAGGGTGCCGTCAATCGGTGCTCGCTCCTGCTTGGTCGGACTTTTATCCCGGATTGGCCCGGTAGGGGAAGCCCATTGGTCTCAGCTCCTCCTCCGGTCATCCTTGAGTCACCCTCAGGTCAGCCTCCGGCACGGCTGCGCGGGGCGCTGACCGTCGTACGCGGCGGACGGCGCTGTGACGACGTCCGCACGATCAATTCGGTGGGTATGACCTGCTCGACGGGGTGGTCGGTATCAAGGCCCTCGATGGCGTCGATGAGCAACTGTACGACCGCCGTGCCGATCCGGCGGGGTTTGAGTGAGAGGGTCGTGATGGGCGGCTCGGTGGTGCGGTAGACGGTCGATTCGCTACAGCACACCAGCAGCAGATCGTCCGGGACGCGCAGTCCGTAGCGGCGGGCGGCGGCGAGCAGATCGGTGCCGTTGGGGTCGAAGAGGCCGTAGACCGCGTCGGGGCGGTCGGGGCGGGCGAGCAGCCGGTCGGCGGCGACGGCACCGGCACACGGGTCGTGGGCCGGGTACGCCTCATAGACGGGATCCTGCCCCACGCGTTCGCACCACCGCAGATACGCCGTGGTGGACAGCCGGGTGTAGGTGTCGGTGGACGTCCCGGTGAGCAGTCCGATCCGGCGGGCGCCGGCCTCGGCGAGATGGTCGAGCAGTCCGAGCACCGCCGCCTCGTGGTCGTTGTCGACCCAGGCGGTGACGGGGAGGGCGCCGGCCGGGCGGCCGTCGCTGACCACGGGGATGCCCTGGCGTAAGAGCTCGGTGACGACCGGATCCTGGTCGGAGGGGTCGATCACCACGGTGCCGTCGAGGGCGACGTTGGACCACACATCGTGGCGGGAGGTGGCGGGGAGGATGACGAGGGCGTAGCCGCGGGCCAGCGCGGCGGAGGTGGCGGCTCGCGCCATCTCGGCGAAGTAGGCGAACTCGGTGAAGGTGAAAGGTTCATCCCCGTACGTGGTCACGGTCAGGCCGATGAGGCCGGACTTGCCGGTACGGAGGGTGCGGGCCGCTGCGGACGGGCGGTAGCCCAGCCGCTCGGCGACCTCGCGGACATGGCGGCGGGTGGCCTCCGGGAGCCGGCCCTTGCCGTTGAGCGCGTCGGAGACGGTCGTGATCGAGACCCCGGCGGCGGCGGCCACGTCCCGGATGCCCGCCCGCCCTAACCGGCGGCCGGCCGACCGGCTCACCTGGTGCTTCCCTGCTGCTGTCATGGCCAGCCGATAGTAGGGCTCGGGTGGGAGGGTTGCGCGATTCCGCCATCGGTATTCGGAAGGCACGTTTCTGCATGAACGCCCCCCTCAATTCCCTTGGAAGTGAAGCCAGTTGGGGGATCCACCGGGCCTCTGGTCGCCCCTGGCATATCCACGCCTGCTGATTGATACATGTCTCGAAGAGGTCTCAACTCACCTGCACGGGTGATGCGCGCCACGGCGCTCGCCACCGGCGCGCGCGGAAAAGCGGGGCGCTCCCCCCGGTGGGTACGCGGGCGCCGGGGGCGGGTACGCGGCGGCGCCCGGCGGGTACGCGAGACGGGGGAATCCTCATAAGGTGTGCAGTATTGCCGTGTGCGAACGCTGTACACGGTCCGGGACAGGATGGGTCGAGGAGGACTGTCGGTGACCGAGAAGAGCCCCAAGCTGCGTGCCGCGCTGGACGGCATTCCGACGTACAAGCCCGGCAAGCCGGCCGCCACGGGGGGTCCCCTGGCCTTCAAGCTCTCCTCCAACGAGAACCCCTATCCACCGCTGGCCGGGGTGCTGGAGACGGTGGCGGACGCCGCCGCGTCCCTGAACCGCTACCCGGACCTCGCCTGCACCGCGCTGATCGCCGAGCTCGCGGAGCGCTTCGAGGTGCCGCTGGAGCATCTGGCCACCGGGACCGGTTCGGTCGGCATGGCTCAGCAACTGGTCCAGTCCACGGCGGGGCCGGGCGATGAGGTGATCTACGCCTGGCGGTCCTTCGAGGCATATCCGATCATCACTCAGATCGCGGGCGCGACCTCGGTGCAGGTTCCGCTGACCGAGGGCGAGGTCCACGATCTGGACGCGATGGCCGATGCGATCACCGACCGCACCCGGCTGATTTTCGTCTGTAACCCCAACAATCCGACCAGCACCGTTGTGCGCCGGGCCGAGCTGGAGCGGTTCCTGGACCGGGTGCCGTCCGATGTGCTGGTGGTGCTGGACGAGGCGTACGTCGAGTTCGTCCGGGACGAGCGGGTCCCCAACGGCGTCGACCTCTACCGGGACCGGCCGAACGTCTGCGTGCTGCGCACCTTCTCCAAGGCGTACGGCCTGGCCGGGCTGCGGGTCGGCTTCGCGATCGCCCATGAGCCGGTGGCGGCGGCGCTGCGCAAGACCGCGGTGCCGTTCGGCGTCAGCCAGCTCGCCCAGGACGCGGCGGTGGCCTCGCTGCGCAGCGAGGACGCGCTGCGGGAGCGGGTGGACGCGCTGGTCACCGAGCGGGGCCGGGTATGGGAGGCGCTGGCCGCCCAGGGGTGGACGATCCCGGACTGCCGGGCGAACTTCGTCTGGCTGCGGCTGGGGGAGCGCACGCTCGACTTCGCGGCGGTGTGCGAGGCGGCGGGCGTGGTGGTCCGGCCGTTCGCGGGTGAGGGGGTGCGGGTGACGATCGGCGAGCGCGAGGCGAACGAGATCTTCCTGCGGACCGCGGAGGCGTTCCGCAAGGAGCTGTGAGCGCTGCCTGAGCCACGGAGCGCCTGCTCCCCCGGGCGCACAAGGGGCCCATCGGCCCCTCCGTAAGGTGCGCAGCATACCCAGACGTGCCCCATTCGCCCCCTCCCACCCCCTGTGGGAGGGGGCGCAGCCATGTGCGTATCATTGCTTGTGAATGTGAATACGTTCACAAGCTCGCTCGCGGGCAGGCACGACCGTAAGGAGAGATTCAGGTGAATCTGGCTCTGGCGCCGGAGACGCTGGCCCGATGGCAGTTCGGCATCACAACCGTCTACCACTTCCTCTTCGTGCCACTGACGATCTCTCTCGCCGCGATCACGGCGGGTCTGGAGACCGCCTGGGTCCGCACGGGCAAGGAGAAGTACTTCCACGCCACCAAGTTCTGGGGCAAGCTCTTCCTGATCAATATCGCGATGGGTGTGGTCACCGGCATCGTGCAGGAGTTCCAGTTCGGCATGAACTGGTCGGACTACTCCCGCTTCGTCGGTGATGTCTTCGGTGCCCCGCTCGCGATGGAGGCCCTGCTGGCCTTCTTCTTCGAGTCCACCTTCATAGGTCTGTGGATCTTCGGCTGGGACAAGCTGCCCAAGAAGATCCACTGCGCCTGCATCTGGATCGTCTCGATCGGCACGATCCTCTCGTCGTACTTCATCCTGGCGGCCAACTCCTGGATGCAGCATCCGACCGGCTACACCATCGACAAGGCCACCGGAAAGGCCCAGCTCACCGACATCTGGGCGGTGCTGACCCAGAACACCACCCTGGTCGTGGTCTTCCACACCCTGACCGCGGCCTTCCTCACCGGCGCCGCCTTCATCATCGGCATCTCCTCCTTCCATCTGCTGCGGGCCAAGCGCCGCCGGGAGCGCGGCGAGGAGCTGGGCGAGCAGCGGAAGAAGCAGATCGGGGCGATGCGGGCCTCGCTGCGGGTGGGCCTGGTCGTCGCGGTCATCGCGGGGATCGGCACGGCGCTCAGCGGTGACCAGCTCGGCAAGGTGATGTTCGAGCAGCAGCCGATGAAGATGGCGGCGGCCGAGGCGCTGTGGGACACCCAGGCGCCCGCGCCCTTCTCGATCTTCGCCGTCGGCGATGTCGGCAAGGGTCACAACAGCGTCGAACTGGAGGTCCCCGCCGCGCTCTCCTTCCTGGCGCACAGCAACTTCACCGACGCCGTCCCCGGGATCAATGACATCGCCCAGCGGGAGGCCGACGCCTACGGCGGTCAGCCCGATGACTACATCCCCAGCATCTTCATGACCTTCTGGGGCTTCCGGCTGATGATCGGCTTCGGCATGACCTCGTTCGTCGCCGGGCTGATCGGGCTGTGGACGACCCGGCGCAAGCGGTGGCTGGACCCCGCCTTCCGCACCGGCGAGGACGAGGTGCCCCGGCTGATGCTCACCAAGAAGCGCGAGATGAGCCCGCTGCTGACCACCTGGTCCTGGCGGATCGGCATCCTCACCATGGGGTTCCCGCTGATCGCCAACTCCTTCGGCTGGATCTTCACCGAGATGGGCCGGCAGCCCTGGGCGGTCTACGGGCTGATGAAGACCGCCGACGCGGTCTCCCCCGGGGTCAGCCGGACCGAGGTACTGATCTCGCTCGGCGTCTTCACGCTGCTGTACGGGGTGCTCGCGGTGATCGAGGTGCGGCTGCTGACCAAGTACGCCAAGGCCGGGCCGGACACCGACGAGAAGCCGCCGGCCAAGGACCCGAAGCTGCGGCTGCCCTCGGGCGGTCCGGGTGGTCCGGGCGGCCCGGGTGGCGGGGCCGCCGCCGAGGACGAGGACGCCGACAAGCCGCTGACCTTCGCGTACTGACGGCCGGAGAGAATCATGAACCTTCACGACTTCTGGTTTCTGCTGATCGCCTTCCTGTGGACGGGCTACTTCTTCCTGGAGGGCTTCGACTTCGGCATCGGCGTGCTGACCAAGCTGTTGGCCCGTGACCGCACCGAGCGCCGGGTCCTGATCAACACGATCGGGCCGGTGTGGGACGGCAATGAGGTCTGGCTGATCACGGCGGCCGGGGCGACCTTCGCCGCCTTCCCCGACTGGTACGCGGCGCTCTTCAGCGGTTTCTATCTGCCGCTGCTGGCCATCCTGGTCTGTCTGATCCTGCGCGGTGTCGCCTTCGAGTACCGGCACAAGCGTCCCGAGGACCGCTGGCAGCGGAACTGGGAGCATGCGATCTTCTGGTGCTCGCTGCTGCCCGCGTTCCTCTGGGGCTCGATCTTCGCCAATCTGGTGCACGGGGTGCCGATCGGCCGGGACGGGAACTACGCGGGCGGTCTGTCGGACCTGATCACGCCGTACGCGCTGCTGGGCGGGGCGGTCACGCTGGTGCTGTTCACCTTCCACGGCGCCGTCTTCGCCGCGCTCAAGACGTCCGGGGACATCCGGACGAGGGCACGGCGGTATGCGACCGGGCTCGGACTGGCCACCGTCGTGGTCGCGGTGCCGTTCCTGGTCTGGACGCAGCGCGACAGCGGGAACGCCCGCAGTCTGGTGGCGGTCGTCATCGCCGTCCTGGCGCTGGCCGTGGCGCTGATCATGAACCGGCGGGGGCGTGAGGGGTGGGCCTTCGGACTGTCCGGGGTGACCATCGCGGCGGCCGTCGCGATGCTCTTCCTGGCCCTGTTCCCCGACGTCATGCCGTCCTCGCTGGACGCGAAGTGGAGCCTGACGGCGGCGAACGCGGCCTCCAGCCCCTATACGCTCAAGATCATGACGTGGGTCGGGGTGATCATGATGCCGCTGATCATGGCCTACCAGGCGTGGACGTACTGGGTCTTCCGTAAGCGCATCGGTACCCGGCACATCCCCGCCGCCCACTGATGCTTCGGGTGGTGTGTTTCACGTGAAACCAATCGACCCCCGGCTGCTGCGGTACGCACGGGCCACCCGCTTCTTCCTGGCCGCCTCCGTGGCGCTGGGCCTGGCCGGGGCGGGTCTGATCATCGCGCAGGCGATGCTGATCGCCGAGATCGTGGTGGGCGCCTTCCAGCGGGGCGAGGACGTGGCGGCGCTGACGCTCCCGCTCGGGCTGCTGGCGCTGGTCGCCGTCGGCCGGGCGGCCGTCTCCTGGCTGACCGAGCTGGCCGCCCATCGGGCCGGTGCGGCGGTCAAGTCGGAGCTGCGGCTGCGGCTGGTGGAACGGGCCGTACGGCTCGGCCCGAGCTGGCTGGACTCCCAGCGGACCGGTGCGCTCACCACCCTCGCCACCCGCGGCATCGACGCGCTGGACGACTATTTCGCGCGTTATCTGCCCCAGTTGGGGCTGGCTGTGGTGGTGCCGGTGGCGGTGCTCGCCCGGATCGTCACCGCGGACTGGATCTCCGCGCTGATCATCGTCGCCACGCTGCCGCTGATCCCGCTGTTCATGATGCTCATCGGCTGGGCCACCCAGTCCCGGATGGACCGCCAGTGGCGGCTGCTGTCCCGGCTGTCCGGGCACTTCCTCGATGTCGTCGCCGGACTGCCGACCCTCAAGGTCTTCGGCCGTGCGAAGGCCCAGGCCGAATCGATCCGCGCGATCACGTCCGACTACCGGCGGGCCACGCTCAAGACACTGCGGCTGGCCTTTCTGTCCTCCCTGGCCCTGGAACTGCTCTCCACCGTGTCGGTCGCCCTGGTCGCGGTCGACATCGGCATGCGGCTGGTGCACGGCGAGATGGACCTCTTCACCGGTCTGGTGGTGCTGGTGCTCGCCCCCGAGGCGTATCTGCCACTGCGGCAGGTGGGCGCGCAGTACCACGCGGCGGCGGAGGGGCTGGCGGCGGCGGACGAGGTGTTCGCGGTGCTGGAGCGCGAGCCCTCGAACACCGGCGGTTCGCCGGCCCCCGATGCCCGGAGCGCCGCGCTCACGCTGGACGGGCTGGTGGTCCGCCACCCCGGGCGCGGCGAACCGTCCCTCGCCCGGACCTCGTTCGAGATCCGCCCGGGGGAGACGGTCGCCGTCGTCGGCCCCAGCGGTGCCGGGAAGTCGACGCTGCTGAACGCCGTGCTGGGCTTCGCGGCGCCGGACGAGGGCCGGGTCCTGATCGGGGGCCGCGACCTGGCCGCGCTGGACCCGGAGAGCTGGCGGCGCCAGATCGCCTGGGTGCCCCAGCGCCCGTATCTCTTCGCCGGGACGATCGCGGAGAACGTCCGGCTGGCCCGGCCGGACGCCGATGACGCGGCGGTACGGGCCGCCCTGCGGGACGCGGACGCGCTGCGCTTCGTCTCCGCGCTGCCGGACGGGATCGAATCCCGGCTCGGCGAGATGGGCGCCGGGCTCTCCGCGGGCCAGCGGCAGCGGATCGCCCTGGCGCGCGCCTTCCTGGCCGACCGGCCGGTGCTGCTGCTGGACGAGCCGACGGCCAATCTGGACGGTGAGACGGAGGCGTCGGTCGTCGAGGCGGTACGACGGCTGGCCGAGGGCCGCACGGTGCTGCTGGTGGTCCACCGCCCGGCGCTGCTGCCGCTGGCGGACCGGGTGTTGCGTTTGCCGGGGGCGGGTTGGAGTTCGGGGCGGGGCTCTGGGGTTGCTGCCCCTGGGGGGCTGGCCGTCCTGCCCGCGATTGGGCGCGTGGCGGCGGTGGGCGGCGTCCGCCCGGGGCCGACCGTCGCACTCCGGTCCGGCTCCGGGGGGAATGGCGTCCGCCGGTCCGTCGCGTATGCGGACAGGGCTCCGGGTGCCGAGGCGCACGGATCCGCGCCAGGCGCGGGCGCGGAGGCGCGGCCCGGTTCCGGGGCCGCCGGTTCCGGGGCCGCCGGTTCCGGTGGGTTGTCCCCGTTCTCCGTGGATCGGCGCGCGTCGGCGGTGGGCTTCGCGGGCGCGGCCGGGCGCCCGCGCGCGGGGGAGCGGGAGTCCACGCCGGAGGCGGCCGCGGGAGCGGAGTGGCCACGGGCGGCCGAAGCCGGTGGCGCGCATGAGGGGACGGCGGGTGCGGCCTCGAGCGTGGAGCAGGGGACGGCGGGCGCGGCCTCGGGCGTGGAGCGGACGCCCGCCGCGCATGAGCCGATGGCGGACGCCGGAGTCGGTGGGCGGCTGGGCGAGATACGGCACGGGCCGGACGGCACGGGCCTGGCCACGCCTGATGGCTCCGCCGTGCCGGACGGCCTGAGTGCGTCGGGTGGCCCGGGCGCGTCGTACGGCGTGGCCGTGTCGCATAGCTCGGTCGCACGTCCGCGCCGGGGCGCGTTGGCGCGGGTGCGGGGTGCCGCGCGTGGTGGGCGGGGGCGGTTCGGGCTGGCGCTGCTGCTCGGGAGCCTCGCCCTGCTGAGCGCGGTCGGGCTGATGGCCGTCTCCGGATGGCTGATCTCCCGGGCCGCGCAGCAGCCGCCCGTGCTGTATCTGATGGTGGCGGTCACCGCGACCCGGGCGTTCGGGATCGGCCGGGCCGTCTTCCGCTACGCCGAGCGCCTGGTCGCGCATGACGCCGTGCTGCGGGTGCTGGCCGAGCTGCGGGTCGCCGTCTACCGGCGGCTGGAGCGGCTGGCGCCCGCGGGGCTCGGCCGGACGCGCCGCGGCGATCTGCTCTCCCGGCTGGTGGCCGATGTGGACGCCGTCCAGGACTACTTCCTGCGCTGGCTGCTGCCCGTAGGCACCGCGCTGACCGTCGGTGCGGCCTCGGTGGGCTTCCTCACCTGGGTGCTGCCCGAGGCCGGGGCGGTGCTGGCGGCGGGGCTGCTGCTGGCGGGGGTCGCGGTGCCCGTCGTGTCCGGGGCGCTGGCGCGGCGGGCGGAGCGTCGGCTGGCACCGGCGCGCGGGGCCCTGTCGACGCAGGTCGTCGATCTGCTCGCGGGGACCGCCGAGTTGACCGTCGCGGGCGCGCTGCCGCGTCGGCTGGAGGCGGTGCGCCGGGCCGATGGGGTGCTCACCCGGATCGCCCGGCGGGCCGCGGCCGCCGCGGGCACCGGTGCCGGGCTGTCCGCACTGGTCTGCGGGCTGACCGTGGCGGCCGCGGCGTGGGTGGGGGTGCCGGCCGTGGCGGACGGCCGGATCCACGGCGTGTGGCTGGCGGTCGTGGTGCTGACCCCGCTCGCCGCCTTCGAGGCCGTCGCGGGGCTGCCGCTCGCGGTGCAGCACCGGCAGCGGGTGCGACGGGCCGCGGAGCGGGTGTACGAGGTGCTGGACGAGCCGCTTCCGGTGCGCGAGCCCGAGGAGGCGGGGCGCGAGGAGGCGCGGTGTGAGGAGGCGCCCGGTGTGCCGTATCCGCTGGTGCTGCGCGGGATCACCGCCCGCCACCCCGGGCAGCGTGCCCCCGCGCTGGACGGGTTCGGCCTGGAGCTGCGGCCGGGCCACCGGGTGGCGGTCGTCGGCCCGTCGGGGGCCGGCAAGAGCACGCTCGCCCAGGTGCTGCTCCGCTTCCTGGACACCGAGGGCGGCACGTACACCCTGGCGGGCCGGAACGCCGCCGCCCTGGACGGGGACGCGGTGCGGCGGCTCGTCGGTCTCTGCGCCCAGGACGCCCATGTCTTCGACAGCTCGCTGCGCGAGAACCTGCGGCTGGCCCGCCCCGACGCCAGCGATGACGAGCTACGCGCGGCCCTGGCCGCGGCCCGGCTGCGGGACTGGGTGGACGGGCTGCCGGACGGCCTGGACACGCTCGTCGGCGAGCAGGGCGCACGGCTCTCCGGCGGTCAGCGGCAGCGGCTCGCACTGGCCCGCGCGCTGCTGGCGGACTTCCCGGTGCTGGTGCTGGACGAGCCCGCCGAACATCTGGACCTGCCCACGGCCGACGCGCTGACGGCCGACCTGCTGTCGGCGACCCAGGGCCGCACCACCGTCCTGATCACACACCGGCTGGCGGGCCTCGACGCGGTGGACGAGGTGATCGTGCTCGACGGCGGCCGGGCCGTCCAGCGTGGGACGTACGGGGAACTGGCCGTGGCCGACGGGCCGTTCCGCCGGATGCTGGAACGCGAGGCCGCGGAGACCGGAGTCCTGGTGGGCGCCGGGCACATGGGCGCTGCGCACATGGGCGCCGGCTAGGCGGCTCTGCCCAGCGGATTCGGACCGCCGCGGGCCCGCGACGCCTGGCCCGGCGACCCCGGCCATGGCCGGGAGGCGCCTCTCCCCGGCGCCCTGAGGAGGCGTCCCCCGGCACCAACCGCTGGAAGGCGCCCCGGCACCAGACCGCTCGGGCCACGGCAACGGCCGCAGTGGTCTACGGCGCCAGTTGTCGCGGGCCACGGCATCAGACGGTGCGGGCGGCGGCAACGGTCGGAGTGGGCTACGAAACGAGCTGTCGCGGGGCGCGGCACCCGGCGGGCGCGGGGTGCGGGAACAGACGGCGCGGGCCACGGCAACGGTCGGAGTGGGCTACGGCGCCAGTTGTCGCGGGCCACGGCGCCAGCCGTCGCGGGGTGCGGCACCCGGCGGGCGCGGGGCGCGGCAACGGCCGCGGCGGGCCCCCGGCACGAGCTGCCGCGGGTCCCGACGCCAGCCTCAGCGGGGCTCGTGGCGTCGCGACTGATGTCGCAGGCGCCAGCCGACCGGTGCGCAGGCGACGACGTTCCACCGGACCGGGCCCAGCGCGAGCAGCGGCGTTCATCTGCGCCATTCATTAGGCTCGACGGCATGGCGGCCGCTGCGCCCTCCCCCGATCCCCTGGACGTGGCCGCGGAGGCGACCCGGGGGCTGCGTGGGCTGTCCACCGAGCTCACGGCGCGGCTGCCGCGGCTGCTGGAGGCGATGCGTTCACTCGGCGACGGGCCGGACGCGCACACCGTCCTCGACCGGATCGTGCGCACCGCGGCCGAGCTGGTGGGCGCCCGCCGCGCCGTGATCGGGGTGTACCACGCCGACGGCGACGCCGCCGGGGGGCAAGGCGACCTGGCCGATGTGGTCACCTACGGCGACACCGAGACCGACACCAAGACCAGCACCGAAAGCGACCGGGAGCGGTGTGCGGCGCTGCTCGCGCCGTCGGCCGCCCAGCCGCCGGGCTCGTATCTCAGCGTTCCGCTGCGGGTCGGGGAGGAAGTCTTCGGCACCCTCTGCGTCGCCGGGAAGCGCGACGGCGGCCCGTTCACCGAGTCCGACCGGCATCTGGTCGAGGTGCTGGCGACCGAGGCGGGGATCGCCATCGGCCACACCCGCGTCCAGGGGGCCACCCGGCAGCGCGAGCGCTGGATCGAGGGATCGGTGGCCGTCACCCAGACGCTGCTGTCCGGCGGCGCCGGGGAGGGGCCCGCCGTGGTCGCCGAGAAGGTCCGGGAACTCGCGGACGCGGTCGTCGGGATCGTGCTGCTGCCGGAGGAGGGCGAAGGCGGGCTGAAGGTCGCGGCGGTGGCGGCCGATGAGCGCTCCGGGCTGCTCGGCGCCGTACTTCCGGCCTGCTCCCCGGCCGTGCCGAGGCTGCTGGCCGGGCAGCCGGTCGTCATCGAGGACCCGGCCACCGACCCGCTGCTCGGCAGCGGCGTCCCCGGGCGCTACGGGCCGAGCCTGATGGTCCCGCTGAGCAGCGGGGACCGGGTGGTCGGCGTGCTGGCCACCGCGCGCGAGCCCGGCGCCCGCCCGTTCACCGCCACCGAGCGCACGCTGGCCGCCCAGTTCGCGGCGCAGGCGGCGGTCGCGCTGGTGCTCGCCGAGGCGCAGCGCGACCGGGAGCGGCTCGCGGTCCTCGAGGAGCGCGACCGGATCGCCCGCGATCTCCACGACCTCGTCGTCCAGCGGCTCTTCGCGACCGGGATGCTGCTGGAGAGCGCGGAGCGCCGGTCGGACGCGCCGGAGGTGCGGGAGCGGATCGAGCGGGCCGTCGAGGAACTGGGCGCCACCATCCAGGAGGTGCGGACGGCGATCCACGCGCTCCAGCAGACCCCGCCCGAGACCCCGCCCGGGCTGCGCGGCCGGGTGCTGCGGGAGGTCAGGGCGGCCGCCGTGCCGCTGGGCTTCCAGCCGTCCCTGACCTTCGTGGGACCGGTGGACTCCCGGGTCGGCACGGCGACCGGCGCCCATCTCGTCGCGGCGCTGCGCGAGGCGCTGTCCAACGCGTTTCGGCATGCGCGGGCGGAGCGGATCGAGGTGGTCGTGGACGCCACGGGGCGGCTTGCGGACGGGCGACCGTCGGTGCGGCTGACGGTCGCGGACGACGGGGTGGGCGTGCCCGTGGGCGGGCGGCGCAGCGGTCTGACGAACCTGGTGCGGCGGGCCGAGGCGCTGGGCGGGTCGAGCGGCGTCGGCCCCGGGCTCGGGGAGGACGGGCGCGGTACGGCGGTGGTGTGGGAGGCGCCGCTACCGAACGGGGGCGCCTGACGGCGCCGCACGCCGGACCCCGTTGTGCGTCTGCCGTTTGCCGTGCGCGTGAGGCCGCCGTGCGTCTGCCGTCTGCTGTGCGCCTGACGGCGGCTGTACGCCTGACGGCGGCTGTACGCCTGACGGCGGCTGTACGCCTGTGTCTCCGCCCGCCTGACGGCGCCGTATGCCTAAGTCGCTGTGCGGCTGACGGCGGCCGTGCGCCTGAGGTCGCTGTGCGCCTGACGCCGCTGTATGCCTGACGCCGTTATGCGTCTGACGGCGGCCGTGCGTCTAACGGCGCCGTTTGCCTGACGGCGCCGTACGCCGGACCCCGTTGTGCGCCTGACGGCGACCGTACGCCTGCGTCTGCCGCACGCTTGACGCCGCCGTATGCCCAACGTCGCTCTGCGTCTGAGGGCGGCTGTGCGCCTCGCGGCTGTGCGCCTGCGTCTGCCGTGCGCCTGAGGTCGCTGTGCGCCTGAGGTCGCTGTGCGCCTGACGCCGCCGTATGCCCGACGCCGCTGTGCGTCTGACGGCGCTCTGCGTCTGACGGCGGCCGTGCGCCTCGCCGCTGTGCGCCTGCGTCTGCCGTCCGCCCGGTGCCGCCGTCCGCCCGGTGCCGCCGCACGCCCGGTGCCGCCGTCCGCCCGGCGCCGCCGTACGCCTGACGGCGGCGTCGCGTCTGCCGCGCCGGCGGCACCGCGTCTGCCGCGCTTGTGGCGGCTCGTCGCCGGGTGAGGGCGATGCCCGGCGGGCTGGTGTGTGCTCGACACGCCTCTGTGAGGCGCTACTGTCGCTCGCCCGGCCCAACGCCTCACCTACGCGGGCCAACTAGCGCGCCGTCGGAGTGCGGGGCGTGGTGGCCGACGGTGGGATGAGCCTCGCGGGCCGTTCGGACCTTCGTATCCCATCGCACTCCGCGACAGATGTTGGCCCGACCGCGGGGAAGGAAGTCATGACGTGAACAGCCAGAGTCCCACTCCCAAGCGATCCCGGACGCGCCGCCGGGTCCTCTTCGCCACCCTTGCTGCGGCGAGTCTCACCGGCCAGGTGCTGACCATGTCCCCCGCCGCTCAGGCGGACGACACGCTGGGCGGCGGCCGGCCCAAGCCGCCGCGGCCGCCGTCCATCATCCATGGGGTCCAGGAGTTCACCACGGATGGCACCTTCACGCCTCCCGCGGGCGTCACCTCGGTGCACATCCAGGCGTGGGGAGCGGGCGGCGGTGGCGGCGGCGGTGGTGGCGGCGCCAGCGCCACGCTGACCGGTCCCGGCGGCACCGGCGGTGGCGGCGGCTCCGGCGGCTTCACCTGGTGCGTCATTCCGGTCACGCCCTTCGCCACCTACACGGTGGACCTGGGCACCGGTGGCGGCGCCGGTGCCTCCGGTCCCGGCGGCACCGGCACCAGCGGTACCGGTGGTGCCGGTGGCACCGGCGGCAACGGTGGGGCGACGACCCTGGTCTCCACCAGCGGCACCCAGCTCATCGCCGGTGGCGGCACGGGGGGCACGGGCGGTGGCGGTGGTTCGGCCGCTCCGGGCATTCCGGGCAACGGAGGCAACGGCGGTACCGGCGCCTGCAACAGCTTGTCCACGGTGAACCGCACCGGTGAGAACGGGGCGTCCGGTGCCGACGGCGGCGCGGGCGGCGACGCGGTCGACGGCATCGTCGAGCTGCCCCCGACGAACACCAGCGCTGGTGGCGACGGCGGCGTCGGCGGCCCCGGTGGCAACACCCCGGGCAGCGCGGGCGCCCCCGGTACCGCCGGCGGCAACGGCTACCTGGTCTTCTTCTGGTAAACGCGGTCGGTGCGAACCGTAGACGCGGTCGTGCGAACCGCCGCCCCCCGGCCCCACGGCCGGGGGGCGGTCGCGTGCGCTTCAGCCCGCCAGGATCCGCTCGACGATCCGCTCGATGACGGCGGCGACGCCGTCCTCGGTGTTGGCGCCGGTGCGGTGGGTGGTCGCGGCGAGTACGTCCGGATGGGCGTTGGCCATCGCGTAGGAGGTGCCCGCCCACATCAGCATCTCCAGGTCATTGGGCATATCGCCGAACGCCACGACCTCCGCGGCGGAGATCCCGCGCTCGGCACAGCACCGGGCCAGCGTGCTGGCCTTGCTGACCCCGAGCCCGCTGACCTCCAGCAGGGCGGACGGGCTGGAGCGGGTGAAGTCGCCGTAGTCCCCGGCCACCGAGCGGGCCAGTTGGAGGAAGGCGTCGGGCGCCAGCTCGGGGTGGTGGGCGAGCAGCTTGAGGACCGGCGTGTCGGCGTGCGCGAATCCGTCGTGGAGCAGCTTCTCGGCGGGGGCGATGATCGCGCCCGGGTCGAGGTGGAACGGCGGGTACTCCGGTTCGTAGAAGATCCCGCCGCTGCGCTCGACCGCGAAGGTTGTGCCGGGGGCCGCCTCGCGCAGCGCCTCCACGACGGCCAGGGCCTGGTCGGCGGCGAGCGGGCGGACCTCGATCGGCAGCCCGCCCTGGTGCAGATCGACCACGGCGGCGCCGTTGGCGCAGATCGCCAGGCCATGGCCGTGCACATGGGCGCTGACGACGTCCATCCAGCGGGCCGGGCGGCCGGTGACGAAGAACACCTCGATGCCCGCCCGCTCGGCCGCCGCGAGCGCCGCCACGGTGCGGTCGGAGACCGTCTTGTCGTCCCGCAGCAGGGTGCCGTCGAGGTCGGTGGCGATCAGCCGGGGCCGGGCCGGGGCGGGGCGGGAAGGCTCTGGGGCCGGGGTGTTCGGCCGCTCGGTCGCAGGAGTCACGGCAACCATCCTCCCGCATATGCCGCTCGGTGCTGCCGGGGCGGTGCTCGGGTGGGTCCTCGGGAGCCGTCCCGGGCGTCCCGTGGCGCCGTCCCGGGCGTCCTGGGCCTCCTGCCGCCACGGCGTTGATCTCGGTGCGGCGTGCTGCTCTCGGTGCGGCGCGCTGATCTCCGTACGGCGCCGATCTCGGTGCCGCGTTGTCATACCCACCGCTTAGGCTCGCCCTATGCGAGTGAGCACCGTGATCCTGCCCGTATACCGCTGGTCCGAGCGCGGCCGGGAGATATGGCAGCGCGCCGAGGAGCTGGGTTTCCACGCGGCGTACACCTATGACCACCTGTCCTGGCGCAGCTTTCGCGACGGTCCCTGGTTCGGGGCGGTCCCCACGCTGACGGCGGCCGCGGCGGCGACCTCCCGGCTGCGGCTGGGCACCCTGGTCACCTCCCCGAACTTCCGGCATCCGGTGACGCTGGCCAAGGAGCTGATCACGCTGGACGACGTGTCCGGCGGGCGGATCACCCTCGGCATCGGCGCGGGCGGCTCCGGCTTCGACGCGACGGCGCTGCTGCGGGGCGACGAGGAGCCGTGGTCGCCCCGGGAGCGGGCGGACCGCTTCGGTGAGTTCGTCGAGCTGCTCGACCGGCTGCTGACCCACGATGTGGTGACGCACGAGGGCACCCATTACAGCGCCCACGAGGTGCGCAACATCCCCGGCTGTGTGCAGCGGCCGCGGCTGCCGTTCGCGGTGGCCGCCACCGGTCCGCGCGGGCTGCGGCTCGCGGCGCGATACGGCCAGGCGTGGGTGACCACGGGCGACCCGAAGATCGCCGAGACCGGCACCCCGGCCGATTCGGTGGCCGCCATCGCCGGTCAGATCGAGCGGCTGGGCGGGGCGTGCGCGGAGGCCGGACGGGACACCCGCGACCTCGGCAAGATCCTGCTCACCGGTTTCACCCCGGAGGCCACCGGGCCGCTGAGCTCGGTGGACGCCTTCGTGGACTTCGCCGGGCGCCATGCCGAACTGGGCATCGACGAGATCGTGCTGCACTGGCCGATCCCCGATTCGATCTTCGCGGCCGACCTCGCGACCTTCGAGAAGATCGCCACGGAGGGCGCGGCACAGATAGCCGGATAACGGGCGGCACGGATCGCCGGGTAACGGGTGGCACGGAGCGCTGGATAGCGGGCGCGGCACGGATCGCCGGATAACCGAATAAAGGCACGGCACAGATCGCCCTATAAGCGGCAGAATCGGGTATAGAGCCTTTGGCGTCGCGTCACTCGGGAGGCATCCCATGCCGCATACCCGCTATGCCCCGGACCGGGGGCTGACCACCCGCATGGTCACGACGATGTTCTTCATCGGGCTGCTCTATGTGGTCTTCATCGGTGTGCTGCTCGCCGTGTTCAAGGGCGCCTGGCCGCTGATCGTGATCATCGCCGGAGGGCTGTTCGTGGCGCAGTTCTGGTTCAGCGACCGGATCGCGGCGTTCAGCATGGGCGCCCGGGAGGTCACCCCGCAGCAGGCCCCCGAGCTGCACGGCGCGGTGGACCGGCTGTGCGCCCTCGCGGACATGCCCAAGCCCCGCGTGGCCATCGCCGACACCGATGTGCCGAACGCCTTCGCCACCGGCCGCAATCAGCGCAACGCGCTGGTGTGCGCCACCACGGGGCTGCTGCGGCGGCTGGAGCCGGAGGAGCTGGAGGGCGTGCTGGCCCATGAGCTGTCGCATGTGGCGCACCGCGATGTGGCGGTCATGACCATCGCCTCCTTCCTCGGCGTCCTGGCGGGCATCATGACCCGCGCGGCGCTGTGGGGAGGGCTCAGCCGGGGCAGCCGTAACAACAACGTGGGCATCGCGGTGCTGCTCATCCCCCTGATCAGCGCCGTGGTCTATGCGATCAGCTTTCTGCTGACCCGGCTGCTGTCCCGCTATCGCGAGCTGTCCGCCGACCGCGCCGGCGCGCTGCTGACCGGGCGGCCCTCGGCGCTCGCCGCCGCGCTGACCAAGGTGACGGGGCAGATGGCCCGGATCCCGACCCGGGATCTGCGCAAGGTCGAGCCGTTCAACGCCTTCTTCTTCGCCCCCGCGCTCTCCGGGGAGAGCGTCAGCCGGCTGTTCTCCTCGCATCCGACGCTGGAGCGGCGGCTCGACCAGCTCGCCCGCATCTCCACCCAGCTCGGCCAGGCGGGAAGGGGCTGAGCGTGAGGTTCTTGGACGCCATCCTGGGCCGCAGCAAGCCGGTGCGCCCCGACCTCGACCGGCTCTTCGGGCTCCCGGGGGCCGCGGTCAGCCTGGAGGCGGGGGCGGGGTTCACCGCGACCGGGCGGGGCTCGGTCTGTTTCGCGAGTGTGGAGGGCGGCGCCTTCTCCCAGGTCCAGCGCGATGTGCGGGACCTGCTGGACGCGGACGCGGACGCGGATGCGGATGCGGACGCGGGCCGGGGCGGGGTGCCCGTGGAGTTCAGCCAGGACGCGTACGGCTACACCTGGCTGCTGGCCCGGCAGTCGCCGGACGATGTGCCCTCCCTGGTGAACGATCTGCACGCGGTCAATTCGCTGCTCCAGGACGGCGGGTTCGGCCCTCAGTTGCTGTGCTCGCTGATCGGCTTCCAGGACCCGGCGGGGCGTTCGCTCGCGCTGGTGTATCTCTACAAGCGCGGCACCTTCTACCCCTTCGCGCCGCTGCCCGGCGCCATCGAGAAGCGGGACAACGCGCTGGAGCTCCAGGTGCGGGCGCTGCTCGGGGACGATCTGCGGATCGAGGAGGATCTGAGCCGCTGGTTCCCGGTCTGGGGCGCCCCGGGTCTCTAGGGTCGGTGCCCCGGCCGACGAACGGTCCGGCTCCCCGAAGTGATCAGTGATCCGGCCCAACTCCCCCCGGGCGAAGGGGAATCCACGGACCGGACGGGCCCTCAGGCATAGGAATGGGCTCGCGGGGCACCTTCTACCTTCGACATCGCATGCCGGAAGGTGACCTGACGCCCGGGGGAGGGCCGAATGAACTACTTGCGCGGCTTCATCCCATGGATCGCCCTCGCGGTCGTGTCGACACTGGGCTGGCAGTGGGGCGCCCTGGCCGGGCTGGTGCTGGGTGGGGCGATGCTGGTGCGGGCCCGTAAGGCGGGCATGGCGGCCGACGCCCTCATCCTGGAGTGCAGCACGGTGGCCTTCTTCACCGCGCTGACGATCTGGGCCTTCGCCCGGCCGGACAGCGGACTCAAGGACTACATCGGGGCGCTGGCGCTGAGCTGGCTCGCCGTCACCGCCTGGACGACGCTCGCCGTGGGCCGCCCCTTCACCACCGGTGTCGCCCGCCGCCAGGCGCCGCCCGAGGTGTGGGACACCTATGTGTTCAAGCGGATCAATGTGGTGATCACCCGCGCCTGGGCCACCGCCTTCACCCTCTCCGCCGCGGCCATGGTCGTGGTGATCTCCGCCGGTCTGGGCATGGTGGCGGCGCTCGCGGTCCAGTTCGCGGGGTTCGTCCTCCCGGCCCTGTTCACCGCGTGGTACCCGGGATGGGCACGGTCGCGGCTCACACCGGCCGCACATCGGGCATAAGCCCCCGGAATACCTGTGGATACCCCGGGTAACCCCCGCCCATCGGGGTCTGTCCCCTACGGGCGCGTCAGACCCGAGGACGAGGGGAATCCCACCGTCTGGAGTGACGCCGCCTGTGGCTCAGACCACTACGGTCGAACATGTGACTGTGATCGCCACCGAAAGTCTGAGCAAGCGGTTCCCCCGCGTCACCGCGCTCGACCGGCTGTCCGTCGACATCGCACCAGGGGTAACTGGCCTGGTGGGTGCGAACGGCGCCGGTAAGTCCACGCTGATCAAGATCCTGCTCGGGTTGTCCCCCGCCAGCGAGGGCCGCGCTTCCGTGCTCGGTCTCGACGTGGCCAAGGACGGCAGCGCCATCCGCGAAAGCGTCGGCTATATGCCCGAGCACGACTGTCTGCCGCCCGATGTCTCGGCGACCGAGTTCGTCGTCCATATGGCGCGCATGTCCGGGCTGCCGCCCTCCGCCGCCCGTGAGCGCACGGCCGACACGCTGCGCCATGTCGGGCTGTACGAGGAGCGATATCGCCCCATGGGCGGCTACTCCACGGGCATGAAGCAGCGGGTCAAGCTGGCCCAGGCGCTGGTGCACGACCCCCGCCTGGTCCTGCTGGACGAGCCGACCAACGGCCTGGACCCGGTCGGCCGCGATGAGATGCTCGGGCTGATCCGCCGTGTGCACACCGACTTCGGTATCTCGGTGCTGGTCACCTCGCATCTGCTCGGCGAGCTGGAGCGCACCTGCGACCACGTCGTGGTGATCGACGGCGGCAAGCTGCTCCGCTCCAGCTCCACCAGTGACTTCACCCAGGCGACGGCCTCGCTCGCGGTCGAGGTGACCGACACCACCGACCACCCGGACGGCACCAAGGCGCTGCGCACCGCCCTCGACCGGGCCGGGCTCACCGTCCAGCCCGCCGGCCGTGACGCCGACGGGACGCCCGGCTCCGACCATGTGCTGCTGGTCGACGTCGCGAGCGAGGAGACGTACGACACGGTCCGCGACACCATCGCCGACCTCGGCCTCGGCCTGGTCCGCATGGAGCAGCGCCGCCATCGCATCGCGGAGATCTTCCGGTCCGACGACGATGCGGACGCATCGCACGCCCCGGACGCTCCGGACGCATCGAACGCCCCGGACGGCATGACGAAGCCCGCTGGACCGGCCGGCGCAAGCGCACACGGGAACGGAGGTGCCGTCGATGCCGCCTGAGACCGTGACCCAGCAGCAGCGTGCCGACGTCATTCACAACATCGGCTACCGCCACTACGACGGCCCGCGCCTCGGCCGCGCCTACGCCCGCCGCTCGCTCTTCTCCCAGAGCCTGCGCGGCGCCTACGGCCTCGGCCGTTCGGCGAAGTCCAAGGTCGCGCCGATGCTGCTGTTCGCCGTGATGTGCATGCCCGCCGCGATCATCGTCGCGGTGGCCATCGCCACCAAGGTGGACAAGCTCCCCGTCGAGTACACCCGCTACGCGATCATGCTCCAGGCCGTGATCGGCCTGTACACAGCGTCCCAGGCGCCGCAGTCCGTCTCCCGGGACCTCCGCTTCAAGACGATCCCGCTCTACTTCTCGCGGCCCATCGAAACGATGGACTATGTGGTGGCCAAGTTCGCCGCCATGGCCTCGTCGCTGTTCATCCTCACCGGCGCGCCCCTGCTGATCCTCTACGTCGGGGCGCTGCTCGCCAAGCTGGACTTCGCCGATCAGACGAAGGGCTTCGCACAAGGACTGATCTCCGTGGCTCTGCTCTCGCTTCTCTTCGCCGGCATCAGCCTGGTCGTCGCCGCGCTCACCCCGCGCCGCGGCTTCGGCGTCGCCGCCGTCATCGCCCTGCTGACCATCTCCTACGGCGCGGTCTCCGCCGTCCAGGCCATCGCCTGGGACCAGGGCAACTCCGGGCCGGTGAGCTGGATCGGGCTGTTCTCGCCGATCACCATCATCGACGGGGTGCAGACGGCCTTCCTCGGTGCCACCTCCTCCTTCCCCGGCGGGGTCGGCCCCGGTACCGGAACCGGGTTCGTCTACATCCTCGTTCTCCTCGGCCTGATCGCCGGCTCGTACGGGCTGCTGATGCGCCGCTACCGAAAGGTCGGCCTGTGACCACGATCGCCATCGACAACGTCTCCCGCTGGTTCGGGAACGTCGTGGCCGTCAACGACGTGACCATGAACATCGGCCCCGGTGTCACCGGGCTCCTCGGCCCCAACGGCGCCGGCAAGTCCACCCTCATCAACATGATGGGCGGCTTCCTGGCCCCCTCCACCGGGTCCGTGACCCTGGACGGTGCCCAGATCTGGCGCAATGAGCAGGCTTACCGCCACATCGGCATCGTCCCCGAGCGCGAGGCGATGTACGACTTCCTCACCGGCCGCGAGTTCGTGATCGCCAACGCCGAGCTGCACGGGCTGCCCGATCCGCGTGGTGCCGCCCGTAAGGCGCTCGACACCGTCGAGATGGACTACGCGGGCTCCCGGAAGATCGCCACGTACAGCAAGGGCATGCGCCAGCGCGTGAAGATGGCCTCCGCGCTGGTGCACGAGCCCTCGGTGCTCCTCCTGGACGAGCCGTTCAACGGCATGGACCCCCGGCAGCGGATGCAGCTCATGGATCTGCTGCGGCGGATGGGCGCGGAGGGCCGCACCGTGCTGTTCTCCTCGCACATCCTGGAGGAGGTCGAGCAGCTCGCGGCGCATATCGAGGTGATCGTCGCGGGCCGGCACGCCGCCTCCGGCGATTTCCGCAAGATCCGCCGGCTGATGACGGACCGTCCGCACCGCTATCTCGTACGGTCCAGCGACGACCGCGCGCTCGCGGCGGCCCTGATCGCCGACCCGTCGACCACCGGTATCCAGGTCGACGCGAGCACCGGCGCCGACGGTGGACTGCACATCCAGGCGGTCGACTTCGCCCGCTTCACCGAACTGCTGCCCCGGGTCGCCCGTGACCAGCACATCCGGCTCCTCACGGTCTCGCCCTCCGACGAGTCCCTGGAAAGCGTCTTCTCCTACCTCGTCGCGGCCTGAAAGGAGCCCACAGCGATGTCCTCGCTCTACCACCCCACCGTCGCACGGCTCACCTACCGGGCCCTGCTCGGCCGCCGCCGGGCGCTGATCCTCTTCACACTCCCCGGTCTGCTGCTGTTGATCTCGCTCGCCGTACGGCTGCTGACCGGAGCGGACGACGCGACGGCCGACTCGATCCTCGGCGGCTTCGCGATGGCCACGATGGTCCCGCTGATCGGCGTGATCGCCGGTACGGGCGCGATCGGCCCGGAGATCGACGACGGCTCGGTCATCTATCTGCTGGCCAAGCCGGTGAAGCGGCCGACGATCATCTTCACCAAGCTGATCGTGGCGATCGGCGTCACGGTCGCCTTCTCCGCCATCCCCACCCTGCTCGCGGGCTTCCTGCTGAACGGCAACGCCAATCAGCTCGCCGTCGGCTACGCCGTCGCCGCCGCCGTGGCCTCGATCGCCTACAGCGCCGTCTTCCTGCTGCTGGGCACCGTGACCCGGCATGCGGTGATCGCGGGTCTTGTCTACGCCCTGGTGTGGGAGACGTTCTTCGGCAGCCTGGTGGCCGGGGCCCGCAAGCTCAGCGTTCAGCAGTGGGCGCTGGCGATCGGGCAGAAGGTCGCGGACGGCGATGTCATCTCGTCGGACGTCGGCCTGGCGACCGGCGTCATCCTGCTGCTGGCCGTGACCGTGGGCGCGACCTGGTACGCGGGCCGCAAGCTGCGCACGCTGACCCTCGCGGGGGAGGAGTGACGACCGGCGTGACCTGCGCGAGGTGACGCGCAGAGGCCCCAGGGTTTCGTGCACGTCTTACGGCCGCCACCGCGCAGGGAGGGCGGGGCGGCCGCCGGTTGTCTCCGCGGTGGTGGCGGTCGTCGTGACGGCCGCCGCCGCGGCGTGTCCGGGGGCCGCGTTGGCCTGGTGTGAGGCCGCTCGGGACCGAGGCTCAGGCCGTTCGGCCCTCCGGGCCGCTCAGGACCGGATCTTGCGGTCGCGGCCCGCGCCCAGGCCCAGCACCGCCAGCACCCCGCACACCGCCAGCATCAGCGTGAGCGGCAGCCCCCAGCCGCCGATGGTCTGGTGCACCACGCCGAGCGCCAGCGGGCCCACCGCGGCCAGTAGATAGCCCCAGGTCTGCGCCATTCCGGACAGCCGCGCCGAGGTGTGGGCGTCCCCGGTCCGCAGCACCATCATGGTCAGCGCGAGCCCCACGGCTCCGCCCTGCCCGACGCCGATCAGCGTCGCCCATACCCACGCCCCGGCGACGGGGGCCACCAGCAGGCCCGCGATACCGGCGCCCATCAGCGCAGCGACCGCGACGGCCAGCGTCCGCTGGGAGCGCATCCGTCCGGCGAGGGTGGGCACCACGAACGAACCGACCATCTGAAGCATGGTGCTGAACGCGAACACCAGCCCGGCCGTGTTCTTGCTCATGCCGTGGTCGGTGAAGATCGTCGGCAGCCATGCGATGCAGACGTACGCGATCGACGACTGCAACCCCATGAACAGCGTGACCTGCCAGGCCAGCGGGGAGCGGCTCAGCCTCGGCCCAGCGTCCGGTGTCGTCCTTACGGGCGTCGCCGCGGGCTCACCGTGGTGCGTACCGCGCCGCGCGAGCACCGTCTGGGGTATCCAGACCAGCGCCGCGACCACGGCCAGCAGCGACCAGGAGGCGAGCGATCCCCGCCAGCCGCCGAGCGCGTTCTCCAGCGGCACGGCGGAGGCGGCGGAGACCGTCGCCCCGCCGATCATCGAGGTGGTGTAGAGCGCGGTCATCCCGGCGGCCCGGTGCGGGAAGTCACGCTTGACCAGGCCCGGCATCAGCACATTGAGGAACGCGATCCCGCTGCCGACGAGGGCGCCCCCGGCGAAGAGCGCCATCACCGGCGGCGCCACGCGCAGCAGGATGCCGCCGATCAGCAGCGCCAGCGCGCTCAGCAGCACCGCCTCGGTGCCCCAGCGCCGGGCGAGCCGGGGCGCGAAGGGCGAGGCCAGGCCCATGAAGATCAGCGGAATGGTCGTGACCAGGCTGCTCATGGTCGCGGACAGCCCGAAGTGGCCGCTGATCTCACCGAGCAGCGGGGAGACCCCGGCGAGCGCGGCCCGCATATTGAGCGACGCCAGCACGATGCCGATCAGGAGAAGGGCGGGGTGGGCCCGCAGGGTGCGCCGCGCGGCGGCCACCTCGGGGGTCGGCCGCAGATCCGTCTCGGCGTCCACGAGCAGGGGTTCGGCCTCGGGGCCGGGGGCGTGCGGGCGTGGCAAGAAGAGCTCCGTTCCGGTCGTGGTGGGGTGGTGGGGGCGGCCCGGCTCGCGGTGCGGCCCGCCGAGAGGGGCTCAGCCGGTGGCGAGCAGGGCTTCGATGGCGCGTTTCGGCGCCTCCAGCAGCGCCCGCGCCGCCGCCTCGGCGGCCGCCGGATCGCCGGAGGCGATGGCGTCGACCAGGGCGCGGTGGTCGGCGGGGACGATGCTCGGCACCTCGCGGTCGCCGAGCGAGGCCACCAGCGCATCGCGCACCGAACTGCTGAACCAGCCGTACGTCGCGCTCAGCGCGGCGTTGTGCGCGGCCTCCACCACGGCGGTGTGGAACTCCAGGTCATGGGCGGCGTGCAGCTCATGATGGCCGTCCGCGGACCGCTCCCCGGCCTGGCCGAACGCCTCCAGCGACTCCAGCGCCGCCCGCATCCGCCGCAGATCGTCGGGGCTGTGCCGAAGCGCGGCCAGCCGCGCGCCCTCCGCCTCCAGCGCGATCCGCAGCTCCAGCACATCCCGGATCCCGGCGCGCCGCACACCCCGCATGACCTCGGCGGGGTCGGATGTGGAGACCACGAAGGTGCCCTCGCCCTGCCGGGACTGGAGCATCCCCGCGTGCACAAGGACGCGGACCGCCTCGCGGACCGTGTTCCGGCCGACCTGGAGCTGCTCGGCGAGGGCATGCTCGGTGGGCACGCGGTCGCCGACCTGCCACTCACCCTCGGCGAGCTGCGCCCGCAACTGCTCCACCACGCCGTCGACCAACGACTGCCGCCCAGCCGCCCGCAACGCCATTCCTCTCGGCTCCCTCACTCGATTCACCCGGTTGCCCAGTCATCCTACAACTACCCCCCGAAAGGCCCGGTGGGCAGAGCGCCACCCCGCCCACCGGGCTCCTCCGATCCGCTACCCGCGCAGCCGCTTGGCGCGCCGCGCCCGCCGCTGGACCGACTCGGCCTTGAGGGTGGCGACGTCCCTGCGGACCTCGGTCATGTCCTCACCGAGATCGCAGAGCCGCTCGCTCATGGCGCAGATGACCCGCCCATGCGCGTCGAGCCGCCGGTCCATGCCGTCCAGCCGAGCGGAGACCCTGGCCATCCACGGCGCCAGCTCGCGCAGCGTGGAACCGACATCCGCCAGACACGCCTCGACGGCGTCGAGGCGGCCGCCGATCGGCCCGGCCAGCATCCGCTCGGTGAGGATCCGTTCGAGGGGGAGCTGATCCGTCCCTGCTTCCGGTCCGCTCCGAGTCGACTGTTCGACATCGAGCAGATAGGTGCGTACCCGCTTGGCGGTATCGCTGTCCCGCAGCAGCATCGCGACGTTGAGCACCGCCCGGCGGGGGTAGAGGGTGAGCTGGGTACATGCCTGTGGATAACTCCGATCCCATAGGTCCATTGTGGACCTATGGAAGCCTTGCAGGTCAGCGCCTCGGAGCGTATGCATCCCGTTGCTGTGGAACTCCTCCCGGTGCCGTTTGGCCAAGCTCTTGACGGCTTCTTCCCCAACCTCGAAGTACTCCGCGACCATGCGCGTGGTGATATGCAGCCCATCCGGCAGCATGGTCAGGATCTTGACCTTGTCGAGGACATCCGTCCGTTCGATGACGCTGTCGCGCAGCGCGCGCGACTCCAGTAGTGCGATCTCAGGTGGCATATGTGTGCCTTCCGGTCCGAAGTTCGGGTGATGGTCACGCCCCACAAGCCAGGGGCTAGGCCGCCCGTATCCAGGGACCAGGAGCGGAGGCTGCCTACCTCTTTCGGACCCAACCGCCGTGACATCGCTGCCCGTCGATCCGTCGCCCGGCCGAGGCTCCAACTCGCGTTGCCTCCGCGCATAACGCGTATATGGAAGAACGATCCGATCGCGTAAGGGTTACTCGCACCGCGTGCGTTGACGGACGTCGGCCTCACGCGGCGAAGGGGCGGGCGCTGTTGGGCGCCCGCCCCTTGTGACGTGCCGTCGTCCAGCGCTCAGGCGTGGACCGGCTCCGCCGGGGATTGCTCCGGGGTCGGCTTCGGGGGTGCTCCGCCGGGGCCGCCGCGGACGACGGCGAGGACCAGGAGGCCCGCCACCAGGGCCGCGATGCCGGAGATCAGGCAGATGCGGTCGAGCCCGGCCGCGAACGACTCGTGGACGAGGGTGCGTGCCGCGTCCGCGTGGGCCGGGGGCGCGGAGGCGATGACGGCGTCGGCGTGGCCGCCGCTGATGGCCTCGGCGGCCTGTCCGGCCGCCCGGGCCGGGACGGTGCCGCTGTCGTCGACCATGTCCCGTACCCGCGTGGCGAACACCGTGCCCAGGACGGCGATCCCCAGGGCGTAGCCCAACTGCCGGAAGGTGTTCACCGCGCCGCTGGCCATGCCCGCCCGCTCCGGCGGGGCCGAGCCGAGGGCCGCCGAGACCAGCACCGGCATGGCCAGGCCGATCCCCAGACCGGCCAGCGCCAGGCCCGGGACGAAGGCCGTCCAGTCCGCGTCGGGGGTCACCATCGCCGCGTTGACCAGCGCGCCCGCGCCCACCATCAGCAGTCCGCCGCCGAGCGCCCGCCCGGGGGCGACCCGGTCCAGCAACCTTCCGCCCGCCGCGCCGACGACCAGCGAGACGCCCGCCATCGGCGTCACCGCGAGCCCCGCCTGCACCGGGCTCATCCCCAGCACCGACTGCAACCACAGCCCGGCGTAGGTGAGGTACGGGAAGGCGCCCGCCTGGAGCAGCAGGGCCGCGGCCATCAGCACCGCGAACGTCGGGCGGCGCAGCAGCCCCAGGTCCAGCAGCGGCTGCCGCTTTCCGCGCTCCACCACGGCGAAGGCGAGCAGCGCGATCGAGGCCGTCACCAGTGCGGCGACCGTGCCGGTGTCGGCCCAGCCCTCCTCACCGCCGCGCATCAGCCCATACGTCAGCGCCCCGGCGCACACCGTGAACGAGGCGGCGCCCGGCCAGTCGATCCGTACGCCCGGCGCGCCGCGCGACTCATCGATGGAACGGAGCGTGATCCACACCGCGATCGCCGTCAGCGGCAGATTGACCAGGAAGATCGCCCGCCAGTCGACGTACTCGGTCAGCACCCCGCCCAGCACCGGGCCGATCGCCGCGGCCGCCCCGCTCGTACCGCCCCACACGCCGAAGGCGATACCGCGGTCGCGGCCGGAGTATGTCGCCATCAGCAGCGGGGTGTTGGTGGCGAACATGGCCGCCGCCCCCACCCCCTGGACGGCGCGGGCCGCGATCAGCACCCCGGCGTCCGGTGCCAGACCGCAGACCAGGGAGGAGATCGCGAACACCGCGAGGCCGACGACATACAGCCGCCGCCGTCCGAAGAGGTCCGCCGCCGAACCGGCCACCATCAGCAGCGCGGCCAGCGCCAGGGCGTAGATGTCCATCACCCACTGGAGGGAGGTGAAGGACGCGTCCAGTCCCCGCGCCACCTGGGGCAGCGCGGTGTTCACAATCGTGACGTCTATCAACAGCATGAAATTGCCGAGCGTGATGGCGGCGAGCGGCCACCATGATCTGCGCATGACTGACTCCGGGATTCGGAACGTGCCGGCGACGTGCCGACAAGGGGACGCGAGGGCCGGCCCCGATGGCGACCCGGCGGTCCCCGCGGCTCTTACGGTCGTCCTGACCGGTCCGCTCATTCCAGCCAGCATCCCCCCGGTGGCACTATCCGACGTCGGCTAGCTTTGTGCGGTGGAATCCGACACGTACGACGACCTGGACCGGGCGCTGGTGCATGCCCTTCAGCTCGACGGCCGGGCCCCCTTCAGCCGCCTCGCCGAGGTGCTGGGCGTCTCCGACCAGACCGTGGCCCGCCGCTACACCCGGCTGCGGACGACGGGCGCCCTCCGGGTGCTGGGGCTCACCGACCCGGCGGCGGTCGGCGATGTGGTCTGGCTGGTGCGGGTGCGGTGCCTGCCGGACGCCGCGCTGCCGGTGGCCGAGGCGATGGCCCGGCGGACCGACACCTCCTGGGTGCATGTGCTCTCCGACGGCACCGAGGTCGCCGCGTCGACACGGGCGGCGTCCGGCCCGGACAGCGACGCCCTGCTGCTGCGCAAACTCCCGCAGACGCCCCGGGTGGTGGGGGTGAGCGCGCACTGTGTGCTGCATGAGTTCTACGGCGGTGAGCAGGGCCTGGTCAACAAGACCGAGGCGCTGACGGCCGAGCAGGCCGGGCGGCTGCGCCCGCCCGCCGCGGACCGGTCGAAGGGGCCACGCGGACCGGTGGGCGCCGAGGACCGCAAGCTGCTGGACGTCCTCGCGGGGGACGGGCGGGCGCCGCTGGCCGAACTGGCCGCCGCCACCGGCTGGTCGCAGTCGACGGTGCGCCGCCGGCTGGCCGATCTGCGCGCCGACGGAACCCTGTACTTCGACGTCGACTACACCCACCGGATGTTCCATCAGAACGTCACCACCACGATGTGGCTGTCGGTGAGGCCGTCGGATCTCGCCGCCACCGGGCAGACACTCGCGGACCACCCCGAGGTGGCGTTCGCATGTGCGACCACCGGGACGAAGAATCTGATGGCGACCGTGGTCTGCGCCGATGTCCCGGCCCTCTACACCTATCTGACCACCCGCATCGCCGAACTGCCCTCCGTGCTGGACATGGAGACCGCCCCGATCCTGCGACGGGTCAAGGGTCCGGGGCCGCTGTTCGTCCCGCCCTCCCGGGTGCCCCGGCGCACCTCCTGAACCGCCCCCGCGGCGGCGGCGGTTGGAGGAAACTCCGAAACTCCGCTGGTCGAACTCTGTTCATCTCTACGTCGGTGTAGATCTTGACGGTTGTCAGGGACCTGCCCAACTCTTGGCGTGCGCTGGATCACACCGCGCCGCCCCCTGCGCCACAAGCCTTTTGAGGGGGCGTCGGAAGAAAAAACGGAGGGAACCCGAATGCGTCGCCTCGTCACGAGTCTCGCGGCCACCGCTGTCACCGCTGTCACCGCCATCGCCCTGGCCGCCGCGCCCGCCCAGGCGGCCCCCGCGGACAAGCCGCAGGTCCTCGCCAGTTGGACGCAGACCAGCGCCGGCAGCTACAACACCTGGGTCGCGGCGCGGAACAACCAGGGTGCCTGGGCCGCCTACGGGTTCGACTGGTCCACCGACTACTGCAGCAGCTCCCCCGACAACCCCTTCGGCTTCCCCTTCCAGACCGCTTGCGCCCGCCATGACTTCGGCTACCGCAACCACAAGGCGATGGGCATCTTCGACGCCAACAAGGCGCGGCTCGACAGCGCCTTCTACGAGGACCTCAAGCGGGTGTGCAGCGCCTACAGCGGCGCCACCAAGACGTCGTGCGACGCCACGGCGTGGACCTACTACCAGGCGGTCAAGGTCTTCGGCTGACCCCGCCTGGACCGGGCTTCCTCGGCGGCGGCCGAGGAAGCCCGATCACCGCTGCCGGGCCCGGCTGCCGGGCGGTCCGCCGAGGCGGCCGCACCGGCTGCCGGCCGGTTCACCCGGCGCGCCGCCGTTATCGGCGCGCCGCCGGGAAGAGCCGTTCCAGCACCGCGGCGATGCCGTCCTCCGTGTTGGACGCGGTGATCTCGTCGGCGACGGCCTTCAGGTCCCGGTGCGCGTTCGCCATCGCGACAGCGTGCTTCGCCCAGCCGAACATCGGAATGTCATTGGGCATATCGCCGAACGCGATCGCGTCGTCGGCGGTCATTCCCAGCCGGCGCGCGGCCAACGACAGGCCCGTGGCCTTCGTCAGCCCCAGCGGCAGCAGCTCCACCAGCCCGGTGCCGGCCATCGTCACCCCGACCAGGCCCCCGGCGGCCGTCCGGGCGGCGTCCGCGAGCGCGTCGTCGTCCAGCTCGGCGTGCTGGATGTAGAGCTTGCTGATGGGCTGCGACCACAGCTCGGCCGGATCCGTGAACGGCACCAGGGGCATCCCCTCGTGGTCCATCCGGTAGCCCTCGCCGAACAGCACCTGGCCGTCCAGCCCGTCGCGGGCCGCGGCCAGCGACAGCGGGCCGATCTCCGCCTCGATCTTCTCCAGCGCCAGCAGGGCCACCTGGCGGTCCAGCGTGACGGAGGTCAGCAGCCGGTGCTCACCCGCGTGGTAGACCTGGGCGCCCTGACCGCACACCGCGAGCCCCTGGTAGCCCAGGTCGTCGAGTATGTGCCGGGCCACCGGGACGGTCCGCCCGGTGACCACGATATGCGCGGCCCCCGCCGCGGTGGCCGCGGCGAGCGCGGCACGGGTCCGCGCCGAGACGGTGTGGTCGGGGCGGAGCAGCGTGCCGTCGAGATCGGTGGCGACCAGTCGATAGGGGAGCTCGTCCGTCACTCCGGCCGGCTCGTCGTTCGGTCCGGCGCTGGTCACCGCGCGACCGGTTCCAGGACCTCGCGTCCGCCCAGGAACGGCCGCAGCGCCTCGGGCACCCGCACCGAACCGTCGGCCTGCTGGTGGTTCTCGAGGATCGCGACGATGGTCCGGGTGACCGCGCACAGCGTGCCGTTGAGCGTGGCCAGCGGACGGACCTTCTTGCCCTCGCGCATCCGGATCGACAGCCGCCGCGACTGGAACTCGGTGGTGTTGGAGGTCGAGGTCAGCTCGCGGTACTTGCCCTGCGTCGGGATCCACGCCTCGCAGTCGAACTTCCGCGTCGCCGACGAGCCCAGGTCACCCGAGGCCAGGTCGATCACCCGGAACGGCAGCTCCAGGGAGGTCAGCCACTGCTTCTCCCAGTCCAGCAGCCGCTGGTGCTCGGCCTCGGCGTCCTCCGGGGTCGTGTAGACGTACATCTCGACCTTGTCGAACTGGTGCACCCGGAAGATCCCCCGGGTGTCCTTGCCGTACGACCCGGCCTCACGGCGGAAGCAGGAGGAGAACCCGGCGTAGCGCCGCGGCAGTTGGTCCGCCTCCAGGATCTCGTCCATGTGGTACGCGGCCAGCGGGACCTCGGAGGTGCCGACCAGGTAGAGGTCGTCCTTGTCGAGGTGGTAGACGTCCTCGGCGGCCTGGCCGAGGAAGCCGGTGCCCTCCATGGCCTTCGGCTTGACCAGCGCCGGGGTGAGCACCGGAGTGAAGCCCGCCGCGGTGGCCTGTGCCATCGCCGCGTTCACCAGTGCGAACTCCAGCAGGGCGCCGATGCCCGTCAGGTAGTAGAAGCGGGAGCCGGAGACCTTGGCGCCGCGCTCGGTGTCGATCGCGCCGAGCAGCTCGCCGAGCTCCAGATGGTCCTTGGGAGCGAAGCCCTCGGCATCGAAGTCGCGCGGGGTGCCGATCGTCTCCAGGACGGTGAAGTCGTCCTCGCCGCCGACCGGGACCTCGGGGTGGACGAGATTGCCCAACTGGAGCAGGAGCTGCTGGGTCTCCTCCGCGGCCGCGTCCTGCTCGGCGTCGGCCGCCTTGACGGCGGCGGACAGCTCGCCCGCCTTCTTCAGCAGCTCGGCCTTCTCGTCACCGGCGGCCTTGGGGATGAGCTTGCCGAGCGCCTTCTGTTCGGCGCGCAGCTCGTCGAAGCGGACACTGGAGGACCTGCGCCGCTCGTCGGCGGTCAGGAGGGCGTCGACGATGCCGACGTCCTCTCCACGGGCGCGCTGGGAGGCGCGCACACGATCGGGGTCCTCACGGAGCAGGCGAAGGTCAATCACCCCACCAGGTTACCGGTGTGACCTCGGGTACTCGACGCGATATTCCTTTGCGTCCCGTTTTGCCCTCTTTTGGGGCTGTGGGTAAACCGGGGAATTCCTGTGACGGCCGCCGTCAAGGAATGCATGCGCATTCCCCGAAAAGGGGCAAAGAGGCGGCGTCGGGTCGACCTTCTTCCCTTGCGTACAGGGTGAGTTGAGGCCCGGTTGTCCACAGGGGTGAGGGGAATCCCCGAAGTTATCCACAGGCTGTGTGTGAGATCTGTGGATGTCGCGGTGATCGCTTAGGCCCCCCAAGTGCTCGGCGATGGATTCCCCCATCAAACCGCGTTCACACACTCCACAAGAGAGGAATCCCTCACTCCAAAGAGTTGGCCGAGGGAATTGAGGTGACAGGTGAGTGATGTCCGGCGATGGGGGTGCATACGGCTTGTGTTGTGATGTGACCGTCTCGCCGGATTGATGATGTCGACTTATCCCCAGCATGTCCCATCAGCCTGTGGATAACTTTTCCGCAGCGATTCCGTCGATCCCCAGCACCGTCGATCCCCAGCACCGGCGTGCCCCGGCACCGGCGTGCCCCGGCACCGGCGTGCCCCGGCACCGGCGTGCCCCGGCGCCCGGAGTGCCCCGGCGCACGCTCGCTACGGCGGGTCGCTACGACCGGCCGCTACGGAAGGGGGTTCGGCTCAGGCGCGCTACGGCCGGCTTCGGCTCAGGCCCGGCCGTCCTGGCAGCGGGCCAGCCACTCCGCCGCCTCCGTGAACGCCTCGTCCGAGGTCCCGTGCCGCAGCTCGGCCAGGTCCTCCGCCGTCACACCCGCCCGGGGGTACGAGCCCAGGAACCGCACCTTCGGGCAGATCCGCTTCAGCCCCATCAGGGCCGAGCCCACCCGCCGGTCGGTGATGTGTCCCTCGCAGTCCACCGAGAAGCAGTAGCGGCCGATGCCCTCGCCGGTCGGGCGCGATTCGATCCGCATCAGGTTGACCCCGCGCGCGGAGAACTCCTGAAGCAGTTCCAGCAGCGCGCCCGGGTGGTCGTCCCCGAGCCAGATCACCACGGACGTCTTGTCCGCGCCCGTCCGGGCGGCGGGCCGGGCGGGGCGCCCGGCCAGGACGAAGCGGGTCATCGCGTTCTGCGCGTCGTGGATGTCGGTGACCAGCGGCTCCAGACCGTACCTGGCCGCCGCGAACTCGCCCGCGAACGCCGCGTCGTACCGCCCCTCCTGCACCAGCCGGGCGCCGTCCGCGTTCGAGGCGGCCGATTCCCACAGGGCGTCCGGGAGGTTCGCCGCCAGCCAGTTGCGGACCTGGGGCTGGGCGACCGGATGCCCGGTCACCGTCTTGATGTCCGTGAGCGCGGTGCCCGGCCGTACCAGCAGCGCGAAGCTGATGGACAGCAGCACCTCGCGGTAGATCATCAGCGGTTCGCCGGTGGCCAGTTCGTCGAGGGTCGCGGTGACCCCGCCCTCGACCGAGTTCTCGATGGGGACCAGCGCGGCCGCCGCGGCACCGGAGCGCACCGCGTCGAGCGCCACCGGCACCGAGACCATCGGCACCAGCTCCCGGGTGGCGGCCTCCGGCATGGACCGCAGGGCGGCCTCGGTGAAGGTGCCCTCGGGGCCGAGGTAGGCATAGCGGCTGGCCGACATCACGGTCGCTCCCTGTGATCAGACGAGACGGCCACGATACTCGCGTCCGCGAAGCGCGCGGACTCGCCGGTCACCCCTTGGACGCGCGCGGCCGGGGCGGCTCGTCCCCGTCTCCTGTCCCCTCATCTCCTATCCCTCCAAGAGTGCCTGACCCACGTACTCTCCCGGGGCGCAGCCGGGGGGCACCGCGAACAGCGCGCTGGCCTCGTGCCGCAGGAACCGCGACAGGTCGTCGCCCAGGTCCAGCTTCCGCTGCACCGGGACGAACCCCTTCATCGGATCCGCCTGCCAGGCGATGAAGAGCAGTCCGGCGTCCGGCGCCCCGTCGTCGCGGAAGCCGTCGTGGTACGAGAACGGCCTGCGCAGCATGGCGGCGCCCTGGTTGGACGCGGGCGCCGCGACCCGCACATGGGCGGCGCCCGCGATGGCCAGCGCACCGTCCCCGTTGACCTTGTCGAGCCGGACCGGGGTGGTCTCCGTGCCGCCGGACAGCGGGGCGCCGTCGGACTTGCGGCGGCCGACCACCTTCTCCTGCCGCTCCAGGGAGAGATGGTCCCAGGCGTCCAGCAGCATCCGGATGCGCCGGACGACCGCGTAGGAACCGCCCGCCAGCCACGCGGGCTCGCCCTTCTCCGGTACGAAGATCCGCCGTTCGAAGTCGTCGTCGGCCGGTTTGGGGTTGTTGGTGCCGTCGATCTGTCCCATGAGGTTGCGGGTGGTCATGGGGCGGTCGGTGGCGCCGGGGGTGCGGTTGAAGCCGTTCATCTGCCAGCGCAGCCGGGCCGTGCTCCCCGCTTCGCGCTGAAGTGCGCGCAGCGCGTGGAAGGCGACCAGCGCGTCATCGGCGCCGATCTGGATCCACAGATCGCCGTTGCTGCGCTTGGGATCGAGGGCGTCCGAGACGAAGTCGGGGAGCGGAGCGAGTGCCTCCGGCAGTTGGTCGTCGAGTCCCGTCTTGCCGAAGAAGGTCCGGCCGAAGCCGAAGGTGACCGTAAGGGACGAGGGGCCGGCGTCCAGCGCGATCCCCGTGTCGTCCGGCGGGGCCTCGCCCGCCATCAGCTCCTGGGCCGTTCGCGACCAGCGGCGCAGCAGTGCGGCGGCCGCCTTACGGTTCGCACCGGGCGCCAGGTCGAAGGCGAGCAGATGGCCATGGGCCTGGAGGGGGGTGGTGATGCCGCCCTGGCGCTTGCCGTGGAAGGGCACGGCCCTCGCGCCCAGGGAGCTGAGGGGTTCGGGTGTCTCCCGCGTCGCCTCGGACGCGTAGGCTCCGGCGGCTCCGCCGGCGACCAGTCCGGCCGCGCCGGCGGCGCCCGCCGTGCCCAGCAGACGCCGCCGGGAGATGCCGGACGAGGGTGCTTGCTCTGTCGTCATTGAGCGACTTTCACGTTCCTGGTCTCCGTCACCTGGTCGATGTCGGAGGTTCGTACGGTCAGGGAGAGCTGCCAGGTGCCTGCCATGGGGAGCTGGACGGTCTTGGCGCTCCAGTGCCCGGTCGAGAGGCGCTCCAGCGGGGTGCGCAGCGGCCCGATCCCCTTGGACTTGAGCGTCAGCGACAGCTTGACCTCGGGGACGTCCACGGGACGGTCGGCCAGGTCGGTGGTGAAGACATGCAGCGCGTTGTCACCCGGCAGAGCGGGTTCGATCATGACAACGGCCTTGCCGCGGCCGCTCTTGGGGCCCGTGTTGTAGGGGATCAGCACGCTCACCGGGTCGACGTTCAGTTGGCCGCCGGGCTTTGTGGCCGAGGCGCTCGCCTGCTCCGTTTCGGCCCGGCCGGGCTGGGTGCCGCTCAGCACGGTGGCCACCGCCAGCAGCACGACGGCCACGATGGTCTCGGCGATCACCGACCGGCGCAGACCGCTGCGCTCGCGGTCGGCGTCGCGCTCCCGCAGCGTGGCGGTCCTGTCCTTGGCGGCCCGCTGACGGGCGAGCTGGGCGGCGCGTTCGGGATCGTCGGCGTCGGCGGCGTCGTCCGAACTGCCACCGCCATCGCCACCGTCACCGGACTCGGTCTCGGCGTCGGCAGGGGCGTCGACCGCGGCGTCGGCCGCGCCGGTACGGACCGGCTGCGCGGCCTTCACCGCGGCCTTGGACTCGGCCTTGGTCCCGGCCCCCGCCTCGGCCTCCGCCGTGGCATCCGCTTCCGAGGCCGCCGGAGCCGCCTCCGACGCGCTCTCCGCCTCGGCCTCCGCGTCCGTCTCCTCCGCCGGGTCCGCCGTGACATCTGTAAGGCGGCCGGTCCAGCGTCGTGAGATGGCCGCGATGCCGAGGAGCACCGCCACCAGACCCACCTTGACCAGCAGCCATCGCCCGTACTCGGTGTCGGTCAGCGCGCCCCAGGAGCCCACCTGCCGCCATGACTGGTACAGCCCGGTGACCACCAGGGCGACGACCGACCCGAAGGCCAGCCGCGAGAAGCGGCGCACGGCCGCCCGCCCGATCGGCTCGCCCGCCCGGAGCGTCACCGCGAGCGAGGCCAGGCCGCCCAGCCACACCCCGACCGCGATCAGATGGATCATGTCCACCGGCATGGCGAGCTGCCGCTGGAGGCCGACCGAGGCGTGCTCGGCCATCGCCCAGGTCGCGGAGAGGCCCACCGCCATCACCGTGCCGCCGAAGCCCAGCCCGAAGGCGAGGTCCTGGCGGCGCCGCGCGTCCGCCTCCCGCTCCCCGGTACGACGGGTGTACGAGCCGAAGAGGACGGCCAGGAAGACCGCCGCCGCGCCGAGCAGCAGCAGCCGGGACAGCAGTGCCGCGCCCGGCTTGGTGGACAGCACATCGCCCAGCCTGCCGAGGTCGAGGATCCCGCCGATCCCCTCACCGTCGGTGTACGGCCCGCGCAGCAGCAACAGCAGCAGGGTGGCCGTGAAGACCGTCGCCCAGCCGCCCACGGCGATCTTGCGCACCGGGCGGGAGGACCGGCAGAGCCCGGCGAACACACTGCCGCCCACCAGGGCCGCGAACCCGCCGTAGGCGGCGTACCGGCCGATTCCGTAGAGCGTGCTCACGGTGCTGTCGGACGCCTCGCCCGTGGGCACCTTCGCCGTGGTCTTGGACGGGGCGCCGATGGAGAAGGTGAACGCGCCGCTCACCGGGTGGCTGTCCTCCGATACCGCCTTCCACGCCACCGTGTAGGTGCCGTCCGGCAGCCCGGAGTGCAGCCCGGCGGCGGCGGTCGACGACTTGCCGCCGACATGGGCGGTCTTGCCGGTGTCCACGCGCTTGCCCTTGGGGTCGAGCACGCGCACCGAGTCGCCGGAGAGCAGCACGCCCTCCGAGAAGTTCAGCGTGACCTCCCTGGGCGCGGTCTTGACCACCGAGCCGTCGGCGGGGTCGGTCGAGGTGAGTGCGGCATGCGCGGACGCGGAGCTCGCGCCCACGCTCAGCGCGCACAGCAGCGCGGCGAGCAGGGTGCCGCAGATCGCGATCAGGCGCCGGGCGGTCGCGGTGGTCCGGGAGGGGGCCGCGGTGGGCCCGGCGGGGGCCAGGGAGGTCAGCGAGGGCATCGGGTGTCAGTCCTTGGGGCGGTACGTCGTCGGCTCGACCGGGACTTTGATCTCGATGGGGGCGGATGTGGCGAAGTGCAGGGTGAAGCTGACCTTCTCACCGACCTTCGGCCGGTGGGAGAGGTTTGTCAGCATCAGATGATCTCCGCCGCTGGACAGCTCGAGCCGGTTGTCCGCCGGGACATCGAGCGAGCTCACCTGCTTCATCCGGGTGCCCTTGGTGGTGTGCAGGGTGACCTCGGAGGCGAGCGGGGTGGTGACGGACGTCAGCTCGTCGGCGCCGCCACCGGCGTTCCGTACGGTCAGATAGCCCGCCGCCATGTCGGTCATGGGCGGCTGGGAGACATACGCGCCGGTCACGGACAGCTTGGGGTCGCCCCCGCCCCCGCCCCCGCCGCCACCGCCACCGTCGCCGTCGTCGCCCGAGCAGGCGGCGAGCGTGGCGGACAGACCGAGGGCGAGGACCACGGCGGCCGCCTTACGGACGCCAGGAATGCCAGGGGCCGCCGCTGTCACGGGTTCCGCCCCTCGATGATCTTCGGCAGGTCCTTGGCGTAACGATCCGCCGTGGCCTCCGTCGTGTAGATCCAGTGGCCCTTGTCGTCCTTGGGCGAGAAGCCGATCACCTCGGCGCCGTGGCTGACGGTGATGCTGCCGTCCTTCTCCTTCTTCGGCTTCTCGATGAAGATGCCCAGCGGCCGCGCGGCGGCCTCGATGGTGTTGAAGTCGCCGGTGAGGCCGACGAAGTCGGTGCCGCCCTGGGCGTCCAGCCAGGAGCGCATCCGCTTGGGGGTGTCCCGGGCCGGGTCGGTGCTGACGAAGACGACGCGCAGCTTCTCCCGCTCGGCCTTGGGCAGCTTCTTCACGGCGAGGGCGACGTTGCTCATGGTCAGCGGGCAGACGTCCGGGCAGTGGGTGTAGCCGAAGAAGAGCAGGGTGGGCCGGCCCTTGGTCTCCTTGAGCAGCTCGTACTTCTTGCCGTCGGTGTCGGTGAGGGCGAGGTCCGGCTTGGCCTTCGCCTGGTCGAGGACGATGGCCTGCCCCGACCTCTGGCCGCCCTTGACCTCGGCGGCGGCCGCGTTGTCGCCCTTGCCGCCGCTGTCCGAGCCGCCGCAGGCACTGAGGGTGAGCGCGGCGGCGGCGACGATGGCGGTGGCCAGGATTTTGGTGCGCATGGAGCTGTTCTCCAAAGAGAGAAGTGGTTCGGTGGCGCGCGGGGGCGGCGGACCCGAAGGCCCGCCGCCCCCGCCGGGATCACGCGGTCCGTTCAGGACCGGCGGTCACCGGCGGTACCCGCGTCTTGGTGCGGCGGTCGGCGGTCAGGCGGAGCGGCGGCGGCTGGCGAGGACGCCGTAGGCGGCACCGGCGGCGCCGATGACGATGCCCACGATGCCCAGCACCCGGGCCGTGGTGTCGCTGCTGTCCTTGTCGTCGGAGGAGTCGGCCGAGGCGGAGTTCTCGGCTCCGGCCTTCTCGGAGCCGCTGTCCTTGCCCTGCCCGGAGGCCGCGGCGGCGTCATGGCCGTCCGAGCCCTCGGCCGGGGCGACCAGCTTGAGCACCGGCGCCGGGTTCTCCGGTTCGGCGGCGCCCTCCTTGGGCTCCTCGATCCAGCGCACGACCTCCTTGTTGTCGTACGTCTGGAGCGCCTTGAAGGCGAGCTGGTCGGCGTCGTCGGGCAGTTGGCCGACCGACAGCGGGAACTGCTGGAACATCCCCGGCTCGATCTTGCCGCCGGACCAGGTGACCTTGGTGACCGCCTCGCTGATCTTCTCGCCGTGCATCTCCATGGGCTTGGCGAGCTTGGACTTGGTGACCTTGACGTCCCAGCCGGGCACCGGCTGCGGCATCACCGAGGCGAGCGGATGGTCGGCGGGCAGGGTCACCTCGAGCTTGACGGTGGAGGCGTCGTCGCGCTCGTTCGGCACCTTGAAGTTGATGGTGCTGTAGCCGCCCTTCTCGGCCTGGCCGGGCTGCACGCTGACGTGCGCGAAGGCGGGGCCCGCGGTGAGCAGCACCAGGCCGCCCGCGGTGAGGGCTCCGATGACCGGCAGACGGCGGAGACGCATGGCGTTCATGTCAACACTCCAGGGACAGGAATGATCAGATGGGTTGGCGTGCGTGCGGCGACGTCGCGGCCACCCTCCGGTCCCGCTGGAGGAGTGTCGCGTCGGTCAGGCCGCGAGGTCGCAGACCGGCGGTCCCCGCCTGATCACGCTGTGCTGGAGGACGAGGGCCGTCGTCCCGCCCTCGTCCCGCTCGGCCGTGCGCGGACGGCACGGCCCGCCGTAAGGCGCCCCCGAAGGGGCCAGGAGCACCCGTACGAGCTTCAGGGCGGCGCGCAGCGCCCGTACGAGCGCGGCCTCCGCAACCCCACGCGCCCCGTCCACCGACAGCCGCACCGCCCGCCATACGGCCATCTCGCCCCGGCGCAGCAGCCAGCCGACGGCGAGCGCGGCGAGCAGATGGCCCAGGATCATGGGCAGCGACGGCAGCAGGCCCGCCATCCCGGCCGCCTGCTCCGCCGGGGCGGCGGACGACGGCATGGTGTGCGGGCCGTGCGCGGCGGACGGGTCGATGCCCGTGTGCGCGACGATCCGATGCGCCGTGGCGGCGTCGAGCCGTCCGGGGCCCGACGCGCACAGCAGCCTGGCGGCCAGGCCGATGACGTGGCCCTGGGCGGCGTCGGCCCGCTGGGCGGCCTCCTCGGCGGCCGTCGCCCGGTGCTGCCCGAGCGCGAAGAGCGCGTGCAGCGCGAGCTGCCCGATGGCCAGCAGGGCCGCGATCCCGGGCAGCGACCGCTCCCGCCCGGCCAGCGTCAGCGCCACCGTGAACATCGCCGCGCAGCCCACGCCCACCGTCCACAGCGGCACGGTGGCGCAGGAGGCCAGCACATGCCCCGCCGCGGACAGCACGACACAGACCGCGGTGAAGACCGCGGCCCGCAGCATTCGCAGATCGGCGCCGGCACGGGCGACAGGGGAAGCCATGGCGGCGACATCATCCCACTGGGAGGGCGCGTTCCCTACGGCGGGTGGGGCGTACCGGCGCACACCAGGACAGGCCCATACACCGGTTCGCGCATCGAGCGCGTCCGCCGAATGAGCGGAGTCACGTTGATAAGACGCTTACGGACCATGGACCCAGGCAATACGTAACGGTATGTCGAGCCGCGGCCGGGAGGCTGGAGCATGAGCATCTGGTGGTCACTCCATTTGCCCCGCGAGGCGGCGAGCGTTCCGCTCGCACGACGACTGCTCCTCGGCACCATGGAGACGGCCGGAGTGGATCCGGAGATCTCCTACGATCTGTCGGTCGCCCTCTCCGAGGCGTGTGCGAACGCGGTGGAGCACGGGGGTCGCGACGGCACGGGCGGGGATTACCGAGTCACGGCCTATATCGACGGCGACACCTGCCGTATCGAGGTCACCGACTCCGGCCCCGGCTTCGCCGGACGCGGCGCCGTCCGCCGCGAGGGCCGCACTCGGAACGAGCGGCGTCCGGCGGGCGCGCCGAGACCACAGCAGCCGCGCAGCCCGGCTCCGCCCCAGGCGGAGCACGGGAGGGGGCTCTTTCTCATCGAGGCTCTCACCGACCATGTCCGCTACCGGGACCGTCCGGGGCGCGGCGGGGTGGTGGTGAGCTTCGACAAGATCCTCAAGTGGCGCGAAGGAGCGCTGCTGAGGGCGTCGTAACCGGGTCGTAGCCCTTCGGGGGACTCAGGGCGTCAGGCGGCCGTCCGTCCGTGCCGTTCGAACTATTCGGACTATTCGGGTTGTTCGGTCGATTCGGTCTGTTCGGACGGCAGGGCGCGGCACAGCGCGTCCAGCGCTCCCGCGAAGGAGTGCTCGGGCGGGGTCGCGTAGCCCACCACGAGCCCGTCGGGGTGGGGTGTGGTGGCGTCCGGGTGGCGGTAGCCGCCGAGGCCGTCGAGCGCCAGTCCCTGCCAGGCGGCGGCGCGCAGGGCGGACCGCTCGGTGCCGGGCGGTAGCTCCAGCACCGCGTGCAGCCCGGCCGCGATCCCCGAGACGCGGACATGGGGCGCGCGTTCGGCGAGGGTGGCGACGAGCTGATCGCGCCGACGGCGGTAGCGCTGGCGCATCCGGCGCACATGGCCGTCGTAGCCGCCCGATTCGATGAAGTCCGCGAGGGTTAGCTGGTCGATGACGCCGGTCCAGCCCTCGCGCTCCCCCTTGGCGGCCAGCAGGCGGTCGACCAACTGGTCAGGCAGGACCATCCAGCCCAGCCGCAGGGCCGGGGAGAGGCTCTTGCTGACCGAGCCGAGGTAGAGCACCCGGTCGGGGTCGAGGCCCTGGACGGCGCCCACCGGGCGGCGGTCGTAGCGGAACTCCCCGTCGTAGTCGTCCTCCAGGACCAGACCGCCGCTCTCCCGCGCCCAGGCGACGGCCGCCGCCCGCCGCTCGGGGTGCAGCGGACCGCCGGTGGGGAACTGGTGAGCGGGAGTGAGCAGGGCCGCCCGCAGGCCGTCGAGGGCGGCCAGTCCATCCGTAAGGGCGCCATCGGCATCCAGCGGAAGCGGGATCGTATGGATCCCGGCGGAGCTCAGAAGCGAGCGGTGGAACGCCAGGCCGTACGACTCGACGGCCATCCGGGGCCGCAGCAGCCGGGTGCCGCTCAGTAGCCGCAGGGCGTGCGCGAAGCCCGAGCAGACGACGATCCGGCCGGGGTCGGTGCGGACGCCGCGGGCGCGGGCGAGGTAGTCGGCCAGGGCGCGGCGCAGCTCCGGGCGGCCGCGCGGATCACCGGGGCCGAACGCCTCATGCGGTGCGGCGGTCAGCGCGCGGCGGGCCGAGGCGAGCCAGGCGGTGCGGGGGAAGGCGGCGGCGTCCGGCTGGCCCTGGAGCAGGTTGTGCACCGGTCGCGGGGCGGGCCGGGGCGTGCGATGGCCGCCGGACGCCCCCGTCGCCCCCGTCGGTCGCCCGCCGGGCCCCCGGCCGGGTGCGCGCCGCCGGGGCGGGGGCGGTGCGGGGCGGGGCGCCACCCGGGTCCCGGAGCCCTGGCGGGCAGTGAGCCAGCCCTCGGCGACCAGCTCGGCGTAGGCGTCGGCGACCGTGTTCCGGGCGATGCCCAGGTCGGCGGCGAGGGAGCGGTAAGGCGGCAGCCGGGTGTCCGGGGCGAGCCGGCCGTCGCGGATGGCCTCCCGCAGCGCGGCCATCAGGGCGGTGCGGCGGCTGCCCGCGCGGGTCAGCTCCAGATGGAGGTCACTGCCGAGGATCTCCGCCGAATTGACCCATGAATCCGCCATGGAAATGCACCCTACAGAGGGTCGCTTAGCGGCCTAATTTCATTCCCATGACGACTACGACAGCGACTACGACAGCGACGACGGCACAGACGACGACCACGGCGACGACGGCAGAGACGGCGACGACGGCGCGGCAGACCGGACGGGTCGACTTCGCGAAGGCCGCCCCCAAGGCGTTCAAGGCACTGATCAGCCTGGACGCGGCCGCCCGCGAGGGCCTGGACCCGGCCCTGGTGGAGCTGGTGCAGATCCGCTCCTCCCAGCTCAACAACTGCGCCTACTGCCTCCATATGCACACCACCGACGCCCACAAGGCGGGCGAGAGCAACGAGCGCATCGCCCTGGTCGGGGTCTGGGAGGAGGCCGGTAAGGGCGGGTTCTACACCGAGCGGGAGCAGGCCGCCCTGGCGCTCACCGAGGCGGTCACACTGCTGCCGGGCGGCGTCCCGGACGAGCTCTACGAGCGCGCCGCCGGGCACTTCGAGGAGCGGGAGCTGGCCCAGCTCATCGCCCTCATCTTCACGATCAACTCCTGGAACCGCATCGCGGTGACCACCCGCAAGGTGCCGGGGCAGGGCTGAGAACGGGCTGTGGGGAGCGGCGCCGCCGCTCCCCACAGGACCCACGTGATCGGGCGATGAGCCGCCGTCTCAGGCGGTCAGGCGGGCCATCCACGCCTCGACGTCGTCGGCGGTCCGCGGCAGCGCGGCCGACAGCACGCGGTTGCCGTCCTCGGTCACCAGGATGTCGTCCTCGATGCGGACGCCGATGCCCCGGTACTCCTCGGGCACGGTCAGATCGTCGGGCTGGAAGTACAGCCCCGGCTCGACCGTCAGGCACATCCCGGGCTCCAGGGTGCCGTCCACATAGGTCTCGGTACGGGCCACGGCGCAGTCGTGGACGTCCATGCCGAGCATGTGGCCGGTGCCGTGCAGCGTCCAGCGGCGCTGTAGCCCCAGCTCGAGCACCCGCTCCACCGGGCCCTCGACAAGGCCCCACTCGACGAGCCTGGTGGCCAGGACGTGCTGGGCGGCGTCGTGGAAGTCGCGGTACTTCGCCCCCGGCCGGACCGCGGCGATGCCCGCCTCCTGCGCCTCGTAGACCGCCTCGTAGATCTTGCGCTGAAGCGGGCTGTAGGTGCCGTTCACCGGCAGGGTGCGGGTCACATCGGCGGTGTAGAGGGTGGTGGTCTCCACGCCCGCGTCCAGGAGGAGCAGATCGCCGGAGCGGACCGGGCCGTCGTTGCGGACCCAGTGCAGCGTGGTGGCGTGCGGGCCCGCGGCGCAGATGCTGCCGTAGCCCACGTCGTTGCCCTCGACCCGGGCCCGAAGGAAGAACGTTCCTTCGATATAGCGCTCGGAAGTCGCCCGCGCCTTGTCCAGAACCTTGACGACGTCCTCGAAGCCGCGGGCCGTCGAGTCGACGGCCGCCTGTAGCTGCCCGATCTCGAACTCGTCCTTGACCAGGCGCTGCTCGCTGAGGAAGACCCGCAGCTCCTCGTCGCGCTCACCGGTGACCTTGTCGGTCAGCGCGGCCTCCAGAGCGGCGTCGTGACCGCGCACGATGCGGACCGGGCCGGTCGCGGCCCTCAGCTCGTCGGCCAGCTCGCGGACGTCCTTGGCGGCCAGGCCCAGCCGCTTCTCGGCCTCCGTAAGGCTGAGCCGGCGGCCGACCCACAGCTCGCCCTGGCCGTCCAGCCAGAACTCGCCGTTCTCCCGGTTGGAGCGCGGCAGCAGATACAGCGTCGCGGTGTGGCCGCCGCCCGCCTCGGGCTCCAGCACCAGCACCCCGTCCTCGGTCTGGTCGCCGGTGAGGTACGCGTACTCGGTCGAGGCGCGGAAGCCGTAGTCCGTGTCGTTGGAGCGGGTACGGAGATTGCCCGCGGGGATGACCAGGCGGTCTCCGGGGAAGCGCGCGGAGAGCGCGGCGCGGCGGCGGGCGGTGTGCGGAGCCTGTTCGACGGGCTCCAGGTCGTGCAGCTCGGTGTCCGCCCAACCGGACTGCATGTTCGCCGCAAGCTCGTCGGAAACGCCTGGGTAGAGGCCGTTCTTCCGCTGCTTGATGGGCTCCTCGCCTTCCGGGTTCTCCGGGGCTTCGGGAGTGGGCTCCTCGGTCACGTCTTCCTCCTCGAACTGGACCCCACCCATCGTATGTGCGGGGGCGCGGCGGCCGGGAGGGCCCGAAGCGCGGGGCGACCACGGCTCCAGCGGGGGCCGTGGTCCCCCTCGAGCCTCGGCCGGACTCGAGCCTCGGCCGGACTCGACCTCAGTCGAAGTGGGCCACGAGCAGGACGAGGTCCTCGGTGCCGTCCTCCGAGGGCCGCCCCACGGGGGCCGCCGGACCGTCGGGGAGAACCGTACGGAGCACATGGTCCGCGAAGGCGTCCGGATCGGCCCGCACGACCTTGGGAGCGCTCGCCGCGGCCGTGTGCAGCCGGGTGAAGGCCCGGTCCATCGGCTCACCGGTGCGGTGGAGCAGCCCGTCGCTGTAGAAGAGGAGCGTCTCTCCGGACGACGGTTCGATCTCGACGCTGGGCGCCTCCCAGCACGAGAGCATCCCCAGCGGGGCGGACAGGGTGGTCTCCACGAACTCGGTGCGCCGCTCCCCGGTGAGCAGCGGCGGGCAGTGCCCGGCCCCGGCCAGCACCACCTTGCGCGTCCCGGGCTCGCAGTAGGCGAACAGGGCGGTCGCGGAGCGGGCGGGCTCGGTCAGTCGCAGCAGCAGCTCCAGATCGGACAGGACGGCGACCGGATCCTCGCCCTCCATCACCGCGTACGCCCGCAGCGAGGCCCGCAGCCGCCCCATCGCGACCACGGCGCTCGGCCCGGAACCGGTGACTCCGCCCACCGAGAGCCCTAGCGCCCCGTCCGGCAGCGGCAGCGCGTCGTACCAGTCCCCGCCGCCGTGCGGACCGGGGTGGTGGCGAACGGCCAGCCGCACCCCCGGGACCCGGGGCAGCCGGGTGGGCAGCAGCTCCTCCTGGACGGTCGCGACGGCGGCGCGGGCGCGCGAGAGCTCGATCAGCCGGGCGATGTGCGCGGCGGCGTACTGGCAGTACAGGCCCACGAGATGGCGCTGGCGCTCCCCGGGCTCGGCGGGCTCGTCGTAGAGCCAGACGGCTCCGCCGAGCCGCCCGGAGGGGCCGCCGGCGCCCATGGCGGCGGCGATACCGCGCGGGGCCGCGGCGGCCGGTACGGCATCGCGACCGTGGCCGGGACCGGGGGCGCCCGCCGTGCCGGGGGTGTCGGGGGCCGGGCGGTCGCCCGTGCCCGCCGGGGAGCCGGCGCCGGACCCGTCCGCGTCGGGGGCGGGCGAGGGGATGGCGGTGAGGCCGGGCGCGGTACAGGGGGTGGTCCGGAACGGGTCCAGCGGCACCGCGTAGCTCGCGGCGAACCCGAGCCGTGCGGCCACCTCGCGGTGGCGCGGGTCGAGGTCGGCCTCCCCGGCGATATCGGGGTGGGTCACATCGGCACGCCGCTCACCACCCGGTTCCGGCAGCCCGTCGAGGAGATGACCGGCGGAGGCGGAGCCGCGCGGGATGGTCTCGATCTGGCCGAGATCGGCGTGGCCGAGGCCGAGCCCCACGGTGGTCACCGGGCCGAGGCCATCGGCCGGTTCGAGCGCCACCAGCCCGCGCCGCGCGCCGACCAGGGCCGCGCCCGCGCGCAGCAGTTCACGCAGCGCCTCGTCGAGCGTCCCGGTCCTGACCAGCCGCTCGGTGTGCTCATGAAGGGTGGTGAGATCCGAGACCCAGCTCGCGAGCCGGTCCTGGACACCGGAGTTGGCATCGGTCAGGGGCGGGGGAACGGGGCCCGGGACGGGGTCCGCAGTTTGCGTGGGCGAGGGGAGGGAAGGATCGATTCCAGCCACTTTCGGCGCGTGGGGCGAGTTCATGGCCCGCTGCCTTCACCCGCCGGGTCCGGCTCGCTCAATAGCATCGCAAACCCCCTGTCGTGCTGCGCCGCTACTGTGCCGCTACTGTCTCCAGATGTACACGGAGCGGAGATGCGATGTCCAGCATCGTCCCGGTGGTCTTGTTGGTGTCTGGGGGGAATTGAACTTGGCTGAAAAAAAGTCGTTAGGCTGTCCCTTCGAGGTCGACTGACGTCATTCGACAGCGCGTCGTCTCCACCGCGGCGGGTACACATTCGGAGAAGGGGCAGGGGCAGTTCGGATCGCCCGGAACCCCGTGGCCGGTCCAGGCGTCATAGACCACAACGGCCGCGCCCATCCCCGAGTGGCGAGGAACGCACCAACTGGACGGCAAGCGCCATGCGCGCGCCACCCCTCGCCACGTTCCACGCTCGGCCCGCGGCATGATGCGCTGCCTTGTACGCGCAGTGACTTGTGATCCACCTGCTGTGACGGGCCGAACGATGCCGTACAGCGCCACGTAGTGCCAAGTGAAGTGCCATCTGAAGTGCGATGTAGTGCGACGGACAGCCCTCGGCGTTAACGGAAAGGAACGAGCGCTCATGCGCGAGATCCTCGGAAGGCGACGCAAGTTCTCGCTGCGGCGCGGCGCGCGATCGCCGCTGCTGCGTGCGGCGCTCACCTGCGCCACCGAGTGGCAGTGGCCCGTGGTCCCGGGCGTCGGACTCCGGTCCGGCGGCGGACGGTCCCGGGTGTGTGGCTGCCCCGACCCGGAATGTGCGGTTCCGGGCGGACATCCGTTCGACCCTGTTCTCCTCGCCGCCACCACCGACCCGCGCATGGTGCGCTGGTGGTGGGGCAACCGGCCCGATGCGCCCCTACTGCTGGCCACCGGCGGCCTCGCGCCCTGCGCGGTGAGCCTGCCCGCGGTCGCCGCGGCGCGGGCGCTGGCGGTCTTCGACCGGGCGGGGGTGCGGCTCGGCCCGGTGGTCGCCACACCCACCCGCTGGTCGCTGCTGGTGGAGCCGTACTCCCTCGAAGACCTCGGCGAGCTGCTGAACCAGCAGGACTGGGTGCCCAGCTCGCTGCGGTTCCACGGCGAGGGCGGCTATGTGGTGCTGCCGCCGTCGCAGACGGGCCTCGGGCGGGTGCGCTGGGAGCGGCCGCCGCTGCGCCGCGCCGGGCGGCCCTGGCTGCCTCAGGTGGCCACGGTGGTGAACGCTTTGGTCGAGGCGAGCACCAGCGCGCCCGACGGAGGCAGCCGGCTCGCCTATTGAGGGCGGGCCCCGGGTGCGGGGGTTCGGGGGCCGCTGAGCGCGAGGCTCAGGGGCGGGGCAGGGATGTGTGGGGCTCGGAGGCCGGGGAGGCGTTTGCCCGGCCTCCGAGCCCGCTCTTTTCCGGCGGTGGTACGGCGCCCTCGGGCAGGATGCCGAAATTCGGGGCGCTGGGGGTTCCGGGCTCTGCGGTCAGGGCCGCGCGCTTGGATTTCGGGCTCGAGCGTCAGGGTCGGGCTCCGCACTCACGCTTCGGACTCGGGGTCCGCACTCGGGGTCCCGGCTCCGGGCTCCAGGGGCAACTCCCGTGGCGCCGAGGGCAATTGGTCCGTACCTTCTCCCGGCCGCCTCGTGCCGCCCCGCCCGTCTCCCGCGCCGGCGTCCGGACGCGGACATGGAAGCGCCCGGTCGCTGGCGACGGGGGATGCACCAGCGACCGGGCTTTTAGAACCGTAACAAGAGATCGGCCGATAGCAAATTCGATCGCGGATTTCCGGACGTCTATTTGCAGGGCGTAACGGTGAGTTGTGAGCAGCGTCACGTCCCCCGGTGGCGCCCTCCCGCCGTCCGGGAACCGTCAGCTCAGCGTCACCTGACGGTTGGTGAGACCGCCCCGGGCGCGCCGCTGCTCGGGCGTCAGCGGGGCGTCGGAGGCGAGCGCCTCCGCGAGCCGTTCGGCGAGGTCCACGGCGGGCTTCTCGGTGTCCTCGGCGCTCATCCCGCGGGGCAGGTCCCACACCGGCACCGTGAGCCCATGGGCCCGGAAGGAGCCCACCAGCCGGGTGTTGTCGCCGAGCGAGGAGGCGCCCGCGGCGTGCAGCCGGGCGAGCGCGTCGAGCAGCTTCTCCTCGGGGTGGGACATCACCCAGCGCAGGTGGTTCTTCTCCGGCGTCTCGCACCAGTAGGCCGCCTCCACGCCGGTGAGCCGGGCGGTGGGGATCGCGGCCGCGTTGGCCCGTTCCAGGGACGCGGCGACCTCTCCGGTCGCGTTCGCGGCGTCGTCGACCCAGAACTCGAACCCCTCGTGCAGGGTCGGCGAGAAAGTGCCCTTCGGGTCGAGCAGATCCTGAAGCCGCGGACCGTCGCCCGGCGCCCGCTCGGCGGCCACCGGAGTGCCCGGATCGGCTGTCAGCGCCCGGCGCAGGGTGTCGGCCAGGTCGCGGCTGATGTCACCGGAGGGCGTGTCGTTCTGCAGACCGAGCAGCACGGCGCCGCTGTCGCGGCGCAGCGCGGGCCACGCCATGGGCAGCACGGTCGCCAGGGTCACCGACGGAACCCCCTCGGGCAGCCCCTCGGCGAGGGCCAGCTCGACGGTCGCGGCGGGCACCAGCTCGCGCAGGGCCACCCAGTCGCATTCGTTGGGGAGCCCCTCGAAGGGGCGCTGCACCAGCTCGGTGGCGGCGTGTGCGGCCTCCCTGCCGTGACATGCCTTGTAGCGACGGCCCGAACCGCACGGGCAAGGCTCCCGCGCGCCCACCACGGGGATCTCGCCGTTGGCGGCCTGTGGCCCTGTGGCCTTCGTCTGGGGGCGGCGCTTCTTGGCCATGGTGAGGCTGTCTCCCGATCTGCGGCTCAGGGCTTGCTCGTACGCCCGTGACGGTCTGCGTACGGCCGTGGCAGTGCTCTCCTGCGGCGCGTACGACTGGTACGGGCGCGAGCCTAGCCCTTTGGCCGAACCGCGTCGGCTCCATGAGCCGCGTCGGCTACGCCAGCTCGTCCAGATCGGCGAAGTCCAGCTCGCGATCGAAATCGGGGTCGATGTTCGCCTCGATGTTCGAGCCCAGGTCCGCGCCGAGATCGGCGTCGAGCCGCGGGCCAAGATGAGGGCCAAGGTGCGGGTCAAGATTCGCGTCGAGGCTCGGACGCAGCCCGGAGGCCAGCTCCGTACCCAGGTCGGAGGTCAGCTCCGTACCCAGGTCGGAGGTCAGCTCCGTACCCAGGTCGGAGGTCAGCTCCGTACCCAGGTCGGGGGAGAGATCCGAGGGAAGCACGACACGACGGGCGAAATCGTCATCAGGCGGAAGAAGGGCCCATACGGTGACCTCGCCGACTCCGTCCCGAACGCCCCATTCCTCGGCCAGCGACATGATGATGTTCAGCCCGCGACCGCCGCGTGCGGTCACCGAGGGGTTGGCCGGAAGTGGCCTTGTGGGTCCGCCGCCGTCCGTCACCTCGACCGTCAGCCGGTCGTGCTCGTCGATGCTCCATGCAGCGCGGACCGTGCCGCCACCATGACCGGAACGCCAAGGGCGGCCATGTCGCCATGCATTGCTGAGCAGTTCTGAAAGGATCAATACAGCGTCGTCTATGACCGAATCCGATACCCCAGTCCTGCCCAAATCGACACGCATCCGCTGTCTTGCCGCGCGGATGCCCGCAGGACCATGGGGTACGGCCATGGTCGACGACGTCGGCACCTGCCGTGCCACCACCAACGCCACCCCCGAGACCTCCTTCGCCCCACGCCACGGGATGAATGCCCCGCGGTGCTGGAGCGGAAACCGGCCAAGTGGCATCGCGTGACGCACTCGTCACGATCGAATACGTACCGAACGCGCCGGTGCACGCCTTGTAATGCCCATTATGAGCGTCCGAGTTGGGACAGTACCTGTTTGGGGCGATTGGTGATCAGTGCGTCGACCCCGAGGCGGACGCACAGGTCGACGTCCTCCGGTTCGTCGACGGTCCACACGTGCACTCGGTGCCCCTCACGCTGGAGTCGCGCCACATAGCCGGGATGGTTCCGCACGATCCGGATGCTCGGCCCCGCGATCCGCACCCCGGCCGGCAACTGACCGTCCCGGTGGCGCGGCAGTATGAACTGCATCAGATAGACGGTAGGGATGGCGGGGGCCCCGCTGCGGATCCGGTGCAGTGAGCGCGCTGAGAAGCTCATCACACGAACGGGTGAACGTTCCCCGGGCGGCGGCGCGTCCAGGCCGTAGCGGCGCAGCAGCGCGAGCAGCCGCTCCTCCACCTGGCCCGCCCACCGGGTGGGATGCTTGGTTTCGATCGCCAGTTCGATGCGGCGTCCCGCGTCCGCGATGAGCGCCAGAAGCCGTTCCAGGGTGAGGACGGAGGTGCTGTCCCGGCTGTCGCGGTCCGGCTCCTCCTTGTCGGTGGCCCGGCCCTTCCAGGAGCCGAAGTCCAGGGCCGCCAGATCGGACAGCTCCAGCGCAGAGACCGCGCCCCGGCCGTTGGAGGTGCGGTCGACGCGGCGGTCGTGGACGCAGACGAGGTGGCCGTCGGCGGTCAGTCGGACGTCGCATTCCAGGGCGTCGGCGCCCTCCTCGATTGCCTTACGGTAGGCGGCCAGGGTGTGCTCCGGGGCATCCTCGGAGGCCCCTCGGTGGGCGACGACGGAGACGGTGGGCGGCCCGGGGTGGCTGTCCCGGGCAGGGCGCGCATAGGTCACCGCGTTATGGTGCCACCGCCCGGTGAGAGCCGGTGGACTCGGCCCCTCCGTACGTTCGCACGGAATGGCGGTAGGGCGAATTGTCCGGGATAAAGGGTGGTAGTCCGCAGGGCCGCCACTCCTTACGGCGGTCTGACGCGCTGTGGGAAAAGCTGATGACGGTAAGACGTACTACACGTGGGCCGTCGAGGAAATCTGTCGTGCACCTGAGGAGAGAGCTGTGAGCACCGAGAACGAGGGCTCTGCCGTTCCGCCCGCGCCCGGGCCGCATCCGGCCCCTCCGGCGCCGCACCCGAACCCGGCCGTGCCACCCGCGCCGGACTATGAGCCCACCGCGGGCACGCGGCCGACCGCATCGGATGCGCCAATAGGCCCGTCCGACGCGGCAGGGTCGCCGGGAGACCCCGGCGCCCCGGGTCCTGGCGCCCCCGGTCCCGGCGCGGACGCCGGCCAGTCCAGCACGTGGTGGTCGGCCGACGGCGGACAGCAGCCCGGCGGCCCGGGCGACGGACAGGGCGGACAGGGCGGCCCGGGCGGACCGTGGGGGACCGCTCCCGTGCCGCCCTCCGGCCCGTCCGAGCGCAAGCCCCGCGGGCTGGTCGCCGCCATGCTGGCCGCCGTGCTGGTCGCGGGCGCCATCGGCGGCGGCATCGGCTTCTGGGCCGCCGACCGGGAGAGCGACGGCAGCGACACCACCACGGTCTCCGCCTACGGCAACCCCAAGACGGAGAGCCGCGCGCCCGGCTCGGTGTCGAGCATCGCCAACAAGACCCTGCCCAGCGTCGTCACCATCGAGGCCCAGGGCAACAACGGTGAGAGCGGCACCGGCACCGGCTTCGTCTACGACAAGCAGGGCCACATCCTCACCAACAACCACGTCGTCGCCTCGGCCGCCGACAACGGCAAGCTGACCGCCACCTTCTCCAACGGCAAGCGGTACACCGCCGAGGTCGTCGGCCGTGCCCAGGGCTACGACGTCGCCGTGGTCAAGCTCAAGAACGCCGCGGGCGCCAAGCTCGACCCGCTGCCGCTCGGCAACTCCGACCGGGTCGCCGTGGGCGACGCCACCGTCGCCATCGGCGCCCCCTTCGGTCTCTCCGGCACCGTCACCACCGGCATCGTGAGCGCCAAGAAGCGCCCGGTCGCCTCCAGCGACGGAGGCGGCGGCAACGCCTCGTACATGAGCGCCCTTCAGACCGACGCCTCCATCAACCCGGGCAACTCCGGCGGCCCGCTGCTCAACGCGGACGGCGGCGTCATCGGCATCAACTCCGCCATCCAGTCCGCCGGCAACGGCAGCGGCCTCGGCGAATCCCAGCAGTCCGGCAGCATCGGCCTCGGCTTCGCGATCCCGATCAACCAGGCCAAGAACGTCGCCGAGCAGCTCATCAAGACCGGCCAGCCCATCTACCCGGTGATCGAGGCCACGGTCAGCACGAAGGACTCCGCCAACGGCGCCACCATCGCCTCCAACGGCACCGGCGGCAGCCCCGCCGTCGTCCCCGGCGGCCCGGCCGACAAGGCGGGCCTCAAGTCCGGCGACGTGATCACCAAGCTGGACGACATGGCCATCGACAGCGGCCCGACCCTCATCAGCGAGATCTGGACCCACCAGCCGGGCGACAAGGTCACTCTCACCTACAAGCGCGGCGGCAAGCTGTCGACGGCGGAGGTCACCTTGGGGAAGCGCAAGGGCGACAGCTAACGCGCTAGGCTGATCCCCGCGCCATCACGAACGGCGCGGGGAGGCTTGCCCGAGCGGCCTAAGGGAACGGTCTTGAAAACCGTCGTGGCAGCGATGTCACCGAGGGTTCAAATCCCTCAGCCTCCGCCGAGGTCAGCGAACTAGCTGGTCAGAAGGGGTGCCCCCGGTTCGGGGGCACCCCTTCTGTGTGCACCTTGTCTCACCCCGTCTCGCCCGTGTCCCAGCATTGACCAGTACGTATGGGCCATCTGTGGGCCAGCGGCGGACCGTCAGCCCTCGTTCAATCCCTGTGCGATGAGCTGGTTGGAACGGGACTGATCACCGCGCAGGATCTTGGCGTAGAAGCGGAACAAGACGGCGATGCTGTGCCCGGCCCGCCGGGCGACTTCTACCGGATCGACTCCCGACTTGATCCAGAGAGATACCCCCGCGTGCCGGAGCGTGTACGGCACCTCGGCGAGGGGGGTTGCTGCCTCCTCCTCCGAGAGCACTTCCGTTCGGGCGTCCTCCCACAGATCGCAGTACTCGGTAGACCGGACGCGTCCGCCTCGTGCCGCGCGGAACAGACGCCCGTCCGGGGCCATTCCGTACCGTTCGATGTGCTCCCGCAGCATCCGGACCAGCACCGGGGGAATCGGAACCGATCGCGTTGCTCCACGGGCCCTCCCACTTCGGCGCCGGTCGACGTGCCATTGATCTACGAGGCATGCGAGTGCCCGTGTCACTCGGTGTCCGGCGAGGCCCGGCCAGCAGAGGCGGAGCAATGAGCAAGATCCACCGAGAGGCAGATGCGGGGATGACGGCACAGAACCAACTGAGGCTTCTCCCCTGGACTGGGCCTGAAGGCAAGCCGTGCTACCTGGACACCGACGACCGGGAAGGCTTCATGTCCCGCTTGGCGGACCACATCGAGGCGGAGCAACTCGGGATGGCGGCCGAACTGCTCGGGCAGGCAGTTCAGGTACTCGACGACGAGACCGAAGATCTGGAGAAACTGCGACTCGTCGCCGCGCAGTTGGCTGGCGCACTGCGGGACGTGCTGCGCGTGGCGACCAGCCGCGGGCACCGTCTGGCAACACCTGACTGCCCTGAAGGGAAACGACCGATCGATCGTTGACTGTGACTCATGGGCGGGTCATGTGCAGTAAAGCAGGGAGCCTCGGATACGTTCCGAGAACTCCCTGCTTTCTCTTGCCGACGCACGGTCGGCTGAGTGTTCTCCTCTGGCCCGCTTCTGCCTGGACTGTGCTAGCTTCGTGCTCTTTCCCGGACCAAGAAACGGGATCTGATCTTGGGCGTGGATTACCGCCCGATCGGGCACGCTTGTCGCACGTCACGGGGAACCGATCTTGCATCGTTAGATGGACATCGTCACTTTTTCCATGAGGCGCATGTTAGTGGAAGATATCTAGCTGCACGGCTTATTCTTCTTCAAGAAATACAGACTTGAATAGCAGGAGTGCCGCCTCCGAGTCCCCGGATTCAGCGGCCCGATGGAACCATCGCCGTGCCCGATCAGCGCGCCCTTCCTCGATGAAAACCATGCCCAGGTTTCTGGCGGCTTCGGCGTCCCCAGCTTCGGCGGCACGGTAGTACCACTTTTTGGATTCCCTAAGGCGCCCTGTTTTGGCGAATGCTGCACCGAGGTTATATGCGGCGTCAGGATAATTGGCTTCTGCTGCTATCTTCAAATAGGGGACGGCTTGATCGAACTTACCTAGTGTAGGGAGTAGTTCGCCCAGTGCGTTAGCTGCATCGGTGTCGCCCATGTCTGCGGCTTTGCGTAACCATTCCTCTGCTTCAGCGGGTCGTTCATCCACGGCCAGGATGAGACCGAGTCGTAGGATGCTGTCCCGGCACCCCGCTTGAGCGCCACGGCGATACCAGCTCTCAGCATCGTTCGACCGCTCGGAACGCTCAAGAAGCATACCCAGGTTGTACGCTGCGGCTGAATAACCTTCAACGAAGGACCTGCTGTACCATTCCTCAGCCTCGGCTATCTGGCCGCGGCGAGAGAATCGGCACCCAAGATTAAATGCCGCCCAGGATGATCCTTGTTCGGCAGCAAAGCGAAACCAGCGTTCTGATTCGTCGTCTTGATTGATATTTGAAAAATGAACGCCTAAATTGAATGCCGCATGGTGGTCCCCAGCTTCTGCTGCGACACGATACCATTGCAGTGCCTCGTCAAATCTTCCTGAGTTATTCAGAAGATTCCCAAGATTGCACGCAGCTTTGCTGCTGCCCGCTTCTGCGGCCCGTCGATACCATTCTTCAGCTTCGTCACCTCGCCCCTCTTTCGACAGGCCAAGACCTAAGTGAAATTGAGCGCGCGCAAAACCTCGTTCTGCGGCCTGGCGATTCCACCGCTGAGATTCTTCTTTGTTCCCTTCCTGTTCGAAAAGTACACCAAGATTAAACGCGGCGGCAGCGTCTCCCGATTCTGCTGCCTTACGGAAGACATCTTTTGCCTCGGTAACCCGATCTGTCTCTACGTACAACACTCCTAGGTTGTATGCCGCCATTGGTGCACTGTCTGCAATCAGTGACTTGAACGCGTGCTCGGCGACAGCCTGTGACTCGTGTGTTGCCGCCTCTGCAGCATTTATACCGACGCTCATCAGTGCGACTTTATCTTCGACGTTACTCAGAGCGTAAGGCCATATGAAGTCGGGAATGGTAGCGTGTGGTGTTATATTATCAACCTGATCGACAATATAATCAAATACGTGCAGGGTGTCTTCTGGTGCGGGAATAAGAAGGCTAGTCACGCCTAGTCGGACTTGCGTTGCCCACTGCATTGCGTCGTCGATGCTCTCAGGTCGTAGAGCCGGGCCGCCCAATGCGCTTAGATAGTGCCCATGCAGTTCGATCAGTAATCGCCGCTCATATGGAGATGGTAACCCTGTGCGGGCCAAGTCGACGGCAGCGGCCACGAGCGCAAATCCTCGCGGATGCCCGTCGATGCCGGCCGATCTTTGCCATTCGGACCAAAGAGCTGGGCCAGCGGCCAGGTACTCGGCTACCCCATAGGGGCCATGATGCGCGACAGCCTCAACGATCCGTGAGTCGCCGTGGGCTCGCGCGCGATGCAGTTCAGACTCACTCCAGGTTCTTGATAGAAGTATGGGCTCGGCGCGGCCGAGGACTCGGGCACCAACGCGCGCTGTCATCCGCGTATGGATGTCTAGGTGTTGAGTGGGTTCTAGCTGGATGCGTGAACTAAAGATCTCAAATTGCCGTGTGCGCATTGTGGCGAGGATCGGCACATGCAAGCGTTCAAATTCCGATAATGTTTCCTCGTCTAGTGCTCCGGGGCTGAGAAATGCTTCGAGATCGTCTAGCCATACCAGGCAGCGAGCTTTAGTGTGCGTGATTGCTTCGATGGCCAATGGCAAGTGGCTGCCGGAACTCGGTGCTAAGACATGACGCTCTGGGAATGCGGTGACCATCGCCTCGAAAGCCGCTCGAGATTTGCCTGCGGTGGAATCGCCAATGATCAGCACAAGCCCACCATGGTTAGCGGCAATTGTTAGTCGCGCGCGTAGCTGTTCGTCGATGTCGCGCGCGATGTAGGGCGGAACGCTACTGCCATCGTCACCGGGCCGGGCGCGATGCGCTCCAGCAGCCAAGGCGTTCCATGTGCTCGCGGTGGGCCATCGCTCGGCATGAAGTAAGTAGGGAGGGACCGGCTGCCCATCAGTCACTAACGTGACGGGCCCGTTGATCTGACCAGCCTGTACTACTGGCCCGGAGTGTGATCCGCCGCGGATCTGGTTGGTGATGTCTCGCTCAGACATCAGATGGCCGGTTGTGTAACGCGCCTTCACCCCGAAGCTGCTTCCTCACGACCTCTGCCGGGAACGGCAAGCGCGTCTCCACTGCAACCTTCAACCCAGCGCCCCCCTCGTCCACGCTCAGGGATCTGTTTGACTCAAGTTTGCCTTATAAGAGTTTACTTGCGGCCTCTTCCCGAAAAGGTCGGCGGAGCGGGTTTGGGCGGTGGCCTGCCCGGTTTGGGGTCGGGCATGACCAGGGGGCCGTACGCTGGTGGGCAACTCGGGCAGTCTTTGGACCTGCCCGGAATTTGAACGAGTGGCCCCCTGGTCTTGCCCGACGCGGGCCCCGGACCGGGGAGGTGCCTAAAGCCGTGGAGCCGACCGCCCCAGCCACGACGTACCCCTTCTCTGACATCAGGCGGCTGCTCGCTGTGTGCGCTGCACGGACACCGGCCGGGCTGGAGCGGGGCGGAGACAGGAGCGCAGGCCCGGCCGGGGGCCGGGCCGCGCGCGGTGAGCGGAGCGAGCCGCCTTGGTCTTCGACACACCGAAGTCCCACCAGAAGCGGCTCCTGCGAGTCGGCCCGTCCCTCGCGAAGCGGCTCGGGCGGCATCTGGAGACTCTGCCCGGTGGAGACGACGCGCTCCTGTTCACGACACCCGGTGGCAAGCCGCTCCGCTACAACCAGTGGCGCAAGGCGTATTTCGACCCCGCTGTGTCGGCGGCCGGACTGACCGACGTGACCCCGCACGATCTGCGCGCCTCACACGGAACGTGGGTTGCCGACCGGTACGGCGTCATGACCGCCGCGCACCGACTCGGCCACTCGAACGCGAGCGTCACGACCCGGCACTACGCTCGACCGGTCGCCGGGCGCGATGACCAGGTGGCCGCCGCCGCAGACGAGTGGTTGGACGAGACGTGAGGCTGCGGAAAACCGGCTGTCGGGCTGGTGGCATCGGATTAGGCTGCTGCTGCCCCGGGTGCTGACCAATTTGGGGACATGGGCCGGTGTTCTTGCTGTCCGCTCCTGCCGCTGGCAGGGCCGCCGCAGTGCGGGGGACCACCGGTTCCGACATGCGCACATGCGGTCAGAAGGGGCGTCTCTCATCAAGAGACACCCCTTCATTAATCATGTCGTCTCACCTTCAAGAGGGTTGCCCCATTGGGGTGATCAGTGGCGAGACCTGATCCACAGCGCGATCAGGCTGATAACGGTGGTCCCCGCACCGTAGGACGCTCCTCGGAGGGCTTGCAGCGCAGCAAGCTTGCGGTGCCGAGTGATCCAGCGAAGTGCACGTCGCGGCCATTCGGTGGCAGGGCTGTACGGGGCCGGCGTCGGCTGCCTATCATTCACGGGTCGTGATTTCTCCGTTCCTAGCGGATGAGTGAAGCACGCGTAGAGAGCCCCACTGACCTGTGGTTTGGACGCCCGAGGTCGATGCCGGGGCTCTCTTTTGCGTTCGTCGCGCACTGCTTCAGTCTCGCTGAGGCCGAGCCAACTGGCTGCCCCTGGCAGGTGGTTCAGCAGCAACGCAAGGAGAAGTAGACCGCGTTCGTGAGGCGGATACAATCCCTTCTGGAAAGTTTTTTTTGATTCCTCGGCGCTAAGAGTGCTGCCGTCGATACTAGATAGTTTCTATCCGTTGGATGCCTTTGTTTTGATGGCAATGAGGCTCGTTTGCCTGTCGATGGCTGTACGGAACTCCGTACACTGCCGCAAGGTTTCTGACGGCTCCTCTATTGCCTGAACTTCTAGGGCGATGCGCTGTTCTCGCCGATGTTTTGAAGGGTCCCTGCTGTCTGTGCAAGGCAATGCTTCAGCCAGCGCTGTCTCAATCATCTGGCTGGGACCCTCCGCGCTGGCCCGGGGATTTCCGCATGATGGCCGAACGGTGCCCCGCACGTCGGGTCGCATGCACCGGCCTGCTGTGATCCACGAAGAGATTGCGGCTCACCGCACCGACTAGGGTGCCTCGGCAAGCGGTGGACTCCTGGCTCTGCGGGCACGACCCCGCCCTTGGGGCATGTAGCGGGCACGGCGACCATGACGACGGCTCTACTGGGGCGCTCGCACCCGTCTGACCTGCGGTGGAGCGTCCCGCGCGGTAAACCGGCGAGAGATCTTGAAAACCGTCGTGGCAGCGATGTCACCGAGGGTTCAAATCCCTCAGCCTCCGCCGAGGTCAGCGAACTAGCTGGTCAGAAGGGTGCCCCTGCCTCAGGGGCACCCCGTCTGCGCGTTCGCTGCCTCACGCTGTGCCGCCCGGATGTCAGCGTTGACCAGCGCTTGTGGACCAGGGGTGGGCCAGATCGCCGGTGGAATCTGGCGGCTTCCGGACGGGCCGGGCACTCCCAAGTCCTGTCCACGGGCGAAGAACCAATCAGCACTTCCGGCGTTGTCCGACTGAAGTACTTCGTGCCGCAGTCAACAGGCCCGCTCGTATTCGACCTGGTTGAGGCGGTTGCCGTTGCCGTAGTCGAAGGCTCGCTCGGCGCCGGACTCGATGAAGCCGCACTTGGTGTAGAAGCGGCGGGACTGTGGGGTGTCGCGCAACGTCCACAGATGCACCCGGGCAAACCCGTTGTCGTGCAGATGGCGCAGCGTTTCGGTCATCAGTGCGGCGGCGACGCCGCTGCCCCAGCCGTCGGGGTGGCAGTAGAAGCTGAAGATCTCTGCGAGACCTGGTCGAGTCGGGGACGGGAGCAGGGAGGACAGTGCCATGGGGCGACCGTCCAGCTCGGCGAGCAGGATCGTCCATGTCCCCTCTGTGATCCGCTCATGCCACCTTGTACGCCTGCTCTGGACGGCATGCGCTGCGAACTCCGGCTCGAAGAAGGGGGCGTGAGACGCCTCCCAGGCTGCGGCGTGGATCTCGCCAAGCGCGTCGCCGTCTTCCGGGCGGGCAGAACGAACCTCGGTCATCCGATCACTCTAGGACGTGTCCTGCGAACGTCGCTGATCGGTCGACGACAGAGGTGCCATCGCGAGGCACAGGGGCCCTGTTTCCCGAGGTTGTTAGGCTGAGAGGCGATGGACGAACTTGTCGCCCCGCTCTTGGAGCACCTGGACCGAGAGAATCCAGGGGACGTCGTCGGCGTCTACCTGTACGGCTCCGCCTGTACCTCTGGGCTGCGTGCGGACAGCGACATCGACCTGCTCATGGTCACCCACCGCTCACTGACGGCACCCGAGCGTGCCGCGCTGGTCTCGCTGCTGTTGGGCATCTCCGGATGGCACGGCCACGCCGAACGCTTCCCCGACGCAGCGCATCGGCGACCCATCGAGCTGACCAGCATCGTCATCGCCGACGTTCACCCATTGATAGACACGCCTCGCTGCGACTTCCAGTACGGCGAGTGGCTGCGCGCAGACCTCACCCACGGCCACCTTCCCCAACCCACGAACGATCCCGACGCCGTCGTCCTTCTGGCCACTACTCACTCGGCGTGCCGAGTGCTGCGTGGCCCCGAGTTCGGTGACGTTGTCACCTCTGTCCCGTCCGAGCTGCTCAGGAAAGCGGTCCTTGCCGTTATCCCGGACATCTTGGAAGAGATCGGCGGCGATGAGCGCAATATCCTCCTCACCCTGGCGCGCATCCTCGTCACGCTCGACACCGGCCAGATCGTCTCCAAGGACGCCGCCGCTGAGGCCGTCGCGCAGACGCTCACGACAACCGATCGTGATCTGTTGGAGCGGGCCCGAGCCGGCTACCTCGGCACGATCACCGACGACTGGACCGGTCTCACCTCGCGGGTGACCGAACTCGCCCACACCCTCGCAGACCGAGCACGGCAGCACAGCTCGCCGAGACGTGCCCTCTGAGCCCTTGGCCGGGCAGTAACGTGCCTGATCATGGCCTGGCGCAACGACCTCATCGACGAGCAGTGGGCGTTGATCGAACCATTCCTGCCCTCCTCCGGACGGGGTGGACAGTGGTGCGCGCCCATCAGCACGCCGCTGGTGCGCGTAAAAAAGGGGGATGCGCCGCAGCCTGGGTTGAAGAGGGCCCGGACCTGTCCCAGACCGGCCACGGGGCGTTGGTAGCGACCTGTGTCTATGTAGCTGGTGTCCAGAACGACGGAAAGTCGGCTCGCATCCGAAAATCGCCATGTGCGGCGCGCGGGCAGCCGTCTGATGACGAACCAACGCACCAGCCCACCAAAGCCGGTGAGCACAGCGGCAATCACGGCGCTGAGAATCTGCGAGCCTACGGCCCCCGCGATGCTGGCCATGCCCTTCGCCCCCTCGGCTCCCGCAGATCCTGACGTCGCTCCTCGTCGTCGCCCTTCAAGACGGCCCGGGGCCTGGGTGACAGGTGAGGCGATTGGGCTATGAGTGGATCGTTCCGTCGGCGTCGTTGTTGACGGGGTCTAGGAAGAGGCAGCGCCGACGCAGAACTCGTTGCCTTCTGGGTCCGCCATCAAGATGTGGTGCCCGTCGAACTCCTCCAGGGCGTTTCCGCCCGCGCTGATGAGCCGTTCGGATTCTGCTCTTATCCGTGCCCACCGCTCGTCAGGGGTGCCGTGTCCCGGCACCCGGATGTCGATATGAAGCCGGTTCTTCGCCGTCTTGCGCTCGGGGACCTCGAGGATGGAGAGCCTGGGGCCGATGCCGTCGGGGTCGCAGAGCCATGCGCCGTCGTCCGCGGAATCGTCTTCTGGGAGATCGAACTGTGCGAGCCACTCCTCGCGGGTTTTGAAGGGCGCGGGCGGCGGCTCGTCGACGTACCCCAGGGCCGTTTTCCAGAACTCGGCGAGGAGCTTCGCGTCCGTGCAGTCGAAGGTCAGATCGATTCTGGCTGCCATGTCAGGACCGTACTGCGCGCCACTGACAGTCGTGGCCGAGCCGACGGAGGGCCTGCTGTGTGGACCAGGGGTGGGCCCGGGCTCCTGGTGTTGGTCGTTCGAGGCGGGGGCGTCGGCGGGCCGGGGCGGGCGGCGTCAGATCTGGCCGAAAAGCTATGGGTGGGGGCGTTGGTGCAGGTCAGGGCGGGGGGAATGGGCGAGTGGGGGTGGGTCGGGTGGCGGGGGCGGGGGATGTGGGCTTTTAGTTGTAGCTAAAGGTGGAATCCTGTCGCCGAGGGGTGTGAAGCCCAACGGTCGGCACCATGCGCTGGGAGGGTGATGAGTGTGCCGTGGAAAGGCAAGGGTTCGAAGGGGGAGGCCGTGGACTGTGCGGGGGCTCGGCTGGCGCGGCAGGCCACCGTGGAGGTCGCGGGGTTGCTGGGGAAGCGCGATATGAGCCGTGCCGACCTCGCCCGGCTCATGGACGTCAGCCCGGGACGGGTGAGCCAGATACTTTCCGGAGACGAGAATCTGACGCTGCGGAGCCTGGCTGCCGTGGCAGAGGCCCTGGATCTGGACATCAAGATCAGCTTTGTGGAGCCCAAGGAGGACGGGGCTCGTCGGACGCGTGGGCTGGGCGATGGGTCCGATGCCTTTGTCTACGCTCCCTGAGCGTCGCTGACGGGCGGTGTGGTGTGCCGCATCGCGTCAGGGGTGCGGGGTGCCTGTCGTGGCCAGGGGGCGCGCCGCCAGGGCCTCGTCGCGGAGCCGCGTGAGTTCGCGGTCGCCGCTCCGCTTGCCGGTGCGGTAGCCGAACTCCAGCATGCGTGCGCAGGCGTCCATGGCCATCGCCAGGGCCTGACGGCGGTCCTCGGCCTCCTCCCGGGTCGGGGTGTGCAGCTCCGGCGGGAACTCCTGGACCTCCCGCTGCCGGCATCTCGCCTCGATGTCGGCCTCGACCTTGGTCGCGTCGTCCAGGAGTTGGTCCACCTCCTCGTACAAGGTGTTGATCGTCGTCCTGTCCTTGGTCGCGGCGGCGCAGCCGCGCAGGTGGCGGCGGGCCTCGAAGGCGAACATGCGCAATTGGGCCACGTTCTCGAAGTCGCGGACCAGCCGGTGGCAGTGGATGTACATGTCGTGGACCAGCCGCCGTTCCAGCTCGCTCAGCAGCACCGCGATGCCCAGCGTGATCACGGCCACGAAGGGCGGCGTGGACTGCTGGTTCTGCTGCTGACGGACGCGAGGTGCCAGGGCCCCGCCCGCGGCGGCAGCGGCCACGGCGGGGGGCACATCGGCGGCGTGCGGCAGCAGCAGGGCGATGGTGAGCAGGGCCGCCGCGCAGCTACAGGCGAGGATGCCGCAGCACAGCGCCGTCGACCTTACGGTTCCCAGCAGGCGGCCCTTGTCGGAGAAGCGGTGGACCAGCGAGATCCAGGTGACCAGTGCGCAGACGCCGATGGGTAACGCGAAGTCCGCGAACCACCTCTGTGCGTAGAGCTCGTGCAATGCTCCCCCTGCTCGCGCCTTGGTACCGGTGCGGCGGAGGCGGTCGGACGGTCGCCGGTCGGACGGTCATGGGTCACCCAGGTCGCCGATCACCGGTCGCCGATCACCGGTTACGGGGAGAGTGGGGATCCCTTCACGGTCCGCCTCGGGGCGGAAGCACCGGCGAACGGGCGTGGTTCCTGCGCCGCCTGGTCACCGCGTTGCGGTCCGGTTCCGGTACGGAGCGCCTCGTCGCATGGTCACGATAGTGCTCCTCGTTCACGTAGCGCACGGCTCACCGTCCGTATACCGCTGGATCGCGCCGCCTCCGGCGTCCTGCCATACGTCCGCAGCCACTGCTCCGTTCATCCGTCCCAGGCGTATGCGTCAGGCCCAGGCATCCGGGGGCTGGAGGTGGCGGGCGGCGCTGCGGGCCGCGGAGGCGACGGTGGCGCGGGCCTCGCGCGGGGCCAGGCCGGTGTCGAGCGCGGCCTCGATCAGGGCGGGGGCCAACTCCGGCCCGGCGCCCGTCTCGTAAGCGCGGCAGGCGGCCCAGAACAGCCGGTCGTTGCGCCGGCCCTCCCGGGAGGCGCGGACGAACCGTACGAGCCCCTCCAGGGCGGCGGGATGTGGCCCGGGGGACGGCGGGCCGGGGCGGTACGAGCGGTGCGGGGCCGGGCGCGGGGGCGTGAGCAGGCGCAGCAGGGCGGCCGGGGCGGGCGCCGGGGCCCAGGCGGGGGAGCCCGGCGCGAGGCGGTAGCTGCCGTGCGAGCCGTATGAGCCGGGGCCGACCAGATAGCCGCCCAGCCCTCGGATGTCGATGCCGGGGGCCAGGCGACCGGCGGAGTTGGGGACGGCGAGGCCGGGTGGGCCGCACAACCAGAGATGGCGGCCGCCGCTCGGGGTGAGCACGGTGACCGTAAGGGGGATGGCGAAGGCATGCTCGCGGGCCAGCCGGGCGAGGGCCGCCAGGCCGTCTGTGCTGCCGGTGCCGTCCCTGCCGTCCCTGCCGTCCCTGCCGTCCCTGCCGTCCGTGCTGCCCGTGCTGTCCGTGCCGTCCTTACGGTTTGCATCGGGCTTCCTGGCCCCACCGTCCGTGTCGGCCGCTCCCCCGGTTTCTCGGGGTCTTCCTGGTCTTCCGCCCTTGAGCCCGTCCTTGAGCCCGCCCTTGAGGTCGAGGTCGAGGCCGATGAGGTGGTACGGGGCGCGTCCGCAGGCGATGCCGTAGCCGGTGGCCCAGGGGGCGGAGGCGAACAGGGCGCGGATCGCCTCGGGGTCCGCCGACGCGTCATGGACTCCATGGCCCGGTCGGCCGCATTCGCCGCGGCACGGCAGAGGCGCGGGGTCGTGGTGGTGAGGGGAGCGCACGGCGGGCAGCTTCGCGCGGGTCAGCGGGATCACGCGGAAGCCGTGGGCCGCGGCGGTCAGGGCGTGGGCAAGAACATGGGCGAGTGCGGTATTCGCCATGTGACCCATTTTCGGACAAGTGTTCGGTAATGGGAAGGGGGCCCGGCAAGTCGCCGAGGATGGCCGAAACTATGCGGAACCGGTTCCCTCGTAAGGCTCAGCCTGCGGCGGGGCGGGGTGGCGCGCCCGTGTCGACGTACCGCCGCACCCGGACCCACCCGGCGCATCGGCGCGGTGTGGGGAGCGGGGGTGCGTGGGGCGTTTAAAACAGGTTCATCATGCTTGCGTGGTAATTCCCATGGCCCGTACGCATCGTCCTGGATTCGGTGGGCAACTCTGCTTCCGCGACACTTCCCGAGCGTCGGAGACCGGAGGAATCGAGATGGTGGACACAAGGACGGGCTCCGGCCGCGCCCTCACCGCACCGCCGTCTTCCGCGTCCAGGGCGGGGCGCGGCTCCTGGGAGCTGCCCCGATCGCATGGGGGTAGGTCGCCGCCATCGCGGACGCCCGCAGGGGAACGCGGCAGGGGTGGGGCAATGTCCGATCGATCTGAGTGAGCTGTGGTGATTCATTGAGCGAACGGGACGGGTGAGGTCGTGCGGTCGCGCGGTGGCGTATCGACGCCATCGCGCGATCGTGCGTGGTGGGCTTGGAGTGGGCGGCGGATGGCGGGTGGCGGCCTGCTTCGGTGTTCTTGACGGCATCGCCGTATCTGACGGATAGTCAGATTGCTTTCTACGGCGGACATGCGGCAGGGGCAGCGATGACGCGCGATGAGCTGCACGACCTGGATGAACCGAATGGGCTCGATGAGCTGTACGGACGGCTGACAGCGTACGAGGGGCGGACGGCCGCGAGCGGCGGCGCGGGCAGGGACCCGGTCAACGAGCCCATGATCAGGCACTGGTGCGAGGCGATGGGCGACACCAACCCGGCCTATCCGGATATCGCCCCGCCGACGATGCTTCAGGCGTGGACGATGGGCGGGCTGGCCGGGCACCCCGGCGGTTCGGCCCGCTCCGAGGCGTACGACGAGCTGCTGGCGTTGCTCGACGACGCGGGCTGCACCTCGGTGGTCGCCACCGACTGCGAGCAGGAGTACGTGCGGTCGCTGCGCCCCGGCGACCAGGTCACCTTCGACGCGGTCATCGAGTCGGTGTCGCCGCGTAAGACCACCAAGCTGGGCACCGGATACTTCGTCACCACCCGGATGAACGTCCGTACCGGGGACGGGGAGCTTGTCGGCACCCACCGCTTCCGCATCCTCAAGTACGCACCCGCGCGGCCGAAGGCGGAGCCGGAGCGGGAGCGGGAGCCGGAGTCGGAGTCGGAGCCGAGACGGGCCGCGGAGCGGGGGGCCGACCGGCCCCGTCGTCCTCGCCCCGTCATCAACGGCGACAACGCGGGCTTCTGGCAGGGCGTCGCCCGGCATCAGCTACTCATCCAGCGCTGCCTGGACTGCGCCGCCCCGCGCTTCCCCTGGCTGCCGGGGTGTGGGGCGTGCGGTTCCCAGCGGTGGGAGGCGGTCGAGGCGTCCGGCGCGGGCACGGTGTTCAGCTATGTGGTCATGCACCATCCGCCCTTCCCCGCCTTCGACCCGCCCTACGCGGTCGGCCTGATCGAGCTCGCGGAAGGGGTGCGGATGGTCAGCGGCATCACCGGGGTGCCGTACGACAAAGTGCGCATCGGCATGCCCGTCGAGCTGGAGTTCCTGCGCGTGGACGAGGAGCTGGAGCTGCCCGTGTTCCGGGGTGCCGAGGCATGAGGGACGGACGAAGCCGAACCCCCCGGCGGACCCGACCTGGCGGACAGTACGGACGAGGAGGCGGCCCTATGACCGTGCGTACGGGCGATGAGCTGCCCCCGCTGCGCATCCCGATCACCCGGACCCTGATCGTCGCCGGTGCCCTCGCATCCCGGGACTACCAGGATGTGCACCACGACGCCGAGGCGGCCAAGGAGAAGGGCTCCCCGGACATCTTCATGAACATCCTCACCACCAATGGGCTGGTCGGCCGGTACATCACCGATCACTTCGGGCCGCGGGCCCGCCTCCGTAAGGTCGCCATCCGGCTCGGGGCGCCCAACTACCCCGGCGATGAGATGGTGTTGACGGGTGAGGTCACCGCGGTCGCGGAGGGCACGGCGGAGGTCGCCGTCACCGGCAGGAACGGCATCGGCCACCATGTGACCGGCAAGGTCACGGTGCGGCTCCCCACCGATGCCCCGGGAACCGGTGACGCCCGTAAGGGGACCACCGACACCCCGGCGACCACCGACGCCCCCACCGAAATCACCACCCCGGACACCCCCCGATGAGCGCCCGTAAGGCGGACACCCTGGGCGGCCGGGCCGCCGTCGTCGGCATCGGCGCCACCGAGTTCTCCAAGGACTCGGGCCGCAGCGAGCTGAAGCTGGCCGTCGAGGCCGTTCAGGCGGCCCTGGACGACGCGGGCCTCGCCCCGGCCGATGTGGACGGGCTGGTCACCTTCACCATGGACACCAGCCCCGAGATCACCGTGGCGCAGGCGTGCGGCATCGGCGATCTCACCTTCTTCTCGCGCGTCCACTACGGCGGGGGCGCGGCCTGCGCCACCGTGCAGCAGGCCGCGCTCGCCGTCGCGACTGGCGTGGCCGAGGTCGTCGTCTGCTACCGCGCGTTCAACGAGCGCTCCGGGCGCCGCTTCGGCTCCGGCGTACAGCACCGCGAGCCGTCCGCCGAGGGCGCCGCGCTCGGCTGGTCGCTGCCCTTCGGGCTGCTGACCCCGGCCTCGTGGGTCGCCATGGCCGCCCAGCGCTATCTGTACGCCTATGGGCTGACGCCCGAGGTTTTCGGCCATGTGGCCGTCACCGACCGCCGCCACGCGGCCACCAACCCGGCCGCGTACTTCCATGGCAAGCCGATCACCCTCGCCGAACACGCCGCCTCCCGCTGGATCGTCGAGCCGCTGCGGCTGCTCGACTGCTGTCAGGAGACCGACGGCGGCCAGGCGCTCGTGGTCACCAGCGTGGAACGGGCGCGCGACCTGCGGCGTCCGCCCGCCGTGATCACGGGCGCGGCGCAGGGCGCGGGGCGCGGCCAGGAGCAGATGACGAGCTTCTACCGCGACGACCTGACGGGCCTTCCCGAGATGGGGGTGGTCGCCCGGCAACTGTGGCGCGGCAGCGGGCTGACCCCGGCCGACGTCGACGTGGCCATCCTCTACGACCACTTCACGCCGTTCGTGCTGATGCAGCTCGAGGAGTTCGGCTTCTGCGGACGCGGTGAGGCGGCCGGATTCGTCGCCGAGGACGCGCTGCCGCTCAATACGCACGGCGGTCAGCTCGGTGAGGCGTATCTGCACGGGATGAACGGGATCGCCGAGGCCGTCCGCCAGATCCGCGGCACCTCCGTCAACCAGGTGCCGGGGGCCGCCCGCGCCCTGGTCACCGCGGGCACCGGGGTACCGACATCCGGGCTCCTCCTCGGCGCAGACGGCTGAACCGCGCGCGTGTCGGCGGTATCGGGCCGCCGAGGTCCACCTTCACTCCTCATATGACCCGAAGAAAGCAGAGCAGGCGGAGCAACTGGCAAGCCACGGGATGGACCACCGGTCTGGCCGCGGCGCTGGCCACCGCGATCGCCGGTGCCACCCCCGCCGCCTCGGCGGAGGTCCTGCCCGACCCCCGTCCCCTGGGCGCCAAGGTCTTCCAGGGCTGGGCCTTCGACACCTGCCATGCGCCGTCCCTCGCCACCCTGCGCGCGTGGAACAGCTCCCGCTACCGCGCCGTCGGCGTCTATTACGCGGGCCGCGGCCGGGCCTGTGCGAGCCAGCCCAACCTCACCGTCTCCTGGATGCGCGGCGTCAAGAGCATGAAGTGGCGGGTGCTGCCCATCTTCGTCGGATCCCAGGCCCCCTGCGTCCGCAGCGCCAACAAGAAGCATGTGCCGATCGGCGGCAAGCCCTTCTCCCAGGGGCGCGCGGAGGGCAAGGACGCGGTCGCGCGCGCCAAGGCGCTCTCCCTGAAGAAGCGCAGCGCGCTCTACCTCGACATGGAGGCGTACGACCTGACGAAAACGGGCTGCGCCGCCAAGACGCTCTCCTTCATCCGGGGCTGGAACCGCGAGGTCCGCTCGCACGGCTTCTTCCCCGGCTTCTACAGCAGCGCCGACTCCGGGGTACGCCATGTGGAGCAGGCCCGCCGGGCCGGGGTCCATGACCTGCCCTCCGCCATGTGGTTCGCACGCTGGAAGGGGAAGCCGTCGCTGTACGGTGAGCCGGCGCTGGCCAAGAGCGCGTGGAATCCGCACCGCCGCATCCACCAGTACAAGGGCAACGTCGATGTGACACACGGCGGCCGGACGCTGCGCATCGACCGCAACAAGGTGGACGCACCGGTCGCGATCATCAAATGACCCTCCGTCACCGGCGCCCGTCCGGGACACCCCTGGAACCGCGGAGGCATCTTCGGAGGGGTCCTCGTAGGCATCTTCGGGTAATCCTCGGGAACTCTCCGGGAGCGCCTTCGGGGGCGCTCCCGGGGAACCCTCGGGAGGAACCCTGACCCTCGGCTCGGCCCCTCCCCCCGGAGGAGGTGGTGCCAGCACCAACCGTACAACCTGAGGCTGATCCCGCTTCGGCACTTATGGCCGATCCGCTCCGACCTGCCCGGCTCCTAGCGTTAAGCCATGACCACGACCGTGTGCACAGGCGTATCCGCCGCCGCGTTCCCGTCGTTCACTTCGTATGTACGGGCGCGGGGGCCGGTGCTGTTGCGCACCGCCCGCTCGCTGACCTCCAACGTGTGCGACGCCGAGGATCTGCTGCAAACCGCGCTGACCAAGACGTACCTGGCGTGGGAGCGTATCGAGGACCACAAAGCGCTGGACGGCTATGTGCGGCGCGCTCTGGTCAACACGCGGACCTCGCAGTGGCGCAAGCGCAAGATCGACGAATTCGCCTGCGAGGAGCTGCCCGAGCCCGAGACGGTGCCCGCCCCGGACCCCGCCGAACGGCAGGTCGTCCGCGACGCGCTGTGGCGGGCCGTACTCCGATTGCCGGACCGTCAGCGGGCGATGGTCGTCCTCAGGTACTACGAGGACCTGAGCGAGGCGCAGACGGCGGAGGTACTCGGGGTGTCCGTCGGCACCGTCAAGAGCGCGGTCTCGCGCGCCCTCGGCAAGCTCCGCGAGGACCCGGAGCTCGGCTACGCCGCGTGACCGTCCGGGCGGCGGCCGACGGGGGCTGACCGGGGGCTGACTGGGGGGACCGACCCGGGGACCGGCCCGGGAATCGGCAGGGGGACCGACGGGCGATCGACGGGGCGGTCGACGGGGCGACCGGCGGGGTCCGGGGGTAGTGACATACCGAGCGGTCGGCTGCACAATCGGCGGAACCTCAGCCCGCGCGTAACCGGAACCCTGGAGGCCCCGGTGCTCAGCACGATGCAGGACGTACCGCTGACCGTGACCCGCATCCTTGTGCACGGGGCACTCGTGCATGGCCGTACGGCCCATGTGACCACCTGGACCGGTGAGGACGAGCCCCGGCGCCTCAGCTTCCACGACGTGGGCATGCGGTCGATCCAGTTGGCGAACGCGCTGCGCGATGAGCTCGGGGTCGAGCCGGGGCAGGCCGTGGCCACCTTGATGTGGAACAACGGCGAGCATCTGGAGGCGTATCTCGCGGTCCCCTCCATGGGCGCCGTACTGCACACCCTCAACCTGCGGCTGCCCACCGAGCAGCTCGGCTGGATCGTGAACCACGCCGCCGATCGCGTGATCATCGTCAACGGCTCCGTACTGCCGCTGCTCGCACCGCTCCTCCCCGGCCTCACCACCGTGAAGCACATCGTGGTCGCGGGGCCCGGCGACCGTTCCGTCCTGGACGGCTGCGCCGCCCGGGTCCATGACTACGAGGAGCTGATCGAGGGGCGGCCGCGGCACTACGCCTGGCCGGAGATCGACGAGCGCCAGGCCGCCGCGCTCTGCTACACCTCGGGGACGACCGGGGACCCCAAGGGCGTGGCCTACAGCCACCGCTCCATCTACCTGCACTCGATGCAGGTCAACGCCGCCGAGTCGTTCGGGATGTCCGGGGGCGACACCCTGCTGCCGGTGGTGCCCATGTTCCACGCAAACGCATGGGGCACCGCGCATGCCGCCTTCATGGCGGGCGCCTCGATGCTCATGCCCGACCGCTTCCTCCAGCCCGAGCCGCTCGCCGAGATGATCGAGCGCGAACGTCCCACCATCGCGGCCGCCGTTCCCACCGTCTGGCAGGGGCTGCTGGCCGAACTCGACGCGAGGCCGCGGGAGGTGAGCTGTCTGCGGGACGTCTTCATCGGCGGCTCGGCCTGCCCGCCCTCCCTGATGAAGGCGTACGAGGAGCGCCACGGCATCCACGTCGTCCATGCATGGGGCATGACGGAGACCTCTCCGCTCGGCTCCGTGGCCCATCCGCCGGGCGGGCTCTCGGCGGAGGAGGGCTGGCCGTACCGGCTGTCGCAGGGCCGCTTCCCGACGTCCGTCGAGTGCCGGTTGATCTCGGCGGACGGCGAGGTCGTGCCGTGGGACGGGAAGACGCCGGGTGAGCTGGAGGTGCGCGGGCCGTGGATCGCGGGCGCGTACTACGGAGGGGCGGACGGCGAGCCGTTCCGCCCCGAGGACAAGTTCACCGAGGACGGCTGGCTGAAGACCGGCGATGTCGGCACCATCAGCCCCGAGTGCTATCTGACGCTGACCGACCGGGCCAAGGACGTCATCAAGTCCGGCGGCGAGTGGATCTCCACGGTCGAGCTGGAGAACCTGCTGATGGGCCATCCGGAGGTCGCGGAGGCGGCGGTGGTGGCGGTGCCGGACGAGAAGTGGGGCGAGCGGCCGCTGGCCACGGTGGTGCTGACGGAGGGCGCCACGGTCGACTACGAGGGGCTGCGGGCCTTCCTCGCCGAACGGGTCGCGCGCTGGCAGTTGCCGGAGCACTGGGCGGTGGTTCCGGTGGTGCCGAAGACGAGTGTGGGGAAGTTCAACAAGAAGGTGATCCGCAAGCAGTACGCGGACGGGGAACTGGACGTGACCACGCTGGGCCGCTGACCCACGCTGGGCCTCTGACCACGCTGGGCTGAGGAACGCAACGGAAACGGGGGCGCGGGCCGAGCGGGCCCGAGCCCCCGGTCGGCCGGCCGGTGACGCGGCCACCGTAAGGAGCCGAGTGTCTCCTTACGGTCCGCACGTCACCGTAAGGACCGCGCGTGTCAGTTGGTGCCGATCTTCGCCAGCAGGTCCACGATCCGCGACTGCACCTCCGCGCTCGTCGAGCGCTCCGCGAGGAACAGCACCGTCTCGCCCGAGGTCAGCCGCGACAGATGCGCCGGATCGATGTCCGCGGAGGTGTAGACGACCAGCGGGGTGCGGTTGAGCAGTCCGTTGCCGCGCAGCCAGTCGACGATCCCGGCCCGGCGGCGGCGTACCTGCATCAGGTCCATCACCACCAGATTCGGCCGCATCTGCCCCGCGAGCGAGACCGCGTCCGCGTCCGTCGCCGCGCGGGCGACCTGCATCCCGCGCCGCTCGAGCGTCGCCGTAAGGGCGACGGCGATCGGCTCGTGCTCCTCGATCAGCAGAACGCGCGACGGATGCTGCTCGCTGTCGCGCGGGGCGAGCGCCTTGAACAGGACGGCCGGGTCGGCGCCGTACGCCGCCTCCCGCGTCGCCTGGCCGAGCCCCGCGGTCACCAGCACCGGCACCTCGGCGGCGACCGCGGCCGTACGCAGCGACTGGAGCGCGGTCCGGGTGATCGGCCCGGTCAGCGGATCGACGAACAGCGCCGCCGGGTACGCGGCGATCTGCGCGTCGACCTCCTCACGGGAGTTCACGATCACCGGGCGGTAGCCGCGGTCGCTCAGCGCCTGCTGGGTGGACATGTCCGGCGCGGGCCATACGAGGAGGCGGCGCGGGTTGTCCAGCGGCTCCGGCGGCAGTTCGTCGTCGGGCGGCGGGGTGCGGTCGTCGACGATCTCGACGGCGCCGTTGGGCCCGTCCAGCGGCTCCGGCCCCTCGGCGCCCTCGTCCGGCGCGCCGATGGCGAACGCACGGCCCGAGCTCTGCGGCCCACCCGCCGCACGCTGCGGCTGCGCCCCCGACCCGGGCTGGGGGCGGGGCTGGGCGCCGGTCTGTGCCCCGGGGTGCGGTTGCGAACGGCTGCCGGCGGGCTGGAGTTCGGCCGAGTTGCCCTGGTCCGCCATCTCGGGCCGGGCGGCCAGCTTGCGGCGCCTGCCGGAGCCCAGGCTGGTGCCTCCGGAGGGCGTCTGGGGCTGGCCCTGCTGCGGGCGTCCCTGGCCCTGCTGCGGCTGGCCCTGGGGGTGCTCCCCCACCTGCTGGGCGAACGGCACCCCTTGGCCCAGAGTGCGCACGCTGATCGCGCGCCCCTGGGCGGCGTCGGCGCTCTGGGGGGCCTCGGCGGGCAGCGGCTGCGGACGGGGCTGCGCGGGCGCGTCCGGCCACTGCGCAGGCTGCTGGGTCGGCTGCTGGGCCGGTGGGCGCCCGCTCGCCTCGACGGGCTGCGGGCCACCCGGACCACCCTGGGGCGGAACGCCCGGAGTACCCGGGCCGCCCTGGGGCGCCTCCGGCTGCTCCTCGGCCAGTGGCCGCCGGGCGCGGCGACGTCCGGTGGGCGGGACGTCCTGCGGCCGGTCGCCGCCGGTGTCCTGGCCCCAGTTGGGCTGCTGTTCCTCGGGCGTACGGGCGGCGGGCAGCGCGGGCATGCCCGATCCGGCGGGCTGAGCGGCGCCGGAACCCTGGGCCTGCGGCTGCGGCTGGGACCGACGCGGGTCCTGGCCCGGTGCCTGACCGGGGTCGGACGGCCAGCCCCCGGGCCGTGCGGCACCGTTGGGGGGTACGGGCTCGCCTCGTACGGCCAGGCCCCCGCCCTGCTGCGGCTGGGGCGCGCCGCCCCGCGCCTCGCGGGCGCCGTGCTGCGCGGGGACGAGCCCGGCCGGGCCGAGCTCCGGCGGCAGCGCGCCGGGCTGCGCCCGGTCGGCGGCGGCCGGGGGCAGCGCGAAGGGGGAGCGGACGAGACCGGGCTCCCCCGCGGACTGCGGCTGCGGCGGGGCTTGCTGCGGCTGAAGTTGGGGCTGCGCCTGGCCTTGGGGCCGGCCCTGGCCCTGCGTCTGGCCCTGGGGCTGCGCCTGGCCCTGCGTCTGGGGCTGGCCCTGGGGCTGCGCCTGGTCGGGCGCCGGCAGCTCCGACGCCTCGGCCAGTGTGCGGCGGGCGCGGCGACGTCCGGTGGGCGGGACGTCCTGCGGCCGGCCGCCGCCGGTGTCCTGGCCCCAGTTGGGCTGCTGCTCCTCGGGGGCACGGGCGGCGGGCAGCGCGGGCATGCCCGATGCGACCGGCTGGGCGGGCCGCTGGGGCGTGTCGGAGGCGGCAGCGGGCAGGGCGAGGGCAGGCCGACCGCCCGAGTCCTGGGCAGGGGCGGGGGCGGACTGAGGGCCGCCCTGCTCCTGCGCCGGGGCGCCGCGCCGGGCGCGGCGGCCCTGGGGCTGCTGCTGGGCCGGAATGCCCTGCGGCGGCACAACGCCCATGGCGGCGGCGCCCGTCGGTTGCGGACCGGCCGCTTCCGGTGCGTCGCCGCGAGCATGGCGATGACTGCCGGTCGCGGCTCCCTCGGCGTTCTGGGCGGGCTGCGCGGCGGCGGCCGCGGCCGCCGCCTCGTCGGGGTGGGGGCGCGCCCTGCGCCGCCCGGTGGGCCGTGGGGTGTCCCCGGCCTCGGCCGCGCCCTGCTGCTGGGCCGCGCTGTCCTCGCCGACGACCGCCGGCAGTGCGGCGGGCGAGCCCGGGGCGCCCTGCTGAGCGGCGGTGCGCGGGTCGGCCGTACCGGGATCGGCCGTATGCGGGTCGGCCTTACGGAGGTTGGGCGGGGGCGTACCGCCCTGTGTGCCGTTGCCCAGCGTGCCGTTGCCCTGCGTACCGCCGCCGCTGGTGTCGCCTGGTGTGCCGCCGGGGGCCGCGCCGTGCCGGGCGCGCCGTCCGGTCGGGGTCTGGCCGGTGGCATTGCCGCCCGCGGTGCCCGCACCCGTATCCGTACCCGCGTCGGTGCCTGTACCCGTGCCCGTGCCCGCGCCGGAGGTGCCCTGTCCCTGCGTACCGTCGCCCTGCCCGGCGGTGTCGCCGTTCGCGCGCTCCTGCTCGGCCGCGGCCGCCGCCGAGATCGGCACCTCCAGGACGTAGGCGTGTCCGCCCATGCCCGGCATCTCATGGGTCTGGAGCACGCCCCCGTGCCGGCGCACGATCCCGCGCACGATCGGCTCGTGCACCGGGTCGCCGCCCGCGTACGGTCCGCGGACCTCGATCCGTACGACATCGCCGCGCTGTGCCGCCGCGACCACGATCGTCGAGTCGCTGGCCGAGCTGCCCGCTGCGGTGTTGCCGGTGGAGTCGACCCCGGCCACGTCCGCGATCAGATGGGCGAGCGCCTGGGCGAGCCGCTCCGGGTCCACCTCGGCGTCGATGGGGGGCGCGTGCACGGCGAACTGCGCGCGCCCCGGGCCGATCAGCTCGACCGCGCCCTCCACACTGGCCGATACGACCTCGTCCATCGAGACCGTACGGCGGGCCAGTTCCTCGCTGTGCGCGTCGAGCCGCTGATAGCTCAGGACGTTGTCGACGAGCGTGGTCATCCGGGTGTAGCCGGCGGCGAGGTGGTGCAGGATCTGGTTGGCCTCGGGCCACAGTTGCCCGGCCGGGTCGTCGGCGAGCACACCGAGCTCCCCGCGCAGTTGCAGCAGCGGTCCGCGCAGCGACTGGTCCAGCACGGCGAGCAACTGGCTGTTCCGGGCGGTGACGGACTCGAGCTGAGCCGAGTACCGCGCACGCTCCTCGGCGAGCTGCGTCCGCAGCCCCTCCACGGTCTTCGTGTGCTGGGCGGTGAGGTTCTCCAGCTCCTCGGCGTGCCGGGTGGTGAGGCTCTCCACCTTCTCCGTGTGCTGGGTGGTGAGGCGCTCGACCTCCTCCGTGTGCTGGGTGGTGAGGCTCTCCACCTCCTCGGCGTGCTTGGCCGCCATGGTCTTCTCGGCACGCCGGTCGGTGAAGGTCATCACCGCGCCCACGAGTTGCTCGCCGTCGCGGACGGGCGCGGTGGTCAGATCGACCGGGACCTCGCTGCCGTCCTTCGCCCACAGCACCTGGCCGCGCACCCGGTGCTTGCGGCCGGAGCGCAGGGAGTCGGCGAGGGGCGATTCCTCGTACGGGAAGGGGGAACCGTCCGGGCGCGAGTGGTGTACAAGAGAGTGAAGCTCCTGACCGCCCATGTCGCTGGCCCGGTAGCCGAGGATCTGCGCGGCGGACGGGTTGACGAGGACCACCTTGCCCTCGGTGTCCACGCCGACCACGCCCTCCGCCGCCGCGCGCAGGATCATCTCGGTCTGGCGCTGCTGACGGGCGAGTTCGGCCTCGGTGTCGAGCGTCCCGGTCAGGTCGCGCACGATGAGCATCAGCAGCTCATCGCCGGTGTAGCTGTACTGATCGGCGTAAGGAGTCCGCCCGTCCTCCAGATTCGCGCTGGTCACCTCGACGGGAATCTGCGCCCCGTCGGTGCGCCGGGCCATCATCCGGGTCGGCTTGATGCCGTCCCGCTGTGCCGACTCGGGGCGCCGCATCGACCCGGGAATGCGATTGGGATCGAAGGAGGGGAGCAGATCGAGCAGACCACGGCCGACCAGGGCGGTGCCCGGAGCCTCGAAGGACTCCAGCGCGATGTGGTTGGCGTTGACGATCGTGCCGTTGCAGTTGACGAGCAACAGCGCGTCCGGGAGCGCGTCGAGTATCGCTGCGAGGCGAGCAGCGCCTCGGGATGGCCTGCTGCTCACGACGACGCTTCCTCCCTGACTACTGCATCTTGCTGACACTCGCGGTCATTCTGCCGTCCCGTCTGCGGAGTGTCTCTAGGGGAGTCTACGGCCACCGAAGCCGGACGTGACGGCGGATGAGAGGGAGGTCGCAGCACGACGTACGCGTCTCGACGCACGCCCGGACAAACTTCTCCGTGCTCTCCTCCTCTCACTCCCGTCCCAATCCCCAGGTCAGCTCCCAGGCGTGCGCAAAACGACGGAGAACCGATTCCATCGGGCGATTTCACACCCGTTGGTGCGGTTGAACCACGCGTTGACGGGACGCCCCGCCCAGTGACCCGTCACCCGAGCCGTGGCCGGCCCGCCGTACTGCCCGGTGCACATCGCATCCGGCGACACCGGCGCGAACGGATCCCGGCCCCACACGGTCTGCGAGTCCAACTGCGCACACGCGGCCCGGGCCCGGGGGTGCGTACCCCCGGTCGGGTGGCAGCCCAGCACAAAGGTCGAGGCGTCGTCGGGGTCACCGCTCTGGCTGACGGTGATCACGAGCCGGTCGGCGCTCTCCGTGTCGAACGGCAGGGGCAGCGGCAGCGGCGTGGCCCCGGCGGGGGCCAGCGCGCCGACCGTGGCGGCGGTCGTCAGGGCGGCGGTGACGACAAGGCGGTGCAGCAGGGGCATCGGGGGCATCGGGGCACTCCTGGAGTGATCGGACGGGGGCGCGCTGCCCCTGCCCCGTCTAACGCGCCGCCGCCGCGCGCGTTGCGCCGCCATAAGGGCTGCGCTCGGCCGGAGGGGCTGGGGGCTGAGAGCTGGAGGGAGGCTGGGCTCCGCCGCGCACGCTCCGCCGTAAGGACCGCGCTCCGACCGCGCCCCGACTGCGCTCCGGCATTGGGGCTGCTCCGGGGCGTTAGGGCTTTGCGATGGGCCCCGCCCGCCGAGTACCGTAGTCCGCGATTGGTGACATCCCGCAGGGCTGTGACATCATCTGCACACACCACATCGCGCTCGCGCGAGCGAAACCGGTGTGCTGGAGGCTTCGCCTAGTCTGGTCTATGGCGCCGCACTGCTAATGCGGTTTGGGCCCTAAAGCCCATCGAGGGTTCAAATCCCTCAGCCTCCGCTCTCTGATCAGGGAGCCCGTGCCCATGGCGCGGGCTCCCTGTGTCGTTTCCGCGGGACGCCGCGAACGATCACGGAAGCGGCCCGGCACGACAATGCCCGCCCACGCCTCCCCTTACTACGGCGACGGCGACTGCGCCCCCGGGCGACCGCGGCCCCGTAACCCTGCCAGCCCCGGACTCGCACCGAAGCGACACAGAGCGACTATCCTGTAGCCCTCCGTGAAGCTGACCGCCACTCCCCAAACGCCCAGCGACACGAAGGCCAGCTTCCCGATGTCCCGCGACGATCGCTCCGGCAGCCCCTAAAAATGGAGTTCTCGCAGGTCAGCGGGGGTGCGGGAAACGGATTTCGCCTGGCGGCAGAGGTCATGTAATGTTGTCCCCGCAACGCCGACCGGCAAGAAAAACCGCCGGGAAGCCAAGCGCTCGTAGCTTAACGGATAGAGCACTTGACTACGGATCAAGAGGTTGCAGGTTCGAATCCTGCCGAGCGCGCCCCAGCTCAGAGGCCCCTTCCGATCATCGGGAGGGGCCTCTTGCGTATGCGGTGACATCAGTTCTGACACCAACCACCCGGGCATTGTCGTGTCAGATCCTCGACAGGAGGAGCCGCAGACCAAGGGTCACGATGCCCGCTCCGGCTGTGTCGGCGTCACCCGTGACGGTGGTGGCCGTGCTGGCGGCTGTGGCCATGGTGGTGGTGAGCGTGGCAGTCGGAGAGCTGGAAGGAGGCGAGACGGGTGTTCCAGTTTCCGGTGCCATCGGCCGGTTGGTACTGGTTGGTGTACCAGAACGTACAGTCGTCCACCGGGTCGATCGCCATGGAGGTGTAGTCACCCCAGCGGTTGCTCCCGGTCTGGGAGCCTGCGCCGGTCCACACGGTGGTTTCGTGGAACGTCATCAGGTTCGGCGGGTCGTGTGCCAGGCGTCCGGTGACTCGGATCGAGGGATGGGTCCGGGAAGACGACTGCGAGTATCCCAGGGCGATGTCGCCGTTCTTGTCCATGGCCGCGGAGCCCATCCACCGGTCCGTGGGGTCCGGAGCGTAGGTGCTCTGCTGGCGGACGACCGGTCGGCCGTGGCGCAACCGCAGTTCGTACCAGCGCACGCCCACGCCGCCACGGGCATCGACCGCGTGGTTGACGACCAGGGACTGGTGGTCGCCGAAGTTGCGGTAGGCGAACCGGTACATAGGAGAGTAGGAGAGCGAATCCAGTTTCTGGGTGGTGCCGGCCTGGGGGACGCAGCGAGTGGGATCGGTACTCTCGCAGGCCCGGGTGTAGGGGGCCACCTTCAGCTCCTGCGGGCCCGAGAGGGTGGTGCGGGCCTGGTCTGTCCAGTCGACGTGGAACCGCCAGTACTGCAGCCTGTCGTCGGTGGGGCCGAGGTTGATCAGCAGGTTGGGCTCGCCTCGCGGGGGTGGGGTCGTGCCGTCGAGGTCCGAGCCGATCGGGATGGTCGATGCCGGGAGGGTGTAGCACTGCTGGGCGGCGTCGGCTCCGCGCAGCATCCTGTGCCGGTCCCAGGCGCACGCCTCGAAGAGCGACCCGGCGGCGGTGGCGACCACGTAGTAGGCGTCCGGCCACACCGCGAACTTCGGGTGGTCGGGGAGAGTCTGATACCCGAAGGCGTAGCGGTAGTACTCGCCGGTGGCGTCCGCGGTGCGGGAAACGCCCACGCACAGTCGATTCGTGTTGGTTACGGGGTCGCTGGCGAACTGGTTGAGGATCCAGCGGTGGGCCAGGGAGTCCCAGCGGACTTCGGGGTCCCCGAGGAAGTCGTTCTGAGCGTTCTCGCACGGTCCGCCGAACCCGCTGAACAGGGTTTGGGTCGTCAGCGGCCCCAGCAGCGTGGTACCGGACTTGGAGTACACCGCGAGTTTGAAGTTGGTGATCTCTACGACCTGGCGGGAGCCCACCGAGGCGTTGGGATCAGGAGGGGTGCCCCCGCCTTCCCGGATGCCCTCGAAATTGACGCCCAGCCGGATCCGACCCCGGCTGCCGTTGCGGTTCTGCACCACCCCGTCGGGACGGGCGGTGGCCTTGGCGGAGGGTGGCTGCGGCCCCTTTCTGGGGAGCATGGGGTCGGAAGCGCGCCGGAGCTGTCTGGATCTTTGTGACAGCTCACGCAACGGTGGCGAGGTGTCATGGTGCACCGCGGGGCCGGAGTCAGGGGACCGAGTAGCCTGCGCGTGGTCGACCGTCTTGGGCGCCGCTCTGGCGGCGGGCACGGCGGACCACGCAGGGGAGGCCAGCAACGCCGCTCCCACTGAGGCGACGGCAACGATCGAACGCAAGGCACGGGATACGTGCATCAAACCTCCGAACGGGTCGGTGAGCCGACCCGTTCGGCCGCCTGGTGACGGCGGTAATCGAGACAAACCCCACGCGTGTGCGGGGGCTGTCGCGACCTCCCCGCACCCCCGCGCGCCGGGGGCAGGTTTCGAGGCCACAATATGAGGGCGGGTGACTCATGTGATTGTTTGGGAAACCTAGTTATCCACCTCGTCCGCTCACCGCTGGGGTGACGGGTGTCGTGTCGGGTGCGGTTCAGCCGTATGGCGCTGCCTACATGACGGGCATTCGAGCTCACCGCTGCCCTCACTGTGGTGGGTGCGAGGAGCGAGGAAACGAGACCGGTCAGGAGTGGGTCTCGTCTGGCGCAACCATCGGTTGCAGGTGGGCGATGCCTGCGGTTCGGAGGTGACGGCAACCTTGACGGCAACGACGGCACACACAAGCCGCCGAAAGCCACCCCGGCCGATCGTCGCGGCGGAGAGTGGAGCCCCAGCCCACTGCTGTGCCCGAACCTACGGATCAAGAGGTTGCAGGTTCGAATCCTGCCGAGCGCGCACCAGCTCAGAGGCCCCTTCCAATCATCGGAAGGGGCCTCTGGCGTGTGGGTGACATCAGCTCTGACTCAACCGCCGGGGGACGCTCGGGGCAGGGCAGGGCAGGGCAGGGCCGGGCCGGTGAGCCGGCCACTGGGCGATCAATCTTTTGGCGCGGTGGGGCGGAACAGCGCCAGGAAGCCGCCGAGCAGAGTGAACGCGAGAAGGAGGCACCCGAGCCGAACAGCTTGGTGGTCGCCGCGTCGGAATGTGTGGGGCAAAATCAGGCATTCGGTCAAGGGGTGAGGGTCGTCCAAACCGGTAGTCCTGCCGAGTGTGTAGTTCCGAGGCCCCCTTCCAGGTGTGGGAGGGGGCCTTTGGTGTTGCTGCGTGGCTAATCCACGGTTGCTGTTTTCCCAGCTCAGCGGGCACGGCGCTCATCGGCGCAAGCGAGCTGTTACGTGCTGCTGGGTTCCATTAGGCGTCTGTTAGTTGAACGCCAACGCGGTCTTCGAAGCTGGTTGTCGTCCGGGAGCGAGATCAGACAACACAGCAATGGGAGACACGATGAGCACCACCACCAACCGCTTCCGCGGCCGCGCCGGCCGCCGCATCGCCGCCACCATCGTCGCCGCCGCGGCGCTGGGCCTGGGGGCCACGGCCTGTGGGCCTGACTCCGACGCTGCGGACTCCGGCGGCTCCTCGGCCTCTTCGACCGCGTCCCCCTCGCAGCAAGCCTCGAGCCAGCCCACCGGCGGCTCCTCCTCGGGCAACTCAGGCTCGCAGGGGCAGGACGGGGGCGGTTCCGCCGACGCGGGTAAGAGCCTCACGATCGTCGGCAAGATGGAGTACCTCGCGCCCGGCAAGCTGATCGTCAAGCCCGAGGACGGCGGCACGGACCAGGCGTTCCTGGTCGCCAACGCCACGAACATCCGTGGCGCGGCCGCGATCTGCACCGCCCCCGACGGCAGCGTGGCCATCGGCGACGACGGCTACGGCACCGCGAAGTGCACCGTGGACGAGCTGGAGAAGGCTGCGAAGACCAACAGCGTGACCGTCCGCGTCACCATGGACCGCAAGTCCGGTGGTGCCGATATGGTCGAGGAGAAGTACCACCCGTAAGTCGTCGCCTTGGGCGTGAGCGCCCTTGTTCCGCGGCGCAGCAGCTAAGAGGCCCCTTCCAGGGATGGATGGGGCCTCTTGCGTTGCCCGGAGACGGTGGGCGTCCCTTGTGGCGCCTGGCGGATTAGTTCCTGCGGCGGCGCCGTTGTCCATAGGGGCCGCGGCGATCGTGTGCGCGCCACTCCTCCTCATGGATATCGCGGTCTTCGTTGCCCGCGGTGCTTCCAGGAGTCGGGATTGTCTCCCCGGCGTCGATCCTGGCTCGTATTGAGGCGAGTTGGAGGTCGGAGCGCTGCTCGTCCGAATGCTTGCGCTCAGGTAGCGGTCCCGGGGACGGCGGTGTGTGCGCTATCTGCCTGATCTTGTGGCGCTGCGGCTCAGGGGTGGCGTTCCCTGCCTCCGCGCCGTTCTGATGCGACCGTGACGTACTGCTCATGAGCAGGCCCCCGCCTCACTGAAATCCCCTGACAGTGTGTATGGATCATTCCCTGGAAGGGCTGCGGGGAAACGGAGTTCAGAACGTGGGGCAGAGGGGCTTATGGAGGAGCAAAAGAAAGGCCCTCAAGAGCTGAGGGACGCTCTTTCGGGCATAGCTAAAAAGACGTCGCCAATGAGGTCGGAAACCGGACCTGGGCGACGTCGCTTGGGCGACCTACGGGTCGAGAGGTGTTTGTGCTGGAGCCAGATCGCCGTTGCTGCGACTGAGTACTTCAGTTGGCCAGGGAGCCTCGGCTTGGGCCATCTCGGTGATGATGGCCCAACGCTCGTGGTCCCTCCACTCGCCGTTGACGAACTGGAAGGCTGGCGAGTAGCCCTCGCGCTGGAATTCCAGGCGCTTTACGAGGTTCAGCGGGGAGGTGTTGTCAGGCTGGATGTTCGCCTTCAGCCTGTGCGGTGTGGTGATTGCCATCCGGGGATCCTATGCAGCCTGCTCGTGGACCCCGGAGGCGGGAATTACCGGGAGAACTCACTGGTGCTGGACCGGCGGGCAGTAGCCGGTGTCCGAGCCGATGCTGTTGATCGTGGCGTTGTCCCTGGGGTCGTCTCCGTAGTCGATCTGGTTGGTGCAGCGCATGCCGGGCTTCCGGGGGGTGCCGGACGGGGTGCCGCCCTTTTGCGGCTCCGGGCAGTAGCCGGTGTCCGAGCCGATGCTGTTGATCGTGGCGTTGTCCCTGGGGTCGTCTCCGTAGTCGATCTGGTTGGTGCAGCGCATACCGGGCTTCCGGGGGATACCCGACGGGGTGGCCTTGGCGGAGTCCTGGTCCGAGCCCTGGCTGGGCTTGGCCTCGGAGGTGGGGGATTGCGTGGCGCTCGCGGAGGGGGATGAGGACGAGGAGTTGGTGTCGCCGTCCTGGCAGGCGGTGAGCCCGAAGGCGGCGATGGTGATCAGCATGGCGGCGGCGGCCTTGCGGACGTGGCGGACAGCGGTGCGGTGCGACATCTTTATTCCCGTTCGCTCGACGTGGTGTTTCGGCTTCGTGAGAACAAGACTGTCGGGCACCGCTGATGATCTGTCGCTGTACGGCTAACGCCCCGCTAACGTCCTGGGCGGGGCCGTTGAGCTGTCGGTTGGGTGACGTCGCCAATCGGCGCCATCACTCCTGCTGTGCTGCGCCGTGGTGAGGCCAGGGAGTGACGACCACCTGGTCCGGGTCCTCGTAGATGATCTTTCCTGGGTTCGATGATTCGATCCGCTCACAGGCGACTTCATGCAGGGCGAGGATCTTCAGGTAGCCGTCCACCCGGGCGATCAGTTCCAGGGAGGTGGCTTTGAACCATGCCACGGCTCCTGGGTTGAGTTCGGGGTCGTAGACCGAGGGATCGACGTCGGAGGGGTTGGCGTAGTTGGCGTTGAACCAGTCGTTGCCCGCCCGCCAGAATCGATGTTCCTCGTCACTCAGCCGGCCTGCCCGCGCGAGGCCGTTGGCCAGTGCGAAGACACCGGGGAAGTGGCCTCGCGGGCTTCGGACGGTCCCCTGGAACCTCACGTATGACGCGTCGCTCATGGCCGCATCTGCTGGGGCAGGGTGAGGATTTCGGCTCCGTCGTCGGTGATGGCGATCGTGTGCTCGCTGTGCGCCGTGCGGCAGCCTGTGGCGCTGCGGAGGGTCCAGCCGTCGGCATCGGTGACGAGCTGGGCGGTGTCCGCCATGACCCAGGGCTCCAGTGCCAGCAGCAGCCCGGGGCGCAGCTTGTAACCGCGGCCCGGCCGTCCGGTGTTCGAGACGTGCGGGTCCTGGTGCATCGTCGATCCGATGCCATGGCCTCCGAACTCGGTGTTGATCGGGTATCCCGCCTCGCTGAGGACCGTGCCGATGGCATGGGAGATGTCGCCGATGCGCGCCCCGGGTCCGGCGGCGGCGATCCCCGCGGCCAGTGCGCGTTCGGTCGCGTCGATCATGGCGACGCTCTCCGGGGGCTTCGCGTCGCCCACGATGAAGCTGATGGCGGCGTCTGCGGCGACTCCGGCCTTGGAGACGGCGAGGTCGAGTGTCAGCAGGTCGCCGTCGGCGAGCGCGTAGTCGGACGGCCGCCCGTGGAGCACGGCGTCGTTGACGGCCGTGCAGATGTAGTGGCCGAACGGGCCGCGTCCGAAGGACGGCTCGTAGTCGACGTAGCAGGACAGCGCCCCCGCCTCGACGATCATGGCCTTGGCCCACCGGTCGATGTCCAGGAGGTTCGTGCCGACAGTGCTACGGCCCTTCAGCGTATGCAGGATGTCGGCGACCAGAGCGCCTGTGTCCTTTGCTCGGGCCAGTTCGGTGGGGCTCAGGATCTCGATCATGCGGCGTCCTTCTCATGTACTCACTCAACCAATAACTATACCGGGCTTACTATACCGGTATTAGAATCGGGGCCATGGTCAGGTTGCCGCTCACTCCCGCAGAGGTCGAGCGCGGGCAGCGCCTCGGCGCCCTTCTCCGTCGGGCCAGGGGGGAGCGCTCGATGCTCGATACCGCGCTGGACGCAGGTGTCTCACCGGAGACCCTTCGCAAGATCGAGTCCGGTCGGGTAGCCACCCCCGCCTTCCCGACCATCGCGGCGATCGCCGATGTCCTCGGTCTTTCGCTCGATGAGGTGTGGGCCGAGATCAACCAGCCTGACGGGGAGGTCGAGCCCACGGGGGCGGGTCGCACCGCGCGCGAGCGGTTGGCCTCCTGAGGCTCGGGCCCTTCCTAAGGCTCGGGTCCCTCCTGAGGCTCGGGTCCCTCCTGAGGCTCGGGCCCGCGGCGCCGTTGCGCCGACCGGCTCTCTCAGTGCGTGCCGACCCAACGCTGGATGGCGGTGTCGAGATCCTTGAGGACGGCGTCGTCGGACGAGGCGGTGTCGCGTGAGGTGGCCCAGACGATGACGCCGTCCGGACGTACGAGCAGGCTGGGCGGTGACGTGTCGGAGGCGGGATCCACGACGTAGGCGATCCGCTGCTCCAGCGGGCGCGCGGCCTGGGCGAAGCGGCCGTCGGGGGAACGGTCGACGAGGACGAAGCGCCCGTCCTGCCCGGCCAGCGCCGGGTCGGCCTGATCGACCAGCTCATCGCGGAACAGCATGCCCGCGAAGTGTCCGGCGACGGGGAAGGGGTGCGCGGCGCGCATGCGCGAGGCGCGTTCATGCGAGCCCCTCTCGTGCGAGTCCGGCTGGATCGCGAAGGCGTTCTTACGGTCGGCGAAGGCGCCGACGGACGCGAGCAGCCGGCGCTGTACGTCCTCCGCGGCCGGGAGCAGCCCGCGCCGGTCGAGGATTTCGGCGCTGGCGACGTTGATCGACCCGGCCTTGATCGTCGGATCGGGCTCCTGGAGCCGCTCCAGAACCGTCACCCGCACGCCCAGGAGGGCCAGTTCGCCGGCGAGGAAGAGGCCCGTGGGGCCGGCGCCGACAACGATCACATCGGTGCGCTGCATGGCAGGCTCCTGACCTTTACTTGGTAAGTTTACTGGGTAAGGGTGGCGAGGAAGGTTAGCGTTGTCACATGCCGAATCGAGGGGATCGCGGCGGGGCACAGACCCGGGCTCGCATCGCGTCCGTCGCAACCGAGCTGTTCCTGGAGCGCGGGTTCGATGACGTGACCATCAACGAGGTCGCCGCGGCCGCCGGAGTGTCGAAGGTGACGGTCTTCGCGCACTTCGACCGCAAAGAGGACCTTCTGTTCGACCGTTTTCCGGACGCCCTCGACACCATGCGGACCGTGATCCGCGAGCGCGCGGATCACATCGGCCCCGTTGAAGCGATTCGTCAGGCCGCCTTCGCGCTGGCCGCGCAAGGCCATGTGCTGTCCGGGCTGGGGGAGGGAGTCGAGCCGTTCATGCGCACCCTGATGGCGTCTCCCGCGCTGATCGCCCGACTCCGGCTCTTCGCGTCCGAGATGGAGGACGCGCTCGCGGCGGAACTCGACGCCGACGCTCGCTTCTCCGGCGACAGCGCGCTGACCGCGGCCCTGCTCGTGGCGGCGTACCGCACGGTTGCCGTCGAAACGGTGCGGCGGCGGCTTGCCGGAGGGGATATCGGCGAGATCAGCGCGGCGCATCAACGTCGGCTGACGTTCGCCTTCGATGCGCTGGCCGGAGGATTGAGCGGCGGCGGATCGCCCGGCGCCGGGTGACGGACGTCGGGTGGCGTGCGCCGGGTGACGGCCGTCGGGCGTCGGGCGCCAGGTGGCGGACGTCGGGCGTCGGAGCCGTCTCGGTCGTGGTCGGGGTTCTTCGCTGAGTCGGTGTGGGGAGAGTGGATTTCCCTTAGCGGGGAGAACGACGTAGAGTTACGTTCATCGACGCGGGGTGGAGCAGCTCGGTAGCTCGCTGGGCTCATAACCCAGAGGTCGCAGGTTCAAATCCTGTCCCCGCTACTCAGATACTGAGGGCCCGGCACTTTTCCAGTGCCGGGCCCTCGGTCGTTCGGCCAGGTCGTGGTTCGAGCGGCGGGAACCGGAGCGTCCCGCCGCCGTCACCCCGCCGCCGTCAGTGCTTGACCTTCCAGCTCACCGGCCGCTTGGTGTCGTCGCCTGTGCTGTACGTCACCACCGACGGCCGTATGCCGTTCGGCACCAGGAACACCTTGCACAAGGAGACCTTCGCCCCCACCGCGAAGTCGTCCGGGTCCTTGCCCGGGCATGCCGCAACCTCGGTGTCGCCGGTGATGAGCGGCTGGTCGTCCACACCGCCTGTGTCCTCGAGTCCCGTGGGGGTGTTGAGGAAGGGGTAGTGGAGGGAGCTCTCGCCGACGTTCTCGAAGGTCATGGTGACGTAGTACGGCTGGGTCGTCCGTACGTCGGACGGTTCCGCGCCCGCCTTCTTCAGCTCCGCATGGGTGCCCTTGCGCACGCTCATCGCCGTGACCCGCAGAGCGCCCCGTAGATGGTCCGAGCCGCTCTTGTAGGTGATCGACGTGGGCTCGCCGAGCCGGAGCGTCTTGCCGCCGTCGCCGTCGGTCGCCAGGTCGGCGCGGGTCGCGGACTGCCGTCGACCGGAGCCGGACGCGGCGGTGTCGTCCTCACAGCCGGCGATGGCCAGGCCGAGGAGGGCGACGCCCAGGGCGCAAGCGAGAGCGGACCGGGATCGGGTGGTGGTGCGAGGCGGGCGGTTGGGCATGAACGGTCCCCCGTGGCTGGTGGTGGTCGGTGACGACGTCGGGCGGGCGGCGGTGGCCTCACCTGGTGTCCCTAGGTGCTGGCCTCACCTGGTGGCCTCGGGTGGTGGTCTCAGGTGGTGGCCGCCTCAGAGCGTGGTCTCAGGTGGATACGCCGGTGCCGGGGGCGTCAGTTCACCGTGTCGGTTCCCCTTGTGGTGATCTTGTCACCGGGATCATCATGGGCGTGACAAAACCACTGGTTGAGGCTGTGATCAACTCGCGGCGGCCCTGAGACGAGGCTGTAGCACAGATGTCCGGGGCAACTACCGTGGCCCGTATGGACGATCCCGCCGTGGTGTCGGTGCAGCGGTTCTGGCAGCAGCTCGGGCTGCCCGGACTCATCGATGTGCACACCCACTTCATGCCGCAGCGCGTACTGGACAAGGTCTGGGCCTACTTCGACGCCGTCGAGCCCCGCTGGCACATCACCTACCGCGAGGAGGAGGACGAACGCCTCGCGACGCTAAGGGCGTTCGGGGTGCGGGCCTTCACCTCGATGCTCTATCCCCACAAGCCGGACATGGCGCGCTGGCTGAACGACTGGTCGGCCGGGTTCGCCGCCCGTACGCCCGACTGTCTGCACACCGCGACCTTCTTCCCCGAGCCGGGCGTCGAGGGCTACGTGCGCGCCGCGCTCGAGGGCGGGGCGCGGGTGTTCAAGGCCCATGTGCAGGTGGGGGCGTACGACCCGGGCGATGCGCTGCTCGACCCGGTGTGGGGCGCGCTCGCCGAGAGCGGGACGCCCATCGTCATCCACTGCGGATCGGGGCCCGACCCGGGCAAGTACACCGGACCGGAGCCGGTGGGGCGGGTGCTGGTCCGTCATCCTCGGCTGCGCCTGATCATCGCGCATATGGGGCTGCCGGAGTACGCGGACTTCCTGGCGCTGGCGGAGCGGTACGAAGGGGTGCATCTGGACACCACGATGGCCTTCACCGACTTCACCGAGAGCCAGTGGCCGTTTCCACGGGCGGAGCGGGGAAGGCTGACCGCCCTGGGGGACCGGGTGCTGTTCGGGAGCGACTTCCCCAACATTCCGTACGGATACCCGCATGCGCTGGAGGCGCTGACGCGGATCGGCCAGGACGAGGAGTGGCTGCGTGCGGTGTGCTACGGGAACGCGGCCCGTCTGTTCGGGATATGAGGCGCGCTTTCCGGGATGTGAAACGGCCCGCCCGGCGCCATCTCGGCGCCGGGCGGCGGAGGGAGCGAAGGGCTGAGGGGGCTGAGGGGTTGAGAGGGCTGAGGAGGGTGAGGGGCTCAGCCCTTGTCCAGCGGCAGTGCCTCGGCCAGCGTGCGCCACTCCGCGCGCGGGACGTCGGCCAACGGGCTCTCGGTCACCACCTGGATCGCGACATGGTCCGCGCCCGCGGCCAGGAACTCCTCCACGCGCGCCCGGATCACCTCCGCGTCACCGAGCGCGAACATGGCGGAGATGAGACGGTCGCTGCCGCCGTCCGTGAAGTCCGCGTCCTCGAAGCCCAGCCGCAGGAAGTTGTTGGTGTAGTTGGGCAGCGCCAGATAGCGGGCGAGGTAGCCGCGGGCCGTGGCGCGGGCGCGGTCCGGATCCGTGTCGAGGACGACCTTCAGCTCCGGCGCGAGCACGGAATCCTTGCCCAGGATGTCGCGGGCCTCGGCGGTGTGCTCCGGGGTGACGAGATACGGATGCGCGCCGGTCGCACGGTCGCGGGACAGCTCCAGCATCTTGGGGCCCAGGGCGGCCAGGACCCGCTGGGAGGCGGGGACGGGGGCCGGTGCGGAGTCCAGCGCGGTGAGGTATTCCTTCATCGCCGTGTACGGACGCCGGTAGCGCTCACCGGCGAGCGCGCTGTGGCTCACGCCGAGGCCGAGGAGGAAGCGGCCGTCGTGGGCCGCGTTGAGCGCGGTGTGCCGTTCGGCCACATAGTCCGCCTCGTGGTCCCAGATGCTCAGGATTCCGGTCGCGATGGTGATCCGGGAGGTGGCGTCCAGCAGGACACCGGCCTGATCCGGGCTGGGGCTGCCACCGAGCCAGATGGTGCCGTACCCCAGCTCGTCCAGCTCGGCCGCCACCTCGCTGACCTGCTCTGATGGTAGGGAATCCGTCTTCAGGGCCGCGGTCCAGACGCCGATCTTGCCAAGTGCGGGACGAGAACTCATACAGGGGGAAGCCGGAGAGTCCTTCCGCTTATTCCGTGGCCCGCGGTTCTTCCTCGTCCCTCGCCGTTGCGCCGCGTCCCCACGGGTGTTCCGTGCCCCCCAGGGTGTTCCGCGTCCTCAGGGTGTTCCGTGCCCCCAGGGCGTTCCGCGTCCCCACAGGATTCTCAGGTAATTCACAGCCGGCCGAAAGCGACCTCTCAGGACCCGCCCGGAGGGTAGGGCCCATGATGCCGACCTCGCCCCATGGGCGTACCGAGCTGCTGCGCCTCGACGGGAGCCCCGTCCGGGTGCTGGTCGTGGACGACGAGTCGGCGCTCGCCGATCTGCTGTCGATGGCATTGCGCTACGAGGGCTGGGAGGTGCGCACCGCGGGCGACGGCGCTGAGGCGATCCGGATCACCCGTGAGCTGCGCCCGGACGCGGTGGTCCTGGACGTCATGCTGCCCGATATGGACGGGCTCACGGTGCTGGGGCGGCTGCGCCGCGAACTGCCCGATATCCCGGTGCTGTTCCTGACCGCGCGGGACGCGGTGGAGGACCGGATCGCGGGGCTGACGGCGGGCGGCGACGACTACGTCACCAAGCCGTTCAGCCTCGAGGAGGTCGTCGCCCGGCTGCGGGGTCTGCTGCGCAGGTCGGGGGCGGCGGCCGCGCGCAGCGAGTCGGTGCTGGCCGTCGGCGATCTGATCCTGGACGAGGACAGCCATGAGGTGTCGCGCGGGGGCCGGGAGATCCATCTCACCGCGACCGAGTTCGAGCTGCTGCGCTATCTCATGCGCAATCCGCGCCGGGTGCTCAGCAAGGCGCAGATCCTCGACCGGGTCTGGAGCTATGACTTCGGCGGCCAGGCCAACGTCGTCGAGCTCTACATCTCGTATCTGCGGCGCAAGATCGACGCGGGGCGCAGCCCGATGATCCACACCCGGCGTGGCGCCGGGTATCTGATCAAGCCCGGGGAGTAGCCGCCGTGGCGCACCCCCCGATCGGGCCGCCCCCCGCCCCCGGCACGCCCCCGAGCGCGGGAGCGGCGCACGCCCGGCGCGCCCAGCGGGGCGGGCGCCGCCCCTGGTCCCTGCGCACCCGTCTGGTCGTCTCGGCCGTCACGCTGATCGCGGTGGTCTGCGCGGTGATCGGCACGGTCACGACCCTGGCCCTCCAGTCGTACCTCCAGGGCCAGGTGGACGGCGATCTGCGCGCATCCGTCGGGCGGTTTCTGAACAAGCCGGGCCCGGCGGGCGAACTCCCCCGGGACGATGTGCTCTTCGTCGCCTCGCCCGGTCAGCCCATCGGCACGGTCGGGGCACGCTTCGGCCAGGGCGGCGAGATCTCCACGTCCGGCAAGAGCAATGACTCACCCATGACGAACGACATCGACGTCGACAGCCGGGTGGACTCCCTGACCAGCGGACAGCGGAAGGCGCTCGCCGCCGTCCCCCTGGACGGACAGGTGCACACCATCGATCTGCCCGGCCTCGGCGGCTATCGGGCCGTGGCCCAGTGGGACCACCGGGAAGGCGGCATCATCCTCGCCTTCCCGCTCGACCAGACCCAGGAGACGGTCAACACCCTCATTCTCGTGGAGTTCTGTGTGGCCGCGGCAGGGCTGGTCGCGGCCGGGATCGCCGGAGCCGCGATGGTCGGCATCTCGCTGCGCCCGCTGCGCCGGGTGGCCGCGACCGCGACCCGGGTCTCCGAACTCCCCCTGCACAGCGGCGAGGTGGCGCTGCGCGAGCGCGTCCCGGCCGCGGAGGCCGATCCGCGCACCGAGGTCGGCCAGGTGGGCGCGGCGCTCAACCGCATGCTCGGCCATGTGGAGTCGGCGCTCGCGGCCCGCCAGGAGAGCGAGACGCGGGTGCGGCAGTTCGTCGCCGACGCCAGCCATGAGCTGCGTACGCCGCTCGCCTCGATCCGCGGCTACGCCGAGCTGACCCGGCGCGGCCGGGAGGAGATCGGGCCCGACACCCGGCATGCCCTCGGCCGGGTCGAGTCCGAGGCCGGGCGGATGACGGGGCTGGTCGAGGATCTGCTGCTGCTGGCCCGGCTCGACGCGGGCCGGCCCCTGGAATGCGCGGAGGTCGACCTCTCCCCGCTGGTCGTCGACGCCGTCAGCGACGCGCGGGCGGTCGGCTCCGACCACGAGTGGCGGCTGGAGCTGCCCGATGAACCCGCGGTCGTCCACGGTGACGCCGCCCGGCTGCACCAGGTGCTGGTCAACCTGCTCGCCAACGCGCGTACGCACACCCCGGCCGGTACCACGGTCACGGCGCGGGTGCTGTGGGGCGGGCCGCAGGCGGCGCCGTACCCCTCGCCGTATCCGGCGCCTTACGGTCTGTCCCACGAGGTTTCCGGCGGGGTGTCCCCTTGGCCCCGTGGGCACCGTAAGGGCGGCGGCTCGCCGTACGCCCCGCCGTACGGATCTCCATACGCCCCGCCGTACGCGGCCGTCCGCGCCGCCGGGGCCTTCGGCCCGCCCCGGCCGCCCTCGTACTCGTACGTCTCGCTGGAGATCGAGGACGACGGTCCGGGCATCCCGCCCGAGCTGCTGCCGCATGTCTTCGAACGGTTCGCGCGCGGCGACGCCTCGCGCTCCCGCGGCGCGGGCAGTACGGGGCTCGGCCTGGCCATCGTGCACGCGGTCGTGGCCGCGCACGACGGGCAGGTGACGGTGGACAGCGTTCCCGGGCGCACCGTGTTCGGCGTCCACCTGCCGGTCCACCCGCCCGTCCGCCCGTCCACCGGGGCGTTCACCAAGCCGCTCACCAAGGCGTTCACCAAGGCGTTCACCAAGCCGCTCACCAGGCCGTAACGGACTCACAGGCAGATCACAGGCTGACCACACAGCCGTGACAGCGCGGCTCGCGACTGTCGACCTCATGCGAACCGACACCCCTCTCGGGGCTCCGCCCGAGACACCCCTGCGAACCCTGCCCGTGCGCGGGCCGGTGATGGCCGAGCCCGGCCGTCCGGTGCTGGACGTCGTCATCCCCGTCTACAACGAGGAAGCGGACCTCGAGCGGTGTGTGCGACGGCTCCACGACCATCTGGCCCGCACCTTCCCGTACGGCTTCCGGATCACCATCGCCGACAACGCCAGCACGGACCGCACGCCCGAAGTCGCGGCCTGTCTGGACGAGTCCATCGAGGAGGTGACGGCGGTCCGGCTGGAGCAGAAGGGGCGCGGGCGGGCGCTGCGCACCGTGTGGTCGCTGTCCGAGGCGCCCGTGCTCGCCTATATGGACGTCGATCTGTCCACGGATCTCAAGGCGCTGCTGCCGCTGGTCGCCCCGCTGATCTCCGGTCACTCCGACCTGGCGATCGGATCGCGGCTGGCGCGCAGCTCACGGGTGGTGCGCGGGCCCAAGCGGGAGTTCATCTCGCGGGCGTACAACCTGATCCTGCGCGGCAGCCTGGCCGCCCGCTTCTCGGACGCCCAGTGCGGTTTCAAGGCGATCCGTAAGGACGTCGCGGAGCGGCTGCTGCCGCTGGTCGAGGACACCGGGTGGTTCTTCGACACCGAGATGCTGGTGCTCGCCGAGCGGGCCGGGCTGCGCATCCACGAGGTGCCGGTGGACTGGGTCGACGACCCCAACAGCACGGTCCACATCGTGAAGACGGCCACGGAGGACCTCAGAGGTGTGTGGCGGGTGGGGCGTGCGCTGGCCACCGGTGCGCTGCCGCTGGACCGGGTGCGCCGTCCGTTCGGCGACGATCCGCGCGACCGCGAGCTGAGCGGGGTGCCGAAGGGGCTGGCCCGCCAGTTGGTCGGGTTCTGTGTGGTCGGCGCGCTGAGCACGCTGGTCTATCTGCTGCTGTACTCCCTCTTCCGGCTGGGCACCGGCCCACAGGTGGCCAACGCGCTGGCGCTGCTGCTGTCGGCGCTCGGCAACACCGCGGCCAACCGGAGGCTCACCTTCGGGGTACGCGGCCGGGACCGCGCGATGCGCCACCAGGCGCAGGGACTGGTCGTCTTCGGCATCGGCCTCGTGCTGACCAGCGGCTCCCTCGCCGCTCTGGACGCCGCCCCCGGCTCCGCCTCGCACGGCACCGAACTGGCCGTGCTGATCGCGGCGAACCTCGCCGCGACCGTTCTGCGCTTCCTGCTCTTCCGGGCCTGGGTCTTCCCGTCGGACAGCGGGGCCACCACCGACGACCTGAGGAACGACAACCGATGACGACGTACGACCACGGCACCCGGGACGTCGGACCGCCGCCCTCGCAGCCCCCGGCGGCCCTGGCGGCCTCGCAGTCTCCACAGCCCCTGGCGGCCTCGGCGGCCCCGGCGGCTCCCGGCGCGGCCTCGGCGGCTCCCGGCGCGGCCTCGGCGGCTCCCGGCGCGGCCTCGGCGGCTCCCGGCGCGGCCTCGGCGGCTCCCGGCGCGGCCTCGGCGGCCACCGGTGCTGCCCCGGCGGCCACCGGCGGTTCGCGGCCGGCGCGGGCCTGGCGGGGACGGCCGGAGGACCCGCGCTGGGCGCGGCCCGCCCTGTGGGCCCTGCTGGCCGTGACCACCGTGCTCTACCTCTGGAGCCTGGGCGCGTCCGGCTACGCCAACCAGTTCTACTCGGCCGCCGTGCAGGCGGGCAGCGAGAGCTGGAAGGCGTTCTTCTTCGGCTCCTCCGACGCCGCGAACTCCATCACCGTCGACAAGCCCCCGGCCGCGCTGTGGCCGATGGCCCTGTCGGTGCGGCTCTTCGGCCTCTCCTCCTGGGCGGTCCTCGTCCCCGAGGCGCTGATGGGCGTCGCGACGGTCGGGGTGCTGTACGCGGCCGTACGCCGCAGGTTCGGCGCGGCCGCCGGGCTTATCGCGGGCGCGGCGCTCGCGGTCACCCCGGTCGCGGCGCTGATGTTCCGCTTCAACAACCCCGACGCGCTGCTGTGTCTGCTGATGGTCTCGGCGGTCTACTGCGTGCTGCGCGCGCTGGAGGACGCCCGCACCAAGTGGCTGCTGCTCGCGGGCGTCTGCTTCGGCCTCGGCTTCCTCACCAAGACCCTCCAGGCGTGGCTGATCCTGCCGCCGCTCGCGGTGGTGTACGCGGTGTGCGCCCCGGCGAAGTTCGGCCGGCGGATCGGGCAACTGCTGCTCGCGGGGCTGGCGATGGTGGTCTCCGGCGGCTGGTGGGTCGCGATCGTCGAGCTGTGGCCGGAGTCCTCGCGTCCGTACATCGGCGGTTCGCAGCACAACAGCTTCCTGGAGCTGACCTTCGGCTACAACGGGCTGGGCCGGATCAACGGCAATGAGACCGGCAGCGTCGGCGGGGGCGGCCGGGGTGGCGGCGGTGGCGGCGGCTGGGGCGAGACCGGGATCGACCGGCTCTTCGGCTCCGACATGGGCGGTCAGATCGCCTGGCTGCTGCCCGCGGCGTTCATCCTGCTGGCGGCCGGGATCTGGCTGACCTGGCGGGCCGGGCGCACCGACACCCGGCGCGCGGCCTTCCTGGTGTGGGGCGGGGCGCTGCTGATGACGTTCGCCACCTTCAGCTTCATGTCCGGAATCTTCCACCAGTACTACAACATCGCCCTGGCGCCCTATATCGCGGCGGTCGTGGGCATGGGCGCGGCGCTGCTGTGGGAGCGGCGGAACGAAGGCGGCCGGGCCGGGACGGCGGCCTCGGCGGTGCTGGCCGTCACGGTCGCGGTCACCGCCTATATGTCGTACGTGCTGCTCGGGCGGTCGGCGGACTGGTACCCCTGGCTGCGCTGGGCGGTGCTGATCGGCGGGCTCGCGGCGGCGGCCGGACTGCTGCTGACGGCGCGCCTCGGCCGGAAGGCGGCGCTGGCCGCGGCGGGCCTGGGCCTCGCGGCGGGGCTGGCCGGGCCGGTCGCGTACACGCTCAACACGGTGGACACCCCGAAGCGCGGCTCCATCGTGACGGCCGGTCCGTCGGTGGCGGGCGGTATGGGCGGCCCCGGTGGCGGCTTCCCGGGCGGCGGCCGGATGGGCGGCCCGCCGGGGATGCAGAACGGACGCCAGGGCGCGGGCCAGCAGGGCCAGGGCCAGGGTCAGGGCAATCAGCAGGGTGGCCAGGCCCAGCAGGGCCAGGGTCAGGGCGGTCGGCAGGGTATGCCGGGCGGCGGCACCGGCGGCGGTCAGCCGGGCGGTCGGAACGGGTTCCCCGGCGGCGGCTTCCCGGGCGGCGGCCAGTCTCCGCAGAACGGTAAGGGCAACGCCCAGGGCCAGGGCCGGAACGGTTGGCCCGGCATGCTGCCCGGTGGCGGCATGGGCGAGGGCGGCCGGCGCGGCGGCGGCATGGGCGGACTGCTCGACGGCCAGCAGGTCGACGCCAAGACGGAGGCGAAGCTGGAGAAGAACGCCGACGACTACACCTGGGCGGCCGCGGCGATCGGCTCCCAGAACGCCGCGAGCTATCAACTCGCCACCCAGAAGCCCGTGATGGCCATCGGCGGCTTCAACGGCAGCGACCCGTCCCCGACGCTCGCCCAGTTCAAGGAGTATGTGAAGCAGGGCAAGATCCACTACTTCATCTCCTCGGGCACCGGTATGGGCGGCGGGCCGGGCGGCGGCCGGGGGACCTCGGCCCAGATCACCTCCTGGATCGAGGCCACCTACAAGAAGGTCACCGTGGGCAGCACCACGCTCTATGACCTGACACAGAAGTCCTCGACGTCACAGAAGTCTTCGACGTCCTCGAAGTCCTCCGGCTGACGGCAGAGCCCCGTACGGGCCGGTGGCCGGGTTTCCCCCTGGTCACCGGCCCGTACGTGCTTGCGGCGCGCGGACGATAATTCGCTGTACGCCGTACAGCGATGCTTGTACGGTGTATAGCAACCACATCGTCATACACCGTAGAAGCCACTGCCTGGAGTCCCCATGACGGTCTCGACCGCCGCCGACGCCGCCTCCGTCCCATCCGGCCAGTCCCCGGGTGGTCATCCACAGCGCTGGCTGATCCTCGCCGTGATCTGCCTCGCCCAGCTCACCGTGTTGCTGGACAACACGATCCTCAATGTCGCGGTCCCCTCCCTCGCCCGGGAGATGGACGCGAGCACCGCCGAGATCCAGTGGATGATCAGCGCCTATTCGCTGGTCCAGTCGGGGCTGCTGCTGACCGCGGGCAATGCCGCCGACCGCTACGGCCGTAAGAAGATGCTGGTCGCGGGGCTGGCCCTGTTCGGGATCGGCTCGCTGTTCGCGTCGCTGGCACAGGGGGCCGGCCAGCTCATCGCCGCCCGCGCGGGCATGGGGATCGGCGGTGCGCTGCTGATGACCACGACGCTCGCCGTCGTGGTGCAGATCTTCGATGAGGCCGAGCGGACCAAGGCGATCGGCCTGTGGGGCGCGGTCAGCTCGCTCGGCTTCGCCGCCGGGCCGCTGATCGGCGGCTCGCTGCTGGAGCACTTCTGGTGGGGCTCGATCTTCCTGATCAATATCCCGGTCGCGCTGCTCGGGCTGATCGCCGTGATCTGGCTGGTGCCCGAGTCCAAGGACCCGGTCGGCGACCGGCCCGATCTGCTGGGCGCGGTGCTCTCCACCATCGGGATGACCGGGGTCGTCTACGCGATCATCGCCGGGCCCGACCACGGCTGGACCTCGGTCCGAGTGCTGCTGTCCGCATTCGTCGGGGTCGTGGTGCTGACCGGTTTCGCACTGTGGGAGCGTCATATTCCGTATCCGATGCTGGATATGCACTTCTTCAGGGACCGCCGCTTCGTGGGCGCCGTCGCGGGCGGCATCCTCGTCGCCTTCGGGATGGGCGGTTCGCTCTTCCTGCTCACCCAGCATCTCCAGTTCGTGCTCGGCTATGACGCGCTGGACGCGGGGCTGCGCACCGCGCCGCTCGCGCTGGTGATCGTGGCGCTCAACCTCACCGGGGTCGGGGCCCGGCTGCTGCCGAAGCTCGGGACGCCGCTGACGATCGTCAGCGGCATGGGGCTGCTCGCGGTCGGCCTCGCGCTCATCGCGGTCCTCGGCGCGGACGGCTACGGCGGACTGCTGCTGGGGCTGGTGGTGATGGGGACCGGGATCGCGCTCGCCATGCCCGCGATGGCGAACGCCATCATGTCGGCCATCCCGCCGGAGAAGGCGGGGGTGGGCGCGGGTGTCAACGGCACCCTCACCGAGTTCGGCAACGGGCTCGGGGTCGCCGTCCTCGGCGCCGTGCTCAACTCCCGCTTCAGCTCGCTGCTGCCCGCGGCCGCCGCCGGGGCCGGCTCGCTTCCGGCCGCCCTCGCCGCGGCGCGTACCCCCGGGGACCGGGCGGCCGTCACGGACGCCTTCTCCTCCGGCCTGGAGACCAGCCAGCTCGTCGGCGCGGCGGCCGTGCTGGCGGGCGGGCTGCTGGCCGCGCTCCTGCTCAGCAGGGCCGAACGATCTTCACGGGAGGCCCCGGCGGCATAGCATCTGGAGGTAGTGAGGTGCCGCGTGCCGGGTCCCGGGACGCGTGGTGCCAGCGCATCGGAGAAAGAGAGGCGCCGCCATGGCAACCGGCAGCCGTACCGTCCGCCCGCGGTCCAGCGTCTGGCTCTCCGAACGCAAGGCCCCCAAGCGCAAGGGCGATCAGCAGCCCGTCGGGCTCGACCATGTGAAGATCGTCGCGGCGACGATGCGGCTGCTGGACGCCGAGGGGCTGTCGGGCTTCTCGATGCGGCGACTCGCGGCGGAGCTCGGGGTGACCGCCATGTCGGTCTACTGGTACGTGGAGACCAAGGACCATCTGCTCGAACTCGCCCTCGACGCCGCGATGGGCGAGATAGCGCTGCCCATGGAGGCGGTCGGGCCCGTCGAGGGCCAGGAGCACTCCCCGGCCGAGCCGCGGGAGCCGCGGGACTGGCGTGAGCAGTTGCGCCAGCTCGCCGCCGAGTACCGGCAGGTGATGGTCCGCCACTCCTGGGTGCCGGCGCTGCTGGGGGAGTACCTCAACATCGGGCCCAACGCGGTGGTCTTCAGCAACGCCGCGCTGGCCGTGATGCGCAACAGCGGACTGCCGGACGACAGGATCACCAGCGCGCTGTCCCTCGTCTACCAGTTCGTCTACGGCTTCGGCACGATCGAGGGCCGCTTCGCCGCCCGCTGCCGGGCGGCGGGACTCACCCAGGACGAGCTGTTCCACGAGACGATGAGCTCGGTCGAGGATCGTATGGAGTTCAACGAGTCGCGGAAGATCATGAAGGCTCGGGGCGGCAATACGGTCGAGGAGATGCGGGACCGCGACTTCGCCTTCGCCCTGGACTTCGCGATCGCGGGTATCGAAGCCCTGCGCGACCGGTAGCGCGCGCCCGGCGGGCCGGGGCGCCGCCCTGGGACATCAGCCCGCCGGACGGTCGGGCCGCCGGACGGTCAGGGCGCCCACCGGGCGGGCTGCCGCCGGGCGGGCTGGAGCGCCCACCGGGCGGGCTGCCGCCGGGCGGGCTGGAGCGCCCACCGGGCGGGCTGCCGCCGGGCGGTCAGGCCGGCGGTCAGGCCGTGGGGAGCTCCTCGCCCTGCACCGCCTGTATGTCCAGCTCCACCCGCAGGGTCGTGCCGATCGCCGCGATGCCCGCCGCGACCACCTGGTTGTAATTCATCGCGAAGTCCTCGCGGCGCAGCTCGGCGATGGCCCGGAAGGCCGCCCGCACCCCGCCCCACGGGTCGGGGCCCGTGCCCAGGTAGGTCAGGTCCAGGTCCACGTCCCGGACGACGCCGTGCATCGACAGCTCGCCATGGACCGTCCAGCGGTCGGCCCCGGCCGCGCTCAGATGCGTGCTCCGGTACGTCAGTTGCGGGAACTCCTCCACATTGAGGAAGTCGGGCGACTTCAGATGGCCGTCCCGCATGGCATTGCCGGTGTCGATGCTGGCGGCCTGGATGACCGCCTCGACGCGCGACTTCTCGATGTCCTCGCCGACCTCGATCCGCCCGCCGAACTCCGTGAACCGGCCGTGCACGCTGGAGATCCCCAGATGCTGGGCGACCGCGGCCACCGTCGAATGCGCCGGGTCGAGCGTCCACACACCGGGCGGGGGAAGCTCCACCCCGCCCTGCCGGGCCAGCACCACCGTGCCCACATCGGCCCGTCCGGAGGCGGTGACGATCGCCGTGGACGCGACCGGGGCATAGCCGACGGCGGTGGCGATGATCGTGTACGGCCCCGGCGGCAGCGGCTGGTCGGTCCGCACGGCCCCGTCCCCGTCGGCCTGCGCACGCAGCACCTGCGCGCCCGTCATATCCGTGACGGTCAGCACCGCGTGCTGGACCGCCCAGCCGTCGCGGGTGTGGATCCGGGCCCGCAGCCCCGCTCCCCCGCCTGCTCCTGCTCCTGTGGTCGTCATGCCGCGTTTCGCTCCCGCTCGGGTGTCGCTCGTGTTGCTGGTCGTACTCGTCGTGTTCGTGGTGCTCGTCGAGCTGGTCGTACTCGACGTGCTGGTCGTGCTGGTCGTGCTCGACGTGTTCACCGTGTTCGTGGTACTTGTGCGCCGGATCCAGGCGGCGGTGTCAGGCCGTCCCCTGCCTTAACTACACCGCCGCCGGGATCCGGGTTCCGGGTCCGGCGGAAAAATCCGCCACCCGGACCGGGCCCGGGGCGCGTCTCCGCTCGTACGCGCCCCGGGCCCGGAGTTCCGTCACTCGCCCGGGTGGGCGAGCTCGACGTCGTGGCCGTCCACGCCGGGCCCGGAGACCGTCAGCGCCCCCGCGACCGGCGGGTAGCCGCTCGCGATGACCGTGTAGTCGCCCGCGTCCAGGTCGGTGAAGGCGTATGCGCCGTCCTCACCGGTGGTGGAGGTGGCGACCACGTTCCCGGCCGCGTCCACGAGGGTGACCCGCGCGTCCGGCAGCGGGCGCCGGTCGGCACCGGCCCGGACTATGCCCTGCACCCGGGCGCCGGCCTGAAGGGCTATCTCCACCCGGGTCAGACCCTGGGCGCCCACCTCGACGGGCAGGGCCGCGGGCCGGTAGCCCGGCGCGTTCACCGCGAGCGTGAAGGTCCCCGAGACCAGCTCCTCGAAGCCGAAGTCGCCCTGCTCACCGGTCTTCCCGGTGGCCAGCACCTCGCCTCGGACATCGGTGACCACGACCATCGCCGCGTCCACCGGACGGCCGTCGGCGGCGCCGCGCACGGTGCCCACCAGACCGCTGGTGCCCGACAGGACGATGTCGAAGCCGAGCGGGTCGTCCCCGACCACGATCGTGGACGCCTGCGGCTGGTGGCCGTCGGCCGCCGCGATCAGGACGTACGAGCCGGAGCTCGGCGCGTCCAGGGCGTACGAGCCGTCGGGGTGCGCCACCGAGCGGCCGAGCTGCCGTCCGGCGAGCGAGATCAGCGTCACCGCGGCGCGGGCGACGGGGCCGCCGTCCGCGTTCCGCACGAAGCCGTGCACACCCTGCCGGGGCTGGTGGTCCGCGCCGTCGCCCCCGGCGGAGGCGAAGGCCGCCAGGCGCTGCGGGGCGGTGGCCGCGAGGGCACCGACCGAGTCCGGCTCGGGCATCGCGGCGGCCGGGGCGCCCACGAGCGCGGGCTCGAGGTCGGCGACCTGCCCGGTGGCGGCCGTGGCCGCCACCGCGTCGGCCGGGGTGGCGTCGGTGGCCGGGGCGTCCGATGCGGTCGCGGCCTGCTGGGAGCCGGAGTTGGTCTTCAGGGCGACCTCCTTGATGAACAGGGTCAGCAGAAGGCCGAGCAGTGCGGCCGGGGCGGCGAAGAGGAAGACGTCCGCGACACCGTGGCCGTAGGCGCTCTCCATGATGGTGCGCATCGGCTCGGGCATCGCCTTGACGTCGGGGATGCCACCGCCGCCGGTGCCGGCGTGGCCCAGCGCGGCGCCCTTGGGGCCGAGGTCGGCCACGCCGTCCTTGACGTAGTGGGTGACGCGGTTGGCGAGCACCGCACCGAGCGCCGAGACGCCCACCGCACCGCCCAGGGAGCGGAAGAAGGTGACGACGGCACTGGCCGCGCCGAGGTCCTTCGGGGCCACCTGGTTCTGGGTGGCCAGCACCAGGTTCTGCATCATCATGCCGATGCCGAGGCCCATGAGCGCCATGTAGATCGCCATGTGCCAGTACGGGGTGTCGTACCGGATGGTGCCCAGCAGCCCGAGGCCCGCCGTCACCAGCACACCACCGATGACCAGCCATGCCTTCCAGCGACCGGTCTTGGTGATGATCTGACCGGAGACGGTCGAGGAGATGAACAGGCCACCGATCATCGGGATGGTCATGACGCCCGACATGGTGGGCGTCTCACCCCGCGCCAACTGGAAGTACTGGCTGAAGAAGACGGTGCCGGAGAACATCGCGATACCGACGAAGAGCGATGCCAGCGAGGCAAGGGTGATCGTCTTGTTGCGGAACAGCCGCAGCGGGATGATCGGCTCGCGCGCCTTGGTCTCGATCAGGATGAAGATCAGGCCGAGCGCGATCGAACCGCCGACCATCGCGTAGGTCTGCCACGAGATCCAGTCGTACTTGTCGCCCGCGAAGGTCACCCAGAGCAGCAGCAGCGAGACCGCCGCGCTGATGAAGAAGGCGCCGCTCCAGTCGACCTTGACGTCCCGCTTGACCACCGGGAGCTTCAGGGTCTTCTGGAGCACGATCAGCGCGATGACGGCGAACGGAACGCCGACGTAGAAGCACCAGCGCCAGCCCAGCCAGGAGGTGTCGGTGATCACGCCGCCCAGCAGCGGACCGCCGACGGTCGCCACGGCGAAGGTCGCGCCGAGGTAGCCGCTGTACCGGCCGCGCTCACGCGGGGAGATCATCGCCGCCATGACGACCTGGGCGAGCGCGGACAGACCGCCGACGCCGACGCCCTGCACCACACGGCAGGCGATCAGCATGCCGGGGTTCTGCGACAGACCGGCCACCACGGAGCCCGCGACATAGATCAGCAGGGCTATCTGGACCAGCAGCTTCTTGCTGAACAGATCGGAGAGCTTGCCCCACAGCGGGGTGGCGGCGGTCATGGCCAGCAGGGTGGCGGTGACGACCCAGGTGTAGGCGGACTGGCCGCCGTGGAGATCGGCGATGATCTCGGGCAGCGCGTTGGAGACGATCGTCGACGACAGGATCGCGACGAACATCCCCAGCAGCAGCCCGGAGAGGGCCTCCATGATCTGCCGGTGGGTCATCGGCGCCGAGGAGTCCGCCTCTTGGCCCTGATGGGCCCGGTGTCCTCCTCCGCCGTGCTTGGCGTGGGCGGGGTGCCCCGCGGGTCCCCGCACACCGCCGTCCGGTGTGGTCGTTGCCATGAAGTTCCTTAACGTTGCGAAGGTGTACGGGTGATGCTGGTCTCGGCCTGATGCGGCAGGGCCCGGGAACGCGTGTCCCCGAAACTCGTCCGCAATCGGTCGAGAAGTTCGTTGAGGTGGTCGACGTCCTCGTCCGACCAGTCGCTCAGACAACTGGCGAGCGCGTCCGTGTAGCGCTCGGACACCTGGCCGAGCAGGGTGCGTCCGCTGGCGTTGATGCTCAGCAGCCGCGACCGGCGGTCGAGCGGGTCGGGCTTGCGGTCCACCCAGCCGCGGCCCGCGACATGGGCCACATGCCGGCTGGTCACCGACATATCGATGTCGAGCAGCTCGGCGAGCTTGCTCATGCGCATCTCGCCGTAGCGGTCGAGGAGCATCAGCACGATGGCGGCGCCCGATGGGCAGTCGGTCGGCAGGACGCGCCCGAGCCCGCGCTTGACGGTGCCGATGGCGCTGAGCTGCCGGGCCAGCTCCTCGTAGTGGCGCTGTGTGGCCACGGCACCCCCCAGAGGGATTGGTCAGTTGCTTGAGGCAACCATAGAAGAAGTTAGTTGCAACAGGCAAATGAAAGTGCGGTCTGGGCGGTAAATTGCCGTTAAAGAGTCGTTCTGGAGCCGGTCAAGTGGAGTGGCTGAGGCGTGCGGTGCCGCTGGGACCCGGGGGTGTCCCGGAATCCGCTCGTTCGCTAGGGTCGGGGCCCATGGCGAACAACCCCCAGAGCCCCAACGGCAACCAGGACCCGTCCGGTTCCACTCAGATGTTCCGCGCCTTCGTCGACGAGGGCACGCGGCAGCCTCAGACGTCCACCGGATCGAGCGGCGGTTCGCGCGTCGGTGTGATCGTCGGCGTGATCGCGGCGGTCGTGATCGTCGCCGCGGTGGCCTGGCTGGCGCTGGGCTGAGCCCCGAGGCCCTGACGCTTCCAGCGGGGGCATGAGCTCTCGCGCACCTTACGGCTGCCGGGCCGGCCTTACGGCTTCCAGGCGACCGAGACGTCCCTGGTCTCGATATGCATGCCCAGCGGCACCCGCCAGTCGTCCACGCACACCGTCCAGGTCTTCTCCTTCTTCTGGCCCGCGCCGATCGGCGCGGGCAGCTCTTCCTCGGACTTGAGCGTCGCCCAGTCGATGCCGAGGAGGTCGATCACATGCGTCGAGAAGGTGACGGTGCCCGAGGCGACAGCGGATCCTCCGGTGTTCCGGAACTCGACCTTCACCTTCTCGCACCAGCGCTCGTCGGTCGCCGTGCGCTCCGGCTTGCCGACCTCGAGGGCGGCCGGTCCGGTGGGCGTGGGGGAGCCGGAGGGGCCCGAGGGGTCCGAGCCGGGCCCGGACGGCGAGGGCTTCCCCGGCCCGTCGCCATCGGGTCCGTCGCCGGTGGACCCGTCGTCGCCCTTGGGGCCGTCGTCCGTACGCCCCGGGGTCCCGGAGCCGCCCTTGCCGCCGCCCGGGCCGTCCGTACGGCCGGGGGCCGGTGCCGATGCCGAGGGCGCCCGGGAGGCCGGTCCGTCCGTTCCGCCGTCCCCGGTGGCGGTGGGGCCGGGCGCGCCCTGATCACGCTTCCCGCCCCTGCCGCCCTTACCGCCGCGATCGTTCCCCGCGCCGTCCTCGTCCAGGGGCACCAGGTCGACGCCGCCCTTGGGCGGTACGGCCGTCGCGCTCCGCCGGCCGTCGGGCCCGGCCGCCCCGGCGGCGACATAGCCGTCGCCGCCTCCGCCGCAGCCGCTGAGCAGGGCCCCCAGGCACAGTACGGCCGCCGAGGAGGCGAGTGCCGTGCCTCGGCGGCCGGTTGTCCGGCTCGATGCGTATCGCATCGGGCCAGTGTGGCTGACGACCCGTCAGGTGTACAGGGATCCGACAGGGCGGCCGGCCGGTCCTGCTCAGTCCGAGATCAGGCCCTCGCGAAGCTGGGCCAGAGTCCGGGTGAGGAGCCGGGAGACATGCATCTGGGAGATCCCGACCTCTTCGCCGATTTGCGACTGCGTCATATTGGCGAAGAAGCGCAGCATGATGATCTGGCGCTCACGCGGCGGCAGTTTGGCCAGCAGGGGCTTGAGCGACTCGCGGTACTCCACGCCCTCCAGTGCGCTGTCCTCGTACCCCAGCCGGTCGGCGAGCGACCCCTCGCCGCCGTCGTCCTCGGGGGACGGGGAGTCCAGCGAGCTGGCCGTGTAGGCATTGCCCACCGCGAGCCCGTCGACCACGTCCTCCTCCGAGACGCCCAGCGCCGTGGCGAGCTCGGGGACGGTCGGGGAGCGGTCGAGCTTCTGTGACAGCTCGTCACTGGCCTTGGTGAGCGCCAGCCGCAGCTCCTGGAGCCGCCGCGGGACCCGCACCGACCAGCTCGTGTCGCGGAAGAACCGCTTGATCTCGCCCACGACGGTCGGCATGGCGAACGTCGGGAACTCCACGCCCCGTTCGCAGTCGAAGCGGTCGATCGCCTTGATCAGGCCGATGGTGCCGACCTGGACGATGTCCTCCATCGGCTCGTTACGGCTGCGGAACCGGGCCGCCGCGTAGCGGACGAGCGGGAGGTTCAGCTCGATGAGGGTGTCACGGACGTAGCCGGCCTCCGCACTGTCCTTGTCGAGTGTGGCGAGCCGCAGGAAGAGGGAGCGGGAGAGGGTGCGGGTGTCGATGGCGTCGCAGTCGTCAGGCATGAGCGGTGCATCGTTGTTGAGCACCTTCGAGCTGCCCAGTTCTACGGACATGCCACCCCCTAGAGGTCGCGGACGGATCCCGGCTGCGCGGTTCGCGTCCGACGCAGCCTCCCCCTCAATACCGGAGGTCGGGCCCCGTCAAACGCGGCTCCAGCAGAATGTCACATGTCGGCAACACGCTGTAGCGCCAAGTCGACATTACAGCCTTGAGGTGCCGGGGCGCAGGTCCCTCGCAAGGATCAGGACTCGATCCGATTTGCGGACCTCAGCCTCGCGAAGCTGCGGGAGAGCAGCCGGGACACATGCATCTGCGAGACGCCGAGCTCGGCGCTGATCTGAGATTGCGTCAGATTGCTGTAGTAACGCAGCAAAAGGATACGCTGCTCGCGCTCGGGCAGTTGTACGAGCAGATGGCGCACCAGATCGCGGTGCTCGACTCCGGCGAGCGCCGGATCCTCGTAGCCGAGCCGGTCGACCAGCCCGGGCAGTCCGTCGCCCTCCTGGGCGGCCTCCAGGGAAGTGGCGTGATAGGAGCGGCCCGCCTCGATGCAGGCGAGCACCTCCTCCTCGCTGAGCTTGAGCCGTTCGGCGATCTCGGCCGTCGTCGGGGAGCGGCCGTGCAGCACGGTCAGGTCCTCGGTCGCGCCGTTGACCTGCACCCACAGCTCATGCAGCCGACGAGGCACATGGACGGTGCGGACGTTGTCGCGGAAGTAGCGCTTGATCTCGCCGACGACGGTCGGCATGGCGAACGTCGGGAACTGCACCCCGCGGTCCGGGTCGAACCGGTCGATCGCGTTGATCAGGCCGATGGTGCCGACCTGGATCACGTCCTCCATGGGCTCGTTGCGGCTGCGGAAGCGGGCCGCGGCGTAGCGGACCAGCGGCAGATTGGCCTCGATCAGCGCGGCGCGCACACGGGTGTGCTCGGGGGTTCCGGGGGTGAGGCCCGAGAGCTCGGCGAAGAGCACCTGGGTGAGCGCTCTGGCGTCAGCCCCGCGGCTTCTGCCGCTTTCGCTGCCGCCATCGCCCTGGGGCGGGGTTCTGGGCGCGGTACGGGCCGACACGGTCACGCCACCCCTTCACGGTTACTCACCCGGCAAAAGCGGTCATAGCATCACAAGACATGTGCACTGTGTGCAAGCACCGCTTTACCACGTGTTGGTGGAGGAATCGCCCAATAAGGGGCCGAATGGGGTGGCAGTTCGAGAGGTGAGGGCGGGGTGGGCCGAGGCTATTTGGTCAGTTCCGTCATGAACTCGCCGACGCTCGTGGCGGCGTCCGATATGCCCTCGAAGCCGACCTGGACGAGGTCGGCCGCCCTGGCCGGCGTCTTGATGATCGTGTACAGCACGAAGACGATCAGCATATAGAGCACGATTTTCTTCGCCTGGGCCATCTGTGCTGCCTCTCCCGCTGTGCCCTTGTGCAGTCGCGAGAGTCTATCCACACCTCTGGCGCATCAGTCGTATCAGTCGGATGAACACACTGATGTTGTGGAAACGGTCCTTCGCCGGTGTGGGCGCCGCGCTACAAATGGGTGGATTCTGGAGAAGGGGCGGGTGAGCACGAGTGGTGGCAGAAGGAGCGGCGGCGGACGGAGCGCCCGCCGCGGCTCGGGGCGTCGGCGGAGGGAGCGGAGATGCGTGTCGGTGTGCTGACCGGCGGCGGTGACTGCCCCGGGCTCAACGCCGCGATCCGCGGCATCGTCCGCAAGGGCGTGGAGGTCCACGGCTTCGAGTTCGTCGGCGTGCGGGACGGCTGGCGCGGCGTGCTCGAAGGAGCCATCGTGCCGCTGGACGTCCCGGCCGTGCGCGGCATCCTGCCGCGCGGCGGCACCATCCTCGGCTCCTCCCGGACCAACCCCCTGGCCGGCGAGGACGGCGTCGTCCGAGTGCGGGAGACCCTCGCCGAGTACGAGGTGGACGCGCTCATCGCGATCGGCGGCGAGGACACGCTCGGAGTCGCCGCGGCACTGGGCGGCGAGGGCATCCGGGTGGTCGGAGTGCCCAAGACGATCGACAACGACGTGGCCGGCACCGACTACACCTTCGGCTTCGACACCGCCGTCAATATCGCCACCGAGGCGATCGACCGGCTGCACACCACCGCCGAATCCCACACCCGCGCCCTGGTGGTCGAGGTGATGGGGCGGCACGCCGGCTGGATCGCGCTGCACTCGGGCATCGCGGGCGGGGCCAATGTCATCCTCATCCCCGAGCAGCCCTTCGACATCGGCCAGGTCTGCGCCTGGGTGGAGAACCGCTTCAAGATCAGGTACGCACCGATCGTGGTGGTGGCGGAGGGGGCCGTCCCGAAGAAGGGGCAGATGGTGGTCAAGGACTCCAGCCTGGACGAGTTCGGCCATGTCCGGCTGTCCGGTATCGGCGAGTGGCTGGCCCATGAGATCGCCGACCGCACCGGCAAGGAGGCCCGCACCACGGTCCTGGGCCATATCCAGCGCGGCGGGACGCCCAGCGCCTTCGACCGCTGGCTGGCCACCCGCTTCGGGCTGCGCGCGATCGACACCGTCAAGGACCAGGACTTCGGCACGATGGTGGCGCTGCGCGGCACGGACATCGTGCGCATACCGCTCGCGGAGGCCACGGCGGGCACCAAGACCGTCGACCCCGCGCTCTACTCCGAATTCGGGGTGTTCTTCGGCTGAGCGCTCAGAGCGCGGGATGCGGTACGACCGCCACCGGGCAGTGGGCGTGGTGCAGTACGGGATGGGCGACCGGCCCCAGCCGCAGCTCGGTCGGCCGGATGGCCGCACGGCGCCCGATCACCAGCAGCCCGGCCCGCTCCGAGGCCCTCACCAGTGTCTCCGCCGGATTGAGCAGAATGACGTCCGGCACCACCGTGACCTCCGGATATCGCTCCCGCCATGGCCGCAGGGCGTCGGAGACCACCTGGCTCTCCTGGTCCTCCCACATCGCGCGGTCCTCCTCCAGCACCGTGAGCATCCAGGCCGACGGGGAGGCCGGGGGCAGCGCCCACGCATGCACGACCCGCAGCGGCACGCCCCGCTCCTGGGCGGCGCGGAACGCGAAGTCGGCCGGCGCCTGTGCCGGGGCATGCGCGTCGAAACCGAGCTGCACCTCGTCCGTCTGCGCACCGTCCCATCCACCGCCCGTACGCCGCGCCTCCGGGACCGTGACGACCGGGCACTGGGCCATCGCCGCGACCCGCAGCGCCACGGAGCCCACCGCCAGCCCGTCGAAGCCTCCCCAGCCCCGGGCCCCGACCACCAGCAGTCCGGCGCCCGCGGCGGCCGCCAGCAGCGCCTCGGCCGGTTCGGCGGCGGTGTGCTCCCCGTCGATCTCGAGGTCCGGATCGCGCGCCCGGAAGTCGGCCACCGTCTGCCCCAGCATCTGCTCGCCCACGTAACTCCAGGCGTCCGCCCCGGGCACCGGCGAGACCCTGCGCGGCAGCGGCGGACTGGCGTGCACCAGCCGCAGCACGCGCCCGCGCCGCGCCGCCTCCCGCGCGGCCCACTCGACCGCCGTAAGGCTGCACCGCGATCCGTCGACCCCCGCCACGACAGCGCCGCTCATCCGGGTCCTCCTCGGCCGCCGTCCGTTCTCCGGTCCGTTCCCCTGCCAACTGGAGCAGGTCCGTTTAGTCTAGATACGCGGCGAACATCCGACATGGTCGGAGAGGGCGCCGCACACAGACCGCGAGGGGTAGTGACCGCCCCCGGTCCGGGCCACCGGACCGGGGGCGGTTCTGCGAGCGGCGGCGGGCAAACACGGGCCAAGTCCCCCAAAGGTGGGGTGAGATGTCAGGGTTTCGGGGGAAGCGGGGGTGTGCGGGGCGAGCGCAGGATGGGGGGCGAGGTAAGGGAAGGAGAGGGAAATGCGCTCGATCTCATGGCACCTCACCTCACGTCGCTCAGCACTCTTCGTCGGTTTTGTCGTCGTGGTGGCCGTCGTGGTGGTCCTTGGGATGGTCTCCTCCTCCGAAAAGGCATCCGGGAAAGCTTCCAGAAAGGCTTCCGGGGAAGCCCCCCGATTCGCCTCGACGGTCGAATACCGGCGCGAACCCGTCGGAAAGACCTCGGTCCCCGCGTTCACCTCCTCCTTCGGCCATGACCGCAAAAACGTGGTCTCGCCGTCCAACGGAGGCCGGGCCTTCCGCGGCGACACCCCCGGTCTCTACGCCGGTGTCCGGAACCGGCAGCCCTGCGACCGGCAGGGACTGACCCATGACCTCGACGCGGACAAGAAGAGGGGGGCCGCCTGGAGCCGGGTCCAGCACATCGGCCAGGACGACATCACCGGCTTCGTCCAGCGGCTCACGAGCGTCACCCTGCGCTCCGACACCTATGCCAAGACCTACGGCTACCGCGGCGGGGTGAAGCCGGTCTCCGCCGTCCTCCAGGCCGGAACGGCGGTTTTCGTCGATGAGCACGGCGCGCCCGTCGTGAAGTGCGACTCCGGAAATCCCGTAAGGGTCTCGGCCCCGCCGCACAACGCCAAGCCGACCTTCACCGGGCCCCAGTGGAACGGCTTCTCCCGGACCACGGTGACCGTCATCCGGCCGGCCACGAAGAACCTCAAGCACCTCGTCCTGGTGGAGACCGGCAAAACCGGGCTGCTGAAGCGTCCGCTCGGCGACGGTGACGGCAGCGGGAACCCGCGCGACACCGTGCTGGCACGGGCCGACTACCCGTCCACCCTGGCGATGCCGGGCGAGCAGCACGCCCCGCGGCTGCGGGAGGCACCGAAGGTCAGCCTGAAGCCGTCCGACCGGTTCACCCCGCTGGAGACCGACCGCCCGTCCGGGCCCCCCTCGCAGCAGTCGCAGCCCTCCGACCAGTCCTCCGACCAGCCCACGGACCCGGGCCAGCAGCCGCAGGACCAGCCCACGGACCCGGGTCAGCAGCAGCCGCAGGATCAGCCGTCCGATCCGGGTCAGCAGCAGCCGCAGGACCAGCCCTCCGATCCGGGCCAGCAGCAGCCCCAGGACCAGCCCACGGATCCGGGCCAGCAGCAGCAGCCGCAGCCCCCGCCGAACCAGCCCCCGCCCAATCAGCCGCCCCCGAACCAGCCCCCGCCGAACCAACCGCCGCCCAACCAGCCCCCGCAGGACCAGCCGCAGCAGCAGCCCGACCCCAACCAGCAGCAACCGCCCCCGTCCGGCCCCTGACGGGATGGGACGACCTCCGGACACACGTAGGGCCCGGTTCATCGAACCGGGCCCTACGTTCTTCGCGGCGGTAGCGGTGGGATTTGAACCCACGGAGGAGTTGCCCCCTCACGCGCTTTCGAGGCGCGCTCCTTCGGCCGCTCGGACACGCTACCGAGGGAGAGCCTAGCGGACGGGTGGCCGGGAACCGAAATCGGTTCCGGGACGGAGCCGGGACGGACCCGGGCGCAGGGGTCAGGACTTGCGGAAGAAGGTGGTCAGGGGGGCCGCGCACGCCTCCGCCAGGACGCCCGCGATGACCTCGGGACGGTGGTTGAGGCGGCGGTCGCGGACGACGTCCCAAAGGGAGCCGACCGCGCCCGCCTTCTCGTCCACGGCGCCGTAGACCAGCCGGTCCAGGCGGGACAGGACGATCGCGCCGGCGCACATCGTGCACGGCTCCAGGGTGACCACCAGGGTGCAGCCGGTCAGCCGCCAGCCGCCGAGGTGGTGGGCGGCGGCTCGGAGGGCGAGGACCTCGGCGTGGGCCGTGGGGTCGCCGTGGGCCTCGCGCTCGTTGCGGCCGCGGCCGAGTACCGAGCCGTCCGGGCCCAGCACGACGGCGCCGACCGGCACATCTCCCGTCTCGGGTGCCCGTACCGCCTCCTCCAGCGCCAGGCGCATCGGGGCGCGCCAGGGATCGCGCAGGGGGTCGGGTTCGGGGCCGGGCAGGAGGCCGGTCAGCGGATCGGTCATGACGTCAGTGTGGATCGGTTTCGTGCGGATCGGTTCGGTTCGCGATTCGTATTGATCACTTGGATCAGTGTGGTGACGGGGTGGGTGGCATGGCTGCGGCGGTCAGCGCACCGCCTCCAGCCCCTCCATGCTGCAACCCAGCATCTCGGCGATCGATTCGAGGGCGTCCCCGTCGAGGGACTTCAGCTCCTTCTCGTCCATGCCGTAGTCGGCCAGGATGTCGGCGTCGCCGAGCGGGCCGAGCGGGACCGGGGCGTCGTCCGCGTCCTCGTCGTCCCGGTCCGGCTCGCCGTCCTCGGTGCCGTCCAGGTCGACCAGGCTGTCCAGATCGTCGTCGGGGTCCCGGCCGAGCAGCTCGTCGGTGAGCATCGAGCCGTACGAGGTGCGGGCGGCGGCTGCCGCGTCCGATACATAGATGTGCGGGTCGTCCTCGCCGTCCACACGGACGACGCCGAACCACGCGTCTTCGTGCTCGATGAAGGCCAAAACCGTGTCGTCGTCCTTGGAGGCCAGACGGGCCAGTTCGATCAGATCCGTCAGGGTTTCCACGTCATCGAGCTCTGTGTCGCTCGCTTCCCACCCTTCTGCGGTGCGCGCGAGCAATGCGGCGAAGTACACCGTGACTCTCCCACTGGTCATAGGCGTGCCGGGGGCGGGCGGGACAGTGTCCCGCCCCAATCGGAATCGTGGCAGAAACCGTCGCGTCGCGAGAGGTCTTCCACGCTGCGTCGTGCACCAGTCCAAAGAGATGTGGCTCACGCGGACGGAATCGAAACGCGCGGAAACCCCCTCCGGCGGTTCGGCGGAAGCCCACCAGGACTCACCAGGAAAAGGTCCGCATGTGTATCGCCCGGCGCATCCTGGCCTCGCGGGCCTGGCGGGGACGCACCCGGTTCCGCACCGCTCTGGCCTCGTTCAGCGCGCGCAGGAAGCGGTCGCGACGGCGGCGGCGTTCCGCGGAGGTTTCCTTCGCGGTCGCGTCGGCCATGGTCAATCACTCCTCGGGGCCGAGGTGTCGCCCGGGGGCACCCCGGGCGCTGCTGCCCACTTTCCCCCGAAACGGCGGTTTGATTCCAGTGCGGCGGCAGACGGTTGAGCGCGAGGGAGGCGCGCGGAGGGGGCGGACGGGGTCACCGGCGGCAGCCGGGCTCCGGAGGCTCGGTTAATGTCGTTGCCATGCGGATCCACGTCGTCGACCACCCGCTGGTGGCGCACAAACTCACCACGCTGCGCGACAAGCGCACCGACTCCCCCACCTTCCGGCGGCTCGCCGACGAGCTGGTGACCCTGCTCGCGTACGAGGCCACGCGCGATGTGCGCACCGAGCAGGTCGACATCCAGACCCCGGTGACGGCCACGACCGGAGTGCGGCTGTCCCATCCGCGCCCGATGGTCGTGCCGATCCTGCGGGCCGGTCTCGGGATGCTGGACGGCATGGTGCGGCTGCTGCCCACCGCGGAGGTCGGCTTCCTGGGCATGATCCGTGACGAGGAGACGCTCCAGGCGTCCACCTACGCCACGCGGATGCCCGAGGACCTCTCCGGCCGTCAGGTCTACGTCCTGGACCCGATGCTCGCCACCGGCGGGACGCTGGTCGCGGCGATCAGGGAGCTGATATCGCGGGGCGCCGACGATGTGACCGCGCTGTGTCTGCTGGCGGCGCCGCAGGGTGTCGAGCTGATGGAGCGCGAGCTGGCGGGCGCACCGGTGACGGTGGTGACCTCGTCCATCGACGAGCGGCTCAACGAGCAGGGGTACATCGTGCCCGGGCTCGGCGACGCGGGTGACCGGATGTACGGGAGCGCCGACTGAGCCCTGCTGGAAGCAGCGGCCCGGGGTGCTCGCACGCGAGCGGTCGGCGCCGGGTCAGCGGCAGGGCGATCCGGAGGGCGCGGGCGAGGGCTTGGCCAGGGCGGCCAGCGCCTTGTCGGCGTCCTTCTGCTTGACCAGGTCCTTGAAACTGTTGCCGATGATCAGGTCGATGTCCTTGCCGTTGCGCGCGTCGTTCTTGGTCCGGGCGCCGCTGAGCTGAGTGCCGAGCACATTGAAGGCCCCGTCGCCGGCGCCAGGGGCGCCGAGCAGCATCCCGGCGTTCTTGACCTTCTTGTCGTACTGCTCCGGGGCGTTGCCCACTTTCCCGATCTTGAAGCCGCGCTTCTCCAGCTCCTTCGCGGTGTCCTTGGCGAGGCCGGAGCGCGTGGTCGCGTTGTAGACGTTGACCGTGATCTGGGAGGGCTTCGGCAGTTTGCCGCCGGTACGGCCCTGCCGGCCGCCCTGTCCGCTCTGGCCGCTGTCGGACCGGCCGGACTTCGCCTTCTCGTCGGGGCGCTTGTCGCCGCGCTCGCAGTCCCCGGTGCCGTGCGCCGCGCGGACCGTCTGGCCGTCGCCGTCGCCGGAGAAGACGTCGATGAGCTGAAGTGTTCCCCAGCCGACCAGGCCGAGCGTCAGGACCGAGCCGAACCCGGCGAAGATCAGCCGCCGGCGGCTCCGGGGTCGGCTCATCCGCGGGTAGCGATCGCCCGTAATGCGGTACTTTCCGCCCATGCCGGGAGGGGTCAGCATGCTCATGAGCGCAGCGTAGTGCGGCCAGGTGGCGATGCCTACTAAATGATCAATGGTTGGTGCTCAGACCAACCCGAAAGGGTCAACAGAGATCGGAAGTCGATCAGCGGCGATCGGTCACCGGGGGTGCGGGCGCGGTCAGCCCTCGAGCTCCAGGACCCGTGCGTGCAGCACCTGGCGCTGCTGGAGCGCGGCGCGCACCGCCCGGTGCAGCCCGTCTTCCAGATAGAGGTCGCCCTGCCATTTCACGACATGGGCGAAGAGGTCCCCGTAGAACGTCGAGTCCTCCGCGAGCAGCGTCTCCAGGTCGAGCTGCTGCTTCGTCGTGACCAACTGGTCAAGACGTACCGGACGTGGGGCGACATCCGCCCACTGGCGGGTGCTTTCCCGTCCGTGGTCGGGATAGGGCCGACCGTTTCCGATGCGCTTGAAGATCACACGGAAAGCCTACCGGGCAAGCCGCTCCCGGCGCAGCCAAGGCGCCCGAGTGCCGGGCCGGGACCGATCTCCGCCGGGCTCGAAAAAACGGAAAAAATACTCAAAAGGGGCTAGGCGCTCAAAGGGCGCCGGAGTAACGTGAATAACAGCCTGCGGGGCGAGCGAGGGAGCTCGACCGGAGAGGCGCTCAGGACAGAGGACGTAAGTCCCCCGGAGCGTTTTCCTAGATGGCCGGGCTGAGAGGCTCGAAGGTCGGGGAGACCGGAGAGCGACCTCCACTACCTGATACGGACAATGCCGCCGAAGGGAGCCCACCTCGCAGGTTTTGTGCTGCCCGCGCACCATGGCCTCATGGCTGTTCCCGAGCGTCCTGTTCCCGGGCGTCCGCCGGAGCCGGATCGAGCGGTGGACGGCGCGCCGGAGCGCGCGCCGGAGCAGCGCCGCTGTCTGGTCACCGGGGCCACCGGCTATATCGGCGGCAGGCTGGTGCCCGAGCTGCTGGCCGCGGGGCATCAGGTGCGCTGCGTGGCCCGCTCGCCCGAGAAGCTGCGCGACCACCCCTGGGCGGGGCGGGTGGAGACCGTACGCGCCGATGTGACCGACGGGGAGTCCATCGGCGCCGCCATGGCGGGCGTGGACGTCGCGTACTACCTGGTCCACGCGCTGGGCACCGGACCCGGCTTCGAGGAGACCGACCGCCGCGCCGCCCGGATCTTCGGCGGCCGGGCCCGGGCCGCGGGGGTGCGCCGGATCGTCTATCTCGGCGGGCTGACCCCGCGCGGGGTCCCCGAGCACACGCTCTCGCCCCATCTGCGCTCCCGGGCCGAGGTGGGCCGGGTGCTGCTGGACTCCGGGGTACCGACGGCCGTTCTGCGGGCCGGGGTGATCGTCGGCTCCGGCTCGGCCTCGTTCGAGATGCTGCGCTATCTCACCGAGCGGCTGCCGGTGATGGTGACGCCCCGCTGGGTGCACACCCGCACCCAGCCGATCGCCGTCCGCGATGTGCTGCGGCTGCTGGTGGGCTGCGCCACGCTGCCGGACGAGGTGCACCGGACCTTCGACATCGGCGGCCCCGACGTCCTCACCTACCTGGACATGATGCGGCGGTACGCGGCGGTGACCGGGCTGCGGCGGCGTCTGGTCGCCCCGGTGCCGGTGCTCACCCCCAGGCTGTCCAGCCTGTGGGTCGGCCTGGTCACCCCCGTACCCGGTGCCATCGCCCGCCCGCTGGTGGAGTCGCTGCGCCATGAAGTGGTGTGCGCCGAACGGGGCATCGTCCGCTATGTGCCGGATCCGCCGGGCGGGCCGCTCGGCGTGGACCGGGCGCTGGAGCTGGCCCTGCGGCGGGTCCGCGACGCGAAGGTGGCCACCCGCTGGTCCTCCGCCGCCACCCCCGGCGCGTCGAGCGATCCGCTGCCCACCGACCCCGACTGGGCGGGCGGCAGCCTCTACCAGGACCGCCGCGTACGCGCGGTGGACGCCTCGCCGGAGGACGTCTGGCGGGTGGTGGAGGGGATCGGCGGGGAGAACGGGTGGTACTCGATGCCGCTCGCCTGGGCGCTGCGCGGCTGGATCGACACCCTGGTGGGCGGCGTCGGACTGCGCCGGGGCCGCCGGGACGCGGCGCACCTCAGAGTGGGGGACAGCCTCGACTTCTGGCGGGTGGAGGAGGTCCTGCCGCCCCGGTTGCTGCGGCTGCGGGCCGAGATGCGGCTGCCGGGCCTGGCCTGGCTGGAGATGACGGTCGGCCGGGACGCGCGAGGCCGGACGGTGTACCGGCAGCGGGCGCTGTTCCATCCGCGCGGCCTCGCCGGACACCTCTACTGGTGGTCGGTCGCGCCGTTCCACGCCCTCGTCTTCGGCGGGATGGCCCGCAACATCGCCGCCCGGGCCGAGAAGGACGTGGCCGGGACGGACACGGGCGGGACGGACGCGGCCGGGACGAGTTCGCCCGCGTCCCGCTCGCGGTCCTGAGCCCCGCCGTCGGCCCGGCCGGTCCCGGGCCGCTGAGCCCCGCCGTCACCGAGAACCGTTCGAGGGCCTGTTCGAGGACCCGTTCGGGGATGCCTTGGGCCGCAGTCCCTCCAGGGCGATCGGCAGATGCCGGGGCCCGCGCAGCACCGCGTTGCGCCGGTAGGTCGGCGGGTCCTCCAGCAGCCGGGGCTCATCCAGCCGCCGGGCCAGCTCGGTCAGCGCGATCTGCGCCTCCAGCCGGGCCAGCGGGGCGCCGAAACAACTGTGGATACCGCTGCCGAAGCCGAGGTGCTGGTTGTCCCTGCGCCGCGGATCGAACCGGTCGGGGTCGAGGAAGCGCTGCGGATCGCGGTTGCCCGAGGCCAGCAGCAGCCAGACGGACGCCCCCTCGGGGATGGTCACGCCCGCGATGTCGATCTCCGAGAGCGGGGTGCGCTGGGGCAGCATCTGCACCGGCGGATCGAACCGCAGCAGCTCCTCCACCAGCGGGACGACCAGATGGGGAGCCTTGCGCAGCCGGGCGAGCACATCGGGGTTGCGCAGCAGGGTCAGCATTCCGTTGGTGATGAGGTTGACGGTGGTCTCATGCCCCGCCACCAGCAGCAGCGCCGCGGTGCTCAGCAGTTCCACCCGGCTCATCCGCTCCTCCGGGCCCTGCCCGCTGACCAGGGCGGAGAGCATGTCGTCGCGGGGTGCGCGGCGGCGCTCCTCCATCAGCTCGGACAGATACATCGCCAGTTCGGTACGGGCCTGCCGGGTGATCCGGCGCCGCTCGGCGGCGTCCGCGTCCGGGTCGGGGTCCAGACTGGCGGCGAGGGTCTCGGCCCAGGAGTGGAAGCGCGGCTCGTCCTCCCGCGGCACCCCGAGCAGCCGGCAGATCACGGTCACCGGGAAGGGGTAGGAGAAGTGGTCGACGAGATCGATCCGGTCCCGGCCCTCGAAGCCGTCGATCAGCTCGCCGACGATACGGGTGAGTTCGCCGCGCATGGCGTGGAGCCGGCGCGGGGTGTGCGGCGGGCCGAAGGGCGCCATCGCGAGCCGGCGCAGCCGGTCGTGCTCGGGCGGGTCCAGCCGCAGGAAGCTGGGCGGCAGCCCCGGGTCGTCCTCCTCGACCAGCTCCGGGGCGGCCTCGGGATCCAGATTGCGCGCCTCGGAGCTGAGCCGGGGGTCGTGCAGCAGACCGTGGATCTCCCAGTAGGTGGAGACGATGTACGGGCCCTCCTCGTCGTGCACCACGGGCGTCTTGCGCAGCTCTGCGTAGATCGGGTACGGGTCGGCACGATGGGCGTAGTCGGTGATCTGCCGCGCGAGTGAGCCCTGCGTCTGCGTCATGGCTGAGTGAGTTCCTTCGTCGGGGTCGTCCCCCTGCTCAGCATCGGTGAGGCGGCCCGGGCCCGCGCGTACAGCCCGGCCAAAGGGGCGAACGCACGACCGGGGCCCGGGGGAGGAGGGGCGGCGGCGCGTCGCTCGCTACCATGTAGCGCCACGCGCCGGGCGCGTGCGGTGTGGAAGGAGACGGTGTGACGGACCACGACCGGACCGGCGGGCCGGGCTGGCCCCGCCGCCCCCGTCGGCGTGGCCAGGGCGAACTGGAGGCGCATGTGCTCGCGGCGCTGCGCCGGGCGCCGGGGCCGGTGACCGCCGCATGGGTGCAGGAGCGGATCGAGGGCGAGCTCGCCTACACCACGGTCATGACCATCCTGTCCCGGCTGCACGCCAAGCAGGCCGTGACCCGTGAACGCGCGGGCCGCTCCTTCGTCTGGCGGGCGGCGTCGGACGAGGCGGGGCTCGCGGCGCTGCGGATGCGCCGGGTGCTGGACGGCCAGGACGACCGTGAGGCGGTTCTGGCCAGCTTTGTGACCGGGCTGACCCAGGACGACGAGCGGCTGCTGCGCGACCTGCTGACCGATGTGGCGGAGGAGCCGGAGGACTGACCGATGGGTGTCTTCGTCTTCCTCCCGCTGGTTCTGCCCTTGACGGCGCTGCCGATCGCCCGGCTCGCCGAGCAGCATCTCCATCCGCGCACCGCCACCCGGCTGCTGACGCTCGTCGGCACCGTCCTTACGGTGTGCTCCACGCTGTGCCTGGGGCTGCTGATGGTCGTCGGTACGGCACAACTGCCGGGCAATCCGCTGCCGGACAGTTGGTCGGACCCCGAAGTACGGGCGGCGGTGCCCTGGGACGCGGTGGCCGGTAAGGCCGCGATCGGCGCCCTGGGGGCGGTGACCGTGTCCTGCACGGCCACCTGTCTGCGCCATGGACGGGTGCGGCGGGACGCCCGGCTCGCGCTCGCCGGGCTGCCGGAGTCACCGGTCGCGGTGCTGCCCGACGAGAAGGCGTACGCGTACGCGCTGCCCGGGACCTCCGGGCGGACCGGGAAACCGGGCCGGATCGTCGTCTCCACCGGGATGCTGGACAGCCTCAGCCCCCATGAGCGACGGGCCCTGATCGCGCATGAGCGCGCCCATCTGACCGCCCACCACCACCGCTATCTGCTGGCCGCACAGCTCGCGGCGCGGGCCAACCCGCTGCTGCGGCCGCTGCGGACCGCGGTGGACTACTGCGCCGAGCGCTGGGCGGACGAGGAGGCGGCCCGGGAGGTCGGCGACCGCCGGGTCATGGCACGGGCGGTCGGCAAGGCCGCCCTGGTCTCCCAGGGCACGCCGGGACCGGCCCTCGCCGGGTTCGCCGCGCCGGGGCCGGTGCCGCGGCGGGTCGCGGCGCTGCTGGGGCCGGTGCCGCCGTCCCGGCACTGGCCGCCGACGTGGACGGCGGCGGGGCTGGCCCTGTGGATCGCGGCGGTGGGCACGGCCGCGTCCGCCCTGTCGTCGGCGAACGCGGCGGTCGCCCTGGTCCTCGTCCTGCACGCCGCGACGCCGCTGTAGGACGCGCCTTACGGCTTGCGGCTAACGACTGCGGCCCTATGGCGTGCGCGCCCTCTTACGGCGTGCGGGGCCGCCTTACAGGTCGAACTCGGCCGGCGGGAGGTCCAGCGCGTAGCACGCCTCGCGGACCATGGCCTGCTCGGTCTTGTCGAAGTTGCCGTCGGCGCCACCGATGACGATGCCGATCTGGATCACGGCGCGCGCCTCGGCGGGCTTCTTCTTGGCCTTGGCGACCTCCTGCATCACGCTCACCTTGCCGAAGTCGAAGTCGACGGTGAGCTTGTTGAGGTAGTCGTTGAAGCGCCGCTGAAGATCGTCGGCCGGGAAGTTCTGTAGCACGTCATTGGTGGCGATGAGCTGGGCGACGCGCTGCCGCTCGGACGGCTCGACCGAGCCGTCCGCCGCCGCCACCAGGGCGCACATCGCCATGCTCGCGTCGCGGAACGCGCCGCTCTTCAAGTCGTTCTTCTTCTCGACGAGCTGAGTCTGCATCGTCTGGGCGGATTCCTTGATGCGGTCCCACAGGGCCATGGCCACTCACACTCCATAGGGTCGTTAGCATCTACAGTTGTGTAGAAGTTAGCAGGCGGGGTCGGTCAAGGCCGGGCGGATCGGCCCCTTTCATCGCTCTCTGAACTTTCCGAAGGGGTAAAGAAGTTCCCAAGCCGAGGAGGTGAAGGATGCGCTGGGCTGGGCGTAAACCGTCGTACGCGAGAGCTGAGCCTTTTCGGGCGAGGCGCGGCGGGCGCCACTATGGTGCGTGGAATGTTCCACTCCACAACCCTCCGCCGAAACCTGGTAAGAGGCGGGGTTTCCCCCGCAGGTTCCCCGGGAGGCCGTATGTGATGAACGTCTCCTCCTTACTGCCCGCGCGGCCGGCACCGACGGCCCCGCCCCCCGAGGCGGCACCGGCCTCGTCCTCCGCGCCGAAACAACGTGACGCGTTCTTCGACAACGCCAAGTACCTGGCGATCGTGCTGGTCGCGATGGGACATGCGTGGGAGCCCCTGCGGGGCGGCAGCAGAGCGGCGTCCGCGCTCTATATGACCGTCTACACGTTCCATATGCCGGCGTTCGTGCTCATCTCCGGCTACTTCTCGCGGAGTTTCGACTTCCGGCCGGACCGGGTCAAGCGCCTGATCACGGGGGTCGCCGTCCCGTACGTCCTCTTCGAGGTCGCGTACACCTTCTTCAAGCGGTGGGCGGGCGACGATCCGTCGTATCCGATCAGCCTGCTCGACCCCTGGTACCTGACCTGGTTCCTGATCGCGCTCTTCGTCTGGCGGCTGACCACGCCGCTGTGGCGGATCGCGCGGTGGCCGGTGGCGCTGGCTCTCCTCGTCGCCGCGTTCGCCGCCTGTTCACCGAATATCGGTGACGACCTCGATCTCCAGCGGGTGCTTCAGTTCCTGCCCTTCTTCGTGCTGGGGCTGCATCTGCGGCCGGAGCACTTCCGGATGATGCGGCGACGCGAGGTCAGACGGCTGTCCGTGCCGGTGGCCGCCGCCGCGGTGGTCTTCGCCTACTGGGCCGTGCCGCGGATGAACCCGGCGTGGCTCTACCGCCGGGACAGCGCGCAGGAACTCGGCGCGCCGTGGTGGGCCGGGCCGGTGATGACGTTCGCCCTCTTCGGCTGCTCCATGGTGCTCACCGTGTGCTTCCTCGCCTGGGTGCCCCGGCGCCGGATGTGGTTCACGGTGCTCGGCGCCGGGACGCTGTACGGCTATCTGCTGCACGGCTTCCTCGCCAAGGGCTCCCGCTTCTGGGACTGGTACGACCACCCGTGGCTGCACCGGCCGCTGGGGGAGATCGCGGTGACGGCGGCGGCGGTGGCCGTGGTGACCGCCCTGTGCACACCGCCCGTCCAGCGGATGTTCCGGTTCGCGATGGAGCCGCGGATGGAATGGGCCTTCCGGCCGACGGCGCGGTCCGGCGGCGGGGCCGCCGCCGACCGGCCCGGCAGCACCGAAAGGGCCCGGAAGGCGACGGTGTCCGCCTCCCGCTAGGCGTGGCGTCCGCCTCCCGTCAGGGGCGCTCACCGTGCCCCGTGGTGACCCGGCCAACGGCCCTTGCCACGGGGGGTGGTGAGCGGTGCGGTGAGCGGGGCAGGGTACCGGTCGCGCAGCGCATTCGTGTGACTAATGGGGCTTTTGGATAGGCCAGGAGTGGCATGGGTAACCCGTAGCCGACCCCGATCCGTAGCCGGACGGCTACGGACCACCGTCGCACGGAGAGGTGCCGGCCCAGCAGTGACACAGCCCTTTCGACTCCCCGAGTTCTATATGCCGTATCCGGCCCGGCTGAGCCCCCATGCCCAGGCGGCGCGGGAGCACTCCACCCGGTGGGCCCGCGCGATGGGAATGCTCGAGGGCTCGGGGATCTGGGAGCAGAAGGATCTCGACGCCCACGACTACGCCCTGCTGTGCGCGTACACCCACCCCGACTGTTCCGGCGCGGAGCTCTCGCTGATCACGGACTGGTATGTGTGGGTCTTCTTCTTCGACGACCACTTCCTGGAGACGTTCAAGCGCTCCCAGGACCGTGAAGCCGGTAAGGCGTATCTCGACCGGCTGCCCGCCTTCATGCCGATGGACCCGGCCGCCGGGACCCCCGAGCCCACCAACCCGGTCGAGGCGGGGCTCGCGGATCTATGGGCGCGGACGGTGCCCTCGATGTCGTCGGACTGGCGGGCCCGGTTCCGGGAGAGCACCGAGAATCTGCTCAACGAATCGCTCTGGGAGCTCTCGAACATCAACATCCACCGGGTCCCCAATCCGGTCGAGTACATCGAGATGCGCCGTAAGGTCGGCGGCGCGCCCTGGTCGGCCGGGCTGGTCGAGCATGCGGTGCGGGCCGAGGTGCCGGCGGTGATCGCCGGGTCGCGGCCGATGCGGGTGCTGCGCGACGCCTTCGCGGACGCGGTGCATCTGCGCAACGACCTGTTCTCCTACCAGCGGGAGATCGAGGACGAGGGCGAGCTCAGCAATGGCGTCCTGGTCCTGGAGACGTTCCTGTGCTGCACCACCCAGGAGGCGGCCGACTCCGTCAACGACCTGCTCACCTCACGGCTGCGGCAGTTCGAGGACACCGCGCTCACCGAGCTCGGCCCGCTCTTCGCCGAGCACGGCCTGGACCCGGTGGCCTGCGCGGGCGTTCTCGCCTACGTCAAGGGGCTCCAGGACTGGCAGTCCGGCGGCCATGAGTGGCATATGCGCTCCAGCCGCTATATGAACGGCGCGAACGAAGCGGGCGGCGCTCACGGCGCCGAGGAGGCGAGCGACACCGGCCAGGCGGCCATACCCGGGGCGTGGTCCCCCTTCGCGCTCAGCGGCCTCGGTGTCTCCGCGGCGAGCCTGCCGCTGACCACCGGCCGGGCGGAGGCGGCCAGGGCGCGCACATTCAGCCATGTCCCGTTCCAGAAGACCGGGCCGTCCCTGCTGCCGGACTTCTTCATGCCGTTTCCCCTCCGGCTGAGCGCACATCTGCCCGCCGCCCGCCGCCATCTGACCGACTGGGCACACCGGATGGGCATCCTCGAACCGCTCGAACCACGGCCCGGCGTCCCCGGTCCGCAGGTGGTCTGGGACGAGGAGCGGCTGCTCGCCGCCGATCTCCCGCTGTGCGCGGCGGGCATCCACCCGGACGGCTCCCTGGACGAGCTCGACCTGGCGTCGGGCTGGCTGACCTGGGGCACCTACGCGGACGACTACTATCCGGTGGTCTTCGGCCGCACCCACGACCTGGCCGGCGCCTGGGCGTGCAACGCCCGGCTGGGGGAGTTCATGCCGCTCGACGCGGGCCCCACCCCGGCCCCGGCGACCGCGCTGGAGCGGTCGCTGGCCGATCTGTGGGCCCGTACGGCGGGTCCGATGGAGGACTCGGCGCGCCGTGATCTGCGGCAGTCCATCGAGGACATGACCGCCAGTTGGCTGTGGGAGCTGGCCAACCAGACCAAGAACCGGATCCCCGACCCGGTCGACTACATCGAGATGCGCCGGCACACCTTCGGCTCCGCCCTCACCATGAGCCTGTGCCGACTGGCGCGCGGACGGCGGGTGCCGCCCGAGGTCTACCGCAGCGGCCCGGTCCGGTCGCTGGAGAACGCCGCCATGGACTACGCGACACTGCTGAACGACGTCTTCTCGTACCAGAAGGAGATCGAGTTCGAGGGCGAGGTCCACAACGGCGTTCTCGTCGTCCAGAACTTCTTCGACTGCGACTATCCGACCGGGGTCGCCGTCGTGAACGATCTGATGACGTCCCGGATGCGGCAGTTCCAGCATGTCGCGGAGCATGAGTTCCCCGTGCTCTACGACGACTTCGGCCTGGCGCCGGAGGCCCGGAGGGCGATGGACGGCTATGTGCGGGAGCTGCGCCACTGGATGACCGGGATCATGAACTGGCACCGGGAGGTCGCGCGCTACCGGGAGGCGGAGCTGCTCCGCGCCCAGCGGCGGCCGGTGGCGGCCGGGGCCGGAGCGGTGGCGGCCGGGCCCGGATCGGGGGCGCGGCCGGTGGCCCCGTGGCACGGGCCCACCGGGCTCGGCACCTCGGCCGCGCGGATTCCGGTGCCCGCCGGGGCAGCCGGAGCACGTCCGTAAGGATCTCGGAACCGACCGCCCCGCCTTGTCCCCTTGGCTTCCTTGTCCGGGTGGCTCTTCCCTCGACCGGCCGCTTCCCGAACCATGGGGGTGCTGTCCCGGGCCCCGTAAGGAAGGGCCCCGCAAGGAAGGGGAGCGACCGTGACGACGGGAAGGCGAGCGACCGTGACGACGACGGATGACGACCTCTGCTTCAGGACCGCGCTGGACCTCGGCCGCCTGCTGCGCACCCGCGAGCTGTCCGCTCGCGAACTGCTCGAGGCCCATCTGGCCCGTATCGAACGGGTCAACCCCGCCGTCAACGCGATCGTCACCCTCGTCGCGGACCGGGCCCGCGAGGCCGCCGAACGGGCCGATGAGCGGATCGCGGCGGGCGAGGAGCTGGGGCCGCTGCACGGGTTGCCCATCGCCCACAAGGACACCCACAACACCGCGGGCATCCGCACCACCCATGGCTCACCGCTCGCCGACGGCGTGCCCGACCGGGACGATCTGCTGATCGAACGGATCCGGGCCGCCGGGGCGATCACCATCGGCAAGACCAACGTGCCCGAGTTCGGGGCCGGTTCGCACACCTTCAACCCGATTTTCGGCGCCACCCACAACCCGTACGACCTGGGCCGCAGCGCGGGCGGCAGCAGCGGGGGCGCGGCGGCCGCGCTGGCCTCCGGCATGATCCCGATCGCGGACGGCAGCGACACCGGCGGTTCGCTGCGCAACCCCGCCTCGTTCTGCAATGTCGTGGGCCTGCGCCCGTCGCCCGGACGCGTCCCCGGCTGGCCCGCGGCGACCGCTTGGGGCACCCTCGCCGTCAAGGGGCCGATGGCCCGCACCGTGGCCGACACCGCCCTGCTGCTGTCCGCCATCGCCGGACCCGACGCACGGTCGCCGATCGCCGTGGAGGAGCCCGGCGCCCGCTTCGCCCGCCCCCTGGACCGCGATCTGACGGGGCTGCGGGTGGGCTGGTCGCCGGATCTCGGGGGCCTGGTGCCGGTCGAGCCCGAGGTGGCCGCGGCGGTCGAGTCGGCGGTGGAGGTCTTCGACGACCTCGGCTGCGTCGTGGAGCGGGCCTGCCCGGACCTGACCGAGGCCGAGGAGGTCTTCCGTACGCTGCGCGCCTCGATGTTCGAGGTCGCCTTCGGCACGCTCATGGACCGCCACCCCGACGGTCTGAAGCAGACCATCCGGGAGAACACCGAGGAAGGGCGCAAGCTCAGCGGGCCGGACGTCGCCCGCGCGGAGATGCTGCACACCCAGCTCTACCACCGCGTCCGGGAGTTCTTCGGCCGCTATGACGTGCTGCTGCTCCCGGTGAGCCAGGTGCTGCCCTTCGACGTCGGCATCGAGTATCCGACCGAGGTCGCCGGGGTGGCCATGGACGACTATCTGGACTGGATGCGCTCGGCGTATCTGATCAGCTCGACCGGCAGTCCGGCGCTGTCCGTACCGGCCGGGTTCACGCACGGCGGGCTTCCGGTCGGGGTGCAGATCGTCGGACCGCACCGGGCGGACTTCGCGGTCCTCCAGGTCGGCCACGCCTTCGAGCAGGCCACCGGGCACTGGCGGCGGCGCCCGGCGGGCATCGGGTGACCAAGGGGGCGCACGAGGGCGGCGGGACGGTGCGGCGCCCGGCCGCTACCGCCGACGATGGCGTTCCACCCGGTCCACTCATGGGAAGGAGCACATTCGTGCCCTCTGCCACCGGCCCGTCCCGCCCACCCCGCAGCGCCCTCGTCATCGGCGCGGGCATGGTCGGCCTCGCCACCGCCTGGTCGCTGCGGAACCACGGCGTCGAGGTCACCGTCGTGGAGCGGCGTCACCCCGCGGCCGGGGCGTCCTGGGGGAACGCCGGCTGGCTGTCCCCGGCCCTGACGCTGCCGCTGCCCGAACCGGCCGCCCTCCGCTACGGGCTGCGCGGCCTCGTCTCCCCCGCGTCGCCCGTCTACATACCGCCCCGGCCCGATCCCCGGCTCGCCCGCTTTCTGCTCTCCTTCACCCGGAACTGCACCCCGCGCCGCTGGCGGGTCCTGGCCGCCACCTTCGCCACGCTGAGCCGCCATGCGCTGGACGCGTACGACGCCCTCGCGGCGGACGGCGTCGCCGAGCCGACCCGGCCCGCCGAACCCTGTCTGCTCGCCTTCCGCACCGCGGCCGAGCGCACCGCGCTGGTCGAGGAGCTGGAGCAGGCCCGCGCGGCCGGTTTCTCGATCGCGTACCAGCAGATCGACGGGGACCGGGCCCGCGAGCTGGAGCCGACGCTCGGCGACGGCATCGGCGCGGCCGTCGAACTCCACGGCCAGCGCTATCTGAACCCGGGGAACTTCGTCCGCGCGCTGGCCGACGCGGTGCGCGAGCGCGGCGGCGAGATCCTGGATCGGACGGAGGTGTCCGGAATCCGGGACCTGGGGCGGAGCGTGGCCGTCACCACCTCCCGGGGCCAACTCCGCGCGGATGTCGCCGTCGTGGCCACCGGCGCCTGGCTGGACGGGCTGGTCCGGCCGTTCGGGGTCCGGGTGCCGGTCCAGGCGGGACGCGGCTACAGCTTCAGTGTGCCGGCCGAGGGCGCCCCCACCCGCCCCACGTATCTGGCCGCCCAGAAAGTCGTCTGCACCCCGCTGGGCGAGGGCCGGGTGCGGGTCGCCGGGATGATGGAACTGGCGCCGGTGGAACGGCCGCTGGACCCGCGCCGGATCCAGGCGATCACCGCGGCGGCCCGTCCGCTGCTGCCCGGCATCGACTGGGACGCCCGTACGGACACCTGGGTCGGCGCCCGCCCCTGCACCCCCGACGGACTGCCGCTGATCGGCCCGACCGCCTCGGCGCGCGTCTACGTCAACGGCGGCCACGGCATGTGGGGCGTGGCCCTCGGCCCGCTCAGCGGGCGGCTGCTTGCCGACGCGATCGCGACCGGCACCTCCCCGGCCGAACTGGCCCCGCTGCATCCGCTGCGCTGATCCGCGGCCCGCCGATCTCATAGATTTTGCTCATCCGGTCATAACGGGAGCAAGCTGGATGTATGGGTGTTCAAGCGGCGCCTACGTTGATCACATCCGTACAGCGGGCCTTCCGGCTGATGGAGGCGGTGGGCGCGCATGAGGGCGGTGCGCCGGCCAAGCGGCTCGCACGCGAGACGGGGCTGCCGCTGGCGACCACGTACCACCTGCTGCGGACGCTGGTCCACGACGGCTATGTGCACCGGCTGGACGACGGCGGTTTCGTGATCGGCGACAAGCTGCGCACCCTCGAGTCCGGAAGCCGGGAGCAGGCGCTGCTCGCCCGGGTCCGGCCCACCCTGACCGCGCTGCGCGACGAGCTCTCCGCCGCCGCCTACCTCACCTTCTACGACGAGGGCGAGATCCGGATCGTGGACATCGTCGACGGCCCGCAGACGCCCCGGGTCGATCTCTGGGTGGGGTGCGAGGACGCCGGGCACGCCACCGCGCTGGGCAAATGCGTACTGCGCGAGCTGGACGACGACGCCCGCTATGACTATCTGTCCCGCCATCCGCTCGTCGATCTCACCCCGCGCACCGTCACCCGCTCCGACGATCTGCTGCGCCGGCTGGACTCCCCGACCGGCAGCCCGCTGGTCGCGGACCTGGAGGAGTACGCCCTGGGCACGGTCTGCTTCGCGGTGCCCATCCGCTGCGGGGACCGGCTCGGCTCGCTCGGGATCTCGCTGCCGGCGGACCGGCTGGCCCGGCTGGCGAGGATGGATCCGCACCGTGAGCTGTTCCGGACCCACCTGGTCCCGACGGCGAACCGGGTGAGCAGGCACCTCTCGCTCACTATCTGAAAACGCGGCACTTGCCGAACCTATGGAATCGCTGTTTCTCTGGATGTATCGGACATCTCCGGTATCACTTGTCTCCAGTGGAAGAGAGCAGCGAAGCAGGTCATGTTTCCGGCCCGACTCCGCCCGTCCGACCCTGATCAACTGGTCGGCCGTCGGCATTTCGCCCCTGCGGTCCCCGTACTCATCGTCTGTGCGGTGGCCCTGCTGGCCCTCATCACCTCGGAGGGGCTGGCCTGGCTCCCCCTCCTCGCCGTCGGTCCAGCGCTGGCCGCCGCCCAATCCGGACCGTACGGGGTGATACGCATCGGGTTGCTCGCCGTGGCGGTGGGCGCGTTCCTGGGCATCCAGGGCGCGGAGCCGCTGCGCACCCAGGCGATCCTGCTGGCCACACCCGCCGCCGTATCCCTGGCGAGCTGCGGGGCCAGCGCCCTGCGCATACGCCGGGAGCGGGTTCTCGCCGCCGTCCGCTCGGTCGCCGAGGCCGCCCAGAACGCCCTGCTGAAGCCGGTGCCCGCCCGGGTCGGCCAGTTCCAGGTGGCCGTCCGGTACAGCGCCGCTGCCGCCGAGGCACGGGTGGGCGGCGATCTTTACGCCCTGCTGCCCACCCCGTACGGGGTCCGGCTGATCGTCGGCGATGTGCGCGGCAAGGGGCTGCCCGCGGTGAGCACCGCCGCGTTGGTGCTCGGCGTCTTCCGCGAGGCCGCCTACGACGAGCCCGATCTGCTCGACGTCGTCGCCCGGATCGAGCGCAGCCTGTCCCGCAACCTGGCGCCCGACGACTTCGTCACCGCCGTGGTCGCCGGATACCCCAGCGACGGCCGGATGGAGCTGGTCAACTGCGGACACGCCCCGCCACTGCTGGTCGGCGAGTCCGGCGTCATCGCCGTCGAGCCCACCCGCCCGGCCCCGCCGCTCGGGCTGGCCTCCCTGGGCGGCGATCTGCCGAGCCTCCAGGTCGTGCCGTTCGCCGGCGGGGACCAGCTCCTGCTCTACACCGACGGGGTCATCGAGGCGCGGGACCGCGGCCGGGAGTACTTCCCGCTGCTGGAGCGGGTGCCGCGGCACGTCTGCGACGAGCCGTCCCGCACCCTCGCCTCGCTCCACGACGAACTGCTGACCCATGTGGGCGGGCGGCTCCACGACGACGCGGCGCTGCTGCTGCTCCGCAAGCCGGTGCTGGGCGCGGTGCGCGCGGCGGCAGACTTGCCGTCGGCGTCGTCGGCGTGAGCCGTATGCCGTCGGTGTGAGCTGTGCCCTCTGGCGCGACCCGCTCAGACGACGCCCTGGGCGGCCATCGCCTCCGCCACCCGCACGAATCCGGCGGCGTTCGCGCCCAGTGCGTAGTCGTCGGGCGAGCAGTCGTAGCGGTCGGCGGTGGTGCGGCACAGGGTGTGGACCTCGGTCATGACGGCCGCGAGGCGGGCCTCGGTCTGGGCGAAGGTCCACCGCTCGCGGGAGGCGTTCTGCTGCATCTCCAGGGCGGAGGTGGCCACGCCGCCCGCGTTGGCCGCCTTACCGGGGCCGAAGAGCACATCGGCCTCCCGGAAGATCTCGATCGCCGCCGGGGTGCAGGGCATGTTGGCGCCCTCGGCCACGGCCAGTACACCGTTCTTGACCAGGGCGATCGCGCTCTGCTCGGTCAGCTCGTTCTGGGTCGCGCAGGGCAGCGCGACCTCGCAGGGCACCTCGAAGACCGAACCCCGGCCGGAGAAGACGGCGCCCGGCTTGGCGGCGGCATAGGCGGCGATCCGCTCCCGGCGGACCTCCTTGATCTCCTTGAGCAGGGCGAGGTCGATCCCGTCCGGGTCGACCACATGGCCACAGGAGTCGGAGGCGGCCACCACCCGCCCGCCGAGTGCGTGGACCTTCTCGATGGCGTAGAGGGCCACATTGCCGGATCCGGAGATGACGACCGTAAGGCCGTCGAGATCCTTCTTACGGGTGCGCAGCATCTCCTGGGCGAAGTGGACGGTGCCGTACCCGGTGGCCTCGGTACGCGCGGGTGAACCGCCCCAGCCGACCGGCTTACCGGTCAGCACACCGGCCTCGAAGCGGTTGGCGATCCGCTTGTACTGGCCGAAGAGGTAGCCGATCTCCCGGGCGCCCACCCCGATGTCCCCGGCGGGCACATCGGTGTGCTCGCCGAGGTGGCGGTACAGCTCGGTCATGAAGGACTGGCAGAACCGCATCACCTCGCCGTCCGAGCGCCCCTTGGGGTCGAAGTCCGCACCGCCCTTGCCGCCGCCGATGGCCAGGCCGGTCAGCGCGTTCTTGAAGATCTGCTCGAAGCCGAGGAACTTCACGATGCCCAGATTGACGCTGGGGTGGAAGCGCAGGCCGCCCTTGTAGGGGCCCAGGGCGCTGTTGAACTCCACCCGGAAGCCTCGGTTGACCTGCACCTCGCCGTCGTCGTCCACCCAGGGCACCCGGAAGACGAGCTGCCGCTCCGGTTCGCACAGCCGCTCCACGATCCGGGCGTCCAGATACTCCGGGTGCGCGCCGAGCACGGGGGCGAGGGTCGGCAGCACCTCGCGCGCCGCCTGGTGGAACTCGGACTCCCCGGGGTTGCGGTGCACGATCTGCGCGTAGACGGCCTCGATGCGGGCGCTGACATCCATGGGTGGCTGATGCCTCTCTGTTGTCTTCTGTCTCAAATGCCGGTCCTGTGGGGATGTCCAGGATCTTGTCCCCGGCGGGGTTCACCACGGCGGCGCGCCCAGGGAGTCGCTCGCGGACCGGGAAGATCAGGCGATGGTGGAGCCTGCTCCACCCCGGGGCGGGGGCCGTACCACCTGCGGGTACGGGACTGTGCTCTCTCCCGCGCGCCCGCGCCCGTTCCTAGCGTTCTCGGTGACCGGCGGAACGGCTCGATCCGCCCGGAGTCGACGGAGGGGCGGACGGATGAAGAGGCAGTGGCGCGGCCGTACGACGGCCACCGCGGAGCAGACGGGGACCTGGCACCACGCGCTGACCCTGGACGGGGTCACCCGGGAGTACCGGCCGGGGGTCGTGGCGCTGCACCCCATCCATCTGACGGTGCCGCGCGGACGGTTCCTCGCGGTGATGGGCCCCTCGGGGTGCGGGAAGTCGACCTTGCTCCAGTGCGCCGCCGGGCTCGACCGGCCGACCGCCGGCACGGTGCGCATCGGCGGCACCCGACTGTCCTCGCTGAACGAGGCGGCGCTGACCCGGCTGCGGCGGGAGCGGATCGGCTTCGTCTTCCAGGCGCACCATCTGGTGCCGTCGCTGAGCGTCGCGGAGAACGTCGCCCTGCCGCTGATGCTCGGCGGCGAGAGCCCCGGTGACCGGCATCTGCGGGCCCTCGCGGCGGTCGGGCTGGGAGACCGGGGCGGCGCCCTGCCGTCGGAGCTGTCCGGCGGGCAGTGCCAGCGGGTGGCCATCGCCCGCGCGCTGGTCACCACGCCCGACATCGTCTTCGCCGACGAGCCGACCGGGGCGCTGGACCCCGCCGCAGCGGAGGAGGTGCTGACGCTGCTGCGGCGGGCCGTCGACCATGACGGCCATACGGTCGTCATGGTCACCCATGACCCGTTCGCCGCCGCCTGGGCCGACGAGGCGCTCTTCCTGATGCGGGGGAAGCTGGCCTGGCGGCAGGAGCGGCCGGAGGCGGCCGACATCCGCCGCGTCCTCAAGGAGCTGGGAGGGCGGACGGCATGAAGGTCGCCGCCCTGCTGGCCGCACGCGCCACCCGTGCCCACCGTAAGGCGTGGACCGCCGTCTTCGCCGCGCTCACCCTCACCTCACTGCTGCTCGGCGCCTTCGGGCTGACCCTCGCCTCGGCCTGGAGCGCACATCCACGGGTGGAGCGGTACGCCGGGGCCGACCTCGTCGTGGCCGGCGACCAGACCACCCGCTTCAGCGCGGCGTCGCTGGGCGACCGCGAGACCGTGAGCGCCGGGCTCACCGAGCGGGTCCGGATCCCCCGTACGGCGCTGACCGCGGTGCGCGCGTTGCCCGGGGTGCGGACGGCCGTCGCCGACGTGGAATTCCCGGTGGGCCGCGCGGGCCGGTCCGCCACCGGACGGCCCTGGGAGGCCGCCCAGTTGGCGCCCTACGCGCTACGGACGGGGCGCGCCCCGCAGCGCGCGGGCGAGGTCGTGACGGGCGGCGGCACGGGCCGCGTCGGGGCGCGGCTGACGCTGCGGGTGGGCGGCCACGACACGGCGTACACCGTCGTGGGCGTCGCCGAAGGGCCCGGCACCACGGTCTGGTTCACCGGCGCCGAGGCCCGCCGCCTGGCCGGCCACCCGGAGGCGCTGGACGCCGTCGGGGTCGTCGGCGCACCCGGCACGGACCCGGGGGAGCTGGCCGGGCGGGTGCGGAAGGCCCTGGCGGCGGCCGGTGTCACCGATGTCGGGCACCGCGCCGAGGGTGACCCGGCCGCCGTGCGCGTCCTGACCGGGGGCGAGCGGGGCGAGGCCGAGTTCCTGGCCGCCGCGCCCGCCCGCGGCGAGTTGCTGACGGCGCTCGGCTCGGTGGCCGGTGCCGTCGTCCTGGTGGCGCTGCTCGTGGTCTCGTCGACCATCGTCCAGGCGCTGCGGCAACGCTCCCATGAACTGGGCCTGTTGCGGGCGGTCGGCGCCACACCGGGACAGTTGCGCGGTGCCGTGGGCCGGGAGGTGGGGCGGGTCGCGGCCTGGGCGGCGCTGACGGGCGCGGCCGGGGCGGTCCCCGCGTACCTGGGGCTGCGCGCGCTGCTGGACGCCCGGGGCGCGCTGCCCACCGGACTCGAGCTGACGCTTCCCCCGCTGCTGTGGCCCGTACCCCTGGTCACCGCCGCCGTCACCGTCCTGGTGGCCGGGATCGCGGCACTCATCGGCTGCTCCGGGACCGCCAAGCTGCGCCCGGCGGAGGCGCTGCGCGAACGGGCACCCGGCAGTGCGCGCCGCATCACGGGGCTGGTGCTGCTGTTCGTGGGCGCGAGTTCGGCCGGAACGGCCGCCCTCCAGCAGGGCGCCACCGCGGCGGCCGCGGCCGGTGCGGCGGCGGTGACGATGGTGATCGCCTGCGCCGTGCTCGGACCATGGATCGCCGAGGGGGCGATGCGGCTGCTCGGCGCTCCGCTGCGGCTGTTCGGCCCCGGCGGCCGTCTCGCCGCCGCCAACTGCGCCGCCTCCGCCCACCGGCTGGGCGCGGCGATCACCCCGATCGTGCTGGTCACCGCCTTCGCCGGGGTCCAGCTCGCCGGGGGCGCGACCATGACCCACGCCGGGGACGCCCAGGCCCGCCAGGTGCTGCGCGCCGATCTCGCGGTGTGCGCGGACGGCGGCCTCCCGGCCGGTGCGGTGGAGCGGATCCGCGCGGTCCCGGGGGTACGGGCGGCGACGGAGGTCGTCCCCGGCACGGTGCTCCTCGCACAGAGCCAGTTGGGCGCGCCCGAACTGGAGCGGCTGCCGGTCTTCGGCGTCACCCCGGAGCGGCTGACCCACACCCTCGATCCGGGCCTGCGGGACGGGGACCTCGCCCGGCTGCGGCCCGGCACGGTCGCCGTCGGCGCCGACCGGGCGGACTCCCTGGGCGCACGGCCCGGCTCCACGGTGACCCTGCGGTTCGGCGACGGTCAGGAGACCCGGCTGCGGGTCGTGGCGACCTACCAACGCTCGCTCGCGCTCGGGGACTTCCTCCTCTCCCGCGAGGATCTGCTGCGCCACACATCCCTGCCCGACGCGGGCCGGGTCCTGGTCGCGACCGGGCCCGATGCCGACCGTAAGGCCGTCACGAAGGCGCTCACGCGTACGGTGCCCGGGGCCCGCGTGGAGCGGGACCCCGCGCCGGTACGGGGCGAGGCGGCGGAGCAGGCGCTGGCCGAGGTGGTCTCGGTGGCGGTCGTCGGTGCCGTCGGCGGCTTCACGGTGATCGCCGTCCTGAGCACCCTCGCCCTCATCGCCACCGGCCGCCGCCCCGAGCTACGGCTCCTACGCCTGGCGGGCGGGGGCCGCCGCCAACTGCGCCGCATGCTCCGCCTGGAGGCCGCGGCCACGGTGGTGACCGGGCTGGTGGTGGGGGCGGCCGTGGCGTCCGTACCGCTGCTGGCCTTCAGCACGGCCATGGCGGGCACACTGCCGTACCTGCCGCCGGTGCAGGCCGCGCTGATCGTCTCGGTGGTGGTGGTGACAGCGGCGGCCGGGTCGCTGCCCCCGGTGTGGACGACGCTGCGGGGGCGGTACCCGCGGTGATCCAGCCCCTCCGGCGGGGTCTATCAGCCCCTCGGGCGGGGTCTATCAGCCTCTCCGGCAGGGTCTTCCAGCCCCTCCGGCGATTGAGGAGCGGGGTCCGGGGCGGAGCCCCGGCGGGGGTAGGGGGCGGAGCCCCCTCTCCCTACCCCTTGTTGAGATACGCCAGCACCGCCAGCACCCGCCGATGCCCACTGTCACTAGGCGGCAGCCCCAGCTTCGCGAAGACATTGCCGATGTGCTTGCTGACCGCACGCTCCGAGACCACCAGCGTCCGCGCGATCGTGGCGTTGTCCCGCCCCTCCGCCATCAGATGCAGCACCTCACGCTCGCGCGGCGTCAAAGCGTCCACCGGATCGTCACGGCGCCGCGTCATCAGCTCCTTGACCACCTCGGGATCGAGCGCCGTACCGCCCGCGACCACCCGCTCCAGCGCGTCCAGGAACTCCTCGACCCGCCCCACCCGGTCCTTCAGCAGATAGCCGAGCCCGCCCGCGCCATCGGCCAGCAACTCGGTCGCGTAGGTCTCCTCGACGTACTGCGAGAGCACCAGTACCGGCAGCCCGGGGATCTCCCGCCGCGCCGCGAGCGCCGCGCGCAGCCCCTCGTCGCGGAAGCCCGGCGGCATGCGGACGTCGAGTACGGCCGCGTCCGGACGGTGTTCGAGGAGGGCGGGCAGCACCTCGGGGCCGCTGGAGGCGACCGCCACCACCTCATGCCCGGCGGAGTTCAGCAGCAGGACCATGCCCTCCCGCAGCAGAGCGTTGTCCTCGGCGATCACCACACGCACGGCAGCTCCACTTCGATCAGCGTCGGCCCCCCGGCGGGGCTGGTCATCTCCACGGTCCCGTCCAGCGCCGCGACCCGGCGCCGCATGCCCAGCAGCCCACTGCCGCCCGCGGGATCGGCCCCGCCCCGCCCCTCGTCCCGTACCGCGACCCTCAACCTATCCTTCCTCCGCACAAGCTCGACCGACGCCCGCTCGGCCCCGCTGTGCTTGGCCGCGTTGGTCAGCGCCTCCGCGATCACGAAGTACGCGGCCGCCTCGACCGCCGCCGGGGCGCGGGGCCCGTCCTCCACCCCGTCGTCGTCCACGGACACCTGGAGCCCGCTGCCGGCCGCGAGCGCCCTTACGGCGCCCACGAGTCCGCGGTCGGTGAGGATCGGCGGATGGATGCCGCGGACGACATGGCGCAGCTCGGTGAGGGCCTCCTCGGCCTGGTCCTGCGCGTCCTCCAGCAGCTTGTGCGCCGCGTCGGGGTCCTTGTCGTACGCGCGCCGCGCCAGCCCCACCCGCATCGAGAGTGCCACCAGACGCGCCTGCGTACCGTCGTGCAAGTCCCGCTCGATGCGCCGCAGTTCGGCCCCGTGCGCGGCGACGGCGCCCGCCCGGGTCTCGGACAGCTCCTCCACCCGCTCGGCCAGCCGGGCGGTGCGCAGCGCCTCCGGCGACGGCAGCAGCAGCGCCCGCGACCACGCCGCGTCGAGGTCGACGAGCCGCTCGATCAGCGGCAGCACCACGGCCCGCTGCTTCAGCAGCCCGCACCACACCCCGTCGGCCATCAGCCCGATGACCCACACCGGCATCGCGCAGCAGGCCAGCAGCCAGCCGTATACCGCGTGCGCCCCGAGCCAGCGCAGATCGCGGTACGTGGCCGGATCCCCGACCGCCGTCCGCACCCGCGCGAACGCCTCCCCGTTCAGCGGCTGGTACACCTCGGGCACCGGCTCACCGGTCCAGGCGCCCACCCACCGCCGCTTGTACCCGGCCGTCTTGCGCACCAGCAGGACGGACTCGGGCAGCACCCCCGCGCCCACGACGGTGAGCATCGCGACGGCGGCGAAGACCGCCACCCCGATGAACAGATACGAGGCCAGGGCGATCCCCGCCCCCCGCAGCAACTCCACCGAGGCCCGCCCCGCGCGCCACACCGTCTCCCGCATGGCGGTCAGGCTAAGTGACGGGGCGGGTTCACGGCAGCGGGGGTGTAGCGCGTTACACCCTGGAATCGGGGGCGCGGCCCATCGAGGCGGCGGCGCGGAACCGGGATCGTAGAGCTCGGACAAGGAACGGCCGCGACACCGGCCGACACCACGGCCCACGAAGGGCCCCGCGAAAGGAACCCCCCAATGAAGTCCCTGCTCTGGCTGGTCCTCGCCATCGCCGCCATCGTCAACGTCGCCTCCAGCTTCGCCTTCACCGGCACCGAGCAGACCGTCATCAGCGTCGTCACCGGCCTCACCGCCATCGGCACCGCCACGGGCCTCTACCTGACCCGCGACCGCCGCGCCGCCTGAGCCCTTGCGCCGGCCGCTACGTCATCTCGGACAAGGCCCGCCACCACGGGCTGTCCGGGGCGTCCACGGGAATGATCCTGGCCCTCGCCGCGATCGTGGCGTCGAGGGCCAGGACGAGCACACGCAGCTCGCGCGCGCTCTTCTTGGGCAGGGCGTGGAGCACCGTCTCGAGGAGGTCGCGGAAGTACCCCGGATCGCAGCCACACTCGTGGATGCCGCATCGAGGCCCCGAGAACGCATCCACCAGACATCTCAGAGGGCCCTGGGCCAGGGTCCTCCAGTGCCAGAAGGCTTCCTCGATCGCCTCGGGCCAGAAGCGGGTGCGTTCGAGCCGACGCAGATCGGCGGCGCAGCAACCCGAGAGACGGTCGATCGGCGGATACCGCCGACGCCTCAGGACACGGACCGGAATGTCGCCCCGCAGGGCTGATGGGCGCCTACGCGGCATGGCCCTTTCGGTTGCTGGTCATGGCGGTCAACGTACCGCCCACGAAGGGCGTTCGGCCAAGTGGTTTTCGGGCAGTACGCCCCATCAGGCCCTGCGCTCGAGGGTCTCCCGGATCCAGCCCGCGTAGGCGGGCACATTGGTGTAGAGGCCCGGCCCGGCCGAGCACGCGACCCCCGGGGCGCCGGGACCCGAGGTGGCTCCGATGAGCTCCCACCGCCCGTGCCTGCCCTTCTGGAGTTGCGGCCCACCGGAGTCCCCGAAGCACGCCATGGCCTGGGGCACGCGGCTGATCGTGCACAGCCGGGTCCGGTCCGCGTAGCCGGGGGCGCATTCGGCGTCGGCACCCCTGCGCGTCTCGAGCTCCCGCAACCGCTCCGCGAACTTCAGCTCGGTGTCGACGGTGGTGCCGAATCCCAGGATCCGGGTCGGGGTGCCGGGCCGCCCGGCCCGCTCCGCGATCCGGATGGGCTTCTCGGCGACCGGGCGGTCCAGACGGACCAGCGCGATGTCGTCCTTGTTGGCGGCCTTCCCGTCACCGTTCACATAGCCGGGGTGGATGACGGTCCGCTCGATCGCCCGGACGGTTCCCCCGGACTTCCGCTCCTCGCTGCCGATCCGGACGGTGCCGTCCAGCTCGAGGCCGTCGCCCTGTACGCAGTGGGCCGCCGTCAGCACCCACTGCGGATCGATCAGCGACGCCCCGCAGTTGCCGTCGTACAGCCCGTGCTTCGGGGCCGACTCCGGGATCGTCGCCATGAACGGGTAGCGCTCCGTGGGATCGGTCCCGTTGACGATCGCTCCGGCGCTGCCGGTCATCAGGGCGGCGCACGACGCGACGGTGAGAGCGCCGACGGCGGTGATGCGCGCCCCACGGCGGCGAACCGACTTCAAGCTGAACATCCAGGGTTTCCTTCGCTCGTAGATCCGGATGCTTCCACCCTGTTTGTTCACGAGCCACCGGACCATCCGGGTAGCGAGCCCGAACACGGTAGGGATAACCCCCCGTCCCTGGGACGGGGTATCTCGCTGGGCATCACCGCCGCCCGGGAGCGGCACTGGACGTGGGCGTCATCGCCGCTCCGCAGGGTCTGGGGTCCGGTCAGCCGACGGCGATGACGAGTTTGCCGCCCTTGGGCGTGCGGTCGCGCTCGAGCTCCATGAGCGCCGCGATCGCTTCGGTGAGCGGTACGGTGCGAGCGATCGGCAGCCGCAGTGTTCCCTCCCCGGCGGCTCGCGCGACCTCTTCGAGGTCCCTCGTGATGGGCTGGGCGATCATGACCTGGTAGGGCCCGGGCAGCGCGCTTCTCGCGAATTTCGCGGGAGTGGGGGTGATGTCGACGATGCGGCCGCCGGGCTTCAGCAACGTCCGTGCCGCTTTGATCGGGAGCGTGCCGGCGGTGTCGAGGACGAGGTCGAACCGTCCGCCGAGCGCCGCGGGGTCGAAGTCGAACTCGACGACCGGGGTGATGCCGAGGTCGTACGCCTCCTGTGCGGCGGTCGCGCGGCAACTGCCTCCCACCGTGGCGCCGCGCACCATGGCGATCTGGGCGGCGGCCCGGCCGACACCGCCGAGGCAGCCGTGGATGAAGACCGCTTGGCCGGGCCGCACCTTCCCTTTGCCGGTGATGGCCTGCAAGGCGGTGAGCCCGACGGTGGGGATCGCCGCGGCCTGTTCGAAGGAGAGTTCCGTCGGCTTCTTCACGACCGCCTTCTCCTCGGCAAGGACCATCTCGGCGAACGCCCCCGCCGCCTTGATACCGGCTCCGCCGAGCACCGCGTCGCCGACGGCGAGCCGGGTGACGCCGTCGCCGACCGCCTCGACGACGCCTGCGAAGTCGTGACCCAGCCCGCGCGGGAAGCCACGGCCGCTCATGATCTTCATGTCGCCGTTGCGGATCTTCCAGTCCATCGGGTTGGCGGCCGCCGCCCGTACCCGGACCAGGATCTCGCCGGCGCCGGGCCGTGCGGGCTCGAAGCCCTCGAGCCGCATCACCTCGGGCCCGCCGTACTGGTGGTACTGGATGCGCTTCAGCGTCGCCATTCGAGACCTCCGGAGAGTGATGTCATCAAGTGACATCACCGTACCACCCCTGATGTCACTCAATGACATCACTCTTCGGGGGTCGCAATGAGATCACGTCGGCACGGAGCGTCACCAAGCGGCGGGATCGCCTAAACTCGCGGCATGGGACGGTGGGAGCCTGGGGCGAGTGGTCGGCTGCGCGAGGCCGCGCTGGCCCTCTATCTGGAACGTGGCTTCGAGCAGACCATGGTGGCCGATATAGCCGAACGGGCGGGCGTCACCGCCCGCACCTTCTTCCGGCACTTCGCCGACAAGCGCGAGGTCTTCTTCGACGCGTCGGCCGAACTGGAGGAGAAGTCGCTCGCCGCCCTGGAAGCGGCACCGGCCACAGCGCCGCCGCTGGACGCCGTCGCGGCGGCGCTCTACGCCGCCGCCGAGGTCATCGGCGACAACCGCGACCTCGCACGGATGCGTCAGACGGTGATCATGGCCAACGCCAGTCTCCGCGAACGCGAGTTGATCAAGCTCACATCCATGTCGGTCGCCGTGGCCGACGGGTTGCGACGGCGGGGTGTCGACGACGCCGAGGCCAGTCTGGCCGCCGAGACAGGTGTCGCCGTGTTCCGAGTCGCCTTCGATCGATGGGTCAACGCCGCCGAGGACCGCGCCTTGGGCGACGTCATCCACGAGACGCTGGCCCAACTACGGACCTTGACCGCCGCAAGCTGATCCACCCATCGGCGAGCCTGGACGGGCCCATGGGTCCATGGACTCATGAGCCGAAAGGGCGCGCTGAGAAGTCACTGCCCATAGAAGGAGTTGTCGTCCAGCGGCAACTGCAACCAAAACCGCGACCACACACGTCGAAGGGCCCCACCGCGAGCGGTGGGGCCCTTCGACATCGTGCCCGGTGAGGCACTGGCGGAGGATACGAGATTCGAACTCGTGAGGGGTTGCCCCCAACACGCTTTCCAAGCGTGCGCCCTAGGCCTCTAGGCGAATCCTCCGCCGAGAACAATACAAGACCGGATGCCGTGCTCGCGAACTCGTTCCCACCGGGTTCCATCCGCTAAGGTGGGGCGCAGCCCCTCACGTGGCGCTATCTCACCGAACTCCCCCAGGGCCGGAAGGCAGCAAGGGTAAGTGGGCTCTGGTGGGTGCGTGGGGGGCGCCTTGCGTCTGCGGGGGGGTGTGGGGATGCGGGCGTGGCCCGGTTGTCGGTGGTCCCCGATATCGTCGTAAGCGTGTCGTCCCTCGCGCTGTACCGCCGCTACCGCCCCGAGACCTTCGCGGAGGTCATCGGGCAGGAGCATGTCACCGGCCCGTTGCAGCAGGCGCTGCGCAACAACCGGGTCAATCACGCGTATCTCTTCAGCGGTCCCCGCGGGTGTGGCAAGACGACCAGTGCGCGCATCCTGGCCCGCTGTCTGAACTGTGAGAAGGGTCCCACCCCGGCGCCGTGCGGCGAATGCCAGTCGTGCCAGGACCTCGCGCGGAACGGACCGGGCTCGATCGATGTGATCGAGATCGACGCCGCGTCCCACGGTGGTGTGGACGACGCCCGTGAGCTGCGGGAGAAGGCGTTCTTCGGGCCCGCGTCGAGCCGCTACAAGATCTACATCATCGATGAGGCCCATATGGTCACCTCGGCGGGGTTCAACGCCCTGCTGAAGGTGGTGGAGGAGCCCCCGGAGCATCTCAAGTTCATCTTCGCGACCACCGAGCCGGAGAAGGTCATCGGCACGATCCGGTCGCGTACGCACCACTATCCGTTCCGGCTCGTGCCGCCCGGGACGCTCCGCGAGTATCTGGGCGAGGTCTGCGGGCGCGAGGCGATCCCGGTCGAGGACGGCGTGCTGCCGCTGGTGGTGCGGGCCGGGGCCGGGTCGGTGCGGGATTCGATGTCGGTGATGGACCAGCTCCTCGCGGGCGCGGCCGACGACGGTGTGACCTATGCCATGGCCACCTCGCTGCTCGGTTATACGGACGGCTCGCTGCTCGACTCGATCGTGGACGCCTTCGCGGCGACCGACGGAGCCGCGGCGTTCGAGGTCGTCAACCGCGTGATCGAGGGGGGCAACGATCCCCGGCGCTTCGTCGCCGATCTGCTGGAGCGGCTGCGCGATCTGGTGATCCTCGCCGCCGTGCCGGACGCCGCGGAGAAGGGGCTCATCGACGCCCCGGCCGATGTGGTGGAGCGGATGCAGGCGCAGGCGTCGGTCTTCGGCGGCGCCGAGCTGAGCCGCGCGGCGGACCTGGTCAACGAGGGCCTTACGGAGATGCGCGGCGCCACCTCGCCGCGGCTTCAGCTCGAGCTGATCTGCGCCCGGGTGCTACTGCCCGCCGCCTTCGACGACGAGCGCTCGGTGCAGTCGCGGCTGGAGCGGCTGGAGCGCGGGGCCCTCGCGGGCGGCCTGGGCGGCGGAGCCGGTGCTGGTCCTGGTCCTGGTGGCGGCGGTGGCTTCGCTGGGGCGGCCGGGCCCGGGCCCGCCATGGGTTACGTACCGGGGCCCGACGCTCATGCTCCGGCCGCGCCCCCCGCCGCCGGGCCCTCCGGTCCGGCCGCCGCGCGTGCGGCGATGGCCGGGGGAGGGGCCGGCCAGGGGCAGGCCCCCGGGGAGCCGGGCGGTGCCGAGGCACCCGGCGGGTGGCCCGCGGGTGCGCGGCCTGCCGCGGACAGCGGTCCTGGCGGCGGCGGAGACAGAGGACAGCAGGCCGGTGCCCCGGCCGCGCCCGCGGAGGGCGGCGGTGGGCAGCGGGCCGGAGCCTGGCCGTCGGGTGCCCAGTCCCCTGCGGTGGAGGGCGGCGGATCGCGGCCCGGAGCCTGGCCGACCGCCTCGGCGCCTGGCTCCGGGGCGTCTGGTGTGTCGGGTGCGGGCGGTGCGGGCGGGCCGTCTGGTGCGTCCGGGGCGTCTGGTGCTTCCGATGTCGGTGGTGCGTCCGGTGGTGGCGGTGCCTCCGGTGGTGGGGCGCCCGCTCGGCAGCCCGGTGGCTGGCCCACGGCCACCGCGCCGGGGCAGGGCGGCGGCCCACCTGCGCAGACGCCCGCGGCGCCCTCCGCGCCCTCCGCACCGACCACGTCGTCCGGGCCGACCTCGCCACCCGCGTCCGCCGCGCCCTCCGCACCCGCGCAGGGCGCACCGAGCATGGCGCAGGGCGCCGTGCAGGTGCGGCAGATGTGGCCGGACATCCTGGAGGCGGTCAAGAACCGCCGCCGCTTCACCTGGATCCTGCTGAGCCAGAACGCGACGGTGTCCGGTTTCGACGGCACCACCCTCCAGCTCGGCTTTTCCAACGCGGGCGCGCGCGACAGCTTCGTGGGCGGCGGCAGCGAGGACATCCTGCGGCAGGCGCTCCAGGACGCCATCGGCGTGCAGTGGCGGATCGAGGCGATCGTCGATCCCTCGGGCGGCACCGGACAGCAGGGCGGCGGCCCGGGCGGTCCGGGCAGCCTCGGCGGTCCGGGCGGTCCGGGCGGTTCAGGCGGCTTCGGCGGAGGCGGTGGCGGTGGCGGTGGCGCCACCGGCGGCGGCTTCGGCGGTGGTGGCTCCGGTGGCTTCGGCGGTGGGAGTGGCCCCGGTGGCGGCGGCCCCGGCGGCGGTGGTCAGTCCGCCGCGCCGCGGCAGCCCGCGCCCCGGCCCGCGCCCGCCTCCCCGCCCTCGGCCGCCCCCGCCGCGCCGTCCGGAGCCGCGGACACGGGCCCGCCCCTCGAGGCGGCGGCGTACCGGGAGCCCGAGCCTCCGCGGGTCGCGCTGGAGGACGACATGCCGGCCGAGGACGACCCGGACCTGGACGACACCGCGCTGAGCGGGCACGACCTGATCGTTCGCGAGCTCGGTGCCACGGTGATCGAAGAGATCGTCAACGAGTAGGAGGCGTGGGCCCCGCACCCATGCCCGATGTAGCCGTGTCTCCTCCGTACGGCGTAGAGCAGGGCGCTCGGGGAGCACGTAGGCTCGGGCTATCGAAGAGAACGACTGTCGAGCGCCAGGAGCGAAGCCGTGATCCCCGGTGGTGGCCAGCCGAATATGCAGCAGTTGCTGCAACAGGCTCAGAAGATGCAGCAGGACCTCGCCGCGGCCCAGGAGGAGCTGGCCCGGACTCATGTCGAGGGTTCCGCGGGCGGTGGCCTGGTGAAGGCGACCGTGACCGGTTCCGGTGAGTTGCAGGGCCTGGTCATCGACCCCAAGGCCGTGGATCCTGAGGACACGGAGACCCTCGCGGATCTGGTCGTCGCGGCCGTCCGTGACGCGAATAACGCCGCGCAGGAGCTCCAGCAGCAGAAGCTCGGCCCGCTGGCCCAGGGGCTGGGCGGTATGCCCGGGCTCCCGTTCTGATCCTGGGTCTCTCGGGTCTCTCGGGTCTCTCGGGTCTCTCGGGTCCCTCGGGTCTCCCGGGTCCCTCGGGTCCCCCCGGGCCTCGGGAATCCGGATCCTCGGTTTCTCGGTTCCTTGGGTTTTCGGGTCCCCGGGCTCTCCAATCTCATAGGGTTCCGTAACCCCACCGGGTCCCCAGGGTTCCCCGGGCTCCCCGGGGCCCACCCGGCTCCCGGGGCCCGGCCACGGGACCACGGCGGCCCCGGCAGTGAGGGTGCGGCGCAACCGAATATTCATATGCAGTACAGCCACCGCGCGGCGGCGCGAGATTGGATGAAGGCGTGTACGAGGGCGTGGTCCAGGACCTCATCGACGAGTTGGGCAGGCTGCCCGGCGTCGGTCCCAAGAGCGCGCAGCGGATCGCCTTCCACATCCTCCAGTCCGAGCCCACCGACGTCCGCCGCCTCGCGCATGCGTTGACCCAGGTCAAGGAGAAGGTGCGGTTCTGCGCGGTGTGCGGGAACGTCGCCGAGGCCGAGCAGTGCCGCGTCTGCCAGGACCCCCGCCGCGACCCCGCGATCATCTGCGTGGTCGAGGAGCCGAAGGACGTCGTCGCGATCGAGCGGACGCGTGAGTTCCGGGGCCGCTATCACGTGCTCGGCGGGGCGATCAGCCCCATCGAGGGCGTGGGCCCGGACGATCTGCGGATCAGGGAACTGCTGGGGCGGCTCGCGGACGGGACGGTCACGGAGCTGATTCTGGCCACCGATCCGAATCTGGAGGGCGAAGCCACCGCCACGTACCTCGCGCGCATGATCAAGCCCATGGGTTTGAAGGTCACTCGCCTGGCCAGCGGCCTCCCTGTCGGTGGAGACCTGGAGTACGCCGACGAGGTCACGCTGGGTCGTGCCTTCGAAGGGAGAAGACTTCTCGATGTCTGACGCAACGCTGCACGACGCCCACCCGGACCCGGACGACTTCGCGGTCCAGATCTCCGACCAGATCGAGAGCTTCATCGTCGCGGTCACCGAAGTCGCCAAGGGGGACGAGCCGGACAGCGCTGTACCGTTTCTGCTCCTCGAGCTGTCCCAGTTGCTCCTCGCGGGCGGCCGGCTCGGCGCGCACGAGGACTTCGTTCCGGACGAGCGGTACGAACCGGACGTCGGCCCGGAGCCGGATGTCGACGAGCTGCGTGAGCGCTTCGCCGTGCTGCTGGAGCCGGTGGACATCTACTCGGAGGTCTTCGACCCGTACGTGCCGCGCAGCCAGCCCGTCGCCTGCCGGATCTCCGACGATCTCGCCGGGATCATCACCGATCTGCGGCACGGGATGGCGCACTACCGCGAGGGCCGGATCAGCGAGGCGCTGTGGTGGTGGCAGTTCTCGTACCTCTCCAACTGGGGGACGACCGCCTCGGCGGCCCTGCGCGCGTTGCAGTCGCTGGTCGCGCACGTACGGCTGGACAGCCCGCTGGACGAGCTGGACGGCCTGGACACGGACAGCAACGCGGGCGGTGACGAGGAGCTCGCGGAGGAGGCCGGCCGGGTCATGGCGGCGGAGATCGCGGGACCGCTCGGCCTGCGCTCGGGACCGCGCTGACCGGTGCCCGGGGCGGCCGCTCGGGGCCGCGCCGAGGCGTGCCGGGTATGGCCGCTCGGGGCCGCGCCGAGACGTGCCCGGGACGGCCGACCGGAAGATCCGCAACGGCCCGCGGGGGCGACCCGCGACCCGTCCGAGGCTGTGAGCTGGGTTACGTTCCCGTGTGCTTCGGCGGCGAGCGGGAAGGGTTCGTCGCTGAGCGGGTGGGAGGGATGCGGGGAATCTCGCGGACGCATGGACGTATGCGTCGCGTGATGCCCCCTGTCTCCTTGCCCTCCTTGATCACTTTGTGAGGCATTCGTCTCGCTATGTGATATTGGGAGGGTAAATTCCGGCCGCTCGTTAAACTGAGCCGACCGCATTATTGAGAGCTGCGAGGAGCGCACGTGGGCCTTGTCGTGCAGAAGTACGGAGGCTCCTCCGTTGCCGATGCCGAAGGCATCAAGCGGGTCGCCAAGCGAATCGTGGAAGCCAAGAAGAACGGCCACCAGGTGGTCGTCGTGGTCTCCGCGATGGGCGACACGACGGACGAGCTGATCGATCTCGCCGAGCAGGTATCCCCGATTCCTACTGGGCGCGAGTTCGACATGCTGCTGACCGCGGGAGAGCGGATCTCCATGGCCTTGCTGGCGATGGCGATCAAAAACCTCGGTCACGAGGCGCTGTCGTTCACCGGCAGCCAGGCGGGAGTCATCACCGACGCGGTTCACAACAAAGCACGGATCATCGATGTCACGCCGGGCCGTATCCGTGACGCGCTGGAGCTCGGCGCGGTCGCGATCGTCGCGGGCTTCCAGGGCGTGTCCCAGAAGAGCAAGGACATCACCACCCTCGGCCGGGGTGGTTCGGACACCACCGCGGTCGCGCTGGCCGCGGCCCTGGATGCCGAGGTGTGCGAGATCTACACCGATGTGGACGGCGTGTTCACCGCCGACCCGCGCGTGGTGAAGAAGGCTCGCAAGATCAACGAGATTCCGTACGAGGACATGCTGGAGCTCGCCGCGAGCGGTTCCAAGGTGTTGCACCTGCGCTGCGTGGAGTACGCGCGCCGGTACAACATCCCCATTCACGTACGGTCGTCTTTCTCCGGCCACCAGGGCACCTGGGTACGCAACCGGCCGGAAGCGGGAGAAGGAGAAGAAGGCATGGAGCAGGCGATCATCTCCGGGGTCGCGCACGACACGTCCGAGGCCAAGGTCACGGTCGTCGGTGTGCCGGACAAGCCGGGTGAGGCCGCGGCCATCTTCCGCACCATCTCCGACGCCGAGATCAACATCGACATGGTGGTGCAGAACGTCTCCGCCGCGTCGACCGGGCTGACCGACATCTCCTTCACGCTGCCGAAGACGGACGGCCACCGGGCGATGGAGGCGCTGACCAAGGCGAAGTCGCTGATCGGCTTCGACTCGCTGCGCTACGACGACCAGATCGCGAAGATCTCCCTGATCGGTGCCGGAATGCGCACCAACCCGGGGGTCACCGCGACCTTCTTCGAGGCGCTGTCGAACGCCGGGGTCAACATCGAGCTGATCTCGACCTCCGAGATCCGCATCTCGGTCGTCACCCGCGCCGACGATGTGAAGGACGCGGTGGTGGCCGTGCACAGCGCCTTCGGCCTGGACAGCGACAGCGACGAAGCTGTGGTTTACGGAGGGACTGGCCGATGATCGGTCATGGCGGTGCCGCCGGGGGCGACAAGCCCACCCTCGCGGTCGTCGGTGCCACGGGCGCCGTCGGCACCGTCATGCTCTCGATCCTCTCGGAGCGTGCCGACATCTGGGGCGAGATCCGGCTGATCGCCTCGCCCCGCTCGGCCGGCCGGAAGCTGACCGTCCGGGGTGAGCAGGTCGAGGTCATCGCGCTGAGCGAGGAGGCGTTCGAGGGCGTCGACGTCGCGATGTTCGACGTGCCGGACGAGATCTCGGCGCGGTGGGCGCCCATCGCGGCGAGCAAGGGCGCGGTGGCCGTCGACAACTCCGGCGCCTTCCGGATGGACCCCGATGTCCCCCTGGTGGTGCCGGAGCTGAACGCGCACGCGGTCCGGGTCCGCCCGCGCGGCATCATCTCCAACCCCAACTGCACCACCCTGTCGATGATCGTGGCGATGGGCGCGCTGCACGCCGAGTTCGGGCTGAGCGAGCTGATCGTCTCCTCGTACCAGGCGGTCTCCGGGGCGGGCCAGGAAGGCATCGACGCCCTGCGCGAGCAGCTCGCGCTGGTCGCCGGTACGGAGTTGGGCACCCACCCCGGGGACGTACGGCGGGCGGTGGGCGACACCGGGCCGTTCCCGGCGCCGATGGCGCTCAATGTGGTGCCGTTCGCCGGTTCGCTCAAGGAGGACGGCTGGTCCTCCGAGGAGCTCAAGGTGCGCGACGAGTCCCGCAAGATCCTGGGGCTGCCGGAGCTGAGGGTCACCGCGACCTGTGTCCGGGTGCCCGTGATCACCACGCATTCGCTGGCCGTGCACGCGCGGTTCGAGAACGAGGTGACGGTCGAGGCGGCGCACGAGATCCTGGCGGGCGCCCCCGGTGTGGTGCTCTGCGACAACCCGGCGGAGGGCGAATTCCCCACCCCCGCCGACGCCGTGGGCACCGACCCCACCTGGGTGGGCCGGGTGCGGCGGTCGCTGGACGACCCGAGGGCGCTGGAGCTGTTCGTCTGCGGCGACAACCTGCGCAAGGGCGCGGCGCTGAACACCGCGCAGATCGCGGAGGTCGTCGCGGCGGAGCTGGCTGGCGGGGCCGCCACGAGGTGAGAGGGCCGCAGGGCCCGTCACGCAACCACCAAGTAGGACCGGCCGCCAGGCAGGACCCGCTACGAAGCAGGAACCAACGCGAAGCAGGACTTGCCGCGAAGCAGGACTCGCCGCCGGGTGATGATCCGTGGTGAAGTGAGAGGCTTGGGTCGCCCTAAGGTGAGCGCCCGTCTTAAAGTGACGTTTCACCAGTGCGTTGACCGGCGGATGTGAATATCCTGTGTGCATGTCACTGGCCTGGACGAGCTGAGCTGGGCCGTTGATCTGATCGACGTATTCGCTCCCCGCCCGCTGCAACCGGCAGTGGGCGGGGAGCGTCTTTCCAGCCGCCCCTTAGTGGGCGCAGGGATAACTGGGGCATTGGGGAAGATTTGATGCGCATGGGGGCATTGAACGCATCGTCAAAAGCGGTGCCTCACGCGTACAACCCTGACAGGGGGCGGCGTGTCCAACAGGCGTGGCAGAGGTATTCGGCATCGCAACAGTTCCAGGGCGCGGCGGCGCGGCGGTACGCCCCCCGCGTACGCCAGGTGGCATGCCGGTGATCGCGCCATGGCCGACGGCCCGCCCCGCGCACATCACAACAGGGCGCGAGGACACTGACGACGCGATGGCAGCGGGCACCACAGTCGATCACCTCACCGAGACCTATCGCGCCCATTACCGGTCGCTGCTCGGTCTCGCCGCGCTCCTTCTCGACGACACCGCGTCCTGCGAGGACGTCGTGCAGGAAGCGTTCATCCGTGTGCACTCGGCGCGCAAGAGAGTCCGGGATCCCGAGAAGACCCTTGCCTATCTGCGGCAGACGGTCGTCAATCTCTCCCGCTCCGCGCTGCGCCGGCGCATCCTCGGGCTGAAGCTGCTCTCCAAGCCGATGCCCGATATGGCAAGTGCCGAGGAAGGGGCGTACGAACAGCTTGAACGCGATCAACTGATCAAGGCGATGAAGGGACTTCAGCGCCGTCAGCGCGAGGTTCTCGTGCTGCGCTACTTCGCCGATATGACCGAGGCCCAGGTGGCCGAGACGCTGGGCATATCGCTCGGCTCGGTCAAGGCGTACGGCTCGCGTGGCATCGCGGCGCTCCGCGTCGCCATGGAGGCTCCGGCATGAACCACAACACACATACGCCGGACCCGGACGAACCCGGGCGGCGGACGGGCCATGAGCCCGAATCCCGAGAACCAGTGGAGTCCACGGAGCCGATGGAGCCGGTGAAGCCGACGGAGCCGACGGAGTCCACGCGGCCGATGGAGTCGGTGGAGTCGACGGAGACCGGTGAGTCCGCGGAGGCCGGTGAGTCTGCGCGGTCCGCGGGGTCCGCGGGGTCTGCGGGGTCTGCGGGGTCCACGGGAGCCGAGGAGTCCGGCGGGTCTGCGGAGGCCGGTGGGCCCGGCGGGTCTGCGGAGGCCGGGAAGTCCACCGGGTCGGCCGGGGCCGCTCCGTCCGCCCCGTCCGGGCAGGGGCGGGTGACGCCTCTGACGCCCATCCGTATTCAGCTCGACGACGACGGGCCCGGCGGTGAGGACGAGGGGGCGCTGCGGCGGCTGCTGCACCGCGCCGTCGACGATCTCGAACCGTCCTCCGACTCCCTCGACTATCTGCGGCGCGCCGTGCCCGCCCGCCGCGCGCGGCGGCGCCAGGCCCTGGTCGGGGCCGCGGCCGCGGTGGTGCTCGGCTGCGCGGCCGTACCGGCGCTGGTGCACGTCGCGACCACCAGCAACGGCGCGGACGAACGCCCGGCCAATGCTGCCAGCAGTCACCGCACCCCTGAGGCCAGCGGCGGTCGGCACGGCGAGGGCAGTGGCGGCAAGGGCTCCGACGGGCCCGCCGACACGGTCGAGCAGGACAAGGGCGACAAGGACAAGGACAAGGGGAAGGACAAGCCGCCGGAGGGCGACGAGGAGGGTGGCCCCGGCGGTGGTACGGCCCCCGATCCCTCCAACACGCTGAACGCCACCTCCCCCACCTGTAGCCGCGCCCAGCTCACCAGCGGTGGCGCCGGATCGGTCGGGGCGGCCGACGCCGAGGGGCGGGTCTACGGCTCGTTCCGCGTCGCGAACATCTCGGACAGCGCCTGCACGGTCGAGGGCAGCGGCTCGGTGGGCGCGAGCGCCCAGGGCGGTGCGGACGCCGCGCGGATCCTCGTCGTCGACCACACGGCGGGGGACGCGGCGGCAGGGCTGCCAGACCCTTCCCTCCAGCCGGGCACGCTCATCCTCAAGCCCGGCCAGGCGTACGAGGTCAAGTTCGCCTGGATTCCGGCGGCGGGCGGCGGCACCAGCGGCTGCTCCACCACCGGCACACCGACCCCCGATCCGTCCACCGACCCGGCCCAGGACGGGCCGCAGGACAACCCCAGCTCGGGCGAGCCGGGCGGGGGCGGTGGCGGCGGTGAGCCGCAGGACGCGAGCGTCCTGGTCAGCCACACACCGGAGGCGGGCGACCCGGCCGCGGCGAGCGTGACGATCGGCGGCGCCTGCGCCGGAACGATCTACCGCACCGGTCTGCTGACCTCCCTCTAGACCTGCCGGCGTCCCTCTGGAGCTATGGGGCAGCGGCCGTCCGGGGAGCTGCCCCCGGGAGGCCACTGCGGCGCTCTCGACGCGCCGCGGCGGGATCCCGGGGCCGACGCGCGGGGGCCTGCGGGGCGGCCCCGCCGCCGGGACCCCGACGCGAGGCCCGTACCGTGGTGGTGTGTATCGGTTTCTGCTGACACCCCGCTGGTGGGTGATCAACGTGTTCACCCTGCTGGCGATCCCGGTCTGCCTCTTCATGGGGAGCTGGCAGCTCAGCCGCTTCGAGACGCGCGTCGACACGCATAACCAGCAGCAGGACGACGCGTCCCGCGAGCGGAAGGCCGCGGCCCGGCCGCTGAGCGACCTGCTGCCGGTCACCGCGAAGACCTCCGGGGAGCGGGCGACCGCCACCGGCCGATACGACACCACACATCAACTCCTCGTGCCCGACAGGCGGCTGGACGGCCGCGACGGCTTCTATGTACTGACCCTGCTCCGCGTGGACGGGGACGGGGACGTCGGCGGAGGCAAGGGCGCGGCCTACGGCAAGGCCGAGCCCGACGGTAAGGATGGAGCCGGGGCCAAGGCGCTGCCCGTCGTCCGTGGCTGGCTCCCCGGCGACGCCGACGATCCCGCGGCCGCCGCCAAGGTGCCCGCACCCCCCTCCGGTGAGGTGACCGTCACAGGGGCCCTCCAGGCTTCCGAGCACCAGGGCGGCGACGGGGTGAGCGCGGCTGGTGGCCTTCCCCGCGGCCAGCTCGGCATGATCAGCGCCGCCTCCCTGGTCAACCTGGTGCCTTATCAGGTGTACGACGCCTGGGTGACCTCCTCGCAGGCTTCCGGGGCCCTGGAGCCGGTGCCCCCCATGGCGGCGGAGGGCACCGGGCTCGACATCAAGGCGTTCCAGAACCTGGGCTACACCGGTGAGTGGTTCGTCTTCGCGGGCTTCGTGATCTTCATGTGGTTCCGGCTGTTCCGCCGCGAGGCCGAGACGGCCCGCGATCTGGCCCTTGGCATCACACCGCCCGAGCCGACGGCTCCGACGGCGCCGGGTGCGGACCGGACCCCAGATGACGCCGAGCGAACTCGATCTCCAAGCGCAACTGCTTGATCCGCTCCTCGACGACCAGCGAGCCGTGCCCCGCGTCATAGCGGTAGACCTCATGCGGGGTGCCGCGCTGCTCGAGCCGCTCCACATAGTTGTCGATCTGCCGTATGGGGCAGCGGGGGTCGTTCAGCCCCGCCGAGATATAGACCGGCGCCCGCACCTGATCCACATAGGTCAGCGGGGACGACGCCTCGAACCGCTCCGGCACCTCCTCCGGGGTGCCGCCCAGCAGGGTGCGGTCCATCGCCTTCAGGGCCTCCATCTCGTCGTGGTAGGCCGTCACATAGTCCGCGACCGGGACCGCGGCCAGCCCCAGCGCCCAGGAATCCGGCTGAGTCCCGATCCCCAGCAGCGTCAGATAGCCGCCCCAGGAGCCGCCGGCCAGCACCAGCCGCTCGGGGTCGGCGAGCCCGGAGGCCACCGCCCACTCCCGCACGGCCGCGATGTCCTCCAGCTCGATCAGCCCGACCCGGTGCTTGAGCGCGTCCGTCCACGCCCGCCCGTACCCCGTGGAGCCGCGGTAATTGACCCGCACCACGGCGAAGCCGTGGTCCACCCAGGCCGCGGGGCCTGCCGCGAAGGCGTCGCTGTCATGCCAGGTCGGCCCGCCGTGGATGTCGAAGACCGTCGGGAAGGGGCCCTCGCCCGCGGGCTTCTGCACGAGCGCGTGCACCCGCCCACCGGGGCCGTCCACCCACGCGTCGGTGACCCGCACCGACTCCGGGGCCGCGAAACCGGGCGGGTCCAGCACCGTCCGCCCGCTCGTCGACCGCACCTGGGGCGGCTTCTCGGCCGACGACCACAGGAACTCCACCGTGCCGTCCGGCCGCGCCGTGGCGCCCGAGATCGTGCCCGCCGGGGTCTCCAGGCGGGTCAGCTCGCCGGAGCCGAGGTCGTACCGCAGCAGCTCGCTGCGCGCCTGATGGCTGTGCTCGACCAGCAGCGCCGATCCGTCCGGGAACCAGTCCGCCCCGACGTCGCCGGGCAGATCGATCGCCAGCGCGGTCTCCACATCGGTGACCGGATCCCACACCATGGGCTCCCACCGGCCGCGCCGCTGGTGCCCGACCAGCAGCCGGGTGTCCCCCTCGACGGGCGCGAAGCCCATCACGGACAGGCCCAGCTCCTCGGTGCCGCCCTTGGTGTCGTCCAGCTCCGCGACGGCCGTCCCGTCCAGCCGCAGGACCCGGATCGCCGAGTGCATCGCGTCGCCGTGCTCGGTGTGCTCGATGGCGATGAGCGTCCCGTCATGGGAGAGATCGCCCACTCCGGCGGACTCGCGATGCCGGTAGATCTCCTCGGGCTCGCCGCCCGGCCGCACCACATGGATGGTCGAGCCGTCCTCGTCGGTGGACCGCCCGACGACCGCCGTGCCGTCGCGGCCCAGCGCGAGCCCCGCGGGATAGGAGGGGTCCAGGCCGGGGGTCGCGGGCTCGTCGGCCGGGCGCTCGTCCCCCTCGCCGCCGCTGAACGGCTGACGCAGCCAGACCCCGAACTCATCGCCATCGGTGTCCGAGAACCACCAGATCCACCGGCCGTCCGGCGACAGCACCCCGTCGGTCGTCCCGTTCGGCCGGTCCGTGACCTGCCGCTGCGCACCGGTCGCCCGATCCCATGCGTACAGCTCGTATGTGCCCGTGGCGTTCGAGACGAACAGCGAGTGGTCCGGGGCTTCTTCCGCCCAGTCGGGCAGCCCCACTCGCGGCGCCCGGAAGCGCTTTTCCCAGTCCGGCATGGACTCCGTGCTCTCAGTCATGCTCACCATTCTGCGCCGCACCCCGACATGCGCGCTGGCGTCGCCCCGCGCCTGTGGATAACGTTCGCGGCGGGATGGACGGGGGCCCGTACACCGAGGGGGAGCTGATGGCCGACATAGCCGCGACAGTGGAGACATACTGGGCAACGGCCCAGGCCAGGGACTGGCGGGCGTTCGGTGCCACGCTCGCCGACGACGTCCGCTACGAACTGCCGCAGACCCGCGAGCGGGTGCTCGGCCGGGACGGTGTGGTCCGCTTCAACGCCGAGTACCTGGGCGAGTGGAGTCTGGAGGTCGAGCGCGTCATCGCCGACGGCGCGCAGGCGGTCTCCTGGGTGCGCTTCAGCGAGGACGAGGAGGAGACGCAGGCGATCAGCTTCTTCACCGCCTCGGCGGACGGCCGGATCCAGACCATCACCGACTTCTGGCCGGCGCCGTACGAGCCTCCGCGTGAGCGCGAGCAAATGGTCGAGCGCTTCTGAGTGCTTCTGGACGTTTCCGACTGCTCGCAGACGATGCCGGGCAGCAGCTTGAACTCTTCCGTCCGCACCCGTCCGTAGCCCCTACGCGCGCGATTCCGCCCCTTCCCCCGGGTCCCACCCCTTCGGTCCCTACCCCTCCGGCTCCCACCCCTCCGGCCCCCACTTCACCGGCCCCAGCCCCTGCCCCTCCCCCTCCCGTTCACCTCGTCCCCTCCCCGGGTCCTCGGGTCCTTGGGTCCCCGGGTCCTTGGGTCCTCGGGTCCTTGGGTCCCCGGGCTCCGCTACCCCAGCAGCACCGGCAGCTCGTCCACGCCATAGACGATGGAGAGCTTCCGGAAGGAGAGCTTCTCCGCCGGTACGGCGAGTCGCATCTCCGGGAACCGCCGTATGAGCGCGGGATAGGCGGCCCGGAGTTCCATCTTGGCCAGCTCGGCGCCGATGCAGCGGTGGATGCCGTATCCGAAGGCCAGATGCGAGGGGGCCTGCCGGTGCGGATCGACCCGCTCCATGTCCGGGCCCAGCTTCTCGTCGCGGTTGGCCCCGCTCAGTGAGCACAGCACCAGATCACCGGCGGAAATGCGCGTGCCCGCGATCTCCATGTCCTCGCGGGCGAACCGCGGGAAGGCCACCTGCACCACCGTGAGATAGCGCAGCAGCTCCTCCACGAACGGGTCCACGGCATCGTCGTGATCACGAATCGCGGCGAAGTGCTCGGGGTCCTGGAGCAGCACCAGCGTGCCGAGCGCCAGCATGCTCGCGGTCGTCTCCAGACCGCCGGTCAGCACCCCGTCGGCGAGCCCGGCCAGCTCCTGGTCGTCGACTTCATCGCCGTGCTCCTTCACCAGCATGCCGAGCAGCCCGTCGCCGGGTGTCTCACGCTGCTTACGGACGATCCCGTGCAGATAGGAAAGGGAGTCCGACATCGCGCCGAGAGAGGCGTTCGCCCCGCTGAAGAGATCGAACCGCGCGGTGCTGTGGCGCTGGAAGTCGTCGCGGTCCTCGTACGGCACCCCGAGCAGTTCGCAGATGACCAGCGCGGGAATGGGGAGGGCGAACGCCTCCACGAGATCCACCGGGCCCTCGGCCGCCGCCATCTCGTCGAGGCGCTCCTCGACGATGGAGTGGATGCGCGGGGTGAGCCTGCTGAGTCGCCGCATGGTGAATTCGGGCGTCAGCAGGCGTCGCAGTCTCGTATGCGTCGGTGGATCGCTGAAGCCGAGACCTCCCGGATTCTGCTGCGGGGCGACGCCGATGTTCCGTTCCGCGAGGTTGGTGAAATCGGAGCTGAACCCCTTCGCCTTTCCGAGCACCGCCTTGGTCTCGTCATATCCGGTGACAAGCCAGGCATTGATGCCGAAAGGCAGCCATATCTTGCTGATGGGTTCTTTTGCCCTGGTTCGGGACAGATCGGCAATCGGGTCGAGTCCATCGCGCCTCAGCGGCGCCAGCGTGGCGTCCGGGAGGAACGACATCTTGGACAAGTCGAAGCCATTTTTCTGAATTCTCGAAAAGTACTTGCGGCCCAGCCAGGACACGATGTTTGAGCGGAGATTCGACATGGGCGCAATACTGCCCTGCCATGGCCGGCCGGCCATGCTCCGGTGCCGGACGTGCCCCGGTGTGATGCGCCACAACGCATGTGCTACCTGCTCGGGCGGGCGCGCCGGTGGGCATCAAGGTGGCGCCGACCGCGAAATCAGAGCAAAGTGGAGATATCGGGCAGGAAGCGCGAGCGATGACGGCTGCCTGCGGGACGCCTGCGGCGCCCCCAGGGACATGAGTGAGGTGAGCGGCCTTGCGGGAGAGGTTCCGTGCTGTCCAGGGCGCACCGTGCTGGGTGAGTCTCATGGCAGCGGATCTGGACCGCGCGCACACCTTCTACGGAGAGCTCTTCGGCTGGGGCTTCCGGCCCACCCGGCAGGGGCACGGCCGTTACACCATCGCGTATACCGAGGGCGGCGTACCGACCGTAGGCATCGGCGCCTCGTCCCCCTCGGCGGGGGTGACCCTCCCGGTCACCTGGACCACGTACTTCGCGGCGGACAGCGCGGACGAGGTGGCCTCGCGCGTCCAGGAGCGCGGTGGCACGGTCGCGGTCGGGCCGCTGGAGTTCGGCAGCGGGCGGGTGGCCTGGGCGGCCGACCCGGACGGGGCCAACTTCGGCATCTGGGAGGGCGATCTGACCTCCGCCTGGTGGGGCGAGCGCAGACCGGGCGCGCCCGTATGGCTGGAGCTGCGCACCCGCGACGCCTTCGAGGCGGCGCTCTTCTATGGGCAGGTTTTCGGCTGGGACAGCCAGGAGCGCGAGCGCTGTGACGTCCGCTTCGAACATGACCGGGTGGTCCTCCATATCGACGGTAAGGCGGTCGCGGGGCTGCGTGGCGGCGCCATCGAGGCCGCCCCGGACCCGAACGTTCGGCCCCGCTGGCGGGTGTACTTCTGCGTGAAGGACGTCGACGAGGTCGCCGAACGAGCCGCGGAACTCGGCGGCGGCATCCTCTCCCCGCCGGCCGACACCCCCTATGGGCGCGTCGCGGCGCTGCGCGACCCGGAGGGCGGGATCTTCAACGTGGCGGCGGTCAGGAAGGAAGCCGCCGACGGGGATTCCGCTTCCGTGGCGTGCGGCTGAGGAACTGGGCCCCGACGTCGCACTGGGCCTCGACGTCGCACTGGGCCTCGACGGTCGGAGGTGGTGCCGCCTACGATCGGAGATACGGCATCGCGTGTCGGTCACCGGCCGGGTGAGGCATGGAGGTGCCCGTGAGATTGCCTTACGGAGGCATTCCACAGTGTCTGTCGAGTTGAATCACACGATCGTCCATTCTCTGGACAACCGCGAATCCGCGGAATTCCTGGCGAACATCCTCGACCTCGAGGTGGGAGAAGCATGGGGCCCGTTCGTTCCGCTGGAGACGAGTAACGGTGTCACCCTGGACTTCGCCACCATTCCCGGTGAGTCGATCGTCATGCAGCATTACGCGTTTCTCATCTCGGACGAGGAGTTCGACGCGGCTTTCGAGCGGATCCGGCAGCAGGGGGTCACGTACTACGCCGATCCTCATCTGAAGCAGCCGGGCGAGATCAACCACCATTACGGCGGCCGCGGGCTGTACTTCCTGGACCCGGCCGGTCATGGCATGGAGATCATCACTCGCCCGTACGGCAACGAGGAGTAGCCCGGGGAGGCCCTGGAACATGGGCTCCGAATCGGGCGGACCCTGAACCACGAGCGGGCCGGGGCGCACGCGCCCCGGCCCACCTTCGTCGCGGTCACTGGGTGGTGGTCACTGGGTGGTGGTCAGTGGTCAGTGGTTGGCGATCAGCGGTCTGTGTTCAGCAGTCGGCAGCCGGCGGTCAGCCGGGCTGATCCTCGTCGCGCTCCATCCCGTCCCGGCGCTCTCGCCACTCCCGTACGACCTCGTCGATGTCGAAGGGCGTGAGATGGAGCGGCGGGCCGGGCGGGGGCCGCCGGATAGCCTCCCGGATCTTGTCATTGACCTCCGAGAGGATCTCCCGCACCCGCCGTTCCGAGGGCGCCTTTTCCACGGCGGCGAGCGCGTCCTCCGCCTCTTTGCGCAGCACAAGTGTCGGCGGCAGAAATGACAGATTCTCGCGGGCCATCTTCTCCTTGACCCACCACAGATCGTCGTAGGGCTTGTTGAGGTTCGGGAGAGGTTTTCCCCTTCCCGGGAGGTTCGCGAACGCGCCGCGTTCCTCCGCCTCGCGGATCTGCCGGTCGGCCCATGTTTCGAAGCTGATGCCCGGTGGCTTTCGCTCGGTCACCCTGAGATTCTCCCTCGGATGTCCCGAAACGCGCCACAGCCCGTTTCGGCCCGCTTGTCAGATGCGGAGACTTGTCAGATGCGGAGAGGGGGAGGCTTGCTCCGTCAGCTCAGAGGTGGGAGGCGAGGACCGGCAGCAGATCCTGGAACGTCCGGCCGGTGGCGGGCGCGCCGATCGCCGACATCTGCCAGGCCCCGCCCGCCCCGCCCTCGCGGTGCACCTTGGCCATGATCTGGGCCGTGTAGGGGCCGCCGCCGCTCAGGGTGTAGCGGGCCAGTTCCTGTCCGTTGGTCTCATCGATCAGACGGCAGAAGGCGTTCTGCACCTCGGCGAAGGTCTGTCCGGTGAAGGAGTTCACCGTGAACAGGATCTGATCGACATGGGCCGGAACGCGCTGTAGATCGATCAGGATCGATTCATCGTCGCCGCCCTGACCGGTGCCACCGACGAGGTTGTCGCCGGTGTGCCGTACGGACCCGTCGTCGCTCGTCAGATGCTGGAAGAACACGACGTCGACGGCTTCCCTCCCGGCGAAGAGCACGGCCGAGGCGTCCAGGTCGATCTCCTTGGCGGTCAACCGGGCGAGCAGCCCCTTGCGCGGCGCGGCCTGCCAGCCCAGGCCCATGCGCACCGCGCTGAGCTCGCCCCCGTCGGACTTGCTCAGGCTGATCCGCTGGCCCTTGGCCAGATTTACGGTCATGTGCTTCCTTTCTCGCTCTTCTGATTGATCCGGGATGGTTTTGCGACATTTTCAGCCGGTCGCGCAGAAACGGCAGGATGCCGCGGTGCAGAAGGGCCCTCAGCCAGGCGTCGCGGGCCGTGGCCACGGCCGCGTCATCCCGGCGCCCGATGTGGGGCGGGTGTGTGTACGGATGCCGTTGGGAGCGCGGGGAGCGCGGGGAACGTTGGGAGCGCGGGTGCTGGTCGGGGGCCGAGGTGCGGTGGCGTACGGCGGTGGCGAGCAGGCAGGCCACTCCCGCCGCCAGAGTGACCGCCGCGATCGTCGCGCTGGTCAGCCCGGCGGTCAACAGTGCCTCGCCAAGCTCGCGTTGGGAGTGAAAGAGCTTCAGCAGTCCGCCGAGGAGCAGAAAGGCCGCGGCCGAGACACCGGCCAGAGCCGGTGCGAGGACGGCGAGCGCCGGCAGCAGCCCACGGACGCCTGCCGTGCGGGAGGAGGCGCCCGTAGGAGATGGGGCAGGCGGGGCAGCCGAGGCAGGCGGGGCAGCCGAGGCAGGCGGGGCAGCCGGGGAAGAAAGGGCGGGCGTAGCGGGCGCGGTGGACGGGCTCATCGCCGCGGCGGCGCGTTGCCGGAGGTACGCGGCGTATTCGGGCGCGGCGGCCGTCGCGATGGCTTCGCTCTCCACCAGCGCCTGGGAGCGCAGCCGTTGGATGTCCGCGTCCCCGGTGGCCCCGTTGCGCCGCAGGGCCTCATGGATCTCCGCCGTACGCAGCGCCTGGTGCAGCGCCCGCTCGAAGTCGGGCCTGTCCTCGGCCTGTAACCCGGGTGGGGCGGTCATATCCGCTTCCTCGATGTGTCCGAACCGCGTAGCCGCGCGGCGTACCGGCCAGTTGCGCGCGCCGTGTGAACCAGCCGTCGGGCCCGCCTCAGGGGGGAAGGGCGGGCCCGACGGCCGCTGGGGAGGGCGTCAGAGATTGACGCCGAAGTCGGAGGCGATGCCCGCGAGCCCCGAGGCGTAGCCCTGGCCGACCGCGCGGAACTTCCACTCCGCGCCATTGCGGTAGAGCTCGCCGAAGACCATCGCCGTCTCGGTCGCGGCGTCCTCGCTCAGGTCGTAGCGGGCGAGTTCGGCGTTGTCGGCCTGGTTGACCACCCGGATGAAGGCGTTGCGGACCTGGCCGAAGTTCTGGTCGCGGCCGTCCGCGTCGTGGATGGAGACCGGGAAGACGATCCTGGCGATCTCGGCCGGCACGGCGGCCAGATTGACCTTGATGGCCTCGTCGTCGCCCTCGCCCTCACCGGTCAGGTTGTCGCCGGTGTGCTCCACGGAGCCGTCGGGGCTGGTGAGGTTGTTGTAGAAGACGAAGTGCCGGTCGGACGCGACCTTCCCGGCCTCGTCGCACAGCAGGGCGCTGGCGTCGAGGTCGTAGGCGGCGCCCGTCGTCGTCCGTACGTCCCAGCCCAGGCCGACGATGACCGCGCTCAGGCCCGGCGCCTCCTTGCTCAGCGAGACGTTGCCGCCTTTGGACAGGGAAACTCCCACGTTTTCCTCCAGGTGCTCGGTGGACCGGAGTTAAAATCTACAGCACTGTAGAAGTAGCTGAGGTGAGGGCCGGAGAGGTTGGCGCGATCTGGGGTGCCGGGACCGGGTCGGGACGGTGCCGGGACCGGGCCGGGGACGCAGGCAATCGGCCCATCGACCGACCGCCTGCTGGCCACAGACCACCACGACCGCCACAGACCACGACCGGCTACCACCGACGCATCGGACTACGCGGTGGCGAGCGACACCTCGGTCGACTTGATCAGCGCGGTGACGCGGCTGCCCTCGGTGAGCCCCAGCTCCGCCGCGGCGTCCTGGGTGATGGCGGCCGTGAGCTCCTGGTCGCCGCCGATGGCGACGACAACGGTGGCCATGGTGGCACCGAGGGTGAGGCGGGTGACCGTACCCGGGAAACGATTGCGGATGCTCAGCCCCGAGACCTCCCCGGTGGCCAGAGCCACCTCAGTGGCCTTGGCCAGCGCCGTCACCTGCGATCCCTCCCCGATACCGAGCTCCTTCACGGCGCTCATGGTCACGGCGGCCGTCACCATCTGACCCCCGGACAGCCGTCCCTGGACCGTGGCCATGGCCTCGCCCGGGGTCACGGACACGACGGTGGCCGGGAGCTGATTGCGGATGCTGAGACTCATGGGTGCACCACCCCGGAGGCGGAGGTCAACGGCCTGATACGCCTCACCCTAGGCACCCGCCCAAGGATCCGCGCGCCGACGCACGACGCCTCCCCCCACGACGCCTCCCCCCCCACGGCGCACCGCCCCACACGACCACCGGACCCTGTACGACGCGCGGCACCCGCCCGCCCAACACCGACCACACAGGCACCGACCATCCCGGGGACCCGACCCACCCAGGCGCCCCGATGGCCCACCCCCACGTACGATCGGACGGATGCGCCCTTCTCCCGCCGACCTCGTCCGCGAATTCCACCTGGCCTTCGGCCTCGACGCCCGTACGACCCCCACCCAGGTCTCACCGGAACTCGCCGCCCACCGCCAAGACCTACTGGCCGAGGAGTGCGCCGAGGTAGCCGAGGCGAGCGCCCATGGCGCCGTCGACCACCTGGCCCACGAACTGGCCGACGTCGTCTACGTCGCCTACGGTACCGCCCTGGTCCACGGCATCGACCTGGACGAGGTGATCGCCGAGATCCACCGGGCCAATATGACCAAACTCGGCCCCGACGGCCGCCCCACCCTGCGCGCCGACGGCAAGGTCCTCAAGGGCGCCCACTACCAGCCCCCCGACATCCCGGCCGTCCTACGCCGCCAGGGCTGGACCGACGCGTCCACCGCATCCACGGCGTCCGACGCATCCAACGCGTCCGCCGCATCCGAATAGGCGCCCGCCGCCCGCCGCCCGCCGCCCGCCGCCGCCCGCCGCCCGCCGCCCGCCGCCCGCCGCCCGCCGCCCGCCGCCCGCCGCCCGCCGCCCGCCGCCGCCGCCCGCCGCCCGGCGGCCCGGCGACCGGCGGCCCGGCGACCGACGCCCCGGCAGTTGACACCCCGAGCACCCCCACGCCACCATCCCGCCGATGGAGATCGCCGACCTGACCCCTGCCGAGCGCCGTGTCTGGGAGGCGTTCCCGCTGGGCGAGGGCGTTGATATGCGCGAGAGCGCCGACGACGACCCGGCGGCCGGTGGGTCCTGGGGGCCGGAGCGGACCGTAAGGGCCGAGGTATTACGGGCGTTGCTGGTCGACGGGCCGAGCCGGGGCGGGGAGATAGCGGGGCTGAAGCTGGCGGGTGCGCGCATCATCGGGCAGCTCGACCTCAGATACGGGTCGGTCCAGCACCCCATACGGCTGCGGTCCTGCCACTTCACGCGGGGCCCGATGCTCTACGGGGCGGAGCTGCGTGCCCTGGTGCTCAGCGATTCGGTGCTGCCCGACCTCACCGCGGGAGCGCTCCGTGTCGATGGGGTGCTGCGGATGAGCGGCTGCCGTATCGCGGGCCCCGTAAGGCTTGCGGGGGCCCAGATCGCCGGGGCGATCTTCCTCGACGGGGCGCGTCTCGGCGTCTCCCCGGACGCCCCCGACGTCTCTGCCGCGTCCCACGCCCCCGATGCCGCGGGCCCCGACGCGCTCCAGGAGCCGGCACTGGAGCTCAACCACGTGGTCGTGGGCAACGACATAGCGGCGGCCGGGCTCGTCTGCCACGGCCAGGTCCGGCTGAACGGGGCCACCGTCACCGGTGAGGTCAACCTCGACGACGCCCTGCTGCACCACCCCGGCCACACCGCCCTGCACGCCGAGACGCTGTCGGTCGGCACCGACCTGCGTGCCATGCGGCTGCGCGCCCATGGGCGGGTCAACCTCAGCGGCGCCAGAATCCCCCGTCATCTGAACCTCGCGTACGCCCGGCTCTCCAACCCCGGCGGCCAGGCCCTGCGCGCCAGCAGTTGCGTCATCGGCGAGCTGTGGCTGCGCGAAGCCGTCCCGATCGAGGGCGCGGTGAACCTCCGCGGCTCGCAGGTCGATCTGCTGCACATCGCCCCGGAGACGTGGCCCGACCGAGTCAGGATCGACGGCCTCAGCTATCGCAGGCTCACCCCCGACCTCCCCGCCGAACAACGCCTGACCCTGCTGGAGCGCGAGGAGTCGGGCTATCTGCCGTACGCCTACGAGGAGCTGACCGCCGCCTACCGCACCGCGGGCGATGACGCCGCCGCCCGCACGGTGCAACTGGCCAAGCTCCGCCGGCACCGCCGCACCCTTCCCCGGTACGCCAGGGCCTGGGGCCATCTCCAGGACCTCACCGTCGGCTACGGCTTCCGGCCCATGCGTGCCGCCGGCTGGCTGCTGGCCCTTCTCCTCACCGGCGCCCTCGCCTTCGCCTTGAACCACCCCCGCCCCCTGAAAGCGGATGAGGCGCCCGATTTCAACCCCGTCTTCTACACCGTGGACCTGCTCCTGCCGATCACCGATTTCGGTCAGCAGTCGGCCTTCGCGCCACAGGGCTGGTCTCAGTGGCTCTCCTACATCCTCATCGTCACCGGCTGGATCCTGGCCACCACCATCGCGGCGGGCATCACCCGCTCCCTGAGCCGCCAATAGCGGTCCGGCCGGACGGATACGTACCGCCCCGACGCCATCTTTGCTACCGCACCGCAGAGTTGACGTCGACCCGCGGTCCGACCTGCTCGGTCGGCAGGCGTGAGCGGAACCGGTCCTCTCCTGCGGCGCGGGCTGCTTGAGGTGCAGGGCGGCCGCGGACCAGCCGCCACAGCCGACGCTGCCCAAAAACCCGTGGAATCACGTGCTTAGCCATGCCAGGCTGGGCGGCCTCGAAGGGGTGTAGCTCAGAGGCCAGAGCGCCGGTCTCCAAAACCGGATGTCGCAGGTTCGACTCCTGCCACCCCTGCCATGGCTGCATAGAACCGAGCACGATCTCGGAAAGAACACCGGTGATCTCGCGGAACCCCGCAGGGGCACCGGTGTTCGCAGTTGGCGCCGGCTCATGACGGCGACCATCTGGCGGGCGTCATCGATGTGCCGTTGGCGAACTCGTCGTTGTCACGCAGTCCGTCACTCACCGCGGGCGGCAGGGCGTTGTGGGTCAATACGAGTGCGCTGAGCGTCAAGGACATTCCTCCTGAGACTAGGAAGGATTCGATGCCAGGGCCCCGCGACGGGGCAGTGATCGACTCGGAGCACCGGAGAAAGCAGGAAGCATGATGAAGAGGAACGCGGCTCTGGCGGCAAGCGCTCTGGCCATCGTGTTCGGCGCCGCGGTACCGGCAGCGGCCGCGCCGACGACGGCCGCGTCCCGCACGGGGACGTTCTACGGCACTTACCAGCACTCCGACGGGTGCGTGTACCTGCGCTCCGCGGCCGGATACCACTATCTGTTGGAGGGCTACACGATGGGCGGCAACGGCGGCCTGTACAAGAAGGGCGGCGGCTTCATCGCGTACCCGGGCTGGAAGATCGCGGCGCACGGCACCCAGTACAACAAGACCAGCACCACGTTGTGCACGACGTGGGGTGCCTACCGGAGGATCAAGGCAACATCGATCTACGCCTACTGAACGGTGTCCTGCCCGGTCCGGTTCGGCCATGGCCAGGAATCGCCCGACGCCGGGACCCGGCGAACGACGACAGCCGCCGGGAGGCCATGGGCCACATGGACCGGCTGCACAAGCGCCGAAGGTAGGGAACTGCCGTCAACGACTGCCGTCCGACCACCAGCTCAGCGGCAGCACCCCCGACTTCAGACCTCCTGACACACACAACGAATCAGGCCCGGTACTGATCTCTCAGTACCGGGCCTGACCTCTGTTCCTTCAGTCGGGGTGGCGGGATTTGAACCCACGACCTCTTCGTCCCGAACGAGGTTCGGCGAAGACCGTCACCGGTGGGCCTTGTGAAACATGCAGGTCAAAGACTTGGTGAGGGTTGGCCTGGCAGGGATTGGCATGGTCTCGAAGGGAAGATCATCTCCCAAATTCCTCCCAGAGCACGGCGTACTGCTCGATGCTCGTAGTCGAGCGACAGGTGCCTGTGGCGTTGCGGGAGCAACCTTGCCTGGAGGCTCATCCGGACGGCTGGTCCGCCGGTCAAACACCGGGCGTGTCTCTTTGCGTGAGGGCATGCGTGTCCTCGGTATCAGCCAGGCAGTGCACAGGCAGGGGCCGAAGGCGACATCGCCTCAATACTCCCACCAGGAGCGATGGTCTTGGATAGAGGAGGTGGGAGTGCCGTCTGGTTCAATGCCATGTGGCCACAGCCGTATCCATAACGGCTCAACCCGGTGGAGGCGGTGGCGAGCGGCGTCTCCTCGGTCGAGTGCTTCACGGGCGGTGTGGACTGCTCCGTCGATGTCGTTGGCTTCGTACTGGAAGCGAGCGATGATGGCGAGAGCCTCGTGGTGTCCGTATACGGCGGCAGCTTCCCACAGGTCCTGAGCACGGTCTCTGTCGCCGGCTGCCTCGCGGCGCATCGCCAGGTCCGCCAGCGTCTCGGTGAGTCCGTATTCGGCTGCGGCCCGCGCGTAATGCTCTGCCTGGTCGAACAAGGCCGCATCCTCCCGCATCATGGCTAGATGGCTCAGGCACGAAGGTGCGCCCATGGCTGCTGCGTGGTGAGCCAGGTCGGATGCCTCGACGGTAAGTCCGGCCTCCTCGTGCCGCAACGCGATCTCGGCGAGCCCATCCGGTTGGCAACATTCGGCAACTTGCACGGCCAGAGCCGCCGCCTGTTCGTAGTCGCCCTGCTCAGCGGTGGTTTGCGCAAGATCGGCCAGGGCCCTGCACGTCAGGTGGTCCACCGGTCGACCGGCTTCCACGTCCCGCCAGTCGTGATCAGGTATCTCCCCATAAAACCTGACGGCGTGTTCGGGCCTTGGCAGTTGACGGGCACGCTCGGTTAGGAGGCGAGCGTAGCGCAGCCGCCACCGCGAGGACGCTGCTTGGGCCAGTGCGTCGATGTCGCTGGGGTGCGACAGGTGCTCCAGAGCCGCCTCCCAGAATGAGGAAGGCGGACACAAGGCACGGCGTGTGCGACGGCCGTGCTGCTCCATGTAGTCGGCCAGCCGAAAGCAGCGGTCCGCAGAGCGGTATTCGGGCGTGCGGCGAGACTGTTGCAGCAGTGTCGCGTTGCCGTGTACGGGGCGTGCGGTGTAGTCGACGGCTTGCTCGAACCAGTCCTCCTCCAGTGACTGGAACACCGACGGGGGGAGGTAGCCAGCAGCCGCCTCTTCGAGGAACGCTGCGGGTAGATCCACTCCGCAGCCCAGGCGGCGGGCGTCCATCGCGGCGTCGAGGACCGCCCTGGCACTCGGGCCGGCGTATTTGTGTCGGTCCAGCAGGGCGGGCACACCGGCCAGGAACTGGGTGATACGGCGGTCGGCTGCCCCTGCCAGCGCCTGTGCAAGGCGCTCGTCATTCTCTGCAGCGCTGCGCAGAGCAAGTACATCTTGTTCGGCGAAGGCGTCCGGCACGTGCACTTGTCGGCCCGTCAGTAGGGGGCGGATCTGTGCGTGCGGATCGTGATCCCGGCTGGCCGGTAGGGAGGTCAACTCGCCCCAGTGCACGGGCCAGAGAGTGCCCACGATCAGGATCGGGGCACGGGCGGCGTCCGTCAGCAGAGTCCGAAGCGCTGCAGCAATCCGCTCTCCGACCTGGGGCACAGCCAGGTAATGCTGTGCTTCGTTGAGCCAGACCACCGTCTTTGGCCCCACCGTGGCCAGGCCGGCCAAGGCTGCCTCCGCGCGGGTGGGGGCTAGGGGATGCCACAGCCGCCAGCCATCGGCTGCCAAATCTTGGATGGCCTCCCAGCACGCTCGGGTCTTACCAGTAGAGGATTCGCCGACCAGCACACACATCTGGCTTGTGCCGCCCTGTGCGGCCTCCACTATGCCCCGCAGATGGGCGTCGTGCTCTCGTGGCACGTACGCAGGCAGCGCATCGTTCCGTGCGGCGACGTGGATCGCGTGGTGCACCTCCAGGTCGAGCGGATGGCACTCGCTGATGAGGCGAGTGGACAACGCCTTCTGGCCTGCGTCGCTGACTGGTTGGGAGGAACCGATGACATAGACATGCGTGACTGCGTTGTGATCGCCGGTGACGACTGCCCCAATGTCTCCCCCTGCGGCCACCGAGTCCTTACTCGCTTGTACGCGGCCGCGCGTTGGCATGGAGGTGGCACCTTCGTCATCCTGCGAGCCGTGGTCTCGGCGGCCCCAAACGGGTGTCACGTACGATTCTCGTCTCCGGCTATGACCTCACCGATGTTTCCAGCGGCAGCTGTACTGCCCGCTCCCGAAGCATGCACGCCCCTGCTACTCGTGAGTTGGCTGTTGCACGGTGTCGCTACAGGCTGTGTGGCCTGGTTGCGATGGCCGACGATGACGCGTCCGACATGTCCGCCTGATGCCACGGCACTGTCATGAGCCTCCACCGAGCCCCGTCCGGATTGGGTGAGCCCCCACACTGAGAGCGCCAGACCCACGAGTCCGGCGATCGCTCCCATCACGCTCCCAAGCTGGTCTGCAATCGCCAGATCCATGGAGAGGGCGACCGCTACCAGACACACGGCCGCCGTTCCGCATCCGGCCGCGCACGCAATCAGCGTGTATCTCCTCCACCTCTGCATGGGACCATCAAACCTCTGCTTGACGAGCGATGTGTACGAAACGACGCTGAATCATCGAGTTCGTCCTGGGGCGCGACGCAAAGCGCAGGGGGCTTGCTCACAGGCTCGTGACGGGCTGCCCAGTGAGTGCTTGGGCGATCTGCCAGAGCTGGCCGCCGCGGGACGCTTTGACGAGCACCACGTCATCGGGGCGGAGGATGGATTCGAGGTAGGCGGCAGCGGTCTTGTTGTCGCGGACTAGGCCGATCTCGGGAACCCCCGCTGCGCCTGCTGAGAGGGCGAGCTGCTTGGCGAGGTCTCCGCCGACCGCCAAGACGAAGTCGACGCCGGCTTCCGCTGCGAAGCGCCCGATCTCGCGGTGGGCTTCAACGGCTTCGTCGCCCAGCTCCAGCATCTCGCCGAGTACGGCGATCCTTCGGCCGCCTGCGGGCTCGGTCGTCTCGCCGTCTGTCTCGGTCATCGAGAGTCTCCGTTGTGAATCAGGGGCGCGAAGGTGATCGCGCGGCCGGTGTACGAAGGGGACAAGCGGCTAAGAGGGAGGCGATCGTGCGTCTGGCCCCAGGCCGACGGGTCCCGGAAGAGGATCGTCGGGTCGGGGCCGTCCTCGTAGCCGCGGAGGATGACGAGATGACCGCCTGAACGGCCGTCGTCGGGGAACTGCTCGGTCACCGACACGATGAGCGGAGCGTCATCGAGGCGGCCGAGCAGTTCTTCGACGGGCACGGGCTCTGCGAGAGCGGGCACTCCCAGGTCGGTCGCCAGGCTCGCGATCCCCGCGTGGAGTGCTCCGCGCGGGGTCAGAACCTCATGCTTGACCGCGAGCTTCAGGAGTTCCGTCACCGTGGGCGCCTGATGCCCATAGGCGAGCAGGATCATCCTCAGCGATGCCAGGCCGCACGCCCGGTTGGACCATTCTGTCCTGTCTCCCAGTGCCCAGCCCCCGTGGAGATCCCACTCGGCGGGGGCGATGAGCTGACGGCACATGGGGACATCGTGGACGCGCGGCACAGCGGCAAGCTCCTACGGGGAGACGGCAGCCTCCCGCGTCGGTGTGGCGCTGGAGAACGCGGGAGCGGGCAGGGGCACATCGTATGGCGGGCGGGCCAGGGCCTCGTGCAGCATCGCCAAGACGACATCCGTGTGCGTGAGCCCGATCATCGCGGCCCCCACCGCGAAGTTGCTGTCACGGGACATGCCCGGCGTGCTGTTGACTTCCAGCACGTACGGCTCGCCGTCCTCGGTGAGGATCAAGTCGATACGGGCTGAACCGCGCAGCCCGATCCCGTCCCACAGGGTTCGGACGCCCCTGGTGATCCTGGCCAGTACGTCGGGCGCCAGCTCGGCGGCGCGCACATTTACGGTGCCCTTGGAGTGCACGTCGATCTTCGTGTCGGCGTCGTAGAACTCGGCTTCGTTGGCTTCGGTGGCCAGCGGCGGGAAGACGATGACGGAGCCGCCCGGAAGCTCCAGCAGCCCCACGGTCAGCGGCGTGCCGCTCACGTAGTCCTCCACGAGCACGGCCGTGCCCTCGTCGACGGCAGCGTCTGCCAGAGCTGCGGGCAGCTCGGCCCTGCTGCGTACGAGGCTCATGCCCACGCTGGACCCGCCGAAGGGCGGCTTGACCATCACGGGGCGGCCCTTCCAGGCCGCCGGGCCACCGGTCCAGACATGCCAGCCAGGAGTGGGGACGCCGAGGGTCAGCATCACCCGCTTGCACAGGACCTTGTCGGCGGCCACCGCGGATGCCCCGACCCCACTGCCGCAGTAGGGCACGCGAAGGTAGTCGAGCAGGCCCTGCAATCGGCCGTCCTCGCCATACGGGCCGTGGAGGTTGGAGAGGACCACGTCGTACCCGACAAGATCCATGATGAAGTCCGGTTCGCACGGGTCCAGCACCTTCCAGCGGGCGCCGATCTCCTCCAGCGCCTCGCCCAGGGCGGTGACGGATCGCTGTTCGACGGGGCACTTCGCGTGGTAGAGCCGGTCCTCGGCGGACACGGGCCCGTAGATCAGCGCGACCCCGAGGCCCCGACGGCTCTGTCCCCACTCGCGAAGGTCCTCGGCGGCCTTCCGTACCGAGGGAGCCGAGCTAGGGCTGAGGAAGAGAGTCATGCGAGTACCCCTTCGAAGGTGTTGGTGACTGGGCCGCCGACCCACTGCGTTCGGTTCGGCCGGGCGTCGTGGGGCCGGACCGTGAGCGGCTGCCCGGCGCGGTTGTGAACGGTGACGGCGCCGCGTGCGACGAGCCCGCGCATGGTCGCGACGACGACGGCCGCGACGGCCCCGCTTCCGCACGACAGGGTTTCCGCCTCGACGCCGCGTTCGTAGGTGCGGATCTTCAGCGCCTGGTGGCCGGCGGATTGAACGAAGTTGACGTTCGTGCCCAGCGGGGCCAGATCGGGATGGTGACGGATGATGCGACCGACCACCACCGCGTCGATGGCGTCCACATTGCCCACGATGGCTACGACGTGCTCCGTGCCGGTGTGGGCGCTGTCGAACCAGGTCGGTCTGCCGTTGATGACCGTTTGTAAGCGCCGGGGGAGGATTTCGCTCACCTCGACCGTGACCCACACGGAGTCATCTGACACGACCGCCTCATGCACTACTCCGGCCATGCGGAGACTCATCTGCTGGAAGCCGTGATCGTGACGAGCGGCCCAGGCGGAGCATCGCAGGGCATTGCCACACATCGTTGCGATCGACCCGTCCGCGTTGAAGCAGGCGACGTCGAGGACGGCGGGGTCCTCGCTGACCAACCGGCTGAGGACCAGCCCGTCCGCGCCTACGCCGGTACGTCTGGCGCACAGGCGCTCGGCCTTCTTGGGCCAGTCCTTTTCGTCGTCCGGTTCGTGGCCGGAGAGCAGAACGAAGTCGTTTCCTGCACCGTGGATCTTGCGAAAGCGCATGACAGGGCTCCTCGCGTGATGAGGTGAGAAGGAGATGCGGTGACCGAGCGGGTCGTGTTCAGCGGTGTTCGAGGGGCCGGTAGGTGGTCAGGGCCTCTCGCATGATCAACGGGGCGCGTCCGGCGAAGTGCAGAACGCGGTGGGCCGGAGTGTCGGCGGACCTCATGTCCTGGACCCGCTGGTACTGGCCGTCGAGGAGGATGAAGTCGCCGATGCGGACATCGGACGGCGGCCTCGTGGCCCCCACCGTGCCGACGGGGGGAGTGGGTATGGAGGGCTGCTCCGTGGTCCGGTGCTCGTACATTCAGCCTCCCCAGGTACCTAGAAGGAGGGAGCCGCTGACTGCGATGACGCACAGCACATAGACGAGTCGCTGGTTTCGAGCACTCATCAGGTCCTCACGGCGCATTCAGCCCGTTCCGCCGGGAGTAGATCCACAGCAGCCGTCGCGTCAGAAGGGCGATATCGCGGAGGTACACGAAAGTCCCGAACGTAGGCGTTTCGACGGTCGGTCGATTCGTGAGGTCGATCAGCCTGGTCCCCTCGCGGATCAGCTCCCGCACCTCGCGGTTGTCTTCGGCGCCCAAGTCCTCGCCGAGCAGACGGTTCAACTCGTTTGCCATCTTCGGCAAATGCCTGTCCATTGCCGCGCGGGTCGTGGTGCCCATCCGCAAACGGAGGACGATATCCGTTTGCCAGGAGATCGCCGCCACGTCGATGAGGGAGAAATTGACCTCAGTGTCCTCGGCCGCATCCAACGCCTTGCCCGTACTTGCCACAGCCATCACTGACCCTTCCCGAGCACGCTTTCAGCCGTGCCAATAAAGCTAGGAAGGGGCAGGGGTGGGGCTCCACGACTGTGCCCGAACTTGCCAGACGTTCACCCTAGAGATTCGATGGCAGCGGTGATGAGTTCACGCGCGGCGGGGCCGTAGACGGCAAGTTCGGCCAGCTCGCTGAACGTCCTGGCATACATGGCAAGCTCGTTCTTCTGGACGACGGTGAGATGGGCCGAGATCAGTTCGACGTTCACCAGCTCGTCGTCGTACAGGAAGAATCCCTCGACGGGCCATAGGCCGGAGCGGTCGGCGTCCTGGGGGATGACGCCGATGCTCACCGACGAGAGGGCCATGACGCTGAGGAGATAGCCGAGCTGGCCCGCCATCACCTCAGTGCCGCCAATGCGGTACCGCAGGACGCTCTCTTCCAGGAGGATGGCGAACTTACGCTTCCCGTAGACGACCTGTTGCTTCTCCACGCGCACCTTCACGGCCGCCGGCACGTCGTCGATGAGCCCTCGGCGGTCACGAATAGAGGTCAGAAGTGCGGTGATGTACGAGGCCGTCTGCACGGGGCCGGGGATGAGCCAGGGCGAGTAAATGCGAAAGCGCTCGGTGCGCTCCCAGAGAGGAACCACGGACTCCTGTGCCCACTTGAGTCCGTGGCGTTCCATCTTGCGCCACTCGACGTACATGCCCTCAATTCCGCGGGCTGTGGAGGTGAGATCCTCGATCTCGTTCTCCGCGCCGCACGCGGAACACCAATCGCGAAGGTCACGCTCCGAGGGGGCGCGAGTGCCGCTCTCGAAGCGCGAAGCCTTCGACTCATGCCAACCCAGGCACTGGGCCAGCGCTCGCTTGGTAAGTCCGGCTGCCTGCCGGATCTCGGCCAGGCGTTGGCCGAGCGCCTTGCGGGCTTCCTGGACGCTCGAAGAGGGCGATGTCATGTCAGGGTGACGGTGCTGTTCGGACTGTCAGGCCAACTCGAATTCTGCGTGCGGCGTTGCCCGCTTCCATACGGCCTCGAAGGCCGACTCGCACAGCTTCGCCGCCTCCGGATCCTCCGTGAGTTCGACCTCCATGTTCTCGCCCTCGCCGTCGAAGTGGTTGACGAGTACGAGGCTGGAGTCGAACAACCAGAAGTCATTGCCCGGAAGCGCGATGTCGGTCGCGTTGCGCCGCGAGAGCCACCGCACGCTTTCCCCGGCAGCGATGTTCAGCCCGTCGGTCACGTCGTACTCGAAGCGGATGTACTCGCTGGCCGGTGTCGACACGACGCGTGCGCGCCGAACCTCGACACCTCGCGAGGTCGCCTCCGTGACGATGTCGTGCCAGTCGGCCCAGCGCGCGGCCGGATCGCGGACCATGCCGGCTTTCCAGTCGATGAAGGCCGGGTCTGACTTCATGTAGGCGTCACGCATCTCCAGGTGGACCGCAGTCCTCTGGCATTCGCGGAACAGCTCCTCAAACGTCGGGGTCCTCGTCACCCTGCTTCACCTCCTGGAAGAACTGCACCATGCGCCGGGGGATCTCAACCACCGTCTCATGTCCGGGGATGTCCATCTGCCCGAGCCGCTCGTCGTCCTCTACCTTCCACCCCTGCACGACGTAGGTGTCCTTCTCGTCGTCGAGGTAGACGGTGGGGGAGCCGCCACTGGGGCTCTCCGGGTCTTTACCGAGCTTGATCAGGGCCATGATGACCTCCTCGGGTGCCGGTAACGATCTCTGTGCCAGAGCTTGCCCCTGACTCGGCTGCCTAGCCAGGAACTTGCCCAAACTTGCCAGGACTATCGGGCAGTGACTCTAAGCGGGCGGACCCGGTCGCCGGTGCATGACCTGTCTCTTCGTCCTACCGGCGTGGTCCACGAGGAGCAGGCCCTCCCTTCACGCTCCTGACAGGTGATACCTGCGCTGGTGAGGGAGCGATCCGCACTGTGGACCGAGTCTGGGCTGCCCGAGCCCGAGCGCTGGGGGCTTGCCTTTGGGAGAGGCGGAGGATGCGCCAGGTGAGGACTTGTGCGGCCGAGTGGGCGTCGTCCAGGGTGTGCTGGCGCGCGACGTGTTGCAGAAGACGTTCCGGGTCGTGGCCGGCTGTCTCGGCTTCGGTGAGGACGGTGGCGAGTGTGGACCAGGCAGGGTCTTCGAGGACCTCTTCCGCGTAGTCGGGTACGACGGCTCGGAGCTGCTTCGCGTGCCGTTCGATGGTGTGCGTTGGGGGCTGACGCTGGGCGAGGGATGCCAGGGGTGCGCGAGCTGCTTCTTGGTAGGCGGTCTGGAGATGAGTCAGGGTCTGGTGGGCGGCGGTGACCTGCTGGTTGTGTTGGCGTAGCTGGTGCCAGTGGGCGGCGGCGGTGACGACCAGGAGGGCGACGTCGAGGAACATTGCGAGGCCGGACCCGTCCCCGGTGACGGGTGCGGTGCGTAGGGCGCGGATGGCGCTGCGCAGGGCTCGGGCCTGGTCCTGTTGGGCGCGGATGCGGGAGCGGGTGGCGCGTTCGAAGACGATCGCGGCTTGCTGGAGTTGGGGCCGGAGGCCCTTGGGAGCGAGGAGTGGCAGGGCGTCGAGGGCTTCGCCGAACGCGGCGATGTGGGCCTGGGCGGTTGCGTCGTCGGATCGTGCGAGGCGGATGGGGATGCGTTCGGCGGCTGCGGTGGCTTGGTGCCAGGGGTTGGGACGGCGGTTTTCCGGTGCGGTGGTTGGTGGGGTGTCGAGGTCGGTGAGGCGTTCGCGGATCTTGGGGAAGGACAGGTCGGGGGCGAGTTTGGAGCCGGAGTGCCAGATCGGGTCGCCTGCCGCGTTGGTGTCGCCTTCGAGGGCGATCTTGTAGCCGCGTATGTCGCCGGACGGGAAGTACTGGATGTCCACGTGCACGGTGTCGGTGCGGGCGAGGATGTCCAGAAATTCGTCGGGGCTGGTGGCGTCGGAGACCGCGGTGCGGACGGTGGAGCGCAGGCGCTCGCGGGCGGCCCGCTGGTGACCGGTGCGAAGGGCCGTCTCCCGCTCGGCCCGGGTGGGGCGTTTCGCGGCGGTGCGGCCGCCGCGTATGACCTGCTGGAGGCCGTAATCCTTCTCGATGGCGGCGAGTTCTTTGTCGGCGGTGAGGTAGTCGTTCCAGTGGCGGGCGGTGCGCAGGTCGCCGCGGACCTTGGTGGCGGCGATGTGGATGTGGTCCTCCGCGTGGCGGACGGCAACCCAGCGGCAGCCGTCCGGGTCGCCTTCGGGGGCGATGCCGGTGGCGGCCACGATGCGGCGGCCGATTGCCGCCCATTCGTCGTCGCTGAGGGTCCGGTCCTCGGGGGAGGCGCGCAGGGAGCAGTGCCACACGTGCTGCTTCGGTGCTCGGCCGAGGCGGTTGGCCTGGTGGAGGCGTAGGTCGAGGTCTGCCACGAGGAGTTTCCTGGTGGCGTTGAAGTCGTTGCTGCGGCCGGGGCCGGGGGCGAAGCCGTCCCAGGAGGCGACCAGGTGCGGGTCGGTGCGCTCGTTGGCTCGGCCGGGGCCGTAGAGGTACCTGATCAGGCCGGCGGTGTCCTTGCCGCTGCTGATCTTCGCGATCATCCGGCCGCTTTCGCGGAGACGGCGTGATGCATGATCGCCGCGATGTCTTGGATCGTCGCGCGGACGGTGTCCAAGGTGCGCTCCGCCTGGGTCAGGACGGTGGTGTCCACAGGGTGTGTGTCGCCTCCGGAGTTGAGGCGGAACGCGATCTGGTTGACGTTTTTGCCGATCGCGGCGACCTGGGCGCGCAGGTTGGCGAGCTCGTCGATCACATCGTCGAACTGGGTGCGCTGGCCGGGGAGGCGGAGGTTGCCGTCGAGGTAGGCCATGACCAGGGCGCCGACGAGATGGGCACTGGCGATCTCCATCTCCCGGGCCAGGGCGACGATCGCGTGCTTCTCGTCGACGCTGTAGCGGACATCGACACGCTCTTTGCGCTGGACGTCTTCGCGGGCACGACGGTGGGCGACACGGTGCACAGCGTCGTCGGCGCGGGCGACGGGCGACTGCTCGGACACGTCGGCGGGCTGTTCCTCCTCGGGCACCCCCTGGTGCCCGACCCCGTCCGCCACCCCCGGGGCGGAGGGATTCGCGTTGGACCGGCTCTTGGACGGTCCAACGCCATACCTTGCTGCGCTGGTTGCGGTGGTGGTCATATCCTGCTGGTTGGTGGCGGGTTCGTTGTGCGGGTTGTGCATGGAAGCGTCTCCGTGGACGGGTTGGCGGGGGTTGATGTCGGGTGGACTCGTCACGGGCTGGACACCCGTCCCCGCGTTGACCTGCGCGGGGACGGGTGGGACGGGTCAGCGGCGTGCGGGACGAGTGCGGTCTTCGAGGTCAGACGGCCTTGGTACGCGCTTTGTCGAGTTCGGCTTGGAGGATGTGGGTGGCTTCGTCCAGGCGGGCTCGGCCGACGCTGTGTCCCTTGGCCCGGATCGCCGCTTCGACAGCGCGGCGTGAGATGCGCCCATCGCGTCCCGGAGGAGCGGTGCGTCCGATGCCGACGAGTTCGCCCATGGTGGCGCTGGGCTGTCGGCCCTTGGGCTTGGCGGGCGGTTCCTCCGCCACGTCATCGGCGTCTCCCGCCACATCCGTGGCGCTGGTCGCTGGCGCGGCCTCCAGGTGCTCCGGCTCGACTTCGGGGTGAGTGAGGTGCGGGCGTCCGGTGGATTGGTGGTCGTGGCGGCTGGTGTCGATGTGGCGGTGCGTGGCGCTGTCCTCCTGGGGGTGCCGGGGGCTGGTGATGTGGCGTTGGATGACGAGGTAGAGGTGGACGGCTCCGGCGAGGGCGAGTGGGGCGATGGCGGACAGGGCGCCGACGGTGAGGTCGTCCAGGTGCAGTCCGGTGTGGCGGGTCTGCTGGTTGAGGCGGATGGCGTGCAGGGCGTTGGCCCAGATGCTGGTGGCGGTGGCCAGCCCGACGAGCGCCCATACGTACAGGCGGGAGCGCGAGGGGGCGGTACGCAGGATGAGCAGGGCGCGGACACCGATGGCGATGAAGCCGTCGATCACGAGGGGGAAGGCGTAGGTGAGCAGTCCGCGGATGTGGATGGCGACGGCCATCTGGCGAAGCGCGTCGTAGGAGAGGGCGAAGCCGATCGCGCCGAGCAGGGCGATGCCGACGCGGATCGCACCGGTCCCGGATAGGGGAGCCGGGGCGGTGGTGGAGCTGAGGGAAGGCAAGCGGAGGCACTCCGGGAGGTGCGGTGACTCGTCCCACCCGTCGCATGCCTGGTCAGGGCAGGTACGGGTGGAACGGTGATGTCGGGTCGACCCGTTGCGGGCCCCGCACCCGTCCCCGCACTGACCTGCGCGGGGACGGGTGGGACGAGTTGAGTCGGGTCAGGCGGCGGTGCTGTCGGAGTACCTGTCGGCCTCGGTGGGCTCGGGGGTTGGTGCGGGGCAGTAGCGGGCCCACGCGTCGAGGAACTGTGTGCGGGCGAAGCCCTTGGCCTGGGTGCCGCCGGGGAAGCGGTGGTTGGCCGACCTGATGCCGTAGTCGTTCAGCAGCACCCGCAGGCTGCGCGGATTCAGTCCGTGTGGGCCGTATTCGGCCCAGGGGGCTTCGGTGTCCGCATTGAGCTGCTCGATGAGGCGGCTCGTGCGCAGGGTGGCGGGGTCGTCCTCGGCGGCGAAGACCCGGCGGATGTCGACCAGGATGCGGGTCCGCAGTCCGGCGTTCTCGTCCTGCCCGTCCTCGTGGGCGGACATGGTCCGGCAGGCGGTGCGGGCGAGCGAGGGCCAGTCGCCTCCGGCGAGGTCGGCGACGATGACCAGGGGCTCCCAGGTGTCGGCCGCCCGGTCCTCGACGGGCATGTCCGGCTCCATGTCCATCGCCTTCGCGTGCAGGGGGCGGAGCCATGCGGTGAGGCGGTCGCGGATGGCGCGGAGGGCGGGGGTGTCACGGCCGGTGCGGAAGGCCGACACGCTTTCTCCGGCGGCTCGTCGGCGCATGCGGATGACCACCGACCGGTCCATGATCGTGTCGGGGAGGTCGCCGATGCCTGCAAGGGCGGCCATCGCGAAGGTGGGGAAGGCCACGGGGGTGTGCTCGGGGCCGGTGACGCGCAGGGTGGGCCGGTTGCGCTGGTGTCCGGCGTTGAGCAGGCCGCGCAGGTCCTCGTTGCGCTCGGCCGCCTTCTGGCTGCCGAACAGGGTGTCGGCCTCGTCCACGAGCAGGGTGGGCGGGTTCTTCTCGGTGATGGACCGGAAGATCGCCGCAGGGCTGGCGTTGACCGTGATCAACGGGGCGCGGACGGTCTCGGTCACCACGTCCAGCAGTCGCGACTTGCCACACCGCTTGGCCGGACCGACCACGGCCAGGCGCGGGGCGTGCTGCCACGCGGTCTGCAGATGCGTGGCAGCCACCCACAAGGTCACCGCGGTGAGGGCTTCCTCGCTGGGCGGCACGACGAACCGCTTGATCTGCGCCCGCAGATCGCGCAGCACCTTCTCGCCCGCGGGCGGTGAGAGTGGAACGTCGGTGGGGTCGCCAGGCGGGGTGAGGGATGGCGTGTTCGGCTGGGCGTCGTCCATACTGGGCGTCGAGCTCCTCTGCTTGCGGGCCATATGGGACGGCAATCCCGGCCTCGCAGGTTGATCGCTAGGGATGGCGGTTGAGAGGTTTGCGCTTCAGCCCCCCCGGTAGTCGCCGGGGGGCTTTGCGTTGTGGCGTGTGGGTCGGGGCGTGCTCCTGGTGTGTGATGCGGGGGTACCACCAGCATGCCACATGAATTGCGATTCGCAGAAGTGTTCTGCATCTCGCAGAAGCCATGTTACTGTTGAAGGGTCCTTGCGAATGGCAGGGGCTTGCTACGCATGGAAGGAGGTGGCTGTGGTTGACGACGACGCTCCGCAGGGGGTCCTGCTCAGCGGCGAGGAGAACGTCGCGGTACGGATCAAGCTGGAGCGCGAGGCGCGCGGCTGGAGCACCAACGCCCTGTCCGACCGCCTGAACGAGGCCGGTTTCGAGATGAACCCGTCCGGAGTCTGGCGCATCGAGAACCGCAAGCGCCGCATCAACCTCGACGAGGCCATCGGGTTCGCCGAGGTCTTCGGCCTCGACCTGCGCAACCTCGTCGGCCCTCCGAAGCTCGCGGCCAAGGCCCGCGCCATGGAACTCATCAACGCGGTCGTCGACGCATTCCGCGAGACCCAGCACGCCAACGCCGCCTTCACCAGAGCGCGCGACACCCTCGATGCTTACCTCGCCGAGCACCCTGATGTGCGCGAGGAAGCCGATGTGATGGTCTCCAACGCCATCGCCGAGGAATCGTCCAAGTACCTGCAGAAGATGCACGGACCGCGCCCCAGCGAGCATCCGGACGACACCTCTGCCGACGAGGCGTAGCCTCCGGCTCCCACTCCCGCCCTGGGCCCGCAAACCCCCAGCGTGGGAGCTTCACCTTCATCCCTAGCGATCGACCGGCAGGCCGGTATTGCCGTGCCATATGCCTGCCAGAGGAGGACTCACGCCTTGCACCAACCCGCAATACCCGCTGCCTCCGCACGCCACCCGCACTCCGCCGCCCTGCCGCGCCTATACCTCCCGGATGAAGTCGCCGCAGTCCTCGGTTGCTCTACCTGGTGGGTCAAGGACCGTGCCCGTCGACGGCTCATCCCGTTCACCCGTGTCGGCCGTGCGTACCGCTTTTCGGACGAGCATCTTGCCGCGATCGTTCGCATGCACGAGGAGCGCCCGGACCGGAATGCTCAGATCCCCCGCGGCATGGCTGCGTCTGTTCCGAAGCCCGTGACGCGACAGCGGGCGGAGACAGCCGTTCCCACGGCGCGCCTCAAGGCCCGACCGCCGCGTCGAACACTCAGGTCCCAGTACGGAACCGCTGCTTAGCGCACCCCGCACGACAGAAGGGAGGGAACTCTGTGGGGTACGCCGAAAAGCGTGGCGGCTACTGGCGCGGCCGATACAAGATCGTGGACGGCAAGTACGGCACCGTCGCCGATGCCACGGGTGCAGTGGTCAAGTTCGCCACCAAGCGCGAGGCCAAGCAGGCCGCAGACGCGGAGGAGGTGAATGTCCGGCGTGGTCAATGGCGCGATCCGGGCCTGGGCCAGGAGACTTTCGGCGAATATGCGAATCGCTGGTACGAGGCCCAGGACCTCGCGGCCTCGACCATGCAGAACTACAAGCGCCACATCGAGCAGCACCTGCTCCCCGTGTTCGAGGACAAGGCGCTCGCCGCCATCCTGCGCACGGACGTCGATCTGTGGGAGAAGAAGGAGAAGACCGTCTACGCGGCCTCCAGCGTCAAGACCTGGCGCTCGACCCTCCACCTGATCTTCGAGGACGCGATCGACGAGGGCCTGCTCACGTCCAACCCGGCGGCCAGGCGACGCGGGCGCGGTAAGCGCGCTGGCCGCTCCCAAGACCGCGGTCCCGAGAAGGTCGTCACCGACGCGCTCGGCATCCTGCTGGCCGCCGAGCGGGCCGCCCTGCTCTCCGGCCGCGACGACGAGTTCGTCGCTGTGGTCCTCAAGGGCTACACCGGCAAGCGCTGGGGCGAAATCGTTGGCTTGGAAACGGAGTTCGTCCGACCCGGTGCGTTCCGCATCGAATGGCAGTTGTACGAGCTGGACACGGGCGAGCTGGTGCGCTGCCCGCCCAAGGACGACAGCTACCGCACCGTCGACTCGATGGACTGGCTGGCCGCGCTGGTCTTCAACCACATCGCCCGTACGAAGCCGACGCCCTGCCCCTGCCACGGGAGGACGTACGTCTTCCGTGGACAGGGCGCAGCCTGCACCGGCGGCCACCATGGAGCGAAGCTCGTCGACGTCGCACGCCTCGCCGGGGTCTCGACGGGGACGGTGTCCAACGTCCTCAACCGTCCCGACTGCGTCGCCGAACCCACACGGGTGAAGGTGGAGCAGACCATCGCCGACCTCGGGTTCGTACGGGGTGGCGCGGTGACGGAGCACGCGGCCCACTGGCGCAGGAACGGTTTTTCGACCTGGCTATTCACTCCGGCGGTCTCCGGCTGGTACCCGAAGAAGGCGCCACAGGAGGCCCGCCCGGTGCCGATCCTCGGCGAGCCGTGGCCCGGCATCCCGGCCCGAGGGCGAAACGCCGGCGATCGGGCGGACGCCTGCTGGCTTCCGATCGCCAAGGGCCTCACACCCCACGGTCTTCGTCACACCCACCGGACCATGATGGAGGACCTTGGCACCGAGAAGGTCCTCATGGACGAACGCATGGGCCACATCGACGGCTCGGTCTCGGCACGCTACTCCCACGTCACCCCCGGTATGCGCCAGCGCCTCATGCTCGGATTGACCAAGCAGTGGGAGGCATCTCTTGATGCTCGCCGCGTGATATGCGCTCGCTCGCCGGTAGCTGTGCTTGACAGCCTTCTGCGCACTCGAAGTTAGGCACCGTTGGTGCGCTGCTGGCACGGCCCGATGCCAGAACGTGAGTTCTGTCTGGGAGCTTACGTTCTGGCACCCGACTTCCTATGTAGGTCTCGATGACCGACCGACATGCTGGGGGCGTGCTCCGCATAGCGGTATGGGATTCGCGTTACGAAACTCTCTTTCGTATCTGGCTGTCGTCATGCTGGTCAGTAAAGGGCTTTGAGCTGCAGGTTTGGGCGGATGCTCAAGTGGATTCCATTTAGCGTGAGTTCGCGCTAGGGTAGCCAAGTCCAGCACATCTGTGTCCGGACACAGAGGCTCGCCGATGGCGGGCCTTTTCTTGTTCAGTTGCGTGTTGAAGCCCCCGGCGGTGATCCGCCGGGGGCTTCTTGCGTCTGTCCTGGAAGGGCATCCTGTGACTCAACCACTCCTGCTCGCATCCAACTTCGCTTCTTGGGCCCACGATCTTGCCCAAACTGGGATCGTGGCCCTTGTCGTCTTCGGGGCCATTGCGCTCATTGCGGTGTGCCGAGCTCGTCCGGAGGACATGGTGCACATGGTCGAGGTCATTGGGCGAGCGCTGGCCAGCCTGGTGCCATGGTCACGCCGGGGGCGGAGCGCTGGGCAGTCACCTGCCGCGGAGACACTGCCCGCTCGGCCCGAGCAGGGTGGCGGCCTTCGCTCGATGGAAGCGGGAGGGGGTGAAGGCGGTGCGGACGAGAGCAGCGAGGCGTAGAAGGGCCTTTCGTGACCCTACAGCTCGGTACATCGGCAGCGATGTCCTGAGTCAGGCTCTCGCAGAGCTGAACGACGCTCAACGAGATCTGCTTCTCCTGAGGTTGCAGGGCGCTCCAGTTGCCCAGGTGGCCCATCAACTCGATACGCCCCCGTCCAACGTAGAAGCCGTTGTCGCAGACGCGCTGGAGACCCTCCGCACTTCTGGGTACGCGGACTCTCTTCTGGAAGAGCTGTGGTGGGAGCACGGTCCGCTTCACTCCGAGGTGGTGAGGACCCACGCCAGCGAGGTGGTAGTGCTGCAACGCTGCGCCTGGGCGCAGTGTGAAGCCATCGTCACTCAACCGTCCACAGGTCGCACCCGGTTGTACTGCTCGAATGCGTGTCGGCAGAAGGCATATCGAAGACGGCGTAGTGGAGAAGGGAAGTCGCTGCCTTCCTCCGCACCGACCACTCGTCGACGCTTCACAATCCGGGACCCGTGGGCTGAGGTGCCGGAACTCCCCACGCCGTTCGCAGCGCTTCGGCACCCGGGGTTCAAACGGCACATCGCACCCAGGCTGGCGGCCTGGTCTGGTGGGACCGACCCCACGCCGTACCGACCCCGTGTCCTGTCGGTGCGCCCCGGTTCTCTGGACATCGCTTGGAGCCGCGCTTCGCATGCACTAGCCACCCATTGGGCACCGGGGGGTGATTTCTTTGAACTAGCGGTGATTGATGGCTCTCACTGTGCAGGCTCCTTCTTGCCGAGCGCAGGGTGCAAAGCAGCTTCCTGGGAGCGTGTGGGGGTACTGGCTGCCTCCGCAGCGATTCCCTGGGCATGTTGCGCAAATCAGGCTTGGCCCACACGCGCGTCGCCTGCTGGAGCCCTCCGAGTCTTCGGTCGGACGGTCCCTCGGGCCGAGGAAGGAAGTTCTCTGACCAGTCCGATGCTTCTGTGGGTACCTGCAATGCAGGGCTACGATTGGCAACCTGATCGCGTAATCCAAGGATGGGCCCCGCTCCCATCGCAATTTTCCAGAACTACTCGGCCCGTTCCAAGGGCGGACGAACCATATTGGTCTCAGTCGAAGCCGCTCGTTCGGCAACGGAGAAGGGCTTGGGCACGTTCTCGGCCCACGACGGGGGCGGCTCCTGTGCGCAAGTGGTTGTGGACGAGGGGAAAGCGATTCGGCTGAGCCCAGAGCCCGACGTGGCAGCGGGTTGAACACCGGTGCAGAGTGTGACCCGTCTCACCGCGACCACGAGGGGGCGGGATGTCAATCACCGTGGTGCTCGGCGCGTTTGCGACGGCCCCGGTCGCCTTACGGGCGCGGTTGGAGGTCACCCCCTCCATCAACGTCAGGGGCGCCGATAGGCGCGTCGGCGGGGTGCGCCGCCCAGCCAGGACCGGCGCCCCGGTGGCCTACGGCTCGTCAGTCCTTTGAACTGCTCTGATCCGCCCCGAGTATCCGGATGTGGCGCCACACGTTCGCGTAGCTCCGCTGCGCGGCGCGCACCCAGGAAGGAACAGAGCGCCAGTCGACCGCCACCTCGCGTTCGCCCCAGGCCACCTGCATGATCCGGCGATCACCGGCGAAGCCCTCAACAAGATCGCGGCGCAGGAAGAGCAGGTGGCCGCGCCAGGGCTTATCCGCGCGGAACACCGCCGAGGCGCGTCGGCCGTCGAGACTCACGAGGTCAACGGTGCCGGGCAGTTGGCGAAGACCGAACTGGGTGGCGAACTCGAAGGACGGCACATCAAAGGAACCGTCGAGCCCAGTCTCCGAAGTACTGTCGGAGGCGAACTCCACGGCGACCTGGTCGAGCCCGATGCCGTCGTCCTGCCAGTCGCGGCGCAGCGCCCGGTGCGGTACGGCGCCTGGGGCATCGTCGTCGAAGGTCAGCTTGAACCTTGGGCTCCATGGCATCTCTGCGGCCAGCAGGTCGCGGACCATCGGTAGTGAGGGGAAGAAGTCGTTCCCCGGATACGGGCGCTCGCTGGCGAGCTGTTGTGCGGGTTCCGCATCCTCCGGCTTCAGCAGGAGGGTACGGAAGAACCCAAACACCGTTCGTCCCTCGTGGCGGTGGTCCAGATACCCCTCGACCAGAAGCCAGCCGCCGCCCACTCCGTGGACCTCCTCGGGTGACCACATCTGGCCCGGGACGGTAACCGTCCCGGACATGAGCCAGGTCTGGTCGTCCGTTGGCTCCGCGGGCGCCCATGGCGGAAGGGGTATGGGCGCCACAGGGGGCCTGTCGGGGAACGTCGGGTCGATGTCGGGCATCAAGCGTTCTGCGTACCCGAAGGGGGCCGGTGCCTGGCCGGCGTCTACGAGGCGACCGACCATTTCGTGGTAGGCGATCCAGCCGTACTTCTTGCCATAGCGCTCCACATTCCTGTTGGTGGTGTAAGGCCGGTCGGCGCTCCTTGCAATGGCCTGGTCGACGCTGCCGAATTCTTTCTCGCGCCAGCCCAAGTTCCAGACGCGGGACATGACCTCGGCGCGGGCCCTGCGGTAGCCGGGGTGCTTGAAGTCGTAGTTGCCCCTGCCGTTGATGGCGGTCCCGATGATGTAGTTCTCGAAGTCCATGCCGAAGGTGCGGTCGCACTCCGCGGCGTTTGGGTCGTCGTCCTCCATAACCTCGGCGGGCGCCATGGCGGCGAACCTCGGCGCAAAGGCGTCGACCCCGTCCGGGACGGCGGCGGGGTGGAGGGTGCCGGCGAATTCGTAGGTGGCCCGTACATAGCCGCGCAGCTGCTCGTGCGAGGTGGGTGCGGACCCGCCGTCGAGAAAGCGGTCGCGCAGATGGACCAGCCAGTACCGCAGCGCGTGCTCGAGCGGTCCGCCGGGATCGGGCATCTGGTGGGCGCCAGCGGCGCCGAACGCGGCGGCGACGAGGCGTTCGACGACGTAGGGGTCGTCGACATCGAGCATTCGGGCGGCGAGGTCGAACAGTCGCTTGGGTTCTGGCCGACCGTAGCGCTGGAGGGCCTTCGTCGCCAGGTCCCGCATGCTCTTGTCCGTGGAAGTCAGCAGCCAGGCGATAGCCAGCGCGTTCAGATCGTCGCTCTCGGCGCGGCTGTCGTTCCCAGTCCACCTGTCGATCGCTCGATCCAGGTCTGCCGTGAGCCGACCTGGAGCCCGGCCACGGGCCCATTCCGTCCAGCGTAGGTCGCGTTGGGGAAGGGGCAGTTGGCGCAGGACGTGGTCGAGGAAGGTGGCGTTCAGGCGGTGCGGGGCTGACCTGCGGATTTCCCAAAGACGGTCGAACGCGGGTCGGCCCTTCCTCTCGCCGGGATGTCCCGTAACGAGCGCGGTTGCGAGCGCGTCGACAGTCTCGTCGTCGAGAAAGCCTGACTCGGTGGTGAGTTCCTGGGCGAGCACCAACGAACGGTGCTCATCCGGGGCGACGCGCCACAGGTGGTGCCTGGTGAAGCGGCGTGGCACCAGTGAGATGAGGCCGATGAGGATGTCCTCGCCGAGGGGGTGCCCATGGTCGCCCAGGAGGGACTGCCAGAGAGCCGCCTCCGCGAGCTGCTCGTTGACATCCGCGTAGGGCATGCGCACCAGAATCGCGTCGGCGATCAGGTATCCGGCGAGGCGGTCAAAGACGAAGCCGCACTCAGTGTCGTCGCAACCCCTGATCTCCTCGCGGAAGATCACTCCTTCTTCTACGAGGCGCCGGAACAGGCTTTCGTCCCAGTTCGGCTGGTCGGTGTCGAGGATTCTTCGCGCTTCCTCGAAGGGAAGCCGACGGACTTTGTGCGTCCATATGTGTCTCGCCAGAGCGGCGAGGCGGCGCTGGATCTGGTCGGCTGGCACCGGGATGCGGGCCGGGTCCTGGGCCAGCCGCTCGACCACCCCCTTGCGGTACAGCTCGAAGACGCCGATGAGTGACTGAGGCAGCGCCTCCACGCCCACCGGCACTCGGCGGTCGTGGTTCGCGGCCTCGCAGTACATTCGGACGAACAGCGGGTTGTGGAACTCCCCGATGGGTAGCCAGGCGTCGGCCGGGTTGATCAGATAGTGGCGGAAGTAGACGCGGAGGATGTCGTCAACTTCCGCGCGCTGCCACTCCAGTTCCAGAGGCATCGTGTCCTTCGGGAGGGCCTGGTCGGCGAGTGCTTCGCGGAGGGTGACGATCATCGCCACGTGAGGGTAGCCGCCCAGGGCCGGTGCCAATCCGGCGAGCAGTGTCCTCCACTCCGAGGGCCGCTCGGCCTCGTTTAGGCCGTCGATGATCAAAGGGACACGGCAGCCGGCGCGGTTGCCAGCTGAGTTGAGCGCTTCCAGCAGGTCCTCGAAGTGGTCGATCTTCAGTCCGGGGATCCGTCGCGCGAGGTCGTCGAGGGTCCCGCCGGCGCGCAGGTTTCCGCCCTGGATGAAGACGCCTGCCGTGGGCTGGTCGTTCGGTGAGGTCATCTGCGCGGCGAGGTGGGTCTTGCCCTGTCCTGCGGCGGCGATAACGGCGAGCAGGGGGGCTTCGGTGTCCGCTCGTGTGTCGTTCAGCCACTGAACGATGTCGCGGATCTCCGCGCCGAGGCCGGTGACCAGCAGCGCCTCGGGCAGGCGACGCTGCCTCAGTTTGAGTACAAGGCGTCTCAGCGTGCGGGGAGAGGCCGCAGGCGGCTGTTGGCCGGCGAGGCGCTCGCGTACTTCCCCGGGCCGGAGGTTCTTCCCGGCGTCAAAAACCTTCCGCAGGTTGTCGACGAACCGGTCCAGGTCGTCGGCAATCTCGACGGCGCCTTGGCGGAAGGTGGTGTCGAGGCCGTCGAGGGCTGCGCGTAGTGCCTGGATCCGGGCTGCGATGTCGTCGATGCGTTGCTGCAGCCACTCGAACGATGCTGGGCGCAACAAGGCTCGGTCGATGCGGTGCTCCACATGGTGGGAGGTGTGCAGCCGCGGTGCCCACCGGGCCTCGATGGGCGCAACAGATCGCTTGTGGGCTTTCGCCAGTACGTCTGCGGTGAGGGCGAGTTCACCGAAGAAGGTGGAGCGGAGCTCGTCGTGTCCGGCCAATTCGGTGTCGTAGTTCTCGGTGGACCAGAGTTTGACGCGGACATTCTGCCGACCGAGTTGGTTGATCCACTCCTCGTCAGCCTTGGCGGGCCGCTCTGGCAGACAGAGCACAAAGTCGGTCAGCCCGGCGACGTGCTCGATCGCTTTGGAGAGCGAGTCCTCGATCTGCTTGCGCTGGCCTGTGCTGAGCTCATTCTTGTTGTTGAGGATGAACCACTTACACGACCACCCCCAGACCCGGCCGGGGTCGCCCAGAGCACCGGCATGGTCGACGTGCAGGTAGAACTCGACGCCGGGCTGGTTCCGGCGCTCTCGCATCGTGCCCAGCGCGCCGTAGCGTCGGGACACGATGGCCCGCGTGAGTGCTTCGAAGTTCTGGTCGGCGGCCCCGGGTAGGCGTGCCAGATCAGTCAGATCCACCGTCGCTCCGGTTGCTCGTGTCCGGCCGTGTGATCGCGTCCTCGTCCCATTCGTGACGTGAGAAGATCTCGACCTTCGCGCCGTAGTGGAGAAGCACTTTCAGAAATCCCTGGACGTCGGATTCGTCGGTCCAGATCCGCACAGTCTCAGCTGTGCGGGTGACGCTGTGATCAAGCGCGAAGTTGTCGACGTCATACCGCCCAATGTCGTACAGCTTCATTTCGCGTAGTGATTCACCGAGTTCGCGAGGCAGGCGCTCGTCGGGGCTCAGCCAATGGTCGTCGGACCATGCGGCCTCGGCGAGGGCCTGCAGAGCCTCCATGCGCTCCTCCGCGGCCTTCGCGCCGGTGACCGTCTGGAATCGGCCGATCAAGACCAGGTCCATCGAGTGCTCCGAGCCATAGCCGTTCCAGATCCTCATCGTGCCTCCCTCAACGCCTGCACAGCTTCCATGATGGAGCCCCCGACGGACATTCCTGTGGCCGCGTAGGCGTGAGGGCGCAAGACGCCGGTCGCGTCGAGGTGCATGTGCGCGTCGAGGGGGCGTTCGCCTGGGATGGTCTCTGCGGTGGGCAGTGCGGCTTCAAGGCCGGTGCGGGAGATCGCGAGCCGCACCCCGGTCCTGGCGGTCGCGGCCCATCCGACGAGGTGCTGTGTGTCGGCGTCGCTGATACCGGGGGTTGCCGCAGTCGGCTGTTCCGGCAAGAGCAACAGTTCGGACGCGCCGATATCGTTGGCGAACTCGGCGAGGTCGTCCAGTTCACCGACCGTGTCGGCGTTGATAACCGCATTGATGCCGAACGGAGCGAGTGAGCCGAGCAACCTGGCGGCCTGGACTACGGACGCGAACGGTCGTCCGCGGAGCCGCTCGTAGGTGTCTCCGATCCCGTCGACTGACAGACGCACGAAGTGCACGGCCCCGCGCAGAGAATCGACGAGTTCGGGCGTAAGCCGGTGCCCATGCGTCGTGAAGGTCACCGCCATAGACGTGGACTGGGTTATTTCCCAACAAAGTTGGGCGAACCTCCGGTATGCGGTCGGTTCCCCGCCTCCGAAGCCGACACCGAGGCACCCAGCGGCGTCGAGTTCAACCGCCCAAGCCAGCACACGCTCTCTGTCGAGCGTCGCGGCATGCTTGGGCGCGTAGCAGTAGACGCAGTGGAGCTCGCATGCGTTCGTCAGCGCAACGGACAGGTACCGCGGAGCGCGGGAGAACTGCTCAGCGGGAACAGGTACCTCGTCTAGCAGCACGTTCACCCCGGAGACACGATCAAACAGGTGAACGCCGGATGCGGACATGCGAATCTTGCACCTCACCGACAGCATGATGCCACCGCTGGCGGTGACGCCAGGGCGGGGCTGGACAAGGCCGTCGGCGTGTGCTCTTAGTGGGGCATCGGGTGCGTCGTGGCTGAGACAATGCGTACCACTAGGGCGTAGGGACAGTGCCGGAGTCTCAGGTGCGGCCCACACCGAAGACACCCTGCGTGCTCGCTCTCACAGGTCGAACAGACCCTCCTGGAAGTTCTCGACGATGTCTCGTCGCGGGTAGAACAGGCCCAGCAGCAAGAAGGTCTTGGGACGAGCCGCGACGTTCCCGACGAAGCAGTGCACGGCCTTCTCCGGAGTGATCATCCGGTCGAACCAGCGCTCGCGCAGCTTCTCCTCCACGTCGCTCTTCCCGTACTGACGGAGGAACTTGCGGTATGCCTCGCCTGCCTCCCAGTCCCTCAGCCCCATGTCGTGCCCGCGGCACTCCTCGTCCGCACATCGGAAGCTGTACCGGAACTCCAGTGGCACCCACTGCAGCTGGCGAAGGTCCTGCGCGAGGAGATCCAACTGATCCGCCAGGGCGGCCTTGGAGGCGGGCCAAGGCTCGGCGGGCGCGAAGCGGAAGCCGGTGAACTCCGCCGGGCGGAAGATGCCGAGCGACGTATTCCGCACCTCCTGGTCCCGCTTGATGGCGCACAGGGAAGGCGCCACCAGGGGCCGGACATGCGAGAAGCGTTCACGCCAGCCGCCTTCTGTCCCTAGGCGCTCGATGACCTTGAGGGTCTCCAGGTTGGGGCGCAAGCTCTCGGGACGACGGTCCCCATGGTGTCGCTGCACGTCGACCTCGACGATCGAGTACTTGGCGAACTGGCTGTCTTCGTTCAGCAGCCGGAAGGGAACTGGGAAGAGCCGCACATGCTGCGGCGTCCCCTGGTCGAGCCGTATGCCGGCCACGCAACTCGTCTCGTGGTACTTCGTGGAAAGTTCCGGATAGGTCTTGACCGTGATCATGATGCGTGCCCGCTGCCATGCCCCAGCCATCAAGCACCCCCGCCCGACTCGTGACCTCCTGGGAGAGATTGGAAGCGAGTCCCTGGGCGAGCACAAGGGGACGTGCAGGCAGAGGGGGTGCGGTCAGGCCAGCGGTGTGACGGTCAGCGAGGTGCGCTTGTGGAGGGTCTGGAGGACGACTTGGCGGTGGCACCGGTCCTCGTCCTTCTCGAAGCAGAGCACTGCGACCCGTGACTGCATGGCGTGATCCGCCAGCTCGTCGAGGTCGGATTGCGCGGTGTCGGAGCGCAACAGGCTCCGGAACCTGGCGCGGCCTTCGGCGATGCGTCCTTCCCAAAACGGCGCCCGGTTGTCTTTGGGGTTGCCTAGGCCGCGAAGGTGGGTGTAATCGATTCCTGCCTCGCCGAGAGCCTGACCCAGACGAGTCTTGCTGAAGCCGGGTTTCCGGCTGATCGGTGTGAGACGCACGTCGGCCACCACATCGATCTGTGCGTCGAGCAGCGACGCAACGAACGAGTCGATGTCCCGCCCCTCGTACCCGACGGACCACAGGCCAGGGCTCACCCTCGACTGCCGGAACAGGTCATCGAGGGAGACTCCGAGGGCTTCGGCGACCCAACCGATCGTGAAGAAACCCGGCTGGATCGCTCCGCCGCCTTCAAGGCGGGCAAGAGTGCTGGGCTGGATGCTGGCTTCCTTGGCGAGCCGCTCACGCGTCCAACCGCGTTCCTCACGAAGCCCGCGCACACGCCGCGCGAGGGCACGAGCGCGGGCGTGTTCGTCGGTGTTTACGGGGCGACTGGCCATGTGCCGGGATCCTAGTCCTCGGGGAATCTTGAGCTCCAGAGCGAGTGACTCGTGTGGGCGGCTCTCCGCGATTCCGATCGTGTTAGGGCGAAGGAAGCCATCGCGAAGCGGGATCGGTTGCGAACCCGCTGGTCTGCGCTCCTTGCTTGGCTCGGGGCTTCAGCCTCGGCCTTGGATTCACAGACGCGTAGGTCGGCAGTCATCTGGTACATGCCGTTCTGACACGGCCCGGATCCGCTGTCTGGGAGAAGCCGACCAAGATCTTCTCCCAGGTTTCTCCCAAACGATCACCGGAGAAGCAGGAAGGGCCTGATCCTCAGTGAGGATCAGGCCCTTGACCTGTGTTCCTTCAGTCGGGGTGGCGGGATTTGAACCCACGACCTCTTCGTCCCGAACGAAGCGCGCTGCCAAGCTGCGCTACACCCCGAAGCAACGAGCTCTACTTTAGCGGACCTGTGGCCAGAGACGAAATCCGGTTTTCGAGGTCTCGCAGGTCGGGGCGTTCCGGGCGGTTCCGGCGGGCGGGATGGGGTCAGGGGGTCTGGGGGGTCAGGGTGAGGAGGGTGGCTTCCGGGGGGCAGGCGAAGCGGACCGGGGTGTAGCGGTTGGTGCCGCAGCCCGCGGAGACGTGGAGGTACGAGGTGTGGCCGCCGGCCTGGTGCTGGGAGAGGCCCTTGACCCGGCGGGCGTCGAGGTCGCAGTTGGTGACCAGGGCGCCGTAGAAGGGGATGCAGAGCTGGCCGCCGTGGGTGTGGCCGGCGAGGATCAGGGGGTAGCGGTCGGCCGTGAAGGCGTCGAGGACGCGCAGATACGGGGCGTGGACCACGGCTAGGGAGAGGTCGGCGCCCGTCTCGGGGCCACCGGCCACCTCGGCGTAGCGGTCGCGCTTGATGTGGGGGTCGTCGAGGCCGGTGAGGGCGATCTCGATGTCCTCAAGCTTCAGTCGGCCGCGCGTGTTCGACAGCCCGACCCAGCCGGCCGCGTCGAAGGCGTCACGCAGCTCCGTCCACGGGTTGTGGATGGCGCCGACGACCGGGGGGTTGCCGTTCAGACCGTGCTTTCCGCTGGCTTTCTCCAAGAGGTAGCGGGCGGGGTTGCGCGGCTTCGGGCCGTAGTAGTCGTTCGAGCCGAAGACATAGGCACCGGGGAACTCCATCAGTGGGCCCAGCGCGTCCAGGACCTCCGGCACGCCCTCCGGGTCCGAGAGGTTGTCGCCCGTGTTCACCACGAAGTCGGGGCGCAGCCCGGCGAGGGACTGGAGCCAGCGCTGCTTCTTGCGCTGTCCGCTCACCAGGTGGATGTCGGAGATCTGGAGGACGCGCAGGGGTCGCATCCCCTGCGGGAGCACCGGAACGGTGATCCGCCGGAGCCGGAAGGACCGGACTTCGAAGCCGGCGGCGTAGGCGAGGCCGGCCGCGCCGACCGCCGTGATTCCCAGGGGTACTCCGTATCGCGCGCGCATGTCGTCCATGGTCGCAGAACGCGGCCGGGGGAGAAATCTTCGGGTGATTCCCGGCCAGTGCTGGCAGACTCGACGCCATGACCACCACGCTCAAGTCCAGGCTTCAGGCCGATCTCACCGCGGCGATCAGGGCGCGCGACGAGCTGCGTTCCTCGACTCTCCGGCTCACCATCAGCGCGATCACGAAGGAAGAGGTCGCGGGCGAGAGGGCCCGTGAGCTGTCCGACGCCGAGGTGGAGAAGATCGTCGCGCGGGAGTCCAAGAAGCGCCGCGAGGCGGCCGAGGCGTTCGAGAAGGGTGGACGCGCGGAGCAGGCCGAGCGGGAGCGGGCGGAGGGCGAGGTGCTCGCCGAGTATCTGCCGAAGCCTCTTACGGACGACGAGCTGAACGCCCTGGTGGCCGAGGCGGTGCGGGAGGCCGCGGCGGGCGGTGCGGAGGGGCAGCGGGCCATGGGCGCCGTGATGAAGATCGTGAACCCGAAGATGGCCGGGCGGGCGGAGGGCGGCCGGGTCGCCGCCGCGGTGAAGCGGCAGCTCGCGGGCGGGTAGCCGGCTAGCTGGGTAGCGGGCGGGTCGCTCGATTTCGTTTGTCGAGCGTTCTCGCGTTGCGTTGTGGTTGCTCACTCTGTGTCGTCAGACTGTCGCCAGGGCAACCGTAAGGATCGCGGCGTCGCCATCCCGACCACACGCGAAGGGGGCCGGACATCTCTGTCCGGCCCCCTTCGGCGCTTCATCGCGAGGCTTCGCTACCGCGGCCAGTTCCAGCCGCCGTCTCCATTGCCGTTACCGCCGTTGCCGCCATTCCCTTTGCCGCCGCCGATCAGGTCCGGGGGCAGGGAGATGTCCGGCCACGGGTTGTCGCCGCCGTTGCCACCGCCACCGCCGTTGTTGCCACGGCCCGGCTTGTGGTCGCGGTTTCCCGGCTTCTTGCCGTCGTGGGGCTTGCGCTGGTTCGGGTCGTTGATCGGGACCTTCACGAAGTTCGGCGCCGGCTTGCCGGCCAGCGCGCCGCTCATCGCGTCCTTCCAGATCGGGCCAGGGGTGTCCGCGCCGTAGACCTTGTCGTGGGGGACGCCGCCGATGGTGATGTTCTCCATCTTGACGCCCTTGGCGCCCGGGCCGCCGACCCACACCGCACCGGCCAGGTTCGGGGTGTAGCCGACGAACCACGCGGCCCTGCGCTCGTCCGTCGTACCCGTCTTACCGGCGCTCGCACGGCTCGCGAGCCCGGCCTGCTTGCCGGTGCCGTCCTCGACGACCCCGCGCAGCAGCGTGTTGATGGTGTCCGCGGTCTTCGCCGACATCGCACGGGAGCACTTCGACTGCGGGACCTTGAGTTCCTTATGGTCCGGGCCGGTGATCGACTCGATGAAGACCGGGGAGCAGTAGATACCGCGGTTGGCGAAGGTCGCGTAGGCGTTGGCCATCGTCAGCGGCGAGAAGCCCTCGGAGCCGAGGGTGAGGGAGGGCACCTGGTTGTGCTCCTTGCCGTCGGCGCGCTTCACCCCCATCTTGTCGGCCATCTGCGTCACCGGGCAGACCCCGATGTCGCTGATCAACTGGACGAAGTAGGTGTTGACCGACTTGGCGGTCGCGTCCCTCATCCCGTACGGGCCGACTTCCTCCTCGTTCTCGTTCTCGACGGTCGCGCCCTCGTCGTTGGTCCAGGTGCCCTTGCAGGTGGTGACCGGGCTCGGGTACGCCATCTTGTACGGCGAGGAGTAGCGCTGGTACGGCTTCTTGCCCTGCTCGATCGCGGCCGCCGCGGTGATCGGCTTGAACGTGGAGCCGACCTGGAAGCCGTAGTTCGAGCCGCCCATGGACTTGTCCGCGGACAGGTTGATCTGGGTCTCGTTCTCGCCGAAGCCGTATGGCCTGGACTGGCCCATCCCCACCACCTTGCCGGTGCCCGGCTCGACGAGCGTCACGGCGGTGGCCACCGGGTCGGACTGGTAGACATGATCCTTGATCGACTTCTGGACCGACTTCTGGGCCTTCGGGTCGAGCGTCGTACGGATCGTCAGACCGCCCTGGGTCCAGCGCTTGGCGCGCGCCTCCGCCGTCTTGCCGAAGGCCGGGTCGTTGAGCAGGGTCTCGCGGACGTAGTCACAGAAGAACCCGGCGCCCTGGACGGCCGTGATGCAGCCACTCCTGGGCATGCTGACCTTCAGACCGAGCGGCTTCTTCTGGGCCGCGGCGGCCTGCGCCGGAGTGATGTCCTTGACCTGGGCCATCCGCCGCAGAACGGTGTCGCGGCGCTCCTTGGCGGACTTCGGGGCGCTGACCGGGTCGTAGCGGCTGGGCGACTGGACGAGACCGGCCAGCAGCGCCGCCTGCTCCAGCTTCAGGTCCTTGGCGGGCTTGCTGAAGTAGCGCTGCGCCGCGGCCTCGATGCCGTACGCCTGCTGCCCGAAGAAGGTGATGTTCAGGTAGTTCTCGAGGATCCGCTTCTTGCCCAGTTCCTTCTCGACCTTGATCGCGTACTTCAGTTCCTTGATCTTGCGGCCGATGGACTGCCGGGTGGCCTGGGCGACCTTCTCCTTGTCGTCGCCCGCCTCCTCGACGAACACGTTCTTCACATACTGCTGGGTCAGCGTGGAGGCGCCCTGGGAGACCCCGCCGTCCTGCGCGTTGGTGTTGACCGCGCGCAGCACGCCCTTGAGGTCCACCGCCCCGTGCTCATAGAAGCGGGCGTCCTCGATCGCGACGATCGCCTGCCGCATATACGGGGAGATGTCGTTCAGCTTCACGATCGTCCGGTCGCGGGAGTAGACCTTCGCGATCTCCCCGCCCTCGGCGTCCAGGATCGTCGTCCGCTGGCTGAGCGGCGGTGTCTTGAGATTGGCCGGAATTCCGTCGAACTCCTCGACGGTTCCCTTGGCCGCGAGGCCGAGCGCCCCGACGGCGGGAAGCGCGAGCCCGGCCATCACGGCACCGGCGAGCGCGCTGACGCCGAGGAACTTGGCGGCCTGTTGAGCGGAGGACAGTCCGCCACTCGAGCGCGTGTTTCCCATAGGAGGCAGCCTACGTCTCGAATCGCCGGACAGGGGACCGGGTGTTCGCATACGCTGTTTCACGCCAGTCACAGGCGAGTGGCTGAGCCACACCCCCACCCTCACTCAAGTGAGCGATGAGACCTGCCCGGATTGTGGCCCCTGTCCCGAGCTGCCCGCTGTTCGGCGGGTGAACTGCCCGTATTTGCACTAGTAATCGCAAATGTCGTCAGCTCACTCCGTTGGGTGATCTGCCGCGTACCCATAGTCCGTTCGGACCATCCAAGATTGGGCCCGCAGGGGGTGTTGCGCCTTGTCTCGCTTCCGTAACGTCCTCAACTGGCGACGGTGAATATGCCGTTTGTCGCCGTGGGGGAGCTCCGATTCGGGAGAGGACGGCGCCAGCATGGGCTGGGTAACCGACTGGAGTGCGCAGGCCGCCTGCCGCACTACTGATCCAGATGAACTGTTCGTCCAGGGCGCGGCACAGAACAGGGCCAAAGCGGTCTGCACCGGATGCCCGGTGCGCACCGAGTGCCTTGCGGATGCCTTGGACAACCGCGTGGAGTTCGGCGTGTGGGGAGGGATGACCGAGCGCGAGCGGCGAGCACTGCTGCGCCGCCGGCCGACGGTGACCTCCTGGCGCAGGCTCCTGGAGACCGCGCGTGTCGAGTACGAGCGCAGCGCGGGGATTCTGCCCTTCGACGACGAGGACTACGAGCGCTTCGCCGCGGTCGGATAGGCCGCGGTCGGATAGGCCGGACGGCGATGCGCCGGCGGTCGGCTGACGGCCTGCCGGTGTGAGCGTCTCGCCTCACCATCACCTCACCCACCTCTCGTCATCGGCACGAGTGGGGGTGCGAGTACGGCGCGCCTCGTCAGGGGCGGGTACGGGTACGCGCACGCCTCCGAGCACGACCGCGGCCCTGGCCGCGGTCGGCCGTGGGGGCGCGAGTGCGTGTGCGTGTGACACGGGTGACGTGACGTGGGCTAACGGGTCGGTGCGGGCCGGGGGTTGGCCTGCGACTGGGCTGTCGCCACTTGCGCCCCCGGTGGCTCTGGCCTGCCGCGTGCCGCCCGTGTGCTGTGTGCCGCCCGTGTGCTGTGCGTGCGCCGTGTGCCATGCGCCGCTTGCTGGGTGGCCGCCGTGTCCGTCAAGGCCCCGCTACGCGCGCTCGCGCGACTGCTTACCTCGGCTTGCCTCGGTGCGTCTGCATGCTTCGGCACGCCTCCGCTGTCCGTCATGGCTGTCCGTTATGCGTGGTGTCTGTCGTGCGTCTCCTTCGTGCGCGCGGCCGACCGCCGCACGGGCACCGACTCAGCCCGCGCGTTTGGTCCGTTCCACTGGGACCGCGAGGCGATCACCGATCGCTCGCAGCCCTGCCAAGTCGTGTACGTCGCCAGGGAGTGCGGCCACTTGGGCCACCGGAACCTCGGGGTGGAGAGCCGTGAAGCGGTCGTGTGTGCGCTGCTCGCGTCCGAGCACCTGCATACGCTCCGCGTGCAGCCGAAGCAGGCCCGCGGCGAGCCGCTCCGCCGACGTGTCCGCCGACGTGGGGGAGACGTCGGGGTCCGCTGCCGAGGGGTTCCGCGCTTGAGCATTCCCTGAGGGGGGATCGACAAATCCGCCGTCGGCAAGATTTTCTGCCCCGGCACCGTTCTTGGCCGGATCGCTTCCCTCCGCCACGTTCGCGAGCGCATCGTTCGGGTCAGCCGGGTCAGCCGCATCGTCCGGGTCAGCCGCATCGTCCGGGTCAGCCGGATCGTCCGGATCCGCGGGGTCGCCCGTCAGGGTAAGGATCTCCGCGGCGGCCAACGCCCGTTCCGCCGAGAGCTGTTCGGCCCCGCTGCCGTGTACCCGGTTCAGCACCAGCCCGGCCAGCGGCATCCGGTCCGCGGCCAGGCGTTCGACGAAGTACGCGGCCTCCCGCAGCGCGTCCCGCTCGGGCGCGGCCACGACGAGGAAGGCCGTACCGGGAGCCTGGAGTAGCCGGTAGGTGGCCTCCGCGCGAGTACGGAATCCGCCGAACATGGTGTCCATCGCGGCAGCAAACGTCTGGACGTCGCGCATGAGCTGCCCGCCGAGCACCTTGCTGACCGTGCCCGTCATCATCGACACGCCCACGTTCAGGAACTTCATCCCGGCCTTGCCACCCACCTTCGCCGGCGCCATCAGCACCTTGATGAACTTCCCGTCCAGGAAGGAGCCGAGACGTTTCGGCGCGTCCAGGAAGTCCAGCGCCGACCGGCTGGGCGGGGTGTCGACGATGATCAGGTCCCATTCGTCGCGGGCCCGGAGCTGGCCGAGCTTCTCCATGGCCATGTACTCCTGCGTGCCCGCGAAACCGGCCGAGAGCGACTGGTAGAAGGGGTTCGCGAGGATGGCCCGGGCGCGCTCGGGGTCGGCGTGCGCCTCGACGAACTCGTCGAACGTCCGCTTCATGTCCAGCATCATGGCGTGCAGTTCGCCGCCGTTTCCGTCGCCGATGCCGTCCACCCGGCGCGGGATGTTGTCGAGCGCGTCGATGCCCATGGACTGGGCGAGCCGGCGGGCCGGGTCGATGGTGAGGACGACGACCTTACGGCCGCGCTCGGCGGCCCGTACGCCCAGGGCGGCGGCGGTGGTGGTCTTGCCGACGCCGCCGGAGCCGCAGCACACCACGATGCGGGTCTGCGGATCGTCCAGCAGGACGTCGATGTCCAGCCGGGGTGCCACGTCCATGCTCATGCCGCCTCCTGCGTACGACTCGTTGTCCGTGGCGCCCTTACGGCGGGCGCCGCTCACGCCGGCCATTGCTTGCGCAGATCCGCCGCGAGCCGGTAGAGCCCCGCCAGGTCGATGCCGTCCGTAAGCAGCTCCAACTCGTGCAGCGGCAGCCTCAGGCCGGTCAGCTCGGCGCGCTGCGCCCGCTCCAGCGCCACCCGCTCGGCATGCTCGCGCGCCTGCTCCAGCAGCGGGTCGACCAGCCGCTCGGCCATGCCGCCACGGCGCGCACCGCCCAGGCCCGCCTGGGAGAGCGCCTTGGCGACGGCCGTACGCCGCCCGTTGGCGACGGCCTCGACGGCCTCGTGGTCGAGGACCGCGGGCCGCACCATGTTGATGATGACCCCGCCCGTCGGGAGGCCGTCGGCGCGCAGCTCGGAGATGCCGTCCGCGGTCTCCTGGACCGGCATCTCCTCCAGCAGGGTCACCATGTGGACCGCCGTCTGGGGCGACTTCAGGACCCGCATCACGGCCTGTGCCTGGTTGTGTATCGGGCCGGTCCTGGCCAGCCCCGCCACCTCGTCGTTGACGTTCAGAAAGCGGGTGATGCGGCCGGTGGGCGGCGCGTCCATGACCACGGAGTCGTAGACGAAGCGGCCGTCCTTGCCCTTGCGGCGCACCGCCTCGCACGCCTTGCCGGTCAGCAGGACGTCCCGCAGCCCCGGGGCGATGGTGGTCGCGAAGTCGATCGCGCCGAGCTTCTTGAGGGCGCGTCCGGCCGAGCCCAGCTTGTAGAACATATGGAGGTAGTCCAGAAGTGCGAACTCCGGGTCGATCGCCAGAGCGTGCACCTCCCCGCCGCCCGGCGCGGTGGCGATCTTCCGCTCCTCGTAGGGCAGCGGCTCCGTTTCGAAGAGTTGTGCGATGCCCTGACGGCCTTCGACCTCGACCAGCAGGGTGCGCCTGCCCTCGGCCGCGAGGGCCAGCGCGAGTGCGGCGGCGACCGTGGTCTTGCCGGTTCCGCCCTTACCGCTGACGACATGGAGCCTGCTCACACTGGGGAGCCTAACCAGTCGCCCCTCGCCCTACGCACCAGGGCCCGGCGGAGAGGCATTACAGTCGCCCCCATGACCAAGTGGGAATATGCGACCGTACCGCTGCTGGTACACGCCACGAAGCAGATTCTGGACACCTGGGGCGAGGACGGCTGGGAGCTGGTCCAGGTGGTCCCCGGGCCCAACCCTGAGCAGTTGGTGGCCTACCTGAAGCGGGAGAAGGGCTGATGGCGGGCGGCATCGTCGAGGGCAGGCTCGCCGGGCTCGGACTGAAGCTGCCCGAGGTCGCGGCGCCCCTGGCCTCCTATGTGCCCGCGCTGCGCACCGGTTCGTACGTCTACACCTCGGGCCAGTTGCCGCTGGTCGAGGGGAAGCTGGGCGTGACCGGCAAGGTCGGCGCGGAGGTGACCCCGGAGGAGGCCAAGGAGCTGGCGCGCACCTGTGCGCTGAACGCGCTGGCCGCCGTGAAGTCGGTCGTCGGTGACCTCGACCGCGTCGTGCGTGTCGTGAAGGTCGTCGGTTTCGTCGCCTCGGCATCGGACTTCACCGGTCAGCCGGCTGTCGTCAACGGTGCGAGCGAGCTGCTGGGCGAGGCCCTGGGCGACGCGGGCGTGCACGCGCGCAGCGCGGTGGGCGTGGCGGTGCTGCCGCTGGACGCGCCGGTCGAGGTCGAGATCCAGGTCGAGGTCGCCGACTAGCGAGCGTCGCGGTGACGGACCGGGGCGCCTGGCCCGTGGGCGGGCCGTGCCGGTGGGCCGGTGGGCGCGTACCGGTGTGACCGTCGGTACGCGGGCCGACCCCGGCGTGGCGCCGCCGGTGCCACTCGAACATCAGCCCGTAAGCGCATAGCATCCGGCCATGTCCACTACGAATGGCCAGTGGTATCCACCCGAGTGGCCAGAGCGGATCCGCCTCTTGTCGGCGGGCGAGCTCACACCGGTGACACCGCGCCGGGCCGCCACCGTGCTGCTGCTGCGGGACGGACCGGACGGAACGGACGGGCAGGACACACCACAGGACGTCCGGAACGCCCGGAACGCCCGGGGCGGGGCCGGGGAGCACTCACCGGACGGGCTCGACGCAGCGGAGAGGCTCGACACGGTGCCGGAGCCCTCGGCGGCCCCGGAAGGCCCTGAAACGCCCCCAGAGGGCCCGCGGAACACGGCGGGAGGGGCCGACGGGCTCGCCGTCTACATGCTGCGCAGACGCGCCTCCATGGCCTTCGCCGGAGGCGCGTACGCCTATCCGGGCGGTTCCGTGGACCCGCGCGACGAGCGGATGGTCACCTGGGCCGGTCCCTCGCGGGCGCAGTGGGCGCGGCGGCTGGGCCTGGACCCGAGCGAGGCGACGCAGGCTCAGGCCATCGTGTGCGCGGCGGTCCGCGAGACCTTCGAGGAGGCGGGGGTCCTGCTCGCGGGCCCGACACCGCACACCGTGGTCGCGGACACGACGGGGGACGACTGGGAGGCGGACCGGGTGGCGCTGGTCGCCCGGGACCTGTCGTTCGCGGAGTTCCTGGACCGCCGGGGGCTTGTGCTCCGCTCGGATCTGCTGGGCTGCTGGGCGCGCTGGATCACCCCGGAGTTCGAACCGCGCCGCTATGACACCTGGTTCTTCGTGGCTGCGCTGCCGCGGGGGCAGCGCACCCGTAATGCCTCCACGGAGGCGGACCGGACCGTCTGGATCCGCCCGGGCGACGCGGCCGACGGCTACGACCGGGGCGAGCTGCTGATGATGCCGCCCACGATCGCGACGCTGCGCCAGCTCGCGGCCCATGGCGCGGTCGCCGACGCACTTGCCGCGGCGGCGGACCGGGATCTGACGCCGGTCCTGGCCCAGGCGCGGGTGGAAAACGGGGAACTGGTGTTGAGCTGGCCGGGTCATGATGAGTTCACCAAGCACATCCCGGGAGCCACGGGGGGACCCTCCGCATGACGTACGCATCCGCTCTGCCCGGCCAGCCGCGTGGGGGCACCATCGGTGGCCCGGCCACCGACCGGGCCGTCTGCGTCCTGGCCCCGAACGCCTCACCCATGACGCTGGACGGCACCAACACCTGGATCGTCGCCGAGCCCGACTCCGACCTCGCCGTCGTCATCGACCCCGGGCCGCTCGACGACGCGCACCTCAAGGACGTCATCGCGACAGCGGAGCGGGCGGGCAGACGGGTCGCGCTGACCCTGCTCACCCATGGGCATCCGGACCACGCGGAGGGCGCGGCGCGCTTCGCCGAGCTGACGCGGACGTCCGTAAGGGCCCTGGATCCCGCGTTGCGGCTCGGGGAGGAGGGGCTGGGGCTCGGGGACGTCATAACCACCGGCGGTCTGGAGCTACGGGTGGTGCCCACGCCCGGCCACACCGCCGACTCGCTGTCCTTCCACCTTCCGGCCGATGGTGCGGTCCTTACGGGCGACACGGTGCTGGGTCGGGGCACGACCGTCGTCGCGCATCCGGACGGTCGGCTCGGTGACTATCTGGACTCGCTGCGGCGGCTGCGCTCGCTGACGGTGGACGACGGGGTGGACACCGTCCTGCCGGGCCACGGGCCGGTGCTGAACGACGCCCGGGGCGTCGTGGAGTACTACCTCGCGCATCGCGCCAACCGGCTCGCGCAGGTGGAGACGGCCGTCGAGGACGGGCACCGGACGCCCTCGGAGGTCGTGGCGCATGTGTACGCGGATGTGGATCGCTCCCTGTGGCCGGCGGCGGAGCTGTCGGTACGGGCCCAGCTCGACTATCTGCGCGAGCACGGGCTGATCTGAGGCCGGTCTTACGGGAGCTTGGCGGGCTGCGGGGCTGTGGGTCCGCCCTCTGGCCTCACAGCCTGTGGTCCGCCTGTGGGCCGCCCGCTCATGAGCGCCGTAAGGGCCCCGCCGGAATGCCGGCGAGGCCCTTACGTTCCGTTTTCGCGTAATCCGTTCCGTCCGGCGGTTCCGTCCGGCGTCAGCGGGAGCGCTTGGCCAGCCGCTCGACGTCCAGCAGGATCACCGCGCGCGCCTCCAGCCGCAGCCAGCCGCGGCCCGCGAAGTCGGCGAGCGCCTTGTTGACGGTCTCGCGGGAGGCGCCGACCAACTGGGCCAGCTCCTCCTGGGTCAGGTCGTGGACGACGTGGATGCCCTCCTCCGACTGCACGCCGAAGCGGCGCGACAGGTCCAGCAGGGCCCTGGCGACCCGACCGGGAACGTCGGAGAAGACCAGGTCGGACATCTGGTCGTTGGTCTTGCGCAGGCGCCGGGCGACCGCCCGCAGCAGCGCGGAGGCGACCTCGGGCCGGGCGTTCAGCCACGGCTGTAGATCGCCGTGGCCGAGGCCGAGCAGCTTGACCTCGGTAAGGGCGGTGGCGGTGGCGGTACGCGGGCCGGGGTCGAACAGCGACAGTTCGCCGATCAGCTCGCCGGGACCGAGCACGGCGAGCATGTTCTCGCGGCCGTCGGGAGAGGTGCGGTGGAGCTTCACCTTGCCCTCGGTGACCACGTACAGGCGATCGCCGGGGTCCCCTTCGTGGAAGAGCGCGTCACCCCGCGCGAGGGTGACCTCTCCCATGGAGGCGCGCAGCTCAGCGGCCTGCTCGTCATCGAGCGCCGCGAAGAGCGGGGCGCGCCGCAGAACGTCGTCCACGAGTCTCTCCTTGTCGACATGCACAGGGGACCGACGTCCCCATGATGCCGGACGGTAAAACAGTGCGATCAATCACAAGTTTGACGCACTGGCCTCCCGAGCTGTGCGGCAGGGGTCCGATTGGGGACCTCTTCGCGGTGGCCGGGGCGGATGTCAGTGGGTGGGCTTAGGCTGGCCGGGTGTCCAATACGCCGGTGAGAGCACAGGGCAAGGGGGCCGGACGGGTGACCGCACCTCGTAATTCCGCTGTGGGCGAACAAGAATCCGCTGAGTCGACAGAAGCCGCGAAGCCGCATAAATCGGTCAAGGGCTCGAAGGGTACCCGCCCCGAGTCCCGGCTCGCCCTCGTCCGCCGCGCCCGGCGCATCAACCGAGAGCTCGCCGAGGTGTATCCGTACGCCCATCCCGAGCTGGACTTCGAGAGCCCCTTTCAGTTGCTGGTGGCCACGGTCCTGTCCGCCCAGACCACCGATCTGCGGGTCAACCAGACCACCCCCGCGCTCTTCGCCGCCTATCCGGCGCCCGAGGACATGGCGGCGGCCGACCCGGAGGCCCTGGAGCAGTTGATCCGGCCGACCGGCTTCTTCCGCGCCAAGGCCAGATCGCTGCTGGGCCTGTCCGCCGCCCTCCGCGACCGCTTCGGCGGCGAGGTCCCGGGCCGGCTCGAGGATCTGGTCACCCTGCCCGGTGTCGGCCGTAAGACGGCCAATGTGGTGCTCGGCAATGCCTTCGGAGTGCCGGGCCTGACCGTGGACACCCACTTCGGGCGGCTGGTGCGGCGCTGGAAGTGGACCGCCCAGGAGGACCCCGAGAAGGTCGAGGCGGAGATCGCCGCGCTCTTCCCCAAGAGCGAGTGGACGATGCTCTCGCACCGCATCATCTTCCACGGCCGCCGCGTCTGCCACGCCCGCAAGCCCGCCTGCGGCGCCTGCCCGATCGCCCCGCTCTGCCCGGCGTACGGGGAGGGCGAGACCGACCCGGACAAGGCGAAGAAGCTGCTGAAGTACGAGCTGGGCGGCCAGCCGGGCCAGCGCCTGCGCCCGCCGTCCGACTACCCCGGCCGTCCCGCCGCCCCCCTGGGAGCCGCCGAGTGACGAGCACGTACGGCGGGGATGTGGAGGTCAGCGCCCACGGGCTGCCCGAGTGGCTGCTGCCGGTGGCGCGGCTGGCCGAGACGATCGAGCCGCGTCAGCTCAGCCGGTTCCTGCCGCCCCCGCAGGGCGGCGGCCGCCCCTCCGCCGTGCTGGTGCTCTTCGGCGAGGGCGCCGACGGCCCCGAGCTGCTCCTCATGGAGCGCTCCGGCTCGCTGCGCTCGCACGCCGGCCAGCCCTCCTTCCCCGGCGGCGCCCTCGACCCGGAGGACGGGGATCCGGACGAGGAGGGCCCGCTGCGCGCGGCGCTGCGCGAGGCCGAGGAGGAGACCGGGCTCGACCCCTCGGGGGTGCAGGTCTTCGCCGTGCTTCCGCGGCTCTACATTCCGGTGAGCGGTTTCGTCGTCACGCCGGTGCTCGGCTGGTGGCGCCGGCCCAGCCCGGTCGAGGCCGTGGACCCGGCCGAGACGGCCCGGGTCTTCACGGTTCCCGTGGCGGATCTCACGGACCCGGCGAACCGGGCCACGACCGTCCACCCCAGCGGCCACCGGGGGCCCGCCTTCCTGGTGGGATCCGCTCTGGTCTGGGGCTTCACCGCCGGAGTGATCGATCGCATCCTGCATTTCGCGGGGTGGGAGCGACCGTGGGACCGCGCCAAGCACGTCTCACTCGACTGGCGCGCGTGAGACGGTGTTCCGGTGAATGTGCTGGACATCCTGCTGCTGCTCGCCGCCGTATGGTTCGCGGTCGTCGGCTACCGCCAGGGCTTCGTCGTCGGTGTGCTGTCGGTGACGGGGTTCATCGGGGGTGGGCTGATCGCGGTCTATCTGCTGCCGCTCATATGGGACGGCACAACCGACAAGACATCCCCCGGCACGGTGGGTGCCGTGGTGGCGATCGTCCTGGTGATCGTGTGTGCCTCGGTCGGCCAGGCCGCCACCACCCATCTGGGAAACAAGCTGCGGCGGTACATCACCTGGTCACCGGCGCGCGCCCTGGACGCGACCGGCGGCGCGCTGGTGAACGTCCTGGCGATGCTGCTGGTGGCCTGGCTGATCGGCTCCCTGGTGGCCCAGACCTCGCTCCCCACCCTGGGCAGGGAGGTCCGTGACTCCAAGGTGCTGCTCGGGGTCTCCCGCGTCGTTCCGGACGAGGCGAACACGTGGTTCACCGACTTCTCGTCCGTGCTCGCGCAGAACGGCTTCCCGCAGGTCTTCTCGCCCTTCGCCAACGAGCCGATCACCTCGGTGCCGCAGCCCGATCCCGCGCTCGCCCAGTCCCCGGTGGCCACGCGGGCGCAGGAGAGCATCGTCAAGGTCGTCGGCACCGCCCCGAGCTGCGGCAAGGTCCTCGAGGGCAGCGGCTTCGTCTTCGCACCGAACCGGGTCATGACCAACGCCCATGTCGTCGGCGGCGTCAGCGACCCGACCGTACAGATAGGCGGCGAGGGCCGGCTGTACGACGCCAAGGTCGTGCTCTACGACTGGAAGCGCGATATCGCGGTCCTCGATGTGCCCTCGCTTCAGGCCCCGGCGCTCCAGTTCGCTCAGGACGACGCGCGCTCCGGTGATGGCGCGATCGTCGCCGGCTTCCCGGAGAACGGCGCCTTCGATGTGCGCGCCGCCCGGGTCCGCGGCCGTATCGAGGCCAACGGTCCCGACATCTACCGCCGCTCCACCGTGCACCGCGATGTGTACTCGCTGTACGCGACCGTGCGGCAGGGCAACTCCGGCGGTCCGCTGCTCACCCCGCAGGGGCGGGTGTACGGCGTGGTCTTCGCCAAGTCCCTCGACGATGCGAACACCGGGTACGCGCTGACGGCGGACGAGGTGAGCCAGGACATCGAGAAGGGGCGTACGGCCGACCAGCCGGTGGACAGCCAGGGGTGTGCCCTCTAGAGCTGTGGCCGAGGGATAGGCCCTCCGGAGCGGATGCGCCCGGCGGAGTGTGGCCCTCCAAAGCGGAGAGGCCCTCCCAAGCGGGGTGATGCGCCGGTGCCGAGCGTGCTACCAGGGGTTTCCGGTGTCGCCGGGCCCCGGGCCGCCCCGGAGGTACTGCTAACGGCTGCGTGGATGGCGCAACCGCGCCGAGACCCACCGGGCCCGGCGGCGGATGATGCGGGGAATCCCGAGGTTCGGGTCATGGCCTTGGGTAGGCCCGGAGCCGCCCCGCTCGGAAACACTCAGCGCGGCATTGGCAGGAGCGGCGGCCTGGGGGCCGCGGCCGTTTGGTGCGTCACGGTAGTCGTGAGTCCAGCCCATACCTCGGTGTCTGCCCCTGACCCAAGGTCCGTAATCGCCGGTGGCTGCGGCAATTGGCCTATGCTCCAGGCAATTGGCTGTTCGAAAAACAGATGTTCGCCTGATCGTCGTGAGCCGGTCGGAATGCGTACCGCCGACGCCGCTCAGCGGTCGGGTTCGGGGTCCTTCAGCCAGTTGATCAGCTCGGAGGTGAAGGCCCGGGGGTCCTCCTCGTGCGGGAAGTGGCCGAGCCCGTCGAAGAGCCGCCAGCGGTAGGGGGCCTCGACATACTCCCCGGAGCCCGCCGCGCTACGGGTCCGCATCACCGGGTCGAGTGACCCGTGCAGATGCAGGGTCGGGACCTGCACCGGCCGCTTCATGCGCCGGTTGAACTGGAAACCGTCCGGCCGTGCCAGCGACCGCACCATCCAACGGTACGGCTCGATCGAGCAGTGCGCTGTCGAGGGGATGCACATCGCCCGCCGGTAGACCTCCACGGCCTCGTCCTCGGGCAGTCGCGGCCCGGACCACTCCCGGAGGAGCCGCCCCACGGCCGCCGCGTCGTCCGCGACCAGGTGGCGCTCGGGCAGCCAGGGCCGCTGGAAGCCCCACACATGGGAGCTGGCCGCGCTCTGCTTGACGTCCGCCAGCATCGCCGAGCGCCAGCGGCGGGGATGCGGCATCGAGGCCACCGCGAGCCGCCGCACCAGCTTCGGCCGCATCACCGCGGCCGTCCACGCCAGGTATCCGCCCAGGTCATGGCCGACGAGCGCGGCGTCCGGCTCACCCAGCGAACGGATCACACCGGTGATGTCGAGGGCGAGGTTGGCCGGGTCGTAGCCCCGGGGCGTACGGTCGCTGCCGCCCACCCCGCGCAGATCCATCGCGACCGCGCGGTAGCCGGCGTCGGCGAGCGCGGGCAACTGGTGCCGCCAGGCCCACCAGAACTGCGGAAAGCCGTGCAGCAGCAGCACCAGCGGGCCGTCACCCAGCTCGGCGATGTGGAAGCGCGCGCCGTTGGCCGCGACATCCCGGTGGGTCCAGGGGCCGTCGAGCCGTACGACCGACGCGGAGCTATCAGGGACGGTCATGCCGACGAGCGTGTCATATCCCGCACCGAGCGTCCGCCATTGCTCTCGGCACGCGGATGCGGCTTGACGCTCCCCAGTACGGCGGCGCTCTCCTTGGACGAGGCGATCGACCGCTTCGGCGCCTTGACCTTCTTGAACTTCAGCAGCGCCAGCAGCCCCAGGATCCCGGCGAACAGCCAGTAGATACCGCCCACGATCAGAAAGCACCAGGCGAGGCCGAGGCCGGTCCAGGCGCGCATGCCGTAGGCGAGGGCGAAGCTCAGCACCGGCAGCGAGAACAGCAGCAGCACCCCGGCCGCCATCCCCGCGCCGCTGCCGACCGCGGCCTTCTTGGCCCCCACCCGGAGCTCGGCCTTGGCCAGCGCGATCTCGTCGTGCATCAGCGCCGACAGCTCGGTGGTCGCCGTCGCCACCAGCTTGCCGAGGCTGCGGTTGCCGCCGTCGTCGGCTGCGCTCATCGCCATCTCCCTCTGCTCTTGTGCGTCTTCGCTCGTGCTGCGCCGTCCGCGCTTGGTACATCGTCGCTTGGTACGTCGTCTGTGCTTGCTACGTCTTCTGCGCATTTCTGCGGGTGTCAAGCCTCTCAGATCATGCCGGACCATCGTCGCCGGAGTCGTTCGCGGCGGCCACTTCGGCAAGCCGCCGGTGCTCGGCGGCCTTTGCCTCGTGAATGGCGGCCATCCGCAGGTGGTAATCGGGGCTGTCCAGCTCATAGATGTCCGGGATGCCGTCCATGTCCTCGTCCCGCTCCTCCTCCTGACACAGCCGCTGGTATGTGGTGTTGCGCAGCTTGAGGAGGATGCCGGCGAACAGAGCGGCACTCAGCGAGCCGATGAGGACCGCCGCCTTGACCTCCCCGGCGAGCGTGGGATCGGCGGGGAAGGCGAGTTCGCCGATGAGGAGGGAGACGGTGAAGCCGATTCCGGCGAGAACGGCCACGGCGAAGACATCGGCCCAGGCCAGATCCTCGTTCAGCTCGGCCCTGGTGAAGCGGGCGGCGCACCAGGAGCCGCCGAAGACGCCGACGGCCTTGCCCACGACGAGGCCGAGGACGACGCCGAGGGTCTCCGGGCGGGTGAAGACATCCGCCACGGCGCCGCCGGAAAGCGGCACCCCGGCCGCGAACAGGGCGAACAGCGGCACCGCCACACCCGCCGACACAGGGCGCAGCCGGTGCTCGACGCGCTCGGCGGGGGAGCGCTCCTCGCCCTCCCGTACGGTGCAGCGCAGCATCAGGCCCATCGCGACACCGGCGATGGTGGCATGCACACCGCTGGCATGCATCAGCGCCCAGACCACCACGGCGAGCGGGAGATGGATCCAGGCCGTGCGGACGCCCTTGCGGTGCAGCAGCCAGACGAGGACGAGCGCGGCGACGGACAGGCCCAGGGCGATGAAGTTGATGTGCTGGGTGAAGAAGATCGCGATGATCAGGATGGCGCCGAGGTCGTCGACGACCGCGAGGGTGAGCAGGAAGGCGCGCAGCGCGGCGGGCAGGGCGGTGCCGAGCACGGCGAGGACGGCGAGCGCGAAGGCGATATCGGTGGCGGTCGGCACGGCCCAGCCCTTGAGGCCGCCGTTGCCGCTCGCGCTGACGGCGACATAGACGAGCGCGGGCATGGCCATGCCGCAGACGGCGGCGATCACGGGCAGCGCGGCCGCCTTGGGGTCGCTCAGCTCGCCCGCGACCAGTTCGCGCTTCAGCTCGATACCGGCGACGAAGAAGAAGATCGTGAGCAGGCCGTCGGTGGCCCAGGAGGCGACCGAGAGGTGCAGATGCAGCGCCTGGGGGCCGAAGGAGAAGTCCTTGATGTCGCCGTAGAGGCCGCTGAGCGGAGTGTTGGCGAGGATCAGCGCCACGATGGCGGCCACGAGGAGGATCACCCCGCCGACGGTCTCGGTGCGCAGCGCGTCGACGACGAACGTCCGCTCGGGGAGCGACAGGCGTCCGAGGAACTTGCGGCTGGTGGGCGCGGCCACGGATGGGCCTCCTGGGTGGGTCGGTGGTGCGGATACACGTGTGGCGTATGCCGACCAGACTTCCCGGCGCTCCTGTCCCTCATCTTGTCGTAATTTTTACGCGACGGCCACCTCCGGCAATCACGGCGAGTGGCGCCCCGGCAATCACGGCGAGTGGCGCCCCCGCTTGGCGGGAGCGCCCCTCGCTCATGTGGTGCCTGTTGCTGATGTGCTGCCTGTGGCGGCCTGCGCTGCCTGTGGTGTGCCGCGACCCTGGGGTGGGTCGGATCAGTCCTCGCTGGGCGCCGAGGGCAGCTTGCTCTGGATCAGCTCCATGACGGAGGAGTCGGTGAGTGTGGTGACATCGCCCAGCGCGCGGTTCTCGGCGACGTCGCGCAGCAGACGGCGCATGATCTTGCCGGAGCGGGTCTTGGGCAGCTCGGCCACCGGCAGGATCCGCTTGGGCTTGGCGATCGGGCCGAGCTGCTTGCCGACATGCGCCCGCAACTCCTCGACCAGGCCATCGTCCTCGGCCGCGCTGCCGCGCAGGATCACGAACGCGCAGATGGCCTGGGTGGTCTGCGGGTCGGTGGCGCCGACGACCGCCGCCTCGGCGACCTTGGGGTGCGAGACGAGCGCCGATTCGACCTCGGTCGTCGAGATGTTGTGGCCGGACACCAGCATCACATCGTCGACCCGGCCGAGCAGCCAGATGTCGCCGTCGTCGTCCTTCTTGGCGCCGTCGCCCGCGAAGTAGCGCTTGTCGAAGCGGGACCAGTAGGTGTCCAGGTAGCGCTGGTCATCGCCCCAGATGGTGCGGAGCATGGACGGCCACGGCTCGGTGAGCACCAGATAGCCGCCATGGCCGTTCGACACCTCATTGGCCTCGTCGTCCACGACGGTGGCGGCGATGCCCGGCAGCGGGACCTGGGCCGAACCGGGCTTGGTCGCGGTGACGCCCGGCAGCGGACTGATCATGATGCCGCCGGTCTCGGTCTGCCACCAGGTGTCGACGACGGGCGTGGTGTCCGCGCCGATGTGCTTGCGGTACCAGACCCACGCCTCGGGGTTGATGGGCTCGCCGACGGAGCCGAGGATGCGCAGCGAGGAGAGGTCGAACTTGGCCGGGATGTCGTCGCCCCACTTCATGCAGGCGCGGATCGCGGTCGGGGCGGTGTACAGGAGGGTGACCCCGTACTTCTGGACGATCTCCCACCAGCGGCCCTGGTGCGGGGTGTCCGGGGTGCCCTCGTAGAGCACCTCGGTGGCGCCGTTGGAGAGCGGGCCGTAGACGATGTACGAGTGGCCGGTGACCCAGCCGACGTCGGCGGTGCACCAGAAGACGTCGGTCTCCGGCTTGAGGTCGAAGACGGCGTGGTGGGTGTAGGAGACCTGGGTGAGGTAGCCGCCGGAGGTGTGCAGGATGCCCTTGGGCTTTCCGGTCGTGCCCGAGGTGTAGAGGATGAACAGCGGGTGCTCGGCGTCGAACGCCTGGGGGGTGTGCTGCTCCGGCTGGCGCGCCACGATCTCGTGCCACCAGACGTCGCGGCCCTCGTGCCAGTCCACCTCCTGGCCGGTGCGGCGGACGACCAGCACACTGCGCACATTCTCGGTGCCGGGCCGGGTGAGCGCTTCGTCGACGGCGGGCTTGAGCGCGGAAGCCTTGCCGCGTCGGTAGCCGCCGTCCGAGGTGATGATGACGCGGGCGTCGGCGTCCTGGATACGGGTGGCGAGAGCGTCGGCCGAGAAGCCGCCGAAGACCACCGAATGCGGTGCGCCGATACGGGCGCAGGCCAGCATCGCGACCACGGCCTCCGGGATCATCGGCAGGTAGATGGCGACCCGGTCGCCCGACTGGACCCCCAACTCGGTCAGCGCGTGGGCCGCTTGGGAGACCTCCCGCTGTAGCTCGGCATAGGTGAGGGAGCGGGTGTCGCCGGGCTCGCCCTCGAAGTGGAGCGCCACCCGGTCGCCCAGGCCGTTCTCGACATGCCGGTCGACGCAGTTGTACGCCACATTGAGCTTGCCGTCGGCGAACCACTTCGCGAACGGTGGGTTCGACCAGTCGAGTGTCTCGGTCGGCGCGGTCGCCCATGACAGCCGACGGGCCTGCTCGGCCCAGAAGCCCAGGCGGTCCGCCTTCGCCCGCTCATACGCCTCGGCCGTGACATTGGCGTTCGCGGTCAGCTCGGCGGGCGGCGCGAAGCGACGCTCCTCCCGAAGAAGGTTGGCCAGGCTCTCGTTACTCACGACATCTCCCATTCCCAGGGTGTCCGTTGTGTCCCAGGCCATAGCTCATCAGCCAACGGCACACCCTGACAAGGGCTGTCGCCGAAAATTGGTTTAGACCTGTCATGGTCTATGTCACCGCCCCAGCTCCAGGGCCCCCTGGGCGGGGTCCCCTCCCCGTTCCGCGACGCCGGAACGGCCGCTTCCAGCCTGGGCGGGGGCCGCCGCTGCGAGACAGTCGGGCATCGGTACGCCATGGTCCGGACGGACGGGCAGGAATCTCCCCGAGCCTGTGTCCAGGACATACGCCTGCGCCTCCGCCACGTGGAAATACATTCCATGCAGCGCCAGCCCGCCCTCCGCCACCCGCCGTGCCACACAGGCGTGCTCCATCAGATGGTCGAGCTGCTGTCTCACATTGACCAGCGCCAGCCGCTCCACATCGTCGGCGACCGGCCGGCTCGACAGAGCGACCTCGCCGCGCCCCAACCGACCGATCCGCTCCATCCGCGCCAGCGCCGGTCTGCCGTGGCGCAGCCAGCGCTCAAGCGGCGAGTGCTCAAGCGGTGTCGGGGCCCCGCCGGCGGTTGTCCCGGCCCCGGGCTGGGACGGCGTTCGGGCCGGGGCCGATGAGCCGAGCAGTGCATGCATCGCACCGCATCCGGAGTGCCCGCACACCGTGATGCTGCTGACCTTCAGTACCTCCACCGCATAGTCGATCGCCGCGCCCACCGAGTCGCAGGAGCCATCGGCGTCCGATGGTGGCACCAGATTGCCTACATTGCGCACGGTGAACAGGTCGCCGGGGCCACTGGAGGTGATCATGCTGGTCACCAGGCGGGAGTCGGCGCAGGTGAGGAAGAGCTGGCTGGGCCGCTGCCCCTCCCGCGCCAGCCGCGCCAGCTCGTTGCGGACCAGCGGTGCCGTATGGCGCTGGAACGCGCTCACCCCGCCGAGTAGCTGACCGCCCGCGTGCCCGTCGACACTCGCGGCCGCCGGGGCGGGACGGGTGCAGTGGTGATCACGCCAAGGTGTCCAGGGCCGGCAGGCCCGGGCGTCGCCCGCTTCCGCGATCCGCCGAGTCGGCCGTCCATCGTCCGCCGCCGGTCCGGAGCTCGAGGACCGGCGGAGCCCCATGAGCAGAGCGACCGTGAGGAGGGTGACCGCGAGGACCGCGACAGCGACCATGAGCCCGACTACGAGCGATGCGCCGCAGGCCCATGCGATGCCCAGTGAGGCCGGGGCGGCAACCAGGGAGAGAGGGACGGCGAACAGGAAGAGGGTGGCCGATGCGGAGAGATCTCCGTGTCTGTGGCGGGAGACCCGGTGGATCCGGTCCAAGAGCTTCAACATTCCCGTCTCCTCCGGGGCTTCGGTCGCGGATAGGGGCGCGGCCGTGGGTCACGGCGTACTGCGGTACTGAATCCCAAGCGTTGGTAAATGAATCGTAATGCTGAGTAAAGTCGCTGGGAAGCCTTTTGGGGGGAAGTGGGTTGTTATTCCATCTATAGGGTGAATAGTCATTTAAAACGCCCTGTCATCCCCTGCCTTTTCCTCGGTCCATGCGAGGTTGACTCCCATCCGGCCGGATCTCTCCGACACAGCACGACATGAGGGGCGAGGTGGCGGTATGAGAGCCAGAAGAGACGTCACTGCACTGCTGGCCATGGTGGTGGCGCTCTCCATGCCGGTCGGCTGCTCCGGAGACTTCGCCCAGACCCATGGACCGGGCGGCACCGCGGGCCCGCGCCTTGACAGGGACGGTCCTCAGAGGGGGCCGGGTGGACCGAACCGCCCTGACAAGGCCCCGAAGGTGCTACGGCTCATCGGCGACGGATCGACCTCCGACACCGGCCCCCAGCCCCATCAGCCGAAGGCCGAGCGGCTTGCACCGGGTGAGAGACCACCGCGGTTCGTCGTCTTCTCCTGGGACGGCGCGGGGCAGGACAAACAGAAGCTGTTCTCCCACTTCCGCGCGGTCGGCAGGAAGTACGGCGCGACGATGACGTACTTCCTCAGCGGTGTGTACCTGCTGCCCGCGGAGAAGGGGTACCTCTACGATCCGCCCAGACATCGGCGCGGCGCCTCGACCATCGGCTTCAACGACGTCAAGGGCATCAAGGCCACGGTGGAGCAGCTCAGCGGCGCCTGACTGGACGGCAATGAGATCGGCACCCACTTCAACGGCCACTTCTGCGGAGACAAGCGCGGAGTCGGCACCTGGTCGGCGCGGCAGTGGACCAGCGAGATCCAGCAGGCCGAGTCGTTCGTCGAGAACTGGAAGACCAACTCCGGCCTGGAGCACGAGAAACCGCTCCCCTTCGACTACGGCGAGGAACTCATCGGCGGCCGTGCGCCCTGTCTGGAGGGGCAGCAGAAGCTGATCCGGGCAGTCGCGAAGCTGGGATGGCGCTATGACGCGAGCTCCCCCGGCGGGCTACAGATCTGGCCCCGCAAGCTCCACGGCGTCTGGGACTTCCCGCTCCAGCAGATCCCGGTACCGGGCCGCTCGTTCGAGACGCTCTCCATGGACTACAACTTCCTTGCCAACAAGCTACGTAAGAAGGAGGGTAAGCGGCCCAAGCGCTCCACCTGGGGCCGTCCCATGCGCGACGGTCTGCTCGCCGCCTTCGACCGGGCGTACGAGGGCAACCGGGCGCCGCTGTTCGTCGGCAACCACTTCGAGTCCTGGAACGGCGGAACGTATATGCGCGCCGTGGAGGACGTCATCAAGGAGGTCTGCCCGCGCAAGGGTGTGCGCTGCGTCTCCTTCAAACAACTGGCCGACTGGCTGGACGCGCAGAACCCCCGCGTCCTCGAGAAGCTGCGGGTCCTGGACGTCGGGAGGCGGCCGCCGGGCGGCTGGAAGAGCTACCTGGCCGCCGAGCCGGGCGTATCCGGGAAGCAGGTTTCAGAGGGCAAACACGTCTCCGAGGGCAAGCACATGGATCGGCATGCGGGCGAGCGCAGGCGGACGTCCGACCGCGAACCCGCGCATGAACGGACGTCCGAGCACCACACGCATACGGCTAAGCGGGAGCGGGAGTAGCCGTCGAGCCCTCCTCCGGCGCGAACTCCCGCAACGCGAAGGCGGGGTCGACCTGGGCGGCCAGATCGGCACCCGTCTTCGCGTTCCCCCAGCTCTGTGCGTTCTTCAGATGGAAGTGCACCATCTGGCGCGTGTACCGCTGCCAGTCGCGCCGCTCGTACGAGGCGTCCACCGCGTCCCGAAGGGTCCGCAGCGCGTCCCGGTTCGTCTCCTCGAGCTCCTCGAATCGGGGCGCACGGCCCTTCTCCATCGCCCGGACCCAGTCGGAGTGGCCGAACGCGACCAGGAGGTCATCGCCCACCTCCGCACGGAGGAAGTCCAGGTCGTCCGGGCCCTGCACCTTGTTGCCGACCACCCGGAGCGCCACATCGAAGTCGCGGGCGTACTCCTTGTACTGGCGGTAGACGGAGACGCCCTTACGCGTGGGCTCGGCCACCAGGAACGTCATGTCGAAGCGGGTGAAGAGGCCGGATGCGAAGGAGTCGCTGCCCGCCGTCATATCGACGACGATGAACTCGCCTGGCCCGTCGACGAGATGGTTCAGGCACAGCTCGATCGCGCCGACCTTGGAGTGGTAGCAGGCGACGCCGAGATCGGATTCGGTGAAGGGGCCGGTCGCCATCAGCCGCACCGCCCCGTCGTCGAGCCGCAGGGTGCGGGCGCATGCCTGGTAGACGGGGTTGTCCTCGCCGATCCGCAGCAGCCGCGACCCCTCGCCCGGCGGGGTGGTCTTGATCATGGTCTCGGCGGAGGCGATCCGGGGGTTCGTGCCGCGCAAGTAGTCCTTGATCAGCGGGAGATGGGCGCCCATGGCGGGCAGTGCGGCGGCCTCCGCCTCATCGAGCCCGAGCGCCGTGCCCAGATGCTGGTTGATATCGGCGTCGACGGCGACGACAGGGGCGTGGGCGGCGGCGAGATGGCGGATGAACAGCGAGGACAGCGTGGTCTTGCCGCTTCCACCCTTGCCTACGAAAGCGATCTTCATGTTCACCTAGCGTAGGTGAGTGATCGCGGACCATGCGGGATTTACGTGAAGAACACCACTCCAACGAGGGGTGCCGGGTGTGGTGTGCGTAGTGTCGTACTCATGAGTACGTCAGCAGATCCGCTCGCCGCCCTGGCCGCGCTGCCCGGTGTGGCCGAGTCCGTGAACGCCGTACGGAACGCTGTGGACCGGGTCTACGGACACCGGGTGATGCGCCGCCGCAGCAATGAGGTCACCTCAGAGGCGGCATTGCGCGGGGCGCGGGGCTCCGCCGCGCTGGCCGGCGCGGACTGGGCGCTGGAAGAGGTGCGCCGCCGCACGGACTTCGGGACCGAGGGCGAGCCGCGCACGGTGGGGGCGGCGCTGCGGCTGACCGCCGAGGCGGGGCAGTTGCTGAGCATCTGGCGTCAATCGCCGCTGCGCGTTCTGGCCCGGCTGCATCTGGTCGCGGCGGGCGGGGCGGAGGGCGACGAGGGGGTCGGACGGCCCCGGCAGTCGGGTGAGCCGGTGGACGAGCCGCTGATCGGATCCGATCTGCCGCTGCCGGACGCGGAGGAGGTGGCGGGGCGGCTCGATGGGCTGGCCCGGCTGCTGCTTGCGGGCAGCGAGGCTCCGGCGCTGGTGACGGCGGCGGTGGTGCATGGCGAACTGCTCGCTCTGCGGCCCTTTGTCTCCCGCAATGGCCTGGTGGCGCGCGCGGCCGAACGGATCGTGCTGGTCGGCAGCGGTCTCGATCCGAAGTCGATCTGCCCGGCCGAGGTGGGGTACGCGGAGCTGGGCGTGGCGCCGTATATGGCAGCGCTGGAGGGCTATGCGTCCGGAACGCCGGAGGGTATGGCGGTGTGGATCGCGCACTGCGGACGGGCGGTTGAGCTCGGAGTGCGGGAGTCCACGGCGGTCTGTGAGGCCCTGCAACGCGGGGCGGCCTGACGCCTGACAAGAGTTGCGGCGGTACCCGAGGGCACCGCCGCTGGCACAGCTACCGGGTTACCATGCGTGCAATCTCATTCGCCCATCAGGTCGGGAACTTATGCCCGTCACCTGGTGCGGCTGGCCCGTAATCGACGGGTCGACGTCGCGTGGGTGCTCAGCATCTGTGCTCGGTCCGTGGGGCCTTGGCGTCTGAGGGTTTCCTCCCGGATACCCCTGGTCTCGCGGGCCGTCGATTCCTTTGTACTCCTGCGAGAGGCCAAGCGGAACCCCTCACCGCAGATCTTTGCTATTACCCCTAAACGCGGGCATAAAGGGCGCGACGCCGATTGGTGTACCACACCAGCCCGGCGGTGGCGGCGGCCGCGCCGACGGCCGCTGCCACGGCGAGCACCGGGCGCGGTGGCATGGAGAGTGAGGGCCTGCGCTGCTTCAGCCGGACCGGGCGGTTGAAGGAGAGCACCGGCCAGCCGCGGGCCGCGGCCTCGCGCCGCAGCGCCCGGTCCGGGTTGACCGCGAAAGGGTGGCCGACCGACTCCAGCATCGGGAGATCGGTCGCCGAATCGCTGTAGGCGTAACAGCGTGACAAGTCGTAGCCTTCCGACTCCGCCAACTCGGCGATCGCCTCCGCCTTCGTCGGGCCATAGGCGTAGTACTCCACCTCTCCGGTGAAGGCTCCGTCCTCGACGACCATGCGGGTGGCCACCACGCGGTCCGCGCCCAGCAGCTCGCCGATCGGCTCGACCACCTCCGCACCGGAGGTGCTGACGATCACCACATCGCGGCCGGCGATGTGGTGCTCCTCGATGAGCGAGGCGGCCTCGTCGTAGATGATGGGGTCGATCAGATCGTGCAAGGTCTCGGCGACGATCTCCTTCACCTGCTGGACATTCCATCCGCGGCACAACGCCGAGAGATACGCCCGCATCCGCTCCATCTGGTCGTGATCGGCGCCGCCGGCCAGGAAGACGAACTGCGCATAGGCACTACGCAGTACAGCGCGGCGGTTGATCAGACCACCCTGGTAGAAGGACTTGCTGAAGGTGAACGCGCTTGACTTCGCAATGACCGTCTTGTCCAGGTCAAAGAAGGCGGCTGTCCGGGGCAAGGAGTGGTTTTCCACGACGCCGAGCATAGGGCCCACCATTCGGCGTAAGCTCAGGCGCGTGGGTTTGCCTGAGAAGGCTCTCGGGTACACCATGGAAGTCACGGATCGTTCGCGACCGTGCTAACCCGGCCCGACTCCTCCCCCCCCGAGTCGGCCGTGGGGACGACCCCCGCTCTCCCCCCCGGCGGGGGTCGTCGCATGTCCGGACGCATTTTCGGCGTTCTCATGAGATCTTGCTCCCCTCCCTCGGGCCCGTGTGGCCCCGCCTCTCCACAGCTTGAGAGGTAACCGTACGTAATCGCTAGGCTGCTCTCCGGAAGTCACTGCTTTAGGTGACTGGGATATTCACAAGTGATGAGTTGTCCACAGTTTTGGACCAAGATCCCCAAGATTTTCTGGATCGCAGCACGGTGATTCTCCGCGGTGCTCGCACTCGCTGTTCGCGGGAGTGAGAGCGCGTAACGGATATGGGAGGGGATCGTGACTGCATCCATCACACCGGAACGCCCTTCGGCGGCCGAAGGACAACGGGGCAGACCGCTCATCGTCACCGAGGACGAGGAGCTTCTCGACGATCTGCTGCGGCTGTGCGCGGCGGCCGGGGCCGAACCGGAAGTGGCCCATGGCGCGCTCACTCGCCGGGGCAGTTGGGAGGCCGCACCGCTGATTCTGGTCGGCGACGACTCGGCCGCCCGGCTGTGCGACCGGGCCCGCAGAGAAGGGGTGTTGCTCATCGGGCGGGATCTGGACGACCACGGCATCTGGCGGCGGGCCGTGGCGCTCGGCGCGGACAACGTGGCGTTCCTGCCCGATGCCGAGACCTGGCTGGTGGACCGGATCGCCGATGTCGCCGAGGGCGTGGGCCGGCAGGCCCTGACCATCGGGGTCATCGGCGGCCGCGGCGGCGCGGGAGCCTCCACCCTCGCCTGCGCCCTGGCGGTCACCGCGGCCCGCTCCGGCCGGCGCACCATGCTGATCGACGGCGATCCGCTGGGCGGCGGGCTCGATGTGCTGCTCGGCGGCGAGGGCGCGCAGGGGCTGAGATGGCCCGCCTTCGCCGAGTCGCGCGGCCGGGTCGCCGGAAGCGCTCTGGAGGAGTCGCTGCCCGAGCTGCACTCGCTGCGGGTGCTGAGCTGGGACCGCGGCGATTCGGTCGTCATCCCGCCCTCCGCGATGCGGGCGGTGCTGGCCGCGGCCAGGCGGCGTGGCGGGGTCGTGGTGGTGGATCTGCCGCGCCGCGTCGACGATGCGGCGGCCGAGGCCCTGGCCCAGATCGACCTCGGGCTGCTGGTCGTCCCGGCGGAGCTGCGAGCGGTCGCGGCCGCCCACCGGGTGGCGTCCACGGTGGGCATGGTGCTGCGGGACCTGCGCGCGGTGGTGCGGGGCCCGTGCGGGCCGGAGCTCGGCGACGAGGAGATCGCGGGGCTGCTCGGGCTGCCGCTGGCCGGTGAGCTGCCACCGGAGCCCGGTCTGGCGGACGCCTTCGAGGGCGGGGAGCCCCCGGGCGGCAGCCCCCGCGGACCGCTCGGCCGGTTCTGCGCCGAGTTCTGGGCGCGTGCCCTCGCCGACGAGGGAGGTGTCACCGCATGAGCGTCGTATCGCCGGATCTGCTGGACGCGGTGCGGCTGCGGCTCGCCGGGAGCGGCGCGAAGCCCACGCCCGCCCGGGTGGCGGCGGCCCTGCGCGAGGAGGGGCGGCTGCTCGGCGACACCGAGGTGCTCGGGGTGGTGGAGGCGCTGCGCTCGGAGCTGGTCGGCACCGGGCCCCTGGAGCCGCTGCTGGCCGCCCCCGATGTCACGGACGTCCTGGTCACCGCGCCCGACGAGGTGTGGGTGGACCGCGGCTCGGGGCTGGAGCGCACGGCCGTCACCTTCGTGGACGCGGCCGCCGTGCGCAGGCTCGCGCAGCGGCTCGCCGCCGTGGCCGGGCGGCGGCTGGACGATGCCCGGCCGTGGGTGGACGCCCGGCTGCCGGATGGGACCCGGCTGCATGCGGTGCTCCCCCCGGTCGCGGTCGGCTCGACCTGTCTGTCGCTGCGAGTGGTGCGCCCACGGGCGTTCTCCCTCGCGGAGCTGGAGGCGGCCGGGACGGTGCCGCCGGGCGGCGCGCATCTGCTGCGGGCCATGCTGGACGCCCGGCTGTCCTACCTGATCAGCGGCGGCACCGGCTCGGGCAAGACGACGTTGCTGAGCACCCTGCTGGGGCTGGTCGGCCCGCAGGAGCGGATCGTCCTCGCCGAGGACTCGGCCGAGCTGCGGCCCGACCACCCGCACGTGGTCCGGCTGGAGACCCGCCCTGCCAACCAGGAGGGCCGGGGCCAGGTCACCCTGCGGGATCTGGTGCGGCAGGCGCTGCGGATGCGCCCCGACCGGCTGGTGGTCGGGGAGGTGAGAGGCGCCGAGGTCACCGATCTGCTGGGGGCGTTGAACACCGGCCATGAGGGCGGCTGTGGCACCGTCCATGCCAATACGGCGGCCGACGTACCCGCGCGGCTGGAGGCGCTCGGCTCGACCGCGGGTCTGGACCGGGCCGCGCTGCACAGCCAGTTGGCGGCGGCGCTGTCGGTCCTGGTCCATCTGGTGCGGGACCGCGGCGGGCGGCGCAGGATCGCCGAGCTGCATGTGCTGGACCGGGACCGGGCGGGCTTCGTCACGACCGTCCCCGCGGCCCTCTGGAGCCCGGAGGGCTTCGAACGGGCGGCGGGCTGGCAGCGCCTCCAGCGGCTGTGCGCACGGGGCGGAGGCGCGGCATGACGGGCGCGGGAGCGGACCAGGGGGCGCTGACGCTGTGCGCCGCGATGCTGTGCGCGGGGGCGGCCGTATGGCTGCTCGCCGGGCGGGACCGGGAGCTGCGCCGGGTAAGGCTGCTGTTCGCGGGCGGCGGACCCGTCGAGCCGGCGGGACCCGACCCGGTGCGGCGGCTGTCCGAGACGGCCGCCTGGCTACGGGAGCGCTGGCGGGTCGGTTATGGCGGGCGGATGGGGCGTGAGCTGCTGTGTCTGCCGGTTGGATGTGTGATCGCGCTGCTGGGCGCGTCGGTTCTGCCGCTGCTCGGGGCGGTGGTGGCCACTCCGGTCGTCGGCCGGTGGCTGCGGTCCCGGCGGCGCGAGCGGGACCGTGTGCGGCGCGCCGCCGGGGTGATCGACCTCTGTGCCACCGTGGCCGGCGAGCTGCGGGCCGGGCGGCATCCCGGCGAGGCGCTGCTGGCGGTGGACCCGGGGCACCTGAGGGAGCGTTGGGGGCTGGTGACGGCCGCGGCGCGGTTCGGCGGTGAAGTGCCGGACGCGCTGCGGAGGGTGGCCCGGCTGCCGGGTGCCGAGGGGCTGACCGGGGTCGCGGCCTGCTGGCAGGTGGCGGTCGACGAGGGAGCGGGGCTGGCGGCGGGGCTCGACCGGGTGGCGGCGGCGCTGCGCGCCGAGCGGGACCAGCGGGACAGCCTGGACGCCAAGCTGGCGGGGGCCAAGGCCACCGCCGTCGCACTGGCGGTGCTGCCCGTCGTCGGGCTGGTGCTGGGCGGTCTGCTGGGCTCCAATCCACTGCATGAGCTGCTGCACACCCCGGCCGGGCTGAGCTGCCTCTTGGTGGGCGGCCTGCTGGAGTGGGCGGGCCTGGTGTGGACCGGCCGGATGGTGCGGGCGGCGCGTGAGCCGGGGCGGCCGGTGGCCGATGAGCGCTGAGGTTGTCCACAGCCTGGGGATTTCGCTGTCCGTCTTGGCGGCGGTCCTGTGCACGGCGATGGCGACGGTCGAGGCCCATCGGGAGCGAGGCGCCCGGCGACGGCTGACGGCGCTGCTTCCGGGCGCGAAGGACCGGCGGCCGAGGCGGGCCCGGCCGTGGCGGCACCGACGCGCCAGGGCCACTGGGGGCGCGCTGCCCTTCTGGGCCGCGCCGTGCGGCGCTGTGACGATCGCCGTCGTCCTCGTCGGAGGGCCTCCGGGGTGGGTGCTGGGGCTCACCGTGGCCTGCGGCCTCTGGTGGTGGCAACGGCACCGCCGCGCGACGGCCGGGCGCTCCGGTCGTGACCGGTACATCGAGGCCCTCGCCGCGCGTCAAATCCCGCTGGCCGCCGATCTGCTGACCGCCTGCCTGGCGGCCGGAGCGGGCCCACGGAAAGCGGCGGAGGCGGTGGGAGGTTCGCTCGGCGGCCCGGTCGGCGAGCGGCTTGCCCAGACCGCGGCGGAGCTGCGGCTGGGAGGCGAACCCGCCCACGCCTGGGGACGTATCGGGGCTCTGCCCAGAGCACAGGGGCTGGCGCGCGCCCTGGAACGCGCCGGGACAACGGGCGCTCCGGCGGTGGAGCCGGTGTCCCGACTGGCGGCCGAATGCCGGGCCGAGCAGGGGCGGGCGGCGATGAAACGGGCCGACCGCACCGGTGTGCTGGTCAACGCGCCGCTCGCGGGCTGCTTCCTCCCCGCGTTCCTGCTGGTCGGCCTGGCCCCGGTGATGATCGGGCTGGCCCGCGGCCTGATGGGCCACGGCCCCTGAACCCCGGCCAGACCACCAATTACACCGGCAACAACCACACCAGCAGCGATGACACCGCACGAGCGACAGCGGCACGACAACAGCACGACGAACGACGAACCGCGGTCAGTGACACCGCGGGCAGGGCAAGGGGGGCCGACATGGTGAAGCAGTGGTGGGTACGGCGGTACGCGGCGGCGCGTGCGAAGGCCGAGGCGGGCATGGCCACCGCCGAGTACGCGATGGGAACGATCGCGGCATGCGGATTCGCCGCGGTGCTCTACAAGGTGGTGACCAGCGGGACCGTCAGTGGCGCGCTTCAGTCGGTCATCGGACGGGCGCTCGATGCGCAGTTCTGAGGCGTCGGCGACGGCGGAGCGGACGGGCCCGCGCGCCGGGAGCGGCGCGCGGGGCGTCCCAAGGGTCCGGGGCCTCGCAAGGCTCTGGGGCGTCCCAAGGACCCCGGGCCTTGCACGGAGCCCGGCCCTCGCAAGGGCCCAAGGCGTCCCGAGGGCCCGAGGTGCCTTAGGACCCCGAGGCGTCCTAAGGGCCCAGCGCGCGGGGCGGGACAGCGGCTTCGTCACGGCGGAGACGGCCGTCGCCCTGCCGGTGCTGGCGCTGTTCGCCCTGATGCTGATCTGGGGGCTGATGGCCGCGGCCGCGCAGCTTCAGTGCGTGGACGCGGCCAGGGCCGGGGCGAGGGCGGCGGCGCGTTCGGAGCCGAAGGCGGACGCGATGGCCGCCGCCCGCTCGGCCGCACCCGATGGAGCGCGGGTCGAGCTGTGGCGGGACGGAGACCTGGTGCGGGTGCGAGTCCGGACCCATGCCGCCGGTCCCGGTCCGCTGGCGGTGAATCTGCGCGGCGAGGCGGCCGCGCTCGCCGAGGACACGGTGGGCGCGGTGGACGCGGGTGGTGCGGCCCGGGAGGCGGTCCCGTGAGAAGGGCGGACGACCGGGGGTCGGCCACGGTCTGGGTGGCGCTGGCCGCGACGGCCCTGTGCGCGGTGTTCGCGGTCGTACTGGCGGCCGGGCAGGCCATGGTGGCGCGCCATCGGGCGGGCGGAGCCGCCGATCTGGCGGCGCTCGCGGCGGCGGACCACGGCCTGGAGGGGGCTCGTACGGCTTGTGGTCTCGCCCGGCGGGTGGCCTCCGCTCAGGGGGCGCGCGTGGTGCGATGCACCCTGAGCGGCGAGATCGCGGACCTTACGGCGGAGGTGCGCACCGGCCCGTTCACGCTCCGGGCCAGGGCGCGGGCGGGGCCAGCGGGCACCCCCGTCACCGGACCGGCGCCGGCGCCGGGCGGCGGGGATCGCTCACTCGGCGGCCGGCGGCTGCTCCGGGGCCCCGGCGAGCAGGGTCGTCAGCAGGCGGATGGCGGCCTTCTTGTCCAGCGGGTCATTGCCGTTGCCGCACTTGGGCGACTGGATGCAGGACGGGCATCCCGCCTCGCACTCGCAGGCGGCGATCGCCTCGCGGGTGGCCGCCAGCCAGCGGGCGGCCGTGTGGAAGGCGCGCTCGGCGAAGCCCGCGCCACCCGGATGCCCGTCGTACACGAAGACGGTCGGCAGCAGCGTGTCAGCGTGCAGCGGGACGGACACCCCGCCGATGTCCCAGCGGTCACAGGTGGCGAAGAGCGGCAGGATGCCGATCGAGGCGTGCTCGGCGGCGTGCAGGGCGCCGCCGAGGGCCTGGGGGTGCACCCGGGCCTCCTCGAGCTGGTCGTCGGTGACCGTCCACCACACGGCCCGGGTGCGCAGGGTGCGCGGCGGAAGGTCGAGCTTGGACTCGCCGAGGACCTCACCGGTGATCAGCTTGCGGCGCAGAAAGGAGACCACCTGGTTGGTGACCTCGACCGAGCCGAAGCACAGCCGCGCATCCCCCCAGGGGATCTCGGTGGTGGTCTCCAGGATGGAGATCGCCGTGGTGTCGCGGGCCGTGGTCGAGTAGGGCGGAGCGGCCTCCTCCACCAGGGCGACCGAGTCGTCGAGGTCGAGCTGCCGGACGAGATAGCTCCGGCCCTGATGCAGGTGGACGGCGCCCTCGTGGACGGTGGTGTGGGCCGCCGCGGCGTCCACGGTGCCCAGCAGCCGCCCGGTCGCCGCCTCCACGACCTGGACCGGGCTGCCGCCCGCTCCGCGGATGTCGGTGAGGTCCGCGGCGCGCTCACGGCGGGTCCAGTGCCAGGCGGTCGCCCGGCGCCGCAGCAGCTTGCGCTGCTCCAGTTGCGGCATCAGTTCCTCGGTGGCGGGGCCGAAGAGCTCCAGGTCCGGCTCGGTGAGCGGAAGCTCGGCCGCGGCCGCGCACAGGTGCGGCGCGAGGACGTAGGGGTTGTCCGGGTCCAGGACGGTGGACTCCACCGGCTGCCGGAAGAGGGCGTCCGGATGGTGGACGAGATAGGTGTCCAGCGGGTCGTCCCGGGCGACCAGGATCGCCAGGGCCCCTTCGCCGGTGCGCCCGGCCCGGCCCGCCTGCTGCCACAAGGAGGCGCGGGTGCCGGGATAGCCCGCCACGACCACGGCGTCCAGCCCGGCGATGTCCATCCCCAGCTCCAGGGCGGTGGTGGCGGCGAGCCCCAGCAGCTCACCGGAGTGCAGGGCCCTCTCCAGGGCGCGGCGCTCCTCGGGGAGATAGCCGCCGCGATAGGCGGCGATCCGGTCCGGCAGCGAGCGGTCCACCTCGGCGAGCCGCTCCTGGGCGATGAGCGCGATGAGCTCCGCGCCCCGCCGGGAGCGCACGAAGGTGACCGTACGGACGCCCTGGACGGCCAGGTCGGTGAGCAGGTCCGCGGACTCGGCCGTGGCCGTGCGGCGCACCGGGGCGCCCTGCTCGCCGTGGAGCTCGGTCAGCGGCGGCTCCCAGAGGGCGAAGACGACCTCGCCGCGGGGCGAGCAGTCCTCGGTGATCTCCACCACGGGCAGGCCGGTCAGCCGGCTCGCGGCGACCGCCGGATCGGAGGCGGTGGCCGAGGCGAGCAGGAACACGGGAGAGGAGCCGTAGCGGGCGCAGACGCGGCGCAGCCTGCGCAGCACCTGGGCCACATGGGAGCCGAAGACACCCCGGTAGGTGTGGCATTCGTCGATCACCACATAGCGCAGCGCGCGCAGGAACGAGGACCATCTGGGGTGGCCGGGCAGGATGCCGCGGTGGAGCATGTCGGGGTTGGTGAGCACGTAGTTCGCGTACTGGCGCACCCACTCGCGCTCCTCCACGGGCGTGTCGCCGTCGTAGACCGCCGCCCGGACGCCGGTGCCCAGCGGGGCGGTGAAGCCGGCCACCGCGCGACGCTGGTCGGCGGCGAGCGCCTTGGTGGGGGAGAGGTACAGGGCGGTCGTGCCCCGCCCGTTGGGCTCCTCCGAGCCATCCAGCAGGGTGCTGAGGACGGGGGCCAGATAGGCGAGGGACTTGCCGGAGGCGGTTCCGGTGGCCACGACCACGGATTCCCCGCGCAGCGCGTGTTCGGCCGTACGCGCCTGGTGGGCCCACGGGCGCTCGATGCCGGCCGCGCGAATGGCGTTGATCACCTCCGGCCGGATCGCCGAGGGCCAGTCGGCATGGGTTCCCGGACGCGGGGGCAAGTGCTCCGTATGAGTGATGCGCGCGCCCCGGCCCGCCCCGGTGCTCAGCCGACCGAGGACGGCCCGGGGTGAGGGGCGTATGCCCGCCTGCCGCGGGATTTGGTCGTGGGCCATCGACACCGAGTGTGTCACTGGTCTGACGGACAATGGTCTCAAGGCGTCGTGCACGCCTGCTGGTAAGTGATTGAATGCCATCGCGGCTGCCGATCCATGGGGGGCGACCGCTCGATGCAAGGTGCTGGAGGATCCGTGGACCTGTCCCTGTCGACTCGGACCGTCGACGACCGCACGGTCGTCGAGGTCGGTGGCGAGATTGATGTATACACCGCGCCCAAGCTGCGCGAGCAGCTGGTCGAGCTTGTCAACGACGGCAACTACCACCTGGTCGTCGACATGGAGGGCGTCGACTTTCTCGACTCCACCGGACTCGGCGTGCTCGTCGGCGGGCTCAAGCGAGTGCGGGCCCACGAGGGCTCGCTGCGCCTGGTTTGCAACCAGGAGCGCATTCTGAAGATCTTCCGCATCACCGGCCTGACCAAGGTGTTCCCGATTCACACCTCGGTCGAGGACGCTGTCGCGGCGACCGACTGACAAGATCGCCGAAGGAAGACACAGAAGGGGGTTCCGGGCGGCGTACGCCCGGCCCTCCCGATAAGCACGCCCATACGCCCGAGGGGGATGGCATGGCCACCGTCGAACTCCGCTTCAGCGCGCTGCCTGAGCACGTCAGGACCGCTCGTCTTGTCGCGGCCGCCGTGGCGCGTCGGGCGGGGGTGGATGAGGCCGTGCTCGACGAAGTGCGGCTCGCGGTCGGCGAGGCTTGCACGCGTGCGGTCGGGCTCCACCTGAGCAATGGGGTGGAGGCACCGGTGCGGGTGACGCTGACCGAGGAGGAGAAGAAGTTCTCCATCGAGGTCGGTGACGAATCCCCGACCTCGGCGGCCCTGGCGTCCGGCTCCCATCCGGAGGTGGACGACGAGGCCGAGGGCGAGGACGAGATGGGTCTCGCCGTCATCAGCGGGCTCGTCGACGATGTCGAGGTGACGAGCAGCGAGTCCGGTGGAGTGATCCGGATGAGCTGGCCGACGTCACCCCAGCCTCTGGTGTCCTAGCCCGCGCACCGCGCCGGGTCCTGCCCCGCCGCGGGTTGCTGGGTCTTGCCTCACTGGGGCTGCTCGGTCTTGCCCCACCGACGCCAGGGGCCCTGGCTGCTGGGTCTTGCCCCACCGCGCCAGGCCCTGCCCCACTGGGGCCGCTGGGTTCTGCCCGCGGTGCCGGGTCCTGTCCTACTGGGGCTGCTTGGTGCTGCCCCGCCTTGCCGGGTCCTGCTTGTAGGGGGCTGGTTCTTGCCCTGCTTCGTTCGGGTCCTGGCCATGTCCGGCTGCGTTCTGCTCTCGCCGGTTCGGGCACTGCTCGCGCCGGGCTGAGTCCTGTTCGCGCCCGGCTGAGCCCTGTTCGCACACAGCAGCAGGCCCTCTCCTGGGGCCGGGAGCGGGCCTCACCCGTCCTGATCGCCGAAGCCGGGTCCCTCTTGAGGGTCATCTGTCCGTCATCCCTCTCCCGACCCGCAGGACCCGTTGGAACCCACCGAACCTGCCGTTTCATGATCGCCGGTCCGGCTGTTGGCATGCTCGCGCCCCGTGGGCGGCATGGTCCCGGCGCACCTCTCGGCGCGCGCTTTTTCGATCTCTGGCTTAGGCTCTGAACAGCGCTTTTCTCGACGGCACAAGACTGCCGCTAGATCATCTATATAGATCATTTGTAGAGATCATTTTACATCCGTCAGTGAATTGTCGACCTTCCTTCTTCCGAAGGAATTCATACCGCCAAACCAATTGATCTTCGCTGGTGCGGGCGAATTCCCATTCCGGCGCCCTGTTTTGATCGTGTGACGCTCCCTACAATCCGTCCACATCTCGAGCTCAGGACGCCTGAGCGCGGCGGCTCTTCTGCGGTCGCAGAACTGCTGCGCGCCCATGTGCCAAACGTCAAGGAGGACGAATGGCGGGGCCTCTCACCCCTCATCAGCTTGACCTCACCCCAACCCTGGCCGCCGCAGAGCTGACCGACGACAACCGTGTGATCGTGCTGGTGATCGCCGCCGTCGCGATCGCGGCGCTCGCGGTCGCGGTGGTGCTGGTACGACAAGTCCTCGCGGCGGGCGAGGGCACGGACAGTATGAAGAAGATCGCCGAGGCCGTTCAGGAAGGCGCCAATGCCTATCTGGCCCGGCAGTTGCGCACTCTCGGCGGATTCGCCGTGGTGGTGTTCTTCCTGCTCATGCTGTTGCCGGCGGACGACTGGTCGCAGCGCATCGGGCGTTCGGTGTTCTTTCTGATCGGTGCGGCATTCTCGGCCGCCACCGGCTATATCGGGATGTGGCTCGCGGTGCGCAGCAATGTGCGCGTCGCCGCCGCCGCCCGTGAGGCCACCCCCGAGCCCCCCACCACACCCGTCAATGGCGATTCGGCCGCTTCCGCACCCGGTAAGCCGAGCGTGGATCTCACGGCCGTCTCGCACAAGGCGATGAAGATCGCTTTCCGTACCGGCGGTGTGGTGGGCATGTTCACCGTGGGCCTCGGACTGCTGGGCGCCTCCTGCGTGGTGCTGGTCTACGCGGCCGACGCGCCCAAGGTGCTGGAGGGCTTCGGGCTCGGCGCCGCGCTGATCGCGATGTTCATGAGGGTCGGCGGTGGCATCTTCACCAAGGCCGCCGACGTCGGTGCCGACCTCGTCGGCAAGGTCGAGAAGGGCATCCCGGAGGACGACCCGCGCAACGCCGCCACCATCGCGGACAACGTTGGCGACAACGTCGGCGACTGCGCGGGTATGGCCGCCGACCTCTTCGAGTCGTACGCCGTCACCCTGGTCGCCGCGCTGATCCTCGGCAAGGCGGCCTTCGGTGACTCCGGGCTGGCCTTCCCACTGCTCGTGCCGGCCATCGGCGTGATCACCGCCATGATCGGGATCTTCGCCGTGGCCCCGCGCCGCGCCGACCGCAGCGGAATGAGCGCCATCAACCGCGGCTTCTTCATCTCGGCCGTGATCTCGATGGCGCTGGTGGCGGTCGCGGTCTTCACCTATCTGCCGTCCAGCTACGCGGATCTCCACGGCGTCACCAGCCGCGAGATCCTCGGCCACAGCGGTGACCCGCGGGTCCTCGCGCTCGTCGCCGTCGCCATCGGCATCGTGCTGGCCGCGCTCATCCAGCAGCTCACGGGCTACTTCACCGAGACCACCCGGCGTCCCGTGCGGGATGTCGGCAAGACCTCGCTGACCGGCCCGGCCACGGTGGTGCTCTCCGGCATTTCGCTCGGTCTGGAGTCGGCCGTCTATTCGGCGGTGCTGATCGGGCTGAGCGTCTACGGCGCCTTCCTGCTCGGCGGCACCTCGATCATGCTGGCGCTGTTCGCCGTCGCGCTCGCCGGCACCGGCCTGCTCACCACGGTCGGTGTGATCGTCGCCATGGACACCTTCGGTCCGGTCTCCGACAACGCCCAGGGCATCGCCGAGATGTCCGGCGATGTCGAGGGCGCGGGCGCGCAGGTGCTCACCGACCTCGACGCGGTCGGCAACACCACCAAGGCGATCACCAAGGGCATCGCGATCGCCACGGCGGTGCTCGCCGCGGCCGCGCTCTTCGGCTCGTACCGCGACGCCATCGCGGAGGCCGTGAGCGAGGTGCACACCTCGGTGGCCGGGGAGATGAATCTGAACCTGGACATCTCGCAGCCCAACAACCTGGTGGGCCTCGTCCTCGGCGCTGCCGTCGTCTTCCTCTTCTCCGGGCTGGCGATCAACGCGGTGTCGCGGTCGGCCGGAGCGGTGGTCTTCGAGGTGCGGCGGCAGTTCCGCGAGAAGCCCGGGATCATGAACTACAGCGAGAAGCCCGAGTACGGCCGGGTCGTCGACATCTGTACCAAGGACGCGCTGCGCGAGCTGGCCACACCGGGTCTGCTCGCCGTCCTGGCGCCGATCGCCGTCGGCTTCACCTTCGGGGTCGGCGCGCTCGGCTCGTTCCTGGCGGGCGCGATCGGCACCGGCACGCTGATGGCCGTCTTCCTCGCCAACTCCGGCGGTGCCTGGGACAACGCCAAGAAGCTGGTCGAGGACGGTCATCACGGCGGTAAGGGGAGCGAGGCGCATGCCGCGACGGTGATCGGCGACACGGTCGGCGATCCCTTCAAGGACACCGCGGGCCCCGCGATCAACCCGCTGCTGAAGGTGATGAACCTGGTGGCGCTGCTGATCGCGCCCGCGGTGGTGAAGTTCTCCTACGGGGACAACGCCAGCCCTGGGCTGCGTGCGGCCGTCGCCGGGCTCGCGGTCGTGATCATCGTGGCCGCGGTCTACATCTCCAAGCGGCGCGGAATCGTCGTAGGTGACGAAGACAACTCCGAGCGCGTGGCGAAGTCAGCCGACGCGGCGGTGGTGTCCTAGCCCCGGAAGGGACAAGGGGGCCGGGAAAGCCCCTGCGACATGCGGGCGGGCGAGGTGCGACAGCACATCGTCCGCCCGTGTCCCTGTCCGGGGTGTCCCGTCCGCTCGATGAGGCCATGTCCACAGCGAGCGGGGTGCAAATAGCCCTAAAAGTATCCATACGGGGCGCTCGTCGGGTGGGTCTCGCCGGATGGACGTGTATGTTCCGGGGCCGAGAGCCATGGAAGGGACCAATCCGGTGAACAAGAAGCTTGTGGCTGCACTGTCCGGCGGTGCGGCACTCGTACTGGCGCTGACCGGCTGCGGGGGCGGCGATGACGAGGACAAGAAGGTCAACGACTGGGCCAAGTCGGTCTGTGACGAGGTGCAGCCTCAGCTCAAGAAGATCCAGGGTGCCAACACCGCGATCCAGGGCGCAGCCGACGAGCAGGACTCCAAGAAGCTTCAGCAGACGGACGCCAAGGCGTTCCAGGAGATCTCCGAGTCCTACGGGGCACTCGCCAAGGCCGTGAACAAGGCGGGCCCCCCGCCCGTCGACAACGGCGACAAGACCCAGCAGCAGGCGGTCAAGGAGCTCAACGCCACCTCGGGGGCGTACACGAAGCTGAAGACGTCCGTCGACAAGCTGGACACCTCGGACAAGTCCAAGTTCGCCCAGGGGCTCAAGGGCGTCGCCGACGAGCTCGACAAGCTCAGCAAGTCGGGTGACCAGGCCCTGCAGAAGCTCCAGGAAGGAAAGGTCGGCTCGGCGATGGCCAAGCAGTCCGGCTGCCAGAAGCCGAAGACGAGCGGCGGCGCCACGACGCAGTCCTGACGGGCTGCCCGGGGTCGCACAGGACCGCCGCGAGCTGCCCAGGGGGCACCGCCCGGGGCCGCCCTGGAACGCCTCGGGCTGTCCAGGGCCGCCCAGGTTCTGCCCCAGGGGCAACGCCGCCGCCTCGCGCCCCCTTTGTCGGCTCGTCAGCCAGGGCGACGCGGGCGATGTCGTCCCGATGCCGACCGGCGTCGCCCGCTGTCGGTCATTGCCCCGACAATGGGGGGCGTGAGTACGCACCAGCCTCCGTTCCGCCTCCCCGTCGCCGACCCCGAGCGCACCGCCCGCCTTCGTGAGGCGCTGTCGGCTGCCTCCTTCACCGCCGATGGTCTGCTGGATCTGCTCGGCTCGTCCGCCTACGCGGCCCTGGCGCGCGGCGAGACCGTCCCGGCGCTGCGCGCCACCCGGGGCGAGAGTAGCCCGCTGGAGACCCTGGTGCGGCTCTTTCTGTTGCAGCGCCCCGTGGCGTACGGACGGGCGGCCGCGGCCCTGCCGGCCGAGGACTGCCTCGCCGACGGCTGGCTGGTGCGCGAGGGCGACGAGGTGCGCGCGAGTGTGGATGTGCGGCCTTACGGCGGTCCCGAGGGCCAGGACTGGTGGGTCGTCTCCGACCTGGGCTGCGCGGTCGGCGGCGCCGGAGGGATCGGCGGCCCGGGCGGCGCGCGCGACCGCGAGGACCGCTCCCGGCTCGTCCTCGGGGTCGGCGGCGCGTCCACCACGCTCGCCGGTCTCACCGTGCCCGCGCCCGTGGGCCGGGTCCTCGACCTCGGCACCGGCTCCGGCATCCAGGCGCTGCACGCGGGCCGCCACGCCACCCGCGTCACCGCCACGGACCGCAATCCGCGCGCCCTGGCGATCGCCCGGCTGACCCTCGCCCTGTCCGGGGCGCCGGAGCCGGAGCTGCGGGAGGGGTCGCTGTTCGAGCCCGTCGGGGACGAGACGTACGACCTGATCGTCTCCAACCCGCCCTTTGTGATCTCTCCCCGCTCCCCGGAGGGCAGCGAGCTGGTCTACCGGGAGGGTGGGATGTCGGGGGACGACCTGTGCCGCACCCTCGTCCAGCAGTCCGCTGCGCACCTCGCCGACGGCGGCTGGTGTCAGTTGCTGGCGAACTGGCAGCACGTCGAGGGGGAGGACTGGCGCGAGCGGGTGGCCTCCTGGGTCCCGTCCGGCTGTGACGCGTGGATGGTGCAGCGCGAGGTGCAGGACGTCAGCCAGTACACCGAGCTGTGGCTGCGCGACGCCGGTGAGCATCTGGCCGGCCCCGAGGCGTACGCGGCGCGCTACGAGGCGTGGCTGGACGAGTTCGAGGCGCGGAAGACCACGGCGGTCGGCTTCGGCTGGATCACCCTGCGCAAGTCCGGCGCCGACCGGCCCTCGGTGACCGTGGAGGAGTGGCCCCATCCGGTCGAGCAGCCGCTGGGGGGCGAGGTCATGGCCCACTTCGACCGGCAGGACTTCCTGCGCACGCATGACGACGCGGCGCTGCTGACCGCCCGCTTCCGGCTGGCGGACGAGGTGGTCCAGGAGCAGGTGGGCCCGCCCGGGGCCGAGGACCCCGAGCATGTGGTGCTCAGGCAGTACCGGGGGATGCGGCGTGCGACGACGGTGGACACGGTCGGGGCGGGCTTCGCGGGTGTGTGCGACGGCACATTGAGCGCGGGCCGGATCCTGGACGCCATCGCCCAGTTGCTCGGGGAGGACCAGGTGGTGCTGCGCGACCGCACCCCGCAGTCCATCCGGCTCCTGATCGAGCAGGGTTTTCTGCGGCCGGTCGATGACGACGGCATAGCGGCGCGATAGAGCGCACCGGGTGGGCGCTGGGGGCGTGCGCCGGTGGTACAGCACCCGCCCCCGCGCCCCCGTATGGCAGAAAGCTGCCGCCAGGGCGCGGAACAGGCCCCCGGGACACGGCCCTACGAGGTGACGCGCGCTGTTCACCCGGGGTTCGCGCTCACGCCTCCCGTGCGTGCCACGCTCCCGTCATGGAGAGCGGACCTGCGATCTTCGCCGGAACGGCATTCGTGTTGTTCGGCGCCGCGCTGCTGCTGTGGACGGCGGCGCGCCTGAGGCTGCGCGCACCGGTGGCACATGGTGTGAGTCCTGTCGCTTCCGCGGCGCTCTCCCTTCTCTTCGGCGTCGCCGCGCTCGGCGGCGGAATCTGGTGCCTCGGTTACGCCTGACAGGGCCTTCCGCGCGGCCTCGTGCCGGTCCGGGCGGCAGACAGGTCGGTTGTCGGGTTACCGTTCGAGTGGCGTTGCGGGCTTTTTCCGTTTGACACGGGGGCGGGATGTACCGTCACACTCCGCAGCGTCACCGCAGAGGGAGGCCGTGTGAGCGTTACCCACACGGCACTGCCCGTTCACCGAGCGTCGACCGGAGAGAAGAGCCAAGTTGTCCCCGACCACCAGCGAGACCGCACAGGGCGGCCGCCGACTCGTCATCGTCGAGTCGCCTGCCAAGGCGAAGACGATTAAGGGCTACCTCGGCCCGGGCTACGTGGTCGAGGCCAGCGTCGGGCACATCCGGGACCTGCCGAACGGTGCGGCCGAGGTCCCCGACAAGTACACCGGCGAGGTCCGGCGGCTCGGCGTGGACGTCGAGCACGACTTCCAGCCCGTCTACGTGGTCAACTCCGACAAGAAGAGCCAGGTCAAGAAGCTCAAGGAGCTGCTCGCCGATTCCGACGAGCTCTTCCTGGCCACCGATGAGGACCGCGAGGGCGAGGCCATCGCCTGGCACCTCCAGGAGGTCCTCAAGCCCAAGGTGCCGGTGCGCCGGATGGTCTTCCACGAGATCACCAAGGACGCCATCCGGGCCGCCGTGGCCAACCCGCGCGAGCTGAACCAGCGCCTGGTCGATGCCCAGGAGACCCGCCGCATCCTCGACCGCCTCTACGGCTACGAGGTCTCGCCGGTCCTGTGGAAGAAGGTCATGCGCGGCCTGTCCGCGGGCCGGGTCCAGTCCGTCGCCACCCGTCTCGTCGTCGAGCGCGAGCGCGAGCGCATCGCCTTCCGCTCCGCCGAGTACTGGGACCTGACCGGCACCTTCGCCACCGGCCGGGCCGGTGACGTCAGCGACCCCGGCACCTTCGGTGCCCGCCTTACGGCCGTCGACGGTCTCCGTGTCGCCCAGGGGCGCGATTTCACCTCGCTCGGGCAGCTCAAGAATGGACAGCGCGAAGCCTCGATTGAGGGCGGTGGTGGGCGACGGGAGGGCGGCGTCAACGTCCTGCACCTGGACGAGGCCGGTGCCCGCTCCCTGGTCACGGCTCTCGCCGACACCGCCTTCACGGTGCGCTCGGTCGAGTCCAAGCCGTACCGCCGCTCGCCGTACGCGCCGTTCCGTACGACCACCCTCCAGCAGGAGGCCAGCCGCAAGCTGGGCTTCGGGGCCAAGGCCACCATGCAGGTCGCGCAGAAGCTGTATGAGAACGGCTACATCACCTATATGCGTACGGACTCCACCGTCCTGTCGGACACGGCGGTGACGGCGGCCCGGGCGCAGGTCACGCAGCTCTACGGCGCGGACTATCTGCCCGACAAGCCGCGCACCTACGCGGGCAAGGTCAAGAACGCCCAGGAGGCGCACGAGGCCATCCGCCCCTCGGGAGACCGTTTCCGCACCCCGGCGGAGACCGGCCTCACGGGCGACCAGTTCCGGCTCTACGAGCTGATCTGGAAGCGGACCGTCGCCTCCCAGATGAAGGACGCGATCGGCAACTCGGTCACCGTCAAGATCGCCGGGCAGGCGAGCGACGGCCGGGACGCCGAGTTCTCCGCCTCCGGTAAGACGATCACCTTCCACGGCTTCATGAAGGCATACGTGGAGGGCGCCGACGACCCGAACGCCGAGCTCGACGACCGCGAGCGCCGGCTGCCGCAGGTCACCGAGGGCGACCGGCTCTCCGCCGAGGAGATCACCGCCGACGGCCACGCGACCAAGCCCCCGGCCCGCTACACCGAGGCGTCGCTGGTCAAGGAGCTCGAAGAGCGCGAGATCGGCCGCCCCTCGACCTACGCCACGATCCTGGGCACCATCCTCGACCGCGGCTATGTCTTCAAGAAGGGCACCGCGCTCGTGCCCTCCTTCCTCAGCTTCGCCGTGGTCAACCTGCTGGAGAAGCACTTCGGCCGGCTGGTCGACTACGACTTCACCGCCAAGATGGAGGACGACCTCGACCGCATCGCGCGCGGCGAGGCCGAGGCCGTGCCGTGGCTGAAGCGCTTCTACTTCGGCGAGGGTGCGCAGGCCGGCGCCGCCGAGGCCGGGAACGGCGACGGCGACCACCTCGGCGGCCTCAAGGAGCTGGTCACCGACCTGGGCGCGATCGACGCCCGGGAGATCTCGTCCTTCCCCGTGGGCGACGGCATCGTGCTGCGCGTCGGCCGCTACGGACCGTACGTCGAGCGCCCGACGGAGATCGAGGGCGGCACCGGCCGGCGCGCCGACGTCCCCGACGACATGCCGCCGGACGAGCTGACGGTGGCATACGCGGAGGAGCTGCTCGCCAAGCCGAGCGGTGAGTTCGAGCTGGGCCCCGACCCCGACACCGGTCGCATGATCGTGGCCAAGGACGGCCGCTACGGCCCGTATGTCACCGAGGTGCTCCCCGAGGACACTCCCAAGACCGGTAAGAACGCCGTCAAGCCGCGCACCGCGTCCCTCCTCAAGTCGATGTCCCTGGACACGGTGACCCTGGAGGACGCGCTCAAGCTGATGTCGCTGCCGCGCGTGGTCGGCGCCGACGCCGAGGGCGTGGAGATCACCGCGCAGAACGGCCGCTACGGCCCGTACCTGAAGAAGGGCACGGACTCGCGGTCGCTGGAGAGCGAGGAGCAGCTCTTCACCATCACGCTCGAGCAGGCGCTGGCGATCTACGCCCAGCCCAAGCAGCGTGGCCGGGCCGCGGCCAAGCCGCCGCTGAAGGAGCTGGGCACCGACCCGGTCAGCGAGCGGCCCGTGGTGGTGAAGGACGGCCGCTTCGGCCCGTACGTCACGGACGGCGAGACCAACGCGACGCTGCGCCGCGACGACGACGTGGAGACCATCACGCCCGAGCGCGGCTATGAGCTGCTCGCCGAGAAGCGCGCCAAGGGCCCGGCCAAGAAGACCGCCAAGAAGACGGCGGCGAAGAAGACCGCGGCCAAGAAGACGACGGCGACCAAGACGGCCGCCAAGAAGACCGCGGCGAAGAAGACGACCGCCAAGAAGACGACCGCGAAGACCGCCGCCAAGAAGACGGCAGCGGCCAAGAAGTCGTCGGCCAACGCCGAGTAGGAAAGCGGAGCAAGGCGGAGCAATCCCCGCGCCATCCACGGCTCACCGCCCGTTTGTTCGGCCGGGGGGCCGTGGATTCATGTGATCCGGATAGGCTGGCGGGATGACGCGAGAGCAGCCAACGGACGTGACCGCCACTTCCGGTGCCCTTGCCGCGGACTCCCGCGAGCGGGCCGTACGAGCCCTGCTGCGCTATCAGCCGCTGCGACGGCTCTGGAGCGCCCAACTCGTCGGCGGCGCGGGGGACGCGCTCGCCGTGCTGGTGCTGGTGCTGCTGACGCTCCAGGCGTCCGTGGCCGCCGACTCCTTCGGCGGCGGGTATCGCGGCGCGGCCTTCGCGGTCGCGGTGGTGCTGGGCGTACGGCTCCTGGCGACCGTGCTGTTCGGCGCGGTGCTCCTCGGGCCGCTCGCGGCGCTCATCGGCCCCTCCGGTCCGCTGGACCGCCGCTGGACCATGGTCGGCGCGGACGGTCTGCGGCTGGTGCTGCTCCTCATCGCGCCGCTGTGGATCGACTGGGCCCCGGCCGACGCCGTCGCCTGGCTGCTCATCACGACCTTCGTCGTCGGCGTCGCGGAGCGCTTCTGGACCGTCGCCAAGGACGGCGCGGCGCCCTCGCTGCTCCCGGCACCGCCCGCCGAGGGCGCGGCCGTGCGCCCGCTGCCCGACCACCTGGACGCGCTGCGGCGGCTCTCGCTCCGTACGAACTTCCTGACGCTGCCGATCGCCGCCGCCGGGCTGCTCGTCGTCACCCTCATCGGCAGGCTGCTGGGCACCGGTGTGGAGTGGTTCCACACCCACCAGGCCGCCCTCGGCTCGTATGTCGGCGCCGGACTCTTCGCCGCGTCGATCTCGATCCTCACCTTCCTCGAACTGCCCGGCGGGCAGACCAGCCGCACCCGCTCCCCCCTGGAGGGGCTGCGCCGCCCGCGCGCCGCCTCCGGTACCGGCGCCGACAAGGGCCGCACCGGTGCCGTTCCGCTGCTGGTGCTCGCCTGCGCCGGGGTGGCGGGCGCGATCGCCGCGGCCGTGGGCGTCGCACCGCTTCAGGCCATGGACCTCGGCGGCGGGCCGGTCGCCTTCGCGCTGCTCGCCCTCGTCCTGGCCGGTGGTCCGGCCCTGGGCATCCGCTGGGCCCCGAAGGTCCTGCCGGGTCTGTCGCGGCGCAGGCTGCTGGCGCTGTCGGTCGCGCTGACCGGGCTCGCGCTGCTCACGGTGGGCCTGGTGCACGACACGACCACCGTCGTGCTGATCGCCTGGGTCGCGGGCGTGCTGGCCGGTATCGCCGCCCACACCGGCCACGCCCTCCTGGACCAGGAGTCCGAGGAGGCCCGCCGGCCCCGGATGACCGCGCATCTTCAGGCCGTCGTCCGCGTCAGCGTCGGGTTCGGCGCGGTCGTCGCGCCGCTGCTCGCCGCCGTCATCGGACCGCACCGGCTCGGCGGGGGCGATTTCGTCTTCGCCCACGGCGGCGCGGCCTTCACCCTGATGCTGGTGGGCGCGCTGCTGCTGCCCGTCGCCGCGCTGGTCCTCGGCCGGACCGACGACCGGCAGGGAGTGCCGCTGCGGCGCGATCTGCGCGAGGCGCTGCTCGGTGGCGGGGGCGCGGACGAGGGCCCGGCCGCCACCGGTTTCTTCATCGCCATCGAGGGCGGCGACGGCTCGGGCAAGTCCACGCAGGTGGAGGCGCTGGCCGAGTGGATAAGGGCCAAGGGCCACGAGGTCGTGGTGACCCGTGAGCCGGGCGCGACCGCGATCGGCAAGCGGCTCCGCTCGATCCTGCTCGACGTCTCGTCCGCCGGGATCTCGCACCGCGCCGAGGCGCTGCTGTACGCGGCGGACCGCGCCGAGCACGTCGACACCGTCGTCCGCCCGGCGCTGGAGCGCGGCGCGGTCGTCATCTCCGACCGCTACATCGACTCCTCCGTGGCCTACCAGGGCGCGGGGCGCGACCTCGCCGCGACCGAGATCGCCCGTATCTCGCGCTGGGCGACGAACGGCCTGGTGCCGCATCTGACGGTGCTGCTGGACGTCTCGCCGGAGACCGCCCGCGAGCGCTTCACCGAGGCCCCGGACCGGCTCGAGTCCGAGCCCGCCGAGTTCCACCAGCGCGTACGGGCCGGATTCCTGGCCCTCGCCGCCGCCGACCCGGCCCGCTATCTCGTCGTCGACGCCGGGCAGCTTCCGGAGGCGGTCACCTCCGTGGTGCGCCACCGCCTGGACCAGATGCTGCCGCTGTCCGAGGCGGAGGTGAAGGCCCAGGAGGAGGCCCGTAAGGCCGCCGAGGAGGAGGCCCGCCGCCGCGCCGAGGAAGAGGCCGCGCGTAAGGCCGAGGAGGAGCGGCTGGAGCGCGAGCGCCAGGAGGCGCTCGCCAAGGCGCGCGCCGAGGAGGAGGAGCGCAAGCGGCGCGAGCTGGAGGAGGCCCGCCGGCGCGAGGCCGAGCGACAGGCGGAGGCGGCCCGTCAGCGGGCCGAGGACGCGCGCCGCAGGGCCGAGGAGGACCGTAAGCGCATCGAGGCCGAGGACCGCGCCCGCGCCGCCGACGAGGAGCGGCGCCGCCTGGAGGCGGAGGCGGAGGCCCTGCGGCGGGCCGAGGCCGAGGCGCGCCGCCAGGAGGAGCAGCGCAGGGCAGAGGAGGCGCTGCTGCGGGCGGAGCAGGCGCGGCTGGCGGCGGACGCGGCGGATACGGCGTCCTCCTCCGGGGCCGATGCGCCGACCGTGGAGACCGAGACCCCGGCCCCGCCGCCGCACGACGCGGATGGCGCCAGGGGCTCGCGGGGCGCGGACGGTGCCCAGGACACCGGCGGTGCCCGGGACGCGGCGGGTCCCGCCTCCGGCGACCCGGACTCGACGAAGACGGTCCAGACGCCGCGGTTCGACCCGTGGGCGGAGTACGTCGGCGAGGGCGGCTCCGGCCGTCCCGCCACCGACCGTTCTGCCACCGGGCGGGACGCGGAGGAGACCACGGTGCTGCCGCCCGTGCCTCCCCAGAACGGCCCGGACGCCGGCGACACCGCCGTGCTGCCGCCCGTACGGCCCCAGGACGGCCCGGGGCACCGGGGCGGCCCGGACGCCGAGGAGACGGCCGTCCTGCCCCAGCCGCCCGCCGAGCCGCCCACGAACGCGGCCGAGGAGACGGCCGTGCTGCCGCCCGTACGGGACGAGCGCTCCGCCGACCCGGTGGACCGGGTCCCGCCGTGGCTGTTCCGGCCGGACGAGGGCCAGGGCCAGGCGCAGGGCCAGGGCCAGGCCCAGGCCCAGGAGAACGAGCGCACACGCGAGATGCCGCAGTACGGCCACGGTCCGGGCCAGGGCCAGGCGCAGGGCGGTGCGGAGCCGCCGCGTCCGCGCCGCCGCCGTCCCGAGTGGGCGGAGGAGACCCCGCTGGACGACCTCCCGTCGCTGGCCGACGAGCTGCTCGGCCCGCGCGACGACGAGGACGGCCGACGCCGCTGACGGCAGGCCGCCGACGGCCACATGGGCGAGGACCGGTGGCGGAACCACGTCACCGGCGGCATCGACGGCAAGCGCTACACCGCGCGGGAGGCCCCCGCGCGGGTGATGCAGAAGCACGAGCGCGGCGCCGAGGCGTATAGGCGTATCTCGGTGAGGACGTCACGGACGGGGCCGCGGACAGGGTCGCCGCCGACGGCACGGTGACGCGTTGGGGCGCCGGCGGCAGGGGCGCTGGCGGGTGGCCGGTGACGGCAGGCGCCGACGAGGCCCGCTGACGGAGAGCCCCAGACGGCAGGGCACCGACGGCGACCCGCTGGCGGCCCGGCCGACCGGGCGCGTCGGCGGCGGTCGTGCTCGGCTGTCGGTGGGGTGGCCCACAATGGGATGCCGTAAGCACGAACGGCGGAGGCAGCCAATGGCGGTGTGGGACGACCTGGTCGGGCAGGACCGAGTAGCGGCCCAGCTCACGGCTGCCGCGCGGGACGCGGACGCCCTGGTCACGGCCGCGGGCGAGGCGATTCCGGCCGCGGAGCCCATGGCGTCGTCCAAGATGACCCACGCCTGGCTGTTCACCGGCCCGCCCGGCTCCGGCCGGGCCACCGCGGCCCGCGCCTTCGCCGCCGCGCTTCAGTGCGTCAGCCCGGACCGGGCGCTCGGCGGCGCCCCCGGCTGCGGTTTCTGCGACGGCTGTCACACCGCCCTCGTCGGCACCCACGCCGATGTGGAGGTGGTCCGTACGGACATGCTCACCATCGGCGTCAAGGAGACCCGGGAGCTCGTCCGCCGTGCCCAGTTGTCGCCCGCCGGCGGCCGGTGGCAGGTGATCGTCATGGAGGACGCCGACCGCCTTACCGAGGGTGCGGGCAATGTTCTCCTCAAGGCCGTCGAGGAGCCCGCGCCGCGCACCGTATGGCTGCTGTGCACGCCCTCGCTGGAGGATGTGCTGCCCACGATCCGCTCCCGCTGCCGTCTCCTCACCCTCCGCACGCCCCCGGTGGAGGCCGTCGCCGACCTCCTCGTCCGGCGCGACGGCATCGACCCCGAGCTGGCCGCTTCCGCCGCCCGCGCCACCCAGGGCCATATCGACCGCGCCCGCCGACTGGCCACCGACGAGCGGGCCCGCGCCCGCCGCGCCGCCGTCCTGAAGCTCCCGCTGCGCGTCGACGACGTGGGCGGCTGCCTCAAGGCGGCCCAGGAGCTGATCGACGCCGCGGCCGAGGACGCCAAGCAGGTGGCGGAGGAGGTCGACGTCAAGGAGACCGAGGAGCTGCGCGCCGCCCTGGGGGCCGCGGCCGGTACGGGCGGGCGGCTGCCACGCGGTACGGCCGGGGCCATGAAGGATCTCCAGGACCGTCAGAAGCGCCGCGCCACCCGCACCCAGCGCGACACCCTCGACCTCGCGCTCACCGATCTGATCGCCTTCTACCGCGATGTGCTGGCCCTCCAGCTCGGCTCCCAGGTCGCGCTCGCCAACACGGACGTACGGGACGCGCTGGAGCGGATCGCGTCGGGCTCGAAGCCCGAGCGGACGCTGCGCCGGATCGAGGCGATCACGGCGTGCCGTCAGGCGCTGGACAGCAATGTGGCGCCGCTGCTGGCGGTCGAGGCGATGACCATGGCGCTGCGGGCCGGCTGAGTCACCCGTACGGGTTCGCCATCGGGCGCATGAAGCGTGTCCGAGCGGATACTCTCCGTAAGGGGGCAAGCCGGCCGTATCGCCAGGACCTGGTCTCCGGGACCTGGTCTCCGGGGCCCGATCTCCAGGGCCCGGTCTCCAGGATCCGAGCGATCCGGGTGATCACCCTGACGACCCTGGCCACCCGGATCACCGTGCTCGACATGATCCGGATGATCCGACCGGTGCGATCCCGCGACTCGACCGCGCGAACCGAGGGATCAGCCCATGAACGCCCCGCACAGCAGCCGCCCGCTCCGGACCCTCGGCGCCGCCCTCGTCTCCGCGGCCCTCGCCTCCGCCGCCCCGCTGTCCTCCGGCTGCTCCGCCGGCGTCTCCTCGCCGCCCGCCGCGTCGATGTCGAAGAAGGCCGTCCCCGCCGCCCTCAAGCCGTACTACGAGCAGTCGCTGAGCTGGCGTCCCTGCGGCGGCGCGGACTTCGAATGCGCCACCCTCAAGGCCCCGCTCGACTACGCGAGACCCGGCACCGGCCGGGATCTGAGACTCGCCGTCTCCCGTAAGAAGGCGACCGGCCCCGGCCGCCCCCTCGGCTCGCTCCTGGTGAACCCCGGCGGCCCCGGCGGCTCCGCGGTCGGCTATCTACAGAGCTTCGCGGCCGTGGGCTACCCGACCCGGGTGCGCGCCCGCTACGACATGGTGGCGATGGACCCGCGCGGCGTGGCCGACAGCGAGCCCGTCACCTGTCTGAGCAACAAGCAGATGGACGCCTTCACCCAGACCGACCAGACGCCCGACGGCCGCGGCGAGACCGATCGTCTCGTCGCCGCCTACAAGAAGTTCGCCCACGGCTGCGCGGCCCGCTCGGGCCGGATCCTCCGCCATGTCTCGACGGTCGAGGCGGCCCGCGACATGGATGTGCTGCGCGCCGCGCTGGGCGACCGGAAGCTCCATTACGTCGGCGCCTCCTACGGCACCTTCCTCGGCGCCACCTACGCCGACCTCTACCCCCACCGCGTCGGCCGTCTCGTCCTCGACGGCGCCCTCGACCCGACGCTGTCCTCCCGGCGTATCAACCGCGACCAGACCGCCGGTTTCGAAACCGCCTTCACCGCCTTCGCCGAGGACTGCGTACGCCGCACCGGCTGCCCCCTCGGCACCGGCTCCGTGGCCGCCGCCCGCGACCGGCTCAGCGCCTTCTTCACCCGCCTCGACTCCCACCCGGTCCCCACCGGCGAGTCCCGCGCCCTGGGCGAGCCCCTCGCCACCATGGGCGTGATCTCCGCAATGTACGACGAGACCGCCTGGCCCCAGTTGCGCACCGCCCTCCGCTCCGCGATGCGCGGCCACGGCGGCGGTCTGCTCAACCTGGCCGACCTCTACTTCGAACGCGACGCCGACGGCTCGTACGCCAACCTCATGTACGCCAACCCCGCCGTCAACTGCCTCGACCTCCCACCCGCCTTCCGCACCCCCGCCGAGGTCAAGAAGTCCCTCCCCGCCTTCCGGAAGGCATCCCCCGTCTTCGGCGGTGCCCTCGCCTGGGCGGCCCTGAACTGCGCCTACTGGCCCGTCCGCCCGACCGGCACCCCCCACGCCCTGCACGCCAAGGGCGCCGCCCCCATCGTCGTCGTCGGCACCACCCGTGACCCCGCCACCCCCTACCCCTGGGCCCGTGCCCTGGCCACCCAGCTCTCCTCCGCCACCCTCCTCACCTACGACGGTGACGGCCATACGGCCTACGGCCGCGGCAGCAACTGCATCGACAACGCGATCAACACCTACCTCCTCACCGGCCGCCCACCCACCCCCCACACCCGCTGCCGCTGACCAGCCCCGGCCCCGCCCGGGCCCCACCCGGCCCCGTACGGAGCACCCCTCGAAGCTGTGTAGACTTGGCGACGCTGCTGCTGCCAATCCGGCACCGCAGCATGCCGCCTTAGCTCAGTCGGCCAGAGCGACGCACTCGTAATGCGTAGGTCAAGGGTTCGATTCCCTTAGGCGGCTCATTTGAGGCCCAGGTCACATTTTCTGTGACCTGGGCCTTTTTTGTTTGGCGCGGATGCCGTGACCCGGCTTGGGCCGGGGCTTGTGGGGGCTGTCCCCCGGGGGAGCTACGTGTGGGTGTCCACCGTGTGGTGACGATTCCGGGGGGTCGGATCCGTAGCGTTCGGGATCGCCGCGGCGCTTTGGCCGCGGATGTGGCGGCGCATTGGGTCGACCGCCACGGAATGCAGCCTTTTCGGCGTCAATTCTCTTACTGGGGAGCAAACATGGTCCGCAATGGTCGGCTGTCCGCTGTGCTCGCGCTGTCGTGTGCCGTGGCAGGTGTGGGGCTGGTCGGCTGTGAGGACTCCACGAAGGCGGATGCGGAGGCGTCCGCCGGTGGGAGGTCCACTACTGCTCCGGGGAAGGCGGCTGATGAGGGCTTGCTCACCGGTACCAAGAAGATCGAGGTCGGCGGCCGGTTGGTGAATGTCTCCTGTTCGGGGACTTCGGCGGACGGCAGGCCGGTCATCACGCTGGTGGCCGGGGGTGGCGACGGGCTGGAGAAGATGGCCGGGATCCAGAAGACCCTGAGCAAGAAGAACCGAGTCTGTTCCTACGACCGGCTTGGCGAGGGGGCCAGTGATCAGCCCGATGGGCCTCAGACGCTCGACAGCACGGGGAAGGTGCTGACCGCGGTGCTCGATCGTGTCGCCGGTGACCGTCCGGTCGTGCTGGCGGGGCATTCGCTGGGCGGGCTGATCGCCGCCCGGTATGCCCCCGACCATCAGGACAGGGTCAAGGGGCTGGTCTTGATGGATGCCACCTCGCCGACGCAGACCGCCGATCTCAACAAGGGGATTCCTGAATCCGCCACCGGCCCGGCAGTCGCATTGCGTGATCAGACCCTCGCGATCCTTCACGGAGGGGAGCCGGAGATGCTCACGGTGCCGGATGGGAAGGTCCGTTCGGCCGGGAGCATTCCGGTGGAGGTGATCCACCACGGGAAGCAGTACCTCGCGGCGGTTCCCGAATACGGGCCGGGGCTGGAGCGGGCGTGGTCCAACGGTCAGCGCAAGTGGCTCGCGGTCTCCAGCCGCAGCAGGCTGAGCACCGCCAAGAACAGCGAGCACTACATCTATGTGGATCAGCCTGACGTTGCCGTTCGGGCGATCGAGCGCGTCGCTTCGCAGGCCGCGGATCGCGCGTAGGGCCCGCGTTGGAGATCTCGCTGCGTAGCGTTCCCTTCGGCCGCGGTGCTTTGGCCGCGGAGGGGCGAAGGAGTCGATGATGAGGGCGGTGCCGTTGATCGGTGTTCGGCGGGTGCCGGAGCTGTGGCGCAGGTTCGATGTCACGGTCCGGGATCTGCCGCTCGGGCTGCTGATTTTCGCCGGGTCGCTCGTACCGGCGTTCCACAACCACGGGACGCAGCTCGGCGGGCTGCCGGGCCGTCCCTTCGACGCACTGGCCGTCGTGGCGGTCGCCCTCCAGTGCCTTCCGCTCGCCGTGCGGCGGCGGTGGCCGGTTCTCTGTCTCGCCCTGGTGTCGGTCGGCTTCGCCGTCGACCAGCTCCGCGGCTACCACTCGTTCGCGGGTACCGCGGTGCCCGTCGCGCTGCTGAGCGTGGGGTCCCATCTGGAACGGCACCGGCGCCCCACCGCGCTGGTCTTCTCCGCGGCGTATGTGCCGCTGGCGGTGGCGCTCTACCGGCTCGGTTCGGGCGCCGAATCGCCGGGTGAGTTCACGCTGTACTACCTGGCGCTGGCCCTCCCATGGGGCATGGGGTCGTGGCTGCGCTCCACCCGGGCCGCGGAGGCGGAACGCCGCCGCCTTGTCGCCGAGCACACCCGCACCGCCGAACGCACCCGTATCGCCCGCGAGCTCCACGACGTCGTGACCCACCATGTGACCGCGATGGTCGTGCAGGCCGAGGCGGCACGCTATCTGACCGCCGCGCCCGACCGGCTCGACCAGGCCCTGACCGCCGTCACCGACACCGGCCGACGGGCCATCACCGATCTGCGGCACCTGCTCGATCTGCTCAACCCCGAGTACGGCACCGAGGCCAGGACGCCGGCCGTCGGCAGGCTTCTCACGCTCGTGGAGCAGACCCGCCGTGCCGGGCAGCCGGTGGAGTTCGCCGAGAAGGGCACGCCGACGGAGTCGAACGGCAGCGCCGACTTCGTGGCCTACCGGGTGGTGCAGGAGGCCCTGACGAACGCCCTCAAGTACGCTCACGGCAGCCGCACCTCGGTCCAGGTGCACCACGGCGCAAGGGAGATCACCGTGGAGGTCAGCACGGACGGTTCCGGCTCGCGGGCCGGGTCCCCCGGCGGGAGCGGGCGGGGCCTGGCCGGGCTGCGCGAACGGGTCGACGTCCTGGGCGGTGACTTCAGCGCGGGCGGGCGGACGGGCGGCGGCTTCGTCGTACGGGCACGGATACCCGCGGGGCGCCCGTCATGACCGAGCCGAGCGCCGTGACCGAGCCGATCCGGGTGCTGGTCTGCGATGACCAGGTACTGGTCCGCACCGGGCTGGTGACGATCATCGACGCCCAGCCCGATCTCGCAGTGGTGGGTGAGTGCGGGGACGGGCGGACCGCGGTCGAACTCGCCGGGCGGCTGCGCCCGGAGGTCGTGGTGATGGACGTACGCATGCCGGTGCTCGACGGCATCGAGGCCACCCGGCTGCTGGCCGGTGCCGGGGTGCCGCATCCCGTCAAGGTGCTCGTGGTGACCACGTTCAATCTGGACGAGTACGTCTACGAGGCGCTGCGCGCGGGGGCGAGCGGGTTTCTGCTCAAGGACGCGCCGCCGTCCCGACTGCTGCACGGCATCCGGACCGTGGCCACCGGCGCGGCACTGCTGGACCCCGAGGTGACGCGGCAGCTCGTGGGCACGTACGCCGCCCGCATCCGGCCCGCCGAGGGGCCGCCGCGCGACATCCCGCTGACCCCCCGCGAACTGGAAGTCCTCCGTCTCATCGCGAATGGCCTCTCCAACAGCGAAATCGCCGCGACCCTGGTGATCAGCCAGGAGACCGTCAAGACCTTCGTCTCACGCATCCTCGCCAAGCTCGGACTCCGCGACCGAGTCCAGGCGGTCGTCTACGCCTACCGCCGGGGTCTGGTGACCTGAGGCTGAGGCTGAGGCCCGCGCCGGTGGCCGGGACGCGCGGAACCCCAGCACGGACCGGGTCCGATCTGGGGTTCTCTATGCCGTCAGCCGTGCTGTCAGCTATTGATGGGCGGCTTGGACGACCAGGCGGTCAGCGACAGGGTGCCGTTGTCGAGGTCCTCGCCGAAGGCGACGGTGCTGTGGGAGTTGCTGCCCGTCGGGGAGATCTGGAGGTACTTCGCGTGGGCGGTCGAGGCGCCGGTGGTGGTCCACACCAGGTCGGCCCAGGCGCTCTTGCCCGGTCCGAGGGTGATCGGGTGGGAGCCCGGGTCGGTGGCGAAGTAGGTGCTGCCGTGGCGGGCGGTGGTCTTGATGGCGGTGTGTCCGGCGCCCTCCAGTGCCAGCCCGGCGTAGCCGCTGATCACACAGGTCTCGTCGCCGGTGTTCTTCACCCGCAGGAATGTGCCCCGGTGGTTCATCCCCGCCTGGGAGGTGCCGGCCGAGTCCAGGGTCGCCCGCAGCGTCCCCGGCTGGCATTCGGAGGTCGCCTGCGCCTTGTCGGACCCCGAGCCAAGGGCCGTTGCCTGCTTGCCCGTCTGGCCCGCCTGGTTGTGGATCGAGGCGTCCGACTGCGACGACTTCGCGGAGGACGACGCGTGGGAGGAGGAGCTCCCCTTGGCGTCGGACGACGAGTCGTCGCTCCCGCAGGCGGTGAGGGCGACGGCCGAGGCGGCGGCGATCAGCGCGGCCACACCGGCCTTGCGGACCCGGCGGTTGAGAGTGTGGTGCGACATGACGACCCCCATGGGCTTCCGGTTTGTGCGGTTCCTGCTCACGCACCATCCATGGTGTCGGCCGCCGCTGGCGTTCTCTTAACGACCGCTGGCGATTCGCTAACGTCCGGCTAACGCCCGCCGTCACCCCTCGGCCGGGGTCCAGTCGGCCACGAGGTCCAGGAGACCTGGGAAGCGTGCGTTGAGGTCGGCGATCCGGACGTGGCTGCGGCGCTCCAGGCCGTATTGGCGCTGGCGGGTGACGCCTGCTTCGCGGAGGGCCTTGAAGTGGTGGGTGAGCGAGGACTTGGGGCGGTCCAGACCGAACCAGCCGCAGGTGTGATCGAACCGCTCCGATTCGAGGAGCAGTTTGCGCACGATGCGGAGGCGGAGGGGGTCGCTCAGGGCGCCCAGGACCGTTTCCAGCCGGATCTCCTCCACGGCCGGTTCCGGGAGCGGGGGCGGGAGGTCGGGGGGTTCGGGGAGCGCCTTGATGGCGGGGCGGGCGCTTTGGGGTGTTTGCGGTGGATGGGCGGTCTGAGTGGTCTGAGCGGTCATTGTCGGGTCCTCGTCGCGCGGCTCGCTGTACGAGTCCGATCGTACTGCATGCTAAGTTCGATTTAAGTCGTACTGAGGTCGTCGGGAGGAGCTGTCGTGACGGGGAGTCGGGCCGTGGCGGTGCCGGGTGCGCGGGAGGCACATGAGGAGAGGGGCGAGAAGGCGGAGGGGGCGGCCGCGACCCGGTGGGTGTGGACGGCCGCATGGCCGGTGACCGCCGTGTTCGTCCTCTCGAACGCGGCGACGCCGCTGTATGTGCGGTGGCAGCGCGAGATCGGGTTCTCCAAGGGCACCCTGACGGTGATCTTCGCCTGCTACATCGTCGGGCTGCTCGGTTCGCTGCTGGTCTCGGGCGTGGTGTCGGACCGGGTGGGACGGAAGCCCGTGCTGCTGCCCGCGCTCGGGCTCGCGATGGCGGCATGCGCGATCTTCGCGAGTGCGTCGGCCGTGGCGGCGCTGATCGTGGCGCGGTTGTTCAGCGGGATCGCGGTGGGCGCCGTCGTCTCCGCCGGGATGGCGGCGGTGACCGATGTGGCCGGGCCGGGGCGCCGGCGGCTGGCGGCGCTGCTGGCCTCGTGCGCGATGGTGTTCGGGGCCGGGCTGGGGCCGTTGCTCGCCGGGGTGCTGGGCAAGGGGGTGTTCGTCCTGGAGGCGGTGCTGCTGGCGGCGGCGGTCGTGGTCGTGGTGCGGATGCCGGTACGGCGTCCCGTCGCGCCCGCGAAGGGGGCGTGGGTGCGGATGCCCGGGGTGCCGCGGGGCAGCGGGGGGCAACTCCTCATGGGCATCGCCGTCTTCGCGCCCGGCATCACCGCCACCTCCTTCGTACTGTCCCTCGGGCCGTCGCTGCTCTCGGGGCTGCTGGACACCACCAGCCCGGTGGCCGCGGGCGCCATGGCCTTCGTGATGTTCCTCACCGCGACCGGTGCGCAGTTCGCCGTCCAGCGGCTGGACCGGCGGACGATCCTCATGGCCGGTGCCGTCAGTACGACGATCGGCATGGGCGCGCTCATCGCCGCCGTCCGCGCCTCCTCCGTGCCGCTGCTCGTCACCGCCGCGCTGCTGGCCGGGGCGGGGCAGGGGATGGGGCAGCTCGGCGGGCTGTCGCTGCTCAACTCCAGTGTTCCGGCGAGCCGCCTGGCGGAGGCCAACGCGGCGCTCAACGTCGGGGGCTATGTGCCCGCGGGCGTGCTGCCGGTAACGGCGGGTTACCTCAGCGATGCGGCGGGGCTGACGACGGGGGCGACCGTATTCGGGGCCGTGCTCATGGCGTTGGCCCTCGTCGGGGGCTGGTGGTGCTCGCCGGCCCGCCATCCGTCCGCAAGAAGTAGGCATGGGGGCATCGAGGGTGGGTAGGCGGGTCCCCAATCAGCCTATGCATGCAGCCGATACAGGGAGTGCGACGGTGAACGACACGGCACCCGTGACAATGTCGACACTGACGGCAGCCGAAGCTGAGCAAGCACATGGTGTTCAGGTACGCGACATTGCACTGGATGGAATGGAGAACGCCGGACTGTCCGATCTGCCCACGGTGGACGATCCGGCAAAGGTGGCGCCCAAGGACGCGCGGGCGCTGACCAAGACGTTCCTGGACCGGCTGACGGAGCTGGAGGAGGGGACGCACGAGTACCAGTACGTGCGGAACACCCTTATCGAGCTCAACCTGTCGCTGGTCCGGTACGCCGCCCGGCGGTTCCACAACCGCTCGGTGGAGATGGAGGACATCGTCCAGGTCGGCACCATCGGGCTGATCAAGGCGATCGACCGGTTCGATCTGAGCCGCGAGGTCGAGTTCACCACCTTCGCCGTTCCGTACATCGTCGGCGAGATCAAGAGGTTCTTCCGCGACACCAGTTGGGCGGTGCATGTTCCCCGCCGTCTCCAGGAGTTGCGGATCGACCTCGCCAAGGCGAACGAGGAGCTGTTCCAGCGGCTGGACCGGTCGCCCACCACGGCCGAGCTCGCGGAGCATCTGGAGCTGAGCGAGGACGAGGTCGTCGACGGACTGGTGGCCAGCAACGGCTATCTCACCACCTCGCTGGACGCGCCCGCCGAGCAGGAGAGCGGGGCCACGCGGGTGACCACGTACGCGGACCGGTTCGGCGACGTCGACCCGGCCATGGAGACCGTGGAGAATCTGCACGCGCTCAAGCCGCTGGTGGAAGAGCTGGGTGAGCGGGACCGCCGCATCTTGCAGCTTCGGTTCGGCGAGGAGCTGACCCAGTCGGAGATCGGCGCCGAACTCGGCGTCTCCCAGATGCATGTCTCCCGGCTGCTCAGTCGGGCGCTGGGCCGGTTGCGGCGCGGAATGCTCGCCGACTAGCGACTAGCGACTAGACACACAGACCGTAGGGGCCCGGCCGGAGAAATCTCGATGCTGACTCTGTCGGGGATCTTGAGGATCCCCGGCGGGGCAGTGTGATCAACGGGCATGCTCGGCTCTGTTCAAGAACCAATGCAGTTGTCGAGGTGCCCGTTGTCGCTCCGCCCCCGTTCCGGTGAGCAAGTCCCTTCTCTGACCGTGCAGATGGCGCGGGCGAGCAATCCGGGCGGTACGACGGCGATGTGGGTGAGAGACCACCTGGGCGGGCTGTGGCGTGACGAGGACTTCGCCGACTGGTACCCGCGTGATGGCCGCCCGGGTCTCTCGCCCGCCCAGCTGGCCACCGTCTGCGTGCTTCAGTTCCTCCTCGGTCTGTCGGACCGGCAGGCAGCCGAAGCGGTTCGCTGCCGCATCGATTTCAAGTACGCGCTGGCCATGGAACTGGACGACCCCGGCTTCCACCACAGCGTGCTGGCCGACTTCCGTGAGCGTCTCACCGAGGACGGCCGAGCCGACCGTCTCCTCGACCTCGCGCTCGCGCGCCTGAAGGAGGCCGGTCTCGTCCGTGAGCGCACCACCCAGCGCACGGACTCCACCCATGTCCTGGCCGCGGTGCGCGACCTGACCCGGCTGGAACTGGTCACCGAGGCGGTCCGCGCCGCGCTGGAAGAACTGGCCGGCACAGCTCCGCACCTGCTGGCCGGCCTGGTCGACGAGGAGTGGGGGCGCCGCTACGGCCGTCCGGTCCGTCTGGGCAAGAACCCCACCCGCCCCAAGTCCAGGATCCTCGCCACCGGAGGCGATGCCGTCCGGCTGATCGAGCACCTCGGGCAGCACGGGCCGGAACGCTTGTCCGGGCCCCGCGTCCAGGCCCTGCGGCAGATCATGGTGCAGAACTACTGCCGCGACGGGGCCGGCCGCCTGCGCTGGCGCACCGCCGAGGACGGCGGCCTGCCGCCCTCGGCCGTCGCGGTCGTCTCGCCCTACGATCCGACGGCCCGCTACGCGCGCCGCGGCGACACCCGCTGGAAAGGCTTCGTCGCGCATCTCACCGAGACCTGTGACCCGGACGGTGTCAACGTGATCACGGATGTGGCCACCACCGACGCCACCGGCTACGACGCGAAGGCTCTGCCCGGCATCCACACCCGGCTGGGGCGCCGCGGGCTGCTGCCCGCCGAGCACCTGGTCGACGGCGGTTACACCTCCCTGGTCCATCTGGAACAGGCAGCCCGCGAACACCAGATCACGGTCACCGGACCACTGCCGGTCAACACCACCCGCCAGCACCGCAGGAACAACGGGTTCGGCCGCGACGACTTCCACATCGACTTCGACCGCCGGCAGGTCACCTGCCCACAGGGCGAGACCAGCGCGGGATGGCACGGCCCCTACCCGGCTTCCTCACCCACCGCGGCACCTCTGATCATCGCGCGGTTCACCAAGGGCCAGTGCCGTCCCTGCCCGGTCCGCACCCGCTGCACGACCACCGCCGACAGCGCCCGGAGCGTGGGCTTTCCCCCGCGAGAACTCCGTGACCTGCAACTCCGCGTCCGTGCCGAGCAGCAGACATCCGAATGGCAGGCCCGCTATGCGGTCCGCTCCGGAGTGGAAGGCACCGTCAACGAGCTCGCCCACGGACACGGCATGCGCCACTGCCGCTACCGGGGACAGCACAAAGCCCACCTACAGCACGTGTTCACGGCCATCGCCGCAAACATCGAGCGCCTCAGCCGACGGCCGCCGACCGGAGAAGCACCTCCGTCCCGGCCGCCGACCGCCTTCCAGAACTACCTGGACCAGCACGGAATCACCCGGCCGAGGTCTTGGCGGTCCGCCAAAGACTGAACAGACCGCCAAGATCCCCGACAGAGTCAGCATCGAGAAATCTCCGGCCGGGCCCCTACGGTCTGCGCCGTGTCGGGTCTGTCCCGCACGGTCTTCGGGCTACCAGCGGTACCACCGTCCACGTCGCCCGCCGACCGTCGGCCGGGCCACGAAGCCGATCAGCCAGACGGCGAGCACGATGACCGCGATCCACCACAGAGCCTTCAAGGCGAATCCGGCGCCGAAGAGAAGCAGTGCGAGAAGAAGAACGACTAGCAGGGGAACCATGATTACCAACCTCCTCGACGCCGCGAGTACCCCATCGGGAATCCGGCACACCTGATCAATTCATGCTGTTTCGAACACTCCCGTTACCCCTGGTGGCTGGATGGCGTGGCGTCTCACGGTGAGCGGAGGCAGGCTGGAGGGGCAGAGGTCAGAGGGTGATACGTCATGATCCAGCCAGCCGATATCCGTGAGTGGCGTGACCGGGATGTCGTCGATGAGCAGGGCCGCAAGATCGGGGTGCTCGAGGCGATCTACGTGGCCACCGCCACCGATGAACCCGCCATGGCCACGGTCCGCACCGGACTGCCCACCCGCCACCGGCTGGTGTTCGTCCCGGTGGACGACGCGGTGGTCGGGCCGGGCTATGTGAAGGTCTCCTACACGCGGTCGCTGGTGAAGAAGGCCCCCTCGCTCGGCATCGACGATGTGCTGCCCGCGGAGCAGGAGGGGGCGATCTTCCAGCACTACGGGAAGACGTACCAGTCGGGTCCGGGCGGCGGGCGGCAGCTCGCACGCCGCTGATGGCCGAGGACGCTTGACGTACGAGGAGAGGTGTCGGCCGTGGCGCTCTTCCTGTTCCTGGTGATCGTGGCCATCGTGCTCGGCCTCATCGGCTGGGTGGTGCACGGGCTGGGCTATCTGCTGATCATCGGTGTGGTGGTGCTGGTGGTCGACATCGTCCTCGGTCTTGTGCGGCTGGCGCGGAGGTCCCGGCGGCACCGGATCCGATGACGGGACGCGATGCGGCCCGCGTGCCGTTCGGGGCGCACTCCGTCCCGTACGCCCCCGGTACGCTCCGGCCCTCCGGCGACCCGGCGGCGGCCGACCGGCAGGTGCTGGAGCACTACCGGCGGTGGAAGGCGTCCTTCCTCCGGTCGGGCGATGAGGTGGGCGGCCGGGGCCGATGCGCGGTGTTCACCCCCGACGCGGCACACCCCTTCGTCGCAGAGGCCCAGGGCTACGGACTGGTGATCACCGCGCTGATGGCGGGCGCCGACCCCGACGCCCACGCCCTCTTCGACGGCATCCTCCGGCATGTGCTCGCCCACCCCTCCGTGAACCACTCCGATCTGCACGCCGCCCAGCAGGACGCCGGTGGCCGGGACGTCGGGGGACGGGACTCCGCGACCGACGGCGACCTCGACATCGCGTACGGACTGCTGCTCGCGGACCGGCAGTGGGGTGGCGGCCACGGCGACTACAAGGCGCTCGCACTGCGGCGGATCGACGCCGTCATGGAGCGCGAGGTGCACCCCGGCACCCGGCTGACCAAGCTCGGCGACTGGTCCTCGGGCCGCTTCGACGAGGTCTCCCGTACATCGGACTGGATGCCGGACCACTTCCGGGCGTTCCGGGCGGCGACCGGCGATCCGCGGTGGGACGAGGTGCTGGACGCGCATCTCGCGCTGGCCGGTGCGCTGCGCACCCGCCATGCCCCGGCCACCGGGCTGCTCCCCGACTTCGTCGTGGACACCACGTCCGGCGAGCCGAGGCCCGCGCCGGGGAAGGTGCTGGAGAGCCCGCATGACGGCGACTACCACTGGAACGCCTGCCGTGTCCCCTGGCGGCTCGGCGCCGACGCGGTGACCAGCGGCGACGCACGGACCCGGGCGGCCGCGCGCGGGCTCAGCCGCTGGGCGAGGACGGCGACGGGCGGTGACCCCGGGGCAATCCGGAGCGGATACCGGCTCGACGGCACGGCCTATGGGGATGTGGGCTCGCCCGCCTTCTTCGCGCCCTTCGCGGTCGCCGCGATGACGGAAGGGGAGAAGGCTGATGACGTGGGCGAGGGGGAGGGGGAGGGCGAGGCCGCGCAGGGCTGGCTGGACGCGCTGTGGGCGCGGATGTGCGGCTCCCCGCCCGATCCGGCGCGCGCCTACGCGGCCGGGGTGCAACTCCAGTCGATGCTGGTGGTCAGCCAGAACTACTGGGTGCCGTAGGGTCGTCCGGCCCGGCCGGCGGAACGGTGGCGGCCCGCCGCACCACCGCCTCGCAGAGCGATTCCAGGGCGGCCCTCGCCGGGCAGTCGGGGAGCGTCGACAGGGCCGCGCGGGCGGCGTCGGCCTGACGGGCGGTCTCCTCGCGGGCGCGGTCCAGGACCGGATGGGTGCGCAGCCGTGCCACCGCCTCCGCGTACCCCGGCCGATCGGCGGGCCCGGTGAGCAGCTCGTACAGCTCCCGGTCCCCAAGATCCCCAGGCTCCCCACGGCCCGCACGATCCCCGGGGTCCCCAGGATCCGCGCGCTCCGCCGACCCCGCCCCCGCCCGCTCCGCCAGCAGCAGGACGGGCAGGGTGGGGCGGCGGGCGGTCGGGGTCGCCACCTCGTCGGCGAGATGGCTCGCCACGCCCAGCCGTTCGCCGTATCGCGCGAGGGCCTCCACGGCGCTCGGGTCCGCGCCCGAGGCCAGCGCGCCCAGCCGTCCGGAGACGGCGGTCAGCGAGCCGGTGCGGCCGGCCAGCACCTCCAGATGGTGCTCGACGGGGTCGCGGCCGTGGCGCGGTCCGGCCGTCTCCAGGATCTGGCCGGTGACCTGCCGCCGGAACGCCTCGGCCTGGAGCCGCACGGCCTGCGGCCCCAGGTCGGCGAGGATGTGCGAGGCGCGGGCGAAGAGGAAGTCACCGATCAGCACCGCCACCGTGTTGTCCCAGTTGGCGTCCGGGCGCTGGGCGCCGCGCCGTACGGTCGCCTCGTCCCGTACGCCGTCGTGGTAGTGGGTGGCCAGATGGGTCAGCTCGACGACGACGGCGGCGGGCACCACGCCCGGTGCGCCGGGGTCGCCGAACCGCGCCGCCAGCAGCACCAGCAGCGGGCGGAGCCGCCGCCCGGCCGTGCGGGTCAGCTCCCGCGCGGCCTCGTTGATGAACGGCACATCGCTCTTGGTGGCCTTCAACAGGCCCTCGTCGACCGCCGCTTGGCCGGCCCGGAGGCCGTCCGCCAGCGCGCGGTCCCGCACGGTCGGCTGCATGAGGAGAAATGTCTCATATGTCGTCGGTGACCGGTCTCAGGACGGCGGCTCAGGAATCCGGCGTGGCCGGAACCCTGGCCCGGATGCGGCTTCCCTGCCCGGGACGGCTGTCCACGTTCAGCGTGCCGCCCACCTCACGGGCCCGCTCCCGCATGGAGAGCAGCCCGAGATGGCCGGGGAAGGAGCCCTTGCAGTCGAAGCCCACGCCGTCGTCGGCGACCGTCAGGGTGACGGCGCCCGGTTCGTTGAGCAGATGGAGCCGTACGTTCCGGGCCTGCGAATGCTTGGCGATGTTGTGCAGCGACTCCTGGGCGATCCGGTACAGGGCGTGCTTGGCCTCCGGTGTGGTCTCCGGTTCGGCGTCCAGCTTCGCCTCGGTGGCGATTCCGTACCGGGCCCGGAGCGCCTCGATATGCTGGGTGAGCGCGGCGACCAGGCCCTCGGTCTCCAGCGATTCGGGCCGCAGCCGGCACAGCAGGGTCCGGGTCTCGGCGATCGCGGCGTCCGCGAGCCGCCGGATGTACTCGATGGGCTCGGCCAGTTCGGCCAGCTCGGCGAGGTCCACCACCTCCCCGACGGCCTCGTGGCCGCCCGCCGGATCGACCCATACCGCCCCTTCCACCGGGTTCGCCGTCTCGATCCGTCCCACCGGCTCCGCGCTGTCCATGTCGCGTTCCAGCATTTCGCGGGCGGTACGGGCACCCAGTGCGATGCCGTAGAGCGCCTGCGAGACCGAGTCGTGCAGCTCGCGCGAGATGCGCTGCCGCTCCTCCCGGACGGACCTCTCCTGGGTGGCCCCCTGCTGCCGGTCGTTCTCCACCGCGCAGGACGCATGCCCCGCGATCACCTCCAGGAGGGTGATGTCCGCCTCGCCGGGGTCGCGGCCGGGCGGGAAATGGCAGCACATCGCGCCGATCGCGGTGGATTCGCGCAGCAGCGGCCAGGCGGCCACCGCGCCCCGCGCCGGGCCCTCGCCCGCCGCGCCGGTACGGCCGCCGCCGTGGATGACGGGCGCGGCCCCGGCGATCGCCTCCAGCGCCGGTTTCCGGGACGGCGGGGTGTGGCCGTGGCCGCCGCCGACCAGGCGGAGGTTGGCCGACGGTCCGGGCTCCAGCAGATAGACCGTGCAGCTCGCGGCGCCGGTACGGGCCACCGCGCCCGCGGCCAGGGAGTCCAGGGTCCGCCGTACGCAGGGGCCGGAGGAACGGGTGAACCCCGAGGAACCGGACGAGCCCCAAGCGGCACCCGAAAAGCCCGACGCTCCCGCCAACCCGGACGCCCCCGCGAAACCGGAAGACCCCGAAGCCCCGGAAGCACCGGAAGCCCCCGCGAACCCCGAAGGGTCCGGCAGGCCCGAAGACCCCGTGGCGCCCGGGGAGCCGCCGGAGCCCGGCCCGGCGGCCGCGGACGCCAGCCGCCGCAGATGTTCCCGGTGCCGGATCTGGGCGACCGCATGGGCCGCGGGGGCCGCGAAGCTTCCCACGGTGCTCACATCGGCGTGGCTGAGCCGCCGCCCGCCGCCGCGGTTCGCCACCTCGATCACCCCCACGGGGTGGCCGCGCACCAGCAGCGGCGCGTCCAGCACCGAGGCCGGGACCGCGTGCCGGGGGTCCCGGCCGAGCCGGCGCGGCCGCCGGTCGTGGCTGGAGACCGTGGGCCGTCCGGCGCGGATCGCCTGGCGGGCGGGGGAGGAGCCGCCGGGCGTCAGCGGTCCGCTCGGCGCGGTCCACGGGGCGCCGTCGGTGGCTCGTATCGTCAGGACGTCGCCCGGCTCCAGCACCATCACCCGGGCCATATCGGCGCCCAGGAGTTCACGCAACCGGCGGGCGATCAGCCGGAGCGTGTCGTCGGCGGTCTCGCCCGCCAGGATGTGTTGGGTGACCTCGGCGAGCGCGGTGGCGCTCCGTCGCCGCCGGATCGGGGTCCATCGTGTCTTGATCACGCCGACCACCACTGCTCCCTCGTCGTCGACTCCAGTGCTTCCGGAGGGGTGAGTTCACCCGCCGGTACCAGGCCGGACTGCACCGCGTAGACCGCCGCCTGGGTCCGGCTGTGCACCCCCAGCTTGGTCAGGATGTGGCTGACATACGTCTTCACCGTCTGCTGGCCGATCCGCAGATCGTGGGCGATCTCCTTGTTGGCCTTGCCGCGCGCGAGCATGGTGAGCACCTCGGTCTCCCGCTCGGTGAGCTGCTCCGGGCCGCTCGGCTCCCTGACCTGGCCCATCAGCCGGGAGATCGCGGCCGGGGAGACATGGATCTGGCCCGCGGCCGCGGCCTTCACCGCGTTACGGAGGTCGTCGGCCTCGGCGTTCTTCAGCAGGAAGCCGATGGCCCCCGCCCGGACCGCGCCCATGACCATGGCGTCGTCGAGGGAGCTGGTCAGCGCCACCACCTCGACCTCGGGGAGGTCCTGGCGGATCTCGGCCGTGGCCGATACGCCGTCCATCACCGGCATCAGCAGATCCATCAGGACGACGTCGGGGCACAGCTCCCGGGCCAGCCGCACGGCTTCCCGGCCGTTGGTCGTCTCGCCCACCACCTTGATTTCGTTGTCGAGGCCAAGAATCATGCGTAGGCCCTGCCGGACCACCGCATGGTCGTCTGCGATCAGCACGCGAAGCGCCACTTGGTTCACCTGCCCATGGAGTACATCGCCGCACGAGCGGAGACGGACGCGGAAACGGTCGCGATCAGCGGTTCGAAGAGGGGGAGGACCAGCAGGACGAGGACGCCCGCCAGCCACCCGGCCAGGACGTCGCTCACCCAGTGGGTGCCCAGATAGACGGTGGTCAGACCGACGCCGAACGCCATCACACAGGCGATCAGCGCGCCCGTGCGCCGGTGACGGCCGGCGAGATAGGCGACGGTGCCCCAGACCACGACGGCGTTGGCGGTGTGACCGGAGGGGAAGACCATTCCGCCGTGGAACAGCTCGGCGGACCCGGGGGTCTGGGCGTAGTGCGGGCCCACCCGCCCGGTGAGGATCTTGACGGCGCCGACGCTCATATTGAGCAGCAGCAGCGCCAGGCCCAGGACCAGCGGCGGGCGCGGGCTTCGGGTCCGTCCCGCGCGCCGGCAGACCCAGGCCAGGGCGGCCAGGGCGGTGGGGCCGCGCTGGCCCGCGATGACGAAGGCGTCCAGGAAAGGCCGGAGCCGCGGCCACTGTTTGTACGGCTTGAACAGGGCCACCTGCCAGTCGAGCCGGACGAGCTGCGAGCCGGTGAGGACGGCCGCGAGGACCGCCGCGTAACAGGCGGCGGCCACCAGGAAGGCGATCGTGTGTCCGCGGCTGAGCGGGCATCGGATCCGTCCATGGACTCGCATGGGGAGGAAACCCGTCTCGGTATGCCAGCGATTCCATCCTAAGGGGGACTTTCTGCCCCATTCGGCCCTCGGGGGTCCGCCCCAGGTGGTCCCGCCCTCTTCGTACGGACCCGGACGGGGGAGTCCGTACGTACGGGATGGGGCCCAAAGCGAATGGCCCCCGCGCCGGAGGGGGCCATGGCCGTACCCGAAGCCGAAGGCGGCTCCGGGGGTCGGTCCGTCATTCCTCCGGCCCCTCCGGCTGCGCGGGCTTGAAGCCGAATTCGGCGGCCCTCGCGACCGCCTCGAGCTGTGAGCGCGCGTCCAGCTTCTCCAGGATCCTGCGCACATGCGTGCGCACGGTGGCGTAGCTGATGCTCAGCCGCTCCGCGACGGCCCGGTTGTCCAGGCCCTGGCTCATCAGCGTGAGGATCTCCTGCTCACGCGGGGTCATGCTGTCCAGGCGCTCGGTCTGCTCGGCGGTCGACCGCGCGTCCTCGCGGTGCCGTGCCAGCACCTCCACCAGGGTGCTGGCCGGGATGAGGGTCTCGCCCTCGGCGGCCGAGCGGATGGCGGACGCGATCTCGTCGCCGCCCGCCGACTTCAGCAGATAGCCGCAGGCGCCCGCCTCCACCGCGGCCAGCAGCGCCGAGTCGCTGGCGTCGGCGCTGAGGATCACGATGGCGACGGAGGGGTCATGGGCCCGCATGCCGGCCGCCGCGTCGGCCCCGGTGCCGTCGGGCAGCCGGAAGTCGACCAGGGCCACGTCGGGCTTCAGCTCCTTGGCCATGGGCACGGTCTCGGCGACCGAGTCGGCCCAGCCGACCACCGTCAGGTCCGAGTATTCGGCCAGCAGGGCCCACAGCCCCTCGGCCACCACCCGGTGGTCCTCGACGATCAGCACCTTCGTCAGTTCGGGAGGTGCGGTCACGGCTGGGGGTCCCCTTCGGGGGAGTCGGCGGGGTCGAGCGAGGCGCCCGGGGGAGCGCCGAGCGGCACCCAGAACTCCACGGTGGTGCCGGAGCCGGGTTCGCTCTCGATCCGGCACCAGCCGCCCGCGATCTGGGCCCGCTCCTGGATCAGGGAGAGCCCGAGATGGCCGGGGCGGGACTCCACCTCGAGCGGGTTGTAGCCCTCGCCGTCGTCGACGATCCGCACCAGGCAGCCGTCGTCGAGCCCGAGAAGCTGTACGTGGACCGTCTTGGCGTGGGCGTGCTTGCGCACGTTCACCAGCGCCTCCTGGGCGGTCCGGTAGATCAGTGCCATCGTCTCGGCCGGGGGGTGGGCGGTGAGCCGGTCCTCCAGCCGGTAGGTGATACCGGTCTCGGTGCGTATCTGCTCCAGCAGTCCGCGCAGCGCCCCGGCCAGGCAGCCGTGTTCCAGGCTGGACGGCCGCAGGTCGAAGATGAGCTGCCGCAGCCGACTGAGCGAGAGCTTCAGGGTCTCGTCCAGCTTGTCCATCACCCGCTGCTCGTCCGGGTCCCGCAGCCGTCGGCGCAACTGCTGGAGGCGGAGGCTGGCGGCGGTGATCACCTGGATGGTGTCGTCGTGGATGTCGGCGGCGATCCGCCCCCGCTCGGCCTCCTGGGCGTGGACCAGATGGCTGAGCAGCGCCTGGCGGTCGCGGTCGGTGACCTCCAGCAGCTCCAGGCTGCGCTCCAGGACGAACTGGGCGCGCTGCACCTCGGTGATGTCCCGGATGGTCAGAACGGTGAGCAGGCCCTCCTCCGTACGCAGCGGGCTGATGCTGACGTCGGCGGGGAACTGCTTGGCGTCGCTGCGCCGGCCCACCAGCTCCATGCTGTGGCCCACCGGCTCCTCCAGGCTGTCGTCCCATTCGCGCAGCGAGACGGTGAGCGGCTGGTCGGGGAGGAGGGCCTCCACGGCCCGGCCGATCAGATGGTCGCGGTCGTAGCCGAAGAGCGCCTCGGTGCGGTTGTTGGCCGCCTGGATCCGGCCGCCGGTGTCCACGATCAGCATCGCGTCCGGGGAGGACTCGATGAGCTGGCGGAACCGGCTCTCGGCCGCCCGGAGCTGGCTCAGGTCGGCGATGAAGACCACTCCGCGGGGCTGCCGGCCCTGAAGATGGCCACCGCTGAACTGGGCGGGGAACTCGGTGCCGTCGCGGCGGCGCCCGCTCATCGCCGACGGCGAGGTGAAGACCCGGCCGATCAGTTGCTCGGAGGCGGTGCGGTAGCGCTCGGGGACGAGGTCCCGCAGCCGCTTGTCGCGCAGCTCCGCCGAGCTGTAGCCGAACATGTGCCGGGTGTGGGCGTTGGCGTACTCGATCCGGCCGCGGGGGCCGACGATCAGGACGCCGCACGGCGCGTGGCCGAGCAGTTCCAGGAACGAGTCCTCCAGGCGGTTGCCGACCAGGTCCTCGAACCGCCAGGAGGCGCGCTCGGCGCGGCGCAGCGGCTCGGCGCAGTCCGCGAGCAGCTCCGCGGACATGCTGAACTGATCGCGCGCGGCCCGGATGATCGCTTCGAGGATCTCCTCCGCGGGGGTGCCCTTGACCAGATAGCCGCTGGCCCCGACGGCGAGCATGTTCAGCACGGTCTCGCGTTCACCGTGGGCGGACAGCGCCACCACCCGGGCGTCGGGGACCTGGTCGCGGATGGCCCGGACGCTGCTGGGGGCGTCGCCCCGGGGCATATGCACGTCCATGATCACGACCCGGGGGTGGTGGTCCACCGCCGCGCGCACGGCCTGCTCATGGTTGATGGCCAGGCCCACCAGCTCCAGGTCGGGGTGGGAGTCGATGAGGTCGGCGAGCGCCTCCCGGACGGCCGGGTCGTCATCGGCCACCACAACATCGATCCGGTTGTCGCCCATCACTACCCACCTCCCTTGAGGACGGCACCCTGCAATTCGCGGGGGCTGAATTCATCGCGCCGGCAGTGCGCCAGCGAGGGCATGACCGCGGCCAGTGGCGCGACCAGCACGTTGTAGTGGCTTCCGATGCGGTCGCATACGGCGACCGCCGTCGCGGCGTCCCATACCGCGGCCCAGAAGGCCCAGTCGTGTCTCTGGTGATTCCGCGCGGTGTCCAGGGCGGCCCGGCGCGCCACCGAGGCGGCGACCAGGATCCGGTACCGCTCCTCGGGCGTGGTGGTGCGATGGACCACTGCCCAGCCCTCGGCGCGGGTCTGGCTGGACGTCTGCTTCCACAGATCGGCCACCCGGTCGATTTCCTCTGGGGTGAGGTCCTCGATATGGGTCAGGAATTGTAGGACTCTTCGTGAGTTAGGGCCGAAAACTACGCTCATAGGACACTCCAGGACGCATGGTACATCTACGGAACTGGTGAGCCGCCCTACGGCCGCCGGCGGCCGGCCGCTCCCTGGAACGTGGGCCTTGCCTTCGGGCCGTAGTCGCCGTCCGGCACGGTCCGGCCCACGTTCTTCCTCGGTGCCGTTGGCCGTACCTAATCTCCGCGTCCCTGGGACATGTTGATGCTCGCCTTCGCGACGCCACCGCTCTTCTGGCCGATGAGCTGGAAGGCCACACCGCTCTCGTCCGCCGTGGTGATCTTGTACGAGCCCACGGCCGACGCCTTGCCCCGGCTGTCCACCTGGAAGGTCCCGATCTTGCGCTGGCCCTTCGAGCCCGATCCGGCGTAGGCGTTCACCATCTCGCCCGGGGCGAACCCCGCGACATAGAAGCTGAGCGTGGTGCCCGCCCTGCCGCCGAAGGCGCTGGGCTCGGCGGACGGGGTGTACGGCAGCACGGTGAAGCCCGAGCGGACCACGGCCCGGCTCTGGTCGCCGATCGCCATCAGCGTCTGCCGCCCCTTGAGGCCGAACGGGACGTTGAACGCCACATCGCGGATCTGCCCCATGCCGTTGGCCTGGGCGGTGAAGGCCGGCAGGCCGCCGGTGGAGTTGATGTAGACCAGCACCCGCTCGCCGGGCGCGAACTTGTTGGCGGACAGCGTGATCCGCTGGCCGGCCTTGAGCGCGTACGGCTTGGACTTCATCGAGGGGTACATGGCCAGCATCTGGAAGGGCGCGGTGGCCGTGGTCTTGCTGCGCTTGCCCACCAGGACCAGGGTGCTGGAGCCGGTCGGGGCCACGCCGACCTTGATCGCCGCCTGGCCGACGCCGCCGCTGCTGTCGGTGTGCAGCGTGGTGACGGGGATACCGGTGGTCCGGCCCCAGAAGACGTCGATCGTCTCACCCGGGCGGAAGCCGCGGGCGGTGACCGTCACCACGTCGCCGGGGCGGCCGACCAGCTTGTTGATCTTCGCGGTGCCGACCGCGCCACCGGTGATCACCTTGGCCTCCGCCGCCTTGGTGCTGCCGCGCTGCTGGGCGACCAGGGTCGCGGGCCGGTTGCCCGCGCTCTCGGGCATGGTGAACCGGGCGTAGATCGATCCGAACTTGTCCGAGCGCACGCTGCCGATGGCGCGGCCCTTGGTGTCCGACTTCCGGGCCTTGAGCAGGATGTCCACCGTGGCCTTCTTGTCGAAGCCACCGCCCTCGACCGCGGCGCTGCCGCCGGGGTTCACCAGACCCGGATTGATCACGATGATCGGACCCGATGCCTGGGGGACCCGCTGGTTGCCCAGCTTGATGGTCTTGGGCTGCTTGGGCGGGCGTATCTCCTGCTCCTGCCGGGAGTGCTCCTTCTTCGGAGCGCTCCCGCCTCCGCCGCCGCCGGTGGTGTTCAGGGCGCCTCCGAAGCCGCCGCGCGCGACCACCTGGACGAGCGATCCGACGATCGCGAAGACCACGAGAGCCAGCAGGACGGTCTTCCAGGTGAGCTTTTTCTTCTTGTCACCGTCGGGGGTGTCCTCCTCGCCGAGGGTGTTCTCCTCGTCGGGGATTTCCTCCTCTTCGAGGGTGTTCTCCTCGTCGGGGATTTCCTCGTCCTCGAGGATATCCTCCTCGTTCTCGGGATCATCCCTGTCCTCCGGAACATCCCAGTCGTCGTCGTACTCAGGCATGGCCTTCACCTCCTCTTCCCATGGCTACTGCACACGGTAGATTTCCAGCTTGATATTTCCCCGGGTCTCCGACCAGACGCGGGTGGAGTTTTGCAGCGCCTTGAGAATCCAGTTCTCTCGGCCGTCGCCATTGTTGAGCATCATGGATCTGCGCATCTTGTTCGACATGATGATGTAGTCCACGTACTGCCATTTCTTCTTGAACAGTTTGTCGCGGACATCCGGGTCGGACGAGGCGTTCCAGTGGGAATGCGCGTACGGGTAGAACGGGCGCACATCGTGCAGGTCACCCCACAGGTCGTCGTCCATGATGATGCGCGAATTCGGTGGTACGTGCTTTCGCACCCAGGCGATCTGGGCATGCTGCATTCCGGTGAGATTGATCTTCGACTGGTACTGGTCGGCGATCTGCGTATGGCCCTCGGTATTGGTGTGGACGAGATATCCGGTGGCCGGTGACGCCAGCAGCACAATGGCCACGAACGACGGCACGGCGACCCGGGTCACAGAATGCGCGCCGCGCATGAACCGATTGGCGAATGTGCCCTTGAGCAGCCGGTCCGTCACCATACCGAGGTTCAGCGCGAGCATGGGAATCAGCGGGGTGACATAGAAGTCCAACACCACGCTGCCGCGCACCAGATAGAAGGCGTATCCGAGGGCCAGTGTCCCGGCGATCAGAAAGCCCAGATTGCGCCTGCGGTCCCGCATGCCGATCCACAGGCAGATCACCATCGCGCACACCCCGGCGATCAGCAGGAACTTGTCCCGGACCAGCCAGCTCGTCTGCAACAGCCCGGAGTGGCTGAAGAGGGTGCCCTGGCTGCGGTTGAGCTGCCACCACAGGGTGTAGAGCAGCGAGACGTGGTCCGCTGGTGGATTGTTCAGATCGAAGTCGAAACCGCTCGGCAGCAGCTCGTTCTTGAGCAGTGCGTAGGTCACATAGGCGCCGATCGGGGCCGCCGCGGCGAATGGCCACAGGGTGCTGGTGAACCGGCTGCTGGCCGACCCCTTGACCCTCCGGTAGAGCAGGTACATGAAGCTGGGCAAGAAGAAGATCGCGTTCTCCTTGGTGATCAAGGCGACCCCCAGCGCCATCCCGCCGCCGAACACCGATCTGATCGTGACTTCTCGCCTGAGCAGCATGAACAGGCTCAGCAGCAGCCAGAGCATCATCAGGTTGTCCAGCAGGACCTGCCGCTGGAAGTAGACCGCGATCGGCGAGACGTTGAAGAGGAACGCGGTGACGGTGGCGGCCAGCACACTGCCGGACAGCCGCCGGGCGATCTCGAACAGCAGATAGACGCTGCCGACGTGCACCAGCAGCATCAGGAACCGTCCGGTGTTGATCGCGTTCCCGAAGGTCTCGAACTGCTTCGGCAGCGGGAGGACCCATCCGGCCAGGGTGATCCACCCCAGCGGGGCGTGGTCGTAGTCGTAGGTGTACGGGGACAGGCTGGTCTCCCGCACCAGCGACCACGCCCGCTGCATGTAGATGCCCTCGTCGGTGAGGTAGAGGGGGTAGCGGAACAGGTGGTAGCCGTGGGTGAGCAGCCCGGTCAGCAGGGAGGCGACCAGGGCGATTCGGCCCTTGGTCCCGAGCGGCGGGAACCAGCCGCGCTCCACGGAGAACCGCGGGCGGCGGCGCGGACCTCGCGCGGGGGCCTCGGTGGTCTTGGCTGCTGTGGTGTTCTTCCTTGTCGCGGCGTTCTTGCCTGTCGCGGCGTTCTTGTTCGCTGCGGTCTTCTTGCCTGTCGCGGTGGTCTTGCCTGTCGCGGTGGTCTTGCTTGTGGCGGTGGTCTTGGCCGTCGTGGTGCTCTTGCTCGTGGCGGTGGTCTTGGCCGTCGTGGCGTTCTTGCCTGTCGCGGCGTTCTTGTTCGCCGTGGTCTTCCTGCCCGGCGCGGTACTCTTCCTCGCCGCGGTCTTCCGGCCTTCCGCGTCGGCGGCCGTCGGCCGCGAGGGCGTGGGGTTATCCGACACGCGACTCCGCCTCCTCGGTGGTGGCCCGGTGGGCGCCTACGTGCGCTGTCTTCTCCCAGTCGTGGCGGCCGAGCATCTCGCGCCGCATGGCCCGCAGCGCGGCGTACGCGAGGACCATCTGGAAGGGGAACCAGGCGAGGGCCATGCGCAGGACGGCCTTCGGCGAGGCTTCGAGCCCATGGGCACTGGTGAACTCGTAGAGACCGACCGCCTGGACCAGAAAGTGCGCGGCCAGCAGCAGGACGGGCAGATAGGAGACAAGCGCGATCAGGACCGGCACCTTGAGGATCAGAATCATGCCGAGCGAGATCGGCAAATAGAGGCCGAGCAGCGCCTGTCCGCGCGGGAACGCCAGGACATAGACGGCGAGCCAGCGCTGTTTGCGCGTCGGCATCTTCTTCCAGGTGCCCTTCTTCAGGGTCTGCATAAAGCCCTGGCTCCAGCGGGTGCGCTGCCGGATGAAGTGGCCGAGGGTCGGCGGGGTTTCCTCCTTGGTCACGTACCGGTCGTCGTAGACGACGCGCACCCGCTCGCCCATGGCGGATATCCGCAGGCCCATATCGGCGTCCTCGGTGAGGTTGCGGTCGTCCCAGCCGCCGAGCCGCAGCAGCAGCTCACGGGCGAAGAAGACGGTGTTGCCGCCGAGCGGGATCGAGCCGTAGTGGGCGTGGTAGTGCAGCCGGCTCTTGAACCAGAAGAAGTACTCCAGGACGTTGAGCGTCGAGTACCAGTTGGACTCGTAGTTCATCAACTGCACACCGGCCTGGACCACCTTGACCTTCTCCTGGACCATCACGGTGTTCACCATGCTGAAGATCTCCGGGTGGATGTCGTCCTCCGCGTCGAAGATCGTCACCACCTCGTTGGCGGTGTGCGGAAGGGCCGTGTTGAGGCCGTGCGGCTTGTTGATCGGCTTGTCGTCGAACACCACGACCCGCACATTGCGCAGCCCTTTCCGCTTCAGCTCGTCGATCTTCTCCTCGGCCTTTTTGATCGTGCCGTCGTCGTCCTGTGAGCAGATCACGAAGACCTCCAGCAGCTCGGCCGGATAGTTGGCCCCCACCACGCGCTCGATGGTGCTCTGGATGACGTCTTCCTCATGCCGGGCGGGCAGCAGGACACTGAAGGAGATCTGGGGAGGCAGGAATTCATCCGGCGCCCTGGCCCTCCGTTCGGCATCCGCCCGGTCCCAGGTGTAGAGCATGAGGTAGAGGACGTGGGCCGACTGCACGGTGAGCAGAATCGAGACCACGATCAGCACCAGGTAGATGATGGAGACAATCATCGGCTCCGCCTCCCCCAGACCCAGCCGGTACTCGACGCGAAGTTGACCGCGAAAGCCGCCGCGATGCCGAGGCAATTCGCCAGCAGCAGATGCGTACCGCCGCGCACCAGTGACCAGACGATGAGCACATTGACCCCGAGTCCGCCGAGGACCGAGACATTGAACTTGATGAATCGCCGCAGGGACGGAGTGCCGGCCGCGAAGGTCCACCGGTCGTTCAGCAGATAGTTGTGGACCACGGCGAGTTCCACCGCTATCGCCGACGCCGCCAGAAGCGGAAGTCCGGCCCAGTGATAAAGAACGAAGAGGACCACCGTGTTCACGAGCACACCGCCCCCGCCGACGACCGCGAACCGAAGGGCCAGCCCGGGCATACCGGCCATCGGGTTCCGGACCGGGAGGACTCGCGAGAGTATTCCGGTCCGCTTACGGGCCTTGCCGGCGGAGGTATCCGCCTCTTCGTCCGGATCTCCGGTGCGCTCGCTGAACGTTCGGAAACGCTGCATCGCGACTCCCTCTACAGGAGGCTCTTATCGCCGTTGACCCAAGAGTGCGTCACCCGAAAAGGAGGTAGTACCCGCGACCGGGGGAGCGGTTGGTACACCTTCGGCGGACCCCGCCGCTCCCCCGTATTGGGGAGAGCGGGGTGCGGGGTATCCCGAGCGGTCCCCCAAAGAAGGGACGGGTCGCTCACCCTCTCGCGGGTGTCAGTACCTGCGGGGGATGCCCAAGATGAAATGGGCCCGACGGCCTTGCGTCCCGTGCGAAGAGAGTAGGTGACGTAATGTCAGGTCACGTGATGTCACGCCATCCATTCGCCGGCCGGGCCGGAGCGGTCATCGCAGCGATGACACTCGCACTGGCCACGCCGGCTGCGGCAAGTGATTCCCATTCCGGTGGGCTGCATGATTCCGAATGGGCGCTGACCGCGCTCAAAGCGGAACGCGCCTGGAAAATCAGCAAAGGTGCCGGAGTGACCGTGGCGGTCATCGGCACCGGGGTCGACGCAACACATCCGGATCTGCGCGGGCGCGTGGTCCGCGGAAAGGATTTCGCGGGCGGCACCGGCGGCTTCGGCACCCGGGACGGCGGCAAGGCGGCCGAGCAGTCCACCCATGCCGCCGGAATCATCGCCGGCACCGGCCGCAATTACCGCGGCGACGGGGTGTACGGCCTCGCCCCCCAGGCCAAGGTGATGCCGCTCGGCGTCTACCGGGATGGAAAGGCCCTCGCCGACCCCACCGCGAAGGCCATACGTCACGCGGTCGGCCAGGGCGTCCGCGTCATCGATCTGGCCGTCTCCTTCAAGCGTCCGACCCCCGCACTGCGATCCGCGGTCAAGTACGCCGTCGCCAAGGACGCCGTGATCGTGGCCGGCGCCGGCGACAACGGCAAGGAAGGCAACAAGCCCACCTACCCCGCCGCCCTCCCCGGGGTGGTCGCCGTGGTGGCCACCGACAAGAAGGGCGCTGTCTGGACCTCCTCCCACCACGGTGGGAAGACCCTCCTGGCCGCCCCCGGCGTCTCCATCCTCACCACCTCGGGCAACGACGACTACTGGACCGGCGACGGCACCGGCTTCGCGGCGCCCTGGGTCGCGGCGGGCGCCGCGCTGCTGCGCTCGGAGCACCCCCGCTGGAACGCCAACCAGGTGGTCCAGAAGCTGATCGACACCGCCGACCGCAAGGGCTCCGCGGGCCATGACCCGCGCTATGGATATGGGGTGATCGCCCCGGCCAAGGCGCTGGCGGACCGGGCCGCGCCACCGGCCTCGGCCGAGTTGTCCGCCCCCCGCCGCCATGCGGCCGCCACCCCGGCCGCCTCCGCCGCCAAAACCGACGGGGATGAATCCGCCCTGGTCACGATAGGCGTGGTGGCCGGAGTCCTGGTGGTGCTCGCGGTTCTGGCGGTGGTGCTCATCAGCCGGCGCAGGCCCCCGCCCGGCAACTCCCACAACGGCTGAGGCCGGGCTGGACTCGCCATGATCACGAAACTGTGCGGACGCGTCCGCCGCCCCCGCCCGCCGGCCGGCGGACGTAAGCCCAGGTGGGCGGGGCGGGGCATCGCCCAACTGATCGTGATGGTGCTGGTGGTCGAGGTGGTGATGGCGGCGACCACCGTGCAGGCCCTGTTCGTGGGCCCGGTGCGGCACCCGAACGGCAAGCCGTCACTCCCCGTGGCCAAGCCGTTCTTCCCGGCGACGACCCGCTTCTACACCGACCCCCACAACCCGGCCGCCACCTGGGTACGGGACCATCCGCACGACCGGCGGGCGGCGGCCATCGGCAAGCGGATCGCCGCCGAGCCCCAGGCCGCCTGGCTCACCGAGACCAATGAGTCCCTGGTCGAGGAGCGGACCCGCTCCCTGGTCCGCACCGCCGCCGCCCGGCGACGGCTGCCGGTGCTGGTCCCGTACACCATCCCGCAGCGCGACTGCCAGCAGTTCAGCTCCGGCGGCGCCGGGGACACGGCCGCCTACGGGCGCTGGAGCGAGGCCCTCGCCCGGGGGATAGGGGACGAGCCCGCCATCGTCATTCTGGAGCCGGACGCGCTCGCCCATATGAGCTGTCTCAAGCGGCGGCAGCAGAAGGAACGGTTCGCGGCGCTGTCGTACGCGGCGCGGGCGTTCCAGCGGGGGGCGCCACGGGCCCGGGTCTACTACGACGCCGGGAACTCCGGCTGGCAGCCCGCGCGCACCATGGCCGATCGGCTGCGGCGCGCCGGTATCGATCGGTACGGGGACGGGATAGCGGTCAATGTCTCCAACTTCAACGCCACCGCCGACGAGGTGCGCTACGGACTCTCCGTGATCAGGGAGCTGCGCCGGCCCCGGCTGGGGGTCGTGGTGGACACCAGCCGCAATGGGGCGGGGCCCACGCGGAAGCACAGCTTCTGCGATCCGCCGGGCCGCAAGCTGGGCAGGCCGCCCACCGCCGCCACGGGCATCCCCGGCATCGACGCCTTCCTGTGGGTCAAGCAGCCGGGGCAGGCGGACGGCTGTGCCGCCGGTGCGGGCATGTTCCTGCCCGGGTACGCGTACCGGCTGACGCGCTGACCCCTGCCCCGCTGCCCTTCTGCCCCCTGCCCCACTGACCTCCTCCAAGGCGCCGGTCACCCCGTGACCGGCGCCTTTCGCATGCCCTGAGCGCCCCGCACCAGCCCCCCATACCGGACAGAACCCCCATAAAACGGCCGAATTCTCCTACCTCAATTGAGGTAGGCGGAATTCGGTCGTTTGGTGTGCCCGGAATTCCTGCAATTGAGGTACGCAGATTTCAGTCAGCCGTACGGCGATTCGGACCGCGGTCACTGCCTAATGTCGGTGAGCGAAAGGACAAGCCACGAAGGAGCTCCCATCGATGCACAGAGTTCTCGTCGTGGAGCACCACCCACTGGTGTTGAGTGCTCTCGCCGATCTCGTTGTCGAGGAGCCCGGACTGGAGCTATCCGGAATTGCAGGGTCGGCCCGCGAAGCAATTTCTCTGGCCAACCACATGCAGCCGGATGTGGTGCTGATCGACGTGGATAAGCCCGGCTGGCAAACGCAGCGGCTGGTCCGCCTGATCGGCGAACTCCTACCGTCCGCGCGGATTGTCCGGCTGACCGCAGTCTCCGACCCGCAGATGGAATGTCTGGAATCTCCGACGAACAACCCCAGCATCCTCAAGACCGCAGTACCCGAATTCCTCAGGAGCATCACCGAATGAATTCCCCCATGGACCAGAACAACGCCCCGACCACCGAGACCAAGCGCACGCCGCGCTCGCAGCGTCTCCGCTTCGGTATCGCCGCGGCCGTCGTCGCTGCTGCTGCCGTGGGTGGCACTGTCACCGCTTTCGCGGTGAACAACACCGATGGCCAGTCGGCCACGACCACCTCCGCCGCCGGGGCCAAGGCCACCGGTGCGGGCGCCGAGGGTCCCCTGTCCACCAAGAAGGGCGACATCGTCGACTCCGACGGCAAGAAGGTCGTCCTGACCGGTGTGAACTGGTTCGGTTTCGAGACCGGTACCTACGCGCCGCACGGCCTGTGGACCCGTAACTGGGAGTCCATGCTGGACCAGATGGCCAAGCAGGGCTTCAACACCATGCGCCTGCCGTACTCGAACGAGATGTTCAAGTCGTCCGCCAAGCCCAACGGCATCGACTGGCACAAGAACCCCGATCTGAAGGGCCTCACCCCCCAGCAGATCATGGACAAGATCGTGAAGGGTGCCACCGACCGCGGCATCCGCGTGATCCTGGACCAGCACCGTCCTGACCAGTACGGCCAGAGTGAGCTGTGGTACTCGCAGAGCCTGAGCGAGAAGCAGTGGATGGACGACTGGGTCAAGCTGGCCAAGCGCTACAAGAACAACGACCGGGTGATCGGCGCCGACCTGCACAATGAGCCGCGTGGCCAGGCCACGTGGGGCGACGGCAACCCGAAGACCGACTGGCAGCTCGCCTCCACCAAGGCCGGTAACGCCATTCACAAGGTCAACAAGAACTGGCTGATCTTCGTCGAGGGTACGGACCGCCACAAGAACGAGCAGTTCTGGTGGGGCGGTGACCTCCAGGGTGTGAAGAAGCACCCGGTGAAGCTCGACGAGCCGAACAAGGTCGTCTACTCGGCCCACGACTACGGTCCGGGCGTCTACAACCAGAACTGGTTCATGGCGAAGGACTTCCCGAAGAACATGCCGGCCATCTGGGAGAAGCACTGGGCGTACATCAAGAAGCAGAACATCGCCCCGCTGCTGCTCGGTGAGTTCGGTGGTAAGAAGACCGCCGGTAAGAGCTCCGAGGCCGTGTGGCAGAACGCCCTGATGGACTACCTCAAGAAGCACCAGATCAGCTACACCTACTGGACCTGGAACCCGGACTCGGGCGACACCGGCGGTGTGCTGAAGAACGACTGGAAGACCATCGACCAGAACAAGATGAAGATGCTGGCCAAGTACCAGACGCCTCTCCTGGAGGCGAAGAAGGGGAAGTGATCGTCGGAGTGACCCCTTCGGTACACCGCCGATGACCACCTGGAGGTCATAGGCAGTGGGCAGCAGCGAGGGCCCGCAGGCAGCCGCCTGCGGGCCCTCGCCTTTTTCCCGGCCGGAAGGGAAGCGGGGCGGACCCCCGGCGGGTTTCCCTCCCGGGCCGCGGACCGCGCCCGCGGACCGGCCCCCCCACCCCCAGGGAGGCCGATGATGAAGCCCCATCCGGCGACCGGCCGGCTCTTCTTCCCCCTGGTCGCGCTCGTCGTGATCGTGGCCGATCAGCTCAGCAAGGCGATGGCGCTGGCCGCCTGGAGCGACACCGTGGGGCCACAGGCCCGGTTCGGGCCGTTCTGCGCGCTGCTGGTGCGCAACACCGGGGTGGCCTTCGGCCTCGGCCACAGCCGGCCCGCGCTGATCGTGGTGATCACGCTCGCGGGCGCGGTGGCCACGCTGGGTGCGGCCGGTGCGGGGCTGCGGGTCCGCGGCCGGGGCGCGGCGCTGGGCCTGGGGCTGATCGCCGGGGGAGCGATGGGCAACGGCGCCGACCGGATGATCCGCTCGCCGGGCCCGCTGCGCGGCGCCGTCATCGACTGGATCACGCTGGACGCCCGCGGGCCGGTGTTCAACCTCGCCGATGTGGCCCTGGTCACCGGGACCCTGCTCACCGCGGCCCTGCTGCTGCGCAGAACCTCGCGCGAACGGGCCGTCGCGCTGCCCGGCGGGGGCATGGGGCCCGACCCGATCGTCAGCCTCCGGCCTTGTGCACCGCGCCCTGATCCGCGTCCCGATCCGACCCCGGCACGCTCCCTGGGACCGTCTCCGGCTCCGGCTCCGCCTCCGTCGGCACCGCCCCGGGCACCGTCTCCGTCCCCGGGACCGGCTCGGTCGGCGCCGCCTCCGCCCCCGGTTCCCGGCTCTCCCGCTCGGCGAGGGACTCCGCGAAGTCCCTGAGCCGGTCCAGCACCGCCTCGTCGGTCACCGCGCGGGCGGCCAGCGCCTCGGTGATGCGCTGGTAGACGGCGAGCTCCCGGGCGCAGCGGTGGCACTCGGCCACATGGGCCCGCACCAGGGCCGCGGCCGGCGCCTCCAGCTCCCCGTCCAGATACGACTGGAGCAGCGGCGCGCCCAGGGGACACCGCGCGCTCCGGAGATCTCCGGTGGTCTGTCTGGTTCGGGTGGTGCGTGTGGTCCGCCACCATGTCCATCTGCTCATGCGCCACCTCGCTCCGATTCCACTCCCGCGGCCAGCAACTGGTTCCGGATCCGCTTGCGCGCCCGGTGCAGCCTGCTCATCACCGTCCCCTTGGGGACGTCCAGCACCTGTGCGGCCTCCGCGTACGACAGTCCGTCCACATGCACCAGCCGCACCACCTGCTGGTCCCGCAGCGGAAGCGCCGTGAACGCGGCGTCCACGGCCTCGTCGAACGCCGTGTCGACCACCAGTTCCTCCGGTGTCGCGTCCCGGGCCGGGACCAGCCGCTCCAGTTCCGTATCCGGATCGTCGAGCAGCCGGGGCCGGCGCTGGCGGCGCCGGCTGACCTCCGCATGCCGCATGATCGTCAGCAGCCAGGCCCGTGGATGTCTCCCGTCAAAACGGCCGACTGCCCGGTACGCCCGTAGTAACGTGTCCTGCACGAGATCCTCGGCGTCGGCACGCTGGGTGGTCAATGACATGGCCACGCGCAACAGCACCTCGACCTCGGGCAGCACATACTGAGCGAACATGCGCTGCTGATGGGCGTCCGGGTCAGCCACGGGGTGCCTCCTCGGATCCGGACCCCCCGGGACGCGAAGCACGACATATCACACTCTGTGTAACATCTCGCTCACCGCGCCGCACGGGATGATCGGCGATCCGAGTGGCAGATCGGACGTGGAGGCAGACCGGACGTTCAAGCGGGATCAGGCGTTGACGCCGTTCAGACGTTCAGGGAGACCAGGCGCTTTCCCTCGGCCGTACGGACCTCGAAGCGCTCGATGTCGGCACGCTTCATACCCGCGCCGCCATGCGCCCACAGCGGATTTCTCGCCTCCGCCTTGGGGCTGTCCTCGATCCCGTATCCCCACTCGGGCACGGACCAGGTCATCATCGTCTGCTCGTGGCCGTCCTTGGAGACCGCGATCAGGCTACAGTCCAGCGGACCCTTGAGGTTCTTCAGCCGCAGGACCGCGTCGGTGCCCCACATCTTGTCCTCCAGCGCGACCGCCGCGTTCACCTTGGTGTCCGGGTCGGTGCCCTGCACCTTGTCGGGCATCCCGGAGAAGAGGGCGCTCTCGCTGGGCGCGGCGCTCACGGAGCTGCCCGAGCCGCCGGAGGTGACCGCGATGGTGCCGGCCGGACCGCCGACGATCAGTACGGCCGCCGCCGCGACCAGGTACAGCCCGCGCCGCCGCCGCTTGGCGCGGAAGGTGGCGACCTCGCCGACCATGCGCTGGAGCAGCGCCGGGCCGGGGCGTGCGGTGAGGGTCTCGATGGCGTTGGGAGTGGCGCTGAAGGCATGCGGCGTGTGGCCCGTGAGCTGGGTCCGCCCGGGGCTGCCGTGGATCCCGGGGATGTCGGCCGCCAGATCGGCCAGCAGGGGTTCCAGTCCGGTCAGCTCGTCGAGCTGCCGTCCGCACTGGTCGCAGCCGGCCAGATGCTCCTCGAAGTAGCCGGCCTCCGCCTCGTCGAGCACGCCGAGCACATACGCGCCAACGGCGTCATGTCCCGAGTGGTGCGTCTGCGCCGTCATGCCGTTACTCCTCTCTCCTCGAGCGCGAGCTTCATCGAGCGCAGCGCGTAAAAGACCCGGGACCGTACCGTCCCGCTGGGTATGCCGAGGGTCTGGGCCGCCTCGTTGACGGTCCGGCCCTTGAAGTAGGTCTCGACCAGCACCTCGCGATGGGCGTCGCTGAGGTCCTGCATCGCGTCGGTCAGGGTCATGAGCCGCAGTGCACGGTCGATCTCGTCCTCCGCGGGCATGAGTTCCAACGGGGAGGGGTCGACCTCCTGCGGCCGGGCCTGCCGGCTGCGGTGTCCGTCGATCACGATCCGGCGGGCGACCGTGACCAGCCAGGGCCGGATGGAGCCGGTGGCCCGGGAGAGCTGGTCGGCGTTCCGCCAGGCGCGCACCAGGGTTTCCTGGACGACGTCCTCGGCGCGGTGCCGGTCGCCCGCGACCAGCCGCAGGACGAACGCGAGCAACGGCCCGGCGTGCTCCTGGTAGAGCGCGCGCATGAGGTGCTCGTCCGGCTTACCCCGCTGGGATCTTGACGGACGCTCATCGGCCACGGCGGCGTCGTCGTGCACCTGAACCTCCAGGACCTGACCTGAGTTGGACATCTACGGACGCTCCCGGTCTGAGCCCCGGGGGGGATCGGCGGCCATGTCGGCCTCTTCCCCCTTCACTACGCATGGGGGGAGGCAGCCGCTCAACGCGTCGCGAAGAAATTCCGATCAGGTGTCAGGGCCAGGGGGTGTCAGGGCCAGGGGTGTCAGGGCGCGGGCGGGTCGGTCAGGAGACCATCGCGTCCAGCAGCAGGGGCTGCACCTTGCCGTCGAGCATCGCGCCGAGCCCCTCGACCGCGCAGACGTCGGGGTGGTCGGCGATGTTCAGCGGCATACCGGTGGCCTCCCGCAGCATCGTGTCGAACCCGGGCAGCACCGCGCTCCCGCCGGCCAGCATGATGCCGCGGTCGGCGAGGTCGGCCACCAGGTCGGGCGGGCAGCGGCGCAGCACCGTGCCGATGGCGTCCAGCACTCCGGTGAGCGGGGTGCGGATGGCGCTCCGTACGCACCCGACGTCGATCCGTACGGTCCGGGCGAGCCCGGTGGCCACGTCCCGGCCGTGCACCTCGGTGCTCGGCGCGGCGCCGTCCGCGCTGTTCTTGAGCAGCAGTTGCAGCGGGCGGACGGCCTGGCTGGGCAGCATCAGCGCATGCTCGTTGCGCAGATACTGGACGACCGCGTGGTCCACGGTCTCCCCGCCCACCGGCACCCGCTCGGCGGCCACGATCGAGCCCAGCGAGAGGACCGCGACCTGGGTGGTGGCCGCGCCGCACACCACGATCATCGTCGCCTCGGGCCGTTCCACCGGCAGACCGCAGCCCACGGCGGCGGCGATCAGGGTGTCCACCAGCTCGACCCGCTTGGCGCCGATCCCGGTGAGCGTCTCCACGGCGGCGCGCTGGGCGAGCGGGTCGGCGTCGTGCTGCACGCAGACGGCGGCGCTCACCAGCGGGCGGCGCCGCCAGGCGCGCCGCAGCTTGTTGCCCAGCAGCAGCCGCAGCATCCGCTGGGCCATGTCGATGTCGACGACGGTGCCGCCCGAGACCGGCCGTACCACGCGGATGTGCTCGGGCGTCCGTCCGGTCATCCGCTCGGCCAGCGTGCCGACCGCGATCAGCCCGCCGGTGTGGGTGTTCACGGCGGCGACGGTCGGCTCGTCGACGATGAGCCCGGTACGCCTGAGGTAGACACGCGTTCTGGCCGCGCCGAGGTCGACGGCGATGGAGCAGCGGCGCAGTGCCTCGAGGCTGATGGTCATGGCAGGTCTCCCCTGTGGGCGGCGTGGCGGGCCGCCGCCCGGCGGCCCTCCGCTCTCATCGTGTGGGGACGATCAGGGCCGCTGCCTGCGGGGCTGAGCCGGTCGGGGGAGCGATTGCCCCCGGGGCCGGTGCGGTGGACCTTCGCGGGCCCGCGCCGCCTGGCACGGCGCGCCGCCCGGTTCCGGCCGGACCGCCGGGGCTGCCCCCGCATCGGATGCCTCGGTTGTCGGGTGCCCCGGGCGTCAGCCGCTGATGTGGCAGGCGCGAAGATCCACCGGACGGGACCCGGGCCGGCTTACTTCGCGTCCGCGTAGCACTCCACCGCCGCCATCGTGAGGGGGAACCGCACCGGTGTCGGTCCGAAGGCGATCCGCCCGGCCGTCTCACCCGCCTCGGCGATGGCCTCCCGGACCGCGTCGGCCTCCTCCCGGGGGCAGTGCACGATCACCTCGTCGTGCTGGAAGAAGACGATCTCCGCGCGCAGCCCCGCCCCGGTCAGCGACCGCCGCAGCGCGGCGAGCAGCAGCAGGGCCCAGTCGGCGGCGCTGCCCTGCACCACGAAGTTCCGGGTGAACCGGCCTCGCGCGCGGGCGCTCGCCGTGCTGCCGTACGACGGCTCCTCCTGCTCCCGGGGCAGCCCCGCCTCGTCGGCCGGCTCCTCGGCGCCGCCGCCCACGGGCGGGCAGGTGCGGCCCAGCCAGGTGCGCACCAGCCGCCCTTCCTCGCCCGCGCGGGCCGCATCGTCCACATACGCCACCGCCGCCGGGAAGCGCCGCCGCAGGGCGGCCAGATGCTTCAGGCCGTCGCCGGACGTCTGGCCGTACACCGCGCCAAGCAGCGCCAGCTTGGCCAGCTCGCGGCGGCCGGAGAAGGCGCGGTCGGACAGTGTCGCGTACAGATCCCGGCCGCTGCCCGCGACCTCCATCAGCCCGGGGTCGCGGGAGATCGCGGCGAGCACCCGGGGCTCCATCTGGTCGGCGTCGGCCACCACCAGCCGCCACCCCGGATCGGCCACCACCGCGCGCCGCACCACCTTGGGGATCTGAAGCGCCCCGCCGCCGTTGGTGGTCCAGCGGCCGGAGACGGTGCCGCCGGGCAGATACTCCGGGCGGAAGCGGCCGTCGCGCACCCAGGACTGGAGCCAGGCCCAGCCATGGGCGGTATGCAGCCGGTAGAGCTTCTTGTAGCGCAGCAGCGGCTCGACGGCGGGGTGGTCGATCCGCTCCAGCTCCCAGGCGCGGGTCGAGCCGAGCGCGATGCCCGCGCGGGCGAACGCCTTGACGACCTCGGCGGGCAGATCGGGCCGGACCCGGGTGCCGAAGGCGCGCGAGACCTCGTCGGCCAGCTCGACCAGGCGCTGCGGCTCCAGACCGCCCGGATAGCGCTCGCCGAGCAGCTCGTCCAGCAGCTCCCGGTGGCGGTCGGCGCTCCAGGGCACTCCGGCCCGCCGCATCTCGGCGGCGATCAGCATCCCCGCCGACTCGGCGGTGGTCAGCAGCCGCATCCGGTCCGGGTGCTCGGCGGCCTCCGTACGGACCAACTGCTCCGCGTACACCGCGAGCAGCGCTTCCAGTGGGTCGGCGCCCGGCGGCAGCGGTGGCGGACCGGGCTCGAACAGCGACGGCTGGGCCCCGGCGGCCCGGGGCGGCGGATCCTCGGGGACGGGCAGCCCGCGCAGCCGCGCCCAGGCGGCGGCGAGCGAACGCGGTGCGCCCGAGCGCCCCTCATGGCCGAGGAGCAGGGCCTCGGCCGCCTCGATGTCATAGGCCCGCTCGACCCGGACCCCGGCGGCCAGCAGCCGCGGATAGACCTCGGCGGTGGACCGCCACACCCACCGGTCGGCCTCGGGGCGGGATCGCACGGCCTCCGCGATCCCGCCCTGGGCCGCCGTGACCTCGACCACCGGCCCGGCGGCCGTTCCCCCGGGGTCGAGCGGGCAGAGACGAACACCCCCGTCGTCCGTCTCCGCCGCCGCCCACCTCATGCCCGTGAGTCTCGCAGGGGGGTCTGACAACGCTCCGGCACGAGGCCCGCTCAACCCGGAGGGGGACCCGGACGTCATACATGACGACTGCTCTTCTTCACTCCGGGCAGGAGATGCCCGGTGTCGGGTGATCATGCAGATACGCGTGGTGCACGTGCATCTGCCGGTGTATCTACCTGTGCATAAGCAGATGCATTTGCCCATGCGTTTGCAAAGGAACGCAGCTATGATCCGAGAAAGTTGACGGCTGCACGCATGCACGAACAGTGGAGAAGCCCAGTGCGCGACCACCCCTACAACGGCATGGCGGCCGCGGACCTCCAGGGGGTCGTCTGGCAGAAGAGCAGACACAGCAACTCCCAGGGCTCCTGTGTCGAGTTCGCCAAACTGCCCGGTGGGAACGTGGCTGTCCGCAACTCCCGGTTCCCCGACGGACCGGCGCTGATCTACACCCCCGCCGAGGTCGAGGCGATGCTGCGCGGCGCCAAGGACGGCGAGTTCGACCATCTCGCGCATGATTCGGCCGGTCTGGGCTGATCGCCGCGGACGCGCGACACTGGTAGTGGCGAGCGGGGGCACCCGACTGATGTGAGACGGCGATGAACGGCTCGGTCCGGGTCGGACACGTACTCGGGGTTCCACTGCGGATGCACTGGAGCGTCCCGGTGCTGATCGTCCTGCTCGCTTACGGGCTGGGCCACCAGACGCTGCCCGCGTGGACCCCCGGCCGCAGTGGCACCGCCTACGCCCTCGCCAGCGTCGTCGGCGCCGTGCTGCTGATGGGCAGCCTGCTGATGCACGAGGCCGCGCACGCGGTCGCCGCCCGCCGTAAGGGCGTCTCGGTGGAGGACGTGACGCTGTGGGCGCTTGGCGGCATGACCAAGATGGGACGGCCCCGCACCGCCGGGGTCGCGTTCTGGGTGGCCGTCATCGGGCCGCTCACCAGCCTGGTCATCGGCGGTGTCGCGCTCGGCGCGGGGATCGGGCTGCGCACGCTCACCGGATGGGGGGTGCCGACCGCCGTTCTGATCTGGCTGGGCTGGGCCAATCTGCTGCTGGGCGTCTTCAATCTGCTGCCGGCCGCGCCGCTGGACGGCGGCCGGGTGGTGCAGGCGGCGATCTGGTGGCGCACCGGGGACCGGGAGCGCGCCGACCGGGCGGCGGGGCGCAGCGGCCAGATCCTCGGCGCGGCGCTCATCGCCATCGGCTGGATCTCCTTCCTGCGCGGGAACACCGGCGGGCTGTGGCTCTCGCTCATCGGCCTCTTCATGGTGATCATCGCCAACGCGGAGCGGCAGCGGGCCGGGGTCAATACGGCGCTGCGCGGGGTGCGGGTGGCGGACGCCATGTCGGCGCCGGTGGCCGCCGGGGCCGACTGGCTGACCGTGGGACGGTTCATCGACGATGTGGCGGCCCACTCCCGGCATTCGGTGATGCCGCTGCTGGACTTCGAGGGACAGCCGAGCGGGGCGGTCCGGCTGCGCGCGCTGGCGGCGGTGCCGGCCGAGGCCCGGGAGACCCAGCGGGTGCGCGATGTGGCGACGCCGCTGTCGCGCTGCACCGTGGCCGAGCCGGGTGAGCTGCTGAGCGAGGTGCTGGAGCGGGCGCGTCCGGGTGGCGGCGGTATGCCGGTGCTGGTGGTGGACCACGGGCAGCTCGAGGGGATCGTCACGATGCACGATGTGAACCGGCTCTTCCAACTGCACGGCCTGGGCATCACCACGGCCCCGCCGGAGTCCACCCGCCCATGACCGCTGATGCGGAAGGGGCGCTCGGGCGTGGGGGAGGCTTATGCCGGGGGGAGATGGAAGACGGCCCAGACGATCTTGCCGTGTGGGGTGCCCGGCAGTGGCTGCCAGCCCCAGCCGTCCGTGAAGGACTCCACGAGATGGAGCCCGCGCCCGGATTCCTCGCCGCAGCCCGCCTCGCCGGCCACCGGGCCCACTTCGCTCGGGTCGCGTACGGCGCACACCAGCCGTGAGGGGCCGCGCATCAGATGGAGCCGCACCGGCCGCTCCGGCTCACCGGCCGTCGCGGCGGGGCCGGGCAGGGCGTGCCGGAGCGCGTTGGTGACCAGTTCGGAGACGACGAGCGCCACTTCGTCGAGGAGTTCGGGGATGTTCCACTGCCGCAGGGTGGAGCCGGTGAACTGCCGGGCCCCCTTGACCGCCTCGAAGCGGGCGGGAAGCGCGCAGGAGACGGATCCGGAGACGGCGGCGGGATCGATCGCGGTAAGCCCTTGCCACAAGGGTTCCAGCAGGGCCGGACCTTCGCTCCCCATGCGAGCACTCCTGCATCCGTGGCCGTGACGAACTCTGGCCAGATTTCGTACCAGCTAGCACGTGCGCACAGCCTATGGTTCCGAATGCGCACGTCGGATGCAAGGGCAAATGCACGTGCACGCACATCGGTTGGTCCGACTCGATCGGTTTTAGTCGGATATCTGACTCCGTACACTGATGTACAACCTCGGGCTGAGTAACGACACGCCTACGGCGCGGAGCCCGATCAGTGGCAGACTTCACCCTCAGAGGCTGCGGGGGCGCCGTTCGCAAGGATGCTTTCCGTACAGGGAGGATCGCGGAAATGGCCGCAGGCGAGTCGAGTGGATCGGTCGTGCGCCGTATCCTCCTGGGCTCTCAGCTCAGACGGTTGCGCGAGGCTCGCGGCATCACCCGCGAGGCGGCGGGCTATTCGATCCGGGCCTCCGAATCCAAGATCAGCCGCATGGAGTTGGGCCGGGTGAGCTTCAAGGCGCGGGACATCGAGGATCTGCTCACGCTGTACGGGGTCACCGACGACGCGGAGCGCGCGGCACTGCTCGGGATCGTCCGCGAGGCCAATGTCGCCGGGTGGTGGCACAGTTACGGCGATGTGCTGCCCGGCTGGTTCCAGACCTATGTCGGCCTGGAGGGCGCCGCCTCCCATATCGCCTGCTACGAGGTCCAGTTCGTACACGGTCTGCTCCAGACCGAGGGCTACGCCCACGCCGTGGTCACCCGCGGCCAGCCCCAGGCGTGCACCGAGGAGGTCGAGCGGCGGGTGGCGCTGCGCCTCGAGCGGCAGAAGCTGCTGGTCTCCGAGCGCGCCCCGGCGTTCCATGTGGTGCTGGACGAGGCCGCGCTGCACCGCCCTTACGGCGGGCGCGGCGTGATGTCCGCCCAGTTGCGCCATCTGATCACGGTCTCCGAGCATCGACACGTGACGCTCCAGGTGATGCCGTTCGCCTTCGGCGGGCATGCGGGGGAGAGCGGGGCGTTCACCCGGCTGCGGTTCCCGGAGTCCGACCTCCCCGACATCGTCTATCTGGAACAGCTCACCAGCGCGCTCTATCTGGACAAGCGCGATGAGGTCGCCCAGTACGAGCGGGTGTTGGAGCGGCTCAGCGCGGACAGCCTGTCCCCGGAGAAGAGCCGGGATTTGCTCCGCGGACTCCTTCACGATGCCTGACTCGTCAGTAGGATGACGTTCTGTCAGGAATACCCCCACCCGTGCGCGGCTGTCCGAGCGCGGCACCGCGTCCTGTAGATAGGGATGGCATGTCCTACTTCTCCGAGTTGGCCCTTCAGTTCATCGACGGCGAGTGGCGCGGCGGAAGCGGTTCCTGGGACATCGTCGACTTCAACCCCTACAACGGGGAGAAGCTGGCCTCCATCACCGTGGCGACCGTCGAGGAGGTCGACCTGGCCTACCGGGCGGCCGAGCGGGCCCAGCCGGAGTGGGGCGGCACCAACCCCTACACTCGGCGGGCGGTCTTCGAGCGGGCGCTGCGGATCATCGAGGACCGGGAGAAGGAACTCACCGAGACGATCATCGCGGAGTGCGGCGGCACCCATGTGAAGGCGGGCTTCGAGCTGCATCTCGCCAAGGAGTTCCTGCGGGAGGCGGTCCATTTGGCGCTGCGGCCCGAGGGCCGCATCCTGCCGTCGCCGGTCGACGGCAAGGAGAACCGCCTCTACCGGCTGCCGGTGGGCGTGGTCGGTGTCATCAGCCCGTTCAACTTCCCCTTCCTGCTGTCGCTGAAGTCGGTCGCCCCCGCGCTGGCGCTCGGCAACGCCGTCGTCCTCAAGCCGCACCAGAACACCCCGGTGTGCGGCGGTGGTCTGGTCGCCAAGATCTTCGAGGAGGCCGGGCTGCCCGCCGGGCTGCTCAATGTCGTGGTCACCGACATAGCGGAGATCGGCGACGCGCTGATCGAGCACCCCGTACCGAAGGTGATCTCCTTCACCGGCTCCGACAAGGTCGGCCGGCATGTCGCCACCGTGGCCGCCTCCCACTTCAAGCGCACGGTCCTGGAGCTGGGCGGCAACAGCGCGCTGGTCGTGCTGGACGACGCCGACCTGGACTACGCGGTCGACGCGGCCGTCTTCAGCCGCTTCGTCCACCAGGGGCAGGTCTGCATGGCGGCCAACCGGGTGCTGGTGGACCGGGCGGTGGAGCGGGAGTTCACCGAGAAGTTCGTGGCCAAGGTGGAGACGCTGAAGGTGGGCGACCCGGGCGACCCCACCACCCACATCGGCCCGCTGATCAACGAGGGCCAGGCCGAGGCGATCGCCTCGCTCGTCGAGCAGACGATCGCCGAGGGCGCCACCGCACTGGTGCGGGGAAGCGCCGAGGGCGCCCTGATGGGGCCGACCGTGCTCAGCGGGGTCCCGGAGGGCGCGGCGATCCTCGGGCAGGAGATCTTCGGCCCGGTGGTGACGCTGATTCCGTTCGACGGCGACGAGGAGGCGGTCCGGATCGCCAACGACACCGACTACGGGCTCAGCGGGGCCGTGCACACCGGGGACATCGAGCGCGGGGTGCGGTTCGCCCAGCAGATCCACACCGGCATGATCCATGTGAACGACAGCACGGTCCACGACGAGCCGATCGTGCCGTTCGGCGGGGAGAAGCACTCCGGACTGGGGCGGCTCAACGGGGAGTCGATGATCGAGGACTTCACCACCACCAAGTGGATCTCCATCCAGCACGGCCGGAGCCAGTTCCCGTTCTGACTCGACAGGGAACGCGCACCGACACGCGGACAGAAGCTGACCGCAAGCCTTCCTAACGTGGGGTTCATCGAAGGGCGCCGGACCCGGGCGCCCTCCAGATGAGAGGCGGCAGCCATGCCCGTGATCGTGAACCCCGAGGCATGCAACGACGAGCGCGGCGCGCTGCTCGCGTACCTGGACGCACAGCGCGGCGGCATCCGCCGCTCGGTGCACGGCCTGACCGAGGAGCAGGCCCGCAGCACCCCCAGCGCGAGCGCGCTCTCGCTGGCCGGGCTGCTCAAGCATGTGGCCACCGGCGAGCGCGGCTGGCTCCGCGTCCTCCAGGGCAAGGCGCCGGGGAACGCCAAGGACCAGATGGCCGAGTGGGAGCACACCTTCGAGCCCACCGAGGACGAGACGGTGGAGGCGATGCTCGCCCTGTACGACGAGGTGGCGCGCGAGACCGAGGAGGCGGTGCGGGCCCTGCCGTCGCTGGACACGACCTTCGAGGCCCTCCGGCTGCCCTGGGACGAGGGCGGCACCCGCACCTGGCGCTGGGCCATCCTCCATCTGATCGAGGAGATCGCCCGGCACGCAGGTCACGCGGACATCATCCGCGAGACGATCGACGGCAAGGGCGCCTTCGACCTGGTCTTCGAGACGGGCGCGATGCCCGAGCCGGACTGGTCGATCCTGGAGGGGTGATCCGCCGGGCCCGCCGACGGCCTAGCCTGGTCACCGCGGGGCCGGGACCAGGATGGAGAAGAGCGGGCGATGTCAGCGATCCGGTTGCTGGTGCTGGGGGCCGTGCGCCAGCACGGGCGGGCGCACGGCTATCAGGTCCGTAACGACCTGGAGTTCTGGGGTGCCCATGAGTGGTCCAATGCCAAACCCGGCTCGATCTACCACGCCCTCAAACAGATGGCCAAACAGGGCCTGATGCGCGCGCACGACGTCGCGCCGAGCACGGTCGGCGGGCCGCCGCGGACCGAGTACGAGCTGACCGAGGTGGGCGAGGAGGAGTACTTCCGGCTGCTGCGGGACGCGTTGCTGCGCCATGACCAGAAGATCGACGAGCTGACGGCCGGGGTGGGTTTCATCGTCGACCTGCCCCGCGCCGAGGCGATCGCCCTGCTGAAGCAGCGGGTGGCGGCGCTGGAGGAGTGGCGGGCCGAGGTGACCCGGCACTGGACGCCACCGGACGGCACCCCCGAGGAGTGGGGCCATATCGGCGAGATCATGAAGTTCTGGGTGCACTCCGCGGACAGCGGCGCGGTGTGGACCCGTGGGCTGATCGAGCGGCTCGAGGGTGGGGCGTATGTGATGGCGGGTGAGGGGGAGCGCTCGGTGGAGGTGCTGCCGGAGGGGGTCCCCAACCCGTACGCCGCACCCGACGCGGACTGAGGAAGGCCATGCCGAAGGAGGACGGCTGACGACGGCCCTCGCCATTAATCAAGTTTGACTAGCGACGGTCGCGGGCAGTACCTTCCGGTCCTTGTAGTCAAACTTGACTACGAGAGCTGGAGAAGCACCGAAGGAGAGGGGAAGACCTTGGCCGACAGCGATCCCGCGATCGTCGTCGAAGGACTGCGGAAGACCTATCGGGACAAACAAGCCCTCGCCGGGCTCGATCTGACCGTCCCGCAGGGCACCGTGCACGCCGTGCTCGGCCCCAACGGCGCGGGCAAGACCACCTGCGTACGGATCCTGGCCACCCTGCTGCGGCATGACGGCGGCCGGGCCGAGGTCGCCGGGTACGACGTGCTGCGCGACCCCGACCAGGTCCGCTACCGCATCGGCCTCGTCGGGCAGCACGCAGCGGTGGACGAGGAGCTGAGCGGACGGCAGAACCTGGAGATGTTCGGCCGCCTCTACCACCTGGGCGGCCGGCAGGCCGCAGCCCGCGCGGACGAGCTGCTGGAGCGGTTCGGCCTCGACGGCACCGGCGCCAAGGCCGTCAGCCAGTACAGCGGCGGGATGCGGCGCAGGCTCGACCTCGCGGCGAGCCTCGTGATGCGGCCGCGGATCCTCTTCCTGGACGAGCCGACCACCGGGCTCGACCCCCGGGGCCGTACGGAGGTGTGGAACGCGGTCCGCTCGCTGGTGGACGGCGGTACGACCGTGCTGCTCACCACCCAGTACCTGGAGGAGGCGGACCAACTCGCCGACCGCGTCTGTGTGATCGACGGCGGGCGGACCATCGCCGACGGGACCGCCGACCAGCTCAAGGCCCGGCTCGGCGGGGACCGTATCGAGGTGGTGGTGCGCGACGCGGGCCAACTGTCCGCCGCCGCCTCGGTCATGGGCCGGGCGACCGGCGCCGGTGAGGTCGAGACCGACCCCGACCGAAGGCGGCTCGGCGCGCGGGTCACCGACCGGGTCGCCGCGCTCACCGAGACCGTACGGGCGCTGGCGGCGGCCGGGATCGAGGCGGAGGACATCGTGCTGCGCCGCCCCACCCTCGACGAGGTCTTCCTGCATCTCACCGGCGAACCGGCCACCGCGGTAAGGCCCGAGGCGGACACGGCCAAGGAGGAGACCCCCGTATGACGACCGCGACCTTCATAGACTCCTGGACCATGACCCGCCGCGGACTCGCCCACTGGGCCCGGCAGCCCGTCCAGGTGGTCGTCCAACTGGTCTTCCCGGTGATGATGCTGCTGATGTTCGCCTACTTCCTCGGCGGCGGGATGACCGTCCCGGGCGGCGGCGACTACAAGGACTTCCTGGTGCCGGGCACGCTCGCGCTCACCATGGTGTTCGGCCTCGAAGGGACGATGCTCGCCATCACCCAGGACCTCAACAAGGGAGTCATCGACCGCTTCCGCTCGATGCCGATGGCCCGCTCGGCGGTCCTGGCCGGGCGCAGCGTGCTGGACATGCTCCAGTCGGCGCTCGGGCTGCTCGTCCTGCTCGGGGTCGGTCTGGCGATGGGCTGGCGCTGGCACGGCGGACTTGGCGACGGGCTCCTGGCCGTCGGGCTGCTGCTGTGGCTGCGGTTCGCGATGCTGTGGCTCGGGATCTTCCTGGGCATGGCCGCCGGACGCCCGGAGATGGTGCAGGCCGTGCAGATCCTGGTCTGGCCGGTGGGCTTCCTCTCCAATGTCTTCGCCTCGCCCGAGACCATGCCCGGCTGGCTCGGTGCCCTCGCGGTCTGGAACCCGATGTCGGCGACGGCCACCGCGATCCGCGATCTGTTCGGCGGCCCCGGCGGCGGCGGCGAGGGCTGGGCCGCGGACCATGCCCAACTCCTCGCGGTCTGCTGGCCGCTGGCGCTGATCGCGGTCTTCGCGCCGCTCGCCGTGCGGCGTTACGGGCGGCTCAGCCGCTGACGACCGCCCGGGGCACCGCCCCGGGCACCGCCCAGGGCCGGATGCCCGACGGGTCACACCCCCACCGGTCGTCGCCGGTTGCGGATACGGTGCCTATATGGGGAACGACAGGTCGGGCACGGGGGCGGAGACGGCGAGTGGGCCCGGATATGCCCTGCTGCTCGCCGCCGGTCCGGCCGGCAAACAGCGACTGATGGACGCGGCCGCCGCGCTGCCCCAGCTCGCCGCCGTACCGCCGGCGGCGCTGCTGGGCACGCCCGGCGGCGCCAGCGTCGTCCAACTCGTGGACCCGGCCGATCCGCAGACCGTGCTGACGCATCTGCGCACCGCCGCCGCGCACCCGGGCCCGGTGCTGGTCCATCTCGCGGGCCAGCTCACCCTCGACGCCAAACAGCGGCTGCCACATCTGGCGTTGGCCCGTACGACGCCGAGGACCGCCCGCTATACGGCGCTGCCCTGGCACTGGCTGGCGGCCGAGCTCGGCAGGCGGCCGCCGGGCAGCACCGTCGTGATCGCCGATCTGGTGGCCGACGAGACGGTGTGGCCGGCGCTGAGGGCCGCCGGGCCGTCCGGACTCGCCGCCGGGCTGACGCTGTACGGCGCGGTGGCGCCCGCCCCGCCCAAGCGGGGAGCCCCGCCCAAGCGGGGGATGGCGACGCCGGACTACAGCCGGGCGTTCGCCGGGCTGCTGCGGGGCGCCGCCGAGCGCCCGCCGCTCGCGCTGCTGCACCAGCGGGCCGCGCTGGAGGCCGGGTTGGGCAGCGGGCCCGAACTGCTGCTGGACGGCTCCGCGCCGGGTGGGGCGTATCCGGCCCCGGAGGCCGCTCCTGGCCCGGAGGCCGCCGGATGGGCCGGGCAGAGCGGACCGGCCGGGGCAGCCGGGGCAGCCGGGCCGGTGGCGGTCACGCCGCCGCGCATGCCGCCGGGCCCTCCCGAAACGTTCCTCCCCGCCGATCCCCGACCGGCGCCACCATCACTGCGCCCGCCCCGGCCGACGCACGCCCCCCTGCCCCCGCCGCCCGGGCGGGCGCCCGTCGCCGATCCGCTCGCCGCCACGCACGCGGCGATATTCGAGGCGGCCAACTCGGGGCGGCACAGCGAGGCCGCCTCGATGGCGGCCGCCTGGGAGCAGGAGGCGCTCCGGACCGCCGGTCCCCGGTCCGACGAGGCGATCCACTGGCTGGAGGTCCGGGCCGATCTCTCCCGTATCGCCGGGGACCCGGCCCGCGCCTGCGAGCTGTGGCTCGCGGTGGCAGAGGCGCGGCTGGGCAACGGGGAGCCGGTCGGCCACCCCGAGGTCGAGGGGGCCGTGGACCGGGCGCACCACCAGTGGCAGTTCGTGGCGGACCGGGCCAGGGCCGGCGCCCTCGCCCCGCCGCTGATCGAGCTGCGGAGCAGAGTGCCCGGCCGCAGGCCCGGCGCGCTGGAGGCGGTGCGGCGCCGGGCCGAGCTGCTCCGGGCCCCGGCCCGCACGCGCTGACCGCCGTCGTTCCCAGGACCGGAGACACCGGTCTCAGTGGTGGAACGCCTTGACGACCTTCCCCAAGGGCGCGCGCTGCGACCGCAGCTCCGGCAGCAGCGACCCCAGGTCGTTCAGGAAGAGATCGGCGAGGTCCTCCGAGAAGCCGTTGCGGCACACCACCCGCAGCACGGACAGGTCCTCCCGGTTGGGCGGGAAGGTGTACGCGGGCACCAGCCAGCCGCGTTCGCGCAGCCGCCGGGAGACGTCGTAGACATCGAAGGTGCCGACCCCCTCCGCCGTGGTGAACGCGAACACCGGGAGCTGATCGCCGCGGCTGAGCAGGGTGAAGTCCCCGAACGCCTCGATCCGCTCGGCGAGCGAGCGCGCCACATCGCGGGTGTTCTGCTGGACGGCGCGGAAGCCCTCCCGGCCCAGACGGACAAAGGTGTAGTACTGGGCGGCCACCTGGGCGCCGGGGCGGGAGAAGTTGAGCGAGAACGTCGGCATGTCGCCGCCCAGGTAGTCGACGCGGAAGACCAGGTCCTCGGGCAGCGCGTCCGACGTTCGCCACAGCGCCCACCCCACCCCGGGGTAGACCAGGCCGTACTTGTGCCCCGAGGCGTTGATGGAGGCGACCCGCGGCAACTGGAAGTCCCATACCAGGTCCTGGTCGAGGAACGGCGCGATCATCGCGCCCGAGGCGCCGTCGACATGCACCGGGATGTCCAGGCCCGTGCGCTCCTGGAGGTCGTCCAGCGCCCGGCACACCTCGGCGACGGGTTCATAGGAGCCGTCGAAGGTGGACCCCAGGATCGTCACGACCCCGATGGTGTTCTCGTCGCACAGCTCGGCGGCGGCCTGGGGGTCGAGGTGGAACCGGTTGCCCTCCATGGGCACCTGCCGCGCCTCGACCTCCCAGAAGTTGCAGAACTTCTCCCAGCACACCTGGACATTGGTCCCCATGATCAGGTTGGGGCGGGCGGTCGCCGGATAGCTCACCGGGTTCCGCTTGGCCCAGCGCCGCTTGAAGGCCATTCCGGCCAGCATGCACGCCTCGCTCGACCCCGTGGTGGAGCAACCCACGACCGTGTCCGGGTCGGGTGCGTGCCACAGATGGGCGAGCATGGCCACGCACCGCCGCTCCAGTTCGGCGGTGCGCGGGTACTCATCCTTGTCGATCATGTTCTTGTCGCGGCAGTCGGACATCAGCTTGCCCGCCTGCGGCTCCATCCACGTGGTGACGAAGGTGGCGAGATTCTGGCGGGCGTTGCCGTCCAGCATCAGCTCGTCATGGACGAACTGATATGCGGTCGTGGCCGCCATCGGCCCGTCCGGGAGGCGGCGGAGCGGGGGTTTACCGGTCATGCCGCTGACCGGATTGGCCTCACCGTAGAGCGGATTGATGGAGAACTCGGAGCGATGTCCCCGGTGGGGCGGGGTGGGGGTGCCGTTATGAAGTGCCATCTTCGTTAAATTAGGGGCATATCGGCGATACGCCCCGATACCGCGCCGTGCCCTGTGCCCCGCCCCCGCTACCCCGCGCTGCTGAGCGACAGCTTGGCCGCGAAGCCGAGGAACGCCGCGCCCGCGCCCGCCGAGAGCCCCGCCCTCAGCCGACGGCGCCGCCGGAAGGTGGCCGCCAGATATGTACCGCTGAAGATCAGCACCGACAGATAGGTGATGCTGAACAACTGCGCCCAGGCGCCCAGCGCCAGGAAGGACAGCGCGGGATGGGCGTAGTCCGGATCCACGAACTGCACGAAGAAGGAGATGAAGAAGAGGATCGCCTTCGGGTTCAGCAGGCTGATGACCAGCGCCCTGCGGTACGGGCGCTCGCCCGCCACGGACCCCTTGGCCGCGTCCGCCGACTCCATCGAGCCATCCGCGGACTCCATGGCCGCGGCCGCGGCCCCCTCCGCGCTCCCCGGACGGCGGCGCCACAGCGCCCGCGCCCCGCGCAGCATGCCCACCGCCAGCCAGGTCAGATAGCCCGCGCCCGCGAACTTGACCACCGCGAAGAGCACCGGGCTGGCGTTCAGCAGCGAGGCCACCCCGCCCGCCGACAGCGCCATCAGCACGGTGTCGCCGCACAGCACCCCGGCTGCCGCCCGATAGCCGGTACGGGGGCCGCGGCGGGCCGCGACCGACACCACATAGAGCGAATTGGGGCCCGGCAGCAGGATGATCAGCGCCAGACCGGCCAGATAGGTCGAAAGATCGGTTATCCCCAGCACAATCGGCAGAATGACAGCCGCCCGCCGCACCGCCCAGCGGGTTTCGCCATCCGGACTTGCACCTCACGCGACGTAAGGGCGCACCGTGGAACCCGTACCGAACTGAAGGAGAGCGGATCAGGCCATGAGCTACTCCGTGGGACAGGTCGCGGGCTTCGCCGGTGTCACGGTGCGCACGCTGCACCACTACGACGAGATCGGGCTGCTGCGCCCCGGCGCCCGCAGCGCGGCCGGGCACCGGCGTTACGACGACGCCGACCTCGACCGGCTCCAGCGGATCCTGTTCTACCGGGAGCTGGGCTTTCCGCTCGAAGAGGTGGCGGTGCTGCTCGACGACCCGGATATCGATCCGCAGGCCCACCTGCGGCGTCAGCACCGGCTGCTGACCGACCGGATCGAGCGGCTGCGGAAGATGGCCGCCGCCGTCGAACAGGCCATGGAGGCGCGGAAGATGGGCATCAATCTGACCCCGGAGGAGAAGTTCGAGGTCTTCGGGGACTTCGACCCGGACGAGCACCAGGAGGAGGTCGAACAGCGCTGGGGGAACACCGAGGCGTACCGGGAGTCCCAGCGCAGGGCCGCCTCGTACACCAAGGAGGACTGGAAGCGGATCCAGGAGGAGGCGGACGAGCTCGGCAACCGCTTCGTGGCGCTGATGCGCGCGGGCACCCCGCCGACATCCGAGGCGGCGATGGACCTCGCCGAGGAGCACCGGCGGGGAATCAGCCGTAACCACTACGAGTGCGGCCATGAGATGCACGCCTGCCTGGGCCGGATGTACGTCTCCGACCACCGCTTCACGGAGAACATCGACAAGGCCGGGCCGGGGCTGGCGGTCTACCTCCGCGACGCGATCCTCGCCAACGCGGAGCGGCACCGCTAGGGCCTAGGGGCATCCCTGGAGGGCGGGGCCGGGGCGGGCGTCCTGGGCGGTGGGAACCAAGGGCACGCACACGGCGTTGATAGCTTTGGGCGGCACACTGCGAAGAACACCTCAGTTCCGCCCCGACCCTGCGGCCGGGCCTCGCACGAGCCTGCTTCCCTCGACCCAGGAGCCTCCCACCCGTGAACACCCTCGCGCTCGGCCCTCAGTGGCTGGACCCGGACTATCTGATCGAAACCTTCGGTCTGCTCGGCGTCCTGGCCATCGTTTTCGCGGAGTCCGGTCTGCTCATCGGCTTCTTCCTGCCGGGCGACTCGCTGCTCTTCACCACCGGTCTGCTGGTGACCACCGATGTGATCAAGCAGGATCTGTGGGTGGTGTGCGTGGCCGTCGCGGTCGCCGCGATCGTTGGTGACCAGGTCGGCTATCTCTTCGGCCGGAAGGTGGGGCCGTCGCTCTTCCGGCGCCCCGACTCCAAGCTCTTCAAACAGGAGAACGTGGAGAAGGCGCATGAGTTCTTCGAGAAGCACGGGCCGAAGTCGCTGATCCTGGCCCGCTTCGTGCCCATCGTGCGGACGTTCACGCCGATCATCGCCGGCGTCAGCCGGATGAACTACCGCTCGTTCATCATCTTCAACATCATCGGCGGTGTGCTGTGGGGCACCGGCGTCACCCTGCTGGGTTCGGCGCTCGGGAAGGTCGACTTCGTGCATCAGCACATCGAGCTGATGCTGATCGCGATCGTGCTGCTGTCGATCATCCCGATCGTGATCGAGTTCCTCCGGGCCCGCGGCAAGGCGAAGAAGGAGGCCGCCGCGGAGCCGGATCCGCAGGGCCCGGCCTCGGGCGCCCCCTCCCAGGGGCCGCGCGGGCGCCACGCCAAGCGCTGACGCCGAGCGCCAAGCGCTGACGCCGAGCGGCAAGCGCTGACGCCGAGCGCCGGGGCCGATGAGCTCCGGGGCCGATGAGCGCCCCGGTGCCCCCGCCGCCGTGGCGTTCCCCGTCACCCCGGCGTCTCCCGTCCCGCCTGCACCTCGTTCATCTGCATTCACGCCCGTCACACACACCCGCCCCCACTCCCCTTCGGCGGCCACCGCCCCGCACAATGGGCTCCGGTGGCCGCCGATGCTGCATCCTTGGCCGCTGGGAACCATACGGGGAGGGCTGGTGAGGAGCGAGGAGACGTGAGGCCGGACCGTCAGCAGACGCCGCGCGGTGCGAGCGCGGTGGACACGGACACGGGGGAGGGCCAGAAGCCCCAGTCCGACGAGGCGCACAGCGCCTTCACCCCGCCCCTCGGCATACCCATGCCGCCTCCGCCCGAGGACGAGCACCCGACATCGGAGTTCGCCGTGCCCAGCGGGCTGACGGCGGAGACCCCCGTCGAACCCGAGGGCTCGGCCTTCGTGCCGCCCCCCGGGGTGAAGACCGCGCAGAGCAACCAGACCACCGGCGGCTTCCCCGCCATCACCCCGCCGAACGGCTTCCCCGTCGTCCGGCTGACCAAGGACGCCCCCTGGCAGGACCGGATGCGCACGATGCTGCGCATGCCGATCAGCGAGCGCCCGACGCCCGAGCGCGTGGAGCAGCAGGACGAGACCGGGCCGGCCGTGCCGCGTGTGCTCGACCTCACCCTCCGCATCGCCGAGCTGCTGCTCGCGGGCGGCGAGGGGGCCGAGGACGTCGAGGCGGCGATGCTCGGCGTGGCGCATGCGTACGGGCTCGACCGCTGCGAGCCGACCGTCACCTTCACCCTGCTGTCGGTCAGCTACCAGCCCTCGCTGGTGGACGATCCGGTCACCGCCAGCCGGACCGTGCGGCGCCGGGGCACCGACTACACCCGGCTGTCCGCGGTCTTCCGGCTGGTGGACGACATCACCTCGCAGGAGGAGTTCACGCTGGAGGAGGCGTACCGGCGGCTCGCCGAGATACGCCGTAACCGCCACCCCTACCCCGGCTGGGCGCTCACCGTGGCGGGCGGCGGGCTGGCCGGCGCGGCGAGCATGCTGGTCGGCGGTGACTGGCCGGTCTTCTTCGCGGCGGCCATCGGCGCGATGTTCGGCGACCGGCTGGCGTGGCTGGCCTCGGGACGCGGGCTTCCGGAGTTCTACCAGTTCGTGGCCGCGGCGATGCCGCCCGCCGCGATGGGCGTGGCGCTCAGCCTCCTGAACTCCGGACTCCAGGCGTCCGCCGTGATCACCGGTGGGCTGTTCGCGCTGATCCCGGGGCGGGCGCTGGTCGCGGGCGTCCAGGACGGGCTGACCGGCTACTACATCACCGCGGCGGCCCGCCTGCTGGAGGTCGGCTATCTGATCGTGGGCATCGTGTGCGGGGTGCTCACGGTGCTCTACGGGGGCGTCCAGCTCGACGCCAAGCTGAACCCGGAGGCGGCGCTGCGCCATGTGGAGCGGCCGGTGATCCAGATCCTGGCGGCGATGCTGCTCGCGCTGACCTTCTGCATCCTGCTCCAGCAGGAACGTCACACCGTGCTGTTCGCCACACTCAACGGCGGGGTCGCCTGGGTGGTCTACGCCGCGCTGGCCGATACCGCCAATGTCCCGCCGGTGGCCGCCACGACCGTGGCCGCGGGGCTGGTCGGCCTCTTCGGCCAGTTGCTCTCGCGTTATCGGTACGCCTCGGCGCTGCCGTATGTCACGGCGGCGATAGGGCCGCTGCTGCCCGGTAGCGCGACCTACTTCGGCCTGCTCGCCCTGGCCCAGGGCAACCTGGACCGGGGCATTCCGTTCCTCACCCAGGCGGCGGCACTGGCCCTGGCGATCGCCATAGGGGTGAACCTGGGAGGCGAGGCCGCGCGCCTCTTCCTGAAGACCCCCGGCGCCACCGACCCCTCCGACCGCCGCGCCGCCAAGCGCACGAGGGGCTTCTGACGGGCGCGCCGACCGGGGCCACGCCCGGGGCCGCGTCCGCCCTGGGCCGCCGCCGTCCCCGGCCCGGAAACGCCGGAGGGCGGGACACCCACAGGGTGTCCCGCCCTCCGGCGTGATCAGGACTCAGTGGCCGCCGGCGGCCTCGAGGCGCTTGATGGACGCCTCCACCTCGGCCTCGGCCTCGGCGCGGCCCACCCAGTTGGCCCCCTCGACCGACTTGCCCGGCTCGAGGTCCTTGTAGACCTCGAAGAAGTGCTGGATTTCCAGGCGATCGAACTCTGAAACGTGGTGAATATCACGCAGGTGCTCCACCCGGGGGTCCGAGGCCGGTACGCAAAGCAGCTTGTCATCGCCGCCCGCCTCGTCCGTCATCCTGAACATGCCGATGGCACGGCACTTGATCAGGCAGCCGGGGAACGTCGGCTCGTCGAGAATGACCAGTGCGTCCAGCGGATCGCCGTCCTCGCCGAGGGTGTTCTCGACGAAGCCGTAGTCCGCGGGGTAGCTGGTCGACGTGAAGAGTCGCCGGTCAAGACGGATGCGACCCGTCTCGTGGTCCACCTCGTACTTGTTCCGCGAACCCTTCGGGATCTCGATGGTGACGTCGAACTCCACGGGTGGCTCCTCCATGATCAACACATACGTCTGGTGATTAAGTGTCCCCCACGCAGGTGTGTGGTGGCGAAAGGGGCTGGTCGGTCGTGCCTGAAGCCCGATCGTGGCAGGTCAGGGAGTGGCTGCGGCACCGGGTGAGCCGTGGGCGACGCGAGTTCGACCGCGCGCGCGGTCGTGGGCTGTACGAATGGGACCGCGTGCGCGCCCGTATCCGGCGCGAATGGCGGCGCATGCCCCGGGAGCGGCAGCGGACCTGGCAACTGGTGACGGTCTCCGCCGCGACCGGTCTGGTGGTCGCCGTGGTCTCGGTGCTCGTGGCCGGGCCCTGGGACGGCGGTCAGCGGACGGCCGAACGCGCCCGCGCCACCGACGATCGGGCCCCGGACGACGGGCGTAACGGCGGTCCGGGGCGGCCCGCGCCCAGCGCCCCGCCCGTGCTGGCCGCGCTCGGCGCGCGCCCCGCGCCCAAGTCGCCGGACAGCGGTGGGGACGCCGTGCCGCCGCCCACCGGGGCGGGGCTCGCCGACACGCTCGAACCGCTGCTGGACGATTCCGCGTTGGGCGATGAGCGCTCGGTGGCGGTGATGGACGTGACCACCGGTCAGCAGGTGTTCGGCAGCAAGGCGGGTACGGCCGCCGTCCCCGCCTCGACGATCAAGCTCGCGACCGGTGCCGCGGCCCTCTCCGCCCTCGGCCCGGACCACCGCATCAGGACCAGCGTCGTGGCGGGCGCGGGCAGGCACGACATCGTGCTGGTCGGCGGCGGCGACCCCACGCTGACCGCGCGGGCCGTCAAGGGGGACGACCACCCCGCGGCACTGCGCCAGTTGGCCGACGCCACCGCCCGCGCCCTCAAGAAGCGCGGCCCGGGCCCCTACCGGCTCGGCTACGACACATCGCTCTACTCCGGGTCGAAGCTGCACCCGATCGGCCCCAACGAGAACCTCTCGCCCGTCGTCCCTCTGATGGCCGACGAGGGCCGTAAGGACGACAGCGACCACGGCCCGGCGCCGCGCGCCGAGGACCCGGCCGCCGACGCGGCCGGCACCTTCGCGTCGATGCTGCGCGACCGCGGTGTCGAGGTGACGGGCGAGCCCGGCTCGTCCAAGGCCGCCAAGGGCGCCCGTACGGTGGCCTCCGTCCGCTCCCAGCCGCTGTCCTCGCTCGTCGAGCGGATGCTGACCAACAGCGACAACGACATCGCGGAGGCCCTGTCCCGGCAGACCGCCCTCGCGGCCGGGAAGCCCGCCAGCTTCGCGGGCGGGGCGAAGGCCGTGACCCAGCGGCTGCGCAAGCTCGGGCTGCCGCTGACCGGTGCCCGGATCGCCGACGGCAGCGGGCTCGACCGCGCCGACCATGTGTCCGCCGGGCTGCTCGCCCAGGTGCTGGTGCGCGCCTCCGACCGCGACCACCCCCAACTGCGGTCGCTGCTCACCGGGCTGCCGGTGGCCGGTTTCAGCGGCACCCTGCGCACCCGCTACGCCCAGGACGCGGTCGGCCGGGGCGTGGTCCGCGCCAAGACCGGCACCCTCACCGGGGTCAACACCCTCGCGGGCTCGGTCGTGGACGCGGACGGCCGGCTGCTGGTCTTCGCGTTCATGACCAACGGCACCACCGACGCCGACGGCGCCCAGCGCGCCCTGGACCGGATGGCCTCGGCCCTCGCCAACTGCGGCTGCCGCTGAGCGCGAGGGCGACCGGACGCCTACGGCCGACCGGACGCGTACGGCGGCCACGCCACGGTGGCCGCCGTAAGGCCACCAGGGTGACCCGGACACGGGGCGGCCGCCGGTGCGGACCCCGGTGTCCTCCCGGATGGGGCGCGGGCCACGTACCGTGAAGCCATGACGAGCATCGGTGGTGTGGAGATGGTCGACTGGAATCTCGCGGTCGCGACCGCGACCCGGCTGGTGCGCCCCGGGCCCGAGGTGAGTCGCGAGGAGGCGCGGGCCGTCGTCGCGGAGCTGCGGCGGCACGCCAAGTCCTCGGAGGAGCACGTCCGCGCGTTCACCCGGATGGCCGTCTCCGGCGGCCCGGCCTCGGACACCCCCGTCCTCGTCGTGGACCGCGCGGGCTGGATCAAGGCCAATGCGGCGGGCTTCCGGCAGATCCTCAAACCGCTGCTCGGCAAGATGCAGGACCGGCGCGGCGGACTGCCCGGCGGGGCGATGCTGGGCGCGGTCGGCGGCAAGGTGACCGGGGTCGAGCTGGGGATGCTGCTGTCCTTCCTCGCCTCCCGGGTGCTCGGCCAGTACGAGACCTTCGCGCCCGCGACCCGCGAGCTGCCCGGCTCCCCGGGCGGCGGCCGGCTGCTGCTGGTGGCGCCCAACATCGTCCATGTGGAGCGCGAACTCGACGTAACCCCGCACGACTTCCGGCTGTGGGTCTCGCTGCACGAGGAGACCCACCGCACCCAGTTCACCGCCGTGCCGTGGCTGCGCGACCACATCGAGTCCGAGATCCAGGCGTTCCTCGGCGAGACCGATGTGGACCCGGCCACCCTGCTGGAGCGGCTCCGCGAGGCGTTCCAGTCGCTGAGCGGCGGCGGCCGTCCCGGTGACGAGAGGGGCGAGGAGGACGGGCGCGGCGGCGCGCCCAGCATCATCGAGCTGGTCCAGACCCCGTCCCAGCGGGAGATCCTGGCGCGGCTGACCGCGGTGATGTCGCTGCTGGAGGGCCACGCCGACTACGTCATGGACGGGGTGGGGCCGGAGGTCGTGCCGTCCGTCGCGGAGATCCGGGAGAAGTTCCAGAAGCGCCGGGCGAGTGGCGCGGGCCGGCTCGACCAGGCGCTGCGCAAGCTGCTGGGGCTCGACGCCAAGCTGCGGCAGTACCGTGACGGTGAGCGATTCGTCCGGGCCGTGGTGAACGAGGTCGGTATGGACGGTTTCAACCGTGTCTGGACCTCGCCCAACACCCTTCCGACCAAGGCGGAGATCAGCAAACCCGCCGAGTGGGTCGCGCGGGTGCACCGTAAGGCGGAGTCCTAGAACCGGCACACTCCCGGCACACGCGGAAACGGACGAACGCCCCCTTTAATCACTCGTCCGAGGGACCGTTGGCGACGGGTAGGCGTGCGATGCTCGGGGAACAGCTCGCTTCTGTCACCATCGACATACGCAGCGTGACGAAAAGCTGCGTAACTCCTCGCACCCCCCGAGGCACCCCCTCGAATGACAGATGGGAAACGGACATGGGTCCCCATCCAGCGGTCGCCGCGATACGCCTCGCGGTCCGCCGCGTCCTCCACGACGTCCTCGTCGCCCACTCGGCCTCGTCCTCCTGCTCGCCCTCCGCCGCCTCCTCGCCCGCCACGCGTTCGGCCCCCACCCCACGCGGCTCCGCCCCGCGCGCCGACGCGCCCCTCGTACTCGCCGCCTGCTCGGGCGGCGCCGACTCCATGGCGCTCGCCTCCGCCCTCGCCTTCGAGGCCCCGCGGGCCGGTCTGCGCGCCGGCGGGGTCACCGTCGACCATGGCCTCCAGCAGGGCTCGGACGCCCGCGCCGCCGAGGTCGCCGACCGGATGCGGGCGCTGGGCCTCGCGCCGGTCGAGGCGATCGCCGTGTCCGTCGGCCGCGGCGGCGGCCCCGAGGCCGCAGCCCGGGACGCCCGCTACGCCGCGCTGGACGGCGCCGCCGAGCGCCACGGCGCCACCGCCGTGCTGCTCGGCCACACCCGCGACGACCAGGCCGAGACGGTTCTGCTGGGCCTCGCCCGCGGCTCCGGCACCCGCTCGCTGTCCGGCATGGCCTGGGTCTCCGGGGCCGACGGCCGCTACCGCCGGCCCTTCCTCCAACTGGACCGGCACACGGTCCGCGAGGCATGCCTGGCCCAGTCGCTGCCCGTCTGGGACGACCCGCACAACGTGGACCCCTCCTACACCCGCTCCCGGGTCCGCCACGAGGCGCTGCCCATCCTGGAGAAGGCGCTGGGCAAGGGCGTCGTCGAGGCGCTCGCCCGCACCGCCCAGCTCTCCCGGGACGACGCCGACGCCCTCGACGCCTGGGCCGCCCGGGCCGAGGCCGATGTGATGACCACCGCACCGGCGGCGGCCGGTGGTGCGCAGGCCGTGCATCTCGACACCGTCGGCCTGCACGGACTGCCCACCGCCGTCCGCCGCCGGGTGCTGCGCCGCGCCGCCATCGCCGCGGGCGCGCCGGCCGGTTCGCTCTTCGCCCGCCACATCGAAGAGGTGGACCGGCTGATCACCGGCTGGCGGGGGCAGCGGGCCATCAATCTCCCCGGCCGCGTCGAGGTCCGCCGTGAGGGTGGCAGACTGGTCATCCGGCAGGGCTGATCCGCCCGAGCCAGATGAGCCGGTACGTCGAACGAAAGTGGCGCGGGTGGACGACAAGGACATGGGCACCGACCTCAAGTCGGTCCTCATCACCGAGGAAGAGATCAACGCGAAGCTGGCGGAGCTGGCGGCCACCATCGACGAGGAGTACGCGGGCAAGGATCTGCTGATCGTCGGCGTGCTCAAGGGCGCGGTCATGGTGATGGCGGATCTGGCACGTGCCCTGTCCACGCCCGTCACCATGGACTGGATGGCCGTGTCGTCCTACGGCGCGGGCACCCAGTCCTCCGGGGTGGTGCGCATCCTGAAGGACTTGGACACCGACATCAAGGGCAAGCACGTCCTGATCGTCGAGGACATCATCGACTCCGGACTGACGCTGTCGTGGCTGCTGTCGAACCTGGGCTCGCGCGAGCCGGCCTCGCTGAACGTCTGCACCCTGCTGCGCAAGCCGGAGGCGGCCAAGGTCGCCATCAAGGTGAAGTGGGTCGGCTTCGACATCCCCAACGAGTTCGTCGTCGGCTACGGCCTGGACTACGCCGAGAAGTACCGGAACCTGCGGTTCGTCGGCACCCTGGCTCCCCACGTCTACGGCGGCTGACGGCGCCGCGGGCCCCTGGGAACCTGGCGGGGTTTTCCGCCGTTGGAGCAGGGGAAGGCGGTTTTGTTAACAGTCCACGGCGGCGTCGGGTGACAATGCTGGGGTACCGTCCGAAGGTCAGTCTTTTTCGAGACTGAGGATTACACAGCTCATACACCGCAAATACACCGCACGCACGGGCGGCCCCTCCAGGGCTGCCGTGCCTCACTGTGGCAGGAGGGACGGGGCGGCTTCGCCCCGTATGGATGGACGTGAAGCGCTACTTCCGTGGGCCGGTCATGTGGATCGTGCTGGCCGTCCTCGCCGTGGTCGTGTTGATGCAGGTCGTCGGCTCGTCCGGCGGCTACAAGTCGGTGGACACCAGTCAGGTCGTCAAGGCGATCAACCAGAACCAGGTCCAGTCCGCCGAACTGACGACCGGCGACGAGCACAAGGTAAAGATCAACCTCAAGGACAATGTCGCCAAGATCTCGGGCAGCGACAAGCTCCAGGCCACCTACATCGGTGACCAGGGTGTCGATCTGGCCAAGACTCTTCAGGCCAATGCCCAGAAGCCCAACGGGATCCCCGACGGGTACAACGTCTCGACGTCGAAGCAGAACCCCTTCGTCGGGATTCTGCTCTCGCTGCTCCCGTTCGTGCTGATCGTCGTGGTCTTCCTGTTCCTGATGAATCAGATGCAGGGCGGCGGCTCCCGGGTGATGAACTTCGGGAAGTCGAAGGCCAAGCTGATCACCAAGGACACGCCGAAGACGACGTTCACCGATGTGGCGGGCGCCGACGAGGCGGTCGAGGAGCTCCAGGAGATCAAGGAGTTCCTTCAGGAGCCGGCGAAGTTCCAGGCCGTGGGCGCCAAGATCCCCAAGGGTGTGCTGCTCTACGGCCCGCCCGGTACGGGTAAGACGCTGCTCGCGCGTGCCGTCGCGGGCGAGGCGGGTGTCCCCTTCTACTCGATCTCCGGCTCCGACTTCGTCGAGATGTTCGTGGGTGTGGGTGCCTCCCGTGTCCGCGACCTGTTCGAGCAGGCCAAGACCAACGCCCCGGCCATCGTCTTCGTCGACGAGATCGACGCCGTCGGCCGGCACCGCGGTGCGGGCATGGGCGGCGGCCATGACGAGCGCGAGCAGACGCTGAACCAGCTCCTCGTCGAGATGGACGGCTTCGATGTGAAGGGCGGGGTCATCCTGATCGCCGCCACCAACCGGCCCGACATCCTCGACCCGGCGCTGCTGCGCCCGGGCCGCTTCGACCGGCAGATCGCGGTCGACCGCCCGGACATGCAGGGCCGGCTGGAGATCCTCAAGGTCCACCAGAAGGGCAAGCCGGTCGCCCCGGACGTCGATCTGTCGGCCGTCGCCCGGCGCACCCCCGGCTTCACCGGTGCCGATCTGTCGAATGTGCTGAACGAGGCCGCCCTGCTGACGGCCCGCAGCGACAAGAAGCTGATCGACAACCACTTCCTGGACGAGGCGATCGACCGAGTCGTGGCCGGTCCGCAGAAGCGGACCCGGATCATGAGCGACAAGGAGAAGAAGATCACCGCGTACCACGAGGGCGGTCACGCCCTGGTCGCGGCGGCTTCTCCGAACAGCGACCCGGTGCACAAGGTCACCATCCTCTCCCGAGGCCGGGCCCTGGGTTACACCATGGTCCTGCCGGACGAGGACAAGTACTCGACCACGCGCAACGAGATGCTGGACCAGCTCGCCTACATGATGGGCGGCCGGGCGGCCGAGGAGCTCGTCTTCCACGACCCGACCACGGGCGCGTCCAACGACATCGAGAAGGCGACCACCACCGCCCGCGCGATGGTCACGCAGTACGGCATGACCGAGCGGCTCGGCGCGATCAAGTTCGGCTCCGACAACTCCGAGCCGTTCCTCGGCCGTGAGATGGCTCACCAGCGCGACTACTCGGAAGAGGTCGCCGCGCTGGTGGACGAGGAGGTCAAGAAGCTCATCGAGGCCGCGCACAACGAGGCGTGGGAGATCCTCGTCGAGAACCGGGACGTCCTGGACAACCTGGTGCTGGCGCTGCTGGAGAAGGAGACGCTCAACAAGGAGGAGATCGCCGAGATCTTCGCCCCGATCGTCAAGCGCCCGGCCCGCCCGGCGTGGACCGGCTCCTCGCGGCGTACGCCCTCGACCCGTCCGCCGGTGCTCTCCCCCAAGGAGCTGGCCCCGGCCAACGGTGCCCAGCCCACCTCGGCGGCTTCGCTGACCAAGAGCACCACTCCGGAGGACGCCGCCGAGCGTCCTGAGGGCTCGGGCTCCGCCGGTTCGGAGAGCTGACCCCCACCACCGGGGGCGGCTTCCGCCCCCGGTGGCCCCGGAATGAATGCCGCGTCCACCAGGTTCTAGCCTGGTGGACGCGGCATTTACGCGTTCGTTGTGTGTATGTGAGGAACGAGGCAGCTCCATGACCGACCCGGTGACGCTGGACGGCGAGAGCCCCATTGGTGTGTTCGACGAGAAGCGCGCCGAGAACGCGATCCGCGAGCTGCTGATCGCCGTGGGCGAGGACCCCGACCGGGAGGGGCTGCGCGAGACGCCGGGCCGGGTGGCCCGTGCGTACAAGGAGATCTTCGCGGGGCTGCGCCAGGAGCCCGAGGACGTCCTGACCACCACCTTCGACCTGGGCCATGACGAGATGGTGCTGGTCAAGGACATCGAGGTGATGTCCTCCTGCGAGCACCATCTGGTGCCCTTCGTGGGCGTCGCCCATGTGGGCTATATCCCGTCCCACGACGGCAAGATCACCGGGCTGTCCAAGCTGGCCCGGCTGGTCGATGTCTTCGCCCGCCGCCCTCAGGTCCAGGAGCGGCTGACCACTCAGATCGCCGAGTCCCTGATGCGGATACTGGAGCCGCGCGGGGTGATCGTGGTGGTCGAGTGCGAGCACATGTGCATGACCATGCGCGGGGTGCGCAAGCCCGGGGCCAAGACGCTCACCTCGGCCGTCCGCGGCCAGTTGCGCGATCCGGCCACCCGGGCCGAGGCCATGAGCCTCATCATGGCCCGCTGAGCGGCTCCGTACGTCTCAGCCGGGCTGGAGCCCCAGCGGCGCGGGGCGAGTCGCGTACGCGGCGGCTCGTGGCCTTGGACGTCCGGCGCGGCTCAGGCGCGGGCCGCGGCGCTCGGGCCGTTGCCGTCGTTGTCGTCGTCCTCCGGGAGCTTGAGGACCCGCTCCAGGAAGAACGCGGCCGCCACCACCCCCGCGGCCGCCAGCACCGACGCCCCGGCATAGATGGCCTGATCCCGGCGGGCGGGCACATCGAGCTGCTCCATGGCCAGGAAGACGCCGGCCCCGCCGTACATCCCCGCGACCAGCGCCGCCACCAGCGCGCTGGCCTGCCCGAAGACCACCGCACGGGCGGCCACCATCGGGTCCACGCCCTTGGCGCCCGGCTGCCGCTCCCGCTGGGCGCGCAGCCGGGACCGCAGCGACAGCGCGGTGGCGGCCAGCACGACCGCGATCAGGGCCAGCACGATCGGCGCGGCCACCGGGATGCTCGGCAGCGACCCCAATGTGTCCCACAGCCGGGCGCCCGCCCACGACACCACACCGGCCACGGCGAACAGCCCGACCAGCACCCCGATCCGAAGTTGCTTCACCGAGCGGTCGCCCCTCAATTCAGTACGTGCCAACGTGTCCGGAACCTATCCGGATCAACGTCTACTCGGGCAGTCGCAGTTCCAGATCGGTGCGGACCCGGACACCTTCCTGGCCCATCGCGGCCAGCAGCCCCGCCACCGCCCCGCGCCCGGGGACCTCGGCCTGCGGATCCACGTCGTTCCACGGCACCAGCACGAAGGCGCGCTCATGGGCGCGCGGATGCGGCAGGGTGAGCTGGGGGTCGTCGGACACCACGTCCTGATACGCCACGATGTCCACGTCGATGGTGCGCGGGCCCCAGCGCTCGTCCCGCACCCGCTCGAACGCCTCCTCGATGGCGTGGCCGCGCTCCAGCAGCGAGGACGGCGGCAGCGTCGTCTTGATCAGCACCACCGCGTTGAAGTACGTGGCCTGGGTGCCGGGCTCCACGCCCCACGGGTCCGTCTCGTACACCGGCGATACGGCCTTGACCCGCAGGCCCGGGGTGTCCTCCAGCGCGTCGATGGCGCCCTGGAGGGTCTCCAGGCGATTGCCCAGATTGCTGCCGAGCGAGATCACCGCTCGTTTGGGGTTGCTCAACGTCACATCGGCGGCGTCCACCTGCTCCACCACGGAGATGGGAACGGGCTGCACGGTCGGGTCGCTGCTGCTCATACTCGGCTCCGGGTGATGGTGATGGTCACGTCGTCGAAGGGCACGGTGATCGGGGCCTGCGGCTTGTGCACCACGACCTCGACCTCCCGCACCACGTCGTGCTTGAGGCACCGGTCCGCGATCCGTTCGGCCAGCGTCTCGATCAGATCGACCGGCTCACCCCGCACCACGGCCACGACCTCTTCCGCCACCACGCCGTAGTGGACGGTCTTGCCGAGGTCGTCGTCGGCCGCGGCGGGCCGAGTGTCCAGGCCGAGCACGAGGTCCACGACGAAGTCCTGGCCCTCCTCGCGCTCATGGGGTAGCACACCGTGGTGCCCGCGAGCCTTCAGGCCGCGCAGCGCGACACGATCCACCTGAATCACTCCTGCTGGTCGTCGGTACGCGGGCACGCCCTCCTGGCCGGAGCGCACCACCTGTCCCCTGCCGTCTGCGGGGGTACCTGCCTCGCAATCTACCTGCGGGCCCCGGCGGCATTCGCCCATGGGGTGGGCGGTGCCCGCTGCCGACGCCCCGCGCCACAGCCTTCTACCCCCACCTCGCGGGGCTCGAACGGGGTCGGGTCAGCCCGGCAACAACCCGTCGTCGGCGGGGCCTTCGGGACCGCCCGGCTCCTCGTCGTCACTCTCCGCGAGCACCGGGGAGCCGTGGTGCGACCAGACCTTCCAGCCGTCCTCCGTGCGGCGGAACACATTCGTGGCGACGACGAGCTGGCCCACCAGCGGGCCGAGCTGGCCCTCCTCCTCGGCGGGGGCGCCGCTGAGAATGTTCTCGGTGCAGGTCAGCAGGGCGGTGTCGGCCATCACCGACACCTCGACATCCGTCAGGAAGAACTGGATGTAGTCCGTGTTGGCCATGATCAGCGCATAGGAGCGGAGCACCTCGCCCCGGCCGCGCAGCACCGGCCAGCCCGGGTGGACGCAGGACACCTCGGTGTCGGGGGAGTCCAGCCACAGCCGCTGGAGCGTGCTGTGGTCACCCTGCTCCATGGCGTCGTACAGCGCCGTGTTCACCTGCGCCACACGTTCGTTGTCCGTAAGGGAAGTCACAGCGCTCCAGCCGTGTTCTCGGCCCGCTCGATGGCCCGCGCCACGCGCACCGCGTCCGCGCTGGCCCGTACCTCGTGCACCCGGACGGCCCAGGCGCCCTCGCGTGCCGCGAGCGCGGTGACCGCCGCCGTGGCGGCGTCCCGCTCCCTGGCCGGCGGCGGGCTGCCGCCGTCGCCCGCCAGGACACGCCCCAGGAACCGCTTGCGGGAGGCCGCCACCAGCAGCGGGCGGCCCAGCTTCCGCAGCGCGGACAGATGGGCGACCAGGGTCAGATCGTGCCCGGCGTCCTTGGCGAAGCCCAGGCCCGGGTCGATCACGATCCGCTCCGGGTCGATACCGCCCGCGACGGCCTGCTCCAGGCTGATGCGCAACTCGGCGACGACCTCGCCGACCACGTCCGCGTACACCGCCCGGTTGTTCATATCGATCGACTGGCCGCGCCAGTGCATCACCACGAACGGCACCCCCGCCGCGGCCACCGTGGGCACCATCGCGGGGTCGGCGCCGCCGCCGCTGACGTCGTTGACCAGCCGGGCCCCGGCCGCCACGGCCCGCTCGGCCACCGTGGCCCGCATGGTGTCCACGCTGATCACGGCACCGGTCGCGGCCAGCTCCCGGACGACGGGGATCACCCGGCGCAGCTCCTCGGCCTCGTCGACGCGCGCCGCGCCGGGCCGGGTCGACTCACCGCCGACGTCCACCAGGTCGGCCCCGGCGGCGACCAGATCGAGACCGTGCTTGACGGCCAGTTCGGTATCGAACCACCGGCCGCCGTCGGAGAAGGAGTCCGGTGTGACGTTCACCACGCCCATCACCGCGCACCGGTCCCACTCCGGCAGTCCGGCCACCCGGCCCCGCCCTTGCAACGTGCTCATGTGCCCAGCCTAGGCGTAGGGGGTGGCTTCTGGATCAGGCCGCCTGCTGGAGCCCCCGCCCGTCGGCCAGCTCCCGATGGGCGCAGGGCCGGGGCTCGGGGCGCGGTCCGCGGCGCAGCAGCCGGGGCAGGGCCAGCGAGACGAAGCCCTCGGCCTGCATCGCGGCCAGGCCGATCCGGGGCAGGTCGCGGGTGTTGCGGAAGACCACGAAGCGCGGCTCCCAGCGCGGCTGGAACTTGGCGTTGAACTTGTACAGCGACTCGATCTGGAACCAGCGGGAGAGGAACACCAGCAGCGCCCGCCAGCCGCGCAGCACCGGGCCCGCGCCCAGCTTCTCGCCGCGCGCCAGCGCCGAGCGGAACATCGCGAAGTTCAGCGACACCCGCTCCACGCCCAGCTCGGGGGCGGCCTGGAGCGCGGCCACGATCAGCAGCTCGTTCATGCCCGGGTCGGCGCTCCGGTCGCGCCGCATCAGCTCCAGCGACATTCCGTCCGCGCCCCACGGCACGAAGTGCAGTACGGCCTTGAGATCCCCGTACGGACCCTCCTCGGCGCCCTCGCCCGCGGCCTTGTGGGCGGTGGCGATGACCGCGTCCCCGTCCGCCGGGTCGCCGATCCGGCCCAGCGCCATCGAGAAGCCGCGCTCGGTGTCGGTGCCCCGCCAGTCGGCGGCGGCGCGCCGGATGGCCTCCAGCTCCTCCGGGCCCAGGTCGGCGGCGCGCCGCACCCGGGTCTGGTAGCCGGCCCGCTCGATCCGCTTGACCATCTGGCGCACATTGCGCATCGCGCGCCCGGACAGGGTGAAGTCCGCCACATCGACGATGGCCTCGTCGCCCAGTTCGAGCGCGTCCAGGCCGGTCTCCCGGGTCCACACCTCGCCGCCGGTCTCGCTGCACCCCATCACCGCCGGGGTCCAGGAGTGGGCCCGCGCCTCCTCCATGAAGCGGGCGATCGCGCCGGGCCATGCCTCCACGTCGCCGACCGGGTCGCCGCTGGCGAGCATCACCCCGGAGACCACGCGGTAGCAGACGGCGGCCTTGCCGCTGGGGGAGAAGACCACGGCCTTGTCGCGGCGGAGCGCGAAGTGGCCGAGCGAGTCGCGGCGCCCGTGGGCGGTGAGCAGCTCCCGCAGCCGCTCCTCGTCCACGGGGGTGAGGCGGGCGGCGGGGTGCTCGGGGCGGAAGGCGAGATAGGCGGTGGTGGCGACGGTCAGCAGGCCCAGCGCGCCGAGCGAGTAGCCGACCGTGTAGTCCGCGCCGTGGCGGTAGTCGACCGGCCCCTCGAAGCCGAACAGGCCCCACAGGACGTGCTCGAGCTGCTCGCTGAGCGACGGGCTTCCCTCGATGGCGTCCGGATGCGAACGGACGATGAGCAGCCCCAAGGTGACGCTGACCGCACCGAGACCCACGAAGTTGGCCAGCGCCATCCAGCGGCTGCGCGGATCGGGCAGCGCCGCGAACTCGGCGCGGTAGCGGATCAGCACCCCCATCAGGACGAGGGAGAGCACCATGCCGATGACCGAGTGCCGGTAGAGCAACTGGGCGGCCGCGCCGACGGGCAGCAGCGCCACGGCGGCGACCCAGGCCCGCCGCTTACGCCGTTTGAGGCCGTGGGCCAGCATCAGCAGCAGCAGACCGACCACGATCGAGGCGGCGGCGGCCAGCGAGCTCACGGCGCCGGGCAGCAGTTCGGCCAGCGCGTGCACCCTGCTGTGGCGCAGCCGGGGGAAGACGATGTCCATCAGTCCGATGAGGGTGCAGGCGGTGCCGACGACCGTGGGCATGGCCTCCGGCCTGGGGCCGTGCAGCAGGCGCCGTATCCGGTTGGGAACCTCTCCGGACGTTTCGGCATCTTGACTGTCAGGCATCTGCATTCCCGTCGCTTCGGTCAAGAGGATCTTTGGTTCTGTTGCGTGGCATCCGCACGATTTGCGCCCTGGAAGACGCCATTTGAGGCGGCGGGGTTCCAACCGCGGCACGGGGGAGCCGGCCGCCCGGCAGAAAGATAGTGATGGGTCTCACGAGCAACAACCTCGTGATCGCGGCGGTCGTAGCGGCATTGCTGCTGTTCGCGGCCACGATATGGCTGTGGCCCCGGTTGTCCGGGCGCGGAGTGGCTCCCGTGCTCGGCCGGGTCGGCATGCTACTGGGGACGCAGCTCACCGTGTTCGCGGCGGTCGGATTGTTCGCCAATCAGTCGTTCGGCTTCTACGGTTCCTGGTCCGACCTCTTCGGTACGCAGGACGAGCCGGGTGTCGTGGTGGACCACGACACGCCGGGTACCCGGGTACGGGTCACCGAGACCCGCCATCTGGCCGGGGACGGCGGCAGGTCGCCCAAGGTCGCCGGGCGGGTGGAGAAGGTGAACATCCAGGGGCCGGTCTCCGGGATCGCGAGCCCCGCGTACATCTATCTGCCCCCGGAGTACTTCCGGCCCGAGTACTCCCGGCGGACCTTCCCCGCCGCGCTGGTGCTGACCGGATACCCGGGCACCACCGAATCCCTTATCAATGGCATGAAATACCCCCAGAACTCGCACAAGCTGGTCAAGGCGGGGAGGATGCAGCCCCTCGTCCTGGTGATGATGCGGCCGACGGTCGCCTCGCCGCGCGACACCGAGTGCGTGGACGTGCCGGACGGGCCGCGGACCGAGACATTTTTCACCAAGGACGTGCCGAAGGCGGTGGCCGACCACTACCGGGTGGGCCAGCGGGCCCGTAACTGGGGCGTCATCGGAAATTCCACCGGCGGCTACTGCGCCCTGAAGATGGCGATGCGCCACCCCGACGCCTTCTCCGCGGCGGCCGGGCTCTCCCCGTCGTACAAGGCCCCGATCGACTCGACCACGGGCGATCTCTTCGGCGGCAGCAAGCGGCTGGAGCGGGAGAACGACCTGATGTGGCGGCTGTCCCACAAGCCGGCGCCGCCGGTGTCGCTGCTGGTCTCCAGCAGCGAGCACGGTGAGCAGAACTACCGGGACACCGTGCGCTTCGTGAACAAGGTGAAGCGGCTGAACCGGCGCGGGGCGCCGACCCGCATCTCGTCGATCATCCTGGGCAACGGCGGCCATAACTTCAACACCTGGAAGCGGGAGGTCCCCGCCGCGCTGGAGTGGCTCGGCGGCCGCCTCGGCGACCGCTGAGCCCCCGGGGCTCCCCCGGACCCCCAAGCCTTTGAGGGCGTCGGGGAAGGGCCGGGGAAGTCCGGGGGCGTGCTACACGTCGGCGACGGTCTGGAGCTCGACGTCCCCGCGCGCGATGCCGCCCGCGTCGGCGTCGATCGAGCGGCGGAGGGCCTCATGGAGCCGGGCCGGGGTGAGGACGCCGAGGAAGCGGTCCTCGTCCAGGACCGCGATCCAGCCCGCGTCATGCTGGAGCATCGTGCTGAACGCCTGCTTGAGCGGCGCCCCGACCGGCAGCCACGCCTCCATCCGGCGCGCCTGGTCCCGTACGTTCCCCTTCGTGCCGTCGGCCGCGTCCGCCGGGATCCAGCCGTGCAGCCGCTCCGCGTCGTCCAGGACGACGGCCCAGCGCGCCCCTTCCGAGGCCAGCCGGGCGGCCGCCTTGGAGAGCGGGTCGTCCAGGTGGACGACGGGCGGCTGCTCCAGGTCGCCCGGCTCGATGGGGGTGACCGACAGCCGCTTCAGCCCGCGGTCCGCGCCCACGAAGTCGGCCACATACGGGGTGGCGGGCGCGCCCAGCACCGTGGCCGGGGTGTCGAACTGCTCGATCCGTCCCGAGCCATAGACCGCGATGCGGTCTCCGAGCCGGACCGCCTCCTCTATGTCATGGGTGACGAAGAGCACGGTCTTGCGCACCTGTGACTGAAGTCGCAGGAATTCGGTCTGTAGATGCTCGCGTACGACCGGGTCGACCGCGCCGAACGGCTCGTCCATCAGCAGCACCGGCGGATCGGCGGCCAGCGCGCGGGCCACCCCGACGCGCTGCCGCTGGCCGCCGGAGAGCTGGTCGGGGTAGCGGTCGCCGTAGACGGACGGGTCGAGGCCGACCAGGTCGAGCAGTTCGGCGGCGCGCTCCCGCCCCTTCTTCCGCTGCCAGCCCAGGAGATGCGGCACGGTGGAGGTGTTCTCGAGCACGGTCTTGTGCGGGAACAGCCCGACCTGCTGGATGACATAGCCGATACGGCGGCGCAGGGCGACCGGATCGGCCTCGGCGACGTCCTCGCCGTCCACCAGAATCCGCCCCGATGTCGGCTCGATGAGCCGGTTCACCATCTTCATCGTCGTCGTCTTGCCGCAGCCCGAGGGGCCCACCAGGGTGACCAGCTCACCCTCCGCCACCTCGAAGGAGAGGTCGTCCACGGCCGTCGTGCCATCGGGGTAGCGCTTGGTGACATGCTCGAAACGGATCATGGCTCCTCATTGTTGCCGCATTCGTGGCAGACATTGTTGCTGTTGTGTGGCGATCGGACGAGATTGTCATCTGCCGGGGTTAGGGTCACCAGGAATTGTGAAGAGCAACGGGCCGCGACCCGACGGGGGAGGTGAGCGTATGGCCGACGGAAACTGTCTGATCAGTAACGAGTGGATATGCGGTGAGTATGTACGCACACGTGGTCAGGAGCTGACGGACGCGACACTCGAGCATGTATGGATCACGCTCGCCTCGGTCGCGATCGGTCTGTTGGTCGCCTTTCCGCTGGCACTGCTGGCCCGCCGCTGGAAGGTGGTGTCGGGACCGGTGCTGGGGCTGACCACGATCCTCTATACGGTGCCGTCGCTGGCGATGTTCTCGCTGCTGCTGCCCGTGTTCGGGGTCTCGGTCGCGGTGGTGATCACCGGACTGGTGCTCTATTCGCTCACGATCCTGGTGCGCAACATCATGGCCGGTCTCGCCTCGGTGCCCGAAGAGGCGCGGGAGGCGGCCCGGGGCATGGGGTACGGCCCGCTGCGGCTGCTGTTCGGCGTGGAGCTGCCGCTCGCGCTGCCCGCGCTGATGGCCGGGCTGCGGATCACCACCGTCTCCACGGTCTCGCTCACCACGGTGGGCGCGATCATCGGATACGGCGGGCTCGGCAACCTCATCTACGAAGGCATGCGCAGCTTCTTCAAGGCCGAGGTGCTCACCGCCTCGGTGCTGTGCGTGGCGCTGGCGGTCGTGGCGGATCTGCTGCTGCTCGCCCTCCAGCGGCTGCTGACGCCATGGGCGCGCAAGAGTCGGAAGGGCACCACCTGATGGACGTCGTCGCCAAGGCGTGGACCTGGCTGGCCACCGGGTCGCACTGGGCGGGCCCGGACGGGGTGTGGCACCGGCTCGGCCAGCATCTGTTCCTGACCTTCGCCTGCCTGGCCATCGCCTGCGCGGTGGCGCTGCCGATCGCCGTGTTCCTCGGCCATATCGGCAAGGGCGGCGCGCTCGCGGTCAATATCTCCAACGCGGGGCGCGCCGTGCCCACCTTCGCGGTGCTGGTGCTGTTGCTGCTCAGCCCGCTGGGGACGCACGGCGAGTGGCCCACGATCATCGCGCTGGTGCTGTTCGCCATCCCGCCGCTGCTCACCAACGCCTATGTCGGAGTGCACGAGGCCGACCGGGAGGTCGTGGAGGCGGCCCGCGGCATGGGGATGACGGGCGGCCAGTTGATCCGCAGGGTAGAGCTGCCGCTGGCGTTCCCGCTCATCATGACGGGCGTACGGACGGCCGCGGTGCAGGTCGTGGCCACCGCGACACTGGCCGCGCTGCCCGGCGGCGGCGGCCTCGGCCGGATCATCACGGCGGGCTTCCGGCTCACCGACACCCCGCAGGTGGTGGCCGGGGCGGTGCTGGTCGCGGCCCTCGCGCTGGTGGTCGAGGGCGTCTTCGTGGTGCTGGGGCTGCTGCTCGACCCGATGCGGCGCAGGACGGGGCGGCGCCTGGCCGCGGCCCGCCGCCCGCCCGCCGACCAGGCCCCGGCCGCACCGGCGCTGACGACGTAGCACCCGCGGGCCGAGCCCTGCGGCGACCGGACGCACGCGTGTGCGGACACCCATGGGCGGGCAGTGCGGGTGACGCGGATGGCGCGGCCGGCGCAGAGAGCGCGGACAGCGCATGCGGACAACCCACAGAGCGCCGACGACGCGGAAATCGTGGAAATCGCGGAAGACGCAGAGAACGCAGAAAACGCGGCCGACGCACAAGACGCGACGACGCGGACAACTACGGATGGGGAACCATGAGCAAGATCTATCGGGCGGCGGCGGCCGTGGCGGGGGTCGCCGCGCTGACGGCCGGGCTGGCCGCGTGTGGCGGGGACAGCCTGGAGAAGTCGAGCGGCGGTGACAGCTCCGGGAAACCGGACAAGGGCTCGCTGGTGATCGGATCCGCCTCCTTCTCCGAGTCGAAGATCCTCGCGGAGCTGTACGCGGGGGTTCTGAAGGACGCCGGCTATTCCACTTCGATCAAGACCGTGGACGCCCGCGAGCTGTATGAACCGGCCCTGGAGAAGGGCCAGATGGATGTCGTACCGGAGTACGCGGCGACGCTGGCCGAATTCCTCAACCAGAAGAAGAACGGGTCGAATGCCGCCCCGGTGGCCTCCTCGGACATCGGCGAGACGGTCACGGCGCTGAGGAAGCTCGCCGAACCGCGCGGGCTGAAGGTGCTGGACCCCGGCAAGGCCGTGGACCAGAACGCCTTCGCGGTCAGCGGTGACTTCGCGAAGGAACATGATCTCAAGACGCTCTCCGACCTCGGGAAGTCGAAGCAGAAGGTCACCCTGGCGGCGGGCGACGAATGCCCCAAGCGGCCCTTCTGCCAGCCTGGTCTGGAGAAGAAGTACGGCATCGACATCGCCGGGATCGACCCGCTGGACATCGGCAGCGTCCAGGCCAAGCAGGCCGTCAAGGACGGTAAGGACCAGATGGTCCTGACCACGACCACGGACAGCACGCTGGATCAGTTCGGGCTCGTCCTGCTCGACGACGACAAAAATCTCCAGAATGCCGACAACGTACTTCCCGTGGTGAATGCGAAGTCCGCCGGCTCGCAGAAGATCGCGGACTCGCTGAACAAGCTCACCAAGGTGCTGACCACCGCCGATCTGCGGGAACTCAACAGGAAAGTTGACGCCGAGCGGCTCAAGCCGACGGATGTCGCCGCCGACTACCTCCGGGACAAGGGGCTGGTGAAGTAGGATCAAAACCCCGCTCGGGAGGGCTTGGCAACGGATCACGGCGCGAGACCGCCGCTATTTGCCAACGGATTGACAACAGATCTGGCCCGGCGGGCACCCAAGCGACCCCTTTGCACGGTAAGTTTCGGGCCATGCCACGTGGACGCCACCGCCAATCCCCACCCCTGCACAGGCTTCTTCCCTCCGCTTCGGTCGCAGTCGCGTCAATAACCTGCGCCGCCGGAGCCTGGCTGGTCGGCGATACGGTCGTGATCCGCGGGCTTGCCGCGACCGCGGCCGCCGCCGCGGTCGTCGGCGCCTTCCTGATGCGCCGTTGGGACCGCTCGGCCGGCCGACGGGTCGCGGAGGCCGCGAGCGAGGCCGCGCGCCAGGAGATGAAGTACGAGGAGCGGATCGCGGAGCTCGAGGCGGACGCCGAGAAGGCGAGCGAGCTCCGCACCGCGCTCAACACCCGGCTGCGCGCCAAGCGCGCAGAGCTCGCCCGGCTGCGCAATGAGCACGCCGAGCTGCTGCGCCGCTACGCCACGGCCGAGACCGAGCGGGCCACCGCCCTGGAGGGCCGCCGCCGGCTCGCACTGGAGGCCGCGTCCCCGGCGAAGGCGCTGGAGGCGGCGACCAGGCCCGCCGAACCCGCCGAGTCCGCCGGGTCCGCCGAATCCGCCGGGTCGGGCGTCGAGTCGAACGAGCCGGACGGCATCGCCTCCGGGCGGCTCATGCCGTCGGCCACCGCGTACGCCAAGGCCGACGAGGCGCTCAGCCGGCTCCGGGAGAGCGCGCGACGGCAGAAGGAGCGCCGGGAGCAGGCCGCCGCGGGTGCCCGGGCCGACGCCCCCGCCCCCGCGATGGACGCCGAGAAGGACGCGGAGCGCGACGGGCGCGAGGGCCGGCGCGAGAGCCGCGACAAGGGTGGTGCCGCCACGCTGGGGAAGCCCCCGGCGGCCGGCGGGCAGGACGACGACGGCCCCCAGGAGCCGCCCGTCCACGCCCGTACGGCCGCCTCGGCGGTGGTGCCGTATGCCGCGGCACGCCGGGCCGCCTCCCGTTCGGAGAGCGGCTTCGACTACTTCGGCACCCAGAAGAAGCACTCGAAGCAGCAGCAGCGGGAGCCCGAGTCCGCCGAGGAGGACCTCGCCGATGTGATCGGCGACGAGACCCTCGCGGAGACCAGGAAGGGCGCGGTGGGCGAGGTCATCGACCTGACCGCGCACGACGAGACGGAACAGATCGACCTCGGGGAGCTGCGCAGCGCGATCTCGTAACGGGATCGTCCGCGCGGCGTCCTGGCGTCGCCGGCTACTCGTCGATGCCGATTACTCGTCGGTGTCGCCTACTTGTCGATGTCGCCGACGACGAAGAAGAGCGACCCCAGGATCGCCACCATGTCGGCGACGAGAGTGCCCGGCAGCAGCTCGGTGAGCGCCTGGATGTTGTTGTACGAGGCCGAGCGGAGCTTGAGCCGGTACGGCGTCTTCTCGCCCTTGGAGACCAGGTAGTAGCCGTTGAGGCCGAGCGGGTTCTCGGTCCAGGCGTAGGTGTGGCCCTCGGGCGCCTTGAGCACCTTCGGCAGCCGCTGGTTGATCGGCCCCGCCGGGAGTTCGTCGAGCCGGTCCAGGCAGGCGTCCGCCAGCGCCAGGGAGTTGTGCGCCTGCTCCAGCAGGCATTCGAACCGGGCGAGGCAGTCGCCTTCCTGGCGGGTGACGACCTTGAGGACGTCCTGGAGCTCCGGGTAGGCCAGATACGGCTCGTCGCGCCGCAGATCGAAGTCGACGCCCGAGGCCCGGGCGATGGGGCCGCTGACCCCGTACCCGTGCACCGTCTCGCGGGCCAGTACGCCGACGTCGCGGGTGCGGCCCCGGAAGATCTCGTTGCCGAGCACCAGGTCGTCGTACACGTCCATCCGCGAGCGCACCTCGGCCACGGCCTGCCGGGCCCGGCCCAGCCAGCCCGCCGGGAGGTCCTCCTTGAGGCCGCCGACCCGGTTGAACATGTAGTGCATCCGGCCGCCGGAGATCTCCTCCATGACGTGCTGGAGGTCCTCGCGCTCCCGGAACGCGTAGAAGATCGGCGTGATGCCGCCCAGCTCCAGGGGGTAGGAGCCGAGGAACATCAGATGGTTCAGGATCCGGTTGAGCTCGGCGAGCAGCGTACGGGTCCACACCGCCCGCTCGGGGACCTCCATGCCCAGCATCCGCTCGACGGCGAGCACGACGCCCAGTTCGTTGGAGAAGGCGGAGAGCCAGTCGTGGCGATTGGCCAGCATGATGATCTGGCGGTAGTCGCGCGCCTCGAAGAGCTTCTCCGCGCCCCGGTGCATATAGCCGATGACCGGTTCGGCGCTCTGGATCCGCTCCCCGTCGAGGACCAGCCGCAGCCGTAGCACTCCGTGGGTGGAGGGGTGCTGTGGGCCGATGTTGAGCACCATGTCGGTGCTCTCCGCGGCGCCGCCGATGCCGACTGTCGTCTCCGTCATGCGTACCAGTCTCTCAGCTCCCCGGGAGGCCCCCGCGGGGCGCTCCCTGCCGCGCGGGCCCTACGGGGTGTCCGGCGGGCCACGCGGCGGAGACCCAGTTGTGGGAGGGGCGGGAGGGGAAAGAGCCCGCCGCAGGCGTCAAGACCCGTCCGACACCCGCTACGGCCGGAGCGGGTCGTGCGGCAGCTCCACCGGGTGGTGGAGCCAGGTGAAGGCGCCGAGACCGGCGGGGTCGGTCAGCTCCGCGGCCTCGCCCGCCGCGCCGAGGGCGCTGACGTAGCCGGCGGGGTCGGTGGAGGCCAGGGCGAGCGGGGGGCGGCGGGCGTCGAGGCCGAGCGCGCGCAGCGCCTCGCGCTGGGTCATCAGCCCGGCGCCGGGCCCGGCCGCGGCGGCGCACGCGTCCATCGCGACATGCGCCGTCAGATCGCGGGAGCCGTCCGGTACGGGCCGCACCTCGCGCCCCTCGCGGAAGCCGGTCAGCGTGCCGAACGGCGGCCGGGCGGCGCGTTCGTGGCCGTAGTCGACGGCGACCGCGAGGCCCGCCCGGAGGGAGCGCACGGCCCGAGCCCAGGCCGCCTCGCGCGGATGGCCGATCTCGGCGCGCAGCCCCGGTTCCGCGCCCGCCAGGGGCCACCAGCGGGCCAGCCACGCGGCGTCCTCGCCGTCCACCGGGTCGCCCAGCCGCTCGGTGCCGTCCCCGGCCGCGAGGTCCACCTCGACCCGGCGCGGCACGCCGTCCGCGTCGGTCTCGGCGATGTCCACGGGCACGTTGTCGAGCCACTCATTGGCGAACAGCAGCCCCGTGCAGCCCTCCGGCGGGGCGTCGAGCCAGGCGATCCGCTGATCCAGGCCCGCCGGGCGCTCCGCGCGCTCCACCGCGTAGGGTCGCAGCCGCCGGTCCAGGTCGTGGGGCAGGCCGGGGGCCAGGGCGAGCACCTGGGTGAGCAGCTCGCCGCGGCCGGCGCCCAGGTCCACCAGGGCCAGTTCGGCGGGGTGCCCCAGCGCCTCGTCCACCCGGCGCAGCAGCTCCGCGACCGCCCGGGCGAACAGCGGTGAGGCATGCACCGACGTGCGGAAATGCCCGGCGGGGCCCTCCGGGCGGCGGAAGAATCCGCCCCTTCCGTACAGCGCCTGTTCGGCCGCCGTACGCCAACCGCTCCACTCATGCTTCTCGGTCGCCACACCGCCACGCTATGTGGAATCGTCTCCACCTTGGGGAGTAGGGCCGGGCGATACGGATCGCCCCTCGGGCTGACCCGAGCGGGTTCGGCGGTGCCTACGCTGGGTGACGTGCAGCGCCTCTACGAATTTCTCCGCAGGCATCCGACAGGGGTGGACACCTTCTGGGCCCTCCTCCTCGTCGGCTTCGGTTTCCTGTGGGTCATGGAGGCGGAGATGAGCCGGGGTTCCCGGTTCGCGGCCGTGCCGATCGTCCTGGCGCTGGGGACGACGGTCGCGCTGCGCCGCCGCGTCCCGGAGAAGATGCTGCTGCTGGCCATCGCGTGCGGGGTCGCCCAGATGGCCACCAGCGTCAAGCCCAATCTGGCCGACTTCGCCATGCTGGTGATCGTCTACACGGTGGCGGTCGCCTCCTCGCGCCGGGCCTCCCGCTTCGCGCTGGGCGTGGCGATCAGCGCGGCCCCCCTCGCCGCCCTCCGCTGGCCGCATTCCGAGCAGGGCTGGTGGGAGGACGTCGTCTCGGCGGTCTTCGTCTCCATCCCGTTCGTACTGGCCTGGGTGCTCGGCGACTCGATCCGCACCCGCCGCGCCTACTACGCCCAACTCGAGGAGCGGGCCGCCCGGCTGGAGAAGGAGCGCGAGGCGCAGTCGAAGGTCGCGGTGGCCGCCGAGCGCGCCCGGATCGCGCGGGAGCTGCACGATGTGGTGGCACACAACGTGTCGGTGATGGTGGTGCAGGCGGATGGCGCCGCGTACGTCATGGACGCCTCGCCGGAACAGGCCCGGCAGGCGCTGGAGACCATCTCCGGCACCGGCCGCCAGGCGCTCGCCGAGATGCGGCGGCTGCTGGGCGTGCTGCGCACCGGGGAGCCGGGCGAGGAGAACGACTACGTCCCCCAGCCGGACGTCGAGCAGATCGACGAGTTGGTGGAGCAGGTGCGAGGCGCCGGGCTCCCGGTGGACTTCAAGGTGGTGGGCAGCCCGCGCCAGCTTCCCAGCGGGGTCGAGCTGACCGCCTACCGCATCGTGCAGGAAGCGCTCACCAACACCCGTAAGCACGGCGGTCCGGACGTGGGCGCGAGCGTCCGCCTCACCTACTTCGACGACGGGCTCGGGCTGCTGGTCGAGGACGACGGACGGGGCGCGCAGCGCGAGCTGTACCAGGACGGCGGCGCCGACGGCAGCGGCCATGGGCTGATCGGGATGCGCGAGCGCGTCGGCATGGTGGGCGGCACGCTCGACGCGGGGCCGCGTCCTGGCGGCGGCTTCCGGATCAGCGCACTGCTGCCGCTGAAGCCGGCCCGTTGAGCGATGGGCGCATCATGACCCGTATGCGCATGCGCACTCGTGACGTCGCGCCATGGCCGCTGTAAGGCGGCTGTCAGCCAGAGGAGCTGTCAGCCAGAGGAAGGGACCGTCCGGAATGTCGATTCGCGTCATGCTCGTCGATGACCAAGTGCTGCTGCGTACCGGCTTTCGGATGGTGCTCGCGGCCCAGCCCGATATGGAGGTCGTCGCCGAGGCGGGCGATGGGGTGGAGGCGCTTCAGGCGGTGCGCTCCACGAAGGTGGACGTCGTCCTCATGGACGTCCGCATGCCCAAGCTGGACGGCGTGGAAGCCACCCGCCTGATATGCGAGCGGGAAGGGGCGCCGAAGGTCATCATCCTGACCACGTTCGATCTGGACGAGTACGCCTTCTCCGCGCTCAAGGCCGGGGCGGGCGGCTTCATGCTCAAGGATGTGCCGCCCGCGGAGCTGCTCGCGGCGATCCGCGCGGTGCACAGCGGTGACGCGGTGGTCGCGCCGAGCACCACGCGCCGGCTGCTGGACCGGTTCGCGCCGATGCTGCCGGGCGGTGGGGGAAGCGGCGGCCGGGTCCGTCCGGAGCTGGAGCGGCTCACCGACCGGGAGCGCGAGGTGGTGCTGCTGGTCGCGCAGGGGCTGTCGAACGGGGAGATCGCGGCGCGGCTGGTGCTGTCCGAGGCCACCGTGAAGACCCATGTGGGGCGCATCCTCACCAAGTTGGAGCTGCGGGACCGGGTGCAGGTGGTGGTGATGGCCTACGAGACCGGGCTGGTGCGGGCCGGTGGCTCGGCGGGCCCGGCCCGCTGAGGCGCGGCGGCCTTTCTTACGGCGGCGTCCTTACGGTGGCCGCGGCGTCCTTACGGTCGAGACGGCCGTCCTACCGTTCGTGCTCGCCGCTGTCCCGCCGGTCGCGCAGGACCAGGTCGAGCAGTCCGGGGAAGCGCTGGTCGAACTCCGGGCGGCGCAGCCGGTTGACCCGCTTGGGGCCCATGTCGCGCTGCTCGATCAGCCCGGCCGCGCGCAGCACCGAGAAGTGGTGGCTGAGCGCCGCCTTGCCCACGGGCACGTCGAAGGTGCCGCAGGTGTGCTCCCAGTCGGCCGTGGTGGCCAGTTCGCGGACGAGCTGAAGCCGTACGGGGTCGGCGAGCGCCGCGAGGGCGGTCTGCACCGGGACGTCGTCGGGGTGGGTGTGCTCGGGCGCGGCCCGGTGGCTTCGGTTGCTCATCGCTGCTCTGCTCCTCTGCCGCTTATGGCCCGATCTGTGTTCACTCTGGGGTGAACATTTTAGGCGGAGCCCCTGGGGCCGCACGCTACAGACAAGGCCCTACCGCAGCACGCTCTCCAGGAAGTCGCTGCCCAGGCGGGCCACCGACGTCAGGTCGAGCTGGTGCAGCACATAGCGGCCGCGGCGGCGGGTGGTGAGAAGACCGGCCTTCTTCAGCACGGCGATATGGCGGGAGACCTCCGGGGGCGTGATGCCGTACGACTCGGAGAGCTCCCCGGTGGTGTGCGGGCCGCGCGCCAGGCTGCGGCACAGCCGCATCCGCATCGGGTGGGCCAGGGCCTCGAGACGGCGCTGGACGAGCTCCAGGGCGGCGGGCGGGGGCAGTTCGGGGGCGGCGACCGGGTACTGGATCACCGGGCGCCAGCCGGGCGCGTACAGGACGATCAGATGCGGCCAGCCGAAGGCGGTCGGGATGAAGGTGATGCCCTCCCCGTACGCCGTCGTCCGGCCGCCCGCCAGCTTGTCGACCAGGATGCTGTTCCCGTCCTCCGACAGCGACAGCGCGGCGGAGGCCGCCGTCAGCGCCTCTCCGAGCCCCTTGCGCTGAAGCAGTTCCGCCTTGTGGCGGGCGTCGGCGGCCAACTGGATCCGCGTCCGTCGCCAGGTGTCGGCGAAGAACGCCTCGTCGCAGTCCTCCAGCAGCCGCCGCAACCAGACCCGCAGCCCGTCCGGGTCCTCCAGCATCCGGTGGGTGAAAGCCGCCTGCCGCGGCCCCCGGGCGGCCGCCAACTCGCGGATCCGGGCCCGTTCGTCCGCGTCGACCAGCGGCGAGGGGGTGCGCCGGTAGTACGCGGGGGAGCAGGCGATCTCGAAGGCGGCCGACACGAACGTCTCGTCGTCGATCCGGTCCAGTGCGTCCAGCTCCTCCGCGAGCGTCGCCCCGGGGGCGGCCGGGAGCAGCAGATCGGAGCGGGTGGTGCGCCACAGGAAGTCCGCCTCGCAGAGCCGGTCGGCGAGGTCCGGCTTGAGCGCGGAGGAGGTGGCGGTGGCCCAGCCGTGCAGCCCGGGGTGGTGGCCGGGCTCGGACAGCACATGGAGCGCGGCGCCCAGCTCGGCGAGCGGGGACGGGCTGAAGACGATGCGCTCGGGCGGCAGCCCGGCGATGTCGATGACATTGGCCATGAGCCCATGGTGCGGGAGCCCGCGCCCGGCGCCGCCCTCGTTTGACGGCCGCCGTCAATCGGCGTGACGGGTGTCCGGGGCCGGGCGGACCGTCGAATCATGTCCCTCACCGAGCAGTACGCACTCGACCTGTACCGGGCCGCCCGGCGCGGCGAGCCCGCCCCGCCCGCACCGGGCCGCCACGACTGGCGCACCGTCCGGGAGTTGCGGCAGTACCGCGACGCCCAGGCCGCGATGGCGGGGCGTCCGGCCCGCCGCCGCGACCGCGATGACCGCCTTACGGACGCGCCGGGCGCCGTAAGGGCGACGCCGGGCCACCTACCGGCCATGCCGCGCGCCGTAAGGGCGGTCAGGGAGGCGCTGGCCGCCCTGCGGCGCCGGTCAGCCGTCCCCCTCCAGGAGCTCCCGGACCCGGGCGAGGAAGGCACCGGCCGCGGCCGTGACGTCCTCGGCCGTCCAGTCGAGTGCGGGTGAGGCGACCGTCAGCTCCGTCGCGGCCAGACCGGGCGGCCCCGGCTCCCGCCAGCGACGGAACAGCGTCGTCCCCGTCTCCTCCGCCAGCCGCACCCCCGCCTCGTCCAGCACCGCCGCCGGATACGGCAGCCACACCTGGAACTGGTGGGTGTGCGGCACCTCGGGATGCACCCGGGACCAGCTCACCCCCTCGGCCGTGAACGCCGTCCGCAGCGCCTGTGCCACCACCCGGGCGTGCGCCACATACGACGGAAGCCTCGGCAGCTCGCGGTCCAGGCCGTCCAGCGCGGCCAGCGCCGCCGGCCACTGCTGGAAGAGCTGGCCGCCGTACCGGTGGCGCCACGCCCTGGCCTCCGTCACCAGGGTCTCGGGCCCGGCCAGCGCCGCTCCCGAGATGCCGTCCACCGACTTGTAGAAGGACACATAGACGGAGTCCGCCAGGGCGGCGATCTCCGGCAGCTCGCGGCCGAAGTGGGCCGTGCACTCCCACAGCCGTGCCCCGTCGAAGTGCACCACCGCGTCCCGCTCCCGGGCCGCCTCCACGACCGCGACCAGCTCGTCCCAGGTGGGCAGCACGAATCCGGCGTCGCGCAGCGGGAGTTCGAGGGCGAGCGTGCCGAACGGCTCGTCGAGACCGAGGACGTCCTCTGCGGTGGGCGGCCGGGGCTCGCTCGTGGGACGCACCGCGCGCAGCCCGCTCACCGTCAGATACGCGTCCCGCTCATGCACCTCCAGATGTGACAGCGGATGCACCGCCACCACCGGATTGCCGGTGCGCCCCGCCCAGCAGCGCAGCGCCACCTGCTGCGCCATGGTGCCGGTGGGGAAGAACGCCGCGGCCTCCATGCCGAGCAGCGCGGCGACCCGCCGCTCCAGCTCCTCGACGATGCCGTCCCCGTACATGTCCACCCAGCCGTCCCCGCCGTACGGCGGGGGGTCGGCCGTAAGGGCGGCGGTGAGGGCGGCCAGCCGCTCGGCGATCCGCCCCTCCGCGGGCCCGCGGGTGAGCGTCCGCTCGGAGCCGTGCCAGGCCGCGAGGCGGCGCACCCGCGCGGCCCGCTCCGGGTCGCCGGTGCCGTCGTCCGCCGCGCCCGCCTCGTCGGCTCCCGCTGCCTCGTCCGCACCGGCTGCCTCGTCCACACCTGTTGCCGTCTCGTCCGCCTCGCCCGTCCTGTCCGTCATGAGCCGATCATGTCGCACGGGTGTCCATCGGACCACAGAGTTGTCCACAGGCCCGGGCTGCGGCCGAACTCCCCCGGAAACACTCGCGTAGCATGGCGGGGAATCGTCCGGTACCCCCTGAGGACTGGAACGGAAGGCCCCTGTCGCGTGAACGCACAACCACTTCCCGAGCCGCAGGACCGGCCGGCCCGGCTCACCGTCGGGGTCGTCGGCGCGGGCCGCGTCGGCCCGGCCCTCGCCGCCTCGCTGCGGCTGGCCGGACACCGCCCGGTCGCCGCCTCCGGTGTCTCCGACGCCTCCGTGCGCCGGGCCGCCGCCCTGCTCCCCGAGGTTCCGATCGTCCCGCCCTCCGAGGTGCTGGCGCGGGCCGAGCTGGTGCTGCTCACCGTCCCCGACGACGCGCTGCCCGAGCTGATCGCGGGCCTCACCGAAACCGGTGCGGTGCGCCCCGGCCAGTTGCTGGTGCACACCTCCGGCCGCTATGGCGTCAGTGTGCTGGAGCCCGCGCTGCGGGCCGGTGCGCTGCCGCTCGCACTGCACCCCGTCATGACCTTCACCGGCACCTCGGTGGACGTCCAGCGGCTGGCCGGCTGCTCCTTCGGCGTCACCGCCCCCGAGGAGCTGCGGCTGGCGGCCGAGGCGCTGGTCATCGAGATGGGCGGGGAGCCCGAGTGGATCGCGGAGGAGTCCCGCCCGCTCTATCACGCCGCCCTCGCCATCGGCGCCAACCACCTCACCACGCTGGTCGCCCAGTCCCTTGAGCTGCTGCGCGCGTCCGGGGTCGAGGCCCCCGACCGGATGCTCGGCCCCCTCCTGGGCGCCGCGCTGGACAACGCGCTGCGCAGCGGCGACGCCGCGCTGACCGGCCCGGTCGCGCGCGGCGACGCGGGCACGGTCGCCGCCCATGTCGCCGAGCTGCGGCGGCACGCCCCGCACGCCGTCGCCGGCTATCTGGCCATGGCCCGTACGACCGCGGACCGTGCGCTCGCGCACGGCCTGCTCAAGCCGGAGCTGGCGGAGGACCTGCTGGGCGTGCTCTCGGATGTCACCGACGCACGGGGCCGGGGAGGCAGTGAGTCATGAGCCCGAAGCTGTGGACCAAGGCGCTTCCTGGGGAGCCGGATGTGGAGCTGTTCCGCCATCGCTCCGAGCTGGACGCGGCGTTCGCCCACTTCGCCGTGCCGGGGCGCTCGGCCGTCGTGATGACCATGGGGGCGCTGCACGACGGGCACGCCTCGCTGATCCGCGCCGCCCGCGCCCGGGTGGGCGCCAAGGGCCTGGTGACCGTCACCGTCTTCGTCAATCCGCTCCAGTTCGGCGCGGGCGAGGACCTCGACCGCTATCCACGCACCCTGGACGCCGACCTCAAGGTCGCGGCCGAGGCGGACGCGGACATCGTCTTCGCCCCGGCGGCCGATGAGGTGTATCCGGGCGGCGAGCCGCATATCCGGATCACCGCGGGCGCCATGGGCGAGCGCTATGAGGGCGCCTCGCGGCCCGGCCACTTCGACGGGATGCTCACGGTCGTCGCCAAGCTGCTCCATCTCACCCGCCCCGATGCCGCCTTCTTCGGCGAGAAGGACGCCCAGCAGTTGGCGCTGGTCCGCCGGATGGCGCGCGACCTGGATTTCCCGGTCGAGATCGTCGGCGTCCCCACCGTCCGGGAGGGCGACGGGCTCGCCCTCTCCAGCCGTAACCGCTATCTGTCGGCCCAGGAGCGGGACACCGCGCTGGCCCTGTCCCGGGCGCTGTTCGCGGGGCGGGACGCGGGGCTGCTGGCGGCCGGGGAGGGCCCGGCCGGGGCCGAGGAGCACGAGCTGATACGGGTGGCGTCCCCCGCCGCGGTGCGGTCCGCGGCGCGGGTGGTGCTCGACGAGGCGGCGCGGCTGGAGCCGCCGCTCGTCCTCGACTATCTGGGCCTGGCCGACCCCGCCGACTTCACCGAGGTCCCCGACGGATACACCGGCGAGGCCGTGCTGGCCGTCGCGGCCAAGGTCGGCGCCACCCGCCTGATAGACAACGTCCGCCTGTGGATCGGAGCCGCCCGATGACCCGTGCGACCGGGCGGCCCGACGCCGTGGCCCCCGCCACCGCCCTGCGCGCCGCCGCCCCCGGCTGGGCCATCGAGGCCGATGTCGTGGTCGTCGGCTCCGGGGTCGCCGGGCTGACCGTGGCGCTGCGCTGTGCCGCGGCCGGGGCCAGGGTCACCGTGGTCACCAAGGCCCGCCTGGACGACGGCTCCACGCGCTGGGCCCAGGGCGGCATAGCCGCCGCCCTCGGCGAGGGCGACACCCCCGAGCAGCATCTGGACGACACCCTGGTGGCCGGCGCCGGGCTCTGCGACGAGCGGGCGGTACGGACGCTGGTCACCGAGGGACCCGACGCGGTGCGGCGGCTCATCGCCACCGGCGCCCGCTTCGACGCCGACGACGACACCGGCGAGATCCTGCTGACCCGCGAGGGCGGCCACCACCGCCGCCGGATCGCCCACGCGGGCGGCGACGCGACCGGCGCGGAGATCTCCCGGGCCCTGGTCGAGGCGGTGCGCGCGGCCGGTATCGACACCGTGGAGAACGCCCTGGTGCTCGACCTGCTGAGGGACGACTCCGGCCGGGCGGCCGGAGTCACCCTGCACGTCATGGGCGAGGGCCGGCGGGACGGCGTGGGCGCGGTGCGGGCGGGCGCGGTCGTCCTCGCCACGGGCGGCATGGGCCAGATCTTCTCCGCGACCACCAACCCCGCCGTCTCCACCGGCGACGGGGTCGCGCTCGCGCTGCGCGCCGGGGCCGAGGTCAGCGATCTGGAGTTCGTGCAGTTCCACCCCACGGTGCTGTGGCTGGGCCCGGAGGCGGAGGGCCAGCAGCCGCTGGTCTCGGAGGCGGTGCGCGGCGAGGGCGCCCATCTCGTCGACGCCGACGGGGTGCGCTTCATGCAGGGGCAGCACGAACTGGCCGAGCTGGCGCCCCGTGACATCGTCGCCAAGGGAATCATGCGGCGGATGCGGGAGCGCGGCGCCGAGCATATGTACCTGGACGCGCGCCACTTCGGGGCCCGGATGTGGGAGCGGCGCTTCCCGACCATCCTGGCCGCCTGCCGCGCGCACGGCATCGACCCGGTGACCGAGCCCATCCCGGTCGCCCCGGCCGCGCACTACGCGAGCGGCGGAGTCCGTACCGATCTGCACGGCCGCACCACCGTCCCCGGGCTCTACGCCTGCGGGGAGGTCGCCTGCACCGGCGTCCACGGCGCGAATCGGCTGGCCTCCAACTCCCTCCTGGAGGGCCTGGTCTTCGCGGAGCGCATCGCGGAGGACATCACCGCCGGAGCCGCCGGAGCCGCCGGAGCCGCCGGAGCCGCCGGAGCCGAGGGCCCCGCGCGGCCCGGGCCGGACGAGGGCATCGGGCCGGACGGGGGTGCCCCCGCCGGGCCGCCCCTGCTCGCCTCCGAGGCCCGCTACGAGATCCAGCACATCATGACCCACGGCGCCGGAGTCCTGCGCTCCGCCGAGAGCCTGGCCCGCGCCGCCGACCAACTGGAGCGCGTCCACGACGACGCCGCCGCGCAGTTGAGGCGGGACGGCAAGACGGCTGAGCCGGGGGTCGAGACCTGGGAGGCCACCAACCTCCATCTGGTCGCCCGGGTCCTGGTCGCCGCCGCGCTCCGCCGTGAGGAGACCCGCGGCTGCCACTGGCGCGAGGACCGCCCCGCGCGGGACGACACCGCCTGGCGCCGCCACCTCCTGGTCACCCTCCGCCCGGACGGCGCCCTCGACGTCCGGGCCACGGACTCCGAAGCGTTCCCCCCACCGACCACCCCCCGAGCCGAGACGGAGTCCCGCCCGTGAGCAGCACCTCCGAAGACCGCCAGCCACCCGTGTCCCTGCCGCTGCTCCAGATCGGCCGCCCCGGCGAGGCGGCGGGCTGCGGCGATGCCTGCGGCTGCGGCGACGACGCCGACGGCCCCGGGCTCGACCCGATGGAGTGCGGTCTGGACCCCGATCTGGCCGAGCTGCTGATCAGTGCCGGACTCGACCCCATCCAGGTCGAGGACATCGCGCATATGGCCATCGAGGAGGACCTCGACCAGGGCGTGGACGTCACCACCGTGGCCACCGTCCCCGAGGACGCCTTCGCCACCGGCGACTTCACCGCCCGTGAGGCGGGCACCGTCGCCGGGCTGCGGATCGCCGAGGCGGTCCTGTCCGTCGTCTGTACGGACGAGTTCGAGGTCGAGCGGCATGTCGAGGACGGCGACCGGGTGGCGGCCGGTCAGAAGCTGCTCAGCGTCCGTACTCGCACCCGCGACCTGCTCACCGGTGAGCGCAGCGCGCTCAACCTCCTGTGCCGGCTCTCCGGTATCGCGACGGCGACGCGTGCGTGGGCCGACGCCCTCGACGGGACGAAGACCAAGGTCCGTGACACCCGTAAGACCACCCCGGGGCTGCGCGCCCTGGAGAAGTACGCGGTGCGCTGCGGCGGCGGGGTCAACCACCGGATGTCGCTGTCGGACGCCGCGCTGGTCAAGGACAACCATGTGATCGCGGCGGGCGGCGTGGCGGAGGCGTTCGGCGCCGTGCGGGCCGAGTTCCCGGATGTGCCGATCGAGGTGGAGGTCGACACCCTCGACCAGATCCCGCCGGTCCTGGAGGCGGGCGCGGACCTCATCCTGCTGGACAACTTCACCCCGGAGCGGACCCGCGAGGCCGTGGAGCTGGTCGCCGGGCGCGCCGCCCTGGAGTCCTCGGGACGGCTGACGCTCGCCAATGCCCGTACGTACGCCGAGACGGGCGTCGACTATCTGGCGGTCGGCGCGCTCACCCACTCCTCCCCGATCCTGGACATCGGCCTGGACCTGCGCGAGGCCGAGGGGAAGTAACCAATGCTGCTGACCATCGACGTCGGAAACACCCGCCCGCCCGTCGCCCCACCCACCACCCCAGGGCTCGTCCTCGGCCGTCAGCCCGCCCGGAAGCGGTGCCGCCCATGCTGCTGACCATCGACGTCGGAAACACCCATACCGTGCTGGGCCTGTTCGACGGCGAGGAGATCGTCGAGCACTGGCGGATCTCCACCGACGCCCGCCGCACCGCCGATGAACTCGCCGTGCTGCTCCAGGGCCTGATGGGCATGCATCCGCTGCTCGGCGAGGAGCTGGGCGACGGCATCGCGGGCATCTCCATCTGCTCCACCGTCCCCTCGGTGCTCCATGAGCTGCGCGAGGTGACCCGCCGCTACTACGGCGATGTGCCGTCCGTCCTGGTCGAGCCGGGCGTGAAGACCGGTGTGCCGATCCTGATGGACAACCCCAAGGAGGTCGGCGCCGACCGGATCATCAACGCGCTGGCCGCCGTCGAGCTGTACGAGGGTCCGTGCGTGGTCGTCGACTTCGGCACCGCGACGACCTTCGACGCGGTCAGCGCGCGCGGCGAGTACGTGGGCGGGGTGATCGCGCCGGGCATCGAGATCTCGGTCGAGGCGCTGGGCGTACGCGGGGCGCAATTGCGCAAGATCGAACTGGCCCGCCCGCGCAGCGTGATCGGGAAGAACACGGTGGAGGCCATGCAGTCCGGCATCCTCTACGGCTTCGCGGGCCAGGTGGACGGGATCGTCCGGCGAATGGCGCGGGAGCTGGCCCAGGACCCGGAGGACGTCACCGTGATCGCCACCGGCGGGCTGGCGCCCATGGTCCTAGGAGAATCCTCAGTGATCGATGAGCATGAACCCTGGTTGACCCTGATCGGCCTCAGACTGGTCTACGAGCGGAACGTCTCGCGCGGCTGAGCACCGGCGATCAGCTCTTCACCTGCGTGCTCGACCGTATTGACGGCATTCCGAAACGAATTCCCGCGCTCTGGATTCGCCAGGGGGCGCCGATCGTTCTTCGCCATTGGTCACGGAGCGGTCAAGGGAAAGACGGCACTTCGAATTCCGTATTGACAAGCGGAACGGCCGTCGACCACGTACACCGGCACCCGGATGCGACGGTCCGCCCCGGGTGCCGGGTCCGGACGGGGCCGCCTCGGCGCGGCCCCGTCCGGCGCTTCCCCCGTATGGCTGCTCGGCGTCCGCAACGCGCCGCACCGTCCGGCGCTGAGCGAAATTTGTCCGCTTAGCACTTAAAGTCGCCCCATGCCCACGCCATATGGATCCCGCGGCGGAATGGCGTTCAGTGCGGATGAGCTGCGTGTGCTCCGACGCGCCCTCGCCATCGCCCTCCGACCCGACCCCGTCACTCCCTCTGCCGGCCCCCTCGGCCCGGACCGGGCGGAGGAGGTCCAGGACTGTCTCCGGCTCGCCGAGGCCGTGGACGAAGCGGTCCGCGAGGGCGGGCGGCTGCGAGCGTTCCTGCTCGACGAGCTCGCCCGCTACCGCGCCGCCCTGCCCGGCGCCGCCGTCGGCTATCTCGAGCAGCTCCAGGGCGCCCTCGCGGCCGGTTACGAGCCGCTGGCCGAGGATCTGGCCGCGCTCCGCGCGCTGTGCGGGTCGGCCGCCGGGGGTGGTGAGGCAACACGCCGACGTGCGCTGCTGAGCCACTGCGAGCGCCTTGCCGAGCGGGGCGTGCGCGCCCGGCTCGCGGAGCGCGCCGGCGCCGTCGTACAGCCGCGCACCAGCCCCGTGGGGCCCCGGCTGCGCGCCCTGCCCGGCGGGGTCTCGACGGCGCCCAGGGCGGCCGTGCAGGGGACGGTGCGGAAGGGGTCGGAGGCGGCGCTGGAGGCCCTCCAGAAGGCCGATGAGCCCAGGCGGGAGCCGCAGCCGCGCAAGAAGCCCGCGGCGCCGGAGCACGGCGACCGCGAGGAGCCGAAGCGACGGGAGCCGGGCCGCCGGGCGCCGCGCCCGGGGCGTCCGGTGCCCACGCCGGCGGAGGTCTTCCCGCCCAAGCGCCGCCCCACGCCGCCGCCGGAGCAGGACTCGCGGCTCGGCGCCGGGGCCCGTTCCGCCTGACCCCGGGCCCACGGCCCGCCCTGCCCCGGGCCGCCGCGCCCGGGACCGGTGCCCGGCTCCGGGCGGCGGCGGCGCGCCGCGTAATCTGGTGGTCTCGAGCAAAAGGAGGCCGAGAGCCATGGATTACGTCTCCGCGCTGATCCCGCCCGTCGTGATGGCCGTGGCCTTCACCGCGCTCATCGTGACGATGGTGAAGAGCCAGGGTGGCGCCAACAAGTCCAAGGAGGACGCCGCGGTGGACGCGGCGCTGGCGGCCCGCGCCGAGGACGAGGCCCCGGCCCCGGCGCGCGAGACGGCCTGATCGGATCGATCGGGCCCATCGGGCGCCGCCACCCCCGCACACCACGGCGGCAGCACGCCGGACCACGCCCCGGGACGCATCGCGTTCCGGGGCGTGTGGCTTTTCCCTCGCAAACCTCCCGACATTCGGGACATCTCCCACTATTATTCTCCGTGTGCCTAGGCCATTGGGAGATCTCGAAGACGCGGTGATGACGCGGGTGTGGAAGTGGAACCGCCCGGTCACGGTCCGCGAAGTGCTGGAAGACCTTCAGCGGGAACGCTCGATCGCCTACACCACCGTCATGACCGTAATGGACAACCTCCATCACAAGGGCTGGCTCCGCCGGGAGGTTGAAGGCCGCGCCTATCGATATGCCGCGGTCTCCACGCGCGCCGCCTACTCGGCCGCACTGATGAACGAAGCGTGGTCGACCAGTGACAACCCAGCGGCCGCTCTCGTCGCGTTCTTCGGGATGATGTCCGAAGAGCAGCGGGACGCACTACGGGATGCCATGCGCGTCGCACAACTGGGGGAGACCGGGGAGAGCCCCGGTGAGTCGGGGCGATGACCCAGGGCGATAGCGTCCGGTCATGTCCTCCCCACTATCAAAAGTAGTCACCGTCCGCCGTGCCCGGACCGGCGATGTACGGGCGGTGCGCCGCCTCATCGACTCCTACGTGGACGATCGCATCCTGCTCGACAAAGCCACCGTGACGCTTTACGAGGACATCCAGGAGTTCTGGGTCGCCGAGCGCGACGAGGACGCTGAGGTCATTGGCTGTGGAGCGCTGCACGTCATGTGGGAAGACCTCGCGGAGGTCCGCACTCTCGCCGTCGATCGGACTCTCAAGGGCACCGGCGTAGGCCACCTGGTGCTCGACAAGCTGTTGCAGACGGCGCGCTGGCTGGGGGTGCGGCGCATTTTCTGCCTCACCTTCGAAGTCGACTTCTTCACCAGGCACGGCTTCGTGGAGATCGGCGAGACGCCGGTCGACGGCGATGTGTACAGCGAGCTCCTGCGTTCCTATGACGAGGGCGTCGCCGAGTTCCTTGGTCTCGAACGGGTGAAGCCGAACACCCTTGGCAACAGCCGGATGCTTCTGCAACTGTGATCGCGGGTCCTATGTCCGAATCGCGCCCCTATCACATAGCTCCGGAACATGACCTTCCATGAGGCTTCCCGCTTGGTGGATCGGTCGAACCTTCCCGGGGGGTTTGTGTTTTTCCGGGAAAGGCGGTTTCCTATTCTCTCGTAGTGTAATTACCTGGGGGGTGAGTCATCAGCGGCTAACGCCGCACCCCCGAACCCCCCGTTTTCCCTGAAAGGAACCCCATGGCACAGAAGGTTCAGGTCCTTCTTGTCGACGACCTCGACGGCGGCGAGGCGGACGAGACCGTGACGTTCTCCCTTGACGGCAAGAGCTACGAGATCGACCTCACCACCAACAACGCGGACAAGCTCCGTGACGCCCTGGAGCCCTACACCAAGGGCGGGCGGCGCACCGGTGGCCGGGCTTCCGGTGGCCGGGGCAAGGCGCGTGCGGCGTCGGGCGGCAGCCAGGACACCGCGAAGATCCGCGCCTGGGCGAAGGAGAACGGCTACGAGGTCAACGACCGCGGCCGTGTTCCGGCGACCGTTCGTGAGGCATACGAGAAGGCCAACGGCTGAGCGCGTCAGCCTTTCCCGGCTCGCCGCTGCCTCGGCAGCGGCCGGGCGCGCACCAATCGGGTGCGGAGGCATTCGGTTGCCGCCGCGCTCACGAGCCGTACGAGATCGGGGGCGCCCCCATCGCCCCCGAAGCCTGTCCTCGGCAGCGTTGGCTCCACCTCGCCCCTCGGGTCGGGAGGTCGCAGCCATACGGCGGCCTCCTGCGGGCATCGCTCTCCGGGCGCCCCGGCGGCCAGGGGCGGCGGCCAGGAGCGGGAGGGGCACGGCGCGGTGATCCGGCCACCGGCGCCGATCGCGGCCAGGTCCAGGGCCACACCGCCCCACTCCAGCCAGTCGAGCAGCCCCGGAAGCTCGTCGGCGCTGCCAGGGGCCACCAGAAGTCGCATCCAGGCACCCTCCACCGCGACCGGACCGGTCCGCGGTCCGCGCCGCAGCATCGCCAATCCGGCCACGGCCGGCAGTTCGATGACGTCGAAGGCCACCCCCGTGAGCAATTCGACGGGATCGCTGCCGGCCGTCGGCCAGCCCAGCTCCCGCTCGTACCAGCGTGACGGGGGGACCGGTGCCGGTGCGGACGGCCTCGCGCCGTGGACCCTGTGGATCATGCCCAGCAGAACTCTCCGCCGTCCCGCTTGGTTACGCCCCCGATGACCTACCGTGCGGGCCCGTGCGCGGACCGTGTCCGTGAGGGGTCCTACAGGGCCGGTGAACGGGCGCAAGGTTGTTCGCCCGTAGCGGATGGAACCGGCCCTTACGGCATGGACTGTCTGTGCTTGCGGGTAAGACATCCCTAGTGGGGAGGGGCGGTCCGCGTGTCGGGAGGAAGCGGCGTTCGCCATCGGCGTACTGGCGGTGGGCGTAGATGCCTGGCCTGCGGGAACATCGTCTCGCACCATCGGGTTAAGGCAGTTGTCGGCTGTTCGGGCAGGAGCCAGTGGCTGTTTGCCCCGCGCGAGCGGGGGTGATCCGGACGGTTGTCGGCAGTTGGAATGAGCTGTCCCGGGTTGCGGGACTAGCATGCGGAAGGACAGGGAGGGGATCGTCCCCGATCTTTCTGACCGCTCTGAGGAGCGATTAACGATGTTCGAGAGGTTCACCGACCGCGCGCGGCGGGTTGTCGTCCTGGCTCAGGAAGAAGCCCGGATGCTCAACCACAACTACATCGGCACCGAACACATCCTCCTGGGCCTGATCCACGAGGGTGAGGGTGTCGCCGCTAAGGCCCTGGAGAGCCTCGGGATTTCGCTCGAGGCGGTCCGCCAGCAGGTGGAGGAGATCATCGGGCAGGGCCAGCAGGCCCCGTCCGGGCACATCCCCTTCACCCCCCGTGCCAAGAAGGTCCTGGAGCTGTCGCTCCGCGAGGCCCTTCAGCTCGGCCACAACTACATCGGTACGGAGCACATCCTGCTCGGCCTGATCCGCGAGGGCGAGGGCGTCGCCGCCCAGGTCCTCGTGAAGCTGGGCGCCGATCTGAACCGGGTGCGGCAGCAGGTCATCCAGTTGCTCTCCGGCTACCAGGGCAAGGAGGCCGCCACCGCCGGCGGCCCGGCGGAGGGCACTCCCTCCACCTCGCTCGTCCTGGACCAGTTCGGCCGCAATCTCACGCAGGCCGCCCGCGAATCCAAGCTCGACCCGGTCATCGGGCGCGAGAAGGAGATCGAGCGGGTCATGCAGGTGCTTTCGCGCCGCACCAAGAACAACCCGGTCCTCATCGGCGAGCCCGGCGTCGGCAAGACGGCGGTCGTCGAGGGACTGGCCCAGGCCATCGTCAAGGGCGAGGTGCCCGAGACCCTCAAGGACAAGCACCTCTACACCCTGGACCTGGGCGCCCTGGTCGCCGGCTCCCGCTACCGCGGTGATTTCGAGGAGCGCCTGAAGAAGGTGCTCAAGGAGATCCGCACCCGCGGCGACATCATCCTGTTCATCGACGAGCTCCACACCCTGGTGGGTGCGGGCGCCGCCGAGGGCGCGATCGATGCCGCCAGCATCCTCAAGCCGATGCTGGCGCGGGGCGAGCTCCAGACCATCGGCGCGACCACGCTCGACGAGTACCGCAAGTACCTGGAGAAGGACGCGGCCCTGGAGCGCCGCTTCCAGCCCATCCAGGTCGCCGAGCCGTCGCTGCCCCACACCATCGAGATCCTCAAGGGCCTGCGGGACCGCTACGAGGCGCACCACCGCGTCTCGATCACGGACTCGGCCCTGGTCGCCGCCGCCACCCTGGCCGACCGCTACATCTCGGACCGCTTCCTGCCGGACAAGGCGATCGACCTGATCGACGAGGCCGGTTCCCGGATGCGGATCCGCCGGATGACCGCACCGCCGGACCTGCGCGAATTCGACGAGAAGATCGCCGATGTGCGCCGGGAGAAGGAGTCCGCGATCGACTCGCAGGACTTCGAGATGGCCGCGGGCCTGCGCGACAAGGAGAAGCAGCTCCTGGCCGCCAAGGCGAAGCGGGAGAAGGAGTGGAAGGCCGGCGACATGGACGTCGTCGCCGAGGTCGACGAGGAGCTGATCGCCGAGGTCCTGGCCACGGCCACCGGCATCCCGGTCTTCAAGCTGACCGAGGAGGAGTCCTCCCGGCTGCTGCGCATGGAGGACGAGCTGCACAAGCGCGTCATCGGCCAGAAGGACGCCATCAAGGCGCTCTCCCAGGCCATCCGGCGCACGCGTGCGGGCCTCAAGGACCCCAAGCGCCCCGGTGGCTCGTTCATCTTCGCGGGCCCGTCCGGTGTCGGTAAGACCGAGCTCAGCAAGACCCTCGCCGAATTCCTCTTCGGCGACGAGGACGCGATGATCTCGCTCGACATGTCGGAGTTCAGCGAGAAGCACACCGTCTCGCGGCTCTTCGGCTCCCCGCCCGGATACGTGGGCTACGAGGAGGGCGGCCAGCTCACCGAGAAGGTGCGCCGCAAGCCGTTCTCCGTGGTCCTCTTCGACGAGGTCGAGAAGGCCCACCCGGACATCTTCAACTCGCTGCTCCAGATCCTGGAGGACGGTCGGCTGACCGACTCCCAGGGCCGGGTCGTGGACTTCAAGAACACGGTGATCATCATGACCACCAACCTCGGCACCCGGGACATCTCCAAGGGCTTCAACCTGGGCTTCGCCGCCCAGGGCGATGTGAAGACCGGCTACGAGCGGATGAAGGCCAAGGTCAACGAGGAGCTGAAGCAGCACTTCCGCCCCGAGTTCCTGAACCGTGTCGATGACACCGTGGTCTTCCACCAGCTCACCGAGGAAGACATCATCCAGATCGTCGACCTCATGATCACCAAGGTGGACGAGCGGCTCAAGGACCGCGACATGGGCATCGAGCTCAATGGCGACGCCAAGAAGCTGCTCGCCAAGCGGGGCTACGACCCCGTGCTGGGCGCCCGGCCGCTGCGCCGGACGATCCAGCGCGAGATCGAGGACGTGCTCTCGGAGAAGATCCTCTTCGGCGAGCTGCGTCCGGGCCACATCGTGGTCGTGGACACCGAGGGCGAGGGTGAGGAGAAGAAGTTCACCTTCCGCGGCGAGGAGAAGTCGGCACTGCCGGACACCCCGCCGATCGAGTCCGCCGCCGGTGGCGCGGGCCCGAACCTCAGCAAGGAGGCGTGACGGACGCGGCGACGCCGCGCCCACGCCAGGGGCCGCCCCGGACCATCCCGGTCCGGGGCGGCCCCTTTTTGCGCTTTGCGTGGCCGAACACGGCCCTTTCGTGCAGGCGCGCCCCTGAGGGGCTCTGGCGGGGCTCTGCGGGCTCTGGCGGGGCTCTGCGGGCCCTGGGGGTTTCCCTGGACTTTCCCGGCCGGTGACGGGGGCGAACGGGAGGCAGAGGCCGCCCAGGCGGCCGACGGCGCCCCCTCCGGGCGGCTGACAGGGCCCCTCTGTGGTTCCGCCCCTCCGGGCCTTACGCGCCCGCCACGATGACCTGGACGCCCTCCGGGACCCCGGTCACCCCCGTATTGCGGTGGCTCAGCCGCAGGGTGTGCAGCCGGGGGAAGGCGGCCAGCCAGCTCAGGTCCAGGTCCGCGCCCAGGTCGTAGGCGAGCCACAGCTCGGTCAGCCGCTCCGCCACCAGGCCCTCGGTCAACTGCTCCGGGGTGAGCGCACCGGCTATCTGGACGCAGGGGCGGCCGCCGAGCCGGCGCAGGGCCCGCAGCTCCGCCAGGTCCGACACCGGAAAGTCGAGTTCCCGCTCATCGAGATGGCCGATGATTTCCTCGGCGTAACGATCGGTGTCATATCGCCGCCAGGCGCCCGCGAGCTGCGCCCGTACCGCCCAGGAGGCGCGGTCCCGCAGCCGGACCAGATAGTCGATGGCGCGGTCGTCGGCTATCGAGGTGGCGGTGACGGCCAGCCGATGGGCTTCCTCATCGGATACGCCGCCGGGATCGGGCAGCATTTCCAGCACGATAGGCCCGATCCAGCCCAGCGCGCGGGCCGCTTCCAGCGAGGTCGGGCGTACCAGATCGCGGGTATAGCGATGCACCCGGGAACGCACCTCGGGGTCCAGCTCCGTCGCATGTTCCAGACATGCGGCCGCCAGGAGTTTGCGATGGCGGGCATGGACCGGCCGGGCGTCTTTACGGGCCGCCAGCAGCCCCTCCAGGAGGTAGCCGCATTCATCGGGGCGGGCGAGAGCGACCGACATTCTGATCACTTCTTCCCAGTCGTCCAGGTGTGCGTGGTCGATCAGGAAGTCGAAATCGTGCCGTTCGACGACCGCTCTCGCGCTGAGATAGTCCTGGAACGTTCGGTGCACGAAATCGACCGAACCGGGTGTGGGCTCGCGCAATAGACCTGTCCGGTTGAGCAGATGTCGGTAGATCTCCTCCGGCCCGCCCTGCCGCGCCGCGTGCGGAATGGCCGGGAGGTGACGGCCGAGCGTCTCGACGGCGGTGGTCCGGTCCATTTCGGACCGGCCGTTGACGAGCATCCAGTGCGCCAGCTTCTGTAGCAGCCGGATCTTCGGTTCCTGGGGGAGGTCGATTCCCTCCGGCGGCAGCATGGCGCGCTCGCGGTCGCGCCGTTCCAGCAGCATGGAAAGGGCCGCGTCATAGAGGGCTTTCCGGCCGTGCGGCAGATAGCCGCGGCGGTCCCGGTGCAGTGCGCACAGCAGACCGCACATCAGTGGATTGGTGGCCAGCCGGCCGAGGTCCCGGGTAATCCTTACGGCGTCCAGCAGCGTTTCCTCGTAACCACTCAGCCGGTCCAGATCGGCACGGTCGGTGATGTCCTGGCGGGCCGCCGCATGCCAGCGCCGGATGAACGCGGTGACCCCCTCACGGCTGAGCGGGGAGAGTTTCAGCTCGGTGAAACGCTCCGAGGCCAGCCAGTTCTCCCGTACGGCCGAGGGGCGCGAGGTGACCAGCCAGATATTTCCCGGATAGCGCGCCGGAAGCTCGCGCAGCGCCTCGCGCAGCCGCTCACGCTCCCCCTCCGGGGCCTCGTCCACCCCGTCCACGAGCAGCAGTCCGCGCCCGTGGGACAGCACCCGCTCGGCCCATCCCGGCGGCTGGGCGGCGGTGTGCGGATAGCGGACGGCGGAGAGGAAGGCGTCCGGCTCCGGGAAGCCGTCGCGGCGGAACCGGCGCACGGGGAGCACGAAGGGCACCCGCCCGCGCAGCCCCGCCAGCGGGGCCGGGAGGTCACCACGCGCCACGGACACCGCGAGCCGCTGCACCAGCGTGGTCTTGCCCGACCCCGCCACGCCCCACAGCAGCACCCGTTCGCGTCCGGCGAGGGCCTGTTCCGCGGGGGCGCTCGGGCCGCCGCCGTCCGCCTCGGTCTCCAGGCTGAGATAGGCGGCGTCCAGCGGCCAACTGTCGGGGGAGTGGGCCAGATCGATGCCGTAGATGGTGAGGTGGTCGTGGGCGGCGACGATGTCCTGGGCGTAGCGCTGCTCGAACGCGGCGTCCTCGGCGGCCGTGACGAAGGGGGAGCGGATGGTGAGGAAGCGCAGGATGTGCGCGCAGACGGCCTCCCGGAGGGAGGCGTGCGAGCGGGCGTCTGCCGCGTTCAGCCCCTCGTCGGCGTCGGGGGCGGCGATGGCGAGGTGGTGGGCGAAGGCTTGGGGGCCGAGGCGGACGGCGCGTACGTCGTCGAGGTCTACGGTGCCGAGGGCGTGGAGGGTGCGGGCGAGGGCGTCGGTCAGCTCGGGCCGCGCCTGATCGGCGATCTCTCCAGCGATCTCTCCAGCGATCTCTTCAGCGATCTCTTTCGCGACCTCTTCGACGAGCACGGAGGCGATCCGGGGCAGGTCCCGTTCGGTGAGCGTGCGGTAGTCGCCCTGGAAGGCGACGAGGGAGGCGATGCGGACGGGCCGGTCCACCGGCCCGTCCGCGACGAAGAGTTCCTGGACCAGTGTGGCTATGGCTGCGGGATCCATGAGGCCCCGTCCCCCCGGTGACTGTTGTTCGCCGTATCGAAGAAGCCACCAGGGTAGGCGGGGTCGGTCCGGCGCTGTGGGGGTTCGGCGTGGGTTCCGGGGGCGGGCGGGGGCACGGGGCGGGTGCGCGGTCGGTGGGTGGTGGGTGCGCGGTCGGTTGTGTGGTGGGTGCCGGGGGCGGGGCCTCCGGTGCGGCGCCCTGGACCGCATATTTACGGCGCCGGTGCTCGGGGGCGTGGTGTGGGCCGGGGGTTGGCGCCACAAATATGCGAAAGCGTCCAGGACACCACCCCTGCGACCCCGCCCCCTCCCGCCGTCTCGCGGCTACCCGCCGGCGGTCCCGGCCCCGGCTCGCCCGGTGACCTACCGGCCCGGCTCTTCCTCCGCGAAGAGCTCATCGGCGGTGGAGACCGTGAAGGCTCGGTCGAACCAGCGGTCCAGAGTGCCGAGGTCGGCGCAGTGGGTGATGCGGTCGCGCGTCGCGGCCAGGGTGGGGATGCCTCGCTTCTCCAGGACGCCCAGCACCCCCTGAGCTCGGCCTCGGGCTTCGCCCTCTGCCGCCCCTTCTGCTTTCCCTTCTGCCTTCCCCTCTGCCTTCCCCTCTGCCTTCCCCTTCAGGAAGGTCTCCTCGATCAGGGTGCCGCGGCCGGGGAAGTAGGTGCCCACACTCATCTCGTTCCTCCAGGTGATTCCCGCTGGGGTAGTACTCCCCAGACCGATCTCCAGCAATTCCGTGTAGTAGCGGACAGAGTCCGGGTCGCCCGTTCCCATGGCGCGAGCCAGGGCCTTCAGTATGGCCGGGGCATCTTGGTGGCTGCCATGTGTCAAGGCCGAGAAGGTCGCCAGGGTCAGGTCTTGGGCGGCCTCGTCCGGGTCGAGGATCACCGGGACGTTCCCAGGGCCCAGGACCAGTGGATGTACCGACAGCGCCGTCCAGTCGTCCACGCCAACCCGGAAGGGGCCGGTCGCCCACTCGGCGGTTGCCTTGTCCTGGCAGACCACGAGCAGCAGAGCCGATTGCTTGTATTTCGCCGCCAGATACGACACGTAGTACGCCCAGTTGACTGCCTTGTCGGGGTCGCAGCGCCCTTGGGCCTCGATCGCCAGGAGGAAGTCGTCACCGTCGAACGGCTTGACGCGCAGCACGCTGTCCACGCGGCGTTCCAGCGGCCGTATCTCGGTGGCATCCGGGGTGAGCACTTCAACCGCCGCTTTCTCGGGCGGCGACAGATCCAGGATGCGGAATACCGGTGCGAGTAACTCCGGTCGTTCTTGAAAGATGCGGTGTGCGGCCTCGTGCCGCGAACTGACCATGTGTGTGAACGTAGGGTCATCGGGGCATGTGCACGGGGCAAATGACCGGTGATCACCCGATTGGGGGAAAGCCCTGGGTAGGGTCAGGCGGCGATCTCGTAGGCGCTCTGTTGCGGGGCGAGTTCGAACCAGAGCAGCTTGCCGCTGATGCCGAAGAGGTCGTCGGCGAGGGGGTAGCCGCCCCAGTTGTCGGCGCACAGTCGGACGATGAGGAGGCCCCGGCCGGAGGTCGCGTCCAGGTTGGCGGCGGCCTCGGTGAGGGCCGTGAAGCGGTCGAGGGGGCTGGGCGGGGCGTCGAAGGGCGCGGGGATGGTGGGGTTGGTGTCCCAGATGCTGACGCGGAGGCGGCTTTCGCAGAGGTGGCGGATGCGGAGTTGGGCCGGGCCGTCGGAGTGGCGGACGGCGTTGGTGACCAGCTCGCAGGTCAGGAGTTCCGCCGTGTCGGTCAGTTCCGTCATGCCGTGCGAGGAGAGGACGGCTCGCAGGGTTACCCGCGAGATCCTGGCCGCCCGTGGGTCGTTGGGGAGGCGGAGGGAGTACGTCCAGGGGTCGGAGGATGGCGGTACGTTGGCCATGGAGTCTCCCTCGGTCGGGCGAAGTTGGGTGGCTTGCGCCACACAGTAGGGCCAGTCGTGTTAGTTCTAACGTCGATACGGAGATATGGCTCACGATTGCCCTCGTGTGGGTGACAAGGGAGACCGATGGCGACCACCAGTAGTCCTACGCTCAAGCAGCGACGACTCGGAGCCGAGTTGCGGAAGCTTCGCGAGCGCGCGGGTCTGACCTCCACTGCGGCCGCCGCCGAGCTGGGTGTCCAGCAGGCCCGCGTGAGCATGATCGAGGCGGGCCGGTACGCCGTGGGTGCCGATCGTGTGCGCGTGATGGCTCGCACCTACTCGTGTGCGGATGAGGACCTTGTGGACGCGCTGGCCGACATGACGGGTGGACGAGCGCGGGGCTGGTGGGACGAGTATCGGGAACACCTCCCGGCCAGCTTCGCGGATATGGCCGAGTTGGAGCACCGGGCCCGAGCGCTGCGCGTCGCGCTGGTCATCCACATCCCGGGCCTGCTCCAGACCGTGGACCATGCCCGCGCGGTGATCCGGGAAGTAGCTCCGCCGTTGCGGGCATACGAGGTGGAGCATCGGCTGTCACACCGGATGAAGCGGCAGGCGATCCTCTACGGCGACAAGCCGGTGCCGTACACCGTGATCATCCATGAGGCCGCTCTGCGAATGGAGTTCGGCGGGATGGAGACGGTCCGCGCCCAGCTTGAGCACCTCCTCGCCATGAGCGAGATGGACAACGTCACCATCCGGGTGATTCCGTTCGGTGGCGGGACCTTCCCCGGGACCGGGCAGTCGTTCGACTATGTCGTGGGGCCTGTACCGCAACTCGACACGGTGCAGCTCGACTCTGCCCAAGGGACCCAGTTCATGGACGCGGAGGCCGAGTTGGCCAAGTATCGGGCTGTCTTGGAACGGATGGAGATGACCGCCCTCAAGCCGCGAGAGTCGCGGGACTTCATCCATGGCATCTTGCGCACCATGTGAAGGGGAGAAGCGTGTCCACGTACCAGTGGCGGAAGTCTTCGTACAGCGGAGACTCGTCCAATTGCGTCAATGTCGCGATCGCGTGGCGGAAGTCCTCCTACAGCGGGGACGCGGGCAACTGCGTGAACGTCGCCGCCCACGGCAACGGCATAGCGCTGCGCGAGAGCGACGACCCCGACATCGTCCTGACCACCACCCCCGCCGCCCTGCGTGCCTTCATACGTGGCGCCAAGGACGGCGCCTTCGATCGCATCCAGGAAAGCGGAGCGTAGGCGCGACGGCCCGTCGGGAGAGGGAGAGGGAGAACAGACGGCCCGTCGCTTGCGCGACCCTACGATTGGGCGCTGAGCGGGCACTTACCGCTTGCTGAGCCCGGTCGGAAAATGGGAGGCGGGCCGGTCGGCGGCCGGGGTACCGTGCCGCCCATGGACTCGTTCATTCAGATCTACGGCTGACACGCCGTTTCGCCCCGCGCACCGGCGACCACGCCCGTGCGCCGGGCCGTCGTGTCCATCTCGCCGTAGACCTGAAACGAGTGATCCCATATGTCCCGTCGCCGTGCCCATATCGCGATGGTCGGCATCCCCGCCATCAGCCATGTACTGCCCAGCCTCGAGATCATCCGCGAGCTCGTGGCCCGTGGGCATCGGGTGACGTACGCCAACGATCCCTTCGTCGCGCACGTCATCGAGCCCACCGGTGCCGCGTTGGTGCCGTACCGGTCCACGCTGCCCGTCGTGGACAACAACTGGCCGGAGGACCCCATCGCCGCCGGCACCGTCTTCCTGGACGACGCGATCCAGGCGCTGCCGCAGTTGCGCGCCGCGTATGACGAGGATCCGGCCGATCTCTACCTCTACGACATCGGCGGCTACGCCGGGCGTGCCCTGGCCGAGGCGCAAGGGCGGCCGGCGCTACAGCTCTCGCCGTCCTTCGTGGCCTGGGAGGGCTACGCGGAGGAGGTCGGGGCGGCGCTCAAGGCGCTGCCGGGGGCCGACGCGTATCAGGAGAAGTTCGCGTCGTGGCTGGCCGGTTGCGGGGCGACCACGCTCGACCCCGATGTCTTCAGCGGGCGGCCGGAGCGGGCCATCGCGGTGATTCCCCGGGCCATGCAGCCGAACGCGGACCGAGTGGACGAGGAGGTGGTGACGTTCGTCGGGCCGTGCCTCGGCGACCGGGCCGACCAGGGTGGGTGGGAACGGCCCGCCGGGGTGGAGAAGGTGCTGCTGGTCTCGCTGGGTTCGGCTTTCACCCGGAAGCCTGACTTCTACCGGGAGTGCGCCGCGGCTTTCGGGGAGCTGCCCGGATGGCATGTGGTGTTGCAGATCGGGAAGTACGTCGACCCGGCCGAGCTGGGGGAGCTCCCGGGCAACATCGAGGTGCACCGCTGGGTGCCGCAGTTGGCGATCCTGGAGCAGGCCGACGCGTTCATCACCCACGCGGGGATGGGCAGCAGCGGCGAAGGGCTGTACTGCGGGCTGCCGATGATCGCCGTACCGCAGAGTGCCGAGCAGCCGATGAACGCCGACCGGCTGGTGGAGCTGGGCGTGGCCCGCCGTATCGACACGGCGGACGCCACGGCCGAGGTGCTGCGGTCGGCGCTGACCGAGCTCACCACGGACGCGGAGGTCGCGCGACGGGCGGCGCGGCTGCGGGACCAGGTGCGGGCCGAGGGCGGCACCGGGCGGGCCGCCGATCTGATCGAGGACGCGCTGCGGTGACATGACGATGGCCCGGCCGCTTGGCGGCCGGGCCGTCGGCAGGCGTCGGGCGGTTACTTCACGATCGTGATGCGGTCCGCCTTCGGCGGGTCCAGGGGCGAGGACTGCGACGAGTGCGCGCCCAGGTAGGCCGTGAACGCGTCCAGGTCGGAGGCGCCGACGAGCTTGTTCTTGCCGTCCTTGAAGGCCGGGAAGCCGTCGCCGCCGCCCGCGAGGAACTCGTTCATCGCGACCCGGTAGGTCTTGGCGGGGTCGATCGGCTCACCGTTCAGCTTCACCGTGTCCGTGACGATCCGGTCCTTGCCGGACTTGGTCAGATCCAGGGTGTAGGTGAGGCTCCTGGAGACCTGGAGGATCTTCGGGGATGCCTCGTTGGAGCCGCTGACCTGCTGCTGGAGCGCGGTGATGAGCTGGGAGCCGGTCAGGTCGAGCACGTTCATCATGTTGGTGAACGGCTGGACGGTGAACGCCTCGCCGTAGGTCACCACCCCGTCCCCCTCACTGCCCGACGCCTTGTGGGCGAGGTCGGAGCGGATGCCGCCGGGGTTCATGAAGGCGAGTTGGGCGCCGCCCTTGTCGGCCGGGGCGAGCGCTTCGAGCTGGCCGTCGGCGATGACGTCGCCCAGGGGCGTCTCGTACGCGGTGGAGCCGCGGCCGTTGACGTCGGCGGAGATATAGCCGACGGGCTTGCCCGCGATCGGGGCGGCCAGCTTGTTCCAGCGCCCGATGAGCGAGGTCATGTCGGGGGCCTTGGGCTGCTCGCGGTCCACGACGTGGTTCGCCGCGTTGGCGCCCTTCACGCTCGTCCGCACGATGTCGCCGGTGCGGCGGTCGTAGGTGAGCGTGGTGTCCGTGTAGAGGCGGCCGAAGGAGGCCGCGGAGGTCACGGTGCGCGGGGTGCCGGACGGGTCCGGGATGGTGCAGGTGTACGCCTGGTGGGTGTGGCCGGTGACCAGGGCGTCGACCGTGGGCGAGATGTTCTTGGCGATGTCGACGATGGGGCCGGAGATGCCCTTGCCCGCACCGCCGTTGTCGCAGTCGGCGTTGTACGAGGCGGAGGCGGGCAGCCCGCCCTCGTGGATGAGCGCGACGATCGACTTCACGCCCTTGCGCTGAAGCTCCTTGGCGTACTTGTTGATCGTCTCGACCTCGTCGTGGAACTTCAGGCCCTTGACGCCCTCGGCCGTGACGATGTCCGGGGTGCCCTCGAGGGTGACCCCGATGAAGCCGATCTTCACGCCCTTGTGCTTCCACACGGTGTACGGCTTGAGGATGGGCTTGTCGGTCTTCTCGTCGGTGACGTTCGCGGCGAGGTAGGGGAAGTCGGCGCCCGGGAAGGTCTTGCCCTTCTCGTAGCAGCCCTCCTTGGGGTGGCAGCCGCCGTTCTGGATCCGGTTCAGCTCGGCGCGGCCCTCGTCGAACTCATGGTTGCCGACCGCGGTGACATCGAGGTCCAGCTTGTTGAGCGCCTCGATGGTCGGCTCGTCGTGGAAGAGACCGGACAGCAGCGGGCTGGCGCCGATCATGTCGCCGCCGGCGGCGGTGACGGAGTAGTCGTGGCCCTTACGGGCGTTACGGAGGGAGGTGGCGAGGTATTCGGCGCCACCCGCCGGGATGGTCTTGGTGGTGCCGTCCGGCTGGGTCTCGGTGACGGTGCCCGAGGAGCCCTGCGGGGGCTCCAGGTTTCCGTGCAGGTCGTTGAAGGACAGGAGCTGTACGTCGACGGTGCGCCCGGGCCGGTGCTTGTCCGAGGCGGCGGCGGTGTCCGCGCCCGCCGGGCCCACGGCGGTCAGCACCCCGGCCGCGGCGGCCAGCACCGCGACTCCCGTGGCCAACCGGCGTGCCGCCCCGCGCCGTTGAGGTCTCGCTGGCATGTCGTCCCCTTGTGTGCCCGGTGTGGATGGTGGAGCGCAGCTTACGGTCAACGCGCGTAGCGGGGCAGGGGCGGGAGGTTAAGAGCTGGTAGCCGATGGTCAACGGTGTGGGGCGACTTCGCCCGTTCAGGGGAAATGTTCCGATGGGCGGTTTGGGTGGCGGTTCGCTATATGAGCGTGCGGATCATGCAGAACGAACTCGCGAAGCAGCCGCCGATCCCCGCACCGGGATCCGAGCTCCCGCCGGGCTTCTTCGAGCTGGTGGATGACCTCAAGGTGATCGTCACGCAGGCGAGCGTGCGTGCTCAGATGAAGGTCAAGGCCCGAACAAATTGGGCAACAAGCTGTTGCCCAATTGCCCTGGGGTCACATCACCCTGCTGATGGCAGGGCGCCGCGCTCAACAACTTCGACGCCACGGTCCCGGAGGACTCCGATGCCGTCAACGAGGTCGTCAAGGATCCCTGCCGAGTCGACTTCACTCGGCTCTCCGGCAAGGTGGCGGAGCGCGACGATCCGACGCTCGGGATCCTCATCGCGAGGAGCCGCGACAAGGGGACGATCGAGTACGCCCTGCGGAGCAACAACGCCCCGCTCGCCGTGAGCATCTACGCCGCGCTGCCGCCCCATGTGCGGGAGCTGATGCCCAGCGCCGAGGACCTCTCCCGCATCGCCGACGACATCCTCGACGGGGATGGGGCAGCCGGGTGACCCGCCGGTAATGAATTGTGCAGCGGCTTGCCGCACAATTGGGCCGCCGTAGGCTCGGCCCCATGAATGACGTGGTGAACGAGACATCCGGTGCCCGGCGGCTCGATGTGCTGGAGGAGCTGGCGCCCACCGAGGCGCAGGATGTGCTGCGGTTGGTCGCGGAGTCCGCGCGCGCCGATGGTCAGCAGGCCGTCTCCGAGCAGGGGCGGCTTCAGTTGCGGGGGCGGCGGGAGGGGGTGCGGCATCTGGTGCTGCGGGAGCCGAGCGGGGAGCTGGTGGGATACGCGCAGCTCGAGGACACCGACCCGGTGGAGGCCCCGGCCGCGGAGCTGGTCGTGCACCCGGCGCACCGCGGGCAGGGGCATGGCCGGGCGCTGGGCGTGACCCTGCTGAGGGAGTCGGGGAAGCGGCTGCGGGTGTGGGCGCACGGGGGGCATGCCTCGGCGCGCCATCTGGCGCAGGTGCTGGGGCTGACGCTGTTCCGGGAGCTGCGGCAGATGCGCCGCCCGCTGGGGTCGCTCGCGGAGCTGGGCCTTGCGGAGCCCACGTGGCCGCAGGGCGTGACGGTCAGGACCTTCCGGCCGGGTGCGGACGACGCCGACTGGCTGGCGGCGAACGCGGCGGCCTTCGCCCACCACCCCGAGCAGGGCTCGCTCACCCAGCGTGATCTGGACGACCGTAAGGGCGAGCCGTGGTTCGATCCGGCGGGGTTCTTCCTGGCCGAGCGCGAGGGGCGGATCGTCGGCTTCCACTGGACCAAGGTGCATGCCGAGGAGCGGCTGGGGGAGGTGTACGTGGTGGGCGTGCGGCCGGACGCCCAGGGTGGCGGCCTCGGTAAGGCGCTCACGTCGGTCGGCTTGCGGCATCTGGCCGCCCAGGGGCTGCCGACCGCGATGCTCTATGTGGACGCCGACAACTTCGCCGCGGTCGCGGTCTACGAACGGCTCGGCTTCGTCACCCATGAGACGGACCTGATGTACCGGACCGAGACCTGAGCCGGCCCCGCGCCCGGGGGGCTCAAGAGGGCGGAACCCCTGGGGGCCGGACCCCTGGGGGATGGGTCCCGATTTCCTACGCGCCATGTGTCCGTTACCGGCGATTCAACCTTGGTTGCGAGCATCACTGAATGCAGCCCGCTGTGCCGAATTCGTCGAACCGGAGGCTCCGTGCCGTTTCCGCACCCGCTTCCGCCACGCCGTCTTCGCCTCCGGCGCGGAACAATGAATTCATGAGCGAAAGCAGCGGTCAGGCATCGGTTTCCCCCCAGCCCCAGCGGCAGCCCTCGGTCGGGTCCATCGCGGCCCACCGGCCGCATGCTGTCGCCGCGCCACCGGTGCGGTCGCTCGCCCCCGACCTCGACGCCGACCTGGACTCGTACGAGGAGGGGGACGGGCCCGACCTGACGGGCGGGGACCTGCCGCAGGGGCGGTTCCTGGACCGGGAGCGGAGCTGGCTGGCGTTCAACGAGCGGGTGCTGGAGCTGGCCGAGGACCCCTCCACCCCGCTGCTGGAGCGGGCCAACTTCCTGGCGATCTTCGCGGGCAATCTGGACGAGTTCTTCATGGTGCGGGTCGCCGGCCTCAAGCGGCGCATCGCGACCGGGGTCGCCACCCGCTCGGCCTCCGGGCTCCAGCCGCGCGAGGTGCTGGACCTGATCTGGAACCGGTCCCGTGAGCTCATGGCCCGGCACGCCGCCTGCTATCAGCAGGACGTCGCCCCGGCGCTCGCGGAAGAGGGCATCCATCTGGTCCGCTGGCCGGATCTCACCGAGAAGGAGCAGTCCCGCCTCTTCACCCTCTTCCGGCAGCAGATCTTCCCCGTGCTGACCCCGCTCGCGGTGGACCCGGCGCACCCCTTCCCCTATATCTCGGGGCTCTCGCTCAATCTCGCGGTCGTGGTGCGCAACCCCGTGAGCGGGCATGATCACTTCGCACGTGTGAAGGTCCCGCCGTCGCTCTCCCGGTTCCTGGAGGCGTCGGCGCAGCGGTATGTGCCGCTGGAGGACGTGATCGCGGCGCATCTGGAGTCGCTCTTCCCCGGGATGGAGGTGCTCGCGCACCACATGTTCCGGGTGACCCGCAACGAGGACCTCGAGGTCGAGGAGGACGACGCCGAGAACCTCCTCCAGGCCCTGGAGAAGGAGCTGCTGCGCCGCCGCTTCGGGCCCCCGGTGCGGCTGGAGGTCGAGGAGTCCATCGACCCGTATGTGCTGGACCTGCTGGTGCGCGAGCTGAAGATCTCGGACGCCGAGGTCTATCCGCTGCCGGGGCCGCTCGACCTCACCGGGCTGTTCGGGATAGCCGCGCTGGACCGGCCGGAGCTGAAGTACCCCAAGTTCGTGGCGGGCACCCACCGGGACCTCGCCGAGGTGGAGTCCGCGTCCCCGCCCGACATCTTCGCGGCGCTGCGCGAGCGGGACGTCCTCCTCCACCACCCGTACGACTCGTTCTCCACCTCCGTGCAGGCGTTCCTGGAGCAGGCGGCCGCCGACCCGGATGTGCTGGCGATCAAGCAGACGCTGTACCGCACCTCCGGCAAGTCGCCGATCGTCGACGCGCTGATAGACGCGGCCGAGTCCGGCAAGCAGGTGCTGGTGCTGGTCGAGATCAAGGCGCGCTTCGACGAGCACGCCAACATCAAGTGGGCGCGCAAGCTGGAAGAGGCCGGCTGTCATGTCGTCTATGGCCTCCTCGGCCTGAAGACCCACTGCAAGCTGTCGCTGGTGGTCCGCCAGGAGGGCGACACCCTGACCCGCTACTCACATGTGGGCACCGGCAACTACCACCCCAAGACCGCCCGGCTGTATGAGGACCTGGGGCTGCTGACGGCGAACTCCCAGGTCGGCGCCGACCTCTCCGACCTCTTCAACCGGCTGAGCGGCTACTCCCGGCGGGAGAACTACCGGCGGCTGCTGGTCGCCCCCAAGTCGCTGCGCGACGGGCTGATCACCCGGATCAACAAGGAGATCACCCACCATCGGTCGGGCCGTCCGTCCTACGTCAAGATCAAGGTCAACTCGATGGTCGACGAGGCCGTCGTCGACGCCCTCTACCGGGCCTCGCAGGCCGGTGTGCCGGTCGATGTGTGGGTGCGCGGCATCTGCGCGCTGCGGCCGGGCGTCCCCGGGCTCTCGGAGAACATCCGGGTCCGCTCGGTCCTCGGACGCTTCCTGGAGCATTCGCGCGTATTCGCGTTCGGTAACGGTGGCGAGCCGGAGGTGTGGATCGGCAGCGCCGACATGATGCACCGCAACCTCGACCGCCGGATCGAGGCGCTGGTGCGGGTCACCGACCCCGGCCACCGCGCCGCCCTCAACCGCCTGCTGGAGACCGGGATGTCCGACTCCACCTCCTCCTGGCATCTGGGCCCGGACGGCGAGTGGACGCGGCATGCGACGGACACGGAAGGCCAGCCGCTGCGGAACGTTCAGGAGATGCTCATCGACGCCCGGAGGCGACGGCGTGGTTCAACGACATGACCTGTCACCGGCCGGGATGACGGACGCCGCCCAGCCCTGCCCAGGGGCGGCGGCCGGCATGACGGATCGCGGTGCGACGACGGACCGGGGTGCGACGACGGACCGGGGTACGGCCGACCGGGGTGTTCAGGACCGGGCGGCGGAGGCCGCCGCGGCGCCCTCATGGGAGTCGGCCACGGCCGGTGAGGTGCTGTCGGCGTATCTGCACGCCCAGGCCGGGGACTTCCTCCGCAGCCTGCGGCTGCACCGCGAGAGCGGCTCCGATGTGCAGGAGGCGGCCGAGGCCGCCCGGCTGCTGCGCCGCGCCGCGCGGCGGATCAGCGGCGCACTCTACGTCTACCGCCCGCTCACCGATACGGCCTGGTCCGATCAGCTCCGGACCGAGCTGGCCTGGCTGTCGGGCACGCTGGCGCGGGAGCACGCCTACGCCGAGCGGCTGGACCGGCTGCGCGGCGCCCTGCACCGGCTCTCGGGCGCGGGTGGCCCCGCCGACCGGGCGTCGCACGGCGAGGGGACGGCCGCCGAGGTCGCGAGCCCCGGTGAGTGGCCCGCCGACGGCGCCGCGAACGCCGCGCATGCCACGAGCGCGGCGCACTCCGCGCGCGGCGGGGTCACGGTCGCGGTCGACGGCTCGGGCGGCCCCGCGGGCGCTGCCGGTACGCCGGCCACCGGCGGCGCGGCCGCCGCCGTCCCGCCCCGTTCCACCCGTGCCGCACGCCGCAGTGTCTCCCTGGCCGCGGGTGCGCCGGGAAGCGGAGCCGCGGACCCTGTCGGGGGGCAGGGTGCGCGACCCGGTCAGGCCGACGCGGGCGGCGCCGAGGGCGCGGCCGGGACGGCCAGGGACGAGGGCCGGGCGGCCGGACGGCGGCGTGGTGAGCGCGGCGAACGTGGTGACAAGAACGGCCGGGGCGCCAAGGGCGAGAAGACCGACCGGCCCGGCCGGCCGGGCGCGGCCCATCAGCGCGCCGGTGCCGAGGAGGAGGCCCGCGGCGGTGCGCTGACCGTGGGCGCGGCCCGCGCCGGAGCGCTGCTGGAGCGCCAGCTCACCCTGGCCAGGACCCGGGCCCACACCGCGGCCCTGGAGGCGCTCGGCTCCTCCCGTTTCCACGCGGTCGCCGACACCGTCGCCCTGCTCGCCTCCGACGCCCCGCTCGACGAGGCCAACGCGGCCCGCCCGGCCGGGCAGGTGCTGCCGCCGCTCGCCGAGCTGGCGAACCGGCGGCTGGCCGAGGCGGTGGAGGCGCTGCCGCTGATCCGCGCCGGACATCCGTACAACGCGGAGGCGCTGGTCCATGGCCTGGCCGCGACCTCGGCGGCGGACGCCCCGCCCGCCAGCGAGCGCCAGGACGCCCCCTGGCACCAGGTGCGCCATCTGCTGCGGCTGCGGCGGTACGCCCTGGAGGTGCTCGACCAGGTGTGGCAGCAGCCGGACGGGGCAGGCGGGCCGGGCGGGTCCGGGCCGGGCGGGTCCGGCTCCGCGGACGCCGAGCCGCCGCTGTCCGTACGGCTGCTGGCCGCCGGGCAGGCGCTGGAGCGCCACCGCGACGCGGCCGAGGCGGCCGCCGCCGCGGCGGCAGCCGCCCGTACGCCCCGGATCGCCCCGGCGACGGCGTACGCGCTGGGCGTGCTCCACGCCGATCAGCGGCATGAGGTCGAGGCGGCCCGCTTCGCGTTCGGCCGGATCTGGCGGCGCGTCGGCACCAGAGCCTTCTGACGGCGGACGCCCGACGCGAGGACGGCGGACGCCCGACGGGAGCGGCAACAACAGACGCCGCATTCGCATGAGGAATGCGGCGGACACCGGAGACCGGGGAGGGAGACGGCGGATGAACCGGTCAGATTCCCGTGATGACGGGGGAGCGGACACCGGAACGGTCCTGGCGGCGGGCTGTGTGCTGTGGCGACGGTCCCCGCACGGCGGCGGGCTGGAGATCGCCCTCGTCCACCGCCCCCGCTACGACGACTGGTCCCACCCCAAGGGCAAGCTCAAGCCCGGCGAGGACGCGCTGCACGGCGCGGTGCGCGAGGTTGTCGAGGAGACCGGTATGGGCTGCGCCCCGGGGGCGGTGCTGCCCACCATCCACTACATGGCCAAGGGCCGTCCCAAGGAGGTCCGCTACTGGGCGGCGGAGGCCGTCGACGACGAGACCTTCGTGCCCAACCGCGAGGTCGACCGCCTGCTCTGGCTGCCCCCGGACGCGGCCCGCCGCCGCCTCTCCTACGACCACGACCGCACGCTCATCGACGCGCTGCTGCACGCCCTGCGGCCGTCCTGAACCGCGCCCGGTGCCCTGACCGGCGGGGCGGCTCCCCGGCGGCGTCCCGAATCCCCTACAGGAAGCGTGCGAGGAACGCCCGGGTGCGGGGGTTGGCCGGATCGTCCAGCACCTCCTGTGGGCTGCCGCTTTCCAGGACCTGGCCGCCGTCCATGAACACCACGCGGTCCGCCACCTCCTTCGCGAACCCGATCTCGTGCGTCACCACGAGCATGGTGAGCCCGTCCCGGGCCAGATCGCGCATGGTGGCCAGGACCTCGCCGACGAGCTCGGGGTCCAGGGCGCTGGTCGGCTCGTCGAAGAGCATCAGCTTGGGCCGCATGGCCAGGGCGCGGGCGATGGCCACGCGCTGTTGCTGACCGCCGGAGAGCTGGCGCGGATAGGAGGCCGCCTTGTCGGCGAGGCCCACCCGGGACAGCAGCTCCATCGCCGTCCGGCGCGCCTCGGCCTTGGAGATGCGGAGCACACCCACCGGGGCCTCGATGACGTTCTCCAGGACCGTCTGGTGCGGGAAGAGGTTGAAGTGCTGGAACACCATGCCGATGTCACGGCGCTGCCGGGTCACCTCGCGGGGGCGCAGATGGTGGACGCGCCCGGCGGACTGCCGGAAGCCGATCAGCTTGCCCTCGACATGGATGGCGCCCGCGTCGATCTGTTCCAGGTGGTTGATGCAGCGCAGAAAGGTCGACTTACCGGAACCGGACGGTCCAAGGAGCACCACGACCTCGCCCCTGCGTATCTCCAGGTCGATGCCGCGGAGCACCTCCAGATCCCCGAACCGCTTGCGGACCCCATGGGCCACGACCATCGGCGGCTCCGCCGCCGCGCCCTCGGGAGCGGTGGCCCCCCGGGTGTCCTGGATCGTCATGTGTCCTCCTTGGTGAGGGGGCCGTCCTCCGGCGCCGGGGACGTGACGTCCGGGCGTCGGCGGAAGAGCGCGAAGTCCCAGAACCTCTGGGGGGCCTGGCGGCTCGCCCCACGGGCGTAGTACCGCTCGATGAACGACTGGCCGACATACAGCACCGACGTCATGACCAGGTACCACAGGCAGGCCACGATCAGCAGGGGGATGGTCTCGAAGGTGCGGTTGTAGATCGACTGGACCGTGTAGAGCAGATCGGCCAGGGCGAGCACGCTCACCAGCGAAGTCGCCTTGAGCATGTTGATGACCTGGCTGCCGGTGGGCGGCACGATGAACCGCATGGCCTGCGGGAGGACGACCCGCCGCAGAATCCTCGCCCGGCCCATGCCGAGCGCGGCGGCGGCCTCGGTCTGACCGTGGTCGACGCCCAGCAGACCACCGCGCACGATCTCGGCCATGTACGCGGCCTCGTTGAGGCCGAGCCCGAGGATGGCGGCGAGCCAGGGGGTGATCAGCGAGTTGGTGTGCCCGCTGATGAACTCGGGGCCGAACGGCACGCCGAAGGAGATCCTGGGCAGCAGCGCCGAGAGGTTGTACCAGAAGACCAGTTGCACCAGCACCGGGATACCGCGGAAGAACCAGACGTAGGCCCCGCAGACCGTGCTGAGCACGCGGTTCTCCGACATCCGGCCCACCGCGACGAGCACGCCGCCGACGATGCCGATGAGCATGGCGACGGCGGTCAGCTCGACCGTGGTGGCGATGCCCTGCCCGATGATCTGGGCGCCGAAGTAGGCGCCGACGGTGCCCCATTCGAAGTGGGGGTTGGTGACCAGGAAGTGCACGAGCTGGGCGCCGAGCACCGCGAGGACCAGCACCGCGAGCCAGCGCAGCGGATGGCGGACGGGAGAGGCCCCGGCCACGTCGACGACGGGGACCGCTCCGGGCCGCGGATCGGCCTTCCCCGGGTCGTCTCGGGTCGCCGATGGTTGGGTGGTGGCCATGGACGGGCTCACCTCCTCACAGGAACAGGGGGACGGGGGTCAGGACGGGCCGCCGAGGTTGACGCCCGGCTTGTCGAGGGTGTTGGCGGACAGGCCCCACTTCTTCATGATCTTTCCGTAGGTGCCGTTGTCGATGAGCTTCCGAAGTGCCTTGAGGAGCACGTCGCGCAGCGGGGAGCCCTTGGCGACGACCGCGCCCTGGTAGAGGTCGTCGAAGCCGTTGCCCTTGCCGGTGCCGGTCAGTTCGAGCTGGTCCTTGGCCTGCGCCACGAAGTAGGTGAGCGGCGCCTGGGAGGAGAAGAAGGCGTCCGCGCGGCCGGAGCGGACGGCCAGGATGGAGCCCGGCTGGTCCTTGTACGACTGGACCTTCACGGCCTTCTTGCCGTCCTTCTCACAGGTGAGCGACTGCTTCTTGATGACTCCCTCGGCGGAGCCGCCCGCCATCACCGCGATCCGCTGTCCGCAGGTGTCGGCCAGGGAGCCGATGTGGTGCGGATTGCCCTTGGGCACGGCGAAGACGACGAACTCGCGCACCCAGTCGACGAAGTCGTTGGCGCCCTGCCGGTCCTTGAAGTCGCCGACGGGGCCGAGGGCGAAGTCGTAGCGGCCCGCCTTGATGCCGGTCAGTTGGCTGGGCAGCCCGTCGGTGGTCACGTGCCGGATCTTCACGCCGAGGACCTGGCCGAGCGCGTCGGCGAGGTCGGCGGAGGCACCGGTGAGGCTGTGGCCGTCCGAGCCGGCGATCTCGTACGGCGGGAAGGAGCCGTTGTTGACCGACACCAGCGAGCCGGAGGTGCGGTTCCTCGCGGGCAGCGAGGCGTGCAGCGCCTTGTCCTCGGCCAGCTTGGCCGGGGCCGCCTTGGAACCGCCGGAGGAGTCCGCGGCGCCGTCCGCCTGGGGCGGGTTGGCTCCGCAGGCGGCCAGGGCGAGACAACAGGACAGGGCGGTCGCCACGGTGGCCAGGGGACGTCTGATGGGGATGTTCACTGGGGCGCTCCGAGGGGGATGACGGTCGGGTCGACGGCGAACCGGCGGTTGGCCAGCACCGGAAGGGTGCGCCGGGCCGCGGCGGTGGTGTCGGGGTCGGCGTCCGCCCAGGCCAGTCCGGGGGCCGCGGCGAGGCGGGAGCGGACGGTGCCCAGGGGGTCGACGATGAGGCTGTTGCCGATGTTGCGCGGGCCGCATTCGCCGCTCGCCGCCACCCAGCAGGTGTTCTCCAGGGCCCGTGCGGTGGCCATGACCTCCCAGTGCCGTTCCTTGGCCGGGCCGCGCACCCACGCCGCGGGCAGGGCCAGCACCTCGGCACCGGCATCCACCAGCAGCCGGGCCAGCTCCGGGAAGCGCACGTCGTAGCAGGTCATCAGGCCGACCTTGGTGCCCGCGACATCGATGACGACGGGGGGCTCCGCCGCGGGGCGGACGTTGGCCGACTCCAGATCGCCGAAGGCGTCATAGAGGTGGATCTTGCGATAGCGGGCGATCAGCTCACCGTCGCGCAGCGCCACCAGGGTGTTGAACACCCGTCCGTCCTCGGACGGCTCATGGATGCCGACCACGACCGTGGTCCTGCCGCCGGCGGTGGCGGCGCGCAGCTCGGTGACGAACGGGCCGTCGAGGGGCTGGGCCACCTCGCGGATGCGGTGCCGGTCCTCGGTGAAGCGGGCGAGTACACCCTCGGGGAGGACGAGCAGATCCGCGCCGCCCCGCTCCGCCTCGGCGGTGAGTTCCTGGCAGGCGGCCAGGTTCTCCTTCCAGTCGGGAGTGGCGGTGAACTGTCCTACGGCGATGCGCATATGAAGTGCTCCGGGGTGGTCAGAGGGCGGGAACGGTGGCGAGGGCGGGGTCGGGGAAGACCACCTCGGGGTCGATGGGCTCGGGCCAGACGCCCTGGGCGTGCAGTTCCGCGCAGAAGGCCCGGGTCATCTCCGCGTTGCTCTTCGTCCCGTACGGCATCCAGTCGTCGCCGAACAGCCGGGCCGACTCGGTGAGTTCGTGCAGCAGCCACGGAGTGGTGTCGGCGAGCAGCCGACGCCTGCCGAGCCAGCGGCGCTTGGACTCCTCGAGGCCCGCGAGCAGGGCGGCGGGCAGCTCGGGATGGGCCTCGACGACCTCCCGCTTGAGCGTCACCAGATGGATGCCGGGGACGAAGCCGGTGGCCTGCCAGTAGGCGCGCTCCGCGGAGCGGTGGTCGTCGAACAGATGCCGGAAGCGGCTGGTCGTGGTGAACAGCTCGTTCGGCATGAAGGGGGAGAGCACCGCGTCCAGACGGCCCGCCGCCAGCTCCTCCACCAGGGACTCGCCCTCCGCCATGACGGAGACGTTGGCGGGCAGCGGACGGCTGCCGACGCGGTCCTTACCGGTCTCGCCGGCCGTCAGCGGTCCGATCCGCCACTGGATGCCGGTGAGATCCACTCCCGCGCCGCGCAGCAGCGCGCGGGTCCAGGTGTTGCCGGAGTCCGGCCAGCCGGTGAGTCCGACGCGGGCCCCCGCGAGCTCTTCGAGGGAGCGCAGGGGGCTGCCCTCGCGCACCAGGACACAGCGGTGGCGGAAGCCGCGCATCACGAACGCGGGAAGGCCGACGAGGCGGTCGTCCCCCGCGGCGCGGGCCTGGACGTAGCGGCTGAACGAGGTCTCACCGCCGTCGAGACCGGGTTCGGCGAGGACGTCGGGGGTGACGTCCCGCGAATCGATCCGGACGGTGAAGTCCGGGACCTCGACGAGCCCGGAGGCGAGCGGCACCAGATGGTCCCAGTCGCGAAGTCCCAGGCGTATGACGGGGGATGACACAGTACGCACTCCTTGCACATGGCGCATATCGCGCAAAGTTCACATTCGGTTGCGCGATGCCAGGCAGGTTATTGTTCAGGGAATCCGGTAGACAAGGTCTATTTTGTTACCGAACATAGTTTTTCCCTGCCGTAACTAGCTGACTGTGTGCCAGGTGCCGGGCGTCAGGACCGACGAGGGGTGGGCGATGCAGGAGAAGACCGCGGAAGAGGCGTCGGCCGGCGGGGCGGATTCCGGGTCGGTGGCCGGGCTGGCCGCCCGCGTCCAGGACCGCAGCGCGCGCGGTATCGCGGCCGCCATGACCGACCTCATCCGGGCCGGGGAGCTGGCACCGGGCAGCGCCCTGCCCACCGTGCGCGCGCTCGCCGCCGAGCTGGGGGTCAGCCCCGGCACGGTGGCGGAGGCATGGGCGGTACTGCGCAAACACCGGATGATCGCCACGCTCGGCCGCCGCGGAAGCGTCGTCAGCGGGCCGCCGGCCGTTCCGCATCCCACCCGCTTCGAACGCGTCGGGGACTTCGGCGACCATCTCGCGCTGGACCTCGCCGTCGCGGCCCCCGACCCGGCCCTGCTGCCGCCGCTGGAGAAGGCCCTGCTCGCGGGGGCACGGACGCCGCGGCTCAACGACTACTCGCGCACCGCGATCACCGACGCCCTGCTGGCGGCGGTGCGGGACACCTGGCCGTACCGGCCGGAGCGCTGGATGGCGGTCGGCGGAGGCTACGAAGGGGTGCAGTTGCTCTGCCAGGCCCTGCTGGTTCCGGGGGACCGGGTGGCGGTGGAGGATCCGACGGCGGCGCGGCTGCTGGACATCCTCGAGGCGCTGGACGTCCAGACCGTGCCCGTGGCCTGTGACGATCAGGGCCCCCTTCCGGACTCACTGGCCCAGGCGCTCAAGGCGCGCCCCGCGCTGTTCCTGCACCAGTCCAGAGCCCAGGTGCCCTGCGGCTGGTCGCTCGGCCCCGAGCGGTCGGCCGCGCTGGCCGGGGTGCTGGAGGGCGCGCCGAACGTCATCATCGTCGAGGACGACGGTCTGGGCCCCCTCACCACCACACCCGTCGCCGTACTCGGCGCCCATCTGCCGCACCGGACCGCTCTCGTCCGCTCCTACTCCAAGGCGTACGGCCCGGATCTGCGGATCGCGGTGGTCGGCGGGCCCCAGGAGATCATCGAACGGGCGCGGGTGCTGCGTACCTTCGGTACCGGGTGGACCAGCCGCATCCTCCAGGACGCCCTGGCCCATCTGCTCACCGACGAGGACGCGAGCCGGTGCGTGCGCGATGCCGCCCGGCGCTATGACGAGCGGCGGTCCGCACTGGCCGAGCGGCTGGCCCGGCGGGGTGTGCGAACCGGCAACCGGGACGGGCTGATGCTGTGGGTGCCGGTGGTGGACGAGACCTCCGCGCTGGTCACCCTGGCTGCCCGGGGCATCACCGTCTCGCCGGGCAGCCGGTTCTGCGTCTCCTACGCGCGTCCCCATGTGCGGGTCGCCACCAGCAGGCTGACACGGGACGGGACGCTGCTCGACGAGACCGCCGAAATGATCGCGCTCGCCGCCGCCTCCTCCTCCGTCGGCCGGCTGGAGTGACGGGAGCGACGAGTGACGGGAGCGACGAGTGACGCGCCTCGAGGACGCGCCGTGAGAGGGCTACCGGCGGCGCAGGCTCTTGTCCGCGAGCGCCGGCGGCAGGTAGTAGCTGTCGCCCCGGTTGAGGTCCGTGCCCGGCGGGACGATCTCGTCGATCCGGTCCAGGACGTCCTGGCTCAGCTCCACCTCGGACCCGGCGAGCAGATCCTCCACCTGCTCCATGGTGCGCGGGCCGATGATCACCGAGGTGATGGCCGGATGGGCCCGTACGAAGGCGATGGCCAGATGCGGCAGCGAGAGCCCGGCGTCGGCGGCCAGCTCGGACAGCGCGCCGACCGCCTCCAGCTTGCGCGCGTTACCGGGCAGCGACGGGTCGAACTTGTGCTTCTCCACGGCCGCCCGGCCGCCCGACAGATCCACGTCGGACGCCTTGGTGTAGCGGCCCGTGAGCCAGCCCGCGGAGAGCGGGCCCCAGCTCAGCACGCCCATCCCGTACTTCTGCGCGGTCGGCAGCACCGCCGCCTCCACGCCCCGCGCCAGGATCGAGTACGGCGGCTGCTCGCTGCGGAACCGCACGTGCCCGCGCCGGTCGGAGACCCACTGGGCCTCCACCATCTGCTCGGCCGGGAAGGTGGAGGATCCGACGGCGCGCACCTTGCCCGCCCGGACCAGGTCGGACAGGACCGACAGCGTCTCGTCGATGTCCGTCGTGGGGTCCGGCCGGTGGATCTGGTAGAGGTCGATGTAGTCCGTGCCCAGGCGGCGCAGGCTGTTCTCGATCTCCTGGGTGATCCAGCGCCGTGAGTTGCCGCCTTCGTTGGGGTCGTCGCCCATCGGGAAATGGGCCTTGGTGGCCAGGACGATGTCGTCGCGGCGGCCCTTGAGGGCCTTGCCGACGATCTCCTCGGACTCGCCCTCGGAGTAGAGGTCGGCGGTGTCGACGAAGTTGATGCCCGCGTCGAGGGCGCGGTGGATGATCCGTACGGAGTCGTCGTGGTCGGGGTTGCCGATGGCGCCGAACATCATCGCGCCCAGGGCGTACTCGCTCACCGAGATGCCCGTCCCACCGAGGATCCTGCGCTTCATGGCTGCTGCCTTCCTCTGCTTTCCATGGCGTCCGCTGTTCGTGGCGTTGGTGTCCATGGCGTCTGCATTCCATGGCCTTATGTGCCTTCAGCCTCGGGTCCGCGCGGACACCTCACCAGGCCCGGCTCAACCTGGGTCTGCCAGAACCACCTGTCCGGCCCAGATGCGGGCGGCGCGCGGATAATGGACGGATGGGCTATGCCGAACCGGAGATCAAGTCGTTTCTCAAGGCGCGCCGCGCCGCGCTCGACCCGGCCGAGCTGGGGCTCCCGGAGGGGGTCGTACGGCGCCGGGTGCGGGGGCTGCGCCGTGAGGAGGTCGCCCAGTTGGCCGGGATCAGCGTCGACTACTACACCCGTATCGAGCAGGGCCGGGCCCCGGCCATCTCGGACTCGGTGGTCGGCGGACTGGCGCGGGCGCTGCGGCTGACCCCGTCCGAGCACACCTATCTGCGCAACATCACCCTGCCGCGGCGGCACGGCGGAGCGACCGACCCCGATCCACGGCCGCGGGTGCGGCCGGAGATCCAGCAGTTGCTGAACGCGATGGACGGCAATGTCCCGGCCTATGTCTACGGCCCGGCGATGGACGTCCTGGCCTGGAACCGGCTCGGCACCCGGCTCGGCATCGACTACCCCGCGATCCCCGATGAGCGGCGCAACGGCCCGCTGCTGGTCTTCCTCGACCCCCGGCTCAAGGAGATCCACCCGAACTGGGCCGAGGTCGCCGACGACACGGTGGCCGGGCTGCGCGCGGAGGTCGGGCGCCACCCCGGCAGTTCGCGGGTGTGCCGGGTGACCCATGAGCTGCTGGAGCGGAGCGAGGAGTTCCGGCGGCGGTGGGAGGCACAGGAGGTGCAGGAGCGGACCCGGGGCGTCAAGCGGTTCCGCCATCCCGAGATGGGGGAGCTGGTGCTGCGGTTCGAGGCGTTCGTCCTGCCCGCCGACCCGGGGCAGATGCTGTGCACGTACACGGCCGACGAGGGGTCGGCGACGGCGGAGGCGCTGAAGGTGCTGGCGGGCGCGGCGGCGGTGGCCTGACGCGGCCCGAGCCGCCGCCCCGCGCCCCGCGCGCTGCCCCAACCCCGTTTCGTCCACCTCCTTGACGCGACTGGAAAGTTTCCTTACTTTCAACTCCTCCCACGGTGGGGCGCGAGGGCAATGGAGGTCCGGATGTCCGGCACCGAGGGCGGATTCGTCCGCCGTATCGGCCTGTTCCAGGCGACAGCCATCAACATGAGCCAGATGTGCGGCATCGGCCCGTTCGTCACCATCCCCCTCATGGTCGCCGCCTTCGGCGGACCACAGGCCGTCATCGGCTTTGTCGCGGGCGCGGTGCTCGCGCTCGCCGACGGGCTGATCTGGGCCGAGTTGGGCGCCTCGCTGCCGGGGGCCGGGGGCAGCTATGTGTATCTGCGCCAGGCGTTCCAGTACCGCAGCGGCAAGCTGATGCCGTTCCTGTTCGTCTGGACGGCGATGCTGTTCATCCCGCTGATCATGTCCACGGGCGTGGTCGGCCTGGTGCAGTATCTGGGCTATCTGTGGCCCGATATGACGCAGACCCAGGGCGATCTGGTCGGACTCGGCGTCATCGTCCTGGTCATCGGGCTGCTGTGGCGGGGGGTCGAGCACATCGCCCGGATCACGGCCGTGATGTGGTGCGTGATGATCGCTTCCGTGGTCCTGGTCATCGTCGCCGCCTTCAGCCACTTCGACGCGGGGCAGGCGTTCACCTATCCGGACCACGCCTTCGAGCTGACCAGCGGTCACTTCTGGACCGGCTTCGCCGCGGGCCTGACCATCGGGATCTACGACTACCTCGGCTACAACACCGCCGCGTACATGGGCGCCGAGATCAAGGACCCCGGCCGCACCCTGCCGCGGGCGATCGTCACCTCGATCGCCGGAATCATGGGGATCTATCTGCTGCTACAGATCGGCACCCTCGGCGTCGTCGACTGGCACGAGATGACCGAGCCCGGCTCGGTGGCCTCCCAGTCCGTCGCCTCGGCGGTGCTGGAGGAGACCTGGGGGAAGGGCGCGGCCGACGTCGTCACCGTGCTCATCCTGATCACGGCCTTCGCGTCGGTCTTCGCCGGGCTGCTGGGCGGCTCCCGGGTGCCGTACGACGCCGCCCGCGAACGGGTCTTCTTCCGCCCGTACGGCACGCTCCACCCGCGCCATCGCTTCCCCGTGCTGGGCCTGGCCACGATGGGTGTCGTCACCGCGATCGGCTTCCTGATCGGCCGCCACACCGATCTGGCCACGCTGATCCAGTTGCTGACCACGGTCATGGTGATCGTGCAGGCCCTGGCCCAGATCATCGCGGTCACGGTGCTGCGCCGCCGCCAGCCGGGGCTGCGGCGGCCGTACCGGATGTGGATCTATCCGCTGCCGAGCGCGGTGGCGCTGGTGGGCTGGGTGGTGATCTACGGCTACGCGGACAAGAACTCGCCCGGACGGCACCCCATCGAATGGTCGCTGGCCTGGGTCGCGGCGGGGTGCGTGGCGTTCGTGCTGTGGGCGCGGGCGGAGAAGGTGTGGCCGTTCGGGCCGAAGGAGATCAGCGAGGAGTACGCGGCGGGCGCCGACCCCGACGCGGAAGGGGGCACCCCGGGCACGCTGGGCGCGGCGAAGGCCCAGGGCAGTACGGGGGACGTCTAGGGCGGCACGGGCACGCCCCCCGGCCCCCGGGCGGAGCCGTCAGTCGCGGGGCGCCAGTGCCTCCCACCGCACCGTGACCTCGCCCTGGCGCCAGCGCCGCGGGCCGTCGGCCAGCGGCCAGCCCTGCGCGCGGAGCGTCTGGGCGCTGCGTATCCAGCGCTGACGCGCGCTGAGCGGCGCGTACGGGGCGGCGGCCGCCCAGGCGCGGTCGAAGTCGCGCAGGAAGGTGTGCACCGACTCGCCCGGCACATTGCGGTGGATCAGCGCCTTGGGGAGCCGTTCGGCCAGGTCGGAGGGGCGTTCCAGGGAGCCGAGGCGGGCCGCGAAGGTCACCGTGCGCGGGCCCGCCGCGTCGAGCGCGACCCACACATGCCGTCGCCCGATCTCGTCGCAGGTGCCCTCCACCAGCAGCCCGCCGGGCGCCAGCCGGGCGCACAGCCGCCGCCACACGGCGGCGACCTCGCCCTCCTCGTACTGCCGCAGCACATTGGCCGCCCGGATGAGCGCCGGGCGGGCCCCGCCGGGCAGCGGCACCTCGAAGCCGCCATGGGCGAAGGTGAGCCCCTCGCGCTCGTACGGCCGCGCGGCGGCCACCCGTCCCGGGTCGATCTCGACCCCCACGACGCGCGCCCCGGCCCGTACGGTCCGTAGCCGGTCCAGCAGCTCGACGGCGGTCCACGGGGCCGCCCCGTACCCCAGATCCACCGCCACCGGCGCCTCCCCGGCCCGCCGCAGCGCGGCCCCGTGCGCCGCCGCGATCCACCGGTCCATGCGGCGCAGCCGATTGGGATTGGTCGTCCCGCGGGTCGCCGAACCGATCGGACGGGACGGCGGGGGAACGCGGGCGGGCATGGCGCAGAGCCTATGCGGGGGCGGACGGGGCGTGGCCGACGGGTGCCGGAACGTCACGCTTTGGCAAAGCGGAAATGGGAACCATGGGTTCCGGTGTTAACGCCCGAGGAGGAGCCCGCCCCGTCAAGGAGGTAACGCTCGGTGAGCCAGCACGCGTCCCGGCTCGGCGGTCTGCGAGGCCGGTCCCCTATACCGTTCGGCGCCCCGCCTCACCAGCGGCTTCGCCGCATTCCACGGCGGCCGCGGCGGATCGCGATGCTCAGTGTGCACACCTCGCCGCTGCATCAGCCCGGCACCGGCGACGCCGGTGGGATGAACGTCTACATCGTCGAGCTGGCCAAGCGCCTGGCCGCCATCGACATCGAGGTGGAGATCTTCACCCGGGCCACCACCGCCGCGCTGCCCCCATCCGTCGAGCTCGCCCCCGGTGTGCTCGTACGGCATGTGGACGCCGGGCCCTACGAGGGGCTGGCGAAGGAGGAGCTGCCGGCCCAGCTCTGCGCGTTCACCCACGGGGTCATGCGGGCGTGGGCCGGGCACCGGCCGGGCCATTACGATCTCGTCCACTCCCACTACTGGCTCTCCGGCCATGTCGGCTGGCTGGCCGCCGAGCGCTGGGGAGTGCCGCTGGTGCACGCCATGCACACCATGGCCAAGGTCAAGAACGCCGCGCTGGCGGCGGGCGACACCCCCGAGCCCGCGGCACGCGTGATCGGCGAGCAGCAGATCGTCCGCGCCGCCGACCGGCTGATCGCCAACACCGGCGGGGAGGCCGACGAGCTGGTCCACCACTACGAGGCGGCGCGCGAGCTGGTCGCGGTCGTCCACCCCGGGGTGAACCTCGACCGCTTCCGCCCCGCCGACGGCCGGGCCGCCGCCCGCGCCCGGCTGGGGCTCCCGGCCGACGCGCTCATACCCCTCTTCGCCGGGCGCATACAGCCGCTCAAGGCCCCCGACATCCTGCTGCACGCGGTCGCCCACCTCCTGGAGGAGGACCCCTCGCTGCGCGAGCGCATGGTCGTACCCGTGGTGGGCGGCCCCAGCGGCAGCGGTCTGGCCAAGCCCGAGGGGCTGCACAAGCTGGCGGCGCGGCTGGGCATCTGCGATGTGGTCCGGTTCCGGCCGCCGTGTACCCAGGACGAGCTGGCGGACTGGTACCGGGCGGCGTCCGTGCTGGTCATGCCCTCGTACAGCGAATCGTTCGGGCTGGTGGCCATCGAGGCCCAGGCATGCGGTACCCCGGTCGTGGCGGCCTCGGTGGGCGGTCTGCCGGTGGCCGTACGGGATGGGGTCAGCGGCACGCTGATCCAGGGCCACGACCCCGCCGACTACGCCCGCGCCCTGCGCCCCTTCGCGAGCGAGCCGGGGAGGGCGGAGCGGATGGGCGCGGCGGCGGCCCGGCACGCGGAGTCCTTCGGATGGGACACGGCCGCCGCGGCGACGGCGGACGTCTACGCGGAGGCGATGCGTGAGCGGCGTCGCCTACGATCGGCCCATGGCTGACCCCAAGGCTGACACCGCTTCCGAGACCGACCCCCGGGCCGTCATCGAGCGGACGCTGAACGACGCCGAACTGGAGTGGGAGAGCCCGGAGGACGGCACGTACGTCGTCACGCTCCCGGGCACCCGCAAGCTGTCGACCACCTGCTCGCTGCGGGTCGGCCGGCACTCCCTCTCGGTCAACGCCTTCGTCGTCCGCCATCCCGACGAGAACCACGAGGCCGTCCACCGCTGGCTGCTGGAGCGCAACACCCGGCTCTACGGGGTGAGTTACGCGATCGACCGGCTCGGCGACATCTATCTGGTGGGCAAGCTGCCGCTCGCCGCGATCATCCCGGAGGAAGTGGACCGGCTGCTCGGCACGGTGCTGGAGAACGCGGACGGCAGCTTCAACACCCTGCTGGAGATGGGGTTCGCGACCGCCATCCGCAAGGAGTACGCCTGGCGCACGGCGCGCGGCGAATCCACTCGCAATCTTGAGGCGTTCAGCAATCTGACCCGGGATGCGGCGAAGTGAACGTTGGTGGGGATGGGGCCTGAGGCCCGTTCCTTGTAGGCCCGACGGGTGCCCCTCACTCGCTTGACGTACGTCCATCCTGACGCGACCCCTTCCGTGCGTCCCTGCCCCATGGCATTCTCACGCCGTCTCTCACCTGAACTGCGTTCACATCCATGGAAGGCGGGGCTGGTTCATGGGCACGGAGATCAACAGACGACGGCTGCTCGGCGGCGCGATGGGCATGGCGGCGGGCGCCACGTTCCTGGGGACGGGCACCCCGTTCCTGACCGCCACGGACGCGGCGGCCGCATCACCTACCGCCGCCGGACCGGGCGCCTCGGGCGGGGCGCCCACGTCCCCCCTCTGGCGTGAGTTCCGCGCCCGGCCGTACACCCACCCGCAGATTCCGTACGTCGGCCGCGCCGGATTCCTCGGTGGGCGTAAGCACTTCCCCCGCCTGCCCGTCGTCGCCGACGTCCGCGACTACGGCGCCCGGCCCGACGGCTCCACGGACGCCGCCCCCGCGATCAACCGCGCCATCGCCGCGGCCGGGCGGCGCGGCGGCGGCACGGTCCTGGTGCCGCCCGGCACGTACCGCGTGGACGATGTCATCCGGCTCGGCTACGACAACGTCGTGCTGCGCGGCGCGGGCAGCGGCCGCACCACCCTCCACGCGACCCGCAGCCTCACCGAGCTGATCGGCCCGTACGGCAGCCGCTACGGCGGGAACAAGTCGTCCTGGTCCTGGGCCGGCGGCCTCATCTGGATCTGCCCGGACGCCCGCCGGCGCTCCCTGACCGACGCGATCCGGGCCCAGGCGTGGCCGTTCGAGGGCTGGACGGGCAATGAGCGCGACGAGTGGCACACCCTTACCGAGCTCGCCGCCCCCGCCCGCCGCGGGGACTGGACGGTGACCGTCGAGGACCCGTCCGCCCTGCGCCGCGGCGACCGCGTGCTGTTCCAGCTCGCCGACGACGACACCCACTCCCTTCTGCGGCATATGGCCGGTGATGCCGAGGGCGCCGCGGACTACGCCTGGGCCGACAAGACCAAGCTCACCTCGTACGTCCCCTACGAATGGCCGTGCCGCGTCGTCTCCGTCGACCGGTGGCGCCGCCGGGTGACCCTCGACCGTCCGCTGCCGCTGGACGCCCGGCCCGCCTGGAAGCCCCGGTTCACCACGCTCGTACGCCCGGTCACCGGCTCCGGGGTCGAGGGCATCACCCTCGACGTCGTCGAGACCCCGCAGTCGCAGCATCTGCTGGACAAGGGGTACAACGGCGTCGCGCTCCAGTGCGCGTGGGACTGCTGGGTGGACGACGTGACCGTCAACAACGTCGACAACGGCTTCCTGCTCGTCGCCGCCAAGGCGTGCACCCTGCGCCGCACCCGGGTGACGGGGCGCGGCAGCCATCATCCCTACTGCTGCCGCGAGGGCTCGCACGACAACCTCGTGGAGGACTTCGTGCTGGCCCAGCGCACCGTCCCGGCCCCGGCGGGGACGTCACTGCACGGCATCAACGTGGAGGGGCTGTCCAGCTACAACGTCTGGTCGCGCGGCCGGATGGAGATGGGCACCTTCGACACCCACCGCGGAATGCCCTTCGCCAACGTCCGTACGGAGATCACCGTGGACAACACGGGGGCGCACGGCGGCGACGCGAGCGCGGGCCCGCTCTACGGTGCGCGGTTCACCCACTGGAACGTCACGGTGAGCAATCAGCGGGCCGGGTGCGTCAAGATCGACGACATCGCGCCGTACAGCGCGACGGTCGGGATCAGCGAGGTCCGCCAGTTCGGCCAGATCGACGTCCCGGACTTCACCGGCCCGCTTCACTCCCGTATCGAGTCCTATGGCCACCCTGAGGCCGTCCACCCCCGCAATCTGTACGAGGCGCAGCGCGCGATCGGCTGACATCCCCCGGAAAACACGGTGCGAAACGCGGTGAAGAAATACGGTCCATGACGCCTCTACATGGTGAACCGGCTCCGGCCGGGAACCATGAAGAGGAGACACAACGGTGCTCATGGACAATCCGTGGCTCACGGTGGCAACGGTCGTGACAGTGGGGGTGCTACGGCTGATGGGGGACGTCATCCGCTGGCTGGCGGCGCGCTCGGGCGAACGGCTCCGGGCGCGCACGCTGGCCGAGTTGGTGAGCAGAACGGCACCGGGCACGGTGCTCACCGACCGCCGCCCCGACGGCGCGGCGCTGACCATAAGGCGGCGCCCGGAGGAGCGGGACGGGGGCGATCGGGGTGAGTGACACCGTCGAGGAGACCGCGCGCGGCGGCGAGTTCGAGGAGGAGTTCGACGCCTTCTACGCCCGCACCTACCCCTGGCTGGCCGCCCGCGCGGTGATGCTCAGCGGCAACCGGCAGAACGCCGAGGACGCCGTGCAGGAGGCGTATATCGAGGCGATGCGCCGCTGGCCCGAGGTCAGGACGTACGCCTCGCCCGAGGCATGGGTCACCACCACCATGCGGCGCAAGCTCTCGAAGGACGGGCGGCGCTGGTGGTTCCGCTGGAAGCCGGTCGAGATGGCCGGGACGACCGTCCCGGCCGCCACGACCGCCACCGTGGAGGAGACCGCCGAGGCACTGGCCGCGCTGCGCGCCCTCGGCACGCTGCCGCCGCGCCAGCGTCAGGTGGTCGTCATGCATTCGCTCGAGGGCATGAGCTACCGGGCGATCTCCGCCGAACTGGGGATCTCGGTCGGCAGCGTCGGCAGCAACCTCAACAAGGCCCGCGCCCGGCTGAGCCTGATGCTGGACGTCTCCCCGGAGCTCGGCCGCCCGACCGAGCGCCTGCTGACCCGCACGCCGGAGGACCCGCTGACGGCGGCGCTGTACGGGGCGGCGGAGTGGCTGTCGGACGGCTTTCGGCCTGAGGCGCGGGACGGCTTCCGGCCTGAGTCGCGGGATGGTTTGCGGCCTGAGGCGCGGGACGGCTTCCGGCCTGAGTCGCGGGATGGTTTGCGGCCTGAGGCGCGGGATGGCTTGCGGCCTGACGCCCGGCACGGCTTGCGGCCTGATGCCCGGAACGGCTTCCGGCACGGCGCCCACGACCGCAGCCGGGAGGGCCGATGATCGCCGCCGCCCGCGCCCTCCTCGCCCTCGCCCTGCTCGCCGTCTTCTACGCCCTGGTCGCGGCCATGGTGCTGCTCTGGTGCGCCTTCCTCGTGGCGGCCTTATGGGCCGCCGGAGAGCCGGGGGTCCAGACGCCGCCCATGAGCGTCGTCACCGCCTGCGCGGCGTTCGCCCCGATCGTCTTCGGCATGGTGTGGGCGGTGATCCGCACCGCACGCCCCGCCGTATCACGCGAGGACGCGGTGCCGGTGACCCGGCGCGGGGCGCCGGAGTTATGGCGCACGGTCGAGGAGCTGGCGCTCGCCGTCGGCACCCGGCCGCCCGCCCGTATCCGGCTGACCGCCGAGGTCAACGCCTCCGTCACCGAGGACGCACCACTCCTCGGGCTCGCCCCCGGCCAACGCGTCCTCTACCTCGGAATGCCCCTGCTGGCCTGTCTGCCGCCCGCCGAACTGCGCGCCGTCCTCGCCCATGAGCTGGGTCACTTCTCCCGTCGCCACAGCCGCTTCGGCGCGGTCGCCCACCGGGGCGCGGCGGGGCTGGTCGCCGCCCGGCAGGCGATCCAGGAGGCGTCGGCGGCCAATCACCTGGTGCGGCTGTACGCGGGCTGGCCCATGCTGCTGCTCGGCCTCTACACCCGCGTCTTCCGCTGGCTCACCCGCCCGGTCCGGCGACGGCAGGAGCTGGAGGCCGATCGTGAGGCCGCCCGGGTGGCCGGTCCGGGCGCCATGGCCGACGCGCTGCGCTCGACGGCGGCGCTGGAGGCGGCGTGGCAGGAGTTCCTCGCGGACTTCCTCGCCCCGATGCGCCGGGCGACGGGCCGGATCCCCGACGATCCGTTCCGCGCCTTCGCCCATATGGTCGAGGCGCCCGAAGTACGGGAGCCGCTGGCGGCGTTACGCGCCCGCGCCGTAGAGCGGCCCGCCGACCCCGACGACGCGCATCCGGCGCTGGCCACCCGCCTGGAACGGCTGGCGCGCCTGCCCGCCCCGGAGCCCGGCGCCGAACCCCCTTTCCCGGACCCCCTCTCCCCGCACCCTCTCCTCCTACAGCCGCGATACGCGGTCGCGCTGGGCCGCGTGATGCTGTCCGGCCCGGACGCGGGGAAGCGGGTGCCGTGGCGGGACTGGCTCACCGAACTGGCCGAGTACCGCGCGACGCGCATCCTGACCCCGCTGGCCGAGGCGGTGCGCGGGGTCGAGGCGGCCGAGGGGGTGGGACGCCTGAGGGCGGGGCCGGTCACGGCGCCGGAAACGGAGCCGATCGGGGGGCCGGAAGCAGAGCGGTTCGCGGGGCCGGAAGCGGGACCCGTCGCCCAGCCGGACGCGGCGCTCACGATCCAACGGGTGCTGCGGCTGCTGGACAGCGGCCGCCGTATGCCCCTCGCCCGTGCCCTCAACTCCCGCCTGGACTCCCGTCTGTCGCACGGTGAGCGGACGCCCCACCCCGAGCAGGCCGAACGCGACGATCCGCTCAGCGCCCTGGCCGACGCCCTGGCCGTGCTGATCGGAGCGCAACTGGTCGCGCGGGGGACCGCGTACTGGGCCATGAACTGGACCGGCCCCAGCATCCTCGTACCGCCCGACGGCATCGCCCCCGAAACCATCCGCACCTGGGCCGACACCGCCGTACGGCTGCCCGGCCAGACCCAGCGGCTCGGGCTGCACCTGGCCGCCCTGGGCGTGGACGAGCGCGCACCCCTGCCCGGCCCGGCCGGGCCGGTGCCAGGGGAGAAGGCGCGGCGGATCAGCATCGCGCCCGAGGTCACCGGCCCCGCGCGCCGGCGCATCATCGGCGTGGGGGTGGTGGCGCTCACCGTGCTGGTGGGGATGACGGGGCTGACGTTCGCGCTGTGGGCCAACAAGGACGAGCCGAGCTACCCCCGGATCCCGGTGACCCGGTGGAACGACCGCTACCAGCCGGGTGGCGGCACCGGTACGGACCCCGCTCCGTACCCGACCTACCAGCGCCCCACTTTCCCGGACCGGCCGACGGTCCCGACCTACCAGCCCCCACTGCCCCCGCCCATCCACATCGAGCCCGTCATCCCCAGGTCCGCGCCGTAAGCGCGGCGGGCCGAGCGCCTAGGGTCCGTCGTTTGGATCAGGCCGGGCTCGCGGCCCCAGGGGAGGGGGTGCCAGCTCCCGCACCGACCGCGTGCCCCGGCACGTCACGCAGTCCCTATCCCGCCACTGGCCCCGCGCCGACGCCGCGCGCCTCGCCATCGGAGGCCCCGGCCGCCCCGCCACCGGCAGCCACACCGACCGGACCCGCCCCACCTCCGGCACTGACCTCACCCTCAGCGGCCGCGCCCACCTCGGCACCCGCACCGGCACCCACCCCGCTCCCAGAACCCTCGCCCCCAGATCCGCCGGCCTCGGGCCGACTCCGCATCGCACGCCCCAGCGCCGCGTACCCCCCGGCCGCCACGAGCCCCACCACGGCGCTGCTCGCCCACAGCGCGTCCGCCCCGAAGCGGTCCATGACCGCGCCACCCACCAGCGGCGCGGTGAGCGAGGCGAGGGACCACGACAGGCTGTACATCCCCTGGTAGCGGCCGCGCGCATGGGTCGGGGAGAGCCGGGCCACGAGCCCCATCTGCGTGGGGGAGTTGATGATCTCGCCGAGCGTCCAGACGGTCACGGCCACCGTGTACATCCCGACCGACCCGGCGAAGGCGGTCAGCCCGAAGCCCCCTCCGGTCAGCAGCGCGGAGACCATCAGCAGCGGCGCCGGATCGCGATGTTCGAGGAACCGCGTCACCGGGATCTGTACGGCCACGATCAGCGCGCCGTTGGTCGCGATCGCGATGCCGTAGTCCGTGCTGGACAGCCCCTCCGCCCCCATCGCCACGGGCAGCGCCACGAACGCCTGCTGGATGAGGGTCGCGACCAGATAGGACAGCCCGACCACGGCCATGAACCGCCGGTCCCGCAGCACCGAGCCCAGTCCGACTTCCGGCTCCTCCACTGCCACACCCGCACCCCCGGTGGGGGCGACACCCCGCTCCGGACGGGACTCCGGCACCTTGGCGAAGACAATGACCGCGCACAGCAGCGTCATCCCGGCGTCGCCCACGAAGAGCGTGAGATAGCCATGGCTCGCGATCAGCCCGGCCGCCGCCGCGGAGACGGCGAAGCCGAGGTTGATGGCCCAGTAGTTGAGCGCGAAGGCCCGCACCCGGTCCTCGGGACGGACGATGTCGGCGATCATCGCCTGCACCGCGGGCCGCGACGCGTTGCTGGTCATCCCCACCAGACAGGTCACGACGGCGATGGCGACCGGATCCTGGACGAAGCCCAGCACGGCGACCGTGACCGCCGTCGACACCTGCGAGACCAGCAGCGTGGGCCGCCGCCCCAGCCGGTCGGTCAGCACCCCGGAGACCACCGCCGACACCGCCCCGCCCAGCCCGTGCAGCGCCCCGACCAGCCCGGCGAACATCGGCGAATAGCCTCGGTCCACGGTCAGGTACATGGCGAGAAAGGTGGCCACGAAGCCGCCCAGCCGGTTGACCAGCGTGGAGGTCCACAGCCACCAGAACTCCCGGGGCAACCCCGAGACGCTCTCCTTCGCGGCCTGTTTCAGTCGAGCGACGGACACCGGACGACTCTCCCCTGTGCGCGACCCAAGCCGCATCTGTAAGTGGCATCTGTAAGTGGCATCTGTAAGTGGCACAACCAGCAGCCGCAACTTACCGATGCCGCCCCCGCACCGCCAGTCAATTGATGGGGTCCGTCAACCGACCCCCTCGGACCGGTCCAGTAGGCTCGGCAGCATGGCCGACGCACCGTACAAGCTGATCCTCCTCCGCCATGGCGAGAGCGAGTGGAACGCGAAGAACCTGTTCACCGGCTGGGTGGACGTCAATCTGAACGAGAAGGGCGAGAAGGAGGCCGTCCGCGGCGGTGAGCTGCTGAAGGACGCCGGCCTGCTCCCCGACGTGGTCCACACGTCCCTCCAGAAGCGCGCCATCCGCACCGCCCAGCTCGCCCTCGAGGCCGCCGACCGCCTCTGGATCCCGGTCCGCCGCTCCTGGCGCCTCAACGAGCGCCACTACGGCGCGCTACAGGGCAAGGACAAGGCCCAGACCCTCGCCGAGTTCGGCGAGGAGCAGTTCATGCTGTGGCGCCGCTCGTACGACACCCCGCCGCCCCCGCTCGAGGACGGCGCCGAGTGGTCCCAGAGCGACGACCCGCGCTACGCGACCATCCCGCCGGAGCTGCGCCCCCGCACCGAGTGCCTCAAGGACGTCGTCCAGCGCATGCTGCCGTACTGGTACGACAGCATCGTCCCGGACCTCCTCACCGGCCGCACCGTCCTGGTCGCCGCCCACGGCAACTCCCTCCGCGCCCTGGTCAAGCACCTCGACGGCATCTCCGACGCCGACATCGCCGGCCTCAACATCCCCACCGGCATCCCGCTCTCCTACGACCTGGACACCGACTTCCGCCCCGTCAACCCGGGCGGCACCTACCTCGACCCGGATGCCGCGAAGGCCGCCATCGAGGCGGTAAAGAACCAGGGCAAGAAGAAGTAACCCGACGCGATCAAGCCCCCTGCCCGCAGCCGCCCGCCGCGAGCAGGGGGCTTTTCGCTGCCCTGGCCCCACCTCAGGACACTCAGCGGTCGGTCAGGAGGGAGTGAACTCGTACTGGAGCTCGTAGAGGTGACCGGCCTTGGCCATCACCGTGGCTTCGATGGGGCGCTGGTCGTCGCTGTAGACGACGCGCAGCGTCCGCAGGACCGGAAGGTTTCCCGGTAGGTCGAGCATCGCGTACTGCTCCTGGGTCGGTACGCGTGCGGAGACCTTGTCGACGCTGAGGCGGGGCGGGTAGCCCAGTTCCGCGAGGAGGGCCGGGGTGCCGCCCTTGATCTTGCGGCGGTCCATCATCGCCGTTCCGCGCGCCAGCTCCAGCGGGTAGTACGACTTCACCAGCTCCACCGGCTCATCGTCCATGAGCAGCGCCTGCGCCCTCAGCAGTGCCGTGCCGTCCGCCGGGAGGCGCAGGGCCTCGGCGACGTCGGCGGGTGGGCGGATCTCGGTGACGTCGAGGAGCCGGCTGCTTCCGCGAGCCTGGTGGTTCGCGGCCTCGCTGATCCATCGGTACGGTTCGCCGGGTGCGGCCGGGGCCATGTACGTGGCGGGGCGCATGGTGCGCTGCCGGTGTTCGCGTACGGTGACGGCCGCTCCGGCGCGGCCGACCGCCAGCCCTTCGTCCTTCAGCAGTTGCAAGGCTTTCTGCACGGTCGCGTTCGAGGCGGTGAATCGCTCCTTGAGCTGGGCGGTCGAGGGAAGCTTGGCGCCCGGAGGAAAGTCGCCGGACATGATCTCCTCGCGTAGGTCGGCGGCGATCCGTTCATGCAGCGAACGCTGGTCGACTGCGTCCTGTTCGGCCTTCGGCACGGTCATCCCATCCTGAGTTCGTAGCGCAGGCGCTGGCGTTGGGCGGGCATGGTGATCAGGTCGGCCTGAATGGCCCGGTCGGATCCGTCGAGCACGACCCGCTCCAGGCACAGCACAGGTTCCTCGGCCCCGATCCGCAGCAACTCCCGTTGGTCCGCGTCCGGCATCCGCGCCGTCACGTCCTCACGCACCCGCCGACCCACATGCCCCAGCTCGGCGAGCAGCGCCACCGCGCCCCCGCGGATCTTCGCGGTGCCCGCGAGGCCGGTGCCCGCCGCGATGGGCGCCGGGTAGTAGGAGTCGGTCAGCTCGCACGGCTCCTCGTCGAGGTACATGATCCGGCGCCGTACGACGACCGTATCCCCGTCGTCGATTCCCAGAAGGCGGGCCACGACAGCCGGAGCGGAAGCCTCCCCGGCATGCAGGATGCGCTGTGTCCCACGCCTCCCGCGCGCTGCCGCTTCCTCACCCCATGCGTCGCCCTGGCCGCCCTCAACGGGCCGCAGATAGGGCATCGAGGAACTGATCCACGCATCGCTGGCCACTGAGCCCCTCCTCAAGCGTGATCGACACTCGCCGACCTTGCCGCTTTACACAGTAAGCGACCCCTTGGCCACCACACCTGAAGTCCACCTCGCCGCCTTTCGTGAATAGCGATAAGGTGGCCTCGCTCATGCACCCAGCTCTGAGGCGGTGACTCGCCATGCCCCTGACGCGGCAGCGGTCCTTCACGCGACGCAAGCCATCCATTCGCGCAACGCGACAGTTCGTCACCCACACGCTCTCCGAATGGGGTTACGTCGACCGCTTGGAGGAGATCCAGTTATGCGTATCGGAGATCGCCACCAACGCGCTCCTGCATGGCGTCCCACCGGGCCGACTCTTCCGGGTACGCATCGAAGCGGCCGAGGAAGAGGTACGCATCGAAGTACGCGACTCCGGCCCCGGCCGACCGACCGCCCAATCCCCGCACACGGACAGCGAGAACGGCCGTGGCCTGCTACTCGTCGGCGAACCCGCCGACGCCTGGGGCGACATCGAGCACACGGTCGGCAAGACGGTCTGGTTCACGGTCAAAGCAACACGAGCCCAGGGGCGCGCCCAATGACGGCTCAACGCGACCACCAGTACGGCTGCAACCTCGAGCAGCTCCACCGCGACGAGATCACCGTGGCGATGAACTGGGTGATCCGCACCTGCCAGGACATCATCCGCGACCACAGCCACAAGACCTTCTGGGTCCCCACCGGCACCGCGTCCGGCACAGCCCCGACCACGGACGGCCTGATCGAGTCGGCCCGCGCTGACGTGCTCGGCAAGCTCCGGCGCCAAATCGACGGCGCCGAGGCCATCATCGGCAACGCGGAGCACGAACGCGCCCAGGGTCAGCGGTGAGTCGCACCCTTCCAGCAAGCACCCAAGGCGTCGCGCCATCAGCGCGTCAGCGCAACGCCGCCTCGCCCATGTGCACCGCGCGCAGCGCGCGCTCGGCCGTCTCCTCGTTTTCGCCGACCGGGGCCACGTAGTCGAGGACGCCGCGCGCCGCGGGCTCGCCGACCGTTCGGGTGATGACCCATGTGGCGAGGTACTGGGAGGACAGGCAGCCGCCCGCCGTCGCGATGTTTCCCTCGGCGTGGAAGGGGACGTCGAGCACGGTGACGCCGCTGGCCTCGACGAAGGGGCGGCTCTTCATGTCCGTGCAGGCGGGCATTCCGTCCAGCAGCCCGAGGCGGGAGAGCACCAGGGCGCCGGAGCACTGGGCGCCGATGAGCTGGCGCGCGGGGTCGAGGGGGAGGCGGGAGATCAGGTGGTCGTCGGCGACGACCTCGCGGGCCTTTACTCCGCTGCCGATCAGGACGACGTCGGCTTCGGTCACGAACTCCAGCGGGCGCTGGCCGGTGACCTCGACGCCGTTCATGGAGGTGACCACCGGCGTCGGTGTGGTGATGAACGCCTCGAGGCCGTCCTTGCGGCATCGGTTGATCAGTGCGGAGGCGATGAAGCTGTCCAGCTCGTTGAATCCGTCAAAGGTGACCACGGCTACCTGCGGCATGGCATCTCCTCACGTGACGTACGGCGGGTCAGTGTCTCCCGGGCGCCGTGCCCGGGTCGCGGGCCAATTCGGGGGCGGTGGCTCATCGGGCGATAAGACCTCTTGAGGACTTACGCTGAAATCGTCCGCGGCGGTCGCATAACCGGTCGCACAACCGGGGGACGGGACGGTGAGCTACGCATGGCCGAGTACGAGCAGCCCGCCAATGACCTGGATGCCCTGGATGCCCTGCGGCAGAGCATCCGCGCAGGTCGGCTCCTTCCCGGGGAGCGGCTTCCGGCCGAGGACAAGCTCGCGGCGCGGTATCGGACCAGTGTGCCGACGCTTCAGCGGGCGCTGTCGGAGCTGGTGGCCGAGGGGCTGATCGACAGGCGGCACGGGGTCGGGACCTTCGTACGCACCCCGCGGCGGCGGGTCATGCGGAGCAACGATCGGCATCAGTGGGAGAAGGACCGGGCGCGCCGGTCCACGGCGGAGCGTCTGCGGACCGGGTCCACCGAGCATGACACCGGGCTGGAGATGACCGACCTCGCCTTCCACGCCGAGTACCGCGAGGCGAAGGCCGATGACGATCTGGCGTCCGTCTTCCACATCCCCGTGGGCACGCGGCTGCTGGAGCGGATCTACCGCACCAACTGCCGCGCGGAGGACGCGCCGTTCGCCCTGGTGCACTCGTACCTGGTCCACGACGTGGTGGCCGAAAATCCGGATCTGCTCCACGCCGCCAATGAGCCCTGGCCCGGCGGCACCCAGAATCAGCTCTACACGATCGGCATCGAGCTGGACCGCGTAGAGGAGCGGATCACGGCCCGGCCGCCGACGGTGGAGGAGGCCGAGGCGCTCGGGCTGAAGAAAGGTGTGGCGGTGATCGTCCTGCGCAAGATCTGTACGGATATCGGCGACCGGGTCGTGGAGGTCTCCGACGTGACGCTGTGCGGAGACCGTACGGAGCTCGTCTTCACCACGCCCCTGACGAGTTGGTGATCATGCCCAACATCATCACCGTCATCACCGCGGTCCACGCCCCCGGCGCCGAGTATCTGCCGGACGCCTACAAGTCGTTGCGCGAGCAGGAGCTGCCGGACGGCTGGGACTGGCAGTGGGTCGTCCAGGAAGACGGCGAGACCGACGCCGTACGCCCCTACGTCCCCGATGACGCCCGCGTCAGCTTCGGCCAGGGCCGGGCCGGCCGGGCCGCGATGGCCCGCACGATGGGGCTCGCCCGCGCCGAGGGCGCGTACGTCAAGGTGCTGGACGCCGACGACATGCTCACCCCCGGCGCCCTCGCCCGCGACCTCCGCGCGCTCATGGACCACCCCGATCTCGGCTGGGCCACCTGCCGCGCCCTGGATCTGCTGCCCGATGGCTCCACCGTCGGCTTCGAGGGCGATCCGCCGCAGGGGCCCATCGCGCGCGGCGCCGTCCTCGAATTCTGGCGGTCGAACGGCCACCGCGCCCAGGTCCACCCCGCCACCCTCTTCGTACGCCGGGATCTGCTCCTCGCCCTCGGCGGCTGGATGGCCCTCCCCGCATCCGAGGACACCGGCCTCCTCATGGCCCTCAACGCGGTCAGCCGCGGCTGGTTCACCGCCGAGACCGGCCTGCTCTACCGCAAGTGGCCCGGCCAGGTCACCAGCCAGTCCGCCCACACCGACGAGGCCGAGCGCGCGGCCCGCTTCGCGGTGGTCGAGGCGCGGGCCCGGGTCCTGGCCGCCATGGACGGCTGGCGCCACGACGCGCGCCGATAAGCCTGCCCGTGCGGGTGCGGCCGGCACCGATGAGTTTGTGCGGCGTCCCCGGTCTGAGAGGAGGAAGGGCTCACCGGCCCAGGAAGAGTTCACCGGCCCAGGAAGAGCTCACCGACCGCTTCCCACGGAGGGGCATCATGAGGAAGACCACCGCCAGCCTGTTCATCTCGCTCGACGGAGTCGTGGAAGCACCTGATCAGTGGCACTTCCCCTACTTCAACGACGAGATGGGCGTCGCCGTCGACGCGTCCTTCGCAGCGGCCGACACCCTCCTCCTGGGCCGTAAGACCTACGACAGCTTCGCCGGAGCGTGGCCGGACCGTGAGGCGGCGGGCGGCGAGGACGCCGGTTTCGCCAAGAAGCTCGGCGACGCCCGCAAGATCGTCGCCTCCCGCCAGGACCTGACGTTCACCTGGCGGAACTCCGAGCTGCTCGAGGGCGAGCTGGCGGACGCCGTCACCGCGCTGAAGCGCGAACCGGGCGGGGACATCGCCCTCAGCGGCTCGGTCTCCGTCGTCCGGCAGCTCCTGGCGCACGGCCTGCTGGACGAGTTGCACCTGCTGGTGCACCCGATCGCCGTCCGCAAGGGCATGCGGCTGTTCGACGAGGGCGACACCACGATCCCGTTGAGACTGATCTCCTCCGCGACCTTCAGCACCGGTGTGCTGCACCTGGTCTACGCCCTGGCCGAGCCGACCGGCGACGTGAGCTACGACGACGCCAAGGTCCACCTGCCCCGGGACGACCAGTAGCACCGTCCGCCAGGCACCGTGACACCAGGCCGTCCGCCTGCTGTCAGGGCAAGGTCTCCGCGTCCACCCGGGAAAAGACCAGGTCGCTTTCCTCGGCGACCGGGCCCCGCCAGCGCATCGGCATCTGCGGCGCGCGCCGCAGTGCGTCCGGGTAGCTGGCGGCCGCGTAGTCGTTGGTCAGGCGGTAGACGTGGAAGCCGTGGCTCTTCAGGGCTGTCAGCAGCTCGTCCACGGAGTCGCCGAGGTCGGCCATCCGCTGCGGGGTGACCTCGACGGTCAGTTCGGCGTCGGGGCGCAGTTTGTCCAGGAGGGGGAGGAGGCCGCGGACGACGCCGCCTTCAGCGCCCTCCACATCGATCTTGATCACCCTGGCCCGGGTGATCTCGTCCTCGGTGAGGAGGCGGGGCAGGGGCTGGGCCGCGATGTCGAAGGTGGACTCGGCCGGGCCGTCGTAGGGGACGACGCTGTTCGCGCCCATGTTGCGGGAACTGGCGAGGATGAACGTCAGCAGCTCCTCGCGGTCGGAGACGGCCGCGTTGATCGCGCGGATGTTGGCGCATGCGTTGCGCCGCGCGTGCCGCAGCATGATGCGGTGGAACGTCGGCGAGGCTTCGATCGCCACCACTTTGCCGCCTGCCCCGACGAGGCGTGAGGCCAGGACGCTGTAGTAGCCGATGTTGGCCCCGACGTCCACGAAGACGTCGCCGGGCTCGAGCCGGCGCTGGAGCCACCGCGTCATATGCGGTTCCCAGACGCCGAAGAGGTACAGATAGCGCTGGATGAGGTCCTGTGTGTCGACGGCGAACGTGGCGCCGAAGCGGGTCCGGGCCAGGCGGTGCAGGGGGCGGTCCCGCAGTGCGGCGTTGAGGTGGTTCTCGACCAGGGCCCGCTTTCCGGCGCTCCAGGGCGCATGGCGGACATACTCGCGGCCGAGGTCCAGAGCGGCCTGGTCGAGCCTGCTGCTCCTGCTGCTCACGGGGCCTCCAGGGGGTGAAGGGTCGTTCTCGTTCGTCACACCGGCACCGTCGAGTCTCCCCCTGACCTGCTTCCCCCTGGCATGGAAGCGCCCGACCGCTGGCGACGGGGGATGCACCAGCGGTCGGGCTGTACCTAAGCGTAACGCGGCTCCTCGCGTGTGGGAGCCGACTCCTCCCTCCGATGAGGAGTTGTGACCGCGATCACGCAACGTTCTCGCAACGTCGTTACTGACCGCAGGGAGGCTCGTACGACAGCCGCGGCAGGTACTCGTGCCATTTCTCCGGTGTCAGCACGCCCCGGGTCATCGAGCAGATGCGACGATCCGCCTCGTCCACGTCCAGGCTCCACAGCCGGACCGTGTCGGCGCCGCTGGAGACCCCGAGCATCCGGTTCCCGCGGCTGAACGACAGGAAATTGCCCGTCTTGGCGTTGGGGCTCAGCGACTGCCCGATGGACTTGGCCTTGGACGGGACGGTGACGTCCCACAGGCGGGCCGTGTTGTCGTTGCCGCCGCTCGCCAGGGTGCTGCCGTCCCGGCTGAACGACAGCGACACGATCGCGTCGGTGTGGCCGGTGAGAGGGGAGCGCAGCCGGGTCGCCCTGCTGGGGTCGGTGACGTTCCAGAGCCGGACGGTGTTGTCGTCGCTGCCGCTGGCCAGCGTGCGGCCGTCCGGGCTGTAGGCGAGCGCGTTGACGGGGCCGAGGTGTCCCGTGACGCGCGGGCCTCGTTGGACGGCGTGACGCGGGTCGGTCACGTTCCACAGCCGGATGGTGTTGTCCGCGCTGCCGCTGGCGAGCGTATGGCCGTTCGGGCTGAAGACGAGGGTGTTGACGTAGCCCTTGTGGCCGGTGAGCGGCGTGCCGAGCCGACGGACGTGGGACAGGTCGCTGACGTTCCACAACTGGATGGTGTCGTCGTTGTACGCCGTCGCCATGACGCGCCCGTCCGGGCTGAAGGCCAGTGCGCCCGCGAACCGGGTCCGCAGGGGGACGGGCGGCTTGTAGGGGGCGGGGTGGGCCGGGTCGGCGACGTTCCACAGCCGCACCTCGCGGTTGCCGGTCATCATCGCGAGAGTGTGGCCGTCGGGGGAGAAGGTCAGCTCACGCACCGTGCCCTCCCCGGGGCTGAACGGCTTGCCCAGTGGCACCGGCCGGCTGGGCGTCCGCACGTTCCACAGCCGGACCTTCTCGTCGCGCCCGGCCGTGGCGAGCACCCGCCCGTCCGGGCGGAACGCTCCGCTGCGGCCGACCATGTCCGACGTCGGCAGCGACCACAGGCGGACGGTGTTGTCGCCGGTCCCGGTGGCGAGGGTGCGGCCGTCGGGGCTGAAGCCCAGGGCGTACATCTCGCCGCTGCTGCCCGCGAGCGGCTCGCCGACCTGTGACGGGTACTCCGGATCGCTGACGTTCCACAGGCTCGCGGTGCTGTCCTGGCTGGCGGCGGCGAGCATGGAGCCGTCCGGGCTGAACGACACGGACCAGATGGGGCCGGTGTGGCCGGTGAGTGGCGAGCCCAGCGGCTCCGCGCGCCGCGGATCGCGGACGTTCCACAGCCGGATGGTGTTGTCCGCGCTGCCGCTGGCCAGAGTGCGGCCGTCCGGGCTGAACGCCACGGAGTGCACCAGGTCCTTATGGCCGGTCAGCACCGTCTCGATCCGCCTCGGATGGTGCGGATCGGCCATGTTCCACAGCCTGATCGTGCCGTTGTCGCCCCCGGCCGCCAGGGTCCGGCCGTCGGGGCTGAACGCCACCGAGCGTACGGCGGCGGTGTGGCCGGTCAGCGCGCCGAGCGGCCTCGGCCGGCCCGGGCGGCTCATGTCCCACAGCCGAACGACGCGGTCTTCGGTGGCCGTGGCCAGCGTGCGGCCGTCCGGGCTGAAGGCGAGCAGATAGATGGTGCCGTCGTGGTGGGTCAGGGGCGCGCCGATCGGGCGCGGATGGCCGGGGTTCCGTACGTCCCACAGCCGGACCGTGCCGTCGTCGCCGGCGCTGGCGAGGGTGCGGCCGTCCGGGCTGAAGACCGCGCTGCTCACCCAGCTCGTATGGCCGGTGAGGGGTTTGCCGAGGGGTTTGGGGCGGGTGCGGTCGCTCACGTCCCACAGCCGTACGGTCCGGTCGTAGCTGGCGGTGGCCAGGAGGCGCCCGTTCGGGCTGAAGGTGGTGAGGTAGACGGCGCCGGTGTGGCCATGGAGCGGGGTGGCCAGCGGCGCGTTCACCACCGAGAGCAGCCGGTTCTTCGTGGCCTCGTCGTCCGGCCGCAACCGGTGTGCCACCAGGGCGAGTTGGGCGGACAGCGAAGGATCCGTGTACTGGAAGCGATCGGCTTCGGTCACCACCTGCTCGAACACCGCGTCGTCCCGCTGCTGCCAGGCGACCACCGCCGTACCGGCGGCCAGCACCGCCAGGACGACCAGAGCCGACACCGCACCACGGCTGAGCCACACCGTGCGTCTGCGCAGCCGGACGGACGCGGCCAGGAACTCCACCGCGCTGCGGGTCAGATAGGTGCCCCCGGCGGTCTTCGCCCAGGTGTGGGCCTGCTCCAGGCGGGAGCCCCGGTAGAGGAGTGACGCGTCGCGGTTCGAGCCCTCCCAGGCCCGGCCGTCCTCCTCCAGCCGCTGGCGCACCAGATGGTCGTTCCGGTCCTCGTCGATCCAGTCGCGCAGCCGTGGCCAGGCGTGCAGCAGTGCCTCGTGGGTGATCTCCACGGTCTCCGCGTCGAGCGTCACCAGGCGGGCGCGGACGAGTGCTTCGAGCGATTCCTCCGTCTTGCCCGGGTCTGTCGACTCCTTCGCCAACTGGTGCCGCGTCCCCCGCCTGCGGGTGGCCTGGGTGTCCTCGCCCAGCCGGACCAGCCGCAGCAGAAGCAGCCGCGCGGCCGTGCGCGCCTCGGTGTCGAGGTCGGACCAGGCCCGTTCGGCGGTGGCCGCCACCGCGCCCTGGATGCCGCCCGCCGCGCGGTAGCCGGCCAGCGTCAGCCGTCCCGCCTTGCGCCGCTGCCAGGTGGCGAGGAGGGCATGGGAGAGCAGCGGCAGTACGCCCGCGTCATGTGTGCCACGGGGGCTGTCGGCGCTCACTTCACGCACGATCAGCTCCGCGAGCCCCGGTTCGAGTTCCAGCCCCACGGCCTTGGCCGGGCCGGTGACCGCTTCGCGCAACTCCGCGGTGGTCAGCGGCCCGAGCACCATATGCCGGTGCTGGAGCGCGTCGGCGAGTTCGGGATAGGGCAGGCACAGCTCGTAGAAGTCGGCGCGGATGCCGAGGACGACGAGCACGGGGGGCGGTTCGCCCGGGCCGTCGGGCGTGCAGATGGCGTGCAGGAGCTGGATGAACGCGCGCCGGTCCGCCTCGTCGGAGCCGAGGGTGAACGCTTCCTCGAACTGATCCACGATCACCACGGGACGGGCGGCGGCGGACGTCTCGCGCTCCGCCCACGCCATGACGGCCTCGCGCACCGCGCGCGCGAACCCGGGAGTGCCGGGCTCCGGGGCCTCGGTGCCGGGCCCCCGCGCCTCCGGTTCCGCCGACGCGGGGACGGCGTCCGCGAGTCCGGGGATCCGGCGGGCCAGCTCGGCGAGCGGATCGGCGCCCGGCACGAGATGCAGCACCCGCCGCTCGCGCAACGCGGGCACCAGACCGGCGTTGAGCAGGGAGGACTTCCCCGCCCCCGAGGCGCCCACCAGCACCACCAGGCCGCCCGTCCGCTCCGCCGCGCACAGTTGGGTGACGAGGGCGTCCGTGCTGCGCTCGCGGCCGAAAAACCACCGGGCGTCCTGCTGACGGTACGAGGCCAGCCCGCGATACGGGCATACGCCACCGGAGACGGCCGGGGTTTCGGCGGGGGGCCGTTCCTCTTCCTCCGCGGACGCGTCGGGGCGTTCGCCGACCGGATCGGCCACCGCCCGCTCCCACAGCCGCTGCCAGTGGGCCATGTCGTACAGGCCCTTGGACACCGGTACGGGCCGCGCGCGGCGGGCGTCGGGTATCAGCACGAGCAGGACGGCCGCGAGGGCGATGAACTGGGCGGGTACGTTCTTGGCCCGTCGCCAGTCGCTGATCCGCTGGGCGGAGACCCGTACGGGACGTCCTCGCTCATCGGCCCGCTGGAGTCGGACGACCGCCTCGGACACGCTCTTCAGGGGAGGGTTGCCGGCCTCCCGGTACAGCAGCGCGAGGCGTTCCGCGAAGGCTGTGCGTGCCCCCGAGTCGGAACTCAAGGTCTCCACTCCTTACTTCCCCCGCGGCTCTGAACATCCGGACCGGAAAACTCACTTTATACGGCTGACCAGCGGTGAAACCGGTATCGCGATGCCGGAACCTCCTCGGCGGGAGGCACAACTGGCAGGATCATGGCGCAGTAGCGCACCCCACCATGAGCCGCCCAGCAAGGCCATCAGCTCAGCGCACGGAGAGACAACCCATGACACCGCATGTTCTCGGTCAGCTTTCGGCGAAGTCAGGTGTCGCGCCGGAGTCACGGGACGGCGGTCGCGGGGCCCGTCGTATGAGCTCGAGAGATCCGTGGAGCCGGTCCCGTCCGGACGGCTGTCGCATCGACCACGGGTCCGGCCTTCGCACCTGATCCGCACCGGCACGGCGCGGATCGTCACCGCCCCACGGTTCGGCACCGGTCCCCACGAGGGGAGGGACCGGCGCCGGACGTGGGAGCGGGTCAGGTCATCTGGGCGCGGCGGGCCAGTCGCCGGGGCCGCCGCCGTGCCATTCGATCAGCTCGGGGTTGTCGAGGGTCGCGTTCTCTTCCAGCACACCCGCGCGTCGCAGAAGCCGCCGGAGCTCGTCCGCGCTCACCACCACGCCGACGTCCTGGCCGTCGAGCAGCACACGGCGGCGACCGTCCAGCGGTTCGTCCACCACCACACGAGCGGGGGCCGGGGTCTTGTCCTCCATAGCACCAGGCTCGCCGCATCCGGCGCCGCCCGCACCTCGGGCGGCACGCGCCCGCACCTCGGGCGGCACGCGCCCGGACGGCGGAGGGACGTGCCGACGGGACCGAACGGCAGCGGGCCCGGGACCGGTCATCCGGTCCCAGGCCCGCTGTCATGCCGGTCGTGCGGTCCTGCGGTCGCGCCGATCCTGCCGGTGGTCCGCGGTCGGGCTCGTCAGCCGCAGCAGCCGCCGCACTGGCACGGACCGCCGGACTGGCAGCCGCAGCCGCAGCCCGATCCGCAGCCGCATGCGCCGACAGGGTGGCCGACGGGTTGGGTCGGAGGGGTTTCGGGCTTGGAGAGGTCTGCCATGCGTCGCCTCCTCGGGAGGGGTCACGTCACCTGCCCCTCATGGTGCCGACGACCCGGCGGCCGCGCGCAGGGGCGCGTCGACGGCGCTTCGATGCACGCCGTCGCGGACGCTCACGCCCCTTCGACGTCTCCCTGCGGGGACATCTCGTCGGCGTGCTCACCGGTGACCAGGTAGACCACGCGCTTGGCGACGGAGACCGCGTGGTCGGCGAACCGCTCGTAGTAACGGCCCAGCAGCGTGACGTCCACGGCGGTCTCTATGCCGTGCTTCCAGCGGTCGTCCATCAGGTGCTGGAAGAGGGTGCGGTGCAGCAGGTCCATCGCGTCGTCGTCCTGCTCGAGCTGGAGCGCGAGGTCGACGTCCTTGGTGATGATGACCTCGGCGGCCTTCGCCATCAGCCGCTGCGCGAGCTGGCCCATCTCCAGGATCGTGGCGTGCAGATCGTGCGGAACGGCCGACCCCGGGAAGCGGAGCCGGGCCAGCTTGGCGACATGCTGCGCGAGGTCGCCGGAGCGCTCCAGATCGGCGCTCATCCGCAGGCTGGTCACCACGATCCGCAGATCGGTGGCGACCGGCTGCTGCCGGGCCAGCAGGGTTATCGCCCGTCCCTCCAGGTCCCGCTGAAGGTCATCGACCTTCTCATCGGCGGCGATGACGCTCTCGGCGAGCTTGAGGTCCGCGTCGAGAATGGCAGTGGTGGCACGGCCGATGGCCGAACCGACGAGCCGGGCCATGTCGACCAGGCCGTCCCCGATCGAATCAAGCTCCTCGTGGTACGCGTCCCGCATCACTGACCTCTTTCACTGACTCTCGGTGACGATCTCTGACAGGTTTCTGGCAGATCTCCGTGGCTATTGCCCTCGAGGGCCCCACACTTCCACGCTCCGGCCGGAACGCGTCCGCTTCCGGCATCGGGCGTTAATCACACCTAACTCCCAGGTGAACTCTCGGCAACGTGGCCCCGGCCGCCCCGTGTGACACCAGCCCGGCGAAACGTCCGGAGTGAACCGATACCGACGCCGCGGTGAACTCTCGGCAACGTCTGACCAAGGGGATCGTCACGGGGCTGTGGAGTGGTCTCGCCGCCCGCATAACCTGGACGCATGAACGTGAACGCGGCGATCGCCGCAGTGGCGGCGCTCGCCGGGTTGTGCACCGGCGTCATCGCCATGCTGGCGTTCCGCTGGAGCGAGCGTGAACAGGCGAAGCCTACGCGCTCCTCACTGCACACCGACGCCGTGCTGCCGCCCGGCGTCGACACCGTCCTTTCGGTGCTGCGCTCCTCGGCCGTCGTCCTCGACGAAGCGGACGCCGTCGTCAAGGCAAGCTCGGCCGCGTACGCACTGGGCCTGGTGCGCGGCGGCAAGCTGGCCGTGGAGCCGATGCTGGCGATGGCCCGCGACACCCGGCGGGACGGCGAGATCCGCCAGATCGAGCTGGATCTGCCGCGCCGCGGCACCGGCCGGGGCGGGGACGCGCTCGCGGTGTCCGCCAGAGTGGCCCCGCTGGGCTCCCGGCTGGTCCTGCTGCTCGTGGAGGACCTCACCGAGGCCCGCCGGATCGAGGCCGTGCGACGTGACTTCGTGGCCAACGTCAGCCATGAGCTCAAGACCCCGGTCGGCGCCCTGTCCCTGCTGTCCGAGGCCGTGATGGACGCGTCCGACGACCCGGAGGCGGTCAACCGCTTCGCCGGGCGGATGCAGGTCGAGGCCACCCGGCTGACCAGCCTCGTCCAGGAGCTCATCGACCTCTCCCGGGTGCAGAACGACGACCCGCTGGAGGACGCCGAGCCGGTCCGGGTGGACGAGCTGGTCGCCGAGGCCATCGACCGGTGCCGCCACCAGGCGGGCACCAAGCAGATCACGATGGCCACGGGCGGCACCGCCGACCTGCACGTATGGGGCAACCGCGGCCAGCTTGCCGCCGCGCTCGGCAATCTCGTCGAGAACGCGGTCAACTACAGCCCGGCCCGTACCCGCGTCGGCATCGCCGCCCGCCGCATCCCCGCCACCGGCGGGGACCTGATCGAGGTCGCCGTGACCGACCAGGGCATAGGCATCTCCGAGAAGGACCGCGAGCGGATCTTCGAGCGCTTCTACCGGGTCGATCCGGCCCGCTCGCGGCAGACCGGCGGGACCGGGCTCGGTCTCGCCATCGTCAAACATGTGGCCGCCTCGCACGGCGGGGAGGTCACCGTGTGGAGCGCCGAAGGACAGGGCTCCACCTTCACCCTGAGACTCCCGGAAGCCGGTGCGGCACGGGACCGGGACCGCTCGAGGAGCCGGCCGAGCGAGTCGAGCGAGTCGTACGACACCGGAGCAGACCTCGATGGCGAGGACCACGGCCGGCCGTACGAGACCTTCACCAATGAACCACTCTCTGCCCCGGAGGTCCTTCCGTGACCCGAGTTCTGGTCGTCGAGGACGAGGAATCGTTCAGCGACGCGCTGTCGTACATGCTTCGCAAGGAGGGATTCGAGGTCGCGATCGCGACGACGGGGCCCGAGGGCCTCGACGAGTTCGAGCGCAACGGCGCCGATCTGGTGCTGCTCGACCTGATGCTGCCGGGCCTGCCCGGTACGGAGGTCTGCCGCCAGTTGCGCGGCCGGTCCAATGTCCCGGTGATCATGGTGACCGCCAAGGACAGCGAGATCGACAAGGTCGTCGGGCTGGAAATAGGCGCCGACGACTATGTGACCAAGCCCTTCTCCTCACGTGAGCTGGTCGCCCGGATCAGAGCCGTACTGCGCCGCCGCGGTGAGCCGGAGGAGATCACCCCCGCCGCCCTGGAGGCCGGGCCGGTCCGGATGGACGTGGACCGGCACGTGGTCACGGTCGGCGGCGGCAAGGTGGACCTCCCGCTGAAGGAGTTCGACCTGCTGGAGATGTTGCTGCGCAACGCGGGCCGGGTGCTGACCCGGATGCAGCTCATCGACCGCGTCTGGGGCGCGGACTATGTGGGCGACACCAAGACGCTCGACGTCCACGTCAAGCGGCTCCGGGCCAAGATCGAGCCCGACCCGGGTGCGCCTCGGTATCTGGTCACGGTGCGGGGTCTGGGCTACAAGTTCGAGCCGTAAGCCAAATCCATATGCCGTAGAGCCTGACCCATGCGCGAGGGCGGCCCTGGAAAGCTCCAGGGCCGCCCTCGCGCATGCCCGGGGCCGGTCTTCGCGACCGGCCCCGGTGGCCGGTCTCAGTGACCGCCGCCGTTCGGGGTCGGCTCGCCCGTCGCGATGCCGTTCGGGGCGCCGCCGCTCTGGTCGGAGCCGGGCTGGCCGCTCGCCGTGCCGGACGGGGTGCCGCTGGGCTTGCCACTGGGGTTGCCGCTGGGCGTACCGCTCGGCTTGCCACTGGGCGTCGCGGAGCCCGACGGCTTCGCGGTCGGCAGCTCGGACGGGCCCCAGCCCTTGAAGTAGCTCGTCGCCGGGACCACGAACGCGGTGACCGGGATGTTGCCGGTCGAGCTGAGGTCGAAGACGACCCGCTCCGCGTTGCCGTCCTGGGCGGCCTCGCGCCCATCGCTGATGACGGCGGAGGCATTGCCCTCGCCGCCGAAGGCCACCGAGCCGCCGGCCGGGACGACGACCGGGCCGCTCTTGCCCTTGGCCGGGCTGAGCTTCACCCGCGCACTGGTGCCGGGGAGGGTGATGGCCTTGACGGTCTGGTCCCCCTTGCCGTTGTTGAAGAGCCGGCCGGTGACGACGGCCGGGCCCTTCGCCTCGCGGTCCGGCTGGGTCACCAACGTGGCGTTCTGGATCTTGATATCGCCGACAGCGGTCGCGGCGTTGTCGGGCTTGACCTCCAGCGTCTGTGCGTCGTTCCCGGCTCCGCAGGCGGAGAGCGGGGCGACCGAGACCACGATGGCGGCTGCGGCGAGGGCGCCGCGTCGAAGGCTGCTGCTCACGGCGGCGGCATCTCCTAGGACGAGGTAGACGAGGTAAAGATTGGATCAGCGCGCTTAGATTACCGATCCGCCCTCTTCGGCCCGCACCCGACCCGCCCCAAGGCGCTCGGCCCCGGGCGGGGTGCCCGTGCGCTGCCGGTTCCGGCGTGCGTTACGAGGTCTGTACGAGGTCCCGTACGGCGCCGTCCTGAAGTCCCGAATATCGGCTCGGCCGTTCGCGCCGGAGATTATCGGTAAGGAATCCATGCATGTCCGAGAATTGATCACAGACTTGATGCGCTCTGTGTGATCAAGTCCGTGATCAATTCGCGAATCGGGGCCGGATCGCTCGCTCCTGATCCGAACGGAGTAGCGGAAGTCCATCGAGTGGACTCCGGCAAAACGGGACGTACGGCCACTCGTCCGGGCTTCTTCCGGTGCGTAACGGGCGGGTTTCCGGGTACCCGGACAGCGGCTCCCACCTGCGAATACCCGGTTCCGCACGCCTCGTGCAGCACGTTCCGGTCGCACTTGTCAAGCCCCGAGATATGCCCTGACCTGCGAAAACGCCATTCAGAAGAAGGCGTTCCCGTGTTACCCTGGATAGCCACGGAAGGGGTACCTGTCACATGACGTTCAAGGTTGGCGACACCGTGGTCTATCCCCATCACGGGGCCGCGCTGATCGAGGCCATCGAAACTCGCCAGATCAAAGGCGTGGACAAGACCTACTTGGTGCTGAAGGTCGCTCAGGGTGACCTGACGGTTCGTGTGCCGGCGGACAATGCGGAGTTCGTCGGTGTGCGTGATGTGGTCGGCCAGGACGGGCTGGATCGGGTCTTCGAGGTGCTGCGTGCACCGTATGCGGAAGAGCCGACGAACTGGTCCCGTCGTTACAAGGCAAATCTCGAGAAGCTCGCCTCCGGCGATGTGATCAAGGTGGCCGAGGTCGTGCGTGATCTGTGGCGCCGAGAGCGTGAGCGCGGACTCTCCGCCGGTGAGAAGCGCATGCTCGCCAAGGCCCGCCAGATCCTGGTGAGCGAGCTGGCTCTCGCCGAGAGCACCAATGAGGACAAGGCCGAGGCTCTGCTCGATGAGGTTCTCGCGTCCTGAATATCAATGCCGTGGTGCCCGAGTGACTCAGACCTCTGATTCCCGCTAAGTCGTCTGTCGCCGGGCGCTGCGGCATGCGTACGCACCGGACGCTGTGATCTCCGCGCGTTTCATCTCTTGCGAGGTGATCTCCACGCGGTGATCTCTTGCGAGCCCCCGGTCGTCGCACCTCTGTGCCGGTGCGCTCAGCCGCGCCACGGTGCGCGGCGGAAGGTGTGCCGGGCCCGGGCAGCTAACTCGACCGGTCGTCACGGAAGGGGCCGGTCGGGCCATCGCGCCCGGCACGCTGTGGCCATACCCATTTCGGCTGAGGAAGCAAACCTGAACGCCAACTCAATGTCCGCAACCCCGGATCACGGCGGCTCCGGCGCGTCCGGCCGACCCGCCCGCACCGCCGCCGTGATCCCCGCCGCGGGCCGCGGAGTGCGGCTGGGCCCGGGCGCCCCCAAGGCGCTGCGCCCGCTGAGCGGCACACCCATGCTCGTCCACGCCGTACGGGCGATGGCCGGATCCCGCTCCGTCTCCCTCGTCGTCGTGGTCGCCCCGCCGGACGGCGCCGACGAGGTACGGCGGCTGCTGGACGCGCATCCGCTGAGCGGCAGCCTCACCGACACCACCGAGGTGGTGGTGGTGCCCGGCGGCGAGACCCGCCAGGAGTCGGTGCGCAAGGGGCTGGCCGCCGTCCCCGAGACCGTCACCACCGTGCTGGTGCACGACGCGGCGCGGCCGCTGGTGCCCGTGGACACGGTGGACGCGGTCGCCGCCGCCGTACGGGACGGATCGCCCGCCGTCGTCCCGGCGCTGCCGCTGGCCGACACCGTCAAGCAGGTCGAGCCGCGCACCGGGGAGCGGGCCGGTGAGCCCGAGCCGGTCGTCGGCACCCCCGAGCGCGCCCTGCTGCGAGCCGTCCAGACCCCGCAGGGCTTCGACCGCGCCACGCTCGTGGCCGCCCACGAGAAGATCGCCCTGGAGGGCGAGGGCGCGACGGACGACGCGGGCATGGTGGAGCGGCTCGGCGTCGAGGTCGTGGTCGTCCCCGGCCATGAGGAGGCGTTCAAGGTGACCCGGCCGCTGGATCTGGTGCTGGCCGAGGCGGTTCTGGCCCGCAGGAGGGCGAACGATGGCTTCTGACGCGATGGCGCTCCCCCTGGTGGGCATCGGTACGGATGTGCACGCCTTCGAGAAGGGCCGTGAGCTGTGGTGCGCGGGGCTGCTGTGGGAGGGCGAGCAGTACGGCCTGGCCGGGCACTCCGACGGCGATGTGGCCGCGCACGCCGCCTGTGACGCGCTGTTCTCCGCCGCCGGGCTCGGCGACCTCGGCGCCCACTTCGGCACCGACCGCCCCGAGTGGTCCGGAGCCGCCGGGACCACGCTGCTCGCCGAGGCGGCCCGGATCGTACGGGACGCGGGCTTCGGGATCGGCAATGTGGCGATCCAGGTGATCGGCGTGCGCCCCAAGATCGGCAAGCGGCGCGAAGAGGCGACGAAGGCGCTGACGGCGGCGGTGGGCGCCCCCGTCTCGGTGTCCGGTACGACCACGGACGGCCTGGGCCTGACCGGCCGCGCCGAGGGCCTGGCGGCGATCGCCACGGCACTGGTGTTCCGGCGGTAGGAGGGCGGGGACGCCGTCGGCCGCCGCCCGCGCGTCCCACGCCCCGGATTCGTCCCGAGTGTCACGCTTCTGTGTCCCCGCCGGGGAAGGCGCACAGGGCACGGTTCACTTCCCACTACCCTTGATGCGTGACCATTCGCCTGTACGACACCAGCGCCCGGCAGATCCGTGACTTCACCCCGCTCAGGCCGGGCTGTGTCTCGATCTACCTGTGCGGCGCGACCGTGCAGGCGGCCCCGCACATCGGGCACATCAGGTCGGGGCTGAACTTCGACATCATGCGCCGCTGGTTCGCCCACCGCGGCTATGACGTGACGTTCATCCGCAATGTCACCGACATCGACGACAAGATCATCGCGAAGTCGGCGGAGCAGAAGCGGCCGTGGTGGGCGATCGGCTACGAGAACGAGCGCGCCTTCAACCAGGCGTACGACATCCTCGGCTGCCTGCCCGTGACCTATGAGCCGCGGGCGACCGGTCATGTCCCCGAGATGATCGAGATGATGCGGGAGCTGATCGACCGGGGTCATGCCTATGCCGCCGAGGGCAATGTCTACTTCGATGTGCGCTCGTTCCCCGAGTATCTGAAGCTCTCCAACCAGGATCTGGACGGACTGCGCCAGCCCTCCGGCGAGGGCGAGATCGGCAAGCGCGACCGGCGCGATTTCGCCATGTGGAAGGCTGCGAAGCCGGGGGAGCCGAGCTGGGAGACCCCGTGGGGGCGTGGCCGTCCCGGCTGGCATCTGGAGTGCTCGGCGATGGCGCACAAGTACCTCGGGCGCGCCTTCGACATCCACGGCGGCGGCGTCGACCTGATCTTCCCGCACCATGAGAACGAGATCGCGCAGGCCAAGGCGTTCGGCGACGACTTCGCCGCCTACTGGGCGCATAACGCCTGGGTGACCATGAGCGGCGAGAAGATGAGCAAGTCGCTCGGGAACTCGGTGCTGGTCTCCGAGATGGTCAAGCGCTGGCGTCCGATCGTGCTCCGCTACTACCTGGGCACCCCGCACTACCGGTCGATGATCGAGTACAGCGAGGAGGCCCTGCGCGAGGCGGAGTCGGCGTTCGCGCGGATCGAGGGCTTCGTCCAGCGAGTGACCGAAAAGGCAGGGAAGGCCGTCCCTGCCGCGGCCGAGGTGCCGCCCGCCTTCGCGGAGGCGATGGACGACGACCTCGGGGTGCCGCAGGCGCTCGCGGTCGTCCACACCACCGTCCGCCAGGGGAACTCCGCCCTGACCGCCGACGACAAGGAGGCGGCGGTCGCCCGGCTCGCCGAGGTACGGGCCATGCTGGGCGTGCTGGGCCTCGATCCGCTCGATGAGCACTGGGCGGGCGGTTCGGACCGCGGCGAGGATCTGCACGGCGTGGTCGATTCGCTCGTCCGGCTGGTCCTGGAGCAGCGGCAGGCCGCGCGCACCCGTAAGGACTACGCGACGGCGGACGCGATCCGCGATCAGCTCCAGCAGTCGGGTCTGGTGATCGAGGACACCCCGTCCGGACCGCGCTGGGAGCTGGGTCAGCGCTGAGGCTCCGCCCTGCTGTGAGGCCCTGACCTCCTGTGTTGTGCCGCCCGGCGCCCCGGGCGGCACACTTGTGACCGTACAAATGACCGCACAGACGCCTTTGACCTCACAGACGGGTGACGTTCGGCGTCCGAGCCGCTTGCTGAGCAGCGCTGAGCAGTGAAGAGACAGGTGACCATTCATGGCCGGCAACAGCCAGCGCAGGAACCGCCGTACCAGCAACAAGAAGGGTGCGACGGTCGGCAGCGGAGGCAAGCGGCGCCGTTCCCTCGAGGGCAAGGGGCCGACCCCGCCCGCCGAGATGCGTAAGGGACACGCCAAGCAGCGGATCGCCAATGCCCGCACCCGCCAGGCGGCCAAGCGCCCCGTCGCGCGCCGCGGCGGCAAGGGGACGAGCGAGCTGGTGGTGGGCCGTAACCCGGTGGTCGAGGCGCTGCGCGAGGGCGTTCCGGCGAACACGCTGTATGTGCAGCAGTTCATCGACAGCGACGACCGGGTGCGCGAGGCGCTGAAGCTGGCCGCCGACCGCGGCGGCATCCACCTCATGGAGGCGCCCAAGCCCGAGCTCGACCGGATGACGAACGGCCTGAACCACCAGGGTGTGGTGCTCCAGGTCCCGCCGTACGAGTACGCCCACCCCGAGGACCTGAGCGCGGCCGCCTTCGACGAGGGCGAGGACCCGCTGATCGTCGCACTCGACGGCGTCACGGACCCGCGCAACCTGGGCGCGGTGGTCCGCTCGGTGTCCGCCTTCGGCGGCCATGGCGTGGTCGTACCGGAGCGGCGCGCGGCCGGGATGACCGCGGGCGCCTGGAAGACCTCCGCGGGCACCGCCGCCCGCACCCCGGTCGCCCGCGCGACCAACCTCACCCGGACGCTGGAGGCTTACCAGAAGGCGGGCCTGACGGTGGTCGGGCTGGCCGCGGACGGCGAGGTCGAACTGCACGATGTCGAGGCGCTGGACGGCCCGCTCGTGATCGTCGTCGGCAGCGAGGGGAAGGGGCTGTCGCGGCTGGTGGGCGAGACCTGCGATCTGCGGGTACGGATTCCGATGCCGGGCGGGGCGGAGTCGCTCAACGCGGGGGTGGCGGCGGGGGTCGTCCTGTACGAAGCGGCTCGGCGCCGGGCGTAGGGGGTTTCGGCGCGGCCCTCCGGCTGGGGCTCCGCCCCAGACCCCGCTCCTCAATCGCCGGAGGGGCTGGGTCGGGCCCCTCGATCGCCGGAGGGATCGGGTTGGCCGACGGCGGCCGACCTCAGCGCCCGCGTGGCGGCGGCCCCCGGGCCGCTGTCGGCTGTCCGCCGGCCCGGGCCGACTTCACCGCGTCTGCCAGACGCCCCGCGACCGAGCGGGCCTGGGCGCGGGCCCGGTTCGGCCGTGAAGCAGGTCCGGTGCGGTCGTGGTGCGAGTCCGGCCCGGTTCGGTCGTGATGCGGGCGCCGTCCGGTCGTGATGCGGGGCCGGTGCGGCCGTGAAGCAGGGCCCGTCCGGTCGTGGAACGGGCCCGGTGTGGCAGTAAGGTGCGCACGGTTCGGTCGTGGGTCGGGGTGCGGGTGGCCTGGCCCGGGCCGTCCCGCCTCGCGTCCTGTGGCTGATGATCTTGACGGGCCTCGGACAGATCGGGACGTCCCCGGCAGTGTCTTTCCCGTCCGTCGCTCGGTTAGTTGGGCGTGGAGACCAGAAAAGCCCGCATGCCTTCGCCCATGGCGGGAAGCGCGCGGGGATTCGACGACGAGCCGCAGTTGACCATGGCCAAGGTGCCATGCGATCCCGCGCAGGTCGCCGTCAACGCCCCGAGCTTCCGGGTGCAGCTCAGCGCCCCGGTCGTCAGCAGCGCGCTGGCGAGCACGGCCCGGCTCACCCGCGTCCCGGCCCCGGGCCGGCGTCGGCCGCCCGTGGTATGGAGTGGCCGCACCCGCCCCGGCGGGGACACCGCGGCGACCCGGCTGCTTCAGGCCGTGCGGTACTCCGCCGAGGGATTGACCGACAGTCTGTCCGACGGCCTTTCCGATGGGCTGGGCCGTTCCCGGTCCGGGGAGGGCGCCGAGGACGTGGGCGCCACGCAGGTGCTGCCGCGGATCGCCTTCGACGAGGACACCCCCACGGTCATCGGCCCGCGCAGCCCCCGTACGGGGAACGCGCCCCGGTCGTCCGGCGGGCGGCGCCGTCCGGGTGCGGACGGCCCGGGCGAGACGGGCGGGGCGAGCGCGGTGGCGCGGGCGGCCGGGGCGGAGCGGCGCGGCGCGCCCTCCGGACGGCCGGGCGCCATCGACGGCGACGGGGACGGGGACGGGCCGCGGGGCGTCACGGTGCCGCGTCCGCGCCGCCACGCCGAGTCCGTACGCCACGCCTACTACCCCGGGCGCCGGATGAACCTCGGCGTCGTCCTGCTCCCGCTGCGCATCTTCCTCGGCTTCATCTCCGTCTACGCGGGGATGGGCAAGCTCTCCGACCCCGTCTACTTCGACGGCGGCGAGCGCGGTTCGATGGTCACCTGGCTGCGCGCGCTGCACCCCTGGCCGTTCGCGGAGCCGCTGCGCGACCTGGCGCTGGAGCATCCGGTGGGCGCCGGGCTGACCGTGGCGTTCCTCCAGATCGTGGTCGGAGTGCTCACCGTGCTCGGGCTGTGGCAGCGGCTGGCCGCCTCGTTCGGCGCCCTGCTGTCCGCCGCGCTGATCCTCACCGTGAGCTGGCGTACGGTGCCGGTCTACGACGCGCCCGACATCATCTACCTCGCCGCCTGGAGCCCGCTGGTCATCGCGGGTGCGCCGGTCTACTCGGCGGACGCCCGGCTCGCCGGCGAGGCATGGCGGCGGCTCGGCCCCCGGGCCGAACTGTGGGAGCTGCGGCGCCGGGTGCTGCGCCGCGGCGGTGTGATGGCGATGGTGGTCGCCGGGCTGACGCTGCTGGTGGGCTCGCTGCTGGGCACCGCCGTACGGTCCTCGGAGGTCGTGAAGGCGCCGGAGCCGAGCGATCTGCCGACGAACAACCTGCCCGGCTCGCCGCTGCCCAGCAAGTCCGTGGAGAGCCCGCGCGGCGGGCAGCGCGGGCCGATGGGCACGGGCGGCGGATCGGCCGAAGCGCCGTCGCCGCGCGAGCGGCTGCCGCACCGCCCCAAGCCGTCGGCCTCGGCGTCGACGTCCTCCTCCGGGGTGCCGAGCGCGACGGGGTCCGCGTCCGGCACGTCCGACCGCCCCAGCAACGGATCGCGGTCGCGCCCGGGCCTGGGCACCACCCCCCGCTCCCCGCGCCACCCCCTGGCCCCGACGGCGGGCCCGTCGTCGCTGGGCGGCGCCGGGGGAGGGATGTCCGCGGGCGGCCCGGAGGGCGGCCCGCCGGAGGACAACACGCCCAACGACAGCGCCCCCGCCGCCGACGAGGCCGCCTTGGGCGGCCTCCTCGGCTGAGCCGGAGCGGACGGGGCACGGCCCCGGGCGACCAGCGAGCGGGTGGCTGGCCGGTGCCCGCGCTCAGCACCGCGTCCGCCCGCGGGCGGGCGAGGAGTCCCTGGGGCAGGCCCGTGCGGCGAGTCCGTGGGCGGGTGGCGGCCCGTGCCCGGGCTCAGCAACCGGTTCGCCTGCGAGCGGGCAGCGAGTCCGCAGGCGGCCGAGGGACCAGCGAGCGGGTGGCTGGCCGGTGCCCGCGCTCAACGCCGCGTCGCCCGCGGGTGGACGACGGACGGGCGGGCGGACGAGGAGTCCGTGGGGCAGGCCCTGGGGCAGGCCCGTGCGGCGAGTCCACAGGCGGGCGGCGGCCCGTGCCCGCGCTCAATACCGCGTCCGCCCGCGGGTGGACGACGAGCCCCTGGGTCGACGACGAGCCGCGCCCAGCACCGCCCGAGCCCCGAGTAGCGGGCCCCGGAGCACCGGGCAAGCGGGGCACCGAGTGCCTGAGCAGCGGGCCCCGGAGCACCGGGCAAGCGGGGCACCGAGTGCCTGAGCAGCGGACCCCGGAGCCCCCGAGCAGCGGGGCGCCTGAGCAGCGGACCATGGAGCGCCCAAGCACCGAAGCCCCCGAGCACGGGACCGCCGGAGCCCCCGGGCAGCCGGGCACCCGAGCACCGGACCCCGGAGCCCCCGAGCAGCCGGGCACCGGACCCCGGAGCCCCCGGGCAGCCGGGCACCGGACCCCGGAGCCCTCGGGCAGCCGGGCACCCGAGCACCGGACCCGGGAGCCCCCGGGCACCCAAGCCTCCGAGCACCGGAGCCCCCAGTGCCGGGAGCCCCCGTTCCCCCGGTGGCGCTCAGGCGTGTGGGACCGGGGCAGTTTCGAAGGGGCCGTGGCCGTGGGGTGGGGGGCCTGAGGCCAGTTCCTTGGCGGCTTCGGTCAGGTCCTTGGCGGTGTCGATGGCTCGCCAGTACGCGCCCTGGGGCAGTGGGAAGCCCGCCAGCCGCCGTTCCCGCGCCAGGCGCGGGAACGTGGTGCGCTCATGGTCGCCCCGGTCGGGCAGCAGCGCGGTGAAGGCGGCGGAGAAGACGTAGACGCCCGCGTTGATGAGATACGGCGAGGGCGGCGACTCGATGAAGTCCAGGACATGCCCGAACTCGTTGGTCTCCACCGCGCCCCACGGAATCCGCGGCCGGGCGAGGGCGAGCGTGGCGGTGGCCCCGCGTTCGTCGTGGAAGTCCGCCATGTCGCGGAGCGAGAAGCGGGTCCAGATGTCGCCGTTGGTGGCGTACCAGGGCCGGTCGGGCTCGGGGAGCCTCGCGGCGGCGAACTTCAGGCCGCCGCCGCGCCCCAGCGGCTCCTTCTCGACGACGGTGCGCACCCGCAGCGGCAGGTCCGCCGTCTCGAGCCAGTCCTGGAGGACGGCGGCGAGGTGGCCGCAGGAGACCACGGCGTCGGTGACGCCCTCGGCGGCCAGCCAGGCCAGTTGATGGCCGATGATCGGGGTCCCGGTGCCCGGGATCTCGACCATCGGCTTGGGGCGGTCGTCGGTGTACGGACGCAGCCGTGAGCCCTGGCCTCCGGCCAGGACGACGGCTTGTGTGGGGCGCGCGCTCTGGTGGGGATGCCCGGGTCTGCGCTCGTCGTCATCGCTCATGAACCGCACCATATGCGGTGGGAGGACCGCCGCAGGCGGAGCCGGAGCGGGAACGGCGGCAAGAGCGGGAAGGGCGCGGGCGGTACGGGCCACGGCGGGAGCCGCGCGGCCTCGGCGGGACGGGTGACGCGGTCAGCGGTACGCCTGGGTGATACCGGACGCGAACGAGGTGTCGCAGACGGGCCGGGCGTACGCCTGGGCGCGGCTCACACCGCCGTACTTGGCGACCGCGGCGCGGCCGAGCGCACGGGCGATGGAGGCGCAGTGCTGGGCGAGCGAGGGCCGTTCGGCCGTCGCGGCCTGGAGGTGGGTGAGCGCCACGGAGGGGTTCTTCTCCTGGAGCTCGGCCAGCAGCCGGTCGCGCAGCAGCTCATGCGGGGCCCGGTGGGTGGCGTGGGTGGACGCCCGGTCGGAGGAGGCGGTGAGGATCTGCGACTCGGCACTCGGCGAGGCCCAGGGGACGCGGGTGACCGCGAGGGTGCCGGAGAGGACGAGCACGACGGGGAGGACGAGAGCGAGTGTTCTGCCGATGCGGCGGGCTGCGGTGTTCACGGGGTAGTTCCTCGCGGGTGGGTGGTACGGGACTGCGGTACGCGGTGATCGTAGCGAGGAGCGACGATTTGGCGACATTCCGTCACCAGGCTGGGTGATGGAAAACCCCCCTTGGTGGTTGGAGGGTTGACGCTCGGGGGCGAAATGGTCGAAATGTCAGGGAATTTATCGACAACGCAACAACACGGCAACCGCCCCTCCCTGCAACGCACCAACCGCCCCTCCCCGCAACGCGGCAACCGCCCCCGCGCGACGCAACAGCCGCCCCCGCGCAACGCGACGGCGCCGCCCGTCCGCGTGCAGCGGACGGACGGCGCCGTCGGAACGACTGACGGGCCAGCGGCCTCAGTCGGTGAGCCGCTCCCCGGTGGAGGTCGAGAAGACGTGCATCTCGCCCGGCCGCGGCACGACGTGCAACTGCGCGCCCTTCTCCGGCACCTGGCGCCCGTTCACGCGGACGACCAGGTCCTTGTCCTCGCCGCCGACCTCGGCGGCGCCGTAGACATAGCCGTCGGCGCCGAGCTCCTCGACGACGTTGACGGTGACGGCGAGACCGGCCGGGGCGTCGTCGGACGCCTTGGTGAGGGCCTTGGCGGCGCCGCCGTTCTGCTCGACCACGTCGAAGTGCTCGGGCCGGACGCCCACGGTGACCGTGCGGTCGCCCTTGTCGGCCGCGGCGCTCAGCGCCTCGCGCGAGACCGGGACGACGCTGTTGCCGAACTTCACACCGCCGTCGGTGATCGGCACCTCGACGAGGTTCATCGCCGGCGAGCCGATGAAGCCCGCGACGAAGAGGTTGGCGGGGCGGTCGTACATGTTGCGGGGCGAGTCGACCTGCTGGAGCAGGCCGTCCTTCAGCACCGCCACCCGGTCGCCCATGGTCATGGCCTCGACCTGGTCGTGGGTGACGTACACCGTGGTGATCCCGAGCCGCCGCTGAAGGCTGGCGATCTGGGTACGGGTCTGCACACGGAGCTTGGCGTCCAGGTTGGACAGCGGCTCGTCCATGAGGAACACCTGCGGCTCCCGGACGATCGCCCGGCCCATCGCCACCCGCTGCCGCTGACCACCGGACAGCGCCTTCGGCTTGCGCTCCAGGTACTCGGTGAGGTCGAGGATCTTCGCCGCGTCCTCGACCTTCTGCCGGATCTCGGTCTTGTTGACGCCGGCGATCTTGAGCGCGAAGCCCATGTTCTGGGCGACGGACATATGCGGGTACAGCGCGTAGTTCTGGAACACCATGGCGATGTCCCGGTCCTTCGGCGGCAGGTGGGTGACGTCCCGGTCACCGATCCGGATGGAGCCGCCGTTGACGTCCTCCAGTCCCGCGAGCATCCGCAGGGAGGTGGACTTGCCGCAGCCGGAGGGGCCGACGAGGACGAGGAACTCGCCGTCCTCGATGGCGATGTCGAGCTGGTCGACGGCGGGCTTCTCGGTGCCCGGGTACACCCGGGTCGCCTTGTCGTACGTGACAGTGGCCATGGTGATCTGTCCCTTCACCGGCAGGAACGTGCCGGACGATCCGAGTAAAGGAGGGGTCTAGTCCACCGGAGGTGGATTGGCGTGACGCTATACCGCAGAGGGCGGCCCTGTCTCTAGGCGGGAGCCGGGAATTTTCGAACGGATCACGCCCCGGGGGCGGGTACACTGCTGGGGACGCCGACTTAGCTCAGTTGGTAGAGCACCGCTCTTGTAAAGCGAAGGTCGTCGGTTCGAACCCGACAGTCGGCTCTGAGCCCGGGCAGCGATCCACGGCTGAATGACGAAAGCCCGCCATCGACGATGGCGGGCTTTCGTGACGGGTGAAGCGCGTCGGCCGTGACCGGACCGGCCGGTGTCGCGGCGGCCGCCCGCGGCCGGGCGGGCGGTGGCACCTCCCGGAGGGGTCCGCGCGGGCGTTCGGGCACTCGCGCCGTGTGCGGTGAACGCGGGGTGAACTTTCCTCGGGGCCGGGTTCTTCACCTCCGGTGTTGCAGCATGTTCCGCATCTGAGAAGTCTTCGCGGCCCGTCGCATTGCAGCTTCCTGCACCGGATGTTGCCTTCCGAGATTGAGTACGTTGATATGGTCTCGACGGATCGGATAACCCGTGCGTTCTTGGCGACGGGTTCTCGACGGCCACCGGTCGGTGGTCGCCGGACAGGGGGCAAAATGCATGAGCGGGAGTTCCGCGCTTTCGTATCCATCGCAGAGATAGGGCGTATGGATCAAGCGGCCAAGGCGCTCGGCTATTCACAACCGGCCATCAGCTACCAAATCAAGTGCCTCGAGCAGATGCTGGGCACCAAGCTTTTCACTCGCGACTCCACCGGTGCGCAGCTCACCAGGGAAGGTCGCATGATTCTTCCGTCCGCACGTGCGGTGCTCGCGTTGATCGACAGCATGAAGGGCGTCTGCGCCGCGGCCTGACGCGTACGGCAATCGCCACTTCGGTCCGGATTGTGGCGGCCGTCACCCAGGAATGGGGAACTCCTCATGTGGACGATCGCCGCATGGCTTGGAGCGGTATGACCCGCTGGTTCGCGGCTTTCGGAGTCATTCTCCGATTCCCTATGATGGCTGGCAGTAACAGGACAGATACCGCCCGGACGCTCGCTGAAAGCCTCCTGACCGATGCGTACAGTGATGATCGCGACGGTGGAGGCGGCGGAGCCCGGGGGTTGCACTACAGCTAGCTGACAACTTCAGGGGTTCGCGTGGCGGGGCCAAGGGGGGGCGTTAAGGGGGCGGCCCACCTGCTCTTTCTGGGCCAACTCGGATGCATTGACTGGCGTAGGAGTGGGAACTACTGTCGGCCGCGCATCGATGATTGAAGTGTTCCGTCTTTCAACCTTTATTGACGGGACATACCTGGCCATTCAGGGGGATGGTCACTCACTTCAACCTCCCAGCCGCATCCCGGGCCTACCGGTCCGAGATCCGCTGGTGATCGTTGTGTCATAACGGGGGTAATAAGCGTGGCAGGTTTGGCGATGGCGCCTGTTTCCGCGAGAGCGGGGGAACAGGCGGCGATAGGCGCGGCTTCGGGAGCCGGCGGCCCCGAACCGGGGCGTGACGGTGTGGTGCAGGCACTGCTCCAGGCCCGTAAATTGATCGAATCGACGGTGAATCTGCACCGTCGCACCGTGGCCCGGCACGCCGTGGTGACGATGAAGGGGAATGACGCGGCCGTCGCGAACGCCGTGGAGGCGCTCGTCGACCGGGCCCGGCACGGCATCAGCATCGCGCTCCCCGCCGGCGGCGACCGGGCCGAGGTCATGCTCTCGGCGCTGCGCCGGCTGAACGGGCCGGACCATGAGCGCATTCCGGTGCGGCTGCTGTGCACGCCGGGTTCGCTCGCCGACCCCGCGATCCGGGCCGCTATGGAAAGCGGTGTGAATACGCAGGTCAAGGTCGTCGACGCGGTCATGGAGATGCTGATCGTGGACGGCGGCGTGGCGATGGTCCGGTCCTCCGCGGAGCGCGGGGGAGGGGATGTGGTGTCGGTCATCGAGGACACGGCGTCCGTCCGGGCCCTGGATCTGCTGTTCGCCGGTGCGTGGTCGGGCGCGGTGCGCCCCGCGGAGCACCGCTGGATCAGCGAGCGGCTGCGTACCGAGTCCGCCCGGCGCATCCTGGAGCGGCTCTGCAAGGGCTACACCGACGATGTCGCGGCCCGTGAGGTCGATGTCTCGTTGCGCACCTACCGGCGCCATGTCGCGGAGATCATGCGGGCGTTGGGGGCCAATTCCCGGTTCCAGGCGGGGGTGCGGGCGGTCGAGCTGGGTCTGCTGTCGACGGCCGACTGACCCGCCCGGCGGCGCGGTGCGGCGCGGTGCGGGTCGGGCCGCGCCGCTGGGCGGACACGAGTGGGTGTTCCGCCGTTGATACGCGATGAAGAACTCACACGGGGGTGAGTGGTGTGCCATCCGGGATGTCCGAGAGCGCTTCGGGCAGCAGCCGTCGAGAGGTCGACCTCGTTCCGGTCGAGGCCGCCGATGAATTCGAACGGGAGCTGCTGGAAGTCAGCGCGCTCCTGGCGTCCACGGTGGACAGACGCCGCAATCAGCTCCACCGCGACTCCCTGGTGGACGTCATCGACGCCCATGAGGACGCCGTCGAGCGGGCGGCGCGGCTGGTCACCAATGCCACCACGCGCGTCGATGTGGTGCTCGCCGCGGAGCCCGCGTACTCCGAGGCGGTCCATGAGGCCCTGACCGGGCTGCTGTCCGGTGCGGCGCGGAAGACCTCCCGGGTGCGGCTGCTGTGCACGCCCTCGACGCTCGACTGGCGGTTCGTCTCGGCGCATGCCGCCGAACCGCGGGTACGGACCCGGGTGGCCCGGATCCCCGCGCTGGTGGCCGTGATCGCCGACAACGAGCACGCGCTGGTGTGCGCCGCGTCGGTGGCCGGCCGCCGGGCCTCGGTGGTCCGCGCCCCCGGTGTCATCCAGCCGCTGGTCGCGCTCTTCGACGGGGTGTGGCGCAACGCGGTCGAGGTCTCCGACCGCATCGAATTCGGCGACAAGACGCGGGCGGATATCGCACAGCAGATACTCGAGCGGTTACGGGCCGGGGTGACCGATGAGGTCGCGGCCCGGGAACTCGCCATGTCCGTACGCACTTACCGCAGATATGTCGCGGAGATCATGGCGTTACTCGGGGCGAATTCACGATTTCAGGCCGGGGTGCGCGCCGCGGAACTCGGTCTGCTCATCTCGCAATCACCCGGCGAGCGACGGTGATACGCCATCGCATTTTTTTCAGTTGCCCACGGCAGCTTCATGACGGGCCGTTGCCCGGTGCGTCGGGGCGCGGCTAGAACTGGCCGCAAGGAATGCGGGCGGGTCACCAGGGCGACGGGGGATCGGCCGACGATGACGAGGAGGTGCGTGGAGAAGATGGCCGTCGGCATCGACAGCAAGTGGTTCCGCAGATACGGGGCCGAGGCGGCGCCGCGCAGGCGGCTGGTCTGCCTGCCGCACGCGGGGGGTTCCGCCGGGTTCTTCCACGGCTGGGGGACCGCCTTCGACTACGGCGTGGAAGTGCTCGCCACGCGCTATCCGGGCCGCCAGGAGCGGCTCGTCGAACCGGGCATCGACCGCATCGAGGACCTCGCGGACGAGGTCACCGCGGCCCTGCTGCCCTTCGCGGACGCGCCGTTGACCCTCTTCGGCCACAGCATGGGCGCGTCCGTGGGGTACGAGGTCGCGCTGCGGCTGGAGAGCCGGTACGGCATCCGCCTCCAGGCGCTCTTCGTCTCCAGCCGGAAGGCCCCGCACAAGCTCACGCCCCAGACCACCTACCTGGACGGCGACGAGGCGCTGCTGGAGGAGGTGCGGGGGCTCGGCGGCACCGATGGCGCGCTGCTGGACGACCCGGATCTGCGCGAGGTGGTGCTGCCCGCGCTCCGGGCGGACTTCAAGGCGGTCGGGACGTACGGCCCGCGCACCGCGGCGCCGGTCAGTTGCCCGGTGGTGGCCCATGTCGGGGACGGCGACCCGCATATCACCGCGGAGGACATGGCCGCCTGGGGCGAGGTGGCACCGGCCGGTTTCGAACTGCGGGTGCTGCCGGGGCACCACTTCTACCTGGTGGAGCAGCGCGACGCCGTCGTCCGCGCGCTCGCCGAGCATCTGGGCTGAGCTCATGGCCCACTCGACGATGACCTCACCGCCGCTGATGAGCGGAGTGGGCGTACTCGACAAGGCGTCGCTGCTGCTGGGCGTGTTGGAGGGCGGTCCGGCCACACTGGCCCGGCTGGTCTCTGACACCGGTCTGAAACGGCCCACCGCGCACCGGCTGGTGCTGGCCCTGGAGCGGCTGGGACTGGTCGCCCGCGACGGGCACGGGCACTTCGCGCTGGGCCCACGGCTTGGCGACATGGTCGTCGAGGCCCGCCAGGACCGGCTGAAGGCCCAGGCGGGCCCGGTGCTGGCGCAGGTGAGCGCCCGGACCGGGGCGAGCGCCCGGCTCCACCGGCGCCGCGGCCGGATGCGGATCTGTGTGGCCGCCGCCGAGGCGCTGGGCGGTGAGCCGATGCCGGTGGGCACCGCGTTTCCCATGAAGTCCGGGGCGGTGGCCCAGGTGCTGCTCGCCTGGGAGGAGCCGGAGGTGCTGTACGAGGCGCTGCGCGGGGCCCGGTTCACCGCGGCCATGCTCTCCGGCGTACGGCGGCGGGGCTGGGCGCAGAGCGTCGGGGGCTGGGAGCCGGACACGGCGACCGTATCGGCGCCGGTGCGCTCCCCGGACGGCCGGGTGATCGCGGCGCTGTCGCTCTCCGGGCCGATCAGCCGGGTGGGCCGCAATCCGGGGCATCAGCTCGGCTGTGAGGCGATCGACGCGGCGGTGCGGATCGCCGAGTTGTCAGGTTGCTGACGCCTCGCGGACGGCGGGGCGGGGTGGGACGAGGGCGGGGGTGGTCGGGCCGAACGACACCGAGGCCGTGGGGAGGCAGCAGTGCGGCAGGTGGAGTTCGGGATCCTCGGACCGGTGGAGGTGCGCGTCGACGGGCGGCTGCTGCCCGTCGACGGCGCCAAACAGCGGACCGTGCTGGCCGCCCTGCTGCTCTCCGGCGGGCGGGTGGTCTCGGACGACCGGCTCAGCGAGCTGCTGTGGGGCCGCAATCCGCCGGTCACGATGACCGCGCAGCTCTACACCCATATCTCGCGGCTGCGCAAACGCTGCGCCCCCTGGCTCCACTTGGCCCGCCGGGGGCCGGGATACACCATGGACCACAGCGGGGCCCGGTTCGACTGGGAGGAGTTCCAGCGCCTGGCCGAGCAGGGGCGCGGGGAACTCGCCGACGGCCGGTACGCGGAGGCCGCCGAGCGGCTGCACACCGCCCTGGCGCTGTGGCGGGGGCCCGCCCTGTCGGATGTGACCGGCTTCCTGGAGGAGACGGAGCTGCCGCGGCTGGAGGAGGCCCGGATCAGCGCGGTGGAGCACCGTATCGAGGCGGAGCTGGCGCTGGGCCGGCACGCCCGCTCCGTACCCGAACTGACCCGGCTGGTGGCCGAGCATCCGCTCCGGGAGGCGCTGCGCGGCCAGTTGATGACCGCCCTGTACCGGTGTGACCGGCGGGCGGACGCGCTGGCGGTCTACGAGCGCGGACGGCGGGTGCTGCGCGACGAACTCGGGATGGACCCCGGCGCGGGGCTGCGCCGGGTCCACCACGGTGTGCTGCGCGGCGAGCTGCCGGGCCCCGCCGCCCCGGAGCCGGTCCGGGTACGGCTGCACAAGGCGGGGCGGGCGGGCGTCCCCGGACCCGAGTCGATGGCCGGGGACATCTGGGCCGGTCTGGTGCCCGCCATGCTGCCGACCGACATCGGCGATCTGAGCGGGCGCGCCGAGCAGCTCGCGGCCGTGTCGGACGCGCTGCGGGCCCCCGGCCGCGGCGGGGCGACGGTGCTGACCGGCGCTCCGGGCACGGGCACCTCGGCGCTGGCGGTGCATGCCGCGCACCGGTGCCGTGAGGACTTCCCGCACGGGCAGCTCTACGCCGATCTGCGGGAGGAGGACGGCGGGCCCAAGGATCCGCTGGACGTACTCGGCTGGTTCCTGCGGGCACTCGGCGCGGGCCACCACGATCTGCCCGCCGCCCTGGACGAACGGGCGCAGCTCTACCGCAGCCGGCTGGACGGCCGCCGGGCGCTGGTGGTGCTGGACAACGCGGTCGAGGACCGGCAGGTGCGCCCGCTGCTGGTGAACGGCGACGGCTGCCGCACCCTGATCACCGGCCACTCCTCGCTCACCTCGGTGGAGGGAGTGCGGCTGGTGCGGCTGGATCCGCTGGACCCCGCGGAGGGGCGGCTTTTGCTGGCGGCGCTCGCGGGGCCCGGGAGGGTGGCGGCGGAGCCGGAGGCGGCCGACCGGATCGTGGCCCGGTGCGACGGGCTTCCGCTGGCGCTGCGGATCTGCGCGGCGCGGCTGGCGGCGTATCCGCAGTGGCGGCTGGCCCATCTGGCGGACCGGCTGGCCGCCGCGGACCGGCGGCTGGGCGAGCTGTCCCTGGGCAGCCTCGATGTGCGGGCGACGCTGAGCCGCTGTCACGCCCGGCTGGCGCCGACGGCCCGGTACGCGTTCCGGGTGCTGGCGCACCGGGCGGAGGGCTGCGCGTTCACGGCGCGTCAGGCGGCCGTGGAGCTGCGGTGGCCGGAGGGGCGGACCGAGGACGTGCTGGAGTCGATCTCGGAGGTCCGCCTGCTGGACATCATCGCCGACGGGGATCAACTGCGGTACCGCTACCGCCCGTTGGTGCGGCTGTTCGCCCGTGAGCAGCGGGGCCGGGGCCCGGGGCCGCGGCCGCCGGCGGACGGCACGGGCTGATCCGGCCGGGCCTTCGGGCTTCCCCGGGCCGGGCCCAGGGCGGCCCTGGTGGTCGCCGGGCCCGGCCGATGCGCGTGGCCGATGCGCGTGGCCGTTGCATGCGGCCGATGCGCGTGGCCGATCCCGGCGCGTACGCCTCAGGGCGTGTCCACCATGGTCGTGCTGTGGACGGCGTTGATGAGCATGGCCACCAGGCTGGCCCAGCGGGCCCCGGCGTCGCTCATCAGCGACTGCCGGGGCCCGATGTACTCGGCGTACTCCGTGCGGTGCGGGTCGAGCGCCAGCTCCCTGACGACCGCGGCGAACTCCGCCGGATCGCTGAGATCCCGGCGTTCCAGGTGCTGGAGCCAGGCCGTGAAATCGAGTTCCACTCCGGCCGGAATCTCAGTGGTCGATACGTTTTCCACTGCACCTCCCTGGTTCGTGCGGACCGGCATCCATGTCCGCGGGACCAGGATGGAATGCCCGCCTATGGTCGGCCTATTCCAAAGGAGGTCCGTGGCTATAGGCCGGTGATAGACGGTTCGGCGGGTCGTACGGCGTTCGGCTAGACGCGCGGGAAACGGGCCTGGAGATTCCAGATCGCGGGGTTGTCCGCGAGCCCGTCGTGCAGATCCACCAGATCCGCGATCAGATCGTGCAGGAAGTCCCGGGCCTCGCGGCGCAGCGCGGTGTGGGAGAAATTCAGCGGTGGTTCCGTGGCCGGTGCCCAGTCGGCGGTGATGTCCACCCATCCGAAGCGTCGTTCGAAGCGCAGCCGGTCGGTGGATTCGGTGAAGTCGAGTTCCGCGTGGACGGGGGTGGCCGAGCGGCTGCCGCGCGGATCCCGGTCGAGCAGTTCGACGATGTCGCACAGCGCCCAGGCGAAGTCCAGCACCGGCAACCAGCCCCAGGCGGTGGACAGTTCACGGTCGGTCGCGGTGTCCGCCAGATAGACATCGCCGCAGAACAGGTCGTGGCGCAGGGCCTGGACCGGTGCGCTCCGGTAGTCCGTCTGCGGCGGGTCCGGGAAGCGGCGGGAGAGGGAGTAGCCGAGCTCGATCACCGACCGATGGTGTCATGGTGTTCCGCCGGCCCGCGGCCGGGGCGGGCCCTGCGCTGGCACCTTCCTGTTAGCGCCATTGTGGAAGATCAACGGACTCGGATAGAAATCCAGTCAGTTGGCGGAACACCCCCTGTCCAGTACGTGGACGGCGGGACATTCGACTCCGGCGGTGGTCATCCCCCGAACGACCGCCGGTGTCTCCCTTCGGCACGCCCGTGGTGCTTCGCGCACCCGCCGCGGCATGCCCGGGGAGGAGATCAGGGGCCCGGACACACCGTGCGAACCGACCACGGAACCGAGCCCCTGATCAGGGGATGGCGGCGGACGAGAACCATTCGCTGGCAGCTTCCTGTACCGGCTGTTGCGCGGTTCCGGCCGCGCGGATAGTTCTGGTGGAAGCGCCGATAAATAACCGCCGTCGAGCGGGAATCCGGGTAGCGAGCAGGTCTGCCGACCGGGTTGTGGCAGCTTTATGCAGTGGGCATTGCGCGGTATGGCGGAGTGCCATAGAAAGATCCGAGTCCGAAATGGAAACGGCCTGTGGGTCGGCCTTGTTCGAAAGTGGGGGATCCATCATGAGTTCGGTGCACGAGGAGCGGGTGCAGAAGATCAAGGAGATCGTCTGCGACGTTCTGGAGATCGAAGAGGACGAGGTTACGGAGACCAGCCTCTTCAAGGAGGACCACTCGGCTGACTCGCTGCGTTCCATCGAAATTCTCGCGAATCTCGAGAAGGAATTCCACGTCACCATCGACCAGTCGGAGCTTCCCCGGATGGTGCACCTCAAGGGCGTCTACGAGGTAGTCGCCGAGTCCGCCGGCTGGTAAAGCGGCGCTTTCGTAATCGCGGACACGGCCGGAACAGCGGACGAGGGGGACGGGATGGCGGAGTCGGGGCATGCGAGCCCGCGAAGAGTGGTGATCACCGGTCTCGGTGTGGTCTCCAGTATCGGCATGGGCGTCGATGAGTTCCGGCGCGGACTGCGCGCCGGAAGCAGCGGGGCCAAGCCGATCACGGTGTTCGACGTCGAGGGGTTCGACCATGCGAACGGCTGTGAGGTGGAGGATTTCGACCCCGAGCGGTGGATACGCCACCTCGCGGTCGAGCAGCTCGGCCGGGCGACGCAGTACTCGGTCGCCGCGGCCCGGATGGCGATCGAGGACGCGGGGGTCTCCATCGCGGACTGGCGGTCGCTGCCGGGTCTGATCTCCATCGGGACCACCGACGGTGAATCACGGGATCTGGACCACCTGGTCGAGGCCGAGATCACCCACGGTCCCGAGCATATGTCGCCCGAACTCGCCCGCCGCGTTCCGGCCGGCCGTCTGTCGGCGGCCATCGCGCAGGAGCTCCAGCTCTCCGATGTGGAGGCGGTGACGATTCCGACCGCCTGCGCGGCCGGCAACTACGCCCTGGGCTACGGCTATGACGCCGTCCGCTCCGGGGACGCGGAGTACGCGCTGTGCGGCGGCGCGGACGCGATGTGCCGCAAGACGTTCTCCGGTTTCTACCGGCTGGGCACCATCGCGCCGGACCGGTGCCGGCCGTTCGACGTCGACCGCAAGGGCATCCTCACCGGTGAGGGCGCCGGGGTGCTGGTCCTGGAGAGCCTGGAGTCCGCACTGGCCCGGGGCGCCCGGATCTACGCCGAGGTGCTCGGGTACGGCCTGAACTGCGACGCCTACCACCAGGTGGCGCCGAACCAGGACAGCGTCGGCCGCTGTATGCAACTCGCCCTGGAGAACGCCGGGGTCAAGGCCGACCAGGTGGACCTCATCTCCGCCCATGGCACCGGCACCAAGGCCAACGACGTCACCGAGGCCCGCGCCATCCGCGAGGTCTTCGGCAGCCGTCCGCCCAGGACCATCTCGATGAAGTCGATGATCGGCCACACCATGGGCGCCGCCAGCGCCCTGTCGGCCATCGGCTGCGCCCTGGCGATCACCGAGAAGTTCATTCCGCCGACCATCAACCACACGACCACCGACCCCGAGTGCGATGTGGACTGCGTGCCCAATGTGGCGATCGAGGCGGAGCTGAAGGTCGTGCAGAACAACGGCCTGGCCTTCGGCGGCAACAACGCGGTGGTGCTGCTCGGCCGGTACGACGGGGTGCCGGCATGAGCTGGGCGGTGACCGGCATGGGCGCCGTGGCCGGGGTGGGCGGCGATGTCGACGAGGTTTTCCACAACCTGTGCGCGGGCCGCTCGGCGGTGGCCGAGCTGCGCGGCTTCGACCACGCCCTGCACACGGCCCGCCATGCGTACGAGGTGGACAACCGCCCCGCACCCGGGGTGGACGTCACCCGCCGGGCGACCGGGCTGCTGCTGGACGCGGTCGGCCAGGCGGTCCGCGACGCGGGCCTGGACGAGAGCGATCTGAGCGGGGTGCCGGTCCTGGTCGGCACCGGGCTGCGCGAGCTGCGCTCGGTGGAGCTGTGGCGCACCCAGGGCGCCGAATTCCCCGCCGCGGAGCTGCACTTCGGCACCGCGCTGCGCGAGGCGTTCCGGGCCGATGACACCCACACCCTGTCCAACGCGTGCTCGGCCGGGCTCTACGCCCTGGCGCTGGGCGTGGACCTGCTGGCGCAGGGGGCGGACACGGTGGTCGTGGCCGGGGTCGACGTGCTCACCGAGACCATGTACGGCCTGCTGGAGCGGGTGCAGCCGGTGCCCCCGACCCGGGTGCGGCCCTTCGACCGCGACCGGGACGGCGTCCTGATGGGCGAGGGCGCGGCGGCTGTCGTGCTCAGCCGGGTCCCCGGCACACGTCCGGTGCACGGCCTGGTCCGGGATGTCGCGGTCAACTGCGACGCCTTCCATGTGACGGCGCCGGACCCGGCCGGTATCGCCGAGGCGATCAGGGAGGCGCACTCCCGTGGCGGGGTGAAGCCCGCGGACATCGACCTGCTGATGGTGCACGGCACCGGGACGCTGCTCAACGACGAGGCGGAGGCGACCGCGCTCGCGGACGTCTTCGGCCCGGACCGGGACAAGCCCCTGGTGACCGCCACCAAGTCGATGACCGGGCACACCTCGGGCGCCTCCGGGCTGCTCAACCTGGTGGTCACCCTGCGCTGCCTCGCCGAGGGGCGGGTGCCGCCGACCGTGGGCCTGGAGAACCCGGTGGACGAGGCGGACGGATTCCGCTTCGTCACCGGCGAGGCGGCCCGGCGGCCGCTGACCGTGGCCCAGTTGAACGCATTCGGCTTCGGCGGGATCAACGCCGTAGCGATCCTGGAGGCGGCTCGATGACCGTGGTGGTGAGCGGGGTCGGCGTGGTGCTGCCCCGCGCGAGGACGGCACCGGAGCTGATGGCACCGGTGGCCGAGGCCCCGCCGGTCGAGCCGAAGGACCTGGTCGGCCGCAAGGGCCTGCGATACAAGGACCGGGCCACCCAGCTCGCCTACTGCGCGGCCGACGCGGCCCTGCGCCACGCCGGCCTGCTGGACGACGGCGGGGGCCTGCGGGTCCCCGGCGGCAGCGTCGCGGTGGTCGCCAGCTCCAACTACGGCAATCTCGACACCATCTGCCGGGCGATGGACACCATCGCCGAGCAGACGGCGGCGGCGGGCAGCGCCATGGATCTGCCGAACGCCTCGAGCAATGTCATCGCCTCCTCCGTCGCCATCCGCTTCGGGCTGCGCGGTCCCAATCTGATGCTGTGCAACGGCGCCACCTCCGGGCTGGACGCCGTCCACTGGGCGGCCACGCTGATCCGCGGCGGCCGGGCCTCCCGGGCGCTGGTCCTCGGCGTCGAACCCGACAACGAGGCCGTACGCGCCTTCACCGGCGGAGCGCGGACCGTCGACGGGGCGGCGGCGCTGGTGGTGGAGAGCGAGCAGTCGGCCGCCGAACGGGGCGCGAACGCGCCCGCCGTGCTCGGCGATTACGTCCGGGGCGCCGGCCTTGGCCGCACGCTGGAGCGGCTGGCCAAGGCGACCGGCGACCGGCCGGCCCTGTGGCATCTGCCCGAACAGCGGGCCGCCGCCGTACCGGACACCCTGCTGGAGGGCGTGGACCGGCACGATCTGGCCGAGGTCTTCGGGCTGGGCTCGGGTGCGCTGGGAGTGCTCCAGTGCGCCGCGGCCGTCGGCTGGTTCGCCCAGGGCGGCGCCGGTCCGGTGTACGCCACCGCGGGCACCGACGCCGACGACGCCAGCGCGGGCATCGCGCTGCACGGGCGGGCAGCGGCCTGATGTCGACCGGTGACCGCCTCGTGCCGGGGCTCGCCCAGGAGGACGGCGGGCCCGCCGTGGAGTCCGCACGGGGCGAGAAGGACAGCCCCGTGGTCGTGACCCGGCGCGCCCCGGGCGAACCGGGGCGGGGCCGGGCGCTCCTCCTGCACGGACTGTCCAACAGCAGCACGGTGTGGGACGCCTGCGTCGAACACGGCCGCCAGGCCGGCGGGCCCGAGATATGGGCCGCCGATCTGCCCTGGCGGGGCCGGAGCGTCGCCGGGTGGAGCGCCCGGGGCGATCTCGTGCCGTATCTGGGCGACGCCCTGCGCGCGGTGCCGGGCGGCGCCGGTGTGGTGGTCGCCCATTCGATGGGCGCGAACGTTCTGATGGAGTTCCTGGGCCGCCGGATCGAGGAGGGCCTGGACCCGTTCGCCGAGTTCGGCATCCACGGCATGGTGCTGGTGGCCCCGTTCTACCGGCGCACCGCCGAGGAGTTCGACTGGGCGAGCCTGGCGTACTCCGTGAACACCATGGCCCCGCTGATCGCCGAGGGCATCCGGGTGCACGCCGGGGACCGGGTCCCCGGGGCGGCCCGCCACCAGCTCGCCGAGCGCATCCGGGACTGGGTCGGCCCCTACGGCTGGATGCGGTTCTTCGAGATCTATCTGCGCACCCCCGCCCTGCGGCTGGGACGGTTCACCGTGCCGTGCCTCGTGCTCTCCGGTGCGGACGACTTCGCCGCGCCGCCGGCCGAGGGCCGCGCGCTGGCGGACGGCCTTCCCGACGCCGAGTACCGCCTGCTGCCCGACTGCGGGCACTTCCTGATGATCGAGCGGGCGCGACAGTTCGCCGCCCTGCTCGATCGCTTCGTCAGCACGACCTGTTCGGCCGTCCGTCCGCACGGCGGTCCCGGCCTCGGATTCCCATGGGAGCACGATCGATGACCACAGTGGCCGAAAGCGCCGTCAAGAGGCTGCTCACCAGCGAGACGACCGCGTCGCTGCGCACCCGGTACGAGGGCTCCAACATCTGCACCTGGATCGGGTTCAAGCACATCAACTACCTGGTGGAGGAGGCCATCCTCTGCCACTTCGCCGACGCGGACCTGGCGGCCCGGGCGCTGTACGCCGAGCACGGCCTCGGTGTGGACATCGTCGACCTGGACACCCGGATCCTGCACGCCCTCTACATGGACGAGACGGTCCAGGCGCGGGTGGTGCCGACGGCCGGGGACGGCGACTCCTTCCTCTCCTTCACGGTGGCCCTGCACGCCGACCGGGACGGCGAGGACACCAAGGTGGTGGCCGCCAACGCCAAGGTGGTGCTGCGCTCGGACAGCTATGTCGAGGCGGCCGGTGAACCGCCCGCCGAGCTGGCCCGGTTCGTCACCGGCCGGCTGAGCACCCCCGGCGCCGTCGCCCCCGAGCCGCCGGAGCTGACCGGCCTCGACCTCACGGCCGTCACCACCTCGCTGTCGGCCGGCCGCGGCACCTCCGGCCCCGACCCGGTGCTCGACCTGCTGACCTCGGGGAAGAACGCGTTCGGCTGGAAGTGGCGGATCCCCTACCCGTACTGCCACTTCTCGGAGCGGCTCCAGATGTCCAGCTATCTGCGGCAGATGGAGGAGGTCGTGGACCTCTTCCTGGCCGACCGGGGCATCTCGGTGAAGACCCTGCTGGACGAGCGCCGGTGGATCCCCGCCTGCCCGCACTCCCGGATCCAGATCCTGGACGAGGCGCTGATGGAGGAGGACCTCTACACGGTCTACACCGTCGAGAACGTCTTCAAGGACTTCACCTACACCTCCCGCATGGACTGCTATGTGGTGCGCGACGGCCGCCTGGTGCCGACCGCGACCGGCAAGGTCACCCATGGCTACGCCCTGATCGAGAACCGGCGGGACTGGAACCTGATCACCTTCGACGAGCGCGTCTCCAAGGCGCTGCGCGGCGAGTCCTGACCGACGACGGCGACGAGCGACGGAGCAGACATGAGTGGCGGCACAGCTCTTGTGAATCGACCGGTCATCACGGCCTGGTCCGCGGTATCGCCCTTCGGGATCGGCCGCGCGGCCTTCACCGAGGGGATCAGGGAGCGCCGGCCCGCGGCGGCCCCGCTCGATGACGAGCGGTGGCAGGCGGCCGGGGACCGCGCCTGTCTGGTGCCCGACTTCGACCTGCGCACGGTGCTCGGGAAGAAGGGGGTCCGCTCGATGGACCGGGTGACCGGCCTCGCGGTCACCACGGTCGCCCGGCTGCTCGACGACGCGCCGCGCAACCGGTGGGTGGCCACCGGCGAGGACGCCGCCCTCGTCCTGGGCACCACCACCGGCAGTGTGCAGAGCCAGATGGACTTCACCCGGGACTCGCTCACCGGGGAGAAGCCGTATCTGGTGGACCCGGCGCGCTTTCCCAACGCCGTCATGAACTGCGCCGCGGGGCAGAGCGCGATCTGGCACCAGCTCAAGGGGCCGAACACCACGATCGCCGGTGGCCACGCGGCTGGGCTGTACGCCCTCAACTACGCGCGCCGGCTGCTCACCTTCGGCCGGGCCAGGACCGTACTGTGCGGTGCGGTCGAGGAGTTCTCGCACTCCCGCTCCTGGCTGGAGCGGCACGCCCACCAGCCGGGTACCGAGGGGCCCGCGCAACTGCCCGGTGAGGGCTGCGGGCTGCTGCTGGTGGAGCAGCGCGGCCCCGACGCGCGGGACGATGCCGAGCAGCCGGTGCTGGCGGAGATCCTCGCGGTGGAGATGGGCATCGCGCTGGACGGCGGGGTCCGCCCCGCGCTGGCGGCCTGTCTGCGCCGGGCGCTGGACCGTGCGCAGGTGCGCCCGGAGGAGATCTGGGCGGTCTCCACCAGTGAGGCGCCCGGCCCGTCCGGGGAGCAGGAGCGGGCCGCCGTGGCGGAGGCCGCCGAGGGGGCGGAGCTGGTCCAGCTCACCCAGGCCGCGCTCATCGGGGACACCGGGGCCGCCGCGGCGGCGTTCCAGATCGCCGGGGTGCTGGTGCACGCCGAGACCACCCCCGAGGCCGCGGGCCGGGTGGCGCTGGTGACCTCCGTCGACCGTGACGGCGCGGTCGGCTGCGCCCTGCTGCGGCTGGCCGGGCCGCGATGACCGGGGCCGCCGGGATCATCGAGGGTGCCGCGATGCCGGACACCCGGCCGTGCAGTCCGGTCGCCGTACGGGTGGAGGTGGTCCGTCCGGCCGCCGCCGACGACCGGGGCAAGCTGCGTGCGGCGACGGCCGTCACGGTGGGCGAGGACGAGGCGGTCTTCCCCGGGCACTACCCGGGCTTCCCCATCTTCCCCGGGGTCTGCGTGATCGAGTGCGTGCACCTCAGCGGTCTGCGCACCCCGCCGCCGGGCTCGGCCGCTCTGGAGCTGGTGGCGGTGGAGAGCACCCGGTTCCTCAGCCCCGTCTTCCCGGGCGACCGGCTGACGGTGGACCTGGTGTGGACCGGCGGGTCCGGGGCGTGGAAGTGCGCCGCCAAGGTGGCCACCGAACGCGGGCCCGCCGCCCAGGTCAGACTGCGGTTCGCCGCCGAGGAGGCGTGATGATCGGCCAGTTGGAGATCAGAAAGGTGCTGCCGCACCGGTTCCCGATGCTGCTGCTGGACCGGGTGACCGAAGTGGTGCCGGGCGAGCGGGTGACCGCCGTGAAGGCCGTGACCTGCAATGAGCCCTGGTACCAGGGGCTCGGACCGGACGCGCCGGCGGAGGCGTACGGCTATCCGCGGGTGCTGCTGCTGGAGTCCTGGTGCCAGTCGGCCGGGCTGCTGGCCACCTGGGAGTCGCCGGATCCCGATGTGCTCGAGGGCCAGGTCATGCTCTTCGGCAGTGTGTCCGGGGTCGAGTACCACCGGCCGGTGCTGCCGGGGGACGTACTGGAACACCGGGCGTCCATCACCCGGGTGGTGGACGACACCGTGATCATCGAGGGCGGTTCCACGGTGGCCGGTGAGCCCGCTCTGACCGTCGGCCTCGCGGTGCTGGCCTTCCGCCCGGCGGCGGAGCTGCGGCCCGGGGACCCGGCCCCCGCCCCCGCCCTCGCCTGACCCCTGGCAACAGACCTCCGGCCCCCTGCGGCCGGCCGAATCGCTTTGGAGAACCAATGGCAGAGAACGCATCCCGGGTGGCGCTGGTCACCGGCGGTTCACGGGGAATCGGCCGGGCCACGGTGGTGCGTCTGGCACGGGACGGCTTCGATGTCGCCTTCTGCTACCAGTCGAACGAGGCGGCCGCCCTGCAACTGGAGAAGGAGGTCACCGAGACCGGGGCCCGGGTGCTCAGCCGCAAGCTCGACATCCGTGACGCCGAGGCGGTGCGCGCGCTGATCGCCGAGACCGAGCAGACCCTCGGTCCGGTCGACGCGGCCGTGACCGCCGCCGGTATCACCCGTGACAATCCCCTGCTGCTGATGAAGGACGACGAATGGCATGACGTACTGGACGTCAACCTCGACGGCGTCTACCACGTCTGCCGCTCCGTGGTGTTCGGCATGATGAAGCGCAAGAGCGGGGTGATCGTCAACATCTCCTCGGTCGCGGGCGTGTACGGCAACGCCACCCAGTCCAACTACTCGGCCTCCAAGGCCGGGATCATCGGCTTCTCCCGGGCCCTGGCCAAGGAGGTCGGGCGGTACGGAATCCGCGCCAATGTCGTCGCCCCGGGGTTCATCGACACCGATATGACGTCCGTGCTCACCGGCCAGGTGAAGGACAAGGCGCTGGAGTCGGTGCCGCTCGGGCGGCTGGGGCGGGCCGATGAGGTCGCCGACCTCGTCTCGTACCTCGTCTCGGACCGTGCGGCCTATGTCACGGGCTCCGTCGTCCAGATCGACGGCGGCATCACCATCTAGCATCGCCCCGAACCCAGGAGGTTCCGTTGGCCGTCAAGCCACCGCGCTGGTATTTCTCACTCCGCAGCCCCTATTCCTGGCTCGCCTACCGTGAACTCACCGAGAACGCCCCCGATGTGGCGGACGCGATCGAATGGCGCCCTTACTGGGAGCCGGACGAGGTGAGCGAGGGCCTGCTGGCCGACGCCGGGATCCACCTTCCCTATGTCGCGATGTCCAAGGAGAAGCACTTCTACATCCTCCAGGACGTCAAGCGGGCGGCCATCGAGCGCGGCCTGCGGATGGTCTGGCCCATCGACACCGCCCCCAACTGGGACGTCTCCCATCTCGCCTATCTGGTCGCCGAGGACGCCGGCCGCGGGCGGGACTTCATCGACGCCGTGTACCGGGCCCGCTGGGAGAACGGCATCGACATCTCCGAACGCGCCACCATGGCCGCGATCGGCCATGAACTGGGCCTGGACCCGGACGCGTTGGCCGGTGCGGCAGACGATCCGCAGATCCGCCGGCGGGGCATCGAGGCGCTGCGCGCGGTGGACCGCGACGGAGTGTTCGGAGTGCCGTTCTTCATCCACCGGCACGACAAGTTCTGGGGGCTGGACCGGCTCTCGGGCTTTGTCGCGAGCGTCCGTGCCAAGACCCGCACCGTCATCGAACAGCCGGAGAACGACCGCGGGATCGAGCCGGCCCTGCTCGTCCCGGCCGGTGACGCCGGGCACGCCGGCGGCTGCGGCTGACCGGACGTACCCGAAACGAACCGACCGACCTCATAGACCCTCGTCGACCCGATAGACCCGGCAGAAAGGCGAACCCGCCATGAGCAACCCCTTCGAGGACGAGAACGGCAGCTACTACGTGCTGGTCAACGACGAGCGGCAGCACTCGCTGTGGCCGGCCTTCGCGGAGGTACCCGCGGGCTGGACCGTCGTCCACGGCCAGGACAGCCGTCAGGCGTGCCTGGACTACATCAACGAGAACTGGACCGATATGCGGCCCAAGAGCCTGATCGAGGCGATGGGCTGACGCACGCCGCCTCCTCCCTCGCCACGGGGCCCGACAACCTGACGTCGGGCCCCGTGGTGTGTTTCCGGCGGGTTGCCGCATGACATCCGGGCAGCCACGGTCCGAGCGGGACGATCCGGACTACTGTTGACACCCTCTTCATCGCACACGGGGGAACGTGCCATGACCTGGCTGGCTGCCACCAGCATCGACGACCTGTCCTTCGGACTGCTGATCATGCTGATCGCGGTGTCGTCGCTGGGCGTCTTCGTCTTCGGCGTCTCGGCGATCTCCGGCCGGCTGCTCGGTATCCGGGTGGGGCCGCTGCGCGCCCTCGGTGCCGGTCTGGCCGGGCTGGGCGCGATGCTCGCCTTCAAGCCGACCATGCACGACCAGCAGAGCATGGGCGTGCTGTACGGGGTCCAGGTCGGGGTGTCCGTCCTCGCCGCGATGGCCGCCCTGGTGCTGGCCGAGGTCTTTCTGCCGCAGGGCAGTTGGGCGCTGCCCATGCGGCTGTGGCGCGCGCTGCGCAGCCGGCTGCGGCGCACCCGCCGCTATTCGCAGATCAGCCGGATCTTCATGCGGCACGGCCTGAGCCGTCCGCTGCGCAGCCGGCACAGTCTGGAACGGGCCCTGCGGCCGGGCGAGTTCGGCGAGCGGATGGCCAGGGGGCTGCGGCTGGCGCTCGAGGAGTGCGGCGGGGCCTTCATCAAACTGGGCCAGTTGCTGTCCACCCGGCGCGATCTTCTGCCCCCGCACTTCATCGACGAACTGAGCCGGCTCCAGAGCGATGTGCCGCCCGCGCCGTGGGGGGAGGTGGCGGTGCTGCTCCGCGAGGAGCTGGGCAGGCCGGTGGACGACGCCTTCGAGTGGATCGAGCAGATCCCGCTCGCCGCCGCCTCCATCGCCCAGGTCCACCGCGCCAAGCTGACCGGGGGCCCGGTGGTCGTGGTCAAGGTCCAGCGCCCGGGGATCCGCGAGCGGGTCGAGCGCGATCTGGACATCGTCGTCGCGATCACCCGCGGCCTTCAGCAGCGGTCCCGGTCCTCCCACGCCATGGGGCTGCGGGATCTGGGCGACGGCTTCTCCAAGTCGGTGCGGGAGGAGCTGGACTTCCGGATCGAGGCCAACAACGCCGCGGTGGTGGCGGCGTCCTGCGACGGGTACGAGCCGGACGCCCTGGTGCGGGTGCCCCGGGTGTACGAGGAGTTCACCACGGCCAGGGTGCTGGTCCAGGAGTGGCTGGAGGGGGTCACCTTCGACCGTGCGGCGGCCGTCGCGGACCGCAAGGGGCTGGACCGCCGCCAGATCGCCCGGACCGCGTTCGCCGCCATGCTCCACCAGATCCTGCGGGCGGGGGTGTTCCACGCCGATCCGCATCCGGGCAATGTGCTGCTGCTCGACGACGGACGGATCGGCCTGCTCGACTTCGGCTCGGTGGGCCGTATCGACCCGACCGTACGGCACGCCCTCCAGGAGATGCTGGTGGCCGTCGACCGCGGCGACCGGGCGGGTCTGCACGACGCGCTGATGGCCCTGCTCGGCACGCGGGCCACCAGGAGCGAGGACCTCATGCTCAACTCGCTCTTACTGGAGCGCGAGTTGGGGCAGTTCATGGCCCAGCACCTGGGGGTGGGGGCGCGGCCGGACACCGAGATGTTCACCGCGCTGTTCCAACTGCTCGCCCGGTTCGGGCTCGCCGTGCCGCCGGAGGTGGCCGCCGTCTTCCGGGCGCTGGCGACCATCGAGGGCACCCTGGGCCGGGTCAGCCCCGACTTCAACATGATCGACGAGGCCCGGGCGATCGCCGTGGACCTCCTCACCGCCCGGCTGCGGTTCCGCGCCACGGGTACGGGCCCGGGGAGCGAGGAGGAGGACGGGATATCGTCCGGGTTCTCGTCCCTGGCGCGGGGCGCGGTCCATGAGTTCCTGTCCGCGCTGCCGATGCTGCGGCGGCTGCCCCGGCGGGCGGAGCGGATCGGCGCGTCGCTGGAGGAGGGGCGGTTCACGGTCCGGGTGCGGGTGCTCGCCGACGAGCGGGAGCGGCGCTTTGTCTCCGGGCTGATCCACCAGTTGACGGTCACACTGCTGGCGGCCTGCACGGGGCTGATGGGGGTGGTCCTGGTGGTGTTCGGCACCGGGCGCGGGCCCCGGGTCACCGCGGAGGTGGAGCTCTTCCCGCTGCTCGGCTATCAGGTGCTCGCGGTCAGCGCGATCCTCATGCTGCGCGCCCTGTACACGGCGATACGCAGGCCCAACAGCCACGACACGTTCTAGCGCCCGAGTCCTGGGCGGTACGGGACACTCGTTGCGCACACCCGTGGACCGGCTCCTGGGCGGAGCCGGTCCGGATTCCGCATTCCTCAGGCGTCGCCGACCAGCAGGGGCTTTTCCCGCATGGTCCAGCCGTTGGCGTCCAGCACCCGCCGTACGCCCGCGACGGAGGTCGACTCCACGAGCAGTTCGACCAGGCCGCTCGGCTGGTCGAGGGAGTGCTCGATGCGCACGTCCTCGATATTGACCCCGGCCTCCCCGACGGTGGAGAACAGCCGGGCCAGCGCCCCTGGCTGGTCCGGGATGGCCACCGGGATCGCCACGTACTCGGCGGGCTGCGAACGCTGTTTGTGCGGTACCCGGGCGTGGCCCCGGTTGCCGCGCCGCAGCAGCTCCTGGAGATCGGCGGCGGCCTGCCGGCGCGCCTCGGACTCCGTGCCGGGCAGTGCCCGCAGGACGGCGATCAGCCGCTCCAGGTCCTTGGCGAAGCCGTCGAGGACGTCGGCCACCGCGTCGGCGTTCGCGGTCAGGATGTCGCTCCACAGGGCGGGTTCGCCCGCCGCGATACGGGTGACGTCCCGCAGTCCCTGCCCCGACACCCGGATGTGCTCGGCCTCGGCGTGCTCCAGCCGGGCCGCCATCATCGAGGCGACCAGATGCGGGGCGTGCGAGGTCAGGGCGACTGCGCGGTCGTGGGCGTCGGTGTCCATCAGGACGGGGACGCCTCCGCACAGCGAGACCAGTTCCAGCCCCCGGTTGAGCGCCGAGCGATCGGTGAGCGGCGAGGGGGTCAGTACCCAGGGGCGGCCCTCGAAGAGGTCGGCGCGGGCCGCGAGCGGACCGGAGCGCTCGGCGCCGGCCAGCGGATGTCCGCCGATGTAGCGGGACGGATCGCCCCCGGCCGCGCGGACCTCCTCGTGCGGCCGCACCTTGACGCTGGCCACATCGGTGTAGGTGTGCGCCAGCCCGTCCCGCTGACAGCGGGCGAGCACGGTGCCGATGCTCGCGGGGGGCACCGCGAGGACGGCGAGGTCCACCTGCCCGGCGGGCAGCTCCAGCGAACCGGCCCCCAGGGCCTCGGCGGTCCTGGCGGCCGTGGTGTCGGCGTCGTCCAGGTACACCAGGACGCCCCGGCGGCTCAGGGCGAGGGCGATGGACGTCCCGATCAGCCCGGTTCCGACGACGACGGCGGTTCTCATGTGTCACGTCCCGGTGTGGGTCCGGTGGCGCCGGAGCGCTCGATCTCCGCCCGGAGGAAGGCGGCGAACCGCCCGATGCCCTCCTCGATCTCCGCGGGGCTCAGACAACTGAAGGAGAGCCGGATCGACCGCTCGCCGCCGGGGCCGGGGTAGAAGTAGGCCATCGGCGTCCAGATGACGGCGTGGTCCCCGGCCGAGCGCAGCAGCGCGGCGTTGTCGGCGGGGAACGGCACCCGGACGGTGAGGAAGAAGCCGCCGCTGGGCCGGTTCCAGCCGATGCCGAGCCGGTCGCGGACGTCCTCGGGGAAGTGCCGGTCCAGTTGCTCCAGGGTGATGCGGAGCGCCTCGCCGTAGTGCTTGGCGGGCACCGCGTTGCGTTCGGTGAGCCGGCCGCCGCAGGCCAGCAGGGCACCGGCGACGGCCGCCTGGCTCAGCGCCGGGGTGTTCACCGTCACCATGCTCTTGATCTTGGCGAGTTCGTCGGCGAGCAGCGTCCCGGCCCCCGACGGATCCCGCACGGGCTGGTCCGCGACGACGAATCCGACGCGGGCGCTGGGGAAGACCGACTTCGAGTACGACCCGAGGTGGATCACCCGCCGCGCCCGGTCCATCGCCTTCAGGGTGGGCAGTTGGACGCCGGGGCTGACCAGCCGGTACGGGCTGTCCTCGAGGATGAGCAGATCGTGCCGGGCGGCCAGTTCCAGCAACTCCTCGCGGGCGCGCCGGGACATGGTGTTGCCGGACGGGTTCGAATGGTCCGGCACCACGTAGAAGGCGCGCGGGCGGCGGCCCCTGGCCCGCTCGGCGAGGACGGCGGCCTCGACATCGGCCACGTCGAGACCGTCGGCCCGCTCCTCGACGGGGTGCACGGGTACCTGGAGCAGACTGGCGGCTCCGGTGATGCCCACGTAGCAGGGGCTGGCGACCAGCAGGACGTCCGCGGGGTCCGCGAAGAGCGCGCGCAGGGTCAGCAGCATCCCTTCTTGGGCGCCCACCGTCACCACGATCGCCTCCGGCGCGGCGTCGATGCCCTCGTCGGCGTGGAGCGAGTCGCTGATCAGCCCGCGGATCTGGCCCGCGGTCGGGCCGTACTGGTAGAGCGCGGTGCGGATGGCGTGGTCGGAGGCGCCGCCCGCGGCCAGGTGGTCGAGGTAGCGGCGGATGTGGTCGAGGATCTCGTCCTTGTCGAAGAACTCCTCGTACGGCCTGCCGGGGGCGAAGGAGACCACGTCCGGGAAGCGGCTGGTGATCTCGTTCAGGAAGTTCATGGTGTCCAGCACCGGGTCGGACACGCTGCGGTGCAGGTCCTGCTTGCGCAGTTCGGTCGCGGCGGTGTTCCCGGGCACGGCGGTGTTCCCGGGCATGGCCGGCAGCGCGGCGTCCGCCCCGCCGCGGTGCGGATCCTCGTCGGTCAGCAGCGAGGCGTCCGCGTGGGCGACGGTGGCGGTGCCGGTCAGCGCCATGGCCTCGGACAGCTCGTCCAGGACCAGGTCCAGGACGCCCGCCGCGCCGTCCTGGCCCGCCACGGCCAGGCCGTGCAGCACCGGGCGGCCCAGCAGTACGGCGTCCGCGCCCAGGGCGAGGGCGCCGAGGACGTCCCGGCCGCGGCGGACGCCGCCGTCCAGGAGCAGGGGGCAGCGGCCGTCCACGGCGGCGGCGATCCGGGCGAGCACGTCCAGGGTGGCCGGTGCCCCGTCCAGTTGCCGTCCGCCGTGGTTGGAGACCACGATGCCGTCCGCCCCGGCGGCGATCGCGCGCCGGGCGTCCTCGGCGGTCATGACGCCCTTGACCAGTACGGGCAGTTGGCCGACCGAGCGCAGCCAGGCGATGACCGACCAGTCGAGCGCGGGGTCGAGGCCGGTGCGGCCGTGTTCGGACGGGGACGAGTAGTCGGTCTGGTCCGCGGGCAGGTTGGCGGGCACGATATGCGGCGGCAGCCGGAAGTCGTTGCGCAGGTCGCGCAGCCGACGGCCGAGCCGCGGGGTGTCGACGGTCAGCACCAGGGCCTCGAAGCCCGCGGCGGCCGCGTGCTCGATGAGCCGCCGGGTCGTGTCCCGGTCGCGGAAGCAGTAGACCTGGAGCCACAGGGGCGCGGTGGCGGCCGCGGCGATCTCCCGATACGTCCGCCCGGCGAAGGTGCTCACCACGAGCGGGAGGCCGGCCGCGCCCGCTGCCCGCGCGGTGGCCGTCTCGCCGTCGGGGTGCATGAGGGTGTGGTAGGCCATGGGTGCCACGGCCACCGGTGCCCCCCACCGGCGGCCCAGGATCGTGGTGGACGGGTCGCACTCACCCGCCCCGGTCAGCACCCGGGGGCTCAGCCGGACGCGGTCGAACGCCTCCCGGTTGGCGGCGAGCGTCCGCTCCTCCCCGGCGCCGCCCTCGATGAAGTCCCAGACCGCCGGGTCCAGCCGGGTGCGCGCCCGCTCGGCGTACTCCTCGAGGGACAGCGGCGGCCGGGAGCCGCCGGAGGGGGCCGTGCGGCCGGTCACGAGGTGGCCGCCCGGGCGCGCTCGACGGCCTCGTACAGCGCGCGGATGTTGGAGCTTCCGAAGCCCTGGGCCCCGTGGCGCTGGATGAGTTCGAAGAACAGGGTGCGCCGCTCGTAGGGCGAGCGGGTGAAGAGCTGGAGCAGGTAGCCCCACTCGTCGCGGTCGGCGAGCACATTGGTCTTGCGCAGATCGGCGATCGCCTCGTCGAGGTTGTCGATCCGCTCGGCGAGGGCGTCGTAGTAGGTGCCGGGCGTCTGAAGGAACTCGATGCCCCGGCTCTCGAATTCGAGAACGGCCGGGATGATCTCGTCCACCAGGAACGCCAGGTGCTGCACGCCCGGGCCGCCGTTGCGCTCCAGGAATTCGTCGATCTGGCCCGGCTTCTTGGTGCTGTCGGGCTCGATGATGGTGAAGGTGATCCCGGCCGAGGGGCTGCGCACCACGATGGAGTCCATGGCCTGCTCGCCGACGGCGACGTATTCGCTGGAGTACTCCTCGAAGCCGAATCCGTCGATGTAGTAGCGGACCGTGTCGCGCAGGGTGCCGGCGTCCAGGCAGACCGCGATGTGGTCGAGCAGCCGTAGTTCGGTGGTGGTGCCGTCCTGGGCGGGGCGCTCCGGCGAGGCGATCCAGTCGCGGCCCGGGGGCAGTGCGTGCGGCCGGCCCGCGGTGCGCTTGAGGAGGGTGTGGCGGACGGCGCCGAAGCCGGAGACGGCGGGCCCTGCCGGGTTGCCGGAGGTCAGGTCGCGGGCACCGGCGGCCAGGGCGCCCTCCCGGGCCGCGAGCGGGTCCTCGCAGGCGAAGGCGATGTCGGCGATGCCGTCACCGTGTGCGGCGAGGAAGTCGGCCGTGCCGGGGCCCGAGGTGATGAGGAGCTGGATGTCCTTCTGGCGCAGGAGTATCGAATCCAGCGCGCCGGTCCGGCACCGGGCCTTTTCCTGGAAACCCATGCTGGACACGAAATAGTCCGTGGTTTTCCGCTGATCGCTGGTGTAGATCTCGATGTACTCGACGTCATACGCGGTCACGATGTCCCCATCCGACGATTGCCTCGCCACACGTGTGTGCAACTCGTGGAATCGCACGCTACCGGCACGGGGGAGCGTCGCCATGGGCCGCCAAGAATTCTTCTATAGTCAAAAAGAGGCGGGTGCGGCATTTTCCCGGGAGGCGGCGGAGGGGATACCGTCAACAAGCTCCGCCGACCGCGTCAATCGCCTCTTTTCGGGCGGTCGGCGGTGATCGGGAAGGCGGTCGGCGGACCGTGGCAACGGCTTATTCGATTCTCTTCATTTGAACGCTTTGCGGCGCACCGCGTATGCGTAGGTGACGGCCGCCAGCAGCGGCCCCCAGGCGAGCAGCGGAAGATAGGCGCTGACGAACACCCAGGCCCGCCAGCCGAGTTCGCCCACGTCATGGGTGAGCGATCCGCGCCAGCCGCCGTCCCCGAACTGGCGGCCGTCCAGCGCCCGTCCCCGCATGGAGAGGATCAGGGCCATGGTCCAGGTGATGGTGAGGGCCAGCGCCCCGAGGGCGGCGGGAATGATCGCGGACAGCGGCCGTACGGGCTTCCCGGCGACGAACGGGACCCAGCGTGGCCATACTTCGCCCCAGGTGGAGACCAGCCCCACGGCGAGGAAGGCCAGCCCCTCGGCGACGATGGACAGGATGACGACGTAGATCTCCATCGGCAGCCAGTTCGGCAACTGCCCCTGGCCCAGATCCACGTTCTTGGTGAGCGGAACACCGAAGGTGACCTGGGCGATGCGCCACAGTCCCGAGGGCAGCACGGTCAACGGGATCAGAAAAGCCGCACGCCGGGCCCATAGGGGCACCCCTTCGGCAGGAGTGCCGTGCAGCTTTCGATAGCCACGGGAAACGGCGGTCAGGATTCCGGACACGGGGCCCTCCAGTAAACACCGGGAATCTGCGTCCGTTGCCGGATCGCTGCCAGGATCATGGCATGGGGCACCCGGCGCCCGACTCCTCCCGCGGAGGCAAACCCACACGCCGTCGGGTGGAGCGCCCCTTCACTCCCTCCTCCGTCCGGATGACCGCCGAGGAGTGGCCGAACGACTTTCGAACGCCCTCCGAAGGAGCTCGATAGAAATCCTCGAAGTGCGCCGGGGAAGCGCGGAAAACACTGCTATCAACGGGTCCAAGACGTCGTTCACCCACCCTGCGTCCGCGACATGCGTCCCGGGCCGACCGAGAGGACCCGAGATATGGCCGAGGAGACGAGCCGGACGCCGGAGGTGCTGGGTGAGGACTTCATCCGCGACCCCTACCCGGTGTACGCCCGGCTCCGCGAGCGGACCCCGGTGGCGCGGGTCGTGCTCGGCGGGGCACCGATGTGGCTGGTGCTCCGCCATGAGGCGGCGCGCGCCGCGCTGGCCGATCCGAAACTGCACAAGGACCCCGAGCGCTGTGCCCGGCTGGCCGCCAAGCACGCGGGCGTCGACCCCGTCGAGCAGCCCGCCGCGAAGTCGCCCGGCCGGCGGATGCTGGTGGAGCACATGCTGGGCATGGACCCGCCGAACCACACCCGGCTGCGCAAGCTGGTGGCCAAGGCGTTCACCGCACGGCAGATCCAGGCCCTGCGGCCGCGGATCGAGCACACGGTCGGCGCCCTGATCGAGGACATCGCCGGACAGGGCGAGGTGGATCTGCTCAAGGCGTTCAGCTTCCCGCTGCCGCTCACCGTGATCTCCGAGATGATCGGCGTCCCCGAGGCCGACCAGGCCGCCTTCGGGGCGTGGTCCAACGCGCTGACCGTGGCCGTCCAGCCGCAGGAGATGCACCGGATCGCCGACGAGATGGCGGAGTACCTCACCGGGCTGATCGCCGCCAAGCGGGCCGCCCCGGCCGACGACCTGGTCAGCGGGCTGATCCAGGCGCGGGACGACGAGGACCGGCTCAGCGAGAACGAGCTGGTCTCGATGGTCTTCCAGCTTCTGGTGGCCGGATACGAGACGACCGCGCATCTGATCGGCAACGGGATGCTCGCCCTGCTGCGCCACCCCGACCAGCTCGCCGCCCTGCGCGCGGACCGGTCGCTGCTGCGCGGCGCGGTCGAGGAGTTCTGCCGCTACGACAACTCGCTGCACCTGAACACGCTCTCGGTGACCACGGAACCGATGGAGATCGCCGGAGTCGGCATCCCGGCCGACGAGTTCGTCATCGTCTCGCTCGGCGCGGCCAACCACGACCCCGAACGCTTCGAGGACCCCGAGCGGTTCGACATCCGCCGGGAGACCGGCGGCCATCTGGCCTTCGGCCACGGCATCCACCACTGCATGGGCGCGCCCCTCGCACGACTACAGACCGAGATCGCCGTCGGCGCGCTGCTCGACCGCTTCGAGCGGATCGAACTGGCCGTGGCGCCGACGGAGTTGCGCCGCGAGATGAACCTGACCCGGGGGCTGGAGTCACTGCCCGTCCGGCTCGGCTGAGCGAGACGGACCGGACCGGCGTACCGGCCGATGAAGAGGAGTCTGATGGATATCGCAATCTCCGCGGCTGGTCTGCGGAAGCGCTACGGCGACAACGAGGTGCTGGGCGGCATCGACCTGTCGGTCGAGGCGGGCACGGTCTACGGGCTCCTGGGCCCCAACGGCGCCGGCAAGACGACCACGGTGCGCACCCTGTCGACGCTGATCAAGCCCGATGAGGGCACCGCGACGGTGGCGGGCTACGACGTGCTGACCCAGGCCCACGAGGTGCGCCGCAGCATCGGGCTGACGGGTCAGTACGCCGCGCTGGACGGCGAGCTGACCGGCCGCGAGAACCTGGTGCTCATGGGCACCCTGCTGCACATGGGCCGTAAGCGGGCCCGGTCCCGTGCCGATGAGGTGCTGGAGATGTTCGACCTCACCGGCGCCGCCGACCGGGTCGTCAAGACCTACTCGGGCGGTATGCGCCGCAGGCTGGACCTGGGCGCCAGCCTGATCGGAAGCCCGCCGGTGATCTTCCTGGACGAGCCGTCCACGGGGCTCGACCCGGTCAGCCGGAACGCGCTGTGGGACATGGTGCGCAAACAGGTCGCCGAGGGGGTGACCGTGCTGCTGACCACCCAGTACCTGGAGGAGGCCGACCAGCTCGCCCACCGCATCGCGCTGATCGACAAGGGGCTGGTGGCGGCGGAGGGCACACCCGACGAGCTGAAGAAGAAGGTCGGCGGCGAGCGGCTGGAGATCACCGTACGCACCACCGAGATGGTGGAGGCCGCCCGGACCGCGCTGGCCCGGATCTCCGCCCGGGGCTCCGCCCCGCCGGTCGTCGACGAGAGCGGGATGCGGGTGTCGGTCGCGCTGGAGACCGGTATCGCCGGTGTCTCCGCGGCGGCGTCGGAGCTCCAGGGGGCCTCGGTGGAGGTGGTCGACTTCCTCGTCCGGCGCCCCTCGCTGGACGACGTGTTCCTGGAGCTGACCGGAGCCGGACCCGAGGCCGAACTGGAGACGACGAGCCGATGAGCACCTATGTCCTGAGCGACGCGCTCGCCCTGGCGGGCCGCCACATACGGCATCTGAAGCGGGCACCGCAGCGGATCCTCAGCATCACCCTGATGCCGATCATGTTCGTGTTCCTCTTCGGCTACCTCTTCGGCAGTTCGATGAACGTGCCGGAGGGCGACTACCACGAGTACATCATGGCGGGCATCTTCACCCAGATGATGCTGGCCGGCGTCATCAACACCGGGGTGGGGGTGGCCGAGGACCTCTCCAACGGGCTGGTGGACCGGTTCCGTTCGCTGCCGATGGGCAAGGGCTCGGTGCTGCTCGGCCGGACCCTCTCCGATGTGGTGCTCAACGCGATCTCCTGTCTCGCGATGCTCTCCGTCGGCCTGATCATCGGCTGGCGCATCCACGGCGGGCCGCTCAAGGCCCTCGCGGGCTTCGGTCTGTTGCTGCTGCTCGGCTACGCCACGGCGTGGCTCGGCTCGCTCATCGGGCTGCTGCTGCGCGATCCCCAGGCGGTCAACTCGGTGGCCATGGTGATCACCATGCCGCTCACCTTCCTGTCCGCGACCTTCTACCCGTCCCAGAACCTGCCGGGCTGGGTCCGTCCGGTGGCCGAGTGGAATCCGGTGACCACCCTGACCACCGGAATGCGCGAGCTGTGGGGGAACCCCACGGGGAACGGCGCCGATCCGGCGTTCCCGCTCCAGCACCCGGTGGCCGCCTCGCTGATCATGGTGGTGGGGCTGCTGATCGTGGTGATCCCGCTGGCCAACCGGGCCTACGAGCGGGCCGCCGCCCGCTGACCCGCGGCCGTAGGAGACCCCGAAGCCGAAGCCCGGACGACCGAGAGCGGTCGTCCGGGCTTCGGCCTGCCCCCGCCGGGGGAGCGCCGCCGGGGGTCAGCCCCCCAGATGGGCACGCCAGGTGTCATGCAGGCGGGCCAGGTGCTCGAAGCCGCCGACCACCACATCGGTGGGCACACCGAAGTCCACCAGACAGGCGACCTCGTCCACCCCCGCGTCCTTGAGCTGCTTGAGCATCGCCATGCAGTCGTCGACGGTGCCGAACATCCCGCTGGTCTCGAAGTACCGGTCGAACGCCTGGGCCACCAGGAACTGACGGTCCTCCGGGCCCATGCTCTTCAGCTCCCGGGACATGTCCGCGCCCTGCGCGCCCGCCGCCTCGGCCGCCTTGATCAGCAGATCGAAGGAGCTGGCCAGATAGCGGGAGAACGGCTCGCGCACGGTCTCCCGTACGGTGTCCCGGTCGGTGCCGACGAAGGTGTGCACCATCACCGCCACATGCCCCTGCCCGGCCGAGGCGCTCCGGTGCTCCCGGTACGCCCGGCGGTACTCCTCGATGCGCTGCGCGAGGATCTCGACCTCCTGGCCGAGCAGATGGGTGAGCATCCCCATCCCGTGCTCACCGGCCATCGTGAACGTCGCCGGGGTGCCGCCGCTGGTCAGCCACATCGGCAGCTCGGGCTGGACGGGCGGCGGGAACATGGTCAGCTCCACCGTCTCGCCCGCCCCGTCGGTCAGGGACACGCTCTCCCGCTTCCAGAGCCGGCGGATGGTGTCGACCGTCTCCATCAGCCCGGACTTGCGGGTCTCGTAGTTCTCCGGGCGGAGCGCGAAGTCCGCGGCGTGCCAGCCCGAGGCGAGCGCCACCCCGGCCCGGCCGCCCGACAGGTTGTCGACCACCGACCACTCCTCGGCGATCCGCATCGGGTGGTGCAGCGGCGCCACGACGCTTCCGGCGCGCACCGCGACCCGCTTGGTGACCGCAGCCACCGCGGCGCCCGTCACCGAGGGGTTCGGGTAGAGCCCGCCGAACGGATGGAAGTGGCGCTCGGGGGTCCACACCGCGGCGAAGCCGTTGTCATCGGCGAACCGGGCGCCGTCCAGCAGCAGCCGATAGCGGTCGCGCTGCTCGGTGTCGTTGTTGGCGAAGTAGAACAGGCTGAAATCCATGAGTCCTCCGGAAAGCGAAAGAAAAGCGCCCGGGGCGCGCTGACGGCGGGTCCCGGGCGGTGTCGCTGGTGTGCGCGCCGTTTCAGAAACGCACCGGCAGATCGACCATCGGGCGGACCATCAGTCCGGGCCGATAACGCACCTCCGAGGGGCGTACGGCCAGCCGGATACCGGGAAAGCGTTCATAGACCCGCCGAATCGCCAACTCGGTCAGCGCCTTGGACATATGGGAGCCCAGGCAGTAGTGGATTCCGTAGCCGAAGCTCACATGCGCGGGCTTGGGACGGGTGATGTCCAGCTCCGCGGGACGGTCGGCGAAGGCGTGCGGATCGTGGTTGGCCCCGGCCAGCGAAATGATGATGATCTCGTCCTTGGGGATCTTCACCCCGCACAGCTCGACCGGCTCCAGGGTGACCCGCTGAAGGGAGTTGATCAGCGGGCTGGTGAACCGCAGCAGCTCCTCGACCGCGTTCGGCAGCAGGCTCCAGTCGGCCCGGATCTTGTCGGCCTCGCCGGTATGGGTGAGCAGTGCCGCGAAGGAGCCGTTGAGGAGGCTGGTGGTGGTGTCGTTGCCGCCGGTCATCAGGGCGAACGCGGTGGACAGCGCCTCCGCGGCGGTCAGCCGCTTGTCCTCGTCGGCATGGACCAGCGCGGAGATCAGATCGTCCTGCGGGGCCCGCTGCTTGGTGGCGATCAGCGCCTTGAGGTAGTCCGACAACTGCCGGGTGTGCTCGGCGATCATGCCCGTCGGGTCGCTGGCGTCCACCCGGCGCAGGGTGTTCGTCCACACCAGGAACCGCGGCCAGTCGGCGTCGGGCACGCCCATGAGCTGCGCGATGGTGATGATCGGAAGTGGTTCGTTGAGCCCGGAGACCAGATCCCGGTTGTCGGTGCGGACCATCTCGTCGAGGAGGTCGTCGACCACCTTCTCCCAGCCGTCGCGCAGCCCCCTGACCCGCTTGGGGGTGAAGGCGAAGGTGAGCGCCTTGCGCAGCGGGGTGTGGCGCGGCGGATCGGAGTTGGCCAGATGGTTGCTGATCTCGTCGGCGGGCTTGATCTCCTGGCCGAGCTGTTTGCCCAGCGCCGCGTAGAGCTTGCCGATGTCCCGGCCGAGCCGGGGGTCGGAGAGCGCGTCGCGGACGTCGTCGTAGCGGCTCACCACCCAGGCCCGTACCCCGTCCGGGGTCTCCACCCGGCATACCGGCTGCTCCGCGCGCAACTGGGCGAGGAAGGGATAGGGGTCCTGTGTGTACTCGTCGCTGAACATCCAGTAGCGGGACAGCGTGCCGGTGTTGGTCACCAGTACTCCCTGAAGTCGCGGTGCGGGGTGGCGGGCCCGCGGGCGCTTGACGGCACGCGGCCGAACCGATGACAGCACGGCCGGACCCGGCCGGTCAGCGGCAGTGCGAATTCTTCGAAGTGGGGGAAATTCCGGGCCTCTTCATGGCGCCGTCTCCGTCCCGCCGGCCGTGCCACCGCCCCGCCGCCCCGCGTAAAACGAAGTTTTTGCAGCGCCGTTGCCGGTGCCTCCACCGCGCACAACACTCGACGATCACGGCGGGTGGCGGGTCGCCGAATCCTTTTCGGTGACCCCGGAATGACGAGTGGAGATTTCCATAATGACGCGAGCAGCCATCGATGACGTCCTTCCGCTGTGGCCGCTTCAGGAGGGTTTGCTGTTCCACACCCTGTACGGGGAGCAGCAGCTCGATGTCTATGTCGCACAGATCCTGATCGATCTCGACGGCGCCCTGGACGCCGGGGTGATGCGCGACGCGGTGGCCACTCTGCTGCGCCGGCACGCCAATCTGCGGGCCAGTTTCCGCTACGAGAAGCTGAGCCGCCCGGTCCAGGTGATCCCCCGCGAAGTGGAGGTGCCCTGGCGGGAGTTCGACCTGTCCGGGCTGGCCGGGCCGGCCAGGGAGCGTGAGGCCGAGCGGCTCGCCGCCGAGGAGGCGGGCCACCGCTTCGACCTGTCGGCCGGGCCGCTGCTGCGCTTCACCCTGATCAGGCTGGGGGAGCGCACCCACCGGCTGCTGTTCAACGCCCACCACATCCTGCTGGACGGCTGGTCCACCGCACGGCTGCTGTTCGAGCTCTTCGAGATCTACCACCGCCGTGGTGACGCCTCCGGGCTGCCGCGGGTGACCCCGTACCGCGACTGTCTGAGCTGGCTGGGCCGGCAGGACCGGGTCGCGGCGGAGGGCGCCTGGCGCTCGGTGCTCGCCGGTGTCGAGGAGCCGACGCTGATCGCGCCGGGCGACACCGGGGCCGAGGCCCCGCCCGCCGAGCTGGTCGTCACCATGGCGCCGGAGCTGGGCGCCCGGGTGCGGGAGACCGCGCGCCGCAACGACCTCACCCTGAGCACCGTGTTCCAGGGCATCTGGGCGCTGCTGCTGGGCCGGCTCACCGGGCGGGACGACGTGGTGTTCGGCTCCACGGTGTCCATCCGTCCCGCCGAACTGCCCGACGCGGAACACATGGTCGGGCTGTTCATCAACTCGGTGCCGATCCGGGTGCGGATGAGCCCCCGGGACACCCTGCTGTCGCTGCTGAGCGGGGTGCAGAGCCAGTCCGCCGGAATGATGGCCCACCACCACCTCAGCCTGCCGGACATCCAGCGCGCCGCCGGGCACGGCACCCTCTTCGACACCCTCACCGTCACCGAGAACTACCCGATGGGCGGGGAGGACCTGCCCGAGCTGCCCGGCGACCTCACCATGACGGGCGCCAAGGGCACCGACGCCAACCACTATCCGCTGAGCATCGCCGCGCTGCCCGGCGAGGAGCTGCGGCTGCACTTCCGCTACCGCCCGGAGATCTTCCGGGAGGCGGACATCGCGGCGCTCGGCGAGCGGTTCCGCCGCCTGTTCGAGGCGTTCGCCGCCGACCCCGGGCAGTCGGTGGGCGGGCTTCCGCTGCTCTCCGGGGCCGAGCGCGACCAACTGCTGGGGCTGGGCATACCCGCCCGGCCGCTGCCCGCCGGGGAGACCATCCCCCAGCTCTTCGCCGAGCGGGTGCGCCGCCACCCGGAGGCCGTCGCGCTCGCCTACGAGGGCACGACGCTGACCTACGCCGAGCTGGACCGCCGCGCCAACCGCCTGGCCCGCGAGCTGATCGAGCGGGGGGTCGGCCCCGAGAAGGTGGTGGCCCTCGCCCTGGACCGGTCGCCCGAGCTGGTGATCGCCATGATGGCGGTGCTCAAGGCGGGTGCCGCGTATCTCCCGGTGGACACCTCCTATCCGGCCGAGCGCATCGCCTATCTGCTCACCGACGCGGCCCCGGCACTGGTGCTGACCACCACCGGGGCGGCCGAGCTGATCCCGCGGGCGTGCACCGCGCCGCTGCTCCCGCTGGACGACCCGGACACCGTCCGGCGGATCGCGGACCGGCCGGACTCCGCGCCCGGCCCGCGGGAGCTGCTCGGCACGGTGACACCGGCGGGCGCCGCGTATGTCATCTACACCTCCGGCTCCACCGGCCGCCCCAAGGGCGTCGTGGTGACCCACCGCGGTCTGGCCGGGCTTGTCACCACCCATGTCGAACGGTTCGGGGTCGGCCCCGACAGCCGGGTGCTCCAGTTCGCCTCGCCCAGCTTCGACGCCGCGGTCTGGGAGACCTATATGGGTCTGCTGACCGGCGCCACGCTGGTGCTCGCCCCGGCCGAGCGGCTGCGGCCCGGCCGGGCGCTGGCCGCACTGGCCGCCGAGCACGACGTCACCCACGCCACCATCCCGCCCGCCGCGCTGGCCGTGCTCGCCCCCGGCGATCTGCCCACCGTGCGGGTGCTGGTGGTGGCCGGTGAGGCGACCGCGCCCGAACTGGTCGAAGCCTGGTCCGCGGGCCGCCGCATGTTCAACGCCTACGGCCCCACCGAGACCACGGTCTGCGCCTCGATGAGCGACCCCCTCGACGGCGCCGGTACGCCGCCGATCGGCACCGCCCTTAGCACCGCGAGGCTGCGGGTGCTCGACGGCGCGCTGCGGCCCGTGCCGCGCGGCGTCACCGGTGAGCTGTATGTCTCCGGGCCGTGCCTGGCCCGCGGCTATCTGAACCGGCCCGGTGTCACCGCCGAGCGCTTCGTCGCCGACCCGTTCGCCACCGACGGCACCCGCATGTACCGCACCGGCGACCTGGTGCGCTGGCGGGCCGAAGGCGACGGCGCGGTACTGGAGTTCGCGGGCCGCGCCGACGACCAGGTGAAGATCCGCGGCTTCCGTATCGAGCCCGGCGAGATCGAGTCGCGCCTGGCCGCGCACGAGGCCGTCGACCGCGCCGTGGTCGTGGTGCGCGAACCCACCCCGGGCGACAAGCGGCTCGTCGCCTATCTGGTGCCGGTGGCCGGGGCCCAGGTGCCGGCCGTCACCGAGCTGCGCGAACAGGTGGCCGCCTCGCTGCCCGAGTACATGGTGCCCTCGGCCTTCGTCGCCCTGGACGACCTGCCGCTGACGCCCAACGGCAAGCTGGACCGCAAGGCGCTGCCGGAGCCCGACAGCGCCGCCGAGCTGGGCGGGCGCGGGCCGCGCACCCCGCAGGAGGAGATCCTGTGCGCACTCTTCGCCGAGCTGCTCGGGGTGCCCGAGGTCGGCGTGGACGACGACTTCTTCGAACTGGGCGGCCACTCGCTGCTGGCCACCCGGCTGGTCACCAGGACGCGTGCGATCTTCGGCGTGGAGGTGTCGCTGCGCACGGTCTTCGAGACCCCGTCCCCGGCGGCCATCGCCCGCGGGCTGGACCGGGCCACCGGTGGCCGCGCCGCGCTGGAGGCCGGTGAGCGGCCCGAGCGGATACCCCTGTCCTTCGCCCAGCGCAGGCTGTGGTTCCTGGACCGCTTCGAGGACTCCCAGTCGGTCTACAACGTCCCGCTCACCGTGCGGCTGACCGGCGAACTGGACCTGGCCGCGCTGCGCCTGGCCTTCCAGGACGTGGTGGCCCGGCACGAGAGCCTGCGCACGGTCTTCCCCGACGTGGACGGCGATCCGTACCAGCGGGTGCTGGACCCGGAGCGGGCCAGGCTCGACCTGTCCGTGGTGGACCTCGGCGACGCCGAACCCGAGCGGCTGCGCCGGGCGCTGAACGAGGAGACGGCGGTCGGATTCCGGCTGGCCGAGGAGATCCCGCTGCGGGTGAGGGTCTTCCGCACCGGCCCGAACAGCCATCTGCTGCTCGTGGTGATGCACCACATCGTCGGCGACGGCTGGTCGCTCGGCGTCTTCGGCCACGATGTCTCGGTCGCCTACGCGGCCCGGCTGGCGGGCGAGGCGCCCCGGTTCGAGCCGCTGCCGGTGCAGTACGCGGACTACTCGCTGTGGCAGCAGCGGGTGCTGGGCGAGGAGGCGGACGAGAACAGCCCGATCGCCCGGCAGCTCGCCTTCTGGCGCGACACCCTCGCGGGGATGCCGGAGGAGCTCAACCTGCCGGTGGACCGGCCGCGTCCGGCGGTGGCCGGATACGCGGGCGACACGGTCACCTTCGAACTGGACCAGGAGCTGCACAAGCGGCTGCTGACCGTGGCACGCACCTCGCAGGCCAGCCTGTTCATGGTGCTCCAGGCGGGGCTTTCGGTGCTGCTGTCGCGGTCCGGGGCCGGTACGGACATCCCCATCGGCACGCCCATCGCGGGCCGCGGCGACGACGCCATGGACGGACTGGTCGGCTTCTTCCTCAACACGCTCGTCCTGCGCACCGACACCTCCGGCGATCCGAGCTTCCGCGAACTGGTCCAGCGCGTCCGCGAGACGGACCTGGCCGCCTACGCCCACCAGGACGTGCCGTTCGAGCGGCTGGTGGAGGAGCTGAACCCGGAGCGGTCGCTGGCCCGGCACCCGCTGTTCCAGGTGATGTTCACCGTGCAGAACAACCGCCCGGCCGAACTGGTGCTGCCCGGGCTGCGGGTGGAGCCCTACGAGCACCTCGGTGAAATGGCCAAGTTCGACCTGTTCGTGGGGATGGTCGAGCAGCGCACGGCCGACGGCGCCCCCGACGGCATCGCCGGCCGGATCGAGTACAGCACCGACCTGTTCGACCGGGAGACGGCCTCGGACCTCGCCGACCGGCTGGTGCGGGTGCTCGCTGCGGCGGCCGAGGACCCCAAGCGGCCCATCGGCTCCCTTGACCTGCTCGACCTGATGGAGCGGCACCGGCTGCTCACCGCGTACAACGACACCGCGCACACCCTCGACGGCGCGGCGCTGCCGGAGCTGTTCCAGCGGCAGGCCCACGCGACTCCCGGCACCCCGGCCGTGGTGCACGGGGACACCGAGCTGTCGTACGCCGGGCTCAACGCCCGCGCCAACCGGCTGGCCCGGCTGCTGCTCGACCGGGGCATCGGACCCGAGGACACCGTCGGCGTGGCGCTGCCGCGCTCGGTGGACCTGCTGGTCGCGGTGGTGGCCGTGGTCAAGACCGGGGCGGCGTATCTGCCCATCGACCCGGAGTACCCGACCGAGCGCGTCTCCTTCATGCTCGACGACGCGGCCCCCGCCGTGGTGCTGACCCGCGGCGGTGTGCTGCCGGACGGGGTGCGGGCACCGGTGCTGGCGCTGGACGAGCCGGAGAGCGCCGAGGCGCTGGCCGCGCGGTCGGACACCGACCCCACCGACGCCGACCGGCCGCGTCCGCTCCATCCGGCCGCCCCGGTGTATGTCATCTACACCTCCGGCTCCACCGGCCGCCCCAAGGGCGTCGTGATGCCCGCGGGCGCCATGGCCAACCTGGTCGCCTGGCACCACGGCGAGATCGGCGGCGGCGCCGGGACGCGGGTCGCCCAGTTCACCGCGATCAGCTTCGACGTCTCCGCCCAGGAGATCCTGGCCACCCTGCTCACCGGCAAGACGCTGGTGGTCCCGGACGACGCCGTGCGCCGCGACGCCGCCGCCCTCACCCGGTGGCTGGAGGAGCGGCGGATCAATGAGCTGTACGCCCCCAACCTGGTGGTGGACGCCGTCGCGGAGGCCGCCCTGGAGAGCGGTGCCGCCCTCGGCGAGCTGCGGGTGATCGCCCAGGCGGGCGAGGCGCTGGCGCTCACCCCGCGGCTGCGCGCCTTCGGCGCGGGGCGCCCGTGGCTGCGGCTGCACAACCACTACGGCCCCACCGAGAGCCATGTGGTCACCGGCACCACGCTGCCCGCCGACCCGGCGGACTGGCCCGCCGCGGCCCCCATCGGCCGCCCGGTGTGGAACGACCGGGTCTATGTGCTGGACGACGCGCTCGGCCCGGTGCCCGCCGGGGTCGTCGGAGAGCTGTATCTGGCCGGCACCGGGCTGGCCCGCGGCTATCTGAAGCGGCCGGGCCTGACCGCGGAGCGCTTCGTCGCCGACCCCTTCGGCCCGGCCGGGTCCCGGCTCTACCGCACCGGAGACCTGGTGCGCTGGGACCGGGACGGCCAACTGCGGTTCGTGGGGCGCGCCGACCACCAGGTCAAGGTGCGCGGCTTCCGGATCGAGCTGGGCGAGATCGAGACGGCGCTGGCCGCCCACCCCGACGTCGCCTCGGTGGCCGTCCTGGCCCGGCAGGACCGGCCCGGGGCGCCCCAACTCGTCGGCTATCTGGTCCCGGTGACCGGGCGGACCGCCCCGGCCCCGGCCGAACTGCGCAAGCACCTGGCCACCACCCTGCCCGAGTACATGGTGCCCAGCGCGTTCGTCGCCCTGGACGCGCTGCCGCTGACCCCCAACGGCAAGCTGGACCGCCGGGCGCTGCCCGCGCCGGTACGGGAGGACGCCGAGCGGCGGGAGCCCGCCACCCCGCGGGAGGCCGCGCTGTGCGGGCTGTTCGCCGAGGTGCTCGGGGTGCCCGAGGCCGGAGTGGACGACAACTTCTTCGACCTCGGCGGCCATTCACTGCTCGCCACCCGGCTGACCAGCCGGATCCGTACGGCCCTGGGCGCCGAGCTGAGCGTGCGCGACCTGTTCGAGTCGCCGACGCCCGCCGGACTCGCCGGGCTGATCGGCGAGGCGGGCGGGGCGCGGCGCGCGGTGACCGCGCGGGAGCGGCCGGAGGAGGTGCCGCTGTCGTTCGCCCAGCGCAGGCTGTGGTTCCTGGGCCGGTTCGAGGGGCCGAGCGCCACCTACAACCTGCCGATGGCCCTGCGGCTGACCGGTGAGCTGGACCGGGAGGCGCTGCGCGCGGCGCTGGCCGATGTGGTCGCCCGCCACGAGAGCCTGCGCACCGTCTTCCCGGAGATCGACGGCCGCCCCCGCCAGGTCGTGCTGGACGTGGTGCCCGAACTGCCGGTATCCGAGGTCACCGAGGCCGGTCTGGAGGCGGCGCTCACCGAGGCCGCCGGATACGCCTTCGACATCGCCACCGAGATCCCGGTACGGGCGCGGCTGTTCGCGCTCGGCCGCACCGAGCACGTCCTGGCGCTGGTGGTCCACCACATCGCGGGCGACGGCTGGTCCATGGCCCCGCTGGGCCGCGATCTGTCCGCCGCCTACGCGGCCCGCGGCGCGGGCCGGGCCCCGGAGTTCACCCCGCTGCCGGTGCAGTACGCCGACTACACGCTGTGGCAGCACGAGGTGCTGGGCAGCGAGGACGACCCGGACAGCACCATCTCCCGGCAGGCCGCGTTCTGGCAGTCGGCCCTGGAGGGGGCGCCGGAGGAGCTGGCGCTGCCCGCCGACCACCGCCGTCCGCCCGCCATCAGCTACCGCGGCGATATGGTCACCTTCCGCTTCGACGCCGAGGTGCACCGCGGCCTGCGCGACCTGGCCATGGAGCACCGGGCCAGCCTCTTCATGGCCGTCCAGGCCGGTCTGGCCGCGCTGCTCAGCAGGCTCGGCGCGGGCACCGACATCCCGCTCGGCACGGCCATCGCGGGCCGCACCGACGACGCCCTGGACGATCTGGTCGGCTTCTTCGTCAACACGCTGGTGCTGCGCACCGATGTCTCCGGCGACCCGACCTTCGCCGAACTGCTGGAGCGGGTGCGGGAGACCGACCTGGCCGCGTACGCCCACCAGGACCTGCCGTTCGAGCGGCTGGTCGAGCTGATCAACCCCGAGCGCTCGGCGTCCCGGCATCCGCTGTTCCAGGTGATGCTGGCGTTCCAGAACACCGCCGAGGGCCGGGTCGACCTGCCCGGGGTGGTCGCGGGGCCGCAGCCGATCGGCCATGACGTGGCCAAGTTCGACCTGTCCTTCACCCTGTCGGAGACCCACCGGGACGACGGCGAGCCCGCGGGGATCGAGGGGGCGCTCACCTACAGCACCGATCTGTTCGAACGGGACACGGTGCGGATGCTGGTGGACCGGCTGGCGCGGCTGCTGGCCGCCGCCGTCGCCGATCCGTCGGCACCGGTGGACGGGCTGGACGTACTGCTGCCCGGGGAGCGCCACCGGATCGTCGAGGAGTGGAACGACGCCGCGGTCCGTGAGGTGCCCCCGGCCACCATGGCGGAGCTGTTCGCCGGCTGGGCGGCCCGCACCCCGGACGCACCGGCCCTGCTCACCGAGGAGGGCACCTGGACCTTCGCCGAACTCGACGCGCGGGCCGGGCGGATCGCCCGGGCGCTGGCCGCGCGGGGAGCGGGACCGGAGAAGCTGGTGGCGGTGGCACTGCCGCGGTCGCCGGAGCTGATCGTCTCGCTGCTCGCGGTGGTACGGGCGGGGGCGGCCTATCTGCCGATCAACCCGGAGCTGCCGGGCGACCGCATCGGGTACATGCTCGACGACGCCGAGCCCGCCCTGCTGCTGACCTCCGGCGCCGTCGCCGGACGGCTGCCGCGCACCACCGTGCCCACGGCGCTGGTCGACGCGCTGGACGCGACGCAGCCCTCCGACGCGGCCGACGCGCCCGAGGCGTCCGTGCCCGCCGTCGCCCTGTCGCCCCAGCACCCCGCCTATGTCATCTACACCTCCGGATCGACCGGCCGGCCCAAGGGCGTGACCGTGACCCACGCCGGAGTGGCACACCTGTGCGCGACGCTGGTGGAGCGGGCGGGCGTCGGCCCGGGCGCCCGGGTGCCGCAGCTCGCCTCGGCCAGCTTCGACGCGGCGTTCCTGGAGCTGGCCATGAGCCTGCTGGTGGGCGGCGCGCTGGTGGTCGTCCCGGCCGAGCGGCCCACCGCCGGACAGGCGTATCTCGACCTGTGCGCCGAGTACGGCGTCACCCACGCCTTCATCACCCCCGCCTCCCTGGCCGCGCTGCCCGAGGGCGGGCTGCCCGAGGGCATGGAGATCGTCGTCGGCGGTGAGTCCTTCGGACCGGAGCTGATCGGCCGGTGGCGGGACACGGTGCGGCTGCACAATGTGTACGGCCCGACCGAGACCACCTGTGTGGCGGCGATGAGCGGGCTGCTGACCGACGACGCCGTACCGGCGCTCGGCGCGCCCGTCGCCGACTCCCGGCTGCATGTGCTGGACGAGCGGCTGCGCCCGGTGCCGCTCGGTTGCGTGGGTGAGTTGCATATCGCGGGCGTCTCGCTGGCCCGCGGCTATCTGGGCCGCCCCGGGCTGACCGCCGAACGCTATGTGGCCGACCCGTTCGGGCCGCCCGGATCGCGGATGTACCGCTCCGGCGACCTGGTGCGCCGACGCGCCGACGGCGAGCTGGAGTTCGTCGGGCGCACCGACGACCAGGTGAAGCTGCGCGGGCTGCGGATCGAGCTGGGTGAGATCACCGCGGCCGTCTCCGACCACCCCGATGTGCACCAGGCCACCACCATCGTGCGCGAGGACCGCCCGGGGGTGCGGCTGCTGACGGCCTATGTGGTGCCCACCGCCGGGGCGGGCGACCTCGACATCGACGCCCTGCGGGCCGGGCTGGCGCGACGGCTGCCCGACTACATGGTTCCGGCGGCGTTCGTGACGCTGGCGACGCTTCCGCTGACCACCAGCGGAAAGATCGACCGCAAGGCGCTGCCCGCACCGGAGCAGGGCGGCACCTCCCGTGCGCCGAGCGGCGCCCGTGAGGAGATCCTGCGCGGGCTGGTCGCGGAGGTGCTGGGGCTCAGGGTCGAGGAAGTCGGCGTCGACGACAGCTTCTTCTACCTGGGCGGCGACAGCATCGTCTCGATCCAGTTGGTGGCCAGGGCGCGTGCCGCGGGTCTGGTCTTCACCCCGAAGGACGTCTTCCGCCACCAGAGCGTCGCGGCCCTCGCGGCCGCCGCGGGCACCGTCCCCGAGGCCGAGGCGGAGGACCCGGACGCCGGTATCGGGGAGATCCCCGCGACCCCGATCCTGCACTGGCTCAGCGAGCGGAACGGGCCCATCGGCCGGTTCCACCAGTCGATGCTGCTCCAGACGCCCGCAGAGCTGGACCTGGACCGGCTGGTCACCGCCGTGCAGACGCTGCTGGACCACCATGACGCGCTGCGGGCGCGGCTGCGCCGGAGCGAGGGGGAATGGTCGCTGGAGGTGGCGGCCCGCGGCGCGGTCCGCGCCGCGGAGCTGATCCGGCGGGTCGACCTCACCGGCCTGGACGACGCGGCGCGCCGCGCCCGCCTCGCCGAGCACAGCGACGCGGCGGTGGGCAGGCTCGCCCCCGAGGACGGCACGATGGCCCAGTTCGTATGGTTCGACGCCGGGCCCGGTGAGCGCGGCAGGCTGTGGTTCTCGCTGCACCACCTCGTCGTGGACGGCGTCTCCTGGCGGATCCTGCTGCCGGACCTGGCCCGGGCCTGGGAGGCGGTACGGGACGGGCGCACCCCCGCGCTCGACCCGGTGGGCACCTCCTTGCGCCGCTGGTCGCGGACGCTGGCCGAGGAAGCCGTACGGCCGGAGCGGATCGCCGAACTCCCGGGCTGGCGCGGCCGGCTCGCCCAGGCCCCGGAGCCGCTGGCCGAGCTGACCGTCGACCCGTCCAGGGACCTCACCCGCACCCAGCGCGCGATCACCCTGGCGCTGCCCGCGGACACCACCCGGACCCTGCTCACCCGGCTGCCCGAGATGTTCCACGCGTCGGTCAACGATGTGCTGCTCACCGGGCTGACCCTGGCGGTGGCCGACTGGCGCCGCCGGCGCTTCGGCGGGGCCACCGGCGGGCTGCTGGTGGCGCTGGAGGGCCACGGCCGCGAGGAGATCGCCGAGCACGCCGAACTCTCCCGTACGGTCGGCTGGTTCACCAGCATGTACCCGGTGTTCCTGGACCCCGGGCGGATCGACTGGGGCCAGGTGTGGAGCGGCGGGGCGACCGTCGGCGACGTCCTGGCCCGGATCAAGGAGCAGTTGCGCCAGGTGCCCGACAACGGCGTCGGCTACGGCCTGCTGCGCCATCTCAACCCGGACACCGCGCCCTCGCTGCGGGGCCTGGCCGAGCCGCAGATCGGGTTCAACTACCTGGGGCGGTTCGACTCCTCGGGCACGCCCGAGGCCGCCGACTGGGCGCTCGCCCCCGAGGCGGGCGCCGTCGGCGGCGAGGACCCGGACATGCCGGTCGCCCACGCACTGGAGATCACCGCGTCCACCCAGGACCGCCCGGACGGACCCGAGCTGTCGGTGCTCTGGCAGTGGCCCTCGGCGCTGCTGGAGGAGGACGTGGTGCGGGACCTCGCACAGGCGTGGATCCGGGCGCTGGAGGCGCTGGCCCGCCATGCCGACACTCCGCAGGGCGTCCGCCACACCCCCTCCGACATGGATCTGATCGACGTCAGCCAGGACGAGTTGGACCAGCTCGCGAGCGAACTGGACGACTGGCAGTAGCACCCACTTCCGAGTTGTTTATCTGCGGCTTTCGCCGGGCCGCAGCGCCATTACGGTCGGATCGGCGGGCCTCGTCGACGGGCGGGAAGGGCCCCGCCGATCCGACTGCGCACTCGTCACACATCGCATCACGAAGACGCCCAGGGAGCCTGTGCAGTGAAGCAGACACGTATCGAGGACCTTCTGCCTTTGTCGCCGCTCCAGGAAGGGCTGCTCTTCCACGCGCAGTACTCCGAGGACGCGCTCGACGTCTACACGGTCCAGTTGGCGGTGAGGATCCAGGGCCCGGTGGACGCCCCGGCGGTGCGCCGCGCTTCGGCCACGCTGATGCGGCGGCACGCGAGCCTGCGCGCGGGATTCCGGCGCCGCAAGACCGGTGAGCCGATGCAGGTGATCCTCCGGGACCTCGAACTCCCGCTGACCGAGCTGGACTTCAGCGATGTCTCCGAGGAGGAGCAGCGGGCGAAGGTCCGGGAGTTCGCCGCCGGGGACCGCAAGCGGAGCTTCGACATGGAGCGGCCGCCGCTGCTGCGGGTCACCATGATCAAGGTCGCGGCCGACGCCTTCTGGCTGGTGCTCACCTCCCACCACATCCTGCTGGACGGCTGGTCCGCCCCGCTGGTGATGCAGGAGCTGTTCCAGCACTACCGCGCGGGCGGCGAGGACACCACCCTGCCGCCGGTCACCCCCTACCGCACCTATCTCGCCTGGCTGGCCCGGCAGGACAAGGCCGCGGCGCGGCGGGCCTGGCATGAGGCGCTGGCGGGGGTGGACTCGCCCACGCTTCTGGTGCCCGACGCGAGTCCCGGCGCCGAGGTGCTGCCCGAGGACCTGGTCGCCGAGGTGCCCGCGGACCTCACCGCCCGGCTCGGCGAGCTCGCCCGCTCCGCCGGTGTCACCCTGAACACGCTGGTGCAGAGCGCCTGGGGCGTGCTGATCGGGCGGCTCACCGGCCGCGGCGATGTGGTGTTCGGCGCCACCGTCTCCGGGCGCCCGGCGGACATCCCCGGGGTGGAGTCCATGGTGGGGCTGTTCATCAACACCCTGCCGGTCCGGGTGCGGGTGGACCACGGCGCCCCCTGGACCGAGCTGCTGACGGCGGTCCAGCGCCAGCAGGCCGCGCTGCTGGACCACCACCATCTGCCGCTGTCCGCCGTGCAGGAGTCCACACCGGTCACCGGTGAACTCTTCGACACCCTGGTCGTCTTCGAGAACTACCCGCTGGACTCCGACGGCATCACCGAGCAGACCGACGGGCCGCGGATCACCGACATCACCGGCCAGGACGCCACCCACTACGCGCTCACCCTGTTCCCGACCCCCGGCCCCACCCTGCGGCTGCGCCTGGGCTACCGGCCCGATCTGTACCCGGCCGAGCGGGCGCGGGCCCTGCTGGACGGCTTCTGCCGGATGCTGGAGCGGATCGAGGCGGACCCGTCCCTCCCGGTGGGCCGCACCGAAGTGCTCGCGCCCGAGCTGCTGCGCACCGTCCTGGACAACTGGAACGAGCCCGACGCCGGGGCACCGCAGACCTCGGTGCCCGAGCTGTTCGAGGCCGCGGTGGCGGCCGACCCGTCGGCGGTGGCCCTGGTCGCGGACGGGGCCGAGATGTCCTACGGCGAACTGGACGCCCGCGCCAACCGGCTGGCCCGGCTGCTGTCCGGGCTCGGCGTCGGCCCCGAGACACGGGTGGCGGTGGCGCTGCCGCGCGGGGCGGACCTGGTGGCCACGCTGCTCGCGGTGGGGAAGACCGGCGGTGCGTACATCCCGCTGGACCCCGAATACCCGGCCGAGCGCGTCGAGTACATCATGACCGACGCCGCGCCCGCGGTGGTGGTGACCGACTCCTCGGTGGCCTCGGTGCCCGCGGCCGACGGGGTGGCGCGGGTGCTGCTGGACGACCCGGCGGTCCGCGACCGGCTGGCCGCCCTGTCCGGCGAGACCCCGGGGCTCGCCCCGGTGGCGGGTGACCACCCCGCGTACACCATCTACACCTCGGGTTCCACGGGCCGCCCCAAGGGCGTCGTCGTCACCCGGGACAACCTCACCAACTTCGTCCAGGACATGCGGGACCGGTTCGCCCTGCGGCCCGGGGACCGGCTGGCCGCGGTGACCACCATCGCCTTCGACATCGCGGGCCTGGAGCTGTACACCCCGCTGGTGTCCGGCGCCGGGGTGGTCCTGGCCACCCGGGACGAGGTGATCGACGTCCCCAGGCTCGCCGCACTGCTGGGGAGCACCGGCGTCTCGGTCATGCAGGCTACCCCCACCCTGTGGCAGGCGCTGGTGTCCCAGCACCCCGAGGCGCTCTCCGGGCTGCGGGTGCTGGTCGGCGGTGAGGCGCTGCCCGCCGGGCTCGCCTCCCGGCTGTGCGAACTCGGCACCGAGGTGACCAACCTCTACGGCCCCACCGAGACCACCATCTGGTCGACCGCCGCCCGCCTCGCCGAGGTGTCCGGCCCCCCGGCCATTGGCAGGCCCATCGCGAGCACCCAGGTCTATGTCCTGGACGCCGGGCTGTCACCGGCCCCGCCCGGGGTCCTCGGCGACCTCTACATCGCCGGGCGCGGTGTGGCGCGCGGCTACGCGGGCCGCCCGGACCTGACCGCGGAGCGGTTCGTCGCCTGCCCCTTCGGCGCGCCCGGCACCCGGATGTACCGGACCGGTGATGTGGCCCGGTGGACGGACGGCGGGCAACTGGAGTTCGCCGGCCGCACCGACGACCAGGTCAAGGTGCGCGGCTTCCGCATCGAGCTGGGCGAGATCGAGACCGTGCTCGCCGAGGTGCCCGAGGTCGCCCAGGTGGCGGTCGTGGCCCGCGAGGCCGGATCGGGCGAGCAGCGGCTGGTGGCGTACGTCGTCGCGGCCCCGGACGCGGCGGTGCCGGTGCCCGCGCTGCGCCGGGCGGTCTCCGCGCGGCTGCCGGAGTACATGATGCCCTCGGCGTTCATGGTGCTGGACGCGCTGCCGCTGACCCCCAACGGCAAGACCGACCGCAAGGCGCTGCCCGCGCCCGACTTCGGCGAGCTGACCACCGGCGCCGCCCCGCGCACCCCGCAGGAGGAGATCCTGTGCGGGCTGTTCATGGAGACGCTCGACCTGGCCGCGGTCGGCATCCACGACGACTTCTTCGAGTTGGGCGGGCATTCGCTGCACGCCACCCGGCTGGTCAGCCGGGCCCGTTCGGCGTTCGCCGTGGAGCTGCCGCTGCGGGTGCTGTGGGAGGCCCCCACGGTGGCCCGGCTGGCGGCCCGGCTGCGCGGCGCCGACGAGGCCCGGCCGCCGGTGCGCGCGGTGGAGCGGCCCGAGCGGATCCCGCTGTCCTACGCACAGCGCCGGCTGTGGTTCCTCAACCGGTTCGAGCACGGCGCCGCGGCCCACAACATCAGCATCGGCCTGCGGCTGAGCGGATCGCTGGACCAGGAGGCGCTGCGGGCGGCCGTCCGCGACGTCACGGCCCGGCACGAGACGCTGCGCACGATCTTCCCCGAAACCGACGGGGTGGCCCGGCAGTTGATCCTCAGCCCGGAGCAGGGGGCGGCCGACCTGGTCGTCACCCCCGTGGCCGAGGGGGATCTGGACGCGGCGATCGCGGAGCAGGCGGCGCGCGACTTCGACCTGGCGACCGAGACCCCGCTGCGGGTGACCCTGTTCCGGATCGGCGCGGAGGACCACGTCCTGCTGCTGCTCCTGCATCACATCGCGGGCGACGGCTGGTCGGTCGGCCCGCTGGCCGAGGATCTCACCTCCGCCTATCTGGCCAGGGTGCGGGGCGCGGCACCGGCCTGGGAGCCGCTGCCCGCCCAGTACGCCGACTACACGATGTGGAACTACGAGGTACTGGGCGAGGAGGGCGACCCGGAGTCCCTGGTCGCCCAGCAACTGGACTTCTGGCGCAAGCGGCTGGAGGGCATCCCCGAGGTGCTGCCGCTGCCGACGGACCGGCCGCGGCCCCCGGGGGCGGACTACACCGCCGAGACGGTCGAGATGGACATCTCCCCGGAGCTGCACCGGGCGCTGACCGTCGTCGCCCGCAAGACCGGGACCAGCCTCTTCATGGTGCTCCAGGCCGGTCTGGCCGCGCTGCTCTCGGCGCTCGGTGCGGGCTCCGACATCCCCATGGGCTCCCCGATCGCCGGGCGCAACGACAAGGCGCTCGAGGGCATGATCGGCTTCTTCGTCAACACCTTGGTGCTGCGCACCGACACCTCCGGCGCCCCGACCTTCCGGGAGCTGCTGGACCGCGTCCGCGAGTACGACCTCGCCGCGTACGCCAACCAGGAGGTGCCGTTCGAGCGGCTGGTGGAGCTGCTCAACCCGGAGCGCTCGCTGGCCTGGCACCCGCTGTTCCAGATCTGGCTGAACGTGCAGAACGTCGAGGCCGCGGGCAGCGCCCCGGTCGGTCTGCCCGGGGTCGACGCCGAGGCGTATCCGGTGCCGGTGAACGCCACCCAGTTCGACCTCGCGTTCACCTTCAACGAGCGCACCGCGGCCGACGGCGGCCCGGACGGGATGCAGGCGCTGATCGACTTCCGGCTCGACCTCTTCGACCGCCGGACCGTCGTGGATCTCTTCGGCCGGCTGGAGCGGCTGCTGGAGCGGGTGGCCGCCGACCCCGAACTGCGCGTACAGGAGCTGTCCGTGCTGACCGAGGACGAGCGGACGATGCTCGCCCGCGTCAACGACACGGACCGCACCGACCTCGGCCGGGCCACCTTCCCCGAGCTGTTCGCCCGGCAGGTGGCGAGCCACCCCGACGCCCCCGCGGTGGCCTTCGAGGGCGGCGAGCTGTCCTACGCCGAACTCGACCGCCGGGCCAACCGGCTCGCCCACGTCCTGTGCGCCGAAGGCGCGGGCCCCGAGCGGTTCGTGGCCCTCGCGCTGCCCCGCTCGCCGGAGTGGCCGGCCGCGGTGCTCGCGGTGCACAAGGCCGGTGCGGCCTATCTGCCGCTTGACCCGGCCTACCCCGCCGAGCGCCTGGCCTACATGCTCTCCGACGCCCGCCCCGGCGTGGTCGTCACCACCCGGGCCATCGCCGCCACCCTGCCGCCCACCGGCTCGGCCACGGTGCTGGTCGTGGACGACGAGGCCACGGCCGCCCGGGTGGCGGGCGCGCCGGACACCGCGCCGCAGGTGTGGGTGTCGGTGCGGCACCCCGCGTATGTGATCTACACCTCCGGGTCGACCGGCAGGCCCAAGGGCGTGGTGGTCTCGCACGCCGGTGTCGCCGCCCTGGCCACCGGCTACGCCGAGGCGCTGGGGCTGGGTCCGGGCAGCCGGGTGCTCCAGTTCGCCTCGCCGAGCTTCGACGCGGCGTTCGCCGAGCTGTGCCAGTCGCTGCCGGTCGGCGCGACCCTGGTGATGGCGCCGGCCGAGCGCCTGGACCCCGGCGCCCCGCTGGCCGCGCTGCTCGCCGAGCAGCGGGTCACCCAGGCGACCATTCCGCCCGCCGCGCTCGGGGTGATGGGCGACGGCGAGGTGCCCGCGGGCACCACCCTGCTGGTCGCCGGTGAGGCGACCCCGCCGGAGCTGGCCGGCCGCTGGTCGGCCGGGCGGCGGATGGTGAACGCCTACGGCCCGACCGAGACCACGGTGTGCGCCACCATCAGCGCACCGCTGTCCGGAGTGGCCGAGCCGCCCATCGGCACGCCGATCCCGAACACCCGGGTCCATGTGCTGGACGCCGAACTGCGGCCGGTGGCCACCGGCATGGCCGGTGAGCTGTACATCGCGGGTGACGGGCTCGCCCGCGGCTACCTCGGCCGCCCCGGCACCAGCGCCGAGCGGTTCGTCGCCGATCCGTTCGGCCCGGCCGGCAGCCGGATGTACCGCACCGGGGACCTGGCCAAGTGGCACCGGGACGGGCAGTTGATGTTCCTCGGCCGCACCGATGAGCAGGTCAAGCTGCACGGCTTCCGGATCGAGCCCGGCGAGATCCGCTCCGTACTGCTGAGCCGCCCCTCGGTGGCGCAGGCGGAGGTGCTGGTGCGTGAGGACCGCCCGGGGGACCAGCGGCTGGTGGCCTATGTGGTGCCCGCGGCGGGCGCCGCCCCGCTCGACGGCGCCGAGCTGCGCACCCACGCGGCCACCGCGCTGCCGGACTACATGGTGCCCGCCGCGGTCGTGGTGCTGGACGCGCTGCCGCTGACCCCCAACGGCAAGACCGACCGCAAGGCGCTGCCCGAGCCCGAGTACGCCGGCGCCGCCGCCCCCACCGACGGGCCGCGCACGCCTCAGGAAGAGCTGCTGTGCTCGCTGTTCGCCGAGGTCCTCGGGCTGGAGCGGATCGGCGTCCACGACAGCTTCTTCGACACCGGCGGCGACAGCATCATGTCCATCCAGCTCGTCCGCCGGGCCCGTAACGCGGGCATCAAGCTGACCCCGAGGGACGTCTTCGAGCAGAAGACGGTGGCCGGTCTCGCCAAGCTCACGGCCGCGGAGGAGCCGCCCGCCGAGGCCGCCCCCGAGCAGCGGCAGCCCGTGGCGGCCGGTGCGGGCGTGGGCGCCGTACCGCCGACCCCGATCATCCACTGGATGCGGGAGCGCGGCGGCCGCCCCGACCGCTTCAGCCAGACCAACATGCTCGTGGTCCCGGCCGATCTCGGCGAGGAGCGGCTGCGGGCGGTGCTCCAGACCCTGCTCGACCACCACGATGTGCTGCGGATGCGGCTGCGCCGCACCGGCGGACTGGTGTGGCATCTGGAGGTGCCCGAGCGCGGCGCCGTCCAGGCGGCCGACTGCCTGCGCCGGGTGGACATCGCGGGACTGGACGACGAGCGGGCCAGGGCCCGGATGGCCGAGGAGACCAGGGGCGCCTGGGACCGGCTCGACCCGGAGGCCGGGGCGATGATCCAGGCCGTCTGGTTCGACGCGGGCCAAGGCCGCTCCGGCAGGCTGCTGCTGACCGTCCACCACCTCGCGGTGGACGGCGTCTCCTGGCGCGTCCTGCTGCCGGACCTGGAGCTGGCCTGGGCCGGGCAGGCCGGTGGCGGCACCCCGCGGCTCGACCCCGTCGGCACCTCCTTCCGGGAGTGGGCGCAGTTGCTCACCGAGGCCGCCCAGCGGCCGGAGCGGGTCGAGGAGCTCCAGTACTGGATGGACACGCTCGGCGAGCCCGATCCGGCCCTGGCCGACCGGCCCCTGGATCCGCGGCGGGACATCGGCTCGACGACCAGGAGGGTGATGCTCACCCTCCCCGCCGAGCAGACCTCCGCCCTGCTCACCACGGTGCCCGCGGCCTACCACGCACGCGTCAACGACGTCCTGCTGAGCGCCTTCGCCACCGCCGTCGCCCAGTGGCGCGCCCAGCGTGGCCGCGCCGAGGGCCCGGTGCTGGTCAACCTGGAGGGGCACGGCCGCGAGGAGCTGGCCGAGGGGGTCGACCTCTCCCGTACCGTCGGCTGGTTCACCACCCTCTTCCCGGTGCGGCTGGACCCCGGTCCGCACGACTGGGCCGAGTTCCGGGCGGGCGGGCCGGTGGCCGGCCGGGTGCTCAAGCGCGTCAAGGAGCAACTGCGCGCCCTGCCCGACAACGGGATCGGCTACGGCCTGCTGCGCTATCTCAACCCGCAGACCGCCCCGGTGCTGGCCGGGCTGCCCGGCCCGCAGATCAGCTTCAACTACCTGGGCCGCTTCCCCGGCGGAGGACCGGAGGGCGACGCGGCGCCCGCCGACTGGAGCACCGCGCCCGAGGGCTTCGACCTCGACGGCGGCAGCGACCCCGACCGGCCGCTGGCCCACACCATCGACATCAACGCCATGACCAGGGATCTGCCCGACGGCCCCCAACTGGTGGCGGACGTGTCCTGGGCGGGCGAGATGCTGAGCGAGCCGGACGTCCGCGAGCTGGGCGAGCACTGGCTGGCCGCGCTCACCGCCCTGGTCACCCATGTCGAGCGGCCGCAAGCCGGTGGCTGGAGCCCCTCCGACCTGACGCTGGTGCCGCTGACCCAGAGCGAGATCGAGGCCGTCGAGTCCACCGGTCCCGAGCGGCTGGAGGACGTCCTGCCGCTCACCCCGATGCAGGAGGGGCTGCTCTTCCACGCCCAGTTCGACGAGGACGCGCCGGACCTCTACACGGTGCAGCTCGGCCTCGACCTCGCCGGTGAGCTGGACGCCGGCAAGCTGCGCTCGGCTGCGGCCGCCCTGCTGCGCCGCCATCCCAACCTGCGGGCGGGCTTCCGCCAGCAGGGGCTGAGCCGCCCCGTGCAGGTGATCGTCGGCGACCTCGAACTGCCCTGGCACGAGCTGGATCTGAGTGGCCTCCCCGAGGCCGAGCGGGCCGCCCGGCTGGACGCGCTGATGGACGAGGACCGGCTGCGCCGGTTCGACCTGGAACGGCCGCCGCTGCTGCGCTTCACCCTGATCCGCATGGGTGACGGTCTCGCCCGGTTCCTGATGACCAATCACCATCTGCTGCTCGACGGCTGGTCGGGACCGCTGCTGATGCGCGAGCTGTTCGCGCTCTACGCCTCCGGTGGCGATGTGTCCGTACTGCCCGAGGTGACCCCGTACCGCGACTATCTGGCCTGGCTGGGACAGCAGGACGACCGGGCGGCCCGGGAGGCGTGGGGCGCCGTGCTGTCCGGTGTGGACGGCGGGACCCTGATCGCGCCGGACGCCGACGACAAGGCCGCCGCCCTTCCCGAGGACCACCTCGTCGAACTGCCCGAGGACACCACCGAGGCGCTGACCGCGCTGGCCCGCCGCCACGGCGTCACCCTCAACACCGCCGTCCAGGCGGCCTGGGGCGTGGTGCTGGGCCGGCTGACCGGCCGGACCGATGTGGTGTTCGGCGCGACCGTCTCCGGGCGCCCGGCGGACATCCCGGGCGTGGAGACGATGGTCGGGCTGTTCATCAACACCGTCCCGGTCCGGGTCACCCTCGGCGCCGACGACACCTGGGCCGAGCTGCTGGAGCGGGTGCAGCGCCGGCAGACCTCGGTGATGGACTACCACCACCTGGGGCTCCAGGACGTGCTGCGCCTGGTCGACACGGACAAGCTGTTCGACACCATCGTCGTCACCGAGAACTATCCGCTCGAGGGCAGCGGGATGCCGGGCGTCCAGGAGGGCCTGCGCATCGTCGGCGCCTACGGCTCGGACGCCAACCACTACCCGATCAGCCTGGTGGCGATGCCCGGACGCACCCTGCGGCTGCGCTTCGGCCACCGGCCCGATGTGATCGGCCGCGAGGAGATCCAGGCCATCGGCGGCCGGCTGGTGCGCGCGGTCGAGGCCATGATCGGCGCGCCGGAGCAGCCGGTGAACCGGGTCGAACTGCTGGCCGCGGACGAACGCCGCACGCTGCTGGAGGAGTTCACCGCCACCGCCCGGCCCGCGCCGAGCGCCCTGGTGCCCGAGCGCTTCCAGGCCCAGGCCGCCCGCACCCCGGACGCCCCGGCGCTGCTGGCCGCGGACGGCACCACGCTCAGCTACGCGCAGCTCGACGCGGCCGCCGACCGGCTGGCCGCCGAGCTGAGCGCGGCCGGGGTGGGCCCCGAGCGGCTGGTGGCGCTGGCCCTGCCGCGCTCGGCGGACCTGGTGATCGCCGCCCTGGCGGTGCTCAAGGCGGGCGGCGGCTATCTGCCGGTGGACCCGGGCGACCCGGCCGACCGGCTGGCGCACGTCCTCACCGACGCCACTCCGGTGCTGGTGCTGACCCGCTCCGACATCGCGCCCGGCCTGCCGGAGACGGCGGCGCCGGTGCGGCTGCTGGACCGGCCGTCGGACGGGCCCGCGCCCGCTGGTTCCGGCGGTCACTGGTGGGATGCGCAGACGGCGCCGGTGCGGCTGCTGGACCAGCCGTCGGACGGGCCCGCGCCCGCCGCTCCCGCGGGTCAGCCCGCCCCCGCGGGACATCAGTGGCAGGCGCAGAGCCCCGCGTATGTGATCTACACCTCGGGGTCCACCGGGCGGCCCAAGGGCGTGGTGGTGGAGCACCGTTCGTTCGCCCAGTACCTCGACTACGCCGCCGAGGCGTACCCGTCGCTGGGCGAGCGGGCCCTGCTGCACTCGCCGGTCTCCTTCGACATGGCCGTCACCTCGCTGTTCGGCCCGCTGACCACCGGCGGCTGTGTGCATGTGGCGGAGCTGGAGCAGCCCGCGCAGGGGCGGGTGCGGCCCGCGTTCTGCAAGGTCACCCCGTCGCATCTGCCGCTGCTGGCCGGTGTGGACCCGGAGTGCTCCCCGACCCGTGAGCTGGTGATCGGCGGTGAGCAACTGCTGGGCGAGGCGCTGGCCCCCTGGCGCGCCGCCCACCCGGACGTGGCCGTGGTGAACGAGTACGGGCCCACCGAGGCCACCGTCGGCTGCGCGGTGCTGCGGCTGGAGCCGGGCGAGGAGACCCCGTCCGGCGCGGTGCCGATCGGCCGGCCCACCCCCAACACCCGGCTGTATGTGCTCGACGCGGGACTGCGGCCCGCGCCGCTCGGCGCCGTCGGCGAGCTGTACATCGGCGGCGGCCAGTTGGCCCGCGGCTATCTGGGCCGGCCCGCGCTGACGGCGGCCCGGTTCGTGGCCGATCCGTTCGGCGCGCCGGGCGGCCGGCTGTACCGCACCGGCGACCTGGCGCGCTGGAACGCGGACGGGCAACTGGAGTACCTGGGCCGGGTGGACGAGCAGGTCAAGATCCGCGGCTACCGGGTGGAACTCGGCGAGATCGAGGCCGCGCTGGCCCGGGACCCCGAGGTGGCCCAGGCCACGGTCGTGCTGCGCACCGACGAGGGCGCGGGCAAGCGGCTGGCCGCCTATCTGGTGGGCGCGGCGGGCGGCGGGCTGGACGCCGCCGCGGTGCGCGAGCGGCTGGCCGCGGCCGTCCCGGACTATATGGTCCCGGCCGCGTTCATGGTCCTCGACGAGCTGCCGCTGAACGCCAACGGAAAGGTCGACCGCAAGGCGCTGCCCGCACCCGACTACAACCCCCGGGAGTGGAGCGGCCCGCGCACCCCGCAGGAGGAGATCCTGTGCGGGCTGTTCCGGGAGGCGCTCGGTCTTGACGTGGTGGGTATCCACGACAGCTTCTTCGACCTGGGCGGCGACAGCATCATGTCGATGGGCCTGGTCAACCGGATCCGGTCGGCGTTCGGCGTGAAGCTCGGCATGCGGACCGTGCTGACCGCGCCCACCGTCGCCGAACTGGCCCAGAAGCTCACCGGCGACGCGGAACAGGACTCGCTCGATGTGCTGCTTCCGCTGCGCGAGCACGGCAGCCGCACCCCGCTGTTCTGTGTCCACCCCGCGGGCGGGCTGAGCTGGAGCTATTCGGCGCTGCTGCGGAGCGTGGACGCCGAGCATCCGGTCTACGGGCTCCAGTGCCGGGGGCTGAGTGGCGAGGGGGACGCGCTCCCCGCGACCCTGGAGGAGATGGCGGCCGACTATGTCGCCCAGATCCGCCGGGTCCAGCCCACCGGACCGTACGCCCTGCTCGGCTGGTCGCTCGGCGGCACGGTCATCCACGCCATGGCGGCGCTGCTCCAGGCCGCGGGCGAGGAGGTGGCGCTGCTGGTCAACCTGGACGAGTACCCGCTCGACCGCTCCCAGCCGCTGCCCGACCGGCTGCCGGACGAACAGGACGCGCTGCGGGTGCTGCTGGACTTCGAGGGCTACGACGTGGACGCCCTGAGCGACGCGCCGCTGACCCACGGCCAGGTGGTGACCATGCTGCGGGAGCGGCAGTCCGTGCTGGCCAGCCTGGACGAGGACAACGTGGCCGCCCTGGCCCGTGCCTTCGCCAACAACCGCCGGCTCTTCCTCGCCTATGAACCGGCCCCCTACCGGGGCGACCTGCTGGTGCTGGTGGCCGAGGAGGACCCGTCGGTGCCCGCGGCCGACCTGGCCGGGCGCGCCGAGCGGTGGCGGCCCCATGTCGACGGACGGATCGAGTACCGGCGGATCACTCACGCCCACCCGTACCTGATGCGGCCCGAACCGGCCGCCGAGATCGGCCGCGTACTCAACGAGAAGCTCCGGGAACTCAAGTGACCCGATTGGTGGAGAGATGAGCGTGCAGACAGCGATGAGCCGCGACGGGATACCGGAGGAGATCTCGGCCATCAACCTGGTCGATACCGGGACCTACCTCGAGCACGACATGGACGCGTACTGGCGCCGGCTGCGCGCCGACCACCCGCTGTACTGGCATCCGCCGGCCGACGGCACACCCGGCTTCTGGGTGGTCAGCCGCTACGCCGATGTGATGGCGCTCTACCGGGACAACCAGCGGCTCACCTCGGAGAAGGGCAACGTCCTGGTGACGCTGCTGGCGGGCGGCGACTCGGCGGCCGGCCAGATGCTGGCGGTGACCGACGGCCGGCGCCACAAGGACCTGCGCAATGTGATGCTCAAGGCGTTCTCGCCGCGAGCCCTGTCAAAGGTCGCGGAGCTGGTCCGGGTCAACGCCCGCCGGATGATCGCCGACGCGGTCCGGCGGGGGGAGGGGGACTTCGCGGCCGAGGTGGCCTCGGTGATCCCGCTGACCACCGTGGGCGGGCTGCTCGGGGTGCCGGTCAAGGACCACGCGTATCTGCTGGGCCTGACCAAGTCCTCGCTCAGCTCGGACGAGGCGGACCAGGCCCCGGAGGAGGCGTTCCTGGCGCGCAACGAGATTCTGCTGTACTTCAGCGACTTGGTCGCCGAGCGGCGCGCCGATCCGCAGGACGACGTGATCAGCACGCTCACCGCCAGTGAGATCAACGGGGTGCCGTTGACCGATCAGGACATCGTCTTCAACTGCTACAGCCTCATCCTGGGCGGCGATGAGACCAGCCGGCTCACGATGATCGACTCCCTGTACACCCTCAGCCGTGAGCCGGAGCAGTGGAAGCGGCTCAAGGAGGGCTCGGTGACGCTGGAGTCGGCCACCGAGGAGACGCTGCGCTGGGCCACCCCCGCGATGAACTTCGGCCGCACCGCCCTGGTCGACGTCGAGATCGCCGGGGGGACCATCAAGGCGGGCGACGTGGTGACGCTGTGGAACACCTCGGCCAACCGCGACGAGTCGGTCTTCGACGACCCGTATGTCCTGGACCTCGGCCGCTCGCCGAACAAGCACATCACCTTCGGCTACGGTCCGCACTTCTGCCTGGGCGCCTATCTGGCCCGGGTCGAGGTGAAGGAGATGCTGGACGCGCTGCGGACGTTCAGCAACGGGGTCGAACTCACCGGTGAGCCGCGCCGGATCCACTCCAACCTGATGACCGGGATGTCGACCCTGCCGGTGCGGTTCCTGCCGGACGAGGCGGGGCTGGCCACCGCCGACTCCTGAACGGCGTACGACACCGGGCCGCCCGGTGCCCCGACCGGGGCACCGGGCGGCCCGGTGTCAGTGGTCTCAGGGCCCGTCCCCGCACGGGGGAAGCGGCGGGCCCGCGGGGCGGAACGCCATCACCATCCGCCCGATGGACACCACCGCGTCACCGTCCACCAGACTCTCCCCCTCGAAGATCAGATGGTCGCCGAGGGATCTGACGATCCGCGCCCGGTGCTCCAGCAGCACTCCGGGCAGCACCGTGCGGTGCACCGCGACATCGTTCATCGCGGCGAGCAGCATGATGCCCTCGGGCAGTTCACCGCTCAGCCGCGCCAGGATCCCGGCGGCCTGGCCCCATGACTCGATCACCAGGGCCGTCGGATAGCCGAGCCGTTCGGCGGGGGTGCCTTCGGGGAGCCGCGCGTACCACGGCTCATTGCAGGTGACGGCCTTCGTCGCGACGATCCGTTCGCCCGGCACGACGTCCAGCACCCGGTCCACGAGCAGCATGGGGCGGCGGCGCGGCAGCAGCCGGCGCACCCCGTCGAGTTCGATCACCGGTCCGCCTCCCCGGCGTAGCGCAGCCGGGCGGAGGCTGCCGCGCCGCGTACGGTGCTCGCGGTGACCAGCCCGGTCCACGCGTCCTCGCTCGTCCGCTGCCAGGTCAGCCGGACCGTCAGCTCCTCACCGGGGAAGACGGCGGACAGGAACCGCACCCGGTCCACCGCGCGCCAGCGCAGGCCCGGGGCGGGCGGATGGGCCTCGGCGCTCGCCCGCAGATAGTCCAGGACGCACACCCCGGGCAGGACGGGGAAGTCCGGGCAGGGTGCCGCGAGCAGCGTCTCGAGACATGTGGTGTGGGTGACCTCGGCGGTCAACGCCGCCGGGGCCCGCTCGCGGGGCTCGGCATCCTGCCGTCTGGGGTTCATGGCTCACAGGGTGCCCGTGTCAAGGGGCGGCGCCTACATCGCCTCGAATAGTTCAAATCGGAAGCCCCCCGGCCACGTACTCAATTCTTTGCACTGTCGTTGTCGCACCTCACGGGCGTCGGACAGGCTGCGAAGCGTGAAGGCTGTTCAGCCGACCGTCTCCTTTCTCCCATCGAATGTGGAGTGAGTGCATGTCTCTCCCGCAGGGTGTTCGATTCCGCTTGACCGACGGCCAGCGGGGAATCTGGTACGCCGTCCAGGGCGATTCCGCCAATCCGCTCTTCGGCCTGGCGGAGCGGGTGGACATCCAGGGCCCCGTCGACGCCGGGCTGTTCGAGGCCGCCCTGCGGCGGGTGGTGGACGAGACCGAGGCCCTGCGGGTGTCCTTCGGCGAGGACGCCGACGGCCCGTACCAGGTGGTTGCGCCCCAACTCGACTGGCCGTTCCACCTCGTGGACGTGTCCGGAGCGGACGATCCGGAAGCCGCCGTGCGCGACTGGACGTCGGCCGACCAGCGGCGGCCGGTGGACCTCACCGCCGGACCGCTGTTCACCTTCGCGCTGTTCCGGCTCGCCGAGGACCGGTACGTCTGGTACCAGCGCCATCACCACATCGCGCTGGACGGCCTGAGCGTGGGCATGGTCGCGCGCCGGGTCGCCGCCGTGTACTCGGCCGCCGCGGCGGGGGAGCGGTGCCCGGAATCCGGCCACGGCGGTCTGCGGGAGCTCATCGAGGCCGACGCCGCGTACGGCGGGTCCGAGGAGATCGCCGGTGACCGGCGGTACTGGGCCGAGCAGTTGGCCGACCGCCCCGAGGCCCAGGGCCTGACCGCACAGCCCACCCGCTATCCGGACGGCCCGCTGCTGCGGGTCGTGTCCACGCTGGAGCCGGCCGCCGTCGAGTCGATCCGGTCGCTGGCCCGCGAGGTGGGTACGGCCTGGCCGACGGTGGCCGTCGCCGCCCAGGCGCTGTATCTGCACCGGATCACCGGCCGTACCGATGTCGTCCTCGCCCTCCCGGTCGCGGCCCGGCCCGGCGGCGACGCCGCGAACGTGCCCGGCATGGTGTCCAACCTGGTGCCGCTGCGGCTGTCGGTGCGGCCCGGGGACACCGTCGCCGGGCTGCTGGGCCAGGTCTCCCGGCGGATGCGCGGCGCCCTGCGCCACCAGCGCTACCGCTACGAGGAGCTGCGCCGCGACGTCGGCGCGCTGGCCGACGGCAGGCGCCTGGTCGGCCCGCGCGTCAACATCATCATGTTCGACTACGACCTGGACTTCGGCGGCCACCCGGGCGTGGTGCACAACCTGACCATCGGCCACGACGACGATCTGACCGTCGTCGTCGACAACCGGGCGGGCGACGGCGGGCTGCGGGTGGAGCTGAACGCCAGCCCCGAGCTGTACTCCGCCGCCGAGGTGGAGCGCCACGGCGAACGGCTGACCGGACTGCTGCGCGCCCTGGGCGCCGGTGCGCCGGACCGGCCGCTCGGAGCGCTGGACATCGCCACCGAGGCCGAACGCCGTCAGGTGCTGGTGGACTTCACCGGCGCCCCCGTCACCGGCGACGCGGCCCAGGCCCCCACCGCCGCGCTCTCCGCGATGCCGAACGGCGACGGGGCCGCCACCCTCACCGAGCTGTTCGAGGCGCGGGTGCGGGAGTGCCCCGAGGCGCCCGCGGTGTCCCTCGGCGCGGACACGCTGACCTACGCCGAGCTGAACACGCGGGCGAACGCGCTGGCCCGGCTGCTGGTGGCGCGGGGCGCCGGGCCTGGCCGGTTCGTCGGATTGGTGCTGCCCCGCTCGATCGACCTGGTGGTGGCGCTGCTGGCGGTGGTGAAGTCGGGCGCCGCCTATGTGCCCATCGACCCCGCGTATCCGGCCGACCGGATCGCGTACACCGTCTCCGATGTGGACCTGGCCCTGCTGGTGACGGACACCACGGCCGAGGTGGCGCTCCCCGACGGCGTGGAGCGGGTGGTGCTGGGCGACGAGGAGGTGCGGGCGCGGCTCGCCGCCCTGCCCGGCACCGATCTGACCGATGCCGACCGGCCCTCGCCGCTGCTGCCCCTCGCCCCCGCGTACGTCATCTACACCTCCGGTTCCACCGGGCGCCCCAAGGGCGTCGTGGTCTCCCACCGGAATGTGGTCCGGCTGTTCGCCGCCACCCGCCGGTGGTTCCCCTTCGGCGCCGACGAGGTGTGGACCCTGTTCCACTCCTACGCCTTCGACTTCTCGGTATGGGAGCTGTGGGGGCCGCTGCTGCACGGCGGGCGGCTCGTGGTGGTCCCGTTCGAGGTGTCGCGCTCGCCCGAGCGCTTCCTGCGGCTGCTGGCGGACGAGCGGGTGACCTTCCTCAACCAGACCCCGTCGGCCTTCTACCAGCTCGCGGGCGCCGACCGCGAGGACCCGGCGACCGGCGACCGGCTGGCGCTGCGCCATGTGGTCTTCGGCGGCGAGGCGCTGGACCTGGGGCGGCTGGCCGACTGGTACGAACGGCACGGCGACGGCGCTCCCTGCGCACCGCGGCTCGTCAACATGTACGGCATCACCGAGACCACGGTGCACGTCAGCCATCTCGCCCTGGACGCCGAACTCGCCGCCGCGGGCGCCGGTTCGCTGATCGGCCGGGGCATCCCCGATCTGCGGGTGCGGGTGCTGGACGGCGCGCTGCGTCCGGCGCCCCCCGGCGTGGCCGGGGAGATGTATGTGGCGGGCGCCGGTGTCGCGCAGGGCTATCTGAAGCGGCCGGGCCTGAGCGCCTCCCGGTTCGTGGCCGACCCGTTCGCGGGCGACGGCAGCCGGATGTACCGCACCGGTGACCTGGCGCGCTGGACCGCGGACGGGCTGCTGGAGTATCTGGGCCGCGCCGACGACCAGGTGAAGATCCGGGGATTCCGGATCGAGACCGGCGAGATCGCGGCCGCGCTCTCGGCCTGCCAGGGTGTCGCCGACTGCGCCGTGGTCGCCCGCGACGACCGGGGCGGTGAGCGGCGGCTGGTGGCCTATGTGGTGCCGCAGGCCCCCGGTGAGGCGCTGGATCCCGGACTGCTGCGCAAGAAGCTCGGCGAGTCGCTGCCGGACTATATGCTGCCCGCCGCGTTCGTCACCCTGCCCGCGCTGCCCCTGACACCCAGCGGCAAGCTCGACGCACGGGCGCTGCCGGAGCCCGAGGTGGCCGGCGGGGCGGCCGGACGCGACGCCCGCACCCCGGGCGAGCAGGTGCTCGCCGGGCTGTTCGCCGAGGTGCTCGGCGTGCCCCGGGTCGGGGTGGACGACAACTTCTTCGCCCTCGGCGGCCATTCGCTGGCCGCCACCCGGCTCGCCGGCCGGGCCCGCTCGGTGCTCGGCGTGGAACTCGCCGTGCACGAGGTGTTCGACCGGCCCACCGTGGCCACCCTCGCCGAACTGCTGGACACCGCGCGGGCGGCGCGGACCGCGCTGGTCCCGGTGGACCGGCCCGACCCCATGCCGCTGTCGTTCGCCCAGGCCCGGCTCTGGTTCCTGGACCGGCTCGACGGCCCCAATCCCACGTACAACATCCCCTTCCTGCTGCGGATGTCCGGTGACCTGGACGTGGCGGCGCTGCGGGCGGCGCTGCGCGATGTGCTGCTGCGGCACGAGGGCCTGCGCACCGTCTTCCCGGACACGGCGGGTGAGCCCCGGCAGCATCTGGTGGCCGCCGAGGAGCTGCCGCCGCTGCCGTACGCCTCCGAGGTCACCGCCGCCGACCTGCCCGCGGCCCTCGCGGCCGCCGCGAGCCACAGCTTCCGGCTCGCCACCGAACTGCCGCTGCGCGCCGAGCTGTTCCACCTCGGCGGCGACGAGCATGTGCTGTCCGTCGTCGTCCACCACATCGCCGGGGACGGCTGGTCCCTGGCCCCGCTGGTGCGCGATCTGTCGGCCGCCTACACCGCCCGCTGCGACGGCCGGGCCCCCGGCTGGGAGCCGCTGCCGGTCACCTACGCCGACTACACCCTGTGGCAGCGGTCGCTGCTGGGCGAGGACTCCGACGAGACCAGCCCGCTGGCCCGCCAACTGGCGTACTGGAAGAGCGCGCTGGCCGGTCTCCCCGAGGAGCTGGCCCTGCCCACCGACCGGCCCCGGCCCGCCGTGGCGAGCCACTCCGGCGCCGTACTGGACTGCGAGATCGGCCCCGAACTCCACCGTGAGCTGCTCGCCGTCGCCCACGCCGGGGGCGCCAGCGTGTTCATGGTGCTCCAGGCGGCGCTGGCCGTGCTGCTGTCCAAGCTCGGCGCGGGCGACGACATCCCGGTCGGCAGCCCGATCGCCGGACGGACCGACGAGGCCCTGGACGACATGGTCGGGTTCTTCGTCAACACGCTGGTGCTGCGCACCGACACCTCCGGACGGCCGTCCTTCACCGACCTCGTCGACCGGGTCCGCCGGGCCGACCTGGCGGCCTACGCCCATCAGGACGTGCCGTTCGAGCGGCTGGTCGAGGTGCTCAACCCGGACCGCTCGCGGTCCCGGCACCCGCTGTTCCAGATCCTGCTGAGCATGCAGGACCACCCGGACCGCACGCTGGAGCTGCCCGGGCTGACCGCCTCGGTGGCCCCGGGCGACCTCACCATCGCCAAGTTCGACCTGCAATTCGACTTCAGCGAGCGGCGGGACGAGGCGGGAGCGCCCGCCGGGATCGGCGGGCAGGTGCTGTACGCCACCGATCTGTACGACGAGGAGACCGTGCGCCGGATGGTGCGGCGGTTCCTGAAGGTGCTGGAGTCGGCCGTCGCCCGGCCCGGGACGAGCATCGCCGAGATCGACGTCCTGGCCCCCGAGGAGACCCGCCGGCTGGCCGTGGAGTGGGCCGGTCCGGTCCGCGAAGTGCCCGCGCTCAGCGGCTCGGTCCCCGCCCGGTTCGCCGAGCGGGTGGCCGCCGCCCCGGACGCGACCGCACTCATCGCCGCCGACGGCACCGAGATCGGTTACCGGGAGCTGGAGACGCGCGCCAACCGGCTCGCGCACCGGCTGCTCGCCGCGGGCGTCGGCCCGGAGGCGCGGGTGGCCGTGCTCCAGCAGCGCTCGGTGGAGCTGGTCGTCTCGCTGCTCGCCGTGCTCAAGGCCGGTGCCGCGTATGTGCCGCTGGACTCGCGCGCCCCGCAGAGCCGCTGGGAGCAGGTGATGGAGCGGACCGAACCGTCGGTGCTGCTCGTCGACCGGGCCCAGCCGGAGCTGGAGTTCGGCCACCGGGCCACCACCGTCGTGGTGGACGGCGACCTCGACGACCTCGCCGGGCAGCCCGACCAGCCCCCCGCCGTGGCCGTCCAGCCCGAGCGGCTCGCGTATGTGATGTTCACCTCCGGCTCGACCGGCCGCCCCAAGGGCGTCGCGGTCACCCACCGCGATCTGCTGGCGTTCGCCTTGGACGGCTGCTTCGCCGCGGACGCCCACCGCCGGGTGCTGCTGCACGCGCCGCACGCCTTCGACGCCGCCAACTACGAGCTGTGGGTGCCGCTGCTCACCGGCGGCACGGTGGTCATCGCCCCGCCGCAGGACATGGACGTCCGCACCCTGCGCCGGATGATCGCCGACCACGGCATCACCGGACTGCATCTGACCGCCGGGCTGTTCCGCGTCGTGGCCGAGAACGACCTGGACTGCCTGACCGGTGTGCGGGAGCTGCTGGCCGGGGGCGACGTCGTGCCCGGCACGGCGGTGCGCGCCCTGCTGGAGCGCTTCCCCGGCATGGTGTTCAAGGACACCTACGGCCCGACCGAGACCACCTCCTTCGCCACCGCCCACCGGGTGACCTCCGCCGACCGGGTGCCCGACGTCGTACCGATCGGCGCCCCGCTGGACAACACCCGGGCCCAGGTCCTGGACGGCCAGTTGCGCCGGGTGCCGCCGGGCGTCGTCGGCGAGCTGTACCTCGCGGGCGAGGGCCTGGCGCGCGGCTACTGGCGGGCGCCCGCGCTCAGCGCGGAGCGGTTCGTCGCCGACCCGTACGGTCCGGCGGGGAGCCGGATGTACCGGGTGGGCGACCTCGCCCGCTGGACCCGTGAGGGGGTGCTGGAGTTCGCCGGCCGCGCCGACGACCAGGTGAAGATCCGCGGCTTCCGGATCGAACCAGGTGAGGTCGAGGCCGCGGTCGCCCGCCAACCCGGTGTCGCCTCCGCCGCCGTGATCGTGCGCGAGGACCGCCCCGGGGACAAGCGGCTGGTCGCCTACGCGGTGCCCGCCCCTGGCCACCGCCTGGACACTTCCGCGCTGCGCGACCAGCTCGCCGAGGCGCTGCCCGACTACATGGTGCCCTCCGCCGTACTGGCCCTGGACGCCCTTCCGCTCACCCCCAACGGCAAGCTCGACCGCAAGGCGCTGCCGGAGCCGGAGCTGACCGGCGAGGGAGCGGGCCGGCCGCCGCGCACCCCGCAGGAGCAGGTGCTGTGCGGACTCTTCGCCGAGATCCTCGAACTGGCCTCGGTGTCGGTGGACGACAACTTCTTCTCCCTGGGCGGGCACTCGCTGCTCGCCACCCGGCTGGTGCTGCGCATCCAGGCCGTCCTGGGCGCCGATGTGGCGGTGCGCGACCTGTTCGACGCGCCGACCGTCGCCGAGCTGGCCCGGCTGGTCGACCGGGCCACCGGGGCGCGCACCCCGCTGACGCCCCGGGAACGCCCGGAGCCGGTGCCGCTGGCGTACCCGCAGCGCGGACTGTGGTTCATCAACCAACTGGACCGCGCGGACGGCACCTACAACCTGGGTGTGTCGCTGCGCTTCACCGGACGGCTCGACCGCGGCGCGCTCTACACCGCGCTGCACGACGTCATCGGCCGGCACGAGAGCCTGCGCACCCTCTTCCCCGACCACGACGGAGTGCCCTCCCAGGTGGTGCTGGACGCCGACGGGGCCCAGGCCGAGATCCGGGTCTCCGAGGTGGCCGAGGAGAAGCTGGACGAGGCGCTGACGGAGGTGGCGCGGCGCGGTTTCGACCTCGCCTCCGAGCTGCCGATCCGCGCGGACCTGCTGGTGCTGAGCCCCACCGAGCATGTCTTCCTGATCGTGGTGCACCACATCGTCGCCGACGGCTGGTCCTTCGGCCCGCTGGTGGACGACCTGGTCGCCGCCTACACCGCGCGGCGCACCGGATCCGCCCCCACCTGGCGGCCGCTGCCGGTGCAGTACGCGGACTACACGCTGTGGCAGGCCGAACTGCTGGGCGCCGAGGACGACCCGGAGAGCCTGCTGGGCCGTCAGCTCGACTACTGGAAGCGGACCCTGGACGGTCTGCCCGAGCAGTTGGAGCTGCCCACCGACCGGCCCCGCCCGGCGGTGCTGAGCAACGACGGCGACCGGCTGCCGCTGTCCCTGAGCCCCGAGCTCCAGACCGCGCTGACCGATATCGCCCGCTCCAGCGGCGCCAGCCTCTTCATGGTGGTGCAGGCGGGCCTGGTCGGGCTGCTGTCCCGGCTGGGCGCGGGCGAGGACATCCCGATCGGCACGGCCATCGCGGGCCGCAACGACGAGTCCCTGGTGGACGGCATCGGCTTCTTCGTCAATACGCTGGTGCTGCGCAACGACGTATCGGGCGATCCGACCTTCCGGCAGTTGGTGGAGCGGGTCCGCGAGGTGGACCTGGCGGCCTTCGCCCATCAGGAGGTCCCCTTCGACCTGCTGGTGGAGACCCTCGCCCCGAACCGGTCGCTGTCCCGGCACTCGCTGTTCCAGACCATGCTGACCTTCGAGAACATCCCCGAGCTGAAGCTGCGCTTCCCCGGTCTCGACACCCGGCTGCACCCCGCCAACAACCGGACGGCCAAGTTCGACCTGGACTTCGCCATCGGCGAGACCTTCCACGCCGACGGCTCCCCGGCGGGCCTGACCGGCACCCTGGCCTACAACACCGATCTGTACGACCGGTCGGGGGCGCGGGCGCTGGCCGACCGGTTCGTGCGCTTCCTGGAGGCGGTGGCGGCCGATCCGGCCCTGCCCGTCGCACAGGTCGACATCCTCTCCGCGGCCGAGCGCCGGCAGGCGCTGGCCACCGCGGAGGACGACGGCGAGGAGACCACCGGCCGCGCCGGTGACACCTTCGCGACGCCGCCGCGCCGGTTCGAGGAGTGGGCCGCGCGCACCCCGGACGCACTCGCGGTCACCGGTGCGGAGCGGCTCACCTACGCGGAACTCGACGCCCGGGCCAACCGGCTGGCACACCGTCTGCGCGACGCGGGAGTGGGTGCCGAGACCCCGGTGGCGATGGTGCTGGAGCGCTCCGCCGACGTGGTGGTCGCCACCCTGGCCGTCACCAAGGCGGGCGGGGCCTATGTCCCCCTCCACCCGAGCCTTCCCGCGGACCGGATGCGCTGGGTCCTGAAGGAGACCGGCGCGCCCGTGCTGCTGACCGACCGGGCCGACACCGCCTTCGCGGACGGCGCGCGGGTGCTGCGGGTACGCGACGCCGAACTGGCCGGTGACCAGGGCGACCCGGGAGCCCCGGACACCCCGGTCCACCCCGACCAGCTCGCCTATGTGATGTACACCTCCGGCTCCACCGGCACGCCCAAGGGCGTGGCGGTGCGCCACCGCGACGTTCTCGCCCTCGCCGCCGACCGGCACTGGCGCACCGACGCCCACCGGCGGATCCTGCTGCACTCGCCGCACGCCTTCGACGCGGCCACCTACGAGATGTGGGTGCCGCTGCTGTCCGGTGGCACGGTCGTCGTCGCACCGCCGGGCGACCTCGGTCCGGCCGAGCTGCGCGAGGTGATCGAGCGGTACGGGGTGACCGCCCTGTGGCTCACCAAGGGGCTGTTCGACCTGGTGGCCGAGGAGCGGCCGGACGCGCTCGCCGGGCTGCACACGGTGACCGCCGGTGGTGACGCGCTCTCGCCCGCGCTGCTGCGGCGGGTGCGGGAGACCTGCCCCGGCCTGGTCCTCGGGAACGGCTACGGGCCGACCGAGACCACCACCTTCGCCACCTACCACGTGCTGCGGGAGGCGGATCTGGCGGCGGGCCGCGCGCCCATCGGCGTTCCGCTGGACCGCACCCGGGCGTATGTCCTGGACGGGCGGCTGCGGCCGGTCCCGCCCGGGGTGGCCGGTGAGCTGTATGTGGCCGGGGCCGGGCTGGCCCGGGGCTATCTGAACCGCCCGGAGATGACCGCCGAGCGCTTCGTCACCTGCCCGTACGGCGCGCCGGGGGAGCGGATGTACCGCACCGGTGACCTGGTGCGCAGACGGCCCGACGGCGTTCTGGAGTACCTCGGCCGGACCGACGCCCAGGTGAAGGTGCGCGGTTTCCGTATCGAGCTGGGCGAGATCGAGTCGGTGCTCGGCAGGCACCCCGGCGTCGGCCAAGTGGCCGCGGTGGCCCGGGAGGACGGTGCGGCAGGCAAGCAACTGGTCGTCTACTGCACCCACGCCGCGGCACAGGACCCACAGGACCCACAGGACCCACAGGACCCGAGCGGCCTGGAGAACGCCGGACCGGACGACGCCGGACTGGAGGACGCGGTCCGCCGGTTCGCCGCGCAGGAGCTGCCCGCCTATATGGCGCCCTCCGCCGTGGTGGTGCTGGACGCGCTGCCGCTCAACGCCAACGGCAAGGTCGACCGGGCGGCGCTGCCCGCGCCGCGCTACGCCTCGGCCCCGTCGGGACGGGCCGCCGCCACCCCCCGCGAGGAGATCCTGTGCGGTCTCTTCGCCGATCTGCTCGGCGTCGGCCCGGTGTCGGTCGACGACAACTTCTTCGACCTGGGCGGCCATTCGCTGCTGGCCGCGCGGCTGGTCAACCGGATCCGTACGGCGCTGGACGCCGAACTGTCGGTGCGCACCCTCTTCGAGGCACCGACCGTGGCCGCGCTCGCCGGCGCGCTGGACGGGCAGGCGGGTGCCCGGCGGCCGCTGGCCCCCGCCGAGCGGCCCGAGGTGCTTCCGCTGTCCTTCGCCCAGCGCAGGCTGTGGTTCCTCAACCGGATGGAGGGGCCGAGCGCCACCTACAACGTGCCGGTGGTGCTCCGGCTGTCCGGCGCGCTGGACCGGGCGGCGCTGGAGCTGGCGCTGTCCGATCTGCTCGGCCGGCACGAGAGCCTGCGCACGGTCTTCCCCGAGACCGACGGCTCGCCCCGGCAGCAGGTGTGGGAGCCGGACGTGGTGCGGGTGCCGCTGACCGTGGTGGAGACGACCGAGGCCGCGCTGCCGGAGCAGCTCCGGGCGACCGCCACCCGCGGTTTCGACCTGACCGTCCAACTCCCGCTGCGCACAACCCTGTTCGTGCTCGGCGAGAGCGAGTACGTCCTGGCCCTGGTGATCCATCACATCACCACCGACGGCTGGTCCACGGCGCCGCTGGTACGCGACCTGTCGGCCGCCTACGCCGCCCGCTGCGACGGCCGGGCCCCGGACTGGGCGCCGCTGCCGCTGAGCTACGCCGACTACACCCTCTGGCAGCGCGACCACCTCGGCGACGAGGACGACCCGCAGAGCCTGGCCGCCCGCCAACTGGCGTACTGGCGCCAGGCGCTGGCCGGACTCCCGGACGAGCTGACCCTGCCCACCGACCGGCCCCGCCCGGCCGTGGCGGGCCATCGCGGCCGCACCCTGGACTTCGCGCTGGAACCCGCGCTGCACGACCGGCTCACCGCGCTGGCCCGGGCCCGCGGGGTCAGCACCTTCATGGTGCTCCAGTCGGCCCTGGCCCTGCTGCTGACCAAGCTGGGCGCCGGAGAGGACATCCCGGTCGGCAGCCCCATCGCCGGCCGCTCCGACCAGGCCCTGGAGGACCTGATCGGCGTCTTCCTGAACACGCTGGTGCTGCGCACCGACACCTCGGGCGACCCGACGTTCGACCAACTGCTGGACCGGGTGCGGCGCACCGCGCTGGACGCCTACGCCCACCAGGACGTCCCGTTCGAGCGGCTGGTGGAGGTGGTCGACCCGGAGCGGTCCCTGGCCCGGCATCCGCTGTTCCAGGTCATGCTGATGGTCCAGAACATGCCGGCCGCCGAAACCGCGCTGGGCGGGCTGACCCTGCGGCCCGAACTGGTCGACCTGGGCGTAGCCAAGGTCGATCTGAGCTTCGCCTTCGGTGAGCGGCCGGAGCGGCCGGGCGCGCTGTCCGGCGTCTGCGAGTACAGCACCGAGCTGTTCGACGAGGACAGCGTGGCGACGCTGGTCCGGCGGCTGATCCAGGTGCTGGAGGCGGTGACCGGCGACCCGGGGCTGCGGATCAGCGAGGTCGACGTGCTGTCGGCGGCCGAGCGCGAGCGGGTGCTGGTCGAGTGGAACGACACCGCGCGTCCGCTGCCCGCCCGCCGGGTCCACGAGCTGTACGAGGCGCAGGCCGCCCGTACCCCGTCGGCCGTCGCGGTGGTCTCCGGCGGTGTCGAGCTGACCTACGCCCAGTTGGACGAGCGGGCCAACCGGCTCGCCGCGCTGCTGACCGCCCGCGGGGTGGGCCCCGAGCGGCTGGTGGCCGTGGCGCTGCCGCGCTCCGCGGATCTGCTCGTCGCCCTGCTCGCCGTGCTCAAGACCGGGGCGGCCTATCTGCCGCTGGACCCGGAGCACCCGAAGGACCGGATCGGCTACACCCTCCAGGACGCCCGCCCCGCGCTGGCCCTGGTCACCTCGGGCACCGCGCCACTGCTCACGGCGGGCGACGGGGACGGCGGCGGGGAGGCCGCCGCGACCGTACCGGCGCTGGTGCTGGACGACCCGGCCACCGTCGCCGAGCTGGCGGCGGCGCCCACGGCCGCGCCCGGTGTGGTGTGCTCGCCGGACCACCCGGCGTATGTCATCTACACCTCCGGTTCGACCGGCCGCCCGAAGGGCGTGGTCGTCCCGCATGGCGCGCTGAGCAACTTCCTGGACGACATGGCCGAGCGGTTCGGCCTCGGCCCCGCCGACCGGCTGCTCGCGGTCACCACGGTGTCGTTCGACATCGCGGGGCTGGAGCTGTATCTGCCGCTGCTGTGCGGCGCGGGCGTGGTGATCGCCGACCGGGACACCGTGCGCGACCCGGCCGCGCTGCTGCGGATGGCCGAGGAGACCGGGGCGGGCATCGTCCAGGCGACGCCGTCGCTGTGGCAGGCCATGGTCACCGCGTCGCCGGAGGGTGTGCGCGGGCTGCGGGTGCTGGTCGGCGGTGAGGCGCTGCCGGAGGCCCTGGCCGCGCGGCTGCGTACGTCGGCCGCCGGGCTGACCAACCTCTACGGACCGACCGAGACCACCATCTGGTCGACGGCCGCCGACCTGACGGACGACCACGGCGTGCCCTCGATCGGCGCCCCGATCGCCAACACCCGGGTCTATGTGCTGGACGACCGGCTGCGGCCGGTCGCCCCCGGGGTGCCGGGCGAGCTGTACATCGCCGGTGCGGGTGTCGTACGGGGCTACCACAACCGGCCCGCGCTGACCGCGGAGCGGTTCGTGGCCTGCCCGTTCGGCGGCCCCGGCGAGCGGATGTACCGCACGGGCGACATCGTCCGCCGGACCGCCGACGGCCGGCTGGAGTTCTCGGGCCGGGCCGACCACCAGGTGAAGGTGCGCGGTTTCCGGATCGAGCTCGGGGAGATCGAGACGGTGCTGACCGCCCATGAGGCGGTCGGCCAGGCCGTGGCGCTGGCCCGCGCCGACCAGGGCGACAGCGCGCGCCTGGTGGCGTACGTAGTGCCCCGGACCCCCGGTGCGGCGCTGGACGCCGGACTGCTGCGTACGACGCTCGGCGAGTCGCTGCCGGAGTACATGATCCCGTCCGCGTTCGTGGTCCTGGACCGGCTGCCGCTCACCCCGAACGGCAAGCTGGACCGCAAGGCGCTGCCCGCGCCGAGCTTCGGCGCGGCGGCCGATTCGCGGCCCCCGCGGAACCCGGTCGAGGAGACGCTGTGCGCGGTCTTCGCCGAGGTGCTCCGGCTGTCCTCGGTCGGCATCGACGACAGCTTCTTCGAGCTGGGCGGCGACAGCATCGTCTCGATGCAGCTCATCGCCCGCGCCCGCGCGGCGGGTCTGGTCCTCGCCGTCAACGATGTCTTCGAGCACAAGACGGTGGCCGGGCTGGCGGCGGTGGCGGAGGTGCTCGACGACGCGGTCTCCCGCGAACCGGACAACCCCGTCGGCGAGTTCGCCGCCACGCCGATCATGCACTGGCTGCGTGAGCGCGGCGGTGCGATCGACTCCTTCAGCCAGCCGATGCTCGTCCGGACCCCGGCGGGCCTGGACCTGGCGACGCTCACCACCGCGCTCCAGACGCTGCACGACCGGCACGATGTGCTGCGCGCCCGGCTGATCGAGGACGACGAGGGCGGCTGGCGGCTGAGCGTGCCACCGGCCGGGGCGGTGTCCAGCGCCGACCGCGTCCGCCGGGTCGGCATCGCCGAGACCGCGGCCGGGGACCTCGCCGCGCTGTTGGACCGCGCCCTGACCGAGGCCCGTGCGGAACTGGCTCCCCGGGACGGCGAGATGGTGCGCGCGGTGTGGTTCGACGCCGGTCCCGGACGGCCGGGACGGCTGCTGCTCGTCGCCCACCACCTGGTGGTCGACGGGGTGTCCTGGCGGATCCTGCTGCGGGACCTCGCCGACATCGCGACGGCCGTCGCCGCCGGGCGGGAGCCCGAGCCGACCCCGGTGGGCACCTCGGTGCGCCGCTGGAGCGAACAGTTGGCGGCCGAGGTGCGCAGGCCGGAGCGGCGGGCGGAACTCCCGCTGTGGACGGACATCCTGTCCGCCCCGGACGCCCAACTCTCCGCCCCGGACGCCCAACTCTCCGCCCCGGACGCCCAACTCGGCGCCCCGGACGCCCAGTCAGGCGGGGCCCAAGCCGCCCCTGCGCACGACCCGGCCGGACCGGTCGCCCGCGTCACCATGACGCTGCCGGCCGCGCGGACCGCGCCGCTGCTCGGCCAGGTGCCGTCGGTGTTCCACTGCGGGGTGGACGATGTGCTGCTGAGCGCGCTGGCGCTGGCGGTAGCCGACCGGCGCCGCAGGCTCGGCTCCTCGGCCACCTCGGTGCTGGTCGCCGTGGAGGGGCACGGCCGGGACGAGAGCGTCGGGGGTGTGGATCTCTCCCGTACGGTGGGCTGGTTCACCAGCCTCCACCCGGTGCGGCTGGATCCCGGCCAGGTGCAGTGGGGCGACCTGTGGTCGGGCGGCCCGGCCACCGGGCGGGTGGTCAAGCGGATCAAGGAACAGTTGCGCGCGGTGCCCGGCAGCGGGATCGGCTACGGCCTGCTGCGCCATCTGGACCGGGAGACGGCCGCGCGACTGGCCGGGCTGGCCGTGCCGCGGATCGGCTTCAACTATCTGGGCCGGGTCGAGTTCCCCGACGGGCCCGGGGGCGACTGGCGCCCGGCCTCGGAGGCGCTCGGGCTCGACCTCGGCACCGACGGTCCGCTCACCCCGTACGGACTGGAGCTGAACGCCGTCACCATCGACCGCCCCGGTGGCCCGGAGCTGATGGTGACGTGGACCTACGCCCTGGATGTGCTGTCCGAGGCGGAGGTACGGGAGGTCGGCGAGGCGTGGCTGCGTGCCCTGGAGGGGATGGCGCTCCATGCGGCCGGCCCCGGCGCGGGCGGCCATACCCCCTCGGACCTCGCCCTGTCGGATCTGGAGCAGGAGGAGATCGAGTTGCTGGAGGACGAGTGGTGAAACGTCGATGACCATCACCTCTGAGGAGTTCACCCGGACCATGGCCCGGGTGCCCGCCCCCGTGACGGTGGCCACGACGGTCGACGCGTCCGGGCGCAGATGGGGGTTCACGGGCAGCTCGTTCAGCTCGCTGTCGCTGGCCCCGCCACTGGTGCTGATCTGCCTGGGCAAGACCGCGAGCACCCACGAGGCGTTCACCACCACCGGGAGTTTCATGATCAACATCCTGGCGGAGGGACAGGCGGACATCGCGAGGCGCTTCGCCGCCTCCGGTGTGGACCGGTTCGCGGCGGGGGACACCCTGCCGATGGAGCTGGGGCTGCCGGGCATACCGGAGGCGGTCGCCCGGGTCGCCTGCGCACTGCACCGCGTGGTGGACGGCGGCGACCACTCCGTCCTCATCGGCCGGGTCGTGGCGGCCCACGTCGGCGAGGACGCCCCGCTGGTCTACTACGACCGCTCCTTCCAGCGCCCGGTGTCGGGGGCCGGGGACGGATCGATCGCGGGGGCTCGGTGCTCCGGGCTCAGTGCCCCCGCGCGATCCACTCGTCCAGGTGCGGGGCCTCGTCCCCGATGGCCGTGGAGTCGCCGTGGCCGGTGCGGACCAGCGTCTGTGCGGGCAGCGTCAGCAGCCGCTCCCGGATCGACTCGATGATCGTCGGGAAGGACGAGTAGGAGCGCCCGGTCGCGCCGGGGCCGCCCTGGAAGAGGGTGTCCCCGGAGAAGACCGTGGTCAGCGCGGGGGCGTGCAGACAGACCGCACCGGGGGAGTGGCCGGGGGTGTGCAGCACCCGCAGCTCGGTCCCCGCGACGGTGAGGACGTCGCCGTCGGCCAGCGGCTTGTCCGGGGCGCGGTCCGGGTGGCGCATCCGCCACAGCACCTCGTCCTCGGGGTGCAGCAGGATCGGCGCGCCGGTGCGGTCGGCCAGGGCCGGGGCCGCGTCGATGTGGTCGTCGTGGCCGTGGGTGCAGATGATGCCGAGCAGCCGGCGGTCGCCGATGGCGTCCGCGATGGCGTCGGCGTCATGCGCGGCGTCGATCACGTACACCTCGTGGTCGTCGCCGATCAGCCACACGTTGTTGTCCACCTCCCAGGTGCCGCCGTCCAGCGAGAAGGTGCCGGAGGTGACGAGGTGGTCGACGCGTACGGGCGGAGGGGTCATCAGAACATCACCACCGAGCGGAGCACCTCGCCGCGGTGCATCTTGGCGAACGCCTCCTCGATGTCCTCGAGCCCGATCGTCTCGCTGACGAACGCGTCCAGGTCGAGGCGGCCCTGCTGGTAGAGGTCGATCAGCATGGGGAAGTCGCGGGACGGCAGACAGTCCCCGTACCAGGAGGACTTGAGCGCCCCGCCGCGCCCGAAGACGTCCAGGAGCGGCAGCTCCAGCTTCATCTCGGGGGTGGGGACGCCGACCAGGACGACCGTGCCGGCCAGATCGCGGGCGTAGAACGCCTGCTGGTACGTCTCGGGGCGGCCCACCGCCTCGATGACGACGTCGGCGCCGTTGCCGTCGGTCAGCTCCCGGATGGCCTCGACGACATCGGCGCTGCCCGCGTGGAGGGTGTGGGTGGCGCCCAGCGAACGGGCCCACTCCAGCTTCCGCTCGTCCAGGTCCACCGCGATGATCTTCGCGGCCCCGGCCAGCCGCGCCCCGGCGACCGAGGCGGTGCCGACACCGCCGCAGCCGATCACGGCGACGGAGTCACCGCGCTGGACGTTGCCGGTGTTGATCGCGGCGCCGATGCCGGCCATCACACCGCAGCCGAGCAGTCCGGCCGCGGCGGGCGCGGCCGAGGGGTCGACCTTGGTGCACTGCCCGGCGGCCACCAGCGTCTTCTCGGCGAACGCGCCGATGCCGAGCGCCGGGGTCAGCGCGGTGCCGTCGGTCAGGGTCATGGGCTGCTTCGCGTTGTGGGTGTTGAAGCAGTACCAGGGGCGGCCGCGGCGGCAGGCCCGGCACTCGTGGCAGACGGCCCGCCAGTTGAGGATCACGAAGTCGCCGGGGGCCACCTCCGTGACGCCCTCGCCCACGGACTCCACGATGCCCGCCGCCTCATGGCCGAGCAGGAAGGGGAACTCATCGTTGATCCCGCCCTCCCGGTAGTGCAGATCGGTGTGGCAGACGCCGCATGCCTGGACCTTCACCACCGCTTCGCCGGGGCCGGCGTCCGGCACCACGATCGTCTCGATCCTGACCTTCTCGCCCTTGCCGGGGGCCACCACGCCGCGTACCTGTTGAGTCATGACAGCAGCGTAAGTGCCGACCACCGGCTACGACAGGCGACCAGCGGCTACGACAGGGATGACGCGGCACGTCCGGAACGGGCCGCACCGGTGTTCCCGGTGCGGCCCGTCACCGCTTCGGCGGACCGCTTACTTCACGTTGATCGCGGTCCAGGCGGCGGCGACCGCCTTGTACTCGGTGGAGTTGGCCCCGTAGAGGTCGGACGCGGCACTGAGGGTGCCGGTACGGGCGCCCGCGTACTTGGTCGTCGAGGTCCAGTACGTGGTCAGGGCCCGGTACCAGATCTTGATGGCCTTGTCCCGGCCGATCCCGGTGACGGTCGAGCCGTCGTAGGTCGGGCTGTTGTAGCTCACGCCGTTGATGACCTTCGCGCCGCTGCCCTCGGACAGCAGGTAGAAGAAGTGGTTGGCGGGACCGGAGGAGTAGTGGACGTCGATGTTGCCGAGCGTCGAGGACCAGTAGTCCTTGGACGCCCCGTCCTTGCTGGGCTTGTCCTGGTAGCGCAGCGGGGTGCCGTCGCCATTGATGTTGATCTTCTCGCCGATGAGGTAGTCACCGACGTCCGCGGAGTTGCCCGAGTAGAACTCCACCGCGGTGGCCATGATGTCGGAGGTGGCCTCGTTGAGACCGCCCGGCTCACCGGCGTAGTTGAGGTTGGCCGTGGCCGCGGTCACGCCGTGGCTCATCTCGTGGCCGGCCACGTCCATCGCGGTCAGCGCGTTGGCGTTGCCCGAGCCGTCGCCGTAGGTCATGCAGAAGCAGGAGTCCTGCCAGAAGGCGTTCACGTAGTTGTTGCCGTAGTGGACGCGGGAGTACGAGCCCACGCCGTTGTTCTTGATGCCGTTGCGGCCCAGGAACTCCTTGTAGAAGTCCCAGGTCTCGGCCGCGCCGTAGTGCGCGTCGACGCCGGCGGTCTGGCGCCCGCCGCCCCATACGTCGTCCGCGTCGGTGAACAGGGTGCCGGTTCCCGAGCTGCCCTGGTTCAGGTCATAGGTCTTGTGGTTGCCACGGGTGGCGTCCGTGAGGCTGTACGTGGAGCCGCTCTTGGTGGTGCCCAGGGGCACCGTGCCGCTGTACTTGCTGGTGCCGGTGCCGGTCTCGACGCCCTCCCACTGGGACAGCTTCGCGCCCGTGGCGGCGTCGGTGACGACGTGCAGCTCGCTCGGGGTGCCGTCGGCCTGCGTCCCGGTGACGACGGTCTCCCAGGCCAGGACGGGCTTGCCGGTGGCCGCCCAGACCACCTTCCGCGGCGACTTGGCCTTCTCGCCGGTGGTCGCCTTCGGCGCGGCCTTCAGCGCGGTGCCGGAGGCGGCCTGGGGCGTCACGGCGGCGTCGGTGCTCTTGACCGCTATCCGGGCGCCGGTGGCCTTGTTGACGGAGCGCGCGCCGCTGGTCTTCTCGTGGACGACCAGGTCGCCACCGAGGACCGGCAGCCCCGCGTAGGTGCGCTCGTAGCGGGTGTGAACGGTTCCGTCCGCGTCCTTGATGACGTCGCGGACGAGGAGCTTCTCCTTGGCCCCGAGTCCGAGGGACTCGGCCTGCGCGGAGGCGTCGGCCTGGGCCGCCTTGATCGCGGTGGCGCGCTCGCCCGCGGTCAGCGGCAGCGCCGTGGCGCCCGCCTCGCGGGAGCGCTCCGGCTGGGCGCTGGCCTGGCCGGACTGCACACCGATGACGACCATGGCGGCGGAGGCGACGAGCGCCGCCACGCGGACGGTCTTCTTACGGGGGGAGGAAGCGATGGGTCTCACTCGGTCTCCTTGCCTTGGGGCCGCCGGGTCGCGGCCCTGTGTAGGGGGTACGGACGGCCATGGGTGGGCCGTCCGGTCGAGCAGGAGTGGTGCGAGTGGTGCGCATAGCGGTGCGTGATGTCCCTACTGCGGAGTCGGAGGACGCGCAGCGGGCCGACCAGAGATTGTCATCGAACTATCGATTCGGGTAGGCGCGTAACAAGAATTTGACTCCACGTTGTTCAAGTGGGGGCGAATTCGGTCAGCGAGGCATGAGGCAACAACAGTTGTTTGATGCCGACTTATGCCGCTACGTCATGCCCCTGTTGGATCGGCGCCGCCAGCCGCTCCGGGAGCCGGAACCGGCCAACCGCCCAGGTGGCGAGCGCGGCGGGCCGGTTGGCGGCGGCGGAGGGCCGCGTCGCCGGGTACGCGACGAGAAGACGATCTGCGTGCCGGGCGGCGCGTAACACCCTCACCACGGGCACCGTCCCGCCGCTGGGGCGGGCGGGGGCGCGGCCGTCAGAACTCCAACACCGCGCGGTAGCGGGCGCGTCCGTGGCGGACATGGTCGAGCGCCTCGTCCAGGCGCGCGACCGGGAAGGTCTCGACGGCCGGGCGGATGCCGTGCCGCGCCGCGAAGTCCAGCATCCGCCGGTTCTCCGCCGGTGACCCCACGAGGCCGCCGACGAGCCGCTTCTCGCCCAGCAGCAGGCTCAACGGCTGGAAGCCGAAGGGCCCGTGGGGAACGCCGACCACGCACAGCGTCCCGTGCGGGCGCAGCGCCGCGAGATACGCGTCCCACGGCAGGTCGGCCGAGACGGTCGAGAGGATGAAGTCGAACGAGCCCGCGACCCGCTGGAGCCCCTCCTCCGCGGCGACGAACTCATGGGCGCCGAACCGGCGGCTGTCGTCCGCCTTCGCCGCCGTCGATGAGATGGCGGTCACCTGGCAGCCCCACTTGGCGAGGAACTGGATCGCGAGATGACCCAGACCGCCCACCCCCACCACGGCGACCCGGTCGGTGGGCCGGACGCCGTTCCGGGTGATCGCCGAGAACACGGTGATCCCGGCGCACAGGAGCGGCGCCGCGTGCTCGGAGGCGAGGGAGTCGGGTATCGGCTGGACATACCGCCAGTCGCTGGCCCGCACCCGGGTGGCGAACGCGCCGCGGTCGCCGCGCAGCACCGTGTCGTCCTTGTCCGCGCACAGATACTGCCGACCGCTGAGGCACCATTCGCAGGCGAAGCAGGCCCCCGCCACCGCGCCGACGCCCACCCGCCGACCGACGGCGAGCCGCCCGTCGTCGACGGCGCTGCCCACGGCCTCGATCACGCCGACCGCCTCATGGCCCGCGACCAGCGGGTACCGGGAGTAGCCGTGCGCGTCGTCGACCATGCCGACGTCGGTCTGGCAGACGCCGCAGTGCGTCACGGCGACATCGACCTCCAGCGGCCCCAGGGGCTCCGGCTCGTACTCGAGCCGCTGAACAGGGCCACCGGCCCGCTCCACCGCGTATGCGCGCACGGTCATGCGCCCACCCCATTTCTAACTAACTAGTTGGTTGGTTTTTTGTACGCTACGCGTCAGCGCCCTCGCTGGCAACTAACCAGTTGGTAATCTGAGACCCGTGTCTCCCCGGAAAAGCGATGCCACCCGCCGCCGCCTGCTCGACGCGGCCACCGCCGACTTCGCCGCCCATGGCATCGCGGGCGCCCGGGTCGACCGCATCGCGGCCGCCGCGGGCATCAACAAGGCGCAGCTCTATGCCTACTTCGGAGACAAGCTCGGCCTCTTCGGCGCCGTCTTCCGCCTCCACGCCGATGTCGTCGTCGACTCCGTGCCGTTCACGGCCGACGACCTCCCCCAGTACGCGGTGCGGCTCTACGACACCGCCGTGGAGCGGCCGGAGCTGATCCGCCTGGCCACCTGGGCGAGGCTCGAAGGGGTGGCCACCGACAATCTGGTGACCGAGTCATCGGCCACCGTCGCCACCAAACTCCAGGCGATCGCCGATGCCCAGCGCGAGGGCCGCCTCACCGCCTCGATGGACCCCCAGGACGTCCTCGCGCTGGTGCTCGCCATGGCCCTGACCTGGTCCGCCTCCGGGCTCTCCGCCACAGCCGCCCCGGACGATCCGCCCGCGGCCCATGACCGGCGTAAGCGGGCCCTCTCCCAGGCGGTCTCGGGCGCCTTCGACGCGCGGGGCTGATCGTCCTCCGAAAGGGTGACTACGGGCCGGACCGCCCGGGACCGCTCGCCTACGCTGGAACCATCGCTCCGTACGAAGGAGGTCCACCGTGGCACTGACGGCCCCCGAGCGCGAGGCGCGCGCGGACAGTGGCGAGAGCACCGCTTCATCGGTCGAGGAAGCCTTCGTGGCGTTGAGCGCGGCAGCCCCCGAGGGATGGCGCGTGGAACTGATCGAAGGAGAAATCCACGTGGTGCCTCCCGCTAACGGTGAGCACGAAGAGATTGTGTCGGAAGTGACTGGGCAGGTACGCGACCACAGGAAGGACCTGGGGCGCTACACCGGCGTCGGACTCCGCGTTCCGGATGCGTCACCAACCGGCAAGGTCGTTCCTGATTTCGTCATCGCGCCGAAGGGGAGCTTCGGTGACTCGTTGGAGTACCACGACCCCGGCGCGGTGATGCTCGTCGGCGAGGTCACCTCGCATTCGACCGCCGACAACGACCGGGGGCCCAAGCTGCGGGGCTACGCGGCGGCGGGCATTCCGTTCTATCTGCTGATCGACCGGGAACGGAAGCAGGCCGTGCTGCACTCCCTGCCCGCCGGGAAGAGGTACACCCGCAAGGTCGAGGTCGACATCTCCCAGCCGCTGTCGCTGCCCGAACCGCTCGGGTTCGACCTGGACACCAGCGAGTTCTGACCCCGGTCCCCTTCTGTTTATGAGCGCCTTATGGGCGTCGGCGCCCTATGAGCGCCTTATGGGCGCCGATATGGCGAGGGCCGCCCCTGGTGTGGGGCGGCCCTCAGTGTTTCCGCGCCGGTGAAACCTCAGACGTTGACGCCGAAGTCCTGGGCGATGCCCACGAGACCGGCGGCGTAGCCCTGGCCCACGGCACGGAACTTCCACTCCGCGCCGTTGCGGTACAGCTCGCCGAAGACCATGGCGGTCTCGGTCGCGGCGTCCTCGCTCAGGTCGTAGCGGGCGATCTCGGTGCCGCCGGCCTGGTTGACGATGCGGATGAACGCGTTCCGCACCTGGCCGAAGTTCTGGCTGCGGGACTCGGCGTCGTAGATCGAGACCGGGAAGACGATCTTCTCCACGTCGGCCGGCAGACCGGCCAGGTTGACGTTGATCTGCTCGTCGTCGCCCTCGCCCTGGCCGGTGACGTTGTCACCGGTGTGGACGATGGTCTGGTCCGGGGTGGACTTGTTGTTGAAGAACACGAAGTGCTGGTCGGAGTAGACCTTGCCGTTCGCGTTCACGGCGATGGCACTCGCGTCGAGGTCGAAGTCGGTGCCCGTGGTGGTGCGGACGTCCCAGCCGAGGCCGACCGTGACGGCGGTCAGGCCCGGTGCCTCCTTGGTGAGCGAGACGTTGCCGCCCTTGGACAGGCTTACAGCCATGGGGAGTCCCTTTCGTGGTCTCGATGATTCGAGGCGACGGGCGAAGCCGTCGTCACCCTCCACAACGCCACGAACAGCCCGACAGGTTCCAGCTCCCTTTACTTTCTTTGCCAAACCCTGATGCGGCGGTGTGACGAGATAACCGGATGACGCCGCCGGGGTCGGCAGGCGACCATGGACCCATGCCCGCGCCCTATGTCATCCGAGGTTCGGTCTCCTTGCCGGAGGCCGAGCTGATGTGGCGTTTCTCGCGGTCCTCCGGACCCGGAGGACAGCACGTCAACACCAGCGACAGCCGGGTCGAACTGCGCTTCGACCTCGCCCGCACCGAGGTGCTGCCGCCCGTGTGGAAGGAGCGCGCGCTGGAGCGGCTGGCGGGCAAGCTGGTGGACGGGGTGGTGACCGTAAGGGCCTCCGAGCACCGTTCACAGTGGCGCAACCGCGAGACGGCCGCCGTAAGGCTCGCATCGCTGCTCGCGGAGGCGACCGCACCACCGCCCAAGCCGCGCCGCCCCACCCGGATCCCCCGGGGCCTCAACGAGCGGCGGCTGCGCGAGAAGAAGCAGCGCGGTGACGTCAAGCGGGGGCGTACGGGGCGGGGCTGGACGTAACACCGGGCCCAGGGCGTAACACCGGGCCTGGGACGTAACACCGGGCCCGGGGCCGACGGGGACCGAGCCGACCGGACTCCCCGCTCCGTGCTCTTCGGCCCCCACCCCTTGCCGCCCTCACCCCAGCGTCCGGTAGCGCCCCCTGAAGTACGTCAGCGGTCCGCCCTCCGCGGCCGGTGCCGCCGCGGCGAGCACCCGTGCCACCACCAGCGTGTGGTCCCCGGCCGTCACCCGCTGCTCGGTGCGGCACTCCAGCGTCGCCAGCGCGCCCACCGCGAGCGGGGCGTCCGTGTGCTCGCCCCGCACCACGGGCATGTCCTCGAACAGCAACCTGTCGCTGATGCGCCCCTTCATGGCGAATCGTCCCGCGATGTGCCGCTGACCTTCCGACAGGACCGATACCGCCCAATGCGGCTGTCGCTCCAGCAGCTCGTCCATCCGTGAACCGTTGCGAACGCTCACCATCACCAGCGGCGGGTCAAGTGACACTGACATGAACGCGGTGGCCGTCATGCCGACGTCCTCGCCGCGCGGCCCCTCCTCCGGGTCGTGCGCGGTCACCAGCACCACGCCCGCGGTGAGCCGCGCCAGCGCGGCACGGAACTCGTCCTCGCTCACCCCACCAGCATGGGGGACGGCGGGCTCGGCTGGACTGGAAGGAGTCGTCGGGAACACCCTTCGACGCTAACCGCCCCCATCCCCTCCCCGCATCGGACCCGGGGACCACGGCGGGCTTAGGTCATCGGCCGTAGGCCGGGCGCCGGCCGGGGGCGCTCGGGCGGTAAAGGCGGCTGCCTTGCATGGCCAGGTATCGCCGTTCCGGAATTTGCGTTCACAAAAACTTGGAGCGCTCCCACCCCCTCTGTCGGAGAAGTGAATACGTTCTGTGACATGAATCACAGCAGCCAGTAATTGTTGACCCTGTGTACCGAGTGAACAGCTCGCTGTGATTCAGTGGCCGTGGCAATCGGACGACAAGACGCCAGGAGTTTGCTGTCGAGGTCTCGGGGGAGTGCGATCGATGGAGACCGAGTCGGAGCCGTACATCCGCCTTGCGACACTGCGGCAGTTGCACCAGGTAGTGGCCGATCTGAACACCGCCCGCAGCCTCGCCGACACGCTTCAGGCCGTCGCCGACGGCGTCATCGCCGGGCTCGGGTTCGAGCTGTCGGCCGTCAACCTCGTCCGTCCCGACGGAGACCTCGTCGTGGCCGCCGTCGGCGGCAGCGCCGGGGCCGAGGCGCTGATGGCCGGGCGGGTCGGCTCCCGCTGCTCCTGGGAGCGCCGGCTGTCCATGGGCGACCGCTGGGGCGATCTGCGCTTCATCCCGTACAGCGAGGGCTGGGTCCTCGACGACGACGATGTCCCGCAGTGGCACACCCCCGGCCCCGCGCCCCGCTTTCCCGACGAATGGCACCCCATGGACCGCCTGTTCGCCCCGCTCTTCGCGGCGGGCGCCGCCGGCGGCGAGCTGATCGGCGTCATCTCCGTCGACAAACCGCGCAACGGCCGCCGCCCCGGCGCCTGGGGCCGCGAGGCCCTCCAGATGTACGCCTTCCACGCCGCCGTCGCGATCGGCAACGCCCGGCTGCGCGGCAATATGCAGCGCGCCCTGCTGCGCCTGGAGCGTGAGCAGCAGGCGCTGCGGGCCAGCGAGGAGTCCTTCCGACAGGCGTTCGAGTACGCGCCCAGCGGTATGGCCATCGCCGAGATGGGCGGCGATCAGCACGGCCGGCTGCTGCGCACCAACGACGCCCTGTGCCGGCTGCTGGGCCGCCCCGCCTCCGCGATGCGCCGCTTCTCCTTCTCCGACCTCGTCCACCCCGAGGACATCGGCACCCTGCTGCGCACCTCCGCCGAGGGCGGCCGCGCCGAGCTGCGGCTGGCCCGCCGCGACGGTTCCTACGTCTGGGTCTCGCTGCGCAACTCGGTGGTGGCCGACGCCGCCGACGGCCCGCGCTTCCTGCTCACCCATGTCGAGGACATCGAGGAGCGCAAGCGCCATGAGCTCCAGCTCGCCCACCGCGCCAGCCATGACTCCCTGACCGGCCTGCCCAACAGCGCCGAGCTGCGCGCCCGGCTCGCCGCCCGGCTGTGCGCCACCCCGCCCCGGCCGGGCGGGGGCTACGACGACGCGGCCGCCTCGCCCGACGGCGGGCTCGCGGGCGGCGGCGGGGTCTATGTCGACGCGGCGGGGCATCTGCACGGCTTCGACGACTTCGAGTGCTTCGGCACCCCGCCGCCCGCCGAGAGCGTCCCGTTCGACGGCCATGTGCACACCATCCCGCCCAATGAGGACTCCAACGCCGATGACGGCCATAAGGGGCTCGCGGTGCTCTTCTGCGACCTCGACGGCTTCAAGTCCATCAACGACCGCTTCGGGCATCACGCGGGCGACGCCGTGCTCATCGAGGTCGCCCGCCGGCTGACCAACGGCGTGCGTGAAGGGGACACGGTCGCCCGGCTCGGCGGCGATGAGTTCGTCGTCCTCGCCGACGGCCTCGGCCGGGCCGATGCCCAGGATCTGGCGGTGCGGCTGCGCAATGCGATCACCCCGCCCATCCGGGTCGACGGCCGGGCCGTCCGGGTGGGTGCCAGCTTCGGCATCGGCTGGGCGGGCTGCGGAATGTCGGCCGAAGAGGTGCTGCACTCCGCTGACCAGCGCATGTATATCGAGAAGCGGTCCCGCTCCAAGGAGCGCCGCCGGGCCGGGTAGCTATGCCGGTGGGAGGTTGTGAGATATGTCGGGGGGTAGGAGGGGTGCACCGACCGGCCGAATGAGGTGTGGGAGCGGTCGGTCGCGGTAGGCTGCGCCGATGCGGCCCTGCCGCCGACAGTGAACCGATCGTGAATATTGGCCATCCGGACAGCACACGCCCTGTTGAGGCCCTCTCGACCCTGATATGAGCTGTCGTGGCGCGTTCTGATCCTGCGCCGATGGCCATATGCATAGGGGAGTGACGAGGGATGACGGCCGGCAACAACGGCTCGGGCACACCGGAGAACGACGACCCGTTCGCCTACCTGTACCGCTCGGAAGGCGACCAGGGGGACCAGGGCGGTCAGTCGGGCCAGCCGGGTCAGCCGGGTGCCGCCCCCCGCGCCGGTGGCTACGGCTACCCGGGTCCGGCCCAGCCAGGGGTTCCCCGCACCTCCTACAACCAGGTCCGTGCGGTGGGCGAGCGCACCTACGGCCAGCAGATCCCGAACCAGCCGCCGCAGGGGTACGGCCAGCAGCAGGGCGGCTACGGTCGGCAGAACGCCCACTACGCCGCCCCCGAGACGCTGCCCGGCGGGGCACCCCGCCAGCCCGGTGCGGCCGCCCCGCGCGGCGGCCATGGGGGAGGCGGCCGCGGCCCCAACAACAAGGGGCTGCTGATCGGCGCGATCGCCGTGGTCGCGGTGGTCCTCGTGGGCATCGGGGTCGCCATGATCACCAATGGTGACGACAAGAAGGACGACCAGGCCGATCCGACGAACCAGCCCACGGCGGGCTCCAGCGTCGGGCCGGGCGAGTCCTCCGGGCCCTCCAAGGCGCCGGACGAGAATCTGCCCACCGAGGACGCCTCGAAGATGCGGCTGGCCGGCGGCGCGGCCCCCGCGACCGACATCAAGGGCGCCAAGGCCGACGGCGGCTCCTACGTCGGTGTCAACGCCCCGGGCGCGTCCGCGACCTGGAGCGTGGACGTGGCCAAGGCGAAGTCGTACCGGCTGTACGTCACGTACGGCGTGCCCGGCGAGGACCAGAGCATGTCGCTGACGATCAACGGCAAGAAGGAGACGCGGCCGCTCAACATGAAGAACTTCGCGGGCGCGCCGAAGGGCGACTTCGAGAAGGGCTGGACGGAGACCTGGTCGATCGTCCAGCTCAGCAAGGGCACCAACACGATCACCGTGTCGTGCGAGAGCGGCGACAAGTGCAACGCCAACATCGACCAGATGTGGCTGGCCAAGGCCAAGGGCTAGGGCCTGATCCAAACGACAGGCCCTAGTGTCCTGAGTCAGAGATTCGGTGGCAGTAGGCGGCGACTTTGTCGAGGATCTCGTCGGCTGTTTTCGTCCAGATGAACGGTCGCGGGTGCTCGTTCCAGTCGGCCAGCCATGCCCGGATGTCGCGTTCGAGAGCCTGGACCGAGCGGTGGACGCCGCGCCTGAGCTTCTTCTGTGTAAGTTCGGCGAACCACCGCTCGACCAGGTTCAGCCAGGAGGAGCTCGTGGGCGTGAAGTGCAGGTGGAAGCGAGGGTGTGCCAGCAGCCACTTCTTGACCTCGGGAGTCTTGTGGGTCGCGTAGTTGTCCAGGATCAGGTGCACGCCGAGACCCGCCGGAACTTCCCTGTCGAGCCTGGCCAGGAACTTCTTGAACTCCACGGCCCGGTGCCGGCGGTGCAGGGAGCCGATGACCTTCCCCGTAGCCACTTCCAAAGCGGCGAACAAGGTGGTGGTGCCGGCCCGGACATAGTCGTGGCTGCGGCGTTCGGGAACGCCGGGCATCATCGGCAGGACCGGCTGCGAGCGGTCCAGCGCCTGGATCTGCGACTTCTCGTCCACGCACAAGACCAGGGCCTTCTCCGGCGGGTCGAGGTAGAGCCCGACCACGTCGCGGACTTTGTCGATGAAGAGCGGATCCGTGGACAGCTTGAACGTCTGTGTGCGGTGCGGTGCCAGGGCGAACGCCCGCCAGATCCGCGAGATGGCCGACTGCGACATCCCCGTGGCCGCGGCCATCGACCTGGTGGACCAGTGGGTTGCGTTCTTCGGGGTCTCCTCCAGCGTCTTGACGATCACACGCTCGACATCGGCATCAGTGATCTTCCGTGGAACGCCGGGCCGCGACTCGTCGGACAAGCCGTCCAGGCCATGTTTTAGGAAGCGCCGTCGCCAGGTGCGGACCGTGTCCGGGGCGACCCGCAGCCGACGCGACACCTCCATGATCGAGTGGCCCTCCGCGCACTCCAGCACGATCCGCGACCGCTGAGCCAACGCCTGGGCCGTCGTACGACGACGCACCCACCCCTCCAGCACCGCCCGCTGGGCATCAGTCAGTAACAACGGCGGAATCTTCGGACCCGGACGACTCATACCCAACTAACGACAAATCTCCGACTCAGGTCACTAGTGTGATGCGCCAGAAATGATGAGACTAAGTCTGTAGGCTGTTTTCATGGTGTCTCGGGGTCCTCGTGCTGTCGAAGTGGTGCTGTCTGCCGAGGAGCGGTCGGAGCTGTCGCGTTGGGCGGGTGGTGCGGTGTCGGCCCGTGTGGCGGAGCGGGCCCGGATCATTCTGGCCTGTGCGGAGGGAGCGTCGAATGCCGGTGTAGCGGCGGACTTCGGGGTCTCCACGGAGACGGTGCGCAAGTGGCGCATGCGGTTCGTGGCCCGGCGGATGGCGGGCCTGGTGGACGAGCCGCGGCCGGGGCGGCGTAAGCCGGAGCTGGTGCTCTCGGAGGTCGAGCGGGCGGAGCTGACACGCTGGGCGCGGCGGGCGAAGACCGCGCAGTTCCTTGCGTTGCGGGCGAGGATCGTGCTGCGGTGTGCGGACGGTGGGACGAACAAGGAGGTCGCTGCCGAACTCGGTGTATCGCAGGGAACGGTGAATCGCTGGCGGTCGAGGTTCGTCCGGTTGCGGCTGGACGGGCTGACCGATGAGCCGCGTCCGGGCAGGCCGCCCTCGATCCTGCTGGAGCAGGTCGAGGATGTGCTCACGGCGACGCTGGAGTCCACCCCGGGCGAGGACACGCACTGGTCGCGGGCCTCGATGGCGAAGCACTCCGGGCTGTCGAAGTCCTCCATCGGGCGGATCTGGAAGAAGTTCGATCTCAAGCCCCATCTCCAGGACGCTTTCAAGCTTTCCACTGACCCGCAGTTCGTCGCGAAGGTCGTCGACGTCGTCGGCCTGTACCACGATCCGCCCGAGAAAGCGGTGGTGCTGTGCGTGGACGAGAAGAGCCAGATCCAGGCGCTGGACCGGTCCCAGCCGGTGCTGCCGATGATGCCGGGCATGCCTGAGCGGCGCACCCACGACTACTACCGGCACGGCATCACCAGCCTGTTCGCGGCCTTCAACATCGCCGACGGCAGCGTCATATCGGAACTGCACCGCCGCCACCGAGCGATCGAGTTCAAGAAGTTCCTGGTCACGATCGACAAGGCCGTGCCCGCCGGCCTCGACGTTCACCTGGTCTGTGACAATTACGCCACCCACAACACCGCCGAGATCAAGACGTGGCTCGGAAAACACCCACGCTTCCACGTCCACTTCACCCCCACCGGCTCCTCGTGGATGAATCAGGTCGAGCGGTGGTTCGGCCTGCTGACGGACAAGCTCATCCGCCGCGGAGTGCACACCTCCGTGAAGGCCCTGGAGCAAGACATCAGGGCCTGGATCGACGGATGGAACGAGAACCCCAGGCCCTTCACCTGGACCAAGACCGCCGACGAGATCCTCAACTCTCTCGCTGACTACCTCACCAAAATCAACCCGCCGACCACTGAAACCTGAGACAGACTTAGCCTCATCATTTCTGGCGCATCACACTAGTAGTGCTTTGTTAGCCGGTCTTGTCACGTTCGGTGTGTGGTAGTTCGCTGGTTGTATGAGGGCTGGGGAGCTTGCCGCGTGTCGGGGCCGGTTAGAGGAGTTCGCTTCCGAGTTGTTCGCACCGTTGGTGCGGCGGGATCAGCGCGAGAAGGGCTTGCTGTACGTGCGGGGGCTGCTGCTGGACGGGCGGCGCAAGTCGATGCAGCCGATGGCTGAGCGGCTCGGGGCGGACCATCAGCAGTTGCAGCAGTTCATGACGTCCTCGACCTGGTCGGTCGGGGACGTGCGGGCCAGGCTGGCGTGGCGGGCCGTGCGGGTGGTCCGTCCGCAGGTGTGGGTGGTGGACGACACCGGCTTCCCCAAGGACGGCACCGCCTCGCCGGGGGTGGCCCGCCAGTATTCGGGCACTTTGGGCAAGGTCGGCAACTGCCAGATCGGCGTCAGTGTCCACGCCGCTTCCGACACCGCCTCGTGCCCACTGTCCTGGCGGCTGTTCCTGCCCACTGCATGGGACACCCCCGAGGCAGCCGCACGCCGCAGGGCCTGCCGGATCCCCGATGGCGAGCACCACCGCCCCAAGTGGGAACTCGCGCTGGAGATGCTCGACGAACTCGACGGCCATGGCCTGCGGCCCGCCGCGCTGGTCGCCGACACGGGCTACGGCGCGAACGCCGGCTTCCGGCACGGTCTGGAAGCCCGCGGGCTGGCCTATGTCCTTCAGGCCAAGGGCGAGATGACCGCTCATGCGGAAAGTTCCGAACCCCACCAGCCCGCCTACGGCGGTCTCGGGCCCCGCCCGCTGCCCCGCTACCGCACCCGCCCACTGTCCCTACGCGACCATGTGCTGGCCGCTGGACGCCACCACGGCCGGACCCTGACCTGGCGCAAGGGCTCCAAAGCCGCCATGAGCTCGCACTTCGTTCTCCTCCACGTCCGCCTCGCGGGCCGGCGGCCCAAACCGGCCGCCGACGGGACGATCCCGCTCACCTGGCTGATCGCCCAGTGGCCCGAAGACGAGACGGAACCGGTCAAGTACTGGATCTCGAACCTGCCCGCCGACATCCCCGCGAAAGATCTGGTCCGCCTCGCGAAGTCCCGGTGGCGGATCGAGCACGACTACCGAGAGATGAAGACCGTCCTGGGGCTGGACCACTTCGAGGGCCGCTCCTTCACCGGCTGGCACCGGCACGTCACCCTCGTCACCGCTGCCCACCTGTTCCTGACCGAACAACGGAGGAGCCCAAAAGTCCCTGCCAGGGCCTGACCCTCTACCAGGCCCTGGACCTCCTCCAACACCTCATCGCCACCTGGACCGGCACCTGCCCCACCTGCCAACAGACCGTCCCCTGGCAGCCCTACGACACCACCTAACAAAGCACTACTAGGCGCGGGACCGCTGCGGGTCGGGGCCCCGCGGAGGCCGCGGGGCTTCCGAGCCCGCGGCGGTGTTCACGGCGGCCTCGCCCCGCTGTCGCCCTCACGCCGCCGCCGGGTGCTCCGTCACCTCGACGCCCGCCAGCACCTCGTCGTAGACCGCCCGGTCGAACTCGCCCGCCACCGGGGCCCGTACGGCCGCCGCCGACAGGGCCACCGCGCGGGCGAGCCGGTCCGGCCACGGCGCCTCCTCGACCAGCCCGGACAGCAGCCCCGCGACCGCCGCGTCCCCGGCCCCGGTCGGATTGCCCGCCAGTTGGCGCGGCGGGGCGGCGCGCCAGGCGCCGTGGGCGGTGACCGCGAGCATGCCGTGGGGGCCGAGCGAGGCGGCCACCGCGCGTGCCCCGCGCCGCCGGGCGTCGCGCGCGGCGCGCAGCGGGTCGGTGGAGCCGGTGAGCCCGGCGAGCTCATCGAGGTTGGGCTTGACGAGATGGGGGCGGGCGGCGATGCCCCGGCGCAGCGGTTCGCCGCTGGTGTCCAGCAGGGTGGGCACGTCCGCCGCATGCGCCTCCCGGATGAGCTGGGCGTACGTCCCGACGGGGACCCCGGGGGGCAGGCTGCCGCACAGCGCGACCGCCGACGCCTCGCGCAGCAGCCGGCCGTAGGCGTCCATGAAGGTGGACCACTCGGGGGTGGTGACGATCGGGCCGGGCTCGTTGAGCTGGGTGGTGTCGCCCGTGGTGGCGTCCACGACACCGATGGTGCGCCGGGTGGTCCCGGCGATCGGGACCAGCGCGTCGGTGATCGTTCCGGGCGGCGACTTGGGGCCGGTGCCGGACACGGTGATTCCGTCGAGCAGTTGCCGCAGCACCGCGCCGGTGACCCCGCCGACGAAGCCGGTGACGACCGTGTCGTGGCCCAGGGCGGCCAGCACCCGGGCCACGTTGAGTCCCTTGCCGCCGGGCCGTTCGGCGACCTCGGTGACGCGGTGGCTGGTGTGCGGGCGCAGTTCCGGCACCCGGTAGGTGACGTCGAGGGCGGCGTTGAGCGTGACCGTGAGGATCACCCTGGCATCCCCTCTCCCGTCCCCCCGCCGGACGGAGATTCCTGTGCTGAACGCGACTGTGTGCCGAGCCGTACGTGCCCGTGCCTGGGCCCGTCATGCCCGAGCCCCTGCCTGAGCCCGTGCCCGTGCCCGAGCGATCATGCCAAAACGAGTGGCTTCGGCACAGACCTCCGTGTCGTTCAGGACACCGTCATCGCCGCCCGAAATCAGGGCACTTCAGCTCAGTTCCGGACGGACAACCCAACTGCCCCGGCGCATCACGCCCCGCAACTGGAAGTCGTCGTCGAGCACCACGAGATCCGCGTCCTTGCCCACCTCGAGCGAGCCCACCCGGTCGGCGATGCCCAGCAGCCGGGCGGGGGTCGCGGACAGCGCCCTCACGGTCTCCGCCACGCTGAGCCCGTCGATCGTGACGGCCCGCTGGAAGGCCCGGTCCAGGGTGAGGGTGGAGCCCGCGATGGACCCGGCCGTCGGCCCGTCGCTGATCCGCGCGACGCCGTCCTTGACCTCGACCTCCATGGGGCCGAGCGGATAGCGCCCGTCGTTCATGCCCGCCGCGCCCATCGCGTCGGTGATGAAGGCGACCCGGTCCGCGCCCGCCCGGTGGAACGCCAGCTCCAGCATGGCGGGGTGCAGATGGGTGCCGTCGTTGATCAGCTCGATGGTGACCCGCTCGTCCTCCAGCAGTGCGGCGATCGGGCCGGGGGCGCGGTGCAGCAGCGACGGCATCGCGTTGAACAGGTGGGTCGCCACGGTCGCGCCCGCCTCGACGGCCTCCCGCGTCGCCTCGTACGTCGAGTCGGTGTGGCCGACGGCCGCGAGCACGCCGCTGTCGGCCAGCAGCCGTACGGACTCCAGCCCGCCCGGCAGTTCGGGGGCCAGGGTCATCATCCGCGCGGTGCCGCGCGCCGCGTCCACCAGCTTGCGCACATCCGCCGGATCGGGCGCGCGCAGCAGCGACGGCTGGTGGGCACCGCAGCGGTGGGGGGAGATGAACGGCCCCTCGAAGTGGATGCCCGCCAACTCGCCCTGCTCCACCAGCTCCGAGAGGACGGCGGCCTGCCGGGCGAGGTCGTCCAGATCGCCGGTGACGGTGGAGGCGAGCATCGTGGTGGTGCCGTGCAGCCGGTGCGTACGGATGGCGGTCAGCGACTCCTCGGGGCTGCCCGCCGAGAACGAGGCACCGCCGCCGCCGTGCACATGCAGGTCCACGAAGCCGGGGACGATCCAGCGGCCCGGCAGGTCGAGCGCCTGCTCCGCCTCCTCGCCGTGGCCGGACGCGGTACCCGCCGCCGATCCGGCCGCGCTGATGCGTGAGCCCTCGACCGTCACCCGCCCGTTGTCGACCACGCCTCCCGGCAGGACCACCCGGGCGCCTGTGAGAACCGTTCGCTGGACCATCAGGCGGTTACCTCCGTGGAGAGTCGATCCCAGGCGAGCAGACCCGCGCCCAGGCAGCCGGCGGTGTCCCCGAGGGCCGCCGGGACGATACGGGGAAGCTGCTGGAAGGTGAGCCGCTCCTCGACCGCGGTGCGCAGCGGCGCGAACAGGGTCTCCCCGGCCTCGGCCAGCCCACCGCCGACGATCAGCACACCGGGGTCCAGCAGGGTGAGGCCGGTCACCAGACCGTCGGCGAGCGCGCCCACCATCTCCCCCCATACGGCCACGGCCCTCGGATCGCCGGACCGGACGGCCTCGGCGCAGCCGGCGGCGTCGGCCGACGGATCACCGCTCGCCCGGGCCCAGGCGCGGCCCACCGCCGCCGCGGAGGCGAGCGTCTCCAGGCAGCCGGACTGACCGCAGCCGCAGGCGGGGCCGTCCGGCCGGACGACGATATGGCCGATCTCGCCGGAGGAACCGTGCGCTCCGGGGTCGATCCGCCCGTCGGTGCCGATGGCGCCCGCGATCCCGGTGCCGACGGATACGAACAGGAAGCGCCGTGCGCCCTCGCCCGCTCCTATCCGCCCCTCGGCCAGCCCGCCCATCCGGACGTCGTGCCCGAGCGCGACCGGGATCCCGCCCAGCCGCTCGGTGAGCAGCGCGCGCAGCGGGACGTCGCTCCAGCCGAGGTTGGCGGCGAAGACGGCCACCCCGCGGTCCTCGTCCAGGACCCCGGGCACGCCGACCCCCGCGGCCAGCGGGGGCCCGCCGAACCGCCGCTCGCCGATCTCGCGCAGCTCGGCGGCGAAGTCGAGGATCGCGGCGACGACCGCCTCGGGGCCGCGCTCCCGCTCGGTGGGCCTCCTGGCCTCATGGAGGAGTGTGGTGTCCGCCCCGATCAGGGCGGCTTTCATACCGGTGCCGCCCACATCCAGGGCGATGACGTGTTTCACATGGAACAGTCTCGCGCGATCGACCATGAGAGGTCTAGTCCACTCGCCGCTTCTCGTCGCGAGATCACGCCGTTGCCGGTAAGGGAGTTGGTATGAACCTGCCCTTCCGTTTGTGCGTGGGTGACACATCGCACTTTGGCGGGTAACCACCCGCTCACCTGGGCAAGTGGGCCTCCGATACCGAAGCGATATGCCCATGGTGTAGACCTTGTGGAGGTTTGCAAGGCAGACTCGCTCGACCTCGGGGGAGGACCCTGGAGGATGAAACAAGCCATAGGGTGGGAAAACAGCGGTGCAGCGGCGACGGTTCTTGGGTCTGACAACGGCGGGTGTCGCGGCGGTGGCGACGACACCGGGGCTCACGGCCTGTGGCAGCGACAGCTCCGGCTCGCACGGCGACGCCACGTTGAAGGTGGTCGCGGCCGACTACGGCGACAGCACCGCGAACAGCTCCCAGAAGTACTGGGACAAGCTGGTCCGGGCCTTCGAGGCCAAGAACAGCGGCATCAAGGTCGACGTCAAGGTCTATAGCTGGACCGAAGTGGACCGCCGCGTCGCCGAGATGGTCAAGAACGGTCAGGCCCCGGATATAGCGCAGATCGGCGCGTACGCCGACTACGCCGCGCAGGGCAAGCTCTACCGCGCCGACGAGATGCTCGCCATCCCCACCCAGGCCGGTTTCATCACCTCGATCGCCCATGCGGGCGAGGTGCGGCGGGTGCAGTACGGGGTGCCGTTCGTGGCCAGCGCCCGGCTGCTCTTCTACAACAAGAAGCTCTTCGACCAGGCCGGTATCTCCTCCGCCCCCACGAGCTGGGACGAGCTCAAGGCGGCGGCCGTCCGGCTCAAGGCCGACGGGGTGAAGATCCCCTACGCGCTGCCGCTCGGCCCCGAGGAGTGCCAGGCCGAGACCATGATGTGGATGCTCAGCGGCGGTGGCGGCTACACCGACACCAACGGCAGCTACACCATCGACTCCTCCGCGAACATCGAGACCTTCGAATGGCTGCGGGACGAACTGGTCGGCGCGGACCTCACCGGCCCCCGCTCCCCGGCCCGCACCAACCGGCAGGACGCCTTCGACGCCTTCACCCGCGGCGAGGTCGGCATGCTCAACGGCCACCCGACCCTGATGCAGCAGGCGTCCGGCCACGGCATCAGCTACGGCACCGCGCCACTGCCCGGCCGCAGGGGCAAGTCCCCGTCGACGATGGGCGTCGCCGACTGGCTGATGGCCTTCAAGCAGAACGGCCACCGCACGCAGATCGGGAAGTTCCTCGACTTCGTCTACACCGAGCAGAACGTGCTGGACTTCGTCACCGAGTACGACCTGCTGCCGGTGACCACCGCCGTCGAGCAGACGATGCTCGGCGACCGTCAGTACAAGCGGCTGTGGCGGTTCCTCGACGAGCTGGAGAGCGCCGAGTTCTACCCGGCCGACAAGACCTCCTGGGCGGAGGTCAGCAAGCTGTTCAAGCAGAAGATCGGCTCGATCGTGGCCAAGGGCGGCGACCCGACGAGCGTGCTGGGCCAGATCCAGCGCGAGGCCGACGCCATGGAGAATGCGGGGGCATGACAGTGGACACGCCCGGCCCCGGCCCCTCCGACGACCCTGCCGGCCCCGCCGACGAGGGCGGGGAGCAGGACGGGGGCCGGGAGCGGGACCCGGGCCCGGGTGACGGGCTGTCCGACCGCGACGTGGCCGTGCTCGCCGTGGAGCGACGCGGCTGGCCGGGCCCCGGAGCCAAGGAGCGGGCGATACGGGAGCGGCTGGGCATCTCCCCGACCCGCTACTACCAGTTGCTGAACGCGCTGTTGGACGACCCCAGGGCCCTGGAGCACGACCCGGTGACCGTCAACCGGCTGCGGCGGGTCAGGGACGAGCGCCGCGAACGGCGCTGAGGTCTGTCGGGGGAGGGTTCACCGGCGGGACGCCCGGGGGAGACCCGTGCTGCCGCCGGGTCCGGTAGGGTCACCGCCATGGGCAGCGCCATGGGCAGTCACCCCCTCCCCGTACCTACCACCGCCGCCGGCCGCGAGGGCCTCGCCGCCCTCCTCGAACGGCCCGGCCGCGCCGTCGTCGGACTCGACTTCGACGGCACCCTCGCCGAGATCGTCCCCGACCCCGACCAGGCCCGCGCCCACCCCGGCGCCGTCCCCGCGCTCTCCCGGCTGGCCCCGCGGCTGCGCTCCGCCGCGGTGATCACCGGCCGTCCGGCCGAGGTCGCCGTCCGGTACGGCGGCCTCGCCGGGGCGAAGGGGCTGGACGGGCTCGTCGTCCTCGGTCTCTACGGCGCCGAGCGCTGGGACGCGGCGAGCGGCGCCGTCCAGGCACCGGAGCCGCACCCCGGCGTCGCCGCCGTCCAGGCCGAACTCCCCGCCGTCCTCGAGGAGTACGGCGCCGCGCGGGGCACCTGGCTCGAGGACAAGGGCCGCGCCGTCGCCGTCCACACCCGCCGCGCCGAGGACCCGCAGGCCACGTTCGAGCTGCTGCGCGCGCCGCTGCACGCCCTGGCCGAGCGCCATGGGCTGATCGTCGAGCCCGGCCGGCTGGTGCTGGAGCTGCGGCCGCCGGGCATGGACAAGGGCGTCGCGCTCACCGAGTACGTACGGCGGACGGGCGCGGAAGCCGTGCTCTACGCGGGCGACGACCTGGGCGACCTGGCCGCGTTCGCGGCGGTGGAGCGGCTGCGCGAGGAGGGTGTGCCGGGGGTGCTGGTGTGCAGCGGCAGCACGGAGGTGACCGAACTCGCCAAGCGGGCCGATCTGGTGGCCGACGGCCCGGCGGGCGTGGTGGAGCTGCTGTCGTCCCTGGCCGACGCGGTCAGCGGCGCCGGCGCCTCGTAGCGCCTGCCCGGACCGCGCCCGTCATCTCGTGGGTCAGTGGCTCGGAAGTCCGCCACCGCCGCGAAACCCGCGCCCCTACAGCGCCCGCAACTGCGCCAGGAACCACGCCTGGGGCGGCAGCGCGGTCGCGGCGGCGGCGAGCCGCTTCGTACGGTCCGCGCGCTCGCCGTCGCTCATGCGCAGCGCCTCGTCCAGCGCACGGGCCGTGGCCTCCACGTCGTACGGGTTGACCACCAGCGCGTCGTCGCCCAGCTCGGCGTACGCCCCCGCCTCCCGCGACAGCACCAGCGCGCATCCCCGCTCGGAGACCACCGGGACCTCCTTGGCCACCAGGTTCATCCCGTCCCGGATGGGGTTGACCAGCGCCACGTCCGCCAGCCGGTAGGCGGCCAGCGACCGTGCGAAGTCGTCCTTCACATGCAGGGCGACCGGGGTCCAGCCGTCCGTGCCGTACTCGGCGTTGATCTCGTCCGCGAGCCGTCGCACCCGCTCGGTGTAGTCGCGGTAGACCGCGAGGTCCTGGCGGGAGGGGTAGGCGAAGGCCACATGCACCACGCGCTCCCGCCACTCGGGGTGGGTCTCCAACAGCCGCCGGTAGGCCAGCAGCCCGCGCACGATGTTCTTGGACAGCTCGGTGCGGTCCACCCGGACGATCGACTTCCGGTCCGGTCCGATCTGCGCCCGCAGACTGGCCAGCCGCTCGTCCACATCGGCCTGCCGGGACCGCTGCCGCAGGAAGTCCGCGTCCGCGCCGAGGCCGTGGACGCCCAGCCGGGTCTCCCGCCCCTCGAAGCGCACGGCCGTCGCCGTGCCATCGCCGTCCCGGACGATCTCCGCGCCCAGCACGGCCGCGCAGCAGTCGGCGAAGGCCCCGGCCCAGCGCTCGGTGAGGAACGCGGCGCGGTCACCGCCGAGGATGCCGCGCAGCACACCCGCCGCGACATCGTCCGGCAGCAGCCGGTAGTAGTCCGGCGGGGCCCAGGGGGTGTGCGAGAAATGACCGATCCGCAGATCGGGGCGGCGCTCGCGGAGCATCGCGGGCACCAGCGCCAGGTGGTAGTCCTGCACCAGGACGACGGCCTCGTCCACCGCCTCCTCGGCGAGCGCGTCCGCGAAGGCCGCGTTATAGCACTCGTAGGCCGCCCACTGGTCGGCGAACTCCGCGTCGAAGACCGGCTCGACCGGGGTCTGGTAGAGCAGATGGTGGACGAACCACAGCACCGAATTGGCGACGCCGTTGTACGCGGCGGCGAAGACATGCGGCGCGATATCGAGCATCCGCACCTGCTGGCCGCCGGTGTCACCGGGGTTCAGATGGCTGTCCCCGGCGCGCCGGGCCGCCTCGCGGTCACCCTCCCCGAGCGCCGCGCACACCCACACCGCGTTCGCGTCCGGGCCGATGGCGCTGAGGCCGGAGACCAGCCCGCCACCGCCGCGCCGGGCGGTGAGCGAGCCGTCCTCGCCCAGGGTGTACGAGACCGGGCCGCGGTTGGACGCGACCAGGATCGGGGCGGTGCGCGGAACTGCCATGTCGCGAGCCTAGCCAGCCGCGACCCCGCGCAAACGTACGTACGGTTTCTTGCCCCGTAGGCGCTATGGGTCGGCGCCGCTGTCCCGTGCCACCCGGGTGGGTCACGCCGCGCGCCGCTCCGCGTACTCCGGTATCTCGATCATCGGCGGCCGCTCCTCGGTGTCCACGGCCGTGGTGCGCGGCTCGAAGCCGGTCTCGCCCCGGTCGAACTGGGTCAGCCGCGGCCGCACCAAATGGCCCCGGGCCAGCCGCAACTGCGCGGTGCGGTAGATCGCGGCCGCCATCCGGCCGAGCGCCAGCCCGTCCTGGTGGCGGTGTTTGCGCACCCCGATGTCCACCTGGCCGAGCGCGTCGAGACCCACCGTGTGCAGCGCGTCGACCAGCAGCCCCAGCTCGACCCCGTAGCCGACCGGGAAGGGCAGCCGCTCCAGCAGCGTGCGGCGCGCCGCGTACTCACCGCCCAGCGGCTGGACGAACCCGGCCAACTGGGGCCAGTGCAGATTCAGCAGCGGGCGGGCGACCAGCTCGGTGACCCGGCCGCCCTGGCCCGCCACATCGCCGAGCGGGCGGTCGTACATGCCCTTCACCAGGTGCAGCGTGGGGTCGGTCAGCAGCGGACCGACGATCCCCGAGACGAAGCGCGGATCGAATTCCCGCAGGTCGGCGTCGATGAAGCAGATGATGTCGCCGCTCGTGGCCAGCAGGGAGCGCCACAGCACCTCGCCCTTGCCGGGCAGCGCGGGCAGCCGGGGGAGCAGCGAGTCGCGGGGGACGACGGTGGCGCCCGCCGCCGCGGCGACCTCGGCGGTGCGGTCCGTCGAGCCGGAGTCCACCACCACCAGCTCGTCCACCAGCGGCGCCGACTCGCCCATCAGCTCCCGGCGGATGGTCGCGGCGATCTCGCCGACCGTGGCCTCTTCGTTCAGGGCGGGCAGGACCACGCTCAGGGTCGTCGCCGAGCCCCGTTTCGCGTCCAGCAGGCGGTCCAGCGGCCGGTCGCCGGCCGACCAGGAGCGGTGCTTCAGCCAGCGCTCCACCTCATCCAGCACCTGTGTCTCTCCCTGCCGTGGTCGCTGTGATCCATCTCGCGCTTCGGACGGCTAGCTCAACCATCCGGGCCGTCGGTTACAGTCTTGAACAACGCACATGACCGTCGTATGTCGGGGTCGACCTCGGTGTTTACCAAGGAAGCCCGTGACGATGCCGTGCGGACAAACGCCCGGGTCCGCCCGGTGCCATACCGCTCATCCAGAGGGGCAGAGGGAACGGCCCGTTGAAGCCCCGGCAACCCTCCAGCCGATCTCGCATTCCGCAGCGAGGCTCCCGGCTCGGGAAGGTGCCAATTCCGTCTCGTGGCGAAATGCGTCGCGAGGAAGATGAGGAGAAAGGGCCTCGCCATCCATGGCTGTGCAGTCAGTAGAAAGCTCAACCACTTCCTCCGCCTCCGACGCCCCCGGTGCCTTCGGTCCCGCCATCGCATTGTCCTGCCGGGAGTGCGGTGAGCGGTTCGATCTCGGCCCGATCTTCGCGTGTGAGGTCTGTTTCGGGCCGCTCGAGGTCGCGTACGAGCTGCCGGCCGGTGACCCGGAGGAGCTGCGGCGGCGCATCGAGGCCGGTCCGAACAGCATCTGGCGCTATGCCCCGCTGCTGCCCGTCCCGGCGGACGTGGCGGACCTGCCCAGCCTGCACCCCGGTTTCACCCAGCTCGTCAAGGCCGACAACCTCGCCCGTGAGCTCGGCGTCACCGGTGAGCTGCACATCAAGGACGACTCCGGGAACCCCACCCACTCCTTCAAGGACCGGGTCGTCGCCATCGCCGTCCAGGCCGCCCGGACCTTCGGCTTCACCACCCTCTCCTGCTCCTCCACCGGCAACCTGGCCGGCGCGGTCGGCGCCGCGGCCGCCCGCGCGGGCTTCCGCTCCTGCGTCTTCATCCCGCACGACCTGGAGGCGGGCAAGGTCGTCATGGCCGCGGTCTACGGCGGTGAGCTGGTCGGCATCGAGGGCACCTACGACGACGTCAACCGCTTCTGTAGCGAGCTGATCGGCGACCCGGCGGGCGAGGGCTGGGGCTTCGTCAACGTCAATCTGCGGCCGTACTACGGCGAGGGCTCCAAGACCCTGGCCTACGAGATCTGCGAGCAGCTCGGCTGGCGGCTGCCGGACCAGATCGTCATCCCGATCGCCTCCGGCTCCCAGCTCACCAAGATCGACAAGGGGCTGAAGGAGCTGATCTCGATCGGTCTGGTCGAGGACAAGCCCTACAAGATCTTCGGCGCCCAGGCCGAGGGCTGCTCCCCGGTCTCCGCCGCCTTCAAGGCCGGCCATGACGTCGTCCGGCCGCAGAAGCCGCGGACCATCGCCAAGTCGCTGGCCATCGGCAACCCCGCGGACGGCCCGTACGTCCTGGACATCGCCCGCCGTACGGGCGGCGCGGTGGAGGACGTGAACGACGAGCAGATCGTCGACGCGATCAAGCTGCTCGCCCGCACCGAGGGGATCTTCGCGGAGACCGCGGGCGGGGTGACCGTCGGCGTGACCAAGAAGCTGATCGAGGACGGTCTGCTCGACCCGTCCCTGACGACCGTCGTGCTCAACACCGGCGACGGCCTCAAGACCCTCGACGCGGTGGCCCCCACCACGGGTCCCTCCGCCATCATCCGCCCCACCCTTGACTCGTTCCGAGAGGCTGGTCTCGCATGAGCGTCAACGTCCGAATTCCGACCATCCTGCGCACCTACACCGCCGGTCAGGCCGAGGTCCCCGCCGAGGGCGCGACCCTCGCCGAGGTCCTGGCGGACCTGGAGAAGAACCACCAGGGCATCGCGGCCCGTGTGCTGGACGACACCGGCAAGCTCCGCCGCTTCGTCAACGTCTACGTCAACGACGACGACGTCCGCTTCGCCGACGGCCTGGCCACGGCGACCCCGGACGGTGCCGGGATCTCGATCATCCCGGCGGTCGCGGGCGGCTGCTGACCCCGCGTCCACCCCTCTCACCTTTGGCATCGCCCCGTCCGGGGACAACCGGACGGGGCGATTCCGTGTGTGGAATCGCGATACAGTTGCCCGGATTCCCCGATGGCCCCCGGGTCGGAGCCACATATGAGAACTCGTCAAGTTGTGCGTAAAGTGTGAGCGCGATTTGTCGGGTTGGTTCCCTATGTCCCGCCCGGCTTGCCCGAACTTCACATAATTTCTCACTTTTAACCGTTCGGCCGTGCCCAGAATTCTCGTCCGATTGACCTGTTGCAGAGGGCGTTGGGACGGATACATTCAGCGGCGGTCGACGCGTTCCGGCGCACACCCCCCACATCCGGGGGGTGAGGTCTGACCCGGGTCCGCGGAGTGCGGTCCTGCGCAAGGGCCAGCAATAGGGGAGTTAGGAATGGCTCAGGGCACCGTCAAGTGGTTCAACGCGGAGAAGGGGTACGGCTTCATCGCGGTCGACGGTGGTGCGGACGTGTTCGTCCACTACAGCGCGATCCAGATGGACGGGTACCGCACCCTCGAGGAAGGCCAGCGGGTCGAGTTCGAGATCTCGCAGGGTCAGAAGGGCCCGCAGGCCGACATGGTCCGCGTGGCCGTAGGCTGACGCGCCGACGCGACGCAGTCTGAACAGTACAGTCCGAAGGGTCCGTGTCCCGGCCAGGGTACGGACCCTTCGGCATGTCCGCACTGATCGTTACGGGGTTGGCACCGCCTCGTCCGCGAGGGCGGATGCTCTTCGGGCGCTTGCGCCCACCCGTCACCCGGCCACCACCCCTCAAGGATGGCCTCCGGCCGCTTGCGCCCACCCGTCACCCGGCCACCACCCCTCAAGGATGGCCTCCGGCCGCTTGCGCCCACCCGTCACCCGGCCACCACCCCTCAAGGATGGCCTCCGGCCGCTTGCACTCTATAGGTCCGAGTGCTAATCATTGGCGTTAGCACTCTGACGTTGAGAGTGACAGAAGGACCGGGTCGGTGAGGCCCGCCAGGCCATACGGGGCAAGGAACCGTACGGCAGGCAGGCCGTCCGTCGCGGGCGCCAGCGCGGTCCGGAGCAATCCACCCCGTCTTGGGAGGACCACTTCACATGGCCAAGATCATCGCGTTCGACGAGGAGGCGCGGCGCGGCCTCGAGCGCGGGATGAACCAGCTCGCCGACGCCGTCAAGGTCACCCTCGGCCCCAAGGGCCGCAACGTCGTCCTCGAGAAGAAGTGGGGCGCCCCCACGATCACCAACGATGGTGTTTCCATCGCCAAGGAGATCGAGCTCGAGGACGCGTACGAGAAGATCGGCGCCGAGCTGGTCAAGGAGGTCGCGAAGAAGACGGACGACGTCGCCGGTGACGGCACGACGACCGCGACCGTCCTCGCCCAGGCGCTGGTCAAGGAGGGCCTCCGCAACGTCGCCGCGGGTGCCAACCCGATGGCGCTCAAGCGGGGTATCGAGAAGGCCGTCGAGGCCGTCTCCGCCCAGCTTCTCGAGCAGGCCAAGGACGTGGAGACCAAGGAGCAGATCGCCTCCACCGCCTCCATCTCCGCCGCCGACACCCAGATCGGCGAGCTCATCGCCGAGGCGATGGACAAGGTCGGCAAGGAAGGCGTCATCACCGTCGAGGAGTCGCAGACCTTCGGGCTCGAGCTCGAGCTCACCGAGGGCATGCGCTTCGACAAGGGCTACATCTCCCCGTACTTCGCGACGGACATGGAGCGTATGGAGGCGTCGCTCGACGACCCGTACATCCTGATCGTCAACTCCAAGATCAGCAGCGTGAAGGACCTCCTCCCGCTGCTCGAGAAGGTCATGCAGTCGGGCAAGCCGCTGCTGATCATCGCCGAGGACGTCGAGGGCGAGGCCCTGGCCACCCTGGTCGTCAACAAGATCCGTGGCACCTTCAAGTCCGTCGCCGTCAAGGCCCCGGGCTTCGGTGACCGCCGTAAGGCCATGCTCGGTGACATCGCCATCCTTACCGGTGGCACCGTCATCTCCGAGGAGGTCGGCCTCAAGCTGGAGAACGCCGGTCTCGACCTGCTCGGCCGCGCCCGTAAGGTCACCGTCACCAAGGACGAGACCACCATCGTGGACGGCGCCGGCGACACCGACCAGGTGCAGGGCCGCGTCAACCAGATCCGCGCCGAGATCGAGTCCTCGGACTCGGACTACGACCGCGAGAAGCTTCAGGAGCGCCTGGCGAAGCTGGCCGGCGGCGTGGCCGTCATCAAGGCCGGTGCCGCCACCGAGGTCGAGCTCAAGGAGCGCAAGCACCGCATCGAGGACGCGGTGCGCAACGCCAAGGCGGCCGTCGAGGAGGGCATCGTCGCCGGTGGTGGCGTGGCCCTGCTTCAGACCGTCTCGGTCTTCGAGAAGCTGGAGCTCGACGGTGACGAGGCCACCGGTGCCCAGGCCGTGCGCCTGGCCCTGGAGGCCCCGCTGAAGCAGATCGCGGTCAACGCCGGTCTCGAGGGCGGCGTCGTGGTCGAGAAGGTGCGCAACCTGACCCCGGGCCACGGCCTCAACGCCGCGACCGGTGAGTACGTCGACCTGATCGCCGAGGGCATCATCGACCCGGCCAAGGTCACGCGCTCCGCGCTCCAGAACGCCGCGTCGATCGCCGCGCTGTTCCTCACCACCGAGGCCGTCATCGCCGACAAGCCGGAGAAGGCCGCCCCGGCGGGCGCTCCGGGCGGCATGCCGGGCGGTGACATGGACTTCTGATCGACTCGGCGCGTTCGTTCGCCGGTCGGTCGTACCGTCCAAGACGTCGGGGCGGCACCCTCTCCCAGGGGTGCCGCCCCGACGGCGTTTTTGGGGATGGGCGGGCGTGTTTTGGGGATGGCGTGTTTTGGGGATGGGCGGGTGAGGATTCCGGGGCCCGGCGTATCCGGGCCTACTCCTTGGCCGCCTCGAGGGCGGCGCGCAGATGGCCGTGCGCCTCGGCGAGCAGCTTCTCGGCGGTCGGGGCGTCCACCTCGCCCAGGATGGTGAGGATCGCGTTCTTCACCTCGCCGTCCGTGGCCGCCAGCGCGCTCTCGATCCGCTGGTCGGAGGCGCCGGTCGCCAGGGAGACGATCCTCCGCGAGCGGGCGCGCAGCTTGTCGTTGGAGGCGCGCACGTCGACCATCAGATTTCCGAAGGTCTTGCCCAACCGGATCATGGTGATGGTCGAGATCATGTTGAGTACCAGCTTCTGGGCGGTGCCCGCCTTCAGCCGCGTCGAGCCGGTGAGCAGCTCCGGCCCCACGACGATCTCGATGCCGTGGTCGGCCGCGGCGGCGAGCGCCGAGTCGGCGTTGCAGGACAGCCCGACGGTGAGCGCGCCGAGCCGGCGGCCGTGTTCGACCGAGCCCACGGCGTACGGGGTGCGGCCGGAGGCCGAGACGCCGACCACCGTGTCGTCGGGGCCGACCCCGAGCAGATCGAGGTCCCGGGCGGCCAGCTCCGCGCTGTCCTCCGCGCCCTCGACCGAGGTCACCACGGCGTCCGGGCCGCCCGCGATCACCCCGACGACCTGCTCGGGCCGGGTGTTGAAGGTGGGCGGGCATTCGCTCGCGTCCAGCACCCCGAGCCGTCCGGCGGTGCCCGCGCCCGTATAGAGGAGACGGCCGCCACGGGACATCCGCGCGGCGATGGCGTCGATGGCGGCGGCGATGCGGGGAAGCTGGCGGGCGACGGCGGTGGGGACGCCGGCGTCCTCCGCGTTCATGATCCGGGCGATCTCGAGGGTTTCCAGCCGGTCGATCTCGGCGAGTTCGGGGCGGAACGCCTCGGTGGTCAGGGTGTCGAGCTGGGCGCGGAGCCGGGTGGAGTCCTGGTCGGCCGCGGAGTCGGTGGGGTCGGCTGCGAAGTCGGCGGAAGTCATGGCGAAGCGGCTCTTTCCGGTACGTCAGGGCGGGGGGTGGGGGTGGCACTGGATGGGGGTGACGGTGACTGGATGAGCGGTCACCGGGCGAAGCGATGATCGGTGCCCGGCTCAGCGATGCCCGGGGCGCGGGTCGTGGCGGTGCGCGAGGGCCTCGTACGACGCGGAGAGGGCGGGCGCCGCCGATTCGTACGTCCGCTGGGCGACCCCTATGAACAGGCAGTCCACCACCAGGAGCTGGCTGGTGCGGCTGGACATGGCCGCCGGGCGCAGCTCGCTCTCCCGGGCGGTGGAGGTGGTGAGCACCAGGTCCGCGTACTGCGCGACCTCGCCGTCCGGCCGTCCGGTGATCGCGACGGTGGTCGCACCGCGCTCGAAGGCCGCCCGCAGCGGCTCGATGACGTCCGTCGTACGCCCGGAGTGGGTGATCGCGATGGCGACGTCGCCGGAGTGCAACTGGACCGCGTTGGTGACCGCGAGATGCGGATCGGCGTGGGCGTGGGCTATCAGCCCGATGCGCAGCAGCTTCTGGACCAGGTCCTGGCCGACGAGGCTGGACGCCCCCACCCCGTACACATCGATCCGGCGCGCCGTGGCCAGCGCCGAGACGGCGGCCTCGACCTGGCTGGTGTCCAGGACGGCGGCGGTGTCGGCCAGACACTGCTGCTCCTCCCGCGCCAGCTTGGTGACCACGTCGGCGATCGGATCGTCGACCGCGATGTCCGCGGTGACGGCCGGGGCCCGCCCGGCGGCCTGGTGTGCGGCGAGCGCGGCGAGCGCGATGCGCAGATCGCGATATCCGGGGTAGCCGAGCAGCCGGGAGGTGCGGACGACGGTGGCCTCGCTGGTGCCGGTCCGCTCGGCGAGCCCGGTGACGGTGAGCGCCGCGCAACCGGCCGGATCCCCCGCCACGGCCTCGGCCACGCGCTGCATGGAGCGGGTCATGGACGGGCCTAACGTGCGCACCTTCGCGGCGAGGGCGGCCGGAGCGGGCGGGGTGGGGTCGGATTGCGGTGGTGGCATGAAAGTTTCCTTCAGGTCGCTGTTCATCCGCGAAAGCTATTTCCGGCCACAGGGCCCGTCAACCCTCCGGGCACCGGGTCGCGGCGAGAGGGAGCGAGACGCGGCGACGAGAGGGAGCGAGACGCGGCGACGAGAGGGAGCGAGACCGAGGATGAAGCGAACAGGCGGCAGGAGGAAGCAAAGGTGACAATGGGACCCATGAAGCTCGAACACGCACTGCACGCGGCCCGCGCCCTGGTCCTGGCCGACCTCGCGGCGGGCGAGGTCGCCCGGGCCGATATCGTCTCGCTGGTCGAAGACGCGATCGCGCACCGTCGGTGGTGGGTCGAGCAGTGGCCGGAAGGTGTCGAATACGTGGCCGGGCTGGTCGCCCAGGACGTCCAGGACGCCCTGCTGGAACGGTACGGCCGATGGCCGCTGTGCCCCGTCTGCACCCAGGGCGGCGACCTCCACGCCCTCGATGTGGAGCCCGAGTTGGGCCCCAACCCGCACTGGGTCTGCGGCAAGACGGCGGTCGCGGTGGCGCCCGTGGGATCGCTGGGCACCACCCTCTGATGGCCGTACTGATCGACCCGCCCTCGTGGCCGGGCCACGGCCGCTTGTGGTCCCACCTGGTCAGCGATGTCTCCTACGCCGAACTCCACGCCTTCGCCGCCCGCCTCGGCGCCCCGCGCCGAGGCTTCGACCGCGACCACTACGACCTGCCGAGCGAGCTGTACGCGAAGGCGGTGGGGGCGGGTGCGGAGGAGGTCGGCAGCAAGGAACTCCTCCGCCGCCTGAAGGCCGCGGGCCTCCGGCGCCCCAAGCGAGCCGCGAACGCGAACGCGAACGCGGACGCGGACTGACCGGTGCGGGCGGGCCTGCGGCCCGCCCTGCCGACCGGCCGCCCGGCGCGGCCGGCCGCCACGTCCGCGCTGCGCGTAGGTCTGCGCGCGCTGCCGTTCGTGCCCCCGAGCGGCCGAGGGCGGTCGCGCTGGGGGCGGTGCGCCGCCTGAAGGCCGCGGGTCTCCGCCGCCCCAAGCGAGCCGCGGACGCGAACGCGAACGCGGACGCGGACTGACCGGTGCGGGCGGGCCTGCGGCCCGCCCTGCCGACCGGCCGCCCGGTGCGACCGGCCGCCACGCCCTCGCCGCGCGTAGGTCTGGGCGCGTCCGCGCTGCCGCTCGTGCCCCGAGCGGCCGAGGGCGGCCGCGCCGCGGCGGTATGGCGGGTCTCAAGCCCAAAGCGTCGGCGTCAAGGTGAGTGCCCCGCGCGGGCGGTGTCGTCGCGCTCGGTCAGTGCGTTGTGCGCGACGGGTCGGGGGTCGCTTCCGTGTCCGCCGGGGAGTGCGTCGCCGATGTGGCGATGACGCGCGAGGCACCGGCCGCCCGGTGCAGCCGCATCGCGGCGACCGTCGTCAGCACGCCCGTACCGGCGAGTGCCGCACCCGTCCAGGCGACCGCCGGGTAGCCCCAGCCCAGGTCGATGACGAGGCCGCCGAGCCACGGGCCCACCGTGTTGCCGATGTTGAAGGCCGAGGTGTTCGTCGCGCCCGCGAGCGTGGGCGCGGCGCCCGCGAGGTTGAACATCCGGGCGTTGAGCGCGGGCGCGGTGAAGAAGGCGGTGAAGCCGAGCAGCAGCGCCAAGGTCACGGCCGCGACCGCGCTGTGCGCGGTCAGCGCCAGCGCGCTCAGCACGACCGTCGAGGCGGTGATGCCCCCGAGCATCGTGCCGAACAGATGCGCGTCCGCGATCCGCCCGCCGAGCACCGTACCCAGCAGTGCGCCGACCCCGAACAGCGCGAGCACGGTCGGCACCCAGCCCTCGTCCAGCCCCGCCACATCCGTCAGCAGCGGCCCGAGGTAGGAGAACAGGCAGAAGACCGCGCCACCGCTCAGCGCGGTGGCGGCCAGCGCCAGCCACACCTGCCGGTCGCGGTAGATGCGCAACTCGGCCCGCAGCCGCGGCCGGTCGTCCCCGGTCGGCACCTCCGTACGCGGTACGAGCGCGACGACGCCGACCAGCCCGAGCGCCGACAGCCCGGCCACCGCCCAGAAGGCGGCGCGCCACCCCGCGTGCTGCCCGAGCAGCGCCCCGGCGGGGACCCCGGCGATGTTCGCGATGCTCAGCCCGCCGACCATCACCGCCATCGCCTTCGCCCGCGCGTTCACCGGCACCAGCGATACGGCCACCGCGGCGCCCACCGCCCAGAACCCGGCGCACGCGAGCGCGCTGACGACCCGCGAGGCGAACAGCACTCCGTACGACGGCGCCAGCGCCCCCGCGATCTGCCCGAGGCCGAACGCCGCCAGCAGCGCCATCAGCGTCGTCCGTCGCGGCAGCCGCAACGTGGCCGCCGCCAGCACCGGCGCCCCGACCACCATCCCGATCGCGAAGGCCGATATCAGCAACCCGGCCGTGGGGATGGACACCCCCATGTCCCGCGCGACGGGTTGCAGCAGCCCGGACAGCATGAACTCGGAGGTGCCGAGGGCGAAGACGGACAGCCCGAGGACGTAGACCGCCAAGGGCATGCGGGAGCGAGCGGAATCCGCTGGGGAAGACGAGGGCATGCCAGGCTCAACGCCATGGCATGACCTCGGCATTCCGCCAACGGCGGGTGTTACGAACCGAGCAGTTCCAGCTCAGTGGCCATGTTGCGGCGTGCGGCGGCCTCCCAGCGGTCGTGGGCCTGCGGGGTGCGGAAGAGGCGGGACAGGCCCAGCAGGTGGCGGAGGACATTGGCGCGGCCCTCGCGGAAGGCGTCGTCGGGGACGAAGCCGTACTCCTCGCGGACCGCCGCCGCGTAGGCGCCGTAGGCGGCGGGGGAGCCCGCCAGTACGGCGAGGTCGGCGTCGCAGAGGACTTCGCCGTTGGTGTCGCCTTCGGCGGGGTCGTGGTCGCGGGTGACGAGGACGAGGCGGACGGTTTCGGCCACGCGGGGCTCCGGGACGCCGGCTTCCGGGAGGGCGCGTTCGGCCAGGCGGGCGCTGCGTTCCTCGTTGGTGGAGCGGTCGGGGAGGTAGACGGCGTCGTGGAACCAGGCGGCGAGGCGGATGGCGGCGGGGTCGGGGGCCTGGACGTGGGGGAGCAGCTCGTCCACCCGGTCCAGGACCGCGAGCAGGTGATCGGTGGTGTGGTAGCGGCGCTGGGGTTCGGCCCAGCGGGTCAGCAGGTCCTCGCCGTAGGGGAGGGGAGAGGGACCCGTGGCTTCGCGGGCGCTGGTGAGGAGGTCCGTCCAGCGCGCGAGCAGGGCGTCATGGGCCGGATGGCGGGCGGGCGCGGGTGCGGGCATGGGCCAATTGTGGGGCAGCGGTTTGCGCTCTTGCGCGGTGTGGCAAGCTGTGGAGCATGTCTAGACCAATTCTCGAGGTGATCGCCCTGAACCCGGCGGACGCGATCGCCGCACAGGCCGGAGGGGCGGACCGCCTCGAACTGGTCACCGACATGGCCGCCGACGGGCTCACCCCCTCCCGTGAGACCTTCGCCGCCGTCCGTTCGGCCGTGGATCTGCCGGTACGGGTGATGCTCCGCGCCGCCGACGGCTTCGCGGCCGGGGACCCCGCCGCGTTCGACGCGCTGTGCCAGGCCGCGGCCGCGCTGCACTCGGAGGGGGCGGACGAGTTCGTCCTGGGCTTCCTGACCGACGACGGCGGGGTCGACCTTGCCGCCGTGATCGCGCTGGCCGAGGTCGTGCGGGCGGGCGGCGGGGTGGACGAGAGCCGCTGGACCTTCCACCGGGCCATCGACCGCGCCGCGGATCGCGACGGGCTGCGCAAGCGGCTCGCCGACATCCCCGGCCTCGACACGTATCTCACCGCCGGGTCCGCGCGCGGCGTCGACGACGGTCTGCCGACCTTGGCCGAGGAGGCGGCGCGGACCGGTACGCCGGGCTATGAGCCGCGCATCATGGCCGGTGGCGGGCTGCGCCTCGACCATCTGTCCGCCCTGCGCGCCGCCGGGATCGACGCCTTCCACATCGGTGGCGCGGCCCGTCCGGCGGGATGGGCCGGGCCTGTGGACGCGGCCGCGGTCGGCCGTTGGCGTACGGCGCTGGACGCGCCCGTTCCGGTCGCCTGAGGCCGGGCCGTGCGGCGCCGGGGTCGGGGCCGCGCGGCGGCTGTGCCGACAAGCTCCCGCTGAGTGCTGGGCCCGCACACCGGGCCCGGATACCGGCCCGGAAAACCGGGGTTCGATACCGGGCGGGTTCTGCCCGGTATCGACCGTACGGTCATCCACACGGCACACAACACCTCACGGGAGCTTGCCATGCACTTCGCCTCGATCCGCATCATCACCGAGGACGTCGCCCGGATCGTCGACTTCTACGAGCGGGCCACGGGCCTGACTGCGAAGCGGTACACGGACGACTTCGCCGAGTTCATGACGTCCGGCGGAACCCTCGCCCTCGCGAGCACCCGCACGGTGCGGGGGCTCGGTGAGCAGGCGCCCCGGCCCGCGGCGAACCGGAGCGTGATCGTGGAGTTCCGCGTCGCCGATGTCGACGGCGAGTACGAGCGGCTCAAGGAGTTCGACGTCGAGATCGTGAACGAGCCCACCACGCAGCCCTGGGGCAACCGTTCGCTGCTGTTCAAGGACCCCGACGGCAATCTCGTCAACTTCTTCACCCCCGTCACCCCGGACGCCCTCAAGCGAGCCGAGCAGCAGGCCGCCGAGGCCAAGGCGTAACGGTCGGCTCAGCTCAGCCGCTCCGGCAGCGCCGCCCCGTGGACGACCGTCAGCCCCGAGACCGCACGGGTCAGGGAGACATACAGGCGGCGCAGCCCGGTGCGTTCGTCCGGTTCGCCGTCGACCACCGCGGCCGGTTCGTCCAGCACCACGTAGTCGTACTCCAGACCCTTGGCCAGGGTCGCCGGGACGAGGGTGAGCCGGGCCTCGGCGCTGGTCTCCTCGCCGGGGGAGAGATGGGTCAGGCCCGCCGCGTCGAGGGCCTCGGCCAGGGCCGGGACGCGGGCGTCGGCCGCGATGAGGCCGACGGAGCCCTCGTGGGTCAGGGCGTCGCGGCACGCGGCGATCACGGCCGCGTCCAGCTCCGCCGGGTCCACGGCCCGTACGGAGAAGTCGCCCGCCGCCTCGCGGATCGAGGTGGCCTCCGTCAGGCCGGGGGCGATGGCGGGCAGCAGCCGCGAGGCGTACGCGATGACCTCGCGCGGCACCCGGAACCCCTGGGTCAGCTCCTCGATCGCCGCCCCGTCCTTGCCCAGATGGGTCAGGGCCTCCTCCCAACTGGCCGTCGCCCATGGGGTGGTGCCCTGGGCGATGTCGCCGAGCACGGTCGCGGAGCCGGTGCTGCACCGGCGGCCGACGGCGCGGTACTGCATGGGCGACAGGTCCTGGGCCTCGTCCAGGACCACATGCCCGAGGGACGGGGTGCGCTCGATGAGGTCGGCGGCCTCGTCGATCAGCACCAGGTCCGCCGGGGACCACTTCGCGGACTTCACACCGCGCCCCGGCTTCGTCCACAGGACGGTCTTCTGCTCGTCGGCGTCGAGGACGCCCGCCGCGTGCTCGGCCAGGAAGTCGGCGTCGGAGAGCAGCCGCAGCACCAGCTTGGCCGGGTCGACCGGCGGCCAGACCGCCTTGACCGCCGCCTTGACGGCCGCGTTGCGCGCGACCGCGTCCTGGACCCGGTCGTCGGGCGCCTCGCCCGCCTGCTCCATCCGGACGAGCACGGCGTGCGCGATGCGCTGCGGAAGCGCCTCGCGGGCCGCGCCGTAGCGGATGTCGCGGGTGAGCAACTCCTCGACCATCTCCTCCAGTTCATACGCGGGCACCCGCCAGCGGCGGGAACCGCGCACCACCACACAGGGCTCGGTGGGGGCGGTGACATACGAGCGCAGGGCGCGGCGCAGCACCTCGGCCAGCCGCGCGTCGCCCTTGATCCGGGCCGCGTCGGCGGAGTCGGTGCCCCGCGCCTCCGCGCCCAGGGCCGGGCGGGTCACCAGGTCCTCGACGGTCGCCTGGGCCACCTGCAACTCGCCGAGGGCGGGCAGGACCTGCTCGATGTAGTGGAGGAAGGAGCGGTTCGGGCCGATGACCAGGGTGCCGGAGCGGGCCAGCCGCTCGCGGTGCGCGTACAGCAGATACGCCACCCGGTGCAGCCCCACGGCCGTCTTACCGGTGCCCGGTGCTCCCTGGACGCAGATGGTGCCGCCGATCCCCTGGCGGACGATCTCGTCCTGCTCCGGCTGGATCGTCGCGACGATGTCCCGCATCGGGCCGACGCGCGGGCGCTCGATCTCGGACTGGAGCAGCTTGCTGGTCTGCTCGGCCTCGGTGGGGTCGGAGAGCCGTTCGTCCTCGTACGCCGTCAACTCGCCGCCCGTGTAGCCGAAGCGGCGGCGCAGCGCGATGTCCATCGGCGCGGTCTTGGACGCCTGGTAGAAGGGCTGGGAGACGGGGGCGCGCCAGTCGATGACCATCGGGTCGCCGTCCGCGTCGTGCACATGGCGGCGGCCGATGTAGAAGCGCTCGCCGTCCGCGCCCTCCGCCGTCTCCGCGCCCGGTGCGTGCAGATAGTCGAGCCGGCCGAAGAAAAGCGGGGTGTCGGCGAGGTCGGCGAGAGCCTTGATCCGCTCGCTGACCTGGTGTTGCAGGGCTGCGGCGTTGACCCAGTTCGCGGCGACGTCCCTCAGGTCGAGGGCCTCGACGTCGGCGCGCATGGCGCGCAGCGCGGCGCGGGAGTCGGTCAGATGGCCGCGCTCCCGCGCGAGGGGGTCCGCTGCGTGGGGGTTTGGGTCCGAGGGGGGATCTGCGTGGTCAGGGGCGTGCGAGGGCACGGCGTAGCCTCCGGCGGGCGAGTACACACAAGCGAGTGCACAGAGCGAATACACAAAGCGAATACACAAAGCGGGTGCGCGGTATGGATGCGCGGTCAGAGATGCCGACCGGTTTCCGTCCGGGCGGCGGCTCTCCCGTTCGGAACGCGGGAGGCGGCAAGACCGGCGATTGTAGCCAGGGCATGTCCGGGAGGCGAATGAATTATGACGGCTCCGGGGGAGGGGGCCGGGCGGGCTCGCGGGCGGGCCTCGTGCCCGGCTTGTGGGCCTCCGGCTGGGCTGTGGGCCCGGCGTGGGCTCCGTCCTTGTCTCAGGCGAGCCGCAGGGCGCGGAAGGTCACGCGCTGGTTGAACCACAGCAGCGTCACCGTCGTCGCGCCCATCAGGACCGCGACGGTCAGATGCCCGGCGACCGAGGTGACCGGGGCACCGACGGCGGCGAGGACGAGATGGAGGCCGACGCGGAGCGCGAGCAGCCCGATGGCGATCTTCCGGGTGTGGGCGTTCTTGAGCATCGCGCGCATCAGCTTCACCCGGCGGCGCAGCACGGTCGCCCCGACGACGACGTTCACCAAGGCGATCGCGATGAGCGCCATCCAGGCGTCGTCCCACGCCTTGGTCAGGTCGTACGCGGCACCCATGACGCCCTCGAAGCCGAAGAACCACAGTGGCAGCGGCTTGATGTCGCTCAGGTCGATGTCGGTGGTCGCGGTTTTGCGTTTGCGGATGCCGATGCCCATGTCCCCGCCCCTTCGGCGTCGTGTGGTGCCATGTCCTGCTGACACTCACGATCCTTCCGGGCGGGGAATCTCCCGGGCAGAGTCGGCGATCACGGGTCACCCATGACACATGTCATGGCCATGGGAGCGTGCCCAACGGCCGTGGGTGACTCGTGGTGGGCCGAAGGTCAGACGTCCTCGTCCGCGAGCAGCTCGCTCGCGTCCACGATCCGGTACGCGTACCCCTGCTCGGCCAGGAACCGCTGCCGGTGCGCCGCGAAGTCCTGGTCGATCGTGTCGCGCGCGACCACCGAGTAGAAGACCGCCGGGTGGCCGTCGGCCTTCGGGCGCAGCACCCGGCCGAGCCGCTGGGCCTCCTCCTGGCGGGAGCCGAAGGTGCCGGAGACCTGGATGGCGACCGTGGCCTCGGGGAGGTCGATGGAGAAGTTGGCGACCTTCGAGACGACGAGCACCGACAGCTCGCCCTCCCGGAAGGCGTCGAAGAGCTTCTCCCGCTGGGCGTTGGTGGTCTCGCCCTTGATGACGGGCGCGTCCAGGTGCTCGCCCAACTCGTCGAGCTGGTCGATGTACTGGCCGATGACCAGCGTCTGCTGCCCCTTGTGCCGGGCGACCAGCGCCTCGGTGACCTGCCGCTTGGAGTCGGTGGTGGCGCAGTAGCGGTACTTCTCGTCGGTCTCGGCGGTGGCGTACGTCAGCCGCTCGGCCTCGGTCAGATTGACCCGGACCTCGACACAGTCGGCGGGCGCGATATAGCCCTGCGCCTCGATCTCCTTCCAGGGCGCGTCGAAGCGCTTGGGCCCGATGAGCGAGAAGACATCGGACTCCCGGCCGTCCTCCCGGACGAGCGTCGCCGTGAGCCCGAGCCGCCGCCGGGCCTGTAGATCGGCGGTGAACTTGAAGACGGGCGCCGGCAGCAGATGCACCTCGTCGTAGACGATCAGGCCCCAGTCGCGGGAGTCGAACAGCTCCAGATGCGGGTAGATGCCCTTCCGCTTGGTGGTGAGCACCTGGTACGTGGCGATGGTGATCGGGCGGATCTCCTTCCGCGTGCCGCTGTACTCACCGATCTCCTCCTCGGTGAGCGAGGTGCGGCGCACCAGCTCGTGCTTCCACTGCCGGGCGGAGACGGTGTTGGTGACCAGGATCAGCGTGGTCGACTTGGCGGTGGCCATCGCACCCGCCCCCACCAGCGTCTTTCCGGCACCGCAGGGCAGCACGACAACACCGGAGCCGCCGTGCCAGAAGCCCTCCACGGCCTGGGTCTGATACGGCCGCAGCGCCCAGCCGTCCTCGCGCAGCTCGATGGGGTGGGCCTCGCCGTCCACATAACCGGCCAGGTCCTCGGCGGGCCAGCCCAGCTTCAGCAGCGTCTGCTTGATCTGCCCGCGCTCGGAGGGATGGACGACGACGGTCTCCGGGTCGATCCGGGCGCCGACCAGCGGCTGGATCTTCTTCGACCGCAGGATCTCCTCGAGGATCGGGCGGTCGCTGGTCTCCAGGACCAGACCGTGGGTGGGGTGCTTGAGCAGCCGCAGCCGCCCGTAGCGGGCCATGGTCTCCGCGACGTCGACGAGCAGGGCGTGCGGGACGGGGTAGCGGGAGTACGCGACGAGGGCGTCGACCACCTGCTCGGCGTCGTGCCCGGCGGCGCGGGCGTTCCACAGCCCCAGCGGGGTCACCCGGTAGGTGTGGATGTGCTCGGGCGCCCGCTCCAGCTCGGCGAAGGGCGCGATGGCGCGGCGGCAGGCGCCTGCCTGCTCGTGGTCCACCTCGAGCAGGAGCGTCTTGTCGCTTTGGACGATGAGGGGTCCATTCACGCGCCTGGGTCCTTTCGTGCTGCCGGCCAAAGAACCAGTGTCCCCCATCGAGAAGGCGTGGCGGAGAGCCGCAGGGATACAACGGGCGGCTCCGGGCAAGCGGCGAAGACCAACGAAGACGAACACGGACCGACGGAACCGCGACGACAGCGCCGCGACGACAGAGCCATGGGCGGGAGGGAGTCCCTGTGATCAGCATCGCTGGATGGGAGATCCGGCGGACGGCGGACAAGAGGACGACGGTAAAGCGGACGGCGGAGAAGCGGGCAGCGTCGGGGGAGAAGAAGCCGAGGGAGGGTTCCCGGACCACGGTCGGCCAGAAGAAGGCGAGCGGCCAGAAGAGCGGGCCGCGGGCGGGTGGGGCTCCGGCGAAGGGAGCCCGGACGACGAAGCCGCAGACCGCGAAGCCGCAGACCGCGAAGCCGCAGTCCACGAAGTCGCAGACCGCGAAGCCTGGGTCCACGAAACCGCAGACCGCCAAGGCCCGGGCTGCGAAGCCTGAGTCCGCGAAGGGCCCGTCGCCGAAAGCCCGGACCGGGACAGCCCGGATCGCGGGGCCTGCCGAGCCTGCCAAGCCCGTGGAGCCCGGGGGCGCCTCGGAGACGGCGCTGCTCCAGCGCAAGTCGTTCGGCGCACGCGCCGCACGGTTGCTGGTGATGCTCGCGGCGTTCGTCTGCATGGTCGGCTTCGCGGCGGCGCTCGCCAAGGCCACGCTCGTGCCCCAGCCCGGCTCCGTCGACCTCGTCCACACCAATCTGCACCCGGGACGCTCGCTGCGCGCCTACGTCGACCAGCCCGCCTTCCAGGACACGGTGAAGCAGATCGGCGGCAATGTGCTGCTCGGTGCCCCCTTCGGCGTGCTGCTGCCGATGCTGCTGCCCAAGGCGCGGGGCGCGGTGCGGGTGGTGGTGGTGACGGCCCTGGTGATGGTGGCCGTCGAGACCGTTCAGGGGCTCATCGTCGAGGGCCGGGCCTTCGACATCGACGACGTCATCCTCAACACGACGGGCGCGCTGCTCGGCTACGTCGTGATCGGCCGCTGGCTCGGCCACGCCCTGCACCCCCGCCGCCGCCACTGGTGGCACCGCTGGACCCAGCGACCGCCCGCCGCGTGAGCTAACGCCATGGTGCCTGCGTCACGTCGCGTCCTCGGCCAGTTCGGCGGCGCCCGTGATGCGGTGCAGGGGGTACGTACGGACCTCGTCCGCGGTGTGGTCGTACGCCGTGACGAAGCCGCCCTCGACCCGGACCGGGGCGATCACGCGCTGGGTGGCCGCGCCGTTCGCGTTGACATAGCCGATCCAGACGTTGGAGCCGGTCAGGGCCGCGGCCTGCATGGTGGCGAGGGTGTCGGCGGAGGTGGTGCGGGGCAGCCGATCGCCGGTGGTGGCGGCCCCGGAACCAGCCCCGGCTCCGGACCGGGAACCAGCCCCGGCACCGGTCCCGGCATCCGGCCCCGCCCCGGCTTCTGACGCGGCCGCCGGTTTGTGGGGCGCCGTCGCGGCGAGGTCCCCGGCGCGGATGGCGCGTACGGCCGCGCCCAGCAGGGTGGCGTCGGCCACCGGCGGGCCCTCCGGGACCGGCACGGGCGGCGTACGGGGCGGGGTGCGCTGGGCTTCGGGGCGGCTGACCAGCACATCGCCCTCGGCGGACTCGGCGGCCGGGGCGTACCCCATCGCCCGCAGCCCCTCCAGCAGCGTGTCCGGCGGCGCCTGGGCGGCCAGCACGGTGGGGGCGAGGCGGCGCAGCCGCAGCCCCGCCGAGCGGCGGTCGGCGAGGATCTCGGCGAGCAGTGCGTCGTCGTCGCAGCGCAGATACGCGGAGGCGGTGCCGATGCGCAGTCGGCCGTGCTTACGGGCCACATCGTTGACGAGATAGGTGAGCGGCTGGGGCACCGGGGTGCGGGAGTGCGCGGCGAGGAAGGTGTGCACATCGTCGGCGGTCCGCCCGGCGTCCAGCGCACGGCGTACGGACTCGGGCGTGAAGCGGTACACGGTCGCCCCGCCCTTGGACTCGACGTCGGCGAGGATGCCCAGCGTCTCGGCGAGCGGCCGTTCCAGGGGGCCGGGCGCGACGGCGGTCAGGTCCGCCTGGAGCAGGACGTGGTCGAGGGGCTCGGGGAGCAGCGGCGCGAGCAGCCGCGCGGCGTGCGCGGACGCGATGTCGCTCCTGGCGGCAGGCGGTTCGTCCGGGTGGCGTTCCAGCAGGGCGCGGCCGTGGGAGGAGAGCGCGCCGCGGCCGGTGATCCCGAGCATTTCGGCCTCGGCCACCGCCCAGCGGGCCAGTCGCGAACGCAGGTCCTCCCTGGTGGGGGCGGTCCAGGTGGGTGCGGTGGCGCCGGCGGCCGACCCGCCGGGCGAGGAGGCACCCGGGGCGGCACCGGCCGCGGCGGGGGCCCCGCGGTGGCTGGTCGGCCGCTCCCACCGCAGCCGGGTCAGCACGACGTCGGGGGCGGGCGCGGCACCGGACGGGAGGGTGGCCAGGAGTTCGAGGACCCGGCGGCGGACCTCGGGGGCCGGGGAGCGGTCCAGTTCCGGGCCGAGAGCGGCGAGGGTGCGGCCCCGGTTGTCCCGGCCGCCGACCAGGCCCGCCGTACGGGTCGCGGGCAGCCAGGCGGCGGCGAGCCGCGCCCAGCGCTCCTCGGCGGGCAGCCGCAGCCAGTCGTCGTAGGCGGGGGTGGGGGCGTAGCGCTCGTCGGTCTCACCGTCGGAGGCCACCAGCCCGGCCGCGTAGGCCAGCTCGATCCAGAAGGCGGCCACCGGTTCGGCCACGTCGAGTGCCACGGCGGCCCGCTTGAGGTCGCGGACGCTCAGCCCGCCCGCGCGCAATACGGGAGGTCCGGCGCTCTCCCACTGCCCCAGCAGCTCCTCGACGGTGGCCAGGGCGGTGAAGGTCTGGCCCGCGGCAGTGTTATCCACAGCCTGTGGATCGTGCTCGGCGGTGGGCGAGAGCGGTGGGGCCAGCGGCTCGGGGGCGCGGTGCGCCCGGCCGTGGCGCAGATGCAGGGCGACCTCGCGGGGCAGCACCACGTTGCGCGGCCCGGACGGGAGCAGCAGTCCGCGGTCCAGCAGCCAGCCGACGGGCGGGGTGGGTGAGGCGACGGACGCCTCCCCGTACGGCGGTCCCCAGGTCAGCTTGGCCAGCACGCCCGCCGCGCCCGGCGGGGCCCCGTCCAGCAGCGCCGCCATCCGGGCGCGGTCCTGGAACAGCTCGGCCAGGGCCGCCACCGCCGTGACCGGGTCGTGGGTGGGCGGCAGCCCGGCGCCCGCGAGCAACTCCTGTAGTCGGCCCGGCGACATCCCGGACGTGGCCTCCTGGACGGTCGGGCCGAGACCGGTCGGGGAGGGGGAGGTGGGGGAGGGCGCGAGCAGTTCGCGGGCGGTGCGGACGAGGCGGAGCCGGTCGTCACCGCCCCAGACCAGGGCCTGGTCGCGCAGGGTGGCCACGGCACGCGGCAGCTCGGCCGCGATCACCGCACGTTCCTCGGCGCCCAGGGCGGCGTCGGTGCCGGGCGGGGGGCCGGCGGGGGTGAGGGGTGAGGCGGCCTCGATGACGGGTTCGACGGACGACGATGCGTCCCCCGCACCCCGGGCGTCCCCCTGACCCTCGGCCTCCTCCGTGCCCTCATCGCCCGTCAGCAGATCCCGCAGGGTTTCGTACGGGCACGGGTCGGGCGCGACCGCCAGCGCCTCGGCGGTTTGCAGCGCGAACCGGTCGAGCCGCTCGACGGCCCGTACCACCGAGGCGCGGGTGCCGGCCCGGGTGGCGAGCTGGGTGAGGTCGTTCGGGACCGGGGAGAGCAGATCGGGGCGGGCGCGCAGCAGGGCGGCGAGGGCGTCGTCGGGCCGGGTCCGCAGCTCCTCGGCGAGTGTGCGCGGCATCCCGCGACCACGGTTGCCGTGGCCGCCGTCCCATGGGCCGGTGTCCCGTGGGCCGCCGTCCCCGTGGCCGGTGTCCCCACGGCCGGTGTCTGCGGGCAACTCATGCCTCCCGGTTGCGCGAGCTGGTCTCTTCGGGCATTTCAGCCTTCCCGATTCCATGAACTGCTCATTCGATCCACAGTACCCGCGGGGTGCGGGACGCAGGGGGTGCGGCGGGACTCCGCTTCCGCGCGGTACCGTCGGAGCCGACTGATACGCCGACCGTGCGCATTCTCAGGGGTCTTGGTGGGGATCGAGAGCGAAAAGCTCGTCTACGACTATCTGAGCCGTGTCGGTGACCTGGCTCAGCAGCAGGGTCTGTCGTCCGGTGAACGCATGCGGCTGGTCTCCGGGCTGCGGGCCGATATCGACCATCGCCGGACCACCGGAGGGGCGGACAGCCCGGCCGGGGTGAAGCGGATCCTGTCCAAGCTGGGTTCACCGGCCGACGTGGTGGCCGCCGCGGGCGGTCGGCCCCCCGACCCGGGCTCGGGAACGGGCGCCGAGCCGGGCCCGGCTGGTGGCGGCACGGGCAATGGAGCGGTCGGCGGCTCGGGCGGCGGTGGGGCGCAGCGGGGAGCCGCCGGAGCGGCGCGGGCGGCCCGCGACAGACTGGCCGGGCTCGCCAAGAGCAGCGGTCTCACCGGTAAGGTCCCCACCCCGCGCGAGGAGGACGCCCCGGGGGTGCCCGGCACGGGCCGGAACGGCGGCGGCCCCGGCGGCGGCCCGGGCGACGGCCCCGGCGGCGGCCCGGGCGACGGCTCCCCCTCCCTGATCAAGCCGAGGCCCTCCACCCCCGCCCCGCCCCCGTCCAACGCCGCCTCCCCGCCACATCTCGCGGGGGAGGACGAACTGAGCGCGCGCGAGTCCAACATGGACTGGTGGCATGTGGAGGCTGGCCCGTTCGCCCAGCCCGAGCAGCGCGACGGGCAGTACGGCTCGGTCGAGGGGTTCACCGGCGGGATCGAGATCCCCGAACTGCTCGGCAAGGGCAAGACGGCGGAGCAGGAGCGCCAGGAGCGGCGCGAGGCCGAGGAGAAGGCGGCGGCGGAGGAGGCGGCCGCCGCCGAGGCCGAGGCAGCCGAGGAGGCGAAGGCCAAGGCCGCGGCCGGGGGCAAGCGGCGCGGTGGGCTGCGCCGGGTGCTGCTCGGGCCCGGTAAGGCGGCCGATCAGCCCGCGGGCGGGGGCGGGGTCGGCGTCGCCAAATGGCTGGCCGGGCTCGGCCCGATACTGCTGGTGGCGGTCGGACTCCTCGTGGCGGGCGCCGTCATGGGCAACATCATCCCGATCGCCTTCGGCTGGGTGATCGCGTACTACGGCACCTACCGCCACTCCCCGGCCGGGGCGAAGTGGGCCTCGATGGGGATACCCGGTCTGGTCGGGGCCGGGGCCGGGGTCTGGCTGTGGGGCCGGGCCGCCCGCAAATGGGGCCAACCGATCCCCGAGGACGGCTGGAAGGACGCGCTGACCGACACCTGGCCGTTCGTCGTCCGGGGCGCGGCCATCGCCTCGGTGCTCTTCCTGCTGTGGCGCGCGCGGCGCAAGGGCTGAGGTCTGGAAGGGCTCGGCGCCCGGCCCGCCGTCGCTCAGTCCCGCTCGGCCTGCCAAGGCGTGCCCGGGACGACGAGGGGGCTGCCGGTGACCGGGTCGGGGACCACCACCGAGTCCAGGCCGAACACCTCGTGCACCAGCTCCGCCGTGACGATCTCCGCCGGGCCGCCGCGTGCCACGATCCGGCCCTCCTTCATCGCGATCAGATGATCGGCGTAGCGGGCGGCCTGGTTGAGGTCGTGCAGGACGGCGACGACCGTACGGCCGCGTTCATGGTTGAGCTGGCGCACCAGGTCCAGCACCTCCACCTGATGGGAGATGTCCAGATACGTCGTCGGCTCGTCCAGCAGCAGCAGATCGGTCTCCTGCGCGAGCGCCATCGCGATCCATACGCGCTGCCGCTGTCCGCCGGACAGCTCGTCCACCGGGCGGTCGGCCAGCGCCGTCACGTCCGTACGCTCCATGGCGTCCGTGACGGCTCGTTCGTCCTCCTCCGACCACTGCTGCCACCAGTGCTGATGCGGTTGGCGGCCACGGGAGACGAGATCCGCGACGGTGATCGCCTCGGGCGCGACCGGGGTCTGCGGGAGCAGCCCCACGGCCCGGGCGATCTTCTTGGTGGGGATCCGGGCGAGATCCGTGCCGTCGAGGAGTACGGCGCCGCCGCGCGGGCGCAGCAGCCGCCCGAGGGCGCGCAGCAGGGTGGACTTGCCGCAGGCGTTGGGGCCGACGATGACCGTGACCTCGCCGTCGGGTATCGCCAGGTCCAGCCCGTCCACGACGGTCCGGTCCTCGTAGGCGAGGGTCAGCTCACGCGCGGTGAGCCGGTTCGGGGCAGCGGGTTCCACCGGATCCGTTCCCGTCGTTCCCGTCGTATCCGTGGTTCCCGTCGTACCCGTTGTGGACGCCGAAGCGGTCATGCGGCGGTGCCTCCCTTACGGCCGCGTCCTCCGGAAGACAGCAGCAGGTGGATCAGATACGGGGCGCCGACGGCGGCGGTCAGCACGCCCACCGGCAGTTCGGTCGGCGCGAACAGCTTGCGGGCCAGCAGATCGGCGGTGACGACGATGAACGCTCCGGCCAGGGCCGAGCACAGCAGCGGGATCTGGGCGGTGCGGGTCATCCGGCGGGCGATCTGCGGGGCGAGCAGCGCCACGAAGTCCACCGGGCCGGCCGCGCCCGTCGCCATCGACGCGAGTACGACGCCGAGGGAGACCAGGCCCAGCCGCACCCGCCCGAGCCGTACGCCCAGCGCGGTCGCGGTGTCGTCGTCCAGGGACACCGTGCGCTGCGCCCGCGCCGCCCACAGCACCCCGGGCAGCAGCACCAGCAGCGCCCAGCCGAGCGGACCGGCCTCGTCCCAGCCGCGTCCGTTGAGCGAACCGGTCATCCACACCTTCGCCTGCTGGGCCACGAGATAGTCGCCCTTGGTCAGGAAGAGATGGGTGATCGAGCGCAGCGCGACGGCGAAACCGATGCCGATGAGCACGAAGCGGGCCGCCTGAAGCCCGCCGCGCCAGGCGAAGACGTACACCAGCGCGGCGGCGGCGAGACCGCCCGCGACGGAGAGATAGGGCAGGACGGCGAAGGAGGTCACCCCGTAGGTCATCGCGCCCACGGTCACCGCGCTCGCGCCCTGGCTGACACCGATGATGTCCGGGCTCGCGAGGGGGTTACGGGCCACCGTCTGGATCAGCGCGCCCGCGATGCCGAAGGCGGCGCCGACCATCAGCCCGAGCGTCATCCGGGGGAGCCGCAGCGTGCCGACGACGAGATCGTTCGGGGTGGCCTGTCCGAGGCCCCACTGGGTGTGCAGAACGGCCTTCACGGCGTCGGCGGGGGCGATGAAGCTCTCGCCGACGCATAGATACGCCACACAGACGGCGGCGGTGGCCAGGGCCAGCCCGATCGCGACGAGGGCCGAGCGGCGGTGCAGCAGGAACGATCCGCCACGGAGGTCACGCCCGTCATGGCCGCTTCGTCCGCGGCCCTTGACGCGGATCAGGCCATATCCGGCGGGGCGGATGCCCGTCCGCGCGGCCAGGCGGTCGGCGCGGCTGTCGGTGCGGCTTTCGGCGCCGCCGTCAGCGCGGCTGTCGGTGGCGGTCACGCGGCCACCGTCTTCCGGCGGACCAGCATGACCAGGAAGGGCACCCCGATCAGCGCGGTCATCACGCCCGCCGGGACCTCGCTCGGCGGGAAGAGGATCCGGCCCACCACATCCGACACCAGCAGCATCACCGGGCCGATCAGAGCGGCCATCGGAAGGACCCAGCGGTGGTCGGTGCCGACGATCGCGCGGGCGATATGGGGGACCGCGAGGCCGACGAAAGCGAGCGGACCGGCGGCGGCGACCCCGACCCCGGTGAGGATCGTGGCGCCGAGGGCGGCGACGACCCGTACCACCGCCACATTCTGGCCGAGCCCCTTCGCGACGTCCTCGCCGAGCGCCAGCGCGTCCAGACCGCGTGCCACCGCGATCACCAGCACCGTGCCGACCAGCAGGAACGGCCAGATCTGGCCGACGATCCCGGTGTCCCGCCCGGCGAGCGAGCCGATCTGCCAGAAGCGGAACTCATCCAGGGCCGCCGCCTTCGTCGTCAGTACGCCCGTCGTCACGGACACCAGCAGCGCGTTGATCGCGGCGCCGGAGAGGGCGAGTTTGACCGGGGTCGCGCCGCCCCGCCCGCTGCCGGCGATAGCGTAGACGGCGACCGACGCCAGCCCGGCGCCCGCGAAGGCGAACCAGACATAGCCGCTCAGCGTGTGCACCCCGGCGAAGGCGATCGCGAGCACGACGCCCACCGAGGCCCCCTGGCTGACGCCGAGGATGCCCGGGTCGGCGATCGGGTTGCGGGTGACGCCCTGCATCACGGTGCCGGCCATGGCGAGCGCCGCGCCGACCATCAGCCCGATGACGGTGCGCGGCAGCCGCAGGGACCGCACGATGTCGGCCGCGTCGCTCGAACCGCCGTGCAGCAGCGCGTCCAGCACCGCGCTCGGCGCGATCTGGCGGCTGCCCACGGCGAGGCTCAGCAGGACGGCGAGCAGCAGGGCGACGACGGCCGCGGCCGTCCAGCCGAGGCGGCGGCGGACCAGGGAGGCTCTGGGAGGGCGGCTGCTGGTCCGGTCGGCGGTCATCGCTTCCGTTCGTTCGTCTCGCTCGTCGGCCACGAAGTTAGGCGAGGCTAAGTGTATGGGGTGGGGTCGGGGCACAATGGCGGGCATGGCTTCGTACTCCGCTCCGTCCCCCGCCCCCACCACAGCCCCGGGTCTCGCCGCGGACGCCGGGTCGCACACGGTGACCGTCGGCTTCGACCTCGACATGACCCTCATCGACTCCCGGCCGGGCATCAGGGCGGCGTACGAGGCGCTCTCGGCCCGGACCGGCACCTACATCGACTCCGACCTCGCCATCACCCGGCTCGGCCCGCCGCTGGAGCAGGAGCTGGTGCACTGGTTCCCCGACGAGCGGATCGAGGAGATGGGCGAGCTCTACCGCGAGCTCTACCCGGAGTACGCGATCGCGCCCACTCCGGCCATGACCGGGGCCCGTGAGGCGATCGAGGCCGTACGGCGGGCCGGCGGCCGGGCCATCGTCGTCACCGCCAAGCACGAGCCCAACGCCAAGCTGCACCTGAGCCATCTGGGCATCGAGGCGGACGCGGTCATCGGCTGGCTGTGGGCCGAGGCCAAGGCGGAGGCGCTGCGGGAGTACGGGGCGACGGTGTACGTGGGGGACCACACGGGTGACGTACGGGGCGCCCGTACGGCCGGTGCGCTGTCCGTGGCGGTCGCCACCGGGCCCTGCCCGGCGGATGAGCTGCTGGCGGCCGGCGCCGATGTCGTCCTGGACGATCTGACGGCGTTCCCGGCCTGGCTGGCGGGGCACATAGGCGGTCACCCAGCAAGCTGATCGGCTCGCAGACGCATACCCCGGGCTGATTCACCCGTTCGGCGGTACGGCCGTCCGTGGCGCCTGGGCGGCCGCGGCCTGCCGCCGCTGCGCCGCGATGGAGCGCAACAGCCCCGCGGCGGCGAGGGCGAAGCCGACCCCCATCAGCATGCACATGAAGTACGCCACCGACGGCAGCGGGTCCGCGCCGAGGAAAAGCGGCGCGACGGTGATGAGCGTGGCCACCGCTCCGATGGCGAAGACGATGACGCCGGACCGGATGAGCCGGTCGCCGGGAAGGGGCGCCTCCCGGGGGGAGCCGGGGGAGCCGCCACGGTGCGGGGTTTCATTACTCACCGCACCAGGGTAGATCCGTGCCAGAGCGCGCATAGGAACCACCCGGGTACGTCTTGTCACCAGGCTCGGGACCATTAGCCTTGGTGGTGGCGGGTCTTACGACCCGCTGTAGTGCTATCGAGAGCCGTTTTTCCGTGTTTTCCGACGAGCGACGAGGACGAGACAGACGTGCCTACCGGCAAGGTCAAGTGGTTCAACAGTGAGAAGGGCTTTGGCTTTCTCTCCCGCGATGACGGTGGCGACGTCTTCGTTCACTCGTCGGTGCTTCCGGAAGGCGTCGACGCGCTGAAGCCGGGGCAGCGCGTGGAATTCGGCGTGGTGGCCGGAAACCGCGGAGACCAGGCATTGTCCGTCACCGTTCTCGACCCGACCCCTTCCGTGGCGGCCGCCCAGCGGCGCAAGCCGGATGAGCTGGCATCGATCGTCCAGGATCTGACCACCCTGCTGGAAAACGTGACGCAGCAGCTCGAGCGCGGTCGCTACCCGGACAAGGCACACGGCCACAAGATCGCGGGCATGCTGCGGGCGGTGGCCGACCAGCTCGACGTATGACCTGATCGGCCCGGCACGTACGACACCCCGTCAGCCGGAACCCATCGCAGCACCGGAATCCGCCGGAGCACCGGAATGCGCCGGAACGTCAGACCGCGTCCAGCGCACCGGGGCCGAGGGGCGGCACCAGCCCCTCGGCCGCCGCGCGGGTCAGCAGCCCGCGCACCGCGGCGTAGCCGTTCTCGCCCAGGTCGGCGGTGAACTCGTTCACATACAGCCCGATGTGCTGATCGGCGACGGCCGGGTCCATCTCCTGGGCGTGCTCCAGGACATATGTCCGCGACGCCTCCGGGTCGTCCCAGGCCATCCGTACCGATGTCCGGGCGGCGTCGGCGAGTTCCCGCAGCCGCTCGTCGCCCAGTGAGCGCTTGGCGATGATCGCGCCGAGCGGGATCGGCAGGCTGGTGGTCCGCTCCCAGTGCTCGCCCATGTCGGCCAGGCAGTGCAGCCCGTAATTCTGATAGGTGAACCGGGCTTCGTGGATGACGAGCCCGGCGTCGACCTCGCCGTCCCGTACCGCGGGCATGATCGCGTGGAACGGCAGCACCTTGATCTCGCCGACCCCGCCCGGCACCTCCGCGGCGGCCCACAGCCGGAAGAGCAGATACGCGGTCGAACGCTCACTCGGCACCGCGACCGTCTTCCCCGCCAGGTCCTTGCCGGTGAACTGCTGCCCCTCGCCGGGCTGCCGCGTGAGCACCAGCGGACCGCAGCCGCGCCCGAGCGCGCCGCCGCAGGGCAGCAGCGCGTAGTCGTCCAGCACCCACGGCAGTACGGCGTAGGACACCTTCAGCACATCGAACTCACCGCGCTCCGCCATCCCGTTGGTGACGTCGATATCGGCGAAGGTGACATCGAGCGCGGGCGCGCCGGGGACGCGGCCGTGGGCCCAGGCGTGGAAGACGAAGGTGTCGTTGGGGCACGGGGAGTAGGCGATCTTCAGGGGCTCAGTCACTGCCGGGTTCCTTCCGGGTCCAAGGTCCAGGTCCAGGTGCCGAGGAGGGGGGTGATGGTTCCGAAGGCGCCGGTGAGCGCCTCGAGCGCCTCCCCGATCCGCCAGGCCGCCCGGTCGCGCGGCCCGACCGCGTTGGAGATCGCCCGTACCTCCAGAGCGGGCACGGACTGGGCCGCGGCGGCCTCCGCCACGCCGAAGCCCTCCATGGCCTCGGCGGCGGCGAGCGGATGACGGCGCAGCAGCTCGGCGGCCCGTTCGGCGCTGCCGGTCACGGTCGACACGGTGAGCACGGTGCCGCGCACGGCGTCCGTCGCCTCGGCGACGGCGGCGACGAGCGGGGCGGGCGGGAGGTGTTCGACGGTTCCGAAGCCCAGGTCGGTGACGGCGGCGAAGCCGTCGGGGGTCTCGGCGCCCAGGTCGGCGGCGACGATCGCGTCGGCGACGACGATGCAGCCGAGGCGCGCGGGCGCGGGTCGCGCGGTGGCGGGGCGCTCGGTGGCGTTGGGGCGCTCGGTGGTGAAGCCGCCGCCGATACCGGCCGATACGGCGAGGTCGTAGGGGGTACGGGCGACCGCGGCCACGGTCAGCGCGGCGGCGGCTCCGGCCGCCGCTGCCGCCGGGCCGACCCCGGCGGCCAGGACGTCCACGGTGAGCGGCGGCCCGGTGGGCGGCACCGGGCTCAGCCGGTGGATCGTCCCGCCGGGGACGGGGAGTTCGGCCACCTCGGGGGCCGTGGCGCCGATGCCCCGCACCACGGCGTCCCGTTCGACGGGCACGGCCGTGACGATCAGTACGCGCATCGACGGCTCCCCCTTGTCACGGCGTGGCTGGTGCTCCTGGGCCGGCCCCAGTCTGCCCAGTGCGGCCGGGCCCCGTAGGGCGGCGCTTCGTCCTACGGAGTCCCGTACGTCGGGATTCCTGTCAGAAATCCTGTCAGGAATCCCGTTCCAGCGTGAAGCGCCAGATGCCCTTGACGCCCTGGCTGCTCTTGCCGAGCTCGGCGATCGTGATCGTGACCTTCTTCTGGAGCGTGGTCTGGCCCGTCTGCGGGTTCTGCTGGGCGAAGAGCGTGTCGCTGTCGAAGCTGCGGTACGTCTCCTTGCTCGCCTCGGCCATGACCGGGTTGTTGGCGATCAGGCCCCAGCTCGACTTGGCGATCTCGGGGTCCACCCCGATCCGCACCTTGTCCCCGGGGGTCACCTTGATCGTCTCTTCGGGCTTGGCGGCAAGGCACGCCTTGAACTTCTCCGAGCTCAGGTCCTTGCCGTCGCCGTAGCAGCCGTCGCTCGCCTCGGCCGTCACGGTGTCCGAACCGACCGTCACCGTTGCCAGCGGGGTCGGCTTGTCGCATGCGGAGAGGGCGACGAGCCCGAGGGACACGGCACAGGCGGCGGTGGCGGCGCGGCGGCCCTTGCCCCTGGAAAACAGCGCAGCGGTCATGCGGGCAGGCTATCGGGCCGCCCCGATCACTTCGCGCGCGGGTCGGGCGAGCGAATCAAGCCACCCGTGGATACGGCGCCCCCTGCCGGGAGGCGCTCAGCAGCCCGCGGACGCTCAGTGCCACGCCCAGCGCGAGCACCGCCGCCGCGACCGCCATGCCCAGCCCCCCGTGGAGCGGCAGCACGATGCCGATGGCGCCGCCGAGGACCCACGCCATCTGGAGCGTCGTCTCGGAGCGGGAGAACGCGGAGGTGCGGACCTCCTCCGGGACGTCGCGCTGGATCAGCGCGTCCAGCGACAGCTTGCCCAGCGCCTGGGAGATTCCGGCCGTGGCGGCCACCGCGGCGACCGTCACCGCGCCGTAGAAGGCCGCCGACACGATGACCACGGCCAGGGCCGAGCTCAGCACCACCGCGATGATCCGCTCCGGGCCGCGCGCCCGCAGCCAGGCGCCGATCGCGGTGCCCAGCGCGTTGCCGCCGCCCGCGCAGACGGCGGCCAGGCCGAGCGAGACCTCGGGGCCGAGTCCGCCCACCGGCTGGTCGCGGAGGAGGAAGGCGAGGAAGAGGGTGAGAAATCCGGACAGGGTCTTCAGCGCGGCGCACGCCTGGAGGGCGTGCAGTACGGAGGGGCCGACCGTACGGAGGCCGAGCCGCCCGGAACGGCCGCTGCGAAGGGTGCCCCACAAGTTGGTCCAGAAGGCGGTCCTGGACCCGCCGACCCTGGCCTTGGGTTTACGCACCGTCACCGGCAGATGCAGATGGCGCTGTCCCGAGGTCAACTGCGCCCTGGCCTCACCCTTCGCGGAGTCCACCTTGGGCGGGAGGGTGAACGACAGGAATCCGCCCAGCAGAAAGATCACGGACGCCCCGTACAGCGGCCAGCTCGGGCCGATCTGATGCAGCCCGGCCCCCAGCGGGGCCGCCACGCCGGTTGCGAGCAGTCCGGCGAGCGTGACCCGTGAGTTGGCCTTGACCAGGGAGAAGTGGGGTGGGAGCAGCCGTGGCACGACGGCGGAACGGACGACTCCGTACGCCTTGGACGCCACCAGCACGCCCAGCGCCGCCGGATACAGCTCCAGGCCGCCGCCCGCCACGGCCCCCGCCATCGTCAGCGCGAGCACCGTACGGGTCAGCATCGCGCCCGCCATGGCCGCGCGGCGGCCGTGCGGAAGGCGGTCCAGGAGCGGGCCGATGACGGGGGCGAGGAGCGCGAATGGCGCCATGGTGATGACCAGGTAGAGCGCGACCCGGCCGCGGGCCTCGTCGGTCGGGACCGAGAAGAAGATCGTGGAGGCGAGGGCGACGGTGATCAGCATGTCGCCCGCGGAGTTCACCGCGTGCAGCTCGATCAACTTGCCGAGCCCCGACTCACCGGCCCCATGGGCGTGGGTGGCCCGGCGGATGCCCCGCCCGGCCGCGGTGAAGGGGAGACGGAGCGCGAAGGGCAGACGGAGCGCATGAACGATCCAGCGGCCCGACCGCTGGGTCGGGCCGCCGCTGTACCACCGCTTGTCTGCCACCTGACCATGGTGCAGCCAACGCGGCCCGGGCGTCAGACCTTCGACGGCTTTCCGGCTGGCGGCGCCGTCGGCGGGGACCCGCAACACCCCGCTGTCCAGCGGAAATGTGGTTCCTCCGGGGCGGCTGGGCAGGGGGTGGGCGGCATGGCGGCCGGGGACGGGCATGGGACGGGGGTAGGGGCTGCGCGGCCGGACAAGGTAGCGTGCGTAACCGCGCCACCGAGGGTCGTTCCTGGCCGTGTGCCGAGTAGCCATCCCGCAGAATGGGACGTACAAGGTGCGCCCGAAGGCCGGATGGGCGCGGACGTCGACGCGGCCCCATGGTCCGCTCCGTCCGCGGTCCCGCGTTCCGGCCGTACGGCTGGCGCACCAGGTCAGACGGCTGCGACGGCGTGGAAGAGAGAATCGATCCTGTGAGTGCGATGCGAAGCCGTACCCCCGACCGCCTGTGCGCCGAGGCGGTCGAACTCGCCCGCGAGGCGGCCATGGAAGCCGCCTTTCCGGGGAAGGTCGGCGAGTACATGGGCGCTGTCGCCGAGGGCGATCGCGTGGTCACGCATCTCTTCGAGAGCCCCGAGCCCGGCTATCGCGGCTGGCGCTGGGCGGTCACCGTGACCCGCGCCTCCCGCGCGAAGGCCGTCACCCTGGACGAGACGGTACTGCTCCCCGGCCCCGACGCGCTGCTCGCGCCCGAGTGGGTGCCCTGGAGCGAGCGGCTGCGCCCCGGCGACATGGGGCCGGGCGATCTGCTCCCCACCGAGGCCGAGGATCTGCGCCTGGAGCCGGGCTACACGGGCGAGGACGTCCCGCCGCCCAACTCCGTGGTCTCCGAGGAGATGCAGCAGCTCGCGGCGGTGGAGGAGGCCGATGTCACGGCCGGCGCCCCCGTCACCCAGACCGCCGCGCCCAAGACCGGCTCGATCGCGGCCATCGCCGAGGAACTGGGCATGCGGCGCGCCCGGGTGCTGTCCCGCTACGGCCTCCACGTCGCGGCCGACCGCTGGGACGAGGCGTACGGCGCCCAGACCCCCATGGCCCAGGCGGCCCCCGGCACGTGCGCGAGCTGCGGCTTCCTGATGCCCCTCGGCGGCTCGCTGGGACAGGCGTTCGGGGTCTGCGCGAACGAGTTCAGCCCGGCGGACGGCCGCGTCGTCTCCCTCTCGTACGGCTGCGGCGCCCACTCCGAGGCGGCCGTGATGCCCAAGCCTCCGCGCCCCTCCGCACCCGTGGTCGACGAGACCGTCGTCGAACCGCTCCCCCTCCACCCGGACCGCGCGAGCGGCTCCGTCGAGGCGGACACCCCGCCGGAGGAACTGGGCCATAGCTGAGGCGGTCTGTGGGGCTGAGGCGGCCTGCGGGGCGCCCTGGCGGGCGCACCGTCGCCCATCCCCGAGCCTCGCCTCAGGCTCGGCCAGGCGGGTCGGCTCCGGCAGCCGCGCCGCCGCCCATCCCTGAGACCTGCCTCGGGCCCGACCGGGGCGGTCCGCCCCGGCGGCGCGCTGTCGGGGGCGATGGCGGCTGCGGCCCCTCCGCCGCCCCGTGGAGTGCCCGTGACGGCCGCTGCCCGGTCGCTGTCCGGCCGCTGCCCCGGGCGGGGCACCGTGCGCCGCGGCTGGTCGCCGCGATGGCGGCCCCGAGCCCTCGCCGCTGCCCCGGCTACGCGCCCCCCGGACTCGTCCGGCGACGTCTGGGCAGATGCAGATGCAGATGCGGCGGGAGCCCCGCGCGCCTGGGGCGGGCGGGCCTGTGCAGGGCGGCGCGGCACGAGGCGGTCTGTGAGGTGGGGCTCGGTGCGAGGCGGGCCTGTGCGGCGCGCGCTGGGTGGGCGGGCTTGTGCGGCGCGCGCTGGGTGGGCGGGCCTGTGCGGCGTGCGCTCGGCGGGCGGGCCTGTGCGACGCGGCTCGGGCGTGCCCGGGCCGGTCCACGTGTCCGATCTGCCCGCAACCGCCCGTCGTCAGTCCCAACGGCGAGCCCGGCCGCCCCGGTTTCCGCCCCTGCGGGGCGGCCTGCCGGTGGAGGCTTGGCCGAATTGGGCGGAGGGCCGGACGGAGGGGCCGAGCGGCGGGCTGGGCGGCGGGGCCGGGCGCCCCGGGGGCCGAGGTGCTCGGGGTGAGGCAGGGAAGGCCCGCGGCTGAGGCAGGGGCAGACCTGGGGCTGAGGCGGGGAATCCGGTTGTCTGGAGCCCGAGGCGTCGTTTGGGCGCGGATAGCGGTACGTTCGCGGCTAGCAAGGGCGACACGCGAGGGAACGACGAGCGCGGTGGGGCGAGCCGCACCGTGGGGGACTCGGCGGTGTGGAGCCGCGGCGCGGGACGGACCCCAGACCAGGAACTCCGGAGGCGAGACGTGAGCAGCACGGCGATGGTGCGAGGCGCGACCGAGGACGCGGACCCGTTCGGGACCGCGCGGCTGCGGCGCGGCGTGCTGGACGCCTGGGCCGCGTCGCCCGCCCGGTTCCGGGAGGACGCCAACGCCGAGGAGGATCTGGCGCTGGGCGGCCACCGCGACCGGCTGGTCGTCGAGATGGCCCAGAACGCGGCGGACGCCGCCGCCCGCGCCGGGGTGCCCGGACGGCTCCGGCTGACCCTGCGCCCGGCCACCGACGGCGAGCCCGCCGTGCTGGCCGCCGCCAACACCGGGGCGCCGCTGGACGCGGTCGGGGTCGAGTCGCTGTCCACCCTGCGGGCGTCGGCCAAGCGGGACGAGCCGGAGAGCGCGGTCGGGCGGTTCGGCGTCGGCTTCGCGGCGGTGCTCGCGGTGAGTGACGAACCCGCGGTCGTGGGCCGCACCGGCGGGGTGCGCTGGTCGCTGGCCGAGGCGCGGGAGCTGACCCGGCACGCCACCGCCACCAGCCCCGGCCTCGCCGAGGAGCTGCGCCGCCGCGACGGCCACGTACCGCTGCTGCGGCTGCCGCTGCCCGCCGAGGGGATCGCCCCGGACGGCTACGACACCGTCGTGGTGCTGCCGCTGCGCGACGGCGCCGCCCTGGACGTGGCCGAGCGGCTGCTGGCCGGGATCGACGACGCGCTGCTGCTCACCCTCCCCGGCCTGGCCGAGGTCGTGGTCGAGACCGTCGAGGGCACCAGGACGCTGCGCCGCCGTCAGGAGGGCCCGTACACCGTCATCGAGGACACCGGCGAGGACACCGGCGCGGGCAGTCGAGAGGGTAGCGGCGAGGGCAGCCGTGCCCGCGGTACGACGCGCTGGCGCACCGAGAGCGCCGGTGGGCGGCTGGAGCCGGAGCTGCTCGCCGACCGCCCGGTGGAGGAGCGGCTGCGCCCGGTGTGGTCGGTGACCTGGGCGGTTCCGGTGGACGCGGAGGGCGCGCCGATGCGGTCCGCGACCGCCCCGGTCGTCCACGCCCCCACGCCGACCGATGAGCCGCTGGGCATGCCGGCGCTGCTGATCGCGTCCTTCCCGCTGGAGCCCACCCGCCGCCACACCGCCCCCGGCCCGCTCACGGACTTCCTGCTGGACCGCGCGGCCGAGTCGTACGCGACGCTGCTGCGCGACTGGCATCCGGTCTCGGTCGGCACGATCGACCTGGTCCCGGGCCAGTTGGGCCGGGGCGAGCTGGACGGGGAGCTGCGCCGGAGGGTGCTGGAGCGGCTGCCGAGGGTGCCGTTCCTGCCCAGCGCCGCCGCACCGGCGGTGGGCGCGGGCACCGAGGCCGTGGAGGGCTGGCTCGGGTCGCCGGACGCGCTCGGCCCGGACGCCGCCCAGGGCGGCCCCGGTGCGGGCGAGCCGGCCGTGTCCGCCCCGCCGACGACGGCAGCGGCCGACGCCCCGGCCGACTGGGACGACGACGTGCTGGCGCGCGGCGGCTTCGAGGGCGAGCCGCACGCGCTGCGGCCCCGGGACGCCGAGGTCGTCGAGGGCGCGGGCGCGGAGACGGTGGAGGTGCTGGCCGAGCTGTTCCCGACGCTGCTGCCCGCGGGGCTGGAGCGCCGTTCGGAGCTGCGGGTGCTGGGCGTGGCCCGGGTGCCGCTGGGCGAGCTCATCGACCGGCTCGCGGGCGTGGAGCGCGCCCCGGCCTGGTGGCGGCGGCTGTACGACTCGCTGGGCGGAATCGACCCGGACCGGCTCAGCGGGCTGCCGGTGCCGCTGGCGGACGGCCGGACGACGATCGGGCCCCGGCAGGTGCTGCTGCCGCTGCCGGGCGAGGCCGACGGCGACCTGGACGGCATCGGAACGGCCGGGACGGCGGAGACCGCCGGGTTCGCCGGGAGCGCCGAGTCCGCCTGGGCCGCGGAGACCGCCGAGTCCGCTGAGTCCGCCTGGGCCGCAGAGTCCGCCGGGATGGCCGGAACCGCCGAGTCCGCGGGGTTCGCCGGGATCACGGAGACCCCCGAGCGCGGCGGCGCGATCGGCGCCACGCATCGCACCCTCGCCCGCCTCGGCCTGAAAGTTGCACATCCGGACGCCGCTCATCCACTCCTGGAGAAGCTCGGCGCGACCCCCGCCACCCCCCGAGCCGTGCTGACGACCCCCCAGGTGCGGGCCGCCGTCGCGCATTCGCTGGAGGCGGAGGACGAGTACGACCCGTTCGCGGAGGAGGGCGAGGCCCTGGGCGCGGCGCTGGACGCCGATACGCTGGCCGACACCGTCCTCGGCCTGGTCCAGCAGGCCCGGCTGGCGCCCGGCGACGAGCCCTGGCTGGCCGCGCTCGCGCTGCCGGACGAGGACGGGGAGCTGGCCCCGGCCGGTGAACTGGTCCTTCCCGGCAGCGCCTTCGAGCAGGTGATGCGGGAGGGCGAACTGGCCGCCTGCGACGCCGAGCTGGCCGAGCGCTGGGGCGAGCAGCCGCTGGCCGCGGTCGGTGTGCTGGCGGGCTTCACGCTGGTCAGGGCCACCGATGTGGTGCTGGACCCGGATGAACTGGAGCCGCGCGAGGGCGACTTCACCGAGCCGGACGACGTCGGCGTACTGGACGCCGTCGACGTGTGGTGCGAGGACGTGCTGGACCGGCTGCCGCAGACGCCGGTGCCGCCGGTGGCCACCGAGATCGTCGCCGTACGGGACCTGGACCTGGTCGACGACGACGCCTGGCCGCGGGCGCTCGCCATGCTCGCCCAGCCGCCGCTGCGCGACGCGCTGACCGCGCCGGTGCGGGTGCTGCTGCCGGACGGCACGACGGAGATCGTGCGCTCGTACACCGCGTGGTGGCTGCGCGGCCATCCGGTGCTGGACGGCCGCCGCCCCGCCGGGCTGCGCGCGGCCGGGGGCGATCCGCTGCTGGCGGGGCTGTACGAGGCGGTGGACGCGGCCGGGTTCGAGGACGAGCAGGTGCTGCGGGCGCTGGGCGTACGGACCTCCGTCGCCGCGCTGCTGGACGAACCGGGAGGCGCCGCCGAGCTGCTGGCCCGCCTCGCCGACCCGGACCGCGAGGTGACTCCCGCCCAGTTGCACGCCATCTACGGGCAGTTGGCCGACCTGGAACCCGAGCAGGTGACCCTGCCGGACGACGTACGCGCCATCGTGGACGGCGAGCCGACGGTGGTCGAGGCGGGCGAGGCACTGGTCGCCGACGCCCCGGACCTGATGCCGCTGGCCGAGGCGGACGGCCGGGCGCTGCTGCCCGTACGGCCCACCCGGGCTGCGGAGCTGGCCGAGCTGTTCCAGGTGCGGCGGCTGAGCGAGGCGTACCCGGCGCGGGTGACCTCACAGGGCGATCCGCACGAGGTGCCCGAGGCGGTCCGCGAACTCCTCCCGGGCGCCCCGCTGTCGTACATCGAGCACGAAGAGCTGCTGATCGAGGGCGAGGACGAGCTGGACTGGCGGTACGTGGACGGCACCCTGCACGCCTCGACGGTCGAGGGCGTCGCGGCCGGTCTGGCCTGGGCCGCGGGCCACTGGTCCCGCCGCTTCGAGGTGGCGGCCCTGCTGGAGGACCTGACCCGCACGGAGGAACTGGCCCGGGCCCGCTGGTTCGACTGACGGCCGCCGGGGGGCTGTTCGGCGACGGTCGCCCGGGGCCTGCCCGGGGCGGGACTTCTGCCTTGGGGCGCGGCTTGTGCCCCGGGGAGGGGCCTACGTCGGTGAGGGCTCGCGGCCCCGAGGCAGGTCTTGTCCGGGGGCGGACTTGCGCCCCGGGCCACGGGGCCCGCGCCCCAGGGGCAGTGGCTCTGCGCCCCGGCCAGGTCCTGCCCGCCCGGTCAGGGCTTACGTGCTACGCCCGCGTAGATCCACAGGTCCCTGGCCTCCGCCTCTGCCCTGGCCTGTTCGTCCTCGGGCTTCCAGCGGTGGGGCATCACCACGCCCGGGTCGACCAGCTCCAGCCCGTCGAAGAACGGAAGGACCTCCTCCTGGGTGCGGCCCTGCACATGGATGCCGCTGCTGCGGTAGAGGTTGGTCACCGCGTCCGAGACCCCGCCGCGGGGGTCGAGCCCGCCGTGCGAGAGCACGAGGAAGCTGCCCGAGGCCAGGGGCTCGACCAGCTCTCGCACGATCTCGTACGGCTTCTGCTCGTTCGCGATGAAGTGCATGATCGCGTTGAGCGACAGGGCGATCGGCCGGGACAGATCGAGGGTGTCGGCCAGATCCTCGGCGGCCAGGATGGCCTGCGGTTCGGTGACGTCCGCGTGGATGTAGGCGGTGCGGCCCTCGGGCGTGGAGAGCAACAGGGCCTGGGCGTAGGCCAGCACGATGGGGTCGTTGTCCGCGTAGACGACCCGGGAGTCCGGCGCGACCTCCTGGGCGACCTGGTGGAGGTTGGGCTCGGTGGGTATACCGGTGCCGATGTCCAGGAACTGCCGTATGCCCGCCTCGCGCGCGAGCCAGCGGGTCGCGCGGTGCATGAATGACCGGTTGGCACGGGTCCACGGCTTGACGTCGGGCCAGACGGCCTCGACCTGTTCGGCGGCGAGGGTGTCGACCGCGTAGTGGGTCTTACCGCCCAGGAAGTAGTCGTACATGCGGGCCGAGTGCGGCTTGCTGGTGTCGATCTCATCGGCACGAAAGCGGTTACCGGTCATATCCCTCACATTACTGGTGAGTTGCCCGCCACAAGACGGTAGTTCCCGAACAAAGTGCGCACCGTGAGGCTTCCACAACATTGTGAACGGCCCGTGAAGATCGTACAGTTGTCGCATCCGGCTCCGCCCGCGCGTCTCCGCGGCGGGGCCCTCATCTTTCCGTGTGCACCACAGACGGGTGAGCGGGTGCGTCGCAAGGAGGGGAGCGCGCCCGAGCACCAGGCCAGGGCGCCGGATCGCCGCCGGGAACGGCGACGGTCCGGCGCCGCGCCATCGCGAGTGCGCCGGGCTATCGCGGGTGCCAGCCATCCCGGGAGCGCTGTGTGCGTCGCGCCAGGGGCAGGCGCGTCAGCCGCTCTGCGCGTCGCCGTTCCGCGAGCCGTTGATCGCCGCGTCCCGGGCCCGTACGTACCAGACGCCGAGCAGTCCGAGGGCGCCGCCGGCCAGGCAGGTCCACAGCCACCACAGATGTCCGTGCTCGTCGAACCAGCCGTAGAAGGGCAACTGGACGAGGAAGAGGACGAACCACACGATCGTGCCGCCGGTGATCGTGGCCACGACATTGCCCTCGAGCGGCTCCGGCGCCTCGTGCTTGGGGGTCCACTTCGTCATGGCCACAGCTTAAGGGGGCCGGTCATGGGCCTGGTCGGGGCCGTCCCGGGACCGGTTTGGCGATCGGGCCTTAATAGTTTCATACTCAATGCTTCCGGGTCTGGCTGGAATGTCTTGTTCGATCGTCCAAGAGACCCACTGTTGATGTTCACGCAAGACTGAGGTCATCCATGTCCCCCTCGGCCCCCGCGCCGGTCGACGCCAGCGAACAGGCTCCGGTTCCCCCTATGAACGGCATCGACAAGTTCTTCAAGATCAGTGAGCGTGGTTCCTCGGTCTCCCGGGAGATCCGTGGCGGCCTGGCCACGTTCTTTGCGATGGCCTACATCGTCGTACTGAACCCGATCATCCTCGGGGCCGGTACGGACAAGTTCGGGCATCAGCTCAACAACGGCCAGCTCGTCACCGCCACCGCCCTGATCGCGGGTCTGACCACGCTGCTCATGGGGATCATCGGCAACGTCCCCATCGCGCTCGCCGCGGGTCTTGGTATCAACGCCGTGGTCGCGCTCCAGCTCGCACCCAAGATGAGCTGGCCGGACGCGATGGGCATGGTGGTGCTCGCGGGTCTGGTGCTGATGATCCTGGTCGCCTCGGGGCTGCGGCAGCGGGTGATGGACGCGATCCCGGCCGGGCTGCGACGGGCGATCGCGATCGGCATCGGGCTCTTCATCGCCCTGATCGGCCTGGTCGACTCCGGCTTCGTCACCCGTAACCCCGACTCCGCGCACACCACCGTCCCGCTGGGCCTTGGAGTGGCCGGGCGGCTGGACGGCTGGCCGGTGCTGGTGTTCGTGGTCGGTCTCGCGCTCACGTTCATCCTGATCGTCCGCAAGACGCGCGGCGCGATCCTGATCGGCATCGTGACCATGACCCTGGTCGCGATCGTGATCAACTCCCTGGCCCGGGTCCCGGACGCCAAGTGGGGGCTGACCATCCCCAAGGTGCCGGAGAAGGTGATCGACACCCCGGACTTCGGCCTGGTCGGCCATGTCAGCCTGTTCGGCGGCTTCCATGAGGTCGGCCTGCTCACCGGCTGTCTCTTCGTCTTCACCGTGCTGCTGTCCGGCTTCTTCGACGCGATGGGCACGATCATCGGCGTCGGCGAGGAGGCCGGGCTGACCGATGAGCGCGGGCAGCTTCCGGGCATGGGCCGGATCCTGATGGTGGACGGCGTCGCGGTCGCGGGCGGCGGCTTCGGCTCGGCCTCGGCCAACACCTGCTTCGTCGAGTCCACGGCGGGCGTCGGGGAAGGGGCGCGCACCGGACTCGCGAACGTGGTGACCGGCGGTCTCTTCCTGCTCGCACTGGTCTTCACCCCGCTGGCCAAGGTGGTGCCCTCGCAGGCCGCGACCCCCGCGCTGGTGGTGGTCGGCTTCCTGATCATGGCGGCGAACGTCAAGGAGATCGACTGGAGCGATTTCACGATCGCGATCCCGGCCTTCCTGACCATGATCTCGATGCCGTTCACCTACAGCATCACCAACGGGATCGGGCTGGGCGTGCTCTCGTTCCTGCTGCTGCGCATCGCCACCCGGCGGACCCGGGAGATCCCGTGGCTGCTGGGCGCGGTGGGGCTGTGCTTCCTGGTGTATTTCCTGCTCAACCCGATCGAGCAGGCGCTCGGCGTCTCCTGAGCCGAGTCGGCGTCTCCTGAGCCGAGTCGCCGTCCTGCCCAGCGGTATGCCGTCCCCCTGCTGTACGTCGCTGTACGTCGTCCCTTCCTGAGCGCCCAGGACCGGAGGTGTCCTGGGCGCTCAGGCGTTTCACCGAGCGTCACTACCCGGAGTCAACTCACTCGTTCGGGTGAAATAGAAATAGGGATGTCACCAGGGTTTTTATTAGGCGAGGTAATGAGTTATGCTAAAGACCATGCCGGATCTGTCCCGCTCCCAGCACAACGCGGAGGCGCCCCCCGACGACGCGGCCGCCGTGAGCGCCCTGCGGTCGGCAGTGATGCGTCTCTCGCGGCGGCTCAAGCACCAGCGGGTGGACGAGTCGCTCAGCCCGACCGAGATGGCGGTCCTGGGCACGCTGGCCCAGTGCGGCTCCGCCACCCCCGGTGAGCTGGCCCGCAAGGAGCATGTCCAGCCGCCCTCGATGACCCGCATCGTGGCCCTGCTGGAGGCCAAGGGACTCGTCAGGCTCGAGCCGCATCCGGAGGACCGGCGGCAGAAGGTCGTCTCGCCGACCGAGCGGGCCGAGGCCATGCTCGAGGAGAGCCGGCGCAAGCGCAACGCCTGGCTGGCCGAGCTGGTCGGGGAGCTGACCGAGGACGAGTGGGACGTGCTGCGCGCCGCCGCGCCCGTGCTGGAGAAGCTCGCGCATTTGTAAGAACAACCAAGGCAGCCAGGAGGCGAACACACTTGAGTACGGGACCCGGAGCAGACTCCGCACCCGCACCGAAGCACCCCACAAACCCCGCGACCGACCCCGCGTCCCCCGTCACCACGGGACGCACCCGGGGCGGGACCTTCCGTTCGCTGAAGATCCGTAACTACCGGCTGTTCGCCACCGGTGCCATGATCTCCAACACCGGCACCTGGATGTCGCGGATCGCCCAGGACTGGCTGGTCCTCAGCATCACCGGCTCCTCCACCGCCGTCGGCATCACCACCGCGCTCCAGTTCCTGCCCATGCTGCTCTTCGGGCTGTACGGCGGGGTCCTCGCGGACCGATGTCCCAGACGGCGGCTGCTGCTGTTCACCCAGACCGCGCTGGGGCTGTGCGGGCTCGCCCTCGCCGCCCTCACGCTCAGCGGCCATGTGCAGGTCTGGCATGTCTATCTGATCGCGTTCCTGCTCGGCATGGTCACCGTCGTCGACAACCCGACCCGCCAGGTCTTCGTCAACGAGATGGTCGGCCCCAAGGACCTGCGGAACGCGGTGAGCCTCAACTCCGCGAACTTCCAGTCCGCCCGGCTGATCGGCCCGGCGGTCGCCGGTGTGCTGATCACCGCCGTGGGCAGCGGCTGGGCCTTCCTGATCAACGGAGTCTCCTTCGCCGCCCCGATCATCGGGCTGCTGCTGATGCGCACCAGTGAGCTGCACAAGGTCGAGCGGGCGCCGCGCGGCAAGGGGCAGTTGCGGGAGGGGCTGCGCTATGTCGCCGGGAACCCCGATCTGATCTGGCCGATCGTGCTCGTCGGCTTCATCGGCACCTTCGGCTTCAACTTCCCGATCTGGCTGAGCGCCTTCGCCGACGATGTCTTCCACGCCGGACCCGGTACATATGGCCTGCTCAACACGCTGATCGCGATCGGCTCGGTGGCCGGTGCGCTGCTCGCCGCCCGGCGCGTGGTGGCCCGGCGGCGGCTGCTGGTCGGGGCCGCGCTGATGTTCGGCGTGCTGGAGGTGGTCGCGGCGGCGACCCCGTACTTCTGGCTCTTCGCGGCGCTCATGGTGCCGATCGGGATCTTCAGCCTGACGTTCAACGTGACCGCGAACTCCAGCGTCCAGCTCGCGACCGATCCCGCGATGCGGGGCCGGGTGATGAGCCTGTTCATGATGGTCTTCGTGGGCGGTACGCCGATCGGCGGCCCGCTGGTGGGCTGGCTGACCGACACCTGCGGCGCGCGTATCGGCTTCGCCGCGGGCGGTCTGATCTCGGCCGCCGCGGCGGCCGGGGTGGGGCTGATCCTGGTCCGGGCCGGCGGTCTGCGGGTGAAGCTGGACCTCCGCCGCGGTCACCCGCGGGTGGTCTTCGTCCCCCGGACACCGGAGGAGAAGCCACTCGCGGCCACGGCCTGAACCACGCCGTTGGGCTCGCCGGGGCTCCGCCCCGGACCCCGCTCGTCAAACTCCCCCAGCTACCGCTGGGAGGTGCCCCCTGGAGGGGCTCAGTTGTGCGGGAGACTGGGCGGATGAGACTCTTCGCCGCCGTCCTGCCGCCGGACGCGGCCGTCGCCGAGCTGGCCGCGCGGGTCGAGGCGCTCCAGACGCTGCCGGGGGCGGACGGGCTGCGCTGGACCGAGCGGGAGGGCTGGCACTTCACACTCGCCTTCTACGGTGAGGTGGCCGAGGAGGTGCTGCCCGAGCTGCACACCCGGCTGGCCCGGGCCGCCCATCGGCACCGCGCCCATGAGCTGCGGCTGGCGGGCGGGGGCCGGTTCGACGACCGGGTGGTGTGGGTGGGCGTGGACGGCGACAGCGAGGCCCTGCGGCGGCTGGCCGACTCCGCCGAGGCGGGGGGCCGACGGGTCGGGGTCCCGATGGACCGGCACCGTCCGTACCATCCGCATCTGACCATCGCCCGCGCCCGTTCCTCCCGCCACCGCTCCGCCACCAGCCTGGTGCCGTACGTGGACGGGCTCACCGACTTCGCGGGCCGGGAGTGGACCGTGGGCCGGCTCTGCCTGGTGCGCAGCCATCCACCGGCCCCGGGTGTCCCCGGGCGGCAGCCGCGCTACGAGGTGGTGGCGGCCTGGCCGCTGGGGCACTGAGCGGCCTGGCCGCTGGGCCACCGAGCGGTCCGGCTAGTCTCAAGGCTGTGGACCCCAAGACCAGAAACATGATCATGAGCGGCGCGCTGGTGCTGATTCTCGTCGTCGTCGCCGCTGCGGCCGCCCTGGGCGGCTGAGCGCTCCGCTGGAAGTGTCGCGATGCGTCGTCGGCCGACTGCGCGCCGTCGTGGCTGGTCCCACGCGGCGGAGCCGCACATCGACACAGCCGCGGCGGAGCCGCGCATCGGCACAGCCCCGCGCCCCTTCGGGGCGCCGCCCGAACCGTAGCGGACTTCCTCTGACCTGCTTAGCGCCGCCATAGGACGAGTACAAGGCAGGGGGCGTGGGCCGCGCGCGGCCCACGCCCCTCGGCAGCTTCGCCTATCGCCCCGGAGGCGGCTCGGTCACCAGGCGAACGCCTCCGGCGACGGGCCAGGACCCGGGAAGATCTCGTCCAGCTCCGTCAGCACTTCCTCGCTCAGCTTCAGCTCCGCGGCGCGCACCGCCGACGCGAGCTGCTCGGCCGTGCGCGGGCCCACGATCGGGCCGGTCACCCCGGGCCGGGTGAGCAGCCACGCCAGGGCCGCCTCGCCGGGCTCGATGCCGTGCTTGGCCAGCAGGTCCTCGTACCGCTGGATCTGATCGCGCACCGCCGGGTTCTTCAGCGCGTCGGCGCTGCGCCCGGAGGTGCTGCGCGAACCGCCGCCCTCGCGTTCCTTGCGGAGCGCGCCGCCGAGCAGTCCGCCGTGCAGCGGCGACCAGGGGATGATGCCCGCGCCGTAGCCCTGCGCGGCCGGGATGACCTCCATCTCGGCGCGGCGCTCGGCCAGGTTGTACAGGCACTGCTCGCTGACCAGCCCGTACGAGCCACGGCGGGCCGCGGTCTCATTGGCCTGGGCGATATGCCAGCCCGCGTGGTTGGAGGAGCCCGCGTAGATGATCTTGCCCTGCTGGACGAGGACGTCGATCGCCTGCCAGATCTCGTCCCACGGGGTGGAGCGGTCCACGTGGTGGAACTGGTAGAGGTCGATGTGGTCCGTGCCGAGCCGCTTGAGGCTGGCGTCCACGGCCCGGCGGATGTTGACGGCCGAGAGCTTGTCGGTATTGGGCCAGGGCTCACCCTCGGCGGCCATGTTTCCGTACACCTTGGTCGCGAGGACGGTCTTCTCGCGCCGCCCGCCGCCCTTGGCGAACCAGCTCCCGATGATTTCCTCGGTGCGGCCCTTGTTCTCGCCCCAGCCGTAGACATTGGCGGTGTCGAAGAAGTTGATGCCCGCGTCGAGCGCGGCATCCATGATCGAGTGGCTGTCGGCCTCCTCGGTCTGCGGACCGAAGTTCATGGTGCCCAGAACGATCCGGCTGACCTTGAGACCTGTGCGTCCGAGCTGCGTGTACTCCATGGGATCAGCCAAGCCGTTGGAGTGCGCTCTAATCAAGGGGGGCAGGCCGGGGCATTGGTGTCCCGATGCCTTCCGTCGGCCGTGAATTCCCGTGGAAAACCCGAAGGCCCGCTTTTTGGCCCCCCGTGCGGTCAAAAAGCGGGCGTCCTGGGATTTCTCGAGGCCGACCTATCCCGATTAGCGGGCGGCGCGGGCTTTCATAAAGCCGAGAGCGCCGAGCGCCAGGGCCATCAGTGCGCCGATCAGAACCATGTAGAGCCCCGGTCCCGCGGTCATTTCGTACAGCTTCGCGGCCTGCTCCGCCGCCTTTTCCGCGACCTTCTGCGACACCCCCTCGTCGTCCTTCAGCTTCTGGGTGACCAGCCGCTCGGGGTCCGCCATGTTGATGGCCGCTACGATCGCCATGGCCAGCCCCAGAACCCCGCCGACCAGGTAGAGCGCCGCCTTCTTGGTGGCCATGGCGGCGATGAACAGGACCCCCGCGACCAGGGCGATGATCAGCGTGATGATGCCGTCGCCGTCGATGCCCTTGATGCCCCCGGTGGCGCCCTCGGCGTCGGAGACCACCCAGTTCACCATGGAGCCGACCAGCGCGATGACCGAGCCGACGATCGCGAAGATCGCGATCTTCTTGGGCGGCGCGGCCGGCGCGGCCGGTGACGCGTGTGCGGCACCGCCGCCCGGAGTCCCCGCGGAATGCAGGGGAGGCGCGCTTTGCGCATAGGAGGACTGGCTGTATTCGCTCATGAGCCCAGACCGTAAGCGGGGCCTTTCTGCATTGCAATGCCGCCGCCCGCTATGCCGTCAATGACCGATAAATTTCTCGCCGAAATAATCCCCGGATGAGGTCAAATAATCTGCGGGTTATTTCGGGCTGATCGCCCGCACAAATAATTGACAGACGTTATCTGCCCGTGATCGCCGAAGTCATGCACGGGGGAGTCCTCGGTGACCGGACGGAGTCCCTCGGCGTGGTTCCGGCGCCGGACGCCCCCGGCGGGATGGCAGGCTTGGCCCCATGCGTCCGCTTCCGTTCGTACTCGGTGCCGCCGCGCTGCTGACCGTGTCCGCAGCCGCCCCGGCCTTCGCCGACGACTCGTCGTCGCCGTCCCCCTTCACGATCGAGGATCCACGGATCACCGAGTCCAGCGGCCTGGCCGCGAGCCGCCTCCACCCCGGCGTCTACTGGACGCACAACGACAGCTCGGACGGGCCGTACGTCTACGCCGTCGACGGCAGGACCGGCAAGACGGTCGCCCGGGTCACCCTCCGCGGCATAGGGGATCCCCGCGATGTGGAAGCGATCTCGATAGGGCCGGACGGCAATCTCTACGTCGGCGACATCGGCGACAACCTGGGCGGTACGTGGTCCCATGTGTGGATCTACCGCTTCCCCGAGCCCAAGCAGCTCAAGGACACCACCGTCACCGCGACCCAGTTCACCGTCAAATACCAGGGCGGGCCGCGCAACGCCGAGGCGCTGATGGTCCATCCCAAGACGGGCCGCGTCTATATCGCCAGCAAGAGCGACGAGGACGCCGGGCTGTACGCCGGACCGGCCACGCTGAGCCCCTCGGGGGTGAATGTCTTCCGGCGGGTCTCCGACCTCGACATGGAGGTCACGGACGGGGCGTTCGCCCCGGACGGCACCCGGCTGGTGCTCCGCGGCTACTTCTCGGCCGCCGAATACCGCTGGCGGGACGGAAAGCCGACGCGGCTCGAGGAGGAGCCGGGGCTGCCGCTGCAACGGCAGGGCGAGTCGGTCACCTTCACCCCGGACGGCGGCACGCTCATGTACGGCACCGAGGGCGCGGGCTCCAAGGTGACCCCGGTGGACCTCGGCGGGGAGCTGCTGCCGGACGCCACCGCGAAGGAGCAGAAGAAGAACGGGGAGTACTCCGACCGCGTCGACGGCAAGCTCACCGAGGACGACAAGAACGGCAACCTGGTCAAGGCCGGGGTCACCTTCGCCGGTGCGCTGGTCGTCTTCCTCGGCCTGCGCAGGCTCTTCCGCCGGAACCGAGCCTGATCGCCGGCGCAGGCGAGACCGTCAGCGCATACGAAGGGGCCCGCGGCCGGTGCTCGGCCGCGGGCCCCTTGCGTACGGGCGTTGAGAGCGCTCGTCAGAGGTGCTCGATGACGTAGTCCACGCACGCCGTCAGCGCCTGGACGTCCGCCGGGTCGACGGCCGGGAACATCGCCACCCGAAGCTGGTTGCGGCCCAGCTTGCGGTACGGCTCGGTGTCCACGACGCCGTTGGCCCGCAGCGCCTTGGCGACCGCGGCGGCGTCGATCTCCTCGGTGAAGTCGATCGTGCCGACGACCTGCGACCGCTTGGCCGGGTCGGCCACGAACGGGGTGGCGAACTTGGACTCCTCGGCCCAGCCGTACAGCGTGCGCGACGAGGTCGCGGTGCGCCGTACCGCCCAGTCCAGACCGCCCTGTCCGTTGATCCACTTGAGCTGGTCGTCGAGCAGGAAGAGCGTCGCCAGCGCCGGGGTGTTGTACGTCTGGTTCTTCAGCGAGTTGTCGATCGCGGTCGGCAGCGAGAAGAACTCCGGGACGTGCCGGCCCGAGGCGTGGATCCGGGCGGCGCGCTCCAGCGCGGCGGGCGAGAACACGCCGATCCACAGACCGCCGTCGGCCGCGAAGGACTTCTGCGGTGCGAAGTAGTAGACGTCCGTCTCGGCGATGTCGACCGGCAGACCGCCCGCCCCGGAGGTCGCGTCCACCAGCACCAGCGCGCCCTCGTCGGCACCGGCCACCCGCTGGATGGGCATGGCGACACCGGTGGAGGTCTCGTTGTGGGTGAAGGCGTAGACGTCCGTGCCGCTCTCGGCGCGCGGCTCCGGGTGGGTGCCCGGGTCGGAGGAGATCACCGTGGGCTCCGCAAGCCACGGCGCCAGCTTCGCCGCCTTGGCGAACTTCGAGGAGAACTCGCCGAACGACAGATGCTGGGACTTGGAGTCGATCAGCCCGTGGGTCGCGATGTCCCAGAAGGCGGTGGAACCGCCGTTGCCCAGGATGACCTCGTACCCCTCCGGGAGTTGGAAGAGCTCACGCACCCCTTCGCGCACCGCGCCGACCAGGTTCTTGACCGGGGCCTGGCGGTGGGAGGTGCCGAGCAGGGAGCTTCCGGTGGCGGCCAGGGCGCTCAGCGCCTCGGTGCGCACCTTGGACGGGCCCGAGCCGAAACGTCCATCGGCGGGCTTGATGTCATCGGGAATCCGGATCTCAGCCACGACCGAAGCCTAATCCGTCGGCCCCCGCGGTCCGACTGTGCGTCCAGCCGCTGAGACGGTACGTCCACATCCTGTTGACGCGGGAGGTGAGGGCGGTGTAGGGCCGATCGGGGAACGCGGCGGCCATGAATCGGAATTGGACATTCTCAATGGCCCTCCCGGCGTGGACCATGGAGGCATGGCTGATCACCAGGCAGACGAGCTGGAGCAGGCGCTGCGACGGGCCGTCCGCGGGGACGTCTCCTTCGATACGGCGAGCCGGGCCCTGATGACCATGGACGCGTCGAACTACCGACGGGTGCCGGACGGTGTGGTCGCGCCCCGGGACGCGGACGATGTGGCGGCGGCGCTGGCCGTCTGCCGGGAGCGCGGGGTGCCGGTGGTCGCCCGCGGCGCCGGGACCTCGATCGCCGGACAGGCCACCGGGCTCGGTGTCGTCCTCGACTTCACCCGCCATATGCGCGGCATCGTCTCGCTCGACCCCGAGCGGCGGACCGCCGTCGTCCAGCCCGGCGTGATCCTCGACGACCTCCGTACGGCGGCCGGCGCCCATGGGCTGACCTTCGGCCCCGACCCGTCCACCCACAGCCGCTGCACCCTCGGCGGCATGATCGGCAACAACTCCTGCGGCTCCCACTCGGTGGCCTGGGGCACCACCGCCGACAACGTCCACGGGCTGGACGTGCTCACCTACGGCGGGGAGCGGGTGCGCGCCGCCCAGGGCCTCCACGACCTGCCCGCCCGGCTCCGCGACGGCATACGGTCCCTGGCCGGTCACCACCTGGCCCTGCTGCGCACCGGCTTCCCCGAGCTGCCCCGCCGGATCTCCGGCTACGCCCTGGACGAGCTGCTGCCCGAGAAGAACGCCGACCTCGCCCGCGCCCTCACCGGCAGCGAGGGCACCCTCGGGGTGGTCACCGAAGCGACCGTAAGGCTGGTGGAGGCGCCCGCCGCCCGCGCCCTGGCCGTGCTCGGCTACCCCGACGAGAGCGCGGCGGCCGAGGCCGCGCACACCCTGCTGCCGTACGGTCCGCTGACCGTCGAGGGCATGGCCGCCGATCTGGTCGCCGGGGCGTCCGGGCTGCCCGAGGGCGGCGCCTGGCTGTTCGTGGAGGTCGGCGGCGCCACCCGCGAGGAGGCGCTCTCCCGAGCCCAGGAGGTGGCCCGCGCCGCCGCCGAGGCCACCACCGGCCACACCGTCGTCGCCGACCCGGCCGGGCAGCGCGCCCTGTGGCGGGTGCGCGAGGACGCCTCCGGGACCGCCACCCGCATGCCGGACGGCAGCGAGGCATGGCCCGGCTGGGAGGACTGCGCGGTGCCGCCGCCCCGGCTCGGCGCCTATCTGCGGGACTTCCGCGCCCTGATGGCCCAGCACGGGCTGCGCGGCACGCCGTACGGGCACTTCGGGGACGGCTGCATCCACGTCCGCATCGACTTCGACCTGCTGACCGAGCCCGGGATCCGGATCTTCCGCGCCTTCTCCTCCGACCTCGCCGATCTCGTCGTCACCCACGGCGGCTCGCTCTCCGGTGAGCACGGCGACGGGCTGGCCCGCGCCGAGCTGCTGCCGCGCGTGTACGGGGACGAGATGGTCGGCCTCTTCTCCCGCTTCAAGGACCTGTGGGACCCGGAAGGCGGCCTCAACCCCGGCGTCCTGGCCCGCCCGCAGCGCCTGGACCAGAACCTGCGCTTCGACCCCCTGCCGAGGCGCCCGGTGGACGTCGAGTTCGGCTATCCGCACGACAAGGGGGACTTCTCGGCGGCCGTCCGGCGCTGTGTGGGCGTCGCCAAGTGCCGCAACGAGTCGGTGTCCGGCTCCGGGGTGATGTGCCCGTCGTACCGCGTGACCGGCGAGGAGAAGCACTCCACCCGCGGCCGCGCCCGGCTGCTGCACGAGATGCTCGCGGGCGAGGTCGTCCAGGACGGCTGGCGCTCGGAGGAGGTACGGGACGCGCTCGACCTGTGCCTGTCCTGCAAGGGCTGCCGCAGTGACTGCCCGGTCGAGGTCGACATGGCCACGTACAAGGCGGAGTTCCTGCACCACCACTACGAGGGACGGGTGCGGCCCGCCGCGCACTACTCGATGGGCTGGCTGCCCGTATGGCTCCGGGCCGCCTCCCACCTGAGGGCCGCGCCCGCCGCCAACGCCCTGGCGGGCCTGCCCCCGCTGGCGGCCCTGGCCAAGCGCATGGGCGGGATCGCGCCCCAGCGCGACATCCCGGAGCTGGCCCGGGAGCCGTTCACGCGGTGGTGGCGGGAGCATGCCCGTACGGTGCCTCGCGCCGGGAACGGCGCCCGCACCGTCGTGCTGTGGCCCGACACCTTCACCAACCACCTCTCCCCGTCCGTCGGCCGCTCGGCGGTCGCCGTACTGGAGGCGGCCGGGCTGCGGGTGGTCGTCCCGCCGGGGTCCGTGTGCTGCGGCCTGACCTGGGTCTCCACCGGCCAGCTCGACCGCGCCCGCGCGGTCATGCGGCGCACCCTGGACGTCATGGCCCCGGCCCTGGATGCCGGGCTCCCGGTGGTCGGCCTCGAACCCAGTTGCACCGCCGCCCTCCGCACCGACCTCCCCGAACTCCTCGGCGCCGACCCCCGCGCCGCGCGCCTGGCCGAGTCCGTCTCGACGTTCGCCCAGGCCCTGGAGGAGTACGCCCCCGACTGGCAGCCCCCCAAGGTCGACCGCCCCGTCGTCGGCCAGACCCACTGCCACCAACACGCCGTCCTCGGCGACGCCGCCGAGCGCCGCCTACGTGAACGCGCGGGCCTCACGGGCGCCTTGAGCGGCGGCTGCTGCGGTCTGGCGGGCAACTTCGGCTTCGAGGACGGCCACTACGACGTCTCGGTGGCCTGCGCCGAGGAACAACTGCTGCCATCGGTCCGCGCCGCGGACCCCGGCACGGAGATCCTGGCGGACGGCTACTCCTGCCGCACCCAACTGACCCAACTGGCGGGCCGCAAGAGCCGCCACCTGGCGGAGGTCCTGGCGGACCGGCTGCCCTGACCCGTGAACCGCGCGCCGCGACGGCTCTCCGCTGCGATCCGGGCGGGGCGCCGTCGCGGAAGGTCCGACGCTCGTTCGAGTGAACCGTGAGCTGACTGTACGGACCACAGGAGTTCGCCCTCGCTAGGGTCCGAGGCTCGGCCTACCGTGGGGGTGAACAGCCGCTGTGTTCGGATTCGGTCAGCAACGGGAGGGTACCGGCGATGGTGGATCGCTTCAGCGACGCGCTTCTGAGCGTCCAGGAAACCGCCCGGCACCTGGACATTCCCGACCGTACGCTTCAGCGCTGGCTGCATCACGAGAGCGCCGCCGGATCCCCGCTCGTGCACGGTGTTCAGCCGGTGAAGCGCGGCTGGCCTTCGATCCCGTTCGTAGCGATCGTCGAGGCGTATGTGCTGCGGTCGCTGCGCGGTTACCTCAGCATGCCCAAGATCCGGGAGGCGGCCGAAGCGGTGCGCCTGGCGTTCGGAGACGAGTACGGGCTGGCCACCCGGCGGATCGCCACCGACGGGGTGGACATCTTCGTCGAGTACGCGGACGGCGACCTGGCGCGCGCCCGGGACGGTCAGCGCCCCATCAGGGAAGTCATCACCGGCTACTTGCGCTACATCGCCTGGGAGAGCGGCGATCAATATCCCTACCAGCTCCGCCTGCGCCGGTACCCGGACGTCGCCCCTGTGATCATCGATCCCCGCTTCGGCTGGGGCGCGCCGGTCGTCGCGGAGAACAGGGTCCAGGTGGACGCGATTGTCTCCCTGTGGGAGGCCGGAGAGTCGTTGGAAGCGGTCGCGGACGAGTACGGGCTGACGCGTGACCAGGTCGAAGCGATCTGCCGGATCGCCCGCCGACGCGCCGCCTGAGTTCCTCGCCGACCGCTCCCTGGGGCGCCGCACGGTGGCTCTGTTACGGGAAGCGGGGTGGCTGGTCCGCCACCTGGCGAGTCCGCGATCTACGCCGTCTACGAGGACCGTATCGAGAAGAAGTGGCCGTAGAAGTCGATGTTGGAATCTGCTTTCGTGGCCTGTCGGATGGCGGCGGAGGCGCCGTACCCGGTGCCGATGTCACGTCGTGTGCGTCGAGCCGTCGTCTTGCTCAGCGCAACCGTCTTCCTCGTACACGCGTAGCCGCCCGCCCCGGCTCTCAGCTACCCGCAGCGCATCGCGCAGCGCCTCGGTGAGCCGGTTGGCCAGGTAGCGGATTTCCTCGGCACTCACCTTTCGGCCGTCGAGGAAGGCATGGGCATGTGCAAGGAGTTGTGCGCCCATGGTCAGATGTAGGGCCTCGAGCTCGTCCGCTCGCCGGCTCAGAGGGCTGTAACCATCGCCCGGCGCCAGATAGCAGGGCTTGCCGTCCGGGCTGGACCACGGCAGCAGGCGTAAGGCAGCCCTGCTCGGGCTTCCTGGTGGTGTGGCGGGCACGGTACGGCTCCTTCGGTGGCGATATTTCCGTGTGGTGACGTTAGGGTCGCGCTGGGTAGTTGATCAATGGCACTTTCGTCCGGCGACGGATGGAACTGCCATCCGGCGTCACATCGGCACGCGGAGCACGTCGGCCATGGCCCGCATCTCCGGCGTCATCGTCCGCCGCCTGGCGATGATGTCGCTCAGGATGTCCCGCGCGTAGCGCTGGTTGGGCAGCCACTCCGGAGCATCGGACCAGACGCCCCGCAGGACTGCAAAAGCATCTGCGGGCCGACGCTTCATCAGATGGGCTCTGGCCACGTCCAGAAGGTGACGGTTTCGATTGTTCGATGTCGGCCGGTGGCCGCTGGTGGGGATGTGCGTCGACAGGCTGAGGACGCGGTCCGGTTCCTCTTCGACCATCGCGTTTTCCGCGCGCTTGAAGATGACCGTCGTGGGTCCGAAGGCGCGGAGGAAGTCGCCGTCGGGGGGGAACTCGCGGCCCATGGCGACGGCTGCCGCGTGGGCGAGCCGCAGAGTGTCCCTGGCGACGTCGGATTCGTTGTCTCGCACCGCGGCGGCCGACGCGCGCAGGAGCAGCCAACCCCATGCGCTCAGTTCGGCGGGGGTGGCACGAGACAGGCGGGGCTCCGTGTCGTCCGACCATCGCACGGACAGCGCGCGGGCCTCGGCGAGTCGGCCCCGTCGCAGCAGCAGCCAGCAGCGTGTGCTCGCGATGGCGGCGCCGTCGAGCCGGTCCGCGGCGTCGTCCATGGCTCGGGCCAGGGCTGTTTCGGCGGTATCGAACTGACGCGTCTGCACCATGAGCCACCCGGTGAGCTGCAATAACCGTCCCTGTAGGTGCCGACCGCGTGGGTCGAGACCAGCAAGCGCATGGGCGTCCCGCAGGAGCGGGGGAAGGACGGGTAGCAGCTCGGCGAACCGGTCGCCGGAGAAGAGGGGTAGTGCGGCCCTGAGCGCCGCCCTGACCCCGTCCACGGTGGGCGCCTCGTCGGTACGGCGATCGGATGCCGCAGAGGTCAGGGCGTGGCGTACCGGCTCCCAGCGTTCCCTTGTGGCTTCGTCGGCGTCGTCCTCGCGGTGTCCGGCGATGAGCCGCGTCGTGGACACGCCCAGCGCTGTGGCGAGCTTCCGGGCTGTTTCCAGGCGCGTGTCCTGCTGCTCGCCCTGCTCCAGCTTCCTGATCCAGGAGATGGAGATGCCTGATGCGTCCGACAAGCCGCGCTGCGTCAGCCCTCGACGCTTCCGGATGTCGCGCAACCGTGCGCCGATGTGATCCTGACCGTCGTCGGGCATGCTCAACTCCCTTTAAAGCTCGGCAAGGTGACACGTACCCCTGGTCAAACGCGGCGAAGTATCGACCGGTCACGATCGCTGCCGGAGAGGGGCCGCCGGGGCGGGGCGGCTCGTTACGACCGTCGGGACGGGGCCGGGGTGTCAAAAACCATGCAAGCGCGCTTGATTGTTTTCTTCGGCGCTGCCACGCTCACTCCCGACACTCCGCACCGCCGCCGCCCCATGACCGGGAGTCCCGCGTGTCCGATACGGAAGCTCTGCTCGGCGATCTGCGCGCCGAGGGCGAGGAGTTGGACGGTCTGGTGGCCGGGCTGCCCGCCGGGGCGTGGCGTACGGCGACGCCCGCGGCCGGGTGGAGCATCGCGCACCAGATCGCCCATCTCGCGTGGACCGACGAGCGGGCCGTACAAGCCGTCGAGGACCCGCAGGGGTTCGCCGACGAGGTGCGCCGGGCGTGGACCGTGCCGGAGGCGTTCGTGGACGAGGGCGCGGAGCGTGGGGCGGCGGAGCCGCCCGAGGTGCTGCTGGGGCTCTGGCGCGCGGGGCGGGAGCGGTTGCTCCGGACGCTGGCCGCGCAGCCGCCGCGCGCCCGGCTGCCGTGGTACGGGCCGCCGATGAGCGTGATGTCGATGGCGACCGCCCGGCTGATGGAGACCTGGGCGCACGGCCAGGACGTCGCCGACGCGCTGGGGGTGCGCCGGGCCCCCACCGCCCGGCTGCGCCATGTGGCCCGGATCGGGGTCCGGGCGCGGGGTTACGCGTACACGGCGCGGGGGCTGGAGCCGCCGGCCGAGGAGTTCCGGGTCGAGTTGGCCGGCCCGGACGGTGAGTTGTGGACGTACGGGCCCCAGGACGCGGCCCAGCGGGTGACCGGGCCCGCGCTGGACTTCTGTCTGCTGGTGACCCAGCGGGCGCACCGCGACGATCTGGCCGTACGGGCCGAAGGGGCGGACGCGGACCGCTGGCTGGACATCGCGCAGGCGTTCGCGGGCCCGCCCGGCAAGGGCCGCGCCCCGGGGCAGAGACCGGGTGACCCGGCGGGTGACGGCGGCGCGAGCGGCGACCCCGCCGGAGGCGCCCCATGACGCCGCCCCCGCCCCTCCGTATAGGCAACGCCTCCGGCTTCTACGGCGACCGCTTCGACGCGGTGCGCGAGATGCTCACCGGTGGCCCCCTGGACGTGCTGACCGGGGACTATCTCGCCGAGTTGACCATGCTCATCCTGGGCCGGGACCGCGCCAAGGATCCGGCGCGGGGTTATGCCACCACCTTTCTGCGCCAGCTCGAGGACACCCTGGGGCTCGCCATGGAGCGCGGGGTACGGCTGGTCACCAACGCGGGCGGGCTCAACCCGGCCGGGCTGGCCGACGCGATCCGCGCGCTCGCCGAGCGGCTCGGCATCGACTGCCGGGTCGCCCATGTCGAGGGCGACGACCTCCTCGGCGCCCGCGACTGGGGGCCGGGAGTGGTCACCGCCAACGCCTATCTCGGTGGCGCCGGTATCACGGCCTGTCTGCGCGGGGGCGCGGATGTGGTGGTCACCGGGCGGGTGACGGACGCCGCGCTGGTGACGGGCCCGGCGGCGGCGCACTTCGGATGGGCCGCCGACGACTGGGACGCGCTCGCGGGAGCCGTGGTCGCCGGGCACATCCTGGAGTGCGGTACGCAGGCGACCGGCGGCAACTACTCGTTCTTCACCGAGCACGACCTCCGCCGCCCCGGTTTCCCCCTCGCCGAGATCCACCCCGACGGCTCCAGCGTGATCACCAAGCATCCGCACACCGGCGGCGCCGTCACGGTCGGGACCGTCACCGCCCAGCTTCTCTACGAGACGGCGGGCGCCCATTACCCGGGCCCGGATGTCACCGCCCGGCTGGACTCGGTGCGGCTCGCCCCGGACGGCCCGGACCGGGTGCGCGTCCACGGCGTACGGGGCGAGGCGCCGCCGCGCACCCTCAAGACGGGGCTGACCCGGCTCGGCGGCCACCGCAACGAGGTGGTGTTCGTGCTCACCGGCCTGGACATCGAGGCCAAGGCGGCGCTCGTACGGGACCAGATGGAGGGGGCGATGAGCAAGCACCGCCCCGCCGAGGTCCGTTGGACCCTCTCCCGTACCGACCACGCCGACGCGGCCGTGCAGGAGGAGGCGAGCGCGCTGCTGCGGCTGGTGGTCCGCGACCGGGACGCGGCAGCGGTGGGCAGGGCGATCAGCGGCGCGGCCGTCGAACTGGCCCTCGCCAGCTTCCCCGGCTTCCATGTGACCGCCCCGCCCGGAAAGGGCTCCCCTTACGGCGTCTTCGAGGCCGCGGACACCCCGGCCGACACCGTGCCGCACACCGCCGTACTGCCGGACGGTTCCCGGCTGACCATCCCCCCGGCCCCCGCCACGCCCGCCGCCGGAACCCCGGCGGATGAGACGTCCCCGACGCCGTGCCTTCCGCCGCCGCTGCCGCCCGGGGCGACCCGCCGCGCCCCGCTGGGCGCGGTCGCCGGGGCCCGCAGCGGCGACAAGGGCGGCAGCGCCAACATCGGCGTCTGGGCGCGAAGCGAGGACGCCTGGCGCTGGCTGGCCCACACCCTCACCGTCGACCGGCTGCGCGAACTGCTCCCGGAGACGGCCCCGTTGAAGATCACCCGCCATCCGCTGCCCCGGCTGCGGGCCCTGAACTTCGTCGTGGAGGGGCTGCTCGGCGAGGGCGTCGCCGCGCAGGCCCGCTTCGACCCGCAGGCCAAGGCCGTCGGCGAATGGCTGCGCTCACGCCATCTGGACATACCGGAGGTACTGCTTTGACCGCGCTCGCGTCCGCGCTCGACCCCGCAGGCGCCGATCACACGGCCCATCGGGAGGCGATGCTCGCCAAGCTCGCCGAGTTGGAGGGTGAGCACGCCAAGGCGCTCGCCGGGGGCGGTGAGAAATACCTCCAGCGCCATCGCAAGCGCGGCAAGCTGCTGGTCCGCGAGCGGATCGAGCTGCTGCTGGACCCCGACACCCCCTTCCTGGAGCTGTCGCCGCTGGCCGGCTGGGGCAGCGAGTATCCGGTGGGGGCCTCGCTCGTCACCGGCATCGGGGTGATCTCCGGTGTGGAGTGCCTGATCAGCGCCAACGACCCGACCGTACGCGGCGGGGCCAGCAACCCCTGGACGCTCAAGAAGTCGCTGCGCGCCCATGAGATCGCCCGCGCCAACCGGCTCCCGCTCATCAGCCTCGTCGAGTCCGGCGGCGCCGATCTCCCGTCCCAGAAGGAGATCTTCATCCCGGGCGGGGCGATGTTCCGCGATCTCACCCGGCTGTCCGCCGCCGGAATCCCCACGATCGCCGTGGTCTTCGGCAACTCCACCGCCGGAGGCGCGTACATCCCCGGGATGTCCGACCACGTGATCATGGTCAAGGAGCGCTCCAAGGTCTTCCTGGGCGGTCCGCCGCTGGTGAAGATGGCCACCGGGGAGGAGAGCGACGACGAATCGCTGGGCGGCGCCGAGATGCACGCCCGCACCTCCGGCCTCGCCGACTACTTCGCCGCCGACGAGCCGGACGCGCTGCGCCAGGCCCGCCGGGTCGTCGCCCGCCTCAACTGGCGCAAGGCACACGCCGATCCGGGGCCCGCCGAACCGCCGAAGTACGACGCCGAGGAGCTGCTCGGCATCGTCCCCGGCGATCTCAAGATCCCCTTCGATCCGCGCGAGGTGATCGCCCGGATCGTGGACGGCTCGGACTTCGATGAGTTCAAGCCGCTGTACGGGCGCAGCCTGGCCACCGGCTGGGCCGCGCTGCACGGCTACCCGGTCGGCATCCTGGCCAACGCGCAGGGGGTGCTGTTCAGTGAGGAGTCGCAGAAGGCCGCGCAGTTCATCCAGCTCGCCAACCAGCGCGACATCCCGCTGCTCTTCCTGCACAACACCACCGGCTATATGGTCGGCCGCGACTACGAGCAGGGCGGGATCATCAAACACGGCGCCATGATGATCAACGCCGTCTCCAACTCCCGGGTCCCGCATCTGTCGGTGCTCATCGGCGCCTCGTACGGCGCCGGTCACTACGGGATGTGCGGCCGGGCGTACGACCCCCGCTTCCTCTTCGCCTGGCCCAGCGCCAAGTCCGCCGTGATGGGCCCGCAGCAGCTCGCCGGGGTGATGTCGATCGTCGCCCGGCAGTCCGCCGCCGCCAAGGGGCAGCCGTACGACGAGGAGGCCGACGCCGCGCTGCGCGCCATGGTGGAGCGGCAGATCGAGTCCGAGTCGCTGCCGCTCTTCCTCTCCGGGCGGCTCTACGACGACGGCGTCATCGACCCGCGCGACACCCGCACCGTGCTCGGCCTGTGTCTGTCCGCCCTGCACACCGCGCCGGTCGAGGGCGCGCGCGGTGGCTTCGGCGTCTTCCGGATGTGAGTGGGGAACCCGTGATCCGTGCCCGTTTGTCCGCCTGTTCGCTCGCCTCGTCCGCCGTGCGCGGCGGTTCCGCTTCGGCGTCTTCCGGATGTGAGTGAGGAACCCGTGATTCGTTCCCTCCTGGTCGCCAACCGCGCCGAGATAGCGCGGCGTATTCTCCGCACCTGCCGTGACCTCGGCATCGCCACCGTCGCGGTCCACTCCGACGCGGACGCCGGCGCGCCCCACGCATACGAGGCCGACACCGCCGTACGGCTGCCGGGCGACGCCCCGGCCGACACGTATCTGCGCGGCGATCTCCTCGTGCGGGCGGCCCTGGCCGCCGGGGCCGACGCCGTCCACCCCGGCTACGGCTTCCTCTCCGAGCACGCCGACTTCGCGCGCGCCGTAAGGGACGCGGGGCTGGTGTGGGTGGGGCCGCCGCCCGAGGCGATGGAGGCCATGGCCTCCAAGACCCGCGCCAAGGAGATCATGCGCAAGGCGGGCGTACCGCTGCTCGACGCGATCGACCCGGCCGAGGCCACCGCCGACGATCTGCCCCTGCTGGTCAAGGCGGCGGCGGGCGGCGGCGGCCGTGGCATGCGGGTGGTCCGCGAGCTGGCCGCGCTCCCCGCCGAACTCGACTCCGCCCGCGCCGAGGCGGCCTCCGCCTTCGGCGACGGTGAGATCTTCGTGGAGCCCTATATGGAGGGCGCCCGCCATGTCGAGGTCCAGGTGTTCGCCGATGCCCACGGCACCGTCTGGACCCTCGGCACCCGCGACTGCTCCCTCCAGCGCCGTCACCAGAAGGTCATCGAGGAGGCCCCGGCCCCCGGTCTGGACGAGGAACTGCGGCGCACCCTGGCCGAGTCGGCGGCGGACGCGGCGCGCGCCATCGGCTACGAGGGCGCGGGCACGGTGGAGTTCCTGGTCTCGCCCGCGGGGCGGGCGTACTTCCTGGAGATGAACACCCGGCTCCAGGTCGAGCACCCGGTCACCGAGGAGATCTACGGCCTCGACCTGGTGGCGCTGCAACTGCGGATCGCGGAGGGGGAGCCGCTCGACGCCGAGCCGCCGGCGCCCCGGGGACACGCCGTCGAGGCGCGGCTGTACGCCGAGGACCCGGCGCGCGACTGGCGGCCGCAGACGGGGATCCTGCACCGGCTGGAGATCCCGGGGCTGCGGGTCGACTCCGGACCGGCCGACGGGGACGCGATCGGCGTCCACTACGACCCGATGCTGGCCAAGGTCATCGCCGTCGCCCCCACCCGGGCGGAGGCCGTGCGGCGGCTGGCCCACGGGCTGGAGCGGGCCCGGATCCACGGCCCGGTGACCAACCGGGAGCTGCTCGTACGGGCGCTGCGGCATCCGGAGTTCGCGGCGGCCCGGATGGACACCGGCTTCCTCGAACGCCATCTGGCCGAGCTGACCGGCGCCGCCCCCGATGACGACGCGGCGGCCTCGCTCGCCGCCCTCGCCGCGGCCCTGGCCGACGCGGCGCGGCGGCCGGGGACCGCCAACGCGACCGTGGCCGGGCGGCTGGGCGGCTGGCGGAACGTCCCCTCCCAGCCGCAGTCGCGGAGCTACCGCGCCGACCCGGGCGGCACCGAGCACGAGGTGCGCTACCGCCGCACCCGCGACGGGCTGCACGCGGAGGACTTCCCCGACGTCCGGGTGCTGGGCGCGGGGGTGGAGTCGGTCGTTCTCGATGTGGCCGGGGTCCGGCGGACGTTCGAGGTGACGGCCCATGGGGACCGCCGCTACGTCGACACTCCCCGGGGCGGCTTCGTGTTCACCGCGCTGCCCCGCTTCCCCGACCCCACCGCCCGTACCGAACCGGGCTCGCTGCTGGCGCCCATGCCGGGCACGGTGGTCCGGCTCGCCGAGGTGGCGGTCGGGGACCGGGTCGAGGCCGGAGCGCCCCTGCTGTGGCTGGAGGCCATGAAGATGGAGCACCGCGTCACGGCGCCCGCCGCCGGGGTGCTCACCGCCCTGCACGTCACCACCGGCCGCCAGGTCGAGGTCGGAGCCCTGCTCGCCGTCGTGGCGGCGGGGGAGTGACGAACCCCCGCGCACCACTCAGTACGTCCGGGCCCGGACAGCCCGTCCGGGCCGTGCGGGACAGCACACGGCCCGCACAACGCATCGCAAGTGGGAGGAGCCGTCCATGACCAGCCCGCATACGCCCGTGGACACCCCGGAGCGCGTGGCGCTCCGCGCGGCGGTGTCGTCGTTCGCCAAGGGACACGCCCCGGGCGGCCCCCAGGAGAGCGACAGTGTGCGCCAACTGTGGGCCGAGGCAGGCAAGCTCGGCTATCTCGGTGTCAACCTCCCCGAGGAGTACGGCGGCGGGGGCGGTGGCATCACCGAGCTGTCCATCGTCCTGGAGGAGCTGGGCGCCGCGGGCTGCCCGCTGCTCATGCTGGTCGTCTCGCCCGCCATCTGCGGCACCGTCATCGCCCGGTTCGGCACCGCCGAGCAGAAGGAGCGCTGGCTGCCCGGTCTGGCCGACGGCAGCCTCACCATGGCCTTCGGCATCACCGAGCCCGACGCCGGATCCAACTCGCACCGGATCACCACCACCGCCCGCCGCGAGAAGGACGGCGGCTGGATACTCAACGGCCGTAAGGTCTTCATCTCGGGCGTGGACATCGCCGACGCGACCCTGATCGTCGGCCGTACCGAGGACGCCAGGACCGGGAAGCTCAAGCCCTGTCTGTTCATCGTCCCGCGTGAGGCGCACGGCTTCACCCACCATCACATCCCCATGGAACTGGCCGCCGCGGAGAAGCAGTTCGAGGTGGTGCTGGACGACGTACGGCTGCCCGCCGACGCGCTGGTGGGCGACGAGGACGCCGGGCTGCTCCAGTTGTTCGCCGGGCTCAACCCGGAGCGCATCATGACGGCCGCGTTCGGGCTGGGGATGGGCCGCTACGCGCTCGACAGGGCCGTCGACTACGCCCGCACCCGCCAGGTGTGGAAGGAGCCCATCGGCGCCCACCAGGCCATCGCCCACCCCCTCGCCCAGGCCCATATCGAGCTGGAGCTGGCCCGGCTGATGATGGCGAAGGCCGCGTACCTCTACGACGCGGGCGATGACGCGGGCGCGGGCGAGGCCGCCAACATGGCCAAGTACGCGGCCGGGGAGGCCACGGTGAAGGCGGTGGACCAGGCCGTGCACACCCTCGGCGGCAACGGCCTGACCGTCGAGTACGGGCTGGCCCGGCTGATCACGGCGGCACGGGTGGCCCGGATCGCCCCCGTCAGCCGGGAGATGATCCTCAACTACGTCTCCCACCAGACCCTGGGCCTGCCGAAGTCGTACTGACCGTTTCCTTCCGCCGCCAGAGCCGGGCGGAGGCGCCGTACCGGCCTTACGGGTGCCGTACCGGCCTTACGGGCGCCGTACCGGCCTTACGGGTGCCGTACCGGCCTTACGGGCGCCGTACCGGCCTTACGGGTGCCGTACCGGCCTTACGGGCGCCGTACCGGACGGCGCCGTACCGGTCTCACGAGTTGGGCAGAACGGACAGGTAGGTCCATCAGAGATCAGAGCTGAGGGGAACGGCCATGGCGCTGCGCAGCGAGTATCCCGATGTCCCGCCCGTCGATCTGCCCATCCACGACGCCGTACTGGCCCGCGCGGCCGAGGAGTTCGGCGACCTGACCGCGCTGGTGGACGGCGTGACCGGGGCGGCCCTGAGCTATGCCGCCCTGGATCGCGCCTCCCGCCGGATCGGGGCCGCGCTGGCCGAGGCGGGGGTGCGCAAGGGCGATGTGCTGGCCCTGCACAGCCCCAACTCGATCATGTACCCACCGGCCTTCTACGGCGCGACCCGCACCGGGGCAGCGGTCACCACGGTGCATCCGCTGGCGACGCCGGAGGAGTTCGCCAAACAGCTCCGGGACGCGGCCGCGTCCTGGGTCATCACCGTCTCGGCGCTGCTCGGTGTGGCCCGGCAGGCCGCCGAACGGGCGGGCGGGGTGCGGGAGATCTTCGTCTGCGACGAGGCGAGCGGCCATCGTTCGCTGCGCTCCATGATGAGGAGCACCGCGCCCGAACCGGTGGTGGAGATCGACCCGGCCGAGGACATCGCGGTGCTGCCGTACTCCTCGGGCACCACCGGCACCCCCAAGGGCGTGATGCTCACCCACCGCAATGTCTCCACCAACCTGGCGCAGGTGGAGACGCTGGTCCCCAACCAGCCGGGGGAGCGGGTGCTGGCCGTCCTGCCGTTCTTCCACAGTTACGGCCTTACGGCGCTCATGAACGCGCCGCTCCGCAACGGCGGCACGGTGATCGTGCTGCCCCGCTTCGAACTCGACACCTTCCTCGCCGCCATCGAGAAGCACCGGGCCCAGGCGCTCTATGTGGCCCCGCCGATCGTGCTCGCGCTCGCCAAGCATCCGGCGGTGGACGGCCACGACCTGTCGTCGGTGCGGTACGTGCTGAGCGCGGCGGCCCCGCTGGACGCCCGGCTCGCGGAGGCGTGCGCCCGGCGGCTCGGCGTACCGCCGCTGCTCCAGGCGTTCGGGATGACGGAGCTGTCGCCGGGCTGCCACCTGGTGCCGCGTGACGCCAAGAACGCACCGCCGGGGACCGTCGGAAAGCTGCTCCCGAGCACCGAGATGCGCGTCGTGGCCCCGGACACCGGCGAGGACCTGGCCGTGGGCGAGGACGGCGAGATCGTCATCCGCGGACCGCAGGTGATGAAGGGCTATCTGGGCCGCCCCGAGGACACCGACGCGATGATCGACGCCGAGGGCTGGCTGCACACCGGCGACGTCGGGCATGTGGACGCGGACGGCTGGCTGTATGTGGTGGACCGGGTGAAGGAGTTGATCAAGTACAAGGGCTATCAGGTCGCCCCGGCCGACCTGGAGGCCGTGCTGCTCGCCCATGAGGCCGTCGCCGACGCCGCCGTGATCGGGGTGCTGGACGGGGCGGGCAACGAGATCCCCAAGGCGTATGTGGTGCGCCGGCCCGGGACCCGGATCTCGGAGGACGACCTGCTGGCGTACGTTGCCGGACAGGTGGCCCCGTACAAGAAGGTGCGCCGCGTGGAGTTCACGGACACCGTGCCGCGCTCGGCCACCGGCAAGATCCTGAGGCGTGAACTGCGCGCCAGGGAAAGGAGCTCGACCACCCCATGACCGACGGCCCCACGACCGATCGCCCGCTGACCGACGGCCCCACCGCGGCGCCGATGCCTTTCATACGGTCCGCCTTCGCGCGCGGTATCGCCACCCTCACCCTGGACTCGCCGCACAACCGCAACGCCCTCTCGACGCGCCTGGTCACCGAGTTGCGCGAGGCGCTGGCGGCGGCCGGGCGGGACGACCGCGTCCGGGCGGTGCTGCTCACCCACACCGGCACCACCTTCTGCGCGGGCGCGGATCTGAGCGAACCGCCCTCGGCGTCCGGTGCGGCCGCACTGGTGGCGCTGTTGCGGTCGATCGTGGAGCTGCCCAAGCCGGTCGTCGCACGCGTCACCGGACATGTGCGGGCCGGTGGGCTCGGGCTGCTCGGAGCCTGCGACATCTCGGCGGCCGGGCGCGGTGCCAGCTTCGCCTTCACCGAGGCGCGGCTCGGCCTCGCCCCGGCCGTCATCTCGATGCCGCTGCTGCCCCGGCTGGACCGCCGCGCGGCGGCCCGCTACTACCTCACGGGCGAGCGGTTCGACGCCGCCGAGGCGGCCCGGATCGGGCTGGTGACGATGGCGGACCCGGAGGGCGACGCGGAAGAAGCGCTGGCGCCCGTCCTCGACGGGCTGCGCCGGGGCTCCCCGCAGGGCCTCGCCGAGTCCAAGCGGCTGGTGACCGCCGATGTGCTGCGCGCCTTCGACCGGGACGGCGAACCGCTGGCCGCGCTGTCGGCCCGGCTCTTCGCCTCGGAGGAGGCCCGGGAGGGCATGACGGCCTTCCTGGAGCGGCGTGAGCCGGTGTGGGTGCGGGAGACGGCGGCCGACGCGGGGGCGGATGCTCAGGCCGCGGGGGACGCGGGAGCCACGGCCGACGTAGCGCCGGACGATCGGGCCGCGGGGGACGCTCAGGCCACGCCGGACGCCGGGGCCGCAGGAGCGTCCCGATGACCCCCCGTACGGCATTGCGCGACCCCAAGCAGGACCGCAGCCGCGCGACCCGCAGACGGCTGCTGGAGGCCGCCGTGGCCTGCCTCGCCGAGCGCGGCTGGGCAGGGTCCACGGTCGCGGTGGTGGCCGAGCGGGCCGGGGTGTCGCGGGGCGCGGCCCAGCACCACTTCCCGACCCGGGAGGACCTCTTCACGGCCGCCGTCGAGCATGTGGCCGAGGAGCGCTCGGCCGAGCTGCGCGCCCTCCCCGCCCCGCATGGGGAGGGCCGCGTCCACACGGTGGTCGAGGCGCTGGTCGCCCTCTACACCGGCCCGCTCTTCCGGGCCGCCCTCCAACTGTGGGTGGCGGCCTCGTACGAGGAGCAGCTCGGCGCCCGGGTGACCGCCCTGGAGGCGAAGATCGGCCGTGAGACCCATCGGATGGCGGTGGAACTGCTGGGCGCCGACGAGTCGGTGCCGGGCGTCCGGGAGGCCGTCCAGGGCCTGCTCGACATGGGACGCGGCCTGGGCCTGGCCAACCTCCTGACGGACGACGGCCACCGCCGGGAGCGGGTGGTGGCCCAGTGGTCGCGGATCCTGGAGGCGATCCTCACCTAGCCGTCGGCCGCCCGGACCGGACTACCGCTTGGTGTCCCCGTACCCGTCGACCTCGTGCGGGCCGCGGGTGCCGGGGCCGACGTACCGGGCCGACGGCCGCACCAGCCGGCCGGTCCGCTTCTGCTCCAGGATGTGCGCGCTCCAGCCCGCCGTGCGGGCGCAGGTGAACATCGAGGTGAACATGGGCGCCGGCACCTCGGCGAAGTCCAGCACGATGGCCGCCCAGAACTCCACGTTCGTGGCCAGCACCCGGTCCGGCCGCCGGTTGTGCAGCTCGTCCAGGGCGGCCCGCTCCAGCGCCTCGGCGACCTCGAAGCGCGGTGCGCCCAGCTCCTTCGCGGTGCGCCGCAGCACCCGCGCCCGCGGGTCCTCGGCGCGGTAGACGCGGTGGCCGAAGCCCATCAGCCGCTCGCCCCGGTCGAGGGCCTGCCGGACATAGCCGGTGGCGTCCCCGGTGCGCTCGATCTCCTCGATCATGCCGAGCACCCGGGAGGGCGCGCCGCCGTGCAGCGGCCCCGACATGGCGCCCACCGCGCCGGAGAGCGCGGCGGCGACATCGGCGCCGGTGGAGGCGATGACGCGGGCGGTGAAGGTGGAGGCGTTCATCCCGTGCTCGGCGGCCGAGGTCCAGTACGCGTCCACGGCGGCGACATGCTTGGGGTCCGGCTCACCGCGCCAGCGCCGCATGAAGCGCTCCACGATGGTCCCGGCCTTGTCGATCTCCCGCTGCGGCACCATCGGCTTCCCCTGGCCGCGGGCCGACTGGGCGACGTAGGACAGCGCCATCACGGCCGCGCGCGCCAGGTCCTCACGGGCCTGCTCCGCGTCGATGTCCAGCAGCGGTTTGAGGCCCCAGACGGGCGCGAGCATGGCCAGCGCGGACTGGACGTCGACCCGGACGTCCCCGGAGTGGACCGGGATGGGGAACGGCTCGGCGGCCGGCAGCCCCGGGTTGAAGGCACCGTCGACCAGCAGACCCCACACGTTCCCGAAGGAGACATGGCCCACCAGGTCCTCGATGTCCACGCCTCGGTAGCGCAGCGCGCCGCCTTCCTTGTCGGGTTCGGCGATCTCCGTCTCGAACGCGACGACTCCTTCGAGTCCGGGTACGAAGTCGGACATCAGGCGGCTCCTCATGCTGCGGACGACGGCGGTGCCGGAACGGTTACGCGGCCGCCTGACACGGCTCGCGGTCCGTACCGGTCACTCCGGTGATGTGCCCCGTGCGGGTAGTGGTCACCCAACCGCGGCGGGGAGTGACCTCCGGAACACGGGGGGTGGTGCCTGCCAGGCGCCCACAGGCGCATGGTCAGCCTCAGTCTGGTGCGTGCGCCCGCCACGGGGAAGCGTGAGAAGCCGCACACGCGGTGCGCGTCGCGGGAGGGTTACGGGGCGGTACGGCGGGGGAGGGAGATCGCTCTTCCGGGGCAGCCCGTGCGAAGGACCGATGATGTTGCAAGATATGCCCGTGCCTCACGTTGACTCGGAGCCCTCGGCTTCCTCCGCGCGTACGTACGACCCGGCCGCCATGCGCGAGCACTACCGCGCGGCCGGCTTCGACGAGGCGGAGCTCGCGGGCGATCCGTTCCGGCAGTTCACCCGGTGGTTCGAGGACGCGGTCGGCAGCGGGCTCTTCGAACCGAACGCCATGATCGTCTCGACGGCCGACGCGGCGGGCCGCCCCAGCTCCCGCACCGTCCTGATGAAGAGCTTCGACGAGCGCGGCTTCGTCTTCTACACCAACTACGGCTCCCGCAAGGGCCGCGAGCTGGGCGAGAACCCGCATATCGCACTGCTCTTCCCCTGGCACCCCATCGCCCGGCAGGTGATCGTCACGGGCACCGCGCGGCGCACCGGGCGGGACGAGACGGCGGCGTACTTCCGGACCCGGCCGCACGGCTCGCAGCTCGGGGCGTGGGCGAGCACGCAGTCCTCGGTGGTGGGCTCGCGGGAGGAGCTGGACCGCTCGTACGAGGAGCTGGCGGACCGCTATCCGCCGGGGGAGCAGGTGCCGGTGCCGCCGGAGTGGGGCGGGTTCCGGGTGGTGCCGGAGGCGGTGGAGTTCTGGCAGGGCCGGGAGAACCGGCTGCACGACCGGCTGCGGTATGTGCGGCCGGCCGATGAGGAGGGCTGGCGGGTGGAGCGGCTGTACCCCTGAGGTACGCGACCGGGTGAGCCCTGGCCCGTGAAGGGCCGCCTGTGAGGGGCCGCTTGTGAGGGGCCCCGAAAACGCGGACAACCCGCGGGTCTTTACCCCTGACGCCCTGAGGCGGAAGGGGGCCGGTCGGACGTACCGGCGACCCGCGGGTCGGGTGACTGCATGGGATTGGCCGGCTGCGCACCTCTTTCGTGCGCCAGTCCGGCGATGCGCAGAGCGCGACGACGGACTGCTAGCCCGCAGTCACCTCACGCGTCCGGATTTCATACATCTGCCGAACCACCTCCCTTCTCGTGTACCGCAAGCCTAAGAACCGCCTCCTGCCACACACAAGCGAATTTCCGTGTGGCAACGATTTCGACGAATGCGGTGTGGCGCGTGTCACGTTCGAGTTCAATGTCCGACGTGCCCCACAACAGACAGCCACGTCGAGCAAGGGGTGTCAGGTGAGCGCTTCACCACGTTCCGAACCCGCAGGGCCGGCGCGTTCCGCCCGATCTCCGCGGGGGGTCCCCGGACAGGCGGCCGCCGCCGCGTCGGCGTCCGTCCGGCCCGAGTGCCCGGACGGGCCCGAGCGGCCCGACTCCGAACTGCTCGCCGCGCTGCTCGACGGGATGGACGCCGCCCTGTGCGCGTTCGACGCCGACGGCACGGTGACCCACTGGAACCACGAGGCCGAGCGCATCCTCGGCTGGACGGCGGCGGAGGCGGTCGGCCGTAAGGGGCTGGGCGGCTGGGCCGCCCGCCCGGGGGACGCGCGGGACGTCGACGCGCGCCTTACGGAGGCCATGGGCGCCGCGGGACGCCGGGTGCACGAGTTCGCGCTGCTGACCAAGGACGGCGGCCGGGTCCTGGTCCGTACGCAGTCCTCTGCGGTGGCGGGCGCGGACGGCCGCCCGGCCGGGGTGTACTGCGCCTTCAGCGAGGTGCATGCGCAGGTCGACCTGGAGCGGTCGATCGCGCTGAGCGAGGCGCTGCTGGAGGACGCGTCGTGGAACGTGGTCCTGGTCGACGCGGATCTGCGGGTGGCCGTCGTCAACGCCAGCGCGGCGGGCGCGCTGCGCACGGCCCGTAAGGCCGCGCCCGGCCGGCCGCTGGGCGACTTCCTGGACCAGGGCGTCGAGGAGGCGGAGGCCGCGCTCCAGCACGTCCTGGCGGAGGGCGCGCCCCCGGCGCCCACCGAGCTGTGGGTGACGCTGCGGGACGCCGACGCCGCGGACGGCTTCGAGGGCGCGGACAGTGTGCGCTACGAACTGCTCGACGACGAGGCGGTGCGCGGCGAGGGCGTCGACCGCGGCGAGGCCGGTGCGGCGGCCCGGCGCCGCTGCTGGCGCAGCGGCTTCCTCCGGCTGGCCTCACCGCTCACCGAGGAGCCGACGCCGCTCGGCGTGGCCTGGATCTTCCAGGATGTGACGGAGGCGAAGGGGCAGGAGCAGGAGAGCGCCCGGATGCGCTTCCGGGGCAACCAACTGCACCGGGCGGCGCGGGCGGCGGCCGAATGCGAGGACCCGATGGAGGCGGCCTCGGTCCATCTGGACTTCGCGCTGGCGGGCTTCGCCGATCACGCCCTGATCGACCTGGTCCTGGACCCGCCGCCGGGCGCTTCGGCGGACCGGGTCCGCCTCGTCCGGGCCGCGGCCACCCCCGTCGGCGCCCCCGGCCCCTGCCCGCCCGTCGTCCCCGGGGGCATCCCGCTGGGCTACCCGGAGGGCCATCCGGCGCTCCAGGCGGTGGACCGCTGCGGTTCGGTACGGGCGAGCACGAGACGCTCGGACGAGCCCGCGGCGGCCCAGTGGGCGGTGGCCCGCAAATGGCCGGAGGGCACGGTGCACGGCCTGTGCGCGGTGCTGCGCAGCCGCGGCCGCACCCTAGGCGTGGTCACCTTCCTGCGCACGTCCAGCCGCCGGGCCTTCGACCGCACGGACGCGGCGTACGCGGAGGACGTCGCGGCCCGCGTCGCGGCCTCGGTAGACCTGACCCTGAGCCACCGCTGACGTCCCGGGCGGCTGACGTTCCGGGCGGCTGACGCCCTGGGCCGGTGACGCCCCAGGCCGGTGACGCCCCGACCCGTGAAGCCCCGGGCCGAGGGGCGCCGCGGGCCGGTGACGTCTCGGGCCGAGGGGCGCCGCGCATCCGCCGCCCGCGCCCAATCCAGCCCCTCCGGCGCTTGCGGCCAATCCAGCCTCTCCGGTGTTTGAGGAGCGGGGTCCAGGGGCGGAGCCCCAGCCGGGGCCCGGGGCCGCTCCAGGGGTTCGCTTCAGCCTCTCCGGTATTTGAGGTGGGGGGCCGGGGGCGGTGCCCTGGCTGGGGTCCGGGGCTGTCCCCCGGGGTTGGCTCGAGCCCCTTCGGCGTTTGAGGTGGGGGGCCGGGGGTGGTGCCCCGGCTGGGGTCCGGGGCTGTCCCCCGGGGTTGGCTCGAGCCCCTTCGGCGTTTGAGGTGCGGGGTCCGGGGCGGTGCCCCGGCTGGGGTATGGGGCACCGCCCCCAGGGTTCGCTCCAGCCCCTCCGGCGTTTGAGGAGCGGGGTGCAGGGGCGGAGCCCCGGCCGGGGGCCGGGGCCGCCCCCGGGATTCGGGAAGGGGCGGGGTGGGGGAAGCCACCCCCGCTGCGCGCTCACCGGCGGGGACCACCCCGCAAAGGCCCCCGGCGAGGGTCTTACCGCCGGTAGAAGATCCGATCCCCGTACTCGGTCATCACCTTGCGGTTCCACTCATGCCCACCATCCACGTTCCCCGACCTCAGCATGGGCGGCTCGACCCCCCGCTCGGCCAGTTCCGCGACCCCAGCGGCCACCATGGATTGCATGATCGCGCTCGTCACGACCGTGGACGCGGGGGCGAAGGGCGCGCCGACGCCGTCCACCGTGAGTTCCGCGTCCCCGATCGCGATCTTGTTGTCGATGACCAGATCGCACTGGTCCTTGAGGAAGCCACCGGAGGAGTTGCGCGAGGTCGTGCCCGTCGCGTAGCCGACCGAGGTCACCCCGATCACCCTGACACCGCGCTCCCGGGCGCTCATCGCCATCTCCACGGGCAGGGCGTTGCGCCCGGACAGCGAGATCACGATCAGCAGGTCCCCGGACCGGAGCGGACTGCTGTCGAGGACGGTCGTGGCGAGCCCGTCCACGCGTTCCAGCGCGCTGCCGAGGGTGGCGGGGATGACGTCCACGCCCACCACCCCCGGCACCGGCAGCAGATTCATCAGCGCGAGCCCGCCCGCGCGGTAGACGACGTCCTGCGCGGGCAGGGAGGAGTGCCCGGCACCGAACGCGAAGAGGCGGCCGCCCGCGGCGACGGTATCGGCGATCAGCGTGCCCGCCGCGGCGATATGCTCGCCCTCCTCGTCCCGCACCTGCCGCAGCAGGCCGATGGCCGCGTCGAAGAATTGCCCGGCCGGTTTGGACTCGTTCATCAACGCGTCGCCTTCCCTGTGGGGGTTTCCGATCATGACGCTGTCAATAGCAGCCCGGTCCCTTGCGGCGGAAGAGGCCGTCTCGGCCCCGTTGTCGGCGGGATGCGTCAGAATTGGCTGAGGGCCACCGCACGACACTTCGAGGGGCACGCATGTCCGGACTGATCGACACCACGGAGATGTATCTCCGCACCATCCTCGAGCTCGAGGAGGAGGGCGTGGTCCCCATGCGCGCCCGGATCGCGGAGCGGCTCGAGCAGAGCGGCCCGACGGTCAGCCAGACGGTGGCGCGAATGGAGCGTGACGGGCTGGTCACGGTCGCGGGCGACCGTCATCTGGAGCTGACCGAGGAGGGCCGCCGGCTGGCCACGCGGGTGATGCGCAAGCACCGCCTCGCCGAATGCCTGCTCGTCGATGTGATCGGGCTGGAGTGGGAGCAGGTCCACGCCGAGGCGTGCCGCTGGGAGCATGTGATGAGCGAGGCGGTGGAGCGGCGGGTGCTGGAGCTGCTCCGCCATCCGACAGAGTCGCCTTACGGCAACCCGATTCCGGGCCTGGAGGAGCTGGGCGAGAAGGCCGAGGCCGATCCGTTCCTGGACGAGTCCATGGTGAGCCTGCGTGAGCTGGAGCCCGGCTCGGAGGGCAAGACGGTGGTGGTGCGCCGCATCGGCGAGCCCATCCAGGCCGACGCCCAGGTGATGTACACGCTGCGGCGGGCCGGGGTGCAGCCGGGCTCCGTGGTGAGCGTCACGGAGTCGCCGGGCGGGGTGCTGGTCGGCAGCAGCGGTGAGGCGGCGGAGCTGGAGGCGGAGATCGCCTCGCATGTCTTCGTGGCCAAGCGCTGACCCTGGCCTTCTCGTGGCCAAGCGTTGCCTGCGGTCTTCCTGGCCAGGCGCCGGCCCCGGTTCGTAGCCACGCGCTGACCCCGGCCGGGTGCTAGCGCGAGCTTCCCGCGTCCCGGCTCCCGACTCCCTGCGCTGTTCCCGACCCTGAATCCCCGACTCCTGCCCTGGCCCCCGGGCGCCCGGCGGCCCAACGCCGCCCGTATACACCCCCGCACAACCTCACGCGCTTCGACACGCTGACCGATACACCCCGTTCAGTCGATTCGGCCGTCACGACCTGCGACGACGGATTTTCCCGAAACCGGAGTCGACAGAAACCGAGCGGGCGGGGCCGACGCGTGCGACGCTGTCGCTGACGCGCAGGCCGTCAGGGGAGGGGGCCGCGGTGGGCCCGAGAGGCTGTGCCGCCGAGGGGGAGTTCTTCAGCGAGGGCCCCGGTGCCGTCAGGTGCCGGGGCCCCGCTTCCCCATGTCCCCCCGCTGGACCCCGGGTCGCACGGACCGCGCGAACGCGGCCGGTGCGACCCGGAGCCCTGGTGACCCGGAGCCCCGAGCTCTCAGGGTCGTCCCCCGCGGACTCCCTTCCCCGAGCAGTCCGCCTCCCGCTAGCTGTCTCCCCATGGCACAGACGATCAATCCCTGACGGTGGTCACTCGAACGAGGGGTGTTGGGCGTAACAGCACCGTGTTCGAATATGAGTTCGATACTGTGAGGGTGTTCGAGAGAGGGCTGGAGGTGCCAGACCACATGGTGCGACGCATCGAGGTGAGCGGGACCGGCGGCGTGCGGCTCGCCGCCTGGGAGTTCACCGATCCGCCCAAGGCAGGTGCCGGCAGCGAGGGAGCGCGGGGCCCCGGAGTGCTGTTGCTCCATGGGCTGCTGGGCCGTGCGGCCCACTGGGCGGAGACGGCCCGCTGGCTCTCCACCCGCCATCGGGCGGTCGCCCTCGACCAGCGCGGCCATGGCCGCAGCGACAAGCCGGCCGAGGGGCCCTTCGACCGCTCCACCTATGTGGACGACGCCGAGGCGGCCGTGGAGCAGCTCGGCCTCGGCCCCGTGACCCTGATCGGCCATGCCATGGGCGCCCTCACCGCCTGGCAGCTCGCGGCCCGCCGCCCCGATCTGGTCCGGGCGCTGGTCATCTGCGATATGCGTGCCTCGGCCCTCGGCGCCGCCTCGCAGCGCGAGTGGGCCGAGTGGTTCCGCTCCTGGCCGGTGCCGTTCGCGACCCTCGCCGATGTGCGCAGGTGGTTCGGCGAGGACGATCCGACGCTGGAGCGGCCGAATCCGGCCCGGGGCGATTTCTTCGCCGAGGTCATGGCCGAGCGTTCGGACGGCTGGCGCCCGGCCTTCTCCTGCCGCCAGATGCTGAAGGCCCGTGAGACCTGGGTCCAGGACGCCCATTGGGAAGAGCTGGCCCTGGTCGAGTGCCCCACCCTGGTCGTCCGCGGGCTGGATGGCGAGCTGGGCCGTGCGGAGGCGCAGGAGATGGTCCGCGTCCTGCCGCGCGGGCAGTATGCGGAGGTGGTGGACGCGGGCCATCTGGTCCACTACGACCAGCCGGACGGCTGGCGCCGCGCCGTGGAGCCCTTCCTGGCCTCGGCTCTCCCCGTCTGATGCCGACGCGACTCCTGGCCTCGGCCCTCCCCGTCTGACTCCGGCGCGCCCCCCGGTTCAGAACGCCCAGGTGAACGGCTCGCCGCCGATCTCCGTCCACATGACCTCGACCTCCCTGGCCCGCGCGGGAATCAGGAAGGTGGTGCAGAGCAGATAGCTCTGCCCGTTCCTCCAGTCCTTGATCTCATCCGGGTCCGCGCAGCCCTTGGGCCGCCCGGTATCGCCCATGACCTTCGCTCCCCGCCGGCCGTCCGCGTACACCTCCGCGTAGTCCCCGACCCGTGGATACTGCCGCACGGTGGCCCCGCGCAGATGGGTGTACTTCACCTGGGCGACCGCGGGCACCAGGCCCTTGGCGTCGGCCGGGTCCGCCACCAGCGCCCTCGCCTCGTCCGCCGTGCCGATGTCGACCTTCTGCGCCGCGATCCGGTAGGTGGGCTCGACCCCGGTGTCCTCCTTGAACGCCCGCGTACCGGTCTGGCCCGGCCAGAACAAGCCACCCCCCGACCGCATCCCCACCGTCCGCGCCCCACCCCGATCTCCGTCGGCGGCCTCCGAGCGGGAAGTGTGCCGTGCGTTCTCGGATGTATCGCCCTTTTCCCCGAATGGTCCGCACGCGGTCAGGGCGAGAGCCAGCACGGCAACGGGCGCGCCGACCCGCAGCCATGTTGTCTTGGTCAGCGGCACGGTGGAACTCCAATGCGGGAACTGTCTCCGTCGCGTTCCGGTGTGATCCCTTGAACGCGACCGACGGTTCGTTGATCCTACGAGTCCTCTACTCCCTTGTAGCAATGGGGAATTGACCAGTAATGGACAGATGAAGGGAAGCACATGATCGGCGGCGACATCACGGATCCGGAACCGGGCAGGGACTGGGCGGCATTTCAGTACGAGATCTATCTGAACGGGATGACCGGCGCCGTTCCGCGGCTGCCCGCCGATCTGACCCGGCTCGAGGAACTGGCCGAGGCCCGGCTGGGGCCCGGGCCGGTGGGCTATGTCGCGGGCAGCGCGGGCAACGGCAGCACCGAGCGGGCCAACCGGGCGGCGCTGGAACGGCATCGGATCGTGCCGCGGATGCTCCGTGACGTACGGCGGCGGAATCTCTCGGTCGAGCTGCTGGGCACCAGGCTGCCCGCGCCGCTCGCGCTCGCGCCGATCGGCGTGCTGTCGATCATGCACCCGGACGCCGAGTGCGCGGCGGCGCGGGCCGCGGCGGCGCAGGGCGTGCCGTTCATCCTGTCCTCGGCGTCCAGTACGCCGATGGAGCGGGTGGCGGAGGCGATGGGGGACGGTGAGCGGTGGTTCCAGCTCTACTGGGGCAAGGACCGCGAGGTCACCAGGAGCTTTCTGGACCGGGCCAGGACGTGTGGTTTCACGGCCCTTGTGGTGACCCTCGACACCCCGCTGCTGGCCTGGCGGCCGCGCGATCTCGACCAGGCGTATCTGCCGTTTCTGCGCGGTGTGGGAACCGCCAACTACTTCACCGATCCGGCGTTCCGGGCCGGGCTCGCCAAGCCGGTCCACGAGGACCGGGACGCCGCGGTGCTGCACTTTGTGCAGATGTTCGGCGACCCCGGGAAGACCTGGGAGGACCTGGCGTTTCTGCGTGAGCAGTGGGACGGACCGATCGTGCTGAAGGGGGTGTTGCACCCCGACGACGCCCGGCGCGCGGAGGAGGCGGGGATGGACGGCGTGGTGGTGTCCAACCACGGCGGCCGCCAGGTGAGCGGCTCCATCGGGGCGGCCGACGCGCTGCCGGGGGTGGTGGCGGCGGTCGGCGACCGGCTCGCGGTGCTCTTCGACAGCGGGGTGCGCACCGGTGACGATGTGTTCAAGGCGCTCGCCCTCGGCGCCCGCGCGGTGCTGCTGGGGCGGCCGTACGCGTATGGGCTGGGGCTGGACGGGCAGCCGGGGGTGGAGCATGTGATCCGCTCCCTGCTGGCCGAGTTCGAGCTGACGATGGCGCTGTCGGGCCACCCGGATGCGGCGCGGCTCACTCCGGACGCGCTCGGCTGACGCTCGGTCGACAATTCCCTTCGGCTTTCAACTTGTTGTCAGATGCACCGGTACACCGGCGACTCGCCGTGGGGCCGTGGAGGCTTTACCGGGTCATGAGCTTCCGGATTGCCGGGTGCTACGCTCTTCGGCGCGAAGTGAATTAATCGATCATGCAGTGAATTAACCGATCACGGGGGGTGGTTGCGTGAAGATCCAACGTAAAGCCTCGATGGTCGTGCTTGCGGCGACGCTGATGCTGGGCGGTTCCGTGGCCCTGGCGCCATCGGCGTCGGCGGTGGGGTCATCGGCGTGTCAGTTCAATTCCCCGGATGTCAATTTCAAGGTCTCCACCAGTGGGGCTCGATTCCGTACCGGACCGGGAAAGCGGTACCGCGCTATAGGGACGCTTTACCGGGGGGATTCCTTCCGGTACTTCTGCCGCACCCGGGGCTTCGAGAAGAGCTGGTCCTACGGAAAGATCCTCAAGCGGACGACGACCGGAATCCGACCCGGGACCAGAGGCTGGGTGTACAGCAAGTACCTCGACTAGCCGGAACGTTACGGCAGTTGAGGTGCGGGCGGTTCGTGCGACACCAGAACGCGGCGGCGGGGCCGGGGTGAGTCCCCGGCCCCGCCGCACCGCGATGTGTGCCCGGGGCTCACCCCTTGCTGACCGCCGCCAGGATCTCCGGCAGCCGCGCCGCGACCCGCGGTGCCGCCATGCGCAGGCCGGTCTCCGCTATGGCCGCGCCGTACACCGCGCCCAGCGGGAACACCACCCACAGCCAGCCGTGCGCCCCGGAGACATGCAGCCAGATCGTCAGGCCCAGCACCGGCGCGCACAGTACGGAGCCCACGACCATCCCGACCAGGAGGCTGATCCAGGCGATCCCCGCCTGCCCCGGGGCGACGTTCTTGTGGCCGCTGTCCTGCGGAATCGAGTACGGGGCCAGCACGGAGGCCAGGGCGCCGGTCGCCAGCATCGAGCCGAGCAGCGCCAGGGCGATCCCGAGCGCCTCGGGAGCGGCCGACCAGTTCTTCAGGACGGCGGCGGAGCCGAGCACCGCCACCGCCATGTACGGCACCGCCACCAGGAGAAGCGCCAGCGTGCGGCCGCGCAGCTCCAGATAGGCGTCGCGGGGCGAGGAGATCGTCTGCGCGACCATCCAGAAGGCGGAGGAGTCCTGGCCGAACTGGTTGTACATCAGCATGCCGAGCATGCCCGACGCCCAGCAGGACCAGTAGACCGAGCCATTGTCCTGGACGGCCGTGACAAAGGGCAGCAGCAGACCGACACCCAGCGAGGTGACCCAGGCCGACTTGGTCTTCGGATCCCGTACGGCATAGCGCAGCGTCCGCAGCAGCACCGTGCCGCTGCGGCCGGCGGGCAGCAGCCGGGCGAACGGGCCCGAGGAGTCCGGGGTGTCGGCCGCGCCGGGGCCGCGCCGCTCGCGCGGCGCCGCCGCCTCGAGCGTCGAGGCGTCCGGGGTGGTCATCAGGTGGGTGAGGGTGCTCCGCCACCACCACATCAGCCCCGCCAGCGCGGCCATGGTCAGCGCGAACTGGGCGGCCGCGACCCCGTAGGCGCCGTCGCTGACGCTCTGGACGGCGTCGACCGCCGCCGCGGGCGGCACCCAGCGCAGCACCCGCGCGACCGGTTCCAGCACGGCCAGGCCGTTCTCACCGCTGAGCTGCTGGGCCCCGATGTTCACGAACTGCGCGCCGATCGCCACGAACAGGCCGCTGAGCACCGCCAGGTCGCGGCCCTTACGGCTGGTGAGAAGGCGGGTGTTGGCCGTGGCGACGGCGCGGGCCAGCGCCACGCACACCAGCACCGTCAGCACCACGGCCACCACTGCCGCCACCGCGGCCGCCGCCCCGTGCGCGACGGCGATGGCCGAACCGGCCGCCAGGGTCAGGGCGAACACCGGGCCGATGCCGACCAGTGAGGACACCAGCAGTGCGGTGATCAGCGAGCGTGGCCGCAGCGGCAGCATCACCAGCCGGGTCGGGTCGAGGGTTTCGTCGCCGCCCGGGAAGAACAGCGGCATCACCGCCCAGCCGAGGGCGAGTACCGCCGTCAGCAGTGTGACCAGCGCGTCGACGTGGTTCGTGTCGCGCAGCAGCACCAGGCCGAGCAGTTGCGACACGGCGAACAGCATCGCCAGCACCAGCGAGGTGATGTACGCGGCCCGCCGGCCGCCGGACTGGCGCAGCCCGTTGCGCAGCAGCGCCAGCTTCAGGGAGATGAAGACGCGGGTGGGGGAGACGGTGGGGACGGCGGGCGGCACGGGCGCGGCGGTGCCGAGCGGGCCCTTGGCGTCGAGCGGGTCGGTGAGCGTCATCGGGCGCCGCCGCCCAGCCAGTCGAGGCTCTGGCCCGCCTCGCGCCCGCCCGCGCCGACGAGTTCCAGGAAGGCGTTCTGAAGGGAGGGTGCGTCGCCCCGCACCTCGGCCAGCGGGCCATGGGCCCGGATCCGCCCCTTCGCGATCACCGCCACCCAGTCGCACAGCGACTCCACCAGCTCCATGACATGGCTGGAGAAGACGACGGTGGCGCCGGAGTTGGTGTAGCGCTCCAGGACGCCGCGGATGGTCTGGGCGGAGACCGGGTCGACCCCCTCGAAGGGCTCGTCGAGGAAGAGGACTTCCGGGTTGTGGAGCAGCGCGGCGGCCAGCCCGATCTTCTTCCGCATACCGGTGGAGTAGTCGATGACCAGCTTGTTCTGGGAGCCCGCGAGATCCAGGACGTCCAGGAGCTGGGTGGCGCGCTTGTCGACCTCTTCACCGGGCAGCCCGCGCAGCCGCCCGGTGTAGGTGAGCAGCTCCCGGCCGGAGAGCCGCTCGAACATCCGCAGCCCCTCCGGCAGCACCCCGATCCGCGCCTTGATCTCGACCGGGTCCCGCCAGACGTCGTGCCCGCCGATCTCCACGGTCCCCGAGTCGGGGCGCAGCAGGCCGGTGATCATCGAAAGCGTGGTGGTCTTACCGGCTCCATTGGGCCCGACGAGGCCGATGAACTGCCCGGCGGGCAGCTCCAGATCGATCCCCGCGACCGCGATCTGCTCTCCGTAGCGCTTCCACAGGCCGCTCACCCGCACGGCGGCGGCCCTGGTCGACTGTGTGCTGGCTGCTGTTTGCTCCTGCGGCACCGGCTTCCCCCGTCTTCCTATGGGACGACTCACGCGGGGGCTGGTCGTGGCGCCCCCGCCCGTCGCTCCACGATAGGTGCCGACCCGGGGAGTACTCCGGGGGGCGTCAGCGGTGCGGTGTGTCGCAGCGGTACGGGGTGCCAGGGGCGCGGTGCGTCAGGGGCCCGGGGGTGTCGGCGGTCCGGGGGTGGCCGGGGGTCCGGGGGCGTTCAGCGGCGCTCGCGGCCGCAGGCGTAGGCGAGGGCGCTCACCAGCTCCTGGGCGTCGGGCAGCCAGCGGTTGGCGGCGGTGGGCCGCCGGGCCCACTGGATCGGGCCGCGCAGGCCCACCCGGGTCGGCGGCGCGACCAGATAGTCGCCCTCGCCGCGCGCGGTCAGGTCGATCGCGTTCGGCGGCCAGCCCAGATTCCGCACCAGGTCGGGGACCTTGGCCGCGGCGCCCGGGAGGACGAAGAAGAGCATCCTGCGCCCGGGGGTGCAGGTGACCGGGCCCAGCTCGACCTGGCGGCGCTCCATCCGCGCGAGCGCCAGACAGCCCGCCGACTCCGGTACGTCGAGCGCGTCGAAGGTGCGGCCGGTGGGCAGCAGGATGGAGGCGCGCGGCGTCCTGGCCCACATGCGGCGGACCACGACCGCGCTGCCGGTGGCCTGGTTCACCCAGTCCCGGCCGGTCGGATGGGCGCCGGGGGCCGGGCAGTCGGCGCTTTTGCAGGAGCAGCGCTCCGCTCCGTCCACGGTCTCCAGCCAGGCGCCGGAGAGCACGTCCCAATGCCGCTCCTCGGCATATCGCACCGCCGCGTCGCGCAGCCGCTCCCCGCGCTGCTGAGGAATCTGCGCGGTTCCCGCGGGGAACCGCGATGGTCCTGTCACGTCCATGGTCTCTTCCACGCAAGGACAACTTCCGCCGTCAACAGGGGTTACGGCCGGACCCCCGCACGGGCGGGCCGCCGGGGGCCCGGGGTGCGCGAGGACGGCATGGCGGGGCGCATGGGTGCACAGTCGGGGGCGCGTATGGGGTTGCGGCTGTGTAAGCGGGTAACCACCATGCGTGACAGGCGTGCGAGTGTCCGGCGGCCATGCCGCGGCGCCAGGGGGAGGGCGTGCCCGGACTCGTATCGGCGCCGTGCGCGAACGATGCGGTCAATACGGGCAAGTTCCGCATTCGCCGTATACCTGCGATATCTGCGGGGCATCACTCAGCAACAGAGACGGATACGCCGAGAACGCAAGCAGTCACAGGGGGTAACGCCATGGCCGCTAGGCCGCTTGTGGCGCGGCAGCCGAACGAACGGCTGCAAGCGCTCATCCAGGAAGCCGGCTGTTCCAACGCCGGGTTGGCGCGCAGGGTCAATATGTGCGGCGCCGAGCACGGTCTCGATCTTCGGTACGACAAGACGTCGGTGGCCCGTTGGCTGCGTGGCCAGCAGCCCCGGGGCCGGGCGCCGGGCATCATCGCCGAGGCGCTCGGCCGCAAGCTGGGCCGTACGGTCACGATCGACGAGATCGGCATGGCCAACGGCAAGAACCTTGCCTCCGGGGTCGGTCTCCAGTTCTCGCCCACCGTCCTCGGCGCGATAGAGCAGGTCTGCGAGCTGTGGCGGAGCGATGTGGGGCGCCGCGACTTCCTCAGCGGTTCGACGGTCGCCGCCTCCGCGCTGGTCGAGCCCAGCCGCGACTGGCTGATCACCGGTGCGGACGCCCAGGTCGCGCGCACCGCGGGCGCCCGGGTGGGGCGTTCGGACGTCGCGGCGGTGCGGGCCACGACGGACGCCCTCGTCGATCTGGACCACCGCTACGGCAGCGGCCATGTGCGCCCCGTCGTCGTCCACTATCTGAACAGTGTGGTCTCCGGGCTGCTGGCCGGCTCGTACACCGAGGCGGTCGGCCGGGAACTCTTCGCGGCCGTCGCGCGGTTGACGGAGCTGGCGGGCTATATGGCGGTCGACACCGGGCAGTCCGGTCTCGCCCAGCGCTATTACATCCAGGCGCTGCGGCTCGCCCAGGCCGCCGGGGACCGGGGTTACGGCGGCTATGTGCTCGCCGCCAGCATGAGCCATCTCGCCGCCCAGCTCGGGAATCCCCGGGAGATCGCGCAGTTGGCGAAGGCCGCCCAGGAGGGGGCGCGCGGCCAGGTGCCGCCGCGCGCCGAATCGATGTTCCTGGCGGCCGAGGCGCGCGGCCACGCCCTGATGGGGGACGCACGGGCCTGCCAGGCCGCGGCCGGGCGCGCGCTGGACGCGTTGGAGCGGGCGGTGGGGAGCGGTTCGGGCTCTGTCACGGGTGACGACCCCACCTGGATCCGCCACTTCGACCACGCCTATCTCGCCGATGAGCTGGCCCACTGCCACCGGGACCTGGGCCAGGCCGAACAGGCCCGGCGGCGGGCCGAGGAGGCCCTGGAGGGGCTTCCGGAGGGGCGGGTGCGGCGGCGGGCGATCGGGTTGCTGCTGCTGGCCACCGCGCATGTGCAGCAGCGCGATGTGGAGCAGGCGTGCCATATCGGCGCCCAGGCGGTGGATCTGCTGGGCACGTTGCGGTCCAACCGGGGGGCGGAGTATCTGGACGACTTCCAGCAGCGGTTGGAGCCGTATCGGGACGAGCCGGTGGTGCGGGAGTTCGGGGCGCGGCTTCAGATGCAGGTCGCCTGAGGCTGTCGGCTGAGATTTCCGCCGGGCGCGGGGGCGTTGTGGGGCGTGGGAGTTATGGGGCGTGCGTCGCGTTGTGGCTGCTGGTGCGTGTGGTGTTGGTGGGTGTGATGAGACATGTGCGTTGGGTGCGCGTGTTGGGATGTGCGTTGCCTTGTGATTACCGGGGGTACGGGTGAGGTTCACATATCCCCTGATCGCGGCGGTGTGCCCCCTGCCGCGGTGACCAGTCTCTCGCCGTCCCCCTGGGCTCATGGGCATCGCGGCCTCTGGGGAACCGGTAGCGTGAGCCGACGATTCCGTAGTTCCGTATAACCAAGGAGTCCCGGTGACACAGAGCGGACAGGGGAATGAGCCGCGGCTTCCCGCGGTCCCGCCCGCGCAGCCTGTGCGCGAGGGGGTTGTGCTGCCCGCCCAGGGGGACTACAAGCCCTCGGACGGCCACCAGGCGGCCCCGGCCGGGGGACAGGCATGGGGGCAGCCTTGGGGCCCGCAGAGCGCTCCGGAACCGCCGCCGCAGGGGGAGTTCGGCGCGCCGCCGCCTCCCGAGGGGCAGCCTTACGGGCCGCCCGAGGGCCAGACCTACGGGGGATCGCCCGGGGCGCAGTCCTACGGGCCGCCTGGAGGACAGACTTACGGGGCACCGGAGGGGTCTTTCGGAGCCCCCGGCGGGTCTTTCGGGGCGCCGGAGGGGTCTTACGGGGCGCCTGAAGGGCAGCCTTACGGGGCGCCCGAGGGACAGCCTTACGGCCGGCAGCAGGCTTGGCCGGCCCCCCAGAGACCGGCCCAGCCGCCGTACCAGGCCGCCGACGAGACCCAGGTGCTGCCGCCGCAGCCCGCCGGGGACGCCGACGCGACCCAGCTCATACCCCCGGTCCCGGGGGAGGCCCCGCCGCCTCTGGACACCCCCACCACCACGCTCGCCACGGTCAAGAGCGTGCCGCTGCCGCCCGAGAACCGGCCCGAGTCGCCCGCCGAGTCCACCACCCAGTTGCGCGCCGTCCGCCCCGGCCGCCGGGGCGGGGGCGCCCACCGCCAGCCGGCCGCCGCGGAAGAGACCGCGGTGCTCCCGCCCACGCCGCCCGGGCCCGTGCAGAACGCGCCCGTGCCCGCGTCCGCGGCGAACGTCCCGGAGCGGCCCGGCAGCGCCCCGTACGCGATCCGTCCCGGCCGTCCCGGGGACCGGCCGCCGCCCTCGGAGTTCGACGGTCTGTTCCGTGACGAGGGCGCCCATGAGACCCAGCAGTTGCCGCAGTTCCCCCAGGACGTTCCGCAGCCGTCACCGTCCGGCGGTGGTGGGCGGCGCCGGATGTCACGGGGCATGCTCATCGGCATCGTGGTGGCGGGCTGCGGTATCGCCGGGCTCGCCGCCGGAGCCGCGCTCAGCATGGGCGGCGACGACGACAAGAAGGACAATTCGACGCTGAGCAGCTCCTCGCCGAGCGCCGGTGAAGGGGAGCCGTCCAAAGCCGCCGACCCCGCCGAGCCGCAGGCGAAGGCGCTGGACGCGCTGCTCGCCGACAGCAACAACAGCCGCGCGTCGGTGATCAAGGCCGTGGACAACATCAAGTCCTGCAAGGACCTGTCCACGGCGGCATCGGATCTGCGGACCGCCGCGGGCCAGCGCAATGGTCTGGTGACCCGGCTGGGCAAGCTGTCGGTGGACAAGCTGCCCGACAACGCGCGGCTGACCGCGGCTCTCACCAAGGCGTGGAAGTCCTCGGCCAGGGCCGACAACGAGTACGCGGCCTGGGCCGATCAGGTCGGCGGCAAGAAGGGCTGCCCCAAGGGCAAGGCCCGCCGTTCGCCCCGGGTCGGGGCGGCCGAGCGGGCGAGCGGCGAGGCCACGCAGGCCAAGAGGACGGCCTCGGGGCTGTGGAACCCGATCGCCTCCAAGTACGGCCTCACCTCGCATCAGGCCACCGAACTGTGACCGGACGGCCGGGGCCGGTGCCGCCGTCCCCGGCCCGGTCCGCAGAGTGTCAGGGCCCGGCCCGCGGGCGCCGGGGGCTCAGTCGGCCGGGTGGTACTGCTCCAGGATCTTGGACACGTTGACGAATCCCTTGCGCACCGCCACCAGCCGCCCGTCGCGCACCACCTGGTAGGTGACGTCCGCGTTGACGATCCGCGAGTAGTTGGGCACATGCAGCGTGTCGTCGTAGCCCCAGCGCAGCGTCGGCGTCAGCCCGCCGGTGTTGACCGCGTGGCCGTTGTCCAGCTCGTTGCGCACGGTGCGGGCGCTGATGTCGTCGGAGTGCAGGGACATCAGGACCGAGCGCAGCACCGTGTAGCCGATCCAGGTGGTCTGCGTACCGGGGTCGTCGGGGTCGATGCGGTTGTCGTCGAAGGCGTACTTGTTGATGACCTTCTTCATGGGGTTCCAGCGCGCGTCGTCCCCGGTCGGGTACCAGCCGGTGGCGTAGGTGCCCTCCAGGGGGCTGGAGCTGCCGCCGGTGGAGTCTATGAGGGACTGCCGGACACCGCCGAGGATGGAGGCGATCCGCACCTTCGGATGGTTCTCCTGCACCCGGCGGAAGGAGTCGAAGAAGGTGCCGGTGCGGTTGCCGAGCGCCGCGGTGACGCAGGAGCTGTCCAGGGACGCGCCCTGGGCGGCGCCGCCGAGCGAGGTGTCGGCGCCGACGCTCTCCAGGGCGGTGGTGGCCTGGTCGCTGTAGTCGCCCGCGTCCTCGGAGGCACGGACGTCATGGGCGGCGTCGCGCCGGCCCGCCCGGAGGCCGGTGTTGAGAAGCTGGGGGAGCTCGTCGCCCGCGATGGTGTCGGGGCGCACGAGCGCGGTGCGCTCGCAGCGGGACGCCAACTGGCGGCCGTTGCCCACCAGCAGGGCGGCCTGGCCGCCGTTGACCGGATACGAGTACGGGCTGTCGAACTCCTCCTGCGTCACCCCGTAGCCGCCTATGTAGGGGATGCCGGCGACCTCCAGCGGGGAGATGAAGGCCCGGCCGTACTGGCTGTACGAGCCGACGACGGCGACGGCCTTCTCGTCCTGGGCCTGCTGGGCGCAGCGGGCGGCCTGGACGGCGTCGTTGCGCTCGTTGCAGGTGACGACCTTGAGCTTGCGGCCGTGGATGCCGCCGGAGTCGTTGACCCAGCGGGCAAATGCCTTCGCCATCGCGGGCATTCCCGGCATATTGGTCGCTTTGGTGCCCTCGGGAGCCCATGTCATGACGGTGATGGGGTCGCCGTCGTTCTTGTTCGACAGCACCCCGCCGCAGCCGGTCAGCAGCGACGCGCCGACCGCCGTGCACAGTGCCGCGGCAGCGGCTCGGAAGAGGCGGGAGGAAGGGCGTCGCCGACCGGTCATGACACGCGAGCCTGTCCCGTCGCGAGGAACGGCGCAGCTATGACAAGACAAGGAACGGTGTCATGGAGGTGAACTCCGGGGGCCGATCCGTTGCTATGTGTGAAGAACGTACGATCGGTGATTGTGCAAGGTTCGGAGAAGTCTTCCCGTCGCGCCCGTCGCTCGACCACCATGGGAGGCATGCCTGTCAACGACATGCCCTGGTGGCGCTGGCGCACCAATGTGCGCTCGGCGCTGCATATGCTCTCGGATCCCGTCTTTCAGCAGGAGTGCTGGCTGGCCGGCCAGGCCGGGTACGGGGATGTGACGGACGCCGTCTACCGGCTCGTCGAGGACACCTGGCTGGACAACTGGTCGGCCGAGAAGTACGTCGGCACGATCTTCCGTGACTCGCAGGAGGCGGCGCTGGTCGATGTCGCCGTGCTGCGGGTGCTGAGGATCATGCACCAGGTGGGCGCGGACGCCCTCGTCTCGGCCTACCTCGAGCACCATGGCTGGCCGGAGGCCGTGCGGGCGGCCCGCGAGGCCCATGTGCGGCTGGCCACCAACGACGGCGAGGACCCGGATGTGCCGCCGCGCACCCTCGAAGTGCTGGCGATCATGACACAAGCGGTCTGAACCACGTCGTGGGTGTGGGACGCTATGGAGTCATGAGCGAGCCGCATTCCGTCCCCGATCAGTACATCCTCACGCTGTCATGCCCTGACAAGCAGGGCATTGTGCACGCCGTGTCGAGCTATCTGTTCATGACCGGCTGCAATATCGAGGACAGCCAGCAGTTCGGGGACCGCGACACCGGGCTCTTCTTCATGCGGGTGGCCTTCCGCGCCGTCTCGCCGGTGAAGGTGGAGGATCTGCGGGCCAGCTTCGCGGCGGTCGGCGAGTCCTTCCAGATGGACTGGGAGATCCATCCCGCCGATCGCAAGATGCGCATTCTGCTCATGGTCAGCAAGTTCGGGCACTGCCTGAACGATCTTCTCTTCCGGTCCCGGATCGGCGCGCTGCCGGTCGAGATCGCCGCCGTGGTCTCCAACCACACGGACTTCGAGGAGCTGGTCGGCTCCTACGGGATCCCGTTCCACCACATGCCCGTGACGAAGGACACCAAGCAGGAGGCCGAGGCCCGGCTGCTGGAGCTGGTGCGCACGGAGCATGTCGAGCTGGTGGTGCTGGCCCGCTATATGCAGGTGCTCTCCGACGACCTGTGCAAGGAGCTGTCGGGCCGGATCATCAACATCCACCACAGCTTCCTGCCGAGCTTCAAGGGCGCCAAGCCGTACCACCAGGCGCATGCGCGCGGGGTCAAGCTGATCGGGGCGACGGCCCACTATGTGACCGCCGATCTGGACGAGGGGCCGATCATCGAGCAGGAGGTCGAGCGCGTCGGCCATGAGCTGACCCCGGACCAACTGGTGGCGGTCGGCCGCGATGTGGAGTGCCAGGCGCTGGCCCGCGCCGTGAAGTGGCACAGCGAGCGCCGGGTGCTGCTCAACGGCCGCCGTACGGTCGTCTTCGGCTGATTCGGCCGACTCGGAGACAGTACGACTCAGGGCAGTACGACTCAGAGCAGTACGAGGCCAGGGACAGTACGGCTCAGAGGCGCGAGAGGGACGCGGCGGCGAAGAGGACGTCCCGGATCGCCTCGGTGTCCCCGGACAGCCCCGCGGCCGCCTCCTGCGGCGGCACATGCCCCGACGCCAGCAGGTAGAACGCCTCCTGGTCCAGGGCGATCGTCGCCACCGCCTCCTCCGGTGAGGCCACCGCCGCCGGGGAGTCCAGCGCGATGTACCAGTCGCCGCCGCCCGTGCCTTCGACCTGGAGATGGAGCGTACGGCCCGGGGTGCCCGCCTCGACCAGCCGGCGGGGCGGGGCCGCGAGCCCGGCCCGGCGGCGCTCGGCCAGCGTCCCCGGAAGCAGCCGGGCACACAGGTCGATCATGGCTCTGAGGTGGGCGGAGGCCGGTGGCTCATAGGGGTAGTCGATGGCCTCGGCGATGTCCCCGGCGTGCACCCAGCACTCCAGGGCGCGGTCGAGGAACGCGTCGCGGATCGGCAGCGCGAAGTCCCCGTACGGCACGTCGAGTTCGGCGACCCCGCGCCCGGCGAAGGACACCGTACGGACCAGGGCATGGCCCTGCTCGCGCCACGACTCCCGTACCGCCCCGGGCGGACCGGCCCCGTACGAGGCGCCGGGCTCGTGGTGCCAGTACGCCTCCGTACGGGCCTGGGGCGAGCGGGGGGCGTCGGCCCCGAGCGGGTCGGGGAGGCCGAGGGAGGCGGCGATGATGCCGTCCACGACCATCAGATGGCCGATCACCCCGGCGACGGTGGTGTCCCGGCCGGTGAGCCGCCGCCCGTCGAACCACTTCAGCCGCACCGGCGCACGCCACTCGGCCTCGCCCATGTCGCGCAGCAGCGCGTCCAGCCGGGCGGCCTCGGCGTCGTACGCACCGGCCCAGCCGGGCATGGGTATCCGGGCCGGGCGGCGGCCCAGACAGCCCGCGAGAACGCGGGAGCGGAGCATCGGATCGAGGTCCAGGCTGTGCTCGGTGTGCAGCAGCTCGACGGCATCGCGCAGCCGCAGCGCCTCCTCGGCGCAGGAGGGGCAGTGGTTGAGATGCGCCTCGACGGCGGCGGTCTCCTCCGGCGAGCACGCGGTCAGCGCCCAGGCGCCGAGCAGTGACCGCAGCAGATCGTGCGAGAGCGGATGCGCCGCGGAGGGCGTGGGCGCGGCAAGTGGCGTGGCCGGTGGCGCGGGCGCGGGCGGTCGCGGTGCCGGTGGTGCGGGCGCGGGCAGGGGCGCGGAGGCGGGCGGCTCCGGGTCTGGGTCCGGTTCCGGGTCACGACTTACGGCCGGCTCCGGGTCTGGGTCCGGTGTCGGTTCCGGGTCGGGGCCCAGGCCGGACTCCGATTCACTGCCCAGGACGGGCTCCTGTTCACGGCCAGGCGTGGGCTCCGGCTCGGGGTTCGCGGCGGGTTCCGGGGCGGGCCCCGGTGTCCGTTCCGCCGGTGTCTCGTCCGCGGTGGGCGGGCGCGGGGCGGGGATTCCGCCGTCCAGGGCGCCCGGCCAGTGGCCGCTGTCCTCGGCGGCCGACCGCGGTGGCGGTATGCGGGGTGGCCCGGCGGGGTGGGACGGCAGACCCGGGTCGCTGCCCCGTCCGGGCCCGTCTCTCCCGTCCCCGTCCCCGGGGCCGGAGCTCTCGCCGTAGGCGTCGTCGTACGGGTCCGGCCCGCCGCACCCGGTCACAGCGCCCGTCCGTAGCCGGGAGGCGAGACCGCGCGAGGCGGCTGGACATGGGCCGTGGAGAGCAACTGGAGACCGAGCCGGAGGCGGCGCCTGGCCTCGTCCTCGGTCACCCCGAGGGCGGCCGCGGCCTCGCGGTAGTCGCGGCGGTCGAAGTAGGCCAGCTCCAGGGCGGCGCGCAGTGGGGCGGGCATGGAGGTGACGATGTAGTCGGCACGGGCGGCCACGGACACCTCGCGGATCCGCTCCTCCAGGGCCTCGGCCGTGAGCGTGCCCCCGTCGGCATCGGCCGGCGTGGTCTGCGACTCGCGCAGCCGGTGCACCGCCTGGCGCTGGGTGAGCATGGCGATCCAGGCGCGCAGCGAGCCCTGCTGGGGGTCGTACGCGTCGGGGTTCTCCCAGACGTAGCCGAAGACTTCCCGGGTGACGCGGTCGGCGGCCGTCTCGTCCTCGAGGACCCGATGCGCCAGATTATGGACAAGTGACGCGAATCGGCCATAAAGCTCGGCGAGGGCGGCCGCTTCGCCGCGCGCCAGACGCTGCTGCATCCTGCGGTCCCAGCGGGGCGGTGCGTCATTCGTCATGCGGCCCCCATTCCCGAGTCGTCCGGCCGGCCCTCCAGGCACTATGCCCACGTTCATATCGAATGTAATGCCGGTTGCTCACACAACACGCGTCCATCAGGCAAAGTGCGCGAGAAACGGGCCGCGCATGGTATTGGCGCGGTCGCTTTGCGCAGCATCGGGGAGACGAAACGCTTCGGCGCGGCATAGGGTCGTCCCTCAAGGCGTATGCCTGGGGGAGTTTCATGCGCCGACGGGCGGGCAGCCGCCCGTGAACAGCAAATTCCGGTTAGGGGCGAGCGAAGGGCTTCGGGCGCGTGACGTTGAAGGTGATGGAGGACCGGCGGGGGGAGTGGGTCGTTCTCCAGGTCTCGGGAGAGATGGACCTGGTGACCTCGCCCGCAGTCCGGCAGCACATCCACGACGCGGTCGCCGAGGGCCGCCACTGGCTGGTTCTGGACCTCTCGGAGGTCCGCTTCTGCGACTCCAGCGGGGTCGGCGTACTGATCGCCGCGCGGCGGCTGATGCGGTCGTGCTCGGGTCGGCTGCGGCTGATCCTGCCGCCGCAGGACGCCGCGCACGGTTCGCATGTGCATCGGGTGCTGGCGGCCCTGGGGGTGCGGCGGCTGTTCGACGTCTACCCCGACCTGGGGGCGGCCACGGAGCTGGACGAGGACGACGAGGAGACGGCCGACCCGCTGTCCGCCTAGGGGCGTTCGCGTCTGTCCGTCCAGGCGCGCTCGTCCGCCCAGGGGTGCTCTCCCGCCTCCCCGTCCCAGGGCTGTTCGTGGCCCGCTCATGCCGTTCCCGTGACCTGCGGGGTCTTGGGGAAGTCGGCCCGTACGACGAAGCCGCCCTCCTCCGTGGGCCCTGCCTCCAGCGTGCCGCCCAGTAGTTGTGCGCGCTCCCTCAGCCCGACCAGGCCGTGACCGCCGCCCGGCAGCCCCGGGGCCACGGCGGAGGCGTCGGGCGGGCCGTTGCGCACCTCGACCCGCAGGCCCCCTGTCTCCTCGGCTTTCTCAGCCGCCTCTTGAGCCTCTTGGGCCTCTTGAGCCGCGTCTTCAGCCTCTTGAGCCGGGCCTTTGGCCGCCTCCTGCCTCGCCGCCTCCGCTTCGTTCACCCGTACCGTCACCCGCGCCCCCGGCGCATGCTTGCGGACGTTGGTCAGCGCCTCCTGGACGATGCGGAACGCGGCCCGTTCCACCGCCTCCGGATGGCCCGGGCGCCGTGCCGCGCCGTCCGTCTCGAAGCTGACGTTCAGCGCGCTGAGTTCGATCAGCCGGGGCAGATCCGCCAGCCGGGGCTGAGGGGTCAGCTCCTCGTGGTCGCCGCCCGCCGCGCGCAGGATGCCGACCATATGGCGGAGTTCGTCCAGGGTCCGTACGGACAGCTCGCGGATCGTCCGCGCGCCCTCCCGCGCCTTCGCGTCCTCCGCGCTGATCTGCACCGCCCCGGCCTGGAGGCTGATGAGGCTGACCTGATGGGCGACCACGTCGTGCATCTCGCGGGCGAGCCGGGCGCGTTCGGTGGACAGCACCTGCTCGGCGATCAGCTCGTCCGCGTGGCGGCGGCTGCGGGTCAGATCCTCTATCCGGGCGGCGAGTTCACCGCGCGTACGCACCAGGAGGCCCAGCGCGATGGGCCCCACCGAGGTCACGCACGCGTCGATGAGCGTGAGGGTGTTCTCGCGGTACGCGGTCGGCTCGAAGTCGGAGACCGGCCAGGGGATGAAGTGCGCGGCGGCCAGCAGCAGCGCGGAGATCCCCAGCAGCCGGCGGTCGGGGCGGAGCCTGGCCACCGTGTAGAGGGCGATCATCGGCGCGAACCAGACGTAGCCGATGAGGATCCCCGGCAGCGTGATCAGGAAGACCAGCGCGGGCAGCCGCCGGCGCACCAGCAGCGCGGCCGCCGCCGCCAGCGAGACGTTGAGCTCCAGCCCGAAGGTGACGCCGTTGACGAGCAGCGCGTCGGCCACCGCGAGGAGGACGGGGATGATCAGCGACCCCCAGCGCATGACCCGGCGCGGCGGCCGCCACCGGCCGGAGACGGACGGCGACGAGGAGACGGACGAGAGGGAGGAGGTCGGGGAGGCAGAAGGGGCGGCGGGGGCAGGTGCGGCCGACGAGGCCGGGGAGGCGCCCGGTGTGCCCGGGGACGAACTGCGTGGCGGCAGCGGGGAGACGGTCATCGGGCGCCGCCTATCGGCGGCCGGCTCGTGACGAGCCCGGCGCGGTCGGCGACGATCGCGGCCTGGACCCGGTTGAGCCCGCCCAGTTTGCCGAGCACCGCCCGCACATGGTCCTTGACGGTGCTGGGCGCCAGCCCCATCCGCTCGGCGATCTGGGGGTTGGCCAGCCCCTCGCCGAGCAGCGCCAGCACCTCGCGTTCGCGCGGGGTGAGCGCCTCGACGGCCTCGGCGGCCGTCGTCTCCGCCTCGGCGGCGAGGAAGCCGCCGATCACGGCGCGGGTGACGGCCGGGTCGAGGACGCTGCCGCCCTCGGCAAGGGTGCGTACGGCCCGTACGAGCTGTTCCGGATCGGTGTCCTTGAGGAGGAAGCCCGCGGCTCCGGCGCGCAGCGCGGCCGCGAGGTACTCCTGGACGTCGAAGGTCGTCAGCATGGCGACGGCGGGGGAGCGGGGCGCGGCCCGCAACTGTCTGAGCACGGTGAGCCCGTCGGCATCCGGCATCCGGATGTCGAGGAGGACCACATCGGCCTTGCTGCCCAGCACCGTGGCCACCGCGGAGGCTCCGGAACATTCGGCCACCACGTCGATGTCCGGGGCGGTGCCCAGGATCAGTCGCAGACCGGATCGTACGAGCGCTTCGTCGTCCACAACAGCAACACGAATCACCGGCCGCTCCCTCACCTCGTCTGTCATGCCCATTGCCCGGACAGCCTGCCTCATCGGCGAGCGAATATGGAGTGGTTGGCTCCGTCAGTGGGCGGGAACACCCCCGCCGATCGGCGGGGGTGACGGACGCCCAATGGTGGATTTCCCCGGCGGCCGCGACCAGGCAGAGTGGATCTCAAGCCGCATCACCCCGTGGGGTCGTCCCGAAACCCCAGCCCCGTGACGCGCCGGAGTGCCTCCCGATGCGCGGTCGGCGGAAACGGCAGGCGGAGTGTTGCCGCGGTCAGGCCGCCGCGACCCCCACACGCGGCGGCCTGACTCGTTTCTCCGACCGCCCGCTGTGTGGTGCGCCCCGACCAGGCGCCTCACCGGTGACCCGGGCGCCGGTCGTCCGACCGGTTGCCCAGGCGCCGCCCGGCCCCCCGAGAAGGTACGGGGAGGGGCCGGGTGGGCGGTCGGCGGGGGCGGGGAGGGGCCGATGGACGCCTCACATGGGGGGCTCGGCGGGGGCCGGGCCCAGGGTGGTGGTGCCGGGCGCGGCGCGGTGGCCGAGCCCGGTGCGGTAGGCGTCCATCGCGGCCTCCAGGCGGCCCTCCCGGCGCAGCAGGTCGCCCAGCAGCCGGCACAGATCGGCCAGGTCACCGGCGGCGCCGGTGCGTTCGAGCAGGGACAGCGCCGCGCAGTAGTGCTCCTCCGCGGCCTCGACGTCGCCCCGTTCGTCCGCGATCAGACCCAGCAGCCGGTGGGCGCCGCCCGCGTGGACCGCGCCGCGGTCCGCGGTCAGCCCGACCTCGTCCGCCGCGGCCTCCGGCTCTCCGGGGGCGTCCGCGGCTCCCTCGGCGGGGGTACGGGCCAGCAGCGGCAGCAATAGGGCTTCCGCGTCGGCCGTACGGCCGCGTCGGCGCAGCACGTCCGCCAGCTCGACCTCGACCTGCACGGTGAACAGCGCGGCCCGCTTGGAGGCCAGCATGTCCCGGGCGGTGCGCAGTTCGCGCTCGGCGCGCTCCAGATTGCCGTCCTGGGCGTGCACATAGCCGCGCATCCAGTGGCAGTGCGCCAGGTCGGTGTGGATGCGGAGCTGCTCGTACAGCTCCTGCGCCTTGGCCAGGGAGGCGTCGGCCTCGGCGGTGCGCCCCTCGGCGATCAGGGTGCGGGCCACCCCGCGGTGCATCCGGGCGATGAGCCCCGGGTCGTCCACGCTGGGGGCCAGCGCGAGCGCCAACTCGGCGGCGCGTACGGCACGGGCGTGCGCCCCCATGTCCATATAGGGCGCGATGGCCGCCGTATAGAGCAGCAGCAGTGCGTACGGATCGTGCAGCCCGGAGGCGTTCAGCTCGTCGATGGCGCTCTCCAGCAGATAGCAGGAGTAGCGCAGTTCGCCCGCGAGGAGATGGGCCACGGCCCGGCCGCGGATCGCGGGGATCCGGCGGGGCAGCGGTTCCCCGGCGAGCAGCCGCTCCACGGCCTCGAAGTGGTCGCGGGCGACGGTGAGGTCACCGGTCTCCAGCGCGCAGTCGCCGAGCCCCAGCAGGGCCGCTCCCCGCTCCTCGGCGAACCCGAGCCGCTCCGCCTCGTCCCGCACCTGCTCGAAGAGCTCGGCGGCGTCCTCGGCGGCGCCGGTGGCCAGGGCCCGCCGGGCGTCGGTGACGGCGGCGCGCAGCCGGGTGGCGTCCCGGGGTGAGCGGCCGGTGGTCAGCTCCTCGTAGCTGACGCCGAGGCGGTCCGCGAGATGACGCAGCGCGGCCTCGGAGGGGCGCACCTTCCCGGCCTCGAGGGTGGAGACATAGGCGGCGGTGTAGGCGGGTTCGGCGAGCTGCCGCTGGGTGAAGCCGCGTTCGGTACGGAGTCTGAGCACCCGGCGCCCTATCTCGGTGGTCGACTCCGCCCCCGCGGCCGCCCCCGTCACCGTTCCCGCCGTCCGCCCGTCACCGGCGCTTCTGTCGGCCACCGTGCCCTCTTCTCCCCGGCGGTAGCTTAAGCGCCGGGCTAAGTTCATTTAACGTGAGGATTGAAGGATGCAGCAGGCAAGCACAGCGGTACCGGCCGGGCCGGGCGCCGTGACGACCGTCCGTCAGCCGGAACTGCTCCTCGCCGACTATCACTTCGACGTACCGCTCGACCATAAGGCTCCCGAGGGCGAGCTGATCCGGCTTTACGCACGAGAGGTCGTCGCCGCGGAGAAAACTGCTGCCGAGCGCGACCGGCTCCCCTGGTTGGTCTACCTCCAGGGCGGCCCCGGCTGCGGCGCGGACCGTCCGGTGGGCCGTTACGGCTGGCTGGACCGCGCGCTCGACGAATACCGCGTGCTCCTCCTCGACCAGCGCGGAACCGGCCGCTCCACCCCGGCCAACCGGCAGACCCTGCCGCTGCGCGGCGGCCCCGCGGAACAGGCCGAGTACCTCTCCCATTTCCGCGCCGACGCGATCGTCCGCGACTGCGAGCTGATCCGGCGCCGGCTCATCGGGGACCGCCCGTGGACCGTCCTCGGCCAGAGCTTCGGCGGCTTCTGCGCCGTGAGCTATCTGTCCCACGCGCCCGAGGGGCTCGACGCGGTCCTGATAGCCGGCGGACTGCCCGCGATCGACCCCGACACCGACGTGGACGCCGTCTACCGGGCCGCCTACCCGCGGATGGAACGCAAGATCCTCGCCCACTACGCCCGCTATCCGCGCGACGCCACCATCGTCCGTGACCTCGTGCGGCATCTGACCGACCACGAGGAGGTCCTGACGGACGGGACCCGGCTCACCGTCCCCGCCCTCCAGCAGCTCGGCTTCCTGCTCGGCACCGGCGACGGATCGCACCGGCTGCACTACCTCCTGGAGGACGCGTTCGTCCCCACCGCCGACGGGCCGCGACTGGCCGACGCCTTCCGCGAGCAGGTGGCGGCGGTGCTCTCCCGGGCCGCCACCCCCCTCTTCAGCCTTCTGCTGGAGTCCATCTACGCCCAGGACGGCCGGGCCACGGACTGGTCCGCGGAGCGGATCCGCGCCGAATTCCCCGCCTTCGACGCCGGTAAGGCGGTCACCGAGGACGGTCCGGTGCTCCTTACGGGCGAGACGGTGCACCCCTGGATGCTGGACACCCACGCTGCGCTGCGCCCGCTGCGCCGCACCGCCGAACTGCTCGCCGAGCGCACCGGCTGGGGCCCGCTGTACGACACCGAGCGGCTGGCCCGTAACACCGTGCCGGTGGCCGCCGTGATCTACCACGACGACCTGTACGTGGACACGGCGCACTCCCTGGCCACCGCCCGGACGATCCGGGGCGTGCGCACCTGGGTGACGGACGAGTTCGAGCACGACGGGATCCGGGCCGGAGGCCGCCGGGTGCTGGACCGGCTGCTGCGGCTGGCGCGTGACGAGAGGGGATGACGAGGGGAGACGGCCCCACTTGGTTGTGCGGTGCCCGGTTTCCTAGCCACTTCCCTAATTACCATTGCCCACGACCCTCGGACCCCTTAGGTTGAGCGGCGAATTAATCCTGCTTAACTGGGCGCTTATCGCGAAGACTTCGGGAGTCACCGTGCGCAGACGCATACGGAGCCGCATACGCAGCCGCATCTCCCTGCGCACCGCGGCCGCCGCCGGAGGCATCGTCCTGGCGGCGGCCGCAGCCATGACCGCGCCTGCCACCGCCTCGCAGGGAGCGGCCGACTCGTCCCGTTCCTCCGGTCCGGTCGGCGCCGCCTCGTCGCAGCGCAACCTGGACGTGGAGTACTTCACCGGCCCGGGCGCCCACCCCCGCCACACCGAGGTCCCGGCGGCCACCCCCGAGCGGCTGAACCGCGCCGCCCGCTCGCTGTCCGCCAAGGAGACCGCCGCCGACGGCAAGGTCGCCTCGCTCGTCGACAACGGCACCACGGCCGACAAGCTGGACGTCGTCTTCATCGGCGACGGCTACACCTCGGGCCAGCAGGCCGACTTCCAGGCCGACGCGCGCTCCAAGTGGGACCAGATGTCCGCCGTCGAGCCGTACGCCTCGTACAAGGGCCTCTTCAACGTCTGGACCGTCGACGCCGTCTCCAACCAGTCCGGCGTCTCCGGCGACCCGTCCAGGGACGTCGTCAAGGACACCGCCCTCGGCTCGTACTTCTGGTGCGACGACATCGAGCGGCTGCTGTGCGTCGACACCGCCAAGGTCGAGTCGTACGCGGCCAAGGCGCCCGAGGCCGACCTCGTGGTCGTCCTGGGCAACTCCACCAAGTACGGCGGCGCGGGCTACACCCTCACCTCGCAGGTCGGCTATGACGGCATCGCCACCGCCTCCTCCGACCACCCCGACTCCGACCAGATCGCGGTCCACGAGACCGGCCACTCGCTCGGCAAGCTGGCCGACGAGTACTTCTACCCGGAGTACGGCACCTACACCGGCGCCGAGCCCGACGAGGGCAACGCCACGAAGCTGACCGCCGCCCAGATGACCGCCCAGCAGAAGAAGTGGTACCGCTGGATCGGCCAGACCTCGCCCGACGGCGGCACGGTCGGCGCCTACGAGGGCGGCCGCTACTACCCCAAGGGCATCAACCGGCCCACCGACAACTCGATCATGCGCACCCTGGGGCGGGAGTTCAGCGCCCCCGGCCGCGAGGCGATGATCGCGGGCTTCAACAGCCACGCCAGCGTGCTCAGCAGCCGTACGGCCACCACCACGGCCCTCAAGCGGTCGGCGGGCATCAAGGTGAGCGTCCCCAAGAGCGCGTCCCTGAAGTGGTACGTGGACGGGGTCGAGGTCGGCGCCGCGAACGGTAAGACGAGCGTCACCCCGGCCACGCTGGGCGTCCCGAGCGACGGAGCGACCCACACCGTCACCGCGAAGGCGACGGACGGCACGAAAGCGGTGAAGGACCCGGCACTGCGCAAGCTGCTGACCGACTCCCGCACCTGGAAGGTCACCAACTGACCCTTCCACACCCCTGACTGGCCGCCCCGTGGACCCCCGCCGCGGGGCGGCCCCTTTTTTAAGGGCTCGGTTCGCCTCCGGGGCGCCTCAGTCTCCCCCAGCTACCGCTGGGAGGTGCCCCCCGTCGACGGTCGACCGTGCTCGGTCGCTCGTCCCTCGCTCCCTGCGCGCGCTCTCCCTTTCGACAGCGACGCGCCCCTTCGGCTCACTCGCCGGAAGACCCAAGGGGCCGGATGCGTTGCGGAGCCCATCGGCTTACCCCAGCACCGCTCGGAGGCGCCCCGGCCGGAATACCCGAGTGCCCGGAAGGGCGAAGTTGCCCGATGGGGGGGCGGCCGCGGTCCGCCCCCTTTAACATCGGCGTGATCTACGTTCCCGCATGCCGCGCCCATGCTCAATCGCCCGTAAGGGCGGCTCCATGGTCCGGTGTTCGAGGGCCTCGGCGGGTTGAGGCAAGATGAGCCCATGGTTACCGGGGGAGAAGGCCGTCTGATCGCCAACCGCTACCGGCTGGCCACGCGGCTCGGGCGCGGCGGTATGGGCACGGTCTGGCGGGCCGTCGACGAGCTTCTCGGCCGTGATGTCGCGGTCAAGGAACTCCATGTGGACGAGGGGCACACGGCCTTCGACTCGCAGTTGCGCGGCGAGCGCACCCTGCGCGAGGCCCGGACCGTCGCACAGATCAAGCATCCGAACGTGATCGTGCTCCACGATGTGATCGAGGAGGACGAATGCGCCTGGATCGTCATGGAGTTGGTCGACGGGCTCTCGCTCGCCGACCGGCTGGGCGCGCACGGTCCCGTCGGGGCGCGTGAGGCGGGGCGGATCGCGGCCGCGCTGCTGGACGCCTTGCGCGCCGCGCATGCCCGCGGGGTGCTGCACCGGGACATCAAGCCCGCCAATGTGCTGGTGGAGTCGGGCACCGGGCGGGTCGTGCTGACGGACTTCGGGATCGCGCAGGTCACCGGGTCCACCACGATCACCGAGACCGGCTCGTTCGTGGGGTCCCCCGAATACACCGCGCCGGAGCGGATGTCGGGGCGTCGCACCGGGCCGGAGTCGGATCTGTGGTCGCTCGGGGTGCTGCTCTGCACGCTGGTGGGCGGTGAATCCCCGTTCCATCGCGAGTCCCTGGCCGCGGTGCTGCACGCGGTCGTCTTCGACGAGATCCCCATGCCCGAGGCGGCCGGACCGCTGAAGCCGGTCATCGAGGGGCTGTTGCGGCGTGATCCCGGGGAGCGGCTGAGCGGCGACGAGGTCGAGCGGATGCTGCGGATGGCCCAGGAGGTGGGCGACACCCCGGAGATTCCGCTGGAGTACACCCCGACCCAGCCCAGCGTGCCGATCGGGCCCGACGGGCGAGGCTCATCGGCGTTCGTACCCGCGCCCGTTCCGGTGCCCGTTCCCGCCCCTGCTCCCGCCCCGGCGGCCGGGCCCGCCTCCGCCTCCGTCCCGGCGGCCGGGCCCGCGTCCGCCTCCGTCCCGGCGGCCGGGCCCGCGTCCGCTCCGGCCACCCGGTCCCGTTCGGGTCGTGGCGCGCGTCGCCGCACCGTCCTTATGGCCGCTGCCGCGGTGGTCGCGCTCGCCGGTGTGGCCGCGGGCGTCGTGGCGCTGTTGGACGACGGGGGCGGTGACGGTGGCACGGCGAAGGGCGGGGGTACGAGCCAGAGCGCCGACAAGGGGGGTTCGCGGAGTCCGAGCGTCCCTGAGAAGGCGCCGCAGCGTCCCGTGAAGGACGCCGATTCCACGGCGGGGCCCAAGGCCCGGATCCCCGACGGGTATGAGCTGGTCAATGACCCGCTCGGCTTCTCGCTCGCCGTGCCCGAGGGGTTCGCCCGCGAGTACAAGGCGCCCCGGGTCTACTACAACTCGCCCGGTATGGAGTTCCGGATCGGGATCCATGTCCAGGAGCAGAGTGCCGAGGGGCCGCTGGGGCTGAGCCGTGAGGCGGACGCCAAGGGTCCGCAGGACTATCCGGGTTACCGCAGCGGCCAGGTCATCGAGACCGAGCACAACGGCCGCCCCGCCGCCCTGTGGGCGTTCATCTGGAACGGTTCGGCCGACGACGGCGGCTCACGGCAGACGTACGACTTGAGCTGGAACGAAAACGGGAAAATGTACGACCTGTGGCTGTCCGCCCCGGTTGGCGAGAAGTCCGTGGGCAAGCGGCATTTCGACACCGCCGCCGCCACGTTCTCGCGTCCCGGCGCGGCGAACTGAACGTACGTCGCAACGGCTTTGTCACGAGCGTCCACGGCGGCTCCCCAGCGGTGGCGGACGGTGCCGCACCCTGGGTAATGATGGGCGCATGACGAACGACGGGGGACGGGCGAACGAGCCCACCAGCTACAGCCTGCGGCCGCCGCACGCACCGGCCGCGCCGGTGCCGGCGCCCCAGCCGCCACCCGAGACGCCCGCGGCACCCGAGACGCCCGCAGTGCCCGAGGGGGCCCAGCAGCCGGGGCAGTGGGCCGGGGCGTACGAGCCGACGCGGTTCGCCGATCCGCGCAGCGGTCCCCGCCCGCCCGCCGGAGAGCCACCCGCCGGAGAGCCGTCCGCCGGACGGCAACCCGCCCCCGGCGCCCAGGACTCGAGCAGCGGGCGGCTCATCGGCGGCCGCTATCAGCTCGTCTCCCGTCTCGGCCACGGCGGTATGGGCACCGTCTGGCGGGCGCATGACCAGATCGTGGACCGCGATGTCGCGGTCAAGGAGCCGCGGGTCCCCGACGATCTCCCCGAGCGCGAGCGGCAGACCGTCTACCAGCGGATGGAGCGCGAGGCGCGCGCCGCGGCCCGGATCGACCACCCCTCCGTCGTCACCGTCCATGACGTGGTGGTCGAGGACGGCCGCCCCTGGATCGTGATGGAGCTGGTGCGCGGCCAGTCGCTGGGCGACCGGCTGATGGAGGGCACGCTGGATCCGCGCGAGGCGGCCCGGATCGGCCTCGCCGTGCTCGGCGCGCTGGCGGCGGCCCATGAGGCGGGTGTGCTGCACCGCGATGTGAAGCCGGACAATGTGCTGCTCGGCCGGAGCGAGCGGGTGGTGCTCACCGACTTCGGCATCGCGCAGATCGAGGGCGAGCAGCGGCTCACCGAGACGGGGGGCTTCGTCGGCTCGCCCGAGTTCATCGCGCCCGAGCGGGTGCTGGGCCGGCGGCCGGGGCCGGAGTCCGACCTGTGGTCGCTCGGCGTCGTGCTGTACGCGGCGGTCGAGGGCATGTCCCCGTTCCGCCGATCCCACGCCCCCGCGACCCTCCAGGCCGTGCTCGGCTCCGAACCGCAGGTCCCGGCGCGTGCCACCGGGCCGCTCGCCACGCTGATCATGCAACTGCTGCGCAAGGACCCGGCGATGCGCCCGGCGGCGCCCGAGGTGCGGCAGGCCCTGGAGGCGGCGGCGCGGGAGCCGCAGTCGGTGCCCACCATGCTGGCGTCGGCCGGATTCGCACCGGGCGGCGGGCAGCCCGCCGGCAGTCGCTTCGTACCGCCGATCCTGCACGGGAACCGTAAGGCGCAGCTCGGATTGGGCGGTCTGGTGCTGGTGGTGGCGGCCGCCGTGGTGCTGGTGGTCATGAAGCCGTTCTCCAGTGAGGGGCTGCCCACGGGCTGGACGGTCCGGGAGGAGCGCGATGTCGTGGGCGCGTCCCTGGCCGTGCCCGGCGAGTACCGGCGGGTCCAGGACGACAGCGACTCGGACAATCCGGTGGTCACCTACTACGACCCCGGCGGTGTCTTCACCGTGTCCCTGAGGCGGTCCACGCCCGACGGCGAGAACGACCCCGCGAGCCTCGACGCGGCGGCGGACCAGATCGTCGCCTTCTACAAGGACGGCGGCGGGTCGACGGTCGAGGACGCCACGAGCGAGACGGCCAAGACCGAGCAGCAGGGGAAGGAGGCCCGGGACGTCACCACCTCGTATCTGCCGTACGGCACCAGCAGCAACAAGAACCCCATCCGTTACCAGAAGCGCGATCACCTCTACGTAAACAAGGCCAAGGTCGCCTGGGATCTGACGGTCTCCATCCCCGCCGACGGCGACGCCCATGAGGAGGGCGAGAAGCTGTACGAGCGGATCGTGCGGAATCTGAAGATCGACAAGCTCTGAGGGAGTTGGGCGGATCCGCCGGTGGGTGCCGGACGAAAGTTGTTACCGCCGGGTACCCAAAGCCGCCGGGCGGGCCTACTCTCGCCCCCATGACGGACTCGCACATAACGCAGGGCGGCACCGGAAACCCGGTGGCTCCCGAAGGCACCCGCACCGCCGCCGACGTCGTCACTCCCGAGCTGATCGCCCGGCTCACCCGGGGCGTCGGGGGCAGCGGTACCACCGTCAGCCACACCCCGTTCACGGGGGACGTCCTCGCCTCCGCCCTGCCCGAGTCCACCCCCGAGGACGTCGCCACCGCGTATGAGAACGCCCGTGCCGCCCAGCGGGCCTGGGCCGCCACCCCGGTCCGCCGGCGCGCCGCCGTCCTCCTGCGCTTCCACGATCTGCTGCTGCGCCGCCAGCCGGAGATCCTGGACCTGATCCAACTGGAGACCGGCAAGACCCGGCTGCACGCCCAGGAGGAGGTCCAGGGCGTCACCATCGTGGCCCGCCATTACGGCCGTAAGGCGCCCGCCTATCTGCGCCCCAAGGGCCATCTGGGCGCGGTGCCCACCCTCACCAAGGTCACCGAACTGCGCCACCCGCGCGGTGTCGTCGGCCTCATAGCCCCCTGGAACTACCCCCTCCAGCTCTCCGTGGGCGATGCGATCCCCGCCTTCGTCGCGGGCAACGCCGTGGTGATGAAGCCCGACACCGAGACCGCGCTGTCCGCCCTGTGGGCGCGCGAGCTGATGGTGGAGGCCGGACTGCCCGCCGGGGTGTGGCAGATCGTGATCGGGGACGGCCCGGTGGTCGGCCCCGCCGTGGTCGAGCACGCCGACTATGTCGCGTTCACCGGCTCCACCCGCACCGGCCGCGAGGTGGCCCAGGCCGCCGCCGCCCGCCTGGTGGGCTGCTCCCTCGAACTCGGCGGTAAGAACGCCATGCTGGTGCTGCGCGACGCCGACCTCGCCCGCGCGGTCGACGGCGCGGTGCGCGGCAGCTTCGCCTCCGCCGGGCAACTGTGCATCTCCATGGAGCGGCTGTACGTCCACGAGTCGATCGCGGACGCCTTCCTGGAGCGCTTCGTGGCCCGTACGAAGGCCATGCGGCTCGGCACCGCCCTCGCGTACGGGGCGGAGATGGGCTCGCTCGTCTCGGAGCGCCAACTGGAGACCGTCACCCGCCATGTGGACGAGGCCGTCTCCAAGGGAGCCACGGTGCTCGCCGGTGGCCGCGCCCGCCCCGACATCGGCCCGTACTTCTACGAGCCGACGATCCTGGACGGCGTGGAGTCCCCGATGGCCGTCTGTGCCGAGGAGACCTTCGGGCCGGTCGTCTCCGTCTACCGCTTCCGCGACGAGGACGATGCGGTCGAGCGCGCCAACGCCACCTCCTACGGCCTGAACGCCAGCGTCTGGACCAAGGACGCCCGGCGCGGCCGCGCGATCGCCACCCGGCTGCGCGCGGGCACGGTCAACCTCAACGAGAGCTATGCCGCCGCCTTCGGCAGCGTCGCCTCCCCGATGGGCGGCATGGGCGACTCCGGACTCGGCCGCCGCCACGGCTCCGAGGGCATCCTCCGGTTCACCGAACCGCAGACGGTCGCCCAGCAGCGGCTGATGCCGCTCGGCCCGGCCTTCGGGATGACGGACGAGAAGTACGCGGACTTCATGACCCGCAGCCTGCGCGCGCTCAAGGCACTGCGCCTGCGCTGACCAGCACAGTTCAAGGGAGGTACCCGTGTCAGGGGAGAAGTCTGCCCAAAGCCGGGAGCGAGCGACCGGGCCCGAGGATGACGGCGACGACGGTGAGTTCGACTACGACGTGATCGTGATCGGCTCGGGATTCGGCGGGTCGGTATCAGCCCTGCGCCTGACCGAGAAGGGCTATCGGGTCGGCGTGCTGGAGGCGGGCCGCCGCTTCACCCCCGAAACCCTGCCCAAAAGCTCCTGGGACCTCCGCAACTACCTCTGGGCCCCGGCCCTCGGCTGCTTCGGCATCCAGCGCATCCATGTCCTCGGCAAGGTCATGGTGCTGGCGGGCGCCGGGGTCGGGGGCGGCTCGCTCAACTACGCCAACACGCTCTACGTACCGCCCGAGCCGTTCTTCCGGGACCGTCAGTGGGGGCACATCACCGACTGGCAGGACGAACTGCGCCCGTACTACGACCAGGCGCGGCGGATGCTCGGGGCGCGCCTCAACCACACCCTCACCCCCTCCGATGTCCACCTCAAGGCGGCCGCCGAGAAGATGGGCGTGGGGGACACCTTCCATATGGCGCCCGTGGGGGTCTTCTTCGGGGACGGCCACGACGCCGACGGCGCCACGAGGGCCGAGCCGGGCCAGGCCGTGCCCGACCCGTACTTCGGCGGCTCCGGACCGGCCCGTAAGGCGTGCACGGAGTGCGGTGAGTGCATGACCGGCTGCCGCCACGGCGCCAAGAACACCCTCAACGAGAACTATCTGCACCTCGCCGAACGGGCCGGAGCCGCCGTCCACCCGATGACGACCGTCGTCGCCCTCTGCGACGATCCGCACGGCGGCTATACGGTCACCACCGTCCCGACCGACAACCGCCGTAAGGGCAAGCCGAAGGCGCTGCGCTGCCGGTACGTCGTCCTCGCCGCCGGTACCTACGGCACCCAGACGCTGCTGCACACGATGCGGGACAAGGGGCTGCTGCCGCGCCTCTCGGAGCGGCTCGGCGTCCTCACCCGCACCAACTCCGAGGCCCTGGTGGGCGCGCAGACCACCGACCGCCGCTACCGCCGGGCCCGGGGCGGGGAGGAGCGCGCGGACTTCACCCGGGGTGTCGCGATCACCTCGTCCATCCACCCCGACGAGAACACCCATATCGAGCCGGTCCGTTACGGCAAGGGCTCCAACGCGATGGGGATGCTCTCCATCCTCCAGATCCCGCACGGCGGCCGGATTCCGCGCTGGCTGCGCTTCCTGGGCGCCAACCTGCGGCATCCCGGCCTGGCCGTGCGCTCGCTGTCCAACCGCCGCTGGTCCGAGCGGACCATCATCGGCCTGGTCATGCAGACGCACGACAACTCGCTGACCACCTACCGCAAACCGAAGGGGCCGGGGAAGGGGCTGCTCACCGCCCGCCAGGGCCACGGCGAGCCCAACCCCGACCACATCCCCGAAGGCGCCGAGGCCGCCCGCCATATCGCCGACTCGATCAACGGCTTCGCGGGCAGCAATGTGGGCGAGCTCATGGGCACTCCGCTGACCGCCCACTTCCTCGGCGGCTGCCCGATCGGGGCGTCCCCGCAGGAGGGCGTCATCGACCCGTACCACCGGCTCTACGGCCATCCGGGCATCCATGTGGTCGACGGCGCCGCCGTCTCGGCCAACCTGGGCGTCAATCCGTCCCTGACCATCACGGCCCAGGCCGAGCGGGCGATGTCCCTGTGGCCCAACAAGGGCGAGCGCGACCCCCGTCCGTCCCCGGAGGCGCCGTACGAACGCCTCCAGCCCGTCCCGCCGGCCGGCCCCGCCGTACCGGCGGACGCCTTCGGCGCCCTGAGGCTTCCGCTGCTGCCGGTGCCGAAGGTCCCGCCGGGACCGGCGGCCTGAGCGGCGGGGGCGGGCGCGGGCCGGTGGCCGGCCCGCGCCCGCCCCCTGAAAACCGCCGGGCTCAGAACCGTCAGACGGTGGCGCGACGGCGGCGGACCACGAAGACCGCGCCTCCGCCCGCGGCCATCGCCACACCACCGATCAGGGCGATCATCGGCAGCGCCGAGGAGGAACCCGTTTCGGCCAGGCTGCCCTGCGGGCTGATCTCCGTGTTGCCTTCCGGCTTGTGCGGCAGCGGCTTCTTGCCACCCTGCGGCTTCGGGTCGGCCGGCGGCACCTTGCCCGGCTCCGAACCCGCCTTCAGCACGTCGAACTCGTAGTACTCACCGGTCGAGTAGACGCAGTTGCCCTCGTCGTCCGCGTACACGCCGACGCTGAGGGCGTAGCCGAAGCCCTCGGGCGCGCTCTTGGCGACGCTCAGCCGGAGGTCGACCTCAAGGGTCTCGTGCGGACGCACATCGGTGTAGCCGATGTAGCCGGAGCCCGCGTCGTTCTCGTCGGTGGAGATCGCCTTCCAGGCGCCGGTCTCGGGGTCCTTGTACTGAAGGGTCAGGTACTTGCCCGTCCCGTCGGGGGCGGACTCGTGCACCGTGCCCGCGAAGAGCCCGAAGTCGACCCGCTGGTAGCCGCGGTCCGAATCGTTCTTCACCTGGAACTTGAAGCCGTGGAAACCGCTGCCCGCCACGACCTTCGACGGCAGGCCGACCAGGGTCGTGCTGAGCTCCGGGTCCTCGTTGTAGTCCCCGTCGTCCGCGCACTCGCCGTCGCCCGGTCCCTCGGTCGACGTCGGGGTCGGGGTCGGGGTGGCGGTCTCGGTCGGGGTGGACGAGGGAGTGCCGCCGGGAGTCGGAGCCTCGGTGGCGCTCGTGGACGGCGCCGGGGTGGTCGGCGTCGGCTCCTCGGTCGGAGTGGTCTCCGTCGGCGACGGGGACGGGTCCTCCGGGGACTGCGTCACGGTTTCGGAGGCGGACGGCGACGGGCTCTCGCTCGGCGTCTCCGCGAAGGCGGCGGGGGCCGCGAGAAGTGCGGCGGGTGCTATGGCGGCCGTAGCTGCGGCAGCCGCCAGGGCGCGGCGAAGCTTCATGAAGACCTCTCTGGGTCCGTACGTATCACCCGGGGGGCGATACGCATGTGGAAGGCCGTCGCGGTGGGGGCGCGGGTGTGGCCGTGCGTTTGCACGTACATGACCAGGCGAATGGCCGAAAGGTTGCCTTCACGGTTGCTCACAGAATGGTCACAGAATCCGCCACGGGGGCTCGGCCCCCGCACGTCATCACCCATACGGCGGGTGACCGGCCCGCGCGGGGGCTCGTTGTGCCCGGTGCCGCGCCAGCCAGGAGCGGCCCGGAAAATCCACGCGTGGCTCAGATCCGCCGAAGCGATGAGACGCGGCCCCTGTGGTGATTCAGGCGGCGCGTCGTGGGACCTCGCATCGGCGAGGTGACCGGTCGGCAGGGGACAGCAGCCCGGTCACCACCTCAAGGACGGTCGGCCCCGGGGACGCCTGGGGCCGACCGTATCCGGTCGAAACAGTTGCGCCCGGCGCTCCGCATCCACCACGATGCTGAGAGGGAGAACGCCCCCGGTCACACCCCGACATTGGTCCGACCACGCGGGCGTACGCCGTTCAGACACCCCTGACATACGGGCACCCCCCCTGACCCATACGGGCCCCAGAAGCCAGCGGCGCAACCCCCCGGCGCCGCCTCTCAGCACCGGCGCTGCCCTGACGCCGGTGCTGACCGCCTAGGGCCCCGGAGGCGCCCGCCCCGTTCGGGCGCCCCCGGGGCCCTTCGCTTGTTCGAGGGGCCCCTTCGTTCGGCGGTCGCCTGGCCGAAACGCAGCGGTGTCAGATCCGGCCCCGGCACAGCTCCAGCAGCGTCATGGCGAGCGTCGTACCGGGCTTGCCCAGCCGCTGCCGGTAGCGGTCGAGGATCTCCATCTCGCGGGAGAGCTGCACCCGCCGCCCGCCCGACGCGATCCGCGCCTCCTGGATGGCGGCCGAGACGGCCATCCGCTCCCGGACGAGATCGAGGATCCGCCCGTCGAGGGCGTCGATCCGCTCCCGCGCGGTGCCGATCACCTCGGCGGCCTCGGTGGCCGAAGCGCTGCTACTCATGTCCGTATCTCCTGGTCCATGTCGCGGAGCCCTGGAATCCGGCAACGGCCCGGAGGAAAGACAGAGCGCCCCGGGCCTTTGCCGGCCCGGGGCGCCTGGGAAGTCGCTGTCAGTGTTTACGCAGCACGACCATGGCAGCCGGACGGGCCGGTGCCATAGGTAAAGACGAAGGTCATGTGCGTGGACATGGCGTCGATTATGAGCCCGTTAGAATCGAAAGTCCAAACCTGCGGTCCCGCCGCAGACGGTTCCATCGCACGCCACCACCGCCGGAAGGCCGCCGAAGTGCCATCAGCGTCCCCTGCTGCCGCCCCCGACACCGTCCTGGTCGTCGACTTCGGCGCGCAGTACGCCCAGCTCATCGCCCGCAGGGTCCGTGAGGCCCGGGTCTACAGCGAGATCGTTCCGTCCACCATGCCGGTGGCCGAGATGCTCGCCAAGAACCCCAAGGCGATCATCCTCTCCGGCGGTCCCTCGTCGGTCTACGCCGAGGGCGCGCCCTCCCTCGATGCCGCGATCTTCGAAGCGGGCGTCCCGGTCTTCGGCATGTGCTACGGCTTCCAGCTCATGGCCAGGGCGCTCGGCGGCACCGTGGACAACACCGGGGCGCGGGAGTACGGCCGTACGGCGCTCACCGTCACCAAGCAGGGCTCGACGCTCTTCGCGGGCACCCCCGATGAGCAGCAGGTGTGGATGTCGCACGGCGACGCCTGCTCCCAGGCCCCCGAGGGCTTCACCGTCACCGCGTCCACCGATGTGGTCCCGGTCGCGGCCTTCGAATGCGATGAGCGCAGGCTGTACGGCGTACAGCACCACCCCGAGGTGATGCACTCCACCCACGGCCAGCAGGTGCTGGAGCACTTCCTCTACCGGGGCGCCGGTCTGGAGCCCACCTGGACCACCAGCAATGTGGTCGAGGAGTCCGTGGCCGCGATCCGCGAGCAGGTCGGCACCAAGCGCGCGATCTGCGGGCTGTCCGGCGGCGTGGACTCGGCGGTCGCCGCCGCCCTCGTCCAGAAGGCCATCGGCGAGCAGTTGACCTGCGTGTACGTGGACCACGGCCTGATGCGCAAGGGCGAGTCCGAGCAGGTCGAGAAGGACTTCGTGGCGGCCACCGGAGTGCAGCTCAAGGTCGTCGAGGCCGAGGAGCGGTTCCTGTCCGCGCTCGCCGGGGTGTCCGACCCCGAGGAGAAGCGGAAGATCATCGGCCGGGAGTTCATCCGGGTCTTCGAGCAGGCCCAGGCCGAGCTGGTGGCCGAGGCGGGCGCGGCTGGGGAGGACGTGGAGTTCCTGGTCCAGGGCACCCTCTACCCCGACGTCGTGGAGTCCGGCGGCGGCACCGGCACCGCCAACATCAAGTCCCACCACAATGTGGGCGGGCTGCCCGACGACATCGAGTTCCAGCTCGTCGAGCCGCTGCGCCGGCTGTTCAAGGACGAGGTGCGGATGGTCGGCCAGGAGCTCGGCCTCCCGGACGAGATCGTCCACCGCCAGCCGTTCCCGGGCCCGGGCCTGGGCATCCGCATCGTCGGCGAGGTCGACAAGGAGCGCCTGGACCTGCTGCGCGAGGCCGACGCCATCGCCCGCGAGGAGCTGACCGCCGCCGGTCTGGACCGCGACATCTGGCAGTGCCCGGTGGTCCTGCTCGCCGACGTCCGCTCGGTCGGCGTCCAGGGCGACGGCCGCACCTACGGCCATCCGATCGTGCTGCGCCCGGTCTCCTCGGAGGACGCGATGACGGCGGACTGGTCGCGGCTGCCGTACGACGTGCTGTCGCGGATCTCGACCCGCATCACGAACGAGGTCGACCAGATCAACCGGGTGGTGCTGGACATCACCAGCAAGCCGCCCGGCACCATCGAGTGGGAGTGACCGCCCTTCCTCTGATCATCATCTGATCGTCAAACGCCGACGCCGTCGCTCATTCGTTTGGGCGGCGGCGTCGGCGTTCGTGCTCGGTACGCTGGCTCTACGGCCGAGAATCCCGTCCATGGGAGGAACCATGACCGCTGAGCCGCTGCACACCACCTCGTGGCCGGTGCCGCCGCTGGATGGCTACACCGTGGACGATCTGCTGACGCTGCCCGACCTCCCGCCGCATACCGAGTTGATCGACGGGAGTCTGGTTTTCGTGAGTCCGCAGCGCTACTTCCACAGCGTCGTGATTGATCTGCTGGTGAGCGGGCTGCGCCGGACTGTGCGACCCGACCTGCGGATCGCACGCGAGATGACTGTTGTGATCGACAAGCGTAACGGCCCGGAACCGGACATCGCGGTCGTGCGTGCCGAAGCTGTGCGGAGCCGTGAACAGACCTATTTCGAGGTCGGCGATGTGGTCCTGGCCGTCGAGGTGGTCTCTCCCGAGTCCGAGGCCCGCGATCACGACACCAAGCCGCACAAGTACGCCAACGCGGGTATCCAGCACTTCTGGCGCGTCGAGATGACCAACACGGACGCACGCCCCGTGGTCCATGTCTTCGAGCTTGACGAAGAGAAGCGCGCCTACCGGCCCACCGGCTTCCACCACAACCAGCTCAAGCTCTCGGTCCCCTTCACCATCGACATCGACCTCACCGAGATCGACCACCTGTAAGGGCCCTGACTCTGGCCTCCTGCGATACCCAGAGGTAGCTTCCGCTTCAGCACCCCCGAGGAGCGGAGCCGCCGATGACGGACCAGCCGCAGACGCCCACCCCGATACCGACCGATCGGCTGCGGTTCACCATGCCCCCGCAGCACGCCTCCCCCCACGACGAGCGCCGCTATCGCAAGGAGCGGCTGGCGGCGGCGCTGCGCCTGTTCGGGCGGTTCGGGTACGAGGAGGGGGTCGCGGGGCATATCACCGTGCGGGACCCGGAATTCACCGACTGCTACTGGGTGAACCCTTTCGGCGTGCCCTTCGGTCATATCACCGTGAGCGATCTGCTCCTCGTCAATCAGGCGGGCCAGGTCGTGGAGGGCCGCTCCCACGTCAACCAGGCGGCCTTTGTCGTTCACTCGTCCGTGCATCAGGCGCGGCCGGACGTCGTGGCCGTCGCGCACAGCCGCTCGGTGCACGGCCGCGCGCTGGCCGCGCTCGGCGAGCCGCTGGAGCCGATCACCCAGGAGGTCTGCGCGTTCTTCGAGGACCACGCGGTCTACGGGGGCACCACGGGCGTCGTCGTGGACGAGGACGAGGGGCGCGCGATCGCCGCCGCGCTCGGCGGGTACAAGGCCCTCATCCTGCGCAATCGCGGTCTGCTGACGGTCGGGGACTCGGTCGACGCGGCCGCGTGGTGGTTCATCACGATGGAGCGGGCCGCCCAGGTGCAGCTCACCGCGAAGGCGTCGGGCAGGCCGGTGCCCATCGACCACGGCGACGCGATGCGGACGCGCGAGCAACTGGGAAACGATCTTGTGGCGTGGATCAACTATCAACCTCTGTATCTACAGATCACCCGCGATGAGCCGGACCTGCTGAGCTGACCCCCTCCGCGGTGCGGCACAATCCCCTCTCAATACCTGTCAGTTGGGCGGTGCCGCGCGAACTCGCGGTCCCGTACGGAACGAGTGAACGACGGAGCGACCCGCGTGGCGGTGGAAACGGCGGAGAACGCCACGACGGCAGAAGGACAGCACCCCCATGGGCATTCTCACGGCCACACGGGCTGTGAATGCCCTCAGGGGGCCCGTGACGGCCATCGGCGGGCGGTGGCCGCGTTCGTGGCCCTGCGCGAGCGTTTCGCGGCCGGAGAGGGCCTTCCAGCGGCTCTCGTCCACTCGGCGGGGGCGTCCCGGCAGTGGGTCTCGGACGAGCTGTCCCAGGCGGCCCGCTCGGTCGCCGACAGCGGCCGCGCCGAGACCTCGGCCTGGCGGCACCGGGTGTGGCGGCGCACCGTGTTCGTGGTGTGGGGCGCGGTCGGCGCGCTGCTGATCGGCCAGTTGGCCACGGCGATCGGCACGGGCTGGTCGGTCGCCCGGACGGCCGGGCTCACCGCCGCCGTGGTCACCGCCGCGCTGCTGACCCTCACCGCCCGGCTGCACCGCGCGGACGGCGGCCCGCTCGCTCCGCTCGTCGGCGAGGACAACCGCCTCTCCACCTCCCGGGCCGTCGCCGCCGCCTGGCTGCTGATCGCGGTCTTCGCGGTGCTGGTGCTCGGCGTCGAGCTGGCCGTGGCCCCCGGCGATCGGCTGCGGCTGACCGACGGACTGGCCCTGGACCATGCCGCCGGGCTCCTTACGGTCGCCGCGTTGACGTGTGTGACCGCGGTGCTGGCACGGCTCGTGGTGGCGGCCCGGGTGCGGACGCAGCGGCTTCAGAAGGTGCGGGCCGTGCGCCCGCGCGCCGCCGATCTGCTGACCGACGACGGGGGCCGCGGCAGCTTCGCCGATGTGCAGTACATCGTCGTCCACACCGCGGCCCTCGCCTTCACCGCCGTCCGCCTGGGCCGCGAGCCGTGGCGGCTGCCCGATCTGCCGTGGGGCCTGGCGCTGCTGGCGGTCGTATCGGTGGTGATGTACCTGACCGGGAAGTACGCGGAGGGCGGCAGGCCGACCGTGCTGTCCGTCGTACGGGTCCGCCCCGAGGAGGGCGCCATCGACCGCGACGCCCCGATCCGCACCGGCGACGACATCGAGATCCGCGGCAGCGGCTTCGTCCCGCCGGGCGCCCAGGACCCGGACCGGCTGGCCAAGTTGGTCGTCCGCATCGGCACGGTGCATGTCCATGTGCCGCTGGTCCCGGTCGCCGGAGGCTTCAGCAGCCCGACGGACACCGCGCTCACGGTGCCGGTCCCGGTGGACGTCGAGCCGGGCCGGGTGGATGTCCAGGTCGTGACGGCCTCGGGCGCGGAGACCAACCCCTATCCCATCGATGTTATGGACTGAGTCGTTCCGGCCTGCCGCTCCGTATGGTTTTGTCGAACGCGCAACGAAATTAGCGGCGCGACGGGAGAGGCGGGCGGCATGAGACACGCGGATCGTATGGCCGGTTCGGGCGCGGCGGGCAGCGGCGGCAGCGTGCACGGGGTGGGCGGCGTGAACGGCATAGGCGGGCAGCAGCCCGTGGGAGTCCGGGCCACGGCCGCCCGTTACGCGCTGCTGCCACTGCGGATCTTCCTCGGCGTCACCTTCGTCTACGCCGGGATCGACAAACTCACCGACGCGGCCTTCCTGTCCGACTCGGGCACCGGCTCGATCGGCGAGCTGATGCGTCAGGTGCGGGACAGCTCGGCCCTGCCCTGGATGGTCGACCAGGCCCTCAAGGACCCCACCGCCTTCGGCTACGCCATGGCCTACGGCGAACTGGCCGTCGGCCTCGGCATCCTGGTGGGCCTTCTCTCCCGTCTGGCCGCCTTCGGCGGCGCGCTGATCTCGCTGAGCCTGTGGCTCACGGTGAGCTGGCAGTCGGACCCCTACTACTACGGCAACGACCTGGCCTATCTGATGGCGTGGCTGCCGCTGGTGCTGGCGGGGGCGCCGTATCTCTCCCTGGACGTCGCCATCTCCAAGCGCCGGCGCAGGCAGGGCTCGCAGCTCTTCACGTAGGGCGTGAGGCTTTGCGCGGGACCTGTAGGGCGCGTGTCGCTTCGCGCAGGGCGTGGCCGGGGCCCCGGGCCCCGGCCCGTCAGCTCAGGATGCGGAAGCCGTCCTGGACCTCGTCGAAGATCGGCCGGTAGGTGCCCCAGTCCGCGTCCGGGCCGCTCAGGTAGATCGCGTACTCCTTCTCGCCCTCCTTGCCGAAGCCGAGGTCGATCGCGCGATACATCCGGACCTCGCCGCGGAACTTGAACTCCCAGATGGCGGCGGGCAAGCCCTGGTACTTCGTCTCCTGAAGCCGCAGCCGCTCGTAGATCGGGTATTCCTTCTTGTCCTTGAACCCGACCTCGAGGTCCTCGAAGTGCTGGACCTGGTCACCGGAGGCGAAGTCCAGGACGTTGATCCGCAGACCGACCAGCCCGTTGGGGGCGAGGTAGCGGACCTCCTGGGTGCGGTCGACCGTGTTGCCGTCGGGGTCGGACTGTTCCTGGCGGGACCAGCCGTCGGGGATGGGCAGGGAGAAGCCGAACTTCTTCTCGGTGACGATGTGGTAGCCGGACGGCGGCTTGTACGGCTTGTTCGCGGGGACCGACGGCTTGTCCGTGGCGGACTGCCCGCCGCCGTTCTTCTGGCCGTTGTCGTGGTCGAAGCCGAACAGATAGACGCCGCCCGCCACGGTCACGACCGCCAAGGAGGCCGCCACGGCCGTCCGCACCGCCTTACGGCTCTTACGCGCCGGAGCGGGGGCGGGGGTGGGCGGGGACACCGGCGTCTGTGTCGTCATGGACGGCGTCGACGCGGTGAACGGCGTGGAGGTGGGCGGGGTGTGCTGCTGGCCGGGGATGTTCGCGGTGCCCGCGGTGCTCCCCGTACCCGGGGTGTTCCCCGTGCCCTGGGTGTTCCCCGTGCCCTGGGTGTTCCCCGTGCCCTGGGTGTTCCCCGTGCCAGGGGGGTGGTGCGGAAGCCGCGGGTCCGAGGGGTGCGGAGTGCTCGGTGTGTGCGGGGCGTTCGGCCCACCCGGCGTATGCGGCGTGCTCGGTGTGTGGGACGTGTGTGAATACGGGGTCGATGTCGTGGGCGGGTTCGGCGAGGCGCTGGATGTGGTGCTCGTGGTCCCGCCCGTGGCCGCGCCGGGCTCGCGCCGCGTCGACAGATTCATGGTCGCGTCGAGCGGCGGCGTCGACAGCGATGTCGTCTCGGCCTCCGCCGCGGGCAGCCGCAGCGACCGTTCGGTCTCCTCCGCCGAGGGCCGCAGTTCCGGCTCCTTCGCCAGCAGGCGCTCGATCAGCGGACCGAGCGCCCCCGCCTGTTTGGGCGGGTCCAGCGGATCGACGGCGATCGCGTAACCCGTCTCGATCGCCGTGGCCTTGCGGAACGGCGGCCGCCCCTCGACCGCCTGGTAGAGCGTCGCCCCCAGTGCCCAGAGGTCCGACGCGGGGCCCGGCTTGCGGCCCCTGACCCGCTCGGGCGCGATGTAGTCGATGGAGCCGACGACCTCGCCGGTCTTGGTCAGCGTCGAGGTGCCGGTGGCCATCGCGATGCCGAAGTCCGTGAGCACGACCCGGCCTTCGGGGCCGAGCAGTACGTTGCCGGGCTTGACGTCCCGGTGCAGCACCCCGGCCGCGTGCGCGGCGCGCAGGGCGGCGATCATGCCGCGGCCGATGCGGGCGGCCTCGTCGGGGGCGACCCGTTGGCCGTTCTTCAGCAGGTCGGCGAGGGTCGTGGAGGGCACGTACTCCATGACGATGCACGGCAGTCCGTAGTGGTCCACCACGTCATGGACCACGACCACATTGGGATGGGTGATGCGGGCCGCGCTGCGCGCCTCGCGGCGGGTGCGTTCGTGCAGCGTCGTCAGCTCGTCCTCGGCGAGGTGCGGAGAGACGTAGAGCTGCTTGACCGCGACCTGGCGGCCCAGCAGTTCATCCTCCGCGCGCCACACCGTGCCCATGCCGCCACGGCCGATCTTCTCGACCAGGCGGTAACGTCCGGCTATCAGGTGGCCTTCGTCCGACACCGCTGTCCCCTCCCGCACACGTTCGATGCGACACGATAGCCGCCGCGACCCTTGGGGAGATCTCAGGGAAGACCTAGGGGCATGCCGGATGTCGCGGGTACGGCCCTGTTGTCACCATGGAGGCATGACCGAAGCACCCACCGTGGCGGACGAGGCCGAGGCCGCGTCCGGTTCCCGCCTGTCACAGACGCCACTGCGGCGCAGTCGTGACCATAAGGTGATCTCGGGGGTGTGCGGAGGGCTCGGCCGCTACTGCGATCTGGACCCGGTGATCTTCCGGGTGGTGCTGTCGGTGCTGGGCGTCGCGGGCGGTCTCGGCCTGATCGTCTACGGCTTCTGCTGGCTGCTGATCCCGTTCCACGGCGAGGACGAGAACGAGGGGCGCAGGCTGCTCTCGGGGCGGGTCGAGGGCCCGGGGCTGACGGCGGTGCTGGTGGCGCTGGTGGGCTGTGGGCTGTTCCTGTCGATGCTCAACAACGGCGGCGTCATGTACTTCTCGTTCATGCTCGTCCTCGCGGCGGCCGGTGCGGGCTACTGGTCGCACCACCGCCGCCAGGCGGTGAGCGTGGGCGTGGTGGACCCGGCCACGGCCCAGGCGGTCGCCGACGCGCCGCCCGAGACCAAGGCCCCGCCCACGCGCGGCGGCCCCGCCCCGTCCTGGTGGCGCGACCCGATCGTCAAGGACGGTACGACCGGGCCGCTGGGCTTCGCCTCGGGGTCCGGTGCCGGGTCGCGTACCGGCTATCTGTGGGGGCCGGACGACGGCCCGTACGACAAGGCGGAGGCGAAGGCGGAGCGGGCCCGCCGGGTGCGGGACCGGGCGTCGATCGGCGGCTGGGCCTTCCTGGTGGCGGTCGCCGCCGCCGTGGTGGGGGCGCGGGCGGGCTGGTCCTCGCAGCCGCTGGGCACCAGCCTCGAGATCGGGTTCGCCTGCGCGCTGGGCGTCTTCGGGCTGGCTCTGGTGATCAGCTCCCGCTGGGGCCGCGCCGGTGGCGGCACGGTGTTCCTCGCGCTCCTTACGAGCGTGCTGCTGGCGGGTGCGGCGGCCCTCCCCGACTCCGTCACCCCCGACTGGGCCCGCCGCACTTGGGCCCCGACCTCCGTGAGCTCCCTGCGCGGCGGCTATGAGCTGGGCGGCGGCGTCGCCGAGTTGAAGCTGGACCGGCTGCCCCTGAAGGCGGGCGGCACCGTCTCCAGCCGGGTGGAGATGGGCGCGGGCAAGCTGGCCGTGACGGTCCCGCGCGACGCCCGGGTGAAGCTGGACATCGAGGTCGGGATCGGCGACATCTGGCTTCCGGGCGAGAAGACGAACAACGTCGACATCGGGCCGGGCCGGGAGCGCAGGCTCACCCTGGACCCGGCGGGCGGCCGTAAGGCCGAGGGGACGGTCTCGCTGAAGCTGGAGCTGGGGCTGGGCACCGTGGAGGTGAAGCGATCATGAGGCGTCATTCATTCGGTCGGTCATTCGGGCATTCGTTCGACCACTCGCTCGGTCACCCGGTCCCCGACCGGACCCGCCATGCGTTCGAGCCGGGCAAGCTGGTGGCCGGTCTCGTGATCCTGGGCGTGGCCGCCGCGTACGGGATGGACGCGGCCGGAGAGTGGGACGTCCGCCCGGAGATCGTCCTCCCGGCGCTCCTGGGCGGCCTGTGCGTGGCGGCCCTGACCTCGGCCCTCACTTATGCCGTCCGCCGCCGGTCGCGGCGTGGGGCCCCTGAGGAGGGAGGGGCTGAGGGGGAGGGCTGAGAGGGAGGGTTGAGGGCGCCTGCGGGCGGTGGCCGGGGCGCTTGTGTGGGTGCGTGTGTGAGTGTGCGGGGATGTGTGTGGATGTATGGGGTGGGTGTGGATGTCTTGCGGGGGCTGCGGGGCGGGACCCCGGGCGGGCCGGGATCGGGACCCTGGGCGGGCCGGGATCGGGACCCTGGGCGGGCCGGGGTCTGGACCCCGGGGCGGGACTCCGGGCGCAGGGTCGGGACTCCGGGCGCCGGGTCGGGGAACGATCAGGGGCGACCCTGATACCCACTGTCGGCCGGACGTGTGACGATCGAGCCATGACCGCCGCCGTGCCCCCTACGACCCCCGAGCCACCCCCGCGCAAGCTCTACCGCAGTGCCGAAGGCCGCCTCCTCGGCGGTGTGGCGCGAGGGCTCGCGGGGCATCTCGGGCTTCCGGTCCTGTGGGTGCGGATCGTCTTCGTCGCGTTGTTCATGGCGGAGGGGTTCGGCGCGCTCGTCTACGCGCTCTTCTGGTTCATCGTCCCGCTCGGCGTCGGCGGCGTGGAGACGATGACCACCCGCCCGCTCACCACCGTGGGCCCCGACGGCCGCCGCCGGATCCTGGCCCGCAGGCCGGAGCGGGGCCAGATCATCGCCCTGGTCGCGCTCTGCGTCGGCATGGGCATCTTCATCCAGGGCTTCCACCTCGGCCGCGCCAACACCTACATCTGGCCGCTCCTCCTCATCGGCGCGGGCGTCGCCCTCTTCTGGCGCCAGGCGGACAACGCGCGCCGCGCTCAGTGGGTCGAGCTCAGCCGCAGCAAGCGGGTCCTGCCCCTGGCCCGTGGCGCCACGGGGGTCGTGCTGGTGGCGGCCGGGGTGTCCGGGATCGTCGTCCTCCAGGGTTCGGCCAAGCACCTGGGGGCCGTGCTTCAGGCGGCCCTGGCCGTTCTCGTCGGCATCGCGCTGCTGGTGGGCCCGTATGTGGTGCGGATGACGCAGGATCTCTCGGAGGAACGGCTGATGCGCATCCGCGCGCAGGAGCGGGCGGAGGTGGCGGCCCACGTCCATGACTCCGTGCTGCACACCCTCACCCTGATCCAGCGGAACGCGGAGGAGCCCCGCGAGGTGGCCCGGCTCGCCCGCGCCCAGGAGCGGGAACTGCGCGCCTGGCTCTACCGGCCGGAGGGCACGGGCAAGGACGAGGCCGAGGAGCCGGACACCCTCGCGGAGGCGGTGAAGAAGACGGCGGCGGAGGTCGAGGACCACCACGGCGTCCCGATCGAGGTGGTGGTGGTCGGCGACTGCCCGCTGGACGAGAAACTGAGCGCACAGATGCAGGCAGCGCGCGAGGCGATGGTCAACGCGGCCAAGTACGGTGGCGACGGCGGGGCCGTCCAGGTCTTCGCCGAGGTCGAGGGGGCCACGGTGTTCATCTCCGTGCGCGACCGAGGCCCCGGCTTCGACGTGGACGCGGTGCCGGAGGACCGGATGGGCGTACGCGAGTCGATCATCGGCCGGATGCAGCGGAACGGCGGCACGGCGCGGCTGAGATCAGCGCCGGACGGGGGCACGGAAGTGGAGCTGGAGATGGAGAGGGCGGCGACGACATGACCGACGCGTATGGCCTGCCGGCCGGTAACCCAGGCGGCGGGCGCGGCCGCCCTGCCACACCAGGTGGCACCCCGGCCTTCGGGGGCAGCACCCCTGCTTCGGGCGGCCCGTCGTCCTTCGGCGGCGGTGCCCCGGCCTTCGGCGGACCGCGTGCGACGGCGGCCCGGGGCGGCGTCCCCGTGGCGGCCGGTGTCCCCATGGGGGGTGGCGCTTCCGCGACGGGTGGCGCGTCTGCGGCTGGCTCTCGCGTGTCGGGCGGCGCCTTCGCGGCGGGTGGCTCTCGGGTGCCCGGCAGCTCCGGCCGCGCCTCCGTGCCCGGCGGGGCGGTTGCGAGCGGCGGGGCCCCTGCCTCCGGCGGCACGGGCGCGGCGGGACCGGGCCCGGCCGGTGGCGTTCCCGCGGCCGGTCCGGCCGGGGCCGGAGGTGCTGGGGCCGACGATGCCGCCGTGGCGCGCCGCGTGCGCGTCGTGCTCGTCGACGATCACCGCATGTTCCGCACCGGGGTGCAGGCCGAGATCGGCGACACGGACCGGACCGGCGTCGAGGTGGTCGGCGAGGCCGCCGACGTCGACCAGGCCGTCACCGTGATCACCGCGACCCGCCCCGAGGTCGTGCTGCTCGACGTCCACCTCCCCGGCGGGGGCGGCGTCGAGGTGCTGCGCCGCAGCGCCTCGATGATGGCCGACCAGGAGCGCCCGGTGCGCTTCCTCGCGCTCTCCGTCTCGGACGCCGCCGAGGACGTCATCGGGGTCATCCGCGGCGGCGCCCGTGGCTACGTGACGAAGACCATCACGGGCACCGACCTGGTCGACGCGATCTTCCGGGTCTCCGAGGGCGACGCGGTCTTCTCGCCGCGCCTGGCCGGTTTCGTCCTCGACGCCTTCGCCTCCACCGACGCCCCGCCCGTGGACGAGGACCTGGACCGGCTCACCCAGCGTGAGCGCGAGGTGCTGCGCCTCATCGCGCGCGGCTACGCCTACAAGGAGATCGCCAAGCAGCTCTTCATCTCGGTGAAGACGGTCGAGAGCCATGTCTCGGCGGTGCTCCGCAAGCTCCAGCTCTCCAACCGCCATGAGCTGACCCGCTGGGCGACGGCCCGCCGCCTGGTCTGACGGCCTGGGCGCTGACGGCCGATGGGGGCTGACGACCGGTGGTCTGACGGCCTGGCGGCGGCTCATGTCGTCGGGTCAGCAGGCCGTCAGGCCACCAGATGCGCGGCGATCGCAGTTCATAGCTTTCGTGGCCGTCAGCCGCGTTTGAGCTTCGGGCGCCAAGAGCCGAGCGATTTATCCAAGGAACGGGTGGGTTGGGACAACCCACCCACCCTCCCTATGCACATTTCGTGACCGACTCACCACGCGCGGTTGCCACGGTCTAGCGTTCGCGGCAACAAATAAATCGGCCCCGGCCGGTGCGCCAACACCAATCCGGGGCCTGACCTACAAGATCGAAAGAGACTCGATCCGTGGCTTCAGCCGACTCTAGCGCTGCCCCGCGCCCCTCCGCACACCCCCTGGCCAACCCCGGCTACGGCAAGCGCAGCGCACCCGCCCAATCCCCGCGCCGCGCAGACGACTTCGCACACCTGCCCAAGCGTGAGGCGGCGATCGCCGCGTACATCGACCGGTTACCGGACGGTGCCGCGATTGACGCCAAGACGCTCGCCAAGTGCCTCCCCGACTACGGCCAGATGGCCTGCGGCACCGCTCTGCGGAAGCTGTCCGAGGCCGGACACCTGCGGCGCGTCCGGGAGCACGTCATCACGGAGGACGGGGCGCGGTGGGTGACGCGTACGTTCTTCTCGCGGACGGCGCGGGAGGACGCGTGGTGGGAGGCGTTCGTACGCGGTGAAGCCGAACCGGAGCCGTCGGCCGCCGCCCCGGCAGCCATCCCCGCCCCGGCGCCCGCCAGGACCCCCGCGTACAACGCCCTCGCGTCCCTGGGCCGTACCGATCCCCGGATGACCCTCTCGGCCGCCGACTGCGCCCGCCTCGAACCTCTCGCCGCCGGCTGGCTGGCCCGCGACGCCGACCCCGCGTACCTCGTCCAGGCGCTGACGGCCGGGTTGCCGCAGTGGGTACACAGCCCGGCCGCGCTGGCCCGTACCCGTCTGGAGACCAAGCTGCCGCCGGAACCGTCACCGGAGCCGCGATCGGAGATCACCATCAGCCGCCTCGTGGAGTGCACGGACTGCGGCCGCCCAGGTCCCCCGGCCGCCCTCCCCGGGGGCCTCTGCCGCCCCTGCCGGGGCGAGGCGACTCTCGCCTCGCCCGGCGATCTCGACGGCGTCGACGTCAGCGCCTGGGCCGGGCGGCTGCGAGCAGCCGCCCGCAATTCGAAAGGATGAGCGAATGACCTTGCAGGACGCGCCATCCGATGTCGGGGCACCATGGGGGCGAGGAGGCGAACCCATGACCCCTGGCACCACCGACCGGCCGCAGATGAGTATCGAGGAGTTCGAGCAGCTCGCCCGCACGGCGCCGGAAACCGTGACGCTCGAATTCATCAACGGAAAGCTAGAGGTCAAGCCCGTGCCGGACGGGGATCACGACGAGATCATCATGTGGGTCCAGGATCAGTGCATGCAGCATCGTCCGGACTTGCGGCTGTACCGGGAGCGGGGGCTGAAGGCCGAGAGCTACCGCAAGGGGCGTGCCCGTCCGGACGGCGCCCTGGCACCCCGCAAGCACTTCGCGGGGCATGGCGAGTGGTCGGACACCGAGGGCGTCCTGATGGCCGTCGAGGTCACCTCGAACGACGCGGACACGGACCAGCGCGACCGCGTGGACGAGCCTGATGGCTACGCGGCAGCGGGAATCCCCGTCTACCTCCTTGTCGACCGCGACGAGTGCACGCTGGTCGTCCACAGCGAGCCGCAGCGCGGGAGGTACCGCATGAGGAGGGTATGGACGTACGGCGAAGCGGTCGAGCTCCCCGACCCGGTCGGGATCACCTTGGATACAGAGGAACTCAAGGACTACGCGTCATGAAGCGCGCGGTCAACGGCCTCACCGAATCGGCCGCGCCGCCTGGCTCCTCAGCGACCGCGCCTCCTATGTGACCGGCACGGTGCTACGGGTGGACGGCGGCAGCCGCGCCTGAGGAACCCGGCCGTCCCGGGCCGAACTCCGGCTCGACCCCCGTCAGATCGCGGCTCGCCGACCACAGGCGGGCCGCGACCTCCGCGTCCGCCAGATGACCGCGGACGGGCCGGAGCCGGGGGGTGCCGCGGAGGCCGAAGATCTTCGGGGCCCAGAGTTGGCCGCCGCTGACGGACGGGTCGAGGACCGCCCGTACGGCACTCCAGGCGGCTGCCTCCTTGCCCTGGACGAGGATTCCGGCGGGCAGCCCGCGCAGCCGTTCGCCGGTCGTGGGGGTGTGAAGGGGCGGGCGGGGCGGGGTGAGGGAGTCGAGCGCGCCACCGGGATGGGTGACCACGCTCCGCACCGTGCTGCCGCCCGTCCTCAGCCGGCGGTCGAGTTCGAAGCCGAAGAGCATCTGGGCCAGCTTCGACCGTCCATAGGTGCGGTCCGGCCGGTAGTCCCGGGTGCTTTCGAGGTCGTCCAGGTCCAGCCGCTCGGACGTGGCCGCGAAGCTGCCCGTGGTGACGACCCGGCCCTCGGGGGCGGCGGTGAGCAGGGGCGCCAGCCAGTGGGTCAGCGCGAAGTGCCCGAGGTGGTTGATCCCGAACATCGCCTCATGGCCGTCCGCGGTCTCACGGCGCGGCGGCTGGTCGAACTTGACCCCGGCGTTGTGGACGACCGCGTCCAGACGGTCCGATCGCAGCGCTTCCGCGGAGGCTTTGAGTGAGCCGAGGTCGGCGAGATCCAGCCGGATATGCCGCACCCGGGCGTCGGGGACCTGGGAGCGGATCGAGGCCGCGGCGGCGTCCGCCTTGTCCGCGTCCCGGCTGCCGAGGACGACGGTGGCTCCCGTCCCGGCGAGCTGTTCGGCGACGAAGTACCCGATCCCGGCATTGCCTCCGGTCACCAGAAAGGTCTTACCGTCGGCACGCGGCAGCCGATGGACGTCCCATGAAGCGGTCGAGGCATCGTTCGGGGCTTCGGACGAGTCGGTGGAAGGCATGGGGGCTCCTGGCGTTCGTAAGGGCGGCGGGCCGGTGACCGAATATGGCTGACGCGGCCACATGTCAGCCTTACGGCCGCTACCGACGCCCCACCGACAGAGCGCCGTCATCCACCGTCCCCCGCCGACAGATCGCCGCTCAGCCGAACCCGGAACCCACGCCCACGGGTCACGCGGGACCGCCCGGGACCGGCCCGGAGCGGCTACACCGGCCCGGCACGCCTACGCCCGCCCGGCACGCCTACGCCGGGCGGGCCGCCCCCGCGAAGGGCATGTCGGCGACGGAGGCCACCCGGACCGGGGCGCCCGGGCGCGGGGCGTGGATGATGCGGCCGTCGCCGATGTAGAGGCCCACATGGCTGACGCCGGAGTAGAAGAAGACCAGGTCGCCGGGGGCCAGTTGGTCGCGCGTGACGCGCCGCCCGGCGTTGATCTGGGTGTAGGTGGTGCGGGGCAGGGCGACCCCGGCGGCGCGCCAGGCGGCCTGTGTGAGCCCCGAGCAGTCGTAGCCGTGGGGGCCGGTGGCGCCCCAGACGTACGGCTTGCCGAGGGCCGCGTAGGCGTAGGAGACGGCGCGGGCCGCGCGGCCCTCGGTGGGGGAGGCGGTGCCGTCGGCACCGGCCTTGTCGGTGCCGCGGGCCGCCAGCAGGCGCTGCCGCTGTTCGAGGGTCAGCCGGTCGAGGAGGCGATCGGCGGCGGCGAGCCTCTCCTGCACGGTCCGCTTGTGGTGGGCGGCCGCCGTCTGGGAGGCGCGCAGAGCGGCGAGGCGGTCGGCCGCCTCGCCGCGGACCTGGCGTAATTTCCGCTCCTGACGGCCGACGGAGGCGATCAGGGCGGCCTGGCGGTTTCCCGCGCGCTCGGCGAGCGAGGCGCGCTGAAGGTACTGGCCGGGGGAGGAGGACAGGGCGAGCTGGAGGGCCGGGGCGATCGTCCCCGAGCGGTACTGGGCGGTGGCGAAGGCGCCGAGGGCGTTGCGCGCGGCGTTGAGCCGGGTGGTGCGGCGGGCGGCCTGGTCGCGCAGCGCGTCCAGCGCCGCACGGGCCTTGTCGGCCTTGTCCTTCGCGCCGTTGTACCTCTCGGTGGCCTCCTCGGCCTGCCGCTGGTACTGATCGACCCTCGCCTTCACCTGCGCGGGGGTGAGGCGGTTCTCGGCGTGCCCGGTGCCGTCGAGGAGGGTGACGGACGCGGCGCCGGTGAGGGCGAGGAGCGCGGCCGCGCGGGCGGTGCTGCTGGTGAGCGAGCGCTGCTTGGGCTTCCTGTGCGACGCCACTGCGGCGGTTCACCTGGTCTTTCTTGGGCATTCCAGGACATTACGCTGATCCTGGACCCTCATGGGGAACGGACGGACAGGTGGCAGTCCGCCGTGAGGCGGGGACCCTCAGTTGACGGGAAGCGGACTGCCACCTGGAGAAGGAAGTTAGGCCGGAAAGTGGGGTCCATGCGGGGGATTGAACGGGAGTGCACGGATTTCGTCGCACCCGTGACGGTGGCTGATCGCCCGGCGAGTGGGGTGGGCGGGAGTGTGGGGCTGCCGTGACCGAAGCGCCGATAGGGGCCCACCCGAGTGCCGGGTGATGATATGCGCGCGGTTAGTCTCCGGAGCCATGGACGTACTCATTCACGTGTTCGTCGGCCTGCACATCGTCGGCATCGGCGCACTGCTCGGCGGCTTCTTCTCACAGCTCAAGGCAATGGGCGCGGGCGAGGCCCGGATGACCCCGGCGATGCTGCACGGCGCGCTGACCATGCTGGTCACCGGCGCGGCGCTGGTCGGGCTCAATCAGGCCGACGACAACAGTGTCAACAACATCAAGATCGGTGTGAAGCTGGCGCTGCTGATCGTGGTCCTCGGCCTGGTGTATGTGAAGCGCGACGAGGAGAAGGTAGAGTCTGCCGCCTTCGGCGCGGTGGGTGCCTTGACAACGGCAAACATTTTCATCGCCGTGTTGTGGACCTGACGAGCTGATCATCTGAGGTAATCCCGAGACAATTCCGACACCTTTTCGGCGCGATCCTGAGGCAACCGTTTGCACTCGCGAGCTGTCCTGGTAAAAGAGCGAGGCAGTCGAGAGGAGTGGCCATGGGGGCAGTGGGGGCAGTCAGAAGCAGGCAGAGCCGGCAGAGCCGGCGCGCGGGTCTCGTGCTGGGGCTGGCGGGGATGACGGTGCCGCTCGCGGTCGCCGTCGCCGGTCCGGCACAGGCTCAGGCACGGCCGGCCCAGCCACGGCCGCTGGGCAGGTCGGCCGGATCGGTGACACCGGCGACGATGGCCGCGTCATCGTGTACGACCAGCGTGGGGCCGTACCAGAGGCAGGCCGAGCGGTTCCTGGGCCGCCCCGTGGACGGGCGGCAGTCGCGGGCGGACTGTCTCGCGATCCAGAAGTTCCAGGTCAACCACGGCATCAGCCCGACGATCGGCTACGCGGGCCCGATCACCTGGGGCGTGATGAGCCTGATCAACACCCAGAAGGCCGCCGGACACGACCCGAACGCGGCGAAGAAGTGCCCGACCAACAAGGGCCGCATCGCCTGCGTCGACCTCACCCGGCAGTTGAGCTGGATCCAGGACGGCTCCCGGCTGGTCTACGGGCCGGTGCCGGTGCGGTCCGGGCGGAACGGCTTCGAGACCCGCACCGGGCTGAAGAAGATCTACTGGCGCGACGTCAACCACTGGTCGACGCTCTACAAGGTCGCCATGCCCTACAGCCAGTTCTTCGACGGCGGTCAGGCGTTCCACTCGATCGCCGGGAGCGTATGGTCCCCGCCCGGTTCCCACGGCTGCGTCAACATGCGCACGGGCGAGGCCAAGAAGTACTGGAGCCTGCTGAAGAACGGCGACGACGTGTACGTCTACGGGCGCAAGCCCGGCACGTGAGCGGCACCCGCGCCGATGACATGACGATGCCGCTGCCCGGGGCCCCGGCCCCGGGCAGCGGCACACCAGGGGCCCGCACGGCCCCGTGTCCTTCACCCCGCGTCCTTCACACGGCCCGCGTGCCCTACGCGGGCCGCACGCTCCCGTAGATCGGCATCTCGGTGATCGGCGCCTTCTTCACCACATCGCCCGGCTTCGGCGCGTGGATCATCATCCCGTCGCCGATGTAGAGGCCGACATGGCTGATGTCGTCGTAGAAGAAGACCAGATCGCCCGGCTGGAGTTCGGACGTCGAGACGCGCGTACCGACCTTCACCTGGTCCCAGGTGGTGCGCGGCAGCGAGATCCCGGCCGACTTCCAGGCCGCCTGCGTCAGCCCTGAGCAGTCGAAGGAGCTGGGGCCGGTGGCGCCCCAGACATACGGCTTGCCGAGCTGCGACTTCGCGAAGGCGATGGCCTGGGCCGCCTTGGAGCTGTTGGCCGGGGCCGAGGGCGTCGTCGAACCGGAGCCGCTGTCTCCGTTCTGCTGCTCCCGCTGTTCCTGCTGCTTCTTGCGCGCGGCCTCCTGGCGCTGCTTCTCGGCGAGCGCGGCCGCCTTACGGCGGGCCTCTTCCGCCTTCTTCTTCTCGATCGCCGCCAGTCGCGCCTTCTCCTTGGCGGTCAGATTCGCCAGCAGCCGCCGGGCCTCGGTCAGCTTGTCCTGGACGGTCTTCTTCTGGGTCTTGAGCTGCTTCTGCGACGCGGTCAGCGAGGCGAGGCTCTCGCCGGCCTTACCGCGCTCCTTGGCGGCGCTCGCCTGCTGCTTCTGGAAGTCGTCGACGGCCTGCTTCTGCCGACCGGTCAGCCGGTCGATCAGATGCGACTGGTCGAAGACGTCCTGCGGATCGTTGGAGAACAGCAGCGTCGCGGCCGAGCGGGCCATTCCGCCGTCGCGGTACTGGGCGGTGGCGTAGGCGCCGAGCGTGCGCCGCGCCTCGTTGAGCTTCTCGGTGCGCTGGGCGACGGAGTCCAGCAGCTTGTCGACCTTGGCGCGCTGCTGATCGGCGCGCTCCTTGGCGGCGTTGTAGCGCTGGGTGGCGCTCTCCGCCTGGTGGTAGAGGGTGTCGACCTTCTCCTTGACCTTGTCGATCGACTGGGTGGCCGGCTTGGGGTCGTCGCCCGGCGCGGCGTTGGCCGTCTGGGAGAGGAGGGTGACGGATGCGAGGGCGGCCGTGGTGAACCCGACGGCCGTACGGCGGCCGTGGCCGGTGAGCGGGGCCGGTATCCGGCTCCGCGGCTTGCGGTGCGACGCCAACGGAGGCGCTCCTTCCGTGGACCGCCTACCGGGTTAGCTGTCGGGTTCGGGCGGTACGGAAGGTTGCCCTACGGCCGTGTCCGGGCGGCACTTGTGTGCCACGCCGCTTCGGGCCGATTCACCCCGGTGTCGCGTTGTCGGGTCCCCGGCTCCGGGCGCCTCACGGCGGTACCGGACTCGGCGGAGGCCGCCCGTGCCGACGTGGTTCGCCGACGGATCTTCCGGGCCGCCTGACGCAGGACGGTAGCCAACACGTGGGGCTCCTGTGAAGACTGGTGGCCGTTTTGCCCGAAACCGTTTCGTGATGTTCGGGCACCGGCTGTCAGTGGGGCGGCCTAGACTCGGGGAGCGATGAGCAGCCTCTTTGACGACAGCTTCCTGGCGGACCTCGGGCCTCCTTCGAACGAGGAGCCACCGCCGCCGCCCGAGGATTCGGCGCACCCCGGCCCCGATGGCGCCGAGGACGTGCCGCATCACCTCTTCAGCGGCGGCTTCGACGCGCCCGTGCCCCGGGAGGCGCACTATCGGGACGGCGCGGCGCGGCCCGTCGTGGACCCGTCCGCCCTGCTCGAGGGGTTGAACGAGCAGCAGAGAGCCGCCGTGGAGCACACCGGCTCGCCACTGCTGATCGTCGCGGGCGCCGGCTCCGGCAAGACCCGGGTGCTCACCCACCGCATCGCCTATCTGCTCGGCGCCCGCGGCACGCACCCCGGCCAGATCCTCGCCATCACCTTCACCAACAAGGCGGCGGGCGAGATGAAGGAGCGGGTGGAGGAGCTCGTCGGCCCGCGGGCGAACGCCATGTGGGTCTCCACCTTCCACAGCGCCTGCGTCCGCATCCTGCGCCGCGAATCCAAGAAGCTCGGCTTCACCTCGTCGTTCTCGATCTACGACGCCGCCGACTCCAAGCGGCTGATGTCGCTGGTCTGCCGGGATCTGGATCTCGACCCCAAGCGGTTCCCGCCGAAGTCCTTCAGCGCCAAGATCTCCAACCTGAAGAACGAGCTGATCGACGAGGAGACCTTCGCCGGACAGGCCGCGGACGGCTTCGAGAAGACCCTGGCCGAGGCGTACGCGATGTACCAGGCGAGGCTGCGCGAGGCCAACGCGCTGGACTTCGACGACATCATCATGACCACGGTCAATCTGCTCCAGGCGTTCCCGGACGTGGCCGAGCACTACCGCCGCCGCTTCCGGCACGTCCTGGTGGACGAGTACCAGGACACCAACCACGCGCAGTACACCCTGGTGCGTGAGCTGGTGGGCACGGACACCGAGGAGACCACGGCCGCCGAGCTGTGCGTGGTGGGCGACGCCGACCAGTCGATCTACGCCTTCCGGGGCGCCACGATCCGCAACATCCTCCAGTTCGAGGAGGACTACCCCACCGCGCGGACGATCCTCCTCGAGCAGAACTACCGCTCCACCCAGACGATCCTGAGCGCGGCCAACGCGGTCATCGAGCGCAACGAGAACCGCCGCCCGAAGAACCTGTGGACCGAGGCCGGCGCCGGGACCGAGATCACCGGCTATGTGGCCGACACCGAGCACGACGAGGCCCAGTTCGTCGCCGACGAGATCGACCGGCTGACGGACGCGGGCGACGGCAAGGCCGGTGACGTGGCGGTCTTCTACCGGACCAACGCCCAGTCCCGTGTCTTCGAAGAGATCTTCATCCGGGTCGGACTGCCCTACAAGGTCGTCGGCGGCGTGCGCTTCTACGAGCGCAAGGAGGTCCGGGACGTCCTCGCGTATCTGCGGGTGCTGGCCAACCCCGAGGACTCCGTCCCGCTCCGCCGCATTCTGAACGTGCCCAAGCGCGGCATCGGGGAGCGCGCGGAGGCCATGATCGACGCGCTGGCGCTGCGCGAGAAGATCACCTTCCCGCAGGCGCTGCGCCGGGTCGACGACGCGTACGGCATGGCGGCCCGCTCGGCCAACGCCGTCAAGCGGTTCAACACGCTCATGGAGGAGCTGCACACCATCGTGGAGTCCGGGGCGGGCCCGGCGACCGTCCTGGAGGCGGTGCTGGAGCGCACCGGCTATCTGGCCGAGCTCCAGGCGTCCACCGATCCGCAGGACGAGACCCGGATCGAGAACCTGCAAGAGCTCGCGGCCGTGGCCCTGGAGTTCGAGCAGGACCGCGGCGAGGAGAACCCCGGCACCCTCGCGGACTTCCTGGAGCAGGTCGCGCTCGTCGCCGACTCCGACCAGATCCCCGACGAGGACACCGACGGCTCCGGTGTGATCACCCTGATGACACTGCACACGGCGAAGGGCCTGGAGTTCCCGGTCGTCTTCCTCAGCGGCATGGAGGACGGCGTCTTCCCGCATATGCGGGCGCTCGGCCAGACCAAGGAGCTGGAGGAGGAGCGGCGGCTGGCCTACGTGGGGATCACCCGGGCCCGCGAGCGGCTCTATCTGACCCGCTCGACGATGCGCAGCGCATGGGGCCAGCCCGCGTACAACCCGCCGTCCCGCTTCCTGGAGGAGATCCCGGACCAGTATGTGCGGTGGCGGCGCACCGGGCCCGCCACCCCGTCGGCGTCCATGGGCAGCATCGCCTCGACCCCGCCGTCGGGGCTGACGTCCGGTCTGTCGTCGTCGCGTTCGCGCACCGGGGGCAGCGGGTTCGCGACCCGGCGGGCCAAGGAGCGCCCGGTGGTCGCGCTGGCCATCGGCGACCGGGTCACCCATGACTCGTTCGGGCTCGGCACGGTGGTGGCGGTGAAGGGCAGCGGGGACAACGCGGAGGCGACGATCGACTTCGGCGAGGAGAAGCCGAAGCGGCTGCTGCTGCGGTACGCACCGGTGGAGAAGCTGTAGCTGAAGTGACCCGAGCGCTGAGGCTGTAGCGCGCCGGTGGCGCGCTACAGCGGTCGGGGAACGGGGCCCGGGCCGGTCAGGTCGGGTCGAGGCCCTGGCCGCGCAGCCAGGGCAGCGGGTCGATGGCCGAGCCACCGCCAGGGTGGACCTCGAAGTGCAGATGCGGGCCGGTGGAGTTGCCGGAGTTCCCGGAGTACGCGATGGTCTCCCCGGCCTTGACGGTGCCGGAGCGGATCTTGGCGCTGCTGAGGTGGCAGTACCAGGTCTCCGTGCCGTCCGGGCTGGTCAGGACGACCATATTGCCGTAGGCGTCGTTCCACTGCGTCGTCACGGTGCCGTCGGTGGCGGCCATCACGGGCGTGCCGTAGCTCACCGGGAAGTCGATGCCGGTGTGCACGGACATCCAGTTGATCCCGGCCTGGCCGAACATGGCGCTCAGACCGTGCTGGGCGACGGGCAGCGCGTACTTCGGGCGCAGCGCCTCCTTGCGCGCCGCCTCGGCGGCCTTGCGCTTCTTCTCGGCGGCCTGGCGCGCCTGGAGGTCGATCCGCTCCTGAGTGCGGCTGGCGCGGTCGCGGAAGTCGTCGGCGCCCTCTCGGACCCCGGCGAGCTGGGAGTCCAGCTTGCTGTTGGCCACGGAGGGCTTCACGGGGGCCGCCGCGGTGTCGGGGGCGGCCTGAGTGGTGGACTCGTCCTTCTTGTCGCTTCCCACGCCGCTGACGGAGGCGGCGGCCACGGCGGTGACGCCGAGAGCACAGACGGAGGGGACGGCGACGGTGAGGAGGGCGGAGCGCTTGGGGCGGGGCGAGGGGGTACGGCGGCGACCGCGGCTCGCCTCCCGGCGGGGGGAGGGGGCGGATTCCCGCACGGCCGCCGCCTCGGGTTCAGGTTCCGCTTCGGGGGCCGGGTCGTGGGACTGGTCGGACTCGTGGACCGGGTCGAAGACGGCGGTGTGCTCGAAGCTGTTCGGCTCGTGCTCGGCGACGGCGGCCTGCTCGAACGCGGCCGTCTCGTCGAACGCGGCCGACTGCTCGAAGGCTCCGCTGTGCTCGAAGGCGTTCGGCTCGAACACGGCCGTCTGCTCGAAGTCGTTCGGCTCGTGCTCTGGTTGGTGCTCGGGCTGGTGCTGGTGCTGGTCGAAGCCCGGCTGGGTCAGCCCCGAGTGGTCGTAGTGCTGCGCCTCGTCCACGGTCCCGTAGGCGGTGGCGTCCCAGAACTGGGTCTGGCCGGTGTCCACGCCCGAGGTGTACGTCTCGGCCTCGTACCCCGCGCCCTGGTCCCACTGACCCGGCATCTCGGTGTGGCCGGTGGCGCCCGTGTCCCAGGCGCCGATGTCCCACTGGGCGCCGGTTTCGGCGTCCTGCTGGGCCGGGATGCCGGTGGGCAGGTGATAGCCCGCGGCGGCCCACATCGCGGTGGTGTCATAGGAGCCGGAGTCGTAATGAGTGGTGTCGTAGTGGGCCGTGTTGTAGTGGCCCGTGTCGTACGACCCGGTCTGATGCTGGTCGACGGCGGCCCATTGTGAGGCGTCGTACTGACCGCTGTGGGCGCCCTGCGCGTCGTCGTACGCGCCCGGGAGCGTGCCGAAGAGCGGGTCGCCGTCACCGTAGGCCGTGGCCAGGTGGGCGAAGCTGCCGGTGGAATAGCCGTCGTACCCGGCGTAGCCGTGCGCTGTGTCCTGTCGCTGACCGTAAGCCTCGTCGTACGGATACGAGGCGTCAGGAGCGGGGACGGTCGGAGGGGCCCCCGACGGGTGACGGTCGTTCACCACCAACTTCTCTTTCGCCTCGGCTGCAGGAGAATTAGCGGCGACTGTACCCGGCGGTACGCGGCAGCGACAATCTTCCGAGAGTTTTGGGCATCACGGCAAAGGGCATTTGGCCGTCTTTCGGCTGACTGTACGCAGTTCCTTGGCCGGGTGTTCGATTGGCGTTCGGCAATTCCGGGCCCGCTGAACTACCGGGAAGGGGCCTTGTGCCGCCGTGCGGCAGTCCCTCCTCTCATGCCACCGAGACCGCGCCGGAGCCGTCAGTCGGCGCCTCGTCGGCGGCATCCAGGGCCTCGCGGATCCGTACGGCCACCGAGGAATGCACCGCCAGGGCGAGATGTCCGATTCCGTTGACGCGGATGTTCTGGGAGATCACATCCGGATGGTCTATCCGGGCCGTCTCCGCCGGGATCATCAACTGATCCACATCGCTCCAGAAAGCGATGAAACGCGTACGGCAATCAGGGGCAGGCTGCCGCAACTCCGTTATCACCTCGGAGTCCGGGCACATCTGGCGCACGAGTGGATGTGCGGACAACAAGGGCGCGATACGGGTGCCGCTGTGCGGGGTGCCGAGCGTCACCAGGGTGTGGACGCGGGCGTCCCCGCCGAGACGCTGGACGTAGTAACGGGCGATCAGACCGCCCAGGCTGTGCCCGATGACATCAACCTGACCATGGCCGGTGCGGGCGCAGACCTCCTCGACATGGCGGCCGAGCAGCGCGGCGGCGGTGCGCAGATCGCACAGCAGCGGCGAGTAGTTGAGCGCCTCGATATGCGGTCGGCCATGGCGGCCGAGCGAGCGGCGCAGCGGAACGAAGACGGACCGGTTGTCGATGAAGCCATGGAGAAGCAGCACGGGCCGGTGGGCCCGGCCGTCCGTGGGCAGGCGCGCCGCCGCGCCGGGCGGCGGGGGAGCGGGTGGGCGCTCCTGGCGCAGCCCGGTCGGGTAGAGCAGCAGATGCCCGGCGAGCAGCGCCAGGTCGAGGGCGATGGCCCGGAGCTGCCGGATCTGTACGAGGCCCATGGCGGCCGACCTCCCGCAATGCGGCGCACAGGAGGCGGCTGGAGGCTCCCCCCGTATGCCCTCATGGGCAGCCGGTCGCTTCGGGCGTGCTTTGGCCGTGGTCATGAGCCCCGGACATCAGCCCGGGGCGGGGCGCCGGTCAGGGCGCTTGGTCAGGGCGACTTCGGCCGTGCGGTGGCCCGATGCCCTCCGGCACCGCACGAAGAAGGCGCGCTGTGACCGCATGACGCAGGACCGCCCGTCGCACCGCGGCGCCATGCGGCTCTCGACGGCGCTGCGCGGTGCGACGGTCCCCGCTGCGGCTCCCCTGGTGTGGCCGGCCCGAAGCGTATGCGGCGTCCGCGCGATGGAGGCGCGGCGTGCGCGGATGCGGATGCGGGTACGGGTGCGGCCTTCGGTGAACGTGTCCCACGTGTGATTTCCCCCTCGCGGCGCGGCGCGAAACTGCCGGGTAGGGGATGCTGGAGATAACGTTCGTTCACGTCCGTGCGGGCGATGGCTCGAAGGGCTTGAAGAGCTTGGAGGCTGCTATGGGTGTGACCGGTCCGATCCGTGTGGTGGTGGCCAAGCCGGGGCTGGACGGCCATGACCGTGGGGCGAAGGTGATCGCGCGGGCGCTGCGCGACGCGGGCATGGAAGTCATCTACACCGGTCTCCACCAGACGCCCGAGCAGATCGTCGACACCGCGATCCAGGAGGACGCCGACGCGATCGGGCTGTCCATCCTGTCCGGTGCCCATATGACCCTCTTCGCCAAGGTGCTGGAGCTGCTGCGGGAGCGCGAGGCGGAGGACATCAAGGTCTTCGGAGGCGGGATCATCCCCGAAGCGGACATCCGTCCGCTCAAGGAGCAGGGCGTCGCGGAGATCTTCACCCCGGGCGCGACGACGACCTCCATCGTGGAGTGGGTACGCGAAAACGTCCGGCCGGTAGCCGCCTGACCTGCCCGTTCGATGCGGGGCAGGGCGGGCGCGGGGCGTACGGCGCCGGACTGTCCGGTGCCGGACCGTCCCGCGTCGCCCGTACGACACCACGATGTGCCCCGGCGGCGCCTGACCCGTGGGGGCGAACGTCCGTCTCGCCGCCCGCCGCCGCAGCCCGCAACCTGATGCCCGCAGCCCGCAGCCCGCAGCCCGCAGTCTGATGCCTGGGCCAGCCTCCGCGCCTGACGCCCTGGCCCGCCCCGCAGCCTGACGCCCGGGCCCAAGTCCGGGGCTGATGTCTGGGCTCGCCCTGGAGGCTGACGCCTGGGCCCAGCCGGATCCCGGGGCACCTCCGGCCAGGGCGCGCACGCGGGCCACGGAGCTTTACGGGCTCGGGCACGCCAGGGGCCTTGCGCACGGCCGGAGGTCAGGGCATCCGCGGGCCCCCGGCCCGCTTCGTGGGTTACGCCGGTTCGAGTTCGGCTTGCATGGCTGCCCTCAGCCGGAGCGTGCCCACCAGCCGTTGGAATGCCTCCGCCCAATAGCCCCCGGCGCCCGGCGCCGCACCCTCCGACTCGTCCGGTATCGCCGTCAGCACCTCGAGCCGATCCGCCTGGGCCGGGTCCAGACAGCGCTCGGCCAGGCCCATGACGCCGCTGAAGCTCCATGGGTAGCTGCCCGCGTCCCGTGCGATGTCCAGTGCGTCGACGACGGCCCGGCCCAGCGGCTCGGCCCAGGGCACCGTGCACACTCCGAGCAGCCGGAAGGCGTCGGACAGGCCGTGGGACGCGACGAACTCGGCCACCCACTCCGCCCGCTCCCGGGCGGGCAGCGCGGACAGCAGTTTCGCCGGGTCCCGCCAGGCGGCGGGGGCCGCCTCCCCGGCGGTGACCGGCGCCACCGCCGGGGTGCCGAGCAGCGCGCGGCACCACTCCGCACTGCGCTGCCGCACCGCGGCCCGGCACCAGGCCGCGTGCAGATCCGCCTGCCAGCCGTCCGCGACGGGCAGCGCCACGATCTCGGCCACGCCGCGTCCGCCGAACCACGCGCTCCAGCGGTCCAGCGGGGTCGCCTCCACCAACTGGCCCAGCCACCAGGACCGTTCCCCCCGGCCGGAGGGCGGCTTGGGCACGATGCCGTCGCGCTGCATTCCGCTGTCGCATTCGTCCGGCGGCCGGACGGTTATCCATTCGGCGGCGGTCGGTTTGTCAGCGGTGAGCCCGCCGGTGGCCGGCTCACCGCCGGTCACCTCGTCGGTGGTCAGAGAGACGCAGCCCCGCGACCGCTCGGCCATGCGCGCGGCGAGCGCGGAGCCGGGGAGCGCGGAGAGCAGCTCGGCGGCGGTCGCCCGGACGTTGCGGCTGCGGTCGGACAGCGCCTGTTCGAGGAACGGCTCATCGGACGGGGAGAGATCATCGCGCAGCGAGTCCAGGAACATCAGCCGGTCCTCGGCCCGCTCGGTCGACCAGGTGCCGCTGAGCAGGGCCAGCCCCGCCGCCGGGTCGCGGTGGCGCGCCGCCGCCAGCAGGGACACCCGCTCGGCGAACAACCCCTCCTCCCACAGCCGCTGTTCACCGTCCGGGCCGGTGGCCGCCCCGGACGGCTCAGGGAGCGCTGTGGGAGCCCGGCCCGCCGTGCCCCGCAGCGCGAACTTCCAGTCCGGGTTGAGCCGGGCCAGCCACAGTGCGCGCGGCCCGCCCAGCGTCAGTGCCTCGGGCCGCAGATCGGTGCGGGCACGGGCCGCGTCGAGAAGGGCCGGGAGCAGTGCGTCGGGCACGCGATAGCCGTGGTGATTGGCCAGGGCGAGCCACTGCGGCAGCAGCTCGGCGAGGTCGGGCGCGGAGCGCGGACCGCCGCGCCCCGGTGCCGAGCGGTCGGCGAGCAGCATCGCCAGTCTGCCGCGGGCGGCCGCGGGCAGCGCCGGACGCGGATCCTCGGGCGCCCGACCGGGCCCCGGCCGGGCGGGCGCGGGCCGCAGCCCGGCCCGCCGCCGCACGGTGCTGAGCGCGGCCGCGTCCAGCAGGGCGGACGGCGCGTCCTGCCCGGGGCGCGGTGCGACGGGCGGAGTGCGCCGCTCGGTGCCGAGCAGCGCGGCCGCGACGAGATCGTCCCAGGACGCGGTGGGGGTCGTGGTGGTCAACGGGTGCCTCCCTGCGCTGCCATGGCGATGAGCGAGACGGGGGTCGGGTCCCAGGCCGTGAGGGGCGAGAAGCCGCGATGGCCGCACTCGCCGAAGACGGTGACCGGACCACCGCCGGATATGGCCATCAACTGCCACAGATCGGTGCGCCCCGCACAGCGCGGATCGACGGGCAGCGCGGAGCCGCTCCGCTCATCCGCAAGCTGCCATCCGCCGTCCCCCGGGACCGGCACCACCTCGGCGAGCACGACAGGCCAGCCGTCCAGCCATGGATCCTCCCCGAGCGCCGCCCCATAGTCCGCGAGCGCGGTATCGACATTGCACCCCTCGGGGACCGGCGGCGACGTGGGTGATGGGGCGTGCGGCAACTCCCCGTGCCGGGTGCCGATCGCGGCACGCAGGGGCCGGGCCGCCGGGTAATACGTGAGGTCGGCGTCGAGGACCAGGCCGGTGGGCAGGGCGAGCTCCGGGGACTGGCCGGGGGCGCTGAACGAGAGCAGCAGTGCCATACGGCGCGTGCGCTCGCCCCGCAGCCAGATCCTGCGGGTGGTCAGCCTGCCGTCCGTGCCGTCCTGGCGGCCCAGGACCAGCCAGCGGTCCCGGACCGGCTCCCCGGTCGCCAGCAGCTCGGCCACCGGCGTCGTAAGGCCCACGCGGGTGCGCGTGGTGGCGGCCAACTGCTCCGGGAGGCGGTCCAGATGGAGGAATCCCTGGTTGAGGAGGTGGGCCAGCGCGCACTCCTCCAGCAGCCGGGCGGGCCACCCCGGACCGGACGACGGAATCGCGGCCAGCTCCCGCACCCGCGTCTCGAGCCCCGGAGCCTGGGCGTCGACCATCCGCGCCGCCGTCTCGTCCCACACCCCGTACCCGGCGCGGTCGGCGGAGGCCAGACCGTCGCGGAGCAGATCGGCGAGCCGCCGCTCCAACTCCGTGGCGCCCGCGGCGATGCGCTGGGCCCGCCGCTCGGCGCGGCGGCGGGCCGCCTCCGGATCGGCCGCGCCCGCGCTCTCCCCTCTCCCCGAGCCATCCCCCTTCTCGCCGCCGTCACCGCCGCGGCCCGGGCCCCCGTCCCGGGCCGCGGCGGCGAGCTTCTCGGCCCGCTCCCGCCGGTCGCCGAGCCACTGCTCGGCCCACTCCGGCGGCTCCCCGCCCCCGGGCACGCCCCCCTCGCCGGACGTCCACAGCAGCAGCAGGCCCAGCGCGTGCTTGCACGGGAACTTCCGGCTCGGACAACTGCACCGATAACCGGGCCCGTTCAGATCGACAACCGTCTGGTACGGCTTGCTGCCGCTGCCCGAGCACAGCCCCCACACCGCTTGGCCGTGCGCGCCCGCGCCCGACCACGTGGCGGCCGCGGCGAGCTTGCCGCCCGCCGTGCGTGACGTGGCGTCAGGAGCCAGGGCCAGCACCCGCTCCGCCGTCCAGCGTTCCCCCTGCGGATTCATGTCTGCGACGGTACGGGCACCCACTGACAATCGCCCTGACCTGGGCGTTCGTTGACCGGGGCCCGGTTGTCAGTGGGGTGGTGCAGGGTGGTTCACACGTCCGGAAACGGAACGAGGAAACAAGTCGTGGGGGAGCTGTGACCGTCACTGTGCCCGGAACCGAATCCACCGACACCAGCGCGGCGGCAGGGCCCACCGAGGCCGCCGGAGCCGCGGAAGCGCTGCGTCCGCACGCGGAGGACGCCTTCGCCGACGAGCTGAGCGCGCTGGCCGCGGCCGACGACCGTCCGAGGCCCGCGCGGTGGCGGCTGTCGCCGTGGGCGGTCGCCACCTATCTGCTCGGCGGCACGCTGCCCGACGGCACCGTGATCACACCCAAGTACGTGGGCCCGCGCCGCATCGTCGAGGTCGCCGTCACCACCCTCGCGACCGACCGCGCCCTGCTGTTGCTCGGCGTGCCCGGCACCGCGAAGACATGGGTCTCGGAGCATCTGGCGGCCGCGGTCAGCGGCGATTCGACCCTGCTGGTCCAGGGCACCGCCGGAACGCCCGAGGAGGCCATCCGGTACGGGTGGAACTACGCCCGGCTCCTCGCCCACGGCCCGAGCCGTGACGCGCTCGTGCCCAGCCCGGTGATGCGCGCGATGACGGACGGCATGACCGCGCGTGTGGAGGAGCTGACGCGCATCCCGGCCGATGTGCAGGACACGCTGATCACCATCCTGTCCGAGAAGACGCTGCCGATCCCGGAGCTGGGGGAGGAGGCCCAGGCGGTCCGCGGGTTCAACCTGATCGCGACCGCCAACGACCGCGACCGCGGGGTCAACGAACTCTCCAGCGCCCTGCGCCGCCGCTTCAACACGGTCGTGCTGCCCCTGCCCGCGACCCCGGAGGACGAGGTCGACATCGTCTCCCGCCGCGTCGCCCAGATCGGCCGCTCGCTGGAGCTCCCGGAGCTCCCGGAGGGCGTCGAGGAGATCCGCCGGGTGGTCACGGTCTTCCGCGAGCTGCGCGAGGGAGTGACCGGCGACGGCCGTACGAAGCTGAAGTCGCCCTCGGGCACGCTGTCGACGGCCGAGGCCATCTCCGTGGTCACCGGCGGCCTCGCCCTCGCCGCCCACTTCGGCGACGGCGTGCTGAGGGCGGGCGATGTGGCCGCCGGCATCCTGGGCGCGGTCGTCCGCGACCCGGCGGCCGACCGCGTCATCTGGCAGGAGTACCTGGAGACGGTGGTCCGCGAGCGCGACGGCTGGAAGGACTTCTACCGCTCGTGCCGAGAGGTGACCGCATGACGGGCGCCCCGCGGGCGCGGGCCGCCGGCCCGCTGCTGCTGGGCGTGCGCCATCACGGGCCCGGGTCGGCGCGGGCGGTGCGGGCGGCGCTGGAGGCGTGCGCACCGCGCGTGGTGCTGATCGAGGGGCCGCCGGAGGCGGACGCGATCGTGCGGCTCGCCGCCGAGAAGGACATGCGCCCGCCCGTCGCACTGCTCGCCCATGCCGCGGACGACCCGGGGCGCGCCGGATTCTGGCCGTTGGCCGGGTTCTCCCCGGAGTGGGCGGCCATCCAGTGGGCGCTGGCCCACGAGGTCCCCGTACGGTTCATCGACCTCCCGGCGGCCAACTCGCTGGCCCTGTCGGCGAAGCAGACCCTGGAGGCCGCGCCCCCTCCGGCGGCGGGGCCGCCAGCCCCGGCGGCCACGCCAGCCCCGGCGGCCGCGCCCGACCAGGCCGGTTCGCCCACTCCGGACGGTCCGTCCACACCGGCCGCTGCGCTCGATCCGGTGGGCCCGGGAGACCAGGCGGGCCCGGGCGGCCAGGCCGCTCCGGGTGGCGTCGGCTCCGCCGAGCGGTTGCGCGTCGACCCGCTGTCCGTCCTCGCCGAGACGGCCGGATACGACGACCCGGAGCGCTGGTGGGAGGACGTCATCGAGCACCGCGGCACCGGCGGCGCGGAGGCGTTCACGGCCGTGGCGGAGGCCATGGAGGCGCTGCGCGCCGAGTACGGGCACGGCGGGCACGAGGACGACGCGGTGCGCGAGGCCCATATGCGGCTGCGGCTGCGCGAGGCGCGGCGGGAGTTCGGGGACGACGACGTCGCCGTCGTCTGCGGGGCCTGGCACGTACCGGCACTGGGGGCGCGGACCACCGCGACCGCCGACCGGAAGCTCCTCAAGGGGCTGCCCAAGGTCAAGGCCGAGATGAGCTGGGTGCCCTGGACACACCGGCGGCTGGCCCGGCACAGCGGATACGGGGCGGGCATCACCTCGCCGGGCTGGTACGACCATCTCTTCCACGCCCCGGACCGGCCCGTTGAGCGCTGGCTCACCAAGGTCGCCGGGCTGTTGCGAGACGAGGACTTCGCGGTGTCCTCGGCTCATGTCATCGAGGCCGTGAGGCTCGCCGAAACGCTGGCCGCGATGCGCGGACGTCCGCTCGCCGGGCTCGCCGAGACCCTCGACGCCGTAAGGGCGGTGATGTGCGAGGGCTCCGATGTGCCGATGGCGCTGGTGTGGGACCGGCTGGTGGTCGGCGATGTCCTGGGCGAAGTGCCCGAGTCGGCTCCGGCGGCGCCGCTCCAGCGCGACCTGACGCGCATCCAGCGCTCGCTGCGGCTCAAGCCCGAGGCGCTGGAGCGCGAGCTGGAGCTGGACCTGCGCAAGGAGACCGACGCCGGGCGCAGCCGCCTGCTGCACCGGCTGCGGCTGCTCGGGGTCGACTGGGGCAGCCCGGCCGTCTCCCGAGGCAGCACCGGCACCTTCCGGGAGACCTGGCGGCTGCGGTGGGAGCCGGAGCTGTCGGTGCGGGTCGCCGAAGCGGGGGTGTGGGGCACCACGGTGCTGTCGGCGGCCACCGCCAAGGCGGAGACCGAGGCCCGGAGCGCCAAGGGGCTCGCCGAGGTGACCGAGTTGGCCGAGCGCTGTCTGCTTGGCGCGCTCTCCGGGGCCCTTCCCGTCGTGATGCGCTCGCTCGCCGACCGGGCCGCGCTCGACGCGGACGTCGGCCATCTCGCCCAGGCCCTGCCCGCTTTGGTGCGCTCGGTGCGTTACGGGGACGTACGGGGCACTGACACCGCCGCGCTCGGCGAGGTCGCGGTGGGGCTGGCCGAGCGGATCCTGGTCGGGCTGCCGCCCGCCTGCGTCGGCCTCGACGCCGACGGCGCCGCCGAGATGCGCGGCCATATGGAGGCCGTGCACCGGGCGATCGGCCTGCTGTCGGAGACGGAACCCGGGACCGGGAAAGAGCCGGAGCCGGGGACCGGGCCAGTGCCCGGGACCGGGGTACAGCCAGAGCCAGGGCCCCGGTATTCCGGCGCCGCCGACGGCCTGCGGGGGCGCTGGGCGGCCATGTTGCGCTCCCTCGCCGGGCGGGACGGCACCCCCGCCACACCCGGGCTGATCCGGGGCCGTGCCGCGCGGCTGCTGCTGGACGATGCCCGGCTCGCCGAGGACGAGGCGGCCCGGCTGATGGGGCTCGCGCTCTCGCCCGGCACCGAGCCGTCCGAAGCGGCCTCCTGGATCGAGGGGTTCATCGGCGGCGGTGCGGGCGGCGGCATGCTGCTCGTCCACGACGAGCGGCTGCTCGGGCTGGTCGACCGCTGGCTGAACTCCGTTCCCGCCGAGGCGTTCACCGACGTCCTGCCCCTGCTGCGGCGCACCTTCTCCGCGTACGACACGGGCGTGCGCCGCACCCTGGGCGAGCTGGTCCGCCGGGGCCCCGCGGCCGAGGGGCACTCCGGCGGTCGAGCCGTCCCCGCCGCACCCGGCTTCGGCCCCGGGCTGGACCCGCACCGCGCGGCGGCCGTCGTCCCGACGGTGCGCCTGCTGCTGGGCCTCGATCCGGCCCCGTACGGCAACGACACCATGGAGGCAGCCCGATGACACACGGCGACCCTCACGGCGGCGCCGAGCTTCACGGCGAGGCCGACCTTCACGGCGACGCCGGCCACAACCAAGGTCGCGGCCAAGGCGATCAGGAACGGCTGCGGCGCTGGCGGCTGGTGCTCGGTGGCCAGGGCGCCGACGGCACCGGCTGCTCGCTCAGCGGGGCCGACGCCGCCATGGACCGCACCCTTGAGGCCCTCTACGGCTCCCGGGGCGGTGACGGCCATGGCGGCGGAGGCACGGTCGCCGGGCGCAGCGGCGGCCCGCAGGGCGCGGCGAGCGGTGCTCGCTCCGGCGGGCTCGGCGGCTCCGCGCCCCAAGTGGCCCGCTGGCTCGGCGACATCCGTACGTACTTCCCCACCTCCGTCGTCCAGGTCATGCAGCGCGACGCCATCGACCGGCTGGGGCTCTCCGCCCTGCTGCTGGAGCCGGAGATGCTGGAGGCCGTGGAGGCGGACGTCCATCTCGTGGGCACCCTGCTGTCCCTCAACAAGGCGATGCCGGAGACGACCAAGAACACCGCTCGGGCCGTCGTCCGTAAGGTCGTCGAGGATCTGGAGAAGCGGCTGGCGACCCGCACTCGCGCCACCCTCACCGGAGCGCTCGACCGCTCCACCCGGATCGGCCGCCCGCGCCACCGGGACATCGACTGGGACCGCACCATCCGGGCCAACCTCAAGAACTACCTGCCCGAGCACCGGACGGTCGTCCCCGAGCGGCTCATCGGATACGGGCGGGCGGCGCGCGGGGTGAAGAAGGATGTGGTGCTGTGCGTCGACCAGTCGGGGTCGATGGCGGCGTCCGTGGTCTACGCCTCGGTCTTCGGCGCCGTGCTCGCCTCGATGCGTTCCCTCGCCACCCGGCTGGTCGTCTTCGACACCTCCGTGGTCGACCTGACCGATGAGCTGGACGATCCGGTGGACGTCCTCTTCGGCACCCAACTCGGCGGCGGCACCGATATCAACCGCGCGCTGGCGTACTGCCAGTCGAAGATCACCCGGCCCGCCGACACCGTCGTCGTCCTCATCAGCGACCTCTACGAGGGCGGTATACGCGAGGAGATGCTGGGGCGGGTCGCCGCGATGAAGGCGTCCGGGGTGCAGTTCGTGACGCTGCTCGCGCTGTCCGACGAGGGGGCGCCGAGTTACGACCGCGAACACGCGGCGGCGCTCGCCGCACTGGGCGCGCCCGCCTTCGCCTGCACCCCCGATCTCTTCCCGGAGGTGATGGCGGCGGCCATCGAACGACGCCAACTGCCCATACCGGACATGGCGATCCATCAGTGATCCGGGGCTTGCGCCGACCCCTGTGGGTCGTGCAAGGATCAACCCCGTCGCCCAGGACGTGAATCCAGCCATCCGGTTGGCGATGTCGTCCTGCTCAGTGCGGCCTCAAAGTCATATCGCCACGCCTACGTGCCCGTTGTACGCCTCGTAGGTACGCCCCGTACTCAGGGAGGGCCCCGCTCGTGTCTGTCGTGTCCGCCGTGCCTGTCACCGTGCGCCTGCCGCGCACGGTGGCCGCGCGGCGGGCGCTGCTGGCGGCGCTCTTCCTCGGCGGCTTCCTGGCCCTGGCGTTCCTCTTCGGCGGCAGCGCTCACGCCGCCGAGCGGAGCGAACAGGGCGCCGCCACCGGCGCGTCGGCCGATCGTTCCGCCGTCTCCGGGCTGCTCGACCCCTCGGGTGTCGAGCGGGCGCGGCAGCAGGTGGAGCGGCACGCACCGCCCGTGGTGGGGCGCACCACTCACACGGCACAGGACGTCGTACGGAAGACCGTGCGGCCCATCCAGGAGCCGGTCGAGCGGGAAGCGCAGAAGATCACCAAGCCGATAGACGATCTGGTCGGCGACGCCACGAGCGGTGAGCTGCCGGTGCGGCTGCCCGACGTCGGCATCGGTGACGCGATCGGCCTGGACTCCCCTGGCTCCGTGGCGGACCACGGCCCGGCCGCCGAGCACCACGCGGCCAAGGCCGAGCCGGTGACCGTGCACAAGGCGGCGTCCGCCGCCGCGGCCCCGATGGGGCCCGAGGCCGGGACCCCGGCCGTCACCACGCACCACGCCGCGGCCGCCTCCCACGCCGGGCACGGGCCCGTCGTCCGGGCGGCGGCCTCCGGCACCGGTCCGGACGGTGGCGCCCCGGCGCCGCTGCCCCTTCCGCGGTCCCCGCTCGGGGCCACCTCCCAGTGCACCGGCGACAGCGGCGCTTCCCGTGGTGGGAACACCCAGGCCGCTCTTCCGCCGTCCGCCGCGGCGTCGTTCGGGCTGAAGCCCGGCACGGTCCGCGCGGAGAGCTCGGCGCCGACGCGCGAGCGGTTCAACGAAGTCCTCGAATTCCCCGGCTAGGGCAGACCTCACCCCCGTCTGTTGAGACCTGCCGCGCGGGGGCGGGTCAGGTCTGCCCGTCCGACACCCCTCTTGACTTCGAAGGACTTCCTCCACCATGCGCAACAACCTTCGCCGCTCCATCCTCGTAGCCGCTGCCGCCACCGGTATCTGGGCCCTCGGCTCCGCCGCCGCCAGCGCCGCCGAGAACCCGGCCGCTCCCGCCACCGACGGTGTCACCAGCACCGTGGACGGCGTCACCAAGACGGTGAACAAGACCCTGCCGACCGACAAGGTGACCAAGACGGTCGACGGCGTGACCGGCGGCGTGGCCGACACCTCCAAGGTCACCGACACCGCGAAGAAGACCGTGGACGGCGCCGCCTCCACCGTGGACGGCGTCACCGCCCCCGTGCGGGACCGGGTCCCCGGCGCCGCCAACCTGCCGCGGGTCTCGGACGTCACCAAGACCGTCGAGGGCACCACCGACGGCCTTACCGGCGACGCCGCCCGGCCGGACAAGGTCGTCAAGAAGGCACACAAGGCCGTCAAGGGCCTCGAGAAGACCGTCAAGAAGACCACCGACCTCGACCTGCCCACCGGCGAGGTCCCCGGTGTGGTGCCCAGCCTCCCCGGCCTCGGCTCGCTGCCGACCCTGCCCGACACCGCCACGCTGCCCACCGGCTCGCTGACGGACGTCAAGGGCGTCACGGGCAAGCTGCCCGCCCAGCTTCCCGCCACCCCGAAGCTGCCCGCCGCCCCGGGTTCGGCCAATGACCTGCTCGCCTGCCTCTCCGGCGCCGGCATCCGCCCGGAGGAGCTGACCGGCAAGGTCCAGGGTGTCATCGGCACCGCCAAGCCGGTCGTCGACGGTGTGGCCTCGGACGTGCTGCCGCCCGCCGTGCACCGCATCGTGGTCAAGGTCGTCCCGGTCGCGCAGCGGACCGTCGGTGACACCGGCGCGCTGGCCGACGACGCCGTGGCCCGCACCACCCCGTACGCCGGCGTCGTGACCGGCAGTGCCCAGGGCTTCGCGCTGGGCACCGTCTCCAACGTGGTTCCGGCCGCCCAGGACACCGTCGACCGCCTGGTGCCGGTCGTGGTGAGCGTGCCGTCCACCGCCGTCCCGTTCGCGCAGGACCTGGCGGGCACCACCGTGCCGTTCGCCCAGGACCTGGCCCTGGGCACGGTCGCGGACGCCCAGACCACCGTGGGCAACGTCAAGGACGGTGCGCTGAGCCTGCTCCCCGCGCTGCCCACCGACCTGACCGACGCGGCCAACATCCCCGCCCTCCCGGTCCTGCCGGCGGACCTGCCGACCGTTCCGGCCGACCTGTCCCAGCTTCCGGCCGAGCTGCCGACCGTTCCGGCCGAGCTGCCGCAGCTTCCGGCGGACCTGCCGACCGTCCCGGCCGAGCTGCCCACTGTTCCGGCCGACCTGTCCCAGCTCCCGGCCGAGCTGCCCACTGTTCCGGCCGACCTGTCCCAGCTCCCGGCCGAGCTGCCGACCGTTCCGGCGGACCTGCCGCAGCTCCCGGCGGAGCTGCCCACCGTTCCGGGCACGCTTCCGACCGTCTGATCGCCCCGGCGGGCGTACGGCGGTCACGCCATGAAGGCCGGAAATCAGTAAAACCGTAAGGCGAGCATCATCAACCGGGCAGCCCTCGTTGGGGAGGGGGCTGCCCGGTTGTCGTACAGAGATAGATGGAAACGGTCGCGATCTGTGACCGTAATCACCGCTCCAGTGTGATCTGCGATTTAGGGCCGCACGTCCTGCGGAGATAACCTGCGAGACGGACATGCCGCGTACCCGGCGAACGTGTGCCGCCCTCGTTATAGATCGCGTCCTCACGCTGCCCCCGCGGCACGCCCGCGCAGATAACGACCGCGATATCCATGGAAAAGGGACGGACGCGCGTGGACCTGTTCGAATACCAGGCGAGGGACCTCTTCGCCAAGCACGGTGTACCGGTGCTGGCCGGTGAAGTCATCGACACGCCTGAGGCGGCGCGCGAGGTGACCGAGCGCCTGGGCGGCCGCGCGGTCGTCAAGGCGCAGGTGAAGGTCGGCGGCCGCGGCAAGGCCGGTGGCGTCAAGCTGGCCTCCGACCCGGCCGACGCCGTGGAGAAGGCCAACCAGATCCTGGGCATGGACATCAAGGGCCACACGGTCCACAAGGTGATGCTGGCCCAGACCGCGGACATCAAGGAGGAGTACTACGTCTCCTTCCTGCTGGACCGCACCAATCGCACCTTCCTCGCCATGGCCTCCGTCGAGGGCGGCGTGGAGATCGAGGTCGTCGCGGAGCAGAACCCCGAGGCGCTCGCCAAGATCCCGGTGGACGCCATCGAGGGCGTGACCCAGGAGAAGGCCGCCGAGATCGTCGCCGCCGCGAAGTTCCCGGCCGAGATCGCGGACCAGGTCGTCGACGTCCTGAAGAAGCTGTGGGTCGTCTTCATCCAGGAAGACGCCCTGCTCGTCGAGGTCAACCCGCTGGTCAAGACCGAAGACGGCAAGATCATCGCGCTGGACGGCAAGGTCTCCCTGGACGAGAACGCCGCCTTCCGCCAGCCGGAGCACGAGGCGCTCGAGGACAAGGCCGCGGCCAACCCCCTCGAGGCGGCCGCGAAGGCCAAGGGCCTCAACTACGTCAAGCTCGACGGCGAGGTCGGCATCATCGGCAACGGCGCGGGTCTGGTCATGTCGACCCTCGACGTCGTCGCCTACGCCGGTGAGAACCACGGCAATGTGAAGCCCGCCAACTTCCTCGACATCGGTGGTGGCGCCTCCGCCGAGGTGATGGCCAACGGTCTCGAGATCATCCTCGGCGACCCGGACGTCAAGTCGGTCTTCGTCAACGTCTTCGGTGGCATCACCGCCTGTGACGCCGTCGCCAACGGCATCGTCCAGGCCCTGGAGCTGCTGAAGTCCAAGGGCGAGGACGTCTCCAAGCCGCTGGTCGTGCGCCTCGACGGCAACAACGCGGAGCTGGGTCGCAAGATCCTGACCGACGCCAACCACCCGCTCGTTCAGCAGGTGGACACCATGGACGGCGCGGCCGAGCGTGCCGCCGAGCTGGCTGCGAAGTAAGGGACGAGGTCACCAGAAACCATGGCTATCTTCCTCACCAAGGAAAGCAAGGTCATCGTCCAGGGGATGACCGGGTCCGAGGGGCAGAAGCACACCCGTCGGATGCTTGCCTCGGGCACCAACATCGTCGGCGGCGTGAACCCCCGCAAGGCCGGCACCACCGTTGACTTCGACGGCTCCGAGATCCCGGTCTTCGGCTCCGTGAAGGAGGCCATCGACGCCACCGGCGCCGATGTCACGGTCATCTTCGTCCCGGAGAAGTTCACCAAGAGCGCGGTCATCGAGGCGATCGACGCCGAGATTCCGCTCGCCGTGGTGATCACCGAGGGCATCGCGGTCCACGACACCGCAAACTTCTGGGCCTACGCGGGCAAGAAGGGCAACAAGACGCGCATCATCGGCCCGAACTGCCCGGGTCTGATCACGCCGGGTCAGTCGAACGCGGGCATCATCCCGGCCGACATCACCAAGCCCGGCCGGATCGGTCTGGTGTCGAAGTCCGGCACGCTGACCTACCAGATGATGTACGAGCTGCGGGACATCGGCTTCTCGTCCTGCGTGGGCATCGGCGGTGACCCGATCATCGGCACCACCCACATCGACGCCCTCGCCGCGTTCGAGGCCGACCCCGACACCGACCTGATCGTGATGATCGGCGAGATCGGCGGCGACGCCGAGGAGCGGGCCGCGGACTTCATCAAGGCCAACGTCACCAAGCCGGTCGTCGGCTATGTGGCGGGCTTCACCGCCCCCGAGGGCAAGACGATGGGCCACGCGGGTGCCATCGTCTCCGGCTCCTCCGGCACCGCTCAGGCGAAGAAGGAGGCCCTCGAGGCCGCGGGCGTGAAGGTCGGCAAGACCCCGTCCGAGACCGCGCGCCTGGCGCGCGCCGCCCTGGCCGGCTGACGCCGCCACGGCTTGATGCCACGGGCCCGCACCACCCTGGGGTGGTGCGGGCCCGCGCCGTTCCCGGGCGACGGATACCCGGTGGCGGAATCGGCAAGCCACCCATCCATACCATCGCGCCATAAAAGACGCATAAGCGGACTAGACGCGACACGGCGACCAAACCCTTGATGTGAGGATGAAAGGGCTGTTATTGGCAGCATGGTCACGTGACGCAAACGACCGATCGCAGCCCGTCGGTGTCCTCACGTGACCGTTCCGCGCCCCGGCGCTCCTCCGCCATCAGGGAGGCGTTCCTCGGCGGTGTGGTCGCCGCGGGGCTCGGCCTCGGCACGTTCGCCGTCGTCGTACTGCTGCTGTGGATCACCTCCTCGTCCCCCGACAGCAGCCCCGACGGGGCCCTGCATGTCGCCGCCGACCTGTGGCTGCTCGGCCATGGCGCCGACCTCGTGCGCACCGAGACGCTCTCCGGCCACACCGCGCCCGTCGGGCTCACCCCGCTGCTGCTCGGCATCGTGCCGTGCTGGCTGCTCTACCGGGCCGCCCAGCACGCCGTCTACCAGGCGGAGCCGGACGAGGGCGAGGGGCAGGAGGGGCAGAAGGGGCAGGAGGCGCGAGAGGGGCGAGAGGGGCGGTGGGTGCCCGCGGACTCCGTTGCCGATCCGGGGCCCGTTGTCGCTCCCGAGTCCGTCGTCGATCCGCGGACCGCCTTCGCCTGGGTGACCGGCGGCTATCTGATGGTCGGCACCGCGGCCGTGCTGTACGCCTCGGGCGGGCCGCTGCGTGTCGACCTGCTCAGCGCGCTGCTGCATCTGCCGGTCGTCGCGGCGGCCATCGCCGCCGTGGGTGTGTGGACGGCAAGCGGCCGGTTCCCGCTCCGCCTGCCCGGACGGGCGAACGCCGGACTGCGGCGGCTCCCCGGCGCGGGCTGGATCGTACGGACGGCCGTGCCCCTGGTCATGTCCCTGGCCGCTTACCTGGCCGCGCGAAGCTGGTGCCGGCGCCATCGGCTGGCCGCCGCGCTACGGGCCGGGACCAGTGGTCTCCTCGTCCTGCTCGGCAGCGGTGCGCTCCTTACGGCGACGTCGATGCTGAGCCACGCGGGCGCCGTACAGATGACGTTCCTCAACCTCAGCGATGTGTGGTCGGGGCGGTTCGCGGTGCTGCTGGTGAGCCTGGCGCTGCTGCCGAACGCCATCGTCTGGGGCGCCGCGTACGGGGTCGGCGCGGGCTTCACGGTCGGCGGCGGCAGTGTGGTCGCGCCGCTGGGCATCACCTCCTACCCCCAGCTTCCGCACTTTCCCCTGGTCGCCGCGCTGCCCACGGACGGCTCCGGCGGGCCGCTGGTCTGGCTCACGGGGATCGCGGCCGGGGTGTCGGTGGCCTGGTTCATCGGGGTCGCGGCGGTGCGGCGCCCCGGCAGAGGCGAGCCCAGGCCGCCCTGGGGCTGCGGCGAGACGCTGGTGCTGGCCGGACTGGCGGCGGGTGGTTGCGCCGCCGCGATGGCGCTGCTGGCCGGGGTCTCGGGCGGCCCGCTGGGCATCGGCATCCTCGCCGACCTGGGTCCGAGCTGGTGGCGTACGGGCATGATCACGCTGGCCTGGACGGGAGTGATCGGGGTGCCCGGCGCGGTGGTGCTGCGCTGGTACCGGTTGTGCGTTCCTACCAGGACCTCCTGGCCGGAGTGGAAGGCGGCGCGGGCGGTCCGGCGGGTCTCTCGCACGCAGGCCCGTGCGGAGGCGAAGGAGGCCCGTGCGGTGCGGGCTGCCACCCGGGCGGAGGCTCGGGCGGTGCGGACTGCCGCAAAGGCGGAGGCTCGGGCGGTGCGGGCCGCGGCCAAGGCGGAGGAGGCGGAGGCCCGGGCGGCGGTGCGGCCCGCGGTGGCCTCGCCCATGAAGTCCGCGGAGGTGCGCGAGGCGATGGCCGAGCCGTGGTGGCAGTGGCTGCGGCCGTCGGGCACCCAGCGCAAACGGAACCGGGGCCGGGACCAGGGCCGGGGCCGGGGCCGGAAGCGGGAGGTTGGCGGCGGTGCGGAGGCGGGACGGGAGGCGGGTGTGGGGACGATGGCGGGGCTCGCGACCCCCGCGGGCACCCCGAACACCGCCGGGACGGCGGACCGCCCACGCCGCTGGACGCTGAACCGGAAGCGCACCCCCGAGCCGCACCCGCAGCCACCCACCGAGCCCTACCCCTCACCTGGGCCGGACGACACCCGCCGCGAACCGTAAGGCGGGCGGGCCGGGTGTGCCTGCTGTTCGTGGTGGGTGGCGGGTGCGGGGCCTCCGGGGCGGCGCCCTGGACCGTATATTTACGGCGCCGTTGGCCGGGGGCGTTGAGTGGGCCGGGGATTGGCGCCACAAATACACGTAAGCGTCCAGGACACCACCCCTGCGACCCCGCCCCCTCCCGTCGTCTCGCGGCTACCCGCCGGTGGCTACCAACCCTGGCTCGATTCCGGACCGCCAGGTGGCGGGGACCCGTCCCCTCTCGTCTCGTCGGCGTCCGCGCCCGGGTGGCACGGGCCGCCTGCCCGGGCGGCGTTCAGCCCGGGGGCGGCTGGCGGGAGTGGGTGCGGCCCCGCTCCCGGTGGTGCGGGGCGCCTGCCCGTCCCGGGGGCGTGAATTTCAGCCCCTCCGGCGTTTGAGGAGCGGGGTCCGGGGCGGAGCCCCGGTGGGGGGGCCAGGGGGCGGAGCCCCATGGTTTCGGGGAGGGGCGGGGTGGGGCTGTCCGCCGGAGGCGCCCACGCCTCGCACCCGGTGTGCGGCCCGCCCCGGGGGGCCACGGCGGCGCCGTCAGTCCTGCGTGCTCAGCAAGGGGCGAAGCTGCTCGGGGAGCAAGGTTTCGCAGTCGTGGCGGGAGGTCTGCGTGAGGGCGTCGTCCACGCACGTGTAGTAGTCGCTGTAGACGACCTGGAAGCTGAACGTCGCCGCGACGATGGCGAGCGCGAGCCCGCCCGTCACCAGGCCGCTGATCGCCGCCGTCGACTGCGGCTTCGCGGCGCCGGGGGCGGGCAGCGGTGCCGGGGTGGCGCCCGGGGGCGGCGGCGGGGCGTTCAGGGGCGCGGCGGCGGCCGGCGGCGGCGTTGTGCGGCGCGCCTTGGCCCGTAGCGAGCTGATGCCCCAGTACAGGGCCAGCGTCCCGAGCAGCAGCGCGATCTGCGGCAGGCTGAAGAGCGCGAAGAAGAACGCCCACATGCCCGCGAGCAGCGCGTACCGGGCGCGCCGCTGGGCCGGGTCGTTGGGGTCCCAGCGCGGGCCGCTGGGGCCGGAGGGGCGGTTGGAGCCGGGGCCGGTGCCGAAGCTGCCGCCCTGGCGGCTGGGCTGGCGGCTGCTCCACTGGCTGCCCCAGGCCGGAGGCTGCTGCTGACCGTTCTGGTCGCCTTCGCCGTCCGCGTCGTCCGGCCGGGGCTGCCACGGCTGGTCCGGCCTGCCCTCGGGCGGCGGGGCGAACGGATTGTCCTCGTTCTGCCCGCCGGGGGCCGAGGAGGACGGCGACTGCTGCTCCCGGAGCAGCGGCGTCGTACGCGACATGCGGGCGCGCCTCATCGCCGCCCCCCGATCGTGGCGGGAGGCGGTGTGAGGTGATGAGCCGCGCGGCGGCGTCGGTCCGGCATGTGGAGTGTGTCTTCCCCTTGTGTCGTCGTCCTGCACGCCGGGGGCGTGTACGGCTTGAGGCGGTCGTTCCCACGGCGTCAGTTGGATGCGCAGTCCAGACGCTACCTCCCGTGCCCGCCCCCGTCCCCTGGGGGCCGCTTCGTGTGCCGGTATCGTTGCTGACGGTCGGCGGCTTCGTAGAGTTCCCCGGAATTGATGAGTCCGCCACCTTGTACGACCACACAAACGGCAGCACCGCCCGCGAGAAAGAGCCCCGCCGTGGCCTCCCCGCCTTCCCCCGTCAGCCCTGCCCGCCCCGGGCGCCCGGTCCGCCTCGTCGTACTCGTCTCCGGCTCCGGTACGAATCTCCAGGCGCTGCTCGACGCCATCGCCGCCGAGGGCGTGGCCCGCTACGGCGCCGAGGTGGTGGCCGTGGGCGCCGACCGTGACGGCATCGAGGGCCTGGCGCGCGCCGAGCGTGCCGGGATCCCCACGTTCGTGTGCCGGGTCAAGGACCACGCCGACCGCGCCCAGTGGGACGCGGCGCTGGCGGAGGCCACCGCCGCCCATGAGCCGGACGTGGTCGTCTCGGCCGGGTTCATGAAGATCCTGGGGCCGCGGTTCCTCTCCCGGTTCGGCGGCCGCTGCGTCAACACCCACCCCGCGCTGCTCCCGAGCTTTCCCGGCGCCCATGGCGTACGCGACGCGCTCGCGCACGGTGTGAAGGTGACCGGATGCACCGTCCACTTCGTCGACGACGGGGTCGACACCGGCCCGATCATCGCCCAGGGCGTGGTCGAGGTCCGGGACGAGGACGACGAGTCCGCTCTTCATGAGCGGATCAAGGAAGTCGAGCGCTCGCTGCTCGTCGAGGTCGTGGGGCGTCTGGCGCGTCACGGCTACCGCATAGAGGGACGAAAGGTAAGGATCCCGTGACCGCCGAAGGTACCAAGCGGCCCATCCGCCGCGCGCTGGTCAGCGTCTACGACAAGACGGGCCTCGAGGAGCTGGCCCGAGGGCTGCACGCGGCGGGTGTCCAGCTCGTCTCGACCGGCTCGACGGCCGCGAAGATCGCCGCCGCGGGCGTCCCGGTCACCAAGGTCGAGGAGCTGACCGGCTTCCCCGAGTGTCTCGACGGCCGCGTCAAGACGCTGCATCCGCGCGTCCACGCGGGCATCCTGGCCGACCTGCGGCTCGACTCGCACCGTGCGCAGCTCCAGGAGCTGGGCGTGGAGCCCTTCGAGCTGGTCGTGGTCAACCTCTATCCGTTCCGCGAGACGGTCGCCTCGGGCGCCTCGCCGGACGAGTGCGTCGAGCAGATCGACATCGGCGGCCCCTCCATGGTCCGCGCCGCCGCCAAGAATCACCCGTCCGTGGCCGTGGTCGTCAACCCCGAGCGGTACGACGACGTCCTCAAGGCCGCCGCGGACGGCGGTTTCGACCTGGCGGGGCGCAAGCGGCTGGCGGCCGAGGCGTTCCAGCACACGGCGGCGTACGACGTGGCGGTGGCCAACTGGTTCGCGGCTGACTACGGGGCGGCGGACGACTCCTCCTTCCCGGAGTTCCTGGGCGCCACCGTCACCCGTAAGAACGTGCTGCGCTACGGCGAGAACCCGCATCAGCCCGCCGCGCTCTACTCCGACGGCAGCGGTAAGGGGCTCGCGGAGGCCGACCAGTTGCACGGCAAGGAGATGTCGTTCAACAACTACACCGACACCGAGGCCGCCCGCCGGGCCGCGTACGACCACACCGAGCCCTGTGTCGCGATCATCAAGCACGCCAACCCGTGCGGGATCGCGGTCGGGGAGGATGTGGCCGATGCGCACCGTAAGGCGCACGCCTGCGACCCGCTGTCGGCCTTCGGCGGTGTGATCGCCGTCAACCGCCCGGTGTCGGTCGCCATGGCCGAGCAGGTCGCCGAGATCTTCACCGAGGTGATCGTCGCCCCGGCGTACGAGGACGGCGCGGTCGAGGTGCTGGCCCGTAAGAAGAACATCCGCGTGCTGCGCTGCGCGGACGCGCCGGCGGACCTCGCCGAGCAGCGGCCCATCGAGGGCGGTCTGCTGCTACAGGCCAAGGACCGCCTCCAGGCCGAGGGCGACGACCCGGCCAACTGGACCCTCGCCACGGGTGCGGCGCTGGACGCCGACGGCCTCGCCGAGCTGGCCTTCGCCTGGCGCTCCTGCCGCGCGGTGAAGTCCAACGCGATCCTGCTCGCCAAGGACGGCGCCACGGTCGGCGTCGGCATGGGCCAGGTCAACCGCGTGGACTCGGCGAAGCTGGCCGTCGAGCGGGCCGGTGCCGAGCGCGCCGCCGGTGCGTACGCCGCCTCCGACGCCTTCTTCCCGTTCCCGGACGGCTTCGAGGTGCTGGCCGAGGCGGGCGTCACGGCCGTGGTGCAGCCGGGCGGCTCGGTCCGTGACGAGCAGGTGGTGGAGGCCGCCCAGAAGGCGGGCGTCACCATGTACTTCACGGGCACGCGCCACTTCTTCCACTGAGTCACCGCTGAGCGAGCACAGGAGGCCGCACCCAGACCGGATCACGGGGTGCGGCCTTCGCCGGTGCGGCACCGACCGGCCCCTGATTGGATCCGACGTCCCCGCATCCGGGAGGATGAAGTCATGACCGCCCAGATTCTCGATGGCAAGGCAACCGCAGCCGCGATCAAGTCCGATCTCGTCAGCCGCGTGGAGGCGCTCAAGGCCAAGGGCATCCATCCCGGCCTCGGCACGGTGCTGGTGGGCGAGGACCCCGGCAGCAAGTGGTACGTCGCGGGCAAGCACCGCGACTGCGCCGAGATCGGCGTCGACTCCCTCCGGCGCGACCTGCCCGAGACCGCCACCCAGGAGGAGATCGAGGCGGCGGTGCGGGAGCTCAACGAGGACCCGGCCTGCACGGGCTACATCGTCCAGCTTCCGCTCCCCAAGGGCATCGACACCAACCGGGTGCTGGAGCTGATCGACCCGGCCAAGGACGCCGACGGGCTGCACCCGATGAACCTCGGCCGGCTGGTGCTGGGCGAGAGCGGCCCGCTGCCGTGCACGCCCCAGGGCGTCATCCAGTTGCTGCGCCACCACGGTGTGGAGATCAACGGCGCGCATGTGGTGGTCGTCGGCCGGGGCATCACCGTCGGCCGGTCGATCGGGCTGCTGCTGACCCGCCGCTCGGAGAACGCCACGGTCACCCTCTGCCACACCGGCACTCGCGACCTGCCCGGGATCCTGCGCCAGGCCGACATCATCGTGGCGGCCGCCGGGGTGCGGCATCTGATCCGGCCGGATGACGTCAAGCCGGGCGCGGCGGTGCTCGACGTGGGCGTCAGCCGGGACGAGCACGGCAAGATCGCCGGCGATGTGCACCCCGGAGTGGCCGAGATCGCGGGCTGGATCTCGCCGAACCCGGGCGGCGTCGGCCCGATGACCCGCGCCCAGCTCCTGGTCAACGTGGTGGAGGCCGCGGAGCGGAACGCGAAGGCGGACGCCGACGCCGGTGCCGGCCATGACGGCTGAGGCGAGCGAGCCGGCGGCTGGCGAGCAGCGGCAGACGCCGCCCGCGCAGCCTTCGGGCCCCGCCCGGCTCATCCGTAAGTCGCGCCGCTTCCCGCTGATCACCCGCGACACCGCGCGCCCGGAGGGCGGCGGCCGGGCCGCGCCCGGTGCCGCCCCGGCGCCCGCCCGGCAGTGGCCGCTGCTCGCGGTGATGGGCGGGGTGGGCCTGGGGCTGCTGATCGTCGCCCTGGACGCGTTCCGGGCGGGCACGGTGCTGATCGGGCTGTCCCTGCTGGCGGGCGCCTTCATACGGTGGGCGCTGCCCGAGGTGGGGATGCTCGCGGTGCGGTCGCGCTTCACCGACATGCTGACCTACGGGCTGCTGGGCGCGGCGATCGTGCTGCTGTCCCTGATGGCCCAGCCGGATCCGTGGGTGTCGATTCCGTTCCTGGACGACGTGGTGCATTTCACGGTCCGCTAGCCGACGGTGTGAAACGGCGGCCCGTCCTCTCCCCCGTGGAAGGACGGGCCGCCGTCGTTGTGGCCGGATCCGAACGGTCCGGCGGCGATCCGTCCTCTCCCCCGAAGAAGGACGGACCGCCTGGTAATCAGGGTTGTGTGTGGACCGTGCCGGATCAATGACCGTCGGGACCCTGTGGCGCGGAAGTGACCGTTCCAGTACGAGGTCTCGGCCGTGCAACGACGAGCCGGGCGCGGCGGAGTACGCACCGGTGCACGAAATGCTCCGATGCGCCCCCACCGGAGGAGCTGACATCCTGGGGCAAGGCGTCCCTTTGGGTAGTCAGTTCGGGGCCCGGAGGCGCCAACAGGGGGCGTAGCGCGGGAGATTGACAGGCACGTGCGGGGGGACAGGGGGAGGCAATGCCTCGTTGGAGGGACCTGCCGGAAGGACTCGATCCGCAGGTGCAGGAGTTCACCGGCCAGTTGCGCACGATCGTCGAGCGCAGCGGGCTGAGCGTCGTCGCCGTCGCCGACCGCACCGGCTACAGCAAGAGTTCATGGGAGCGCTATCTGGGCGGACGGCTGCTGCCCCCGCAGGGCGCGGTGGAGGCCCTGGCCGAGGCCACGGGCGCCGATGTCCATCACCTCAGCACGCTGTGGGAGCTGGCGGAGCGGGCCTGGAGCCGCTCCGAGATGCGGCACGACGTCACGATGGAGGCCATCAGCGTCGCGCAGGCGCGGGCCGCCATCGAGCAGTTCGACCCGGCGGCACAGGGGGCGGGCGCGCGGAAGAACGGCCGTCCCTCGGGGAAGGAGCGGTCGAGCGTCGAACCGCCGGAACCTGAGCAGCCGTTGGTCGCGACGGCTCCGGTGTTCTCGGCTCCGGCGGCGCCGCCGGCCGAGCGGACACCGGGCTCCTCCGGGCCGCCGTCGCGCGTCTCGTCCCCTCCGTCACCGCCGACCTTCCCGTCGGGGCCGCCGTCGCCTTCCGGGACGGGGCGGAAGCGTGTCGCGCTGTTCGCCGGGGGGCTCGTCGGCGCGCTCCTACTCGTCGCCGGCGCCGTCCTGCTGATCGACGCGGGCGGCGACGGCGAGAAGCGCGGACAGAGGCCGACCACCGCACCGGCCACCAGCGCGCGTCAGTTGCCGGCGGGCGTGAGGTGCGCGGGGGAGGACTGCGACGGTCAGGATCCGCAGGCCATGGGGTGCGGCGCCGCCGCGACGACCACCGCGGACGTCACCGTCGGCACCGCGTATGTCGAGGTCCGCTACAGCAAGACCTGCCAGGCGGCCTGGGCCCGTATCACCCGGGCGGCCCCGGACGATGTGATCCAGATCAAGGCGCCGGGCACGAGGGGCGGTGCGGCCCGCGCGCAGAACAGCAGGGTCGGCACCGACGGCGACGCCTACACCAAGATGATCTCGGTGGACGCCACCGCGCGGACCACCGCGTGCGCCACTCTCACGGGCGGTACGCGTGCCTGCACGGCCCCCGGTGCCCGGGGGTGAGCGCGGGCGAGGGAAGCCCGTCCGGGGGAATTCGGAAACAGGGGGAATGGGCCGGGGGAATCCGGGCAGGCGCTGTCCGAGCCCCCCACGGGTGCGGCACTGGGCGGCCGCCTGCACTCCCCCTCCTGGCAGGCGGCCGCCCAAGTGCGCGGGGACGGAACGCGCGGTGAGCGGTTACACAGTGGCCCGAGAGAACCTGGGCCGGGTGCCGTCGGATAGCCTGACGCAGGTATCTCGACACCAAGAGATCTTGGACTGACAACACAGCGCAGGAGACCGCCATGACCCGCACTCCCGTCACCGTCACCGTCACCGGCGCGGCCGGCCAGATCGGCTACGCGCTGCTCTTCCGCATCGCCTCCGGTCAGCTCCTCGGCGCGGACGTGCCGGTCAAGCTGCGTCTCCTGGAGATCCCGCAGGGGCTGAAGGCCGCCGAGGGCACCGCGATGGAGCTCGACGACTGCGCCTTCCCGCTCCTCCAGGGCATCGACATCTCCGACGACCCGAATGTGGGCTTCGACGGTGCGAACGTCGCCCTGCTGGTCGGCGCCCGCCCGCGTACCAAGGGCATGGAGCGTGGCGATCTGCTGGAGGCCAACGGCGGCATCTTCAAGCCGCAGGGCAAGGCCATCAACGACCACGCCGCGGACGACATCAAGGTCCTGGTCGTGGGCAACCCGGCCAACACCAACGCGCTCATCGCGCAGGCCGCCGCGCCGGACGTACCGGCCGAGCGCTTCACCGCGATGACCCGGCTGGACCACAACCGCGCCCTGTCGCAGCTCTCGAAGAAGACCGGCGCCCCGGTCAGCGAGATCAAGAAGCTGACGATCTGGGGCAACCACTCCGCCACCCAGTACCCGGACGTCTTCCACGCCGAGGTCGCGGGCAAGAACGCCGCCGAGGTCGTCAACGACGAGCAGTGGCTGGCCGACACCTTCATCCCGACCGTCGCCAAGCGCGGTGCCGCGATCATCGAGGCGCGCGGCGCCTCCTCGGCCGCCTCCGCCGCCAACGCCGCCATCGACCACGTCCACACCTGGGTCAACGGCACCGACGCCGACAACTGGACCTCCGCCGGTGTGGTCTCCGACGGCTCGTACGGGGTGCCGGAGGGCCTGATCTCCTCGTTCCCGGTCACCGCCGCGAACGGGAGGTTCGAGATCGTCCAGGGCCTGGACGTCAACGAGTTCTCGCGGACCCGCATCGACGCGTCGGTGAAGGAGCTCGAGGAGGAGCGCGAGGCCGTGCGGGGCCTCGGCCTGATCTGACGCGCCTCACCGAGGCCGTTTCCGAAGGGTCACACTCCGGTATTCACTCCGGAGTGTGACCCTTCGGCCATTCACTGTAATCGCGGGCCATCTTCCCCTAGCGTGGAGGTAGTTGCTACGGCCTCGGGGGGAAACATGGCCAACACGCGCGATGATCATTCTTTGGGCGACCACTCTTCTCGCCTGCCGCAGCCGCGGCCGGAGCCTTTATCGGCCGTCCCCTCTTCTCGCGCCGCCGACGATGCGTCCCCTTATGCCACCAGCGAGGCGACCCGGCTGCTGTGCGCGGGCGCCTATCTGGACGACGACTTCCGGGACGCGGTCCTGGACGAGCTGTATGTCCACGAGGAGCGGGCCGTGGCGCCCTCGCTGGGCATCGACGCGGCCCGGGTGCTCGCGCACGCGCTGCGCGCCCGCCGTCTGGAGGCATGCTGGACCGCGCTGCTGGTGTCCTTATGGGGGCTGGACTTTCTGCTGGCGCAGGGCTTCTTCTATCTGTTCCTGGCGTCCTGTGCGCTGCTTCTGCTGGCGTCCTGGGCCAGAGGCGGTGCCATGGGCCCCTTCCGCGCCGACTATCCCGGGGCCGACGGGGTCACCGTCACCCGGCGGCGGGCGGCCGCGGTGCTGCGGCTGCTCGGCTGTCTGATCCTGCTGTCCTACGCGGTCTCCGCCCTGACGCAGGCGTTCACGGGCGAGCCCGCCACGAGCGGGCTTCAGAGCATCGCACCGGCCCTGGCGACCGGGTCGGACACCAGCGCCGCCTGGTTCGCGCTGGTGATCCCGGCCATGATGGCCACCGCGGTCGCCCTGCACCGTGAGCACGTGGCCCGGGTGCTGGCCACCGACCTGGAGCCGGAGACCTTCGCCGACCTCGCCGCGGACCCCGCGGAGCGGTTCGAGGGCGGGCGCTTCCAGCGGGTGCGGGCCCTGATCCGCCGCGAGCAGCACTCACCGGTGATCCTCTACCACGATCGGCACCCCTTCCTCGGCGCCGGCATCGCCCATGACACCTGGACCCTCGCCGTCGAGCTGCGGCCACGAGAGGGCGACGATCCGGCGCCGCTGGACAACCGCGTGATCCTGGAGCGAATCCGCCCGCTGGTCGAGAAGTTGCGCACTCCCTCGACCCAGGGCACCGCCGCTGTCCAGGGCACGGCCCCTGTCCCAGGCACCGCCCGGCCCGCCGCCGCGAGCCGCGACCGGCTGCGCGGCCTGGAGCTGGACGAATGCGTCTTCCTCAAGGTCACCGGATTGCGGAGCCGCTCCTTCGTGCCGTATGGCGAGGCGGACTTCGCGCGGGAGCGGGCGGAGGCCGTCGAGGAGGGCGGAGAGATCCGCCGGCACTTTCTGCGCATCCGCGTCGGCGCATGGCGGGAAGAGGTGGTCACCACCGTCTTCGTGCGGGTGCATACGCAGGGCGGCATGCTGATGCTGGAGTTCGCGCCGCATGTGCTGCGCCCGATCCGCCCGGATTTCCGGGCGGTCGACCGGCTCTCCGACTCCCACCGCCGCGGCGGACTGCCGGGCAAGGCGGTCTGGGCGCTCGGGCGGACACCCACGGCGGCGGGCTGGGCGGTCATCCACGCCTTCCGCTCGGCCGCCTTCGTCTGGGGGATGTACGCGGGGGGTTATGAGGCGGCCATCCCCGACGGGCCCTGGACCTCGGTGCGGGAGCTGGGCAGCGACGCAGGGGCATCGCTCTTCCAGGAGATGGATGTCAGCCGCTATCTGAAGAGCGTCGAGGACCGAGTGGCCAATGGCGTGCGAAGGGCGCTCGACGAAGCCGGCTGGGAGACCGGCGAGTTCGAGCAGAAGGTCATCAATGTGAGCGGCGGCGGGGTCTTCATCGAGTCCGCGGCGAACAGCGCCTTCGGCTTCGGTGACCACAACACCATCAGCAACACCACCGGAACCAATGGAGCGGGAGGCGGCCATGGCGATGGCTGACACGGAGGACGGCAGCGGCGTGGACGGCAGCGGCGTGGACGGCAGCGGCGTGGGCGGCGGCGGTGCGGACCACACGGCTGGCGCGAGCGGTGGCGGCGCGAGCGGTGGCGGTGCGGGCCCGGCGGGTGGCGGCGGGCGCACATTCGGGGACATCAGGTTCGGCAAGGTGAGCGGCAGCGCCATCGGCATCGGCGACCACAACCACATTGTGAACGGACGGCAGGGGGAGGCTCCTTGCGACCCGGCCTATCAGGAGCTGCTGGAGGCCGTCCGACAGCTCGCCGAGGATCTGCGACGGGTGGTCCCGAGCCCGGAGGTCGGCGCGCTCTCCGATGAACTGGACCAGACCCAGGACGAGATCCAGCGCACCGGCCGGGCCGGGGCCGGCCGACTTGCCAGGATCCGGGTGATGTTGCAGGACGCGAGCGCCAGTGTCGGCATGCTCGCCTCCGGCGTCGCCGTCGGACAGGCGGTCGGCGCGCTCCTGGGCGGCTGAGATGAGCACACCGGGCGGCGAGGGGGGCCGTCGATGGGACGAGGAGGCCCAGCGCTGGGTGGGGGAGGGTGCGGAGCCGCCCGCCCCGGGCCGAAGACCACCCAATCCACGTCTGGGCACGGTACTGCTGGCGGTGCTCGCCGTGGTGCTGGTCGGCGGGATCGGGTTCGGCGCCTGGAAGTTGGTGTCGGGCGGCGGGGACGACAAGCCCGGGGCGGACGGCGGTTCGCCCTCGGCCTCGTCCTGGTCGCCATCGGCCGAGCAGCCCTCGGGCGTGCCGTCGGGGCCGTTCTCGGAGACGACCCCGGCGCCGCCGTCGGTGTCCACGGACAGCACACAGGAGCCACCGGCGGACTATGTGCGCACCACCGACGCGGAAGGGTTCCGGCTGGATGTGCCCAGGGGCTGGCAGCGGGTCAAGCGCGATACGGGGGTGTTCTACGAATCGTCCGACGCGAGCAGCCTGATCCAGGTCTTCGCGCTGACCGAACCCGACGTCACCCCGTACGAGGCGCTGCGCCAGGCGGAGACGGGGCTCAAGAAGAACCCCGACTACCAGCGGTACGAGCTGAAGCGGCTCGGCCCCGGCGATGACGCGGACGCGGAGCTGGAGTACGGCTACCGCAGCGCCAAGTACGGCCAGCGCCGAATACTCGACCGCGCCTTCACCGGTCCCGACCAGGTGCAGTACGCGGTGCTGGTCGCGGGCCCGGCCGACGACTGGCCGCAGCAGCGGGAGCGGCAGCGCATCGTGCTGGCGTCCTTCTGCCCCACCGCCTACTGCCCGGCCACCTGACTGGGGGCAGGCACATCCGGCGGTGGGCAGTGGCAGGCACGGATCGGCGGCAGCCGGCGTCAGGCACCGGACGGTGCGGTTAAGGCGACATATCCGTATCGGTGGGGTGGCGGAGGGTGGGGAGACCCTCGAACCGGGTACACCGATGTCGGTCGGCGCGGCTTGTCGGCTTATGGGAGCAGAGTTCCACTATCGGGGGGATAGATGAGCATGCATGACGGAGGAGCGCCGGGAGGGCCGGGAGAGCCTGGAGGGCCGGGAGAGCCGGGAGAGCCTGGAGGGCCGGGAGAGCCTGGAGCGCCTGGGCAGGACGTCAGGCGGGTATTGCGGGCGCTGGCGGTGACGATCTTCCTGGTCGGGGGGATCGCGTTTTCCGGATGGGTGGCCTTCGGCGGCGACGGCACCTCCCGCCATCAGGCGGGGCCGCTGCCCTGGGACCAGGAGAGCCCCACGGCCGCGCCGAGCGCGGACGCCTCCCAGCCGAGCGATCTCTATCCCTCGCCCGGCCCCGAGACCAGCGGGCCCACCGGTCTCCCGACCGGTCTCCCGACCGATCTCCCCACGGACCTGCCGACCGGGGCGTCCCCGTCCGCGACGCCCTTCGGCACCCCGTCCTCCCCCTCCCTGACCGGTGCCGCCCCGCCCGCGGGCTACAGCACCCAGGCCGACCCCGCCGGATACCATCTCGCGGTCCCGGACGGCTGGCGGCGGACGGCCGAGGGCCCCAGCGTCTACTACACCTCGCCCGACGACAGCACCGTGATCCAGGTCTTCGAGCTGCACGGCCCCGAGTCGACACCGTACGAGTCCGCCCAGGAGGCCGAGCGGATCGCCTCCACCCACCGCGACTACGAGCAGATCGCCCTCACCCGGCTGGGCTCGGCCGCCACGGACCCGGCACAGCTCGAGTACACGTACCAGTCCAAGAGCGACGGCCAACGCCGGATACTCGACCGCCGCTTCGCCGCCCCCAACGGCACGATGTACGCGGTGCTGGTGATCGGCCCCTCCGGGGACGGGGACCGGGCGGAGGAGCGGGAGGTGCACCAGGCGGCGGTGGACACCTTCTGCCCGACCTCCTACTGCACCGCTTCCTGACAGCCTCCTGACACGACCGACGTGCATCAGCTCTTGACAGATCGGCCGATCATGACCCGGGTGGCAGGTTCTGCCTTCGGATCACGTGAGGCGGCCCACTTTCTCTTGCGAATCGCGCATAGGTTCCCGCCTTCCGGTTAGGGGTCCATGTTGCTGGCTTTGGCCGGCGGCAAAGTTCGCAGAACCGGAAGGCAGAATTCACGTGGCGGCAGTCGAGACCATTCATGTGGACGGCGTGTGGCAGGCAGCCGTATCCGGGGCGCAGCGGGAGGTTCTCGACCCCGCGGACGCCAAGACCCTCGCCGTCGTCGCCGAGGGTGGTGTCGAGGACACCGACGCGGCGGTCGCGGCCGCGCGTCGCGCCTTCGACCAGGGCCCCTGGCCCGGGACGCCGGTGGCCGAGCGGGCGGCGCTGCTGCGCCGCGTCGCCGAGCTGCTCCAGCGCGACCGGGAGACGATCGCGCTCCTCGAGAGCCGTGACACCGGCAAGACCCTGGAGGAGGGGCGGGTCGACGTCGACGACGTGACCAATGCCTTCCGTTACTTCGCCGACCTGGCCGCGGGCGAGTCGGCCGGGCGGGTCATCGACGCGGGCACCCCCGATGTGCACAGCGTCGTGGTCCATGAGCCGGTCGGCGTCTGCGCGATGATCACCCCCTGGAACTATCCGCTGCTCCAGGCGAGCTGGAAGATCGCCCCGGCGCTGGTCGCCGGGAACACCTTTGTGATCAAGCCCAGCGAGGTGACCCCGCTGTCCACCGTCCATCTGGTGCGGCTGCTGGCCGAGGCCGGGCTGCCGGCCGGGGTGGCCAACCTGGTCACCGGCACGGGCGACCCCGTGGGCGCCCGGCTCTCCGAGCACCCCGATGTGGATCTGATCTCCTTCACCGGCGGGCTGATCAGCGGCACCAAGGTCGCGCAGGCCGCCGCCCCGACGGTCAAGAAGGTCGCGCTGGAGCTCGGCGGCAAGAACCCCAATGTGGTCTTCGCCGATGCCTGTGCCACCGCCGAGGGCTTTGACACCGCCGTTGACCAGGCCCTGAACGCCGCGTTCATCCACAGCGGCCAGGTCTGCTCCGCCGGTGCCCGGCTGATCATCGAGGAGTCGGTGCGCGAGCGGTTCGTGGCCGAGCTGGCCCGCCGCGCGGAGAAGATCAAGCTGGGCCGTGGCACCGAGGACGGTGTCGAATGCGGTCCGCTGGTCTCGGCCCAGCAGTTGGACAAGACCGAGGCGTATGTGGCGTCCGCCCTGGCGGAGGGCGCCCTGCTGCGCTGCGGCGGCAAGCAGCCGGAGCCCAACGAGGTCCGCCCGGCCACCGGTTACTTCTACCTCCCGACCGTGCTCGACCAGTGCCACCGCGAGATGCGGGTGGTGCGGGAGGAGACGTTTGGGCCGATTCTGACCGTCGAGTCCTTCCAAACCGAGGACGAGGCCGTCACACTCGCCAATGACACGGAGTACGGACTGGCCGGCGCCGTCTGGTCCGCCGACACCGCGCGGGCGCGCCGCGTCGCCGCCCGGCTGCGGCACGGCACCGTGTGGATCAACGACTACCACCCCTACCTTCCGCAGGCCGAATGGGGCGGTTTCGGCAAGTCCGGGGTCGGGCGTGAGCTCGGTCCCGCGGGCCTTGACGAATACCGCGAGACCAAGCACGTCTACGAGAACCTGCGACCGAGCCCGGTGCGCTGGTTCGCCGGCTGACCCCCGCCGCCGGCCCCGCCCGGGGCTCGGCCGGGCCCGGACTCGTCCCCCGGGGCCCGGGCCCGGCCGCACCCCAGCACGGCGACCGGCGGGGATCAGCCCGTGGACACCGAGGCACCCAGCAACACCCCCACCCCCAGGGGCGGCAGCCCCCGTCCCGCACCGGCGCGAGCCGTTTGGGTAAGACCGCGAGGAGTAACCCCACATGTCCGTACCTGTCGTATACGACTATGTCGTCATCGGCGGCGGCACCGCAGGATCGGTGATCGCTTCCCGGCTCACCGAGGACCCGGGCATCCGTGTCGCCGTCATCGAGGGCGGACCGTCCGATGTCGACCGCCCCGATGTGCTCACGCTGCGCCGCTGGCTGGGGCTGCTCGGCGGGGACTTGGACTACGACTACCCCACCACCGAGCAGCCACGCGGAAATTCGCATATCCGGCACAGCCGGGCGCGGGTGCTCGGGGGGTGCTCCTCGCACAACACCCTGATCTCCTTCAAGCCGCTGCCGGGTGACTGGGACGAGTGGGCCGAGGCCGGCGCCGAGGGCTGGGACGCGGAGTCCATGGACCCGTACTTCCAGCGGCTGCGCAACAACATCGTCCCGGTGGACGAGAAGGACCGGAACGCGATCGCGCGGGACTTCGTCGAGGCCGCCCAGTCCGCCGCCGGGGTGCCGCGGGTCGAGGGGTTCAACAAGCAGCCGTTCCATGAGGGCGTCGGCTTCTTCGACCTCGCGTACCACCCGGAGAACAACAAGCGCTCCTCGGCGTCGGTCGCCTATCTGCACCCGTTCCTGGACCGGCCCAACCTCCATCTGATGCTGGAGACCTGGGCGTACAAGCTGGAGCTGGACGACACCGGCCGGGTCACCGGCGTCCATGTGCGCACCAAGGACGGCGAGGAGATCGTCGTCCGGGCCGAGACCGAGGTCCTGGTCTGCGCGGGCGCGGTGGACACCCCGCGGCTGCTGATGCACTCCGGTATCGGGCCCAAGCCGGATCTGGAGGCGCTGGGCATTCCCGTCGTCCACGATCTGCCGGGCGTCGGCGAGAATCTGCTCGACCACCCCGAGTCGGTCATCGTGTGGGAGACGGACGGCCCGATCCCGGACAACTCCGCGATGGACTCCGACGCGGGCCTGTTCATCCGGCGGGACCCCGAATCCCGGGGCCCGGACCTGATGTTCCACTTCTACCAGATCCCGTTCACCGACAATCCGGAGCGGCTGGGCTACGAGAAGCCCGAGCACGGCGTGTCGATGACGCCCAACATCCCCAAGCCGCGCAGCCGCGGCCGGCTCTACCTCACCAGCGCCGATCCGTCCGTCAAGCCCGCCCTCGACTTCCGGTACTTCACGGACGAGGACGACTACGACGGCCGCACGCTGGTCGACGGCATCCGGGTCGCGCGTGAGATCGCCAAGACGGAACCGCTGGCGAGCTGGCTCAAGCGCGAGGTGTGCCCGGGCCCGGAGATCACCTCGGACGAGGAGATCAGCGAGTACGCCCGCAAGGTCGCGCACACCGTGTACCACCCGGCGGGCACCTGTCGTATGGGTGCCCCGTCGGACCAACTCGCCGTGGTCGGCCCGGATCTGCGGATCCGGGGTCTGAACGGCGTCCGTATCGCCGACGCGTCCGTCTTCCCGACGATGCCGGCCGTGAACCCGATGATCGGAGTCCTGATGGTGGGCGAGAAGTGCGCTGAGCTGCTGTTCGAGGATCGCGATCGGGAGCGGCACAGGCCCGATGACCGGGCTGCCACACTCGCGCCGGGAGGTGAGGCGTGATGGCCACGACCCTGGTCCCCGAGACGCCCGACACCCCCAAGATCCCCGAGAGCGGCGAGCGCGCCCCGGTGTTCTCGGTCCGCGATCTGTGGAAGGTCTTCGGCCCCAAGGCCGAGCGCATCCCCGGTTCCGCCGAGGCGGAGCTGTCCGCCGCGGAGCTGCGTGCCCGCACCGGCTGCACCGCCGCCGTCCGCGAGGTCTCCTTCGACGTCCAGCCGGGCGAGGTCTTCGTGGTCATGGGGCTGTCCGGCTCCGGCAAGTCCACCCTCGTCCGCTGCCTCACCCGGCTGATCGAGCCCACCTCCGGGACTCTGAAGATCGACGGCGAGGACGTCCTGGCCATGGACAAGACGCGGCTGCGCGATCTGCGCCGGCACCGCGCCGCCATGGTCTTCCAGCACTTCGGACTGCTGCCGCACCGCTCCGTCATCGACAACGTCGCCTATGGCCTGGAGATCCAGGGCGTGGGCAAGGCCGAGCGCCGCGCCAAGGCCGCCGAGGTGGTGGAGAAGGTCGGTCTCACCGGTCTTGAGCGCCGCCGCCCCGGACAGCTCTCCGGCGGTCAGCAGCAGCGGGTGGGCCTGGCCCGGGCGCTCGCCGTCGACCCCGAGGTGCTGCTCTTCGACGAGCCGTTCAGCGCGCTCGACCCGCTGATCCGCCGCGATATGCAGGAGGAGGTCATCCGCCTGCACCATGACGAGGGCCGGACGATGGTCTTCATCACCCATGACCTCAGCGAGGCGCTGCGGCTCGGCGACCGCATCATGCTGATGCGCGACGGCGGGATCGTGCAGCTCGGCACCCCGGAGGAGATCGTCGGCTCCCCGGCGGACGACTATGTACGGGACTTCGTCCGCGACGTTCCGCGGGAGCAGGTGCTGACCGTGCGCCGCGCCATGCGCCCCGCGACGTCGGACGAGCAGGACGGCGGGCCCGCGCTGGCCCCGGGCACCACGGTCGCCGACGCGATCGAGGCCGTGGCCCGCACCGGCGGCCCCGCGCGCGTGGTGGACGACGGCCGCTGCCTGGGCGTCGTCGACCACGCCTGTCTGCTCAGCGTCGTCGCGGGCCTGGACGGCAAGGGGGTGGCCGCGGCATGACCACCGCCTCGCCCCTCTCTCCGCCGGGCGGCACCGGGCGGCGCGTATGAGTGCCACGGCCACCCGCCCCTCCACCGACCCCGCCACCGACCCGGCCGCCACCGGGACGGCGGCGGCCGAACCGCGCCCGTCCCTGCTGAGCTCCGCCGTCCGCAGTCCCGCCGCGCGCAAGCTGGCGGTGCTCGTGGTGATCGCCGCCGTGCTCATACCGCTCGCGCACGCCAAGTGGGCGAGCGGCAGTTGGCCGCATGCGCTGACCGTCGATGTGTCCGGACCGCTCGGCGATGCCAGCGACTGGATCCTCGACAACCGCGACAGTCACTGGATCTTTCTCTACTTCTTCGGCCACATCAGCAACGTCATCATCATCGGTGTCCGCGCCGTCTATGTGGCCCTGCTCGCCCTCGGCTGGGCCGGTGTCACCGCCGGGCTGACCCTGATCGCCTGGCGGGTCGCCGGGGTGCGGATCGCGGTCACGACCCTGGTGTCCTTCGCCATCTGCGGACTGCTGGGCATGTGGGTGCCCACGATGCAGACGCTCGCGCTGATGGCCATCGCCGTCACCGCCTCCGTCGTCATCGGCGGACTGCTCGGCCTGGCCGGCGGCCTCTCGGAATGGGCGTTCCGGGTGCTGCGGCCGGTGCTCGACACCATGCAGGTGCTGCCCGCGTTCGCGTATCTGCTCCCCGTCGTGATGATCTTCGGCAATGGTGTGCCCGGCGCGGTGCTGGCCACCGTGATCTACGCGGCTCCGCCCATGGCCCGGCTCACCGCGCTCGGCCTGCGCGGCGCGGACGCCGGGGTGCTGGAAGCGGTGACCTCGCTCGGCGCGACCTGGCGGCAGCGGCTGCTGTCCGCCCGGCTGCCGCTGGCCCGCAAGGAACTGCTGCTGGGCATCAACCAGACGATCATGATGGCGCTGTCCATGGCCGTCATCGCCTCCGTGATCGGCGGCGGCGGTCTCGGTGACCGCGTCTACCAGGCGCTGTCCAGCGTCGACGTCGGCAAGGCGCTCGCCGCCGGCCTCCCGATCGTGCTCCTCGCCATCGTGATGGACCGCACTATCGGAACGGCCGGCGAGCGGCTCGGCGAGCCGCCGGCCGAGGGCGGGCATCGGCTGCTGCGCGGCTGGCCCGCATGGGCGGGAGCCGCGGCGGTCACCGCTGTCATCACCGTCGTCGGACGGCTGACCGGCTCCCAGACCTGGCCGACCGGCTGGACCGTCGCCATCGAGGAGCCCGTCAACCAGTTCAAGGAGTGGATGGTCGACCACCTCTACACCGGAGTGCCGGTCGTCGGCGGCACCGCCGACTGGGCCGCGGACTACGTCAAGTGGATCCTCGACCCGCTGCGCGAGGGGCTTCAGGGCCTCCCGTGGTACGCGGTGCTGCTGATCGTCGCGGCGCTGGCCTGGCTGATCGGCACCTGGGCCACCGCGCTGACCGCCACCGCCGCCATGGCCGCGATCGGTGTGCTCGGCGTGTGGGAGCCGTCCATGGACACCCTCTCCCAGGTGCTGGCGGCCGTCTTCGTCACGCTGGTCCTCGGTTTCGCGATCGGCATCTGGGCCGCGCGCAGCACCCGGCTGGAGCGGATGATGCGACCGGTGCTCGACATGTTCCAGACCATGCCGCAGTTCGTGTATCTGATCCCCGTGGTCGCGCTGTTCGGCGTCGGCCGCGCCCCCGCGGCGGCCGCGGCCATCGTCTACGCGCTGCCCGCCGTCATCCGCATCACCACTCAGGGGATCCGGAACGTCGACCCGGCCGCGCTGGAGTCGGCGCGTTCGCTCGGTGCCACCCAGGGACAGCAACTGCGCCAGGTCCAGCTTCCGCTGGCCCGCCCGGCGCTGCTGCTCGCCGTCAACCAGGGCGTGGTGCTGGTGCTGGCCGTGGTCGTCATCGGCGGTCTGGTCGGATCCGGCGCGCTCGGCTACGACGTGCTGTTCGGCCTGGCGCAGGGCGATCTGGCGACCGGTCTGGTGGCGGGCGCGGCGATCGTCTGCCTGGGGCTGATGCTCGACCGTGTGACCCAGCCGACCGAACGCCGTGACAGGAAGGGGGCTTGAGATGGCTCGCACTCGCATGCAGTTGCTGATGGCCGCCGCCGGGATCGCGGCCGTGTTCACCGCGACCGGCTGCGGCGCGGCGGACATGACCAAGCAGTCCTCGCCGTACGCCAATGTGGGCGGGGCGAAGAGCGTCACGCTCTCGGTCCAGTCGTGGGTCGGCGCCCAGTCCAATGTCGCGGTCGCCCAGTATCTGCTGGAGCATGAGCTGGGCTACCGGGTCGACACCGTCCAGGTGGACGAGATTCCGGCGTGGGACGCGCTCAGCCAGGGCCGGGTGGACGCGATCCTGGAGGACTGGGGCCACCCGGAGCAGGAACAGCGCTATGTCAAGGACAAGAAGCTGATCGTGCCGGGCGGCGGGCTCGGCGTCACCGGCCATATCGGCTGGTGGGTGCCGAAGTACTTCGCCGACAAACATCCGGACGTGCTGAACTGGAAGAACCTCAACAAGTACGCCAAGACCTTCAAGACCGCGGAGAGCGGCGGCAAGGGCCAGTTGCTGGACGGTTCCCCGTCCTATGTCACCAATGACAAGGCGCTGGTGAAGAATCTGAAGCTGAACTACCAGATCGTCTTCTCGGGTTCGGAGGCGGCGCAGATCACCCAGATCAAGCAGTTCGCCAAGGGCAAGAAGCCGTTCCTGACGTACTGGTACGAGCCGCAGTGGCTGTTCAACCAGGTGCCGATGGTCGAGGTCAAGCTGCCCAAGTACACCGACAAGTGCGCGAACGAGGGCACCAAGGACCCCGAGTCCATCGACTGCGCCTATCCGACCACACCGCTTCAGAAGTACCTCAACGCGGACTTCGCGAAGCAGGGCGGCAAGGCGTCGGCGTTCCTGAAGAAGTTCCACTGGACCAAGGAGGACCAGAACGAGGTGTCGGAGCTGATCGCCTCGAAGGGAATGTCGGCCCAGGACGCCGCGAAGAAGTGGGTCGAGGCGCATCCGGACGTCTGGAAGAAGTGGCTGCCCTGAGCCCGGATCGCGCTCGGGGCAGCCTGGGCGACCGGATTACTTGAGGAAGCCCGCGGTGTCGAGTTCGAGGCCGAGCGGTTCGGGGAGCGTCACCGGCTCCCCGAACGCCGCTCGGTGCTCATCCCGGTAGCGGCCCTTTCCGTCCGGTGCGGAGTACACGGTCGTGGAGCCTTCGTCGTCGTGCGGGTCGATCAGCAGATAGATCGGCACGTTGGAGTGGGCGTAGCCCTTGACCTTGTCCTGGAGATCGCGCGCTCGTGTGGAGGGCGATGTGATCTCGGCGACGAGCAATACGTCATCCGCCTGGATCTGCCACTCCTCCCTGCTCTTCAGCGCTTCCGACCCGCAGATGAGCAGGTCCGGGATGAATCTCTCTTCCGTCGCGGGGAGGAAGACCGTGGCGGTGTTGGTAATGATCCAGTCTTCCGGTACCTCACGGTTGAGACGACGCTGGAGTCGGCCATAGATCCAATTGTGGAAATTCGCAGGCGTCGGTGAGATGACGATCTCCCCCCCGATGAGTTCTGCCCGCATTCCATCCGGCAGCTCCAGCCGGGCATGGATGTCGAGCAGATTTACGAACTCTTGGTCGGGCAGTGGCGCCGTCATCACGAGACCTCCCATTGGCGGGTCCCCCTTCTGGCTGTGTTGCCTTCGTGCCGTACTGCCTTGCGGGGGCCTGTCACCATCATGCGTTACGCGATGACTCCGACGTCGGAGAACGGCCCCCGTCGTCAATAACGACGACAGGGGCAGATGGTCACACGTTCGGCTTGTAGACACCGGGGGTCATACGGGTGGTCACACCGATCCGGTTCCAGGCGTTGATGGTGAGGATCAGGGCGATGAGCTGGGCCAGCTCCCGCTCCTCGAAGTGCTTGGCGGCCCGCTCGTAGACCTCGTCGGGGACGAACCCGTCGGTCAGGACGGTGACGGCCTCGGTCAGGGCGAGGGCGGCCTGCTCCTTCTCGGTGTAGAGGTCGCCGGCCTCCTCCCAGGCGTTGAGGAGGTAGAGGCGCTCCTCGGACTCGCCCGCCGCGCGGGCGTCCTTGGTGTGCATGTCGATGCAGAAGGCGCAGTGGTTGAGCTGCGAGGCACGCGTCTTGACCAGCTCGGCCAGCGCCGGGTCCAGGCCCTTCCGGGCGGCCGCGTCCAGGCTGATCATGGCCTTGTAGACCTCGGGGGCCGTCTTGGCGAATTGCATCCGCGGGCCGTGTGCATGAGAAGTTCCGGTCGTCATGCCTTCACGCTAGAGGCCGGGCGGCCCAGGAGTATGGTCCATTTCCATGGCGGATTCATGGGCCACTCGGAGAGGCGAACCCGGACAGCGCACGGGCGGACCGGGCGGACCGGGCGGGCTGGGGACGGATCTGCATCTGGATCTGCCGCCCGGCGGCGGGACCGGGGTGCGGGTCGCGCTCATCCGCGCCCTGCGCGACGCCGTCCGCACCGGGCGGCTCGCCCCGGGCACCCGGCTGCCCTCCTCCCGCTCGCTCGCCACCGACCTCGGCATCGCCCGGAACACCGTCGCCGACGCCTATGGGGAACTCGTCGCCGAGGGGTGGCTGACCGCCCGGCAGGGCTCGGGCACCCGGGTCGCCGAGCGCGTCGTGCCGCCCGAGCCCGCCCCGCCGCGCACACCCCCGGCCGCCGCCGTGGCCGCCACCCGGCCCACCTACGATCTGCGACCGGGCCAACCCGATGTCTCGGCCTTCCCCAGGACCGCCTGGCTCTCCGCGGCCCGGCGCGCCCTGATCGTCGCGCCGAACGACGCCTTCGGCTATGGTCACCCCGCCGGACGGCCCGAGCTGCGGCGGGTCCTGGCCGACTATCTGGCGCGCGCCCGCGGAGTGCGGGCCGCGCCCGAACGGATCGTGGTCTGTGCGGGGTTCGTCCAGGGACTGGCCCTGCTCAGCAGGGTGCGGGAGAAGGCCGGACACCGTGAGATGGCCGTGGAGTCCTACGGGCTCGACGTCCACTGGAACGTGATGCGCGGAGCCGGGCTGCGCACCGTGCCGCTGCCGGTCGATCAGCAGGGGGCGCGGACGGCGGAACTGGACCGGTCGGCCGCGCTGCGGACCGTCCTGCTCACCCCGGCCCATCAGTTTCCCATCGGCGTTCCGCTGGACCCCGACCGGCGCGCCGCCGTGGTCGACTGGGCCTCGCGGGTGGGCGGACTGGTGCTGGAGGACGACTACGACGGGGAGTTCCGCTACGACCGGCAGCCGGTCGGGGCGCTCCAGGGGCTCGACCCCGAGCATGTGGTCTATCTGGGCACCGCGAGCAAGAGCCTGGCGCCCGCGCTGCGGCTGGCGTGGATGGTGGTGCCGGACCATCTGATGGACGACCTCCTGGCGCTCAAAAGGACGGGGGAGTGGGAGTCGGGCAGGCTGGACCAGCTCACGCTCGCGGAGTTCATCGACTCCGGGGCGTACGACCGCCATGTGCGCGGTATGCGGATGCGCTACCGGCGCCGCCGCGACCAGTTGGTGGCGGCGCTCGCCGAACGCGCCCCGCGGGTGCGGGTCACGGGCATCGCGGCCGGGCTGCACGCGGTGCTCCAACTGCCGCCGGGCACCGAGCAGTCCGTGGTGCGGGGCGCGGCCTGGCAGGGCCTGGCGCTGGACGGGCTGTCCCGCTACCGCTACCGCGACGAACAGGGGCAGAAGCGGACGCCGGCGCCGCGGCAACAGGAGCGGCAACAGGAGCCGGGCGGGCAGCCGGACGCGTTGGTGTTCGCCTATGGCACCCCGCCCGATCACGCCTTCACGGGCGCCCTGGAGGCGCTGTGCCGGGCGCTGCCCTGAAGTCATGCGTTTCAGCGGCCCGAACCCACACTCCTCGGCCGAGCCCCGCCATCCATGGGCGCGGCAGCTCCCCCTAGGGTGGACGGTTGCGGCCTCGGGGAGACCACGCTCTCGGGGGAGAGGAACGGGGGATACGGGGATGGAACGGAAGACGACGCGGCGACTGCGGTCGAGCACGGTGATCCTGGGCGGTATGGGCGCGCTGGCGGCGGCGCTCACCTCCTGTGGTTCGGAACCGGACAAGCGCTGTGTGGACCGGAACAGCTATGACGCGGTGAACGGATACCGGGTCGTGGACTCCAGTGCCTGCAAGGGTTCTTCGTCCACCACGGGCGGCAAGGGCAAGAAGAGCCGGGGCACGAAGGGCGCCGACGGCGAGTGGTACTACGACTCCGAGGTCAGCGGCCGCTGGGCGGACTACGGCACCTTCGACAAGAGCAAGGCGGCCGACCGGGGCGGCTTCGGCTGCTCGGGCTCCAGCGGCGGCTGAGCGGGCCGTCCCACGATGAAGCGCCACACCATAGCCCCCCGCCCCGACTGGCAGTCCACGGTGGAGGAGCAGGGGGTCATCTATCCGCTGACCCGCTACCCGGACGGCTCGCTGCGCCCCTACTGGGACGAGAGCGCCTACTACGCCTTCTCGCTGCCCGAGGTCGAGGCGCTGGAGGAGGTCGTCGAGGAGCTGCACCGGATGTCGCTGGCCGCTGCCGCCCATATCGTCGAGACCGGCCGCTTCGCCGACCTCGGAATCGACGATCCACGGCTGGCCGGGCTGATCGCCGAGTCCTGGCACCGCCGGGCCGAACAGCCCAGTGTCTACGGCCGGTTCGATCTGCGCTACGACGGTGAATCGGGCCCGGCGAAGCTGCTGGAGTACAACGCGGACACGCCCACCTCGCTGGTGGAGGCGGCGAGCGCCCAGTGGTTCTGGATGGAGGACCGCTTCCCGGGCGCCGACCAGTGGAACTCCCTCCATGAACGGCTGGTCGACGCCTGGCGCACCCAGGCCGGGCTGCTGCCGCCGGGGACGCCCCTGTACTTCGCCCATTCGGCCGGGGACGAGCTGGGCGAGGACCTGATGACGGTGGCCTACCTCCGTGAGACGGCCGACCAGGCCGGGCTCAGCACCGAGGCGATCTCCATGGAGGACATCGGCTGGGAACGGCTGTCGGGCCGCTTCGTCGACAAGCGGTTCCGCTTCATCCGGAGCTGCTTCAAGCTCTATCCCTGGGAGTGGCTGGCCACCGACCGGTTCGGCCCGCAGGTGCTGGACACCCTCGACAACGGCGGCGGCACCGGATCCACGCTGTGGATCGAACCGGCCTGGAAGATGCTGCTGTCCAACAAGGCGCTGCTGGCCGTGTTGTGGGAGCTCTTCCCGGACCATCCCAATCTGCTGCCCGCCTACCTCGACGGCCCCCGGGAACTGGCCCGCGCCAACGGCTATGTGGCCAAGCCGCTGCTCGGCCGCGAGGGGGCCGGGGTCACGGTGCACCCGCCGGGCGAGGAGCCCGTCCTCCGCGATGAGCCGTGCTGCTACCAGGAACTGGCGCCGCTGCCCGACTTCGACGGCAACCGGGTGGTGCTCGGCACCTGGGTCGTCGAGGGCGAGGCGGCGGGGCTCGGCATCCGCGAGTCGGCGGGGCTGGTGACGGATGAGTACGCGCGCTTCATCCCCCATGTGATCCTCTGAACCACGGTGATCCGCTGACCCGCGCGGGGCCTTTGAGCAGGGCAGCGCCACCGAGCCGTACCGGGTGGTCATCCGGCCAGCACCGTCCTGAGCTGGTCCAGCGCCCACTCCAGATCCTCCTCGCTGATCACCAGGGGCGGGGCGATCCGGATGGCGGCGCCATGGGTGTCCTTGACCAGCACTCGGCGGTCCATGAGCCGCTCGGAGATCTGCCGCCCGGTGCCCCGCGACGGATGGATGTCCACCCCTGCCCACAGCCCCCGGCCGCGCACCTGCTCGACTCCCCTTCCCACGAGCAGCGCAAGCTCCCGGTGGAGCAGCTCGCCCAGAGTGGCCGAGCGCCGCTGGAACTCCCCGGTCCGCACCATGGCGATGACCTCCAAAGCGATCGCGCAGGCGAGCGGGCTGCCGCCGAAGGTGGAGCCGTGCTCCCCGGGGCGGTGCACCCCGAGCACCTCGCCGGAGGACACCACCGCCGACACCGGCACGACCCCGCCGCCCAGCGCCTTGCCCAGCACATAGACATCGGGGACCACTCCCTCGTGCTCACAGGCGAAGGTGGTGCCGGTGCGCCCGAGGCCCGACTGGATCTCATCGGCGATGAACAGCACATCCCGCTCCCGGGTCAGCTCCCGGACCCCGGCCAGATAACCGGGCGGCGGCACCACCACCCCGGCCTCGCCCTGGATCGGCTCCAGCAGCACGGCCACCGTCTCCTCGGGCGCGGTGTCCAGCGCCGCCTCCATCGCCGCCAGATCCCCGTACGGCACGATCGAGAACCCGGGGGTGAAGGGGCCGTGGTCGGCACGGGCCTCCGGATCGGTGGAGCAGCTTATGAGGGTGGTCGTCCGGCCGTGGAAGTTGTCCCTGGCGGCGATGATCCTGGCCCGGCCGTCCGGTACGCCCTTGATCCGGTAGCCCCATTTACGGGCGGTCTTGATGGCCGTCTCCATCGCCTCCGCCCCCGTGTTCATGGGCAGCACCATCTCCATGCCGCACAGCTCGGCCAGCTCGGAGCAGAAGGCGCCGAAGCGGTCGTGGTGGAACGCGCGGGAGGTGAGGGTGACCCGGTCCAACTGCGCCTTGGCGGCCTCGATCAGCCGGCGGTTGCGATGCCCGAAGTTGAGCGCCGAGTATCCGGCGAGCAGATCGAGATACCGGCGGCCCTCGACATCGGTCATCCAGGCGCCTTCGGCGGACGCGACGACGACCGGCAGCGGATGGTAGTTGTGCGCGCCATGGGCCTCGGCGGCGGCGATGGCCCGCTCCGCGGAGCGTCCCGATCCCATCTTGTCCTCCTTGTCTCACTAGCTAGAGTGGGGGTGCGTATCGTGACTGGCGAGCCGAGCGTGGAACCGACCACGAGGAAGCGATGCGCGGCCTCAGCGCCACGAGGTGCCGCCCGCCTGGGCACCCCGGGACACGACCGGACCGTCACCGATCGCCCCGGAGGACTCGATGAGCCTGCCCCTTTCCCATCCCGCCCTTCTCGCCGCCGACCCCGAACTCGCCTCTCTCGTCGGCTCCGAGGAACTGCTCCAGTCCGAGACCCTGCGCCTGATCCCGAGCGAGAACTATGTGTCCGCCGCCGTCCTGGAAGCCTCCGGGACGGTGCTTCAGAACAAGTACAGCGAGGGCTACGCCGGCCGCCGCTACTACGAGGGCCAGCAGATCATCGACCAGGTGGAGACCCTGGCGATCAACCGGGCCAAGGCCGTCTTCGGCACCGAGCACGCCAATGTGCAGCCCTACTCCGGCTCGCCCGCCAACCTCGCGGTCTATCTGGCCTTCGCCCGGCCCGGTGACACCGTGATGGGCATGTCACTGCCCATGGGCGGTCATCTCACCCACGGCTGGGGTGTCTCCGCCACCGGCACCTGGTTCCGCGGCGTCCGGTACGGGGTGCGCCAGGACACCGGGGCGATCGACTTCGACCAGGTGCGCGAGCTGGCCCTCGAGGAGCGGCCCAAGCTGATCTTCTGCGGTGGCACGGCGGTGCCCCGCACGATCGACTTCGCCGCCTTCGCGGAGATCGCCCGCGAGGTGGACGCGGTGCTCGTCGCCGATATCGCGCATATCGCCGGTCTGATCGCGGGCGGCGCCCACCCCTCGCCCGTTCCGTATGCCGATGTCATCTCCACCACCACTCATAAGACGCTCCGGGGCCCGCGCGGTGCCATGCTGATGGCGCGCGAGACCCATGCCAAGGCCATCGACAAGGCCGTCTTCCCCGGGCTTCAGGGCGGTCCGCACAACCAGACCACCGCCGCCATCGCGGTGGCCCTGCACGAGGCCGCCCAGCCCGCCTTCCGTGACTACGCCCATGCCGTGGTCGCCAACGCCAAGGCGCTCGCCGAGGAACTGCTCGCCCGCGGCTTCGATCTGGTCTCCGGCGGCACCGACAACCATCTGATCCTGATGGACCTGACGCCCAAGGAGGTGCCGGGCAAGGTCGCGGCCAAGGCCCTGGACCAGGCCGGGATCGTGGTGAACTACAACACCGTCCCCTACGACCCGCGCAAGCCCTTCGACCCCTCCGGCATCCGGATCGGCACCCCCTCCCTCACCTCGCGCGGTCTGTCCACCGAGCACATGCCCGCCGTGGCCGACTGGATCGACCGCGGGGTGACCGCCGCCAAGAGCGGTGACCAGGGCGCCCTCACCAAGATCAAGGCCGAGGTGTCCGAGCTGATGGCGGGCTACCCGGCTCCCGGTCTGCCGACCGGCTGACGCCGCCCGCGGGCCCCTGCCCGGCCTCCAGGCCGGGCAGCGGCCCCCACCACTGCTCCTCCCGGATCCGGTCGTCGGCCACCGGCACCGGCAGGCCCACGATCCGGGCGAGCACCCGCTCGACCAGCGTCTCCCCGCCCTCCGAGGGCATGTCTCCCGCCGGCGGCACGCCGCCCGCCGGCGACACGCCGTGCCGCGACGGTGCGCCGGACGGCGGTATCTCCAACGCCCGCCCGAGCGCCCGCAGCTCTCCGGGCAGCCCTTCCTCGGCCATCTCCTTCGCCTCCCCACTCGGTCCCATCGGCCGTCCGCCGAGTCACCTCAGCCGTCCACCGCGTCTCATCGGCCGTCCACCGCGTCTCACCGGCGGTCTCCGACGGCCCCAGCAGCCGCTCCAGCCGTCTCAGAGCGCGGCTCAGCCGCGATTTCACCGTGCCGCGAGGCCAGCCCAGCGCCTCCGCGGTCTCCCCCTCGTCCAGATCCAGCAGATAGCGGTAGATCACCACCCGCCGCTGCGGCTCGCTCAGCTCCTCCAGCGCGGCCAGCAGCCGCTCCCGCCGCTCGCCCGCCAGCGCCACGGCCGCCGGATCGGCGGACTCCGGTATCACCGGCTCGGCCCCGGCCAGCAGCGCTCCCTCCCGGTCCGCCGCCGTCCGCCTCCGGCGCGCCGAACGCACCGCGTTACTCGTCTCATGGGCGACGATCCGCAGCAGCCACGGCCGGAACGCCGCCTCGCCCTCGAACCGCCCCAGCGCGAGATACGCCTTCACAAAGGCGTCCTGCACCACATCCTCGGCATCCGCGCCCGCCCCGAGCAGCCGGGCGGTGCGATGCGCTATCGGCGCATGGGCCCGCACCAGCTCGGCATATGCCTCGGTGTCGCCGGCCAGCACCCGCGCGATGATCTGTGCTTCACGAGTCCTCACACCTTTCATACACCGGCGGACGGAGTCTGGTTCCACACCTGAGAGAATGGGTGCCATGGCCCTCGATCGTCCCCGTGCGCTCTCCGGTATCCAGCCCACCGCAGGTTCCTTCCACCTCGGCAACTACCTCGGTGCGATCCGGCAGTACGTCGCGTTGCAGGAGACCCACGACGCGTTCTACACCGTGGTCGACCTGCACGCGATCACCGTGCCGCAGGATCCGGCGGAGCTGCGCGCCAACAGCCGGCTCGCCGCCGCCCAGCTTCTCGCCTCCGGCCTGGACCCGGACCGCTGCACGCTCTTCATCCAGAGCCATGTGCCCGAGCACGCCCAGCTCGGCTGGGTGATGAACTGTCTCACCGGCTTCGGCGAGGCGTCCCGGATGACGCAGTTCAAGGACAAGTCGGCCCGGCACGGCGCCGACCGGGCCACCGTCGGCCTCTTCACCTACCCGATCCTCCAGGTCGCGGACATCCTGCTCTACCAGGCCAACCACGTCCCGGTCGGCGAGGACCAGCGCCAGCACATCGAGCTCACCCGGGATCTGGCCGACCGCTTCAACGGTCGCTTCGGCGAGACCTTCACCGTTCCCGAGGCGTACATCGTCAAGGAGACGGGGAAGATCTACGACCTCCAGGAACCGACGATCAAGATGAGCAAGTCGGCGTCCACCCCCAAGGGCATCGTCAGCCTCCTCGACGAGCCCAAGGTCTCCGCGAAGAAGATCAAGAGCGCGGTGACCGACCTCGAGACGGAGATCCGCTACGACGAGGAGAAGAAGCCGGGCGTCAGCAATCTGCTGACCATCTACTCCACCCTGACCGGCACCGCCATCCCGGAGTTGGAGAGCCGCTACGAGGGCAAGGGCTACGGCGCGCTCAAGACCGAGCTCTCCGAGGTGCTGGTCGAGTGGGTCACGCCGTTCCGCGAGCGGACCCAGGAATACCTCGCCGACCCCGCGACGTTGGACGGAATCCTGGCCAAGGGCGCCGAGAAGGCCCGAGCCGTCGCCGCCGAGACGCTGGCCGCCGCCTACGACAAGGTGGGCTTCCTGCCCCCCGCGCGCTGAGCGGCACGTCGAGCGCCGTTCGCACCACCCGGTGAGCACGGCGCGCCCCGCGCACGTATGGATATGGACCAGCGCGGACAGCGGAACACACCGGTCCGGCCCCCTGACCAGGGGGCCTGTGGATCGGTATGGGGAAGAACCGAGGAATCTAGCCGCGAGGGCGGCGCAGCCGCCACACTGACACGGGTGCAGCGGCCACAACTCAGCAGCCCGGGAGGGCCAGGAGGGAGAACGCAGTGGGGACCGTAACGCTCGGCGTTTCGATCGCGGTCCCGGAGCCGTACGGCAGCTTCCTCCAGGAGCGGCGCGCGGGCTTCGGGGACCCGGCCGCCCATGGCATCCCCACTCATGTCACCCTCCTGCCGCCGACCGAGGTCGACACCTCGGCGCTGCCCGCCGTGGAGGACCATCTGGCGCGGGTCGCGGCCGAGGGGCGGCCGTTCCCGATGCGGCTGGAGGGCACCGGCACCTTCCGGCCGCTCTCGCCGGTCGTCTTCGTCAGGATCGTCGAGGGCGCGGAGGAGTGCGCGGTGCTTCAGGACCGGATCCGGGTGGAGTCCGGGCCGTGCGCGCGGGAGCTCCAGTTCCCGTACCACCCGCATGTCACGATCGCCCACGGCATCGACGAGGAGGCGATGGACCGGGCGTTCGCCGAGCTCAAGGAGTACGAGGCCGCCTGGACGATCACCGGCTTCGCGCTGTACGAGCAGGGGGCGGACGGGGTCTGGCGGCTGGACCGCGAATACCCTTTCGGGTCGGACGAACTGCCGGGCGGTGCCTCGCCCGTGGTGCCTCGTCAGGCTGATCTCTCGCGTCCGGCGGCACCCCGCTAGGCGCCCCAGGGGGCGCCGTCTCCGATTCCGGTGCGGTGGTCGTCTGCGGGTTCGTTGTGGTTGGTCGCGCCCGCGCGGCGGAGCCGCACATCGACACAGCCTCGCGCCCCTACGGGGCGCCCCGCTAGGCGCGCCGCTGGGGTTTCGGTGCGGTGGTCGTCTGCGGGTTTGTTGTGGCTGGTCGCGCAGTTCCCCGCGCCCCTGCGGGGCGCGCCACCGGGGCTCCGGTGCGTTGGTCGTCTGCGGGTTCGTTGTGGTTGGTCGCGCCCGCGCGGCGGAGCCGCACATCGACACAGCCCCGCGCCCCTATGGGGCTCGCCGGGGCAGTAGGCGGCGGGCCGCCGTCGTCAGTCGTAGTGCGGCCGGTGCCCAGACGATCGCGGCGCGCCGGCGCAGTCCCTCCTCGATGGCCTCGGCGACCGCCTGGGGCGTGGTGGCCAGCGGTGCGGGCCGCAGCCCGGCCGTGAGCTTCGTACGGACGAAGCCGGGGCGGACGACCATCACATGGACACCCGTGCGGCGCAGCGCGTCCCCCAGCCCCTGAGCGAACGCGTCGAGCCCGGCCTTGGCGGAGGCGTGGATGAAGTCGGTGCGGCGGACCCGTCCCGCGGCGGCCGAGGAGAGCACCACCAGCGAGCCGTGGCCCTGGCGGCGCATGGCGTTGGCGCAGATCAGGGCCGCGGAGACGGCGCCGGTGTAGTTGGTCTGGGCGACGCGGACCGCCGCCGGGGGATCGGTCTCGTCCCGCGCCTGGACGCCCAGGACGCCGAAGGCCAGCACCACCAGGTCGATGTCGCCCTCGGCGAAGACCTTGCCCAGGGTCACCTCGTGGGCCTCGGGGGCGAGCGCGTCGAAGGGCACCGTAAGGGTCTCGGCACCGAGGTCCCGCAACTGCCGGGCGGCCGACTCCAGGGCGGGGGAGGGGCGGCCGGCCAGCCAGACCGTACGGGCGCGACGGCTGATCAGGCGGCGGACGGTCGCCAGGGCGATCTCGGACGTACCGCCCAGGACGAGCACCGACTGCGGGGAACCGACCACGTCCTTCATGGGATGAACGTATCCCCCCGATGCGGGGCATACGGAGTGATTGTGCGCCCGTACTCACGGCCTCACCGAAAAGAGTGATGAGCGGAGCGGCTGTCCGGGGAACCCGGATATCCGTATCGCGCACCGGCGCGCCGAGGAGTGACACCGTGCGGAAGGGTAGTTGCTGATCATGGAATCGTTGACCCGGCTGCCTGTCGTCGGCCCCATGCTGGCCTGGCTGATGCGCACCCACGCCTGGCGTACCTACGAACGGCTGGACCGTGTCCACTGGACCCGGCTCGCCGCCGCGATCACGTTCAGCAGCTTTATCGCCTTCTTCCCGCTCATCGCCGTCGGGGCGGCGATCGGCGCGGCGACGCTCAGCCAGGCGCAGATGGCCCAGTTGCAGAAGAAGATCGCTCAGCAGATCCCGGGCATCTCCGGCCAGCTCGACTTGGGCGCACTCGTCCAGAACGCCGCCACCATCGGAGTCGTCGCGGGCGCCCTGCTGCTGTTCACCGGCATTAGCTGGGTGGGCTCGCTGCGCGAGTCCCTGCGCGCCGTATGGGAGCTGGAGGAGGACCCAGGCAACCCGCTGGTGCGCAAGGTCAAGGACGCCTTCGTGCTGATCGGGCTGGGCGGTGTGGCGCTGTTTTCGTTCGCCGTGTCCGCCCTGGCCGCCACCGCCGTGGGCCAAATCGTCCGGCTCATCGGCATCCCCGAGAACGGGATCGGCGGCTGGCTGCTGCGGATCGCCGCGTTCGCCATCGCCGTCTGCGCCGACCTCGTGCTGCTGAGCTACGTCCTGACCTGGCTCCCCGGCGTGCAGCCGCCGCGCCGTACGGTCGTGATCGCCGCGCTCATCGGCGCGGTCGGCTTCGAACTGCTCAAGGTGCTGCTCAGCAGCTATCTGAAGGATGTGGCGGCCAAGAGCATGTACGGGGCGTTCGGGGTGCCCATCGCCCTGCTGCTGTGGATGAACTTCACCGCGAAACTCACGCTGTACTGCGCCGCCTGGACCGCCACCCCGCCCGCCGCCCAGGCCGAGCGCGAGGCCGAATGGGCGGCGGAGGCGGACAAGGCCCAGCCGTCCGAGGCGGACAAGGCCGAGCCGTCCGGACCGGACCGGGCCGAGCCGTCCGGGCCGGACCAGTCCCAGCCGTCCGGGCCGGACCGGGCCCGGCCGTCCGGGCCGGAGGTCGGAAAGCCCCGCGCCCGCAGGCCCGAAGGCCCGCAGGCGGCGGCGTGACGGCGACCGTAAGAGCGCCGGCTCGGCCGTAAGGGCCCGCTCAGTCGCGCGAGCGGCGCCGCACCAGCTCCGGCAGCGGCCAGCGGCGGTGCACCCCGAAGGCCACCGCGCCCAGCAGCGCCACTGAGCCGCCCGCGATGCCCACCGCGGTCCACGCCCCGCCGGAGCCTCCGTTGTCCGTGGAGACGGACGCCTGGGCGTGCTTATGGCCGTCCTCGCCACCGGCCGAGGGGTGGTTGGCGCCCGCCGCGCCGGGGCGGACGAGGGTGCCGACCGGGTTCACCGAGCCCGCCGCCTTGAAGCCCCAGTCGAAGAGCCTCGCGGTCTCCTTGTAGACCTCGTTCGCCTGCTGCTCCTGCGGATTCATGACGGTGACCAGCAGCACCCGGCTGCCGCGCTGGGCGACTCCGGTGAAGGTGGCGCCCGCGTTCGTGGTGTTGCCGTTCTTGACCCCGGCGATGCCCTTGTACGGCTCGACGCCGAAGCCGGTCAGCAGCCGGTTGGTGTTCTGGATGCCGAAGCTGGAGCGCTTCTTCTTGCCCTTTTCGAACGTGCCGGGGAACTGCGCGGTCGCCGTCGAGCAGTACTCCCGGAAGTCCGCCTTCTGTAGCCCCGAGCGGGCGAAGAGGGTCAGGTCGTACGCGCTGCTGACCTGGCCCTTCTCGTCGTAGCCGTCGGGTGTGACCACATGGGTGTCCCGGGCGTTCAGATGCTTCGCGTGCGCCTGCATCTCGCTCACGGTCGCCGGGACGCCGCCGTTCATGGCCGACAGCACATGCACCGCGTCGTTGCCCGAGCGCAGGAAGACGCCGAGCCACAGGTCGTGGACCGAGTAGGTGTAGTTCTCCTTGACCCCGACCAGGCTGCTGCCCTCGCCCATCCCCTCCAGATCGGAAAGCCGCACCTTATGGGTCTTCGTCTTCGGCATCTTCGGCAGCAGCGTGTCCGCGAACAGCATCTTCAGCGTGGACGCGGGCGGAAGCTGCCAGTGGGCGTTGTGCGAGGCGAGCACATCACCGGACTCGGCGTCGGCCACCAGCCAGGACTTTCCGCTGAGCTCCTTGGGCAGCGCGGGCGCGCCCGCCTTGGGGTCCACCTGGGTGCCGGGGCGGCCGAGCCGCTTCCCGCCCACCGTGGACATATGGGCGGGCGGCTTGACCGCCTCGGCGGAGCCGCCCGGCTGATCGGCGGCGTGCGCCGGGGCGGCGGCCAGCGGCCCGCACAGCAGGAGGGCGGCGGCGGTGGCCGCCAGCGGTGCGGCGGCGCGGCGGGCGGGGGTACGGCGACTGCCCGCGCGATTGCTCGTGGGGGTGCTCTCGCCGGTGCTCTTACGGGTGCGGTCTCGGACGTGAGTGCTGGTGAAGGAAGGTGTGGGCACGGAGGTGAACGTACCTGGCGTCGCTGAGGAGAGCGAAAGCAGCGCCGACGTATTGACGACAGACCCCCGCGTGGAGGTATCCGGGGCCGTGCCCATACTGGAACCCATGAAGCTCAGCCGCCCCGTGTCCTGGTTCCTGCTCGCCTTCGGGGTCTGGAGCTGGGTCATCTGGTTCACCTTTGTCAAAAATTTGTGGAAGGACGCCAGCGGACTCGCCTTCGACGACTCCGGCGACCCCACCACGTACTTCTGGGTGCATCTGCTGCTCGCGATCACCTCGTTTCTCTTGGGGACGGCGATCGGGGTGATCGGGTTGCGTGGGGTGCGCGCTCTGCGTCGAAACGACGCCTCCGAGTAGCGGTTCCGCACAAGCCACCGGGTAGTCGCTAGGGGAGGGGACCGGGGATGGTCGTGCTCTACGTCCTGATCGCGCTGGCCGTCATCGGTCTGCTGACCGGCGTGCACTGGTATGTGTGGCGGCGGCTGGTCGGCGATACGACGGCGCGCGGGGGATGGGCGCGCCGTACCGGCACGGCGGCGGCCTTCGTACTGCCGCTGATGAGCGTCGGCGCGGTGATCTCGGGCCGCGCGGGCGTGCCCTTCGCGATCCAGCGCGGCCTGGCCTGGCCGGGCTACCTCTGGCTCGCCCTGCTGCTGTATCTGACCCTCGCCCTGCTTGTCGGCGAGGCGGTACGGCCCTTGCTGCGCACATGGCTGAGCCGTCGCGACCCGGCCGAGTCCGCTGATGTGCGGTCGGCCGGGGGCCCGGCGGCGGATGCGGCTGTCGCCGGGCGGACAGCGGATGCCGGTTCGGCGGTGACCGCCGACGACACCGGCGCCGTCGGCCCCGACCCGACGGCCATCCGCGCGGACGGCCGCGAGGGCGCGGCGGCCGGGGACGGCGCGGGCGGGGATGGCCCCATCGGCGCCGCCGCGACGGTGGTGTCCGACGGCGGGGCCATAGCTCTGGCAAGCGGTACGGCGGCGGCCGGAAGCGTCGCGTCCGGGGCGGCGGAGGCAGCCACGGACGGCCCGGCGCCCGCCGCATCCCGGCGGCTGTTTGTCGCGCGGGCCGTGGCCGTCGGGGCCACTGCCGTGGCTGCCGGAACGGTGGGGTACGGGACGTACACCGTGCTGCGCGGGCCGCGGGTCAAGAGGATCGCCGTGCCGCTCGCCAAGCTGCCGCGCCGGGCGCATGGCTTCCGGATCGCCGTCGTCAGCGATATCCACCTCGGGCCGATCCTGGGCCGCGCCCACACCCAGCGGGTCGTCGAGGCGGTCAACCGCACCAACCCCGACCTCATCGCCGTCGTAGGCGACCTCGTGGACGGCAGTGTCGCGGATCTCGGCCCGGCCGCCGAGCCCCTGCGCGCGCTGCGCGCCCGCCATGGCAGCTACTTCGTCACCGGCAACCACGAGTACTACTCGGGCGCCGACGAGTGGGTGGACCATGTGCGCGAGCTGGGCCTGCGTCCCCTGGAGAACGAGCGCGCCGAGCTGCCCGGCTTCGATCTCGCCGGGGTGAACGACATCGCGGGCGAGAGCGAGGGCCATGGGCCCGACTTCGGTAAGGCGCTGGGCGATCGCGACCGCTCGCGTGCCTCCGTGCTGCTCGCCCATCAGCCGGTGGTGATCCACGACGCGGTGAAGGCGGGCGTCGATCTCCAGCTCTCCGGCCACACCCACGGGGGTCAGGTGTGGCCCGGCACCTATGTGGCCGAGCTGGCCAACCCCACCGCCGCCGGTCTCGAACGGTACGGCGACACCCAGCTCTATGTGACGCGCGGCGCGGGTGCCTGGGGCCCGCCGGTACGGGTCGGGGCGCCACCGGACGTCACCGTGGTGGAGCTGGCCTCGACCCGTACTTGAGCGTCTGAGCCCCCGTCATCCCGGCCACCCACCCCGCTTCAGCGCGAGTCGACGGCGGACCGCTGAACCTCCGCCGAGCCGGTGGAACCGACGGGACCGGTGGAACCGACGGGACCGGTGGAACCGACGGGACCGATGGGACCGACGGGCGCCGCGCTGACCAGCGGACGGTCGAGGTCCCCCGCCGGTGCGCCGCCGTCGGCCACCCGCGCCACCGCCACCGCCACCGGCTGCGACCGGTCGGCGGCCCGCGCCCCGGCCCGTACGGCCCGGCTGTGCGGCAGCGTGGCGTTGTGGATGCCCGAGAGGCGGTCGTGCGGGGCGAGTCGGTGCGGGTGGCGCAGGGTCTTCCACGCACAGGTGGCCGTCAGCGCGAGCCCGGCCAGCACCGCCTGTAGTTCGACGCTGCCGAGCGCGTAGAGGATCGTCTCCGCGTCCTGGGCGCCCGGGCCGTGGACGGTGGTCAGATGGTTGTAGCGCCACGGCTCGTTCAGCAGGATCAGCGTGGCCAGGAAGAATCCCGACAGGAACGGCATCACCGACGCCGCGAGCACCAGCGCTCGCAGGATCAGCCGCCAGGGCATGAGCGGGCCGCCGTCCTCCGCCACCAGCCGCAGCAGCAACAGCCGCTTTCCGGGCGTCGCGCCGGTCGCCAGCGGCAGCAGGACGAACCACACCACGAAGATCGCGACGGGCAGCCATGCCGGGGCCGTTCCGCGCTGCTCGATCAGCACGACGGTGGCGAACACCGATGTGACGACACATCCGGCCAGATCGACGGCGAGCGCCGTCAGCCGCCGCCCGAATGGCACCGGACGGGCCGCCAGCGCCCGCCCGTCCAGCGTCTCCAGCGCGGGCAGCATCCGGGCCACCGGCCCGGCCAGCAGCCAGCCGATCACCGCTCCCGAGGTGTTGACGATCAGGTCGTCCACGTCGAAGAGGCGGTAGGGGCAACTGTAGAGACCCCACACTCCGGTCCACTGCGTCAGCTCGAAGGACATCGCGACCACGAACCCGATCACGGCGGTGGCGCGCAGCGAGCGCCCGAAGTGGTAGCGCAGGAAGACGCCGAGCGGCAGGAGCAGCAGCAGATTGAAGACGGTCCCGGCGACGGCGGGGTTCTGGAGGATCAGCGAGTTGAGCCCGACCTTGTGGTGGGCCTCTTTCCAGATGTCGCTGAAGGTGTTCCCGGGCATCCACTGCGGATCGGCGACCATCGCGAACCGCTCGCACATGTCGCCGGTCTGCTTCGGCAGCGGCACGATCGTCATGCAGTAGGCGGTGAGCAGGTAGTAGAGGAAGCCGTAGAGCGACAGCGTCCGCCCCGGGGACATCACGCCGTGACGGCGGTACAGGACGACGGCCGTCGGCAGCAGCAGTAAGAGTGCCAGCAGCGGGAAGAGGGCGGCGGCCGTCTTGATCGGCAGAAGGTAGGCGGTGGCCATGCGCAGGACTATACGCCATGCGTATACATCGCGTGTATAGCTCTTCGATGTGCGTGGATACGACGAGGGCCCCGCCCCCGGAATCCGGGAAGCGGGGCCCTCGCCCACAAGCTCCGAGCCAAAAGGCTCCGTCAGAAGCGGCGCGTGATCAGAGCGCGCTTGACCTCCTGAATGGCCTTGGTGACCTCGATGCCCCGCGGGCACGCCTCGGTGCAGTTGAAGGTGGTGCGGCAGCGCCAGACGCCGTCCTTGTCGTTCAGGATCTCCAGCCGCTGCTCACCGCCCTCGTCGCGGGAGTCGAAGATGAAGCGGTGCGCGTTGACGATCGCCGCCGGGCCGAAGTACTGGCCGTCGTTCCAGAACACCGGGCACGAGGAGGTGCACGCGGCGCACAGGATGCACTTGGTGGTGTCGTCGAACCGCTCGCGGTCCTCGGCGGACTGGAGCCGCTCACGCGTCGGCTCGTTGCCCGTCGTGATCAGGAAGGGCATCACATCGCGGTACGCCTGGAAGAACGGCTCCATGTCCACGATCAGGTCCTTGAGGACCGCGAGCCCCTTGATCGGCTCGACCGTGATGGGCTTCTCGGGGTTGATGTCCTTGATCAGCGTCTTGCAGGCCAGCCGGTTGCGGCCGTTGATCCGCATCGCGTCGGATCCGCAGATGCCGTGGGCGCAGGAGCGGCGGAAGGTCAGGGTGCCGTCCAGTTCCCACTTGATCTTGTGGAGACCGTCGAGGACGCGCTCCTTCGGATCGAGGTCGATCTGGAAGTCCTCCCAGACCGCCTGGTCCGAGATCTCCGGGTTGAAGCGCCGGATCCGGAAGGTGACGGTGATCAGGTGCGAGGCGGTGGCGTCGGCCGCCTCGGGGGCCTGGTCGGACTTCTCGAGGGTGGGGGTGCTCATCAGTACTTACGCTCCATCGGCTGGTAGCGGGTCTGCACGACCGGCTTGTAGTCGAGGCGGATGGACTCGGAGCCGTCCGCGCCCACCTCTCGGTACGCCATGGTGTGCCGCATGAAGTTGACGTCGTCGCGGTTCGGGTAGTCCTCGCGGTAGTGGCCGCCGCGCGACTCCTTGCGGGCCAGCGCGGAGATCGCCATGACCTCGGCCAGGTCGAGCAGGTTGCCCAGCTCGATGGCCTCCAGCAGATCGGTGTTGAACCGCTTGCCCTTGTCCTGGACGCTGACGTTCTTGAAGCGCGCCCGCAGGTGGCCGATCTCCTCGACGGCCTCCTTGAGCGTCTGCTCGGTGCGGAAGACCATGACGTTCTTGTCCATGGTCTCCTGAAGCGCCTTGCGGACCTCGGTGACCCGCTCGGTGCCGGTCGCGTCCCGCAGGTTCTCCACCTGGCTCTGGACGAACGCGGCCGGGTCCTCCGGAAGCTCGACGAAGTCGGCCCTGGCGGAGTACTCCGCGGCGGCGATGCCCGCCCGGCGGCCGAAGACGTTGATGTCGAGCAGCGAGTTGGTGCCCAGCCGGTTGGCGCCGTGCACCGAGACGCAGGCGACCTCGCCGGCCGCGTACAGGCCGGGGACGACGGTGTCGTTGTCCGCCAGCACCTCGCCCTGGACGTTGGTCGGGATGCCGCCCATCGTGTAGTGCGCGGTCGGCTGGATCGGGATCGGGTCCGTGTACGGCTCGATGCCCAGGTACGTCCGCGCGAACTCGGTGATGTCGGGCAGCTTGGCGTCCAACTGCTCCGGCGGCAGGTGGGTCAGGTCCAGATAGACGTGGTCGCCCTCCGGACCGCAGCCGCGGCCCTCGCGGATCTCCGTGTAGATGGACCGCGATACGACATCTCGTGATGCCAGGTCCTTCATGACCGGCGCGTACTTCTCCATGAAGCGCTCGCCGTCCTTGTTGCGGAGGATGCCGCCCTCACCGCGGGCGCCCTCCGTCAGCAGGATGCCCATCCGCCAGATGCCGGTCGGGTGGAACTGGAAGAACTCCATGTCCTCCAGCGGCAGCCCGCGCCGGTAGGCGACCGCCTGGCCGTCACCGGTGAGGGTGTGCGCGTTGGAGGTCACCTTGAAGAACTTGCCGCAGCCGCCGGAGGCGAAGACGACGGCCTTCGCCTGGAAGACGTGCAGCTCACCGGTGGCCAGCTCGTACGCCACCACACCCGCGGTCCGCTTGACCCCGTCGACCTCGGTCATCAGGAGGTCCAGGACGTAGAACTCGTTGAAGAACTCCACGCCCTCCTTGACGCAGTTCTGGTACAGCGTCTGGAGGATCATGTGGCCGGTGCGGTCCGAGGCGTAGCAGGACCGGCGGACCGGGGCCTCGCCGTGGTTACGGCTGTGGCCGCCGAAGCGGCGCTGGTCGATGGTGCCGTTCGGGGTGCGGTTGAACGGCAGGCCCATCTTCTCCAGGTCGAGGACGGAGTCGATGGCCTCCTTCGCCAGGATCTCGGCGGCGTCCTGGTCGACCAGGTAGTCACCGCCCTTGATCGTGTCGAAGGTGTGCCACTCCCAGTTGTCCTCCTCGACATTGGCGAGGGCGGCGGCCATGCCGCCCTGCGCCGCGCCGGTGTGGGAGCGGGTCGGGTAGAGCTTGGTGAGCACCGCGGTGCGGCTGCGCTTGGTCGACTCGATGGCCGCGCGCATTCCGGCCCCGCCGGCGCCGACGATGACGGTGTCGTACTTATGGATCTTCATGAGTGGATACCTCAGCCCCGGGGCCTAGCGGATGTTCGGGTCGAAGGTGAAGATCACCAGAGTGCCGAGCACGATGGTGAATCCTGCCGCCGTGTAGAGCAGCGCCTTCAGCCACAGGCGGGTGGTGTCCCGCTCCGCGTAGTCGTTGATGATCGTGCGCAGGCCGTTCGCGCCGTGCAGCGTGGCGAGCCAGAGCATGATCAGATCCCATGCCTGCCAGAACGGCGAGGCCCAGCGGCCGGCCACGAAGGCGAAGCCGATCTTGGTGACGCCGCCGTCCAGCACGAGCTGGATCAGCAGATGGCCCAGGACCAGGACGACCAGCAGGACGCCGGACAGGCGCATGAAGAGCCAGCCGTACATCTCGAAGTTCGTACGGGTCGCCCTGGGCGTCTTGCGGGTACGGGCCCGCGGCGGCTCGATGACCGGGGCCGGATGATCCACGTCGTACCCGGTGACCGAGTCGCTCGCGGGGGTGGTGGTCTCGGCGGACATGTGCGTCAGCTCCCGAACAGTTCGCGCAGCGTGTGCTGGAGGATCGGGTAGAAGGCGCCCGCCATCAGCACGACCCAGATACCGACGACGCCCCAGAGCATCTGGCGCTGGTACCTCGCTCCCTTGGACCAGAAGTCGACGGCGATGACGCGAAGGCCGTTGAGGGCGTGAAACAGGATGGCGGCCACGAGGCCGTACTCCATCAGGTTCACGACGGGATTCTTGTAGGTGGCGACCACGTTGTCGTACGCCTCGGGCGAGACGCGGACCAGCGAGGTGTCCAGCACATGTACGAACAGGAAGAAGAAGATGAGGACGCCGGTGACTCGATGAGCCACCCAGGACCACATGCCTTCCCGGCCGCGATACAGCGTTCCAGCCGGCACGGAAAAACCCTCCGGAAGCGGATTTGGGGCCTGCCGGCTTCACGGTCGGTCGGGCCCGGCCGGGTACGGTCCACCGGCCCTGGACATCGTACCGACGTGCTGTCGGCTGGTTCGTCCGGGGGGCTCAGGTGTGATCTATCAAGCACGAACGGGCGATCATGCGATACGGAACCCGGATACGTCGGGCAACCGGGAGGCGTTCGCGGCCAGCCGGGCGAGCCTGCCGCGGGCGATGCGCCGCAGCTCCTCGGCGGTGTTCTCGCGCTCCCGCTCCCGCTCGTTGCCCAGCCGCTTCCGGATCCCGGTCAGCAGCCGGTCGAGCCGCTCATCGGGCCGCAGACCATCCAGACAGATGACGAAAACGTGACCGAATCGACGCTCGTACGCATCGTGGGCGGCCCGGAGCGCGGTGTGGGCGGCAAGCGACCCCAGGCTCTCCGCGGGCGGCAGCTCATGGCCGACGACCGACTCGTCCGCGAGCGCCTCGTCCAGATCGGCGAGGGTGAGGTCATAGCTGGCCTCGTCCCCGGCGGCCAGCAGCGCCTCCAGATCGGGGTACGGGCGGTGGGCCGCGATCAGCCGGGCCCAGCGGCGGCTGCCGCAGCAGGCGAGCAGCGCGGCCTCGGCCGCGTCGGCGGTGGCGGTGTTGAGCCGGTCGAGGCGGGGGGCCGCGGCGCGGGACCCGGGCATGGGCCCGGGCATGGACCTGGGCATGGGCCTGGACCTGGACAGCGTGGACTCCTCGGACACGCGGTGGACTCCTCCGGCACGCAGGGGACACGCATGGGAGCGGACGCCCAGGAGATGAGGACGTCCGGGAGATAAGGACACCCGGGAGAAACGGACACCCGGGAGAAGCGGACACCCGGGACAGGTGCGGGAGACATGGCTGGGCGTATGAGCAGTACACGCTAACGATGCGGGGCGGTGGGTGTGCCGGGGGGAACGCGATATCACCCGAAGGGGGAGGTTTTACTGCATGCGGTGGACGGCATTCGGGGCGCAGGGTGTTTTTCGGCCCAAAGGCGGCCGAATGCCCGAAGCGGGGAGGGCCTAAGGAGGTACACCGCCATGGGATTGCCGCTCAGAGCCACCAAGGCGTCCTGCGTCCGCGGTCTCATCGCGGGTGCCGTCGCCACCCTCGTCCTGGCGGCCCTCGGCTGTCAGCAGACGGGCGGCGGCCAGGGCCAGGCCGGTACCCGTTCCTCACCGGCCCGTTCCTCGCCGGCGCACTCCGCGCATGCCACGACCGCCACCTCCGCGCGGTCCCCCGCCGCCTCGCCGCACGGAACGGCGGCCTCCGCCCCGCCCCGCACCATCCCCTCCGTCCGCGACTTCACCCCGGCCACGGGCCCCGGCTGGCGGCCCGGCAGCGGCAGCCGGGTGGTGGCCGACCTCAACGGCCCGCTCGCCGACGAGGCCCAGATGATCGCCACGCAACTGGGGCTGCGCACCGCCTCCGGCACCCCCCGCACCGGTGATCTCTCCCTCGCCATCGAGCCGAAGCAGAGCGGTGGCCGCGAGGCGTACACACTGACGGTCGGTGGCGGCCGCGCCCGGATCACCGGCCCCGCCGAGGCGGGCGTCTTCTACGGCACCCGCACCGTGAAACAGGCGCTGCGCTCCGGCGGACGCCTCCCCGAAGGCGTGATCCACGACCGGCCCGGCCGCGCCCAGCGCGGACTCAACCTGGACATCGCGCGCAAGTTCTTCTCGGCCGGGTGGATCGAGGCCCGGATGCGCGAGATGGCCGACCTCAAGCTCAACCAACTGGCCCTGCACTTCTCCGACGACCAGGGCTTCCGCATCCAGAGCACCAGCCACCCCGAGATCGTCTCGGCCCAGCACCTCACCAAGGCCCAGGTCCGGGAGATCGTCGCGCTCGGGCAGCGGCTGCACATCACCGTCATCCCCGAGATCGACTCGCCGGGCCACCTCGGCGCCGTCATCAGGGCCCATCCGCAGCTCCAACTGCGCAACGCGGGCGGCACCACGTTCCAGGGCTCGGTGGACATCTCCAATCCGGCCTCGGCCCGCATCGTCGATCAGCTCATGCGCGAGTACGCCCCGCTCTTCCCCGGCCGCTGGTGGCATCTGGGCGCCGATGAGTACCTCGCGCTGACCGTCAAGGACCCCCAGGCGTCGTTCCCGAAGCTGGTGGCCGCCGCGAAGGCGAAGTACGGCCCCAACGCCCGGGTGCAGGACCTGGTCACCGGCTGGCTGAACGACCGGGCCCGGCTCGCCCGGCAGCTCGGTAAGCAGCCCAAGGCGTGGAACGACGGCTTCTTCGCCGGCGGCGTCGTCAAGCCCGACAAGGACATCGAGGTCGAGTACTGGACGGGACGGCTGAAGGAGACGGCACGGCCGCCGCTGGAGTATCTGAAGGAGGGCCGCAAGGTGGTCAACCTCAATGACTCGTATCTCTACTACGTCCTCGGCGAGCCCGGCGGCTTCACCTACCCGACCGGCGAACGTATTTACGAGAGCTGGTCCCCCGCGGTACTGCGCGGCTCCACGCCCGTCGCCGACAAGTCCCTGACCGGACCGAACCGGATCCTCGGCGCCCGTTTCGCCATCTGGGGTGACCGGCCCGACGCCCAGACGGCCGCGCAGGTGGCCCAGGGCATCAGGCTGCCGCTCGCGGCACTGGCCCAGCGCGTGTGGGACCCCGGGAAGCCGCCGCTGAGCTGGTCCGACTTCACCCGGCTCGCCGAGCGGCTCGGGGTCTGAGCGGGGGGCCGGGCGGAGAAAAGAGGGAGAGAAGGCGGAGAGAAGAAGGAGAAAAGAAGGACGGTCGGGGCCGCCACCCCCCACAGGAGAGGCCCCGACCGTCGATCAGGGAGAGCCTTGAGAAGGCTCGTACCCCTTACAGCGTCGCACGCCTCGATTACGTCACACCTCCCCTTGCACGAAACCGGGGACTTCACCCCGCGTCCCGGGTCCGTTCCGCTCTGGACGTGACCGGTCGGATGCCCGTAACGTGCAGGTCCGCGCTCTGGGCGCGGTCAGAGGCTTCATTTTCTCGCGTGGCCCGCAGCGGGTCACGTTCCCAGGGGGACTCAAAAGACCATGTATCCGTGTGGGAACTGCCGCGCTGTCGCCGTCGGCCCCGACGGGCGCTGTGCCGCATGCGGGACGTACCAGCAGCAGCTACAACAGCAGCCCTCCGCGCCGCCGCAGCAGCCGTCCGTCCCGCCGCAGATGGCGCAGATGCCGCCGGCGCCCGGTGGCTACCCGGCCGCCCCGCCCATGGGCATGCCGGCCGGCGGGGTCGATCTGCGGCGCGGGCTTTCCACCACGCTCGTCGCGCTCTTCGGCGTGGCGCTGCCGGCGCTCGTCTTCCTCTTCGTGGGGCGCTCCGGCCAGTACAGCGTGATCGGGGACATGCTGGACGCGGTCGAGGGCAAGTCCGTCTCCATCACCGAGCAGGACCTCAACGACGCCGACGACCTGTTCACCACCGCGCAGGTCATCTACTCGCTGCTCACCCTCGCGATCGCCGTGGTCTGGGTGATCTGGTTCCGGCGGCTGCGGCTGAACGCCGAGGTCTTCGCGCCCGGCCAGCACCGCTTCAGCAGCGGCTGGGCGGTCGGTTCCTGGTTCACCCCCGTCGTCAACTTCTGGTTCCCCAAGCAGATCGCCAACGACATCTGGCGCGCCAGCTCCCCGCAGGGGCCGCACGCCGTCAGCCGCGGTCTGCTCAACGGCTGGTGGATCACCTGGATCGTCGCGCTGGTCACCAACGCCATCGGCGGCATCCGGTACAACCTGCTGCGGGGCAAGGTGGAGGGCGACGACTACGCCCCCTCCCGCTCCGAGGCGAAGAGCGATATCGAGAGCCTGCACTCCATCCTGGCATTCGACATGTTCGCGATCGTGATCTTCATGGCCGCGGCGGTCCTCGCACTGCTGCTGGTCCGGCAGATCACCGCGATGCAGGAGCAGCGCGCCTCGCTGGCGCCGCAGATGGGCGGCCCGGCACCGTACGGCATGTCGGCGCAGAACCCGTACGGCGCCCCGGCGCCCGGACCCGCCCCGTACGGCGCCCCGGCCCCTGGGCCCGGCTCGTACGGCGCCCCGGCCCCCGGGTCCGGCTCGTACGGCACCCCTCATATGCCGCCGACTCCCCCGACCCCGCCGCCCGGCCAGCCCGGTCAGCAGTACCCGCCCTACGGGCAGGGCTAGCCCGCGGCTACGCCGGAATCGACTGGACCACGGATTCTCCGAGTGGGGCAGGAAGAGAGCGTGCAGGGCGACGACGCGGAACTGACCGCCGCGGTACTCGCGGCGCAGGAAGGGGACGAGACCGCCTTCCGGACCGTCTACCGGTCCGTGCACCCTCGCCTCCTCGGCTATGTGCGCACGCTGGTCGGTGACGGAGACGCGGAGGACATCACCTCCGAAGCATGGCTCCAGATCGCCCGTGACCTGCAACGCTTCAGTGGAGACGCCGACCGCTTCCGGGGCTGGGCGGCCCGGATAGCCCGCAATCGCGCGCTGGACCACATACGGATGCGCGGCCGCCGCCCGGCCATCGGCGGCGATGAGTCGGAGCTGGAGCTCCGCGCGTCCGACGCGGACACGGCCGGTGAGGCGATGGAGGCCCTCGGCACCGGCCGGGCGCTCGGGCTGATCGCCCAGCTTCCGCAGGACCAGGCCGAGGCGGTGGTGCTCCGGGTGGTCCTCGGCCTCGACGCCAAGAGCGCGGCCGCGGTGCTGGGCAAGCGGCCGGGGGCGGTACGCACGGCCGCCCACCGGGGCCTGCGGCGGCTGGCCGACCTGATCGGCCCGGCGGCCGGGGGCGATTCCGCGGTGCTCGAGGGGATCCCGGGGCAACGTGAGTCACACGGCGGCGGAGCAACCAAGCCGGGTGCGGCGAAGTCTGCTGGTGTGACGGATTCACGCGCGCCAACGCAGAAGGACATGTGATGGCCGAAGACCACCGCTATAGCTGGCTGGATGACAGTGTCGCGGAGCGGTTGCTTCGCGGCGAACCGGTCGAGGGGCAGCCCGGGGCTCCCGACGGCCGGGGCGACGAGTCATATGCCGAAGCGGAGCGGTTGGCGGCCGTGCTCAGCGCCGTCGCCGGAGCGGGCCGCCCGGCGGCCCCCTCCGACGCGTCCGCGCTGCCGGGCGAGGAGGCGGCCATGGCCGCCTTCCGGGCCGCCCGGGTCGAGGTCGAGGCCCAAGCGGAAGCCGTCGCCGAACCGGGTGTGGTCCGGCGGCCGGGGCGGATCCGGCAGTTCAGAGAGAGACAGCCGCGACTGCGCCGCCCGCTGCGGGCGGGCATGATCGCGATGGTGGCCGGCTGTGCGCTGAGCGGTTTCGCGGTCGCGGCAGCGGCGGGTGTGCTGCCCACCCCGTTCGGGCCGAGCCACCACACTCCGGGCCCCTCGGTGAGCATGTCGGACGCCGGACCCGGCGGGGAATCCGCCCACCCGGAGATCTCCGAGGACGGCGGTACGACGACGCCTGGTCCCGGTGGTTCAGCCGACAACGATGCCAGCGATGTGGGCTCGAACGGCGCCCAGGGCGGAACCGTCAGCCCCGCTCCGGAGGACGGCGGCAAGGGCAAGGACGGGAAGCCGGAGGACCCCTCGTCGAAGGGGAAGCATGGCACCCCGGGATGGGCCCTCCACATCTGCCCCCGTTACCTGGCCGCGGAGTTGGGGGGCGCGAACCTCGACGAGAAGTCGCTGAAGAAGCTGACGAAGGCGGCCGGGAGCGTGTCCGCCATCCACGGCTACTGCACCCAGATCCTCACCGACGACAGCACGGGCACCCCGCGCAGCGACGACAGCTCGGACCACGGCGGTGACAACAACACCGACAGCGGTTCGGACAACGGCGGCGGCAGCGGGGACAACGGTGGGCAGAGCGGGTCCGGCAACGGCGACTCCGACGGGTCCGGCCCCGGCTCCGGCTCCGGTGACAGCGGTGGTTCGGACAGCGGCGGCTCCGGCGGTGATCAGGGAAAAGGTGGCGGGGACGACAGCACGGTCCCCCAGCCCCCTCCTCCGCCGAGCGACACCACCGGCACCACCGGCACGCCGACCGCCACCACGACACCGACGCCCGCGGCTGACCCGGCGGCGTCGACCGACCCGGTGACGGCCACGGAAACGGGTGTCGGCTGAGACTCCGGCACCCAGGTGTGACGTTTTTTTCAGCGGTGACGCTGAAAGAAATGGGCCGACTGGTCATCGGCCGCGCGGGAGCCGAGGTTCCCCCCGTACCGACGGCTCCGCGCATTCGGCGCGGGCAGAGCACGTTCCCCCGGCTCTGCCCGCGCCGCCCCTCTTTGCGCTCTCAACCGGCGCCGCTCTCGCGGACCGGGTCCTCGCCGTCGGGGTTGCTCAATTGATGGTTGCGGCCTTACTTGTAGACGACGACCTTGTCGCCCGCCTTGACCTTGGCGAAGAGCGCGGCGATCTTCTTCTTGTCGCGGACGTTCACGCAGCCGTGGGAGGCGCCGCTGTAGCCGCGGGCGGCGAAGTCCGACGAGTAGTGCACCGCCTGGCCGCCGCTGAAGAACATCGCGTACGGCATCGGGGTGTGATAGATCGTCGACACATGGTCCCGGCTCTTGAAGTTGACCTGGAACAGCCCCTCCCGGGTCGGGGTGTACTCCGAGCCGAAGCGCACATCCATCGCCGACACCACCCGCCCGTTGACCATCCACGCGAGGGTGCGGCTGGTTTTGCTGATGCACAGCACCCGGCCGGTCAGGCACCGCGGATCCGGCTTGGCCAGCGGCAGCGTGGTCGGCGGATAGAGCTGGTCGTGCGTGGGCGTCTTGGTCGCCGAGCGCAGTGAGGTCCAGGTGCGCGGGCTCACCGAGCCGGTGACCGAGAGGCCGTGGCCCCGCTGGTAGGCGCTGACGGACGCCTGCGTGATGGTGCCGTAGTAGCCCGTCGGGTTCCGGTTGAAGAGGCCGAGAGCGCGCAGCCGCGCCTGGAGCTCGCGCACCCGGTCCCCGCTGGTGCCGACGGCGATCACGGGCGGGGTCACCCTCGGCGCGGTGTGCCGCGGTGTGACGGGCCTCGTGGTGCGCGGCGGCGCCACGACCCGCTTGGGCTTGGGCTTGGCCTTGTGCGTGAACGTGCGATGCGGCCGGGGCGTCTCCCGCGCGGGTGTGCTCGTACTGGCCCGGGCCTGCGGTCTCTCCTGCCCCCGGCCGTCCACGGTCGCTTCCCCCGCCCGGCACCCCGCGACCAGTGCCGCCGCCGTGGCCGTGGCCAGCGCTGTGCCGACCACCGCTGTCCGGTGCATCTGAACCCCCACTCCCCTGCTGATCTTTTTGTTGATCTTTTTGCTCTGAATGCTTCCCGAAGCTGCCAGGGGGCGAACATCGACGCATGCTGTGAACAAGGCCCCGTACCGGGAGAACGCCCGGTATCAGCCACCAGGAGGCGTGGACCCATGGCGCGCGAGTCGGAGTCGGGATTCCCCGTCGAGCCGGTGTACGGGCCCGGCGCGCTCAGCGGCTGGGATCCGGCCGGGCGGCTGGGCGAGCCGGGGGAGTACCCCTTCACCCGCGGGGTCTATCCGACGATGTACACCGGCCGCCCCTGGACGATGCGGCAGTACGCGGGGTTCGGCACCGCCGCCGAGTCCAACGCCCGCTACCGGCAGTTGATCGAGCACGGCACCACCGGCCTGTCGGTGGCCTTCGACCTGCCGACCCAGATGGGCTACGACTCCGACGCCCCCCTCGCGCACGGCGAGGTCGGCAAGGTGGGCGTGGCCATCGACTCGGTCGAGGACATGCGGGTGCTGCTGGGCGGCATTCCGCTGGACCGGGTCTCGACCTCCATGACCATCAACGCGCCCGCGGCCCTGCTGCTGCTCCTCTACCAACTCGTGGCCGAGGAGCAGGGCGTGGCCGGGAGCCGGCTGACCGGCACCATCCAGAACGACATCCTCAAGGAGTACATCGCCCGCGGCACGTACATCTTTCCGCCCGGGCCCTCGCTGCGGCTGGTCGCCGACATCTTCAAATACTGCAAGGCCGAGTTGCCGAAGTGGAACACCATCTCGATCTCCGGCTACCACATGGCGGAGGCCGGGGCCTCGCCCGCGCAGGAGATCGCCTTCACTCTGGCCGACGGCATCGAGTACGTCCGTACGGCCGTCGCGGCGGGAATGGACATCGACGACTTCGCACCCCGGCTCTCCTTCTTCTTCGTCTCCCGCACCACGCTGCTGGAGGAGGTCGCCAAGTTCCGTGCCGCGCGGCGGATCTGGGCGCGGGTGATGCGGGAGGAGTTCGGCGCGCGTGATCCGAAGTCCCAGATGCTGCGCTTCCACACGCAGACCGCGGGGGTCCAACTCACCGCGCAGCAGCCCGAGGTGAACCTCGTACGGGTGGCCGTGCAGGGCCTGGCCGCCGTGCTCGGCGGCACCCAGTCGCTGCACACCAACGCCTTCGACGAGGCCATCGCGCTCCCGACCGGCACCTCCGCCCGGCTGGCGCTGCGCACCCAGCAGGTGCTGGCGTACGAGACCGATGTGACGGCGACCGTGGACCCCTTCGCGGGCTCCTACGCCGTCGAGTCGCTGACCGACGCGGTCGAGGCGGCGGCCGTCGACCTGATGCGGCGGGTCGAGGACCTGGGCGGCGCGGTGGCCGCCATCGAGCGGAACTTCCAGAAGGAGGAGATCGAGCGCAGCGCCTACCGGATCGCCCGGGAGACGGACGCGGGGACACGGGTGGTGGTCGGCGTCAACCGCTTCCAACTGGATGAGGAGGCGCCGTACGAGCCGCTGCGCGTCGACCCGGAGATCGAGACCCGCCAGCGCGACCGGCTCACCCGGCTGCGCGCCGAACGCGACCGCTCGGCGGTGAGCGCGGCCCTGTCGTCCCTGCGGAAGGCCGCCGAGAGCGAGCCGGGCACGGCGAATGTGCTGTACCCGATGAAGGACGCGCTCGCCGCGCGGGCCACGCTGGGCGAGGTGTGCGACGCGTTGCGGGAGGTGTGGGGGACGTACAAGCCGGTGGACGCGTTCTGAGCCGGCCGGACCCGCTCGGGGCGGGTTGTCAGGGGGTTGGGTAACACTGGACCCATGTCGTCGTCACCCCGCCGCGCCTGCCCGGTCTGCACCCGTGAGATCGCGGTCGTCGGCGGGCGCTTCGCCCGCCACGACCCGCCGGGGCGGCGCTCCGCCCTCGAACTGATCTCCTGCCCCGGCTCGCGGCGCATCGCGCCGCTGCTCGCTGCTCCGCCGAAGCTCTTCGGGAACGACGAGCCGCCGACGCCGGGGCAGCAGTCGCTGTTCTAGCCCGCGACGGCTGTTCCCCTCCCCGCAGCATCGATTTGCGGCTCCGCCGCGTGGCGGGGCTCCGCCCCAGACCCCGGGCTCCGTCATCCTGGCGTGCCAGCGAGCGGGGGGCGTCCGGGGCTCCGCCCCAGCTCCGGGGTCCGGGCCAAGCCCTTGGCAGCGGCACGGTCGGGCGGGCTGGTCCCCGCCCGGGCCCTCGGGGTCCGGGCGCGTCGCCCTGGCAACGGGCACGGGCGGGCAGGGTGCTCGCCTCCCCGCCGCCTCCCGAAACTGGGGCTCCGCCCCAGACCCCGGGCGAGGCTGGCCCAGCGCCTGGGCCCGTCATCCCGACGTGCCGGCGTGCTGGGGGTGTCCGGGGCTCTGCCCCGGCCCCCGGGGTCCGGGGCAGAGCCCCACCACGCGGCGGAGCCGCAAATCGATGCTGCGGGAAGGGGCGGGTAGGGGAAAGATCCGCCGGGCCTGCGCGGTCTCGCTACGGCGCGCTCACCAGCCTGGAGGCGAGCCTCACCCCCGGGCCGACGGTCGTCAGGGCCTCCATCAGTTGGTCACCGGCTGCCTTCAGGGCCGTGTCGTCCATCGGGCCCAGCGCGTCCAGCACGAACATCGCCCGGGTAGTGGCATGGGTGAGGCGGGTCCGGGTGCATTGGCGCCAGTTCCAGCGGCGGCAGGTGACGCCTGCCTCGTCGCGCCATACGACCTCGCCGGGGGCCGGGTGCTCCAGCACCGGCTCGCCACCGGCCGTTGTCTCGAAGGTCTCGTCGCCCTCGGCGCGTACGAGACGGGCCGCGCCCACGTAGTGGTCCAGGTCCTCGCCGCCCAGGGGGATCACATGCGCGACCGAGATCGCGTTGTAGATGTCGGTCAGCCGGTCCACCCGGGGCAGCCCGGCGGGCGCCCGCCGTAGCAGCGCCTCCGCGCTGGGGCGGGTGCGCTGGGGCTTCGCGCCGAAGGCGCGGAACGCCTCGCGCCAGGCGGCCAGGTGCGGATGCTCCTCCACCGGGCCGTCCCCGAACCGCTCCCGCGCCGCCTGCTCGGCGTCGGCCAGCAGTCGCTCGCTCAGCTCGTCGCTCGGCCCGGGGCGCAGCCCCTCGGCGGTGATGAGCAGCGCCCGGTAGTCGGGGCGCAGGGCGTGCACGGCTGGGTCGATGGCGGCGGAGTCCAGCCAGGCCGCGGCGTCGTTCGTCATACGGTCCACTATGACATACGGCGCGGTTCAATGTGATGTACGGGAGCTGGGGGCAACCCCACTCCTGAGACGGTGGGCGGCCTGATGGTGGCGTACGGCCGGACAAGGAACGCTCTTCGGTATGACCACACCTACTTCCCACTCCGGCCCCCGCCGCCGGGCACTCCTCGCCGCCGCCGCCCTCGCCGCCTTGGGCGTGGGTATCGCGCAGCCGAAGGCGGTCGCGGCCCCGGCCGCCGCGCGAGCCGCCGCGCGGCGGGTGCGGCTGGCGCTGCCCGCGCCCACCGGGCCGTACCCCGTGGGCACCGTCTCCCATCGCCTCGTCGATCAGGACCGGCCCGACCCCTGGGTCGCCTCCCGGCCGTCGCGCGAGCTGATGGTCAGCGTCCGCTACCCGGCCCGGGACGTCGAGCGGTATCCGCGCGCCGCGCAACTGCTGCCGGGCGAGGCGGCCGGTTTCGACCGGCTGAACAACTTCGGGGGCGTGCCGCAGGGCCGCGTCGACTGGGCGGCGACGCGCACCTTCGCGCACCAGGGGGCCCCGCCCGCGCGGGCGCGCCGGGGCGCTGGGTGGCCGGTGGTGCTCTACTCGCCCGGCGTCGGCGACCCCCGTTCGCTGGGCACCACGCTCACCGATGAGCTGGCCTCGCGCGGCTATGTCGTGATCTGTGTCGACCACACCTATGACGGGTCGGCGGTCGAGTTCCCGGACGGCCGGGTCGAGACCAGCAGGCTGCCGGAGGAGTACGTACGGGCCAAGCGGGAGGGCACGGTCGTCGAGCTGCTGCGGAAGACCTGTGCGGTGCGGGTGGCGGATCTCCGCTTCGTCCTCGACCGGCTGGAGGCGCTCGCCCCGATGCCGCTCGACCGGTCCGCCATCGGCGCGTTCGGGCAGTCGGCGGGCGGTTTCGCGGCCCTTCAGGCGATGCATGACGACCGGAGGATCGCGGCGGCCGCGAATCTGGACGGAGTGCTGGCCTATGTCGAGGAGGACCAGGATCCCGGCCCCCTCTCCACGGTCGCCGCGGACGGGGTGGACCGTCCCGTGCTGACCATGGGTATGGACGGAAACGATCACCACACCGTGCCGTCGTGGGGTGCGCTGTGGGAGCACAGCTCGGGCCCGCGCCTCGATCTGACGCTGCTCGGTTCGGCCCATGCGACCTACACCGACGCCACGTCGATGCTGCCGCCGATCGCCGCGCGACTCGGCCTGCCGGAGAAGCTGGTGACCGACGCGATCGGCACGGTCGCCCCGCAGCGGGCGGTGGCGGTCCAGCGCGCGTACATCCCGGCGTTCTTCGACCGAGAGCTGCGCCACCGCGATGACGCGGGGCTGCTGGACGGGCCGTCGGCCCGCTACCCGGAGGTGCGATTCGTCGGCTGGGCCCCCGGGGCCGCGTCCGGGCCGAGTACGTCTAAAACAGTCCGAGCTGGGTGGTGAGCAAGGCGAGGACGACGACCAGCGACCAGCCGAGCAGATGCTCCAACAGGTGATCCTCGCCGTCGGAGGGGCCTCCGGTGCGGGAGTGGAGGCCGGTGCGGCGCGCCGCGATGTCGGTCATGCGGGTGTCCTCTGTGCTCAGCGATGATCGTGATGAAAGTGATGAAACGGGTCATCACCGTTGCCCAGGGTGCGCGGAGCAGCCGCCAGGGGTAAAGGGGAAGTGGCCGAACTCACCCGAGGAGGACCACGGTGACCAGCGTCATTCCCAAGGGTCTGGGCGAGCAGATCCGCGCCCTGGCCGGAGGCGAGGTGACCTCCCATGCGCTGGTCGAGCAGGCGCTCGAGCGCATCGCCGAGACCCAGCCCACCCTGAACGCCTTCCGCCGCGTCCGCGCCGAGGCCGCCCTGCGCGAGGCCGCCGAGGCCGACCGGCGGCTGGCGGCGGGGGAGCGGCTGCCGCTGCTCGGGGTGCCGCTCGCGGTCAAGGACGATACGGATGTGGCGGGCGAGCCCACCGCGTTCGGCTGCTGCGGCGACTTCCCGGCCAAGGTCGCGGACGGCGAGGCGGTGCGGCGGCTGAGGGCGGCCGGGGCCGTGATCGTCGGCAAGACCAACACCCCCGAGCTGGGCCAGTGGCCGTTCACCGAGGGCCCCGCCTTCGGCGACACCCGCAACCCCTGGAACCCGGAGCACACCCCCGGCGGTTCGTCCGGCGGCGCCGCGGCCGCCGTCGCCGCCGGGCTGGTCCCCGCCGCGCTCGGCTCCGACGGCGCGGGCTCGGTCCGTATCCCCGCCGCCTGGACGCATCTGATCGGTATCAAGCCCCAGCGCGGCCGGATCTCCACCTGGCCGGACGCCGAGTCCTTCAACGGCATCACCTGCAACGGCCCGCTCGCCCGTACGGTCGCCGACGCCGCGCTGCTGCTGGACGCCGTGAGCGGCAACCGCGAGGGGGATCTGCACTGCCCGGAGCCGGTGGATGTGCTGTCCGCGGTGGGCCGCGACCCGGGGCGGCTGCGGATCGCCCTCTCCTTCAAGACGGCCTTCACCGGCACCCCCAAGAGGCTGGACCCGGCCGTGCGGGCCTCGGTCGTCCGGCTCGCCGAGCGGCTGGCGGCCCTCGGCCATGAGGTCGTGGAGGCCGAGCCGCGCTACGGGCTCGTGGGCTTCTCCTTTCTGCCGCGCGCCACGGCCGGGCTCTTCGAATGGTCCGGCCGTGTCCCCGATCCGCTGCTGCTCGACATCCGCACCCGCCACGCCGCCCGCAACGGCCGGCTGCTGGGCGGCGCCGCGCTGCGGTGGGCGCGGTCGTACGAGGGGCCGCTGCGGCGCCAGGTCGGTGCGATCTTCCAGCGCTTCGACGTCGTCCTCGCCCCGACGACGGCCACGCCCCCGCTGCGGATCGGCGCCATGGCCGGGCTGTCGGGGTGGCAGACCGATCGGGCCATGATCGCGGCGTGTCCGTACGCCTGGCCGTGGAATGTGCTGGGGTGGCCCGCGCTGAACGTCCCGGCCGGGTTCGCCGACCCCGGGCGCACGCTGCCGTTGGGCGCCCAGTTCCTCGGCCCGGCCAACAGTGAGCCCGTGCTGATCTCGCTGGCGGCCCAGCTCGAGGCCGACCAGCGGTGGTACGAGCACCGGCCGTCGGTCCAGCCGTCGGTGTGACGTTGCCTCGATCCGCCGGTCGGACAACTGGGCCCAATAGTCCAGCACCGTCGCGACGAACGGCGCGGGAACGTGGGCGCTCAGGTCCGCCCGGCTACGGCAACCGTGCCGTGACCGATCGCGCGTTCACCGCCGCGAGGCTCCACTGTCATGTCGCCATCGAGATCACCGACATCACGGCCGGTGCCGATTTCGTCCGTCACGGGCTGGGCATCGCTCTGCTGCCCCGTGGCGTCGTCGGGCCGCATGGCGATCTCACCACGCTGCCCATCACCGGCGCCGAGCTCGACTGGTCGATCTCCCTGGCCATCCCCGACAACCGAACCCCGAGCACGGCCGCCCGAGCCTTCGAGCGGTTTGTCGACCGGCATCTGAAGTGACGCGGCGGCCCGCCAGGTCGACTGCCGGGGTCGGGTGTCCCGTCCGGCCTGCGCGGCTCGGCCGGGTGCGGCTTTCGTCTCGCGCCTTCGGCGCAATTGAGCAGCGGGGCAGGGGGGTTGGGGGCGCGGGCCGCGTCGCCGAACGGCGGGCTGGTGGGGGTGGGCGCCGGTGGCGGCGCCCCTGGCCGGTGGCTGAGGCCGCTGCCGGACAGCAGGGGGGACCCCTCCTGAAATCGCTTGATGTATTAGTTGCGCTATATCAAGCGTTTTTACAGGGGTACCCGGACCCCCACCCGCAGTCCGGAGGGGCGCTTGACCGCCGAGGGCGGAAGCCGCCCCCGGCGCCCACCCGAACCGCCCCGGCGCCCGGCGGCGAGGCCCGCGCCCCCACCCCTGCCCCGCTGCTCAAAGGCGCCGAAGGCGCGAAACGAAACCCGCACCCGACACCCGGCCGGTGCGGACTGTTCCCCAGAAAGCGGCCAGGCATGGCGACTTGGAGGCCCTCGGAGCCCTCGGAGCCCTCAGGGCGCTCAGGGCGCTCAGGGCGCCAGGATGTCCAGCTCTCGCAGAGCCCCCACCGTGATCTCCCGCGTATAGCGCTCCGCCGCCTCCGCGTTGCCCGCGCGGACCGCTTCGGCCACGCGGACGTGGAGGGTGACCGCCTCCGGGTCGGGGTCGGTGAACATGATGCGGTGCTCGGTGCGGCCGGTCAGGACCTCGGCGACGACGTCGCCCAGGCGGGCGAACATCTCGTTGCCCGAGGCGCGCAGGATCACGCGGTGGAAGGCGACGTCGTGGATCAGGTACGCGGGCAACTGCTGGCCGCGTGAGGTGGCGACCATGTTGAGGGCGTGCTCGGTGAGTTCGGCGCACTGCTCCGGCGTGGCGTGCTCGGCGGCCAGCGCGGCGGCGGCGGGTTCGATGGCCGAGCGGAGGGCGGTGAGGGAGCGGAGCTGGCGGGGGCGGTCGGGGCCGGCCAGGCGCCAGCGGATGATCTGGGGGTCGAAGACGTCCCACTCCTCGGTGGGGCGCACCGTCACCCCGACCCGGCGACGGGACTCCACCAGGTGCATGGACTCCAGGACCCGCACCGCCTCCCGGACCACCGTGCGCGAGACGTCGTAGCGCCGCTCCAGCTCATCGGTGCGCAGAACGGTGCCCGGCGGATAGTCGCCCCCCGTGATCGCGGGGCCGAGGGACTCCAGGAGCCGGTCGTGCAGCCCTTGGGGCCTGGGCCTCTGACCACGGCCCTGGGGCCCCTGTTCGTCCATGCGCTCAGCCTACGCGGCCGGCCACCCCTCAAATAAGTATGACTTTTAAGTCACGGACTCTTGAATACGTCGTATCTGTGGGGTTGAGTGTCCCCGGCGCCGAGGTCGAAGAAGACAGCGAGGTTTCACACAATGCACGCCCCCCAGGTTGTCGTGGTCATGGGAGTGTCCGGAACGGGCAAGACCACGGTCGGCCCCCTGCTGGCGGAGGAGCTCGGCGTCCCGTATGCCGAGGCCGACGACTTCCACCCGCCGGCCAACATCGCCAAGATGTCGGCCGGGACCCCGCTGGACGACGACGACCGGCGCCCCTGGCTGGACGCGATAGGTGCGTGGGCCCATGACCACGCCGAAGGCGGGGGCGTGGTGAGCTGCTCCGCGCTCAAGCGGAAGTACCGCGACCGGCTGCGGTCCGCCGCGCCCGGCATCGTCTTCCTCCATCTGACCGGCGACCGCGAGCTGATCGCCGAGCGGATGAAGGAGCGCAAGGGCCACTTCTTCTCCGGCGAACTGCTCGACTCCCAGCTCGCCACGCTCGAACCGTTGCAGCCGGACGAGTACGGCGTCGCCGTGGACGTCGGCCCGGAACCCGAGCTCATCACCGAGCGGGCCGCCGCCGAACTGCGGCGGCTCGAACACCAGTAACGCAGGTTAGGAACCCCCGTGACCAGACTCAGCGTCGAGATGCTGGCAGCGGACACCGTCGACCCGATCACGTCGGCAGGTCACGCACAGCTCGGCATAGCCGTCCTCGTCGGCATAGCCGTTCTCGTCCTCCTCATCACCCAGACCAAGCTGCACGCGTTTCTGTCGCTGACGATCGGCTCACTGGCGCTCGGCGCCGTCGCCGGAGCCCCGCTCGACAAGGTCATCACCAGCTTCTCGGCCGGACTCGGGTCGACCGTCGCGGGCGTCGGCGTGCTGATCGCGCTCGGCGCGATCCTCGGCAAGCTGCTCGCCGACTCCGGGGGCGCCGACCAGATCGTCGACACGATCCTCGCCAGGGCCGGCAACCGGACGATGCCCTGGGCGATGGTGCTGATCGCGGGGATCATCGGGCTGCCGCTCTTCTTCGAGGTCGGCATGGTGCTGATGATCCCGGTGGTGCTGCTGGTCGCCAAGCGCGGCAACTTCTCCCTGATGCGCATCGGCATCCCGGCGCTCGCGGGCCTGTCCGTGATGCACGGCCTGGTGCCGCCGCACCCCGGCCCGCTCGCCGCGATCGACGCGGTCCACGCCGACCTGGGGATCACCCTGGCGCTCGGCGTCCTCATCGCCGTGCCCACCGCCATCATCGCGGGCCCCGTCTTCTCGCGCGTCGCCGACCGCTGGGTGCATGTCACCCCGCCGGACCGGCTGATCCCCACCCGGCCGTCGGAGGAGCTGGAGCGGCGTCCCGGGTTCGGCGTCACCGTGCTCACCGTGCTGCTCCCGGTCGTACTGATGCTGATCAAGGCGCTGGTCGACATCGTGGTGGACGACCCGGAGAACACCGTCCAGCGGGTCGCCGACGTCATCGGCGCTCCCCTGATCGCGCTGCTGGCGGCGGTGATCGTGGGCATGTTCACCCTCGGCCGGGCCGCGGGCTTCACCCGGGACCGGATCTCCGCCACCGTCGAGCACTCGCTCGCCCCGATCGCCGGAATGCTGCTGATCGTCGCCGCGGGCGGCGGCTTCAAGCAGACGCTGATCGATATCGGCGTCGGCAAGATGATCATGGACATCTCGCAGGACTGGAACGTCTCCGCGCTGCTGCTCGCCTGGCTGATCGCGGTCGCCATCCGCCTCGCCACCGGCTCGGCGACGGTGGCCACTATCTCGGCCGCCGGGCTGATGACGCCGCTGGCCGCCGATATGTCGAGCACCCATGTGGCGCTGCTGGTGCTGTCCATCGGCGCCGGGTCGCTCTTCTTCAGCCATGTCAACGACGCGGGATTCTGGCTGGTCAAGGAGTACTTCGGGATGAGCGTGGGGCAGACGGTGCGGACCTGGTCGGTGATGGAGTCGATCATCTCCGTCGTCGGGCTCGGCTTCGTCCTGCTGCTGTCACTCGTGATCTAGCGCTGAGCAAAGGTAGGGGTACGTACGCAATGACGACACATCCGCTCTTCGACATCGCGGGCCGCACCGCCCTGGTCACCGGCTCCAGCCGGGGCATCGGCCACGCCCTCGCACGCGGTCTGGTGGAGGCCGGCTGCACGGTGGTGCTCAACGGGCGCGATCAGCAAGCCCTCGAGAAGGCCGCGGCCGAACTCGGCGGCGCCGACGCGGGGGTGCACACCGCCGCGTTCGACGTCACCGACGGCCCGGCCGTGGCCGCCGGTATCACCGATGTGGAGGAGCGGGTGGGCCCGCTCGACATCCTCGTCAACAACGCCGGGATGCAGAACCGGGCGCCCCTGCTGGAGTTCACCGACGATGCCTGGCGGCAGATCCTGGACACCAACCTCACCAGCGCCTTCCTGGTGGGCCGGGAGACCGCCCGGCGGATGACCCCACGCGGCCACGGCAAGATCGTCAACATCTGCTCATTGCAGAGCGAGGTGGTCCGCCCCGGAATCGCCCCCTACGCGGCGACCAAGGGCGCGCTGAAGATGCTCACCAAGGGCATGTGCGCGGACTGGGGCCGGTACGGCATCCAGGTCAACGGGCTCGGCCCCGGCTATATCGAGACCGAGCTGACCCGACCGCTGGTCGAGGACGAGGAGTTCAGCGCCTGGGTGCGCGGACGGACCCCGGCCGGGCGCTGGGGCCGCACCGAGGACCTGGTCGGCGCGCTGCTCTATCTCGCGTCTCCGGCGGCGGACTTCGTCAGCGGACAGGTGCTGTACGTAGACGGCGGCATGACGAGCGTTCTGTGAACCCCGCGAAACCACTTGAGGAGGCTGGGCGGATGGTGCTGGGCTGCGTGATCCACGGACAGGGTGATCTGCGGATCGAGGAACTCCCCGAGCCGGAACCGGCGCCGGGGCAGGCGCTCGTGGCGATCCGGTACGGCGGGATCTGCGGATCGGATCTCCACTACCACCGGCACGGCGGGGTGGGCGACTTCCGGCTCCAGGAGCCGATGGTGCTCGGGCACGAGGTCGTCGGCACGGTCGTGGCGTACGGCGAGGGCGCGACCGGACCCGCGACCGGACCCGCGGTCGGCACCCCGGTCGCCATCCACCCGGCCACCCCCTGCGGGGTGTGCCCGGAGTGCTCCGACGGCCGCGCCAACGTCTGCCGCGACACCCGCTATCTGGGCAGCGCCGCGCGCACCCCGCATGTCCAGGGCGGCTTCGCCTCGCGGATCGCCGTCCCGGCGGCGCAGTTGCGTGCCCTCCCCGAGGGGCTGGAGCCGCGCCGGGCCGCCCTCGCCGAACCGCTGGCCGTCGCGCTGCACGCGGTACGGCGGGCGGGCGCGGTGAAGGGCCGCCATGTGCTGGTCACGGGCGCCGGTCCGATCGGCTGCCTGACCATCGCGGCGGCCCGCGCGGCAGGCGCGGCGACCATCACGGCGACCGATCTGCTGCCCCGCGCCCTGGAGTTCGCGGCGGCGGCCGGGGCGACGGCCTGCGTACGGGCCGACGATCCGGCCGACCCCAACTGGCCCTCCGAGGAGATGGACGTCGCGATCGAGGCGTCGGGCGTTGCGGCTGGGCTCGACACGTGTTTGCGCCGCGTGCGGAGGGGAGGCGTGGTCGTCCAGCTCGGCATGCTGCCGCCCGGGCAGAGCCCGTTCGCCGGAAATCTCCTGGTCGCCCGGGAGATCGAACTGCGCGGCGCGCTCCGCTTCCACGCCGAGTTCGACGACGCGTTGCGGCTGTTGGCGGCTGAGCCGTCGTTCGACGCGCTGATCAGCGGGGTGCGGCCGGCGCGGGAGGCGGTGGAGGCGTTCGGCCAGGCGGCTGACCGGAGCCGGTCGTGCAAGGTGCTGCTGGACTTCGCCGCCGACTGAACAGGGCGTCGCGGCACCCACGGTTGGGCCGGGCCGGGGCGGGCCGGGGCGGGTGCGTGGTGGGTGCGGGTCCGGCTTGCGGGTGCGGGTGTGTGGGTGGTGTGCCTGCTGTTCGTGGTGGGTGGCGGGTGCGGGGCCTCCGGGGCGGCGCCCTGGACCGTATATTTACGGCGCCATTGGCCGGGGGCGTTGAGTGGGCCGGGGATTGGCGCCACAAATACACGTAAGCGTCCAGGACACCACCCCTGCGACCCCGCCCCCTCCCGCCGTCTCGCGGCTGTCCGCCGGTGGCACCGGACCGCCTGTCCGCCCGGCGTTCAGCCCGGGGGCGGCTGGCGGGGGCTGGGTGCGGCCCCGCTCCCTCCTACGGCTGTCCGGTGGTGCGGGACGTCTGTCCGTCCCGGTGGTGTGAATTCAGCCCCTCCGGCGTTTGAGGAGCGGGGTCCGGGGCGGAGCCCCTCGTTTCGGGAAGGGGCGGGCGTCGGAGGGTTCGGCTCGGGCTAGGGGGATCCCTAATTGTGACGCCCGACACCATGGCAGGTCTGGACCAGTCGTGGCACTCTACCGGCGACCAGCGTCAGACAACGTTGTCCGACGCTCTCGGGCACCTCCAACGGACTTGGAGCTCACCGCATGAGACGTGTCGCCACCTTATTCAGCGCACTCACTCTCGCCACCCTGAGCTGGACCGCCGGAACCGCCGCCCACGCGGCCCCCGCCCCGTCCCCCTCGGCCGGTGGAGCCGGAACCTCCGTCTCCACCGAGGGGCAGCGCGCCGCCGTCCGCTTCTGGACGACGGACCGGCTGCGTGCCGCCCAGGACGTCACCGCGCTGCCCGCCGCCCGCACCGCGAAACTCGCGACCGCCCCGCCCACGACGGGTGAGCGGGTGAGCGTGCCCCCGCTCCCGGGTCCCGCCGCGTCCACCTCCGCGCCCTCGACCCGGGCCACGTCCCCGACCGCCTGGACCGGCGGCGGGCTGATCAGCACCACGGCGGGCAAGGTCTTCTTCCAGAACGCCTCGGGCGGCACCTTCGCCTGCTCGGCCACCGTCGCCAACAGCGACAACCGGTCCGTCGTACTCACCGCCGGCCACTGCGTCGTGGACGCGGCCACCGGCACGGGCTACCGCAACTGGGTCTTCATCCCGGGCTACAACAACGGCAACCGCCCCTACGGCACGTTCTCCGCCCGGAGTCTGTTCTGGGAGCCCCAGTACGTCTCCACGCGGTCCAACGCCAACTGGGACTACGCCTTCGCCGTCATGAGCACGTTGAACGGCCGCACCCTGGCCGAGACCGTGGGCGCGCAGGGCATCGCCTTCAACTCGCAGACCGGCCGCCATGTCCACTCCTTCGGCTACGGAGGCTCGGCCGCCGAGGGCAACGGCGAGCGGCTGAACCACTGCGAGGGCAATGAGTTCCCCGACGCGGGGCGCCCCGGCTCCACGATGTGGGGCATCGACTGCGTCCAGACCGGAGGGTCGAGCGGTGGCGGCTTCCTCGCCGACTTCTCGGGCGGCGGGGGCTATCTGATCGGCAACATCAGCGTCAGTGCCGGTACCAATGAGTACCACCCGACGCTGGGCAATGAGGCCCTTGACCTCTACCGGCGGGCGGGCGCGGCGTAGGCCCATCACCGATTGCACGGCCCGCCCTCTCCGTCCCCGACCAGGAGGAGGGGGCGGGGCACTCGCCATACGGCGCCCCCGGGCTGCGGCGCACAATGAGCCCATGACGAGCAGCGACGCACCTCCGGACCCCGCCACCGCCCACGCCTGGACCGCCCTCGGCGGCGACCCGGCGCTGCTGGGGAACGTGGCATACCGCGCGGTGAGCGGGGGACTGCCCGCCCGGCTGCCCGTGGCCGAACTGGCCCGCGCCACCGTGGGCGTGTGCTCGCTGGCCGCCGCCGAACTGGGCGCGCGGCGCTCCGGCGGGGCCGTTCCGGCGGTACGGGTCGACGAGGGGGCCGTGGCCACCGCGTTCGTCAGCGAACGGCACCTTCGTATCGACGGCCGGAAGCCCACCAACTTCGCTCCGCTGTCCGGCTTCTGGCGCGCGGCCGATGGCTGGGTCCGTACGCACGCCAACTATCCGCACCACCGTGCCCGGCTGCTCAGTGCCCTTGGCCTGTCCGGCGACAGCGGGCCGGACGAACTCGCGGCAGCGCTGGCGGCGCGGCCCGCCCGGGCGATCCAGGAGACCGTCTACGCGGGGGGTGGGCTGGCCGTGGCCGTGGCGGAGCCGGGCGAGAGCGACATTCCGCTTGCCGGGCTGCCGTTGGTCGAGTCCCGGCGGGTTGGGGAGGGCGCCTCGCGTCCGCACCCGCTTCCGGAGGCGGCGCTGCCCGCGCGTGGTGTGCGTGTGCTCGATCTGACCCGGGTCATCGCCGGACCGGTGGCCACCCGCACCCTGGCGCTGCTGGGCGCCGATGTGCTGCGTATCGACTCCCCGGGGCTGCCCGAGGACCCGGACGCACACGCCGACACCGGCTTCGGCAAGCGCTCCGCCGCACTCGACCTCCGCGCGTCCGAGGACCGCCGGACCTTCGAGGCGCTGCTCGCCGACGCCGATGTGGTGGTCACCGGCTACCGCCCCGGCGCGCTCGACCGCTTCGGCCTCGCCCCGGACGCCCTGCTGGAACGCCACCCCGGGCTGATCGTCGCGCAGTTGTGCGCATGGGGCTGGTCCGGGCCGTGGGCCGGGCGGCGCGGTTTCGACAGCCTGGTGCAGGCGGCGACCGGGATCGCCGCGATCGAGGCGCACGTCGATGCCGATGTTGACGGCCATCCTGGTGTGCTGCCTGCGCAGGCGCTTGATCACGGCACGGGCTATCTGCTGGCGGCGGGGGTGTTGCGGGCGCTGACGGAGCGGGAGGAGGTGGGCGGCGGGCGGCATCTGCGGCTGTCCCTGGCGGGCACGGCGTCCTGGCTTCTGCATGGGATCGCTCCTGTGCCCCGGGGTGGCGGCCCCGCCCATGACCCGGCGCCCTGGCTGGCGGAGACCGCCTCCGAACAGGGAGTTCTGCGGCACGCCTGCTCGCCGATCGCTACCCCGGACGGACCACTGGACTGGGCCCGTCCCCCCGGCCGCCTGGGCGCCGACGCCCCGCGCTGGCTCTGAGCTCGGCCAGGGGCGGATTTTCCCCTCCCCGCGGCGGGGCTGGATGACGCCCCCACGCCAAATTGAGTTGCCGCCGGGACCTCACCTGGCGCGTAGTGGTGTCCCACCCGACTCAGGAAAGGCGGTGCCGATGAGCGCGAGCACGATGCACGCCGACGAACAGCCCATCGACGTGGCTCTCGTACGGCGGCTGCTCGCCGCGCAGTTCCCCCGGTGGGCGGGGCTGCCCATCGAACGGTTCGCCTCGTCGGGCACCGTCAATGCCCTGTTCCGGCTCGGGGGCGACCTCGCCGTACGGCTGCCGCGGATCGCGGGTGGGGCCGGGGACGTGGAGCGGGAGCACCGGTGGCTGCCCCGGCTCGCGCCCGCGTTGCCGGTTCCCATTCCCGCGGTGCTCGGCAAGGGCGTGCCGGGGGACGGTTTCCCCTGGCCGTGGACGGTCCATCGGTGGCTCGGCGGGGAGAATCCGCGGGAGGGGCGGGTCGCCCGGCCCGGGCGGCTCGCCGTCGATCTCGCGGAGTTCATCGTCGCGTTGCGCCGGATCGAGCCCGCGGACGGGCCGCCCGCCTACCGGGGCGGGCCGCTGCGGGAGGTCGACGAGGAGACTCGGACCGCGATCGGCCGGTTGCGCGGCACGATCGACACCGGGGCGGCAACCGCGGCGTGGGAGGAGGCGCTGGCGGCGCCCGGGTGGGACGGGCCACCGGTGTGGGTGCACTCCGATCTGATGCCGGGCAATCTGCTGGTCGCGGACGGGCGGCTGAGCGCCGTCATCGACTTCGGGACCGCCGGGGTGGGCGACCCGGCCTGCGATCTGATCCCGGCCTGGAATCTGCTCCCGGCTTCGGTGCGGGATGACTTCCGCACCGCGCTCGGCGTGGGCGTGGGCGTGGACGACGCCACCTGGGCCCGGGGCCGGGGCTGGGCCCTGAGCATGGCGCTCATCCAGCTTCCTTACTACCGCGAGACGAACCCGACGATGGCGGCCAACGCGCGCCATGTCATCGATCAGGTGCTGCTGTCGCCGTCATGACGAGCGGGGACCCTCTCCCCTCGCCGCGGGCGACCGCGCCCGGCTCGACACCCTGCGGCGCCAGGCCGAGAGCGGTGTTCTGACCCTGAGGGTGGCCCGCACCCTGCCCGCCGCGCGGGCGGCCGAGGCCCACCGGCTGCTGGAGGCCGGTGGGACACGGGGCCGCATCGTTCTCGAATTCTGACCACGGGACCGGCTCCGGGTCGCTCGTTCAGAGCCGGACCGTGGTCAGCGAGCGCTTGATCACCGGGGTGAGCTTCTGCTCGACGAAGCGGTAGAGCAGCCAGGCGAGGCCCAGCATCACCAGTACGGTCAGGGCGAACGTCCCGTAGGAGGGGATGCCCAGCTTCTGGTGGAGGACCCAGACGACCACCCAGCCCAGATGCTCATGGACCAGGTAGAACGGGTAGGTCAGGGCGCCCGCCACGGTGAGCCAGCGCCAGTTCGCCCAGTTCAGCTTGCCCAGCGCGATCAGCGTCACCGCCACATAGCCGAAGGCGACGACGCCGATGATGGCGGCGGCCGAGCGGTAGGAGAAGGCGTCGATGTTGGCCGGGTGCCACAGGTCGCGGATCGCGTAGTGCTGGCCGATCAGGAAGCTGATCCCGATGATGCCCCAGGACAGGGCGTCATGGCCGAAGCGGTGGAGCAGATAGATGCCCATGCCGCCGATGAAGTACGAGGAGTACTCCGGCATCAGGACGACGTCCAGCAGCGGCAGGTTCGCGGCCTCGGCGAAGGCCGAGCCCAGCGTCCAGACGGCGCAGAAGAGCACCACCCGGTGCCGGGTCGCGCCCGGCAGCACCACGAACAGTGCGAAGAGGGCGTAGAACCGCAGCTCGGCCCAGAGGGTCCAGCACACGCCCAGCACCCGGTCCACCCCGAGCGGCTGCTGGAGCATGGTGAGGTTGACCAGCGCGTCGCTGGGCGACACCGCCTTGTAGGTGACCCAGGGGAGCGCGAAGACGGCGGTCACCAGGATGATCGCGACCCAGTAGGCGGGGTAGAGGCGGGAGACGCGCGAGGCGAAGAAGGAGCGCAGCGGCCGTCCCCATCCGCTCATGCAGATGACGAAGCCGCTGATGACGAAGAAGATCTGGACGCCCAGACAGCCGTAGGCGAAGGTGCTGGAGAGGGTGGGGAACTGGGCGCGGGGCGAGGAGCCCCACGCCTGGGCTATCTCACCGTCGCGGCCGCCGTAGTGGTACGCGGCCACCATGAGCGCGGCGAGCAGCCGCAGCCCGTCCAGCGCCCGCAGCCGCACCGGATGGCCGCCGCGTGCGGCCGCCTTCGCGGTGCGCTCGGCGGATCGCTCGGCAGTGCGCTCGGCGGACCGCTCCGGAGCGGTGTCGGGGGCACGCGGCGGCGTCGGCGCGGGAGCCGTCGCCGCCGCGGTGGATATCGGACCGGCGTCGGGGGCGGGCGGCGCGCTCATCCGGTGACCGTCCGCTTGAGGGCGGCCCGCTTGATGGCCCGGGCCCGGCGGGCGACCTTGCGCACCGTCTCATTGCGCGGGATGAAGGCGAGCTGCGAGGGGACGGCCCCGGGCAGGGCGAGCGCGGTCAGCCGGCGCTTCTTGAAGTAGCGCCAGGTCTGGTTGTCCAGATGGGCGGCCAGATAGCGCTCGGCGACGGGCCGCAGCTCCGGGTAGATCTTGGCCTGCATGCAGAAGCCGACCGCGGTGATCAATCCGGCCAGTCGCTTGCCCGCCCGCTCGTCGACCGGCTGGGCGGCGGCCACCGCCTTGTGGTCCTCGAGGTCGGGCAGCAGCGCGTCCGCGATCGTCACCGGCACGCGGTTGCTGTTCTGGTACGGGGTGAGCCGCTCCAGCAGCGTATCGGTGCCGATCCGGGCCACCGGCAGTCCGTAGAAGACGTCGGCGGTGAGCAGCGCGGTGGAGAAGCAGCCGATGACCAGGGCCGGGCTCATCCGCTGGTACAGCACCTCGGCCAGGACCGGGGTGTCCATGACGGTCAGCTCCGCGCCCAGCTCCGCGGCCTTCTTCTCCAGCATCCGCGACCAGCGGGCCGGGGCGGTGGGGTGCGGCTTGAAGACGACGGTGCGGTGGCCCAGCGCCACGGCGCCGCGCAACATCCGCACATGCAGCTCTTCCTCCTCCTGCGGAGTGAGGATGTCCAGCGCGGACAGATACTGCCCGAGCATCAGCGCCGGGCCGTTGCCGACGGCGATCCGCTCGCTGGCGGAGACGACACCGCGCGGGGCGGCGTCGGCGATCTCGGTGAGCACCTTGGTGAACACCTCGGTCGGCAGGATCTCCGGTTCGACGCCGAACTCGGTGAGCAGCAGCGGCCGCAGACCGGGCACCAGGTCCAGGTGGAGCAGCCGGCGGATCCGGGTGCCGATCAGCGGGTCCAGTTTGTTGCGGGTCGGGCCGTAGCTCATCAGACCGTCCGCGTAGACGTCGATGGGCGCGCCCTGGAAGACATTGGCGACCGCCATCGCCGGGTTGACCTGGATTGACTCCAGGATCAGCTCGATGTTGTCGTCGCCGAGGTTCCACAGCAGCCGCAGATGGCGCTCCCACAGCGGGGCGTCGTCCACGCGCGGGGCCCAGCCGCCGGGGTGGAACGGCGCGATCGTCTCGTTCCAGGACAGCACCCGGTCGAAGCGGCCGCGCAGCCGCTCGAAGCCGGGCATGTCGTCGACCGGCGGGGTGGTCTCCGGCGTCGCGGCGTTATTGCTGATCAGCAGCAGCCGGCGGTCGGCCGGGCCGACGCTGTCCGCGTCGATCGCGGCCGCGAGGGTCGCCGCCCCGTAGAGGGTGGAGGCGAGAAAGATCTGGGTGCGCTTGCGCTCCGCCAGCGGCTTGTAGGCGGACATCAGGCCGCCACCTCCGCCCCGGCGGGCCGGCGCTTGACTCGCCGCAGACGTGCGGCGCGCTCGTAGTCCATGGAATCCAGTGCGTCCTTCAATACGTCCTGGGGCATGCGTTTCATCGCCGCCGCCGACATGGAACGGAGTTTGCGGGCAACTTGCGGTTCGAATCTCTCGATGTTGCCCAGGTGATGGGAAATGATCGCGCAGTAGGTGCGGACGGCTTTCGGCAGCAGGGCGTCGGCGTCGCGGTCCCGCGCGGTTTCCTCGATGACCTGGTCGAATGCGCGAATGAAGTCGAGCTGCCGCACATCGCCGATCTGGGTGAGCGAGGAGGAGACCCCTCGCCGGTAGAACACTCCGTGCACACCGAGGACGGCGAAGCTGCGGGCCTCGCGGTGCAGCCGCCAGATCCAGGGCCGGTCCTCGGCGGTGCGCAGCCCGTGGGTGAAGTGCAGCAGCCCCTCGTCGGCCAGGCGGCGGTGGTACATGCCCGCCCAGGCATACGGGTAGTCGACGGAGGTGGAGCGGTCGGCCGGGAGGATCGCGTCCCGCGGGTTCATCACCACATTGCGACGACCGTGCGGCACCCGGGTGATCGAGCGGGCCCGGGCGGTGCACTGGACATGGTCGGTGCGGACGAAGTCGCACCCCAGGTCCTCCATCGCCGCGAGCATTTGCTCGTAGTAGCCGGGGGCGAGCCAGTCGTCGCCGTCGAGGAAGGTGATGTACTCGCCGGTGGATTTGTCCAGGCCGGTGTTCCGGGCGGTGGCCAGCCCACCGTTCTTCTCGTGCCGTACATAGACGGCCCCGGGAAGGTCGCGTTCGGCGCGCTCCAGGATCTCCGGCGTCCCGTCGGTGGCACAGTCGTCGACGAGAATGAATTCGAAGTCCTCACGCGCGTTCGCGCGCAGACTTCTGAGCGTGTCGGGGGCATAGGTCTGCACGTTGTAGAACGGCACGATGACGGAGAGCTTAACCACGCGGGTGACGCTAGGTCGCTGTCCGGCATTCGTCTTGACCTAGGGTGTACGTAGAGGTGAACGAAACACGTCGGAACGGTTAACCCGCCGCTCCAGCCAGCCGATTCTCCAATCGTCGACGTTCTGTTAACCCTTTGTTGCTCTTGCGTTGGGCCGTGAATCGACAACGCTTCCTAGCGTCTGCGACGTGTCCTCACGTACCAATCCCACTGTGCGAGTCGCCGTGCTCGCCGACTCCGACACCCGGTGGAAATGGGGCGCGCTCACCGCGCATCGCCTCGTACCGGACGAGTCGGGTTCAGCCTCGGGCCGTCGTCTCGACGGCTTCCTGCTGCGCGGCCGCGCCACGCCGACCGCCCGGCAGCTCACCGAGGTCGGGGTGCGCGCCGATGCGATGCGCGAGGTCACGGGCGTGGAATTCGTGCGGGCGGTGGACCGCGAGCGCTATGACGTGATCGTGCTCTCCCTGGTCGGCGGCGCCGTCCAGGCCATGCTGCACGGACTGCGCCACGCCTGGCAGGACGACGAGCGCCGCCCCGTGGTCGTCACCGGCTACGTCGGTGTCGTCTACGAGAAGCTGGCCGACGGGCTGCTGCTGCGCCACGGCGCCGATGTGGTGCTGGCCAACTCCCGGCATGACGCGGACCGTTTCCGCGACGTCTACACGGGCGTCGGCGCCGACGGGAACAGCGTCGTCGAATGCGCGCTGCCCTTCCTCGGCGGCGACCGCTACGACCCGAAGGCGCGGCTGGCGCGCAAGTACCCCGGCGGCACGGTCGTCTTCGCCGTCCAGCCCTCCGTCCCGGACAACCGCGCCGACCGCACCTATCTGCTGCGCCGCGCGGTGGAGCACGCGCGCCGCCATCCGGACCGCGAGGTCGTGGTCAAGCTGCGCAGCAAGCCGGGCGAGCACACCACGCATATCGAAGAGCTTCCCTACCAGAAGCTGATCGCCAAGTTCGGCGACGATCTGCCCGCCAACTTCCGGCTCGCCTACGGGAACATGGGCGAGGTCCTGGACACCGCCGACCTGCTGGTCACGGTCAGCTCCACGGCCGCCCTGGAGTCCCTGCACCGCTCCATACCGACCGCCGTCCTCACCGACCTCGGGGTGCGGGAGACGCTCGGCAACCACCACTTCCTCGGCTCCGGCTGTCTCGCCTCCTGGGACCAGTTGGACGCCGGGCACCTGCCGGAGCCGAACGCCGAGTGGCTCAGCCGCCAGGGCGTCGCCGCCGACGGGCCGTACGAGACCTGGTTCGACGCCGCGCGGGACCGCGTCGCCGAACTGGCCGCCGCACCGACCCTCCCGCCGCTCGCCCCCTTCTACACCCCCACCACCGCGCCCGGCTATCTGCCCGGCCGGCTCGCCCGGTACGGCTTCGAGCCGGACGGCTCGCCCCGCCCCGGGGCCTCGGCCGAGGACGAGGCGCAGGTCTCGGGGCTGCGGCGGGTGGTGCGCAACACGATGCGCGAAGCGGCCCGCGGTGCGTACCGCCACGGCGTACAGCGGGTGGCTCCGGTCATCCGGCGGATGGGGGAGCTGTGAGCGACGACGTGCGCGCGAACCAGGAGGAGGCCCGGACGGCCTCGATCACCTCTGCAACCCCTGAAGGAGCCGCCATGACCGCCCCGAGCCCATGTGTGCTCGCCGTGATCCCCGCCCGCGGCGGGTCGAAGGGCGTCCCCGCGAAGAACCTCGCCGCCGTGGGAGGCGTGCCGCTGGTCGTTCGCGCCGTCATGGAGTGCCGGGCCAGCCGGCTGGTGACCGACGTGGTCGTCTCCACCGACGACGCCGGGATCGCCGCCGCCGCCCGCGGTGCGGGCGCCGTGGTCATCCAGCGCCCCACCGACATCGCCGGTGACACCGCCACCAGCGAGGCCGCGGTGATCCACGCCATGGACGCGTACGAGGCGTCGCACGACACCACCGTGGACGTGGTCCTGCTGGTGCAGTGCACCAGCCCGTTCATCATCCGCGAGGACATCGACGGAGTGGCCGCCGCGGTCGCCGAGAAGGGCGCCGACACCGCCCTGACCGTGGCCCCCTTCCACGGCTTCGTCTGGCGCGAGGGCGAGGACCCCGCGGCGGACGGCGGCGACGGCGTCAACCACGACAAGTCCTACCGCCCGCGCCGCCAGGACCGCCCCCAGGACTTCCTGGAGACCGGCGCCGCCTACGCGATGGACGCCCGCGGCTTCCGCGAGGCCGGCCACCGCTTCTTCGGCCGCACCGACCTGGTGCGCACCGACCCCGCCCGGGTGCTGGAGATCGACGATCCGCACGATCTGGCCCGCGCCCGCGCGCTCGCCCCGCTGCTCGACGCCGAGCGGCCGGGCGCCCTCCCCACCCGCGAGGACATCGACGCGGTGGTACTCGACTTCGACGGCACCCAGACCGACGACAGGGTGCTGGTCGACTCCGAAGGACGCGAACTCGTGGCCGTGCACCGCGGCGACGGGCTCGGGATCGCCGCCCTGCGCCGCGCTGAGCTGGCGCTGTTGATCCTGTCCACGGAAAAGAACCCGGTCGTCGCCGCACGGGCCCGCAAACTCCAGGTCCCCGTGCTCCACGGCATCGACCGAAAAGATCTCGCACTGAAGCAATGGTGCGAGGAGCAGGGCATCGCGCCGGAGCGCGTGCTCTACGTCGGCAACGACGTCAACGACCTCCCGTGCTTCGGCCTTGTCGGCTGGCCCGTGGCGGTCGCAGGTGCGCACGACGTCGTGCGCGGCGCTGCACGTGCGGTCACCTCCACCCCCGGAGGGGACGGCGCGATCCGCGAGATCGCCTCGTGGATTCTCGGAAAGGAACTGTCTTAAGTGAGCTCCAACTCTCGCCTCCGCACCCTCGGCGACAAGATCGCCGGCCCCGGCCACCCGGTCTACGTCACCGGTGAGATCGGTATCAACCACAACGGCGACCTGGAGAACGCGTTCAAGCTGATCGACGCTGCCGCCGAGGCCGGCTGTGACGCGGTCAAGTTCCAGAAGCGAACCCCGGAGATCTGCACCCCCCGCGACCAGTGGGACATCGAGCGTGACACCCCCTGGGGCCGGATGACCTACATCGACTACCGCCACCGCGTGGAGTTCGGCGAGGACGAGTACACCGCCATCTCCGAGCACTGCAAGAAGCGCGGCATCGACTGGTTCGCCTCCCCGTGGGACACCGAGGCCGTCGCCTTCCTGGAGAAGTTCGACGTCCCGGCCCACAAGGTGGCCTCGGCCTCGCTGACCGACGACGAGCTGCTGCGCGCCCTGCGGGCGACCGGCCGCACCGTCATCCTGTCGACGGGCATGTCCACCCCCAAGCAGATCCGCCACGCGGTGGAGGTGCTGGGCAGCGACAACATCCTGCTGTGCCACGCCACCTCGACGTACCCGGCCAAGGCCGAGGAGCTCAACCTGCGCGTGATCAACACGCTCCAGGCCGAGTACCCCAACGTGCCGATCGGCTACTCCGGCCACGAGACCGGTCTCCAGACCACGCTGGCCGCCGTCGCGCTCGGTGCCGCGTTCGTCGAGCGCCACATCACCCTCGACCGCGCCATGTGGGGCTCGGACCAGGCCGCCTCCGTCGAGCCGCAGGGCCTGACGCGGCTGGTCCGGGACATCCGCACCATCGAGGAGTCCCTCGGTGACGGCGTCAAGAAGGTCTACGAGAGCGAGCTCGGCCCGATGAAGAAGCTCCGCCGTGTCGCGGGCGTCGTCGCCGAGTCCGACTCCGCCGACCGCGAGCCCGCCGCGGTCTGAGGCACTCTGCCGTGAATCCTCCGGCCGGTGTGCCCGGCCCTCGCCCGGAGGCGGCGGGCACCTCTGACGAGTCAGGGGCTGCCCGCCGCCTCCGGGCCCTGCCTTTGGACGGTGCGATGGTCTCCGCTGCCCCCCTTGCCCCTCCGGCCACACTCGCCTTCGTCGAGAGCCCGGTCCAGCTCCTGAACGTGCTGGAGTGGGCGTACGCCGACGCCCAGCGCGCCCAGGGCCCGGAGGCCACGGCGCCCCAGGACCTCACCGTGGTGGTGCTCTCCCCGCACGACCCGATGACCCGCGGCCAGTTGCGCCGGATGGCCGAGCTGGCGCGGGACGAGGGCTTCGCCGTGCGCTGGGAGGAGGCGCGGGGCGGGGCCGGTGCGCCGGTCAAGACGATCAGCGGGCTGCGCGGACCGCTGCGCCGGGCCGCGCGGATCGTGATAGGCGATCCGTTCTCCCGCTATGTCCAGTTGCTGCTGACCCTCACCCGCGCCAAGGACCTGGTCGTGGTGGACGACGGCACCGCCACCATGGAGTTCATCTCCCAGATCGCCAAGGGCGAGCCCCTGGTGCGCTGGCACCGGCGCGGCAACCGGGGGCCGCGCGACATGGTGTTCGCGCCGGTCTCCGCCACCGCGCGGCGTCGGCTCACCCCCGGCGCCAAGCGCCGGGTCGAGGTCTTCAGCTCGATGCCGGTGGAGGCGCCCGACGGGGTCGGCGTCACGGCCAACGACTTCGCCTGGACCCGGGCCCGGTTCGGCCCGCCCCGGCTCACCGGCGGCACCGACCTGGTCGGCACCTCCCTGGTGGAGACGGGCGTGGTGGACCTGGAGCGCTATCTGGAGGCGGTCGGCTCGCTGACCCGCGCCCATGGCGCCACCCGCTACTTCGCCCACCGCCGCGAGAGCGTCGAGAAGCTGCACCGGATCTCGGCCGAGGTGGGTCTGGAGATCGTACGGCCCGATCTGCCGCTCGAGCTGATAGCCCGCCGAGGCCCCATCGGCCACACGATCGTGAGCTTCCCCTCGACCGTGGTGCACACCCTGCCGCTCGCGCTCGTGGGCACCGGCGTGCAGGTCGCGGTCTGCGATGTGGACCCCGCCTGGCTGACCAGCAGCGCCTCCCCGCGCGCCCAGGGCTTTCTGTCCGGGGTCACCGGCACGGCCCGCGATGTGCGCCGGCTCAGCTCGGGGCCGCAGGCGGACCCGGCTCCGCCGAAGGGTCCGGTCCCGCCGGGGGACGCGGCCCTGCCGAGAGAGGTGGCCCCGCCGGGAAGCCCGGGTTCGCCCGCGGCACCGGTCGCCGCGTCCTGAGCTGCTGAGCTGCTGAGCCGCTGAGCCCGTTGAGCTGCTGAGCCCGTCGCCCGTACGGCCGTGTGGCGCTTCTCACCCGCGACCGGCCGTAAAGCGGGCTGTTATACCCCCTGACTAGGGGGATCATGCACCGCGCCGGGTACTTTTGCGTACCCGAAGAGATTGAATTTTTGTTGATCGACATTCGGTGGGCCCACCTGGCGTTCTACGCTTCTCCAGGTGAAGCAATTGATGTCCCTCGATGCGACCGATGCCACACCCGCCGAAGCGCCGGCCCTGCCCGGCACGCTCCCCGACGAGCTGCGTGCCGAACTCATCGCCTTCCGGCGCGATGTACATATGCACCCCGAGCTCGGCAACTGCGAGTTCCGCACCACCGCCGCGATCAAGGCGCGGCTGGAGCAGGCGGGACTGGAGCCGCGGGTGCTGCCGTCGGGCACCGGCCTCATCTGTGACATCGGCCCGCGCGATGGCGTAGCGCCCCTGCTGGCGCTGCGCGCGGACATCGACGGACTGCCCATCCCCGACACCAAGACGGTCGACTACCGCTCGACCATCGCCGACCGCGCCCACGCCTGCGGCCACGATGTGCACACCACCGTGGTGCTCGGCGCCGGTCTGGTCCTGGCCGAGCTGGCCCGCGAGGGGCGGCTGGCGCGTCCGGTGCGGCTGCTGTTCCAGCCCGCCGAGGAGGTGCTGCCCGGCGGCGCGGCCGACGCGATCGAGGACGGTGTGCTGGACGGCGTCGGCCGGATCCTGGCGCTGCACTGCGACCCGAAGGTCGAGGTCGGCCGGATCGGGCTGCGGGTCGGGCCGATCACCTCGGCCTGCGACCGGCTGGAGATCTCGCTGGACGGGCCGGGCGGCCACACCGCGCGCCCCCATCTGACCACCGACCTGGTGACCGCCGCCGCCAAGGTGATCACCGAGGTGCCCGCGCTGCTGGCCCGCCGGGTCGACGCCCGCTCGGGCCTGGCCGTCACCTGGGGCCGGGTGGAGTCGGGCCACGCCTGCAATGTGATCCCGCAGCACGCCGAGCTGTCCGCCACCGTCCGCTGCCTGGACCTGCCCGCCTGGCGCGAGGCCCCCGACCTGGTCCATGCCGCGGTGGACGAGATCGCCACCCTGCACCGCGCCAAGTCGCAGATCAACTACATCCGCGGGGTCCCGCCGGTGGTCAACGAGGCGAGCTCCGCCGAGCTGCTGCGCGACGCCATGATCGCCCGCCGCGGCGCGCACGCGGTCGAGGACACCGAACAGTCCCTGGGCGGCGAGGACTTCTCCTGGTACCTGGAGCGGGTCCCCGGCGCGATGGCCCGCCTCGGCGTCCGCGCGGTCGGCGACACCACCCGGCGCGACCTCCACGTGGGCGACTTCGATGTGGACGAGGGCGCCATCGCGGTGGGCGTGGAACTGTTCACGGCGGCGGCTCTGCTCGCCTGAACCGCAGGTGCGGGCGGCCGGTCGCCGGAACCGACGCGGACGGCCGGGTGGCGCTGCCGCCCGGCCGTCCGCGTCGACCCGAGGGAACCTCACCGGGATCGACGGCAACCGGTCGTTCTACGGGTTCGTGTGCATCAACCCTCGGCAACGGCATCCGGATCCGTCGCCGGGCCCGTCGACGCCAGCCGCGCTTGCACCGGGCCGGCCGACGCCTCTGAAGTCAGGTGCCCCGTCCGGTGTGCGCCACCGGGGCGACACACGGACGGGGCAGGTTGGAGGGCGTCAGCGCATCGGGCACGGGATCGTCGGGCGGATGCGGTTCGCGCTGCACGCGATGACCTGGACCGAGGCGAATCCGGTGCCGCGGATGTACCATCCGCCGACAACATCGCCGCCCCAGTTGAGCCGGTCATCCGCTGTCGCGAACCGCCCAGCCTGCCGCGAGACGTCCTTGTCGTGGTCAGCCAGGAACGACGGGCTCAACTCGCTGATCTGGTCTCTGTACCAGGCAGCGGCCTTGTCCGGCACCTCGAAGGTGGCCTTGATCATTCTGGCCGGGCGGAGCAGCCAGTGCGGTACCTCCAGCGGGGGCACGTCGCTTGCCATGAAGGCGGGGCTGGCCGCCGCGATCCGCTTCCACTCCTGGGGCGGGATGTCCTCTACGACGAGGTGCGGTGGCCGCCGGGCGGACTCGTCGTCGTACGTGCGGCGCTCTCCGGTCCAGCGGTAGCAGTGCCAGTGGCTCGGGCTGGGTGGGAGTGGTGCGGTCATCCGGGGGCCTCCTGCGTGGTGGGAGCAGCCCGCCTTCCGGACGGGCCGCCGTCTACCTGTGCCGTCGGACGCGAGCTACCTCGCGTACTGGCGTCCGTCGTCGGAGTCGCCGGGCGTCTGGCCGCCTGGGGTCGGGGCGTCCGTGTCCGGCATGGTGTCGCCGTCCTCCGGGTCGTGGCGGACGACGGCGTGCTGTAATCGCATGGGGCCTCCTGTGGGTTCACTCGCGCAGGGGTGTCCTCGCGCGATGGCGCGGTGCTCGTCCCGGTCACTGGCCTGCAAGCGGGAGGTCGGGGCGAGCCTTGCTGGACGGGACCCCGGCCCGGCGTGCAGGCCGGGACCGGAGTCCCTTCATCCCTGCCTTGTCGGTGGCCTCGTCGTCTCGTGCCGACGCGGCCACCGACAACGTCGGCTCGTGCCGACCGGCAGGGGGTCTTGGACAGCGGGCCGCCGGCGCCGTCGTCCGGTACGGGGCCCGGAACACCAGCGGCCCACCCGGTCTATGGGGCCGGAGTGCTCGCGAAGCAGAGGTAGACCGCGAGTACCAGCAGCACGGGGACCGCGCAGAGCGGCAGGCCCATCCGGGCGGCACGGAAGACGAGCAGCGCGGCGCGCCCGGCAGCAGGCTGGCGACGATGGCTCATCCGCCGCCTCCCGACCGGGCCTGCCGCACAGCCTCCTCGTAGGCGCGCAGCAGCCGCCCGCCCTCCGAACAGACGGCGCCGGGCATCCGGCAGGCCAGGCAGCCCGCGGCGTGCTCCAAGGCCGCGCGCCACTCCTCGCGGAGCTGGGGGCCCGCCTCGCACGGGGCGGTGGTGTTCTCGTCGTCGTAGACGATGACCTTCTGCCTGTGGCCGTAGCTGCTGCCCTCGTCCCGCCACTGCCACCCGACGCGGGATGACACGGTCAGCTCCCGCCGAGGCTCTCGTAGTGGTCACACAGGGCGTTGACGGAGCGAGCGAGCCGCTGGGCGTGTGCGATCCGGGCGGGCAGCGTGGCACCGGGTTCCATGCGCATCCGCATGCGGGCCTCGCCGATGCAGGCGCGTGCGCAGGCGCGCCGGGTGTCGTCCTCGGAGAGGCTGCGGGCCATCTGCTCGACTCCGGGAACGGCGACCGTGATGTGCCCGCGCAGCCGGAGGGTGAGCGTCTCCACCTCCTCCATGGAGGGGAGTTCGGCGTCCTCGGCGAGCAGACGGCGCGTGCTGGCGCGCATCGTCTGGATGTTGAGGGGGCGCTGATCCCGCTCTTCGCTGGTCGGTGGACGGGTGGCGGAAGTGGCCATGCTGGCGCTCCTTGTGGCGTTGGCCGCGCCCCGGGAGGTTCCATCGCCTCGGCCGGGGTTCGTCGTACCCGCCGACGCTAGGAGCGAGATATGCAGCATAGCCAGCAATGTGCAGAAGTTTGCGAACGGCCTTCTCAGGGAGCTGCTGTGAGCCCTCGCGCCCTTGACGGTTATATCCACGCGCGGGATGGTGGCGCAAAGAACTGCAAGCCCTTGTCGATGGAGGCTGACGTGCCACTACTGTTCGTCGGAATCGACCCCGCCACTGAGAAGGACAAGAGCCCCACCTTGTGGGTCGACCAGGAGAAGAAGGAACTCGTCATCCAGGGCTGGAAGCCGAGCCCCGAACTCGAAGCGGAATGCGCCGCGTTCGACCTGCCGGGGCACGCGAAGGGCATCCCAGACGACGAGGCCGTGGTCCGTATCCCGGCCCGGATGGTGCACATGATCAAGGAGGCATGTGATGTCATCGAGCGAGCCCACGTTCGCTGAGCTCCTCGCGGGCTGCACGCGCTCGGCCGTGCACCTGGAAATGCGCGACCAGTACGCCGTCACTGACGAATCCGGCGCCTTCAGCACCTGGCGACGCACGGGCCAGCGCGACACGGACCCAGCATCCGAGAACTGGGCCCCGTGGGTCGAGCTGATCTCCGGCGCGGTCGCACGCGGCGTCACCGTGCGCCGGGCCCGCATCGTGTCCGAGCCGGTCACCGACTACATCCAGTGGGAGCACGCCGGAACCGTCGTCAACGTACACGCAGGCGAACAAGTGCGTTGGCTGCCCCGCCGCCGCGTCTCGGACATCGCCGTACCCGGCAACGATTTCTGGCTGTTCGACGACCGGTTGATCCGCTGGAACCACTTCACCGGCGACGGCGCATGGGCCGGACAGGAGTTCACCGACGACCCAGCGGCCATCAAGCTGTGCGCCTCGGCCTTCGAGACCGTGTGGGCGCGCGCTACCCCGCACGACCAGTACGAGATCCACTGACAGCACGCACCGGTAGGCCACCTCATGCCCGTCTCCCCGTCCTCGTCCGTCCATGCCGCGCGCGAGGCCGTCGCCGGACGGCTGCGCGACCTCCGCAAGGAGGCCGGACTGACGATCGTTGAGCTGGCCCACCGGTGCGGTTGGCACTACTCGAAGACGTCCCGCATCGAGAACGCCCTCACCGGGCCTACAGCCACGGACATCCGAAAGTGGTGTGCCGCCGCGCACGCCAAGGACCAGGCGCAGGACCTGATCGCCCAGTCCCTCAACGCAGAGTCGATGTACAGGGAATGGCGCCACAAGGTCCGCAGCGGACTGAAGCACCTTCAGGACGGCCTGGTGCAGTTCTACCGGGAGACGGAGCGGTTCAGGATCTACTCGTCCACGGTGGTTCCCGGGCTGTTGCAGACCGAGGGCTACGCCGCCGCCGTCCTTACCATCGCCGCCCGCTTCCACGATCTCCCGACCGACGACGTGGCCGAGGCCGCGCACGCCCGCATGGACCGCTCACGCGTCATCCATGAAGCAGGACACCGCTTCGCAATACTGCTTGAAGAGTCCGTCCTGCATTACCAGATCGGGGACGCCGATGTAATGGCGGCCCAGATCGGGCACCTCCTCGCCGTGGGTGGGCTCCCGGCGGTGTCGCTCGGGATCATCCCGATGGAGGCGCACGAGCGCGCGCAGTGGCCGGAAGAGACTTTCCATATCTACGACGACAAGCTTGCGTCGGTCGAGTTGGTGTCCGCATCGGTGAGCGTCACTCAGCCGTCGGAGATTGCCCTCTACTCGAAGACGTTCCATCGCTTGCGCGCCATGGCCGTGTACGGGGCCGAGGCGCGGGCGTTGATCCTGAAGGCCATCGAGGCCCTGCACTGACTCCGGGCGCGACGGGCTCTCGTCCGGCCCGCGTGCCGGACGAGGGGCTTTCGTCAGGCCCGGCGGGACGCCCCGTCCGGCCAGACGACATCCACCGGGATGTCCGCCTCGCGCGCCTGGTGCACCACGTCCGCCGTCCCGCCGCCCTTGCCCGTGGGCGGCCGGCCGTTCCACACGGCCACCAGCCGATCGGCACGCTCCAGCAGCACGGCGTTCGCCGCCTCGTACGCTTGACGGTCTGCCGTGGCATAAGGCATCACCAGCACTTCGTCCGCCGCCTCCACCAGCCGGTCGAAGGTTGCGGCATGCTCCGGCTTCACCTTCGCCTGCCGATAGTCCGCCGAAGGGATCACCACGGCCAGGCGCCCGCCCGCGGCCAGGACCGCATCCGCGAAGAGGCTGTCGCTGCCTTTCGCGATGCACGACACCCCTACCAGGCTGGAGGGCTCATAGGCGGCAAGGATCTTGTCCAGTTCTCCTCGCACCAGCGGCACCGATGCGTCGGTGATGTCCATGTGCCCCGTCACAGCGATCGTCGTCATCGCGCCATCCTCGTTATGCGGTCAGCAGGCTCCGGATGCTACCGCGCACGTCAGCCACGGCCCGGGGTACGCCATCTCCCACTGTGTAGGGGTACAACTGTGCCAGTTGTACGCGCACGCGACCGGAGCGAAGGCTGGACGCGGCGTCGACAGCGCGTCGCGAGCAGTCGGCCGCGCTCTGCGTGTCGCCCAGGAGGAAGGCGCATTCGGCTAGGCCGATCCAGTCGAGGGCGTAGCTGCGCCCAGCTTCCGGACCCCGCTGTTCCAGGGCGGTACGGATGTGGTCGGCGGCCTGGTCCGCGTAGGCACGGGGCTGGGAGCGGGCCATCTCCAGGAGTCTGCCGCCGGTGACTCCGGCAAGCTCGGCGTCGTTGAAGTAGCCGATCCAGTACGGCTCGGTTTCGTTCCGGTCAATGGAGCTGAGCGCGTCGGCGGCCTGTGCGGTTGCGCGCCGGAAACCTGACGGGCGATCCATGCTGGCCAATGCCCACGCCTCGCGGGTGTGGAGCATCGCCCGCAGCCTGGAACCAGCGGTGCGGCGCACCCCGTCCTGGGCCAGACGCACCAGTTCCAAAGCGTCGTGTGGCCGGTCTTGGTACAGCATCTGCCGGGCCATGCCCGCCAGCACGTTCGCGCCGAAGAGGGTGTCGCCACCTGCGTGAGCCGCTCGGAGTGCCAACCGATAGTAGTCCTGGGCACGGCTCTGCTGGCCGATGTCCCACGACATGGAGGCCGCCGTGCCTGCGAGTTCGGCCATGACGCTGTACAGACGCCGCTCGATGGCCGGGGCCTGGTGCTCGTCGAGGGCGGCAGCCACCTCGGCGAGCTGCCCTACGACGGCCTTTCTGTAGAGGCCGCTTCCACCGGCTCGGCCCCACTGGCGGAAGGCGCGCGCCGTGGTCTCCAATTCGTCCACTTCGCGAGTGCCCAGGCGACCGGGGCGACGTGGTCGGCCGTCGGCTGCGGCGGGTGTGCGCCACCCGTCGAGAGTGTCGAGAAGCGGCGCACCGGTGACGATGCCCGCGAGGGCGCGCGTCGCGGCTCGGCGGTCCATCAGGTCGCTCCTGGTGAGGTTGGCGGCCATATCGACGGTGGTGTCTGGCCGCCACGGTACGGCGTCGGTATCTGCGTGCTCTGGGTGGGGGCGGGCTGTCTGTAGTTCTTGGGGCGCGGAGTCTGTGCTTTCCCACGGCCGGGGCGCGAGGCCGACGAGGTGTCCGGGGATGCGTAGCCCGTCCGAGATCCGGCGGATGACCTCCATGGAAGTGACCCGACTGGATCCGTTCATGATCGTGGAGACCTTGCCTGGGGTGAGCCCGCAGGCTGCGGCGATTCGGTTCTGCGACAGTCCGCCCCATTTTTTGATCAATGTGAACGCTGCGGCGAAGTCGTGCTCTTCCAGGGCTCGGCGCAGGTCGTCTCTGTCGAGGACGTCTGAGGCGAGCGGGCCGGGGGCGGTGGCGTCCATGGGTGGTCCAACTCCAGTTGATCGTAAGCGCACCGATGCTGTGTACCGAACCAAGAACGAGCGTATTACCGCCTCGGTAACACCTGCCGATTATCCCGTGATTGCTGTCACACCACCAATCTCGATGTGTGCCAACCCTTCACCGATGATGTCGGGAGAAATCGTGCAGTCGAATGACGCCTGTCGCTTGCCGTGGACGCCACCACCAGCCGGGATGTCGAGGCGTTACCCGCAGGCAAATGGTGGGACTCCGTACGGGCCGCGCCCTTGGTGGGCGAGCGAGCTCTGGAACTGCTCGGCGACGAGACCGGCGCCGTCATCCAGGACAAGTACGGCACCCTCTACTGGCTCATCGAGGTGGGTTCCGCTGAGAGCTGGTGCCTGCGGCAGGTCCGCGTCCTCACCGAGCTGACTGACGAGAGCACCTACCTCGGTGTGCCGCCCACCTCCAGGACGGAGGGCCCCGGCACCCACTGGCGCGTGCCGCTCTCGGCCGAGCACTACCTCACCGACGTCTTCAAGCTATGGGGAGCTCTGGCCGAGGCCGACCGTGTCGTGCTCGGCCCGGTCCCGCAGGGCCGCCAGACCTGCTATCGCTGCGAACTTCCCACCGAAGAACCGGTCATCGTCGATGTCCAGCACGGCGGCAGTGGCGCCGGACGCACCATCTACGCCTGCCCGCGCCACACCCTGACCTACCCGCGCGACACCGTCGCCGAGGCCGCCGCCAGGCGCCGCGCGCTCGACCAGAGCGTGACCCGATGACGGCCGCCGAGCAGAAGACCGCCGAGCAGACCGCCGAGCGGACCAAGGACCCGTTCGCCGACGAGGCGTGGCGCGCCGCCATCGGGCACGCCGCGGGCTGCCTGGCCTGCCGGGCGCCCGGCACCGGGTGCGAGACCGGGGAGCGGCTGCTCCGCGCCTATGAGGAGGCCGCGCGGCAGGCGCGACGTGAGGAGGGCGAATGAGACACCGACGCCAGGCCCCCGAAGGGGCGGCATTGTTCGACTACACGGGCGCCCAGGCGCCCGTACCCAGGAGGTAGAACGGTGACGACTGTCGAGAACAAGCACAAGGGTGATCCCGCCCCGATCAAGCCGTGGACGCCCCCGCCGCCGCCCCCGCCGGACGGCACACCGCCCCCGAGGGAGAAGTGAGGGCCCATGACCGAGGACTGGCGACCACGTCACGCGGCACTGGTGGAAGCCCTCGCCGCGTCCGGCGAACTGCCTGACGCATGGCGTCCGGCCTTCGACGCCGTGCCACGCCACCGCTTCATCCCCGGCGACATCTGGGAGCAGCGGGCCACCTGCGTTCCCGTCACGACGGACGCGGCCTGGTGGGACCTCGTCCACCGGGATGTGCCGATCGTGACGCAGGTGGACGACGGGCAGAGCGACGGCCCAGGAATCGCGACCTCGTCCAACTCCATGCCCACGATGGTGGCGCGCATGCTCACCGCGCTCGATGTCGCCGACGGGCAGCGGGTGTTGGAGATCGGCACCGGCAGCGGCTGGAACGCCGCACTCCTCGCCGCGCGCCTGGGGAGCGGGAACGTCACCACCGTCGAGGTCGATCCGGTGCTGGCGGAGAAGGCCGCGAAGGCCATCAAGGAGGCCGGATACAGCCCTGACGTCGTATGGGGCGACGGCGCACGGGGTTGGAAATCCGGGGCGCCGTACGACCGGATCATCGCGACCTGTTCGGTGCGCCGCATCCCCCACGCATGGGTACGGCAGACCACACCTGGCGGGCGCATCCTCGCCCCGCTGGCAGGAGACTTCTGGTCCGGGGCGCTGGTACGGCTCGACGTGGGCGGTGACGGGGTGGCCTCCGGCCGGTTCATCGGCGGTGCCCGGTTCATGCCGATGCGCTCGGAGCGCCCCGGCCCGGATGCCCCGGTGGACAGCGGAACCGGGCGGCGCAGCAGCGTCGGCGAGCTTCCTGTCGACATCGTGGCGGGCCTTGGTTTCGCCCTCTACGCGGGCGCGAAACTGCCGGGCGTGGTCATGGCCGACGGAGCACCGGAGGGCAGGTATCAGCTCTGGTTCCACGATCGGAACGGGTCGGCGGCCACGGTCACCCAGGAGGAGGTGTGGCAGTACGGCCCACGCCGGTTGTGGGAGGAGGCCACGGCCGTGCACAGCGCATACGTGCATGACGGCAGCCCGGACCCCGGCGATTTCGGGCTGACCGTGTTCCCCGGCGGACAGCGACTCTGGCTCCGCTCACCCGACACACCCCTCGGTTGACGGACGAAGCCCCGGCCCCGCCCGTGCGGCACCGCCGTAGTGCACGGGCGGGGTCCGTGCACCCGGTGGTGGGGGTGGAGGGGCGGGCGGCCCGGCCCTGCTCTTGATTCGGGAGCCTCGTCCGCCGGGTCCCATACCGGGACGTACCGGGCGCAATCGCGGCCGTTTTGCCCGCCCGAAACGTTGTGTAGACCTGGCGGACACAAGAGGTTCGCGACGATCCGATAACGGCTTCCTAAGGGGCCTTTATCTGGCATCTACGCGCGTTACGATGCGGCGGAACCAGCGCCGCAAGGGGCGCTTCGAGAACATCAGAGGGGACCCTCGTGCGCCGGGTATCCACGATAGCTGTCGCGGGCATCGCCACCGCGGCTCTCGCATTCTCCGTCACCGCCTGTGGCAGCAGTTCCGAAGAGGGAAGCAAGGACGCCGGCATCGGCCTGGCCTATGACGTCGGCGGCCGTGGCGACCACTCCTTCAACGACTCCGCCGCCAAGGGCTACGACAAGGCCCTGAAGGACTTCGACGTCAAGGGCAAGGAGTTGACGGCGAAGGACGGCGACACCGACGCCGACCGCTACGACAAGCTGGCGAGCCTCGCCGAGGCGGGCTACAACCCCGTCATAGGCGTCGGCTACGCGTGGACCCCCTCGCTCACCAAGGCCGCCAAGAAGTACAAGGACACCGACTTCGCCATCGTCGACTCGGTCGTCGAGGCCAAGAACGTGGCCAGCCTGGTCTCCGCCGAGCACGAGGGCTCCTACCTCGCCGGTGTGGCCGCGGGGCTGAAGACCAAGTCCAACAAGGTCGGCTTCATCGGCGGCACCGACAGCGCGCTGATCAAGAAGTTCGCGGGCGGCTTCCAGCAGGGCCTGAAGGACACCAACCCCAAGGCGTCCCTGGACGTCCAGTGGGTGCAGGTCGGTTCGCCCAAGGGCTTCGGCATGCCGGACCGCGGCAAGGACATCGCCGAGGGCATGCTCTCCAACAAGGTCGACGTGATCTTCTCGGCGGCCGGTGGCTCCGGCGCGGGCGCCATCGAGGCGACCGCGGGCAAGAAGGGCACCTGGTCGATCGGCGTCGACGGCGACCAGTACTACGACAAGGGCCTGGCCCAGTACAAGAACTCGATCATGACCTCCATGGTCAAGACCGTGGACGGCTCGGTCTACGACTTCATCAAGAGCGTCATCAAGGACAAGAAGCCCGAGAGCGGCGTCCAGTCCTACGACCTCAAGCGCGGCGGCGTCTCCCTCTCGTACTCCGGCGGCTTCATCAACGACATCAAGCCGAAGATCGAAGCGGCCAAGAAGAAGATCGTCGACGGCCAGATCAAGGTCAACGACACCTACAAGGACTGACCCCCGCGTCACGGACCCGTACGGCACCTGCCGGGTGCCCGCCCGGGTCCGTGGCATACCCAGGCCGGTCCGGCCCCCGGCCAGCCCCACCCCCTCCGCCCCTCAGGAGTGCGCCATCGAAGCCGCCAGCCCACCCAAGGGCGCTCCCGCCGGTGCCGTCACCGACGTCGCCGTAGAACTCCACGGAATCACCAAGCGGTTCCCCGGAGTCGTCGCCAACCACGACATCGACATCACTGTGCGCCGCGGCACCGTGCACGCCCTCGTGGGCGAGAACGGCGCGGGCAAGTCGACCCTGATGAAGATCCTCTACGGGATGCAGCGCCCGGACGAGGGCACCATCGCGATCGACGGCGAGACGGTGGAACTGCACTCCCCGGCGGACGCCATATCCCGCGGAGTGGGCATGGTGCACCAGCACTTCATGCTCGCCGACAACCTCACCGTGCTGGAGAACGTGGTCCTCGGCGCGGAGAAGCTGCACGGCATCAGCGGCAGGGCGCGCGCCCGGATCAAGGAGATATCCGACGCCTACGGGCTGGGCGTGCGCCCCGATGTCCTGGTGGAGGACCTGGGGGTGGCGGACCGTCAGCGCGTGGAGATCCTCAAGGTCCTCTACCGGGGCGCCCGGACGCTCATCCTCGACGAGCCGACCGCGGTCCTCGTCCCGCAGGAGGTCGACGCGCTCTTCGACAACCTCCGTGAGCTCAAGTCCGAGGGCCTGACGGTGCTGTTCATCTCGCACAAGCTGGGCGAGGTGCTCTCGGTGGCCGATGACATCACCGTCATCCGCCGCGGCACCACGGTCGCCTCCGTCGCCCCGTCCGAGACCGACCCCCGGCAGTTGGCCGAGCTGATGGTCGGCAGCGAGCTGCCCTCGCCCGAGACCCGCGAATCCACCGTCACCGACACCGACATGCTCGTCGTGGACGCGCTGCGGCTGACCGCCACCGATGTGGACGGCGTGGAGCGGGCCGTGCTCGACGACATCGCCTTCACCATCCGCAAGGGCGAAGTCCTCGGCATCGCCGGTGTGGAGGGCAACGGCCAGGCCGAACTGGTCGAGGCCATCATGGGCATGCGCGACCCCGACGCCGGCACCATCACCCTCGACGGCGCCGACATCTCCCACGCGCCCACCCGCAAGCGGCGCGAGGACGGCATCGGCTACATCCCCGAGGACCGCCACCGGCATGGACTGCTGCTGGAGGCGCCGCTGTGGGAGAACCGCATCCTCGGCCATGTCACCGAGGTGCCCAACAGCAAGGGCGGGCTGCTCAACCCGGCCGCCGCCCGGCGGGACACCGAGCGGATCGTCGCCGAGTACGACGTCCGCACCCCCGGGATCGAGGTCACCGCGGCCTCGCTGTCCGGCGGCAACCAGCAGAAGCTGATCGTCGGCCGGGAGATGAGCCACCACCCCAAGCTGCTGATCGCCGCGCACCCCACCCGGGGCGTGGACGTGGGCGCCCAGGCGCAGATCTGGGACCAGATCCGCACCGCGCGCCGTGAGGGCCTGGCGGTGCTGCTGATCTCGGCCGACCTGGACGAGCTGATCGGCCTGTCCGACACCCTGCGGGTGATGTTCCGCGGCCGGCTGGTCGCCGACGCCGACCCCGCCACCATCACCCCGGAGGAGCTGGGCTCGGCCATGACCGGCGCCGCCTCCGGCCGTCTGGACCACCCGGCCGACGACGGGACCGAGGCCGCGACCGACGGAACCGAGGCCGTGACCGGGGGAACCGAGGCCGCGACCGACGGAACCGAGGCCGTGACCGGGGGAGAGGCCCGATGAAGAAGCTGGACAAGGAGCGGGTGCTGCTCGCGGTCGCCGCCCCGGTGCTGGCGCTCGCCGCCGCGTTCGTGCTGACCGCGCTGGTGCTGCTGGCGACCGGCAAGGAGCCGTTCAACGCCTTCGGCATCATGTTCGACTACGGGGTGAAGGCCGACAGCCAGGTCTACATCCTCAACAAGGCGACGACGTACTACCTGGCGGGGCTCGCGGTGGCCATCGGCTTCCGGATGAACCTCTTCAACATCGGCGTCGACGGCCAGTACCGGCTCGCCGCCTTCTTCGCCGCCGTGGTCGGCGGGGCGCTGAAGCTGCCGGGGCTGGTGCAGATCCCGCTGATCATCCTGGTCGCCATGCTCGTCGGCGCCATGTGGGCGTCCATCGCCGGTCTGCTGAAGGTCTACCGGGGCGTCAGCGAGGTGATCAGCACCATCATGCTGAACTCCCTCTCCGGCATCCTCATCAGCTATCTGCTGGTGGACGGGCGGCTGGCCGACCTCGACAAGCAGACCAACATCGTGGCCACCGACCCGCTGCCGTCCTCCAGCCACTTCTTCACCTTCCCGGCGGGCGGCGACCTCGACCCCATCTGGGGCTTCATCGTCGTCGCGGCGCTCGCGGGCGTCGGCTTCTGGTTCCTGCTCGGGCGCACCCGGTTCGGCTTCGATCTGCGCGCGGTGGGCCGCTCCGAGTCCGCCGCCCAGGCCAGCGGCGTCAACGTCAAGCGCATGGTGCTCACCAGCATGCTGCTCTCGGGCGCGATGGCCGGTCTGATCGGCATGCCGACCCTGCTCAACGACACCCACCAGTTCACCTCCGACTTCCCCACCGGCATCGGTTTCACCGGTATCGCCATCGCGCTGCTCGGCCGCAACAACCCGGTCGGCATCGCGCTGGCCGCCGTGCTGTGGGGCTTCCTGGAGCGCGGCGCCAACCGCCTGGAGTTCGAGGGCTACGACAAGGAGATCGTCGGCGTGATGCAGGGCGTGATCGTCCTGTGTGTCGTCATCGCGTACGAACTGGTGCGCCGCTACGGGCTCAAGCGCCAGCAGCAGCGGGTCGGCGCGGAGCTCGCCGCCCAGGCCAGGGCCGACAAGGGCATCGACAAGACGGAGACGGAGGTGCCGGCATGAGTGCCACGGTGACCACCACCAAGAGCACGAGCACGCCGGGCAAGGGGAACGGGCCCGCCTCCCGGATGTCCCTGGGCAAGGTGCTGCTGATCGTCGCCGGGGCGCTGGTCGCGCTGTCGGTGCTGCGGGCGTTCGTCGACGCCGCCCAGCAGGCGGACTTCGACCGCGTCACCTCCTCCGGGCAGATCGCCGCCGCGCTCTCCATGGCCGTGCCCATCGGCCTCGCGGGCCTCGGCGGGCTGTGGTCCGAGCGGGCCGGTGTGGTCAACATCGGCCTCGAGGGCATGATGATCCTCGGCACCTTCTTCGGCGCCTGGGCGGGCTACCAGACCAACCCCTGGGTGGGCGTGCTCGCGGGCGTCCTCGGCGGCGCGGTCGGCGGTCTGATCCACGCGGTGGCCACCGTCACCTTCGGGGTGGACCACATCATCTCCGGTGTGGCGATGAACATCCTCGCCCTCGGCGCCACCACCTATCTGGCCAAGCGCTGGTTCGAGCCGCTGTCCGACATCGGCGGTTCCCCGAAGAACTCCCCGCAGGTCGACCCCATCCAGACGTTCACCGTCCCCGGACTGTCCGACTGGCTCGCCGACCTGGAGAACCACCACTGGTTCCTGGTCTCGGACGTCGCGGGCATCCTCGGCGGTCTGGTCACCGACATCTCCGCGCTGACCATCGTCTCCGTCCTGCTGGTCGTGGGCAGCTTCTTCGCCCTGTGGCGGACCTCGTTCGGACTGCGGCTGCGGTCCTGCGGTGAGAACCCGACGGCGGCCGAGTCCCTCGGCGTCAACGTCTACCTCTACAAGTACGCGGCCGTGGTGATCTCCGGCGCCCTCGCCGGGCTCGGCGGCGTCTTCCTGGCCCTCGTCCGCTCGCACATCTACAACGAGGGCCAGACCGGCGGCCGCGGCTACATCGGCCTCGCCGCCATGCTCTTCGGCAACTGGCGGCCGGGCGGGCTCGCGATGGGCGCCGGGCTCTTCGGCTACTCCGACGCCCTGCAACTGCGCAACGGCGGGGCGACCGTCCACGCCCTGCTGCTCCTGGTCGCACTCGGCCTCGCCGCGCTGGCGGCCTGGCGGATTGTCCGCAAGAGTTATCTCGCGGGCGCGGTGTCCGGCGCCGCGGCCGTCGCGCTGCTGCTGTGGTACGCCCTGACCGACACGGTCCCCAACGACCTGGTCAGCGCCACGCCGTACATCGTGACCCTGCTGGTCATGGGGCTCGCCTCACAGCGGCTGCGGATGCCCAAGGCGAACAACAGGCCCTATCGAAAGGGACAGGGCACATGACCACTTCCGCCGCGGCGGCCCCCGACTGGGAGGGCTTGCGCGCACAGGCCCGGGACGCGATGTCCCGGGCCTACGCCCCCTACTCGGACTTCCCCGTCGGCGCCGCCGCGCTCGTCGACGACGGCCGCACGGTCAGCGGCTGCAATGTGGAGAACGCGGCGTACGGCGTCGCGCTGTGCGCCGAATGCGGTCTGATCTCCTCCCTCGTCGCCTCCGGTGGCGGCCGTCTCACCGCCTTCACCTGCTGCGACCGCGAGGGTGCCGTGCTGATGCCCTGCGGCCGCTGCCGTCAGTTGCTGTGGGAGCACGGCGGCCCCGAGCTCCAGATGGACACCCTCACGGGCATCCGCCCGCTCGCCGAACTCCTCCCGGACGCCTTCGGCCCCGCCGACCTGCGCCGCGCCGCCGCCCACGGCTGACGTCCGCGCGCCGCCCCGGCCCACCTGGTCGCACCCCCCGCACACGAAAGGCCCCGTACCGCCCCATGGACGCCATCTCCGTCATCCGCGCCAAGCGCGACGGCACTCGCCTGACCGACGCCCAGATCGACTGGATCATCGACGCCTACACGCGCGGCGAGGTGGCGGACGAGCAGATGTCCGCGCTCGCGATGGCGATCTTCCTCAACGGCATGGACCGGGCCGAGATCGCCCGCTGGACCGCCGCGATGATCGCGTCCGGTGAGCGGATGGACTTCTCCTCCCTGCCGCGCCCGACCGCCGACAAGCACTCCACCGGCGGCGTCGGCGACAAGATCACCCTGCCGCTCGCCCCCCTCGTGGCCGCCTGCGGAGCCGCCGTACCGCAGCTCTCCGGCCGGGGCCTCGGCCACACCGGCGGCACCCTCGACAAGCTGGAGTCCATCCCCGGCTGGCGCGCCCAGTTGTCCAACGAGGAGATGCTGGCCGTCCTGCGCGAGGTGGGCCCGGTCATCTGTGCGGCGGGCGAGGGCCTGGCCCCGGCCGACAAGAAGCTGTACGCGCTGCGCGATGTCACCGGGACGGTCGAGTCGATCCCGCTCATCGCCTCCTCGATCATGTCGAAGAAGATCGCCGAGGGCACCGGCTCCCTGGTCCTGGACGTCAAGGTCGGCTCCGGCGCCTTCATGAAGGACATCGACTCGGCGCGCGAACTGGCCACCACGATGGTCGGCCTCGGCAATGACCACGGCGTCCGGACGACCGCCCTCCTCACCGACATGTCCACCCCGCTCGGCCGCACCGCGGGCAACGCCCTCGAGGTCCGCGAGTCCGTGGAGGTCCTGGCGGGCGGCGGCCCCGCCGATGTCGTCGAACTCACCCTGGCCCTGGCCCGCGAGATGCTGGACGCGGCGGGCCTGCCGGACGCCGACCCCGCCAAGGCCCTGGCCGACGGCACCGCGATGGACCACTGGCGCCGCATGATCGCCGCCCAGGGCGGCGACCCGGACGCCCCGCTCCCCACCGCCCGCGAACACCACGTCGTCACGGCCACCGCCGACGGCGTCCTCACCCGCCTCGACGCCTACGCGGTCGGCCTCGCCGCCTGGCGCCTGGGCGCGGGCCGCGCCCGCAAGGAGGACCCGGTCCAGGCGGGCGCGGGCGTGGAACTCCACGCCAAACCGGGCGACCGCGTCACCACGGGCCAGCCCCTCCTCACCCTCCACACCGACACCCCGTCGACCTTCGCCTACGCCCTGGAGGCCCTGAAGGACGCGGTCACCTACGCCCCCCACAACACGGAGTTCACGGCCACCCCGATCGTGCTGGAACGCATCGCGTAGCGGCCGCCGCACCCACGGCCCAGAGGGCTCCGCCCCCTCACCCCCACCGGGGCTCCGCCCCGGACCCCGCTCCTCAAACGCCGGAGGGGCTGAAGAGCGGGTCCCGCTCCTCAATCGCCGGAGGGGCTGAAGAGCGGGCTCCGCCCCGGACCCCGCTCCTCAATCGCCGGAGGGGCTGAATTTCCGCCACCGGCGGGTGGCCGCCGACGAGACGGGAGGGGGCGGGGTCGCAGGTGTGGTGTCCTGGACGCTTTCGCATATTTGTGGCGCCAATCTCCGGCCCACTCCACGCTCCCGGGCACCGGCGCCGTAAATATGCGGTCCAGGGCGCCGCACCGGAGGCCCCGCCCCCGGCACCCACCACGAACACCAGGCGCACCTCAGCAACCACCGCACACCCGCACACCCACTACGTCAGCAACTGACCCCGCCGGCTCAGCAGAAACTTCTTGAAGGCCGCCACCGGCGGGGTGTCCGGGTGCCCGTCCAGCCAGGCAACGCCGATCTCGCGGACGGCACGCGGCGCGGTGACGGTCAGCTCCGCCACCCCGGGGCGGGGGACGGCCGGAGGCGGGAGGAGGGCCACCCCAAGGCCCGCCGCGACCAGGCCGCGCAGTGTCTCCGCCTCCTCGCCCTCGAAGGCGATCCGCGGTGTGAACCCCGCCTCGGCGCACAGCGCATCGGTGATGCGCCGCAGCCCGTAGCCCGGTTCCAGCGTGACGAACAGTTCCGAGGCGGCCTCGGCGAGCCGGACCCGGCGGCGCCCGGCCAGCCGGTGGTCGTCGGGGACCACCAGCCGCAGCCGCTGTTCGTCCAGGCGGCGGGCGACCAGATCGGGGGCGTCCGGCACCGGGGAGGTCAGGCAGAGGTCGAGGCCGCCCGCGCGCATCCGTTCGAGCATCGCCTCGCCGTAGTTCTGGACCAGTTGGAACCGCACCCGCGGATGGTCCACCCGGAAGCTCCGGATCAGACCGGGCACGGTCTCGGTCCCCAGCGTGTGCAGGAAGCCGAACGAGACCAGGCCCGCCGCCGGATCCGCGTCGGCCCGTACGGACTCGGCGGCGCGGTCGACCTCGGCGAGGGCCCGTTCGACCGAGCGCAGGAACGTCCGTCCCGCCGGGGTGAGCGCCACCGTTCGGCCCCGGCGGGCGAAGAGCGCCACGCCCAGGTCCTCCTCCAGCCGGACCATCGCCCGGCTGAGCGTCGACTGGGGCACCCCCATCTCCTGTGCGGCGCGCGTCACATGCTCATGGCGGGCGACGGCGGCGAACTGGGCGAGGCGCGGCGTGAGGGCTGCGGCCCAGGACTCCGCCTCGACATCTGCTGTCACCGGAATGTCGTTTTCGTAACTGATGCGTGACACGTGCGCCCCTGACCTTTACTCATGCTGCACTGGATTAATTATCGCCATTCCGTGCATTGGACGCATCAACCGTGCTTACGTACGGTCGAAACATGCCTCCTGCTGATACCGGGGCGTCCACCGGAACCCACCGTGTGGACGCCTCCGCTTCGATGCCGACGACCCCGAACTCCTCCCGGCCCGCCACCGCGAGCACCGCGAGCACCGCGAGCACCGCGAGCAACGCGAACGACGCGAGCCCCGCGAGCAACGCGAGCCCCGCGAGCCCCGCGAGCCCCGCGTCCAAGCAGATGAGCCCGGGCCACCCCGGCTACGTCCGGATGCGGCTCGCCCTCTTCACCTCCGGACTCGCCACCTTCGCCCTGCTCTACTCGACCCAGGCGCTGCTCCCCGCGATCTCCGACGATCTGCGGGTCCAGGCGGACCAGGCAAGCTGGAGCGTTTCCGCGGCCACCTTCGGCCTGGCGCTCGCGGTCGTGCCGCTGAGCGCGCTGTCCGAGCGGTTCGGCCGACGCGCCATGATGACCGGCTCGCTCACCGTCGCGGTCCTCCTCGCCCTGCTGGTGCCGTTCGCACCGGACCTGGGCTGGCTGATCGGACTGCGCGCGGTCCAGGGCGTGGCGCTGGCCGGGATCCCGGCCTCCGCGATGGCGTATCTCTCGGAGGAAGTTCACCCGAAGGCGTTGATCGGCGCGATCGGGCTGTTCGTGGCCGGTAACAGCGTCGGCGGTATGAGCGGCCGGATCCTCACCGGCTGGGTCGCGGACGCCTGGGGCTGGCGGGCCGCGCTGGCCGCGGTCGGCGCGATGGCGCTGCTGTGCGCGGTGGCCTTCCGGCTGCTGCTCCCCAAGGCCCGGAACTTCACCCCGGCCGCGGTGAGCCCGCGGGCGCTGGCCCGCACCCTCGCCGGGCATCTCTCCGATCCGCTGCTGTGCCGGCTGTACGCGATCGGCGCGCTGTTCATGACGGTCTTCGGCGGGGTCTACACGGTCATCGGCTACCGGCTGGTGGCCGAGCCCTTCGGCCTCTCGCAGAGCCTGGTCGGCTCGATCTTCCTGATCTACCTGGTCGGCACGGTCTCCTCGGCGGCGACCGGCAAGCTGGTCGGCCGGCTCGGGCGGCGCGGTGCGCTGTATGTGGCGGTGTCCACGACGGCGGCCGGACTGCTGCTGTCCCTGCTGAACTCGATCCCGGCGGTGCTGGCCGGTCTGGTGCTGATCACCGCGGGCTTCTTCGCGGGCCACGCGGCGGCGTCCTCGGCGGTGAGCCGTACGGCCAAGACCGGACGCGCCCAGGCCGCGGCGCTCTACCAGGCGTCGTACTACATCGGCAGCAGCGTGGGCGGTGCGCTGGGCGCGCTCGCCTTCCACGCGGCCGGCTGGGGCGGCACGGTCACCATGGGCCTGGTGGCGGTCGGCGGCGCGGCGGCGATCACGGTGTACGCGACGCGCAAGGCGCAGGCCGAACGGCGCGCGGAGGCCGCGCGCCGCGATCTGGTCGGCGCACCGGCGTAGCCCCGGCCCCTGGCGCTCTTATGGCCCAGCCCTCCGAAGCCCGAAGGGGTCGTCCCGCCACTGTCCCGGCGGGGCGGCCCCTTCGCCCATGAGGACGCGAGCGCCCGCCGCACCCGGCAACGCGAGCGCCCGCCGCACCCGGCAACGCGAACCCCGACGCGCCCGGCAACGCGAACCCCTGTCCACCCGGCAACGCGAACCCCGGCGCCCCGGCAACGCGAACCCCGACGCGCCCGGCCCCCGTCCGTGCGGCGCGGGAGCCGCACGGACGGGGGCCGGGGCGCCCGCGCACAACCCAAGCGCTCAGCGGCGCAGATTCGCCCCGAAGCCCGCCGCCAGCGGCATCCGCAGTCCCAGCGGCGGCGGAGCCGCCAGCGCGTCGGCGACCGGGCGGGAGAAGCCGGAGTGGAAGAGGGAGCCGAGGAGGAAGTCCACGGCCAGCGCCTGCACCTCGGAGCGGTGCTGATGCAGCCCGTGCCCGTCGGTGTGCACCTCGAAGCGGCACACATCGCGGTTGGCCTTCTTCGCCCGCTCCGCCAGCCGGTAGGACAGCTCGGGGTCGGACCGCTCGTCGTTCGTGCCGTGGGCGATCAGCACCTGCCGTCCCACCAACTGCTTCACCGGCTCGGGTTCGAGCACCTCGTCCGGCGCCGGAAGCCAGGGCGCCAGCGCCACCACCGAGGTGACGGCCGGGTGCCCGGCGGCGCGGAGGGCGGCGCGCCCGCCCATGCCGTGGCCCGCGAGGCAGACCGGCACATCGCCGTAGCGCCGTACCACCTCCTCCACGGCCCACCCGGCGTCGGCGGCGGGATCGGCGGCGGCCCCGTTCCAGCCCCGGCGCCGGTAGTGCACGACATGACCGGCCAGCCCCTCCTCCCGGCCCGCCCGGACCAGCCGCCGGGCCAGTGGCAGGGCGGCGGCCGCCGTGAGTCTGGAGGGCCGTCTCGTCCCGTTGGGTTCGCCCTCGGGGAGGAGCAGCACCACACCGTGTACGGTCCTTTGCGTGGCGGCCGCGCCCATCGGCCGCCCCAGCCGTGCGCCCCGCTCGGGCAACGCTTGCTGAGCCATGGCGACACGATCGCAGAAGGATTGGTGTACTCCACTACCCGTGCGGGTCACTGTTCCGTATCTATCCCTCACGTTCTACGCGCGTAGGGGCTATGGTGCCCAGATGACGAGCGAGCACAGCCATGAGCCCACCCCCGAACAGATCCGCCGCGCCCCCAAGGTGCTGCTCCATGACCACCTCGACGGCGGGCTGCGCCCGGGCACGATCGTCGACCTCGCGAGGGAGACGGGGTACGGCGCGCTGCCGGAGAACGAGCCCGACAAGCTGGGCGTCTGGTTCCGCGAGGCGGCGGACTCCGGATCGCTGGAGCGCTATCTGGAGACGTTCTCCCACACCGTCGGCGTGATGCAGACCCGCGACGCGCTCGTCAGGGTCGCCGCCGAATGCGCCGAGGACCTCGCCGAGGACGGCGTCGTCTACGCCGAGATCCGCTACGCCCCCGAGCAGCACCTGGAGGGCGGGCTGACCCTGGAAGAGGTCGTCGAGGCGGTCAACGAGGGCTTCCGTGAAGGGGAGCGGCGGGCCCGGGAGAACGGCCACCGCATCCGGGTGGGCGCCCTGCTGACCGCGATGCGGCACGCGGCCCGCGCCCTGGAGATCGCCGAACTCGCCAACCGCTACCGCGACTTGGGCGTGGTGGGCTTCGACATCGCGGGCGCCGAGGCCGGCTTCCCGCCCACCCGGCACCTGGACGCCTTCGAGTATCTGAAGCGGGAGAACAACCACTTCACGATCCACGCGGGCGAGGCGTTCGGACTGCCGTCCATCTGGCAGGCGCTCCAGTGGTGCGGCGCCGACCGGCTGGGCCACGGCGTGCGCATCATCGACGACATCAAGGTCGCGGACGACGGCTCCCTCGCCCTCGGCCGCCTCGCCTCCTACGTCCGCGACAAGCGCATCCCGCTGGAGCTGTGCCCGACCTCCAACCTCCAGACGGGCGCGGCCAGTTCCTACGCCGAGCACCCCATCGGACTGCTCCGCCGACTGCATTTCCGTGCGACCGTGAATACGGATAATCGTCTGATGAGCGGGACGAGCATGAGCGCGGAATTCCAGCATCTTGTATCAACGTTCCATTACACGCTCGACGACATGCAATGGTTCACGGTCAATGCCATGAAATCAGCCTTCATTCCTTTTGACGAACGTCTGGCGATGATCAGTGACGTGATCAAGCCCGGATACGCCGAGCTGAAGTCCGAATGGCTGTTCCGAAATGTGGCCTCCGCGTCGGCCGTGACCAGGGATTCCGCGTCCGAGGGCAGTTGACCTAGCGCGCTGGGATCATGACCCGGACGGGGTTTCGGGGGCCGTTTTCGGCGTTTGCGGGCAGCCGAAATCCATGGCTACGTTTCCGTATCGGTCAAGCCCCCGTCTCAAGGACAGATTTCTGATGAAGCAGGGAACGCTCAAGACTCTCGGTGTCATTGCCCTCGGCGCCGTCGCCGTCATCACCGGAGGCAGCGCCGCGTCCGCGGCCCCCAGCGCGCCGGTCCCGGGCGGCTCCGCGGGCCGTGTCGCCGCCCCGGGGCAGCCCGCCGCCCAGCCCGCCGGAAAGCCCGCCGCCCCCCAGGCCAAGCCCGGCCAGGGCGTGCTGGGGCAGCTCCCGCTGCAAGGTCTGCCGACCGGCAGCCTCTTCAAGCTGGGCTGATCCCCCCCTGGGCACACGGCCGGGCCGCACCTCCCGCTGGGGTGTGCGGCCCGGCCGTTCCGTATGAGCTGTTGAGCTGTTGAGCTGTACGGGCCCTATGCCAGGGTCACGGCGCCGAGCCGCGACACCGGCCGGGCCGGGTCACCACGCCTCGCGGTAGGTGTCCTCCGCCGGAAGCAGGAACCACAGCGCGAGATAGAGCAGGCACTGCGGCCCCGGCAGCAGACACGAGACCACGAAGAGCACCCGCATCGTCGTCGGGGTGGTCCCGAAGCGCCGGGCGAGACCCGCGCAGACACCGGCGATCTTCTTCTCGTGGCGGGGGCGGACCAGCGGTGCGCTCATGATGGGGACTCCTCCTTGTCGAGTGGGCTCGGGAAGAGCCAAGTTCCCGATGGACTCAACGCTATGTCCGCGTGCTGGAGGAGACGTCGCTCCACGGTGCGATCCCGACCCTGGGAATCGTCGGGGTCGGGGCCGGGGCGCCGTCGTCCCGGGGGAGGGGCGCGACCCTGCCCCGGTCGGCCCGACGGCGGAGCCACGTCCGGACGGCGGGGACCACCAGTATGTGCGCGAGGGCGACCCCGACGGTGTTCAGCAGCACCGTGTCCACGTTCATGATCTGCCCGGTCACCTCGCTGCGCAGCAGCGCCACCCCCATGGCCGCCATCGCCCCGCTGAAGGCCGTACGGGCCAGCGAGGCCAGCGGATACGCCGCCACCCGGCCCCCGGCCAGCGGCAGCAGCACCCCCAGCGGCGCGAGCAGCAACAGCCCGCCTCCGATGGACCGGGCGGCCTCCCAGGGGCTGAGCGCCAGATCGGCGCGGATGGTGGCCAGGGGTTCGAGGGTCGCGGCGGACACCCAGGGCACGTTGGTCGGTCGCAGGGTCAGCCAGCAGACGAACGCGAGATGTGCGACGAGGAGGACGAAGCCCGCGACGCGGTAGCGAAAGGCGGCCCTGCGGCCGAAGGGACCCTGCACGCACATCAGGACGCCGCCCGCGGGGGTCGCGGTTCCGCCCGCGCCCCGCTGGTCAGCACCTTGTTACCGACAAGTCGCCGACCTGGGACGAGGCGGTACCAGCAGGTAACGAATCAGGATACGAGGACCCCGGAGCCGACCGTCGTGGCGAATCAGGAGACCAGGACCCCCGAGTTGACCGCGATCATGGGGTTGCGGCGCATCTCCTCGGTGCACTGGTACGCCTTGAGCGGATCCCGCTGGCTGTCCGGCCCGCCGAGCACCACCTTGCCGTCATCCCCGGCCACCGTGGTGTCCGCGAGAGTGCAGACGATCTGCGCGAGCCCCAGGGACTGGATCTCCTCCGGCGGCCGGTTCAGCCGCAGCGCGCTGTCCGGGTCGTCCCTGGCCGGACCGGAGATCTCCACCCAGTCCTCGACCGCCGTGGTGAACCCGGCCGCCGCCTCGGCCGCCGTCGGCGGCAGCCGCAACTGCTCCAGCAGCGCCCGGGCTATCCGCACCGGCTCCCGGGACGTCTTCTCGTCGCCCACCCGGGTCGTCCGGCTCACCGACAGGACCCGCGAGGAGCACAGCAGATAGATCCGTACGGAGACCCGGCTCAACCCCTCGGCGGCCCGCTCCGACTCCGGTGCCCGGCAGGACGCCCGCGAGGGCGCGGCCCCGGCGTCCACCGGCACCGAGGTGCCGCGTATCCCGCAGCCGGACGCCAGCAGTGCGACCGCGCCGGCCAGCAGAAGAGCGGCCGACCGGTTCCACCGCGCGCTCATGGCCTGCCCTCCTGGTTCCGGCCCGTGCCCCTGGCCGCATTCCTGCCCTTGCCCTTGCTGCCCCAGGTCCTGCCCTTGCCCTTGCCGCCGGCCCTGCCGCCGTCGTCGCGCCCGCCCTCGGCGGCGCCCTCGCGGTCTGGATCGTCGGGATCGCCGAGATCACCGAGCTCGTCCTCGGCCTCGTCGGAGGCGATCCGGGAGGCGTCCATCGGCAGCCGCAGGGTGAAGACGGCCCCGCCCTCCGGGAAGTTCGCGGCGCTGATGTCGCCGCCGTGGATATGCGCGTTCTCCATCGCGATCGACAGCCCGAGCCCGCTGCCCTCCGAGCGCGGGCGGGACGCGCTCGCCTTGTAGAAGCGGTCGAAGACATGCGGCAGCACATCCTCGGGGATGCCCGGACCGTGGTCCCGGACCTTGATCAGCAGCTCATCGCCGTCGGTGCGCACCGAGACCCGCACCGGCGAGCCGCCGTGCTTGAGCGCGTTCCCGATCAGATTTGCCAGGATCACATCCAGCCGCCGGGGATCCAGCCGGGCCACGATCCCGCGCGCCGCGTCCAGCTCCACCGCGTCCAGCCAGGCGCGGGCGTCGATGCACGCCGTCACCTGGTCGGCGACATCGACATCGTCGAGCACCAGCCGGGCCGTGCCCGCGTCGAAGCGGGTCACCTCCATCAGGTTCTCCACCAGGTCGTTCAGCCGCCGCGTCTCGCTCACCACGAGCTGCACCGCCGGAGCGATCATCGGGTCGAGCGAATCGGCCTCCTCCTCCAGCACCTCCGAGACGGCCGTGATCGCGGTGAGCGGGGTCCGCAGCTCATGCGACATGTCCGCGACGAAGCGCCGGCTGGACGCCTCCCGCGCGGACAGCTCCGCCACCCGCTTCTGGAGCCGCTCCGCGGCCCGGTTGAAGGTGTGGGAGAGATTGGCCAGCTCATCGGAGCCCGAGACCTGTAGCCGGGTGTCCAGATGCCCCTCGCCCAGCCGGTACGCCGCCTCCCCGAGCCGCTGCACCGGCCGCAGCACCGTGGCCGCGGCGGCCTGCGCCAGCAGCGCGGCGCCGATCAGCGCGAGCCCGGTGGCGATCCCCAGCGACCAGGCCAGCGAGTTCAGATCCTGGCGCTCGGTGTCCAGGGACTTGAGCATGTAGCCGGTCGGCCCGCCGCCGTTCACCTTGGCCCCGCCGACCAGATACGGGGTGCCGTCCAGCGTGATCCGCTGCCAGTAGAGGTGGTACGGGGCGGTGTTCCCCTTGGCCACCGGGCGCTTCTGGTCCACCGCGCGCCGCAGCGACGCGGGCACCGCGTCGAGGGTGAACAGCTTCTTGTCCGAGGCGGCCGGACAGCTTCCGGCGTCCCGGGTCCGGGTGATCAGCAGCACCTCGTACTTCTGGGTGTTGTCCGCCATACGACCCGCGGCGTCCCGCAATTCGGAACAGGTCGGAAGGGAGGGCAGCGGGTCGGTGTCGTCCTTCAGCGATTTACGGAACTCGTCCAGCGCCGCGTCCTGGGTGCGGGTCAGCACCGCGTCACGGTTCAGCCAGTACGCGATGGCCGACGCGGACACGGCGGCGGTCAGCGCCACCAGGCCGAAGACCAGCATCAGCCGCAGCCGGAGGCTGAACCACCGCAAGAGCCCCGCGGCCCAGCCCCGGGCCCGACCGGGCTCGTCGCTCACTGCGCTCAATTCCGTACGTCTCCGCCCCCGTGCGCGCGGCACACCGTATGACTCACTGTGGCGTGTCCAACCGGTATCCGACCCCGCGCACCGTACGGATCAGTGTCGGCGACGAAGGGACGTCCTCCACCTTCGCGCGCAGCCGCTGTACGCATGCGTCCACCAGCCGCGAGTCACCGAGATAGTCGTGCTCCCAGACCAGCCGCAGCAACTGCTGCCGGGACAGCGCCTGCCCCGGCCGGCGGCTGAGCTCCAGCAGAAGCCGCAGCTCGGTGGGGGTGAGCTGGAGGTCCTCGCCGTTCTTGGTGACCGTCATGGCCGCGCGGTCGATCAGCAGACTGCCGAAGGCCGCGGAGTCATTGGCCTCCCGCTCGCCCCGCCGCAGCACCGCGCGGATCCGGGCGTCCAGCACCCGGCCCTGGACGGGTTTGACCACATAGTCGTCGGCTCCCGACTCCAGGCCGACGACGACGTCGATGTCATCGCTGCGCGCGGTCAGCAGGATGATCGGCAACTGGTCGGTACGGCGGATCCGGCGGCACACCTCGAAGCCGTCGATCCCGGGCAGCATCACATCGAGCACGATCAGATCCGGCCGCTGCTCACGCAGCAGTTTCAGGCCGTCCTCGCCCGTCGCCGCGGTCGCCACACGGTGGCCCTGGCGGGACAGAGAGAGTTCGAGGGCCGTGCGGATGGCGTCGTCGTCCTCGATCAGCAACAGGAAAGGCACGTTGGTCATTCTGGCCTACAAGGGGCCTGTAGTTCGACCGTCAGGGGTTTATCGGTCCGATCCCCTGTGACGAGCCTGTGACAGTCGACAGACAGCCCCATGAAACTGAACCGGCAAAGTCTTCTGTGCACCGGGCGGAACGCCACCGGCCGGGGCAGCCAGCAGACCGATCAGGCTCCACCGACGGGGGGCGCGAAAATGAGCACACTGCACTTCACGAACACCAGCGCAGTTCGCACGCGCCTCCACGACACCGGCCGGGGCAATGAGAAGTCCGGTGCCGTGAGCGGGCGGGGGTGCGCTCGCGGCGCCGGGCGTCAGCGGCCTCCTTACATGGTGGCCATTGACGCGATCACGGGGGAGAAGGAGGCCGGTCACGGCCTCGGGGGGGACAACGGGGGACCGGGGGGACACGGGGGAAGCTCGTACGGGGAGGCAGAGGGGGAGCGGCGCACCGCGTCGGAGGCGGAGTTCACCGCCTATGTCCAGGAGCGCCGCGCCTCCCTGTACGCAACCGCCTACCACCTGACCGGTGACCGCTTCGAGGCCGAGGACCTGCTTCAGAGCGCGCTGTTCTCGACCTACCGGGCGTGGGACCGGATCAGCGACAAGGCGGCGGTCGGCGGCTATCTGCGCCGCACCATGACCAATCTGCACATCAGCGCCTGGCGTCGGCGCAAGCTCAACGAGTACCCGACGGAGGAGCTGCCGGAGACGGTGGGCGACCATGACGCGATGCGCGGCACCGAGCTGCGCGCCGTGCTGTGGCAGGCCCTGGCCCGGCTGCCCGAGATGCAGCGCACGATGCTGGTGCTGCGCTACTACGAGGGCCGGACGGATCCGGAAATCGCGGACATTCTGAACATCAGCGTCGGAACGGTCAAAAGCAGCATCTGGCGCTCGCTGCGTCGGCTGCGCGAGGACGACACCCTCAGCTTCGGCCGTGACGAGGAGGAGTCCTTCGGCGAACTGGTCGCCTGACGGCGGCCGGCCGGCCGAAGGCGGGGGGAAACGGGGGAAATCGGGGGAAACGGGAGGGGAGCGAGAAAAGCGGGAGGGGAACAAGAAATCGGGGGAGCACGGGGGAAACAGGCGCGAGGCCGGACATCCGAGGGGGATTGTCCGGCCTCACGCCTTTTCGTTTTGTACGCCTCCGCTCGCTACACGGACGCCTTCTCGCCGGAGGCGGGCACCCGCCCTCCCGCCGTCGCGGCCGCTATCCGTCCCATCGCCGTGCCCTTGCCGCACGCGTACGCGCCCAGCGCCGTCTGCCGGGCCACGATCCCGCGCTCCGCGCGCATCAGCCGCCAGCCACGCCGCAGCAGATAGTGCGGGGGCTTACGGCCCTCCCGCAGATCGCGCAGCAGCCGGCGTCGGAAGGTGGTGGAGGGACGGCCGCGCAGACAGAGCGCGTCCGCGAGCACCCCGAGTTCGGCACACCGCCCGATGATGTCGGCGGCGAAGATCCCCTCGGCGATGAACAGCGGCGCCCGCCCGATGTCCAGCGCCTCCTCGCCGACCCGGGAGCTGGTGGCGATGTCGTACAGCGGCACGGTCGTCCGTGACGTACGGCACAGCGCCTCGATCGCCGCTACCGCCGCGTCCGCGTCCCAGGAGTGTGGCGAGTCCCAGTCGGCGCCCCCGCCGTCGGCGAGTTGGGGGAGCGTCGGGTCGCCGCCCTCCTTGTAGAAGTCGTCGAGGTTGAGCACGGGCAGCCCGGTGCGGGCCGCGAGGGAGGACTTGCCCGAGCCCGAGGGGCCGGTGAGCAGGACGACAAGGGCGGAAGGCGGTTGGCTGGTCACGGAACACCAGTGTGACGCATCCTTTCGCCCACGTGACCCCCGCGTGACCGACGACGTAACGTCCGGCGTCACCACGTGACCGCGTCACCGCCCAGGTGTCTGCGCCCCGTCAGACGACCGCGCGCGGCCGTTCCGCCGCCGCCGTACGGGCCGGGCGGATCCGGGGGCCGAAGGCCGCCAGGATGAGGGAGAGCCCGGCGGCCTCGGTGTAGCGGCGGGTGTCGTCGAAGTGCCGGCCCGTCCGGGGGTCGACATCGCGGACGGGCCGATCATCTCCGAGGCGAAGAGGATGTTCCGCGCGGGGATGACGTCGAGGAGGAGATCGATGCCGGGCCGGTGATAGACGCAGGTGTCGAAGAAGACATTGCCCAGGACGTGCTCCTCCAGGGGCGGCTTGCCAAGGGCCATCGCCAGACCGCGGAACCGGCCCCAGTGATACGGAACGGCGCCGCCATGCGGGATGATCAGCCGCAGAGTGGGGAAGTCGGCGACCAGATCGCCCTGCACGAGCTGCATGAACACCGTCGTATCGGCGTTGAGGTAGTGCGCCCCGGTGGTGTAGTGGCCATGGCAGTCGATGATCATTCGCTGTTCCTTCTCGGCGTGCGGTTCCTCGCGACCTAACTGTCGATGAAATTGTTGACAATATGTGCGACGAAAAAAGGCCCCCGCGAGGCCCGGGATACGGGCGCCGCGGGGGCGGGGTGGCCGAGGAGCTTCCGGGCTAGGCGCCCATCGGATGCCAGACGGTCTTGGTCTCCAGGAAGGCCAACAGCCGGGTCGTGCCGGGGTCGGCCGCCCAATCCACAGGCTGTGGACGAAGGACCCGCTTGAGGTTCTCCGCACTGGCCTTCTCCAGCTCGACCGCCAGCTCCGCGTCCGCTCCGGCGAGGTCGATCGCGTTGACGTCCTGGTGGGCGGCGAGCGGGGTGGCGATCTCGGCGGTACGGCCGGAGAGGATGTTGACCACGCCGCCCGGAAGGTCGGAGGTGGCCAGCACCTCGGCCAGGGAGAGGGCGGGCAGCGGCGACTTCTCGCTCGCCACCACCACGGCCGTGTTGCCGGTGACGACCGCGGGGGCGATCACGGAGACCAGGCCGAGGAAGGACGAGTCCTGGGGTGCGAGGAGCGTGACCACGCCGGTCGGCTCGGGGGAGGAGAGGTTGAAGTACGGCCCGGCGACGGGGTTGGCGGATCCGGCGATCTGGGCCGTCTTGTCGGACCAGCCCGCGTACCAGACCCAGCGGTCGATCGCGGCGTCGACCTGGGCGGTGGCCTTGGCCTTGCTCAGCCCCTCACCGTCGGCGACCTCCTTGACGAACTGGTCGCGGCGGCCCTCCAGCATCTCGGCGACGCGGTAGAGGATCTGGCCCCGGTTGTACGCGGTGGCCCCGGACCAGCCGCCGAACGCCTTGCGCGCGGCGACGACCGCGTCCCGGGCGTCCTTACGGGAGGCCAGCGGGGCGTTGGCCAGCCACTGGCCCTTCGCTGTGGTCACCTCGTACACCCGCCCGCTCTCCGAGCGTGGGAACTTGCCGCCCACGAACAGCTTGTAGGTCTTCAGGACCGAGAGTCGTTCAGACATCGAGGTATGCCTCCAGGCCGTGCCGACCGCCCTCGCGGCCGTATCCCGACTCCTTGTAGCCGCCGAACGGGGAGGCCGGGTCGAACTTGTTGAACGTGTTGGACCACACCACGCCCGCCCGGAGCTTGTTCGCCATCCACAGGATGCGCGAACCCTTCTCCGTCCAGATGCCCGCCGACAGTCCGTACGGCGTGTTGTTCGCCTTGGCCACGGCCTCTTCTGGGGTGCGGAAGGTGAGCACCGACAGCACCGGGCCGAAGATCTCCTCACGGGCGATCCGGTGGGCCTGGGTGACGCCGGTGAAGAGGGTGGGCGCGAACCAGTAGCCGGAGCTGGGCAGTTCGCACTGCGGGGCCCAGCGCTCGGCGCCCTCGGCCTCGCCCGCGTCGGCCAGCGCGCGGATCCGGGCCAACTGCTCGGCGGAGTTGATGGCGCCGATGTCGGTGTTCTTGTCCAGCGGGTCGCCCACCCGCAGGGTGCCCATCCGGCGCTTGAGCGCGTCGAGCAGCTCGTCCTGGACGGACTCCTGGACCAGCAGGCGGGAGCCCGCGCAGCAGACATGGCCCTGGTTGAAGAAGATGCCGCCGATGATGCCCTCGACCGCCTGGTCGATGGGGGCGTCGTCGAAGACGATGTTGGCGGCCTTGCCGCCGAGTTCGAGGGTGACCTTCTTCTTCGTACCGGCCACCGTACGGGCGATGGCCTTGCCGACCTCGGTGGAGCCGGTGAAGGCCACCTTGTCGATCCCGGGGTGGGCGACCAGCTCGGCGCCGGTCGAGCCGTCGCCGGTGATGATGTTCACCACGCCCTTGGGCAGGCCCGCCTGGCGGCAGATGTCCGCGAAGAACAGGGCGCTCAGGGGCGTTGTCTCGGCGGGCTTGAGGACGACCGTATTGCCGGTGGCGAGCGCCGGGGCGATCTTCCAGGCCAGCATCAGCAGCGGGAAGTTCCAGGGGATGATCTGGCCGGCGACGCCCAGGGGCCGGGGGTCGGGACCGTAGCCCGCGTACGCGAGCTTGTCGGCCCAGCCCGCGTAGTAGAAGAAGTGGGCGGCGACCAGGGGCAGATCGGAGTCGCGCGACTCGCGGATCGGCTTTCCGTTGTCCAGCGACTCCAGGACGGCCAGTTCGCGGGAGCGCTCCTGGATGATGCGCGCGATCCGGAAGAGGTACTTGGCGCGCTCGGAGCCGGGGAGCGCGGACCAGCTCGTGAACGCCTTACGGGCGGCCTTGACGGCGCGGTCCACGTCCTCGGCGCTGGCCTGGGCGACCTCGGAGAGGACCTCCTCGGAGGAGGGGGAGAGGGTCTTGAAGACCTTGCCGTCGCCCGCCTCGCCGAACTCCCCGTCGATGAACAGGCCGTAGGACGGGGCGATGTCGACGACCGCGCGGGACTCCGGCGCCGGTGCGTACTCGAAAACGGGCATGGCGTATCAGTCCACCGTCACGTAGTCGGGACCGGAGTACCGGCCGGTGCTCAGCTTCTGGCGCTGCATCAGCAGGTCGTTGAGGAGGCTGGAGGCGCCGAAGCGGAACCAATCCGGGGAGAGCCACTCGCCGCCCAGCGTCTCGTTGACCATCACCAGGTACTTGATCGCGTCCTTGGAGGTGCGGATGCCGCCCGCGGGCTTCACACCCACCTGGACGCCGACCGCGGCGCGGAAGTCGCGGACCGCCTCCAGCAGGACGAGGGTGACGGGCGGGGTCGCGTTGACGGCCACCTTGCCGGTGGAGGTCTTGATGAAGTCGGCGCCCGCGAGCATCGCCAGCCAGGAGGCGCGGCGGACGTTGTCGTACGTCTGGAGCTCACCGGTCTCGAAGATGACCTTGAGGTGGGCTGCGGTGCCGTCCTCGCGCACGCAGGCGTCCTTCACCTGCCGGATCTCCTCGAAGACCTCGAGATAGCGGCCGGAGAGGAAGGCGCCGCGGTCGATCACCATGTCGATCTCGTCCGCCCCGGCGGCCACCGCGTCCCGGGTGTCGGCCAGCTTGACCGGCAGCGCGGCCCGGCCGGAGGGGAAGGCGGTGGCGACGGCCGCCACATGAATGCCGCCGCCGCCCTTCAGGGCCTCCTTGGCGGTGGCCACCATGTCGCCGTAGACGCAGATCGCCGCGACCTGGGGGGCGGTGCGGTCGGTGGGATCGGGGTTGATCCCCTTGGCGCACAGGGACCGGACCTTGCCCGGGGTGTCGGCACCCTCCAGGGTCGTCAGGTCGATCATCGAGATCGCCAGGTCGATGGCGTACGCCTTCGCCGTGGTCTTGATCGAGCGGGTGCCGAGGGTCGCGGCACGGGCCTGGAGGCCGACCGCGTCGACGCCCGGCAGGCCGTGCAGGAAGCGGCGCAGGGCGCGGTCGTCGGCGGTCACGTCCGCCATCGACGCGAGTCGCTCCGCGGCCTCTTTGCCGTATGCGGGAACTGTGGTGGGCATGGTCACCAGACGAGCATATCTACGCGCGTAGTCGGATGTCACCCCCGCCCCCGGATTCCCTGGCGGCCGGGGCGAGCGATCCCTGGGCGTCCCCCGTACCGGGAGTGTGGTGCACAATCGGGCGCATGACGAGCCCGGACGACGACTCCTCCGCCCCCGCCGCATCCTCCTCGGTGCCCGAGACCTTCTCGGACCGGGTCTACCGCTCCCCGAGCGGCATCGGAGGCGGGGTGCTGCTGCTCGCGCTCAGCGGCTGGCTGGGCATCGACGCGATGATCCGGGGCGAGGGGCGGACGCCGTGGCTGGCGCTGGCCGGACTGCTGTTCGCGGTGCCGGTGGTGATCGCCTTCACGGTGCGCCCGGCGGTGTACGCGGGCCAGGACCGGCTGCTCGTCCGCAACCCCTTCCGTACGGTCACCCTGCCCTGGGCCTCGGTCGAGGGCCTGCGCGCCGGATACACCAGCGAGGTGCTGGCGGGCGGGGCGAAGTACCAGCTCTGGGCGATCCCGGTCTCGCTGCGGCAGCGCAAGCGGGCCGCGAGGCAGCAGGCGAGGGCGGCCTCCGAGGACCCCTTCCGCCGTACGTCGGCCCATGTGTCGGCGGACAAGGCCGGGGAGGACCGACGAGCCCCCTCCGACGCGGCCATCGGCGACCTGCGCGAAATGGCGGAGCTGAACGCCCAACGCGATGGCGCCCAGGGGGCGCCCGAGGTCCGGTGGGCGTTCGAGGTCATCGCGCCGACGCTGGCGGGTGCGGTGCTGCTGATCATCATGCTGGCAATCGGCTGAGCGCCGGGCGTCCGGAGCGGGTCCGGAGCATCTCCGGAGCGCGGACTGCGCCGCCGATCAGATTCCCGCCGCCGCCGAAAGATCCTTCTTGAGCGCGGCCAGCACGCTGTCCGCCGTGGCGCGGGCCGCGACCAGGGCCACCGCCCCCTGCACGTCCACCACCACCTCCAGGTAGCACTTCAGCTTCGGCTCGGTGCCGCTGGGCCGGACGATCACGCGGGCGGACCGGACGGTCTCCTTCCCGGCGAGCTGGTAGCGCAGCCCGTCCGTCTGGGGCAGCGTCTCCGTACCCCGTGACAGATCCTCCGCCGAGGTCACGGCGAGCCCCGCGAGCTCGGTGGGCGGCTGTTCGCGCAGCCGCTTCATGGCGGTGCCGATCAGGGAGAGATCCGTGACGCGGACGGACAGTTGGTCGGTGGCGTGCAGGCCATGGGCGACCGCGATGTCGTCCAGCAGGTCGGTGACGGTACGGCCCTGCTCCTTCAGCTCGGACGTCAGCTCGGCGACCATCAGCGCGGCCGTGATGCCGTCCTTGTCGCGTACGCCCGCCGGGTCCACGCAGTAGCCGAGCGCCTCCTCGTACGCGTAGCGCAGCCCGTCCGCCCGGGCCAGCCACTTGAAACCGGTCAGCGTCTCGGCGTACGGGAGCCCGGCGTCCTCCGCGATCCGGGACAGCAGCGACGAGGAGACGATCGTGGTCGCGAAGGAGCCACGGGCGCGCTTGTGGACGAGGTGCGTGGCGAGCAGCGCGCCGACCTCGTCCCCGCGCAGCATCCGCCAGCCCGCGGCGTCCGTGGGGGCCGTGGGGTTCGTGATCGTGGGCACGGCGACGGCGCAGCGGTCGGCGTCCGGGTCGTTGGCGATGATGATGTCCGGCGCGACCTTGCGGGCCGTCGCGAAGGCCAGGTCCATCGCCCCCGGCTCCTCCGGGTTGGGGAACGCGACCGTGGGGAACGCCGGGTCGGGCTCGGCCTGCTCGGGGACGACCGCGGGCGCCGGGAAACCGGCCCGCGCGAAGGCCGCGACGAGCGTCTCGCGGCCGACGCCGTGCAGCGGGGTGTAGACGACGCGGGCGTTGCGGGGCGAACCCGGCGTGAGCACGGCGTCCGTACGGGCCAGATACGCGTCGAGGACGTCGTCGTTCAACGTCTCCCAGCCGCTGTCGGGGCGGGGCACGTCGTCCAGGCCGCGGATGGCGGCGATCTCGGCGGCGATCTCGGCGTCTGCGGGCGGCACGATCTGGGAACCGTCGCCGAGGTAGACCTTGTAGCCGTTGTCGCGGGGCGGGTTGTGGCTCGCGGTGACCTCGATACCGGCGACTGCGCCGAGGTGACGGATGGCGAAGGCGAGGACGGGCGTGGGGAGCGGCCGCGGAAGCACGGCCGCGCGGAAGCCCGCGCCGGTCATGACGGCGGCGGTGTCGCGCGCGAAGTCGGCACTTTTGTAGCGCGCGTCGTAACCGATGACGACGAGCCCTTGCGCATGCCCCTTGCCTCGCAGGTAGGCGGCGAGCCCGGCGGCGGCCCGGATGACGACCGCGCGGTTCATCCGCATGGGCCCGGCGCCGAGCTCACCCCGGAGACCGGCGGTACCGAACTGCAACATGCCCGAGAACCGATCGGCGATCTCGTCGAACGCGTCCTCCGCGCCGTCCCCGCCGTCCTTGCTGGCCTGGAGCAGCGTGCTGAGCTCGTCGCGGGTCTCGGGATCGGGATCCTCGGCGAGCCATGCGCGGGCCTGTGCGATGAGATCGGGCTCCGTGGCCATGGGGGCCTCCTGGGGGGTGGTGGTCGGTTGGTGGGTTCGGGGCTGGCTTACGGGTACGGGTTCCGCTGGGTGCGGGTTCCGCTGGGTGCGGTGCGTGGGTGGTGTGCCTGCTGTTCGTGGTGGGTGGCGGGTGCGGGGCCTCCGGGGCGGCGCCCTGGACCGTATATTTACGGCGCCATTGGCCGGGGGCGTTGAGTTGGTCGGGGATTGGCGCCACAAATACACGTAAGCGTCCAGGACACCACCCCTGCGACCCCGCCCCCTCCCGTCTCGTCGGCGGCTCCCCACCGGTGGCACGGGCCCCGGCCTGTTTCCTGATCGCCCGGATGTCCGGTGCGGCCCGTCTCCCTCTCGCTCGTCGGTGTCCGTGCCGTGCGGGCTCGGGAGGCGGGGCCGTACCCATCTCCACCCAGCGGCCGCCACCAGGCGACGCGGAACCGGGCCAGGGGAGGAGGCCACCGGCGGGTGGCCGCCGACGAGACGGGAGGGGGTGGGGTCGCAGGTGTGGTGTCCTGGACGCTCTCGCATATTTGTGGCGCCAATCTCCGGCCCACTCCACGCTCCCGGGCACCGGCGCCGTAAATATGCGGTCCAGGGCGCCGCACCGGAGGCCCCGCCCCCGGCACCCACCACGCACCCCACCGCGCCCCCGCCCCCGGTGGAGGGCACCCCACCGCGCCCCCGGCTCGGCCCGGCCGTGGGTGCCGCGACGCTCTGTTCAGTTGGCTGAGGGGTGAGTACCCGCACAGCACGCTGTGACGCCGCCGGCGCCGCCGCCAACGTCGGAATAGGGTCGCCCGACCGGCGAGGTCAGATGCGGTCGAGGACCTGCGACAGCAGGCTGCCCATGCGGGAGGCGGAGTCGCGGCCTGCCTGGAGGACTTCCTCGTGGTTGAGGGGTTCGCCGGTCATACCGGCCGCGAGGTTGGTGACCAGGGAGATGCCCAGGACCTCCGCGCCCGCCTCGCGCGCCGCGATGGCCTCCAGGGTGGTGGACATGCCCACCAGGTCGGCGCCCAGGGTGCGGACCATGGTGATCTCCGCCGGGGTCTCGTAGTGCGGCCCGGGGAACTGGGCGTAGACGCCCTCCTCCAGGGTCGGGTCCACCTGCTGGCACAGGGCGCGCAGCCGCGGGGAGTAGAGGTCGGTGAGGTCGACGAAGTTCGCGCCCACGATCGGGGAGGTGGCCGTGAGGTTGATGTGGTCGCTGATCAGTACCGGCTGACCGGGGCGCATGCCCTCGCGGAGGCCGCCGCAGCCGTTGGTGAGGATGATGGTCTTGCAGCCGGCGGCGACGGCGGTGCGTACGCCGTGTGCGACGGCGGCGACACCGCGACCCTCGTAGTAATGCGTACGGCCGAGGAAGACCAGCGCCCGCTTGTCGTTGATCCGGTACGAGCGGATCCGGCCCGCATGCCCCTCGGCGGCGGGCGGCGGGAAGCCGGGCAGCTCGGTGACGGGGAACTCGTGCTCGGGCGCCCCGAGGGCGTCGGTGGCGGGGACCCAGCCGGAGCCCAGGACCAGCGCGACGTCGTGGGTCTCCGCGCCGGTCAGCTCGCGCAGGCGGGTGGCGGCGTCGTCGGCGGCGGCGTGGGGGTCGCCCTGGATGTCGTCCCAAGAAACTGATGCGTTCACGCGCACGAGGGTAGCCGGTAACTGCCTACGCGCGTAGACGGGTCCGCCGAGGTATTCGGATCGTTGCATAGCCTCCCCGGGGGGTTTGTGCGTCCGGTCAGCCCGGGGGGCTGGGGGCGCGTGTCCGGTGCGTGGGCCCGGAGGGCCGTATGTCCGGTGAAGCCGTGGGCTCGGTCGGAGCGGGGGTCCAGGGGGACCCGGCAGGTTGGGGGCGGGTCCGGTCAAGCTCACGGACTCACGGAGTCCCCGGGGGGACTCGGAGGCCCCGGGCCGCCCGGGAACACGGTCCCCGGACCCCTGGATCCTCAGGCCGCCCGGACCCCGGGGCCGATCAGGCCCGCGGGGAGATACGGGCCCCCGGTCACTCGGGCCGCCCCAAGACACGAACCCCCGGGCCCCGGGCCGACCGAAAACACGCCCCCCGGCCCCTGGGCCGCCCCGGGTACACGGCTCGCCCGGAGACACAGACAGACCGGAAACACCGGACTCAGCAGGGGCGCTTCCGTAGCTCCATCACATAGTCGTGCGGTGCGCCGGCGGATTCCGCGGCGTCGGCGATTTCGCCGAGGTAGCGGGCCGAGGGTAGGCCGCCCTCGTAGCCGTTGAGGACGTAGAGCCAGGCGGGTTCGTCGCCGTCCAGGGTGTGGACGCGGATCCGCATCCGGCGGTAGATGTCGAGGCCGACGCCCTCCCAGCGGTCCATGGAGTCCTCGTCCATGGGCGCGATGTCGTAGAGGGCGACGAAGACCTGGGAGCGCGGGGCCTCCACGATGGTGGCGAGGGCGCCTTCCCAGCCCATCTGCTCTCCGCCGAAGGTGAGACGCCAGCCGTTCAGCCAGCCCGTTCCGCGCAGCGGGGAGTGCGGTGCGCGGCGGGACATCAGCCGCGCGTCGAGGTTGCCGGCGTACGCGGCGTAGAGCGACATGGGTCTGAGGGTACGGGAGAGGGGCGGAACGGCCCCCGGGGTGGGAGGTTCGTACGTCAGTCGCCCCCGCGAAACCCCCCGGGCGGAAGCCGGTCGAACCGGTGCGGGACAATGGAGCATGTGACTCGGATCGTGATCATTGGTGGCGGACCCGGCGGCTATGAGGCGGCGCTGGTCGCCGCGCAGCTCGGCTCGGAGGTGACCGTCGTCGATTGCGACGGTCTGGGCGGCGCGTCGGTGCTCACCGACTGCGTGCCGTCGAAGACGTTGATCGCCACCGCCGAGGTGATGACGACGTTCGATTCCTCCTATGAGGAGCTGGGGATCATCGTCGCCGACGACACCCCGCCGATGGAGCAGGCGGCCCGGGTGGTCGGCGTGGATCTCGGCAAGGTCAACCGCCGGGTGAAGCGGCTCGCGCTCGCGCAGTCGCACGACATCACGGCCTCGGTCACCCGGGCCGGCGGCCGGGTCATGCGCGGGCATGGGCGGGTGGAGCCGCAGCAGTCGCCGGACGGCTCGCGGCGGGTGATCGTGCGGGCGGTGGACGGCACCGAGCAGACGCTGGTGGCGGACGCGGTGCTGGTGGCGACCGGTGCCCATCCGAGGGAGATCCCGGACGCGAAGCCGGACGGCGAGCGGATCCTGAACTGGACGCAGGTGTACGACCTGGACGAGCTCCCCAAGGAGCTGATCGTGGTCGGCTCCGGTGTCACGGGTGCGGAGTTCGCGGGCGCGTATCAGGCGCTGGGGTCGAAGGTCACGCTGGTCTCCAGCCGGGACCGGGTGCTGCCGGGTGAGGACCCGGACGCGGCGGCGGTGCTGGAGGACGTGTTCCGGCGCCGGGGGATGAACGTGATGTCCCGCTCGCGGGCGCAGGCGGCCAAGCGGGTGGGGGACCGGGTGGAGGTGACGCTCTCGGACGGGCGGGTCATCTCCGGCACCCACTGTCTGATGGCGGTCGGCTCGATCCCGAACACGGCGGACATGGGTCTGGAGGAGGCCGGGGTCAAGCTGGCCGAGTCGGGGCACATCCTGACCGACAAGGTCTCCCGGACCAGCGCGCCGGGCATCTACGCGGCCGGTGACTGCACCGGGGTGCTGGCGCTGGCGTCGGTGGCGGCGATGCAGGGCCGGATCGCGATGTACCACTTCCTGGGGGACGCGGTGGCGCCGCTGAACCTGAAGACGGTCTCCGCGAACGTCTTCACCGACCCGGAGATCGCCACGGTCGGCTACTCGCAGGCGGATGTGGACGGCGGGAAGATCGACGCCCGGGTGGTGAAGCTGCCGCTGCTGCGCAATCCGCGGGCGAAGATGCAGGGCATCCGGGACGGCTTCGTCAAGATCTTCTGCCGTCCGGGCACCGGCATCGTGGTCGGCGGTGTGGTGGTCGCGCCGCGGGCGAGCGAGCTGATCCACCCGATTTCGCTGGCGGTCGACAACAACCTGACGGTGGAGCAGATCGCCAAGGCGTTCACGGTCTACCCCTCGCTGTCCGGTTCGATCGCCGAGGTGGCGCGGCAGTTGCACACCCGGAAGACTCAGGAAGAGTCGTAGATCCGGTCCTTATAGCACTTCGCACCTTCAGAGATGTCCAACTTCTGCTAATTGGTGCAAGCTGCTGAAAACAGACGGTCGTTGGCGTTACTGTCAGTTTCGTGTTCGCTGCAGAACGTCGCCAATTGATCCTTGAAATGGTGCGCGCGAACGGAGCGGTGTCGCTCCGGGAGCTCGCCCGCGTCGTCCAGACCTCCGAAGTGACCGTACGGCGTGATGTGCGGGCGCTGGAGGCAGAAGGACTGCTCGACCGCCGGCACGGCGGTGCGGTGCTGCCGGGCGGATTCACCAGGGAGTCCGGCTTCCCGCAGAAATCCCATCTAGCGACCGCGGAGAAGACGGCCATCGCCGATCTCGCGGCCGGTCTCGTCGACGAGGGCGAGGCCGTGGTCGTCGGTGCCGGAACCACCACGCAGGAGCTGGCCCGCCGGCTCGCGCGGGTTCCGGGGCTGACCGTGGTCACCAATTCCCTGCTGGTCGCACAGGCGTTGGCGCATGCCAACCGGGTCGAGGTCGTGATGACCGGCGGCACCCTGCGCGGCTCCAACTACGCCCTGGTCGGCAGCGGCGCCGAGCAGTCCCTCCAGGGGCTGCGGGTCTCGCGCGCCTTCCTCTCCGGCAGCGGGCTGACCGCCGAGCGCGGTCTGTCCACCTCCAACATGCTTTCGGCCAGCGTCGACCGGGCGCTGGTCCAGGCGGCGGCGGAGGTGGTCGTGCTCGCCGACCATACGAAGCTGGGCACCGACACCATGTTCCAGACGGTGCCCACCGATGTGATCACCCGGCTGGTGACCGATGAGCCACCCGCCCATGACGACCGTGCCCTGACCGAGCTCCAGGCCCTCGCGGACCAGGGGGTTCAGATCGCCGTGGCCGGGCCGGGCGCGGGGTCCGGCCCGGCCGGGGGCGGTGAGGGCGGCGGTTCGGCCGGGCGGCAGTCGGGGCGGCTGGCCGGGTCCCAGGGCCGTGGCGGCGGCGAGGAGGGCCTGCCGCTGCCGGGGCCGCGCCGTAACCACCCCCATCCGCCGGGCGGTCCCGGCTCCGCGCAGTTGCGCAGTGCGGTGCCGCTGGCGGAGCAGCCGGGGCGGGTGGCGGATCTGGCGCCGCGCCGTCGCTAACGAGGGGGCACCGGCCGGTGTCAGCGGGCCTTGAGGCCGGTGAAGGCCAGCGCCAGCAGCCGGTCGGCCAACTCCGGGTCGTCCGGCGACTGCTCCACGGCCAGCGCGATCGCGTTGGTGAGCTGCATCAGATCGGCGATGACCACATCGGACCGTACGGCACCGCTCTGCTGGGCGCGGGCGAGCAGTTCACTGCCCGCCTCGCGCAGCGGCAGCCCGCAGCCGCGGGACAGTGCCGAGGTCTCGTCTCCCGAGCACGCCATCAGGGCCCGGGAGAGCCCGCGGTAGGTGCTGGCGTGGTCGATGATGGCGCGCAGCCAGTCGATCATCGCCTGACACGGCCGCGGCGCCTTGGCCAGCTCCCGCGACCGCTCCAGCAGGGCGCATATCTCGCCCTGGAAGACCGCGCCCATCAGCGCGGTGCGGTTGGGGAAGTGGCGGTAGAGCGTGCCGATGCCGACGCCCGCGCGGCGTGCGATGTCCTCCAGCGAGGCATCGGTGCCGTGCCGGGTGAACGCCGTGCGCGCCTCGGCCAGCAGCCGCTCGTAGTTGCGGCGCGCGTCGGCGCGCATGGGGCGCGGTGGCATCTGCGCCGTGGCTGTCTCGATCGCCATCGCGGTCCTCCCTGCCGTGGCTGCCCGTGAGTCAAGCATGCCATTTCGTGACCGGAGGCACGCCCTGGCCAGGCAACGCGGGCACCGCGAACGGCATCAAACGGGGCGAAGGCATCGTGCGTTGCGGTGCGCCGAAGTGGAAGAACGATGGGACTGACCAGTCGCTCACTCGAGTATGTGATGATCGCCCTCGCCGTGGGGTGCGCGGGGCTGACGCTCTGGCTGTGGCCGCGCTTCGCGGGCCGGGGCGTACGGGCCTGGCTGGGGCGGCTGGCCGCCCTCGCCGTGACCCAATGCGCGATCGTGGCCGCGCTGGCCCTCGCGGTGAACACCACCTTCCAGTTCTACGGGTCCTGGGACGAACTGCTGGGCGAGGGCGAAGCCGCACCGGCGGCCCTCTCCCATGTGCAGGGCGGCGCCGCGGGGCCGGTCGGGGCGTCGGGCGGGCTGGTGCGGCCCGCCCCGCCGCAGGGGCTGGACAGGGTGCACGGACTGCCCAGCGGGCCCCCCGACAAGGCGGGCAAGGTCGAGTCGGTGCGGATCCTGGGCCGCCGCAGCCAGGTGGCCACCCCGGCGTATGTGTATCTGCCGCCGCAGTACTTCCAGCGCCAGTACGCCCGCCAGCGGTTCCCGGTGATCGTGGCGATCAGCGGCTATCCGGGCGGAACCTTCCTGCTGGCCCAGCATCTGCGGCTGCCCCAGACCGCGGGCGGGCTGATCCGCACCGGGGCGATGCAGCCGGCGGTCATCGTGATGGTGCGGCCCACCATCGCCCCGCCCCGCGACACCGAATGCGTGGACGTCCCCGGCGGCCCGCAGGCCGAGACCTACTTCGCCCAGGACCTGCCCGAGGCGCTGCGGGGGCACTACCGGGTCGGCCATGACCCCAGCGCCTGGGGCGTGCTGGGCTACTCCACGGGCGGCACCTGCGCCCTGGAGCTGACCATGCGCCATCCTCGCGTCTACAGCGCGGCTGCGGCCCTGTCGCCCGACTACCGCGTGGTCAACGACCCCACCACCGGCGACCTCTTCGGCCAGGGCCCGCAGGGCGAGCGCGGCAAGCGGGAGCACGATCTTCAGTGGCGGCTGCACCATCTGCCCCAGCCGCAGGTCTCGGTGCTGGTGTCCTCCAGCCGCCGGGGCGAGCCCAACTATGGGGCCACGCGTGACTTCCTGGCCGCGGTCCGGCCGCCGATGAGCGCGCAGTCGATCATCCTCGACCGGGGCAGCCACAACTTCCGCACCTGGCGGCGAGAGCTGCCCACGGCCCTGCGGTGGATGAACGGCCAGCTCACCTTCCCCCAGGACGTGGTGCACAGCCGCTGAGCGGGCCGGGCACGACGACGGCGGGCCCCGGCCGGAGGATTCCGGTCGGGGCCCGCCGTCATGGTGCGGTGGGGCTGGTCAGTCCCTGATCCTCGCTCAGTCCTTGATCTCGCAGATGACCGCGCCCGAGGTGATGGACGCGCCGACCTCGGCGGCCAGGCCCTTGACGGTGCCCGCGCGGTGGGCGTTGAGGGGCTGTTCCATCTTCATGGCCTCCAGGACGACGATGAGGTCGCCTTCGGCCACGGTGTCGCCCTCGCTCACGGCGACCTTGACGATGGTGCCCTGCATGGGGGAGGCCAGGGCGTCGCCGGAGGCGGCGGAGCCTGACTTCTTGACCGCCTTGCGCTTGGGCTTCTTGGTCCCCGCGGCCTCCCCGGGCGACACCGCCAGGCCGAGGACCGCCGGAAGCGAGATCTCCAGCCGCTTGCCGCCGACCTCGACCACGACGGTCTCACGGGCGGTGGGCTCGTCGGTCTCATCCATCCCGGTCGGCGCGAACGGGGCGATCGTGTTGTTGAACTCGGTCTCGATCCAGCGGGTGTGGATCGTGAACGGCTCGCTGGTGAACGCCGGGTCCACGACCACCGCCTGGTGGAAGGGGATCGCGGTGGCCATGCCCTCGACCTGGAACTCGGCCAGCGCGCGGGCGGCGCGCTGGAGGGCCTGGGTGCGGGTGGCGCCGGTGACGATCAGCTTGGCCAGCAGCGAGTCCCACGCCGGGCCGATGACGCTGCCGGACTCCACGCCCGCGTCCAGCCGGACACCGGGGCCGGCGGGCGGGACGAAGGAGGTCACCGTGCCGGGGGCGGGCAGGAAGTTGCGGCCCGGGTCCTCGCCGTTGATGCGGAACTCGAAGGAGTGGCCGCGCATCGGAGGATCGTCGTAGCCGATGGCCTCGCCGTCGGCGATGCGGAACATCTCGCGGACCAGGTCGATGCCGGTGACCTCTTCGGTGACCGGGTGCTCCACCTGGAGCCGGGTGTTGACCTCGAGGAACGAGATGGTGCCGTCGTTGCCGACGAGGAACTCCACCGTCCCCGCCCCCACATAGCCGGCTTCCTTGAGGATGGCTTTGGAGGCGGCGTAGAGCTGGTCGTTCTGTTCCTGGGTCAGGAACGGGGCCGGGGCCTCCTCGACCAGCTTCTGGTGGCGGCGCTGGAGGGAGCAGTCACGGGTGGAGACGACCACGACGTTGCCGTGGGTGTCGGCCAGGCACTGGGTCTCCACATGGCGGGGTTTGTCGAGGTAGCGCTCGACGAAGCACTCGCCGCGGCCGAACGCCGCGACGGCCTCGCGGACGGCGGAGTCGTAGAGCTCGGGGACTTCTTCCATGGTGCGGGCGACCTTGAGGCCGCGTCCGCCGCCGCCGAAGGCGGCCTTGATGGCGATCGGCAGGCCGTGCTGTTCGGCGAAGGCCACGACCTCGTCCGCCCCGGAGACCGGGTCGGGGGTGCCGGCGACCAGCGGGGCGCCGGCGCGCTGGGCGATATGGCGGGCGGCGACCTTGTCGCCCAGATCGCGGATGGCGTGCGGCGGGGGGCCGATCCAGGTCAGGCCCGCGTCGAGGACGGCCTGGGCGAATTCGGCGTTCTCGGAGAGGAATCCGTAGCCGGGGTGGACGGCGTCGGCGCCGGATTCGGCGGCCGCGGCAAGGACCTTGGCCTGGTCGAGATAGCTGGCCGCCGGGGTGTCACCGCCCAGCGCATAGGCTTCATCGGCCGCGCGCACATGCACAGCGTCCCGGTCCGGATCGGCATAGACGGCTACGCTCGCGATCCCGGCATCCCGGCAGGCACGGGCAACACGGACAGCGATCTCGCCACGGTTGGCGATGAGCACCTTGCGCACGATGGCTCCCTCCTTGAAACAAGCCGAGTTTAGGTACAGGCGACACCTCGCGCCGAGAAGATCCCGGGCGTGAGCTTGACCACACGGAGCGTGAACCTCGCGTTGGGCGAGCGACCAGATCCCCCGTCGCTCCACCGTACGCCCGGTTTTCAGGGCTGGTGCGCTGTCCACGGTGTGGGCAAGGTCTCTGGCCCGCCGTGCTGCGGCGCTTCGCGTTTCTTTGTGGAAACCCTACGAATGCCGGGCGGAAACTTTGCCATGGCGTTCTGCTCGTCCGCACCTCTTGTGGCAGCGCTTACCCGTTAGTAGCGTGCTTCGGCACCGACGGAGTGGAGGGGGAACACGGTGGCGCGCAGACCAGTGGCCGCGATAGCGGCTGTGACGCTCATGTTCGAAGCGGTCGGCATAGCGCTGCTGAACTGGATCCTCGGCCTGGTCGTGGACCGTCAGCAGATGTCCATGGGCGGCCTCGACACCGACGCGATGTCCATCGGCACCTGGGTCGGGGGCGGCCTCTTCGGCCTCTATCTGCTGGTCTGCGGGGTGGTGCTGCTGCGCACCGCCGTACGCGACCGCGCCCCCGGCCGCCTCGCCCGCATCCTGCTCGTCACCTGCGCGGTGGTGCACGGGCTGGTGGGCGCGTTCGCGGTCGGCCTGGTGGGCTGGCCGGCGTTCGCGTTCCTGATGGTGGTGCTGGGGCTGATCGTGCTGAGCCTGCTGGGGTACGAGGCGGAACGGCCCGCCGAGCCCTCCGCGGAGGCCGCGGGCGGCGGCCAGGACGCCCCCAGCCCGGCCTGATTCAGGGGAAATCCCTAGCCGGGCCCGGCCTGATTCGGGGGGAATCCCTAGCCCCCGGCCCGGTCTGACTCAGGGAATCCCCAGTCGCCCCGGAGGCCGGGAGACCCCTGGCTAGTCCCAGAGGGCCGTGATCCGCACGCCCAACTCGGCCAGCAGACGGCGGAACAGCGGCAGGGAGAGCCCGATCACGGTTCCGGCGTCGCCCTCGATGCCGTCGATGAACGGCGCCGAACGGCCGTCGAGCGTGAACGCCCCCGCCACATGCAGCGGTTCGCCGCTGGCGACGTAGGCCGCGACCTCCTCGTCCGTCGGCTCGCCGAAGCGGACGGTGGTGGACGCGGTGGCCGAGGTGCGGCGGCCGCTCGCCGTGTCGATCACGCAGTGCCCGGTGCGCAGCACCCCGGCCCGGCCGCGCATCGACTTCCAGCGGGCGGTGGCCTCCTCGGCGTCCGCCGGTTTGCCGAGCGCCTGGCCGTCGAGCTCCAGCACCGAGTCGCAGCCGATGACGAGGGAACCGGCCGCCTCCGGGAGCCCGGCCACGGCGGTGGCCTTCGCCTCGGCCAGCACCCGGGCCAGCTCGGCGGGGGTCGCCGCGCTCAGCGCGTCCTCGTCCACCCCGCTGACGATCACCTTCGGCGCCATTCCGGCCTGTCGCAGCAGCCCGAGCCGGGCGGGTGAGGCGGACGCGAGGATGAGAGTGCGCTGAGCGGTCATGCGCACCAGGGTAAGCCGCCCCCGAAAGGGCCCGGCCGGGGGTCGGATCAGGGCCGTATGCAGGGCCATTCACGGCCACATGCTGAGGAGGCACATCGCGAGCAGCACGGAGACGGTCAGGACCGTGCGGGCGCGGCGGAGCATGGCCTCGGCGCGCCGCAGCTCCTCGGGCGGCTCATCGGGCGGCTCGGACCACAGCATGGAACCGATCCTGAGGCCGCGGACGGCGAGGCGCCTGAGTACGCGTACTCAGGCGCCCCGGCGCGAAGGTGCATTCCGGCCTTACCGCGCGGCTCTCAAGCGGGCCAGTAGGTGGTACGCCACGCCTTGGGGCCGGGGTGGGGCACCCGGTGGCCGGGGACGGTGCGGGCCGGGTCGGACCACTCCTCCGGATCGTCCTCGCTCTGCGCAGCGGCCGTGACGGCCGCCGCGCGTGCTTGCACCACCGCCAGTGCGGCGGCCAACTCCTCGGGGGTCGGGTTGCCCCGGACAATTCGGATCATGGAATTAGCCCTTCGCTCGAGGGGGCTAGAGGGGGATGTTGCCGTGCTTCTTCGGGGGCAGCGACTCGCGCTTGTTCCGCAGGGTCCTCAGTCCGCGGACGATGTGGCGGCGGGTCTCGGACGGCATGATCACAGCATCCACATACCCCCGCTCGGCCGCGATATACGGATTCAGCAGGGTGTCCTCGTAGTCCGCGATCAGCTCGGTGCGGGTCGTCTCGGGGTCGTCGGAGGCGGCGATGGTGCGCCGGTGGAGGATGTTGACCGCGCCCTGGGCGCCCATGACCGCGATCTGGGCGGTCGGCCAGGCCAGGTTGAGGTCCGCGCCCAGATGCTTGGAGCCCATCACGTCGTACGCGCCGCCGAACGCCTTGCGGGTGATGACCGTGATCAGCGGGACGGTGGCCTCCGCGTAGGCGAAGATCAGCTTGGCGCCGCGCCGGATGATGCCGTTGTACTCCTGGTCGGTGCCGGGCAGGAAGCCGGGCACGTCCACGAAGGTCAGCACGGGCACGTTGAACGCGTCGCAGGTGCGCACGAAGCGTGCGGCCTTCTCGGAGGCGTCGATGTCCAGACAGCCGGCGAGCTGCATCGGCTGGTTGGCCACGATGCCCACCGGATGGCCCTCCACCCGGCCGAAGCCGGTGATGATGTTGGGCGCGAAGAGCGCCTGCGTCTCCAGGAACTCGTTGTCGTCCAGGACGTGCTCGATGGCCTTGTGCACGTCGTACGGCTGGTTCGCCGAGTCCGGGATGAGCGTGTCCATCTCCCGGTCCTCGTCCGAGACCTCCAGATCGGCCTCGTCGGCGAAGGCCGGGGGCTCGGAGAGGTTGTTGGAGGGGAGGTAGGACAGCAGGGTCTTGACGTATTCGATGCCGTCCTTCTCGTCCCCGGCCATGTAGTGGGCGACACCGGAGGTGGTGTTGTGCGTCCGGGCGCCGCCCAGCTCCTCGAAGCCGACGTCCTCACCGGTGACGGTCTTGATCACATCGGGGCCGGTGATGAACATATGCGAGGTCTGGTCGATCATCACCGTGAAGTCGGTGATCGCCGGGGAGTAGACCGCCCCGCCCGCGCACGGGCCCACGACCAGGCTGATCTGCGGGATCACTCCGGAGGCATGGGTGTTGCGGCGGAAGATCTCGCCGTACATGCCGAGCGAGACCACGCCCTCCTGGATGCGGGCGCCGCCGGAGTCGTTGATGCCGATGACCGGGCAGCCGGTCTTCAGCGCGAAGTCCATGACCTTGACGATCTTCTCGCCGAACACCTCCCCGAGCGCCCCGCCGAAGACCGTGAAGTCCTGGGAGAAGACGGCCACCGGGCGGCCGTCGACCGTGCCGTAGCCGGTGACGACCCCGTCGCCGTAGGGGCGGTTCTGCTCGATGCCGAAGTTGGTCGAGCGGTGCCGGGCGAACTCGTCGAGCTCGGTGAAGGACCCCTCGTCCAGGAGGAGGTCGATGCGCTCGCGCGCGGTCAGCTTGCCCTTGGCGTGCTGCTTCTCCACCGCGCGCGCGGACCCCGCATGGGTCGCCTCTTCGATACGGCGCTTCAGATCCGCGAGCTTCCCCGCGGTGGTGTGACGGTCTGGAATCTCGGGGGCGATCTCCGGCTCGGACATCGGGATGCGGCTCCTGCTCGTCCTGGGGGTGGGTACGGCGGACTTCTGGATACGGCGGGCTTCTTCAGGGTCGGGGGGAATCGGCGGAAGCGGAGTGAGGGGTCGGAATCGTGATCAGTGGGGGCCTATGGACGTTCGGTGGTTACGGACCGTTCGGCAGCCGTTGCGCCGGCTGGGCTACCGGCACGTAGCGTATCGGCGGCACCGCTTGGTGGCACTGCGTCGTTGGCCACACCTCCTGACCCTAGGCTGGCCCTCATGACGCCTTCTGACACCTCAGGGAGCCCAGGTGACGGGCCCGGCCGCTGGTCCGATCTGGAGCGGCCCCCCTTGAACGCCACCGCGCTGCGCCGGGGGCTGGTGCTCCCCGGCGGGCTGTGGACCGAGTTCGAGGTGGTGCAGGCGACCGGTTCGACCAATACGGATCTGGCCACCCGGGCCCGGGCCGGAGCCCCCGAGGGCGCGGTGCTCGTGGCCGAGGAGCAGACCGCGGGGCGCGGCCGGCTCGACCGCGCCTGGACGGCCCCGGCCCGGTCCGGGCTCTTCTTCTCCATCCTGCTACGGCCCGCGGACGCCGGCGTGCCCACCGAGCGCTGGGGCTGGCTGCCGCTGCTCGCCGGGGTCGCCGGCGCCGGGGCGCTCAGCCGCACGGCGGGCGTGGACACCGCGCTGAAGTGGCCGAACGACCTGCTGGTGACGGTCGCGGGCGAGGAGCGGAAGTTCGGCGGGATCCTCGCCGAGCGGGCCGGGGACGCGGTGGTCATCGGCATGGGGCTGAACGTTTCGCTACGCGCGGATGAGCTTCCGGTGCCCACCGCAGGGTCGCTGGCCCTGGCCGACGCGATCTCCACCGACCGCGATCCGCTGCTGCGGGCCGTGCTGCGCTCGATCGCTCAGTGGTACGGGGAGTGGTGCCGCTTCGAGGGCGACCCCGGCGCGAGCGGCCTCCAGGAGAGCTATGCGGCGGGCTGTGCGACCCTCGGGCGGCAGGTGCGGGCCGAGCTTCCGGGCGGCCGGGAGCGGGTCGGCGAGGCGGTCGCGGTCGACGGCGACGGACGGCTGGTTCTGGCCACCGAGGGCGGGGTTCAGGAGCCGGTCTCCGCCGGGGACATCGTGCATCTACGCTCCGTACCGAGGGAGGAATGAACCCCTGCCGTGGAGAGTGAGCTACGGCACACCTGACGTATCGTGGTCGCGGTCGGTCCAGCTCGGGGCGGCTGTGGGCGATTCGGAACCCCAACCGGGAAGAGGGAACGGAAGGGCAGTGCGCAGGGATCTGACAGGGGGCGGGCGGTGACCGCCGACGACGCGGGTTCCGGCACGGCCGAGGAGCGCGAGGAGTGGGACGCCGCCGCGCCGGACGGGGCCGTACGGGACACCGGGGCGCGGGAGAGCGCCGCCGCGGAGGCCCCCGAAGAGGCACCCGACGAGGCCCTTGAGGATGCGGACCAGCCGGATCCCATCGCGCTCCGGCTGGAGCAGCTCATCCTCGGTGCCGAGCGGCGCTACACCCCCTTCCAGGCCGCCCGCAGCGCGGGCGTCTCGGTCGAGCTGGCCACCCGTTTCTGGCGGGCCATGGGCTTCGCCGACATCGGCCAGGCCAAGGCGCTGACCGAGGCCGATGTGCTGGCGCTGCGCCGGCTGTCCGGTCTGGTGGAGGCCGGGCTGCTGAGCGAGCCGATGGCCATCCAGGTGGCGCGGTCCACCGGCCAGACCAGCGCCCGGCTCGCCGACTGGCAGATCGACTCGTTCCTGGAGGGGCTCACCGACCCCCAGGAGACCGGGATGACCCGGACCGAGATCGCGTATCCGCTGGTCGAGCTGCTGCTGCCGGAGCTGGAGGAGTTCCTGGTCTACGTCTACCGGCGCCAGCTCGCGGCCGCGACCGGCCGGGTGGTGCAGGCGGCGGACGACGCGGAGATGGTGGACCGGCGGCTGGCGGTCGGCTTCGCGGACCTGGTGAGCTTCACCCGGCTGACCCGGCGGCTGGAGGAGGAGGAGCTCGGCGAGCTGGTCGAGGCGTTCGAGACCACGGCCGCCGACCTGGTGGCGGCGCACGGCGGGCGGCTGATCAAGACGCTGGGCGACGAGGTGCTCTACGCGGCCGACGACGCGGGCATCGCCGCCGAGATCGGGCTGCGCCTGATCGAGACGCTCACGCATGACGAGACGATGCCGGAGCTGCGGGTCGGGATCGCGTTCGGCACGGTCACGACCCGGATGGGCGATGTGTTCGGGACGACGGTGAACCTGGCGAGCCGGCTGACCTCCATAGCCCCCAAGAACGCGGTCCTGGTGGACGGCGCGTTCGCGGAGGAGCTGAGCCGCACCGGGGAGGCCCCGGTGTCGGAGGCGGAGGCCGCGGAGGCGGCCGCCGCGGCGGAGAAGGAGGGCGAGGAGCCGCCCTCGTACCGGTTCGCGCTCCAGCCGATGTGGCAGCGGCCGGTGCGTGGTCTGGGGGTCGTGGAACCGTGGCTGCTGAGCCGCCGGGCATGACCCCGGGTGGCGGCCGGGCATGACGCCGGGGCGCGTCTCCGGGTGGGACGCGGTGGACGACGCTCGTCCGGATCCCTTCGGTGGCTGCGGCCGGATCGTTGAACTGGGCGCGGATCCGGACCTGTTGGGCTAGCCTACGTCCGCAAGATCCACTCGGTGGATCCCAGGTCCTGTCGTCGAAGAAGCACCGTGCGCGTCCGCCCGCGGGGTGGGCCCGGCGGTGTCCAGGAGCACGTGTGACCCCGCTTTACGATTCGAGTGCTCAGCGTCCGGGCGCCTTACCTCCGCCGGGCTGCCCCGCCCATGAAGGGGCCGGTGTCGAGCCGCTCCACGCGCCCGAGTTCGGAAGAGACCCCTTCGCGGTCTACCGGCGCCTGCGCGAGACCCACGGCCAGCTCGCACCGGTGGAGCTGGACAGAGGCGTCCCGGCCATGTTGTGCCTGGGGTACGAAACCGCGCTGGAGATCATGCGGCGCCCCGAGACCTTCTCCAAGGACCCCCGCCACTGGCGGGCCAGGAACGAGGGCGTGCTGCCCGGGACCAGCTATGTCCCGCAGGTCATCAGGCCCCGGCCGCAGGCCGACTTCGTGGACGGCGAGGAGCACCGGCGGCTGCGCGGCGCCATCGACGACTGCACCGGCCGGATCGACTCCGGCGCGCTGCGGAACTATGTCGAGCGCATCGCCGATTCGCTGATCGACCAGTTCTGCGAGGCGGGCGGGACCGAGCTGATCGGGACGTACTGCGCACTGGTCCCGGTGCTGGTGACCAGCCAGCTCTTCGGCTTCCCGCAGCAGGCCATGGACCCGCTGCTGCGGGGCGTGGTGGCGTTCATCGACGGCTCGGATCCCGCGGGCGGGGACCGGGCCGCGGCCGCGGCGCTGCGCGAGCTGATCGACCTCAAGCGGCGCGAGCCGGGGGCCGACATCACGTCCTGGCTGATCGCCCACCCGGCGCGGCTGAGCGACGAGGAGCTGGTCGAGCAGCTTCTGCTGCTGATCGGCATGATCACCGGGCTGGTGCCCGGCCTGATCGGCAACTCGCTGCGGGTGCTGCTCACCGATGAGCGGTTTTCGGGCGAGCTGATGGGCGGCAGCATGCTCGTCGAGGACGCCCTGGACGAGGTGCTCTGGACCGACCCGCCGCTGGCCAACATGGGGCTCTACTTCCCGGTCCATGACACCAATCTCGCCGGGAAGCGGCTGCGCGCGGGCGACGCCGTGATGATCAGCTTCGCGGCGACCAACCGGGACGCCCTGCTGAGGTCCCCGCACAAGCAGGGCAACCGGGCCCATCTGGCGTTCGGCGCGGGCCCCCACGCCTGCCCCGGCCGGAGCTCGGCCCGGCTGATCGCCTCCGTCGCCCTGGAGAAGCTGCTGGACCGGATCCCGGACCTCGCGCTGGCCGGGGAGGCCGACGAGCTGAAGTGGCTGTCCGGGGTCTTCGTACGCGGGGTGGTCTCGCTGCCGGTGCGGTTCGCCCCCGTCGCCAGGCCGGGGGGACGGCGCCCCGCCCCGCCCGCCGCCCGCCCCGGCGAGCGGGACCCGCAGGACCAGCGGCACGAGGCGCCACCGGGCATGCCGCAAGCGATACCGCAGGGGATGATGCCGCGAGGGATGCCGCAGGGCGCGCCGCAAGGGGTGCCACAGGGGGCGCCGCCGCTCTCGCTGCCGCTCGCCACCGAGGGGGCGTCCGTGTCCGGAGGCGAGCCCCTGGAGGGGACGGATCTGGAGCAGCCGGGGGAGGACGGGCAGAAACAGCAGTCGTTCCTGATGGGCTTGCTGAACCGGTGGCGGCGGGCCCGCTAGGGCCTGATCCGAACGACAGGCCCTGGGCCCGGTCCGGGTGGCTCACAGGTTCCGCACATCCCGGGAAGCTGAAATGATCGCCGCATCGGGTTCACGGTCGTTAACCGGGAGAGTGCGTGATGAGTGAGCAGCGGTACGGGGAGTGGGTCGCGGTCCGCAGGGACGGCTTCGTGGCCGAGCTGGTGCTGGACCGGCCGGGGGCCATGAACGCCGTCTCCTCCGAGATGGCGCGCTGCATCACGGCGGCCTGCACGGCACTGTCCGAGGACCGTGACGTCCGGGCCGTCGTGCTGGCCTCGACCCATGAGCGGGCCTTCTGCGTGGGCGCGGACCTCAAGGAGCGCAACTCGCTCTCCGACGCCGAGATGCTGCGGCACCGGCCGGTCTCCCGCGCCGCCTACACCGGGGTGCTGGAGCTGCCGATGCCCGTCATCGCCGCGGTGCACGGCTATGCGCTGGGCGGCGGCTTCGAACTGGCCCTGTCCTGTGACGTGATCGTCGCCGACCCCACCGCCGTGGTGGGGCTGCCGGAGGTGTCGGTCGGGGTGATCCCGGGCGGCGGCGGCACCCAGCTCCTGCCGCGCCGGGTGGGCGCCGCGCGCGCCGCCGAGCTGATCTTCTCCGCGCGCCGGGTGGCCGCCGCGGAGGCCCATGAACTGGGCCTGGTGGACCGGCTGGCGGCGGAGGGCGAGGACCGGGCCGAGGCCCTGGAGCTGGCCCGGGGCATCGCCGCCAACTCCCCGGTGGGCGTGCGGGCCGCCAAGAAGGCGCTGCGGCTGGGGCAGGGGCTGGATCTGCGGGCCGGTCTGGAGGTCGAGGACGCGGCGTGGCGGACGGTGGCCTTCTCCGGCGACCGTGCGGAGGGTGTCGCCGCGTTCAACGAGAAGCGGTCGCCGCAGTGGCCGGGGGAGTGAGGGGCGGGTCGGCGAGGCTGGCCGGACCGGCCGGACCGGCCCGGACTGGCCGGGGGCCGGAGGAGTAGTGGGCCGGGGGAGTAGGGATCCCGGACCGGGGAAGCTGACCGGATCCGGGGAGTGGCCCCGGCCCGGGGAGCGCGCGGTCACCGGGGGTGACCGTTCGCTCGGATACCCGGGGTGAACGGCCCGCAGCGGATTGTTCTCGACGTTCTTACGCTGGAGAGCAGAGCGAACGATGCATGGCCGTGAGGAATGCGAGGCCGTCGTGACGGACAACGGGGAGATCGGCGGACGGCCCGCCGGGGTCGATGGACGATTGCGGGCCGTCGTGGGGCTCGCCCAGGAGATGGCGGCGGCGCACACCTCGCAGGAGTCGGTGGGCGCGGCGGCCGAGGCGGCCCGCCGCGCCCTCGACGGCGGCTTCGCGGCGATCTCGGTGTGGGAGCGTGCGCGGGGGCGGCTGCGGGTGCTGGTCAACGTGGGCGAGCTGATGGCGGGCGAGGAGCCGCTGCCGGAGGACGAGTCGTATCCGGTGCACGACTTCCCGGAGATCGCCGAGTTCCTGCATGAGCACTGGGCGGCGGGCGGGGAGCCGCACGCCTGGGTCGAGACCGCCGACGGCGTACGACCCGGCGCGGCCCCGCCCGGCCATCAGGGGGCGCCGCCTGCCGGCGGAAGCTGGGGGAGGGTGGCCGCCCTGCGGCGGCGCGGCCGGGGGAGTTGTGTGGTGGCCCCGATCGTGCTGCACGGGCGGGCGTGGGGCGAGCTGTATGTGGCCCGGGCGATCGGCCGTCCCGTCTTCGACCGCGACGACGCCGACTTCGCGACCGTACTGGCCTCGGTGACCGCCGCCGGGCTGGCCCAGACCGAGCGCCTGGAGGAGGCCCGCCGCCTCGCCTTCACCGACCCGCTGACCGGCCTCGGCAACCGCCGCGCGGTGGACATACGGCTGGACGAGGCGCTGGAGGCGTACCACGCGGACGGCACCGTGGTGAGCCTGGTGGTCTGCGACCTCAACGGCCTCAAGCGGGTCAACGACACGCTTGGCCACGCCGTCGGCGATCGCCTGCTGGAACGATTTGGCTCGCTGCTCTCGCTCTGCGGCGCGATGCTGCCCGGGGCGCTGGTGGCCCGGCTGGGCGGCGATGAGTTCTGCCTGCTGGGGGTCGGGCCCCCGGCGGACGAGGTGGTGCGGGTGGCCGATGAGCTGTGCCGCCGGGCCGCCGAGCTGGAGATGGGCGAGGGGGTCGCCTGCGGGATCGCCTCCACGGGCGATCCGATCGGGCCGGTGCCATCGGCCCGCCGCCTGTTCCGCTTGGCGGACGCGGCGCAGTATCGGGCGAAGGCCGCGCGTTCGCTGAAGCCGGTGGTGGCGGGGCGGGATGGGGGGACCGAGGACTCGGTGATCCGTCTGGCCGACACGTCTGCTGCCCACCCGCCGGAGCGCCGCCGCTTCCGCGGACGCCGCTAACGCGTACGACGCGCCCCGCCCTCCCACCCACCCCGGGGCTCCGCCCCGGGCCCCGCTCCTCAATCGCCGGAGGGGCTGGGAGGTGGGGCTCCGCCCCGGGCCCCGCTCCTCAGTCGCCGGAGGGGCTGGGAGGTGGGGCTCCGCCCCGGGCCCCGCTCCTCAGTCGCTGGAGGGGCTGGGAGATGGGGTTCTGCGCCGGACCCTGCTCCTCAATCGCCGGAGGGGCTGGGGGATCGCCGGAGGGGCTGGGGGATGGGGCTTCTGCCCCGGACCCCGTCCGGGGCTCCGCCGCCCCATACCCCTCCCCTCCTCCCGGGGACCCGGGGCGGAGTCCCGGTTTCAGCCTCTCCGGCGTTTGAGGAGCGGGGTCCGGGGCGGAGCCCCGGTGGGGGTGCGGGGGTTTGCCCCCGGTTCGGGGCCGGGTGGGGAAGGTTCAGTGGGGTGACAGGGAGCGATTCACTCTCTAGGGTTCCTGAATATGGATATGCAATCTGTGGTCGTGGGGACGTCCGGAACGACCGCCGACGATGTCATCGCCGTGGCCCGCGGCGCCGCGCGCGTAGAGGTCTCCGAGGCGGCGCTCGAAGCCATCTCGGCCTCGCGGCAGGTGATCGACGATCTCGCCGCCAAGCCCGAGCCCGTCTACGGCGTCTCCACCGGCTTCGGCGCGCTCGCCGTACGCCACATCAGCCCCGAGCTCCGCGCCCAGCTCCAGCGCAACATCGTCCGGTCGCACGCCGCCGGCATGGGCGCGCCGGTCGAGCGCGAGGTCGTACGGGCGCTGATGTTCCTGCGGCTGAAGACGCTCGCGTCCGGCCGTACCGGGGTCCGGCCCGTCGTGGTCGGGACGATGGCCGCGCTCCTCAACGCGGGGATCACCCCCGTGGTGCACGAATACGGCTCGCTGGGCTGCTCCGGGGACCTCGCGCCGCTGTCCCACTGCGCGCTGACCCTGATGGGCGAGGGCGAGGCCGAGGGCCCGGACGGGGTCGTGCGGCCGGCCGCCGAGCTGCTGGCCGAGCACGGCATCGAGCCGGTCGAGCTGCGGGAGAAGGAGGGTCTCGCGCTGCTCAACGGCACCGACGGGATGCTCGGCATGCTGATCATGGCCTGCGCCGATCTCGCCCGGCTGTTCACCGTCGCCGATGTGACCGCCGCCCTCTCACTGGAGGCGCTGCTCGGTACCGACCGCGTCCTCGCGCCCGAGCTGCACGCCATCCGCCCCCACCCGGGGCAGGCCGCCAGCGCCGCCAACATGCTGCGGGTGCTGGAGGGTTCGGGGCTCACCGGGCACCACCAGGACGACGCGCCGCGCGTCCAGGACGCGTACTCGATCCGCTGCGCCCCGCAGGTCGCGGGCGCGGGCCGGGACACCCTCGCGCACGCCCGGCTGGTCGCCGACCGCGAGCTGGCCTCCGCCGTGGACAACCCCGTCGTCCTGCCGGACGGACGGGTGGAGTCCAACGGCAACTTCCATGGCGCCCCCGTGGCGTATGTCCTGGACTTCCTGGCCATCGCGGCGGCCGACCTCGCCTCGATCGCCGAGCGCCGCACCGACCGGCTGCTGGACAAGAACCGCTCCCACGGCCTGCCGCCCTTCCTGGCCGGTGACCCGGGCGTGGACTCCGGGCTGATGATCGCCCAGTACACCCAGGCGGCGCTGGTCAGCGAGATGAAGCGGCTGGCGGTGCCCGCCTCGGTCGACTCCATCCCGTCCTCCGCGATGCAGGAGGACCATGTCTCGATGGGCTGGTCGGCGGCGCGCAAGCTGCGTACGGCGGTGGACAACCTGGCCCGCGTGCTGGCCGTGGAGCTGGTCGCCGCCACCCGCGGCGTCGAGCTGCGCGAGGGGCTGGAGCCCGCGCCCGCGAGCCGGGCGGTGCTGGCGGCGGTGCGCCGGGCGGGCGTCGAGGGGCCGGGCGGGGACCGCTATCTGGCGCCCGACTTGGCGGCGGCGGACGCGTTCGTACGATCCGGAGAGCTGATCGAGGCCGTGGAGTCGGTGACGGGCCGCCTGGACTGAACCGGCGGCGTGAACGGAAGAGTCCACGAGGCTTGAACGGCCCGCGCCCGCGGTGTCAGTACGCCTCCGGGCGGGTCCGCCGCACGGAGGCCGTCACCATCGCGACGCCCAGGCACAGAAAGGCCGTGCCGCCGAAGAGATACGGGGTGACGTCCACACTGCCGGTGTCGGCCAGATCCCCGTCGGGCACGGCCTCGGTTCTGGCCTCGGATCCGGTCGATCCGGGTGAGGTCCGCGAGGGCGCCGATGACGACCCGGGGTCCTCCACCGTGGCGTTGGCGGATGGAACGAACCACAGGGCGCACAGCAGCGAACCGGCAGCGGCGGCCGTCAGCAGCGGTCGGCGTGCGGACAACGGCATCCTCCTTGAGGCTGCGGCAAATTGACCCCGTGCGCCGATCGTAGTGACAACTGCGGGTCGTGCGGTAGCGAGACGGGTAGGAGCCCTAATCTCCGTCGCATGACGAGTACCGAGACATCCCGGTTTGTCCGGCTTCGCGTGGAGCTCGTGGTGGAGATCACCGATCCGGATGTGCTGCGGCGCGCGACGTACGAGCGGATCGACGGCGATGCGTCCCTGGCCGCGGAGGAGCGAGGACACGCGCGCCGCATGGTGGAGTCGGACGAGGCCGAGGCGCTGGCGTATCTGGTCGATCCGTTCGAGATGGTGGAGGAGGTGCCGGGGGTCGAACTGGCCCAGGCGTCCTGGAGCAGCGAGCACATCGACTACGATCCTCGCGCCGCCGAGTGGTCCGGGGCCTTCGCCGAGCTGGACGAGGACGACTGAGACGACTGAGACGACTGGGGCGACGAGGATGACTGGGACGAGTGAGCCGGGTGGCGGCGCACACGGCGGCTCAGGGCGGCGCGGAGGGGGCTCAGGGCGGCGAAGACGGGGCGAAGACGGCTGAGCCGTACGGGTCCGGGGGCCGACGGGTCTTAGGCTTGTCCGGTGTCTTTGCTCAGTGGCCTTGCGCACAGTTTTACTGTGCGTGGAACCGGCCAAAAGGTACGGGCGTTCTTTTCAGGCAGGTCCGGGGTTTCTGGGGTCCAGATCAAGATCCAGGTCAAATGGAGAAGCGTGTGATGACGGACGGCAAGCGCCGTAAGGGGCTGGTGGCCGCGGCCGCCGTGCTCGGCGGCGTACTCACTCTCGCCGCATGCGGCGGGGATGGCGGCGGCGACGACGCCAAGAACGACGGGAACAAGTCGCAGTCGCAGGTCGACGAGGCAGCGGCCAAGGACGCGTCGGACGCCCACATCAAGATCACGCCGAAGGCCGGTGCGACGAACGCGGGCATCAACAGTGACACCAAGGTCACGGTCAGCGGAGGCAAGCTCAGCTCCGTCACGATGACGTCCGCGTCGACCGGCGACACCGTGGCCGGGACCATATCGCCCGACAAGACGTCCTGGAAGCCGAGCGGGCAGCTCGAGCGGGCCACCCAGTACAAGATCGCCGCGTCCGCCGAGGACTCCAAGGGCCGTAAGGCGACCGAGAACTCGTCCTTCACCACCGTCTCGCCCGCCAACAGCTTCATCGGCAACTTCACGCCGGAGGACGGCTCCACGGTCGGCGTGGGCATGCCGGTCTCGATCCGGTTCGACAAGGCGGTGACCAACAAGAAGGACGTCGAGTCCCACATCAAGGTCACCTCCAGCAGCGGCCAGCAGGTGGTCGGCCACTGGTTCGACGGGAACCGGCTGGACCTGCGCCCGAAGGACTACTGGAAGGCCAACTCGACCGTCACCCTGAAGCTCGACCTGGACGGCGTCGAGGCGGCGCCCGGTGTCAAGGGCGTCCAGGAGAAGACCGTCAACTTCAAGATCGGCCACTCCCAGGTCTCCACGGTCGACGCCGAGTCCAAGGAGATGAAGGTCGTCCGCGACGGCAAGCTGCTGAAGACCATCAAGATCTCGGCCGGCAGCCCCGACAACACGACCTACAACGGTCAGATGGTGATCTCCGAGAAGTTCAAGGAGACCCGGATGAACGGTGCCACGGTCGGCTTCACGGACGATGACGGCAAGGGCGAGTACGACATCAAGGACGTGCCCCACGCCATGCGGCTGTCCACCTCGGGCACCTTCATCCACGGCAACTACTGGGGCGCCAAGTCCATCTTCGGCAGCGTCAACACCAGCCACGGCTGTGTCGGCCTGTCGGACACCAAGGGAGCGGGCGACCCCAACACGGACGGCGCCTGGTTCTACGACAACTCCCAGGTCGGCGACGTCGTCGTCGTGAAGAACTCCAACGACAAGACCATCCAGCCGGACAACGGCCTCAACGGATGGAACATGGACTGGAGCAAGTGGGTGGCCGGAAGCGCCGCCGGCGCCTGACGCACCCTCTTCTCACCACCGCCGGGCGGCGGTCGGCCTTCGGGCCGGCCGCCGCCCGGCGGTTTCACGGCGGCTTCGGAACGGCCGGACAGCCGTGTCCAGGGCCGGAGAGCCGTGTGCACGGCCGGTCACGGACCGGTGCGCGCCGTAGCGATCCCCGTCGAGTGGCGGGCCGGGCCGGCCGGAGGAGAATGGGCCGAAGGGGGCCATCCCATCCGGCCACGCCCGGCCGGAGGTGGCGATACGGAGGCGGCCCCATGCCCGAAGTCACGTCCTATCAGCCCGGAACACCCTGCTGGATCGATCTGATGATCCCCGACCAACAGGCCGCCCTGGACTTCTACTCCGGGCTGTTCGGCTGGGAGGCGGAGGTCGGCCCTCCGGAGACCGGCGGCTATGCGATGTGCACCCTGAGGGGCAAGCCCGTCGCGGGGGCCATGTCCGCGCAGTCGATGTCCGGGGAGGGCCCGCCGCCGACCGTGTGGACCACCTACTTCTGCTCCGCCGACGCCCAGGCCACCTCGGAGGCCATCAGCCGGGCCGGCGGCACCGTACTGCTGCCGGTCATGGATGTGATGGACCTCGGGCGGATGCTGGTGGCGGCCGACCCGCTGGGGGCCGTCTTCGGCATCTGGCAGCCGCTCAGCTTCTCCGGCGCGGGCCTCGTCAACGAGCCGGGAACGCTGATCTGGAACGAGCTCAACACCACCGACCGAGAGGCGGCTTCGGCCTTCTACGCGGAGGCGCTGGGCGTGGAGTCGACCCCGATGGAGGGCGCCGAGGGCTACTTCGCGCTCTCCGTCAACGGCCGTACGGTCGGCGGGCTCCAGCCGCTGCGGGAGGGGACGCCGCCGGAGGTGCCCCCGCACTGGCTGGTCTACTTCGCCGTCGAGGACGCCGACCGCTCCGCGGCCAAGGTGTCCGCGGAGGGCGGCACGGTCCTCCGCCCGCCGTACGACATGGTCGCGGGCCGGATGTCCCTGGTGAAGGACCCGCAGGGGGCGCCGTTCGCCCTCATCGCCCCGAAGCCCATGAGCTGAGCCGCGGGCCGGACCGGCGCGGACCCGAGAGCCTCGGGTCCGCTCAGCCCCGCTTGAGGGTCCGCTCAGCCCCGCTTGAGGACGAAGTAGCCCGAGGCGAAGCCGACGGGTGTGTACGGCGTGTCCGGGTGCAGTTGCCCCGCGTAGTCGAGCACCTGCCGCACGGTGCGCTCCGGCGGCTCCTGAAGGGCTATGTAGTCCGGCTGTATGTCCTCGGTGGCGCCGACCCACAGCACCCGGCAGCGGCTGGTGAGCCGGCTTATGGGCCCCACGTTGGCCTCCACCGTCGCCCCGTCCGGGATCCGGTCCAGCAGCCGCTCCACCGCGCCCGCCTGCGGCGGCCTGTCGTAGGTGGCGCCCTGGGTGAGGCTGTACAGCGGCATGGAGGACGACAGCGCCAGGGCCGCGCCGCACACCGCGGCGGGCATCTGGCGGGCGTACGAGGCGAGCCAGGGCCGCCGGGTGCCGCGGGTGCGGTCCAGGGCGTCCACCAGGGCCAGCAGGACGACCGGCATCAGCACCGCGTTGTAGTGCCAGTCGGTGCCCCAGTAGTGGTCGTCGTGGGAGAGGAAGCGCCAGCCGAGGGTGGGCACGGCGGCGAGCAGCAGCGGGGAGCGCAGCGCCAGCAGACCGGTGGTCGGCAGCAGGATCCACAGCAGGGTGCGCAGCGCGGTGCCGAAGGGGATCGTGCCGGTCTGCTCACCGCCGCTGCCGACCTTGTCCCAATAGTCGTACGAGCCCCCGCCGTTGAAGCCGGGGATGACGACGCCGAGCGCGAGCGCCGAGACGATGACGCCGAAGCCCATCAGCACGACGGCGAGCGGAACGGCGCGGGGGCCCCGCTCGGGGTCGTGCCGGGCGCGGAGCCATACGACCGCGCCGATCGCGGCCACGGTGGCGCCCATGTCCTCCTTGACGAAGACCAGCGGGGCGGCCCACAGCATCGCCGGATACCAGCGCCCCCGGATCACCGCCTCCAGGGAGAAGGCGATGAGCGGAACGGCGAAACATATCTCGTGGAAGTCGAAGTCCACGGCGCGCTGGATGCCCCAGGAGACCCCGTAGGCGATGCCGATCGCGAGCCCCCGGCCGCGGCCCAGCAGCCGGGCCGCGACGCGGGTGACGGGCACGGCGGAGACGGCGAACAGCGCCGCCTGCGCGACCAGCAGCGTGACGGGCCCGGGAAAGATCCGGTAGACGGGCCCGAGCAGCGCCGTGATGGGGCTGAAGTGGTCGCCGAGGATATTGGCGCCGGGGCCCTTGAGATCGGCTATGGGGGCCTGGAAGTGTGCGTACGCCCGTATCGCCTGCTCGAAGATGCCCAGGTCCCAGGACATGGTGGCCATGCGGCGGAAGCGGCAGACCGACAGCGCCGTGAAGGCGGCGAAGAGGGCGAGGGCCAGCCAGTACGGATCGGCCCGCGGCTGCCGCAGTGCACCCGCTCTCGCGACGAGCCGGGTACGCCCCGCGGTGACGGCGGTCGCCCCCTCGGCGCCGGTGCCGGGCGGAGCGGTTGCGGCCGTGTCCATCCAGGGTCCTTATCGTGTGGGCGGTCTGTGCGAAAAGATACGCGAAGGGGGCGGGAAGGTTGCAGGGACGGTTTCGCATACCGATGCGCAGTTCTGTGACGGTGCTGGCCGCGCTGTTGGCGGTCGGCGGCTGCAAGGCCGGTGACCAGGACGGTGACCAGGGCGGCGGTAAGGGTGGCGGCAGGGGCGGGGGCGCTTCGAGCGGGCCCGCGACGTCCGGATCGGCCCTCGCGGCTGTGTCCTCGCTCACAGTCAAGGGGCGTGCGCCGAAGACGGGTTATGAGCGGAGCGAGTTCGGCAGCTCGTGGGTGGACACCGACGACAACGGCTGCGGGACCCGCGACGACATCCTCAAACGGGACCTGAAGGATGTGAGGTTCCGCGACGGCCACTGCCTGGTCGCCTCGGGCACGCTCACCGACGATCCGTACACCGGCCGCGATGTGCGGTTCGTGCGGGGCCGCAGCAAGGTGGACATCGACCATGTGGTCGCGCTGTCGGACGCCTGGCAGAAGGGCGCGCAGAAGTGGGACCGGGACAAGCGCCTGGCGTTCGCCAACGATCCGCTCAATCTGATCGCGGTGGACGCGTCCGCCAACCGCCGTAAGGGAGACGGCGACGCGGCGACCTGGCTGCCGCCCAACAAGGCGTACCGCTGTGACTATGTGGCGCATCAGGTGGCCGTGAAGAAGGCGTACGGGCTGTGGGTGACCGAGGCCGAGAAGGGGGCGATGAAGCGGGTGTTGGGTTCCTGCCCCACGGCCGAGCTGCCCGCGCGCTCCGGCGGCCGCTAGGGCCTGTCGTTCGGATCAGGCCGGATCCGAGCGACAGACCCTGGGCCCGCACCGGCGGATGGCGGCCGGGCGCTGACCAAGACCGCGGTGAATCGTTGTCCAAGCAGTGGCCTAGGCCGCGCCGACTCCATACCATCGATCAACGCCAGATCGTTTGTCGCGCCGCACGATCTCTGCCGGGAGGCTCAATGATCCGCCGCCATACTGCGCTCTCCGTCTCCGCCGCGTCCGCGCTCCTCCTCTGTGCCCCGCTGCTCACCGCGTGCGGCGAGGCCCCGCGGCCCGGCGCCGCGGCGGTCATGGACGGCGGCCGGATCACCGTGTCCGAGCTCCAGGGGCAGGTCAAGGCCGTCCGGGAGGCGCAGCGTCATGATCCGAGGGCGGCTCAAATGGTCGCGGGCAGCGGCCGGCTGAGCCAGGACACGCTGATCCGGATGATCCAGTTCCGGGTGATCGAGCGGGCCGGTAAGGACAACGGGATCAGCCTCACCCGCCGCGAGATCCAGCGCGCCCGCGCCGCCGCCGAGGGGCAGAGCGGCGGGGCCACCGCACTGCGCGCCCTGTATCTCCAGCAGGGCATCGCGCCCGGCGGCATCGACGAGGCCGTCCGGATGGACCTCACGCGCAACGCCCTGCTGCGCAAGCTGGGCACCTCCAAGGTCAACCAGGTGTTCGCCCGGACCTCCAAGGCGCTCGACATCAAGGTGAACCCCCGCTACGGAAAGTGGGACAACACCCAGGGCACCGCCGTCCTCGCCAAGGAGGCATGGCTGCGCACCTCCGGCGGCACCCCCGAGCAGGCGTAAGTTACGTTGCAAGGGTGACCGAAGCCGACTCGCCCGTACCCGCCGACGCCGCCCCCACCGGCCGTATCGTCCTCCTCACCACCACCCACCGGGTGGCGCCGGGGCTGCTGTCCTGGCCCGCCTGGCAGGCGCTGCACGGCGCGGACCGGGTGCTCTCCGGCGATCCGGACCATCCGCAGTTGCCGTATCTGCGGGAGGCGGGCGTCCAGGTGGAGCCGGGCTCACCGGCCGCGCGCGAGCTGGTCGACTACTGCGTGGCGGGAGGCGGCCGTACGGCCGTCGTGCTCACCTCCGCCGAGGGCGAGTCCGAGCTGACCGACGGGCTGGCGCGGCTGGCCGGATCCGGCCGAGAGGCGATGCCGGACCTGGAGCTGCTGCCCGGTTCCTACGATCTGCCGGGCGCGCGGCTGCTCGATCTGGTGCAGGTCATGGACCGGATCCGCGCCGAGTGCCCGTGGAGCGGCACCCGGACCAACGAGGAGCTGGTGAAGTACGGCATCGAGGAGGCGTACGAACTCGTCGAGGCCATCGAGGAGGGCGACCGCGAGGCGCTGCTGGAGGAGCTGGGCGATGTGCTGCTCCAGGTCGTCTTCCACGCCCGGATCGCCCAGGACGCCCCCGAGGACCCGTTCTCGATCGACGATGTGGCGGGCGGCATCGTGGACAAGCTGATCCACCGCCATCCGCATGTCTTCGGCGACGAGACCGCCGAGACCGCCGAGGACGTCCGGAGGCACTGGCTGCGGACCAAGGCGGCCGAGAAGCAACGCGATTCGGTCACCGAGGGGGTGCCACTCGGCCAGCCCGCGCTCGCGCTGACCGCCAAGCTGGCCTTCCGCGCCCGTACGGCCGCCCTCGACGTGGCCCTGCCGGAGGGGGCGGGCGTCGGCTATGAGCTGCTGGCGCTCGCGGTGCGCGCCGAGGCGGACGGCGTGGACCCGGAGGCGGCCCTGCGCGCGGCGGCCCGCGCCTACCGCGACGCGATACGGGCGGCGGAGGGCTCCGCGGGGCGGTGACCTCGGTGCGGTGATCCGGGGCGCGGGTGCGGGGCGGGTGACGCGGCGCCGTGGCGCGGGCGGGGTGTGACGCCCGTGGGGCCGGAGTGATATCCGGGCGGGTCCGGGTACCCGGCCGCCATGGATACGTACACCGAGGATCTCGCCGTGACCCGGGACCTGTTGATCGGGACCGGTCCGTTCATCGTCGGTCTGGTGGTCGTCATCCTGTGCGTCGGGGCCGTGTGGTGGGGGATACGGCTACGGGCCCGTGAACCGGCCCCGCCCCACCGGCCGCAGCCCCGCGCCGGTGCCTGGCAGGAGGCCCAGGAGGCCGACCACGAGGCGCGGGCGGCGGGCCATGGCCCGGGGCACCAGGACGACGGCGGCAGCGTCGGCTATGTCACCCAGCACCGCGAACCCGATGAGCTGGACCCGCACCGCGGCCGCCGGTTCCCGTCCGAGCTGGGCGGCTCGGGGACACGGCGGGCGCGCGATACGGGCGCATGACGAGGGCCCGGCACCGGTGGTGTCCGGTGCCGGGCCCTGGTCCGTGCCCTGATCGTGCGGCGCGGTCAGCCCGTGATGGGCACCGGCACCAGCGTGGCGCGGAAGTGGCGCAGGATCGGCGACTGATCGGTGATCCGGAAGCCGTACACCTGGTCCGCGTTCTTGGCGATCTTCGCGAGCGTCTCGCCCACGTGGTCGTAGTGGCTGCGGGTGTAGACCCGGCGCGGCAGGGCGAGCCTGACCAGCTCGTACGGCGCGCTCTTGATCGGGTTCCCGTGCTCGTCCTCCTCACCGAGGTAGAGCGAGCCCAGCTCGGCCGAGCGGATGCCGCCCTCCAGGTAGAGCTGGCAGGCCAGGGCGTGGCCGGGGTACTGGTGCGGCGGGATGTGCGGCAGCAACCGCCCGGCGTTGAGGTAGAGGGCGTGCATGCCCGGCGGCTCGACGATGTCCACGCCCGCGGCGCGGACCCGGTGGGCGAGGTGGGAGGCGATCTCGGCGCGCTCGGCGAGATAGCTCGGCTCGGTCACCTCGGTCAGCCCCTGCGCCATCATGTCGAGGTCGCGTCCGGCCAGACCGCCGTAGGTCGCGAACCCCTCGGTGGCGATGAGGAGCAGCTCGCACTTCTGAGCGAGCTCCGGGTCGTTGGTGCCGATGAAGCCGCCGATGTGGACGATGCCGTCCTTCTTGGCGCTCATCATGCAGCCGTCCGCCAGCCGGAACGCCTCCTCCGCGACCTGCCGGGGGGTGCGGTCGCGGTAGCCCTCCTCATGGCGGGTGACCAGCCAGGCGTTCTCGGCGAACCGGGCGGCGTCCAGGAAGAGCGGAACGCCGTGCTGACGGCACAGGGCCGCCGTCCGCTTGAGGTTGTCCATGGAGACGGGCTGGCCGCCGCCGCCGTTGTTGGTGATGGTCATGACCACCACGGCGACCCGGGAGCCCTCGGGCCCGGACAGCGTCTGGGCGAGCGCCTCCAGGTCGATATTGCCCTTGAACGGCTCGGTGCTGTCGAGGTTCTTGGCCTCGGGACACGGCAGGTCGCGCGCCTCGGCCTCGTTCAGCTCGACATTGGCCCGGGTGGTGTCGAAGTGGGTGTTCGACAGCACGAGGTTGCCGCGCTCCAGCAGGGTGGTGAACAGCACCCGCTCGGCGGCGCGCCCCTGGTGGGCGGGGAGGATATGCGCGTAACCGGTGAGCTCGGTGACCGTCTCGTGGAACCGGTAGAACGAGCGGGAGCCCGAGTAGGACTCGTCGCCGGCCATCCCCGCGGCGAGCTGGGCGGCGGAGAGCGCTCCGGTGCCCGAGTCGGTGAGCAGATCGATGGTCACCTCTTCGGCGCGCAGATCGAAGAGGTTGTAGTTCACCCGCCGCAGCGCCTCTTCGCGCTGCTGCCGGGTGGTGAAGGGTATCGGTTCGACGACCTTGATCCTGTACGGCTCCACGCGACCGCTGCTCCTGTCTTTTCGTTGTTCCGTGTCTCGGTCTCGACGGATGTCACAGCCGTGCCCGCACCCGGTCGCGGGTGGGGGCCGTCTCGCGGGGCGGGCGGGTCCGGTACGCCTCGGAGGAGACGTAGACGGTCACCCGCGGCGGCCGGCCGCGCTCATGGACCAGCGCCAGGTAGGCGATCAGGCCCACTCCGTCGCCGAGGGGGCGCGGGCTCACGGCGGCCAGCGCCCGGTCCAGAGCTGCACTGTCCATGTCATGGCTGCGCAGCACGGAGACCGCCCTCTCCCGCGCCTCGCCGTCGTCCCGGACGTAGTCGCGGACGGGCACATGGAGGGTGTATCCGCTGGGCAGCCCGGTCGCCGTCTCCGTGAAGGAGTGGCAGGTGAGGGCGGGGCGCCCGGTGAGCCGGTCGGCGTCCTCAGCGGCCCCGTCGGCGGTGAGGTCGTCGGCGGCGGGGAGGTCCCCCGCGGTGCGGAAGAACTCCTCCAGTCGTTCCCGGCCCGGTGCCGGTGACATCCGGGGGAGGGAGCCCGCCTCGGTGGGGGACAGACCGGGGTGCTTGAGGTAGACCTTCACCCGCGGGGCGTCCCAGTCGCCGAGGTCCAGGGCGAAGAACGGGAAGCCGTCCGCCCGGGGCAGCGAGTCGAACGCCTGCCGATGGCCCAGCCTGGCCAGCGCCTCGCGTACGGTCTCGGCGGCCCGGTCGGCGCCGTTCGCCGAGGGGTTGAGATAGACCTTGACCCCGGGGACGCCGCCGGGGCGGAGCTCCAGGGCGCACCACAGGGCCAGCGGGCCCTCGGGGGACTGGGGGAAGAACAGGTCCTCGAGCCGGTCGAGCTGGTCGGTCGAGAACCCCCAGCGGTCCGCCATGACGTGGATCGCCTGGAGACCGGCCCGGCCGTTCTCCGCGAGGTCGTCGCCCCGGGAGCAGCCCGGTTCCACCAGGACCCGCAGGTCCGGAGCCTGCCCCGGCAGAAAGGCCAGGGAGAACTCCAAGGGGCTGTGGTCGTCGGAGAGAAAGGTCCGTGACGGGGGTGGCAGCGCCAACGGCCGTCCGGCCGAGGCGCCCAGACTCTCGATCAGCACCCCGGTGTAGGCGGCCGTATCGGGCTCGCTGAGCCCCGCCACCTGGCACAGTCGGGTGAGCTGGCCCGTGGCGAGGTCGCCGAGCAGCGCCTCACCCGAATTGAAACCGTTCATCGAACCTCCCGCTGAATCGAGAGGAACGGCTGTTTGGGTTTGTGCGGCGGGGTAATCGGGCGGTCATGCCCCACGAGAAGATACCCGCCCCGTGGGGCGGGTATCTCGGCTCCCATCGCGTGTGCATCCGCGAAATTAGGGTAGGTGTTCGATTGGCCGCGGGGGTGGTGCGGTCGGGATATGAGTGAAACCGCGGATCGTCGACCGACAGTGATGTCGTCGGCGGCGGGAGACCTCACGACAGCTCCTCTTAGGAATGGGCCAACAAAAATTGCGCGATAGTGCCTACCCGTTCAGTTGAACATTCATGCGGTATGAAATGGGTTCCGGATGTGGCGTGGATCACGCTCTCCACCACGAGAGGAACGAACTCCACAAGCCGCCCTTCTCCTGCTTGTTCTGGGCGTGCCCACGATGGTCGCCCGTCGGTATCTGTTGCTGTGCAACGGGCTGTTTGTCCGTACGTATCGGAGTGAATCGGGCAGGCAGCGCGGTCAGCCCGCGGTTGAACGGACCGGGGCGCCAAGTCAGGCTCGACTCGGGCACCGCGAGTTCAATGTCGGGCAACTGGTTGAGCAGTTTTTCGATGGCCACCACACCGATGAGCTGAGCGGTGTCCTTGGCCGGGCAGGCGTGCGGACCGGCGCTCCAGGCGAGGTGCGCCCGCTTGCTGAGCTGCTGCCGGGAGGCGGACAGCGCGGGGTCGGTGTTGGCCGCCGCGATGGAGACCATCACCAGATCGCCCGCCCGCAGCCGGGTTCCGGCGAAGTCCACGTCGGAAACCGGGTAGTGGGGGGCGTAGTTGGACATCGGTGGGCTGTTCCACAGCACATCGTCGAGGGCGTCCTCGACCAGCAGCCCGGCACCCGCGTACCGCTCGTCGGAGAGCAGCAGGAGCAGCGCGTTGGCGATGAGGTTCCGCTGCGGCTCGGCGCCGGAGCCCAGCAGCAGGACGAGCTGATGGACCATTTCCTCATCGGTCAACTGGGCATGGTGCTGCATAAGCCAGGAGGTGACATCTTCCCCGGGCTGCCTGCGCTTCAGCGCGACGAGTTCGCTGACGCTCTGGCCGAGCACCTCGTTCGCCTTCTCCGCGTTGATCCCGTCGAAGATCCCGGAAATGCCGAAGATGACCCGGTCGCCGATCTCCGCCGGGCATCCGAAGAGCTCATTGAAAACAAACAGCGGCAGCAGCTTGGCATAGTCGTTGAGCAGATCGGCCGAGCCGCGGGAGATGAACTGGTCCATCAAGTAGTCCGCGACGCGCTCGACATGGCGGCTCAGCCGATGCGTATCCACCCGGGCCAGGCTGTCCGTCACCGCCTGCCGCAGCCGCATATGCTCGGCGCCATCGGTGAACATGCAGTTCGGCCGGTATTCCAGCAACGGGACGACCGGATTGTCCCGGGTGACCTTGCCCTCGTTGTAATCGCGCCAGCGGCGCGAGTCCTTCCGGAAGGTGTCGGGGTTCTGGAGCAACTGAAGCGCGGCCGAATAGTCCGTGATCAGCGTGGCCTCGACACCCGGGGAGAGCTCGACCGGTGCGGCCGGGCCGAACGAGCGCATATACGTGTAATAGGCACCCGGATCGGCGGCGAACTCCGTCCCGTACAGCGGCACCCGCTTGCCACTGCCATGGGCGGGGCAGCCGGGTGGCGGCACCGCCGAAAAATCCGATTGCGTGTTCATCAGGTGCTCCTAGCGGGTACGTTCCTGTAGGTAACGGACAAGCGCCATCAGGGCATTGGCCGATGACTTCTCGTCACGTGCGTCACAGGTGACGATGGGGGTCTCGGGCAGCAGATCGAGCGCCTCGCGCAATTCCTCGTCGGGGCGGGTCGGCGTGCCGTCGAAGTGATTGACGGAAATCGCATAGGGGAGTCCGTAGTGCTCCACCAGGTCGATGACCGGGAAGGATTCCTTGATGCGTTCGGGATCGACGAGGATCAGCGCCCCGAGAGCGCCCCGGGTCATGTCCTCCCACACCTGGACGAAGCGTTCCTGTCCGGGTGTGCCGAAGAGGTAGAGGACAAGTCGTTCGCTCAGCGTGAGCCGGCCGAAGTCCATGGCCACGGTGGTCGTGGTCTTGCCCCGGGTACCCATGAGGTCGTCGACGTGGGCTCCGGCCTGAGTCATCCGCTCCTCGGTGCGCAGCGGAGGAATCTCGGACATGGTGCCGATGAACGTCGTCTTGCCGACCGCGAAATGCCCCACGACAAGAATCTTGGCCGCGATCTGCACCGCTTCGTTCAGATAGACATCGTCATCCGAAACGGGCCTGGAGCCCATCCAGCACCTCCTGAAGGAGCGAAACGTCGACAAGCTGCGCGGGAGGCGCGGGGGCACGGGTGATCAGGTACCCGTCCGATGAGAGATCGGACAGCAGAACCTTCACGATGCCGATCGGCAGCCCCATATGCCCCGCTATCTCGGCAACCGAGAGATAACCACCCGCGCACAGCTCCAAGAGGCTGCGCTTCTCCGGGTCGAGCTGACTGGGGGGTCTCTGTTCGGACGCGGTGACCAGCGTGATCAGGTTGAACTGGTCATTCTCCGGCAGCCCGCGACCGTTCGTGATGACGTACGGTCGCACTAATTGAGCGGACTGGGGCTCCTGCTCGCCTGGCGCCGTCATGCCTGTATTCCGGTGTTTTCGCGCGGTGGTGTGGACAGCGCCTTGCCGAGCTGCCCCACAAGCTGCTGCATCCGGAAGGTGATGTCGGCCATGTCGACATCCGGGGCGGAGGAGACCGCCAGATACGCGCCCTCACCCGCGGAGATGAGGAAGACCCAGCCACCGTCGAACTCGACCAGGGTCTGGCGCCATGTCATATGGGAGCCACCGCAGAAGCCGGCCATGGTGCGGCTCAGCGACTGGATGCCGCTCATCGCCGCGGCGACGGTGTCGGCCTCGTCCTTTTTGACCTCTTGAGAACGGGCCATCAGCAGACCGTCGGCGGAGACCAGGATCGCATGACGAGCCCCTGGTACTTCCAGGGCGCTCTCAAGCATCCATGACAGGTCGTTGTTCACTGAGGATCATGCCCTTCCCTGTTCGGGTTTGCTGAGCGTCCGGACTGCGTGCCGCGCTGGAACGCGCCCATGATCGATGCGGATTCCTCGCTCGTCCGGGCCGGGGCACTGGTGGAGTCCGCTCTGGGGACGATGGAAATCGAGCCCTTACGGCGACGTTTGGGCAGGCCCCCCGCGGTGGCACCGCTCACGGTCGAACCGCTGACGGCGGCACCGGTCATGGCGGAACCGCTCGGCTGCGGCTGCTCGGCCTCGGCGGGAACGTGGGTCGTCGGCTGCTCTTCCGGCTCGGGCATATTGGTCAGAAGGTCCTCGGGGAGAAGCACGACCGCGCGTACACCACCGTAGGGAGAGGCCGAATCGACGGACACCGTGAAGCCATAGCGCGCGGCGAGCACACCGATCACCGCAAAACCGAACTGCGGCGGATTGCCCAGTCCTGTTACACCGGTGGCGTGCGTGGCCGAGAGCAGCTTGTCCGCCCGGTTCTTCTCCTCCTCGTTCATACCGACACCGGCGTCGTCGATGATGACGCAGACACCCTTGGGGACGGTGCGGATGGTGATGTCGATCGGCGAGTCGGGCGCGGAGTAACTGGTCGCGTTGTCCAAAAGCTCGGCCAGCGCCAGCGCGACGGGCTCCACGGCCCGGCTGACCAGGGCGAAGTTGCTCTGTGAGCGGATTTCCACCCGGGTGTAATGGCGGATGCGGCCCTTGGCGCTGCGGACCACGTCGTACACCGACGCGACCGCGCGCTGCCGGCCCAGCCAGCCGTCACACAGCACCGCGATGGACTGCGCACGCCGACCGAACTGCGAGTTCATATGGTCGATCTCCAGGAGGTCCTGGAGAAGCTGATGCTCGCCGTATTTGTCCTGTGTCTTGGAGATGGCGAGCTGCTGCTCGTTGGCGAGGCCCTGAAGCGTACGCATGGCGGACTTCAGAGCGCTCTTGGTGGCCTCCTCGGCGCGGTTGTGAGCCTCCTGGACCGCCTCGGCGTAATTGTTGTCGAGGTCGGCCGCGCGTTTCTCGAGCTCCGCCTTCTCCTGGCGCAGATTCGCCCGCGCCTTTCGCCCGCGAATAATGGCGGTTGCGGCGAGAGGCGTGCCAGCGATCAGGGCCCAGAGCGCTGGATCCTGTAGATATTGCGTCATTAAGACTCTCTTTGAACGACTAGACCGCCAGGGACTTTAGGGAGGTGTGGTGCGTTATGCGATCTGGAGTGTGCCTGAGCAGCGGTAAGTCAGCGCCCGTACGGCGCCCGCGGGTTCCGGGGACATCGCACTCGTCTTGCCGACGGCAGCGCACAGGCGTCGGTGCGCCGGAACGGCTCCATATGCCCAACTGGCGGCATAATGCTCCTCAGAGTGGGGACCCTCTCGGCTGATGTGCCGGATCGCCGTGTGTCTTACGCGCCCTTGGCTCGCCTGGCAAGCGCGGTGATCGTATCACCGGTATCACTGGGCCCCGTGCATGTGCCCCAGTCTCATTCGTTCACCTGACGCCGTTTCAGCCACACCGTCAGTTCACCACGTTGACCGACGTCAGGGCATGTCCCGGGGGTTCGTATCGGGGCGGCGCGGGCAACCGCCGAACGGCGGTCGCAGCCATCAGATATCCGGGCATTCGGCCCGCGCTGTGCATGGGTGGTGAAGGGTGTGTGGAGATGAATGGGGAATTCCGCTGGACATTCATCCCGGTCATTACTCTCTTATTCTCTTTGTTCTGTTTATTCACTTATTTCTCATATTGCCCGTTACTTCCGACAGGCCGGAGGTGGCGACCGGTCGCGGGTATCGTCGGGGCGTGTCGGAACAGCCCCGTGACAGCTCCGCTCCCACCCTCTTCACCTGGGAGTTCGCCACCGATCCCTACCCTGCGTACGCCTGGCTACGCGAGCACGCCCCGGTGCACCGGACCACGCTGCCCAGCGGTGTCGACGCCTGGCTGGTGACCCGTTACGCCGATGCCAGGAAGGCACTGGCCGACCCCCGGCTCTCCAAGAACCCCCAACGGCACAGCGCGGCGGCCCACGCAAAGGGCAAGGTGGGCATTCCCGGCGAGCGGCGTGCCGATCTGATGACACATCTGCTCAATATCGACCCTCCCGACCACACCCGGCTGCGGCGCCTGGTCTCCACGGCGTTCACCCCGCGCCGGGTGGCCGCGTTCGCCCCTCGGGTGCGGACCCTCACCGATCAGCTCATCGACGCCTTCGAGGAAAGGGGGGAGGCGGACCTCATCCATGAGTTCGCCTTCCCTCTCCCTATTTACGCGATCTGCGATCTGCTCGGGGTGCCGCGCGAGGACCAGGACGACTTCCGGGACTGGGCCGGGGCGATGATCCGGCACGGCGGCGGCCCGCGCGGCGGAGTGGCCCGCGCCGTGAAGCGGATCCGCGCGTATCTCGGCGAGCTGATCCACCGCAAGCGCCTGGAGCTCGTGGAGCGGAGAGAAGAAGAGGACGGGGAGGACCTGATCTCGGGGCTGATCCGGGCCAGCGACCACGGTGAGCACCTCACCGAGAACGAGGCCGCGGCCATGGCCTTCATCCTCTTGTTCGCCGGCTTCGAGACCACCGTCAACCTCATCGGCAACGGCGTCTACGCACTGCTGCGCCATCCGGAGCAGCGCGCCGTCATGCAGCGGGCCCTGGAAGAAGGGGACGAGCGGCTGCTGGCCGCCGGGGTCGAGGAGCTGCTGCGCTACGACGGGCCCGTGGAGATCGCCACCTGGCGGTTCGCCACCGAGCCGCTCACCCTGGCGGGGCAGCGCATCGCCGAAGGGGAGCCGGTGCTGGTGGTGCTCGCCGCCGCCGACCGGGACCCCGAGCGGTTCGCGGAGCCCGATGTTCTCGACCTCACCCGCCGCGACAACCAGCACCTCGGCTACGGCCACGGCATCCACTACTGCCTCGGCGCCCCGCTCGCCCGGCTGGAGGCGCAGACCGCGATCGCCACCCTGCTGCGGCGGCTGCCCGGACTGCGGCTCGCGGCGGAGCCGGAGGAGCTGCGGTGGCGCGGCGGGCTCATCATGCGTGGGCTGCGCACGCTCCCGGTGACCTGGAATTCCGCGGACCGCTGAGGCGTTCAAGCCCCGTACGTACGGACATTGGTGACGAATGATCAGCCGTGTGACCGTGGCGTGACCTGGGATACATCGGCTTGTGATGATCGAGTGCCCTCGCTATGTTCACCGGCAACCGAGTTCGCCATAGAGAGGGCAATCGCATGCGTTCCGGTAATGGTCGACACCGTCGCCCCCGTCAGGCCCCGGCCATCATCGTCGCGGCGGGGGTCACGGGAGCGAGCATCGCGCTGCCCCTCTTCGGGGCGTCCGGCGCACAGGCCGCCCAGACCGCCACCTGGGATCAGGTCGCCGAGTGCGAGAGCGGCGGGATGTGGAGCGCCAACGAGGGCAACGGCTTCTACGGCGGACTCCAGCTCACCCTCGACATGTGGAAGGACTACGGCGGCACGCGGTACGCCCCGCGTCCCGACCTGGCCAGCCGCTCCCAGCAGATATCCGTCGCCCAGTCGATCCTCGGCGACCGTGGCCCCGACGCCTGGCCGAGCTGTGCGCTGGGCGCCGGGCTCACCGACGGCTCCGGGGCCCCCGATGTGAACCCCGGTGACACGGCCGGCCCGGACCAGGGGGCCGGCCGGGGCGAGGCGGGGGACCGGGAGCGGGACGGCGCCTCCTCGCAGGACTCGGACCGTTCGGGGACGTCCGACAGCGCCGGTAAGCCGGATTCGTCCGGATCGACCGGTAAGCCGGAGGCCCCCCACACCTCCAAGTCCCCCGACGGACTGGACGGCTCGGCCTCGGACACCCCGACGTCGGACGGCTCGGCCTCGGACGACCCGGCCTCGGATGACCCGCACGACTCGGCGTCCGACGGTTCGAAGGGGTCCTCGGCGGATCCCTCCGCCGACCCCTCGCCCTCCGGCCGCCACCGCGGCACCCCGGACGCCGGGAAGCGGGCCGAGGACGGCGATTCGGCGGACGGACAGCCCTCCGGCCGCCACGCCTCGCGCGGCGCCGCGGACCGCGACCGGAGCCCCGCGGCCGACGATTACACTGTTCGCCCCGGTGACAACCTGTCAGGCATCGCCGAGGACCGGAATGTGTCCCGAGGTTGGGAAGGGCTCTACGAGAGCAACGAGGACCTCATCGGAACCGACCCCGACCTGATCATCCCTGGTCAGCGACTTGACCTCACCATCAGGGAGCAGTGATTCGGGGGGAATTGCCCGATCTGGTTCCGGTGAGACATACATCTCGTCACAATTTCCGGGGCGCACCTCGTGTCCGATCTCTCCTCACCCGGCCCTACCTGCGCCGATGTGGGCCGAGTGAGATCAATTACAGCCTCATTCGCTGCCATTGGGGTGTTTGAACGTTCTCGGGAGGTGTGTTTAACGTCTTTCCGCTCGCCACCGCGGGCACCGTCGATCGTCACGCCGAATCCTGCCGGCGGTCGGGGGGAATCCGACGCGTCAGCGCCGAAGGCAGGAGCGGGGGACCCAAGGTAGGTGCCGAGTGGCCTGTGGACACGGGCTCGTCGGCTAGGGGTGAAGCCGGGAGCGATCCTCGATCGCGACCGGCCGGGCAACTCACGTCCGAACCCGACAGCTCACCTCGTAGGCGTCGGTGAGGAAACGAACCAACGATGCTGAAGTCCAACGGGAAGCACCGCCGTCCCTCCAAGGCCACCCGTATCGCCGCGCTCACCGGTCTCGCCGGTGCCGCCGTGGCGGCCCCCCTCATCGGTGCGACCTCCGCCTCCGCGGCCACCACCTCCCAGTGGGACCAGGTCGCGCAGTGCGAGGCCGGTGGCAACTGGTCGATCAACACCGGCAACGGCTACTACGGCGGCCTCCAGTTCTCGAGCTCCACGTGGGCCGCGTACGGCGGCACCGCCTATGCGCCCACCGCGGACAAGGCCAGCAAGAGCCAGCAGATCCAGATAGCCGAGAAGGTCCTCGGCAGCCAGGGCAAGGGCGCCTGGCCGGTCTGCGGCAAGGGTCTGACCTCCGGCGGCAGCCCGTCCGCGCCCTCCGCCCCCTCCGCGCCGTCCGGTTCGCAGGGCCAGCCCTCGGCCTCCACCAAGTCGACCCCGGCCGCCCAGCCCGCCCAGCCGAAGGCCCAGCCGCACTCCGCGCCCGAGCGCGCCACGCGTGAGCAGCCCCGTGGCCCGATCAAGAAGGGTGACGGCGAGTACAAGGTCAAGTCCGGCGACACCCTCGGCAAGATCGCCAAGGAGCACCACGTCAAGGGCGGCTGGAAGAAGCTCTTCAAGCTGAACGACGACATCGTGGAGAAGGCCGACCTGATCTACCCGGGCCAGAAGCTGCACCTCGGCTGAGCCACGGTGCGCACCTGAGCGACGAGCCCCGGTCGGGCGTGCCGCCCCCATGGCGCGCCCCACCGGGGCTTCCTCATTGCCCAATTCGCCAGAAATCTTGATATGTGATTCGGAATCCGGCTTTTTGTGTCACGCCCCTGTCTCGTGGGGCGGGCGAACGCGGGGTGCAGCCCTCCCGGCCCGTTAGGCTCGTGCTGCTACCGCAGACCCATACGAAGGAGAACCTCGTGCCGTCCATCGACGTCGTCGTAGCTCGCGAGATCCTCGACTCGCGAGGCAACCCCACGGTCGAGGTCGAGGTCGGCCTCGACGACGGCAGCACCGGCCGTGCCGCCGTTCCGTCCGGCGCCTCCACCGGCGCCTTCGAGGCCCTCGAACTCCGTGACGGCGACAAGAACCGCTACAACGGCAAGGGCGTGGAGAAGGCCGTCCTCGCCGTCATCGAGCAGATCGGCCCCGAGCTGGTCGGCTACGACGCCACCGAGCAGCGTCTGATCGACCAGGCGATGTTCGACCTGGACGCCACCCCGGACAAGTCCTCGCTCGGTGCCAACGCCATCCTCGGCGTCTCCCTCGCGGTCGCGCACGCCGCCTCCGAGGCGTCCGACCTCCCGCTCTTCCGTTACCTGGGCGGCCCGAACGCCCATCTGCTGCCGGTCCCGATGATGAACATCCTCAACGGCGGGTCGCACGCCGACTCCAATGTGGACATCCAGGAGTTCATGATCGCACCCGTGGGCGCGGAGTCCTTCTCCGAGGCCGTGCGCTGGGGCGCCGAGGTCTACCACACCCTGAAGTCCGTGCTGAAGGAGCGCGGGCTGTCCACCGGCCTCGGCGACGAGGGCGGCTTCGCGCCGAACCTCGGCTCCAACCGGGAGGCCCTCGACCTGATCCTCGAGGCGATCAAGAAGGCCGGCTACCAGCCGGGCCAGGACATCGCGCTCGCGCTCGACGTCGCCGCCTCCGAGTTCTACAAGGACGGGTCGTACGAGTTCGAGGGGAAGTCCCGCACCGCCGCCGAGATGACCTCGTACTACGCCGAGCTGGTCGCCGCGTACCCGCTGGTCTCCATCGAGGACCCGCTGAACGAGGAGGACTGGGACGGCTGGAAGACCATCACCGAGCAGCTCGGCGACAAGGTCCAGCTCGTCGGCGACGACCTCTTCGTCACCAACCCCGAGCGGCTCGCCCGCGGTATCGACAGCGACACCGCGAACGCCCTGCTGGTCAAGGTCAACCAGATCGGCTCGCTGACCGAGACCCTGGACGCCGTCGAGCTGGCCCAGCGCAGCGGCTACAAGTGCATGATGTCGCACCGCTCCGGTGAGACCGAGGACGTCACCATCGCCGACCTGGCCGTCGCCACCAACTGCGGCCAGATCAAGACCGGCGCCCCGGCCCGCTCCGAGCGGGTGGCCAAGTACAACCAGTTGCTGCGCATCGAGGAGATCCTCGACGACGCCGCGGTGTACGCGGGCCGCTCGGCGTTCCCGCGCTTCAAGGGCTGACCCGCGCACCACCTCAAGTAGCAGACACGTCTGACACCCGTCCCCGGCCGTGGTCCCGTACCGTGACCGGGGACGGCGTTACGCGTCACTCAAGCGAAGTCATCACCGGGGAGGCGACGTGCCGGCGGATCGCGAACGGTTCTCCACCGCGACCAGGCTCAGGGCGCTCGGCGAGCACGCCGCCGCCCGGGTCTACCGGGTGCGGACCAAGCGCCGCCGGGGCCGGCTGACCGGCCGCGCGGCCCTGCTCGCGCTGGTCGTCTGCTCCCTCGTGGTGGCGCTCGCCTACCCGATGCGGCAGTACATCTCCCAGCGCTCCGACATCGCCGAGCAGCGCAGCGAGGCCCAGCGGGCCCGCGAGGACGTGAAGAAGCTGCGGGAGCGGAAGGCCCGGCTGCGCGACCCCGCCTACACCGAGCAGCAGGCCCGGGAGCGGCTGCACTTCCTGATGCCGGGCGAGACCGGCTACAGCGTGGTGGACGGCAGCGGCATCATCGAGCGCTCCACCGACCAGGGCGCGGCCGGCCGCCCCTGGTACTCCAACCTCTGGGACGCCGTGGACACGGCGGACGCGGCGGGGGCGGGCAGCGCGCGCCGCTGAGGCGCCGCGCTCCGGCCACCGGTCGCACCCGGCGTTCGAACCGACACGAAGAAGAAGAACTTTCCCACTCATGGATACGCCCCCGCCCCAGACGGAGCCCACCGCGCCCACCGACGCGGACATCCACGCCGTACGGGAGCAGCTCAGCCGCGTGCCCCGGGGCCTGCGTGCGATCGCGCACCGCTGCCCCTGCGGCAATCCGGACGTCGTGGAGACCGCGCCGCGGCTCGAGGACGGTACGCCCTTCCCCACCCTCTACTACCTGACCTGTCCGCGCGCCGCGTCCGCGATCGGCACGCTGGAGGCCGAGGGCGTGATGAAGGAGATGACGGCCCGGCTGGCCACCGACCCCGAACTGGCCGCCGCCTATCGCGCCGCCCACGAGGACTACATCGCGCGCCGCGACGCCATCGAGGTGCTCCAGGGCTTCCCCAGCGCGGGCGGGATGCCGGACCGGGTGAAGTGCCTGCATGTCCTGGTCGCCCATGCCCTCGCGGCCGGGCCCGGGGTCAATCCGCTCGGGGACGAGGCGCTCGCGATGCTGCCGGAGTGGTGGCGCAAGGGCCCGTGCGTGAGCCCCTGCGGGGCCGAGGGCGCGAGCCGGGAGGAGGGCGCATGACCCGCGTCGCGGCCGTGGACTGCGGCACCAACTCGATCCGGCTGCTGGTGGCGGACGCCGATCCGGCCACCGGGGAGCTGACCGAACTCGACCGCCGGATGAAGATCGTCCGGCTGGGCCAGGGCGTGGACCGCACCGGACGGCTCGCCCCCGAGGCCCTGGAGCGCACCTTCGCCGCCTGCCGCGAGTACGCGGAGGTCATCGGTGAGCTGGGCGCCGAGCGCGTCCGCTTCGTGGCCACCTCCGCCTCCCGGGACGCCGAGAACCGCGAGGAGTTCGTGCGCGGGGTCGTGGAGATCCTTGGCGTGGAGCCCGAGGTGATCACCGGGGACCAGGAGGCGGAGTTCTCCTTCACCGGGGCCACCAAGGAGCTCAAGGGCCATGACCATGTGGCCGGGCCGTATCTGGTGGTGGACATCGGCGGCGGTTCGACGGAGTTCGTCGAGGGCAGCGAGGGGGTGCGGGCGGCCCGCAGCGTGGACATCGGCTGCGTCCGGCTGACCGAGCGCCATCTGGTGGCCGACGGCCAGATCACCGATCCCCCGACGGAGGATCAGCTCGCCGCCATAAGGGGCGATGTGGACGCGGCGCTCGACCTCGCCGAGCGGACCGTGCCGCTCACCGGTGCCTGCCGTCCCGCGGACGGTCATGCGCTGGTCGGGCTGGCCGGTTCGGTCACCACCGTGGCCGGGATCGCGCTGGGTCTGGAGGAGTACGACTCCTCCGCGATCCACCACTCGCGGATCACCGTGGACCAGGTCCGCGAGATCACCGCGAAGCTGCTCGGCTCCACCCACGCCGAGCGGGCGGAGATTCCGGTGATGCACCCGGGGCGGGTCGATGTGATCGGTGCGGGGGCCCTCATCCTGCTTTCGATCATGGAAAGGACCGGCGCCGAGGAGGTCGTGGTGAGCGAACATGACATCCTCGACGGGATCGCCTGGAGCATCGCCTGAGCGGGTGGAATAACGTATGAGCGGCCACGGAACGCCCTTCGGGGGCCTTCCGTGAACCGCCTCCGAGAAAGTTCGTGAAACTCTTCACATGAAAAAGGCGCCTGGTGGCCGACCGATACGGCCCTCCGGGGCGGTTTCGGTGTCCGGGGCCCGTCGCTGACCGGATCGTGAGGTGTCACAGGGGTGTCGCGGGCCCCGGTGCCGACCGTTTGGTCTACTCCCCAGTTCAGCCACAAGCCCTGCTCAGAGGGGCCGGGAACGTGCCGCTCCGCCTAGTGGTTCCCCTGTGCGGATATGGCATCCGTCACGGGGGCGGCGGAGTGTAGCAGATGCCGTCACCATGCTTGTGAAGGGGCTCACGAGGTCCCCCTCGGGGGGTGCTGGATACTCGAAACATGAGCACCACGGAGCGTCCCAGGATCCTCGTTGTAGGCGGTGGGTACGTAGGCCTGTACGCGGCGCGCCGCATCCTCAAGAAGATGCGGTACGGCGAGGCGACCGTCACGGTCGTCGACCCGCGCTCGTACATGACGTACCAGCCCTTCCTCCCCGAAGCTGCGGCCGGCAGCATCTCCCCGCGCCACGTCGTGGTTCCGCTGCGGCGCGTGCTCCCCAAGGCGGAGGTCCTCACCGGCCGAGTGTCGACCATCGACCAGGACCGCAAGGTCGCCGTCATCCAGCCGCTCGTCGGCGAGACGTACGAGCTGCCCTTCGACTATCTGGTCGTCGCCCTCGGCGCGGTCTCCCGCACCTTCCCGATCCCCGGTCTCGCGGAGAACGGCATCGGCATGAAGGGCATAGAGGAGGCCATCGGCCTGCGCAACCACGTCCTCGAGCAGCTCGACAAGGCCGACTCCACCACGGACGAGGAGATCCGCCGCAAGGCGCTCACCTTCGTCTTCGTCGGCGGTGGCTTCGCCGGCGCGGAGACCATCGGCGAGATCGAGGACATGGCCCGTGACGCGGCCAAGTACTACCCGAACGTGAAGCGCGAGGACATGCGCTTCGTCCTCGTCGACGCCGCCGACAAGATCCTCCCCGAGGTCGGCCCGAAGCTCGGCCAGTGGGGTCTGGAGCACCTCCAGAAGCGCGGTGTCGAGGTCTACCTCAAGACCTCGATGGACTCCTGCATCGACGGCCATGTCGTCCTCAAGAACGGCCTCGAGGTCGACTCCAACACCATCGTGTGGACCGCCGGCGTCAAGCCCAACCCGGCGCTGGCCCGCTTCGGCCTGCCGCTCGGCCCGCGCGGCCACGTGGACACCGCCCCGACCCTCCAGGTCCAGGGCACCGACTACATCTGGGCCGCGGGCGACAACGCCCAGGTGCCGGACCTCGCCGTCGGCGAGGGCGCCTGGTGCCCGCCGAACGCCCAGCACGCGCTGCGCCAGGCCAAGGTCCTCGGCGACAACGTGATCTCGGGCATGCGGGGCTTCCCGCAGGGCGAGTACAAGCACGCCAACAAGGGCGCCGTCGCGGGCCTGGGCCTCCACAAGGGCGTCGCGATGATCGTCTTCGGCAAGATGAAGATCAAGCTGAAGGGCCGTCTCGCCTGGTACATGCACCGTGGCTACCACGGCATGGCCATGCCGACCTTCAACCGCAAGATCCGGGTGGTCGCCGACTGGACGCTGGGGATGTTCCTCAAGCGCGAGGTCGTCTCGCTCGGTGCCATCGAGAACCCCCGCGAGGAGTTCTACGAGGCCGCCTCCCCGGTCGGCGCCGCCGCCGCGGTCAAGCCGTCGGCACCGGCCGAGAAGGCCAAGGCGTCCTGACCTCGGGGCCGGACCCGCACATCTGACGCCGAGGGCGTCCGCCATCCGTGGGGCGGGCGCCCTTTCGTCTGCCCGCCGATGGCCCGCCTTTTGAAGCTGTTTTGCCGATTCCAGACGTGTCGGCGGGACTGTAAAGCGGGTTCCATGGTGTTTACGTGGTGAGTGAATCTTCCTGACTCGCCATCACGGAGGTGTGACATGTCCGACGCCGCTGGGCGGATCGCCACCCTGGCCAAGGAGGTGCTGGGAGACCCCCTCCCGATCCGCGTCCGCGCCTGGGACCACAGCGAGACCGGCCCGCCCGGCGCCCCCACCCTGGTCATCCGGCGCCGCCGGGCGCTGCGCCGGCTGCTGTGGCGGCCGGGCGAGCTGGGCCTGGCCCGCGCCTGGGTCGCCGGGGACCTGGACGTCGAGGGCGATCTGTATGACGCCCTGGAGCGGCTGTCCGGGCTGCTGTGGGAGCGCGGCCCCGCCACCGCGCCGCGGTCCCGGCTGCGCACCGGCATCGAGGCGCTGCGCGACCCCGCGCTGCGCACCGCCGCCCGGAAGCTGATCGCGCTCGCCGGGCCGGGGCTGCCGCCGGCCCCGCCCCGCGAGGAGGCGCGCACCGGCTTCGGCCCGCTGCACTCCCTGCGCCGCGACAAGAAGGCCATCAGCCACCACTACGACGTGGGCAACGACTTCTACGAGCTGGTGCTCGGCCCCTCGATGGTCTACTCCTGCGCCTACTGGGACAGACCGGATGCGGCGCTCGAGGACGCCCAGCGCGCCAAGCTGGACCTCGTCTGCCGCAAGCTGGCCCTGCGACCGGGCCAGCGGCTGCTGGACGTGGGGTGCGGCTGGGGCTCGATGGTGCTGCACGCGGCGCGCGAGTACGGGGTGCGCGCCGTCGGCGTCACGCTCTCCGAGGAGCAGGCGGCGTACGCCCGCAAGCGCATCGCGGACGCCGGGCTCACCGACCAGGTGGAGATCCGGGTCCAGGACTACCGCGAGGTTCCGGACGGGCCGTACGACGCCATCTCCTCCATCGGGATGGCCGAGCATGTGGGCTCCGTGCGCTACGCCGAGTACACCGCCATCCTGCACCGGCTGCTGCGGCCCGGCGGGCGGCTGCTGAACCACCAGATCGCCCGGCGCCCCCAGCCGGACGAAGAGGCGTACCACGTGGACGAGTTCATCGACCGGTATGTCTTCCCCGACGGCGAGCTGGCCCCGGTCGGCCGGACCGTCACCCAGCTCGAGGAGGCGGGCTTCGAGGTACGCGATGTGGAGGCCATCCGCGAGCATTACGCGCTCACGCTGCGCGGTTGGGTCGCCAACCTGGAGCGGTCCTGGCCGCGGGCCATGCGGCTGACCTCCCCGGGCCGGGCCCGGGTCTGGCGGCTCTATATGGCGGCCTCCGCCCTCTCCTTCGAACGCAACCGGATCGGGGTCAACCAGATCCTCGCCGTCCGCACCCCCGAGAGCGGGACCTCGGGGCTGCCGCTGCGCGCCCGCGACTGGCGCGGCTGAAACGCGGACGTCCCCGTCCGCCCCGGAGAGGGGGCGGACGGGGACGTCCGGTGGCGGCCTGCCGATCGGCTCGTCGCTACTCGGCCTTGATGGCCATCAGCATGTTGAGCTTGGAGGCCCGCCGGGCCGGCCACAGCGCGGCGATCACCCCGACCAGAGCGGCCATCAGCAGGAACAGACCCATCCGGGCCCACGGCAGCACCAGCTCGTAGGTCGGCAGCTCGGCGGCGATCAGCTCACCGGCCGCCCAGCCGAAGAAGACGCCGAGGCCGATGCCGAGCACCCCGCCGAAGAGCGAGATGACCAGCGACTCCAGCCGCACCATCCGCTTGATACCGGCCCGGTCCAGGCCGATCGCCCGCAGCATGCCGATCTCCTTGGACCGCTCGAAGACCGACATCGCCAGGGTGTTGATGACGCCGAGCACCGCGACGATCACGGCCATGCCGAGCAGCCCGTAGAGCATGTTCAGCATCAGGGTGAACGCCTTGGCGATCTCGTCCGAGAGGTCCTGCTTGTTCTGGACCTTGATCGCGGGGTTGTCGCCGAGCGTCTTCTTCAGCAGGTCCTGGGTGTCCTGCGTGGCGCCGCCCTTGGTCTTCAGCATCACCTGGAAGTCGGCGACGGTCGTCATGTGCGGGGTGACCGTGGCGCTGTCCAGCATGACGCCGTTGACCATCTGGTTGCCCTCGTAGACACCGCCCACGGTCAGCCGGCCCTTGCTGCCGTCCTCGTAGGTCACGGGGAAGGCGGAGCCGACCTTCCAGTGGTTCTCGTCGGCGATCTTGTCGTCGACGAGGACCTTGGTGCCACCGAGCGCGCCGAAGGAGCCCTCGGTGAAGTCCACGTTCACCAGTTCCTTGATGGCCTTGGGGTCGACGCCCATCAGGGTCTCGGTGTCACCGGCGACCCGGGCCGGGGAGGAGCGCAGCGGGCTGATCGCGGTGACCTGGGGCACCTTGGCCAGGGTCTTGGACACCTCCGGCGACAGCGGCCGTACGCCGTCCCCGCCCATGCTGACCACGTAGTCGGACTTCAGCCCGTCGGCGGCCATGTTGTTGATGCCCTTCTGCATGCTCCCCGCGATCACCGTCATGCCGGTGATCAGGGTGAGACCGACCATCAGGGCGGAGGCGGTGGCGGCGGTACGGCGCGGGTTGCGCACCGCGTTCTGCCGGGCCAGCTTGCCGGGCATCCCGAAGATCTTCAGCACCGGGGAGGCGGCCGCGATCAGCGGCCGGGACAGCAGCGGGGTGAGGATGAAGACGCCGATCACCAGGACGGCCGCGCCGAACGCCATCGGGCCCTGGCCGTCGCTGCCGTTCATGCCCGCACCGGACACCACCAGGGCGATACCGGCCGCGGCGAAGAGCGAGCCGATGGTGTTGCGGACCACCAGACCACGGGTGGTCGGCGCGGCGTGCACGCTGTTCATCGCGGCGACCGGCGGGATCTTGGCGGCGCGGCGGCCGGGCAGCCAGGCGGAGAGCACGGTCACCACGACGCCCACCAGCACCGAGATCAGCACCGTGTTGGGCGCGACGATCAGCGGACCGTCCGGGACGCTGGCCCCGGTGGAGTTGAGCACCGAGCGCAGCAGGGCGCCGATGCCGACACCGGCCGCGAGGCCCACCACGGCCGCGACGGCGCCCACGAAGGTGGCCTCCATCAGCACCGACCGGGTCACCTGACGGCGGGTCGCACCCACCGCGCGCATCAGGGCGAGCTCCTTGGTGCGCTGGGCGACCAGCATGGAGAAGGTGTTGACGATGATGAAGATGCCGACGAAGAGCGCGATCCCGGCGAACACCAGCATCGCGGTCTGCATGCTGCTCATGCCGTCTTCGATCGCCTTGGCCTGGTCATCGGCGAGCTTCTTGCCGGTGGTGGCCTTGGCCTGCTCGGGCAGGACCTTGTCGAGCGCGGACTTCAGCGTCGCCTGCGAGGTGCCCGCGGCGGCCTTCACGTCGATCTCGTCGAACTGCCCGGGCTTGGCGAACAGCTTCTGGGCGGTGACCGTGTCGTACAGCGCGAGGGTGCCGCCGGCCGCCACATTGCCGTCGTCGGTGGTGAAGACGCCGACGACCTTCTCGGTGCGCACCGGGCCGTCGACGGAGACCCGGATGGAGTCCCCGGCCTTGTACTTGCCGCGCTCGGCGGTCTTGGAGTCGAGCGCGATCTCACCCGCGGCCTTGGGGGCGCGGCCCTCGGTCATCGTGTACCGGGGGTCCTTGCCATCGGCTCCCGGGTAGTAGTTGCCGCCGCGGTTGGAGAAGCCGCCGCCGAGCAGGTCGCCCTTCTTGTCGGCGAGGGCGGAGTAGCCGTTCACCACACCGTAGGCGGAGGCGGCGCCGGGCACCTTGGCCGCCTTGTCGAGCACCTGCTGGCTCAGCCGGGGGGCGTCACCGGGGTTGGCGGAGTCGTCGTCCTTCTTGTCCGGGCTGATGGCGACGTCGACGCCCTGGAAGCCCTTCTGGGAGCTCTTCTGATAGGCGTCGGAGATGGTGTTGGTGAAGACCAGGGTGCCGGCGACGAAGGCCACGCCGAGCATCACGGCGAGCACGGTCATCAGCAACCGGGCCTTGTGCGCAAGCACATTGCGCAGGGCTGTACGGAGCATGAGTGTCAGTCCTGAGGGGTGGGGAGGGGAGTGCGAGGCGGCGTACGGATACGGGCGCGCCCCGCGTCAGCTCGTACGGCCCTTGGCGTCGAAGCGCTTCATGCGGTCGAGGACCGAGTCGGCGGTGGGGTTGCGCAGATCGTCCACGATCCGGCCGTCGGCGAGGAAGACCACGCGGTCGGCGTAGGACGCGGCGACCGGGTCGTGGGTCACCATCACGATCGTCTGGCCCATCTCCCGCACCGAGTTGCGGAGGAAGCCCAGGACCTCGGCGCCGGAGCGGGAGTCCAGGTTTCCGGTCGGCTCGTCGGCGAAGATGATCTCCGGCTGGCCGGCCAGGGCGCGGGCCACCGCGACGCGCTGCTGCTGACCACCCGACAGTTGGTTGGGCCGGTGCTTGAGCCGCCCGGCCAGGCCGACCGTGGCCACGACCTGGTCCAGCCACGCCTGGTCGGCCTTGCGGCCGGCGATGTCCATCGGGAGGGTGATGTTCTCCAGCGCGTTCAGCGTGGGCAGCAGGTTGAACGCCTGGAAGATGAAGCCGATCTTGTCGCGGCGCAACTGGGTGAGCTTCTTGTCCTTGAGCGTGGTCAGTTCGACGTCGCCGATCCGGGCCGAGCCGCTGGAGATCGTGTCGAGACCCGCCATGCAGTGCATCAGCGTCGACTTGCCGGAGCCCGAGGGGCCCATGATCGCGGTGAACTCCGCCTGGCGGAACTCGACCGAGACCGAGTCCAGGGCGATGACCTGAGTCTCGCCCTCGCCGTAGACCTTGGAGAGATCGGTGGCCCGGGCGGCCGCCGCTGAGGTGCGGTGGGCGGTTTCGACGCCGAAGGGGGTGGTGGTCACGGTGGATGACTCCTGTCGTGCTCTACGGGAGTGGGCGGGACGTCACTCCATGGTTCCGGTTGTAAAAGGGGACGGGATCACCCCGTGCTCCGGTTCTGCGGGGGGTCTCGCGATGTAGGTGGTGGTGGCGGAGTCCTCCTTGAGGAGGAGAAGACACCCCGGGCGGGGCGTCGAGATTGCGTCAATCCCCAGTTAGTGGGGGTTCAGGGCATATCGGCAGGTCCAATGGCCGTCGGCATCTTCGGGTACCCCGCCCCGCTGCTGATGCACCCTCAGTTGCCAATAAAATAAGACAACCTCGGTCCGCGGATTCACTGTGCGGGGGCATGTCCCCGGATAGGCTCGTGCTGCTCTCTTCCAGGGGAGGGCCGTATGCGCTCCGTACGGCCCAGGGGGAACCGCCGCCCGGATGGTGGAATGCAGACACGGCGAGCTTAAACCTCGCTGCCCCTCGCGGGCGTACCGGTTCAAGTCCGGTTCCGGGCACCACCTTGCTCACACCCCCTGACCTACTGAAACGCGTCGGTGACGCAGAGTTCTCGGTGGAGTGTGGGACCACGCGGGCGCATCGCCCCTCCATGGCGTACGTGACCACGCGAAAGAGCCCCGCCGGAGTGATCGCGCCACCAGGTGGAACAGCGGCTCGGCGGGGCACGGGGGTACTTGTAACCGGCCATGGTGCCGCGGCACCAGGCGACAAGAGCCTCTTCGGTGATCTCCGCACCGGGTACGGGAACGATGAACGCCTTGACCTCCTCACCGTAGGTGGCGTGGGGTACCCCGACGACGGCGGCCATGCTGACGGCGGGGTGGGAGAGCAGGGTCTCTTCGATCTCACGCGGATAGACGTTGAAGCCACCCCGGATGATCATGTCCTTGGCGCGGTCGACGATGTAGAGCCAGCCGTCCTCGTCGCGGGAGGCCAGGTCGCCGGTGCGGAACCAGCCGTCACGCAGGACCTCGGCGGTGGCTTCGGGTCGCCGGTGGTAGCCCCGCATCACATTGTGGCCGCGGATCGCGACCTCTCCGATCCGGCCATCGCCGACCGAGGTCCAGTCGTCTCCGATCAGGTCCACCTCGACCCCCCAGACCGGCTTGCCGATGGAACCGGGTCGTGGCTCGGAGCCCGGGGGCGTGAAGGTCGCCAGCGGGCTGGTCTCCGACAGTCCGTAGCCTTCCCGGATCGACGTCCCGAAGCGGCGGCGGAAGCTCCGGTGGATCTCCACGGGCAGCGGAGCGCCACCGGAGACGGCGATACGCAGGTTCTGCCCGGCGGCCGCCGCGTCCGCGTCGGCGGCGAACTCGGCGCTCCGCCCATCGAGTGCCTCGTCGAGGGTCTCGGCCCGGCTCAGGGCGCATGCGGCGACGGGACCGGCGGTGATGAGGAAGAAGTCCTCGCAGCCCTCGGTCTCGGTGAATCCGGCCCATCCCTCCTGCCCGAGAGGGAGCTCGTCCGTCCCCTCGAAGCAGAAGTAGGCCCTGGCCTCCGAGTCGGCCAGGTGGTAGGCGATCTCACGGCGCTTGAGCAGCACGTTGACCGGTACGACCACGGCGCCGGCCTTGAGAATGCCGTAGTGGACGACGGGGAACTGCGGCACGTTGGCACAGGACAACGCGACCTCCTCGCCCCGCCCTATGCCCCGCGAGGCGAGGAGGTTGGCCACCCGAGGCAGGTGGCCCCGGCGGCCAGCGCGGGGACCATGAGCCTGCGCCGCGGACGGTGTGCACCGCACCGATCGGCCAGGTGGCCGAAGGCGACGGTTCCCGCGGCGCCGGCGAGGATCACCAGTGCCGTCTTGGTGCCGGAGGCGGCCGAGGACAGGCCGTCTTCACGCGTCAGGTAGGTGGGCAGCCATGTGTAGAGCGTGGACAGCAGCACCAGGTTGAGGGCCCCGCCGGCATAGCACCAGGTGGCCGTGCGGACTTGGCACAGCTCCCGCAGGGTCTCGCGCAGTTTCGGCTGGTCGACGGCGGCCGTCGAGGTGCCGGCGGCCGCACTTACGGCGTCGTCCGCCGCGGCGGGAGCGCGGTAGTCACGCACCCTCAGGAACATCAGCGCCAGCACCAGTCCGGGGACTCCGAACGCGCCCAGCGTCAGCCGCCATCCCCAGTGCTCGACCATGCTGCCGCCGAGGACCACCCCGAGCACCGACCCCAGTGGACCGGCGGCCTGAAAGACGCTCAGCACGGTCGCCCGCACGCGCTGAGGGAAGTAACTGGACAGCAGGGCCGCCCCTGCCGGGCCGTAGCCGGCCTCCCCGACGCCCAGCATCGACCGGGCCGTGAACAACTGGGCGTAGCTGCCCGCGGCGGCTGACCACAGCGCCGCCAGGCTCCACAGCCCGCCCTGGACCTGGGCACCGTACCCGCGGGCCGCCAGGCCACGGAGCTGCTCGTCGGTGCCATACACCGCTATCTCCACAGCCTCATCGGCGGCGACTGGAAGCCGGTCACCGTCCTGTTCACCCACGAGGCACCGGCCGACACGGCGACCCACCACCGCGTCCTCGGCCCCGCGTTGCGCTTCGGCCAGGAGGTCAACGGCATCGTCTTCTACGCCGCCGATCTCAACGCCCCGAACAAACAGTCGGACCCCCTGCTGAGGCCCTACGCCCGGCAGCACCTCGAAGCGCTCGCCGTCCCCCGGCCCGAAGCCGAGGTCGACCGCATCCGGGACCTCGTCGAGGCGCTGCTCCCGACAGGTCGCTGTTCGCTCCAGCAGGTCGCGCACAGTCTGGGCGTCGACCGCAAGACGGTCCACCGCCACCTCGCCCAATCCGGGGAGACGTTCTCGTCGGTGCTGAGCTCCACCCGTGCGCAACTGGCCCAGCAGTACCTGGTCAACCAGAACCGCACGCTCACCCAGATCGCGGAACTACTCGGCTTCTCCGCCCTCAGCACCTTCTCACGCTGGTTCCGCGACGAGTTCGGCTCCAGCCCCATGGCATGGCGGGCCGCCCACCGAGGCACGGATCCGATGGGGCGCGGTCAGCGTGGGTGAAGGGTCGCCCCACGTGCCGTGGCGGGACCCGCAGGGGCCTCGCGCGGTCCCTCCCTGCGTGAAAAGATCCTCCTTGGGCACTAGGGTGCTTTCTTTGCTTACCTATTACTCTTGAGTCAAGGTCGCGCCCGGCGGCCATGGAGGAGTGAGATGAGGAGCAGCAACCCGGTCTTCTCGCGACGGGGGTTCAGCCGCAGCGGCGGCTACGCCGGTTTCGGCGCGGCGCCGCAGGCCGGGAGCCCCGTCGCCGGTCAAGGCAATCCGTACGCGCAGACACAGGCGCCCACAAACCCCTATGCGGCGGGCGACCAGCAGAATCTGACCCCCGAGCAGCTCCAGCAGATGTATGGTGCGCCGCCGGCGGGTCCGCTTCAGACCGGCCGGATGACGATGGACGACGTCGTCATGCGCACCGGAATGACGCTCGGTACCGTCATCGTCGCCGCCGCGGCCGCGTGGATCGCGCAGCTTCCGGTGGGCGTGGGCTTCGGCGCCGCGCTCGTGGCGATGGTGCTCGGCCTCGTCCAGTCGTTCAAGCGCACGGCCTCGCCCGCGCTGATCATGGGTTACGCCCTCTTCGAGGGTCTCTTCCTCGGCGTCATCAGCCAGGTGTACAACGAGCGCTGGTCCGGCATCCCGATGCAGGCCGTGCTCGGCACGATGGCCGTGTTCGTCGGTGTGCTCGTCGCGTACAAGACCCGCCTCATCCGGGTGAACGCGCGATTCCAGCGCTTTGTGCTCGCCGCCGCCATCGGCTTCGTGCTGCTGATGGCGGTCAACCTGCTGTTCGCCCTCATCGGCGGCGGGGACGGCCTCGGCTTCCGCAGCGGTGGCCTCGGCATCGTCTTCGGCCTCGTCGGTGTCGTGCTCGGCGCGGCGTTCCTGGCGATGGACTTCAAGCAGATCGAGGACGGCGTCCAGTACGGCGCTCCGCGTGAGGAGTCCTGGCTGGCGGCCTTCGGGCTGACGCTCTCGCTGGTCTGGATCTACCTGGAGCTGCTCCGGCTGATCTCGATCTTCAGGGACTAGCGTCGGGTGGTGCGGGCCTCGTCCGCACCACCGGCTCGGACCCGCAACACCTGAAAGGGCCCGCGGAGGCGATGACCTCCGCGGGCCCTTCTTCCTGTGCGGCTTAAGCCGCCCGGCTCGGTGGGTCTGTCATACACGCTTCTGCCTCCGGGCAGCGGCTACAGCAGCTTGCGTGCCGCACGCCTCAAGTCGTGTTCATGGATGATGGCTTTCGCGTGGCCGTATGCGAGCTGGTGCTCGCCGCGCAACCAGCTCACCTTCTCCTCGAAGCGGAAGAAAGCGGGGCCATCGTCGACCGTGCGCAGCCAATCGGCGACTTCACGGCCCGTGCACTGGGGGATGCGGGAGAGTAGGTTCCGGTGAGTCTCGTCGGAGAAGATTTGGGACATCGGCGCCTCCGGACGCTTCCATGCCGGCCCCCGGGTCCATGGCCCGGGTTTCCTTCAGCTCACCGTGCCTGAGTGTTCGCCCGTTGGCAACAGTCCCTCGGTGGCGCATACGCTCGGAGCGTGGATGATACGACCCCCCTCATGACCGCCGTGGACCGGTTCGCCGACCGGCTGCGTGCCCTTCCGCAGTCCCGCCTGCGCGCGGGCGCGGCGGCCGAAGGACTGGCGCTGGCTAGGGAATTGTCGGCGCGCGCACAGCGTCTGGAGGAGCCGGGAACCCCGCCGCGGATCATGCCGGACGCGGGGCTGTTCGTGGTCGCCGACCAGGTGGCGGTGGCCGGACATGATTTGGTGCACGCGCTGGAGCGTGCGCCGGGCGGCTCCGGGGGCGCCCGGGCGGCGCAGGGGGTCACCGAGGCGGTGGCGCTCGTGGTGGAGACGGCGGGGCGCTGCGGGGTCTGAGTACCCGGGTGGCTGCCCTTACAACGAGGCGATGACGCGGTCGGCCAGGACGTACACATTGTCCTCGCCGCAACCGAACGTGAGCGCAAACGCACCGGAGACGCCCGAGCCGCCGAGCAGCACCGGGACAGTGCCCTCGCGCAGCGCGTCCGCCAGCCGCTCGGCGGTCTCCCGGTGGCCCGGGGTCATGCAGATCGTGGTGCCGTCGGCGAAGACATAGACATCCAGGGTGCCGAGGGGCCCGGGGCGCACATCGGACAGCGGGGTGCGGGCGGCGGCCAGCTCGGTGATCCGGGTCACCGTACGGTCGTGGTCGGCCACGGGGGACGACGGGGAGAAGTCGGGGTGGGACGGATGGCGCCGGCGGGCCGCCGCGAGTTCGGCCGACTCCCGGGGCTCGGCCGCCGGCTCCGGCTCGACGCCCAGCTCCAGCTCCACCTCGGCCTCGACCTCGGGTTCCTGGTCCCCGCCGGAGTCCAGCGCCTCGGGGCCCAGCGCGTCCAGACCGAGCAGCGGTTCGAGCCCGGCCAGATCGGCCTGGCGGGGCACGAAGAGCTGCGCGTCCTGTACGGCGTCCTCGCCGTACCCGCCGGGCCCGCCCAGCAGCGAGTGGGCGTCGGCCGTTCCGGCGGAGTCCCTGGCCTCCTGGGCGGCCCAGAACGCCCGCGCCTCGGCCAGCTCGCGCTCCCGCTCCTCGGCGAGCGCCTCGGCCACCGCCGCGCGTATCTCGGCGGCCGGGGTGGCGCGGGGTGCGGGCACCGTCGCACCGTTCTCCTCGCCGCCGCTGCCCGCCTGGGCGCCGGCGGCGACGGTGGCCGCCAGCTCAGCGCGCAGCTCACAGATCTGCCGGCGCATACCGCGCGCGGTGTGCAGGGCGGCCGCCCCTACGGCCGTGGCGGTCACCGCGGCCAGGAGGAGGGCAAGAGTCGTGGGGCTCACTGACGTACTCCCGGTTGGCTGTTGATCCCCCGAATTCCTACCTCAGCTTGAGGCTTATCGCCTCCCGACGTCAGCACATACCATCACCAAATGGGCAGAATTCGGTACCGGAAGGGTCTTTGGTCACCGGTACTGAGCTGGGCAGACGGCTCTCCCCCAGGACCTTTGTCACATCCTGGGGGAGATTCGGTCACGGCTCGATCCAGACCAGTGTCTCAGACGCGCGGCGGCTCGGCCCCCGGCCCGGCCCGGCTCCGCCCAGCGGCTCGGCCGCGCTCGGCCGCCCGGCCCGGTCCGGCTCAGCTCAGGCGCTCGATGACCATCGCCATGCCCTGGCCGCCGCCGACGCACATGGTCTCCAGGCCGAACTGCTTGTCGTGGAACTGAAGCGAATTGATCAGCGTGCCGGTGATCCGGGCGCCGGTCATGCCGAAGGGGTGGCCCACGGCGATCGCGCCGCCGTTGACATTGAGCCGGTCCAGGTCGATGCCCAGGTCGCGGTAGGACGGGATGACCTGCGCGGCGAACGCCTCGTTGATCTCCACCAGGTCGATATCGCCGATCGACATCCCGGCCCGGGCCAGCGCCTGCTTGGACGCCTCGACCGGTCCGTACCCCATGATCTCGGGGGAGAGCCCGGAGACGCCGGTCGACACGATCCGGGCCAGCGGGGTCACGCCCAGCTCCCGCGCCTTGGTGTCGGACATGATCACCAGCGCCGCGGCGCCGTCGTTGAGCGGGCAGCAGTTGCCCGCGGTGATCCGGCCGTCGGGGCGGAAGACCGGCTTCAGGCCCTGCACGGCCTCCAGGGTGGTGCCCGCGCGGGGGCCGTCGTCCTGGCTGACGACCGTGCCGTCCGGGGTGGTCACCGGGGTGATCTCACGCTCCCAGAAGCCCTTCTCGATGGCTTCCTCGGCGAGGTTCTGGGACCGGACGCCGAACTCGTCCATGTCCTCACGGGTGACGCCCTTGAGCCGGGCCAGGTTCTCGGCGGTCTGGCCCATGGCGATGTACGGGTCGGGCAGCAGGCCGTCCTCGCGCGGGTCGTGCCAGTCGGTGCCCTCCTGCTCGGCGCGCGCGACGGTACGGGCCTCGGCCTCCGCGAACAGCGGGTTGTGGGTGTCCGGCAGTCCGTCCGAGGTGCCCTTCTTCGACCGCGAGACCATCTCGACGCCCGCCGAGATGAAGACATCGCCCTCGCCCGCCTTGATGGCGTGCATCGCCATCCGCGAGGTCTGGAGGGAGGAGGAGCAGTAGCGGGTGACCGTACAGCCGGGGAGGTGGTCCATCCCCATCTGCACGGCCACGATCCGCCCCAGGTTGTGTCCCTGCTCACCGCCCGGCAGACCGCAGCCGAGCATCAGGTCGTCGATCTCGCGCGGATCCAGCTCGGGGACCTTGGCGAGCGCGGCCTGGATGATCTCGGCGGTGAGGTCGTCCGGGCGCAGATCCTTGAGCGATCCCTTGAAGGCGCGGCCGATGGGAGAACGGGCGGCAGAGACGATCACTGCTTCGGGCATCACGGCTCCATGGGGGCGGGGGTGCGGGTGGGACTCCGAGGGAAGTTACCCGTACGTATCGGCAGGGTCACGGGGTGCGGGCTGTGACCCGGGACTCTTTTTTCCAAGCGTACGCTCAGCGACCCCGGGTTGGCGTCGCCCGCGGCGCTTTCTCTCACGCCCTACGGGCCCCGATGCGCCCCCGGGCGCCGCCCGCCCGGGGCCCAGTGCCCCCGGGCCCTGAACACGGGCCGGGCGCCCGCCACCCGGGCGCCCCCGCCCCCGGCACGCCCATTACTTGACCTGATGCAACTAATCCATCAAGCGATTTCCAAAGGGGTACCCCACCCCCTGCCCGTCCCCGCATGGGCCACGCCCCCGGCCCACGGAAGCCGCCACCGCCCAGCGGCCGGTGGCGCGACCCTGGCCCGCTACTGCCTGCTGCCCGGCATCGGCCCCGGCCCCGCCGACGGGAGCCGCCACCGGCTCCCGCCCCTTCCGGCTCGGTGGTCGGCGGCGAAGGCTCGGCCGGGTACGTCCGCCGCCGCTGCTCATTTGCGCCGGAGGCGCGAGACGAAGGCCGTGCCCGGCCGGGCAGAGCAGCCCACCCCGCAGGGGCATGGCGGCCCGGGGAGGTGCCGCCGCCGCGGCGGCGCGGCGGCCGGAGTCCGGCGACGGCGTGCCCGCCCGGCCCGGGGCCCGCAGGCCCGGTGGCGTGGGCGCGGCCCGCTCTCCGGCGTCGGCCTTGACCCCAGGCGGCGGGAGCCGCCACCGGCTCCCGCCCCTTCCGGCTCGGTGGTCGGCGGCGAAGGCTCGGCCGGGTACGTCCGCCGCCGCTGCTCATTTGCGCCGGAGGCGCGAGACGAAGGCCGTGCCCGGCCGGGCAGAGCAGCCCACCCCGCAGGGGCATGGCGGCCCGGGGAGGTGCCGCCGCCGCGGCGGCGCGGCGGCCGGAGTCCGGCGACGGCGTGCCCGCCCGGCCCGGGGCCCGCAGGCCCGGTGGCGTGGGCGCGGCCCGCTCTCCGGCGTCGGCCTTGACCCCAGGCGGCGGGAGCCGCCACCGGCTCCCGCCCCTTCCGGCTCGGTGGTCGGCGGCGAAGGCTCGGCCGGGTACGTCCGCCGCCGCTGCTCATTTGCGCCGGAGGCGCGAGACGAAGGCCGTGCCCGGCCGGGCAGAGCAGCCCACCCCGCAGGGGCATGGCGGCCCGGGGAGGTGCCGCCGCCGCGGCGGCGCGGCGGCCGGAGTCCGGCGACGGCGTGGCAAGCCCGGCCCGGGCCCACAGGCATTGGTGGGCTGCGGTCGCAGGCCCGGTGGGCTGGGGCCGCAGACCCGGATGGGCTCGGGCCGCAGGCCCCAGCCGGGCCCGGGACCCGGCGGGGGTCAGCAGCCCGAAGAGGGCGGGGGCGTCGGATACGAGGTGTCGGGGGAGCCGGATACGGTCGCGGGCTCCTGTGCCGCGAGTCGGTGGCGCCGCAGCAGCCGGGCCCAGGGGCCGCGGGCCGCCGTGACCTCGGTGCCGCCCTCCGCGGCCGCCTCGGCCGCCGCCGTGGCGACCGGCAGGATGCCCTCGTCGAGCGTCTCCGGCGCCTCCTCGGGCCAGAGGTCCAGCGAGTCGCACAGGGTCGGCAGAACGGCCATCGCGGCCGTGGCGTACCCCTCCGCCGAGGGGTGGAAGTTGTCCGGGCCGAACAGCTCACGCGGATTGGCCGCGAACTCGGGGCCGAGCAGATCGCCCAGCGAGACCGTGCGCCCGCCCTGCTCCACCACCCCGATCGTCTGCGCGGCGGCGAGCTGTCGGCTCAGCCGCCGCGCGACCCAGCGCAGCGGCTGATAGACGGGCTCGATCGTGCCGAGGTCGGGACAGGTGCCCACCACCACCTCGCAGCCGCTCTCACGCAGTCTGCGCACCGCGTCCGACAGCAGCCGAACCGACTTGGCGGGCGGCATCCGGCGGGTGACGTCATTGGCCCCGATCATGATCACGCATACGTCGGGAAGCAGCTCCGCATCCTCCAGCACCAGCGTGACCTGGCGCTCCAGATCGCTGGACTGCGCCCCCGGCAGTGCCACGTTCCGCAGGTCCACCGGGCGCTCGGCGACCGCCGCGAGCCCCGAGGCGAGCAGCGCGCCCGGTGTCTGACTAGGGCGGTGGACGCCCTGCCCGGCGGCCGTGGAGTCGCCGAGAAAGGCCAGCCGCAGTGGGGGCTGGCCGGTCCTGCGGGCGAAGGCGAAGCCATATCGGCCGTCCGCGCGCGGCGGAGGATCGTCCGACCCGCCCACGACCCGCTTCGCATGGGACACCTCGGTGAGCAACAGCACGGCGGTCACCCCGCCCAGCAGCCCGATCCCGCCGCCCCCGTACGCCGCCGCAGCCGCGATCCGCCGCGCCACCCTCGCCCTCGACATCGACATGGGTCCAGCCCACCTCCGTCCGCACGCGCACGCGCTTCCCTCTCCTTTGTACGCCTTGCTAACAACTTGTTGCCCCGCACAGCCTTCCTCCCAACGCACGGGTCGCACGGCCGGGGCGCGCAATAAGCTGACAGCACGGCGCCGCGATGGCGGCCGCCCCGACGCGGAGATCCCGCGGAACCGGACCAGGAGCAGGTGTGCAGTACTACGAATCGATGATTGAGCTGGTCGGCAACACCCCGCTGGTGAAGCTCAACACCGTGACCGAGGGCATCCGGGCAACCGTCCTGGCCAAGGTCGAATACTTCAATCCCGGCGGCTCGGTGAAGGACCGGATCGCGGTCCGGATGATCGAGGCGGCCGAGCGCTCCGGTGAGCTTAAGCCGGGCGGCACGATCGTCGAGCCGACGTCCGGCAACACGGGCGTGGGCCTCGCGATGGTCGCCCAGCGCAAGGGCTACAAGTGCATCTTCGTCTGCCCGGACAAGGTGTCCACGGACAAGATCAACGTGCTGCGGGCCTACGGCGCCGAGGTGGTGGTCTGCCCCACCGCGGTGGACCCCGAGCACCCCGACTCGTACTACAACGTCTCCGACCGGCTGGTCCGCGAGACGCCGGGTGCCTGGAAGCCCGACCAGTACAGCAACCCGAACAACCCGCTCTCCCACTACGAGTCCACCGGCCCCGAGCTGTGGGAGCAGACCGAGGGGAAGATCACCCACTTTGTCGCGGGCGTCGGCACCGGCGGCACGATCTCCGGCACCGGCCGCTATCTGAAGGAGGCCAGCGAGGGCAGGGTCCAGGTGATCGGCGCCGACCCCGAGGGCTCCGTCTACTCCGGCGGCTCCGGCCGCCCGTATCTGATCGAGGGCGTCGGTGAGGACTTCTGGCCGACCGCCTACGACCAGACCGTCGCGGACGAGATCGTCGCGGTCTCCGACAAGGACGCCTTCCAGATGACGCGGCGGCTGGCCAAGGAGGAGGGGCTGCTGGTCGGCGGCTCCTGCGGAATGGCGGTCGTGGGCGCGCTGAAGGTCGCCGAGCGGCTCGGCCCGGACGATGTGGTGGTCGTGCTGCTGCCCGACAGCGGCCGCGGCTATCTGTCCAAGATCTTCAACGATGAGTGGATGGCCGACTACGGCTTCCTGGAGGAGGACGGCCCCTCGGTGCGGGTCGGCGACGTCCTCCAGGGCAAGCAGGGCGGACTGCCCTCGCTGGTCCATATGCACCCGGAGGAGACGGTGGGCGAGGCCATCGACGTGCTGCGGGAGTACGGCGTCTCGCAGATGCCGATCGTCAAGCCGGGCGCCGGGCACCCGGATGTGATGGCCGCCGAGGTCATCGGTTCGGTGGTGGAACGCGAGCTGCTGGACGCGCTGTTCGCCCGGCGGGCGGAGCTGACCGACCCGCTGGAGAAGCACATGAGCCCGCCGCTGCCGCACGTCGGCTCCGGCGAGCCGGTCGAGGACCTGATGGCGGTGCTGGGTACGGCGGACGCGGCGATCGTGCTGGTGGAGGGGAAGCCGAAGGGTGTGGTGAGCCGGCAGGACCTGCTGGCGTACCTGGCCAGCGGCGTCAAGTAACCGCTCATGAGCGGGCTCATCAGGGGGGCTCGAACGGGACTCGACGGGGATTCGACCGGGGCCCGAAGGGGGCCCAACTGCCCTTCGAGGAGGGCCCGCCAGTGCTTCGGGGAAGTGGTACGTACGTGTCACGCGCCCGCAGCACAGGGTTAACACAGCTCCGGCAGATTAGTGGGTGTCGGAAGGACGACACCGACACCCAGGATGAGGCGACAGGACCTCCGGAGCGGCTCCCGGACCTCCATGGTCGCCCTGGACGCGGAAGTCCGGCCCTGACCCGGCCCGCGTCCCCCGCGGGGACCGCCGTCGTCCCGCCCTCGGTGCAACGCACCGGGGTGCGGCGGTCCCCGCGTATTTTTTTGAGGCTCGGTTCGCCTCCGGGGCGCAAAAGCCTCCCCCAGCTACCGCCGGGAGGTGCCCCCTGTCGACGGTCGACGTGCTCGGTCGCTCGTACCTCGCTCCCTGCGCGCGACTCCCTTACGACAGCGACGCGCCCCTTCGGCTCACTCGCCGGAAGACCCCAGCACCCGGAAGCTCGGCGGAACCTAGTCCCGGCTCTCCTCCAGGCCCTTGTCCCGGCGCAGCCAGGAGAAGCCCCCCGCCGCGTGGACCGCGTTGACCCCGAAGATCCCCGCCCAGGTGACCAGCAGGCCGGGCATGCCCTCGTTCACCACGCCGATCGCCGACAGCGGGATCGCCAGCACCAGGGAGACCCCGACGAAGGCGAAGCGCTCGCCGATGCCCATCCCGTGGGGCTGGTCCGGGTTCGCGCCGGTGGCGTACGGGCGGGTGCCGCGGGCCGCCGCCATCTGCTGTTCGGCGAGCTGGCGGCGGACATGCCGGTCCGCCGTATCGTTGAAGCTCTGCTCGACTTTGTCCATGAAGGAGTCGACCAGTTCCGACTCGTACTCCGCACCCAGCTCCTTACGGGTCTGAAGGGCCGCGTCGAGTTCCTTTTTCAGATCCGGCAGATCCGGGTCACGGGCGTCCATGCTAATGACGGTACGGTCGCGGGGACGCTTTGTCGGTAGGGCTAGCCCCCGAAAGACGCGCGGGCGCGAAGGGGTACCCCCCTGGTACCCCCGGCCCGCTGTGGAAGGAGTCAGTTCCGTGACCGCACCTCTCCTCACGTCCCTCGCCGCGCCCGGCGGCGACCGCCCCGACGCGCTGAGCGTCGGCGGCCGCTCCCTCTCGCGCGAGGAACTGCTCGGTGCCGCGGGCGCGGTGGCGGCCCGTATCGCCGGTGCGCCGGTCGTGGCGGTCCGGGCGACCGCGACGCCGGAGACGGTGGTCGCGGTGGTCGGCGCGCTGCTGGCCGGGGTGCCGGTGGTGCCCGTACCGCCGGACTCCGGCCCGGCCGAACGCGACCACATCCTGCGGGACTCGGGCGCCACCCTGCTGCTCACCGGGGAGGCGATAGCGGCCCCGATCGAGACGGTCCCGGTGGACCCGGCCGAGCGGGCGGCGTGGACGAAGCCGGAGCCGGACGCGGAGTCCACGGCGTTCATCCTCTACACCTCGGGGACCACTGGGGCGCCCAAGGGCGCGCTGATCTCCCGGCGGGCGGTGGCCGCCGACCTGGACGGGCTCGCCACGGCCTGGGCCTGGACCGCGGAGGACACGCTGGTCCACGGGCTGCCGCTGTTCCATGTGCACGGGCTGGTGCTGGGCGTCCTGGGCGCGCTCCGCACGGGCAGCCGCCTGGTCCACACCGGCAAGCCGACCCCGGCGGCGTACGCGGCGGCGGGCGGCAGCCTCTACTTCGGCGTGCCGACGGTCTGGAACCGGATCGTCCAGGACCCGGACTCCGCCCGCGCCCTGGCCTCCGCCCGGCTGCTGGTCTCCGGCAGCGCCCCGCTGCCCGCCCCGGTCTTCCGCGACCTCGAGCGGCTCACCGGCCAGCGCCCCATCGAGCGCTACGGCATGACCGAGAGCCTCATCACCCTCTCCACCCGGGCCGACGGAGAGCGCCGCCCCGGCTATGTCGGCACCCCGCTGGCGGGCATCCGCACCCGGATCGCCACCGAGGAGGGCGCCGAGATCGGCGAACTCCAGCTCACCGGCCCCACCCTCTTCGACGGCTATCTGAACCGGCCCGAGGCCACGGCCGGTTCGTACACCGAGGACGGCTGGTTCCGCACGGGCGACATCGCCGCGATCGACCCGGACGGCTTCCACCGCATCGTGGGCCGCGCCTCCACCGACATGATCAAGTCCGGCGGCTACCGCATCGGCGCGGGCGAGGTCGAGAACGCCCTCCTCGACCACCCCGCGGTCCGCGAGGCCGCCGTCGTCGGCGCCCCGCACGAGGATCTGGGCCAGGAGATCGTCGCCTACGTCGTCGCCGACGGCATCGGCGAACAGGAGCTGATCGACTTCGTCGCCTCCCAGCTCTCCGTCCACAAGCGCCCCCGCAAGGTCCGCTTCCTGGAGGCCCTGCCCCGCAACGCCATGGGCAAGCCCCAGAAGAAACTCCTGCCCCCGGCCTGATCCCGGCCCCGGCTCCCGGCCGCCGTTGCCATCCGTGACGCTCATTCCTACACTCAGTGACCACGACGGATGAGTGGAGAGACCGATGGTCCGCGCATGGGAAGCCGACCCGTCCGCATCGTTCGCGCGTCGATTAGGAAAGTCGGCGCGCGAGCTGGGAAACACCGGTGGACGCGACGGGTGTCCCGACATCTGGCAGCTCGACAACGGTGACATCGCGGTCATCGGCCGCGACCTCACCGACGCCTACCGGGCGAAACTCCCCGACGACGCCAGCATCGCCCCGGACGAGCGCCTCGTCGTCATCCCGGGTTCCACCCTGAGCGCCGCGAAACCGGACATCCCCGATGCTCGGGCTTGACGACCCCCGGCCGCGAGCCGGTCACTCCGGCGGGACGCTGTACTGCTCCAGAGTCGCCTTCGACATCGAGGTGTCCATCAGGCGCAGTTCCCACGGCCCGGTGTTGACGTCGAAGTCCTTGCCGAATCCGACCCACTTGCCGGCCATACGGCGACTGGTCGGCTCCACGAGCATCTGAATCGCGCCGTGGTAACACGCTCCCTGGTAGTAGCCATCCGTGGCCGTCTGCTCCGTCCAGGCGCCCGTGACCACGTTGCGGTCAACAGTGAGATCCAGACTGAGCGGGGAATCGGAGTTCAGGGACGCACCGTTCAGCGACCGCCCCGTCAGACGATTGCCGTGCTGGACGAGCACCACGTAATGCCTGCCTTCATAGACGTCGTCACGGCCTGACGAGTAGTACTCGTACCGGGAAAGCCAGACGCCGCTGAAGTTGTCTCCCGTCATCTGCTGGCCCTCCCGGGTGTCGGCGGACGCGGGGGCGATACCCTCCGCACCCGGTGCCATGTCATGGCCTCCTGCCCCATCGCCATGGACTCTCGCCATGGGCACCTGCGGGGCGAATCCCAACGACTCGACCGGCATCCCTGTGACCCTCTCCAGCGCGCGGATGTAGACCGGCCTCGGCGACCTGCTGATGCCGGATTCCCAGCGTTGGACCAGTCGTTTGCTGGCCTCGTTCGGCTCGCCCAGCTCCGCACCTGCTCGGCGGAGCGCCTTCGCCAGGTCGTCCTGGCTCATCCGCAGGCCGATCCGCACAGCCCGCAGCGCGTCGTTCGGTGCGTGCACCTCGGTCGTCATGACGTCCACGCTAGCCCCAGATGCCCATCAATGACACCTAAATGACGCCTTTTGAGGGACGCCCGAACAACGCCTTTTCTGTCGTCGCGATGGCCTGGACACCAACGGCACCATCACGACCGAACACGACAGAAAGGCGGATCGTGATGGACGGAGCGGCAAAGGGGCAGCGGCTCATGAGTATCCGGGTGTCCCGTGACAGCGGCCGGACGTGGGACGCAGAAGTGGTGGTCATCAGCAGTGACCCGTTGGCTCCCCTGCACACCTCGGCGTGGCCGCCGTGCCGATGCTTGCGCTGTGTGTCCGGATCAGATGCGGCGCCACCGGATGACTGGCGGAACGGTCAGGTAATCGGGGGCGGCGGACGACGATGAGGAAGCCCCCGGAGGAGCGTGCGGCCGCGTTGCGACGGGTGCTTGTCTGGTACTTGCACTCCGCGGACGCGGCCCAGACGTGGATCAACCCTCAGGAGGCCCATATCCCGCTCGATCCGCCGGGCGATGACCTCACCCCCGCGTCCTTCGCGGACTACGAGGAGGCCATGCGGTGGTACGAGGCGGAGCGCGGCAATCTGCTGGCCGCGACCCGCGCCGCCGGTGAAGCCGGTCTCGAGGTGATCGCCTGGCAGCTTCCCGCGGTGCTGCGGAGCGTGCACATGCTGCTGAACCCGTTCGAGGAATGGCTCGCCATGGGCCGTATCGGACTGCGCGCCGCACGCAGGCTGGGCGACCGCACCGCGGAGGCCGAGCTGTTGGAGAGCCTCGGGATGGCCTGTACGCAGTCGCATCGCCTCGCCGAGGGCGCGGAGTACCACCAGGGCGCCCTCGCCGCCCGCCGGGAGACCGGCGACCGGCTCGGGGAGGCGCTCTCGCTCAACGACATCGGGCTGATCCACTTGCGGGGACGCCGGCTGGAGGAGGCGAAGGAGCGGTTCGAGCAGGCCGCGGCGGTCTTCCGGGAGCTGGGGGCCGCCCAGTGGGAGGCCGTTGTGCTGGCGAACCTCGCCGAGGTGACGTACGAGCTCGCCCGGCCCGAAGAGGCGTCCGGCTTTGTGCGGCGGGCCCTGGAGATGCACCGCGAACTGGGGAACCAGGGCGGCGAGGGCAACGCGCTGCGCATCCTGAGTGCCATTCAGCGGGACCGTGGGCAGCCGGAGGAGGCACTGGGCTCCGCCGAGGGTGCGCTGGAGATCGCCCGCACCCACCGCAACCACATGTGGGAGGGGTACTGGCTGCTGGAGTTGGGCCGGGCGCAGCAGGCCAACGGCGCGTTCGACGCCGCCCTGGTCTCGTTCCAGCGGGCCGCCTCGCTCCAGCGCCGCCTCGGCGACCGGGCGCGAGAGGCCCGGGCGTGGGACGGCGCGGGGGAGACCTACCGGCGGCTCGGGCGGCCCGGTGAGGCGGCCGACTTCCACCGCCGGGCCGTGGCGGCCCATCGGGAGCTGGACGACCTGTGGCACGCGGCGCTCGCCCTCGTCGGCCTCGCCACCGCGTTGCGCGAGGCCGACGAGGCAGGCGGTGGCGAGGAGGCGCGGCGGCACTGGGGCGAGGCGCTGCGCGCGCTTGCCTCGTTCGACGATCCCCGGGCCGCCGCGCTGCGCGAACGCGTCCTCGCCGCCCTGGAAGCGGGCGGCACCTGAGCGGTGCCGGTCCGGGTCAGCCGGGCTCGGTGGCGTACGGGCGGTCGGGGGTCGGCTCCGGGGTGAGGATCATGTGGTCGGGGACGTGGGCGGTGTCGCGGTGGGCCAGGAGCCAGTAGAGGGCGGCGGGGATGGCGAGGCCGACGAGCCAGGAGATGTCCGCGCCGCCCAGCGGGGCGACGAGCGGGCCGGTGTAGAAGTGGGTGGAGAGGAAGGGGAGTTGGGCCAGGACGCCCACGGCGTAGGTGGACAGGGCCTTCCAGCGCCAGGCGCCGTAGCGGCCGCCCGGGTCGCTGAGGGCGGGGATGTCGTAGCGCTCCTTGGCGATGGCGTAGTAGTCGACCAGGTTGATCGCGCTCCACGGGGTGAAGAAGGTCAGCAGGAACAGCAGGAAGTCCTTGAAGGAGGACAGGAAGCTGTCCTTGCCGAGCAGCGCGACCGCCGTGCCCGCGACCATGATCCCGGCGATATAGGCGGCCCGGCCGCGCGGCGAGAGGGTGGCGTTGCCGCGGAAGCCGCTGATGCTGGTCACCATCGACATGAAGCCGCCGTAGGTGTTCAGGACGTTGATCGTCAGTTTGCCGAGGGCGATGACGAAGTAGAGCAGTGAGGTGATCACGGCCGCGCCGCCGCCGAGGCCGACGATGTAGGAGACCTCGTTGCCGACGAAGGCGTGGCCGGCCGCGGCGGCCGCGAGGGTGCCGAAGGTCATGGACCACTGCGAGCCGAGGACGGTGCCGGCCAGGGTCCAGGAGAAGGTGGCCTTGGGGGAGGTGCTGCGCGGCAGGTAGCGGGAGTAGTCGGCGACGTACGGGCCGAAGGCGAGCTGCCAGGAGGCGGACAGCGACACCGCGAGGAGGAAGAGCGGGAAGTCGAAGGTCCGGTCGTGCAGGAGGGTGGCCAGGTCGGTGCGGTCCAGCAGCCGGATGCCCAGGTAGACGAAGGCCAGGGCGCAGACCACGCCCGCGATCCGGCCCAGGGTGTGGATCAGGCGGTAGCCAACGGCGGCCGCCACGCCGGTGATGAGGGCGAAGATGATGATCCCGGTGGTGTCGCCGAGATGGGTCAGTTCGCCGACCGCCTGGCCCGCCAGCACGCTGCCGCTGGCGAAGAAGCCCACGTACATGACGATCACCAGCAGCAGCGGGACGATCGCGCCCCGGACCCCGAACTGGGCCCGGGAGGAGATCATCTGGGGGAGGCCGAGCCGGGGTCCCTGGGCCGAGTGGAGCGCCATGACGGCTCCGCCGAGCAGGTTGCCGAGCAGCAGGGCGATGATCGACCAGAAGGCGCCCGCGCCGAAGACGACGGCCAGCGCGCCGGTCACGACGGCGGTGATCTGGAGGTTCGCGCCGAGCCACAACGTGAACTGGCTGAAGGCGGTGCCATGGCGCTCCGCGTCCGGGACGACGTCGATCGAGCGCTTCTCGACGAGAGAGTCGAGGGCGTCGCGGGAGTCGACGGTGTCGCGGGAGCCGCGGGAGTCGAGAGAGTCGGTCATGAGGGTGTGCTCCTGCCGCTATTTCTTGGTGAGGCCGTTCTTGGCCGCCCAGTCGGCGGCGACCCGGTCCGGGTCCTTCTTGTCGTTGCTCACCAGCTTGTTGAGACGGGCCAGTTCCTGGGTGGTGAGGGCGCCGCCCAGGCGGGCCAGGGCCTTGCGGACCTTGGCGTCGGCCTTGGCCGAGCGGATGACGGGCACGATGTGCTGGGCGGGGATGAGGGCCTTGGGGTCGGCGAGGATCACCCAGCCGTTGGCCTCGATGTCGGGGTCGGTGGAGAAGAGGTTGGCGACGTCGACATCGCCCTTCTTCAACGCGCCCTTGACCAGCGGGCCGGAGGCGTCGAGGGCCTTGAACTCCTTGAAGGTCACGCCGTAGCGGTCCTTGAGGCCCACCAGGCCGACCACGCGGTTCTTGTCCTCGGCCGGGCCGCCGAAGATCAGCTTGCCGTTCTGCTTGGCGAGGTCGGCGAAGCTGCGCAGACCGTGCTTCTGCGCGGCCTCATGGGTGACGCAGAAGACGTCCTTGTCCTCGGCCGCCGCGTACGACAGGGCCTCCAGGCCGCTGGGGAGGGCGACGGTGAGGGCGTTCTGGAGGTCGCCGGCCTCGGTCTGGGGGGCCTTGTCGTCGAAGTGGAGCAGCAGATTGCCCTGGTACTCGGGGAGCAGATCGATATCGCCCTGCTGGAGCGCGGGGATGACGATCTCGCGCGAGCCGAGGTTGGGCCGCACGCTCGTCTTGATGCCCGCGCCCTTCAGCGCCTCGGCGTAGAGATAGCCGAGCAGTTGGTTCTCGGTGAAGTTGGCGGTGCCGATGACCAGGCCGCCCAGGCTGCTGCCGCCGCCCGAGCCACCGCTGCCGCCGTCGCCCTTGAGCGAGGTGACGCCGCCGCTACAGGCGGCCAGCGCGGGTACGGAGGCGCCGGCGAGCAGGCCGCCGAGCAGTTTCCTGCGGTTCATGGGGTGCTCTCCTCGGATCCGGAGTGAGTCGGTGACGTCAGTGCGCGTGGGCGCGCGGGGGGCGGTTGCGGAACAGCAGGCGTTGCACTCCGGCCAGCGCCAGGTCCAGGGCGATGGCCAGTACGGCGACCAGCACCGCCCCGCCCAGCACCTGCACCAGATCGCGCTGGGCGAGCCCGTCGAAGACGTAGCGGCCGAGCCCGCCGAAGCTGACGTACGCGGCGATGGTGGCGGTGGCCACGACCTGGACGCAGGCCAGCCGCAGCCCGGTCATGATCAGCGGGAGCGCGAGGGGCAGTTCGACCTGGAACAGCACCTGGTACCAGCGCATGCCCTGGCCCCGCGCCGCGTCCCGGACCTCGGGGTCGACGGCGGCCATGCCCGCGTACGTATTGGTGACGATCACCGGGACCGCGAGGGCGACCAGCGAGATGTACACCGGCCACATGCTCAGCCCGCTGGCCAGGAAGACCAGGGTGACCAGGCCGACGGTGGGCAGCGCCCGCCCGAAGCCGGAGAGGTTGATGGCGAGGAACGCGCCGCGCCCGGTGTGCCCGATGAGCAGCCCGACCGGGAGGGCGATGGCGGCGGCGACCAGGGTGGCCAGCAGGGAGTACTGGAGGTGTTCCAGGAGGCGGGTCGCGATGCCGTCGGTCCCGGACCACTGGGAGCCGCTGGTCAGCCAGCGGAGGAGGTCCTTGAGCAGTTCGATCATGTCAGGCACGCCTCCTCAGCCACGGGGTGCACAGCCACTGGATGGTGACCAGCACGGCGTCCGCGACCAGCGCGAGCAGCAGGGACAGAAGGACCCCGGCGACGACGGGGGTGGGGTAGTTGCGCTGGAAGCCGTCGGTGAAGAGCTGGCCCAGGCCGCCGTACCCGATGTAGCTGGCGACGCTGACCAGGGAGATCGCCATCACCGTGGCCACCCGTACGCCCGCCATGATCACCGGGAAGGCGAGCGGCAGCTCGACGGTGAGCAGGGTGCGCAGCGGACGGGCGCCCATCGCGGCGGACGCCTCGCGGACCTTGGCGGGGACGCTGTCGAGCCCCTCGACGGTGTTCCGGAGCAGCACGACCAGGGTGTAGACGGTCAGGCCGGTGATGGCGGTGGTGCGGGTGAGGCCGGTGACCGGCAGCAGCAGCACGAAGATCGCGATGGACGGGATCGTGAACAGGATGTTCGAGAGCCCGAGGAGGAGTCCGCGCAGCGCCCGCACCCGGTGGGCGATCACGGCCAGCGGCAGCGCGATCAGCAGACCGAAGAGGACGGCGGGGACGGCGGTGGAGAGGTGGTCGAGGGTGAGCGTGACCAGGTCGCTTTGGTGATCGGGGAACCAGCCCCAGTCGACGGTCATGCGGTCACGCTCGGGTCGGATGCCGGGGCGTCGTCGGAGCCCGCGGAGCCCTGGGTGCCCTCGCCGTCGGTCTCGCCACGGGTCTCGGCGGCTTCAGCGGTGGCGGGGGCTTCAGCGGTGGCGGGGGCCTCGTCGGCCCCGGCGGCTTCCGTGGCGTTCTTGAGGGCCGCCGCGCGGCCCGCCTCCGCATGGCGGCGCCCCGCGAACTCATGTATGCGCTCGCGCCCGGTGACCCCGGTCAGAACGCCGTCGGCGTCCACGCGGGCCACCAGACCGGCGGGGGAGGCCAGCGACTCGTCCAGGGCGGTGAGCAGCGAATCGCCGTCCCGCAGCGCCCGCACCGGCAGCAGCGGCGCCCGGTCGCCCTCCGGCCCCTCGGTGTCGCGCCAGCCCAGCGGCTCACCGCGCTCGGAGGTGACCAGCCGCCAGCGGTCCCCGTCGGCGGGAGCGGGTTCCTGCGGCAGGTCCGCGAGGGTGGACAGGGAGAGCAGCTTCAGCCCGCGCTCGGCGCCCAGGAAGCCCGCCACGAAGTCGTCGGCGGGGCTGGCCAGCAGCTCGGCGGGGGGTGCGCACTGGACGAGATGGCCGCCGGTGCGGAAGATCGCGATGCGGTCGCCGAGCCGTACCGCCTCGTCGATGTCGTGGGTGACGAAGACGACCGTCTTGCGCAGCTCGCTCTGAAGCCGCAGCAGCTCGTTCTGGAGCTGGGTCCTCACGACCGGGTCGACCGCGCCGAACGGCTCGTCCATCAGCAGCACCGGCGGATCGGCGGCCAGCGCGCGGGCGACCCCGACGCGCTGCTGCTGACCGCCCGAGAGCTGGTGCGGATAGCGCTTGCCGGAGTCGCTCGGCAGCCCGACCAGCTCCAGCAGCTCGGCGGCGCGAGCCCGCGCCTTGCGGCGGCCCCAGCCCAGCAGCAGCGGGACGGTCGCGATGTTGTCGAGGATCGTGCGGTGCGGGAAGAGCCCGGCCTGCTGGATCACATAGCCGATGCCGCGCCGCAGCTCGGCGGCGTCCGCCGCGAGGACATCACGCCCGGCCACGCTCACCGTGCCGCTGCTCGGTTCGACCATGCGGTTGACCATGCGGAGGGTGGTGGTCTTGCCGCAGCCGGACGAGCCGACGAGAACGGTGATGCCCCCTTCCGGGAGTTCGAGGTTGAGACGGTCCACCGCGGTGGTGCCGTTCGGGTAGTGCTTACTGACGTCCTTGAAGCTGATCATCCGCTTCCCCTTGCCCTGTCTGCATATAGTCATGCACAGTCATAGTCGAGTGAATAGAAGTCAAGAGGTCTGCGTTAATCACCGGTTACTTCTGCTCGCAATGTGGACGAAGTGCCTGGCGGCTGGCCCGGAATGGGCGTTTTGAAAGGGGTTGCCCTGGATGTTGTCTCACATGCTGGATGCTGATGCCGCGGCGGCCGAGGGCGCGGGCGGCGCGGCTCAGCGCATCACATTGGACGGCCGGAGCCTACGCGTCGTCGATATCGCCCGCCTGGCCGACCGCGTCAGCCGGCCCGCGGCGCCCGACCCGACCGCGCTCGCCCTGGCCGAACGCGCCTGGGAGACCGCGGACCGGCTGGCCGCCACCGGCCGCGTCTACGGCCGGAGCACCGGTGTGGGCGCCAACCGTACCGAGGACGTCGGCCCGGCCGACTCCGACCACGGGCTGCGGCTGCTGCGCAGCCACGCCGGCGCGATCGGCGCACCGCTGCCCGCGCGCGAGGTGCGCGCCATGATGACCGTCCGCGCCAATCAGCTACTGGCGGGCGGCGCCGGGCTGCGCCCCGCCGTCGTCACCGCGCTCGTCGAGGGCCTGGACAGCGGCGCCCACCCGGTGATCAACGAATACGGCGCGGTCGGCACCGGGGACCTCGCCGCGCTCGCCCAGACCGGTCTCGCGCTTGTCGGCGAACACCCCTGGGACCTCACCGAGGCCGCCCCGGGCCGTCGCGCCCCCGACCCGATCGTGCTCGACAGCAATGACGCCCTCGCCCTCATCAGCAGCAACGCCCTCACCCTCGGCCAGTCCGCGCTCGCCCTCGCCGAGCTTCAGCGGCTGCTGTCCGCCTCGCTCTCGGTGGCCGCGCTCTCGCTGATCGCGGTCGGCGGGTCGTACGAGGCGTACGCCGAACCCGTGCACGCCGCCCGGCCGCACCCCGGCTCCGTCGAGGCCGCCGCCCGGATGCGCGCCCTGCTCGGCGCCCCGGCCCGGCCCACCCCGCCGCTCGGGCGCATACAGGACCCGTACGGCTTCCGCTGTCTGCCGCAGATCCACGGACCGGCGCTGGACGCGGCGGAGGCGCTGGAGCGGGTGCTGACCGTCGACTTCAACGCGGCCACCGAGAACCCGCTGATCAGCTCCGCCGACGAGGCCGCCTACCACCACGGCAACTTCTACGCCGCGCACGCCGCCCTCGCCCTGGACGCCTTCCGGCTCGCCGCGCTACAGACCGCCCGGCTCTCCACGGCCCGGCTCGCCGCGCTCAGCGAACCCGACTTCACCCGGCTGCGCCCCTTCCTCGGCGACGCCGCGCCCGCCAGCTCGGGCGTGATGATCCTTGAATACGCGGCGGGGGCGGCCCTCGGCGAGATGCGCGCGGTCTCCCACCCCGCCTCGCTCGGCCATGCCGTGCTCTCCCGCGGTGTCGAGGAACAGGCCAGCTTCGCCTCGCTCGGCGCCCGCCAGACGCTCCGCGTCGCCGACCACTACCGGCTGGTGCTGGGCTGTGAACTGGTCGCGGCCGTAAGGGCGTTGCGCCAGCGCGGGCTGGAGCCGGACCCGGAGCTCCCGGCCGGTGTCGCCTTCGCCATGGCGTCGGAAGTGCTCGATCCCCGCATGGAGGACCGGCCGTTGACGGAGGATGTGGCGGTGGCCGCGCGTCTGCTCGACCGGCTGGCAGGGGTATGAGGGACGAGGGTACGAGGTTCGGGAGGACGCGATGAGTACGGACCATGGGGTGAGCGACGGGGTGAGCGGTGTTCGGATGGAGCCAGTGGGCGAGGATGTCGCGGGGGCGTCGGCGGGCGCGGGCGATGCGGGTGGCCTGGTCGCTACGACGGGTTCGGTCGCGGCGGCCGGTTCTGGTGCCTCGACCGCCGCTCGGCTTCAGGCGCTCTTCGAGGGCCACCGGCTGACCCCGACCCAGCGGCGGATCGCCCACTGCATGGTGCGGCGGGCCGCCGACGCGCCGTTCCTCTCCAGCGTCGAGCTGGCCGAACTCGCGGGCGTCAGCCAGCCGTCCGTGACCCGCTTCGCGGTCGCCCTCGGCTTCGACGGCTATCCGGCGCTGCGCAAGCACCTGCGCGATGTGGCCCCCGCCGAGCCGGCGGCCGACGAGGGGTCGTACAACGAGTACCAGCAGGCCGTGCAGTCCGAGATCGACAATCTGCGCCATCTCGCCGCGCTGCTGGCCGACCCCGCCCCCGTCGTCCGGGCCGGCCGGCTGCTCGCCGACTCCCGCCCGCTGCTGGTCCTCGGGCTGCGCGCCGCCTCCGCGCAGGCGCGCGGCTTCACCTACTTCGCGCGCAAGGTCCATCCGGACGTCCGGCTGCTCGACGAGGGCGGCACGATGCTCGCCGACCGCGTCGACGCCGCGAAGCGCGCGGGTGCCACGGCACTGCTGTGCTTCGCGCTGCCGCGGCATCCGCGGGAGGTGGTGGAAGGTCTGGAGTACGCCCAGGAGGCGGGGCTGACCGTGGTCGCCGTCGCCGACAGCGCCTTCGCCCCGATCGCCCGCCACAGCGATCTGCTGCTGCCCGCGGCGGTCGGCACGGGCCTCGCCTTCGACACCGCGTGTGCGCCGATGCTGCTGGGGCGGGTGCTGCTGGAGGCGATCTGCGACGCGCTGCCGGATGCGCAGGCGCGGCTGGAGGAGTTCGACGCGAAGGCGGCGGAGCGGGGACTGTTCGTGGAGTGAGCCCGGGCCCGCGCGCCGCTGTGTATGCCAACCCCCGTCCCTCTCACCCAATTCTCAGGCATCCTGGCTAGATTCTTCGATTCGTCAGGGATTCCGACAGGGGTTCCGGCAGGGATTTCATCAGGGATTCGCCAGGGTGAGGGAGGTCGGTCGTGGGGCGCGGGGCGTATGCGCTGGCACGGGTGGCGGTGGTCGTGAGGGCCCCTGCCGGATGGCTGTGGTGGCCCGGTGTGCTGGCCGCGGGGATCGGAGCGCTGGTGCCGGGGCTGACCGGGCGCCGGATCGGAGTGCTCGCCGGGGCGGCGCTCTTCCTGATCGCGGCGGTCGTGGTGTTCACGGTGCGTCGGAAGCGGTATCTGGAGTTGGCGCGCGGTGCCTCGCGCGCGAGCAAGTCGGTCTTCCTCCAGGACCGCGCGGTGACCGTAAGGACGCGCCGACGCGCCCTGCGCTGGTGGCTGCTGCCGGCCTTCCTCGCCGCGATGGGCTCGTCCTTCGCCGTTCCGGCGGCGGGCGGGATGCTGCTGGCGGGGCTCGGCGCCGGGCTGTGGGCCAAGGCGCTGTGGCTGGGCCGCTGGGAGCGCGCGAACGATGTGCTGCTGTGGGTGCGCACGGAGCGGGTCTCCGGCGGGCGGCCCGCGGGCAAGGCGGTGGACGCCTACCAGACGACGGGCATCGTGGCCGGGGACGCGGGGCCGGGCGGCGCGCGCCGCTCCTCGCGGACCGTGGCGGCGGCCACGCGCTGAGGGGTCGCGGGCGCGGGGCTTTCGAGGGGCACGCCTGCCCCGATCACGCGACAACGGGCAGACCTTCGGCCCTACGGGCCCGGTTGCGGCGCCCCTCCGGCCTGGGCTTCGCGCCGATCCGGACTGCGGGGGGTGGGGGTACCCCTCGCGAAATCGTTTGATGAATTAGTTGCGTCAGATCAAGCGTTTTCTGGAAGGGGGTACCCCCACCGGGTGGGGTGGCCGGGCTCCGGGCCGCCCCTACCTGTCCTGATGCTCAAACGACGCCAAGCGAGACGAAGCGGTAGGCGCGCCATGGACCTTGAGCTCATGCGGCCTGGGCGCACCTCGCGATATGCGGCGCATCGCAGCCCGCCTGGACGTGGTCCGCTACCGCAGGCGGCTGAGGCCCAGCGCATGTGCCGCGCCGCTCTCGGCCACGATCTCGTCCACCGTCTGCGGCTCTCGTACCGTCGCGAAGCGCACCTCGCCGTCGCCGTTCGTGGCGTCGAAGCCGTGGATCCCGGGGCGGGGCAGGCTGTTGTACGCGAAGTGGTTGGAGAAGTAGTACGCGCCCGTGTCCAGCAGGCCGACCAGATCGCCGGCCACCAGCTCCGGCAGCGGCCGGTCGCGGGCGACCAGGTCGCCCGCGAAACAGCAGGGACCGGCGATGTCCTGGGGCACCTGGCCGTCGGAGGAGCCCCCGGCCTTGGGGCGGCCCTCCGCGTCGTAGGCCAGGACGCGCAGCGGCCAAGCCTCGGGGGCGAAGACCGTACGGGTGGCGAGCTGGGCGCCCGCGTGGGTGACCGCGATCGGGCGGCCGCCCGCGGACTTGGTGTACTCGACCCGCGCCAGCACCAGGCCGGACTTGGCCAGGAGGGACCGTCCGAACTCGGTGACCAGCTTGTACCGTCCGTCGAAGAGCCCCGGCACGGTGCTCCGCAGAAGCTGTGCGTACTCCCGGTAGGTGGGGGTGATCTCGTCGGAGGCGAAGTTCACCGGCAGGCCGCCGCCGATGTCGAGGGCGTCGATCTGCTGTCGGCCGACCGCCCCGTTGATCTCTTCGGCCAGTTCGTAGGCCGCCCGTATGCCCGCCGTCATCAGCTCCAGCGGACAGCCCTGGGAGCCGACGTGGGCGTGCAGCCGGGTCAGCCAGGGGCGTTCGGCGAAGGCGCGGACGACCCACTCGCGCACCCCCGGGTCCTGGAGGGCGACGCCGAACTTGGAGGTCGCGGTGGCCGTGCTCATCGCGTCGATGCTGCCGCCGCCCACCTGCGGGTTGATCCGCAGGCCCAGGGGTGCGGGCGGGTCCGCGTGGTCCCCCACCAGCTCGCCGAGCCGGTCCAGCTCCTGTGGGTTGTCGGCGTTGACGGCGATGCCCAGGTCGAGGGCCTCGCGCAGCTCCGCGGGGGTCTTGGCGGGGGAGTCCAGGACGATCCGGTCGGGCGTCACCCCCGCCGCGCGGGCCAGCGCCAGCTCGCCGGGGCTGGCCACCTCGCAGCCCAGCCCCTCGTCGGCCAGCAGCCGCAGGACCGGGACGAGCGCGGCGGCCTTGACCGCGAAGGCGTGCAGGACCGGGGTGCCGGGCGTGACGACCTCCTCGAAGGCGGCGCGCAGTTCCGCGGCGGCGGCGCGGATCCCGGCCACGTCCAGCAGTCCGACGACGGGCTGATCCGGGCCGAGCAGCCCCTGCTCCACGGCGGCCCGAACGGCCCGTTCGCGCCGGGCGGCCATCGCAACCGGTTTCGAAGTCATGCTTTCAGCCAACCACCGAGGACGGCTGCGGACCAGTTCCCCCGGGGGTGCTCCGGGACGGGGCCGTGTGGTCGTGGGGAGCGTGGCCCCCGGCCCGGGACCGATCCGGCCTCACAGCTCCACCAGCACCGCCCCGAGGTGGCGGCCCTCCAGCAGCTCGCACAGCGCGCCCGGCGCCCGGTCGATCCCCGTCAGCCGGGTGTACGGATACGTCAGGGCGCCCGCGCGCAGCGCCCGGCCGAACTCGCGCAGATACGCGGGCATGGCGTCCTGGTGGTCCATCGCGCTGATGCCGCGCAGTGTGACGCCCCGGGCGATGAGGGCCAGGGTGCTGATCCCGGTCGGGGCCGACGCGTCGTCCGACAGTTGCGCGGCCAGCGCGCCGACCAGGGCGAAACGGGCGTTGCGGCGGGCCACCGCCACCGCGGCCCGCAACTGTTCGCCGCCGACGGTGTCGAAGAGGACGTCGATTCCGTCGGGGGCGGCCGCGCGCAACCGCTCCTCGATCGGTCCGGCGTCCCGGAGGACGACCGCGTCGTAGCCCAGCTCCCGCGTCAGCCGGTCGGCCTTGCGGCGGGAGCCGGTGGAGCCGATGACCCGTTCGGCGCCGTGCAGCCGGGCGAACTGCCCGGCCAGCGAGCCCACGCCGCCCGCCGCACCGGTGACGAACACCGTGTCGCCGGGCCGCACCCCGGCCCCGCGCACCACCCCCAGCCAGGCGGTGAACCCCTGCGACAGATGGGCGGCCGGGTCCGGCAGCGCCTCGGGGTCGATGGGCGACGCCTGCGCGGCGTCGAGCAGCGCGTATTCGCGCCAGCCCGCGCGGTGGCGGACGAGGGTCCCGGGGGCGAGTTCCGTACCCGGCGCGCTGATCACCTCGCCGAGGGCCGGGCCCCGCATCACCTCGCCGGTCTTGTGCAGCAACTGGGGAAGGCCGAGGGTGTCGGGGTCGGCGAGGGTGAGCGGGCGCATCACGGCGGAGACGCTCATCAGCCGGTTGCGCACCAGCACCTGGCCGGGGCCGGGGGCGGGGACGGGAGCGGTGACGACCTCGAAGTGACCGGGGGTGAGCGCCCCTTCGGGCAGGGCCGCCAGACGGACCTCGCGGTGGGTGGCGGGAAGGGACACGCGGGGCTCCTCGGCGGGCGGAGCGGGGGCGGAGCGGACACCTCCCGGTGACGCTACCCCGGGGGGCCGGAACCTGCCGTTCGTGCCCACCGCGAGCCCGCGCCGCTGAACCACCCGGGTGTATGCGCAGCTCCGTGGTATTGACTAGTCATATTCATCGGCATCAAGATGTGAATAACTCGATCCAATCGATGGCAGGGAGGCTTGGCCCCATGACAGGACCGCGACCCGTACGGGCGCCGCGTGGTGCAGAGCTCAGCGCTCGGGGGTGGCAGCAGGAAGCCGCCCTGCGGATGCTCCAGAACAACCTCGATCCGGAGGTCGCCGAGCACCCCGACAAGCTCGTCGTCTACGGCGGCACCGGCAAGGCGGCCCGCGACTGGCGCTCCTTCGACGCCATGGTCCGCACCCTGCGCACGCTCAAGCAGGACGAGACGATGCTGGTCCAGTCGGGCCGCCCGGTGGGCGTCATGCAGACGCACGAATGGGCGCCGCGGGTGCTGATCGCCAACTCCAACCTGGTCGGCGACTGGGCCAACTGGGAGGAGTTCCGCCGCCTGGAGGCGCTGGGCCTGACCATGTACGGCCAGATGACCGCGGGCTCCTGGATCTACATCGGCACCCAGGGCATCCTCCAGGGCACCTATGAGACCTTTGCGGCCGTGGCGGCCAAGAAGTTCAACGGCACCCTGGCGGGAACGATCACCCTCACCGCGGGCCTCGGCGGCATGGGCGGCGCCCAGCCGCTTGCGGTCACCATGAACGACGGCGTCGCGATCTGCATCGACTGCGACCCGCGCGCCATCGAGCGCCGTATCGAGCACCGCTACCTGGACGTCCGCGCCGACAGCCTGGACCACGCCCTGCGACTGGCCACCGAGGCGCGCGACGCCCGGCGCCCCCTGTCGATCGGCGTGCTGGGGAACGCGGCCGAGCTGGTCCCGCAGCTTCTCGCGATGAACGCCCCGATCGACATCGTCACCGACCAGACCAGCGCCCACGACCCGCTGGCCTATCTGCCGATCGGCGTGGACTTCGACGAGATGGCGTCGTACGCCGCCGAGAAGCCCGCCGACTTCACCCAGCGGGCGCGCGAGGCGATGGCCCGGCATGTGGAGGCCATGGTCGGCTTCATGGACGCGGGCGCCGAGGTCTTCGACTACGGCAACTCGATCCGCGGCGAGGCCCAGCTCGCGGGCTACGATCGCGCCTTCGCCTTCCCCGGCTTCGTGCCCGCCTACATCCGCCCGCTGTTCTGCGAGGGCAAGGGCCCCTTCCGCTGGGCCGCCCTGTCCGGCGACGCGAGGGACATCGCGGCCACGGACAAGGCGATGCTGGAGCTCTTCCCGGAGAACGAGTCGCTGGCCCGCTGGATCAAGATGGCGGGGGAGCGGGTCCACTTCCAGGGGCTGCCCGCCCGTATCTGCTGGCTCGGCTACGGCGAGCGCGACAAGGCGGGCGAGCGGTTCAACGAGATGGTCGCCGACGGCACGCTCGCCGCACCGCTGGCGATCGGCCGCGACCACCTCGACTGCGGCTCGGTGGCCTCCCCGTACCGCGAGACCGAGGCCATGCTGGACGGCTCGGACGCGATCGCCGACTGGCCGCTGCTCAACGCCATGGTCAACGTGGCCTCGGGCGCGTCCTGGGTCTCCATCCACCACGGCGGCGGGGTCGGCATGGGCCGCTCGATCCACGCGGGCCAGGTCACGGTCGCCGACGGCACCGCGCTGGCGGGCGAGAAGATCCGCCGGGTCCTGACGAACGACCCCGGCATGGGCGTGATCCGCCACGTGGACGCGGGCTACGACCACGCGGACGAGATCGCGGAGGAGCGGAATGTGCGGATCCCCATGAGGGAAGCGCAGTGAGCCGCGTTGTGGGCAATCGTTCCGCGGGGCGGAACGGGTGGGCACAACGCGACCACCGGGCCGCACTCGCCAACGAAACGGAAGGACCGGCGGCGGAAGGCGCACCCGCGACCACGGGCGCGTCGTTCCACGAGATGTGGCGCGACCTGGCCCCCATCGGCCGCAACACCACAACGAACGGCTACCGCCGCTACGCCTGGACGGAAGCCGACGCCGACTGCCGGACGTGGTTCAAGGAGCAGGCCCAGAACCGCGGCCTCACCTACGAAGTAGATCGCAACGGCAACCAATGGGCCTGGCTCGGTGACCCCACCGCCCAAGGCGCCGTGGTCACCGGCTCCCACCTCGACTCCGTCCCCGACGGTGGCGCCTTCGACGGCCCGCTGGGCGTCGTCTCCTCCTTCGCCGCCCTCGACGAGATGCGAGCACGGGGTGCGCACCCCACCAAACCGCTCGCCATCGTCAACTTCGGCGACGAGGAGGGCGCCCGCTTCGGCCTGGCCTGCGTGGGCTCCCGGCTGACCGCCGGGCAGCTCACCACGGACCAGGCGCACCAACTGCGCGACGGGGACGGGCTGAGCCTCCCCCAGGCGATGGAGCGCGCCGGATACGATCCGGACGCCATCGGCCCCGACCCGGAGCGGCTGGCCCGCATCGGCGCGTTCGTCGAGCTGCATATCGAGCAGGGGCGTGCCCTGGCGGACACGGACGACGCCGTGGGCGTCGCGTCCGCGATCTGGCCGCACGGCCGCTGGCGGTTCGACTTCCACGGCGAGGCCAACCACGCCGGGACGACCCGGATCGAGGACCGCCGCGATCCGATGCTCACCTACGCCAACACCGTCCTCGCGGCCCGTAAGAAGGCCAGGATCGCCGGGGCGCTGGCGACGTTCGGCAAGGTCAGCGTCGAGCCGAACGGGGTCAACGCGATCGCGAGCCTGGTCCGCGGCTGGCTGGACTCGCGCGCCGCCGACGAGGAGACCCTGGCGGCCGTGGTCGGCGAGATCGAGCGCGCCGCGCTCGAGCGCGGGGAGCGCGACGGGGTGGACGTGCGGGTCACCCGGGAGTCGTTCACCCCGGTCGTCGAGTTCGCCCATGACCTTCGGGACCGGCTGTCCGGGCTGCTGGGCGGCGTTCCGGTGCTGCCGACCGGGGCCGGGCACGACGCCGGCATTTTGTCCGCGTCCGTTCCTACGGCCATGCTGTTTGTAAGGAACCCCACCGGCGTCTCGCATTCACCCGCGGAGACGGCGGGCGAGGACGATTGCCTCGCCGGTGTGGCCGCGCTCGCGGAGGTACTGGAGGGCCTGGCGTGTCACTGACGGCGCAGACCTACTGGGCGGAGCACGCCTGGGTGGACGGCAGCGTGCGGTCGGACGTGGTGATCGTGGCCGCGGCCAACGGACGGATCGCGGCGGTGGTGCCCGGGAGTCCGCGCCCGCCCGCCGGATCCGTCACTCTCCGTGGCCTGACCATTCCCGGTCTGGCCAACGCCCACAGCCACGCCTTCCACCGGGCCCTGCGCGGTGTCGTACAGGCGGAGAGCGAGACGGAGAGCGAGGCCGGGACCGCGGCGGAGGGCGCGCCGGAGCGGCAGCGCGACGGGCAGGGGAAGGGCGCGCCGGACTCCTTCTGGACCTGGCGCGAGGTGATGTACTCAGTCGCCGACCGGCTGACCCCGGAGAGCTATTTCGAGCTGGCCCGCGCCGTCTACGCCGAGATGGCGATGGCCGGGATCACCTGTGTGGGGGAGTTCCACTACCTCCACCACGCGCCCGGCGGCGCCCGCTACGGCAACCCCAACGCGATGGGGGAGGCCCTGATCTCGGCCGCTGCCGAGGCCGGTATCCGGATCACCCTGCTCGACACCTGCTATCTCTCCTCCGGTTTCGGGGCCGAGCCCAACGAGCACCAGTTGCGCTTCTCCGACGGCACGGCGGAAGCCTGGGCCGAGCGGGTCTCGGAGCTGAAGAGCGACGGCAACACCCGCATCGGCGCGGCGATCCACTCGGTGCGGGCCGTCCCCGCCGATCAGCTCGCGACCGTGGCCGGATGGGCCCAGGAGCGCACGGCGCCCCTGCACGTCCATCTCTCCGAGCAGACCGCCGAGAACGACGCCTGTGTGGAGGCACACGGCTTCACCCCCACCCGGCTGCTCGCCGACCACGGTGTGCTGGGCCCGGAGACGACCGCCGTGCACGCCACCCATCTCACCCCCGGCGACATCCGGCTGCTGGGCCACACCGCCACCGGGGTCTGTATGTGCCCGACCACCGAGCGTGACCTCGCCGACGGAATCGGCCCGGCCGCCGAGCTACAGAGCGCGGGCTCACCGCTCTCGCTGGGCAGCGACAGCCATGCCGTGATCGACATCCTGGAGGAGGCCCGCGCCATGGAGCTCGACGAGCGGCTGCGCACCCGCGCCCGGGGCCACTGGACCGCGGCCCAACTGCTGCGGGCCGCCACCGTGGACGGTCACGCGGCGCTCGGCTGGGGCGCGGAGGCGGGCCGGATCGAGGTGGGCGCGCTCGCCGACCTCACCACGGTCGCACTGGACTCGGTGCGCACGGCGGGGCCGCCGCCCCGGCTGGGCGCCGAGACCGCCGTATTCGCGGCGACCAACGCGGACGTCCGGCACACCGTGGTCGGCGGCCGCCATGTCGTACGGGACGGCACCCATCAGCTCGTCCCGCGCGTCCCGCAAGCGCTGGCCGAATCCATCGAAGCCCTGCTCGGACGGTGATCCGGCCGCCACCGCAACGGCCGACGAAGGAGAACACCCCCACGATGACCACCGCGACGACCGCGACGACCGCGCCGACCACGACCGCCATCACCGACATCGCCGGTCTGGTCACCAATGACCCCTCCCTCGGTGAAGGCCCCCTCGGTCTGATCCGGGACGCGGCCGTCGTCATCGACGGCGACCGCATCGCCTGGGTCGGTGAGTCCAGCAAAGCACCCGCCACCGACAACCGGGTCGACGCCGGTGGCCGGGCGGCCATTCCGGGCTTTGTGGACTCCCACTCCCATCTGGTCTTCGCGGGCGACCGGACCGAGGAGTTCAACGCCCGGATGTCCGGCCGCCCCTACAGCGCGGGCGGCATCCGCACCACCGTCGCCGCCACCCGCGCCGCGTCGAACAACGTGCTGCACGCCAACGTCGGCCGCTATGTGGCCGAGGCGCGCCGCCAGGGCACCACGACCGTCGAGATCAAGTCCGGCTACGGGCTGACCTCGCAGGACGAGGCCCGCGCGCTGACCATCGCCGGTGCCCACACCGACGAGGTGACCTTCCTCGGGGCGCATATCGTGGCCCCCGAGTTCGCCGACGACCCGGCCGCGTACGTGGATCTGGTCACCGGCCCGATGCTGGACGCCTGCGCCCCGTACGCCCGCTGGATCGATGTCTTCTGCGAGCAGGGCGCCTTCGACGGCGACCAGGCCCGCACCATCCTGACGGCGGGCAAGGAGCGCGGGCTGATCCCGCGGGTCCACGCCAACCAGCTCTCCTACGGCCCCGGAGTGCAGCTCGCGGTGGAGCTGGGCGCCGCCTCGGCCGACCACTGCACCCATCTGACCGACGGGGACGTCGACGCGCTGGCCCAGGGGGAGACGGTCGCCACCCTGCTCCCCGGGGCGGAGTTCTCCACCCGCTCGACCTATCCGGACGCGCGCCGGCTGCTCGACGCGGGCGCCACGGTCGCGCTGTCCCCGGACTGCAACCCGGGCTCGTCCTTCACCAGCTCCATGCCGTTCTGTGTCGCCCTGGCCGTACGGGAGATGGGGATGACCCCCGACGAGGCGGTGTGGGCCGCCACGGCCGGTGGGGCGCGTGCCCTGCGCCGTACCGACGTGGGCCGGGTGAGCCCGGGCGCCCGCGCCGATCTGGCGCTGCTGGACGCCCCGTCCCATGTGCACCTCGCCTACCGCCCCGGCGTCCCGCTGATCTCGGCGGTATGGCACAACGGCACCCTGATCTGACCTGATCCGGCCTGACCTGACGGAACGGCAGCGCGCACGGATAGGCGCACGGATAAGGGCCCGTCCCGGTCGGCCGGGGGCGGGCCCTTATCCGTCTGCGGAGGCGTCACTCCTCGATCATCAGACCCTTACGGAGCCGACGGAGGGTGCGCGACAGCAGCCGCGAGACATGCATCTGGGAGATGCCCAGCTCCTCACCGATCTCCGACTGCGTCATATTCGCCACGAAGCGCAGGGAGAGGATCTTCCGGTCGCGTGCGGGCAGATCGGCGATCAGCGGCTTCAGGGACTCGACGTACTCGATGCCTTCGAGTCCGTGGTCCTCGTAGCCGATCCGGTCCGCCAGCGCTCCCTCGGAGTCGTCCTCCTCCGGCTGGGCGTCCAGCGAGCTCGCGGTGTACGCGTTGCTCGCGGCCATGCCCTCGACGACCTCGGCCTGGCTGATGTCCAGCCGCTGGGCCAGCTCGCCGACGGTGGGGGCGCGGTCCAGCCGCTGGGCCAGTTCGTCGCCGGCCTTGGCCAGGTCGAGACGGAGCTCCTGTAGCCGCCGCGGTACGCGCACCGACCAGCTCGTGTCGCGGAAGAAGCGCTTGATCTCGCCGACGATCGTCGGCATCGCGAAGGTCGGGAACTCGACGCCCCGGCCGGTCTCGAAGCGGTCGATGGCCTTGATCAGGCCGATGGTGCCGACCTGGACGATGTCCTCCATCGGCTCGCTGCGGGAGCGGAACCGGGAGGCGGCGAACTTGACCAGCGCCAAGTTGAGCTCGACCAGGGTGTTACGCACATAGGCGTATTCGTGGGTGCCTTCCTCCAGCACCTCGAGACGCTCGAAAAGGGTCTTCGACAGAGCCCTCGCGTCCACCGGTGCTACCGTGTCATAAGGAGGTATTTCCGGCAGATCGGACAATTCCGGCAGTTCGTCGAAGAGGTGGCCAACGGTCGCCTGGGCGTCCGCGTCCGGGGTGAACTGCTCGGGCAGGGGGGCCGACGAAACGGTGGTCCGGGTACTCCCCGAGGGTTCGGTACGCGTGTCGTCGAGGCGGGGTGACATAGTCTCCTCCATCGTTCTCGGCATATGGCTGCCGGTGCCATAACGTGCTGCTCCGGTGAGCGGCGCCTCCAAAGCCGGGCCGTAAGCGGATGTGACCCTCTACGCCTACCTGCATCAGCCACCAAGTGGCAAGTCCACGTTGTCCATATTTGCCGAACTATGCGAAATGTTCAGCTACCAGAGGACCGGGTAGAAGGCGTAGGGTTCGATGCGCGCAATCGAAAGCAACGAGACGCCAGAAGAGGTGCGCAGATGGACCGCGGGATGGTCGGCAGCGCCAGCAAAGGCCGGCTCCAGGTCGAGGTTCGGCACCACGGGGCGAGCGCGATCGTGACACCGGCGGGTGAGCTGGATCACCACACCGCCGAAGTGCTCCGCGAGCCGCTCGAGAAGTGCGTAGAGGGGGGACGTGTCCGGCTGGTGGTGGACTGCTCGAAGCTGGAGTTCTGCGACTCCACCGGGCTCAATGTCCTCCTCGGCGCACGGCTCAAGGCCGAGGCCGAAGGCGGCGGCGTCCATCTGGCCGGGATGCTGCCGATCGTTGCCCGAGTGTTCGAGATCACGGGCGCGGATGCTGTCTTTACGGTGCATGAGTCGCTCGACGCGGCCCTTGTCGAGTGACATAGGTCACTCCTGTTCCCGGCGTGTTATCGATGGGTCATCGATGCGTTGCCCGCGTCACATCAGTGGGGCGGAAGTAGTGGGTGTTCTCACGCTTTGGCCGGGCAGGAGACAGGCTGAAACTGTTGAAGAGATCAGGTATCCCTTGACCCTGAATCGGTGAATCGGTGAGGTGAAGCGCTGATGAGCACCACCCGGCCGTACCCGCCGGGCGACCGCGGCCCGGACCCGGACGGCCCCGCGGCTTCGGCCTCCCCACCGGCACCCCCGGCACCCCCGACCGCCGGTCCCCTCCGCCAGACCCGCAGGCTCGCTCTGATCGGGGCCAGCGGGGCCGTTCCGCGCGCCCGCGACTTCACACGCGAGGCGCTGCGCGACTGGGGGTGGCTTCCGGCGGCGACCGCCGACCACCGGGCCGCCGCCGAGGACGTCCTGCTCGTCGTCTCCGAACTGGTCACCAACGCCTGTCTGCACGCCGAGGGCCCCGAAGAGCTGCGCGTGAGCTGCAACGCCAAGGTGCTCCGCCTCGAGGTCGTGGACCTCGGCACCGGTACGCCCGCGCCGCGCACCCCGCACCGGGCCGGCCGGCCCGGCGGCCACGGCATGTTCATCGTCCAGCGGCTGTGCCTCGACTGGGGGGTCGTGCGGAACGTGGAGGGATCCGGCAAGACGGTCTGGGCCGAACTCGCCGCGCCGGGCTGAAGAGCGCGGCCCAGGCCCCACCGCGACACCACCGTCCACCCGCAGGCCCGGCCGATCCGCCGCGCCGACCCGGCCGTGGTCGACCCGGCCGTGCCCGCCACGGCCGGGGTCTCCTCCGGCGTTTCCGGCCCCGAGCCGGCCTGATCCGTGCCGCATTTCCGGCCCGGGCCCGTCTGATCCCGCCGCCGTAAGCGGCCACTTCACCCCTCTTCTCCGCTTCGCGCCGATCCGGCGTGCTTTTTGTCTTCCCTTGGCAAGGTCCCCGGCGTACCGTCAGCGCCCAATCTGATGTGCCGTCAGTTACATTCGGCTGCGGCGCTTGACGAGAGGGGATCTCGTGGTGTCCCACATCCAACGGCGCCCGGCCGGCCGTGGCGGCGCCCTCACGCTCGCGGCGGCCCTGGCCGGCTCCGTGGTGCTCCTCACCGCCCCGGCCGCGCACGCCGACACCGTGGACGTCGACTACCAGTGCAAGACACCGATCGGCGACAAGAGCGCCGTATCGCCCATCGATATCAAGAGCACCGCGAGCGGCGGCTCCTACAAGCTCACGATGTCCTTCGAGAAGGGCGTCTCCTCCAGCCCCGTCGAGCTCGGCAAGGGCGCCATGCACCCCAGCGCGCTCATCAAGCTGGGCGGAGCGGAGAGCGGCACGCTGTCGGTCTCGGGGCCCGCCAACGACAAGGCCATCCCGGCCAACACCCCGATCAAGATCAGTGATCTGTCGGGCACCTACACCCCCAAGAAGAGCGGAAAGGTCACCTTCACCGCCTCCACGCTCACCATCAAGGCGCTGGGAACGACCACCACCTGCACCCCCGGCAACAACCCCAAGCCCTCGCTGACGCTGGACGTCAAGGGCGCGGGCGGCGGCGGGGACTCCGGCTCCACCGGCGGTACGGGCAGTACGGGCGGTACGAGTACGGGCGGCACGGGCGGATCCGGCGGTGCGCAGGGCGGCTCCGGCAACGACCAGTTGCCACAGACCGGACCAGCGGACTCCGCCGTCGCGCTCGGCACCCTCGGCGGCACGGTGCTGCTCGCCGGAGTGGCCGGGGCGCTCTGGCTGACCCGCCGTCAGCGGACCCCCTGACGCTCGCGGCAGCCGAGGAGCCGCCGATGCCGCCGCGTATCCGTGCCGTCAGCCGCGCAGTCAGCCGTACAGCGGGCCGTGCGCTCAGCCGTGCAGCGAGCCGTACAACCGGCCGTGCGGCCATGCATGCCGTCGTCCGGCCGGCCGTCCGCGTCTGGGCCCCGGCCCTGCTGGCCGCGGCCCTGCTGGCCCCGGCGAGCCCGGTGTCCTGGGCCGCCCCGGCTGCCGCCGCCGGACCCGACTGGTCGGCGGCGCCCGCCGCCGGGGGCGGCAGCGCACCGGGCGCGGGCGACCGGCCGTACATCTACCTCGAAGGCGGGCCCGGCGCCGTCCTGGAGGACAAGCTGTCGGTCACCAACAAGGGCGAGCGCCCCCGCACCGTCCGGCTGCGCGCCGCCGACGGCGTCCGTATCGCGCTCGCCGGACAGCGGGTGACGGTGCCGCCCCGCACCCGCGCCGACATCCCCTTCACCGTCACCGTTCCCTCCGACGCGGCGCCCGGCGAACGTCCCGGCGCGGTCATGGTCTCCTCCGGCGGCCGGGAGATCGCGGTCCGGCTGCGGCTGCGGATCAGCGGTGCGACGCTGTCCGCCCTCGCCGTGGAGGACGTGACGATCCAGGGCCGCGGCGACCGGGCGGCCATCCGCTACGCCCTCGTCAACCGCGGCAACACCGTGCTCACCCCGCGGCTGGCCGTACGCGCCGACGGGCTCTTCGGCCAGGTGCTGCGCCGGGGCCCGCGCACCCTGCCGGTCGAGCTGCCGCCGGGCAAACGGGTGCGGCTCACCGAGAACTGGCCGCATCCGCCCGCCCTGGACTCGGTGGACGTGCGGCTCACGGTCACCGCGGGCGGGGGCGCACACGCCACCGCGACCGCCGGGTACACCGCCGTCCCCTGGTGGCTGCTCGCCCCCGCGGCGGCGGCTCTGGTGGGCGCGGGCACCGGCGGAGGCGTCTGGCTGCTGCGCAGACGACGGCGCCGACCCCGCACCCCACGACCGCAGCCACAGCCGCAACCGCAGAGCACAGGGGCAGGAGCGACCACGTGAACGCACGCCGATTCGCAGGCACCCCGGCCCGGCCCGCCGCCGTGGTCACCGTGCTCGCCCTGGTCCTCCTCGCCCTCGGTGCGCCCCTTACGGGCGGCGCCATGGCGGCCGAGGGCCCGACCGCGAAGGTATCCCGGGCCGAGGCGGGCACGGGCGGCACGGTCACCGTGACCGGCGCCCGATGGCGGCCGCGTGCCCTGCTGACCCTGCTCATCTGCGGCCAGAACATGATCGGCGGCACCAACTCCTGTGCCAACGGCGACGGCAGGGCGGTCACCGTCGGCGCGGACGGCACCTTCACCAAGAAGCTGCCGGTCTCCGAGCCGCCCAAACCCTGCCCCTGTGTCATCCATATAGCGACCGTCACCGGTGAAGCCGCCGCCGCGGACGTGACGTTCAAGGTCGCCGGGCATCCGGTCGCGCCGCTGCCGAAGGAACGCAGCGGAGGCGAGCGGCTGAGCGTGCTCTCGGCCCGGCTCGACGGCTCCAGCGGGCTGCTGACCTGGTTCGGCGCACCGCCGAGTCGACGGCTCGTGGTCACCGTCGGCAATCTCGGCTCGACCCCGGCCCGCGATCCGGTCTTCGAAGTGGGCACCTCACATGGCGTCTTCGCCCCCTCCTGGGAGGAGCAGCGATGGCGGGGGACGCTTCAGCCGGGGAAGAAGACGCAGGTCAAGCTGGACGTCGAACTGTCGGCCGGGGCCCATGGCGACTATCTGGTCTCGCTGCGCTACGGGGACAAGCTGCTCGTCGAACAGCCGTGGACGGTGGGGCGGCCCTGGGGCGTCACGCTCTTCTGGGTCCTGCTGTGCGTGGTGGTCGCGGCGACGGTCTTCCGGATCGGCATGGCCATCGTGGACAAGGTACGGCCCCGTACCTCCCGGGCCGCGCCCCCGCCCCCGCCCTCATCCTCGTCGTCCGGATCGAGCGCGTCCGGACCGGCCGCGGCGAACGGGGCGCATCCGGCGCTGCCCTGGTTCACCCCCGACACGGCGCCGGAGGCACCGCCGCACCACCAGATTTCCGCACCGTCCGAGGAGATCCGATCGACTCCGAAAGGAACCACCTGAGATGCGACGAAGAGTGAGTGCGGCCGCCGTCGCGCTGCTGCTCGGCGGTGCGGGCGTGCTGCTCGGCGCGGGCAGCGCGGCGGGCGCCGAGGTCTCGTACAAGACCGAGTGTCTACCGCCTCCGATCTCCGGTCTGCCGCCGGTGGAGGGCACCACGACCGTGGCCGTGACGGCACCGGCGACGGCCAAGGTCGGGGAGGAGGTCGAGGTGGTGTGGAAGACGGTGCAGGCCGCCTCCAAGAACCCGCCGATCCTCGACCTGGAGGCCAACACCATCCTGCCGACCGGCACCATCACGGTGGGCGGCGCACAGACCGGTGACCTGTCCATGGAGGGGCCGCGGGAGAACCCGGCGATCCCCAAGGGCGGTGAGATGAAGCTCTCCGACATGAAGGGGAAGCTGAAGCTCACCAAGGCGGGCGAGGTGACGCTGACACCCGGCGGCTACAACATCAATGTCAGCAAGCCGCTGTCCACGGACACCAAGTGCTCGGCGAAGGAGGACGTCAAGGCCGCCGCGACCATCAAGGTGACGGACGGCGGCAGCGGTCCGGGCGGCACGACCAGCGGCACCACGAGCGGGACGACCAGCGGCACGACAAGTGGCACCACCAGCGGTACGACGAGTGGGACCACGAGCGGTACGACCAGCGGTACCACCAGTGGCACCACGAGCGGCACGACCAGTGGCACCACGAGCGGGAACACCGGTGGCGGGGGCGGCGGAGGCGATTCGTACACCGGTAAGGAGGTTGAGGTCGCCTACGCCTGCAAGACCCCCATCGGCGACAAGAACGCGACCTCCCCGGTCCAGATCAACGCCACCAAGAGCGGCGGGAGCTTCGCGCTGACCGTGAAGTTCGGCAAGTCCGTGATGGACAGTCCGGCCGATATCCCCGCCGATTCGGTCAAGCCGTCGATGGCCGTCAAGGTGGGCGGTGCCGACAAGGGCACCGTCGCCGTGGCGGGGCCGACCAACAAGGGGCCCATCAAGTCCGGTGATCCGATCGAGATCCCCGACCTCACCGGCACCTACAAGCCGGGCGCGAGCGGCAAGTCGACGCTCACTCCCGGGGTGCTGACGGTCAAGGCGCTCGGTACGACCACCACCTGCACCCCGTCCAAGGACCCCGGCGCCTCACTCGAACTGGACACCACCGGCCAGCCCGGCGGCACCACCGGCGGTGACTCGACCGGTGGTGGCACGACCGGGGGCAGCGGCTCCGGGGGCGGCACCGCCGGCGGCGGCGGCTCGGCCACCAGCGGCGGGCTCGCCGACACCGGTGCCAGCGACCACGGCGGGCTGAAGGCGCTCGCCCTGATCGCCGGTACCACCGTGCTGCTCGGCGGCGCCATCTTCACCCTCACCCCGTGGCGCAAGCTGCGCGGCACCACCCGCTGAACCGGATAGCCACACCGAACGGCGAAGGGCCCGTCGCGGTTTCCCGCGCCGGGCCCCTCGTATCGCTACGGAGTGCCCGCGTACTTCGCTCCGCTGCGAACGTCAGTGGACGTCGGCCATCAGGGCCACGACCTTCTTCCGGTACATGAAGACCGCGAAGCCCGCGAGCGCCGCCATGGCCGCCTCCAGCGTGATCACCCCGACCCCGCTCAGGTCGACCCCGGCGATGGAGAGCAGCCCCGTGACGCAGTCGCCCGCGGTCACGGCCAGGAACCACACGCCCATCATCTGGCTGGCGTACTTCGCCGGCGCCATCTTGGTGGTCACCGACAGGCCGACCGGCGACAGGCACAGCTCGCCCATCGTCTGGACCATGTAGATCGACACCAGCCACAGCGGGCTGACCTTGGTCCCGTCCTGGGCCATCCCCATCGGCACGACGAAGACGAAGAACGAGGCGCCGACCAGGACCAGGGCCATCGCGAACTTCAGCGTGGTGTTCGGCTCCCGGTCACGCCGCGCCAGCCACAGCCACAGCCACGCGAAGACCGGGGCCAGCGCCATGATCATCAGCGGGTTGACCGACTGGAACCACGAGGACGGGAAGTGCAGCCCGAAGATCGTGTCCGCGGTCTTGGACTCGGCGAAGGCGGACAGCGTCGAACCGCCCTGGTCGTAGATCATCCAGAACACGGCGGCGGCCACGAAGAACCAGATGTAGCCGCTCACCTTGGTCTGCTCGACGGCCGAGAGCTCCCGGTCGCGCTTGATCCGGATGAGCACGCCGGTCGGGATGATCAGGCCCAGGACGGTGATCGGGATCAGCACCCAGTTGAGGGTCCAGCTTCCGCTGAGCACCACGCCGGTGTAGAAGACCGCGGCGACGATCAGCCAGATCATCGCCTTGCGCAGCCAGGAGCGGCGCTCCTCGGTCGCCAGCGGGGTGGGGACGACGTTGCTCTCCGGGCTCAGATGGCGGGTGCCGATCAGGAACTGGACCAGACCCAGCGCCATGCCCAGCGCGGCGAGCGCGAAGCCCAGGTGCCAGTTGTACGACTGGCCGACGGTGCCGATGACCAACGGGGCGGCGAAGGCACCGAGGTTGATGCCGATGTAGAAGAGGGTGAAGCCGCCGTCCCGGCGTGGGTCCTGCGGTCCGTCGTAGAGCTGGCCCACCATCGTCGAGATGTTGGCCTTGATCAGACCGGAGCCGAGCGCCACCAGCGCGAGGCCGACGAAGAAGGTCGCCTGGCCGGGGACGGAGAGCGCCAGATGCCCGGCCATGACGATCCCGGACGCGATGACCACCGTCTTGCGCGGGCCCCAGACCCGGTCGCCGAACCAGCCGCCCGGCATGGCCAGCAGATAGACCATGGCCAGATAGACCGAGTAGATGGCGACCGCGTTGCCCTCGGTCAGCCCGAGTCCGCCGCCCTGCGCGCCGGACTTGGCGTCGGGGCCGCCGGAGATCAGATAGACCACGAGGAGGGCCCGCATGCCGTAGAAGCTGAACCGCTCCCACATCTCGATCATGAAGAGAGTGGCCAGGCCGCGGGGGTGGCCGAAGAAGGTTTTGCCGCCGGCAGGGGTCCCCTGCGCGGTGGCGCCCTTCGTCAGGCTGGACGCCATGGTGGTTTCCTTGCGTGCTCAGAGAGCGCTGCCGAGGGGCCGGCGCCCATGGGGGGATGGCTGAGCGACTGAGCGCCGGACGTGGTCCGGGCCGGTCGTGCCGGCCCCTTCCCCGCTCCGGACATGACAGAGACCTTTGGGTGCGTCGTCGTCACCAAAGGTCCCGGAGGAGTGCTACAGACGTTGTTTCACCATACGACACGTACTTGACACTCTTGGAGACGGTGAGAGATAGCTCACGGTGGAGGCGTGCAACCTTCCGTGCTCCGTCCGTCGCGCCGTACGCGCCCCGTGCCCCGACCTCAGCGGACTACCATCACCCCCATGACCCGAGTACTGCTCGCCGAGGATGACGCATCCATCTCGGAGCCGCTCGCCCGCGCCCTGCGCCGCGAGGGGTACGAGGTCGAGGTGCGCGAGGACGGACCCACCGCGCTCGACGCCGGTCTGCAAGGAGGCGTCGACCTGCTCGTCCTCGACCTCGGCCTGCCCGGAATGGACGGGCTCGAGGTCTGCCGTCGGCTCCGTACGGAGGGCCACGGCTTTCCGGTGCTGGTGCTCACGGCCCGCGCGGACGAGGTGGACACGGTGGTCGGCCTGGACGCCGGCGCCGACGACTACGTCACCAAGCCCTTCCGGCTCGCCGAACTGCTCGCCCGGGTCCGGGCGCTGCTGCGGCGCGGTGCCGTCGAGACGCAGCAACAGCAGCCGGCCACCCATGGGGTGCGGATCGACGTCGAGTCGCACCGCGCCTGGATGGGCGACGAGGAGCTTCAGCTCACCGCCAAGGAGTTCGATCTGCTGCGCGTCCTCGTGCGGGACGCCGGGCGGGTCGTCACCCGCGATCAGCTCATGCGCGAGGTGTGGGACACCACCTGGTGGTCCTCCACCAAGACCCTCGATATGCATATCTCCTGGCTGCGCAAGAAGCTCGGTGACGATGCGGGCAACCCCCGCTATATCGCAACCGTTCGGGGTGTCGGCTTCCGATTCGAGAAAAGCTGACCGGGGCTGACACGGTGGGGCAATGCGCCGTCGTTTGATCAACTCCACGCTGGCCGTGGTGCTCGTCGTCATCGCGGTCTTCGGCCTGTCGCTGGTCATCGTCGAGACGCGGACCATCGAGAACAGCGCCCAGGAGAGCGTGAGCTCCGACGCGGTGCGCCTGGTCAGCATCGTCGACAGCAGGCTGCTGGGGGGCGAGGGGGTCACCCCCCAAGTGCTGCGCGAGCAGATCGAGCCCGGCCGCTACGCCGTGATCAGGATGCCCGACCACCGCAATGTGGAGATCGGCAAGCGCCCCACGGGCAGTGTCATCTCCGCCGAGGAGGCGGGTGAGCAGGGCGAGGTCGTACGGGTCGAGGCGTCCCGGACCACGGTGAGCCGCGAGGTCGGCCGCACCATGCTGATCATCCTCGCGGTCGCGCTGCTCGCCGTGCTCGCCGCCGTCGCCCTCGCCGTACGCCAGGCGCACCGGCTCTCCGCCCCGCTCACCGATCTCGCGGAGACCGCCGAGCGGCTGGGCTCCGGTGACCCCCGGCCGCGCCACCGGCGCTATGGGGTGCCGGAGCTGGACCGGGTCGCCGACGTCCTGGACGGGAGCGCCGAGCGCATCGCCCGGATGCTCACCGCCGAGCGGCGGCTGGCCGCCGACGCCTCGCATCAGCTCCGTACGCCGCTGACCGCGCTGTCGATGCGGCTGGAGGAGATCACGCTCACCGACGACCCGGAGACGGTCAAGGAGGAGGCGACGATCGCGCTGGGCCAGGTGGAGCGGCTCACCGACGTCGTCCAGCGGCTGCTGACCAATTCGCGCGATCCGCGCAGCGGCTCCGCGGTCGCCTTCGACCTGGACGAGGTCGTCAAGCAGCAGATCGAGGAGTGGCGCCCGGCCTCGCGCAGCGAGGGCCGCGCCATCGTGCGCTCGGGCAAGAAGGGGCTGCGCGCGGTGGGCACCCCGGGCGCGGTCGCCCAGGTGCTGGCGACGCTGATCGAGAACTCGCTGATGCACGGTGACGGCACGGTCGCGCTGCGTACCCGGGTCACCGGCAACCAGGCCGTGGTGGAGGTCTCCGACGAGGGGCCGGGGGTCTCCCCGGACCTGGGGGCGCGGGTCTTCGAGCGGACGGTCAGCGGACGGAACTCCACCGGGCTCGGGCTGGCCGTCGCCCGGGATCTCGCGGAGGCGGACGGCGGGCGGCTGGAGCTGCTCCAGCAGCATCCGCCGGTGTTCGCGCTCTTCCTCAGCCGGGAGGCCGACGACGCCTCGGCGGGCGCCTGAGCGGCGCCCGAGGGCCCTCGGGCGCTCCTTGCCGACCTGCTACGGACCTACTTGCGCACCGGCTGCTTACGGGTGGCCTGGGCGGGCGGCGCGTCGGACAGGAAGGCTTCCGCGCGCACGACGGCGTCCCGGGCGGGCAGTGTCCGGAACACCCAGGTCCGGTAGGACCAGAAGCGGAAGAGGGTGCCCAGGCCGATGCCGAGGAACTTGAACACATTGCTCTGAAGTGAGCTGTCCCACCCGAAGCCATAGGTGGCGGCGTAGAGCACCCCGTTCTCGATGATCAGGCCGATGGCGCTGAACAGCAGAAAGAGGCTGAGTTCCTTGGTGCGGCCCTGCTTGTCGCGGTCCCGGTAGGTGAAGTAGCGGTATCCCACGTAGTTGAAGCCGGTGGCGACCACCGTGGCCACGATGCTGGCCCGCACCACCGGCAGTTCGGTGAGGCTGCGGACCAGGTTGAACACCGCGAGATTGACGAAGACGCCGGCACCGCCGACCACCCCGAACTTCGCGATCTCGCGGGCCAGTTGCCCCATCTGGGCGCGCAGCCCGCCGAGTGTGCTCCGTTCACTCATGGTGATCGTTCAGCCCCGTCCCGTCGGCGTCGTCCATCCCACCATGCTAACCAGCGGCCGCGCCCCGCGCCCTTCAGGCCGCGGCCAGGTGTCCGGCGGGTATGTCTGGAGGTTCCTCCAACGCAGGTCAGGGCCGGTCGGCGGAGGAAGTTACCCTGGGAGGGTGACATTCCCGGTAGTCGGCATGGTCGGTGGCGGCCAGCTCGCCCGTATGACCCATGAGGCGGGCATCCCCCTCGGCATCAGGTTCAAGCTGCTCAGTGACACCCCTCAGGATTCGGCGGCCCAGGTGGTCAGCGATGTCGTCATCGGCGACTACCGCGACCTGGACGTTCTTCGTGCCTTCGCACAAGGCTGTGCTGTGGTCACCTTCGACCACGAGCATGTCCCGGCGGAGCATCTGCGCGCCCTGGAAGCGGATGGCGTGGTCATCCGCCCCGGAGTCGAGGCGCTGCTGCACGCCCAGGACAAGGGTGTGATGCGCGAGCGGCTGAGCGAGGCCGGTGTGCCGTGCCCGCGCCACCGCATCGTGGCCGACCCCGAGGACGTCGCGCGGTTCGCGGCGGAAGCGGGGGAGGGCGACGGATTCCCGGTCGTCCTCAAGACGGTGCGCGGCGGTTACGACGGCAAGGGCGTCTGGGTCGTCCGCGGCGTGGCGGAGGCGGCCGAGCCGTTCCGCGCGGGGGTGCCCGTCCTCGCCGAGGAGATGGTCGACTTCGCCCGTGAGCTGGCCGCCAACGTCGTACGGTCCCCGCACGGCCAGGCCGTGGCCTACCCCGTCGTGGAGTCGATCCAGGTGGACGGGGTCTGCGACACCGTGATCGCCCCGGCCCCCGGCCTCTCCGAGGAGCTCTCCGGTACGGCGCAGGAGATGGCGCTGAAGATCGCGGCGGAGCTGGGTGTGGTCGGCCATCTCGCGGTCGAGCTGTTCGAGACCCGCGACGGCCGGCTGCTGGTCAACGAGCTGGCGATGCGCCCCCACAACTCCGGTCACTGGACCCAGGACGGCGCCGTCACCTCCCAGTTCGCCAACCATGTGCGGGCCGTACTCGACCTCCCGCTCGGCGACCCGCGGCCGCGCGCGCCATGGACCGTGATGACCAATGTGCTCGGCGGCGACTACCCCGATATGTACGGCGCGTATCTGCACTGCATGGCGCGCGACCCGGCGCTCAAGATCCATATGTATGGCAAGGACGTGAAGCCCGGCCGCAAGGTCGGCCACGTCAACACCTATGGCGACGACCTGGCCGATGTGCGCGAGCGCGGCCGGCACGCCGCCGACTACCTCCGAGGGACCATCACCGAATGAGCGCTCCTGTGATCGGCATCGTCATGGGCTCCGACTCCGACTGGCCCGTCATGGAAGAAGCGGCCAAGGCCCTCGACGAGTTCGAGGTCCCGTACGAGGTGGATGTCGTCTCGGCCCACCGCATGCCGCGCGAGATGGTCGCCTACGGGGAGAACGCGGCATCCCGCGGCCTCAAGGCCATCATCGCGGGCGCGGGCGGCGCCGCCCACCTCCCGGGCATGCTCGCGTCCGTCACCCCGCTGCCGGTGATCGGGGTGCCCGTACCGCTGAAGTACCTCGACGGCATGGACTCCCTGCTGTCGATCGTCCAGATGCCCGCGGGCGTCCCGGTCGCCACCGTCTCCATCGGCGGCGCCCGCAACGCGGGCCTGCTGGCCGCTCGAATCCTGGCCGCACACGACTCCGGACTCCAGGCACGCATGTGCGAGTTCCAGGACGAACTCAACGCCCAGGCAACGGAAAAGGGGAAGCGCCTGCGGGCGAAGGTGGACGGGGCGGGTTCGTTCGGCTTCGGTCACTGAGCCCATTCCAGCCCCTCCGGCGTTTGAGGAGCGGGGTCCGGGGCGGAGCCCCGAAAACGGGGGGCTGGGGGCGGAGCCCCCAGTTTCGGGAAGGGGCGGGGTGGGGCATGGCCCGCCGCAGGCGCCCCCACCGCACACGCGCCGCCCCCCAACACGTGACTTCGGCCGAGCCACGGACGAAAATGCCAGGATGACCGATCACCTCGCGCAGGCCCACGACCTGCTGGCCGCCCACCCCGTCGTAGACGGCCACAACGACTTCCCCTGGGCCCTGCGCGAGCAGGTCCGCTACGACCTGGACCAGCGCGACATGGCCGCCGACCTCACCCAGCACACCCACACCGACATCCCGCGCCTCCGAGCGGGCGGCGTAGGCGCCCAGTTCTGGTCGGTGTACGTGCGCTCGGACTTCAGCGGTGACACCGCAGTCAGCGCCACCCTCGAACAGATCGACGTCGTCCGCCGCTTCAACGAGCGCTACGCGACCGACCTGCGCCCCGCCCTCACCGCCGACGACATGGAGGCGGCGCGGACCGAGGGCCGCATCGCCTCCCTCATGGGCGCCGAGGGCGGCCACAGCATCAACTGCTCGCTGGCCACTCTGCGCACCCTGTACGACCTCGGCGTGCGGTACATGACGCTCACCCACAACGACAACGTCCCGTGGGCCGACTCGGCGACCGACGAGCCGAAGGCGCATGGCCTGACCCGCTTCGGCGAGGAGGTGGTGCGCGAGATGAACCGCCTGGGCATGCTCGTGGACCTCTCCCATGTCTCGGCCGACACCATGCGCGACGCGCTCCGGGTGACCGAGGCGCCCGTGGTCTTCTCGCACTCCTCCGCACGCGCCGTCTGCGACCATCCGCGCAATATCCCCGACGATGTGCTGGGGCTGCTGCCCGCCAACGGGGGCGTGGCGATGGCCACCTTCGTCCCCAAGTTCGTCCTGCCCGAGGCGGTCGCCTGGACCAAGGCGGCGGACGAGAACATGCGCGCCCACGGAATGCATCCGCTGGAGATGACGTCCGCCGGGATAAAGGTCCAGCGTGCCTTCGAGGAGGCCAACCCGCGTCCCCTGGCGACGGTGTCGACCGTCGCCGACCACCTCGACCATATGCGCGAGGTGGCGGGCATCGACCACATCGGCATCGGCGGCGACTTCGACGGTACCGCCTTCACCCCCGAGGGCCTCACCGATGTCGCGGGCTATCCGAACCTGATCGCCGAGCTTCTCGGCCGCCGCTGGTCACCGGCTGACCTCGCCAAGCTGACCTGGCAGAACGCGGTCCGTACGCTGCGTGGCGCCGAGGACGTGGCGCGCGCCGCGCAGAGCACCCGCGGCCCGTCCCTCGCGACCATCGACCAACTGGACGGCGCGGCCACCGCCTGACGCACCACCGGCCGAACACACTGACCGACCTGACGCACCAACAGCCGCTTTAGCGGCTCTTGGTGCCTTTGCGATGCCTTGATGCATCGTTCACGTAATTCTCCTCTTCCCCGTTGCCTTCCGGGCGAGAGAGTCGAAGTGGTCTGACGATCTCTCACGCGCTCAACGGGAAAGAGGCGTTATGCCCGACTTCACCCGCCGTAGACTTCTCGGTGCCGCCGCCGGCTCGCTCGGTGTGGGCGCGGCGGCGTCGCTGTTGCCGCCGAGTGTGCAGCAGGCGATAGCCGCCGGACCGGCCAAGGGCGGCTCCCTCCACGACATCGAGCACGTCGTCCTGCTGATGCAGGAGAACCGCTCGTTCGACCACTACTTCGGCACCCTCAAGGGGGTCCGCGGTTTCGCCGACCCGGACGCTCTGACCCTCTCCACCGGCAAGTCCGTCTTCTACCAGCCGGACGAGGAGAACCTGGACGGCTATCTGCTCCCGTTCCATCTGGACACCCACTCCACCAGCGCCCAGGCGATCCCCTCCACCAGCCACGCCTGGTCGGTGCAGCACGAGGCGTGGAACAAGGGCGCCATGGACAAGTGGCTGCCCGCGCACCGTAAGGCCGACGGCAAGAACGGTCCGTACGTCATGGGCTATCACACCCGTGAGGACATCCCGTTCCAGTTCGCGCTCGCCGAGGCGTTCACGATCTGCGACAACTACTTCTGCTCGGTCTTCGGCCCCACCTGGCCCAACCGGCTGTACTGGATGACGGGCACCATCGACCCGGCGGGCCGCAAGGGCGGTCCGGTCCTGGACAACACCGCCCCGCAGCCGTACCGCTGGACGACATACGCCGAACGCCTCCAGCAGGCGGGCGTGAGCTGGAAGGTGTACCAGGAGGAGGACGACTACGGCTGCAATCTGCTGGAGCAGTTCCAGCAGTTCCGGGACGCCGAGCCGGGCGATCCGCTGCACGACCGCGGCATGGTGGTCAGCCCCGCCGGGACGTTCGAGGAGGACGCCCGCAACGGCCGGCTGCCGACCGTCTCCTGGATCATCCCCACCAGCACCCAGTCCGAGCACCCGGACTATCTGCCCGCCGCCGGCGCCGACTACGTGGCCTCGAAGATCGAGGCCATCGCGGCCAACCCGGAGGTCTGGCGCAAGACCGTCTTCATCCTCAACTACGACGAGAACGACGGCCTGTTCGACCATGTCCCGCCGCCCACCCCCAAGCAGGGGACCGTGGACGAGTTCGTGGGCGGCCTGCCCATCGGGGGCGGCTTCCGGGTGCCCTGTCTGATCGTCTCGCCGTGGACGGTGGGCGGCTGGGCCGCGGGCCAGGCGTTCGACCACACCTCGGTGCTCCAGTTCCTGGAGCGGCTGACCGGGGTCGAGGAGCCGAACATCAGCCAGTGGCGCCGCCGCACCTTCGGCGACCTCACCTCGGCCTTCGGCTTCTCGCATGCCGCGCCGAAGCCGCCGAAGCTGCCGGACGACACGGCCGAGCAACTGGAGCAGGCCAAGAAGGACGTCGAGAACCTTCCCAAGCCGACCCTGCCGGGCGCCGACCAGAAGCCCCCGCGGCAGGAACGCGGCCACCGCCCCCGCCGCTGAAACCGGCCCGACGCCACTGCCCCCACCGGAGCCCGTCCGGTGGGGGCAGTGGCGTCGGGCGAACGGCTACGCCAGCGGGCGCCCCAAGGCGCGGTAGGTCCAGCCGGCCTCGCGCCAGTGGTCGGGGTCCAGGGCGTTGCGCCCGTCCAGGATGCGGCGCTCGGCGACGACGCTGCCGAGGGCCGCCGGGTCCAGCTCGCGGAACTCGCGCCACTCGGTGAGATGCAGCACCGCATGCGCGCCCTGCGCCGCCTCGGCCGCCGTCGCCGCGTAGGCGAGGGTCGGGAAGAGGGCCCGGGCGTTCTCCATGCCCTTGGGGTCGAAGACGGTGACCTGGGCGCCCTGGAGCTGTATCTGACCGGCAACGTTGAGTGCGGGGGAGTCCCGGACGTCGTCCGAGTCCGGCTTGAAGGTCGCGCCCAGCACGGCGACCCGCTTGCCCAGGAAGCTGCCGCCGACGGCCTCGCGGGCCAGCTCGACCATATGGCCGCGGCGCCGCATATTGATCGAGTCGACTTCGCGGAGGAAGGTCAGCGCCTGGTCGGCGCCCAGCTCACCGGCGCGCGCCATGAAGGCCCGGATGTCCTTGGGCAGGCAGCCGCCGCCGAAGCCGATCCCGGCCCGCAGGAACTTGCTTCCGATGCGCTCGTCGTAGCCGATGGCCTCGGCGAGCTTGACCACATCGCCGCCTGCCGCCTCGCAGACCTCGGCCATGGCGTTGATGAAGGAGATCTTCGTCGCCAGGAAGGAGTTGGCCGCGACCTTCACCAGCTCGGCGGTCGGGAAGTCGGTCACCACGAAGGGCGAGCCCTCGGCGATGGGCGTCTCGTACACCTCGCGGAGCAGCTTCTCGGCCCGGTCGCCGGCGACGCCGACCACGATCCGGTCCGGGTGCAGGGTGTCCTGGACGGCGAATCCCTCGCGCAGGAACTCCGGGTTCCAGGCCAGCTCCGCGTCCGCCCCCACCGGGGCCAGCTCGGCCAGCCGGGCCGCGAGCAGGTCGGCGCTGCCGACCGGCACCGTGGACTTGCCCACGACCAGCGCGGGGCGGCGCAGATGCGGGGCGAGCGAGTCCACCGCGGCGTTCACGTAACTCATGTCACAGGCGTACTCGCCGTGCTTCTGCGGGGTGTTCACACAGATGAAGTGGATGTCGCCGAACTCCCCGGCCTCCTCGTAGGAGGTGGTGAAGCGCAGCCGCCCGGTGGCGCCCTCGATCCCCGCGACATGGCGCCGCAGCAGGTCCTCGAGGCCGGGCTCGTACATCGGCACCCGGCCCTCGGTGAGCATCGCGATCTTCTCGGGCACGATGTCGAGGCCGAGCACCTCGAAGCCCAGTTCCGCCATGGCCGCTGCGTGGGTGGCGCCGAGGTAGCCGGTGCCGATCACAGTGATCTTGAGGGCCATGCAGTGCTCCAGAACGGTCGATCGCAGATGCGGTGCCTGAGCATAGTCGGGACCACGGGACGGGCTCAGCCGACTCTGTCAGGTAACTCACGTATACCTACCGGGGCGCCGCCCCTAGAATTCAGTTACTTAACGGTAGTTAGCACTCTTGGGGAGTGAGAGGCTTGGCGTCCTCGGTGAACGACTTCGACCTGTACCGGCCGTCCGAGGAGCATGACATGCTCCGGGACGCCGTCCGCTCTCTCGCCGAGGCGAAGATAGCCCCCTTCGCGGCAGAGGTCGACGAGGGGGCCCGCTTCCCCCAGGAGGCGCTCGACGCCCTGGTCGCGAACGATCTGCACGCGGTGCACGTCCCCGAGTCCTACGGCGGCTCCGGCGCGGACGCGCTGGCCACCGTGATCGTCATCGAGGAGGTCGCCCGGGTCTGCGCCTCGTCCTCCCTGATCCCCGCGGTCAACAAGCTGGGCTCGCTGCCGGTCATCCTCTCCGGCTCCGAGGAGCTGAAGAAGAAGTACCTGGCGCCGCTCGCCAAGGGCGACGCGATGTTCTCGTACTGTCTCTCCGAGCCGGACGCGGGCTCGGACGCGGCGGGGATGAAGACCAAGGCGGTGCGCGACGGCGACTCCTACGTCCTCAACGGCGTCAAGCGCTGGATCACCAACGCCGGGGTCTCCGAGTACTACACGGTGATGGCCGTCACCGACCCCGAGAAGCGCTCCAAGGGCATCTCCGCCTTCGTCGTCGAGAAGGGCGACCCGGGCGTCTCCTTCGGCGCCCCGGAGAAGAAGCTCGGCATCAAGGGCTCCCCGACCCGTGAGGTCTATCTCGACAACGTCCGCATCCCCGCCGACCGCATGATCGGCGAAGAGGGCACCGGCTTCGCCACCGCCATGAAGACCCTCGACCACACCCGGATCACCATCGCCGCGCAGGCCCTCGGCATCGCCCAGGGCGCCCTGGACTACGCCAAGGGGTACGTCCAGGAGCGCAAGCAGTTCGGCAAGCCGATCGGCGACTTCCAGGGCGTCCAGTTCATGCTCGCCGACATGGCCATGAAGCTGGAGGCCGCCCGGCAGCTCACCTACGCGGCGGCGGCCAAGTCCGAGCGGGTCTCCGCCGGGGGCGGCAAGGAGGACCTGACGTTCTTCGGTGCCGCGGCCAAGTGCTACGCCTCGGATGCCGCGATGGAGATCACCACGGACGCCGTCCAGCTTCTCGGCGGCTACGGCTACACCCGTGACTACCCGCTCGAGCGGATGATGCGCGACGCCAAGATCACGCAGATCTACGAGGGCACGAATCAGGTTCAGCGCATCGTGATGGCAAGGAACCTTCCGTAGTCTTCGAAAGACCAAAGACCGCTGCCGGGCCCGACGGGCCCGGCAGCGGTCTTTGGTGGTGGTCCGGATCAGTTGCTGGAGACCGTGACCTTGTCGTCGTTCTTCAGCTCGCTCATGAGCTGCTTGACCTTGCCCATGTCCCACTGCACCGCGCTGCCCTTGGAGGTGGCCAGGCCGGGGTTGGAGATGGGCATGTTCATCTGCTTGCCGTCACCGCCGGAGACGCTCTTCATCGCGAAGAACATGTCCTTCACGTCCCACAGGCTCATGTCCTTGTCGACGACCAGGTTGTCCAGGCCGGCGCCCATCGTCGGGTAGAGCTTGAACGGGTTCATGATCGTGCTCGGCGAGGCCGCCTTGTTGGCCAGCGCGGAGAGGAACTTCTGCTGGTTCTTGGTGCGGTCCAGGTCGCCGCCCGCGAGGCCGTAGCGCTGCCGGACGAAGGCGAGCGCCTGCTGGCCGTTCAGCGTCTGCTTGCCCTTCTTCAGGTCATTGCCGGACTTCTTGTCCTTCATGTCCTGCGGGACGTCGATGTCGACGCCGCCGACCCCGTCCACGAGATTGGCGAAGCCGTCGAAGCCGATCTCCGCGTAGTGGTCGATCTTCAGGCCGGTGTTGTACTCGATCGTGCGGACGAGCAGCGAGGGGCCCTCGGAGGAGTACGACGCGTTCAGCTTGTTCTGGCTCTGCGGGATCCGCCGGCCGCTCTCCGAGCCGGTGAAGGCCGGGATGGTGACCCAGGAGTCACGCGGGAGGCTGACCATGGTGTTCCCGTTCTCACCGACATGGAGAAGGATCATGGAGTCGGTGCGGCGGCCGTCGGCCGAGCCGGTGTGCAGCTTCTTCTTGTCCGCGTCGGACATGCCCTCGCGGCTGTCCGAACCCACGATCAGGTAGTTGGTGCCCTTGCCGCCGCCCGGCCGGTCCTCGACCTTGCTGAGGTCGACCTCGTTGCGGAGCTTGGAGTCGGCCCAGATGTAGGTGCCGATGCCGACGGCGAGCAGCAGGACGACCAGGGTGACCAGGCCGATGGTTATCCGGCGCTTCCAGTTCTTCGGCCTCACCGGACGTGGGCCGGGGCCGCCCGGACCGCCGGGGCCGTGGGGGCCGCCGCCGCCCGGTCCGCCGTTGCCGTGGCCGTAGACCTGCCCCGTGTTGTAGCCGTCGTCGTAGTCGTCATAGCCCTGGGACGCCTGCTGCCGCGGAATGGTGCCGTGGGGCGAGAGGTCGGGCGGCAGTGGCGGTTCGTTGTAGGGCGGCGGACCGCCCGCACCGGGCGCCGAGCGCCTCACTTGCGGCATGGCGCGGGCCCCCTCCGGTTCGGGGCTGCCGCTACCACGTCCGTACCGGCCGCTGCGGTCGCCGGTCGATCCCTGGGGCCATTCGCTCATGCAAGGCAGTGTGCCTGGTCGGGTGGGTCCCCTTACAGGGCGGGGGCCGGATCGGGGCACGGCTGTTGCAGACCTGATAAGAATGTCGTCCGCATAAGGTGGACAGCATGACCAATCAGGCCCACGGTGCGGAACCGGAGCTTCCGGGTAAGCCCACCTCCGCATCCCGTACCACGCTGTCACACATCATGACGGCCGCTGACACCAACCTGCTCGGTACCGTCCATGGTGGCGTGATCATGAAGTTGGTGGACGACGCGGCCGGAGCGGTAGCGGGTCGGCACTCGGGCGGGCCCGCCGTAACGGCGTCCATGGATGAAATGGCGTTTCTCCTGCCCGTCCGTGTGGGCGATCTTGTGCATGTTCACGCACAGTGCAATTGGACTGGCCGAACGTCCATGGAGATCGGCGTACGGGTCGAGGCCGAGCGTTGGAACGAGTCGACGCCGGCGCAGCAGGTCGGATCGGCTTACCTGGTGTTCGCCGCGGTCGACGCCGACGGCAAGCCGCGCGCGGTCCCCCCTGTGCTTCCGGAGACGGAGCGCGACAAGCGGCGCTTTGAAGAGGCGCAGATCAGGCGTACGCACCGGCTTGCCCGGCGCCGCGCCATTCGGGAGCTGCGCGAGCAGCGCCCGGACAAGTGACGCGCGGCGGCCCCGGCGCCCCTCTGGGGGGGCCGGGGCCGCTTCTGTGTTTCGCCTATTGCATGCGAGTGGAGGCCATTACGCGGGAGCGCAGCGGCTCGGCTGTCAGCATGTCGGCGAACTGCCACGAGTAGGCCGTGACCTCTTCCTCTTGCAGCTCGACCGTGTCGGCCGTGGTGCGGAACAGGTACCGGAAGTCGAAGTGAAGGTGTTCCGGCTCTCCCTTGTCGGGGTTGGCCGGGATCGTGTGCACGTCGACATGGAGGGGCAGGCCGCTGTCCGGCTCGACCTGATCGGGGCTGATGCCGGTTTCCTCGGCCAGTTCGCGCAGGGCGGCGTCGACGAGGGTTGCGTCGCTGTCCTCGACGTGGCCACCGGGCAGCAACCATTTACGCAGGGCGCGGTGCTCGATGGTGAGTACGCGGCCGTCGGGGCGGAGCAGGGCGGCCCCGGCGGTGACGTGTCCCCGGAACTCCTTACGCGAGGCGATCGTGTCGCCGACCTGGCCGAGGGTTTCCGCGAGGGCGGACAGGCTGTCCTTTTCGTCGGAGTTCTCGGCGAGGTAGGCGTCGACGGTCTCGCGCACATGCTGTGCCGTGATCGGCATGGGGTCCTGTCTCCTAGCGGTTGAAGTAGTTGAGCCACGTTGCCGCGATGGTCTTCCGGTCGGCGGCGTCCACCTCGCGCATACCGTGTCCGAGGTCGCCGCGGGTGAGCATCCGGATTCCGGCGAGTATCTCGGCCTGCACGAGGAAGATGAACGGGCCCACGCTGGCGCCGTGCAGGAAGTTGACGGCGTTGCCGCGGTTGAGCAAGTAGAAGTAGTGGCCGGTCGTCGCGTAGCGGGTGACGTGCTCGCCGTTGGGCGTCCGCTGGTAGACATCGGGCAGGCTGCCGAGGTCGAGTTCGTCCTCACTGCTGGTCACCGTGGCCACGTAGGCGCCGTTCCGCAGGGTGGCGAAGTCCTCGCCGCGGAGAGACACGGTTCCGGTGGCGCACAGCACCAGGCCGGCGCCGTGCAGGGCGACGTCGCGGTCGCGGGCCACCGTGAAGCCCTGAGAGAGTGCTTGTGTGCGCCGTACGGGGTCGACATCGTGCACGGTGACCTGGACGCCTTTTGCGTGCAGCAAGCGGGCGATACTGGACCCGAGCTTGCCGAACCCGATGACGAGTGCGGGCCGGCCGTGCAGGATGTCTCCGCGGCTGCGCAGGAGAGCCTCGGTGGAAAACACGACCGACTGCCCCACGAGGAAGTCCTCGGGGTCTTTGAGTGGGGAGCGCGCGACGGAGACGACCGGGCAGGGCAGCTTGTCACTGTTGGCGTAGCGCTTGTGCCCGTTCTCCGTGTCCTCGACGACGCCGAGGATGCGCCCGGAGACCTGATTACAGATGGCGTCGAGCGAGGGGGTGAAGTACCCGCCCACGTCGAGCAGTACGACGGCCTCGCCGGCGGCCCGCGACTCGATGTACTCGACGGCGGTGTCGGGGTCCTCGAACATCTCGCGCGACAGGGTTTCGCACGGGGTCGTCTTCTCGATCGCGCGGCGGGCGGCGGCGTCGATGGATTTCGGCTTGGGCAGGACGGCCCGCAGGTTGCTGGTCCTGCCCACGGCCCCCAGGAACGAGGGGCGTTCGGGTAGAAGGTGCGTGATCAAGAAGGATGACGGCCGCTCGGTCGGGGCGAACTCAGCGGCGATGCGCGCGAAATAGGAGTCGATCCGGGCGCGCTCGAACTGTTCCATGGACTCACTTCCCTAGGTTGGGCGGTGGTTCTGGACAGGTGGTGCACCGCCCTCGCGCCCCGGGGGAACCGGTAACGAGCGAGGGCAGCGGTCAACGGGCGGCATGCCTCGCCGGTTTCCGGCGGCGTCGGCCCGCCCTCGCCGGGGAGGGTTGGCACCCGGCGGGGGCGGGGGAGTGAGGGGGAGGGGTTGGGGAGGCATCAGCAGGGGCACGACGAGCAGGCTGTACCGGGCGTCGTAGTCGGTGACGCTGATGCGGTACGGCTCGGCGGCTGCGAGTGTCAGTAGGGCCTGCTTGTACTGGCCGGGTTCCTGAGCCATGCGTACAGGTAGGCGTGAGGGCGGGGACACGTGGGCCCGGTGGGGACGACGGGAGCCCTCCCGAGGTAGGGCTCGCCAGGGTGGGGGTCGAACAGGCGGGCGAGGCGCAGCGCTTCGGCTTGCATCCATCGGGCGGCCAGTCAACAGGAGGCCGAGATCCGCCGGACCCACCGGCTGGCCCGGCGCCGCGCGATCAAGGAACTCCGCGCCCAGCGCGTCGCCCCGCGCGCCGCCGACGACACCGAGGACGCCCACCGGCGGTGACCCCTCGGGTCAGCGGGCGATCCCTCGGGTCAGAGGGCGTGAGTGGCGCTCTCGGGGCAGACGACCTCGTCGCCGGTGATGGCGCCGAACCCGGCAGGGTCGCTCCGCGGCTTCTCCACCCGGACCGGCCGCACATCTTTGTAGTCCGCGCCGATAGTGATCTGCATCACCGCGCCCTGTCCGACCACCGGCTTCAGCCGGGCCCCGGGCAGCGCGGCGGCCAGCGAGCGCACCGAGCGGTCCCAGACGGGGTCGTACGCGATCACCGTGTGCCGGACGTCGGGGGTCGCGGCATCGGCGGGGGAGCCGGTGGTGGCGAAGCCGGTGGCGTGCAGCGCGCGGTCCGCGCGGCGGGCGAGCCCCGCCGTATTGGTGCCGTTGAGCACATGGACCCGGACCCGGCCCGGGTCCACGTCGACCGGGGTGGCGCCGGACGGCTTCGGGCGGTGGGCGACCAGCGGCCGGTCCTCGCGGAGGGTGGTGAAGAGCCGCTCGGCCTTGGCCCGGTCCCAGCGGAGCGTGGAGCCGGCCCCCTGCACCGCGACGCCGGGCAGGATCACCGGGACCGAGGCGAACTCCGAGGACGCGGGGGTCACGCCGCTCATCGCCCGCCCCAGGGCGACCATGTCCGCCGCCCCGAAGCCGTGGTCGGCGCGGACCGAGCCCAGCAGGGCCCCGGCCACCCGGTTGAACCGCACCGGGTTGAGCAGGATGCCACCGGCCGTGGTCTGGTGGACCACGGCGGCCAGGAAGCGCTGCTGGCGCTGGATCCGGCCCAGGTCGGAGGTGCCGTCGACATGCCGGGAGCGGACGTACTGGAGCGCCTGGCCGCCGTTCAGGACGTGGGTGCCGGGCGCCAGGTCGAGCCCTGTGTGGTCGTCCTTGAGCGGCCGTGAGGTGCAGATCTTGACCCCGCCGAGCACATCGACCGTCTTCATGAAGCTGGTGAAGTCCACCTCGAGGTAGTGGTCGATATGGACGCCGGTCAGATGCTCCACGGTGCGCACGGTCAGGCTCGGCCCGCCCTCGGCGTACGCGGCGTTGAGCTTGCGCGGATGGCGCGGATGGCGCTTGCCGGTGGCGTCGGTGTACGCCGGGATCTGGGCGTACGAGTCGCGGGGCAGGCTGACCGCGCTGACCCGGCGGTGGTCGGCCGACAGATGCATCAGCATGATCGTGTCGGTGCAGCGGCAGGGGGCTCCGCCCAGCCGGTACAGCGCCTTCTCCCGAGGCGTGATCTTCTCCCGTCCGTCCGTGCCGACCACGAGGAAGTTGACGCCCCCGCCGGTGTTCTTCGGCCGGTTGTCCAGGCCGCCGAAGGCATCCACCCGGTGGATCCCGGATTCGAGCTCACTGACCAGCAGATGCCCGATGCCGCTGACCGCCAGCACCAGAGCGGCGCCGCCCGTGGCGAGCCGCAGCCCCCAGCGGGGGCGGCGGGAGCGGGGGCGCGGCGGGCGCGGCGATCGGGCCGGTGCACTCACTCCGGGGACCTCCGTGAACGGGTGGGCTGGGCGGAACCGCCTCACCGTAGGCCCATACGACGATCGCTTTGACGGCCCCACGCCGCCCGTGCGGCGCACTGCCACCCGGGCGGCGCGTTCCGGTGTCGCCCATTCGCGGTAACGTGGGCGCGATATCGCAGTCTTTTGGGGCCCCACCCCCAGTCACCTGGGCCCGGCCCCCGAACCCCGAGGTGCCATGCCCCCGCATCAGCTCCCGGCCGTCTCCGTGATCATGCCGGTGCTCAATGAGGAACGCCATCTGCGCAATGCCGTGCGGCACATCCTGGAGCAGGAGTACGACGGTGAGATGGAGGTGGTGATCGCGCTCGGCCCGTCCGCGGACCGTACCGACGAGATCGCCGCCGAACTGGTGGCGGAGGACCCCCGGGTGCATACGGTCCCCAACCCCACGGGCCGCACCCCCGCCGCCCTGAACGCGGCGATCAAGGCATCCCGCCATCCGGTGGTGGTGCGGGTCGACGGCCATGGCATGCTCTCGCCGAACTACATCGCCACCGCCGTACGGCTCCTGGAGGAGACCGGCGCGCAGAACGTCGGCGGGATCATGCACGCCGAGGGCGAGAACGACTGGGAGAAGGCCGTCGCCGCCGCCATGACCTCCAAGATCGGGGTGGGCAACGCGGCCTTCCACACCGGCGGCGAGGCGGCCCCCGCCGAGACCGTCTATCTGGGCGTCTTCCGGCGCGAGGCGCTGGAGCAACAGGGCGGCTACAACGAGGAGTTCATCCGCGCCCAGGACTGGGAGCTGAACTTCCGGATCCGTGAGGCCGGCGGGCTCATCTGGTTCTCGCCCGAGCTGAAGGTCTCCTACCGGCCGCGGCCGAGCGTGCGGGCCCTGGCCAAGCAGTACAAGGACTACGGGCGCTGGCGCCATGTCGTCGCCCGCTTCCACCAGGGCTCGATCAATCTGCGCTATCTCGCCCCGCCGACCGCCGTCGTCGCCATCGCGGCGGGCATCGTGGTGGGCGCGGCCGTCACCCCCTGGGCCTTGGTGATCCCCGGCGGCTATCTGGCCGCGATCGTCGCGGGCTCGGTCCCGGCGGGCAAGGGGCTGCCGGTGATGGCCCGGCTGCGGGTCCCGGTGGCGCTCGCGACCATGCACATGTCCTGGGGCTGGGGCTTTCTGACCAGCCCGCGGGCGCTCGCCAAGCGGGTCATCGCCAGCCGCCGCCCGGCGGTCATGGCCCCGTAGCCCTACGCGAAGGGGCCGGACCCACCAGCGGGTCCGGCCCCTTCGTCGTGCCGTCACGGAGGCATCGTGCCCCCACGGGGGCGTCGTGCCCTCACGGAGGCGTCAGAAGCTGTAGCCCGGGTTGACCTTCATACAGCCCTTCTCCTCGCCGTTGAGCGCGTCCGCGCTCTTGGGCGTCTTGTCGCCGTCGTCCGTGGCCGGCTTCGGATAGGCGGTGCCCTGGCGCCAGTCGTTGCCGATCACCACGGTGATCTCCCGTACCGACTTCGACGACTTCACCGCGGACTTCGGCAGCTTCATCGCCTTGGCCACGGCCAGGCCGTCGCCCTGCCGGTCCTCGCCCGGGTAGAGGACGGTGGTGTCGGCCTGCGAGATCAGCACCGAGTTCGCGGTGGCCTTGGCGTAGCCCAGCCGCACCAGCTCGGAGGTGATCTCCGAGGCCCGGCCGGAGGCCGGCCCCAGGACGGTGCTGGCGGTGCCGTTCTGCACCACCACCGGGAGCTGGTCCTTGGGCGCGGTGGGCGCCGGGGTGGCGTCGGGCTTCTTCTTGTCCTTGCCGTCCAGCGCTGTGTCGTTGCGCAGCAGCGAGAAGGTCTGCTCGGCGTCGCCCGGCTTGGGCAGCACGTACTTCTCGCCTTCGCCGTACACCCAGGGCATGGTGATCATGGTGGTGCGCTTGGTCGGCACCCGCTTGAGGTCATTGCCCAGGTCGTACAGCTTCTTGGGGGAGCCGAGGCCGTGGTCGACAGTCAGCGCCTTGGTGGCGGCCTCCGTGAGGTCCATCAGCTTGCCCGGGTCGCTGAGCTTGGTCCCCGACTTGAGCTGGCGGATCATCGAGGTCATGTACATGTGCTGGGCCTTGGCCCGGCCTATGTCGGTGTTGTCCTCGAAGCCGTAGCGGGTGCGCAGCCACTGGAGGGCCTGGACGCCCTTGACGTTGTGGGTGCCCTTGGTCAGCTTCAGACCGGAGCCGTGGCCGTCGCTGTCATGGGAGTAGACGTTGTTGTTCACGCACACCGGTACGCCGCCGATGGCGTCCGCGATGGAGACCACCCCGGAGAAGTCGATCATCATGAAGTGATCGATGTAGACGCCGGTGAGTTCCTTCCAGGTGGCGACCGTGCAGCCCGGACCGCCGTACTGGAGCGACTCGTTGATGGGCCCCACGGTCTTCGGGTAGACCGTCCCGTCCTCCGGATCGGTGCACCGGGGGATGGTCACCCGGGTGTCGCGCGGAATGCTGACCACCGACATATTGCTGCGGTCGGCCGAGACATGCACCAGCATCTGCACATCGGCCAGCGGTTTGCGGTCCGCGTCCCGCTTGGCGCCGCCGAGCTTGACGTTCTCCGCGGTGTTCCGGCCGTCGGAGCCGATGAGCAGGATGTTGAGGGGGGTCTGTCCGGCGGCGTTGGGCTCGGGTTTGCCGAGCTTGCTGTCGCCGAGGTCCAGATCCGCCTTCTTCAGATTGCCGTTCAGGTGTTCGTAGTAGAAGTATCCGGCGCCGGCCCCGCCGAGTACCAGCACGGCCAGCGTCAGGGCGGTCCAGCGCAGGATCCGCACCCCGCGACTCCGCTTCGGCTTTGGCCGCCCCCGACCGCCCGGCCGGCGCCCCGCGCCGTTCGACGCGGGGCGCTCCCCTTCCGACGGGCTGCCGTCCTCACCAGGCTCACGGGGTTCGGGAACGGTGGCCCGCCGCCCTCTTCTCCCCCGCACACTGCTCTGCCGCATCGGGCCTCCTGCTGTCTGTCTGTCTGTTGTCCGGCTCAACGGAAGAGGGCGAATTGGCCGGTGAGGTCACTTGGCGCAGACGTTCTTGTCGTCGGCCTCGACCCGTTGAATGTCCTTCGGCGCCTTCGCCGGAGCGGAGATCGGTGTGCCGGCGCCCTTGAAGTCCGCCCCCAGCGTCAGGCTCATCTCCGCCTTCGGCTCGGCGTCCTTCGTGCCTTCCTTCATGGCGGAGGCGGGCAGCCCCATGCTGTCGGCCAGCCGACGTGCCTGGTCGGCCTGGTTGGGAGCGTACTCCAGCGTCGTCTTCTTCAGCTCTGACGGAGCGTTTCCGCCGTTGCTGGTGCGGAGCATCCCCTCGGTGTTCTGCATCCAGTCGACGGTCTCCTGGGCGGCGCCGAACTGCCCGCTGCCGTTGAGCACCTTGACCCGGACATCGGCGGGATCGGCCTTGGGCCCCTTCAGCCGTGCCGCCTGCTCGTCCTTGGCCGCCTTCTCCTTCTTCTTGACCTCGGTCAGGGACACGTCCTGGCGGACCATGGAGAACAGCGGCTCGGCCTTGGTCTTGTCGAGCAGCACGGTCGCACCGTCGGTGTTGTCGACGACCGGGACGGTCGCGAAGGTGACGTTCTTGAGGTCGACCTTGCTCAGGTTCTTCCCCAGTGAGGCCAGCTTGTTGACGGTGCCGATCCCGGTGTCCACCGTGAGCGCCTTGGTGGCGGTCTGCGCCAGGTCCCACATCTTGCCCGGGCTGGTGAGCGTCCCGCTGTCCTTCATCTTGCGCATCAGCGAGCTGAGGAACTGCTGCTGGAGCTTGATCCGGTCCAGGTCGCCGCCGAAGCCGACGGTGTGCCGGGTCCGGACGAACGCCAGCGCCTCCTCGCCCTTGATCGTATGGCGGCCCTTCTTGAGGTTCAGATGCGACTTGGGGTCGTTGACGTCCTTGGCGAGACACACCTCGACCCCGCCGACCGCCGAGGACATCTCCTTGACCGCGTTGAAGTCGGCCATCATGAAGTGGTCGATCTCCAGCCCGGTGAGCTTCTCGACCGTCTGCCAGGTGCAGCCGGGGTCGCGCCCCTCCTGACCCAGGCTGGTGTTGAAGCGCACCTCCGACTCGCCCGGGATGCTCTTGAAGGAACCGTCCTTCTGCTTCGTACGACAGTTCGGGATGTCGGTGATCATGTCGCGCGGGATGGACAGCACGGTCGCGTTGGACCGGTCCTCGGCGACATGGAAGAGCAGCGTGGTGTCGGCATGCCCGACGCTCCCCGCGTCGCCGTACCCCTCGTTGCCCTTGCCGTCGCGCCGGTCGGTGCCGATCAGCAGGATGTTCATCGGGCCGTCGGAGACCGCGGCGTTGTTCTCGCCGACGTCGACCTTGCTGATGTTGTTGTTGAGGTGCTGATAGACGAAGTAGGCCGCGGCGGAACCGCCCACCAGCAGAAAGGCCAGGGTGCCGCTGCCCCAGTACAGCGCCTTCTTCGTCTTCGACTTCTTCGGCTTCGGCTTGCGGCGGCTGACCGGGCCGGTCTCCTTCTCCTCCTCCGACTCCCGCTTGGCCGCGCGCCGGCGCCCCTTGGGCTCGGAGTCGGTGGCGCCGTCAGCGCTCGACGATCTGGAGACCGCTCGCAGCTCGGTGGTGTCCTCCGATGTCTCGGCGGGGTTCAGCCGCAGCTCGTAATTGCCCGTATTCGGGTCGAACACCCACTGATCGGCTGGGTCGAAGTCACCCGCCCCGCCAGGGCCTTGCGCGTCCACGGTCGCCTGTGTCCTCCGTCGGTGCCACGCGGCGCCTCCCCCTCAAGGCGCTCCATCTGTCTTCGTGCAGTGCGCGGCCACCTCGTAGAGCGCACCGGATCGCTCACACTATCCGCCCGGATCAGCGTCAAGCGACGCCGGTGACAAATTCCACTTCCCTACAACTGGGCAATCTGCCCAATTGTTGTCTCGCCCTTCACGATTCATGGGCCGCCCTTAACGTGCCTTTACTCGCAGATACCTCGGGCGGCCGTCGTCCCTTGGTACGGGCTGAGGTCGCCGGCCTTCTGATCGCCGCCCGTCGAGGCGGTGACGGTGTGGGCCACCGGCACCGGCCGATCGAGCCGCAACTGCCGGAACAAGCGGTCGGCGTCGGGCTGGACGAGCTCATCCCGGTTCTTGTTATACGTGTAGGGCTGCCGCGGAATCGTGAGGAACCGGATCTTCTCCCGCGGGATGTCCCGCACCCCGCGCACCAGTCCGTACAGATCTTTGAGCGAATCCAGCCCCGGATCCGTGGTCAGCGCGGACGTCGCCGCATTGAGTACCGGATACAGCTTCGCCGGATTGAGCAGCACACCATTGCTCTGCACTTTCTTCACAAGCGAGCCCATGAACTCCTGCTGCCTGCCGATACGCTCCGTGTCGCTGCCGTCGCCGATGCTGTACCGGGCGCGCACATAGCCCAGCGCCTGCTCCCCGTGGAGCACCTGACGGCCCGCGGGCAGCTTCAGATGCGCCTCGGCGTCGTCCACGGGCTCCTTCAGACACATCTCCACCCCGCCGACCGCGTTCACCAGCCGCTTGAAGCCGCTGAAGTCCACGATCAGATGGTGGTCGACGCGGATCCCGGTCAGCTTCTCGACGGTACGGATCGAACAGGCCGCGCCACCGGCCTCGAACGCCCAGTTGAACTGGGCGAACCGGGCCCGGGTCCGCTTTCCGTCCGGCTGGTCGCAGGCCGGGATGTCCACCATCAGATCGCGGGGGATGGAGACGGCGGTGGCGCTCTTACCGCCGGCCTGTAGATGCAGCAGGATCGTGGTGTCCGAGCGCTGGGTGCCGGTGTCCTTGCCGTACTTGCCGTTGCCCTTGCCGCCCCGGTTGTCGGAGCCGATCAGCAGGATGTTCTGGGCGTCCCGCACCACCGACACCGGCCGCTCGGCCTCGTACTTCCTCAGCTCGTTCGCGGTCCGGGTATCGGTGCGGATATTGCCGTCGAGGCGCTCGTAGAACCACCACCCCGCACCGGCGACCGACAGCACCAGCATGGCCACGCCCAGCGCGAGAACACGCGGCCAGCGGCGCCTGCGTCTCGGCGCAGGCTCGGAACTGTCGGTCGTCACGTCCGCGTCCTCCCACCCGTCTTCCGCCCGGGGGCGGAGCGGCATCGCATGGCGGGATACCGATTACCGGGATACCTACCGATTACCGGGATACCGATTAACGGAACAGACATGCGAAGCCCGCACATGGTTGTACGTATCCGTAGATCATCGCGCGGGGTGGGCGACGCGGCCCGTGGACTCGGCCCGCGGTCCGCCGGACGGGTCAGGGGTGGGAAGGGGGGTGGGGGCTGGGGGCTGGGGGCTGGGGTGTCGGCTTAGGGCATGAGTCGTCTCAGGGCATGAGTGGTCTCAGGGCATGAGTGGTCTCAGGACATGGTGGCGGTGACGCGCTCACTCTCCTTGCGCCCCGCCAGCCCCTTCTCGTCCAGCCGGTCCAGATGGCGGCAGAGCACCACCGAACCGCCGGTGGCCAGCGGTGCGTACAGCCCGTACGACAGCCCCTCCCAGCTTTCGTACGGAAGCCCCGAGAGGATCCGCGAACCGGGCCCGAGCCCCTGCGCGGCGGCGTCGGCGTGCGCCCGCTCCACCACCTCCGCGCTCGTCAGCTCCACACCGCCGACGGTCAGCGCGGGTGCCTCCGGGTCCACCGGGGAGTACGGGGCGAAGCGGTCGCCCTGGCTGGGCACCTCCACGGCGTAGTCCGCGAACCCCTCCGGCAACTGGGGGAACCGGCCGCCCAGCGGCTGAAGCGACAGCGCCACCCGCTCACCGGAGCACTCCCGTGCCTCCTTGAGGGTGTCCGGGCCGCTGACGACGAGATCGGCGGAGGCCGGGTCGCCCCCGATGTCCACGAGGACCCCGACCGAGGAACAGGCCACCAGCCACACGGCGGTCTGCCAGTGGGCGGGCAGCAGCAGTGCGCATCGGTCGCCCGGCGCGGCGGCCAGATCGTCCTGGAGCAGATTGGCGGTCTTCGCCACCCAATTGGCGAAGGTGGCCACGGAGAGTTCGACACGTTCGCCCGTGGCATCGTCGTAGAAGGTCACGAGCGGGCGGGGCGGGTCCGCGGCGAGCGCGGATCCCAGCAGGTCGGCGGGGGTGCGATCGGTGGCGTTCACGCGCGCAAGACTACGCGCCGAAGATGCCGCGCGGACGGGGTCGGTGGGGGTCGGCTCAGCGAACGGTCCGCGACATGGCCGCTCTTCCGAATGGACAGGTTTGTCCCCTTATGTAGACGATTTCAATCATGCGTGCATACCTGGCATCCTCGATCGGCGTCGCGTGCACCGCCGCCCTCGCCCTGCCCCTCGCCGTCTATCCCGGTCCCGCACATGCCCGGGCCGAGCGGACCGCCGCCCCCTCTTCCTCCCCTTCCCCTTCCCCTTCCCCTTCCCCTTCCCCTTCCCCTTCCTCCTTCTCCTCCTCCGGCTCCACGCAGTCGCTGCCGCTCCTTCCGCTGGCGGCGGACGGGCTCGACCGGGGCGTGGCCGCGCCCGGCGCCGATGCTCCGGCTCCGGCTGACGGGGGCGTCTCGGCCGACCGGGGCGTCGCCGCATCGCGGGTACGGCCGTTCTCGCTCGTCGGCGTCGTCTGGGACCAGCCCTCCGCCGACCTCCGCGGCCGGGTGCAGGTGCGCACCCGCGCGGTCGGCGGCGAGTGGTCCCCATGGCGCGAGCTGCTGCCGTACGGGGACGACGGCCCCGACCCCGACTCGCCCGAACTCCGGGGCGTACGGGCCCATGGCGGCACCGCACCGCTGTGGGTCGGCGACTCGGACGGCGTGCAGGCGCGGGTGCGGCCGGAGGTGGTTGCGGCGGCGGACGGAGTCGGGGGTGCGGGTGCGGGCGGGGGTGTGGCTGCCAGGTCGGCGGTGCTGCCGTCCGGGCTGCGGCTGGAGCTGGTCGACCCCGGGGAGACCCCGGCGCCGCCGCCCCCGGACCAGGCCGTACTGCGCGCCCTTCCGGCGCATCCGGTGCCGACGCCGGGGGGTGCCGGGAAGGCGGGCGCCGTGTCGGCGTCGGGAGGTGCCGCGCCGGGCGCGAGGCCGTCGCCGGGGTCGGTCGGGAGGCCGTCTTCCAGGCCCTCCGGGTCATCCGCCAGGCCGCTGCCGTACCCCTCCGCATCCTCCACATCCTCCGCGCCCTCCGCCCCCTCCACTCACGCCACCCGCCCCACCGCGCCGCCCAGTGCCATCACCCCGCCGACCAGCGCACTCCCCGAGGAGGTGACCAAGGCGAACGCCGCCCGCTACAGCGCGCCGCGGCCCAGCATCGTCACGCGCGCGGGCTGGGGCGCCGACGAGAAGATCCGTGAAACGGGCCACGTCTACAGCAAGACCGTGAAGGTCGCCTTCATCCACCACACCGTGACGGGCAATAAGTACAGTTGCTCCCAGGCGCCCTCCGTTTTGCGCAGTATCTACCGCTACCACGTGAAGAGCCTGGGATGGCGCGATTACGGCTACAACTTCACCATCGATAAGTGCGGAAAAATCTACGAAGGCCGCTCCGGCGGTGTGGCCAAAGCCGTCCGCGGAGCGCACACGCTGGGCTTCAACACCAACAGCATGGGCGTCGCCGTCCTCGGTACTTTCTCGTCCAAGAAGCCCTCGGCCAAGGCCGTGAAGGCCGTCGCCAAGCTCGCCGCGTGGAAGCTGGGCCTCTTCAAGCGAAATCCGCGTGGCACCGCGCATCTGGTGTCCGGCGGCGGCAACAAGTACAAAAAGGGCACCAACGTAAAGCTCCATGTGATCGCAGGTCACCGCGACGGCTTTGCCACCGAGTGCCCGGGCAAGGACCTCTACAAGAAGCTCGGTTCGGTACGGAAGACAGCCGCCCGCCTCCAGGGGCGCTGATCAGGCGCGGTCCGGGGATCTGCATACACTGGCCGCCGACCGGCGAGCCCCAGCAGGAAGCAGAGACGTTACGTGACCATTGCGCCAGCAACGCCATCGCCAGAGGCGATCCTCCTGGTCGGCGGCAAGGGAACCCGGTTGCGCCCGATGACGGTGCACACTCCCAAGCCAATGGTCCCGGCGGCGGGCGTTCCGTTTCTGACCCACCAACTCGCCCGCGCCCGCGCCGCCGGGGTCGAGCACATCGTGCTCGCCACCTCCTATCTGGCGGAGGTCTTCGAGCCGTACTTCGGTGACGGCTCCGCGCTCGGCCTGCACCTGGAGTACGTCACGGAGGAGGAACCCCTCGGCACCGGCGGCGCCATCCGCAACGTCGCCTCCCGGCTGCGCTCGGGCCCCGACGACCCGGTGCTGATCTTCAACGGCGACATCCTCACCGGCCTCGACATCCGCGCCCTCGTCGACAACCACCGCACGACGGGCGCCGATGTCTCCCTGCACCTCACCCGGGTCCCCGACCCGCGCGCGTACGGGCTGGTGCCCACCGACGAGCGGGGCCGGGTCACCGCCTTCCTGGAGAAGCCGCAGACCCCCGAGGAGATCGTCACCGACCAGATCAACGCGGGCGCGTACGTCTTCAACCGCTCGGTCATCGACACCATCCCCGCCGATCGCCCCGTCTCCGTCGAACGCGAGACCTTCCCCGGTCTGCTGGCCGCGGGCGCGCATCTTCAGGGCATGGTCGACTCCACGTACTGGCTCGACCTCGGCACCCCCCAGGCATTCGTCCGCGGCTCCGCGGACCTGGTGCTGGGCCGGGCCCCCTCCCCGGCCGTCCCCGGGCGCTGTGGTGACCGCCTCGTCCTGGACAGCGCCTCGGTCGCGGGCGACGCCAAGCTGACCGGCGGCACGGTCATCGGCCCCCAGGCCCGGGTGGGCGCGGGCGCGCGCATCGACGGCAGCACGGTGCTGGAGGGCGCCGTCGTGGAGGAGGGCGCCCAGGTGCGCGACTCGCTCGTCGGCGCGGGGGCGCGCATCGGCGCCCGTACGGTGCTGGAGGGCGCGGTGGTCGGGGACGGCGCGCTGGTCGGCCCGGACAACGAGCTGCGGGACGGCGTACGGGTGTGGTGCGGGGCGGACATCCCGGCGGGGGCGGTCCGCTTCTCGTCCGACCAGTGACGGGGGGGGGCGCGGGTTCCGCTGGGTGCGGCTTGTGGGTGCGGCTTGTGGGTGCGGTGCGGGTGTGTGGGTGGTGCGCCTGCTGTTCGTGGTGGGTGGCGGGTGCGGGGCCTCCGGGGCGGCGCCCTGGACCGTATATTTACGGCGCCATTGACCGGGGACGTGAGGTGGGCCGGAGATTGGCGCCACAAATACACGTAAGCGTCCAGGACACCACCCCTGCGACCCCGCCCCCTCCCGTCTCGTCGGCGTCCGCGCGCCGGTGGCGTGAATTCAGCCTCTCCGGCGTTTGAGGAGCGGGGTCCGGGGCGGAGCCCCCCCCACGCGGCGGAGCCGCATATTGATGCTGTGGGAAGGGGCGGGGTGGGGGCTACATCGTCCGGAAGTCCCTGACCGCGAAGCGGGGCCCGCGCCGGGGCGGAGTACGGCCGGACAGAAGGATCAGCCGGGTCGCACGGTATCGCTGACCCGCATACGGGGCCAGGAGTTCGAGCATCGCCTCATCATCCGCACCCCGCTCCCCCGTGAGCGCGTAGCCGACGATCCGCGGCAGATGCAGATCCCCGACCGTGATCGCGTCCGGAGTGCCATTGCTGCGCTGGAGGGTCTCCGCGGCCGTCCAGGGCCCGATGCCCGGGATGAGTTGCAGCCGGGCGGAGGCGGTGGCGAGGTCCATGGACGTGGCCTCCTCCAGCCGTCGGGCGACCCGGACGGCCCGCAGGATCGTCGAGGAGCGCTTGGTGTCCACGCCCGCGCGATGCCACTCCCACGACGGGATCAGCGCCCAGGTGCGCGGATCGGGCATGACCCGCATCCGCATCCCCTCGGCCGGACCGGGCGCGGGCTCGCCATGGCGCTGGAGCAGCAGCCGCCAGGCGCGGTACGCCTCGACGCCGGTGACCTTCTGTTCCAGGATCGACGGAATCAGGGACTCCAGGACCAGCCCGGTGCGGATGAGCCGGAGACCGGGATGGCGCCGGTGCGCCTCGTGAACGAGCCGATGGCGGGGCACGAACCCGGACGGGTCGTCGTCGGCCCCGAGGAGGGCGGGCAGACCGTCCAGCAGCCACTCCGCGCCGGGCCCCCAGGCCCGGCCCTCGATTTCCGAACCCTTGCGCGCGATCCGTATGGTCCCGGGCCCGGCCGGCGTCCGGCTCGCCCGCCAGAAGGCGCCGTCCGTGCCGACCTGAAACGCGGGATCCCCTGGGCCTCGCTGAAGCACGCCGAGGTTACGCGCGAGGTCGCAGGGTCCCGAAGGGCTCCAGGTACGTCTCACACACACCCCGCCACCCTACGGCCCGCCGCGCGCCGAGGGTCACTGAGCGGTACTGGATCCCATGACCATGACAACTGTTGAGCCGACCGGAGACCACGCTCAGCACGAACGCCTTGGCCGCCCCATAGACGACCATGTTCGGGACGGGGAAGTACGCGGCCATGCTGGCGACGTTGACCAGCACCCCGTTGCCCGAGGCCCGCGGCGGCTCGATGAACGCCCGGCTGATGTCCAGAGACGGGAGGGGGCGGGGTCGCAGGGGTGGTGTCCTGGACGCTTACGTGTATTTGTGGCGCCAATCCCCGGCCCACTCAACGCCCCCGGCCAATGGCGCCGTAAATATACGGTCCAGGGCGCCGCCCCGGAGGCCCCGCACCCGGCACCCACCACCGGACCCAAGGGCGCCCCGCTCCAAGGGCAACCCCACGGCGCACCCCAGCAAACGCTCCCGCACCCGTGCCCCCACCCCGCACAACGCGCGCCCCCCTGCCCCCGCGCACACGACCCCACCGCACAACCGGCCCGCACAACCTCGGACCCGGCCCCGACCAGCCCCCGGACCCGGCCCCGACCAGCCCCCGGACCCGACGTCCTACCGCACCACCACGAACCCCTCGACCCCCCGCTCCGCCCGTGCCACCGGCGGAACCGCCGCCTGGCCCACCGCGACCGTCCCCATCGGGTCCCACTCGTCCGGCAGGCCCAGTACCTCGCGCACCACCGGGCGGCAGAACATCGTGGACGACACCCACGCCGACCCCAGCCCCTCACCCGCCAGCGCGACCAGCAGGTTCTGCACCCCGGCGCCCGCCGCGACCACGAACATCTCGCGCTCCGCCGTGTTCCGACGCGGGTCGGGGTAGGTGTGGGCGCCGTCCGCGACCAGGCACGGGATCACCAGGTACGGCGCCTTCCGCAGCACATCCCCGCGCCGCACCCGCTTGGCGACGCTCTCCTCCGAGAAGCCGTCCCCCCGCAGGTCGGCGATCCAGGCATCCCGCATCGCGTCCAGCAGCCGCGTCCGCGACTCCTCCGACTCCAGCAGGACGAAGCGCCACGGCGTCGTATGGTGCGGCGCAGGCGCCGTGACGGCGGCGGCGACCGCGCGCCGCACCGCCGCGCCGTCCACCGGCTCGTCGGTGAACTCCCGAACCGTACGGCGCAGCGTCACGGCCTCCCGTACGGCCTCGGAGGTGCCCAGCCGGAACATGTCGTCCGCGGCACCGCGCACCAACGCCCGCGCACCCTCATCAGCTCCTGGCCCGTCAGACCCGTCAGACTCACCAAGTCCCCCAGACTCACCAAGTCCCCCAGACCCACCAAGTCCCCCAGACCCACCAAGTCCCCCAGACTCATCGTCCAGCCCCTCGAACCTCACCACCTGCGGAAGCCCCCGCAGCACAGCCACCGGCAACCCCTCGGCCTTGCCCTTGACCAGGTCACCCGCCGAGGCCAGCTCATCGGCGGTGGCGACGATGGTCGCGCTCAGCGCGTTTCCGTACGCGTCGACGCCGCCGCGCAGATCGTCCAGGACCCGCACCCCCGCGGCCCCGATGGCGACGTCGGTGACCCCGGTCCGCCACGGTCGCCCAAAGGTGTCGGTGACGACGACGCCCACCTCCACGCCCAGCACTTCCCGCAGCCCGGCCCGGATCGCCCGGGCCGAGGCGTCGGGGTCCTCGGGGAGCAACAGAACAGTCCCGGAAGGGGTGTTGGAGGCGTCGACCCCGGCGGCGGCCATGACCAGTCCGTGGCGGGTCTCGACGATCCGGGTGCGGCCGCGCCGCGCCACGACCCGCACCGTCTCGGCGTCTATGGCCGCCTCGCGGTCGGTCGCCTCGACGACGCGCCCCTCCGCCTTGCTGACGATCTTGGAGGTGACCAACAGCACATCGCCGTGCGCGAGCCCCGGCAGACCGCCGGAGGTCGCGGCGTCGGCGATGAGCTTGGCGAGGTCGTCACCGGGCCGCACCTCGGGCATCCCGGGGAGGGCCCACACCTGATACGACGGCAACTCCTCCGACACGTCGCCTGCCACACCCCCCGGCACGCGCTCCGACGCGTCGCCCGACGCGCCCTCCACCCCGTCCCGCAACGCGCTCATCCCCGCACCTCTTCCGCCAGCACCAGCGCCTCGGCCGCCATCGCCGCCGTGGCCTCGAGGTCCGTCATCATCAGCGGGATCGCCCGGCAGCGGATCCCCGCGGCCTCGACCTCGTCGACCGCGCCCGCGTCCACGGTGTCGACGAGCCAGCCGTCCAGCAGCCCGGAGCCGTAGTGCTTGGCGACGGCCGCGGCGGTGGACTCGACGCCGACGGCGGCGAGCACCTTGTCGGCCATGCCGCGCACGGGCGCGTCGCCCACGATGGGGGACAGGCCCACGACCGGGATCCCGGCGTCGGCGATGGCCTCGCGCACGCCGGGCACGGCGAGGATCGTGCCGACGCTGACGACCGGGTTGGACGGCGGGAAGAGGACGACGTCGGCGTCGGCGATGGCCTCCAGGACGCCGGGCGCCGGTTTGGCCTGGTCGGCGCCGACGGGGACGACGGCGTGGGCGGGCACGGAGGCGCGCAGCCGCACCCAGTACTCCTGGAAGTGGACGGCCTTACGGCTCTCGCCGTCCGGGGCGTCCGGGTCGTCGATCAGGACATGGGTCTCGACGCGGTCGTCCGTCATGGGCAGCAGCCGCACGCCCGGCTGCCACCGGGCGCACAGCGCCTCGGTGACGGCGCTCAGCGGATAGCCCGCGCCGATCATCTGCGTACGGACTATGTGCGTGGCGAAGTCGCGGTCGCCGAGGCCGAACCACTCGGGCCCCACCCCGTATGCCGCCAGCTCCTCCTTGACGGCGAAGGTCTCGTCGGCCCGGCCCCACCCCTGCTCCTCGTGGATGCCACCGCCGAGGGTGTACATCACGGTGTCGAGGTCGGGGCAGACCTTGAGGCCGAAGAGGTGGATGTCGTCGCCGGTGTTCCCGATGACGGTGATGTCGGCGTCCGGAGCCGCCGACATCAGACCGCGAAGGAAACGGGCGCCGCCGATACCGCCTGCCAGAACCACAATGCGCATGGGAGACAGTCTGGCAGCAGCCTCGGACATCGCGGGCGTTCGGGGCGGCTCAGCGCCCCGGGACGCCCAGCGTGCCGGGGGCCGCGGCAGGGTGCGCGGGGGCGGACAACTCGGCGCTCTGGGTGGGGTGCAGCGGCATCTCGGTCAGCCCGGGGAAGTAGATGTGCAGGCTGACGGCCGGTTCGAGGGCGTCGTTGACGACGTCGTGCACATAACCAGGCGCGAAGACCCGCTGTGCGCCGGCGCGCAGCGCATGCCGCACGCCGCGCGTTCCCACCCGTTCGGTCAGCTCGCCCTGGAGCACGGTCAGCACCCCGGAGGAGCGGCCGTGGTCATGGGCTCCGCTGCCCTGTCCGGGCACCCAGCTCAGCAGCCACACCTCATAGCCGGGGCCGGTGCGCAGCCGGTGGTACCAGCGGCTGGTGGCGTCGTACTGGACGAGGGACGCCCAGCCGTCGCGGTCGGCCGCGATGGTGCGGGCCAGGCCCGCGAAGGCGGAGACGGTGGTGGGGCGCGCGGGTACGGGCGGCAGCAGATGCGGGATGGCGAGCGGGTCACCGGCGATCTGGACGTCGCTGTTCATGGCGGGGGTTCCTCGGCGGGAAGGGCGCGGAGAGGTGCGCCGTAGGGAGGCGGCAAGGGCGCGAAATGCGGCCCGAAGTGCGGTGCGAAGCGCGCTGCGAACGCGGTCTCAGGACGAGACGCGGTGAGCGAAGCGAGAGAAACGCGGAGAAAGCCGGAGCTCTGGGGGCATCAACAGCTCGAACAGCGACAGCGAGCCCGCACAGCGCAGCGGAACCCGTGGTCACGGGTCGGCAGGGGCGCGTGGGTCACTGACATGCGACCAAGGAGACCTGGATCGCCGCGCCGCTGTCAACTTGATCTCACGTTTCAGCTCAAGGTTCACCTCTTCCGGTCGCTATGGAGGCAGAAAGGTTTGTGCGCGCGTTGTACCGGTGAGACGGCGCACCAACGCGCATCGACGCGCACCACCCCCGCACCACTCCTGCACGATCCCCGCACGACCCCTGCGCCACCCCGCTCCATCTCCCGGGCGATGCAACGGGAGCGGCGTCGATGGCGTCCTCCTCAGTGAGCGTGAGAGGAGGGACTCGGTCGTCGGATGGGGAAGGTGTCGCGTTTAGGCCGATTTGAACACTTTCCGCGCAGCCTTGGTTCCGCAGAGTGAATAAGAGGCCCAATAGCAGATCTCGGCTTGACTGGCCCGGATCGGCACACTTGTAATTTCACTCGTGTCGTTCTGCCGGTTCACCGACGGCATCAGGCACGGGGACGCAAAGACAGACGAGGGGCGCACATGACCGAGTTGTTCCAGCAACTGCTGGTCGAAGAGGCGGACGAGGAGCTCGGTTGGCAGGAGCGCGCACTGTGCGCCCAGACCGATCCCGAATCGTTCTTCCCGGAAAAGGGCGGATCCACCCGTGAGGCGAAGAAGGTCTGCCTCGCCTGTGAGGTCCGTTCCGAGTGCCTTGAGTACGCCCTCGCCAACGATGAGCGGTTCGGCATCTGGGGTGGTCTGTCCGAGCGTGAGCGCCGCCGACTGAAGAAGGCCGCTGTCTGACACCCGACACGGGACCCGCCTGACTCGCCGGTCCCGTCGGTCCCGCCGACTCAGGGGACCAGTCGGCCCCGGCCGACTCCTCGGCCCCGGCCGACTCCTCGGCCCCGTCGGGCCTGCCGGAACCGTATGACCCGCGCTGACATATCCGCACAGTTCACGGCGGGCTGAGCCACCGCGACCGGTCCGCCCCCTGCCCGCATGGTGACGGGAGGCGGACCGGTCGCATACACAGCCGTTAGTGTGGGGCCCCGTCCGAGACGCTCCAACGCCCCCAGGGGGCGCGCGCGTCCACCGCAGTCCAGCGAACCGGGGCCCGTACCTCGATGTCCGTGCACAGCCACCAGGCGGCCCAATATCCGGCCGCCAACGCCGCGTTTGCGCCCGCTCAAGAACCGGTTCAGACACCGGCCTATCCGCGTCATGTCGTCACCGCCGTCCTGGTCGCCCACGACGGCGCCCGCTGGCTGCCCGACGCGCTGTCCGGTCTGCTCGGCCAGGAGCGCCCCGTCCAGAGCGTCGTCGCGGCCGACACCGGCAGCGCCGACGACTCCGCCCGGCTGCTCACCGAGACCCTCGGCGAGGAGCGGGTGCTGCATATGGCGCGCCGCAGCGGCTTCGGCACGGCCGTCGCCGAGGCGGTCCGTACGGCCCCGGTGCTCGGCCCCGAGGAGCTCACGTACCTCAAGCGCCCCAGCGGCTGGGACCCCGTCAACCGGGCCTGGCGCGACGACGCGTACGACCTGCCGGAGCTGCCGCACGGCGAGCCCGTCCAGTGGCTGTGGCTGCTGCACGACGACTGCTCGCCCGAGCCCGACGCGCTGGCCGAGCTGCTGCGGGTCGTGGACGCCGAGTTCACCGCCAACCGCGAGCCGGCGATCGTCGGCCCCAAGCTGCGCGGCTGGTACGACCGGCGGCAGTTGCTCGAAGTCGGCGTCAGCATCGCCCGCAGCGGCCGCCGCTGGACCGGTCTGGAACGGCGCGAACAGGACCAGGGCCAGCACGACCAGGTGCGCCCCGTGCTGTCGGTGTCCAGCGCGGGCATGCTGGTGCGCCGCGATGTGTGGGAGGAGCTGGGCGGTTTCGACGCCCGGCTGCCCCTGATGCGGGACGACGTCGACCTGTGCTGGCGCGCCCAGGCGGCCGGCCACCAGGTGCTGATCGCCCCGGACGCCGTACTGCGGCACGCGGAGGCGTCCGCGCGCGAGCGGCGGCCCATCGACTGCGTGGGGCGCTCGGTGGCGAACCCCCATCGCGTGGACAAGGCCGGCGCCGTCTACACCCTGCTGGTCAACACCCGCGGCGCGCTGCTGCCCTATGTGATGCTGCGGCTTCTGTTCGGCACCCTGCTGCGCACCCTGGCCTATCTCGTGGGCAAGGTGCCGGGGCAGGCCCTGGACGAGGTCGCCGGTCTCTTCGGCATCCTGCTGCGGCCTGGGCGGATCCTCGCCGCGCGCAAGCGCAGAGGCCGCCCCGCGGCGGAGCCGAGCGAGCTGCGGCCGCTGTTCCCGCCGCCCGGTGCGACCGTAAGGGCGACGGTCGAGCAGGTCGCCAGCAATATAGGCGGCCGTTCCGAGCCCGAACTGTCGTCCGGCGGACGGCACGGCGCGGTCGAGTCCGGGCCCGGCGGCGATGACGCCGACTTCCTGGAGATCGAGCAGTTCGCCCGGCTCAAGCGGATCGCGCGCAAGCCCGGGCCGATGCTCTTCCTCGTCCTGCTGGTGGTCTCGCTGGTCGCCTGCCGGGATCTGCTCGGTGCGGGCGCGCTCGCGGGCGGCGCCCTGCTACCCGCGCCCGCTCATGTCTCCGAGCTGTGGTCGAGCTATGTGGACGGCTGGCATCCGGTCGGCACCGGCGGGACGCAGTCCGCGCCGCCGTATCTGGCCGCCCTCGCCGCACTGGGCACGGTCTTCCTGGGCTCCACGGGCTTCACGCTGACCCTGCTGCTGGTCTGTTCGGTGCCGCTGGCCGGGTTCATCGCGTACTTCGCCTCCCGGCCGCTGGTCGAGTCCCGGCTGCTGCGCGCCTGGGGGAGCGTCGCGTACGCCTTCCTCCCGGCCGCGACCGGAGCGCTCGCGGGCGGGAGGCTCGGCACCGCCGTGCTCGCCATACTGCTGCCGCTGATGGCCCGGGCCGCGGCCGCCGCGACCGGGTTCACGAGCAACGGGACGCGGCTGCCGAGCTGGCGGGCGGCGTGGGCGTACGCGCTGCTGCTGACGTTCACCATGGCCTTCACCCCGGTCGTCTGGCCGATGGCGCTCCTCCTGGGCGCCGGTGTGCTCGTGCTGCGGTTCCGGCAGAGCGGCACCGAGCAGCTCATGGGGTACGGGCTGCGGTTCCTGACCGTGGTCGGCACCCCGCTCGTCGTGCTCGCCCCCTGGTCGCTCGACCTCCTTACCGACCCCGCGCGCTTCCTGAAGGAGGCCGGGCTGGACCGCGGCGCCGGTTCCGCGTCCGCCCTGGACCTGCTCGCGCTCAGCCCCGGCGGCCCCAAGGGCGGCGGCACGCTGCTGCTGCTCGGCTTCGTGCTGGCCGCCCTCGCCGCGCTGATGCGCGGGGAGCGGCAGACGGTGGTGCGCACCGCGTGGGCCGTGGCGCTCACCGGCTTCCTCTTCGCGGCGTTCACGGGCGGCTCCGGCTGGGCCGGGCCCGCGACCCTCGTCTACGGCCTGGCGCTGCTGACCGCCGGTGTGGTGGGCGCCGAGAACGCACGCGAGCGGGTCGCGGCACAGAGCTTCGGCTGGCGCCAGCCGGTGGCGCTGCTGATCGCGGTCGCCACGGTCGCCGCGCCGCTGTACGCCGCCGTCGTCTGGATGGTGAGCGGCGCGGACGGCCCGGTGGGGCGGCGCGACCCCTCGCAGGTCCCGGCGTTCGTGGCGGCCGAGAGCGCCACCGAGGACCAGGCCCGCACTCTGGTGCTCGGCGGTGGCAGCAGCGCCGCCCACGCCGACTACGCCCTGGTGCGCGGCTCCGGCGCCCGGCTGGGCGAGGGCGAACTCGCGGCGGCGGGCGCCGCCGACACCCGGCTCGACGGCGTCGTGGCCAATCTGATCGCGGGCTCCGGCGCCGACCAGACCCGTCAGCTCGGCGGCTACGCGGTGCGCTATGTGTACGTCCAGAAGGGCGCGCCGTCCGAGATGGAGCGGGTGCTGAACGCGACCCCGGGCCTCACCCAGCTCAGCCGGGAGCACGGCGGCGTGCTGTGGCGGGTCGACCAGCGGGTCTCGCGGGTCTCCATCGTCCCGGCGGAGTCCTCGGGCCGCCCGGCGGGCGGGGCGGCGGCCAAGCCGGTGCATGTGGCGTCCGGCCCGGTCGAGGCGCACACCACGGTGCCGGACGGCACGGCCGGGCGGGTGCTGCGGATCGCCGACCGGTCCGCGCCCGACTGGCAGGCCACGCTCGACGGCAAGCCGCTGAAGGCGACGACGGTCGACGGCTGGGCGCAGGGCTTCGAACTCCCGGCGAACGGCGGCCGGTTGGACCTCAGCTACGACACGCCCATCACGCACACCGCGTGGGTGTGGGCGCAGGGGCTGCTCGCGGTCGTGCTGCTGGTGCTCGCGCTGCCGGGCCGCCGCCGGAACGTCGACGACGACCTGCCGGACGCGGAGGCCGCGGCCGCCGTCATCACCGCCGAGGACATGGCGGGCGACGGACGCCGGGCGCGGCGGCTGCGGGCCGCCGCGGAGGCGCAGGCCGTACAGGCCGAGGCCGCCAAGGGGCGGCCGGACGCGGACCCGGCCGACGCGGACGCCATGCCCCCGCTGCCGGACGGGATTCCCCCGCGGCCGGGCGAGCCGCCGCTGGAGCCGCCCGCCGAGCCGCCCGCCGAGCCGGCCGCCCTGGGTGACCCTTACGGCGACCAGGCGGCGGCGAACGACCCTTACGGCGACCAGGCGGCGGCCAACGATCCGTACGGCGACCAGACGGCCGCCGGTGACCCGTACGCGGCGGTGCCGCATCAGCAGCAGGCCGCCGTACCGCACCAGCAGCAGTACGGGCAGCAGTGGGACGCGCAGACGTACGCCGACGCCGGATACGGCCAGTACCCGGCCGGCCAGTACCAGGGGGAGCAGTACCAAGGCGAGCAGTACCAGGGCGAGGGCTACCCGGGTCAGTACCCCGGCGGCCAGTACCCGGCCGGTGACTACCAGGGCGGCTATCAGGACACCGGCTATCCGGCCGGCTACCAGGACGGCCAGGGTCAGGGCCAGTACCAGGAGGGCCAGTACCCGGCGGACCCGTACGCGGGCGGCCAGTACGCCGACCCTTACGGCTACGACCAGCAGCAGCCCTACCCCGACGGCGGCTACCCCCCGCAGGGCGATACGACGTACGGCGGCGCCGACCCCGAGGACCGCCGCGACGGGAGCGAGCAGCAGCGATGAACCGCACCACCCTGTCCCTGATCGGCGCCGCCACCGCGCTGGCCGCCGTCACCGGCGTCGCGGCCCTCACCGGGGGCTCCTCCGATGACGCGGACTCCACCGCGAAGGCCGCCACCCGGCTGCCCGTGCAGCGCTCGACGCTGCTGTGCCCGACGCCCTCCTCCTCGGATGTGAGCAGCACCACCTACACCGCGTACACGCCCAAGCGGGACGGCGTGGACGCCAAGGACGGCACCGCCGAACTGCTGCCCGCCCAGAACCCCGCCGATGACGTGCAGAATCCCGGCGATGACGCCGGTAAGGACGGCAAGAACGGCAAGGGCGACAAGAAGGGCGACCAGCCGTCCCCGGGCGGCGAGAAGCCCGTACTGCCCCTGAAGGAGCCCGGCAAGCCCGTCACCACGGACCTGGACAGCGCGGGCGCCCCCGCGCTCATCGGCACCGCCGACGGCCGCTTCGCGCCCGGCTGGACCGTCCAGCAGACCACCACGATCGACGCGGGCAGCGGACGCGGCATCCTGGGCACCGCGTGCACCGCTCCCGATACGGACTTCTGGTTCCCAGGGGTCAGCACCGACAAGAACCGCCAGGACTTCGTCCATCTGACGAACCCGGACGACGCCGCCGCCGAGGTGGATCTGAAGCTCTACGGACCGAGCGGCCGGCTGAAGCCCTCGACCGACGAGTCGATCACGGTCCCGCCGCGCTCCACCGTCCCGGTCCTGCTCTCGACCCTCACCGACCAGCGGGCGGCCGGCGCCTCGCTCCGCGTGACGGCCCGCACCGGCCGGATCGGCGCGGCCGTGCAGGCCGTGGACCAGAAGGCGGGCAGCGACTGGCTGCCCGCCTCCGCCGTGCCCTCGACGAGCGTGGCGATCCCCGGCATCCCCAAGGACGCCACCTCGGCGCGCCTTGTCGTCTTCGCGCCCGGGGCCGACGACGCGGACCTCAAGGTGCGGCTGGCCGGGCCGAACAACTCGATCACCCCCGCCGGACATGAGTCACTGCACGTCAAGAGCGGGATGACGGCCGCGATCGACCTCGGCGACGTGACCAAGGGCGAGCCCGGCTCGCTGCTGCTCACCCCCGAGGGCGGCGACGGCCCGGCCACACCGGTGGTGGCCGGGCTCCAGGTGACCCGGGGCAAGGGGAGCGACCAGGAGACGGCGTTCATCCCGGCGACCGGCGCGATCGAGCGCAGCGCCACCGCGGCCGACAACCGCACCAAGGGCTCGACGCTCTCCCTGGTGGCGCCGGGAGCGACCGCCAAGGTGCGGATCACCGCTTCCGCGGGCGCCGGCGGCGGCAGTCCGGTCAGCAAGACCTACGAGGTCAAGGGCGGCACCACCCAGGCGCTGGAGCCACCGCGCCCGGCCTCGGGCAAGGGCCCGTACGCGGTGACGGTCGAGCGGCTCTCCGGCGGTCCGGTGCACGCCTCGCGGATGCTGGAGCTGCCGCAGGGCGGGGTCCCGATGTTCACGATCCAGCCGCTGCCGGACGACCGGGGCATGGTCGCGGTGCCCGAGGCGGGCCAGGACCTGTCCCTGCTCAACGACGACTAGGGTCGCGACTGGGGCGACTGGGGCCGCTCCTGGGTCCTTGCGGTCCTGGGGCCCGCGGCCCGTGCCGGGGCGGGCCGCGGGGGTTCGCGGCCCGCCCCGGGGCGCGTCGCGCCTCCGGGCGCCTCGTCCCTCGGGGCGCGTCGCGCCTCTGGGCGTCTCGTGCCTCGGTGCCGCTGCCCGCTACTCCTGCCCGTACCGCGGGTCCACGGACTCCGGGGCCAGCCCCAGCAGCTCCGCCACCTGCTCGACCACGACCTCGTGCACCAGCAGCGCCCGCTCGTCCCGGTTCTTCGCCCGGATCTCGACCGGGCGGCGGTAGATCACGATCCGGTCCGGCGCGTCCCCGCGGGCCGCGATGAAGCGCCCGAGCGGCACGGACTCGCCGTCCCAGCCGTCCGGTCCGCCGTGCCCGTCCGGGCCCCCGCCCGGCCCCGGGCCGCCCAGTTCCGACGTGGGGACCTCCAGCACCGTGAAGTCGACTCCGGACAACTGCGGCCAGCGTCTCTCCAGCCGCTCGGCCGAGTCCTGCACCAGATCGACGAAGGACTCCGCGCGGCTGACCGAGAGCGGCACCTGGGGCGGCGCGATAGGGCCGCGCATACCTCGTCCGTGGCGGTCGCGGCGGCGAGGGCGCGGCTCGGACTGATGGGGATGTACGGGCCTGGTCATCACTCACGAGGGTAGCCGTCGCCCGCCCGCCTCCCATGCGCTTACCGGACAGCCGTGCCGGATGTCGCCAAATGAGCATTCCAGCCATGCTTGGGTCCAAAAACGGACGTCTCTTGCATCGCTTCCCTGGCCCAGGATGATCTCTCTCGGTTCGAGTGCTGACCGGATTCGTTGCCGGCGGTTTCTGCCGCACCGGAAGTCCCTGCTGGTCAACGGGTAAGTTCACGTTTCGGGTGCACGGGGCGAACCAGGACGACACGGCGGAGTGAGCTGGTGGAGAGTCGTCGCGGCCCGCTCAAGAGTGCGGTACCGTCCAACGTCGTGAGCCCTGTACGTCGCTGTTCGCGCACCGCCTGCGGCCGCCCCGCCGTCGCGACGCTGACGTACGTCTACGCGGACTCGACCGCCGTTCTCGGGCCGCTCGCCACGTACGCCGAGCCCCACTGCTACGACCTGTGCTCGGAGCACTCGGAGCGGCTGACCGCCCCGCGTGGCTGGGAGGTCGTCCGGCTCGCCGTCGACACCGGTCCGACGCGGCCCAGCGGTGACGATCTGGAGGCGCTGGCCAACGCGGTCCGCGAGGCCGCCCGCCCCCATGAGCGCGCGGCGGGGGCGGCGTCCGGTTCGGGAGGCTCCGGGGCCGGGAGCGGACATGGCGGCCGGGAGGGCGACCCGCGTGAGGTCGCGCGCCGCGGCCATCTGCGGGTCCTGCGGTCGCCCGAGTCCTGATCGGCCCCCCCGCACTTCCCTCGCGATCTTCCCGCACTTTCCCCGCGTTCTTCTCGCGAACGTCTCGCGGTCCTCTCCGGCTCCTTGTCGGGATCACTTGCTGACGGAGCATTGACTGTGACTTGGCGCGGACACGACCATGCCTGCACACCAGGGTCCTCCGTTTCCGCATCACGGATGTGACCTTCCAGGGATTGCCCATAACGGGAGGCCCGTGTGTTCGTGCAGCAGTTGGACCCCGTCGCCGATTCACTCTCCCTGTCCGCCCTCGTCGCCGCCCTTCCCCTCGTCACCGTCCTCGTCCTGCTCGGCGGGGTGCGGATGCGCGCCCACTACGCGGGCCCCATAGGGCTCGTCGTCGCCGCTCTCGTCGCCTGCCTCCCGTACGGGATGCCCGTCGGCCAGGCCCTCTCCAGCGCCGTCCAGGGGGCGCTCTTCGGTCTCTTCCCCATCATGTGGATCGTCGTCAACGCCCTGTGGGTGTACCGGATGACCGTCCGCACCGACCACTTCGACGTGCTGCGCCGCTCCTTCGGCCGGCTCTCGGACGACCCCCGCGTCCAGGCCCTCGTCATCGCCTTCTGCTTCGGTGCGCTCCTGGAGGCGCTCGCCGGGTTCGGCGCCCCCGTGGCGATCTGCTCGGTCATGCTCGTGGCGCTCGGCTTCGACCCGGTACGCGCCGCCGTCGTCGCGCTCGTCGCCAACACCGCGCCGGTCGCCTTCGGCGCCATGGCCACCCCCGTGGTGACGCTGGCTCAGGTCACCGGGCTGCCGCTGGACTCCGTCGCCTCCGTCGTGGGGCGGCAGACCCCGCTGCTCGCCCTCGTCGTCCCGCTGCTGCTGGTCGCGCTCGTGGACGGGCGGCGCGGGCTGCGCGAGACCTGGGCGCCCGCGCTCGCCTGCGGGGTCGCCTTCGCCGTCGCCCAGTTCACCGTCTCCAACTACCTCTCCGTCCAGCTCGCCGACATCGCGGCGGCGCTGGCCGGCGCGGCCGTACTGGTGGCCATGCCCGCCGCCCGGCGCCCCGCCGAGGAGCCGGTGCGCGCCGCCGTGCTCACCGGCGTACGCAGCGACGACCTGGACCGCGAGGACCCGCGCCCCGAGGTGCTGCGCGCCTACGCCCCGTACGCGCTCATCGTGGCGATCTTCTCCATCGCCCAGATCGGCCCGGTCAAGGATCTCCTGGCCAAGGCCACCCGCACCTTCGACTGGCCCTTCCTGGACGTCGGAGCGCCTGATGGCAAGCCGGTCGGCGCCAATGTCTTCTCGCTGCCGCTGATCGCCACCGGCGGCACCCTGGTGCTGCTGGCCGGGGTGGCCACCGTCGCTGTGCTGGGGGTGACCGCCCGCGACGCCGCGCGGGAATGGACGGCGACGGTGCACGAACTGCGTCATGCGATCCTTACGGTCACCTCGGTGCTCGCGCTCGCCTATGTCATGAATCTCTCCGGGCAGGCCGCCGGCATCGGGCACTTCGTCGCGGCCGCCGGGGCCGGGCTGGCCTTCCTCTCCCCGGTGCTGGGGTGGTTCGGCGTCGCCGTCTCCGGCTCGGACACCTCCGCGAACGCCCTCTTCGGCGCCCTCCAGGTGACCGCCGCCCATGAGTCCGGGCTCTCCCCGGACCTGCTGGCCGCCGCCAACAGCTCGGGCGGGGTGCTCGGCAAGATGATCTCCCCGCAGAACCTCACCATCGCCTGCGCGGCGGTGGGGCTGAAAGGGCGTGAGGGGGATCTGCTCCGCAAGGTGCTGCCGTGGAGCCTCGCGCTGCTGCTGGTGATGTGCCTCATCGTCGTCGCGCAGTCGTCGTTCCTGCTGGGCTGGATGCTGCCGTGACCCGGCCGGGGATGCCCGGCGGCACGCCATGCTGCCGTGACCCGGTCCGGGACGCACGGCAGCACGCCGCGCGACGGGGCTCACAGTTCCGGCCCAGGTCCTGCGGGTAGGTTTTGAGGTCCGCGGGGACGTCCCCAGAGGCGTCCGCGGAGACATCTTCACCAGGACCTCCAGAAGGGGTTGGCTGTGCCCGACTTGTCGCAGATCGTGAAGGCGTACGACGTGCGCGGTGTGGTCCCGGACCAGTGGGACGAGTCGCTCTCGGAACTCTTCGGCGCCGCCTTCGCCCGGGTGACCGGCGCGGACGCGATCGTCGTCGGCCATGACATGCGCCCCTCCTCGCCCGGTCTGGCGCGGGCCTTCGCGCGCGGCGCCGCCTCGCTCGGGGTGGATGTGACCGAGATCGGGCTGTGCTCGACCGATCAGCTCTACTTCGCGAGCGGACATCTCGGCCTGCCCGGCGCGATGTTCACCGCCAGCCACAACCCCGCGCAGTACAACGGCATCAAGATGTGCCGCGCGGGCGCCGCCCCCATCGGCCAGGACAGCGGGCTCGCCGACATCCGCGCCCTGGTCGAGGAATGGGCCGACAGCGGCGCGCCCGAGCCCGCCGCCGAGGCCGGCACCATCACCCAGCGGGACGTCCTCGCCGACTACGCCGCCCATCTGCGCTCGTTGGTGGACCTGACCGCCATCCGGCCGCTGAAGGTCGTCGTGGACGCGGGCAACGGCATGGGCGGCCACACCGTCCCGACCGTCTTCGAGGGGCTCCCGCTCGAGCTCGACGCCCTCTACTTCGAGCTGGACGGCACCTTCCCCAACCACGAGGCCAACCCGCTCGACCCCAAGAACATCGTCGATCTCCAGGCCCGGGTCCTGGAGACCGGCGCCGACCTCGGGCTCGCCTTCGACGGCGATGCCGACCGCTGCTTCGTGGTGGACGGAAGCGGCGAACCGGTGTCGCCCTCCGCCATCACCGCCCTGGTCGCCGCCCGCGAGCTGGGCAAGCACCCGGGTGGGACGGTCATCCACAACTGCATCACCTCGTGGTCGGTCCCGGAGGTCGTCAAGGAGAACGGCGGCACCCCCGTCCGCACCCGCGTGGGCCACTCCTTCATCAAGGCCGAGATGGCCCGCACCGGCGCGATCTTCGGTGGTGAGCACTCCGCGCACTACTACTTCCGCGACTTCTGGAACGCCGACACCGGCATGCTGGCCGCCCTACACGTCCTGGCCGCGCTCGGCGGCCAGAAGGGCCCGCTGTCGGAGCTGGTCGCGCAGTACGACCGGTACGCGGCCTCCGGGGAGATCAACAGCACCGTCGACGACCAGACCGGGCGCATGGCGGCGGTCAAGGCGGCGTACGAGGGCCGCGAAGGCGTCGAGCTCGATGAACTCGACGGCCTTACGGTCACCGCCGCCGACTGGTGGTTCAACCTCCGCCCCTCCAACACCGAGCCGCTGCTGCGGCTGAACGTGGAGGCGCGGGACGCGGAGCGGGTGGCCGGGGTCCGCGACGAGGTCCTCTCCATCGTCCGCGCGTAAGCCTTACGGCTGTCGTCCGTGCGTAAGCCCTACGGCTGTCGTCCATACGTAAGCCTTACGGCCGTTCCGTGCGCGGGCCCCGCCGAGGGCCAGCTCCCCGCGGTCCTCGCGCTGCCCTTACGGCCGTCCGCGCGCGGGGCGCACGGCGTCGCCGGAGCCCGGGGCGAGCCCCCGGGCTCCGGTGCCCACCGGCCGCGCCCCGCCCCCGCCCGGCGGTACGCTGACCACGCCGGGCCGATGTCCGGCTGGACCCATACCCGAAGGGACGCCCCATGCCGCTCGAAGCCGGTCTTCTGGACATCCTCGCCTGCCCGGCGTGCCACGCCCCGCTGCGCGAGGAGCAGTCCCCGGAGACCCCCGAGCTGGTGTGCACGGGCGAGGGGTGCGGTCTCGCGTACCCCGTCCGGGACGGCATCCCCGTGCTGCTCGTCGACGAGGCCCGCCGCCCGGCCTGACCCGGCGGCCCGCCGGAGCCCCAGCCCCGCGCGGTCCCGCGTGTACCGCCCGCCACGGCGATCGGAGGCCGAAGCACGATGCTCGACGAATCCCTCCTCGACGCCCCAGAGGCCCTGGCCCGCGCCGACAGCCGCGGGCTGCTGCGCGGAGCCGCCGAATCCGGCGCCCGCATCCGCACCGCCGCCCGGCACGCCACCGAGGCGGGGATCGGCGATCTCAAGCCGGACGGGCGGCCGCGCGCCGTCATGGTCGCGGGCCCAGGGGCGGCCGGAACCTGCACCGCCGACCTCCTCGGCGCGCTCAGCGGGGGCAACTGCCCGGTCAGCCTGATCGCGCCCACCGGTGTGGCCCCGGCGCCGGGCGCGCTGCGCTGGACACTGCCCGGCTGGGCGGGCCCGCTCGACCTGCTGATCGTCGCGACGCCGGACGGTACGGAACCGGGCCTTCCGCGCCTTGTCGAGCAGGCGTACCGCCGCGGCTGCGCGATCGTCGCGGTCGCCCCGGGCCAGTCCCCGCTGGCCGACGCGGTCGCGCAGGCGCGCGGCCTGATGGTGCCGCTGGCCACGGCGCCGTACGCCTCGGCCCCGTACGCCACGGGCGGGTACAGCACCGATCCGTACCGCAGGGACCCGCACGCGCCGGGCGCGGCCGAGGACGACGACACCGCCCGCGCCGAGGGCGCCCTGGGCGATGCCCCCGGCACGTACGGGACGCCTCCCGTCCCGCACCCCGTCGAGCCGCCCGGCACCGCGCCCGACGAGATGACCGGCCCCGCGCTGCCCGGCACGCTGTGGGCCCTGCTCACCCCGCTGCTCCTGCTGGTCGACCGGATCGGCCTGGTGTCCGCGCCGCCCGCCGCGCTGCTTCAGGTCGCCGACCGGCTCGACCAGGTCGCCGAGCGCTGCGGCCCGGCCATCGCCACCTACACCAACCCCGCCAAGACGCTCGCGGCCGAGCTCGCCGGGGCGCTTCCGCTGCTGTGGACCGAGGGCCCGGTCGCCGCCGCGACCGGACGGCGGTTCGCGAGGCTGCTCGCGTCGCTCGCCGGGCGCCCCGCGCTCGTCGCCGAGCTTCCCGGGGCGCTCGCCGCGCATGGCGCGATGCTGACCGGGGCGTTCGCGGGCGGGGCCGACCCGGACGACTTCTTCCGCGACCGGGTGGAGGAGGCGGAGGCGCTCCGCGCCCGGATCGTGCTGCTCCACGAGGAGCCGGTGGGCCCGGTCTCGGCGGTGCCGACCGCCCGGGAGCTGGCGCTGGCGCATGACACCGCGTTCAGCGAGCTGGAACCGGCCGAGGGCACCCCACTGGAGACCGCCGCGGAACTTCTCGCCATCACGGATTTCGCCGCCGTTTACCTCGCGCTCGCTTCGGCCGATAGAACTTGACGCCGTAGACCTCGACAACGTGACGCCGTAGACATCTGGAACAGATCTCCAGAACCTGACGCCGTAAGACCACGCACCACTCGCCCCACGTCCCTCACTGCACAGTCAGGAACCGCACCGCATGGACCGCCTCGTCAACACCGTGCGCCCCTACGCCTGGGGCTCCACCACCGCCATCCCCGAGCTGCTGGGCGTCCGGCCGACCGGGGAGCCGCAGGCCGAGATGTGGATGGGGGCACACCCCGGGGCGCCGTCCCGGGTCGACCGGGGCTCGGGCCCCGTCGCGCTCTCCGAGGTGATCGCCGCGGATCCCGAGGGCGAGCTCGGCGCGGACGCCGTAAGCCTCTTCGGGCCGCGGCTGCCGTTCCTGCTGAAGGTGCTGGCCGCCGCCTCGCCGCTGTCGCTCCAGGTCCACCCCGACCTCGAGCAGGCCAAGGAGGGCTACGCGGACGAGGAGGAGCGCGGCGTTCCGGCCGATGCCCCGCATCGCAACTACAAGGACGCCAACCACAAGCCCGAGTTGATATGCGCGCTCACGCCGTTCAACGGGCTGTGCGGCTTCCGCGACCCGAACGAGGCGGCCGAGCTGCTGGCCGCCCTGGAGGTCGACTCGCTCAAGCCGTACGTCGACATCCTGCACGCCCACCCGGAGTCGCACGCCCTGCGCGAGGTGCTGACCGCCGTGCTGACGGCCGACCCTGAGGCGATGACGGAGACCGTAAGGCGGGCAGCGGACGCCGCCGAGCGGCTCGGCGCGCTGGACGGACCGCACGCCCCGGCGTACGCGGCGTACGCCTCCATCGCGCAGCACTACCCGGGCGACCCCGGGGTGATCGCCGCGATGCTGCTCAACTTCGTGACCCTCCAGCCCGGCGAGGCTCTCTACCTCGGCGCCGGCGTACCGCACGCCTATCTCGACGGCCTGGGCGTCGAGATCATGGCCAACTCCGACAATGTGCTGCGCTGCGGACTCACGCCCAAGCATGTGGACGTCCCCGAGCTGCTGCGCATCGTCCGCTTCGAAAGCGCCGCCCCCGCCGTGCTGCGGCCCGAGGCGGACCCCTCCGGCGAGGAGCTCTACACCACCCCGATAGGCGAGTTCCGGCTCTCCCGCCACGTCCTGGCCGACGGCGCCGCTCCGCGCCCGCTGCCGGCGACCGGCCCGCAGATCCTGCTGTGCGCCGCGGGAGAGGTCTCCCTGCGTGGCGCGGACGGCGAACTCCCGCTGACGCGCGGGCAGTCGGCCTTCGTACCGGCCGGTGAGGAGGCCGTACTGGGCGGCGACGGCACTGTGTTCAGGGCCACAGTGACAGCCTGACGTACGGCCCGTTCGAGGGGCTGGAACAATGGCGCGCCGTGAGGCGGTAAAGCGCTGGCAAAGCCGCCATGAGGTGTATCGAAGCGGAAGGGACATTCGGCACATATGAGTGCATCAGGCGGAACCAAGGCGATTGTTGCCGCGCTGGGCGCGAACCTGGCTATCGCCGCAGCCAAGTTCGTGGCGTTCGCCTTCAGCGGCTCGTCGTCGATGCTCGCCGAAGGCGTGCACTCGCTCGCCGACTCGGGCAATCAGGGGCTGCTGCTCCTCGGCGGGAAGAAGGCCAAGCGCGAGGCCACCCCCGAGCACCCCTTCGGCTATGGCCGCGAACGCTATATCTACGGCTTCCTCGTCTCCATCGTGCTGTTCACCATCGGCGGTGTCTTCGCGCTGTACGAGGGCTACGAGAAGATCAAGCATCCCCATGACGTCGAGCACTGGTACTGGCCGGTCGGGGTGCTCGTCTTCGCGATCATCGCCGAGGGCTTCTCCTTCCGCACGGCCATCAAGGAGTCCAACGAGATCCGGGGCAAGCTGAGCTGGTCGCAGTTCGTGCGCCGGGCCAAGGCCCCCGAGCTGCCCGTCGTCCTCCTGGAGGACTTCGGCGCTCTCATCGGCCTGGTCCTCGCGCTCTGCGGCGTCGGGCTCGCGCTGCTGACCGGCGACGGTGTCTGGGACGGCGTCGGCACCCTCTGCATCGGCGTCCTGCTGGTGCTGATCGCCCTGGTGCTCGCGGCCGAGACCAAGTCGCTGCTGCTGGGCGAGGCGGCCGACATCACCGAGGTCACCAAGATCCGCGAAGCGGTCGTGGACGGCGAGACCGTCACCGGGCTGATCCACATGCGCACGCTCCACCTCGGCCCCGAGGAACTGCTGGTGGCCGCCAAGATCGCGGTGCAGCACGACGACACGGCGGTGGAGATCGCCCGCGCGATCGACGCCGCGGAGGCGCGCATCCGCGAGGCGGTCCCCATCGCCCGAGTCATCTACCTGGAACCCGACATCCTCCGCACCTCCACAACCACCTGAGCGGAACCGCCGGTTTGTGGGCATTCGTTCCGCGGGGTGGAACGGGTGGGCACAAACCGGCCACCGGCCCGCACCCGGCAACGCACCCTGGCCGCCGACGGCGTAGGCCGTACGAACAACCGGTCGGCACGCGGCAACGCACCTCAACCCCGGAAGGCGCGCTCCGCACGAACAACCGGGCCACACCCGAAAGCGCACCCCGGCCGCCAACGGCATACACCGCACACGCGACCGGGGCGCACCTACCCACAAGGGGCTGCCCACAAGGGACCTACTCGATCTCCCCGAGCACCCCCAGAATCGCCCCCACATCCGCCGCCCCCAGCAACCGCTCCCGGAACTCGGCGCCCATCAACTTGCGTGACAGCAGCGCCAGAATCCGCAGATGCTCATCGCCCGCGGCCGCCTCCGGCACCGCGATCATGAACACCAGCCTGGCCTTCGTGCCGTCCGGCGCGCCCCACTCGATGCCCTCGGGGGAGCGCGCGAAGCCGACGACCGGAGCGGTCACCGCGTCCGTCTTGGCATGCGGAATCGCGATCTCCTCGCCGAGACCGGTGGTGCCCTGGTCCTCCCGGGCGAACGCGGCCCGGACCAGCTCCGCCGTATCCGCCACCTTGCCGGTCGTGGCCAGCAGCTCGGCCATCTCGCGGATCGCGGCATCCTTACCGTCCGCCGCCAGCCGCTCCTTCACGGTCTGCTCGCCGAGATAGCCGGACAACACCTGGTCCGCGGCATCGCCCTCGGGAGCGGCCTCAGCCTCGGGAGCGACCTCAGCTTCCTGCGCAGCCTCGGCCTCGGCCTTACCGCCGTCCCGCGGCTCAGCGGCCGAGACGGACGCAGCCTTCGCCGAGGAATCCGCCACGGCACCACTCGCCGCCCCCGTAGCGCCTCCACTGCCCACCCCGGCCAGCACCGGCGCACCCGCCGGCGACGGAGCCAAGGAGACAGCCTCCGCGACTTCCGCGGCCCCCGCCGGATCCGCATCCGCATCCGCGTCCGAACCCCGACCACCACCGCCCACAGACATCAGCCCGATCGTGACCAACGCCGTAACCGCCGTACCCCCGACGACCGCGACGAAGAACATCGGCACCCCGCCGACCGCGCCGAGCACCGCGACGATCGGCCCGCCGTGCGGCACGTTGTCCTCGACCGACGCCACCCCGGCTATCGCCCCGGCGACCGCGCCGCCCAGCATGTTCGCCGGGATGACCCGCGCCGGACGCGCCGCGGCGAACGGAATCGCGCCCTCGGTGATGCCGAAGAAGCCCATGAAGAGCGCCGCGAGCCCGGTCTCCCGCTCCTGGTCGTCGAACATCCGGCGGCGCAGCAGCGTGGCCAAGCCCTGGCCCAGCGGCGGAACCGGAATGGCCGCCGCACACGCCCCCATGACCTCGGGGTTCTTGGACACCAGCCCGGCGCCGAAGAGGAACGCGGTCTTGTTGACCGGACCGCCCATGTCGAACGCGATCATCAGCCCGAGGATGATGCCGAGCAGCGCCGCGCTGGTGCCGGTCAGCCCGCCGAGCCAGTCGGTGAGGCGCTCGAAGACCCAGGAGATCGGTTCGCCGAGGACATAGATGAAGAAGAGGCCGAGCGCCGAGGTCGCCACGATCGGGATCACGATGATCGGCATGATCGGCTGGACGAACTTCGGAACCTTGACCCGCTTGATCCACAGCACCAGGTAACCGGCCAGGAAGCCGGTGACGATCGCGCCGATGAAGCCGGCGCCCGCCTCGCTGTCGTACAGCTCGCCGTGGGCCGCGATCCAGCCGCCCACCATGCCCGGCACCAGCGCGGGCCGGTCCGCGATGGCGTAGGCGATATAGCCGGACAGGGCCGGGATCATCAGTTGGAAGCCGATGCTCCCGATGTCGTTGACCGTCTTCCAGAAGGAGTCGTCGGGGATGACGATGCCCTTGGACGTCGTATCACCACCCAGGGCGAGCGAGACCGCGATCAGCAGACCGCCGACCACGACGAACGGGATCATGTAAGAGACGCCGTTCATGAGCGCCTTATAGGTGACGCTGCGCCCCTTACCGCCGCCGGAAGCCGAAGCGGCCGAGGCGGCGCCGCGCTGGGCCTCCCGGCCGTCGCCTTGGTACACGGGCGCGTTGCGCACCTGCTCGATCAGCCGCTCCGGGCGGTGGATGCCGTCGGCGACCCCCACGACGAGCACTCTCTTGCCGATGAAGCGGCTGCGGTCGACGTCCTTGTCGGCGGCGATGATGACGCCGTCGGCCCGGCTGACATCGTTGTCAGACAGAACGTTCTCGGCCCCGATCGAGCCCTGGGTCTCCACCTTCATGCTGTGGCCGAGTGACTCCGCCGCCTGAGCCAGCTTCTCAGCGGCCATATAGGTGTGGGCGATACCCGTGGGACAGGCGGTCACCGCGAGCAGCTTGAGCCCCGGTCCGCTGGCCCCCGCACCGTTGGGGGGATCGGCTGGACTGGTCACGTGGTTCTCCTTAACAACGCGTCGAGCGGGCGCGGGAAGCTGCCAGCGTCCCCGCGCTCGCGGCATCGTGCAATACATCCGGCCAGGATCAAAGCGACGGGGTGAGCCACCGGGCTCCCCGAGCGGTGTGGCCGTCGGCGCAGGTCATGGCCTTACGGCCGAAGATGGCCGATGGGGGCTGGGGTTCGCCGCGCCGATCGGTGTAGATTCGTGACCGAGCCAGACGTCGCTGCTGATGGCGGTCGGGCGGCCCGTACACCGGGTCGGCCGAGGGAGAGAGGGCCTCCGACGGACTGCGCACTGTGAGGTAGAAGGGGATAGGTGTGCCCGCTGTGCGGGGCCCTGCCCAGCGCCTCACATGCCCAGCCGAAACCACTCTCGCTCGCACACGATCGAGGAGGAGCAGCACTCATGACGACAGCCGTCTCCGGTCAGGACTTCAAGGTCGCGGACCTCTCCTTGGCTGCCTTCGGCCGTAAGGAGATCACCCTCGCCGAGCATGAGATGCCCGGCCTGATGGCGATCCGTAAGGAGTACGCCGAGCAGCAGCCGCTGGCCGGCGCCCGTGTCACCGGCTCGCTGCACATGACCGTGCAGACCGCCGTGCTGATCGAGACCCTGGTCGCCCTCGGCGCCGAGGTCCGGTGGGCCTCCTGCAACATCTTCTCCACCCAGGACCACGCCGCGGCCGCGATCGCCGTCGGCCCCAAGGGCACGGTGGAGAACCCGCAGGGCATCCCGGTCTTCGCCTGGAAGGGCGAGACCCTGGAGGAGTACTGGTGGTGCACGGAGCAGGCCCTGACCTGGCCCGGCACCCCCACCGGCGGACCCAACATGATCCTGGACGACGGTGGCGACGCCACCCTCCTCGTCCACAAGGGCGTCGAGTACGAGAAGGCCGGCGCCGCCCCTGACGTCGCCACCGCCGAGAACGACGAGCACCGCGTCATCCTCGAGCTGCTCAACCGCACCATCGCCGAGAACCCGCAGAAGTGGACGCAGCTCGCTTCCGAGATCCGCGGGGTCACCGAGGAGACCACCACCGGCGTCCACCGCCTCTACGAGATGCAGCGCGACGGCCTGCTGCTCTTCCCGGCGATCAACGTCAACGACGCGGTGACCAAGTCCAAGTTCGACAACAAGTACGGCTGCCGCCACTCCCTGGTCGACGGCATCAACCGCGCCACCGACGTGCTGATCGGCGGCAAGGTCGCGGTCATCTGCGGCTACGGCGATGTGGGCAAGGGCTGCGCCGAGTCGCTGCGCGGCCAGGGCGCCCGGGTGATCATCACCGAGATCGACCCGATCTGCGCACTCCAGGCCGCGATGGACGGCTACCAGGTCGCCACCCTGGACGACGTGGTGGAGACCGCCGACATCTTCATCACCACGACCGGCAACAAGGACATCATCATGGCCGCGGACATGGCCAAGATGAAGCACCAGGCGATCGTCGGGAACATCGGCCACTTCGACAACGAGATCGACATGGCCGGCCTCGCCGCCCTCCCGGGCATCGTCAAGGACGAGGTCAAGCCGCAGGTCCACACCTGGACCTTCCCCGACGGCAAGACGCTCATCGTGCTCTCCGAGGGCCGTCTGCTGAACCTCGGCAACGCGACCGGTCACCCGTCGTTCGTGATGTCCAACTCCTTCGCGAACCAGACCATCGCCCAGATCGAGCTCTTCACCAAGCCGGAGTCGTACCCGACCGACGTCTATGTGCTCCCCAAGCACCTGGACGAGAAGGTCGCCCGCCTCCACCTCGACGCGCTCGGGGCGAAGCTGACCACGCTCCGGCCCGAGCAGGCCGCCTACATCGGCGTCCCGGTCGAGGGCCCGTACAAGCCCGAGCACTACCGTTACTGATCGCATCCGCTGATCGCACCGGCGCCGCCGACCGCACGGTCGGCGGCCGCTGACCCGGCCCCCGCCCAGGCGGGGGCCCCAGGGCCCGTCCGCGCCGTCCGGCCGGGCGGGCCCGACGCTCGTCAAGGACCTCACCATGCCCCGCGGCCGCTACT
>NZ_CP178393.1:7020000-11477595 GCF_047218265.1 Streptomyces sp. CY-1
ATTTTCTCCTTGAGCTGGTGGTGGCCGCAGAGACCAGCGAGAAGCGACTGTTTACTAAAAACACAGGTCCGTGCGAAGCCGTAAGGCGATGTATACGGACTGACGCCTGCCCGGTGCTGGAACGTTAAGGGGACCGGTTAGTCACATTTCGGTGTGGCGAAGCTGAGAACTTAAGCGCCAGTAAACGGCGGTGGTAACTATAACCATCCTAAGGTAGCGAAATTCCTTGTCGGGTAAGTTCCGACCTGCACGAATGGCGTAACGACTTCTCGACTGTCTCAACCATAGGCCCGGTGAAATTGCACTACGAGTAAAGATGCTCGTTTCGCGCAGCAGGACGGAAAGACCCCGGGACCTTTACTATAGCTTGATATTGGTGTTCGGTTCGGCTTGTGTAGGATAGGTGGGAGACTGTGAAGCATTAACGCCAGTTAGTGTGGAGTCATTGTTGAAATACCACTCTGGTCGTGCTGGATGTCTAACCTGGGTCCGTGATCCGGATCAGGGACAGTGTCTGGTGGGTAGTTTAACTGGGGCGGTTGCCTCCTAAAGGGTAACGGAGGCGCCCAAAGGTTCCCTCAGCCTGGTTGGCAATCAGGTGTTGAGTGTAAGTGCACAAGGGAGCTTGACTGTGAGACCGACGGGTCGAGCAGGGACGAAAGTCGGGACTAGTGATCCGGCGGTGGCTTGTGGAAGCGCCGTCGCTCAACGGATAAAAGGTACCCCGGGGATAACAGGCTGATCTTCCCCAAGAGTCCATATCGACGGGATGGTTTGGCACCTCGATGTCGGCTCGTCGCATCCTGGGGCTGGAGTCGGTCCCAAGGGTTGGGCTGTTCGCCCATTAAAGCGGTACGCGAGCTGGGTTTAGAACGTCGTGAGACAGTTCGGTCCCTATCCGCTGTGCGCGTAGGAGTCTTGAGAAGGGCTGTCCCTAGTACGAGAGGACCGGGACGGACGAACCTCTGGTGTGCCAGTTGTTCTGCCAAGGGCATGGCTGGTTGGCTACGTTCGGGAGGGATAACCGCTGAAAGCATCTAAGCGGGAAGCCTGCTTCGAGATGAGGACTCCCACCCACTTGATGGGTTAAGGCTCCCAGTAGACGACTGGGTTGATAGGCCAGATATGGAAGCCGGGTAACTGGTGGAGTTGACTGGTACTAATAGGCCGAGGGCTTGTCCTCAGGTGCTCGCGTCCACTGTGTTGGTTCTGAAGCAACGAACCGTATTTGAACCCCCCTCTTGGGGTGTGGTTCCGGTTCAGGTTTCATAGTGTTTCGGTGGTCATAGCGTTAGGGAAACGCCCGGTTACATTTCGAACCCGGAAGCTAAGCCTTTCAGCGCCGATGGTACTGCAGGGGGGACCCTGTGGGAGAGTAGGACACCGCCGAACAATTTTTAGCCTCGGTCCCGAGCATTTAGTGCTCGGGACCGAGGCTTTTTTGCGTTCCCGTTTGAGCGGATGTTCCACCGGATCGAGTGAAAAGCCCTCAGTGTCCTGGCGTGGCGCGGTTGCCGGCACGCAGAGTGTCAGTGAGGCCGCAGTCCGACGGGGGAGGTGAGGGCCTGTGAGAGTGATGACCTGTGCGGTGAAGGGGCGTCGGGTGACGCCCCGTTCGTGCCCGTCTGTGAAGCCGTCAGTTCCCGGACGTCGAGGCGACGGTCGGCTGGCCCTTGCCATGGCCTTCCATGGGGTCGCCCGGCATTCCCGCTGCGCGGGCGAGCTCGAGGTCGAGCGCCTCGCGCCGGATGCGCTGGTCCATGTAGAGAAGGGCCGTCACACCGGCGCTGATCGGGAAGGTGATGGTCGAGCTGATCACGCCGCCGACGCCGACCACGACCAGGAAGGTCCAGCTCACGGCGACGGATTCACCGGACAGCCAGTCCATGGCGTTGTCCCCGCCGATCACCATGGCGATCAGGCTGGTGGGGATCTCGACGATGGCGCCGACGATGAAGACCAGGACGACGGCCAGCAGTTGGATGCCGAAGACGCGCCCCCACGCACCGCGCACCAGCTTGAAGGAGCGTCGCAGGGCCTTGATGATCCCCTGCTTCTCCAGCATCAGCGCGGCAGGGGCGAGGCTGAAACGGACCCAGAGCCAGGCGGCGACGCCGGCCGCGGCGAAACCGCCGAGAGAGGCGAGTGCGGCGCCCTCGCTGCGTACACCCGCGAAGGCCAGCAGCAGACCCGGCGTCATACCGGCGGCGATGACGGCCACGGCGATGGCGGGGATCAGAAGGAGCAGCCCGCACAGTTGAAGGAGGTGCGGGCGGGCACCGTCCCATGCCTCCTTGGCGGATACGGACCGGCCCAGCACCGCCCGTGCGGTGACCACGGTCAGCAGAGCGGTGGTGACGATCGTTCCGAGGACGCCGAGCAGCAGGGTGACTCCGCTGTCCCCGAGCGAGTCGCCGACGGCGCGCATCGCCTGGCTGACGGTGGCGTCCGGATCGTCGAGGACATTGCGCTCGTTGCCGCGGGCGTCGTTGAACCAGAGTCCTGTGGCGGCCGTGATCAGACCCTGGGTGACGATCGAGACAATCAGCGAGATGCCGAGGACCGTGCGCCAGTGGGTGCGCATGATGGCCACCGCGCCGTTCAGGATCTCGCCTACGGCCAGCGGTCGCAGCGGAATGACACCGGGGCGGGGAGCAGCCGGCTGCCGCGGGCCGGTGCCCCATCCGCCGCTCGGCGTGGATGCGGGCGGCACCGGCGGTGGCGTGGGGCCTTGTCCCGATGCGGTCCAGCGGCCGGGCGGCGGCTGGCGCCGGGCCCACTGGCGGCCCCAGGTGGGCTGCTCCGGGGCGGGCTGGTCGGCGGGCTCGTTCTGCTGCTGAGCGCCGTGGTCCGGTTCGTCGGAAGGGGACGATCCGGGCGGGGCCCAGCCCGGAGTGTCATTCATCGTCGCTCCGTAGGTTGTTCGTTGACCGGCCGCGGCGTCCGCGGCGGGCGTATGCCAGCCATCGTGCCACGGGGCATTGCGCCTCGTGCCGGTCACTGGGGGCGGTCCGGCACTTCAATAGTCGGTGGCGCACAGGGCAGACTGGGCGGATGGCTGATCAGCATCCGGTGTCCCCGGAAGGCCCCATACCTCCCACCGCCTTGGCGCTGCGCTGGGAGGAGCCCCCGGAAGGGCCCGTACTGGTACTTCTCGACCAGACCCGGCTGCCCGCCGAAGAGGTCGAGCTGGTGTGCACCGATGTGCCGGCGCTGGTGGAGGCGATCCGCTCTCTCGCCGTGCGCGGCGCCCCGCTGCTCGGCCTCGCCGGGGCATACGGGATCGCGCTCGCCGCGGCCCGGGGTTTCGATGTGGACGAGGCCGCCGAATCGCTCGCCCATGCCCGTCCCACGGCCGTCAACCTGGCCTACGGTGTCCGCCGGGCAGTCGCCGCGTATCACGGCGCGATCCGGGACGACGCGGACGACGCCCAGGCCGCCGCGGCCGCGCTCGCCGAGGCCCGGGCCCTGCATCGGGAGGATGCCGAGGCCAGCGACCGCATGGCGGCCCATGGTCAAGCGCTCCTCGATGAGCTGCTGCCTGCCGGTGGTCATCGGATCCTCACTCACTGCAACACCGGCGCCCTGGTCTCCGGGGGTGAGGGGACCGCCCTCGCCGTGGTCAAGGCGGTGCACCGGGCGGGGCAGTTGCGGCGGCTCTGGGTGGACGAGACCCGGCCCCTGCTCCAGGGGGCGCGGTTGACCGCGTACGAGGCGGCGCGTGCCGGTATGGCGTACACGCTGCTCGCGGACAACGCGGCGGGCTCGCTGTTCGCGGCGGGTGAGGTGGACGCGGTGCTGATCGGGGCGGACCGGATCGCCGCGGACGGCTCGGTGGCCAACAAGGTGGGCAGCTATCCGCTCGCGGTGCTGGCCCGCTACCACCATGTGCCGTTTGTGGTGGTCGCCCCGAGTACCACGGTGGACCCGGCCACTCCCGACGGGAACTCGATCGAGGTCGAGCAGCGTCCTGGACATGAGGTGACAGACATCACAATTCCTTACGCCCCCATCGCCGGGCATGAGGCGGGCACCGGAGTGCCGGTCGCTCCGCTGGGGACACAGGCCCATAATCCGGCTTTCGACGTCACACCACCGGAGTTGGTGACGGCGATCGTGACCGAGGACGGTGTGATCTCTCCGGTCACGGCGGACGGCATCGCCGAGCTGTGGGCCAGGTCACGATCGGGTAATGGGATGATGTCGATATGAAGGGACGCGTCCTTGTCGTCGACGACGACACCGCACTGGCAGAGATGCTCGGCATCGTGCTGCGCGGCGAAGGCTTTGAACCGTCGTTTGTGTCGGACGGCGACAAGGCTCTTGCCGCCTTCCGCGAGACCAAGCCCGATCTGGTGCTGCTCGATCTGATGCTGCCCGGCCGGGACGGCATCGAGGTCTGCCGGCTGATCCGGGCCGAATCAGGTGTGCCGATCGTCATGCTCACGGCCAAGAGCGACACGGTCGATGTGGTGGTCGGGCTCGAGTCCGGGGCGGATGACTACATCGTCAAGCCGTTCAAGCCGAAGGAGCTGGTGGCCCGGATACGGGCCCGGCTGAGGCGTTCGGAGGAGCCGGCGCCGGAGCAGTTGGCCATCGGCGATCTGGTGATCGACGTGGCGGGGCATTCGGTGAAGCGGGACGGCCAGTCGATTGCGCTGACTCCGCTGGAGTTCGATCTTCTGGTGGCGTTGGCACGTAAGCCGTGGCAGGTGTTCACCCGTGAGGTGCTGCTGGAGCAGGTCTGGGGCTATCGGCATGCCGCCGACACCCGGCTGGTGAATGTGCATGTGCAGCGGCTGCGGTCGAAGGTCGAGAAGGACCCGGAGCGGCCGGAGATCGTGGTGACCGTGCGCGGTGTCGGCTACAAGGCCGGGCCAAGCTGAGATGACGGGTGGTACGGCGCCGCAGCCCGGCGAACCGGGCGGCGGGGCTCCGGAGGGTGCCCGGATGGGGCGGCCCGACCCGGCGGGTGAGATACCGCTGCTGCGCAGGTTGTGGAGCGGTGGGCATCTGCTGCCCGACGGGGCGTCCGGAGGGCCGGCCCATCCGGTGATCCGGCTGTTCGGGCGGTGGGTGCGCCGTCCGCTGCTGCCCGCTGCCCGGCTGTGGCGGCGGAACATTCAGTTGCGGGTGGTCGCCACCACGCTGCTGATGTCGCTCGGTGTGGTGCTGCTGCTGGGCTTGGTGGTCATCGGGCAGGTGCGCAACGGGCTGCTGGACGCCAAGCGCCATGCGGCGCAGGGGCAGGCCGTCGGCGGGTTCGAGGTGGCCGAGCAGATGGCCGACCGTAAGAGCGATTCCCGTGGCCAGGACGGGCCGGGGGCCGGTGCCGAGGACTCCGGCGCCTGGCTGAACGCGCTGGTGGAGCAGCTCTCCAGCGGTGGCAAGGGCGCGTATTCGGTGGTGGCGCTCAGCTCCGACTCCGGTGAGACGCCCTATGTGGCCAGCCGGGGGCCGCGGGCCTCCGGCGATGTCCAGCCGGACAGTGTGCCCGCCGATCTGCGCCGGAGGGTGGACGAGGGCCGGACGGCGCCGTATGAGCGCTACGGAAAGATCGTGCACGCGGGGTCCGGAGACGCCGAGCCCGCGCTGATCATCGGCAAGCGGCTGGACGACAACAACGGCGACGCCTACCAGCTCTACTACCTCTTCCCGTTCAGCCAGGAGGAGAAGTCGCTGAGCCTGGTCAAGGGCACCCTGGCCACGGCCGGGGTGTTCGTGGTGGTGCTGCTCGGGGCCATCGCCTGGGTGGTGGTCCGGCAGGTCGTGACGCCCGTAAGGATGGCGGCGGGGATCTCCGAGCGGCTGGCGGCCGGTCTGCTCCAGGAGCGGATGAAGGTCACCGGGGAGGACGACATCGCCCGTCTGGGGGAGTCGTTCAACAAGATGGCGCAGAACCTCCAGCTCAAGATCCAGCAGTTGGAGGAGCTCTCCCGGATGCAGCGCCGCTTCGTCTCCGATGTCTCCCATGAGCTGCGCACTCCGCTGACGACCGTAAGGATGGCGGCGGACGTCATTCACGAGGCGCGTGAGGACTTCGACCCGATCACCGCGCGCTCCGCCGAGCTGCTGTGGGGCCAGGTCGACCGCTTCGAGTCGCTGCTCAGCGATCTGCTGGAGATCAGCCGGTTCGACGCGGGCGCGGCCGCCCTGGAGGCCGAGCCGATCGATCTGCGCGATGTGGTGAACCGGGTGGTGGACGGGGCCGAGCCGCTCGCCGAGGCCAAGGGCACCCGGATCCTGGTGCGGGGCGCCGAGGCGCCGGTCATCGCGGAGGCGGACACTCGCCGTGTCGAGCGGGTGCTGCGCAATCTGGTGGTCAACGCCGTGGAGCACGGTGAGGGCCGCGATGTGGTCGTGCGGCTCGCGACGGCGGGTGGTGCGGTGGCCGTCGCGGTGCGGGACTACGGCGTCGGGCTCAAGCCCGGCGAGGCGACGCGGGTGTTCAACCGCTTCTGGCGGGCCGATCCGGCCCGTGCGCGCACCACCGGCGGCACCGGTCTCGGCCTGTCGATCGCGGTGGAGGACGCGCGGCTGCACGGTGGCTGGTTGCAGGCGTGGGGTGAGCCCGGCGGGGGTTCGCAGTTCCGGCTGACGCTGCCGCGTACCGCGGGCGATGTGCTGCGCGGCTCGCCGATCCCGCTGGAGCCCGAGGATTCCCGGCGCAACCGCCGTACGGATGACACCGGGGCCCCGCAGCCCCCGGCGGAGCGGCTGGCGGCGGTGCCCGCGCAGCCGCGGTCCGCGCTGCCCGCCGAGGCCGCGGCGCCGTCGGCCGATCCCACGGCCCTGCCGGGCAATGGGTCGCGGGTGGTGCGTGGCGCCCCGGAGACGCCGTCCGACGGGCCGCGGGGCGGCCGGGCGCCGGCCGCCCGGCCGACGACATCGAACGAAGGGGAGGGCCGCCCTCGTGGGCGATGACCATGCCGACCGTCGCCGCTTCCGCCGCCGTGGGCGCCGCCCGGACGGCCGGGCCCTGAGCACGCCGGCGCTGCTGGCCTGTGGTGCCCTGCTGCTGTCCGGCTGTGCCTCGATGCCCGACAGCGGCGATGTGCGGCGGGTGGACTCCTCACCGCGCTCCGACGTCGATTCACAGGTCCGGGTGTACGGGGTGAGTCCGGGCAAGGGCGAGCAGCCCGCGGAGCTGGTCTCCGGCTTCCTGGAGGCCACGACGAGCGACGAGGAGAACTTCGGCACCGCGAAGGAGTATCTGACCAAGAGCGCGGTCAAGCGGTGGCAGCCGTTCGCGGCCACCACCGTGCTGGAGCAGGCTCCGGATGTGCGGGTGGAGACGGACCCGGGCGACCGGGACGGCAGCGGTAAGACGGTGGTGCTGTCGGGCAAGCGGATCGCCGTCGTGGACGAAACGCACGCCTACAAGCCCGACGCGCAGCCGTACGAGGAGCGCATCCATCTCACGCTGAGCGGTTCGGAGTGGCGGATCGACGGGCCGCCGCGGGGGCTGATCCTCGGCGAGTCCGACTTCCAGCGCATCTACCGCTCGGTCAACAAGTACTACTTCGCCGATCTGGGTCCGGACGCCGAGGAGTCGACGGCCGGGGACAACGTGCTGGTGGCCGATCCGGTCTATGTGCGGCGCCGTATCGATCCGGTGACCGCGACCGTCAAGGCGCTGCTGGGCGGTCCGACCGAGTGGCTGGAGCCGGTGGTCAGCAGCTCCTTCCCGCGTGGTTCGGCGCTGGGCCGCCGGGACGAGCGGCTGTCGCTGGACGATTCGAACACGCTGAAGGTCCGGCTGAGCGACCGGGCGGCGCAGGTCAGCGCGGCGCGCTGTGTCCGGATGGCGGCGCAGACGCTGTTCACGGTCCAGGATCTGGGCGAGGGGTCGTCCGAGGTCAGCGGGGTGCGGCTGGAGCGGCAGAACGGTTCGGAGCTGTGCGCCCTCTCCAGTGACGCGGCGCGTGTCTACGCCCCGGACGGGGTCGAGGGCCATCCGCGCCACCAGTACTTCGTGGACTCCGATCATCGGATGGTCCGGCTGTCCGACGACGAGGACCGGCCACAGCCGGTTCCGGGGCCGTTCGGCTCCGAGGACGCGGGCCTGGGCACGGTGGCGGTCTCCCGCGACGAGCGGGACGTGGCGGGGGTCACCGCCGACGGTCAGGCGCTCTACGTCACCCAGATGGCCCCAGGCGCCGAGCGCGGCACGGTGCGGCTGCGCAGCCAGGGCGGCAGCGTGGAGCACGGTCTGACGGCGCCGAGCTGGGACGGCCTGGGCGGTCTGTGGGTGGCCGACCGCAATCCGCAGCGGCCGAGGCTGCTGCGGCTGCGGGGCGGCACCGGAGCGGCGGACGAGGTGGCGCTGCCGCAGTTGGACGGCGGCCGGATCACGGCGCTGCGGGTCTCGGCGGACGGCTCCAGGATCGCGATGCTGGTCAAGCGGTCCGGCCACACCACGCTGCGGCTCGGCCGGATCGAGCGGCGAGGGACCGAGGCGGCCCCGAAGCTGTCGGTGGGGGCGCTGCGGGCGGTCGCGCCGAAGCTCGAGGACGTGGACACCTTCTCCTGGGCGGGCGACAGCCGGCTGGTGGTCGCGGGCCGGGAGTCGGACGGGGTGCAGCAGCTCCAGTACGTGGAGACGGACGGCTCCCCGGCGAACATCCCGGAGGTGCCGGGGCCGAACGGTGTGCAGTCGATCGGCGCCTCGGAGGACCAGACCCGGCCGCTGATCGCCGAGACCAGGGAGAACGGCATTGTGCGGCTGCTGCCGAACACCGACTGGAAGACCGTGGACCAGGACGGTTCGGCTCCGGTCTACCCCGGTTAGGCGGGGCCGTAGCGGCGGCCTCTAGGCCAGGGCACCGGTCGGGGGTGGCTGGTTGTCCACATGTGCGCGGTTGTCCACAGGGGGTGGCGCTGGGGCTCGGCCGCCGGGACAGTGGTGTTCATGCGGGGCTGGTGGCAGGAGATCGCCGATCTGGCGCTGCCGGCCGACTGTGCCGGATGCGGTCGGCCGGGTGGCGCGTTGTGTGAGCGTTGTCGTGGGGCGCTGCGCGGGTCCGGGGCGCGCCGGGTGGAGCCGAGCCCGGTGCCGCCGGGGCTGCCGGTGGTCCATGCGGCGGTGGATTACGTGGACGAGGCGCGGGCGGTGCTGCTCGCGCACAAGGAGCGCGGAGCGCTCCGGCTGGCGCGGCCGCTGGGCGAGGCGCTGGCGGGGGCGGTGCGGGCGGCCTGTCCCGGCCCGGGGCCCGGCTCAGGGCCTGGCCCGGAGTCCGGCTCAGGGCCCGGTGCGGGGTCCCGAAGGCGGGCGGGCGCGGGATTGGACCGGGTATCCGGGGCGAGACCGGGTACTGGATCGGGAGCGGGTGCCGGGGCGAGACCCGGGTGCGGATCCGGGGCGAGACCCGGCGGGAGTCCGCTGCTGCTGGTGCCGGTGCCATCGGCCCGGCGTGCGGTGGGCGCCCGGGGGCATGACCCGGCCCGGCGGATCGCGCTCGCCGCGGCGGGCGTGCTGCGCGGTGGCGGGCGCCCGGCGCGGGTCCCGGCGGTGCTGCGCCAGCGGCGCCGGGTGAGCGACCAGTCAGGGCTGGACGCACGGCAGCGGCGGGCGAATGTGACGGGGGCGCTGGGGGCGGTCCCCGGCAGCGGCCGGCTGCTGGCGGCAGGCCCGGTCGTCCTGGTGGACGATCTGATGACGACGGGGGCCTCGCTCGCGGAGGCGGCGCGGGCGGTGACGGCGGCCGGTGGGCTGGTCATCGGCGCGGCCGTGGTGGCCGCACCCCTGACGCGTATCAACCGGAACTGAATACGAAGCCGCATCGTTGCAGGTGGTAACCGCGGCAAAGCACCTGATCGGAGGTACGTGCCGGTAGGGGGTGCCGACTTCCGACCGGTCGAGCTATGTTCGGTTGTGAGGAAAGGCGAGTGCTATGACTCGCTCATCCGCTTGGCGTGTTTTGCCTGCATTCTGGTGAGGCTTGGAACAAACGGGATTGAGATCCTCTCCGTGGGAAGGAGGAGCTGAAAGCGCCAAGCCGATGGCTCCGGAGGACGCCGGAGCCAAGTGCACAAGGGATGACGCTCCGATACTGACTGGAGCTACCCGGGAACGGAGTTCTGCGTGGACATCGTCGTCAAGGGCCGTAAAACTGAGGTGCCCGAGCGGTTCCGGAAGCACGTGGCCGAGAAGCTGAAGCTGGATAAGATCCAGAAGCTCGACGGCAAGGTGATCAGCCTCGACGTCGAGGTGTCCAAGGAGCACAACCCGCGGCAGTCCGACCGCGCCGACCGAGTGGAGATCACGCTCCGCTCGCGCGGCCCGGTGATCCGGGCGGAGGCCGCCGCGGCCGATCCGTACGCGGCGCTGGACCTGGCGGCCAGCAAGCTGGAAGCACGGATGCGCAAGCAGCACGACAAGCGTCATACGCGCCGTGGAAACGGTCGCATTCCGGCCAGCGACGTGGCTGTCACCGTGCCCAACGCGGCCCGTATCAACGGGCATGGGGACATCGCCCCCCAGCGCACCGCGGAGGCCGTCCCCACCACCCGGATGGGCCCCCTGGAAGTCCAGGGTGAGGGCCCCCTGGTGGTCCGGGAGAAGACCCACGCCGCGGCTCCGATGAGCCTCGACCAGGCTCTCTACGAGATGGAGCTGGTCGGGCACGACTTCTATTTGTTCGTCGACTCCGACACCAACCAGCCCAGCGTCGTCTACCGGCGGCATGGTTATGACTACGGGGTGATTCATCTTCAGCCGGAAGCGTTCGTCGGAGAGGCACCCGGCGGCGCCGGTGGCGCACTCGGCGGCTGACCGAGAAATTCAGCCGAATCCAGCCTGACAAGTAAGCGGTGCCCCGGAGCGCGTGTGCGCCCCCCGGGGCACCGTCGTGCGACGAAGGTAGGAACATTCCGCCGTCCGGGCATGAAATCATGGCCGGGCGGCCAACCGGTGTAGCGAATGCACTGGTTGACGCCAGACCGAGTGCACCCAGGGTGCGGACCGCAAGGGCCATGGCCTTCAGGGGGAGGAACGATGGCGGACAGCTTCGGGCCCGTGTCCGACGCCGGTGAAGACCATGGCGTCGGTCCGGACGGGGGCGAGCCGCGCGGCGAACCGCGCAAGGAGCCGATTCGGGTCCTCGTCGTGGACGACCACGCGCTCTTCCGGCGTGGATTGGAGATCGTCCTGGCTCAGGAGGAGGACATCCAGGTCGTCGGCGAGGCGGGGGACGGGGCCGAGGCCGTGGACAAGGCGGCGGATCTGCTGCCGGACATCGTCCTGATGGATGTGCGGATGCCCAAGCGCGGCGGGATCGAGGCATGCACCGCCATCAAGGAGGTGGCACCCAGCGCCAAGATCATCATGCTGACGATCAGCGATGAGGAAGCCGATCTCTACGACGCGATCAAGGCGGGTGCCACGGGCTATCTGCTGAAGGAGATCTCGACCGACGAGGTCTCGACCGCCATCCGGGCGGTGGCGGACGGTCAGTCGCAGATCAGCCCGTCGATGGCGGCCAAGCTGCTGACCGAGTTCAAGTCGATGATCCAGCGCACCGATGAGCGGCGGCTGGTGCCCGCGCCCCGGCTCACCGACCGGGAGCTGGAGGTGCTCAAGCTGGTGGCGACCGGAATGAACAACCGGGATATCGCCAAGGAGCTGTTCATCAGCGAGAACACCGTGAAGAACCACGTTCGCAACATTCTGGAGAAATTGCAGCTTCACTCCAGGATGGAGGCCGTGGTCTATGCGATGCGGGAGAAGATCCTCGAGATCAGGTGAGGGATGAGCCGGAGCCCCGGGTGAGCCGGAGCCCCGGGTGAGCCGGAAGCCCGGCTGAGCCAGGGCCCCGGGTGAGCCGGAGCCCCGGCCGAGCCGGAAGCCCGGATGAGCTGGGACCCCGGCCGGGCGTCCGCCGGGGGCGCGGTTCAGGCGACGGCCGCCGCGAGTGGTGCGGCGAGCTCCGGGCGGTCGACGCGCTCGATCCGTACGGAGTCACAGCCCACCCATTCGGCCGCCTCCCGCAGCGCCTGTGCCATGGGGTCCACGGCCTTCGGCGACTCCAGGGACACCTGCCGGGCGACCAGGGTCTTCCCCTCCCGGGCCGGATCGACCCGGCCCAGCAGCCGCCCGCCCGACAGCAGCGGCATGGCGAAGTAGCCGTAGATCCGCTTGGGCCTGGGCACATACGCCTCCAGCCGATGGGTGAAGCCGAAGATCCGCTCGGTGCGCGCCCGGTCCCATATCAGCGAGTCGAAGGGCGACAGCAGCGTGGTGCGGTGCCGGCCGCGCGGGGCGGCGGCCAGCGCCTCGGGGTCGGCCCAGGCCGGTTTGTCCCAGCCCTCGACCGCCACCGGCACCAGCCCCGAGTCCGCGATCACCGCGGCCACCTGCTCGCCCTTGAGCCGGTGGTAGTCGGCGATATCCGCCCGGGTGCCCACGCCCAGGGACTGCCCGGCCAGCCGGACCAGCCGGCGCAGACACTCCCGGTCGTCCAGGTCGTCATGGAGCAGGGCATCCGGCACGGCGCGCTCCGCCAGGTCGTACACCCGCTTCCAGCCGCGCCGCTCGACGCACACCACCTCGCCGAACATCAGCGCCCGCTCGACCGCGATCTTCGCCGCCGACCAGTCCCACCACGGCCCGCCGTTCTTGGCCCCGCCCAGCTCCGTCGCGGTCAGCGGGCCCTCCGCGCGCAGTTGCTTGACCACCGTCTCGTACACCCCGTCGGGCAGTTCGTGGTGCCAGTGCGGACGCAGGCGGTAGGCGCGGCGCCGGAAGGCGAAGTGCGGCCACTCCTCGATCGGCAGCACACAGGCCGCATGCGACCAGTACTCGAAGGCGTGGGTGTCGCTCCAATAGGCCGACTCGACGGTCTTACGGCCGACCGCGCCCAGCCGTGCGTACGGAATCAGCTCATGCGAGCGGGCCAGCACCGAGATCGTGTCGAGCTGCACCGCGCCCAGATGGCGCAGCACGCCCCGCACCCCGCCACGCCGGTCGGGGGCGCCCAGCAGCCCCTGGGCGTGCAGCGCGATCCGGCGCGCCTCGTCGGCGGAGAGGGTGGCCTCGGGCGTGCGGTCCATGGCGGACCCGGTGGCGGCGTTCGTCATGCGCGCCACCGTAGTAGCACCCACTGACAACGCTGTCCGGGCCGCCGAGCCCCGCCCGCTACCGAGGGCCGACGGCCCCGCACGGCCTCTCTCAGACCGCTGACGGCGCCGTGGACGCCCGGCCGGACCCCTCGGAAGCCCGAGGCGCGTTGGACGCCTCCGACGCCTTGGCGGGCAGATACGGCGTCGTCGACGGCAGCCCCCAGTCGGAGGGCAGCAGCGCGCCCCGCCAGGCGTCCCGCCGGGTCCCCTGGTGGACGATCCGGGCGCGGTCCGTCCCCTCCATCCGGAAGCCCACCCCGAGGGCGACCGCCCGCGAGCCCTCGTTCCCGGCCTCGCTGCTCCACTCCAGGCGCTCCACCCCGAGCCGGGTGAACGCCCACTCGATCACGGCCCGCGCCGCCTCGTCCGTATAGCCGCGCCGCCGGTGCTCCCGGACCGTCCAGTAGCCCAGCTCGGCCTGGTGCCTGAGGGTGCGCAGATGGGTCAGCCGCACCAGGCCCATGGCGCCGACGAGGGTGTCGTCACTCTTGGTGACCACCGCGAAGTCGTAGGTCACGTCGTCGCGCCAGTTCTCCGGGCAGATGCGGCCGGTGAAGTCCTCCGCGTGGGCACGTTCGTACGGGGAGGGCACGGTGGTCCATCGCTGGATGTCCGGGTCCTGACAAGCTGCGAAGACCGCGTCCGTGTCGATGGGCCGGAAGGGGCGCAGGACCAGACGCTCGGTGGTGAGGGTGACAGGCTCCATGCGTCCCGAGTCTGCGCCGCCGTCGTCACTCACCGCGAGCGGTTTCCCCGAATTCGAGGGCACCTGGGGGAGCTCTCGGGCGTTGACACGGTGAGGTGACATCCGGTCCTCGTGGTGACGGACCTCCCGGCGTGCCGGGGTCTGTCTTACGATGGCCGTTGCGGCGGGGCCTGCGCCCCTTGACAATGCCGCGCCAGCGCACCCCGACCGTGCCAGGCCCGACCGGCAAGGAGCCAGCCTACGTGTCCGTCCTCAACAAGCTCATGCGTGCAGGCGAAGGAAAGATCCTGCGCAAGCTGCACCGCATCGCGGACCAGGTCAATTCCATCGAAGAGGACTTCCTGTCCCTCTCCGACGCCGAGCTGCGCGCCCTCACCGACGAGTACAAGCAGCGGTACGCCGACGGTGAGAGCCTCGACGACCTGATGCCCGAAGCGTTCGCCACGGTGCGCGAGGCGGCCAAGCGGGTGCTCGGCCAGCGCCACTACGACGTCCAGCTCATGGGCGGCGCGGCGCTGCACCTCGGGTATGTCGCCGAGATGAAGACCGGTGAGGGCAAGACCCTGGTCGGCACCCTCCCGGCGTATCTGAACGCGCTGTCGGACAAGGGCGTCCACCTCATCACGGTCAACGACTACCTGGCCGAGCGCGACTCCGAGTGGATGGGCCGGGTGCACCGGTTCCTCGGCCTCGAGGTCGGCTGCATCCTCGCCAACATGACCCCGGCGCAGCGCCGTGAGCAGTACGCGTGCGACATCACCTACGGCACCAACAACGAGTTCGGCTTCGACTATCTGCGCGACAACATGGCGTGGTCGCAGGACGAGCTGGTGCAGCGCGGCCACAACTTCGCGATCGTCGACGAGGTCGACTCGATCCTGGTGGACGAGGCCCGTACGCCGCTGATCATCTCCGGCCCGGCCGACCAGGCCACCAAGTGGTACGGCGACTTCGCCAAGCTGGTCACCCGGCTCAGCAGGGGCCAGGCGGCCGAGCCGCAGAAGGGCGTGGAGGAGACCGGGGACTACGAGGTCGACGAGAAGAAGCGCACCGTCGGCATCCATGAGTCCGGTGTCACCAAGGTCGAGGACTGGCTGGGGATCGACAACCTCTACGAGTCGGTCAACACCCCGCTGGTCGGCTACCTCAACAACGCGATCAAGGCCAAGGAGCTCTTCAAGAAGGACAAGGACTACGTCGTCATGGACGGCGAAGTCATGATCGTCGACGAGCACACCGGCCGTATCCTCGCGGGCCGCCGCTACAACGAGGGCATGCACCAGGCCATCGAGGCGAAGGAAGCGGTGGAGATCAAGGACGAGAACCAGACGCTCGCCACGATCACCCTTCAGAACTTCTTCCGCCTCTACGACAAGCTCTCCGGCATGACCGGTACGGCGATGACCGAGGCCGCCGAGTTCCACCAGATCTACAAGCTCGGCGTGGTCCCGATCCCGACCCACCGCCCGCTCGCCCGGATCGACCAGTCCGACCTGATCTACCGCACCGAGGTCGCGAAGTTCGACGCGGTGGTCGACGACATCGCCGAGAAGCACACCAAGGGCCAGCCGGTCCTGGTCGGCACCACCTCCGTGGAGAAGTCCGAGTACCTCTCCCAGCAGCTCGCCAAGCGCGGGGTGCCGCATGAGGTGCTCAACGCCAAGCAGCACGACCGGGAGGCGACGATCGTCGCCCAGGCCGGCCGTAAGGGCGCCGTGACGGTCGCGACCAACATGGCCGGCCGTGGTACGGACATCAAGCTCGGCGGCAACCCCGACGACCTCGCCGAGGCCGAGCTGCGCCAGCGCGGTCTGGACCCGGTGGAGCACTCCGAGGAGTGGGCCGCCGCGCTGCCCGCCGCCCTGGAGAAGGCCGAGGCCGCGGTCAAGGCCGAGTTCGAGGAGGTCAAGGAGCTCGGCGGGCTGTATGTGCTGGGCACCGAGCGCCATGAGTCGCGCCGGATCGACAACCAGCTCCGCGGCCGCTCCGGCCGTCAGGGCGACCCCGGCGAGTCCCGCTTCTACCTCTCGCTCGGCGACGATCTGATGCGGCTGTTCAAGGCGCAGATGGTCGAGCGCGTCATGGCGATGGCGAACGTCCCGGACGACGTCCCGATCGAGAACAAGATGGTCACGCGGGCCATCGCCTCCGCCCAGTCGCAGGTCGAGCAGCAGAACTTCGAGACCCGTAAGAACGTCCTGAAGTACGACGAGGTCCTGAACCGGCAGCGTGAGGTCATCTACGGCGAGCGCCGCCGCGTCCTGGAGGGCGAGGACCTCAAGGACCAGGTCGGCCACTTCATGGACGACACCATCGAAGCCTATGTGCGGGCCGAGACGGTCGAGGGCTTCGCCGAGGAATGGGACATGGACCGGCTGTGGAGCGCCTTCAAGCAGCTCTACCCGGTCAGCACGACGATCGAGGAGCTGGAGGACACGGCCGGGGACCGCGCCGGGATCACCGCCGAGTTCCTCGAAGAGACCATCAGGGACGACATCCACCAGCAGTACGAAGCGCGTGAGGAGCAGCTCGGCTCCGAGATCATGCGTGAGCTGGAGCGGCGGGTCGTGCTCTCCGTCCTGGACCGCAAGTGGCGCGAGCACCTCTACGAGATGGACTACCTCCAGGAGGGCATCGGGCTGCGCGCGATGGCCCAGAAGGACCCGCTGGTCGAGTACCAGCGTGAGGGCTTCGACATGTTCCAGGCCATGATGGAGGGCATCAAGGAGGAGTCCGTCGGCTACCTGTTCAACCTGGAGGTCCAGGTCGAGCAGCAGGTCGAGGAGGTTCCGGTCGAGGCGGCGGATGAGAAGGTCGCCCTCGCGAAGGATGTGGAGGACGCCGCGGTGCCGGCGGGCGCGTCGGCCGCGCCGGGTGCGGGTTCCTCGGGCCGCCCCGAGATCCGGGCCAAGGGCCTGGAGGCCCCGCAGCGGCCGGACCGGCTGCACTTCTCCGCTCCGACGGTGGACGGTGAGGGCGGTGTCGTCGAGGGCGACTTCCCCAATGGTGAGACGCCGCCGGCGCCTCGGTCGGAGGCGGATGGGTTGACGCGGGCGGAGCGGCGTAAGGCGCAGAAGGGGCGGCGCCGCAAGAAGTAGTCCGGCGGGGCTTTGGTTGACGGGCCGGGGTGCCGCGCGAGAGCGCGGCGCCCCGGCCCGTTCGCGTTGTGGGTGTGGCTGTAGGTGTGGCTGTGGGCCTGTGGGCCTGTGGGCCTGTGGGTGTCCGGTGGATCTTTCCCCTACCCGCCCCTTCCCACAACCGGGGCCAGGCCCCGGCCCCCGCCGGGGCTCCGCCCCTGGACCCCGCTCCTCAATCGCCGGAGGGGCTGGGTTGGCTCCCTGTCCCTTTCCTGAAACCGGGGCTTGGCTTCTCAAGCGCGGGAGGGGCTGGGTTGGTTCCCCGTCTCTTCCCTGAAACCGGGGCTTGGCTTCTCAAGCGCGGGAGGGGCTGGGTTGGTTCCCCGTCTCTTCCCTGAAACCGGGGCTTGGCTTCTCAAGCGCGGGAGGGGCTGGGTTGGTTCCCCGTCTCTTCCCTGAAACCGGGGCTTGGCTTCTCAAGCGCGGGAGGGGCTGGGTTGGTTCCCCGTCCCTTTCCTGAAACCGGGGCTTGGCTTCTCAAGCGCGGGAGGGGCTGGGTTGGTTCCCCGTCCCTTCCCCGAAACCGGGGCTTGGCTCCTCAAGCGCCGGTGGGGCTGGGTTGGCTCCTCGCTCCTCCGTGACACCGGGATCTGGCGCCCCGGCGCCGGAGGGGCTGGAATGGCTCCCCGCCCCTCCCCGAAACCGGGGCTTCGGAGGCGCTGCGGATCATGCGGTGGAGCCGCATCGATGCTGCGGGAAGTGGTGACGCAGGGAGCAGTTTGCCGCAGGTGTCACGATCCGTCGGGCACCATCTGGGCGAGTGGGCCGAGGTCGATGGCGGCGCAGCGCCAGCGGGCGTCGGCGCCGAGTTCCAGCCGGAACGCGAGCGCGCTGAGCCGGTCTCCGGAGGCGATTCGGGCGAACGCCTCGATGACCCCGTGCCGGGGCTGGTACTCGCCACAGCGCCGTACGACGGGCGCTGTGGCACGTCCTGCGGCGGGGCGCAGCGGGGCGTGCGGGGCGAGTTCGATCAGCCGGTCGTAGGCGGCCGGGAGGGCGTGCCCGAGGAGGGTGTGGACGGGGCGCTGACCGCTGAGGGTGAGCACCAGCCGGTTGGCGAACCAGTAGCGCGCAACCGGTCCCGCTGCCGACACGCCGCGGCGGCGGCCGCACTGCGCGATACGGCCGCGGCGCGGGTGACGGTGAGGGGCGTGGACGTTGTGGGGGGTGTGGTGGCGGTTGTGTTGTGCGGGGTGGGTGGTGTGGTGGGGGGTGCTGCTGTTGTGGGGGTGGTGCGGGGGCGGCGGGGGTCCTTGCGGGTCGGGGGGCCGCTTCGGCCTGGTCCGCTGCCGCCGCGTCGTCGTACGCCCTCCCCGGTCGTCGTGGCCCGATCCGTCGCCCGGACGCCCTCGCGCATGCTTCTCGCCCCGTTCCTCTCCGGCCCGGCCGAATACCGGGCGGTAGCTTTCGTCCGAGAGTCTTCTACCGGGGGGTTTTCGGCCTCCGCAATGAAGGCCGTCGCTGGTCGCGGTCGACGCCGCGGTTCACCTATTCGGGGCATGCGGGCGGTCATCGGCCCTGGTCGCGGGGGCGGGCGGGGCTTGTTCCGGGCTTTGTGCGGTGCCCTGGCGCCGCGTCCTCCGAAAGGGGACCACCGGGCCTTGGGAGAAGGCTCGGGCCAGGGGACGGGCGACCGTATGCTGAGAGCCTATTGGTCTCTGATGAAAGCGGCAGACATGCGCGTCTACGTCCCCCTGACCCTCTCCGCTCTCGCCGAGGCGCACAAGGAGGGCCAACTGGGGCCGACGCCGTTGACGGCCTATGCGGTCACCCCCGCGCTCCGCGAGTGGTACGTGTCGGACGACATCGAGGAGCTGGAGTACGCGGCGCTGAGCCGGGCCGCGCAGGCGTCGCTGCGGCTGCTCGCGGTCGACCCGCGCGCGCCCCGCCGTCGGGTCGTGGTGGCCGTGGATGTGCCCGACGGGCAGGCCGTCGCCGATCCGGACCGGGGGCTGGACCAGTCCGCGCTCGGCGAGGTGCGGATCAAGGCCGCCGTACCGCTGGCCAAGGCCGCCGCCGTGCATCTGGACGCCGATGACGCCGAGCGCGACATCGCCGCGGCCGCCGACGCGCTGGGCGCGGCGGACCTCGGTGACGACGACGCGCAGTTCACCGTGGACGGCGCCGAGGATCATGAGCTGCTCTGGTACGCCACCCAGGAGATCCCCAATCTCATCGAGTGATGCCCGCTGTCGGACCCGGCAGGTACGGTCGTGGAATGGGGAAGAACCACGTGACGCACCTCGTCTGGGACTGGAACGGCACGCTGCTCCACGACATCGACGCCGTGATCTCGGCGACGAACGCGTCGTTCGGGGAGATCGGCCTGCCGCCGATCACCCTCGAGCGCTATCGCGACCTGTACTGCGTCCCGGTCCCGCGCTTCTATGAGCGGCTGATGGGGCGGCTGCCCACCGACGAGGAGTGGGCGGTCATGGACGAGGCATTCCACCGGCACTACTGGGCGCTGGCCGAGAGCGCCGGGCTGGCGATCGGCGCCCGGCAGTTGCTCGTCGAGTGGCAGGAGGCGGGTCTCACCCAGTCGTTGTGCTCACTGGCCCCGCATGAGCATCTGGTCCCGCTGGTGCGGACGCATGGCATCGAGCGCCATTTCGTCCGGGTGGACGGCCGTGTCGGCGAGAGCAACACCGGCAAGGCCGAGCAGATGATGCGCCATATCACCGAGCTCGAAGGGGTGCCCCCGCAGCGGATGGTGGTGATCGGGGACGCCGTGGACGACGCGGTGGCGGCACGCCATGTGGGGGCGCGGGCCGTGCTCTACACGGGCGGTTCGCACAGCCGGGCCAGTCTGGAGGCGGCCGGGGTGCCGGTCGTGGATACGCTCGAGGAGGCCGTACGGGAGGCCGAGCGCATGGCCGACGAGTAGTACGAGTAGTAGAGCAGTAGGCCGGGGCGGCCCGTTCTGGGCTCCTCGGGGCCCGTCCTGGGCTTCCTCGGCGTCCGTCTCGTGCTTCGCCACCCCGTGCGCCCCCTCTTGCCTCCCTACGCGGTCCCACCACCCCTCACACCACCGGCGCCTTCGTCCGCAGCACCGCCAGGAACTCCCGCATCCACGCCGGATGGTCCGGCCACGCCCGTGAGGAGACCAGCGAGCCGTCCACCACGACCTCCGCGTCCTGGTACTCCGCCCCCGCCGCCTGCATATCCGGCTCCAGCGCCGGATACGCGGTGACCCGCCGCCCGCTCAGGCCGCCCACGGCCGCCGTCAGCAGCGGGCCGTGGCAGATCTGCGCCACCGGCTTGTCGGCGTCGAAGAACGCCTTGCAGATCTTGCGCAGCTCGGGGTCGTTGCGCAGATACTCCGGGGCCCGGCCGCCCGGGATCACGAGGGCTCCGTATTGACCTGGGTCGACCTCGGAGAAGGCGAGGTCGGCGGGGAGCGTATAGCCCGGCTTCTCGGTGTAGGTGTCGAAGCCCTCCTCGAAGTCATGGACCACGAGGCGCAGCGTCTTGCGGGTCGGGGCCGCGATATGGACCTCGTACCCCTCCTCGCGCAGCCGCTGGTAGGGGTAGAGCACCTCCAGCGATTCGGCCGCGTCGCCGGTCACCAGAAGGATCTTCGCAGTCATGCCATTCGTGCCACCCATGCCGCCCACCTCCGCCTTCATCTCCACGCTTACCACCGTCTGACTACCACCGTCCCGATCACGGTGCATCCGCGTCGGCGCGTTGCCAAGAGGGCCTCGGAGGACACAACCAGAGGACGCAGGAGGGCCCCGGAGAACGCGGGCCGCACATCATCGGTTCGCGCGCGCCCGTGGTCGCTGTCCATTTCGTCAAACTTCAGGGCTCGGTTTTGTACACGAACGGCTCATGACGACCCCCTGGGGAGGAGCGATAGCCTTACTGCGTGATCAGCGCGATAGTCCGTGAGGGCAACGAGGCCCTCGCTCCGCGCCCGGCGCCCCACCGGCCCCGGGCCCGAGCCGCCGCTGACCCGTGGCGCGTGGGTTCTTGGTCACTTACGGCCCAGTACACCCCGGCCATTCCCCGATCCGGCATACCGTCGTCAACGACCGGATTTTTCGCGTCGCGGCGTCATGCCACCGCCATCGATGTCACGCAACGGCGCGCGACAGGAGCCAGAGGACATGCAGACCAAGCTGGACGAAGCCAAGGCCGAGTTGCTCGAACGGGCCGCCCGGGTCGCTGAGAACAGCCCTGCCGGGGGAAAACCGGTTCAGGGCCCAGGACCGGAGACCCTGACCGCATACCTCCAGCACTACTACCTGCACACGCCTCCGGAGGACCTCGCCGACCGCGACCCGGTCGACGTCTTCGGGGCGGCGCTCTCCCACTACCGGCTCGCCGAGGTGCGTCCGCAGGGCACGGCGAACGTCCGGGTGCACACCCCGACCGTCGAGGAGCACGGCTGGACGTGCAGCCACTCGGTGGTCGAGGTGGTCACCGACGATATGCCGTTCCTGGTCGACTCGGTCACCAATGAGCTCACCCGCCAGGGGCGCGGCATCCATGTCGTGATCCACCCGCAGGTGATCGTGCGCCGTGACATCACCGGCAAGCTGATCGAGCTGCTCGATGTCTCCCCGGAGGGCCCGGCCAGGAAGAAGCTCCCGCATGACGCGGTCGTGGAGTCCTGGATCCATGTCGAGACCGACCGCGAGACCGACCGCGGCGATCTGAAGCAGATCACCGCCGATCTTCTGCGCGTCCTGTCCGATGTCCGCGAGGCGGTCGAGGACTGGGAGAAGATGCGCGAGTCCGCGCTGCGCATCGCCGAGGGCCTGCCGGATGAGCCCAAGGCCGCCGAGGTCCGTGAGGAGGAGGTCGAGGAGGCCCGTGAGCTGCTGCGCTGGCTCGCCGACGACCACTTCACCTTCATCGGTTTCCGCGAGTACGAGCTGACGCAGGTCCCCACCGAGGCCGGTGGCGAGGAGGACGTGCTGACCGCGGTGCCCGGCACGGGCCTGGGCATCCTCCGCTCCGATCCGCAGCACAAGGACAGCGACGAGAGCACCCACGGGGGCCCGGGGTCGCCGTCCTTCAACCGGCTTCCGGCCGACGCCCGCGCCAAGGCGCGTGAGCGCAAGCTGCTGGTGCTGACCAAGGCGAACAGCCGCGCCACCGTCCACCGCCCCTCGTATCTCGACTACATCGGCGTGAAGAAGTTCGACGCCGAGGGCAATGTGATCGGCGAGCGCCGCTTCCTGGGGCTGTTCTCCTCCGCCGCGTACACCGAGTCGGTGCGCCGGGTCCCGGTCATCCGCCGCAAGGTGGTCGAGGTGCTCGCGGGCGCGGGCTTCGCGCCCAACAGCCACGACGGCCGGGATCTGCTCCAGATCCTGGAGACGTATCCGCGCGATGAGCTGTTCCAGACCCCGGTCGACCAGCTCCGCTCGATCGTCACCAGCGTGCTCTACCTCCAGGAGCGCCGCCGGCTGCGGCTGTTCCTCCGCCAGGACGAGTACGGGCGTTACTACTCCGCGCTGGTCTATCTGCCGCGTGATCGTTTCACCACCGATGTGCGGCTGCGGCTGACCGACATCCTGCTGGAGGAGCTGAGCGGCCGCCCGCCGGTCGACTTCACCGCCCTGCACACCGAATCGGTGCTCTCGCGGCTGCACTTCGTGGTCCGCCTCCAGCCCGGCACCGAGCTGCCCGACCTCACCGACGCCGATGTGGAGCGGATCGAGAGCCGGCTGATCGAGGCCGCCCGCTCCTGGGCCGACGGCTTCGCCGAGGCGCTGGTCTCCGAGGTCGGCGAGGAGCGCGCGGCCGAGCTGCTGCGCCGCTATCAGCACGCCTTCCCCGAGGGGTACAAGGCGGACCACACCCCGCGCGGCGCCGTGGCCGACCTCCAGCATCTGGAGCGGCTGAAGGACCGGGGCAAGGAATTCGGGCTCAGCCTCTACGAGCCGGTGGGCGCGGCCCATGCCGAGCGTCGCTTCAAGATCTACCGGGCCGGGGCCCAGATCTCGCTGTCCGCGGTGCTCCCGGTGCTCAACACCCTCGGTGTCGAGGTGGTCGACGAGCGCCCGTACGAGCTGCGCTGCTCGGACAAGACCACCGCCTGGGTCTACGACTTCGGGCTGCGGCTGCCCCTGCGCGAGGGCGAGGCGCTGGCCGACGACGCCCGTGAGCGCTTCCAGAACGCGTTCGCCGCGGTGTGGACCGGCCAGGCCGAGAGCGACAACTTCAACCAGTTGGTGCTGGGCGCCGGGCTGGACTGGCGGCAGGCGATGGTGCTGCGGGCCTACGCCAAGTATCTGCGGCAGGCCGGCTCCACCTTCAGCCAGTCGTACATGGAGGACACCCTCCGCAACAATGTGCACACCACCCGGCTGCTGGTCTCCCTCTTCGAGGCGCGGATGTCGCCGGAGCGGCAGCGGGCGGGCCTGGAGCTGACCGACGCCCTGCTGGAGGAGCTGGACGCGGCGCTGGACCAGGTGGCCTCGCTGGACGAGGACCGCATCCTGCGCTCGTTCCTCACCCTGATCAAGGCCACCCTCCGCACCAATCACTTCCAGAAGAACGGGGACGGCAAGCCCCACGACTATCTGTCGATCAAGCTGGACCCGCAGGCCGTGCCCGATCTGCCCGCGCCCCGCCCGGCGTACGAGATCTGGGTGTACTCGCCGCGGGTCGAGGGTGTGCATCTGCGGTTCGGCAAGGTCGCCCGCGGCGGCCTGCGCTGGTCCGACCGGCGTGAGGACTTCCGTACCGAGATCCTCGGCCTGGTCAAGGCGCAGATGGTGAAGAACACCGTCATCGTGCCGGTGGGCGCCAAGGGTGGCTTCGTCGGCAAGCGGCTGCCGGATCCGTCCGTCGACCGCGACGCCTGGATGGCCGAGGGCATCGCCTGCTACAAGACCTTCATCTCCGGTCTGCTCGACATCACCGACAACCTGGTCGCGGGCCAGGTCGAGCCGCCCAAGGACGTGGTCCGCCACGACGGGGACGACACCTATCTCGTCGTCGCCGCCGACAAGGGCACCGCGACCTTCTCCGACATCGCCAACGACGTGGCCCAGTCGTACGGCTTCTGGCTCGGGGACGCCTTCGCCTCCGGCGGCTCCGCCGGATACGACCACAAGGGCATGGGCATCACCGCCCGCGGTGCCTGGGAGTCGGTCAAGCGCCACTTCCGTGAGCTGGGCCATGACACCCAGACCCAGGACTTCACGGTCGTGGGCGTCGGCGACATGTCCGGCGATGTGTTCGGCAACGGCATGCTGCTGAGCGAGAACATCCGGCTGATCGCCGCCTTCGACCACCGGCATATCTTCCTGGACCCCAACCCGGACGCGGCCACCTCCTACGCCGAGCGCCGCCGCCTGTTCGAGCTGCCGCGCTCCTCGTGGGAGGACTACGACACCGAGCTGCTGTCGCCGGGCGGCGGCATCCACCCCCGTACGGCCAAGGCCATCCCGATCACCCCGCAGGTGCGGGCCGCGCTCGGCATCGAGAAGCGGGTCGCCAAGATGACCCCGGCCGATCTGATGAAGACGATCCTCAAGGCCCCGGTCGACCTGCTGTGGAACGGCGGCATCGGCACCTATGTCAAGGCGTCCACCGAATCCCACGGCGATGTCGGCGACAAGGCCAATGACGCGATCCGGGTGGACGGCCAGGATCTGCGGGTCAAGGTCGTCGGCGAGGGCGGCAACCTGGGTCTGACCCAGTTGGGCCGGATCGAGTTCGCCGCCAAGGGCGGCCGGATCAACACCGACGCGATCGACAACAGCGCCGGGGTGGACACCTCCGACCACGAGGTGAACATCAAGATCCTGCTCAACGCCCTGGTCACCGAGGGCGACCTCACCCTCAAGCAGCGCAACAAGCTGCTCGCCGAGATGACCGACGAGGTCGGCGCGCTGGTGCTGCGCAACAACTACGCGCAGAACGTGGCCCTGGCCAACTCCGTCGTCCAGGCCCCCAGCCTGCTCCACGCCCACCAGCGGCTGATGCGCCGCCTGGGCCGGGAGGGGCGGCTGGACCGGGCGCTGGAGTTCCTGCCCACCGACCGCCAGATCCGCGAGCGGCTCTCCGCCGGGCGCGGTCTGAGCCAGCCCGAGCTGGCCGTGCTGCTCGCCTACGTCAAGATCACGGTGGCCGATGAGCTGATCACCACCGGGCTGCCCGACGACCCGTATCTCCAGCGGCTGCTGCACGCCTACTTCCCGCAGGCGCTGCGGCAGCGGTTCCCCGAGTACATCGACGGCCATGCCCTGCGGCGCGAGATCATCACCACGGTGCTGGTCAACGACACGCTCAACACCGCCGGTACGACCTTCCTGCACCGGATGCGGGAGGAGAGCGGGGCCTCCACCGAGGAGGTCGTGCGCGCCCAGACCGCGGCCCGCGCGATCTTCGAGCTGAACCAGGTGTGGGACGAGGTCGAGGCGCTGGACACGGTCGTCGACGCCGAAATCCAGACCAGGATGCGGCTGCACTCGCGGCGGCTGGTCGAGCGCGGCACCCGCTGGCTGCTCAACAACCGGCCGCAGCCGCTGGAGCTCGCCGAGACCATCGACTTCTTCGGCGAGCGGGTCGCCGCGGTCCGGGCGCAGTTGCCCAAGCTGCTGCGCGGCTCCGACATCGAGTGGTACCAGCGGATCTACGACGAGATCACGGCGGCGGGCGTCCCGGAGGACCTGGCCACCCGGGTGGCGGGCTTCTCCTCGGCCTTCCCGACGCTGGACATCGTCGCCATCGCGGACCGCACCGGCAAGGAGCCGCTGGCGGTCGCCGAGGTCTACTACGACCTGGCCGACCGGCTGCGGATCAGCCAGCTCATGGACCGGATCATCGAGCTGCCGCGCGCCGACCGGTGGCAGTCCATGGCCCGGGTCTCCATCCGCGAGGACCTGTACGCGGCCCAGGCCGCCCTGACCTCCGATGTGCTGTCGGTGGGCAACGGCGGCTCCACGCCCGAGCAGCGCTTCAAGGCGTGGGAGGAGAAGAACGCCGCGATCCTTCAGCGTGCGCGCACCACGCTCGATGAGATCCAGTCCTCGGAGACCTTCGACCTGGCCAATCTGTCGGTCGCGATGCGGACGATGCGAACGCTGCTGCGCACGCATAGCTGATCCTCCACCGAGCTGACACCGCGCCGCCCGGGGCTCCGCGCCCCGGGCGGCGAGGTGCGTTCGGGCCATGACCCCGCGGCGGCGCACGGCCCATGCGCCGCACCTGTCCACGGCACCTGTCCACGGCATCGGGCCCACGGCATCGGGCCCACGGCATCGGGCCAGGGCCCGGGTGCCTGGAGGGCGCGGCGCCCGCGACGCCGTACCTGCGTGAAGCGCGGCGGCGCGCCAACGTGGAGGGGGAAGGCCGCGGGAGGAGGATGTGGCAGCTCCGGCGCCCCCGGCGGACTTTCATGTCCGTCGGGGGCGTTTGTCACCCGCTTGGGCGTCCGTCCAACGACTGAGCGGGCATACCGGGACGAACCCACCTAGCGTGGGTGGTCAGTGAGTGCTTCGCACCTCGAACCGCCGTCGCGTCCCGAGGAGCCTTATGCCCCGCTTCACCATCGTCATCGCCGCCTATCGCGTCCAGGGCTATCTGAGCGCCTGCCTGGATTCCGTGCTGACGCAGTCGTGTCAGGACGTGGAGGTGGTCGCCGTCGACGACCGTTCACCGGACCACTGCGGCGCGATCATCGACGCGTACGCGGCGCGCGACAGCCGGGTCGTGCCCGTGCACCAGCGGGTCAACTCCGGGCCGGGCCGGGCCCGTAACGCCGGTGTCGAGCGGGCCCGCGGGGACTATCTGCTCTTCCTGGACGGGGACGACACCCTCGCCCCGGGCACCCTCCAGGGCCTCGCCGACCGGCTCGCCCTCACCCATGACCCGGAGATCCTCTACTTCAACCATGTGCGCACCTACTGGTCGGAGCGCCGGGCCCCCAGCCTCTTCGGGGAGCTGCTGGCCTCGGCGGGCACCGATGTCTTCTCCGTCGTCGAACGCCCGGAATTCCTGCGGCTGTTCGCGATGTCGTCCAACCGCGTCTACCGCCGGGATTTCTACACCCGCCATGGCTTCGCGTTCAGCGAGGGTATTTACGAGGACGCCCTGCTCTCGTACAAGACGATGCTCACCGCGCGGCGAATAGCCTGTGTCGATCTGGTGGGCCTGGAATACCGGCAGCGGCGGGTCGGGGCCAGTACCGGAAGCCCCGGCGAGAAGCATTTCGTCATCTTCCAGCAGTACGCCCGGCTCTTCGACTTCCTCGACGACCACCCGCATCTGGACCCTTTGCGTCCGCTGCTCTTCGAACGGGCCGTCTCGCATTTCCTGTTCTGCCTGGACCGGACGTCCCGGGTGGCGACGGCGGACCGGCCGCGCTTCTTCGGACGGGCCGCCGCGTGGTACCGCGGCCGGCTGCCCGCCGGGTTCACCCCGCCGGTCGAGGGCCGGTGGCGCTTCGAGGCGCTGGCGTCCGGCTCCTTCCTCCGCTACCGGGAGCGCGAACTGGGCGTACGGGCGGCGGCCGGGGCCCGCAAGCTGCGCCGGACCGTCCGGCCACCCCTGGCCGCACGCGCCAAGCGGGGCCTGTACCGGCTGCACCGGCAGCGCCCGGTCGACCCCCATCTGGCCGTCTACTCCGCGTACTGGGGCCGTGGGGTGCTGTGCAATCCGGGGGCGATCTACTACAAGGCGCGGGAACTGGCGCCGGAGATCCACGGGGTGTGGGCGGTCAAGCAGTCGGAGATCGAGTCCCTCCCCGAAGGCGTCGACTACGTCGTCACCGGCACCCGCGACTTCTACCGCACGGTGGCCCGCGCCAAATACCTCATCAACAATGTCAACTTCCCCAATGAGGTGGTGAAACGGCCGGACACGGTGCATCTCCAGACCTTCCATGGCACCCCGCTCAAATGCATGGGACTGGATCAGCAGCGCTATCCGGCCGCCGCGGGCGGGATGAGTTTCGGCAATCTGCTGAAGCGCATCGACCGCTGGGACGTCGCCCTCTCCGCCAATCCGCACTCCAGCCAGATCTGGGAGCGGGTCTACCCCGCCGCGTACCGGCTGCTGGAATACGGATATCCGCGCAATGACGTCTTCTTCACGGCATCGGAGGAGGACATCGCACGGATCCGCGGGGAGTTGGGCATCCCGGCCGGGAACACCGCCCTCCTCTACGCGCCCACCCTCCGCGACTACCAGAAGGGGTTCACCCCCCGGCTGGACCTGGAGCGGCTCAGCCGCGAACTCGGCCCGCAGACCACGCTGCTGGTGCGGGCCCACTACTCCTACCGGCCGCAGGACCATCTGTCCCGGCTCCAGGAGGCCGGGCTGGTGATCGACGTCTCCGGCCACCCGTCGGCGGAGCAACTGTGCCTGGCGGCGGACGCGCTGATCACCGACTACTCGTCGATGATGTTCGACTACGCGCTGCTGGACCGCCCCATCGTCATCTACGCCGACGACTGGGACATCTACCGGTCCTCCCGCGGGGTCTACTTCGACCTCCTCTCGGGATCCCCCGGCGAGACCCCGGGAGCCGTCGCCCGCACCGAGCGGCAACTGGCCGAGGTCTTCCGCGAGGGCCGCTGGTGCGACGCGGACGCGACCGCGCTGCGCACCGCCTTCCGGGCCCGCTTCTGCCCGTTCGACGACGGCCACGCGGCCGAACGCGTCGTACGGACCCTGATGCTGGGCCAGGACGATGCGGCGCTCCCTCTCGCGCCCGCGCCGCGGACCCGGCCCCTGCCGGCCGGTGGCGACAGCGCCCCGGCGGGGCCGCGCGGCGGCGTCCTCACCGCCGAGTGACCCCGACGCCCGAACCCCCGCCCCCGACGCCCGACGCCCGAACCCCCGACGCCCGACCCCGACCCCCGACCCGTCGAGAGCCCGGAGTCAGGAGGCCGTCATGCCCGCCGTATCCCGACCTCGCGTCAGTGTGATCATCCCCGCCTACAACGCTCTGCCGGAGCTGACCCGCGCCGTCACCTCCGCGATGGACCAGACCCTGGGCCCGGACCGGGTCGAGATCATCGCGGTGGACGACGGCTCGACCGACGGCACCGGCGAGGAGCTGGAGCGGCTCGCCCGCATCTGCTCCGCGCTGCGCGTCATCCACCAGGAGAACTCCGGCTGCGCGGGCATCCCCCGCAACGCCGGACTGGACCAGGCCCGGGGCGACTTCGTCTTCTTCCTCGACTCCGACGACTATCTGGGGCCGGACGCGCTGCGCCGCATGGTCGCCATGGCCGACGCCCACGGCACCGACATCGTGCTGGGCAAGATCGCCTCCGTGGGGGGACGGGCCGTGCCCCGGGCGGTCTTCCAGCACAATCAGGCCCGTACCGACGTCTTCTCCTCCCACGCCTATCTGACCCTGGGCCCGTGGAAGCTGTTCCGCCGCTCCCTCATCGAGCGGCTGCGTCTGCGCTTCCCGCCCTACCGCAACTGCGAGGACAAGCCGTTCACCGCCGCCGCCTACCTCAACGCCTCCGGTATCTCGGTGGTGGCCGACTACGACTGCTACTACGTCCGCTACCGCGAGAACCGCAACAACCTCACCCTCACCGCCGCCGATCTCGCCCACCGCATGGACGGCACCCGGCTGTGCTTCGAGACCGTGGCCCGCTATCTGGAACCGGGCCCGCGCCGGGACCAGATCATGCGCCGCCATGTGGAGTGGGAGCTGTGCGGTCCGCTGCGCGCCCTGCTGCCGCGCGAGAGCGAACAGGAGGCGCGGGAGCGGTTCTTCCCGGAGTTCCGGCACTGGGCGAGGACCTGGGTGAGCGACGCCCTCTTCCAGCGGCTCGACGCCCCCGACCGGCTGCTGATCCAACTGCTGCGTGCCGACCGCTTCGACGAGGTGCTGACCGTGGCCCGGAACGCGGGGCGGGACGGGCGGCGCGGCCATCTCGTCGACAAGGGCCGGGTCTACTGGCTCCATCCGTACTTCCGGGACCATGCCGCCGCCGTCCCCGACGTCTGCTTCGACGTCACCGACCGGCTGCCGGTCCAGCACCACCTGGAGGCGGCGAGCTGGCACGGCGGGACGCTGCGGCTGGCCGGCCACGCCTATATCGAGGACGTCGACGCCCTGGACCCGGCCACCGAGATCGTGCTGCGCAAGTACCGGGCCGACCGCCCCGAGGTGCGGGTGCCCACCACACCGTGCCTGTCCGCCAACCCGCTGCCCGGGGAGGGGCGGCGGTACGAGATGGCGGGCTTCACCGCCGAGATCGACCCGGCCACCGCCGATGGCGGGGCCCCGCTGGAACGGGGATTGTGGAACATCTACCTGGACGTCCGCGCCCAGGGCGTCAGCCGTACGGTGCGGTTCGGCAACCGCCGCGAGGGCGGTGAGGTCACCCATCCCTCCCGGCGCCGCGTCACCACGCCCCAGGGGGCGGAGGTGGTGGTGCCGTACTACACCCCGTACGGCAATCTCTCGCTCGACGTCGGCGAGGTCGCCCATCCCTACGACCCGCCCTGCCAGGTGCTCCGGACCCTCTGGCGCACCCGGAGCACCCTGCTGGTCGGCGGACGGCTGACCGAGGAGGCCGCGCGGGACGGCGGGACGCTGCTGCTGCGCGCCGAGGGCGGCACGGGCACGGTGCACGAGGTGCCGGTGCGCTGTGAGCCCGGCGGGCCCACGTCCGTCTTCACCGCCCGGCTGCCGGTCGGCAGGCTGGGCACCGGCCGCTGGACGCTGTCGCTGATCATGGACGGCCCGGGGGAGGACGCGGCGCGCCGCTCCGCGGTGGTGCCGTACTTCGACCGGCTGGCCGCGACCCGCTGGCTGCGCTTCGGCTGCCGTCCGTACTACGCCAAGCCGGTGGCTCTGGGCCCGGCCCGGGCCCTGGTCCTGGAGGTGGCTCCGATCAAGGTCGCCACGGGGGTGCGGCGGCGGCTGCGGGGGTGAGCGGGGTCGTCATGGTGCGTGACCACCGCAGCCGGGAGGGAGGTCATGGTGCGTCACCACGGCAGCCGGTTGCGTACGGCGGCGAGCAGCCGGACCGGCGCCACCCGCAGCTCCAGCGTCACCTCGCCGCGCCCCATCAGCGGCTTGGCGTAGTACGGACGGCCGCGGCGCACCCAGCGGGCGCCGGGCAGCCGGGCGGGCGGCGGCACCGGCGCGGCGGGCGCGGGGTGCCCCGGCGCCTGGTCGCCCGGGCCGATGACGGCGAGCGTCACCGTCCACCGGCCGCGGCCCAGGTCCCGTACCGGCAGCCGGGCGGTGAAGGCGCCCGCCGGATGCCCCGCGGCGAACCGCACCGGATGGTCGAAGACCCGTCCGTCGGCATGCTCGGCGCGCAGCCGCAGCAGCCGCCCGCGCGCCGGGGTGCCGGGCGGCAGCAGCCGTCCGGCGACGACCAGGGTGCCCTTGTCCGACGGATGCCATACGGCCTCGGTCACCTCGCAGGGCGCGCCGCGCGGGGCCGGGCCGATGTCGAGGGAGAGATTGCGGTACGGGCTGGTGAAGTACGGCGTGACCCGGGCGCGCAGCCCGGGCCCGGCGGCCACCACCCGGCGCGCGGTGCCGATGTCGAGGGTGTCGTCATGGCGGTTGCCGAACCGTACGGTGCGGCTGATGCCCTCGGCGCGGACGTCGAGGAAGACGTCCCAGACGCCGGGGCGCAGCGGTGCGCCGCCGTCGGCCGCGGCGATGTTCACATCCGCCGCGAACTCCGCGGGGTCGTCCTCCGCCATGGCCACCGCCGGGATCCGCACCTCGTCAAGTGCCTCGCGGCGGCGCAGCACCAGCTCGGCGCGGTCCTCCTCGGGGTCGGTCTCCAGCCCGTCGATGGCCGCCCGGCCGCGCACCCGCAGGGTGCTGCGGCCGTGCCAGGCGGCGCCCGCGAGATGGTGGCGGACCGGCAGCCGGTCGGTGACGTCGAAGCAGGCGTCGGGGATCTCGGCGTCGGGGTCGCGGAAGAAGGGGTGGAGCCAGTAGACGCTGCCCTTCTCGACGAGATGGCCGCACCGGGCGTCGCGTTTGGCGTTGCGCACGACGGACAGCAGATCCTCGAAGCGGCCGGTGCGCAGCAGATGGACCATCAGCCGCTCGGGGGCGGTGAGGGTGGGGAAGAGCGTGTCGGAGCAGTGGGCCAGCGCCCATCGGCGCAGTTCGGGCAGGAACCGCTGGCGGGCCTCGGTCTCGTCCTCGCGCGGCAGGGCGCGCAGCGCCGGGCACAGCTCCCGGCGGATGTGGTGGAGCATGACGGCGTCGCGGCGGCTGCCGGGCCGGGTGTGCCGGGCGGCGGTCTCGAACAGCGGCCGCATGGCGTCCACGCGGTCGGCGAGACCCGCGGCGGTGCGGCCCGGGCCCGGGCCCAGGTGGTAGCAGTCGTAGTCGGCGACGACGGAGATCCCGGAGGCGTTGAGATAGGCGGCCGCGGTGAACGGCTTGCCCTCGCCGTGGTGGAGGTGGGCGGGGAAGCGCAGCCGCAGCCGTTCGATCAGGGAGCGGCGGAAGAGCTTGCAGGGCTCCAGGGTGGCGTAGGCGTGGGAGCTGTGGGCGTCGGTGCGCAGTTGGTTGTGGCGGAAGACCGCCTTGGGGACGCCGCGTCCGTCCGGGGAGACCATCTTGCCCAGGACCACATCGGTGCCGTTCTGGTCGGCCATCGCGACCATGCGGCGCAGCGCGTCGGGTGCCAGCCGGGCGTCGGCGTCCAGGAAGAAGACGAAGTCGCCCCGGGCGCGGGCCAGTCCGGTGTTGCGGGGGCCGCCGGCGCCGCCGCGGCAGGGGTGGGGGTTGCGGACGACATGGAGCGAGGGGCAGCCGGCGGCGAGCCGGTCCAGCTCCTCAGCGGTGCCGTCGGCCGAGCCGTCGTCGACGGCGATGATGTCGAGTCGGCTGAGCCCGAGGGTCTGCTCCATGGCGGAGGTGACGGCCCGGGTGATCCCGGGCATGGCGTCACGGGCGGGGACGATCACGCTGACACGGGGAGGCGGGCCGGGGCGGTGATTGCGCGGCATGCTGGCTCCGGAGGGTGTGCGGGGGGCTCAGGAGGCGTGTGCGGGGGGCTCCTGGGGACGGGGCCTGGGGTGGAAGCTCATGGTGAGGGCCTGGGGTGAGGTCCGGGTGTGGGATGTGCTGCTACGGGGTGACGTACATGTGGGGTGTCGTACGTGTGGGGTGTCGTGCCTGTGGGTGATGTACCTGTGGGGGCGTACCTATGGGGTGTTGTCGAGCGATCGGATGACGTACCTGTGGGATGTCTTGTTATCGGATGACGGACCAGCGTCCGGCGCCGGGGGGTGGGGCCGTGTGGAGGTCACGCAGCCGGACGACCGTCTCGCCCTTCTCGGCGAGCGCGTCGACGGCGTCGGTGAAGCGCTGGATGGACGGTGGGGTGCTGGGGCCGAGCAGAAACTCCTTCACCTCGTGGCGGGCGGTGCGCAGCTCGTCGAGGCACGGGTCGAAGAGCTTGCGCAGGAGGTCCTGCATGCCGGATGCCCCGGGACCGAGCAGATAGGCCGCCCTGGCCACGACGTTCCGCCGGCGGAATTCCTCCTCGCCGAGCCCCGCCGGAACGGTGAGCGCGTACGGCTTGAGGGTGGCGAGGAAGTCGCCGACCACGTCGGAGAGATCGCCGATCAGCAGATCGGCCTGGTCGAAGCAGGAGTGGAGGGTGGGCAGGTCCCCCTCGATCACCTGGTGGAGCCAGGGCGGTGAGGCCGCCCAGTGGGCCTGGTGCCACTGCCTGCGCAGCCCCTCGGCCTCGGTGAGCAGGGCCGGATCGGGTGCGGCGCGGTCCCGCGTGAGCATGGCCTCGTCGGCGTCCGCCCGGCGCAGCCGCGCGTCCAGCGCGGCGATGCGCTTGGTCAGTTCGGCGCGGCGGCGGGCGTCCTCGGTGCGCTGCGCCTCGGCGTCCTCGGGCGCCTCGCCGAGGGCGTCGGCGGTGCGCCGCTCGTTCGCGGCGTGGATCAGGGCGACGATGCGGCGGTGGGCGGCGCGGGCCTCGGGGGTGCGGTGGCCGGTGGGGGGATGCGGCCGGTAGAGCACGCGGAGGGGGCGTTCGCTGTCCAGCAGCGCCCGTACGAGCGACTCGCCTGCCGTGTCCTGCTCGCCCGCCGCGCCTGGCTCACCCGCCGCGCCGTCCCGGGTGGGCGCGTACAGCACGGTGGGCAGGGGCGCGGGGGTGTGGCCGGTCCGGTCCACGCGCAGTCCGTCGAGCTGGGGGCGGCCGATCTCCACGATGTCGGCGTCCTCGACGCCGACCGCGGCCTGGACATGGCGCCTGCGTCCCGCCTCGCCCGCCACCCACACCTGGTCGTAGACCTTGCTGTACGGATCGACGGCGGCGGCCTCGTCGCCGTCGCCGCCGGGGGCCAGGAAGACGTGCTGCATGGTGGGGATCCGCAGGAGATGGATGTTCCGGCCGGTGTTGGCGGGGTAGAGCGCGACCCGCACCCCGCCCAGGTCCAACTGCGACAGATGCGCGGCGCTCGGCACGCACAGTACCGGTAGCGGGGTCGGCTCCAGGGCCTCAAGCAGCTCCCGTTCGCGCACGATGACCAGGGACGGGGTGGGCAGTGCGGCCACCGGCCCCAGCCATCGGGTGAGCTGGTCGGCGCGGTCGCGCGGACCGGAGAAGTACAGCACCGTGCGCGGGCGGCGCTGGATCAGCCAGGCGTCGACCTCGGCCAGCACCTGGGCGGCGCCGGGCAGCCGGCGGATGGCCCGGACGAGGTACGGAACCAGCGCCACGACCGTGATCAGGCAGGATCCGGCGGCCAGGGTGAGCGCCGCCACCACCCAGCGGGCGTCGCCGGTCAGCAGCGACGCGGTCAGCCCGAGCAGGGCCGACAGCTCGTAGACCAGCATCCGCTGACCGGGCCATTCGGTGAGCCTGCGGGGCGGCCGGTCGCTGATGTCCAGTCGGCGCAGATCGATGTTGCGGGCCGCGACCGCGAGGGCGCGGCGCCGCCGGATCAGCGTGATGAGCGCGGCGTGCAGGGCCTGCCCGGCCAGCAGGCAGAGCACCAGCGTCATGGCCGCGGCCAGCCCGATGGGGCCGGTGACATGGAGTCGGCCGAGCAGGAGGAGCAGCAGGACGCAGCGGATCTCGAAGCGGGACGTGGCACCCATGTGCAGCCGCCCCAGACGGGCCATCAGCCCCGGTTCGGTGCGGTCCAGCAGCAGCTCACAGCCGCAGCCCACCAGCCCCGCCACGGCGAAAACCCCTCCGGCCCCGGTGAGCGCGGCCACCGCCAGGGTCACCAGACACCCGGTCAGCGCGGCGAAGGCCACGAGACCGCGGGGGTTTTCGATACCGAGGCGGTTCATGACGCGTGCCCTTCGCGGCGGATGTGTCGTCCTGACTGCACACTGTAGGCGAATAGTCGTATTTATGCCTTTTGTTGTCATGCGGGGTGGATGAGGGTGAAGGCGAGGGTAAGGGTGCGGAAGCGCGACGGGATCTCCGCGCCGACGGCGATCGTGCTCCCGATGGCCGTCATGCTGGGGCTGGGGTTGTGGGGCCTGGACCGGGGCACGATGTGGCGGGGCAGATCGGGGAGCGCCGGGATATGGCCGCGCGCCGTGTGGTGCGACAGACCGCGCCCGGTCCGCTCCCGCGCCGGGCGGCGCGGCAGCGGACCTGTACAGAAGAGCGGACCCCCTCGGGAGAGCCCGGTCTGGCGCTTGTGGTGATCGCCCCGCGTGACGGCCTCGCCGCGTACGCACCGGATCCGGAGCCCGCCCAGCCGCTGCTCGCCTCCGGGACACCCCATCTCTATGCGGGAGTCATCGAGGCGACGGGAGTGGTGGGGCCGCTGGTGGTGCCGGGCATGACGCCCTGTGCGGGCTGTGCCGCGGCGGGCCGTGCCGAGCGGGAGCCCGTCTGGCCGCGGATGCTCGCGCAGTGGCGGTCCGGGCGGCGGCGGACCGCCCCGGCCTGCGACGCGGCGCTGGCGATGGTGGTGGCGGGGCTCACCGCGGTGCAGGCGCTGGCCTTCCTCGACGGCCGGCCTTCCGGGGGCGCGGGGGTCCGGTGGGAGTTGGCGCTTCCCTCCCTCGTCTGGGAGGCGCGTCCGGTCGTAGCACATCCCGGCTGCGGCTGCGGAGCGGCCGGGGAGGAGGATGCCGTATATGCCTCGGCCGCAGAGGCACCGCACGCGACAATGTCCGGGTGACCCACGTCCGTGGAGTGGGCGACGGGGGCCCGGGGGCCACCCTCCGGGATGGCACGGCTGTAGTTGGAGGGGCGCATGACCGATCTGCCGCGCAAGGCGATCACCCGTACCGCCAAACTGGCGGCGCTGCCCTTGGGATTCGCGGGGCGCGCCACGTGGGGGCTCGGGAAGCGGATAGGGGGACGGCCGGCGGAGATGGTCGCGCGCGAGGTACAGCAGCGCACCGCCGAGCAGATGTTCAAGGTCCTCGGTGAGCTCAAGGGCGGGGCCATGAAGCTCGGGCAGGCCATGTCGGTCTTCGAGTCGGCGCTGCCCGAGGAGATAGCCAGGCCCTACCGGGCGGCCCTGACCAAGCTCCAGGAAGCGGCCCCTCCCATGCCCAGCCGCACGGTCCACGCGGCGCTGGAGGAGCGGCTGGGCCCGGACTGGCCGGAGCTGTTCCAGGAGTTCGAGGACAAGCCGGCGGCGGCCGCCTCGATCGGGCAGGTGCATCGGGCGGTCTGGCACGACGGGCGTGTGGTGGCGGTCAAGGTGCAGTACCCGGGGGCGGGCGAGGCGCTGCTGTCCGACCTCAACCAACTGAGCCGGTTCGCCCGGGTGCTGGGGCCGCTGGTGCCGGGGCTGGACATCAAGCCGCTGATCGCGGAGTTGCGCGAGCGGGTCGCCGAGGAGCTGGACTACGAACTGGAGGCGGCGTCTCAGCGGGCCCATGCGGAGGAGTACGCCCAGGACGCGGAGATCGTGGTGCCCGAGGTGGTGCACCAGAGCGATCAGATACTGATCACCGAATGGCTGGAGGGGATACCGCTCTCCGAGGTGATAGCCGACGGCACTCAGGAGGAGCGGGACCGCGCCGGGCAACTGCTGGCCCGCTTTCTGTTCTCGGGGGCGTCCCGCACCGGGCTGCTGCACGCCGATCCGCATCCGGGAAACTTCCGGCTGCTGACCGGTGACGCCCCGGACGGACCGCCGGAGCGGTGGAAGCTGGGGGTGCTGGACTTCGGCTCGGTGAACCGGCTCCCGGAAGGGCTTCCGGAGCCCATCGGCATCGCACTGCGCATGGCGCTCCAGGGCGATGCCATGGGGGTCTATGAGCTGATGCGCGGGGAGGGCTTCGTCAAGCCGACCATTGAGATGGACCCGGACGACCTGCTGGACTTTCTGCTGCCGATGCTCGAACCGGCCCAGGTCGACGCGTTCGTCTTCGACCGGCAGTGGCTGCGCAGCCAGGCGGCCCGGATGGCCGACCGTCACTCCCCCGTCTATGAGCTGGGCAATCAGCTCAATCTGCCGCCCGCCTATCTGCTGATCCACCGGGTGACCCTGAGCACCATCGGGGTGCTGTGCCAGTTGGGCGCCACGGTGCGGCTGAGGGATGAACTCGAGGCATGGGTCCCCGGCTTCGCCCAGGACCCGGAGTCCGAGGCCGCGGAGACCTCGGCCTGAGCCCGCGCGCCGCCCGGCGGCCGGGCCTCTGCCGTCGAGCCTCTGCCGTCGGGCGGTGCCGCCCCGGAGCGTGGGCCCTTCGGGGTAGCCAAAGGGCCGGTCCGATCGGACCGGCCCTCTGTGGTCACGCGACGGGTCGGCGTAGGACCCGTCAGTGTGTGTTGATGTCAGCCCCGGCTCCGGCCGGTGCCGCACCCGGTGGTCACTGCATGAGCGCCATGGCCAGGGCGCGGCGGGCGCGGAGCGAGGCACGCTCCGCGCGGCGCTGCATCCGGCGGGCGGCGGCGAGTCGAGCGGCGGGCCGTTCGGACTCTGCCTCCTGAAGCCGGTCGTGCATATGCGCACGCGCCAGGGCTTCTTGGATGAGTTGCATCTCTCGGTTCCTGTTCTGGCGCGACTCGGGCGCGCCGGAGGTTTCGGGTGCTGGGGTGTCGGAGACCGGTGGGGTCATCGTCGGGACCTGCTTCATGGGGTCGTGCGTCGCTGGGCGATCGATGGTGCCGGTGGTGCTCATGCCGCAACCGGGTTCTTGCGCGGGCGGCCACGCGGCCGCTTGCGGGCCACCACCACGCCCTGGACGAAGAGCTCCCCGCCCCAGACGCCCCACGGCTCGCGACGGTCCTTGGCACCGGCGAGGCATGCCTCACGCAGCGGACAGGTCTGGCACAGCGACTTCGCGTACTCGACGTCGGCCGGGGACTCGGCGAAGAAGACCTCCGGGTCGTACGAACGGCACGGAACGGCTACACCCAGGTTCTCGATGGCCTCATCGAGTTCGGTGAGGGCGGTGAGCGGGGTCAAGGAGTCCTCCGAGGAGTCAGGCGGTCGGTTCAGGTCGGTCGATGCGGACGGGGCGTGTGCGTTGAGTTGCACGGTGTGTGGTCCTCGTCTCTTTGGTCCGGCTGGTGGCCGGGCTCTGGCAAATCAAAAGGGCCGCGGATCCCGGTGTGGGTTCCGCGGCCCTGGAAGGTGCCGACCTGATCCTGGATCAGGCTGGATAACTCCAGGGTTCGAGCCTGCGGAAGGCCCACGTCTTGTGGTGCTGCTGCTGCGTCCGGGATTCGGCACCATTGGCCGCAAAGGCATAGGCCATTGCCTGTGCCACTGCCGTTACCGCAGGTGCCTGGATCGGTCGCTCACTGAGGCGCGCCTCATCGACGCCGGGCATACCGGTGCCAGGAAGCGCGGAGCCGAGCAGGCAGGTGGCGACGACCGATCGATCGGCCTTTTTGATGGTGTTGATGAAGCTGATCACTGGTCTTCGCCTCCTCTCGGCGTCTCAGGGACCGATCGAAACCAGTCCGGGTGTTCAGTACAACACGGAATCCTCGGCTCCTGGAAGGGCCGTTGTCTCCGTGCTCGGAAGGCTATGGGTACGGCCTCCACGCGCGCAAACTATTTTTCCGTCGAGTTTTGCCAAGGGTCACCCGAATGGCTTCACCCGGCACCGTCATCCCCCTCGCCGTCGACCGCCGAGGGCAGTTCCCGCCCCTCGCACAGCGCGAGAACATCGCCCCCGAACCGGTCGAGCTTGCGGCGTCCGACACCGGCGATACGGGCCAGCTCCGATTCGGTTTCCGGAACGGCCTCGGCGATCGCGAGCAGTGTCTTGTCGGTGAACACGCAGTAGGCCGGCTGTCCCAGCAGCCCCGCCTGCTCCGCCCGCCAGTCGCGCAGCCGCTCATAGAGCGCCTCGTCCAGCTCGGACGGGCAGCCCTCGCAGCGCATCAGCTTCATCTCGCCCGCGTCGGTCAGCGCCCGGCCGCACACCCGGCAGTGGACCGGACCGCGCCGCCTGCGCGCCCCGCCGCCCCCGCCCGGGGCCGCCGCCCCGCGCTCGATCCCGCCGGCCCCGCCGAGGGTACGGGCGCCCACGGCCTGGGAGCCGGGCCGCAGCCCGTTGAGAAAGCGGGTGGGGCGACGGGAGGCCCGACCGCCCGGAGCCCGCGAGAGCGCCCAGGACAGCGTCAGATGGTGGCGGGCGCGGGTGACCCCCACATAGAGCAGCCGGCGCTCCTCCTCGATCTGCTGGTCCGTCTTGGCGTAGGTGATCGGCACCATCCCCTCGGTGAGACCGACCAGGAAGACGGCGTCCCATTCGAGGCCCTTGGCCGCGTGGAGTGAGGCGAGGGTCACACCCTCGACGGTCGGGGCGTGCTGCGCCGCCGCCCGCTCGTCGAGCTCCGCCACCAGATCGGAGAGCGTGGCCGCGGGGCGGCTGCCCGCGAAGTCCTCGGCGAGCCGCACCAGGGCGGCCAGGGACTCCCAGCGGTCGCGCACCGCGCCCGACCCCGCCGGGGGCTCGGGCGTCCAGCCACGGGTGCCCAGCACGGCCCGCACCTGGGACGGGATGTCCGCGTCCATCAGCGCCGGGTCGGTGCTTCTCCCGCGGGCCGCGCCACGCAGCAGCAGCCCCGCCTCACGCACCTCGGGCCGCTCGAAGAACCGCTCGGCGCCGCGGAGCTGATAGGGCACCTGGGCATCGGCCAGCGCCTGCTCATAGAGCTCCGACTGGGCGTTGACCCGGTAGAGGACCGCGACCTGGCTCGGCGGGACGCCCCCGCCCCCCTGCTCGACCGGGGTGATCAGCTCACGGATCCGGCGGGCGGTGCCCTCGGCCTCGGCCGGCTCGTCGGCATAGGCGGCGTAGACCGGGTCGGGACCCGCCTCCCGCTGGGAGACCAGCTCCAGCCGGTGCTCGGCGGCCCGGCCGCGGGCCTGGGAGAGCAGCCCGTTGGCCAGGTGGACCACCTGGGGGGTGGAGCGGTAGTCCCGGATCAGCTTGACCACCGTGGCCCCGGGGTGGCGGGTGCGGAAGTTCAGCAGATGGTCGGGGGTGGCGCCGGTGAAGGAGTAGATGGTCTGGCTGGCGTCGCCGACCACGCACAGGCTGTCCCGGTCGCCCAGCCACAGCTCCAGCAGCCGCTGCTGAAGCGGGCTGACGTCCTGGTACTCGTCGACCACGAAGTGCTGGTACTGGCGGCGCACCTGATCGGCGATGTCGTGCCGCTCCTGGAGCACACCGACCGTGAGGAGCAGCACATCCTCGAAGTCGATGACGCCGCGGTCGCGCTTCAACTGCTCATAGGTGGCGTAGATCCGCCCGATCTCGGCGGCGTCGCGGGGGGCCTCCCGGCCGGATTTGGCGGCCACGGCCGGATAGTCCTCGGGCACGGTCTGGGTGACCTTCGACCATTCGATCTCGCCGGTCACGTCCCGCAGCTCATTGCGGTCCAGCCGGACCCGGCAGCGGGCAGCGGCCTCGGCCACGAGCTGGACCTTGCGCTCGACCAGCCGCGGCACCTCGCCGCCGACCGCCTTGGGCCAGAAATACTGCAACTGGCGCAGGGCCGCCGAGTGGAAGGTGCGCGCCTGCACCCCGCCCGCGCCGAGCTGCCGCAGCCGGCCGCGCATCTCCCCCGCCGCCCGGTTGGTGAAGGTGACGGCCAGCACACTGGCGGGCTGGAGCATGCCCGCGCGCACCCCGTAGGCGATCCGGTGGGTGATGGCGCGGGTCTTGCCGGTGCCGGCCCCGGCCAGCACGCACACCGCGCCGTGCAGGGACGTCGCCACCTCGCGCTGCTCGGGGTCGAGCCCGTCGAGCACCGCGTCGGCGTCGCGCGGTGTGGCCGCGTAGCCACCCGGCGTGGAGCCCTGCGGGAACAGAGTGGAGGACGTTGCTGCTGTCACCCCGCCATGCTGCCAGGTCCCCTGGGACCCCCGTGCCGGTTGTCCACAGCCATGGCCTTCCGGTCATATGAATCCGGGAATGACCGGCGGAGGGTGAGCGTTCTCCTTCTGCCCACCGACCACGACCCCGAGGAGAGCGAAGACCGATGTCCGGCACTGTGACGATGTACAGCACCACCTGGTGCGGCTACTGCCGCCGCCTGAAGGGGCAGATGGACCGCGAGGGCATCGCCTACACCGAGATCAACATCGAGCAGGACCCGGAGTCCGCGGCCTTCGTCGAGAAGGCGAACGGTGGCAACCAGACGGTGCCGACCGTTCTCTTCCCCGATGGGTCGACCCTGACCAACCCGTCCCTGGCGCAGGTCAAGGCCAAGGTCGGCGGCTGAGTCAGCCTCGCGGCAGCGGCTCGCCGTACCAGAGCTCGATCAGCCGGGCCGCGATCGAGATACCGGACGGAGGCAGGACCTCCCCGGACTCGATCGCGGCCCGCAGGTCGTCCCGGGAGAACCAGCGCGCCTCGTGGATCTCCTCCCCGTCCACCTGGATCAGGGAGGACGTGGCCTGTGCCATGAAGCCGAGCATCAGGCTGGACGGGAACGGCCACGGCTGGCTGGCCACGTACTCGACCTCGCCGACCGTGACGCCCGCCTCCTCCGCCACCTCGCGGACCACGGCCTGCTCGATCGACTCGCCCGGCTCCACGAAGCCCGCCAGCGTCGAGAAGCGCCCCTCCGGCCAGTGCACCTGGCGCCCCAGCAGCGCACGGTCCTGTTCGTCCCGCACTAGCATGATCACGGCGGGGTCGGTCCGCGGGTAGTGCTCGGCCCCGCACGCGGAGCAGCGGCGGATATGGCCCGCCGCCGCGATCATCGTGCGCTCGCCGCAGCGTGAGCAGAAGCGGTGCAGCCGCTGCCAGTTCTCCAGCGCGACCGCGTGCACCAGCAGCCCCGCGTCGCGCTCGGACAGCAGCGCGCCCGCCTCGCGCAGCCCGGCCGGGCGTGCCGACTGGTCCATCCGTCCCGGCAGGGAGTCCTTCTGGAGCGCGAAGTAGCGCACGCCCTCCTGGTCGGTGCCCAGGAAGTAGCGGTGGTTCTCGGTGGGCGGGGCCTCGAAGGACGGGGTCATGACGAGCTCGGTGCGGCCGTCCGGGGTGTCGTCGACCAGGGCCTGGCCGCCGGAGACCACGAAGACACGCGTCGTCGGGTGACTCCACGCCGCCGCCAGCCACGCCTCGTCCAAGCGGTGATGCGCGGAGCGGTCGATGCCGCTCGGGGCAGCGAGCGTGATCGGCCGGTCGGTGGCGTGGTCGGTCCAGGTGGTCACGGTTGCTTCCAACTCCCCCAGCGAAATGGGTGGTCTACGTACATGAGCGAGCTATCCCCGTCCGTTCTCGGCGAGATCGTCCCAGAGATGGGCGGCCGTCTCGGCCCCCTTCATGAGCAGGCCGAGCTCGACCTTCTCGTTGGGCGCGTGCCAGCCGTCGGACGGCACCGAGATGCCCAGGAAGAGCACCGGGGTGCCGAGGATGTCCTGGAGATCGGCGGCGGGGCCCGATCCGCCCTCGCGGGTGAAGCGGATCTCCTGGCCGAAGGCGCGCCCCATGGCCCGGACGACCGACTGGAGCGCGGGGTGGTCCAGCGGGGTCAGACAGGGGCGGGTGGCGCCCCAATAGGTGATCTCATGGCGGATACCGGCCGGGAGCCGGGCGGCGACCCAGTCCCGTACGGCCGACTGGACCTTCTCCACGTCCTGGCCCGCCACCAGCCGGAAGGACACCTTCAGTTGGGCGGCCGAGGGCACGATGGTCTTGCCGCCAGGACCCTGATAGCCCCCGCCGATGCCGTTGACCTCGGCGGTCGGACGGGCCCAGATCCGCTCCAGGGTGGAGTACCCCGCCTCGCCGAGCGCGGCCCGCGAATGCGCGGTCCGCAGCCAGCCCGCCTCGTCGAAGGGCAGCTCGGCGAAGAGCTGGCGCTCACGGTCGGTCAGCTCCACGACACCGTCGTAGAAGCCGGGGATCGCCACCTTACGGTCGGCGTCGTGCAGCGCGGCGGCCAGACGGGCGGCCTCGGTGGCCGGGTTGGGCACCGCGCCGCCGAAGGAGCCGGAGTGGATGTCCTGGGCGGGTCCATGGAGATCGATCTGGCATTCGACGAGGCCCCGCATGCCGGTGCAGACGGTCGGGGTGTCCTCGGACCACATCCCGGTGTCGGAGACGATCACGGTGTCGCAGGCCAGCCGGTCGGCGTGCGCGCGGACCAGCTCGGGGAAGTGCGGGGAGCCGGACTCCTCCTCGCCCTCGATCAGCAGCTTGAGGTTCACCGCGGGCGCGCCGCGGCCGGTCACGGCCAGATGCGCGCGTATCCCCAGGGTGTGGAAGAGGACCTGCCCCTTGTCGTCGGCGGCGCCGCGGGCGTAGAGCCTGCCGTCCTCGATGACCGGCTCGAAGGGGTCGGTGCGCCAGCCGTCCGCGCGGTCGGCGGGCTGGACGTCGTGGTGGCCGTAGACGAGCACCGTAAGGGCGTCGGGATCGCCGGACGGCCATTCGGCGAACACGGCCGGGGCGCCCAGTGTGTCCCATATCTCAGCCACCGGGAAGCCCGTGGCGGCCAGGTGGTCCCGCAGCCACCGGGCGCTGCGCCGGACGTCGTCGGCGCGGGCCGGGTCGGCGGATACGGACGGGATGCGCAGCCACTCGGAGAGTTCGGCGAGAAAGGCGGCGCGATGGTCGTCCACATAGGCGCGGACGGCGTTGTCCGTGTCCGGGGTGTTGCTCATGCATGTGAGCCTATCCGGCCCGCGGCGGGACGAGGGCGGGGGTCTCCGGGGCGCTCATGAGCGCTCGCCCTCGGTGACAGTTTCGGCGTCGATACGATCACTTTCGGTCGCGCCCCCGGCTCCGGCCACGTCCACCTCCGTTACCTCCGTGACCCCCTCCACGTCCTCCGTCTCGCCGCCCGGCTCCCCGAGCAGGACGCGTTCGAGCCCGGCCCGGCCGGGCAGCCCGGCGGGGCGCACGACCTCGCCGCTGCGCACGTACACGAACGCCGCCGTCACGGCCGACAGGGGCAGTTCGTGCTGCTCGGCCCAGGCGAGGCGGTAGATGGCGAGCTGGAGCGGGTCGGCGTCCTGGGAGCGGCCGGTCTTCCAGTCGACGATCTCGTAGCGCGGGCCGCCGTCGGGGCCGCTTCCGGACGCGCGGTACACCGCGTCGATCCGGCCGCGGATGATGCGGCCCGCCAGGGTCAACTGGACCGGCACCTCCACGCGGTAAGGCGTGCGACGGGCGTACGGCGTGCGCGCGAACGCCTCCTTGAGCGCGGTCAGATCCCGCTCGTCGGCGATCTCCGCCTCGTCCTCCTCGCCGCCCGGCAGCTCGTCGGGGCCCAGGAACGGCAGCGACAGCGCCTCGAAGCGCGCTTCGACCCAGGCGTGGAAGCGGGTGCCCCGCCGCGCGGCGGGGCGCGGCGGGCGGGGCATGGGGCGGGCCAGCTCCCGTGCGAAGCCGTCCGGGTCGGCGGCGAGGCGCAGCATCTGGGAGGCGGTGAGCGTCCCCGGCAGGGGCACCTCGTGCACGGTCTCGCGGGCGCGGCGCAGTTCCCCGGCGAGCGCGTCCAGATCGCGGTCCCAGGAACCGGCCAGCCGGGCCTCCTCGGGCGCCAGCTCGTCCTCGGCCGGTTCTCGCGTGACATCCGGCACATCGGGTTCCGGCGCGCCGTAAGGATCGACGTGTGACCCATCGCCATACGGCTCGTCCTCATATGGCCCGTACGGGTCCTCGGCCGCGTCGCCGTACGCGTCCGCGTCCTCGTATGGGTCCTCCGGAGGCTCTGGCCACTCCGGGCCGTCCAGAGGCTCAGGCTCCTCCAGCGGCTCCAGATCGTCCATGGGCCTCGGGAACGGGTCCCGGTCGGCCGAGCGGTGCCCCCCGTCATGCGCGGTCGGCCCGTCCCCCGCCGTCTCGATGCGCGCCAGATGGGCGAGCACCACATCGGCGGCGCGCCGCCGGTGGCGCAGCGCGGCCGGGTCCAGCGGAAGCGGCCAGGCCCGGTCGGCCGCCGACTCCCGCAGGGCCGGGTTCTCCGCGTCCTCCTCCGGGGGCTCGGCCCATGCCTCGACCTCGCCGTGCCCCGCCTCACAGTGCTCGCGCAGCGCGTCCAGGAAGGCCGACGGGCCGCGCGGCCGCTTCTGGGTGGGGCCCCACCAGTGGCCGGAGCCCAGCAGCAGCGACCGCGGCCGGGTGAACGTCACATAGCCCAGCCGGAGCTCCTCGGTCCGCTGATGCTCCTTCATGGCGTCCTTGAAGGCCGCGATTCCCTTGCTGTCCCAGGCGGTGACGTCCGGGAGGGTCCGCGCGTCCCCGCGCAGCTCATGCGGCAGGACCTTGGCGTTGGCCGTCCAGGACTCGCGGGACTGCTCGCTCGGGAACTGCTTGGCGACCAGCCCCGGCACCGCCACCACATCCCACTCCAGTCCCTTGGACTTGTGGGCGGTGAGCACCTTGACCGTGTTCTCGCCGCCGGGGAGGGCGTTGTCGAGCCCCTTCTCGTACTGCGCGGCGGTGCGCAGAAAGCCGAGGAAGCCCTGGAGCGTGGCCTCGCCCTCCACGGCCGCGCCGCCCTCCCGGCCCGCGAAGGCGGCCGCGACGTCCAGGAAGTTGCCGAGCGTCTCGCGGCGGCGGGCGGCCAGGGCATGCGGTGAGGCGGACAGCTCGACCTCGAGGCCCGTGGTGGCCAGGACCCGGTGGAGCACGTCCATCAGCGGATCGGCCAGCGAGCGGCGCAGTTCGCGGAGTTCGGCGGCGAGCCGGGCGAACCGGACCCGTGCCTCGGCCGAGAAGGGCAGCCCGTCGTCCGGGCCGCCGCCCGCCTCCAGGAAGGTGTCGAGGGCATCGGCGAGGGAGATCACCTCGGAGGGGTCGGTGCCCTCGACGGCCCCGGCGAGCCGTAGGTCCGGATCGTCCTCCGCGCCGTCCGGCCCGCCGTGGAAGACCAGCGCGCGGGCGCGGCGGCCGAGCAGCGCGAGGTCGCGGGGGCCGATCCGCCAGCGCGGCCCGGTGAGCAGACGGACCAGCGCCGCGTTGGCCCCCGGGTCCTGGAGGACCTCGCAGACGGCCACCAGATCGGCCACCTCCGGCAGATGCAGCAGCCCCGACAGGCCCACCACCTCCACCGGAATATCCCGCTCCACCAGGGCGCCCTGGATCAGCGCGAAGTCACCCGCCGTCCGGCACAGGACCGCGATCTCACCGGGCGGGGTGCCGGTGCGCACCAGATGGGCGATGGAGTCGGCGAGCCAGGCCAGCTCCTCGCCGTGGGTGGGCAGCAGCGCACAGCGCACCGCTCCGTCCCGCTCGGCGCCGGGCGCCGGGCGCAGCGCCTCGACACCCTCGTGCATCGCGCGCAGCGGGGCGGCCAGCCCGTTGGCGAGGTCCAGCAGGCGGCCCCCGCTGCGCCGGTTCTCGCTGAGCGCGAAGCGCGCCGCCGGGCGGCGGTCGGCGTGCGGGAAGTGCTCGGGGAAGTCGTCCAGGTTGGCCACGGAGGCGCCGCGCCAGCCGTAGATGGCCTGACAGGGGTCGCCGACGGCGGTGACGGGGTGTCCGGTGCCGCCGCCGAAGAGCCCGGACAGCAGCAGCCGCTGGGCGACCGAGGTGTCCTGGTACTCGTCGAGCAGGACGACCGCGAACTGCTCGCGCAGGATCCGGCCGACCTCCGGGTGGTCGAGGGCCAGGGTGGCCGAATGGGCGATCTGGTCGCCGAAGTCGAGCAGATCGCGGCGCCGCTTCTCCTCGCGGTACGCCTCGACCAGGCCCAGCAGCTCCTGGCGGGCGCGGGCGGCCTCGGGCACCTTGCGCAGCGCCTCGTTGGTGAGCCGCGCCCCCTCCAGGGTCCGCAGCAGCTCGGTGTCGTACGCCCGCAGCCGCCCGGCCGGGACGAGGTGCTCGGCGAGCTCGGCGTCGAGTGCGAGCAGATCGGTGACCAGGTCGGAGAAGGGGCGGGTGAGCGCCGGGTACGGGCCGGGGGCCGAGCGCAGGACCCGTGCGGCGAGTTGGAAGCGGGTGGCGTCGGCGAGCAGCCGGGCACTCGGCTCCAGGCCGACGCGCAGCCCGTGGTCCTTGAGCAGTTGTCCGGCGAAGGCGTGGTACGTGGAGATGACGGGCTCGCCCGCGGCCTCCTCGGTGCCGCCCGGATCCGGGTCCTGGTCCACGATGCCCGCCGTGACGAGGGCCTTACGGACCCGCTCGGCCAGCTCTCCGGCGGCCTTGTTGGTGAACGTGAGGCCGAGCACCCGGTCGGGCGCGACCCGTCCGGTGCCGACCAGCCAGACGACGCGGGCGGCCATCACCGTGGTCTTGCCGGAGCCCGCCCCCGCGACGATCACCTGCGGGGCGGGCGGTGCGGTGATGCACGCCACCTGCTCCGGGGTGAACGGGATCCCGAGGAGTTCCTTGAGCTCCTCGGGATCGGTGATGCGGGCTGACACTCCAGTGAGGCTATCGGTGCCCACCGACATGCCCCGCCGCCCTCGCCGCTCCGGCGGGCGGCCGCCCCGGAGTCCGGGCCCGATACGCGAATGCGTCAGTCGACCACATGGCGCCCCTCAGCCCGGGCACTGCACGCGCCGCGGAAGGCGCAGCGCTCGCAGTGGTCGCCCGTGGTCGGGGTGAACCGCTCGTCCAGGACGCGCCCGGCCGCGGTGGCGAGCAGTTGCCCCACCCACTCCCCGTCCGGCGGCTCCTGGGCCTGGACCTTGGGGACGTCATCGCCGCCGTCCTTCTTGGCGGCGCCCTGCCGCAACTGGACGAGCTCCGCGCCGCCCGCCTCGGGGCGCCCGCCCTCGAAGAGGTCGTCGACGGCGCCCTCGCGCACCGCGAGCTGATAGGCCGCCAACTGGGGATGGTGCTCGACATCGCCGCGGGTCACGGCCTGCTTGCCGGTCTTGAAGTCGACGACGTAGGCACGCCCCTCGCCATCCGTCTCGACGCGGTCCATGCTGCCGCGGATGCGCACCTTATAGACGTCGGCTTCGAGCGTGACGTCGAAGGAGTGCTCGGTGGCGACCGGGGTGCGGCCGCCGCGCTCCATCACATGCCAGTGCAGAAAGCGCTCCAGGGCCGCCCGTGCCTGCTCCTTCTCCTGCCGTGACTTCCAGGGGGCGTCGAAGGCGAGCGCGTCCCATACGGAGTCCAGACGCTCCATGAGGACCGCGAGATCGGCCGGGGTGCGGCCGGAGGCGACCTCGTCGGCCAGGACGTGCACGACGTTGCCGAAGCCCTGGGCGGCCGTCGAGGGCGCGTCGGCCTTCACCTCGCGCCCCAGGAACCACTGGAGCGAGCAGGTGTTGACGAGCTGGTCGAGGGCGCTGCCGGAGAGCGCCACGGGGCGGTCCCGGTCGCGCAGCGGGACCTCGCTGTGCGTCGGCTCGTGCAGCCCCCACCAGCGGTGCGGATGGGCGGCCGGGACCAGCGGCCGGCCCTCCTCGTCGCGCAGCGCCGCCAGCCGCGCCAGCCGGCGCGCGGCGGCGTCGCGCAGCGCCTCCGAGGCGTCCGGGTCGACGGTGGTGGCGCGCAGCTCGGCGACGAGCGCGGCGACGGACAGCGGGCGGCGCGGCCGCTGGGTGACGTCGGTGGGCGGGACGCCCAGTTCGGCGAGGAAACGGGAGGGCTGGTCCCCGTCCTCGGAGGCGGCCTTGACGGCGGTGACCACGAGCCGCTCCTTCGCGCGGGTCGCCGCCACATAGAACAGCCGCCGCTCCTCGGCCAGCAGCGCGCCCGGCGGCAGCGGCTCGGCCAGCCCGTCCCGGCCGATCCGGTCGGCCTCCAGGAGCGAGCCGCGCCGCCGCAGATCGGGCCACAGCCCCTCCTGCACCCCCGCGACGACCACCAGAGCCCATTCGAGCCCCTTGGCGCGGTGGGCGGTCATCAGCCGTACCGCGTCGGGGCGGACCATCCGGCGGGAGAGGGTGTCGGCGGCGATGTCCTGGGCGTCGATCTCCTCCAGGAAGTTGAGGGCGCCGCGGCCGCCGGTGCGCTCCTCGGCCCGGGCGGCGGTCTCGAACAGCGCGCACACCGCGTCGAGGTCGCGGTCCGCGTTCCGCCCGGCGGTGCCGCCGCGCTGCGCGGCCCGCTCCAGCCGGCCGGGCCAGGAGGTGCCGTCCCACAACTGCCACAGCGCCTGTTCTGCGGTGCCGCCCCGGGCCAGCGCCTCCCAGGCGGTGCGCAGCAGCAGCCCGAGCCGCTGGGCGCCGCGTGCGTACGCCGGGTCGTGGACGGCCAGCCGCTCCGGCTCGGCGAGCGCCTCGGCGAGCAGGACGTCGGAGGGGCGCGGCACCGCGCGTCCGGCGGACCGCTCCTCCTCGCGCAGCGCACGGCCCAGGCGGCGCAGATCAGCGGCGTCCATACCGCCGAGGGGCGAGGTGAGCAGGGTCAGGGCGGTCTCGACGCCGAGGACCGCGGACAGCCCGCCGCTGTCCGGCAGCGCGGCCGTGGCGGCGGCCCGCAACGCGGTGAGCAGGGGGGCCACGGCGGGCTCATGGCGCAGCGGGATGTCATCGCCGTCCACCTCGACGGGGACGCCGGCCGAGGTGAGCGCCCGGCGCACACCGGGGATCGAGCGCCCCCCGGCGCGCACCAGGACGGCCATCTCACGCCAAGGCACCCCGTCCTCCAGATGGGCGCGGCGCAGGATGTCGGCGACGTTGTCGAGTTCGGCGCCCGCGGTGGGGTACGTGTACGCCTCGACGCGACCGCCGCCGCCAACGGCCGCGAGCTCCCGATGCGCCCTTACGGCTCGCGCGGGCAGCCGGGTGAGCGGCATCCGGCCGGCGATCCTCCGGGTGGCCGCGAGCAGAGCGGCCCCCGAGCGGCGGGAGACGGTGAGGACCTCCATGTCGGCGGGCCGTCCGTCCGCCCGCGGGAAGTCCTCGCGGAAGCGGAGGATGCCGCCCACGTCGGCGCCGCGGAAGGCGTAGATCGACTGATCGGGGTCGCCGAAGGCGAGCAGGGTCCTGCCGCCGCCCGCGAGCGCCCCCAGCAGCCGGCCCTGCGCCACGTCGGTGTCCTGGTACTCGTCGACGAACACGGCGTCGTACCGCCCCGCCAGCTCGGCCGCGACCTCCGGCCGCCCGGCGAGCAGCACCGCACGGTGCACCAGCTCCGCGTAGTCCAGCACCCCCTGGGCGTCCAGGACGTCGAGGTACTCCGCGAGGAAACCGGCCGCGGCGGACCAGTCGGGGCGCCCGGTGCGCTCGGCGAACTCCCCCAGCGCCCGTGGGCCCAGGCCCAGCTCCCGGCTGCGGGCGAGCACCGCGCGCACCTCGTCGGCGAAGCCCCGCGTGGTCAGGCAGGCGCGCAGCTCGTCGGGCCAGCGGACGAAGGCCCGGCCCTCGCGCGCCAGCTCGGCCTGCCCGGCGAGCAGCTCCCTGACGACGACGTCCTGCTCCGGTCCGGAGAGCAGCCGCAGCGGATCGACGAAGAGATCGACGTCCTGGTGGGCGCGGACCAGGGCGTAGCAGTAGGAGTGGAAGGTCGTGGCCCGTGGGGCGCTCGCGCCGCCCAGGCGCGCGGCCATGCGGTCGCGCAGTTCCACGGCGGCCTTACGGCTGAAGGTGAGCACCAGGAGCCGCTCGGGGTCCGCGCCCTCGCGCACCCGGCGGGCCACCGCCTCCACGAGCGTCGTCGTCTTGCCCGTACCCGGCCCGGCGAGCACCAGCAAAGGGCCGCCCCGATGCTCAACCACAGCGCGCTGCCGTGCGTCCAGGACAGGAAGGGATCCGGGCTCCGGCCGATGACGGAGCAGGCGGTAGACGCCCGAGGACGACTGCCGTGAGGAGGGCTGCCGCGCCTGCCGCTGCCGTGGAAGGGACGGGGGGGAGGAGCTCACGTTGGATCGCCGGTCCTGGTGGGTTGGCTGGGTGCGGGACAGCCTCTCATGCACGACGGGACCTCACCCGTATGGCTGTGGATACCGCCGGTACGACGACCGCGGGCCCATCGCACATCGGTGCACACGCCTCCACGCACCCCGGCACGGCCACCGCGGCCCCGGAACGCACCGCATGCGGCCCCACTACCGGCCGTGGCCCTCCCCGCCCCCGTCCCACCGCGCCCTGGCCATGTCGATCCGCGGCACATGGCCCTCCGCCGAGCGCGCCGCCTCGCGCAGCGGGGTGCCCTCCTCGCGGTAGTGGTCAAGAGCGCGCAGCTCACTGCCGGGCAGCAGCACACCGTCCGCGCGCACCACCCGCCACCACGGCACGGCGCCCCCGTAGAGCGCCATCACCCGCCCCACCTGGCGCGGCCCGCCCTCCTCCAGCCATTCCGCGACGTCCCCGTAGGTCATCACGCGGCCGGAGGGGATCGACTCGGCCACGTCCAGCACCCGCTCGGCGTACTCGGGCAGCTCGTCGGCGCCCTCTCCGTCCCCCGGCTCCCTGCTGTCCTTGCTCTCCCGGCTCATCCGCCCCATCCTGCCGCACCCCTCCGACAGCCCGGCCGACGGCCGCGCCGAGCGCCCCATGAGCGGTGTCGAGGGGCCCGCGGGGGCGGGTTGCGGTTCGATCACGCATTGTGCGGGAATCATCAGCAGGGCGTACCATTCGGGGTCCACGTCCCCGAAATGCACCCTGATGCCCCCCTCCGCAGCCCGGGCATGCCACCATCTTCCGGGCGGTGACTGGTGATACGAGATCAAGAAGAGACGGCGAAGCAGCAGGGTGCGCAGCCTCCGGAGGAGGAGGCCCGCACCCCGGAGTCGTTGCCGCACTCCAAGGCGCCGTCCGGCGGCCGGCAGGAGCCCCCGGAGGCGGGGGACGACTGCGGCCCGGACGGACCGGAGGGCCATGTGGACCGGGTCTCCGGGGACGAGCCGCTGCTGTCCGCCCGTGTCCACCGCCCCGCCGATCTGCTGCGGCTGCTGCTCGGCGTCCTCGGCATGGCCGTCGTCCTGGCCATCGCGGCCTTCGCCCACGGCACCACCGCGGGCCTGGAGAAGGACATCGGGCACGGCGCCAACCAGGCGCCCCCACTCCTGATCGACTTCGCGGGCCTCACGGCCGGGGTGGCCGTCCTCGTCCTGCCGGTGGCCTTCGCCTTCGAGCGGCTGATCAAACGGGACGGGCTGCGGATCGCCGACGGCGTGCTGGCCGCGGTGCTGGCCCACGGGGTGTCCCTCGCCACGGACCTGTGGGTCGCCAGAGCCGCCCCCGGCTCGATCCACGAGGCGCTCACCCAGCCCGCACCCGGCGGCGCCTTCAGCGACCCCGTCCACGGCTATCTCGCACCCGTCATCGCCTATATGACGGCCGTCGGCATGGCCCGGCGCCCGCGCTGGCGGGTGGCCATGTGGTGCGTACTGCTGCTCGACGCCTTCGCGGTGCTCGTGGGCGGCTACACCACACCGTTCGCGATCATCCTTACGGTGCTCATCGGCTGGACGGTGGCCTACGGCACGCTCTACGCGGTCGGCTCCCCCAATGTGCGCCCCACGGGCCAGAACCTGCTCGCCGGGCTGCGCCGCGTCGGCTTCAACCCGGTCAGCGCCATGCGCGCCGAGGAGCCCCAGGACGAGCACGGCGGCCACGGCGACCGGAGCCGCCGCTATCTGGTCACCCTGGAGGACGGCCCTCCCCTGGACGTCACCGTGGTCGACCGGGAGCAGCAGGCCCAGGGCTTCTTCTACGGCGTCTGGCAGCGGCTGACCCTGCGGACGATCACCCCGCCCCGCAGCCTCCAGTCGCTGCGCCAGGCCCTGGAGCAGGAGGCGCTGCTCGCCTACGCGGCCATCGCGGCCGGGGCCAACGCGGCCAAGCTGATCGCCACCTCCGAGCTGGGCCCGGACGCCGTGATGCTGGTCTACGAGCATGTCGGCGGGCGTCCGCTGCACGCCCTGCCGGACGAGGCGATCACCGACGAGCTGCTGGCCGGGGCCTGGCACGAGGTCCAGGCGCTCCAGTCGCGGCGCATCGCCCACCGGCGGCTGGACAGCGACGCCCTGCTGGTGGACCGGAACGGCACGGTCATCCTGACCGATCTGCGCGGCGGTGAGATCGCGGCCGGTGACGTGGTGCTGCGGATGGACGTCGCACAGTTGCTGACCACCCTGGGCCTGCGCGTGGGCGCCGAGCGCTCGGTGGCCGCCGCGGTGGCGGTCCTCGGCCCGGACGCGGTCGCCGACAGCCTGCCGCTGCTCCAGCCCCTGGCGCTCGGCCGGGGCACCCGCGCGACCCTGCGGCAGCGCGCGCGCGAGCGCGCCCAGCGCCAGCGGGATGCCGTCCTGGAGGCGTCACACGCCGCCAAGGAGGCCAAGGAGGCGCGGGAGGCCGAGGAAGCGAGCGCCCAGGAGGCCGGGGCCGCGGAGGCGGCCACCAGCGACCGCAGGACCAGCAAGGCCGAGAAGCAGGCGGAGAAGCGCGCCATAGAGGAGGCCCTGGAGGACGCCCGCGAGGAGGATCTGCTCTCCCAGATCCGGCAGCAGGTGCTGCTGGTGAGGCCACAGGCGCCGATAGAGCCCGAGCGGCTGGAGCGCATCAAGCCGCGCACCCTGGTCAGCTTCTGCGCGGGGGCCTTCGCCGCGTACTTCCTGCTGTCCCAGTTCACCCATCTCAAGTTGGGCGCCCTGGTGGGCGAGGCCAACTGGATCTGGGTCATCTTCGCGCTCGTCTTCTCCGCGCTCACCTATCTGGCCGCGGCGCTGAGCCTGCTCGGCTTCGTCCCGGAGAAGGTGCCGCTGCCACGGACGGTGCTGGCGCAGGTCGCCGCCTCGTTCGTGAAGCTGGTGGCGCCCGCGGCGGTCGGCGGGGTCGCCCTCAACACCCGCTTCCTGCAACGCGCGGGGGTGCGGCCGGGGCTCGCGGTGGCCAGTGTGGGCGCCTCCCAGTTGTTCGGGCTCGCCAGCCATATCGTGCTGCTGCTGACCTTCGGCTACATCACCGGCACCGAGCGCACCCCGGCGCTCTCGCCGTCCCGGACCGTGATCGCCGGGCTGCTGACGGCCGCCGTGCTGGTCCTGGTGGTGACCGCGATCCCCGTGCTGCGGAAGTTCGTGTCCACCCGGGTGCGGTCGCTGTTCGCGGGCGTCGTCCCGCGCATGCTGGACGTGCTCCAGCGGCCCAAGAAGCTGCTCACCGGCATCGGCGGCACCCTGCTGCTGACCGCGGCGAACGTGATGTGCCTCGACTCCGCGATCCGGGCGTTCGGCGGTGAGCTGAGCTACGCGAGCATCGCCGTCGTCTTCCTCGCGGGCAACGCCCTGGGGTCGGCGGCACCCACCCCCGGCGGTGTGGGCGCGGTCGAGGCCGCCCTGATCGCGGGTCTGACCTTCGCCGGGCTGCCGTACGAGACCGCCGCGCCCGCGGTGCTGCTCTTCCGGCTGATGGTCTTCTGGCTGCCGGTGCTGCCCGGCTGGGTGGCCTTCACCCACCTCACCCGCAGAGAGGCGCTGTAGGGGCCCTGGACGCCCCGCCGGAGCCCTCCTGCGTGCACCCGGCCGCCCGGCCTCCCCTCTCACCCGTACGCCCCCGCTGTGCGCGCGCCGGGCGCCCGCCGCCCGCAGGATGGCGATACGCCGCCACCCCCGGGAGGGCCGCCGTGTCCCGACCTCTGCGCCTCGGTGCGCTGTCCACCGCCCTGCTGCTGGCCGTCCTGGCCGCCGGATGCGGTGGCGACGGCGGACGGCCGGACACCTCGGCCCATCAGAAGCTGCACTGGTCCAGTTGCCCCGCCCCCTCCTCGAGCCAGGACGCGGCCGCCACCAAGGCCCCGGGCGGGCAGTGGGAGTGCGCGACGCTCCACGCGCCGCTGGACTACCGCAAGCCGCACGGCCGGACCATCGGCATCGCCATGATCCGCGCCAAGGCCACCGACCAGCGCCACCGGATCGGCTCGCTGATCTTCAACTTCGGCGGCCCCGGCGGTTCCGGCGTGGCCACCCTCCCGGCCCTCGCCAACGGCTACAAGCAACTGCGCACCCGCTACGACCTGGTCAGCTTCGATCCACGCGGGGTCGGCCGCAGCAGCGGGGTGCGCTGCCTGGGAGACCGGCAGCTCGACGCCTTCTACGCCGCCGACTCCACCCCGGACGACAAGGCCGAGGTGAACAGCCAGCTCCGCCGGGTCAGGACCTACGCCGCCGCATGCGAGAAGAACTCCGGCACGATCCTGCCCTACGTCGGCACCACCAACGCCGCCCGCGACATGGACCTCATGCGGCGCGTCCTCGGCGACAAGAAGATGCACTACTTCGGCGTCTCCTACGGCACCGAACTCGGCGGCGTCTACGCCCATCTGTATCCGATGAAGGTGGGGCGCGCCCTCTTCGACGGAGTCGTGGACCCCATGCAGACACCCGAACAGGGCGCGCTCGCCCAGGCCAAGGGATTTCAGCGCGCCCTGAGCGACTATCTGAAGGCATGCACCAAGAGCAGCGTCTATAGCTGCCCCACCCAGCCCCGGATCCGCTCCCTGCTGAAGCGGCTCGACAGCCATCCGGTGCGCGGCTACGGCGGCCGGAAGCTGACCGAGTCCCTGGCCGACGGCGGTATCGCGCAGTCCCTGTACTCCCGGGACTACTGGCAATACCTCACCCAGGGGATCGCGGGCGCCCAGCAGGGCGACGGCAGGATCCTGCTGGCCCTGGGCGACGCCTTGAACGGCCGCGGCCCGGACGGCCGCTACAGCACCCTTCAGTCCGCGCTGACCGCCATCACCTGCGCCGACTTCGAGCAGCGCTACACGGTCGCGGACATCGAGCGGAACCTTCCCGCCTTCCGTAAGGTCTCCCCCGTCTTCGGCGACATGATGGCGTGGGGCCTGACGCAGTGCACCGACTGGCCGGTCCACGGCGCCTGGACCACACCCGACGTGAGCGCCAAGGGGTCCGCCCCGATCCTGGTCGTCGGCAACATCGGTGACCCGGCCACCCCGTACGAGGGCGCGGGGCGGATGGCGAAGGAGCTGGGCCCCGGGGTCGGGGTCGAGCTCACCTACAAGGGCGAGGGCCATGGGGCGTACGACAGCGGCAACGCCTGCGTCCGAAAGACCGTCAACGCCTATCTGCTCCAGGGCAAGGTGCCGCAGAAGGGCACGGTCTGCGGCTAGGCCCTGTCCGGCGGATCTTCGCGGGACAGGGCCCAGCCCCGGGTCCGCGCCCGGACCCGCCGCCCCGCGAACCGTGATGGCATTGAGAAGAAGTACGGACGATTCCGCCCCCGCCTCCTCATAGGATCTCCGGATATGCCGAGTTCCCCACGCACCATACGGACCAGGGCGCTGGTCTCCATGACCGCCATGGTCGCCCTCATCGCCGTCGCAGGCTGCGACGGAGACGGGGGAAGCGAGCAGGGCAAGGCGTCGGCCAAGCCCTCGGCGCCGGCCCCGGCCGCGCCCTCGGACTCCGGGCTGCCCGGCTCGCTCACCGCTCAGAAGCTCAACTGGTCGTCCTGCCCTGCCCCGACCGCGATCCAGGGCACCGGTGAGAAGCCGGGAGATGAGTGGGAATGCGCCACGCTCAAGGCGCCGCTGGACTACGCGAAGCCCAAGGGCGAGACGATCGATCTGGCCATGATCCGCGCCAAGTCGAACGGGCCGGGCGAGCGCATCGGCTCCCTGGTCTTCAATTTCGGCGGACCCGGCGGCTCCGGTGTCTCCTCGCTCCCCGGTTTCGCCGCCGACTACGACACCTTGCGCTCCCGCTATGACCTGGTGAGCTTCGATCCGCGCGGGGTCGGGGAAAGCGCCGGGGTGACCTGCCAGAGCGACAAGGAGATCGACGCCTCCGACTCCGTCGACGGCACTCCGGACGACGACGCCGAGGTCAAGACGGCGATGGCGGACGCCAAAAAGTTCATCAAGGGCTGCCAGAAGCGCTCCGGCACGGTGCTCGCCCATGTGGACACCGTGAGCGCCGCCCGCGATATGGACCTCATGCGGCAGGTGCTCGGCGACGACAAGCTGTCGTACTTCGGCATCTCCTACGGCACCGAACTCGGCGGCGTCTACGCCCATCTCTTCCCCAGCCGGGTGGGACGCGCGGTCCTGGACGCCGTGGTCGACCCCACCGAGGACCCCGAGCAGGGCTCCTACGGCCAGGCGAAGGGCTTCCAGCTCGCGCTGGACAACTACCTGAAGGACTGCGCCAAGAAGGGCGCGGCCTGCCCGACCGGCGGCGACCCGGCGGCCGGTACGGACCGGATCGTCGACTTCCTGAAGCGGCTCGACAAGAAGCCGCTGTCCACCGAGAGCGGCCGCAAGCTCACCCAGGACGGGGCGCTGGGCGGGATCGCCGCCGCGCTCTACGACAAGGAGAGCTGGAAGTATCTGACGATCGGGCTTCAGGAGGCGATGCAGCTCGACGAGGGCAATCTGCTGCTCGCCATGTCGGATTCGATGTCCGGCCGCGACGACGACGGCCACTACAGCAATATCAACGCCGCCAATGCCGCCATCAACTGCGTGGACGACAGGCAGCGCTACACGGTGACCGATGTGAAGGCGCAGTTGCCGCGCTTCCGTAAGGCGTCACCGGTCTTCGGCGAGTATCTGGCCTGGGGCCTGCTCGGCTGCACCGGCTGGCCGGTGGACGGCACCACGGACACCCCGGACGTCAGCGCCAAGGGCTCGGCGCCGATCCTCGTGGTCGGCAACACCGGCGACCCGGCCACCCCGTACGAGGGGGCGCGGAAGATGGTCCAGGAGCTGGGCCAGGGCGTGGGCGTCGAGGTCACCTACAAGGGGCAGGGCCATGGCGCGTACAACAGCGGCAACGCCTGTATGACGAAGACCGTGAACGCCTATCTGCTGGACGGGAAGGTGCCCGCGGGCGGCACGACCTGCCGGTAAGGGGCTCATGGAACGGCAAGGGGGCCGGACCCGCCGCCGGTGCGGCGGTCCGGCCCCCTGGTGCGCGGTGCGTCAGGAGATCAGTAGACCGGCTTGTCGGGCTCGATCTGGTTGACCCAGCCGATCACGCCGCCGCCCACATGGACGGCGTCGGAGAAGCCCGCGGACTTCAGGACGGCCAGAACCTCCGCCGACCGGACACCCGTCTTGCAATGCAAGACGATCTTCTTGTCCTGCGGAAGGTCCTGGAGGGCGCCGCCCATCAGGAAGTCGTTCTTCGGGATCAGCCGGGCGCCGGGGATCGAGACGATCTCGTACTCGTTCGGCTCGCGGACATCGATGACGTCGATGTTCTCGCCGTCGTCCATCCACTCCTTGAGCTGCTTGGGAGTGATCGTCGAACCGGCCGCCGCCTCCTGGGCCTCCTCCGACACCACACCGCAGAACGCCTCGTAGTCGATCAGCTCGGTGACGGTCGGGTTCGGACCGCAGACCGCGCAGTCGGGGTCCTTGCGGACCTTGACCTGGCGGTAGGTCATCTCCAGGGCGTCGTAGATCATCAGACGCCCGACCAGCGGGTCGCCGGTGCCGGTGAGCACCTTGATGGCCTCGGTGACCTGGATCGAGCCGATGGAGGCGCACAGCACGCCCAGCACGCCGCCCTCGGCGCAGGAGGGGACCATGCCGGGGGGCGGGGGCTCCGGGTACAGGCAGCGGTAGCAGGGGCCGTGCTCGGACCAGAAGACCGACGCCTGGCCGTCGAAGCGGTAGATCGAGCCCCACACGTACGGCTTGTTCAGCAGCACGCACGCGTCGTTGACCAGATAGCGGGTGGCGAAGTTGTCGGTGCCGTCCACGATCAGGTCGTACTGGGAGAAGATCTCCATCACGTTGTCCGCCTCGAGGCGGCCCTCGTGCAGCACGACGTTGACATACGGGTTGATGCCCAGGACCGAGTCACGGGCGGACTCCGCCTTGGGGCGGCCGATGTCCGCCTGGCTGTGGATGATCTGGCGCTGGAGATTGGACTCGTCGACCTCGTCGAACTCCACGATGCCGAGCGTGCCCACGCCGGCCGCGGCGAGGTACATCAGGGCCGGAGAGCCGAGGCCGCCCGCGCCCACACAGAGCACCTTGGCGTTCTTCAGCCGCTTCTGCCCATCCATCCCGACATCCGGGATGATCAGATGGCGTGAGTACCTGCGGACCTCGTCGACGGTGAGCTCGGAAGCCGGCTCGACCAGCGGTGGCAGCGACACGGGGACTCCGTAAGGGAAGGGAGCAAACGGTTCACCCCCGCGTGAGCGGGGAGGTTTTCTTCTCGTAACACTGCCACGCCCCATCTCATTCCATGACACGTGGTCCGAGTCGCGAGACGATTTCGTCCCAGTAGCCGGGCAGGGCCTTCCAGGGGGAATCCGCGCAGGTCCGCCCCTCAGGGTGGGCCGTACGGTCGGTGAAGTAGATCGTGCCCGCGCCCTGCCAGCGGGCGATCCTCAGCGCTTCCTCGAGATGGCGGCGGGGAACGCCGTGCACCTGGTGGCAGAACCGTTCGGGCGGATACCCCGCCGTCCACTCGGCCACCTGGGACCAGCGGTAGTCCGCCCATGAACCCCGGAAGGTCACGAGCTGATCGGCGAGCTCCATATAGCCCTCATGCGGGTGGATGCCCTGGCCGAGCACCAGATACGCCCCGCCCAGCAGCGCCCGCAGGGTGGCCACCGTACGGCGGACGTCCGGCAGGCCGGGGCGGTCCACCGGGCAGCGGTCCAGACAGAAGCCGTCGACCTGGTACCAGTCCAGGAAGTGGTTCGCGTCGCTGATCAGCTCGCCGAAGGGGCGGGTGCCGCACCGCAGGTCGAGGTGGCCCAGCACCCGTACGCCCGTGGCGCGCAGCCTCGACGCCGCCGTGAGGCAGTGCGGATCCCTGCTCGTGCCGGGGCCGCGGGAGACATTGAGGACCGCCCAGTGCAGGGGCGTGCCGGGGCGGGTGAGCTCGGCCCATTCGGTGGGCGCGACCAGGGGGTGGGCGTAGCCGGGCACTCCGAAGCCCAGCCGGTCGGCGGTGGCCCGGGCGTCCCGCGAGGGGCCCGCGGGGATCAGATGCGACATGCCGCCTCCATCCAGATGTCGGCGAGCGACTCCTCCAGTGGGATCCGGGAGCGCCAGCCGAGCCGGTCGCGGGCGGTGCGCACATCGGCCTGCTGCCAACTGCCGCAGCCGTCCGGATAGGGATAGGTGGTCGCGTTGCCGGCGCCGCCCGGGACGCCGCCGTGCTCGGCCGCCGCCTGGGCGTGAGCGGGCGCGTGGCCGTGGGCGGTGGCATGGGCGTGGGCCGTGCCATGGGGGTGGGCGGGCGCCGGGATATGGCCGGCGGCGGCCGGGACGCGCCCCGGCGGGGCGTCGATCTCGTGCAGGGCGCCGCCGAAGCCCGCGACCCTGGCGAGCACGGAGGCCGCCTCGCGGAGCCGTACGGCGCGCCCGCTGCCGATGTTGACGACGCCCTGCGCGGCCGACAGGGAGGCCGCGTGGACCGCCCGCGCCACGTCCCGTACGTCCACGAAGTCGCGCTGTACGCCGAGGCCGCTCAGCTTGAGCTCGCTCTCCCCGGACTGCATCGCGCGCCGCATCGCCTCCGCGAGCCGCCCCAGCGGCGAACCTGCCGGAGTGCCGGGCCCCACGGGCGAGAAGACCCGCAGCACCACCGCGTCAAGACCGGAGCCCAGCACCAGCTCGGTCGCGGCGAGCTTGCTCACGCCGTACGGGCCGCCGGGGCGCGGCACGGCGTCCTCGGCGGTCGACGAGCCGGGCTGCGAGGGCCCGTACTCGGCGGAGCAGCCGATCTGGACAAGGCGGGCGCCGCAGCCGCTGCGGCGCAGTGACTCGCAGACGGTCGCCACGGCGACGGTGTTGTGCCGGGTGAGCTCGCGCGCCCCGCCGCGGGTCGCCCCGGCGCAGTTGATCACGACGCCGGGGTGGACCGCGTTGAGGAAGCGGGTGAGCGCGCCGGGGCTGCCGTTGGAGAGGTCGAACCGCACATCGGCGTCATCGCCGCGGCCGAGCGCGGTGAGCTGGACGGCGGGGTCGGCAAGCAGGTGTTCGGCGACATAGCGGCCGAGAAATCCGCCGGATCCGAGCAACAGGACTCTCATCGGTCGCGCCTCCCCGTACGGGCGCGCTGATCGGTCGTGTCGCAGCTCATGTGGTTGCTCCTCGGACTCAGTGAGGGGGAAGGACGGGGGGTGGCGGGTTCGGTGCGCGCCTTATGGGGCGCGGTTCGGGGCGGTGCCGGTGGTACGAGCGGTACGGGTACGCGCGCCGGGGCCGCCGTGGGCGGAGGCCCGGCACAGGGCGCCGAACGCGTGGATCAGCAGCGCGAGCGCGGCGGCGCCGCAGGCGGCCGCGGGGATGGCGGCCGTGCCGTGGGCGGCGGTCAGCCGTGCCACGGGCGCGCCGAGCGGCCCGCCGCCCGGCAGCCGGGCGGCGGCGGCCGTCGCCAGGGCCGCGGCCTGTACCGCGCAGGCCACGGCGGTGCCGGTCAGCGCGGCCCTGCGGAAGCCGTGGACGGCGAGCAGCCGGGCGAGGAACAGCAGCGCGCAGAGCGCCACGACGGCCGCCTCGGCCATCGAGGGCGGCGCGGCGGCGGGGGGTGATCCGGGCACCGTGAGCCGGGCCGCGAGCACCAGGGCCGCCAGACCGCAGAGGAAGGCCATCACCACACCCGCGAACAGCGGGCGCACCCCCGCCGCGAACTCCTCCAGCCCACGGCTGACCGCCAGCCTGCGGCGCGCCCTTACGGCGAGCCGGCGGGCACACCACGCGGCGGGCGCGACGGCCAGGGCGAGGAGGACGGCGGCCCGCGCCGCGGGCGCCGCTTCGTAGGGACGGCGTCCGTCGAGGAGCCCGGTGAGCAGCCAGTCCCCGACGGCGGCATGGCCGAGGAGCCAGCCGACGCCCAGGGCGTACGCGATACGGCCTCCGCGCCCGCTCCCCTGGACGCGCAGGGGCCCGCGGCGCAGGCACAGCCACAGGGCGATGACCGTCAGGGCGGCGCCGCCCGCGCCCACGGCGAGGCCGATGGTGGCGTCCTTACGGATGGCATCGACGCGGAGGGCGGCGAAGGCGGTCGCCGCGCACAGGGCGCCCGGCAGCAGCCACAGCGCCCCGAGCGCCATGCGTGCCGCCAGTGCGCGCCCCGGCGCGGGGGCGGCCGGGGGCGCGGGCTCCTCGGCGCGCGGCACCCGGGCGTACAGCTCCTCGGCGAGCGAGAAGACATCGCGGTGCCGGAAGCGTGCGGCGGTGCGGTCCGTCACACCGTGGGTCTCCAGCCCGGCGGCGATCTCCAGCGGGTCGACGGCGCGGGCGCACAGGTCGTGGTGGTGGTGCATCAGCGCCCGCACCGGATCGGCGGGCCCCCGCCGTCCCTTCCCGCCGCCGGTGCGCGCGGACGCCTCGTCCGGCCGCCGGGAGACCGGCACCCGGACCCCGGACAGGGCGCCGAGGCCGCGGTCGGAGGAGGCCGGATCGAACGGGCCGTTCCACCGGGGAGGCGTGGTCATGCGCCCTCCTCGGACGGCCGCGGGCCCACGCCCAGCGGCTCACGCGGCGGTGCGGTGGGCGTTGGGGCGGCCCAGGTGGGGGTGTGCTCCGGGGCGGAGCGGGAGGCGAGCGGGCCGGGCAGCCAGTGGCCGAAGCCGTCACCGTCGCGGCCCGCGGTCCAGCGCCCCGGGACATGGGCCTCGGCGGGGCGGGCGAACGGCAGCGGCCCGCCGCCCTCACCGACCTCCTCGCGCGGCACCGGGCAGTGCGACATCAGCTCCAGATAGATCCCTCGGAAGGCCGCGACATTCTGCTCGACGGTGAAGAGCTCCAGCGCACGGGCGCGCGCGGCGGCGCCCAGGCGCGCGCAGCGCTCGGGGTCGCCCAGCATGGCCAGGCACGCATCCGCGAGCGCCCGGGGATTGCGCGGGGGCACCACGAGCCCGGTGCCGCCGATGACCTCGCACACCGCGCCCACATCCGTGGACACCGTGGCCCGTCCGCAGAACATCGCCTCGACCAGCCCGACCGGGAAGCCCTCGACCACGCTGGACAGCACCACCACGCAGCCCGCCCCATAGGCGTCGGCCAGGGTCGGCACCTCGGGGTCGCCGAGCCGCTCGAAGGAGACCGGGTTGTCACCGGCGGAGTGGGCGTCCGCCGCCTCGTCGGGGAAGAGATGCTCGGCCAGCGCCCGGCAGTGGGCCGGATAGCCGTCCGTCCCCGGATCCTCGCCGCGCCGGGTCTCGATGATCCTCAGCCGGGCGTCCGGCTGCCATCTGCGCACCTCCGCGAAGGCGTGCAGCAGGGCGATGACGTCCTTGGGGGGCTCGATCCGGCCCACCCACACCAGCGTCCGGTCGTCGCCGCCGGACGGGGCCGCGCCCTGCTCGCCGACCTCGGCGAAACGGGCGGCGTCCATGCCGGGGTAGACGGTGCGCAGCCGCTCCCGGTCGGCGCCGCACCGCTCCTGCCAGCGCCGCGTATGCGTATTGCCCGGGGTGATCAGATCCGCCCGTGCGTACGCCTCGGCGGCCAGCCGGCCGTGGAACGTGGCGAGCAGGGTCCGTACGGGCCCGGGGAGCGGCCGTCCGCCCGCCGCGCCCGCCAGATAGCACTCGCGCAGCCGGACGCCGTACTCGGTGAGCAGCAGCGGTGTGCCGAAGCGGCGCTTGGCCAGCAGCCCGGGGAGTAGGGCCGCGCCGCCGGTCGCGGCGTGGCACAGATCCACCCCGGACAGCCCCGGATCGCCTCCGGCGCCCTCGCCGTACCAGTCGAGCGACAACGGGCGCAGCGCGCGCTCCAGCGCCTCGGTGACGGTCAGCAGATCGGCGACTCGCACCTGGTGGGCGCCGTGTGGCGCCCCGAGGGTGCGGCAGGCCCGCTCCAGCGTCCTTACGGCGTCCTCGGAGCGGAGCGCGGCGGACAGCCCGCCGTACTCCGCGGCAAGGTCCGCGAGGCCGTGGAGACCATTGGCGAAACGGTCCGCCTCGGCCGTGGAGCGGCCGGGCACGCCGGAGCCATGGGGCGCGCCGGAACCGTAAGGCGCGCTGATCGCCGCGGCCAGCTCCCCGAAGTGCTCGGCGAACCGCCGCCGCTGGCGTCGGCCGCCCCGCCCGCCCCGCCGGCGCTCCGGCTCGCCCCACAGCGGCGCGGTGCGCACCAGGCCGACGTGGTGCGGCAGAGCGCCCCAGCCGCCGGCCTCCTGGCCGGGGCCGCGGCTGAGCGCGTACACCTCGAACTCATGCTGGGCGAGGCCGCGCACCAGCCGGTCGCACCACACCCGCGCATCACCGGTCGCATACGGATAGCCACCCTCCGTAAGCAGTCCCACGCGCATGAGCGCACCCCCGATCTCCCAAACGGGCCGTCGTCCTGCCGCCGTCACCGGCGGCGGCCGCCGTCAGGCAGCGGGAGCACGTTATGCGCGCAGAGCCCCGGTGCGACGGACGGTTGTCCGTCGCACCACCGGAAGGGGTGAACGCACGTGACCTATCGGGAATTCACGCGTTGGGACGCGCTATACGGGCCGGTGCGGGGCCGTCAGCCCTTGGGGAACGGCCAGGCGTTGGGGCGGCAGGTGGCGCCGTCCGTCGACAGGAACTTGGTCTGCTGCATCATCACCGGCGCCAGCGCGCCCTGCTTGGAGCAGATCTCATGGTTGTGGCCGAGCCGGTGGCCGACCTCGTGGTTGATGAGCATCTGGCGGTACGAGTGCATCTTGTCCTGGCCGAAGGTCCAGGCGCCCCGCGCCCACCGAAAGGCGTTGATCATGACGCGCTGGGTCGACGCCGAGTCGCAGGAGACGTTGTCCTCGGTGGTGTCCAGGCCGGACTTGGCGCACCACACCGCCGTGGTCCCGGGACTCGCGAGGGTGATGACGAAGTCCGCATGGCCGGACGAGACCCGCTCGAAGGTGCGAACGCCGCCGTGTCCCCAACTGCGGTCGTCGTTGAGCGTCTTGTGCACGGCCTCGGCGAACAGCTCGCCGTCGAGCGGCAGCCCCTTCTCCACATCGACGCGATAGCGCAGCACCTGGCCCCGGCCGGGGGCCTTGTCGTGCCCGCCGACGGCCTGGAAGGAGCCGGAGCCGCGCAGCTTGGCGTCGAGCGGGAAGACGGTCGCCATCTTCTCGTCGTAGGTGACGGGGGCCGCCGGACTCGCCGTGCGGGCCGCCCCGCGGCCATCGTCGGCGCGGGAGTCGCGACCGCCGCGGGCGGCGGCGTCGCCGCGCTCCGGGCCGCCCTGGGCCTGCGTCTTACCGCCGCCGTGCGGTCCGCTCGCCACCTGTCCGGCGACCACGACGGCCAGCACGGTGGTGACGGCAGCCGCGGCGACACCGGTGAACGTGCGCCCCTTACCGCTCTTGGTGACGCCGCGCACCCCCTTGCCCCCGGGCCCCGTCTCGTCGTCGTCCGGTCCGCTCCCGCCGTCACCGCCGGAGCCGCCGCCGACCCCGTCGGAGGGGGTGGCCGCCCGCTGCGTACCGCGCTGCGGGGGCACTCCGCCCGGCGCCCCGGCGGCGAAGACGTCATCGCCGTCGCAATCCAGTGCGTCGGGGGCATCGAACGCCTCGACGTACTCCTTGCGCGGGCCGGGCATCAGACCGGCCGCGCCGCCCGTGCCGCCCGTGGTCGGGCGCTGCGGCGGGTTCATGGAGCGCATGCCGTAAGGGGGCCGCTGAGCGCCGGGACCGCCGGGGCCCCTGACTCCGGCCGGACCGCCGCCGCGGCCGCCGACCGCACCCCAGCCGCCGCCCGCCTCGCGCTGCTCGGGATGCCCGCCCCTGGTGCGCGCCCCGGGGCCGCCCGCTCCGTACGGCAGCCTGGGCACGCCCTGCGGCGGGGTCACCCCGGGATCCACGGCACCGGGCCCCGCCGCGGCGCGGCGCCGTCCGGTGCCCGGTCTGTCGTCCTCCGGGGCCGTGCCGGATGCGGTGTGCTCGACGAACTCGGGGCCCGAGCCGTGCCCCTGCCCGGAGCCCGCCGCCGCGGACCGGCGCTCCCGGCCCTCCTGGCTGCCACGTGCGCTGTGTTTACCCACGCGCCGCACCGCTCCCGTCCGTGCCGGACGCCGGTACGGCCCCCCGCGCCTTCCGGCTGTCCCGGTCATCTCGTTCTTCAACGCCATCGAGCAGCTCGCGCATCCCGCGCGCCACCGCTTCGGGATACTCCATCATCGCCACATGCCCGGCGTCCAACAGCGTCAGCAGACGCGAGTCGCGGAAGGTGGCGTTCGCCCGCTGCGCCATCCTTACGGACACCAGTTGGTCGCGGCCGCCGTAGACGAGCAGCGTCGGGGCGAGCACCCGCTCGGCCTGGCGCCACAGAGAGTGCTGGCCGCCCAGGGTGTACGAGTCGACGACACCGCGTGCCGAGCGGCTCAGCGCGTCCCAGAAGTACGGGAGGGCGAGCCGGCGCTCGAACTCCTCGACCGCGTAGGCGAAGTCCTCCCGGCTGACAAGGGACGGGTCGCCGAAAGTGAGCAACATCACTTCGCGGGTGCGCCGCTCCGCGTCCCAGTCCCTCGTCATGCGGGTGAACAGCCGGGTCACCCCGGGCACCGCGAGCAGACCGGTCGGCACCGCGGTGCGCTGCGGGCGCAGCTCGGGCAGCGCGGGCGAGACAAGGGTGAGGGTGCGCACCAGATCCGGCCGCACGGCCGCGACGCGGGTGGCGATCGAGCCGCCCATCGAATTGCCGACCAGATGGACCGGCCCGCGGTCCTGCGCGTCGAGGTAGCGGATCACGGCGCGGGCGTGGGCGGTTATGGAGTAGTTGCCGTCGTCCGGCGGCGGGGAGTCGCCGAAACCGGGGAGGTCGAGCGCCTCGCCCTCCACCCGGTCGGCGAGCAGCTCCATGAGCGCCGACCAGTTCTGCGAGGAGCCGCCGAGGCCGTGCACGAAGAGCGCGGGCGGCAGCCCGGAGGCGGACGGCGGACGGCAGCGCACGGTCATCGTGAGCCCCGGAAGGGAAGCGGTCCGCAGCTTCTCACCCGCTCCGACCCGCACGGACCTCGCGGGCGGCACCGCCGCGACGAAGCGGGCTTCCGGCGGCTCGGTCGAAGACATGCGCCAATGTTACGAGACGATCACGCGCGCGACCGTGTGTTCACGCTCACAGACCGCGTAGCGTCCGAAAGTGACCTCTCCTAGGCTCGTAAGTCACAGGGGCGATCGCCTTGCCCCTGGGTAGTCACGAGTGGTCGCCAGTGGGTAAGCCCTCAGTGGGAGGCCATCACGGGCGGCCGTCAGTGGCAGCCGCCACAGGGCACAGGGAAGGGGAGTACATGTCCATCGACCCAACCGACCCCGATACCTTCGAGGACTCCGTCGAGAACGCCGACGAAACCGCCGTGTACGACGTCGAGGCTCCCGAGGCGGACGCCGCCGAACAACATCGCGAGGTGATCGCCCGCCGCGACGAACCACCCAGGGCGGACGAGCTCGTGGAAGCCAACGAGGCCGACCGCGCGGAACAGGCCCGGGTGGTGGAGGTGAACGAGGAGGACTACCGATGACCTGCGTCATTTGTGGGCTTTTCATAGAGTCCGGTCCGTGAAATTCTCCGCACGAACCGCGCGCCGCGCTGTTACCGAAAAGTACGATGGCGGACGCGATGGACATCGTGCATAGGGATCATTCATTGGGAGGCGGCGTGACAGCCATCGAGCAGACCGAGGCGCGCCCACGGGGTACGCGCCTTCCGCGCCGAGCCCGACGTAATCAGCTCCTGGGGGCCGCTCAGGAGGTCTTCGTGGCCCAGGGCTACCACGCGGCCGCGATGGATGACATCGCCGAGCGCGCCGGGGTCAGCAAGCCGGTGCTCTACCAGCACTTCCCGGGCAAGCTGGAGCTCTATCTCGCCCTGCTCGACCAGCACTGCGAGTCCCTGCTGCACGCGGTGCGCACCGCGCTCGCCTCGACCACCGAGAACAAGCAGCGCGTCGCGGCGACCATGGAGGCGTACTTCGCCTACGTCGAGGAGGAAGGCGGCGCCTTCCGGCTCGTCTTCGAGTCCGATCTGACCAACGAGCCCGCGGTGCGCGAGCGCGTGGACCGCGTCTCGCTCCAGTGCGCCGAGGCGATCAGCGAGGTCATCGCCGAGGACACCGGGCTGTCCAGGGACGAATCGATGCTGCTGGCCGTGGGCCTCGGCGGGATCTCCCAGGTGGTCGCGCGCTACTGGCTCTCCAGCGAGAGCGAGGTGCCGCGGGAGACCGCTGTGCAGTTGCTCACCTCGCTGGCCTGGCGCGGTATCGCGGGCTTCCCGCTGCACGGGGCCGAAGGCGGCCACTGAGCGCCCGGGCGCCATTTCCGGCCACGAGGGAGCGGGACCGCGAGCGGTCGGGTCGCTGAGCGCGCGGGGCCACTGAGCGCGCGGGGCCGCTGAGCGCGCGGGGCCGCTGAGCGCGCGGGGCCGCGAGGGGCGTGTTCGCGGGCGCCGGCTGTGTTCGCTTCTGGCGTGCGCCCGCGGCCCCCGGCGGGTGTCCCGGCACGGCTAGTGTGTGCTGGGTACAGCGCGGATGGCCGCGCTACCCCAAATGACCGTCGGAGGGACAAGGCCGTGGAGGTCAAGATCGGCGTGCAGCACGCGCCCCGCGAGATCACTTTGGAGAGCGGGCAGTCTGCCGAGGAGGTCGAGCGCCTGGTGGCCGAGGCGCTCGGCGGCAAGTCTCAGGTGCTGATCCTGGAGGACAGCCACGGCCGTAAGGTCCTGATCCCGGCCGACCGGCTCGCCTACATCGAGCTGGGCGAGCCGAGCGCCCGCAAGGTCGGTTTCGGCGCGGCCTGACGTATTCAGCCGACGGCGGCGGGGTTTGGTGGATCTTCCACCAAACCCCGCCGCCGTTTGTGCGCGCGCTCGCACGCCCCCGGCACGCCGGGCACCACAGACCGCCCCCGTGGGCAGGGTTGCCCTCGCTCGGGCGCGGGTAGGACGGGCTCGACCGACGCGTGATCACGTGTCGGTTCCGATCCGCTTACGGGAAGGACGCGCCAATGCTGTTCTGGGAAGCGCTCGCCTCGGTACTGATCGGTCTCGTCATCGCGTACGGGGCGCTTCAACGGCTCCCCCGAAGGCTGCCCGCGCGGCGCCTCGTCCTGTCCACCGGCCCCGCCGCCGCGCTGCTGGGCGCCCTGCTGACCCATACGGTGCTGGGCTCGGGGCACACCGCCGCCGTGCTGATCGTCGCGCTCGGCTTCGCCGCTGCCCTGCTGTCGCTGCTCATCCGCCCCGCCAGGACGCGCCGCGGGCGTTCGGTCCCGGCGTAGGCCCTGTCCGGCGAGTCCGGCAGGCCCGGCAGCTCTTCGCGGGCCCGCGACGCCTGGCACCGCGCCCCCGGATACCGCTAGGGGCGCCCCCCGGGAGGCGCCCCCTGCTCCAGACGCCGAAAGTCACCGGCGCGAAGATCCGCCGGAAGGGCTCAGGCGGCGAGCCCCAGGGCGGCCATCCGCTTGGTGTGGGCCTCGGTGATCCGTGAGAACATCCGGCCCACCTCCGCCAGGTCGAAGCCGCCCGCCAACCCGCCGACCAGCATCGTGGAGAGCGCGTCGCGGTCCGCGACCACCCGCTGGGCCTGCGACAGCGCCTCGCCCATCAGCCGCCGCGCCCACAGCGCCAGCCGCCCGCCGACCCGCGGATCGGCCTCGATCGCGGCACGCACCTTCTCGATCGCGAACGAGGCGTGGCCGGTGTCGTCGAGCACCTGGAGCACCAGATCGCGGGTGTCGGAGTCCAGCCGGGCCGCGACCTCGCGGTAGAAGTCACTGGCGATCGAGTCGCCCACGTACGCCTTGACCAGGCCCTCCAGCCAGTCGGACGGCGCGGTCTGGCGGTGGAACCCGTCCAGGGCCGCGGCGAACGGCTCCATCGCCGCCGTCGGCTCCTCGCCGACCGCCGAGAGTCGGCCCCGAAGCCGCTCGAAGTGGTGGAACTCGGCGGACGCCATCTTCGCCAGCTCCGCCTTGTCCTCGAGCGTGGGCGCCAGCTTGGCGTCCTCCGCCAGTCGCTCGAAGGCGGCCAGCTCGCCGTAGGCGAGGGCGCCGAGCAGATCCACCACGGCGGCCCGGTACTGCGGATCGGCGGCCGCCGTGTCCCAGTTCTGGGCGGCGATCCCGGTGGGCGCCGGGGCCTTCTCCCCGCCGCCCTCCCCCGAAGCTGCGTGGTCCCCGGCGCGGTCCCCTGCGTGGTCCCCGGCGGTCGCGGCGGGCGTCTCAGGCGTGTCAGGCGTCTCCATGGAGCGCACAATAGCCCGCTCCGCGCCCCGGGGAAGGCCCTGGTCAGCCATGCCCACGGATGCCCCGCATCGGACGGCCCGGTCACAGATGCGTGCTTCCGGGGTACAGTGATAAATGCGCCCGTCGAGTATCGGCGGGTTGTTCCACGAATGCGGATGCCCGGTCGGTGGCCCGATCGGCTCCAAACCCGACCGCCCTCCGCGCGGCGCGCACCACCTATGCGCACGGCAGGAGGGACCCGCTCGCGGCGTGAGCGCTCGAGCGAAGGCCGTGGTCCCGCGCCGAACCGGCCATCCCCAAGGCCGGTGCACCCGGGCGCCGTGCGACCCCCTTCGCCGCTTCTCGCCGCGTCTCACAGAAGAGGCAAGCATCCTGACCACTTTCCGAGAACTCGGGATCCTCCCCGAGACGGCCGAGGCCCTGGAAGCCGTCGGCATCACGTCCCCGTTCCCCATCCAGGAGATGACGCTTCCGGTTGCCCTCTCCGGCACCGACGTCATCGGCCAGGCGAAGACCGGCACCGGCAAGACGCTGGGCTTCGGCCTGCCCCTGCTGGAGCGCGTTGTCGTCTCCGCGGACGTCGAGGCGGGCCGGGCCAAGCCCGAGCAGCTCACCGACGCCCCGCAGGCGCTCGTGGTCGTCCCCACCCGCGAGCTGTGCCAGCAGGTGACCAACGACCTTCTGACGGCCGGCAAGGTCCGCGCCGTCCGCGTCCTGTCGATCTACGGCGGTCGCGCCTACGAACCGCAGGTCGAGGCCCTGAAGAAGGGCGTCGACGTGGTCGTCGGCACCCCGGGCCGGCTGCTGGACCTGGCGGGCCAGAAGAAGCTGCGGCTCTCCTCCGTGAAGGCGCTCGTCCTTGACGAGGCCGATGAAATGCTCGACCTGGGCTTCCTGCCCGACGTCGAGAAGATCATCCAGTTGCTGCCCGCCAAGCGCCAGACGATGCTCTTCTCGGCCACCATGCCGGGCCAGGTCATCTCGCTGGCCCGGCGCTATATGTCGCAGCCCACGCACATCCGCGCCACCGCGCCGGATGACGAGGGCGCGACCGTGGCCAACATCACCCAGCATGTCTTCCGCGCCCACTCCATGGACAAGCCGGAGGTCGTGGCGCGGGTGCTTCAGGCCGAGGGCCGCGGCCTCGCGATGATCTTCTGCCGTACGAAGCGGACCGCCGCCGACATCGCCGATCAGCTCGCGCGCCGTGGCTTCGCCTCCGGCGCGGTCCACGGCGACCTCGGCCAGGGGGCGCGCGAGCAGGCGCTGCGCGCCTTCCGCAACGGCAAGGTCGATGTGCTGGTGTGCACCGACGTCGCCGCGCGCGGTATCGATGTCGAGGGCGTCACGCATGTGATCAATTACCAGTCGCCCGAGGACGAGAAGACCTATCTGCACCGCATCGGCCGTACGGGTCGCGCGGGTGCCTCGGGTATCGCCATCACGCTCGTCGACTGGGACGACATCCCACGCTGGCAGCTCATCAACAAGGCGCTGGACCTGGCGTTCCATGAGCCGGAGGAGACGTACTCCACCTCCGAGCACCTCTTCGAGCTGCTGAACATCCCCGAGGGCACCACCGGTGTGCTCCCGCGTGGTGAGCGCACCCGGGCCGGGCTCGCCGCCGAGGAGATCGAGGACCTGGGCGAGACCGGAGGCCGGGGTGGCCGCGGCCGCCGGGCCGCCGCTCCGGCCACGGAGGAGCGTCCGGCGCGGGGCCGCCGGGTACGCCGTCGCACCCGTGGCGGTCTGTCCACGGACGGCACGGGCGCCCCGGAGGGCGCGGCGGCGGCCGAGTCCGCCGCCGACACCGCCGAGGGTGCCACCGAGCCCCGTCGGCCCCGCCGACGCCGCCGTACGCGCGGCGGTGCGGCGACGGCCCACCCCGAGGCGGCCACGGCCGCCGTCGACACGGCGGAGGCGGCCCAGCCGGAGGCGGAGCCCGCCGAGGCTGCCGCGAAGCCGCGCCGCCGCCGCACCCGGGGCGCCGCCAGGACCGCCGAGGCCGCGACAGCGGCCGTCGAGACGGCCGAGGGCACTAAGGGCGTCGAGAGCGCCGCGCAGGAGTCCGCGAGCGCCGTCGCCGTCGAGTCGGCGGAGACCGCGGTGACGACGGTGGAGGCCACGGAGGCTGCCGTAGAGGCACCCGCCAAGCCGCGCCGCCGTACCCGCGCCAAGGCCGCCGAGGCCACCGACGCGGCCCGGACCGCCGTGGAAACGGCCGAGGGCACGACGGACGCGGTGAACGCCGCCGAGACCGTCGAGGCACAGCCGGAGGCCGTGGAGGCCCCCGCCAAGCCGCGCCGTCGCACCCGCGCCAAGGCCGCCGAGGCCGCGGAAGCGGCTGTGGACACGGCCGAGGGCACCGCCGAGCCGGCCACGCCCCGACGCCGCACCCGCGCCGCCACCAAGGCCGACACCGCCGACGCACAGCCCGAGACGGAGGCCACCGAGGCCCCCGCCAAGCCGCGGCGCACCCGCGCCAAGGCCACGAAGGCCGCGGAAGCCGCTGTCGAGACCGCCGAAGGCACCGCCGAGGCCACCGAGGCAGCCAAGCCTCGGCGCCGTACGCGCGCCAAGGCCGCCGAGGCCGCGGAGGCCGCTGTGGACACGGCCGAGGGCACGGCCAAGGCGGCCACGCCCCGACGCCGCACCCGCGCCGCCACCAAGGCCGACACCGCCGACGCACAGCCCGAGACGGAGGCCACCGAGGCCCCCGCCAAGCCGCGCCGGACCCGCGCCAAGGCCGCCACGGCGGCACCGGCCGCGGACGAGGCCGGCGCCGAGGCCGCGCCGGCCAAGCCCCGGCGCCGTACGCGCGCCAAGGCCGCCGAGGCCGTAGAGGCGACGGCCGAGGGCTGACGCGCGACCGCGCCACAGCGCATGGCATGGTCAGGGGCCCGTTCCGCGACACCGCAGGGCGGGCCCCTGGACGTTCACGTACCGTTTCCCGCGACCTGTATAGCCTCATCCCATGAGCAGGCCGCCCTTTCTCACACTGCCCGCGGGCGCCCGCGCGTACCGCCTCCGGACCGCGCGCGGGGAGTTCGCCGTCCATGACGCGCGGCCCGCTTCGGCCGCACGCGGGACCGTCCTGCTGGTCCCGGGGTTCACCGGGAGCAAGGAGGACTTCATCGCGCTGCTGGAGCCGCTCTCCTCGGCCGGTTTCCGGGCCGTCGCCATCGACGGGCGGGGGCAGCACGAGAGTCCTGGCCCCCGTAAGGAGGCCGTGTACGCCCAGGACGAGCTGGCCCAGGACCTGCTCGCGCAGGCCACCGCCCTGAGCGCGGCGACCGAGGACCCGGTCCATCTGCTCGGGCACTCGCTCGGCGGGCTGATCGCGCGGGCGGCCGTACTGCGCGACCCGGGGGCGTTCGCCTCGCTGACGATCATGAGTTCCGGCCCGGCGGCGATCTCCGCCCCGCAGTGCGCCCGGATCAAGCTGCTGATCGACGCGCTGACCGTGATGGACATGGAGTCCGTATGGCAGGCGATGCGCGAGCTGGATCCGCCCGAGGCGGCCGACGCGGCGACACCCCCCGGGGTGGCGGAGTTCCTGCATCAGCGCTGGCTCGGGACCGTACCGGAGCAGCTCATCGTCACCGGGCGGCAGCTCGCCGCCGAGCCGGACCGGGTGGATGAGCTGGCGGCGCTGCGGCTGCGCACCCATGTGATCTCCGGTGAGTCGGACTACGCCTGGCCGGTGCCGCTGATCGACGAGATGGCCGGACGGCTGGCCGCCCGCCGGACCGTGATCGAGGGTGCCGGGCACTCCCCCAACGCCGAGCGGGCCCATCCCACCGCCGACGCCCTGACCGCCTTCTGGCGCGACGTGGGCTGAGCGACGTGGGCTGAGCGACGTGGGCTGAGCGACTTGGGCCAAGGCGACGCGGACCGAGAAGGCAGCCCGGAAAGGGTCAGTACTGCGCCTGAAGATGCTCCCAGAAGCCATCCCGCAGGGCGCGCCGCAGATCGGCATGGGCACGCAGCGAGAGCCGCAGCAGCCCCTCCGCGTCGATCAGCAGCTCCTGGTCCACGGAGCCGGGCAGATACGGATGGCCCGGCAGCAGCTCCGCGAGCGTCTCGCGGCCGCGTGCGGACAGCCACTGGGCGGCGATCTGCGCCCCGACGAAGCGCACCTCGTCCCGGGTCGGGGCGGGTCCGCACAGCGGCGAGTCGCCGTTCAGCTCGTAGCCGCTGGCCCGCCGGGTGACGTACGGCTTGCAGAAGTCGAGGTCGAAGGTGCGCTGGCTGTCGACCTCCCACAGCAGCGGCTCGGCCTGGTTGCGCCCGTCGAGGGCCTCGATGCCCCACAGATGGACGCGTGCCCCGTAGCCCTGGGCCGCCTCGACGGCGGACACCAGGTCCTCGTCGCCGCCGATCAGCACGGCGTCCCCGATGGCGCGGTGGCGGGCGAGGGATTCCAGATCGGAGCGGATGAGCGAGTCGACGCCCTTCTGCTGGTTGTTGGCGTTGAGGTTGCCGAGCCGGACCTTGACGTCGGGCAGCTCCGCGATGCTCTGCTGCTCCGGGGTGTGGATCCGGCGCCGGGCGCCGTCGAACCAGTAGACGCGCAGCAGCCTGCTGTCCGGGAAGATCGTGCGCGCCTTGTCGATGAACGCCTCGATGAGCCCCTCGGCGTCCAGCTCGAACGCGCGGCGGTCCTCCGTGCCCGCGACGAGCCGGCCTGCTGCCGCGTAGACATATCCCGCGTCCACGAAGATCGCGTGCGTCGAGGGCGTGGTCGCGACCTCGGCGAGCACGCGCTGAAGCAGCTCGTTGGTGCGCTCGATGCCCGCGACGATCGAGACGAGGTCTGGTTGGCCCGGAGGCATCGCTTCACTCATACGCGGCTCATTCTCCGGGCGGCCGCGCGAGAGGCACAACCGGACCCCGCACCGGCCACCAGCAGATACTTAGGCTGCGAAAAAATTTTATTAGCGTAGGGAATGTTTTTGGGGGACCCTCTCGTTGAACACGTACAGGAGGGCGCGGCAGCGAAGCTGCGCGACTCCGTACACATCAGTTCTCCTTCAGGAGGATCAGACGAAGGGAGAAGCCACTTGCGCTTCGAGATCATGCGCCTTGACGATGTCGATGGCAGCGCCATCGACAGCACCGTCGTAGACGCCGCCTCCGTCAACCGGATCGTGCAGCAGGCCGCCGCTATCGGCCAGCGCATCTACATCCGTCCAGCCGAGACCGCCGCCCGGTAGTGCCATAAGGCCCTCCAGCAGCACAGAGCGTCGAGCGCCCCCGTACCGCGACGGTACGGGGGCGCTTGTGTCATGTCAGGCGGTATGGGCCACCTGGAGGACCCCGTTGATGATCTGCTGGACCGCGATGGCGGAGAGCATCATCCCGGACAGCCGGGTGACCAGCACCACTCCCCCCTCCTTGATCACGCGAATGATCAGCAGCGAGTAGCGCATGGTGAGCCACAGCACGATATGCATGGCCACGATCGCGGACCACACCGCCACCTGATCGGCGAGCCCGGACGCGTGCTGCACGGCGAGGATCACCGAGACGATCGCGCCCGGCCCGGCCAGCAGCGGCATGCCGAGCGGGACGAGCGCCACATTGACGTCCTTGGTCTGGCTCGGCTCGTCGCTCTTACCGGTCAGCAGACTGAGAGCGATCAGCAGGAGCAGCAGCCCGCCCGCGATCATCAGCGCGGGGACGGAGACATGCAGATAGTCGAGGATCTGCTGACCGCCGATACCGAAGACGGCGATGACGCCGAAGGCGACGGCCGCCGCCTGGCCCGCCATCCGGCGCTGCACCTTGGCCGGACGGCCCGAGGTCAGCGCGAGAAAGATGGGTGTGATGCCCGGCGGGTCCATGATCACGAACAGGGTGAGGAAGAGGGAGCCGAAGACGGCGGTGTCGAACACGGTGAATGGCCTTGCGGGGACGAGCAGCGGTGCGCGCTGATGCGGTACGGGAAATGAGGGGAAGCGGAAGAAGGGGAGGTGGGAGAAGGAGAGGTGAGAGAAGGGAGGGGCGCGCTCAGCCGCCCGCGCCCGGCACCGGGAAGGCCCCGGTCGCCCGGCGCACGATCTCCCCGTAGACCTCGGGATCGGTCGTGTGCTCGCCGAGCCGACAGGTCTTACGGCTGCCGTGATAGTCGCTGGAGCCGGTGGTGAGCAGACCGAGATCGGCGGCGAGGCCGCGCAGCCGCGTACGGGTGTCCTCGTCGTGGTCCATGTGGTCGACCTCGATACCGTCGAGACCGGCCGCCGCCAGCTCGCCGATCGCGCTCTCCGGTACGCACTGGCCCCGCTTGACGGCCAGCGGATGCGCGAAGACCGCGACCCCGCCGGCGCCCTTGATCAGCCGGATCGCCTCGAAGGGGTCCGACTCGTGCTTCTCCACATGCGCCCGGCCGCCGTCGGCCAGCCAGTCCTGGGTGAAGGCGTCCGAGACGCTCTCCACGACGCCCAGCTCGACCAGCGCGGTGGCGATGTGCGGCCGTCCGACGGCCCCGTCCCCGGCGATCTCCGCCACCCGCTCCCAGGTGATCGGCACGTCCAGCTCGCGCAGCTTCGCGACCATCGCCTGGGCCCGGGGCACCCGGTCGTCGCGCACCAGCTCGCGCTCGGCCGCCAGCTCGGGCTCGGCCGGATCGAAGAGGTACGCCAGCATGTGCAGGCTCACCCCGTTCAGGCGGCAGGACAGCTCGGCGCCGGTGACCAGCGTCAGCCCGGAGGGCAGCGCCCGCGTCGCCTCCGCATGGCCGCCGACGGTGTCGTGGTCGGTGAGCGCGACGACGTCCAGCCCCGCGGCGGCGGCATTGCGCACCAGCTCGGCGGGGGTGTCCGTACCGTCCGAGGCAGTGGAGTGGGTGTGCAGATCGATGCGCACGGCACGGGCTCCAAGCTGCGTTCGGGACGGTCGGATGGGACGCCTCAGCATAACCACGCCCGGTGACGCCCGGGGCAGCCCCCCTTGACCCGCGCTGGAGCCACGGTCTAGGACTCCGACGACGAAGCTCGGGCGGTAAGGCTCGGGCGGCGACGCGGCTCAGGGTGAGAGCAGCCTCGGTGAGAGCGCCCCGCAGGGCACCAGGTCGACCTCGGCCCCCGCGTCCCGCAGATCGGTGAGCACCATCTCGTCGTACATCAGCAGCCCGGTCTGCTCGGGCCAGACGACCGCCCACAGCCACAGCCCGCACGCCTCGCCCGCGAAGACGGCGCGGTCGTCCGGGGTGCCTTCGACATGCCACAGCGGGGTGGGCCGCCCGGCGGCCAGCACCTTGACATGCGGCGGCTTGTCGACCCGCATCCCCGGCCCCGGATCGGGCCCCGGGATGCCCGCGAAACGCGCGCCGAGCCCGACGCCCAGCTCCTCGGCGATCAGCAGCAGCTCCCCCGGGCCGCCCAGCGGTCCGGGTCCGGAGCAGGCCACGGCGGTGGCGCGGCCACCGCTACGGTCGTCCCCGGCGCAGGCCACACCGGTGAACAGCCAGCCCACGGGCAGCGGCCACGGCATCCATACGGGCACCCGGGCGCGGTTGGTGACCACCACGAGCGCTTCGACGCTCGGCGGAACGACCGGCTGGAGGGGGTGCACCGTGCCGTGCACTCCGCACTGCCAGGAGTCGGCGAAGAGACCGGGTGCTCGCACCCGGCCACCGCATTTCGGGCAACTGGGTTCGCCCCTCATAGGCCCCCACGGTCCTCCCCGGTCGTCGTCGCGTCAAGGACGATCACCCGTCCGGAGGTCACTTCCCGCAGGAGATGCCCTGACGGGCCTCAGCCCGTCAGCGGTACCCCGGCCCGCACCGGGTCGCGCAGATCCGTACCGTGCCGCAGCCAGCGGTCCTGGAGGGCGCCGGCGCCGTGCACCCGCTTCCATGCCGCCTCGTTCGCGGTCATCGGCAGCATCGGCAGGAAGCGCACCGGCTCCATCGGCTCCAACAGCTCCAAGTCCTCGACCAGGCCGCCCGGTTCGGCGACCAGGACGGAGCTGAAGGACGCCCCGGGCCACAGCGGCCCGCCGAGCTCCAGCGATGCGCCGGGGGTCACCACGACCCCCTCGACCTGGGGGGAGGCGGCCAGCACGGCGAGCGGGCGGAGCACCTCGTCGAGGACGGCGAGGTCGGGACCGCGGCCGCCGGTCCTCACGGTCAGCACCAGCTCGGCGCGCGGCCCGCGCAGGGGATCGGCGACGGCGGCGGTCGGGCTGGTCATCGGACGGTCCGACATACCGAGGGTGGCGTAGCGGATGACATCGCTCTCGTCCCGGAATCGCAGCACGTCAATGCGGTCCGTACCGACGAAAGTGATGGCCGCGCGGGCATCCGGCTCGCCCAGCGCGGTGATCAACCGGGCCTCGACCAGCTCAAGAACGTCTGACATGCGGTGAGCATAGATCGCGTATCGAACGGGCAAAGCGGCGACGTAACGGTTCTGCCGACTGATAGCCTTAATCCCTGCCCAGGGAGTTACACGTCGTCCCTCACGGGGGACCGGCCGGAGGAGGTGGGGCTGCGGTGGATCCTAGTCGACCGTGCAGTACCGACAGTTCTCCCGTCGTTTCCCCTTGGTATGCGACTTCAATGATCTGAAGCCTTCCGTACCCCGCCCCCCGGCGGTGAAACACGCGAAGCCATCTCGCATCCAGGGCATCTGACGGTAGAGCGCCTTCGTACCGCTTTGTTCAGTTCCGAAGAACTTCCGTCAGCGCCATCGCACGGAGCGCCGCCCGCTTTGCGGACGTACGGGCACCGGGTGTCGTACGTCCACCTTCCGGGCGCAGCGCTGCGCCGCGCGCCCGCCGCTGACGGCCGGCCCGTGAAGGAGCCCGTCATGTCGATGATCCGTGACCTGCGTGCAGCCGTCCGCCCCGCGCTGCGCCGCACCCGTAACTCCAGTGACTACGACGCGACGCGTGACCCGTCGGTCACCAGCGCCGTGGTCGACTGCGCGGTCTACCGCGACGGCAAGCGGGTCAGTGACCACGTGAGCCCGGCACAGGCCATGGAGCGGGTCCGCGAAGGGGGCGGATTCGCCTGGATCGGGCTGCATGAGCCCACCGAGCGCGAGTTCGCGGGGATCGCCCAGGAGTTCGGGCTGCACCCGCTGGCGGTCGAGGACGCGGTGCAGGCCCATCAGCGGCCCAAGCTGGAGCGGTACGACGACACCCTCTTCACCGTCTTCAAGACCATCCACTATGTCGAGCACGCCGAACTCACCTCGACCAGCGAGGTGGTGGAGACCGGTGAGGTGATGTGCTTCACCGGCCGGAACTTCATCGTGACCGTGCGGCACGGCGGCCAGGGCTCGCTGCGCGCCCTGCGCCACCGGCTCCAGCAGGACCCCGAGCTGCTCGCCAAGGGCCCCTCCGCGGTGCTGCACGCCATCGCCGACCAGGTCGTCGACGGCTATCTCGCGGTCGCCGACGCGGTCCAGGACGACATCGACGAGGTCGAGATCGATGTCTTCTCGGCCGCGACCTCCCGGCGGGGCGGCGACGCGGGCCGGATCTACCAGCTCAAGCGCGAGGTCCTTGAGTTCAAGCGGGCCGTCTCGCCGCTGCTGCGGCCGATGCAACTGCTGAGCGAGCGGCCGATGCGGCTGGTGGACCCGGACATCCAGAAGTACTTCCGGGATGTCGCGGACCATCTTGCCCGGGTCAACGAGCAGGTGCTGGCCTTCGACGACCTGCTGAACTCGATCCTCCAGGCCAATCTGGCGCAGGCCACGGTCGCGCAGAACGAGGACATGCGGAAGATCACGTCCTGGGCGGCGATCTTCGCCGTGCCGACGATGATCGCGGGGATCTACGGCATGAACTTCGACTACATGCCGGAGCTGCGCTGGAAGTTCGGCTACCCGACCGTGCTCGTCGTCACGGTGGGCATCTGCTTCGCGATCCACCGCGGTTTCAAGCGCAACGGCTGGCTGTAAGGACGACGCCCGGCCGCAGGGCCGGACCGCGGACGGACGGGCCCCTGTCGGCCGGGCCCGTCCGAGGGGACCTTCACCGGCCCGGGCGCGGCTTCCTGCCGTCCGCCATGATGACCAGCGCGAGCCCGCCGAGGATCACCGCGAGCGCGGGGTAGGAGGCCACGGGCGGCATCTGGCCCAGCCACAGGGCCGCGATCAGGGCCGCCCCGGGCGTCTCCAGCAGGATCGCGGTCGAGGTGATGGAGGGGCCGAGGCCCTTGACCACCCGGTTGATGAGGGTGTGCCCCAGCAACTGCGCGGTGACCGTCAGCACGGCAAGCTGAAGCCAGGTGGTGCCGCTGTAGCCGCCGAGCCGCGCGCCCGCCACCAGGCAGGTCAGCAGCAGGAGCACGCTGGTGGTGGCGTAGCAGACATAGGCGTACGCGGTGGTGCTCACCGAACGCCGCACCTCCGCCCCGAGCAGCACATACCCGGCCGCCGCCACCCCGCCCAGCAGCGCGAGTGCGTCGCCCAGCAGGGCGCGCGGGGAAGCGGACAGATCGACCCCGGTGAGGATCACCACACCGAGGATCGCGAGCCCCATGCCCACCCAGGCGAGCGTGGGCGGGCGGTGGCCGCGCAGCCGCAGCAGCAGCGCCGTCCAGATGGGGGTCGTGGTCACCAGCGCGGTGGAGGAGGCCACGGAGGTCATATGCAGGCTCGGCAGCCAGGCGCCGAAGTGCACCGCGAGCAGCGCTCCCGCCCCGACCGACAGCAGCGCCGCCCGGCGGCCCATTCCGCGCAGCTCGCCCCGGTGGCGCCACAGCGCGAACGGGGTGAGCGCGCCCACCGCCATGGCGTTGCGCCAGAAGGCGATGGCGAGCGCGGGCGCCACCGTCGCGGCGGCCAGCGGCGCGGAGAGCGAGACACCGGCGATGGCGACCGTAAGGAGCGCGATATCGACGGGAACGCCACCACCGGGACGACCGCCGTCACCGGATGCGGCGGGGGCGGCGGGGTGGGCTGGGGTGCGCGCGGCACGGGCGGTGGGCACGGCGCCAGGGTAAGGCGCATGAGCATAAGACGGAACTGACCTTTCACAGGCTGGGACGAGTTGGCGACTGGCCTAGGCTGTCGGCATGACGCAGACGCCGATGGACCGTGCCCTTGTCGAGGAGGCGGCCAAGAAGTCCGCCCTCATCTGGGTCCAGGGCACCGAGGGCGCCCCGCGCGCCCTGTGGCACATCTGGCACGAGGGCGCGGTCTGCCTCGTCGGGGACGGACCCCAGGAGCAGCCCCTCCAGGGCCTCGGGCTGACCGACGGCGGAAGCGCCACGGTGACCGTGCGCAGCAAGGACAAGGGCGGGCGGCTGGTCGGCTGGCCCGCGCGGGTGGTCGAACTGGCCCCGGGCGGCGAGGCGTGGACCGCGGTGGTCGACGAGCTCAAGGGCAAGCGGCTGAACGCGCCGGACGCCGACCACATCGCGGAGCGCTGGGCGCGCGAATGCCGGGTGCTGCGGCTGGAGCCCGCGCCCGGGGCGCTCGCCGAACACCCCACCGGCTCCCTGGCGGCGACCCCGCTACCGTCCCCCGCGACCACCCGCCAACCGATCCCGGCGGCGCTCCCGAAGCTCCTCGCCCGCCGCAAGAAGCGCGCCCGTGACGCCCGTAAGGACGCGTCGTAGCTTCTGACGCCGGATGCCGTAGCTTCTGACGCCGGGTAAGGCCACGTCCTGGCTTCAAGGACGCGGTAAGGCCGCACCCTGGCTTCAGGACGTCAAGGGCGCGCCCTGGCCGCCCTTACGGACGCGCTCGCGACCACGGCGCTCACGGGGCCGACTACGGCGCCTCCGGGATCTGCTGCCCGTAGTCGAGCACATGGCCCTTCTCCGGGGCGGCGAGCTCGAAGCCCTTGTTCCAGTCCGCGAGCTGGATCACGCCCGCGCCGCCCGCCCGCTGAAGCCGCAGCGGATAGGGCCGGCCCTCCAGGGAGACATCGAGCGATCCGCCCTCACCGGCCTTACCGGCGCTGATGCGGATCGTCCGTACGCCGCCCACCCGCCCGTGGTCGCCCGTGGCGACCTTGCCGTGCAGGCCGAGCAAGCCGTCCAGCAGCAGCTTCATATCGGTGAAACCGCTGAGCCGCTGGTAGGAGGGGTCGCCGGAGGGGACCTTCACATACTTGTCGTCCAGCTTCCCGGCCGCGTCGGCCGCGCCGCCGTGTCCCTCGTCCCCGCCGTCGTGGGACCAGAAGCCCGCGTCGGCCTTGAGGTAGAGCTCCTTGCCGACGCGCAGCAGCTCGAAGCTGGAGCCCTTGGTGGAGACCTGGCCGGTGCCGCCGTCGGCCTTGAGGCGCATGTTCAGCTTGTAGGTGGCTCCCTGGGTGACGAGCGTGCCGGAGAGCCGTACCGAACTCGCGCCGGCGACCGCCTGACGGGTCTTGCTCTCGATCTTCGTGGCGGGGAGCTTTCCCACGCCGTTGGTCCCCGCGTCGGGGTCCTGCTCCCCACCGCCGCCGCCACACGCGGCGAGCGTGGCGGCCAACCCCGCGCACATCGCCGCAACGACAGCCCTGTTCCGGGTGCGCACGTCCGCTCTGCCTCCTGATGCCGGTGCAGTAGGGCAGCGTACCGGTGCCGTCCCCCGGTGTCCGCAGGGTGCCGTACCGCCCTCGCCCGGCGGCAGGGCAGGTGCGGGCACGTTAGCCTGAACCCGGTGAAGAGCGGATCATTACCTTGAATGACCATAAAACCCCATATACGAGGGGAGGCAGGGCATGCCGGCAGGCGCCCCCCGGGTCTTTGTCTCGCATCTCGCGGGCGTCGCCGTCTTCGACCCGAACGGCGACCAGGTGGGGCGGGTGCGCGATGTCGTGGCGATGCTGCGACTGGCCGGCCGCCCGCCGCGGGTGCTCGGCCTGGTGGTCGAGGTGATCGGCCGCCGCCGGATCTTCCTGCCCATGACGCGGGTGACCGGCGTGGAGTCCGGCCAGGTCATCACCACCGGCGTGCTCAATATGCGCCGCTTCGAACAGCGCCCCACCGAGACCCTGGTCCTCGGCGAACTGCTCGACCGCACGGTGCGGGTGGTCGAGACCGGCGAGCCGGTGACGGTCCTCGACGTGGCGATGACCCAGTTGCCCGCGCGCCGGGAGTGGGAGGTCGACAAGGTCTTCGTACGCCGCGGCAAGACCGGCGCGCTGCGCCGCCGCGGCGAGGCACTGACCGTGGACTGGTCGGCGGTCACCGGATTCTCGCTGGAGGAGCAGGGCCAGGGCGCGGAGAACCTGCTGGCCACCTTCGAGCAGTTGCGCCCCGCCGACCTGGCCAATGTGCTGCACCATCTGTCCGCGAAGCGCCGGGGCGAGGTTGCGGCGGCCCTGGACGACGAGCGGCTCGCGGACGTCCTGGAGGAGCTGCCCGACGACGACCGGGTGGAGATCCTCGGCAAGCTCAAGGAGGAGCGCGCGGCCGACGTCCTGGAGGCCATGGACCCCGATGACGCGGCCGATCTGCTCTCCGAGCTCCCCGAGCCCGACAAGGAGCGGCTGCTGGACCTGATGCGCCCCCGCGACGCGGCGGACATGCGGCGGCTGATGTCGTACGAGGAGGGGTCGGCGGGCGGTCTGATGACGACCGAGCCGATCGTGCTGCGCCCGGACGCCACCATCGCGGACGCGCTCGCCCGGGTGCGCGACCAGGATCTGACGCCCGCGCTCGCCGCCCAGGTCTATGTGTGCCGCCCGCCCGACCAGACGCCCACCGGCCGCTATCTGGGCATCATCCACTTCCAACGGCTGCTGCGCGACCCGCCGTTCACCCTCGTCGGGGCGTCCGTCGACACCGATCTGCCGACACTGCCGCCGGACACCCCGCTGCCCGTCGTCGCCGGCCATCTGGCCACCTACAACCTGCTCGCGGCGCCCGTCGTGGACGAGACCGGCTCCCTGCTCGGTGCCGTGACGGTCGACGACGTGCTGGACCATCTGCTGCCCTCCGACTGGCGGGAGCGCGAGCTGTACGCCGGGATGGCCCTGCCGGAGGCCGCCGATGGACGGTGAGGGCATCCGGCTGGACCGGCCCAAGGCGCGGCGCCGCAGCCCGCTGCCGCGCTGGGACCCCGAGGCGTTCGGCAGGGCGTCCGAGCGGATCGCGCGCTTCCTGGGCACCGGGCGGTTCATCGCCTGGATGACCGCCTTCGTCGCCCTATGGCTGGCCTGGAACACCCTGGCGCCGCAGCGGCTGCGGTTCGACCCGTTCCCGTTCATCTTCCTGACGCTGATGCTCTCGCTCCAGGCGTCGTACTCCGCCCCGCTGATCCTGCTGGCCCAGTACCGCCAGGCCGACCGCGACCGCGTCAACCTCGAACAGGACCGCAAGCGGAACGAAAGGTCGATCGCCGACACCGAGTTCCTCACCCGGGAGATCGCGGCACTGCGGACGGGTCTGGGCGAGGTCGCCACCCGCGACTGGCTCCGCGACCAGTTGGAGGACCTGCGCCAGGGGCCGGACGGCGGTCGGAGCGCCCCGCGGCCCGCCGTTCACGGCGAACCCCCGGCCGAGTGAGGTACGCGACCGCCGACGGCCATCCCGCCTCCCGCCCGCGGCGCCGTACCATCTCCGTATGGCTACCGACACCCTCCCAGCGCCGAGCGAAGACGCGGTACGCGCCGCGCTCGCGACGGTCAACGACCCGGAGATCCACAAGCCGATCACCGACCTCGGCATGGTCAAATCCGTCGAGATCGCGGCGGATGGCTCGGTCGCCGTGGTGGTCTACCTCACAGTCTCCGGCTGTCCGATGCGGGACACGATCACCAGCAGCGTACGGACGGCGGTCGCCGGGGTCGAGGGCGTGACCGGGGTCACGGTCGAACTCGATGTGATGAGCGATGAGCAGCGGCGTGAGCTGGCCACCTCGCTCCGCGGTGGCCAGGCCGAGCGCGAGGTGCCCTTCGCCAAGCCCGGCTCGCTGACCAGGGTCTACGCGGTGGCCTCCGGCAAGGGCGGCGTCGGCAAGTCGTCGGTGACGGTCAACCTGGCCGCCGCGATGGCCGCCGACGGGCTCAAGGTCGGCGTGGTGGACGCCGACATCTACGGCCACTCGGTGCCCCGGATGCTGGGCGCCGACGGACGGCCCACCCAGGTCGAGAACATGATCATGCCGCCGTCGGCGAACGGCGTGAAGGTGATCTCGATCGGGATGTTCACCCCCGGGAACGCCCCGGTGGTCTGGCGCGGCCCGATGCTGCACCGCGCGCTCCAGCAGTTCCTGGCCGATGTCTACTGGGGCGACCTCGATGTGCTGCTCCTCGACCTCCCCCCGGGCACCGGCGATATCGCGATCTCCGTCGCCCAGCTCGTGCCCAACGCCGAGATCCTGGTGGTGACGACGCCGCAGCAGGCCGCCGCCGAGGTCGCCGAGCGGGCCGGCGCCATCGCCGTCCAGACCCATCAGAAGATCGTCGGCGTGGTGGAGAACATGTCCGGGCTGCCCTGCCCGCACTGCGACGAGATGGTCGACGTCTTCGGCACCGGCGGTGGCCAGGTGGTCGCCGACGGGCTCAGCCGGACCACCGGCACGACGGTGCCGGTGCTGGGCTCCATCCCGATCGACGTACGGCTGCGCGAGGGCGGCGACGAGGGGAAGCCGGTCGTGCTGACCGACCCCGACTCCCCGGCGGGCAGCGCGCTCAAGGCGATCGCGGGCAAGATCGGCGGACGGCAGCGCGGCCTCGCGGGCATGTCGCTGGGCGTCACCCCGCGCAACAAGTTCTGAGCGCTCGCCAGGCAACGGCCTCACGGCTTGCCCGGCCACGGCCTCACGGCTCAGGGGCGGCTTCCCCGGGAAGCCGCCCCTGAGCCGTTGGCGGATGCCTTACGAGTCGTAGCGGGTGATGTCCTTGACCACCGCGAACCCCAGGCCGTAGGCGCTCACCCCGCGCCCGTACGCCCCGATGTGCACGTCCTCGCCCGCCGTTCCGGCCAGCACCCAGCCGTACTCCGACTCGCGGTAGTGGAAGTCGGTCGGCACCCCGTCCACCGGGAGCGAGAGCTGCGACCAGCTCTCGCCATCCAGATCGTCCGCCAGCTCCCAGGCGATCGCGGTCTGCTGGTCCAGCCAGTCCTGGCGCAGCGCCCGCTCCATCCGCGTCGGCCAGGTGCACGACAACAGACCGGAGCCGGCCAGCCAGGCGGCGGAGGAGACCGAGGTGGCCTCCAGCTTGCCGGTGCCGTCGGCGCTGTCCCGCCCCGGGCGGCTGGCGACGGTGACGACCACCGTGAAGCGCTGCTGGTCCATATCGGTCTCGACCTTCAGGGACGGCTCCTCGCCATGGCCGGTCGAGCCGTACTCGACGATGCCGTCGGCCGCCGCGCCCACCTGCATCAGCCAGCGGGGGCCGGTGAACGCCTCGTCAAGCCCGTACCAGGGGAAGCCGGCCATCAGATAGCCGTCGACGCTCCGCCGGGCATCGGCGGGCATCCCCTGCGCAGCCGCTGCCACCCCTCGTTCCCCTAGCCGACCCGTGGTCTCCATGTGCGCGCGGCCTCCTCATTGCCCTGCGTTGTGGGCGGCCCGCCCCCCTCGGGCGACCCTCACCCCGGACAAAGGGAGGATAGCCATACGGGTCAACCAGGCCGGGCATACGGGGGGATCAAGTGGCGTCGGAGTCGAAAGGCGGACGCTCCTCGCGGCTCGGCTCCTCGCGCTTGCGCAGCAGGTCAGGCGTGCTGGAGTCGCCCTTGGACAGGGACGGCGGGGTGGTGCCGGAAGCCCCTGAAGAGCCCTGCGACGGATCACTCTCCCGGCCGTGCACCGCGTCGGCGACCTCCGCCATCTCCTTACGGAGGTCGAAGCCGTTGCGGATCTCCTTCAGGCCGAGCTCATCGGAGTCCATCACATGCTTGCGCACGAAGGTCTTGGGGTTGAGGTCCTCGAACTCGAAGTCCTTGAACTCCGGCCCCAGCTCGGAGCGGATGTCCTCCTTGGCGTTGTCGGAGAACTCCCGGATCTTCCGGATGAACTGCGACACATCCCGAATCACCTTCGGGAGCTTGTCCGGGCCGAAGACGAGCACCGCAAGGACAACGAGCGCGACAAACTCGAGAGGTCCTATGTCCAACACCTTGCAGCTCCTCAAGACGTCTGGGCCCCGGCCTGGGCCACTGAACACCGTACCTGGCGGCGGAGCCGGCGCGGGAGACGGCCGGGCCAACAACGGGCGTCAGCCGCTGCTCGCCGAACCCAGGGTCAGCTCCGCGGTGCGCTTCTTACCGCCGCGCTCGACGGTGAGCGCGAGCCGGTCACCGGGGCGGTGGCTGCGGATCTTCACGATCAGCTCCTGTCCGCTGTGCACCGGGACGCCGTCCACTTCCGTGATCACGTCACCGGCCCTGATCCCCGCCTTGTCGCCGGGGCCGCCGGGGGTGACCGGCGGGCCGCTGCCCGCGCCCTTGGTGTTCACCCGGGCGCCGTCGCCCGTGTAGCCCATGTCGAGGGTCACGCCGATCACCGGATGGGTGGCCTTCCCGGTGTTGATCAGCTCCTCGGCGACCCGCTTGCCCTGGTTGATCGGGATGGCGAAGCCCAGGCCGATGCTGCCGCCCTGGCCGCCGCCGAGGCCGGAGCCGTCGTCGGCCGCCCGGATCGCGCTGTTGATCCCGATGACCCGCCCCTTGCGGTCGACCAGGGGGCCACCCGAGTTGCCCGGGTTGATCGGGGCGTCGGTCTGGAGCGCGTCGACATAGCTGACGTCGCTGCCGTCCTCCTTCTCGCCGCCCGCGGTGATGGGGCGCTCCTTGGCGCTGATGATCCCGGAGGTGACGGTGCCCGCCAGGTCGAAGGGGGCGCCGATGGCCACGACGGGGTCGCCGACGCGCACGGAGTCGGAGTTGCCCAGCGGCAGCGGGGTGAGCCCGGAGACGCGGTCGACCTTGACGACCGCCAGGTCATAGCCGGTGTCGCGGCCGATGATCTCGGCCTTGGCGTCCTGGCCGCTGTTGAACGTCACCGATATGTCGCCGTCCGCGCCGGCGGGCTGGACGACATGGTTGTTGGTGAGGATATGGCCCTGCTTGTCGAGGACGAAGCCGGTGCCGGTGCCCTCCTCCGAGCTGCCGCGCACATGGATGGTCACCACGCCGGGCAGCGAGTTGGCGGCGATCCCGGCGACGCTGCCCGGGGCCCTGGCCTCCTTCTCGACCGGGGCCTGCGGCAGCTTCACATCGACGCCCCCGGAGGCGTTGTCCCGCTCCGCGTACGCGCCGATGCCGCCGCCGACGCACCCCGCGACCAGGGCGATCAGCAGCACGGCGATCCAGGCGCCGCGGCGGGAGACCGCCTTCGGCGTCTTGGGCGCGGCGGGCGGGACCACGGTCCAGGGGTCGTAGCCGCGCCACTGGGCGGTCGGGGCGGGCTGCGCCATCGGGGCAGGGTGGTGGGGATCCGCGGACCCCACAGGGGGCTGTGTGCCGTGCGGCGGGGTCATCCCGGGGTGCGACGGCATGGGCGCGGGCGCGCTCTGCCCCGGCACGGGGCCGGCGGCGGGCGGCACGGTGGTGCCGTGGGGCGGGGTCATCCCGGGGGCCTGGGGCGGCGCCTGGGGCGTCACAGGGGCCTGGGGCGGCGTCTGGTGGGGTGGCGCCTGGGCCATGCCGGGGGCCGGGGGCGGCGCCTGGGCCATCCCGGGCGGGACATGCGTGCCCTGTGCGGGGGTCGCCGCCGGATGCTGGACGGGCGGGGCCGGGGCCCAGGGCCCGGGGCCGCCGTAGGGCGGGGTGCTGTACGGGTCGGGCTCGTGCAACGGCCGGGACGCCGGCTCCTCGGGCGCGTGGCCCTCCATGGGCGCGTCCACCGGCTCCGGCGGCGCCTGGGCGGCGGCGGCCTCCGTACGCTCCTCGGCGCCCTCCGCCGCGTCGCTCGGCCGGTCGCCGGGTCGTGCGGCGCCCGGGCGGCTCCACCACTTCGGCTTGGGAGCCTTCGGCTCGTCCATGATCTCCCTCTTTTTTAGAGGCTCGGTTCGCCTCCGGGGCGCCTCAGTCTCCCCCAGCTACCGCTGGGAGGTGCCCCCCGTCGACGGTCGACCGTGCTCGGTCGCTCGTCCCTCGCTCCCTGCGCGCGCTCTCCCTTTCGACAGCGACGCGCCCCTTCGGCTCACTCGCCGGTAAGCCCAAACACCCGGACACACTACGGCGCCCTTCGGCTTACCCCAGCCACCGTTGGGAATGCCCCCCGGCCGGCAAGGCCAAGCACCCTTCGGCTTACCCCGGTGGGTGTCCCGGCCGGTGAGGCCGAGCCGCGCTGCCCGGAGCCGATTCAATCAGGTCCGCCATCGCTCGCGCAGGGCGGACGAGAAGACCTTGTCATGATCGGCAAAGAGACGGGCGGCCGGCGACATCGCGCCGTCACCGCCGTCGTACTACTTCGGGGGCGCGCTGAACCCCAGATACGGCGAGCCGCCCGATGTGGGCCGGGACGGGACCTCCAACTGGGTCGGCGCGGGGGCCGGGGGTGTGGAGTTCGCCGTCCGCAGCAGCTCGGTGACCGAGAGAATCGGCTGTATCAGCGGATTCAGGGCCGCCCCGACGGGCTGGCGCAGGGCCGGTGGATGCGGGGTGGCCGTCGGGGACGGGGTGCCCGTCCGGGTGTCCGTGGTGGCCATCAGCCCCACCTCCTGGCGGGTCCGCTCCCGGACGCCCGTGCTCACGGCGGCGTCGACCGGGGCGACCGCGGTGTCGGCACCGTCGGCCGAACTTCCCGGGGGGTCGACCGCCGCGTCCAGCGGAAGGGCCGCGCCGAGCGCGAAGGCCGCCAGCGAGACCGCTCCGGCCGCCGCGAAGGCGAACCTGCGGCGCGGGGCGGGGCGCTCGACCTCATGGATCCTGAAGCCGCGCTGACGTGAGGCACGGGCCGATGCCGCCGGTGCGATCGCGGTGCCCGGGGGCATCGCGGGCACGAAGGCGAACGCCCGCTCCCGTCTCTCCTCCGGCTCCCGGACGTCGCGCACCTCACGGATGTCCCGTGGGGCGCCGCGCATCTCGCGCGGGCCGAAGACGCTCGGACCCCCGAAGGGGGAGCCGCCCATACCGTCGTCGCCCGCGGCCGGCAGGCCCTGGAGACGCGCCAGAAAGCCCTCGGACGGTGCCGGGGGCGCCGTCTGGGCGAACACGTTTTTCAGCCGACGCTGAGCATCGGCTTCCGCCTTGCACTTGCAGCAGGTGGCGAGATGGGCGAGGACGCGCTCACGCGCGTCATGCCCCAGCTCACCGTCGACCAGAGCCGCAAGGCGGTCGCCGAGATGCTGCTCGGCGGGGGACGGACCGCCTGATCGGGTCACGCGATTCCGACCTCCCCGCTCAGCCGGGGGGCCGTGACACGCGGCGCCACCGCGGCGACCTCATGCTGCTGGCCGGTCCGCGCCGCGGGGGCACGGTGCTGGAGCGCCTTGCGCAGATGCGAGCGGCCGCGGTGGATGCGGCTGCGCACGGTGCCCAGCTTGACGCCCAGGGTGGCCGCGATCTCCTCGTACGACAGCCCCTCGATGTCACAGAGCACCACGGCGGCGCGGAACTCCGGGGCCAGGGTGTCCAGCGCCTGCTGCACATCGGCGTCGAAGTGGGTGTCGTTGAAGTGCTGCTGGGGAGAGGGCTCGCGGCTGGGGAGCCGCTCCGCCGCGTCCTCGCCGAGGGCGTCGAAGCGGATGCGCTGCCGACGGCGGACCATGTCGAGGAAGAGATTGGTGGTGATGCGGTGCAGCCAGCCCTCGAAGGTGCCCGGGGTGTACGTCGACAGCGAGCGGAAGACGCGGACGAACACCTCCTGGGTGAGATCCTCGGCGTCGTGCTGGTTACCGGTGAGCCGGTAGGCAAGGCGGTAGACCCGTGCGCTGTGCGTGCTGACGATCTCCTCCCAGGTAGGAGGCGTCCACGCCGGCGCGTCCGCGTCCGTGGCGAAGGTCGCGGTGGTGGCGGGCTCGGCGAGGGGCGCACCTCCCGTGCCCTTTGGGCTACGGGGGCGAGAACGGTCAGCGGTGTTGGTCACGGATTTCGGCTCGCCCACTGACCTGCGAAAGCGCTTCAGCACTCGCCGGTCACCGGCCGCAGCCGCACCTCCCCTGTCGGCTCTGGTGGTCTCCAGTAGAGCCCCTACCATATCCACCTCGCCCGTTAGCTCCGGATAAGCATTTTTGACCTGCATTTGGTCGTGATCCATACGGTCCCCCCGGCTTCTACAACGCCTGGTCCCATCTGCGGGTTCCCGTGCGCAGCGGATACAGTCACCGTTGCGCCAACTACGGGGACAGGAGAGGGTCATTACCGGCAACCGGCAGACGAGCTGGGCGTTCGCCGACGCGTTCGTCGCCGAGGACGAAGCCCTTCACTGGGCCCGTGACCGGGCCCGGGAGGCAGGGCTGCGCTCGGTGTCGGCGGGTACCGGCGCCGCGCTGCGGCTGCTCGCTGCCGCCGCCGACGCCAAGGTCGTCGCCGAGATCGGCACCGGGACGGGCGTCTCCGGGATCCATCTGCTGCGCGGAATGCGCCCGGACGGCGTGCTGACCACCGTGGACACCGAACCGGAGATGCAGCAGTTCGCCCGGCAGGCGTTCCGCGCCGCCGGATTCACCGGGAACCGGGCGCGCTTCATCCCCGGCCGCGCCCTGGATGTGCTGCCCCGGCTGGCCGACGGCGGATACGACCTGGTCTTCTGCGACGGCGACCGGCAGGAGTGCCTGGACTACCTCGCCGAATCGTTGCGTCTGCTGCGGCCCGGCGGGCTGGTCTGCTTCGAGGGGGTCTTCACCAACGGGCGGACCGTGGACTCCGCCGCCCAGCCCACGGAGGTGCTGCGGGTGCGCGAGCTGCTGCGGACCGTACGGGAGTCCACCGTGCTCCAGTCGTCCCTGCTGCCGGTCGGCGACGGGCTGCTCTGCGCGGTCAAGCGGGGCTGACGCGGCCTGCCCGGCCGGTCCCCCGCCTCGTCCGCTCTGCCCGGCCGGTCCCCCGCCCAGTACCGCGACCCCTTACATGCGCTGCCCCGGCGGTCGGTACCTGACGTACCGGCCGCCGGGGCAGCGCGCGGGTGATGGTGGGCCGCAATCCGTCAGCCGACGACCTTCTTCAGGGCGTCGCCGAGGGCGTCGGCCTCGTCCGGTGTCAGCTCGACGACGAGCCGACCGCCGCCTTCGAGCGGAACGCGCATGACGATGCCCCGCCCCTCCTTGGTCACCTCGAGCGGGCCGTCGCCCGTCCGCGGCTTCATGGCCGCCATGCTCGTTCCCCTTCCTGAAACCAGCTCATCGCAGCCGACAACCCAGGTGTCACCGGCATCGAACACGTTGCTTCACTCTCATTATCCCGCATGGCATGACCCGATGACCAACATCGGTCGGCAACGCCTGTACGAGGCGCTCCCCCAAAACCACTCAATTCGGGGAGGGGGCCGCGATAGCGTACGCCCGCCGTCACCGAACGAAGGGTCGGTTCTTTGACGCAGGTCACATGTCGGTCAGTCATGATCTCCGGCATGCTGTGCGCTGACCGCCGCCGTAGGTCCCCTCGCGGGCCCACCGGTGCGGCCGCCGCCACCCGCCAACCCGCCCCGCCCCACCGCCGGAGGACCGCCATGGCCGACACCGTGCTCTACGACCTCGCCGAGGGTCTCGCCACGATCACGCTCAATCGTCCCGACGCGATGAACGCCCTGAACATCGACACCAAGGTGGCGCTGCGCGACGCGCTGCTCCAGGCCGCGGAGGACCCGGCGGTGCGGGCGGTGCTGCTCACCGGCTCCGGGCAGCGGGCCTTCTGCGTCGGGCAGGACCTCAAGGAGCACATCGGCCTGCTGGCCGCCGACCGTGACGGCAGCGGCGAGGGCTCGACCATGAGCACGGTGGCGCTGCACTACAACCCGATCGTCACCGCCATCGCCGGGATGCCGAAGCCGGTGGTCGCCGCCGTCAACGGTGTCGCGGCGGGCGCCGGGGCGGGCTTCGCCTTCGCCGCCGACTACCGGATCGTCGCCGACACCGCCTCCTTCAACACCTCCTTCGCCGGGGTCGCGCTGACCGCCGACTCGGGGGTCTCCTGGACCCTTCAGCGGCTGATCGGATACGGCCGCGCGGCGGAGCTGCTGCTCTTCCCGCGCGGTATCGACGCCCAGGAGGCGCTCGACCTGGGCATCGCCCACCGGATGGTCCCGGCCGACGAGCTGGCCGACCAGGCGGCGGCGGTCGCCCGGCGGCTGGCCGAGGGCCCGACCGCCGCCTATGCGGCGCTCAAGGAGTCCCTGGCCTTCGCCGCCGGCCACACCCTCACCGAGTCCCTGGCCATGGAGGACGAACTCCAGCGCCGGGCGGGGGCCTCGGAGGACCACGCGATCGCGGTGAACGCGTTCGTGAACAAGGAGAAGCCGAGGTTCACCGGCCGCTGACCGGCTCGCCCCGGCCGCCGGCGGCCGGGGCCCGGAGTGCCTCGCGGCCGTGGCGATCAGACCGCGTCGCGGCTGTGGCAGTCGGCCAGGTGGTCGTTGACCAGGCCGCATGCCTGCATCAGGGCGTAGGCCGTGGTGGGGCCGACGAAGCGGAAGCCGTGCTTCTTGAGGTCGCGGCTGAGGGCCGTGGACTCCGGGGTGATCGCGGCGACATCGGCGAAGGTCCGCGGGATGGGGCGGCCGTCGGGGGCCGGGGCATGGGACCAGATCAGCTCGTCCAGCTCACCGGGGGCCAGGGCGGCCGCGGCGCGGGCGTTGGAGATGGTGGCGGCGATCTTGGCCCGGTTGCGGATGATCCCGGGGTCGGCGATCAGCCGCTGCTCATCGGCCTCGGTGAACTCCGCGACCTTCGCGATCGAGAAGTCGGCGAAGGCTGCCCGGAACCCCTCCCGGCGGCGCAGGATCGTCAGCCAGGACAGCCCGGACTGGAACGCCTCCAGACTGATCCGCTCATAGAGCGCGTCATCGCCGTGGACCGGGCGGCCCCACTCGGTGTCGTGATAGACGCGGTAGTCGGCCATGGTCTCGGACTCCAGCCCCCAGGGACAGCGCGGCAGACCGTCCGGCCCCGGAACCACACCCTGCCCACTCATGCGCCCCGCCCTCCGTAGCCGTGTCCCTCATTGCCGCGCCCGTCGTAGCCGCGCCCCTCGAAGAGGTTTCCCTCGAAGCCGTCCTCGTCGAAGCCGGGCCACTCGGGGGCGGGGCCCTCGCGGCCGCCCCGCCCGAAGCCGTGGTCGCTCTCCGGGGCGGACAGCGGATCGGGGCCGGGCCCGGCGGGCGACGACGGCTTCGGGTGCGGGCCCGCGAGCGCCGCCTCCAGCTCGGCGATCCGGGCGTCGCGCTCGGCGAGCTCGGCACCGAGGCGGCCCAGCACATCGTCGACGTCCGCCATCCGGTAGCCCCGCAGCGTCATGGGGAGGCGCAGCGCCTCCACGTCGGCGCGCGCCAGCGGCCGGTCGGCGGGCAGCGGCTCGTCCAGCCGGTCCGGGGGCGCCTCGGTGAGCGGGCCGTCACCGCCGCCGACGACGGCGAGCGTGACTCCGCCGACCACCACGACCAGCGCGATCAGCAAGAACAAGAACACGGTGATCGTCTCCCCGTCAGATGCATGGTTGAGTCTGTGTCCGTCGGCCTCGATAACTGTCTGCACCGATCGTGCCATGCCCCTCCGACAGTTATCGTCGCTGCCCGCAACCTGGAAGAAGACATGAAGGAAGTTCGGATGCTGCGGCTGGGACGACGTGAGTTCGGCGAGAACGAGCGAGTGATCATGGCGATCGTGAACCGGACACCGGATTCCTTCTACGACCAGGGTGCGACCTTCGGCGACGAGCCCGCCCTGGCCCGCGTGGAGCAGGCGATCGCGGACGGCGCCGCGATCATCGACGTGGGCGGTGTCAAGGCCGGACCGGGGGACGAGGTGAGCGCCGAGGAGGAGGCACGCCGCACGGTGGGCTTCGTGGCCGAGGTGCGCAGGCGCCATCCGGACGTGGTGATCAGCGTGGACACCTGGCGCCATGAGGTCGGCGAGGCGGTCTGCGCGGCGGGCGCGGATGTGCTCAACGACGCCTGGGGCGGGGTCGACCCCAAACTGGCCGAGGTCGCCGCCCGCCACGGCGCCGGGCTGGTGTGCACCCACGCGGGCGGGGCCCGGCCGCGCACCCGCCCGCACCGGATCGGCTACGACGATGTGGTGGAGGACATCCTGCGGGTCACCCTGGAGCTCGCGGAGCGCGCCCTGGAACTGGGGGTGCGGCGCGACGGGATCATGATCGACCCGGGCCATGACTTCGGTAAGAACACCCGCCACTCACTGGAGGCGACGCGCCGGCTGGGCGAGCTGACGGAGACCGGCTGGCCCGTCCTGGTCTCGCTGTCCAACAAGGACTTCGTCGGCGAGAGCCTGGACCGGCCGGTCAAGGAGCGGCTGATCGGCACGCTCGCGACGACCGCCGTATCGGCCTGGCTGGGGGCCCAGGTCTACCGGGTGCACGAGGTGGCCGAGACCCGTCAGGTGCTGGACATGGTGTCGTCCATCGCGGGCCACCGGCCCCCGGCGGTCGCCCGCCGGGGACTGGCCTGAGGAAAGCCCGCCGGGGGCCGGCCGGGCGGGCGGGGCGACCAGGAGCACGCGCCGTCAGACGCCGGACTCCTTGGTCACCAGGTCGATCACCTCGTCGATGTCGTCGGTGAGGTGGAACAGGTCCAGATCGTGCGGGGACGCCTTGCCCTCCGCGATCAGGGTGTCCGTGAGCCAGTCGACCAGGCCCTTCCAGTAGGCGCTGCCGAAGAGGACGATCGGGAAGCGGGTGACCTTCTTGGTCTGGACGAGGGTGAGCGCCTCGAAGCACTCGTCGAGCGTGCCGAGCCCGCCGGGAAGCACCACGAACCCCTGGGCATACTTCACAAACATCGTTTTTCGCACGAAGAAGTAGCGAAAGTTGACGCCGATGTCGACGTACGGGTTCAGGCCCTGCTCGAACGGCAGCTCGATGCCCAGGCCGACCGAGACGCCGCCCGCCTCGGTCGCGCCGCGGTTGGCGGCCTCCATCGCGCCCGGGCCGCCGCCGGTGATCACCGCGAAGCCCGCCTCGACGAGGGCCCGGCCGATCCGCACCCCCGCCTCGTACTCCGGGGACCCCTCGGGCGTACGGGCGGAGCCGAACACGCTGATCGCCGGGCCCAGCTCCGCCAGGGTGCCGAAGCCCTCGACGAACTCCGACTGGATGCGCATCACCCGGAACGGGTCCTCGTGCACCCAGTGCGTGGCCCCCTGGGTGTCCAGGAGCCGCTGATCGGTCGTCTCCGGTCGCATCTGGTGGCGGCGGCGCACGACCGGGCCCAGACGCTGCTCGTGCAGCGCTCGCTCTTCTTCGGCGTTGCCCACTGTGTGCTCCCTTCGCCAAGACCAAGATCTGGTCAAAGATCTGTGGTTCAGGGTAGGCCCCTCGGGCGGCTTGGAGCCGAAATCCCGGCCACGCTCACCCACCGAACCGCTGATCACACAGGAGTGATCACACAGGGGCGACGGCCCGCCGGCGCCGCTCGGGGGTGCCCGACGGATCTTGCCGTCCGCGGCGGGCTGCTCCCCTCCCCTCCCCGCCCCTTCCCGCGACTGGGGCTCCGCCCCTGGTAACGCAATCCAGCCCCTCCGGCGTTTGAGGAGCGGGGTCCAGGGGCGGAGCCCCGGCGGCGCTAGCCGGCCAGCCAGGCGCGCAGTCGCTCCTCGGCCTCCAGCACTGCGGCGACCGGTACGTGTTCCTCACGGGTGTGGGCCAGCTTCGGATCGCCGGGGCCGTAGTTCACGGCGGGCACGCCGAGCGCCGAGAAGCGGGCGACATCGGTCCAGGCATCCTTGGGGGCCACCTCCACCCCGAGCGTCGCCACGAGGGCGGCGGCCGACGGGTGGCCGAGACCGGGCAGGGCGCCGGGCGCGCTGTCGGTCAGCTCGATGTCGAAGCCGGTGAAGACCTCGCGGACATGCGCGAGCGCCTCCTCCTCGGAGCGGTCGGGGGCGAAGCGGAAGTTCACCGTCACCGTGCAGAAGTCCGGGATGACATTGGTCGCGTGGCCGCCGTCGATCCGTACCGCGTTGAGGCCCTCGCGGTAGGTGAGCCCGTCGATCTCCGCCCGCCGGGGGACATATCCGGCCAGCCGGTCCAGGATCGGCGCGGCCTTGTGGATGGCGTTCTCACCGAGCCAACTGCGCGCGGAGTGGGCGCGCCGCCCCTGCGTGCTCACCCGTACCCGCAGGGTGCCCTGGCAGCCGCCCTCGACCTTGCCGTCGGTGGGCTCCAGCAGCACGGCGAAGTCCCCGGCCAGCCACTCGGGGTGGTTCCTGGCCAGCCGCCCCAGCCCGTTCAGCTCGGCGGCGACCTCCTCGTGGTCGTAGAAGACGAAGGTGAGGTCGCGGTTGGGCTCGGGCACGGTCGCGGCCATGCGCAGTTGCACCGCGACGCCGGACTTCATGTCGGAGGTGCCACAGCCCCACAGCACGCCGTCGTCGTCGAGGCGGGAGGGCACGTTGTCGGCGATCGGCACGGTGTCCAGATGGCCCGCCAGCACGACCCGCTCGCCCCGCCCGAGGTTCGTACGGGCGACGACGGCGTCCCCGTCCCGGTCGACGGTCAGATGCGGCAGGGCCCGCAGGGCCTGCTCCACGGCGTCGGCGAGCGCCTTCTCCTCACCGCTGACCGAGGGAAAGTCGACGAGCCGGGCGGTGAGCCGGGCCGCGTCCAGGGACAGGTCGAGTTCTGGATGTGCCATACGGCCGACCCTAGCCGGTCGGCCCGCGCGTCCGGCTGCCCCGGCCCAGGCGGCCCAGAGGGCCTCGGACCGACGGCCGAGGCGGCCCCGGCCCCAGGCCAGGCGGCCCCGACTCCAGGCCCCGGCTCCGAGCCCAGGCGGCCCCGGCCCAGGCGGCCTCGGACCGACGGCCCAAGCGGCTCCGGCCCCACGCCCCGGACCGACGGCCCAGGCGGCCCCGGACCCAGGCCCCGGCCCCGGCCCCGGCAGCCCAGGCGGCCTCGGACCGACGGCCCAAGCGGCCCCGGACCCAGGCCCCGGCGGCCCGGGCTCCGGTGGCCCAAGCACCCCCGGCCCCGGCAGCCTCGGACCCGACGGCCCAGGCGGCCCCAGTCCTGGCCGCCCAAGCGGGCCCCGGCTCCGGCCGCCCACGCCGCCCCAGCCCCGGCGGCCCAGGTTCCGGCGGCCCAAGCGGCCCCGGCAGCCTCGGACCCGGCGGACCAGGCGGCCCCGGCCGCCCACGCGGCTCGTGGCGTGGCCGCCCACGCGGTTCGCGACGTGGTGTTCCCCACCCCGCGCCGGTGATCCGGCGAGGCCGGGCGAGCTCCAGTACCGTGTGGCGCGTGCCCCTGTCCGTCTTCTCCCACCGCGCCCGGCTGCTGCGGGCGGCGGTCGCCTGTGCCGTACTGCTGGCGCTGGCCGGATACCTGACGGCGCAACTGCTGACGGGTGGTGTGGGGCCGCCGCGCTGCGTCGTACGGGCGAACGGCGAGGATGTGCGGCTCTCCCCCGAACAGACCGTGAACGCCGCCACGATCGAGGCCGTGGCCGCCTCCCGCGGACTGCCGGAGCGGGCCGTCACCATCGCGCTGGCCACCGCCCTTCAGGAGTCGGGGCTGCGCACCATCCGCCACGGGGACCGGGATTCGCAGGGGCTGTTCCAGCAACGCCCCTCCCAGGGCTGGGGCAGTGTGCGGCAGATCCGCGATCCGGTCTACGCCGCCGGGAAGTTCTACGACGACCTGGTGCGGTTGCCCGGCTATTCGCGACTGCCGCTGACGGTGGCGGCGCAGCGGGTGCAGCGCAGCGGTTTCCCGCAGGCGTACGCCAAGCACGAGACCGAAGCGGTGGTGCTGACCGGCGCCCTCACCGGGCGCTCCGGGGCGGCCCTCAGTTGCCCGGGGCCGCCGGACGACGGTCAGGCGGGCGATCCGCTGCGCGTACGGGCGTCGCTGAAGCGGGAGTTCGGCGCCGAGACGGAGGCGCGGCCGGCCTCGGCCGGGCACGGCGGCGGCAAGCAGGCCGCCCCCTCGCCGCACACCGTGGTGGTTCCGGTGCCGAAGGCGGCGGCTCCGGGGCGCGCCGGGCAGCGCGGCTGGGAGATCGCGCACTGGGCGGTGGCCCACTCGGACGAGTTGCGCATCGAACGTGTCTCTTACGGCGAGCGCGAATGGAACGCGCGGAATTCCGCAGCGGGTTGGCGTCCGGCCAAGGGGATTTCCGGGGCGGAAGTGCGGATCGTCACCATGCGATAGCGCATGGAATCACCGCAGTTCAGGGCGGTTGACGGCGCATTGTGCGGCGCATACGGCGAAATGACCCGGGCGTATTACACGCAGAACCGGATAATGCGACGCATTGCCAACTCTTTGCCCTGTCTCACCGCAACCTTCGCGGGGTTCACGCGGTATTCACAGCGTCCGAATCGCCGGGCACCGCACGAAAATTGTCCCTCCGCCAAAGGAGAACCATGTCCCTCCCTCTCACCCGTCGGATCGCCCGCGCCGCACTGCTGGTCGCGGCGAGCGCGGCACCCGTCGTCGGCGCCGCCGGGGTCGCGAGTGCGGCGGAGCCGGCCCAGCCGCAGTCCTCCAAGCTGGGGCTGTCCTCGCTGGACCCCGCCTCGGTCGGTGAGGTCGCCGACGTCGCCTCGCAGCAGGTCGGGAGCACGGCGGGTGACGTCAGCAGCAAGGCCGGCGGGACCGTCAAGGAGATCCTGCCGGGCAAGACCGCCCCGGCGAACGTGGCCCCGGCCAAGCCCGCCCAGCCTGCCAAACCCGCGAAGCCCGCGAAGCCCGCCAAGGGCGCGAAGGCCACCAAGGCCGCCAAGGCCGGTCCGGCCAGGGCCGCGCACGCCAAGGTCGGCGGTAAGGGCGAGGGCAGGGCCCTCGGACACGGGAAGGGCAAGGGCGGCGCCCACGCCAAGGGCAAGGGCAAGGGCAAGGCGGCCAAGGCGGCGCAGCCCGCTGAGGCCGCCGCCCCGCAGGCCCCCGCGCCCAGCGCCCCGCAGGGCGCGGACCTCCCGGTCAAGGATCTGCCGATCAAGGGCCTGCCGCTGCTCGGCTGATTTCGCCGGACCAACACGGGGCCCGGGGAGTCTCGTACTCCCCGGGCCCCTTCAGGTCTTTCAGCTCGCCAGTCGCCGGACCGCCGCCGCCACGCGCTCGTCGGTCGCCGTGAACGCGACCCGCACGTGCCGCTCCCCCGCCGCGCCGTAGAACTCGCCCGGGGCCACCAGGATGCCCAGTTCGGCGAGGGCGCCCACGGTATCCCAGCAGGGCTCGTCCCGCGTCGCCCACAGATACAGCGACGCCTCGCTGTGTTCGATGCGGAAGCCCTGGCCCTCCAGCGCCGACCGCAGCGCGGCCCGGCGCCGCTCATAGCGCTCGCGCTGCTCGGTCACATGCTTGTCGTCGCCGAGCGCCGCGACGGTGGCCGCCTGCACCGGCGCGGGCACCATCATCCCGCCGTGCTTGCGGATCTTCAGCAGCTCGCCGAGCACCGCCTCGTCACCGGCGAGGAACGCCGCCCGGTAGCCCGCCAGATTGGACCGCTTGGACAGCGAGTGGACCGCCACCAGCCCCTCGAAGGACCCGCCGGAGATATCCGGGTGGAGCACGGAGACCGGGTCGGCCTCCCAGCCCAGCTCCAGATAGCACTCGTCGCTGACCACCAGCACCCCGTGCGCACGCGCCCAGGCGACCGCGGTGCGCAGCTCGTCCTTGGACAGCACCCGGCCGGTGGGGTTGGACGGGGAGTTGAGCCACAGCAGCTTCAGCCCGGCCGGGTCGAGGTCGGCGCCCGCGGCGCCGGCCGCGAATGTCCGCTCGTCGTACGGCACCGGCTCGGCGCCCGCCAGCCGGGCGCCCACCTCGTACGTCGGATAGGCGAGCCGCGGGAAGGCGACCCGGTCGCCGGGGCCGAGGCCCAGTTGCGCGGGCAGCGAGGCCACCAGTTCCTTCGAGCCGACCACCGGCAGCACCTGGGTGTGGGTCACCCGGGCCGCGCCCAGCCGCCGCTCCACCCAGCCGGTGAGGGCGTCGCGCAGCGCGGCCGTGCCCCAGACGGTCGGATAGCCGGGGCTGTCCGAGGCGTCGGCGAGGGCCGCGCGGATCAGCTCGGGGACCGGGTCGACGGGGGTGCCCACCGAGAGGTCGACAATGCCGTCGCGGTGGGCCGCGGCGATCGCCTTGTACGGTTCGAGCCGGTCCCAGGGGAAGACCGGGAGGCGGGCGGATACGGGTGGCACGGGGTGGCTCGCTTTCTTCGGAACTGCCCGGGTCCTTCGGCACCGCCGGGCCGAGGGCCCGGGAACCCGGTGGAACCCGGGTGGATTCCGGCCGCACCGCTGGACCCCGGGAAGACCCGGGACCCATGGGAGGGCCGGGAGCGCCGGGAGCGCCCGGGAAACAGCCCGGTCCCGCAGGCCACAGGCCATACGGGACCGCCGGCTGCTTCCGGGCGCTGACGCCGGGGCAGGGTTACTCGTCGTGCTCCTGCGGCGGAAGCGCGGCGATGAAGGGGTGGTCCCGCTCGATCAGGCCGAGCTTGCTCGCGCCACCGGGCGAACCGAGCTCGTCGAAGAACTCGACGTTCGCCTTGTAGTAGTCCTTCCACTCCTCGGGAGTGTCGTCCTCGTAGAAGATCGCCTCGACCGGGCAGACCGGCTCACAAGCCCCGCAGTCGACGCATTCGTCCGGGTGGATGTACAAGGACCGCTGGCCCTCGTAGATACAGTCGACGGGGCACTCCTCGATGCACGCCTTGTCTTTCAGGTCGACACAAGGCTGCGCGATGACGTAGGTCACGCTGTCGTTCCTCCTCGTTAGGGCTGCTATCGCGCGGGAGCGCGGCGTCGTCGATGCCCGCACCTAGTATCTCCGTTCTTGGGCACCAGACGCACATGAGGGGCTGACTGAGCTGTGGATTTCACCACTGGCGGACGTCTTGAAGTCCGGATCACCCCGGATGACGTGGGAAAACGCGTCTCGGTCAGGTTGATCACCAGAGATCGTGAGCCCGCCCCCACCTTCACCGACGTGGTCGGCGTTCTCACATCGTGGACCGAGGGCTCGCTCTCCATCACGCGGCGCACCGGTGAGGCCGTGCGGATCGCCGAGTCGTCCCTGGTGGCGGGCAAGGTGGTGCCCGCCGCTCCGGCCCGCCGCCGCGGCCCCGCCGCGACCGCGCCCGAGCTGGACCGGGTCGCCGCCCGGGCCTGGCCGCCCATGGTCAGCGAACCGCTGGGCGAGTGGACGCTGCGCGCCTCGGGCGGATTCACCCGGCGCGCCAATTCGGTGCTGCCCCTCGGCGACCCCGGGACGGGCCTCGACGAGGCGCTGCGCCGGGTGACCGACTGGTACGCGGCGCGCGGGCTGCCCGCGTACATCCAGGTCAGTACGGGCGCCGAGGGCACCCAGGAGCTGCTCGCGGCGGAGCTGGAGAGCCGCGGCTGGACGCGGGAGGTCTCGTCCCGGATACGCATCGCGGCGCTGGCCCCCATCGGGGATCTGGACGCCGACGCCTCGGCGGTGACGCTCTCCCGCCGGCTCGACGACGCCTGGCTGGCCCGCTATCAGCGGTCGTCCGGCGAGCCCTCCCCCGAGGCCCGGACGGTGCTGTCGGGCGGCCCGTCCGTGTGGTTCGCCACCGTGGCGGGGCGGGAGGGAGCCGCCCCGGACGCGATCGGGCGCTGTGTGGTGGACGGCCGCTGGGCCGGGTTCACCGCCGTGGAGGTCGCCCCGGAGCGGCGGCGCCAGGGCCTGGCCAAGGCCGTGATGACGGCGCTGGCCCGCAAGGCGCTCGACGAGGGCGCCTCGGCCGCGTATCTCCAGGTGGAGACGGACAATGACGGTGCGCAGGCCCTCTACGAGGGCATGGGCTTCACCGTCCACCACAGCTACCATCACTGGCGCGCATCTGGACAGGATGCGCGCTGAGCAGGGTACGAGTCGGCTATGCCACGGATGAACGACACGTCCCGCCGCCGGCGGTTCGCCGATGCGGCCCGCGAAGAGCGCCCCGATCTGGCGCTGCTGTGCCTGCTGGTCGGCATGGAGGCCGATGCCGGACTGGACGAGACCGGACTCGACGAAGCGCAGATCGAGCTGGACCGGCTGGCCGGTCAGCTCCCCTTCTCCCCCGGCGGCCCCGAGGACTGGGCCGCCGCGCTGGCAAGCCTCCTCGGCGAACGCCATGACTTCCGGGGCGGCCCGGCGGACTACCGGCGGCTGGGATCCTCGCTCCTCCACACGGTGCTGCGGCGCCGCCGTGGACTGCCGATCCTGCTGTCCGTGGTGTGGATGGAGGTGGCGCGCCGGGCGGGCGCGCCGGTGTACGGGGTGGCGCTGCCGGGCCACTTCGTGGTCGGCTTCGGCGATCCTTACGGAAGCCATGTACTGGCCGATCCGTTCGACGGCGGGCGGCCGCTGTCCAGTGAGGACGCGGCGACGCTGGTGTCGGGGGCCACCGGCGCCCCGCTCTCCCCGTCGATGCTGAGCCCGGCCGGGCCGCTGGACATCGTGCTGCGGATCCTCAACAACATCCGCGCCTGGGCATCCGCCCGCCCCGAGCGCACCGACGTCCGGCTGTGGGCGGTCGAACTGTCCCTGCTGCTGCCCAGCCACCCGGCCGAACTGCGCTACGAGCGGGCACAACTCCTGGTGGAGCGGGGCGACTTCATGACCGGCGCCAAGGAGCTGGAGGACTACGCGGAGGTAGTGGAGCCGGTACAGCCCGACACCGCCAAAACCGCACGCCACGAGGCCCGCGCCGCCCGCGCGATGCTCAACTAGCGGCTGCCGCTGCCTGGTGGGTCTTCGCGCCTGTGGCCTCGGCGGCTGCCCGGCCCCGGGTCCGGCCTTCCGGCCCCTCCGGCGTTTGAGGAGCGGGGCCCAGGGGCGGAGCCCCGGCGGGGGCCGGGGCCGGGCCCCCACGCGGCGGAGCCGCACATCGTCAGGTGTTGGGAAGGGGCGGGGAGGGGAAAGCCCCCGCCGCTACAGCCACCCCTTTACAGCCACCCCTTCTCGCGGGCGATACGGACGGCCTCGGCCCGATTGCGGGCGGCGGTCTTCTGGATCGCCGTGGAGAGGTAGTTGCGGACCGTGCCCGGCGACAAGTGCAGGGCGCGCGCCAGCTCGGCATTGGTCGAGCCGTCCGCCGAGGCGTGCAGCACCTCGCGCTCCCGCGCGGTCAGCGGGCTGGCCCCGTCCACGAGCGCGGCGGCGGCCAGCGTGGGGTCGATGACCCGCTCCCCGCGCAGCACCCGCCGTATGGCGTCGGCGAGCTGGGCCGCCGGGGCGTCCTTGACCAGGAAGGCGTCGGCGCCGGACTCCATGGCGCGGCGCAGATAGCCGGGGCGGCCGAAGGTGGTCAGGATCACGATCCGGATCCCGGGCGCGGCCCGGTGCAGCGCGGCGGCGGCCTCGATCCCGCTCATACCGGGCATCTCGATGTCCAGCAGTGCCACATCGGGGCGATGGGCCCGGGCGGCGTCCACGACCTCGTCGCCGCGGGCCACCTGCGCGACGACCTCGATCTCGTCCTCGAGCCCGAGGAGCGCGGCCAGCGCCTCCCGCACCATGGACTGGTCCTCGGCCAGCAGTACCCGGATCACGCCCCGCAGCGTATCCGCTCTCCGTATCCGCTCTTCCGCACGCTCCCTGCACGCGTTCCCTGCACGCGTTCCCGCCGCGCGGTCCTTACGGCGCGGCCCGCCCCTACGGCGCGGCCTGTGAGGGCAACTCCATGGGGGCGCCGCGGGAGAGGGGGACCTGGGCGCGGAGGGTGAAGCCGCCGCGTTCGCCGGGGCCGGTCTCCAGGCGGCCGTCGGCCAACTGGAGCCGCTCGGCGAGCCCGGTGAGCCCGTTGCCGTGCGGGCCGGCCGTGCCGCGGCCGTCGTCGGTGACGGTCAGGCACAGCTCGTCGTCCGTCTCGTCGAGCGTGACCGCGCAGCGGCGTGCCCCGCTGTGCCGCACCACATTGGTGACCGCCTCGCGCAGCGCCCAGGCCAGCGCCCCCTCCTGGTCGGGCGGCAGGTCGGGGTGGTGGGTGGCGGCCCGGCTCAGGTCGGCGGCGATGCCCGCGGCGGCGAGGGCGGTACGGGCTCCGGCGACCTCGGCCTCCAGGGTGGGGCGGCGGAAGCCGCTGACCGCCTCCCGGACGTCCACCAGCGCCTGTCTGCTGACCCGTTCGATATCGGCGACCTGCCGCGCCGCCTGCTCGGGCTTGTCGGGCAGCATCCGGCCCGCCAGCTCGCTCTTGAGCGTGATCAGGGAGAGCGAGTGGCCCAGCAGATCGTGCAGATCGCGGGCGAGCCGCAGCCGCTCCTCGTTGGCGGCGAGCTGGGCCACGGTGGCGCGGGCGGCGCGCAGCGCCCGGGTGGTACGGACCATCTGCCGCACCCCGCTCATCGCGAACCCGCCGAGCAGCGAGGGGATGACCAGGGCGGACAGCAGCCCGTGCGAACCGCGCACCAGCACCCCGACGGCCACCATGAACGCGGTGTTCAGCGGAATCGCCCACCGCGAGAGCCACAGCGGCAGCACCGCCCCGTAGGCGACGGACACATAGACGCACAGCACCAGCCAGGCGTCGCCCATGGTGAGCGTGAGAACGGCGGCGAGCGCGCAGGACGTGCCCAGCGCCCCGAAGACCGCGGCCCGGCTCAGCGCCCGCCCGGTATTCCGGAAGATCAGCACCAGATAGATGGCGACGAAGGCCAGCAGGCCGAGCGCACCCCACACGGTGGCGGGAACGGAGTGGTGGCCATCGGCGAGATCGCTCACCGGCGCCCCCAGATAGGCCAGCCAGATCCCGATCCACATCAGCTTGATCAGGGCCTGTCGGCGGTTCTCGGGGCTCTGGCCGATGCCGGCCAGCCGGTCGTGCTCGTCGTCGTACGCCATCGCGTCGGCCCACCAGGTCAGCCGTTGGCGCACGCCGGGGCGGCGCTCCGGATCGCCGTCGGTCCACTCGGCCCGGTCAGCCATGGTTCTTCTCTCCTCCGATCACACCTCGGGTTACGCCTCGGATCACACCCTCGGTCACGCCTTACGAGTGTCCTTGCGGTACAGCCACGCCGCGCCGCCCGCGAAGAGCGCGAGATAGCCGATGAGCAGTGCGACGTCCTTGGCGTGCGGGGCGCCGCCCAGCTCGATCGCCTGGCCGAGGGCGGTGTAGGCGTGGGTGGGCAGATAGTCGCCGATGTTCCGCAGCCACTGCGGATACGACGTGGTCGGCATCCACAGCCCGCCGAGGATCGACAGACCGAAGTAGATGATCATGGTCAGCGGGCGGACCGCGTCCCCGGTCGCCAGATAGCCGATGGCCACCCCCAGCGCGGCGAAGACCAGGGAGCCCGCCCAGATGGCGCCGGTCAGCGCCGCCCACTCCCAGGCGGCGTCCAGCCGTACGCCCTTGACGGCGGCGGCCACCACGAAGACGATCACGATCGACGGCAGGGTGGCCACCGCACCCACCGCGATCTTGGCCGCCACATAGCCGCGCCCGGGCAGCGGGGTGAGCCGCAGTTGCCGGGTCCAGCCGCCCTCGCGCTCCTTGGCGATCCGCTCGCCGTTGCCCATCAGCCCGGCGGTCAGTGCCCCGAAGGAGGCCATCGCGACCATGTAGTAGAGCGGCATCGACAGCCCGGTGCCGGGCACCCGGTCGGCGGCGTCGGTGCTGCCCGCGATCAGCAGGAAGAGCACGGACGGATAGACGACCGTGAAGAACATGAACTTGCGATTGCGCAGGGTCCGCGCGATCTCCAGCTTGACCAGCGCCTTCATCGTGCGGACTCCTCAACTGTGGGCGCGGCGTCGCCTGCCACGTCGGTGGCGGCGTCGGTGATGGCGAGGAACGCCTGCTCCAGGCCGAGGCCCGTGACCTCCAGGCCGCGCGGATACAGCCCGAGCCCGTAGACCGCGTGCACGGTCGCGTCCGCGTCGGTGGACCGGATGCGTACGGTACGCCCCGAGATCTCGATCCCGGTCAGCGCGGGCAGGGCACGCAGCGCCGTCCCGTCGATCGGCCCGTCCAGCTCGAAGTTGACCCGCCGGGCCCCGGCCATCGCCTTGATCTCGGCGGACGAGCCGTCCGCCAGCACCCGGCCGCCGTGCAGCACGATCACCCGGTCGGCGATGGCGTCGGCCTCTTCGAGGTAGTGGGTGGCGAACAGAATGGTGCGGCCCTGCTTCGTCTGCTCCCGCATCGCGCCCCAGAAGGTCTGCCGGGAAGACACATCCATACCGGTCGTGGGCTCGTCCAGCACGATCAGATCGGAGGCACCGGCGGTGGCGAACGCGAAGCGCACCCGCTGCTCCTGACCGCCGGAGAGCTTGTTCACCTTGCGGGAGGCGATCTCGGCGATCCCCGCCCGCTCCAGCACCTCGTCCACCGGATGACCCTTGGGGTGCAGCTCGCAGGCCAGCCCCACCAGTTCGCGGACCGTCACGTCCTCCATCAGAGCGCCGCTCTGGAGCATCGCGCCGACCCGGCCGCGGACGATCGCCTGGCGCGGGGTGGTGCCGAAGACCTCCACCCGGCCGGAGTCGGGGTGGCGCAGGCCGAGCAGCAGATCGAGGCTGGAGGACTTGCCGGCGCCGTTGGGGCCCAGCAGGGCGACGGTCTCCCCCGGGTACAGCGTGAGATCGAGATCGGCCACGGCGCGCACACTGCCGTAGCTCTTGTTCACCTTCTCGAAGCGGACCACGGGCGGGGCGCCCGTGGTGGCGGCCCCGGTGCCGGGGGCGGAAACAGCGGTCGTTGCGGTCATGGCCACAAGCCTGGCCGAGGGCGGGCGGTGCCCGGCAGTGTCAGCGGTCGTGACCTGGGGATGACAGATGTCATGGGTCGGGGCATGACGCGCCGGGGAGACGTGCCGCGGGCCGGGAGACACGAAGCGGCCCGGGAGACACGACGCGGGCCGGGAGACACGACGCGGCCCCCGCCCGGTGCCGGGCGGGGGCCGCGTGGTGAACGAGCGGGGCCCGCTCAGTTGTCCTTGCCGATGACGCCGATGCGCTCGCTGGGCGTCTTGCCGAGCAGCGCCTGCCGCAGCGCGGACTCCACGTCCTCCGGGGTGACGGGCTTCTTGCTGCCGTCGCCCCGTTCGAGCAGAACGCCGTCGAAGGTGCCGCCGTACAACTGCTTGAGGACGGGCAGGTCGTAGTGCTCCACCAGCTTGCCGTCGACCACCTTCATGGAGAGGATCTTCGGCAGCGACTTGTCCGGGCCGAACGGAATCGAGTGCTGGGCGTCCGTCTGCACCGTGACCAGCCCCGACATCGCGGGCTTGGCGAAGCTCTTCATCTTCCGGTCGACCTCGGCGTTGCTGACCGTGGGGCGCCGCACGGCGACCGGCAGGGTGATGGCCTTGTTCCGGCCGGTCTCGGCGCGCAGGCGGAACCCTTCCGATACGGCCTTGACCGCCGTGTCCACGTCCAGCCCCTTGCCCTCCTTGCCGTACACCGCGACGGGCTTGCCGGAGGTGAAGTCGATGCCGCCCTCGCGGGCCGTGCCGGAGTCGCCCGCGAGCCGCTCCAGGGCGTCCCGCAGCTTCTCCTCGTCGACCGTGACCGCGGGGTCGGCCTCATGGGTGCCGCCGAAGAGCGAGCCGATCACGGTGACCGGGTTGTAGTCCCGGCCCGCTACGTCCCGGACCGTGGCCTCGGTGTCGAGCGCCAGGCCCGCGACGGAGGGCTTGATCTCCTTCTGCTGGCCGTCGACCGACACCGTCAGCGGGGCGGTGGTGCGCTTGCCCAGCGCGGCGTCCAGCTTGTCGACGGCGACCTCCTTGGAGCTGCCGCCGATGTCGACGCCGAGGACGGTGGTGCCGTTGGGCACATCGGCGTGGTTCATCACCAGACCGGCGGCGTAGGCCCCGCCCGCGATCACGAACAGCAGGCCCGCGACCATGACGACCTTGGAACGGCCCTTCTTCTTGGGCTTACCGGCCTTCGGGGCGGACGGCGCCGGGGCGCTGTCGCCGCCGGGCGCCGGGGCCCCGAGGCCGCCCGGGGCGGGTGGCGCGGGCGGCCTGGCCCGGCCCTCGCCCGACGGCACCACGGGCACCCCGCTGACCAGCGTGTCGCTGGAGATCTGGTCCGACGGCACCCCGCCGCCCGGGGTGGGGTCGGGGTCGCGGAACAGCGAGGGGGACGGATCGCTCCCGAGGTCGTCCCGGAATCCCTCCCCGGGGCCGGTCAGCGGGCCCGCGCCGGTGGTGGCGCCGAGGCTGCCGGACATCGGCGAGCCGCCCGGCGGGGTCGGCGGCTGGGCGGCCGGGCCGCCGCCGGCCAGCGGCCCCACCCCGCCCGGAGGCGTCTGCGGGTCACCGCCGTACGGGCCACCGGCCGGGCCCGGTCCGGGCGGGGCCAGCAACTCGCTGTCGCGCGGGCCCGTACCGGGGCCGGACGGCGGCATGTACATGTCGCCGGTGGCCGGGCCGGTGGTGGGGCCGCTCGGCTCGGGGTGGCCGGACGGGGCCTGGGCGTCGGTGAAGTACGGCAGATCGGCGACGGGGCCGCCGCCTTGCTGCGGGGCCGGGAACCCCTGGGTGGTGTCCGGCGCGGGGAATCCCTGGGTGGTGTCCGGCGCGGGGAACCCCTGGGTGGTATCCGGGGCCGGGAATGCCTGCGTGGTGTCGGGCGCCGGGAACCCCTGGGTGGTGTCCGGGGCCGGGGGCATCGGCTGCGTCGGTGTGCTGCCGGTGGCCGACGAACCGCCCCTGGGCTTACGGGGCGAGAACCAGTCGCTGGTCCGCCGCTCGCCGTCGCCCTTCTTCTCGCGGTTCTCGGACGGCTCGCCCGGCCCGCCGGGCTCGGCCGGCACCCCGCGCTCCGGCGTCGGCGTGTAGTCGACCCGGGGCAGGGCACTGGTGGGCTCGGGGGCGTCGTCGTCCTCGCCGGAGCGCTGCGCGGGTACGCCGTCCTCCGCGACGGGCGTGCGCATGACCACCGGCGGGATGGGCCGCGACCCCGGAATGTTGATCTTGATCCGGGTCGTCAGCGTGGTCTCGGTCTTCGGCTCCTCCGGCTTGGCCGCGGCCCGCCCCTGCCCGTCGTCGGCGAGCTCCTGCGGAGCCTCCTGCGTGGGGCTCGGCGAGGGGTACTGGCGGGATCCGTACGGCGGGGTGCCCGACGGGTAGGCGGCACCGCCGCTTCCCTCCCGGGGCCCGGAGGACGAACTGTCAGATTCACGGCTCAAAGCAGGTTCTCCCAGTTAGCTCCGCCGCCCGTCAGACCTCGCGCGGGCGGCTCGGCGGCGGCACCACCATACTGGGCGGTGCGGACGCGCACTTGACGGCCGCCGGATCACCGCATCCGGTACGCCCGAGGCGCACCCTTCGCCGCATGTCCGAAGGGCCGCCAAGTGCCGAGGGCGTCGTGCCGAAAACGTCACGTCACTTACCAAGTCGGACCGGCGGGCCAGGAGGTTGCGGCACCAGAGGCAACGTGGCGCACATCACACCGATGAACATCCCGCCGAGGAGGAAAGCGTACGACCCCAGCCCGGCGCCGAACAGGAAATCCCCTTCCGAGCGGGAGGAAGTGAGCAGCAACACGGCCACCGTCCAGGCCCCCGCGGGCACTCCGCCGCCCATCCGGGCACCCGCGGCCTTGACCCCGCCGTAGCACAGGCCCGCGACCGCGAGCAGCGCCAGCAGCAACCCGCCGGGGAACCATGCCGCTTGGACCAGCGCGCCCGCGGCGCCGACCAGCACCCCGGCCACGGCCAGCAGGGCGTATCCGCCCAGGCGCAGCGCCGTCATGCCGTCACCCCCGCGAACAGGTCGTCCTCGCGGCCCGCCCCGGCCTCGCCCTTGACGAGCCGGTAGTGCTCATGGACGAACATCGGCTGGGCCAGGTCGTTGGAGAGCGCGAAGAAGGGTCCGTCCACCGCGATCTGGGTGGCGTGGGCGCGCATCGCCGCCGCCTTGGCCGCCGCGTGGGCGGTGCCGTCGATGGAGGCGGTGACATCCGAGTCCGGCACCACTCCGGGGACGTCGTCGACCGTGGCGACGCCGGGGAAGCGCGAGTCACGGCCCGCGGCCCGCAGCCGGGCGAAGCCCTCCTCGACGGCCGAGCGCGGTACGCAGTTCCAGTAGACCTTCGCGATGTCGTGCGGCGCGCCGAGCTCGGGGCGGAAGTCCGCGTCGGCGGCCAGCTCCACGGCGCGCATCGCCACGCGGTGTGCCTGGATGTGATCGGGGTGGCCGTACCCCCCGTGGGTGTCGTACGCCACGAGAACCTGTGGCCGGATCTCGCGGACCACGGCCACCAGGTGCCCCGCGGCCTCGTCCAGGTCGGCCTGCCAGAAGCAGTCCGGCCGGTCGTTCTGCGGGGCGCCCATCATCCCGGAGTCGCGATAGCGGCCGGGACCGCCCAGAAAGCGGTGGTCCTCGACCCCCAAGGCGTCCATGGCCGCGGCGAGTTCGCCGATCCGGTGCGGACCGAGCGCGTCGTCGCGGTCGGCGGCGAGATGCGCGAGGGCAGGCGGAATGACCTCGCCCTCCTCACCGAGGGTGCAGGTCACCAGGGTGACGTATGCACCCTCGGCGGCATATTTCGCCATGGTCGCGCCGTTATTGATCGACTCGTCGTCCGGATGTGCGTGCACCAGCAGCAGACGACGGGCGGGAAGAGCGGTCATGGGCACAGCCTACGATTCGCACACCAGTGCCCACGGGTCGCACGCCCCGGCCCCGCTCGGGGTCAGATCTTCACGCCGCTAAGCGCTCCGCTGGAAGTGCCCTGACCTGCCGTCGATCGTCCACGGCACCGTCGTGACCGGTCCCACGCGGCGGAGCCGCATATCGACACGGCCGCGGCGGAGCCGCATATCGACACAGCCCCGCGCCCCTTCGGGGCGCCACCGAACCGCAGCCGACTTCCGCCGATCCGCTTAGGGGTCAGATCTTCACGCCGCCGATCATGTCCGCCACATTGGTGGTGAGGTCGTCGATCGTCGGGGCTACCGAAGAACTCGCCAGGTAGAAGCCGAGGAGGACACAGACGACCGCATGAACCGCCTTCAGCCCTGCCTTGTTTACGAGCATGAAGACGATGATCAGCAATAGCACTGATACCGAGATCGAGAGCGCCACAGCGGCTCACCTCCAGATACACGCACTCGGACGGACAACATATTGATGCCACAGAGGGGCTACCCACTATGCGCAATCGATCATAACTATGGCGGTGTACACATGACTCGGTGCACGGGAGCATGACAGGGGCGCATGCCTGATCGCACGAACTTCCGCGCCCCCGGGGCGTTTTCTCGGTGGTTATGCGCCATCTCGCCATCGCGTGCGGCCGGTTGGTTCCGGCGCCGTTCCGGCCGGACCGTGCCGGGGGCAATGCCGTCCCGGCCTACCGATCCGTACTCTCCCTCGCGATGATCCTGAGCCGTACGCTCGCCCTATGACCGGACAGCTCTCGTTCCCACGGCAGCACGCGCGGACCCAACGCTTCACCCTCGGGGCACCGCGGGCCCTGACCGTGGCCCCCGACGATTCACGCGTCGTCTTCCTGCGCTCCCGCTCGGGCACCGACCGGACCGGCCTCCTCTGGGTGCACGACCTCGCCGGGCAGCGCGAGTACCCCGCCGCCGACCCGGCCGAGCTGCTCGGCGGCGCCGGCGAGGAGCTGTCGCCCGAGGAGCGGGCGCGGCGCGAGCGCAGCCGCGAGGGGTCGGCCGGAGTGGTCGGCTACGCGGTGGACGCCGCCGTCGAGCGGGCCGCGTTCGCCCTCTCCGGACGGCTCTTCAGCACCGACCTGCCCGCGGGCACCACCCGTGAGCTGCGCGTCCCCGGTCCCGTCGTGGACCCGCGCCCCTCGCCGGACGGCCGCCACATCGCCTATGCGGCGGGCGGGGCGCTGCGGGTCACGGGCGCGGACGGCACGGACGACCGGGCGCTCGCGGAGCCGGAGGAGGACACCGTCACCTACGGCCTCGCGGAGTTCATCGCGGCCGAGGAGATGGACCGCTCACGCGGTTTCTGGTGGTCGCCGCGGAGCGACGCCCTGCTGGCCGCCCGGGCCGACGACGCCCCCGTACAGCGCTGGTGGACCGCCGACCCGGCCCACCCTGGCCAAAAGCCCACGGAGGCCGCCTATCCCGCCGCGGGCACCGCCAACGCCGAGGTGCGGCTGGTTCTGCTCGGTCTGGACGGCTCCCGTACGGAGATCGAGTGGGACCGGGAGCGCTATCCGTACCTCGCCCGGGTGCACTGGTCGGCCTACGGTCCGCCCCTGCTTCTGGTCCAGGCCAGGGACCAGCGCAGCCAGCTCTATCTGGCCGTGGACACCGACACCGGACGGACCAGCACGGTCCATGTCGACGAGGACGCGGTTTGGCTGGATCTTTTCCCCGGGGTGCCGTCCTGGACGGAGGACGGACGCCTCGTCCGCATCGCGGACGAGGGCGGCGCGCGGGTGCTGATGGTCGGCGACCGCAAGTTGACGTCCGGCGCCCTCCATGTGCACGCGGTCCTCGACATCGGCACGGACGACGTGCTGTTCTCCGCCTCCCCCGGGGCCGGTGCTCCGCTGCCCGAGCAGCCGGGCGAGATCGACGTCTACCGCGCCTGGTTCCGGGGCAGCGGCGACCAGGGCGGCTGGGAGCCGGTCGGCAAGCGGCCCTTCCCCGCGGTCCACTCCGCAGTGCGCGGCGGTGAGGTGCTCGCGCTGGCGTATACGGGGCTGGAGCGACCCGGGGTCAGCGTGGAGATCCTCCGGCCCGCCGACCACGGCGCGGCCGAGCGCATCGCCGAGATCGCCTCGTACGCGGAGCGGCCCGTCATCACCGCCCGCCCCGAGCTGCTCTTCGCGGGCAAGCGGGACATCCCCTGTGCCGTGCTGCTGCCCAGCGGCCACCGGGAGGGCGACGGACCGCTGCCGGTCCTGATGGATCCTTACGGCGGGCCGCACGGCCGGCGGGTGGTCGCCTCGCACAACGCCCATCTCACCTCGCAGTGGTTCGCCGACCAGGGCTTCGCGGTGATCGTCGCCGACGGCCGCGGCACCCCCGGCCGCTCCCCCGGCTGGGAGAAGGCGGTACGCGACGACTTGGCCGCGGTCACCCTGGAGGACCAGGTCGAGGCGGTGACGGCGCTCGCCGAGCGCTATCCGCTGGACCTCGGCCGGGTCGCCATCCGCGGCTGGTCCTACGGCGGCTATCTGGCCGCGCTGGCGGTGCTGCGCCGCCCCGATGTCTTCCACGCGGGCGTGGTGGGCGCCCCGGTGACGGACTGGCGGCTGTACGACACCCACTACACCGAGCGGTATCTGGGCCTGCCGGACGAACAGCCCGAGGTCTACGCGGCCAACGCGCTGATGACCGACGAGGGGCTGTCCGGCGCGGCGGAGACCGCCCGGCCGATGATGATCATCCACGGTCTGGCGGACGACAACGTGGTGGCCGCCCACACCCTGCGGCTCTCCTCGGCGCTGCTGGCCGCGGGCCGTCCGCATGAGGTGCTGCCGCTGTCCGGGGTGACCCATATGACCCCGCAGGAGCAGGTCGCGGAGAATCTGCTCCTGCTTCAGGTGGACTTCCTCAAGCGGTCCCTCGGATTGCGGTAGCCGACGCGGCCCCGGGGCCGCGCTGATCCGGCGTCACCAGCCGGGCGTCACCAGCCCGGCCTCACCAGCCCGGCCTCACCAGCCCGGCGGCGGTGCGGGAGGCGCGGGGGGTGCGGACGGCGGCGGGGGCGCGGCGGGCGGGGCTCCGGGCGGCGGGGGCACCAGCGGCGGAGTGCTGGGCGGCGGCGGGCCGTAACCCCCGCCGCCGTAGCCGCCACCGCCATAACCGCCGCCGTAGCCCCCGCTCCCGGGTCCGCTGCTCCCGTAACCCCCGCTCCCGTAGCCGCCGTAGCCTCCGGCCCCGGAGCCGTCGTCGTAGCCCCCGGGCCCATGGCCGTCGTAACCGCCGGGCCCATGGCCGTCATAGCCGCCGTACGCCGGGGCGCCCGGCGCCCCGGTGAACGCCGCGTCCTCCTCAAGGCCCCGCCGAGCCAGCGCCAGAAGGGCGATCAGCCCCGCGATCGCCTCGAAGAAGCCGGTGAGCACGCTGAGCACACCCACCGTCGGCAGATCGCCGAGGTGGTCCACATAGTCCAGCTTGAAGTAGAGCGATGCCTCGCTGATTCCCGTCACCATGACCACTGCCGCCGCCGTCATCCCCAGCGGGCGCGCCAGCGGCGCACGCGCGAGCGCGGCCGCCGCGGCGGCCAGGCACAGCGCGACCGCCGCCCACGCCGTCCAGGCACCGGGCGGCGAGAGCAGGGTGGGCAGCGTGTGCTTGCCGGTGAGCAGATACTTGTAGATCTCCCAGCCCCGCTCCTGGGCCCAGTAGATCTGCCAGGCGGCGAGGACGGCCCCGACTGCGCCCAGGAACAGTGCGCCGGTGACCGCCGCCCCGGGCGAGGGGCGGCCCGGAGGCCGGTCGGCGGGCGAGGCCAGGTGCCCGGGCGGGGCGAGGTCGGCGGGGCGCCGGGCGGCGGCCACCACGGCCAGCAGCAGCCCGCCGAGCACCACCTGCGCCCAGGCGCTGAGGTTGGCCCGCGTCTTCAGATCGCCGGGGATGCCCTGGAGCCAGTCGGAGTTCAGGTTCCAGAGGCTGGGCAGGCGCACCGCGACGGTCACCACCGCGACCGTGCCGAGCGCGCCCCCGGCGGCCGGTGAGCGCAGGGCGGTGATCCCGACGACCGCGTAGACCAGCAGCAGCACGAGGTCGAGCAGGGAGGAACCGAAGATCCCTCCGGTGGCCCGGAACGGCAGCCCCGCCCAGGTCCACCACAGATGGTTCGCCTCGTCGGCCTTGTCGAGGTCGTGGATGATCCACGCCAGCGAGATCAGCCCGAGAACCGCGCAGACGAGCGCCCCGAAAAGGCGCCCTCCGCCATTGAGTATCCGTCCCTGCCCCATAGCCGTAGGTTTCCCCCGCCTCGTACCCCGGGCAACCGTCGCGGGCCGAAGAAAAATACGGATCGTGACCGTCCGGCGGCCGCCGGGAGGTGCGACCGGCCGGGGCCATATGGCGCGCCCCGGCCGGTCCACGGCACCCGCACGGCCGTACGCAGTTCAGCCTGACGCGTCCGTATATCGGTGTTGCGACGGATGAGTTGCCGGTGTGTTAACGCGCTTGCTGCCCATAGAACATGCTTTGTCCCCCATGAGAGGTCCCTGTCAAGCACGCCCTGACCTCGATCTGCCAAATGTTCGCTCAAGACTCGAATGAGCGGCACATCCACCCTCCCCGGCCCCTTGACTGGGCCGTTCCCCGATTGCGAAAGTCCGCTCAACCCGGTACGCCCGCACCACTCCGGCGAGCGGGCAGCGACATGACGCGCATAGACAGCGCGAGTTGACGGTGTGACACCAGTGCGGGGGGACGCTACGCGATGACGAGTCCATCCCAGTCCGGCGTGGTCGAGAAGACCACACCGGGCACGGAGGGCGAGGCGCCGGCCGGTCTGGCGCCCCGCCAGCTCATGTGGCGGCGCTTCAAGCGCGACCGCACGGGTGTCATCTCCGCGTGCGTGGTGATCTTCTTCTTCGCGGTCGCCGTACTGGCGCCGGTGATCTCCTGGCTGTACGGCAAGGATCCGTACACCACCTACGGCCTGGACCGGCCCGAGCTGCTGGACCCCCTCACCGGCTATCCGATGAAGCCCAACGGGGGCATCGACGGCGAGTTCTGGTTCGGCATCGAGCCCAAGCTGGGCCGCGATGTGCTGACCCAGCTCGTCTACGGCATCCGCACCTCGCTGCTGATCGGGCTGGCCGCGACCGTGCTGTCCACGGTCACCGGCATCGTGATCGGCGTGGTGGCGGGCTATCTGGGCGGCCGCACCGACTACTTCCTCGGCCGGCTCATCGATCTGCTGCTGTCCTTTCCGCAGCAGTTGTTCTTCGTCGCCTTCATGCCGGTGGTCACCGCGCTGTTCGTCAGTCCGCAGAAGGAGACGCCCACTTACTTCCGGGTGACGGCCCTGGTGATGGTGTTGTGGCTGCTGGGCTGGATGCAGCTCGCCCGGCTGCTGCGCGGCCAGGTGCTGTCCCTGAGGGAGCGTGAGTTCGTCGAGGCGGCCAGGGTGACCGGCGCCTCGCCGTGGCGGATCGTCCGCAAGGAGCTGCTGCCCAACCTCGTCACGCCCATCCTGGTGCAGTCCACGCTGATGCTGCCGAACTTCGTGACGACGGAAGCGGCGCTGTCCTTCCTCGGCGTCGGCGTGGTGGAGCCGACCCCCGACTGGGGCCGGATGTTCGCCAAGGGCGCCAACTTCTACGAGGGCGACATCACCTACATGTTCTTCCCCGGCATCGCCATGGTGGTCTTCGTGGTCGCCTTCAACCTGCTCGGGGACTCGGTCCGGGACGCGATGGACCCGAAGACCACGCGGTGACCGGGGGGCCGGAGGGCCCAAGGCAGAGAACGGCAAGTCTTCCGTCCGATGAGGCAGGTGCAGTGACCACGATGACGCCGAAGAAGAACAGTCGCAGAGCCCGTACCTATGCCGTCGCCCTGGCCGCGGGCGCCCTGGCGCTCGCCGGGTGCAGCAGCGGAGGCGGCGGCTCGGGCTCCAAGGAGTCCAACGAGCCCAAGATGGAGTCCCAGGACGTCACCCTCGGCACCGCCGCCGACTCCACCGGACCGGCCAGGGACCTGCCGGGCGCCAAGAAGGGCGGCACCGTCACGGTGCTCCAGCGGGACGCCTTCGAGCATCTGGACCCGGGGCAGATCTACGTCAGCGATGAGCTGATCGCGCAGACCCTCTACAACCGGACGCTGACGAACTACCAGTTCGACGACAAGACGGGCAAGGCCAAACTGGTCGGCGACCTCGCCACCGACACCGGCAAGTCCTCCGACGGCGGCCGCACCTGGACGTACACCCTCAAGGACGGGCTGAAGTACGAGGACGGCTCGCCCATCACCTCCAAGGACGTCCGGCAGGCCGTCGAGCGGCTCTACGCGCCGTATCAGACGAACGGGCCGACCTATCTCCAGCAGTGGCTCTCCGGTGAGGGCCAGAAGTACCGCAAGGCGCTTCCGGACGGCCCCTACAAGGGCAAGCATCTGCCCTCGTCGGTGCTGGACACCCCGGACGACAAGACCATCGTCTTCCACTTCGACCAGCCGCGCGCCGAGGTGCCGTTCGCGGTCGCCATGCCCAATATCACCGCGGTGCCGCCGGCCAAGGACACCAAGGAGAAGTACGACAAGGCCCCGCTGGCCTCGGGCCCGTACAAGATCCGGAACTTCAAGTCGGGCAAGGGCGTCGAGTTCGTCAAGAACGACCAGTGGGACCCCAAGACCGACTCCATACGCCATCAGTACGTCGACGGGTTCGACATCTCCTTCGGCCACCAGTGGGTGGACTCCACCCGCAGGCTCCAGGCCAGCAAGGGCGCCGACCGTAACGGGATGACGCTCACCAACGCGGTCGACCCCTCGCAGATCTCCACGGTCCTCAAGGACAAGGAGGCGATGGCCCGGTCGCTGACCGAGACGCAGCCCTATGTGGACGTCGTCTCGATCAACACCGATCGGGTCAAGGACAAGAAGGTGCGCGAGGCGATCGCCTGGGCCTTCCCCAGCGGGCAGTACCTCCAGCAGTTCGGCGGCCCCAAGGGCGGTGAGGTCGGCGGCGGACTGGTCGGTCCCACGCTCAAGGGCTACGACCCCTCCTTCGACCCGTTCCAGAAGAAGAAGTACCCCGGCGGCAACGCCAAGAAGGCCAGGGAGCTGCTGAAGGAGGCGGGCAAGGAGAACTACGAGCTCGTCTACGCCTACGGCAACGGCGACACCCACCAGGACGCCTCGGTGGTCGTCCAGCAGGCCCTGGAGCGGGCCGGGTTCAAGGTGCAGAAGAAGGAGATCGACCAGTCGACCTATTACACGCAGATCGGAAAGGTCAAGAACAAGTTCGACCTGTACCGGTCCTCGTGGGGTGCCGACTGGCCGTCCGCCTCGACCGTGGTCCCGCCGGTGTACGGCGGCGAGAACGTCTACGACGACTCCTCGAACTACTCGCACCTCAACGTCCCGGCGGTCAACGACGAGATCGGCAAGATCGCCAAGGTCAGCGACCTCAGCCGGGCCACCTCGGAGTGGATCAAGCTCAGCGAGAAGATCCTCACCGATGACGTCCCCGCGGTCCCGACCTTCTACAACCGGCTGTTCACCCTCTGGGGCTCGGGCATCGGCGGAGTGAAGTTCAACTCGGTCTACGGGGCCGTGGACCCGACGGCCGTCTTCATCAAGTAGCCGCGGCCGTCACCAGGCAGCGCAGACCCCGGCCGCACCCCCATCGGCGGGTGCGGCCGGGACCCGCCCCTAGCGGAAGATCACCGACGTCATGTTGAGATTCCTCGCCCGCCGGTCCCTCGGCGCGATCGTGATCCTGATCCTGATCAGCGCGATCACGTTCTTCCTCTTCTTCGCCCTGCCCGCCGAACCGGCCCGGCTCGCCTGCGGCAAGAACTGCGACCCCGTCTCGCTCGCCATGATCAACAAGAATCTGGGCCTGGACCAGCCGGTGCCGGTCCAGTACGCGAAGTTCATGGTGGGGATCTTCGCCGGGCGGGACTTCGCCGTGGGGCATTGCAGCGCCCCCTGCTTCGGCTACTCCTTCGTCAGCCAGGAGCCCGTCTGGGGCACCATCGCCGACCGCTTCCCCACCACCCTCTCGCTCGCCCTCGGCGGTGCCGCCGTCTTCCTGGTCTGCGGGATCGGCATCGGCATGATCGCGGCCTGGCGGCGTGGCACCTGGATCGACAAGTTCTTCAGCTCGCTGTCGCTGCTCGGCGCCTCGATGCAGATCTACTTCGTCGGGGTGCTCGCCCTGGCCTGGTTCGTCAGCGGGCTGGGGATCATGGACCAGCCCGCCTACTACCCGTTCACCGACAATCCGGCGAAATGGTTCAGCGGGATGCTGCTGCCCTGGGTGGTGCTCTCACTGATCTTCCTGGCCAACTACAGCCGGATGACCCGCTCCCAGATGGTCGAGCAGCTTCAGGAGGACCATGTCCGCACGGCGAGAGCCAAGGGGCTCTCCAGCCGTACGGTCTTCTTCCGCTATGCCTGGCGCGGCGCCATCGCCCCCATCATCACCATCTTCGGCATCGACCTCGGATCGCTCTTCGGCGGGGCCATGGTCACCGAGTACACCTTCACCCTGCACGGCATCGGACGGCTGGCGGTGGAATCCGTCCAGCTCACCGATCTGCCCATGCTGATGGGTGTGATGCTGGTCAGCTCCGCGGCCATCGTGGTGTTCAACATCCTGGTCGACGCCGCCTACGCCTTCATCGACCCGCGCGTGCGCCTCGCCTGACAGACCCGGAGCTGCCGAGATGACCACACTCACCAAGCCCGACGACGGCGCGACGCCCCCACCGGCCGGACCCGGCGACGGCGCCTTCCTGTCCGTACGCGATCTGTACGTCCGCTTCTCGACCGAGGACGGCGTCGTCAAGGCCGTCGACGGCCTCTCCTTCGACCTCGAACGCGGCCGGACGCTCGGCATCGTCGGCGAGTCCGGCTCCGGCAAGTCCGTCACCAACCTCACCGTGCTGGGCCTGCACGACCCGCGCACCACCACCGTCAGCGGCGAGATCCTGCTGAACGGGCAGGAGCTGACCGGGGCGCCCGAGCGCACCCTGGAGCGGCTGCGCGGCAACACCATGGCGATGATCTTCCAGGATCCGCTGACCGCCCTGTCGCCGTACTACACGGTGGGCCGCCAGATCGCCGAGCCGTTCCGCAAGCACACCGGCGCCTCCAAGAGCGAGGCCCGCGCCCGGGCGATCGAGATGCTGGAGAAGGTCGGCATCCCCAACCCCCGGCTGCGGGTGGACGACTATCCGCACCAGTTCTCCGGCGGGATGCGGCAGCGCGCGATGATCGCGATGTCGCTGGTCTGCGACCCCGATCTGCTGATCGCCGACGAGCCGACCACCGCCCTCGACGTCACCGTCCAGGCCCAGATCCTGGATCTGCTGAAGGACCTCCAGCAGGAGTTCGGCTCCGCGATCATCCTCATCACCCATGATCTGGGCGTGGTCGCCAACACCGCCGACGATCTGCTGGTGATGTACGCGGGCCGGGCCGTGGAGCGCGGTACGGTCCGCGAGGTGCTGCGCGCGCCCCAGCATCCGTACACCTGGGGGCTGCTGGGCTCCATGCCGCGGCTGTCCTCCGCCGTGGACGAGCCGCTGAACCCCATCCCCGGCTCCCCGCCGAGCCTGCTCAGCCCCCCGCCGGGCTGTCCCTTCCATCCGCGGTGCCACTACACCGACCAGGTGGGGGGCGACCGCTGCGCCACCGAGCGGCCCATGCTGCCGGACGGCCGCGGCGCCGCCTGCCATCTGAGCGCCGAGCGGAAACAGACCCTCTTCACCGAGCAGATCAAGCCCCGGCTGGGCTAGGGGCCAGGGCCTAGGAGCGCTGACGCATGAGCATCGAGTCGGGCACACCCGAACCTCTCCTGGTCACCGAGAAGCTGACCAAACACTTCCCGATCATGGGCGGCTTTCCGTTCAAGCGGAAGGTCGGGGCCGTGCAGGCGGTGGACGGGGTCGATCTGACCGTGCACGCCGGGGAGAGCTTCGGGCTGGTCGGCGAGTCCGGCTGCGGCAAGTCCACCACGGGCCGGCTGCTGACCCGGCTGCTGGAGCCCACCGCCGGGACGATCACCTACCGGGGCCGGGACATCACCCACGCGGGCCGCAAGGAGCTGGCCCCGATCCGCTCCGAGATCCAGATGATCTTCCAGGATCCGTACTCCTCGCTGAACCCCCGGCAGACCGTCGGCACCATCATCTCCGGCCCCATGGAGATCAACGGCATCAATCCGCCGGGCGGCCGCGAGGCGCGGGTGCGCGAACTGCTGGAGATCGTGGGCCTCAACCCCGAGCACTACAACCGCTTCCCGCACGAGTTCTCCGGCGGCCAGCGCCAGCGCATCGGCGTGGCCCGCGCGCTCGCCCTGGAACCCAAGCTGATCGTCGCCGACGAGCCCGTCTCGGCGCTGGACGTCTCCATCCAGGCGCAGGTCGTCAATCTGCTCCAGAAGCTCCAGCGGGAACTGGGCATCGCCTTCCTGTTCATCGCCCATGACCTCGCCGTCGTACGGCACTTCTCGCAGCGCGTCGCCGTGATGTACCTGGGCAAGGTGGTCGAGGTGGGCGACCGCGACTCCATCTACCACCGCCCCCGCCACCCGTACACCCACGCCCTGCTGTCGGCGGTGCCGGACGCGGCGGTGGTGATGGCCGAGAACGTCAAGGACACAGCGGACGCCTCGGATACCGAAGAGACCGCCCGCCGGACACGCATCCGGCTCGCCGGGGACGTCCCCTCCCCCATCAACCCGCCCTCCGGCTGCCGCTTCCGCACCCGCTGCTGGAAGGCCCAGGACAAGTGCGCGCGGGAAGAGCCGCCGCTCCTGCGCCTGGACGGCAACCGCGAGGGCCATCTGTCCGCCTGTCACTTCCCCGAGGACCCGACCCTCGAGGCCCGCGAGGAGGACGTCGTCCTCGACCCGGCGCTGATCGCGGCGGAGTCGGCGACGGGAACGCCACCGCGCAAGGAGCCGTAGGGGACCTGGCCGCTCGGGCTCAGAACCGCGAGAAGGCATGCGCACGGCCGATCGCGGTGAACCCGCGGCGGCCGTACCAGTGCAGCGGCCAGTCGTCCTGGTCGGCGACGAGGAACCGCAGCCCGCACCCCGCGGCGGCCGCGCGGCGCAGCGCCGCGGTCAGGACGGTGTCGGCGTGGCCGCGGCGCAGGTACGGCTCGGCCGTCGCCACCTCCTCGATCTGGGCGATCCCGGCGGTGGGTTCCAGGTAGAGATCGGCCCAGGAGGCGACCTCGCCGCTGTCGTCGTGGGCGGCGAGGAAGAGCACCTCCTCGGCCCCGGCCCGCCGCGCGGTACGCCGCTCCACCAGGTCGTGCACGGTCCGCTCGTCCGCGTCCGGCATCCACCGCCGCTGCTGCGCCGTCACCGCCCGCCGCAGCGGCCCGTGCGGATCCGGCCCCAGCTCCCGCTCCACCACATCGGCCGCGGTGGCCTCCGGCACCGGCCCGGTGTGGACCATCAGCACCTCGGTCACATGGCCGTACCCGGCCCGTTCGAGCGCGGGCACACAGAGAAGTCCCAGCGCGTCGTCATGGACCGTGATCCGGCGATGCGGCAGGAAGGCCATGACCTCGTCGGCGAGCGCGGGAAGCCCCTCGGGGTCGGCGGGCCCGACGATATGGAGCTGATTGTGCTCATGGGAGCGTGCGTAACCCCCATGCAGCACCAGGAATCCCCCGGGCACCTCCCGCACCGCACCGGCCTGACGACGGGCGAAGGAGATCCGGAAGTCCTGGACGCGCCGCGCATCATAGGGTCCTGGCATGGCTGTTCCTCATCCTCCGGTCTATCAGGAGTACTACACCCGCACACCCTTTCAGCTCTTCTCCGGCGTCGGCTGGAAGCGGCTGGTGGCCTTCCGGGCCGATGAGTCGGGCGTCACCCTGGGCGGCCCCGTGACGCGATACCACCGGTTCACCGTCGTCGTGCCGTGGCGGGACATCGAAGCCGTCGTCGTGTGGGCCACGAAGAAGACCATGGAGAGGCCGATACGGCGGATAGGTCTGAAGTTGCGGCAGGGCGTGCCGGACGTTCCCGGCCCCGAGGCGAAGATCAGCCCGCAGCTCGCCGCGCGTGCGGCGCCGCATATCGAGTACCCGGTCGTCAGGAACAATCGCGTCATCGCCTTCTGGAAGGTGGACCCCACCCGGCTCGCCGCCGCGGTGCAGGCGTTCGCCCCGCACGTTCAGTTGCGTGTACACCCGGTGCACCGGGTGCGCCCGGGGCAGGGCGGCGGGCCGGGGTACGCCGGCGGGCCGGGGTACGGGTCCGGCGGGAGCATCTTCGACATCATGCCCTGACCCCCGCGCGCTCCTCCGCGAAGTGGCAGGCCGAGGCGTGGGCGGCGGGGCCCGTCGCGGCGGGCGGGACCGCCAGCACCGGCGTCTCCGTCGCGCAGCGGTCCCGCGCCTTCCAGCAGCGGGTGCGGAAGCGGCAGCCGGAGGGCGGGTTGGCCGGGGAGGGGACGTCGCCGGGGAGCAGGATGCGGGTCCGGCGGGTGCGGGCCACGGGGTCGGGGACCGGGACGGCGGAGAGCAGGGCCTGGGTGTACGGGTGGGTGGGGTGGTCGTAGATCTCGGGGCCGGTGCCGGTTTCGGCGAAGCGGCCCAGGTACATCACGGCGACCCGGTCGGCGATATGCCGGACCACCGACAGATCGTGGGCGATGAAGACGTACGCCAGGCCGAACTCGTCCTGTAGCCGCTCCATCAGATTGACCACCTGCGCCTGCACCGATACGTCCAGCGCCGAGACCGGCTCGTCCGCGACGATGACCTCCGGCCGTAGCGCCAGGCCCCGGGCGATGCCGATGCGCTGACGCTGGCCGCCGGAGAACTGGTGGGGATAGCGGTTGAGGTGCTCCGGGCTGAGCCCCACGACCTCCAGCAGCTCCTGGACCGCCCGCCGCCGCTCGCCCTTGGGGGCCGCCTCGGGGTGGATCTCGAAGGGCTCGCCGATGATGTCGCCCACCGTCATCCGCGGGTTGAGCGAGGTGTACGGGTCCTGGAACACCATCTGGATGTTGCGGCGGACGGCCCGCAGCGCGCGGCCCGAGAGCCGGGTGATGTCCTCGCCCCTGTAGTGGATCGTCCCGGCGGTCGGCCGTTCCAGGCTGACCAGCAGCTTGGCGACGGTGGACTTGCCGCAGCCGGACTCGCCGACGATGCCGAGCGTCTCGCCGCGCCGCAGGGCGAAGGAGACCGTGTCGACCGCCCGGACGGCGCCGATCCGCCGCTTGACCACCACGCCCTGGGTCAGGGGGTAGAGCTTGGCCAGGTCCCGGACCTCCAGGACCGGCCCGTCGGGCTCAGCCATGCAGCTCCTCCTTCCAGAAGTGGCAGGCGCTGGTCCGGCTGTCCGCTCCGGCGTCCGTCCCTGCGGCCGTCCCGGTGTCCGCCGTCGCCACCTCGTACAGCGGCGGCCGTTCGGTGCGGCAGACCTCCTGGGCGCGCGGGCAGCGCGGGTGGAAGGGGCAGCCGGAGGGCATGGCGAGGGGGCTGGGCGGCGCGCCCTTGATCGCGTAGAGCCGCTCGCCCCGGTGGTCCACGCGCGGCACGGAGTCCAGCAGTCCGCGCGTGTAGGGGTGCGCGGGGCGACGGTAGAGGTCGCGCACCGGCGCGGTCTCCACGATCCGGCCCGCGTACATCACCGCGATGGTGTCGGCCACGTCCGCGACCACGCCCAGGTCATGGGTGATGAGGACGAGCCCCATGGCGTACTCCCGGCGCAACTCCGCGAGCAGGTCCATGACCTGGGCCTGGACGGTGACATCCAGGGCCGTGGTCGGCTCGTCGGCGATGATCAGCTCCGGCTCCAGCGCCATCGCCATGGCGATCATGATGCGCTGGCGCATCCCCCCGGAGAACTGATGCGGATAGTCCCCGGCCCGCTGCCCCGCCGCCGGGATGCGGACCCGGTCCATCAGCTCGACCGCCCGCCGCCGGGCGTCCTTGCGGGACATCCCCCGGTGCACCTCGTACATCTCGGCGAGCTGGGCGCCCACGGAGACCACCGGGTTGAGGGCGGAGAGCGCGTCCTGGAAGATCATCGCCATCGCGGCGCCCCGGATCCGGCGGCGCTCCCGCGCGCCCATCGTCAGCAGATCCCGCCCCCGGAACAGCACTTGGCCGCCGGTGACCCGGCCCGGCGGGGAGTCGAGGATGCCCATGACGGCCTGGGCGGTCACGGACTTGCCGGACCCGGATTCGCCCAGCACGGCGAGGGTGCGGCCCGCGTCCAGGCCGTAGCTCACCCCGCCGACGGCCTCGGCGGCCCCGTCCCGGGTGCGGAATTCGACGCGGAGGTCCCGGACCTCCAGCAGGCGGGCCGCCATGGCTAGCGCAGCCTGGGGTCGAGGGCGTCGCGCACCGCGTCGCCGAGCATGATGAACGCGAGCACCGTGACCGACAGCGCTCCGGCGGGCCACAGCAGCATGTGGGGGGCGTTGCGGATCTGGGTGGCGGCGGAGGAGATGTCGATCCCCCAGGAGACGGTGGGCGGTTTGAGCCCCACGCCGAGGAACGACAGCGTGGCCTCCAGCGAGATATAGGTGCCCAGCGCGATGGTCGCGACGACGATCACGGGGGCCACGGCGTTGGGCGCGATATGGCGCAGCAGCGTCCGCCCGCTGCCGGCACCCAGCGCCCGCGCCGCCTGCACATAGTCGTGTTCCTTGACGGTGACCACCGAGCCGCGCGCGATCCGGGAGATCTGCGGCCAGCCCAGCAGCACGATGAAGCCGACGACCGGCCACACCGAGCCGCTGGTGACCACCGACAGGAAGACCAGGCCGCCCAGCAGGATCGGGATGCCGAAGAAGACATCGGCGATCCGCGAGAGCAGCGCGTCCCACCAGCCGCCGAAGTATCCGGCGAGCCCGCCCAGCGCGCTGCCCAGCAGGGCCGCGCCGAGGGTGGCGCAGATGCCGACGGTGATGGAGGCGCGGGCGCCGTAGACCGTGCGGGTGTAGACGTCGCGGCCCTGGAGGTCGTAGCCGAAGGGGTGGCCGGGGGCCGGGCCGTCCTGCGCCCTGGCCAGGTCTCCGTGGTACGGGTTTCCGCTCGCGATCAGTTGCGGCCAGATCGCGATCACAACGAGGAAGAAGATGGTCAGCGCGGAGACGATGAAGACGGGGTTGCGGCGCAGATCATGCCAGGCGTCGGACCACAGCCCCCGTCCGGTGGGCGCGGCCGGTCCGCCGGAGCGGCGGCCGGGCTCCTTGCGCCAGGGGAGGGGGAGCCGCCCCAGGCCGCGCCGTGGTCCGCCCTTCAGGGTCTGCGGGCCGGGGGTGGTGAGGTCCATGGGACCGGCGCCGCTGCCGGCCGGTGCGATCGCCTCGGTCATGTCGTAGCGCGTGTCAAAGGGCTCAGGCATACCGGATCCTCGGGTCGAGCACGGCGTAGAGGAGGTCGACGAGCAGATTGGCGAGCAGGAAGACGATCACCAGGATGGTCACGAAGCCGACGACGGTCGGCGAGTTCTGGCGCAGGATGCCCTGGTAGAGCTGGTAGCCCACGCCATGGATGTTGAAGATCCGCTCGGTGACGATGGCCCCGCCCATGAGCGCGCCGATGTCCGTGCCGATGAACGTCACCACCGGGATCAGCGAGTTGCGCAGCAGATGCCGGGTGACGATGCGGTGGCGCGGCAGCCCCTTGGCCACGGCGGTGCGGACGTAGTCGGCGCGGGCGTTCTCCACGATGGAGGTGCGGGTGAGGCGAGTGGTGTACGCGAGCGACACCAGCCCCAGCACCACCCCGGGCAGCAGCAGTTCGGCCGGCGGCGCCTCCGGGGAGACCGACGGTCTGGCCCAGCCCCAGGTCACGCCGAACAGATACTGGAGCACCGTGCCGCTGACGAAGGTCGGGACGGCGACCACGACCAGGGTGAGCAGCAGCACCGAGGTGTCAAGACCCCGGCCCCGGCGCAGCCCGCTGAGGACGCCCAGGGTGATGCCCAGCGCCATCTCGAAGACGACCGCGACCACGGTGAGCCGGAGGGTGACGGGGAACGCGCTCGCCATCAGCTCGGTCACCGGCTGCCCGTTGAAGGCCGTACCGAAGTGCCCGCTGAAGACCTGCCCCATGTAGTGCGTGTACTGCCGCCACAGCGGCTCATCCAGATAGAGGTCCTTACGGATCCGGGCGGCGGTGGCGGGGTCGGGGGCCTTGTCGCCGAAGAGCGCGGCCACCGGGTCGCCGAGCGCGTACACCATGAAGAAGATCAGGAACGTGGAGCCGATGAACACCGGGATCATCTGGAGCAGTCGGCGCAGCGCGTAACGGCCCATGGCTCAGCCGACCCTGATCTGTCCGTAGACCGGGACGCTGAACTGATTGAGCGCCACCTCGCTGAGCCGCTGCGAATAGCCCGCGCTGCCGTTCTGGTACCACAGCGGAATGGCGGGCATCTGCTGGGCGAGGACCTTCTCCGCGTCCCGGAAGTCCGCGATGGCCCGGCCGTCCGCGGAGGCGGCGTTGGCCTGGTTCACCATCCGGTCGAAGCCGGTGTCGCTGAAGTGGCCGTCGTTGGAGGAGGCGCCGGTGTAGTACAGGGGCTGGAGAAAGTTCTGGATCAGCGGATAGTCCATCTGCCAGCCGGCCCGGAACGGCCCGGTCATCTCCTTGCCCGCCATCTTGTTGCGGTAGTCGGCGAAGGTGCCGACCGGTTTGCCGACACAGGCCCGGTCGCTTCTCAGCACGGTGTTGACGCTGTTGCAGACCGCGTCCACCCAGTCCTTGTGGGAGCCGCTGTCGGCGTTGTACGTGATCGTCATCCGGCCGCCGGGCAGCCCGCCGCCCGCCTTGATCAGCTTGCGCGCCCGGACCGGGTCGTAGCGGCAGGCGTCCCCGCACAGCCCCGGCTGATAGCCGCCCTGGCGGCGCAGGACCGGCGAGGTCCAGTCGGTCGCGGGGGTGCGGGTGCCGTGGAAGATCCGCTCGGTGATCTGCGCGCGGTTGATCGCCATCGAGATGCCCCGGCGGACCTTGGCCTTGTCCGGCCCGCTCCAGGCGCGGTCGTACATCGGGAAGGTGAGGGTCTGGATGATCCCGGCGGGCTGGTTGATGTAGCGGTCGCCGAGATCGGAGCGGACGAACTTGAGCTGCTGCGCCGGGACATCGTCGACCAGATCGAGATTGCCCGCCTGGAGATCGGTGTAGGCGGTGTTGTTGTCGGTGTAGACGCGCAGATCGACGCCCTTGTTACGGGCCTTGTCCGGGCCGCGGTAGCCGCCCCAGGCGCGCAGCTTCATCACCGAGCCCTTGGTGTACGACCGCACCTGGTACGGGCCGTTGCCGACGGGCTTCCTCAGCCAGGCGGCGTGGTCCTCGAAGAATGCCCGGGGCAGCGGCGCATAGGCGTTGTAGCCCAGCGTCTTGGGCCAGGTGGAGAACTTCTGGGTGAGCCGCACGGTGAAGGTCCGCTCGTCCTTGACCCGCAGCCCGGAGAGGGTCTTGGCGGTGGGGGCGCCGCCGGAGGCGGGATGGACCTTGTCGTAGCCCTCGATGTACTCGAAGAAGTAGGCGTTGCGCTGCTCGTGGTCGATCCGGGCGCCGTAGTTCCAGGCGTTCACGAAGGACGCGGCGGTGATCTTCTCCCCATTGGCGAACCGCCGGTCCTTCTTGAGGGTGATGGTGTAGTTCCGCTGGTCGGAGCTGTCGATCCGGTCCGCGAGCGCGTTCTTGGCCTCGCCGGTCCTGGGGTCGTAGCGCTTCAGCCCCCGGAAGATCATGTCGAGGACCTTGCCACCCTGGACGTCGTTGATATTGGCCGGCTCCAGCGGATTGGGCGGATCGCCCCAGGACGAGCGGACGACACCGTCCTCGGCACCGCCGTCCCCGCCGCCGCAGGCCGTCAGGGGCAGGGCGACGGCGGAGACGCAGAGCGCGGACAGCGCGCGCCTGGCACACAGGGAATACGGGGCTCCGCGCATGGCGCCTCCCGAGGATCCGGTCCAAGATCCGCCTTAGGCCCCATCTGACATCCGCCGGGGCGACGGCGCACGTCGATGACGGCTGTCCGGGGTGGCGGGAGGTCGCTGACCCCGGGCGCCACGGCCCCCCGAGAGTCGCGGACGCTCCCCGTCCGCGACCGCCTCTACCCTGCGGGCCATGGAGATCCGTCCCTTCCGCATCGCCGTCCCCCAGCCCGACCTCGACGATCTGCGCCGGCGCCTCGACCACACCCGCTGGCCGCAACCGCTCCCGGGCACCGGCTGGTCCGACGGTGCCTCGCTCGACCACGTCCGCGCGCTGGCCGGGTACTGGGCCACCGGGTTCGACTGGCGGGCGCAGGAGGCCCGGCTGAACGCGTTCCCCCAGTTCACGACCGAGATCGACGGGCAGCGGGTGCACTTCCTCCATATCCGCTCGCCCGAGCCGGACGCCCTGCCGCTGCTGATCGCCCATGGCTGGCCCGGTTCGGTCGCGGAGTTCACGGAGGTCATCGGCCCGCTGACCGATCCGCGCGGGCACGGAGGCGACCCGGCCGACGCCTTCCATGTCGTCACCCCGTCCCTCCCCGGCTTCGCCTTCTCCGCCCCGCCCCGCGAACCCGGCTGGGGCATCCGCCGCATCGCCACCGCGTGGACGGAGCTGATGCGGCGCCTGGGGTACGAGCGCTACGGCACACAGGGCGGCGACTTCGGCTCGCTGATCTCCCCCGAGGTGGCCAGGGTGGCGCCGTCCCAGGTCATCGGCGTACACGTCAACGCGCTGGTGACCGTGGGGGCGGCCGACCCGGCAGACCTGGCCGTAACGGAGGAGCTGACCCCGGCGGAACGCTCCCGCCTCGCCGCGCGGGAACGCTGGCACCGCGAACTGTCCGGCTACGCCGCTGTCCAGGGCACCCGCCCCCAGACCCTGTCCTACGGCCTCGCCGACTCACCCTCCGGCCAACTGGCCTGGAACCTGGACTGGTTCGCCGCCCACGGCGACAAACCGGACGCCCTAGACCGCGACGCGGTCCTGACGAACGTCTCCCTCTACTGGTTCACCAACACGGCGGCCCCCTCCGCCCGCCTCTACAAGGAGGCCGCCTCGGCCTGGGCCGCACCCCCTGAGCGCTCCGGCGTCCCCACCGGGGTCGCGGTCTTCCAGGGCGACACCGCGATCCGCCGCCTCGCCGAGCCACACCACACGATCACCCGCTGGTCGGAGTTCGGGGCGGGCGGCCACTTCGCGGCGATGGAGGTCCCGGAACTGCTGGTTGGTGACGTACGGACGTTCTTCCGCGCCCTGCGCTGACCGGGGCCCGTACCGTCCGTACCCGTGAACCCCGCTCGGGAGGGGTCCCGAGCACTCCCCCGGATGATGGCCGCCCTGTCACCGAGGTGAGAAACCAAGGAAGTCCGCCATGACCCCTGTGCAAGCCGACTGGCTGTCCATCGTGTTCGCTCCCATCGGCGTCATCGCCCTGGTGACCGCCTTCTTCGCGCGTCGCTCGGCGACCCGGAGGGGCGAGTCCATGCCTGCTTGGGGCACGGCCGTGCAGGGTGTGGGCATGGTCCTCGTGATGTGCGTGGCCCTCGTCAACATGGCGTGGGGCACATGAGGCAAGCCGACACCGCCGCCTCCGGGCGCCCATGGACGGCGGTTCATCCGAGCGAAGCGCTGGGCAGGTAGGGAGGACGGCCGACCAGCACCCGCGAGGAGAGCCCATGACCAACTCGCCCTTCCCGGCGGACCAGCGGATCGTCCTGATCGGCGACCCACGCGTCAGGGCGGTCCCGGTACGCGACTGCGGCGAACCGCTGGTCGACTGCCGGGGCCGGATGCGCGTGGACACCCGGCGAGCCGACCCCGCGGGACACTTCGCACACCTCCGGTCCGGCGTCGTCGAACGCCTGGAGCGCGCCGAGAAGCTGCTGCCGGACGGCTGGCGCTGGCTGCTGGTCGAGGGCTACCGGCCCCCGGCGCTCCAACAGGAGATCTTCGACGGCTACGCGGCCACGCTGCGCCGACTCGATCCGGACGCCGACGAGGACCGGATCCACACGGCCACCAGCCGCTGGTGCGCCCCGGCGGAGACGGCCGGACACGTCGCCGGGGCGGCGATCGACCTGACCGTATGCACCCGCGACGGCACCGAGATCGACATGGGCAGCCCGGAGGCCGCGACCCCCGAGGAGAGCGCCGGCGCCTGCTACACCCACGCCCCCGACCTGCCCGAACGGGCCCGCGAGAACCGGGCGTTGATGATCGAGACGCTGTCCTCGGTCGGCATGGTCAACTACCCCACCGAGTGGTGGCACTGGTCCTACGGCGACCGCTACTGGGCCTGGTCGACGACAGCCCCCACCGCCGTCTACGGCCCCGCCCCGCCGCCCTGAGCCCCCGACGGACCGCCGACCCGGTACGGGTCCGGGTCCGCCCGGGGCCGGGGCTACTGGTCTTCAGACCTGCTGCACGGCCACCAGCCTGCCTCGGCTGCCGAGCCGATCGAGCAGATGGGCAGATGGGCAGTCCGTTCGGCTTCACGGCTCGGTCGGGTGCGGCTTTCGTCTCGCGCCTTCGGCGCATTTGAGCATGGGTCGGGGTGACGGGCGGCGCGCCATCGCCGGGCACCGGCCGCCGAGGGGTGGGGCCGGTGGCGGCGTCCGTGCCCGGGAGGCCGAGGCCATCGCCGGACTGCGGGACCGCCTCCGGATTGGCGGGGGTGTGGGGTACCCCTCTGGAAAACGTCTGACAAATTAGTTGCGCGACATCAAGCACTTTCGGTAGGGGTACCGGGAGGGGTGAGCATCACCCTTCGATGCGGTCGAACTCCCCCGCCTTCGCGGCCGCTACGGCGCGATCCCGAACGGGCCGCCGCGCGCGTTGCCCGAGTCGGACGGGGGCTGAACGACGACGAGGGCCGCCCGGGACGTGGTGTCACGTCCCGGGCGGCCCTCGTCGTTCGAACAGCGGCCCGCGCGGCAGCGCTAGGCGTGGACCACGTCCTTTTCCTCCGCGAAGTGGCATGCCGACTCGTGCGCCGCCGGCGAGTCCGAGCCGGCGAAGCGCTCCGGGATGGCCAGGAGCGGGATCTCCTTGGCGCACTTGTCCTCGGCCTTCCAGCAACGGGTGCGGAAGCGGCAGCCGGAGGGCGGGTTGGCCGGGGAGGGGACGTCGCCGGTGAGGATGATGCGTTCGCGACCCTCGCGCGACTCCGGGTCCGGGACCGGGACCGCCGACAGCAGCGCCTGGGTGTAGGGGTGCGTCGGGTGGTCGTAGATCTCGGTGTCGGTGCCGATCTCGGCCATCTTGCCCAGGTACATCACGCCGACCCGGTCGGAGATGTGCCGGACGATGGACAGGTCGTGGGCGATGAAGATGTAGGACAGGTTGAACTCGTCCTGCAAGCCCTCCATCAGGTTGATGACCTGTGCCTGGACGGAGACGTCGAGCGCGGAGACCGGCTCGTCGCAGATGATGATCTCCGGGTTGAGGGCGAGCCCGCGCGCGATGCCGATGCGCTGACGCTGGCCGCCGGAGAACTGGTGCGGATAGCGGTTGATGTACTCGGGGTTGAGGCCCACGACGTCCAGGAGTTCCTGGACCTTGCGGCGCCGGTCGCCCTTGGGGGCCACCTCGGGGTGGATCTCGAAGGGCTCCCCGATGATGTCGCCCACCGTCATCCGCGGGTTGAGCGAGGTGTACGGGTCCTGGAACACCATCTGGATGTTGCGGCGGACGGCCCGCAGCGCGCGGCCCGACAGCCGGGTGATGTCCTGGCCCTTGTAGAAGACCTCGCCCGCGGTGGCGGTCTCCAGGGTCATCAGCAGCTTGGCGACGGTGGACTTGCCACAGCCTGACTCGCCGACGATGCCGAGCGTCTCGCCCTGGTAGAGGTCGAAGGAGATGCCGTCGACCGCCTTGACCGCGCCGATCTGCCGCTTGAAGAGGATGCCCTGGGTCAGCGGGAAGTGCTTGACCAGATTGCGCACCTGGAGGATCGGCTCACCGCGGTCGACCTTGGCCTCGAGGGCCGCGACCGCCTCGTCCTCGGTGGCGGCGTCGACCGTCTCCACCTCCGTGACGTTGGGGGTCGCGTCCACGGCCGGTTCCATGGCGGCCTCGTTCTTCTCGGTGTCAGCCATGGAGGGTCTCCTTCCAGAAGTGGCACGCGCTGCCGCGGCCCGGCAGCTCCGCGCCGTCCTGCTCGGTGACCGGCACCAGCGCGGGGACGTCCGTACGGCAGATGTCCTCCGCCTTGGGGCAGCGCGGGTTGAAGGCGCAGCCCGAGGGGATCTTGAGCAGATTGGGCGGCAGCCCCTTGATCGCGTAGAGCTCCTGCCCCTTGCGGTCCAGGCGCGGAATGGAGTCCAGCAGGCCCCGGGTGTAGGGGTGGGCCGGGCGCTTGTAGAGCTCGTGCACGGGGGCGGTCTCGACGATCCGGCCCGCGTACATCACGGCGATCTTGTCGGCGACGTCCGCGACCACGCCCAGGTCATGGGTGATCAGGATCAGACCCATGTTGAACTCGCGCTGAAGCTCCGCGAGCAGGTCCATCACCTGGGCCTGGACGGTGACGTCGAGGGCCGTGGTCGGCTCGTCGGCGATGATCAGGTCGGGCTCCAGCGCGAGCGCCATGGCGATCATGATGCGCTGGCGCATACCGCCGGAGAACTGGTGCGGATAGTCGCTCACCCGCTCCTTGGCCGCCGGGATGCGGACCCGGTCCATCAGCTCGACGGCCTTGGCCTTGGCCTCCTTCTTGGACAGGCCCTGGTGGACCCGGAACATCTCGCCGAGCTGATAGCCGACGGAGAGCACCGGGTTCAGCGAGGAGAGCGCGTCCTGGAAGATCATGGCGATCCTCCGGCCGCGGATCTTCCGGCGCTCCTCCCCCGACATGGTGAGCATGTCCTCGCCGCGGAAGAGGATCTGGCCCTGCGGGATCTTCCCGGGCGGCATGTCCAGGATGCCCATGATCGCCTGGGCGGTCACCGACTTGCCGGAGCCGGACTCGCCGAGGACGGCGAGCGTCTCACCGGCGTCGACGCTGTAGTTCACGCCGTTGACGGCCTTGGCGACACCGTCCCGGGTGTGGAACTCCACATGCAGATCGCGGACTTCCAGCAGCGGGGTGCCGTCGTCGCCTGCACCCTCGCGGACGGCGTCGTCCGCGGTCTTCTCGATGGTGGTCACGTACGCCCTCCTCAGCGCAGCTTGGGGTCGAGGGCGTCGCGCACCGCGTCGCCGAGCGTGATGAATGCGAAGACCGTGAGGCTCAGCATTCCGGCCGGGAACAGCATCACATGCGGGTTGTCCCGGATGGCGTCCTTGGCGTCGGAGATGTCGATGCCCCACGAGATGGTGGGGTCGGCGAGGCCGAGGCCGAGGAAGGACAGCGTGGCCTCGGCGGAGATGTAGGCACCGAGGGAGATGGTGGCCACCACGATGGTCGGGGCCAGCGCGTTGGGCAGGACGTGCCGGAAGAGGATCCGGCCGGTGCCCGCGCCGAGCGCCCGCGCCGCGGTGACGTAGTCCGCCTGCTTGGCAGTGATCACCGAGCTGCGCATCACCCGCGCGATGGTGGTCCAGCCGAGGAAGGCGAGGGCCGCGATCACCACGTACACCTTGCGCTCGGTGAACGCGTTCAGGACGACCATCGAGCCGAGCAGGAACGGCAGACCGAAGAAGATGTCGACGATCCGGGAGACGATCGAGTCGATCCAGCCGCCGAAGTATCCGGCCACCATGCCCAGCAGACCGCCGATGAGCGTCACCACCACGGTCACGCCGACGCCGACCATGATGGAGGCGCGGGTGCCGTAGATGACCCGGGCGTAGATGGAGCGGCCCTGGCCGTCGTAGCCGAACCAGTCGGCCTGGAAGAAGTGGGTCAGCTCGGGCTTGGTCAGGAAGTGGTTGGTCAGATCGCCGTTGCGCGGTTGGGTGCCGGTGAACAGACCGGGGAACGCCGCGATGGCGAGCAGCAGCACCAGCAGCACCGCCGAGACCCAGAACAGCGGCCGGTGGCGCAGCTCGTACCAGGCGTCGCCCCACAGCGAGCGCGGCTTGCCCTGGGGGGCGGGGCCGGCGGCGGAGGCGGTGTCCACCTCGGTCGGCGGGGCCACGGCGTCGACCGCCGTGTCGACCGCCGCACCGGACTGGGATTTGGTCATGTCAGGCATACCGGATCCTCGGGTCCAGGACCGCGTACAGCAGGTCGACGAGCAGGTTGATCAGCAGGATGACGAGGACGAAGATCGTCACCGTGCCGACGATGGTGGTGCCCTCCCGCTGTCCGAGCGCCTTGAAGAGCAGATTGCCGACACCCTGGACGTTGAAGATGCCCTCGGTGACCACCGCGCCGCCGATCAGCGCGCCGACATCGGTGCCGAGGAAGGTGATCACGGGGATCAGCGAGTTGCGCAGCAGGTGGACGCCGATGATGCGGCGGCGCGGCAGGCCCTTGGCGAGCGCGGTGCGCATGTAGTCGGCGCGCAGGTTCTCGGCGAACGTGGTCCGGGTCAGCCGGGCCACATACGCCATGGACAACATCGCGAGGACGAAGCCGGGCAGCAGTAGCTGCTGAATGTCCATCGAGTCCTGGACGTTCGGTGGCAGCCAGCCGAGTTCGTCGGCGAAGATGAACCGGGCCAGGTAGCCGAGGACGAAGACCGGCATCGAGATGACGATCAGCGTGAAGATCAGGACACCGGTGTCCGCGGCGCGGCCGGCCCTGAGGCCGGCCCAGGCACCGAGCCCGATGCCGACGATGATCTCGATGGTGAGGGACACCGCCGCGAGGCGGAGGGTCACCGGGAAGGCCATTCCCATTTCCTCGGAGACCTCGCGGCCGCCGAAGGTCTTGCCGAAGTCTCCCTGGAAGAGGTCGGCCATGTAGTCGATGTACTGCTTCCACAGGGGCTGGTCCAGCCCGAACTCATGGCGGAGGGACGCGACCTGCGCGGGGTCCGCGGCCTTGTCTCCCCACATCGCCCGGATAGGGTCACCGGGCAGTACGTGGACCATGAGGAAAATAATCAGAGTAGTCCCGATGAACACCGGGATCATCTGGAGCAGTCGCCTGGCGACATAGCGCCCCATCATGCCTCCATGCCGTTGGGGGGCGGCGGAGGCCACGTCTCGTCTGCGCCACGCGGGTGGGGGGATGAGCTGCGGGCCTCACGCCTGCGGGCCGGTGCCGCCGCTCCCCGGTGGGAGGAGCGGCGGCACCGGCCGGCGGTCCCGATGATTACTTCTTCTTCACCTGGACGTCGGTGAAGATGGGGTCGCCGTCCTGGCCGTAGGGGATCTTCCCCAGGACCTTGTTGGACTGGCCGCTGTTGACCTTGTAGAACCACAGCGGGATCGCCGGCATGTCCTTGGCGAGGACCTGCTCCGCCTGCTGGTAGAGCTTCACGGTCTCATCCAGGGTGGCGGCCTTGTCGGCCTTGGCAGCGAGCTTGTCGAACTCCTTGTTGGCGTAGCCGCTGGTGTTACCGGCCGCCTTGGAGCCGTACAGGTCCCTCATGAAGTTGGAGTTGACCGGGTAGTCCAGCACCCAGCCACCGCGGTACATCGACTTGACCTGGTGCTTGTCGCGCGCGTTCAGGTCGGCCTGGAAGTCGGGCTTGGAGTCGCCGACGCAGTCGACGCCGGTGGCCTTGCGGATGCTGTTGCAGACCGCGTCCACCCAGGGCTTGTGGTCCTGGTCGGCGTTGTACTGGATCGAGATCTTGTTGCCCGGGACACCGCCGCCCTCCTTGATGAGGGACTTGGCCTTGGCCGGGTCGTAGGTGACCTGCTCCTTGAGCGCACCGGCCTTGTAGCCGAGCACGCCGCGGGCGACATAGCTGTCGGCCGGGGTGCGGGAGCCGTGCAGCACGGTCTTGGTGATCGTGTTGCGGTCGATCGCCATGGACAGACCCTGGATGACCTTGGGGTCGATGTTCTTGAACTGGTCGGTGTAGAAGGCCGGGACGACCGACTGGACCGCCGAGTACTCCTCGTCGATCGCGCGCTTGCCGAGGTCCGACTTGTAGTTGGTCAGCGCGGTGGTCGGGACCTGCTCGATCCAGTCCAGGTTGTTGGATCGCAGGTCCGAGTAGGCGGCGTCGGCGGTGGTGTAGTTCTTGAAGTCGATGCCGCCGTTCTTGGCCTTGTTCGGACCCTGGTAGCCGTCGAACTTCCGGACCTTGATCAGCTTCTTGTGGTCCCAGGAGACGAACTTGTAGGGGCCGTTGCCGACCGGCTTCTCACCGAAGCCCTTGGGGTCCTTGAAGAACCCGGTGGGCAGCGGGGACCACACGTCGTAGCCCAGCTTGTAGGCGAAGTACGAGACCGAGCTGTTGAGCTCGATCTTGAACTCGTTGTCGTTGACGACCTTGAGGCCGGACATCTTGTCGGCCTTGGGCGCACCCTTCTCCGGGTGGACGTCCTCGTAGCCCTTGATGTCCTGGAACCAGCTCGAGTTGGTCTGGTTGTTCTTGACGTTGGCCGACCAGTTCCAGGAGTCCACGTAGGACTTGGCGGTCACGGCCTCGCCGTTGTGGAACTTCCAGCCCGGCTTGAGCTTGACGGTCCAGACAGAGGAGTCCTTGTTGGGGGTGACCGACTCCGCGTTGACGTACACCAGCTTGCCGGTGCCCGGTTCGTAGTCCACCAGCCCCGCGAAGATCTGCTTGAGGACGCGGCTGCCCTGGCTCTCCTTGGCGTTCGCCGGCTGCAGCGGGTTCTGCGGCTCGCTTAGCTGGGCGGTGAGTATCCCGTTCGGGTCCGCCGTGCCCTTGTTCATGTCATTGCTGCCGCTGTCGCTGTCGCCGCCACCGCAGGCGGTCGCGGCCAGCGCCACAACTGCTGCCAACGCGACCCACTTGGCGCTTTGCGCACCGCGCATGGGTTTGCCTCCTCAGGAGTCCACTGTCACTACGAGAGGGGGCGCCCGGAGACACGCTGACACCCCTGACAGCGAAAGGGACCGGAACCCCCCAGATGCGCTCGTAGGTCCGCGCTCCCCACAGCGTGTGACCCATTGACCCGAGCTCAATGGACCCCATGATTGAGCACGCCCGGCGCTTAAACCACACCTTATGGGTCTCGCTTTGGTCACAGCATCTACGCGCGGAGCTTCGAAATCCGGACAAAACTGCCCCAGACAGACACACGCGAAACGGACTGTTAACACATCATGCGGAGCCTGGGCTCCGATACCCGGACGCTCAGATCCGGATAACCGCTTGACTGTCACCTTGCTGACATGGCAACAGCCCGGACCCCCGCCATGGAAGCGGGGAGTCCGGGCCGTTGGCAGCTCACTGACGCACAGGGGGGCGCCTACGCTCCGTGATCGGCTCCGGAGTGCGCATCGGCGCCCGGAACGGGCCCCGGCGCCCGGGCGTGAGCGTCAGCGCTTGGCGCGGGCCGCGGTGCGGGCGCGCTCCTTCTGGTCCAGCACCACCTTGCGGATCCGGACCGTCTCCGGGGTCACCTCGACGCACTCGTCGTCACGGCAGAACTCCAGGGACTGCTCGAGCGAGAGCAGCCGCGGCGGGACCAGGGACTCGGTCACATCCGCGGTGGAGGACCGCATGTTGGTGAGCTTCTTCTCCTTGGTGATGTTGACGTCCATGTCGTCGGCGCGGGAGTTCTCGCCGACGATCATGCCCTCGTACACCTCGGTGCCCGGCGAGGTGAAGAGCACGCCGCGCTCCTGGAGGTTGGTCATCGCGAAGGCGGTCACCGCGCCCGAGCGGTCGGCCACCAGCGAGCCGTTGTTACGGGTCTTCAGCTCGCCGAACCACGGCTCGTGGCCCTCGTGGATGGAGTGCGCGATACCGGTGCCGCGGGTCGCGGTCAGGAACTCGGTACGGAAGCCGATCAGACCGCGGGAGGGGACGATGAACTCCATGCGCACCCAGCCGGAGCCATGGTTGGACATGTTGTCCATCCGGCCCTTGCGGGTGCCCATGAGCTGGGTGACCGCACCCATGTGCTCCTCGGGCACATCGATGGTGATGCGCTCGATCGGCTCGTGGACCTTGCCCTCGACCTCCCGCGTGACCACCTGCGGCTTGCCGACGGTCAGCTCGAAGCCCTCCCGGCGCATGGTCTCCACCAGGATCGCCAGCGCCAGCTCGCCCCGGCCCTGCACCTCCCAGGCGTCCGGGCGGTCGGTGGGCAGCACGCGCAGCGAGACGTTACCGATCAGCTCGCGCTCGAGCCGGTCCTTGACCAGCCGCGCGGTGACCTTGCGGTCCTTCACGGCCGACTTGTCGGCGCCCTTGCCGCCGGGGCCGCGGCCGACCAGCGGGGAGGTGTTGGTGCCGATGGTCATCGAGATCGCGGGCTCGTCCACGGTGATCAGCGGCAGCGCGATCGGGTTCTCCGGGTCGGCCAGGGTCTCGCCGATCATGATGTCCGGGATGCCCGCGACCGCGCAGATGTCACCGGGGCCGGCCACCTCGGCGGGCTTGCGGGTGAGCGCCTCGGTCATCAGCAGCTCGGTGATCCGGACGTTGGAGATGGTGCCGTCGCGCTTGATCCACGCGACCGTCTGCCCCTTCTTCAGCTCGCCCTGCTCGACCCGGAGCAGCGCGATCCGGCCGAGGAAGTTGTCCGCGTCCAGGTTGGTGACATGGGCCTGGAGCGGCGCGGCCGCGTCGTACTCCGGCGCCGGAACGGTCTCCAGCAGCGCGGAGAAGAACGGCTGGAGGCTGTCGCTGTCGGCCGGGACGGTGCCGTCCTCCGGCTTGGTCAGCGAGGCCACACCGTCCCGGGCGCAGGCGTAGACGATCGGGAACTCGATCTGCTCCTCGGTCGCGTCCAGGTCCAGGAAGAGGTCGTACGCCTCGTTGACGACCTCGTCGATCCGGGAGTCCGGACGGTCCGTCTTGTTGATGCAAAGGATCACCGGCAGCTTGGCCTGGAGCGCCTTGCGCAGCACGAAGCGGGTCTGCGGCAGCGGCCCCTCGGAGGCGTCCACCAGCAGGACCACGGCGTCGACCATGGACAGGCCGCGCTCGACCTCACCGCCGAAGTCGGCGTGGCCGGGGGTGTCGATGATGTTGATGGTGACGGGGTCGCCGCCGTCCGCCGGGTGGTACTTCACGGCGGTGTTCTTCGCGAGAATGGTGATGCCCTTCTCGCGCTCCAGGTCGTTGGAGTCCATGACCCGGTCGTCCACCTGCTGGTGGGCGGCGAACGCACCCGCCTGCTTGAGCATGGCGTCGACGAGGGTCGTCTTGCCGTGGTCGACGTGGGCGACGATGGCGACGTTACGAATGTCGTGGCGCGTGGGCATAGAAGCGCGCTTCTCCCGGTTTCGTGGGTGGCGGCGCGCTCCTTGTGCGACGCGCCTTCCGCCGGGCTGATCACGCCTCGGCCTCACCCCCATGGTACGGGGACGGCGCGGAGACGGATGCCGCAGCCCGTCCCCGCCGGGTCTTTCCCCTCCCCGCCCCTTCCCGATACCAGGGGCTCCGCCCCTGGCCCCCCGCCGGGGCTCCGCCCCGGACTCCGCTCCTCAAACGCCGGAGGGGATGGGTCGGGCTTCGCCCCTGGCACCCGGGGCCTGGGGCGAAGCCCCACCACGCGGCGGAGCCGCATATCGATGCCGCGGGAAGAGTCAGAGCCCGGCCCCCGGGTCCGGGCTCGAAGCCCCATCCCGGGGTCTGGGGCGGAGCCCTGCCAACCCAGCCCCTCCGGCGTTTGAGGAGCGGGGTCCGGGGCGGAGCCCCGGCCCGGGGGCTGGGGCGGAGCCCCAGTTTCGGGAAGGGGCGGGGAGGGGAAGAGCCCGCCGCACCCCCTAGCGGCGGAAGCCGATGTCCTGGTAGCGGGGTGTGGCGAAGCCGAAGGCACCCGCGTTGACCAGGCCCTTGCGCATGGCGATCAACTGGGGCCGCTGATAGAGAGGAATCGATCCGGCCGCCGCCCAGATCCGGGCGTCCGCACGGCTGACCAGGGAACGGGAGGCGCCGCCGTCCAGCTCGGAGAGCGCCTGGTCGAAGAACTGGTCGATCTGGTCGGTGCCCACCCGGGTGTAGTTCTGCTCGATGACCAGGGAGCCGTCGGCGGCGGGCTGCGGCTTGGCGTAGATGGGGCGGCCGTCGGTGGCCGGGTAGGCGGAGGCGGGCCAGGAGTAGAGGGCCAGGTCGTAGTCGCCGGTGGCGATGTGGTCCCGGAAGTAGCTCTCGCCCGGGACCTTGGTGATCTCGGTCCGGACGCCGATCTTCTCCAGCATCCGCGCGATGCGCTCGCCGACCGTGCTCAGCGGGGCGGCGGTCCGGTCGTCGGGAAGGACGAAGCGCAGCACCAGCGGCCGTCCCTTCTTCCGTACGACGGCCGCCTCCCCGAGCCGTCCGGACCGCCCGGCGTCACCGGCCGCGGGGGCGGCGTCGGAGCGGCGCTCGGAGGGCGCGGCGGAGTTGGCGGCAGAGGCGGACCCGGTGCCGGAGGCGCTGTCGGTGGCGGAGTCCGTGCCGGAGGCGCCATCGGTGGCGGAGTCCGTGCCGGAGGCGCCGTCGGTGGCCGGGTCCGTGGCGGAGGCGGTCGGGGCGCTGTGCCGTCTGCCCCGGTCGTCCGTCTTGCCGTCGAGCGCCTTCTGCCGACCCGCGTCGCCCGCCCGCCAGCCCGCGTCCGCGAGCAGCGACTGCGCTGCGTTGGTGTCCGGGTCGCCGAGGGCGCCACTGTGGTCCTTGTAGCCCGGCTGGCCCGCCATGAGCAGATGGTTGCCGAGCGGCTCGGACGGCAGCCCCATCGGCTTGAGCACCAGCTTCGCCAGGGCCTTACGGTCGATCGCGCGGGCCACCGCGCGGCGCACCCGCTCATCGGCGAGCGGGCCCTTGGTGCCGTTGAGGGCGAGCTGGGTGTAGGCGGAGTCCAGCGCCTTGCGCAGGGTGAACCTGCTCAGCGCCCGGGTCTGCGACCGGTTCTTGTCGGTGTCGCCGGTGGCCTTGCCGGTGTCGCCGGTGGCCCCTCCCTCGGCTCCGGCCGCCTCCCGGCCGCCGGTGGACGGCTCCGGCGCGCCCGCCTTGCCCGGGGCCGAGGAGCCCTGCTTGGTGCCCGCGGCCTGCTTGTCCGGGGCGGTGGCCCGGATGCGCCGGGCGGTGGCCCGGTCCACTTCGGCCAGATCGAGCTGTCCGTCGATCAGGGCCTCGTCGCGCTTGTCGGCCGGCACCGTCCGGAAGACCAGCCGGCTCAGCCGCGCCCGGTCGCCCCACCAGCGGGGGTTGCGGACCAGGGTGACGGAGCCGTCCGAGACCTCGCGGACCATGAAGGGCCCGGCGCCGACCGCGAGCCCCTTGGCCGCCGGTGCGGTGAAGACCGCCGGGTTGCCCATCACGCTCTTCGGGTACAGCGGGGTGAACAGCGAGCGCCAGTCGGTGTACGGCTTGGCGAAGGTGACCTTGATCTCGTGTTCCTTGTCCCCGGGTTCGATCTTGGCGATCCGGTCGTAGCCGGCGTTGCGCGCCGTCCCGTACGCCTCGTCGGTGCCGCGCAGCGCCCGCCACTGGGCCTGGAAGTCCTCCGCGCCGATCGGGCGGCCGTCGCTCCACACCGCCTTGGGGTTGAGCTTGTAGACCACGACCTGCTTGGGGTCGGACGAGGTGACGTCGGCGGCGGTCAGATAGTCGCCGTTGCGCTGGGGCCTGCCCCGGGCGTCGAGGGTGTAGAGGGAGGGCAGCACGGCGCCCGCGATCCGCTGGGTGCCCGTGTCCGCGGTCTTCTGAAACGCGTTGAGGGTGGTGGGTGCCGCGTCCAGGGCCCAGCGCAGGGTGCCGGTACCGGAGGTCGCGCTGCGCGGCGCGGAGGCGATATCCCAGGCGGCGGGCGACGGCGGGCCGTCGTCGTCCGAGCTACAGCCGGTCAGTACGGGCAGCGGCAGCATCACCCCCGCGGCGAGCAGCATGGCGCGGCGGCGCTTGGTGAGGGGCATGGCTCGTACCTCCGCAGGGTGACGGATATATGCGCATTTGGCATAGTGTGACGCTGATCGCATATACTCCTCACTCAAAGCGACGGTTCATGGGACAGCACGCCGAGAAGGCCATGGAGACGGCCATGAGGGGAAAGGATCACCCGTCCGGATCAATGCGGCGGGCGCGCAGTACGGCGCGCGGCGGCGGAATCGCGCCGGTGGCGCCGCCAATCCCGACAGATCCCTTCACAACCACGACCGTGGCGCGTAACACTCGCTGTCGCATGAGCGTCGCCAACCGCAACCGCGGAAGTGAGGGCAAGTCATGTCCTTGAACGACGACTTGACGGCCGTCCAGCGCTGTCTCGATGACCTGGTCCGTTCCGTCTCCCGGCTGGAGCAGCGGGTGGGCGCCGGCGGGCTGGAGATACGCCGTGTCCGCACCGACGCGGACCACCTCCGCGAGAGCCTCGCCCTCCTGCGCGAGACCGCGCCCGAGGAGCGACCACGCCCCGAGATGGTTCCCGTCCCCGACGCGCCGTACAACAGTGCGCTGTGGTCGGACGTCGACGACGAGGGCCTCGGCGCGCGCGATCGCCACGCGCCCTAGGGACGGCCCGGCGCGCCTCCCGTCGTCGGGGCGCCCCCCATCGTCCCCCCATACCACTCCACCGCGGAGTTCCCCTTGGCCACAGGCACCGACCCCCAAGCCACCACCCCCGCGCCCGCAGGCGGCGGGACGGCCCCGCACGGCGTGCACGGCGCCACCCGCGCCGCCATCCCCGCCCGCCATCTGCGCAGCGACCGCTGGTGGCTCTCCCCGGCGATCACCGCCGCCGGGCTGTTCGCGTTCATCGTCTACTCCACCTGGCGGGCCTTCTCCGGGGACGACTACTACGCAGAGCCGTATGTCTCCCCCTTCTACTCGCCCTGCGTCGCCCAGAACTGCGTGCCCATGAAGGGCGGCGCCAACTGGGAGATCTTCGGCGCCTGGTGGGGCCTGTCCCCCGCACTGCTGATCCTGATCTTCCCGCTGGGCTTCCGGCTGACCTGCTACTACTACCGCAAGGCGTATTACCGGGGCTTCTGGGCCTCGCCGCCCGCCTGCGCCGTCGCCGAGCCGCGCGCCAAGTACACCGGCGAGACCCGCTTCCCGCTGATCCTTCAGAACATCCACCGCTACTTCTTCTACTTCGCGGTGATCGTCGCGGGGATCCTCACCTATGACACCGTGCTCGGCTTCCGGGACGAACACGGCCGCTGGGGCCATATGGGCCTGGGCACCCTGGTGCTGCTCGCCAACATCGCGCTGATCTGGGCGTACACCCTCTCCTGCCACTCCTGCCGCCATATCGTCGGCGGCCGGATGAAGCACTTCTCCCGGCACCCGGTGCGCTATCGGCTCTGGGGCTGGGTGAGCGGGCTCAACGCCCGCCATATGCAGTTGGCCTGGGCCTCTCTCATCAGCGTCGCCGTCGCGGACTTCTACGTCTATCTGGTGGCGAGCGGTGCCTTCGACGATCCCCGCTTTTTCTAGGAGAGGTGCTCATCGATGACGCAAGTCGAGCGGCAGGCGTGGGACGTGGTCGTGATCGGCGCGGGCGGCGCCGGACTGCGGGCCGCGATCGAGGCCCGCGAGCAGGGCATGCGCTGCGCCGTCATCTGCAAGTCGCTGTTCGGCAAGGCCCATACCGTGATGGCCGAGGGCGGCATCGCCGCCAGCATGGGCAATGTCAACGAGCGCGACAACTGGCAGGTGCACTTCCGCGACACCATGCGCGGGGGCAAGTTCCTCAACCACTGGCGGATGGCCGAGCTGCACGCCCAGGAGGCCCCGGACCGGGTCTGGGAGCTGGAGACCTGGGGCGCGCTCTTCGACCGCACCCCGGAGGGCAAGATCTCCCAACGGAACTTCGGCGGCCATGAGTACCCCCGCCTCGCCCATGTCGGGGACCGCACCGGCCTGGAGCTGATCCGCACCCTCCAGCAGAAGATCGTCTCCCTCCAGCAGGAGGACAAGGCCGCGACCGGCGACTACGAGTCCCGGCTGAAGGTCTTCCAGGAGTGCACGGTCACCCGGATCGTCAAGGACGGCGACCGGGTCGCCGGGGTCTTCGGCTACGAGCGTGAGTCGGGGCGTTTCTTCGCGATCGAGGCCCCGGCCGTGGTGCTGGCCACCGGCGGTATCGGCAAGTCCTTCAAGGTGACCTCCAACTCCTGGGAGTACACCGGTGACGGCCATGCGCTGGCGCTGCTCGCGGGTGCCCCGCTGATCAACATGGAGTTCGTGCAGTTCCATCCGACCGGTATGGTCTGGCCGCCCTCGGTGAAGGGGATCCTGGTCACCGAGTCGGTGCGCGGCGACGGCGGGGTGCTGCGCAACAGCGAGGGCAAGCGCTTCATGTTCGACTACATCCCGGACGTCTTCAAGGAGAAGTACGCCCAGTCCGAGGGCGAGGCCGACCGCTGGTACGAGGATCCGGACCACAACCGCCGCCCGCCCGAGCTGCTCCCCCGCGACGAGGTGGCCCGCGCCATCAACGCCGAGGTGAAGGCGGGCCGGGGCTCCCCGCACGGCGGGGTCTTCCTCGATGTGTCCACCCGGATGTCCGCCGAGGTCATTAAGCGGCGGCTGCCCTCCATGCACCACCAGTTCAAGGAGCTGGCGGACGTCGACATCACCGCCGAGCCCATGGAGGTGGGCCCGACCTGTCACTACGTGATGGGCGGGGTGGACGTCGACCCGGACACCGCGGCCGCGACCGGGGTGCCCGGCCTGTTCGCCGCGGGCGAGGTCGCGGGCGGGATGCACGGCTCCAACCGGCTCGGCGGCAACTCCCTCTCCGATCTGCTGGTCTTCGGGCGCCGCGCCGGGCTCCACGCGGCCCGCTACGCCCAGGAGACCGCGGCCTCCGGCACCCGCCCGGTGCCGGACGAGACCCAGCTCGACCTGGCGGCGGCCGAGGCGCTGCGCCCGTTCAGCGCCGAGGCCGGTGAGCCGGACGAGAGCGCGGGTCCGGCCGGGCCGCCGGAGAACCCGTACACCCTCCACCAGGAGCTACAGCAGTCGATGAACGACCTGGTGGGGATCATCCGGAGGGCCGGGGAGATGGAGGAGGCGCTGCACCGGCTGGCCAGTCTGCGGGTCCGGGCGCGCCGGGCCGGGGTCGAGGGGCACCGGCAGTTCAACCCCGGCTGGCATCTGGCGATCGATCTGCGCAACATGCTGCTGGTCAGCGAGTGCGTGGCCCGTGCCGCGCTGGAGCGCACCGAGAGCCGCGGCGGGCACACCCGCGACGACTGCCCGGAGATGGACCGCGACTGGCGGCGGCTCAATCTGGTCTGCCGCCTCTCCGATCCCTCGGGCGGGCTGGCGGCACCCGACACCGGACACGGCCAGATCCGGCTGGAGCGGCGCCAGATGCCGCCCATCCGGCCCGATCTGCTGAACCTGTTCGAGAAGGACGAGCTGGTGAAGTACCTGACGGACGAGGAGCTGACCCAGTGAGTGCGTACGAGGCCCACTTCCGGGTGTGGCGGGGCGACCAGGACGGCGGCGGTCTGAAGGACTTCCACGTCGAGGTCAACGACGGCGAGGTCGTGCTCGACATCGTGCATCGGCTTCAGGCGACCCAGGCCCCCGATCTGGCGGTCCGCTGGAACTGCAAGGCGGGCAAATGCGGTTCGTGCAGCGCCGAGGTCAACGGCCGCCCCCGGCTGCTGTGCATGACCCGGATGTCGGTGTTCGACCGGGCCGAGACGATCACCATCACCCCGCTGCGGGCCTTCCCGGTGGTGCGGGATCTGGTGACGGACGTGTCGTTCAACTACACCAAGGCCCGCGAGGTGCCGTCCTTCGTCCCCCCGGAGGGGGTGGGGCCGGGCGAGTACCGGATGTGGCAGGAGGACGTGGGGCGGTCGCAGGAGTTCCGCAAGTGCATCGAATGCTTCCTGTGCCAGGACACCTGCCATGTGGTGCGGGACTTCGAGGAGAACAAGGAGGCGTTCGCCGGGCCGCGGTTCCTGATGCGGGTCGCCGAGCTGGACATGCATCCGCTGGACGCGGCGGCGGAGACCGGACTGGACCGCAAGCGCACCGCCCAGGAGGAGCACGGACTGGGCTACTGCAACATCACCAAGTGCTGTACGGAGGTCTGCCCCGAGCAGATCAAGATCACCGACAATGCGCTGATCCCGCTCAAGGAGCGGGCGGTGGACCGTAAGTACGATCCGCTGGTCTGGCTCGGCAACAAGATCCGGCGCCGGGAGCAGTAGCTCCCCCTTCGTGTCGCGGGCCCGTCGATGGCGGGCCCGCCGCCATGACCGCGCCCGGCCCGCCGCCGTCACCAGAGGCTGAGCAGCGCCTCCACCGAGTCCGGCCCCGAGGACCGGCCGTCCGGCAGGGCCAGCTCGAACCAGACGGTCTTGCCGAACGGGGTCCGCCGGCTCCCCCAGCCCGCGCTGAGCAGCCCGACGAGCTGGAGCCCGCGCCCGCCCTCGTCGGTGTCCCGGGCGCGCCGCCGCCGGGGCTGGACCAGTCCGCCGTCCCAGACCTCGCACACCAGGGTGCGGTCCAGCAGCAGCCGTAGCCTGATCTCGCCCTCGCCGTACCGCAGGGCGTTGGTCACCAGCTCGCTGACCAGCAGCTCGGTGGTGTCCACCAGACCGTCAAGACCCCAGGACTCGAGCTGCTCCCGGGCCAGTTCGCGGGCCCGGCCCACGGACTGCGGGGCGCTGGGCAGGTGCCAGTCGCCGACCGACTCGGCCGACAGGCCCTGCACCCGGGCCATCAGCAGGGCGATGTCGTCCTCGCCGTGGTGGGTGTCGAGGGTGCTCAGGACGTGGTCGCAGACGTCCTCGAGGGATCCGGCCGCGGCGTTTCTTCCGCCGTCGGCACCGTCCGGGGTGTCGAGGGCCGCGCGCAGGGCCTGGAGCCCCTCGTCGAGGGTGTGGTCGCGGGACTCGACCAGACCGTCCGTGTAGAGGGCCAGCAGTGCGCCGTCGGGCAGCTCGACCTCGATCTCCTCGAACGGCTCGCCGCCGACGCCGAGCGGCATGCCCGGCGGGACCTCCATCAGCAGGGCGTTCTCCCCCGGTTCCACCAGGACGGGGGGCGGATGCCCGGCGTTGGCGAAGGTACAGCGGCGGGTGACCGGGTCGTAGACGGCGTAGACGCAGGTGGCGAGGTAGACCTCGGTCAGATCGGAGGAGTCGTCGGCGGTCTGGCCGCCGCGGGCGCGCGATCCCGCCCGCGCGCCGGCGTGCGAGCCGCCCGGTGTGCCGAGGCCGAGGGCGATCTCGTCCAGCGCGGAGAGCACCTCGGCGGGCTCCAGGTCGAGCAGGGCGAGGGTGCGTACGGCGGTGCGCAGTTCGCCCATGGCCACGGCGGCGCGCAGCCCCCGCCCCATCACATCGCCGACCACCAGCGCGGTGCGGTGGCCGGGCAGCTCGATCACATCGAACCAGTCGCCGCCCACCTCGGTCGCCGCGTTCCCCGGCAGATAGCGGCAGGCGATGTCGAGCCCGGCGGCCTCCGGGTCGCCGGGCGGGAGCAGGCTGCGCTGGAGTATCAGCGCGCGTTCATGTTCTCTGCGGTACAACCGGGCGTTGTCGATGCTGACGGCGGCGCGGGCGGCCAGCTCCACGGCGAGCGCGCGGTCCCGTTCACCGAAGGGCTCGCTGCCCTTGGTACGGGAGAACTGGGCCAGGCCCACGACGGTGTCGCGGGCGACCATCGGCACCACGAGGGTGGACTGGAGCATGGCGCCGAACTCCAGGCTCTCACTGCCGTCCCGGCCGGGGACGACCCGCACCTGGGCGGTGCGCAGGGCGTGGGCGCACAGGGAGTTGAAGGGGTAGCGGTGGACCTCGCCGACCTGGATGGGCTTGGGGTCCTCGGCGGTGTTGACGCGGCAGATGTCGCCGAAGGCGACCGGGCCGTCGGAGACCGCGCTGGCGAAGGCGACGCGGCGCAACTCGGCGCTGCCGTCGGCGAGTCCGGGCGGGGTCTCGTCGCCGGAGAGCAGCCCCTGGTAGAGGTCGACGGAGGCCAGATCGCAGAACTGTGGCACGGCCACGTCCAGCAGCTCTCGGGCGGTGGTCTCCAGATCCAGCGAGGTGCCTATTCGGGCCCCGGCCTCGTTCAGCAGCGCCAGATTGCGCCGTACGCCCGCGGCCTCCTGTTCGGCGCGGCGGCGGCCGGTGACATCCGTGGCCAGTCCGGCGATGCCGATGGGGCGGCCGGAGCCGCTGTGCAGCCGGTAGAGCGAGACCGACCAGCGGCGGCGGTCGGCGCTGCCCGGGGTCTGGCCCATGAGCGGCATATCGGTCAGCGCCTGGCCGGAGTCCAGGACCTGGCGCAGGGCGGCGGCCAGCCGGTCGGCCTCGCCGCGCGGCAGCAGATCGTGCGGGGTCACCCCGCGGTACTCCTCGGTGGGGCGGCCGAAAACCTTCGCAAAACGCTCATTGACCCGAAGCATCCGCAGATCGGTCCCGAAGAGGAAGAAACCGAGCGGAGATTGACCGAAAACGGCCTGTGAAGAAGCAAGATCGGTTTCCAAGCCGCGCAAGGCACTGACGTCCACCGCGATACAGAGCGCGGCCCGCTTCCCGTCCTCATCCTGAGCGGGCATCACATAGACCTCGGCGATGCCATGTCCGTTCGGCGCCTGAGGGCTACGGTAGGGGACCAGCCCGGTCCACTCCCGGCCGTCCAGGATGTCGGCGACCGCGCGATGGCCGGTCTCCTGGTACTCGGGCGGTACGAACGCCTCCACCGGATCCTTGCCGATGGCCTGGCTCGCCGTCAGCCCCAGCAGTTCCGCGGCCCGTTCGCTCCACTGCGCGATCCGGCCGTCGGACCCCAGTGCGAAGGAAGCGACCTGGATGTAGTCATAGATCGAGCCGGGCGGGCTGCTCTGCCACACCGCCGACATCGAGGACATGGACGACATGTCCGGCACCGAAGACCCTTGTGACACCGGCGACACCTGCGAACCAACCGTCTCCTCGGGCATATCAGCCCCCGCTGGCTTCTCGCTCATGCGCCCGTCCCCTCCGGCTCAGGTGCTCCGACCGGCTCCAGATAGCCGAGTATCCAGCACTTCGGCCATCCCGAGTACGGTCTTCACGATCACAGCACTATCTCAGCCCGCCATCGGTTTCCGTCCCGGCTTTTGGTGAAGCGCTCATGATCAGCGCTCCCCCTCACTCCTAACCAGGTGGAGGCGGCTCGAACCCCATGGATTTTCCCTGTACGAGACCTCGGACGGGCCTCGCGCGGGACGGTCTCAAGGGGTGCGCGGAGGGGCACCCTCGGCGCCCCGCTCTGCGCCGCGTCCGGCGCTCTCGGCCGCGCGCAGCAGGCGGACCGCCTCGGCCACCGCGGGACGGTCCTCGTCCAGCCAGTCGACCTCGTCCACCCGGTCCGGGGGGAGCCAGCGCAGCTCGTCGTGGTCCTCCAGCGGGCGCGGCTCCCCGGAGCGCAGGGCCGCGGTCCACACCCGCAGCACATAGCCGGGCTTCAAGGGCCACTCCCCCGGCAGCGGTTCGAGCGGCTCGACCTCGACCCCGAGTTCCTCGCGCAGTTCGCGGACGAGCGTCTGCGGCGGGGTCTCCCCCGGCTCGGCCTTGCCGCCGGGCAGCTCCCAGCGACCCGCGAGCTCGGGCGGGGCGCTGCGCCGCGCGGCCAGCAGCCGCCCCCGGTCGAACACCGCTCCACCCACCACCACACGCACGCTCATGCGCCGCACCTTAGCCTGCCTGGCCTGCACCGATACACACCAGGGCCCCGGGGCGGACGCCCCGGGGCCTGGGAAGATATGCGCATTCCCGCGGACGGGCCGGATTCCTGCGAACTGACCCAATTCCGGGAAGGCTGACCGGATTTCGGCGGGCCGACCCCATTCCGAGGGCCGGCCGGATCCTTACGGGCTGACCGGATCCTTACGGGCTGACCGGATTCCCTCGGTCTAGCCGGACTGACGGGTCGCCGCGGTCCGCTCGACCACGTACAACTGCTCCTGGCCCTGGCCCTCCAGGCGGTCGGCCACCTCCTGGGCCTCCGTCCTCGTGGCGTAGCGCCCGACGCGGTAGCGGTTGCCATTGGTGTCCTGGCGGATCACGAGCCAGGGCAGCACAGCGTTCCCGTCACTCATCTCCCCGCCCTCTCCGCTGTGGCCCGCCCGGGCGTACGCCCCCGCGACACCATGAAGGAAATCCCGATCCGCATATGCCCGAGCCTACGCCCTACCTTCACGCAGCGGATACGGGTTCTTACAACGAGGCACTCATCCGGCCATGTCTCAGACGTATGTCCTCAGGCGGATGCCTCAGACGCGCGCGTCGGCCTTCGCCCGGTCGTCGTCCCCGCCGCCCTCGCTGCCCTCGCCGCCCCCGCCGTCCTCACCGGCCGGGGCGGTGCCCAGCTCGCGCTCGGCCTCCAGCAGCGTCGGATTGCGCCACGCACTGCGTACGCCCCAGACGTAGAAGGCCAGCCCGATCAGGGCGACGACCAGGATGTCCCAGCCGCCCGGCAGATAGCCGCGACCGCCGAACTCCTTGCCACCGGCCCATGACACCGCCGCCATGACCAGCAGATACGTGACCATCCAGGCACCGGCGGCCAGATGCGGCCGAAGCTCTGCCCACGGCTTGCGCAGCTCGTACCAGGCCCAGATCGGCAGCCCGATCGCCATGATGAAGATGACCTTGCCGGTGAGCGGCCAGCGGGCCCAGTACAGCACCAGCGAGCCGAAGACCATCGCGATCGGCGCGATCACCGGCATCGCGCGCAGCTTCACCGGACGCGGCAGGTCCGGGGAGAGGCGGCGCAGCGACATCACGGCGACCGGACCGGTGATGTACGAGATCACGGTGGCGACGGAGACGATCTCGGCCAGCGAGCCCCAGCCGCGGAAGACCGCGAGGAAGATGAAGGCGATCCCCAGGTTGAGCAGCAGCGCGGGGCGCGGAATGCCGGTCTTGGGGTCGACCTTGCCGAAGATGCTCGGCAGATGGCCGTTCTCCTGGACACCCTGGATCATGCGGGAGGTGGTGGCCGCGTAGATCATGCCGGTGCCGGACGGGGAGATGAAGGCGTCGGCGTACAGCAGCATCGCCAGCCAGTTCAGGCCCCAGGCCAGGGACAGATCGGCGAGCGGGGAGTTGTAGGAGAGCCCGGACCAGCCGCCGTGCCCCAGATCCGCGGCGGGGACGGCGGTCAGGAAGGCGATCTGGAGCGCGACGTAGATCACCAGCGAGATGAGGATCGAGCCGATGACGGCCTTCGGCAGCGACTTCCCGGGGTTACGGGCCTCACCGGCCATGTTGAGCGGCGACTGGAAGCCGTTGTAGGCCCAGACGATGCCGGAGACGGCGACCGCGGTGAACACGGAGCTCCAGCCGTTGGGGGTGAAGCCGCCGTGGCCGGTGACATTGCCGGTGTCGAAGTGCGACAGCAGCAGGGCCCCGGCGGTCAGCGTCGGCACCACCACCTTGAAGACGGTGATCGCGGTGTTGGTCTTCGCGAAGAGGGTGATCGCGAACCAGTTGAGGAAGAAGTAGAAGAGCAGCAGCACGGACGCGAGCGCGACACCGCTGCCGGTCAGCTCCTTGCCGTCGTACAGCGCCTTGGCCCAGCCGAAGTCCCAGGAGCTCATGTACTGCACGGAGGCGGTGGCCTCACCGGGGATCACCGAGACGATGGCGATCCAGTTGGCCCAGGCGGCCAGATAACCGGCCAGCGAGCCGTGGGAGTACTGGCCGTACCGGACCATGCCGCCGGCCTTGGGGAACATCGAACCCAGCTCGGAGTAGGTCAGGGCGATGGTCAGGGCGACGGCGGCGCCGATCACCCAGGCCAGGATGGCGGCGGGTCCGGCCAGCGAGGCGGCGCGCTCGGCGCCGAAGAGCCAGCCGGAACCGATGATCGACCCGAGACCCACGGCGGTGAGGGCCACCGGTCCGAGTGACCTTCGATAATGCGAGTGGGAACCCTGCTCCGTGCTCAACGTTCCTGGCACTCCCTTCGCCCCCCGACGATCCGGACACAAACCGGTCCATCGTAAGAGCGAAATGGATGATCACCTTCCAGTAACCCCTTTCACCTGCGCCGATGTGAGTTTTGCAACAGCGGACGCTGGAACCGCACGCGGGCGCCGTGGCCGGGGTCTGGGATCAGATACCGGTGGCCGACCCCGTACGCACGGTGGGAAGCGGCATCAGCACCGGCTCGCCCGTGGGCGCCTTACGGCAGACATCCCCGCACTCGGCGTCCAGTGAGCAGCACAGCGAGCACACGGCCCCCGCCCGCACCGGGCAGTCGGCGATGTCCGGCAACTCGTACGCCGTCTCGCACGAGGCACAGAGGTGGGTGGCGGTGATGTCCGGGACCTCGGCGCCGGGCCCGTTCACCGGGTTCCGCCGGGCCAGGTAGTAGCGGCCCCCGGTGAGCCAGGCCAGCAGCGGGCAGAGCACCAGCGCCAGACCGCAGGCGATGAAGGTCGAGAACGCCTCGGCCACCTCCCCGAAGGCCCCGAAGAAGGCGACGATCGAAACCGTCGAGGCGATCACCATCGCACCGAAACCGGCGGGGTTCACCGGATGCAGATACGCCCGCTTGAACTCGATGTACTTCGGGCTCAGCCCGAGCGGCTTGTTGATGACCAGATCGGCGGCGACGGCGGCGATCCAGGCGATGCCGACGTTGGAGTAGAAGCCCAGCAGCTTGTTGAGCGCCGCGAACATGTTCATCTCCATCAGCGCCAGCGCGATGGCGAGGTTGAGGAAGATGTACCAGACCCGGCCGGGGTGGCGGTGGGTGACCCGGGAGAAGAAGTTGGACCAGGACAGCGAGCCGCTGTAGGCGTTCGTCACATTGATCTTGATCTGGGAGACCACCACGAAGAGCGCGGCGGCGGGCAGCGCGACCGACCCCAGCCAGGGCTTCAGCGCCTCGATCTGCGGGGCGATGGGCTCCAGCGCATGGGTCTTGCCGACCGCGCCCAGCGCCATGAACGCGAGGAAGGCGCCGCCGATCTGCTTGGCCGCGCCGATGACCACCCAGCCGGGGCCGGCGGCCAGGACCGCCAGATTCCAGCGCCGCCGGTTCTCCTCGGTCTTCGCGGGCATGAACCGCAGATAGTCGGCCTGCTCACCGATCTGCGCGATCAGCGAGAGCGCGACCCCCGTGCCCAGGCCGTATCCGATCCAGTCGAAACCGGAGCCCGCGCCCTCGGTCCCGCCGAAGGAGGCGAACGCGCCCCAGGAGCCGGGCGCCTCGAAGGCGAGCACCACGAACGGCAGGGCGAGCCCGATCAGCCAGACCGGCTGGGTCCACGCCTGCACCTTGGCGAGCGCGCCCATGCCGCGGAAGACGATCGGGATCACGATGAGGGTGGTCAGCAGATAGCCGACCGGCAGCGGGATATGGAGGGCCTGGTGCATGGCCTGCGCCATGATCGAACCCTCCAGCGCGAAGAAGATGAAGGTGAAGCTGGCGTAGATCAGCGAGGTCAGGGTCGAGCCGAAGTAGCCGAATCCGGCACCGCGGGTGATCAGGTCCATGTCCAGGCCGTAGGTCGCACAGGCGCGGGCGATGGGGATGCCGGTCAGGAAGATGATCGTCGCCGCGGTGAGGATCGAGGCGATGCCGCTGGTGAAGCCGTAGGTGAAGACGATGGACGCGCCGATGGCGAAGTCCGCGAGGTAGGCGATCCCGCCGAGCGCCGTCGAGGCGACCATGGTCGGCGACCAGCGGCGGTAGGAGTGGGGCGCGTAGCGCAGCGAGTAGTCCTCGCGGCTCTCGTCCGCCGCGAGCCGGGCGTAGCGGCGCCGCGAGGCGGCTGCCGCGGACGCTCCCGCCTCGGCTGCGGCCGTATCGCCCGTATCAACCGTGCCGACCGCATCGACCGTATCCGTCATACCGGCTTCCCCTGTCGCTCGGGCCGTTCCGTTTGGACCACGGCCCAGGAAGCTAGAAGCCGCGGGTGACGGACGGCGGCGGTGCGGCATTGCCGGGCCGTTACGGCGGCGGGGAGGCGGTTAACTCGCGGTAAGACGCGCCGGAACAGGCCGCCCGACTATCGGTGAGCGCCGGCGGGAACGGCGAGACAGGGCAGTGAGCCCCCACGGGCCGAACAAGAAATCACTTCACCGGCAGCCGATAGGTGACCCGATAACGCTCGGCGAGCACCACCACATCGGCGGTCTCGACCGGACGGCCGCCCGCGAAGTACGTACGCGAGGTGACCAGCACCCAGTGCCCCGGCACCCCGCCGAGAGCCAGCACCTCCTCGGCCCGGCCGGGCCGCGCGCCGACCTCCTCCGCCACGTTGTCCACCACCAGATCGAGGGCGGCCATCCGGTCGACGACCCCGCGCCCGGCCAGGGGCCCCTCCTCGGGCAGCATCACGGGCGTACGGCCGGTGACGGCGAGCGGCTCCCAGGAGGTGGAGAGCATGACCGCCTCCCCCTGCGACTGGAACACATAGCGGGTGCGCATCACCCGCTCCCCCACGCCGATCCCCAGCCGCCCGGCGATCTCCGCCCCGGCCTCGTCCTGCTCACTGTGGGCGTCCCAGCTCCCGATGACCCGCTCATCGGCCTGCTCCTGCCGGAACGGCGTGGCCTCCCCAGCGGTGTGAAACCCACCCCGCACCACCCGCCGAGGCACCGGCTGGGCCCGCACATACGTCCCCGATCCCGACCGCCCCTCGACCAGCCCCTCGGCCATCAGCACCTTGCGGGCCTCGAGGGCGACGGTGTCCGAAACCCCGTACTCCTCACGGATCCTGGCCTGAGAGGGGAGACGCGCATGCGGTGGCAGCTCACCCCCGGCGATCTTCTTCCGCAGATCGTCGGCGACGCGGAGGTATGCGGGCTGGTCACCAAAGGCCACGTGCACTCCCTGGGTTGACAGTCAGCCACAGCTTGGCAACCCAGCGTTGTCGATTGCAACTCAAGGCCATAGCTTCACTAGAAGTGGTGAACCGCAGCTCAGAGACGTTTAACTCGCCCAAAGCCCGCTGAGCTGCCCAACCCCGCCCCCCGCCCCGCCCTTTGCAACCGCGACGCGCGTGCGTGCGGCGCGGGGCCGGTCCTGATGGCCGCCGGGCGGGTCCCGGTGCCCGCTAGTCTCCTGAGCAGGAGCAGCCGCCGAAGCACCGCCGAAGCATGGGGACCACGATGGACGACGAACCGCACGCCTCGGAACCCCAACGCGTGGCGCCCAGGCCCGTTCGCCGCATCTCGCGGGTGCTGCCCGGCGTGCTGTTCATGGCGCTGTGCGTCGCGGGCTGCACCGGTGGCTCCGGGGCACAGGACGCGGCCGGGGCGTCCGGTGCGAGGGCGGGCGCCGCGGGGGTCGGTGACGCGCTCTTCCCCCGGCTCGGCAACGGCGGCTACGACGTACGGGGCTACCGCCTGGCCCTCGACTACACGCCCGGCTCCCGCCACCTGAAGGGCACCGCGCGGATCACCGCCCGCGCCACCCGCGCCCTGAGCTCCTTCCACCTCGACCTCGCCGGGCTGACGGTGCGGAAGGCCACGGTGAACGGCCGCCCCGCCAAGGCCGCGCGCAGCGGCACCGAGCTGATCCTCACCCCCGCCTCGGCCCTCCCCGAGGGCCGTACCTTCACGGCCACCGTCGTCTACGACGGCAAGCCGAAGACCCTCACCGGCCAGGACACCGGGAAGGAGGGATGGATCCGCACCGACGACGGCGCCGTGGCGCTCGGCGAGCCGACCGGCTCCATGACCTGGTTCCCCGGCAACAACCACCCCTCCGACAAGGCCGCCTACGACATCGCCGTCACCGTTCCCGAGGGCTACACCGCCGTCTCCAACGGAGAGCTGACGGGCCGGCAGACCCGCGACCGCCGCACCACCTTCCGGTGGCACATGGGCGAGCCGATGGCGAGCTATCTGGCCACCGTCGCCATCGGCCGCTTCGACGTCCGCACCACGACCACCGGCAAGGGCCTGCCCGTCCACGTAGCCGTCGACCCCACCGAGGCCGACCGCGCGAAGGACATCGCCGACCAGGTCGACGACGTCATCACCTGGGAGACCCGCACCTTCGGCCCGTACCCCTTCTCCTCCACCGGCGCGGTCGTCGACCACCTCCCCGGCCTCGGCTACGCCCTGGAGACCCAGCCCATGCCGTACTACGACGCGGCCCCGGAGAAGGCGCTCGTCGTGCACGAGCTGGCCCACCAGTGGTTCGGCGACTCGGTCACCCCCCGGGTCTGGAAGGACATGTGGCTCAACGAGGGCTTCGCGACCTACGCCGAGTGGCTGTGGGAGGAGGACCACGACGGCCGCAGCGCCCAGCAGATCTTCGACGACTTCTACGACGGCACCGACGACGAGAGCGAGGGCATCTGGGACTTCCCACCCGCCGGCCCCCCGAGCGTCGCCAGCGTCTCCGACCCACCCGTCTACGGCCGCGGCGCGATGGTGCTCCACCAGCTCCGCCGGGCCGTCGGCGACAAGACCTTCTTCTCCATCCTCCGCACCTGGCTCAAGGACCACCGGCACGGCAACGCGGATACGAAGCAGTTCATCGAGCTGTGCGAACGCAAGTCGGGGAAGGACCTGACCCGCCTCTTCGACGTCTGGCTGTACGGCAAGGGCAAGCCGAAGAAGCCCTGACGGCTGCGGACGGCCCGTGACCGATGTCCTTCCACGTGGCTACGGTCGAGCCATGACCACCACCCCGCCCGCCTGGATGCGACCGCCCCGCCCGGAAGGCTGGTTCGCGGAGGACCTGGACCGCCTCCGACCGGTGCCTACGCCCCTGCCGGGATCTTCCGCCACAACCTCCAGCGACCGGTTCCGTTCAAGATCGACATCGATCTCAACAGTCTCATTCCCGATAGGAACAGGTGAGACGACGAGCGGCCGGGCTCCGAGAGCCCGGCCCCCTTCGCGCGTCGCCATCCCCATGAAGTCGCCATCCCCATAAAGGGGCTCAGACGCCCCCTCGGCCCGACGTCGACGACACCCCTGCCGCATCGGCACCGGCCAGGTCGGCCATTCCGGGCGGAACCCTCAGCGCCGCGGCCACGAACGAGGCGAGCAGCGGGCGGCGGTCCTGTTCGTTCCAGGCGAGCACGAGGCGGCTGGGCGGCGCGTCGGATACCGGTACACCGACCAGGCCGGGCGGGAGCGGTTCGACCAGCGAGCGGGGAAGGACCCCGATCATCCGGCTCACTTTGATCATCTGGAGAAGCTGGACCACGTCGGCGACCTCCGGACCGGTCCCTTCGCCCCCGGGCACGCCTTTCCAGCGCGGCAGTGTCTCGCCCTCCAGATCGGCCATCCGCACCGAGGCGAACCCGGCCAGGCGGTGTGCGGAGGGGACGATGGCCACCCGCTCCTCGGCGTGGAGCGTCTCGTGGTCCAGGCCGTCGAGATCGTCGAACGGGACGTAGAGCAGGCCGACGTCGGCCCGGCCGTCGAGCAGGAAGTCGGTGCGGTCGGCGGGGCCGCTGAAGAGGATGTCGACCCGGCGGGCATCGGGCTGGTGGGCGTACTCGGCCAGGATCCCGGACAGCAGCCCGGCGTCGCCGCCCGGCTTGAGTACGAGCCGCAGGTGAGCCTGGGTGTCGACGGCACGCCGGGCGCTGCGGACGGCGGCGGCGACCGCGTTGAGCGCATGCCGTCCGTGCTCCTGCAACGCTTCCCCGGCCGGTGTGAGTTCGACGTGCCGGCTGGTGCGGAGGAACAGCGGGACGCCGAGCCGGGTCTCGATCCGCCGGATCGCCTTCGACAGCGCCGGCTGGGCGATCGAGAGCCTGGCGGCGGCCCGGCCGAAGTGCAGTTCGTCGGCCACTGCGACGAAGTACTCGAGCTCGCGGGTCTCCAGTTCAACCATGCCTGTAGGTTATCGCCGAATTCCATATCGATCTTGGACACTTACGGCATGTGGTCGCAAGAATCGCCACATGATCCAGCACACAATGATCGTCTCCTTCGATCAACCTCTGCCCGACACGGAGCTCGACCAATACCTCGGAGATATCGAACGAGCCATGCTCGACACCGGCCTCGCGGAGTCGGTCGTAGCCCGCCGTCACATTCCCGTCCCCGGGGAGGAGGCCATTCCGGCGCTGATCGCGACCGCGATCGTGCAGTTCGCCGTGGCCGACATCGACGCTCTGGCGAAGGGGTTCGCCGCGCCCGCCCTGCACGAGGTCATCCACCACTGGCAGTCGCGGCACCCGTACAAGGTCGCCTGGGCCAACCACGAGCCGCTGGCATGAGCGCCACAACCCGTAGAGCGGGACTGGTCACCGGCGCGGGCAGTGGGATCGGCCGCGCGGCGGCGCTGGAGTTCGCCCGGTGCGGCGCCGCGGTCGCCGTGCTCGACATCGACGAGAACACGGCCGCCGAGACCACCGAGATGATCAGGGAGAACGGTGGGGAGGCGCTGGCCGTCCCCGTCGACATCGGCGACGAAGGCTCCGTGCGGGCGGCCGTCGAGCGTACGGTCGCGGAGTACGGGGGCCTCGACTTCGCCGTGAACAACGCCGGCCTGGCCTCCCATCACCGGCAGCTCGAGCAGATGACACTGGACGAGTTCGAGCGCGTGGTTCATGTCAATCTGGCCGGAACCTTCCTGTGCATGAAGTACGAACTGCCCGCCCTGCGAAGCCGTCAGGGCGGCGCGATCGTCAACATCGCCTCCAACGGCGGCTTGTACGCGATCCCGACCGCCCCCGCCTATGTGGCCGCCAAGCACGGCATCGTCGGGCTCACCAAGGTCGCCGCGGTCGACTACGCGCCGGACCGCATCCGGGTCAACGCCGTCTGCCCCGGCCCGACCCGTACTCCCGGGTTCGAGCGGGTGGCGGCGGGTACCGACATGATCGCCATGCAGGAGGCGATCACGCCGCTCGGCCGGATGGCCGACCCGGAGGAGGCCGCGGCCGCCGCCGTCTGGCTCTGCTCGGACGCGGCGTCCTACGTCACCGGCATCGCGCTGTCGGTCGACGGCGGACGGCGGGCCTGAGGAATCCGCCGCGCCCGGGCACCGGACCCTCCTGAGGTCACCTGACCCCCGGCACCCCCGGCCCCGCGCTCTCCGTCGCCCGCGCTCCTGAGGAGCTGGGTGCGGAGGGGCCGGGTGCGGAGAGAGCCGGGCCGTCAGGGCTCGAGTCAGCGGACCGCGCTCGCGCCCCGGCGCTCAGACGAACGGAATCGGATCATTGAGCACCCCCGCGTTCCCCCGCACCGGCGGGAAACCGCCCCGGATCCTGTCCACGCCGACCGGCGCCGCACTCGCCGTCGGCCTGGCGGTGATGACACTGGAAGGCTTCGACCTCGTCGCCTTCGGCGCGACCACACCCCTGCTGCTCGACTACCGGCCCTGGGACCTCACCGTCGCGCTGGTCGGCCTGCTGGGCAGCCTCACGCCCATCGGGATGCTCCTCGGCTCCCTGCTGGTCGGCCAGTTCACCGACCGGTTCGGCCGGCGCCGGACAACCCTGGTCAGTGCCGCGCTCGTCAGCGCCGGAATGTTCGCCTGCGCCGCGGCGCCCCTCCCGGCCCTGTTCGGCGCGGGCCGTTTCGTCGTCGGGCTCGGCGCCGGTGCGATCTACCCGGCGATGGCCCCGCTGATCTTCGAACTGGCCCCTGACAGACGGAAGAACCTGTACTCGGGGATCGTGCAGTGCGGAACGCCCATCGGCGGCGCGTTCGCGGCCCTCGCCGCCAACACGTTGCTGAGCGGCCACAGCTTTCATGCGGAGTACCTGGTCGGCGGGTTCGCCGGTCTGCTCGTGCTGCCCATGGCCTACGCCTGGCTGCCCGAGTCCACGGAATACCAGCGGGCGGTGACCACATCGGCCCCGGCCCCCGGCAGCCGCGGTGTACGGCTGGTGCTGAAGCCGCCGTACCTCACCACCACCCTGCTGTTCAGCGCCATGGCGGCCCTTTCGTTCCTGCTCATCTTCGGCATGAACACCTGGCTGCCGGAGCTGATGAGGACCGCGGACTATCCGCTGCGGTCCTCACAGACCTTCCTCGTCCTGCTGAATCTCGGCGCCACCGTCGGCGGACTCGCCATGGCACTGCTGGCCGACCGCGCCGGATCGAAGGGGGCGGTCACCGCCAGTTTCGCCCTCGGAGCCGCCGCGATCGTCGGCATGAGCGCCCAACTGCCGCTGCCGGTGCTCTACGGCATCGTGATCCTCGGCGGCTGCGGCGCGGTCGGCGTCCAGGGGCTGCTCAATGTGTACATTGCCCGCACCTATCCGGTGACCGCGCGGGCCAGCGCGGTGGGCATCGCGCTCGGAGTGGGCCGCATCGGCGCGATCGCCGGCCCCACGCTCGGCGGCTGGCTCCTCGCGGCCGACCTGGCCCCCCGGTGGAACTTCATCCTCTTCGCCGCCCCGGCCGTCCTCGGCGCGCTCCTCGCCCAGGCGGCCGGCGGACGAACGCCACGCGACGACCGCGGCCGACCACCCCGCGACCCCGGCCGAACACCCCGCGCCCAGGACCGTCCCGCTCCCGCGCCACTCGCCCAGGAGTCAACGGCCGGACGGACACCATGAACCGGACAGACCCGGGGCACCGGCGTGGCGCCGGTCAGACGTTGAAGCGGAACGTCGGGAACAGCACAGTCACCTGCGGAAACGGCAAATCCGGCCGGACCATCCAGCACCGATCCAGCAACAAGCATGGAATCGCTGGATCACCCCACCGGCCCCACCGCCTGTCAGGGGCTCAGCTGCCACAGGGCGTCGATGGGCAGAGCCCGGATCCGGTCGCCGAACGGCAAGGTCTGCTGTCCCGTATAGAGGACGTAGCCGGCGACGAACCGGTCCCCGAGCAGGTTGGCGAGATTGCGCAGCCCCGAGAGGTCCTCGGTACGCACGGTGGCCCCGGCCTTGACCTCAATGCCGATCACGTCGCCTCGCGGCGTCTCGATGACCGCGTCCACCTCGACCTTGTCCTTGGTCCGATAGTGAAAGAGGCGGCCTTGTTGCTCGGACCAGGTCAGCTGGCGGGCGAGTTCCATGACGACGAAGTTCTCCAACATGGCACCGGCCGCGCCGTCGGGCTCAGCGAGCCGGGCGGCGTCCTGGCCCGTCAGATGGCAGGCGATCCCGGTGTCGACGAAGGCGAGTTTGCCAGTCCCCACCGTCCTTCCCGTCAGCCCGGAGGTCCAGGCCGGAATGGTCTTGATCAGAAAGACTGAGGTAAGCAGTTCCAGGTAGCGCACCAGCGTGGTGCGTGGAATACCCGAGGCGGTGGCGAGCGCCGCAGGGACCAGCAGCCCTCCAGCCCGCCCGGCAAGGAGACCGAGGAGTTTCAGTATCTCGCCGTGCCGCTCGATACTGGCGAGCTCCAGCACATCACGTTCAACAAGCGTCGAAAGATAGGCGTTGAAGAACGCGGTCCGGCGCCGGGGCGTGCGCTTGACGGCCTCAGGGAATCCGCCGACGACCGCGCGGTCCAGATAGTCGCGCTTACGCAGAGCGGAGGTGCGGCTGAGGCCGGGGCCGTGAGTGAACGCCGCGTCGACGAACCGGTCCGGACCGCCGCTGATCTCCCCTTGCGAGAACGGCCACAGTTCGATGACCTCCATACGGCCGGGCAGCGCATCCGGCAGCGTCCGCATGGCAAGGATCCGCGAGGATCCGGTCAGCAGGAAGCGCCCCGGCGTCGGATCGAGGTCGACGGCCATCTTGATCGCACGGAGGAGTTCCGGCGCAAGCTGGATCTCATCGATGAGCATCATCGAGTCGTGCTCGACGAATCCCGTGGGATCGTCCCTCGCGGCACGCAGGGTCGCCGCGTCGTCGAGCAGACGCAGGACGGGGTCGCGGCGACGCGCGGCGGTCAGGCGGGTCAAGGTCGACTTCCCCGCCTGACGGGCGCCGTTGACCAGCACCACGCGTGTGTCGTCGAGCGCTTCCGCGACAAAACTCTCGGCATGGCGCCGAACCAGATCATTGCGAGTTGCCATGCATCACAGAATGCCACCACCGCCAAGATCAATGGTCATTTAGACGGACCCATTGTGGACAACCAGCCGGTAGGCTGATGGGCATTCGGACGGACGATGGCCCATCGATCACTTAAGCGACCGACATCTGCAGATCCTGAGCGGCCAAGCAGTTCGACGAGCATCTGCCAGGCAACGGGCACGTCACCGCCACCTCCCTCGCCATTCGCGATCAGTTTGTCCGAGCGCGGTCGACTCCAGTCACGGCAAGGAACAGACGGAGAACAGAAGAGGCAACGGGCAACCCGCCGAATCCCGGTTCTGGGTGCGTATCTCGTGCGAAACTCGCTCTCGGATGCGAAGCGAAAGGGCTCGGTCACGACACGTGATCGCCGTCGGTCCTTCGCGTCGGCCAGTGAACGTCGAAGGAAGGTTTCCCGTGAGGGCGCACGGCTCTCACGGTCGCTGTTCAAGGGGGCGGTTGATGATGAGCACAGATTTACGTTTCGGCCCGGAGCTTCGCCGTTTGCGACAGGAAGCGGGCCTTACTCTGACCGAGTTCTCCGTGGCGCTCAACTACGACAAGGGGCACCTCAGCAAGGTCGAGCGCGGGGAGCGTTCCGCGTCCCCCGAACTGGCCCGGCGGTGCGACGCCTTCCTCGGAGCGAACGGCGAGCTGCAGCGCCTGGTCGTCCGCCCCGAGACCGACTCGGACACCACCGACACCCCCGCCATCCCGAGCCTCTGGCTCGTCGGGCGCCGGGCGGTCCTCGCGGCGGGTACAGGGTCGCTGATCGACCTCAGCCTCAAACTCGGCGGTCAGGCGTCCTCTGACGCCGAGCCCCTCCTCTGCTCCTTCCGCGCGCAGTTCGAGCAGTTGCGAAAACTCGGCCAGTCCACCGCGCCGAAGGTCCTGCTTCCCCTACTGGAGACGCAGACACGCATGGTCGCCGGGCTGACCGCCGACGCCCCGTCCGCCACTCGGACCCCCGCGCTCCTGCTCGCGTCGCGGTTCGCGGAGTTCACCGGCTGGATGGCCCAGGAGGCCGGGGACAGCGGCGCGGCGCTCGCCTGGACCGGTGAGGCCGCCGAGCTAGCGCGGGCCGGGGGCGATCCGTACCTCGGTTCCTACGCGCTCGTACGTCGTGCCCTGATCACGCTCTACGCAGGGGACGCCGCAGGCACCGTCGCCCTGGCCCGCCGGGCCCAGAGCGACCAAATCCCGCCGCGCATCCGGGGGCTGGCGGCCCAGCGGGAGGCACAGGGACTCGCGCTCGTGGGCGACGAACGCGACTGCCTCCGCAGCCTCGACAGAGCACGGGAGTTGCTCGACGGCGACGACGCCCGCAGCGGCGCCGAGCCCGTGATCGGCACCACCCACGTGAGCGATCCGGCGGCGATGACGACCGGCTGGTGCCTGCACGACCTCGGTCGCCCCAAGGCGGCCGCCGAGATCCTCGACCGGGAGTGCCGCCGTCTCCCGCCGCACGCGCTGCGAACCCGCGCCCGGTACGGCTTTCGCAGGTCCTTGGCCCACGCCGCCTCCGGAGAAATCGAGCGCGCGTGCACGATCGCCGGGGAGCTCCTGGGGGTGATGCCGGCCGTGCCCTCGGCGACGGTGAACAGCGACGTCCGGCGTCTCGCGCGGGAACTCTCCCGATTCCGAAGCAGCCGGGCCGTACGCGATCTTCAACCGACGATGGCACGGGTACTCGCCCCCGCGCACGACTGACACCGGCTCGAGCCGCCCGGCTCGCCGGACTACCCCGGCCCTCCGAATCCTACGATCCCCGGGGGGACCTCTCACCCCCGCCCGACGCGTCACACGGCGCCCTTGGCTTCCTCTTGCTGCCCGCGACCAGTGACGCGCCCGGCGACGCACCTCCATCCGTACGCCCTCCCGTGGACACGCCCTGCCGTCACACGGTCGGGACCGCATGGCCCAGGCGGACCGGGGCTTCGGAGCCCCGGTCCGCTGCCCCCGTGCTCATGCTCATTCCCCCGTCTTCCTTCCACGAAGGGAATCTTCATGCCCGACGTCTTCGTCAACTACCGGACAGGCGACGAGGAATCCGCCGCGACCATGATCGCGCGCGAGCTCTCCCGCCGGTTCGGACCCGAGCGGATCTTCTTTGCCAGCAACTCGATCGAGGCCGGGCGCCGTTTCCCGGTGGAACTGGTCAGGGCGGTGGAGGAGTGCGAGGCGCTCCTCGCCGTGATCGGCCCGCGCTGGGCGGAGGTGCGGGGGGTCGATGGCCGCCCCGCCCTCGAAGCCGAGCAGGACTGGACCCGTCGCGAGATCCATACCGCGCTCGACCGAGGGATCCTGGTGATCCCCGTGCTCGTCGGAAAAGCCACGAGGATCGCCCCCGCCGCCCTCCCGGACGATCTCCGGGAGCTAGCGGACTGCCAGTACAGGCGGTTCGACCACCGCAACGCCGAGTCGGACCTGACGGCGCTCGGCGACACCCTCGCCCGGCTGTTGCCCGAGCTGGGCACGGTGGACCGCGACGCCCGTGCGGCGCGGGAGCGGGCGAAGGCAAAGTCCCGGAAGAAGTCGGCCCAGGGTGTCGGGCACACCAGGATGCGGACACGCGACGTGCGCGGCGGCATCGGAAACCTCAACGGAGACCTGTCCGGCACCTTCGTCAACGAGCCGCAGGGGCCCGTGAACACCGGTCAGGGCCACCAGTACAACGCGCCTCACTTCGAGGGCGACAACACCGGGGTCCAGTTCACGGCGGGCGACAACAGCGGTACGGTCCACCAGCGCTTCGAGCGCGAGCGTCGGCGCTCGGGCGACGGACGATGACCGGGCAGGACCACGTCACCGTCAACGATCCGCATGGCCCGGTGAACAACGGCGCGGGGTCCCAGAACGTCTTTTACGGCGTCGGCGCGGATTGGATGATCCGCAAAGGGGTCGAGCCTCTCCGGATCGTCCGCGAGGACCGTGTCCGCCTGGCCGACCGGTTCGTTCCGCCGCTGGGTTACCGCGTCGCCGCCGACCGCCTGGAGAAGCCCGGATCAGTGGTGCTGCTGGAGGCTCCGCCCGGCAGCGGGCGCCGCGCCGCGGCGATCATGCTGCTCCACAGGCTCGGTGAGGACGGGGGCGCCGACGAGGCGGGGGTCCGGTTCGAGGAGCTTCCCACCACGGACAAGGACGAGCCCCCTCTCGCCCCCGGTGATGGGGACCGCTTCCTCCTCGACCTCTCCGGGATCGCCGACGAGGAGGCGTATGCCAAGGCCCAGCGCCGACTGACCGTGCACCGGTCACAGATCCGGGAGGCGGGGGCCCACATGGTCGTCGTCCTGCCGTCGGGCATGGAGCACGCCCACGCGCCGGACCTCGAACCGCACACGGTGACGCTGGGGCGCCCCCGGGGCGTCGCCGTCGTCACCCGATACCTCCGCATGGACCGGATGACCTTCCGCTCCGTGGACCTGGGGAGCGCCGACCTCCAGCGCCTGTGCGACCGCTCCCCCATGCGGGAACTCACGCGCTTCGCGGGGCTGGTGAGGACTGCTCGCGACAGCGGACGGTTCGGCGCCGACTTCGCGGGATGGCTCGACCAGGCGATGCACGCGGTGACCGACCGTGCCGGTGACGTGGGCCGACAGGTGGTCACGGTTCGCACCGTGCCCGAGCGAGCCCTGCTGCTCGCGGCGGCGGTGTTCGAGGAGGCCCGCGCCGACACCGTCTACGAGGCGTGGCGCGGCCTGATGAGGATGGTGAGGCACGAGGAAGAGGCGACGACCGAACTCGGGCGGACGGATTTCGGGGAGCGATTGGCTGCGCTGGGGATCGAGCGGGACCCGGACAGACGGCTACGCTTCGGGCGGCTGGCCTACGCCGACGCGGTACGGACGTACTTCTGGGCGAACTTCCCCGGACTGCGCGACGACTTCAGGGACTGGGTCGCCCATGCCGCCGGGCTCTCGGGTCTTACCACCGATGACCGGGTGAACATCGTCGTCCGTTTCGGTGAGCGGTCCCTGGCCGTCGGGCGGCCCGACCACCTCTTCGACCTCGTGGTGCGCTGGGCGGACAGCGCAACCGCGGCGTCCTGCGATGCGCGAGCCGTGGCGGCCCTCGAACTCGGTCTCAGCCACGAAAGGTTCGGGGGATGGTTCCGCAGGCGGATGTACGAGTGCGTGAGGTCCGGCCCCTTGTCGGACGGTCTCGTCCGCGTCCTGACCGCCGCCTGCCTCCAGAGCCTCGGTGCGACGCACCCGGATCAGGCGATGGTGCGGCTTCATTACCTCGCCGTACGGAAGGGGGAGGCGGCGCGCGAGGCCCGGGAGGCACTTCTCGACCTCACCGGCCGCGACACTCGGCTCTACCGGTTGCTGATCGGCCGCGTGCGGGGCCGGGCCCGTCGGGAGCCGCGCGGGGCGGAGCCCCATCTCCATCTGCTCACGGAGCTGTTGGGAAGCGAACGGGCCCCAGACCCGCCGCCATGGCCGGACTTGTTCCTGGGCTGGGAGACGGTTTTCTCCCAGCCGCCGACGGAGCTCTGGAACCCGCTGGTGAGTAGCTGGCTGAACGCCGTGGCGAGCGACAGTACGCGGGAGATGGCGTTGGGCGTGATGGTCGGGGCGACGCGCGGCCACGCGGCCGCTCTCCACCGCCTCTACGCCATCGCCTTCGACTGGGCGAGGACCGCGCACCACTCCTCCCGGGCGGGCGTCGCCGCCCTCTTCTGGCAGCACATCGACCACGCGCAGTACGCCCGCACGGAGAGTGCGAAGCGTGCGGGCGCCGGACCACGGACCACGGAAGAGGCACGATGACACACCGCTTTCCCAGACTGATGTTCGTCGCTCTCTGCGGCCTCGCACCGGCCGTGCTCGGAAACGTCCTGCACTGGTCGGCCTGGCTGTGGGGCTTCATGTCCATGGTCACGGTCTCGGGTTCCCTGCTGCTCGCGATGACCGTCCTCAGCAGTGGCCGCGAGCCGGCCGATCCGTACGAGCCCGGGGAACCTGAGCCACCCGTCGCGCCGACGGAGCAGCCGTACCAGGAGACGCGGGTGGTCGACGCGGCGCTGCCGAGCTCGGCGGACGGCTACGACTTCCTCTTCTCCGCCACCGTGTGGTGGAGGCCGGTCCCCAACCACGCCAACCGGTCCAACGGTGCCTCCCCGGCCCTCGCCGTGTCCTCGATCGTCAGCCGGGCCCTGGAGGTCGTCCGCCGCGAAGAGCCCGGCCGGGCGAGCTTCGCGCGCTATCTCCTGGAGGGGGAGCTGAGCGTCCCGCTCCCGGACCGGAGCGGACGGGTGAAGGCCCTAGCGACCGATGTGGCACTGACCCTCGCCCCCGCCGACCGCGAACGCCTGCGGAAGTTGAACGACCTTCGCAAGGACGAGGAGATCTGGGAGTACGAGCGTCAGCACGAGCGCAACAAGCGGCGCTACCTCGGTGACGACGTGCTCAAGAGCGCGGGCAGCGCGGTGGTGTGGTGGCTGGCCCGTCATGAGAACGAAATCGAGAGGGCGGTCGACATGATTGGCCCGCTCGCCCAGATCGCGGCGGCGGCCAACGACGAAGAGGTGCCCGAACTCTTCCGCCACCTGCTCGTCCCACCCGTGGGCGCGCAGAGCGAAGCGACCGTCGGAGGCCCGCTATGGGACGGACACCGCCAGGGAGGAGGAACGTTTGACCGCGAGGAGGAAGTAGGGGTTTCGGATCGGCTGCTCCTGTTACTGGCGGCAGTGGGCCTGAAGCCGGACATGGACGAGTACACGGTGTTCGTACACCGTGTGGTGCGGAGCTTGGAAGCGGCCGGGCTCGACGAGGCCGCCGAGGAGATCAGGCGGACCCTTCTGCCGACGCCCGACGAGGGCTGGAGTGAGGAGCCGGAGGGTGGGCGTTCGGGTGAGGGAGACACCACGGGGCCCTGGTCGCCGCGCTTCCCACCCCCCGAGGGCTCACCCTTCACCGACGCGGCCGCGGACCCGGATGCTGGCACTGGCAGGTTCACGCCGGGGGTGGCGGAGAGCGGCACAGACGAACGGAACCAAGGCTGGCAGGAGACGAGCGAGGGCGACATGACATCTCCGTACTCCCAGGATCCCTCGCACAGGCCGCACCGGACCGCCGCACCTCGCGCACGGGACGAGGACGACGAGAACGGTCGCTGATCCGGTAGGCAGTCGACTCTCCGAGGCTCCCCCTTACCGCACACCGCGGCGGGGGAGTCCTCCTACCCGGATACCTGGGCAAGACCATCACTCGCCAGGACGCTGCCCCGGGCAAAGCCGGGGGAGGAGGGGAACGGGAGACGACCAGCTCAAGACACCGTGGTGAGCTGTCGCACGGGGCGCTGCGGTCGATATGCCTCCCCCAGCTACTGCTTAGGGAGGAACCCCCTGCCACGGCGTAGCGGGCGACTCCGACAACGCGGCGAGGTGCCGTGCCGGGCGGTGTGGGGGCGTGCCTCACTTCCCCGAGGCCGCTCAGCCACGCCGACCGAACCAGGAAAAATCCAGCAACCGGAAACCCCGCCCGGATTCAACAAGTCGGACAGCAACGCCCTGACGTGCACAAACACTGCGCGGCATCTCGCGAACGCCGACCTTGAACATTCCGCCGCAACGCACGAATCCAAGCAGCGAATCGCCCCCTGAACTGCGCAAATGTCGATCAGGGGGCGAGCTCGGGGAGGAACTAGACGTTGAAGCGGAACGTTCAACACCTTGCTCCCACCTGCGAAAACGTCGGTCACGCTAATCGCATCCAGCACCGATCCAGCACCGTCGGAACTCATCCAGTACATCCAGCACGTCACGCTGCGGAGGCAGACGCCTGCGCGTCTGTCACAGCCGGGCGCATGGCGTTCTGCATGACGTCCCGACAACGGTCCCACGCTTCGGGGACCAGGTGACCGTAGATGTCCACGGTGGTCTTGATCGACTTGTGGCCGAGCCAGCGCGAGACCTCGTGGATCGGTACGCCGTTTGCCAATGCGGTCGAGGCAAAGAAGTGCCGCAGAGAGTGCGGGGTGTACTTCGCGGTCCCGTCGGGCTTGGTGACGCCGGCCGCAATCTGCGCCTTCCGAAAGTGGTACGCGTAGGTGGTAGCCGTGGGCATGACACCCTTCCCGCGATCCCGCGGCGCGAAGAAGACCTCGACCACCCGTGGTCGCCCGGCCTTGTCGTGAAACTCAAGAGGGATCGGTCGCCACGCGACCTCATGCTCATGACATTCCTCCGCGATAAACGGCGCCACCGGCACATCGCGGTACTCGCCCTCCTGCCGGTGCTTGAGCGGGACGAGCCTTGTCTTGCAGTCCTCCCGGTTCGCCTTCGCGCTGATCTGCCAGCGAACCCGGATGAAGTCACCACGCATGCAGCCGGTGTGGAACGCCAGCGCCTCGCTGATGCGCAGGCCCGCACCAGCCTGCAGGGGCACCGTCAGCTTGTACTGAGGCGAGATGTGTCGGTGGATGAGGTTCACCTCAACCAGCGTCGGGATCTCGTCCTCGTCCACCGCGACGTTGGTGGGCTTGGTGTCAACGCCCTTCGTCGGATCCTCACGTATCAGCTTTTCCTCTTTGGCCGACCAGAAGATGTGCTTCACCATCTTCATGCGATCGTGCACGGTACTTTCCGCGAGGACCTTGAGGATCGCCGCCTTGAAATGCTCAATATCTCGCTTTGTGACCGAGACGAGCATCTTAGACCCCAGGTGGGGCACGAGGTGATTATCGAGGAATCCCTGGTAGTTCGAGGCCGTCGATTCACCTACGCTTCGGCGCTGCAGCCAGTCGTCTGCGTACACCCGTAGACTGATCTTTCCGGCGCTTGGGTCGATGTAGACACCCTGGCCCTTATCGGCCTCCATTTTGACGCCGTGAGCCTCTGCCTGAGTCTTCTTCGCGAAGCTCTCCTCGCGCTGCCGTCCAGTGCGACCTCCGGGCTCGCGGAAACGGACGGTCCAGTCATGCCCGCACCGCACCTTCTCGCACGGGTAGTTCTTGTTCCTCTTATCGGTTTTGCAACGCTGAAAAACGGTAGCCACGCGACCCCTTTCATATGACGAGGTATGGCCAAACAGCCTCACCCATAGTTTTCTTCCAGATAGGCGACGATGTCGCGTTCACGGAATCGCAGGAGACGGCCGACCTTCTGGGCCTTGATCCCCCACGTCCGGTACTTGTTCTTCACGGTGACTTCGCTCACCTTGAGCCACGCGGCTACCTCTTCAGGAGTCAGCAAGCGATTGCTCCCGCCGGCGGTCAAATCGTCACGCCCTCGATCGCTTCACCGGAATTCCTCGGCCGGACAGCCACTTGCGCATCTCCCTCGGCGGGGTGCCGTAGCGATTGAGCTTCGGGCACCGCGGTCATGTGTGCAGCCGAGGACGGCACCCTGCTCCTCGACCACCGAGTTCCGGTGCCGCCACGGCGTCCGCAGCAGCTCCACCGCCAAGCGCAGCCGCCACGAACTCCTCAATGGTCATGAGGATCGCCGGTTTGGCTAACCGGCGATCGTGGTCTATGTTCCGCGCCCGCACAGGGAAGTTCCCAGACAGTTCCCGATGGACGAAGCCAGGAGGCCAGTCGGTACGACCGGTAGCCAGGGTCACGCCGTCTGTCATGAGCGCCAGGAGCCCATCGTCAGTGGACCGGTCTAGGCTGCGTGCCACGACGCGCTCGGGAGCACCGACAGTTCAGGCGACGTATCACGCTGTAGATCTGGGTGTCTCGCGATGTGCGCGAGGACGACTCGATCCCATCGGTAGCCGCATTGCAGCCAGGTCCTCGCCGAACAGCCCAGCCACACAGAGGCACAGCGCCATGAAGAAGAGCGCCGCCGTACTCTCGCTCCTGTACGTCCATGCGTTCAAAGGCCCCATGCGCCAAGCGGACAGGAGCAGCGAAGCGAGCGGATCGAAGAGCGGGATTCAACGGGGCCTCCTTGGGCAAGCCTCGATCAGCAAGGACCAGGTAGGACGCGGGTACGGGCTGCTGGGGCAGCCAGTCTGTCGCCGGTTGCCCCGGAGGCCCGCATCCCTCTGACCTGCCTCTTTACACGACGTTGTACGTTGACATGGCCCCGGAGCAGGTTCCAGTCCTTGGGGGCTCTTTCTCGTCTGCCGTGGGCGAATCCGCCCTGGACGCCCTGGCGCACGGCTGAGCTGAGGTGACTCGGTGGGGGACCTCGTCGATCACGGGCTGGTCGCCGTCGAGCGGCTCGACCACTTTGGCATTTACGGAGGTTCCGCCCTGCGGGACGACCGCAGAAGTCAAGCAACCGGATTGGAGAGGGAGCCGCTCCTCCCCACGCTAAGGGGTGATTGTCAGTGGCGTCGGTCAGGGTATGCGCGATGTGTGGCGAGACCAGGGGCGGCATTGGGGCTCCAGCGTCATGACGCGAGAGTGCCCGGGTCATTCGATCAAGTGGACGCCTTCCGCCCGTACCCAACCAAAAGCGACGTAATTCCCCTTCGTGATTCAATGGACCACACCGGACCGGGACATTCAAGGCTCGCACGTTCAGCTTTGTGAGGGACGGAAGCCTACTGTGACAGAGTTAGGGGCCGTGAAGGACTCGTCGAAGTGGCTGCATCCGTTCTCATTCGACCCAACGTACGGATACGATCTCGACTCACTGTTGGCAGTTGAACCGCCAGCTCAGGCTCCCCACGACTTCATTGAGTTTTGGGAAGACCTCCATGATCGTGCACTGGAAGTAGACGTACGGCCGCAGGTTGGGCCTCGCCTGCCGCGAACCGACGATGGGCTCGAGGTTCGTACAGTGAGCTTCAGCTCGTTGGGCGGAGTGCGACTGCATGGCTGGCTCGCCGTGCCGACAGAGGGCAGGGTGGAGCGCGGCCTCGTCATCGGACACGGTTATAACGGCCGCGAGCAACCCGATCCGGTTTTGCCAGTGCCGCGGGCGGCGGCAATCTTCCCGGTTGCGCGTGGCCTGCGTGAGGCCAGTGTGCTGCCAGGGATCCCGTCGTCTCCTGAGGGGCACGTCCTCCACGGCATCGAGTCACGTGACACGTACGTGCACGGGGGGTGCGCTGCGGACGTCTGGTGCGCGGCGACTGCTCTGCTGGAGCTCGTACCTCAAACGGGCGAACGACTGGACTATGTGGGGAATAGTTTCGGCGGTGGGATTGGCGCGCTGGCACTTCCTTGGGATTCTCGATTCCACAGCGCCCATCTAAGTCTTCCCAGTTTCGGCAACCATCCCCTCCGAGTGACCCTCCCCTGCGTGGGGAGTGGAGCGGCGGTTCGAGACCGCTATATGAAGACCCCTGAAGTCTTGGAAGTTCTTGCCTACTTTGACGCCGCTACCGCTGCCCGCCATCTGCACATCCCTGTCCAGGTTGCGCCAGCTCTCTTCGATCCGGCCGTGCCGCCTCCAGGTCAGTTTGCGGTATTCAACGCGTTGGCCGGCCCCAAGGAGTTGCACTTGGTCACCGCCGGCCACTTCTACGAGCACCCGTCAGCAGCACACGAATATGCAAAACTACTTGAAGGCCGCACACGGTTTCTCACCTAAGGGATTCGACTCCTGGCCCATATGATATAGGCGGTCACTTCCAGGTCAGAGGTATTCCAACAACTGCCGATACGCCGCCACTCCGACAGGTTTCTACCCTGCTATCCAGGGCTCAAATACAGTCGCAATCTACGCGGCAGCGAGAGCAGCGATGCGTGCACGGACCTCGGTCACCTTGGCCTCGGAACGGTAGGGAGCCAGAGCTTTGTACACTTCGCGGAGACGTTCCACTCCGCGCTGGGTGTGGATGCCTGCGTTGTCGATGAGGTCGAGGGCACGATTGGTGGCGTCAAGGGCCCCGTCGAGGTCCCCAGCCTGTTGATAGGCGAGTGCGAGAGCACCACAACGCACAGCCTGGTCGCGTTGCGGAGCATGGTCGACGGACTTCTCCAGCGCGTCAGTCGCCTTTGCTGCCTGGCCAGTCGACAAGAGGAACCGGCCCTCAGTCGACCGAAGCTGAGCCTCACCAAACCACTGCAAGTAGGCAGGTGTGTCATCGCCGTTGCTTCGGTCCAGTGCGGCGAATGCTCGGTTCAAGGCTTGGCCAGCAGCCTTCTCCTGGCCAGCTTTGAGGAGCACCGTGGCCTGGTGCGCTGCCAGCGATGCCTGCATGGTGAGTGAAACACGCCTGCGGACGCTGTCTGCCGTTTCCATCAGCCCAACAGCAGCCATTTGTTCCTGGTGGGTGGCAGCTTGAACCGCCATGAAGCAGAGCGTGTGTGCACCCAATGTGTCGTCATTCGCAGCACGAGACGCCCGCAGGGCAGCTGCATAGTACTTCTGAGCTGCAGAATTGAAGCTGGCATCGTAATTCATCCAGCCGAGAAGGCAGCACACTTCGGCGGCCAGAGCATACAGGCGACTCTCTGTCTCCTCCGTGTAGCGCCCATTGTCGAGCATACGAATGATCAGCTCCAGGTCAGTTTTCCCCGACTCGATGAAGCCGCCCCCGCCGGCCTCTTGTTCCAAGGCACGTAGGGACTGAACGCGCTGACTCAAGCGGTCAACGACGGCTGGTGTAACGCTGTCACCATTGGCCGCAGCTTCAGACGATGGATCAGGGTACGACGCGGAAATGGACCACTGTGTACCGATACTGACGAGCGCAGCACCGCCGATTCCGAGGAATCCCCTTCGGTCCATCCGGTCACTCACCGAAAGCGTCTTAAGGCTTTTGAGGGTATCCCCCGTTGCCCATGGAGCGCTCAGGACTTGTGCGTCCCAGGCCGGGAGCCACTTCGGCCACGGCGCTGAGCGGCAGACCGATGCAGGTATCTGCAGCAGGTCTGCGATCACGATCTGGGCAATGTCATCGGGGTCGTGATCACCTCGCTCCCATTTGAAGACCGTGGACCGCGTGGTCCCCAAGTTATAGCCCAGAAGCTGTGCCCGTGCTTTCAGGGCTTCCGCGAACTGTGCCTTGCCCATGCCGAGGAGCGAAACTCTCACGTAGGCCATGGGATGTGACAGCGGGCTGAGCGACTGCTCGGCGGTCATGACACCCCCTCCTTTGGTGTTGAGCGCTCCAAGGTAGTGGCGGCCGCATCCAGCGGCAGCTGGCCGGAGCAGGGTTGAAACCCTTGTGAAACCTTCCTCTGGGGCCTGTACAACCGCAGATTCGTAGCAGCTGGCCCGGAACGCCCCCGCATTCCGGGCGTCGAGGATCGCAGCCCCAAGCCGCGAGGGGCTGCTGCGCGTCCGGACCGGGCCAGCGCCTCTCTAGCACGGCGCCTCTTCCCACCACTATCCCCGCGAGAGGTCCCTACTGATGTCGCGCCAACGGACTGAACCACAAAACCGGTACGGCTTCCTCGTACCCGCTGTGCTGGAAGAAGTACCAAAAGCGCGCCGACGTGTCGTTGAGCTCTCAAAGTTCCTGGGCCTATGCCTGGATGAGGCAGTCACGGACGACCTCGCGTTGCTGGCTGGAGAACTGATCGCCAACGCTATCGTGCACACTGGTGCCCCTTGTACCGTTTGCGTAACGGCATCCGGGTCTCGCGTGCAGGTGGAGGTCACCGATGTTGACCGCGGCGATCTGAGCCCTCGACGCGCCGACCTCGACGACGAAACGGGCCGTGGCCTGTTTCTCATCAACGCGCTGGCAAGCGACTGGGGCACACGACTGGACCGAGCGGGGAAGATCACTTGGTTCACTCTGGGGCCTGAAAGGGCCTTAGCCAATGGTCTCGCGTCACTGTCAATCCGAACTACGCCTTCCTGCTCCGGTGCTGGTGAAGTCGACCTGCCCGGCGAGGCACAGCGTGGGCAAGGACTGTCGGACGGCTCAAAGTTGACCACGTTCGCATAGCCACAGAGCTACTCGGTTGCTCGGTCGCCAATTACCCCTTAACGTCGCGGCTTTGATCCTGCGGCCGTTGGGGGCTGGGCGTGGCGTTGCTCATGGTGGCCGCGACGGTGTACGGCGTGGTGCAGCTGCTGGTTCTGGCCTCGCCGACGAGGTCGGTGCGGGTGTCGACGGTGCTGTTGGCGATCGCGGTGGGTGTCTACGGCTGCGGTGTCGTGACAGCGTTGCTGGAGCTCGCCTACACGCGAAGCACCGCGGATGCAACGGGTGAGTCGCTGGCGAAGGTCGTAGAGGTCGCCGGCTATACCGTCGATCCGGCCATCGAAGAGCTCATCAAGATCACGCCGCTGCTGTTGGCTGCGTGGAACATCCGTATTCGCCGTCAATGGGGACTGACCGACTACGTGGTGCTTGGCTCGGCGCTGGGGGCGGGCTTCGGTCTGCTGGAGGCGGTGGCCCGGTTCGGGCTGGACGCGGGCCGGGCGATTTCGCATCCCGGCGGCGGCTGGGCGATCCCCGACAGTCTGCGGGCGCCCTATATTCCGGGCCCCGAGCAGGTTTTCTCCGCCTGGTTCCCGGCCCCATCCGGCACATTGGAACTGGGGGACTTCAGCCCGGTGGCGGGCACCAGTCCTCACCTGGTGTACTCCGCCCTGACCGCGCTGGGTGTCGGCGTGCTGTTGCGCGGCCGTGGATGGATCCGTGTGCTGAGCCTGCTGCCGGTGGTGGCCGCTACCTCGCATCACATGCTGACCAACTATGCCGCCGCGCGCCCCGCCGACCAAGATGCGCAGTCATGGGCCGATACCTTCGATGGGGTCCTGTGGTTGGTTCCGCTGCTGTGTCTGGCGCTCGCCATGGCCTTCGACCTGCGGCACATCCGGAGTGGCAAGCGGATCGTGCCGGGCATACTCCTCCAGGCCGAGCGGGCCGGCCGGTCGGGCCTGTCGGCACTGGCGGGGTACGGGGCATGGCGGGTGCCGTGGACGACCCTGATCGCGCTGCGTTTCGCCCGGATGCGACGGTCATTGCTCTACGCAGCGGCCCGTCCTCCGTACCCCGGTGCCGAGGCCCTGCACCAGACCGTCGTCTGGTCGGCCGGGCAGATCGACGCCTCCGACAACGAACGTGCCTGGCAGCATCTGGGCTTTCCGGCCGTGCGCAAAGCGGCGGGTGCCGTGCGGGACTGGCGCCGCATGTGGTTCATCCTCATCTCCCTCGGGCTCGCGCTCCCGGCCCTCGTCTTCCTCTGCGTCGGCTCGTTCCCCGCCGCTGCCACGCTCCAGGAGCGTTTCGGCTCGGGCAACGGCCCGTACATCCTCATGGCCTTCGGCATCGCCGGACTGCTGTGGATGGGCTGGCAGCTCCTCACCCTCCTGCGCACATGGCAGGCAACCCGCACGGTCCCCCACGGCGAACTGCTCGCGGTCACCCGGTTCCGGATCTGGACGGCGCTGGGCGGACTGACCACCGGAATGGTGCTCTTACTGCGTGTGCAGGACGGTCTGGAGCCGGACGAACCGGTGGTCCGCAACCTCCACCTGCTGGAGGCGCTCAACAACTTCCTCGCCTACCTCGGCTTCGCCCTCATCCTGATGGCGTTGCTCGCCCTCTTACCGTCCGGCGGCGGGCTCGCCCTCGCGACCGCCGGAGGAGGCATCATCGCCGTCCCAGCGGTGATCCACGCCGCGGCCTTCGGCACCTTGGGCATCGTCTTGATGTCGGCGGGTGCGGCCGGGGGCGGAGGCGGGCCGGAGTATCCGGGGTCGGGCAGTTCGGCTGAATCGTCGGGGCAGGGGAGGGTGCGGCGCGGTAAGGAGTACGAGGACCACTTGCAGGAGAAGCTGGGGGGTCGCGGATCGTTCAGAGAAGGGGGCCGCGAGTTCGACGGAGCTCATCTGGGAGATGATGGGGTCGAAGTGTGGTACGAGGCGAAGTCCGGAAGGTATTGGGATCTCGCCAACGAGAATCCGAAGGTGATGGAGAAGTTCAAGTCGAACCTCGGCGACGCGCGCCGCATAGCCGAAGAGAGCGGCAGAAGATTCTCCCTCATCTCCGAGAAGCCGATCCCAGAAAATATCGTCAAGTGGCTCAACAAGAAAAACTATGTGTGGCGCGTGATCTCGAAGGAGACAGGATAGATGTCCCGAACGGCAGACATCGACTTCACATTCCAGGCACCGGTCACGGCTTCCCTCGTCGTGCGTGCCTTGTCGGAGTCTGGGTGGTCACCGGCTGAACCTCGCGGTGTCTCGTACGCCGTCCAGGACGAAGACGGCGACTTGGACTGGTCGAGCGCGCCGCCGGAGGCGCTTGGACACATCATCAGCACCCTCGACTCACCGGCCCGGGAGCAACAGAACGTCGGGGTCTCCATCTACCATCCGGGAGCCCAAACCGGTGGGCTGCTTCTCCTCTTTTCCGGAAGAAGGGAAGCCTCTTTCACACCTTCAATCAACAGGCGCTCTCATGTTGTGGCCGAGGAGATGACGGATCTTCCTTGGTATCTTGAGCAGATGCTGGGCCCGCTATTCAAGATCGGCCTCTTGGGATACACGGCCCAAGACGTGGCCGACTGACTACTCCATGCACTTCCAGTAGTTCGGCGAGGCGAAGACCACCCGCGGAAGTCGCGCAGGCCGCACGTCACGTGGGCGCCGACGCCTTATCACTTGCCTTCCGGACGAGGACACTGCTTTGGAGGTGATCGCTTCGGTACCGATGATGCCGATCTCCTCCTCCCGCACTCGCGGACAGCGCATTGCGCCGCGCTCTCTCCGATCTCCTGGGCTCTGCCCGGTAGGCACCACTGGCCAGTGTCCCTGCGCTGCTGGAGCAGGGGCGCGCCCTCGCTGTTGCGGACGAGGAGGTTGCTGGCCGGGATCAAGGTGTTGGCTTTGGTGCCCTCAGGCGTGGCAGTACTCAGTCCTGCCCACCTGCGTCTCACTCCTGTCGACATGCGCAGTGGCGCGGCGTTCGGATCCTGTACACCTGCAGCCGAATTTGATGCCACCAACCATCGCTTGGCTGGCTACTTGATACCGTCGCGGCACAGTCGCCAAGGAGTCCGTATGACGCCCTCTCTGTCCCCTGCCTCTGTTGTCGACCTACGGGTTCAGCCAGTCGATGAAGTTCTCGACCGTGTGGAGCGGTCTCTTCGCGTGCGTTTGGACCGGGCTACGGTGGTGCGCAAGCGCCGATCGATCGGGGGACGGACTGACCGCGACACCTGGGTAAGGATTGAACGGCGCAGTTTCGACAGGATCGGCGCCCAAGGATGGAACGGTACTGAGGCCGCCGCTGTCCTTCATGGCGTCTCCATGCCTGAGTGGTACATGGGGCTGGCCTGGCGTGCCCCTGATGAGCCAGCCATGTGGCGGGCGGACGAGACGGAACTGATCGCCACGCCGCCAGTCGGGCAAGGCGCTCTGGTGATCAATGACCCCCAGTTGCCGGATTCATGGTGGAAGGCACTGAATACCTCGCTGGACGCGCTCGCCGGACAGGGCACCCCCCGTGTAGCCACTCCCGACACCGACACCATCACGCAAGATCTGGTGACCGCGACAATCCGGGAGGTCTTCCCCGAGATCGTCGATACCACCGTTGACGAGTGGACGCCGGCACACGCGGATATGACCTGGGCGAACGTGACCGGCCCGGAGTTCTTCCTGATTGACTGGGAGGATTGGGGGATGGCTCCGCGTGGCCTGGACGCTGCGGCCTTGTGGTGCAACTCCCTCGCCGTTCCCAGCTTGGCCGACCGGGTGCGCCGTGAGCGTCGGCCGGACCTTGAAAGCAGGTCCGGCCGGCTGATGGCGCTGTTCTACTGCGCGAAGGTCGTGGGGCCGCACGCACACGAGGCTGACCCCCGGCTAGCACCTGCCCGGAGGGCGGCGGTTCGTCTCGTCGCCGAGCTTCAATCCTCCTGACAACGGTCTCGCAGCAGGCGGCGGTATCGGCGGACAGTCACCTCATCCAGCCCGATGCCGAGAGAATCGGTCAGCTCCCGCAGGTGGTCGAGATTGTCTGTGCCGACAGCGACAGCGTCCACCGCGGGGAGGTGGTAGGCGCACTGAAATGCGGCCTGTACCGCTGAGCAATCCTGTTCTGGGTCGCAGAGGAAGATACGTGGGTCGAAGGCTTTCCACACCGGTTCCGCCGTGCTGCCACCGAAAGGGCTCATGCCCCACATGGCCGACGGCTTCCACCGTTCGGCGAGGGAATCGGCGGCTTCCAGAACGCCGATGCTGGCGAGCAGGCCGCAGCGCACCATCAGGACGTCGGGCCTTGGTAGGTCACTCCCCACAATGGCGGCCAGGGGGCGGGGGTCCCAGGATGCGACTCCCCATGCCCCGCAAAGTCCCTGCTCGCAGGCATCGACCAGGACCGAGCATGCATCGGCCAGGCGATGACGCTTTGATCCTTCGCCAAGCTGGGTCAGGCTCTGCTCGGGATTGTGCAAGAACACGAGGTCAGGTTCCTGCCCAAGGTTCCGGGCCGTCTGCTCGAGCGCCGCACGCAGGCGACGCGGATCGATGGAGTGCTTTGCTCGGCCTGGGCCAGGGAAGAAACCAACCTTCGTGGAGATCGAGAACTTCGGCAGCAGGTCCCTCGCGAGCTTCGCCAAGGTCTCATGCGCGCGAAACCCCAAGTAGTTGAAGCTGGTGTCGATCGTTTGAACTCCGAGGTCGAGGGCGCCACTCAGCAGACGGCGTTCGTGACGAGACCTGTATAGCCCGAGGACAATTCCGGGGTGAGCGGCGCGCATACCTCTTCCTCCACCAGGATCTCGGCAACCTCGGCCACGTCGGCCCCCACTATGCGCGCCGCCTGGTCGAGGTTCACGGGCTTACCGCTCAGCAACAGCCTCAGAGCGGGCAGTGCCTTGGCCATGAACGTGAGCTTCTTCCCCGAGGCCACGATGTCTACAGCCTCACCGTTCTCCCGGATCTTGGGGCGGAAGTGGGTGACGCAAACCACGGAGTCGAGCGGTCCGAAGATATCGAGGAACGGCACGTGTCGCGCAGCCGTCGTCTCCTGCTCGTAGGCGGCCAGGTAGTCAGCCGGGGTTCGCTCCCTGATCAGTCGTGCGGCAGCCTCGGTCAGGGCCTGGTAGCCGGCGCCGTTCCACTGATCCAGGTCATGCCGGAAGATCTCCTGCTCGCGGGACCAGTCCGCCAGCCAGGACAACCAGCTCACTCCAGTCCGCTTGGCGATGCCGAACGTCATATGCAGGCTCTGCCCCGAGCCACTGCCGCAGCGGGTGGCCTTGTGCCAGTAGCCGCGCGGGATATGCATCACGTCACCGGTTTTCATGACACCGGACCAGACGATCTCTTCGCTCGGATCGCTGTTCGGGTCGGTGTCCCGGTACATGGGGACCTTGCGAGAGGCTCCGCGTACCTCCCACTCCTTCTCGCCGGCGAGCTGGACGATCATGACGTCGTGATCGTCCCAGTGCAGATCGAAACCCGCGGCGTCGTTCGTCGTCAGATACAGATTGATCTGGACCCGTTCGCGTGACCACCATTGCATGGCTCGGCAGACGACTTCCATTGTGGGATCGAAGACGTTCGCCTGGTCGAGGATGAGCGTCGCTCCCTGGCGCAGGAGACCATTCAAGCGACGCATGTTGACCATGGGGATGCTCTGTCCCCTGGGGCTTACCTCGTCGGTGAAATAGGTTGCGGGGTGTATCTCGTTCCCCTCGCGGAAGCATCGGAGCTGAGGACGGCTCAGGCTCCGACGCATCGCCATGTCCAGCAGCCTGTTCGGGGTCAGGATGCGGGCCGCCAATATCGTGTCGTCTAGGCTGCCACGCGCAAAGTCTTTCCCTAAGAGGTCCGCTCCCCTCCACCCTAGTGCCGTTTCCATAGCGCTGATCAATCGATGCTCCACGCTTTCCTTCTCCCCTCGTCCGATCACGTGATGCGAAGGACAAGCGTGGGCTCTCACAGAACATCCATGGGAGCCCACGCCGCTTCGCTGTTACTCGCGGTCGTGCAAGTTGCCGTCACCGCCCGGCCACGGGGCGTCGCCGGAACCATCCGGTGGACGGTCGGATGCGGCGCCGTCGTAACGATCGTGGATGGCGGTCAGGGTTTCCACGGCCACCAGAAGGCCACCCCTGGGCGGGGGAGGCTCATGCTGGGTCACCATCTACTCCCTTCTCTTCGGTTCTCCCGCCGGGGTACCGGCGGGAAGTCGCAAGTGGCGGCCAAGCTGAAAATCAGTGGATTTCTCGGCGTCCACTCCCCTCCCCGGCACGCATCGTTGCGTACACCGATGGCGGGATCCGGCAGCAGTACGAAGCCGCGTATTCGGTCGGCCGGTGGGGGCACTCTGGCAATTAAGGACGAGGCCGACGCGGTGCAATGGATCCGCCCGGAAGAACTCGACAATCTAGTCATCCAAGCCAGCATGCGGGAGCATATCGCCCACCGCCTCTCGGGAAACTACCCTTGCCGGGGCCGATTGACATTTCTACAGGTGTACTGCAATGGCGTTGATGTGCTGGCTCGGCCGTAGCTGGGCTTCAGGATCTTTGAGATTGAGCGCCTGCGTGACAGGCGTGAACTCGGCGGACTCTGTGCGCGCGAGGTCGAGGCAGTGCACGCCGAGCTGCTTGGTCTTGACGTAGATCGGCTCGTCCACGTCCGTACCGTCCGGACCATGCGCACGCGGGCACCAAGGTTTTCGAGTCGACGCTGGAGCAGGCCGTAGGTGAGGAAGGTGAACGCGTGCTCCAGGTGGGCCGAGCCGTAGCGGGTGATGCCGTACGCGTACATGAGGGCCGGGCTAGAGATGCGCATCGGGGTGTGGCTCTGCGTTGCGGTGTCGAACAGTTGCACAGTTCTGCTCCCGAGCTCATGCCGGACGCTGTGGTTAACCGACGACCTTCGAGGGGGACCTGTCACGCGGGATGCTCGGACTCTCAGCGCCCATCACCCACGCCGTTGCTTCTGCGATCTTGGTTAGGCATGCCCCGAAGGGCATCCCCGCTCACTACGTTTTCGGTGGCCCACGGTCAAGGCACGGCGGTCCTGCTTCGAATTGACCTCGTTCAGTTGGTGCGGGGCTGCCCTCGGTGCGTCGAAGAGTCGGGGCAACCTCGTCTCCGTGACCTGACGCGATGACACCCTGCGCATGCGCATGCCTGTAGCAAGTGCACTCGTAGGAGCATGTCATCACCCGAATCCCCTGCACGGACAAACTGTCCGTAGGTTTCTCTCCGCCACCCCTTGACTTCCTGCAAGGCCGCATGCCAGCAGGCTGGAGCACCGCCCCTCTTTCAGCCCCTCGAAGGAGTCTTGAGCAAATTCCCTGATCAGGTCGGACTAGCAGACTCCGCATGTTCCGACGCTGCCGTATCAATGCTTCCCGGGACAGGGGCGTTCCGTTCAAAGCTTGCGACCATGACGGTGGACTAGACATCGTCCGTACTCTGATCGGGAGTGCTCCACCGCGAAGGGAACAAACCGCCGATGAGTGAAAGCCTGACGCTCGGAGATCGCCTCCGCGTCGCACGCAGGACACGAAAACTGTCAGCCGCCCAGCTTGCCAACAAAGTTGCCATTTCACCCAGCTATGTCCAGAAACTCGAGTCCGGCGCCCGGAAGGCGACACCGTCGCTGGTGGCAGCGCTCGCGAACGCCTTGCACTTCGGCCCGGAAGTGCTGACAGGTCAGCCGTACTATGGTGAGCCCGAAGCTGAAGACGCCGTACACGCCGTCATTCCTGAGCTGCGCCGGTTGCTGCTCTGCTACGACACCCCCGACGAGCTGGAAATCGCGCCTCGTCCCCTCCCCGTGCTGGCATCAGAGGTAGACCAGGTCGCCGCATTGCGCCGCGACGCCCGTTACGCGCCGATGGGGCCGCTGCTACCTCCAATCATCGCAGAACTGACCCATGTGGCACTGAGTGCCCTCGACGACAGGGAACAAAGGCAGGCATTCTGGCACCTGGCTCGCGCCTATCGAGCGGTGAACTCACTGGCCCACAAGATGGGCCATCACGACCTCTCGAACACGGCGTTGGAGCGGGTCCGCTGGGCTGCCAACCAGTCAGGCGATCCACTGCTACAGATCACCGCCGGCTACCTAGTAGCAGGAGCGATGCTACGGCAGGGGGCCTACGCACCCGCCCGACGGAAGCTGTTGGCCCTGCGCGCTGAGCTGGAACGCATACAGCCGGAACGTTCGTTCACGGATGATGCTCTAGCGGTCGACGGCGCGCTGCTGCTCAAGCTGGCGGTGATCGAGTCCCGGAAGAACAATCCGGACGGTGCGAGCGCGTACCTACGCGAGGCCGAAGAGATAGCTCAGATGGCGGGGAACCGCGATTCCCTCGCTCACGAGATGTCGTTCGGGCCCACGAACATTCGCATCCATGGCATACACGCGCTGATCGACATGGGCGACGCCGACCAGGCCCTCGCCCGGCTCGCTGAGTGGGCCCCGTCCGGCGACGCAGAATGGGCTCCGCCAGCAACGACCGTTGGCGAACGCTCCAGCCATCACCACATCGACGTAGCCTCAGCCAAGCTCACCCTCGGCGACCGGGCCGGAGCCTTTGAGGAACTGCGGCGGGCCAGGAAGATCGCACCGAACCACACGCGGTTCCACCCGTCCGTCCGCGAGACCACGTCCGCACTGCTCCGGTTGGAGACTCACCCATCCAATGAGCTGTCGGCCTTTGGGAACTGGGCCGGCCTTACCACATCCTGACATAGCGTCAAGTACTTGGTTGTAAATTCCTGCGGACAGACTGTCCGCTCACGGCGCTTGCACAGTGGAATGGTCTCCTCACAGTCAGTTGTGAGGAGACCATTACCATGATGCCCGACCCCGAACGGGGTGCTGCGGCCCAGCCGCCTCGATGGATGCCCACCGGCGACGAGTCCGACCTTCGCCCTGTCGGCGAGTGGTGGGATGTCATCCGCACGGTTGAGGCGATCGGTCTTCGAGCCATCGACCTGCTTGAGGAAGCAGGTTGCCAAGTCGGGCCGGTGATCCTCCACCCCGAGAGCCTCGAACCGCGGCTCTATTTCCTCGTGCCCGCGGGAGCAAGCAGCAACTGGAACGAGCCGGACACCGTTGCTCTCGGCCGCACATGCCATGTCGTCGTGCCTCCCATGACAAAGACCTCCCCGCCTGGCCTGCACTGGCACAAGCCCCCCAGTGCACCCCGCGTCCTTTCGGAGCGCGAGCCCTTGCGTCGGGCACTTACAAAGGCCCGCAGGGAGCGGCGAGGCTGTTCTCCCGACTCCTTTCAGTAACGGAGCCTGCTGGAGTGCGACTGGGCACGCAGGCTGAATCACTTGGGTCATTAGCTTTCGACCTCAATGCCACTCGATCTCTCCCAGAAGCGGCGAGTCCACGAATTCCCTGATCGTCGACTGCGGTTAGGGGAGTTCCGAAGGCCATTGGTCAACCCCGCCGCCCTCTGTACTAATCACCTTCCAAGTCACTTAGCCGGAGGCCCCGTGAACAGCCTCGGTCCCTTCAATGGCTCCTATCACCCGGCCGATGTATGCACCAACGTGCCGCATCCCGCGCGAATGTATGACTACTTTCTTGGCGGGAAGGGTCATTACGAAGTCGACCGAACGGCTGCTGAAGAAGTTGTCCGGCGGGTACCAGAGGCCATCGATTGTGCTCGGGCCAACCGTGCGTGGATGAGGCGAGTGGTGCGTCATCTGACAGAGAAGGGGGTCCGCCAGTTCCTCGATCTCGGCACCGGCCTCCCCACCGAACCCAACCTCCACCAGATCGCGCAATCAGTAATAGATGATGCCCATGTTCTTTACGTCGATAACGATCCGATCGTGCTCACGCATGCACAAGCGCTACTTGTGAGCAACAAGTCCGGCCGGGTCGAATATGCTCACGGTGATTTGCGAGACCCTCAGGCCGTCATCGAGACGGCACGGTCACGGGACATCTTTGACTGGGGACAACCGATCGCTCTCGTACTATCCGCTATTACGCATTTCCTTGCGGACGAGGATGACGCCGCCGGCATTCTCGCTACCCTCCGTGATGCGCTTCCGCCTGCAAGCTACTTAGCCTTGTCGCATGCCACTGGCGAGTTCCAACACGACAGGGCCGCGCACGGTGCAGCTGTCTACGACGAATACCAGGCCGCTGTCGGGGTGACGATGCGGTCTCACAAACAGATCGAGGCGCTATTCGCTGGGTTTACTCTGATCGATCCCGGAGTGGTGCAGATACCACTTTGGAATCCCAACGAAGAGGTCACTGCAGAGGAACTCGCGCGGGTATGGCTGTACGGCGGTATCGGCCAGAAGGTCGCCGCCCGTGAAACCACGGACCCTAGCGCAGCTGCCAACCCCGGGGAGGGAACAGCGCCTACTCCAGTCGAAACCCCTGTGAAACCTTCCGCTTGTCCCTGGGAAGCCGGATCGTATAGCCCGACCCGAGACGACCTTTAGGAGGCGGTCTCCACACCTGCTTACCCGGCGTGCGGCCGCTGTATCTGGACCGGCCGTCGGGGCGCATACACGAGTGAGGCTTTCGGTTCCCCCGTCCCGAGGCCCTGAAGCGTCCCGACGGCCTTCTCAATCACCTACCCCTTCGTTTCCATTGCGTTCGAGGTTCTAATGACCCCCCTCATAGTCTTCTGGTTCTTGACCCCTGTGGTGGCCGCCGCAGCAGTGGTGTCTTTGCATTATCGCCGGTCTCGTCGGATCAAGATTCTGGAGACGGACCACGCACAGCGGACTGGTGCGCTCACCCAGGAGATAGAGGCGCTCAGGCGAGAGATCGACCTACGGGACGCGGAAGCTCAGCACCTGGTGGAGCACCGGCTGCCGGCCGTCGTGGTTCACCTGTGGCGTGGCCAGGAGGCCACGGTGCCTGGCCTGTTGCACGCGGGACTGGCAGGGACACGCTTCGCGGATGCCCAGGATGCGGTTGTCCGTCTGGTTGCCGATGCGGGGAACGTGGCCGGGCAGTGGGCGGAGAAGACGGCACAGGCCGCGGCCAAGGAGGTCTCTCGGTCGGTACAGGCGCTGGTCAATGAGCAGCAGCGGGCTGTGAGCAATCTGCTTGAGCGGCACGACAACCCGCTGGTTTTGGCTGATGCGATGGCGATCGATCACGCCAGTGGACAGTTGGGGCGTCGGGCTCAGGTGCTGGGGATGCTGACTGGCTCCTGGCCAGGTCGCCAGCGGGTCGCTGCTCCGGTGCTGGATGTCGTGCGGGCCGGTGCGGGCCGCATTCGTGACTACGGTCGCGTCGAGGTCATCGGCGAGTTGCCGTTGTCTGTGGTCAGCAGGGCTGTTGAGCCGGTGGCGCTGGCTGTGGCTGAGTTGCTGGACAACGCGGCCCGTCATTCCGAGCCCAGTTCGAAAGTGCTGGTCGGATTCGTGAAGGGCAATGGCGTGAGCATCGTCATCGACGATGCCGGCGTCGGTCTCAAGCCCGAAGACCGGGCATGGGCGGCCAGGTTCCTGCCCGGCCAGGAGCCCGTGCTCCTCACACAGCTGCGTCATCCCTTCCGGCTCGGCTTCGCCGCAGTCGGGATGCTCGCAGCCCGGTACGGCTTCCGTGCCAGCGTCGATACGACAAGCCCGTTCGGCGGCACCCGCGCGGTCATCCATCTCCCTGAGGCCCTGCTCACCGCACCCCCCGAGCCGCAGCACACTGCTACGCCCACACCGCCGATCCCTGAGCAGTCGACGACTCAGCAGGACGTCCCCGCTGCCCGCACGGAACAGCCACAGCACCATCCCGAGCAGGCGGTCCAGGCGCGCCCCGATGGTCTGCTGCAGCGCCGTCGGCGCCAGCCGCAGCAGCCCCCAGCCGCTTCCACCGCTCCGAGTTCGCAGACCCCTACGAAGTCCGGCAGCAGCGTGGGCGCGTTCGTCCGCGGCCGTCGAGCCGCGCAAGCCGAGAGCACCTCTGATGAAAGGAATGCCTGACCGTGCACCGCAATAACCTCGATTGGATCCTGGACGAGCACATCCTGAATCTCGATGGCACCAAGCGCGCGCTGCTGCTGTCCGGCGATGGTCTGACGATGGCCAGCTCCCAGGGGGTCGACCGGGAGATGGCCGAGCGGATGTCGGCTGCTGTCTCCGGGATGCAGTCCCTCAGCCGCGGGTCGGCGGAGTTCGCCGACTGTCAGAACAGTCCGTGGCAGCAGACCATGATCGAGTACGAGGGCGGATACATCTTCCTCATGGCTGCCGGTGAGAGCGCCTATCTGGCGGTCTCCGCCGCCGAGCGGGCGGATGTCGAGGCGGTCTCTTACGCCATGGAGAAGACCATCGCCCGACTCGGCCAGGAAATGGGTGTCGCGTCGCGGGGCACCGCGGGTGCGGTGTCATGACCGGGCCCCGGCGCGGCCGGGATAACGGGCTGGTGCGGCCGTATGTCGTCACGGGTGGCCGGCCCGCCCCGAGCCGCAATCACTTCGATCACCACACGCTGGTCATTTCCCGGCCCGAGACAGCGCGCTCCCATCTGACCGCGGAGCATCGCCGAGTGGTGGAGCTGTGCCTGCCGGGTGCTCTCTCGGTCGCCGAGATTAGCTCCTACCTGGGCCTTCCGGTCAGCGTCCTGTGTTTCCCGTTGGCCGACTTGATGGACAGCGGTCACATCACCACCCGTGCCCCGATCCCGCCCGCCCAGCTATCCGACCCTGACCTGTTGAAGGCAGTACTCCATGGACTCCGCAGCCTCTAATCCCACCGCCGACATCAGCTATCTGAGCGGTCACGAGCAGGCCGCGAAGATTGTGATCACGGGGGCGTTCGGCGTTGGCAAGACCACCTTCATCGCCTCGATGTCCGAGATACGTCCGCTGCGGACCGAGGAACAGATGACCGCAGCCAGCGTCGGCACCGATGACCTGGAAGGTCTGCCGGAGAAAACCACCACAACCGTGGCGATGGACTTCGGCCGCCTGTCTCTGACCGACGACCTCGTGTTGTACCTGTTCGGTGCCCCCGGGCAGGAACGCTTCCAGAACTTCCTGGCCGACCTGACCCGAGGTGCCCTGGGAGCGCTGGTCCTGGTTGACCCCCGCCGCCTGTCCGATCCCCGGCGCCTTGGCGAAAGCTACGACGTCATTGACCGGCTGGAGGAACTCGGCCTGGCCTACGCCATCGCCGTCAACACCTTCCCCCAAGCACCCGCCTACAGCGTGGAGCAGCTGCGCGGAGCGATGGACCTATCGCCGGAGACCCCGCTGGTCTTCTGCGATGCCCGGGACCGTGGCAGCTCCCGGGATGCATTGATCTGCCTTGTCGAGTACCTGCTTGCCCGCTACTCGGAGCCTGCCCGATGACCCTTCCCTCCTCCGTCCCGCCCCCCGGCTGGGCCCTGTCCGGCGCCTGTCCCTACAGCGCCCCCTCCGCCACCATGTCCTCCGCAGAGCCGGTCGCGCTCTTCGGGCCGGAGTACGAGGCGAATCCCCGTGCCGTCTACGAGCGGTTGCGTGCGATGGGCCCGATCGCACCGGTGGAGATCGCTCCCAGGGTGTACGGGCAGATCACCACCACCTATGCGGCCGCCCTGCACCTGCTGCGTAATACACCGGAGAAGTTCGCCAAGGATCCCGATCATTGGGCGGCTTTGAGGTCCGGGCAGGTGCCCGCTGACAGCCCGGCCCTGCCGCTGTTGCAGCGTCGGCCGAATGCGCTGTGGATGGACGGACCGGCACACGCGCGGTTGCGGCAGTCCATCACCGACAGCCTCGCCAGGGTTGACACCCACGACCTGGCCGTCACCGTCACGCGGATCGCTGACACACTCATCGACACCTTCGCCCCTCGCGCGCACGCCGATCTGGTGGCCGATTACGGGGCTCTGCTGCCCACTCTGGTCCTGATCGACATGTTCGGCGGGTCACCCGACCTCAGCCTGCGCATCGTGGCGGCCCTGCGCAAGCTTTTCAACGTCGCGCACGACGCCGTGCAGGCCAACCAGGACCTGGAAGCCGCCTGTCTGGAACTGGTCCGCATCAAGCGCCGCCAGCCCGGCATGGACGCCACATCCTGGCTGCTGGACCACCCCGCCGGCCTGACCGATGACGAGATGGTCCAGCAGATGCTCCTGGTCTTCGGTGCCGCCAGCCAGCCGAGCACGAACCTGATCACCACAGCCCTGCTGCTGATGCTCGATGACGACCGGTTCGCCGGGAACGTCTACGACGGTGTGCTGCCTGTCAGCGCCGCACTGGACGACGTGCTGTGGGAAGAAACGCCCGTCGCGAACTACTGCCCGCTGTACCCGCGCTATCCCACCACCTACGAGAACGTCCCTCTGCAGCCCGGGGTGCCGGTGCTGGTGAGCTTCGTGATGGCCAACACAGACCCAAGGTTCACCGCCTACGCCGACCGTCATGCAGGCAATTCCGCACACCTTGCCTTCAGCGCCGGCGTCCACGGCTGCGCGGGCCCGGATCTGGCCCGGATCATCTGCGAGACCGCGGTCGAGCGCGTCCTCGACCGGCTCCCTGATCTCGCCCTCGCCCGTCCCCGGCACCAGCTCCCGCGCCAGCCGGGATGGTTCCTCTCCGGCTGGGCCAGCGTGCCCGTCACCTTCCCGCCCGCCCCGCCCGTGGCCCCCCACACCACCCATGGAGCCTGCTGATGGACACCTCCCCCGCAGCTTCCGGCTGCCCCTTCCGCCTTGACCCCACCGCACCTGACATCCACGGCGAAACCGCTCTCCTCCGTGCCCAGGGCCCGGCGACGAATGTGGAACTGCCCGGCAACGTGACCGCCTGGGAAGTGACCGACCCGGCACTGATCAAACGGCTGCTCACCGACCGGCGCGTCTCCAAAGACGCCCGTCAGCACTGGCCCGACTACATCAACGGACGGATCCCCTCCACCTGGCCGCTGCGGCTGTGGGTCGACGTCTACAACGCCCTGACCTCCTACGGCGAGGAACACATCCGGCTGCGCCGCCTGATCGCCAAGGCATTCACCACCCGCCGCATCCGCGCCCTCGGCCCGCAGATCAAGGACATCGCCCACCATCTCCTCGACCAGCTCCAGGCCACCACCGAACCCGGCGAAACCGTGGACCTGCGCGCCACGTTCGCGTGGATCCTGCCGCTGACCGTCGTGAACCTCCTGCTCGGCGTCCCCGATCACCTGCACCCCGCCTTCCGAAAGGCGATTGGCGGCATCTTCGCCACCGACCAGACCCCACAAGAGGCAGAAGCGAACAATCGGGAGCTCTACCAGCTGCTCACCGATCTCGTCGCTGCGAAACGCCGCGCACCGGGTGACGACGTCACCAGTGCTCTGATCGCCGCCCATGACGACGAGACCAATTCCCATCTCACCGAGCAGGAGCTGCTCGACAGCATCCTGCTGCTCATCGGGGCTGGCCACGAGACCACCGTGAACCTACTCGACCACGCCATCGTCAACCTCAGCACCCACCCCGAGCAGCTCGCCCTCCTGCGCAGCGGGCAGTGCGCCTGGGCGGACGCGGTGGAAGAGACCCTGCGCCACCAACCGCCGGTCGCCACGATCATCATGCGCTTCCCCACCGAGGATCTTCACGACGAACCGAGCGGCATCACGTTCCGGCAAGGGGAACCGATCGTCATCAGCTACGCCGCCGTCGGCCGCGACCCGCACCTCCACGGCCACACCGCCGAGCGCTTCGACATCACCCGGGCCAGCCGCCGCGACCACCTGTCTTTCGGATTCGGCCCGCACTACTGCCTCGGGGCGGAACTCGCCCGCCTCGAAGCTGAGATCGCGCTCCGAGCCCTCTTCCACCGCTTTCCCGACCTCACCCTCGCGGTCTCGAAGAGAGATCTGCGCCCGCTGGAGTCCTTCATCTCCAACGGCCACCAGCAGCTCCCCGTCGTCCTGCGCTCGGGCACCGCCAAGGCTGCTTGACCACGCCTCACCACGGACGCTGTACGCCCCACACGTGGGCACCAAGTCGTGGGGACCGCTCCCCTCCCACCCGCGAGCGCACCACGTAGGCGTCCCCCTTCCCGTTCCTCCTATTCCTGCAGGAGAAGGAAACACGTTGACCACTACGTCCGAGACGATCGCCACGGTGCTGGCCGAGCAGCTCGCCGAGGGAGCACTGACCCCGCACGAGTTGTCCCGCATAGATCTCCTCGCCCGGCGTTTCCAGGTCAGCCCTCCCGTGGTGCGCACCGCACGCAAACACCTGGAGAACCAAGGGTTGGTAGCACGAACTTCATCCAGCTATTCCCTCTCCCCCGCCCACGACTGCCCCGTGGCCAACAAGACCGATCGCGTCGAGCAATTCATCCTGACCCAGATCAACGAGGGCCGCTACAATCCGGGGGACCTCGTGCCGACAGGGGCAGAGCTCGCCCGCAGTCTCGACGTATCACTCAGCACAGCCGGTGACGCGCTGCGCCGCCTCAAAGACCATGGCGTGCTCCACGGAGGACCGGGCAAGGCAGGAACACGCGTCGCAGGCGCCGGGCAAAAACCACCACGGACGACAGCAGAACGAGCCAGCCAGGTCGCCACGACGATCCGCCACCAGATCCAAGACGGTACATACCCGCCGGGGACACTGCTGCCCTCCAACCGCAAGCTCGCCCAGGAACACCAAGTCCCCGAACACGTCATAGTCCACGTCATCAAAACCCTGGCCGCTGACGGGGTCGTGGAGACACTGGGCTCGGTCGGCAAACTCGTACGAGATCCGAAGGGCACCACAGGCGATCGACAGCTGCTGAGCAAATCCGAGCAGTTCATCGCCGCGCTCCGCGACGACATCCTCAACCGCACCTGGCCTCCCGGCGACCTCCTACCGAGCTCGGTGAAACTCGCCCAGCGCTACGGCTTAGGCCAGACAACCGTCGTCAAGTCCCTACCGAAACTCCGGGCCGAAGGGCTCCTCGAAAACGCCGAGACAGACACAGCCGCAGCTGACACTCGGGACGCGTCATCGCCGGGCAGGTACCGGATCACTGCGCCCGACACCCGGCCTGACGCTGCCAGGACAAGAGACACCCGGCAGCAGGACCCACCCTGACCGCCCCGATGATCTGGCCAGGCGTTGGCGTCTGCCGCTCCCGGCTCGCCTCTCACTCAATTTGAACTTCACGAAGGACCCTGCCATGACCACACAGCGGCGCTCCATCCTTCTCGTCCGCGCCCCTTGGTGTATTGACGCGGTCACGGGGACAGATCGAGCCGTCTCTTCACTCGCCGCCGCGCTAGCTGCGGCCAGGCATCAGGTGGTCATCGCCACGGCCGCTGAGCAGTGCGATGGCAACGGGCTGCCCGGCGTCATCGTCGACCAGCTCGACCTCCCCCTCACCCTCCCCTGCCCCTCACGTGCGTTGCGCGAGGCTCTCATCACCAACGAAGCAAAAATCCAGCACTCCTTGAGCATGCTGATCGCCCGTCGCCGCATTGATACCGTCGTGTTCGTGGGCGCCTTGTGGGGTCTGGGCCGCCTGCGAGCAGCTCTTCCACAGGGCGTCCAGCGTGTCCTTGTGATGCCCGCGCTCCCGCACGAGCAGGACATGCCACCGGCTCTGGCGTATGCGGACACCGTCATCACCTCCTGCGACGCCGTCCTGCGACAGGCCGCCGCCGCGGCCTGGCCCACCCATAGATGGCGCGTCGTCCCCAACGCCCCACTCCACAATCCCGGCATCCCAGCCCCGGTTGCACGGAAGTCTGAAGCCCCGGTGCGAGTACTGGCCCCGGCCGGCCAGGATGTGGGTGTCCTTGAGCTGATCGCAGGCGCCAGAGCATGGCATCGCCATGTGGAGGTCGCCCTCGCCCCGCCCGGGCCCGACGACCTACACGGTGAGCGGGCCTTGCGGCAGCAGTGCCAAATGCTCGCCGACCGGGCACCGAACATCACCTTGGAACCTGTGCCCAGCTGGACAGAAATACCCGGCTGGCTCGCCAACGCTGCCGCAGTGATCATCCCGTGCCGCCGCCCCACCAGCAGCATGACCGCTCTGGAAGCCCTCAGCCAGGGCACACCGGTCATCGCCTACAACACCGGCATCCTGTCCGACCTGCTCCTGCCTCTCCAACACGGTCCCCGCCGGCTGCTCGCCGACGTCATGCACGGGCCGAACGCGTTGCTGTTCCTCACCGACGGACTACTCGCCGACCCTGCTTCCTACCACGCGGCCTGCCAGGCCGCCTACCGCCGCGCCCAGGACCTCCGGCCTGCCCGCGTCGCACAGCTCTTCTGCTCCGCCCTGCCCTGAGCAACACCGAACCGCCCCAATCCACCCCATTCGATGGATCCCCAAGGATGACCGACCGCATCACTGTCCAGGTGTGCGCCGATGACCCCCTCTCCGAAGCCGGGGTGATCAGTCTGCTGCGCCCGCGGCCGGAGATACGCCTGTACGACGGTGCCGACGATCCAGCCGTGACCGTGGTGACAGCGGACATCTCCGATCCGGCCGGGTACCAACTGCTCCGCACCGCGCAGCACAGCGGCTCATCGCGGCTCGTCCTGTTGGTGTCCCATCTGCATGACCATCAACTGTCGCTGGCCGCCGAATGCGGTGCCGCCGGGATCATGTGGCGCGCGAGCGTCGACAGCGATCGGCTCGTCCGCATCATCCAGACCGTGGCTACAGGAGACGGCCACCTCCCGCCGGGCCTCCAGACACGCCTGCTCCACTTGCTCGGCCAACTCCACGGAAGGGATCAGAATCTGGGGATCGGGCGAGTGGCCGAGAGAGAAATCGATGTCCTGCGGCTGGTCGCCGAGGGCTACGACACCCCGGAGATCGCCCTCAAGCTGAGCTTTTCGGAACGCACGATCAAGAACGTGCTGCATGCCTTCATCACCCGGCACCACCTGCGCAACCGATCCCACGCCGTGGCCTTCGCGCTACGCAAGGGACTCATCTGACCCGCCCCCGCCGTCCTCTTCAGGAGAACCACTGGTCATGCCCGTAACGACATCCGCCGAGGATAGTGGCAGCGACACCTTCCATATCGTCAGCTCCAACTTCGAGGGCAACGGCGTGGGAGACCCCGGTCGCCGCGGGGCCATGCACGCCACCATCACGGACATCGGCCCCGGCATCCTGCTGCGGCAGGAATGCGACAAAGCCCTCGCCAACAACCGCAAGCTCCTCTACGAGGACGAAGACGCCCTTGGCCTGCGCGGCTGGATGGGCCCCAAGAAGGGGAAGACCAAGCAGCTCACCGGCATATTCGTTGACCAGTCGCGGTTCCGCTGCGTCGGCGAATGGCGCGACAAGGCGGTATGGAACCAAGCGCCCACCACTCTCTCGCTGAGAATCGGCGACTGCGCGGTGCCGTTCATCGCCTCCTCCGTACATGCCAGCTACAGCTCCCCGGCCAGGCGCCGGCTGGAAGCGGAGCGGTGGACCACGCTCAACGACAAAGCGGCCACAGTCCCGGGCGCCTCACGCGCCTACGATCGCGACCGGCGGAAGACACCGGTGTACATGATCGGCGGCGGAGACTGGAACTCCTATCCCGAACCGGGAATGGATCACGTCAGGCTGCCGGACTGGAACGAGATCGATGACGAGCAGCACGTAGCCCACCGCAGCGTGCTGGACGCCCATGGACGCCGTATCGCGGACAGTTATCCCGATCAGATCCTGCGGACCGCGGGCCTGGAAGACGTCGCCCGGCATGCCGTTCGCACCAACGGCGCCGCCCGGCGCCAAGCCCTAGCCCCCACCTGCGGCGTGGACTGGCAGGGAGGCCGACAGCGCGTCGACCGCATCTACGCCAGCAAGCCCCTCCTCCCAGCGATCACAGACGTCAAGGTCATCGACGTGGACTGGTCCGACCACGACGTCCTGGTGGTCACGGTGAACACCCATGAGTTCATCCAGATCCTCAATCGCACGTGGCAACTCGCGCTCGCGGCCTGACCGACCCCTCTCAAGTACCCACACCAGCCGAAGGGGGTCGTGCCCCGATTTCCGCTCGGGTCTCTCGGCACAGCATCGCCCGCAATATCCCCGTAACCCCACCATCACCATCAGACAGGAAAACGTCTTGACTCACGCGAGCATGTGCACCGACCATCCCGGCTGGACCGACACCGAGTCCGGCCGCCCCTATCGGCTGCTGTCCAACGAACGGGGCACCACCTGGCTGGCCTCCTGGGACGGACAAGCCCTCGACTTCATGCCGATGGTCGGAAACGGAAGCCTCCCCGACCTCACCTACACCCATTGCCAGCGCCTTCCCCCCGCCGCGCCTCCTCAGCTCACCAACGCGCTGTCCAGCCTGGGAACGATCGTGCGCATTTCCAACCCCTCTTTGTGGGACGCCTTGTGCGTCGCGATCCTGCGACAGTGCCAGACCGCTCCCGACGCCAGCCGTGAGCTCTATGGCCGCTGGTGCACCCTCTACGGGCCCGTCCGCGAAAGCCCGCGCGGAACGCTCCACCTCGTTCCCACCCCCAAAACGCTGCTCTGCCTGCCCGACTCCGCCTTCCACAAAGCCAAAGTAGGTGTCGCCCAGGCGGGCCTGCGGTCGGCCGCCCATGCCTATCTGGCCCACGCCGAATCATGGAGACACCTGAAGGGTCGCCAGCTGGTCACCGCGCTGAGGAGCATTCACCGCGTGGGAACGTGGACCGCGGCCGCAGCAGCAGCCGACTACCTGGGCGATTTCGCCCTCTATCCCCACCACGACTTCACCTTGCGCAGCTGCGCGCACAGCGCAGCCCCTGACGCGGGTCTCCCCGTCGAGGAAGAACCCTTCGCGCGCCAGTGGACGGCTTGGGCTACCACCCCCGGTCAGCTACGCACTCTGACACTGGCCACCCTCGCCTTCGGTAACCACGCTCCCGCCACGGCCCTGGCGCGATGACGCACACGCCCCCGCTCTCACACAGCCAACCCCGACCTGACGACGCGGCCCGGGCCCGCGGGCATCTCAGCGAAGACGAAGACTTCCGCGCGGTGTGTTTCTGCGTCATCGACTTCATGGGGACGACACCGCGCGGCCACCGTCCCGAACCAATCGAACTCGGCATCCTCGCACTCCAGGACCCCCAGGGGCCCACTGCCCACCGGTTACACCTTCCGCTCGTTCATCCGCCCGCCCGAACAGGCACCGCTCACCGCCGTGGACACCGCCCAGACCGGCATCCGAGCCCAAGACCTCGCCAACGCCTCATCCGCCTCCGTGGTACTCGGGACACTCGAGTCGCACGTTGCCTACTACGCTCCGGCCAAGGCCGGATTCCTGTATGCCTACCGCGACGCCTGCCCTCGTCTGGCCGGCACTGCCCTGATCGACACCGTGCTCCTGGCCCGCGCTCTCCACCCCGGCCTGGACTCCTACCGGCTGGACGCCCTGGTCAGCCACCTCCATTTCCCGCGCACCGCCCGGCGCCACCAGGCTACGGACGACCGGAAGATCGCAGCCCGTCTCTTCCGTCAGCTTCTCGGCGACGCCGCACGCCGCGGACTGTTTGTCTCCCTGACCGACCTGATCTACGCCGCAGGCCGCCCCCCCCCGAAAACCTTGCAGCCTCACCCTTCCGGCCTTTTCTGACCTCCCGCTTCATCTGACTGGAGCAGTCCTACGTGCCTGAAGCCGTCCGCGCCCCCTCACTCGTGGCTCCCCCTGGCCCACTCGCCCCTCCGGCCGTCCGTCAAGCAGGACCCTGGCCGCGGTGGCACGGCGGCCAGGAGGTCCCCGATGGCCTTCCAATCGCGCTGGCAGAGGCGTGGCTGTTCGTGCCCGATGGGCGGATTGTTGTGCTGGCTGACGCCACGGGCACACGGTTCTGGCTCCCCAGCAGCTCTCTCCAGGACGGCGCCAGCGACCCCGCCTTCGTGAACCGTGGTGCCAGCCAGCAGGCCCAGCTCGATACCGAGACTCCTCACTACCTGGGATATGCCACATACATCCGGGAAGAGACCAAGCAACACGAGACTGGAATAAACGTGGCATACCGTACCTGCGCTGCCGTCAGCCTGGCCGCGATCGTCACCAACGTCCAGCCCAGCACTCCAACTCCTCGCCACCGTGAGGCATTCAGGCGTCTGCTTGTCACGCCACACCAGGCCGTCGCGCTCCTTGGCCTGGGACCAGCCGGCCACGATCGAGCCCGTACGGCGCTCATTGCCGCCCACGCCTTGTGGGCCGTGCCCACTGGCTCTCCATCCACCATCGACGAACTGCCGTCCGAGTGGAGCAGCGTGTGACATGGCTCCACCGACTTGCTACGCCGCAGAGAACCTCGAATTTTTCTCTCCCGGCAGCACCTGGAGGTGGTGTTCTCGGCGAGCTAGGTGCCAGCAGGTCAATCACCCGGTCGAGTGACGCCTTCTTGCTCGAATGCCCCCGGAGGCCGACGAGCCCACCACGACAGGCGAACCGCCGTCGCAGGGAACATTTGTTCGCCAGATACCCGTAACGGTGTCACATTCGGCCCCGTTATTAGAGCACCAGTACCTCAGACGCGCCCATCCGGAGGACGCCGTGGCCCCCAGTCCTGTTCCGCCGCCTGCCCTTGCCTTAATCGAACAACGTCGTTCCGGCGGGCTGACTACCGCGCTGATGAGGCTTCGTGTTGACGCTGCCGCAGGCGGCACCTTCCACCCGGAGGCGGCCTGGATGCGCGGTGACGCAGGCCAAAGGAGCCACGCCGCGTCGGCACCCTCCGCCAGCGACTGCGGCCCACAACCGGCCATGGCTGCCGTCCCGCCGGCCCGCACCGAGTGGTCCGTGCTGCCGCTCTCCCCGCTGCGGCGGCGCGGCCACCAGCTTCCTTCAGCGGAGCGGTGGTGGAGTGCGTCTGCCGGTGCCCAGGTTCTGGTCATCGCCCAGCCCGCTGCGGGGTTGGGGCAGGGGTGTTGCGCATGAAGCCGCAGAGCAAGCCGGGAGAGACGGCGAGCGGGATCTCGGACGCGGAGCATGAGCTGTTCGGGGGCCGGCTGCGCTGGGATCAGTCCTTCGTGCACCACCAAGGCGCGCTGGCCCGCATGGGGTTCGGGAAGATGGCCGCCGCACTTCCGCGCATGGTCGGGATGGTGTTACACACCGGATGGGAGGCGGACCGGCGGGCCCTGGCCGGTGTCGTTGTGGCCCAGGCCGGAGAGGGCGTGATGGCCGCGTGGGGCCTGCTGGCGGTCAACGATATCCTCACCCGGCTTTTCGCCGACGGTCCGACCGCGGACAGGCTCCGCGAGGCGCTGCCCTCCCTGATGGTGTTGGCGGCGGTGTCGGTGGGGGCGGCGCTGCTGGCGGCGTGGTCGACGGCGATGTCCGGTCGGCTGGAGCCACAGGTCGAGCGGGCCATCTCCGCCCGGTACTACCGGGCCGTCACCCGGGTGGAAGTCGAGGCGACCGAGCGGCCCGAGGTCCAACGCGTCTTGGAGGCGGGGAAGTTCGGCACCGACTCGGCACGCAACATGCTCAGACTGTCGGTGGGCGTGGGAAACGTGTTGATCAGCCTGGTGGCGGCGGCCATCGTGCTGGCCTCCCTCCACTGGGCGTTGCTTCCGATGCTGTTGGCGATCGCCCTGCCCAGGGGGTGGGGGGCGGTGCGCTCGGCGCGCCGTGAGTACACCTCACGGCTGAACTGGGTGGATCACCGGCGCGCTGTGGCCTCGCTGCTGGCGTACCTGACCAGGCCCCATGCCGCAGGTGAGATCCGCGCACACGCGGCCGGGGTGAAGCTGCTGCGCGGCTATGAGGAGATGTCGCGGCAGATGGAGGCCGAGCAGCGGCGTCTGGCGCGGGCGCAGGCGCACACTGACCTGGTCGTCGGCGGTTTCTCCGGTCTGGCGTCCCTGGGCTGCTACGGGGTGTTGTGGTGGCTGCTGACCAGTGGTGGGCTGCCGCTGGCGGTCGGCGGCACCGCGGTGGTGGCCATCCGTAATTCCACCGCGCGGCTCACCTCTTTGGTCCAGCAGGTCAACCGCCTCTACGAAGAGATGCTGTTCCTCACCGACACCCAGAACGCCACCGAGCTGGCTGCGAAGCACGCCATCCCGCAGACAGGCGCGCCACTGCCGTCCCCCGTGCAGGCCATCCATGTGGAGGACGTGTCTTTCACCTACCCCGGGGCCTCGTCCCCGTCGCTGAAGGGGGTGAGTCTGTCGGTGCGGCGGGGTGAGGTGACTGCGCTGGTCGGTGCGAACGGCTCGGGCAAGACGACTATGACCCGGATCCTCGGGGGCCTGTTGCTGCCCACCGGCGGGAACGTGTGGTGGGAAGGAGCGAGCGGCGAGCGGGGCGAGATCCGCGAGGCTGACCGCGCGGACGTGTTCGCGGCTGTCGGACTGCTCGCGCAGGATTTCCCGCGCTGGGAGATGACGGCCGCCACGAACGTGGCCATCGGCGCCGGTGACCGTCCCCGGGACATGGACCGGGTCAAGGAGGCGGCGAAGGCGGCCGACGTGCACGCGCTGATCGAGGGGCTGCCGCACCAGTGGGATTCGATCGTCTTCAAGGGATACGAGCGGGGCGTCCAGCTGTCCGGTGGTCAGTGGCAGAAGCTGGGCACCGCGCGCAGCAGGTACAGGGGAGCGCCGTTTTTCCTGGTCGATGAGCCCACCTCGGCGCTGGATCCGCATGCGGAGATCGCCGCTTTCGAGCGGCTGTGGAGCCTGGCCGAGGACGGTAACGCGATCGTCCTGGTCACCCACCGTCTCGCCGCGACCGCGAAGGCCGACCGCATCTACGTCCTCGACCAGGGGCTCATCGTCGAAGAGGGCACCCACGACCAGCTCATGGCGCGCGGGGAGGGTCTGTATCGGGAGATGTTCCAGGCCCAGGCCGCCCAGTACGGGCTGGCCTCACCACCGGCAGGCGACCTCCCCGCACCGCGCCGCAGCGCCGAGCCTCAGCACAGGCAGGCCCGGTGAAGCCCGCCCGCTGCCAAACTCCCCTGCTCTGTGGACTCCGAGGTGACGACATGCCGCCCAGCCGCTCCCACATCCGCAGCACCCTCGAGGCGTACCTCGCCCGCCATCCGGGCGAGCGCGCCGGGCTCGACACCCTCCTCGCGGCTCTCGGCCGCCCCGCCGACCCGACCAGCCGCACTACCCTTCCCGGTCACATCACCTGCAGTGCCATCGTGATCGACGACACTGACCGAGTTCTGCACATTCACCACCAAGCCGGCGGCAAGGTTTCCACCCTCGACGGCCACAACGAGCCCGGTGACCACACGCTCGCAGCGGCGGCCCTGCGTGCACTGCACGAGGAGGCAGGCATCCCGCCCGGCGCGGTGGTCCCGTGGCCGGGGCTGGACGGCCTGCCCCTCGACATCGGCGTGCACGAAGTCGACGCCGGCCCGGCCAGGGGCACGCCGGCCCACCACCACTACGACCTGCGTTTCTGCTTCCGGCTCCGCCGCGTCGATGCGGCCATCGCCCTTCAGGCCGAAGCTGTCTCCGAACGGGAGTGGCGTCCCATCGACCGCGTCGCCGCGCCGACGCTGCGCGACAAACTCCTCAAGCTCGGCACAGCGGCGCCCGCGGGTGAGCCGGTGAACGCCTCGGCGCTGATCTACAACGACCAGGGCCAGTACCTGCTGCATCTGCGCGACCATCTGCCAGGCGTCATGTGGGAGCCAGGAGCCTGGTCGCTCCTCGGCGGTGGCCGCGAACCGCAGGACCGGACGCTGGAGGAGACCGTCCGGCGGGAGCTGAGGGAAGAGGCGGGTCTCCATGTCCCCGTCTTGCGGCCGTTCGCCGTCGAGGAGGCGCGAGGGAGCGACGGCGCCAGCATCCCCATCGCCGTCTACGCGGGCCGGTGGAACGGAAATCCCGCCGACCTCACGCTCACCGAAGGGGTGATGCTCCACTGGTTCGCCCCGGACGTCCTCCCTCGCCTTCGGATCAGTTCCTCCACCCTCGACCTGGTGTACCGCCACGCCACGAGCGGGCCCGAGGGCGAACACGAAGCCGTCCGCCCCGATACGTCGCGGGAGGCCGCCGAGCCCCTTGGCTCGTGCCGGCCGCCGACACTGCCTCCGGCGGCGGCGTCGACCGTGCTGAACGTCGTCGGCGTCCACCTCTATCTGGAAGACTCCGACGGCAGGGTGCTGCTGGGCCTGCGTCACCCCAACTCGGCCTACGCCGCTTCGATGTACCACTTCCTGGCAGGACACTGCGAGCAGGAATCCGCCCTGGCCTGTCTCCTCCGCGAAGCGCAGGAAGAGGCAGGGCTGCGGATCGAGGCCGACGATGTTGAACTCGCGCACGTCGTCCACCTCGTGGACACCCCCGGCGACCGGCCCCGGATGCAGCTCGTATTCCGGGCCCACCGCTGGGAAGGCACCCCAGAGGTCCGGGAGCCCGACAAGTGCACCAGATGGAGCTTCTGGCATCCCGACAAGCTCCCAGCGCAGACCGTGGCCTACACCCGGGCAGCCATCGAGGGCATCCGCGCACAGCGCCTCTACACGGAGATGGGCTGGGCATGACCGCTGAAAAGACCACCCGCGCCCGCCACACGGGCACGCAGGAGGGCTCATCACCCCGGCAGGGCCCGGACCCGGCCGACCGGGACAAGCAGCTCAAGACCGGCGCCGGAAGACAAAGCGGCGGCCACACGGGCGGCGGCGGTCGCCCGGCTGAAGGCGGACGGCGACCTCGTGGCCCCGGCCCGGTGTACGAGGCCCTGCTCGCGCTGCCGCGTGAGGTCCTGATGCCGCAGGCGTACGTGCGGCGCAGCGCCCCGGACGAGAAGTCGCGCCTCCAACGGCACTCACAAAGCCCTGACCACCAACCTCACGACCACAAGGAGCAGCCTCGGTGGGATACACGCACCAAGCCGAATGGCACGACCACTACGCCAGCGGCAAGCGCTTCCGGACTCTGACCGCCTCCGAACGCGCCATACTGAATACCGCTCTTCGCCCCGCTGACCCCGCCGTCGCCCTGGACGTGGGCTGCGGAGTCGGCGAACTCGCCCTCTACCTCCACGAGATGGGGTACTCCGTCGACGCCGTGGACTACGCGGAGTCAGCCGTCGAACTCGCCGCCGCTCAGGCTCCGGACGACGCAGACGTGCGCTTCCTGCGCCACGACATCGAACGCGACAACCTCGCCGCCCTGCCCCATGACACGTACGACCTGATCACCTTCCGCCTGAGCTACGCCTTCCTCCACAACCGCACCTGGCTCCTGAACCGCCTACGCGAGCATCTGCGCCCCGGCGGCACGATCTGCATCATCACCCCGCTCGCGGACACCGTCTCCGCAGACCGGCGCGACATCGCCCTCGACGAAAACGAGATCGCCCTGGCCACAGCCGGATGGACCACGGCCGCCCGATTCGAAGCCGACGGCATGACCGTACTGGTGCTCCGGGAACCCGCCGCTGGTCCGGTGTCCGTCGCCGACAAGCCACACCCCGCGCCACAGGGCCTCATCGGCGCAGGTGTCGTGGTCACCGACGAGCACGGCCGCGTGCTGCTTGGCCGCTCCGTACACGGAGTCTGGGAACTTCCCGGCGGCAAACCCGACCCCGGTGAGTCCTTGGAGCAGGCAGCCGTACGCGAGCTGGCCGAGGAGACCGGACTGAGCGCCTCGGCGGACGACGCGCACGTCCTCGCCTTCCTGATGGACACCACCTCCGACATCCCGCGCCTCACCGCCGCCGTGCGCGTCACAGGCCACCACGGCACCCCCACCGTGACCGAACCCGACCTGTTCCACCGCTGGGAATGGCACTGGCCCGCCGACCTCCCCGCTCTCACCGGCACGCTGTTCACACCCTCCGCACACGTGCTGAACACCGTCTGGCCCGGGCTCCTCACCTGGCTGCCGCCCGTGCACCGCAACCTCGTCCGCCAGCCCACCCCACCCGAGGCTCCCCAGCAGGCACGCGAAGCCAACCGACTGCGCCAGGAAATGACCGACCAGCTGATCCACCAGGGCTACATCGACAACGCCTCCGTCGAAGCGGCCTTCCGCCGCGTGCGCCGCCACCTCTTCCTCCCCGGGGTCGCATTGGAAACGGTGTACGACGCGGCCGACGCGGTCATCACCACCAAACGCGACCGCAACGGCCGGGCCACCAGCTCCGTCTCGGCGCCCTGGGTGCAGGCCGTCATGCTCCGCGAGGCCGCGCTCCACCCCGGACAGACCGCGCTGGAGATCGGCTCCGGCGGCCCCAACGCCGCGCTCATGCAGGAACTCGTCAGCCCCGACGGACTGATCACCACCATGGACATCGACCCATTCGTCATCGAACGCGCGGCACGGTTCCTGCCCGCCGCAGGGTACGACCGGGTGCGGGTTGTGCTGGGCGACGGCGAGCACGGTGCTCCCGGCCTCACAGACAAGGACTCCCTCGACGCGATCATCGTGACCGTCCAGGCCACCGACATTCCGCCGGCCTGGATCACCCCACTTATTGAGGGCGGGCGCCTCGTGGTCCCGCTGAAAATTCACGGATACAGCTGGGCCATCGCCTTCGACAAACGCGGCGACCAGCTGGTCAGCCGGTCGTACACGGTGTGCGGATTCGTCCCCATGCAAGGTGCCGGCGCCCGCGAAGAAGACGCCGTATCCCTGCGCGGCGGAGAAGTTCGCGTACGTTTCCCCGAGGGAGGCACAGCGGACGCCGAGCAGCTCGCCCAGGCCCTGGAATCACCGCGGCACGAGCGGTGGACCGGCGTCACCATCCCCGGCAACACCCCCTTCGACAAGCTCATGCTGTGGCTCGCCACCACACTGGACGGCTTCTGCCGCCTGGCCGTCGACCCCGAACTCGACACAGGGATCGTCGACCGCCCCAAGGGCTGGGACGCAGCGGCCATCGTCCGCGACGGCTCCCTCGCCCGCCTACTGAACCGGCAGACCGGGCCCTCGACATGGGAGTGGGGCATCCACGCCTACGGACCATCCGCAGAGCAGCTCGCTGAGGAGATGGCCCAGCAAGTCCTCGTCTGGGACCGCAAGCACCACATCAGCGACGCTCCCCTCCTGACGGTCCACTCCGTCCTCGACGAGGACACCAAGCCGAGCGGCGCCCGCACCCTCGTGAAGAGGCACGCCCGCTTCGACTTCGACTGGACGCACCCGCACCACGTCGACAGCGCCTGATGACCAGTCCTCTGTCTCGTGCGCGCTCCACCGGGGCACGGAACTTCTTCATGGCCTCTTGGCACGACGTCCATCGCTCATTTCGTCGGGAAGACGTGCCATGCCATGCTCAGTCTGGAGGAAACCCGATGCCGTTGAACGTCCCGCGACATCACCGCTGGCCCCGTCGCCCTCCCGGTGAGCCGGATGTGATCGGCCAGGCCCGCCTCGGCGAGCTGGGCGTCCACGGTGTGGCGGAATTGGGTGGCGCAGGCGCGGACATCGGTGGCGGCGATCTCGTTGACCAGCGCGATCGCACCCGGCCAGGGCAGCGGCGGCGCTTCCGTCCGTGGTCGACGGCAGGAACAGCGGGGGCTGGCCCGGGACCGGGCGAGTGTGGTCGCCGAGTCCCTGTTCACTCCCTCCCCACAGTAGCCTTCAAGGCTCGAGCCAGCCCCCGGTGGCCCTATCGGCTGTCATGCAATTGGGCTCTGCCGGAGATCTTGTGATGCGGTCCGGCTGAGCTGTGCATCTGCCGGGTGCGCGGTTCAGGAGATTTGAGCGGTTACCGACACACTGCTTGGGTGGAGCCGCCCGGCATTGGTCGGCCGACACCTCGCGCAGGCCCGGCTCGTTACGCCGCTCCGTACGAACGGAATTCGGCGAGCGGATCAGTGACGGCCTCGCGCCACCGTTCGCGGTGGCCGCTCGCATGGAGCCGGTAGTACACCGTCTCTCGCCGCCCCGTCTCAGCCACACCGTCGTGGTCACCAATGTTGTGGGCAAGCAGGTAGTGTGCGAACAGCACGCTGCCCGCGCTGCCGACGGCCTGTGTCGGCTCACCGAGTTCGATCTTCGGATAGGGGCCTGGATTCATCTCCTCGACCCGAGTCAGGGCCTCCGCGCCGAATTCGGCGAGGTACTGTCCGAAACGCAGATGGGTGCCGGGCCAGACCCACAGGTTCCCCCGGTGCCGCCGGTCATGATCGGTGAGCCATACACCAGCCAGCAGCGAGAACGTCCCTGGACGTCCATCCGCTTCACCCGGCGTCAGGCCGTCGACGTGCGGCCCACCCGGCGGGTGCGGCCAGGGCGGGATCGTTGTGGCCACCTGTGCGGAATCGGGATCCTGCACGGCCAAGTCCGTACGCAGTAGCTGGTCGGCGAGCTTTCCAATGCCCGTCTCCTGATAGAAGGAGAGCAGCGGATGGCCGGTTGAGGTGAAGCGCGGCCATAGGAAGTACGGTCCGACGTGGTCGTCGGCGTAGGGCTTCCGCTCCAGCATGGCAGCGACCACTCGGCGTCCCTGGGCGATCTGTTCGTCGCTGAGCACCCCGGGGATCACTACGAATCCGTGCTGACGGAACGCGGTCATGATCTCGCCAGTGATGGTCACCATGCAGTTCAGTGCATCAAGCGGCGTATCCCCCAGCAACCGAATTACCTTGCCGTCCAAGCCCACACGCCATCGCAGCCGGCGCCGGTACGTGATGTTGGGTGTTCAACGCTGTGTAGTACGCATCGGCGGAGTAGGTCGAGATTGGCCGGCCGAACCCCATCCGCTTGAGGAGACGCGCGTCACGTGTCCCACGACCTGGCGGGAACTGGCAACCTGTGGCAGGGCGCCGCCGATCTGCCGTCTCATGTTCGATGGGCCTCGGGATCGCCCGCTCCTGCTTGAGGAAGATCGTCTATCCGTACTCTTCCTACACTCACCGCCGGACCATCCTGCCCCCGGACACCACGAGACGAACGTTGCACAGGGCTCCGAGGTCCGTGAGCGGGTCTCCGTCTACGGCGAGGATGTCGGCGCGGTGGCCTTCGGCGAGACGTCCGGTGTCAGTGATGCCCAGGGCTTGGGCAGCGTCCGCTGTGACCATGTCGATGATCTTGTCGTTGGTTAGCCCGAGGTACTGGTAGAACTCGAGAGCGCTGACGATCTTGTCGAAGGCCGCGCGGGGCACGCCGGCGTCGGTGCCCGCGATCATGGGAATACCGAGGCGGGCCATCCATCGCATGGAGCTGAACATTTCTTCTGCCCTCTGGTGACCGACCCTTTCGGCGAGGGCCCTCCAGTTGGGGCTGGTGGCCGGGCAGACCGAGATGCCTTGCGTCTTGATCTTTTCGGCAAGGTCCTCGCGGAGATCGAAGTCGCCCTCCTCGCTCATCCAGGTGCAGTGTTCGATAGTCGCCACGCCAGCGTTGACCGCTGCCTCGATGCCGTCGGTGCCGTGTGCATGGACGGCCACGGGAAGGCCGTGGCGTCCGGCTTCTTCCACCGTGACGCGGAGCTGGTGTTCGGTGAACTGGTTCTGCCAGATGGCGGGGCCGTCCTTGGTCATACCGCCGCCGGTGCCCATGATCTTGATGACATCCGCTCCCCGGTCCGCGTTATGGCGCACCATGTCACGGATAGCGTCCTCGTCGGCGACTTCTCCTCCGAAGACGTACAGGTGTCCTCCGGGGGAGGTCAGTGGTGTGGCTGAGGACAGGATGCGTGGGCCGGGCAGCGTTGTGTCGTTGATGGCGTCGCGGAGGCGGATGACCAGGCCGTTGCGGTCTCCGAGGTCGCGCACGGTGGTGACGCCGCTATGCAGGAGCTGCTGTGCGCGTTCGGCCATGCCCTCCAGCAGCGCATCGTCGTCGGTCTTCTGTACGGCGGTGAGGGGGTCGTTGCTGGCGTCGAAGATCAGGTGGACATGCGAGTCGATCAGGCCCGGCAGCAGCGTGCCGTGTGGGAAGGCTGTGGGGGGCAGTCCCGTGGGGGCGAGCCGTTCGATTTCCTCACGTGGTCCGACCGCGGCGATCCTGCCGCCTCGCACCAGTACAGCACCGTCGGGAATGAAGGATCCGTTGGGGCCGGTGATGACCCGGCTGGCTGTGATCAGTGATTCGGTCATGCTGCCACTCCTTAATCGTTGTTTGCGCCCGTTGACTGGGGTGCCGGGCCAGGTGATTCACCGTGGGGGGTGGTTGTGGTGCGCGATTGGCTGGCTGTTCAGGGCTTGTGAGAGGAGAACGAGTTGCCGTACGTCGGCGTCGAGGCTGTCTTCACCGGGCTGGGCGACGGCTACGGCTCGTGCAGGCTCGGCCTCGTCGACCGCTTGGGTCCGCAGGGCTGACCGCAGATGGCCGGCGAGAACTTCGGGGGGCGCATCCTGCGGCACGCCGAGCTGGGCAAGGTAGGGGCTGAGGTGTACCAGGCCGTCGCGGCATTCCAGGGCCCGGCGGTAGTAGCGGTAGTGGGTGCCGCGCAGGAACAGCCGGTCGCGCCAGCCGCTGGTGGGCACACGGTTGAGGGCGTGCTGGGGGAACGCGTCGTGCAGTGCTTCCCATAGCGGGCGCATGCGTTGATACGCGCGGCGGTGCTGCAGCCAGATCCGCGCACTCGCCACCCGCATGGCGACGCTGGAGTAACTGACGCCGACGACGAATAGCGGGATCGCGAGCGCCAGGAGGACGTGGGAACCGCTGTTCAGCCATCCGGGCACATGCGCACCGCGCCACCGTGTGACGTCGATGGCGATGCGGCCGACGTTCGCCGCCACCAGGGCCGTGAGGGCGCCCGCTGTGAGCCATAGTCCCGTGGCCAGAGGGCGGAGCGAGATGCGGGCGTAGCGCCACGTCCACCGTAGTGCCGCGGCGAACGCGTAGACCAGGTAGAGCAGGGCGGTCACGTAGAACACGGCTACTGGTGTTCTCGTCATGTCGGCGGTGGCGAAGCCCCGGCCTCTGATGTTGTCCGGTGTGGTGAGGGTCGTTGTGACGAGGACGGCGATGGCCAGTGCCAGTGGCAGTGCCTCCCATCGGGCACGGCGGCTGGCTGTTTGCCGCTCTTCAGCGGAGAAGAGATAGACGCACATCAGCCAGTAGACCGCGGCCAGAAGCAGCACGTTCTGGACCAGCCGAGCGGAGCCCAGGCCCGTCAGGTGGTCGACGAGGCCGGCCCAGGTGTCCAGGCCCAGGGTGATGGTCGCCGCCGTGCAGGTGACGCAGAGAGCTATCGCGCGCAGCGTAAGGTCGCGAGGCGCCCGAGCGAGCTGGAGCAGCTTCCAGAGGGCGGCGAGGTGGAGGATCGCGGCCGTGATGAGGGAGCGTGTCACAGCCACCCCAGCCGGTCTCCGAGGGCCGTCTGAACCCGGTCGAGGGACGGGGTGGAGGCCGGCCGCGGGGCGACTCGGTCCAGGACCGAGGCCCACTCCATGATGATCGTGGCGACCAACTCGGCTTGGCGTTCGTGCTCTTCGTCGTATGCGGTGCGCCGCAAGAGCCGTTTCACCGCTTTGGCTGAGAGGTTGGGGACCGCCGTCTTCCACAGTTCGTCGTCGAACGCGTCGCTGTGGTGGTCCGCGAGGATGTGGCCCACCTCGTGGAGGATGATGTGCCGCTGGTGACTTGCGGTGGTCTCCTGCTGGTACAGGATGTAGTCAGTGGACGGGGCGGCGATCCATGCGCCGAAGGGTCCCGGTACCGGAAGTGCGTGTGGGACCAGCCGGATAGGGCGGCCGCGTCGCTCGCCGAGTTTCTGGCAGAGCGTTTCCACTCGCAAGGGGGGCTGGATGCCAAGGGCTCGCAGTTCTCGCTTGCAGCGTCTGCGAAGCTCTCGTTCTTTCACGTTGATTCTCCTGCACACGACCCCCGTCGCGACAGCAGCACCCCCTCTTCACGGCATGACGTCGCCTCAGACGCGTCAGTCGTGATGCTCTGCCTGCTCCAACCTGTAGACGACGTCCAGCAGGTCCATTACCTGCTTCCGTCCTTTATCCGACAGCTCGCCGGCACGCATGGCCATCAACTTGATGTCGCCGTTCTCGAACGCCTCGTTGACGCTGGCCTGCTCGGCAGCCATTTGCGCCAGCTTCCCGTCGACCTCTCCGGCGACCGTGTCGTCGAAGAAGTAGGCGACAGGCACGCCGAAGAAGTTCGCCAGTGCCTGCAAGTGGCGCATGGTCGGGTTGTCCTTCTTACCCTTCCGCAGCTGCCAGATGTAACTCTGGGAGATAGTGATCCCCGTCTTGGAGATCGCCTGGGCCACGTACTCGTTGCTGTGCTCCCGGCCGTCGTCGGTGATCGCCTGGAACAGTTTGTTGATCTTGTCCGCCAGGGTGCGGGTCGGTTCGCTCACCACTTCCCCTCTCGATTGCCAATCCGCGAGTGTACACGAGTGGAGACGACACAGACTGGCACCTTCACGACAGTTGAGCGGACAGCGATCTCGGTATAGGGTCACTCATCAGCGGCTTCCACTGAGGTGGAACGTCGAGGGAATGACATCTATATGCGAGTGGAAGTAATGACCGAGCCCCAGGACTCGCCTCCGGCAACAGAGGCGGACAGCCCCGGATGCCGGACCCTCGGCACCGAGGAAGGCCCGGCACCTACGCGAGACACTCTGCCACCCCTCGCCCCGAGGGCGACCCTCACCCCATCACGGGCAGTGCGCGCAAATCACCCTTTTCGCCTTTGGCAGGGACCCGAGTCCCGAGGTGGTCGAATGGGTCACGACCAGCGCGGCAAGAAGATCGAATTACTTGCTGGAGCCGGGGAGAAACTCAGCGCACTGTGACGGACTTCTCGGCATTACCCGTGAGTCGTCATCTCCGGTATCTCCATTCGGCCAGTGCTCGTCTCTCAGCAACGAGGTGGCCACAGGCGGCTTCACCGGTCGCGTCGCGACGGTGTGCCGCCATGCGCCACCAATAGGGTCGCTATGCGCGGGGGATTGCTTGAAGATCTCTGTCGGGACATCCGAAACACTGACACACCACAATCGCCCGGATTCCAGGCCGCCTTGAGGCAGGCGAGGCAATACCTCACCCCGCGAGATCCAGCAAACTGTTGAGCCACCCATGAATCGTGACGCGGCACCCACATTTGTCCGTGACTGGTCACCGGGCACCCCGCTCAGCGAAGACAGCAAGGGCCCGATATGCGGCACACACCGAATCGCCGGGCGGAGTGAGTTCAGGAAAGCGACGACGCCTGGACGGGCGGCTCTCATGCGCCGGTCGCGAGGCAGCACTCCCGACCCAGGCGGGGGCCACAGACCATCCCACCCTCGTCACTCTCTGCAACCAGTACAGAGTTTAAGAATCAACCCTGGATCTTGACACGGATCCGTGCGTATGTTCGTCGTCCCCGGGCAGCCCGCCCGCGGCGACAGACGTGAGGAGCACTGCGAGCACGGACCCGACCGAGAAGGTCCCGTAACAGCGACGGCGCCCGAGAGCGGTAACTCACGGACGCCGAACGCTAAGCGGCATACCCGCCCCGGCAAGGGCGGAGATTGCCCAACATCACCACGCTGAGTCCTTCCAAGGGGCGCGTCAGCGTGGCAACACTGCAAAGGGGAGTATCGCATGCCTCCTGCCCTGCGCAAAAGGCCCTTCCGCCGGGCCTGCGCGGCAGCCACCTCCGCCTCGGCGCCTCAGCGCCCCGAGCCGGACCACACCATCCCGGCCCCGGCGGGCCGCCGGTCCCGCCTGCTCACCGGGAGCGGCCTATGAGCAGCGAAGCCCGCGAGTGGGTGTGGGAGCACAGCTCCAGCCGGGGGGCCGCGCGTCTGGTCCTGCTGTCGATCGCCGACCGGGTGGCCGATGAGCAGTGCGTCTCCTGGGCCTCGCTGTCCAGCCTGGCCAAGCGCACACGCGCCTCCGTCTCCACGGTGCGCGAGGCCATCGACCGCCTGGTCCACGCCGGTGAGCTGGAGCAGATCGACGACCTCACCGGCCCGCAGCGCAGCACCGTCTACCGCCTCCCCCTCGCCGCCAAGGCCGTGGCCCAGACCGCGGAGGACCAGGACTCCGACCAGGCTCCAGCGCAGAGGCGCGAGGCCACCCCGGCTCTCAGGATCTCGGCCCTGCGGCGGTGCGGAATCCGCCCGCGTGAGGTGCCGGAATCCCCCGCGAGGGTCCGGAAACCGGCAGTACCGGAATCCGGCAGGTCCCGACGGAAACCGGCACCCCGACGTGCCGGAAACCGGCACAGCGATGTACCGGAAACCGGCACACAGAACCGTAGTGAACCGGATTTGAACCGTAGGTACAGCAGTGGTGGTGCCGCCGTCACCTCGGCCGCCGGGTGGCAGGTCGACTCTGCCACCCACGCCTGGGCCCGCCAGCAGGGACACCTCGACCGCCTCGGCGAGCAGGGCCTGCGGGCCGCCGACGCGAAGTGGCGTGCCCACCGGGCCGACTTCAAGCCGAGGCCGGCGGACGCCTGGGCTGCCGACTGGCGCGCCTGGATCGCCCGAGAGCACTCCCCCAGCCGCCCGAACCTCCATGCCGTGCCCGGCAAAAGCCCCGCCACGCCGAGCGGCATGACACGGGCCGAGGCCCACACCGCCGCCCTCCTCGCCGCCCTCGACGAGCCGACCGGAACGGAGGGCTGACCGTGGACCGCCGCGAAACCGCCGCCCTGCTGGCCTACATCGGCCGACTCGACCCCCGCACCATCCGCACCGACCAGGGCGAGGCACGCGACCAGCTCGCCCAGTGGCACGAGCTGCTCGGCGACGTGCCGATGGCGACCCCGCACGGCTGGGACGCCCGCGTCGCCGCCCGCCAGCACATCCGCACCTCGCCGTACCAGATCCTCCCCGCGGACATCGCCCGTCCCTGGGAGAGCTACCGGCGAGACCGCCTGGCCCGGCACTCCGACCCCACGCCGGTCGTCGACCCGGACGACCAGGCCGCCTGGACCGCCGAGCTGGCCGGCACCCGCCGCGCCGTCGCTGCCGGCACTGCTCCGCCCGCGCAGGCCCGGGCGATCACCAGCGGTCGCGACGGGATCGACCCGAAGCTGGAGGCGAGGCTGCGGGAGATCGGCTCCTGCATACCGCCCGCCGCTCGCGCCGCGCTCGCGCCCTACCGGCCCGCCCGAGCGGCACGCGAAGCGGCTGTCGCGCAGGGGCTGCCCGACGCCCTGAGCGTCCGGTGCGAGTGGTGCCTGGCCCAGCCCGGCGAGCCGTGTCGCCGCCGCCGGGTCGGCCCCGACGGCGGAGCCCGTGGAACCGCCCCGCGCGACACCGCCCATCCCGGCCGCCTCGACCTCGCCGCTGCCCAGCAGACCGAGCCGGTCCAGCAGCCCGCCATGACCTGACCGGCGCATCTGGCTCGCGCAGCCCGTCCGATGCACCGTCACCCAACGTCACCGTCCCGGCTGCGGCGCACCCCCGCGCGCCGCAGCCAGCCCCCGACGCCGCATCCGCCCAGCACCGCCCCAGCCGGCCGACGCGGCAGCACATCGGAGACCCCTTTGCGCCACATCACCACCCACGACGCGCCGGCCACCGGCCTGCGCGGCATCGGAGACACCAGCTGGCACATCCGTGGAGCATGCCACGGCATGGACGTCGAGGACGCCGACGCCGTCTTCTTCCCGCTCCCCCGGGACAACGAAGCCATCGCCGAGGCGAAGGAGCTGTGCGGCTGGTGCCCGGTACGCCGCGACTGCCTCGACTTCGCCCTGGAGAACGTCCTCAAGGAGGGCATCTGGGGCGGCCTCACCGAAGCCGAGCGGCGTCCCTTCCACGACGGATTGCCCCAGCGCCTCGACTACCGGCGGATAACGGCTTTCTTCCAGGGACGCGACGTGCACCTGACCGAGGCCGAGCGGAAGGTCGTCATCGACCACGCCTACGTACGCGGCTGGCGGCCGGACCGCCTCGCCGTCGCCCTGCAGATCAGCCACAAGCACGCCCGTGACCTGCTCCGGCAGGCCGCCCTCAAGGTCTTCGACCGCGACCGCACCTACGGCGTGCCGCGGCCCAAGAAGAAGCAGAAGAAGACCACCCCGGCAACGCGCAGTCCCGAGCCAGCTGCACCCGGCACCCAGCAGTCGGCAGCCCGCCCGACTGCGTCGGCTCCGGCGCGTGCCCCTCTCGGAAAGGTTGCATGACCCACCCCGTCCTGTCCTTTAGCGCCGCTCCGGACCTCCTTTTCTTCCTCGCCGCCAGCGTGCCGGCCGCCCTCGTGCTGGTGCTGACCGCCTGGACCATCCGGCGCCGGGGAACCCGCACGCAGAAACGTCTAGGCGGCCCGGCGATCAAGGTCGCCGCCCTTGCTGCCCTCGGCTGCACCGCCTACAGCGCCGACACCTCGTGGCGCTTCGCGGCTGACTACCTCGACATGGCTGGCACAGCCGAACGGGTCGGCATGTTCGCCGCGGCCGAGCTGGCGCTCTTCGCGACCGCGCTGATGGCACGGCAGAACCTGACCGCCGAAGGCGCGCCTGGCCTGCCGGGAACCCTGGTCTGGATGATCACCGGAGTGCAGGTGATCCCCGCCTACGCCGAGAGCGGTCCCATCGGCGGCACCGTCCGCGCCTTCGTCGGGCCGGTCATGGCGGCGATGCTGTGGCATATCGCGATGGGAATCGAGCTGCGTCTGCGGACCCCGGGCGCCGCCTCCCACGGATTGATCGCCGTCCTGGGGCGTGAGACGCGCGAACGGCTCCTGTCCCGCCTCGGTATCGCCGCGCAAGACCGCGACGCCGCGCAGATCACCCGGGACCGTGCCACCGCCCGCGCGGTCGCCCTCGCCGCGCGCCTCGCCGAGCGCACGCCCGAGCAGCAGCGGAGCTGGCGCGGCCGGCGACTCACTCGGCGCCTGTCCAAGGCGGTCGGCAGGGCCTCGGTCGGGACCGATGCCTTCCAGCGCACGCAGCTGCTCGACCAGCTCGCCGCCCGCCGACACGCACTCGCGCTCGCCACGGTCCCACTCCCTTCTCCCTGGTCCCCGGCACACAGCACCGCAACGGCAGCCACGATCCCGATGCCATCGCCGGTCCCCGTAGCCGACCCCCACGGTCCCAACGCGTCGGACGGGGGCCGGGGACCGAGCGCCCCGAGGGGACCGGTCCCCGAGCCTGTGAACTCGAACGCGTCGGCAGGCTCGGGGACGGAAGGAAACGAAGTGGGGACCGAGGGCCCAGAAGCGGGCGCGGCCCCGGGGACCGATCCCGCCAGTCCGGAAGGCGCAGAGGAGAACGCTGCGGGCACGGGGACCGACCGCACTTCGCGAGAAGCCCCTGCTCAGGGCCTTGATTCGCATCGGGGACCGACCGACACCGACACGGGGACCGAGACCACCCGGGACCGGGGACCGACCGACACCGACACGGGGACCGAGACCACCCGGGACCGGGGACCGACCGACACCGACACGGGGACCGAGACCACCCGGGACCGGGGACCGACCGACACCGACACGGGGACCGAGACCACCCGGGACCGGGGACACAAGGTCCCCCTCCGCCGGAAGTCGACCACGAAGCCCCGGACGAAGAACAAGGGGAAGCGCGGCGGGCCCCGCACTCCGCAGACACAGCGCCCGCCACGCGAGCCGGAGCAGTCGGTGGACCAGCTCGTCCAGCAGGTCCGTCCCCATGTTCCCGCCCTGCTCGAACGAGACGGCAACGAGTCCGTCACTCGGGTCCAGCTACGGGAGATCCTCCGCCGCGAGGGCCTGAAGGGCGGCCGGAACGACCGACTGAGCCTCGTCCTCCAGGAACTGCGGAGCGAGGACGCCACCACGAAAGCAAGGAGCACCACGAGATGAAGACCTGCCACCAATTCGCGGTCCTCCGTGAGGAGTACGAACGGGAGATCGGCTACCTAAGCGCCCACTCCCAGCGGCATGCCGGCAGGCCGTCGGCGAAGGCCAGCGCGAAGCACGCCACGACGACGAAGGCCCGGATGGCCAGGGCGCTCAGCGGCCACGTCAGGCGCTGCCCCGAGTGCGGCTGAATCTACGAAGCCGCAGCTCACCGACCCCACCTCCCTGATCGTGTCCCGGCCAGCGCCGGGCCGCCGCACTACCCCAAGGAAATCACCATGCGGCATGCCGCCGTACCCGACCTCTTCGACAGACGCCTGATCTGTGCTCTGCTGCTCACGTTCCTTCCGTACGGGCTGCTCTTCTTTTCTGTAGACGGCTCCGGCGAGCAGATCCATCACCTGAAGGAGGGTGCCGTCGACTTCGTCCTCGGCATCCTGGATGTCGTCGGCGACGCTCATGGCTGTGGGCAGTGACGAACTCGGTCCCAAGCGCCTCCCCCACTCCAGGTGAGGGCGAACCCAACTCGGTCTCGGGGCGAGCAAGTTATCGGCCAAGACACTCTTCCCCGTCGGGGAAGGGGCCTTGGCCAGAGCACGCCCCGGGGGTGGCGGGTGCGGACCAGCACCGGGGGTTGCTGGTCCGCGAGGCAGCGACCGAGGGCGGATCGCAGCCGGAGGAAAAACCGTCGCCGCGCAATCGCCGCAATGTGAAGAAGACCTCGCGCAAGCGCTCGCCGAAGCCGCATGCGCGTAAACGTGATTACGTGTGCAGCGTCCGTATGAACGACGACGAGAAGAATCAGCTGTCGGCTGCCGCCAGCGCGACCCGTTCGAGCCTGCCGACCTTCCTCGCCCGTAGCGGTCTCGCCGCCGCGCAAGACCTCGACAATACGACCGCCGCCATCGCAGGCCGCCGCGAGCTGGTCGCCGAGCTGTTCGCCGCCCGTCGGCACCTCGGACAGGTCGGCAACAATCTCAACCAGATCGCACGCGCCCTCAATTCCGGCGGCCAGCCAGCAGAGATTGACGCGGTCGTCATGGCGGTCCAGCGCGCCGTGACCCGAGTACAGGCGGCCACCGACCGGCTGCTGGACCAGCGCTGACCTCGCTTCCGTGCAAGACCCCGCGGCCACCACTCCCTCTCACGACCCGGACACCAGCATGATCCCCCGGATACAGAAGCGCGGACAGCGCACCATCGGCCTTCTGTACTACCTCTACGGGCCCGGGAAGCACGAGGAGCACATCGACCCCCATCTGGTCGCCTCCTGGGACCGCAACGCCCCCGACCCCGGCCGGGACCGGTCTGTCACCCTCAAACAGCTCCAGCAGCTCCTGGACCAGCCCGTCGAGAACATCGACCGGGCACTGCGACCGAAGAAACACGTGTGGCACCTGTCCGTCCGCAACAGTGCCGAAGACCGGATCCTGACAGACGAGGAGTGGGGCGAAGTGGCCCGTCGGATGGTCACCGCCGCCGGTATCGACGACCCGGAACAAGATGCCGGCTGCCGGTGGGTGGCTGTCCGGCACGCCGCCGACCACATCCACATCGTCGCCACCCTCGCCCGCGAAGACGGCTATAAACCCGATCTCAACCACGACGCCGCGCGCGTCCAAACCCAGGCCCGCTCCCTCGAAGTGGAGCTGGGCCTACGTCGCCTCAACAAGGGCGACGGCACCGCTAGCCAGCGCCCGACCAGCGCCGAGCGCCACAAAGCTCAACGCCAGGGCCGCGAGCGCACTGCACGGGAAGAACTCCGGGAGACCGTGCGCCGCGCGGTGGCTGGCGCAACCAGCGAGGAGGAGTTCTTCGACCGACTGGCCGCCGCCGGCCTGCTGATCCGCAAGCGCCGCGCCCCCTCTGGTGACTTGATCGGATACACGGTCGCTCTGCCCGATGACCGCAACAAGGACGATGATCCGGTGTTCTACCCTGGCGCGCGCCTCGCGCCGGATCTCTCCCTGCCCCGGATCCGGGAGCGCTGGGACGCCTACATTCAAGACCACGGCATCGCACTGGTCGATCCGCTTGTCCGTACGGCCCCGAACGGTCCCGCCGCCGCACGCCGACGCGCGGCCTCGGCCGCGTGGCACGCGGTGCTGGTTATCGAGCAGACCAACGACGCCGTCACCGCTGCGTACGTCGCCGCAGCCGGCGAGGTCTTGGACGCTCTCGCGAAAACCTCCGCTGCCCACACCCGCCACGAACTGCGGAACGCTGCCTTCGCGTTCGAGCGGGCGTCCCGTTCCCAGGTCCGCGCCGAGCGCGGCCACGACCGGGCACTGCGGCAGGCCGCACGCGACCTCATCCACGGCGGTCCGGCGCTCGGCCGCGGGGAGGACGGCGCGACCACCGCGATGGCGATCGACATGTTGTTCTTCCTCATCACCGCCACTGCCCACTGGCACGCCAAGAACAACCACGCCCAGCAGGCCGCCGCAGCCCGCCAAGCCGCCGAGCACCTGCGCGCCGCCTACCAGGCCGCTGCCGCCCAGCCCCTCGGCGCCCTCTACCAGCGCGGTCGGCATCTGGGCCGTCCTCTGCTACGACAGCAGGCGGCGGTGGTGCGCGAGGCGCTGCCGGAGCTGGCCGAGCAGATCCTCGCCGAGCCCGGCTGGTACGCACTCGCCGCCACCCTCACCGACGCCGAGAACGCCGGCCACTCCCCCGCGATGCTCCTTACGGTGACCGCTGCTGAACGAGAATTGGAGAGTGCGGAGTCGGTCAGCGATGTACTGGTGTGGCGACTGCGTCGGGCGGCAGACCTGCCCGCCGACACCACCGGCCTGTGGCCGCAAGAAGCTCGAGCGAAACGGTCGAGGTGGCGCGCGCAGCATCCGGCACAGCAACGGACCGGCCCCCGCAGCCACAGTCCGTAACTGTGGCCTGGAGACCTCCCTTGGGGGCGCGCAGCTGGAGGCATGCCAAGCAGACCGCAGGTCTACACTGCCGATCATGACGCGGAGTCCTGTCGATCTGGCGATCTTCGATTGTGATGGCGTACTGGTGGACAGCGAGCGGATATGCGTCAAAGTGGACGCGATGATCACGGCTGACCTGGGGTGCGCGTTCACCGAGGAGGAGATCATCGAGAAGTTCGTCGGCTCCTCCAGCGAGGTCTACACGGCTGCCGTGGAGGAACGGCTTGGACGGCGCCTAGAGAATAACTGGCTGCAGCAATACGAGCATCTCTACGAGGCGGCCTTCGAAGCTGACCTGACCGCTGTCGACGGCGTCACAGAAGCCCTGGACAGCCTTGCGATGCCCGTCTGCGTCGCATCGAACACCGGTCACGCCAGCCTCAGGCGAAACCTGGAGATCGTCGGCCTGAGAGACCACTTCGAGGGGCACATCTTCAGCGCAGCCGACGTCGCCCGAGGCAAGCCTGCCCCCGACCTTTTCCTGCACGCTGCTCGATCCATGGGCGTAGAACCCAGGCGGTGCGTGGTGATCGAGGACAGCGCGTACGGAGTTCAGGCAGCCCGTGCCGCCGGTATGCGGACTTTCGGCTACTGCGGCGGACTCACGTCGGCCTCACGGCTGGAAGGACCCGGCACCACCCTGTTCGACGATATGCGCGACCTGCCCAAGCTGCTGGCCACCACTACCGACTGAACTTCCGCAGCGCCTTGCCCCTACCACTTGGCTCTGTGAGCCGGAGGCACCCCGGCTCACAGCTGAGCTTCCGTCCCCCGGTTCAGGCTCCGGTGACCTCGATGGCCGCCAGATTCTTCTTGCCCCTGCGCAGCACCAGCCAGCGTCCGCGAAGGAGCTCGTTGGCCGTGACCACGGCATCCTCGGCAGTCACCTTGACGTTGTTCACGTAGGCGCCGCCCTCCTTCACGGTGCGGCGGGCGGCCGACTTGCTCGGCGCCAGGCCGACCTCAGCGAACATGTCGGTGACCTGGCCGAGCTCGCTCACCTTGGCGTTCGGGAGCTCGGAGATCGCGGCGGCCAGCGTTGCCTCGTCGAGTTCGGTGAGCTCGCCCTGCCCGAACAGCGCCTTTGACGCTGCGATCACAGCGGCGCACTCGTCGGCACCGTGTACCAACGTGGTCAGCTCCTCGGCAAGGGCGCGCTGCGCGGTACGGGCTTGCGGCCGCTCCTCAGTCACCTTCTCCAGCTCCTCCAGCTCCTCGCGGGATTTGAAGGAGAGGATGCGCATGTAGCGCGAGATATCCCGGTCGTCCGTGTTCAGCCAGAACTGGTAGAACGCGTACGGCGTGGTCATCTCCGGGTCGAGCCAAAGCGTGCCCGTCTCGGTCTTGCCGAACTTGGTGCCGTCCGCCTTCGTCATCAGTGGCGTGGCCAGCGCGTGCACCTCGGCGTGCGGCTCCAGGCGGTGAATCAGGTCCAGACCGGCTGTGAGGTTGCCCCACTGGTCGCTTCCCCCCGTCTGGAGGGTGCAGCCATACCGCCGGTACAGCTCCAGGAAGTCCATCCCCTGAAGCAACTGGTAACTGAACTCCGTAAAGCTGATGCCCTGGTCGGAGGCCAGGCGCTGGGCGACCGAGTCCTTGGTGAGCATCTTGTTCACCCGGAAGTGCTTGCCGATATCCCGCAGGAACTCGATCACGGTCATGCCCCCGGTCCAGTCCAGGTTGTTGACCATGGTCGCCGCGTTGTCGCCCTCGAAGGAGAGGTACGGCTCGATCTGCGCCCGCAGCCGGGTCACCCATTCGGCGATCGTCTCCGGGGCGTTCAGGGTGCGCTCGGCAGTCGGCCGAGGATCGCCGATGTGGCCGGTCGCGCCGCCCACGAGCGCCAGCGGTCGGTGCCCGGCCTGCTGGAGTCGGCGGAGGGTGAGCACCTGCACCAGGTGGCCGACGTGCAGGCTGGCCGCGGTCGGGTCGAAGCCGCAATAGAACGTGACAGGGCCGTCCGCGAGAGCCTTGCGCAATGCGTCCTCGTCAGTGGCATGGGCGATCAGCCCGCGCCACGTGAGCTCGTCGACGATGGCCGTCACGGTCCCGTGTCTCCTTGAGTCGCGCGTACAGTGCGGCGGCCAGTCTAGTCGTCCAGCCGGAGCTTCCGCGTTTGTGCTGGTCAGCGGCATCGCGTACGGCGGAAAAGCCAAGATCACCCCACATCTGAGGGTCCTGAGTCACACAGTCCCGAACCATGCGTCGAGCAGCCGGTCGGAAACAGCCTCGCTGTGATCACGGTAGTCACGCACGAGTACTCTGCCGCTGGTCACGAATCGGGCCCGGAGTGCCGGATCATGATCAAGAGCGTCGATCGCCTGCCCGAGATCTTGCGCGGCCCGCTCGACGTCATTCTGGGAAACCATGGGATACAGCACATTGCCATCGAGCTCGTAGCCGGCTATCGGTGGCGGGGCGATAAACATCGCGGCGTTCCCGAGTTCGGGCAGGCTGCCTATCCGGTGAGCTATGACAGGCACTCCTGACTCCATTGCTTCAAGCGTGACTCGTGCGAGACCTTCCGGGCCCAGCGAAGGCACCAGCAGAATTCTGGTGCGGTTGTAGATCGTGGTGGGATCCGGGGTGAATGCGGCCACTTCGACCCTCGGTGAGGGCGGCACATACGCCGGGACATCGGGCCAGGTTTCCACGGCCAGATAGGCATCGCCGGGGCGCTGCCGAATGAGCGCGTCCCAGACACGTCGACCCTTGATCGGGTGGTGATTGATCAATGTCAGGGATCGACTCTCTGCCCCCGAAGATGCCGGGACGACTCGTCGCTCGGGTAGGAGATTAGGGAGAACCTGCGCTGGCACACCGGTTTCGCCATGGAAGGCGTCGGCGATGGTCTCGCTGACCGCGTGCACGCTGGTCTGCCGCATCAGGCTGTAGTAGCTCCGCACCTCATCTTCAGGGTGGTCCCTGCTTGTGGGGTAGAGCTGGTCGGTCACGAGCACGGCTACCTGCCGACCGCTCGCAAGGCTCTCGTCCAGCACCGCGTGATGCGCTTCATTGAGCCGAACCGCACACGAGTTGAGCAGAATCACGTCGGGGTCCAGGTCGTTCAAAATATCTTGAAGAGCCCGCCGGTACGCACTGGCTACCCCCGGAGCACCGATGAAGGTCTCGTGGACAGTGCAACCCTGGATGGTTCGAGTTCTGCGTCCGACTCCGGGATTCCTGCTCTGAGTGTTCTGAGCGATACAGGCGAGGCTGGCCGGGTGCCCTCGGGTTACGACGCGTTTTAGTAGTTCGCGCACCTGCAGAAACAGACCATTGGTAAAGCCCTCGCGGGTGAAGTCGTCGATACTCACAAAGACGATACCGGCCATGACGTTACTCCTTGTGTGCCGCGGCGGCGGCAAAGGCATCGAGCAAGCTCCGAAGCCGGACGGCGATCTGGCTGCCGGCAGAGGGCGGGCCAGCGACGCTGAGGGGACTGGGGGCGAGCATTTTGAGGCATGCGATCGCTGAGTACAGGTCGAATACACGACGCCGATTCGGACCGACGCACAGCGGCGCTGCAACCTGTTCAATACAGTCGGCCTCCGGTCCACGGGCCAGAAGTCCAGCACGAGCGACACCGAGCGGGTACAGAGAGTCACCGAATCCGACCTCGTCCAGGTCGACGATCGCCGTGACTCTCCCGTCTTCCACCAACACGTTCTGGTGGGTGGCGTCGATCAAGTAGGGCAACGGGGCGATGCCATCGAATTCGGGATGTAGCTCGTGGATGGTTCTGCGAATTTGTCCAATGGCCGGGGCCTCCCGCTGCGGGGGCGCAAGCTGATCGACGGCACCGGTGAAGTACTCCCACAGCACGTCCGACCAGCGCGGGTGGCACCGAAGGTCACCGTAACTGGCGATACCGCCGTACCCGGGACCGGGCGGGAGGCCGCGCGTGCGGTGCTGAATATCGAGCAGGTCGTCGGCAATGCTTCGCTTCTCGGCAGCGGTAAGGCCCACGTAGACGTTGCAGAGATCGGTTCCTGGGGCTTGCTCAAGGAACATGATCGGCCAGGGCAGCGCTGTCCCGCTCAGGTCCATGTGCAGCACGCGGGGAACGGGCACTCCCACCCTTGCCAGCTTGCACCGCCAGTACGCGAAGCCGGCGAAGCACCCAGCACGGTCGTGACGCGTGATCCGTGCAATCACTGGCTCACCGGACTCCAGCTGCACTGTGAACACGAAGTGACTGCGGCCCATCGGGATTCGGTTCGCGGTCACGGCCTCTTGATTCAGGCATCGGCTGGCCGCCCGCAGGACTGCCTGCTCTGTCGGCGGCTTCATGGCAGGAGCACCTCTGCTGCCGCGAGCGGGATGACATTGAGGCTGGCGTAGCCTCGAAAGAATGACCAGGTCGTCTCGAAGTCGTCGGTACTGACGATCAGACCAGGCACACCGAGGCAACCCGCGAGGTGGCCCAGGCCGCTGTCGCACCCTACGAAGAGACGGCATGACAGCAGACGGGCGACCATTTCGGGAAGGTCGGCCCGGACGTAGGTCAAGTCCTCGCCGAGGTAGGTCTGGGTGTCGGGGCCGCCGAGGACCCGTACTTCACCGTGCGCCGAGACCTGGTTCAGGAGCCGCCGAGCCGAGTGTCGCGATGGCGCAGTGCCGGAACGCGCATCGAGCTGGCAATACACCACATTCTCTTGGCCACGAGGCGTCGGTGCCTGGCGGAGAGGCAGCGGCGGCACTCGGTGGCGGGCTCGCCCTCCAAAGGCGTCGGTGACGGCGTGGTTGAACCGGTCAAGCCAGGGGATGCTCCATGACGATCGGGCGAAGATCGCGTCGCCGTTGATCGACTCGCTGGGCGAAGGGGCATAGCTCACCCGCTTGCACGCGAACACCTCCACTACCTCGGCAAGGATGGGCGAACCGGATACGGCAACTGATGCCACGGCGTTGTCGCGGCAGTAGTGCTCGAGGCCGGTCACGATGCCCAGTGCGTCGCCGAGGCGGTTATGCCGGGCAAACCGCATCACAGTTCCCCCGGCGAGTGTTGACGGCGGTGTGTCCACCCGCGACGCGATTTTTGCTGCGTCGACGAGCTGGTCGCTCAGGCAGCGCAGCCCTCGTTGGCCGCAGCGCCAAGTCCGAGGAACCGCTGCAATGTCCACTGCGGACTGATGGTGGAATTCGACAAATCGCACCTCGTCGAAGCCGAACTCCTCGATGAGCTCACGCATTGCCGGCGGCCCGCTCACCTCGACTCGGGCCAGTCCATGTGTACGGGCATAGGAGGCCAGGCCGGCGGCCAACTCGACACAGTCACGGACAGGAAGGTCGGCGGCTGCGAAGCGCGTCGGCAGCTCTTCTCGGCCACACAGCGACGGTCGCTTCATTGAGCCTCCTCACACGCATCTGCACGCATGCACATGGCATCGAACCGTCGCTTGCCCCTCAGCAGGCGTACGACCAGCTCTCTGGCGTGAGCATCGGAGAAGTACGGGTTGAGGGAGTACACCCGGAGAGCGACGACCGGCTCGCCAGCCGGTGTATAGAAGGCCGCGGAGGTCTTGCTCACTGCGATTTGTTCAGCGTCCGGCACCCGTTGAGTCGATAGCCACGCGAATAGGTCAGAGGTGTACTGGTTTATCCGGCGGACGGAGCTGGTGTCGTCGAAGTCCTCCTCGGTAGCGGCGGGGTCGTCCGGCGGGTAACAGCGCACGAACACGTCCGGGCCGTACGAATGTCTGTTGATAGCTGTCGCGTCGCGACCTGCCAAGGCATTGATGTGGCGCCGGAGCGTTTCTGCCGTTTCAAGCGCGTGGCCGAGCAGTTGCCGCATCCCCTGCTTGCCCAGAGCTTGCAAGCCAACCCAGGTTGCGACCATGTTCGCTGCCGACCTGGACGTCTCCAACGTGAAGGTCCCGGGGTTGTAGGCATCCTTGTCATGGAACAATGGGGTCATGGCTCCGCCGTCGCGGCGCAGCCGCGAGAAGTCCCGACCATCTCGCATGACGATCATGCTCGACGTATAGGGCGCGAAACCGGTCTTGTGGAAGTCCGTTCCGAACGAGTCGGCGTGCTGCACCGTTTTCAGACGCTCCACAAGTCGGGCCAGCTTGGCCACCACAGGTGGGCTGAAGCCGAGGGGGTTCTGATGCAAGTCATAATCGATGAAGCAGAGGTATGCCCACCCGATGACCGTGTCTGCATGCACATGGGGCGTGTAATCCAACCCATATTCGGCGGCCAGCCGATCCCGCATCGTAGCGATCTCGCCGAAGTCGTCGACAGCCATGTTGGAAGTCGTCCCGCCCGCGCCGACGATGCATGCAAGCCGGTGGCCGCGTGTCAGGACGTCCCGGCAAGCCGCTTCCATCGACTCCAGATCCGTGGTCTGGTCGGGTAGCGACGCAGCGGATATGTAGTTTCGGGTGCCGATCCCCAGCCACGCGCACGCGGATTTCTGCGAGTAGTGCGCCGGCCAGGACCCGACGACGGCCATCCCAGGCTCGATCCCACGCTCGGCGTGGTCGGGCTGTGCCTTGGAAATGCCGACGTTGATGGCGTACAGGTTGGTCGCGGTGCCGCCGAACGTGAACAGGCCGCCTGCCCGCTCCGGGTCGTACCCCGCCAGCCGCGCCAACGCCTGGGCGGAGGACAGCTCGGCGGAAAGGGTCTCCGCGGCGTCCTCCCCAGTGACACCGTTAGGCATGAACAACGACACCGCGCACAACGCTGCCAGGTTGACGAACGACGGTGGCGGAACGATGTTCTTGGCGAACATCTGATGATGAACTTTGACCGACCCAGCGAGCCACCAGCGCAATTGGCTGAGCGCCGTCTCCGCCGTGACAGGGCTCTCCGGCAGCCATCCGTCACCCACGAGGGAACGCCCACCCTCCTGGCCAGTGCGCGGATACACGGGCCCCTCGCCCTGATGGCTCAGCGTCTCATCGAGAGCGCGGCGAAGAAGCTCGATAAGCGCATCGGCATTGGTCCCCTCTGGATGCAGGAACAGGCCGCTGCGCCAGCGCTCAAACTCATCTCCATCCCCGAAGGAATCAGTCGTCATCGCAGATCGAACCTGGCGATTCGGAGGAGCAACGTGACTGCGCTCATCGCACGGACTTTCCGTAGAGCTTCATGCGCTCAGGCCGGGGCGTGCGCCGCCGACCGGACACGAGATCCTCGCAAGCGACCGCGATGGACCACACCAGATCGTCGTACTGACGGCGCAGAATCCCTACTCGCCCCGCCGCGGCCGCATCACCCCCAGCCAGTCGCTCCGTATGGACTATCCGAAGCTTCTGCACCGAGAGTCGGTCAAGCGCCGATCCGATCGACTCCGTGATGGGAGGCACGTCCTCGTTCGCACTCCACGCCGCATCCAAGATCCGGTCGACCTGCTCGATGAGTGCATGGCGAAGGCCGTTGAGATCGTCGATCTCCCGCTTGATGGCCGGAATCTCCCCGTCCCCAGCCTGCCGCACCCGGTCCTCGGCGTCCCACTGGCGGCTGTTGACCGCATGCAGCCGGCCCAGAGCCTGCAACAAGTCGGGCCGATAAGGAGATGGAATCCCGGCGAGAACGTCCTCGGACCATTCACCTTGCTCACCTGCCACGTCGGGGCAGGCTGTACCCGCCGTCATAGGAGCGCGCAGGTCTCCCTCCGACTCACCCGTGTCTGTACCCAGCCATGCACGCGTCTTGGCCATGGGTGGTGATCCCCCTTTCGGTATCTGGTGAGGACGGTCTCTGCCGACCGCCATTGAAGACAGCCTTGAGCATGACCGGAGGGTGTCCGAGAGGGGCGCGGTACTTCACGATTGCTACTCCATGGTGCGCCTGACTCTGCGACCAGAGTGGCTGCTTGGCATCCATCCAGGTCCGCCACCTGCCCCTAAGTTGATCTCGTGGCACGTTAACAGTTCAGGGAGAACAGGTGATCATGGGCCATCTCGCACCAGTGTCTGGTGCCATCTCTCCGCATCGCCGGCCTCCCAGCCGACACCGCGATCCTGGAGAGCCCCAGCCCCCGGCGGCCAGCAGAGCACCCTGCTCATCCTGCTCGGAGCGGCGTATCGGCCTACGACGGCCGGTACCCCGCGCCGGGCGCCGACGGCTCATCGGGCCATACCCGGGCGCGCCCACATCGGGACAGCGGCCCGAACGTGACCCTCCACCTTCGCCACCATGAAATAAGCCCTCCTGTCCACAGCCGTTGACGATCCCCGCGCTCGCAATAAGAGCACAGGGCTCTGACAACGAGTGGACATTTGATCACTTTAGGTGATTGCTTTTCGGCCAGCGTCGACCGCGGTCCGATGCGCCTGAACGCCGATGACCAGGATTTCCGGTGCTCGCTCGACCAACTTCGGCCGTTTCGTCGAATGAGTCGGATCTCCGGGTTCCTATCGACGGACTCCGTCCCTTCTGCCGACACCCCGGCGACCCGAGCCAGAGTTGCGCGAGTGCGCAGGGTTAAGGAACCAAGCACGCGCCGAGGCGAGCCACCAGGTTCCGCAGAAGGCAACCCGCGGTCCCGCCCTCGATCGGGGCGAGGACGGTGCGACGACCGCGATGGCAATCGACATGCTGTTCTTCCTGATCAGCGCCACCATGCACTGGCACGCGAAGAAGGGGCATACGCAGCAGCCCGCCGCGGCCCGCCAAGCCGCCGAGCACCTTCGTTCCGCCTACCAGGTCGCCGCTGCCCAGCCCGTTGGGGGCCTCTACCAGCGCGGCCGGCGTCTGAACCGGCCCCCTCGACTGTGGACGTTGTGAATTGAAACCGCCGGAAATGAAGGGCACGATCATGAAGCGAGCAGGACGAGGCGAAGGAGGACGCCAGGGTGTTTCACCGAATACGCCGCCGGGCCAAGGAGCCCAGCGAGGCGCAGCGCCGATTCTTCGAGCTGTCGGCGCGGCTGCAGAATCAGGTCCCGCCCGGGGTCGGGGTGTCGCCGGCCGAGCCGGAACACACCGAGCCAGCATCCACTTTGGTGGACAACTTCCTTCCGCCGGAGCTGCGGGTGCCCAGCCACGATCAGCTCGACGGCAAGATGATGCCGTGGAAGCAGCCGCTCGTCCTCGACGGTGAGGTGGTCGCCTGCGCCGAGTGCGGCGCGTACCGGGACTGGCTCGTCCTCTCCACCCACGGCCAGATCTGGCTGCGGTGCCGGGCCGGTCACCAACAGCAGGAGACCCGCCTCGACACCGCCTGGTACAACCGGAACTCCGGGCCGGCGGACGCGACGCACGCCACGTTCGAGGACTGCCTGCGCCACCTCGGGCACTGACTCCCACCCCTACGACCCCACCGGGCCCGCGGCCCGCACTGACCACTCGTCGTCAAGCACCAAGGGGTCAGTTCCGCCATGCGCGTTCGCGCCACCACCACCGCCCTCGGCATCACCGCCGCCCTCCTCGCCATGCCCGCCTGTTCCACCGACACCGCTGGCACCAAGCCCGACACCGCACCCCCCGCCCATACCGAGAGGTCGGCCGACACAGCCCAGAAGGCTGGCGTGCTCTCGTCGGCCAAGCTGGAGGCGCGCCTGCTCAACGGGAGCGACCTCGGCAGCGGCTACCTGCGAAAGCCAGAGCGCCCCGCCCAGCACGACGACATCACCGTCGTCGGCTGCCCGGCCCTGAGCGAGCTGGGCGGCGACTCGGCGACCGGCGGCACGTTCGCCTTCCCGCGCAAGGCAAACGCCGCCTTCACCTACGGCGGCAGCAGCTCCGAGATCGACGAGGAGCTGTACAGCGACAGCGTGGAGAAGCTGTCCGGCGGCATCGACCGGATCTTCGACGCCATGACCGGCTGCCCGACCTATCAGGTCGTGGCAGGCGGCACCCCGATCGACATGGCCTCGCAAAAGCTGCCCGCACCCCGCGGCCTCGGTGACGAGCAGTGGAGCCAGCTCCTGACGTTCTCCATCGGAGGAAAGAGCACCGTGGTCAAGCAGACCGCGATCCGCGACGGCAGCCTGCTACTGATCGTCTCCGGCTCCCCGGCCCTCGTCGACCGCCACCTTGACAAGGCCCTCGCCAAGACCACGGCAACGAGCTAGCCCTTCCGCCCACCAAGCTGCTGCCCCCGACCACCATGGGTCAGGGGGCAGCAGCGTAAGGATCGCAGCTCAGCGCACACGTGCCCGCGGTTTCAGGGGCACGCCGGGCAGCGCAAGGGCGGGGATCGACGCACCGTCGCACCCCTGCACGGTGCCGAACCAATCTCCGTTCATCTAGTGCTCGCGGGCCTGCGGCATGGGCACCTTCTTCAAGGAGTGCGAGCACAGCGGCCACAGGTCGGGGGCTTGCTGAGGTTGTTAGATCCGCGAGTTGCGCATCGACTGCCACACTGCGCCTGCCAGGGCCCGCGTCGCCCTGGGGACCGACAGCCCCTCGTGTTCGCGGTAGAGCTCCCAGTTGTACGGGACGAGCGACAGCTTGTTGGAAGACAGCGACCCCGCCTGGTGGGACCTGTACACCGCAAGCGGCTCGGGAAGGCCCCGGGCATCGGCGCCGTCACGCATGATCGAGAGCCACAGGGCGTAGTCCTGCCTCTTGCGCATCTCCGGCATCAGCCTGGTGCCCAGGACGTTACGGTCGTACATGGCGGTCAGAGCGCCGATGTGGTCCTGGACCAGCATCGCGCCGTAGTCCACGTGTTCGCGGGCGCGGACCACGCGCCCGTTCGGGATGAAGTCGGTGCTCTCGCCGTGGTAGTCGGCAGCCATCTTGAAGTACGAGGTGAACGTGAGAGGTGCCGTACCCGCGGCAGCGAATTCGATCTGCCGCTCGGCTTTCTCCGGCAGCCACATGTCGTCGCTGTCGAGGAAGGCGACGTAATCCCCCCGGGCCCGCTCGATAGCGAGGTTGCGTGCCCGCCCGGCACCGCCCCGCTCGGGTGCGGCTTCCGGCAGGACGCGCTTGTCCTGCCGGGCGAACTCCATGAGCAGGTCCATGGAGCCGTCGGACGACTGGTCGTCGGTGATCAGCAGCTCCAGGTCGCTGTGGGTCTGCGTGAGCACCGACCGGATTGCTGCACCGAGCGTGGCTGCCGAGTTGTACACGGGCATCACGACAGACACCAGGGGCACAGCGCTTCTCCTTGCTCAGCCAGAACGACGGTCCATTCAAGCACTGCGTTACTGGCCGACCCGCTGAGCGGCGCGAGCAGCTTGGCCGGGCACCCAGGCTCGAACGTGTCCGGGCTGTACGTAGAGCACGTTCGGGTTGTGGCTGTGCGACCCATAGCCGCTGGAGGCGTTGACGAGTAGATACGCGCCTGCGGGAACATGCCAGTCCCAGCACCAGGCGCCCTGATGCCGACCGGCGTCGCACCAGGTCACGATGCCCTTCGAGCCACGGCGTCCGTGCTGATAAACCCGCATGACCTGGAGAAGTTGCTCTCGCCCGGAACTATGGTGCTGCTGGAATGCCTGTCGCTGAGCCGCGAGGGCGGCTGTGCGCTTGCGACGTGAACGGACCGACAGCGCGACCGTCACGAGGACAGCGAGAGCGACGGCGACAAGGACGCCAGGGCTGGGATGCATTGCCGCATCCCGCATCGTGCCGTCTCAGGGCGGCAAACCCCCAGGGACAGCAAAGACCGGCCGCCCGGCGACAGTGCCTCGCCCCGGTCCGGTCCCCCAACTGCCGGGGTGCTGGTCTGCTGACCTGTTCCGACATGCCGCTGTCTACTGTCCGACTGCGGCGGCAGGGAACCGCGCAGCCTGTTGTGCACACCGGCGTTTACGGCCCTGGAAGCAAAAAGCCCGGCGCCCTCCGTTTGGAAGGGGCCGGGCTGCGTACGTCGGGAGTTGAGCGCGGAGTGTTAGATGACTGGCGCGCGCAGGAGGCGCTCCTGAGTGGCCTCGGGCAGTACCCGGCGTAGGACCGGTGCGGTCGAGCTGAGGGAGGCGGCAAAGGCTGCCACGAGGTCGTGGGGGACGCTGGCCCCGAACGAGGCTGCCCACAGGCACGGTGCGCCGAGCGCGGGCTCGGACCATGCCTGCCATCCGGCCGGTCCCGCCTCGTCGGCCTCGGTCGTCAGGACGCGCGGGTGGGCGTCCTGGATGAGGGACGGCACCTCCCCGAGGCTGATGTGCGAGGTGAACGTCGGGTCCGTTGCTGCCGCCTGAGGCTGGTCGATGTCGCGGAGCCAGCCGTGGGCGGCGACAGCGTCGAGGACCAGCTCGGGGCCGGCGAGCGGCACGGCGGGCTGGTCGCGGGCGTCGAGCGCGACGAGGAAGTCGGCCACGGCCTCGCCGGGGAGGTCCGTGGTGAAGTAGGCCGACCATTGAGCGAGCGGGTTGCTCGTGTCCGCGCGGGCGGAGATCTGCCAGGCAATCGGCAGTTCTCCCAGATGGAACGGCTCGTCCGCCAGATTCCACTGCGCCCAGCGGAGGGCGTCGGGGCTGATGTGCAGGACGGTGCTGCGCAGGACCTGGCGGTCCTCCGGTGCTTCGTCCGGCTCGTGTCGTCCGCGGACGATCGTCAGGCTCGTCCAGCCGAGGCCGGACAGCGTGTCGGCGATGGCGTCGTAGAGGCGCCCATCGTCACCGGCCAGATGCCGGGGACCGACCCAGAACGCGGGCTGGCCGCCGCGCGGGGTGGACGGGCCGAGCGGGAAGTCGGGGTACAGGGGCGCCTCCAAGGGCTCGATGCGGGCTAGTTTCCGCCCGCACGGCGGCGGGGGCGGCCCAGGGGCGCCTGAACGGGGCCCTGCCAGGCCAGGGTGACGGCGACCTCGGGCGGCAGATGGCCGAGCTGTGCGTCCTCGTCCCGCCCCTCGGCGAGGTAGACGACGGTCCGGCCGGTCTCGTCCACGGACTGCACGACCTGCGAAAGGCGGTGCACCATCGGAAAGAACGGGTTCATGGCCTGGCGGACCGGAGCAGTCCGGTCGCAGGCGGACAGCAGGTCGATGAGATCACCGACGGTCATCTCCGAGGACGTCACGAACAGCCTCCTGGGGTGAGGGGAAACGGTGAGCGATGAAAGGAGCGGAAGCTCGACAGCCAGCCGGCCGCCAGAGCGAGGACTACTCGTGGGCGCCTGGCTGTCGTACACGACGTGAGGTCTCCAGCACGCGCGCCACGGCGGCGGCGACGATGTCAGCTGGCGTCTCGGTGTCGAACGACAGGTGGTAGCCGGGCACCTCGGCCGTGCCGGTGACGGCGATCGTCCATCCCTCGCCGTCAGTGCCGGGGCGGCCGAGCGGGAACCAGCCGAGGTAGAAGCGGCCGTCCTTCGAGCTGACGTGCACGTCCGCGCGGTCGTCCACGATCAGGTGGAAGTCCTCTGCGGAGAACTGGTCCATGACGAGCGTGGGCTGGCCGGGGCCCAGCTGCCACTCGCGCAGCCGCAGGGTTTCGGCGGTGGTGGAAAAGCCGGGGCTCACGGGCGCTACGGTCACGGGCAATCACCTCTCTGACCTGGGGTTTTTACAAGGTCGTCCACGTTGACATGCCCTCGCACACGTTGGCCAGTCTTTCTGCGGTCTTTACTGTCTGCCCCCGGCGAACTGTTGTCCTTCGACATCCAATCGAGGCGTTTGACAGCGAACCCTGTCGCTTCGGCCTTTCTGGCAGTGGTGTCGGACCCGCCAGATAGACTTCTGTCGATCGTGACGAACGAGACACTGAGAGGAGGAAGTTGACTGAGATGAGCGAGTCCGAACGGCCAACGTCAGGAGCGTGTGACCTTGAGATGGTGATCGCCACCAACCGGCTGGAAGTCGGGATCGACATCACCGGCGTTGAATTGCTGATCCTCGAAGATGAGCTTCGGGTAGCAACCCGTGACCCGCGAGTTCGTGAAGCGGCAGCCCTGGGCTGGGAGTCTGACGACTTCCGAAAAATCTTCGAAGAGCGGCTGCTGGGCAGCAAGACTCACGCTGGCCCTGCACACGTCGAATGCGCGAAGACCCGGCTCGCCAAGGCGGCGGACGCCCTTCGCGACGCGCAAGGTGTTCACGACCCAAGTCTCGTCACTGAGTATCTTGCTGCCCTAGCAGAACTGCTCGCCTATTACGTGAGCTTTCAGCGCCGCAGCTTGATGACTCTACTCGCATCGTTGGCGCCGAGGCCGCCCGACTGTGTGAACTGGGCACCGCGACCTCTTGATACATCACCCCAGGTCGCTCCTCGCGGCCCAAACCCCGCCTTCCCCGTGATCAGTCTTCGGGGCGGGCGCAGCGCGCTGGGGAGCGCCGTACTAGCTGCTTAAGCGACCCGCCGACCCTTGTAGGTCGGAAGGTTTAAGTCGTGTTCTTTCTGCCGGACTCTGCCCCGTGGTGGGCTGTCTTGGGCATCGCATTCTTGTTCATCGTCGTGACCGGCGTGGGGGTCGTCCTGCGCGCGGTCTGGCCGCAGCAGTCGAGTGACCGCAAGGAGCTGCTGATGCAGCGGCAGCGGGCGCGAGAGCAAGAGCGCAAGCGTCGTGAGCGGCGGGAGGTAGAGAACCGGGAGTGAGTGGCGGGCGGCATGGGGGATGACAAGCTTCAACTTTCCACCCCTTCCGTGTGGGATGGCGCCGACGCTGTCCAGTGGCCGCACACAACTGATATCCCACCAAGTTAGTCCCTTGATACCGAACCGAGTCCGCCGTCAGTCGTTCCTTGTCATCGAATCCAGTCGATGCAGGTCAGGAGGCCGCGCACACGGCCATGGCGGCGAGACCCGCTTTGACAACGAAGTTGGTCGTCGCTGGTCAGCGGCATCCGGCCGACTAGGACTTGTCCGGGCGATCATGTGCGAAGCCAGATGACCAGGGCGGCTGTAGTGGCAGTGCCGAGGAAGACGTAGCCGCGTTTGTCGTAGCGAGTGGGTGCGCCACGAGGTGCCATGGAATCGAGTGAGGTGAGAGACCTTCACCGCCGGGTTGTCGTAGCGATCCGGTTGAAGCTGGGGGCAGTTCGGTTCGGGGGATGCCGGGCCGAGCGGTAAGCAGCCCCGACAACGCCGGGACGGGTTGGTACTGCCAGACGACCCGGGTCCGGCTAGCGAGACAGGAAGGTGCACGCGAGAAATCAGTGCCTGACGCCCCGTAATTACGACACCGGCTCGAACCTGGCGGATCTGGGCCGGACGCAGTGCACGACCACCAGTGCTCGTCGGTGGTCGACTCCGAAGCCGACTCTACTCATCGGTGGGGAGGCCACGCCGAAAGTCTGCGGCGTAAGCGTGGCGATGCTGCCGGGGTAGAGCTGGGCACCTCACCTGTCGATCGATTTCGTGGTGAACGTGGGAACTGCTCGCGGTCGCTCTCGTATGGGACATCCAGTCCCATCGGGGGCAGGTCCATCGCCGGCTGATGGCCGTCGGGCAGGACGGAGGCTCCGTAGTACTCCGAGGTCGGGAAAGCCGATCGCATGGGGAAGGGAGCCAGCAAGTCAGCAGCAAGGAGAGTGGAATGCCAGGAGGCTGTCGCCGGTGAATACCGACGAGCTGGAATGGGCCTTGATGAAGGCCGAACGCCGGGTACTGGAGATCCAGACCAAGCTGCACCGTTGGGCTACCGATGATTCTCATCGCAGGTTCGACGACCTGTTCAACCTCGTGGCCGATCCCGCCTTCCTGTTGGTGGCATGGGACCGTGTCCGGGGAAACAAGGGCGCCCGCACGGCCGGAGTGGACGGGAAGACCGCCCGCTCCATCGAGGCCGGGCAGGGAGTCGAGGCGTTTCTCGACAGGCTGCGGACCCAGATCAGAGACCGCAGCTTCCACCCGGTTCCTGTCCGGGAGCGGATGATTCCCAAGGCGAATGGCAAGTTTCGTCGTCTCGGGATTCCGACTGTGGCGGACCGAGTGGTCCAGGCATCCTTGAAACTGGTGCTGGAGCCGGTATTCGAAGGGGATTTCCTCCCGTGTTCCTATGGGTTCCGCCCGAACCGCCGAGCTCACGATGCGATCGCCGAGACTCGCTACCTCGCCAGCCACGGATACGAGTGGGTGGTGGAGGGCGACATCACGGCATGCTTCGACGAGATCGCGCACCCGGCCCTCATGGAGCGGGTGCGGAATCGAATCGGGGACAAGCGGATGTTGTCCTTGGTGAAGGCGTTCTTGAAGTCCGGGATCCTGTCCCGTGACGGAGCCTTCATGGACACACGCACCGGGACCCCGCAGGGCGGGATCCTGTCGCCGCTGCTGGCCAACATCGCACTCTCGGTCTTGGACGAGCACATCGCCCAGGGTCTCGGAGGACCAGATGGCACCTCCGAGGATCGGCGCAGGAGACGGCGCCGAGGATTGCCCAACTACCGGCTGGTCCGGTATGCGGACGACTTCCTCGTACTCGTCTTCGGGCGCCGTGAGCATGCCGAGGAACTACGCGACGAGGTCGCAGAGGCATTGAAGCCAATGGGCCTTCGCCTGTCGGTGGAGAAGACAAAGATCACGCATATTGACGAGGGCCTTGACTTTCTCGGATGGCGCATCCAGCGTCACCGGAAACTTGGCACTGATCGGCAGTACATTTATACCTACCCGGCACGGAAATCAGTACGTTCCGCCACGGGCAAGGTGAAGGAACTGACCGGACGGCAGAACGTCGGCTTGTCGCTGGAGTCCTTGCTCCACCGATTGAACTCGGTGTTGCGCGGATGGTGCGCGTATTTCCGTCCCGGAGTGTCGAACGTCGCTTTCTGTTACCTCAGCCACTACACGTGGATGAGAGTGACGCGATGGATCCGCCGCAAGCACCCCCGGATCACTTGGAAACAGCTCCGTCGACGCTATTACGGCGGCGGCTGGTGGCCCGTCACAGAGGAAACAGAACTGTTTAACCCGGCAAAGGTAAGCACGACCAGATACCGATACCGGGGAAAACTCATTCCGTCTCCGTGGCCCACTACGGCATGAGGAACTGAACACCCGCAAACGGGATTTGTGGAGAGCCCGGTGCCCGGAGACGGGCACGCCGGGTTCGGGAGGCGGCTCGGGGAAACCCACTGGTGAAACACCAGCAGGGCGCCCCGAGTCGACCTCACCCACGGCCCGGCACTGCTTCAACCTGTTGATCGCCCGCTCGACCGTGTTGCGTTTTTTGTACCGCTCCTCGTCGAACCCGGGTGGCCGTCCACCGCGTGAGCCTTTGCGCAGGCGGGCGGCCTGGCTGTCGGTCTTCTCCGGGATGGTGTGCCGGATGCCCCGTCGTCGCAGGTAGTCGCGGCAGGGGCCGTTGCTGTATGCCTTGTCCGCGGCGAGGCTGTCGGGCTTGGTGCGCGGTCTGCCCGGCCCCGGCCGTGGAACGCGGATCTTCTCCAGCACCGGCTGGAACTGGGTGCAGTCGGCCCGCTGTCCACCGGTGACCATCAGGGACAGCGGGCGGCAGCGGCCGTCGGAGCTCAGGTGGAGTTTGCTGGTGAGCCCGCCGCGCGAGCGGCCCAGGCCCTCACCTCCTGCACCACCTCCACCAGGCGGGCGAGCAGGCTCTGCCACGGTGGCTCGTCCTGGTGTTCTGCTGTTTCGGCCCCTTTTGGCGCGGTTGCCGGCGGCGGATCGGTGCGGGCACCGGCCGCGTGCTGGTGGGCGCGCACGATGGTCGAGTCGACCGCGATGTCCCAGTCGATGTCGCCGACGGCGTCGGCCGCTGCCTGGACCTGCTGCAGCAGGCGTTCCCAGGTGCCGTCGGCCGACCACTGCCGGTGGCGTTCATAGACCGTCTTCCACGGCCCGAACCGTTCGGGCAGATCACGCCACTGCACGCCGGTTCGCACACGGTGCAGGATCCCGTCGATCACCTGCCGGTGATCCCGCCACCTGCCACAACGCCCATTGCTGACCGGCAAAAACGGCCGCAGTCGTTCCCACTCCGCATCGCTCAGATCACCCCGCCCCATGCCACATCAACGACCCAGACACGAGGCAGTCACGTGATCGACCGGACAAGCCCTAGCTTCGCTGTCAACGGACAACTGTGTCCTTTGACAGTTGTGTAGGTTCTCAAGATCCACGTCACATTCTCAGCGCCGACGCCATAGCGACCGCACCTGCGGCGTTGGCACTGAGAACCCGCTGGTCAGCAGTCCGTTCGCACTGGTCCTTTCAGAGTCTCACTGTGACGCCAGTCTGGGTTGGTGTGAGTCTCATCGGAGTTGGCGTTTCTCATCAATGTCTGCCGTACCCGATGAGTTTTGTGCGGGTCCGTGGTCGATACGGCTGGATTCACCGACAGGGGTGGGCCTGTGCTGGGGACGTTTCAGCGCGGGAGGAAGCACATGGAGGCTGTGATGAGCGTCGATGACTCCGACCAGGGGCACGCGATCCGGACGGGCGGGCAGGGGACGGGGGTGAGCGGTCCCAGGGTGTTGGTGGCGGGGGCGAGCATCGCGGGACCCGCGCTGGCCCACTGGCTGCGACGGCGGGGGGCCGAGGTGACCGTGGTGGAGCAGGCTCCCGAGCTGCGTCCCGGCGGGCAGGCGGTGGACGCGCGCGGGGTCGCCAGGGAGGTCATCGGGCGCATGGGGTTGGCCCCGGCGGTGCGCGCGGCGTGCACCGACACCGCCGGCGCGCACACCGTGGACGCGGACGGGCAGGTGCTGGAGACCTTCCGTGCCGACGACGACGGTGGCGACGGGTTCATCGCGGACATCGAGATCCTGCGCGGGGACCTGTCCCAGGTGCTCTACGACGACACCCGCGACGGCGTCGAGTACGTCTTCGGCGACCGAATCGCCGAGCTCGTCCAGGACGCGGACGGGGTCGACGTGGTCTTCGCGGGCGGCAGCCGGCGGCGCTTCGACTTGGTGGTTGGGGCAGACGGGCTGCACTCGGAGCTGCGAGCGATGGTCTTCGGGCCGCATGAGCGGTTCCTCCGCCACCTCGGGCACGCGCTGGCCTTCTACAGTGTGCCCAACGTGTTCGGGCTGGACCGCTGGCTGCTGGAGTACCAGGATCAGGAGTCCGGGCGCTCCGCCCTCCTGCGGCCCGTCCGGGACGCTACCCGGGCGATGGCCATGTTCTCCTTCGCCTCGGCTGACTTCGACGTCGACCACCGTGACGTCGCGGCCCAGAAGGTCCTAGTGCGGGAGCGGATGGCGGGCCTGGGCTGGTTGACCCCGGACATCCTCGCGCACCTGGACGACACTCCGGACTTCTACCTCGACCAGGTCGCCCAGGTGGTGATGGACCGCTGGTCGAGTGGACGGGTGGGGTTGCTCGGAGACGCGGCGTTCAGCTCGTCGCCGATGTCCGGGCAGGGCACCGGGCTGGCACTGGTCGGCGCCTATCTGCTGGCCGGTGAGCTGGCCGCTGCCGGATGGGACCCCCACGCCGGATTCGCCCGCTACGAGGCGCGGATGCGCTCGTTCGTCGAGGCCAACCAGGAGATCGGCCGGTTGAACGCCCGCAGCCGCGACGTCCCCGGGCCAGACACCGAGCCGGGCCCCGATTTCGCCGGCGAATGGTTCACGGAGCTGGTCGGGCGCGCGATCAGCGGCGTCGAGCTGCCCGACTACGCGGGGGTGCCGGACTCCGCAGCCCCGGCCGGATCGCCGATCACCTCGTCGGCCAAGCCGTAGGTGTCACATAACGTGTCGAGAGGGACCACGCTTCGGTAGGACACCGCCGGACGACCTCCGCTCATGCCGCATGGTGCGCGTTGGAGGGCCCGTTCGGCGGCCAGGCCACGTTCCGATGAGGCGGTGTTGGCTCGGGAAACCGACAAGATCAATGAGAATCCACCGCGTGGGATCTCTGTGGTCCTGTCACTTGCCTGGTCGGCGCTCACCGGAGCTGACAAGACCATTGAGACATCAACCCCGTGACGCCCAAGCCCATTGATCCCAGCCGGATCGCTCGCCCGTCTTGTCTCAAGGCAGTTGTCAGTACGCAGCTCGCCGACATGGCCTCCCTGACACGATGAATGAGAACGGACATCAGCGCCCCGGGCATTCCGGCCAGTCCGACGAGGACCGCGCGGATATTGGGGCAGAGTTGAGAATCGCGCGGGCTGTCTGGCCGGATGCTGCGTGAGAACGCCCAGGTCACAGCCCGGCAGATGACACGGTCCGCGAGAACCCACAAGTTGACTCAGTCGTCTGCCACCAGACCGGGGGCATTCAGTCTTACGCTGACGGCTATGAACTTTCCGATGTTTCGCCGTTCCTCGCCGGTGGGATGACCCCGTGCTACGAGTGGTTACCTTCAACACGCTATTCGGCGGGCATACGGACTCCGGGCTTGGGCCAGCTGACCGATGGGACGGGCAGATGGAGTTCCTGCGCTCGCTGCGACCGGACGTGCTCGCGCTCCAGGAGTGCAACTTCTGGGACCTGCTGGGCCGACGGCGCCTGCGCCGGGCAGTCACTGCCCTCGGCATGGCCCAGGGCTTCCTTGCGGAGGCCAATGTGACGACAGCCGGTCATCGTTTCCACTCCGCGATCCTGCTCAGCGACCGCGTCGGGGTCGATGCCGAGGACGCGGACCGTACGCGCTACCACCACGTCATGGGCTGGGCGAACCTGCTTCTGCCGAGCGTGGACGGTCTAGTGGAACTGCGCAATCTTCACTTGGACCCGTTCGATCCGCGTAACCGGGCACGGGAGGTCGCCCCACTCGAAGTCCTCGCTGCGCCCGGACGGCATTCGCTGATCGTCGGTGACATCAACTCCATCGGGCTCGGGTTCCCCGAACCAGACTGGACACAGCTTCCGCCGCATCTGCTCAACGGTCACGTACGCGCACCCGGCCACGGCCAGGAGCTGGTCTCTGATCGTGAGGCGGTGCAGTTGCTCGCCCGCTCAGGGTTCGTCGACGCCGCGAGCTGCTTCGGGCAAGAGGCGGTGGCGACAGCCGCATTCGGTCCTGGCGACGTGCCTCGCCGTCAAGACCTCATCCTCGCAAGCCCGGCGTTGGCGCTGGTACTGACCAGCTACCAGGTGCACATGGAGCCGGTGGACGAAGGCTGGTCGGACCACGCCGCTGTGTCGGCGGACTTCGACCTGACCGTGTGACGAGAACGGCCGTCATGCCCTGTTGCCGACACTCAGGTGGTGGTGGGTGAGCTGAAGCTTGGCCCACCGCGCCGCTTCGGCCATCAGCGTTCCGCCCGGCCACTGCTCCATGGAGGGCAGCTCCATCCCGCCCACGCTGTGGGTGAGTGGCGGCCGGTGCACCGTGAGCTGATGGAACACGGCGGACAGCTGCGAGTCGTTGTCCAGGTCGTGCCGACGCTTCGTCGTCAGCCCTTCGCGGACGATGTCCTCGATGGAGGACTCGCCCGCGCCGGGTCCCGCGAGGGTGAGCCTGTCCACGAGCTTGTCCACCGGTACATACTCCGGCCGACCACCGACGTCGCCCGCGTACAGCACGAGCGCGACCGTGGGCAGGGCGTGTACGAAGGAACCGCCGCCGAAGTCCGTCGGCCACGCCGGTTCGAGGAGCGTGGCTGACCGGTATACGGACTGCACCCACGCGTCGTTGAGCCACGTCTCCGTCGACACTGGGAACGCCAGCCGTCCCGCCCGCCACCACAGATCCCGCACGTGTGTCATGCCCGCTAACCTACTGGCAGGAACCGAAGCTGGCACGCCCTTACGAGCTGCTGCTACCAGAGTCGGCCGCGACGTCACCCCGCACCTGCAGAACCAGCCGCGCTACGCACACGGCGAACTGGTCGCGCGAGTCTTCCCGCTGTACGCCTACCTCGGCGCGCACTCATTTCTTGTGCCTTGTCAGTGGCGCAATTGCTGGTGTGGACGAGGGTTTGACCTGGTGAGCAGGTGGTAACGCGCTGCGGTACGCGAATGTGACGTCCGTTCGCGCAGGCGCCGGCGGTTTGGGTAACAGCCGTCGGCGCCGCTTGATTTAAGCAGTGGCTAAGGACGGGGTTGCTGCTAAGAGGGCGACTGGTACAGCCTCGAACGGGGAGAGCCTTCGGAGCGGGCATCGCTTCGAAGTGAACCTTCAAGGAGAAGGGGATCGCCGCCAAAGGCATGACCTGCTGATGAGCACTGTGCAGTACCGGGATCGCGCTGAGGAAGACCAGGGGCTCAAGGCCGATTGGCTGGCTGAGGAGGCTGCCCAGCTCCGGCAGGCGATGGAAACTCGACCAGTCATCGATCAGGCCCGCGGCATGGTGATGGCCTTGTGCCCATGCCCTTCCGATGCAGCCTGGGAGGTCCTGGTCGAGGTCTCCCAGAACACCAACACCAAGCTGCGCGACATCGCTGCCGACCTGGTGGCCACCACTGAGCAACCGCCTCTCTCCAAGGACGTGCAGAAGGCCCTGGCGGTCGCATTACACCACCACCGCCCCAATCCGGACGGTCGAAGATGCTCCAGGGGTAGCTCTATGGCAGGCCGCTCTCTTCGATGGTGAACGCACTGCGGGTGCCGGAGAGCCGCAGGATGCGGGCGAGGAAATGCGGGACAGCGCATAGCCGCAGCTCGACGTCACCGGCTCGGGCGGTGCGGGCGGCGGCCAGCAGTGCGTTCAGCCCCCGGCAGTCGCAGAACGTCAGCCCGCCGAGGTCGACGACCACCACATGGTTCTCCCCGACGGCGTTCTGGAGTGCCTGGCGCACATCGCCGGCGGTCACAAGGTCAAGCTCCCCCGACACCGCGACCTGGCATCTGTCGGGTCCGGTGGCCTTCCGGTCCACCCTGATCGTCTCGTGCACCGGCCCGCCCCCTTCGTGTGAGGCGGCCTGAAGGGCCTGGATCCAGAAAAACACCAGACCAACGCGCCTGTCCACCGTCACCGGGGGCAGTGATCGTGGGATGCGGCGGCGCCTTCGGGGTGGTGAGTGCTCCTCCGCGGCCGGGGTTGAGGAACTGTTCGCGCAACGACCCCGGACCAGGTGGGTCCGGGGTCGTGTGATCTGCCGCGCACGGAGATCAGGCCGCTCCACCCCATGACCAGAGGGCGGAGCGGAGTCGATAGAACTCGCGACGGTCGGTAATCGGAAGTTTCCATGCTGTCGCCAATGACGTTAATACACCTTTTGCGGGTTGGCGTGTCGCAGCTCAGCGTCAGTCCGCCGAACGGGTCGAGCAGGCGGGTTGCCCGCGGCCGGGCGGGTGACAGGACTGGCGGCCCCCGGGCACTGACTGCCGTGACGGCCCTGAGTCCAATGGGGCGGTCCGCCCCGCATCTGAGCTCGGGGGACGGACCGTAGTGCACGACGTCACCTGCCGTCACGCCGCGCTTGCACCGACTGCGACGCGGCGGCTGTGCTCGTCCCGGCACTCGAACTCGGACAGGGGCTGGGATAGCAGCGGGTCCGCCGCTGCCGAGGTTCTGCACGAGGCGCGAGTGGTCCCCCTGGAGGGCGTCCCGGGGGCCTACTGGTGGTGTTGTTTCGTCTTCGATCAGCGTGCCGTGCCGCTGTCGTCGGGCTCGGACCCGCCCGTCGTGCGACGGCGGGCGACGATCAAGGTGACCACGCCGCCGGCGATGAGGAGGCCGGCCCCTGCGGCAATCCATGGGGTGGCATCGGCCCCGGTGTGAGCGAGGGAGCCTGCCGATGCCTCCAGCGTGCGCCAGTCGGTGTCGCCGCGGCGGTGGACGAGGATTCGGCGTCCGGTGCGCCGGTGTTCTGCGAGGAGGGTGCGGCTCCGGTCCCACTGTTCGGCTTGCCTGGAGTGGACGGGCTGTTGGTGGGCTTGTGCGTCGGCTTGTCCGAGGGGTCGGGCTTCGGGTCGGTCGCGGTCTTGGCGTTGGTGACGGTCACGGTCACCGGGGCGCCAGGGCGCGCGGTGAACGTCTTGGACGGCTTGTAGAGGTCGTACCGTCGGGGGCCTTGATCTCCTTGACCCACAATCGCGTCTTCCGGTTCGGAACAGGCAGTTCTCCGGAGGCGGTTCCGTTGGCGCCGGTGGTCAGGGTGAGCAGCGTCGAGGTGCCGGTGCCGATGTTCACGGTCGCGCCGGGCAGGAGCTTGCCCGTCTTGTCGTCCTTGGCCCGCAGCCGAACCTTGGCGGCCTTGAACGGGTCAGTGATGGTCAGCCGTGTGGTCGCACCCAGGGTGACGATGACGTCCTGGTCGGCGACGACCTCGTGTAGCGGGCTGCCGGAAGCCGCCTCCTTGAGCCGGTAGACGCCCGGCGCGAGGTCGAAGAAGGCCAGCTTCCCCCGTGCGTCGGTCTTCCCGCGTGCGGCTTCTTGGCCGGCGGAGTCGAGCAGAAGGAACGCGGCGTCGGGGAGCGCGTCCCCGGCTGTGTCCTTGGTGGTGATCTCGACGCTGCCCTTATCCGGGGCTGGGGTCTCGGCGGGAGCAGCGGCCGAGGGGGGCGGCCCGGAGGGCTGTGCGCTCGCGGCCGGCGCCCAGGTGAGGGCGCCGGCCACCGCGACAGCGACGGCGGCGGATCGTACGAAACGCGCGTGCACGAGGAGGAGAGCTCCTTGGAGCAGGGGGCGGGGAACGGCCAACGGGTTCGACCAGAGGCCGGGGCGGGAGGTCGCGGGACAACGGAGGTGTTGCCTTGAGGTTGCTTGGCTGTCGTGATGGGGACGTAGAGGGCGCGGCGGGTGTAGCCGGGGCTGGCGGTTTAGGCGCGGCTCAACGGGCGCGGGCGCCGCTGCGGGCGACCGGCACGGCGGGAGCCGTGTGCGCGGTCCGGCCTGCGGCGCGGCTCGGTGCGGACGCGGTCCAGGTGCCGGGGAACCAGACGGCGATGTACTGCTCGATGGCGTCGCGCAGTCCGGTGGTGACGGCGCCGTCCCACGGGGGTCGGCCGGTGCGCTGGAATTTATCGAAGGGGCGGTAGTGAAAGATGCCGTAGTGGTTGGTGTTCGGCCGGGTGTTGGTGGCTTCGTCGCGGCGGTGGAAGGTGCCGTGATCCACGAAGCTGAGCGCCACCGCGTCGATCTCGCCGCGGTCCGAGTGGACGACCGCTACCCGCAGCCCGCCGTAGGTGTCCGCGCGGATGGTGCGGCTGAAGTCGATCCGCAGCCGCAGTGGTGCGCCGGGGACGGGAGCGGCGAAGTAGGTGCTGCCCACCACGGTGCTGTTGTGGAAGGGGAGGCACAGTTCGGCGAAGAACTCGGGGGCCTGAAGGGACAAGAGGGGTCTCCGGTAGGGGGCGGGCCGGTGCTACGGGCGTGGGCCGGGCAGGGCCGGTCGGCTGGTGGTGCTCCAGCGCGGAACGCTGGCCGCGGGGATCGCGGCCTGGCGGCGGGACGCGGCGGCCCGCTGCACGTCGAGCGGGGTGGGGGCCGGCGGTCCGGGCGGAAGGATCGGGGTGAGCTGGGCCATGCCCTTGATGTAGCTGAAGGTCTCCTGACGCCATCGGGGCAGCGGAGCCGGATCGGCGGCGCACTGGGTGACGGCGGTGAGCAGGGCGACGGGGGTGTCGGTGCTGGCCGTGGCGTACCAGGCGGGCCGGTCGATGGACTTGCCAGCCCACAGCTGCCAGCGGGCGTCCCGCGTTGTCAGCTCGGCTTCCGGATCGAGGTCGCCGGTGGTGAACTCCATGCCAGCGAGGCCGTCCGGGGCCTGGACCGCGAAGACGCCCCGGCGTGGGCGGTCGATCTCCCAGCCCTGTCTCGGGAGCGGGACGACAGCGAGGAAGGGATCGTGCTCGTCGGTCCCGGAGACCGGCCGGGCGAGGTAGGCGTCCGGTCCCTGCTCGTACGCCGTGGCGAGGACGGTGGTGAACGCTTGGACGAACTCGGTGGGAACGCGGTCGTTGAAACAGACGCCCCACGCCGGCGGACCGAAGGAGTCCGTGTAGGCATTGATGCGCCAGAGCCCGTCGTCCTCACCTTCGGGCAGGTAGCCCAGGCACACGCGCCGGTCGGGAGCATGCACGAAGGCGTTGCCGAGGTCGTCGTGCCGCAGATCCCAGCCGAGGTCAAAGAGCGGGGCGAGGGCAGGATCGCCGACCCCGGTGGTGGAGGCGAGGTAGCGCGGGGAGACATATACGTCCCCGATGTCGTGGCGCGGGTCGGGCTGGTGGCTCATCGATCCGCCTGCGTGGTCACGGTGATCTCGTCGGCGGCGGTGTCGAGGCGTTCGGTGACCTCGGCGGTGTCGCGGCCGGTGACGATGTAGAACCCGGCCCGGGCGGTGAACAGGTCGCCTTCGGGCGGCAGGAGGAGCGGGTCGCCGATCGCGCGGGTCCACTGCACCTGCCGCAGCCAGGGGGTGTGGGCGGCGAAGGGCTGGTTGATGTGCCGTGCGGTGAGGGTGCCGGAGGCTTCCGGGTAGAGCATGCGGATGCCTGCGGCCCCGCTGCGGGTCGGGGCCAGGTCCGGAGGCGTGCCGCAGGCGAGGTCGGCGGCGGCCTTGGGCAGGTCGATGCCGGTGGCGAGGCGGACGAGGTGGCCGATCATGTCGCCGCCGATGCGTGCGTTGACCTCGATCAGCCGGGGCCGGCCACCGACGAGGCGCAGCTCGACGTGCTGCACGCCGTCGGTGATCCCCAGGGCCTTGACCGCAGCAGCAGCGACAGGGGCGACCTGGGTCAGGAGCGGGTCGGTGGCATCGACGGTGTGCCCGGTCTCGTCGAAGTACGGGGCGGGGCCCAGGTGCTTGCGGGTCACCGCGACCGCTGTGGTGGCGCCGCGGTGGGTGACGCACTCGACGGAGACTTCCGGCCCGTCGAGATACTCCTCGACCAGGACACCAGTGTCCTCACGGCTGCGGCTCGCACGTGCCGAGGCGAACGCGAAGGCTCCGGGCAGCTCTTCAGGACGGTCTACGCGGATCGCGCCGATGCTGGCGGCGGACGCCGCGGGCTTGATGACGGCCGGGTAGCCCAGGGTCATCGTCGCAAGGCCGGCCTCCAGCAGGGTCCGCGCCTTCAGCGAGGTGGCCGACGGCACCCCGTGGCGGGCGAACAACGTACGGGCGGTGGCCTTGTTGCGGCAGCCGCGCATCACCTCGATGGAATTCGAGGTCAGACCGAGCGCGCGAGCGAGGCGGGCGGTGGGGACGAGGTGCCACTCGTCCCAGGTGACCACGCCGGCGAGGTCGTGACGCAGGGCCAGGGCACGGCCAGCGGCGAGCAGTGCTGCGTAATCGCTCAGGTCGACGACAACGTGGTCGACGATGAACGGCCTCTCCCACGACGGCTCGGCACCGGTGAGCAGAACGACGTCATACGCGGCGGCCACCTGCTCCAGACAGTAGCCACGGTAGGTCTCGTCGCCGGAAGAAACGACGAGCACGAGGGGGCGAACGGATAAGAAGGGGTTCTCCGTATCGGTGGACGGCAGGACGAGTGAGGAGTGAAGGGGTGTCTCAGGCGGCACGGCGGCGGCGTAGCTCGAACGCCGCGGCCCAGTGCGGGTGTTCGCTGATCAGGCGGCGGGCGTAGAGGGCGGTGAAGTTGTTGTTCAGCCCCGCGACGCCGTACGGGAGCTGTCGCCGCAGCTCTTCGAAGAGGTCCTTCAAGCTGACCCGGGTGGCGCCGGCGGCCAGGCGGCGGGCGGCCATGCGTTCCAGAGCGCGGTAGACGTGCGGGTTGCGGGCGTCGAAGGCGTGGAATTGTTCGGTGATGGTGCGACCGCTCGCGCGGTGCGGTCCGAGGGCGGCAATGGGCATGGGGTTCTCCACAGGCTGGGGCAGCGAGCCAGCGTCAGGTGCGCAGGGCGGGATCGGTGCGCAGGTGGGCGAAGGCACAGAACAGACCGAGGGCCTGCAGCGCGGCGCAGGCGGTGATGACGTGGCCCAATGCGCCGGGCGGGGTGAACGCGGTGAGCACGCCGGCGACGGGGAAGGGCAGCAGGAGGATGAGGATGGTCGCCGACAGGGTGCTGCCGAACTTCTCCGGAGGGATCAGGCGGGAGCGCAGGGTGCGCAGGACGACCGTCATGCCGCCTTCGCCCGCCATGAGGACCGCGACCAAGATCAGGTAGGACAGGTAGTCGGGGGCCTGGGCGGCGGCGAGACAGCCGAGCGAGGCGAGCGCGGCGCAGGCGGCGCCGACCGGCCACAGGCCCAGCCGGTCGAGCGCGAACCGGCAGAGCGTGACGCTGAGAAGCGTCGCTCCGGCGGCTGCGGACCAGACCAGGCCGACGGCAGTGGTGGACTGCCTGAAGTGCTGGACAACGATCACCGGGCCGGCCGCTTGGAGGAGGCCGGTGGCCAGGTTGGACAGGGTCAGCCCGGTCATGAGCCAGCCGAGCGCGGGAAGAGAGCGGATGGTGCGCCACCCGGTGAGGAGTCCCGCGCTCGACTGTCCCTTCGGCGCGTGGGCCGGGGCGACGGGTGAGGGGGGTGTGCGCAGGGCGAGCATCGCGGCGAGGAGCGAGAGTACGGTGATCACCGCGAGCATCGGCCCGGCGAGCAGGAGTATCCCTGCGAGGGCTGGGCCGGCCAGGGTCGCGGTCTGGTCGATGCCGAGCAGGACGGCTTGGACGCGGTGGGCTCGTCCTCTTGCCCGGCGGCTGGCGGCGGCGCCCGCCGTCTCGGCTGCGATGTAGCTGAACTCGGTGAGCACGCCGGTCGTAGCCGCAAGCACCATCACCGTTGCGCTCGCCACGGTGCCGGACGGGTGGAGGTGGAGCAGGACCGCGCTGGCGGCGAGGGCCAGTGCGCGTGCCAGGGAGGCGAGGTGGAAGACGACGGCCGCCCCGCGCCGGTCGACGATCGATCCGGCCCACCCGAACGCCGCCAGCCGCGGGATCCACTCCAGGGCGAACGCCGCTCCCGTCAGCGTGGCCGAGCGCGTTGTGGTCAGGACCAGCAGCGGAATGCCGTAGGTGGACATCGCGAACGTGAGAGCGTCCGCTATGCGCGGCAGGTAGATGCTGCGCAGTAGCTCGTCGGTGTGGCGCGCGTGCCGGGGTGTGAACGTTGCGCTCACGCGACCGGCTCGGGCTCGGACACCCGGATGACCTGCGGATTACCGGCCAGCCACTGGAGCAGGAGCGTGCGGGGATGGGCCAGGTCCGCCTCGGCCCCGGCGCTGGTCAGGCGCGCGGCGGACAGCGGTGAGAGACCGTCGGCGCGCTCGGTGGTGAGCGAGGGTGCCAGGAGGTCCAGGACGTGCCGGATACGGCCGCTGAACTCGCAGATGGGGGCCGGGACAGCGTGACGCCGGGCCCAGCGAGCCACCGCGTCGTACAGGTCGGCCAACTCCGCTCCGGGTTCAGTGAGTTCCAGACCGGCGCCGGGCGCGACCCGGACGAGACCGTGAGCGCAGGCCGTGTCGGAAGCGCTCCGCAGTTGGTGCGTGGAGAGGTCGGGGAGGGTGCCGGCCAGCCGCCGCGGCGGTATCGCCCCGTTGTCGTCGATCTCGGTGACCAGGCGGATCAAGGAACGCGAGGCCAGCAGCTCGAGGGCGGTGCGTACTTCGGCCGTGGTGAAGAGGGTGGTCATCGGCGCGGGCCTCCCGCCGGGACGGCCGCCTTCGGGCGGGCGGTCGTGGCGTGGGAGAACAGATCGCGGTTGTGCCAGGCCGGAGAGGACTCGCCCGTCCGGGTCTGCGCAAGCGCCGCGGGGGCTGGCCGGGACTGGCTGCTTATCCACGGCCGCGGCGTCGGCTTCGCCTGCGGGTGCCCCCAGACTGGATGGTGGGCCGCCTGGTTGAGGGGCTGCCCGGCGGACCACGCGGACAGGGCGCCGAGCACGGGGCCGAGGCCGTCGCCTGCCGCGGAAAGCCGGTAGGGCTGGCCGATGCCCTCGGTGTCGACCAGGCCATCGCCGACGAGCTGCCGCAGCGGCGGGTACACGTTGGTCCAGTCGCTGCTGGGCATCAGGATCCTGGCCAGGGCCCGCCCGCTGACCTCCTGGCGGGACTTGAGCACCCACAGGATGGCGGCAGCGTGCCGCCGGGTGAGCAGGGTGAGGCTGTCCTCGATCTGCTCGATCGCCGGCAGCGCCCGGTTCGTCTTCTCCAGATACTCCTCGGCCCAGGTGACGATCAGCGACAGGACCGGCAGCAGCTCTGCCCCGCGGTCGGTTTGGCCATAGGTGACGTGCCGCGAGGTGTGTTCGGTGCGTTGGACGAGGCCCGTGTCACACAGAGCCCGCAGCTTGGGGTGGAGCTGGCCGTTCTGCAGCCAGGACACCTTGGCCGCCAGCTCGGTGTAGCGCTGCGGCGGGCCGGAGAGTGCCAGCAGGATCCTCACGTTCCAGCGCGGGGTGATCATGGCGAGGGCCTCGGTGACCCGCGCGATGTCGGCGTCGGTGTCTGGGGGCAGAGCGGTGATGGCCAAGGGAGGAACTCCTGAGTGCGATGGCAGGGAATCGCCTGCGGGTCAGCGGCTGTGCGCAGTGCTCTGGGCCGGAAGGGGCGGAGCCGGCAGCGGCGGGGACGGCGCCGGCGGAGAGGGCGCCGGGGCCGGGACGCGGGCGAGGCTCTGCAGAACGGCGGCGACCGACTTGGCCTGCACGTCGCGGACTGCGACGGCTTCGGCGAGCCGGCCGACAGCCCGCCTGGAGCCACATCCCAGGGCTCGACACGGCCTCCGTCCACCACATCGACCCGGCCGATCCCCGAGCCCGACAGCGCGGCCGCGACCGCCGCCCCGACCCGGCCGGCGCCCCGCACCTGAACCCGCATCGCCCGCCGCGCGCCGAGCAGCCGCGCCGCCGCCCCGGGCTCGGGATGCAGCACTGACAGCGCCCCCGCGTCGGGCCGCAGCCGGTCAAGCGCCGCGGCGGGCGCACCGCCGTCCCTCGGCTCGTCCAGCAGACCGGCCGCCGCCAGCCGGTCCACCAGTGCGTCGGCCCGCCCCTCCGGCAGCCCGATGGCCCGGGCCTCCTGCCGCAGCAGCGGCAGACCGCGGGTGCCGTCCAACAGCTCCAGAAAGCTGCCCGTGGCGGTGTCCACCGGCCCCATCACCACCGCATGCGCCCGGGCCACCCCGAACTGGATCGTGTCCCGACTCCGCCAGCCGCGCCGCAGCGCGGGCTTGAGCATCGGATGCATCGCCGCCCCCCTTTGATGTTCTGTGTATCTTCGTTGCTGTACTTACCTGTTCATGACTTTCGCGCCGAGTTGCACCGGTTCGCTTCCGTCGCACCGCCCTCAGCATGCGGGCAGGCGACCGGAGCTCGCAGCGCGTTATCCACAGGCGGTGGAATAAGTCGTACGAACACCGGTCGTACAAGCCGTGCACACCGTGGAGTGGTTCGGTCCGCAACAAGGTGCGGGGCGGGACTTCCCCGGCGGCCACCGGGTAACGTCGGGGCGTGCCCGCCGATCCGTCCTCTCGCACCGCGGGGGAAAACCCTCGCAGCGCCGCGAGCGCACCGCGCACCGTCCCGAGCCCACAGAGCCGAGGCTCGGGCACGAGCGCGGTCGAGGTCCGCCGGAGCACCCGGCGGCGCAGGACGGTCTCCGCCTATCGCGAGGGCGACCGCACCGTCGTCCTCATCCCCGCCCGGATGTCCGAGGCCGAGGAGCAGCGCTGGGTGAGCGTCATGCTGGACAAGCTGGCCGCGCAGGAGAGCAAGCGGATGCTGGGCGACGCGGAGCTGGCCGCCCGCGCCGAGCTGCTCTCCGGCCAGTACCTGGGCGGGCGGGCGCGGCCCGAATCCGTCCGCTGGGTCACCAACCAGAACACCCGCTGGGGGTCGTGCACCCCCGCCGAGGGCAGCATCCGGCTCTCGCACCGGCTCCAGGGCATGCCCGAGTACGTCGTGGACTATGTGCTGCTCCATGAGTTGGCCCACCTTCTGGTGCCGGGTCACGGGCGGCGCTTCTGGCAGCTTCTGGAGGCGTATCCGCGGACCGAGCGGGCGCGGGGCTATCTCGAAGGGGTGGTCGCCGCCGGGCGGTTGCCGCATCTCTCCGGGCCCGGGGACGACCAGCCGTAGGGGAACACGCGCGGCCGTAGGGACGACGCGCGTGCCGTAACGGAACCACCCCCGTGCCGTAACGGAACCACACCCGTGCTCCTTGGCGTCGCTCATAGTCGGCGGCAGCGGCTAGCCTGGCGCGCAATGCACACACCGGTACGGCGATGGGGGACGGTCCTAACGTATGGCCAGGGAATTCCAGCGCGGCCACAAGGCCAGGATCAGTGATCTGACGGCCGGGAGGGATCTGTACGTCGGGGTGCAGATCGCCGGGCCCGGCCTGACGTTCGACATCAGTTGCTTCGGGCTCGACGCGGACGAGCGGCTGTCGGACGACCGCTACTTCATCTTCTTCAACCAGCCGAAATCCCCTGAAGAAGCGATACAGCAGCTCGGGGCGCAGGCGGGTGACACGGATTCGTTCCGCGTCACGCTCGACAGCATCCCCTCCGCCATCCAGAAGCTCTCCTTCACCGCGACCCTCGACGGCGCCGGGCAGATGTCGCAGATCGGCCCGGGCTATATCCGGATCGTCGCGGGCGGCGAGGAGGTGGCCCGGTATTCCTTCACCGGTTCGGAGTTCAGCACCGAACGCGCGGTGATGCTGGGCGACTTCTATCTCAAGGACGTCTGGCGGTTCGCCGCCGTCGGGCAGGGCTTCGACGGGGGACTGGACGCGCTGCTCAAGAACTTCGGCGGTGAAGTGGCCGAGGAGGAGCCCGCGCCCGCGCCCGCCCAGGGCGCCGCGCCCGGTTTCGCGCCGCCCGGCCAGGCCGCCCCCGCTCCGGGCTTCGCAGCCCCAGCGGCGACCGCTGCCCCGGCCGCCCCGGCGCCGCCCGCCCCCGCCTTCGGCGCTCCCCAGGGAACGCCGCCGCAGGGGATGCAGCCTCCAGGGATGCCCGCCCCGGGCATGCCTCCGCAGGGCACGCCTCCGCCGGGCACACCCCATGGCACGCCCCCTCAGGGTGTTCAGCCGCCCGCCCCCGGCACCCCGCAGATGCACGGCGCCCCGACCATCGCCGCACCCATCGCGCCGCCGCCCGGCCAGGTGCCGCCCCCTGGGCAGGTGCCGCCGCCCCCGCCTCCCGGCCAGTTCCCGGGCCAGCAGGCCCCCTTCGGACAGCCGCCGGGCCAGACCCCGCCCGCCCCCGCGCCGTACGGCCAGCCGCCCGCCCAGCCGTACCCCGGCCAGGCCGGTCAGCCCGGCCACCCGGGTCAGCCCGGCCAGCCCGCCCCTTACGGCCAGCCGCAGGCCATGGGTGTCCCCCAGGGCGGTGGCGCGCCCGGGCTCCAGGCCGCCCTCGCCCAGTACCGAGAGGCGCCCACCGGCCAGCGCTGGACGCCGCAGAACCCCCGGCTGATGCGGGTCGACCTCGGCGTCGGCGGGCAGCCCGTGCTCGCCCGCCAGGGCACGATGGTGCTCTACCAGGGCAAGGTCGACTTCAGCTACAAGGGCGCCGGTTTCCGCGGCCGGATCGTCGGCAACGCGACCGGCCAGGAGATGCAGCTCATGCGCTGCACCGGCCAGGGCCAGGTCTTCCTCGCCGAGAACGCCGCCGAACTCCACCCGATCGAGCTCCAGGGCGACGCCATCTGTGTCGCCGCCGAGAACGTGCTCGCCTTCGACGAGTCGCTGCACCACGAGGTGCGCCGGATCGAGGGCCACGGCATCCCCGGCGGCGCGCTGTTCACCATGCAGTTCCAGGGCACCGGCACCGTCGTGGTGAAGACCGAGGGCACGCCGGTCGTCCTCCCCGTCACCCCGACCACCTTCGCCGACAGCAACGCCATCGTGGCGTGGTCCGCCGGATCCCAGGTGATCATCTCCAGCCAGGTGCGGCTGCGCCGCAGCGCCTACCCCGGCCACAGCGGGGAGACCGTGAACCTCCAGTTCCGTGGCGCGCCCGGCAACTTCATCGTCGTCCAGCCCTACGAGGTCTGAAGGAGCCCGTCATGGACCAGCAAATGATCTCGGGCTTCGCACCCGCCCCGGTCGCCGCCCGGATGGAGAACCACGGCGCCAGCATGCTCAAGGTCGCCATGCAGAGCGGCCAGGACCTCTTCGCCCGCACCGGCTCGATGGTGGCCTACGAGGGCTTCGTCCAGTACGAGCCCAACCCGCCCGCGGTGCGTCAGATGGCCTCCCAGTGGCTGACCGGCGAGGGCGCCCCGTTGATGCGGTGCAGCGGCGACGGACTGCTCTACCTGGCCGACTACGGGGCCAATGTCGTCTGCATCAACCTCAACGGCGACGCGCTCTCGGTCAACGGCACCAACCTCCTCGCCTTCGACGCGCATCTCAAGTGGGGCGTCGAACGGGTCAAGGGCATCGCCAAGTTCGCCGGGCAGGGCCTGTTCAACGTGGGCGTCTCCGGCACCGGCTGGGTCGCCCTGACCTCCCGCGGCACCCCCATCGTGGTCGACTGCGGCCGCGGCGATGACGAGACCTATGTGGACCCGGACGCGCTCGTGGCCTGGTCCTCGGGGCTCAAGGTGAAGGGCAAGCGCAGCTTCAAGGCGTCGTCCCTGATCGGCCGGGGCAGCGGCGAGGCATATCAGCTCGGCTTCTCCGGGCAGGGCTTCGTCGTCGTACAGCCCAGTGAGGACAGCACCGACCGGCTCCGGGCCCGGGGCTGAGGGGGAGGGACACCAGATGCAGAGCCCGCTTTTCGCCTTCACCGAGGCCCAGACGCAGGACCGCTACGCGCTCCAGAACCCGCAACTGCTGCGGGTCGCCCTGAGCGGTCATGAGGATGTGCTCGCCCGTAAGGGCAGCATGGTCGCCTATCAGGGGCTCATCGAGTTCGACGGCGAGTACCAGACGCCGGGGCAGCGCATGACCCGCAGCCGCGCCGGTGAGGGCCTGGACCTGATGCGCTGCTCCGGGCAGGGCACGGTCTACCTCGCCAACCTCGCCCAGCACATCCATGTGATGGACGTGGACCACGACGGGCTGACCGTCGACAGCTCCTATGTGCTCGCGCTCGACTCCACGCTGCACTGGGAGACGATCGCGGTGGACAGCCAGTACGGGATCTCCGGCTCCGGCAAGTACAACCTCAACATCTCCGGCCAGGGCAAGGTCGCGCTGATGACCTCGGGGCAGCCGCTGCTGCTCCAGGTCACCCTCGACAAGTACGTCAACGTCGACGCGGACGCCATCGTCGCCTGGTCCAGCTCGCTGCGGGTCCAGATGCAGGCGCAGACGCATTCCTCGGGCGTCTGGCGGCGGCGCGGCAACACCGGCGAGGGCTGGGAGCTGAGCTTCCTCGGCCAGGGCTACGCCCTGGTGCAGCCCAGTGAGCTGCTCCCGCCGCAGAACGCGGTGGTCGGGGGCGGCATGGCCGCGCAGTTCGGCATGGGCCAGCAAGGCGCTCGCGGTCAGAACCAGGGAAATATCTTCAGCAACTGACCGAGGCCACGTTGATCACGCTGATGGAGCACGGCGGCCGCGGACTCCCGGTTCGCGGCCGCCGCGCTCCTCACAGCAGCGCGCGGGTGCGGGTCACCAGATGGCGTACCGACTCATCGGCCACGTCCGCCACCTCGTCGTAGCCGAACCAGCGCAGATCCAGTGACTCGTCGCTGATCGCCGCCACCGCGCCCCGGGGCGCGACCGCCGCGTACTGGACGTCCAGATGCCAGGCGCAGGGGGTCTGGTGCCGGTCGAGCCGCACCGGGCCGCCCGGCAGCAGCGTCAGCCCCTCGATCCCGGACTCCTCGGTGGCCTCGCGCAGCGCCGCGCCCGCGAGCGTGGTGTCGTGCGGCTCGCAGTGGCCGCCCATCTGGAGCCACATCCGCAGCTTCCGGTGCAGGGTGAGCAGCACGCGGTTCCGGTCCGGGTCGACCACCAGCGCGCTCGCCGTGATGTGGCCGTCTCCGCACGCCTTCCACATGCCGTCCGGATACGCGGCCAGATGGTCGCCGTAATGCCGCCGCAGCCGCTCCTGGGCGGCATCGGGCGCGGGCCACTCGGTGAGCACCCGCGCCGCGTCCTGGTGCAGACTCACTTCTCGCCGTCGCCCCGGTCGTCACCCTCGCCGCCCTCGTCGCCCTTACGGAGGTCGGGACCGTCGGGGTCGTCCTTACGGAGATCGGGGCGCTCGGGGCCGTCCTTACGGTCCTCACCGCCCGCCGCCTCGCCGAGCATCTTGTCCAGCTCGGAGAAGTCCAACTGCTCGCCGTGGACGAAGCCGTCCGGGTCGTCGAGGTCCTGCGCCGTCGGCAGCATGTCCGGATGCGCCCACAGCCCGTCGCGGCCCTCCAGGCCCCGGGCGTCGGTCAGCGAGGCCCACAGCCGGGAGGCGTCCCGCAGCCGGCGCGGCCGCAACTCCAGGCCGATCAGCGTGGCGAAGGTCTGCTCGGCGGGGCCGCCGCTGGCCCGGCGCCGCCGCAGCGTCTCGCGCAGGGCGTCGGCGGACGGCAGATGCGGCTTGGCGGCGGCGTGCACCACCGCGTCCACCCAACCCTCGACCAGCGCCAGAGCGGTCTCCAGACGCGCCAGCGCGGCCTTCTGCTCGGGCGTGTCCTCGGGCTGGAACATGCCCTGCTGGAGTGCCTCCTGAAGCTGCTCGGGGTGGGTCGGGTCGAGCTGGCCGACCGCGTCCTCCAGCTTGGCGGTGTCGACCTTGATGCCGCGGGCGTACCCCTCGACCGCGCCGAAGAGGTGCGAGCGCAGCCACGGCACATGGGCGAAGAGCCGCTGGTGGGCCGCCTCGCGCAGGGCCAGATACAGCCGGACCTCTTCCTTGGGCACGCCGAGGCCGGAGCCGAGCGCCGCGATGTTGACCGGCAGCAGGGCCGCCTTGCCCGCCGGGCCCAGCGGCAGCCCGATATCGGTCGAGCCGACCACCTCGCCGGCCAGCACGCCCAGCGCCTGCCCGATCTGGGTGCCGAACATGGCGCCGCCCATCGAACGCATCATCCCGAGCAGCGGGCCGGCCATGGCCTGCATCTCCTCGGGGAGCACATCGCCCATGGCGGCGCCGACCCGCTCGGCGACCGGGTCCACCAGGTCCTTCCACACCGGCAGGGTCGCCTCGACCCATTCGGCGCGGCTCCAGGCCACGGCGCTGCCGGAGCCCGAGGGCAGCGAGGTGACGCCGTCCAGCCACAGGTCCGCCAGCCGCACGGCCTCCTGGACCGCGGCGCGGTCCGCGGGGCCGACGCTCTCGTCCTTGCTGCCGTCGGCGGTGCCGCGCGCCACGGTCTGGCGGGCGATGTCCTTGGCCATGTCCCAGTTCACCGGGCCGCCCTCGTAGGAGAGCATCTGCCCGAGCTGCTGGAAGGCCGCGCCCAGGTCGCCCGGATTCAGCGAACCGAACATCGCGGCGAACGGATTGTCCGCGCCGCCGGCTCCGCCGGGTCCGCCGCCGAACCCGAAGGGATTCGCGGGGCCCTGCTCGCCGCCCTGGCCGCCCTTCTTCTTGCCGTCGTCGCCGTCCTCCGGCTCCTCCGGCGGAAGGCCGAATCCGAATGGGGTGTCACTCACGGGTTTCCTCGGCTCGTTGGGCCACCGGCTCCCGGGCCGGTGGCGGATGCCCGACATCACCACCCAGCCTAGACACCTCGCCGGTTTCCGGGCTCGGTGCTTCGCTGATCGCCGCCCTGCGGCAGGATGGACGTCACCTGGTACGTATGCGTGCATGCGCTCCGTACTGAAGACAACCGCTGGAGACGCCCGGTGAGTTCCCCAGACCGAGAAGTTCGCGCTGCGCGAAACGATACGGCTCGCACCGCACGACGACCCGTCGTGGCGGTGACCGGTGCCGCCTCGGGCCCAGGTGCCCTGCTCACGCAGCGGCTCGCGGAGTCCGAAGAGGTCAAGCAGGTCCTGGCCATCGATGAACGCCGCGGTGAGGTGACCGAGGCGCAGTGGCATGTGCTGGACGTCCGCGATCCGGCCATCGCCGAGAAGCTGCGCGGCGCGGATGTGGTGGTCCACCTCGCCGTCGACCTGGACCTGGGCACCGACTCCGCCGCCCGCACCGCCTACAACGTGCGCGGCACCCAGACCGTCCTCACGGCCGCCGCGGCGGCCGGGGTGCGCCGGGTGGTGCTGTGCACCTCCGCGATGGTCTACGGAGCGCTCCCGGACAACGCCGTGCCGCTCGCCGAGGACGCGGAGCTGCGGGCGACCGCCGAGGCCACCGGCGTCGGCGATCTCCTGGAGATCGAGCGGCTCGGGGAGCGTGCGCCCCGGGCGCATCCGGGGCTGAATGTGACCATCGTGCGCCCGGCGATCCTGGTCGGCGGCACGGACACCGCGCTCACCCGCTACTTCGAGTCACCGCGGCTGCTGGTCGTCGCCGGATCCCGCCCCACCTGGCAGTTCTGTCATGTGGAGGACCTGGTCGGCGCGCTGGAGTACGCAGCCCTGGAGAAGGTCGAGGGCGAGCTGGCGGTCGGTTGCGAGGGCTGGCTGGAGCAGGAGGAGGTCGAGGAACTGTCCGGAATCCGGCGCATGGAGCTGCCCTCGGCGGTCGCCCTGGGCGCCGCCTCCCGGCTGCACCGGCTCGGTCTGACGCCGTCCCCGGCCGGCGATCTCGCGTACACGATGCACCCGTGGGCGATCAGCGGCAGCAGGCTGCACGCGGCGGGCTGGCGGCCGCGCTGGACCAACGAGGAGGTCCTGGCGGAGCTGCTGGAGGAGGTCTCCGGCCGCCATACGGTCGCGGGCCGCCGCCTGGGCCGTAAGGACGCCACGACGCTCGGCGCGGCGGGCGCGACGGTGGCCCTGGTGGGCACCGCGGCGATCGTGCGCCGCGCCCGTAAGGCGCGCCGCCGGGCCTGAGACCCGGCCCGAGATGGCCCTGGCCTGGGCTTGCCCCGGGCCTGAGGCGGGTCTGGCACGGGTCTGGTCCGGAAGGCGCCTTCCGGGATCCGGTATTACGCGAGGACGGGACGGTGCGGCACGATGGACGGCATGGCACATTCGTACGATCACCCCGGTGAACTCGCGGCCGCCCATCCCATCCGGCTGCTCGCCGTCCGTGACACGCCCCTGTCCGTGGACGAGGTGTTCGGGGCGGTGGGGGATGCCGCGGCGGGCGGTACGGCGCTGTTCGTGGGCACCGTGCGCAACCACGACGCAGGCGCGGAGGTCGGCGCCCTCGGCTACTCCGCGCATCCGACCGCCGAGGCCGAGCTGCGCCGGGTGGCCGAGAAGGTCGTGGCCGACTTCCCGGTCCGCGCGCTGGCCGCCGTGCACCGGGTGGGCGATCTGGTGATCGGCGATCTGGCCGTGGTGGTGGCCGTCTCCTGCCCGCACCGCGCGGAGGCGTTCGCGGCCTGCCGCCGTCTGATCGACGACCTCAAGAGCGAGGTGCCGATCTGGAAGCACCAGTCCTTCGCGGATGGGACCGAGGAATGGGTGGGCGCGTAGCGCCTCGTTGTGGGGTGGTGGTCGGGCGACGGGAGGGCGGGTGGGCGCGTAGCGCCTCGTTCTGGGGCGGTGGTCGGGAGGGCGGGTCGGGGCGTAGCGGGAATGCGCTAGAGCACGGAAGGGTGTACTCCACTTGCGTAACCCCCACCCTGCCGTGAGCGTTGACCTGGCAGAGGACTAATCTGCTCATCTGTCAGTCGCGGTCGTGAGACGCGATTTTTCCAGGGGTCGGGAGGCTGCTGTGGGTGCGCTTCTCTGGTTGCTGATTCCGCTGTTCGCGGCGATAGCCGCGGCGATATACGCGGGCATAGCCGCTCGAGCCGTAAAACGGAAGTCCGGGGGAGACGTAGCCGAGTTGGCCGGATACGCCCGCTTCCGAGAGGCGATGGAGCGCCGGCCCTCCGATTCGGACGCCGCGGCCTGACCGCGCCCCGTCCGCGCCGCCCCTCGTACGGACGGCCCCGACGGTGGACTGACGGACGGGTCCCGTACTGTCGTTCCATGCCACGCCGCACCGCGACGATGCTCGCCTCCCTCCTGATGCTGATCGCGCTGCTCTGCGCCGGAGTGCTGATCCCGGTGCCGTACGCGGAGATGTCTCCCGGGCCGACGTACAACACCCTGGGCGAGCACAACGGGGAGTGCGTGCTTCAGATCTCGGGCCGCAAGAACTGTGAGACCACGGGTGGCCATCTGAACATGACCACGGTCCGCGTCACCGGCTCCGAGTACCGGATGAACCTCGTGGAGGCCGTCTACGGCTGGCTGGCGCACGATGACGTGGTCGTGCCGCACAGCACCCTCTATCCGGACGACAAGACCCCGGACCAGGTCGACCAGCAGAACGCCGAGGAGTTCACCCAGTCCCAGGAGTCCGCCAAGGTCGCCGCGCTGCGGGCGCTGAAGAAGCCGGTCACCGCGCATGTCATCGTGGGCGCCGTCCAGAAGGGCGCCCCGGCCCAGGGCAAGCTGCACGCGGGCGATGTGATCAAGTCGGTGGACGGCACGGCGGTGCGCGAGCCCGATGACGTCGCCAAGCTGGTCACCAAGCACAAGCCGGGCCAGAAGGTGACCTTCTCGGTCGTCCCGGCCAAGGACGTGGCCGCGGCGGAGAAGCGCGGCAAGCAGCCCACCGGCGAGGAGCGCGTCACGATCACCACCGCGAAGGCGGACCAGGGCCGCTCCCGCGCCATCGTGGGCATCCAGGCCGGGGTCGACTACACCTTCCCGTTCCGGATCGACATCAAGCTGGCGGACGTGGGCGGGCCCAGCGCGGGTCTGATGTTCGCACTGGGGATCGTGGACCGGCTGTCGCCCGGGGATCTCACCGGCGGGAAGTACATCGCGGGCACCGGCACCATCGACGACAAGGGCACGGTCGGCCCGATCGGCGGCATCGAGATGAAGACGATCGGCGCGCGCGACGCGGGCGCCCGCTACTTCCTCACGCCCAAGGAGAACTGCGCGGCCGCCGCCAAGGACGTGCCGGGCGGGCTGCGGCTGGTCAAGGTGCATACGATCGACGACGCCCTCAAGGCGCTCGAGAAGATCCGTAAGGGGGACACCGCCGGTCTGCCGAAGTGCACGACGGGCTGAGCGGCGCCCCCCGCTCGAGCGGTCAGTCGGTGGCGAAGGTGGCGGCGAGCGCCTCCGCCAGGCCCGGCACCAGGCCGGAGCCGGTGAGCACCTCGGTCGGGGAGTCCTTCTCCCGCAGCCGCAGGGCCGACTCACGCGCGCCGTCCCGCAGCACGGCGACGGTCATCCGGACCTCCTGGCGGTCCGGGTGCTCGGCGACCCACTTGGCCAGCTCGGCGTCGGCCAGCCCCTTGGGCACGGAGCCCTCGGCGGACGGCGGCAGCATCTGCCGCTCGACGGTCAGGGCGCAGCCGGTCACGGCGTCGGGCCAGGCGATGGTGGCGAGGAACTCGTCCAGCGGGGCGCCGGAGGGCAGCTCGTCCTGCTCGATGGGGGTCAGGGAGGCGATCTCCTCGCCGCCCTCGTCAAGGCCGAGCTGGGAGGCGAGGCCGGGCTCCTCGGCGCGCAGCCGGGCGGTGTCGACGAGGGCGAAGAGCCGGGCGGGCTGGTCCCAGCCGAGCCCTGAGGCGTACTCGTCAATTTCGAGGACGGCTCGGGTCAGAGGATTCGAGGCCAGCGGGTCGGTGCCGGGGGTTGCGTTGGACATGGTTCATATCGTGCCCTGTTCGGACCCGGAAACGGGAACTGAGTAAAGCCTGAGTAAGTTGCATCAGGTGGGCCCTGGAGTTCAGGGTCCCTCAATCGACAGCGAACTTCGAGGTGCGCACCTTGGCTTTCCAGATGCCGGACCGCGGCGGAGGCCCGACGGGGCCGCGGATGAGAGTCGGCCGACCGTCCCGGCGTGCCAGGACCCTGCTCATGACCCTGGGCGTGCTGGCCGTGTTGGCCATGCTCTTTGTCATGTTTGCCGGGTTTTGGACGGATTGGCTCTGGTATCGCTCGCTTCATTACTCATCCGTCTTCAGTACGACCCTGAAGACGAAGATCGGGCTGTTCTTCGTCTTCGGCGTGCTGATGGCCACGGCGGTGGGGATCAACATCTGGCTGGCGCACCGGCTGCGGCCGCCGCTCAGCGCGATGTCCATGGAGCAGCAGAGCCTGGACCGCTACCGGATGGGCATCGCCCCGTTCAAGAAGTGGGTGCTGCTCGCGGTCACCGCCCTGGTCGGGCTGATCGCGGGCGCCTCGGCGGCCGGCCAGTGGCGGATCTGGCTGCTGTGGGTCAACGGAGTGCCGTTCGGCCAGAAGGACCCGCAGTTCCACAAGGACGTGGCGTTCTACGCCTTCGATCTGCCCTGGTACCGCTTCCTGCTGAGCTTCGGCTTCGCGGCCACGGTGCTCTCGCTCATCGCCGCCGCCCTGGTGCACTACCTCTACGGGGGCCTGCGGGTCACCAGCCCGGGCGCCCGCGCGACCGCCGCGGCCACCGGCCATCTGTCGGTGCTGCTGGGCGTCTTCGTCGCGCTCAAGGCGGTGGCGTACTGGCTGGATCGCTACGGGCTCGCGGTGAAGTCCAGCGACTTCAAGGCGACGGGCAACTGGACGGGTCTGCGCTATGTGGACGCCAATGCCTATCTGCCCGCCAAGACGATCCTGTTCTGCATCGCGGCCATCTGCGCGGTGCTCTTCTTCGCGACGCTGTGGCGCCGCACCTGGCAGTTGCCGGTCATCGGCTTCGGGCTGATGGTGCTCTCGGCGATCCTCATCGGCGGGCTCTACCCGGCGATCGTGCAGAAGTTCCAGGTCCAGCCGAACGAGCAGGCCAAGGAGGCGCCGTACATCCAGAAGAACATCGAGGCCACGCGCCAGGCGTACGGCATCGATGACTCCAAGGTGGCGGACTACTCCGGCAAGAACGACAGCGAGGGCGGCGAGAAGCTCCGTAAGGACGCCAATACGACGGCCAGTTACCGGCTGATCGACCCCAGCGTCATCTCGCCGACCTTCCAGCAGCTCCAGCAGGAGCGGAAGTACTACCAGTTCCCCTCGACGCTCGACGTCGACCGCTACAAGGGCGCCGACGGCAAGGACCAGGACACCGTCGTCGGTGTGCGCGAGCTGAACCTCGACGGCATCCCCAAGCGGAACTGGATCAACGACCACTTCACCTACACCCATGGCTACGGCATGGTGGCGGCGAAGGGCACCACGACCGATCCCAACGCGGACCCGGCCGGCTCGCCGGACTTCACCGAGTCCGGGCTGCCCACCAAGAGCTCCAGCGGCGGCGGGGTCGGCACCTACAAGCAGCAGGTCTACTACGGCGAGAAGACCGATCAGTACTCGATAGTCGGTGGCCCCCAGAAGGAGCTCGACTACGAGAAGAACGGCGAGAGGACCACCAGCTACAAGGGCAAGAGCGGGGTCAGCCTCTCCAACCCGGTCAACCGCGCCGCTTACGCGGTGGCGTTCGGCGAGCCCCAGATCCTCTACTCGGGCGCGATCGGCGACGGTTCGCGGATCCTGTACAACCGCACCCCCAAGGAGCGCGTCGAGAAGGTCGCCCCCTGGCTGACCATCGACGGCGACGCCTATCCGGCGGTGGTCGGCGGCCGGATCAAGTGGGTCGTCGACGCCTACACCACGACCAACGGCTATCCGTACGCCTCGCGCACGACCCTGGGCGACAGCACGGCCGACTCGCTGAGCGACGGGGACCGCTCGGTGGTCGCGCAGCAGAACAAGGTCAACTACATCCGCAACTCGGTCAAGGCGACCGTGGACGCCTATGACGGCACGGTCAAGCTCTACGAGTGGGACACCAAGGACCCGGTCCTGAAGACCTGGGAGAAGGCGTTCCCGGGCACGGTCGAGCCCAAGGAGAAGATCAGCAAGGATCTGATGGAGCATCTGCGGTACCCGCAGGACCTCTTCAAGGTCCAGCGCGAGCTGCTGACCCGCTACCACGTCACCGACCCGACGCAGTTCTACAGCGGCAGTGACGCCTGGCAGGTCCCCGAGGACCCGACCCACAAGGAAGGGAACGCGGTGCCGCCGTACTACCTCAGCATGAAGATGCCCGACCAGAAGGGGCAGACGTTCTCGCTGACGACGACGTTCACCCCCAACGGGCGTCCCAACCTGGGCGCGTTCATGTCGATCGACGCGGATGCCAACAGCAAGGACTACGGCACGATAAGACTGCTGAAGGTCACCTCCAACGTGCCAGGGCCACAGCAGGTGCAGAGCGAGCTCAACGGTGATCCGGAGGTCGCCGAGTTCGTCCGGAACCTCAGGGGCACCGACTCCGATATCGAGTACGGCAATCTGCTCACCGTGCCACTGGACGACGGCTTCCTGTATATCGAGCCGGTCTACGCCCGCGGTGGCAGTGCCAACTACCCGCTGCTGAAGAAGGTGGGCGTCTCCTACGGCAAGGAGACGGTCTTCAAGGACACCCTGGGCGAGGCCCTGGACGCCGTCTTCGGCGAGTCGTCCGAGGAGCATCAGCCACCGGGCGGCGGACAGGAACCGCCGGCCAGCGCCAACCCCACGGTGAAGGAAGCCCTCAAGGACGCCCAGAAGGCGTATCAGGACGGCCAGGACGCGCTCCAGAAGCAGCCGCAGGACTGGGAGGCGTACGGCAGGGCCCAGGACGATCTGAGGGCCGCTCTGAACCGCGCCGCCAAGGCGGAGGAGAAGGCGGGCGCCAAGCCGGGGCAGAAGCAGAACCAGCCACAGAGTCAGAGCGCCGCCGACGGCTCCGGCAAGAAGGGCGGCTGACCCTCTGACGACCTGCGAGAACGGCCGGGCGGCCGACCCCGCGCACCGTGATACGGTGGTGGCAACACAGCGCGGGGTGGAGCAGCTCGGTAGCTCGCTGGGCTCATAACCCAGAGGTCGCAGGTTCAAATCCTGTCCCCGCTACTGACAGACACGGCCCGGATCCGCAAGGATCCGGGCCTTGTTGTGTGTTCTGTGAGCGTCCACTCGGGGAATGCGGATACAAGCGTTTGGGTTGTCTCTCTGTGGGCATGTCGACAAAACGCTGAAGTGACCTCCTCGGCTGCGGTATACCAGGTGTACGCCGGATGCGGGTGATGTCACGATGGGATTTATGGGGGACAGGGTCAGTCTGTTGGAGACAGGGCGTTTTGCGCACACGCATGACGATGCCGAGGAGGAGACCCGGCACCGTCGTGCCGCCGAGGCCGGTGACACCGCCGCGATGAGCGCACTGGGCGCGCTGCTGCTGCGCCGTGGCGACGTCGACGGCGCGGAACCGCATCTGCGGGGAGCCACCGCGGCGGGCGATCGTGCCGCCGCCAACAACCTCGGCGTCCTGCTGCACCAGCGCGGCTATGCCGACGAGGCGGCCGGCTGGTGGCGCATAGCCGCCGTCGCCGGATCCGCCGCCGCGGCCCACGCCCTGGGCCGGCACCACCGTGAGCGGGGCGATGAGCCCGCCGCCGAGTACTGGCTGCGCCAGTCCGCCGAATCCGGCCACACCCTGGGCGCGTACGCGCTGGGCGATCTGCTGGAGCACCGCAGCGACATCGGCGCCGAGCGCTGGTTCCGCACGGCCGCCGAGCGCGGCCACCGCGAGGCCGCGTACCGGCTCGCCCGCATCCTGGACGACCGCGGCGACGAGGGCGACGAGCCGGTGGCCGAGCGCCGCCGCGGCGACGACGGGGCCGGGCGGGAGGAGGCCGAGCAGTGGTACCGGCAGGCCGCCGCGCGCGGCCACCGGCGCGCCGCCCTCCACCTCGGCACGCTGCTGGAGAAGCGCGGTGAGACCAAGGAGGCCGGCCGCTGGTACCTGATGTCCGCCAAGGACGGTGAGTCCCGCGCCGCCTGCGCGCTGGGCTTCCTGCTGCGCGACGCGGGCGACACGGACAGCGCGGCGGTCTGGTGGCACCGGGCGGCCCAGGACGGCGACGGCAACGCGGCCAACGCGCTCGGCGCGCTGCACGCCGACCGGGGCGAGACCCAGACCGCCGAGCGCTGGTACCGCGCCGCGCTCGACGCCGGGGACATCAACGGCGCCTACAACCTCGGGCTGCTCTGCGCCGAGCAGGGCCGCACCGCACAGGCCGAGCAGTGGTACCGCCGCGCCGCCTACGCGGGCCACCGCGAGGCCGCCAACGCGGTCGCCGTGATGCTGCTCCAGCGCGGCGACGCGGCGGGCGCCGAGCCGTGGTTCTCCAAGGCGGCCGAGGCGGGCAGCGTCGACGCCGCGTTCAACCTGGGGATCCTGTACGCGGGCCGGGGCGAGGGCCGGGCGGCCCGGCAGTGGTACGAGCGGGCCGCCGCCGCCGGGCACACCGAGGCGGCGCTTCAGGTCGGCCTCGCCCTCCAGCGGGACGGCGACCTCCAGGGCGCCGAGCGCCATCTGCGCTGCGCCGCGGGCGGCGGCAGCGCCGAGGGCGCCTTCCGGCTGGCCGCGCTGCTGGACCGCTCCTCGGTCGGCGGCGACCCGGCGACCGGCACCGGCTTCGGCAGCTCCTCCGGGACGCGCTTCCCGACCCCGCCGCCCGGCGACGGCTCCGGGCCGCACGTCCCGGAGTACGAGGAGTGGTACGAGCGCGCCGCGCGCCAGGGCCACCGGCGGGCCCAGGTGCGGGTGGGCATGTTCGCGGCGGCGCGCGGCGAAGTGGTCGAGGCCGCGCGCTGGTACCGGGCGGCGGCCGAGGCGGGCAGCAGCAACGGCGCGTTCAACCTGGGGCTGCTGCTGGCCCGGGAGGGCAGCGAGCCGGAGGCCGCCCTGTGGTGGACGCGTGCCGCCGAGGCCGGGCACGGCCGGGCCGCGCTGCGGCTCGCGCTGCTCGCGGCCCGCCGCGGGGCGCTCACCGAGGGCCAGCGGTGGTGTGCGCGGGCGGTCGAGCTGGGGCCCGCGGAGGTCGCCGAGCGCGCGGCGCGGCTGCGGGACGCGCTTCAGCAGGAGCTCACGGCGTAGCGGGCAGGTCGCGGCGTAACAGCAGCTCACGGCGTAGTGCTCCGGGCCGGAACCCCGGTCCGGAGCCACCGGCGGGCGTCCCGCCGGTAACCGGTTTGCTCCTGCCGTCCACCCCGGGTTAAGGTTGCAACACAACGACGCGGGGTGGAGCAGCTCGGTAGCTCGCTGGGCTCATAACCCAGAGGTCGCAGGTTCAAATCCTGTCCCCGCTACCAATGCGAAAGGCCCGGATCCTCCAGGATCCGGGCCTTTCGTCTGTCTCGGCGTCTCAGCCGCCTGTCGCGGGCGCTCTCAGGCCGCGCAGTCGGGGCAGAGCCCCCGGTAGGTCACCTCGACCGCGGAGATCGCGAAGCCGTAGCGCTCCTGCGTGGGCAGGTCGGCGAGCAGATCGCCGGAGGGGTGGACATCGCGGATCGTGCCGCACTTCGCACACACCAGGTGCTGATGCGCGTGGTGTGCGTTCGGGTCGTAGCGCTTGGCCCTGCCGTCCGTGGTGACCTCGATCACCTCACCGAGCGAGACCAGCTCGCCGAGGGTGTTGTAGACGGTCGCGCGGGAGATCTCGGGCAGGCGCTCGGCCGCCGCCGCGTGGACTTCGTCGGCGGTGTAGTGCACATGGTCCCCGTCGAGGACCTCGGCGACGACACGCCGCTGCGCCGTCAGCCTCCAGCCGCGTCCCCTGAGCCGTTCCAGCAGGTCACTCATGCCATTCACCTATCAGTCAGATAAGGACAAGGGTAGCAGCGGACGAGTCCTTGACCAGATCGGGTACGACTTTCCAATGCTTCTTGACTTAGACATTGTCCAATGTAGGATCGGCAACAGCCCCAGACCAGGGACAGAATGCGAGTACGCAGGAGGCGCACGTGACGGTCCAGGACAACATCACTGGTCCGCTGACCACGGAGTCCGGGGCTCCGGTGGCGGACAACCAGAACAGCGAGACGGCGGGCGCCGGCGGTCCGGTCCTCATCCAGGACCAGCATCTGATCGAGAAGCTCGCCCACTTCAACCGCGAGCGGATCCCGGAGCGGATCGTGCACGCCCGCGGAGCCGGTGCGTACGGCACCTTCACCGTGACCGCGGACGTGAGCCAGTACACCCGCGCGTCGTTCCTCTCCGAGGTCGGCAAGGAGACCGAGACGTTCCTGCGCTTCTCGACGGTCGCCGGCAACCTCGGCTCGGCGGACGCGGTGCGCGACCCGCGCGGCTTCGCGCTGAAGTTCTATACCGAGGACGGCAATTACGACCTGGTCGGGAACAACACCCCGGTGTTCTTCATCAAGGACGCCATCAAGTTCCCCGACTTCATCCACACCCAGAAGCGCGACCCGTACACCGGCTCGCAGGAGGCGGACAACGTCTGGGACTTCTGGGGGCTCTCGCCCGAGGCCACCCACCAGGTCACCTGGCTCTTCGGCGACCGCGGCATCCCCTCCTCGTACCGCCATATGAACGGCTACGGGTCGCACACCTTCCAGTGGAACAACGCCGCGGGCGAGGTCTTCTGGGTGAAGTACCACTTCAAGACCGACCAGGGGATCAAGAACCTCACCGCGGCCGAGGCGGCCGAGACCGCCGGTCTGGACCCGGACAGCCACCAGCGCGATCTGCGCGAGGCCATCGAGCGCGGTGACTTCCCGACCTGGACCGTGCAGGTGCAGATCATGCCGGCGGCCGACGCGGCGAACTACCGCTTCAACCCGTTCGACCTGACCAAGGTCTGGCCGCACGAGGACTACCCGCCGATCGAGATCGGCAAGCTGGAGCTGAACCGCAACCCGCGGAACATCTTCGCCGAGGTCGAGCAGTCGATCTTCTCGCCGGCCCACTTCGTGCCGGGCATCGGCCCGTCCCCGGACAAGATGCTCCAGGGCCGCCTCTTCGCGTACGGCGACGCCCACCGCTACCGCGTCGGCATCAACGCCGACCACCTGCCGGTGAACCGTCCGCACGCGGCCGAGGCGCGCACCTACGGCCGGGACGGCTTCCTGTACGACGGCCGTCACGCGGGCGCGAAGAACTACGAGCCCAACAGCTTCGGCGGCCCGGCGGAGACCGGCCGGCCGCTGTGGCAGCCGTCCGCGGTCTCCGGCCGGACCGGTGACCACGAGGCCCCCTCGCACGCCGAGGACGACGACTTCGTCCAGGCGGGGAACCTCTACCGGCTGATGTCGGACGACGAGAAGGCGCGCCTGATCGAGAATCTGGCGCAGTTCATCGCCAAGGTCTCCCGCGATGACATCGCACAGCGGGCGATCGAGAACTTCCGCAAGGCGGACGCCGACTACGGCAAGCGGCTGGAGGCCGCGGTTCAGGCCCTGCGCGGCTGACGGACGCTTGCCGTATCAACCGAAGAGGCCGGACGCCGTTGGGCTCCGGCCTCTTCGTGTGCCGGGCGCGGTGTGCCGTGGGCGGGTGCGCCGGATGCGGCGCACCGGACGCGGGGTGCCGGGTGCGAAGTCCGAGTCCGGTTCCGGTTCCGGGGCGCCTCAGGCCGGTACGGGCTGGGGGACCGGGGCCCAGCAGCGGATGATGTCGCGCACCGACACCACTCCGACGGGGCCGACCGCGTCGAGGACGACCAGATGACGGAAGCCGCCCTGGGTCATCGTGCGGGCCGCCTCGTCCAGCGTCCACCCGGGGGCGGCGAAGACGACGTCGGCGGTGGTGTGGTCGTGTGCGGTCTCCTGGTCGGGGTCCTGGCCCGCCCCCACTGAGTTGAGGATGTCGCGCTCGGTGAGAATCCCCAGGCCGCAGGTGTCGGGATCGAGCACGATGGCCGATCCGACCCGGCGTGCGGACATCAGCCGGGCGGCCTGACGGAGCGTGTGCGCGGGGCCGATGGTGAGGACCACCGAGCTCATGGCGTCACGGACGTGCATGGGCATGGATGGAGCCACCTCCTTGGGGAATCCATTCGGGAATGCCCGGCGCCGGAGGCGCCTGTGAATGGATGCACAAGTTCACAAGGTCCTGGATTCTCATGTTCACATGCCTTGGTGGATCCAACAAGGGCGCGCGGTAGCCGACGGGCGGCTAAGCGCGCCCCGCGCTCCGGTTCACACTCCGGTTCTCGTCCGGCCCTTACGCCGATGGGCTTCTCAGGGCCGCAGGTAGTCCAGCATCGCCCCGTGCAGCAGCCCGTTGGACGCCGCCGCGTCGCCGCTGTTCGGGCCGGGCACGCCGTCGAGCCCGGTGAACCGGCCGCCCGCCTCCTGGACGATCACCGCGTTGGCCGCCATGTCCCACAGCGACAATTCCGGTTCGGCGCAGATGTCCACCGAGCCCTCGGCGACCATCATGTACGGCCAGAAGTCGCCATAGCCACGGGTGCGCCAGCACTCGCGCGTCAGATCCAGGAAGCCGTTCAGCTTGCCGCGCTCCTCCCAGCCGCTGAGCGAGGAGTACGCGAACGAGGCGTCGGAGAGGCTGTTCACCTTCGAGACGGCCAGCCGCGACGCCGAGGACAGGCTGCGCCCGGTGTAGGCCCCCAGCCCCTCGGCGGCCCACCAGCGGCGTCCCAGCGCCGGTGCGGAGACCACTCCGACCACCGGCCGGTCGCCGCCCTCGCCGCGCTCCATGAGGGCGATCAGGGTGGCCCAGACCGGGACCCCGCGCACATAGTTCTTGGTGCCGTCGATCGGGTCGATCACCCAGCGCCGCGGACCGCTGCCCTCGCTGCCGAACTCCTCGCCGAGCACCGCGTCGCGCGGCCGGGCGCGCTGGAGAGAGCTGCGGATCAGCTCCTCGGCGGCCTTGTCGGCCTCGCTCACCGGCGTCATATCGGGTTTTGTCTCGACCTTGAGGTCGAGCGCCTTGAACCGCTCCATGGTGGTCGAGTCGGCGGCGTCGGCGAGGACATGGCCGAGACGCAGGTCATCGTGGTAGTCGGGCATGGCCGAACAGTATCGAGCGGAAAAGACCCGGAGCCACACGACTCCATATGACCAGGGACGCGGGCCGTACCGGTCGGCCCGTGCGGGGCTCTTGACTTCATCTGGCGGCCCGTCAATTCTGTCGGGCACATGCCGCTGGAAGGCGGCGATGCCCGCTCTGGGAGGCGACGATGCCCGCAGCGCGTGAATCCTTACTCGACGCGGCCTTCGCCGCGCTCGAGGGCCGTCCGTGGCCGAGGGTCAAGATGGCCGAGGTCGCGGCGGCGGCCGGGGTCTCCCGGCAGACTCTCTACAACGAGTTCGGCAGCAAGGAGGGCCTCGCCCGCGCTCTGGTGCGGCGCGAGGCCGACGCGTATCTGAGCGGGGTCGAGCGGGCGCTGTCCGGGGTGTCCGGCGCGGCGGGCCCCAGGGAGCGGCTGGCCGCCGCGGCGGTGTGGACGGTCCGCTCGGCGACCGAGAATCCACTGGTGCGGGCGGTGCTCACCGGCTGCTGGAACGAGCGGCTGCCGATGTCCGTAAGGACGGCACCGCCTGATCCGCTGCCCGGTCCGCTGCCCGCGCCGGGCGAGCTGCTCGGTCAGGCGCGGGACCGGGCGGTGCGGCTGCTGGCGGGCGACTGGCCGCCCGGTGCGGTCGAGCTGCCGCTGGCCTGCGAGGCGGTCGCCAGGCTGGCCCTGTCGTACGTGGTGGCGCCCGCCCCGGCGGCGGATGTGGCCCGTATGGTGCGCACGGTGCTGGCCTGAACCCACCCGGGCGGCCGGGCTCAGTGGGCCGAGCCGGAGAGCTGGAGCCCTATCACGCCGATGATCACCAGGCTGATGGAGACGATCTTGAGCATGGAGACGAGATCGTCGAGGAAGATCATGCCGTAGATCGCGGTCCCGGCGGCCCCGATCCCCGTCCACACCGCGTACGCGGGCCCCACGTCGAGCTTCTTCAGCGACAGCGTCAGCAGCCCGAAACTGCCGAGCGCGAACGCGCAGAACGCGATCGTCGGCCAGAGCCGGGTGAAGCCGTGCGAGAGCTTGAGACAGACGGCGAAGCCCGTTTCGAGGAGCCCGGCGACCACGACCAGCAGCCACGCCATAGAGATGCCCTCCCGTGCCGCCGTCGGCTGCCGCCGCCCGGGACCCGCCCGGCCGCCTGGACTCCCGTGGAGTCCTTGATGCGATTATCCATTTACCGTCCCGGGTGGACGGCAAACACGCTGCTCCGCCCCGGACTCCGGGGTCCAGGGGCGAAGCCCCTGATAGGCGCCCGACAGGGCCTAGTCGCCCTCCCGCCGCTCCCGGGTCGCCAGCAGCCGCCGCAGGGAGTACAGCCGGGCCGGTTCGGCGTGGCCGTCGGCCACCCACTGGTCCAGCGCGCAGTCCGGCTCGTCGTGGCTGCACGCGCGCGGACAGCCCTCGGTGCCCGGCTCCAGGTCCGGGAAGGCGTGGATGACCCGCGCCGGGTCCACATGGTGCAGCCCGAAGGACCGTACGCCCGGGGTGTCGATCACCCACCCCTTGGTGTCCGGCAGGGGCAGCGCGAGCGCGGAGGTGGTGGTGTGGCGGCCGCGGCCGGTGACCGCGTTCACCCGGCCGGTGGCCCGCTGGTGGTCCGGGACCAGCGCGTTCACCAGCGTCGTCTTGCCCACGCCCGAATGGCCGACGAAGACCGTGATCCGGTCCGTCAGCCGCTCCCGCACCCGGTCGGCGGCCTCGCCGTCGGCCAGCTCGTCACGGCTGGTGACGGCAAAGGGGATGCCGAGCGGCTCATAGGTCTTCAGCATCTCCTCTGCGGGCGCCAGATCGGACTTGGTGAGCACGAGCAGCGGTTCGAGCCCCGCGTCGAAGGCGGCCACCAGGCACCGGTCGATCAGCCGCGGGCGCGGTTCCGGATCGGCCAGGGCGGTCACGATCGCGAGCTGGTCGGCGTTGGCGACCACGACCCGCTCGTACGGATCGTCGTCGTCGGCGGTCCGGCGCAGGACGGAGCTGCGCTCCTCGACCCGTACGATCCGGGCGAGCGTGTCCTTGTCGCCGGTCAGATCCCCGACGACCGCGACCCGGTCGCCGACGACGACGCCCTTACGGCCGAGCTCGCGGGCCTTCATGGCGGTGATGGTGCGGTCCCCGACCAGGACGGTCAGCCGGCCGCGGTCGATCGTCAGCACGAACCCCTCGGCGGCGTCCTCGTGCTTGGGGCGGATGTTGGTGCGCGGCCGGTTGCCCTTGCGGTTGGGGCGGACCCGAACGTCATCCTCGTCGGTGTGCTTGCCGTAGCGGCGCATGAGTCCAGGCTCTCAGGATCTCCGCGCCGAGGTCGTCGTCGCGTCGAGCATCCCGGTCCACAGACCGGGGAAGTCGGGAAGGGTCTTGGCGGTGGTGGCGACGTTCTCGACCAGCACACCGTCGACGGCGAGGCCGAGTACGGCGGCGGCGGTGGCCAGCCGGTGGTCCTCGTAGGTGTGGAAGATCCCGCCGTGCAGCGGCCGGGGGCGGATCCGCAGTCCGTCCTCGGTCTCGGCGACGTCCCCGCCGAGTTCGTTGATCTCCTTGGCGAGCGCGGCGAGCCGGTCGGTCTCATGGAGCCGCAGATGCGCGATGCCGCGCAGCACCGACTCGGAGTCGGCCAGCGCCGCGACCGCCGCGATCACCGGGGTGAGCTCGCCGACCTCGTGCAGATCGGCGTCGATCCCGGTGATCCGGCCCGTTCCGGTGAAGGTCAGACCGGTGTCGGTCAGCTCGTAGGAACCGCCCATCTCGGTGAAGATGCGGCGCAGTTCGTCCCCGGGCTGGGTGGTGCGCTCCGGCCAGTCGGGGATGGTCACCCGGCCGCCGGTGACCAGGGCGGCGGCCAGGAACGGTGCCGCGTTGGACAGATCGGGCTCGACGACCAGATCGCGGCCGAGCAGCGCGCTCGGCGCCACCCGCCAGACGCCCCGCTCCCCGCCGGCCTCCGCGGTGTCCACCCGCGCGCCCGCCGCGCGCAGCATGTCGACGGTCATCCGGATATGCGGCAGGGAGGGCAGTGCGGCGCCGATGTGGCGCACCTCGACGCCCTGGTTGAAGCGCGGCGCGGACAGCAGCAGCGAGCTCACGAACTGGGAGGACGACGAGGCGTCGATGCGGACCGGGCCGCCGTCCAGCGCCCCGCCGCCGTGCACGGTCATCGGCAGCGCGCCGCGGCCGTCGTCGTCGATACGGGCGCCGAGGGCGCGCAGCGCGTCGATCACGCCGTGCAGCGGGCGCTCATGGGAGCGGGGGTCGCCGTCGAAGTGGACGGGGCCGTCGGCCAGGGCGGCGACCGGCGGCAGGAAGCGCATCACGGTGCCGGCGTTGCCGACGTCGATGGTGGCCGGGCCGTGCAGCCCCGCCGGGATGACCCGCCATGCCTCTCCGCCGCCGGAGGGGCCGCCCGAGCCGAGGGCGCCGTCGGACACCGTCTCCTCGATGCCGACGCCCATGGCGCGCAGGGCGGCGGCCATCAGGAGGGTGTCGCGGGAGCGGAGCGGGCGGCGCAGCCAGCCGGGTTCGGCGGCGAGCGCGGCCAGGATCAGACCGCGGTTGGTAACCGACTTGGATCCGGGCACGGTGACGGTCGCGTCCACCGCTCCATCGGCGGTCGGAGCGGGCCAGAGGGCGGTGTGATCGCCCGGGGAGGTCTCAATGCCGGTCATGGGTCTCACTTTAGTGGTTCGCCCGGAGTGCCAATCTTGATCGAAAGTGGCGAAACCCAGTCGAAACACGGCGCTGCTACCGGGCGCCGAGGGTCGCGCACCATGCGCCGGGGGTGGCGCGGCGCCGGACGCCGGGGGTGGCGCGCCGGACGCGCGTACGGGTCACAGCCCCAGCAGCCAGCGCCCGCCCGCGAGCAGCGAACACAGCGAGACCACGTGGAACAGCAGCAGCCAGGCGCCGGCCGGAATGCCCGTCAGCCGGGCCAGTTGGTCGGGGTCGGAGTCGTACGCGCCCTGGTGCCGGCGCTTGCGCTGGAGCTCGAAGGGCGGACGCACACCGCCCAGGAGGAGGAACCAGACCACGGCGTAGGCGAACCCCGCCTGGACGTCCGGCCCGGTCAGCCAGGAGACGAGGAAGAAGGCGGCCCCGCTGATGACGACCGTAAGGACGCCATACGCGTTGCGGATCATCACCAGCATCGCGACCAGCAGCGCCGTCGTGCCCCACAGCAGCAAGGTGATGTGGTTCGCCGCCAGCAGCCAGGCGCCGCCGAGGCCCAGCAGGGAGGGGGCGGTATAGCCGGACGCCGCCGTGAGGATCATGCCCAGGCCGGTGGGCTTGCCACGGGAGACGGTCAGCCCCGAGGTGTCCGAGTGCAGCCGTATGCCGTCCAGCCGCCGCCCGCTGAGCAGGGCGACCAGGGCGTGGCCGCCCTCGTGGGCGATCGTGACGGCGTTACGGGCTATTCGCCAGGCGGTACGGAAGACGACGACCGCGAGCGCGACCACACCGGTGGAGACGACCAGCCAGGTGGTGGGGTCGGGCTGGGCGCCGGTCACTCGGTCCCACAGATCGGCGGCGTTCGTTGCGTCCATGTGCGGGCGGCTCCTCGCATCGGTAGGGGTCGTGGCAGTGTGGCACCTATGTGCGGTCGATACGCAGCGAGCCGGAAGCCGGAGGATCTCGTCGGGATCTTCGGAGTGGAGAAGTGGGAACCGGAGGAGACTCTGGCGCCGGACTGGAACGTCGCGCCCACCAAGGACGTGTACGCGGTGCTCGAACGCCCTCTTAAGGACGCCGACGAGCCGCGCCCGGTTCGCCAGCTCAGGGCGCTGAAATGGGGGCTGGTGCCGTCCTGGGCGAAGTCGCCCGAGGGCGGCGCGAAGATGATCAACGCACGGGCCGAGACCGTGCACGAGAAGCCCTCCTACCGGCGCCCGTTCGCCTCCCGGCGCTGCATCCTGCCCGCCGACGGCTACTACGAGTGGGTCACCGCGGCGCAGGAGCGGCAGCTCGAGGAGAAGGGCAAGCGCAAGCGGCCCCGCAAGCAGCCGTACTTCGTGACCCCGGTGGACGGCTCGGTGATGGCCATGGCCGGGCTGTACGAGTTCTGGCGGGACCGGACGCTGCCGGACGATCATCCTCGGTCGTGGTGGGTGACCTGCACGGTGATCACGACCGAGGCGGACAAGGAGCCCTTCGGGGGCGAGGGCCACGACGAGGGGCCGCGGTCGCTCGCCGAGATCCATCCGCGGATGCCACTGGTCCTCACCGAGGACCGCTGGGCCTCCTGGCTGGATCCCGCCCGCACCGACGCCGACGATCTGCTGCCGCTGCTGGCGCCGCCGCCCTCCGGGCTGCTGCGGGCCTACCCGGTGGCCACCGGGGTGAGTGATGTCCGTAACAACGGCCCCGAGCTGCTGAAGGAGCTCGAGGCCCCGGAGGAGGGCACGCTGTTCTGATGGCCGCCAAGAAGACGGATACGCCCCAGGCGACGGCCGAGGTGACGCCCGAAGTGGCGCCCGAAGTGACGATCGAGACGGTGCCGACCCCGGCCGGGGACGCCCGGATCACCTGGCATCACGCGCCCGGCGCCCATGCCCTGCTCGCCGCGAGCCACGGCGCCGGCGGGGGCATCGAGGCACGCGACCTGCGCGCGCTGGCCGGGGCGCTCCCCGGGCGCGGGGTGAGCGTCGCGCTGGTCGAGCAGCCGTGGCGGGTGGCGGGCAAGAAGATCGCGCCCGCGCCCTCGACCCTGGACACCGGCTGGCGCGCCCTGTGGCCCGCGCTGGAGAAGGCCGGGCTGCCGATCGTGGCGGGCGGCCGCAGCGCCGGGGCACGGGTGGCCTGCCGGACCGGCCGGGAGCTGGGCGCGAAGGCCGTGCTGGCGCTGTCGTTCCCGCTGCACACGCCCGGCAAGCCGGAGCGCTCCAAGGCCGATGAGCTGCTGGCCGCGGGGGTGCCGACGCTGATCGTCCAGGGCGGCCGGGACCCCTTCGGACGGCCGGAGGAGTTCCCGGAGCTGCCCGCGGAGATGGAGCTCGTGACGGTGCCGTACGGCGATCACGGCTTCGGCCTGCCGAAGTCGGCGGACCTCGACGAGCCCGCGGCGCTCGCCCTGATCACCGGCGCCGTCGCCGACTGGCTGCCGCGCGCCCTGGCCTGACCTGCGCGGGCCCGGGGAGGCGGGGCCGGGCGCCGGGCGCGGGAATGCGACGGACGGGTCCCGTGTTGTAAGGGCCGTTGGTGCTCACCGTGTAAGAGGCACCGATACGCGGAATACGAGGAAAGGGAGTTCCCCGCATGGGTTCGCTTGCTTGCCCGGCCCGTCCGCACGGCGCTGACCTCGACTGGTCGCAGCTTCAGGCGGCACAGGCTGTGAAGATCGGAGCGGCGGGCGCACCGGATCGTCGTCTATTCTCCGATTCGAGCGGGTCCACATCCGGACCCGACGCGAAGCTGGAGGAGGTGGGTCAGGTCACTGGGACCGACGCAGGGACCGACGGCGTTACCGAGGGAGAGCCGGTCGAGCGGTCGCAGGAGACGTCCTCGGAGCGCAACGCGCGCTTTGAGCGGGACGCCCTTGCCTTCCTGGACCAGATGTACTCGGCCGCGCTGCGGATGACGCGGAACCCGGCCGACGCCGAGGACCTGGTGCAGGAGATGTACGCCAAGGCGTACGGGTCCTTCCACCAGTTCCGCGAGGGCACCAACCTCAAGGCGTGGCTGTACCGCATCCTGACCAACACCTTCATCAACTCGTACCGCAAGAAGCAGCGGGAGCCCCAGCGCAGCGCGGCCGAGGAGATCGAGGACTGGCAGCTCGCCCGTGCCGAGTCGCATATGTCGACCGGTCTTCGCTCTGCCGAGTCGCAGGCCCTCGACCACCTGCCCGACTCCGATGTCAAGGCAGCCCTTCAGGCCATCCCCGAGGAGTTCCGCATCGCGGTCTATCTGGCGGATGTCGAGGGCTTTGCCTACAAGGAGATCGCGGACATCATGGGTACACCCATCGGTACGGTGATGTCCCGACTGCACCGTGGGCGCCGCCAGCTTCGTGATCTGCTGGAGGACTACGCCCGTGGGCGCGGGCTGGTCCCCGCGGGCGCGGCCGCCGGGGCGGACGAGTCGCACGATCGGAAAGGCGCGGACTCATGAGCTGCGGAGAGCCGCATGAGACGGACTGCTCCGAGGTTCTCGATCACCTCTACGAGTTCCTCGACCACGAAATGCCGGACGGCGACTGCGCCAAGTTCGAGGTGCATTTCGACGAGTGCTCTCCGTGCCTGGAGAAGTACGGCCTCGAGAAGGCCGTGAAGAAGCTCGTCAAGCGGTGCTGCGGCCAGGACGATGTGCCCAGCGACCTCCGTTCGAAGGTCATGGGGCGGATCGAGCTGATCCGCTCCGGGCAGGTGGTGCCCGAGCGTGAGGTCACCGCGGAGACGAACGCTCCGACCACGGCCCAGGAGTGACCCCCGGCCTTGAGCGTCGGCGTTGACCCCCGGCCTTGAGCGCCGGTGGATCGTCGCTCGATGATCGTTCGCCGATCGGGTGCGCTGAACGACTGCCCGTGGAGCGTCCGTCGAGCGGCTGTCGATTGACCGTCCGCCGATCCTCGACCTGCCGGTTGATCGTCAACGAGCCGGGCGGGTTCCCGGCCCCACCTTCGGTGATCAGATCATCACTCGAAGGGGTGTAATCGGACAGTCCCTCCGATCTCAGCCACCCCAGTCCGGCCTAAGCTCCCCAACCACCTGACCCGCCCCCGTCCCAGAGGGGCGGCGCAACGGACGTGGATGGGGAGGAGGACACCGTGCGGGCACTTCCCCACGGGGCGCGCGCCTATGTCCTATGCGCCGTGCTCGCCGGGGGGCTCTGCGCCGCCCCGGCCGTTCGGCCCGGAGCGGCTGTCCCCTGGGCCACGGCCGCCCTGCTCGCCGTGGTGCACGCGGTGGGTTCCAGGGTCCGCGCCCGCTGGCCCGAATGGTGCAGCCCCGTCCTTCTGGCCGGGGCTTTTCTGCTGCCGCCCGCCGCCGCGGCGCTGGTCGCCGTGCCCGGTGCGCTGCTCGCCCGCGTCGAGCGGCCCCCGGCCGGGGCGCGGCGGGCCTGGCGCGCCGCACGGCTCTCGCTGGCCGTCTGGGCCGCCTCGTGCGCCTTCGCGGCTCTGGGCGGCTCTCGGGCCCTCAGCGCCCTGTGGGCGCTCGGTGACGGCGCCCAGGACCCCGCTGCGCGGCTTCCCGCCCCCGAGGCATCCGGTACGCCCGGCTTTGGGTACGCACTGGTGGCCGCCGTCGCCGCCGCGCTGGTCCTGGGCCTGACCGCCACCGCCCTGGAGGGCGGGGTGCTGGTCACCGCCGAGCGCCACTCCCCGCGCGCCGCCTGGTGCGGCCGGCTGCCCGGCGCGCTCGCCCCGTATCTGGTGCACGGGCCCGCCGGGCTCGCCATGGCGGTGCTCTGGCGCAGCCCTTACGGACCGGCGGCGGCCCTGCTGGTGCTGCTGCCGATGTACGTCTGCGCCTGCGGCTTCGTGCTCTACCGCCGCGAGAGCGCCGCCCATCAGGCCACCATCCGGGCCCTGGTCCAGGCGGTCGACATCAAGGACCGCTACACCCGGGGCCACAGCGAGCGCGTCGGCCGGGCCTCGGCGATGATCGCCCGCGAGCTGGGCATGAGCGGCGACCGGCTGGAGGCGGTGCGGATCGCGGGCATCCTCCACGACGTGGGCAAGCTCGGCGTGCCCACCCGGCTGCTGCGGAAGAACGGCCCGCTCACCCCCGATGAGCGCCGGGTGATCGAGCTCCACCCCGAGTACGGCGACGAGATGGTGCGCGGCATCGGCTTCCTGGGCGAGGCGCGGGCCGCGATCCTCCACCACCATGAGCGGCTGGACGGCAGCGGCTATCCGTACGGGCTCGCCGGGGCGCAGATCCCCGAATTCGCCCGGGTGGTCGCGGTGGCGGACGCCTTCGACGCGATGACCTCGACGCGTACGTACCGCAGGGCCCGGCCGGTGGACACGGCCGTGGAGGAGCTGAAGCGGTGCGCGGGCTCGCAGTTCGACCCCCGGATGGTGCGGGCCCTCAGCACCGCCCTGGACCGCCACGGCTGGCATGCGGCGGTCACCGCGGACGCCCCCGAGGAGCGCGGAAACGTCCCGGCAGACCCCCTGAGCCCGCCGCTGGAGCTGCCGCCCCTGGTACGCGCGGCGGCCTCCGGCCCGGCCGACGCCCCCGAGCCCCGCCCCGGCCACGGCAGCCCCGGCGGTGGCCCATGAGCCCCACCCACGAGTCACCCGCCGCACCGGACGGCCCGGCCCGGAACCCCAGATCCGCCCGGCGCCCGTGCCCCGCCGCCCCGGACAGCCCCGGGACGGCCCCGGCTCGGGCCGGGGGAGAGCCCGTCCCGCCGGGCGGTCCGGATGCGTCGGGTGTGCCGGGTGGCCCGGGTCCGCTGGACGCCTCGGGTGCCCCGGACGGGCCCGGGACGGCCCCGGCACGGGTTGGGGGAGAGCCCGTCCCGCCGGGCGCGCTGGACGGGTCGGACGCGCCGGGTGCGCCGGGCCCGCTGGACGCCTCAGACGCCTCAGATGCCCCGGATGTCCCGGACGCCTCGGACAGCGACGAGGCCCGTGGCACGCCCCGCCCCGGCCCGCGCGACCGGGACGAGAGCGCGGCCCAGTGGCCGTCCAGAGCGGCCCGCCCCACCCCGGCCGCACCCCGCCTCCCGAACGCCCTCCGCGGCAGCCTCGGCTGGCTCGCGGAACGACACGGCCGAGCCCTCCACCGCGCCCGCCGACAACAGAGCGAGACCGCGGCTGCCCGTAAGGAGGCCCCGCCCACGGCCGCCGACGCGGGCGGTGGTTCGGCCGCGGACCGCGAGGAGGGCCGCGGCGCGGGCGTTCATAAGGGGGGCCAGGGCGACCACGTCCACGAAAAGGGCCGGGCTGCGGGCGCGCCCGAGGACGGCCGGGGCGCAGGCGCCCGCCGAGTGAGCCGGGACGCAGGCGTTCGCGGGAACGGCCGTGGCGCGGGTCTCCCCGAGGAAGGCCGGGGCTCGGGCCTCCCCGAGGACGGCCGGGGCGCGGCTGTCCGCCAGGGAGCCCAAGGCCCGGGCGTCCGTAAGGGAGCCCAGGCCGCAGGCGTCCGCGGCGAGGGCCGGAGCACGGGTGTCCGTAAGGGGGGTGCGGGCGTCCGCCGGGCGGGCCGGGGTGTCGGTGTCCGTAAGGGCGGCGTCGGCGTCCGCTGGGCAAGCCGGGGTGCGGGCCACCGCGAACGGGGCTTGGACGCCCAGGCCCGGGAGCGGGAGCGCATATCTGGGCGCCGTTATGGCGGCCTTACCGTCGTCGCCGTCTACGGCGCGGCCGGGGCGCTGGCCGTGGTTGCGCTGGTGTGGACCGAGTGGCACGGGGTGCGGCAGCCGGAGGCGGCGCTGGCCTTCGGGGCGCTCATCGCCGTGGGGGAGGCGATCCGGTGCGTGGAGGCTCCGCCCGCGCTTCCGGGGGGCAGCGGGGTGCCCGATCCGCGCGGGGAGCCCGCGCCCGTCGCCGCCGCGGGGGCCCTCGGCTACGCCCTGCTCGGGCGGCTCGGCGGGGAGCCGACCACTCACGGTGTCCTCCAGGTGGTCACCGTCGTCGTGGCCGCCTCGCTGGCCGGGTTGGTGGCGCCGCTGGCGCTCGGCTGCCCGGTCGACCCCGGCCACACCGCCCGCCGGGTGCTCGCCGTCGCGTTCGCCGCCGTCTGCTTCCAACCGCTGCACCGGACCGGCCTCTTGGGCTCCTGGTTCGGCCACAGCCCGTATCTCGTGGGCTATTTGCTCGCCCTGCTGGCCGTGACCGCCCTGTGCGACGCTGTCCTGGCCGCCGCGCTCGCCCGCGCCCGTACCGGCTGGCCCTACGGACCGCTGCTCCGCGACGAGCTGCGGTCGCTGCCCGGCGTCGCGGCGGCCGTCTGCGCGACCGCCGTGGTGATGCCGCTCACCGTGGCCGTCGCCGGGCTGTGGCCGGTGCCGGTGCTGGCGGTGCCGCTGCTGCTGATCCAGTACTCCTACCGCCGTTACGCCGGGATACGGGCCACCTACCGCCAGACCATCGCCTCCCTGGCCCGCTCGACCGAGATAGCCGGGTACACCCCCACCGGCCACGCCCGTGAGGTGGCCGCGCTCAGCCGGGCGGTCGGGCGTGAGCTGGGGCTCTCCGAGCCGCGGCTGACCGTGCTGGAGTACGCGGCGCTGATGCACGACATCGGCCAGCTCTCGCTGGTGGACCCGGTGCCGGCTGGGGCCACCGAGCCGCTGCCCGCCGCCGAGCAGCGCGAAATCGCGCTGCTCGGCGGCGCTGTGGTCCGCCAGACCGGGGTACCCGCCGAGGTGGCACAGGTCGTGGAGCGCCAGGCGGACCCGTACCGCGAGCAGCCGCTCGCCGCGCGTATCGTGCGCGCGGTGAACGCGTATACCGAACTGGTCAGCGGGCCAGGGGCCGAGGGTGCGGCCGGGGCGGCCGCCCTGCGCGCCCTGGAGCGGCTGCGGCTGGCCACGGCGCGCGACTTCGACCCCATCGTGGTCGAGACGCTCGCCACCGTGCTGTCGCGCCAGGTGTACGGCCGGCCCCGGTGAGAACTCGCCGGTAATAAGCGGGGCTCCCGAGGGGCATGGTTGGATGCGAGGAGAGGGGTGCCAGGCCGAATGGCCGGTGGCAAGGAGGTGTGGAGGGCTTCGCATCCCGGCCGGAGGGTGAGGGGCCGGGCTGAGATGTCCGCGAATGTGTGGCAGGTTGTCTTCAAGGGAGGGCGACGCCGTCCGCGAAGGCATCTGGTACGGGACGACTTCGATACCGGCAGGCGGGAATCGTGAAGATCTTCGGCAAGGTACGGCACCGGCCGTCCGCCTCATGGCGGCAGGCCACGGACCGTGCGTTCACGCTCATCGGCGACGGCCGGTACGAGGACGCGGGAGCGCTGCTGACCCGCGCCGCCGACCTGGAGCCGTGGCTGTCGGAGTCCTGGTTCAACCTGGCGCTGCTGCACAAGTTCCGGCACGACTGGGAGCAGGCGCGCGCCGCGGGGCTGCGGGCGGTCGCGCTGCTGGACCGCGAGACGGGCGCTCCGGACTGGTGGAACGTGGGAATCGCGGCCACCGCGCTTCAGGACTGGCCGCTGGCCCGCCGCGCCTGGCAGGCGTACGGGCTGAAGGTGCCCGGAGAGGCGTCCGCGTCCGGGGAGCCGCTCGGCATGGAGCTGGGCAGCGCGGCGGTAAGGCTGTCGCCGGAGGGCGAGGCCGAGGTGGTCTGGGGCCGCCGGCTGGACCCGGCCCGGATCGAGGTGCTGTCCATCCCGCTGCCGTCGTCCGGGCGGCGCTGGGGCGAGGTGGTGCTCCACGACGGCGTACCGCACGGTGAGCGCGTGACCTCCGCTGGCCCCTCGTACCCGGTCTTCGACGAGATCGAGCTGTGGGCGCCGTCCCCGGTGCCGACCTGGGTGGTGCTGCTGGAGGCGGCCACCGAGGCCGACCGGGACGCCCTGGAGCGGCTCGCGGCGGACGCGGGCTTCGCGGCCGAGGACTGGTCGTCGTCGGTGCGGCTGCTGTGCCGCTCCTGCTCGGAGAGCCGGATGCCCAGCGACGAGGGCGAGGGCGAGCATCTGGACCCGCACGACCACAGCGAACCGGGCCACCCCGGGCCGCTGGGCCACCGTATGGCGGGCTCGGGCTCGCTGTGGGTGCCCGAGCGGGAGTGCGGGATCGCGGCGCCCGGGGGGCTGGTGCGGGGGCTGCTGGACGGGTGGGTGGCCGACAGCCCGGACACCCGTGAGTGGCGGGATCTGGAAGAGGTCTGCTGAGCGCCTGGCGGCGGGCGGCTGCCCTGGATGCCCTGGGGGCCTAGGGGGGCGGCGGGTCGTGACGCCTGCGGCGGGCTGTTCCCCTACCCGCCCCTTCCCGAAACTGGGGCTCTGCCCCGGGCCCTGCTGGTATCGGGGCTCTGCCCCGGGCCCCGCTGGCATCGGGGCTCTGCCCCAGACCCTGTCGGCACCGGGGCTCCGACCCAGACCCCGCTGGCACCGGGGCTCTGCCCCGGGCCCCGGTTTGGGGCTCTGCCTCAGGCCCCGCCGGCACCGGGGCTCTGCCCCAGAGCCCGCCGGAACCGGGACTCCGCCCCGGGCCCCGGGCGGGGCTTCGCCCCGGGCCCCGGGCGGGGCTTCGCCCCTTCCCGAAGCATCGGTATGCGGCTCTGCCTCGTGGTGGGGCCCGCCCCAGACTGCGGCCGGGCGACCCGGGTGTGCGCGGGTCTCCGCTCGGCCATCCGCTGCCGCGACGGTCGCCTCCTCGGCAGCCGGGGTCCAGGGGCGGAGCCCTGCCACGCGGCGGAGCCGCATATCGATGCTGCGGGAAGGGGCGGGGAGGGGAAAGAACCACCTACCCCCCCGTAGCGGCCCCGGAAGACTTGCGGAGGCCCGGTCACACCGTGTAAGCACACCGCACCCCGCCGCGTCGTGCCCGTACCCTGTAGGGCGACGCATCACGGTTGAGGGAAGGCACACGGCGGACGATGTCGCAGCAAGGGACGAAACAGCAGGTGGTCGACGATTTCATCGTGGACACGGAGGACTGCGAGGAGCGTGAGCGGGCCTTCCGTGAGCGCGGCACCGCCCGCCCGATCACCGTGTACGGCAACCCGGTCCTGCACAAGGAGTGCCGGGACGTGACCGTGTTCGACGAGGAGCTGGCGCGGCTCGTCGACGACATGTTCGCCAGCCAGCGGGCGGCGGAGGGCGTGGGCCTGGCCGCCAACCAGATCGGTGTCGACCTCAAGGTCTTCGTCTACGACTGCATGGACGACGAGGGCGTTCGCCATGTGGGCGCGGTGTGCAACCCGGTGCTGGAGGAGCTGCCCGCCGACCGCCGGGTGCTGGACGACTCCAATGAGGGCTGTCTGTCGGTCCCCACGGCCTATATGGAGCTGGCCCGCCCCGACTACGCGGTGGTGCGCGGCCAGGACCTCGACGGCGAGCCGATCGCGGTGCGTGGCACCGGCTACTTCGCGCGCTGTCTTCAGCACGAGACCGACCATCTGTACGGCTACCTGTACATCGACCGGCTCTCCAAGCGCGACCGTAAGGATGTGCTGAGGCAGATGGCCGAGGGCACCGCCCGCTATGAGACGGTGCCCAACGACTGAGTGTGCCGTACCTCACAGGGCGGGCCGGACCCATGCGGGGTCCGGCCCGCCCTGTTGCGTCAGAGTGACGCCAGAGTGGCATCAGAAGTCGTCGTCGAAGGCGACCGAGCCCTCGACCGCGACCTGGTAGGCCGAGGCGCGGCGCTCGAAGAAGTTGGTCAGCTCCTGGACGTTTTGCAGCTCCATGAAGGAGAAGGGGTTCTCCGAGCCGAAGACCGCGGGGAAGCCGAGGCGCATCAGGCGCTGGTCGGCCACGCACTGGAGATACTCCTGCATCGACGCGGTGTTCATGCCCGGCAGCCCGTCCCCGCACAGGTCGCGGGCGAACTGGAGCTCCGCCTCGACGGCCTCCTTCAGCATGTCGGTGACCTGCTGCTGGAGTTCGTCGTCGAAGAGGTCCGGCTCCTCCTCGCGGACGGTGTCCACGACCGAGAAGGCGAACTCCATGTGCATCGACTCGTCGCGGAACACCCAGTTGGTGCCCGTCGCCAGGCCGTGCAGCAGCCCGCGTGAGCGCAGCCAGTACACGTAGGCGAAGGCGCCGTAGAAGAACAGCCCCTCGATACAGGCCGCGAAGCAGATCAGGTTGAGCAGGAAGCGGCGGCGGTCCGCCTTGGTCTCCAGCCGGTCGATCTTCTCCACCGAGTCCATCCAGCGGAAGCAGAACTCCGCCTTCTCCCTGATGGAGGGGATGTTCTCGACGGCGGCGAAGGCCGCGGCGCGGTCGTCCGGATCGGGGAGGTAGGTGTCCAGCAGCGTCAGATAGAACTGGACGTGCACGGCCTCCTCGAAGAGCTGCCGCGACAGATACAGCCGCGCCTCGGGGGAGTTGATGTGCTTGTAGAGCGTCAGCACCAGGTTGTTGGCCACGATCGAGTCGCCGGTCGCGAAGAAGGCGACCAGACGGCCGATCAGATGCTGCTCACCGGGGGAGAGCTTGGCGAGGTCGGCGACGTCGGAGTGGAGGTCGACCTCCTCCACGGTCCAGGTGTTCTTGATCGCGTCGCGGTAGCGGTCGTAGAACTCCGGGTACCGCATGGGCCGCAGGGTCAGTTCGAAGCCCGGGTCGAGCAGGTTCTTGGTGTCACTCATGGTTACTGGCATGCCTCGCAGGACTCGGGGTTTTCCAGGGAGCAGGCGATCGCGTCGGCCTCGGCCGGAGCCTGCTGTACGGGAATGGGGGCGGGGGCGGGCGCGTTGGCCGAGGCGCCGCCGCCGCGGGCGCTCTGGGCGATCCGGGTGGCCGGGCGCGAGCGCAGGTAGTACGTGGTCTTGATGCCGCGCTTCCAGGCGTACGCGTACATCGAGCTGAGCTTGCCGATGGTCGGCGAGGCCATGAAGAGGTTCAGCGACTGGCTCTGGTCGAGGTACGGGGTGCGGGCCGCCGCCATCTCGATCAGGGCGCGCTGCGGGATCTCCCACGCGGTGCGGTACAGGTCCCGTACGTCCGCGGGCACCCAGGAGAAGTCCTGGACCGAGCCGTTGGACTCGCGCAGCGCCTCGCGGGTCTGGGCGTCCCAGACGCCCAGCTTCTTGAGGTCGTCCACCAGGTACGAGTTGACCTGGAGGAACTCCCCGCTGAGCGTTTCGCGCTTGAAGAGGTTGGAGACCTGCGGCTCGATGCACTCGTAGACGCCCGCGATGGAGGCGATGGTGGCGGTCGGCGCGATCGCCAGCAGCAGCGAGTTCCGCATCCCGGACTTCGCCATCCGGGTGCGCAGCGCCTCCCAGCGCTCCGGCCAGGTGGCCACCGCGTCCGTGTAGTGGTCCGGGTGCAGCACACCGCGCGCGGTGCGGGTCTCGGACCAGGCCGGGTGCGGGCCGTGGCGCTCGGCCAGCTCGCAGGACGCCTCGTAGGCGGCGAGCATGATGCGCTCGGAGATCCGCGTGGAGAGCGCCTTGGCCTCGGGCGAGTCGAACGGCAGCCGCCGCCGGAAGAAGACGTCCTGAAGCCCCATCAGGCCCAGACCCACCGGGCGCCAGCGGGAGTTGGAGGCCCCGGCCTCGTCCGTCGGGTAGAAGTTGATGTCCACCACGCGGTCGAGGAAGGTCACGGCGGTGCGGACGGTGGCGTCCAGGCGCTCCCAGTCCACCTGCCCGTCCTCGTCCAGGTGCGCGGCGAGGTTGACCGAGCCGAGGTTGCACACGGCGGTCTCGCCGTCGTTGGTGACCTCCAGGATCTCGGTGCAGAGGTTGGAGGAGTGGACGACCCTGCCGGGCTCGGCGGTCTGGTTGGCGGTGCGGTTGGCGGCGTCCTTGAACGTCATCCAGCCGTTGCCGGTCTGCGCGAGGGTGCGCATCATCCGGGCGTAGAGCTGCCGCGCCGGGACCTGCTTGACCGCTCGCCCCTCGGCCTCGGCCTTCCGGTACGCGGCGTCGAACTCATCGCCCCACAGGTCCACCAGAGCGGGCGCGTCGACCGGGGAGAACAGCGACCAGTCGGCGTCCGCCTCGACCCGGCGCATGAACTCGTCCGGGATCCAGTGGGCGATGTTCAGGTTGTGGGTGCGGCGGGCCTCCTCGCCCGTGTTGTCCCGCAGCTCCAGGAACTCCTCGAGGTCCGCGTGCCAGGTCTCCAGATAGACGCAGGCCGCGCCCTTGCGCCGGCCGCCCTGGTTGACGGCGGCCACCGAGGCGTCGAGCGTGCGCAGGAACGGCACGATGCCGTTGGAGTGCCCGTTGGTGCCCCGGATCAGCGAACCGCGGGCCCGGATACGGGAGTAGGACAGGCCGATGCCGCCCGCGTGCTTCGAGAGCCGGGCCACCTGGTGGTAGCGGTTGTAGATCGAGTCCAGCTCGTCCAGCGGCGAGTCCAGCAGATAGCAGGACGACATCTGCGGATGGCGGGTGCCGGAGTTGAACAGTGTGGGGGAGCTGGGCAGATACGACAGCGTGCTGGTCAGCCGGTACAGCTCGGCCACATCGTCCAGCGCCCGCTCCGAGAGATCCTCGGCGAGCCCGCAGGCCACCCGCAGCAGGAAGTGCTGCGGAGTCTCGATCACCTGACGGGTGATGGGGTGGCGCAGCAGATAGCGGCTGTAGAGGGTGCGCAGTCCGAAGTAGCCGAAGCGCTTGTCGGCGCCGTCGGCCAGGGCCCGCTCCACCAGCGCGTCCAGCCGCGCCGCGTGGGCGGCGGCGAACTCCGCGGTGGAGTCGGCGAGCAGCCCCTCACGGTGGCCCACCTGGACGGAGGTGGAGAAGGAGACAGCGCCCTGCCCGGCCGCCTCCTCCGTGATGGTGAGCGCCAGCAGCCGCGCGGCCAGCCGCGAGTACTCCGGCTCCTCGGCGATCAGCCCGGCCGCGGCCTCGGTCGCCAGGCCACGCAACTCCGCCTCGTCCGAGCCGGGATGGCGGCCACGCAGGGCGGCGGCCGCGACCTTACCGGGGTCGGTGGCGGGCAGGTCGGCGGTGAGTCCGGTGAGGATCCGCAGCAGGGCGGTCCCGGGCGCGTCATGCGCTGCCTGAGAAACCGCCTGCTCTGAAACCGGATCTGCGGGCGCGATGGTCACTGAGGTGCTCTCCCTCGCTCGGCCGGGGCCACGAGGGGGGTGCGATGGGCGCGTACGGGCATGCCGATACCGCACTCCTCGTACGTCGGGCACACCACGCAGCGTCCATCGGCCCAACCCTCGAGGCCGGGGGACGTGTTCACACAGGGCCGTCGGCAGGTGCTCGGACTTACGGGCACACCGCATAAGCGCACACGTACACCGTTGCGGGACAGTTCCGGATTCCCACCGGATTCCCCTGCGACGACAGCGAGGACGAGCATACATCTTGTGTCGGCCGACGCACGCACCCCCATATCTTGTGTCGCGAGGTGCGGAGTTTCGCATGAATGTGCTAATGCGTTCCGGAGGTGGCCCGTGACCTGGGGCCGGTCGCGGCGCGTAGCCCGGCGCGCACGGGAGGCCGCGGCCCGGGGCGCGCGCCGCCGGTCGTCACAGCTCCACGGTGAACGCCCACAGGGCGATCTCCATTCCGGCTATCGGCGACCAATCCCGCTCCGGGGCCCGCACAAACCCCAGGCGCTCGTACAGCCGGTGGGCGGCGGTCATGGACTGCTGGCTGCTGATCACGATCCGCCGCAGCCCCAGCGCGCGCCCCCGGTCCAGGCAGGCCCGCACCAGCGCCTCGGCCGCCCCGCGCCGCCGCGATTCGGGCCGCACGGCCAGCATCCGGAACTCGCCCTCGCCGGGCCGGGCCAGCTCCGCATACGCCCCGCCGTACACCGCGAACGCCACGGCCCCCAGCACCTCGTCGCTGGCCGCGTCCGCCGCGACCAGCAGCTCGGCCTCGGCGGCCCGGCGCCGGGCGTCGCGCAGGGTGGCGAGATAAGGATCACTGTCGCCGAAGTCCAGCAGCCCGTCCCCGAGATACACCCGCGCGGTGAGCTCCCCGATCCCGTCCAGCTCCGCATCCCTCGCACGCCTGATCGTGATGTCCATGCGCGCAGTCTGCCGCACCCCACTGACAGCCGGGTAGGACCTGTGTCCGGCGCTGGTCTCCGCCGTCAACGGGTGATGGCGATCGTCAACGGGTGATGGCGATGATCGCTCCGGTGAATCCCGCGCGCCGGTTGGCGGCCTCGGCCTCCTGGAAGGTGACATAGCGCCGGACCGTGCCGTCCGGCAGCGTCAGCTCATAGGCGACAACGGGACGGGGCACGTTCTGAGCCGCCCCTCCGCCGCAGTTGCAGGCCATGGCTGCCCTTCCTTTCCCTCGGGTCCTACGGGTCGGTGTCAGTCCAGCCACCGCGAGGCGACCCCGGCCAGATAGGAGAGGGTCAGGGCGGTGGCCGGGAGGTGGAACCACGCGGTGGTGTGCAGCAAGGAGGCGTAGACGGCGATGGCGGCGGCGACCCAGGTGCTGGTGCACCAGCCGCAGTTGACGAGATTGGACGGCCGGGAGTCGTCGCCGAAGCGGTCGGCGACCCAGATTCTGAACCCCGCCGCCAGCGTGTCCTTGGTGATGAAGCGGGTGATACGGCAGGTGGTGCCGAGGGCGAGGAGGAACGCGGCGAGGCTCATCGGATCGCTCCCTCCCCGGGTGGTCCCGCGCGGGCCGGCACTGCCGATGTCACTCATTAGAGGCACGGTGGAGGACGGCAGACCATACTCCGGCCGCGCGTTCCCCCGAATAGCGGAGCGCTTGTCATACAAGCTCTCCGCCGGGAGCGCCCAGATGCGCCAAACGAGTGATGGCGGCCCCGGAACCTTGAGCGACGGGGGTGGGCGTGGATAACTGGAAACGTGCCGCCGAGGGGGCCCATACCTCGTAGGCCCGCCAGGAGCCGGGCGTTCGTCCCGTAGCTCCGCTCTCATCCGGCGCATCGCTTCCGCGCCCTGACCGGCCGCCCGGCGGCTCTCCGTGCCTCCGGTGCCGACCTGCCTCGACCGGCGCCTGCCTCGACCGTGCGGCGACGACGAGGCGTTGACCAGCGGCCTGCCCACGACATCGGCATGCCGTCGGCGCATATCGCCCGAAACCTTCCCCGGGAGGACCAACCATGACCTCGACCGCTCTCGCGACCGCCGCCCCCACCGCGGCCAACTGGCCCCCGTCGCAGGTGGGGCCGCCGTTGCTGCTGTCCGTGGTGCCCAACTCGGGCCCCACCGCCGGTGGGAACCTCGTCCAGCTCAACGGGCAGAACCTGCGCAATGTCATCAGCGTGACCTTCGGCGGCGTGCCCGCCCAGATCATCAGCCAGAGCGGTTCCGGTGGCGGCGGCTGGGATGGTGACTGGGGCGGCGGCTGGTCCGGAGGCGGCTGGCCGGGCGATCCCACCAACGACATCGTCGTGGTGATAGCCCCGCCGCACGCGCCCGGCTCCGTCCAGGTCCTGGTCACCACCACCGCCGGCACCAGCAACAGCCAGCCGTACACCTATGTGCCGCCGACGCCGCCGACCGCCGTCTCCATCACCCCGACCGTGGGACCGACCACCGGCGGCACCCTCTACCTGATCACGGGCACCAATCTGACCGGCGTCACCAGTGTCACCTTCGGCGCGAACCCCTCGGCGATCCTGACCATCAACGCGTCCGGGACGGCCCTGGTCGGCATCACCCCGGCAGGCCCGCCCGCGGGCGGCAATGTCACCGTCACGCTGAGCGGCCCGGGCGGCAGCGCCACCGTCCCCGGCGGTTTCACCTACTTCGTCCCGCCGCCCGCCCCGGCGCCCACCAGCATCACGCCCACCACCGGACCCGCCGCCGGCGGCACCGCGTTCACCATCAACGGCACCAACCTCGGCAGCGTGCTGGGCGTGCTGTTCAACGGCGTCCCCGCCACGGGTGTGACCGCCACCGCCACCACGGTCACCGGCGTCACCCCGGCCGGGGTGGCCGGCACCGCGACCGTCAGGCTGGTGACGGCCTTCGGGACCGTCACCGTCCCCGGCGGCTTCCTCTACGTCTGACGGCTACGTCTGACGCCTACGTCCGACCGCGCACATCCGGCCGAACCACGCCGGTCACCGGGCCCCTTTCGCCAGGGCCCGGTGACCGGCGAGGTCCTGCCTCGGCGCGCCCGCCGCTCAGCGGCAGAACGCCCGGTCCACGACCGTGTCCACGTGCCGCATGACCGCCGGGTCGCCCGGCTGCGTGGTCACCGCGAGCTCGGCGGCGCGGCCGTCGTCGGTGGCCCCGCCCCGGGTCTCGTAGCCCGTGGTGCTGCCGCCGTGGCCCCAGTAGACGCCGCCGCACGACAGCGGCTTGCTCACCAGGCCCAGCCCGTAGCGGGCACCGGGGCCGAAGTACTCGGCGGGGACGGTCGTGCGCATCTGGGCGAGCTGGGCCTCCGGGAGGAGACGCCCGGACAGCAGCCCGGAGAAGAAGCGGTTGAGGTCGGAGTTGGTGGACACCATCTGCCCGGCCGCCCAGCCCCAGGAGGGGTCGAGCTCCGTGACGTCCTGCCAGGGTGCGTCGGCCGAACTCCGGTCGTAACCGTGGGGGTGGCGCTCGCGGATGTCCACCTCGCCGGGCTTCGGGAAGTAGGTGTGGCGCAGCGCCAGGCGTTTGATGACGCGCCGGTCGACCTCCTCGGCGTACGAGTGTCCGGTGACCTTTTCGATCAGCAGGCCGGCGAGGACGTAGTTGGTGTTGCTGTACCGCCAGCTCGTTCCGGGTTCGAAGTCGGCCTTGTGCCGGAGGGCGGCGGCGAGCAGCTCGGGCGGGGTGTAGGAGCGGGGCTCGTCGTCGAGGTACGGGACGTAGTTAGGCAACCCGCTGGTGTGCTGGAGTAGGTGGCGAACCGTGATGCGACGCCCGTCGATGCCTTCGCCGCGCACCAGGCCGGGCAGGTAGGTCTCGATCGGCGTGTCGAGGCCGACCTTCCCCTCGGCGACCAGTTGCAGCACGACCACCGCGGTGAACGTCTTGGTGTTGCTGCCGATGCGCACCTGTCCGTCCCGGGGCACCTCGGCGCCGGTGGCCAGGTCGCCGATCCCGGCGGTGTAGGTACGGGTATGACCGTGCCGGTCCCGCACGCTCGCCAGTGCGGCGGGGACTCCATCGGCATGTACCAGCGCGTTCAGCCCCTGCTGGACGCCGCGGTCCGGGCGGGTGCCGGCGAAGGCCGCCTGCGGCGCCAGGGCGCCGATCATCACGGCCCCCACGGCGACAGCGGCACCGACCCCGCGCCAACCGTGCCCGCATCGGGCCGAACGAACCTTTTGACCTGCCTGTTTGCGCACGAGTGAACTCCTGGGACGTCTCGCGAAACCGGCCTTCAGCCTTTCCGATCGCGTTCGCTCGGGTCGATCCCGCTGTCCCGCCGGATCAGCGTCCGGCTACCTGTAACGAACGTGGTGGGGACAGCCCCCGGGTCGGCTCCGCCCTACAGCGCGCCGAGGTGGTCGAGTTGCCCAGCCTTGGCGCTGCGTATGAGGGCGCTCAGGGCGCGGGGGGTGGTGGTGAGGATGGTCTCGGGTTCGTCGCTCTCGCGGAGTCGGATGGTGGCGTTGTCGGGTGCGGAGACGTACAGGCAGGCGTTGCCTGTGGAGCTGTACGAGGACTTCCGCCAGAGGTGGGTGCGCATGAGCTCCGCCCTATGCCTTGCCGAGGTGGTCGAGCCGCCCTGCCTTGGCGCTGCGTATGAGGTCGCGGAAGGTGGTGGGGGTGGTGGTGAGGACGGTGTCCGGCTGGTCGCTCTCGCGGAGTCGGACGGTGGCATCGTCGGGTGCGGAAGCATAGAGGCAGTTGGCCCCCTGGGAGCTGTAGGAGGACTTCCGCCAGAGGTGGGTGCGCATGCGTTGCCTTTCAGATGTCCTGCGCGATGCCGTGGATCAGATCGCGCGACTTCACGGGCCCAAGGGCGCAGCTTTCCATCCGGTCCAGCACCGAGCGATACATCACCAACTTGGCTTCCGCATCGATGAACTCGCAACCGTGGTCCGTGTCCAACTGGACGGTATCGAGCTGCGGCACCGGGCCGTGAGCATAGACGATGGGCTGGCCCGAGCCCGGGAATGTGCCGCCGCCGAAGGGGATCACCAGGATGGTGATGTGCTCGTGTTCGCTCATCTCGATGAGGTGGTCGAGCTGCTCGCGGGTCGTCTCCGGGCCGCCGAACCCCATGCGCAGGGCAGCCTCGTGGAGGACGACCGTCAGTGGGATCGGCTGGTCCCCGTACAGGACCGCCTGCCGCTTGATGCGAAACGAGACCCGGTGCTCCACCTCGTATCCCGCGAGGGGCGGAATGGCCTCGCTGAAGATGGTGCGTGCGTGCTGGGTGGTTTGCAGCAGGCCGGGCATGTGGACCACCGATGCGATGCGCAGGGCCGCGGCGTGGTGCTCCAGTTCGGCAAGGTCGAGCAAGCCGGGGACGAGGATCTCCCGGTACTCCTCCCACCAGCCACGGGTGCGCCCTCCGGTCATGGCGGCCAACTCCTCGACCAGCCGCGTGTCCGCGCAGGTGTAGTTGCACGCCATGGTACGGACGCGGTCGGCGCCTACGGCATACCTCCCGGCCTCGATGTTGCTGATGCGGGATTGGTTGACGCCGAGAAGCGAGGCGGCTGCGGTGGTCGGCAGGCCAGCTCGATCGCGTAGTTTGCGCAGTTCAGCGCCCAATCGTTGCTGACGCAGCGTCGGGGTGGTGCTCGTCGGCATGGTTCGTCCTCCCGGTCGGCACACAGTGTGCACGTGTCACCCACACAGGGCAACTTGGCCCGTATTTCGTCGCTCGAATGGAATATAGGCCATTGCAAGCTCTACGGTGTGTGCCCGGACACCGCACAACTCCACGCACAGACCGGAGACTTCATGCCCACCACACCCCCGGAAAACCCCTGGTCGTACTCACTCCGCCTGCCCCACGACCCCCGTGCCGCAGCCATCGCCCGCACCACCCTCCGTGCGGTCCTCGTCCGCCACGGCATGGGTGATCTCACCGACCCCGCGACCCTCGTGACCAGTGAGGTGGTCACCAACGCCTACCGCCACACCACCGGTCCGGCCGAAATGCGTATCCGCGCCGTGGAGGAGGGGCGTCTGCGGATCAGCGTGTGGGACACCAATCCGGATATCCCGCCGCCCTTCGACAAGCCCCCGGCCCTCTTCGACCGCTCGCACGCCCTCGCCGAGGCCGCCGCGAACACCGAGGCCACCTACGGACGCGGCCTGCTCATCGTCCGGATCTGCGCCGACAACTGGGGCGGCTACGCCCTCGCCGACGAGTTGTTCGGCAGGAGCGGCAAGCTGCTCTGGTTCGAACTCGCACCGCAGCAGCTGCCCCGCGACGCCTACGAGATCGCCGCCTGACGCCCGGGTGCCATCGCCGGTGGGAAGGAGTTCAGCTCGGGCTCGCCATACGACTCGTAGGGTTCGTCCTTCTCCTGGCTCCAGTCCGGGTCCATCGCACAAGGCCCACCGCTGCCTCCGCTGAGCCGGTGGTACTCCGCCTCCCACGTGACCCCGGTGCTGAAGCCGCCGTCGCGTTCGGCCTCGACGCTCCACTCCTCGAGCTGCTCGTCCTTGCCGAATCGCGTGATGCGCCACCCCTCCGCCTTGAGGCGATCCCGCGCCCTGCGCAGTGCGGGCAGCGCCTCCGCCCGGTCCACCTTTCCGATCGACCACCCGTGGATCAGTTGGTACGCGCCTTCCACGGGTGGGTCGGCGATGCTGAACAGGCCGTCCGGGTAGCAATAGTTGGAGTCGTACCTGTTGTAGTCGTTCACATCGACGTAGCCGCCTTCCACGGTGCGGTCGATGCCGAGCGCGGCATACGCGTCCCGGGAATAGCCCGAGAGCTGACGCGCCCGCTTCTCGGGGTCGACGTCGGGGTAGGTCGAATCGACGCTCGCGTACGCGAGCCAGCCGATCCCGGCCGCGGCCAGCATCAGCACACTGGAACACCCGACGCCCCGCCAGTTGCGGCCCTTTCCGGCGGGCACCTCGCTCTCGTTCATATACCGGACGGTAGGTCCCGGCCCCGGAGCCCCGGATCCGCGCGGCTCCTCACCATGGCGTAGGTACCCGTACTCACACGAACCGCCGAACCGCCGAACCGCCGAACCGCCGAACCGCCGAATCGGCGAACCGGTGCAACGGCGAACCGGTGCAACGGCGAAAGGGCGGACGGGCCGTCGGCTCCCCGTCAGTCAGGGGGAGCCGACGGCCCGTTCGCCGTCGATCAGTGCGGCAGCCCGCCGCAGGCGTCAGTGGCCGCCCGGGGAGCCCGCCGTGGCCGGCGGGAGGTCGACCTGGACGCCCGGGTCGCCCGCGTCCGCCTTGTAGTCGGCGGCGGTGGTCTCGTCGATGCCGTCGGGGGCCTTGAGCGCGCGCAGCACAAACGTCAGCACGACGGTCACCAGCACGTTGAGGACGATCGCGGTGAAGCCGATGTAGCCGATCTCCCCGATGGCGGGCATATCGGCGGTGTTGCCGAAGTGCTTCTGGGTGCCGCTCGGGGTGTCGTACGCCTTCCACGTGCCGTAGACCATGCCGACCGCCCAGCCCGCCAGCAGTGCCCAGCGGTGGAACCAGCGGGTGAACAGGCCGCCCACCAGGGCCGGGAAGGTCTGGAGGATCCAGATGCCGCCCAGCAACTGGAAGTTGATCGCGACGGTCTTGTCCATGCCCAGCACGAAGATCAGCGCGCCGACCTTCACCAGCAGTGAGACCAGCTTGGAGACCTTGGTCTCCTCCTCCGGCGTGGCGTTCGGCCGCAGGAAGTCCTTGTAGATGTTGCGGGTGAAGAGGTTCGCCGCGGCGATGGACATGATGGCCGCCGGGACGAGGGCGCCGATGCCGATCGCGGCGAAGGCGATGCCCGCGAACCAGTCGGGGAACATGTTCTCGAAGAGCTGGGGGATGGCGAGCTGGCCGTTTTCGACCTTCACCCCGGCGGCGATGGCCATGAAGCCGAGCAGCGCCAGCAGCCCCAGCATCAGCGAGTACAGCGGCAGGATCGTGGTGTTGCGGCGGATCACCTCGCGGCTGCGGCTGGAGAGCGTCGCGGTGATCGAGTGCGGATACATGAACAGGGCCAGCGCCGAGCCCAGGGCCAGCGTGCCGTAGGCCCATTGGCCCTCCGCCGGGGGCGCGAGCCCGCCCGCTCCCGCCTTGGTGAACTTGTCGTTCGCCGCGCTGAAGATGTCGTCGAAGCCACCCAGCTTGATCGGGATGTAGATGATCGCCACCGCGATGACGATGTAGATCAGGGTGTCCTTGACGAAGGCGATCAGCGCGGGCGCGCGCAGCCCGGAGGAGTAGGTGTACGCCGCGAGGACGCCGAAGGCGATCAGCAGCGGCAGGTCCTTGATGAACCAGTTGGTGTTCTCCCCGCCGCCGACGCCCATCACGTCCAGCACCGCCTGGATGCCGACGAGCTGGAGGGCGATGTACGGCATGGTCGCGAGGATGCCGGTGACCGCGACGGCCAGCGAGAGCCCCTTGGAGCCGAAGCGGCCGCGGACGAAGTCCGAAGTGGTGACATACCCGTGCTTATGGGACACCGACCATAGGCGGGGCAGGAAGGTGAAGATCAGCGGGTAGACCAGGATGGTGTACGGGACCGCGAAGAAGCCGGACGCGCCCGCCGCGTAGATCGCCGCCGGGACGGCGACGAAGGTGTACGCGGTGTAGAGGTCGCCGCCCAGCAGGAACCAGGTGATCCAGGTGCCGAAGCTACGGCCGCCCAGTCCCCATTCGTCCAGGTTGTTGGCGTTCTCGGCGGCGCGCCAGCGGGCGGCCAGGAACCCCATGACCGTGACGACCACGAAGAAGAAGATGAAGACGGCGAGTGCGACGCCGTTCACTCCGTCGTTCATGCCGACTCACCTCCCTTGCGCGCCCGCTGCTCACGGCGGACCAGGATGTAGGCGACCGAGGTCAGCACGGCCGAGATCGGTACCCAGAGCATCTGGTACCAGTAGAAGAACGGGATCCCGATGAGGGTCGGCTCGACCTTGGCGTACGAGCCGACCCAGAGCATCCCGACAAAGGGTGCGATCAGGCATAGAGCGGCCACGACGCGCGCAGGCGTCACGACCGGTCTCCTGCCGGGTGAAGCGGACGTGTCTGACATGCGGCGGGCTCCAGTCCCCTCGGCTCATCACCTGCGGCACAGTCGATCACCTGGATCCCGGGTGATCATTTGTGTAATGCGCAGGAAATCTAAGCCCCCGGCCCGGCGGTCGTCACTACCCGTCCGTATATCGGTATGAGAAAGAAAGCGGGTTAGGCGTGCCCCGCCCAGTCGTAGCGCGGCCCGAACGCGGGCGCGGCTCGGGCATGGCGGGCTCAGCCTTACCGCGCCCCGGACGTATCGCCGCTCAGCCGTTCGGCCGCTGGAGCCGGGCCACGAACTTGTAGCGGTCCCCGCGGTAGACCGACCGCACCCACTCCACCGGCTCCCCGGCCGCGTCCCGCGAATGGCGCGAGAGCATCAGCATCGGCAGCCCCACATCGGTGCCCAGCAGCCCCGCCTCGCGCGGGGTGGCCAGCGAGGTCTCGATGGTCTCCTCGGCCTCGGCCAGCCGGACGTCGTACACCTCGGCCAGTGCCGTGTAGAGCGAGGTGTACTTGACCAGGCTGCGGCGCAGCGCGGGGAAGCGCTTGGCGGACAGATGGGTGGTCTCGATCGCCATCGGCTCACCGCTGGCCAGCCGCAGCCGCTCGATGCGCAGCACCCGCCCGCCGGCGGCGATGTCCAGCAGCCCGGAGAGCCGGTCGTCGGCGGTGACATAGCCGATGTCCAGGAGCTGGGAGGTGGGCTCCAGGCCCTGGGCCTTCATGTCCTCGGTGTACGAGGTGAGTTGCAGCGCCTGGGAGACCTTGGGCTTGGCCACGAAGGTGCCCTTGCCCTGGATCCGCTCCAGGCGGCCCTCGACGACCAGCTCCTGGAGCGCCTGGCGCACGGTGGTGCGCGAGGTGTCGAACTCGGCGGCCAGGGTGCGCTCCGGGGGGACCGGAGTGCCCGGTGGCAGGGTCTCGGTCATCTCCAGCAAGTGGCGCTTGAGGCGGTAGTACTTCGGGACGCGTGCGGTCCGCGCCCCAGTGGAGCCGTTGCCGTCGCTCTCGGCCGTCGTGATGGCCGCCGCTGCCGCCGTTGCCCCCTCGGTCTCCATCGCGCGCCCTTCCGACTCCTGGTCCGCTGCCGTCACCGGCGTCTGCCGCCGTCACCGGTCTCCTGAAGAATCCAGCGCCTCACATCGTGGCACGGTCCCGGCTCCGGGCATCCGTTCGGTCCGGATGTCGGGAAGTGTCGGTCCGGTAACGGAGCCGCCGGTGACTCTTATACACCCTTGACACCCCAAAAGGTCTAGGCCAAGCTGCGGGCACTGGTCTGGACCATTAAACCCCTCATCCGGCCTTCTTGAGGAGAGTGCTGTGAAGCGTGGGCTCATAGCGGCGACGGGTGTCGCGGCAATGCTGGTATCCGTCGCGGCCTGTGGGTCCGACGGCGATGACAAAAAGGCCGGAGCGGATGGTTTCAAGGGCGAGACGCTGACCGTCTGGGCGATGGACGGCTCCACGCCCGACGGCTGGACGAAGGATGTCAAGGCCGCTTTCGAGAAGAAGACGGGCGCCAAGCTGAAGCTGGAGATCCAGCAGTGGAACGGCATTCAGCAGAAGGTGACCACCGCGCTCTCGGAATCCGATCCGCCGGACGTCCTGGAGATCGGCAACACCCAGACGCCGTCGTACGCGCAGACCGGCGGACTGGCCGAACTGGATGACCTGAAGAAGTCCATCGGCGCCGACTGGTCGGAGTCGATCAACAAGTCCGCGGTCTACGACGGCAAGCAGTACGCGGCGCCGTGGTACGCGGCCAACCGGGTCGTCCTCTACAACAAGAAGATCTGGGCCGAGGCCGGGATCAAGGACACCCCCAAGACCCGTACCGAGTTCTTCAAGGACCTGGACACCATCCAGAAGAAGACGGACGCCGAGCCGATCTATCTCCCTGGCCAGAACTGGTACTTCTTCGACGGGCTGACCATCGGCACCGGCGCCGACCTCGTCAAGAAGGACGGGAAGAAGTGGGTCTCCAACCTCGCCGACCCCAAGGTCGGCAAGGCCATGGACATCTACAAGCAGTACCAGTCCTTCAGCAAGGCCCCCAAGGACAAGGACGAGGCCACCCCGCAGCAGGGCGAGGTCTTCGCCAAGGGCAAGACCGGCGCGTTCATCGGCATGGGCTGGGAAGCCGGTATCGCGATCAAGGCCAACCCGAAGATCGAGAAGGACCTCGGCTACTTCACCATCCCGGGTGAGACCGCCGGCAAGCCGGAGGGCGTCTTCCTCGGCGGCTCCAACCTCGCGGTCGCCGCGGGCAGCGAAAAGCAGGAGCTGGCCAAGGAGTTCCTGAAGATCGCGCTGAATGACACCTACGAGGGACAGCTCGCCAAGGAAGGCGGTGTCATCCCCAACAAGGAGTCGCTCCAGGCGCAGCTCAAGGGCAACCCCGCCGGAATGGCCGCCGCACCGGCCGCCGCGACCGGCGGCACCACCCCGCTGATCCCCGAATGGGCCCCGGTGGAGAACGCCCCGAACCCGGTCAAGACCTATATGACCGCTGTGCTGAACGGTAAGTCGCCCGCCGAGGCGGCCAAGTCGGTCGAAGGCGAGCTGAACAAGCGCCTCAGCCAGGAGCGTTGAGCCGGATGTCCGTAACGACCGAACGCCAGGACCCCGGCCCGGCGGCGGCCGGGGTCCGCCGGAGCGGGGAGCCGCCAGGCACCCGGCGCCCGGCCCCGGGAACCCCCGGGCGCGGACGGCTGACCGGCGCCGCCCCGTACCTCCTGCTGCTGCCCGCGCTGGTGGCGACCGTGCTGCTGCTCGGCTGGCCGCTGGTCAAGGACGGCCTGCTGTCGTTCCAGAACCTCAATATGCGGCAGTTGATCCAGCACCTCACCGAGTGGAACGGTGTCGACAACTACCGCGAGACGCTGACCAGCGAGGACTTCTGGCGGGTCACCCTGCGGTCGGTGATCTTCACCGCGGTCAACGTCGTGCTGATCATGCTGCTCGGCACTCTGGTCGGACTGCTGCTGGCCCGCCTCGGCAGCAAGATGCGGCTGCTGCTCTCGGTCGGTCTGGTGCTCGCCTGGGCCATGCCGCCCATCGCCGGCACCACCGTCTTCCAGTGGCTCTTCGCCGCCCGCTTCGGGGTGGTCAACTGGGTGCTGGACGCGCTCGGCTGGCACTCCATGGCGAACTACAACTGGACCGGCAGCCAGTTCTCCACCTTCTTCATCATCACCGTGCTGATCGTCTGGCAGTCGATCCCCTTCGTGGCGATCAACCTCTACGCCGCGACGACCACCATCCCCGGCGAGCTCTACGAGGCCGCCGCGCTCGACGGCGCCGGCACCTGGAAGAGCTTCACCTCGGTGACGTTCCCCTTCCTCAAGCCGTTTCTGCTGGCCACGACGTTCCTCGAAGTCATCTGGGTCTTCAAGGCGTTCACCCAGGTCTTCGCGATCAACGAGGGCGGCCCGGACCGGCTCACCGAAACCCTCCCCGTCTACGCCTTCATCGAGGGCGTGGGCAATCAGCACTACGGCATGGGCGCCGCGATCTCGCTGCTGACCATCGCCGTGCTGCTGGCACTGACCTCCTACTACCTCCGGATCGTGCTCAGGCAAGAGGAGGACGAGCTGTGAAGCGCTCGCCGCTCGCCCGGCTGTGGCCCAACGCGACCGCCGTCGTGCTCTTCATCGGCTTCGCGTTCCCCGTCTACTGGATGTTCACCACGGCCTTCAAGCCGACCTCGGACGTCATCTCCGAGGACCCGGTGTGGTTCCCGACCAGTGCCACCCTGGACCACTTCCAGAAGGCCCTGGACGCCAAGAACTTCTGGACGCTGGTGGGCAACTCGCTCACCGTGACCCTCTCGGCGGTCGCCCTCTCGCTGGTGATCGCGCTGCTCGCGGCGTTCTCCCTGGCCCGGATGCGGTTCAAGGGGCGCCGCGGCTTCCTGGTGACCTTCATGATCGCGCAGATGGCGCCCTGGGAAGTCCTGGTCATCGCCGTCTACATGATCGTCCGCGACGGCGACATGCTGAACAGCCTGATCCCGCTCACCCTGTTCTACATGGTCATGGTGCTGCCCTTCACGATCCTCACGCTCCGCGCCTATGTGGCCGCGATCCCCAAGGAGCTGGAGGAGTCGGCGATGGTCGACGGCTGCACCCGTCCGCAGGCGTTCGTCCGGGTGATCTTCCCGCTGCTGGCGCCCGGCCTGATGGCCACCTCGCTCTTCGGCTTCATCACGGCCTGGAACGAATTCCCGCTCGTCCTCATCCTCAACAAGGACCCGCAGGCCCAGACGCTTCCGCTGTGGCTGTCCAGCTTCCAGACCGCCTTCGGCGACGACTGGGGTGCCACCATGGCGGCGGCCTCGCTGTTCGCCATCCCGATCCTGGTTCTGTTCCTGTTTCTGCAACGCAAGGCGGTCGGTGGGCTCACTTCCGGCGCTGTGAAGGGATGATCCCGGTTTATGACGACCCTCGCGCATGACTCCGCCACCCTCACCCGCGACGCTCTCACCGTCCTCCAGCCAGGCTTCACCGGAACCACCGCCCCCGACTGGCTGCTGCGGCGGCTCGGCGAGGGGCTCGCCTCCGTCGGTCTGTTCGGCCGGAACATCACCTCGCCCGAGCAGCTCGCCGCCCTCACCGCCGAGCTGCGCGCCGAGCGCGACGACGTCCTGGTGGCCATCGACGAGGAGGGCGGCGACGTCACCCGGCTCGAGGTGCGCGCCGGCTCCTCCTTCCCCGGCAATCTGGCGCTCGGCGCCGTCGACGACCCGGAGCTGACCTGGGCCGTCGCCCGCGAGCTGGGCCGCCGCCTCGCCGAGTGCGGCGTCAACCTCAACTGGGCGCCCTCCGCCGACGTCAACTCCAACCCCGACAACCCGGTCATCGGCGTGCGCTCCTTCGGCGCCGAACCCGGGCTCGTCGCCCGGCACACCGCCGCGTATATCGAGGGCCTCCAGAGCGCCGGGGTCGCCGCCTGCACCAAGCACTTCCCCGGCCACGGCGACACCGCCACCGACTCCCACCACGCCCTGCCGCGCATCGACGCCGGACTCGACACCCTCACCGCCCGCGAACTGGTGCCCTTCCGCGCCGCCGTCACCGCCGGGACCAAGGCCGTGATGAGCGCGCACATCCTGCTGCCCGTGCTCGACCCCGACCTGCCCGCCACCCTCAGCCCCGCCGCGCTGCACGGCCTGCTGCGCCGGCCCGTGGCCGACGGCGGCCTCGGCTTCGACGGGCTGATCGTCACCGACGGCATGGAGATGCGGGCCATCGCCGACGCGTACGGCATCGAGCACGGCAGCGTCATGGCCATCGCCGCGGGCGCCGACGCGATCTGCGTGGGCGGCGGACTCGCCGACGAGGACACCGTGCTGCGGCTGCGCGACGCGCTGGTCACGGCCGTCATCGAGGGACGGCTGGCGGAGGAGCGGCTGGCCGAGGCGGCGGCGCGGGTGCGCGCCCTGGGAGAGTGGACGCGGCACTCCGCCGGACCGCGCGCGGCGCACGGCATCGAGCCCGCCGCGGGGGTGGGGCTCGCCGCCGCGCGCCGCGCGCTCAGAGTCACCCCGGCCGGGGTGTCGTACGAGCCGGTGACCGGGCCCGCCTACGTCGCCGCCTTCACCCCGGTCGCCAACATCGCCGTCGGCGAGGAGACCCCCTGGGGCGTCGGCGCCGAACTGGCCCGGCTGCGCCCCGGCACCCAGGCCGCCACCTACGGGCGGCAGGACGCCGACGCCCAGGGCGTCCCCGCGCTGATCGAAAATATGCTCGACACCGCGGCGGACCGTAGGATCGTCGCTGTGGTCCGCGATGTCCACCGGCACCCCTGGATGGCCGACGCGCTGGACGCTCTGCTCGCCGCCCGGCCGGAGACGGTCGTCGTCGAGATGGGAGTGCCCCAGGCGCCGCCCGCCGGAGCCCTGCACATCGCGACCCACGGCGCCGCCCGGGTGTGTGGACGGGCGGCGGCCGAGGTGATCGCCGGCATCGGCGCCGGTGACCGCTCCGAGGACTGATCCCAGCCCCTCAGCACAGCCGGCACAGAGCCACCTGGAGGCACCCAGCATGTCCGCCACGACGACGGCCCAGCGCAGCGACCAGCCGGGCCGGATCATGTCCGGCGAGATGGCCGAGCAGCCCGCCGTGCTGCGCCGCATCCTCGACCAGGGCGCCCCGCGGATCCGCGAGATCGCGGAGCGCATCGCCGCCCGCAATCCGCGCTTCGTCCTCCTCACCGCCCGGGGCACCTCCGACAACGCCGCGCTGTACGCCAAGTACCTGCTCGAGGTGCTGCTCGGCAAGCCGTGCGGTCTGACCTCCATGTCCACCACCACCGCGTACGGCGCCCAGCCGGACCTCACCGATGTGCTGGTGATCACCGTCAGCCAGTCCGGCGGCTCCCCGGACCTGGTCGCCTCCACCGAGGCCGCCCGCGCGGCCGGTGCGATCACCCTCGCGGTCACCAACAACGCCGACTCGCCGCTCGCGGCCGTCTCCGAATTCCACATCGACGTGCTGGCCGGGCCGGAGAAGGCGCTGCCCGCGACCAAGACCTACACCGCCGAACTCCTCGCCCTCTACCTCTTCGTGGAGGGGCTGCGCGGCGGCGACGGCGCGGCCGCCAAGGTGCTGCCCGACCTCGCCCAGCAGATCCTCGACCGCCAGAACGAGGTCCGGCAGCTCGCGGCGCGCTACCGCTTCGCCGAGCGGATGGTCCTCACCTCCCGGGGCTACGGCTATCCGACCGCCAAGGAAGCCGCCCTGAAGCTGATGGAGACCAGCTACATCCCGGCGCTCTCCTACTCCGGCGCCGATCTGCTGCACGGTCCGCTCGCCATGGTCGACAACATCTCGCCGGTGATCGCGATCGTCACCGAGGGCAAGGGCGGCCAGGCGCTCCAGCCGGTCCTGGAGCGGCTGCGCGGCCGGGGCGCCGACCTGGTCGTCATCGGCAGCGCGTCGGAGGTGGAGCGGGCCTCGGCGGGGTTCGCCCTGCCGACGGACGGGGTCGCCGAGGAGCTCCAGCCGATCCTGGAGATCCTCCCGCTCCAGATGCTGGCGTACGAGGTGACGATCGCGCGCGGCCAGGACCCGGACGCGCCGCGGGCGCTGGCGAAGGTGACGGAGACCCGCTGAGTCGTACGGCTTGGGATGCGGAAAAGGCTCCCGCGGCCTTCGAGGAGGCGCGGGAGCCTGAGTACGACGGGTCCTTGAAGTACGCGACGGGTGCGCGGGAGCCTTGAGTACGACGCGTGGGACACCCGCGGGCCGCGGCGCCAGGGCGGGACCCTCAACCCACCCGGCACCGCAGCCCGGAGTTGCATCGGCCGAGCGGCCGACCTGAGGACCCCGGGCGGTCAGGGCAGAGCGCTCCGGGCCCCTCGATCCGCCCTCCTGTGCGGGGAGAGCGGAAGATCGCAGTGCTCGATATTCTGGACTAGACCACTGCTGTCTGTCCATGCTTATGCGCGAATAGGCTAATCCCCCGGTGAGGGTAGGCTCACAATGTGCCCTCCATGAACGACCTCGTCCGCCAGCACACCGCACTCGACGACTCCGACCTCGAGTGGCTCCATCTGCTGGTCTCGGAGTGGCAGCTCCTCTCCGACCTCTCCTTCGCCGATCTTGTGCTGTGGGTCCCCACCAGCGACGGCACCCGGTATGTCTCGGTGGCCCAGATGCGGCCGAACACCGGGCCCACCTCCTACCAGGACGACATGGTCGGCCATCTCGTCCCCCGCGGCCGCCGCCCCATGCTCGACGCGGCGCTCGACGAGGGCCGGATCGTGCGGGAGGGCGACCCCGAGTGGCGCGAGGAGGTGCCGGTCCGGGTGGAGTCCATCCCGGTCCGCCGGGAGAGCCGGGTCCTCGGGGTGATCGCGCGGAACACCAATCTGCTGACCGTACGGACCCCCAGCCGGCTGGAGCTCACCTATCTCCAGAGCGCGTCCGACCTCGCCCAGATGATCGCCGCCGGATCGTTTCCGTTCCCCAATCAGCAGGTCGACATGGACGCGTCACCGCGTGCGGGCGACGGGCTGATCCGGCTCGACGCGGACGGGGTGGTCCAGTACGCGAGCCCCAACGCGCTCTCCGCCTACCATCGCCTGGGGCTCGCCGCCGATCTCGTCGGCCACCATCTGGGCAAGACCACCGCCGAACTCGCCCCGGTGCGCGGCCCGGTGGACGAGGCGCTGGTCAAGCTGGCCAGCGGCTGGGCGCCCCGGGAGTTCGAGGTCGAGGGCGGCGACGGGGTCATCCAGTTGCGGGCCATTCCGCTCAAGCCCAAGGGGCTGCACATCGGCTCGCTGGTGCTGCTGCGGGACGTCACCGAACTGCGCCGCCGCGAGCGCGAGTTGCTCACCAAGGACGCCACCATCCGGGAGATCCACCACCGGGTGAAGAACAACCTCCAGACGGTGGCCGCCCTGTTGCGGCTCCAGGCCCGCCGGATGGATTCGGCGCAGGGGCGGGAGGCGCTCAACGAGGCGGTGCGCCGGGTCGGCTCGATCGCGATCGTCCACGAGACCCTCTCCCAGAACCTCGATGAGCGGGTCGAGTTCGACGACATAGCCGACCGGGTGCTGGCCATGGTGGCCGAGATATCGCCCGGAAAGGTGACCGGCCGCCGCACCGGACGCTTCGGCATTCTCGAGGCCGAGGTCGCCACCCCGCTGTCCATGGTCCTGACCGAAGTGCTCCAGAACGCGCTGGAGCATGGCTTCGGACCGGGGGAGCAGGGCACGGTCGAGGTCACGGCGGTGCGCGGTGGCAGCGGTGAGGAGAGTCGGCTGGTGGTCACCGTCCAGGACGACGGGCGCGGGCTGCCCGAGGGGTTCGACCCCCAGCGGGCCGGAAACCTGGGGTTGCAAATCGTCCGCACCCTGGTGGAGGGGGAGCTGGGCGGGACGTTCGACATGGTGCCCGCGCCGGAGCGGGGCACCCGTGTGGTGCTGGACTTCCCGGTGCGTGCCGAGAAGCACTGAGACGCTGACCACATCCCCGCAACTCGCGGTGGGTCAACGTCCCCGCAACTCGCGGTGGGTCAACGTCCCGTACCCCGGAAAGCACTGAGCCCCGGACCCATCTGGTCCGGGGCTCAAAGCTCAAATTGCTGTGCGCATCGGGGGTACTACGCGCTGCGGCTCGGGGGCCACGGGGTGCGGGCTTCAGGCGCTGGCGTTGCGTGCCCGGTTGCGAGCGGCACGGCGCTTCATGGCGCGGCGCTCGTCTTCGCTCATTCCACCCCAGACGCCGGAGTCCTGGCCGGACTCAAGCGCCCACTGCAGGCACTGCTCCATGACGGGGCAGCGGCGGCAGACGGCCTTGGCTTCCTCGATCTGCAGCAGCGCAGGACCGGTGTTGCCGATGGGGAAGAACAGCTCGGGGTCTTCCTCGCGGCAAACGGCGTTGTGACGCCAGTCCATGGCTGCTCCATCTCCTCGTATTGCGGGCTCGTTGCTTGTGAATGTGAACGCTTTCACGAATCCCCCCGCAAGGGTAGGGACGCCAACCAGTTGGGGCTGGTTCAGTCCCGTGGAATGAGGAGGGGGTTCGGGCTCTCAAGGGGGCCTTCTGGAGGCCGTCCCGATCGCCAAGAAGAGACTCGCAAACCTCGGCGGCGGATACAACCCCTTCCGGAAAGTTTTTTTTGATTCCTTGGTGTCGACTCGGTCACAGCCGTACTTCCGGTGGGTGGAGGCCAGCCTAAACGTTCGAGTGGAAGGACTTTTTGCGCTCTCACTCACACAATCACACGCAGTGCACGGCGTACGCCTGTGAACGTCACGCTCGTACGCAGTCCCAGATGGTCACCGTCCATCTGGAACGGCAGTGGCGCCTGGGATTGCAAGGTGAAGTCCTCCACGTCGTGGAGCCCCACCACATGCTTGCCGCGAGGGCCGCGCTCGGGCGTCGACATCAGCAGTTGGGTGGCGTAGCGAGTCACCGCCGACGTCGACAGTTTGGTGAGTCCCAGCACGTCGAGGGCGGTGTCGAAGGACGCCTGAGGGGACGCGTAGACCGGGCGGTTGCCCAGAAAGGTCCACGGGGAGGTGTTGCAGACTATCGACAGCGCCAGCCCCTCGACCGGGTCCTGGCCGGGCCGCCGAATCGTGATGGCGCCCTGCCGCCGATGCGGCTCCCCGATGAACTGCCGCACCATCTGCCGTATATAGAGCGCGTGGGTGGACCGCTTGCCGCGCTCGCGCTGCTGCTCGACCCGGCCGATGACGCTCGCGTCGAAGCCGAGCCCGGCGCAGAAGGTGAACCAGCGGGCCGGGACCGACTCGTCCGGAGTGCCGGGGGTGCCGGCCGCGAGTCCGAGGCCGACGGTGCGCTCGGTGCCGTCCCGCAGCGCGTCCAGCAGGGCGCCGGTGGCCTCGACGGCGTCATTGGGCAGCCCGAGCGCGCGGGCGAAGACATTGGTGGAGCCGCCCGGGACGACCGCGAGCCGGGGCAGTTCGCGCGGGGCGGGGCCGTGGTGGAGCAGTCCGTTGACGACCTCGTTGACGGTGCCGTCGCCGCCCAGGGCCACGACCAGTTCATGCGTGCCGCCGTCGACCGCCCGCCGGGCCAGATCGCGCGCATGGCCCCGGTACTCGGTGGTCACCACGTCCAGCTTCAGATCGCTGGCGAGCGCGTGGAACAGAACATCCCGAGTGCGGGCACTGGTGGTGGTTGCTGCCGGGTTGACCACAAGGAGCGCGCGCATGCGCGCCAGCCTACCTATCCGGGACGACCGGCCCGAGGGGGGTAGGGTCCGGGCGGCCCGGGGGCGGCTACGCTGCTGGGGTGAGCAGTAAGAAGTCCGCTACCGCGAAGAAGGCGCAGAGGGCCACGGCGCGGAAGGCGACCGAGCGGAAGGCCGCGGCCCAGCAGGCCACGGCCCGGCCGGACGCCGGGGCCGCCGCCAAGGCGACCGGCGCCGCCACCGCCGACGCCGCGCCCACCGGGCCCCGCCCCACCCGGCTGACCGTCGCCGCGGCGCTGGCCGCCGCGGAGGGCGTGGTGCTGCTGGGCTTCGGTGTCTACGTACTGATCATGGGGCTGGCCGGAGACCCGGAGAGCCCCCAGCAGGCGGAGATGCTCGGGGTCACCGTGGTCGCGCTGGCCCTGCTGCCGCTGCTGGCGGCCCGCGGGCTGTGGCTGCGCCGCCGCTGGAGCCGCGGCCCCGCGATGATCACCCAGCTCATGGCGCTGCCGGTGGCCTGGACGCTGATGCAGAACGGCGGCGCGTTGATCGCCGCCGGGGTGGTCACCGCCATCGCGGCCCTCGCCGTCCTGGCGCTGCTGATCAACCCGACGGCGACCGAAGCACTTGGCATCGGCCCCCGCGACGTCTAGCCGGTTTCACCCTTGGGGCATGCCTAACGGGCCTTGGGGCTTGCGGCGGGCTGCTCCCCTCCCCGCCCCTTCCCTCAACTGGGGCTCCGCCCCAGACCCCGCTCCTCAAACGCCGGAGGGGCTGGAAGGCGGGGGCTCCGCCCCAGACCCCGCTCCTCAAGCGCCGGAGGGGCTGGAAGGCGGGGGCTCCGCCCCAGACCCCGCTCCTCAAGCGCCGGAGGGGCTGGAAGGCGGGGTTCCGTCCCAGACGATGCTGCGGGAAGGGGCGGGGAGGGGAAGGAATCACGGGGCACCCGCCGCGCGCTCGCTACTCCTCGACCAGCAACTTGTCGCGCAACTGCGCGAGCGTGCGGGCCAGCAGCCGGGAGACATGCATCTGGGAGATGCCGACCTCCTGCGCGATCTGCGACTGCGTCATATTGCCGAAGAAGCGCAGCAGCAGGATCTTCTTCTCGCGCGGCGGCAGATCCTCCAGCAGCGGTTTGAGCGATTCGCGGTACTCGACGCCTTCCAGCGCCTCGTCCTCCGCGCCGAGGGTGTCGGCGACCGCCGGGGACTCGTCGTCCGTGTCCGGTACGTCAAGGGACAGGGTGCTGTAGGCATTGGCGGACTCCAGCCCCTCCAGCACCTCCTCCTCGGAGATGGACAGATGCTGGGCCAGTTCATGGACGGTCGGGGCGCGGCCATGGCGCTGGGAGAGCTCCGCGGTGGCCGTGGTCAGCGACAGCCGCAGCTCCTGAAGCCGGCGCGGCACCCGCACCGCCCAGCCCTTGTCGCGGAAGTGGCGCTTGATCTCGCCGACGACCGTGGGTGTCGCATAGGTCGAGAACTCCACCCCGCGGTCCGGATCGAACCGGTCCACGGATTTGATGAGCCCGATGGTGGCGACCTGGGTGAGGTCGTCCAGCGGCTCACCGCGGTTGCGGAAGCGCCGGGCCAGGTGCTCCACCAACGGCAGATGCATACGCACGAGGTTGTTGCGCAGCTCGGCCCGCTCGGTGGAGCCTTCCGGCAGCCCGCGCAGCTCGAGGAACATCGCCCGCGCGCCGCTCCGGTCATGTGGATCGTGCTGCTGATGCACCTGCTCGTGCTGATCCATGTGGTCCGCCCGCTCTGGTCGGTCTCCTGCCGCCTCCGAGTCCGCGGGATGCGGCCGGGCCGGCGGGTGCGGGATGGCCGGGGTACCCACTCCCCGCGATGATGCAGTGCTCACGGAGCCCCCTTTTTCCGTCACGGCTGTCCGGGGCCGGCGCCGCGCTCCTTGTACAGGCTGATGCTGACCGTTCGGTCCTCGGCCACGGTCGAGTCCACCTTGCCCGCCAGTGCGGAGAGCACCGTCCAGGCGAAGGTGTCGCGCTCGGGGGCGCGGCCGTCGGTGGTGGGAGCCGAGACGGTGACCTGAAGTGCGTCGTCGATCAAGCGGAAGACGCAGCTCAGCACACTGCCGGACACGGCTTGCTGAAGCAGGATCGCGCATGCCTCATCCACGGCGATACGCAGATCCTCGATTTCGTCGAGGGTGAAGTCCAACCGGGCTGCGAGGCCGGCGGTCGCCGTACGCAGCACCGACAGATAGGCACCCGCAGCGGGCAGCCGGACTTCCACGAAGTCCTGGGTCCCGGGCTCGCCTGCGATCTGGGACACCCTCACCTCCAAGGTGACACAAGCTGATTGAGCTGAGCTGATTGGAGCGTCGGCCCCGAACCCTTATGGTGGAGGGTGGACGGACCGGCGCTGTATGTACTTTGGCTGCGACGCTATCGCGATCTGCGGTTCGGTGTCGCCCGGACGAAGCACGGCCCCCATCACGGGTGAACCCCGGCCCACAGAGCCGCGATATCACTCATAGTAAGCACATGAGTACGCAGCGTGGCTAGAGGTCTTGCGGTCTCAATTCGAAAGAGATGTCGCCTCACTCAGGGAATCGCTGGTCACGGCGGTGCCCATGGCCTGAGCGGCCAGCTCTCGCAGAGGCTCTCCCGAGAGCCTGCGCACCGTCCATCCATCCATCGGCTCCGCGCCGAGCGCGGCGTAGAAGCCGATCGCGGGCTCGTTCCAGTCGAGCACCGACCATTCGAAACGGGCATAGCCCCGCTCCACGCAGATCCGCGCCAGCTCGGCGAGCAGCGCCTTGCCGTGGCCGCCGCCGCGGGCCCGCGGGGTGACGTACAGATCCTCCAGATACACGCCATGAGTGCCTGTCCAGGTGGAGAAGTTACGGAACCAGAGGGCGAACCCCACCGGCCCGCCGGGCTCTCCGGCGCCGCCGGTCTCCTCGGCGATCAGCGCGAACACCGCGGGATGCGCCCCGAAGAGCGCCTCGCGCAACTGCCCCTCGGTGGCCTTCGCCTCCTGCGGAGCCCGCTCGTAGTCCGCCAGCTCGCGGATCATCGCATGGATCGCCGGAACGTCGGACGGCCTCGCTGATCGGATCATGTGGTGAAGGCTAGCGGCCCGGACCGACAAACGCGGAGGTCGATCTCCCACAATGCGCGGAAAACGCCAAGACCAGGGCGTTCGCGGAGCCGGAGCTACACGATGAGCTGATCCACATAGCACCAGTGCCACTCCTCGCCCTCCTCGAAGCTGCGCATCACCGGATGGCCGGTCTCCTCGAAGTGCCGGGTGGCGTGCTGGTACGGCGAGGAGTCGCAACAGCCCACGTGGCCGCAGACCAGGCACTTCCGAAGCTGGACGGGATGGCTGCCGACCGCCAGGCATTCGGGACAGGTCTCGGACCGCGGCTCCGGCTCGGGGCGCGGCAGTGCGGGAACATGCAGGCACTCGCTCATGATTGCCAGACTAAAACGCCGCGTGGGCGGATCACATGGACGACCGTCGGCACGACCGGCGGGGACGGGGTCGGTCGATGGACGTATTGCCGTTGTTGATGCTGGTCGCGGGCAGCGCGGTGGTCGCCGGCGCGGCCCGCAGGACCCCGGTGCCGGCGCCGCTGCTGCTGGTCGTGGTCGGGCTCGTCGGCTCGTACGTCCCGGGGGTGCCCGACTACACCCTGGACCCGCATATCGTGCTGCCCCTGGTGCTGCCGCCACTGCTGCACAGCGCCGCGCTGGACAGCTCGTATCTGGATCTGCGCGCCAATCTGCGGCCGATCGCGCTGCTCTCGGTCGGGTATGTGCTCTTCGCCACCGTCGCGGTCGGCGTGGTCGCCCATCTGCTGATCCCGGGGCTGCCGCTGACCGCCGCGCTGGTGCTGGGCGCGGTGATCGCGCCGCCGGACGCCGTGGCCGCCACCGCCATCGCCCGCCGGATCGGGCTGCCCTCCCGGCTCACCACACTCCTCCAGGGCGAGTCCCTGTTCAACGACGCGACCGCGATCACCGCCTACCGGGTGGCGGTGGCCGCCGCCGTGGGGGAGGGCGTGAGCTGGACCGAGGGGCTGCGGGAGTTCGCCTTCGCGGCGGTCGGCGGTGTCGTGGTCGGTCTGATCCTGATGGTGCCGCTGCACTGGCTGCGCATCCGGCTGCGGGACGCCCTGCTCCAGAACACCCTCTCGCTGCTCATCCCCTTCGTCGCCTACGCCGTCGCCGAGCAGTTCGGGGCGTCGGGTGTGCTGGCCGTCGTGGTGGTCGGGCTCTACCTCGGACACCACTCCTGGCAGGTCGACTTCGCCACCCGGCTCCAGGAGGCGGCGGTCTGGCGCATGATCGACTTCGTACTGGAGTCGGCGGTGTTCGCGCTGATCGGGCTGCAACTGCGGGTCGTGGTGGGCGGCCTGGGGGAGTACGGCGCGGGCGAGGCCGCCTGGTACGCGGCCGTGGTCTTCCTGGCCGTGGTGGTCGCCCGTTACGTCTGGGTCTTCCCGTCGACCTTCGTGCCGCGGATGCTCTTCCCCGGCATTCGCGAGCGCGAGCCCGGCACCAACTGGACCGCGCCGGTCGTCGTCGGCTGGGCCGGGATGCGCGGGGTGGTCTCGCTGGCCATCGCCTTCTCGATCCCGCAGACCACCCACGGCGGGGAACCCTTCCCGGCCCGCAATCTGATCCTCTTCCTGACCTTCACGACCGTCATCGGCACCCTGGTGGTCCACGGGCTCACCCTGCCGTCCCTGATCCGGCTGCTCGGGCTGCCGGGCCGCGATCCACGGGCCGAGACCCTCGCCGAGGCCCAGGCGCAGAACCAGGCGTCACTGGCGGCCGAGAGCCGTCTGGGGGAACTGCTCGACGATGAGCGCAACGCCCTGCCGCCGCCGCTCGCCGACCGGCTGCGCACCGTGTTGGAGCAGCGCCGCAACGCCGTATGGGAGCGGCTCGGGGCGGTCAACGAGGTGACCGGCGAATCGGCGGACGACACCTATCGGAGGCTGTCCCGGGAGATGATCGAGGCCGAGCGGAAGGTGTTCGTGGACCTGCGGGACGCGCGGCGGATCGACGAGGAGATGCTGCGGTCGCTGCTGCGTCGGCTGGATCTGGAGGAGGCGGCGCTTTACCGGGAGGGGGCCACGGAGGAGGGGGCCTGAGGGCCGGCTTGTCCGCGGCCGCGGCCGCGGCTGTACCCGGACCCGGACCCGGGTGCTAGGGGTGTTCGGCGGATTGTGGCGCCTGCGGCGGGCTGTTCCCCTCCCCGCCCCTTCCCTCAACTGGGGCTCCGCCCCAGACCCCGCTCCTCAAGCGCCGGAGGGGCTGGACGGGCGGGGCTTCGTCCCAGACTCCGGGGTCCAGGGGGAAGCCCCTGGTGGCGGGGAGGGGAAAGAGCCGCCGGACACCCGTAGGTGAGCGTCCTACTTGAGCCGCTCGTGGATCCGCTCGCGCATCGCCGCCATGGTGAAGCCGCGCGGATCCACCTTGCCCGGCTGCCATTCGAGGTGGCCGATCACCGAGCGCTCGGTCCAGCCGTGATGGCGGCATACGGCCGCCGCGGCCCGCGCGATCGCGTCGAGCTGGGCCTCGGGCCACGGGTCCTCGCCGTCGCCCAGGTTCTCGCATTCGAAGCCGTAGAAGGCACGGTTGCCATCGGTGTTCGCCTCGTTGTCGGGCGGCAGGGCGCGCTCGGCGATCACCGCCCGCAGGACGTCGTCGTCGCCGAGACCGGCGTGGTTGGCCCGGCCGTAGCCGACCAGATGGACGCCGCCGTCCTTGGCGATCACGCCGTGGCACAGCGGGCCGGGCAGCCCCTCGAAGCCGTCCCGGCAGATCTCCACCGTCTCCTCGGTGCCGGAGGTGACGGTGTGGTGGATCATCACCCCGTGCACCGGGCCCCATGGGCCCTTGTGGTTTCTGTTGTGCTCCCGCCAGTCGCCGACCTGCGTCACCCGCACGCCCTCGTTCGTCAGCGCCGCCAGGAAGTCCCCCGCGGACATGGGTGAGGCCATGACCGCCTCCGTTCTGGTCGCACGGCGGGCCCCGGTCGCGGTCCGCCTCGTTCACCCGCTTGCTTACCCATCGCACGCACATAAACACATGGGGTGATCAGTGGTGGGGGGCGCGTTATCGTGCGAGCCGATCCATCCGTTCCACCTCGCACCGGGAGACACACCGCACCATGGACTACCAGGCAGTGCTGGACGAGGTCGCGGCCCATGTGAAACCGCAGATCGGCCGGGGCCGGGTGGCGCAGTACATCCCGGCGCTCGCCTCGGTGGACGCGGACCGCTTCGGGATCGCCATCGCCGATGTCGACGGCCATGTCACCGGGGTCGGCGACTGGGAGCGGCCCTTCTCTGTGCAGTCCATCTCCAAGGCGTTCAGCCTCGCGCTCGTCCTCGCCGACGACGGCGAGAAGCTGTGGCGGCGGGTCGGCCGGGAGCCCTCGGGCAACCCCTTCAACTCCCTGGTGCAGCTCGAGTACGAGAACGGCATCCCGCGCAATCCGTTCATCAACGCCGGGGCGCTCGTCGTCACCGACCGGCTGCACACCCTTACCGGCGACGCCAGCACCACCATGCTGGACTTCCTGCGCGCCGAGAGCGGCAATCCGGACCTCGCCTTCGACCAGGAGGTAGCCGTCTCCGAGTCCGCCCATGGCGACCGTAATGCCGCCGTGGCCCACTTCATGGCGAGCTACGGCAACCTCCACAACCCGGTGCCGACCGTTCTGGAGCACTACTTCTGGCAGTGCTCGATCGAGATGAGCTGCCGCGATCTGGCCCTGGCCGGGGGCTTCCTGGCCCGCCACGGGCTGCGCGCGGACGGCTCGCGGCTGTTGTCGCAGAGCGAGGCGAAGCGGGTCAACGCGGTCATGCTCACCTGCGGTACGTACGACGCGGCGGGCGACTTCGCCTACCGCGTGGGGCTGCCCGGCAAGAGCGGTGTCGGCGGCGGCATCGTCGCGGTGGTTCCCGGCCGCTGCACGCTGTGCGTCTGGAGCCCCGGCCTCGACGCCCGCGGCAACTCGGTGGCCGGAGTGGCGGCCCTGGACCACTTCACCACGCTGACCGGCTGGTCCGTCTTCTAGCGGCGGAGGGCGTGGGCGGCGGGCGCGGGCGCGGGGGCGGCTGCGGAGGTGGCGCCCGGCCTGGCGCGGCGGGAGCATGGGGAGTAGTGGTGGTGAGCAGGAGGTGTACCGCCATGCAGCATGAGATGCGCGCCGAATACGAGGAGGGCAGCTCCGGGCGGGTCGCGGGCGCGCCCGTCAAGATCTGGCACATGGTCCGCGGGAACGGAACGACCGCGATGTGCGGGCGGGAGCTGGACCCGGACGCCGAGACCCAGGCGGCCGATCTGTGGGCCACGGGTGACTCGGGGCCCTTCTGTCACTCGTGCGGTGCGATGTATCTGCGCGAGGTCCCTTGAGCGAGTACCGGGAGCGAAGGGCGCTGATCGGCCGCGGCGCCGCGGTGTGGGCCCGTACGGCCGGCACCGGGCCGCAGCGGGTGCTCCCGGACGGCTGCACGGATCTGATCTGGAGCGAGGCGGGACCCGACGGCGAGCTGCTGGTCGCCGGGCCGGATACGTGCGCCCGTCTCGCCCCCGGCCCGCCCGGCACCCGCGCCGTGGGCCTGCGCTTCGCCCCGGGACAGGGCCCCGCCGTGCTGGGCGTACCGGCGCATGAACTCCGCGATCAGCTCGTGCCGTTGGCCGCGCTCTGGCCGGGCGCCGAGGTCCGGCGGCTGACCGAGCGGATCGCCGACGCCGGGCGGATCGTGGACGCCCAGCGGACGGCCGACGCCGAGCGGACGGCGGCGCGGCAGGCGGCACAGGGCCGCCTGCTGGAGGACGCCGCCCTGGGCCGCCTGCGGACGGCGGAACCGCCCGATCCGGTGCTCGCCGCGGTCGTCGCCGGGGTATCCCGCGGAACGGGCGTGGCCCGGATCGCCGCCGCCGTGGGGCTGGGGGAGCGCCAGTTGCACCGCCGCTCCCTCGCCGCGTTCGGCTACGGCCCCAAGACGCTGGGCCGGGTGCTGCGGCTGAACCGGGCCCTGGACCTGGCCCGCACCGGCGTTCCCTACGCGGCGGTCGCGGCCACGGCGGGCTACGCCGACCAGGCGCATCTCGCCCGCGAGGTCAGGACCCTGACCGGCGTCCCGCTGGGCCGTCTGCTCCAGGGGTCAGGAGGGTAGCGGGGCGAAGAGGTCCAGGCTGTTGCCGTCGGGGTCGAGGACCGTCGCGTAGCGCTGGCCCCACGGCGCGTCCCACGGCTCCTTCTTGCCGCGTACGCCCGACCCCACGAGGTCCTGGTAGGTCTTGTCCACCTCGGCCGGGCTGTCGCAGGCGAAGGCCAGCGCCACCTGGTGGGAGCCGCTCGGCGGCGTCCACTCCGGGTCGAAGGAGCGCACCGTCTCGACGGTGTCCCACATCAGCCGCACCCCGCCGGGCAGGGCGGCCTCGGCGTGCGGCTGGGTGGCGGCCTCGGCGGGGATGTCGAGGCCGAGGCGGCGGTAGAAGGCGAGGGAGCGGGCCAGGTCGGCGACGACCAGGCCGATGGCGTTGAATCGTGCTGTCATACGGGCAGCGTAGGCAGCGCGCGGACGGCCGGTCTTGAACGAATCGGACGTTGTGGTGGAGGCGGCCAGGACGCCGTCAGGGGCAGTCGATGACCTGGCCCGCGTACGACAGATTGCCGCCGAAGCCGAAGAGCAGCACCGGGGCGCCGGAGGCCACCTCCCCGCGCTCGACCAGCTTGGAGAGGGCGAGCGGAATGCTGGCCGCCGAGGTGTTGCCGGACTCCACCACATCGCGGGCGATCACCGCGTTGACCGCGCCCAGCTTATGGGCGACGGGTTCGATGATCCGCAGATTGGCCTGGTGCAGCACGACCCCGGCCAGCTCCTCCGGGGCGATCCCGGCCCGTTCGCACACCTGCCGCGCGATCGGCGGCAGATGGGTGGTGGCCCAGCGGTAGACGGTCTGGCCCTCCTGCGCGAAGCGGGGCGGTGTGCCCTCGATACGGACCGCGCCGCCCATCTCCGGGACCGAGCCCCACACCACCGGGCCGATGCCCGGCCGCTCGGCGGCCACCACCACGGCCGCGCCCGCGCCGTCGCCGGTCAGGACGCAGGTGGAGCGGTCGGTCCAGTCGGTGGCCGCTGTGAACTTGTCGGCGCCGATCACCAGGGCCGCGGTGGCCGCCCCGGCCCGGATGGTGTGGTCGGCGGTGGCCAGCGCGTGGGTGAAGCCGGCGCACACCACATTGAGGTCCATGGTGGCGGGGCAGTCGAGACCCAGCCGGGCGGCGACCCGGGCCGCCATATTGGGGCTGCGGTCGATCGCCGTACAGGTGGCGACGAGCACGAGGTCGATGTCGGAGGGGGCGAGACCGCTGTGGGCCAGCGCCTTGGCGGCGGCCGCCGCGGCCATCTCGTCGACCGTCTCGTCGGGGCGGGCGAGATGCCGGGTGCGGATGCCGACCCGGCTGCGGATCCACTCGTCGCTGGTGTCGACCATGGCCGCGAGGTCCTCGTTGCCGAGCACCTTCGCGGGCTGGTAGTGGCCGAGTGCCAGTACGTGTGAGCCGGTCATCGGTCATCCCCTTCGCGCCAGTGCCGACGTATCCGCGCCGTTTGCGGAGATCTCGACGCACAGTCTGCGGTGTGTCCAGTCTTGAGCGGAGCAGACGTGCCGTGCGCTCGGCCTACTCACCAATCTTGGGCGCCAAGATCTGGAGTTTTCGACCTTTCCCCGGCGGGGGGTGATGGGCGGTGGCGGAAGGGGATGACCTGACCGCGGCTCAGGAAAGCTGACCGTCGTAGTCCGGGAGCTTGAAGGACTTCTCGGCGTGGCCGCCGCTGATGTCGGTGGCGCTGTTGCCGATGTTGGCGATGATCGTGTAGCCGTTCTTCTCGATCTCCGCCCGCTTGGCGGTCTTGTAGTCGGCCACGTTCTGGAAGAGATCCGGCAGGTGGCGTACGTACAGACCGGCGACCGAGTAGCCGACCTGCTCCAGGTTCCACTCGGTCGGCCAGGAGATGATGCCGGGCCGCGCGGTGACGAAGAAGATGGCCACGCCGCGGTCGTGCGCGTACTGGGAGAGCTTCAGGACCGGCTCGACGGGGTGCTGGGGGAGGGCGAAGCGGAAGTCCGTCTCCAGTGAGGTGTTGTCGATGTCCAGGACGATGGCCTGCTTCTGCCCCGAGGGGTTGGCGGTGCGCTCCTCGATGTAGGGGCGGGCCTGCTCGTCGATGATGGCGCGAACATCGCGCTGCCAGGTCTCGTAGTCGACCTTCTCGGCGGCGGTGGCGCCCGACGGCGCCGCCGAGGCCGCCGTGGTGGCGGTGGTGCCGGGGGTGGCGGCGCTCGCCGTGGTGGCCGTTGCGCCGACGCCGATGGCGAGGGCGACGACCACTGTCGTCATGCCGAGCCGCCGTGATCGCACGCGTCCTGCTGTCATCGGTCACATCCTTCGCTTCGAGGCGATTGCCGGATGGCATGCTCACGGCTCCCGGTGGACTTGAGAAGACCTCTGCTTTACCGATGAGTAACAGTTCGCGGCCGAGGGGCCCTAATAGGCCAACGACACGTGCCGTGCCGTTCGTTGACTGGTCAGCCGGTAGATGGGTATGTCATCTACTGAAGGGCCGGCCTGGACCCCGGCGCTGACCGGCGTGGCCGCGGGCTCCGGTGTCGCGCGCCTCCACCAGGTCAAGGAGGCTTGCATGTTCGATGATCGGCCCGCCTTCGGCGTCCGAGTCCACGCACTCGGCGGCGTCACCGTCGCCGAGATCGCGGGAGAGTTGGACATCTTCGCCGCAGGGCGGATCGTGGCTCGGCTCGATTCCCTCATCCAGGCACGGTGTCCGGATCTGGTCCTGGACCTACGGCCGGTGACCTTCCTGGACTGTGCCGGATTGTCGTTACTGTGCCGATTGCGCAATCGCGTGCTGGAGCGGGACGGGCGGCTGCGGCTCGTCATCGACGAACCGCGGTTTGTGCGGCTGCTGCGCATGGTCCGGCTGGACGACGCGTTCGAGGTACTGGAGGATCTGACTCCGGCGATCGCGGGGGTGGCGGGTCCGCCGGCCGGAGGGGGCGATGATGCCTTCGCCTAGGCCGTATCTGACCAAGTGTCAATAGTAAGAACCGAAATTCACTCGGACGAGCGGTATTCACCGGCGGAATGCTGCGTCCCTACCTCTGTAACCGGGGGTCACCCCTTTACGCTCGCGAGACGTCGCCCAAGGACCCGGCGGATTCACACCCGATGCCCGACCCTGCCCGCTTCCGGGACCCTGACGAAGGTGAGAGGGGGCAGTGTGCCGTTCCGAGGGGATATCGCGATGACGCAGCAAGGCGCTCCCCGTGATGCGCCGGTGCCGCTGGAGCGCGGTGCCCAGAACGCCGCGCACGGGCCCGCTGGGCCCGTCGGCCGCGATCCGGCCGCGCGGGCGTCCGCCGAGGGGGATTCCATCGCTCAGGGCGATTCCGCCGCTCGGGGCGATTCCGCCGCTCGGGGCGATTCTGCCGCTCGGGACGGCGACGCCGCCGACGTCACCACTCCGCGCGCCCGTACGCACCGGGTCGGCGGGTACACCGTCGTGGAGCTCCACGGGGAGATCGACATCGCCGGGGTGGAAAGTGTCGGACCGGCGCTGGACGCGGCCACGGCCGGGGACAGGCCCGCGGTGATCGTGGACTTACGGCCGGCCGCCTTCTTCGACTGCTCGGGCCTGGGACTGCTGTGCCGGGCCCATCGACGTGTGGTGGAGCGGGCCGGGCGGATGCGGCTGGTCTGCGACAACGCGCTGATCCTGCGCACTCTGCGGGCGGGCCGGATGCTGGATGTGCTCCGCCCGGTCGCCACGCTGGACGAGGCGCTGCGCGAGGCGGAGGGCTAGGTACGGCGGTCCTGGGGAGGCGCGACCTGTTGGCCCCGGTGCTGCCGCCAGCGGCCCCAGGTGCGATGGTGCGGCCGCCCGCCGACGCGGGAATCGTCGTGGCTCTCGGCGGACATGCGGTTGCCGTTCTGGACATTGGTCCGGTGGATCAGCAGCGCGCCCACCCCGATCAGCGCGAGGATGACGACCACGGTGATCAGGGTCTCCATGGTGCTCACTCCCTGCGGCCGGGCCCCGGACTGAAGGGAATCCGGCCGGTTTGTGCGAAATGCTCCTGGCGTCTATACGGTACCTCCGGCCGGAGGCGGCGTCGCTTCCCGTGCGCCGCGTCCCGGTGCGCGCGGTGGATGGCCCCGTACGCGCCTTCGACGGCCCCTGTACACGCCGACCGCCCGCATCCGGCGTCGGGAACCGGGTGCGGGCGGTCAGGCCCTGATCCAGGGGATCAGTGGCTCGGCGGTTTCAGCGGGCTCAGCGGGCTCAGTGGGACTTGGCGAGCTGCTTCTCGAGCTTGGCCAGGCCATTGGCCCAGAGCTGGTTGACGCGGCTGATCTCGGCCTGGTCGGGCTGCGAGTTGGTGCAGGACGGGCCGGGGCCGCCACCGGACATCAGCTCGCTGCACGGGCCCTCGTAGTGGTCCGGCAGACCCAGCACATGGCCGGTCTCGTGCGCGGTGACCCGGGTCGAGTCGTACTCCTGGTTCTGGGCGTAGTCCAGGAAGACATAGCCGCTGCCGTGGCCGTCGGTGCTCGCGTACGAGCCCCGGGGGTCGTTGCCCTCGCGGTAGCTGAAGTCCGCGTTGCTGCCCGCCTGGAGCTTCACGTTGCTCACCGAGGAGTTCCAGATCTGGGCGGAGCGGGAGATCTGCGACTGGAAGGTCGGGGCCTGGCTCGCGTCGTAGGTCACGGTGACGGCGGCCGTCGCGTTGCGCGCCTTGGCCTGCTTGGCCAGCGCCGACTTCATGACGGCCTTGATGAAGGCGTCGGTGTCGGCCTTCTCCTCGCCGCTCGCCGTGTAGCCGGCGGCCGCGGCGCTGCGCTGGGTCGTGGAGTGGTCGGGCGTGGCCGCGGAGGCGGGCACGGCGGACAGTGCGGCCGCCAGGCCGAGGCCGAGGGTCGCGGACAGCGCGAGCTTGGGGAGTGACATGTGGGGGGCTCCTCATCGTCCTCGGGCCCCGGTCGCCGTGTGGGGTGGCGGCCGGGGCCGTGGGATGAACTCTTGGCTGACGCCGAGTCTTGAGGAGATCGAGCCGTACGCGGAGATATCAACTGGTGATAGCACGAAGGCATATCCCCCGCCGGACTCTCAAGCCCATGGCTGAGATGGTGGTTTGACGTCCCGTTGACCGGTGTTTGACCACCGATTGATCGATTCCGATATGGGTTGGAGTGGTTTCAGAGTCTGGTGTGACCGACAAGGGCGCAGATATGCTCCCGCCGTGGAGCTCGAGGTGAGGCACCTCCGTGCACTGTGCGCCATCGCCGACACCGGCAGCCTACGGAAGGCGGCGCGCCAACTGGGCATGACCCAGCCATCCTTGACGACCCAGCTCCGGCGCATAGAGAACACCATCGGCGGTCGGCTGTTCTCGCGGGAGGTCACCGGCAGTCGGCCGACCCCGCTGGGGCGGTCCGTGCTGTGCCGCGCCCGGCCGATCGTGGCCGAGATGAACGCCTTGCTCAGCGAGGTCCGGCTGGAGGCGGGGCAGACCGCCGACGCCCGGTTGCGCATCGGCAGCACGGGCAGCCGGGCCGTGGTCGGCTGGCTGCGCAGGCTCCGCGACCGCTATCCCGACGCGGACACCACCATCCATATCGACGTCTCCGCCAACGCGCTGCTCCAGATGGTCGCCGCCAACCAACTCGACGTCGCCTTCGTGCACGAGGTCGAGGGCGCGCCGCTGCGGGTGCCCGAGGGCGTGGAGCGCCGGGTGCTCGTGGAGCGGGAGCCGCAGTTCGTGGCGCTGGCCGAAACCCATCCGGCCGCCGCGCGGCCCGCGGTGCGGCTCGCCGACCTCGCCGCCGACCAGTGGATGGTCGACCCCAGTGTGGACGGCGAGGGGCCCGGGCTGCGCCGGGTCCTGGCCGCCGCGGGGCTCAATCCGAGGGTGGTGTACGGGGACTATCTGACCGCCGCCGACCTGGTCGCCTCGGGCGAGGTGGTCACCCCCTGCCAGCCCACCGCGCGGTCCCGCCAGGGTGTGGCCGTCCGTCCGCTGCACGGGGACCCGCTGACGGTCCGGCTGTTCCTGGCCTCACGGGCGGTCCCGGCGGCCCGCACCGGGGCCGCCGGACCCGACCCGGACACGGCGCTCCCGGCCCGCGCCGGGGCCGCCGGAACTGCCCCGGACACGGCGCTCCCCGCCGAGGCCGACACCGGGACCGAGGCCGCCGGACCCGGTCCGGACACCGCGCCCGCTGCCCCGCTCGACGTCGACGCCCTCTTCGGCGACCTCGCGGACGCGTACTTCGAGATCGCCTGGGCGAGCCCCGCGTACCGCCAGTGGCTGGTCCGCAACGAGAGCCCGCTGCTGCGCTCCCATGAGCCCCGGATCCGCGACGCGCTCGACGTCCTGGACCTCGCCGGGTCCGCCGAGGTCTCGTAGCGCCCCTCCTCAGGGGCGGGCGCGGCGCGAGCGATGAGTTTCGCTCCGCCGGGCGGTCCAAGCACCCGGGACCGCACCGGACCGGACCGCATGCCACCCGAGGAGCGAGCGAATGATCACGGAGCACGATCCGCAGACCGCGCTGGACACCCGCTTCAGCGGCCCGGACGCCACCGCCACGCCCTGGCCGGAGGGGCGTGCGGCGCTGGCGGCGGCGGAGCTGTACTGGCTGTCCACCGTCCGCCGGGACGACCGCCCCCATGTCACCCCGCTCATCGCCGTCTGGTTCGACGGCGCGCTCTGCTTCTGCACCGGCCCCGAGGAACAGAAGGCCCGGAACCTCGCGCACAATCCGCGCTGCGTCCTCACCACGGGTGCGGGCGTGCTGCACGAGGGGCTGGACCTGGTGGTCGAGGGCGAGGCCGAGCGGGTGCGGGACGACGCCACGCTGGAGCGGATCGCCGCGGCGTACGTGGCGAAGTACGGCGCGGAGTGGACCTTCCAGGTGCGCGACGGAGCCTTCCACCACGACGGCCATGACGCCCTGGTCTTCCGGGTCGCCCCGGCCACGGCGTTCGGCTTCCGCAAGGGCGCGTACGGCCAGACGCGCTGGCGCTTCTGACAGGGGCCGACCGCTTCACACCACCCAGGGGGCCCACCCCCGGCCGCTCAGTCCAGGCCCGGCAGCCCGGTGGGCACCCCGACCGGAAGGCTCTGTTCCGACCAGATCGTCTTGCCCTCGGCGGTCTGCCGGCTGCCCCAGCGCTGGCTGAGCCGCGCGACCAGCAGCAGCCCGCGGCCGCCCTCGTCGAAGGTGCGGGCGCGGCGCATATGCGGGGCGGTGCTGGAGGAGTCGGTGACCTCGCAGATCAGCGAATGGTCATGGATCAGCCGCAGCCGGATGGGCGGGACGGCGTGCCGGATGGCGTTGGTGACCAGCTCGCTGACGACCAGCTCGGTGGTGAAGACGGCCTCGTCGAGCCCCCATTCGGTCAGCCGCTCCGTCACGTTCCGGCGGGAGCGGGCCACCCACGCCGGATCTGCGGGTACGTCCCAGGTGGCCACGTGCGCCTCGTCCAGGGAGCGGGCGCGGGCGAGCAGCAGCGCGACGTCGTCGAGGGCGCCCCCGCCGGGCAGGAGCGTGCGCAGAACGGCGTCGCAGGCGCCGTCCAGGGACCCGCTGGGGTGGGCCAGCGCGTTGGTCAGCAGCAGTCGGCCCTCGTCGACATCGCGGTCCCATACGTCCATCAGCCCGTTGGTGTAGAGGGCGAGCACGGCGTTCTCGGGCAGCTCGGTCTCCATCGACTCGAAGGGCAGCCCGCCGACCCCCAGCGGCGGTCCGGCCGGTACCGGGAGGAACTCCACGGTGCCGTCGGGCCTGGCCAGCGCCGGGGGCGGGTGCCCGGCCGCGGCCAGTGAGCAGCGGTGCGAGACGGGGTCGTAGACCGCGTACAGACAGGTGGCGCCCACATCCCCGGTGGCCTCCTCGGCCCCGGTCTCCGCGGCCAGATGGATCACCAGGTCGTCCAGGTGGGTCAGCAGCTCGTCCGGCGGCAGATCGACGTCGGCGAGGGTACGGACCGCCGTCCGCAGCCGCCCCATCGTGGCCGACGCCTGGATGCCGTGGCCGACCACATCGCCCACGACCAGAGCGACCCGTGCCCCGGAGAGCGGGATGACGTCGAACCAGTCCCCGCCCGCCCCCGCGTACGGGCCCGCGGGCAGATAGCGGGAGGCGACCTCGACGGCCGGCGGCTGGGGGAGGGTCCGCGGCAGCAGACTGCGCTGGAGGGCCAGGGCGGTGTCGCGCTCCCGGGTGAAGCGGCGGGCGTTGTCCACGCAGACGGCGGCCCGGGTGGTGATCTCCTCGGCCAGCACCACATCGTCCTGGGTGAACGGCTCGGGGGTGTGGTGGCGGGCGAATACGGCCACCCCGAGCGTCGTTCCCCGCGCCCGGATCGGCACCGCCATGATCGAGTGAACGCCGAACCGCCGGATCGAACGGGCGCGGGCGGGCTTCAGCGCACCCCACTTGGTGATCATGGGGTCGGTGGTCGCGTAGATGAGGGGCCGCTCCACCACCAGGCACTCCGCCATCGGCGAGACCTGCGGATAGGTGTCCACCTTCCCCACCGGCACCACGGACTCGGGGCAGCCCTCGTAGAGCGACTGCCTGGCCGCGCGGCGCAGCACGATCGGGCCGGTGAGCGGCCCGGGCGGCAGCTCCTCGTCCTGGGCCAGCCGGTCCAGCAGGTCGATGCTGGCGTAGTCGGCCAGCCGCGGTACGCAGACGTCGGCCAGCTCCTGTGCGGTGCGGTCGATGTCGAGGGTGCTGCCGATGCGTTCACTGGCCGCGCTCAGCAACAGCAGCCGCTGGCGGGCCAGATACTGCTCGGTGATGTCATGCGCCGCCATGCAGACCGCGTACACCTGGCCGTCCTTCGCCTTCAACGGGGCGAACGCGGCCGACCAGGCATGCTCCTCGGTCTCGCCGCCGGTGCGCAGATAGGTCTCCACCTCGCGTGGCTCGCCGGTGGTCAGCACTTGGCGCATGACCCCTTCGAGCTGCTCGCCCTGGAGCTTGCCCCCGATCTCCGACAGCCGCAGATCGCGGATCTCCGCTTCGGGGAGGCCGACGACGCGGGCCATCTCGTCGTTCACCTTGCGCAGCCGCAGATCGGCGTCGTAGATCGCCATCGGGCAGGGTGACTGCGCGTAGGCCCAGCGCATCAGCGCGTCGTTCCAGGACTCGGGGGGCAGCTCCGCCCGGGGTGCCGCGGCCACCAGCAGCCAGTCGCCCTCCGGCCCTGTGCGGTGTGCCAGCACCCGCACCGGCATCTCGTGGCCGTCCCGGTGGCGCAGCGCCACCGTCCCGTGCCACCGGGTGAGCCGGGTGCGGGCGCGGCGGACCCCGGCGTCCGCCGCGCGGGCCGGATCGGCCAGCAGCTCGGCGGCGGACCGCCCGACGACCTGCGGGGGCCGATACCCGAGCAGCCGACGGGCACCCTCGTTCCAACTGGTCAGCGTCCCGTCATCGGTGACGGTGACCCTCGCCGTATCCGTTTCGTCCAGGCCGCCCCGCTCGCGCGCGGAGCCGCTGTCGTGGCGCATCATGGTCGCCCATCCCTCCGGGGACGGCACCGGGTCCGTCCTCCAGGGTCCTCTTCCAGACTCGTCCACTCCGGTCCGGGCATCAACCACAGCCCGGGTCGGGCTGTGGTTGATGCCGGGTCGGGCTGTGGTTGATGCCCGGTCGGGCGGGTCAGGCCGCCGCGGGCCGCAGATGGCGCCCGGCCCATTCGGCGAAGCCGGTGAGCGGGAGGCCGAGGGCCCGCGCGAAGGCGGGGCGGGCGGGCTGACCGGCCTCGTTCAGCCACACGTGCCCGAGGCCCCACTGCGGCATCCCGGCGGCGAGCGCCTCGTCGGCGGTCATCGACGGGGCGGCCACCTCGGTGCCCACGACGGCGGAGAGGACCTCGGCGACCCGGGTCATCGTCAAGCACTCGCCCGCCAGTTCCAGCTCGACCTCGTGGAACCGCTCCGGGTCGGCGAAGGCCGCGGCGGCCGCCGTGCCGATGTCGGCGACGGCGATGAGGGAGAGCTCGGTGCCGGGCTGGAGGATGGTGGCCAGGCCGCCCTCGGGGCCGTTCGGGAGCAGGGACAGGAAGTTCTCCATGAAGAAGGCGGGCTTGAGGAGCGTCCAGTGGCGGAAGCCCGCCTCCCGGACCCGGTCCTGGAGGCCGGACTTGGTCGCGAAGTAGTGCTCCATCGCCGCCCAGCGGCCCTCCGCCCAGCCGGGCGCGGTGTGGTGCTGCCCGGCGCCGGAGACGGAGGTGTGCACGAACTGCGCCACCCCCGCGTCCCGCGCGGCGTCGATCAGGTTGCGCCCCTGGACCCACTCGGAGTCGCCCTGGAGGTCGTTCATGTCGGGCATCTGGATCGAGAAGACGGCCCGCGCCCCCTCGGCGGCCCGCCGCACCGAGTCGAGGTCGAGCAGATCGCCGGTGACCAGTTCGGCGCCGAGCGCCGCCACGGCCTTGGCCCGCTCGGTGGCCGGGTCGCGGACCAGCGCCCGTACGGGAACGCCCGCCGAGAGCAGCGCGCGGGCGGTGGCGCCGCCCTGCTGTCCGGTGGCGCCGGTGACCAGAACGGGGGCGGACGGGGCGGACGTCGGGGAGTTCATGGGCATGCTGTGCTGCTCCTCAGGCATGGGGATATCGATGTATCGACTGCGCGAACACTAAACGGCGGGCCCCGCCACTTACTGCTCGGTACGATACGGAGGGCCCCGCCACTTAGCAACCACTCGGCAACCCGGAGGTGACGCCATGCCCGCCCAGCGTGCGGACGCCCGGCGCAACTACGAGCGCATCCTCGCCGTGGCCGAGGAGGAGGTCGCCGCACACGGCGCCGACGCCTCCCTGGAACAGATCGCCCGCACCGCCGGAGTCGGCTCGGCCACCGTGCGCCGCCACTTCCCCACCCGAAGCGCCCTCCTGGAGGCCGTCTTCCGCGAACGGATCGAGGTCCTGGCCGCCCGCGCCCGTGAACTCGCGAAGGTGGAGGACGTACGGGCCGCGCTGCTGGAGTGGCTGGGCGAGCTCACCGTCTACTCGGCCTCGGTCCAGGGCCTGGCCACCGCGCTGCTGCGCAACGGGGAACTCGACCCGGAACATGCGAACCCCTGCGTGGACACCCTCACCGAGGCGGGCGAGCCACTGCTGCGGCGAGCCGAACGAGCCGGTGTGATGGCCCCCGGGGCCACCGCGGTCGACCTGGTCACCCTGATCGCCGGAATCGCACTGGCCACCCAGCACCACCCGGACCCCACCGCCGAGGCGGACCGCCTGCTGGGCCTGGCCGTGGCGGGGATCAGCCCACGGGGGTGAGCGGGCGGGGGTCGGTCAACCCCTATTCACTCGGCCGCAGTTGGCCTTTCAATTGCCAGCCGTCGAGGGAGACCTCAGGGCCTCCCGTGAGGTACCGGTGGAGGGCGCTTGAGGTGGTGTCCACGAAGTTCTCGGGGATGGCATCGGCGCCGACCCAACGGACCTGGGCGTGCTTGCGCGGCTCGCGGTTCTCCGGCTCGCCAGCCCACTCGTGGGCGGCGAAGACGACGGTGAGGAAGCCGTTGGGGGCTTCGACACCCCAGGCGCCGTGGATGATGTGGGCGACCTTCAGGGCTTCCGGCTGCACGGTCAGGCCGGTCTCCTCGTTCAGCTCGCGGACCGCGGTCTCGGTGATGGGTTCGCCCGGCTCGCTCTTGCCGACCGGCAGGTCCCACATGCCCTGGGCGAACTTGGCGTTCTGGCTGCGCTGGAGGAGGACGACGCGGTTGTTGGCCTTGTCGTGGACGATGACGGCAGCGACCAGCAGGGTCATGGATTCGGGGGCGGGCGGCAGGGCATTGGGCTGGTCGTCGGACTGAGGCTGAGCCACGATAACGCTCCTTCCTCGACCCATTGGTGGACAGCTTCGGCCTAATGATCAGCGGTATGTTCGATTTCGATGGCCAGAGCGCCAAGGGCTTCCTTCTCGGGCGAGTAGATGGCTCGGATGTTGTTGAGCTGCTGTTCGCGAGTGGCGGTCGGGTTGACGTTGGCCGGACCCTCTCCGTCGAGCAAGGCTTCGAAGTCGGGGTACTCGGTGACCCGCTTGACCTTGACCTCGCAGGTCTCGTCGGTGCCCTTGATGCGGAATCGGATGGTGTCGCCGGGGGCGAGGTCGGCGAGGTGCGGGTATTTCACCCGTACCTCGATGGTCTTGGTGCCCGCGGCGACGAGGTCGAAGTACTGGGGGTAGAGGTTGAGCTCGCGGACGCGGGCGGTGGTATCGGTCATGGGGCGGGGACGCTCCTGGTGGCTGGTGTGGTGATCAGGCGGCCGATCTCGGCGGCTGAGTACGACCGGAAGAAGTGACGCGGGTCCGACAGCAAGGTATCTGCCAGGGACAGCAGTTGCTCGGCATACTCCGTGGTGGTGCCGGGCCATTTCCGGGTGTCGAGCATCCAGTCGGCGGTGCCGTCAGGCGCGGGGGTGCGGCCTTCGCGGATGAGGGATTTGGACAGCTTGGCGCCGGTGTCGGTGACGACTTGGGGGCAGAAGAGGCGGGCCGGCAGTTGGGAGCGGATGAGGCCGACGGACTGGAGGGCCTCGTCGACCAGGTGGGAGCCGAAGACCCAGTCGCCGCCCTTGACCATGATGTGCAGGGTGCCATGGGGGCTGGACAGGGCCAGTTCCTTGACCATGTTGCGGTACAGGGTGGCCAGGTCCAGATAGGCGCCTCCGGTTGGGGAGATGGTGGCCCGGTAGGGGCCGTGGTGGAGGCAGACGGCGGCCACTTGGGCGGTCTCGCGGTCGGTGAGGTGGACGCGGGTGCGTTCGGCGTGTTTCTCGGCCCAGCCGCAGCCGAGGTGCGGGCAGGGGACGCGCAGGTGTGGGGTGCCGGTGGAGGGGGCGAGCCACCAGCGGGCGGCGTCGAGGCGGGGCAGGAGGCGGAGCCAGGTACGGCGGAACTGTTCGTCGGCCTGCTGCTGGCTGTAGGTCTCGACGCGATGCGGGATTCCCAGATGCCAAGACAGCGCTGTGAACAGGGCTCGTAGAGGGTGGTGATGAGGTCGGTCAGGGCCTCGTCATCGAGTGCTTGGGCGTAGGCGCGCTGATAGCGGTGGCTGCTGACCGGGTCGGTGGCCAACTCGTACGGAGCGTTGTCGAGGGCGCTGAACAGGACCTCGGCGGGGAGGCCGAAGCGGTCACGCAAGCGGGCGGCCATGGTGAAGGCCAGGGACTGCACGAGTGATGTGCCGATGTGTGGGGCGCCGTTGATCTGAGTACCGACGACCATCGTGATCCGCTCGGGCGTGGCAGCCATGATGCGCGGGGCCAGGACATCTTCTGCGTGGTGGAGGGCGTTGGCGAGGACGGTGTTCGGCGATAAGGGACTGTATGTCATGGGACGTCTCCAAGAGCTGGGTGTCAGCACGCTGGTACCGAGCTGTGTTCGAAGGTGGCCCAGACGCATTTGCCGGGTCCTTGTTGTTGATCCACACCCCAGTTGTCGGCAACAGCGGAGATGAGTAGCAGGCCACGGCCGTCGTCTGCCGTTGCCTGCGGCTCGCGCATGGTGGGCGTGCCGTCACCGCTGTCGTGCACTTCGAGGCGTAGCAGGGCGTCGTGCAGTTCGATGCGTACGAGAACCAGTCCGTCCTCCGAGGCTCCGTGCAGCAGGGCGTTGGTGGCCAGCTCGGAGGCGCACAGCCGGATGTCGTCGATGCGTTCGGTTCGCTGCCACTGCGTAAGGGCCTCGGTGATGAAACCGCGAGCAGCGGGGGCGGTGTGCTCGCGCCGGGCGAAGGACATCGCGCGGTGCTCGATCGAGCCGCTGCCGATGTGGTCCGGCTCGGGCGTCTCCGGTTCTTTGAACGGATTCCTCGACATGCCACCAGCCAACCGCCGTAGCTCGTTCGGGTCGGGAGCCAGCGTGGGGGCCGTTCCGGGGCCACTATGGGGGCCAGAAGTCCTGTGCTCAGGGGAGAGTGGGATGGGCGACACGGGGATCGGAGCGCTGCTCACCCGGCTGCGCACCGAGCGAGGCTGGACTCAGCAGCGGGTGGCCGATGAGTACAACGCCCTGGAAGGGCGCTGCACCAAGACCGGTAAGGAGATGGGCCGCTACGAGCGCGAGACGCGCATCCCCGTTCCGTACACGCGGAGATATCTGGCGAAGGTGTTCGGCGTCGGTGTTGCGGTGCTCGACCAGGCCGCCGCGGTCAGCAAGAGACGCCGGAGCGGCGAGGGTGGGACGGTGCGGGTGCAGGAGCTCGTACGGCAGCAGGCGCCTCCACGTTCCCCAGCGGAAGCGGTGACGGCGGATGCCGCTGCGGCCGCGGACTTCGCCCGGTTCATCGCGCAGCGCAACGCCGATGAGTCCGTTGTCGAGCAGATGGAGGCTGACGTCGCTCAGCTTGCCCGCGCCTACGTCAGCCACCCACTGCTGGAGCTGTACGTCGAGATCAAGCAGTCGCGGGACGGGGTGTTCGAGTTGCTGCGCGGGCGTCAGCGCCCTCGGCAGACTGCTGACCTGTACGTCGCGGCTTCACGGTTGTGCGGCATGTCCGCCCACGTCTGCCTGGACCTGGGGGACTACGCCTTCCGCGGCCACCCACACGCGTACCGCCCGCGCGTGCGCGGGAGCGGCCGGGCACGAAGGGATGCTGGCCTGGGTACGAGCCGTGGAGTCCCTGATCGCTTTTTGGACCGGGCGGTACGAGCAGGCGGCCGGACCGGCCCGGGCGGGCCGAAGGCACCGAGCGAGTGGGAGTATCACCGCCCGCCTGGCCAGTCTGGAGGGGCGTGCTCTGGCCATAGTGGGAGACCAAGCAGGCGCGGTGGCAGCGTTGGCCGACGCCGATCGTTCCCGTGAGGCGGCATCCGACCCGGACGAGGCACCGGGACTCTTCGCCTTCCCGGCGGCCAAACAGTTCGCATATGCCGGGACGACCCACCTCGCCCTGGGCGGACCGGCGCACATCCAGCAGGCGATCGCCTGGGCGGGCACCGCGATCCGCCTCCACCGCGATGCGGAGAACGACGACCGGTCGGTCGGCGACCTATTCGCCGCCCACCTCGACCTCGCCCGTGGCCACCTGCTTCTGGGCGACCTGGACGGCACTGAGGCGATGCTCGCCTTCGTCCTGGACGCTCCGCCGGAGCGCATCTCGGCCAGCATCGTGCGACGGCTCATCGCGCTGCGTCGCGAGCTGGGTGGTCCGCAGTACGGGGGAGCCGCGCAGGCGGCAGACTTACGCGAAAGACTCCAGTACACGGCTGTCCTCGCGGCTTCGCCCACCGCCCGTCCTTCGGAGCTGTCGACGTGACCGAACTGTCCGCCGCCCACGATGCCGCCATCACCGATCGGGGCCGCCTCGCCGGGAGCGCGTACAACGGCGACCGAGACCTCGCGGCCCGGCAGTCCCTCTATCGGTGGCAGACGCCCCTGTACGACCTGCCCGGCATGGTCGCCGAACAATTGAGTGACCTACTCGGACTCGTGGTCGACGTCGGATGCGGGAACGGCAGGTTCATCAAGCGGCTCCGCCGGGATCGGCCCGACTTGGCCTTGCTGGGCCTGGACATCGCTCCCGGCATCCTCGACGGGGTACCCGGCCCGGTCGCCGTGGCGGATGCCACTCGCCTGCCGATCGCCACGGCGAGCTGTGATGCGGCGCTGGCCCTGCACATGCTCTACCACGTCACCGACATCGCCCAGGCGGTCGGCGAGCTGTCCCGCGTGGTGAAGCGGGACGGGCTGGTGATCACCTCCACCAACAGCGACCGGGACAAGGCCGAACTCGACGACCTCTGGGAGCGAGCCGCAGGGGACGTCCTCGGCACTGGACGGGGGCCGTCCCGCATCTCGCTCAGTGCCCGCTTCTCCCTGGAGAAGGCCCCTGCCTACCTCGGCGAGGAGTTCGGCCACGTGGAGACGATCGAGCTGCCGGGCATCATCACGATCCGTGACCCCGCACCGGTCATCGCGCACATGGCTTCGTACCACGCATGGGCCGACCAGCACGATGTGCCCTTCGACGTGACCATCGAACGAGCCCGCGCCATTCTCGCGGACCACATCTCCCGGCACGGTGCGTTCGAGATCCGCTGCAAGGGCGGTGTCCTCGTCTGCCGGCGCTGATCCGCCCACATCACGCGATGGATCCATGCCCACCCGCGGCCGGCGGAAAAGTAGACCGCACCCGGGCCACTCGGGGCGGCTCGGGTGCGGTCCGGCAATGCAAGGGAAGAGCGGTCAGCCCTTCTTGGTCTCCCAGAAGATCTTGTCGATCTGGGCGATGTAGTCCAGGGCCTTCTGCCCCGTGGCCGGGTCCGTCGAGCCCTTGGCCGCGCTCAGGGCCTTGAGGGTGTCGTTGACGAGCTGGTGCAGCTCCGGGTACTTCTCGAAGTGCGGGGGCTTGAAGTAGTCGCTCCACAGCACCGAGACATGGTGCTTGGCGAGCTCCGCGCGCTCCTCCTTGATGGTGGTGGCGCGGGCGCGGAAGTGCGGGTCCTCGTTGGCCTGGTACTTCTCCTGGACGGCCTTGACGGACTCGGCTTCGATGCGGGCCTGGGCCGGGTCGTACACACCGCAGGGCAGGTCGCAGTGCGCGCTGACCTGAACCTTCGGGGCGAACAGGCGGGAGAGCATAGAGCTGTCCTTCCATTCGTGATCGTCTTCTCAGGTGCGAGATTACTCCGTGGGGGAAGGCTTTTCTCGGGTGCCCCGGGGGGCTTAGGTCAAAAGTCCGGTGTCAGGCTGGGATGCCTGGGATCGTGATGGTGCGGGGTTGAGAACCGGAGGTGCCGTGATGCGGGAGGAGCTGGGCGATCGTGGGCAGGAGTCCGACCGCGACCAGCGCGGACTGCTGCGGATCGGGCTCGCGGAGGTGTACAACCCGTCGATGCAGCCGACGCTGTACCCCGGCGACCAGTTGGTGGTCCGCTACGGGGCGCCGGTGCGGCCGGGGGACGTGGTGGTGGTGCGCCATCCGTTCCGGCAGGATCTGCTGATCGTCAAGCGCGCGGTGGAGCGGCGCGAGGGCGGCTGGTGGGTCAAGGGCGACAACCCGTATGTGGAGAACGACAGCCGGGAGTTCGGCGTCGTACCGGACGAGCTGGTGGTCGCCCGGGCATGGCTGCGGCTGCGGCCGCGGCCGGGCGCCGGGCGCCGGGGTCAGCGGTCCATGGCCGGGCTGGTCTTCTGGGCGGTGTCCGCCGTACGGCCGGTGGGCTCGCGGTCCTGGCGCCGGCTGCGCGCGGCGCCGGCCGACCGCTCGGCGTCCAGGCGCTTGCGCGCGCGGTAGGCGGCCACATTGGCGCGGGTCGCGCAGCGGTCGGAGCAGTAGCGCCGGGATCGATTGGTCGAGGTGTCGAGATAGGCGTTGCGACAGGGTGACGCCTCACAGATGCCCAGCCGGTCGGCGCCCAGTTCGGTGAGGTGGAAGGCCAGCCCCATGGAGGCGGTGGCGGCGTATCCGGCGCCCGCGTTGGCGGCGTAGTCCGCGATATGCATATGCCACTTGGGGCGTCCGTCGTCGTCGCGGATCTCATGGCCGGAGATCTGCGGGCTCACCGGGAACTCGATCAGCAGCGCGTTCAGCAGGTCCACCGCCAGCACCTCGTCGCCGCCCGCCGCCGCCTCGAAGACGGCGCGCAGCCGGGCCCTGACCGACCTCAGCCGGGTGACATCGGCGTCCGTCGTCCGCCGGGCCGCCTGCCGGCTCTCCCCGAAGAGCGCCCGCACGGCCTCCACCGAGGTCAGGGTGTCGGTGCCGCGGCTTGGCTCCTCGCTGTTGACCAGGCGCACGGCGAGATCCGAGTAATAAGCCAGTTCCACTTGTGGTCCTTACGACGGGGCATCTAGAGTCGGGTAAGAGGCGTTCTGCCTACGAGGGTATTACGGGGCGGCGGCCCCGGAGACGATGACGCATGGCTTACGACGCATGGCTTGGAGGGGCTCGATGACGGACACCGTCGCCGTGGCGGACTGGCAGGCGTGGCAGCGGAGCTGGGACCGGCAGCAGGAGTGGTACCTCCCCGATCGTGAGGAGCGGTTCCGGGTGATGCTCGACGCGGTCGAGGCCGTCGTCGGCCCGGAGCCGAGGATCCTCGACCTCGCATGTGGTACGGGCAGTATCTCGGAGCGGGCGCTGCGCAGGTTCCCGGGCGCCAGCAGCACCGGCGTGGACCTCGACCCCGCGCTGCTGACGATCGCCCGCGGCCACTTCGCGGCCGAGCCGCGCGCCGAGTTCGTGACCGCCGATCTGCGCGACCCCGGATGGACCGGGCGGCTGCCGCATCGCGGGTACGACGCCGTGCTGACCGCCACGGCGCTGCACTGGCTGCACTCGGACGAGCTGCGGGTGCTGTACGGGCAGATCGCGGGCGTCGTACGGGAGGGCGGGGTGTTCCTCAACGCGGACCATATGCCCGATCCGGCCACGCCCCGGCTCAACGCCGCCGACCACGCGTTCCAGAAGGAGCGGCGGGCCCGGGCCCAGGCCGCGGGCGCGCAGGACTGGGTCCAGTGGTGGCAGGCCGCCGCACGGGACGAGGTGCTGGCCGGACCGGTGGCCGAGCGGTTCACGATCTTCGGCAATCCGGCCAACGGCGACCACGCCGACGGGGAGACGCAGTCCGTCGCCTGGCACGCCGAGGCGCTGCGCGAGGGGGGCTTCGGGGAGGCGCGGGCCGTATGGTGCTCGCCCTCGGACGCGATGGTGCTCGGGCTGAAGTAACCCCGGTGCGGAGTGCGTGAGGGCGCCTACAGCACCTTGGAGAGGAACGACTTCGTCCGCTCGTGCCGCGGATTGGTCAGCACCTCACGCGGGTGCCCCGACTCCACCACCACGCCGTCGTCCATGAAGACGACCGAGTCCCCGACCTCACGGGCGAAGCCCATCTCATGCGTGACGACGATCATCGTCATGCCGTCCTCCGCGAGCCCGCGCATCACATCGAGCACATCGCCGACCAGCTCCGGGTCGAGCGCCGAGGTGGGCTCGTCGAAGAGCATCAGCTTCGGCTCCATCGCCAGCGCCCGCGCGATCGCGACGCGCTGCTGCTGGCCGCCGGAGAGCTGGGAGGGGTAGTTGCCCGCCTTGTCGGCGAGGCCCACCCGGTCCAGCAGTTTCAGCGCGCGCTCCCGCGCGACCGCCTTGGTCTCGCCCTTGACCTGGACCGGCGCCTCGATCACGTTCTCCAGCGCGGTCATATGCGGGAAGAGGTTGAAGCGCTGGAAGACCATGCCGATGTCGCGCCGCTTCTCGGCGACCTCGCGGTCCTTGAGCTCGTAGAGCTTGTCGCCCTTCTGGCGGTAGCCGACCAGGTCGCCATCGACGTACAGCCGCCCGGAGTTGATCTTCTCCAGGTGGTTGATGCAGCGCAGAAAGGTGGACTTGCCGGAGCCGGACGGGCCGATCAGGCAGAACACCTCGCGCGGCGCGACCTCGAGGTCGATGCCCTTGAGGACCTGCACCGGGCCGAAGGACTTGTGGACGCCTTCGGCCTTCACCATGGCGGTCATACGCCGACACCTCCGGAGCGGTTGCTGAAGGAGAGCAGATTGGCCCGGACCCGCTGGAGCGGGGTGGCCGGCAGGCTGCGGCTCGAGCCGCGCGCGTAGTACCGCTCCAGGTAGTACTGGCCCACGCTCAGGACGGAGGTGAGGATCAGGTACCAGGCGGCCGCCAGGAAGAGCATCTCCGCCGTGGCACCGGAGTTCTGGCCGACCTCGGAGGTGGCCTGAAGCAGATCCCAGTACTGCACCGCGATCACCAGCGAGGTGGTCTTGAGCATGTTGATGAACTCATTGCCGGTCGGCGGCACGATCACCCGCATCGCCTGCGGCAGCACCACCCGGCGCAGCGTCTTGGCGTGGCTCATGCCGAGCGCCTGGGCGGCCTCGGACTGGCCCTCGTCGACCGACTGGAGGCCCGCCCGGCAGATCTCGGCCATGTACGCGGCCTCGTTCAGGCCCAGGCCCAGCAGGGCGGCCAGGAACGGGGTCATGAAGTCCGACCACTCGTCCTTGTAGATCGGCATGATGTTGATGTAGTCGAACACCAGGCCGAGGTTGAACCAGACCAGCAACTGCACATAGACCGGGGTGCCGCGGAAGAACCAGATGTAGCCCCAGGCGATGGAGGCGGTCACCGGATTCTTCGACAGCCGCATCACGGCGAGGATGATGCCGAGGACCACCCCGAGCACCATCGCGAGGATGGTGATCCAGACGGTGTTGCGGACGCCCCTGAGGATTTCGCTGTCGAAGAAGTAGTCCGGGATGGCGCCCCAGTTCACATCGCCGCGGGCGAACGCGGAGATGAGCAGGAAGAGCACGGCGATGGTGATGACCGCGGAGACCCAGCGGCCGTAGTGCCGCACCGGGATGGCCTTGATGTTCTCCGGCGCCGGCGGCGGGGCGTCGACCGGACCCGCCTTCTCAATCTTTGTCGTCACGGATGGTGCCTTTCAGCGCGAGCGCGGACGGGGGAGGGCCGGATCACTTGCCGCCGTTGATGATGGCCTTGGTGACCGCGCCTTCCTTGACGCCCCACTTCGCGATGATCTTGTCGTAGTCGCCGTTCGCGATGATCAGGGCGAGGGCCTGCTTGATGGCATCGCGCAACTGGGTGTTCTTCTTGGCGATGGCCATGCCGTACGGGGCCGCCTCCACCTGGTCGCCGACCAGCTCGAAGTCCTTGCCGCCGCCGGAGGTCTTCACCGCGTACGCGGCGACCGGGAAGTCGCTGGAGCCGGCGATGGCGCCACCGCCGCGCAGCCGGGTCTGGGCCTCGGTGTCATTGCCGAACGCCTCGACCGAGATCTTGCCCTTGCCGTTCTTCTGGCAGGTCTTCGACTGGGACTTGGCCAGGTCGTGGGAGACGGTGCCGCGCTGCACGACGATCTTCTTGCCGCACAGGTCGTCCCACGTCTTGATGCCCGTGTTGGCGCCCTTCTTGGTGTAGATCGAGACACCCGCGGTGAAGTAGTCGACGAAGTCGACGCCCTCGCCCGCCTTCTTGCCGGTGTCCGGGTCGACACCCTCCTGGCGGCCCTTGTTGTCGGTCATGGCCGACATGGCGATGTCGTAACGCTTGGAGCGCAGGCCCGAGAGCAGGGTGTCGAAGGTGCCGTTGTTGAACTCGAACTTCACCCCGAGCTGCTTGCCGAGGGCGTCGGCGATGTCCGGGTCGATGCCCATGACCTCGCCGTTCTTCTTGAACTCGACCGGCGGGTAGTTGATGTCCGAGCCGACCTTGATCACCTTGGCGCTCTGGATCTCCTTGGGGAGCTGGTTGAAGAGCGGGGCCGCGTTGGTGTTCGACCCACCGGTGGCCTTGTCGGTCTGGTCACCGCAGCCCGTCAGCAGCAAGGCACCTGCCACCGCTATCGCGCCGACGGAGGCCATCCGGGACTTCAGGGTGGCCCCACGGGGCGTGAAGCTGGCGGTCATGCTGGTTCCTCCGGCAGGGTGAGGGGGCGAGATCTCGGGAACACGTTTGTGGGTGTCGCGATCTCGTGTGATTGGGGCATCTTGTCATCGGACGGGCCCGTGCGGGCCGCTGGCCATGTCAAAATCGGATAACGGGCGATCCCCGTGGTGCACAACCGGACAGCTTCACCGGCCGGACAGCGGCGGCCGGAGACGCGGGGCGGGCTCATGATCACGCGGAGAACAGCGCGTGACGGAGGCATGGACTTTCCCTAGAGATTCGCCCGCCTTCGGCCTTAATGCCTGGTTTTCCGGTGTCATCGCACCAGAACTCGCTCGTCGCCCGACGCGCGCTTCAGGTAGAACAGACGGCACCCCTCACCCGGGGCTCAGGGCGTGTGTGCGACGCGCCCGGCGTCCGTACCCAGACCCATGCGGTGGTCATCCGCTGAATGGGACGACGCGGTGCCCGCCCGCTCCGAACCTGGGGCGGATACCCTCGACAGAAAAACGACAAAGGGGTCAAACAGTGGCAGCGGAGATGGTCAATCCTCGCAGCGACAGCACAAGCGGCAGTGGCGAAGGAGCCGACGGCGTGACCGGCGAAGAGCCCTTCGATCCGGCTTTCGCCCTGCACCGCGGCGGCAAGATGGCCGTCCAGGCGACCGTGCCCGTGCGCGACCGGGACGATCTGTCCCTCGCGTACACACCGGGCGTGGCCAAGGTGTGCAGCGCCATCGCCGAGCAGCCCGAGCTCGTCCACGACTACACCTGGAAGTCCCAGGTCGTCGCCGTGGTGACGGACGGCAGCGCGGTGCTGGGGCTCGGTGACATCGGCCCGGAGGCGTCCCTCCCGGTCATGGAGGGCAAGGCGATCCTCTTCAAGCAGTTCGGCGGGGTGGACGCGGTGCCGATCGCGCTCGACTGCCGGGACGTGGACGAGATCGTGGAGACCGTCGCCCGGCTCGCGCCCTCGTTCGGCGGCGTCAACCTGGAGGACATCTCCGCGCCCCGCTGCTTCGAGATCGAGCGCAAGCTCCAGGAGCGGGTCGACATCCCGATCTTCCATGACGACCAGCACGGCACGGCGGTGGTCACCCTCGCCGCGCTGCGCAACGCCGCCCGGCTGACGGACCGCGCGCTGGGCCAGCTCCGCGCCGTCATCTCCGGCGCCGGCGCCGCCGGTGTGGCCATCGCCCGGATCCTCACCGAGGCGGGCATCGGCGATGTCGCCGTGTGCGACCGCAAGGGCGTCGTCTCGCAGGACCGCGAGGACCTCACCGACGTCAAGCGCGAGCTGGCCGGGTTCACCAACAAGGCCGGGCTCACCGGATCCCTGGAGGCCGCGCTGGACGGCGCCGACGTCTTCATCGGCGTCAGCGGCGGCACGGTGCCGGAGGACGCGGTGGCGAAGATGGCCTCCGGCGCCTTCATCTTCGCGATGGCCAACCCCAACCCGGAGATCCACCCGGACGTCGCCCACCGGTACGCGGCCGTGGTCGCCACCGGGCGCAGCGACTTCCCGAACCAGATCAACAACGTCCTCGCCTTCCCCGGCATCTTCGCGGGCGCCCTCCAGGTCCGGGCCTCCCGGATCACCGAGGGCATGAAGCTCGCGGCCGCCGAGGCGCTGGCCGCGGTGGTGGCCGATGAGCTGAGCGCGGACAAGGTGATCCCCTCGCCGTTCGACGACCGGGTCGCCCCCGCCGTGACCGCGGCCGTCGCCGCGGCCGCCCGCGCGGAGGGCGTCGCCCGCCGCTGACGCCCGCCAGGGCCCAGGCGCCGTTAAGGGTTGTGCCCACACGGGCCGGTCCGCCCCTCAGCCGGAGGGGCGGACCGGCCCGTCGGCTTGTGCGCGGCGGGCGAGCGGGGTCACACCGTGGCGTGGTTCCGCGGGGTCGCCGTGCGGCCTAAGGTCGGGATCATGTTCGCTGCCTATGCCGCACGTATCGACCGTGACCAGCCGCTGAGCGGCCTCGAACTGGGGGAGCGCCCCGATCCGCAGGCCCGGCCCGGCTGGACGACCGTGAACGTCAAGGCCGCCTCGCTCAACCACCACGACCTCTGGTCGCTGCGCGGTGTGGGGCTCGGCGAGGAGTCGCTTCCGATGATCCTCGGCTGCGACGCGGCCGGGATCGACGAGGACGGCAACGAGGTCGTCCTCCACTCCGTCATCGGCCAGAGCGGACACGGCGTCGGCCCGAAGGAGCCCCGCTCCATCCTCACCGAGCGCTACCAGGGCACCTTCGCCGAGAAGGTGACCGTCCCGAGCTGGAACCTGCTGCCCAAGCCCAAGGAGCTCTCCTTCGAGGAGGCCGCCTGTCTGCCCACGGCCTGGCTGACCGCGTACCGCATGCTGTTCACCAACGCGGGGGTGCGCCCCGGCGACAGTGTCCTGGTCCAGGGCGCGGGCGGCGGGGTGGCCACGGCCGCGATCGTGCTGGGCGCGGCCGCCGGGCTGCGGATGCTGGCCACCAGTCGTGACGAGGCCAAGCGGGCCCGCGCCATCGAGCTGGGCGCCGAGAGCGCGTACGAACCGGGGGAGCGGCTGCCGCGCCGGGTGGACGCCGTGATCGAGACGGTGGGCGCCGCGACCTGGTCGCATTCGGTGAAGTCCCTCAAGCCCGGCGGCACCCTGGTGATTTCCGGCGCCACCAGCGGCCCCAACCCGAAGGCCACCGAGCTCAACCGGATCTTCTTCCTGGAGCTGAAGGTCGTCGGCTCCACGATGGGCGGGAAGGACGAGCTGGAGGACCTGCTGAGCTTCTGCGCCGCCCGCGGTGTACGACCGGTGATCGACTCGGTGCTGCCGCTGGACCGGGCCCGTGAGGGGTTCGAGAAGATGGCGGGCGGCGATCTGTTCGGCAAGGTCGTATTGACGGTCTGAATATCGCGGTGGCATATCCCCGGCCGTGGTGCGGGCCCCGGCCGTTGTGCGGGTCGGGGATTCGCGAAGTAATGCGCGGCGGCCGGCCGGCCCTCGCGCTCCGGGGAATTCCCGGAATTCCGTTACGCCGCCGACGGCCGTACGAAGCTGCGCCGGAAGCGATAGGAACGGGACGAGGCCCCCACCCGACCGGGGAAGTCGCGCACCTTGTCCCAGAGGGACGAGCCGCCGCCGCGCGGCCCATCGGCCGCCATCGCCGCCTCGTACGCCTCCACACCGGTCCAGCGGGCGTAGTTGAACACCCGGGCACGGTCGGTGCTCAGATGGCGTTCGCCGTCGACGATCAGATGGAAGTCGGCGGAGATCAGGCCCGGGTCGGGCTCATTCTCCAGGGCCTCGATGACCAGGTCGATCCAGGACCGGCGGAGCCGGGGATCGGGGTCGCTGAAGTCGATCTCGACCACGACGAACAGCCCGGGGTCCGGCGTATCGCGCTGGGCGGCGGCCGGTGCCTGGAAGCCGCGGTAGCGGCGGTACGAGGAGAGGCCGAGCCGCTCGATGTCCGGGACCGCGCTGTCGATCTCGTCGTTGCGCTCCTGGCGCTGGGTCCGGACGAAGGCGTGGTACGCGGCCTCACTGGCCCACTGGGAGTGGTGCAGCAGCGTATCGCCGTCGGTACCCGCGTAGAGGTTGTAGGAGAGCAACTCGGGCGCCGGCCAGGGGCGGCCGTCCCAGGCGGCGGCGATGGCGTCGACCGTGGCCCGCTGCCGTTCCGGTGTGGCCACGCTCCAGGTGCTGAACAGCGCGGCGCCCACATCGGGCCGGGTGAGATCGGGCAGCGGGCCGGAGCTGGGCAGAGCGGGCATGACGGTCTCCTCGCGGTCGGGAAGAGCTGAGAAGGAAAAGGGGATCGGGGTCGGAGGGGCGCCCCCCGTGGTGCGCCCCTCCGACCCCGATCCTGGAACTTCAACCGCGGTTGAGGTCAAGCGGTGGACGTAAGCCGTCCTGACGGATGCCGGGCCTATGCCTGGTCGTCCCGGAGCAGCGCGGTGATCCGCGCCGCGGTCGCCCCCAGGTGGTGGCGGGCGTCGGCCAGTTGGGCGTCCGTCACCCCGTGGTCGCGGGCCGCGTCGCGGATGTCGTCGCGGAGCCGGTCGAGCAGCCGCTCCAGATCGCGGGCGGGGGCGTCCGAGGGGGTGAAGTCCCTGGCCCACTCGGGCTCCTGGGCCCCGGCCGCGCCGCTGCCGCCGTCCCCGCTACGGCCGCTGTCGCCACCGGTCGGCTTCTCCTCCTCGCGGCCGCCCGCCGGCTTGGTCATGTCCATCCGCTCGACCTTGGTCTCCGGCCCGGACGTCTCGTCGTCCCAGCCCCAGCCCCAGTCCGAACGCGAGCCGCCCTGGCGGGAGATGCGGCTCATCCCGCGCGACACCTCGGCCAGCCCCTCGCGCACCGCCTGCTGCCAGTCGCCCGCCCGGATGTGCTCCTGCGTCTGCTCCTGGACCCGCCGGGCGATCCGCTGGACCTCCTCGCGCGCGAAGTCCTGCGCGTCCTTGGCCTGCTTACGGGCGCGCTGGGCGTCCTGCCGGGCCCGCCTGCTCTCCTCCTTCGCCCGGCGCGCCTGCTCCTTCCACTCGTCCTTCGCGCGCCGCAGGTCCTCCTTCGCCTGCCGCCAGGTCTCCTTGTCGCCCCATGGCCCCTCCCACGGGGCGTGCTTGTCCTGGCTGCCGCCGCTGCCCCCGGTGCCGCCGGAGGAGCGGGCCTGCTGGGCCGCCTCCCGCATCTCCCGCCGCAGATCGCTCGCGGAGCCGCGGACGTCCTCCCGGATCTCGGCGGCGAGTTCGGCGACCGACTCGCGGATCTCCAGCTCCAGATCGGCCAGCTCACCGCTGCGGTCGGCCAGTTCGGCGCGTCCGGCGTCGGTGATGGAGTAGACCTTGCGGCCGCCCTCGGTGGTGTGGGTCACCAGGCCCTCGGCCTCCAGCTTGGCCAGCCGCGGATAGACGGTGCCCGCCGAGGGCGCGTACAGCCCCTGGAACCGCTCCTCCAGCAGTCGGATGACCTCATAGCCGTGGCGCGGCGCCTCGTCGAGCAGCTTGAGCAGATACAGGCGCAGTCGGCCGTGGGCGAATACGGGGGGCATCAGAGGACCTTTCCCTGGGTGCCGTCGGTGGTGTCCGTGTCGTCCTCGGACGGCGGACGGCGCAGCAGCGCGATGGCGCCCGAGACGGTGGTGGCCTTGAGGCTGCCATGACCCGCGCCGAGCCGCCCGGTGATCCTCTTGGCCCCCCACTGGCCGCTGACCCGAAGATCGTCGAAGCCGTTGGAGACCGAGCCGCTGGCCGTGTTGGCCTCGACCTCGGCGTCGGCGGGGTGCGGCAGCCGGATGGCGATCTCCCCGGAGACGGTGGTGAGTCCGATGTCGGAGCACTTGGGGGCGGGGGCGAGGTCGAGCACCATGTCGCCACTGACCGATTCGGCCCGTACCAGGGGCCCGGAGCCCTCGATGACGGTGAGGTCGCCGGAGACGGAGTGGAACCGCAGGTCGCCGGTGACGGCCTGCGCCTCGACCCGGCCGGAGACGGTCTCGGCCCGCACCGGCCCGGTCAGCCCGAGCAGGGTGAAGTCGCCGGAGACACCGCGCAGTTCGGCCCGGCCGGCCAGCCCGGAGACCACGGCGGAGCCCCCGATCACGCCGACCGTGGCGCTGGTGCCGACGGGCACGGTGAGGGTGACATGGGCGGTGCGGTTCCACTGCCCGAGCCACTTGCGGAAGCCCTTCCAGGAGAGGTCGTCATAGCCCACGCTCAGGGTGCCGTCGATGTGGGAGACCTTCAGCGCCGGGCCGTCGATCTCGGAGACCTCGAGGCGGGCGGGGCCGTCGCCGGTGCCGACCACATTGACGGTGCCGCCCGCGATACGGACGTCGAGGGCCGACACCGGGTCGTCGAAGGTGAGCTTCTGTGGTGCGGTGATCGACCACTGTGATCGGGCTGACATCCCCGGCCTCCCCTGACTGGACGTGCGACGCGTCACGACGACGCAACATATCGTGTCTCTATTGAACACGATATATCGCGGTCCTGCGGAGTCAAGCCCTGGGCCGGATCCATCCCGAGAGGGGGCGCCCGGCCCGGCGGTGGCCGACTCCGGGGCGTCCGCGCGCCTGTGTGCAATCGCGCGAGCCGGTGACAGATGCATGGTGCAGTCATCGTTCCCGATGGACCAGATCACCCTTCTTCGAGAAAATCCTCCTCCCCGGAAATTCCCCGCTAGAGACTCGCTAGAGTGCTGGTAGAGCGTCATGGAGACAAATGTTCGGGGCTGTTACCTTCGTGGCCTCAGAATCGGGAAGGAAGAGGGCCGTGGGGTAATGACGTCACAACCCTTGAATACCTCGGCGCCAGAGGAAGGCCCGGAGCCGCACTCGGTTGCCCAGTTGCTGTTGCGGGCGGCGCGCGACCACGCCCATTCGGGAGTGCGCTATCTGGTCGGGCCCACGGCGAGCGAATCCGTGCGGCAGTCCTACCCGGAACTTCTGGAATCGGCGCTCGACCTCCTCTCCGCACTCCGGGGCCGGGGATTGCGGCCACGGGACACGGTGGCCCTGCTGCTGGACCGTCAGCCGGAATTCCTGACCGTCCTCTGGGCCTGTCTGCTGGGCGGCTTCGTGCCCTGCCCGATGGTGCCCATCTCCGGCGACCCGGCTCGCTGGACGGCCCAACTCACGCATGTCAACGGGCTGTTGGACGGTCCCCTGCTGGTGACCACCGAGGCGATGCGGGCCGAGCTGCCCGGGGTGCCGGGACTCGCGGTGGCCGTGGTGGAGGAGCTGCGCGACGAGGCCGCGGACCCCTCCGGCGCCGAGCGCGGACAGCCGCCCGCCGTGCACTCCGCGGCCCTGGAGGACCTCGCCCTGCTGGTGCTGACCTCCGGCTCCACCGGGAATTCCAAGGCGGTCACGCTCACCCATGGAAATATCCTGGCGTCGATGGCCGGAAAGGCGGGGAAACAACAGCTCACCGCCGCCGACACCACCTTCAACTGGATTTCCTACGACCATGTGGCCGCGCTTCTGGAAGCGCATATGCTGCCGTTGTACGTGGGTGCCGAGCAATTGCACGCGGAAGCCGCGGTCATTCTCGAGGAGCCGCTGCGGTTTCTTCGGATAATTTCCCGCCACAAGGTCACGATGACCTTTACGCCGAATTTCCTCCTCGGTCCGCTCAATTCCTCCGCCCATGAGATGGCGGAGGAGATATCGGCGGGCGGTGAAGGGCTCGATCTCAGCGCGCTGCGCCATATCGTCAGCGGCGGTGAGGCGAATGTCGTCGCGACCGGTGAGGCATTCCTCGCCCATTACGCTCCGTACGGACTGCGGGCGGGAGCCCTCTGGCCCGCCTTCGGCATGACCGAGACCTGTGCCGGATCGATCTACAACCGCGCGTTCCCGGTCACCGACGTGGGCCAGGAGTTCGCCAACCTCGGCACCCCCGTCGAGGGGCTGCGGATCCGGGTCGCCGACGACGACCACCGGGCGCTGCCCGCCGGCGAGATCGGCGAGCTCCAGCTCAGCGGGCCGATGATCACCACCGGCTACTACCACGACGAGGCGGCCACCGAGGCGGCGTTCACCCCCGACGGCTGGTTCCGCAGCGGTGATCTGGGCCGGATCGACGAGGGCCGGCTGACCCTCGTCGGGCGCAGCAAGGACAGCGTCATCGTCAATGGCGTCAACTACTTCAGCCATGAGATAGAGGCCGCCCTGGAGCAGCTCGACGACGTGGCGAGCGGCTTCGTGGCGGCGTTCCCGACCCGCCGCCCCGGCAGCGACACCGAGCAGCTCGTCATCGCCGTCAGCCCCGAACCGGCGGAGGACGACGAGGCCGGGCTGCACCGCATGATCACCGCGGTGCGCTCCACCGTCGTGATCCACTGGGGCTTCCGGCCCTTCCTCATCCTGCCGCTGCCCAAGGACGCCTTCCCCAAGACCAGCCTCGGCAAGACGCTGCGCCGGCGGATGCGCCAGCGTCTGGAGTCCGGCGGATTCGACGAGGTCATCGAGCGGGTAGCGGAGCTGACCACTCGCCGGCTCGGCGGCCACACCCCGCCCGAGGGCGAGACCGAGCGGGTCCTGGCCGAGATCTACGCCGAGATGTTCGACACCGCCCCGGAGCGCATCAGCGCCACCGCGAGCTTCTTCGACCTCGGCGGCACCTCGCTGGACATCCTGCGGCTGCGCCGCCAGGTCCACCGGCGCCTCGGCGTCGCGGAGCTGCCGGTCATCACGGTGCTCACGGCGCCCTCGGTACGGCAGCTCGCCGCCCGGCTCGGCGACGGCGGTACGCCCGGCGACGCCGTGTACGACCCGGTCGTACCGCTCCAGACCGGCGGCGGGAAGACCCCGCTGTTCTGTGTCCACCCCGGCGTCGGCGAGGTGCTGGTCTTCGTCAACCTCGCCAAGTACTTCGTCGGCGACCGGCCGTTCTACGCGCTGCGCGCCCGTGGCTTCAACGAGCACGAGAAGCCCTTCACCAGCTTCGAGGAGATGGTGGAGTGCTATGTGGAGGCCATCCGCGCCCGCCAGCCGCACGGCCCCTACGCCGTCGCCGGGTACTCCTACGGCGGCGCCGTGGCCTTCGAGATCGCCAAGGCGCTGGAGGCCCAGGGCGAGCGGGTCGACTTCGTCGGCAGCTTCAACCTTCCGCCGCATATCAAGTACCGCATGGAGGAACTCGACTTCATCGAGACCGCGACCAACCTCGCCTTCTTCCTCGACCTGATCAACAAGAAGCAGTCGCTCGACCTCCCCGCCGAGCTGCGCCCCCTGTCCCGCGAGGAGCAGCTCGCGCATCTGCTGCGGATCGCCCCGCCCGGCCGGCTGGACGAACTCGACCTGGACCTCGACACGTTCACCGCCTGGGCGGAGCTGGCCCACGGCCTCACCACCCTGGGCCGCGACTACCACCCCAGCGGCACCACCCGGTCCATGACGGTCTTCTACGCGATTCCGCTGCGCGGCACCAAGGAGGACTGGCTGGAGAACGAGCTGCGCCGGTGGGACGAGCACACCACGGAGCCGAACCGGTATCTGGACGTACCCGGTGAGCACTACACACTGATGGGCCCGCGGCATGTCGCGGCCTTCCAGGCGGTTCTGCGCAGGGAACTCGACCGTGCGCTGGGCGACGCCGACCGGGCCCGGACCGCGGGCCAGGCATAGGCCCGAGCGGGCCAGGCATAGGCCCGACCGGGCCAGGCACAAGGAGAAGAGCAGGGTGGAAGGCAAGAAGATCCTGGTCACCGGGGGCACCGGACAGGTCGCCCGGCCGGTGGCCGAGGCGCTGGCCGAGCGCAATGAGGTGTGGTGCCTCGGCCGGTTCGGCACCCCAGGTGTCGAGAAGGAGCTGAACGACCAGGGGATCACCACGTTCCACTGGGATATGAACGACCTGGACGCGGCGGCGTACGAGGCGCTGCCGGACGACTTCACCCATGTCTTCCACTCGGCGGTGCGCCGCGGCGAGGACGGCGATGTCAACGCGGCCATCGAGGTCAACTCGGTGGCCACCGGCCGGCTGATGAACCACTGCCGGCGGGCGGAGGCGTTCCTCTTCGTCTCCACCGGAGCGCTCTACAAGCGGCAGACCCTCGACCACGCGTACACGGAGGACGACCCCGTCGACGGAGTGGCCGACTGGCTGCCCGCCTACCCGGTGGGCAAGATCGCCGCCGAGGGCGCGGTACGGGCGTTCGCCCAGGTGCTCAACCTGCCGACGACCATCGCCCGGCTCAACATCGCCTACGGCCCCGGCGGCTACGGCGGAGTGCCGATGCTCTACTTCAAGCGGATGCTCGCGGGCGAGCCGATACCGGTGCCCATGGAGGGCCAGAACTGGTGCTCGCTCCTCCACACCGACGATCTCGTCGCCCATGTCCCCCATCTGTGGAAGGCCGCCTCGGCCCCGGCCACGCTGGTCAACTGGGGCGGGGACGAGGCGGTCGGGATGACCGACTGCGTGCGTCATCTGGAGGAGCTCACCGGGGTGCGGGCGCGGCTCGTGCCCAGCGAGGTCACCCGCGAGACCTATCAATTCGACCCCGCCCGGCGGCGCGAGCTCACCGGGCCCTGCCGGGTGCCGTGGCGCGAGGGCGTGCGGCGTACGCTCCAGGCGCTCCACCCCGAGCACCTTCCGTCCGAGCCGCGGCACCCCGCCGTCTGAGGAGTGGCGACCACCATGGCATCAGCGAATATCGAGGCCATTCGCGCCTCCTACGCGGGATTCCGCGACCGCGACATCGAGGGAATCCTGTCGGGCATGCACCCCGATGTGGAGTGGGTCCATCCGGAGGGGATGGCCAAGTACGGGCTCGGCGGCACCAAGCTGGGCCATGCCGGGATCAAGGAGTTCCTCGCCCATGTGCCCACCGTGCTGGGCGGGATGAAGCTCGCGCCGAGGGAGTTCATCGAACAGGGCGACCGGGTCGTGGTGTTCGGCACCCGTGAGGTGACCTCGCGCCGCGGTACGACCGTGACGCTGGACTTCGTCCACTCGTGGACGATGCGGGACGGCAAGGCGGCGCGGATGGAGGACATCTTCGACACCGTGGCGTTCCATGAACTGATCGAGAGCTGACCGAGACCGGCAAGCTCCTCAGCCGTCCGCTCCCGCGCCGAGAAGGCACGGGAGCGGACGGCCGTTCTTCCGGGAGAGGTCTCAGACGGTCCGGACGACCTCTTCGTACTCCAGGCGCGGCAGCCGGCCCATCCAGGCGTCCGGACCCGGCTTGCCGATGTTGACCACACAGACCGCCGCGTGCCGCCCGTCCTCGAAGAACTCCTTGGAGACGGCCGCGTGATCGAAGCCGATCATGGGCCCGGCGGCGAGCCCCGCGGCGCGTACGCCGAGGATGAAGTAGCCCACCTGAAGCGCGGTGTTGAAGCGTGCCGACGCCTCCCGCATACCGGGGTCGGCGAAGATCTGCTGCGGGTTCTCCATGAACGGCACCAGCCGCGGCAGCTCCTCATGGAAGTCCAGGTCCGCGGCGAGCACCGCGACCAGCGGCGCCTTGGCCGTCTTCTCCTGGTTACTCCCCGTCATATGCCCCACCAGCCGGGCGCGCGCCTCCTCCGAGCGCACCAGGACCACCCGGAGCGGCTGCTGGTTCATCGAGGTGGGCGCGTACTTGACCAGCTCGTGGATCGCGCGGACCTGCTCGTCCGTCACCGGCTCGGCGGTGAACGTGTTGGCCGTCCGGGCCTCCAGGAACAACTGCCGCTGCGCCTCCGGCGCCAGGGTGAGAGGGCTCAGGGCCTCGCTGCTCTCCGGTGCGCTCATGGGGGGCTCTCCTTGTGAAGCGGTGCGGAAACGACATGATCTGCCGATGAATTAATTGGACTGGACGGGCTAGTCCATTGCAGTGAACGAAGGCTAGACTCACACGTCCATCGAGGGCAAGACCGGCTCGGAGCGAGGAGGTTGGGCCGTTGCGGACGGACAGCGGTCCCCGGCGCAGCGCCGCGGGACGGCCCGCGGGCCCCCAGCCCGCCAAGCGGCAGGCGATATTGGAGGCGGCCGTGGCCGTCTTTCTGCGCGAGGGATACACCCGGGCGAGCGTGGACGTCATCGCGGACGAGGCCCGCGTGTCCAAGCAGACCGTCTACAACCACTTCGGCGACAAGGAACGGCTGTTCATCGCCGCCGTCGAGGAGGAACGGGAGCGGGTCGCGGCAGGATTCGCCGCCGGTTCCCCCGACGCCCCCGGACCGGACGGCACCGGACCCGACGGCACCGAGCCCGGCGAGGCGTACGACGACGGCGACGCCCGCACCGCGCTGATCCACTTCGGCCACCGGGTGCTCGCCGTACTCCTCGACGAACGGGCCTCCGCGCTGCGCCGCCTGGTCATCGCCGAGGTCGCCCGCCACCCCTCGCTGCGCCCCGCCTGCGCCGAGGGAGAGCCCCAGCAACTGGTGACCCACCTCGCCGAGCTGCTCGGCCGGCGCACCGCCCGCGGCGAGCTGACCGTGCCGGAACCGGCCACCGCCGCCCGCCAGTTCGTGGCCCTGATCGTCCAGCAGGGCCTCTACCAGTCGATGTACGGCACCTGCCCGCTCGCCGACACGCAGGCCGCGGCCGTCTGCGAAAGCGCCGCCGACCTGCTCGTCCGTGCCTACCGCCCATGAAGCCCGAAGAGAGGTGCCACCCATGCGGGTGAGCGTGCTCGGACCGCTGACACTCGGCCTCGGCGCCCGGTCCGGGGTGCCCAGCGCGATGAAGCCGCGCAAGGTCCTGTCCCTGCTGCTGCTCCACGCCGGACGGATGGTGCCGGTGCAGTCGCTGATGGCCGAGCTGTGGGGCGATCATCCGCCGCGCACCGGGCTGACCACGCTCCAGACGTACATCCTGCATCTGCGCAAGCTGCTCGCCGAGGGGCTGGGGATGCCGTCGGCCGCCGTCACCCGGGATGTGCTCCAGACCCGGCCCGGGGGCTACGCCATGGTGGTGGGCCCGGGCCAGCTCGACGTCCATGAGTACCGCGCCCTCGTCGCCGAGGGCGAAGGCGCGCTGGAGGCCGGGGACGAGCGGACGGCGGACACCTCCTTCCGGCGCGCGCTGGCCCTCTGGCAGGGCCCGGCCCTGGTCGACGTCACCCCGCACGGCCGCCCGCTGCAAGCGGAGGTCGCCCGGCTGGAGCAGTCCCGGCTCACGGTCACCGAGCGCGGCATCGAGACCCGGCTGCGGCTCGGCGGCCATCTGGAGGTGCTGAGCGACCTCGCCTCGCTGGTCGTGGAGCACCGCTTCCACGAGGGCATGCACGGGCAGTACATGCTCGCTCTCCACCGCTCCGGCCAGCGCACCCGCGCCCTGACGGTCTACCAGCGGCTGCGGATGGCGATGACGGAGGAGCTGGGGCTGGAACCCTCGGCGAAGCTGCAACGGCTACAGCAGGCGGTGCTGGTCTCCGACCCCCGGCTGGACCACGAGGCGGGGGCGCCGGGGCGCGGTCCGGTGGTGGCGTGAGGAGCGGCCGCCAGGGCCGCGACGGGCTTATACGTCACACGCGCTCAGACGGCGTCGTCCCTGGAGGACCTCGCCGCCCTCAGACGTCGTCGCCCTCAGACGTCGTCGTCTTCCTCGTCGAGCCGGGCCAGCCAGGTGGCCAGCCGCTCCACCGGAACCTCGAAGTCCGGGTTCAGGTCGACGAACGTCCGGAGCTGCTCGGCGAGCCACTCGAAGGTGACCTCCTCGGTGCCGCGTCGCTGCTCCAGCTCCTCGATACCGCGATCGGTGAAGTACAAGGGTCACTCCGGTGGGGATGGTGTGGATCTACCCGCCCAGGATATGTGGCGCCGCGGCCCGGTGAGCGACCCGAGGGCCGCCGGAGTTGACCTTGACGCGGGCGTCAATGTTTACGGTGCGTTGGCATGACAGACATGACAGCCGCGCACTTCGACGGCACAGCGGTGATCGTCACCGGTGGGGGCACGGGGATCGGGCGGGCCGCCGCGCGGACCTTCGCCGAGCAGGGCGCCCAGGTCCTGGTGGTCGGCCGGACGGCGGCCCGGCTCGCCGAGACGGCCGCCGACGCGCCGGGCGTCCGGCCGCTGGTGGCCGACGTCTCGGCGCCCGGCGCCGCCGAACTGATCGTGAACACCGCGCTGGAGGCGTTCGGCCGGATCGACGTGCTGGTCAACAACGCCGCCCTGGTCCGGCAGACGCCGCTCGGGGACATCCGCCGGGAAGCCGTGGACGAGATGCTCGCCGTCAACCTGCTCGCGCCGATGTACCTCACCGAGGCCGCGGTTCCGCATCTGACCGAGAGCGCCGGTGTCGTGATCAACGTCAGCACGGCGATCGGCCAGCGCGGCTGGCCGATGCCCGGCACCGAGCTGTACGCCGCGCTGAAGGCCGCCCTGGACACCCTGACACGGAGCTGGGCGGTGCAACTCGCCCCGCGCGGAGTGCGCGTGGCCGGTGTGGCCCCCGGCCCCATCGCCACCTCGATCGGGCGGCACCAGGGGCTCGACACCGAGCAGATCGACGCCCTGCGGACGACCCTGATCGAGCACGTCCCGCTGCGGCGGCTCGGCCAGGTGGAGGAGGTCGCCTTCTGGATCACCCAGCTCGCCAGGCCCGAGGCGGGCTACACCACCGGTGTCGTCCTGCCCGTGGACGGCGGGGCGCTGGTGGGCTAGGAGGCGCCCGGCGGATCGTGCCGCCTGCGGCGGGCTTCTCCCCTCCCCGCCCTTTCCCGACACCTGACGATATGCGGCTCCGCCGCGTGGGGGGCTCCACCCAGACCCCGGCCGGACGACTTGGACGGCGCGGGCGTCCGCCCGTTCACCGGCCGGCGGCTCGTCCACCGCGCCGCGGGTGGCGCGGTCGAGGCCCTGGCGCATGAGCCGATCGCGGTCGGCCCGTCGCCCCCCCCGGGGTCCAGGGGCGGAGCACCTGGCAGCGGGAAGGGGCGGGGAGGGGAAGGAACAGCCGGACCCCGTCCGCGAGTAGTGTCGCCGCATGCGGATAGGGGAGTTGGCGAAGGCCACCGGTGCCACCACCCGGGCCCTGCGCTTCTACGAGGAGCGAGGGCTGCTGAGTTCCACACGCGCGGTCAACGGCTACCGGATCTACGACGAGCAGGCGATCCAGCGGGTGGCCAACATCCGCTATCTGCTGGACGCCGGGCTCACGCTGGAGGACATCGAGCACTTCGGCGCCTGCCTGGACGGCGACCTGCCGGGCAGCCGCCCCTCCGAGGCCATGCTGAACGTCGGGCGCCGCCGCCTGAGCGTGCTGGACGACCGGATCGCCACCCTCGCGCGGGTGCGCGCGGAACTCGCCGAGCGGCTGGCCATCGCCTCGGGCGACCGGGCCGCGGTCACTCCGTCGTCCGGCTGAGCAGCCAGGACACCAGCGCGCGTACGGCGCCGGAGAGCACGGCGGCGGTGAGGGTGAGGAGGGCGGGGCGGTGGCGGTTCGGCATCGTTGACCTCTTTCGTCACCTTCTCGGCCGTGAACGGCCAAGCTTGTACGCTCGGTCGTTCGCACCTCGTCGCGCTCCCGACTGCCCCCTACGACGGGACGGTCACGGGTCGCATCCACCCAGCCCCCGGTTAGTGTCAGAGGGAGGGTGCGGGTGCGGTGACAAACACCCACGCCGAGCGCGCGCGATTGCGTACGTTGACCCCGGCGACGACATCGGCCGGGCCAGCGAGCCCGCACCGACGACAGCGAAAATGGTCCCGGTCGGACCGGTTGGCCCGCTCGGTGTGCCCGCAGCGCGGACAGCGCGGCGAAGTGTAGGCCGCGTCTACCTCAAGGAAGGGCACCCCGGCCTTGCGAGCCTTGTAGGCCAGGTGCTGACCAAGCTGGTGGAAGGGCCAGGAGGAGAGGGCGCCCCGCTGGTCGCAGCGTGGCCGTACCCGCTCGCGGATCCCGCCGAGTGCTTCGACGGCGATGCCGCGCCCGGTGCGTTGCGCGACGGACACGATCTCCTTGCTGATGCGATGGTTCACGCCAGTGGCGTGGCGGTGCTCCTTGCGTACGCGACGGGCGAGGCGGCGAGTGGCCGAGCGGGTCCGCCTGGCCTGGAGTTCGGCGCGTTTGCGGGCCTGCCAGCGCCGGTAGCGGGACAGGCGTCGGCCCTGGTAGTTCGTGCCGTCGGAGGTGGTGGCGAGGTTCACGATGCCCCGGTCGATTCCGATCCAGTCGACCGGTTCGTACACGTCCGGGTCGGGCAGGTAGCAGGTGGCGATCAGGAACCATTTCCCGTCCCGGCATACCAGGTCGTTCTCGCCCTTGCGGTGAGCGACCAGCGTCTTGAGCTGGTCGGGTGAGCAGGCGAACCGGATGCCGCGCATCCGCCCGGTCACCGTCCAGATCGACACTGTACGTGCGTCGTACTGCCAGGACAGGCAGCGATCGTCAAACGGCTGGGCCGCCTCCGGGCGAAAGCCGATGGGGGTGCCGACGGCCTTCCGGTAGCGCTTGGACGTGGGCGGGCCCAGGTTCCCCGCCCGCAGGCTAGCCCTCAGCGTCGCATAGGCGTCGACGACCTTCTTCACCGCCCGCACCGCCGGCTGCGCCGACAGCCCGAACATCGCCTTCAGATCCGCGTACACCTCCTCCTGCAGGCCGTTGCGGTCCTTGAGCTCCTGGGCGAAGGCAACCTGCGAGGCGTAGGCGGCGGCCCGGTTACAGGCGCGCAGGGTCGCCTCCAGGGCGGACGCCTGCTCGGGCGTCGGCAGCAGCCGTAACGCTCCGCGTCGCTGGGACGGGAAGTGATACCTCCCCAGCATGAACGCCGGGGCAGCCTCGCCAGAAGTGGGCGAAGCCGGTGAAGGCGCCGAGGGGCTGGCGGCGCGGCAGCCTGCCCGCGTTGCAGCAGTACCGGGAGGGGGCGACCCATGGAGGACGGACCCCGTCGGCGGGGAGCCGGTGCCGGAGCGGGGCGCGGAGCGGCGGGAGGACGCCTGCGCGCTGGGCCGGGAAACCGCGGCGCCGCCAATGTGCTGGGCGAACGCCATCAACGCCGGAAGGCCCGGCCCCGCGTGTCGCTCGCGGGGCCGGGCCTTCCGTATCGGCTGAGGGCCTCAGATCTCGAAGACCTCGTTCACCAGCGCCTGCTGCTCCGACTGGTGCCGCTTGTTCGACCCCACCGCGGGCGAGGACGAGTGCGGACGGGAGACCCGGACCAGGCGCTCGGCGGGGGGGATGTCCGCGCCGACCGACAGCTCCAGGTGGTCGATCAGGTTGAGCGCGACAAACGGCCAGGCACCCTGGTTGGCCGGCTCCTCCTGCGCCCACACGAACTTCTCCACACCCGAGTACTTGGCGATCTCGGCCTGGAGCTCCTTGCCCGGCAGCGGGTACAGCCGCTCCAGGCGGATGATCGCCGTGTCGTTCGCACCGCGCTTGTCCCGCTCCGCGGCCAGGTCGTAGTAGACCTTGCCGGAGCAGAAGACCACCTTGCGCACCCCGGCCGGGTCGACGGTCTCGTCGCCGATCACCGGACGGAAGGAGCCGCTCAGGAACTCGTCGGTCTTCGACGCCGCGGCCTTCAGACGCAGCATCGACTTCGGGGTGAAGACGACCAGCGGCTTGTGGTGCGGGTTGTGGACCTGCCAGCGCAGCAGGTGGAAGTAGTTCGACGGCAGCGTCGGCGCGGCGACCGTCATGTTGTTCTGCGCGCAGAGCTGGAGGAAGCGCTCGATACGGGCCGACGAGTGGTCCGGCCCCTGGCCCTCGTAACCGTGCGGCAGCAGCAGCGTGACACCAGAGGTCTGGCCCCACTTCTGCTCGGCCGAGGAGATGAACTCGTCCACGATGGTCTGCGCGCCGTTGACGAAGTCACCGAACTGCGCTTCCCACATGACCAGCGCGTTCGGACGGGCCAGCGAGTAGCCGTACTCGAAGCCCATCGCCGCGTACTCGCTGAGCAGCGAGTCGTAGATGTTGTACCGCGCCTGGTCCTCGGTGAGGTACAGCAGCGGGGTGTAGTCGTCGCCGGTCTCGCGGTCCACCAGCACCGCGTGGCGCTGGCCGAAGGTGCCGCGGCGGGAGTCCTGGCCGGCGAGCCGGACCGGGGTGCCCTCCATCAGCAGCGAGCCGATGGCGAGGGTCTCGCCCATGCCCCAGTCGATCGAGTCGTCCTCGATCATCGCCGCGCGCCGCTGGAGCTGCGGGAACAGCCGCGGGTGGACGGTGATCCGGTCGGGGGTGTTGACCTGGGACTCGGCGATCCGCTTGACGACCTCCTGGGAGACGGCCGTCTGGACCGTGACCGGGAACTCCGCCTGCGGCTCGGGGACCTCGGCCGGGGCCGGGGCCGAGACCGCGTCGCGGACCTCGGTGAAGACCTTCTCCAACTGGCCCTGGAAGTCCTGAAGCGCCTGCTCGGCCTCTTCCAGGGTGATGTCGCCGCGCCCGATCAGCGACTCGGTGTAGAGCTTGCGCACCGAGCGCTTCTTGTCGATCAGGTCGTACATCAGCGGCTGGGTGAAACCGGGGTTGTCGGTCTCGTTGTGGCCGCGGCGGCGGTAGCAGATCAGGTCGATGACCACGTCCTTGTTGAACGCCTGGCGGAACTCGAAGGCGAGCCGCGCGACGCGCACGACGGCCTCCGGGTCGTCACCGTTCACATGGAAGATCGGCGCCTCGATCATGCGCGCGACGTCCGTGGCGTACATCGAGGAGCGGGACGCGGCCGGGGCGGCGGTGAAGCCGACCTGGTTGTTGATCACGATGTGCACGGTGCCGCCGGTGCGGTAGCCGCGCAACTGCGACATGTTCAGCGTCTCGGCGACCACACCCTGGCCCGCGAAGGCCGCGTCGCCGTGGAGGGCGACGGGCAGCACCGTGAAGTCGGTGCCGGCCTTGCCGATGATGTCCTGCTTGGCGCGGACGACGCCCTCCAGGACCGGGTCCACGGCCTCCAGGTGGGAGGGGTTCGCGGTCAGCGAGACCTTGATCTGCTCGCCGTCCAGGCCGGTGAAGGTGCCCTCGGCGCCCAGGTGGTACTTGACGTCGCCGGAGCCGTGCATGGACTTCGGGTCGAGGTTGCCCTCGAACTCGCGGAAGATCTGCGCGTACGACTTGCCGACGATGTTGGCCAGCACGTTGAGCCGGCCGCGGTGGGCCATGCCCACGACGACCTCGTCCAGGCGCGACTCGGCGGCCGCGTCCAGCACCGCGTCCAGCAGCGGGATGACGGACTCGCCGCCCTCCAGGGAGAACCGCTTCTGGCCGACGTACTTGGTCTGGAGGAAGGTTTCGAACGCCTCGGCCGCGTTGAGCCGCCGCAGGATGCGCAACTGCTCCTCGCGCTCCGGCTTGTCGTGGCTGCGCTCGACGCGGTCCTGGATCCACTTGCGCTGCTTGGGGTCCTGGATGTGCATGAACTCGATGCCGGTGGTGCGGCAGTACGAGTCGCGCAGCACGCCCAGGATGTCGCGCAGCTTCATCATGGTCTTGCCCGCGAAGCCGCCGACCGCGAACTCGCGCTCCAGGTCCCACAGGGTGAGCCCGTGCTCGATGATGTCCAGGTCGGGGTGCTTGCGCTGGCGGTACTCCAGCGGGTCGGTGTCGGCCATGACATGGCCGCGGACCCGGTAGGAGTGGATCAGATCGAAGACCCGCGCCGCCTTGGTGACATCGTCGTCGTGGCTGACGTCGATGTCCTTGAGCCAGCGGACCGGCTCGTAGGGGATGCGCAGCGCCTTGAAGATCTCGTCGAAGAAGTCGTTCTCGCCGAGCAGCAACTGGTTCATGATCCGCAGGAACTCGCCGGAGGCGGCGCCCTGGATCACCCGGTGGTCATAGGTGCTGGTCAGCGTCATGACCTTGGCGATGCCCAGCTTGTTCAGGGTGTCCTGGGAGGTGCCCTGGAACTCGGCGGGGTACTCCATCGCGCCGACGCCGACGATCAGGCCCTGTCCGGGCATCAGCCGCGGCACCGAGTGGACGGTGCCGATGCCGCCGGGGTTGGTCAGGGAGGCCGTGACGCCGGTGAAGTCGTCCATCGTCAGCTTGCCCGAGCGGGCGCGGCGCACGATGTCCTCGTACGCCTGCCAGAACTCGAAGAAGTTGAGCGTCTCGGCCTTCTTGATCGCGGCCACGACGAGCTGGCGGTCACCGTTGGGCTTGACCAGGTCGATGGCGAGACCGAGGTTGATGTGCTCGGGCTTGACCAGGGTCGGCTTGCCGTCCTTCTCGGTGAACGAGTGGTTCATCGAGGGCATCGCCTTCAGCGCCTGCACCATGGCGTAGCCGATCAGGTGCGTGAAGGACACCTTGCCGCCACGGGCGCGCTTGAGGTGGTTGTTGATGACGATGCGGTTGTCGAACAGCAGCTTGACCGGGACCGCACGGACCGAGGTGGCCGTCGGCAGCTCCAGCGACGCGTTCATGTTCTTCGCCACGGCGGCGGACGGGCCGCGCAGCGTGACCAGCTCGGGGCCGGCGGACGGCGCGGCGGGCTCCTTCTTGGAGACCGTCGGCTCGGCCGGGGTCGGCTTGACCGGAGCGGGCTTGGCCGGGGCCGCCGGAGCCGCCGGGGCGGCCTTCGCGGCGGGGGCCGCGGGCTGCGCCGGTGCGGGCTTCGGGGCGGCCGGGGCCGCCGCTGCGGGCTTGGCCTCGGCGGGCTTCGCGGCCGGGACGGCGGGCTTGGCCTCCGCCGGCTGGGCCGGAGCCGCCGGGGCGGCGCTCGCCGCTACTCCCTGTGGTGGCTTGACCACCGCGGAGCCGGTGTCCTGACCCGGCTTGTAGTCGGCGAAGAAGTCCCACCAGGCTCGGTCGACCGAGTTCGGGTCCTGGAGGTACTGCTGGTAGATCTCGTCGACGAGCCACTCATTGGGGCCGAAGGCAGCGGCAGGGTTACTTCCCTGCCCGTCCTGCTCATCGGTCGAGACGCTCGAGGTGTTGGGGGACTGTGGCGACACGGCGGCAACCGCCCTCTTCCGCTTCCTAAGGTGGTGGACAGCGGGAATTAAGGCTACGCCCCTTGGACCCTTACGTGCAGGCCGCACTGGTCATCGTCGCGCAAGTCACATTGATTGGCGGGTTTCAGCGCATGACTCACCGGGAAACACCCGGGGTTTCGTGTGTTTCCTCACGTGGGGCAGCGCAAACGTGCACCCCTGCCGCTCGTATGTGCGCGACAGGAGTGACTTTACTTCAACTTTGATCTCAGGGGGTGGCCGGTTTGGATTCCGGTGCCGGTCCGGGGAGGCTGACCTGGATCCGGCAGCCCCGCGGGGACTCCGCCACGCCTATCCGCCCGCCGTGCAGATCCACCGCCCAGCGCGCGATCGCCAGTCCCAGGCCGGTGCCGCCGTCGCTGACCTGGCCCGGCCGGCGCCGGCTTCCGTTCGCCGAGCTGTCGGGGGAGAGCCCGCCCCGGTTGAACCGCTCGAAGACCCGGTGCCGCTCCGCCTCCGGGATGCCGGGGCCCTCGTCCAGCACCTCCAGCTCCAGGCTCTCCGGGCCGCCGGCACCGCGCCGGGCGCGCACGGTCACCCGGCCGTGCGCCGGGCTGTGCTTCACCGCGTTGTCGATGAGGTTCGCCATCACCTGGTGCAGCCGCTCGGCGTCGGCGTGGGCGGTCAGCTCGGGCGGGGAGACGTCCAGATTGAGATGGACGTCCGTACGGGTGTGCGCGCCCGACTGGGACTCCGCGCCCTTGGCCATGCTCGCCTCCTTGAGGATTCCGGCCAAATATGGCCAGACCTCGAACCGCCGCACGTGCAGCGGCACCACCCCGTTGTCGAGGCGGGAGAGATCGAGAAGCTGATCCACCAGGCGGCCCAGCCGCTGGGTCTGCCGCAGCGCGACCCGCATGGTCTCCGGATCGGCCTCCGAGACCCCGTCCACCACGTTCTCCAGCACGGCGCGCAGGGCCGCGATGGGGGTGCGCAGCTCATGCGAGACATTGGCGACCAACTCCTTGCGGTGGGTGTCCACCGCCTCCAGGTCGGCCGCCATCCGGTTGAACGCGGTCGCCAGGTCGCCGAACTCGTCCCGGCGCTGGGCCGCCCGGACCCGCCGGGTGTAGTCGCCGTTCGCCATCGCCCGGGTGACCTCGGTCATCTCGTCCAGCGGGGCGGTCAGCCCGTGGGCCACGAACTGGGTGATCAGCAGCGAGGCGATGATCGAGAAGATGGTGATCACGCGCAGCTCGGTATCGGAGTGCACCGCCGCGAAGACCAGCCACGTGGTGATGATCACCGAGCCGATGACCAGCGCCCCCAGCGCCGCCTTGACCGAGCGGTACGGGTCGAAGGGCCGCAGCGCCTCCCAGATCCGGGCCCAGGTGGCGCGGGACAGCGCCCGCCGGCCCTTGGGGTCGACATACATCCGGCAGACCTTGGGAACCCGGGCCCCGGGAATCCGCCAGCCCCTGGGCACCCCGGCCCCGGGGATCCGCCAGACCTTGGGAACCCTGCGCGCCCAGCGGCCCTTCCTCATGCCGCCGGGGTCTCCAGGGCGTAGCCGACGCCGTGCACCGTACGGATCCGCTCCGCGCCGATCTTCCGCCGCAGCGCCTTGATATGGCTGTCCACGGTGCGGGTGCCCGAGGCGTCCGCCCAGTCCCACACCTCGGCCAGCAACTGCTCACGCGAGAGCACCGCGCGCGGGGTGTTGGCCAGACAGACCAGCAGATCGAACTCGGTCGGGGTCAGATGCACATCCGAGCCGCGCACCCGCACCCGGCGCTGGGCGTGGTCGATCTCCAGCTCGCCCAGGCGCAGTATCCCGCTGCGCGGGGTGTGCGCGGCCAGCGCCGCCCGCTCCACCCGCCGCAGCAGCACATGCACCCGCGCGGCCAGTTCGCGCATGGAGAACGGCTTGGTCATGTAGTCGTCGGCGCCGACCCCGAGCCCCACCAGCATGTCGGTCTCGTCATCGCGGGCGGTCAGCATCAGCACCGGCACCGGACGGCGGGCCTGCACCCGGCGGCAGACCTCCAGACCGTCGAAGCCCGGCAGCATCACGTCGAGGACCAGCAGATCGGGCTGCCACGCCTCGGCCGTGTCGACCGCCGCCGGACCGTCTCCCGCCGTCTGGACCTGGAACCCCTCGGCACGCAGCCGGGCCGCGATGGCGTCCACTATGGTCGGATCGTCCTCGACGACGAGGACCCGGCGCTGTGCGCCAGGGGTGGTCGTGGCGGTCCCGTTGTGACCGTTGTGAGTCTGCTCCATACGCCCGCCCCTGCGTCTTCCGGTGAAACCCGCGGCTCGCGCCTGGTCATCGCTCAGCCGCGTTTGGTAGGCAAGCAAGCGTAAAGCCAGCGTACGCGGCTTTGCTACGCGCCCCGAACGGCGAGATGCACGACGTCGGGAACACCCCGGGCAACGGTTACCTCTTCCGTACGCACCCGCGTGAACCCGGCATTACGGAGAGATTCCTCGAATGCGGGTGATGGCTGCGCCGACCATACGGCCAGCACTCCGCCCGGCGCGAGGCGCGCCGCGCAGGCGGCGAGCCCGGCGGGGGAGTAGAGACCGTCGTTGTCCTCGGTGACGGTCCAGTCGGGGCCGTTGTCGATGTCCAGGCACAGCGCGTCATAGGTCTGCGGGGGCTGGGGTGTCTGCGTTGTCTGCGTTGTCTGAGGGGTCCGCGGGCCGGTCCGCAGCCAGGCGACCAGATCGGCGTGGACGATCTCGGCGCGCGGATCGGCCAGCGCCCCGGCGGTCATGGCCGCCAGGGGTCCATCGCGGTGCCAGTCGATCACCGCCGCCTCCCGCTCGACCACCGCGATCCGCCCCCACCGGGGCTCCGCCACCGCCTCGACCAGCGAAAAACCGACGCCGAGCCCACCGATGAGCAGGGCGGGGGAGGGGCGGTCGGCGGGCAGCGCGCCGAGCGCGGCGCGGATGAGCAGCCGCTCGGAGCGGCCGTCGGAGGTGTCCATGAGGAAGCACCCATTGGCGATGATCTCGAAGACGGCGTCGCCCGGCCCTCCGCCGTCGCGCCGCCGCAGTACCACCTCGCCGTACGGACCCTCCCGGCGGTCGACGGTCACCGGCCGGTCGTCGTCGGCGGGGTGGAGGTCGTACGGCGGCTGCGGTCGCGGCGGCATGGGGTGAGGTCCTCCCGGGTGGTCCTGATGCCGCCATCCTCGCGCCGGTCCCGCCCGCCGGTCCAACCGATTCCCCCGGTGGTCCGGTGCCATGACGTCGCCCGCGTCACAGCCGTCGCCACGGTGACATGACTCACGGCCTCCGGGTTGTTGTTCTCGTCGTGGCGGATATGCGGAGAGCAGAGGGAGTGAGGAAGGGGCGCGGGCGTTGACGACATCTATACGGGGGACGACGGACGCGGAGCCCGACGACGCGGATGCCGCAGGGGCGTCGGCGGGGTCTCCGCCGGCCGCTCCCGGGCGCCCTCCGGCCGTCCCGGGCGCGCGGGCGGCGGACGGCGATGCCCCCGGTGGGCAAGGGGTGGCCGGGAGGGCTCGTCCGTGTGTCGGCTCGGCCGGTCGGCGGCGGGCGGCAGGGCGTACCGGGCCGGCCGCCGTCGGGGCCAGTACGCCGCAGGGGTCGGCGGCCGCGGCGGGTCGTGAGCGCCTTACGGTCGCCGCGGCGGGTCGCGGGCGCCTTACGGCTGCCACCGCGGGTCGTGGGCGCCTTACGGCTGCCACCGTGGTGGGCCCGGGCGCGCTGCCGCGCCTCGGCGACCCGCCGCTCCTCACCAGGCTTCCGCGCACGCTCATCCGCGTGCCGTTCACCCTCGGCTACACGCTCGTCCTCCTCTGCACCGGGCTCTACGCCCGTCTCGGCGACCCCGGCACCGTGCACGATCTGCTCGCGGACTCCAGCACCGATGTGTCCCACCTCTCCCAGCGCCCGCTGCTGACCCTGCTGGTCAGCGCGTTGTGGGTGGTGGGCGGGATCACCTCGCCCTACCTGGTCGTCTTCCCCCTGGTGCTCGGCGCGCTGGAGCGGCGCATCGGCGGGGTGCGGACCGCCGGGGTGTTCCTGCTCGGCCATGTGCTGGCGACGCTGCTCACCGAGCTCCCGGTGGCCGCCTCCGTCGCCGTCGGGCATCTCCCGGACAGCTCGCTGCGCCGCCTCGACTACGGGGTCAGCTATGGCCTGATCGCCTGCGCCGCCGCGCTCGCCGGGCTGCTGATGCCCCGGCCGCGCTGGGCGCTGCTCGGCGGAATCGGCCTCGCGCTCGTCGCCGGGAGCCTCGTCGACTTCGATCCGCTCACCGAATGGGGGCATGGGCTCGCCCTGCTGATCGGTGTCGTCTGCTGGCGGTACGTCCGGCGAAACGCCAGGTGGCGGCCGTCCTCGAAGAGCCGCGACGCCGCCGAGAGCGGCTTCGCTCACAGCGAACGAGCGTCCGGGAACACCTGAGGCCCCTCCGTGCATTGAGTGGGCATTGATTATTTGAGTCTCACCGACTCAAGTTGCCTGCCGAAGGGGAGATCATGGCTTCGCTGTCCACACCGCTCACCCTGCCCGTACTGCCTCTGGACGACGAGGTCGTGCTGCCCGGCATGGTGGTGCCGCTGGACCTTTCCGATACCGAGGTACGCGCCGCGGTGGAGGCCGCCCAGGCCGCCGCACGCTCCAGTGGGAGCGGCAGCGGCAAGCCGAAGGTGCTGCTGGTGCCGCGCGTCGACGGCACCTACGCGGGCATCGGCACGCTCGGCACCATCGAGCAGGTGGGCCGCCTCTCCGACGGCGACCCCGGCGCGCTGATCCGCGGTGTGCGCCGCGTTCGCATCGGGGCCGGGACCACCGGGCCCGGGGCGGCCCTGTGGGTGGAGGGGACCACGGTCGAGGAGATCGTGCCCGACCCGCTGCCCGGTGCCGTCACCGAACTGATCAAGGAATACAAGGCGCTGGCCACGAGCTGGCTGCGCAAGCGCGGCGCCTGGCAGGTCGTGGACCGGGTGGAGCAGATCGACGATGTCGCGCAGCTCGCCGACAACTCCGGCTACTCGCCCTTCCTGAGCGTGGCCCAGCGCGTCGAGCTGCTGGAGACCACCGACCCGGTGGCCCGGCTGAAGCTCGCCGTCACCTGGCTGAGCGACCACCTCGCCGAGCAGGACGTCGCCGAGTCGATCGCCAAGGACGTCCAGGAGGGCGTCGACAAGCAGCAGCGCGAATTCCTGCTGCGGCGCCAGCTCGAAGCCGTCCGTAAGGAGCTCGCCGAGCTGAACGGCGACCCTGAGGACGAGTCCGGCGACTACCGGGCCCGGGTCGAGTCCGCAGAGCTGCCGGACAAGGTGCGCGAGGCGGCCCTCAAGGAGGTCGACAAGCTGGAGCGGTCCAGCGACCAGAGCCCCGAGGGCAGTTGGATCCGCACCTGGCTGGACACCGTCCTGGAGCTGCCCTGGAACGAGCGCACCGAGGACGCGTACGACATCCAGGGCGCCAAGGCCGTGCTCGACGCCGACCACGCGGGCCTGGAGGACGTCAAGGAGCGGATCACCGAGTACCTGGCGGTGCGCAAGCGCCGCGCCGACCGGGGCCTGGGCGTCGTCGGCGGCCGCCGCGGCGGCGCGGTGCTCGCCCTGGTGGGCCCGCCCGGCGTCGGCAAGACCAGCCTGGGCGAGAGCGTCGCCCGCGCGATGGGGCGCAAGTTCGTCCGGGTCGCGCTCGGCGGCGTCCGCGACGAGGCGGAGATCCGCGGCCACCGGCGCACCTACGTGGGCGCGCTGCCCGGCCGCGTCGTCCGGGCCATCAAGGAGGCGGGCTCCATGAACCCCGTCGTCCTCCTGGACGAGATCGACAAGGTGGGCTCCGACTTCCGCGGCGACCCGGCCGCGGCCCTGCTTGAGGTCCTGGACCCGGCCCAGAACCACACCTTCCGCGACCACTACCTGGAGGTCGAACTCGACCTGAGCGACGTGGTCTTCCTCGCCACCGCCAACGTCCTGGAGGCCATCCCGGAAGCCCTCCTGGACCGCATGGAACTGGTGCGCCTGGACGGCTACACCGAGGACGAGAAGGTCACCATCGCCCGTGACCACCTGCTGCCCCGGCAGTTGGAGCGGGCCGGTCTGGAGCCGGGCGAGGTCACGGTGGCGGACGAGGCGCTGCGCAAGCTGGCGGGCGAGTACACCCGCGAGGCGGGCGTACGGACCCTGGAGCGCTCCATCGCCCGGCTGCTGCGCAAGGTCGCGGCCCAGCACGAACTCGGCGAGCGCGAACTCCCCTTCACCGTCGATGTGGCGGAGCTGCGCCCGCTGATCGGCCGGCCGCACCACACCCCCGAGTCCGCCCAGGACCCGGCCGAGCGCCGCACCGCCGTCCCCGGCGTGGCGACCGGGCTCGCGGTCACGGGCGCGGGCGGTGACGTGCTGTTCGTGGAGGCGTCGCTGGCCGACCCGGAGACGGGCGGCGCGGGGCTGAACCTCACCGGGCAGCTCGGCGACGTCATGAAGGAGTCCGCCCAGATCGCGCTCTCCTTCCTGCGCTCCCGCGGCGCGGAACTGGAGCTGCCGGTCGGCGACCTGAAGGAGCGCGGCGTCCACCTGCACGTCCCGGCGGGCGCGGTCCCCAAGGACGGCCCGAGCGCGGGCATCACCATGACCACCGCCCTGGCCTCGCTGCTCTCCGGCCGCCAGGTGCGCCCGGACGTGGCGATGACGGGTGAGGTCTCGCTGACCGGGCGGGTGCTGCCCATCGGCGGCGTCAAGCAGAAGCTGCTGGCGGCGCACCGGGCCGGGGTGACCACCGTGATCATCCCCAAGCGCAACGAGCCCGACCTGGACGACGTCCCCGCCGAGGTCCTGGACAAGCTCGACGTCCACCCGGTCTCGGATGTCCGCCGAGTCCTGGAGCTGGCCCTCGAACCCGCCCGGACGGCCGCCCCCGAGGTTCCGGCAGCGGCGTGACGGACGCTGCCGGTGGCGCAGTGGCCCGGGATCCCGTATCGAACGGGATTCCGGGCCACGCGTGACCTGTCGGCCCTGCGTATCGTTGGACTGACCGGTCGCGGTTTCTGTGCCTGCGGCGGGGAGGAGCGGCACGATGACCGTCATGGCGATTGACAGGATCGAGATGGCCGACAGCAGCGACGAACTCACCTTGGACGCGATGTTCGAGGCGCTCGAGAAGATGCCCGTCCCCGAGGGAATCAAGGTTGAGATTGTCGAGGGGAACATCTTCATGTCGCCGCAGCGGGACACCTGGGACATCACTTTGGACGTCGTCGAGCAACTGCGGACACAGTACGCGCGCAAGCGGGTCAAGTCGGATGTCCGCATCGACTATCCCGGCTACCTCAACGGCTTCGCGACCGATGTCACGCTGATCGCCGAGGGAGCTGTCAAGAACTCCAAGGGCCAGTGGCGTCATCAGGACGTCGAGTTCGTGGCCGAGGTGATCTCAAAGCGCACGGGTGCCAATGATTACGGCCCCAAGAAGTCGGCATACGCCACTGCCGAGGTTCCCGTCTATCTGATCATTGACCCCTACACCGGCAGGTGCCACCTGTTCACCGAGCCCAAGGACGGCGCCTACATCAACGAACGAACGGTGCCCTTCGGCGGTGAGGTGGATCTGACGAACACCGTCGTCGACCTGACGCTCAAGACCGACGAGTTCCCCCGCGACTGACCCGCCCCCCGCTGCCTGGTTCCCACAGGGCCAGGCGGCGCGCCCCGCGCTCCGGCACGCTGACCGCATGAAGGTCATCGTGATCGGAGCGACAGGAACCATCGGGCGGGCCGTGGCGGACGCCCTCGAAGGCCGGCATGAGGTCGTACGGGCCTCCCGCACCGGCGCCGCCGGCGCCGTGCGCGTCGACATGGCCGACCCCGCCACCCTCGACCACCTCTTCGCGACCGTCCAGGACGTCGACGCCGTCGTCTGCTGCGCGGCCTCCGGCGCGCTCACCCCGCTCGGCGGGGACGCCTCGGACGAGGAGTTCACCACCGGTCTGGACGCCAAGCTGCTGGGCCAGGTCGCCCTCGTGCGCCGGGCCCTCCACCACCTCCGCGACGGCGGGTCCATCACCCTCACCAGCGGGGTCTTCGAGAAGCCCACCCCCGGCGGGGCCTTCGGCGCGCTGGTGAACGCCGGGCTCGACGCCTTCGTCCGGGCCGCCGCGATCGAGACGGAGCGCGGGCTGCGGGTGAACGCGATCTGCCCGGGATGGGTGCGGGAAACCCTGGAGAAGCTGGGCATGGACCCCGCGGAGGGGACCCCGGTGGAAACCGTGGCCCAGGCGTATGCGCAGGTCGTCGAGGGGGCGGCGCAGGGGCAGGTGATCGTGCCCGGTCGCGGCTGACCCGGGCCCGAGGCCGGATCTGTTGGCAGCCAGACAGGTCTGTCTGGTAGCTTCACCAGCGAACAGACAGACCTGTCTGTTCACGCTCGTCATTCCGGAGGGATCCGTGCCGCGCACCCTGCTCGTCCTCGCCCACCCCAACCTCGCCGCGTCCCGTATCAACGCCGCGCTCGCCGAGGCGGCCCGGCCGGTGGACGGGGTCACCTTCCATGACCTCTACGCCGCCTATCCCGATCTGCGGATCGATGTCGAGCGCGAGCAGCGGCTGCTGCTGGAGCACGACCGGATCGTGCTCCAGTTCCCCTTCTACTGGTATTCGGTGCCGCCGCTGCTGAAGAAGTGGCAGGACGAGGTGTTCCTGCGCGGCTTCGCCTACGGCACCGGCGGCACCTCGCTGCGCGGCAAGTCGCTGCTGCTGGCCACCTCGACGGGCGCCGCCGAGGAGCAGTACCGGCCGGACGGGTTCCACCGCTTCCCGGTCGTCGAGCTGCTCAAGCCCTTCGACGCCACCGCCCACATCACCGGGATGCGTTACGAGGAGCCGCTCATCGTGCACGGCTCCCATACGCTCGACGACGCCCAGCTCGCCGTGTACCAGGACCGCTATCGCGAGCTGCTGGCCTCCGGCGTGATACGGGAGCACGAGCTGACCGCCGTCTGAGTCGCGTCACGCCTGAGCCATGCGCCACGCCTGAGCCGCGCGACACGGTAAAGGGCCGGCCGCACCTCATGGGTGCGGCCGGGCCCTTCGCGTACGGACGAGAGCCGGACGCCGCGTACGAAGGCTGCGAGCGCTACACCCGCGCCGGGCACGCCTCCGCGACCAGCGACCGCGCCGCGTCCTGGGCCGCCTCCGCGAACTCCGGCCTCGGCTCCAGCGCGGCCGCGGCCATCGTCCCGTCCACGAGCACGGAGATCTGTAGGCCGAGCCGCTCGGGGTCGGCGGCCCCGGCCTCCCGGGCCAGCTCGGTCAGCCAGGTCCGTATGGCGCGCTTGTGCTCGGCGGTCACGGCGTGCGTGGCGGTGCCCGGCTCGGTCTCGCCCGCGGTCCTGGTGAACGCGCAGCCGCGGAAACCGTCCCGCTCGGTCGTCGCGATCAGCGCGTCGAAGACTCCGACGAGACGGTCCCGGGGATCGGCGCCGGCCGCCTCGGCGGCCTGCCGCAGCGACCCGCGCCAGTGCTGGTCCGACCGGTGCAGATAGGCCAGGACCAGATCGTCCTTGGTGCGGAAGTGGGAGTAGAGCGTCGCCTTCGCCACACCCGACTCGGCGATGATCCGGTCCACGCCGACGCCGCGCACCCCATGGGCGTTGAACAGCGCGGTCGCGGTGGACAGGATCCGCTCATGGGCGGAGGGGCGGACGGTGCTCATGATCATGCTCCTTGGCTTGGCCGTAGGACGACCGACGCCCTCCAGCGTACAGACAGACCTGTCCGTACACCGGAGGGCGGACGCGCCGGATGTGGGGGGTGAGGAGGCGCGGGCTCAGCCGTTGGCGAGCGCCTGGAGCCGGTCCATGGCGCCGTTGAACTTGTTGTGGTCGCCGACCGTCGGGCCGGACGAGGTGTACTGCCAGATGGTGTGGAAGCCCCAGCCCGCCGGAAGCTCGCCGACGGACGAGCCGTAGCGCGGAATCCACAGGGGGTTGACGCCACCGAAGGCGGCGGAGTTGCCCGTGCAGCTCTTCCACCAGCTCGTGGAGGTGTAGATCACCGGGTCGCGGCCGGTGCGCGCCTTGTAGGTGCTGTTGAAGGACTTGATCCAGTTGACCATCGCGCCGGCGCTCAGCCCGTAGCAGCTCGCGCCGTAGGGGTTGTACTCCATGTCGAGCGCGCCCGGCAGCGTCTTGCCGTCCTTGGACCAGCCGCCGCCGTGGTCCACGAAGTAGTTGGCCTGCGCGGCGCCGGTCGAGTTGTTCGGCAGGGCGAAGTGGTACGCGCCGCGGATCATGCCGACGTTGTACGAGCCGTTGTACTGCTGGGCGAAGTTCGGGTTGGTGTAGCTCGTGCCCTCGGTGGCCTTGACGTAGGCGAACCGGACCCCGCTGCTCCACAGCGTCGCCCAGTTGACATTGCCCTGGTGGCTGCTGACGTCCACGCCCTCGACGGTGGCGAGCAGCCCCGTGGGCGCCTCGCCGGCCGTGGATCCGCCCTCGTGCTTGAGTATCTGCGAACCCGCCCAGTCGTCCTCGGGGTGGGGGATGGCCTTGTCGCCCCGGCCCTGCGCGGCGAAGGCCGTACCGGGCAGTGCGATGGTCACGGCGAGGAGAGCGGCGAGGATTCCGATCAGCGCGCTGAGGGCGCGTCGGACCGAACCAGGTCTGTGCACGAGCATGGCGTTGCCTCCGAAGCCTCGGTGGGGGGAGAAGGACGTCCGATTGGTATGACCATGTCAGGAGGGACGCTACGGGCGTAGATAGGTCGGCGGAAGGGGGAGGGTGTGATGCCGTTGGTCTAATCCTGCGAAATACTGGTGGAGCTGCGGTAACAACCGCGCGTGGTAGAAACTTTCACGAAGTGAAAACCCGGAGAGGGCTCTGACGTGCACAACAACGGGGCATTGCCACCCGAGCAGGGCGCGGGTGGCACCGTGGGCGGCATTGGTGTGGACCATGCATTCCTGGCTCTGGAGCGCGAATTGGCGGTTTTCCTCCGCAGAGCCCGTGCCGCTTCGGGGGAATTGGCCCGGGAGGTCCACCCGGAGCTCGAATCCGCCGCCTATGGGCTGCTGATGCGGCTGGAGGACGCGGGTCCGCAGCGCGCCACCGACCTCGCGGGCTTCGTGGGCGTCGGAAAGGCCACGATGAGCCGTCAGCTCCGCGCCCTTGAGGGGCTCGGCCTGGTGACTCGGACGCCCGATCCGGCGGACGGCCGGGCCTTCCTGGTGGAGTTGACCGAAGAGGGCCGCAGTCGCTTCAGCGCGGTACGGGTCGCCCGGCGGGCGCGGTACGCCCGCCGCCTCGCCGCGTGGGAGCGCAACGAGGTCGCCGAACTCGCCAGACTGCTGCACCGGTTGAACGCGGAGCAGGAGGCCGAGGACCCCGGTCAGGCGGCGCGGGCGGCGCAGGAGGCCGGGGAACCCGGTCACGCGGCGCGGGCGGCGCAGGAGTAAGGCGCTCATACCCGCCAGGATCGGCGACCCCCGCGCATCCGGCGACGCGGGCGTGGCAACCGCGCTACCCCGCCCCACACGGCAGCCCGGCGGGGGCGTCCCCGCCGGTCAGGGCTCCACGAAGACCACGGCCGCGTCGTCGTGGGTCTTGCCCCGCGGAAACGCCGTACCGTCCGGATCGGTGTGCTCGACCGCCCGCACCCGGTCGATCAGCGCCTGCGGGCCCTCCTTGCGCAGCAGTGCGAAGCAGTCGGCCCAGTCGCCCTCGCCGAACCGCTCCACCCAGCGCGTCGCGCCGTCGGTGAGCGCCGCCAGCGCCCGCACCTCGCCGCGCGGGAACTCCCCGGCGACGGCCTTGTCGGAGACCGCGGGGTCGGCGGCGGCGGTGAAGAAGCCGCCCTCCGCGTTGCGCAGCGGGGCGAGCCGCCTGCCCTCGGCCCGCAGCCGGTCGATCCGGTCGTCCAGTACCGGAGTCACTCCGCCATGGGCCGACTCGATGAGCAACACCGAGTCGGAGAGCACCAGATACTCGATCCGCTCGGCGTCCCAGCGCGCCGCGACGGCGGTTGCCTGCGGAGTGAGGTGGTGAGAAAGGTCACACGTTGAACTATGCGATGCGGCGGTTCGGGCGATCGCCTCGGAGAGGCACTGTGTCAGGGGCATATCCCGTCGCGAACCGGACAGTTCGAGCAGCGATCCGCCGAGTCGCGCGGTGAACCAGCTCACGCTGTGTACGCATCCGTCGTCGCCCGCGGGCGGGGTCACCCCGTCCAGGACCACCAGCGCACCGCCGCTCCCCGAGGCCGGAAGGGCTATCGATGCGTAGTCCTCGTTGGGATATTGCTGATCGCCGGGGGCGGTCGCGAGTTCGATGCGCATTCCCTCAGTCTGCCGGACCGCCGTTGATCACCGCCGTCGTGGTGACCTGGCCGGGTGTTGGTCCGTACCAAATCTCTCGCCGGTTTCCCGGCTGCCTGATTGGGGAGGGATTGACACTTCTGGGAAGCTGCGGGTGGGCATCTTGTCAGGGCGGTGAGGTCTTTACCAATCCGCGTAAGGTGGCGGGAGGGTATGGCCGCGAGCCAAAGTTGGTGGTCAACTACCCAATGCGGTTCACTCGTTCGGGTGGCCGGGTGGGTGATGCATGCCCGCCCCAGACCCGTCCTGAAAGGGTCGGAATCCCTACCAGAGGTGGGGAAACACAATTGTTGATCCGTCGTCACCTCTGGTTCACAGAGCGGTCGGGCGAGAATGGATTGTGAGCACCGGTGCGGAAGAAGCGGCTTCGGGGCACCACGCGCGATGCGGTAAGCGAGCCACGTCAGGACGAGGCGACGCCGCGACGGCACACCGCACGCGTCCGTCGTCGGCTGACCACGTCGGTCGCCCTCGTCTCCGTCGCCGTCCTCGGGGCCGGGACTCCCGCCGTCCTGCTCGCCCTCGATGACACCACCGACGCCCAGCGGCTCGTCGACCTCGCGGAGACCAACCGCGGCGCGGTGACCCTCGCCCACGCCCTCGCCGACGAGCGCGACGCCATGACGCGGTACGTCGCCGACGGGCGCACCACCGCCTCCGGCCACGGGGTCTCCGAGGAGATGCGGTCCCGGGTCGACCGCCGCGTCCGGGAGGTGCGGGGGCAGGTCCCGGCCTCGGTCCGGCGGCTCCTCGACGCCCTGCCCGAGGTGCGGCAGCAGGCGCTGACCGGCAAGGGCTCGGCCCTCGACGTCTTCACCTCGTACACCCGGACCGTCCAGGCGCTGAACGGGATCACCGACACCCTGGCCCGGCGGCTCCCCGCCGACGCCGAGTCGGGCGCCACCGCCGCGCTGGCCCCGCTCGGCCGCGCGGTCGAGGAGGCGTCCGCCACCCGCGGACTGCTGCTGGCCGCGCTCGACGCGGGCGGCGGCCAGCCCACGCTGGTCTCCGCCGCCCAGCGGACCAACCTCCGCGAGCAGTCCGCGCTCGCCGACTTCGAGCAGCTCGCCCCGGCCGCCATGCGCGACGCCTACGACCGCACCGTCAACGGCACCGAGGTCAGCGACGCCGAGCGCTATCTCGCCCGGCTCACCGACCAGAACCGCTTCGCGGGCAATGACTTCTTCCTCGACGAGGACCGCGTCGAGGCCGGCCTGGACACCCGGATCGACCGGATGCGCGGCGCGCAGTCCTCGCTGGCCTCCTCCGAGGCCGCCCAGCTCGCCCGGTTGCGGGACGACGAGGTCACCGACCTCGAACTGCGCATCGGCATCGTCGGCGCCGCCCTGCTGGTCGCCCTCGGCGCCGGGGTGCACAGCGCCCGCTCGATGACCCGGCCGCTGGCCGCGCTGCGGCTCGGCGCCCGGCGGGTCGCGGCCGATCCGGCGGCCGAGGAGCCGGTCGCGTTCAAGGGCCGCGACGACGAGTACGCGGACGCCGTACGGGCCGTCAACGAACTCCACGCCAAGGCCGCGCAAGCCTACGAGCGGGTCGCCGAGCTGGAGACCGAGCGCACCCGGCTCGTCGGCGAGCGGCAGCGGATGGCCGATGAGCGGGACGGGCTGCGCGCCGAGCGGGACGCGGTCGCCACCCGGCTGGAGGGGCTGCGGGCCCGGGTCCACGGCAGCTTCGTCGGCCTCGCGCTGCGCTCGCTGGGCCTGATCGAGCGCCAGCTCGCCATCATCGAGTCCCAGGAGGAGCGGGAGCAGGACCCCGACCGCCTCGAGACGCTCTTCCAGCTCGACCACCTGGCCACCGGGATACGCCGCTACGGCGAGAACCTCCTGGTCATCGCGGGCTCCGAGCACAAGGCCACCCATCCGGGGCCGGTGCCGCTGCTGGATGTGCTGCGCGCCTCGATCAGCGAGGTCGAGCGGTACGACCGGGTGCAGATCCAGGCGCTGCCGCCGCATGCCCAGGTCGCCGGGTTCGCTGCGGACAGCGTCAGCCACCTGATCGCCGAGCTGCTGGAGAACGCGACATCGTTTTCTCCGCCGGACGCGGCCGTCCAGGTCTCCGGCTGGCTCCTGGAGTCCGGCGAGGTCATGCTCTCCGTCCAGGACGAGGGCATCGGCATGACGCCCGAGCGCTTCCTGGAGCTGAACACCCGGCTCGCCGACCCGGTGCCGGAGTACTGCCAGGGCCCCCAGCCGGAGGACCCGCTGGGCCTCGGGCTGTATGTGGTGACCCGGCTCGCCGCGCGCCACGGCATCCGGGTGCAGTTGCGTGAGCAGCAGCCGGGCGGGGTGGCCGCCGTGGTCGTCCTCCCGACGAAGATCCTCCCGGCCGGTCCGCCCGGCGCCGGGCTGCCGCCCGCCCCGCCGGTGAGCGTGGCCGCGACGTTCGGTGGCGCCGGACCGTCGTCCTTCCTGGGCTTCCCGGGCTCGGAGGCCGAGGCGAACTCCAACACGCTTCCCGGGCAGACCCGTTCGGTCGCCCGGGACCAGGAGGGTGTGCCGAGCGCGAGTGCGGGCGCGGGCGCCGTGGCGGGTGCCGGTGCCGGTGCCGAGCCGTCGGCCGAGCCGGTCGCGCCGCCCGCGGAGCCGGACCCGGCGCCGCAGGCCGCCGAGCCGGAGCCCACGCCCGTCGAGGCGGCCTCGGACTCCGAGCCGGGCGCCGCCTGGGCCGTCCCCGCCGAGCGGTGGGGGCAGACCGGGGACCCGGCCGCCCGTGACTACCCCATGGAGCCCACGCCGCCGCGCGGCCACCCGAGCCCGGGGAACGGCGGTGCGCTGCCCACCCTGCCCAAGCGCGTCCCCAAGTCGGCCCGGACCGACGCGCAGGACGGCGTACGGCACGGCGCGGACGCCCCGGCCCCGGCACCCCAGACGGCCCCGACCGCCCAGGTCGAGGAGCCGGAGGTACCGGCCGTGGAGCGGACGATGGAGCTGACCCTCCATCGCATGAGCCGCGAGAGCCAAGAGGACCACGACGACCGCGAGGGCCGCGAGGGCGGCGCGGACCGCGCCGACGGCGACGACCACGAGGACCACGAGGACTTCGACCGGCGGTTCGGCGCCCCGGGCCACGGCATTCGCCCCGTCGGTGCGGACGCCTGGGGCCCGGCGGTCGGCGGCCCGACAGCACAGGGGAGCCCGACAGCACAGGGTGCCCCGGCGGCGCCCGGTGAGTCGGCGGCGCCAGGTGAACCGTCCGGCGTCGATCCGTCCCGCGTCGATCCGTACGCCATCGGCCCCGACCAGCACGCCCGCCCGCGGGACGAGGCGGCGCGCACCGACAAGGGGCTTCCCAAACGCACCCCGCGGAACCTGGCGCTCCGGGAGCCCGATCCACGGGAGCGGACCGGCTCGGTGAACGCGGAGGAGCTGCGGCGCCGGCTCGGTGGCTTCCAGCGCGGCGCCCGCGACGGACGCCGGGACGCCGCCGCCGAGGTCGCCGCCCGCGGCGAGCCCGCGCGGCGGCAGCGGGGAACAGCAGGACAAACGGGGGCGCAGAGCGAGGGTGGCACGGTTGAGGAGGCACGCGGGTGAATGCGCCCAGTAGTACGTACGGGTTGAGTCGCGAGGCCCGTAATCTGCACTGGTTGCTGGCCAACCTGGTCGAGGAGGTGCCGGGCGTCCGCTCGGTTGTGGTCGTCTCGACCGACGGGCTGATGCTGCTCTCCTCCGACACACGGCACCATGCCGCGTCGTCCGATCCGGCGGCACAGGACGGCCCCAAGGGCTCCAGTGCGGATCTCGCGACGATTGTCTCGGGGGTCGGCAGCCTCACGCTCGGCGCGGCGAAGCTGATGGACGGCGGCAGCGTCAAGCAGACGATGGTGGCGATGGACGAGGGCAGTCTGTTCGTCATGTCGATCAGCGACGGTTCGCTGCTCGGGGTGCATGCCACCCCCGACTGCGACATGACCGTCGTCGCCTATCACATGGCACTGTTCGTGGGCCGGGCCGGACATGTGCTCACCCCCGAACTCCGCAATGAACTACGCAGGTCGCTGGAGCACGCACAGTGACGGCCGCCGGGTCCAGCCGGCCCGCCCGTAAACCCGCTCGCGTACGTCCGTACTCGCTCACCGGCGGTCGCACCCGCTCCGGCCATGTGCTGCTGGTGGAGACCTTCGTGGCGTCGCTGGAGTCTCCGGACGGACGGCTCGACCTGGCCCCCAGCGGGCTGAACGCCCGGATGATGCCGGAGATCCGGGCGATCATCGAACTGTGCGACAGGATGCGCTCCGTCGCGGAGGTCTCCGCGATGCTCAAGATCCCACTCGGGGTGGTGCGTGTCCTGCTCAGCGACCTGGCCGACCAGGGAAAGATCCGCGTCTACGGCACCGGGCGGGGTCCCGGCCAGCCGGACCGCGCGTTGCTCGAAAGGGTGCTCAGTGGACTTCGCAGGCTCTGAGACGATCACGGCGACCCCGCCGGCGACGTCGGAGATACCCGGGGCCGGGATACCCGGGGCCGAGGAGGTGCTCCAGAGGTGGCAGACGGACCGCTCCCGCGCGCCGATCGCCACCAAGATCGTGATAGCGGGAGGGTTCGGGGTCGGCAAGACGACCTTCGTCGGCGCGGTTTCGGAGATCACTCCGCTCCAGACCGAAGCGCTGATGACGCAGGCCAGCGAGAGCGTGGACGATCTCGAGGCGACGCCCGAGAAGCTGACCACCACCGTCGCGATGGACTTCGGCCGGATCACGCTGGAGAACGATCTGGTCCTGTATCTCTTCGGCACCCCAGGTCAGCAGCGCTTCTGGTTCATGTGGGACGACCTGATGCGCGGGGCCATCGGCGCGGTGGTGATGGTCGACACCCGGCGCCTGGACGAGAGCTTCCCGGCGCTGGACTACTTCGAGAGCCTCGGTCTGCCGTATGTGGTGGCGGTCAACCACTTCGAGGGGACCCCGCTCTACGAGCCCGAGGATGTGCGCGACGCGCTCTCCGTCGCGTCCACGGTGCCGGTGGTGATGATGGACGCCCGGCGCCGGATCGCGGTCGTGGACGCGCTGCTGGCGCTGGTGAGACACGCCGTTGACGCCTCACCCGAGTGACGTAACCTCAGCTCCGCCCGTGGGATGGAGGGCTCCATTCCCTTTACCGGCCCGAGCTTGAGGGAGAGTCGACAGCCATGCGGAAGATACTCATCGTGGGTGCCGGTCAGTCCGGGCTCCAACTCGCTCTCGGCCTCCAGTCCAAGGGCTATGAGATCACGCTGATGTCCAACCGGACGTCCGATGAGATCCGCGGCGGACGGGTGATGTCCACCCAGTGCATGTTCCACACCGCGCTGGGCCATGAGCGCGATCTGGCGCTCAACTTCTGGGAGGATCGGGCGCCGCGGGTCGAGGGCCTCGGGGTCTCCGTCGCCGGGCGGCCGGTGTCCGAGGGCCAGGCCCATCCGCGGGTCATCGACTGGGTCGGCCGGCTGGAGGGCCACGCCCAGTCCGTCGACCAGCGGATCAAGATGGCCGGCTGGATGGAGACGTTCGAGCAGCGCGGCGGCCAGGTGGTCGTCCACGGCGCCGCCGTCTCCGACCTGGACGTCCTCGACAGAAAGTACGACCTGGCGCTGGTGGCCGCGGGCAAGGGCGAACTGGTCTCGCTCTTCGGCCGGGACCCCGCCCGCTCCCCGTACGACACCCCGCGGCGCGCCCTCGCGGTGGCCTATGTGCACGGGCTCGGCCCGCGCCCCGAACACCCCGACATCGACGCGGTGCGCTGCAATCTCGTCCCCGGCGTCGGCGAGCTGTTCGTGATGCCCGCGCTCACCACCACCGGCCGCGCCGACATCCTCTTCTGGGAGGGCGTCCCGGGCGGTCCGGTCGACGCCTTCCAGGGCATCACCGACCCCTCGGAGCATCTGGCGCGCGTCCTGGAGCTGATGGAGCGGTTCACGCCCTGGGAGTACGCGCGCGCCACCAAGGTCGAGCTGACGGACGCGGGCGGCACGCTGTCCGGGGGGTACGCCCCGACCGTGCGCAACCCGGTCGCGCGGCTGCCGGGCGGCGGGCTGGTCCTGGGCGTCGCCGATGTCGTGGTGGCCAACGACCCGATCACCGGGCAGGGCTCCAACTCGGCGGCCAAATGCGCGGCGGCCTATCTGGAGAGCATCGTCGAGCACGGCGACCGGCCGTTCGACGAGGAGTGGATGCGGACGACCTTCGACCGCTACTGGGAGTCCGCGCGGCACGTCACCAAGTGGACCAACACCATGCTGGGCCCGCCGCCGGAGCACATCGTGGACCTCATCGGGGCGGGGGCCGCCTTCCCTGCCGTCGCCCACCGCATCGCCAACGGTTTCGACGACCCCTCCGACTTCGAGAACTTCTTCTACGAGCCGGAGAAGACGGCCGCCTATCTGGACGAGGTCAGGAAAGAGGCCGAGGCCGCGGAGGCTGAAGCGGAGGCCGAGGTCTGTGATGAGGCCGAGGTCTGCGAAGAGGCCGGGGACGACGACCGGGCCGGAGTCATCCGGTACGTCGGCTGACACCGGTGTCGCCGGGGCGCTCAGCGCTTGGCCACCGGTGCCGGACCCGGGCGCACGGCGCCGTGCAGCGGATTGGAGGCGAGCGGGGAGAGCTTCACCCGCTGGCCGGGGCGCGGCGCCTGGACCACCTGGCCGTTGCCCGCGTACATCGCCACATGGCTGGCGCCCTTGTAATAGATCACCAGATCGCCTGGGCGCAGCTTGTCGAGCGGCACCCGTGGCAACTGGCGCCACTGCTCCTGGCTGGTGCGTGGGATGAGCCGTCCGGCATACGCCCAGGCGGAGGAGGTCAGCCCCGAGCAGTCGAAGGAGTTCGGCCCCTCGGCGCCCCAGACGTACGGCTTGCCGATCTGGCTCAGCGCGTAGGCGAGCGCCCGCTTCCCGGCCTCCGCGGTCGCCGTTCCGGGGCCGCCGGGGCCGCCGGGGGCCGGGCGGGGGCGGGGCGCGGTGACGGTGGCGACCGGGGAGGGGGTGCCCGCCGGGGTGGCCCGTCCGCCTCCGGGGGCCGGGGCCGGGGTGGCCCGTCCGCCTCCGGGGGCCGGGGCCGGGGTGGTGCCGGTGCCGCCGCCGGTGGCGGGGGCGTCCGGGGCGCCACTCGCGGGGCCGAGCGCCCCGGAGTCGAGCAGCTTGCGCTGCGCCTTCGCGGTCTGCCGGCGCTCGCGCTGCGCCACCTGGGCGATCTGGCGGGTGCTCAGCGTGGCGAGCAGCTTCTCGATGGAGTGCAGCTTCTTCTCCACCTTCTCCCGCTGTTTCTTCCGCTTCGCGGTCAGGGAGAGCTGTTTGTCCAGCGCGGTGCGCGCCCGGGTGGCGATGGTGTCGGCGTGCCGCTCACCCTTGGTCAGCCGCCGCATCAGGGCGGCCTCGCGGCCCGCCGCCCGCTCCAGCTCACGCGCCTCGTCGGCGGCGCCCTCCGGGTGGGGGGTGAGCAGGGTCAGCAGAAAGGCGTAGGAGGAGAGCGTGCTGTGGCCCTGGTACTGCTGACGGGCCAGCCGTCCCGCGTCGTCGTGGCTGTCGGCGAGTTCCGTACGGGCGTGCACCAGCTCGGCCGTGAGTTCCCTGGTCCTGGTGCGCTGCTTGCGCAGCTTCTCCTCGGTCGCGTTGTACGTCTCCGTCGCCTCCTCGGCCTTCCGGTACAGCGTCTTGAGCTGCGTCAGCAGCTCGGACACCGACCGGTCGGCGGGGCGGGAGGGGGCGGCCGTCGCCGTGGCCGCCGGAACGGCGGGTACCAGCGCGGCGGTCGCCGTGATCGCCGCCGCGCAGACCGAGCCCACGATCCGTCCTGACACGTGATCACCTCCGGCTCACTGACGCCTCTGTTCGGCGTCCAGCTCAGCAGGATCGTGGCATGACGTTCGTATCTTCAGGAGAATTGTGGGCGAGTCGGGCGAATATGGTCACCCGTCCGGCGGGCCGTCAGCTCGACTTGGACCACGGCCACTTCAGCCCGCCACCCGGCTTTCCCTCCGGGTCGTACTCATAGGCCCAGCCCCGGACCAGGCCCAGCCGCTTGGACGTGGCGGCCGGAACCCTGCGGTAGACATGGACCGTCGGCGGTGCGCCCGCCTCGTTCTCCACCGGCACCTCGTAGGTCTTCGGCGGCTGGCCGGTGAGGCCGACCAGCACCGGCAGCACCCGGCCGTCCAGCGGCCCGCCCACAAAGGGCGTCTCCTCGCTTCTCACCGCACCAGTCTCACAGCATCGCCCGCGCCCCGGCCGTCACGGCAGTCACGGCAGTCACCGACCGCCCCCGTCACGGCCGTCACCGGCCGCCCCGTCACAGCAGGTGCGACGCCTCGCCCAGCGCGGGCACAACACGGCGTGCCAGCCGTCCGACCAGGCCCTCGGCGGGTTCCATGATGAGCGCGGCCCGCATCACCCGGGCCGCCTGCGGATCGGTGGTCGCGGTGGCGGTCAGCATCGCCACGAACTGGTCCACCAGCCAGTCGCGCAGCTCCTCCACCGGCGGCTGCTTCTCCTCGTCCAGCCAGATCAACGAGGCCGCCTCGACGGCCGTGATCCAGGTGCGCACCATCATCCGCAGCCGCGCACCGGGCTCCTTGACCGCCAGATGGAGCAGAATCTCCTCGGCCGCCGCCCGTCGCACCTCGTCGACGATCGCGTTCGTCCGCGAGGTCTCGACCACGCTGCCGCTCTGCAACAGCGCGCTGAACCCCGCGTCGTGCTCGTCCACGAAGGCCAGATAGCGGTCCAGCACCCGGCTCAGCCGGCTGCTGAGCGGACCGCTCCTGGGCTCCTCGAAGCACAGCTCCAGCTCATCGGCGGCGCTGCGCAGCGCCGCCTCGTACAACTGCTGCTTACCGCCCGGGAAGTAGCGGTAGACCAGCGGACGGGAGGCACCGGCGGCCAGGGCCACATCGTCCAGCGATACGTCCTCGGGCGCGCGATGGGCGAAGAGGCCGAGCGCGGCGGTGAGGAGTTCGGCCCGCCGCGCCTCGACGCTCAGCCTGCGGTAGCTCGCCCGCCGGGCGGCCGGCGGACGGGCGGTGGCCGGGGTTTCCGCCGCCGGGCGTGCGGCGGCGCTCGCCTCCGCCGGGGGTGTCGCCTCCGGGGGCGCCGAAGCGGTGCCGCTGCCTGTCGTCATGCCTGGCAGCGTAACCGGCCATTGTGACGAAGCGGATGCCGCCTTGGTCCCGGCCCTGCGGTCCCTTGGTCCCGACCCTAGGCCAGCAGCCCCGAACTCTTCCACAGTCGGCGGCCCACACCCCGCATCACCCCGACGTCGTCGAGGAATTCGGTCAGCTTGCTCGCCCCGCTGCGCATCACCTCACGGCGATGGGCGCTGGCCTGCACTTGAGCGACGGCCGCGCGCCGGTCGAGCCCCACATCCGAATAGACCTTGGGGTTGATGAACGCCTGCGAGAAGATCCGGGAGAACTCGCCCGACCCGATCCGGGTCAGCTCCGCCTCCCAGCGCGGCGCCCGCAGCATCTGGCGGCGCAGCTCCTCGCGTGCGTACCGCACATGGCGCGCCTCCTCGACCACATGGATCCGGGTCACCCCGCGCACCAGCGGCTGCACGCGCTCGTCGGGGAAGGTCAGCCGCTGCATCCAGTCCAGGATCTCCTCGCCGAGGAGGGTCGCGGTGAACGAACCGGGCGTGGTGGAGATCGCCTTGAAGATCCGGCCCAGATTGTGGTGGAGCCGGGTGACCGGATAGGCCGGGGTGCCGCTCTTGGTGATCAGCCGCGCGAACATCTTGGAGTGGCGGCACTCGTCGGCGATCTCGGTGAGCGCGTACCGCACATGGGCGCTGGTCGCGGGCTTGTCGTAGATGTGCCGGGTCATGAGCTGGATGAGGATGATCTCGAACCATATGCCCAGCGAGGCGAGGGCCGCCGCCTCGTGCCGGGCCAGCAGTTGCCGCTGCTCCTCGGACATCCGCCGCCACATGGGGGTGTCGTAGAGCGAGACCAGCTCCGGTGGCCAGAACCACTTGCCGGGCTCGAACGGCGCGTCCCAGTCGAGTTCGGTGTCGGGGTCGAAGGAGTGCTTGGCGGAGGACTCGAGCAGTCGCTCCGCGACCCGTTCACGGTCCTTGATCAGCCCGAGCGCGTCCCGGAGCGCGGGCGGTTCGGTCGTGGTGGTCATCGCTGAGGGCACCTCACTGGTGGCTCGGACAAACGCCGGCGGGATGGGTTACCGGTGAATATCTCTTATGAGACTCTGCGTCAGCAAGGGGCGTCAATCCCTTGGAGAGGTCTTATTGACCGACGAGTAACGGTCATGTGAGCCTGCCGAGTACGCATCCGTTCACGGGGGAGCGAGGCGAAGGAGGCGTCGGTGTCGACGCAAGAGCTCTACGCGATGGATCCCGGGGACCCCCACTGGCAGGTGCCCGCCGGTGGCGCCGCCCGATTCAGTTGGGAGTACGACGACCACCGGGCCCGGCTGCTCGCCCTCTACCAGAAGGGCAAGGACAAGCAGTGGGACGCGGTCAAGCGGATCGACTGGGGCCTTGAGGTGGATCCGTACGACCCCCTGGGCACTCCCGATGAGTCCCTCGCCCTCTACGGCACCCGCCACTGGGACCGGATGACCGAACGGGACAAGGGCGAGCTGCGGCACCACGTCGCCGCCTGGCAGTTCAGCCAGTTCCTCCACGGCGAACAGGGCGCGATGGTGTGCGCGGCCCGGATCGTCGAGGCCGCGCCCGACCTCGACGCGAAGTTCTACTCCGCCACCCAGACCATGGACGAGGCGCGCCACGCCGAGCTCTACAGCCGCTTCCTGCATGACAAGCTCGGCACGTTCTACCCCATCAACACCGATCTGCGGACCCTCCTCGGCGACACCCTCCGCGACTCCCGCTGGGACATGGCCTACCTGGGCATGCAGGTGCTCATCGAGGGCCTGGCGCTCGCCGCGTTCGGCCTCATCCGCGACACCACCGACAAGCCGCTGCCCCAGCAGATCCTCGCCTATGTCATGCAGGACGAGGCTCGCCACGTCGCCTTCGGCCGGATGGCGCTGCGCGACTACTACCGGCAGCTCAGCGACGCGGAGCTGCGGGAGCGCGAGGAGTTCGTCATCGAGGGCTGCTACCTGATGCGCGACCGGCTGCGCGGGGTGGAGGTCCTGGAGAACTTCGGCATCCCGAAGGCCGAGGCCGAGGAGTACTGCGAGCAGTCGTCGTTCCTGCATATGTTCCGCAAGCTGCTGTTCAGCCGGATCGTCCCCTGTGTGAAGGACATCGGGCTGTGGGGCGAGCGGCTCCAGCGGGCGTACGTCGACATGGGCGTGCTGGAGCTGGGCGACAGCAACCTCGACCTGCTGATGAGCCAGGACGAGGAGCTCGCGGAGCGGCTGGACGAACGGCGCTTCGCGGCGGAGGAGGCGGCGCGCACGGGCGAGGTCGAGGAGGCGATCGCGGAGGGCGCGGCCGAGGCGGATGCGTGAGGACACGCGGGGCCGCGTAAGGCACGCGGGACCGCGTGAGGCACGCGGGACCGCGTGGGACCACGTGGGGCAGGGGGCCGAGTGAGGCACCGCGATACGGCGTGAGATCTCGCGACCCCCTCAACCTCCCCTCGAATCACCGTTCTTGGTAAGTTCTTGATCATCGCCAACGGAGAAGGCCGAGGTCATTGGGGTGCCCTCGGTCCGGTGGCGTTCATATGCCTTCATCTGAAGGAACGAAGGAACGGCCGAAGGGTGCTCTCCACGGCGGTGGGGGGCACACCTTTGTTCCGGCGTTCCGGAGGATGATGGTGGGGTGCGGATTCGAACGAGCACCAGTGAAGAACTCCCCGTCCTCCAGGACATAGAGCGCGCCGCCGGACTCTGCTTCCGGGACATCGGGATGGACGAAGTCGCCGATGACGAGCCCCTGAGCCTGGAGGAGCTGAGCCGCTACCAGCGGGCCGGACGGGCCTGGGTCGCGGTGGACGACGTCGACCGGGCGATGGCGTATCTGATCACCGACCCCGTCGACGGAAACGTCCATATCGAGCAGATCTCGGTCCACCCCGACAGCGCCCGCCGTGGCGTGGGCCGGGCCCTGATCGACCACATCGCGGTGCGCGCCGCCGACGACGGCGTCCCCGCGCTCACCCTGACCACCTTCGTCGACGTGGCCTGGAACGCCCCGTACTACGCCGCACGCTGCGGCTTCCGGACCCTGACCGAGGCCGAGCTGACCCCCGGCCTCCGGGAGATCCGGCGCTGCGAGGCGGGCCATGGGCTGGACCGCTGGCCACGGGTGTGCATGCGCAGGGATGTGGGGTAGCGGGGAGGCCGGGGTGGGGCGGTGAGCGAGGGCGATCCGGCTCAGGCTCGGTCCGGCGCCGAACACAGCTCCTCCACCGCCCGCCCGAACGCCCGGATCCGCGCCGTCTCGTCCGCCCGCCGCCACACCAGGCCGAGCATCGAGTCCGGCACCCCCTCGACCGGTACGAAGGTGATGTCCCGGCGGCGGTGATACTCCGCCGTCGGGACGCACAGCAGCATCCCGCCCCGGCCCGCCGCGACCGCCGCCAGCCCCTCCTGGAGCGTGTGCACCCGCGGCCCGCGCGGGATCGGGCGCCCACCGGGGGTGGCGGCGGGCGCCATCGCGTCGTGCCAGTAGCGCGGCGCGGGGGCGGACGGGCCGATCAGCGGGCAGTCGGCCAGCGCCTCGGCGTCCACGCGGGCGCGGCCCGCGAACGGATGGCGGGCGGAGACCACCACCGTCTGCGGCTGCTTGGAGAAGACCGGGCCGAGGACCAGATCGGGCTCGGCGACCGGCAGGCAGACGATCGCGGCGTCCACCTCACCGGCCCGCACCGCGCCGAACGGATCGGCCAGCGGGATCTCCACGGTCGTCGTTTCGCAGCCGGGGTGGCGTTCCCGGAAGGCCGCGATGGCCGCCGTCACCCGTTCATCGGCGGCCCCCTGGAACCCGATCCGCAGCACGCCCTCCACCCCGCGCGCCGCCCAGCGGGCGCTCTCGACGGCCCCGTACAGCGCCTCGTAGGCGGGCCGGAGGTCGGCCAGGAACCGCTCGCCGAGCGGGGTCAGCCGCGCCCGGCGGCTGGTGCGCTCCAGCAGCCGGGCGCCGATCCGGCGCTCCAGGGACCGCAGTAGCTGGCTCACCCTGCTCTGCGAGACGTACAACCGCTCCGCCGCGCGTCCGAAGTGCAGCTCCTCGCTCAGCGCGAGAAAACACTCCAGCTCGCGGATCTCCAACCCGGCCATGGTCTCCCCGTGGATCGCGCTCGCGCTGACGCGAATTGCCTCGCCCGGACTCGCATCGACTCGCGTCACATTGACTCGCATCGACTCGCATCGACTCGCATCGATGAGCCTCGCTCATAGAAGTCTGAGAACTTCGGCGTTGTTCCCGCAGGGGCACGGCAGTTCGCTAAAGGCATGTCCAATAGCACGGAACTCACCGCTCCGGCAGGCACATCCGGGTCACCTCCGGTGGTGCGCTCGCCGCTCAGGGCCTGGCTCGCCGTCGTCGCCGTCGCGGTCGGCACCTTCTCGGTGGTCACCACCGAGATGCTGCCGGTCGGCCTGCTGACGTCGATCGGCTCCGCGCTCGGCGTCTCGGCCGGTACGGCGGGCCTGGCCATGACCGTGCCCGGTCTGGTCGCCGCGTTCGCCGCCCCGCTGCTCACCGTCACCGTCGGCCGCTTCGACCGGCGGCTGGTGCTGTGCGGTCTGATGGGGCTGCTGGCCGTCGCCAATCTGCTGTCCGCGCTCGCGCCCGGCTTCGCCGTCCTGCTGTTCGCCCGGGTGCTGGTCGGGGTGAGCATCGGCGGGGTGTGGTCGATCGCGGGCGGGCTCGCGGTGCGGCTGGTGCCCGAGCGGTCCACGGGCCACGCCACCACGCTGATCTTCAGCGGTATCGCGGTGGCCTCGGTGCTCGGGGTGCCGATCGGGACGCTCCTCGGCGATCTGGTCCACTGGCGGATCGCGTTCGCCGCCATGGCCGCCCTGTCGCTGGCCGTGGCCGCCGCCATGGCCGTCACCCTGCCGCCGTTGCCCACGGCCGGGACCCTGCGGCTGCGCGAGGTGCCCGGGCTGTTCCGCAACGTCCGGCTGCGGACCGGCCTCATCACCACACTGCTGCTGGTCACCGGCCACTTCGGGGCGTACACCTACGTGCGCCCGGTGCTCGAGGACGTCGCCGGGGTCGGAACGGGCCTGATCAGCACCCTGCTGCTGGCGTACGGCGTGGCGGGCATCGCCGGAAACTTCCTGGCCGGCACCACCGCCCACCGCGATCCGCGCCGCACCCTCATGGTCATCTTCACCCTGCTCGCGGCGGCCGAACTGCTGCTCCCGGTCGCCGGTGCCACGACGGCCGGGGCGACCGTACTGCTGCTGGTGTGGGGCCTGGCGTACGGCGGGGTGTCGGTGACCTGCCAGACCTGGGTACTCCACGCGGCCCCGGACGCGCGGGAGGCGGCGTCGGCGCTGTTCGTCGGGGTCTTCAACGTGGCGATAGCGCTGGGCGCACTGCTCGGCGGCCGGGCGGCGGACGCGATCGCGGTCCCCAGCGTGCTGTGGTTCGGGGGCGCGCTGGTGATCCTCGCCCTGGCGAACGTGGCGCTCTTCGGCAGCCGGGGAGCCGTCGCCGCGTCCGGCCGGACGGGGGCCTCGTCAGGCCAAGGGGCCACGTCAAGCCATGTGGACCAGGCGATCAGGTGAGACCCTGAAACCAGGGGACTCGTCTGCGCGGGAGTGGGTCCGATGGCAGTGAGCATGCATGTGGTCTGGAGCAAATGCGAGCCGGGACGCGTCATCTACGAGACGCATGCGATCGAGACGGTCACCGACGGCTCGGGCGTCCACGCGACCGTCGACAGCCACACGTATGAGATCTCCGTGCGCAGCCGTGCCCAGGCGGAGTCCATCGCGGACGAGGAGGGCTATGAGCTGTACCGGAAGGGCGAGGCGTGGGAGAGCCTCCCCGAGGAGGAGGAATGAGTGGGGAGGAATGAGTAAGGAGCAGCGCCCGGAGGCGCTGCCCCTTACTTCTGGATGCCGCTGACCCAACGGGCCTGTCTTCGCCCACGGGCCGCCTGCCTCTTCCAACGGCTTGCCCTCGCCGTAGAGCCTTGAGCGGAGGGCCCCGAGCTTGAGCCGACGGGGCCGCCCCAAGCTAGGGGCGGAGAGGGGGAGGCAGAGACGGGGCCGTCTCCAGCTCCGGGCCCGAGAGGGCGTCGCCTCAGGCTCGGGGCCCGAGTCGAGGCCGTCTCAAGCTCTGGGCCGGAGACGGGGCCGTCTCAAGCTCCGGGCCGGAGACGGGGCCGTCTCAAGCTCCGGGCCGGAGACGGGGCCGTCTCACTCCTCGCCGTGGCCCAGCAGGAAGTCCACATCCCGCCGCTCCGCGCCCGCCGCCCCGCCGACCGTGATCTGCCGGGTGGCCGGGGCGTAGCCGCTGGCCACCACCGTGTAGTGGTCGCCGGTGAGCGCCTCGAAGCCGAAGGACCCGTCGTCACCGGTGATGGCCTGGCCGACCACGTCGCCGGACGCGTCCAGCAGCGAGACCCGGGTGTCCCCGAGCGGTCGGCCGCCCCGGTCCCGTACGGTGCCCCGCACCCGGGCCGCCGGCGGCAGCTCCGCGTCCACCCGCACCGGCTCACCGACGGCGAGCTCCACCTGGGTGGCGTACGGCCGGTGCCCGGCGGCGGCCAGGGTCAGCGTGTACGTCCCCGGGGCCAGCTCCGGCAGCGCGAACTCGCCCTTCTCGTCGGCGGTCGCCGACCCCGCGACCTCGCCCTCGGGCCCGGTGGCCGTGGCGGTCGCACCGGCCAGCGGCTCCCCGCCGACGGCGCGTACTGACCCGGTCAGCCCGCCCCCGCCGGACAGCCGCAGATCGCAGACCACCGGCAGGTCAGTCACCAGCAGGGTGGCGGCCTGCGGCTGGTACCCGGCGGCCGAGCCGATGAGGACGACGCTCGCGGTGTCCGGGGCGGGCACGCGGTACCGGCCGTCGCGGCCGGTGACCGTACGGCCGAGCTGACGGCCGCCGGTGTCGATGAGGGTGATGGCGGCGTCGGCGAGCGGGGTGCCGCCGGGGCCGAGGACCCGACCGTGGATGACGCTGCCGGTGAGAGCGGGCCCGTCCGCCGCCGCGTACTCGGCGGCGTAGGCGACATCCCCGACCTCTGTCGCGGCCGAAGCAGCAGATGCGGCCGGGGCGCCCACGAGCGCGGGCGCGGCCACGGGCGCGGAGTCGGCCACCGGGGCGGAGCCCGTCGCGCCCCCGGTCGCGGGAGCCGATGTGGCCACGGGACCCGAGCCCGCCACCGCGGCGCGCCGCCGCGCGGGCAGGAACAGGGCGATCAGCAGGCCGCCGACCGAGGCCGCACACGCCACCAGGAACGATGTCTGGAACCCGTCCTTGCTCGGCAGCGCCACCCCGCCGAAGTCGGTCGTCTGGTGCGCCAGGATCACACCCACCACCGCGCTGGAGGTGGACATGCCGATCGACCGCATGAGGGTGTTGAGCCCGTTCGCCGCACCCGTCTCGGCGGCCGGAACGGCGCTGACGATGAGCGTGGGCATCGCCGAGTACGCGATGCCGATGCCGACGCCGAGCGCGGTGGACAGCACCACGATCTGCCAGATGTAGTCCATCATCACCAGGCCCGCGCCGTACGTCGCGCCGATCACGATCAGCCCGATGACCAGCGAGACCTTCGGCCCCTTCGCGGCGTTGATCCGCGCGGACAGCGGCGAGACCAGCATCATCGCGACGCCCATCGGGGCGAAGTAGAGCCCCGCCATGACCATCGACTGGCCCAGGCCGTAACCGGTGGCCTTCGGGAGCTGTAGGAGCTGCGGAAGGATCAGCGACATCGCGTAGAACGAGAAGCCGACCATGATCGAGGTGAGGTTGGTCAGCAGCACCTGACGCCGTGCCGTGGTCCGCAGATCGACCAGCGGTTCGGCGGTGCGCAGCTCGAAGACGCCCCACAGCAGCAGGATCACCACGGCCGCGCCGAACAGCCCGAGCGTGGTGCCGCTCGTCCAGCCCCAGTCACCGCCCTTGGTGATGGGCAGCAGCAGACAGACGAGCCCGGCCGTCAGCCCGAGCGCGCCGATGACGTCGAAGCGGCTGGGGGTACGGACGGAGGACTCCGGGATGACGGAGAGCACCAGGGCGATCGATATCACGCCCAGCCCCGCGGCCCCGTAGAACAGCACATGCCAACTGGTGTGCTGCGCCACGAACGCGGCGGCGGGCAGCCCCAGCGCACCGCCGATGCCCAGCGACGAGCTCATCAGAGCCATCGCCGAGCCGAGCTTCTGCGGCGGCAGCTCGTCGCGCATGATGCTGATGCCGAGCGGAATGGCCCCCATGGCCCCGCCCTGGATGGCCCGGCCGATCACCATCACCACCAGGTCGGAGGTGACGGCGCAGGTCAGCGAGCCGATGACCATCAGCGCCAACGCGACCATCAGCATCCGGCGCTTGCCGAACATGTCCCCGAGCCGGCCCATGACCGGGGTGGAGACGGCGCCGGCGAGCAGGGTGGCGGTGACCACCCAGGACGCGTTGGAACTGGTGGTGTGCAGCAACTGGGGCAGCTCGGTGACCAGCGGAACGACCAGCGTCTGCATGACGGACACGGCGATACCGCAGAACGCGAGCACCGCCACGAAGCCACCGCCGACCTCCCGCGGGAGCGGCGTGCCGGAGGGCGCGGCGCTCAGAGGATCCGCGACGCGAGGTGGGGCTGACTGGGGCATGCGAATGCCGCCTCCAAAGGGATTTCGAGAGATGTGCGAAAAGTGGAACGATGAGAGATGTGCATCCTACACATGACGTGTATCGTGCACACTTCCATTGAGGGGCGCGGGGGAGGCGAGGAGGAATCGTGCTGGATCGGCGGCTGGAGCGGCTGGAGCGCGAGCTCATGCTGGTGGCCAGATGTTCAGTCCTGACGCCTCGCGAACGGAAGGGCCAGGCGACGGAGGCCCACGAGTCCCCGGCGCAACCGAACACCGGCCGGGCCCCCAAGGAACCCCACCCGGATCGCCACACCGACGAGCACGAGCCCTGCGCCGCCCCCACCCGCCTGGACCGCTCCGGCTATCTGCTCCTCTCCCGCCTCGACGCCGAGGGCGCGATGTCCATCGGCCAGTTGGCCGACGCGTTCCAGCTCGACGTCTCGACCGTCAACCGCCAGACCGGCGCCCTGCTCCGGGCCGGTCTCGTAGAACGCATCGCGGACCCCGACGGCGGCCTGGCCCGCAAGCTCCGCATCACCCCGCGGGGCGCAGACCGCATGGCGGCGGAACGGACATGCCGGCAGACCGACCTGTCCCGGCTGCTGGAGTCATGGCCCTCCGAGGAAGTGGCCCGGCTGGAGGACGTCCTCACCCGCTTCAACCGCGAGGTGGAACGTCAGGAGGGCCGCGCCTGGCCCCGCGAGCCGGGCGACGCGCAAGGCCCTCCGGAAGGACGCGTAACGCCTCCGGAAGGACGCGTAACGCCTCCGGAATGACGACGGCGCCGAGGGCGTTGCCGTAGACAGGACCATACCGAGGAGGCCAGGAAGAGATGCCCACCCCCGCTTCCCACCCGCACACCACCGGCACCGGCGGACACCGCGTGGACGTGGAGCACGGCTCCCAGCACGTCACCGTCACGATCGACGGCCGCGTCGTCGCGGAGTCGACCCGCCCCCTGCTCGTCCACGAGACGGGACTCCCGGTCCGCTACTACCTCCCCCCGGAGGACGTGGACCTGACCCTCTTCCAGCCGACCGACTCCCACACCACCTGCCCCTTCAAGGGCGAGGCCGCGTACTGGACCTACCGCGGCCCGGCAGGCGACGAGGCGGAGCCCCGGCCGGACGTGGTGTGGGCGTACCCGCAGCCGATCGAGAAGGTGGCGGAGATCAAGGACCATCTGTCGTTCTACGACGCGGTAGCGAAGATCGACGTCTCGGAATAGCGCAACAAACCGCTGACATCACCCCATCAGGGGCCTTCCGGGGAACCCCCGGAGGGAACCCCTGACGCGTGCACATCCACGCGTACTCGTGGCTGGGTGAGAAGGAGCTGTTCGACCGGGAGGCCCTCCGCCGCCCACCCGACCGCCCCCGCCCGCCCCTCACGACGGAGGACGAGGACTACTACCGCGAGGACCAGGAGCGCTACCGCACCCTCCTGGAAACCTTCCGCCACTCGGAGCTCCCCCCACTGGAAACGTCCCTCTGGCTCCTGAAGTCCCCCACCCTCATCCGCGCCACCCTCGAGGAACCCAAGGACGCGGCGGCCTGGCTGGGCCGCGAACTGACCGAACACGCCCCCGGCTTCCTCTCCCACCAGGAAGCCGACACCGCCCGCCTGGCCCGCCTGGTCACCACAGCCGCCGACCGCCTGACCCACGCCGGAGACGTCTCCTTCGGCTGCTACCTGGGCCGCACCTCGTTCCTCTCCCTGGCCCTGGTGACGTGCTCCCCCAACCACTGGGCCCCGGACCTCCCCTGCCCCCTCACTCCCACCTGACCCCGCCGGACAGGGCGCATCCGGCGGGGCCGTGGTGCGGATGACTGAGCCGTAGGGGGCGCCGCTCAGCCGAAGTTCACGTCACTGCACAGGAAGTACGTCTGGTCCATATGCGACGCCTGCCAGATCGTGTAGACGACGTGGCGACCGGTGTAGCCGGAGGTGCTGACGTCGATCGCGTAGTTCTGGCTGGGGGCGTATTTGCCGGTCGTGGTGACCAGTTGCAGGTCACTCCACTTGAGCGGCTGGGTGGTGGGGTCGTACCCCTGGCGGGACACATACACCTTGAAGTAGTCCGCACCATGGCTGGCCTGGTCGTACAGCTTGACGGTGAACTTGCCGCCGATGTTCGTCGTCTGCCAGGCGCCGGGCGTGTCCAGCGAGTTGTAGCGGCCGCCCTCGGTGTGACCACCGCTGCACAACTGCCCGTCCGGGATCACCGCCGGGAAGTTGCCGGCGGAGCCGTTGCGGTACAGCCCGTTCCAGTTCCACATGGCGTTCGGGTTGTCCTGCCATGCCTGCCAGCACATGGGGTCCAACTTCGCCATCTCGGGGTTCTGGAAGTCGTCGCCCCAGCGCAGCCAGCAGCCGTAGTTGCGGGAGGCGGGGTCGACGACCGATCCATGGGCGCTCGCGGTGGTGGACCACGGGATCAGGCACAGCAGCGCCGCGGCCAGCAGCCCAAGGGCGCGAGACGCCCAACGTAAGGAATTGCCGCGTTCATGACAAATCATTTCGCGATCTTCCTCCATCGTCCATGGGGGTGGGTCAGGATCATGGGAGCGCTCCCAAGATGGCTGCTTCCCGAACGACGAGACCTCGAAACCTGGAGCCGAGGCGGCAACACCCCACCCGAGGCGCCGACCAACCCCGAACGCCCTGCCCGCCGACCTGCGCCCCGCCCTGGCCGGACGAAGGGGCGCACGCCCGAGGCCCGCAGCCATCGATCCGAGGCAGGCCGTAAAAGGCTCGGTGCTCAGATGGCCCGGTCAGCCGCCCGGAAGGGACATCCGGTGCCGACGCGCTCTTCGAGATCGGCCCGCAGAACGGCAAGCTCGGCCATACGCGTGTCGATGACCCGGATTTTCTCCTCCAATAGCGCAGACAACGCCTCAGCGGCATCCGGCGCGTCGCTCAGTTCCTCGCCGTGCTGTGCGATCTCGGCCAGCGAGAAGCCGAGCATGCGGATCGTGCAGCCGCTGCCATTGCACGGACTCCTCGATGGTGTCGCGCGCACGCTGTTCGCCACGTGGCTGGCGTATGCGATGGCCCACGGTGCCCCGCGGCTGCTGTGGCTCTTTCTCGTTGTCGAGGTGGCGTTCGACGTCGTCCAGCTATTGCCGTGGTGGCGGGCCCGCGCCAACCTCACGGACGGCCCCGCCGGTCCGGCCGCCGAACACCCGCTCAGCACCCAGGCCCGGTGATGTCCGGCTCGGGCCAGAAGCGGCCCACGGGCGAGCCGGCACAGCGACTGGGCGACATGGCTACGGTTCCCGCTGGTCAGCGGGAAGGCGAGGGCGTCGGCGGCGCATACCCGGGGCGACCTGCCCGTCGGTGATCAGGCGGCGCTTCGAGCCTGCCCGGCCCCGGCCGACCGGCGCCGTTGGCATGAACGCACTCGGTCGCACACGTAACCGACCGGCACTCCGACCGCACGGAGCAGCCCCTGACGGCTTCCGTGCCGCCACCCGGCGGGCTCGGCCGTCGGGCGACCCTCTCACCTATGGGTGTGTCCCTGGATACAGTGGGTAGCCACAGCGTGCTCGACCACCTCGACCGGAGGCAGACATGGCCCGTGCCTGGGAGGCTGCCGCGTCCGCGTTGTTCGAGCGTCGGCTGGGGAAGTCGGCCGACGAGCTCGGGAACTCCGACGGCAACGACGAGTGTCCGGACATCTGGCAGCTCGACAACGGCGATGTGGCTGTGATCGGCAGGTCGTCATCCCGGGGGAACATGCTCAGCGCGGCCAAGAAGGACATCCCCGATGCTTGACCTCCTCGCTCCCGTTCTCGTTCCCGAGCAGGGCGATCGGCTCACCCGCACCGCGTACAAGCAGGACTTCCGGCAACGGGAGGACGCGGTCCGTGACGGCAGTTCCTGGAAGTTGGAGCGCCGACAGCACTCCTGGGCCCCTTGCCACTGACGCATACACGCCGTCGTGGCTGATTGGCGCCCTTTCCGGACTCAGGGACCCAATTCACCCTGAGGGGCGGGAGACGACACGGTCTGCGCCGAGGGGGAGCTGCCATGTCCGCGCCGCTGTGAACCTTGCCGCCCCGCCCTGGCATGTTGCCGGACCTCCTGGCCGTGGAACTTCGCAAGGATGCGGGCCGCGTTTCCACCGCGCACCGTTACCGGTCGGCCTGGCTGGACACGCCGTTCACCGACGAGAATGAGGCCGCTGTCCTGGCCGAAACCCTGCCGCCCGAGTGGTGGGCCCAGCGGAACCTGCATCCGGTGACCGGCCCTTGTCGGCCCGTCCCTCAGCAGTCCCTGGCTCTCGCGGCAGCCCAGCGGCGTGGTGGCGGTCTGGGTATACGCGTGCGGGTCCCGGGTGAGTGGCACAACCGGGATATCCCATGTCTGTGCGCACTGCTCGACCGTGCTTGTCCCATCGGCACAGTCGACCTGTTCCTCGATCTGGGCGCCGTACCGCCCTCCCGCAGGGACGCCGCCAAAGAGGCTCTGCGGGCACTCGACGTGCTGGTCCCGCTCGCCCCCTGGCGGACGGTTTTCGTTGTGGCGGGCGGCTTCCCCGAGCCGCCCGAGGGCTTCCTGGAGAGCGCCTGGCATGAGCCCACGATCGGACTGGGACACCACCACCCGTTCTTATTTCCTGGCCAAGGCGCTACAGCGCGGCGAACACCGCGATGCCGTCAACCGCGACGCCGCGCGGCGCCTCACCCGCCTCGCGGACTTCCGTGGCCCGTCCGTTGGAACGGGGGAGGGCTGGCTGCGCGACTGCGCCCAGGGATCCGTCACCACCGGCAACCACTCCGTATGGAACCGAGTGGGAAACATCCAGCACATGACGTTCGTCGTCAATTGTCTCGCAGGGCAACCCGGTTGAGACGGTGAGACGGCCGTGCGGTTCAGGACGAAAAGCCGGCGTTGAGCTGGATCTCGGCCCACGCGGTCTTGCCCACCGGGTGCCTGGGTTCGACGCCCCACCGCACCGCGAGGGACTCGGCGATGACCAGATCTCGCCTGTGCTCCTCCTCGGATGTCCGGCGGCATGCACCGATTCGTCTTGGTAGCCCCCAGCCCCAGTGGGCGAGTTGCTGCACAGTGAAGCGGCAGGCGAGGCGGGCATCGCTCGGCAGTTGGTCAGGGGCGAAGACGTGGGAGTCGTCGGCGAATGCCTTGAACTCCAGGGCGTTGCCAGCCGGTGTCTACAAGCCGTCGCGACCTGGACGACTCGGGCTCACGCCCACCGGAACCGGTCCACCAACTGAGCGAACCCCGAATCTAAAAGTCGTGCTGCCGGTGCTGTCGGGCTATCCACCGCTGTCAAGGTGACGGATGCCTAGGCATGTCTGCGACCCGGTACCGGGGCACTGGGAATCCGGAGAGGCAGTTCACCCGCGAGTGCGCACCGATCGCGGGTACGGGCACCATCACCGACGACAGGTGGGTTCGCCAGGACGCAGAGCAGTGTTCGAGCCACTGTTACCGGCGAAGCGTCTGGAGTTTCAGGGCGTCGAGAATGCCGTCCGTGTCCGGCTGACGGAGCCAGTCGTCGCTCTTCGCCCACAGGATGGCGATGCCGGCACGGCTCTGAGCGTCGAGTCCGCTCAGCAGGCCGGAAACGGCCTCACGCGAGGCGTCCCCGAGTGCCAGGACGATCAGCCGACGAACGCGTTCCGGCGCCGCCAGGAGGGCATTTACGAGCTCGGCGACGAGGTCGCGGTCAGCCAGCAGGTGCGCAGCCGTAGCGGCCCGGTGCAGGTCATCAGCGCGAAGCCAGTCGAGGAGCTCGTCCAGGCACTCCTGGGGCAGGTCCGACGGTATGGCCGCCGCTGCGTGCGTCGCTACCAGCACGCTGGGATCGTTGACGAGGCGTATGAGCTTGGTGGGTGCCTTGCGAGCCCCAGTCCCGAGCCCCCAGGCGGCAGCCGCACGTACCTCTTCCGGAATCGCCGGCTTGGTGCTGCTGGCAATCGAGTACAGCGCCTCCGTGGCTTCCTCGGTGTCGATCTCCGATAGGCAGAACACGGCCTCCATACGCACCTCGTCGGCCGAGTCAGCCCCTTCAGCGAGCACGAGCAGCGCAGCGACGGACGCTGGGCGCGTGGGGGCGAGGCCAGTGTGCGCTTCGAGGCGCAGGAGCCGGTCATTGGCCTCGTCATCCGCTATGCCGATGAGTATGTCCTCGACGGGCTCCGCGCCGAGGAACCGGGCGGCCTTGACGGCAGGGAATCGAATGTCGTCGTCAGTTGACAGAAGGTCCTCCTTCCAGCTCCAGGACCCATCCCCGGCACAGGCGATCGAGCCAGCCATGCGGAAGCAGAACGCGACCGGCTGGCCGGCCTCGAATGCCGTCCCTGCTGCCAACGTGTGGAACGCATCCCACCGGCTACCCTGTCCGTAGACGTACGTGCTGGCGCCCTTCGTGACGCGAACCTTTTTTAGGTCGTCGTCGACCGTGGTGACTTCACCGGCATAGTCCGGGGCCCACATCGGCCAACGGCGATCCATTTCCGATCCCTCGGACACGGACTTTCGGTTGCCCTCCTTAGAGGAACCCAAAGCATCTTCCAGGCTCTGCCGAGTCACGTAGACAAGGTTGGACACGCTCACAGGAGTCGTCTCCAAATTGACACGCGCGAAGGCGAAGATGTCGTCTGGTCGCATTCCTTCGTCGCGCCAGGCGCGGCCTGGCACCGTGGAGTCGGAGAGTTTGATCTCAAGCTTCTTCTTGCCTTTGCACTCAAAACGGCGTCCACAGTTAACGCAGAGGAGGTCGGGTAGGCGCATGCGCTTGACCTTCGTCTGCCATACCTTGTTGGACGTGGCGAACCGATCGAGCTTGATAATGCGGTGCCCGTGATTGAGTTCAAGGTCTTGGGCAACCGCGTCGGCGGCGTAGACTCCCATGCTCAGGAACCGAGCGAAATCAGCGTCTTCTTTGAAGCCCATCAAATGCCTTCGAGTAGTTGTGCGGCATCGACCTTGAGTGCACGCGCGAGGGCAATGATGTTGTCAAGGCTTACGTTGCGCTGGCCTCGTTCCAGCGAAGAGACGTAGGTGCGGTGGATCCCCGCAGCTTCCGCGAGCTCTTCTTGCGAGAGACCTGCCGAGAGACGGTGCTCCCGCACACGGTGGCCGAACGCCCCGCGCTGCCGCTGGAGGCGGAGCTTGTCGGAGGCATGCGTCATGATGTGTGGACGTTAGGACGGTGCAGACGATGGGTCTACAGACTATGAGTAACGTTGGGGGTACGGCTGAGGAGATCGTGGTGGGTCGTGGTGACCCTGCCTATCTCGCGCACGCCTACCTGACGAAGGTCCCTGTGCCCGCTATTACGCCGTTCGTCGAGGCTTACTGTCCGCCCAACGGCGTCGTGGCTGATCCGTTCGCCGGGTCTGGGATGACGGGGGTCGCGGCGCGGATCACCGGGCGCCAGGCACGCCTGTCGGACATCTCTGTGCTGGGGCGACATATTGGCTCCAACTACCTAAGCATGGTCGAAGGGTACGAGTTCACCAGGGCCGCGCAGGCCGTCATCAAGCGGGCCCGGGACGCTGTCGGCAAGATCTACGAGGTCCCCTGCCGTGGGTGCGGTGGAACCGGTCAGCTTGCGAAGACTGTCTGGAGCGTCCTGGTGAGGTGCGCGGGCTGTGAGAAGCCCGTGAGCTACTACCACTCGCTCGAGGCCGCGGAGTGGTCGAAGCCGAAGATGGTCTGTCCCCATTGTTCGGCCCACATTTCGAGCAAGCTCGAGCGCGTGGGTGAGCAGCCCGTGGTCGACTACGTCAACTGCGCGTGCTCCCCGAAGCAGCGTGAGCAGCCGGCGGTCGCCGCGCCGAGCATCGACGTCGACGGCCTGGACTTCCCCCGCGTTGAGATTACGCCTGACCGGGAGATGTACCGGGCGTCTGCGCTGGGCAAGAGCGGCTACACGACCGTGGCTTCGTTCTATTCGCCGCGTAACCTGCGCACTCTGGTGGCCCTGCGCGATGAGATCCACGGGATTGAGGACCGCGCTCTGAGTCAAAAGCTGCTGTTCGCGTTCACCGCGACGTTGACTCGGGCGAGCAAGCGGTATCAGTGGTCGCACAAACGCCCGCTGAACGCCGCGAACCAGAACTACTACATCGCGCCGGTCTTCTATGAGTGGAATGTTTTCGAGCTCTTCGAGCGTAAGACGACCGCCGTGTTGAAGGCTGATGACTGGATCCGGACGCAGGCGTTCACGCGCAATGTGGACGCGGACACGGTGCCTGTGGAGTACGTCACGGAGAGCGCTGCGGAGCTGTCCCTGCCGGACGCGAGCGTGGACTACGTGTTCACGGACCCGCCGTTCGGTTCGAACCTCTTTTACGCGGATATGGCTCTGTTCCAGGAGGGCTGGCTGGACGGCTTCACGGACGTCGGCAAGGAAGCGGTGATCGATCGCTCCACCGGCACGAAGCGCACGGCGGACCGCTACGAGACGCTGCTGACGGAGTCACTCAAGCACTGCCGCCGCATCCTGAAGCCTGGCGGGCGCATCTCGATGGTCTTCGGCAACTCCTCGGGCAAGATCTGGGCAGTTGTCCAGCGAGCAGTCGCAGCAGCCGGCCTGCGCATCGAGCCGGAGAAGATCGCCATCCTGAACAAGGGGCAGCGCTCCGTGAAGGGGCTGGCCTCGGGCTTCGAGCACGTCGCTACGCTCGATCTTGTCCTGACGATGGTTCCGCAGGACGGCGCCGAGGCTTCGTTCAAACAGCCGACGGCTGAGGCGGTCGCTGCGGCGACGCGAGAGCTTGCTAGTGCTGCCGGCGCTGCCTCTCCGAGTCACCTGTATCTGGAGCTGCTCCGCCGCGCGCTTTGGGAAGGATGGAGCGTCGCGGACCTCAACCTGCAGACGGCGACGGCAGCGTTGCTGGATGACGGGTGGAGTATCGACCCGAAGACGGGCCTACTGGTCGAGCCCGAGTAGGCGCTTTGAGTAGCCAGAGGGGTGGCCGCCTTGACGAAGGGATGGACGCCTTTCCGGCTTTTAGGCACTGACAGCCAGACTTTCTGGAATTGAACACGGATGTGGTTACAGCCGTACTGTGATTCCGTCCCGTTTCGTCGGCGAGTGAGAGCTGAAGCCGCTTGGGTCTACGCCTTCATCATGTGGTCGTTACGTGATCACTGTCATGGGGTACCTTCGGCGACGTTCGGCCGCACATACGCGAAGACCCTGCTCTCAGCCGCTGGGCTGATGGCGGGGTCTGCTGGCACCTCGTGCGAGGTGCCCCCGGCGAAGGACCCAGTAATTGGGGACAAAGCGGGCCGCTGATGGGTGGTGAGCTGGTGATCGAGACGGCCGTCCCGGTGAATCGCGCGGGCACGTAGACGATCGGCGCCTCGCCCGCCGTGGCAGGGGCCGCCTCTCGCGGCCCCTGTCGCGTTCCGGGAGTTGAACGTGATCCTGGTCAACGCCCGGCAGTGCCCGGAGAAGCCGCTGGAGGACGCCGGGTCAAGCTCGTCGTGGCTGCCCCCGACATCATGGGTCGCGCGGTGGGCGCCACCAGGGCGTCGGTCAGCCGGGGAAACCACCCGAGGAGCGCAGGGCCCAGCGGCGCTCCGCGTAGGCGAGGTCGTCGCGCCACAGCCGGCCGGCGGCAGCGCGTATCAAGGGGCGCAGCAGCGGGGCGGCGCGACGGGCCACGGCGAAGCCCGGCCGTTCGGACGTGGCGACGACGGCCTCCACCACTGCCGTGCGAGGCCGTCCCAGGGCGTCCGACCCGAGCGGGGTGGCGTGCGTCTCCACGACGGAGCCCTGCCCCTCGCCCTCGCTGATCCGCATCACGACGGTGCGGGGTCCGGGCGCCGTGAAGACCGCGCGCACCGGGACGACCACCCGCCCGGCGGCCCTGAAGGACACGTCCACGGTGAAGGAGTCGCTCTCGTCAGCCCGCCCGGGGGTCCGGGCCACGGTGAGGTCGACGAAGGAGTAGGGGTGGAACCAGGCCCCGTGCCAGGGGTCGAGGCGGTTGGCGACGACATCGTCCGGCTCGCAGACGCCCACGGCGGTGTACACGGCGGTCAGCGCCCCGGCCGCCGCCGGTCGCCTCGGCACCGCCGGACGGGCGGTGGGCTCCTCCGCCCCGACCTCGTCCAGCCGTACCCAGACCAGCACCCCGTCGTCGTGCGCCGGCCACGGCTCCCAGCCGGCGAACGGTGTTCCGTTCAGGGCCAGTCCGTGCCAGTGGCACACCAGGGTGCCGCAGCGCACCGGGCTGTCGCGCAGCGGAGCGCCGAGGTGCGGGCAGCTTCCCGGCCCGGCCACGAGGCGTCCTTCGGCGTCCCGCCACAGCACCGCCTCGTGGCCGGCGACGGTGCGGGCCAGCGGCCGGTCGGGACGCAGCTCACGGGAGGCTCCGACGACGTACCAGTTGCCGGTGGGGCGGGCCTGGGCCCTTTTGAGGGCGTCGGCGATCAGGGCGGGCCGGGCTTCGCGCCAGGTGGGTCGCTGACGCTCCCAGGCGACCGGGTCGCGGCGCAGGGTCAGCGGCAGACGCTTGGGCCGGGACGGCCGGGCGGGCTTCACGCGACCTCCTTGTGACGGGGGTGCGGTCGGGCAAGGGGGTGGGCACGGGGACCGGAAGCCGCCGGTTCGAGGGGTACGCCCGGCCCGCCGGGGGCGCGCCGGGCGGCCACGCGGGCGGCCGCCACCCGCAGCAGACCGTCCGCGGTGACCAGGGCCCGCCGCCGCCGGGGCACCACGGCGCGGCGGTGCAGCACGGTGTACCCGGTGGCGGCGACGGCGTCCAGGATGCCGCCGTACAGGACGAACGCCGTGCGGATGCAGGGCCGGGAGACCGGGTCGAGCATGCCGACGCCGGGCGCGGCGCGCCGGTAGGCGGCACGGGTGAGGTCCTCGAACTCCCTCAACGCCGCCGTGACCCGGCGGTCGACGCGGCCGGTGTCCCGGCAGTGGCGCAGCAGCTCGCGGTGAACGCCGTGGGCGTTCAGGAGGTCCCGCGGGAGGTAGACGCGGCCTCGGTCGAGGTCCTCTCCCACGTCTCGCAGGAAGTTGGTGAGCTGGAAGGCGACGCCGAGTTCGGCGGCGTGGGGCGCGGCTTCCTCCCGGGGGGTCACGGTGCCGAGCACGGGCAGCATCTCCAGGCCGATCACCGCCGCGGAGCCGTGCATGTAGCCGCGCAGGTCGGCGTAGGTGGCGTACGAGGTGACCGTCAGATCGCTGCGCATGGCGGCGAGGAAGTCGGCGAAGTGGCGGTGGTCGATGGCGTGGCGGCGTGCGGTGTCGGCGAGCGCCCGCACCACCGGCTCGGCTCCGGCGCCGCCGGCCAGGCCGTGGGCGAGGTCGTCGTCCAGCCTGCCCAGGGCGCGGGCGCGGTCCTTCGGGCCTGTGGTGCTGTCGAGGGAGTCGACGATGTCGTCGGCCCAGCGGGCGAAGCCGTACAGGGCGTGCACGGCGGGACGCCGGTCGGGGGTGAGCAGGCGGGTGGCGAGGAAGTAGGTGCGGCCGTGCCGGGCGTTCAACTCCCGGCAGCGGGTGTAGGCGGCGCGCAGGTCCGGCTCGGTGATGCCCGCCGCGTCCAGTTCCCGGCCGGTCATGGACGAGCTCCTTCCGGGCGGGGCCGGGTCCGGGTCACCGGGTGGGTCACCGGGAGGGTCACCGGGGCGGCGGTCGTGCGGCGCGTGCCGGTGATACGGACGGCGGTCGTGCGGCGTGCGCCGGTGATACGGGCGGCGGCAAGCTTTCCCGACAGCAGGACGGGCGGCACGCCGACACCCGGCGTGGTGCCGCAACCGGCGAGGACGGCGTTGGCGGTGCCGCGCACCAGGTTGCGTGGGCGGAAGGGGCCGGTCTGGGCGAAGGTGTGCGCGGCGGAGAACGGCGTGCCGACGGCGTGCCCCTGCTCCGTCCAGTCGGCCGGTGTCACCAGGCACTCCTCTTCGATCGCCGCGGCGATGCCGTCGAGTCCCCGGCGTTCCAGCTCGTGCAGCAGCGCGTCGCGGTAGCGGGGACCGAGGTCGTGCCAGTCGGCGGGTCCGGGGCCGATGCCGGTGTGGGGACACGGCGCCAGGACGTAGTGCAGATGGCGGCCCGGCGGGGCCAGGGCGGGGTCGGTGGCGGTGGGACGGGTGATCAGCAGGGAGGGATCGCGCATCAGCACGCCGGTGCGGGTGAGTTCGTCGAAGGTGCGCCGCCAGGCGTGGCCGAAGGACAGGGTGTGGTGGGCCAGTTGCGGCCAGGTGCGGTCGCAGCCCGCGTGCAGGACGACCGCCGAGGGGGCGTGCCGCAGCCGCAGCGGGCGGCGCGGGGTGCGGCCGAGGAGGCGGTAGATCACCGGCAGGTCGGGGGTGAGGACGACGGCGTCGCAGGGGATGCGCACCTGGCCGGTGATCACGGCGGTGATGCGCTCACCGGAGCGTTCCAGCCGGGTGACCGGCCGTCCGTAGTGGACGACCGCCCCGGCCGCTTCGACGGCCTCGGCCATGGCCCGCGGCAGGGCGTGCATGCCGCCGCGCGGGAAGTACACCCCGGCGACCGTGTCCATGTAGGCGATCACCGCGTAGGCGGCCAGGGCGCGCGCCGGGGGCACGCCCGCGTACAGGGCCTGGAAGGTGAAGACGCGGCGCAGCCGCTCGTCGCGCAGGTGGCGGGCGACACCGTTCTCCCAGCGGCCGAAGCCGCCGAGCGCGGCCAGCCGGACCAGGTCGGGGCCGAGCAGCTGCCAGGGGGAGTCGAAGTCGGCGTCGAGAAACCGGTGCCGTTCGGCGCGGTACAGCTTGGTCAGCCAGTGACGCAGCCGGCGGTAGCCGGCCGCCTCGGCGGGCCCGGCGAAGCGTTCCACCTCGGTCTCCATCGCGTCGGCGTCGGTGTGCACGTCGAGGGTGCTGCCGTCGGCGAAGGACGCCCGGTAGGCCGGGTGCAGAGGGATCAGTTCGACGCGGTCGCGCAGCGAGGCCCCGACCGCGTGGAACGCCTCGTCGGCGATCTCGGGCATGGTCAGCACGGTGGGGCCGGTGTCGATGTGGTAGCCGCCGCGGACCAGCCGGCCGGCGCGACCGCCGGGCCCGGCGGCGCGTTCGACGACGGTGACCTGGCGTCCCGCGCCGAGCAGGTGCAGCGCGGCGGAGAGGCCGGCCAGTCCGGCGCCGACGACCACCACGTGATCGGTCGGTCCTTTCAGGGCCCTGGTCACCGGCCTCCCTCCGGTTCACGGACCGCTGCGGCCTCGTCGTCGTGGACAGTCCCGGGATCGCGGACAGTCCCGGGGTCGGAGTCGGAGTCGGGTCCGGGGCCGGAGTCTGGTCCTGGGGCGGGGCGGGAGACGTCATGCGTGCCCGCCGCCTTGTCGTGGCCGGTGACCGCCTCGGTCGCCGACGTACGCGCGGCGAGGCCACCGGGGGGTCCGCCCGGCGGGGCCGCCTCGTGTGGGCAGGGCGCCTGGGTGAAGCACATCGCGGATCCTCTCGCCCGTCGTCACATCGCTCGTGTCAGGACACATTCCGCGTACGGCACCGGAACGGATGCGCCAAGCGGGGGAAGCTCCCGCGCCGGGGACGTGTCCCGCGACGACACGCCGCGCACCGCATCCGCTGACCGCCGGCGGCCGGAAACACTGGACGGCACCGGGCGGACGGCATCTCGTCCCGGGATGTGCGCACGAGACTCGACGGTGGGCCGCCGGGCCCCTCGCGGACACCGTCTCCGCCGGTGACGTACCGGCCTGATCGCCATGAGAACGGCCCGAGGAGGGAGCAGCGGTCGTGGACCTGAAGGCCGACGTCGCCGTGGTGGGAGCCGGGGCCGCGGGGCTGTCGCTCGCGCTGCGGCTGGCCCGGCCGCCCTCGGGCGCCGGACCGCTGGACACGGTGCTGCTGGCCGCCCCGCCTGGTCCGGCCCGCGCCGCACCGCGCACCTGGTGCTTCTGGGAGCCGGACGACGGCCCCTACGACGAGGCGCTGGCCGCTTCCTGGCAGTGGCTGCGCGTGCGCGGCGCCGACGGTACGTCCGTGACCACGGCCATCGCGCCACTGCGCTACAAGATGCTGCGTTCCGACGCCTTCGAGGCGCTGGTCGGCCGTCGCGTCGCGGCGAGCGGGCGGGTCTCGCGCGTCGAGGCGGCCGTTGACCAGGTCGCACCGGTGCCGGGCGGCGGCGCCCTGGTGCACGCCCGCCGCGCGGACGGCGGCAGCGTCGCCGTCCGCGCCCGCTGGGTGTTCGACTCACGCCCGCTCAGCCGCCTCCCGCCCGCGCGTACGACACTGCTGCAGCACTTCCGCGGCTGGTTCGTCCGTACGGGGCGGCCGGTCTTCGACTCGTCCGTAGTGGAACTGATGGACTTCCGCACGCCGCAGCCCGCGCACGGTCTCTCCTTCGGCTACGTGCTGCCGGTCGGCCCGCACGAGGCGCTGGTCGAATACACGGAGTTCTCCCGCCGGGTGCTCAGCCGTGCCGGGTACGACCGCGTGCTGGGGGACTACGCGGAGCGCGTGCTCGGTCTGGCCGACTACGAGGTCACCGCGTGCGAGCAGGGGGTGATCCCGATGACGGACGCCGACTTCGTCCGGCAGACGGCGCCGGGCGTGTTCCGGATCGGGGCCTGCTCCGGCGCCACCCGTCCGTCGACCGGCTACACCTTCAGCGCCGTGCAGCGGCAGACGAGCGCCGTGGCCGCCGCCCTGCACACCGGACGGTATCCGCTGCCCCCGCGGCCCCACTCCACACGCGCCCGCCTCATGGACGCGGTGCTGCTGCACGCCCTCGACACCGGACGGGTGGACGGCCCCGCCTTCTTCACCCGCCTGTTCGGGCGCGTGCCCGCACCGCGGCTGCTGCGGTTCCTGGACGGACGTACCAGCCTGCCGGAGGACCTCGCCATCGGCGCGCACCTGCCCGTCGCCGCGATGCTCGCCTCCGCCCTCGCCCTGCCCCTCGCCCCGCGCCGGAGCCTTCCCGCCGCCTGACCTCGGAGCCGGACCGCATGCCCCCTCTGCGCGACGCCGATCTGGCCGACGCCTTCGACCATGCCGCCCGCAGCTACGACGCGCTGGTGGCCACCAACCCCGGGTACCACGCCCACTTGCGCCGCTCGGCCCGGCGGCTCGGTCTCCCCCGGGACGGCACCGGGCCGCGGGTGCTGGACCTGGGATGCGGTACGGGAGCGTCCACGGCCGCTCTGGCCACCGTGCTGCCCGGTGCGGACATCACGGCGGTCGACGCCTCGGCGGGGATGCTCCGCCGGGCGGCCGCCCGGCGGTGGGCGCGGCCGGTGCGGTTCGTGCACGCGCCGGTGGAACGGCTGGCCGAGGCGGGCGTGAACGGCCCGTTCGACGCGGTCTTCGCCGCATACCTGCTGCGCAACGCCACCGACCCGGACGCCGTGCTGGCCACGGCCCACCGGCTGCTCGCGCCGTACGGCCGTCTGGCGGTACACGAGTACGCGCTGAGCGGGAGGGCCGCGCACCGCGCGGTGTGGAGTGCGGTGTGCGGCGGGATCCTTCTGCCGGTCGCCACGCTGCTGGGGGATGGGGCGCTCTACCGGCATCTGTGGCGCAGCGTCCTCGGCTTCGACACGGCCGACGCTCTGGGCCGACGGGTGGCGCGGGCCGGCTTCGAGCGGGTGCGGGTACTGCCGCTGCCTGGCTGGCAGACCGGCATCACGCACACCGTGGTGGCCCGTCGGCCGACGGGCGGCCGGGAGCCGGGCAGCGGGACGGAGGAGGGTGAGGCCGAGCGGCCCGGAGCGAGAAGTCCCGGACCCAGAACCGAGAACCGCCGAGCCGGCGAGCGAGGAGGACCGCGATGACCACCGGCACCCGACGGCCCGCGCACCGCCCCGGCCTGGACCGGCCCGGTCTGGACCGCCCCGGCCTGGACCGGCTCGCCCGGCTGCTGCCGGCCCCGCCCGGGGCCGATCGCGCCGACCCCGCGGCCGGACCGCACGCCATGGTCGTAGGCGGTGGCATCGCCGGGCTGACGGCCGCCACGGCGCTGGCTGAGCGCGGAGTGCGGGTCACCCTGTACGAGCGCGAGGAGGTGCTCGGCGGCCGACTGGCCGGCTGGCGCACCCAGCTCGCCGACGGCAGCACGGTGACGATGAGCCGTGGCTTCCACGCCTTCTTCCGCCAGTACTACAACCTGCGCGCCCTGCTGCGCCGCACCGATCCGGCCCTGTCCCGGCTGACCGGCCTGCCCGACTACCCCCTGCGCCACGCGGGCGGCGGCCACGACAGCTTCCGGCACGTCCCACGTACGCCACCGCTGAGCGCGCTCGGCTTCGTCGCGCTGAGCCGCTCCTTCCGGATGCGCGACCTGGCCCGGATGGACGCCCGGGCCGCGCTGCCGCTGCTCGACGTGCGGGTGCCCGGAGTGTACGAGCGGCTCGACCACATCAGCGCCCACGACTTCCTGGAGGCGATCCGCTTCCCGGCGGCGGCGCGCCACCTGGCCTTCGAGGTCTTCTCGCGCAGCTTCTTCGCCGACCCCCGCCGGCTGTCGGCGGCCGAGATGGCGCTGATGTTCCACGTCTACTTCCTCGGCTCGGCCGAGGGCCTGCTGTTCGACGTACCGGACGAGCCGTTCCCGCAGGCCCTGTGGGACCCGCTCGCCGGGTATCTGACCGGTCTCGGGGCCGAGCTGCGGACCTCGGTCGCTGTCGAAGCGGTCGAGGTCCTGCCCGGCGGCGGTTTCACCGTGGCCGGGCAGGACGGCGCCGAGGAGCGGTGCGACGCCGTGGTGCTGGCCCTGGACCCGGGAGCGCTGCGCGGCGTGGTGGCCCGGTCCGAGGGGCTCGGGGACGAGACGTGGCGCGAGCGGGTGGCGCGGCTGCGCACCGCTCCGCCGTTCCTGGTCTCCCGCCTGTGGCTGGACCGGCCTGTCCGCGGCGACCGGCCCGGCTTCCTGGGCACCAGTGGATACGGCCTCCTGGACAACGTCAGCGTCCTGAACCGGTGGGAGGGCGAAGCCGCCCGCTGGGCCGCCCGCACGGGCGGGTCGGTCGTGGAACTGCACGCCTACGCGCTGCCGGGCGACACCGACCGGGAGGTCCGGCAGAAGGAACTGCTCGGGCAACTGCACCGGATCTACCCGGAGACGCACAGCGCCCGGGTGGTGGACGCCCGCCACGAATGGCGCGCCGACTGCCCGCTGTTCCCGGTCGGCGGGTACGGCGACCGGCCGGCCGTGCGTACACCCGTGCCGGGCCTGGTCGTGGCGGGCGACGCCGTGCGCACCGGTCTGCCGGTGGCGCTGATGGAGCGGGCGGCCACCAGCGGGTTCCTCGCCGCCAACGCGCTGTTGAGCCGCTGGGGTCTGCGCGGGCATCCGCTGTGGACCGTGCCCGAACGGGGCCGCGGGGCCGTCCTGCGGTGGGCGGCGCGGGCGGCAGTGACTTAACTGTCTTCCGGCGGCACAGCGGGGCCGGAAGCCGTGCCCGGCCCCGGCGCGGTGCCGGGACCTGGCACCGCGGGGCCGTCGGCCGTGGCCGCCCTGGAGTGTGCCGCACATCGCTCCTGGTCACGGGCCGCGGCGCGGACGATGTTGCGGGCCATGCCTCCGAAGACGACCGCGTGGAGGGGCGAGATGCTCCACCAGTACAGATGGCCGAGTAGTCCGCGCGGGTGGAACAGGGCCCGCTGCCGGTACCGGACGGGCCCGCCGGTGTCGCCGTCCACGCGCATCTCCAGCCAGGCCAGGCCGGGCAGCCGCATCTCGGCGCGCAGCCGCAGCAGCCGCCCGCGCTCGATCTCCTCCACCCGCCAGAAGTCCAGCGAGTCGCCCGCCCGCAGTCGGCGCGCGTCACGTCGGCCCCGGCGCAGGCCCACGCCGCCGACGAGACGGTCGATCCAGCCGCGCACCGCCCAGGCCAGCGGGAAGGAGTACCAGCCGTTCTCCCCGCCGATGCTCTCGATGACCTGCCACAGCGCGTCCGGCGCCACGTCCGCGTCAAGTTCCCGCACGTCGGTGTACAGGCTGCCACCCGCCCAGTCCGGGTCGGTGGGCAGCGGGTCGCTGGGCGCGCCCGGCACGGCGGCGGACGACCAGCGGGTGGTGACCTGAGCCTCTCGTACGCGTTGCAGCGCCAGGGCGACGGCGCGGTCGAAGCCGATGGGGTGCCCGGGCGGGCTGGGCACGTACCGCTCGATGTCCCGGTCCCGGCAGACCACCTCGTGGCGCAGGGACTCCGTCAGCGGGCGGGCGAGCGAGGCCGGCACCGGGGTCACCAGGCCGATCCAGTGGCTGGACAGCCTGGGGGTGAGCACGGGTACGGACAGGATGAGCCGCCGGGGCAGATGAGCGACCACCGCGTACCGGCGCATCATGTCCCGGTACGTGAGCACCTCCGGGCCGCCGATGTCGAAGGCGCGGTTGACTTCGGGGGGCAGCCCGGCGCAACCCACCAGGATGCGCAGCACGTCTCCCACGGCGATGGGCTGGATGCGGGTGCGTACCCAGCGCGGGGTGACCATCACCGGCAGACGCTCGGTGAGGTAGCGCAGCATCTCGAAACTGACGGAGCCGGAGCCGATGATGACGGCGGCGCGCAGGAAGGCGGTCGGCACGCCCGAGTCGAGCAGGATGCGGCCGACCTCCGCGCGGGAACGCAGGTGCGGGGAGAGACATGACTCCGGAACGCCCGCGGGGGTGAGTCCGCCGAGATAGACGAGGCGGCGGACGCCGGCCCGGCGGGCCTGCTCGCCGAAGATGCGGGCCGCGTCACGGTCGGTCCGCTCGAAGCCGCGACCGGTACCGAGCGCGTGCACGAGATAGTAGGCCACGTCCACGCCGTCCATCGCCCGTGCCACCGACTCGGCGTCCGTGACGTCGCCCTGGACGATCTCAACCCGGTCCGCCCACGGGTGGTCCCGCACCTTGCGCGGGGTGCGGACCAGGCAGCGCACCCGGTGTCCGGCGTCCAGCAGCTCGGGCACCAGCCGTCCGCCGATGTAGCCGCTCGCGCCGGTCACCAGACAGGTCAGGGTGTCGGATGCCGCCTGCTCGTTCCCACTCGCCCTGGTGGCCTGTTCGTCGCCCATGGTCCCGCCTCAGCCGCCTGCCGTCCGCCGCGTCGTCGTGTGTGACTTTCGGGGCCGGTGTGTGACTTCCATGTCTCTACCGTGCGGGCGGACGGGCCGGATGCACCCGGTGCGTGCGGCGGCCGGGTGACGGGGCGGATCGGCACGGAGCACCACCCTCCGGGATCGCCTGCTTCTCCAAAGAAGGGAGCTAGCATCTAAGTAAGATTCAATCTACGTAAGATCGAAACTGCGCTTGAATGCGCCGTGCTGGAGGTGGAGCAGGGGTGGAGTTCAAGGGCAGGGTCGCTGACCTCGACCTGCTGACGAGGCAACTGGGTCTTGTGGCCGGGGGCGCGGGGGCCACCCGGGGGCAGGCTGTGATCATGACGGGGCGGCGCCGGGTGGGGAAGTCCCGTCTGGTCCAGGAGTTCTGTGACCGGTCCGGGGTTCCGTACGTGGTCTTCCAGGCGACCCGGGGCCGCAACGCCGTGGCCGAGCGGGCGGACTTCGCCACGGCGCTCGCGCAGTCCCCTCTGCCCGGGGCGGAGCTGGTGGCCGGACTGCACGCCGTGGACTGGAACCAGGCGCTGCGTTCCCTGGCCGTCGCGGTCCCGGACGATGCCCCGAGTATCGCGGTGATCGACGAGGTGCCGTGGCTGGTGGAGCAGGACCGGGAGTTCGAAGGGGCGCTGCAGACGGTCTGGGACCGGCACCTGTCAGCCAAGCCGGTGCTGCTGATCCTGGTGGGCAGCGACATGTCGGTGATGGAGGCGCTGCAGTCGTACGGCCGTCCGTTCTTCGGCCGGGCCGCGAAGATGACCGTACGTCCGCTGCACCTGGCCGATGTGCAGGCGATGACTGGTCTGGGCGCGGCGGACGCGGTGGACGCGCTCTTGATCACCGGGGGCTTCCCCGAGATCGTCCAGTCGTGGCGGTCGGGGATGGGCCGTACGGACTTCCTGCGCGAGGCCGTGGCCAACCCCCTGTCGCCGCTACTGGTGGCAGGCGAACTCTCACTCCTGGGCGAGTTCCCCGAAGCCTCGCACTCGCGGGCGGTGCTGGAGGCGGTCGGCAGCGGCGAGCGGACCTTCTCCACCATCGCCGCCCAGGCCGGCGGCGCCGGCGCCCTGCCCTCCGGAACCCTGTCCCCGCTGCTGCACACCCTGCAGACCAAGCGGATCCTGGCCACCGATCTGCCGCTCTCCGCCAAGGCCGACACCAAGAACAAGCGCTACCGGATCGCCGACCCGTATCTCCGCTTCTGGCTGGCCTTCATGCAGCGGGGAATCCCACTGATCGAGCGCGGTCGCGGGGACCTCGCCCTGGAGCGCATCGAGCGGTCCTGGACCACATGGCGAGGACGTGCCGTCGAGCCGGTCATCCGCGAGTCGCTGCTGCGTCTGCTCCCCGATGACAGATGGCCCCACACGGAAGCGGTCGGCGGCTGGTGGAACCGGCAGAACAACCCGGAGATCGACCTGATCGGCGTCGACCGCGAACCGGTCGCGGGCGCAGTGCACTTCATCGGCTCGGTCAAGTGGCTGGAGTCTCATCCTTTCGGCCGCCGCGAGTACGACGCCCTGGCCCGGGACATGCTCGCGGTGCCCGGCGCCGAACCGGACACCCCGCTCGTGGCCGTCTCCCGCTGCGGCATCGAGGACGACCTGCCGCTCGCGGCGCACTGGGGCCCGGAGGACTTGGTCCGCGCTTGGCGGTAACAGGGGAAGAGGCGGGCAAACGCCCCAGAGGGCGGATGCCGGGGTCAGCAGGCGACACGAGAGCAGGGGAAGACCATTGGAAGGGTTCAGTGAGCCGACTCTGCGGGCGTTGGCCGGTCCGCGCTCCTTCGAACGGGGGCTCGGCTACCTGGACGCGGTGTCCGGGGTCGAGGTCGGTGACGGCTGGGTCACCGCGAGTGTCCACGGCACGGAGCGGTACGAGGTGGAGCTGACGCTGGACGGGCCAGGCGGGCTGTCCGGCGAGTGTGACTGCCCGTACGGCATGGAGGGCAACTTCTGCAAGCACCTGGTCGCCCTCGGCCTGACCGTGCTCGCCCAGCGGGAGAGCCTGCCGCGGCAGCGGAAGGCTGCCCGGGACCGTGCGCAGGACCTTTACGGGTGGCTGTCCGGCCTGTCCAAGGACGAGTTGCTCGCTCTGGTGCGGGAACAGCTAAGCGAGGACCGGCAGTTGCGGCGCCGCCTGGAACTTCGGGCCGCGAGTGCCCGCGGGGACCTCGCCGCGGTCCGGGCCCGTATCCGCGATCTGCTGGATATCTCACCGTTCGCGCAGTACGGGTACGTCGAGTACGCCGATGCCCGCGCCTACGCCGATCAGGCCGGGCAGGCGGTGTCCGCGATCGGCGCGCTCACCGGCTCGGGCCGGGCCGACGACGCGATCACCCTGGCGCGGGAGGCGATGAAGCTGCTCGCCGACGCGGTGGAGAGCGTCGACGACTCGGACGGATGGCTCGGGCAGGTCGGTGCGGACCTCGCCGAGGCCCACCTCGAAGCGTGCCGTGCGGCACGCCCCGACCCCGAGGAGCTCGCGCGCTGGCTGGTCGGCCATGCGCTCGGCGACGGGGACGACGGCCTCACGGACATCGATCCGCTCGACTATGGCGAAGTCCTCGGCGAAGAGGGGATGGCCGTCCTGCGGAAGCTGGCGGTCGAGGCGTGGCGAGGCAACCGCCGCGGCTGGGCGGAGAAGTACCTCATGGAGCGTCTGGCCAAGGCGGGAGGCGACGTCGACGCGGTGATCGCCGTGCATGCGGCCGACCTCTCACCGAACGGACACACCCACCTGGTCATCGCCCACGAGCTGGACACCGCCAGGCGCCCCGACGAGGCCCTGCGCTGGGCGGAACGAGGCATCCAGGACGCCCGGGACCTCGCCGCCGTCGACACCGCCCTCGTCGACTACCTCTGCGACCGCTACGCGCAGGCGGACCGGCGCCCCGATGCCGTCGCCCTGCGTCGCGACCACTTCGGCGCCCGCCGCACCCTGCTCGCGTACCAGCAACTGCGAGCCGCCGCCCGAGCCGCGGACTGCTGGTCGGCCGAGCGCGAGGGAGCGCTGGCCCTGTTGCGTGCCGACGCAGAGCAGCAACAGCACTCTCGGTACGGCGGCCCGGCCCTGATCGACGCCCTGCTCGACGACAAGGACATCGACGCGGCCTGGCAAGCCGCCACCGAGACCGGTGCCCACGACCAACAGTGGCTCACCCTCGCCGACCAGGCCCGCCCCACCCGCCCCGCCGACGCCCTCCGCGTCTACCGGCGCCTGACCGAACCCCTCACGAAGCAGACGGGCAACGCGGTCTACGAGCAGCTGACCAGCCTGCTGCTCAGCATCCGCGACTGCCACCGCCGCCTGGACACCCAGGACGAGTTCACCACCTACCTCACCGCCCTGCGCGCCGACCAGAAGCGCAAACGCAACCTGATGCGGCTCCTCGACCAGCACGGCCTGTGAACCCACAACCGGCCCCCGAAAGCCGCTCCTGTACGACCGGTGGTGACGTAGAACGGCCGGTTGGGAGTCGTCGTATGGCATGGGCCGCGACTGCTGTAGTGAGGCGCTTCTCGCAGGCTCGAGTGCCCGGCGAAGGGCCCGGTACATGGGGACGAACCGAGCCATTGATGGGCGGTGAGCTGGTGATCCAGACGACCTACCCGGTGCTGGTGCCCCGAGCGCGCACGTAACCGACCGGCGCCCGACCGCACCGCACGGCAGCCGCCCTGGCGGCCCCCTGCCCCGCCCCGGTGGCTCTGCCGCAGCAGAGCCACCGGGTAGTGACGGGACCAGGTCCCCGCGCCTTCCCCCGGGGGCTGATGTGTCCGCCGCCCCATCGCACGCAGACTGGGTTGCCTCGCCAAGTCGCCAACAGCTGGCCTTGTTTATATGAAAATCTGATTGCCATGCGGAATGGTCATGGAGCTCAGCCGATCGTTGGGATCGGCGTGGAGGCAGGCGGTCACAGAGGTAGGCACTTGTCCAGGGACGAGGACAGCAGCAAGGACGACGCTCCTGCTCTCCTCCACCGTCCGTCGCAGACAGCCTCCTTTGTGATGGTCCATGTCGGCCAAAAGCCCGAAACCCGGCGCAACCTGCGGCACGGGATCGAAACCCGGTCATGGGGGTTCCCTCTGTGGAAGCCCGAGTACCGGTCCGCCAGGCCACGCTTCGCCGTGCTGGCCACAGGAGTGGGCCCGCGGGTACAGCCCTACGTGTGGACTACCAAGAAGATCACTCTGTACCTCTTCGAGGTGCGTGAGAACTTCTATGAGGCAGAGGCTCCTCACTGGCCGGACGAGGAAGCTGAGAACGCGATCAAGTACCCGGTGCGCTTCGGTATCGAGCCGTTGGCTGTACTTCACGACGTCTCCCTTGATGAGGACGGGCCTCTTGGACTGACTGCCAGTGACGCCATACGTGTTTCAGGGACTCAGCGAGGCATAGGTCTGCTCGTCGACATGGATCCGCAGCCATTGCTCGATGCGGCCGGGATCCCGACGAACTGGTCCGAACAGCAGACGGTCGCCCTGAACCGCACGCCCGGCTTCACCCCAGAACAAGTGAAGTCGCCCAAGCCACCGAAGCGACGCCCCAGCGGAGCGGGCTTCGTCTCCGACCCCAAGAAGCGCAAGGCCATCGAACTGCACGCGGAGGACATAGCAGTCGCTCACTACGAGGGGGAGGGCTGGACGGTCAAACGCCTCGGCAAGCCGTACGACCTCCACTGCACTCGTGGTGGAGAAGAGCGCCGCGTTGAAGTGAAGGGGACAACGGGTGCGGCCACGAGCGTCGACCTGACGATCAACGAGGTCGAGCACGCCCGGAACCCGCAGAACACCGTGGACCTGTTCGTGGTCAGCGACATCAACGTGGACACGCGGACCGACACCTACGCAACGAGTGGCGGCAGGGTGTTGCACCTCCACGACTGGGCGCCGGCTGAGGAGGACCTGAGGCCCCGGAGCTTCGAGTACCGACTGCCGCTCATCTGAATGAATTGCCCGGATGCGCCGTCAGGGCGCTCCAGGAGCCCCGCCAGCCCCTCGGGTCTTCACGCCCACCGCCCTTATGGAGATCGTCCGTGCCTCTTCTCCGCATGTCCGCACGTGCACTGTTCGAGCGGTGCAATGACGGCGCCCTCTTCGAGCGGCTCGCCCAGAAGTACCGTTCCGTGCTCTTCCAGAACCCATCGGACAGCGAACGCCACTCGTGGGAGAACAGCCTCCCTGCCCTGGCAGAGGTTCTGCGTGACGCGGGGCTTGATGACGTCGATGTGCTGGTCGAGCAAAAATTGCCCCTTTCCAGCCTACGCGCAGACATCGTCCTCGCCGGCTCACATCCCACGACGGGGAGACCGTCCTACGTCATCGTCGAGCTCAAGCAGTGGACCGAAGCGCACCTCGTTCCCGGTACTGACAACCTCTGCTTGGTAGAGCGAATGGGCAACCTACCCGCCCTACATCCCGTGGCTCAGGTACGCCGCTACTGCGACTACCTGCAGGACTTCACCAATGTGCTGAGTGATCAGGAGGACGCCGTCGCGGGCGTGGCCTATCTGCACTACGCAGTTGATCAGGGTGTCAGTGAACTATTCAGACTGCCCGATGCGAAGGCTCAGCTTTTCACAGACACATCTCGCGGCGAACTCATTCGGTATCTTCGGACCCGCCTTTCCGCCTTGGACGGTTCACCAGAAGGTGATCATCTCCTGAACAGTCCCCATGCTCCCGGCCGTCAGCTGATGCGCGCCGCCGCTGCCGAGATAATCGACGGCGGCGAGTTCCTCCTGATGGATGAGCAAGAGGTAGCAGCCCGTTTGGTAAAGCGGGCGGCGAACCTGTCGCGACAGTCGAACCAAAAGGAAGTGATAGTGATATCCGGGGGTCCTGGCTCGGGTAAGAGCATCATTGCGCTGCACCTCATGGGACACCTCCTGAGGAACGGACGAAGCGTCGTCCACGCCACCGGATCCAAGTCCTTTACCACCACTCTTCGACACGTCGTCGGCTCCAAGAACGACCGCGTCCCAAAGCTCTTCCGGTACTTCTTCGACTTTACCGATGCTGAACGCAATGGCCTGGACGTCTTGATCTGTGACGAATCCCATCGCATGCGACAGCGGTCAGCAAGACAGGACAGGTATGCCGGGCATCGGAGCAGTCGAAGGCAAGTGGAGGAACTCATCGACGCAGCCAGAGTCCCTGTCTTCCTGCTCGATGAGCATCAGGTCGTGAGGCCAGGCGAGATGGGAAGTGTCAAGACCATCGATGAGGCTGCTCACGCGCGCGGGTGCATCGTCCGCCATGTCAATCTCAACAGCCAGTTCCGGTGTGGCGGGAGCCGTGCCTACGAGCACTGGGTCCTCCGTCTCCTTGGCCTTGAGCCCGGTGGCCCGATTCAATGGGAGCCCGAGGAAAACTTCGAGTTGCTCGTCGCCGAATCGCCCCAAGAGATGGAGAGCTACCTCCGCGGCCAGCAAGATTCCGGCTACACCTCTCGTATGACGGCGGGATTCTGCTGGCCGTGGAGCGATCCGGGGACTGACGGCAACCTGGTCGACGACGTGGTCATTGGCACGTGGCGCAGGCCCTGGAACCTCAGAAGTGAGCAACCTCTGGGTGGGGCGCCCGCATCCTCACTTTGGGCCACCGATCCGTCAGGCTTCGGGCAAATCGGCTGCATTTATACGGCTCAAGGATTCGAGTACGCCTGGAATGGCGTGATCTTCGGTCCCGACCTGGTGTGGCGCGGCAATGGATGGCGTGCTGTTCGTGGAGAGAGCAAGGACCGCACCGTGAAAAAGGCAACGCCCGAAGCTTTCGACCGCCTCATACGCAACACATACAAAGTGCTGCTTACGCGGGGACTGGCTGGTGCCGTACTTTACTCAACCGATCCCGAGACTCGGGCCATGCTGGCCAGCCTGGTCCCGACAGGGATAAAGCAGGGCCCGTGAGTGAATAGCCCTGCGCCCCTTACTACTTGGTTCGCCGGGCCTCCGGGCGCGGCCGGACGTGTCCGCCGTCCATGTGGATTACCTGGGTGGGGGCGCCGTGCCCTGCGTGGACACCAGCGGTGTGCCGGACGACCGGCATCGTGTTGGCACTCGCCGTGCGCGTGGGGTGCGCGGGGCGGGGCTCGAGGGGCGCGTCGTGAGATCTTGATGATAGTGACGTGCACGACGCACAGTGCCGTGAGGTTCTCGGGATCGGCGGTGAGCACAGTGGGGACCCGGAGGCTGCGAGTGCAGTCGCGTTGAGCATGGCGTCGATGGCGTGCCAGTCTCGGCTAGGAGAGCGGCGGCATGGCGGCGAATACTCCCCTGCTAGCGCTGCCGCTCTGGCTGCTGAAGTGCTGGGTGGTCATCTGCCGTCGACAAGGCCACGGCTGCCGGTGGTGACCATCGACAGCGGCAGCCGTGGACGACCTCTCACCTTTAGGTACGGCCTGGCTACACTGTGTAGCAATGGCGTGCTCGACCCCCTCGACCGGAGGCAGACATGGCTCGTGCCTGGGAGGCTGACCCGTACGCGTTATTGAGCGTCGGCTGGGGAGATCGGCCGAAGAGCTGGGGAACTCCGATGGCAATGACGAGTGCCCGGACATCTGGCAGCTCGACAACGGTGATGAGGCTGTGATCGGCAGGGATCTGACAGCCGTCTACGGCTCCCGTCTTCCTCATGGCGTGAACCTCGCTCCGGACGAGCGGCTGGTCGTCATCCCAGGGAACATGCTCAGTGCGGCGAAGAAGGACATCCTCCATGCTTGATCTCCTTGCTCCTGTCCTCACCCCCGAGCAGGGCGAACGGCTCACCCGGCCCGCTTACAAGCAGGACTTCCGGGAACGTGAAGAGGCGATCCGTGACGGGAGTTCCTGGAAGCTGGAGCGCCGTCAACACTTCGAGGAGCAGGGCAGCCCGAGCCGGGACGCTCTGCGTCGGGGCGACTGGGATGAGGCGCTGCGGCTTCTCGCGGGCCGACGCGACAACCTGGCCGCGGCCGCACAGGAGGACGCACGCAGGGGTTATGCATTTCACCGTGTGCGGGTGGTTGCGAAGCCGTTGGCACCGTATGTGCAGTGGGAACTCCACTCCCAGCGGCAGCGTGCGCAGTACGGGCAGAAGATCAAGGTCGTCCCCGTCGAACAGGTGGCCGCTTCGGAGAGCACCGGCCCGCTCCCTGAAGTGGTCGTTCTCGGCAGCCACACCCTCTTCCAGGTTCTGTACACCGAGACAGGCGTTGCGAACGGCGCGATCCGCTACACCGACCAGGAGCTTGTGACGCGCTGGGAGAACTACATCAAGGCGCTCTACGCGGTGGGCGAAGACGTGCTCTCCTACTTCGACCGCGAGGTGGCGCACCTTGATCCGCCGACGCTGAGCGCGGGAAAGGAGTAGACCGATCGCCGCGTCAGACGGAGGGGACGAGCGCTCCGGCAGCACTCATTCCGAGCTGTCGGGATCCTCACGTGACGTCGTCCGGGCGAGAAATGTCCAGGGAGGCATCCACTTCCACGCGCAGGGCAAGCCGGGCCAGGGAAGTTCCGCGAGCCCCGTCCCACGCCAGTTATCGGCTGACGTACGCGGATTCGTCAATCGCACCGATGAGCTTGGTGAGCTGAACGCCGTTCTCACCAGCGAGGACGGCGGTCCGCTCGTCGTCTCGGTATACGTGATCGCCGGCACCGCCGGTGTCCGGTGAGGTTGATCAGCCAAAGACCCCATTGCGATGTCCCCAGCAGCCTGAGCTTGAGGGCGCTGGCCACCCTCCCGGCGGGGTACCGCTGGATGACGGCGGGTGGGCGTTCTTGCAGGGCTCGACGCATCCCACTTGCTCGGGCCCGCCTCATGGGTCCCTGCCGACGCTTGCCCGTCCACGGCGAGGTCGGTCATGGCTCCAGGCGGCCCACACCGGTGTGAGGGCGCTACATACATCCGCAGAGGAGTACGGGCCTGGCTCCTCACCCGTCGCTCCTGACGCATACACGCCGTCGTGGCCAATTGGCGCCCTTTCCAGACGCTGGCCACCAACTCATCCTGAGGACAGGGAGATGACACGGACTGTGTCGAGGGGGCCGCCCCATGTCCGGACCGTTGTACGTTGCCGTCCTGCCGACCCGCCCGCATGCCGTGGAGGCATATCGTGGACTGCGGCCCGACACGCAGGCCAGGGTCGCCCCGTTGTGGACCTTGCCACCCCACCCGGGAATGCTGCCAGACCCGCTCGCCACGGAGCTTCGCGAGGACGCACGCCGGGTCGCCGCCGCGCATCGCCACCGGCCGGCATGGCTGGACGCGCCGCTTGCCGACGAGAGCGAGGCCATCGTCCTGGCCGAGACCCTGCCGCCCGAGTGGTGGGCCCTGCGAAACCTGCGCCCGGTGACCGGCCCGGTCCGGCCGGTCGCTCAGCAGTCCTTGGCCCTCGCCGCGGCCGAGCTGCATGGCGGTGGTCTGGGCATACGCGTGCAGGTTCCGGGTGAGTGGCACGACCGGGATGTCCCACGGCTGGGCGAACTGCTCGACCGCGCCTGTCCTATCGGCCCCGTCGACCTGTTCCTCGATCTGGGCGCCGTGCTGCCCACTCGCCGGGACGCCGCCAAAGAGGCGCTGCGCGCCCTCGACGTGCTGGTCCCGCTCGCCCCCTGGCGGACGGTGGCCGTCGCGGCAGGTGGCTTCCCCGAGCCGCCTGAGGACTTCCTGGAGACCGGCTGGCACGAGGCCCCACGACCGGACTGGGACACGTGGCACGAGATCCACCACAGCGGGCGCTCCTACCTCTCCCAGCTGCACTACGGCGACTACGGCATCCTCCCTGCCGGGTACGCGACCCGCCCTCCGGCGTCGGGCAAGGGCGGACCAAAATGGGGCATCCTCCGCTACACAACCGACCGCTCTTATTTCCTGGCCAAGGTGCTGCAGCGCGGGGATCACCGCGACGTCGTCAACCGCGACGCCGCGAGGCGCCTCACCCGCCTCGGGGACTTCCGCGGCCCGTCAGCCGGAACAGGGGAGGGCTGGCTGCGTGACTGCGCCCAGGGGTCTGTCACCACTGGCAACCACTCCACGTGGAACCGAATGGGGAACATCCAACACATGACGTTCGTCGTCAGCTGTTTGGCAGGGCATGTTCGATGAGCCCGGGTCCGTGGCGGCTTACGTGGCCGACAACGTCGTCTCACATTCCTCGCATCGCCGTATCGCCTGGCGCGCGGTGTTGCCCCGCGTCGCGGTTGCCGGGTAGCTGCTGCTCAGGCGGTCCCAGAGACCCGGCGGCGGGTCGGGGATCCATCCCCAGCGCGGGGCTTTGACGAACTCCTCGGATACGTGGGTGCACGCCCCTGGCAGATGTGCGTACCGTGTGTGTGAGATCAGGATCGTGTCCGCGGGGAAGCGGCGCCATTCCTGTCTCGGCTGGGATGCGGGGCGCGCCTTGGGGACGGAACCGTCAGGTGGGCAGGCGCACCCTAGCCCGATGATGTTCTCGCAACGTTCGCAGCGGACTTCCTTGGCAGTCACACATAATCCTCATGCCGTACGGGTGTCTATCCGGTAGATGATCTTTCCGTCGAATTCGGCGAAGCCGAGGGACTTGTAGAAGGCGCGCGCTCCCGGGATGTCCGGGTCGGTCATCCAATCCACACGGCTGCATCCGGGACATGCGGCGGCGAGGTCCTGGAGCTCCCGCATGAGCTGTGCGCCGACGCCTTGTTTGCGCAGGGTGTCGCGGACGTAGAGAGCTCCTTGAGGAAGAGCGAGTGGGAGGAGCCCGCGGCCGAAAGGAACGAATAGGTGGCGAGACCGGCGAGGCCGCCGGTCTCGTCCTCGACGAGCAGGGCGGAGGCCATGGGGGGTGAACCGAAGAGCGCTTCCTCGATCTGCGACTGGCGTTGCGCGAGCGGCTGGATCTGAGTCGAGCCATAGAAGCGTTCGATCTCCTCGATCAGGTCGGCCATGGTCAGGGTGTCCCGCTTGTCGGCGAGGTGGATCGTCACGCTCATCGGTATTTCCTGTCGTACGTCGTTGCTTCGCTCGCTTGCTTCTCACGGGGCTCCCGGCCGTGGCGGTACCGCACGGCTAATACTCCAGTCTGGTTTCGCGATCTCGCGGCGGACCCGGCTGGGAACGGGTACGGCCACCGCGTGATCATCGGGGGTTGTGTGGACTCCTGAAGATCGTGCGGTGGCCGCAGGCCATAGCGTAGACCCTGCCCGGTGGCGGGCGATGTTCGACCAGGCCATGGCCAGGATTGCGGGACGGTTCGGCCGAGTTGAGCCGCGAGCCACCGCCCGCGCCTATCTGCTCGGGCTGCTGTCGAATGTCGAGCGCAAGAACTGCTGGCAGCTGGCCGAACAGGCCGGTCACGCCCGGCCCGGGCCGATGCAGCGCCTGCTGCGCTACGCCCGCTGGGACGCCGATGCCGTCCGTGACGACCTGCGCGCCTACGCCGTCGACCACCTTGGCACCCACGGCGGTGTTCTGGTCGTGGATGAGACCGGCTTTGTGAAGAAGGGCCGGGCCTCAGCGGGGGTGCAGCGGCAGTACACCGGCACCGCAGGACGCATCGAGAACAGCCAGGTCGGCGTGTTCCTTGCGTTGGCCACCGTGCGGGGGCGGGCGCTGATCGACCGGCGGCTCTACCTGCCCGAGCGTTCCTGGTCCACCGATCCCGGGCGCCGCCACGCGGCCGGGATACCTGACGAGGTGCAGTTCGCGACCAAGCCCCGCCTGGCCGGAGAGATGATCGCCGCCGCGCTGGACGCCGGCATCACCGCCTCCTGGGTGACCGGCGACGAAGCCTACGGCCAAGATCCCCAGCTCCGCGCCGCTCTGGAGGCACGGGGCCTGGGCTACGTGCTGGCCGTCGCCTGCTCCACCCGGGTCCGGATCAACCACGGCCGCACCCCCGTCCGCGCCGACGTTCTCGTCCGCCGCCTGCCCGCCACGGCCTGGCAGCGACACAGCGCCGGGGCAGGGGCGAAGGGCCCGCGCTACTACGACTGGGCCTGGATCCACAACGGCAGCGACGCCCACCGCCACCTGCTGGTCCGCCGCAACCGGACCACCGGCGAACTCGCCTTCTACCTGTGCTGGTCACCCACCAAGGTGCCCCTGGCGGAGCTGGTCCGCGTCGCAGGTGTCCGCTGGAGCGTGGAGGAGTGTCTCCAGGCCGCCAAGGGCCAGGTCGGCCTCGACCATTACCAGGTCCGGAACTGGACCGCATGGCACCGGCACATCATGCTCGCCCTGGCCTTCCTGACCGCCGTCGCCGCCAGCGCGGCCCCGGACCGGCCCACCGACTCGACCCACCCCGCCCGCTGCAGCGATCCGATCACGTTGACCGTCCCGGAGATCCGCCACCTGCTCGCCGCCGTCTTCAACTCGCCGGTCGCGACCGTGAGCAGACTGCTGCACTGGTCCACCTGGCGCAGACGCCACCAGGCAACATCTCGTCGCAGTCACTATCGACGGCGGTCCGTCGACGAACCTGCTGGATAGATCACGAAACCGCACTGGAGTACTAAGGGGATAGAGCGGCTGGGGCTTCGCCGTGATGTCCCTCCAGTTTCACCAAGTCGTCCCGCATATCCGGCCGCCAGGAAGAGACTCGTCCGCTATCGCGAGTCCGCTCACCCGCCACGCTTGGGCGACCGTCGGGGCCGGGCCAATGCGATGACGTCCCCATGCCTCAGCTTGCTCATCCGGTGCGCGGCAAAGTCACTCCTCCAGGAGAGCAGGAAATTGTCTGAGCAACGGACTCATCGGGCAGGAGAAACGTGTAAACGCGTCGGCTCCGCGAGGACGGCGCGGGCTCCGTCGAAGTCTGCGAGGCGGGCGGCCAGGGTCGCTGTCGCCAGGCGTTCCGGAAGGGCGGCGGAGAACTTCAAGCCGCTCACTGCCCGGCGGTCGACATCTGGGAGAACGAGAAGTTCTCCCGCATCGGTGGCCTCGCGGGCAGTGGTCCACATCTTCGGGTCGAGGTCTTCTCGAAGGCGTAGGTAGCAGTCCGTTGGACGCTGGACGGGGTCGCTGATCGTGGGCAGGGTCGCGGTCAAGGTCGCGTTCGCACGATGCCCGGCCCAGGTCCACCAGCGCACGTCCCCTCCCAATCGGGTGATCAGAGTGCCTCCGGGGTGCACCAGGTCGGGTGCGTCGGCCTGGCGCCACTCGGCCAGGCACGCCTCGGCACGTCGGGTGAGGGATACGGGGGGTTCGGCGCCGAGCAGTACCTCGCGCATGGCTCGGGTCAGGGCGTACGACAGGCCCGCCACATCTCCGGTGGTCCATTTGGCGACCCCTCCGCTCTCGACGGGTTCGACGAAGGCTCGCTTGCGCGCCCAGTCGATGAACGTCACCTGCCAGCTGCGTCCGCCCAGGAGCAGCCGGCGCGGTCCGGGCCGTTCTTCGGTCAGCACGGATGGATCTGTCTGGCCGATTTCCGTACGCCCCGACAACACCGTGAACTGTGGGGGCGCAGTGAAGGAGGCGGTCAGTTCGATGAAGTGGCGGCGGCCAAAGCGGCGTTCCGCTTCCGGTCCGATGAACAGCAACCCGGTGTCTGTATCGAGGAATTCTTCGTACACCAAATGACGCAGGATGGGAGCAGCGGACTGGTCGAACGGAGCGAGTCCGTTCCACTGTTCGGCCCAGAGCTGGTCGCCGAGCTTGTGCTGTTGCAGGCACACGGCGAGAAGTTGCTGCGCCACGAGATGCCGGGGTTCGGGTGGCGGCGTGATGGGCTCTACCCAGCCGCGCCCCCAGAGCAGCAGCAGCCCCGCTGCTTGCAACAGAGTGTCTTTGCCGGTCGTCAGGAACAGGCAGTTCCGGCTGGAACCCGGGCGCCGCCCCGTGCGGCCGATGCGCTGCAGGAACGACGCGACAGTGCGCGGCGAGTCGATCTGGATGACACGGTCCAGGTCGCCGACATCGATGCCCAATTCAAGAGTGGACGTGGCAACGATGACGCAGTTGCGTCCCTCGGCGAAGGCCTCCTCCGACCTGGCCCGCTCCTCTGCCGATAAGGAGGCGTGAGACAGGAACACCTTGACATCGCGTGCGCGAAGGGCTGCTCCCAGGTGTTCCACCTGCCGCCGCGACTCGCAGAAAACCAAGCGCTTCTCGCCTTTGTGTAGAGCGGCGATGAGCTTCGCGGCGTTGTCGAGAGAACCCACGTAATCCAGTTCGATGTCGCCGGCGGGGTGTTTGCCGGGGGTACTGGCGGATGGGCCGAGCGGCCCGCTCGCGCTTGTGCCGACAGGAACGCCGGGCGCGACGACCTGGCCCGGCCGCTTGCTCGCATGGGTGCCCTGCAGCCACGTGAGCAGCTGCTGCGGATTGCCGACGGTCGCTGAAAGACCGATGCGCTGAATCGGGCGCCCGGCGACGCGTTCGAGGCGTTCCAGCACGGCAAGGAGATGCCAGCCGCGGTCGTCGCCTGCGAAGGCATGTATCTCGTCCACCACGACAGCCCGGACGCTGCCCAGCAGGCGGGCATGGTCCGTCTTCGCCCCGATGAGCATGGCTTCCAGCGATTCGGGCGTGGTGAGCAGGACGTCGGGAGGGTCGGCACGGATACGGCGCCGCTGTGACTCCTTGGTGTCGCCATGCCAGAGCGCGGCGCTGCGCCCGAGCCATTGGGCGTATGTGTGGACACGGGGGGCCAGGTTGTTGAGCAGCGCCTTGAGCGGGCACAGATAGAGCACCGAGGCGCCGGTCCACTGCTGCTCGGTCATGACGGAGAGAACCGGCAGGCAGGCAGCCTCCGTCTTCCCACCCGCGGTAGGGGCGAGCAGCACCACGTCCTCGCCGTCCATCACCGGCGAGATCGCGGCGCGTTGGAGGGGGCGCAGGTCGGGCCAGCCCAGGGTGTTCACGATGTGGTGCAGGACGACCGGGTCGAGCCGGTCCACCGGATCATCCGTGTCCGAGGCGTCGGACATCACACCTCCAAGTCGATGTCGTCGGCCGACACCGTGGCCACCACGTTGCGTTCCACCTCCGTGAGTTCACCTGCGCCCACCGTCAGCTTGTAGTGGCGGCGGGGATCGAAGTCCTCGAACTGGTCGATGCGGTCCAGGACATCCCCGACCAGCTTCTTGAGAAACAGCCGCGGTGCGACACCGGCCTTCCCGCCCAGCGCGCCACCGACGGCCCGCGCGAGGTCGGCGACGTATGCGTCGTCGGCACGGTTCTTAATGCGGTCGGGCGACTCGGCGCCCTGCGCGTACAGATCGCGAATGGTCATGCCCACGCGCACCAGCGAGTCCTGAGTGAAACCGGGCAGACGCAGCTGCACGGCTCGGGGATTGTCGAATCGGGGGTCGGTGGTGAAATCGGTGGCGAGGCGCTGGGCGAGCGGGGCAAGGCGCTGTACCCCCTGTGGGCCGTCGTAGAACGCCGGCGTGCCGGTGATGACCAGGTACAGACCCGGGAAACGGCCGGAGTGCACCTCGTCGATGAGCTGCCGCAGCGCGTTCAGGGCCTTGTCACGGGCGTCGGAACGGACCCGCTGAAGTGTCTCCACTTCGTCGAGGACGACGAACAGGCCGTGGTGCCCGGAGTCTCGCAGCACGGTCAGGAGACCTTGCAGGAACCCGAAGGCTCCGAAGTGGTCGAGGTCACCGCGTACCCCGGCAGCCCGACGCGCTCCCGCGGCCACGTGCGGCTGCCCCCCGAGCCAGGCCAGCACGGCCGCCGCGGTCGCCTCGTCGCCACGGGCGAGCGCGGACCGGTAGCCGCGCAGGGCCGCCGCGAAGGACGGGGCCTGCCGGGAGACCTCCGCCAGGCGTGCGGTCAGGAGCTGGCCGACCTCTTCCGTCAGCTCGTCCTCGTCCGCCCCCGCCGCCAGGGCGTCCTCCTCAAGGGCGTAGAACCAGGCGTCCACGACGGGCCTGAGTGCGCTGGGCGGAAAACTGGACGTGGCCAGCCGCTCGGTGAGCCGCCGGTAGACGGTTTCCAGCCGGTGCAAAGGTGTTTCGGTCTCGGAGATCTGAATCTCGGAGACGGCGAAGTTGCGCTGCCGCGCCCGCTCGCCGAGCCAGCGGGTGAAGAAGGTCTTGCCCGAGCCGTATTCGCCTCGAACGGCCTTGAACACCGATGCGCCGGCCGCCACCGCGTCCAGTTCGGCGTCCAGCGCCGACTCGAACCTCTCCAGACCTGTGGCCAGCAGGTCCAGTCCGCTTTCGGGTACAGCGCCGCGCCGCAGCGCGTCGATGGCGGTGCGGCGACGAACGGCGGACACGGAGGGGCGGGAATCGCTCACGCTTCCAGTCTCCCATCGGGGCTGGTCATACTTGTCGGTCACCTGCCGACGGGGAGGCTGCCGTAGCCGAGTTCCGTCGTCAGATAGTGAACGAATTCTCTGCTCTTGGCCGCCTTGTCCGGGCCGTAGTTGTGCTCCTTCTGGAAATCAGTGAACTTCTCCTGTAGGGAATCGAGGAGGGATTCCAGATGGTTCTCCGTGGGGAAGATGTCCTCCCGGGCTGCATTCTTCAGCTTGTTCGGATCACTGAAGACTCCGCCGACGATTTTGACGGCTCCGAGCATGGCCAGGTGGAAGTGGAGGTTCGTGTAGTGGGACCGTGAGATCGGAACCGGGCGCGTCTGTAGGAATTCGTCCACGCATCGCTGGGTTTTGGCGAGCCACAGGTAGACTGCGAGCTCGGTGTTCTCGGAGAAGACGCGGCGATAGTCCTGGTTGGACTTCAGGAGGCTCGACGGACGGGCCCGGGCATTGTCCGGCCGGCCGAGTCCCATGGCCATGACGGACTGTGCCAGCAAGGGAATGCTGACGATCTGACTGGCCGGCTTGCCCTTGTTGCGGTAGAAATTCTTGCGACGGTCGTAGAACCATTCGTGTTCCAGGAAGTACGACTCGATCTGCCGTTGGATGTCGTCGGTGGCGCGCAGCGACGCCACGGGTACCGCCGTCTGCCGGTTCGTGGCGCGGATGACCGCGTCTCGCGCTGCCTGGTCGGCGGTGACCAGGATCCGTACCTGCACCAGCCGCGTGAAGACCGGGTCGGACGGGTCGGTGTCGTAAAGCTGCCGAAGGGTCTCGTGGATCGTGTACGAGGTCTGCAGGCCGTTGACGATCTGGACGTCCGAGAGGCTGAGTCGCTTTCCGACGGAGGTCGCCTGGGAGCAGACAATGGTGATTCCGTTGTTGAGCCACCAGAACTCCGCGGCGGCAGGGTCCTGGAGTCCTGCCGCGATCTCCTGGTTCACCTCCACGTTCCCCTGGTAGTCGCGCACGTTCCAGTCGAAGATATGTGACTTGATGGCCCCGGTGTCGTCGCTCAGGAAGTCGATGTAATCCCCGAGAGCAACCAGTGCGAGGTGGCTGGTCTGGTGCGTGATGCTTTCCTGGTAGGGGAGTTCGAGGGTGTAGGAAGGTAACGTGCTGGCCCGCTTCCACAGTTCGACGGGCCCCAGGAACTCCACTTCGCCCTGGGAGATGGCGAATGCCTTGTCGAATTGTGATTCGAGGAATTTTGCCTTGGCTTGGACCTTGGTGTGCACCTCGTTGGTGTCGCCACGCGTGACATAGGAGAACTTGATCAGGACCGTCGGATGACGCTTGAGGAGCCGGCGCAGGGCGTCTTTGAACAAAGTGAAACGAGCGATGAGGTCCTCGGAGTACATCACCTTGAGGTCTGTCTCGTCGGCGGACATGTCCAGCAGGTGGGTGCAGGTGGAGGCCACCTTGTCCAGCGCCAACTCGGAGAATGTCGTCGATTTCTTGGCCTGCACCAGCCAGAGCGTGAGCTGCGCACCGCTCTCGACGTTGGCCGCTGCCGAGGGGGTCTGCAGAATCTCGCTGTCCTCGTGCAGCAGGCGCCCGCCGAGGAAGACGTAGGCCCCGTCCACGCCACCGTCGTTGCCACCGCCGATGACGCCGGCTGCCACCTCCTCCTCGGACAGTCCGAAGCCGTGCAGCGCGTGCTCACAGGCAAATCTCTCGAAGACCTCGTCGAAGGAGAGCGGGACAGCGAGGCTGTTTCGCTGCTCCTCGATCATCTGGTCGATCAGTACACGGTCGTTGGCGCTCATGACTCCCCGTTTTCGACGAATTCCACAGAGACATCTCAGTCTAGGTCGAACTGACTGCGCATCAGCATTAATTGAATCCGCAGCGTGCGTCCGTCCGGCAGGGTTTCGAGGACCTGAACGCCGTCGTAGTTCAGGAGCTGGCGCAGTACGGCGGCGAAACCGTCGGCACGGGTGGGCGGATAGCCGATGCGTTGCGCGAGGGCCGTGGTGGGCAGGGTGCCGCCGCTGTCGAGCAGAGCGCGGATCGCCTGTTCGATCTTGTCCAGGTTCGTCGGCTTCCGTGCGAGGAGTTCCAGCTGACTGTGGAAGATCTCCGACGAGAAGAGCCGGTCCACGATGTCTTCGTCCCGGGCGACGCGGGCCGGAGTGAGCAGCGCGTCACCGTCTTCCGCGGCCGGGACAAGTGCCACATCGAAGAGGACATCGCGAGATGGGGCGGCCTGCTCCTTCACGGGCTTGTGCCGCGCGGTCCTCTTCACGACGGGGGCTCCGGCCACCGGCCTCTCCGCCGCAGGCCGCGTCTCCGGTTGCTCGCAGAACCACCACGACGGCCGCGGGTCGCCCAGCTCCCGCCAGTCCTTGGGAGGTTCCGCCCCGAAGGGCAGGAACGCGAGCACCGGTATGGCGAACTCGGCGAGAGACGCACCGCCGTGATAGCCGGCTCTACGGGAGGTGTACCGAGAGTCGGCATCCCACAGGGCGACGATCGAGGCACCGGGGTCGGGCCACACCACACGGGGGCCCGAGAGAGCGACCTCCGCCTCGTGCAGTGACCCACCGGCAGCCCGGTGGCGCGCCGACTCCGGGGCGCTGGCGCCGACCTTCGTGCCGTGCCGGTCCACCACGTGACCGTGGTCGCTGGTGATGAGGACGGCCATGCCCTCGGAGGCGGCAACGCGCAGCAGGCCGACGAGCGCCGGGATGTGGTCGGCCTTCCAGGCCCCGTCACCGAGCTTCTGCTCCTTGGCGAGCCGATCGTCGATCGCGTTCAGGACGACCGCCACATGGCTTTCGCCGTCGGTGAGTGCCGAGAGCACCTCCGGGCCGAAGGGGGCTCCGGCTTCCTTGGTCTCCAGGTCGTCCTTGTGGAAGACGGCCGCCTTCTGCTTGCCCCACAGGGCGAGCGCGGGGAACTGCCGCTTCTCGGCTGCCTGCGCCCCCTTGATCAGCTTCCCGGTGAGCAGTGACGTACGGGAGACGGCCGTTAAGGTGGGCAGAGCTGCGGCCATCGCCCGCCGCCGCGGCACACCCTCGTGCAGTGGGTCGTACTCGGCCCAGGAAGCGCGCAGCTCTTCGCCCAGCTCGGCGGCGATGGCCGCGCTCATGCCGTCCAGGACGAGCAGCAGCACACGGCGCCCGGTTCCGCCGCGGACGACCGGTTTCACGACCCGGTCCAGGAAGGTTTCCACGGTCAGCATGGCGCCCGGTGGGGTGCCCGCTTCCGTCCAGCCGGCAAGCCTGCGGGCGAAATCGCGGTCGATCTCGTGCCGCCGCTTGCGGACCCGTGCGGCGAGGACGCCGTACGCCGACCTCAGCTCGGGGGCGGAGTCGCCACCGGCCTCGATGTACTCAAGGGCGCGGTCCACCCAGCCGGTCTCGGCGATGTGCCGCTCCACGGCGTGGCCCACTGCATCGGAGCCGACGGCCGGGTCGGTGGCCAGCCACTGGGTGAGGCGCTGGCCCATGCGGGCGCGTTCGATACGGGTCCGGGTCTCCGGGCCGTAGGCACGCGCGTGCGCGGCGAGGTCGCGCACGGCTGCCGCCAGCGGGGCGGCTCCCTCCGCTGCCAGCGCCTTGCCCACGGCCGTGAACCTGGCGTCCAGCCCCGCGGGCAGTACCGGGCTCGCCGTGGCGGCCGACTCCGCACCGAACTGGCGGACCAGGCTGGAAGCCCGCTCCAGGACGGTGTCCCCGATCCGGCGCGCCTCGCGGATTTCCTCCGCATGGTCACCGTCCGCGCCGCGTGCCGCGATCGCCAGCTGGGCCGTGAGGTATTCCTCCGCGGCTTTTCCGAACGCGGAGGCCAGGGCGTCGAACTGGTCACCGGCCGCGGGCGGCTGCTCCCCGAACCAGCGCTCGGCGCGCCCTCGCGCCCGGTACACGTCGGCATCCGGATCGGCGTGCCGCCACAGCGCCGAGCACACCAGGCCGAAGGCGACCGCGTCCGGGCCGTGTCCGGCCTCGGTGAGAGCGAGCAGCGCCCACCCCGGGAGACCCGCCTGATCCTCCTCACCGAGGAAGGCCACGAGCCCGGCGCGTTCGGGGCCGCGCAGCGCGAGGAACCGCTCGGGGCCACTGGAGGTGAGGGACCAGCCGAAGAGCGTCTGCGCGTCGATGCCCTCGCCCGCCGGTTCGGCCTGCGGGTGGTCCGGTGCTTCGCCGTACGTCCCCAGCCGCAGCCGCCGCAGTGCCAGCCGGGTCAGTGCCGTGCGGCGCGACAGCAGACCGCCTCCCAGCGGGCGCCAGCCACCTGGCGGAGCGGCGTCCAGTAGGGCTTCGGCGGCCCAGTTGTCGTCCTTGAGCCGGGAATCGACCTGGCCGGCTCCGAACGCTTCGCGGACCACGTCCCATCGGTCGACCGCCGCAACGCGCTTCTTATGGGTGCGCGCCAGGAGCGCCGGGTCGAGTTCGCCTTCCTCGCGGTCGGTGAGGACTACGAGAACCGGCGGTCCGGCGGCGTCGTCCGCGAGGTGGCTGATGATGAGCTCGTGGACGGCGAGCGCCGACGGGGCGGCCGTGATGCGGGCCGTCCTGCCTTCCGCCCACACCGGCTCCCCGGGACCGTCCCACTGGGACGTGGAACGCAGCAGGACCACATGGCGCCTGCCACCGCCGCAGAGCGAGGCGGCCAGTGACTTCTGAGACGACAGGTACTGCGTGATGGTCGCCAGGTTCAGTCGTGTGGCGATCGGGGTGACCGTCACGCTCATCCCTCGACGACCTTCCAGGTGATCTCGATGGTGGCCTCGGGATCGCTGGCCGCCAGCTCAGCTAGTTCGGCCTGCAACTCGGCCACCGCACGAGCCGCCGTGGTGCGTCCGCCCCCGGAGCGCCTGGGCCGTTTCGTGGTGCCCGCGCCGGGCTCGGCGGACGGGTCGGCGGGCACGGACGCGTGGCTGGTCCTGGTGTCCAGGGGCACGTCGTCGGCCTGCCGTGGCTCCGCTGAGGGCCGCGGCGTCGGCTGCGGCGCCGGCCGGTCCGCCGCGCGGTTGCGCTTGACCAGGGCGAGCACGTCCTGCTGGGTGCGGTCCAGGGCCTCGCACAGGTCGTGGGTGCGCTGGTCCCGCTGGGCCACGGTGCGCAGCGACTCCAGCAGGGCGAGCCCCTCGGGGCCCTCGTTCAGCGCCAGTTCCAGAGTGGACCAGGACGCCCGGTCCAGCGCCTCGGCCACCTTGCGGGCCTGCCGGATGGACGTGCCGTAGCGGTCGGGGCCGACCTGCCCCAGGTCGAACGAGGCAAGCGCCTCCACGGTCTTCTTCGCCCCCGTGGCGCCCTTCAGAGCCTTGAGCAGATCCACGGCCTTGCGCGCGAGGGCCAGGCGGCCGGTCTCGTCGGTCTCGTCGAGTTCCAGGAACCCGGCCCGGTGCTCCAACTGGCGCACCAGTTCCCCGGCCGGTTCCTGGTGCGTCCGGGCCTGCTCGGTGATCTGGCGGGCGAGCTGGTTGACCATGCGGCCGCGCCGCAGTGTGGGGGCCTTGGCGCCAAAGACGGTCTCGAAGCGCAACCGCGCCGTCTCCCAGTTCTCGTCAGAGGGCAGCGGCTGGCTGCGCAGTACGTCGTGCTCCTGGATCTGTGCCGGCTCGGGCGCCGGGTCGAGCACCGTGCCGCCCCGGACCCACACCCGGTCGTCCACCTCCGCGAACGACGCCACGACGAGCTTGGCGAGGAAGTCGGGCAGGCCGAGCGGGTCGGGCTTGTCCGTCCAGTCGAGTAGCTTGATCACGGACGGGTCTCCGGTGAAGCCGTCGTCCCGTGCGAGCTTGCGGAAGTGGTCGGCCCAGTACGGGGACAGCTCGAAGTACGCCTCCTTCTGCCGGCCGAGGCGCAGCGGCACCGCCACCCGCTCCATCAGGCCCCGGTCGCCGCTCGGTACCTCGATGCGCCCGTCGCGCGCTTCGGCCGCGGCGCGGACGTGGGTGAACACGCGGCGCGCGTCCGCGGGCTTGACGACCGCGCCGCTGCCGCCGCTGCCGGCCGTATCGAAGTCGGGATGGGCGGGGTACTGGGCGGCGAGCAGCCTGCCCGCGATGTGCCGCAGGGCGTCCCGCGGAGACTGCGCGAAGGACAGCCTGAGACCCTCGACGTCGCGCAGCGACTCCAGGTGCTTGTCGAAGCCCAGCTCCACGTCGTCGGGCTTCTTCTGGGCCAGTCCGTACGCCTGCTTGAAGGCGCCCGTGATGGTCTGGAGCAGCGACTCCCGCTGGGTTTCCAGCATCCCCTTCGCCCGGGCGCGGTTGTCAGCGTTGAGGTGCACCGCGTACTGCGTGTTGAAACGCTGCTCGTCGGCGAGCGCCCGGTCGATGATCACCAGACGTCGGAAGTCCTGGTAGCGCTGCTTGGACAGATGGGCGGGCAGCCAGGCCACCGTGCGCCACCGCTCGCCCTGCTGCTGCTCACGCAGGCCCTGGAGGCGGCTGACGCCGTCCCGCGGGCCGAACTCCCCCTCCGGCAACGGCAGGCCGATGACGATGCGCCAGCGGCCCTCCTCCAGCGGGCTGAGGTCGTGGTCGGGCATCTCGTCGGCGTCGGCGAGGTATCCGAAGTCCACTTCGACGGCGCGCTGGGTGCCGCGCCACACGAAGTTCAGCTCGTCCGAGAGCCGCCCCTGGGCCACTCCGAGTTCGTCGGTCAGCAGGCGCTTGGCGAGTGCCTCCCGGTTGGCCGGGTTGTCGTTGACGGCGGCGTTGGCGATGACGGAGTCGACGTCGATGCCGGACAGTTCGAGCCGGACACCCGGGTTGGCCTCGGTGCCGGTCGGCTTGATCTCGGGGAAGCGGGACGCCCACTCGCTGATCTTGCTTTGCAGGATGCCGTACTCGCGGCCGGGTATCGGGGCGACGATCGAACCGTAGTTGAGCGCGGACAACCGCCGGATCGTCAGATTCGACAGGGCGGGCACACTCGGTACGAGCGCCGACAGCAGCAGGGTGCCGATGATGCGGTTGTCCCCGGTGAAGGACTTCAGTCGGCTCAGCAGCTCGGGGTCGGTGATGTCGTCGCGGCGGCGCTTATACCGCTTGATGTCTTCCTCGTCCACCCGGTAGTGGTCCACGAGGTACGGACGCAGTTTGGTCTTGTACAGCTTGTCGGCGGCCTCGAAGACGACCTTCAAGCTGTCGGTGAAGGGCTTGTCCCCACCCGTAGTGATCAGCGGGTAGAGGTCGCCGACCGGTACCAGATCGCCCAGGCGCAGGTCGTCGCGGTGGTCGGCGAGTAACTGGCCCATCAGCTTCATGCCGGTCCGGTTGCGCTGGAGCGCCGACGAGACGTGCACCAACGTGTCCATGAAGGCGGGGGAGAAAGGGTAGGTGAGGCGGAAGCTGTCCTCGTCCGCTCCGACGCCGTCGGCCCCCCGGTCCGAGCCCAGCAGGGTGTCCCACACCTCCTGCCGGACCTTCCGCGTCTTCTCGAACTGGTCGTTGATCAGCGCGGCCGCTTCCGCGTCCTTCGGCTGCAGAAGGCGGGCGTGCGCCACCTGGGGGAGGTTGCGGTCCTCCAGGGTGATCTTGTCGAACCGGCCGGAGGCCAGGTTGAGCGTGTCCTGGATGGCGGACTCGGCGGCTCCGGAGACCTCCTCGCCGACCAGTTCACGCAGGTCACGCTGGCGGGCGATGAACGACACCACGGGGATGGCGCGGCGCGCGTCGCCGCCCTCGACGAGGTTCGTGATCTTGCCTGCCTCGCGTGCCACGAACTTCTCGTCGTGGATGAGGGTGGCGAGCCACAGGATCAGCTCGTCCAGGAAGAGGATCAGCCCGTCATAGCCCAGCGACTTGGCATGCTCGGCTATCACCGACAGGCCCGCGTCGAGTGAGACGAAGCCGTGCTCGTCCTCAGCGGCGTTCTGCATGAACCCGGGCAGCAGATTCGTGCTCGCGTCCTGCACGAGCCGCGCCCGTAGCTCGGCGGGGGCGGACGGCCACACCAGATTGAGCTCCTCCCCCGAGTCGTGGACCTCCTCGGCCCCGAGCGCGGTGTTCAGCAGCTCAGCCGTCCAGGCGAAGGACTCGCCCCACTCGTCGTCCTCCGCACCGTTCCCCTCCGCCGGGGAGAGACCGGCGATGACGGCCTGATCGCCCATGCGGGCGCGCATCGTGCGGAGGTTCTCGAAGAGTGAGTCCGTGCGGTACACCCGCGGCACCGGCGCCTCGGGGCGCAGCTTCTTCACATGGCTGACGTAGCCGCCCAGTACCCGCTGCTCCATCGCCTTGGCGCCGAGCATGTGGTACGGCACCAGCAGGAACTTCTTGCCGTCCGTGGTCAGCCACTCGTGCTTGGTCAGCACCGGGTCGAGGTCGGCGCGCTCCCGGGCCGCGGGGCTGCCGCTGAGCAGTGCGTGCAGCACGGCCATGAAGTGCGACTTACCGGAACCGAACGAGCCGTGCAGATACGACGCCTTGGAGGTCTGCCCGTCCAGGGCGGCCTTGATCAGGCTCAGCGCCTCGTCGAAGTTCTCCAGCAGCCGTTCGGTGACCACGTAGTCCTTCAGCGCCCGCTCGGCTCCTTCGGGCGTCGTGGCTTCCGACAGCCGGAGGACGTAGTCGGACGTGGACACCTTCTCCTTGATGTTGATCACTTCGCGGAGCAGAGGCGGCTGCTGGGTCATACGGTTCTCGCTCTCCTTCCGGCGGCGCCGTCGCGCCGCGCGCACGCCACCGTCGCTGCTGCTGCCCGGAGATCGATCAGGACACCGGCCGGGACGCGTAGGCGTCGTAACCGGGCGATGGTCTGAAAATCCCCCCGGTGGACAGCATGGCATGCGCCACCGGCAACAGCCCCGCCGCAGGACCGAATTCGCTGGGCTCATCGCTGCCCAGGCGCCCTGTCGGCAGCCCACGAGGGGCGGCTGATCACACGCGGCAGTGACTTCGCCTTCAGAGGCCGTGCCGCAACCGGCCCTCAATCCGTTCGCGCAGTGTCACCGCGCGCGCATCGCCGTAATCGGCCAGGAGCCGGAGGGCAACGTCCCAATGCCGCCTGGCCTCTGCCACGTCTGCGTCGCACAGCGAAGTCGCGAGGCCGTCCAGCGCGAGGGCCCGGTGCCAGAAGTCACCGAGTTCCTGATGTGCCGCAGCAGCCCTGCGGTAAAAGTCAGATGCTTCGTCGGTGCGCTCCAGGCGCTGGTACGTCCCGCCTGCGCCGTACCACGCGAGCGCTTCGCGGCTGCGGTCGCCCAAGCGGCGGTGAATCGCGGCGGATCGCTGGTACGAGGTCAAAGCCTCGGCACATTGTCCGAGAGCTTGCTGGACATCGCCCACGTAAAGCAGCCAGTAGCCCTCCAGCACATGGTCGCGCAGCTCCAAAGCGATATCCAGGGCTTCCTGCGCCACCCGGTCGGCTTCGGACAGCTCACCGCGTTCCAGGTGGATCGCACTCCGGATACGGAGGACGTTTCCTACGCTGCGTTTGTTTGCCATCCGCTCGTGCACCACGAGGGCTCGCTCAAGATTTTCTTCAGCGTCTGCCAGATGTCCGGCCTCGAAGTGCACGGTGGCGAGGTTGGCGCGGGTGACCGCTTCCCAGTGTGCAGCGCCGAGTTCCTGGAAGAGGGCCATGGCTGTCACGAACTGGTTTTCCGCCCCGTGTAACTGTCGCTGGCGCATGGAGAGCAGACCCAGGGCGTTCAGGGCGGAAGCCTCGCCCCGCGGATCGGCCAGTTCACGTCGGATCGTCAGCGCCTCGCGATGCGAGTTCAGGGCCTTCGGGATGTCGTTGAGCCGCCGGTAGGCGAATCCGAGGCTTTCCAGGATCCCGGCTTCCCCGGCCCGCTCACCCAGACGTCGTGCCGCACGCAGCGCGATCTCTCCCGTGACGAGCCAGTCGGTGACGGAGGCCGACGGCGCCTGGGCGCTCCAGAACACCGTGGCCAGCTGCCAGGCGTAGCGATCGAGTCCGACCTTCTCGGCAGTGCGGACTGAGGCTATGACATTCGACTGCTCCCGCTCGGCCCAGTCGACTGCCTGGTCGTAGTCGGAAAAGTGCAGGGGAACCGCCTTCTCATCGGCCGGATCGAGCGGGACGTGTTCGCGGGCAGGGGAGATCCAGTTCTGCGCGGCATCGGCGGTGTGGAGATACCAGTCGAGTACGCGCCGCAATGCCGCGGCGCGGCTGTCGGCTGTCTCCTCCGAACGACTCTGTTCGGTCGCGTAGGCCCGCAGGAGGTCGTGGAACTCGAACCGGTCAGGAGCGGTCTGCTCCAGCAGATGCGCCCCGACGAGCACATCCAGCAGTTGTCGCGCCTGCCGCATGCTGATACCGGCGAGAGCCGAGACCGCTCCGATGCCGAACCCGGGACCCGGGTGCAGACCGAGCAGTCTGAAGAGGCGGGCGGCCTCGGGGGACAACGCCCGGTAGGACCAGGCGAACACCGAGTGCACGGCGTCGGCGTCCTGCTCCTCCCCTGTGCTCAAGGCCGCCCACAACGCCGACTCGTCGCACAGGTCGGCGATCAACTCGTCCAACTGCATATGGGGGTGGCTCGCGGCGCGCTCCGCCGCGATGCGCAATGCCAAGGGCAGTCGCGCGCAGAGGCGGGCGAGTTCGCCCAATTTCGCCGCGTCGTCCTCAGGGCGGTAGCCCGAGGTCACGGCACGCAGAAGGGCGACTGCCTCCGGCTCGGGAAGGGTGCCGAGAGTGATGCGATGCGCCCCGTCGCGCACGGCGAGTCCGGACAGGCGACCTCTGCTGGTGACGATCACGAGGCAGCCGGGGTGCCCAGGCAGCAGCGGACGTACTTGGGCGACGGTGGCGGCGTTGTCAAGGACGATCAGCACTCTTCGGTCGGCCACCAAGGAGCGGAACAGGGCCGCGGCGGACTCGGTGTTCGTCGGCACCGCGCTTGCCGGGACGCCGAGCCCGGTGAGGAATCGGTGCAGTGCCTCCTGCGCCGTGACCGGCTCGCCCGGGTCGTAGCCCCGCAGATTGACGTAGAGCTGACCGTCGGGGAAGGCGGCCTTCACCTGGTGGGCCCAGCGCAAGGCCAGAGAGGTTTTCCCGGCTCCGGCGGTACCGGCGATCAGGCATATGGCGACGACAACGGAGTCGCCTGAGTCGCCGGCCAGGATCGCGTCGAGGCGGTGCAGTTCCTCCGTGCGGTTGACAAAGCCCCTGACGTCACCGGGAAGCTGCCGCGGAACGACCCTTGAAGGGACGTCCGGCGGTCGGGTGTGGTGGAAGTGCACTCCTCCCGTGATGGCTCCTGCTTGTACGACATCGCGAGAGGACCCCGACAGATCGTTGTCCGTACCTTCCCGGCGCCTCTCCTCCGGGTCGTCCGCGCTGATCGCCTACACCGCTTTCGGCCGCTGCGGCGGAAGGTGCGCCACACGGCGTTCGAAGTAGGACAGGAGGTCCTCACCTGCCTCGTAGAGCTCCCTGATGAAGCTCTCCCAGCGCTTGATCAGCTCGGAGCCACGGAAGCGGATGGCTCCGTCCAGGATGCCCGCTCTCGTGTAGACGACCTGGTACAGGACCTTCCCGCCCACGACGACGACTTCGGGCAGCGGACCAGCGGTCTCCAGCGTGCCCAGGGCAGCAGGGGCGACGACCCGAATGTGCTTGCCGGACTCCGCCTGCACGCGCAGCGCGTGTAACTCCCAGTGCATGTAGGGCGTCAGCGGCTCCTCCACCACCCGGACACGGTGAAAGGCGATGCCGCGCTCCCGGTCGCGCCGGGCGGCCTCGACCAGGTCCTGCCGCTCCTCCTCAAGGAGCCGCAGGGCTTCTTCCCAGCGGCCCTCGCGAAAGGCTGCCCAGCTGTCGTCCTGTTCCTCGAACTCCTGCTGCCGCTCGAACTTCCAGGAATGCCCGTGACGCAGCTCCGTTCGATACTGCCGGAAATCGCGCCGGTAGACCTGAGTGGGCAGCCGATCCCCTTGCGAGGCGGGGAGTTCGAGGGCGCTCGGGTCAAGCATCCGCGATGTCCGGCTTCGCCGAGCGGAGCATGCTTCCCGGAATGACCACCAAGCGCTCGTCCCGGGCGATGGTGACATCCGCGGGCAGATGCGCGGTGTAGGCATCGGTGAGGTCACGCCCGACGATGGCGATGTCACCGTTGTCGAGCTCCCAGATGTCCGGACAGCCGTCCTCATCCTTTGTCGTGCCCAGTTCCTTGGCCGACTTTCCCAATCGGCGCATGAATAACGCGGAGGAATCGGCCTCCCAGGGACGGGCCATGCTGTCTCTCCCTCACCAGTTGCCTTCATCAGTCGCCTTGATTGCTACGGAGCGTATGGAGGACGCTCACGTACCGCAAGTGGCGCGCGGGCCAAACTGGCCGAGGAACGCCCCCCTCAAGCGGAGAGGCACCCCCTCGTTCCGGGGGCGCCCAGCTGCTCCGGCGGTCTCGGCGCGCGTGGTCCGGCGCCTACTCGCGCCTGTGACGGCTGCGGGCGTTGGTCTCGGCGACGCGGGCCCGCAGTACGTCTTCTGGCGTGAGGGGCTCGACGTACGCCGGGTCCGCGTCCCACTCCCGCCCACCGCCGAGCGGGCGGAGTTGGAGGTACGGCCCCTCATGGGCCATGACCACGCCGATCCGGTCACGGACGGTGTCGCGCACGGCCGTCCCCACGGGAACGGCCGGCCCACCGGTCATCGCACGGACCCCTTCGCGATCACCTCGGCCAGGGCGTGCGCCACGGGAGCGGAGCACACGCCGAGGTGGACGAGGGCGTACCGGGCCGACCTCCCTCCGGGCCCGGTCTCGTCCAGGTCTCCGTTCCACGGGGTGCGGACGTCCATGGCGGGGAGCTGGATCCCCGCCTGGATGAGCGCGGCGGCGAGGGCGTCACGGGCTTGGAGTGCCTCCTCGGTCCTGGGCTGGTCAGTCTTCGGGCGCTTGGTCTTGTGCTGGGCCGAGGGGCGAGGGCTGGTCATTATCTCTGCTCCTTATGCTTTTTAGCTGTTTTTCAGCAGTTTTTATGTTTGGGGCGCACTCGTTGCATTACGGTGCGTAGTGACGGAGTTACGAGGATGGACCCGTGTGCGGAGGCGCGGACGGCGGCGACGGCGTGTCGTTCCCCGTGAGACGGCCGTCCTTCCACACCTGCCACGGATGGCTGCCGCGTGCGGTGCTTACGGAATGCGGAGATCACGGAGGGGAAACGCCATGCCGCAGAGAAGGGTGATCACAGGCCGGAGCCAGGAGCCGCGCAGACGCTTCGCCGAGGAGCTGCGCGCCCTGCGCGCGGAGAAGGGCGTCAGCCTGCGTCAGGTCGGCGAACGCGTCGGCTGGGACTGGTCCCTGTTCGGGAAGATGGAGAAGGGTGAGACGCTGGGCGGCCCGGAAGTCGTCCAGGCGCTCGACACCTATTACGGGACGCCCGGCCTGCTGCTCGCCCTGTGGGAGTTGGCCGCCGGGGACCACACACAGTTCCGCGAACGGTACCGGCGCTACATGGCGCTGGAGGCCGAGGCGGTCAGCCTGTGGCACTTCGCAGTGAGCGTGCTGCCGGGGCTGCTTCAGACACCGGGGTACGCCCGGGAGGTGCTGGCGGCGGGCGGCCTCAAGGGCGACGAGCTTGAGCAGCAGGTTGAGGCCCGCATGGGCCGCCGCGAGCTGCTGGCCGGTGAGGAGGCGCCCCCGTTCCGCACGATCCTCTCGGAAGCGGTGCTGCGGACGCCGCTGCGGGATGCGGGGGAGTGGCGGGGGCAGTTGGAGTACCTGGCGGAGGTGGGGGAGGGGCCCAACGTGTCCGTTCAGGTGCTGTTGCAGAGCGCAGGAATGCACGGGCTGATGGGCTTCGAGGTGTGGTACCTGCAACTGCCCGACGCGAGCACCGTGGTGTACACCGAGAACGGATACCGGGGCGAGTTGATTGAGGCAACTGCCCCGGTTCTACGTCTCCAACGGGCATACGATGCGTTGCGCGACCTGGCCCTGTCTCCCGCTGAGTCGCGGAAGTTCATCCTGCGCACCCTGGAGGAAGTACCGTGCGATCCATCAACCTGAGCGCGGCCACTTGGCGCAAGAGCCGTCACAGCAACCAGGACGGTGGCGCATGCGTGGAGGTCTGCGACGACTTCGCTGACGTCCTCGCTGTACGTGACAGCAAGGACCCGCAGGGCCCGGCTCTCGTGTTCCCGACGGAGAGTTGGACGGCCTTCGTATCCGTCGTCAAGGACGGCCGGTTCACACGCTGAGGGCTGTGTCTCTGGCGGCTCCCGCGATCCGCTGATTGCGGGAGCCACTCGCGTCTCACTCCTTCTTGGCTGTCCGGCGTCCACGGGTGGTGGCGACCGGGCGCCAGGCGCGCAGGTCGTCGTCGGTCAGACCGTGCTTGCCCTGCTCCACCTGACGCTCGCCTCGGAAGTACGCGGCAGGGGAGCCGCTGAACGTCGGGTCGAAGTCGTCATGCCACTGGTCCAGCCATGGCTGGAGTTCCAGCAGGCCAGCAAGGAACGGGGTGAGCTCCTCGGCGCTCATCGACTCGTGCGAGGCAATGTGCACGAGCAGGGCGTATGCCTGCTCCTGATGGTTCCAGCCCGCCCAGCCGTACAGGGTGGGTGTGGCGGCGTTGGTCTGCCCGTACGAGATGAACCGCTCCTTGGGCACGTCCAGCTTGCCGCGTGCCTTCCAGTAGGAGGGCCGGAGGAAGTCGGTCGAGGCGTACTTCGGCGGCACGGGGATCGAGTCCCGAATCTTCCGCTTCATCGGCTCGTCCGGGGCTGCGTCCTCCTTCCGCTGCAAGTCCCACACGTGCTCCCAGTCCGTACGCTTCTTCAACCCCGATGGCTTGTAGCGCAAGGCGGCGAGGAACGGAACGTGTTCGGTGGTTAGCAATTCGGCGACGAGAGTGAGTAGTTCCTTGCGAGGCGCGTAAATCTTGGCGACAGAAACGAAGTCCTCGTCACGCGAGAGCGCGTCCGTGAGCCAGGAGAGCGTGACGATGCGGGGCATGTCGTTCTCGTCGAACCAGTGCTCGCGGTTCTCGATCCGGTCGAGCAACCAGCTCCGCAGGGCCTTCTCCTGGAGCGCGTCCCACCCTTCGGTGGCCCACCGCCGCTTGTACTCCGGCCGCTCAATCATCCCGATCGCCCGGCTCGACTCGATCGCGTCGAGCCGCTTTTGGACGATCTCCCGGTAGGCGGCGGGCCAGCGGTCGGGGATCTCCGTAATGGGCGTGGACCCATGCCGCTTGAACCACTCATCGCTGGCTTCCCCTGCAGCGACCTTCCGCGCGAGCACGATCTCGAAGGCCCGCTCGCCGAGGGCGATCTCGGGGATGTTGGGATCGTTCGGGGCTTCGGATACCCGGAGGTCTTCGGGATAGAGGCCGTAGATCGAGTAGACCTGCCAGTCCAGTTCCTCTTGGAGAGCAATCATCCGAGCGCGTGTGACATGCCAAGTTCTACTCGCGCCACGTAGAACGGGTGCTGTAGGTGGTGCGGTTTCTGTGAGGCTAGCGGGAGCGCAGAGAGTTAGCTGTTGCGCGAGCTTGTCCAGAGTGGTCGCGAGTATAACTGGATAGTGAGTCGGTAGAGGGATTCTTTCAATATTGCCGCCATTGAATTGGTAATTCCAAGACCAAGGCTGGTCGGCCATTCCGCTGGAGGCTGTCGCATTTCCTTTGTTGTGGCAATTCAGCTTAAGCCATAGGGTGATAGTTGAGCTGTTTAATACGCTAAGCAGTCTTAGGTATTCCTCCTCGCGTGCCTGTTCGGGGAGTTTGAGTGCGGGGGCGGTTTGCTTAAACACCTTCCCGCTGCGATCCAAAGTGAAGTGGTTATGGGTGGCCACTTCCGCAAATGATAGAATGAGGGGACTCTTGTATCGCTTCCTGAAAAACATTGAGTACTCGAACCAGGATAGGCCCCGTTCTATCTGTGTCTTTCCGAAGGCGACCCGAATTCGCAGGAAGAAGCGATAGGGCCAAAGAAGTCGTTTTGCGGCATCGGGGGCGTCGGCGCGGAGATCGTCTTCCTTGTAGGGCCAGAGCGACTGGACGGGGTCAGCCACTAGGTAATCTCGGACGTTTTCCCCCTCGACCAAGGGGCGTTGGTGGCTGCCGGGAATTCCGTGTCGACGAAGGGCTCCAGAGCCGATCATGTAGGCCGCATCCTCGCGGGTGACGGCCCCGGCGCCGATCTCATCAATAATCTGCCGCAGTGAGGTTTGAGAGGCTTTGTTTAATTGCTCGACCATCTCAAGCGCGCCGTCAGTCAGAATCCATGGCTGCTTACCGAAGTAGCGTCCCCGCTCAAGGTCATCCACCGAGACCCACCGGCTGACCGAGCCGGGCCTGTCGATCTGCTCAACAATTGCTCGCCAAACCAGCCCATCCTCAGCCCTCTCGGGAGTCTTAGGCTCACCCTGAACGCTACGCACCGTCCGAACAGTCGCCGAACGCTCGTTCCCCCCTCTGTGCTTGCCAACTAGGATGACTGTCGGCGTGCTGTGCCCTGGAATGTAGGCACCCGAGGTGTCGATCACCTCTGTCAGTTCCACCTGGTCACGAAAGTAGCTCTCAATCAGAGTCTTGCCGAATTCGCGTTTCATGAACGAATTCGCCGTGATCTGGCCGACCATGCCATAGCCCCGACCGTCGGGCTCGCCCTTCACAGCCAGCTCGAAGAACCGCTGCGCGAACGGCACCGACAGCGCATACGTGCCCGAACATGCCTTGTACAGCCCTCGATACAGCTCGTTAAGCTTCTTGTCCTTCACTGTGATATACGGCGGATTCCCCACCACCACGTGGTACCGCCCCGGCTCCAGAATGCCCGGATGCTCGTGCACATCCTCCGTGGCGTACGAGAACTCTGCCAGCTCGTCCTCGTCGTCGGTCGTGAACTCCAGGGCGTCCTGCCCCTTCGTTCCCCGTATGCCTATCTCCGTCTGGCGCTCCTTGATGAGCGAGTCGCCCACGGCCAAATGGGTCGGCCACTCGTAGCGGTCGGCCTCCCCCAGCGTCCGGATGCCCGCCGCTGCCATGGCGGCCATCAGCAGCCGGAACCGTGCGATGGCCACCGCGAACGGGTTGACGTCCACGCCGTGCACCGAGTCCAGCGCGGCCCGCACCCGCTCGTACACATCCCGGCCCGGCTGGCCGTCGGCCCATAACCGCACTAGCCGCCGAAAAGCGCCGAGCACGAAGTGGCCCGACCCGCACGTTGGGTCGATCATCTTCAGATCCTCGTACCCGAACTCCCGCACCGCCGGGTTCATCGTCCGGTCGAGGATGAACTCCTCCACGAACTCCGGGGTCTGGAGCAGCGCGTACGTCTTCCGTGCGGCCTCGCTGAGGTCCTGGTAGAGGTCCCCCAAGAAGCGCGTGTCCCAGCCCGCCGTTCCGGTACCCGTCGCACCGGAATCGGTACTGTCCTCGTCCTCGTCCTCATCCAGCGGGTCGGTGAAATCGTGGACCAGCGAGCCCGGCTCGTCCCGCTCCCGCCAGAACTCGATCAGCTCACGGGCGCCGTCATGCGACAGCGGGATCTGGTACAGCGGATTGTGCCGTTCGTCGAACAGCAGGCGCCCGGCCTGCCCGTCGCCCAGCTCCGCGAAGGCGCGCAACAGCCAGCCGCGGTACGTCGGGTTTTCCTCGCGCTCCATATACGCCTCGTACCGCGCGAGCGCGAGGTCGCGGCGGTCCTCCTCCGGGGCCGTCACGTACGGCTCGGGGATCAGGCGGTTGTCCTCGCAGAAGCGGACGAAGACCGTACCCAGCACCCACGCCACCGCGACCTGCGTGACGCGCTCGTCCAGCCAGGAGGTCCAAGTGGCTGCCGTACGGCCCAGCTCACGTGCCCGGCCGTACTCGGCGCGCAGCCGCAGCTCCACCTCCGAGACCGCTTTGACCTGCTTGCTCAAGTCGGTTTCGGCTGCCTTGACCTGCTTCTTCAGATCGTCCAGCAGTGCTAAGCGGTCGATCACTCGCCGTCTCCCTCGGTTGGTGCGTGTGCGCCCGAGCGGTGGGCGTTCTCCACCCACGCGTCGGGGAGTTCGATCCATTCGCCAAGTCCGGCCTGGTAGGCCACCGCGACCTGGCCGAGCTTCGGTTCGCGCGCCGGGTCGCCCTGGGGGACGAGTAGCCACAGGCCGCGCCCGCCATGCCGGGCCGCCTCGGCGAGGCGGTCGAGGACGCCCATCGCGTCGTAGCGGGCGAACACCGCCGTCTCGGTGAGCAGCACTGGACCCGCAGGGGAGCCATCCCCGGAACCCTCGGTCAGCATCTCGCGCACCTGGGGCTCCACCGTGCCCCAGGCCGTGCGCGCGTACTCGGCGAACTTCAGCGCGCCGCGCGAGCCCGGCTCGGCCGCGTCCGCCTTGAGGAGCGTCTCCCAGGTCGGTTTGGCGCCCGGCGGCACCAGCGCATGCAGGGCCTCCAGGAACAGGACGGTGGCCGAGACCTCCCGGGCTCCGATGCGCGGGGCGGCCAATTCCCGTACCGCGTCGCGCGTCAGCCCACGGCGCACCGTCAGGACGCGGTAGCCGTCGCGCCGGGCGGAGTCGGCCAGAAGCTCCTCGGCGCGGGCGGCGGAGGCGATGAGTGGGTCATCCGCGTACCGGGTGGCGGTGCCCAGGGCGGTGGCGCGGCGTACGGCGCCGCTGGTCAGATAGCTGGACTCGTTGTCCAGGTGCGCGGGCAGATAGCGCAGCGTCTTGACGGGTTCGCGGGTGGCCAGCTTCAGGTCGAACCCGGCGTCTCGAAGGGCCTTGGTGAGGAGGGCACCCGTGGGCAGCTCATGGGTCGTGCCGCCGCGGCCGTCATCGACGACCAGTTCGGGGAAGCGGGCCCGCACCCGTTCGTGGACGTCGGCCGCGGTCAGGCCCGGCTGCTGTTCTTCCGGAACGCCGGCGATCCACGGCACCAGACCGGCCTGGGTGAGCCGCAGTGCGCGTACCAGCGGCAGGTTCCGCGGGTAGATCTCCAGGCGCGGAGTGGCCGCCGCGTTCTGCGAGGCCGCGGCGGCGAGCTCCACCAGGCGGCGTTCGTCCCATTCGAGGGCCCCGGGCGGCGGGGTGAGGGCGCCCAGTTCGGTGAGAACGGTGGCCGCGGTGGGCAGGGTCTCCTGGCGGGTGAGGCGGTCGGCCGTACGGCCCAGCCGCATCGCGTAGTCGAGAAGGGCGGGGGCGGTGGGCGTGTCGGGAGCGTCGTCCTCGCGCACGTCCAGGGCGAGCAGACCCGAGCCCAGGGACTCCTCCGTCGCCTTGCGGTTGGTCTGGTGCCGGAACTCGGCGGTCTCGGGATCGAGCTGTTCGACCTCCACCACCGCCCGTACCGCGGCCAGCGCGAGGGCCCGCCGCTGCTCGCCGCGTGCTTGCGTGCCGCGGCGCACGAGCAGTGCGTCGGCGATCTCGACGACGGGGGCGACGCGGCCGAGTCCGGTGAGCAGCTCCATGATCTCCGAACGGAGTACCTGCACCGCCGGATGCTTCTTCCACCGCTTGCGCTCTTCCTTGAGCATCTGCGGGATGCGTCCGGCGGACAGCCGGAGCCTGTCCGCGACATCCTTCTGCTTGGGCCACACGCCGATCGCGGGCAGATCACCGTGATCGTTCGGCAGCCTGAGCAGGAGCCGGACCATGTCGACCTTGTTGCGGTTGGAGCCGTTGTTGTTGAGCTCCGGCACGAGGAAGGTGGCCAGGGTGTCCAGGCTGATCGAACGCAGCGACGTCTCGGAGAGCCTGCCGTCCTCGGCGAGGACGCCGAGGAGGGCCGACTCGGCGGCGCTGAGCTGGGCCAGCTCCTCCTTGGCCTCGGCCCGGCCCTGCGGGGTGAGCGGCGAGACGGGTGCCTCGCGCAGCAGGTCACCCCACTGGCGCTGGCGGCGCTGCACTTCGCTGCGGGTCTTGGCACCCAGACCCGGCGCGTTGACGAGCTTCCGGCGGCTGTAGTCCAGCAACTGGCCGACGGTGGTGATGCGGAGGCCGTAGAGGAAGGACTCGGCGGCGGGGGTGAGGCCGGCGGCCGAGAGGTGGGTGTCGCGCGTGACCTGCTTGGCCAGCTCCTCGCGCTGCTCCTCGGCGGTGAGCGGTTCGGCCTCGCCCAGACCGTCCGGGGCCGCGTCCGGGGTCTTCTCGGGGTGGCGGGAGCGGTGGCTTGACGGCGCGGTCTGTGCGGCGTCAAGGAAGATCTTCCGCCAGGCGTCCCGCATCGGCTTCAGCTCGGGGTAGCGCTGGGCGGCGTCCCGGTGCAGGGCCTTGCGGAAGAAGCCGACGAGTCCGTCGCGTATGGCCGGATCGAAGGCGTCGGCGACGATCGCCGGGTGGGGGAACTCCTCCCGGTCGGTGTCCCGGGGCAGGACCGACCCGTCGCCCCACTTCGGCAGCTCGCCCGACGCCATTTCGTGCAGGGTGACTGCGACCGCGTACCGCTCGGCGTGCGAGTCGTAGGCGGTACGGGTCAGCGTGCCGATGAACGGGTCGAGGTAGCCGTCCGTGCCCGCCTCGTGATTCTTCGCCGGATAGCCGGCCAGCGAGAAGTCGATCAGGACCAGTTCGCGGGTGCGGTTCGGTCGGATGCGGATGGCGATGTTGTCCGGCTTGATATCGCGGTGCCAGACGCTCTCGCCCTCCAGGAAGTCGACGGCGCCGAAGAGGTAGTCGCCGTACGCCTCCAATTGGTCGATCTGAAGTCGGCCGCCTTCCCGGAGCTGACGGGCCACCGTTTCCTCACGGCGGCGTTTGCGCCCGGTGGACCCGGCCTCGTCGGAGGTCTCCTCCCGTTCGTCGCCCACGTATTCCAGAGCCAGGACCGTGCGTTCCCCGATGGTCAGTGGGTGCGGCTCGACGAGGCGAATCATCCGGGAGTCCGGGCGCAGACGGCGCATCACCTCGGCTTCCTGCTTGAGGATCTCCCCCCGGCTGTCGGAGAGGGCGACCTTCAGCACGGCCAGTGGGCGGGTCTTGCGGGCCTCGGCCTTCAGATCGCGCACCAGGAACGCCCGGCTGGTGGAACCGGTGCCGAGGCGGCGGCGTACTTCCCACCGGCCTGCCAGGACGTCACCGGCGACCGCCTCCAGCGGATCCTTCTCCGGCGCCTCGGAGGCGGGGGCGGCGACGTTGGCCGGTGCGGTGAGTCCGTCCTCGACCAGCTCCAGCATCTCCAGGAACTCGTCGACCGTGGAGAGCCGTTGCCCGGGGCGGTAGGCGGTGGCGGCCTGGACCAGTTCGTCGATGTCCTCCGACAGGCCGTCCACCACGGAGCTCGGCCGCAGGCCCTCGCCCGCCTCCAGGCGCGCGCGCAGTTCGGCCTGGCTCGCGGCCGGGGGCTTTCCGGTGGCCAGGAGGTAGGTGAGGACGCCGAGGCCGTACACGTCCAGGTACACCGGATCGGGGTTGAGCGCGGTCAGCTCCGGCGCGAGATACGGGTCGGCACCCTCGGACAGGTGCTTCAGCGAAAGTGCCGTGGGGGCGAACCGGGTTGAGCCCAAGGCCGTGCCGTTCTGGCTGCCGCCGCGCTGGGTGGCTATCTGCCAGTCGGAGATCTGCAGATGGGGACTGAGCCAGGCCGCTTCCTCACCGACCGTCTGCCCCCTGCGTCCACGGTTGCGGGGGAGGACGTGTACCGAGCGGGCGGCGAGTGCCCGGTGGTGGATCCGGCTGGAGTGCGCGGACCGCATCGTCTCGGCGAGCTGGCGGACCAGTGCCATACGGGAGAGGATGTCCAGCTTGTCGCCGTACTGGAGCAGATACTCGTCCAGCCGCATGGTCTGCGGGTGGTAATCGAAGATCAGGGAGGGGCCGGCGGAGTGCCCGGAGGCGTCGTACGTCTTGAGCTGGACGGCACCGGGGTGCCTGAAGCGCTGGAGCACCGCGGCCTCACGGCGGGCGGCACGCTCGACGGACTCGCGTAACGAGGCGTCCGAGCCGCGCTCGCGCACGTATACGCGGATGCGGGCCGACTCCGGAAGCTCCTCGTGACGGGCCAGGTAGTCCGCCCAGGTGGGACCGGTGTCGAGGGCCTTCCGGTCCAGGAGATAGGGACCGACACGGTACTCGGCGCCGCTGCGGCCGATGCCGATGCTCTCCAGAGCGGCCTTGATCTCGCGGGAGCGGGTGGCATCGATGCGATGCCGCTCGTCCCTGGGCGGCCGTTTCAGCATTTCGGCCAGCTGAGCGACGGTGTGGACACCGTTCTGGTCGTGCGGCGGGAGCTGGATCCGCAGGGAGGCGTCGGTGAAGCAGACGGCCTCGCCGACCCACAGCTGCCTGCGGTGGTGGTGGGACGGCAACTGCTGCCTGAGCAGTCCGGCCAGTTCCTTGGCCTTCTTGTTGGCCAGATGCAGCGGGTTGCCGTGGGGAACGCGGCGGCCACCCGGGGTGGCCTGCACCCAGGTGCCGTTCTCGCTGGTGACCGAGCCGTGCCACTCCTTCAGCTCGACCACCAGCACGCCGCTCGGTGCGACCACGAGCAGATCGACCTCGCGCACATGCCCGGTGTGCGAAGTGAACGTGAAATTAGACCAAGCCCGCCACGGCTCGGCGTCGGGAAGCTGCTTGCGGATGGCCTCCAAGCCGCGGTGCTCATGGTCGAACTCGGACTCGGTGACCGCGGTCCACCGACCGTCACGCATGCACTGCCCCCGCCTGTCGGAACTCTCACGCCACGGCCTTCCACTCCTGATCCCCCGTGCTGCAGCTGCCCTGGAGTGGATTGCCTGGAGGGAAATCCTAACGGTCAGGTGTGGCACCGGGACCAGCTGTGACTGTTGCATCTCAGGAGCAAGCTGTTCGAAGGCGGGCCGCATCAGCCTGGCCCGATAGCGGAACGGTTGGGCGAACGTGCCGGGCGGGAAAGCAGGCCGTTCCGTCTTCGAGGAACAGATCCTGCCCTGGACTGTCACCGTGCTACTGGGGCGAACAGGAGTGCTGAAGGCGGCGTGTTGTCGCAGAGGAAAAGTCCTGATGGGAGGACGGTTCCGCTCTTGGTGAGGTCGACGGTGTGGTGGTCGCGTTCTAGTCGCGACTACCCCTGGAGGCCGTTGTGGCGGCGTCTGTTCTGGCCACATCCGCTCTGCTCGGTTCTTTTCTCATGGCCGACGGGCCGCATGCGCTGCCCGGAGTTTGGGCGGTCGTAGGGCCCGGTACGGGGCGACATCGCCGTGTCCGGCGTGTGCGTCACGCGGTTCGGACTGGGCAGCGATGAACCCGTCGGGCATGTCGGACGGTGTACCGGTCGTGCTGTGGCGTTGGCATGGCGGGGAGCTGGGGGCTCTGGCTCGTGCGCGGGCCGTCCTGGGGTATGCCCTGAGCGGTCTGGGGTATGACGGCGAGTCGGTGAGTGATGCCGTGCTGGTCGTATCGGAGTTGGTGGCGAACGCCGTTGAGCACGCGGTGGGGCCGTATGAGCTGCGGCTGCGCCGCACGGCATTGAACGTCATCTGCGAAGTGGTGGATCACGATCCGAGGATTCCCGAGATCCCGTCTTTTGCGGTGGGCGCTCTGTTCGCTCCGGTGGAGGAAGATCGGGGTGGCGGCCTGGAGGCGCTGTGCGCGCTGTTGTCAGAGCGCGGGCGGGGCTTGCATATCGTGCATGAACTGACCAGAGGAGCCTGGGGGTTCCGCCGCTTGCTGGGCACGAAGGCAGCTTGGTTCGCCTTGTCTCTGCCCGCCAGTGGGGAGGATTGGTTCGGGGAATGACTTGCTCGGCTGGGGCGTCGGCGAGTGGGCTGCCGGACGTGGCCCGCTGGCGTTTCCCCCGTCGTTTCCATCGTCGATTCCGTCGGCGTGTCCGGGGCCGTCCTTGGAAGCGACGCCCCCACAAGGGCATCACCGCAGGCCAGGCCGTAGGTGAGCCAGCTGCCAGCGAGGGGGACTGTATATCGGTACAGCGAAGCATCCCGATCTACCTGGTCAGCGCGGCCGGGCGTGGGCGGTGTGCGCGTGTTGCTGCTTGCTTGGCTGCCGAGCTGTGGTGGGTACCTTCTCCTTGCGGGAATCATGTGCCGCGTGGGTTCTGTACACGTCCCGCGAGGGGCTGGTGAGGTGCGAGTCAGGAGCACCTCGCGCCTGGGGGGGTGGGTGTTCCTCCGGGGCGGTTTGTGCGCCCGCGGCGGGTGCGTGCGGTCGCGTGGGCCGCGTGTGGGTGACCTGGGCGGCCTGGCCTGGCCCGGCCGATGCCGCCGGCTTTGGGCGGCGGGAGCGGTCGGGGAATGGACGGGAGCGGTGCTCTCGGGGTGTGCCCCGCGGCTCGCGCCGGTCGCGGTCGTGCACCCGATGCGAGGGAGCGCGCCCGAGGATCTTGGAGCACCTGCTCCCGTGTCCGTCCGTGCTGCCGACGGACCGGTACTGGCTCGGTGATGGCTCGGGTGCGGAGTGCGCTCGCACCCCAGGTGCGTGTGCCTGAGGTGCAGTGGGGAGCTGACCCGCTCCCCGGCGGTGGCAAAGACCCACTCCTGGAATCTCTATTGATCATGTCAGCGCCAGTTGGCCGCCGCCGTCGAATTCGGCACCACGCCTGGGGGTTCCAGATGAAGAACGTCCGCGATACCCACCGCCGAGGCATCCCCTGCCCGGCACCGGGTCGGCAACCGTCGCCACAGTTCGGTGCCGCACCTGTGCCAGCGAGGGGCTGGGGAGCGCAGGCTCGGCAGTGGCTCGGGGCGGGTTGTTCCGGCGGAGATGGGGTTCTGGGTGTGCGGGTGGCCGTTCACGTGCGGCGACGGGGTGACGGAGAGCGGTCGTGAACCGGCCCTCGCAGCCATCTTCCGACACGCAAGATCGCGGCCTTGACGACACCACCGAGTCGGAGCGTCCATGGACGTCGACCGGTCGCGGCAACGCTGAAACGCGCACTTCAGAGGGGTTGCGGACGGTCGTGGAGTACGTCGTCGTCGATGGTGGCGAGGCTCAGGCGCTGGCCCAGCGTCAGGGGGCCGCGATTCGTGAGGTGCTGGAGTGGCTGTACGCCGGTCACAGTGCCCCGAAGAGCGGCCGTGTCTGAGCCTCTCGCCCCGATCCCTGGGAGAGAGACAACGCATGCACGGCAATCCGCTCAGCACTCGGCCTTGGGCGCAGCCCGTATCCGGCCGACCCTGGTCCACGGCCGGTATTCCGGACGCCTCGGCGCTTCCGGTGACCGTCCCAGTGGCTTGGCTCGGCCGGACCTCTACGGAGGACGCTCAGGACCCCACCCTGTCGCTGCCCCGACAGTTGCGTAACGCGAGAGCCGCGCTTCCGCCCGGCTGGGTGATTGTCGCCCATTTCTACGATGTGGAATCCGGCCGTAAAGAGTTGCGCGAGCGCGGCAATTCCCTTGCGCACCAGCAGTTCCAGATTCCCATTCCCCGCGATGGCAGTGTGGCCGATCTGCTTGATGAGGCGCAGCGGCCTGATCGCCGCTTCGCCGCAGTTATCTGCGAGTCCATTGAACGCGTCGCGCGCCGGACCTACTTCGGTACGAAGATCGAGTACGAGCTGGAGCAGGCAGGCGTCGCCCTGTGTGCCGCCGATGAGCCGATCGTCACCGGTCCGCGAGCCAAGCGCGCCACGCCCACGCTCACGCGGCGCGTCAAGCAGGCGGTCTCCGAGTGGTACGTGCTGCAGATGCTGGAGCTGTCGTGGGACGGCTTCATTGAGCATGTCTCGCAGGGCTGGAATGTGGGCAAGCCGCCTTACGGCTATCGCGCGGAAAAGGTCCCGCATCCCGTCCCGGCCCGCCGGGCCGAGGGCCGCACCAAGCACCGGCTCGTCCCGGATGCGTCCCGGGCCCCGGCCGTCACCTACATCTTCCAGCTCCGCGGACTGGACAAGCTCGGATACGACGCCATCGCCGACCGCCTGAACTTGGATCCTGTGGCGTATCCGCCCCCGGAGCCCACTCGCCCCGACATGGCCCTCCATCGCTGGAGCGGCTCGGCCGTGCGAGAGATCCTGCGCAATCCCAAGTACACCGGCTATCAGGTCTGGAACCGCCGCGCGACGACGAAAGGCGGTTGCTACAACGATCCCAAGGACTGGGTGTGGTCGCCGCAGCCCACTCACGAGCCTCTCGTCTCCAAAGAGCTGTTCGATGTGGCTTCCACCGTGGCGCGCAAGCGACGGGGGTCACGGACGACGCCCGGTCGCAACTCCCACCCGGCGACCCGGCGTTCCTATGTCCTGCGGTCGTACGTCGTCTGCGAGATCTGCGACCGCCGTATGTTCGGCAAGAACCGCCACCGGATTTCGTACTACGCCTGTCAGGTCGACCCGAACGAACACCGGGACAAGCCCTGGTTCGGTGGGCATCCCAAGAGTTTGTGGGTCCGGGAAGAGGCCTTGATCACATCCGTCTCCCGCTTCTTCGCCACCCGCGTCTTCGGCCCCGACCGGCGCACCCATCTCGGCGCCGCGCTCGAAGCCGCCCGGCTCGCGGACGGGCCCGGCGACCGAACCGCGAAGGAACGCGCCGCGCTGGAGCAGGCCATCAAGGCCATCGGCGAGCGTCAGGCCCGGCTCATCCGCACCCTTGCCGATGGCGGGACCGACCTGGAACAGGAGAAGGAGTTCCGCGACGCGATCCGCCGGGAGCACGCCGCCCTGGGCAAGCAGCGCACAGGGCTCGCCGAACAGCTGGCCCGTCTGGAAACCCCGGAGCAGGAGGTACGGCCCGTCGACAGCGCTGCCCTGCTGGACGTGCTCCCGCACCTCGACATCGACCTCGCCCTGGTCCCGGAGGAGATCCAGCGGCGGCTCTACGACGCTTTCGGGCTGGAAGTCCGCTACAGCCGGGCCCCGCGAAGAAGTGACCCTACGGGTGACGATCCCGGGGCATCTGCTTGACGGACTGGTGGCCGTCACCCGTGAGCTGGACCCATGGAACAAGAAATCGGGCACCCGCACCGAAGTGCTGGCACCCGATCATGACACCCGGGGTGGACAAACGCGGCATAACTGTCGCGTTCATTCCCATCCCCTGAGTGCCCCCGGCAGGATTCGAACCTGCGCACACGGCTCCGGAGGCCGTTGCTCTATCCCCTGAGCTACGGGGGCCTGTCGCTGCTGTCTCGCGGCGACAGGTAGAACACTATCAGCTCGCAGAGGGTGGTCATGAACGGTTATCGGGAGTTGGTGGGCGGGGGAGCGGAGGGGCGTATACCGCATGTGGAGGTGGGGGTGCAGGGGTCTTGGGGAAAGGTCCCTCGCACGGGGCGGAAGTGGGGAAAACCCGGACGCGGTCGTGGCTGCGCGCCTACTCTTCAGGGTGTGCCTGGCTTGTCCGGCCGGGTCCTTGTCGTCGACGACAACAAGGTCATCCGGCAGCTAATCAGGGTCAACCTCGAGCTGGAGGGCTTCGAGGTCGTGACCGCGGCCGATGGTGCCGAGTGCCTGGAGATCGTTCACCAGGTGCGGCCCGATGTGATCACTCTCGATGTTGTGATGCCCAGACTCGATGGGCTGCATACGGCGTCGAGGCTGCGCGCTGATGCTCGTACGTGTCATGTGCCCGTCGCGATCATCAGTGCGTGTACGCAGTACGAGATGGACAGCGGGAAGGCGCTGGGTGTCGATGCCTTCCTCGCGAAACCGTTCGAGCCCGTCGATCTTGTCGAGCTCGTGCGGAGGCTGATGCGGCAGGGGGCGGCCGGTGCGGCGGCTCCTGGTGATGCCGAGCCGGTTGTGGGGCCCACCGGGTAGTGGTGGGCCTCAGGGCCGCCCCGTCGCTTCTGGGCTGAGGGTCTCGGCTTTGGCTCGTGTCGGTGCGCCCCGTGTCGGTGTGCCCCGTGCGCTCGTCCGATGGGCGAAACCGGTTCGCTTTCGTACCCCCCTCCTCCCATACGCTGGTCCCGTGACTCCCGCCCAGCTCTCCCGCACTGTGCTGCACACCGTGCGTCGTGCCGTTGAGGACGACGAGCTGTGCGTTGCCGTGCCGGAGCGGGTGAAGGTGCGGACTCCTCCTCGGCCCGGGTGTGGGGATTACGCCACCAATGTCGCCCTGCTGCTGGCCAGGGGGGCCAGGGACGCCAGGGGTGAGGGGGATGCGCTCGTTATCGCCGAGGTTTTGCGGCGGCGGCTTGTTCGCGCTCCTGGTATCGCCCGCGTTGATGTCGCCGCTCCTGGGTTCCTCAACATCACCCTTGAGGGCACCTCTCATGTTCAGCTCGTGCGGGCCGTCCTCTCCCAGGGGCTTCGCTACGGGCACGGGGATGCGCTCGCCGGGGTGTCGGTTCCGCTCGGGGCCAGTGATGAGGTGCGGGCCGCGCTCGTCGCTCATGTGGTGCGGGGGCTTGTCGACGCCACCGGGGGAGTCGTTGTTCCTGGTGAGGGGCCCGTCGTACGGGCCGTTCCGGTCTCCGGGCGTGATCTGCTCACCCGCCTCGGGCCCGACGCCGCCCGCTGGGCGCTGCTCCGGCCCGCCGGGCATGATCTGCCCGATCTCGACCCTGGCCATCTTCTGTCCCAGCGGGAGGACAACGCCCTCTTCCGGGTTCGGTACGCCCATGCCCGCACCCGGGCCCTGATGCGGAACGCGGGCCAGTTCGGCATCACGCCCCAGCCCCAGCCCCAGCCCCAGTCCGACCCCGAGTCCGCGACCAGTGCCTACGGCCACCCCGCCGAGGCCGCCCTTCTCGCGCTCCTCGCCGATCACCCCCGCACCCTCGAGGCCGCCGCCCGGCACCGTGCGCCCGATCGGCTCGCGCGGCAGCTCGTCGCCCTCGCCGATGGCTTCTTCCGGTTCCATGACGCCTGCCCGCCCCTCCCCGCAGGCGAGCTCAAACCCTCGGCCGTCCACCGTTCCCGGCTGGCCCTCGCCGACGCCGCCGGGGCGGTGCTCGCCGGCGGCCTGCATCTGCTCGGCATCAGCGCACCCGAACATCTGTAAGACCTTGTGTAAGACCTTGAGAGAGACAGCAGAGACAGCATGAGCCGTTCCGCCCACCCCGCCGGGCCCCGCCACGCCGATGTCCTTCCCGAGGGGCACTACGCCGCGCCGCCCGCCGATCTCAATCAGCTCGACCCCCGCGTGTGGTCCCGCACCGTCGGCCGGAACGTCGACGGCGTCGCCACCGTCGGCGGGATCGACGTCAAGACGCTCGCGGAGGAGTTCGGGACACCCGGCTACTTCCTCGACGAGGACGACTTCCGGGCGCGCTGCCGGGCCTGGCGGGAGGCGTTCGGGGAGGACGCCGACGTGTTCTACGCCGGGAAGGCGTTCCTCTCCCGCGCCGTCGTGCGCTGGCTGACCGAGGAGGGGCTCAACCTGGACGTGTGCTCCGCCGGGGAGCTGGCCACCGCGCTCGCCGCCGGGATGCCCGCCGAGCGGATCGCGCTGCACGGGAACAACAAGTCCACCGGTGAGATCGAGCGGGCCGTCGAGGCGGGTGTCGGGCGGATCGTGCTCGACTCGTTCCAGGAGATCGCGCGGGTCGCGCATATCGCCCAGCGGCTCGGCAGGCGCCAGCGGGTGCAGATCCGGATCACCGTGGGTGTGGAGGCGCATACCCACGAGTTCATCGCGACCGCCCACGAGGACCAGAAGTTCGGCATCCCGCTCGCGGGCGGGCTGGCCGCCGAGGCCGTACGGCGGGCGCTCAAGCTGGACGGGCTGGAGCTCATCGGGATCCACTCGCACATCGGCTCGCAGATCTTCGACACCTCGGGCTTCGAGGTGGCCGCCCACCGCGTCGTCGGGCTGCTGGGGGAAATCCGGGACGAGCACGGCGTCGAGCTGCCCGAGATCGACCTCGGCGGCGGCCTCGGCATCGCGTACACCTCGGAGGACGACCCCCGTGAGCCGCATGAGATCGCCAAGGCGCTGCGCGACATCGTCCACCGGGAGTGCGACGCGGCCGGGCTCGCGGTGCCGCGGCTGTCGGTCGAGCCGGGGCGGGCGATCGTCGGGCCGACCGCGTTCACGCTGTACGAGGTGGGCACGGTCAAGGAGCTGCCGGGGCTGCGGACGTACGTCAGCGTCGACGGCGGGATGTCCGACAACATCCGTACCGCGCTCTACGACGCGGAGTACTCCGTGGCGCTGGTCTCCCGCTCCTCCACCGCCGAGCCGATGCTCTCCCGCGTCGTCGGCAAGCACTGCGAGTCCGGCGACATCGTCGTACGGGACGCCTTCCTGCCCGCCGATCTGGCGCCCGGCGACCTGATCGCCGTCCCCGCCACCGGCGCGTACTGCCGCTCGATGGCGAGCAACTACAACCACGCGCTCCGGCCGCCCGTCGTCGCCGTACGGGACGGTCAGGCGCGCGAGATCGTCCGGCGCGAGACGGAGGAAGATCTCCTGCGGCTCGATGTCGGCTAGCGAGAAAAGGATCTCGGATACTGGACCTGGGACAGGAAATCCCGTCCAGTGCCTGAGACTGGTGCACTAACGCGCTGATGCATAACGCGATGGATGAGAAACGAGGTCGGATGATGCGTACGCGTCCGCTGAAAGTGGCGCTGCTGGGCTGTGGAGTGGTCGGCTCAGAGGTGGCGCGCATCATGACGACGCACGCGGACGATCTCGCGGCGCGTATCGGGGCCCCGGTCGAGCTGGCCGGGATCGCCGTGCGGCGCCCCGGCCGGGTCCGGGAAGGGGTGCCCGCGGAGCTGGTGACCACCGATGCCACGGCCCTGGTCAAGCGCGGGGACATCGATGTGGTGGTCGAGGTCATCGGCGGGATCGAGCCCGCCCGCACCCTCATCACCACCGCCTTCGACCACGGCGCGAGCGTGGTGTCCGCGAACAAGGCGCTGGTCGCCCAGGACGGCGCGGCGCTGCACGCCGCGGCCGAGCAGCGCCGTGCGGACCTCTACTACGAGGCCGCGGTCGCGGGGGCGATCCCGCTGGTGCGGCCGCTGCGCGAGTCGCTCGCGGGCGACAAGGTCAACCGGGTCCTCGGCATCGTCAACGGCACCACCAACTTCATCCTGGACCGGATGGACGGCAGCGGCGCCGGCTACAGCGAGGCGCTGGACGAGGCCACGGCCCTGGGCTATGCCGAGGCCGACCCGACCGCGGATGTCGAGGGCTTCGACGCCGCCGCCAAGGCCGCGATCCTCGCCGGGATCGCCTTCCACACCCGGGTCACCCTCGACGATGTGCACCGCGAGGGCATCACCGAGGTGACCGCCGCCGATATCGCCTCCGCCAAGCGCATGGGCTGCACCGTCAAGCTGCTCGCGATCTGCGAGCGGGCCGCCGACGGCCGCTCGGTCACCGCGCGGGTGCATCCGGCGATGATTCCGCTGAGCCACCCCCTCGCCTCCGTCCGCGAGGCGTACAACGCGGTCTTCGTGGAGGCCGACGCCGCGGGGCAGCTCATGTTCTACGGACCGGGCGCGGGCGGTTCGCCGACCGCCTCGGCCGTCCTCGGCGACCTCGTCGCCGCCTGCCGCAACAAGCTGGCGGAGGCCACCGGACCCGGGGAGTCCGCCTACAGCAGGCTCCCGGTGAGTCCGATGGGCGATGTGATCACTCGCTATCACATCAGCCTGGACGTCGCCGACAAACCGGGAGTTCTCGCACAGGTCGCCACAGTCTTCGCCGAGCATGGCGTGTCCATCGATACGGTCCGCCAGCAGGGGAAGGACGGCGAGGCGTCCCTCGTCGTGGTGACCCACCGCGCGAGCGACGCCGCGCTGTCGTCGACCGTGGAGGCGCTGCGCCGGCTCGACACCGTCCGCGATGTCGCGAGCATCATGCGGGTCGAGGGCGAGTAGAGGCCGGGTAGCGGCCGCGCCGAGGCCGAACAGAGGGTGAGCGGAGAGTAAGGGAAATCATGAACGCAATCGCCGACGCCGGGCCCCGAATGTCCGGCACCCGCCAGTGGCACGGCTGGCGGGGCATCATCGAGGAGTACCGCGACCGTCTCCCGGTGAGCGAGACGACGCCCGTCGTCACCCTGCGCGAGGGCGGTACGCCGCTGGTTCCCGCGCAGGTGCTCTCCGAGCGCACCGGCTGCGATGTGCACCTCAAGGTCGAGGGCGCCAACCCCACCGGGTCGTTCAAGGACCGCGGGATGACGATGGCCATCAGCGAGGCCAAGGAGGCCGGCGCCAAGGCCGTCATCTGCGCCTCCACCGGCAACACCTCGGCCTCCGCGGCGGCGTATGCCGTACGGGCCGGGATGGTCTGCGCGGTGCTGGTCCCGCAGGGCAAGATCGCGCTGGGCAAGATGGGCCAGGCGCTCGTCCACGGCGCGAAGATCCTCCAGGTCGACGGCAACTTCGACGACTGTCTGACGCTGGCGCGCGGGCTGTCGGAGAAGTACCCGGTGGCGCTGGTCAATTCGGTCAACCCGGCCCGGATCCAGGGGCAGAAGACCGCCGCCTTCGAGATCGTGGACATGCTCGGGGACGCGCCCGACGTCCATGTGCTGCCGGTGGGCAACGCGGGCAACATCACCGCCTACTGGAAGGGCTACCAGGAGTACGCGGCGCCGTTCGCCGACAGCGGGGCCCGCGCCTCCCGTACGCCCCGGATGTGGGGGTTCCAGGCGTCCGGCTCGGCGCCGATCGTGCGCGGTGAGCCGGTCAAGGAGCCGAGCACCATCGCGACCGCCATCCGCATCGGCAACCCGGCCTCGTGGGCCTACGCCGAGCAGGCACGCGACGAGTCCGGCGGCTTCATCGACGAGGTGACCGACCGTCAGATCCTCGCCGCCTACCGGCTGCTCGCCGCTCAGGAGGGCGTCTTCGTGGAGCCGGCCTCCGCGGCGAGCGTGGCGGGTCTGCTGAAGGCGGCCGAGCAGGGGCTGGTCGACCCCGGCCAGCGGATCGTCTGCACGGTGACCGGAAACGGACTCAAGGACCCGGACTGGGCAGTGGCGGGTGCGCCGCAGCCGGTCGTGGTCCCGGTGGACGCGGACGCCGCGGCCGTACGGCTCGGGCTGGGCTGATCCGGCCCCGCGAGGGGCTCGGCACGGCATGTCCCGGCCCGGCCCCGCAGGCGGCCGTGACCTGGGGTGATGAGGGTTTCGGCGGGCCGCTGCCCCGCGGCTCGCCGGGCCCTCTCCGGGCTGTACTCTAAAGATCCACTCAAGCGGTGGCAGAGCAGCGCGAGGGCGCGCGGAGCGACCCAGTACAGTGGTCGCGGATGGTTGCAGGGAGCGCGACACGCATCGTGCGCCTCCCGTGCGCCCTATGTCGCCACAGAACCTTCCTTCGATAGGCTGTACTGAATCCGCCCCGACGCAGAGCGCTCGCCTCTGCGCGGCGTCGCCGTACGTGTCGCGGCCCCTGCGGTGTTCCGTACCTCTTCGAGCAATCGCACGTAACCACAAGGAGAGTCATCGAGCGATGGCCGGTCCAGCGTTCCGCGCCGCCGCCGTCCGAGTGCGCGTCCCCGCATCGAGCGCCAATCTCGGTCCCGGCTTCGACGCCCTCGGCCTGGCCCTGGGCCTCTACGACGACGTCGTGGTCCGGGTGGCCGACTCCGGTCTGCACGTCGATATCGCGGGCGAGGGCGCCGAGTCGCTGCCGCGCGACGAGAGCCATCTGCTCGTACGCTCCTTGCGCACCACCTTCGACCTGCTGGGCGGGCAGCCCCGCGGCCTCGAAGTGGTCTGCGCCAACCGCATCCCGCACGGCCGGGGCCTGGGCTCCTCCTCCGCCGCCATCTGCGCCGGGATCGTCGCCGCGCGCGCGGTGACCATAGGCGGCGCCGAGCGGCTCGACAACGAGGCGGTGCTGGAGCTGGCCACCGAGATCGAGGGCCACCCCGACAATGTCGCCGCCTGTCTGCTCGGCGGCTTCACCCTCGCCTGGACGGACGCGGGATCCGCCCGCGCGATCAGGATGGACCCTGCGGATTCCATCGTTCCGGTGGTCTTCGTCCCTGGCCGGCCGGTGCTCACCGAGACCGCCCGCGGGCTGCTGCCGCGCACCGTCCCGCATGTGGACGCGGCGGTGAACGCGGGCCGGGCCGCACTGCTCGTCGAGGCCCTGACCAGGCGTCCCGAGCTGCTGCTCGCGGCGACGGAGGACCGGCTGCACCAGGAATACCGTGCTCCGGCGATGCCCGAGAGCGTGAGCCTGGTGAACCGACTGCGGACGGACGGCGTCCCCGCGGTCATCTCCGGTGCGGGCCCCACGGTGCTCGCGCTGGTCGAGGACGGTGCGGCCGACAAGGTCGCACGACTGGCGGGCGAGGGGTGGGCGGCCAACCGGCTGGCTCTCGACGCCGGGGGGGCGAGCGTCCTGCCGCTCACCTGACACCCCGGTCCGGGGCGTCCCGGGCCCGGGAAAACTCGATAGCCGGTCTTGGAAAGGGGGAATGTTTGTTGGATCCGGTAGTGTTAACCTCAAGTCAGCACTTGATGCCTCTTGGATCTATTCGGAGGCGAGGTGCTCAGTGTCCCCATCCGGGACCACCCTTCTTCCGGGAGCCTCCCCCACTGCCTGAGCAGCCTGCCTGAGCAGTAGCGAGCACGCTCCGGAATCGGCGTGGCGGATCTCAGTGAACCCTCCACCGCGTCGGAACCATGAATTGATCTCTCCGCCGTACCCCGGCGGACCACCGCCCCGGCCCGGTCCGTTACGGAAGGACCACAGCCGGACAGCACAACCGGTCGCCGAGCCAGACAGGCCGACGCCCGCTCCAGGGAAGGACCCTTCGTGAGCGACACCACCGATCTGATGGGCGTGAACGCCTCCGGCACCTCCGACAGCGGTGTCGGCAACAACGCGCCCGCCACGGACGCTTCCGCGCCCGCCACCGGTGCTGCCACTGGCGCTGCCCCGCGGCGACGCCGCTCGGGCACCGGCCTTGACGCCATGGTCCTGGCCGAGCTCCAGCAGCTCGCCTCGAGCCTTGGCATCAAGGGCACCGCACGGATGCGCAAAGGCCAGCTGATCGAGGTCATCAAGGAGAAGCAGGCCGGGGGCTCCGGCTCCGCCGAGGGCTCCGAGAGCAGCCCGTCCGCCGCGGAAGGCGCGACCAAGCCGAAGCGCCGCGCCACCTCGCGGACGCGTACGGGCGATGACGCCGAGGAGAAGGCCGGCAGCGCCAAGTCCTCGAAGTCCGCCGGGAAGGCGGAGAAGGCCGACAAGGCCGAAGCCGAGGGGAAGGCCGTCGCGCAAGCGCAGATCGAGATCCCGGGCCAGCCCGGTGAGCCCGCGGGCGATGAGCAGCCGGCCGGTGAGCGCCGCCGTCGCCGCGCCACCGCGCCCGCCACCACCCCCGACGCCGGGGGCACGGCCACCGCTGTCGAGACCAAGACGGAGACTCGTACGGACGCCTCCGCCAAGACCGAGACCAGGACCGAGCCCAAGGGCGACGGAAAGGCCGAGGCCGCCGTTGACACCGCCGAGGGCAAGGGCGCGCGGGGCGGTGACCGCCAGGAGCGCGGCCAGAAGGGCGACCGCCGGGAGCGTCAGCGCGACCGCGGGGACCGCGGGGACCGCGGTGAGCGCGGCGAGCGCGGTGACCGCCGCGGCAAGGGCGACGACGGCCAGCAGAGCGGCGGCCGTCAGCAGCGCGACGGGCGCGGCCAGGCCCAGCAGCGCCCCGACGAGAGCGATGACGACTTCGACGGTGGCCGCCGTGGCCGCCGTGGGCGCTACCGGGACCGCCGTGGCCGGCGTGGCCGCGACGACTTCGGCAACGAGCCGCAGGTGTCCGAGGACGACGTCCTGATCCCGGTCGCGGGCATCCTCGACATCCTCGACAACTACGCGTTCATCCGGACCTCCGGCTACCTCCCGGGTCCGAACGACGTCTATGTCTCGCTCGCCCAGGTCCGTAAGAACGGTCTGCGCAAGGGCGACCACGTCACCGGCGCGGTGCGGCAGCCGCGCGAGGGCGAGCGCCGCGAGAAGTTCAACGCGCTGGTGCGGCTGGACTCGGTCAACGGCATGGCGCCCGAAACCGGGCGCGGGCGGCCGGAGTTCGGCAAGCTGACGCCGCTTTACCCGCAGGACCGGCTGCGTCTGGAGACCGAGGCAGGCGGGCTGACGACCCGGATCATCGACCTGGTCGCGCCGATCGGCAAGGGGCAGCGCGGTCTGATCGTGGCCCCGCCGAAGACCGGTAAGACCATGATCATGCAGGCGATCGCCAACGCGATCACCCGCAACAGCCCCGAGTGCCATCTGATGGTCGTCCTCGTCGACGAGCGGCCGGAAGAGGTCACCGACATGCAGCGGTCGGTCAAGGGCGAGGTCATCTCCTCGACCTTCGACCGCCCGGCCGAGGACCACACCACCGTCGCGGAGCTGGCGATCGAGCGGGCCAAGCGCCTGGTCGAGCTGGGCCATGACGTGGTCGTCCTGCTGGACTCGATCACCCGCCTGGGTCGTGCCTACAACCTGGCGGCGCCCGCCTCCGGCCGCATCCTGTCCGGTGGTGTCGACTCGACCGCGCTCTACCCGCCGAAGAAGTTCTTCGGCGCCGCGCGCAACATCGAGGACGGCGGCTCGCTGACCATCCTGGCCACCGCGCTGGTCGAGACCGGCTCGCGCATGGACGAGGTGATCTTCGAGGAGTTCAAGGGCACCGGCAACATGGAGCTCAAGCTCGACCGGAAGCTCGCCGACAAGCGCATCTTCCCGGCGGTGGACGTCGACCCGTCCAGCACCCGTAAGGAAGAGATCCTGCTGGCGCCGGAGGAGCTGAACATCGTCTGGAAGCTGCGACGGGTGCTGCACGCGCTCGACTCCCAGCAGGCGATCGAGCTGCTGCTGGACAAGATGAAGCAGACGAAGTCCAACGCCGAGTTCCTGATGCAGATCGCCAAGACCACGCCCACTCCGGGCAACAACGGCGACTGACCGGACACCCGCCGGAACGCTCCGTAGCCGAGGCCCCCCGCACCGCGGGGGGCCTCGCTGCGTTCGATGAGAGGTGAGCCACAGCGGCAAGCCGGGCCACGGACCGGTCCTGATCATGTTATCGCCCGCGAAAGTGCAGGTCAGAGCGGTAAGGCGGACGAAGGGGACGAACGGAGCTTCCGGCGGCCCGGACGAAAACCGGCCATCGCACATATGCAACCCTGGCGCACGGCCTTCCATCTGTCAGGTCGGAATACGGGGCCCGAACACAGGCGGACATCACCGCGGAAACCGTGAAACCGCGACGCCACGCCTGACCGTGACGGCAGGGGGTACTCGGGCAGCACATAGAGGACTGAGGAGCACATGGCCGAGGACAGCAGCAACGCACCGGTGACCCCGGGCCGCCATCGCGCCCGCGGCGCGACGTCGGGCCGCCGCCGCAAGCGGCCCAGCACGCGCCGCAGGGCCGTGCTCTACACGGTGTGGACGCTGGCCGCCGTGCTGGTGCTGGGCGGTGCCGGACTGGGCTACCTCTATTACAAGCTGAACGGAAACCTCACCGGCGTCGACGTCAACGCCGCCCTCGGTGCCAACCGCCCCAAGAACGTCGACAACGGCTCGATGGACATCCTCGTCCTCGGCTCCGACTCCCGGGCCGGCAAGAACGCGAAGTACGGCACGGACGAGGGCACATCGCGCTCCGACACGGCGATGATCGTCCACGTCTACAAGGGCCACAAGAAGGCCAGCGTCATCAGCATCCCGCGCGACACCCTCATACAGCGGCCGTCCTGCACCACCAAGGGCGGGCAGCAGACGCCCGCCGTGCAGTCGGCGATGTTCAACAGCGCGTACGAGACCGGTGGCCCGGCCTGCACCATCAAGACCATCGAGTCCATGACGGGCATACGCATGGACCACTTCCTCGAGGTCGACTTCTCCGGCTTCAAGGACCTCATAAACGACCTCGGCGGCGTCAACCTCACCACCACCGCCCCGATTCACGATGCGAAGAGCCACCTCGACCTGGAGCCCGGCCCGCACACGCTGAACGGCGAGCAGTCCCTTGGCCTGGTGCGCACCCGGCACGGTGTGGGCGACGGCAGCGACCTCGGCCGGATCAAGCTCCAGCAGGCGTTCGTCAAGGCGCTGCTGGACCAGGTCAAGCACGTCGATGTGTTCGGCAACCCGAAGAAGCTCTACGACCTCGCCGACACCTCCACCAAGGCGCTCACCACCGACTCCGAGCTGGCCTCGGTGAGCAAGCTGAAGGGCTTCGCCGAATCCCTCAAGGGCATCGGGTCGGGCGATATGAAGATGACCACGCTGCCCGTCGAGTACGACCCGCAGAACCCGGACCGGGTGCTGCCCATGGAGCGCAAGGCCAAGCTCATATGGACGGCGCTCCGCAACGACCAGCCCGTCCCCGCCTCGGCCACCAAGGGCTCCGCGGGCGACGCCACCGACGCGGGCAAGGTCGTCAAGTAGCGTCCCCGGGAGTCGGACGGCGTCCCCGGGAGGGGCCGGGAATATCCCGGCCCCACCCCCGGTTTTGGGAGATGCGGCCAGTACTGGCAAACTGGATCGTCGGTCCCGGTTCACGACAGGCATCCCGCCCGTCGACCCGGTGCCCTCCCGAACCTAGGAGATTCCCTTGAAGCGCGAGATCCACCCGGAGTACGTCGAGACGCAGGTGAGCTGCACCTGTGGCGCGTCCTTCACCACCCGTAGCACCGTGAGCGGCGGCACCATCCGTGCCGACATCTGCTCCGAGTGCCACCCGTTCTACACGGGCAAGCAGAAGATCCTCGACACCGGTGGCCGCGTGGCGCGGTTCGAGGCCCGCTTCGGCAAGAACGCCGGGTCCGCCAAGAAGTAGCGACCCGCACGGCGCCGGTCTTCGGTCGCCCCTTCCCTGGGGCGACCGGACCGGCGTTTTGTCGTCACGGCCCTTCCGGCACCTCATCTCCGCAACACCCCCACGCAGACCACCCAGGGAGCCCCCCGATGTTCGAGGCGGTCGAGGAACTGATCGGCGAACACGCCGACCTCGAAAAGCGGCTCGCCGACCCCGCGGTCCACGCAGACCAGCGGGAGGCGCGTCGGCTCAACAAGCGCTACGCCGAGCTGACCCCGGTGATCGCCGCCTACCGCGCCTGGAAGCAGGCCGGGGAGGACATCGAGACCGCCCGGGAGCTGGCCCAGGACGACCCCGACTTCGCGGACGAGGTCAAGGAGCTGGAGCAGTCCCGCGAGGGGCTGACCGACCGGCTGCGGCTGCTGCTCGTCCCCCGCGACCCGAGCGACGACAAGGACGTCATCCTGGAGGTCAAGGCCGGAGAGGGCGGCGAGGAGTCCGCGCTGTTCGCCGGCGATCTGCTGCGGATGTATCTGCGGTACGCCGAGCGCGTCGGCTGGAAGACCGAGATCCTCGACGCCAACGAGTCCGACCTCGGCGGCTACAAGGACGTCCAGGTCGCGGTGAAGACCAAGGGCGGGAACGGCGCCACCGAGCCCGGCCAGGGCGTCTGGGCCCGGCTGAAGTACGAGGGCGGGGTGCACCGGGTGCAGCGGGTGCCCGCCACCGAGTCCCAGGGCCGTATCCACACCTCCGCGGCCGGTGTGCTGGTCACGCCCGAGGCCGAGGAGGTCGAGGTCGAGATCGGCCCCAATGACCTGCGGATCGACGTCTACCGCTCCTCGGGACCCGGCGGCCAGTCGGTCAACACCACCGACTCCGCGGTGCGCATCACCCACCTGCCCACCGGCATCGTCGTCTCCTGCCAGAACGAGAAGAGCCAGCTCCAGAACAAGGAGCAGGCGCTGCGCATCCTGCGCTCGCGGCTGCTGGCCGCGGCCCAGGAGGAGGCCGAGCGGGAGGCGTCGGACGCGCGCCGCAGCCAGGTGCGCACCGTCGACCGCTCCGAGCGCATCCGTACGTACAACTTCCCGGAAAACCGGATCTCGGACCATCGAGTCGGTTTCAAGGCGTACAACTTGGACCAGGTGCTCGACGGTGAACTCGAACCGGTCATCCAGGCGTGCGTCGACGCCGACGCGGCCGCCAAGCTGGCGGCCGCGGGCTGAGCCACCCACCGTCGTAGGCTTCGTGCTCTTGTCCGGACCGGCTGGAGGAATTCAGTGAACGTGCTGCTCGCCGAGGTGGCGCAGGCCACTCAGCGGCTGGCCGACGCCGGCGTGCCCTCACCGCGCTTCGACGCGGAGGAGCTCGCCGCCTTTGTGCACAGCGTCAAGCGGGGAGAGCTGCACGGCGTGCCCGACGCCGACTTCGACGCCCGCTACTGGGAGGCGGTCGCCCGGCGGGAGGCCCGCGAGCCCCTTCAGCACATCACCGGCCGCGCCTTCTTCCGCTATCTCGAGCTCCAGGTCGGACCCGGGGTCTTCGTGCCCCGGCCGGAGACCGAGTCGGTGGTCGGCTGGGCGATAGACGCGGTCCGCGCGATGGATGTCGTCGAACCGCTCATCGTCGATCTGTGCGCCGGTTCCGGCGCCATCGCGCTGGCGCTCGCCCAGGAGGTGCCGCGCTCCCGGGTGCACGCCGTCGAGCTGGACGAGGGCGCCCTGCGCTGGGCCCGCAAGAACGTCGAGGGGTCCCGCGTCGTTCTCCATCACGCGGACGCGTTGACGGCCCTGCCCGAGCTCGACGGACAGGTGGACCTCGTCATCAGCAACCCGCCGTACATCCCGCTGACCGAGTGGGAGTACGTGGCGCCGGAGGCCCGCGACCACGACCCCCAGCTCGCGCTCTTCTCCGGAGAGGACGGCCTCGATGTGATCCGTGGCCTGGAGCGCACCGCCCACCGGCTGCTGCGCCCCGGAGGCGTGGTGGTCATCGAGCACGCAGACACCCAGGGCGGCCAGGTGCCGTGGATCTTCACGGAGGAGCGTGGCTGGGCGGACGCCGCCGACCACCCCGACCTGAACAACCGGCCCCGGTTCGCCACCGCGCGGAAGGCCATGCCGTGACGGCGGCACCGCACCACACATTGGCCACGTACGAGGAGGTCCGTTAAAGATGGCACGGCGATACGACTGCGGGGACGCCACCGACCGCAAGACCGGCCTGCGCGAGGCCGCCTCCGCCGTCCGCCGCGGCGAACTGGTCGTGCTGCCCACCGACACCGTCTACGGGATCGGCGCGGACGCCTTCAACGCCGAGGCGGTCGGCGATCTGCTCGAGGCCAAGGGCCGCGGCCGCAATATGCCCACCCCGGTGCTGGTCGGCTCCCCGAACACCCTGCACGGACTGGTCACCGACTTCTCCGAGATGGCCTGGGAGCTGGTCGACGCCTTCTGGCCCGGTGCGCTCACCCTCGTCGCCCGGCACCAGCCGTCCCTCACCTGGGACCTGGGGGAGACCCGGGGCACCGTCGCGGTGCGGATGCCGCTGCACCCGGTCGCGATCGTGCTGCTGACGGACTTCGGCCCGATGGCGGTCTCCAGCGCCAACCTGACCGGACACCCCTCTCCGCAGGACTGCGACGCCGCCCAGGACATGCTGGGGGACTCCGTCTCGGTGTACCTCGACGGCGGGCCCACCCCGGCCGCCGTGCCCTCCTCGATCGTCGACGTCACCGGCAAGGTGCCGGTGCTGCTCCGGGCGGGCGCGCTCACCGCCGAGCAGCTCCGCGAGGTCGTACCCGACCTCGAGGTGGCGAATTGACAGCCCCTGAGGGGCGTGGCATAGCGGAACACCGTGAGAAGAAGCCCGAGGCCACCTTCCGCATCCTCCACGTCAGCACCGGCAATGTATGCCGCTCGCCGATCACCGAGCGGCTGACCCGGCATGCCCTCACGCACCGCCTCGGCACCGTCCGCACCCGCGGTCTGATCGTGGAGAGCGCCGGCACCTGGGGCCATGAGGGCGCGCCCATGGAGGCGCACGCCGCGACGGTCCTGACCGACTTCGGCGCCGACCCGGCGGGATTCCTCGGCCGTGAGCTGCTGGACGAGCACGTCATCCGCGCCGATCTGGTCCTGACCGCCACCCGCGACCACCGGGCGCAGGTCATCTCGATGGGGCATTCGGCGGGGCTGCGCACCTTCACGCTCAAGGAGTTCACCCGGCTGGTGCGGGCCATAGACCCCGCGACGCTGCCCGATCCGGCGGAGGCGGGCGGCGTGGTCGAGCGCGCCCGTGCCCTGGTGCAGGCGGCGGCCGCGCTGCGCGGCTGGCTGCTGGCGCCCACCGAGGACGCGGACGAGGTGCACGATCCGTACGGGGCGCCGATCACCTTCTTCCGCTCCATCGGGGACGAGATCAACCAGGCCCTGGACCCGGTCGTCACGGCCCTGACGGGGGTCCCCGCCCCCGCGTAGCCCCCTGGCGGGGCCCAGGGGCGCGCGGGCGGGGGTTTCCGGGGCTCACGGCGCGCCACGAGGGCGCGTGGGGCCTACATTGGGGGTGACCACCTTCGACGACCCGCCGTCCCCTCCCAAGGCTGTGAGCACGCCATGGCCGTCACCCACCGGGGCCCCGATTTCGGAGCGCTCGCCCGCCAGGACCCGGAGCTGGCGGGGATCATCCTGAGCGAGATCGACCGCGTCTCCTGCGGCCTCCAGCTCATCGCGGCCGAGAACTTCACCTCGCCGGCCGTGCTGGCGGCGCTCGCCTCGCCGCTGGCCAACAAGTACGCCGAGGGCTATCCCGGCGCCCGCCACCACGGCGGCTGCGAGATCGTGGACATCGCCGAGCGGGTCGCCCAGGACCGGGCGAAGGCCCTGTTCGGCGCCGAGCACGCCAATGTGCAGCCGCATTCGGGCTCCTCGGCGGTGCTGGCCGCCTACGCCGCGCTGCTGCGGCCCGGGGACACGGTGCTGGCGATGGCGCTGCCGCACGGCGGCCATCTCACCCATGGCTCACCCGCCAATTTCTCCGGCCGCTGGTTCGACTTCATCGGCTACGGCGTCGATCCGGCGACCGGCCTGATCGACTACGAGCAGCTCCGCGCGCTGGCCCACGCCCATCGGCCGAAGGCGATCGTCTGCGGCTCCATCTCCTATCCGCGCCATCTGGACTACGCCGCCTTCCGTGCCGTCGCCGATGAGGTGGGCGCGTATCTCATCGCCGACGCCGCCCATGCGATCGGTCTGGTCGCGGGAAAGGTGGCGCCGTCCCCGGTGCCGTACGCGGATGTGGTGTGCGCAACGACACACAAGGTGCTGCGCGGGCCGCGCGGCGGAATGCTGCTGTGTGGTGCGGAGCTGGCCGAGCGGGTCGACCGGGCGGTGTTCCCGTTCACCCAGGGCGGCGCCCAGATGCACACCGTCGCGGCCAAGGCGGTGGCGTTCGGCGAGGCCGCGGCGCCCGCCTTCACCGCCTATGCGCGGCGGGTGGTGGCCAATGCCCGGGTGCTCGCGGACGCCCTGGTCGCGGAGGGTCTCGCGGTGGCCACGGGCGGCACCGACACCCATATGATCACCGCCGATACGGCCCCGCTGGGCCTGGACGGACGGACCGCGAAGGCCCGCTGCGCGGCCGCCGGGATCGTTCTGGACACCTGCGCGCTGGCATCCGCCACCGAGCCCCGGGGATGCGTAAAGGGGATCCGGCTGGGCACCGCAGCGGTGACCACCCAGGGAATGGGAGCGCCGGAAATGGAGCGGATAGCGGCCCTGATGGGAACCGTCCTGCGGGACGAAGGCGTGGTACGGGAAAAGGTGGTGGAACTGGCCGGGAGATTTCCGCCCTATCCGGACGAGGCCCGAATCATGCAACCATCCGAAGGTGTAGGACGTCTGTAAGTACGTTCACCGCAAGGCGTCCGACACGCATAAGGTGTGAGGCTGTGATGGCCAGCGATACCCCTGGGGCAGCCTGTGCGTGAATACCTGCTGACTCTGTGCATCACGGCCGCGGTCACCTATCTGCTGACCGGGCCGGTGCGGAAATTCGCCATCGCGGCCGGTGCGATGCCGGAGATCCGCGCCCGTGATGTGCATCGCGAGCCCACTCCGCGGCTCGGTGGCATCGCCATGTTCGGCGGGCTGTGCGCGGGGCTGCTGGTCGCCGCCCATCTGACCAACCTCAAGGACGTCTTCGAGGTCTCCAACGAGCCACGGGCGCTGCTGTCCGGCGCCGGGCTGATCTGGCTGCTGGGCGTGCTGGACGACAAGTGGGGCGTGGACGCGCTGATCAAGCTCGGCGGGCAGATGATCGCCGCCGGTGTGATGGTGCTCCAGGGTCTGACCATCCTGTGGCTTCCGGTGCCCGGTGTGGGACCGGTCTCGCTGACGCCCTGGCAGGGCACACTGCTGACCGTCGCCCTGGTCGTCATCACCATCAACGCCGTCAACTTCGTTGATGGGCTTGATGGGTTGGCGTCCGGGATGGTGTGCATCGCCGCCGCCGCGTTCTTCATGTACGCCTACCGCATCTGGTACGGCTACGGCCTGGAGGCGGCCGCGCCCGCCACCCTGTTCGCCGCCGTCCTCATGGGGATGTGCCTGGGCTTCCTGCCGCACAACGCGCACCCCGCGCGGATCTTCATGGGCGACTCGGGCTCGATGCTGATCGGGCTGGTGCTGGCGGCGGGCGCCATCTCCATCACCGGCCAGGTCGACCCGGACGCGATGAAGCTGTTCGAGGGGTCCGAACAGGCCGCGGTGCACGCCACCGTCCCGGTCTACATCCCGCTGCTGCTGCCGCTGACCGTCATCGCGGTGCCCTTCGCGGATCTGGTGCTGGCCATCGTCCGGCGCACCTGGCGGGGCCAGTCGCCGTTCGCCGCCGACCGCGGCCATCTGCACCACCGGCTGCTGGAGATCGGCCACTCGCACAGCCGGGCCGTCCTGATCATGTACTTCTGGTCGGCGCTGATCGCCTTCGGCGCCGTGGCCTACTCGGTGAACTCGGCCGGTGTGTGGTTCGTCCTCGCGATCGTCGCGCTGAGCGGGGTCGGGCTGGTGCTGTTGCTGCTGCCGCGGTTCACCCCGCGCGTGCCGAGCTGGGCCGAGGCGTTCGTTCCGCCGCGCTACCGCCGCGCCAACCGGATCGCGCGGGCCGAACGGGGCGCCGAGGCGCCCGCGGAGCCGGTGGCGGCCGTGGCCGGCGGCGGGTCCGCACCATCGGGTCCGGAGACGGCCGCGCCCGAGCCGGTGGGCTCCGGGCTGAACGGCGGCGCGAACAGCGGGCTGAACGGCGGCGCGAGCGGCGGGACGACCAGCGGGCTGAACGGCGCCACCGCGATCGGCGACCGGTCCCGCTTCACCCACCGCCGCAGGATCGGAACACCCCAGTAACCGCCCTGGTGATTCCCCCAGAAAATGCGGAGGGGGAACGGCCGGTGAGAGCGCCGAAGATCACAGGACGGCGTCAGCACGGTACACAGCGCATAACTCTCCCGTGTGACGTGCAGCACATCCAAAGGGTAAAGACCTCATCAAATAGTTTGTGATACCGTTCACTAAACCCGGTGCTTAGACCCGAGGAGCCGTAGGGCGACGGCTCTTCGTCGTGAGGTCTCCTCTGTTCCCGGGGATACGCTCGTCCACGACGAATCGTTGCTTCCGACACTTGCCGGAGAAACCCTTCATGCAGTCCAACGACGCCAGAACGCTCCTGAGTTGCGCCGTGCCCACCGCCGTCGCCGGCGTGGTCGCCGTCGCTGTCGGTGCCGCGTTCGCAGGCGGCAAGGGAGCGATCGGCGCGGGCTTCGGCACATTCGTCGCCATGGTGGTGATGGCTTCGGGGCTGATCGTGCTGGAGCGCACCGCGAAGCATCTCCCGCATCTGTTCCAGGCCATGGGCATGGTGCTTTTCATGACCGAGTTCCTGCTGGTGGCGGTCGTGCTCGCGGTGTTCCAGGACACCACGATGTTCAACGTCAAGGCTTTCGCCCTCGCGCTGCTCGCGGCGACCCTGGTGTGGGTCGGCGCACAGGCCCGTGCGCATATGAAGGCGAAGATCCTCTATGTGGAGCCCGAAGCCGAGGACGAACGTAAGCCCGAGGGGGCGAAGAAGTCCGCTCCCGCCGGGTCCACGTCGTGAGAAGTAGGGCCGGGATAAGAGCATGTGCGCTCACCTGCTATCGTCCGGTGCCATCTGAGGCACAGCGGGCGCAGGTAGCTGAACCCCCGGATTCCACGGGACGGAATCGGCGGCCCATGCAGCTGATGCCCGACATACCACTCGGCCACGCGCCGATCAGCCGCCCCCACATCCGCAAGACCAGTCCAGTGCCGTTCCGTGGCCGCGTGCCGCGCCGACACAACGAGGTTGCCGTACCCATGCGCCACGCTGAAGGAGCTCGCGGTGAGTTCTGACCAGACGCTCGCCTTCGAGACGAACTGCCACATCTTCGACGGGTGCGGCTTCCCGGCACCCGGACTCCATTCCTTCAAGTTCGAGCCGCTCTTCTCCGTCGGCGGCTTTGACTTCAACAAGCCGATGCTGCTGGCCCTGCTGGGTACGGTCGCCATCGTCTGGTTCTTCTGGGCCGCTTTCGCGCGGGCCAAGGTCGTGCCGGGCAAGCTTCAGATGATCGGCGAGGCGGGCTACGACTTCGTGCGCCGCGGCCTGGTCTATGAGGCCCTCGGCAAGAAGGAGGGCGAGAAGTACGTCCCTCTCATGGTCTCGATCTTCTTCTTCGTCTGGATCATGAACCTCTGGTCGATCATTCCGGTCGCCCAGTTCCCGGTGACGTCGATCATCGCCTTCCCGGCCGGTCTGGCCGCGATCGTCTACATCCTCTGGATGTACCTGACCTTCAAGAAGCACGGCTTCGTCGGCGGCTGGAAGAACATCACCGGCTACGACAAGGAGCTCGGCGCGATCCTGCCGATGATCGTCGTGATCGAGTTCTTCTCGAACGTCATCATCCGGCCCTTCACCCACGCGGTCCGGCTCTTCGCCAACATGTTCGCGGGCCATCTGCTGCTGCTGATGTTCACCATCGGCACCTGGTACCTGCTGAACGGCATCGGCATCGTCTACGCGGGCGCGTCCTTCGTGATGACGATTCTGCTGACCGCCTTCGAGCTCTTCATCCAGGCTGTCCAGGCGTACGTCTTCGTGCTCTTGGCCTGCAACTACGTCCAGGGCGCGCTCGCCGAGCACCACTGAGCGGACCTGGCTCCCAGACCATCAGACGTCCGGTGGCCAACCCCCACCGGCCCATGAAACGCAAAGGAAGAACCGGCATGTCCGCTCTCCAGACCCTCGCCGCCGACGGCGTCACCGGCAACCTCGGCTCGATCGGTTACGGTCTCGCCGCCATCGGCCCCGGCGTCGGCGTCGGCATCATCTTCGGTAACGGCACCCAGGCCCTGGCCCGCCAGCCCGAGGCCGCCGGCCTGATCCGCGCCAACCAGATCATGGGCTTCGCCTTCTGTGAGGCGCTCGCGCTGATCGGTATCGTCATGGGCTTCCTTTTCAAGTCCTGAACGGACCGCTTTAACCACGACAGACGGAAGGCACTGATGTGAACGCCCTGGTACAGGTGGCGGCTGAGGAGAGTGAGAACCCCCTCATCCCGCCGATCCCGGAGCTGGTCATCGGCCTGATCGCCTTCGCCATCGTCTTCTTCTTCCTCGCCAAGAAGCTCCTCCCGAACATCAACCGGGTTCTGGAGGAGCGCCGCGAGGCGATCGAAGGCGGCATGGAGAAGGCCGAGGCCACTCAGGCCGAAGCCCAGCAGGTCCTCGAGGACTACCGAGCCCAGCTCGCTGACGCCCGCCACGAGGCCGCGCGACTGCGTCAGGAGGCGCAGGAGCAGGGCGCCGCGCTCATCGCCGAGATGCGCGCGGAGGGCCAGCGGCAGCGTGAAGAGGTCATCGCGGCCGGTCACGCCCAGATCGAGGCCGATCGGAAGCAGGCCGCCCAGACCCTGCGCCAGGACGTGGGCAGGCTCGCCACCGACCTGGCCGGCCGGATCGTCGGCGAGTCGCTCGAGGACGTGGCCCGGCAGAGCCGCACCATCGACCGGTTCCTCGACGAGCTCGAGGCCAAGTCGAACGACGGCTCGAAGGCAGAGGCCGGCCGATGAACGGAGCGAGCCGGGAGGCACTGGCAGCCGCGCGCGAGCGCTTCGACGCCCTGACGGACAACACCGCCGTCGACGCGCCGAAGCTCGCCGAGGAGCTGGCCGCCGTCACCGCGCTGCTCGACCGCGAGGTCTCGCTGCGCCGGGTCCTCACCGACCCGGCGCAGCCCGGCGAGGCCAAGGCCGAGCTGGCCGCGCGGGTGCTGGGCGGACAGGTCGGCGGCGAGTCCATCGACCTGGTCTCCGGCCTGGTCCGGTCCCGCTGGTCGCGCTCGCGCGACCTGGTGGACTCGCTGGAGCAGTTGGCCAGCGCCGCCGACCTGGTGGCGGCCGAGCGGACGGGTGCCCTCGACAACGTCGAGGACGAGCTGTTCCGGTTCGGCCGGATCGTCTCCTCCTCGTCCGAGCTGCGGGGCGCGCTCACCGACCGGCGGGCGACCGTCGCGGCCAAGGCCGGGCTGGTCCGCGAGCTGCTCGGCGGCCGGGCCGACCAGGTGACCGAGCGACTGGTGATCCGTCTGGTGACCCACCCGCGGGGTCGTAGCCTGGAGGCGGGTCTCGACGAGCTGTCCAAGCTGGCGGCGGAGCGCCGGGACCGTACGGTCGCGGTCGTCACCTCCGCGGTGCCGCTCAGCGACCGGCAGAAGCAGCGGCTCGGCGAGGCACTGGGGAAGCTGTACGGACGGAAGATGCACCTCAACCTCGACGTGGACCCGGAGGTCCTCGGCGGGATCTCGGTGCGCATCGGCGACGAGATCATCAACGGGACCATCGCGGACCGCCTTGACGAGGCGACCCGTCGGATGGCCGGCTGACACAGCCACCAACTCAACAAGCATGCAAGCGGCCCGAGTTGGGCCGTGGTCAGACACTTCGGGCCCAACAAGGAGAGCAGGGAACCCAGATGGCGGAGCTCACGATCCGGCCGGAGGAGATCCGGGACGCGCTGGAGAACTTTGTCCAGGCGTACCAGCCGGACGCGGCCTCGCGCGAGGAGGTCGGGACGGTCAGCGTTGCCGGCGACGGCATCGCGAAGGTCGAGGGTCTTCCCTCGGCCATGGCGAACGAGCTGCTGAAGTTCGAGGACGGCACCCTCGGCCTCGCCCTCAACCTCGAGGAGCGCGAGATCGGCGCGGTCGTCCTCGGAGAGTTCAGCGGCATCGAGGAGGGCCAGCAGGTGCACCGCACCGGCGAGGTTCTCTCGGTCGCCGTCGGCGAGGGCTACCTCGGCCGCGTGGTCGACCCGCTGGGTGCCCCGATCGACGGCCTCGGCGAGATCGAGACCGAGGGCCGCCGCGCCCTTGAGTTGCAGGCCCCCACGGTCATGGAACGTAAGTCGGTGCACGAGCCGATGGAGACGGGCTACAAGGCCGTCGACGCCATGACCCCGATCGGCCGCGGCCAGCGTCAGTTGATCATCGGTGACCGGCAGACCGGCAAGACCGCGCTGTGCGTCGACACGATCATCAACCAGCGCGACAACTGGCGCTCCGGCGACCCCAAGAAGCAGGTCCGCTGCATCTACGTCGCCATCGGCCAGAAGGGCTCCACCATCGCTTCCGTGCGCGGAGCGCTGGAGGAGGCCGGTGCCCTGGAGTACACCACGATCGTCGCCGCCCCGGCGTCCGACCCGGCGGGCTTCAAGTACCTCGCGCCCTACACCGGCTCGGCCATCGGTCAGCACTGGATGTACCAGGGCAAGCACGTCCTGATCGTCTTCGACGACCTGTCCAAGCAGGCCGACGCCTACCGCGCCGTGTCCCTGCTGCTGCGCCGCCCGCCGGGCCGTGAGGCTTACCCGGGCGACGTCTTCTACCTGCACTCCCGGCTGCTGGAGCGCTGCGCCAAGCTCTCCGACGAGATGGGTTCCGGTTCGATGACCGGTCTGCCGATCGTCGAGACCAAGGCGAACGACGTGTCGGCGTTCATTCCGACCAACGTCATCTCCATCACCGACGGTCAGTGCTTCCTCGAGTCGGACCTGTTCAACGCCAACCAGCGGCCGGCCCTCAACGTCGGTATCTCGGTCTCCCGAGTCGGTGGTTCGGCTCAGCACAAGGCCATGCGTCAGGTGTCCGGCCGCCTCCGGGTGGACCTCGCCCAGTACCGTGAGCTGGAGGCGTTCGCGGCCTTCGGCTCGGACCTGGACGCGGCCTCCAAGGCGTCGCTGGAGCGCGGTGCGCGCATGGTCGAGCTGCTGAAGCAGGGCCAGTACGCCCCGTACTCCACCGAGGACGAGATCGTCTCCATCTGGTCCGGCACCAACGGCAAGATGGACGACGTCCCGGTCCAGGACGTCCGCCGCTTCGAGCGTGAGCTGCTGGACTACCTGCACCGTGAGCACAAGGGGCTGCTGACCAGCATCGTCGAGGGCGGCAAGATGTCCGACGACACGATCGCGGCGCTGGGCGAGGCCGTCGACAGCTTCAAGAAGCAGTTCGAGACCTCGGACGGCAAGCTGCTGGGCGAGGGCTGAGTATGGGTGCCCAGGCCAAGGTCTACAAGAGGCGGATCAAATCCGTCTCCGCGACCAAGAAGATCACCAAGGCGATGGAGATGATCGCCGCCTCGCGCGTCGTCAAGGCGCAGCGCCGGGTGGCCGCGTCGGCTCCGTACGCCACCGAGCTCACCCGGGCGGTGGGCGCGGTCGCCAAGGGTTCCACCACCCAGCACGCGCTGACCACGGAGAGCGAGAACCCGACCCGCGCCGCGGTGCTGCTCATCACGAGCGACCGGGGTCTGGCGGGCGGCTACTCCTCCAACGTGATCAAGGCGGCCGAGGAGCTCACCGAGCGGCTCACCCGTGAGGGCAAGGAGGTCGACGCGTACATCGTCGGCCGCAAGGGCGTGGCGTACTACTCCTTCCGTGAGCGCAAGGTCACGGAGTCGTGGGGTGGCTTCACCGACAACCCCACCTACGCGGACGCCAAGAAGATCGCGGGCCCGCTGATCGAGGCCGTTCTCAAGGACACGGCCGAGGGCGGCGTGGACGAGCTGCACATCGTCTTCACCGAATTCGTCTCGATGCTGACGCAGACCCCGGTCCAGGACCGGCTGCTGCCGCTCAGTCTCGAGGAGAAGGCGGAGGAGCAGGAGAAGAAGGGCGAGATCCTCCCGCTCTTCGACTTCGAGCCGTCGGCCGAGGACGTCCTGGACGCCCTGCTGCCCCGGTACGTCGAGGCCCGTATCTACAACGCTCTGCTCCAGGCCGCCGCCTCCAAGCACGCGGCGACCCGGCGGGCGATGAAGTCGGCGACCGACAATGCCGATGAACTCATCAAGTCGCTCACGCGGCTTGCCAACGCGGCCCGCCAGGCCGACATCACCCAGGAAATCAGCGAGATCGTCGGTGGCGCGAGCGCTCTGGCCGACGCCTCCGCGGGGAGTGACTGACACTATGACCACCACTGTTGAGCCAACCGCTGTGGCCGCCGGCCGCGTCGCGCGGGTCATCGGCCCGGTCGTCGACGTGGAGTTCCCCGTCGACGCGATGCCGGACATCTACAACGCGCTGACCGTCGAGGTCGCCGACCCGGCCCAGGACGGGGCGAAGAAGACCCTGACCCTCGAGGTCGCGCAGCACCTCGGCGAGGGCCTGGTGCGCTCCATCTCCATGCAGCCCACCGACGGCCTGGTCCGCCAGGCCGCCGTGACCGACACCGGCGCTGCCATCAGCGTGCCCGTCGGCGACGTCACCAAGGGCCGGGTGTTCAACACCCTCGGCCAGATCCTCAACGAGCCCGAGGCCGAGTCCGAGGTCACCGAGCGCTGGTCCATCCACCGCAAGGCCCCGGCCTTCGACCAGCTCGAGTCCAAGACCGAGATGTTCGAGACCGGCCTGAAGGTCGTCGACCTGCTGACCCCGTACGTCAAGGGCGGCAAGATCGGCCTGTTCGGCGGCGCGGGCGTCGGCAAGACCGTCCTCATCCAGGAAATGATCATGCGTGTGGCCAAGCTGCACGAGGGCGTTTCCGTGTTCGCCGGTGTCGGCGAGCGCACCCGTGAGGGCAACGACCTGATCGAGGAGATGGCCGAGTCCGGCGTGCTCCCGCAGACCGCGCTGGTCTTCGGCCAGATGGACGAGCCCCCGGGCACCCGTCTGCGCGTCGCCCTGGCCGGTCTGACCATGGCGGAGTACTTCCGCGATGTGCAGAAGCAGGACGTGCTGTTCTTCGTCGACAACATCTTCCGCTTCACCCAGGCCGGTTCCGAGGTCTCGACCCTGCTCGGCCGGATGCCCTCCGCGGTGGGCTACCAGCCGAACCTGGCCGACGAGATGGGCCTTCTCCAGGAGCGCATCACCTCGACCCGTGGCCACTCGATCACCTCGATGCAGGCGATCTACGTCCCCGCGGACGACCTGACCGACCCGGCTCCGGCGAACGTCTTCGCGCACCTCGACGCGACGACGACGCTCTCCCGGCCGATCTCGGAGAAGGGCATCTACCCGGCGGTGGACCCGCTGGACTCGACGTCCCGGATCCTGGACCCGCGCTACATCTCGCAGGACCACTACGACTGCGCCTCGCGCGTGAAGTCGATCCTGCAGAAGTACAAGGACCTCCAGGACATCATCAACATCCTGGGCATCGACGAGCTCGGCGAGGAGGACAAGCTCACCGTCTTCCGCGCCCGCCGTATCGAGCGCTTCCTGTCGCAGAACACCCACGCGGCGAAGCAGTTCACCGGCCTCGACGGATCGGATGTGCCGCTGGACGAGTCCATCGCCGCGTTCAACGCGATCGCCGATGGTGAGTTCGACCACTTCCCCGAGCAGGCGTTCTTCATGTGCGGTGGCCTGGACGACCTCAAGGCCAAGGCCAAGGAGCTGGGCGTCTCCTGAGCCCCGTAGTTCCGCGGGAGGGGTGGGCCCGGTCCCACCCCTCTCCGTACGCCCGTTATTCTTTGACGAAAGCCCTGCCCGACCCGGCAGGGAGAGACCCGAGGAGCCACGTTGGCTGCTGAGCTGCACGTCGAGCTGGTCGCGGCGGACCGTAGTGTCTGGTCCGGCGCGGCCACCTTGGTCATCGCGCGCACCACATCGGGTGACATCGGCGTCATGCCCGGCCACCAGCCGCTGCTCGGTGTGCTGGAGTCCGGCCCGGTGACCATCCGTTCGGTCGACGGCGGGACGGTCGTGACCGCGGTGCACGGTGGGTTCATCTCGTTCGCGGACGACAAGCTCTCACTGCTGGCCGAGGTCGCGGAGCTGTCCGACGAGATCGATGTCAAGCGCGCGGAGCGGGCGCTGGAGCGTGCCAAGGCGGCGGCGGACGCCGCCGCCGAGCGGCGCGCCGACGTCCGGCTGCGTGCGGTGGCGGGAGCGCACTGAGCCTGTCACGTACGGTCGGAAAACCTCAGCCGCGGACCTCGCTGGAGCCCTTTCAGCGGTCCGCGGCTGAGGCGATGCAGGTGCGGTTTTTCCGGATGACGCGAGGAGGTCGGTGAAGATGGTCCTCGCTCTGCTTGTGGGCGGCGTGGTCGTCGCGCTGGTGGTGGTGGGACTCTTCGTCTTCGGTCTCCGGCGGCGGCTGATCCAGCGGTCCGGCGGAACCTTCGACTGTTCCCTGCGCTGGGACCCACCCGCAAGCGAATCCGAGACCAGCGGCAAGGGCTGGGTGTACGGGGTCGCCCGCTACAACGGTGACCGCATCGAGTGGTTCCGGGTCTTCTCCTACGCGCCCAGGCCCCGGCGGATGCTGGAGCGCGCCTCGATCGAGGTGCTGGAGCGGCGCACCCCCAAGGGCGAGGAGGAGCTGGCGCTGCTCTCCGACGCGGTGGTGCTCGCCTGCCGGCACGGCGGCACCCAACTGGAGCTGGCCATGAGCGAGGACGCCCTGACCGGCTTCCTGGCCTGGCTGGAGGCCGCGCCCCCCGGCCAGCGCGTCAACGTGGCCTAGCCACCTCGTCACCCGCGGCAATCACGTCACCCAGGTCGTCCCGTGCGCTATCGCACGCCCAGTTCCTGGGCCAGTACCGCGGCCTGGACCCGGCTGCGCAGCTCCAGCTTGTTCAGCAGCCTGCTGACATGCGTCTTCACCGTCGCCTCCGCCATGCTGAGCCGCGCCGCGATCTGCGCGTTCGACAGCCCCTGACCGAGACAGGCCAGCACCTCCCGCTCCCGCGGGGTGAGCGAGTCGAGCGCCGCGGGGCTGGGCGCGGTGGGGGAGGGGGCGGCCTGGGGCCGGGCGAACTCCGCGATCAGGCGCCGGGTCACCGCCGTGGCGATCATCCCCTCGCCGCGCCCCACCGTACGGACCGCCTCGATCAGATCGGCCGCCTCGCTGTCCTTGAGCAGAAACCCGGAGGCGCCCGCGCGCAGCGCCCCGAAGACGTACTCGTCGAGGTCGAACGTGGTGAGCACCAGCACATCGGCCAACTGTTCGGCGACCACCTGGCGGGTGGCCGACACCCCGTCCAGCCGTGGCATCTGGACGTCCATCAGCACCACATCGGGGCGCAGTGCTCGGGCCATCTCCACCGCCTGGAGGCCGTCGACCGCCTCGCCGACCACCTCGACATCGGGGGCGGACCGCAGGATCAGCACCAGCCCGGAACGCACGGCGCTCTGGTCCTCGGCGACCAGAACCCGGATCGGCTCGGACGCGGCACCTGCGGGCGGGGCGGGCGGGGTCACGGTGGCTCCTGGTCGTCGAAGGGTCGTCGAAGGGTCATGGCACACTCTGAGCGCTCTCGTCGCCCCGGGGCAGCGCGGCCCGCACCTGCCACACCATGCCGCGGGGTCCGGTGACGGGTCCGGCGTCGAGGGTGCCGCCGAGCAGGCTGACCCGCTCGCGCATCCCGATCAGCCCGGTGCCGGAGCCGGGTGCCCGGGGGCCCGAGCGGTCGCCGTAGGGGCTGATGACGCTGACTTCGAGCGGGCCGTCCGCGCGGTGCGTCAGGGTCACGTCCACCCGGCCGGGTGCGGCGTGCTTGAGGGCGTTGGTGAGCGACTCCTGGACGATGCGGTACGCGGCGAGCTCGACCGGGGCGGGCAGCGGGTCGGCGCCGGCCGGCCGCTCATCGCACAGGACGATGTCCTGCCCGCCGGGGCGGGCGTTGGCGCGGGCCTGCTCCAGCAGGGTGTCGAGCGCGTCGAGGGTGGAGATGGCGGCCGGTTCCGCCGTGTCCCCCGGGTCCCGCAGCAGTCCGATCAGCCGGCGCATCTCGGCCAGGCCCCGCACGCTGTTCTCCCTGATGACGCCGAGCGCCTCGTCGGTCGCGGCGGGGTCCTTGAGGGAGAGCGCGGCGCTGGAGTGGATGGCGATGGCCGACAGATGGTTCGCCACCATGTCGTGGAGTTCGCGCGCCATCCGGGAGCGCTCGGAGGCGACCGCCTCCCGCCGGTCCAACTCGGCCAGCAGGGCGACGCGTTCCGCCTCCAGACGGGCCGCCGCGGCCTCCTCACGGTGGTTGCGGACCACCGTCCCGGTCCACGCCGGGGTGAGGGTGAGCAGCGCGACGAAGGGGCCGATCAGCAGCGTCACCGGGTCGCCGAAGATGGCCAGCGGCACCACGGTCGCCAGCCCCGTGAGGAGCCCGCAGAGCTGGGGGATGCGCCGGGCGGCGAGCGGGCCGGAGTACATGACGGCCGCGTACACCAGGTCGGTGTAGATCAGGAACGTCACGGACAGCCCGCCGCTGAGGATGTCGACGCCGAGCGCGGCGGTCCCCACCCCCAGGGCGATGAGGGGCCTGGAGCGGCGCAGCAGCACGGCCGCCGAGATCACCAGCAGCGCGATCAGCCCCAGCGATCGGGGCGCGTGGAAGAACGGATGGTTGTTGCTCACCCCCAGCGCCCACATCAGTGCCCCGCCGAGCAGTCCGCTGAGGGCGATCAGGACGTCATGCCGGTGGGGGCGCGGCAGGTGGGGACGGGACGGCATGGCACCCATCACACCATGTGGCGCGCCGGGTGGGCCTCCCCCCTGGGTCCGGGCCGAGGGCCCGGCGGCGTACATCGAAGGATGCAGCCGGGTTTCATCGCTGCCGACGACGCGGGCGCCCTGATCGCCGGGAGAGGGTGGGGCCAAGGGCAGAGGGAGAGAGGAAACATCGTGGTTGTCGCGTTGATCATCGCCTGTGAAGTCGGCTTCTGGGTGCTGCTGGCCATCGGGCTCCTGCTGCGGTACGTGGCGCAGATGCCGAAGGCCAGCACCGCCGTGCTGCTGTGCGAGCCGCTGCTGGAGCTGGTGCTGTTCGTGACGACCGTGATCGACCTGCGGAACGGCGCCGAACCGGACTGGAAGCACGGCCTCGCCGCGGTCTACATCGGATACTCGGCCGCACTCGGCCATTCGACGATCAAATGGGTCGACGCCCGGGTGGCCCACCGCTTCTTCGGCGGCCCGCCGCCGGTCAAGCCGGCCAAGTACGGCGCCGCGAAGACGCTGCACGAGTGGAAGACGGCCGGCCGCTGGGTGCTGGCGGCGGTCATCGCCATCGCTCTGCTCCAGGGCGCGATCTGGTACGTCGGCGACGACGGCGAGATCGGCTCGCTGCGCGACTGGCAGACCAAGATGCTCTTCCTGATCGGCATCAACGTGCTCATCGCGCTCAGCTACACGCTCTTTCCCAAGCGGGAGCGCTCCGCGTCGTCTGCTCGCTAACCCCCGTAACGGGCAGACGACGACGAGCCCCGCCCCGCCCCGTCGGCCCCGGCAACGCGCTGCCACGCGCGGCCGGGCCGGCGGGGCCCGTGGTTTTTCAGCGGTTCTCGCCCGGGACCCACAGGACGTCGCCGACCTCCTTGTTGGCCGCCCGGGCCAGGATGAACAGCAGGTCCGAGAGCCGGTTGAGATAGGTGGCGGTGAGCGCGTTCATCGACTCCCCGTGCTCGGCGAGCGCCGCCCAGGTGGAGCGCTCGGCGCGGCGCGCCACCGTGCACGCCTGGTGCAGCAGCGCGGCCCCCGGGGTGCCGCCCGGGAGGATGAAGCTGCGCAGCTTCTCCAGACCCTCCAGGAATCCGTCGCAGTCCGCCTCCAGCTTGTCGATATAGCTCTGCTCGACGCGGAGCGGAGGGTGCTCCGGGTTCTCCACCACGGGGGTGCACAGATCCGCGCCCACGTCGAACAGGTCGTTCTGGACGCGGACCAGCACCGTGACGATCTCGGCGGGCAACCGGCCCATGGCGATGGCCACTCCGATCGCGGCGTTCGCCTCGTTCGCGTCGGCGTACGCGGAGATCCGGGTATCGGTCTTGGCGGTGCGGCTCATATCGCCGAGGGCGGTGGTGCCCGTGTCCCCGGTACGCGTATAGATGCGGGTGAGATTGACCATGGGGCCGAGCCTACGCGGCGCCCCTACGCCCCGGCCTGCCGGAAGAGCCGTGCGCCCAGGGTGACGGCGACGACCGCGAGCGCGGAGGCCACCAGCGAGGCCAGCGCGATCTTCCCGTCCCCGTACTCGCCCGCGAAGGCGGCCCGCACCCCGTCCACGAGATAGCGGAACGGCACGAAGTGCGAGGCGATGTCGAGCCAGCGGGGCCCGAGCGACATCGGCAGCAGAATCCCGGACAGCAGCATCGCGGGCATGGTGATGGAGTTGATGACCGGCGCGAACCCCTGCGGGGACGCCACCCGCATCGCCAGCGCGTAGGAGAGCGAGGCGAGCGAGATGGTCAGCACGCCGACGAAGACGAAGCCGATCGCCACGCCCAGCACCGGGGCGCGCAGCCCGAGCACCACGGCCACGCACACCAGCAGCAGGGACTGCACCAGCAGCAGGGCGACGTCCTTGAGTACCCGGCCCATGAGCAGCGCCAGCCGGCTGACCGGGGTGACCAGCATCCGCTCGATGACTCCCGTACGCCGTTCGAGGATCAGCCCGATGCCGGTGAACGAGGCGCTGAACAGGCCGAGTTGGACGAGGATGCCGGGGACGATGGTCTGCCAGGAGCCGGCCCGGCCGCCGAGCGGCAGATCGGTGAGCAGCGGGCCGAAGAAGACGAGGAAGAGCAGCGGCTGGACCATCCCGAAGATCAGGGCTGGTTTGGAGCGCAGCGTCTGGCGGGCGTAGCGGCCGAATATCAGGGCCGTGTCGGCGATGAGCGGGGGCATGGGGCCTTCCTCCGTGGGGTGCTTGGGGCACATCCGGTGACTGTGTGTCAGACGGCGAGCGGGGCGGGGTTCCGCGGGGCGGTGCCGCGCCCGGTGATGGCGATGAAGGCGTCCTGGAGGGTGGCGTCCGGTGAGCCGCCGTGCTCGGTCTTGAGCCGCCGCGCCGTCCCCTCGGCGGCCACCAGGCCCTGGTCGACGATGACCAGACGGTCGGCCAGTGCCTCCGCCTCGTCCAGGTAGTGGGTGGTCAGGAAGACCGTCATACCGTGCTCGGAGCGCAGCCCGCGGATCAGTTGCCACAGATCGGCGCGGCTGCCGGGGTCGAGGCCGGTGGTCGGCTCGTCCAGGAAGAGGATCTCGGGCCGGTGGACCAGGCCGAGGGCGATGTCCAGCCGCCGCCGCTGCCCGCCGGAGAGCGCGGCACAGGGGCGGTCCAGCAGCTCGGCCAGGCCCAGGTCCCGGGCCAGTTGCCCGGCGCGGGCGGTCGCCTCGGCCTTGGCCATCCGGTAGAGCCGCCCCTGGGTGATCAGCTCCTCCCGTACGGAGACGGTCGGATCGACCCCGCCGGCCTGCGCCACGTATCCGATCCGCCGGCGCACCCCGGCCGGATCGCGGGCGAGGTCGTGCCCGGCGACGGTGGCGCTGCCGCCGGTGGGCGGGAGCAGCGTGGTGAGCATGCGCAGCGTGGTGGTCTTGCCCGCTCCGTTGGGCCCGAGGAAGCCGAGGATCTCACCGCGCTCGACGGTCAGATCGATACCGCGCACGGCGGTCACCGGGCCGCGCTTGGTCCGGAAGGTGTGGGTGAGGCCGTTCGTCGTGATGACTGCCATGCGGCTCATGAAAACAGGGTCTCCCTAATTTTGCAATGACCCCAAAAATCAAGCAGCCCCAGCGAAGCTAGGATGGGGCCATGGCGGAAGGACTCAGGGAGCGGAAGAAGCGGCAGACCAGGCAGCACATCTCGGACGTCGCGACCGGGCTGTTCATGGAGCGCGGCTTCGACGCGGTCACGATCGCGGAGATCGCCGAGGCGGCCGAGGTCTCCGTCAACACGGTCTACAACTACTTCCCGGCCAAGGAGGACCTCTTCGTCGACCGCGAGGAGGAGGTCGTCGACCGGCCCTCCCGGCTCGTCCGCGAGCGCCCGGCCGGACGGTCGGCGGCGCGGGCGCTGATGGACCAACTGCGCCAGGACATCCGCGAACGGCACCCCTACGTCGGGCTGACCGAGGGCTATGAGCAGTTCCGTCAGGTCATCGTGAAGTCCCCGACGCTGATGGCCAGGCTCTTCGCCATCCAGGGCCGGACGGTCCACCAGCTCGGTGCCACGCTGCGCGAGGAGGCCGCCGCGGACCCGCGGGACCCGACGCCCGAGTTCATCGCGCACCAGCTCATCGGGTTGCAGAACGCCGTCCTGCGCTCCATCATCCGCGGGCTCGCGGAGGGCGGCGGCGTGGACTCGGTCGCCGAGGACGCCCTCCGCGATGTCGATGTCATGGAGTCGCTCCTCAGCGACACGGTGCTGAACTATGCGGTGAAGAACACACCGTGACGCGCGTTACGAGGGGCTGCCCGCGGGGGTGAACGGGCGTTAAGGTCCGGCACATCGGACTGTTGACCAGATCAGACGGAACAGAGGGGTGTGTGTCGTGGCCAAGAAGCTCGCGGTCATCGGAGCCGGACTCATGGGGTCCGGTATCGCGCAGGTCTCGGCCCAGGCCGGCTGGGACGTGGTGCTGCGCGATGTGACCGATGAGGCGCTGCGCCGCGGCACCGACGGCATCAGGGCCTCGTACGAGAAGTTCGTCTCCAAGGGCAAGCTGGCGGCGGAGGAGGCCGAACGGGCGCTGGGCCGGATCACCACCACCACCGACCTCGAGGCCGCCGCCGACGCGGATGTCGTGGTGGAGGCGGTCTTCGAGAAGATCGAGGTCAAGCGGGAGATCTTCGGCACCCTCGACGAACTGGTCAAGGACGACACGATCCTGGCCTCGAACACCTCCGCCATCCCGATCACCAAGATCGCCGCGGCCACCCGGAACCCGGAGCGGGTCGTCGGCACCCACTTCTTCTCGCCCGTCCCGATGATGGGTTTGTGCGAGCTGGTCCGCGGTCACAAGACCAGTGATGAAACCCTGGCCGCCGCACGGGAGTTCGCCGAGGGTGTCGGCAAGACCTGTATCGTCGTCAACCGTGATGTCGCGGGCTTTGTCACCACCCGGCTGATCTCCGCACTCGTCGTGGAAGCGGCGAAGCTGTACGAGTCGGGGGTCGCCACGGCCGAGGACATCGACACGGCCTGCAAGCTGGGCTTCGGCCATGCGATGGGGCCCCTCGCCACGGCCGACCTGACCGGTGTGGACATTCTGCTGCACGCCACCGACAACATCTACACCGAGTCGCAGGACGAGAAGTTCGCACCGCCGGAGATCATGCGCCGGATGGTCGACGCGGGGGACATCGGCCGTAAGAGCGGCGAGGGCTTCTACCGCTACTGAGGGCCCTGGTGCGGCGCCAGGCCCGGAGCTCACCCTCCTGGGTGAATTCGGTATCGGTTCGCTTACAGACGGCAACTTCCGCGTGTGAGAGGCAGTCAGTTCTGTAGACAGAAATGGCGCATTGACGACACGACGCACCGTATAGGGGAGCGCATATGCACATCAGGGGCGACCACGCCGAGCTGGTCGTCGGGGGCCGACTGGACGTCCGGAGCGCGGCGGACGCCCGTACGGCCCTGCACACCGCTGTGGACGCCGGGGGCGGGGATCTCGTTCTCGACCTGACCGAACTGGACTCCTGGGACGCCACCGGGCTCGGAGTGATCATGGGCGCGCACCGCCGCGCGGGCCGGGTGGGCAGACGGCTGGTGCTGCGCGGGGTGCCGCCCCAGATGCAGCGGCTGCTGGTGGCCACCCGGCTGCACCGCATCCTGGCGATCGAGGGCGGGCTGGAGGCGGAGTCGCTGCCGCGAGTGTGAGCCGCGCGGGCCGGACATCCGGGGGTGCCGGGTTACCCGGGGTGGCGTGGGCACCCTCCCGCGCGGTGGATACTGTGAGCAGGTCCAGGCCGTGTGATACGGCCCGGGGTTCGGTGGATGCCGGACACATTCCCTACGGCGGCACCGGACCAGAAGCGAAGGCAGGCCGGGGAGCCTTACAGCACGCCACGCATCTGGGGGGCAAGGACCATGGACCCGAAGAACCGCGGATCGCAGGAGCACGGCTGGGACGAGTCCGGGCCGGGTGCGGCGTCCGGTGCGCCGCATGCCGCGGACACTCCCGGCGCCGGCTCGCCATCGCGCCCGCCCGCGCCGCCGGGACCGCCGGAGGACGTACCGACGCCGCCGCCGGACAGCCCGGCGTCCGGCTCCTCGGCCTCTTCCGCTTCCTCGGCTTCTTCCGTGTCCTCCGTGTCCTCCGTTTCGTCCGATCCTGCCGGGCCGCCCGCCCGCACCGCGCGCATCGTCACCGGTGACTATCTGCTCACCGTCAACCCCGTCGACGGCAGCGAGATAGAACCCTGCCCGCCCGGAGCGCGCCCCGCCCGGCCCGAGCGCCACGGCCCCGACGAGCGCGCCGAGCTGCGCCACGCGGCCGCCGCGCCGCGCCCCTCCGGCACCGTCCTGCCCGACCTGCCGATGCTGGAGCGCGACGAGGAGCGGGAGCGGCTCGCCCGGCTGCTCGCCCGCGGCCGCTCGGTGCGGGTCACCGGGCCCTCCGGCTCGGGCCGCAGCACCCTGCTGGAGGCCGTCGCCGCCGACTGCGAGCGGCTCGCGCCCGACGGTGTCGTACGCCTCTCCGGCTACCACCGCACCCCCGCCGACCTCCTCCACGACCTCTACGCCGCCGTCTTCGACGCCCCGCTGTACCGGCCCGAGCGCGCGGAGCTGCTGGAGGCGGTCCAGGGGGTCGGCGCGGTCGTCGTCCTCGACGACATCGACTTCGGCGGCGCCGCGCTGGACGAGTTCCTCGACGCGACCCCCGAATGCGCGTTCCTGATCTCCGCCACCCCCGACGTCCCGGCGCCCTCCGCCGACTCCCACCTCGAAGAGGTCTTCCTCTCCGGGCTCAGCCGTACGGCCGGTCTGGAGCTGCTGGCGCGCGCCGCACGGCGGCCCCTGGAGGAGGACGAGGCGAGCTGGGCCGCGGACCTGTGGTTCGAGTCCGAGGGGCTGCCGCTGCGCTTCGTCCAGGCGGGCGCGCTGCTGCGGCAGCGCGACGCCCTGCGCGACGACCCCGCCGCGCGGGAGGCGGGCGGGGGACAGGACGTCCCGCTGCCCTCGATCGCCGAGGCGGCGTCCCCCGCCGCGCTGCTCGCCGGACGGCTGAGCGAGGCGGCCCACGACGCCCTGCGGTTCGCGGTCGCGCTCGGCGGCGAATGCCCGCACCAGGTGCATCTGCGCGCGCTGTCCGCGGACACCCACGCGGACGCGGCCCTCGGCGAACTGCTCGGCTGCGGCCTCGTCACCGCGGCCGGGGCGCACCACCGGCTGGCCGCGCGCGTCACCGCTCAGCTCGCGGAGGAGGGCTACGCCGACGCGGACGCCGGGCGCGCCCACGCCGTCGCCGGGCACTACGCCTGGTGGGCCGGGCACCCCTCGGTGGCCCCCGAGCGCGTCGCCGCCGAGGCCGACGCGATCCTCGCCGCCATGACCGCGCTCATCGGCAGCCGCGAGGCGGGCCACGCGGACGCCGCCGTGCTCCTCGCCCGCGCCGCCGCGCCCGCCTTCGCCGCGGCGCTGCACTGGGGCGCCTGGGAGCGCGCGGTGCGGCACGGCCAGGAGGCCGCGCGGCTGGCGGGACAGGTCGCGGACGAGGCGTACTTCCACCACGAGCTGGGCGTCCTCGCGCTGTGCACGGGCCATCTGGACCGGGCCCGCGCCGAGTTGGAGGCGTCCATCGGGCTGCGGGGCGTCCTCGCCGACAAGCGGGGCACGGTCGCGGGGCGGCGCGCGCTGGCGCTGGTCGCCGACCGCTCGCCCGGTTCGGCGATGGCCGGGGCGTTCGGGGCGGGCGGCGGAAGCCGTAAGGGCGAGGACGTGACGCCCCCGGCGGCGGGCGCCGCACCGGACGACACCGAGACCACGATCGTCACCCCGAAGGCGGCCACGACCACGCCGCTGGCCGCCATGGGCGCCCCGGCCCCGACGAGGGCGGTGACGGCGGTGGTCCCGGCGGTCTCCCGGACCACGGTGGCCGCCTCCGCCACCCCCTCGGCCCTCGCCTCCGCTGCCGCTCCCGCGGCCGCCTCCGGTTCGGCCCCCGCCGGGCCCTCGGACGGCGCGCCGCGCGGCCTGCGCCGGCTGGCGATGCAGGGTGCCCGGCGCAATGTGGTCGCCGCCTCCGCGGGCGTGCTGCTGGTGGCCGTGCTCGGCACCGTCGTGACCCTGGGCGCCACCGGGGGCGACGACTCCGACAGCCCCTCCGGCAAGGTCAAGCCGGACCGGTCGGCCTCCCAGCAGGACGACGACAAGGGTCTGACCGCCGACGAGCCCACGCGCGGCACCGACCGGGCCCCCCAGCCCGGCCTCAGCGGATCGACCAAGGCGTCCACCTCCCCGACCGCCCCGAGCGGCAGCGGTTCGCCCAGCGGCACCACGGCGTCCGGCGACCCGTCGTCCACCGGCGGCTCGCCCTCCGACACCGAACAGCCGCCCTCGCCGCCGTCGTCGCACCCGACGACCAAGCCGCCCACGACCAAGCCGCCGACGGGCAGGCCGACGACCCCGACCGGCGAGCCCACCGAGCCGACGCCCACCACCTCCGCCCCGACGCAGACCCCCACCGGCGACACATCCAATACGGCGAGCGCGCCCACGACCCACACGGCGTCGGGCACGGCCGCTCCGGTCGCGTAGCCGGGAACGCCGCACGGGGGCGCGGGGGCGCTGTGCGGGGGCGCGGGCCCTGGGCGCCGGATCACGCCAGACGGCGCCCGGCCCCCGTGGCGTGATCTCGTCGCCCCCATGGCGCCCTGGCGCCCGTACGACGGAAGGGCGCCGGGGCCCGATGGCCCCGGCGCCCCCGTGTCGGCCCGGCGTCGGCCTCGTATCAGCCTTGTGTCAGCCCCGCGTCAGAACAGGCGGAGCTTGTCGTCCTCGATGCCCCGGAGCGCGTCGTAGTCCAGCACCACGCACCCGATGCTCCGGTCCGTGGCGAGGACGCGGGCCTGGGGCTTGATCTCCTGGGCGGCGAAGATGCCCTTCACCGGGGCGAGATGCGGGTCCCGGTTGAGGAGTTCGAGATAGCGGGTGAGCTGCTCGACACCGTCGATCTCACCACGGCGTTTGATCTCCACGGCGACCGTCGTCCCGTCCGCGTCGCGGCAGAGAATGTCCACAGGACCGATGGCAGTGGGGTATTCACGCCGAATAAGCGTCCAGCCATCGCCGAGTGTCTCGATACGATCGGCGAGCAGCTCCTGGAGATGGGCCTCCACGCCGTCCTTGATCAGACCAGGGTCGACGCCGAGTTCATGCGAGGAGTCATGGAGGACCTCCTCCATGGTGATGATGAGCTTCTCGCCCGCTTTGTTCACCACCGTCCACACGTCGTCGTCGCCTTCCTTCAGCGTGCACGGCGGAGACATCCAGTTGAGGGGTTTGTAGGCCCTGTCGTCCGCGTGGATGGACACACTTCCGTCGGCCTTGACGAGGATCAGGCGGGGTGCCGAGGGGAGGTGGGCGGTGAGGCGGCCGGCGTAGTCCACGGAGCACCGGGCGATGACGAGACGCATGGTCGGCAACGCTACTCGACCACCGCCGCCCGACGCGATTCGTCCGTCGATGGACCCCTTCGGGGATGGCTGGTTGTGTGCCCATTCTCCTGGTGCGGGTGGAGTGGCCGAATTACCGTTGAAGCGGGCGGTCGTCGGACGGGTACGCTGCGTCGCCGTCCGCCCTTCCCGTCCCTGAGACCCCGCTCGCGGGGTCGCGAGAGGAGAACCCATGTCGCTCGACGTCTCACCGGCCCTGCTCGAACAGGCCGAGCGAGGCGAGGTCGACGAAGCAGCTTTCGTCGACTGCGTCCGGAACTCCCTACCGTACGCATGGGAGATGATCAGCTCGCTGGTGGCCCAGCTCAAGGTGGACGGCGGGGAGTTCGCCGACAACCAGACGCCGCCGCCCGACGAGCAGGCACGCGGTCAACTGCTTCGCGCGCTCGCCAGTGACGCGATACGCGGTGCGCTCCAGCGTCACTTCGGGGTACGGCTGGCCTTCCAGAACTGTCACCGGGTGGCCGTCTTCCCGATGGACGCGTCCGCCGACGAACGCCTCGCCCGCTTCACCTCGGTCCGGGGGCAGTTGCTCAACCAGTCACCCGAGCTCCGCGACTGCTGACGGGATGTCCGCTGCCGCTCCACCAGGGGGAGGTGTATCAGCGCAGGAGCGGCAGCACCTCACCACCGAGCCGTCGTACGTTCTCCTCCGTGGCGACCAGATCGCCCGAGCCCTCGACCAGCAGCGCGAACCGGCTGATCCCGGTGCGCTCCGCGGTCGCCGCCAGCCGGTCGGCGCACAGCCGCGGCGATCCCACCGGATGCAGCTCGCACAGCAGCTCCGCATAGGCCACGGGGTCGCGCATCCGGCGCTCCCGGCCGTCGACCGTCACATGCGCCTCAAGACCCTGCCGTAACCAGCCGGGCATCGCCTTGGTCAGGATCTCGGCCGCAGCGGGGCGGTCGTCCGCGATCTGCGCCACCCCGGCCGAGACATGGCGCGCCGCCACCGCCTCGACATCCTCCGGTGAACGGCCCGCCGCCAGCGCGGACTTCCGCCACAGGCCGACCACCTCGGCCTTCTCCTCGTCCCCGCAGTGCATGCCGAGCAGCATGGGCAGCCCGCGCTCGGCGGCCAGCCGCACGCTCGCGGGCGAGGTGCAGGCGACGACCACCGGCGGGGCGTCCACCGCCTGCCCGGCGAGCACGTCGTCGGGGCGCGGCACCACGGCCACCTCGCGGAAGGCGAACCGCTCACCGTCCGCCCCCACCCGTGGCTCGCGCAGCCAGCGCAGCAGCAGATCGAGTGATTCGGGGAAGCCCCGCTCGTACGCCCGCAGCCCCGAGCCGAAGACCTCGAGGTCCACCCAGGGGCCGCCGCGGCCGACGCCCAGCGTGAACCGGCCGCCGGAGAGGAGATGGAGCAGTGCCGCCTGCTCACCCAGCGCGACGGGATGCGCGGTCGGCAGTACGCTCACCGCCGTACCGACGCCGATCCGGCGGGTACGTCCCAACAGCAGCGCGGCGAGGGTGACCGCGGACGGGCAGACGCCGTACGGAACGAAGTGGTGCTCGGCGACCCAGACCGCGTCCAGCCCCGCCTCCTCGGAGACCTCGGCCGACCGCACCGCCCGGTGCAGCGCCTCCTCCTGTCCCTGGCCTGGGAATTGAGCGGCCAGGATGAAAGCCCCCACATCCATCGTGATCCTGCCTCCTTGTCGCGGCTGATGTGCCGGCGCGGGCATCCCCCCTTGTAGGCATTAACGCCTGACACGTGCCAAGGGCACGGCCGTGCATGAAGTTTTCATGATGATCAGAGGGTGAGTGTGGACGACGACTTTCCAGGACGGTGACCGTAGCGCGTACGCTGGTCACAGCCCGTTAGTCACAGTTCTGTCGAGGTGCCCTGTGTCTCCACGCCGAAACCGCCCGCGAGGCGGCGAGCAGCCCGTCGGCCACGAGAGTGCGAATCGCTACGGCCTCGATCGCATGGAGACCTGGCAGGGCGAGGAATGGGTGGTCCGGCAGGTCGGCGGCGGGGCCGCCGCCAAGCACTACCGCTGCCCGGGCTGTGACCAGGAGATTCCGCCGGGGGTGGCGCATGTGGTCGCCTGGCAGCAGCATATGGGCGCGGACGACCGGCGCCACTGGCACAAGGCGTGCTGGAGCGCGCGGGACCGCCGGAGCGCCAAGCTCCAGCGGTCCCGTAACGCACCGCGATACTGACTCGGGCCTGGCACCCGGGCCCGGACCTCCGTAGCGGCTACGGAGCGCTACACATCGCGCTTCTCCAGCAGTGCGTACGCGGCGATCAGCGCCGCCGCCGTGACCACGGCCAGCGCCGACAGTTGGGGCCAGCCGCTGTTCAGGCTCTCGTCGAGGCGGAAGAGGGAGGCCAGCGACTGGGGCGAGGAGTACTCCAGCATCTTCTGTCCCAGGTCGCGCAGGCTGTCCGACATCATCAGGAACGCGGGGAGGATGGCCGGCAGCAGCACCACCCCGAGCATCGTGGTGATCGCCCCCGCGGAGTGCCGCAGGATGGCTCCGACGGCCAGCGAGAGCAGCCCCAGCAGCGACACATAGAGCCCCGCGCCGACCGTCGCGCCCAGGATCTCGTCACCCGTCGGCTCCGGGACCCCCGGCCCGCTGTGCATCCCCATGTTCGCGTAGGCCACCAGCGCGAGCGAGACGGTCGTGGTGGTGAACGAGAGGGTGAAGAAGACCAGCGCCTTGGCGGTGAGCACCCGTGAGCGCTGCGGGGAGGCGGTGAGGGTGGTCCGGATCATCCCGGTGCCGTACTCGGAGGTGATCACGAGCACCCCGAGGGTGACGACGCAGAGCTGGCCGAGCAGAGTGCCGAAGAACCCGGGGAGGGTGGTGGGCACGCTTTCGTAGTCGGAGTCGTTCGTGGTCGCCCCCACGAGGAGTCCGATTCCGATCACCAGCGCGACCATGACGCCGAGCGTCCAGATCGTGGAGCGCACCGACTTGATCTTGGTCCACTCGGAGGCGAGGGCGTTGCCGAGGTGGGTGCGCCGGACCGGGATCGGCGAGGTGTACGGGCCCATACCGGCGTACGACTGCGAGGGAGGCCCGGACGGCCCGGTCGGCGCGGGCTGCTGGTACGCCTGGGGCGCGTGGGGCATCTGGGGCGCGTGGTGGTGCGGGGCCGACTGGTGCGGGGGTGCTTGGTGTGGGGCCTGCGGCGGCATCTGCGGGGCTGCCTGCGGGGGGACGGGCGCCTGGGACTGGTGCTGATACGGGGTCGTCATCGGGCGTCGTCCTCGTTGTCGCTCTTGGTCGGATCGGCGGGGGCGGGGGGCGCCGCGGGCGGCTGAGCCGGGGGAGCGGGGGGAGCCGGGGGCGGCGTCGCGGCGGCGGCGGCCGGAGCGGGGGGTGCGGCAGGTGCGGCAGGGGCTCCGGGCATGGCCATGCCCGGAGCGTGCGGCTGCGGCTGCGGCGGGGCCGGCGGTTCGGCGTATCCCGGCAGTACGGTCCCCGGCGGGAAGCCCATCGGGGCTCCCGGTGTGCCCGGTGCGCCCGGCGCTCCTGGGGCCCCCGGCGCATAGCCGTGCGGCGCGCCCTGCGGCACCGCGGCGGGCATCTGCTGCTGGAGGCCGGCGCGCTCGTCGGCGGTCGAGCGGTAGTCCACCGCGCCCTGCGTCATCCGCATGTACGCCTCTTCCAGCGACGCCTGGTGCGGGGAGAGCTCCCACAGCCGGACGTCCGCCCCATGCGCCAGATCGCTGATGCGCGGCAGCGGCAGCCCGGTCACCCGTAGCGCGCCGTCCTGCTCGGGGAGCACCTGGCCGCCCGCCTCGCTCAGCGCGGCGGTCAGCTTCTCGCGCTGCCCCGGGTCGCCCTCGGGGGTGCGGACGCGGGCGAAGTCCGCCGAGTTGTAGGAGATGAAGTCCTTGACGTTCATATCCGCGAGAAGCTGACCGCGCCCGATCACGATCAGATGGTCGGCGGTGAGCGCCATCTCACTCATCAGATGGCTGGAGACGAAGACGGTGCGGCCCTCGGAGGCGAGCTGCTTCATGAAGTTGCGGACCCAGAGGATGCCTTCGGGGTCCAAGCCGTTGACCGGCTCGTCGAAGAGCAGCACCTGCGGGTCGCCGAGGAGGGCGGCCGCGATGCCCAGACGCTGCCCCATGCCGAGCGAGAAGCCCTTGGAGCGCTTGCGCGCCACGTTCTGGAGGCCCACCACGCCCAGCACCTCGTCGACCCGGCGGGCCGGGATCCCGGAGAGCTGGGCCAGGCAGAGCAGATGGTGACGTGCGCTGCGGCCGCCGTGCACCGCCTTGGCGTCCAGGAGCGCGCCCACCTGGCGGGGGGCGTTGGGCAGCTTGCGGAACGGGTAGCCGCCGACCGTGACATGGCCGGCGGTGGGCTCGTCGAGGCCCAGGATCATCCGCATCGTGGTGGACTTGCCCGACCCGTTGGGCCCGAGGAAGCCGGTGACGGCGCCGGGCCGCACCTGGAAGGACAGGTTGTACACGGCCGTCTTGGCGCCGTAGCGCTTCGTCAGACCGACTGCCTCGATCATTCTCCGCCCCTCATGAGCATGGGTCGGGCGTGCTCGCCCCCGGTGAGGGTTAGGAGGATAGCCGGGGTGTTGACGGTTCCCGCTATTCGGGAGATGTGAGCGCACCGTAACTCTTGGGGCCTCGGGGGTCTCGGGGGCCTCGGGGGTCTGTGGGGCTTGTTGGGCTTGTGGGGCTTGTGGGGCTTGTGGGGCTTGCGGAGTCTGAGGGACCGTCGTTGTGCTCGTCCTGCGGGCAGCGGAGGAGGTCGGACTGGGGGAGTGCCCAGCCCTCCTCCTGGAAGATCCGGGTGCCGGACGTCCGTACGGCGGGGTCGGCGGCCGCGCGGGCGACCCAGGTGCCGGGGTCGGGCCCGAGGAGTTCCCGCAGCCGCGGCGAACCGGCGAGCAGGCGGGTGAGCAGGGCGCTCTGGTCGCCGCCGCCGGGGAGCGGACGTTCGGTGCCGTCCGGGGACATCAGCACGCCGCGCTCGCCGACGTAGAGATACGCGCCGCCGAGCCGCTCGCCGGACGGCATCACCATCGGGTACTCCGTGCCGGGCAGCAGGACGCGGCGGTAGTTGGGGTACTCGGTCGCGTCCACGGCCGCCAGTTGCTCGGTGTCCAGCCAGCCGATGACCAGGGGGGTACGGGCTCCCGGCGCGGTGTACGGGGCGGAGGCCACGTAGCCGTACCGGCCGATGTGGGCCGAGCAGCCGACCGCGATGCCGTGCACATCGACCGGGACCATGGGGACGGTGGCCGGGTGGCCGGGGCGGGACAGCTTGTGGTGGAGCTGGGCGGGGGAGGCGTTGGAGCCGACGGCGATGACGGGGTGGCGGTGGGGGGTTGGGGGGTGGCCGAGGGCGGTGAGGAGGGTGTCGAGTGGCTCCGGGTTCTCTGTTGGCCCTGCGCCGGGGTCTGTGTCGACTGTCCACGTGCCCAGGCGGCCGCCTGGTGTGGGGGTGAGCTCCCACAGCTCTCCGGCGGTGAGGAGGGTGGGGCGGGTGATGGGGCGGCCGGGGTAGGTGAGGGGGTGCTTGGCGGGGGTGTCGGCGAAGCCGAGGGTGGGGAGGGTGCGGTCGGTCACGGAGGGGTGTCTCCCCCACCCCGCCCCTTCCCGAAACCGGGCCCCGGCCCGGCCCCGGCCGGGGCTCCGCCCCTGGGCCCCGCTCCTCAATCGCCGGAGGGGCTGGTTTTCCCACGCGCCGGAGGGGCTGGTTTTCCCATGCGCCGGAGGGGCTGGATTCGCCCCCGAGCGGCTGGATTTCCCATGCGCCGGAGGGGCTGGATTCGCCCCCGAGCGGCTGGATTTCCTCACGCGCCGGAGGGGGTTGGGCGGCGGACGGGGGCGCCCGGGGCGTGGCCCGGAAGCTCGACCCGGGGGCCCGGATATGCGCGTGCCCCGCGCCGCTCGTGGCGGCGCGGGGCATCGTACGCTCCGTTGGGACCTCGGGTCACCGGGACTGCTGGGCCGGGACGCCGCGGGTGGCCGCCTCGTCCTCGCCCGGGGCACCGGCCGCGGCCACGGCGGCGCCGGTCAGCGTGGCCAGCATCTCGCGGACGTTGGTGAGCTGGGCGTTGATGCTGTCGCGGCGGTTGGTGAGGGCCGCCAGCTCGCGCTCGGATTCGCTGCGGATCCGGTCGGCCTTGGCGTTGGCGTCGGCCACGATGTCCTCGGCCTGGCGCTGCGCGGTCTCCACCGTCTGGCGGGCGCGGCGCTCGGCGTCGGTGCGCAGCTTCTCGGCCTCGAGGCGAAGCTGCTCGGCGCGGTGCTCGATCTCCGCGAGCCGCTTCTCGGCCTTGGCCTGACGGGAGGCCAGGTCGCGCTCGGACTGCTCGCGGCGCTTGGCGAGGTTGGTCTCGAAGTCGGCGGCGGCCTGCGCGGCCTTGGCACGGGTCTCCTCGAAGAGGGAGTCCGCCTCCTCGCGCTTGGACTGGGCGTCCTTCTGCGCCTCCTGGCGCAGTGTGGTCGCCTCGCCCTTCGCCTTCTCGACGATCCGCGCGCCCTCGTCCTCGGCCTTCGCCTTGCGCTCGGCGGCGAACGACTCGGCGTCGTTGCGGACCTGCTGGGCGGCCGACTCGGCCAGCTCACGGTGCTGTTCGGCGGCGCGCCGAGCCTCCTCGCGCAGATCCTTCGCCTCTTCCTCGGCGAGACGGAGGATCTTCTCGACCCGAGCGCCGAGCCCGGCGTAGGACGGCTCCGAATCGTTGATCTGGGCCTGAGCGTTCTGCGTTTCGAGGTGCAGCTCCTCGATGCGCTTTTCCAGCGAGGTGATGCGGGCCAGTGCACTGTCACGGTCGGCGACGAGCTTGGAAATGCGGTCGTCCACCTGACCGCGGTCGTACCCACGCCGCACGAGCTCGAAGCCGAAGGGGGAGGAAGTGTCGCTCATGGGGTTCCTGTCGAAAGAGACCGGTGAGGTGATAGAGGGAATCCTAGGGGTCCGAGCGGCGTGTCATCGAGTCAACGTCTGTTTGATCTGCAAGATGTCCAGCCTTTTGAGTGGCAGTAAGACGGAGACCTCGTCACTCGTCGGGATGATACGGACATGCCGTGATGGACGCAGTCCGACGCGAGACTTACGCGAAATCGACGCGGACGGGCACAGCCGACCCTCGTCCCCCGCATACGGTTACCCCTCCGACCGCTTTCCACTCCTCGTCGCACCCGCGCCTGCCGCTGTCTTGACTCCGTTGTTCTCCTTGCCACCCGCGCCACCCGACGCGGGGGTCTCGAAGGATTCCAACGCTTCTAGCACGTCCTGGACACGGGAGATCTCCGCGTTGATGTCCTCGCGGCGTCGCTTGAGCAACTCGAGCTCGCGCTTGCCCTCGTCCACGATCTGCTGCGCCTCGGCCGTGGCCTGGTTCCGGAGCCGCTCCGCCTCCCGCTCGGCATCGGACTTCTTCTGTTCGGCCTCCTTGAGCAGACCCTCGGCCTTCTTCACCGCCGCGATCCGCACCCGGCTCGCTTCGCTCTCCGCCTCCGCGACCAGCGACTTGGCCTTCTCCTCCGCCTTCATGAGCTGCGCGGTGGCGGCCGCGACCAGCTTGTCGACGCGCTCGCCGGTGGCCTTCATCTGCTCCGCGGACTCCCGGCGGGCCCGCTCGTGCAACTCCTCGACCTCGGCCTCGGTACGGCTGCGCAGCTCCTCGGCGCGCTCCCGGATGGCCGTGGCGTCGCCCCGGGCCTCGCTGAGCATCGTGTCGGAGTCCGTACGGGCCTTCTCCACCATGCCGTTGGCCTCGGCCGTGGACTCGGCGATCACCCGGTCCGCCTCCCGGCGGGCCACGCCCACCATGGTGTCGGCCTGCTCCTCGGCCGCGGTCGCCGTGCGCAGCGCGGCCTCCTGCGCCTCGGAGGTGAGCCGCTCGGCCTCCGCCGAGGCCTCGGTGACCAGCCGGTCGGCCTGCTCGGCGGCGTCGGAACGCCGCTTGTTGGCGTCCTCGCGCGCCCTGTCGACCAGCCGGTCCGCCTCGGCCTGCGCCTCGTTGCGGATCCGCTCCGCCTCGGCCGCCGCCTCGGTCTCCACCCGCTCGGCCTCGGCCCGGGTGCGCGCCGCGTGCTGCTGCGCCGAACCCACGGTCTCCGCGGCCTCGCCGCGCAGCCGCTCCGCCTCGCCGCTGGCCTCCGCGTGCAGCCGCTCGGCCTCGTTACGGGCCTCGGCGATCAGCCGGTCGGCCTGCTCGGCCGCCTCCGAGCGGATGTTGTTGGCATCCCCGCGGGCCTGGGCCCGGGTGCGGGCCGCGTCCTGCTCCGCCGTCGCCCTTGCGTCGGACGCCTCCGTACGCAGCGCCTGCGCCCGCGTGGTGGCCTCCGAGACCAGCCGCTGCGCCTCCTCCGTCGCGCCACCGACCAGCGTATCGGCCTGCTCGGCCGCCTCGGCACGGCTCTTGTGGGCCGAACGGCGCGCCTCGTCGAGCGTTTCGTTGGCCTCGGCCCGCAGCCGCTCGGCCTCGTGGGTGGCCTCGGCGACCAGCCGGTCCGCCTGCTCGGCGGCCTCGGCGCGGCGCCTGCCGGCCTCCTCGCGGGCCTGCTCGGTCAGCCGCTCCGACTCGGCGATCGCCTCGGCGACCGTGCGCTCCGCGAGCGACTTGGCGGCCTCGGACTCCTCCTGGGCCTCCTGCCGCACCCGCGAGGCGTCCTGGGAGGCCCGCTCGCGCTCGTCCTGGGCGTCCGCGCGGACCCGGTCGGCCTCGCCCTGCGCCTCGCCGCGCATCCGCTCCGCGGCGTGCTCCGCGGCCGTACGCAGCGCCGTGATGTCCTGCTCGGCCTGCTCGTGCAGCCCCGCGACCGAGTCCCGCACCTGCTGCGCGGTCTGCTCGGCGGCGGAGACCAGATCGGCCGAGCGCCGCTCGGCCTCCTCGACCAGCCGCTGCGCCTCGGTCTGCGCCTCGGAGACCCGGTTCCGGGCGGCGGCCAGCAGCTCCTCGCTCTGCTCCCGCGCCGCCGTCCGCTCGGCCTGTGCCTCCTCGCGGGCGTCGGCGAGCAGCTCCTCGGCCTCGCGGCGGCGGCGGGCCGCCTCCTCCTGGGCGGCGGCCAGGGCCTCCGCGGCCTCGGCGCCGATCCGCTCGGCGGCGCTCGCCGCCTCCGCGCGGACCCGGTCGGCCGTCTCCTGGGCCTCGGAGCGCAGCCGCTCGGCCTCCGCGGCGGCCTCGCCGCGCAGCCGTACGGCCACCGACTCGCCCTCGGCGCGCGCGTTGGACGCGTCCGCGGCGGCCTCGTCGCGCAGCCGTACGGCCTCGTCCTCGGCCTGCTGGCGCAGCGCGTTCAGCCGTTCGGCGGACTCCGTGCGCTGCCGCTCGATCTCCTCGGCCGTCTCCTTGCGCAGCCGCTCCGCCTCGGTGCGGGCGTCCCGCAGCGCCTCGTCGGCGGAGGAGAGCCGCTGCTCGGCCTCCTGGTGCAGCCGGTTCAGCTCGCCCTCGGCCTCGGAGCGGCGGTCCTCGGCGGCCCGCTCGGCCTCCTCGCGCAGCTCCTCGGCCGCGGTGGACGCCTCCGACTTGACCCGCTCGGCCTGCTCCTCGGCCGAGGTCACCAGCTCCTCGGCCTCGCCGCGGGCCCGCTTCAGCAGCTCATCGGCCTGCCGGCGCAGCGCGTTGGCCCGCTCGATGGCCTCGGTGCGCACCCGCTCGCTCTCGGCGGTGGCACCCGAGCGGGTCTCCTCCGCGTCGGCCTTCGCCTTGGTCAGCAGGTCCTCGGCGGTGCTGGCCGCCTCCTCGATCTGCTGGACCGCCTCCCGGCGCGCCTCGGTGCGGATCCGCTCGCCCTCGGCGACCGCCTCCGACCGGAGCTGCTCGGCCTCGCCGCGCAGCCGGCGGGCCTCCTCCTGAAGCTCGACGGTCTTGGCGCGGTACTCCTTGGTGTCGTCCTTGGCCGTGCCCTTGAGCTGCTCGGCCGTGTCGTGCGCCTCGGCCCGCAGCCGGTCCGCCTCTTCCTCGGCCTCGCCCCGGATCCGCTCGGCCTCGTCGATGGCCGCCTTGGTGGTGGCCTGCGCCTGCTCCGAGGCGCGGGTCAGCACCTCCTCGGCGCTCCGGGCCGCCTTGGCGAGCTGGGCGGCCGAGTCCTCGGCGGCCCTGGCCCGGGCGTCGTCGCTCGCCTCGGCGACCATCCGCTCGGCCTCGGCGCGGGCGTCGTCCCGCAACTGCTCGGCCTCGGCCCGCAGCCGCTCGGCCTCCTTGGTGGCCTCGCCGACCAGCCGGGCGACCTCCGCCTTGGCGGTACGGGTGCGCTGCTCGTTGTCCGACTCTGCGGCCGTGAGCCGCTTGGCCGCCGCGTCCTTGGCCTCGGCGACGACCTTCTCGGCCTCGCTGCGGGCCTCGCGCAGCGCCTGCTCGGCCTCCTGCATCCGCTGCTCGGCGGCGCGGGTCTGCTCGGCCGCGTGACGACGGGCCTGGTCCGCCTCGGTGGCGGTGGTGGTGCGCAACTGCTCCGCGTGGTCGGTGGCCTCCTGGGCCTGGGTGCCCGCGTTGGTCAGCAGCCGCTCGGCGTCGGCGCGGGCCCGGCGCAGAATCGCCTCGGCCTCGGCACGGCTGGCCTCCGCCTCGGAGCCCAGCCGCTGACGGGCCTGTTCGGTCATGCGCTGGGCTTCGGCGCGCGCCTCGGCCAGGGCCTGCTCGGCCTCCGTACGGGACTCGTCCATGAGCCGGCGGGCCTGCGCCTCGGTACGGGCCCGCAACTGCTCGGCCCAGGCCACGTTCTCGTTGACATGCGACTCGACGGTGCTGCGGCGCTCGGCCAGCTCCTGGTCCAGCCGCTGGCGCCGGGCCACGGCCTCGGCGTGCAGCTCGGCCTCCAGCCGGGCCTGCCGCTCGGCCTGCTCCTGGAGCAGCCGCTGGGTCTGCGCCCGGGTCTCGCGCAGCTCACGCTCGGCGTTGGCGCGCAACTGGTCCGCCTGGAGCTGGGCGTCCCGCAGCAACTGCTCTGCCTGGTAGCCGACGTTGGCGCTGTCGTAGGCGGGGCGGGCCGCCAGGTTGCGGCGCGCCTCATGCAGCTTGGCGCGCAGCACCTCGACTTGGTAGCCGAGGTCGTCGGCGTGCTGGACGGCCTTCTCACGCTCGGTCTTCAGCCGCTCCATCTCGGCCTCGAACTTGGAGAGCTGATCGTCAGGCTCGTAGCGGTCGTAGCCCCGCACTGCGCGGTCCCATCCGTCCCCTGGTCGCATTGGCGGCCGGCTCCGTCACCCTCGTGGTCCCCCGTGGTCCCTTGCGGTGCCCAGGGGTTCCTCGACGGTTCCCTTGCGGTACCGACCAGGCGAAGTGCGTGCCGGGTCGGACCGGAGCTGGCCCTTCCGAAGAAATGGTGTCAGATCATCGGCGAAGCCCGGGCCGGACCCCGATCCCTTTCCGATTCCGTACCCCGGCCGATGCTGCACTCTACCGGCCGGGGAAGGGGTAGGTCAGTGGTCCGCTTCAGTGATCCTCTTCGCCCTTGTGGGCGGCGGGGTCCGCGGCGGTGACGAGCTCGGTCAGCACACCGTGACAGTCCTTGGGGTGGAGGAAGGTGATCCGGGAGTCCATCGAGCCACGGCGGGGCTGTTCGTAGAGGACTCGGACGCCCTTGTCGCGGATGGCCTCGGAGTCCGTGTCGACATCGGCGGTGCCGAAGGCGATGTGGTGGACGCCCTCACCGTTCTTGGCCATCCACTTCCCGACCGCGGAGTCCTCCCGGATCGGCTCGAGAAGCTGGAGGTAGGAGGCCCCGCCGTCGGAGGTCTCATTGATCTTGAGCATGGCCTCGCGGACGCCCTGCTCCTCGTTGATCTCGGAGTGGAACACCTCGAAGCCGTACGTGGCACGGTAGAACTCAACAGTCTTGTCGAGATCGAAGCAGGCGATCCCGATGTGGTCGATTCTCGTCAGCATGGGAACAGTGCACCGCCGCACAGCCGGTTACGCAACGTGCGCGCGATCACACCGATGGGCCGGTGACCGCGCGGGTACTCGTCAGTACATTGACGATAACCCTCGTTAACTTCCTTCTCCTCGTGAAGGGACGCACCAATGTCTCGTACGACCTCTGTGATGGTGGCGGGCGCCCGGACGCCCATGGGACGGCTGCTCGGCGGCCTGCGCTCGTTTTCCGGCGCCGACCTGGGCGGAATCGCGATCAAAGCCGCGCTGGAGCGGGCCGGGGTCGGCGCCGAGCAGGTGCAGTACGTGATCATGGGGCAGGTGCTCCAGGCGGGCGCCGGGCAGATTCCGGCCCGGCAGGCGGCGGTCAAGGCCGGCATCCCGATGAGCGTGCCCGCCCTCACGATCAACAAGGTCTGCCTCTCCGGGCTGGACGCGATCGCCCTGGCCGACCAGCTCATTCGCGCGGGCGAGTTCGACATCGTGGTCGCGGGCGGGCAGGAGTCCATGACCAACGCCCCCCATCTGCTGCCCAAGTCCCGGGAGGGCTACAAGTACGGCGCCGTCGAGATGCTCGACGCGATGGCGCACGACGGGCTGACCGACGCCTTCGAGTCCATCGCCATGGGCGAGTCCACCGAGAAGCACAACACCCGGCTGGGCATCCAGCGCCCCGAGCAGGACGAGTTCGCCGCCCAGTCCCACCAGCGGGCCGCCGCCGCCCAGAAGAACGGCCTCTTCGACGCCGAGATCACCCCCGTGGAGATCCCGCAGCGCAAGGGCGAGCCGGTGGTCTTCGACAAGGACGAGGGCATCCGCGGCGAGACCACGGCCGAGCTGCTGGGCAGGCTGCGGCCCGCGTTCGCCAAGGACGGGACGATCACGGCGGGCACGTCGTCGCAGATCTCGGACGGGGCCGCCGCGGTCGTCGTGATGAGCAAGGCCAAGGCCGAGGAGCTGGGGCTGGAGTGGATCGCCGAGATCGGCGCCCACGGGAATGTGGCGGGACCCGACAACTCCCTCCAGTCCCAGCCGTCCAACGCGATCGCGCACGCCCTGGGCAAGGAGGGGCTGACGGTCGACGATCTCGACCTCATCGAGATCAACGAGGCGTTCGCCGCGGTCGCCGTGCAGTCGATGAAGGACCTGGGTGTTTCCCCCGAAAGGGTGAATGTGAATGGGGGCGCGATTGCCCTCGGCCACCCCATCGGGATGTCCGGTGCGCGGATCGCGCTGCATCTCGCGCTGGAGCTGCGGCGGCGTGGCGGCGGGACCGGCGCGGCGGCGCTGTGCGGTGGGGGCGGGCAGGGGGACGCGCTGATCCTGCGGGTGCCGGCGGGGGAGTAGAGGGTTGCCCTGGGGCCCGGGTTTCCCCTGGGGCCCGGGTCTCTCTTGGGGCCCGGGTTTCCGCTGTGATGACGCGATGATGGAGCGGTAAGGAGTACGGCACCCATGGCTGATGTGCCCACGCTGGTGGAGCAGGCGCGGCAGGGGCGGCCGCGTGCGGTCGCCCGGCTCATCTCGCTGGTCGAGGGTGCCTCGCCGCAGTTGCGCGAGGTGATGGCCGCGCTCGCTCCGCTGGCCGGGGGCGCGTATGTGGTCGGGGTGACCGGCTCGCCGGGCGTCGGCAAGTCCACCTCGACCTCCGCGCTCGTCTCCGCCTACCGGCGGATGGACAAGCGGGTGGGCGTCCTCGCCGTCGACCCCTCCTCGCCGTTCTCCGGCGGGGCGCTGCTGGGCGACCGGGTACGGATGTCGGAGCACGCCTCCGACCCCGGCGTCTACATCCGCTCCATGGCCACCCGCGGCCACCTCGGCGGGCTCGCCTGGGCCGCTCCGCAGGCCATCCGGGTGCTGGACGCGGCCGGCTGCGATGTGGTGCTGGTGGAGACGGTGGGCGTCGGTCAGTCCGAGGTCGAGATCGCCGCCCAGGCCGATACGAGTGTGCTGCTGCTCGCGCCGGGGATGGGGGACGGGATCCAGGCGGCCAAGGCCGGGATCCTGGAGATCGGCGATGTGTACGTGGTCAACAAGGCCGACCGGGAAGGGGCCGATGCCACGGCCCGCGAGCTGAACCACATGCTGGGCCTGGGCGAGGGGCGGGCGCCGGGGGATTGGCGGCCGCCCATCGTGAAGACCGTGGCGGCGCGCGGCGAGGGGATCGACGAGGTGGTCGAGGCGCTGGAGAAGCACCGCGCCTGGATGGAGGAGCACGGGGTGCTCGCGGAGCGCCGGATGCGGCGGGCGGCCGGCGAGGTCGAGACGATCGCGGTGACGGCGCTGCGGGAGCGGATCGGCGATCTGCACGGCGACCGTCGGCTGGGGGCGCTCGCGGAGCGGGTCGTCGCGGGTGAGCTGGATCCGTATACGGCGGCGGACGAGCTGGTGGCGGGGGTGACGGAGCCGGGGGTGACGGAGCGGGGGTGACGGGTGCGCCTGGGGTCCGGCTTGCGGGTGCGGTGTGTGGGTGGTGCGCCTGCTGTTCGTTGTGGGTGCCGGGTGCGGGGCCTCCGGGGCGGCGCCCTGGACCGTATATTTACGGCGCCGTTGGCCGGGGGCGTTGTGTTGGTCGGAGATTGGCGCCACAACTACACGCAAGCGTCCAGGACACCACCCCTGCGACCCCGCCCCCTCCCGTCTCGTCGGCGGCTGCCCACCGGTGGCCCAGGGGCGTCTGTCCGTCCCGGGGGGCGTGAATTTCAGCCCCTCCGGCGTTTGAGGAGCGGGGTCCGGGGCGGAGCCCCGGCGAGGGTGAGGGGGCGGAGCCCCCCCCCACGCGGCGGAGCCGCATATTGATGCTGTGGGAAGGGGCGGGGTGGGTGCGGCCCTGTCCCCTCGCGGCTCTCCCTAGTCGTCGTCGCCGTCGTCGTCGGACGGGGCCTGGCTGACCTTGCCGGACTGGGCGTTGACGGTCAGGTCACGCTCCTTGTGGTTCTTGACGGTCTCGACCTCCCACATCGGGGTGCGGTCACCGTCGAACTCCACGGAGGTCACGGTGCCGCTGGACGCGGCCTTCCGGGTCGCCTCGGTGGCCGAGATGTCGGCGTTCCGCAGGGCCTTGGCCTCGGCGGCGTCCTCGGCGTCGGTGTCCCTGTCGATGTGCTGGTTCAGGACCTTGGCGGTCGACCCGTCCAGCGTGACCTCGTGCCACTTGCCGTCCTTGCCGAGGATTTCCGCGTCCCAGGTGGTCCGGGCGCCGTGGTCCCGGTCGAGGGAGTCCAGCGTGCCCGGGACGGCCTTGAGCGCGGCGTGCGCGGCGTCGGAGAAGGACGCGCGGGCGGTGGTCCCGGAGGCGTTGGTCGTGTGCGTGGTCGGGGCCCCGGTGGACGAGGACTGGGTGCCTGCCACCGCGACGGCCGTACCGCTGAGCAGGGCGGCCGCGGTGACCGATGCGATGACGATGTTGCGCTTCATGAGGGGTTCCTCCCTGGGTCGTGTTCGGACGTCAACCACCATCGGGGAGCGATGCTGAAGCTGAGCTGAAGCCGCCTGAAGAGATCTTCAGGTTCGCTTTGGGAGGCTGGTCGTATGCGTTTGCTGATTGTGGAGGACGAGCGGCGGCTGGCCCTGTCGCTGGCCAAGGGGTTGCAGGCCGAGGGGTTCGCCGTGGATGTCGTCCATGACGGGCGCGAGGGGCTGCACCGTGCGCGGGAGGGCGACTACGACCTGATCGTTCTCGACATCATGCTGCCGGGGATGAACGGCTACCACGTGTGCGGGGCGCTCCGGGCGGCCGGGAGCGATGTGCCGATCCTGATGCTCACCGCCAAGGACGGCGAGTACGACGAGGCCGAGGGGCTCGATACCGGCGCCGACGACTATCTGACCAAGCCGTTCTCGTACGTGGTGCTGGTGGCCCGGGTGCGGGCGCTGTTGCGGCGGCGGGGGGCCGGGGCCTCACCCGTGGTGCGGGTCGGGGAGCTGTCGGTGGACCGGGGTGCGCGCAGGGTGGAGCGGGGTGATGGTGAGATCGCGCTGACCGCCAAGGAGTTCTCCGTACTGGAGCAGTTGGCGCTGCGGCCGGGGGACGTAATCTCCAAGGCCGAGATCCTGGAGCATGTCTGGGACTTCGCGTACGACGGCGACCCCAATATCGTCGAGGTGTACATCAGCGCGCTGCGCCGCAAGCTGGGCGCCGGGTTGATCGAGACGGTGCGGGGAGCGGGGTACCGGCTCCGTGGGTAAGGTCTTCGGTTCCGTACGGGCGCGGGCGGCGCTGGGTGCGACCGTGGTGGTCGCGGTGGCGCTGGTGGCCGCGGGCCTCGCGGTGCTCGGGGTGTTGCGGAGCAATCTGGCGGACCGGGCCGAGGTGGATGCCGGGGCGACCGCCCGGGCGGTCGCCTCGAAGGTCGCAGGTGGGGTGGCGTACCGGGAGTTGGACCTCGGGGACGACACCCCGGTGCAGATCGTGGACGAGGACCACCGGGTGCGCGCGGTCAGTGACGATCTCCAGGCCGTGACGGGCACCGGCAGTTCCTCGGTGCGGCCGGTTCCGGCGCCCGGCGAGGACGATGACGACGACGGTGCGGGGGAGGTCTCGTCGACCCCGGAGTACAGCGCCGGTACGGCCCGGATCGACGGCGAGACCGCGGAGTACCGCTGGGCGGCCCTGGAGGTCACCGACGCCCGCGGTGAGGACGTCACGGTCTACGCGGGCGCCCCGCTGGCCACCGAGCAGGGCGCGGTGGGCACCGTGCGGCAGGCGATGCTGATGGGGCTGCCGCTGCTGCTGGTGGTCGTGGCCGGGGTGACCTGGCTGGTGACCCGGCGCGCGCTGCGGCCCGTGGAGGGCATCCGGCGGGAGATGGCCGCCATCACGGCGAGTACGGATCTGTCCCGGCGGGTGCCCGTGCCGGGGTCGTATGACGAGGTGGCGCGGCTGGCCCGGACCACCAACGAGACGCTCACGGCGCTGGAGGCGTCGGTCGAGCGGCAGCGGGCCTTCGTGGCCGACGCCTCCCATGAGCTGCGCTCCCCGGTGGCCTCGCTCCGCACCCAGTTGGAGGTGGGCGCCGCCCATCCGGAGCTGCTGGACCTGGACGGCGCGGTGGAGGACGTGGTGCGGCTGCAACGGCTGGCGGCCGATCTGCTGCTGCTGGCCCGGCTGGACGCGGGGGAGCGGCCCGCCCACGCGTCGGTGGCGCTGGACGCGCTGGTGCGCGAGGAGCTGGCCCAGCGGCTGGGGGACCGGGTGCCGGTGCGTGCGGAGGTGGCTCCGGTGGCGGTGCCGGGCTCGCGCGGGCAGCTCGCCCGGGTGCTGGGCAATCTGGTCGACAACGCGCAGCGGCATGCCCGGAGCGGGGTGCGGGTGGCGGTGCGCGAGGAGGGCCGGTGGGCCGTGCTGGAGGTCGCGGACGACGGGGCGGGGGTGCCCGAGGGCGAGCGGGAGCGGATCTTCGAGCGGTTCGTACGGCTCGACGACGCCCGCAGCCGCGACGATGGCGGGGCCGGGCTCGGCCTCGCCATCGCGCGGGACGTGGCGGTGCGCCACGGTGGCACCCTGGCCGTCCGGGCGGCACCCGAGGGCGGTGCCCTGTTCAAGCTGCGGCTGCCGGCCGCCGAGGCGCTGCCGGCCAGGCTGTCCGCCGCACTCGCACCCGCCGGACCCGCTGCACCGGCCTGCCCCAAACCCACCTCGGCGACATACTCGCCGTCACCGCGATCAACATCATCCGACTCGATGCCCGGCTAACCGCAATTCCGCTCGGTGGGGCCAGAACCACTCACCCGGACCGCCTCGAACTCGCCGCTTGAGCAGCATCACACCATCGGTTTGCGGATTCCCAACGGACCCCTGAACACAGGGGCTTCCTCGCAAGAGATCAGGTGAAGCCGTCACAAGCGAACCGGGCGAGGAATTACCTGGCGCCTGCCGGGGTGCCGGACGAGGAAGTGCGGCGGTTCGCGGCGCCGTGCCCGGCCGGGAGGGTGTCGACACTCATCGGCACAGGTCCGGCCGACGGCCATCCGGCCCGTCCGGAATTCTCCCGGGCCGCCGTGTAGCCCGGTCAGGCACTGTTCCGAGAACCGCACCGGCGGATACCCGGGCGTTCCGCCTAGCGGCCCGATCGCCCTGACCAGCCGACTCGGGCGCCGCCTGCGAAACGGCCGTCCTACGGAATTCACGCCCGCTCGGAACAGCGGTGAGTGCGGGGGACTTTGCCGACTCCGTTTGGTCGAATTTTCACCTCGGTAGTGCCAAGGACTCTCCAACGAAGTCAAGACTTGGGCAACCCGGCCCGCACATATATGCCGCACCATCAGCGGTGACTTCACTGTGCACTCACATGATCACCCAACTTCCGTCGACGCGCCTCGCAATTCCGGGCGTAGGCTCCGAAACAAGTTGTTGATCAAGCTTGGCCCCCTTCGGTTCAAGGGGTGCTGGTGAATTCGTCATGTTCCCGTCAGGGGGAAACTCATGCCTACAACAGGGCAGGTGTCGCAGCCGGGACGCTGGGCTCCGGCCGATGTGGGACGGATACCGATGCGGGGCGTCGCCCAGGTGGCGCTCAGCGCGAGCCCATGGACCGGCTTATTGTTCACCGTCGCGCTGTTCGCGGGCGGCTGGCGGATCGGCGTCTACGGCCTGCTCGGCGCGGCGGCGTCCACCGTGGCCGCATCCGTGCTGGGCGCCGACCGGGACGGTCTGGCCAACGGGCTGGAGGGCTACTGCGGTTGCCTGACCAGCATCGCCATAGTCGTCCGGCTCGGCGCCTCCTGGCGGACCGCACTGCTCGCCGTCCTCGCCGCGGCGGTCTGCGCGGTGCTGAGCGCGGCGGTCGGCCATCTGCTGGGCCGCATCGGTCTGCCCGCGCTGACGGCCCCGTTCTGCCTGGTCGCCGGGGTGCTGGCGATCGCCCTGCCGACCGCGCCGCCCGCCGCCGCACCACCGCTCCCCGGTGACGGGGCAACCACCTTGTCTGCCGCGGAACTCGGCCACGCGTTCTGCAACAACCTCGGTCAGGTCTTCTTCCTCGACAAGTGGTACGCGGGCCTGATCCTGCTCGCCGGACTGCTCATCACCTCCCGGGTCGCCGCCGTCGCCGCCGCCTGCGGCAGCGTCGTCGCGATCCTGACCGCCTGCGCCATGGGCCTGCCCGCCGACCGGATCGGCGAGGGGCTCTACGGCTACAACGCGGTGCTCGTCGCCATCGCACTGGCCGCCACCTTCCTGGCCCTCACTCCGTGGACCGCGGGGTACGCCGCGCTCGCCGCAGTGGCCTCGGTCCCCTTCACGGCCGCCTGGCAGGCATTCGCCCAGCCCTCCGGCGGATCTCCCTTCACCTGGCCGTTCGTCGTGACGACCTGGCTCTTCCTGGAGGCCGCTCCAGCCTTGGACCGGCCGGGCATCTCGTCAGAGAAAGCGAAGTGACACCAATGAACCTCGCACCGCGCGAAATCGACAAGCTCCACGTCTACGTGGTGGCCGACCTGGCCCGGCGCCGCAGGGACCGGGGCACCAAGCTCAACTACACCGAGGCCGCCGCCCTGATCACCGAGGCCGTCCTGGAAGCCGCCCGCGACGGCCACACGGTGGCCGAGTGCATGGAGCTGGGCCGCAAGGTCGTCACGGCCGACCACGTCATGCCCGGGGTACGCGAGATGCTCACCGTCCTCCAGGTCGAGACCGCGTTCGTGGACGGGACGAAGCTGGTCACCTGCCACGACCCCATCGGCGCCTGAAACCGCCTGAATCCCCGCCTGAGACAAGGAGACGACGATGTCGGGTGGAGCCCACTACCTCTACGGGGACGACCCCGTGGAGATCAACCCCGGTCGGGCCAAGGTCGGTCTGACGGTCGCCAACACCGGTGACCGTGCCGTCCAGATCGGCTCCCACTACCACTTCTTCGAGGTCAACCGCGCGCTGCGGTTCAACCGCGAAGCCGCGTACGGCATGCACCTGGACATCCCGTCCGGCACCGCCGTCCGCTTCGAGCCCGGCGACACCCGCGAGGTCGAGCTGGTCGCCTTCGGCGGAAGCCGGCGGCTCATCGGCTTCGCCGGACTCGTGGACGGCGGCCTGAACGCCGACGACACCCGGCGCGCCGCGCTGCGCCGCGCCGGAGAACTGGGATTCGCCGACGTCGGCGGCAACGCCGACACCGAGAACGAGGGAGCCGACCACTGATGGCGATCATCCCGCGCAAGCAGTACACGGACCTGTTCGGCCCCACCGTGGGCGACCGGTTCCACCTCGCCGACACCAACCTGGTCGTCGAGGTCGAGTACGACCACAACGCCGGCTCCTACGGCGACGAGGCCGTCTACGGCGGGGGCAAGGCCATCCGCGACGGCATGGCCCAGGACCCCGCCGCGCTCAACCGCGAGGGTGCGCTCGACCTGGTGATCACCAATGTGGTGGTCCTCGACCCGGTGCTCGGCGTCGTCAAGGGCGACATCGGGGTCCGGGACGGACTGATCGTCGGGGTGGGCAAGGCGGGCAACCCGCATGTGCAGAACGGTGTCGACCCCAAGCTGGTCATCGGCCCCGGCACCGAGGTCATATCCGGTGAGCACATGATCGCCACCGCCGGCGGCGTCGACACCCATATCCACTTCATCTCGCCCCAGCAGGCCCAGGAGGGCCTGTCCAACGGCATCACCACCTTCTTCGGCGGCGGCACCGGGCCGACCGACGGCAGCAACGGCACCACCTGCACCCCCGGCCCGTGGAACATCCAGCGGATGCTGGAGGCCGTCGAGGAGCTGCCGGTCAACGTGGGTCTGCTCGGCAAGGGCAACGGCAGCCTGCCCGAGGCGCTACGCGAGCAGGTCGAGGCGGGCGTGGCCGGTCTGAAGGTGCACGAGGACTGGGGCGCCACTCCGGCCACCATCGACAACGCGCTGCGGGTCGCCGACGAGCACGACGTCCAGCTCGCCATCCACACCGACACCCTCAACGAGGGCGGCTTCTTCGAGGACACCCTGTCCGCGATCGACGGCCGGACCATCCACACCTTCCACACCGAGGGCGCGGGCGGCGGTCACGCCCCCGACATCATGCGGGTCTCCGGCGAGCCCAACGTCCTGCCGGCCTCCACCAACCCCACCCTGCCGTACACCATCAACTCGGTGGACGAGCTGCTGGACATGGTGATGGTCTGCCACCATCTGTCCCGCAACATCCCCGAGGACGTCTCCTTCGCCGACAGCCGGGTGCGCGCCGAGACCATCGCGGCCGAGACGGTACTGCACGACCTCGGCGTGATCAGCATCTTCTCGTCCGACTCCCAGGCCATGGGCCGCGTCGGCGAGTCCTTCGCCCGTGCCTTCCAGACCGCGCACCACTGCAAGGAGGTGCGCGGTGCGCTCGCCGAGGACAGCTCCCGCAACGACAACGCGCGCGTGCTGCGCTATCTGGCGAAGCTCACCATCAACCCGGCGATCGCGGTGGGCGCCTCCGATGTGATCGGCTCGCTCGAGCCCGGCAAGCTCGCCGACATCGTGCTCTGGCCGATCAACTCCTTCGCCGCCAAGCCCAAGCTGATCGTCAAGGGCGGCATGGTGAACTGGGCACTGATGGGCGACCCCAACGCCTCCCTGCCGACGCCTCAGCCGGTCTACTACCGGCCGATGTTCGGCAGCTTCGGCCGCGCCCGGCAGCGTACGTCCGTCACCTTCATGTCCCAGGCGGCCATCGCCGCAGGCGTCCCCGGCGAGCTGGGCCTCGGGCGGCGGATCGAGCCCGTGCGGCGCTGCCGGACCGTCGGCAAGCAGCACATGGTCCGCAATGACGCGCTGCCGCGGATCGAGGTGGACCCGGAGACCTACAAGGTCACCGTCGACGGCGAGCCCGCCACCATCGAACCGGCCGAGCGCCTCCCGCTCAACCAGCTCTTCTACATCGTCTGACGCACCCAAAGGACGGTCCGCGGGGGCGCTCGCGTGCCCCGCGGACCCCGCGGCCCGACCTCGACGGACCGTCATCCGGCAGGAACGGAAACCCAGCGTGAACGAACCGATGCCGGTCGCGGCCCTGCTGACCGGGCTCCAGCTCACCGACTCGGCCTTCCCCAGCGGCTACTACACCCTCTCCCACGGACTGGAGGGTTTCCAGCAGGCCCGTGCGGTCACCCCGCGCAGCCTGCCCGCCCTTCTCCACGACCTGCTCCGCCACAGCGCGGGGCCGGCCGACGCGACCGCCCTCGCCCTCACCCACCGCGCGGTGGCGGCGGACGACTGGGACGGGGTGGTGGCCGTGGAGCGGCGGCTGTACGCGACCAAGCTGGGCCGGGAGGCCCGGCAGGCCGCCGTCCGCACCGGACGGCAGTTGCTCGACCTGGCCGGCGAGGTCTACGGGACGCCGCAGCTCGAGCGGTACCGCACGCTGCACCGGGAGGGTGCGGTGCGCGGCTGCCAGCCGGTCGTGGCCGGCGTCGTCCACGCGGCGAACGGCCTCACCACGCGCCAGGCCGTCACCTGCGAGCTGTTCGCCTTCGCGGCCAGCTTCGTGGGGGCGGCCCTGCGACTGCGGCTCACCGATCACCGCCGGGCCCAGGTCGTACTCCACGGCGCCGCCCCCGTCGTCGAGGAGACCGTGGCGGCGGCGCTGGACCGGGACCTGGCCGACCTCGGCGGATGCGTCCCCGTGGCCGACGTCATGGCCGGCCGTCACGAGCGCGCCGAGGCACGGCTGTTCGCGAGCTAGCGCCCCGGCCCGCCCTGCCTGCCACCGACAAGACACCCACACTCCGGACAAGGAATCACCATGCACGACCCCACACAGGTCCGAGGCTCCCACCACCACCATGACCACGACGAGTTGATCCGGCGCCCGAAGGACGGCGTGCTGCGCGTCGGCATCGCCGGGCCGGTCGGCTCCGGCAAGACCGCGCTGATCGAGGCGCTCGTCCCGGTGCTGATCGCCCGCGGCCGGACTCCCGCCGTCATCACCAACGACATCTACACCACGGAGGACGCCGCCCATGTGCGGCGCACCCTGGACGGGATCCTCGCCGCGGACCGCATCGTCGGTGTCGAGACCGGAGCCTGCCCGCACACCGCGGTCCGGGACGACCCGACGATGAACCAGGCCGCGGCCGACGAGATCCTGGAGCGCTTCCCCGAGGTGGACACGCTGCTCTTCGAGAGCGGCGGCGACAACCTGACGCTCACCTTCAGCCCGGCGCTCGTCGACCTCTTCCTGTTCGTGCTGGACACCGCGGAGGGCGACAAGATGCCCCGCAAGCGGGGTCCGGGCATCACCGAGTGCGAGCTGCTCGTCATCAACAAGATCGACATCGCCCAGTATGTGCGATGCGACCTGGACCGGATGGAGTCGGACGCCCAGCACGTCCGGCAGGGCCGGCCGGTGGTGCTCACCAACTCCCTGACCGGAGAGGGCCTGGACACCATCGCCGACTTCCTGCTGGCCCAGGAGGCCGCCCGGCAGATCGGCCAGGAGGCGGCTTCCGCATGACCGAGGCGCCCGCGCGGCTGCACCCCGCACACTACGAACCCCGGCGGGTACCGGCCCGGATGCTCGAGCTGACCGGCACTCCGGACACCCTGGCCGCCGGGCGCCCCGGCAAGGTCGGCCTGCTCGAACTGGGCTATGCGCGGGTCGGCGACCGCAGCGAACTGGTCCACCGCTACCAGAAGTCCCCGCTCCAGATCATGCGGCCGCTGTATGTGGACCCGCTGCGGCCGGACATGCCGGTGACCTACCTCATGTCCACCGGCGGCGGCATCGTCCAGGCCGACCGCAACCGCGTCGACATCGAGTGCGGCCCCGGGACCGCCGTACATCTGACGACGCAGGCCGCCACCAAGCTGCACCGGATGGAGTTCGACCACGCCACCCAGGTCGTCCACCTCACCGCCGCCGCCCACGCTTACGTCGAGTACCTGCCCGACCCGCTGATCCCGTACCGGGATGCCCGCTTCTACCAGCAGACCCGCGTGACCGCCGACCCCACGGCCACCGTTGTACTGGGCGAGACGATCGCGGCCGGGCGGCTGGCCCGGGGCGAACGGCACGCCTACCGCCTGCTCTTCAGCGACCTGGAGATCATGCGTCCCGACGGCGAGCCGGTGGTGGTCGACACCGTCCGCCTGGATCCGCGCGAGCCGGGCTCGGTGACCGGCCCGGCGGTCTTCGGCGGGCACGACCTGATGGCCACGCTCTACGCGGTCACTCCGCTCGCCCCCGCGGCGCGGGTCGCCGACACCTTGCACGAGGCTCTGCTGACCACCGGCCCGGCCTTCGGCGTGAGCGTGCTGCCCGACGACTGCGGGGCGTGGGCGCGGATCATGGGCAGCGACCCGCCGGCGGTCACCCGCGCTCTGCGTACGGCCTGGAATGCCCTGCGCGAGCTGCTCCTCGGGGTCCCCGCCCCCGATCTGCGCAAGACCTGACGCCCCCCGGCCGCACCCGGCGTCCGGGGGGTGGTCGTGGTGTCAGACCCGGCCCCGCTGGGCGCGCAGATGCTCGGCGACGGGCACCAGCGATCCGTACAGCGCCTTGAGGTCCTCCGGCGCGAGCAGATCGATGAAGTGGTTGCGCACGGACGCCACGTGGTGGGGCGCGACCTTGCGCATGGTTTCCCAGCCGTGCTCGGTCAGCACGGCGTACAGCCCCCGTCGGTCGGACTCGCAGTTCTCGCGGCGGACCAGGCCGGCGTTCTCCATCCGGGTGATCTGATGGGACAGCCGGCTCTTGGACTGAAGGGTCGCGGAGGCGAGGTCGCTCATCCGCATCCGGCGGTCCTCCGACTCCGAGAGGTTGACCAGGATCTCGTAGTCGTTCATGGTCAGGCCGAACGGCTGGAGGTCCTTCTCGAGCTGGTAGGTCAGCAGCCGGCTGACATCCAGGTGGGTGCGCCACGCGCGCTGTTCCTCATCGCTGAGCCAGCGCGTGCCGTTCTCGGTCTCCATGGGATGTATTCTACCTATAGAAGTTGAATTCCGAACCAATGGATGTATCGGGCTAGAGGTCACCTGTTCGACGTTACACTCCGCACGCTCGCGCTCACGAACCGGTACCCCCTGTCTCGCCAACCGATATCTCGGCGACGACTTCCTCCGTGGACTGGAGCAGTACGGTCCCCGCGCCCACGAACTCGAACTGGTGCTCCTCGCCCGAGGCGCCCCCGAGCCCCGTGCGCGACCTGATGGCCCCCAGGAAGCCGCGCAGATACTGGTGGTCGTAGTGGTGGCACGGTGTCGGGCAGTCCGCCCAGCCCACCAGCGCCTGTGGATCGACCCGGATCGGCGGCTCCATGAAGACCACGGGCCCATTGGAGGCGGCCACGAACTTCCCGGTGCCCAGGAGGGTGAGAAACCCCGGCACGATGGACTGCTTCAGCGACAGCGACGGCTGGAAGGCCAGCAGATTGCCGGACCGGATGGAGAGGTTGCCGTCCTCCAGGTCATAGGAGTTGACGTCGAAGGCGCGGTCCGCCAGCACCATCTTCCCCTGGCCCTCGGCCACCACCCAGTCCGCCGCGTGCAGCGGGGAGTGGAAGCTGTACGCGATGAGATGGTCGAGGTGGCCGAGCCCGACGCCATGGAAGTCGATCTGCCCGTAGTAGGCGACCATCTTCCCCTTCTGGAGGAACCACTGGCCGTTCAGGTCCACGCTGAAGGCGTACGGATTGATGTTGTCGTCGACGGGCAGCGTCCAGGCGTCGTGGATCACGGGGCCGTTCACCTGGGTCCTCCGAGGATGCCCCGGCTTTCGGGCCGGGGAGGAATCGGATTCTCGCGGAGCAGGACAGGACGGGGCGAATCGCTGTCTGGGCGCCTCGGGGGCCATCCCGCGCAGTGCCGGGGTGGGCCATGCAGGCCAGGAACTCTCAACTGTCGTACCTCCCGGTTAGATTGGCGATTGTGACGGCAGAAGCGAAGACCACGGGGGAGACCGGGCATGCCCGGTGGACCTACCGGCTTCGTGTGTCCGCCGGTGCCCGCGCGGTGCTTGAGGCGGAGTGGGACCGGTGCCGGTGGGTGTGGAATGAGTGTGTTGCCCGCTCGAGGAAGGCTCACCGGGACGGGGAGAAGTGCGGACCGGCCGCGCTGGACAAGATGCTGACCGGGGCCCGACGCATCACGCCCTGGCTCCGGGAGGGCTCCTCGGTTCCTCAGCAGCAGGTCATACGCGTCTTCGGCACGTCCCGTGCGAAGGCGCTGAAGGACATCAAAGACCGGCTCCCTGTGCACCGGCGGGCGGGGATGCCTCGCTGGAAGGAGAAGCGGGACGCTGCCCCGACGCTGAACTGCACCCGGCGCGGATTCCGTCTGAAAGACGGGCGTCTGCACCTGGCAGGCGGCATCGTCGTGAGGGTCGTGTGGTCGCGCGACCTTCCGGCCGACCCGTCCAGCGTGCGCGTCTATCAGGACAGCCTCGGCCACTGGTATGCGTCGTTCGTTGTCCCCGCCCAGGCCGAGCCGCTTCCCGGAACCGGTCTGGTGCTGGGCGTGGACTGGGGCGTACGCGAGACCGCCACCACCACATCCGACGCCTACGACCTTCCGCACGCCGAGCATGGCAGAAAGGTCATGGCGAAGCTGGGCCGCTACCAGCGGATGATGGCCCGTCGCCGCACGCCGAAGGGCAAACCCCGATCGAACGGCTACCGCACCGCCAAACGGCAGGCGGCCAAGCTGCACAAGAAGATCGTCCGGCAGAGGCAGGACACCGCTCGCAAGTGGGCCAAGAAGGTGGTCCGTGGCCATGACGCAGTGGCGGTGGAGGACTTCCGCCCGAAGTTCCTCGCCAAAACGTCGATGGCGCGTAAGGCGGCCGACGCCGCCATGGGCGCCACGAAGGCGGCCCTGGTCGAGATGGGTCGCAAGCATCAGCGGGACATCCGCCTGGTGCACCCTGCGCACACCACCATGGAGTGTGCGCGGTGCGGAGCGAGAACCAAGCACGCACTACCTCTCTCGGAACGTATCTACACCTGCGCCGCGTGCGGAGCCGTATCCCCCAGGGACAAGAACTCCGCCTACGTGATGCTCGTCCGGGCTGGTCTGAACCCGGCTGGTGTCGATGGCGTAAGACCTCCCGGACCGCCGGTCCGGAAGGCGGCCTGAGCCAGGAATCTCCCGCCTACGAGTGGGAGAGCAGTCAAAGCTTCTCCTCCGATGCCTGGACATAGACCATGCCGGTGCCGGACAGCTCCAGTTGGAACGCCTCCCCCGAGCCCCGGCCCACCATTTCGCGCCAGCCGATCGCCGTCGAGAGCTTATTGCGAACATCACCCCGGTGGGCGACATAGGCTTGCGGATCGACATGCACCGGACGTCCCTGGCCGATCGGCAGCTCCAGCACCCCGCCGTGCGCCATGACCGCCGCGGAGCCGTGCCCCTCCAGGGTGGTGGTGAACAGCCCCTGCCCGGTGACCTGGCCGCGCACCATGCCCATCACCCCGCCCTGGGAGCCCATGAACATCGTGCCCTGGCGCAGCGAGCCGTCGAAGGCCAGCAGCCGGTCCGACTCCACATAGAGGGTGTCGCCGACCAGGTCGATCACATGGACGTGGTGGCCGCCGTGCCCGAACATCACCGTGCCCTGGCCCTCGACGGTCATCAGCGGGGTGTCCTCGTCGGCGATCCGCCGCCCGATCATCCCCCGCACCCCGCGCTGCCCGCCGGTGATGCTGGGGGTGAACCGTACGTCCCCGCGATACGCGAGCATCGCGCCGCGCTGGCTGAACAGGGTCTGCCCGGGGAGCACCTGGGCCTCGACCATGCGCGAGGTGAGCAAGGTGAACGGCATCAGACCTCACCCCCGATCGTGTTGCGCTCGCTCGGCTGGACGTAGACCAGCCCGTCGCCCTCGAAGCGGATCTGGAAGGACTCCCCGCCGCTCTCGCCTATCAGCGCCCGGAAGTTCACCCCCGCCTGGAAGTGCTGCTTGAGGCCGCCGGTGTGGGCGAGGTACGCGCCCGGGTCGACCTGAAGCGGGGTCTGCGGAGTGACGCGCAGCACGATCGCCGTACCGGCCGAGACGAGCGCGGCCTGGCCGGTGCCCTCCACGGTCGTGGTGAACAGGCCGTTGCCCTGCGAGGAGCCGCGCAGCCCGGTGAAGGAGGTGCCGGTGCGCAGCGCGGAGTCCGTGCACAGCAGATTGCTGGACTCCACATAGAGCTTCTCGCCGTGCAGCGACACCAGGTTGACCTCGCTCGCCCGGTCGGCGAAGTAGCAGGTGCCGTGCCCCTTCACCTCCATGACCGCCATCTGCTCCCCGGTGAGCCGCCGGGTCACCATCCCGCGCAGCCCCTCGCCGCCGCCGGTCTTCTTCTTGAAGGTCATCTCCCCCTCGTAGGCGACCATCGCGCCGTTCTTGGCCTTCACGGAGTCTCCGGTCAGGTCGACCGCGAGCACCCTGCTTCCCTGGAGTCGGAACTGAGCCACGGAGCCGACGGTAGCGGGCTCTGACGTCGGCGGACAGGGAGCCCCGGGGGCTGAAGGTGACCCCCGGGCCATGATCGCCCGCGAAGCTGCGACAATGGGCGAAGGCTTGTGCATGGATTCACAAGCCGGTCTGTGTTCTGCCGTACTGCCGTACCCCTCTTCATACGAAGGTGCTCTCGTGGACTTCAAGACCGCCACCGCGCTGCGCCGGCTCCGCCTGGTCTCCGCGCCCGAGGCCGTGTCGTTCCTGCTGCTGCTCATCTGCTCGGTGCTCAAGCGCACCTCGGACTTCAACGCGGTGCCGGTGATGGGCATGGTGCACGGCGTGCTCTTCATCCTCTACGTGGTCTTCTGGGCGGACGCCTGGAACCGCACCAAGTGGAAGTGGCAGACCGCGGCCCTGTACTTCGTCCTCTCCGTCCTGCCCACCGGCGGCTTTTTCGCCGAGCGCAAGCTCAAGCGGGAGGCCGAGGCCGGTGTGATCGCGGCCCGCGCCCGTAAGGAGGGCGTGGTCAACGCATGATCGTCGCCTTTTCGGTGACGCCGCTGGGCGTCGGCGAGGACGTGGGGGAGTACGTCGCCGACGCGGTGCGGGTGGTCCGTGAGTCGGGGCTGCCGAACCGTACGGACGCGATGTTCACCTCGATCGAGGGCGAGTGGGACGAGGTCATGGACGTCGTCAAGCGCGCCGTCGCCGTGGTGGAGGCCCGGGCGCCCCGGGTCTCGGTGGTCCTCAAGGCCGATATCCGCCCGGGCGTCACGGACGGTCTGACCTCCAAGGTCGAGACGGTCGAGCGCCATCTGAGCGACTGACCACCCGAGCGACTGACCGAGACCGACTGGCCGAGACCGGCTGACCGGGACCTGCCGACCGCCCCGGGGCCGCGCTCAGCCCCCGCCCACCAGGGCCATGCCCAGCGGTGTGCGCTCGTACAGCACCTGATGGCCCTGGCGCCGTGAGCCGAGCAGTCCGGCGGCGCGCAGCACCGCGAGATGCGCCGAGACCGACGAGGGCGCGAGGCCCAGGCGGGCGGCCAGGGCCGAGGTGGAGGCGGGTTCCTCCAGAGCGGCGAGGACCGCCGCGCGGCCCGCGCCCAGGAGGCGTACGAGCGCGTCCATCCCCTCCCCGTCCGGCTCCCGCCACAGCCCGCCGACCCCGCGCGCCGGATAGATCACCGTGGGCTGCCACGGCGGGGCGAAGCCGCTCACCACATCCGGCCAGACGAAGACGCTGGGCATCAGCAGCACCCCGCGGCCGCCCAGGTCCTGCGTCCGGGCGGGGAGCGCGGAGGTACGGATGGTGAGCGTGCCGTCGGTCCAGTGCAGCGCGGGCCGCAGATCGGCGAACAGCCGCTCCAGGCCGCCGTCGGCCAACTGCCGTGAGCGATAGCCGATATCGGCCTCCAGCAGGGCCCGCAGCCGGGGCCAGTCCGGTGCGACCAGGGCCCGCCAGGCCCGTTCGGTCACATCGGCCAGCCGCTGGACGGCCCGCGCCGGATCGGCCAGCATCGCCCGGCCCTGCGGGGAGTCGGCGGCCCCCGGGGTGCACGCCAGGGACAGGACCAGCTCCCGGTGGGCGGCGGCCGGGTCCGTGGCCCGCATCCGCGCCAGCTCGTCCTCGAACGGCGCGTACGGCACCTCCGGGGGCGGACCCAGGAAGTCCGGGGTGTAGCCGCCCCGCCTGGGCAGCAGCAGCCACAGCTCCGACAGATCGAGCCCGGTCACCGCCTCCCGCACCCGCCGCAGCCACGGCAGGTGGTAGCCGTGCCGCTCGGGCCGGCGCAGCGTGCGCACCGCCTCATGCGTCTGGCACAGGGGCGAGATGGCGAACCGGCAGCGCAGCAGATCGTCGGCGCCGAAATTCATATGCAGTGGCATGGTCTCGCCCCCCGATCGCGAAGATTCGGCTCTGGCCGAAACACTAGAACCCGCCCCGCCCGTACGGGCACGCTTCCGGCATGTCAACGCCCTCCGGGCCCGGTACGACGGGCCCTGCCGAGTCGCGCCCCGACGCGCACGCCTCCCGACCCGAGCTCGCGCCCGGTGACGACCAGGGGCCGCCGCGGGGTCCGGGGGGCGTTGGCTACGGCGCGGTGTTCGCGGTCCGGGAGTTCCGGGCCGTCTTCGCCGCGCATCTGGTCTCCATGCTCGGCGAGGTGGTCGGCCAGCTCGCGCTGTCCGTGCTGGTCTATCGGCTCACCGGATCGCCGCTGCTCAGCGCCCTGACGTTCGCCACCTCGATGCTGCCGTATGTGATCGGCGGCGCCCTGCTGTCCTCCGTCACCGACCGCTTCCCGGCCCGCCGGGTGCTGGTGGTCTGCGATCTGGTGCACGCCGGATGCGTGGCCGCCATGGTGGTGCCGGGGATGCCGGTGGCCGTGCTGCTCGCGCTGCGCTGTGTGCCCGCCGCGATCTCGCCGGTGTTCAGCGGGACCCGGTCGGCGACGCTCGGCGACATCCTCGGCGAGGGCGACGCCTTCGTCCTGGGCCGCTCGGTCATCCGGATCACCGCCCAGACCGCGCAGCTCGCCGGGTTCGGGGTCGGCGGGCTGTTGCTGGCCGCCGTCTCGCCGCGGGCCGCGCTGGCGCTCACGGCGGCGGCGCTCGTCGGCTCGGCGCTGGTGCTCCGCTTCGGCACCCGCCGCCGCCCCGCCCGGCAGATGGCCGGGGGCGGGGCTCCCCCAGCTACCGCTGGGAGGTGCCCCCTGCTCGGGGACTCGCTGAGCGGGATGCGGCGGCTGTTCGCGGACCGCAGGATCCGGGCGCTGATGCTGCTGTCGTGGGTGCCGCCGATGTTCGTGGTGATGCCGGAGGCCCTGCTGACGCCGTACTCCGATGGGCTGGGGCTCGGCTCGGTGGGGCTCGGGCTGCTGATGTGCGGGATGCCGGTCGGCGCGATCGTCAGCGAGGCGCTGGTGGGCTCGCTGCTGGGACCGCGCGCCCGCGCCCGGCTGACGCTGCCGGTCGGCGTCCTGGCGATGCTGCCCGCCCTGGGGTACGCCGTCCATCCGTCGTTCGGCTGGGCGCTGGCCCTCCAGATGCTGACCGGCTGCGGGATCGCCTACAGCCTCGGCCTCGACCAGTGGTTCCTCGCCGCCGTACCGGACGAGCTGCGCGGCCGGGCGATGACGGTGCTGACGGCCGGGCTGATGACCGCGCAGGGTTTTGGGATGGCGGTCTCCGGCGCGGTCGCCGAGTTCGTACCGGTCCATGTCGTGGCCGCGACGGCGGGTGGCTGCGGGGCGCTGTGCTCGCTGCTGGTGGCCCTGGAGGTGCGGCGCACCGTCCCCGGGCCCGCCCGGCCCGAAGTATGAGATAGGGCTGACCACGATATGACCGGCCGGTAGGGTCGGTGATGTGCCGAAGCCGCTCAGCCTGTCGTTCGACCCCATCGCCCGTGCCGATGAGCTCTGGAAGCAGCGGTGGGGGTCCGTGCCCTCCATGGGCGCGATCACCTCGATCATGCGGGCCCACCAGATTCTGCTCAGCCAGGTCGACGCGGTCGTCAAACCGTACGGACTGACCTTCGCCCGCTATGAGGCACTGGTGCTGCTCACCTTCTCCAAATCCGGTGAGCTGCCGATGTCCAAGATCGGCGAGCGGCTGATGGTCCACCCGACCTCGGTCACCAATACGGTGGACCGCCTGGTCAAATCGGGTCTGGTCGACAAGCGGCCGAACCCCAACGACGGCCGCGGCACCCTGGCCTCGATCACCGACCGGGGCCGTGAGGTGGTCGAATCGGCCACCCGCGATCTGATGGCGATGGAATTCGGGCTCGGGGTCTACGACGCCGAGGACTGCGGCAGGATCTTCGAGCTGCTGCGCCCGCTGCGGGTCGCCGCGGAGGACTTCGAGGACGGCTGACGAAGAGCCGGGGGCGGCGAAGATCGCCCCGGAACGGGCGGTTACGCTCAGGGCATGAAACGCAGCGTGCTGACCCGCTACCGGGTCATGGCCTATGTCACCGCAGTGATGCTGCTCGTGCTCTGCACCTGCATGGTGTTCAAGTACGGCTTCGACACGGGCGAGGACCTCACGCTCGTGGTCTCCCAGATCCACGGTGTGCTCTACATCATCTACCTGGTCTTCGCCTTCGACCTCGGCTCCAAGGCCAGATGGCCGTTCGGCAAGCTGCTGTGGGTCCTGGTCGCGGGCACCATCCCGACGGCCGCGTTCTTCGTCGAGCGCAAGGTCAGCCGCGAGGTGGAGCCGCTGGTCAGCGGCGCCGAGCCCGCGCCCGCGCAGGTCTGACCGGGGGTCTGTAGCCCTTCCGCGCGTCCCGTCCGGGGCTGGACGAGGCGCGCGGTGGGGGAGTGGAAAGTCCTCGTTCGGCCCAGTACGGCGAGTCTCGCGTCGACAATTAGTAGGACGTCCTAGTACTTTTGAAGCATGGACGCCGAAGGCATTGAGGCGGGCCGCCGTCGGTGGCAGGCCCGGTACGACGCGGCACACAAGCGCGAGGCGGACTTCTCCACGCTGTCCGGGGACCCCGTCGAGCCGGTCTACGGACCCGCCCCGGGCGACACCGTCGAGGGGTTCGAGCGGATCGGCTGGCCCGGCGAGTTCCCGTACACCCGTGGTCTGTACGCCACCGGATACCGGGGCCGGGCCTGGACCATCCGCCAGTTCGCCGGGTTCGGCAATGCCGAGCAGACCAATGAGCGCTACAAGATGATCCTGAAGGCGGGCGGCGGCGGGCTCTCGGTCGCCTTCGACATGCCGACCCTGATGGGCCGCGACTCCGACGATCCCCACTCGCTCGGCGAGGTCGGCCACTGCGGTGTCGCCATCGACTCCGCCGCCGATATGGAGATCCTCTTCAAGGACATCCCGCTAGGCGACGTCACCACCTCGATGACCATCAGCGGTCCGGCCGTCCCCGTCTTCTGTATGTACCTGGTCGCCGCCGAGCGCCAGGGCGTGGACATCTCGCGGCTCAACGGCACCCTCCAGACGGACATCTTCAAGGAGTACATCGCGCAGAAGGAGTGGCTCTTCCCGCCCGAGCCGCATCTGAAGCTGATCGGCGACCTGATGGAGTACTGCTCCGAGGGCATCCCGGCGTACAAGCCGCTGTCGGTCTCCGGCTACCACATCCGCGAGGCCGGGGCGACGGCCGCGCAGGAGCTGGCGTACACCCTCGCCGACGGCTTCGGCTATGTGGAGCTCGGCCTCTCCCGCGGGCTGGACGTCGACACCTTCGCGCCCGGGCTGTCCTTCTTCTTCGACGCGCATGTCGACTTCTTCGAGGAGATCGCCAAGTTCCGCGCCGCCCGCCGGATCTGGGCCCGCTGGATGCGCGATGTCTACGGGGCGAAAACCGAGAAGGCGCAGTGGCTGCGGTTCCACACCCAGACCGCCGGAGTCTCGCTCACCGCCCAGCAGCCGTACAACAACGTGGTGCGGACGGCGGTGGAGGCGCTCGCCGCGGTCCTCGGCGGCACCAACTCGCTGCACACCAACGCCCTGGACGAGACCCTCGCGCTGCCCAGCGAGCAGGCCGCCGAGATCGCCCTGCGCACCCAGCAGGTGCTGATGGAGGAGACCGGCGTCCTCAATGTGGCCGATCCGCTGGGCGGTTCCTGGTACATCGAGGCGCTGACCGACCGGATCGAGGCCGACGCCGAGAAGATCTTCGAGCAGATCAAGGAGCGCGGCCGCCGCACGGTGCCGGACGGACAGCGGCCCCGGTGGCCGATCACCGCCGGCATCCTCCAGGGCATCGAGGACGGCTGGTTCACCGGCGAGATCGCCGAATCCGCCTTCCGGTACCAGCGGTCCCTGGAGAAGGGGGACAAGAAGGTCGTCGGCGTCAACTGCCACGAGGGCTCGGTCACCGGCGATCTGGAGATCCTGCGGGTCAGCCATGAGGTCGAGCGCGAGCAGGTGCGGGCGCTGGGCGCCCGTAAGGCCGGGCGGGACGAGGCGGAGATCGCGGCAGGGCTGGGGGCGCTGGTCGCCGCCGCCCGCGAGGGGTCCAACATGATCGAGCCGATGCTGAGGGCGGTACGCGCCGAGGCGAGCCTCGGCGAGATCTGCGACGCCCTCCGCGACGAGTGGGGAATCTATACGGAGCCGGCCGGCTTCTGAGCCCCTTCCGGGGCGGGTCCGGCCGCGGCGCCGCCGGAATCCGCCCCGGTCAGTCCGTACAGCAGCAGATCCGTGAAGTCGCGGGCCCACCGCGGGTCAACCGGTTCCGCGCTGACCATCAGCCGGTGGAGCACCGCCCCGGCGACCGTGTCGAAGATCAGGTCCGCGTTGCGGGCCGACTCCTCCGGATCCTCCTCGCGCGGCAGCTCACCGCGGAGCCGGGCGCGCTCCCGGCCGACCGTGACCAGCCGCTTCTGCCGGTCCACGATCGCCGAGCGGACCCGGCACCGCAGCGCCTCGTCGTGCATGGCCTCCGCGATGACGGCCATCAGCGCGGTGCCCGTCTCGGGCCGCTCCAGCAGCGCCCCCAGCCGGATCACCACGGCCTCCACATCGGCGTGCAGACTGCCGCGGTCGGTCGCCTCCAGGTGTTCGTCGAGGACCGCCGCGATGGCGTCCACCACCAGCTCGCACTTGCTGGCCCAGCGGCGGTAGAGCGTCGTCTTGGCGACTCCGGCGCGGGCCGCCACATCGCCCAGCGTCAGCTTCGCCCAGCCCAGTTCCACCAGGGCGGCACGGGTGGCGCCCAGGATGGCTCGGTCGGCCTCGGCGCTGCGCGGGCGCCCGGTGCGGCGTGCGGACGGGCTCATGCGCGGCACCCTACCCGCCAGTACCGCACACCGTCCCTGGTGAGTTACGCTACGGCTCGTAGCGTAAGGGTGTGCCACGGCCGGGCCATCGGCCGATGCGCTTTTCCCTTCACCGCGGGAAGAGGGGAGGATAGGACCATGCAGCCACGGAACATGTCCATGAGTGGAGCGGTCGACCTCGCCGCGGTGAAGGCGGCCGGAGAAGCGAAGCAGAAGGCGGAGCAGGCGCGGGCCCAGGCGGCCCGCTCCGGGGGCGCCGCGGCGCCCGCCCGTCTGGTCTTCAATGTCGACGAAGCGGGTTTTCAGCAGGACGTCCTGCAACGCTCCACCGAAGTGCCGGTCGTCATCGACTTCTGGGCCGAGTGGTGCGAGCCGTGCAAGCAGCTCGGTCCCATCCTGGAGCGGCTGGCCACCGAGTACGCGGGGCAGTTCGTCCTCGCGAAGATCGACGTCGACGCCAACCAGATGCTCTTCCAGCAGTTCGGCGTCCAGGGCATCCCCGCGGTCTTCGCGGTGATCGCGGGCCAGCCGGTGCCACTCTTCCAGGGTGCCGCGCCCGAGGCGCAGATCCGCCAGGTGCTGGACCAGCTCATCCAGGCCGCCGAGCAGCAGTTCGGCATCGTCGGTACACCTGTTGAACCCGGCGCCCAGGACGAGGGCGCCGAGGAGGCCGCCCCCGAGGCCCCCGAGTCGCCGCAGGAGACCGCGCTCGCCGCGGCCCATCAGGCGCTGGACGCCGGGGACCTGGGCGGTGCGGTGGCGGCGTACCGGAGCGTGCTCGCCGACGACCCGGCCAACGACGAGGCCAAGCTGGGCCTGGCCCAGGCCCAGTTGCTGGAGCGCGTTCAGGGCGTGGACGCCACGCAGGCGCGCAAGGCGGCCGCGGAGAGCCCCGCGGATGTCAAGGCCCAGATCACGGCGGCCGACCTGGACCTGATGGGCGGTCATGTGGAAGACGCCTTCGGGCGGTTGGTGGACACGGTGCGTCGTACGGCCGGGGACGATCGGGACGCGGCCCGCGTTCATCTCCTGAGCCTGTTCGAGGTGATCGGCGGTGAGGACCCCCGAGTGGTGGCGGCGCGCAGCGCGTTGGCGCGCGTGCTGTTCTGACCTCGGGCTCCTCAAACAACACAGCGGCCGCTCTTTACCAAAACTTGGTAAACGCGGTCGCTGTTACTGCCAGTAAATGCGGGGCCGGGCTTTGTCCGGTCTTGGAGTAAATCTCCCTCTCTTTCCGGTCACTGTCCGGCAACCGTGCGTGCCTGATCTCGACCGTCCTGCCGCAGTTCGGTTATCCGTCCGTTACTCGCTAGTAACGAACCCCTTGTGCCTGGGCCGGGAATGGACCACGATCGGCCAAGCTCGGTCCATCCCCCGTAGCTCGGCATCCGGTCGGCGCGTCGGTGTGGTTGGGTCCCCACCGGGCAGGCCGACGGCAGTGGCGTCGGCCGTGGACAGGGGGGTCTCTGCCCAAAGGGCAGGGCCTGTCCAGGAGGTTGCGCGAGATTGCGTGGCCAGTGGTTGTCGCTCGGGGGTGATCGCCGGTGTTGCGGGTGCGGTGTGCGCCTGTCAGACGTGGGCGCTCTCCTTCCCGAGGACGTAGCACTTCTCCCATCCCAGGTCCGGGTTCGCCCCGGCCGGAGATGTACGTCCGAGAAGGAGGAAAGTCATGGAGTCCGTGGCTCGTGGCGGCACCAGATGGAAGCGGTTCGCCGTTGTCATGGTGCCGAGCGTTGCTGCCACGGCCGCGATCGGCGTCGCCCTGTCCCAGGGTGCGCTCGCGGCCTCGTTCAACGTGTCCGGTCAGCAGTTCAAGGTCTCGGTCGACCGGCTCGACGGCACCGGGTTCGCGCAGTACGGGGCGCTGGACACCCAGCACGGGGGCAAGAAGATCCCCGTCGCGGTGTCGGCGTTCAAGAGCGCGAAGCTCAAGGGCCTGTGCCAGTCCGTCGTGATCCCGGTTCCCGTCTTCGGCGATGTGTCGCTGAAGCTGACGGCGGGCAACGGCAGCAAGCAGGTCGAGGCCAAGAACCTCTTCATCGATCTCGATCAGCTCAACGCGGACGCCACGTTCCGTGGGATCGACATCGGTGTGGCGGCGGGTGACGCCCACAAGGGTCCTGGCATCAACAAGGGCGATGCGGCCGATCCCGGTTCGTTCGGCCAGCAGTCGGATTCGGCGACGCTGGTCGGTGTGAAGCAGACCGCCTGGGCGACCAGTGCGGGCACGTTCAAGCTCTCCGGCCTTTCGATGAAGGTCAGCAAGGGCAAGAACGAGTGCTTCTGATCCGTTGAGCTGAGGGTGAGGGGCCGCGGCGCTGCCCCTCACCCGGGCATCGACCAGCAGCGCGTATGCGCCACGCTTGTACTGCTGTAGAACAACCGCGATCACACCGATCGCCGGCCCCAGGGAGCTGTTTTCGATGAGTGCCGAGTCGCCGGGGGCGAGTGACCGCATCAGCCGTTGGCGGGGGTCCTTCAGGGCGTGGCGCTGGCAGCGCCCGTTCTGGGCAGGGCTGTTGAGCCTGCTGGCGGGGTTGCCGATCATGTACTTCCCGTACAACGACCTCAACGCGGGTGGATTCACCATCAACATGTCCACCACCGCCGGATCGGCCTCGCTGATCATCGGGGTGCTGTTGGTGGTCCTGGGCCTGACCATGTGGTTCCAGCCCATGGTGCGGGTGTTCGCCGGAGTCGCCACGATCCTGCTCGGTCTGGTGTCCATCCCCGTATCGAACTTCGGCGGCTTCCTGATGGGATTCCTGCTCGCGCTGTTCGGCGGCGGCATGAGCATCTCCTGGGCACCGGGTGAGACTCCCTCCGCGCAGCCGGCCGAGGGGCCGGGAGCGGCGCCGCAGGACGACGGGAACGGTGACAACGTGCCGGAACCGGCCGGGGCCGGGTCCGCACCGGACCAGGAAGCCAGGAATGGGAGGCACCGTGCGGGGTGAAGACCGACCCGAGCAGCCGGAGGGAGTGAGCCCGCGCCGGGTCAGAACGGGGCCGCGGCACGCGGCACCGAAGAAGTCGGTACTCACCCGCCTTCAGGTGCCCGCCGGCAAGGCCATAGCGCTGGCCGCGATGCCGACGGCCGTGCTGATGGGCATGGGGCTCACTCCGCAGCTCGCCTCGGCCAACCCCCGGCCCGAGGACCGGTACAAGGCCGGGCCGTGTGTGTCCCAGCCGGACGAGGCGGACAAGGACTCCAAGGGCGGCAAGGACGCGTCGGACTCGCAGGACAAGGACGCCAAGGACAAGTCCGCCAAGGACGCCAAGGACAAGGACGGCAAGGGCGCCGAGGACTCGAAGGGTTCGCCCGAGAAGGGCTCCCAGGACGGCTCCAAGGGCTCTGAGAAGTCCTCTGACGGCACGGCGGGCCCGGACGGCGACAAGGCCACCTCCACGCCGTCTCCGTCCCGTTCCTCCGCCGCGCCGTCCTCCGGTGCCGGGGACGAGGAGCCGTCGGCCTCGCCGAGCCCGTCGAAGTCCAAGAACCCCCTGGACCCGCTGGGTCTCGGGGACGCGCTGCACGACATCCTGACGCCCGATGAGAAGGCCAAGGAGTCGGCCGAGCCGAGTTCCTCGCCGAGCCCCTCGTCGAGCGCCGGGCCCAGCTCGTCGCCGTCTCCGTCCGCGCCCGAGTCCAAGAGCCCCGACAAGCCCACCGATCCGGTCAAGGACACGGTGGACAAGGTGGGCAAGGGCCTCGAGGACACCGCGGACGGGGTGGGGAAGACCGTCGACGACGCCAAGGACAAGGCGGACAAGGCGCTTCCGAAGCCCTCCTCGTCCGCCTCGAAGGACGGACACGGCAAGGAGGCGTTCCCCTGCCCCGAGTTCGACGCCGACGCGTACGACAACGCCGAGACCGAGCCGACCCCGAGCCTGCTGCCCGAGGACCCCTGGACCCTCAAGAGCACCCTGCTGAGCCTGCACGGCCTGGACTACAAGGGCATCGTGGAGGTCAAGACGCAGGGCGGCCACGTCAAGAAGGTCCTGAAGTTCACCGCCTCGGGCGTGGACATCAAGGATCTGCACCAGTTGGTGGTGGGCCCGGCCGGGACCACGACCCATGTGCAGGCGCGCGAAGGGTCCACCTCGACCATTCGGGACGGCACGGTGACCATGTACACCGAGGAGCTGAAGGGGAACCTGCTGGGGCTCATCCCGATCACCTTCAGCCCCAAGAGCCCGCCGCCGGTGAACATCCCCGAAGTGTTCTTCACCGATGTCACGGTCACGCAGGCCGGCCAGTTCGGCGGCACCCTGACCGTGCCGGGGATGCATCTGTTCAAGACCGGGGAGTGACCCCGGGGGACCACCGACCCGTTCGGGAGCCGCACACCCCTCCTCCGGGAGGGAAACGACCGTGGGCACCGCCTCCACTCGGAGACGGTGCCCACGGTCGCGTCGGGCGCGTTACCGGCTCGCGCCGCCCAGGTGGTGGACCCGGACCATGTTGGTGGTGCCGGGGACGCCGGGAGGCGAACCGGCGGTCATGATCATGGTGTCGCCCGCGGAGTAGCGGCCCAGCTTCAGCAGCTCGGCGTCGACCAGGTCGACCATCGCGTCGGTGTGCTCGACGTACGGCACCACGAAGGACTCCACGCCCCAGCTCAGCGTGAGCTGGTTGCGGGTGGACGCGTCCGTGGTGAAGGCCACGATCGGCTGCTGGGCGCGGTAACGGGACAGCCGGCGGGCGGTGTCACCGGACTGGGTGAAGGCCACCAGCGACTTGGCGCCCAGGAAGTCGGCGATCTCGCACGCCGCGCGGGCCACCGAACCGCCCTGGGTGCGCGGCTTCTTGCCGGGCACCAGCGGCTGGAGACCGCGCGAGAGCAGCTCCTGCTCGGCGGCCTGGACGATCCGGGACATCGTCTTGACCGTCTCGATCGGGTACGAGCCGACCGAGGACTCGGCGGAGAGCATCACCGCGTCCGCGCCGTCCAGGATCGCGTTGGCCACATCGGACGCCTCGGCGCGGGTCGGCCGGGAGTTGGTGATCATCGACTCCATCATCTGGGTCGCGACGATCACCGGCTTGGCGTTGCGGCGGCAGAGCTCGATCAGCCGCTTCTGCACCATCGGGACCTTCTCCAGCGGATACTCCACCGCGAGGTCGCCACGGGCCACCATGACCCCGTCGAAGGCCGCGACGACGTCCGTCATATTGGCGACCGCCTGCGGCTTCTCCACCTTGGCGATCACCGGCACCCGGCGGCCCACCTCGTCCATGACGCGGTGCACGTCCCGGACGTCGGACGCGTCCCGGACGAAGGACAGGGCGACCATGTCGCAGCCCATCCGCAGGGCGAACTTCAGGTCCTCGACGTCCTTCTCGGACAGCGCGGGCACATTGACCGCCGCACCCGGCAGGTTGATCCCCTTGTGGTCGGAGATCACCCCGCCCTCGATGACGATGGTCCGGACCCGGGAGCCCTCGACCGCGGTGACCCGCAGCTCGACATTGCCGTCGTTGATCAGGACCTGGTCGCCCTTGGACACATCGCCCGGCAGCCCCTTGTAGGTGGTGCCGCAGATGGTGCGGTCACCCTCGACGTCCTCGGTGGTGATGATGAACTCGTCCCCGCGGACCAGCTCCACCGGGCCGTCCTTGAAGGTCTCCAGACGGATCTTGGGGCCCTGGAGGTCGGCGAGGACGCCGACCGCGTGCCCGGTCTCCTCGGATGCCTTGCGGACGCGGTGGTACCGCTCCTCATGCTCCGGGTGGGTTCCGTGGCTCATGTTGAACCGGGCCACGTTCATCCCGGCCTCGATGAGGGACTTGAGCTGATCGTAGGAGTCGACAGCGGGGCCCAGAGTGCAGACGATTTTGGAACGGCGCATGAGGCTGATCCTATCGGTTTGTTTCGGAGCGGAATATTTCAGTCATGGGCAGAGCGGAGCGGATAGCGGAGACTACGCGCTGACCAGGTCGAACGTCTGGCCGGCGATCTCCAGCTCCTCATCGGTGGGCACCACGGCCACCGCGACCCGGCTGGACTCCGTGGAGATCAGCCGCGCCGTGGCGGAGCGCAGCGCGTTGCGGACGCCGTCCACCTCGATGCCGAACGCGGTGAGGTCGCGCATCGCCGCCTCCCGTACCGCCGCGGAGTTCTCCCCCACACCGGCGGTGAACGCGATGGCGTCCACCCGCCCGAGTACCGCGGTGTACGCGCCCACATACTTCCGCAGTCGGTGGATGTAGATGTCGAAGGCGAGCTGGGCGGCCTGATCGCCCTCGCCCATCCGGCGGCCGATCTCGCGCATGTCGTTGTCCCCGCACAGCCCGGCCAGCCCGCTGCGCTTGTTGAGCAGCGTGTCGATCTCATCGGTCGGCATACCGCCCACCCGGGACAGATGGAAGATCGCCGCCGGGTCGATGTCTCCCGAGCGGGTACCCATCACCAGCCCCTCCAACGGGGTCAGCCCCATCGAGGTCTCCACGCAGACGCCGCCGCGCACCGCCGAGGCGCTGGCCCCGTTGCCCAGGTGCAGCACGATCGTGTTGACCTCCGCGGGGTCCTTGCCCAGGAGGGCGGCGGTGGCCCGGGAGACATACGCGTGCGAGGTGCCGTGGAAGCCGTAGCGCCGCACCCCCCAGCGGTCGGCGGTCGCCACGTCGATCGCGTAGCGCGCCGCCGCCTCCGGGATGGTCGAGTGGAACGCCGTGTCGAAGACCGCGACCTGCGGCAGGTCCGGGCGCAGCGCGCGGGCCACCTTGATCCCGGTGACGTTGGCCGGGTTGTGCAGCGGGGCCAGCGGGATCAGCTTCTCGATCTCCTCGACCACCTCATCGGTGATCAGGGTCGGCTCGGTGAACCGGGTGCCGCCGTGCACCACCCGGTGGCCGACCGCCGCCAGCTCGGGCGAGTCGAGGCCCAGTCCCTGGGCGGCCAGTTCGTCGGCCACCTGCTTGAGGGCCGCCGCGTGGTCGGCGACGGGGCCCGCACCGATCCGCTCCACGATGCCGGAGGCGGGCCGGGAGCCGTCGGCCATGTCCAGGAGCTGGTACTTCACGGACGAGGAGCCGGAGTTGAGGACGAGGACTCGGGAGCCGTTCACGCGGACTGCGCCTTCTGTGCGGGGGACGCCGGGGAGGTCGGCGACGCCGGGGACGTCGGGGACTGGGCCTGGATGGCGGTGATCGAGACGGTGTTGACGATGTCCTGGACGAGTGCCCCGCGGGACAGGTCGTTCACCGGCTTGCGCAGACCCTGGAGCACCGGGCCGACCGCGACGGCGCCCGCCGAGCGCTGCACGGCCTTGTAGGTGTTGTTGCCGGTGTTCAGGTCCGGGAAGATCAGCACGGTGGCGTTGCCCGCCACCTCGGAGTCGGGCAGCTTGGTCGCCGCGACCGCCGCGTCCACTGCCGCGTCGTACTGGATCGGGCCCTCGACCAGCAGATCGGGGCGGCGCTGGCGGACCAGCTCGGTCGCCTTGCGGACCTTGTCCACATCCGCGCCGGAGCCCGAGGTGCCGGTGGAGTACGACAGCATCGCGATCCTCGGCTCCACCCCGAACCGGGCGGCCGTCGTCGCCGACTGGATGGCGATGTCCGCGAGCTGCTCGGCGTCCGGATCGGGGTTGACCGCACAGTCGCCGTACACCAGCACCCGGTCGGCCAGGCACATGAAGAAGACCGAGGAGACGATCTCGGCGCCCGGCGCGGTCTTGATGATCTCGAAGGCGGGCCGGATGGTGGCGGCGGTGGAGTGCACCGCGCCCGAGACCATGCCGTCGGCCAGCCCCTCCTGGACCATCAGGGTGCCGAAGTAGGAGACATCGGCCACCACGTCGTACGCCAGCTCGTAGGAGACGCCCTTGTGGGCGCGGAGCTTCGCGTACCCCTCGGCGAAGCGCTCGCGCAGCGGGGAGGTCTGCGGATCGACGATCCGCGCCTCGGCGAGCTGGATGCCCAGCTCGGCCGCGCGCTTGCGGATCGCGTCCTCCTCGCCCAGCAGTGTGAGATCGCACACATCGCGGCGGAGCAGTACGTCGGCGGCGCGCAGCACCCGCTCCTCCGCGCCCTCGGGCAGCACCACCCGGCGGCGACCGGACCGGGACCGCTCGATCAGCTCCCGCTCGAACATCATCGGGGTGACCCGGGCCGAGCGGCCCACCGAGATGCGCTCGGTCAGCGCGGCGGTGTCCACATGCCGCTCGAAGAGGCCGAGCGCCGTCTCCGCCTTGCGCGGCGCGCTCGCCGTGAGCTTGCCCTCGATGGCGAAAAGCTCGGCCGCCGTCGGGAAGGACCCGCCCGCCACCGACACCACCGGGGTCCCCGGGGCCAGCCGCGAGGCCAGCGCCAGGATGTCCGGGCCCGGCCGCTCGTCCAGGGTGAGCAGCACCCCGGCGATCGGCGGGGCGCCGGCGCTGTGCGCGGCCAGCGCGCCCACGATCAGATCCGCGCGGTCCCCGGGCGTCACCACCAGACAGCCCTCGGTCAGCGCGGGCAGGAAGCTCGGCAGCATCGCGCCGCCGAAGACGAAGTCCCCCACGTCCCGGGAGAGCCCGGTGTCATCGCCGAGCAGCACCTCCGCGCCCAGGGTGCGGACGATCTGGGAGACGGTGGGCGCCGACAGCGACGCGTCCTCGGGCAGCACATAGCCGGGGACCGGCAGCTTGGCGGCCAGCCGCTCGGCGAGGGCCTCACGGTCCTGGGGCACCACCCGGTTGACGACCACCGCGACCACATCGCAGCCCTGCGCCTCGTACGCCCGGTAGGCGTTGTGGGCCTCGGCACCGGCCGACTCGACGGTCTGCCGCTGCCCGCCGACGACCGTGATCACCGAGGCGCCGAACTCATTGGCGAGCCGTGCGTTCAGCCCCAGCTCGTCGGGGAGGCTGGTGGCCGCGTAGTCGCTGCCCAGCACCAGGACGTAGTCATACGCGTCGGCGACCTCGTGGAAGCGGCCGACCAACTGCGAGACCAGCTCGTCGGCGCCCCGCTCGGCCTGGAGCGTGGCCGCCTCGTGATACGTCATGCCGAAGACCGACTCCGGCGACTGGCCGAGCCGGTAGCGCGCCCGCAGCAGGTCGAAGAGGCGATCGGGGTCGTCGTGCACCAGGGGGCGGAAGACCCCGACCCGGTCGACATGACGGGTCAGGAGCTCCATCACCCCCAGCTCCACGACCTGGCGTCCGTCGCCACGCTCGACTCCGGTCACGTACACGCTGCGTGTCACGCGCACTCTCCGTTCCTCTGGCGTTCTTGGGTGTTTTCCGTTTGTGCGCCCTTGGGACACAAATTGGCCACATTGAACGGCCCGGTCCTCTTGACAATACCTGCGACCGTGATTAAGGCGCTGGTCGCTTTGGGATACAGCACTACCCCGCCCATGAAACAATCGGACTGGCTCACATCTACCCGTAGGGAGCAGGAGACACAGCACGATGCGCATCGGAGTTCTCACCGCAGGCGGCGACTGCCCCGGCCTCAACGCTGTGATCCGGTCGGTGGTGCACCGCGCGGTCGCCGGCCATGGAGACGAGGTGATCGGATTCGAGGACGGCTTCAAGGGCCTCCTCGACGGCCGTCACCACAAGCTGGACCTCGACGCCGTCAGCGGCATCCTCGCCCGCGGCGGCACCATCCTCGGCTCCTCCCGGCTGGAGCGCGCCCGGCTGCGCGAGGCATGCGAGACCTCGAAGGACCACGCGCGTGACTACGGGATAGATGTGCTCATCCCGATCGGCGGCGAGGGCACCCTCACCGCCGCCCGGATGCTCTCCGACGCCGGGCTGCCGATCGTCGGCGTGCCGAAGACGATCGACAACGACATCTCCTCCACCGACCGCACCTTCGGCTTCGACACCGCCGTCGGTGTCGCCACCGAGGCGATGGACCGGCTGAAGACCACCGCCGAATCCCATCAGCGGGTCATGGTCGTCGAGGTCATGGGGCGCCACGCGGGCTGGATCGCGCTGGAGTCCGGGATGGCCGGCGGCGCCCACGGCATCTGCCTGCCGGAGCGGCCCTTCGAGATCGACGGGCTGGTGAAGATGGTCGAGGAGCGGTTCGCCCGCGGCAAGAAGTTCGCGGTCATCTGCGTCGCCGAGGGCGCGCACCCGGCCGAGGGCTCCATGGAGTACCAGAAGGGCGCGATCGACCAGTACGGCCATGAGCGGTTCACCGGCATCGGCAACCGCCTCGCGGCCGAGCTGGAGCGGCGCCTGGGCAAGGAGGCCCGCCCGGTCATCCTGGGCCATGTGCAGCGCGGCGGCACGCCCACCGCGTACGACCGCGTGCTGGCCACCCGCTTCGGCTGGCACGCCGTCGAGGCGGCGCACCGCGGCGACTTCGGCATGATGACCGCGCTGCGCGGCACGGACATCACGATGGTGCCGATCGCCGAGGCGGTCACCGAGCTGAAGACCGTTCCGGTCGACCGGATGGACGAGGCCGAGTCGGTCTTCTGATCCGTCGGGCCGCCGGTCTTTCGCGGTCGTTGGGGGCTCACTCGCCTCTCTCGTCGGCTGTGGGCGGCCTTCAGCGGGTCTTCCGCCCCTCTGATACTGTCCCCGCCTGATCAAGGGGGAACTGGTCAGGAGATGTGAGGAGTCAAGGGCGGGATGCGTGGTTTATGGGGCCGTGCGCGGCAGCGCCGCAAGCCCCTCGTCGTACTGATGGCGGTGGTGGGGATCGCGGGAGCCGTCCTCGCCACCAGGGACAGCGGCGGCGGCCATCTCGCCGCCAACCAGGCCCAGTTGAGGAAGGCGTGCGACGGCACCCTGCCGTACGGGGACCTCGAACGGCTGGTGCGTGACGAGCGGCCGGGCAAGCTCAGGCAGCACGGCACGATGCTCGCCCCCGGCCAGGAGAGCCGTTCGCTGCTGGACTGCTCGCTGTCCTGGGGAGACGGCTACGGGGTCACGGTCCATGCCGAGGCGCTGGTGTCCGATGTACCCCAAGCCGTCGAGACCCGGGACCTGCTGGAACCGGCCGGTGGCCACGGCACCTTTGTGGCACCGGGCACCACCGGCCAGTACGGCAAGCGGGGAGCCTGGCTGGTGACCGACTGCCTGGGCGGGCTCGGCGGCCGGGTCCGGCCCACGACGGATATGTATGTGACGGCCCGGGTGACGGACGGGACGGATGGGGCTGACGAGGCTGGCGGGGCGACGTCGCGGAGCGGCAAGCCGGACCGCGCCACCGCGCTCCTCGGCTTCCGTACCGCCGTACAGGTCGCCAACGTCCTCACCAAGGCCCAGCACTGCGGCTCCGGCCCGCTCACGATGCCGAAAACCGTGGTGGACACGGACGAGACCCATGGCGCACCCGGCCGGGGGTTGCGCAAATGCGAGTGGATCGACGGCTCCTCGCTCCCCGGCATCGCCTCCGGCGCCTGGACCACGCTCGGCGATCTACAGGAGTCCACCGCCCTGAGCGCCTGCGCCGGGGAGTGGGACGCGGAGAAGAACGCCGGGGAGCGCCCGCGCCCGAAGGAGTGGCAGGTCACCGAGGTCGAGGCGGCCAGTTGGTCGGGGGTCCTCGGCCGGTCCGCCTACGACTCCTATGAACGCGCGGGCCATGTGCCCGGATGGGGAGCGCAGGAGGGCGAGAGCCCCTCGGAGGCCGGTTCCGAGGCGGACTCCGGGGCGGACGCCGATCGTGGTGTGCGGCAGGAGGACCGCGTCTCCTCCTACGCCGGACGGCCCCAACTCGCCCTGTGGGCCCGGTCGGTGTGCGGTGGCCGCACCACCTACCACCGGGTCGCCGTCCTCCCCGAGATCCAGCTCGGGGACGGCGAGACCGCCGTCATCAGCGGCAAGGACCGCACCAGGCTCTCCACCACCGCCCGTACGGTCCTCGACCGCTATCTCGAGGCCGAGGACGGCTGGCCCGTATCGGCGGACTGCCGCGACACCAAGGTGCTCGGGGAGGTGGAGCAGTGGCACTGACCCGACCCACCCTCACCCGGCGCGGGGTCCGGGCCCTGGCGGCCGTCGCGGTGGCGCTGGCCGCCCTCGCCGGAGCGATCGTCTGGTTCGCGGGCAGCGAGGACCGGGCGCTGGACGGGGCCTGCGACGGGGTGCTTCCGGTCGGCGACGTCCGCGCGGTGCTCGGCGAGGACGCCGGGCTGGACGTGACCAACCGCACCCAGGGCGCCTTCGGCGACAAGGCCGCCACGAGCGGCGGCAAGCGGGCCAACAGCCTGTCCGTCCGCTGCCGGATCACGGCGGAGAGCACCGGCCATATCGCCGTCACCATCGCGGGCTCGCCCCGCCCCCGCGCCGAGTACGGATACGGCGAGCTGTACGCCGCCGTACCCGCGAGCCACACGCTTCCCGTCCCCCTCGGCAACGGCTGGTCCGGCCTCTTCGCCACCGACACCGCACGGCTGGGCGACGCCGAGGACGGCACTGCCACCACCGCCGTACTGCTCGACTGCGCCCGGCGCGGCGACAGCCTGCTGATCACCGTCGAGACCGCGCTGCGCGGCGCCACCACCCTCGACGACCCCGCCGTCCGCCCCGACTTCGTCCGCACCGCCACCGCCACCGCCGAGGCGGCCAACGACCACTGGGGCTGCGGCGCCCGCCTGGGCACACCCGTCCGTACGGTGGGCCTGCCGGTGAACGAGGACGAGTACGAACCGCTGCTCGGCGCCAAGGGCACCTGCGCGGCCGTCCCCACCGCCTCCCGCTCCGCCGTCTCCACGGCCCGCGAGACCGCCCGCGACCGCGCACCGCGCGAGAGCTGCGTCCTCGGCACGCGGGACGGCTCCCCGCTCTACCGTCTTGAGGCGTACTACGGCCCGTACGCGGAGGACGCCCGCTCCCAGTACACCCGGGACTACGACTACGAGAACGTGACCCCCGCCGAGCAGCCCGCCGGACGGCTCGGCCAGAGCGCCTACTGGGCCGGTGCCACCTGCCCGCGCGGCGCCGAGTCCGCCCTCTACCTCATCCGCGCCGCCGCCGACGGCGAAACCCGCCGCCGCCCGGACCTGGCCTACGAACGCGCCGCGCTGGCGGCTTTCGCCGCCGCCTCGGCCGAACACCACGGCTGCGCCGCGCCGAGCCTGCCCAAGGACTGAACCAGGGGCCGAACCGGGGACGTTCCGGCGGACTGTGCCGCCTGCGGCGGGCTGTTCCCCTCCCCGCCCCTTCCCGAAACTGGGGCTCCGCCCCAGCCCCCGGTGCCGGCAACGGGCAGGCACGCATCCCCGCCCGCTGCCGGGGCGTCGATCTGGCGGCTGAGCCGCGTGGCGGGGCTCCGCCCCCGGGGGTCCCCGCCCCGCCTCTTCCCGCAACTACGGGAACGGGGGCATCTCGTCTCCCCGCCCCGTGCGGGGTCGTCGATCTGGCGGCCTCGCCGTGTGGCGGGGCTCCGCCCCGGGGTCCCCTCCCGGCCCCCCGCAACTGGGGTTCTGCCCCAGCCCCCGGTGACGGATCGGGTGGGTATCCCGCCTGCCCGTCCTTGCCGGGGTATCGATGTGGCGGCTGCGCCGCGTGGCGGGCTCCGGGCCGCCTGGGGTTCCCTCCCCACCCCTCCCCGTAACTGGGGTTCTGCCCCGGCCCCCAGCGCCGGGAACGGGGGGCATCTCGCCTCCCTGCCCCTTGCCGGGGCGTCGATATGGCGGCTGAGCCGCGTGGCGGGGGTCCGCCCCTGGGGTCCAGGGGCGGAGCCTCTGGTATCGGGAAGGGGCGGGTAGGGGAAGAGCGAACCGACGGGTACCCCGTAGCGGTGCCGCCCTCACCCCTTGACGGCGCCGCCCAGGGCGAAGCCGCCGCCCAGGCGGCGGGAGATCAGGACGTAGAGCAGGAGCACGGGCGTCGAGTAGAGGATCGAGAAGGCGGCCAACTGGCCGTAGACGACCTGGCCGTAGTTGCCGAAGAAGGTGAAGATCGAGACGGACGCGGGGAGTTGTTCGGGGGAGAGCAGCAGCATGAAGGGGACGAAGAAGTTGCCCCACATCATGATGAAGCTGTAGATCATCACCACCGTGATGCCCGGGCCCATCAGCGGCAGGATGACCCGGGTCAGGCTCTGTAGCCAGGAGGCGCCGTCGGTCCAGGCGGCCTCTTCCAGGATCACCGGCACGCCGTCCATGAAGTTCTTCATCAGCCAGATGGCGAAGGGCAGTTGGGAGGCGGCGAGGAAGAGCGCCGTGCCGGACATGGTGTCGATGAGGTCCACCTGGACGAAGAGTCCGTAGACCGGAACCATGATCGCGGTGATCGGCAGACAGGTGGTGAAGAGCACCGTCAGCAGATACGGGCGTACGACGCGGGAGCGGAAGCGGGAGAGGGGATAGGCGGCCAGCGCGGCGCAGGCGACGGTCAGGATGGTGGCGCCGCCGCACAGGAGCAGGCTGTTGAGCATGGGCGTGAAGGTGATCTCGTCCGTCCACACCGCCGAGAAGTTGTCCAGCGTGGGCGAGCCGGGCGCCGAGACCCGCAGGGTGGCGTCGCTGTCGATGGAGGCCAGGACCAGCCAGGCGAGCGGGAGCAGAAACGCGGCGGCGATGAGCAGCAGCGCGGCGTCGGCGGCCAGTCGACGGCGTCGGCTCGGGGACCAGCGGGGGCGCGGGCGGGATGTGGCGGAGCCGGGCCATGGGCGGGCGGGGCGGGCGGAGAGCGTGGACAACCTCGGACCTCCTCGCGCGCTTGCGAGCGCAGTCGATCAGCGTGCCGTCCATGAAACCGGTTGCCACTCGCGTTGGGGAAGACGCGTGCGCGGTTCGCTCGCCCTACGGCCTCGCCCTACGGCTTACGGCTTACGGCGTCGGCGGGGCGACGTCCACCGGCTGGTCGTTCCGCAACTGGTCGAACAGGCGCCGCGCCTGTGTCACGTTCCACTGCACGGCGCTGCCCTTGGAGGTCCGGAGGTTGGTGTTGGACACCGGGACGTTGAGCTGCCTGCCGCCGCCCGAGGTGACACCCTTCATCGCCTCGAACAGGGACATCAGGTTCCGCAGGCCCATGTCCTTGTCGACGATGAGCGTGTCCAGGCCCGCGCGCACGGTCGGGAAGGCCGCGAACGGGTTGGCCAGGACGCCCGGGGTGGCGGCCTTGTCGGCGAGGGCGGCCAGGAACTTCTGCTGGTTCTGGGTGCGGCCCAGGTCGCCCTTGGCCTCCTGCTTGCGCTGGCGGACGAAGGCGAGCGCCTTCGCGCCGTCCAGGGTGTGGCAGCCCTTTTGCAGGTCCAGCCCGGATTTGGGGTCCTTGATGTCGCGGTCCACGCACATCCGTACGCCGCCCACCGCGTCCACGACGTCCACGAACCCGGAGAAGCCGATCTCCGCGTAGTGGTCGATGCGCAGCCCCGTGTTGCGTTCGATGGTCGAGACGAGGAGATCGGGGCCGCCCATCGAGTACGCGGCGTTCAGCTTGTTCTGGGACGGGGCGAAGGTCTTGCCGGTGTCGGGGCGCAGGAACCCCGGGATGGTCACCCAGGAGTCGCGCGGCAGGCTCATCATCGTGGTGCCGTTGGACCCGGTGTGCAGCACCATCATCGAGTCGGTGCGGCGGCCCTCGGCCGAGCCGGTGCGCAGGTTCTTCCTGGCCTGCTCGGACAGGCCCTCCCGGCTGTCGGAGCCCACGATGAGGTAGTTGGTGCCCTTGCCGGGCGGTGGGCGGTCCGGCGACTTGCCGAGGTCGACCTCGCGGTTGAGCTGGGTGTCGGCCCAGACGTAGGCGCTGCCGGAGGCGAGGAGCAGCGCGGAGACGGTCACGATGGCCAGCCGGATGATCCGGCGGCGTCGGCTGAGCGGCTCCTTGGGGGCGCGGCGCCGGACGGTGGGGGCGGGGGTGGGGCCCGGTTCGGCGGGTGTGGGGGTGGCGACGGTTTCCTCGCCCCTGCGGTACGGGGCGGGTTTCGTCGGGACGCCTGGGGTGCCCGGCCCGCCTGGGGTGCCTGGCGCGGGCATGCCCTGGGGCCCCTGGAAGGGGGTTCCCTGGGAGAGGGTCCCCGGCATGGGGGTCCCCTGCACGGGGATGCTCTGCGTCTCCGCCGTGGAGATGTCCCAGGGCTGCTGCCCCGACGGCCGGTTCGCGGCGGCCCACCCGTCCAACCGATCGCTCATGGGCGCAGTCTGCCCAGCGGCCGGAGGGGCCCGCCGTCGCTTCATAGAGCTATGACAACTTCGGCGCGGCGTTGAACGCGGGGGTGGTCCCCATCCGTCAGCTCGTCGATGCGGTCGGCTCGCCGCCGTCACTTCGACGTCAGGCTCCGGTACGCCGGCGCCTCGCCCAGCGCCTCGGCGGCCGTCCCCGAGCGCTGGATGCGGTGCCACCGCAGCCGCGTCCCGAGCAGCAGGGCGACCACGGACTGGATGACCACCAGATACATCAACTGCCGGTAGACGAAGAGCTGGAACGGCAGTGACCACAGCGCCCGCATCCGCTCACCGTCCAGCCGCAGCGCGTATCCGGCGCAGACCATCTGGATCGCGAGATAGCCGAACCACACCCCGGCCGCCTGCCCCGGGTCCAGGAAGAGCGCCCCGTACAGGGCGAAGAGGTCGATCACGGGCGCCAGCAGCGGCAGCAGCACCTGGAAGAGCGTGAGATAGCTGAGCCCCCGGCGGCCGAACCGCCCCACCGAGCCCAGGGAGACCACCGCGCGGCGGTGTTTCCACATGGCCTGGAGGGTGCCGTATCCCCAGCGGTACCGCTGGCGCCACAACTGGCGCAGGGAGGTGGGCACTTCGGTCCAGGCGACGGCGGTCTCCTCGTACACCACCCGCCAGCCCGCCCGCCACAGCGCCATGGTCAGGTCGGTGTCCTCGGCGAGGGTGTCCTCGCTGACCCCGCCGACGCCCATCAGCGCGTCCCGGCGGAAGGCGCCGATCGCGCCGGGCACGGTCGGCATGCACTCCAGGACCTCGAACATCCGCCGGTCGAGGTTGAACCCGAAGACGTACTCCAGGTGCTGCCACCGGCCCAGCAGACTGCGCCGGTTGCCGACCTTGGTGTTGCCGCTGACCGCGCCGATGGCCGGGTGGGCGAGGGGCTGGATGAGCTGGTGGATGGCGTCCGGTTCGAAGACGGTGTCGGCGTCGACCATCACCACGATCTCGTGCCGGGTGTGGGCCAGCCCGGTGTTGAGGGCGGCGGCCTTGCCCGCGTTGGGCTGGCGGACCACCAGCACCCGGGGGTCGTCCACGCTCGCGGCGATATCGGCCGTACGGTCCGTCGACCCGTCGTCGATCACGACGAGCTGGAGGCGCTGATGGGTGGAGGCGAGCAGCGACCGGATGGTGGCCTCGATGCCCGCCTCCTCGTTGTACGCGGGGATGAGCACCGTCACGGGTTCGTTCACCTCGCGCAGCCAGGGCGCGCCGGGCCGGAAGCGGGTGAGCCGCCGGACATGGGTACGGGCGAACAACACGAGCATCAGCAGCCGCAGCACCCCCAGCGCCCCCGCGATCCCCAGCACCCAGGTCATGGTGGACACAAAGCCACGGCCGATGGCCGCGACCCAGATCAGCGCCTTGCCCTCCCAGCGTTCGAGACCGGAGACCGGTACGTCGACCGGGGGCACGCCGAGCCCACCCGTCACGGTGGTGAACTTCTTCGCCCGCGGGTCCTTCAGCAGCTTCTCGGTCTCCTGGTACGCGGTGTCCGTCTGGCTGAACTGCCGGACCACGCCCTGTGCGGGCTTCCTGGCCGACCGGTCGGCGGCCACCAGCGCGTACCCCTCCTCGGCGACCCGCCGCGCCGCCTGCCACTCATCCCCGCACAGCGTGTCCACATCGGTGGTCAGCGGCAGCCGCAGCAGCCTCGGCTGGACCCCGACCGAGCCCGCCAGCGCCGACTCGGTGAGGGACAGCTCCATCCGGGAACGGGTGGGGGAGGCGGTGCCCATGTCGGCGCCGGTGTAGGTGTTCGACCCGATCTCATGGCCCTCGGCGCGGATCCGGCGCACGAGATCCGGGTACTGCGCCGCCTTGGCGCCGGAGACGAAGAACGTGGCCCGCGCGTCGTAACGGCGCAGCAGGTCCAGCAGGCGCGGGGTCTGGACGGGGTCGGGCCCGCCGTCGTAGGTGAGCGCGACGGTTCCGGCGGGCATGCCCACGGTCCGCACCTGACCGCCGTTGATCTGCACCACCGGCCCACCGTCGGCCAGCGCCCGGGGCACCGGGCTGGTGCAGGGCCGCCGCGCCTTCGCCGCGTCGACCTCATGGGTGGTCCAGCCCTGGAACATCAGCAGGCCGAACATGACGGGAAGGACGAGGAGCAGAAGCAGCCAGTGCGCGCGCGGGTCACGGGACCGCTTGTGCCGGCCCCCTCGGGACAAGTGGCTGGATTCCTGGCGTTTTTTCGACCGGTTGCCCTCAAACATGGTTGGTCGCACGGTAGTTGCGGGGCCCGGAGCGGGTCCGGCGATGCAGCGCGAATGGATAAGAATTCCGGGTCGCCACCCGCCACGCGGCCGGATCACGTAGTGCGCACGCGGAAGCGGCCACCTCCGCGTGGCGGCTCTGCTTGACTGACGCCCATGACCTCTGCCGATGCGTCCGTTTTCGAGACCACCAGGCCCGCGTCCGCCGACTACCTCACCCGGTTCGCCGCGAGCGACGCCGGACGCGACTACAAAGGGCGGATGCTGGACGCGCTCGATCTCCGGGCCGGGCTGACAGTACTGGACGCGGGCTGCGGCCCCGGCGCCGATCTTCCCGCCCTCGCGGAGGCGGTCGCCCCCGGCGGTACGGTCATCGGGGTCGACCACGACCAGGAGATGCTGGACGCGGCGGCGGCGCCCACCGCCGCGCATCCGTGCGTCGAGCTGCGGCGCGGCGACATCCACGCCCTCCCCCTGGACGACGCCTCGGTGGACCGCGCCCGGACCGACCGGGTGATGCAGTGGGTGGACGACCCGGCCCGCGCCCTCGCCGAGTTCCACCGGGTCCTGCGGCCGGGCGGACGGCTGGTGATGGGCGAGCCCGACTGGGACACCCTCGCCGTCGACCACCCCCATCCGTCGCTCTCCCGCGCCTACACCCGCCATATCACCGAGCAGGTGATCCGCAACGCCGCCATCGGCCGCCAGCTCGCCCGTCTCGCCACCGACGCCGGGTTCCGGGTGCCGGAGGTCATCCCGGCCACCCAGGTCTTCCGCGATGTCCGCGCGGCGGACCGGGTCTTCGGATTCGAGCGCACCACCCGCCGCGCCGTCGAGGCCGGTTACCTCAGCGAGTACCAGGCGGCAGTCTGGCTGCACCACCTCGCCCACCGCCCGTTCTTCGCCTCGGCGACGCTGTACGTGGTGGTGGCGGAGGCGTAAGCCGGTCGTGCCGCGGCCTCAGGCGGGCCTGAACCAGGTGCTCAGCGCCTCGTGCAGGCCCCCGTTCGTCGTGCCCTGCCAGGCGATGTAGCAGTCGGGCCGGAGCAGCAGGGCGGTGTCGAGGTCGGGGGCGGGCACCGTGTCGATGTGCGGTGCCCAGGGCCCGGGTCGAGGGTGGCCGTGGGGTCCAGGAGGAGGGGGCGGGCGGTGCGGGTCAGGTCGCCCAGGTCCGGCAGGCCGGGCAGGTCCGGGGCCCAGTGGCCGACGAGCGGTCCGGTCGCCGGGCCCATGTCGTACGTGATGTCCGCGCCGGCGAGCAGCCCCGCGATGTGCTGCCGGGTCGCGGGCTGGTCGAGCAGTTCGCCGAACAGCTCGCGCAGCGCCGTCACATCGCCGCCCGGCCGGGTCAGCAGCGACTGCGCCTGCGTGTGCATCGCGACCCGTCGCGCCGCCGGGTGCCGTTCCGACTCGTATGTGTCCAGCAGCCCCTCCGCCGCGTGGCCGCGCACCTCCGCCGCCAGCTTCCAGCCGAGGTTCACCGCGTCCTGGAGGCCCAGGTTGAGCCCCGGGCCGCCGATCGCCGAGTGCACATGCGCGGCGTCGCCGAGCAGCAGGACACGGCCCGCGCGGTAGCGCTCGGCGATCCGGGTGTTGCCGCCGAACAGCCGCCGCATGAGATGTGGTCCGGGCCCGGTCGGCGGGTCGAGGGGTACGTCCGCGCCGAGCACCCGGCGGGCGCTGGCCCGCAGTTCGTCCAGCGACGCCTCGCCCTCGGCCGGTTGCCCCCATTCCACGGTGAACAGCTTCGGGTCACCGTCCGGGGACGGCGCCCAGGCGATCAGCCCGTGCTCGGTCCGCAGATGCTGGAACGGCGGGACGGTGCCGAAACCGGGCACGGTGAGGCTGCCGTCCGGGCCGATCAGGTGTGCGGGCACGCTCACATGGCCGGTGCGCGACACCGAGTCGTCGCTCGTCACGCCGGGGAAGCCGATGCCGGTGAGCTTACGGACCGTGCTGCGCCCGCCGTCCGCGCCGACCAGGAACTCCGCCTCGATCGGCGCCCGCTCGCGCAGCTCGACCGCCACCGACTTCTCGCCCTGTGCCAGCCCGATGACCTCGTGCCCGCGCCGGATGTCGACACCCAGCTCCGCCGCGCGCTCGGTGAGCATCCGCTCGATCCGGAGCTGCGGCACGAGGAGTGTGTAGAGCGGGTTGTCCGGCAGGTCGTCCAGGTGGAGCGGGAACGCGCCGAAGGTGAAACGGGGCGCCGGTTCGGGGGCGGTGCCGGTGCCGGGCGTGGCCAGCCGCTCGTACAGCCCGCGCCGGTCGAGCATGCGGATGACCTGGCCCACGAGGCCGTTCGCGCGCTGCGTGTCGGTGGGTTCGGTGAGGCGTTCCAGGACGACCGGGCGCACACCGGCCAGGGCGAGTTCGCAGGCGAGCATCAGGCCGTTGGGCCCCGCGCCTGCGATGACGACCTCGATCATGAATTCCCCCTCGGGGCAGGGTGGTTGGGGGCCTCAAGGGGTGGACAGCCCCGCCGCGAACCGGGCGAGGGCGTCCGTGAGCAGCGGGCGCACCGGCACGGCCGCGTCGGTGCGGAGATGGTGGGCGATGGCGGTGTTGACCGCGCCCATGACCGCCGAAGCGACGAGGTGCGGGTACAGGTCCTGCTCCAGGTCGCCGCCGGTACGTTCCGCGACGGCCGCCGCGATCTCGGCCTCGGCGACGGCCCCGGCCCGCAACATCTCGCCCCGCAGGGCCGGTTCCGCGACCATCACCCGCACACCCGCTGTCCACTGCGCCGCGTCGGCGACGGGCGGATCGGCGATCGCCTCCACGTCCGACGCGAAATGCCGCAGTACGGAGTCGGTGATCGCGTCCCACAGCGGCTCGTCCGGCCGCTCGCGCAACGCCTCCGCGACGCGCAGACAGCGGTGGAGGTGGCGGAACGCGATCGCCTCGGCCTTGCTCGAGAAGTAGTTGTTGAACGTACGCGGCGAGACCCCGGCGGCCTCGGCGATGTCCTCCACCTTGACCTTGTCGAACCCACGCTCCACGGTCAGCCGCACCGCGGCCCAGCTCAGCGCCGCGTGCGTCTGGGCCTTCTTGCGCTCTCGCAGTCCCATGGGGTGAGCGTAATAGAATTTGCGCGTCCCGCAAATGTGCGGAGCGCGCAACTTTTAGGATTCGGTCGGAGTCAGCCGATGCAGGGCAATAGCACCTCGACCGTTTTGGGACGTAGGCTCGGTGGTGAGCTGACCAAGCTCCGCACTGCGGCGGGCCTGACGCAGACCCACGCCGCCAAGGTGCTCACCGGATCCACGACCAAGGTCGCCAAGATGGAGGGCGGCTGGGTCCCGATGCGGGACCCGGACATCCGCGCGCTGTGCGAGCTGTACGGCCTGAGCGATCCTGCGGCGGTGGGCGGGTTGCTGGAGCTGGCACGCATCGACCGCGAACGTCGCAAGGCGAAGGGCTGGTGGAACGAGTTCCCGAACCTCGGGGACATGCAGGAATACGTCGCTCTGGAGAACGCGGCTACGAGCATCAGGACTTGGCAGCTCTGCCTGGTGCCTGGCCTGCTCCAAACCCCTGACTACGCACGTGCGTTGGCGCTGGGCAATTCGACGAAGGGCCACCCCGACAGGGGTGAGACGTTGGTTGCCAGCAGTATCGCGCGACAGCGGCGGCTTTCCGAGGAACCGACTCTGGGCCTCTGGGCGGTGGTCCACGAAAGCGCACTCCGGCATCGCGTCGGCGGTTCGACGGTGATGCGTGAGCAGTTGAAGCGCCTGGAGGAGGCGGCCCAGCAGTCGAACATCACCGTCCAGGTCTTGCCGTTCGAGGCCGGAGCGCATCTGGGCATGGGCGGGGCATTCAACATCATCTCCTTCGCGGAGCCGGGAGCCATGGACGTGGTGTATACAGAAACTGCCTTCGGCCAGCTATGGGTTGAGGGAGGTGACGAAGCCGCTCAGCACCAGGAGCTGTTCGAGAAGATCGCCCGCCACGCCCTCACCGAGTCGGAGAGCAGGTCATTCATCGAAGCGCTCCGAGGAGAGATGTGAGCATGGCGGCTCTTGAGTTCCGGAAGTCCAGCTTCAGCACTGGCGATCGGGAGTGCGTCGAGGTGGCCACGAACGTGCCCAACACCGTGGCGGTACGCGACTCCAAGGACCCGGAGGGGCGAATACTCCGCTTCACCCCCGCCGCCTGGGCGGCCTTCCAGGGTGCCGTCGCTGACGTTCGGCTCGTGCGGCGACCTTGAGTTGGCCTACCGTTGTTCGATTTGGGCGCGCAGCTCTGCCGCTCTGGGGTCGTCGTAGCCCGAGAGCAGGCGCAGGGCTTCGGCCCGGTGCTGACGGGATTGGGCGCCATCGTCTTCGGCGAGAGCGAGGGCCAGGCCGTCGAGGGCCAACGCCTCGTGCCAGTGGTCGCCCAGCGCGTGGTGGGCCGCCGCCGCACGGCGATGAAAGTCGGCGGCTTCGTCCAGGCGGCTCATCGCTCGGTACGTCTCGCCGGCTCCGTGCCATGCCATGGCTAGTCGACGGCCGGCGCGACGTCTCCTGATGTGGTCATGGCCTGAAGTCGGGCCGCGCCGTGGTGAGTCAGCCAGTCCTCGAAGGTGAACAGGCCGGGGTGGAGAGCGCGCAGGGGTCCGATGTCGACCAAGGGGTAGATGCCGTCGTTGAGGGACTGGATGCCGCGGGCCGCCTCCTCGCTCTGGGCGCGTATGGCGTCCAGGGGGATGTGGACGTACGGGACATCCTGGCCCGTGGCCCGGGTGATGGCGGCGGCGGTCTCCGGTGGGGTGAGAGTGTCGCCCGCCAGGTCGAGGGCGCGGGAGCGGAAGCGGTCGGGGGCGTCGAAGGCGAGGGCGGCGAAGGCCGCGATGTCGGACAGCGCGATGAACTGCTGGCGGGTGTCCGGGTTGTACGGGGTGGCCAGGGCGCCGTCCCGCAGACCCCATACGGGGTGGAGGAGGTTTTCCATGAAGGACGTGGGGCGCAGGACGGTCGCGGGCATGCCGATCGCGTCGATGTGCTCCTCGATGCGCCGCTTGCTCTCCAGCGTCGACAGCCCGCTGTCATTGTCGGCGCCGAACGCGGAGGCGTAGACGAGGAGTTGGGCCCCGGCGGCCCGCGCGGCGTCCGCCACGTTCCTGCCCCGCCGAACCTCGTCGTCCGGTCCGTATTCCGCGGGCAGGCCCGGCATGCCGGGGGTGGGTTGGACGCTGAAGACACCGTGGGCTCCGCGGGCGGCCGCGTCGAGCGAGGCGCGGTCGTCCAGATCGCCCGCGACCAGTTCGGCGCCCGCCGAGGCGAGGGCGAGTGCCGCGGGGCTGGTGGTGTCCCGGGTGAGCGCGCGTACGTGGCGGCCGTCCGCGAGCAGTCGCCTCGCGGTGGCGCCACCCTGCTGACCGGTCGCGCCGGTCACCAGGATGATGTGGTTCGACGTCATGGAGGTCATGGCGGAAGGCTCCCGAGTAGAATCGGAACGAGTAACCCGGTTAACGTACCGGAACGGACGACCCGCTTGTCAATCAGGGGGACGGAGATGGAAAGGGAAGCGGCAGACGGCGGAGGGCCGCCCTCGGGCGAGCTGCCCTCGCGGGCCGACGCGCGGCGGAACAGGGCGCGGGTGCTGGCCGCCGCCAGGGCCTCGTTCGCGGCGGAGGGCGGCATGGCGCCGCTCGGCGCGATCGCCGAGCGGGCCGGGGTGGGCGCCGGGACGGTGTACCGACACTTCCCCTCCAAGGAGGACCTTTTCGAGGCGGTGATCGCCGACAGCGTGGACGGGTTCGTCGCCGAGGGGCGGGCGTTGGCCGTGGCCGAGGACCCGGGGGCGGCGTTCTTCGGCTTCCTGGAGCGCGTGGTCGGAGAGGCATCGCTCAACCGTGCGCTGTGCGAGGCATTCGCCCGGGAGGCGCCCGGCCGTGCGCCCGACGCGGCGGCGGCCGGTGCCAGGCGCGAGTTCGGTGAGGCGCTGAGTGTGCTGCTCCGGCGCGCCCAGGAGGCCGGAGCGGTCAGGGCGGATGTCGCGGCGGCGGACGTACAGGCGCTGGTGGCGGGGTGCGCGGCCATGGAGCAGGGGCGCGGCCCCGGGTCCGGGGTGCTGACGGCGGTGATGTGCGACGGATTGCGGGCGGAACAGACCGTAACGAAAATCCGTAACGGAATGGCGGAGGTCGACACCGGAGCCGCCGGTCCGCGTGACGAAATCGGTCGGTGCGAGATGTGCGGTGATCCGCTGCCCGGCGACCGCACAGGCCGCGCGGGGCGCCCCGCGCGGTTCTGCGGGGCGGCGTGCAGACAGAAGGCCCACCGGCGGCGCACGCGCACCAGCGGCTGACCGCCTGCCCGTGGCCGACCGGACGCTGAGGCGGCCGGGTGACGTACGTCATGGGAACGTGGCCGTCCGCGCGGACAGTTGAGGGTGTGATCTCAGACAGGGACATCAGCCCGGCGTCGGGCACCAGCCCGGGGTCGGGCACCGGACCGTCGGCGAGCGCCGCGGTGGCGGTGGGCGCCCTGCTGGGCGCGGTGATGCTGACGGGGGCCGCGTTCGCGGCCCCCGGGTCCGGCCTCGGCGTACGGACGGAAGGCGTGGCCACCGGCGTGGAAACCGCCACCGGCGTGGAAACCGGCACCCCGGCGGGGTTCGGGGCGGAGTCCGGGGCGGAGTTCAGAGGGCCGCGGCTCAGACCTCCTCGCGCATCAGCCGCAGATACACCACCGAGAACAGCGCCCCCACCAGCAGCAACAGCAGTGCCACCGCCGTGCCGTAGCCGATGAGGGATTTGTTGAACGCCTGGTCGTACATGAAGACCGGCAGCGTCTGGCTGCGGTTTCCCGGGCCGCCCCGGGTCATCGCCCAGATGAGGCCGAACACCGACAGCGTCTGCAAGGTGTTCAGCATCAGATTGGTGCCGATCGAGCGGCGGATCATCGGCAGGGTGATGTGCCAGAAGCGGCTCAGCCCACCCGCGCCGTCGACCTCCGCCGCCTCGGTGATCTCCTTGGGGATCTCGGACAGGGCGGCGGAGTAGACGAGCATCGAGAAGGCCGTGCCGCGCCAGACGTTGGCGAAGGACACGGCGAGGATGGGCAGGGTGTAGAGCCAGTTCTGGGACGGCAGGCCCAGCCAGTCCAGCAGCGCGTTGAGCGTGCCCTCGCGGCGGAAGAACGCGTACAGCAGGAAGCCCGCCACGATCTCGGGGACGACCCAGGCCGCGATGACGATCGCGCCGGTCAGTGTCCGCACCGGGCGCGAGGCGCGCTGCATCAGGGCGGCCAGCGCCAGGCCCAGGGTGTTCTGGCCGACGAGGGAGGAGAGCAGGGTGAAGACGAGGGTGAGCACGACGGCGTTGCGGAAGTCGTCGTCCCCGAAGGCGCGCTGGAAGTTGTCCAGCCCCACGAAGTCCGTGGAGGAGGCGCCCGTGAGCTGCATATTGGTGAAGGCGATATAGACGCAGTACGCGATGGGGCCACCGAGGAAGAGCAGCAGCATGACGGTGGCGGGGGCGAGCGGAAGCCAGCGCAGGGGGCGGCCGCGACGGGAGCCCGGGCGGGCCGGGGTGTCCGTCGGGGCCGCCGCCGCTTTGGTCGCGGTTGCCATCGGGGGCGGCCCTCAGCCCTGGCCGCTCGCCGCCACCGTGGCGCCGTCGGCGATGGATTTGAGCTGGTCGTCGTAGGACTTCGCGGCCTTCTCCGGGGAGGAGCCACCGGCCGTCGCCGCCTCCATGGCCTCGCCGATCGCCGTGGACACCTGGGGATAGACGGGGGTGGTGGGGCGGTAGTGGGTGTACTTCACCAGCCCCGTGAAGAAGGTGATCCCGGGCATGGAGGAGGTGTACTTCGGGTCCTGCGCGACGTCCTTGCGGACCGCGATCTGGGCGTCGACGATGTCCCAGGTGACCGCGTTGTCCTTGGTCTGGAGCTGCTGGATGAACTTCCAGGCCAGATCGGGGTTCTTGGACTTCGCGGTGATCGCCCACGTCCAGCCGCCGGACATGCTGACCTTGCCGGGCGCCTGCCCGTTCTGGGTGGGCATCGGGGCCTGGCCGAGGGTCTTGGACCACTCGGGCCACGGCTTGCCGCCGGTCTTCAGCCAGTTCTGGCCCAGCCAGGAGCCGTCGAGGGCGATGGCCAGCTTGCCCTCGGGGAGCCATTCGCTGAAGACGGTGGTGCCGACGTTGGGGTCGAGGGCGTCGGAGATGTCCGGGCCGAGCTTCTCGGAGTAGACGGTCCGAAGGAAGCCCAGCGCGTCCTGGAAGCCCTTGCCGCCGGTGACCCACTTCTTGGCGCCGGGGTCGTAGAGGGGGTTCCCGCCCGCCTCGCCCGTGCCGTACAGCAGCATCTCGAAGCTCTGCATGACGGAGGTCTCGCCCGGGGCCTTGCCGGTGTAGGTGTTGAGCGGGGTGACGCCGGGGACCTTCTGCTTGATCGTGCGCGCCGCCTTGAGGATGTCGTCCCAGTTCTTGGGCGACCAGTCGGCCGGCAGCCCGGCCTTGGCAAAGATCTTCTTGTTGAACCACAGGCCACGGGTGTCGGTGCCGTCCGGGACGCCGTACGTCTTGCCGTCCTCGGCCTTGGCCGCCGCCTTCGCGGTGTCGACGAACTGGTCCCAGCTCTTCCACTTGGCCAGATAGTCGTCGAGGGGGCGCAGATAGCCCGCCTTGATGTCCGAGTTGATCCGGAAGGTGTCCTCGTAGACCAGGTCGGGAGCGGTCTTGGGGGACCGCATCATCTGCTGGACCTTGGTGGCGTAGTCGTTGTCCTGCGCCTGGATCGGGACCAGCTTGACCTTCTTGCCGGGGTTGGCCTTCTCGAACTGCTTCTTCACCTCGGCCAGGTGGTTGTCCTTGAAGCGGATCTTGTTGTCCGTGGAGCGGTTGTAGACGACCTTGACGGTGTCCGGGTCGCTGCCCGAACCGCCACCGCAGGATGTGAGTCCTGCGGTGGCGGCGAGGGTGGCGGCGAGGATCAGTGGGGCGGTGGGGCGCACGGGCACGACCTCCTTGCTGGCCTCTGTGGGCTGCGCGCTGACCGTAAGGTCGGCTTCAACGGAAGGTCAATCCCCGTGACCTGGATCGTCACTTGATCGAACGCCGTCGCGGGTATACGCCCCCGTGCGCCCCCGTACGCGTTCGTACACCCCGGGCGTACGGGGGCGCGGCTCAGCCGGTGGCAGCCGGACTCAGCCGTTGTACCCCGCGAGCACCTTGGTGAAGTCGTACGTGCCCTGGTCGATCCCGCTGCATGCGTCGCCGTCCGTGCCGGAGCCGCACTTGCGGTCGCGGTTGAGCGACCAGAAGCTGACGCGGGCCAGGTGGTGGCTCTTGGCGTAGGACACCATGTCCTTGAAGTTGTTCAGGGATATGGTCTCGCCCGCGACGTCGGTCTTGCCGTTCATCGAGGAGAAGCCGACCTTGCGGTAGGCGGCGTCGGAGGAGAGGCCGTAGGCGCTCGCCACGGTGTTCTTCAGACCGTCCACCGCCGACTTGGTGGCCCCCGCCATATCGATGGAGCCCTGGCCGAAGTCGAACGGCATGACCGCCCAGCCGTCCACGTCGAGCCCGGCGGCGGCACCGCGCTTGACCAGGTCCTTGCCATTGGAGTCGGGGCCGGAGGTGGTGGTGCCGAAGGTGACGTACACCTTGATGCCGCTGTTCTTCTGCTTGACGGTCTTGAGCGCGTCGACCACACGCTGGCGGACCGTCGCGTTCTCGAACTCGCTCGCTTCGATGTCGATGTCGATCGACTTGAGCTTGTAGGCGTCGATGACCTTCTGGTACGCGCCGGCGAGTGCGGAGGCGGAGGAGCACTTCTCGCCCAGCTTGTTACCGCTCCAGCCGCCGAAGGAGACGGTGACATCGCCGCCCGCCGAGCGGATGGAGTTGATCGTCGACTGGTCGTTGCCGCCGGTGAGCCCGCGGGAGCCGTCCCACTTGGGGTTGCAGCCGCCGTCGGAGAGCATGAACGCCATCGTGAACTGCGTGGTGCCGGTCGCCGACATGACGTCCGTGGCCTTGGGCGGGGAGCCCCAGCCGAGGTAGAGGTACGGACCGTTGAGCCCGCTGGGCGCGGCGGCTGCTGCGGCGGCGGTGTGCTGCGGCGCCGCTTGCGCGGTGGCCGCCGTGGTGACGCCCGCGGCGAGCATGCCGACGGCGACGGCGAGGGCGAGTCTGCGGTGATGCCGGGAACGAGGCATGGCTGACGGAGCCTCCTGGGTGGGGGGTGGGAGGGAAGTCGAGCGAGGCTGAACCTAGCGAGGCGGCATGGCCGCGACAAGATGTCGGATAGGAAACTTTCCTATCGGGCGAGGTCCGGCTGCACGGCACTTCCCGGCACCCAGGACTGGGCGGTGCCGGGCCGGGCCCCAGGCGGTTTCGTTTGGATCAGCAGGGCCGTTGGTCCGCCGGTCGCGAGTCCGGGGTGCGTCGCGCTTGGGCCAGCAGGACGCCAAGCCGGCGCAGGACGTCCGCCTGGGCTTCGTTGTAGATCTCCTGGAAGGCGCTGACGACGGTCTTCTTCGCGTACTTCGCGCCGCGCGGGGCGTCGGCGGACAGTGTGCTCAGCCCCGGGTTCTGCCGCCACAGCTCCAGCACGTAGGCGACCAGGGCTTCGGCCACCTCGGCGCGGGTCTGCTCGTCGGCGTCGGCGGGCAACTGTGCGAAGGCGTCGCCGGCGGGATCCTGGACGGGGTTTCGCATCAGGTCGGCGTAGGCCGCGGTGCCCTTCGGGCCGAGCACCCTGCTCATCACGGTGATGAACGAGCGTTCCGCCTCGGACATGGGAGTGTCGGCCGCGGCCGTGGCGAACTCCGGCGGCAGGTCGTCGGAACCGACTTTTTCAGTATGAAGCCGAGTTCCATCCTGGCCCGTTGCAACCGTTCGATGGTGGCGGCGAGTTCGGCGTCAAGCGCACGCAACGCTTCCTCCGGATGCTCGTGGGCGTCGCCCATCTCGGCGATCTGGGACAGCGAGAACCCCAGGTCGACCAGGCGCTTGATGCGCAGCAGCCGGACGAGATGGGCGACGCCGTACTGCTTGTAGCCGTTGGCGCGGCGCATCGGCTCGTCGAGCAGACCGACCTCGTGGTAATGCCGCACCGCTCGCAGGCTCGTGCCCGCGAGCTCGGCGATCTCACGCGTGCTCCATGCCATGGCCCGCACTCCGTTCCGACTGGTCGGGTATCGGCGACTGCTCGGGGATCGGCCGGCCGCCCCGACTCACGTCATCCGAAATCATGCCGTCGCGGCATGGTCAAGCGCGACCGGGCTCTCGCCCAGTGCGCCCCCGTCCACCCCGGCGGGTAGTGACCCGCGTCGCGTTCCAGGTGGCTTGAGTGTGCCGCGACGGCACGGTTTTCCATGGTCTTCAGCGCACCGACGGCACGGATCCACGGCCAGGGTCCGCCCGCCGCTGACCGCCAATCACCTGGAAGGACGTCATGACGACGACGGACCGTCTCACGCGTACCCACGACAGCCGGGAAGACACCATGACCGAGAACGGCCGCGCCGAGCAGACACCGGTCGGGCCCGGGGCACAGAGCCAGGCGGACGGGAAACCGTTCACCGGTCGGGCGCACGAGGAGCCGTCCGCCGGCCAGGCACACGACAAGCTGTTCGCCCAACTCGGCGGTACCAAGGGGATGGTGTACACGGCGATCCCGATCACGGCGTTCGCCGCGGCCAACGCCGCCCTCGGGCTGCCCCTCGCGATCGGCATCGCGTTCGCGGTCGCCTTGGCGCTCACCGTGTGGCGGATGGCGCGGAAGGAACCGTTCAGCGCGGCGTCCGGCGGTCTCTTCGGCGTTGCGGCCGCCGGCGGCATCGCGGCGTGGACCGGCTCGGCGAGCGGCTTCTTCCTGATCGGAATCTGGGCCAGTTTCGCGGGCGCGGTGCTCTTCCTGGCCTCGCTGCTGGCCCGCAGGCCGGTCACCGGCCTGGTGTGGAACGCGCTGCACGGCAACCGCCACCCATGGCGGAGCGACCGCCCCAGCCTGCTGGCCCACGACATCGCCACCACCACCCTGACCGCCCTCTTCGGGGCCCGGTTCGCCGTACAGCAGTGGCTCTACGAGAACGACTCCACGGGCTGGCTGGCCCTCGCCAAGGTCGGTATGGGCGCGCCGCTGCTCGCGCTGGCGCTGCTGGTCGTCTTCTGGGCGTTCCGCCGCTCGACCAAGCGGCTCGTTCAGCCGACCGACCACTGAGACGGCCCGGCCGGCGCGACGCAGTCGGACGCCGCGGCAGTGGCCGACGCCGAGAACCCGGTGACGCACGAGGACAACGACGGGAAGCGACCTGTTCGACCGGGGTTCCGCCCTGGTCCAGGTGGACCTGCGCGGCTTCGGCGGATCCAGCGGCTGCCTCGACACCCTGGGCAAGGGCGAGCAGGCCGACGGGCGGTGCTATCGCCCCCCCCACACCTACAACGAGGACGTTCGGTCCGGCGTCTATACGGCCTTCGACGGTGCGTCGGAGCTTCTGGGCACCCTGCCGGCGTCGTCGTGGGCGCTGGTGACCTCGAACTACGAGCACCGGGTGCGCGGGCGATTTGCCCGGACGGGCCTGCCACTCCCGCGCGTCATAGTCGACGCCGCCGCGGTGGAGGAGGGCAAACCGTCGCCCGTGCCCTACCTGCTGGCCGCCAACTCGGTGCCAGGCCCGAGGACTGCCTGGTCATTGAGGACGCCCCCTCCGGAGTCGAGGCGGGGCTGCGGGCCGGCATGACGGTGTGGGGGGTCAACGCCGCCGTTGCGGTGGACGGCGTGCACCGTCACTTCGGGAGCCTGTGTGAAGCAGTCCCCGACATCCTCGCCTTCGCCCGCCCGGAGGGATAAGCCGGGGTGGGATGATCACGGGACAGCCCTCAGCCGGTGACGGTCCGATTCCAGAAGTGGTGGGTGAGGCCGCTTGCCGAGGTCGCCGACTCGGTGGTGAAACGGTCCTGGACCTCGGCCAGCCCGTCCCACACCGAGACCCCGGTGCCGAGGGTGATGGGCACGGTGACCAGGTGCATGAAGTCGATGAGGTCGGCCGTCAGGAACTGCCGGACGGTGGAGGGGCCGCCGCCGATGCGCACGTCCCGGCCGTCGGCGAGGTCCTGGGCGTAGGCGAGTGCGTCCTCGGGGGTGGCGTCGAGAAAGTGGAAGCTCGTCCCGTTGTCGAAGTGGATGGGGTCACGTCGATGGTGGGTGAGCACCACCACGGGCGTGCGGAAGGGGGGTTCGTCGCCCCACCAGCCTCGCCAGTCGTCGTCGGTCCACTCGCCGGTCTGCGGACCGAACTTGCCCCGGCCCATGATCTCGACCCCGATGCCCTGACCCCAGGTGCTGGTGAGAGCACGATCGAGGGTGATCGGTTCATCCGCGACGTTCACGCCGTGGATGAATCGCCCGTCGAAGCCCGTGAACAGTCTCTCGGCGCCCCCGATGGGTTGGTCGAGCGTGATCGTCTCGCCCGCGCTGTAGCCGTCGAGGGAGACGAAGAAGTTGTGCACTCGGACCCTGGCCATGCGGTCCACCTCCGGTGAGTGATTGCGAACTGCAACTGGTTGAGGGAACTCTACGATGGAGGGGTTGCGAGTTGCAATCAGTGACATTCGGTTGTCATCAGTCAGGAGGTGCGTGCGCGATGCGTGCGGAGCCGCGTTCGGGTTGTGCGATCAACGCCGCGGTGGAGGTCCTGGGGGACCCGTGGACTCTGATCGTGCTGCGTGACGTGATCTTCGGCGGACGTCGTCACTTCCGCGATCTGCTGACCCGGAACGACGAGGGCATCGCGTCCAACATCCTCGCCGGCCGCCTGCGCAAGCTCGTCGAGGGAGGGCTGCTGACCCGCGACGATGCCACGCGTGGCAAGAAAGCGACCTACACCCTCACCGAAGCCGGCATCCAGACGCTCCCGGTGATGGTCGCCCTCGGCGCGTGGGGGTTGCGGCACCGGCCCACAACCCCGGAGCTCGCGGTGCGTGCCCGCATCCTCGCGGAAGGCTCCCCGCAACTCGTCGATGAGCTCATGGACGAACTGCGCGAGATCCACCTCGGCGTCACTCGCGCAAGCCCGAAGAGCCCCACGGCTTCGGAGCGGTTGCGGCAGGCGTACGAAGCCGCGATCGCGGCCGGAGGCAGCCGCTCCTAGCGCTCGCTCAGTGCTCGTTCAGTGCTCGCTGAGCCAGCGGTACAGCAGCTCGGGGCGGCCGATCTGTCCGTAGTGCGGGGCGCGGGCGGCGCGTCCCGCCTCCACCAGGTGTTCCAGATAGCGGCGGGCGGTGATCCGGGAGATCCCCACCGTCTCGGCGGTGGCCGCGGCCGAGATTCCCTCCTCCGCGCCGCGCAGCGCCTCCGTGACCGCGTGCAGGGTCGCCTGGGTCAGCCCCTTGGGCATCGCGGCGGGCTGCGGCGCCCGCAGCGCGGCCAGTGCGCGGTCCACCTCGTCCTGCCCGCTGGCCTCGCCCGCGGTCGCCCGGAACTCGGCGTACCGGAGGAGGCGGTCCCGGAGGGTGGAGAAGGTGAACGGTTTCAGCACGTACTGCACGACCCCGAGGGAGACCCCGTCGCGGACCATCGCCAGGTCCCGGGCCGAGGTGACCGCGATCACATCCGCCCCGTTCCCGGCCGCGCGCAGCGCCCGTACGAGCTGGAGGCCGTGCCCGTCGGGGAGGTAGAGGTCCAGCAGCAGCAGATCGGCGGGCGTCCGCTCCAGCAGCCGCTGCGCGTCCCCGCCGCTCCGCGCGGCCCCGACGACGGCGAAGCCGGGGACGCGGTCGACGTACATCCGGTGCGCGTCCGCCGCGACGGGGTCGTCTTCGACGACGAGAACCCGGATCGGCGCCGGGTCCCCCGGTTTCGCCTGCGGCGGGCTCATGAACGGATTCCTCTCGGACGAGGTGCGGGGTGCGGGGTGCGGCGCGGTGCGCGCGGAATGCTTAGGGCTCCAATTTACGGAGGGTAACCGCGAGTGGCCAGATCCCTACGGTGACGATTCCCCTACCGCTTGTGCTGGGGCGCTTGTCGACCGGGTCCCCTCCCCGCACGCGGCTGAATATGGCCCCCGGTCACGGGCGGGGCGGCGGGTGGCGCCGCGCTCGCGGCCGACGCGCCGTGGCGGGATGTGGCCGCGGTTCGCGCGAGCGGGCCGGGCTCCCGGCACCGGGCCGGGTGGGGCGCCGTGCGGCGCTTGGACCGGGCGGGCCCGTCCGGCCGGGGCCGTCCCGGCCCGGGCGCGGGGCCGGTCGGTGCGTGGGTTGCGTGGGGCCGTGTCACGGCGTCGTGGTCGGGGTTGCCAGCGGCAGGCGGATGGTGAATTCGGCGCCGCCGTCCGGGGCGGCCGATATCTCCACCGTGCCCGCGTTGCGGCGGGCGGCCTGGCGGACCAGGGCCAGGCCCAGGCCGCGGCCCTGGGACTTCGTGCTCCAGCCGCGGCGGAAGACCTCCTCGGCCGCCGCCGGGTCGAGGCCGGCGCCGGTGTCCGCGACGCGCAGCGTCAGCTCGCCGCCGTCCGCGCGGGCGGTGACCGTGACGCGGGCGCTGCGGGGGGCACCGCCGTGGCCGACGCCCTCGGCGGCCGCGTCCGTGGCGTTGTCGATGAGGTTGCCGAGGATGGTCACCAGGTCGCGGGCGGGCAGGCCGGGCGGGAGGACGCCGTCGTCGATGCGGCTGTCGGGGGCGAGGACGAGCTCGACGCCGCGTTCGCTGGCCTGGGCCGCCTTGCCCAGCAGCAGCGCGGCCAGCACCGGTTCGGCGACCGCGCCCACCACCTGGTCGGTGAGCGCCTGGGCCAGCTCCAGCTCGGCGGTGGCGAAGTCGACCGCCTCGTCCTCCCGGCCCAGTTCGATCAGCGAGACGACGGCATGCAGCCGATTCGCGGCCTCATGGGCCTGGGAGCGCAGCGCCTCCGCGAAGCCGCGCACCGAGTCCAGCTCGCCGGAGAGCGCCTGGAGCTCGGTGTGGTCGCGCAGGGTGACCACCGTGCCGCGCTGTTCGCCGCTGCTCACCGGGGAGGTGTTGACGACCACGACCCGTTCCGCGGTCAGATGCAGTTCGTCCACGCGCGGCTCGGTGGCCAGCAGGGCGCCGGTCAGCGCGGGCGGCAGGCCCAGGTCCGAGACGTAGCGGCCGACGGAGTCCTCGGGCAGGCCGAGCAGCTCCCGCCCGCCGTCGTTGATCAGCGCGATCCGCCGCCCGCCGTCGAGCATCAGCAGCCCCTCGCGCACGCCGTGCAGCGCGGCCTGGTGGTAGTCGTGCATCCGGCTCAGCTCGTCCGCGTTCATGCCGTGCGTATGGCGGCGCAGCCGGGCGTTGATGACATACGCGCACAGGCCGCCGAGCGCGAGCGCGGCGGCGGCGACACCGAGCAGCGCGAGCAACTGGCGGCGCACCTGGGCGCTGATCGTGTCCACGGTGATACCCGCGCTGACCAGCGCGGTGATCCGGCCGCCGGCGCGGTCGTCGCGCACCGGGGCGACCACGCGCACCGAGGAGCCGAGGGTGCCGGTGTACGTCTCGGCGAAGATCCGGCCGCGCAGCGCGGGCTTGATATGGCCGAGATAGGTGGCGCCGATCTGGCGCGGATCGGGGTGCGCCCAGCGCACACCGTGGGTATCCATGATCGTGACGAAGGTGACGTTCGTGTCCCGGCGCACCTTCTCCGCATACGGCTGGAGCCGGGCGGTGGGGTCCTTGGACCGTGCCGCCTCGGCGACCGACGGGGAGTCGGCGACGGCCACCGCGGCGGCCGTCGCCCGCTGCCGCGCGGCCACCACCGCCTGCTCGCGGTCGGTGACGTAGGCGAAGACGGCACATCCGGCCACCAGGGCGGCGACCAGCACGACCTGCATCGCGAAGAGCTGGCCGGCCAGGCTCCGGGGGTGGGGGATGCGCATGGCCATCAGTCTGCACACGCATCTTTGTATGAACGAAATGAACGGAAGGGTGACCCCCATCACAGCGTTGGGGCATAGTCGCCGGGACCGTTCAAGGCGGTGTGCGAGCCGCACACAGTACAGCGCCGGGACAGTTGGACGGCAGATCAGAAGGAGGCAGCACCGTGGCTGCGGACACCACGCCGCCCGCATCCGGACGTACGGAACCGGATGGGACGAAGCCGAAGAAGGAAAGGATTCACTACCTCTACCTCGCCGTCATCGGCGCGGTGGCGCTCGGCATCCTCGTGGGCTTCGCGGCCCCCGATACGGCGGTGGAGCTCAAGCCCATCGGCGAAGGCTTCGTCAACCTCATCAAGATGCTGATCTCGCCGATCATCTTCTGCACGATCGTGCTCGGGGTCGGCTCGGTGCGCAAGGCCGCGAAGGTCGGCGCGGTCGGCGGTCTCGCGCTCGGCTACTTCATGGTGATGTCGACCGTGGCCCTCGCCATCGGCCTGGTCGTCGGCAACTTCCTGGAGCCGGGCAGCGGCCTGCACATGAGCCATGACGCGGCCCAGGCCGGGCAGAGCCAGGCCGAGGGCGCCTCCGAGTCGACGGCGGACTTCCTGCTCGGCATCATCCCGAAGACGCTGGTCTCCGCCTTCACCGCGGGCGAGGTGCTCCAGACCCTGTTCGTGGCCCTGCTCGCGGGCTTCGCCCTCCAGGCGATGGGCAAGGCGGGCGAGCCGGTGCTGCGCGGCATAGGCCACATCCAGCAGCTCGTCTTCAAGCTGCTGTCGATGGTCATGTGGGCCGCCCCGGTGGGCGCCTTCGGCGCGATGGCCGCCGTGGTCGGCGAGACCGGTCTGGACGCGCTCAAGGCGCTCGCGGTCATCATGGTCGGCTTCTATGTGACCTGCGCGCTGTTCGTGTTCATCGTCCTCGGGACGATCCTGCGGCTGGTCGCGGGCGTGAACATCTTCCTGCTGCTGAAGTACCTGGCGCGGGAGTTCCTGCTGATCCTGTCGACGTCGTCCTCCGAGTCGGCGCTGCCGCTGCTCATCGCGAAGATGGAGCACGCGGGCGTCAGCAAGCCGGTGGCCGGTATCACCGTCCCCACCGGGTACTCCTTCAACCTGGACGGCACCGCCATCTACCTGACGATGGCCTCGCTGTTCATCGCCGAGGCCATGGGCGACCCGCTCTCCATAGGCCAGCAGATATCCCTCCTCCTCTTCATGATCGTCGCGTCGAAGGGCGCCGCCGGTGTCACCGGCGCGGGCATGGCGACGCTGGCGGGCGGCCTCCAGTCGCACCGGCCCGAACTGGTCGACGGCGTCGGCCTCATCGTCGGCATCGACCGCTTCATGAGCGAGGCCCGCGCCCTCACCAACTTCGCGGGCAACGCGGTGGCGACCGTCCTGGTCGGCACCTGGACCAAGGAGATCGACAAGGAGCGGATGAACGAAGTCCTCGCCGGACGACTGCCGTTCGACGCCGAGGGCTTCGCGCGCCACGGCGGCGGCCACGGCCCGGCCGCGGACGACTCCGACGGGGCCGAGGGCAAGTCCCTCCCCGAGCGGCGTGACGGTGACACGGCGAAGGAGCACGTGCCCGCCTGACACCTTGCGCGCGCCGCGGCCCTGCCCTCCTGAATCGGGGCAGGGCCGCGGGCGTTTCACGGGCGTGTACGTCGCGCACACATGCGTCGCGCACGCACGCGTCGCGCACGCACGCGTCGCGCGCACGGCGAATGGCGCCCCGCGTCTTCCCCCCGTTGGAAGACGCGAGACGCCGCCATTGGCTACGCCGCCGGTGCCCTTCGGCGGTCCTTTCGGCGCCGAAGGCGCCTTATCGCTCGCCGTCCGGCGCGCGGCGTAGCTGTTCCGGGAGGGCCGTCCATTCGGGGCCCTCGTGGAGGGGTTTGACCCAGGCGATGTTGCCGCCGGTGTCGACGTAGGCGACGCGGCCCATGGCCTCGCGTTCGAGGTCGTAGACGAGTTCGCCGATCCGAGGTGTGCTTCGTGTTCCTTCAGCGGTGGTCATGAGCCGCCACCTCGGCACCTCACTGCCATGCTGTCCCCCGTTCATTGGTGGATGAGGGCCCCGGACCGGACACTTCCGGTTCGGTCGCCGCCGCCGCGGTGACCGGGTGAGCTTCTGGTGCCCATGGGGCCCTCGATGACCGTAGGGTGCTACGAGCCGCTGATATCCCGCTGATGCCTCGCTGACCCGAACCCGTGGGTAGGCTTCCACATGGTCACAGTGAAATCTCTGGTACCAACGGGGGCAGTGTGTGGATGGGACCGAGTTTCGCCTGTTGGGACCGGTCGGAATATGGCAGGGCGAGCGTCTCCTGGGGCCGACCGCCGCGCAGCAGCGGTCCGTTCTGGCGATGCTGCTGATGGCCTCCGGCCGCGTGGTCTCCGTCGACAGGCTGGTGTTGGCAGTATGGGGCGAGGACCCGCCGGGGTCCGCGCGAAACGCCGTACAGGTGCAGATTTCCAAGCTGCGGCGGATCCTTTCCGCCTTGCCCGGGGCCGAGTTGACGACATCGGCGAAGGGCTATTCCCTGACCGTCGCCCGTGAGCAGGTCGATCTGCACCGGTTCCGCGATCTGGTGCGGGCCGCGCGGGAGAGCCCCAAGGCCGGCGGGGACGGCGGAGCCGGCGGGTCGGTCGCCCGGACCGCCGGGTCGGCCACCGGGGCCGCCGGATTCGCCGACGGCCCCGAGGACCGGGCCGGGGAACTGCTGCACACCGCGCTCCAGTTGTGGCGCGGGCCCGCGCTGGCGGATGTCGCGGGCGGCTGGCTCCCCGACACCCTGGGCGCCGGGCTGGAGGAGGAGCGGCGTACGGCGGTCGAGGAGCTGGCCGCGATCGATCTGCGCTCCGGACGGCACCACGAGGCCGCCACGGAGCTGTCCGCGCTGGTGGCCGAACACCCCTTGCGGGAGCGCTCGGTGGCGCTGCTGATGGAGGCGCTGCGGCGCGGCGGCAGGCGGGCCGACGCCCTCGGGCTGTTCCGCTCCACCCGCCGGAGGTATGTGGAGGAGCTCGGCATCGAGCCCGGCGACGAGCTTCAGCGGCTCCACCGGGAGGCACTCGAGGACAGCCGCGAGGGCCGGGACGCCCGAGACGGCCGTGACGGACGGTCCGGGGACCCCTCCGGGCCGCCCGGATCGTACGGAAGCGCTCCCGCAGCAGCGCCGCCATCCGACGCGGCGCCCGCCCCGACCCCCGCCGTGGGGGGCGTCCCGGCCGCCGACGCGGCGCCCGAGCCCGTCGCCGGGCCCGTCACGGAGCCCGTCGCCGGGCCCGGCGACGAGCAAGCCCTCACACCCGCATCCACCGCCGATCCGCCCACCGCGACACCCGAACCCACCCCCGCCCCCGGGCCCATCTCCGTCGTCACCGCCGTACCGCAGCAACTCCCCTCCGACGTGGCTCACTTCACCGGTCGCGAGCGCGAACTGGCCGGGCTGGACGCCCTGCTGCGCGCGGGTTCGGGCGAGGGCGGCGGACGGGCGCCCACGGCCGCGATGCTCACCGTGATCGCGGGCAGCGGCGGCCTCGGCAAGACGACCCTCGCGGTGCACTGGGCCCACCGCGTCCGCGACCGGTTCCCCGACGGCCAGCTCTATCTGAACCTGCGCGGCTTCGGCCCCACCGACTCGGCCATGACCGTCGCCGAGGCCGTACGGAGCCTCCTGGACGCCTTCCAGGTGCCCGCCCACCGGATCCCCGCGACCGTCGAGGCGCAGACCGCGCTGTACCGGAGCTTGGTGGCCGACCGCCGGATGCTGATCCTGCTCGACAACGCCCGGGACGCCGAGCAGGTGCGGCCCCTGCTGCCCGGTTCCCCCGGCTGTCTGGTGGTGCTGACCAGCCGTAACGAACTCACCAGCCTGGTCGTCGCCGAGCAGGCCCAGCCGCTGCCGCTGGATCTGCTCGACCGCGCCGAGGCGCGCGAGTTGCTGAGCAGCCGGGTGGGCGCCGAGCGGGTGGCCGCCGAACCCGACGCCGTGGCCGAGGTGATCACGGTGTGCGCCGGGCTGCCGCTCGCGCTCGCCATCGTGGCCGCCCGCGCCGCCGCCCACCCCCGCTTCGGCCTGGAGGCGCTGGCCGGGGAGCTGCGCGACGCCCGTGGCAGCCTCGACGCGTTCGAGGGCGGGGACGCCACCACCGATGTCCGGGCCGTCTTCTCCTGGTCGTACCACACCCTGGGCCCCGACGCCGCCCGGCTGTTCCGGCTGCTGGGCGTCCACCCGGGCCCCGATATCGCGGCCCCGGCCGCCGCCAGCCTGGTGGGGGTCCCGGTCCCGCAGGCCCGCCGGCTGCTGATCCAGCTCACCCGGGCGCATCTGATCACCGAACGCGCCCCCGGCCAGTACGGCTTCCACGATCTGCTGCGCGCCTACGCCGTGGAGCTGACCCGGGCGTACGACGGGCAGGACGACCGCCACACCGCGCTGCACCGGCTGCTCGACCACTATCTGCACACCGCCGTGGCCGCCGGGGCGGCCTTCACCCCGCACCGGGAGCCGATCACGGTCGAGCCGGTCCGGCCCGGCGTCAGCGTCGGGGAGTTCACGGGGCACGCACAGGCGCTGCTCTGGTTCGGCCTCACCTATCCGACGCTGATCGCGGCGCTCCAGCAGGCCGCCGAGACCGGATTCGAGACCCACGCCTGGCAACTGGCCTGGTCGCTGATGGAGTTCCTGGACCAGCGCGGTCACTGGCACGATCAGCGCACCGTCCACCGGACCGCCCTGGGCTCGGCCCACCGCATCCGCGACCTCACCGGCCAGGCCCACGCCTGCTACGGCCTGGGCATGGCCGATCTGCGGATGGGCCGCTACGACCGGGCCCGCGGCCATCTGGTGCGCGCCCTGAACCTGCACCGCGAGACCGGCAACGCCGTCGGCCAGGCCCTGGCCCATGGCGCGCTCAACTTCGCCGGTGAGCGGGAGGGCCGCCATGACGAGGGGCTGCACCACGCGCTGCGCGCCCTGAAGCTGTACCGGGCGGCGGGCCACCGCAGCGGCGAGGCGTACGCCATGAACAACGTCGGCTGGGCCTACGCCATGCTGGGCGACTTCCAGCAGACCCTCGTCCACTGCGAGAAGGCGCTGAACATGATGCGGGAGGCGAGGGACCGGCGCGGGGAGTCCGCGGCCTGGGACAGCCTCGGCTACGCGTATCAGCACGTCGGCGACCACCAGCAGGCCATTAGCTGCTACCGGCACGCCGTGGAGCTGCGGCGCGGCCGGGGCGAGCGGGTGCGGGAGGCCGAGTCCCTGCACCGGCTGGGCAGCGCACAGCTCGCCGCCGGGGACCGGGCCGGGGCCCGCCACAGTTGGCAGCGGGCCCTGACCCGTTTCGACGCCCTCGGCCACCCCGACGCCCAGCGGCTCCGGGAGGGACTCGCCCGGCTGGGCGGGCTCGACGGCTGACGGGCCGTAGGGCTCGGGCGGCGTGTGGCTCAGGCGGTGGCGCGGGAAGGCGTACTGCTCAGGCGGCAGCTCAGGCGGCGTGCGGGAAGCGGTCCTCGCTCAGGCGGGCCGCAGCCAGATCGTGGCCAGCGGCGGCAGCACCGGCAGGATGGAGGCCGGACGGCCGTGCCACCCCGTGGGCTCGGCCTTCAGCGGCTCGGCGTTGGCCACACCGCCGCCGCCGTACCGCCCGTCGTCGGTGTTCAGCACCTCGCGCCACACCGGGACCGCCTCCGGCGTTCCGATCCGGTAGTCCTGGCGGACCACCGGGGAGAAGTTGCTGATGGCCAGCAGCGGGGAGCCGTCGGCGTCGAAGCGGAGGAAGGCGAAGACATTGTCCTCGCGGGCGTCGCCCTCGATCCAGGAGAAACCCTCGGGGTCGGTGTCCCGCTGCCACAGCGCGGGCGTGGCCGCGTACACCTGGTTCAGATCACGGACCAGATCGCGGACGCCACGGTGGTCGGGCTCGGCGGAGTACGACGGATCCAGCAGCCACCAGTCGGGCCCATGCGCCTCCGACCATTCCGCGCCCTGGGCGAACTCCTGGCCCATGAACAGCAGTTGCTTGCCCGGATGGGCCCACATGAAGCCGAGGTACGCGCGGTGGTTGGCGCGCTGCTGCCACCAGTCGCCGGGCATCTTGGACACCAGGGCCCGTTTGCCGTGCACCACCTCGTCGTGCGAGATCGGCAGCACATAGTTCTCGCTGTACGCGTACACCATCGAGAAGGTCATCTCATGGTGGTGGTAGGCGCGGTGCACCGGCTCATGCGCGAGATAGGCCAGCGAGTCGTGCATCCACCCCATGTTCCACTTCAGCCCGAAGCCGAGGCCGCCGAAGCCGCTGGGGCCCACATGGTGGGTGGCGCGGGTGACCCCGTCCCACGCGGTCGACTCCTCGGCGATGGTGATCACACCCGGGCAGCGGCGGTAGACGGTCGCGTTCATCTCCTGGAGGAAGGCGACCGCGTCCAGGTTCTCCCGGCCGCCGTGCGCGTTGGGCGTCCACTGGCCGGGCTCGCGGGAGTAGTCGAGGTAGAGCATGGAGGCGACGGCGTCCACCCGCAGGCCGTCGATATGGAACTCCTCGCACCAGTAGACGGCGTTCGCCACCAGGAAGTTGCGCACCTCCGTGCGCCCGTAGTCGAACTCCAGCGTGCCCCAGTCGGGATGCGCCGCCCGCAGCGGATCGGCGGGCTCGTACAGCGGACGGCCGTCGAACTCGGCCAGCGCCCAGGCGTCCTTGGGGAAATGCGCGGGCACCCAGTCCACCAGCACCCCGATGCCCGCCTGGTGCAGCGCGTCCACCAGGTACTTGAAGTCGTCGGGGGTGCCCAGCCGGGCCGTGGGCGCGTAGAAACCGGTGACCTGATAGCCCCAGGAGCCGCCGAAGGGGTGCTCGGCCACCGGCATCAGCTCCACATGGGTGAAGCCCAGGTCCTTCACGTACGCCGGGAGCTGCTGAGCGAGCTGCCGGTAGGTCAGCCCCGGCCGCCAGGACGGCAGATGCACCTCGTAGACGGAGAACGGCAGCTCATGGACGCGCCCGCCCTTCCGGGCCGCCAGCCACGCCTCATCGCCCCAGCGGTGGTGCGAGGCATGGACGACGGAGGCGGTGGCGGGCGGGCACTCGGTGCGCCGCGCCATCGGGTCCGCGCGCAGCGAGTGGCCGCCGTCGGGCCGGGTGATCTCGAACTTGTAGAGCGCGCCCTCCCCGACCCCGGGCAGGAACAGCTCCCACACGCCGCTGCCGCCGAGCGAGCGCATCGGCAGCGCGGTGCCGTCCCAGTAGGTGAAGTCGCCGGTCAGCCGCACCCCGAGGGCATTGGGTGCCCATACGGTGAAGCGGGTGCCGGCCACGCCTTGATGGGTCATCGGACGCGCGCCGAGCGCCCGCCACAGCTCCTCGTGGCGGCCCTCGCCGATCAGGTGCAGATCGAGTTCGCCGAGGGTGGGCAGGAAGCGGTACGGGTCGTGCAGCTCCAGCTCGGCGTCCTCGTACGTCACCAGCAGCCGGTAGTCCGGGATCTCCCGCAGCGGCAGCACCCCGGAGAACAGCCCGTCCCCCTCGGCCCGCAGCCGGGCGCGCAGCCCGGCGGCGGCGACGGTCACCGAGCGGGCGTACGGGCGCAGGCAGCGGAAGAGCACACCACCGCGCACGGGGTGGGCGCCGAGCAGATCGTGCGGTGCGTGATGCGCCCCGGACAGCAGCCGCCGCCGCTCCTCGTCCCCGAGCGCGGGCGCGGGCCGCACACCGTGCTCGTCATACGCCACGTCAGCGGGCCCGCCACCCCCGGCCAAGGGCCGCCCGGCCACGCGCGAGGGCTCGCCCGTGCCCCCGGGCTCCTCCTGCCGCTTCTGGCCCGCGCGAGCCGCACGCGGTACGGGCGGTGAGCCATAGGACACCCGGGCCTCGCGGCCAGGGCGGGCGCGGCCGGCAGGAGCCTCCTGCCCCGGGCCGCCACTGCCGACGGGCGTCTCCGGCCGCCTGGCCGGGTTCGCCGCTGTGGCGGCGGTGTCGGGGGTTTCCCGGCCGGGGGTGGGCTTGATGCCCGCCGACTCGGCGGACGCGGGGTCCTGGTGGAGGTCGGGGGCCCGCTCCGGGGTGTTGTCGGGCTCGGGCCGCTGGTCCGGGCGCGGGTGCCCGGCCGGTGTGGTCGCTGCCCGAGGCCCGGCCGCCGGGGCGGGGTTCGCCGCTGTGGCGGCGGTGTCGGGGGTTTCCCGGCCGGGGGTGGGCTTGATGCCCGCCGACTCGGCGGACGCGGGGTCCTTGCGGGGGGACGGGGCCCGCCCCGGGGCGTCCTCGGAGTCCGGCCGCTGGTCCGGGCGCGGGTGCCCGGCCGCTGGACCTGCTTCCCTGGGCCCGCTCGCCGCGGCGGCCCCCCGCCTTGGGCCGTCGTCTGGGCTCGGCCGTCGGTCCGGGCGTGGATTCCCGGCTGCTGAGGACGCTTCCGGGGGCCCGGCCGCTGCGGCGGCTTCCCGCGCCGGGGCGGGGTCCGTCGCCGAAGCCGGGTCCGCCTGCGCGGCGTCCGGGCCGGGGGACGCGGTCGGCGCTGGGCGGTCCGCGCTCTCGCTCGGCCGGACGGGCTCGGGGCCCGGGTGCGCAGTGGCGGGCTCGGGCCGCGGATGGGTGCGGCCGGGGAGGAAGGTCGGGGGGACTGCCGGGGCCGCCGGGCCGGTTGTGACGCCGGGGGCGGCGGGTGGGTGGCCCGGTCCCTTGTCGGACGGGTGCTGGCCGGACGGCGGTCGTGCGGTCACGGGGTGGTCCTCCCGGAGGTGTCGGGCGTCGGACGGTCGGAAGCGGGGATGTGGACGGGGACCCCGAAGCGGCGGTCCGTGGGTGCCGGAGCCCGGCTCCGGGCCACGGCCCGGAGCCGTCCGCGGCCCCCGAGGTCAGGCGCGGGTGGCGGCCAGGCGGCGGATCGCGGTCATCGGGACCGACAGCCAGTCGGGGCGGTGCCGCGCCTCGTAGAGCACCTCGTAGACGGCCTTGTCGGTCTCATGGGCGCGCAGCAGCTCCGGCTCGGCGCGCGGATCGGTGCCGGACGCCTCCGCGTAGCCCGCGCAGTACGCGGCGCGCGTGCGGCCCGCCCACTCCTGCGGGCGCTCATGGCGTCCCACGGCCGCCGCGTAGTCGAAGGACCGCAGCATGCCCGCGATATCGCGCACCGGCGGCTGCGGGCGGCGGCGCTCGGCCAGCGGACGGGACGGCTCGCCCTCGAAGTCGATCAGCGACCACCGCCCGCCACCGCCACCGCGCCCGTCTCCAGCCCCGTCCCCGGTCAGCAGCGCCTGCCCCAGATGCAGATCGCCGTGGATGCGCTGGGCCGCCCAGGTGCGGCCCGCGCGCCCCAGCGCGGCCAGGTCCTCGTACGCGCCGTGCAGCTCCGCGCGGTACGGCTGGAGCGCGGGCACCGCGGCGGCGGCCGAGTCGAGCCGTTCGCTCATGGCGGCGGCGAGATGCTCGATCTGCGGGCGGCGCAGCACGGCGGTGGGCAGGGCACGGGCCATCGCCAGATGGACCTCGGCGGTCGCCTGCCCCAGCGCGCGGGCGGCGTCGGTGAAGTCGCCCCCGGCGGCCAGGGCGTCGAGCGCGAGCTGCCAGCCGTCCCGGGAGCCGGTCAGGAAGGGCTGAAGCACCCCCAGGGTGACGGGCTCCGGCGGTGGCCCGGCGCCCTCGGCCGGTGGCTCTGCCTCGAACCAGGCGGCGGGCGCGGGCACCCGGGTGCAGCCGGTGCGGGCGAGCGCGAGGGGGAGTTCGAGGTCGGGGTTGGTGCCGGGGCTGACCCGGCGGAAAAGTTTGAGAATAAACGTATCGCCATAGATCACCGAGGAGTTGGACTGCTCGGCGGTCATCACCCGGGGCGGCAGCGCGGACGGAATCGCGCTGGACGGCTCCCGTACGAAGCGCAGCGGGCCGAGCCGCCCGGGCATCCGCAGCCGCTCCAGCAGCAGCGTGGTGAGCCGGGGGTCGAACAGCGCCTCGTACACCGTCTGCCCGTCCAGCGGCCCGCCGCTGGGCCGGCCGATGAGCGCGGGGGCGAGCGGCGGCGGAAGCGTGGGGCGCGCCCCGAGCAGGAGCTGGTAGCAGTCGCTGGCCGCCGCCCCGCGCCGGTGGCCGCAGCCGAAGCCGTGCCGGTGGCCGGGCGGTTCCGGCTGCTGGGCGCGGATCAGCAGATGGAGCAGCCCGGGCATGCCGCCGCCCGGCCGCCACGGCAGCAGCTCGGTCGCGGAGACCAGCGCGAAGCCGGTGACGGGACGGCCCTTGCCCGCGAACCAGCGCTGGCGGGGCAGCCACTCGGCGAGCAGCGGCGCGAGCGAGGCGAGCAGCCCGGACGGGCCCGCGGCCGTGGCGGTGCGGGTGGCGGACGTCGGGGGCTGGTCCCGCGGTACGGCGGTCGGCGGGTGTTGTGCCCCCCGGGAGAGCGGAGCTTCCGGCATGGCGTCGCGTCCTTTCCCCGGGCACACGACAGATCAGGGCAAAGTGTCCCGGATTGCGGCATTGACTGTGCGACGGTGCGGGACGTGTCGGGCGAGGATCGTCCGTACGGCGAGCTCGGTGTACGCGATCGGGTCCGCCGGTGGCGCATGTGAGTACAGAGTGCCCATGACGGGGGGTCGAAAACGCCCGTACGCGGCCGAGATGGACGCGTACGGACGAGCGAAGGCCGGAGCGGAGGCCGTGCCCGGCCGAAACCAGACGGCGGAGCTTGGCGCCTGCGGCGGGCCGTTCCCCTCCCCGCCCCTTCCCTCAACTGGGGCTCCGCCCCAGACCCCGCTCCTCAAGCGCCGGAGGGGCTGGAAGGCGGGGTTCCCGCCCCGGACCTCGCTCCTCATGCGCCGGAGGGGCTGGAGGCGGGGCTCCGGCCCCGGACCTCGCTCCTCAACGCCGGAGAGGCTGGAGGCGGGGCTCCCGCCCCGGCCCTCGCTCCTCAACACCGGAGAGGCTGGAAGGCGGAAGGGGCGGGGCGGGGAAAGCGTCGCTCAGCCGACGCGGTCGGCCCAGTGCCCCATCGCCTCGCCTCGCCGCAGCCGGAACCAGTAGAAGCCATGACCGGCCATGGTCAGCAGATACGGCAGCTCCCCGATGGCCGGGAAGCGGACCCCGCCGATCAGCTCCACCGGATGGCGCCCGGCGAAGGACTGGAGGTCCAGCTCGGTGGGCTGGGCGAAGCGCGAGAAGTTGTTCACGCACAGCACCAGGTCGTCCTCGCCGTCCCGGGTGGAGGGGGCCTCGCGCAGGAAGGCGAGGACGGCCGGGTTGGAGGACGGCAGCTCGGTGAAGGAGCCGAGCCCGAAGGCGGGATTCTGCTTACGGATCTCGATCATCCGGCGGGTCCAGTGCAGCAGCGAGGAGGGGCTGCTCATGGCCGCCTCGACATTGGTGACCTGATAGCCGTAGACCGGGTCCATGATGGTCGGCAGGAACAGCCGCCCCGGATCGCAGGAGGAGAAGCCCGCGTTGCGGTCGGGGGTCCACTGCATGGGGGTGCGCACGGCGTCGCGGTCGCCGAGCCAGATGTTGTCGCCCATACCGATCTCGTCGCCGTAGTAGAGGATCGGGGAGCCGGGCAGGGACAGCAGCAGCGCGGTGAACAGCTCGATCTGGTTGCGGTCGTTGTCCAGCAGGGGGGCGAGTCGTCTGCGGATGCCGATGTTGGCCCGCATTCTGGGGTCCTTGGCGTATTCCGCGTACATGTAGTCGCGCTCTTCGTCGGTGACCATCTCCAGCGTCAGCTCGTCGTGGTTGCGCAGGAAGATGCCCCACTGGCAGCCGGAGGGGATGGCGGGGGTCTTGGCGAGGATCTCCGAGACCGGATAGCGGGACTCGCGCCGCACCGCCATGAAGATGCGCGGCATCACCGGGAAGTGGAAGGCCATATGGCATTCGTCGCCGCCCGCCGTGAAGTCGCCGAAGTAGTCGACGACGTCCTCCGGCCACTGATTGGCCTCGGCCAGCAGCACGGTGTCGGGGTAGTGGGCGTCGATCTCGGCCCGGACGCGCTTGAGCAGCTCATGGGTGCGCGGGAGGTTCTCGCAGTTGGTGCCCTCCTCGGCATACAGATACGGGACGGCGTCGAGCCGGAATCCGTCGATGCCCAGGTCCAGCCAGAAGCGCAGAGCGGCCAGTACTTCCTCCTGGACGGCCGGGTTCTCGAAGTTGAGATCCGGCTGGTGCGAGAAGAAGCGGTGCCAGTAGTACTGCTTGCGTACCGGATCAAAGGTCCAGTTGGACGCCTCGGTGTCGACGAAGATGATCCGCGCGTCCTGGTACTGCTTGTCGTCGTCGGCCCATACGTAGTACTCGCCGTACGGTCCGTCCGGGTCGCTGCGGGACTCCTGGAACCATGGATGCTGGTCGCTCGTGTGGTTCATGACAAAGTCGATGATCACGCGCATCCCGCGCTGATGCGCGGCGTCGACGAATTCCACGAAGTCCGCGAGGTCCCCGAACTCCGGCAGCACGGCCGTGTAGTCCGAGACGTCATAGCCGCCGTCGCGCAGCGGCGAGGCGAAGAACGGCGGCAGCCACAGGCAGTCCACGCCCAGCCACTGGAGATAGTCCAGCTTCGCGGTCAGGCCCTTGAGGTCGCCGACGCCGTCCCCGTTACTGTCCTGGAAGGAGCGCACCAGGACCTCGTAGAAGACGGCGCGCTTGAACCAGTCGGGATCACGGTCCTTCGCCGGTGTGTCCTCGAATGTGTCCGGTACGGGCTCATTGACGATCATGTTGTGGGTGACCCTCCGATCGGTGAGGACGGTCGCAGGGACAGCACATGTGCCGGAGCCACCTCACGCCCCGGCTCCAGGCGCACATAGTTGTCCCTGCCCCAGTGATAGGTCTCGCCGGTGAGCTCGTCGCGCACCGGGACGGACTCATGCCACTCGAGGCCGAGTTCCGGCATGTTCAACGAGACCGTCGCCTCCTGGGTGTGGTGAGGGTCCAGGTTGACGACCGTGATCACACACGAATCGCCCGCGCGCTTGGAGTAGACGATGACGGAATCGTTGTCGGCGTGATGGAATCTGAGGTTGCGCAGCCGCCGCAGGGCGGGATGGCGGCGGCGCAGCCGGTTCAGCCGGGTGAGCAGCGGGGTGATCGTCGCGCCCTCGCGCTCGGCCGCCGCCCAGTCGCGCGGCCGCAACTGGTACTTCTCCGAGTCCAGGTACTCCTCGCTGCCCGCGCGCACCGGGATGTTCTCGCACAGTTCGTAGCCCGCGTAGACGCCCCAGGTGGGGGAGAGGGTGGCGGCGAGCACGGCCCGCGCCTCGAAGGCGGGGCGGCCGCCCTCCTGGAGGTGGGCATGGAGGATGTCCGGGGTGTTGACGAAGAAGTTGGGCCGCATCCAGGCGGCCGCGTCCCCGGCCAGCTCGGTGAGGTATTCGGTCAGCTCCTGTTTGGTGTTCCGCCAGGTGAAGTAGGTGTACGACTGGTGGAAGCCGACCGCGCCGAGGGTGTTCATCATCGCCGGGCGGGTGAACGCCTCGGCGAGGAAGAGGACATCGGGGTGGGTGCGGTGGATGTCGCCGAGCACCTTCTCCCAGAACACCACCGGTTTGGTGTGCGGATTGTCCACCCGGAAGATCCGCACCCCGTGCTCCATCCAGAAGCGCAGCACCCGCTCGGTCTCCCGGACCAGGCCGTGGAAGTCCCGGTCGAAGGCTACGGGAAAGATGTCCTGGTACTTCTTGGGCGGGTTCTCGGCGTACGCGATGGTGCCGTCGGCGCGCTGGTGGAACCACTCGGGGTGCTCGGTGACCCAGGGGTGGTCCGGGGAGCACTGGAGCGCGAAGTCCAGCGCGACCTCCATGCGCAGCTCACGGGCGCGCGCCACGAAGTGGTCGAAGTCCTCCAGGGTGCCGAGGTCCGGGTGGATCGCGTCATGGCCGCCGTCGGCCGAGCCGATGGCCCAGGGGGAGCCCACGTCGAAGGGGCCGGCGGAGAGGGTGTTGTTGGGGCCTTTGCGGTAGGCGGTGCCGATGGGGTGGATCGGCGGCAGATAGACGACGTCGAAGCCCGCGGCGGCGAGGGCGGGCAGCCGCTCGGCGGCGGTGCGCAGGGTGCCGCTGACCGGTCGCCGCCCCTCGGTCACCCTGGCGCCCTCGGAGCGTGGGAACAGCTCGTACCAGGAGCCGAACAGCGCACGCTCCCGGTCCACCTGGAGCGGCATGGGGCGCGAGGAGGTGACCAACTCCCGCAGCGGATGGCGGTCGAGGGCCTCGGTCACATCGGGCGCGAGCGCGGCGGCGAGCCGGTCGGCCACCGGGCGGCGTTCGTCGCGCAGCCCGTCGACGGCGGCCAGGACCGCCTCCCGGCCGTCGTTCTTGGGCACTCCGGTGGCGGCCCGCTCATGCAGCCGGGCCCCCTCCTCCAGGACCAGATCGGTGTCGATCCCGGCCGGGATCTTGATCCGGGCGTGGTGGCGCCAAGTGGCGATCGGATCGCTCCACGCCTCGACCGTGTACGTCCAGCGGCCGGGCGCGCCCGGTGTGACCTCGGCACCCCAGCGGTCGGTGCCGGGGGCGAGTTCGCGCATCGGGGTCCAGGGGCCGGAGCGCCCGGAGGGATCACGGAGGACCACATTGGCGTTGACAGCGTCATGGCCCTCCCGGAACACGGTGGCGCTGACCTCGAAGGTCTCGTCCACCACCGCCTTGGCGGGGCGGCGGCCGCAGTCGATCAGCGGGCGGATATCCAGAATGGGGATGCGACCGATCATAGGATCACCTGACGGCGTTGCGGATGGAGACGCTAGGGCGGCTTTTGTCCTTTGTATCGGTTTTGCCGCCGGGCGTTGGGTTGCGGGCATGACAGCTCCTGTCCGCGTTCACTCTGGTGGGCGGATGGGGTCGGCCATGGGGGGCGCGCGTGGAAAGCCTTCCCCTGTGGAACGGGGAGACAATCCGGGTTCCCGTTAACTACCGGTCCGTAACGCCGGGTGCGTGAATCGACCCCGCCCGTAGGCGGGGCCGTCCACCCGATGCGTTCTGGAACTACGTCAGTTGGCCACCCGCAGCAGACGGTTCGGTGAGTCCGCGCCCGCGCCGCGCACCCGGCCCCGGCTCGCCCCGGCTATCAGCGCCGCGCCGACCTGGGCCGGAGTGGCCAGGGGGTGGTCGCCCAGATACAGCGCGGCGGCGCCCGCGACATGCGGGGCCGCCATCGAGGTGCCCGACAGCGTCCTGGTCGCCGTATCGCTCGTATTCGACGCCGAGACGATCCGGTCGCCGGGCGCGAACAGGTCGATTCCCGGGCCCCAGTTGGAAAAGCCCGAGCGCCGGTCGGCGCGGTCGGTCGAGCCCACCGTGAGCGCCGGCGCCACCCGGCCCGGGGAGAAGGCGGCGGCGGGCCGGTCCTGATTGCCCGCCGCCACCGTGAAGACCAGCCCGGCGGCGATCCCCGTCCGCACCGCCGCGTCCCATTCGGGCAGCGGGGTGGCCGCCGCCGAGCCCAGGCTCAGATTGACCACCGCGGGCCGCCTGGCGTGTCGCAGCACCCAGTCCATTCCGGCCAGCACCTGGGCGATGGTGCCCTCGCCCCGGTCGTCCAGCACCCGGACGGCCACGATCGCGGCCTTCTTCGCCACGCCGTAGCGGGAGCCCGCCGCCGTCGCGGCCACATGGGTGCCATGCCCGTTGCCGTCCTCGGCCACCGGATCGTCGTCCACGAAGTCCCAGCCGGAGCGGGCCCGGCCGCCGAAGTCCTCATGGGAGGCGCGGACCCCGGAGTCGATGACGTAGATCGTGGTCCCGCGCCCGCCGCCGCCGGACGCCGTGTACGCCCCGTCCAGCGGCCGGTCCGGCTGGTCGATCCGGTCCAGGCCCCACGGCGGCCGCTCCTGGGCGCGGGGCGGGGCCATCCGCCGCGCCCGGGTCCAGCGCAGCGACACCCGCTCGTCCCGGGTCACCGAGGCGATCCGCCGATCCGCCGCCAGCCGCCCGGCCTGCACCGCGCTCGCCCGTACCGCATAGCCGTTGAGCGCGGAGCTGTAGACCCGGCGCACCCGCGCCCCGTACCGCTCGACCAGCGCCCGGCCCGCCCCGGACGCCGCCACGGGCGCCCCCGCGCCCCGCTTCAGGGCGACGATATAGCCCTGGGTGCCCGCCGCCCCGCCCGTGGCCTGGACCCCCTGTGCGGGAACGGTCTGGGTGGGCGACAGGGCCACCAGGACCACCGCGACGACGGCGGCCGGCGCCCCCACCCTGCGCCGGCGACCCGAAGATGCGCATGCCATGGAGCGATCCCCTCCCCAACTCGACCGCGCAAGCCTTGCGTGAGAGGAAAGATCCCGACAAGGGCGCATCAGGGGGCGTAAAACGTGACCGCCTCCCGCGCCAGCAACCGCAGCGCCGCCTCCGACGGCGAACCCGGCTCCGCCCCGTACATCAGCAGCCCCTGGCCCCCCGAGTCCGGCAGCCGGGTCATCTCGAAGTCCAGCTCCAGCGCCCCCACCAGGGGGTGGTGGAAGGACTTGGTGCCGAACGCGCACCGGCGCACCGGATGGCGCGACCACAGCGCCGCGAACTCCGCGCTCTTCATGGACAGTTCGCCGATCAGCTCGGCGAGCCGCCGGTCGTCGGGATGCGCGCCCGCCGCCACCCGCAGCGAGGAGACCGCCCGCCGCGCCTCGCCCTGCCAGTCCGGATACAGCTCACGGGTGTGCGGATCGAGGAACAGCATCCGCTGGGTGTTGGGCCGGGCGCCGGGCCGCTCGGGCGCGTCGGCGGGCAGATGCCCGGCGATCAGGGCGTGCCCCAGCGGATTCCACGCCAGGACGTCGAAGCGCAGGTCGAGGACCACGGCCGGTACCCCGTCCATCGCGGCGATCAGCCGCCGGGTCGCCGGGCGCGCGGAGCCGGTGCGCGGCGCGGGACGGCGCGCGGAGCCGGTGCGCGGCGGACGGGCCAGATTGCTCAAGTGCGCCCGCTCGTCCTGGCTCAGCCGCAGCGCGCGGGCGATGGCGTCCAGCACCCCGTCCGAGGCGCCGGTGGACTGGCCCTGTTCCAGCCGGGTGTAGTACGCCACGCTCACCCCGGCCAACTGCGCCAGCTCCTCGCGGCGCAGCCCCGGGACCCGGCGCCGGGTCCCGTACGCGACCAGGCCGACGTCCTCGGGGCGCAGCCCGGCGCGGCGGGTGCGCAGAAAACTTCCCAGCTCGGCAGGTGCCTCCATGCCCACCAGTGTCCGGTACGGGCACGCGCCGTGCCTGTCCCTGTGAGGGTCAGGCACGGCGCGCGGCGGTCCGTAGTCAGGCGGAGGTCACCTGTAGGTGATGTCGGAGGCGCTGTACTTGCAGTAGGTGCCGTCGGGGCCGCTGCCGTTCTTGCTCGGCTCGGCGCCGGTGTTGTTCCCGATGTACTTCTGGCACGGGACGATCTTCTTGCTGCTGTCCCCGACGATGGTGATGCCGCGCAGGGTCAGCGAGTCGCCGTAGTTGGTGTTGATCCCGCCGATGACCTTGCCCGGGGCGGTGATCTCGGAGTTGCTCACATTGATGGTGCGCTTGTACTGCGAGGAGCAGTTGCCACAGGACCGGACGAAGGTGGAGAAGTCCTGGCCGGCGAAGTTCGAGATGTTGAGCGTGCCGCCGCCGTTGAACTGGAAGATCTTGTCCGCGGCCTTGCGGGCCCCGCCGCCGATCACGTTGAACGTCTTGCCGGTGCCGCGGAAGGTGGCGGCGTCCTCGCCGACGTCCTCCCACCAGACGTTCTGGAGGGTGCAGCTTCCCTCGCAGTGGACGCCGTCGGCGGCCGGGGCGCCGAGGATGACGTTCTTCAGGGTGGCACCGTCCTTCAGCTCGAACAGCGGGCCCTGGTCCTCCTCCTGGCCGTCCCCGCCGAGGTCGCCGGAGCCGTAGTAGCGCTTCATACCGCCGTCGGTGGTCCCGCTGACGCTGATGGTCTTGGAGACCGCCTGCGGGGTGCCGCTGGGCGTGGGCCAGGTGGCCGCGGAGGCCGCGGGCAGGGTCAGCCCGGTGGTGATCGCACCCGCGGTGAGGGCCACGGCGCCGAGGACGCCCGCTATCGCGCGGTGCCTGGTGCGTTGTTCAGCCATGCCGGATCTCCTTGTGCGAGGGGGTGATGGAGGTGTTTCAGGGGGTGGTGATGGTCGGCCGTGGCGGGGTCGCCATCTTGTTGCCGAGGAAGAAACTGGGGTGCGGGGGCTGGTTGTAGGCGGTGTTCTGCCAGGCCAGCGCCTCGCGGTACTGCCGGTCGTGGAGCAGCGTGGTGATCTTCCGGTCGGTTTCGTACGGCGTGGAGTAGATCCGCAGCGCCTTGTTGTCGCTGGTCGGCCAGACCACCTCCTCGCGCCAGTCGCCGAGGATGTCGCCGGACAGCGACGGGGTGGCCTTGGTGCCGTTGTTGGAGTGCACCCCGGAGCCGGTGAGCAGCCGGGTGTCACCGGAGGTGCCGTATTTGTCGATATGCGTGCCGTCCAGCAGCTCGCGCACCGGATCGCCGTCCCACCAGGCCAGGAAGTTGATCGAGGACGGTTTGCGGCCCTTGGCGCCGCCGCCCTCGTCGCGGATCTGGTCGTCCCGCGCGGACCACATCTCGGCGCCGTCGTTGCCCGCCCAGATGTCATCGGCCACACCGCGCCCGTTGTCGCCGCCCGACGCGGTCGACCACAGCACCTGGCCGGTGCGGGCGTCGGCGAAGTACGAGCCGGGCTTGGACGAGTCCTCGTCCACCTTGAAGTACTCCAGGCCAGGCCGCGCGGGGTCGAGGTCGCCGAGGTGGGCGGCGTCGCCGTGGCCGTATCTGTTGGTCCACAGCGCCGAGCCGTTGTCGTCCACGGCCATCGAGCCGTAGACGATCTCGTCCCTGCCGTCGCCGTCCACGTCCCCGGTCGCCAGCGCGTGGTTGCCCTGGCCGTCGTAGCCCTTGCCGGTGTTGGTGGAGCTGTTGGTGTCGAACGTCCACTGACGGGTGAGCTGCCCTCCGCTGAACCTCCAGGCGGAGATCACCGTGCGGGTGTAGTAGCCGCGCGCCTCGATCAGCGAGGGGGTGGAGCCGTTGAGATACGCCGTCCCGGCCAGGAAGCGGTCCACGCGGTTGCCGTAGTCATCGCCCCACGAGGAGACGGTGCCGCGCGGCGGGACGTAGTCCACGGTGCTCATCGCGGCGCCCGTGCGCCCGTTGAACATCGTCAGATATTCGGGTCCGCCGAGCACATAGCCGCTGGAGTTGCGGTAGTCGGCGGAGGCGCTGCCGATGGTCTTCCCGGCGCCGTCGACCGTGCCGTCCGCGGTTTTCAGCGCGACCTCGGCCCGGCCGTCGCCGTCGTAGTCGTACACCTGGAACTGGGTGTAGTGGGCGCCGGAGCGGATGTTACGGCCCAGGTCGATCCGCCACAGCCGCTGCCCCTTAAGGTTGTAGCCGTCCACGACGGTGTTGCCGGTGACGCCCGACTGGGAGTTGTCCTTGGCGTTGGTCGGCTGCCACTTGAGGACGAAGTCCAGATCGCCGTCGCCGTCGAGGTCGCCCACCGAGGCGTCATTGGCCTCGTAGGTGTAGTCCGAACCGCCCGCGGGCGGCGAGATCGGCACATCGTAGTAGCCCGGGCGGAACTGCGTCGCGCTCGGCGAGGCGGGCTGCTCGACCCCGCCCACGATGGCCCGCACGGTGTAGTCCGCGCTGTTGGGGGCGTCCTTGTGGAGGTAGTTGGCCGTGGTGATGGGGGAGGAGTTGACCTTGACGGCGCCCCGGTAGAGGTTGAACGTCACATCGTTCGGGTCGGTGGCCAGCCAGCGCCAGCTCACCAGGTTGTCATTGCCGGTGTGCACGCTCACCAGCCCCCGGTCCAGCTTCTCCAGTTGGGCCGCGACTGCCGCCTTCGGCGTGGACCCCTTGTCCTCGGCGGCCCCCGAGACACCCGTCAGGGCGGTGACGGTCAGCGCGCCCGCCAGGCAGGCGGCGGCGAGCATCCGGCCGCGGGGCAGCGCCCTTCGCATCGGGGATCTGGGCGGATGGGCGGGGGGTGGAGTGTGCGAACTGTCCCGAGAGCGCACGTGGTCCTCCAAGGCATGGGGGGAAGGTGTGCCCCCTAGTCGCCCCCTTGGCCGGAAAGGTTGCCGCCTTCGGGCCGACTTCTCGGGAGCCGGGCGAAACAGTCGAAACGGGGACTCGTCGGCCGCTACCGTCGAAGGGTGAAGGCCATTCGACGATTCAGCGTGCGTCCCGTGCTTCCGGAGCCCCTGCGACCGCTCCACCGGCTGGCGCGCAATCTGCGCTGGTCCTGGCATCCCGAGACCCGCGAGCTCTTCGAGTCCGTGGACCCCGAGGGATGGCGGGAGTCGGGCGGAGACCCGGTGCGGCTGCTGGGCACCGTGCCCGTCTCCCGGCTCGCGGACCTCGCCGAGGACCGCTCCTTCCTGCGCCGTCTTACGGCGGCCGCGGACGATCTGCACGACTATCTGACCGGCCCGCGCTGGTACCAGGGGCGGACCGCCGCGGAGGGCCGAGCCGGGCCGGGGCCCGGCGGGGCCGTGCCTTCCGATGGGTCCGCGCCCTCAGGCGCATCCGTACCTTCCGTACCCCCAGGCGCATCCGTACCCCCAGGCGCATCCGCCCCCTCCGGGCTCCCCGCCGCGATCGCCTACTTCTCGCCGGAGTTCGGGATCACCGCCGCCCTGCCCCAGTACTCCGGCGGCCTGGGCATCCTCGCCGGTGACCACCTCAAGGCCGCCAGCGATCTCGGCGTGCCCCTGATGGGCGTCGGACTGCTCTACCGCCACGGCTACTTCCGGCAGTCGCTCTCCCGTGAGGGCTGGCAGCAGGAGCACTATCCGGTCCTGGACCCCAACGAACTGCCGCTCACCCAGCTCAGCGAGGCCGACGGGCGGCCCGTCCGGATCCCGCTCACCCTGCCCGGCGGCCGTCCGCTCCACGCCCGCGTCTGGCATGCCCAGGTGGGCAGGGTGCCGCTGCTGCTGCTCGACTCCGATGTGGAGGAGAACGGCCACGGCGAGCGCGATGTCACCGACCGGCTCTACGGCGGCGGCAGCGAGCACCGGCTGTTGCAGGAGATGCTGCTGGGCATCGGCGGGGTGCGCGCCGTGCGCGCGTACTGCGGGCTCACCGGCCACCCCGACCCCGAGGTGTTCCACACCAACGAGGGCCACGCCGGGTTCCAGGGCCTGGAGCGCATCCGCGAACTGATCGCCGACGGGGCCGACTTCGGCGCCGCCCATGAGGCGGTGCGGGCCGGGACCGTCTTCACCACCCACACCCCCGTGCCCGCCGGTATCGACCGCTTCGACCGCGAGCTGGTCGCCCGCCACTTCGGCGACGACGCCGAGCTGCCGGGAATCGAGGTCGAGCGGGTCCTCGCGCTCGGCATGGAGAGCTACCCCGGCGGTGAGCCCAACCTCTTCAACATGGCGGTGATGGGGCTGCGCCTGGCCCAGCGCGCCAATGGGGTGTCCACGCTGCACGGCCGCGTCAGCCGGGAGATGTTCGCCGGGCTCTGGCCCGGGTTCGACCCCGAGGAGGTGCCCATCACCTCCATCACCAACGGGGTGCACGCACCCACCTGGACGGCCCCCGAGGTCACCCGGCTCGGCGCCCGCCAGTTCGGCCATCTGCCCGACGCCGAGCTGTGGGAGCTGCGCCGCGCCCTGCGCAAGCGGCTGGTCGCCGAGGTACGGCAGCGGCTGTACGACTCCTGGCGGCAGCGCGGCGCGGGCACCGCCGAGCTCGGCTGGATCGACGGGGTGCTCGACCCCGACGTCCTCACCATCGGCTTCGCCCGCCGCGTCCCCTCCTACAAGCGGCTCACCCTGATGCTGCGCGACCCGGACCGGCTGATGGAGCTGCTGCTCCACCCCGAGCGGCCGATCCAGATCGTCGTCGCGGGCAAGGCCCACCCGGCCGACGACGGCGGCAAGCGCCTGGTCCAGGAACTCGTCCGCTTCGCCGACGACCCCCGGGTGCGCCACCGCCTGGTCTTCCTGCCCGACTACGGCATGGGCATGGCCCAGCAGCTCTACCCCGGCTGCGACGTCTGGCTCAACAACCCGCTGCGCCCGCTGGAGGCATGCGGCACCAGCGGTATGAAGGCCGCCCTGAACGGCTGTCTCAACCTCTCCGTCCTCGACGGCTGGTGGGACGAGTGGTATGAGCCGGACTTCGGCTGGGCCATCCCCACTGCCGACGGCGACGCCATCGACGACACCCGCCGCGACGACCTGGAGGCCACCGCCCTCTACGACCTGCTGGAACGGCGGATCGCCCCGCGCTTCTACGACCGTGGCCCGGACGGCCTCCCCGGCCGCTGGATCGACATGGTCCGCCGCACCCTCACCACCCTGGGCCCCAAGGTCCTCGCGGGCCGCATGGTGCGCGAATACGTCGAGCGGCTCTACGCCCCGGCCGCCCGCTCCCACCGTGCCCTGGACCCGGTGGCGGCCGCCGAACTGGCCACCTGGAAGTCCCGGATCCGCGACGCCTGGCCCGGCGTCACCGTCGACCACGTCGAGGCCCAGCTCACCCCACCCGCCCCCGGCGGCGCCGCCGAACTCGGCTCGACCCTCTCCCTACGGGTCCGGGTGCGCCTGGCCGGACTGGACCCGGCGGACGTGGAGGTCCAGGCGGTGGCGGGCCGGGTCGACGACACCGACCGCATCACCCACGCCACCCACGTCCCCCTCAAACCCACCACGGGCCCCGACCCCGAAGGCCGCCGCCTCTACGAAGGCCCCCTCGCCCTCGACCGTACCGGCCCCTTCGGCTACACGGTCCGCATCCTCCCCACCCACCACCTCCTGGCCTCCGCCCCCGAGTTGGGCCTCATCGCGCTGCCCGGCGATTCCATGACCGAGGCGGCGGGAGTCCTGATGCGCTGAGCCTTCGGCGGCTAGACTGACCCCGGACCGTCCGGCACGGGGGAAAGTGCCACCCCATGCCCGACGTCTCGGGGTGCACGAAAAAAGCCGGCCGCCGCCCATGCGGTGACCGGAATTGCCGACGGTCCCGGAGAGCGATGCCCTCCGTCCGTACGTATTGAGATCTTGGACGTCGGCAGGACCTCAGCAGACCACCGCAAGCGGTGGTCGGGCTGAGCTGCCTGCCGGGCCATCGGTTCGACCACCCGATCGAAGGGTTGAGAACTGGTGGACTGGGACACCGTCACCCTCCTCGTCCTCGCGGCCTTCGGCCTCGCCGGACTGATACTGACCCTGTCAGCAGAGCTCCTGTCCAAGATCCCGGCCGTCATCGAGGCATGGCGCCGGGTCCGCGCCACCTGGCGCGGCGGCCAGGATGGCTAGACGGCCGGGTCGGAATCGAGCGAGGCCATGGACCAGACACCCTCGATCAACCATTCCTGATGACGCCGGTGCGGATGGTGATCTACGGGCGAGTCAGACAGGCTCTCGCACGTGCGATGAGACGGTGCGCTTGGGCTCCGTAGGCGGCGGTCTCACTCAGCCGCTCCCAAACGCGCTTGTACAGGGCGACATCGTCTGCCGATTCGAGATGCAGCTCAGTGTTGATCGTCTCGACGATTACGCGCTCATCGTCGAAAATCCAGAAACCGTGCTTGGGCGTGAGCTTGAGAGGTGCACCGAGGGGGATGACGCCGAATGAGACGCTGCTCATCCCGATGAGGCCGACGAGTCGGTCAAGCTGTGCCGCCATCACGTCGTTGGGGCAGACCAGGGCGTGCAGTACGCCTTCCCAGATGAGGATCTCGAAGCGCTTGCCGGGCTCGTGGAGAACCTCCTGCCGCTTGACGCGCGCTCGAACCGCCTCTTCGGTGTCCCGCGGCGTCCGCATCAGCTCGGCGTTCTGAAGCAACAGGCATCGCGCGTATTCCGGAGTCTGGAACAAGCCCGGGACAACGGTCGCCTCATAGCCCTGAACGGTCGAAGTTCGACGGTACTCAACGATGTACTTCTCCTGTACGCCGCGATGGCCCGAAGCGAGCTGGCGCCGCCACGATCGCTGCTGTGATTCCAGCCCGCGTAGACGTGCCTTCAGGTCCTCCGCTTGGGGCCGAGCGCCAACCGCATCGGCCCACGCTTCGAGGTCTGTAGCGGTAGCGGTCTGCTTGCCGTTCTCCAGCCTTGAGACCTTCGAACGCTGCCAGCCGACTCGGGCCGCCAGCTCCTTGCCATTGAGACCGGCCTCGGTGCGCAGTTCACGCAGCCGCGCACCGAGGGCGATACGGCCGACCTGAAAGTCAGTGCTCACACAGACGACGGTACCTGTGCCTCGAACTCCCTGGTGGGTACGGCGTGGTGCCATGCGGCGTCACGGACCTGGCAAGCGCTGACCACTGATTCCGCGTCCTCCAGGACGTGTACGCCCAGGGTCGTTCCCTCGCTGTCGATGACGAACTTGACGACCGAGCGGGAATCGAACAGCCAGAAGTCATAGTCCGGCAGACCGATACGCTCCGCGTCCGACCGGTAGAGGTTCCGGATGTCCTCTCCGGCTTCAACGTTGCCGAGCCCGGACGCGAGAAGGAACCGTTGTCCTTCTGTGGGAGGTTGATCCACCAGGCGCACCCGCTCGAAGCGCTTGCCCCGCATCGTCTGTTCGCGGACATTGACGTGCCAGGGGCTGTCCGGGTTGTAGCCGAAGGTCTCCCCGCGCTGGAAGCGCCGCCAGTTGGGGCTGGCGAGGTCGGACGCGTAGCCCCGCTGTGTCTCCAGCCGCCAGGCGGTGTGCTCGAAGTCATCGAAGAAATGTGCGACGTCTTCGAAAGGAATGAGGTCGGGCACGTCTTCTACTCCTTGGGGGCGTAGCGAGTCAGCAACTCACGCGGGACGACGACGAATGCCTCGGACTCCTTGATGTCTCGGAGCTGGGCAAGGTGCTTGGGGTCGGTGAGCAGATCGCCCTGAACGACAAGATCGCCGGTTTCTTCGATCTCGTACAGCGTTGGACAGTTGCCGTGCTCGGACGTCGTGCCGAGGAACCTCAACGCCATGGAGTTCCCCTTCCTGTCGGGAGTCGACCGGGTCATCAGAATGTCGTGGACAACGTCATGGAACTATGCGATTGCGCGGGATTGCGACGGTCATTCACCCATGGGTGTTGCTCTGCGCTCCTTCGAGGCGCGGAAGCCGACTGTCCTGATGCCTGTCTGAACTTGCGGCACGAGACGGCGGGCTGACCCAGGACCAGGGCACAGCTTCTGGCCTCGCCCATCCCACCGTTCCACCCGCTCGCCCGAAAGCGTTGAGCAACTTCGAGCAATCGCGTTGAGCAGTGATGAGTGCGCTCCGTAGTGTCTCCGTCACCCACTCGCGCGGAGAAGTTTGGTAGCCATGCGAATCACCGCAGAGGCCATCGACGCCATGCGTTCCGAGCGTCACCGAGCGGCCGGGGAAGACGCGAGAGCCGTCGCCGAACTGCTCCGAGAGGCGCTGGGCCGTCTCGGCTTCACTCCGGACGTAGCCATGCCCCATGGCGAAAAGGACGACGCCCTGTTCTGGCCGGTCCTGCGGGGCGAGGTGACGGTTTCGGGGCATCCGATGGTCGCCCTCGGCCGTATTCCGCTCGACAGTGCCAACCGGCTCGCGGACATCCTCATGCGTGCCGCTCTGGAGGAGCACACCAAGAAGGCAACCACTCGGTGAGCCGTCTCTGAGACCCCCGTTCCCGCTGGACCGGAGCCCTGGCAGGTCGAGCCCAGCGCGGAACGGGTGCATGTGCACGACGGCGCGAGGAAGGCCCCCGCGCCGCGTGATGTAGGCGGGCGGCCCTCACCCCGCGTGGGGGCCGCTCTCACCGAGAGAGCGAGCACATGCACCATCACGGCTACTCCTGGCTGGGGTCCGCTCACGAATTACTCAGGGATGGCCCGCGGCGTCCCCTGCATCCGGAGTTCAGATCCAGCAAGGTCGTTCCCCTGGAATGCGCCCACTGGCTGCTCAAGCCGGCCACCTTCATCCAGGGGACGTGGAGTGATCCGCGGCAGGCAGCCGAATGGTTCGGTCGGCAAGTGCTGGCTTCCGTGGCTGCGTTCGCCTCGGAGCGCGACCGGGACACCACCCGGCTCGCCGACGTGATCGGCCGCATGACCGGGCGGGTGGCGAGCGGCGAGGACGTGGTCGGCGGCTGGTATCTCACCGGACAGAGATTTCTGTCCGTGTGCCTGATCGCGTGCAGTCCGCACCGTATGCGCCCGGAGATCCCCTGTCCTGTTGGTGCCACCACCTGAGCCCAGGTCTTCATGAGGCAGCCGGCGCCGCCCGGTCGGCCGCTCCGGCCGTGGTTGACCTTGTCGTAGCGGCAGGGTTTCTACTGGCGTCATGGGTATCGGAGAGGGCGGCGAGGCCGTCAAGGGTCTGCGGGTCGCGCGGGTGGCGGTGGGGGCGGTGCTGCCCGCCGAGGTGGCCGTCGCGGTGTGTGTGGTGGCGGGCGTACGGATACCCGGGGCGATTCTCGTGGGGGCCGAGGCGCTGGTGGCGACCGTGCTCGCGCTGGAGGCCGTCGTTCTGTGGCGGCTGTACGCGCTCCGGCGACGGGCCGGGGCCGGGCGGCGGGACGCCGTGCGAGGCGCGCTGCGTACTCTGGTACCGGTAGCCGCGCGTCGGCTCGTCGCGCATGAGGTCCGGGCCCTGCACAGCCTCGGGCTGTGGGTGCTGCGCCGCCGCCACCAGGTCCCCGAGGGGGCGCTGGCCGTCGCGTACACCGGGCCCCAGACGGCCATGATGTACGGGCTGCTCTTCGTCTCCGTCGTCGAAACGGTCGGGCTGGCGCTGGTGATCCCCTGGCCGGTCGTGCACGCGATCCTGCTCGTCGTCGATGTGTACGGGGTGGTGCTGGTCCTCGCCCTGCACGCGTCGTGCGTGGTCCGGCCGCATGTCGTGGGATCCGACGGCTCGCTGCGCATACGGTACGGCGCACTGTTCGACCTGCGGGTTCCGGCCGCCACCATCGCCGCCGCCCGGGTCGACCGGCGCTACCCCGACGGGCGGCTGCTGCGGGTGAGCGCGGACGGGGTGCTCGATCTCGCGGTGGGCAGCCAGACCACGGTGACGGTGGAGCTGACGGAACCGGTGGAGTTCGTACGACCGCTCGGCGGGCCGGGCCTCGCCCGTACGCTGCGGTTCCACGCGGACGACCCGCGGGAGGCGGTCGCCGCCCTCACCCGGGTCGGAACCTCCGCCGAGGGCCACGGCGGCGGTCGTTGAACGCGGGACGAACATTGCATGAGAGGCGGGCCACATCGGCCCCGTAAGCGTTTTTGGCGCGTACATTCGCCCCCCTGAAGCCATGGCATGCACGGGGGGACATCGTGAAGTGGCTGGAACAGTTGACGGCGCCCGAGAATCTGCTGGCGCTTCTCGGTGTGATCGTCACGCTCGGGGGGCTCTCGTACGAGCGGCTGATCCCGGGGCGGAAGCGTATCGGCTATCGCGTGCAGATGGACACGTTGATAGACGACAGCACCCAGGACGGGCCGGTTCATCAGCGGCTGCGGATGCTGGAGAACACCCCGGATCTGGCCGGGGCCTCACTCGTCCTGCTGCGGATCGAGAACGACGGATTCCGCAGCCTTGACGCCGACGACTACATCACCGCACCGGCGACGAACCACCGCGGGCTCACCGCGACCTTTCCCAATCGGATCGTGCGGGATGTGGCGGTCACCGAGCCCAGCCATCCGGATCTGCTGCGCCACCTTCCACAGCACGGGACCCCGGAGAACCCCGGGCTGGTCTGTGAGGGCAATGAGATCTCCCTGCCGCGGGTGCCGCTGAACAAGGGGGATCACTTCAAGCTGCTGGTGCTGCTGACGGGCGCGGGGACGGACAAGCCGCCGCATGTGGGCGGGCGGATCAAGGAAGGCAGGATCCGCAACAACGAGAAGTTCCGACGGCCCAGCAACCGGGTGCTCGGGCTGATCGGCAGTCTGCTGGCGCTGCTGATCCTCCAGCCGTTCGGCACGCAGTTGCTGCGGGACGATCCGCTGCCGCGCGGATGTGCCGAGGGGAATCTGACGATCGTCGGCTCGACCGCGTTCAAGCCGGTCACCCAGGATGTGGGTGAGGCGTATCAGAGCGACTGCCGTGGTGCCCAGGTCACCGTGGAGGCGCAGGGCAGTGGGCGCGGTACGAAGACGCTGATCGATGCCGGGGAGGCGGCGAAGGGCGGGTTCCCGGCGTATCTGGCCTTCTCCGATGGCCCGGACGGAGACGGCGACTCCAAGCTCAAGGAGCATCTGGTCGCGCTGTCCGTCTTCAGCGTGGTGGTGAACGAGGACGTCCGGGTAACCGATCTCTCCCTCGAGGATCTCCGCGGGCTCTACTCCGGCCGGATCACCAACTGGAATCAGTTGCCCGACGGGCCCGATCTGCCGGTGCGGCTGGTGAGCCGGGACGCGAAATCCGGAACGCGCGGCGTGTTCGAGAACCGGGTGCTGGGCGGCAATGAGATCTCCCGGACGTCCGACAACTGCCGGACCCCGAAATTCGCCAAGGACCATGTCATCCGCTGTGAACTCGACAGCACGGGTGAGGTGTTGAAGACAGTGGCGGGCACACCCGGCGCGATCGGATACGCCGAGCTGCATTCCGCCGAGGAGAGCGCCCGCACGGGAGCACTCCATCTGGTGGCCCTGGAGGGACGCAAGCCCTCCATCGACGCGGTGCGGGAGCGGACGTACTCCTTCTGGGAGCCGGAGTACGCCTACACCTACACCGCGCCGCCCCCGAACTCCCTGACCTCGAAGTTCCTCGACTATCTGGCGGGCGACACCGGGCGGAACCTCGTCGAGAAGCATGGCCATCTGCCCTGCTCCGCGGCGGAGAACCAGCGGGCCTGTCAGCTCGCGGCCGGCGGGCGGTAGGGGGTACTGCCTACATGGTGGCACCGGTCGGCCGGGCGGGCACTGAGCCGCCCGTCCGGCCGACCGGCGAGGCTTACTTCACGTTCACGCCGCCCCAGGCGTTGTCGACCGCCTTGTACTCGGCGCTGCTCGCGCCGTACAGCGCCTTCGCGGCCTTGAGGGTCGCGGTGCGGGCCTTGGCGTAGTTGGTGGTCGAGGTCATGTACGAGGACAGGGCCTTGTACCAGATCTTCTCGGCCTTGGCCCGGCCGATGCCCTTGACGGTGCGGCCGTCCTTGGTCGGGCTGTCGTAGGTCACCCCGCCGATGACCTTACGGCCGCTGCCCTCGGCCAGCAGGTAGAAGAAGTGGTTGGCGATACCGGAGGTGAAGTGCGGGTCGTCGTCGCCCACACCGCTCTTCCAGTAGTCGTAGGACAGACCGTCCTTGCTGGGCTTGTCCATATAGCGCAGCGGCGTGCCGTCGCCATTGATGTCGATCTTCTCGCCGATGAGGTAGTCACCGGGGTCCTTGGCGTTCTTGGCGTAGAACTCCACGGCGGTGCCGAAGATGTCGGAGGTGGCCTCGTTGAGCCCGCCGGACTCGCCGCTGTACTCCAGGTTGGCGGTGGCCGAGGTGAGCCCGTGGCTCATCTCGTGGCCCGCGACATCGAGCGAGGTCAGCGGCTTCTTGTTGCCCGCGCCGTCGCCGTAGGTCATGCAGAAGCAGTCGTCGTCCCAGAAGGCGTTCTCGTACGCGTCGCCGTAGTGGACGCGGGAGTACGCGGCCTTGCCGTTGCCCTTGATGCCATTACGGCCGAGGACCTTCTTGTAGTAGTCCCAGGTCATGGCGGCGCCGTAGTGGACGTCCACGGCGGCGGTCTGCGCGATGGTGGGCTTGCCGTTGCCCCAGACGTTGTCGGCGTCGTAGAACGCCGACCCCTTCTTGGTGTCTTCCCACGCGTGCTTGAGGTTGTACGTCATATGGCCGCCGCGCGCGGTGTCCTTCAGCAGCCACTGGCTGCCGCTCTTGACGCTGCCGACGGTGACCTTGCCGTTGTGCTGACCGGTGCCGGTGCCGTTCTCGACGGCCTGGAACTCGTAGAGCTTCTTGCCCGTGTCGGCGTCGGTGATGACGTGCAGCTTGCTGGGCGTCCCGTCCTTCTGGACCCCGGTGACGACCGTCTCGTAGGCGAGCGTCGGCTTGCCGGTGGCGGCCCAGATCACCTTGCGCGGGGCGGCCTTGGCGCCGGTCTCCTTGTCGCCCGCGGCCCGCGCGGCGCTCAGGGCGGACCGCTGGGCGCCGGAGGGGGCGACGGCGGCGCTGGTGTCGGCGACCTTGATGTCGGCGTCGGTCGCCTTGTCGACACCCTGGGAGGCGCCGCTCGCGGACTCATGGGCGATCAGATCGCCGCCGAGGACGGGCAGTCCGGCGTAGGTGCGCTCGTAGCGGGTGTGGGTGGTGCCGTCGGCGTCCTTGATGACGTCCTTGACGACCAGCTTCTCCTTGGCCCCGAGCCCCAGCGACTTCGCGGTGGAGGTCGCGGTCGCCCCCGCCTCGCGCAGCAGCTCGGCGCGGACCGAGGGGGAGAGCGAGACGGTGGAGGCCCCCGAGGGGGTGGCCGAGGGGGCGGCCGCGTTCGCGGAGCCGGCGGTGGCGCCGGCGGCGAGCAAGGTGGCGGCCAGGGTCGCCGCTCCGGCGGCGAGGGCGGTACGCGAACGTCTGAGACGTGATATGCCGGATATCGCTGACGGTGAACGTGAATCCACGCGTATCTCCAGTTGTGATGCGGAGTTGGGCGAAGGTTCCGCCCAACGCGACAAAGATGCCGCTTTGCCGTGGATAAAACATACCGGTGCCCGGGACCTCAGGCCCCGGGCACCGGCAGAGTGTCGTGCGTCCAACTGAACTTTTCTTACTTGACGTTGACTCCGGCCCAGGCGGCGTCCACGCCCTTGTACTCGGCGCTGTCGGCGCCGAAGAGGTCCGTGGCGGCCTTCAGCGTGGCCTCACGGGCGGCGTGGTAGTCGGTGTTGGAGGTCATGTACGTGGTCAGGGCCTTGTACCAGACCTTCTCGGCCTTGTCCCGCCCGATGCCCTCGACCTTGGAGCCGTCGGAGGTGGGGCTGTCGTACTTCACACCGTTGATCTCCTTCGCGCCGCTGCCCTCGGACAGCAGGTAGAAGAAGTGGTTGGCGACACCGGAGGAGTAGTGCACGTCCTGGTCGCCCACGCCGTCGGACCACGCGTCCGCGGACTGCCCGTCCTTGCTGGGCTTGTCCATGTAGCGCAGCGGGGTGCCGTCGCCGTTGATGTCGATCGCCTCGCCGATGAGGTAGTCACCGACGTCGGTGGTGTTCTTGGTGCTGAACTCCACGGCGGTGCCGAAGATGTCGGAGGTGGCCTCGTTGAGGCCGCCCGACTCGCCGCTGTACTCCAGGCCCGCGGTCTTGGAGGTGACGCCGTGGCTCATCTCGTGGCCCGCCACGTCGAGCGCGGTCAGCGGGGCCTTGTTGCCCTGGCCGTCGCCGTAGGTCATGCAGAAGCAGCTATCGTCCCAGAAGGCGTTGACGTAGCTGTCGCCGTAGTGCACGCGGGAGTAGGCGCCCTTGCCGTCGCCGGCGATGCCGTCGCGGCCGTGCACGTTCTTGTAGTAGTCCCAGGTGGCGGCGGCGCCGTAGTGGGCGTCGACGGCGGCGGTCTGGGGGTCGTCCGGCTTGCCGGTGCCCCAGTTGTCGTCGTCGTCGGTGAACGCCTTGCCCTCGCCCTCCTCGCCGTTCTCCAGGTTGGTGGTCTTGTGGCCGCCGCGGTCGGCGTCGGTCAGGGTGAAACCGTTGCCTTCCTTGCTGGTGCCGAGCTCGACCGAGCCGCTGTACTCGCTCGCGCCCTTGCCGGTCTCGATGCCCTGGTACTCGTAGAGCTTCTTGCCGGTGGCGGCGTCGGTGATGACGTGAAGCTGGTTCGGGGTGCCGTCCTTCTGCACCCCGCCGACGACGGTCTCGTAGGCCAGCACCGGCTTGCCGGTGGCGGCCCAGATCACCTTGCGCGGAGCCTGGTCGGCCGCCGCCTTGGTGGTGTCGTCGGCCTTGGCCAGCTTGACGGCGGCCTTGGCCGCGGTGGTCGGGGCGATCCCGGCCGTGGTGGAGGCGACCTTGACGGTGGCCTTGGTGGCCTTGGTGACGCTCTTGACGTCACCGCCCTTGGCCTGGTGGACGATCAGGTCGCCGCCCAGGACGGGCAGACCGTCGTAGGTGCGGTCGTAGCGGGTGTGGGTGGTGCCGTCGGCGTCCTTGATGACGTCCTTGACGACCAGCTTCTCCTTGGCGCCGAGGCCGAGCGACGAGGCGGTGTCCGCCTTGGTCGCGTTGGCCTCGCGGAGCAGCTCGGCGCGGGCCGAGGCGGTGAGCGCCGTGGGCTGGCCGCCGGACTTGGCCGGGGCGGCACCCGCGGTGCCGGCGGTCATTCCCGAGGCGAGCAGGGCCGCCGCGGCGACCACGGTGCCGGCCGCTATCGCCGAACGCCGCTTGCCGGCACCGGACATGGGCATGCTGAAGGTCTTGCGCACGCGATCTCCTCGTTGCTGTGGGGGGGTCAGCGCCGGGCTGCGGGGAAGTGCGGCCCGGTGCTGAACAAGAGGTACTGATGCGTAATGCGTTGGGCAGACTGTCACACAAGTCCGGGACATGTCACGGGTTTCACGACAGGTCGAAGGGAAAATGTTCGTTGAATGCTGATCAACCTTCGGATTCCGGACAGCTCGGCGTAAGCGTCGGCGGCTGGGGAAACGACGCGTCGGGGCAGGTCAGGGCAGGTCGGGGCATGAAGAGGCGCCGCCAGGGGGAGTCGGGTCGACCCCTGGCGGCGCCTGTCCTGAGTGAGCCTCACGGCTCGGTCAGAAGGTCAGCTTCCAACTGTTGATGTAGCCGGTGTCCTGTGCGTACATGTCCTGGACCCGCAGCTTCCAGGTGCCGACCGCGGTCTCGGAGGAGGCGTTCACGGTGTACGTGGTCCGCACATCGTCCGCCGAGTCGAAGAGGCTGGCGCTCTTGAGCGGGTAGGCCGTACCGTCCGGGGCGATCAGGTCGATCACCAGGTCGCCGCGGTAGCTGTGCACGATGTCCACGCCCACCTGGAGGTTGGACGGCGCGTTTCCGGCCCGGCTCACCGATATCGGCGAGGTGACCGGCTCACCCGCGTCCGGGATGGCGATGTCCGCGGTGTTCTCGAAGACATTGCCGCCACTGGTGTTCACGGTCCAGGTGAAGGACGCCGTGCCGGTCTTGCCGGCCGAGTCGGTCACCGTGACCGTCACCTGGCTGGATCCGACGGTGGTCGGGGTCCCGGAGATCAGGCCGGTCGAGGAGTTGATCGACAGGCCCGCGGGCAGCCCATCGGCCGCGTAGCCGAGCGCGCCCGGGTTGGAGCTGGTCGCGGCGATCTGGAGGCTGGTGGCCTGGTTGACGATGCTGGTCTGGGCGCCGGGCGGGGTGACGGTGACCCCGTCGGCGATCCGGGTGCCGACGTTGACCCCGGCCCAGGCATTGGCCACCGCGTTGTACTGCGCGCTGCCCTGGCCGAAGAGCTCGCCCGCCGCCCACAGCGTGGCGTCACGGGCGCCCGCGTAGTTGGTGTTGGAGGTCATCCGCTGGCTCAGCGCCTTGAACCAGATCTTCTCCGCGTTGTCCCGTCCGATGCCCGTGACCGGGAGGTTGTCGTAGGTCGGGCTGTCATAGCTGACGCCGTTGATGACCTTGGTGCCGCTGCCCTCGGAGAGCAGGTAGAAGAAGTGGTTGGCGATGCCGGACGAGTAGTGGACGTCCACATTCCCGACCCCGGAGTACCAACTGTCCTTGGAGGCCCCGTCCTTGCTGGGCTTGTCCATGTAGCGCAGCGGGGTGCCGTTGCCGTTGATGTCGATCTTCTCGCCGACGAGGTAGTCGCCGGGGTCGCTCGCGTTGTTCGCGTAGAACTCGACGGCGGCGGCGAAGATGTCGGAGGTGCCTTCGTTGAGCCCGCCGGACTCACCGCTGTAGGTGAGGTTGGCGGTGGCCGCGGTGACCCCGTGGCTCATCTCGTGGGCGGCGACATCGAGGGAGGTCAGCGGCTTGGTGTTGCCCGAGCCGTCGCCGTAGGTCATGCAGAAGCAGGCGTCCTGCCAGAAGGCGTTGACATAGCCGCTGCTGTAGTGGACCCGGGAGTACGCGCCCACGCCGTCGCCCCTGATGCCGGTGCGGCCGTGGACGTTCTTGTAGTAGTCCCAGGTCTCGGCGGCGCCGTAGTGCGCGTCCACACCGGCGGTCGCGGCGTCGGAGGTGTTGCCGCTGCCCCAGACGTCGTCGGTGTCGGTGAAGAGGGTGCCGGTGCCCGAGGTGCCGCGGTTCAGGTTGTACGTCTTGTGGTTGCCGCGGCCGGAGTCGGTGAGGTTGTACGAGCCCGCGCTGCCCGAGGTGCCGAGGGTCACCTGGCCGCTGTACTGGCTGTTCCCGGTGCCCTTCTTGACACCCTGGAACTCGAACAGCTTGGCGCCGGTGGCCGCGTCGGTGATGACATGCAGCTCGTTCGGGGCGCCGTCCTCCTGGAGGCCGCCGACGACCGTCTCAAAGGCGAGGGTCGGGGTGCCCTTCGCGGCCCAGATCACCTTGCGGGGCGCCCGCTCGGCCTCGGTCTTCCGCGAACCCTGCGCGTTCGCCGCCTTCACGGCGGCCTTCTCGGCGCTGGCGGGCGCGACGGCGGGGGTGGTGGTCGGCACCGTCAGCCGGGCCTTGGTCGACTTGGCGACGGTCAACTGCGCACCGCTCTTCGCCCGGTCGACGACCAGATCGCCGCCGAGGACGGGAAGCCCGGCGTAGGTGCGCTCGTAACGGGTGTGGGTGGTGCCGTCGGCGTCCTTGATGACGTCCTTGACGACCAGCTTCTCCTTGGCGCCGAGCCCGAGGCCCTTGGCGGCCTCGCCCTTGGCGGCGTCGGCCTTCCGGATCAGCCCGGCGCGCTGGGCGGGGGAGAGCTTGGCGGGGAGGGCGCCGGGGTCGGGGGCGCCGGAAATCGTGCGGGCGGCGGGGCGGTTCGCGGCGCCGCCCTGGCGGGCGGCGGCGGTGCCGCTCTGGAAGCCGACGCCGATCATCGCCGCCGCGACGACCAGCGCACCGGTCGCGACGGCTCGTTGACCTGGGGTGCGACCGGATCCGCGGGTGCTGGGTCTGAGGTGCCGTTGGGGGAGGGATCTCACGCTGACTCCTTCTGCGCTGGCCGCACGGTGGCACGGCCGGGACGACCGGGCGGCTGGGTCGCCGTCCGGGCAGGGCAGGGCAGAGCGGGCTACCGTTCCTGGCGTTACCGGGTGCGCCCTGTCGCAGACGAACGACGGGGCGCGGCCGCGGTGCGACCGGGGGCGTGGGGGGTTGGCCTTCGGCGCTGTGCGCTGTGGGAATGCAGCGCCCCCGGCCGAGGGAAGAGTGGCATCACTGGACTTGACCTGTCAGGATCGCGACAAGAACTTGTCCGGAAAGCGTCCGTTGACAGCTATGCCGTGTTCGCATGACGGTGATTTACGGTCAAATTCGGCAATGCCCGATGTCGGTGCCGTTCCATAGCATCACCCCCATGTCCGACCCCGCTCCGTCATGCCCGACAAGCTCGTCGGCCTCTCGGGGCACGAGCCGCGCGCCGGCCAACCGCCGTCCGGCTGGGCTCAGTTGGAACTGCTCCACCATCTGACCCATGGCGAACGGCGCCGACTGCGCCGGGGACGGGAGTCGGCCGACGGCTCGGTCGGTGCGTGAGGCGCGCCCGGCCCCGCCCGGTCAGGGCAGGCGCACGGCGGAGTCGAAGCGCGACTCCTCCCGCAGCAGCGCGCTCAGATCGGCGCCGGGCCGCAGCTCCGCCGGGTCCTCGCCCCTGCGGAAGAGGATCGCCCCGGCGTCGATGCCGCCCAGTGTCAGCCGATCCGCGTCCCGGCGCAGCCAGGTGCCCTCGCGCAGCCCGACCACGGGGACGTCGTTCTCCTCCAGGAACTGCTCGAGCCGCAGGGCCCGGCTCTCGCCCATATGGGCGGTGTCCGGATCGGCGTCGAGGTAGTGCGGGTTGATCTGGAACGGCAGCAGCCCCAGCGCCTCGAAGGTGGGCGGCTGGACGATGGGCATGTCATTGGAGGTGCGCAGGGTCGGGCAGGCCATGTTGGTGCCCGCGCTGGAGCCCATGTAGACCGCGCCCGCGGCCACCCGTTCCCGTATCGCCCGGACCAGATCGCGCTCGTGCAACGCCTTGAGCAGCCGGAAGCTGTTGCCACCGCCGACGAACACCGCCCGCGCCCCGCGCACCAGCTCGGCCGGGTCGTCGGCGGTGTGCGCGCCGGTGACCTCCACACCCAGCGGCTCCAGGGCCGTGGCCACCTTGGCGGTGTAGCCGTCGTGGTCGGCCAGCGCGTACGGCACGAAGACGAGCCGGCGCGCGCCGTCCAGCGCCGAGGCGATCTCCTCGAGTGCGTGGTCCAGGTAGCCACGGCCGGGCGCGGCGGAGTTCGACAGCAGCAGCAACTGCATGAGGGGGCCTTTCTGGCGGAACGGCGGAACGGGCGGAACGGGCGGAACGGGCGGAACGACGGGACGGAGGGCTGAGGTGGCGAGGGGATTTGGGGGGAGATGTCGGGAGCGGTGGTATGTCGTGCCACTCAGCGCCGCGGGGCGCGCCGCGGCCGGGTCGGCGTCAGCAGCCTGCCCAGATCGGCGGCGCCCTGGAGCAGCGGTGAGATGAGCTGCTCCCGGCGGGGGCGCAGCACCTCGGGGGCGGCGGCCAGAGTCAGGGTGCCCACCGGACGTCTGCCCACCAGAACCGGCGCCGCGAGCGCCGCGCTGTCCGGATCGTACTCGCCCTCGGAGTAGGCGTAGCCGTCGCGCCGCACCTCGGAGAAGCGCTCCTCGAGCCGCACCGGATCGGTCGGTGTGTGCTCGCTGAAGCGCGCCATCGGGCGGCCGTACAGCAGCACGGCCCGGTCACCGGGCGGGAGCATACCGAAGTAGGCGCGGGAGGTGGCGCCGGCGTGCGCCGGGTACAGCTCGCCCGCCAGCACGTAGTAGCGCAGCGGGCCGGTGGCCCCGTCCACCGCCGCCACGCAGCGCATATGCACTCCGTCCGGGACCGCGAACAGCGTGTTCACCCCGACCGCCTCGGCCAGCGCCTCCAGGATCGGCCGGGCCAGGCTGGCCATGCCGCCGCCCCGCTCCCACACCCAGGACAGATGCCACACCGCCGGGCCCAGCCGATAGCGGCGTGAGCGCTTGTCGGACACCAGGAAGCCCCGGTAGGCCAGCGCGGCCAGCAGCCGCTGGGCCACCGACTTGTCCAGCCCGAACTCCTCGGCGATCTCGGTGACGCCCCACTCGGGGCGCTCGCGGTCGAAGGCGAGCAGCACGTTCAGCACGCGGTCCGCGGTCTGGAGGGGCGGGGCGCCGGTTACGGGCTTCTGTTCAGGCATGACGAAAGAGTAAACATTCTCGGATATCGAGAAAACATTGCGCACAGCGCGACACCGGGCGGACCCTGGCGGAGCCGACGGCCGGGAGGATCCCCGGCCAGGCCGGTGCCCGGTGGCAGTGCCCGCCCCGCGTGCCGCTTCCCCCGCTCGTCCGGTCGGGCCATCGGCGTCACCGATCGCCTCACCGAGGCATGACCGATCGCCTGACCGACGCCATCGCCGACGGCCTTACCGATCGCATCTGCCGATCACATCGCCGATCGCATCGTCGACGGCGTCCCTGACCGCATCACCGACCACATTCCCCGCCGCATCACCAACCGCATCTCCCACCACATCACCAACCGCATCACCCCGCCGTGAGAGGCCAGCCGTGCTCAAACACGTCCTTGACATCATCGAACTCCTCGACCGTCCGCAGACCAGCGGCGCCCTCCTCGCCGACCATCTGCGCGCGGTCCAGGCCGCGGCCGGAGCCGACCCGCAGACGGCGCCCGAGGTCGAGGTGCGCACCGTCGAGGGCGACAAGGGCAGCACGGACTTCGTCTCCGTCACCGTCCCCGGCCGCCGCGGCAAGCTGGGCGGCGGCGACGCCCCGACCCTGGGCATCCTCGGCCGGCTCGGCGGAGTCGGGGCCCGCCCGGAGCGGATCGGGCTGGTCTCGGACGCCGACGGGGCGGTGGCGGCGCTGTCCGCCGCGGCCAAGCTGCTGGACATGCACGCCCGCGGCGACGTCCTGGACGGCGATGTCACGCTCTCCACCCACGTCTCCGGCTGGGCCCCCACCCAGCCGCACGACCCCGTGCCCTTCATGGACTCCCCGGTGGACACCCTGGTGTGCAACCGCGAGGAGATCTCGCCCGCGATGGACGCGGTCGTCTCCATCGACACCACCAAGGGCAACCGGCTGCTCAACCACCGCGGCGTCGCCCTGTCGCCGACCGTCTGCCAGGGCTGGATCCTGCGGGTCAGCGAGGATCTGGTGGCCGTCCTGGAGAGCGTGACCGGCGAGTCGGCGCGCATCCTGCCGATCACCACGCAGGACATCACCCCGTACGGCAACGGAGTGCACCACCTCAACTCCATCCTCCAGCCCGCCGTCGCCACCACCGCCCCGGTCGTCGGCCTCGCGATCACGGCGGGCTCGGCGGTGGCCGGATGCGCCACCGGCGCCAGCCATGAGACCGACATCGCGGTCGCGGCCCGGTTCGCGGTCGAGACCGCGAAGGAGTTCGGACGCGGCATCGCCCGCTTCCTGGACCCCGAGGAGTTCGCGCGCCTGGTCGAGCTGTACGGACCCATGACCCACCTCCAGGCCCTCACCCCGGCGGGGTGACCGACCCGTCCCCAGCGGACGGGTGACCGACCCGTCCCCATCGGACCCCGCAGGAGTCCCCATGAACCCGAACCCCCAGGCCGGCGTCGACGTCGCGGCCGCGGACGCCCCACCGCGGTCGCACCCCAGAGCCTTCGAGCCGGTCACCCTCGTCCTCACCATCGTGCTGTCGGTGCTCGGCGCCCTGATCGGCGTCGTGCTGATCACCTCGCTCGGGGTGTCGCCCAACACGGCCGTGATCGGCGCGCTGGTGGCGATGCTCATCGGCCGGATCCCGGTCGGCGTGCTGACCCGGATGCGCTCCAAGCACCGGCAGAACCTGGTGCAGTCGGCGATCTCCGGCTCCACCTTCGCCGCGGCCAACTCGCTGCTCACCCCGATCGCGGTGCCGTTCGCCCTGGGGCGCAACGACCTGGTGTGGCCCATGCTCGGCGGGGCCGTCATCGGCCTGGCCGTCGACAGTTGGGTGCTGTACCGGGTGTTCGACTCCAAGCTGCTGCCCGCCACCGGCTCCTGGCCGGCCGGGATCGCGGCGGCCGAGACGATCAAGGCCGGGGACACCGGCGGGCGCAAGGCCGCGATCCTGGGCGCGGGTGCGGTGATCGGCTTCGTCGGCGCGCTGTTCAAGCTGCCGACCAGCGCCGCGGGTGTGGGCTTCCTGGGCAACATCTGGGCGCTCGCCATGTTCGGCGTCGGGCTGACCGTGGGGCAGTACGCCCCCGAGTTCGGCTTCGACCTGGGCGCGCGCCATGTGCCGCACGGGCTGATGATCGGTGCGGGGCTCGTCGCCCTGACCCAGGCGCTGCTGCTGATGCGGACGAAGAAGGGCGGGGCGAAGGGGGCCGCTGACAGTCCGGCTCTGGAGGGTCCGGCCGCCGACGGTCCGGATGCCGACGGCGGTCTTACGGTCCGGGCCCCCCAGTTGCGCAGGGGACTGCTGGAGGGCATGGGCCTCTTCGTCTGCGGCGCGATCGTGGTCGCCATCGCGGGCGGTGTGGTCGGCAAGCTCTCCCTGCCGGCCCTGGTCGGGTGGGTGCTGCTGGCCGGTGTCGCCGCCATCGTCCACCAGCTCATCGTGGGGCTGGCGGCGATGCACTCCGGCTGGTTCCCGGCCTTCGCCGTCACCCTGATCTTCTTGATCATTGGTCTGGTGCTGCACATCCCGACCGTGCCCCTCGCCCTGATGGTCGGCTACACGGCCTCCACCGGCCCCGCCTTCGCCGACCTCGGCTACGACTTCAAGGCGGGCTGGCTGCTCCGCCGGGACGCCGCGCCCTGGCGGCCCTTCGAGATCGAGGGGCGGCGCCAGCAGTACCTCGCCCAGCTCGTCGGGTTCGGTGTCGCGCTGGTCGTCGTCGCCGTCGCCTGGAAGACGTTCTTCCAGGACGGCAAGGTGCCGCCGGTCGCCGAGGTCTACGTCACCACCATCAAGACCGGCCTCGAACCCGGCACCATGACCACCATGCTGCTGTGGGCGATCCCCGGCGCGCTCGTCCAGCTTCTCGGCGGACCCTCCCGGCAGATGGGCGTCCTGCTGGCCACCGGACTTCTGGTGGCCACGCCCCAGGCCGGATGGATGGTCCTCGGCGCCCTGGTCGTCCGTCAGCTCTACACCCTGTGGCGGCGGCGCGGGATCACCGACGCGGCGGCGCGCAAGGAGTCCGACGAGCAGGCCGAGAACGACCTGTCGCTGGTCGGCGCGGGACTCGTCGCCGGAAGCTCCCTCAACGACGTGGGCCAGCTCACCAAGGCCCTGTGAGGAAGGTTCGGTGAGAAAGGACGTGCACGCTGTGGACGACATGGACACCACGGGGACCGTGCCCCCCGAACACCCGGCGGGCGCCCCGGCTCCGGCCCCGGCCCTCGGCCTCGTCACCATCGGCCAGGCCCCGCGCGCCGACCTCCGCCCGGACGCCGAACCGCTGCTGCCCGGGGTGCGCCTGGTCGAGCACGGCGCGCTCGACGCCGAACGGTTCGACGGCGACGCCGAGGCCGCGACCCGTCGGCTGCTGGCCCCCGAGGACGGCGAGGCACCGCTGGTCTCCCGGCTGCGCGACGGCCGTTCGGTACTGCTCGGGCACGGGGCGATCGTCCCGCGCATCACGGACGCGGTCGCCCGCGCGGAGCGGGACGGCGCCGCCGCGACCCTGCTGCTGTGCACCGGCCGCTTCCCGGCGGTGCGGGCCCGGCGGCCCCTGCTGTTCGCCGAGCCGCTGGTGCAGCAGGCCGTCGCCGCGACCGTGGGCACCGACCCCGTGGGCATCGTCTGCCCGCACCCCGACCAGGCCGAGGACGTCTCCCAGCGCTGGGCGGAGCTGCTGCCCGGCCGGGTCCAGGCCGCGACGGCCGATCCGTACGGCCCCGCCGAGCGCGTCCTGGACGACGTCGCCGCCGCCGCGCGCACCCTCGTGGACCGCGGCAGCTCCTGGCTCGTCCTGGACTGCATCGGCTACACGGAACAGATGCGCACCGCCGCGCTGCGGGCCGCGGCCCGCCCCGTGCTGCTGGCCCGCGCCATCGCCGTCCGGATGGCGGCAGAGGTGGTGGCGGCCTCGGCGTGAGGGTGGGCGGCGCCGCCCCGCACCTGCCCACACGCTGCCGCCCCCCGGTAACGCCTCCGGGCACCCGCGGCCCGTGAGGCTGCCGCGTACCCAGCCGCCCCGTAAGGCTGCCGCGTACCCGCCTGCCCCGTACCGCGTCCGCCCGCACCCTGCCGCCCCGCCGCGTAAGGCTGCGGCGAACCCGCCCGCCCCGTTCGCCGCCGCGCGTCCGCCCGCACCCTCCGCCCGCCCCGTAGCGCCCCATCCAACGGAGGTCCACCGTGTCCGTGCCCCCGTCCGTGTCCCTGTCCGAGCCCGTGTCCTCGTCCGACGCCCCCGCCCGGCCCATCGGGGTGATCCGCGTCCTCACCAGCGAGGACCCCGCCGCCGTCGCCACCCACGGCAAGGCCATCCAGGAGCGCTACGGCCTGCCGACCGTCTCGCGGTGCATCCCCGGCCAGCCCCACGGCATCCATGACGACGACTCCGAGGCCCGCGCCGAACCCAAGATCGTGGACCTTGCCCGGGAGCTGGCCGACGCCGGGGCGCGGACGCTGATCATCAGTTGTGCCGCCGATCCGGCGCTCCGGAAGACCCGCCGGGCCGTCGGCATCCCGGTCATCGGTGCGGGCTCGGCGGCCGCCGCCGTCGCGCTGGGCCTCGGCAGCCGGATCGGGGTGCTGGGCATCCGGGACGAGGCACCGCCCGCCGTGCGCGCCGTGCTCGGCGACCACTTCGCCGCCTCCGCCCGCCCCGACGGCGTCCACCGCACCACCGACCTGCTCGCCCCGGAGGGGCCCGAGGCGGTGCTGGAGGCCGCGGCCGGGCTCGTCGCGTCGGGTGCGGACACCCTGCTGCTCGCCTGCACCGGCCTCAACACCATTGGAATCCGCCCCCTGCTGGCGGAGCGGCTGGGCGTCCCGGTCGTGGACCCGGTGCTCGCCGCCGGACTCCTGGCCTCGTACGCGTACGGCGGCTGAACAGCCGTAAGGGCTCCGCGCACCGACCGAGCGGCCGTATGGCATCCGTGCGCCAACTGAGCAGCCGTAAGGGCTCCGCGCGGTCGCCGATCGAGCCGTAAGGCATTCGCCCCACGCGTCACACCAGGCTGTCCCGCCACGCCTGATGCAGCGCCGCGAAGCGGCCCTCGCCCGCGATCAGGCGGTCCGGTGGGCCGTCCTCGACGATCCGGCCGTCGGCCATGACCAGCACCCGGTCGGCCGTCTCGACGGTCGACAGCCGGTGGGCGATGACGACCGCCGTACGGCCGCGCAGCACCGTGTCCATGGCGCGCTGCACCGCCCGCTCGCCCGGGATGTCGAGGGAGGAGGTGGCCTCGTCGAGGATGAGGACCGACGGGTCGGCGAGCAGCGCGCGGGCGAACGCGACCAGTTGGCGCTGACCCGCGGAGATCCGGCCGCCCCGCTTGCGCACATCCGTGTCGTAGCCGTCGGGCAGGGCGGCGATGAAGTCATGCGCGCCGATCGCCTTCGCCGCCTGCTCGATCTCGGCGCGGGTGGCGTCGGGTCGGCCGATGGCGATGTTCTCGGCGATCGTGCCGGAGAACAGGAACGCCTCCTGCGTCACCATGACCACACCGCGCCGTAGTTCGGGCATGGCCAGATCGCGCAGGTCCACCCCGTCGAGCAGCACCCGGCCGTCGCTGGGGTCGTAGAAGCGGGCCAGCAGCTTGGCGAGGGTGGACTTGCCCGCGCCGGTCGCCCCGACCACCGCGAGCGTCTGCCCGGCGGGCAGTGTGAGGTCGAAGCGGGGCAGCACCTCGCCGCCGGTGCGATAGGCGAAGCGCACCCCGTCGAAGACCACCTCCCGGCCCGGGGCCTTCGTCGGGCGCGGCGGCAGCGGCTTGGGGTCGGCGGGCTCGGGGACGGAGGGGCGCTGGGCCAGCAGGCCCGCGATCTTCTCCAGTGAGGCGGCCGCCGACTGGTAGGAGTTGAGGAACATCCCCAGCCGGTCGATCGGGTCGTACAGCCTGCGCAGATACAGCGCGGCCGCGGCGAGCACCCCGAGCGCGAGCGAACCGGAGGCCACCCGGTAGGCGCCCCAGAGGACGATGGCGGCCACCACCGCGTTGGCGACCAGCCGGGAGCTGACCACATAGCGGGCCATCTCCAGGATCGCGTCCCCGTTGGCGCGCTCATGGCGGTGGTTCAGCTCGCGGAAGCGCGCGTCGTTGGCGCGCTCGCGGCGGAACGCCTGCACGGGGCGGATGCCGTTCATGGTCTCGGTGAACGTCACGATCACCGCCGCGATCGCGGTCGACCGCTTGCGGTACACCCGCATGGAGCGCCGCTGGAAGGAGCGGATCAGCAGATACAGCGGCCAGAAGGAGAGCACGGCCGCCCCGCCCAGCCCCCAGTCGAGATACAGCAGCGTGATGGAGATGTAGACGACCGACAGCGCGACCCCGAGCAGCTCCTCCAGGCCCTCGCTGAGCAGCTCGCGCAGCGACTCGACATCGGTCGTGGCCCGGGAGATCAGCCGGCCGGAGGTGTAGCGCTCGTGGAAGTCCACGCTCAGCGCCTGGGCATGGCGGAAGATCCGGCCGCGCAGATCCAGCAGCACGTCCTGGCCGATCCGGGCGGAGAAGCGGATGAACAGGTACTGAAGCGCCCCGGAGGCGAGCGCACAGCCCAGATAGACCGCGCCGACGGCGATCAGCGGGCCGTGGGCGCCGTCGCGGAGGGCGGGCACGGCATGGTCGATGGCGTACGCGACGAGCAGCGGACCCGCCTGCACGGCGGCCTGCTGGAGCAGCAGCAGGACGGCCGCCAGCCAGACCCGCCGCCGGCGCGGTGAGAGCAGCGAACGCAGCAGGGCCGGCGACGCGCCCTTGGGCACCGGCAGGACATCGCGGTCGAACGGGTCGGACGACAGCGCCCGGCCCTCCTCCCCGTCCTCGCCCCAGCCCTCGTCGTCGGTGCTCTCCCGTTCCTCCTCGACCGTCGTCATGGGCCGCTCTCCCCCTCCTCGCGTTCCTGCCCGGACATCAGCGACCGGTACTCCGCGCTCTCCCGCAGCAGCCGCTGATGGGTGCCGACGGCGGTGATCCGGCCCTCCGACAGCAGCGCGACCCGGTCGGCGAGCAGCACGGTGGACGGCCGGTGCGCGACGACCAGCGCGGTCGTGGCCGCCAGCACCTGCCGCAGCGCCGCCTCCACCAGCGCCTCGGTGTGCACATCGAGGGCGGACAGCGGATCGTCGAGCACCAGGAACCGCGGGCTGCCCACGACGGCCCGCGCCAGCGCGAGCCGCTGCCGCTGACCGCCGGACAGGCTGAGCCCCTGCTCGCCGACCTCGGTGTCGGTGCCCTCCGGCAGGGCGTGTACGAAATCGGCCTGCGCCACCTTCAGGGCCCGCAGCAGCTCCTCCCGGCCCGCGTCGGTGGCGCCCATGAGGACGTTCTCACCGGCGGTGGCGGAGAACAGCGTGGGCTCCTCGAACGCGACGGCCACCAGGGCGCGCAGCTCCTCCCGGGGGAGGGCGGTGATGTCCCGGCCGTCCAGGGTGATCCGCCCGCGGGTGATCTCCTGGAGCCGGGGGACGAGCGCGGTGAGGGTGGTCTTCCCGGAACCGGTCGCCCCGACCAGCGCCATGGTCTCGCCGGGCCGGATATGGAGATCGACCCCGCGCAGCACGGGCGGCTCCTCCGGGGGCGCGTCCGCGTAGGCGAACTCCACCCCTTCGAACCGGAGCCCGCCCTCGCGGTCCTGGCTGCGCGTCCCGCTCCGGCCCGCCTCGCCGCGCCCCAGCGACTCCGCCGGCCGGTGCCGGTCGGCCGCCGCGGCGGGCTCCGCGTCCATGACGTCGAAATAGCGGTCGGTGGCCGTCGCCGCGTCCTGGCTCATCGCGAGGAGGAAGCCCAGGGACTCCACGGGCCAGCGCAGCGTCAGGGCGGTGGAGAGGAAGGCGACCAGCGTGCCCGCCGACAGATCCCCGTCGGCGACCCGCATCGTGCCGAGCACCAGCGCCGCGCCGATCGCCAGCTCCGGCAGCGTCATGATCAGCGCCCAGAGCGTGGCCAGCAGCCGCGCCTTGTGCAGCTCGGTGGAGCGGACCTGCTGGGACAGGGCGCGGAAGGCGCGGGCCTGGCTGCGGTGGCGGCCGAAGCCCTTGACGATCCGGACGCCCAGCACGCCCTCCTCGACGACCGTCGTCAGATCGCCGGTCTGGTCCTGCACGGTGCGGGCCACCGTCGCGTACCGCGTCTCGAACAGCGAGCAGAGGATCACCAGCGGCACTGCCGGGACCACCAGGACCAGGCCCAGCGTCCACTCCTGCGACAGCAAAATGGCGAATCCGGCCAGGATGGTGACCCCGTTGACCACCAGGAAGGTGAGCGGGAAGGCCAGGAACATCCGCAGCAGCATCAGATCGGTCGTGGCCCGCGACAGCAGTTGGCCCGACGCCCAGCGGTCGTGGAAGGAGACCGGCAGCCGCTGGAGATGGCGGTAGAGATCGGCGCGCATCGCGGCCTCGACGGAGGCCAGGGGCCGCCCCACCAGCCAGCGCCGCAGCCCGAAGAGCCCGGCCTCAGCCGTGCCGAGGGCGAGCAGCAGCGCACCGCCCAGCCAGACCCCGCCCGGGTCCCGGTGGGCCACCGGACCGTCCACCATCCACTTGAGGACCAGCGGGATGACCAGCCCCAGACAGGAGGCGACGACCGCCACCCCGGCCGCGCCGAACAGCCGCACCCGCACCGGGCGCACATACGGCCACAGCCGCAGGAGCGAACGCGTGGCGGAGCGGTGCCGCGGGGCGGCACCGCCTTCCTGGGCGCGGGGTTCACTCGTCACAGCCATCAGTGGGGAGACTACGGTCCGCCACTGACAGCGCTCACTCGGTTTTTTGGCGTAGGTCCATGGCGTCGAGGGCGCGCAGCAGCAGGACCGAGCGCGCTGGAAGCTCGATGGGGGCGCCCGCCGCGAGCCGTGTGCCCGGGGGCGCCTCCTGGTCCTCACGGGCCGTGTCCAGGAGGAGCTCGTACCCCCGGGCCCAGGGCGGTCCGGGCAGGGTGAAGGAGATCGGCCGCGGGCCCGCGTGCAGCAGCGCCAGGAAGCTGTCGTCCGTGACCGGGGCGCCGTGCGGATCGCGCTGGGGCAGATCGCGGCCCGACAGATAGGCCCCGAGCGCGGTCGTCGGCGCGTACCAGTCGGATTCGGTCATCTCGGTGCCGTGCGGGGTGAACCACGCCAGATCGCGCAGCCCCTCCGGGGGCCGGGCCAGGCCGGAGAAGAAGGCCGGGCGGCGCAGCACCGGATGGGCCCGGCGCAGCCGTATCAGCCGGGCGGTGAGCTCGGTGAGGGCGCGCCAGCCGGGGTCCTCCAGCAGCGACCAGTCGAGCCAGCCGGTCTCGTTGTCCTGGCAGTACGCGTTGTTGTTGCCGCCCTGGGTGCGGCCCAGCTCATCGCCCGCGACCAGCATCGGCACCCCGGTGGACAGCAGCAGGGTGGCCAGCAGATTGCGCAACTGGCGGCGGCGCAGCGCGCGGATCTCCGGATCGTCGGTCTCGCCCTCGGCACCGCAGTTCCAGGCACGGTTGTCGGGAGTGCCGTCGCGATTGCCCTCCCCGTTGGCCTCGTTGTGCTTGCGCTCGTAGGAGACCAGGTCGCGCAGGGTGAAACCGTCGTGCGCGGTGATGAAGTTGACCGAGGCGTACGGGCGGCGGCCGCTCCACGCGTACAGATCGCTCGAGCCCGAGAGCCGGTAGCCCAGATCGCGGGCGTCGGGCAGCGCCCCGCGCCAGAAGTCCCGCACCGCGTCGCGGTAGCGGTCGTTCCACTCCGCCCACAGCGGCGGGAAGGCGCCCACCTGATAGCCGCCGGAGCCCACGTCCCACGGCTCGGCTATCAGCTTGACCCGGCGCAGTACGGGATCCTGCGCGATCACGGCGAGGAAGGGCGAGAGCATGTCCACGCCGTGCGCGGCGCGGGCGAGCGCGCTGGCCAGGTCGAAGCGGAAGCCGTCCACCCCCATCTCGGTGACCCAGTAGCGCAGCGAGTCGGTGACCAGCCGCAGCACCTGCGGCTGGAGGACGTGCAGGGTGTTGCCGCAGCCGGTGAAGTCGGCGTAGCGGCGGGGGTCCTGCTGGAGGCGGTAGTAGCCGCGGTTGTCGATACCGCGCAGCGAGAGGGTGGGGCCCAGCTCATCGGCCTCGGCGGTGTGGTTGTAGACGACGTCGAGGATCACCTCGATCCCGGCGGCGTGCAGGGCGCGCACCATCCGCCGGAACTCCCCGACCTGCTGGCCCCGGGTGCTGCCACCGGCGGCGTATCCGGCGTGCGGCGCGAAGTAGCCGATGGAGTTGTAGCCCCAGTAGTTGCGTAAGCCCCGCCGCAGCAGATGGTCCTCATGGGCGAACTGATGCACCGGCAGCAGCTCGACCGCCGTGACCCCCAGCCGGGTCAGATGCTCGATCGCCGCCGGATGCGCCAGCCCCGCGTAGGTGCCGCGCAGTTCGGGCGGCACCCCGGGGTGGCGCATGGTGAAGCCGCGCACATGGAGTTCGTAGATCACCGACTCGTCCCAGGGCGTCTTGGGCCGCCGGTCCGCCGTCCACTCGTCGGGCGCTCCGTCCGCCGTGTCGTCGCCGACGACCACGCCCTTGGGGACATACGGGGCGGAGTCGCGGTCGTCCCGTACGGTGTCCGCCACATGCTGCTGCGGCCAGTCCCGCATATGTCCGTAGACCTCGGCGGGCAGCGCGAACTCCCCGTCCACGGCGCGGGCATACGGATCCAGCAGCAGCTTCGCCGGATTCCAGCGGGCGCCGGTCCACGGGTCCCAGCGGCCGTGCACGCGGTAGCCGTACCGCCGCCCGGGCAGCACACCGGGCACGAAGCCGTGCCAGACCTCATGGGTGAGCTCGGTGAGCGGGCAGCGCAGCTCGTGGCCGTCGTCGTCGAACAGACACAGCTCGACGGCCTCCGCACCGCCCGCCCACAGCGCGAAGTTGGTCCCCCACGCCCCGTCCGGCCCCCGGCAGGGGCGGGCGCCGAGCGGCTCCGGGCTGCCCGGCCGGACGGCGGGGCCCGCCGCCGGGGCGGTGGTCCGGTCGGGCCGCGGGGCGAGCGCCATGGGGCGGTGGCCGATGAGACGGCCCACCGCCGCCGCCGAGGGGCGTCCGGGGACGTCGTCGCGTGTCTCCTGCCCGGCTGCACTGGACACATCGGCCTCCGCGGCTCGCGGCCAACCGCCTCCGCCCGGACGAGGGAAGGCGGGCAGCACCTCATGGCGGGCCGGCGGGCCCCGCGGTGTCCCGTACCGCACGGACCCTGGCCCACGCTCTCCCACCTGTTCTGCCCGCAATCCCGCCGACTCGCACGTTTCCCCGTGCCCCACCGCCGCCCGGCATGGGCCGAAAGTCCCGTGACCCGCTCCCGCCTGCGACTGAACCGTGACCATCGAGGGGAAGTCCACTGTCGGTGGCGTGTGATTACCTATCGCCAGGCGCGCCCTGCGCGTGATCGGGTTTGCCGCGGGGGCGCGGCTCCGGGGGAGGGAGAGCTGTTGTGACGGTGCGGTGGATACCTAGGGCGGCGCACGGCGGCCGCAAGGGGCTTCTCGCGCTGCTGCTCGGGGCGTTGCTCATGGCGGTGGCCGCGTGCGGCGGGGGCGGTGGCTCCGACGGCGGGAAGGGCAAGGACGGCAAGGGCGACGGCCGGCCCAAGACCTCCCGGGCCGTGGTGACGATCGCGCCCAAGGACGGCGCGAAGGGCGTGGACACCAGCGGTGCGCTGAAGGTCACCTCGGCGAAGGGCACCCTGTCCTCGGTCAAGGTCAAGGACGCCAAGGGCGCCGCGGTCGAGGGGAAGGTCGGCGAGGACGGAAAGAGCTGGCTGCCCGCCGCCCATCTCCGCTCGGACACCACCTACACCGTGGACGCGGTCGCCAAGGACACCGACGGCCTGACCACGACCAGGCACGCGACCTTCACCACTCTGCGTCCCAAGAAGACCTTCGTGGGCATCTACACCCCGGAAGACGGCTCGACGGTCGGCGTCGGCATGCCCGTCTCGCTCCACTTCAACCGCGGTATCACCCACCCGGCAGCCGTGGAGAAGGGGATAAAGGTCAGCGCCTCGCCGTCGGTGCCGCTCGCGAGCCACTGGTTCGGCAACGACCGGCTGGACTTCCGGCCGGAGAAGTACTGGAAGCCCGGCACCAAGGTGACGCTCAGTCTGGATCTGGACGGGATCGAGGGCAGGCCGGGGGTGTACGGCGAGCAGCGCAAGTCCGTGACGTTCACCATCGGCCGCAGCCAGATCTCGGTCGTCGACGCCAAGTCCAAGAAGATGACGGTCAAGCGGGACGGCAAGACGATCAGGACCGTCCCCATCACCTCGGGCGCGCCCGGCCATGAGACCTACAACGGCAAAATGGTGATCAGCGAGAAGCATCCGGTGACGCGGATGGACGGCGCCACGGTCGGTTTCGACGGGGAGTACGACATCAAGGACGTGCCGCATGCGATGCGCCTGTCGACCTCCGGCACCTTCATCCACGGCAACTACTGGGCGGGCCGGGCCACGTTCGGCTCGTCCAATGTCAGCCATGGCTGTGTGGGCCTGTTCGACCAGCGCGGCGGCGGGGACTCCGCCACCCCGGCGTCCTGGTTCTTCCGCACATCGATCATCGGCGATGTGGTCATTGTGAAGAACTCGCATGACGAGACCGTCCAGCCGGACAACGGGCTCAACGGCTGGAACATGTCCTGGGAGAAGTGGAAGGCATGACCCCGCGCCGGAGCCGGGGCGCGCTGGTGCCCCGCCTCCGGCCCCGGCAGCCCCGGCGCCCCCGCGCCCCCGCGTCTTCGCGCCTTCGCGTCCGCGCGTATCAGCGTCTTCGCGTCCCCGCGTTATGGCACCGCCCCCGGCCCACCGCTCCCGTGTTAGCGGGCGCTAACCTGCGCTCATGACTGTGAACCTCGAGGTTGCCGCCGGCGTTGCCACCTTCCGCCTTGACCGCCCCCCGATGAACGCGCTCGACACCGCCACCCAGGACCGGCTGCGGGAACTCGCCGACGAGGTGACCCGCCGCGACGATGTGCGCGCCGTGGTCATCTGGGGCGGCGAGAAGGTGTTCGCGGCGGGCGCGGACATCAAGGAGATGCGGGAGATGGACCACGCCGCGATGGTGGCCCGCTCCGGTGATCTACAGGATTCCTTCACCGCCGTGGCCCGGATCCCCAAGCCCGTGGTCGCCGCCGTCACCGGCTACGCCCTCGGCGGCGGCTGCGAGCTGGCGCTGTGCGCGGACTTCCGGATCGCCGCGGAGAACGCCAAGCTGGGCCAGCCCGAGATCCTGCTCGGCCTGATCCCGGGCGCGGGCGGCACCCAGCGGCTGGCCCGGCTGGTCGGCCCGGCCAAGGCCAAGGACCTCATCTTCACGGGCCGTCAGGTCAAGGCCGACGAGGCGCTCACCATCGGCCTGGTGGACCGGGTCGTACCGGCCGAGGAGGTCTACGAGCAGGCCCACGCCTGGGCGGCGCGGCTGGCCCGGGGCCCGGCGATCGCGCTGCGCGCGGCCAAGGAGTCGGTGGACCGGGGGCTGGAGACGGACCTCGACAGCGGCCTCGCCATCGAACGGACCTGGTTCGCCGGGCTGTTCGCCACCGAGGACCGGGAGATCGGGATGCGCAGCTTTGTCGAGGACGGGCCGGGTAAGGCCACGTTCCGCTGATACCCGACCGGTTCCGATCGTATCGGCCCGGGTCACGGAGCCGCGTATGCCCCGTGCGAGCGAATTTTCTTCGCCAACGGTCGGCACGTGGATGACCCGGTCCGGTACGCTGGGTGATCACGCGTATGCGCGGTGACATCGCTGGTCAGCCGGGGTGTTGTGGTGCCTCAACTGCCTTTGGCATATGTCGGATCGGGTTTGTGGAGCCTGGGGCTCCGGTGTTCGGGATCGCATGGTTCCGCCCCGGATGGCCTTTTGGGCGGCCATGATGGGGGGCATGGCGGGCTTGGAGGGAATGGAGCAGCCGCAGCAGCGCACTGGTACGGCTGCGGTGCGGGGGGCGCCGACCGTCGAGGACGACCGGGCCCGCAGGGCGCTTGACCTCTTCGGTAACCCCGCGGCCGAGGAGGTGCGGCTGCCCTCCCGTCCCGAGTCCGCGAGGACCGCCCGCCGGCTGGCCGAATTCGTCGTGGTGCGCGACTGGGGGCTCGGCCTTCAGCTCGCCGAGCACACCGTGCTGCTCGTCTCCGAGCTGGTGGGCAACGCCGTACGGCACACCGGCGCCCGCACCTTCGGGCTGCGGATGCTGCGGCGGCGTGGCTGGATCCGGGTCGAGGTCCGTGACCCCTCCCGGGGGCTGCCGTGTCTGCTGCCGGTGGGCGAACTCGACACCAGCGGGCGCGGGCTGACGCTGGTCGACCAGCTCTCCCAGCGGTGGGGGGTCGATCTGCTGCCATGCGGCAAGACGACCTGGTTCGAGATGCGCGTGGCCGAGAACTGACCGCGTTGGGCGCCGCTGGGACTTCGGCGCGGAGTGTGGACGCGGGGCACGAAAGCGGAGTGTGGGCGCGGAGTGTGAAAAGGGTCCCCGTGTCGTCGTGCTCCGACGACACGGGGACCTCTTTTGTCCCCGGCCATGGCACGAAAGGGGTGTTCGTCATGGCATTCGGGGGAAGCGACCTCGCTCGGGTCAATGGGGTCGCGGCCCCGACTATCGCAGAGACGGTAGATCACTTCCAAGCCAATCCAAGGTGAGCTGTAACACTTACCTTGCTAATGGCGGGTAGAGGCGTAATTTTCCTTTGTTGTCGACCTCTTTCTGATGAATCTCCAGTGGTCCAGACCGTGACACGAAATCTTTCTTTGCCCGTCGGTTCTTGGCATGGCCCTGCCCAGCACTCACCATGGAACAGCGCTACGCGCGTCACACCCCCCACGTATCACCCCCCTTTGTCCCGGCTACGCCACTCGGGAGATCCCCCATGGAAGCGCACGGCCGCACCTCCACCCGGCGCGCCCTGCTCCGCTCGGGCGCCTATCTCGCCACCGCCGCCACCGGACTCACCGCCGCCGCGGCTGCCACCACCACCGCCCACGCCGACGACAGACGCCGCCGCGCCGCGGCCGCCTATCCCCCCACCCACTGGATCCCGGCCTCCACCTCCAACTACCGCGTCTCCAGCCGTCCGACCTCGTATCCGATCGACTTCGTCGTCATCCATGTGACGCAGGAGACCTTCCCGGACGCGATGAAGATCTTCCAGGACCCGGCCAAACAGGTCTCCGCGCACTACATGGTCGCCTCGGCCGACGGCTATATCGGGCAGTTCGTCCGGGAGAAGGACGTCGCCTGGCACGCCGGCAACAAGGACTACAACAACCGCAGCATCGGCATCGAGCACGAGGGCTGGGTGGACGACCCCAAGTGGTTCACGGACGAGATGTACGCCTCGTCCGCCGCCCTGACCGCCGCCGTCTGCGACCGCTTCGGCATCCCCAAGACCCGCGACCACATCATCGGCCATGTGGAGGTCCCCGGAACCGATCACACCGACCCCGGCCCGCTGTGGGACTGGGACCGCTACATGTCCCTGGTCAACAAAGCCTACGCGCCGGGAACGCGGCGAACCTGGCGAAGGTAGCGAACCTGGCGGACGTAAGCGAAACGCGTCGAACGCCGTGTGCGCCGCTTATGTCGTGTACATCGCGACGCGGCCGATGGGCCTCCCGCCGCCGACCGCTAATCTGTGCGGGTCAAGCACACGCACGGAAGGGGCGGAACAGGTGGCGGATATCGAGGCGGCGCGCAAGGCGTTCGAGCGGTATGACCTCAACGGTGACGGCCAGATCACCGCGGCCGAGTACAAGAGCGTGATGGCGCAACTGGGGGACCCGTATGTCACGGAGCCCGTCGCCCAGGCCGTCATCAACGCCCACGACGCCAACGGTGACGGGCTGCTCACCTTCGACGAGTTCTGGGCGGCCCAGAACAAGGACGACAGCAAGGCCGGCTGAACGGGCCGCCACACGGCGGCTCCTAGCCGCACGGCGGCAACGAGCCGCATGGCAGCAACAGGCCGCATGGCGGCACGGTCGGCGCGTCAGCGCCAGCCGCGCCGCTGTGCGCTCGCCCGCCGTCTGCGGTCGTTGCACAGCAGGCAGCGGCCGTAGCCGGGCGGCAGCGGGTCCTCCGGATCCCCGTAGAGCGGATCGACGGCCCCGCGCGGATGCTCGGGGCAGCCCGTGGCGCCGCGCTCGGCGGTCAGCGACCCCGCGGCGGCGAGCGCCCGACGCAGGGCGTCGGTGAGCAGCTCGGTCTCCGGCCCGGAGGGCGCGGCATCCAGCGAGAAGGCGATGTCCGACGCGGTGGTGAGCGCGCTGCGGAGTTCGCGCAGGTCTGCGTAACTCATACCGGGCAGCGTAGGCGCACCCACCGACAACGCCCCGGGGCCCCGGTCAGGCCCCGCCCTCCCGCACCTCCTCGCCACCCCCGTCCGCGCCCGCGTCGTCCGCACCCTCCGCGAGGTGGACGTCCTCGGCGTCCGCCGCCTCCTCCGAGGTGAGCGCCGCCCGGCTGGGATCGGCCCACGCCTGGAGCGCGGCCTTGCTGGAGAAGTTCGCCACGTCCTTGTCCAGCGGGCGGTCGGTGTACTGGTGGATCCGCCACTTCGCCTTGATGCGCGGCTTGCCCGCTGTCACATAGTCCGCTATCCACAGGCCGTCCCCGGCGTAGGACGTGGTGTCGTAGTTGAGCCAGAAGCTCCGGTTGCAGTAGAGCATCACGCGGTGCGTGGGACGCAGCTTCTTGACCTCGCGGATGAACCGGTCCTTCTCGGCGTTGCTCGCGCGGGTGCCGGAACCGGTGGTCTCCCAGTCCACGGCGAGCAGATCGTGCTTCTGGGACGCGCACTTCTCGACGAAGTACTGCGCCTGCGCCGTGATGTTGCCCGGCCACAGGAAGTGGTAGAAGCCGACGACGCATCCCGCCTTCCGCGCCCGGGACGCCTGCGAGGACTGCTTCGGGTTGATGTACGACCGGCCTTCGGTGGCCTTGATGAAGACGAAGGCCAGTCCGTCCGCGTCGAACGTGGACTGGTGCGAACTCACGTCGATGCCGTGCAGCATGGTGCCTACCTCGAGTCAAGAACGAGTGAATACACGGGTGTTATTCCCCCTCTCGTACCGAGGACCCTACTGGGACGAGATCGTGGTCCGCAGGCGTTCGGGCCCACGCCGGGGGAGCGGCCCGCCGGAGGAACGGGCACGAACGGTCCGCACGGCCTCGGTCGTCCAACTGCCCGTCGAGGGGCGGGCGACTACGACTCGGCGGCGTTCAGGGGCGTTCCCGTCCCCGAGACAGACGGATCGTCCGTGCGTACCAGGCCGACGAGGCCACCGCCGGTCCCGCCGCGAGACCGGCCACGGCGATGAGAAAGACGACGATCAGCCAGGTCAGAAGCGTGAAAACGGGGCCGAGCGGGCCGAAGTCCGCCAGACTGCGGGCCATGGCCACGGGCATGAGCAGCCGGGAGAGGTAACCCAGCAGGACGGTCCCCACACCGGCGAGCACGGCGCCCGGCAGCAGATATGTCCAGGTGACGCGGCCGCTCAGCAGGAGATGCTGGGTCCACCACCACAGCAGGACGGCCGACAGCAGGGACAGCACCAGTCCGGAGACGATGCCCGTGCCGAACCCCCTGCGCACCGGCGCCTGGACGAGGAGTACCGCGAGCCAGACGAGCAGCCACAGCAGCCAGCGCCACGCCGTCACGCGCACCGCCGCCCTGGGCAGTCCCCAGCACCGTTCGCAGATCGCCTGGAGCGCTCTGCTGAACGCCGTCGCGGACACCAGGGCGACCAGCAGCCCGACGGCCCCCGAGGTGTTCTTGGCCGTGCCCCGGGGGACGAACGTACGGCGTACCTCGTCGAGGACGTCACCGCGCACTCCCACCACCGAGCGCAGGGAGTCGGCCAGGAGGCTCTGTAGCGTGTCGGGGACGAAGGCCGCCACGGCCATCAGCAGGGGGAGGGCGGTGAGGAACGCCTGGGCCGCCAGGCGGGTCGCGGCTTCCACGACGTTCACCGCCACCAGGCGCTCGAGGAAGCGGGCGGCCGGGCCGCCGCCGATCGCGGTCGTGACGCGCTCCCACAGCGTCCGCGGTGCCCGCATGGCATACCACCCGGCACCCGGCCGTCAGGGACTTCCGTGACGGTCACCCGCCGCGGGACCGTCGGCCGCGGGGCCGTTCGCCGTGGGGCCGGACGCCCCGGCGAGGATGCCGAGCAGCGCCAGGACCCCCACGACGATGCCGAGGACGAGCCCCACGGATGCCGGAGTGGGGTGGTTCCACAGCACCAGGGCCAGCGCGCCGCCCGTGATCGCCACGCCGGTGGTCCAGGCCCGGTGGGTGTCCAGCCAGCGGCCGAAACCCCCGGTGCGGGCTCCGACGCGGGCCAGACCCCGGCCGATGGCGCCGGTGCCGCGCGCCGCCGCCGAGCGGACGGCGCGGGCCCCGCGCCCGGGGCCGTACAGATAGGCGGCGAGCGCGGTGACGACCGCGACGACGAGAAGCGTGCGGGTGCTTTCGCGCAGGAAGCGTACGAGGGTGTCGAAGATGAAGGCCGCCGGGCCCCGGGGCAGGGCCGTGGGCGGGACGGAGTCCAGGTAGACGCCGCGCACCACGGCCAGGCCGACCAGTAGCGCGACCATCATCACCACTGTGCCGACCCCGGCGGCCAGCAGCGTGAGGCGATGCGCGGGGGAGAGCCACACGGCGAGCGCGGCGAGCACGATGGTCACGGCGGGCAGCCAGGTGCCGACGATGTCGAGGAGGCGCATCGCCCCTTGCGCCTCGTCCAGCTTGTCCGTCCGCACCAGCGTGAACTGCCGGTCGATGTAAGGGATCTTGGCGGCCTTCTCGTAGCCCGCCCGGACGAGGCGCTGTTTGACGTTGTCGACAAGGGTGCCGATGTCCAGGACGATCGCGTTCCCGCGGGCCTGGACCGCGCTGGTGCCCTCACCGGTGAGGACCTTGACGACGGCGGCGTGGGCGCGGCGGTTGGCCGCGTCCCACACCAACGGGAACTGCTCGCTGGTGACGGCCTTGTGGATCACGCGGTGCACGGCGTCGGTGAGGGCGCTCTCCAGCGGCCCGCCGAGCATCTTCGTGCCGTTCACGACGACGGCCGGGGCTCTGGTCTGGTCCAGGTTCCTGGCGAGCTGGGCGGTGATGGCGGGCACGTCGACCTGGTCGACCACGCGCCGGGTGAGCCGGTTGGTGACGGTGGACTGGACGCCGGGGTTCCGGGCGATCGGGGCGACGGTCTGGACATACCGGTGCGGGTCGGTGATCTCCTCGTGCAGCCAGGTGGCGACGACGGCGAGTGGCGAGAGCAGGACCGCCAGGACGAGCAGCACACTCGCGCCCGCGTGGCGAAGCCGCCGGTGGCGTACGGCCGCGGCCCCGCGCAGCCGCTCGTACTCCTGTCGTTCGCTCCCGCTCAGCGGCTGGGGCTGGGGCTGGGGCTGGGCGGGGCCGGAGGCGTCGGCGGACGGATCCATGGGTCCTCCCTCGCGCGGGACGGAGGGAAGTGCCACCGGACGGAGACGCCACCGGGAAGTGGCGGCGTCACGGCGCTGGCCACCCCGGCGGGCGGCGCATCTCCTCGATCCGCGGTCCGAGGCTCTGGAAACGCGGTGACGGGCCGTTTCGATTCACGGTTTCGATTCACGGTTTCGATCCACGGCCGGGAGCGGGGAGCCGACGTGGTGGGATGGCGTGGTGGCGAGCCCTGCGCGGGGTACCTGTGGGAGGTCACTGCCCCGGGAGGTCACATGACGTCGGCGGCACCCTGGACGGCACGCCTCGCCCTGGTCGCGGGCGCCATGGCGGTGGTGATCCTTCTTCTGTTCGCCGGTGCGCGGAGTGTCGTGCTGGTCGCGGTGGGGGCGGGCGGGACGGCGGTCACGCTGGCGGGCGTGTGGTGGACGCTTGTCCACAGAGGGCCGGTCAGGGCGCTGGCCGCCGTGCTGGCGGTGGCGGCACCGGTCGCCGTCCTGGTCCTCTACGCGCTGGCCGGACTGTTGTGGGTGGTGCTGGTCTCCCTCGCGCTCTGGGCGCTGGCGGTCGCCTCGGGGCGGTTCGCGCTGGCGGAGGAGACCGGGCCCCGGCGCCCGGGGGAACGCCGGGTCGCACCGCCGGAACGGCCGTTCCTGATCATGAATCCGCGCTCCGGTGGCGGGAAGGTCGACCGATTGGGCCTGCCGGAGAAGGCGGAGGCGCTGGGCGCACGAGTGGCCGTCCTGGACCCGGACCACCCCGAGCAGGCCGGCGGGGTGGTCGGGCTCGCCCGCCGCGCCGTCGAGGAGGGCGCCGATCTGCTGGGAGTGGCGGGCGGCGACGGCACGCAGGCCCTGGTGGCGGGGGTGGCGGCCGAGCGCGGTATCCCCTTCGTGGTGATCCCCGCCGGGACCCGCAACCACTTCGCCCTGGACCTCGGACTGGACCGGGACGACCCGTCGGCCTGCCTGGACGCGCTCACCGACGGGGTCGAGTTCCGCGTGGACCTGGGCTTCATCGGCGAGCGCGTGTTCGTGAACAACGCCTCGTTCGGTGCCTACGCGGCCGTCGTCCAGAGCCCCGCCTACCGCGACGACAAGGTCCGCACCACCCTTCAGCTCCTCCCCGACCTGCTGACCCACGAGACGGGGCCGGATCTCGTGGTGCGGGCGGGCGGGCTCGTCCTGGACCGGCCACAGGCCGTCCTGGTGAGCAACAACCCGTACCGCACGGGCGATCCGGCGGGCCTGGGGCGGCGACCACGGCTGGACTCCGGAGTCCTCGGCGTGCTGGCCGTCACGGTCGACTCGGCGGCACAGGCAGCCGGCCTGCTGCGCGGCCGCAACGCGCCCGGACTGGTCTCCACGACCACCGAGGACGTCATCGTCGACACGCGGGAGCCGACCGTCCCGGTCGGCGTGGACGGCGAACCCCTCACCCTGCGAACCCCCCTCCACTGCCACATAGCGCCGGGCGCCCTGCGCGTACGGGTCCCCAGACACCGCCCGGGGGTCCCGGCCGGCAGACCGGCCATGGACTGGCGCAGGGTGCGGCGACTGGCGCTGCCACCGTAAGGACGGCGGCGGGGCGCGGCCGACACCGATCACGGTTACGGCTCGCGGGGGTGCCGCGCGCCGCCTTCCCCCTCCGCCGGGAAACGGAGGGCCCCGGCGTCGGCCGTCCACTCGACCCCGCCGCGCTCCGGCCGGAGGAACGCGACGCGACCGCTGGTCATCTGGTGGTCGAAGCACAACTCGGCGACGCTGTGCACCGCCTGCACCACGCCGGTGCGGCCACTGGCCGGGTCGTACGCCACCTGGCCGGGGGCGGGCGCTGGGGGTTGGTTGGGCTGTGGCTGATGGAGCTGGTGGTTCATGCGATGCGTCCTTCGGGCTGCCGGGGGATGCGGACGGTGTGGGCGGGGTGGCGTCGGCGCAGCACCTCGTAGTCGGTGGCCTTGCTGTAGTCCCCGGCTCGTTTGGCCTGTTCGCGCAGTGCCGCGTAGTGGCGGCAGATGGGGCAGACGTCGTTCAACGGTCACTCTCCGGTGGGTGTAGGTGACAGGCGGGGCGGCTGATGCCGCCGTGCGAGGTCTTCGGGGAGCGCCCCGCAGAACAGGACGTCCGGAGTCCCTCCCACCGACGGCTCGGCCGGGCCCGCCGAACTCCAGCCACGTCGCCGCGCCACTTCCCGCATCTCGCGGGTGACCCGGTCCGCGACGCGATATCGGGTGGATTCGGTGATGTGTTCGGAGGGAAACACCATGGGGGGTTCTTCCTGACCTGGATGTGTCTTGCGGGCTTTAATCACTCTGTGTACTCCCAGCGTTGCCCTGCGGGGCCGCGCGCAACAGGGATCGGGGCACACCAAGAGGCTTGGCGTGAGGGGAGAACCACAGGTGAGTGAGGTCAGGGAAGCAGGCCAGGAACCGTCCAGCGGAGCGGCGTTCTTAGGAGCCGAGGTACGAACCTGGCGGATGCGGGCGGAGCTGAGCCAGCGGGAGTTGGGCTTGAAGGCCAACTACGGGCAGCAATATGTGGCCAAGGTGGAGGCGGGTGAGCGCTTGGCCAGCCCCGAGTTCGCCGACGCGTGCGATCGGGTCTTCGGCACGCCGGGCACGTTCGCGCGCCTGAGAGAGAGGGTCAGCCAGCACGGCTATCCGGACTGGTTCGTGCCGTACGTGCAGTTGGAGCGGCAAGCGGTCAGCATCCTCGACTACTCGGCGACGCTCATCATGGGGATGCTGCAAACGCCCGAGTACGGACGGGCGGTGTTCCGGTCCGCACATCCTCGGGATACCGCCGACCAGATCGACGCAAGGGTGGCCAGACGATTGCAGCGACGAGAGGTGATGGAACGGGATGCGCCTCCGTTGCTGTGGTGCGTCGTGAGTGAGGCGTGTCTACGCACTGAGGTCGGAGGAAGGGAAGTCACGCGCGCCCAACTCGCCCACCTCCTAACCGAAGCAGAGTCTCCGCACGTCACACTTCAGGTGCTGCCGTTCTCGGCCGGAGCACCTCCGGTGCCGGGCAGCTTCACCCTTCTGACGTTCGGCGATGGACCGAGCATTGTGTACGCAGATACAGCCATGGCAGGCCAGACGATCGATTCACCGATAGAAGTGAAGCTCGCGACTGCCAGGTACGACCGAATCAGGGCTTCGGCTTTGTCACCGGACGATTCGCTGGCCGTGATCCGCAGACTGATGGAGGACTACACACGATGAACACCGCCCTCGACCTGTCCGGTGCTGAATGGGTCAAGTCCAGCTACAGTAGCGGCGACGAAGGCCAGTGCGTGGAGTTCGCGCCCTCCATAGCCACCACTGCCGGTGTTGTCCCCGTCCGGGACAGCAAGCGCCCGGCAGGCCCCGCCCTCGTCTTCCCCGTGGAGGCGTGGACTTCGTTCACGAGTGCCGTGCGCAGCGGAGAGCTCCCGGCCTTCTGAGGCGCCGGTCTCGGTCGATGGGCGTCAGGCATGGTCAATCGTTGTGGCGATGCCGGACGCCTCTAGAAGTTCAGCAAGCAGGGAAACCTCTACCAGGGTTCCCCGATATCCCTCTTTCCCGGCGAGCTCCTTGGCCGATTGCTTCGCCTCGCCGATGGATACCCCGAACGCATTGCGGAACGCTCTGAGGACCTTTCCTCCTGAACTGATCGGCCCCTCGACCCGGAGTCGCCGATACCCGTGCTCGGCCAGGATAGGCCGCCGTACTTCGTCCGGTGCGACGCCCCAATCGCCGTCGTGCGAAACGCCACAGTCGTCGCAGGCCCACTCGAGCTCCCAACGGAGCCTGCCCTCCTGCACCAATTGCACTGCCCAGCCTTCGCACGGTCGACCGCAATCGCTACACGGCTCAATGAGTCTGGCCGCCTGCTCAATCATCGCCAGCCTCGCATTCTCATGTATCTGTCCACTGTTTCGTAGAATTGCGCGGACATGCCGGAGCCGTCGCGAGGATGATGTGTGCCACCGGGGATGCCGCGCCCGTACCAGCGGTGGTGGAGTTCCTCATGCACAAGTGTGTTACGCAGTTCGTCCCTGCTGACAAATGACTTCCATCCGACTTGAGTACCCACATTGCTTTTGGCGATTCCCGTGCTTGCCCAAGGACTGTACCGGGGCCGATGCGTGAACCGCAGGTGCTGGAAATCCTCTCTGATCATGGCGTCGATCGCCCGATTCCGCGATCGTGCCGTCTTGCCGGTCACATGGCTCAGGTCCTTCGTCCAGACATTCCCTATGCCCCTCTGCTCATCTTGTATGAGCGCCCCCGGCCCGGGGCGGCATGGCGCGAGACCGTCAGGGTCCAGCGAAACATGAGGATTGTGGACGTAGGTTGTTGGATTGGGGGCGGGGGTTAAACCCAGGGGGTCGGGGGTTAGGTAGTGGGCGGAATCAGGGTCGTAGTAGCGGTGGAAATTGTAGTGGTGGCCGGTTTCGGGGTCGAAGTATTGGCCGGGGAAGCGGAGAGGGGTATAGGCCGTGCTGTCGGCGGCCCAGGTCGTGTTGCCCCAGAGGGTTGTGCGGGTGTGCCAGGCGGTGGTGCCTGAATCATCGATGAGTTGGGTGGGGGTGCCGACGAGGTCGGTGACGATGGCGAAGAAGCGGGTGTCGATTTCGCGTTGGGTGGTGGCTTCGGTGATGCGTTCGGTTTGGGCCACCGGGCGCAGGCCGTCGTGGTCCCAGGTGAGAGTGACGGGATGGGGGAGGTCCGGGGTGGTGGTGGTTTGTTCCACCATGGTGGGGCCGTCCCAGGTGAAATCCGTTTGTTCCAGGACGCTTTCGCCGTCGGCCGCGAGGCGTTGCTTGGCGGTGCGGCGGCCGAACGGGTCGTAGAGGTAGCGCCAGACCGTGCCGTCGGGGGTGGTGACCGATACCAGGCGGTCTTCGGCGTTCCAGGTGTAGCGCCAGGTGTCGGGTTTCTTCGACAGGCGGGTCTTTTGGCGGAGGGTGAGGCGGCCCGCCGCGTCGTGTTCGTAGCGGACCGAGCCCGCGCCGGTGATGCGCGTGCCTGTGTAGGTGCGGGGGCCCGTCGCCCCCTGGGCGGGTTGTGTGCTCGGCCAGGCCGCGTGCGTTTGGTTGCCCGCCGCGTCGTAGGCGTAGGTCTCGGTCCAGCCGTCGGCGTGGACGGTCGTCACCCGGCCTGTCGCGTCCAGGTCGAAGGTGCGTCGGCCCGACAGGTTGTCGTCCATCGAGATGAGGTGGCCGTCGGCTCGATAGGCGTACGCCCGGTGGATCTGGCTGGATGCGCCGGTCAGTGATTGCGCGGTCAGGCGGCCGAGCGGGTCCCAGGTGCTGGTGAGGGTGAGCGCGTCGCCGATGCGGCGCGTGATCTCGCGGCCCGCAGCGTCGTGTGCCGAGGTGAGGACGCGGTCCCCGGTGGACAGGGCGGTGCGGTTGCCCGCCGCGTCGTAGGCGTAAGTTGTCTCCGCTCCGGCCGGAGTGCGGCGGCGGACAAGCTGCCCTGCCGGGTCGTAGACCAGGTACAGGGTGCGGCCGCCCACCGTCTCGGACAGCATGCGGCCGACGGGGTCGTAGGCCCGGGTCAGCTCGGTGTCCGGGCCGACGGCCTCGAGCAGTTCTCCGGCCGGGCCCCAGCGGAAGGTCGATACCTGCCCGGCGGCGTCCTGGGACACTACGCGGCCCAGCGCGTCGTAGACGTAGCCGGTGCGTTGGCCCAGCGGGTCGGTGCGCGAGAGGAGTTGGCCCGCCGCGTCGTGTTCGTAGGTCACCCTTCGGCCGTCGAAGTCGGTCTCCGCTATCAGACGGCCTGCCGGGTCATAGGCGTAATCCCACGTCAGCCCCTGGGGGTTGGTGACCTGGGTCAGCCGCGTCGCCGCGTCGTGGGTGAAGGTGTAGCGGACCCCATCCGGACCCGTGCGGGCGGCCAGCAGGTCGAAGTGGGTGTACTCGTACACCGTCGTGCCGCCGACAGAATCGGTGTGGGTGGTGCGGTTGCCCTCGCCGTCGTATGTCCAGGACTCCGTCGAGCCGTCCGGCCCGGTGCGGCGCAGGAGTTTGCCCTCCGGGCTCCATGCGTAGCGGGTCACCGCGCCCAGCGGGTCGGTCTCGGCCACGACGCGGCCGAACGCGTCCCGCTGGTAGAAGGTCGTGGCTCCCAGCGGGTCGGTGATCTCGGCCGGGAGCCCGGCCCCGTCGCAGCGCACCCGGGTCGTCGCGCCCAGCGGGTCGGTGACGGCCAGCAGACCTCCGCGTGTGTCGTAGTGGTAGCGGGTGGTGGCGGCGAGTGGGTCGGTGAGGGTGGTGCGGTTGCCCGCCGTGTCGAAGGTCTGCCGCCATACCGCGCCGCCCGGATCGGTGATCTGCACCGGGTTGCCCTGTGCGTCGGGCACCACGCTGATCTCGCTGCCGTCCGGCCGGATCACGGCCGTCAGATGGCCGTGCTCGTCGTAGCGGAAGCCGGTGGTGCGGCCCAGTGGGTCGGTCTCGGCGACCGTACGGCCGGCCTGGTCATACGCGGTGCGGCTGACCGCGCCGGCCGCGTCGATCTCCCCGACGACCTGGTGTGCCTCGTCGATCAGATAGCGGGTGATCGCACCGTCCGGTGAGGTCAGGGTCGTGAGCTTCAAGCCGGGGAAGTCCGGGTCCACCCCGTCGTAGCCGATGCGGAGGGTGTAGTGACCGCCTTCGCCACCCTCGGCGATGACCCGGTCCCGCTCGTCGTAGGCGTAGGAGTACCAGCGGTTGTTGGTGTCGGTCCAGGACGTGATCCGCCCGGCCCGGTCGTAGACGAAGCGCAGCGGCAGCCCCGAGGAGCCCGTCGTTTCGGTGAGATGGCCGTCGGTGTAGCCGTAGCCCATCACCCGTACGTCCCCCACCCACAGGCCGGTGATCCGCTCGTTCTCCGATGTCAGCCGCAGCCGGTAGCCGCCGCTGTGGAGGATTTCGAGGGGTGTGCCGGAGGCGTCGTAGGTGAAGGTGATGCGGTTGCCGTTGCGGTCGGCGATCTCCCGCACGAGCGCCAGTGCCTCGTCGCGGTACGGGGCGAAGGTGCGGACGAGCCCGGCCTCCGGGTCGGTGACGGTGTACGCGACCCCGTCCGCCGTCCGTGCCAGCGGCCACCGCGGCCCCTCCGCGGGCAGGACCGCGGTGCCGCCCGGCACCGGGTGCGGATAGGCCAGCAGCAGACCGTCCTCGGTGAAGAAGACCACGCCCTGCTCGTCGAACTCCAGCCGCTGGTCGGCCGTTGAGGCCCAGGTCGGGCCGAACCACCGCCCGGCGCGGTACCCGGAGTCCACCCGGCGGGAGAACATCAGCGGCAGCACACCTGGCAGCTCCACATCCGTCTGCGGCAGGAACATCCGCCCCGTCGCCACATCCACCGGATCCGTACGACCATGACGTACTCGGTCCCAGGTACGGGAGAAGAACCCCCGGCCACGGCTGCGGAGAGCGCCGCGCGCCCATTGCGTCGCCTCACGCGCCGCCAGCCTGGCCCCGAGGCGTGAGGCGACCGGGGCGAGGGCGCGCGGGGCGAGACCCATCAGCAGGCTCTCCGCCAGCCCGCCGCCCATGGCGAGTTCCAGCGGCAGCGCGTAGGGCATGGCGAACATGGCGAGGGTCAGAAGGAGGGGAAGGCCGATCTCGAGGAGCTTTTCCAGGAGAAAGCGGTCGGTGCCCAGGATGCGGTAGCCCGCCAAGGGAGCCTCGCCGTCGGCGATGGCCGACCAGCGGGAGAGCAGCAGGGCGCCGACGACGAGTGAGCCCGCGCAGACGGCGATCCGGAACTGGACCAGGGCGAGCGCCTCTCCCAGAGGGGCCGCGCCCGCCGTCCGGTAGCCGCGTACGGCGGAGATCAGGCGCCACAGGGTCAGGGCCAGCCCGGCCAGGCCAACGCCGACCAGGATGTGCAGCCCGGTGCCCCCGGTGAAGTACTCCTGTAGATCCTTCGTGGACGGGAAGGAGCCCACCGCCAGATACAGCAGGGAGGGGACGGCCAGCAGCAGGCTGAGCACCAGAAGAACCTTCTCGTGGCGCGGCCGGCGGGGGCGCTGCGCCCGTGCCCGGCGCCACAACTGCCGGAAGGTCACGCCATGCCATGCCTCCTGACTGTGGGTCGCGTCCATCCGGTGGGTCTGCCGGGCGACCGACTCGCGCAGCGGCTCCAGCTTCTCGGCGCGGGTACGGGGGTGGGCCGTGGCATACAGCAGCGCCCGGCGCTGCCGGGCATAGCCCAGGGCGATGATCCAGGTGGCCGGGAGGCGCAGCAGGGCGTACCCGAGGAGAGCCTCGGGGGCGGTTCGGCCCTGGCGCTCGGCCGCCAGCACGACGTCAGGCGCACGGCGCCGACCCAGGCCGGACCGGCGCAGATCCCAGATCCATGCGACGGCGAGGCACCCCAGGACGATCCACAGGCCCCAGTCCCCGGCCAGCCTCTCCCGCCACTCCATCGCGGTGGTCTCGCCCGGGAAGGCCGCGGCGTAATTGGTCACCCAGTGGATCGCCACCGCCGCGGCCAGCGGCACCAGCGCCGCGACCCGGGTCACCGCGCGGGCACCACACCACAGCAGGCCCACCGCCAGCCCGCCGAGCGCGCTGGCGAAGATGTGTACGTCATAGGGGAGTACCGCCCCCTCGACGACTTCGACGGTGCCGGTCGGTGAGGGAAACCAACTGCCCACGATCTGACCGAGGCCGGGAACGTACGGGTGGTCGATCAGCCCCTTCGCGATCAGCCAGCCTCCCTCGTTCGAAGGAACGGCTTTGCCCGCGGACTCGGCGTACATCAGAAGGTTTTCCAGCAGGCTGAACCCCGCCCCGGCGGCACCGCCCAGCACCACGAAGTCCGCCAGACCCCACTGCATCCGCTTGCGCAGCGCCCACCCCGCGACCAGGAGCGGTGCGATCTTGACCAGCTCCTCCACCACCGGAGCCGTCGTCCACGACACCACATCCATGACGCCCGACAGCGATTTCTCCCGCGCGGTCGCCAACTGGCGTGCCACCACGAGTTCCAGGCCCATCGAGAGCACACCGCAGCCGTACACACCCACCCCGAAGGCGAGCAGCACCGTCGGCCACCGCACCGTCCGCACCGGCCAGGACAGCAATAAGAGCTGAAACACAGCCCATACGGACGCAGCAGCCATCCAGAACGCCACGCCCGCGGCCCCCTCCGACGTTGTCAGTGATCCGTCACGCTAAGTCGAACAGCGGTGACATACAAGGGGCGGCCAAGCGGCCTGGGGCGGACCAGCGCGTCCCGAACAGGGGGCGCCCACCCCGGTACGCTGAGGCCAGCAGCATCAGCCCCGGCGCGCAGGTTCAGGGAGGTGAGTCATGACCGCCGAGATGGTGGCTCCCGAGTGGATGCACGAGCAGATCACGGCTGAGCAGTACGACTCCTGGTCCGAGGAGCAGTGCGCGGGCATCGAGGTCGTGGACGGGATGGTCGTGGTGAGCCCCAGCGCGTCGAAGCGGCACAACCGCCTGGCCCGGATCCTTGCCAACGCCCTGGAAGACGCCGCAGGCCCCGACTGGAACGCCGATACCGATTTCGACGTCCGGCTCCAGGACGTGCCGCTCACCAATCGTCGTCCGGACGTGGTCGTGTATCGCGCGGAAACGATCGACATCACGCCCACCCGCCCCGAGCATGTACTGCTGGTCGCCGAGGTCGTCTCGCCCGGGTCGGAGACCACCGACCGCATCGTGAAGGTGGACCAGTACGCCAAGGCCGGAATCGCCTTCTACTGGCGGATCGAGCAGGCGGCCACCGGCGTCCCGCTCGTCTACACCTATGTTCTCGACCCCGCGACGAAGACGTACCGGGAGGGCGAGGTGTTCACCGGTGTGGTGAAGGTCGCGGCTCCGTTCCCGGTGCGGGTCGACCTCGGTCAGCTCTGATCGCTCGGACGTCGAGCATCCGGACGGCCGGTCGGGAGCACGTGGCGCAGCTTGTCCGGGTTGCGGATGATGCGGATCTCGGTGATGCGCCCGTCCTCGACTTCCGCACAGGCGACCGTGTCCGGGTGGCCCGCGACGGTGAGGAGCAGGCCCGGGCGGCCGTTGACGTCGACCGTGTGGACCCGGGGGTCGTCCATCGGCTGGGTGAGGACTGCTGCCAGGAAGCGGGCGACTTTCTCCGCGCCCTGCTGCGGGCGCAGAGCGGCCTTGACCTTGCCGCCGCCGTCGCTCCACGCCGTGACGTCGGGGGCGAGCAGCTCCATCATCCGGTTGAGGTCGCCGCCGAGGCAGGCGGCCAGGAACTCATCGGTGACCTGGCGCCGCACCTCGGCCGGTGTGTCGTAGCGCGGCCGGCGGGCCTGGACGTGAGATCTGGCCCGGTGGCCCACCTGGCGTACGGACGCCTCGCCGCGCTCCAGCATTCCGGCGATCTCCTTGAAGGAGAAGCCGAAGACCTCCTTGAGTACGAAGACCGCCCGCTCCAGTGGCGAGAGAGTCTCGAGGACGACGAGCAGGGCGAGCGAGACGGACTCGGCCAGCTCCACCTCCTCGCCGGCGCCGGGCTGGGTGACCAGCGGTTCCGGCAGCCAGGGGCCGACGTACCGCTCGCGGGTGGCGGCGGCGGAAGTGAGCCGGTTGAGCGAGAGGTTGGTGACCGTACGGGCCAGATAGCCCGCCGGGTTGTCCACCGGGGTGGTCACCTGGCTGGAGCGCAGCCAGGTGTCCTGCACCATGTCCTCGGCATCGGCGACGCTGCCGAGCATGCGGTAGGCGATGCCGAACAGCATGCGCCGGTGGCGCTCGAAGGTGGCCGCGTCGATCACGTCCGTGACGTTACCGCGCAGGAGTCCGAGAAGCCCTGGCTGGTCAGGCCGAAGGCGCTGTTGACGCGCGAGCGGTAGTTCTCCAGGGCGACCATGGCGGTGAGTTCGACGAAGGCGGCCTCACCAAGCCGCTCGATCAGGGTGGCCGCGAGTTCGTCGGTGACGCGGGGTTCGGTTTCGGTCATCGCTTCGGCGTAGTCCAGGACGAGCAGTTCCAGTTCGGTGAAGGCGTTCTGGTGGTCGCGCCACTGCGGGACCTTGGAGATCTTGTCCATTGGGAGGCCGAGGGAGTCGGCCTCCCAATGGCCGAAGTCCATGCACCACGAGCAGTTGATCCTGGCCGCCGCGGCCATCACCGCGAGGTGCTTGAGGCCCCGGTCGAGGCGGTTCCACTTGGCGGCACCGCGCTCCTGGCGTACGTAGGTGAGCAGCACCCGCGCGTTGTGGCCGACGGCCAGACCGGGGTCGAGCACCTTGCCGTAGGTGCGCCGGGAGTACCAGGCGCCGATGCGGTTGAGCAGCGTGCTGGGCGGAGCGAGCGAGATACGGGCCATGGCGGGTTTCTCCATCGTGTCGCGGCTGGGGTCGAATGACCTTCCGCAGGTGCGACAGAACAGGACGCCGGAGTGTGACATCCGGCCACCCCGCCTCCGCGACGGATCCGGCCGGTGCCGCCCGCCCCTCAGCACTCGATGACGTTCACCGCGAGCCCGCCCCGGGCCGTCTCCTTGTACTTGACCTTCATATCGGCGCCCGTCTCCTTCATCGTCTTGATGACCTTGTCGAGCGAGACATGGTGGCGGCCGTCGCCGCGCAGGGCCATCCGCGCGGCGGTGACCGCCTTGACCGAGGCCATGCCGTTGCGCTCGATGCAGGGGATCTGGACCAGGCCGCCCACGGGGTCGCAGGTGAGTCCGAGGTTGTGTTCCATGCCGATCTCGGCGGCGTTCTCCACCTGTTCCGTGGAGCCGCCGAGGACCTCGGCGAGGCCGCCGGCGGCCATGGAGCAGGCGGAGCCGACCTCGCCCTGGCAGCCGACCTCGGCGCCGGAGATCGAGGCGTTCTCCTTGAAGAGCATGCCGATGGCGCCCGCCGCGAGGAGGAAGCGGATGACGCCGTCCTCGTCGGCGCCCGGCACGAAGCGCGTGTAGTAGTGCAGGACGGCGGGGATGATGCCCGCCGCGCCGTTGGTGGGGGCGGTGACCACGCGTCCGCCGGCCGCGTTCTCCTCGTTGACCGCCATCGCGTAGAGAGTGATCCACTCCATGGCGCGGGCGGTCGGCTCGCCCTCGGAGCGCAGCGCGCGGGCCGCGGTGGCGGCGCGGCGGCGGACCTTGAGGCCGCCGGGGAGGATGCCCTCCTGGGACATGCCGCGGGCCACGCACGCCTCCATGACGCGCCAGATCTCCAGGAGACCGTCCCGGATCTCCTGCTCGGTGCGCCACGCCTTCTCGTTCTCCAGCATCAGCGCCGAGATGGACAGGCCCGTCTCATGGGAGAGCCGCAGCAGTTCATCGCCGGTGCGGAAGGGGTGGGTGAGGACGGTGTCGTCGAGCTTGATGCGCTCCTCGCCGACCGCGTCCTCGTCCACCACGAAGCCGCCGCCGACCGAGTAGTACGTCTTCTCCAGCAGCGGATGGCCCTCGGCGTCGTACGCGAGCAGCGTCATGCCGTTGGCGTGGTACGGCAGGGAGCGGCGGCGGTGCAGGATGAGCTGGGTCGACGCGTCGAAGTCGATCTCCTGGCCGGGGCCGATCTCGGTGCCGAGCAGCCGCAGCCGCTTGGTGCTGCGGATGCGTTCCACCTCACCGTCGGCCGCCTCGACGTCGACGGTGCGCGGGGAGTGGCCCTCCAGACCCAGCAGCACGGCCTTCGGGGTGCCATGGCCATGACCGGTGGCGCCCAGTGAGCCGAAGAGCTCGGCGCGCACGGAGGCGGTGTGGGCCAGCAGGCCCTCGTTCTTCAGCCGGCGGACGAACATCCGCGCGGCCCGCATCGGGCCGACGGTGTGCGAGCTGGACGGGCCGATGCCGATCGAGAAGAGGTCGAATACGGAGAGGGCCACGGGGGGACTCCTTCGTCTGCACGCGGGGGAGGCGTGCGGGCCGTGCGGCGGGGGCGCGCCAGGGCGGGCGCGCCCCCGTGTCCAGGGTTACTCGGACAGATGGGCGTACAGCGGGTGCTTGTCGGCCAGGGCGGTGACCCGGGCCTTCAGCGCCTCCGCGTCGTAGGACGGCTTGAGCGTCTGCGCGATCACGTCGGCGACCTCGCGGAAGTCCTCCGCGGTGAAGCCGCGGGTGGCCAGCGCCGGGGTGCCGATCCGCAGACCCGAGGTGACCATCGGGGGCCGCGGGTCGTTCGGGATCGCGTTGCGGTTGACCGTGATGCCGACCTCGTGGAGCCGGTCCTCGGCCTGCCGCCCGTCCAGCTCCGAGTCGCGCAGATCGACCAGGACCAGATGGACGTCGGTGCCACCGGAAAGCACGGCGACGCCCGCTTCCCGCACATCGGCCTGGGTCAGGCGCTCGGCGAGGATCCGGGCGCCCTCCAGCGTGCGCTCCTGGCGCTCCTTGAAGGCCGAGCCCGCGGCGACCTTGAAGGAGACCGCCTTCGCCGCGATGACATGCTCCAGCGGGCCGCCCTGCTGACCAGGGAAGACCGCCGAGTTGATCTTCTTGGCCAGATCGGCGGTGGAGAGGATCACGCCACCGCGCGGACCGCCCAGGGTCTTGTGGGTGGTGGTGGTCACCACATGGGCGTGCGGTACGGGCGAGGGGTGCAGCCCGGCCGCCACCAGACCCGCGAAGTGGGCCATGTCGACCATCAGGTACGCGCCGACCTCGTCCGCGATCCGGCGGAAGGCGGCGAAGTCGAGCTGGCGGGGGTAGGCCGACCAGCCCGCGATCACCATCTTGGGGCGGTGCTCCTTGGCCAGCCGCTCGACCTCGTCCATGTCGACCAGACCGGTCTTGGCGTCCACGTGGTAGGGCACCACGTTGTAGAGCTTGCCGGAAAAGTTGATCTTCATGCCGTGGGTCAGATGGCCGCCGTGCGCCAGGTTCAGCCCCAGGATGGTGTCGCCGGGGGAGAGCAGGGCGAACATCGCGGCCGCGTTGGCCTGGGCGCCCGAATGCGGCTGGACGTTCGCCGCCTCGGCGCCGAAGAGCTCCTTCACCCGGTCGATGGCGATCTGCTCGACCACATCGACGTGCTCACAGCCGCCGTAGTAGCGGCGGCCCGGGTAGCCCTCGGCGTACTTGTTGGTCAGGACCGAGCCCTGGGCCTCCATGACCGCCGCCGGAGCGAAGTTCTCCGAGGCGATCATCTCCAGGGTGGACTGCTGGCGGTGGAGTTCGGCGTCGACGGCGGCGGCGACATCCGGGTCGAGCTCGTGCAGGGAGCTGTTCAGAAGCGACATCAGGGTCCCGATCGGAAGAGGAGGGTCAGTTTTCGGCGAAGGCGGTGTACGCGTCGGCGGAGAGCAGCTCCTCCGGCTCGCCCGTCACCCGTACCTTGAACAGCCAGCCGCCCTCGAAGGGGGCGGAATTCACCAGCGCCGGATCGTTCACCACGTCCTCGTTGATCTCGGTGACCTCACCGGAGACCGGCGAGTACAGGTCGCTGACCGACTTGGTGGACTCCAGCTCACCGCAGGTTTCACCGGCGGTGACGGCAGAGCCGACGTCGGGGAGCTGGACATAGACGACATCGCCGAGCGCGTTGGCCGCGAACTCGGTGATGCCGATCGTCGACACGCCGTCCTCGTCGGCGGCCGACAGCCACTCGTGCTCCTTGCTGTAGCGAAGCTGCTGGGGGTTGTTCATGGTCCGATTCTCCTGGATACGGGGGAGTGATTGGGAAACGGGTCTTAGCTGGTGGGACGCGACGCCGGTGGGTGCGGCGACGGTCCACGCGGTGCGGGCGTCATATGACGCCGGTGGACGCGGCGTCAGTGGGATGTGACGCCGGTGAACGCCGTGCCGGTCCATGTGAGGACGCCGGTCGGGCGGGACGCGTTGCGGTGGGACCGCTCAGCGCTCGCGCCGGTAGAAGGGGAGCGCCACGACCTCGTACGGCTCCCGGGTGCCCCGGATGTCCACCGTGACCCCCTCGGTGCCGGGCTTCGCGTACTCCGGGTCCACGTACGCCATCGCGATCGGCTTGCCCAGCGTCGGCGAGGGCGCTCCGGAGGTGACCTGGCCGATCTGTGAGCCGTCGGCGGCCACCACGGCATATCCGGCGCGCGGCACCCGGCGGCCCTCGGCGACCAGGCCGACCAGGGTGCGCGGGCTGACGGTGTCCGCCTCGCGGGAGGCGGCCTCCAGGGCCTGGCGGCCGACGAAGTCGCCCGGCTTGTCGAACTTCACGACCCGGCCGAGCCCCGCGTCGAAGGGGGTGGTGTCGGTGGTCAGCTCGTTCCCGTACAGCGGCATGCCCGCCTCGAGGCGCAGGGTGTCCCGGCAGGACAGACCGCAGGGCACCAGGCCCACCGGGGCGCCCGCCTCGGTCAGCGCGTCCCAGACCCGCTCGGCGTCGTCCGGCGCCAGGAACAGCTCGAAGCCGTCCTCGCCCGTGTAGCCGGTGCGGGCGATCATGGCGGGGACGCCCGCGACGGTGCCCGGCAGCCCGGCGTAGTACTTGAGCCCCTCCAGATCGGCGTCGGTCAGGCTGCCCAGGATCCCGGGGGACTCGGGGCCCTGGACGGCGATCAGCGCATAGGCGTCGCGGTCGTCCCTTACGGTCGCCTCGAAGCCACCGGCCCGCTCGGTCAGCGCGTCCAGCACCACCTGGGCGTTGGAGGCGTTGGCCACGACCAGGAACTCCTCGTCCCCGAGGCGGTAGACGATCAGGTCGTCCAGGATGCCGCCCTCGTCGTCGCAGATCATGGTGTAGCGGGCGCGGCCCACGGCGAGCGCCGACAGCCGGCCGACCAGTGCGTGATCCAGGGCCGCTCCGGCCTGCGAACCGATGAGAGAGATCTCACCCATATGGGAGAGATCGAAAAGCCCGGCGTGGGTGCGCACCGCGGTGTGCTCGTCGCGCTCGCTGCCGTAGCGCAGCGGCATGTCCCAGCCGGCGAAGTCGGTCATGGTGGCGCCGAGCGCACGGTGCCGTGCGTCCAGCGCGGTACGGCGGGGGGCGGGCGGGGCGTCGGTCACGATTCAGGCTCCAGGAGATCGGGGTCGCGCGACGGCGAGGACGTACGACAAGGACGCGTGCGTCCTCCCCATCTGTCATCGGAACCTGAGAGGTTCGCCGTGACGCCCGTAAGGGGCCCGGCTTGCACCTTGGGTGGAGCCGCGCCCGCGGCTCGCTTTTCAGATCTGCCTCGTCCACGCGGTATCGGGGCCTGAGAGATTCAAGGGAGGACTTGCTCCTTCGGCGCCCCGGACACCCGGCATGACTGCCGGTGACCAAGGACTCTCCCGCGCGGATTCAAGCGGCCGGTATGGAGTTGCGCGCACATCATCGCATGTGTGGCCGAGAAAGGAAGCCCCGATCGGGCCCGCTCCGGCCGGAGCGGGCAGAGGCAGCCTTGATGGACATTACCTTTTCTTGACACTCTGCGGGTACGAGCAGCGTTGACCGACCTGGGAGGACGATCACGGTGCAAGGGCAGGGAACATACGGGACCACACAAAGGCTCCTGCCGGCCCGGCGTGGCCGCATCCCCTCCGGGTCGACGGCCATCCCCGGCCGGCGCATCGCGGTGCACGATCTGCGCGGCCCCGTGCCGGACGGCGGCGCGGACCCGCGCGAGCTGCGCTTTCCGGTGGGGGACGTGCTGGTCGCCTCCGGGCTGCCGGGCGCCGGCAAGAGCACGCTGATCAACCGGACGGTGCCGCTCCTGGACGGGTCGGGCGCGGTCGTCATCCGGGTGGACTCGCAGAACACCCGGGAGGCGTGGGAGCGCCGGATGCCCGGCTGGCTGCCCTACGCGCTCTACCGCCCGCTGGTCCGGTACGCCCACTACGCCGGGCTGCGCCGGGCACTGCGTTCGAATGTGAGCGTCGTGGTGCACGACTGCGGGGCGCTGCCATGGGTCCGCCGCTGGCTGGCCCGGGACGCGCGGCGCCGGGGCCGCAGTCTTCATATGGTGCTGCTGGACGTGGACGCCACGATGGCGCTGGAGGGCCAGGCCGCCCGTGGCCGCGGGGTCTCCGGCTATGCCTTCGGCAGACATCGGCGCGCGATGCGGCGGCTGATCGCGGGGATGGAGGAGGGGCGGCCGCCGGAGGGATGCGCCTCGGCGGTGCTGCTGGACCGCTCGACCGCGAGCGAGCTGCGCTGCATCTCCTTCGAGTGAGTCCCGCAGAGAAGGGAGGGCGGGAGTCTCCCTTCCTCCCCGGGGAGAGAGGGAAACGCCGGATGACCTTGGCCGGAAATCGGCCACCGGGGCATCACCCAGTGTGACCGTGGCGTGGGGCCGGGCGAGGTGGGGAAGTGCTGTGGAGATGACGCCGCCCCCGCTGGCCCCGGCCCGCCCAGCCGCTAGGGTGCTTTGGGCAGGTAGGACGAGATGGCGGTTGGACGAAGATGAGCTTCCCGGAGCAGTACGGCATGGCCCCGGCTCACGGAGGATTCCCCGACGGCGCGCACACCGCGTATCCGGCGTTTCCCGGCAATGAGCTCGAAGAGGTGATGGCCGCCTCGATCGACGTCCCCGGGGCCGGAGCGCGCATCGTCGAGACGCTCTCCCGCAGCCATGTCTGGGTGCCGTTGCCCAATGGCGGGGGCCCGAGCAGCCCGAGCCTCGATCTGCCCACGGTGGAGATCGAGGGCGCCGCGTATGTCCCGGTGTTCAGCTCCGAGCAGCAGTTCCTCCAGCTCGTCGGCTCCCATATGTCCTTCACCGTCGCCCCGGCCGTGGAGTTCGCCCGTGGCCTGCCGCCCCAGCTCGGCATCGCGGTGAACCCCGGTGGTGCGGTGGTCGTACCGCTGCCTCCGCCCGCTGTCCGGGAGCTGTGCCGTGCCGGGCGTAGCGAGCTCGACGGCCCGGCCACCGGAGGCAGGGTGCGGCTCTTCGAACCGGACTGGCAGGACGAGCCGGTGGACTTCCTGGCCGCCGCCGGGATCGAGTTCGCCAAGGACAGCGGGGTGCGGACCGCCCGGCGCGCGCTGGCCAGCGTCGAGGGCGACGAGCCGGCGCTCTTCGTCGGCGTGCAGCTCGACGCCCCCGGCCCCGAGGGCCAGGCGCGCGCGGTGGACGCGCTGGGCCGCGCCCTCGGCGTGGTGCCCGTGCGGTGGAAGGTCCAACTGGTGCTGCTGGATGTGGCGCAGGGGGATCCGGTGGTCGACTGGATGATGGGGCGCGTACGGCCGTTCTACGACCGTGACCTCTGACTCACCCCAGGGTCCGCTACGGGGGCCCGTAAGCTGGTTTGATGACCAGGAGGGGTGCGAGCACGCTCCCTGGTGAGGTGCGGACAAAGGGCGAGAGAAGGGGCGGACCCAGGTGAGCGCGGGCGCGGATTGGGGGGCGGCGGCCGGCCAGGTTGAGCGAGCGTTGCAGCAGGTCGCTCCCGGCCGGTACGACGCCTATGAGGCGCTGCTCCAGTCCATCGGCGAGGGCCAGGTCTGGATGCTGCTGTGGCACGGTGCGCCCGGCACGCCCGAGGCCCAGTACGGGAACATGGATGTGGACGGCCTCGGTTACGCCCCGTGCGTGACCTCCGCACAGGAACTGGCCGCAAGTGGCTGGAACCGTGCGCATGAGGTGGTCGACGGCCGTCTCATCGCCGACTCGCTCTACCGCGACCGCTACGGCCTCTGGCTCAACCCCCACGCCCGCGGCGGCGGAGTGGGCATCCCCTGGCCGGATCTGCGCCGGATCGCGGGCGGTCTGGACCGGCTGCCCGCCGGGCCGCTGCGGCTGAGCGAACCCGCCATCGACATCCCGCAGTTCTACGCCCTGCTGGGGCAGAACGCGCATCGCACCACCGCGGTGCGGTCGCTGCGGCGTGCCTGGGTGCAGCCCGCGCTGGGCGCCCCGTATCTGGCCATCGGGCTGGATCTCTACGACAGCGGCCCACCGGCGGTGCAGTCGGTGCGGGTGATGATGGAGCAGTCGATCACCGCCGTACCGGACGGGCTTCCGGTCTCCACGGTCGCGCTCTCCGACGAGTACGACCCCGTCGCCCTGTGGATGCGGGCCAACGCCCGGCCCTTCTTCGACCGCGACGCCTATGGCGCCGCGCCCGCCGCGCCGTCCTACGGCTACGGCTACCCGCCGCCGCGTCCCGCCTACTGATCCGCTGCCGCGCCGAGCCGGTGCCGACTCGCCGACCCGTTGGTCCGTCGCCGACCCGTTGGTCCGTCGCCGACCCGTTGGTCCGTCGCCGACCCGCCAACCCACCGACCCGCCAACCCGCTGGTCCGCGCACCGATTGACGGGATTGCCCGCCCGGCCTTCCGGGCCTTTGGGGCCGAACATCCCATAGCGGTCGTGAGGTTACTGCTGCGTTCTCGTGTCGCGACCGTCCGTATAGCGGAGCGGTACTCCTCACATCACGGTTAGGCATCCATTGCCCGGGAGTACTGGCGGGTGATCACAAACGCGTTGAAGACTCCCGCTCCAAGGGGTGCGGTTCATACGTACGACCCCTTCCGAGAAGGTTCCGTACCAGAACGCGACTTTCACCCGAGTTGTGAACAAAGCCGCCACAGCGGCGAGTCGTGGGCCGGTCACCACCGGTCGAGAGGGGTCTCCACCACGATGACGGCACCATTGCACGGCACGAGCACGGACAGCGATCCGGTGGCGACTGCCGATGTAGCGGCGGATGTGGTCAAAGCGTCCGTCGAAGGCAGATCGCTGCGGCAGATCGCCTGGACACGCCTGAAGCGGGACAAGCTCGCGCTGGCGGGTGGCATCGTTGTCGTCTTCCTGGTCCTGGTGGCGATCTTCGCTCCACTGATCGTGAGCCTGCTCGGGCATCCGCCCAACGAGTTCCACCAGGAGGAGATCGACCCGCTGTTCGGCACCCCGAAGGGGTCCATGGGCGGTATCAGCTCGGACTTCCTCTTCGGCGTGGAGCCGTCCAACGGCCGCGACGTCTTCAGCCGCGTCGTCTACGGCGCCCGGATCTCGCTGCTGGTGGCCTTCCTCGCGGCGGTGGTCGCGGTGGTCCTCGGCACCATTTTCGGCATCATCGCCGGGTACTTCGGCGGCTGGGTCGACTCTGTGATCAGCCGGGTGATGGACATGCTGCTGGCCTTCCCGCAGTTGCTCTTCATCATCTCCCTGGTCTCGGTGCTCCCCAACGACCTGCTGGGACTGACCGGCAGCGGGGTGCGCATCGCCATCCTGGTCTCGGTGATCGGCTTCTTCGGCTGGCCGTACGTCGGCCGCATCGTGCGCGGCCAGACGCTGTCGCTGCGCGAGAAGGAGTACATCGAGGCCGCCCGGAGCCTGGGCGCCGGCCGGCGCTACATCCTCTTCCGCGAGCTGCTGCCCAACCTGGTGGCGCCGATCACCGTCTACGCGACGCTGATGATCCCCACCAACATCCTCACCGAGGCCGCGCTCAGCTTCCTCGGCGCGGGCGTCAAGCCGCCCACCGCCTCCTGGGGGCAGATGCTCTCCAAGGCGGTCGGCACCTACGAGGACGACCCGATGTTCATGATCATCCCGGGTGTGGCGATCTTCGTCACGGTGCTGGCCTTCAACCTCTTCGGCGACGGCGTCCGCGACGCGCTCGATCCGAAGGGCACCCGATGACGGCGCGGCGCACGACACGCCCTGCGGACCGGTCGTACCCGAATGCATCAGCCCCTGCCGTATCCGGCAGTCGGCTCCCCGAAGAATTCCGCGGCGCCATGCCTAGGACCGCTACCCCGGAGGTTGCAACAACTATGAAACAGCTCTCGAGAAGCAGGCGGATCGCCGGAGCGGCGGCTGTCGTCGGCGCTCTCCTGGCCACCGCTGCCTGCGGTGGTGGCAGTTCCGACGACGAGGGCTCGGGTGCCGGGTTCAACGCCGCGGTGAAGGGTGTCGCAGCCAAGTCCGCCAAGAAGGGCGGCACCCTCAAGTTCATCAACAAGCAGGAGTTCGACTCCCTCGACCCCCAGCGTCAGTACTACGGGTTCGCCTGGGACTTCTCCCGCTTCTACGCGCGCCAACTGATCTCCTACGCGCCGAAGCCGGGCAACGCCGCGAACGAGCTGGTCCCGGACCTCGCCACCTCCACCGGCAAGATCACCAACGGCGGTAAGACCTACACCTACACCCTGCGCGACGGGATCACCTGGGAGGACGGCTCCCCGATCACGTCCAAGGACGTCAAGTACGGCATCGAGCGCATCTGGGCCAAGGACGTCGTCTCCGGCGGCCCCGGCTATCTGCGCCAGGTCCTGGACCCCAAGGGCGAGTACAAGGGCCCGTACAAGGACAAGTCCAAGGACAAGCTGGGCCTGAAGGGGATCCAGACGCCGGACGACAAGACCATCGTCTTCAACCTCGCCAAGCCCAACGGTGACTTCGAGCAGATGCTCGCGATGCCGACCGGCTCCCCGGTGAAGGCGGACAAGGACACCGGTGCCAAGTACACCAACCGGCCGTTCTCCTCCGGTCCGTACAAGGTCCAGTCGTACACCCCGGGCAAGAGCCTGTCGCTGGTGCGCAACAGCAACTGGAAGAAGGCGTCCGACCCGATCCGCCCGGCCCTGCCGGACAAGATCTCGGTCACCTTCAACTCCAACCTCGAGGCGATCGACCGGCTGCTCATCAAGGGCGACTACGACGTCTTCCTCAGCGCCACCGGTATGACCCCCTCGGGTCGTAACGACGCCCTCAAGCAGCACAAGGGCAACGTCGACAACATCACCACCAGCTTCGTGCGGTACGTCGACTTCACCACCAAGGTCAAGCCGTTCGACAACATCCACTGCCGCAAGGCGGTCGTCTACGGCACCGACTACAAGTCGCTCCAGACCACCCGCGGTGGCCCGCAGGCCGGTGGTGACATCGCCACCAACATGCTCCCCAAGAGCGTGAAGGGCTCGGACGACTACGACCCGTACGGTGTCCTGAAGCGCGGTGGCAAGGCCGACCCGGCCAAGGCCAAGGACGAGCTCAAGCAGTGCGGCAAGCCGAACGGCTTCTCCACCAGCATCGTGGCCCGCAACGACCAGCCCGCCGAGGTCGACGCCGCCGAGGCGCTCCAGGCGTCGCTGAAGAAGGTCGGCATCAACCTCAACGTGGAGCCGATCCAGGGCAGCACCTCCGCCAGCATCACCGGTTCGCCGGCGGTGATGAAGAAGCGCGGCTACGGCCTGTCCATGACCGGCTGGGGCCCCGACTTCCCGACCGGCCAGGGCTTCTCCCAGCCGCTGATCGACGGCCGCTTCATCGAGCAGACCGGTAACTACAACGTCTCCGAGACCAACGACGCGGCGATCAACAAGTACTTCGACGACGCGCTCAAGGAGACCGACCCCAACAAGGCCGGCGCGATCTACCAGAAGATGAATCACAAGGTCAGCGACCTGGCCGTGCAAATGCCGTTCATCTACGAGAAGAACATCACCTGGCGCAGCTCGCGGCTGACGAACGCCTTCTCGTCGGCGGCCTACAACGGCCGCTACGACTACTCCCAACTGGGCGTCGTCAAGTGACGACAGGTCACCCGACCCGTCGCACACCCCCCCATCGCCGCACCCGATAGGCCCGAAGGGCAGGTGATGGCCGCGGGTGGTGGCCCGTGATCCCCCTCAACCGGGGTATCACGGGCCACCGCCCGGGCCGCGCACAGTGCTTGCTTATCTCATCCGGCGCTTGTTCGCCGTCGTCGTGATGCTGTTGGTCGTCACCCTTACGACCTTCGCCATCTTCTTCGTGATCCCGAAGTGGGCCGGTTCCGATCCCGCGCTGCTGTTCGTCGGCAAGCAGGCCGACCCCGCGGCCATCGAGGGCATCCGGCAGAAGCTCAGCCTCGGTGATCCGGTCCTGGTGCAGTTCTGGCACTTCGTCCAGGGCCTGTTCGTCGGCCGGGACTACGCCAGCGGTACGGATGTCACCCACTGCCCGGCGCCCTGCTTCGGCTACTCCTTCCGCACCGAGCAGGCGGTGTGGCCGCAGCTCACCGACGCCATGCCGGTCACCCTCTCGCTCGCCGCCGGCGCCTGCCTGCTGTGGCTGGTCGGCGGCATCACCACCGGTGTCGTCTCCGCGCTGCGCCGGGGCACCCTGTGGGACCGCTCGGCGATGACGATCGCGCTGGCAGGTGTCTCGCTGCCGATCTACTTCACCGGTCTGCTCTCGCTGGCGATCTTCAGCTACTCGCTGAAGTGGGTCAACGTGGACTACAAGGGGCTCGGTGACGATCCGGCGATGTGGTTCGAGAGCCTGATCCTCCCGTGGATCACGCTCGCCTTCCTCTACGCGGCGATGTACGCCCGGCTCACCCGGGCCACCATGCTGGAGATCATGGGCGAGGACTACATCCGCACCGCCCGCGCCAAGGGCCTGCGAGAACGGGTGGTCATCGGCCGGCACGCGATGCGCTCGACCTGGACCCCGGTCCTCACCCTGCTCGGCCTCGACCTGGGCGCGCTGCTGGGTGGCGCGGTCCTGACCGAGACCACCTACAACCTGCCCGGCCTCGGGCGGCTCGCGGTGAACGCGATCACCGAGAAGGACCTGCCGGTCATCCTCGGCGTCACCCTGATCGCGGCCGTCTTCATCGTGGTCGCCAACCTCGTCGTGGACCTTCTGTACGCCGTCATCGACCCGCGAGTGAGGCTCGGATGACCGACCTGACCAAGCCCTCCGGACAGCCCGGGAACGGCGATCTGCCGGCCACCGGCACCGCCGCCGTGGGCGAGGTGGCCGCGGCGGGCTCGCCCGCCCCCACCGCCTTCCTCGAGGTGCGCGATCTGCACGTCCACTTCCCGACCGACGACGGTCTGGTGAAGTCGGTGGACGGGCTCAGCTTCCGGCTGGAGAAGGGCAAGACCCTCGGCATCGTCGGCGAGTCCGGCTCCGGCAAGTCCGTCACCTCGCTCGGCATCATGGGGCTGCACACCGCCGGGCAGTACGGCCGCCGCAAGGCGCGGATCTCCGGTGAGATCTGGCTCAACGGCCAGGAGCTGCTGGGCGCCGACCCCGACGAGGTGCGCAAGCTGCGCGGCCGCGAGATGTCGATGATCTTCCAGGATCCGCTGTCCGCGCTGCACCCGTACTACACCATCGGCCGCCAGATCATCGAGGCGTACCGGGTGCACCACGAGGTCACCAAGGAGGTGGCCCGCAAGCGCGCGATCGAGCTGCTGGACCGCGTCGGCATCCCACAGCCCGACAAGCGCGTGGACAGCTATCCGCATGAGTTCTCCGGCGGTATGCGCCAGCGAGCCATGATCGCGATGGCGCTGGTCAACAACCCCGAGCTGTTGATCGCGGATGAGCCGACCACCGCCCTGGACGTCACCGTCCAGGCGCAGATCCTCGACCTCATCCGGGATCTCCAGAAGGAGTTCGGCTCCGCGGTCATCGTCATCACCCATGACCTGGGCGTGGTCGCCGAGCTCGCCGACGATCTGCTGGTGATGTACGGCGGCCGCTGTGTCGAGCGCGGCCCGGCCGAGAAGGTCTTCTACGAGCCCCAGCACCCGTACACCTGGGGGCTGCTGGGCTCGATGCCCCGTATCGACCGCGACCAGACCGAGCGGCTCATCCCGGTCAAGGGCTCCCCGCCCAGCCTCATCAATGTGCCGTCCGGCTGCGCCTTCCATCCCCGTTGCCCGTACGCCGATGTGCCGAAGGACAACATCACGCGCACCGAGCGGCCGGAGCTCAGCGAGGCCGGCGGCGGCGGGCACTTCTCCGCGTGCCATATGTCGCAGGAGGAGCGCACCCGGATCTGGACCGAAGAGATTGCGCCGAAGCTGTGACCGACCAGAAGGATCCGAAGATGACGGTCCCGGAGAAGGCGACGACATCGCCCGAGCCCCTGCTCAAGGTGTCGGGTCTGGTCAAGCACTTCCCCATCAAGAAGGGGCTGCTCCAGCGGCAGGCCGGTGCGGTGCAGGCGGTCGACGGGCTCGACTTCGACGTCCGGCCGGGGGAGACCCTGGGCGTGGTGGGCGAGTCGGGCTGCGGCAAGTCCACCATGGGGCGGCTGGTCACCCGGCTGCTGGAACCCACCTCGGGCAAGATCGAGTTCGAGGGCAAGGACATCACGCATCTGAACACCGCGCAGATGCGGCCGATGCGCCGTGACGTCCAGATGATCTTCCAGGACCCGTACTCGTCGCTGAACCCCCGGCACACCGTCGGCGCGATCGTCAGCGCGCCCTTCCGGCTCCAGGGCGTCACCCCACAGGGCGGCGTCAAGGCGGAGGTCCAGCGGCTGCTGGAGCTGGTCGGGCTCAACCCCGAGCACTACAACCGCTATCCGCACGAGTTCTCCGGCGGTCAGCGGCAGCGCATCGGCATCGCCCGGGCGCTGGCCCTCAAGCCCAGGCTGGTCGTCGCCGACGAACCGGTCTCGGCGCTGGATGTGTCGATCCAGGCGCAGGTGGTCAACCTGCTGGACGACCTCCAGGACGAGCTGGGCCTGACGTATGTGATCATCGCGCACGATCTGTCGGTCATCCGCCATGTCTCGGACCGGATCGCGGTGATGTACCTCGGGAAGATCGTCGAGCTGGCGGACCGCAAGGACCTCTACGAGCGTCCCATGCACCCGTACACCAAGGCCCTGCTCTCCGCGGTGCCGGTGCCGGACCCCAAGCGGCGCGCCAAGCGGGAGCGGATCCTGCTCAAGGGCGATGTGCCCTCGCCGATCTCCCCGCCGTCCGGCTGCCGCTTCCACACCCGGTGCTGGAAGGCGACCGAGGTGTGCAAGAGCCAGGAGCCGCCGCTGGTGACGCTGGCCACCGGCCACCAGGTGGCCTGCCACCACCCGGAGAACGCGGCGGACCAGGCGCCGCAGGAGAAGCCCGGGGCCGAGGCGGCACAGAAGGTGACGAAGAAGACCGAAGGCTGAGACGGGACGGGGTCCGGACGGGGCCGGGGGCATCCGCGGATAACAATGTCGGGTGCTCATCGAACTGTTCACCCCGTCCGTCCAGCACGCGCTCGAAGTCGCCGGGATCTTCGTCTTCGCGATGTCCGGCGCGCTGCTCGCCGTGCGGAAGAACTTCGATGTCTTCGGCATGGCGGTGCTCGCCGAGGCCACCGCGCTGGGCGGCGGTATCTTCCGCGACCTGGTGATCGGCGCGGTGCCGCCCATCGCCTTCACCGATCTCGGCTATTTCCTCACCCCGCTCGTGGCCACCGGCATCGTCTTCTTCCTCCACCCCGAGGTCGAGCGGATCACGGCGGCGGTGGGGGTCTTCGACGCGGCGGGTCTCGGGCTGTTCTGCGTCGAGGGCACGATGAAGGCGCATGACTTCGGGCTCGGTGTCACCGCGTCGGTCACCCTCGGCATGGCCACGGCGGTCGGCGGCGGTGTGATCCGCGACCTGCTCGCCCATGAGGTGCCCTCACTGCTGCGCTGGGACCGGGACCTGTACGCCGTCCCGGCCATCCTCGGCTCCTCGATAGCGGCACTGCTGCTCCACTTCCACGCCCTCACGGCGGCCACGAGCGCGCTCGCGGCCGCCGTGACGTTTGTGGTGCGGCTGCTGGCGATGCGGTACGGCTGGCGGGCGCCGCGGGCGTGGAACCGGCGCAGTACGGCGACGGAGGAGACCTGAGGGGTTCGGTCGCACCGGGTATGGTCGAGGGTGCATGCCCTTGCGGTTATATAGCCGGGCCGTTATGTTGAGGTCATGCCCATACCGTTCGATGTGCTCGCGGAGCCGAGTCGTCGGCAGATCCTGGACCTCCTGCTGGAGCGGCCCCGCCTGGTCGGTGAGCTGACCGAGCATCTCGGGCTCACCCAGCCGGGCACCTCCAAGCACCTCCGCGTGCTGCGCGAGGCCGGTCTGGTGCGGGTCCGCCGGGACGCCCAGCGCCGCTGGTACGAGCTCTGCCCGGAGCCGCTCGCCGAGGTGGACGCCTGGCTCGCGCCGTACCGTCGGCTGTGGACCGACCGTCTCGACGCGCTCGAACGACACCTGGACACGATGCCGGAGTCCCCGGACGCGACCGGCGAGCCCGACGTACCCGAAGTGCTCGACGTACCCGACGTACCCGACGGAGAAGCGCGATGAAAGACACCCTTGCCCAGACCGGCGGCGGCCGCTCGGCCCTGCGCCTGGAGCGCCGGCTCGCCCATCCCCCGGAGAAGGTCTGGCGAGCGCTGACCGACCCCGCCCAGCTCGTCCACTGGTTCCCCTCCGAGGTCCAGGTCGAGCTCAAGGTCGGGGGCCGGATGGGCTTCGTCTTCCCCGGGCGCGAGGCCCCGGACATGGACGGCGTCGTCACCGAGCTCGACCCGCCCCATGTCTTCGCCTTCACCTGGGGCGAGGACGAGCTCCGCTGGGAGCTGCGCCCCGAGGGCGACGGCTCTGTGCTGACCCTCACCCACACCTTCGGCGACCGCTTCGGCGCGGCCAGCTTCGCCTCCGGCTGGCACGCCTGCATCACCGGTCTCGCGGCCCTGCTCGGCGGCGAGGAGTTCGCCCACGGCGACATGGCCGAGCTGCACGAGAAGTACGTCGAGGCGTTCGGCCTGGCCGAGGGGGCGGTGGAGGCCACCGAGGACGGCGGCTGGCGGCTGCGCTTCGAGCGCCAGTTGGTCCGCCCCGCCGAGACGGCCTGGCGGGCGCTGACCGGCCCGGCCGCCGACACCCCCGAACCGGCCGCCGGGGCGCCGGTCCCCCTCGGCTTCCGTACCGACGCGGTTCCGGCGGGTCCGATCACCGAGGCGCAACCGCCCCGGGTGCTCGCCTACGACTGGGAGCGCGACGGCCGCCCAGCCGGAACGGTCCGCTGGGAGCTGACCCAGGGCACCGGCCACGGCGCCCGCCTCATCCTGACCCAGACCGGCCCGGCGGACGCGGAAGCGGAACGCACCGAGGCCCAGCAGGCATGGCGCCACCACATCGGCCTCCTGGCCGCCGAACTGCTGAAGAGCTAGGTTGTGGGCAATCGTTCCGCGGGGCGGAACGGGTGGGCACAACCCACCCACCGGCCCGCACCCGCGAACGAAACCTCAGCCGAGGAACCCGCTGAGCGCAACCGCCAGCTCGGCAGGCGCGTCCTCCTGCACCAGGTGCCCCGCACCCTCGATCAGCCGAAACCGCGCCCCCGGAATACGAGAGGCAAGCTCCCGCCCCCGCTCCACCGGGATCCACGTGTCACCCGACCCCCAGCACACCAGCACGGGGAGCGACATCCCCCCGTACAACCCCTCGACCTCATCCGTGAACCGCTGATCGTTCTGCGCGATCTGCCGATAGAACGCGGGCTGCCCCGCCTCCCCGCACCACGGCTCCACCAGCCGCTCCAGCACGCCGTCCCGCAGCCCCACCGCGCTCGCGGAGCCGACGTACTCCCGCACCAGCGCCCGGTGCAGCGCCGTCGGCAACTGCTCGAAGACCGTGTCGTTCGCACCGAGCAGCCGGTACGCAGGCGAGCCCCAGGGCGCCAACGCGACCACGTCCACCAGCGCCAACCGGCGATACCGCGCACCGTGCAGCAGATGCGCACGTAGCGCGACACACCCGCCGAAGTCATGGGCGACGACGGCCGGTTCCGCCCCGTCCCCGGCCTCGGTCCCGGTCAGCCCCCACGCGTCGAGCAGCTCGCCGAAGACCCGGGCCTGGGCGGCCAGCGAGACGTCCTGGTCCGCCCGCTTCTCGGAGGCCCCGTAGCCCGGCATGTCCCAGACGAACACCCGGTGCCGGTCGGCCAGCGCACGGGCGACGCCCCGCCATACGTACGACGAGAACGGCGTGCCGTGCAGCAGCACCACCGGCGGCGCGTCCGGTGCGCCGAGCGCGGCCCAGCGGACCTCGCCGGAGGAGCTGCGGTAGGTGCGGTCCAGCGTCCACTCGGTCTTCCACTCAGCGGCTGTCATGAGTGAAACCGTAGACAGTCCTTACCGCCTCTGTCGAGGACCTTGGCGCGACCCGCGCGAGGGGGTGCGGAAGAGGCACCGGGAAGACCGTGCGTACACGCAGCCGCTACGCACCCCACAATGCCTCGTAGAATCGAGGCCACCATGGTTTATCTCGACCACGCCGCCACCACCCCGATGCTCCCGGAGGCGGTGCAGGCGATGACCGCCCAGCTCGCCGTCACGGGCAACGCCTCCTCGCTGCACGCCGCCGGCCGGCGTGCCCGCCGTACCGTCGAGGAGTCGCGTGAATCCCTGGCCGCCTCGCTGGGCGCCCGCCCGAGCGAGGTCGTCTTCACCGCCGGAGGCACCGAGGCCGACAACCTCGCGGTCAAGGGGCTCTACTGGTCCCGCAGGGACGCCGATCCGGCCCGCGTCCGGGTGCTCGCCAGCCCCGTGGAGCACCACGCCGTGCTCGACGCGGTCGACTGGCTCGCGGACCACGAGGGCGCCCGGGTCGAATGGCTGCCAGTCGACTCCCTCGGGCGCGTCCACCCCGGCGCGCTGCGCGAGGCGATCGCCCGCGATCCCTCGGACGTCGCCCTCGCCACCGTCATGTGGGCCAACAACGAGATCGGCACCATCCAGCCGGTCCGCGAACTCGCCGACATCGCCGCCGAATTCGACGTTCCGCTGCATGCCGACGCGGTCCAGGCGTATGGCCAGATCGAGGTCGACTTCGCCGCCTCGGGGCTGGCCGCGATGACCGTCAGCGGCCACAAGATAGGCGGCCCCTACGGCATCGGCGCGCTGCTGCTCGGCCGTGACCACACGCCCGTGCCCGTACTGCACGGCGGCGGCCAGGAGCGCCAGGTGCGCTCCGGGACCCTCGACACCCCGGCCATCGCCGCCTTCGCCGTCGCCGGTGCGTATGCCACCGGGCACCGAGAGGAGTTCGCCCGCGAGATCGGCGCGCTGCGCGACGCGCTGATCACCGCCGTACGTACGGCCGTCCCCGACGCGGTTCTCGGCGGCGACCCCGATCCGGCGGGCCGGCTCCCCGCCAATGCCCACTTCTCCTTTCCCGGCTGCGAGGGCGATTCGCTGCTTCTGCTGCTGGACGCGCAGGGCATCGAATGCTCGACGGGCTCGGCCTGCACCGCCGGTGTCGCCCAGCCCAGCCATGTGGTCCTGGCCACCGGCAGCGACTCCGAACTGGCCCGCGGCACCCTGCGCTTCTCGCTCGGCCACACCTCGACCAAGGCCGATGTCGAGGCAGTCGCGGAGGCGATCGGCCCGGCGGTGGAGCGGGCGCGCGGGGCGGGACTGAGCTGAGGGGCAGGGCTGAGGGGCAGGGCTCACCTGACGGGGCGGGGCCCGGCCCGGCCGATATCTCCGCCCGGACCCGCCACATCATAACCACGGAATTCGAATTGTCCTGGCGGCCATTTCACATAACCTACGGAACACTCATCTCCGCTTGAAATGGCGGAGAGCCGTGGGAAAGGATTTCCCCGTCAACGGACCTGGCATGCGCGGAAAGCGCACAGGTTTTCTTCACGGGGAAATCCAGGAGTTCATCGATGTCGCAGCCTTCGCTGCCGCCGTACCATCCGTCGCACCAGCCCTCGCAGTCGCAGGGGGCGCAGCGCCGGCCGTCGCGGGGGCGGCGTGCCAAGCCCGCCCTGAAGCTGATCGTGGGCGGAGCCCTCGCCGTCGCCCTGGTGACCGGCTGCGGGTCCGGAGACGATGACGACGGCGGTGAGAACGGAGGGTCGTCCCAGGGCGCTCAGGCGAAGACGCTGGGCAAGGTCGCCATGCCGAAGGTCGGCAAGGAGACCAACACCATGGGCACCTGGGTCACGGACACGACCTTTGTGAAGGGCGACGTCAACAAGATCGTCGGCTACTCGCTCGACGGCGCCAAGTCGCGGTGGGAGATACCGCTGGGCGGGCAGCTCTGCTGGGCCTCACCGCATATGACCAAGGAGGGGCTGACCGCGGTCCTGTTCCGGGACGGCGCGGGGGAGGACGCGCTGTGCACCCGGGTCGGGCTGGTCGACCTGAAGAAGGGCAAGCTGGTCTGGCAGAAGGAGGGGTCGGACAGCGAGGGCAACGCCGGGGTGCAGTTCGACGAGGTCACCATCGGCGGTGGCACCGTCGCCGCGGGCGGCACCGGCGGCGGGGGTGCCTGGTCGCTGGACGGCAAGCCGCTGTGGAAGCCCGCCTACCTCGCGGACTGCGACGACGACGGCTACGCGGGCGGCGATGACAAGATCGTCGCGATTCGCGGCTGCGACAGCGGCGAGGACTCCAGCGAACAGCGGCTGGAAGTCCAGACGGTGGATCCCAAGACCCGCGACGTGCTCTCCTCCTACAAGCTGGACGAGAAGGTCGAATACGCGCATGTGATCTCCACCGCGCCGCTCGTCGTGGCCGTCGACACCGGCGACTCGGACGCCGGGACGGGCACCACCGACATCCTGACCATCGACGACAGCGGCAAACAGGGCAAGCTGCTCAGCACGATCGACGTCCTGGCCAAGGGATACCAGCCCAACTGCCCGGCCACGAGCGTGGAGGGCTGCGCCGAACTCGCCCTCGACAAGGCGAGCAGCACCCTCTATCTCTCCTCCGAGGTGGACGTGGACCACGGCGGCCCGGGAGAGCGGATCACCGGCCTGAATCTGAAGACCGGCAAGGAGACCGGGAAGACGAAGATGGCGGAGAGCCGGTCGCTGATCCCGATCCGGACCGATGACGACGGCGCCCTGATCGCCTATCTGGGCTCCATGTACAGCGAGGCCGGCGGGGTCGTGCGCGTCGACCCCAAGACCTTCGGGATGGAGACGCTCCAGACCCATCCGGACGACATGAAGGACGCGGAGTCCGGCATGGACGTCTACGGGGACTGCACCATGATCTACACCGGTAAGAAGCTCTACATCGGCGACAACCGGGCGAGCAGGCCCGCCAGCGGCGACGGCGCGGGCCGTCCGCTGGCCGTCGTCTTCGGCGCCTGAGCCGTCTACGGCGCCTGAGCCGCCGTTCGCGGGGTTCGCGGGGTTCGCGGGGTTCGCGGGGCTCTTACGCCGCCGTCCGTGGCACGCGCACCGCTCGCACCGCCCGTATATAGCGATCCCAGTCCCAGTGGCGGCCCGGATCGGTGTGATCGGTGCCCGGCACCTCCACATGGCCGACGATGTGCTCACGGTCCCGCGGTATGTCGTACCGCTCGCAGATCGAGGAGGTCAGCCGTGCCGAGGCGCGGTACATCGCGTCCGTGAAGGAGCTCGGCTTGCTCACGAACCCCTCGTGCTCGATGCCGATGCTGCGCTCGTTGTACGGGCGGTTGCCCGCGTGGAACGCCACATCCAGCTCGCGCACCATCTGAGCGATATGCCCGTCGCGGCGCACGACATAGTGCGCCGCGGCGCGGTGCCCGGGGTCCCGGAAGACCCGCACCGCGTCGTCGTAGCTGCCCTGGACCACATGGATCACCACCCGGTCGATGGTGTAGTCGTCCGGCCGGTCGGCCCACCGCCAGTTCGCCCCCGAGGCCGCGATCCACTCCGCGCCCGGCTGGTCGACCGCGCCCGCCTTGCGCGGCTTTTCGATCCCGGGCAGCCGCCACCACATCCGGGACAGCTCGTCCCGCGCGGCATAGCCCGCGACCCCGGCCGCGCCGAGCCCGGCCGCCGAGCCCCCGATCAGGAGGGTGCGTCTGCTGACGCGGCGTCCACCGCCGGTCGTGGTCTCGCTCACGGAACGCTCAACGCGCGGGGGCGGGCATCCGGTTCCGGCCGATGAGATCATGGCCAGAAGCCTTCGTTCCGGGCGACGGCCCTCTGGCCGTCCGGGTAGATGAACGTTGAACTGTCTCTGAGTCGGTCGCTATCGCTCTGTCCGGGGCTCCGCACCTCGGAACGTATATCCACCGCAATGTATCCACCGGAATGTGTCCATCCGCTCGACGAGGAGCTGACGGTATGCGCATCGGATTCGCCCTTCCCCAGTTCGGCCCGCTGGCCCAGCACCCCGAGGACATCGCGCGATTCGCGCGCCGGGCCGAGGAGCTCGGCGCGGACAGCCTGTGGGTCGGGGACCGCCTGCTCGCCCCGGTGGACCCGATCGTCGGCTACGCGGGCACCGATGTGATCCCGCCGGAATTCCGCGCCGCGCTGGATCCCTTCACCGTGCTGGCCACCGCCGCCGCGGCCACCGAGCGGGTCCAGCTCGGCACCGATGTCATCAACGCCCCCTGGTACCCGCCCGCGGTGCTCGCCCGCACCCTGACCACCATCGATGTGCTGAGCGCGGGCCGGCTGCTGGTCGGCCTCGGCACCGGCTGGTCCCCCGAGGAGTACGAGGCGGTCGACATCCCCATGGCCGAGCGCGGCCGGCGCCTCGACGAATGCCTCGACGCCCTGGACGCCTGGTGGACCCGGAACCCGGTCGAGTACCGCGGGAACCACTGGACCGTGCCCGCCTCCCATGTCGACGTCAAACCGGCCTCCCGCCCCCATCCGCCCGTCTACCTCGCCGCCTTCGCGCCCGCGGCCATGCGCCGGGTGGCCCGGCGCGCCGACGGCTGGCTGCCCATCGTGGTCGTCCCCGCGGCGCCCGGCGCCCCCGACCCGATCGCCACCCTCGCCGAGGGGCTGGGCGGGGTGCGGGAAGCGGTCGGGCGGGAGGGCCGGGACCCGGCCGCGTTCGACGCGATCCTGCGCGTCAACCCCAGTTCCGGCGCCTCCGTGGACGACATCGCGACGACCCTGGTCCGGGCGGAGCGGGAGGCGGGCATCCAGCACGCCTTCGTCGATCTGATCTATCTCGGGAAGGACACAGACCAGACCCTGGACCTCGTCCGGCGGGTGCTGGAGCGGGCCCGGAACCAGTTGCGTGCGTAGCTATATGCTGGTCGGGTTATGACTGACTTCCCCGGTGCGCCCACAGGTCCCCGCGACGGCCGCCGGCTGCGCGTTCTCGCCGCCATGTCCGGCGGTGTGGACTCCGCGGTCGCCGCCGCGCGGGCGGCCGAGGCGGGCCACGATGTGACCGGCGTCCATCTCGCGCTCTCCGCCAACCCGCAGTCGTTCCGCACCGGCGCCCGTGGCTGCTGCACCATCGAGGACTCGCGGGACGCCCGGCGCGCCGCCGATGTGATCGGCATCCCGTTCTATGTGTGGGACCTCGCCGAGCGCTTCCGCGAGGACGTGGTCGAGGACTTCATCGCCGAATACGAGGCGGGCCGCACCCCCAATCCGTGTCTGCGCTGCAACGAGAAGATCAAGTTCGCCGCGCTGCTGGACAAGGCGATCGCCCTCGGCTTCGACGCCGTCTGCACCGGCCACTACGCCACGGTCGTGGAGCACCCGGACGGCGTGCGTGAGCTGCACCGCGCCAGCGATATGGCCAAGGACCAGTCCTATGTGCTCGGGGTGCTCGACGAGCGCCAGCTCGCCCACGCGATGTTCCCCCTCGGGGACACCCTGACGACCAAGGACGAGATCCGCGCGGAGGCCGAGCGGCGGGGCCTGGCCGTCGCCAAGAAGCCCGACAGCCATGACATCTGCTTTATCGCCGACGGCGACACCCAGGGCTTCCTGGCCGGTCATCTCGGCACCGCCGAGGGCGACATCGTCGACGAGGACGGGCACAAGCTGGGCAGCCACGAGGGCGCGTACGGCTTCACCATCGGCCAGCGCCGGGGGCTGCGCATCGGCCATCCGGCGCCCGACGGCAAGCCGCGCTATGTGCTGGACATCTCCCCGGTGGAGAACAGGGTCACGGTCGGCCCGGTCGAGGCCCTGGACGTCGCCGCCCTGACCGCCATCAAGCCGCGCTGGTGCGGAGCCCCTCCGGCGGGCCCCGGCAGCTACACCGCCCAACTGCGCGCCCATGGCGGCGAGACCGAGGTGACGGCCGAGCCGATCGGGGTAACCGGTCTGCGGGTGACCTTCGCCGAGCCGGTGCGGGGCGTGGCCCCGGGGCAGGCGATCGTGCTCTACGACGGCACCCGGGTGGTCGGCTCCGCCACCATCGCCACGACCGAGCGCGCGCAGGTCGTCGCCTCGTAGGCGGGCCGCCGGCCCCCGGGGGATATCCGCTTTTGGCGAGAAAGAAGCCGAAAGTCGGGATGGGGTGGATTATCTCCGTTTGGCGCGATCAGTTTCTCTGAAATTAACGTGCGTCCGGCCATTCCGGTGGCATGCGTCACCTGAATCTGGGAATGCGCCACGCGGACACGGGTGCCGTGGTCCGCTGTCTCAGCACCGGAGGTTCCGTTATTTCTGCGCAACCTGTACAGAAATTTGGCAACAATCCAGTTGATGTCAGGGACACTGATCACTACACAGAGGAGTACGTACCCAGCTTCGTAGAAAAGTGGGACTCGCTGATCGACTGGGACCGAAGGTCGGAGAGCGAGGGTACGTTCTTCATCGATCTGCTGCGCGAGCGCGGCGTCAAGAAGGTCCTCGACGTGGCCACGGGGACCGGCTTCCATTCCGTCCGGCTGCTCGAGGCCGGATTCGAGACCGTGAGCGCCGACGGCAGCGGCGAGATGCTCGCCCAGGCGTTCGCCAACGGGCTCAAGCACGGTGACCACATTCTCCGCGTCGTCCAGGCCGACTGGCGCTGGCTCAACCGCGACGCCCACGGCGAGTACGACGCCATCGTCTGCCTCGGGAACTCCTTCACGCATCTGTTCTCCGAGCGCGACCGGCGCAAGGCGCTCGCCGAGTTCTACGCCATGCTCAAGCACGACGGAATCCTGGTCCTGGACCAGCGCAACTACGACGCGATCCTCGATCGCGGCTACAGCAGCAAGCACGTGTACTACTACTGCGGGGAAGACGTCGCCGTCGAACCGGAGTACGTGGACGAGGGGCTGGTGCGCATGCGCTACAGCTTCCCCGACGAATCCGTCTACCACCTCAACATGTTTCCGCTGCGCAAGGACTACACGCGCAGGCTGATGCAGGAGGTCGGCTTCCAGCGGATCGAGACGTACGGCGACTTCCAGCACACCTACCGGACGGAGCGCCCCGACTTCTTCATTCACGTCGCGGAGAAGGAATACATCGCGGCGGACGAGCCGGCCGGACCGGCCGCTCCGGCCACCGGCGACGGGGAGTACGCGGGAGCCGTCGGCACCGCCCGCGACTACTACAACTCCTCGGACGCCGACGCCTTCTACTGGCATGTCTGGGGCGGCGAGGACATCCACATCGGCATCTACGACCGGCCCGACGAGCCGATCGCCGAGGCCAGCAGGCGCACCGTGGCCCGGATGGCCGGGAAGCTCGACCTCACCGAGTCATCCGTCGTCCTCGACCTCGGGGCGGGCTTCGGCGGCTCCGCACGCTATCTGGCGGAGACCTACGGCTGTCGTGTCGTCGCGCTCAACCTCAGCGAGGTGGAGAACGAGCGCCATCGCGCGCTCAACGCCGAGCGGGGGCTGACCGAGGCCATCGAGGTGCTGGACGGCTCCTTCGAGCGGATCCCGCTGCCGGACAACAGCGTCGATGTCGTCTGGTCCCAGGACGCCTTCCTGCACAGCGGCAACCGCGCCCGCCCCCTGGAGGAGGCGGCCCGCGTCCTGCGTCCCGGCGGTCACCTCATCTTCACCGACCCCATGGCCGCCGACGGCTGCCCCGCCGAAACCCTCCGCCCCATCCTGGACCGCATCCATCTGGAGACCATGGGGTCGCCCGAGTTCTACCGCCATGAACTGGCGCGGCTCGGCTTCACCGAGGTCGGCGGCGGCTTCCAGGAACACCGCGAGCAACTGATCACCCACTACGCCCGGGTGCTGGAAGAAACCCGACGCCAGGAGGCCGACGGCCTGACGGAACACGTCAGCGCCGACTACCTCACCCATATGAAGAAGGGCCTCAGCAACTGGGTCGACGGCGGCACAAACCGCCATGTGACCTGGGGCATCTTCCACTTCACCCGCTGATCCCCGCCGGGTGGCCGCTGTGGCGGGGCCTGTCCCGCCACAGCGGCCACCCCCGGGCGCTCACCCGGCGTTCGCGGTCATTTCGCGGTCACTTCACGGTCACTTCACGGTCACTTCACGGTCATTTCGCGGTCAGGGGGAGGCCCGCGACCTGCTCGTGCAGGGCGGCGAGCGGTGCCGCGAGGTATCCCTGGCCGGCGGCCGCGGACGGTGGCGGGGTCTCGCCGGTGACGGCGAGGGCCTGTCGCCAGTAGCGCAGCGAGAACGAACCGGCGCGCCTCCCGCGGCGGAACAGGGCGCGCAGATGCGCGCGGAACGCCGGTGTGTCGTCGTGGCCGTCGACGCGGGCGTAGGTGCGCACGAACTGGCCGAGCGCCTCGGCGCGCCGCTCCGGACAGCCGGAGACCAGGGCCTCGCCGGCCAGTGCACAGGCGTCCAGCAGACCGGCGTAGAACGACGCGACATCGCCCACCTGGTGGGCTTGCGGCTGTCGGCGCCGGTCGTCCGCAGTGGCCAGGGCGTGGAGTTCGGCGTAGGCGAGGACGGTCGGGGCGGTCGGAGTCGCGGCGGTCGGGGCGGTCGGGGCGGCCGGTGGCGCGGGCACCGCGCCGTCGATCACGGCCTGGGCCAGGCGGCGCGGCAGACCGGCCGGGAGCGCCCAGTGCCAGTACCGCACCAGCCGATCGTGGGCGTCGTCCGGACTGCCCACCCCGGCGAGCAGGGCGAGGCGGCGCGGCCGTTCCGGCGCCGGGCAGTCGTCCAGCGCGCGGAGCACCTCGCGGCGCCATGTCGCCTCACGTAACTGCTCCTGGACCGCGTCCAGTTCTCGGCTGACGAGTTCGTCCAGCGAGCGTTCCCCCGCCGTGACCGTGGCGATCGCGGCGATGGGGGTGCCGAGCGCACGGAGGCGCTGGATCAGCCGGAGCCTGGGCAACGCGTCCGCGGCGTATCTGCGGTGGCCGCCCGGGGTGCGTCCGCTCTCGGGCAGCAGCCCGATGTCCGAGTAGTAGCGGATGGTCTTCACCGGCAGTCCGGTGCGCGCGGCCAACTCGCCGATGCCCACCGTGTCCCCGCCCTGTGTGCCGCCGGTGTTCCCGCCCTGCGTGCCGCGTGTGATCCCGCCCTGCGTGCCGCCCGTGTTCCCATCCTGCGTGCCGCGCGTCACAGCCGCTTGAACCTCCCCCGCGCAGGAGCCCTTAGCGTCCCTGGCGAACGCCGTCGTCCGAGTATGCGCCGGGCGGCACTCGCCGAGGAGGATCATCACATGCGGATTCTGATCGTGACCGCCGGTTCGCGAGGCGACGTCGCACCGTACACGGGCCTGGGGCTGCGTCTGCTGGCGGCCGGTCACGAGGTGGCCGTGGCCGCCCATCCGCCCTTCGCCGGGCTTCTCGACGGATGCGGCCTGGACCACCGGCCACTGCCGGGCGATCCGCGGGAGTTGATCCGCACCAGGGCCCGGGCCGCGTCGTGGGAGGAGGCGCGGGCGGCGATGGCGGCGTTCCTGGACCGGTTCGCCGACGGGGTGGTGGCGGCCGCGGACGGGGCCGACCTGGTGCTCACGGCGTTCGGCCCGGCGGCGCTCAGCCAGGCGGCCGCCGAGGCGTACGGCATCCCCGTCATCGGCAGCTATCTCGTACCGGCCTGTGCCACGCGGGAGTTCCCGCTGGCCGGTGCGACGGGCGGCGACGACCTGGGCCCGGACGGCAACCTGGCGGCGGGCCGGAGGCTGCTGGCGGATGCCGGAGCGCTCCAGGCGGGGGCCGTGGCGGGGCTGCGCGCCCGGCTCGGGCTGCCGCCCGCCACCTCGCGGCCGACGGGGGCGGACATCCGGCCGGTCTTCCACGGCTTCAGTCCGCTGGTCGTACCGCGCCCGGCGGACTGGCCGCCCCAGGTCGAGGTGGCCGGTTACTGGTGGCCCGCCCGGCCGCAGGACTGGCGGCCCCCGGCCGAGCTGGTCGACTTCCTGGAGGCCGGTCCGCCGCCGGTGTTCATCGGGTTCGGCAGCATGGCGCCGGGCGAGGGGGAGCGGCTGGGCGAGCTGGTGACGACGGCGGTGGCCCGGGCGGGGGTGCGCGCGGTGGTGCAGGCGGGGTGGGCCGGGCTGACCACGGCAGGCGATGACGCCCTTATGGTCGGCGACGACGTCCTTACGGTCGGCGACCTCCCGCACGACTGGCTGTTCCCGCGCACGGCCGCCGTCGTCCACCACGCCGGAGCGGGCACCACCGCGGCCGGACTGCGCGCCGGGGTGCCGGCGGTGCCGGTGCCCGCCATGGCCGACCAGCCGTTCTGGGCGGCGCGGCTGCACCGGCTCGGAGTCGCCCCCCGGCCGCTGCCGCTCGGCGCGCTGACCGCCGGCTCCCTCGCCGCGGCGATCGCGACCTGCCTGACCGAACCCGCCCTCGGCCGCCGGGCGGCCGAACTCGCGCACGCCATCGGCGCGGAGGACGGCGCGGGGGCGGTGCTCGCCCTCATCAGCTCCGTCCACGGGGCATGAGCTCGGGCGCGGCGACAGGGAGCTTTTCCTCGGCGGCCCCGGCGCCTCCCGTAGGCCCGCACCATGGCCGGGCCCGGCCGCGCCGTCGCCCGCACCAGGGGGCGTCCGACGGGTCGTGCCGCCTGCGGCGGGCTGTTTCCCCTCCCCGCCCCTTCCCACAACTGGGGCTCCGCCCCAGCCCCCGGCGCGGGGTTCCGCCTCAGACCCCCGGGGTTCCACTCCAGGCCCCGGCGCGGGGCTCTGCTCCAGGCCCCGGCGCGGGGTTCCGTCTCAGACCCCGGCATGGGGCTCTGCCTCAGGCCCCGGCGCGGGGTTCCGTCTCAGGCCCCGGCGCGGGGTTCCGTCTCAGGCCCCGGCGCGGGGTTCCGTCTCAGACCCCGGCATGGGGCTCTGCCTCAGGCCCCGGCGCGGGGTTCCGCCTCAGACCCCGGCGCGGGGCTCTGCCTCAGGCCCCGGCGCGGGGTTCCGTCTCAGGCCCCGGCGCGGGGTTCCGTCTCAGACCCCGGCATGGGGCTCTGCCTCAGGCCCCGGCGCGGGGTTCCGCCTCAGACCCCGGCGCGGGGCTCCGCCCCAGCCCCCGGCCCGGGGCTCCGCCCCTGCCCGCAGCATCGGTATGCGGCTGCGCCCCGTGGTCCGCCGGGCACCCCGTGGAACGCCGTCGCCTCGCCGCCCGCTGACCACCCGCCTTCCCCGCGTCCCGCCCTGGGCGACTCCGGAGGCCCGTACCGGTGATGGCGGCCGACCCCAAGGCGCCGCACGGCGCGATCCGTGGCGCGGAGCCGTCGGGGTGTCCGACCCGGCTCGTAGAGTGGCGGACATGAACATCTGCGTCTTCTGCTCCGCCGCCGACCTCGACGACCGCTACACCGCCCCCGCCCGCGAGTTCGCCGAGCTGATCGGCAAGGGCGGGCACACGCTGGTCTGGGGTGGGTCCGATGTCGGGCTGATGAAGGTGATGGCGGACGGAGTGCAGGAGCACGGGGGACGGCTGGTGGGGATCTCGGTCGAGTTCCTCGCCGCCAAGGCCCGGGAGAGCGCCGACGAGATGGTGATCGCCAAGGACCTCGCCGAGCGCAAGGCGCAGTTGCTCGCCCGCGCCGACGCGGTCGTGGTCATGGTCGGCGGCACCGGGACGCTGGACGAGGCGACCGAGATCCTGGAGCTGAAGAAGCACGGGCTGCACATCAAGCCGGTGGTGCTGCTCAACGCGGCGGGGTTCTACGACGGGCTGAAGCAGCAGTTCCAGCGGATGGAGGAGGAGGGGTTCCTGCCGATTCCGCTCAGTGAGCTCGTCTTCTTCGCGGAGAGCGGGGCCGAGGTCATGACGTATCTGGAGTCCGTCTGAGCCGTGGTCCGTTACCGGACCCGTTACAGGATGGCAGCGCTCGGCGGGAAGTCCGCCCGGGTTTCGGGCATGGGATCGCGCCAAGCCGGGACCGTCGTCGGGGTGCGTCCAACGGTGAGGCAAGCTGGGGAGCATGGGAACGCATCTGATCACTGGGGCAGGTTCCGGCATCGGCGCGGCGGTCACCGAGCGGCTGGCCGAGCGCGGCGAGGAGCTGTGGCTGCTCGCGCGGGACGCCGGGCGGGCGAAGGAGCTGGCGGAGCGGTTCCCGGGGGTGCGGACGGTCGTCGGTGACCTGGCGGACCCGGACCGGCTCTCCTGGGCGCTGGGCCACCAGACGCTGCCCGACCGGCTCGACTCGCTGCTGCATATCGCCGGGGTGGTCGACCTGGGCGAGGTCGGGGAGCTGACCCCGAAGGCGTGGACCCGCCAGCTCGCCGCCAACCTCGTCGCGCCCGCCGAGCTGACCCGCCTGCTGCTGCCGCAACTGCGGCTGGCCCAGGGCCATGTCATCTTCGTCAACTCCGGCGCCGGACTGCGCGCCAACGCCCAGTGGGCCGCGTACGCCGCCAGCAAGCACGGGCTCAAGGCGCTGGCCGACGCGCTGCGCTGGGAGGAGAGCGGCAACGGCCTCCGGGTGACCACGGTCTACCCGGGGCGTACGGCCACTCCGATGCAGGTGAAGGTGCACCAGCAGGAGGGCAAGGAGTACGACGCGGACCGCTGGATGGAGCCCGGGACCGTGGCGACGACCATCCTGACCGCACTCGACCTGCCCCGCGACGCCGAGATCACCGACCTCCAGATCCGCCCCCGCGGCTGAGCGCCCCGCAGGGGCGCGGGGCTGTGTCGATATGCGGCTCCGCCGCGTGGGCGCGACCAGCCACGACGGCGCGGCAGACGACCCACGGCGTACCGGGGCACCTCCCGATCCCGGGGCCCCGGCGGAGCGCTTAGGCTTCGCGGGTGAGCGAGAAGAGCACCAATAAGCACCACTGGGCCCCAGGGGCCGCGAGCGGCGTCGGGTCGATGCCGGGCGGCGACGCGCGGGAGGCCGTGAAGACCGTCACCGGGTCGCTGGAGGCCCTGCCGTATCTTCCGGAGCTGCCCGCGCGGGGGCCCGGCGCGGACATGATCGGGCGCACCGCCGGGATGCTGGTCGAGCTGTACGCGCATGTGGAGCCGAGCGGCTGGCGGATCAGTGACCGGCCGGGCCGGGACACCCGGCGGGCCCGCGCCTGGATGGGCGAGGACCTCGACGCGCTGGAGGAGTTCACCCAGGGGTACCAGGGGGCGCTCAAGGTGTCGGCCGTGGGCCCCTGGACCCTGGCCGCCTCCCTCGAACTGCGCGGCGGCGAGGTCGCGCTGAGCGACCCGGGCGCCTGCCGCGATCTGACGGCCTCGCTCGTCGAAGGGTGCCGCGCCCATCTGGCGGAGGTGCGCCGCCGGGTGCCGGGCGCCGAGGTGGTGTTGCAGCTCGACGAGCCGTCGCTGACGTCGGTGCTGCGCGGGAGCGTCCGCAGCGCCAGCGGCTACCGCACCCACGCCGCCGTGGACCGGGGTGTGGTGGAGGGCGCGCTGCGGACTCTGGTGGAGGCGGCCGGCGGGCCGGTGGTGGTGCACTCGTGCGCGCCCGCCGTGCCGTTCGGGCTGCTGCGGCGCGCGGGCGTCGAGGGGATCTCCTTTCCTCTGTCGCTGCTCACGGAGAGTGAGGAGGAGGCGATCGGGGAGGCCGTGGAAGGCGGTACGGCGCTGCTCATCGGCGCGGTACCCGGCACCGACACCCCATTGTCGGACCCTGCCGGTAGCGTCAGTGGTGTCAGGACGTTGTGGCGCAGGCTGGGGCTGTCACCGGAGACTCTCGCGGAATCCGTGGTGATCACCCCGTCGTGCGGGCTCGCGGGCGCCTCGCCCGGGTACGCCCGCGCCGCGCTGGCCCACTGCGTCCGGGCGGCGAGATCGCTCGCGGACAACCCTGAGTAACGGGAGGACGACACGGTGGCCGGCGAACAGCAGTCGAAGGTCCCCGCCGAGGTGCGGGAGAGGCACGCCAGGCTCGCTGAGCAGATCGAGGAGCACCGCTTCCGGTACTACGTGAAGGACGCGCCCGTCGTCAGCGACGCGGAGTTCGACAAGCTCATGCGCGAGCTGGAGGCGCTGGAGGAGGAGACCCCCGCGCTCCGTACGCCCGACTCGCCGACCCAGAAGGTCGCGGGGGCGTACGAGGCTGCCTTTGCCGGCACGGCGTTCTCCGAGGTCGCGCACCGCGAGCGGATGCTCAGCCTGGACAACGCGTTCGACGACGAGGAGCTGTCGACCTGGGCGGACCGCATCGCCAAGGAGCTGGGCAGCGGCGCGTACCACTTCCTGTGCGAGCTGAAGGTGGACGGCCTCGCGGTCAACCTCACCTATGAGCACGGGCGGCTGACCCGCGCCGCGACCCGTGGCGACGGCCGCACCGGCGAGGACATCACCCCCAATGTGCGCACGATCGCCAAGATCCCCAACCGGCTGACGGGCGACCGCGTCCCGGCGCTGGTGGAGGTGCGCGGCGAGGTCTTCCTGGCCCGCGAGCGGTTCGAGGAGCTGAACGCCGGGCTGGTGGAGGCGGGCAAGCCGCCGTTCGCCAACCCGCGGAACGCGGCGGCGGGTTCGCTGCGCCAGAAGGACCCGAAGGTCACCGCGTCCCGGCCGCTGGACATGGTGGTGCACGGCATCGGTGCGCGTGACGGCTTCGACATCGATCGGCTGTCGCAGGCGTACGAGCTGCTGCACGAATGGGGGCTGCCCACCGCCGCCCATTTCAAGGTGGTGGACACGATCGAGGCCGTGCGCGAGTACATCGCGTACTACGGGGACAGCGACCACCGGCACTCGGTGGAGCACGAGATCGACGGCGCGGTCGTCAAGCTGGACGAGATCCCGCTCCAGGGGCGGCTGGGCTCCACCTCGCGGGCGCCGCGCTGGGCGATCGCCTGGAAGTTCCCGCCCGAGGAGGTCAACACCAAGCTGGTCGACATCCGGGTGGGCGTGGGGCGCACGGGGCGGGTGACGCCTTATGCGGTGGTCGAGCCGATCACGGTCGCGGGTTCGGAGGTCGAATTCGCGACGCTGCACAACCAGGATGTCGTCAAGGCCAAAGGTGTGCTGATCGGTGACACCGTGGTGCTGCGCAAAGCGGGCGATGTCATTCCGGAAATCCTGGGCCCGGTCGTCGATCTGCGCGACGGCAGCGAGCGGGAATTCGTGATGCCGGCCACCTGCCCCGAGTGCGATACGCCGCTTCAGCCCGCCAAGGAGGGCGATGTCGATCTGCGGTGTCCCAACAGCCGGTCCTGCCCGGCGCAGCTTCGCGAGCGGATTTTCTATCTCGCCGGGCGGAAATCCCTGGACATCGAGAACCTCGGCTATGTCGCCGCCGCCGCCCTCACTCAGCCGCTGGAACCGACCGATCCGCCGGTGAAGGATGAGGGCGATCTGTTCGATCTGAAGATCGAACAATTGCTGCCCATTCGGTCGTATGTACTGGACCCGGACAGCGGACTGCCCAAGCGCGATCCGGAGACCGGCGAGGAGAAGGTCGTCACCTTCTTCGCCACCCAGAAGGGCGAGGCGAAGAAGAACGCCCTGGCGATGCTGGCCAATATCGAGGCCGCCAAGGAGCGCCCGCTGGCCCGGATCATCACCGGCCTTTCGATCCGTCATGTCGGCCCCGTCGCCGCCACCGCACTGGCCCGTGAATTCCGCTCGCTGGACCGGATCGCCGAGGCGGACGAGGGGGAGCTGGCGGCCGTGGAGGGGGTGGGGCCCACCATCGCCGCCTCGGTCAAGGAGTGGTTCGCGGTCGACTGGCACCGCGAGATCCTCGAGAAATGGCGGCGGGCCGGGGTCCGGCTGGAGGAGGAGGGCGGCGAGGACGAGGGCCCCCGTCCGCTGGAGAGCCTCACCGTCGTCGTCACCGGAACGCTCCAGTCCTACACGCGAGATGGGGCCAAAGAGGCGCTACAGAGCCGGGGTGCCAAAGTCACCGGATCGGTTTCGAAAAAGACCGATTTCGTGGTAGTCGGCGACAATCCGGGCTCGAAGTACGACAAAGCCATGCAGGTGAAGGTTCCCGTGCTCGATGAGGACGGATTTGGCGTCCTCCTCGAACAGGGACCGGACGCGGCGAGAGAGGTCGCGATGGCGCCTCCGGAAGAGGCCGCGGAGTAGCACGGAGGGCCCGTGGAGCGGCGGTTGGAGTAGCCGTTCCACCCATCCGGCGCAGTGGTCCGGCCATCTTGTCCGCCCAGTGGGTGCAAAGCTGGCCGGATTACGACTGGGAGCACTTCCCGGGTACAGCCGGCGGGCATCACCCTTACAGCGCATAGCAGAAGGTCATGGATCGTCGGGCGGCATTCGGGGAACCGTCGCCGATCGCCGCCCGTCTTCCCCTTCTGCCGCCTACTGTTGAGGTGTGCGCCCGCCGTGGCGCTGGCACCGCCGGCTGTGAGAGGGACGGGTATGAAACCGACCGAAAGCGCCGCCCCGGCGTCGCGGCTGCGCCGGGCCGTGCTGCCCGCGCTGCCGGCCGCGGCGGTCGCCGTGGCGGCTTTCGCACTCGGCATCGGGGTATTCCGAGTGCTCGACGCGGGTAATGCGCTCTTTCCCGACGGCACCGTGGGCTGGTCGCTCGCCGTGCTCACCGGAATCATCGTCGGCCATCTGGTCGCCCTCGGGCGCGACCGCTGGTGGGGCGGCACCGGTTCCGGGGCCGCGTTAACCCTGGCCGCGCTGCTGCTCTACGGCTGGATTCCGGCCGTGCTGGTCAGCCTCGCCGTGGTCGTCCTGGTCGGCGCCGCCCGCCGGCACCGATGGCGGCAGGCCGCCCTGCACGGCGCGGTGGACATTCTCGGGGTCGGCGCGGCCGCCCTCACCCTCGCCGCGTTCGGCACCACCCCCTCGGTCGAGCACCCCTGGCGCACCGACACCTGGGACGTCTCCGCCATCCCCCAGACGGCCCTGGCCGCCTTCGTCTATCTCGCGGTGACCCGCGCCCTGCTGTGGTGTTCCCTCGCCCCGCCCGGCGCCGGACTGCCCACCGTCGCCCGCACCGCCCTCTTCCGGCAGGCCCTCGTCGGCATCGCGCTCCTCGGCATCGCGCCCCTCATCGTGGTCGTCGCCGGGGACACCCCGCTGCTGCTCCCGCTGTTCGCGGTGCCGCTGGTCGCCCTGGACTCCACGCTGTGGATCGCCCGGGTCCGCGCCGAGGAGCAGTTGCGCGACCCGCTCACCGGGCTGCCCAACCGCCAGTGGCTGCTGGAGCGCACCTGGACCGCGCTGGACGAGTCCGAGCGGGCCGGCACCCGCACCGCGCTGGTCCTGCTCGACCTCGACCGCTTCCGTTCGGTCAACGACACCCTGGGCCATCTGGCCGGTGACCGGCTGCTGCTCCAGATCGCCGAGCGGCTGCGGCTCGCCCTGCCCCGCGGCGCGGAGGTGGCCCGGCTCGGCGGCGACGAGTTCGCGGTGCTGCTGCCCACCACCGACTCGCTCACCAGCGCCCAGCGCAGCGCCCGGGTCCTCGTCGGAGACCTCGGCTCCCCCCTCGACCTGGACGGACTGACCCTGGTGCTGGAGGCCAGCGCCGGCGTCGCCGTCTACCCCGACCACGCGCTGGACGCCGAGGGGCTGCTGCGCCGCGCCGACGTCGCGATGTACCAGGCCAAGCGGGACCGCAGCGGAGTCGAGCTCTACGAGGCCCGGCGCGACGGCAACACCCCCGATCGGCTCGGTCTGCTCGGCGATCTGCGGCGCGCCCTGGACGCGGGCGAAGTCGACCTGCACTACCAGCCCAAGGTCGGTTTCGACGGGCATGTGGCGGGCCTGGAGGCGCTGGTGCGCTGGGTCCACCCGGACCGGGGCAGGGTGCCGCCGGACGAGTTCATCTCCATGGCCGAGAGCTCCGGGCTGATGCCCCGGCTGACCGAGTACGTCCTGGAGACCGCGCTGGGCCAGGTCGCGCGCTGGCGCGCCGACGGCCTCGAGGTGCCGGTCGCGGTCAATGTCTCGCCGCGCGATGTCCACACCCCCGGCTTCGCCGGTGCGGTCGCCGGGCGGCTGGCCCGGCACGGTGTCCCGGCGGGCGCCCTGCAACTGGAGATAACCGAGCACGTCCTGCTGGAGGACCCGCAGCGGGCCGCCGACACCCTGGCCGGGCTCACCGGCCACGGCGTGAAGATGTCGCTCGACGACTTCGGGACGGGCTATTCGTCGCTGGTCCATCTGCGGCGGCTGCCGGTGAGCGAGCTCAAGATCGACCGTTCCTTCGTGGCCCGGCTGGCCGTGGACAACGAGGACGCCGAGATCGTCCGCTGCACGGTCGACCTCGCCCACTCGCTGGGCCTGCTCGTGGTGGCCGAGGGCGTCGAGGACGACGAGACCTGGGAGCGGCTGCGGGATCTGGGCTGCGACGCGGTGCAGGGCTGGCTGGTGGCCGCCGCGATGCCGCCGGAGGAGACGACGGCGTGGCTGCGGGCGCGGGGCGAGGGCGGCTGGCACCGCGAGCCGGCGGAGCCGTCGGACCAGGCGCAGGCTCCCGCCGAGGAAGACGCGGACCAGCCCGTGACGTGAGGGTGCCGCTCCCGGGCGCCCCTGGGCGTTTCGTCGTCGGCCGCGGGCCGGTGGGTGCGTTGCGCCCGCCCGTTCCTCCCCGCGCGGGGAGCGCCCGTGACGCGGGTGCACCAAAGCCTTTCGCGCGCCGTGTGTGGAGAGCCATAGGATTGGGGCCGAAACACTCCACACTCACTTTGAGGATCGCTGCATGCCTGGCATCACGCGCGAGGAGGTCGCCCACCTCGCCCGGCTGGCGCGTCTGGAGCTGAAGGCCGAAGAGCTCGACCACTTCGCCGGACAGCTCGACGACATCATCGGCGCGGTCGCCCGCGTCTCCGAGGTCGCCGACCAAGACGTACCGCCGACCTCCCACCCGCTGCCGCTGACCAACGTCATGCGCGCGGACGAGGTCCGTCCGTCCCTGACCCCGCAGCAGGCCCTGGCCTGCGCCCCGGCCCAGGAGCAGCAGCGTTTCAAGGTGCCGCAGATCCTGGGGGAGGAGTGACCACCGTGACCGACCTGACCAGGCTCACCGCGGCCGAGATCGCCGCCAGGATCGCCTCCGGCGAGGTCACCGCCGTCGAGGTGACCGAGGCGCATCTGGCCCGTATCGAGGCCGTCGACGAGAAGGTGCACGCCTTCCTGCACGTGGACCGTGAGGGGGCGCTCGCCCAGGCGCGCGCCGTCGACGAGAAGCGGGAGCGCGGCGAGGAGCTGGGCCCGCTGGCCGGTGTTCCGCTCGCGCTCAAGGACATCTTCACCACCAAGGGGATCCCGACCACGGTCGGCTCCAAGATCCTCGAAGGGTGGATCCCGCCGTACGACGCGACGGTGACCCAGCGGCTGCGGGACGCGGACGTGGTCATCCTCGGGAAGACCAACATGGACGAGTTCGCCATGGGGTCCTCGACCGAGAACAGCGCGTTCGGCCACACCGGCAACCCCTGGGACCTCACTCGTATCCCCGGCGGCTCCGGCGGCGGCTCCTCCGCCTCGCTGGCCTCCTTCCAGGCCCCGCTCGCCATCGGCACCGACACCGGCGGCTCGATCCGCCAGCCGGCCGCCGTCACCGGCACGGTCGGGGTCAAGCCGACGTACGGCGGGGTCTCCCGCTACGGCATGGTGGCCTTCTCCTCCTCGCTCGACCAGGGCGGCCCCTGCGCCCGCACCGTGCTGGACGCGGCGCTGCTGCACGAGGTCATCGCCGGGCACGACCCGATGGACTCGACCTCCATCGACGAGCCGGTCCCGGCCGTCGTAGAGGCCGCGCGCAACGGCAGCGTGCGGGGCATGCGCATCGGCGTCGTCAAGGAGTTCGCGGGCGAGGGCTACCAGGCCGGCGTCATGCAGCGCTTCAACGAGTCGGTGGAGCTGCTGCGGGAGCTGGGCGCCGAGATCGAGGAGATCTCCTGCCCGTCCTTCGACAAGGCGCTGGCCGCGTACTACCTGATCGCGCCGTCCGAGTGCTCGTCCAACCTGGCCCGCTTCGACGCCATGCGCTACGGGCTGCGGGTGGGCGACGACGGTACGAAGTCCGCGGAGGAGGTCACCGCGCTCACCCGCGCGGAGGGCTTCGGCGCGGAGGTCAAGCGCCGGATCATGCTCGGCACCTACGCGCTCAGCTCCGGCTACTACGACGCGTACTACGGCTCCGCGCAGAAGGTCCGCACGCTGATCAAGCGTGACTTCGAGAAGGCGTTCCAGCGGGTCGACGTGCTGATCTCGCCGACCACCCCGACCACCGCCTTCCCGATCGGCGAGCGCGCCGACGACCCGATGGCGATGTATCTGGCCGACCTCTGCACGATTCCCACCAACCTCGCGGGGAACGCGGCCATGTCACTGCCCTGCGGTCTGGCGCCGGAGGACGGTCTGCCGGTCGGACTACAGATCATCGCCCCCGCCATGGCCGACGACCGGCTCTACAAGGTCGGCGCCGCGGTCGAGGCCGCGCTCGCCGACAAGTGGGGTCACCCGCTGCTCGAGGAGGCACCGTCCCTGTGAGCGACGCACGCGCGGCCGCCGGGCCGCGGATGACGTTGAAAGCCGCACCTCTGCGCCGCGTGGGCGGAGAAGCGAACGGAGAGACGCTATGAGTGCGATCAAGAAGGCCAAGGGCTTCAAGAAGTCCAGGCCCGGCACCTACCTGTCCATCGCGGGCTCGCTCTTCGGCGCGGTCAGCGTGGCGAAGCAGGTCAAGAAGGCCCGCTTCGAGAACGACAAGCTGCAACTGGCCGACGCGGTGGTCTCGGCCGCCGCCATCGTCACCGGCGTCGCCCTGCTCGTCCGCGAGCTCAAGCGCATGGGCGACGACGACGTCCTCGCGGACTGAGAGGTTAGTTTTTCCGTGACCGTCACTGAACTGGTGTCGTACGAGGACGCCCTGGCCGCCTACGACCCCGTGATGGGGCTCGAGGTGCACGTCGAGCTCGGCACCAAGACCAAGATGTTCTGCGGGTGCTCCACGGCGCTTGGCGCCGAGCCCAACACGCAGACCTGCCCCACCTGCCTCGGCCTGCCCGGCTCGCTCCCGGTGGTCAACGCGACCGGGGTCGAGTCCGCCATCAAGATCGGGCTCGCACTCAACTGCGAGATCGCCGAATGGTGCCGCTTCGCCCGGAAGAACTACTTCTATCCGGACATGCCGAAGAACTTCCAGACGTCGCAGTACGACGAGCCGATCGCCTACAACGGCTATCTGGACGTCGACGTCGACGGGGAGGTCTTCCGCGTCGAGATCGAGCGCGCCCATATGGAGGAGGACACCGGCAAGTCCACCCATGTGGGTGGCGCGACCGGTCGTATCCACGGCGCCCAGCACTCCCTGCTCGACTACAACCGGGCCGGTATCCCGCTGATCGAGATCGTCACCAAGCCGATCGTCGGCGCCGGGGAGAAGGCCCCGGAGGTCGCCAAGGCGTATGTGACCGAGCTGCGTGAGCTCATCAAGTCGCTCGGGGTCTCCGAGGCGCGGATGGAAATGGGCCAGATGCGCTGCGATGTGAACCTGTCGCTGCGCCCGCGGGGCGTCGAGAAGTTCGGCACCCGCTCCGAGACCAAGAACGTCAACTCGTTGCGGTCGGTCGAGCGGGCCGTGCGCTTCGAGGTCCAGCGGCATGCCGCGGTGCTGGGCGACGGTGGCACGATCATCCAGGAGACCCGGCACTTCCACGAGGAGGACGGCTCCACCACCTCCGGCCGGGTCAAGGAGGAGGCCGAGGACTACCGGTACTTCCCCGAGCCCGACCTGGTGCCGGTCGCCCCCTCTCGTGCCTGGGTGGAGGAGCTGCGCGGCGGGCTTCCCGAGCTGCCGCGGGTCTACCGCAACCGGCTGCGCGAGGAGTGGGGCCTGTCCCGCCACGAGATGCAGTCGGTGCTCAACGCGGGCGCGATCGACCTGATCACCGCCACCATCGACGAGGGCGCCCCGGCCGACCAGGCCCGTAAGTGGTGGATGGGCGAGCTGGCCCGCCGCGCCAACGAGGACGGGGTGGAGCTCGCGGCACTGCCGATCACCCCGGCGCAGGTGGCCCGGGTGTGCGCGCTGGTCAAGGAGGGTTCGCTCAACGACAAGCTGGCCCGCCAGACGATCGAGGGCGTCCTCGCGGGCGAGGGCGGCCCGGACGAGGTCGTCACCAAGCGCGGGCTGAAGGTCGTCTCCGACGAGGGCGCGCTCGGCACCGCCGTGGACGAGGCGATCGCGGCCAACGCGGCCATCGCCGACAAGATCCGCGGCGGCAAGGTCGCGGCGGCGGGTGCGCTGGTCGGCGCGGTCATGAAGGCGACCCGCGGCCAGGCGGACGCGGCGCGGGTGCGTGAGCTGATCCTGGAGAAGCTGGGCGTCGAGGGCTGACGTTCGTCCGTTGTGTCCATGACGGCGGCGGGGTGCGCGAGGGCGCACCCCGCCGCCGTCGTATGGGCCCTTCCGCACTCCTACGGGGTGTCCGGCGTACCACGCGGCGGAGCCGCATATCGATGCCTTCCCCTCTCCGCCCCTTCCCGCTATCAGGGGCTCCTGCCAGGTGCTCCGCCCCTGGACCCCGCGGGCGGCGGGCAGGCCGTCGCCGCCGTGACCACCTGCGTGGGCGGGCTGACCGCGGTCGGCACGCCGGCGCGACGGATGACCGGCGGACGCCCGAGCACATCCGGGGGTGTCCGGCCGGGGCGCCGACCGCGCCGTCTGTGACGCGGTGGGCGAGTGGCCGGGCGGTGGGCAGGGGCCAGGGCGTCCGCGAGGCGGGGGCTGGTCGCGGTTCGCCATCGGCACGCCGACGCGGCGGATGACCGGGCGGATGCCCGCGCGCATCCGGGATGTCCGGCCGCGGGGTCTGGGGCGGAGCCCCAGTTGAGGGAAGGGGCGGGGAGGGGGAAGCATCGATATGCGGCTCCGCCGCGTGACCCGCCGCGGGCGTCGGAGACCGCCGGACACCCCTAGAGCAGCAGCGGCTCCAGATGCGGGACCTCGAACCCCTCGTCGTCGAACGGGTACAGCGGCCGCGCGAGGCGCCGGTGGCCCAGACGGGCCAGATCCTGGTCGACCCCGCCGGGGGTGAGCGCGAGCCGCCAGTCCGCCGCCAGGTCGTACAGCTCGGGCTCCAGATAGCCGATCTTGACGACGACGAGGTCATGGTCGCGCGGGTCCAGCTCGCCGAAGTCGGCCAGGGTGTGGAACGGTTTGCGGCGGCTGACCAGGACCACCGTGACGCCGCCGTGCCGCACCGCCGCGAGATCCCCGCCGACCGGGTCGTCCCGGCGCAGGGCGACCACCTCGCCGGTCAGCTCGCAGGGCTCGGCGTGGTCCGCCGTCCCCCGGCTGATCCCGCCGCCTACGCGGAGCCGGACTCTCGTGCCCGGCCCGGCGGCGAAGCACTCCGCGACCGCCGCCGGATCGGTGATCCCGGGGTGCAGGGCGGTGGCCCGGCCGGTGGCCAGATCCTCGTTGGCCAGCAGCCGGCCGAGCATATAGGCGAGGTCCCCGGCGCCTCCGGCCGTGGGATTGTCTCCGGAGTCGCTGATCAGGAAGGGGCGGGCGGAGGAGGCGACGGCCTCGGCGATGCACGCGTCGGCGCCGCCGGTGGGGCCGACGAAGGCGAAGTCGCGGCGCATATCCCAGTAGTCGCGGGCCAGGGAGCGGGTCTGCTCGACCGCGAGCACGGGGTCGTCGCCGGTCACCACCACGGCCGCCCGGCAGCGCGGCTCATCCGCCCAGGCGTAGCCCACCCAGATCGCCGCGTCCACGACACCGTCCATCGACTCCACGGCGGCCAGCCGCCCGTACAGCGACTTGGCGGGCTCCAGCCGGGTGCTGGTGCGCTCACCGGGCAGCAGCACCGGGATCTGCACCCAGGCGAGATGCGGGCGGCCCCGGCCGGAGGCGAGCCGCTCCACCAGCTTGCGGGCGGCGCGCTCGCGGGTCTCCCAGGCGTCCTCGTGCGGGGCGAGCCGGTGGGCGGTGAGCAGATCGAGCCGGCCGGCGAAGCGGCGGGAGACATTGCCATGCGGATCCATGGCGGCGGAGATCAGCGCGTCGGGCCCGATCGCCTCCCGTACGGCCTCGGTGAGATCGCCCTCGGCGTCCTCCAGGCCCACCACGCTCATCGCGCCGTGGATGTCGTAGACCAGCCCGTCGAGCGGACCGGCCCGGCGCAGCCGCTCGATCAGCTCGCCCTTGATCCGGTCGTAGGTCTCGCGCTCGACCGGGCCGCCGGGGAGCGCGACGGCGTGGAGGAGGGGCACCCACTCGGCGCGCCCGGCCAGATCGCCGTCCGGCCGGGTCCAGGCGTAGCGGTCCAGCAGCTCGGCGTCGCGGGTGACGCGGAAGTCGTCGTAGGCGGCGCGGTGCGGGCTGAAGGTGCTGGACTCGATGTGGATACCGCCGATGCCGATACGCGGGCGGCGGCCTCGGGACGCGGCAGGAGTCATGCTCTCCGACTTCCCGCTCATTCATGTGGTGAAGCCCACAAAGGGGACAAAGGATCTTATCCGCCTGACAGAGTGCTCAGGTCACAACCGCATCACGCCGCCCCTGGCGCCGGAACCGAAAGGCAGCCATGGCCGCACTCGCCCGCTGGTGTCTCAGGCGCCGCGCCATCGTGATCGCGCTGTGGCTGGCCGCCTTCGCGGGGGTCGCCGCGGCGGCGGCCGTGACCGGGTCCGCGTACTCGAACGACTACGACATCCCCGGCACCGACTCCTCCAAGGTCTCCGCCCTGCTGGAGCGGCGGCTGCCCGACCGGGCGGGGGACAGCGACACCATCGTCTGGCACACCGACGACGGCGCGGGCACCGTACGCGCGCCGGGGGTCGAGCGGCGGATGACGGCGGCGCTGCGGCAGGTCGCGGACCTGCCCGGCGTCGCTTCCGTGACCGGCCCCTACGGCACCGATGACACCAGCCGGATCAGCGCCGACCAGCACACCGCCTACGCCACCGTGGTCTTCCGAAAACCCGCCGCCGACCTGGGCGAGGCGGAGGTGCGCCGGGTGCTGGACGCGGTGCGCTCCGCCGCCTCCGGGGTTCGGGGCCTGGAGGTCGAGATGGGCGGTGCGGGCGCCGTGCTCACCGAGCGGACCGGACCCGCCCATCTGAGCGAGGCCATCGGGGTCGGCGTGGCCGCCGTGGTCCTCTTCCTCGCCTTCGGCTCGCTCGCGGCCACGCTGCTGCCGATCGCCACCGCGCTCATCGGCGTCGGCACCGCGTACGCGGCCATCGGGCTGCTCGGCCACGCCATGACCATCGCCGACTTCGCGCCCATGCTCGGCATGCTGATCGGCCTCGGCGTGGGGATCGACTACGCGCTGTTCATCGTCACCCGGCACCGCCGGGGGCTGCGGCGCGGGCTGTCGGTCGAACAGGCCGCCCAGCGCGCGGTGGTCACCTCGGGGCGCGCGGTGGTGTTCGCGGGGGCGACCGTCTGTCTCGCGCTCCTGGGCATGCTGGTCCTGCGGCTGTCCTTCCTCAACGGGGTGGCGGTCGCGGCGGCCCTCACCGTCGCCCTTACGGTCGCCGCCTCGCTCACCCTGCTGCCCGCGCTGCTCGGCCTGATCGGCATGCGGGCCCTGAGCCGGCGGGAGCGCAGACGGCTGGCCGAGCGGGGGCCGGAAGCCACGGCGGCCAAGGGGCTGTGCGCCCGCTGGGCGGTCTGCATCGAACGCCGCCCCAAGCTGCTGGGCGCCGCCGCGGCCGCCCTCATCGCGGTGCTCGCGCTCCCCACCTTCTCCCTTCACCTGGGCACCTCGGACCAGGGCAACGGCTCCTCGGCCTCGACCACGAGACGCGCGTACGACCTGCTGGCCGATGGATTCGGGCCAGGTTTCAACGGGCCGTTGACGCTGATGGGCAGCATCGACGGGGCCGACGACCGTATGGCCTTCACCCAACTGCCCAAGGTCCTGCGCACCATCGACGGGGTCGCCGCGGTGAGCGCCGCGGACCTGGACGGGGGCGGCGACACCGGCGTCATCACGGTCGTCCCCAAGACGGCACCGCAGTCGCGGGCCACCTCCGACCTCGTCGGACGGCTGCGCGCCGAGGTGCTGCCCCGGGCCGAGGAGGGCAGCTCGCTGCGGGTGTACGTCGGCGGGCTGACCGCGGGCTACGACGACTTCGCCGCGGTGATCGTCAGCAAGCTGCCGCTGTTCGTGGGGGTGGTGGTGGCCCTGGGATGTGTGCTGCTGCTGCTCGCGTTCCGCAGCATCGGCATCCCGATCAAGGCGGCGGTCATGAACGTGGCCGCCGTCGCGTCGTCCTTCGGCGTGGTGGTCGCGATCTTCCAATGGGGCTGGGGGAGCGAACTGCTGGGGCTGGGCAGGGCGGGCCCGATCGAGCCCTTCCTGCCGGTGATCATGGTCTCGGTGCTCTTCGGGCTCTCCATGGACTACCAGGTCTTCCTGGTCAGCCGGATGTACGAGGAGTGGCGGCGCACCCGCGACAACCGCACCGCGGTCCGGGTGGGACTCGCCGAGACGAGCCGGGTCATCAACTCCGCGGCCGTCATCATGATCGCGGTCTTCTCGGCGTTCGTGCTCAGCGGCGACCGGATCATCGCCATGTTCGGCATCGGGCTGGCGGCCGCGGTCGCCCTGGACGCCTTCGTCCTCCGTACGCTCCTGGTGCCCGCGCTGATGCATCTGCTCGGGGGCGCCAACTGGTGGCTGCCGAGGTGGCTGGAGCGGCTGCTGCCGAAGATCAGTATCGAGGCGGAGGGCGAGGGAGAGGGCCGGTCCGCCGGGCAGGAGCCGGTGCCGCTGCCGGGACAGCCAGGGGCCGTTACGGCGCGGGCCGGTACGGCACGCTCGCCGGTTCCCTAAGGTGCCCTTCTCCGTCCTAAGGACCTTCCCCAGCCGTGCGGGCAGGGGCCCTAAGGCCCTGGGCCGAGCGAAGATCAGGCAGCTTCCCGATGTGCCGGACCTACCTGGGCGACGAGAGTGGACGCATTCCACGAAACGCTCGTCACCAGGGAGAACACCATGCTGCACCATGAATTGCACCGGATTCGCGAGGCCGAGCTGCTGCGGGAGGCCGCCGCCCACCGGTTGGGCCGGGAGGCGGCGGAGCCGGGCGGCCGGTCGGCCGAGCGTGCGTCCGGAGGGCGGGTGAGGCCGGTCCGGCGGTGGCGCGGCCATCGCTCACCACGGTCGTACCGCACGGCGGCCTGAGGGAGGCCGGGCCGTGCGGCTCGTCGTGGCAGCCGGGGCGGAGGCCGAGGTAGCGGGGGCCGGAAAAGCCGGTGCCGCGGTGTCAGAGCCCTATGCGATGCTCGACGACGTGCACACCACGTCTGTCAGCCCGGTGTTCGTGGGCCGCGCCCAGGAGTTGGCCACCCTCGAGGACGCGCTCGCCCGCGCCACCGCGGGCGAGCCGCAGGTGCTGCTGGTCGGCGGGGAGGCGGGGGTCGGCAAGACCCGGCTCATCGACGAGTTCCTGGCCTCGGCCGTGGCCGCGGGGGCCGTCGCGGCGGTCGGCGGCTGTGTGGAAATGGGGGCCGACGGGCTGCCGTTCGCGCCCGTGTCCACCGTGCTGCGCTCACTGCGCCGCAAGCTGGGCACCGAGCTGGACGGGGCCGCCGCCGGGCAGGAGGGCGAACTGGCCCGGCTGCTGCCCGAATTGGGCGAAACCGCCCGCGCGTCCCACGACGGGGACGGCCGGGCCCGGCTGTTCGAGCTCACCGTACGGCTGCTGGAGCGGCTGGCCGCGGAGCGCACCCTCGTCGTCGCCATCGAGGATCTGCACTGGGCCGACCGCTCCACCCGCGAACTGCTCGGCTATCTCTTCCGCTCGCTGCTCAGCGCCCGGCTGCTGGTCGTGGCCACCTACCGCTCCGACGACATCCACCGCCGCCATCCGCTGCGCCCCTTCCTCGCCGAGGTGGACCGGATGCGCGAGGTGCGGCGCATCGAGGTGTCCCGCTTCACCCGGGGCGAGGTGCACGCCCAGCTCACCGGGATCAACGGGGCCGAGCCGGAGCGCGACCTGGTCGACCGGATCTTCAAGCGCAGCGACGGCAACGCCTTCTTCGTGGAGGAGATCGCCCGCTCCCTCAACGAGGGATGCAGCACCGGGCTCAGCGAATCCCTGCGCGATCTGCTGCTGGTGCGGGTCGAGGCACTGCCCGAGGAGGCCCAGGGCGTGGTGCGGATCCTCGCCGAGGGCGGCTCCTCCGTGGAGTACGAACTGCTGCGCGCGGTCGCCCGGCTGGGCGAGGACGAGCTGATCGACGCGCTGCGGGCCGCGGTCGGGGCGAACATCCTGCGCCCCACCGCCGACGACAGCGGCTACCGCTTCCGGCATGCGCTGGTGCGCGAGGCCGTCGTCGACGATCTGCTGCCCGGGGAGCGCTCCCGGCTCAACCGGCGCTTCGCACAGGCCCTGGAGGCCGAGCCCGCGCTGGTGCGGGCCGATGAGCGGGCGGCCAGGCTGGCCAGCTACTGGTACCACGCCCACGACCCCGCCAAGGCCCTGCCCGCCGTGCTCCAGGCGTCCGTCGAGGCGCGGCGGCGTTACGCCCACGCGGAGCAGCTTCGGCTGCTGGAGCGGGCCATGGAGCTGTGGGAGGACGCCCCCGAGGAGATACGCGAGGCGCAGCGGCCCGTGGACTACGCCGAGGTGTACCCCGCCTGTGGCTGTGAGGACCAGGCGCTGCGCCAGCTCGATCTGCTCGCCGAGGTGGTGGTGGCCGCGCATATGTCCGGGCAGCGGGAGCGGGCGCTGGCCGTCGCGAAGCGGGCACTGCGGGCGCTGGACGGAAGCGGCCATGACCCGTTGCGGGCCGCCTGGTTCTGGACCCAGCAGTCCAAGCTGATGGAGGGCCTGGCACGCGGGGACGGCTGGGCGGAGCTGAGCCGTGCCCAGGAGCTGGTGCGCGGGCTGCCGCCGTCCCCCGTGCACGCCGACGTCATGGCGCACGTAGCGGGCTGGACGATGACCCACCGGCCCGGGCCGGAGGGCCTGGCGGCAGCCGAACGGGCGGTGGAGCTGGCCCGGATGGTCGGCGCCGAGAGCACGGAGCTGAACGCCCGGCTGACGCTGGGCTACTTCACCGGTGACTCCGGCGACACCGAGCGCGGGCTGGCCGAGATGCGCGAGGTATGCAGACGGGCCGTGGCCCTCGGCGACATCAGCGTCCTGGGGCGGTGCTATGTCAATCTCGCCTCGGCGCTGGAGGGGGTCGGCCGGTCGGCCGAGGCGGTGGAGACCGCCGAGGAGGGCGCCCGGATCCTGGACCGCGTCGGCCTGGTGGACTCCCGGGCCTGGGTGTACGGGAATCTGGCCGAGTCGCTGTTCGCCCTGGGCCGCTGGGACGAGGCGGAGGCGGCGGCCCGCGAGACCCGGCGGCTCGCCATCGGCACCAAGCCGCACGGCACCGCCGCCAACCGGCTCGCCGAACTGGCGCTGGCGCGCGGCGAATGGGACACGGCGGAGCGCGAGCTGGCCGCCGCCCGGGAGCACTACGGCGCCCACAACGCCGAACCGCAGTACACCCTCCAGGTCGCGGGCCGGGCCATCGAACTCGCGGCGGCACGCGGCCGGATCCTGGAGGTCCGGGCCGTGCTGGACCAGGTCGTGGAGGCCGGTTTCCCGCCCGGGCTACAGCGCTACGTCTGGCCGCTGCTGTACACGGCCGCCGCGGCCGAGTCGGCCGCACGCGGACTGCCCACGGCCGAGCCGGGCCGGAGCGAGGCGCTGGCCCGGCTCCGGGCCGCCGCGAAGCGAGTGGCGCAGCCCGTGCCGGTATGGCGGGCCTACGCGGCGATGCTCCAGGCCGAACGGGAGCGCGCCGAGGGCCGGGACCGGCCCGACCTCTGGGCCGAGGCCACGGACGCCTTCTCCGCGCTGGACCGCCCGTATCCGCTGGCCCGCGCCCGTCACCGCTGGGCGGAGGCGCTGCTCACCCCCGGCCGGGGCGCTTCCCCGGCTCAGGCCGATCGCGAGCACGCCGCCGAACTGCTCGGCCAGGCACATGCCGTGGCCGAGTGGCTGGGCGCCCGCCCGCTGCGCGAGGAGATCGAGCTGCTGGCCCGGCGCGCCCGCCTGCCCCTGGCATCCGCCGCGACCCGCCCCGCACTCGACGCGTCCCTGCCCCGTACCCCCGCGCTGCCCCCGGGCCCGGGCTCCCGGACTCCGGGCTCCCGGACTCCGGGCTCCCGGACTCCGGGTTCCCCGGGGCCGGTCTCCCGGGCCCCGGGCTCTTCGGTCCCTGCCGCCGGGCCCGCCGGGCCTGCCGGGCCTGCCGGGCCTGCCGCGCCCGCCGATCCGGCCGAGGAGCTGGGGCTGACGCCCCGGGAGCGGGATGTGCTGCGGCTGGTCGCCGCGGGGCGCAGCAACCGCCAGATCGCCGAGGAGCTCTTCATCTCGCCCAAGACGGCGAGCGTCCATGTCTCCAACATCCTGGCCAAGCTGGGCGTCTCGGGCCGGGGCGAGGCGGCCGCCGTGGCCCATCGGCTGCGGCTGGTGGACGGCCTGACCGACGGCGCGGCGGCACGCTGAGTACGTACGCGGACGCGCGGGGCGCCGCGGACGGGACGCGCGGGACGCGGTGGACGGGACGCGCGGGACGCGGTGGACGGGACGCGCGGGACGCGGTGGACGGGACGCGCGGGACGCGGTGGACGGGATGCGCGGGCCGGCGGGACGCGGACGCACCCTGACGGGGTTCGCGGGGCGCTGACCGGACGCGCGGAGGCACTGACGGGATGCGCACGCTGGCGACGCACTGGGCGCTGACCGGACGCGCGCGCTGACACGACGCGCGGCGCTCACAGCCGTGCTGTGCGTCGACCGTCCGCCGGGTCAGCCCTCTTCGCGGGGGCGGATCACCACCCGGCCGGAGTCGAGGTCCACCGGGCCCTTCCCTGGGTCGCTGCTGCCCGTCTCGTCGAGCGTGACCTCCAGCCGGTTGCGCTCTTCCTCGGTGTGCTTGCGGCCGGGTGCGAAGAGCTCCTCGATGAGGTTGAACATGACGACCCCCGTAGGCGTGCGGCTGCTGCCAGTGTAGGCAGACCGCCCACAGAACGGGCACTCCGCGACATGTCCGCCGAACTCGGCGCCGTGATCGGCCGGTTCACCCTCCCCTCGGCATCCCTCAGCGGACCCCCCTCTCCGCTCAGCGGACCTCCAGTCGCAGGATCCGGTCGTCCTGCTTACCCGGCTTGCCACGCCCATCGGTATTGCTCGTCGTCAGCCATAGCCCCCCGTCGTCCGCCGCCACCACGCTGCGCAGCCGTCCGTACTTCCCGTCCAGGAACGACTGCGCCTTCGCCACCGGCTTGTCGCCCTTCAGCGGTATGCGCCACAGCCGCTCACCGCGCAGCCCCGCCATCCAGATCGAGCCCTTGGCGAAGGCGATTCCGCTCGGCGAGGCGTCCTCGGGCTTCCACTGCTCGACCGGATCGACAAAGCCCTTCTTACCGGCCTTGCCCTCGACCTCCGGCCAGCCGTAGTTCTTGCCCGGCTCGATCGGATTGAGCTCGTCCCAGGTGTCCTGGCCGAACTCGGAGGCCCACAGCCGCTTGTCCGCATCCCAGGCCAGGCCCTGCACATTGCGGTGACCCCACGTGTAGACGACCGACTGGGCGTCCGGATTGCGGGGCGCGGGCTCGCCGTCCGGGGTCATCCGAAGGATCTTGCCGCCGAAGGAGTCCATGTCCTGGGCGAGCCCGCGGTCACCGCTCTCTCCCGTGCCCGCGTAGAGCATTTTGTCCGGGCCGAAGGCGATGCGGCCGCCGTTGTGGATCGTGCCCTTGGGGATGCCCTTGAAGATCGTGTCCGGGGCGCCGAGCTGATCGCCCGCGGGGCGCTTGTCGTCGTACACCATGCGGACGATGCGGTTGTCCGAGTCGGTGGTGAAGTATGCGTAGACCATGTGGTCCGCGCCGAAGTCGGAGGAGACCGCCAGCCCCAGCAGCCCGCCCTCACCGGCGGCGGAGACGCCCGGGACGGACCCGACCTCTGTCTTCTTCCCGGTGTCCGCCGAGACCTTGAAGATCTTTCCGGTGTCCCGCGAGGAGACCAGCAGATCCCCGCCGGGCAGCGGCGCGAGCCCCCAGGGGGAGTCCAGCTTCGTGGTGAGCGTGCGCACCACCTTCACCGAGCCCTTCGCAGGCGCCGCGGACTCCGTCGGCGAGGGTGCGCCCGAGGAGGAGCCCCCGCCGTCCGGCTTCGAGGGCGCGGACGAGCGGCCGCCCGGCCTGGTGATGCTGTCGCCGTCGGACGAGCAGCCCGCCACGAGCAACACGGCGGCAACGGAGGCGAGTACAGAGGTCAGGCGAGGGCGTCGCACGGTCGGATTCCTCTCCATGGGCACGTGTGCCGCGGCACGGCACTGATTCTTATACACCGCTGCTCCGCGCCGGGTTCCCATCCCCGAACCGGACCCCGACCAGAGTCAGGCCCCGACCGGAGTCAGGCCCGGACCAGAGTCAGGCCCCGACCAGAGTCAGGCCCGGACTGGAGTCAGGCCCGGACCGGACGCGCACCCACGACCGGCGCCTCAGTCCCACGACCCGCGCGCCGGCGGCAGCTTCGCGATCTCCTCGAGATCCTCGCGCGAGAGCGGCACATCGGCCGCCGCGGCGTTCTCCGCCGCCCACCGCTCCCGCTTCGTCCCCGGCACCGGCACCACATGCGGCCCCTGCGCCAGCAGCCAGGCCAGGGCCACCTGTGCCGGGGTCACCTCGTCCCCGTGCCGCCGGGCGACCCGTCGCAGACCGGCCACGATCGGCTGGTTCGCGGCCATCATCTCCGCCGTGAACCGAGGGTGCCGGGCCCGCATATCGTCCGGCTCGAAGCCCTGCCCCGGGGTCAGCGTCCCGCTCAGGAAGCCGTTGCCGAGCGGCATCGCCGCCAGGAAGCCCACTCCACGCGAGGCGCACCACGGCACCAGCGCCTCCAGGGCGTCGGGCGACCACACCGACAGCTCCGCCTGTACACAGCTCACCGGAAAGACCTGCTGGACCCGCTCCAACTGGCGCACCGTGGCGTCGTGCATCCGCGCGCCCGCCCTGCGCTGCGCCCGCGCACCCACGGCGCACAGCCCCAGCGCCCGCACCTTCCCGGCCGCGACCAGCTCCGCCATCGCGCCCCAGGTCTCCTCTATGGGCACCTCCGGGTCGGCCCGGTGCAACTGGTAGAGGTCGATCACATCGGTCTGTAGCCGGCGCAGCGAGGCGTCGCAGGCCCGTTTCACATAGCCGGGCCGTCCGTTGGCCACGATGTGCTGCTCGCCCACCAGCAGTCCGCATTTGGTGGACACGAAGGCGTCCGCCCGCCGCTCCTTGAGCACCCGCCCCACCAGCAGTTCATTGGTGAAGGGGCCGTACATGTCGGCGGTGTCCAGCAGGCTCGTGCCCGAGTCGAGCGCGGTGTGCACGGCGCGCACCGAAGTCTCGCCACTGCGCTGTGAAGCGGTGTACGCCCAGCTCATCGGCATGCATCCCAGGCCGATCGCACCCACTTCGAGCGCCGCCGCTCCGATTCTCCTGCGCTTCACCTCGCCTGACCCCTCCCGTTCCCTCGGACCCCAAACTAACCTCTGCGGGCTGCCGGTGATCGCATAGCCTCCTGGCATGAGTGCAGATCACAGCGATACGTTCCGCCAGCACGATGCGACTCAGGGTTCATCCGAAGCGCGCGACCTGGTGTGGCTGCCCATCCCGCCCGAGGAGATCGACGGTCTCCCGGGCACCCTCGAATACGCCCACTGGGACGGCGGCCCCGACTTCCCCACCGACCCGGCGCGCTGCGCGTTCTACTGCGTCCCGTACATGAAGCCGCCGCAGGTGTGCACCCGCCCGCTGTCGGCCATGACCAACGTACGGGTGGTGCAGACCCTCACCGCAGGAATAGACCACATCAAGCCCGCGCTGGCGGACCTCGCCCCCGGGGTGCGGCTGTGCAACGCACGCGGGGTGCACGACGCGAGCACGGCCGAGCTCGCCCTGACCCTCATCCTGGCCTCGCTGCGCGGTATCCCCGACTTCGTCCGGGGCCAGGACGCCGAGGAGTGGCGCTCCGGCTTCCGCCCCGCGCTCGCCGACAAGTCCGTACTGATCGTCGGCTACGGGGCCATCGGCAGCGCGATCGAGGACCGGCTTGTGCCCTTTGAGTGCGAGCGGGTGGCGCGCGTCGCGCGCTCCCCGCGCACGACCGAGCGCGGCCCGGTGCATCCGATCGACGAACTGCCCCAATTGCTTCCGGAGGCCGATGTGGTGGTGCTGGTGACCCCGCTCACCGAGGCCACCCGCGGCCTGGCCGGGGCGGAGTTCCTCTCGCGGATGAAGGACGGGGCGCTGCTGGTGAACGTCTCCCGTGGTGGGGTCGTGGACACCAAGGCCCTGCTCACCGAGGTGGAGTCGGGCCGGCTGCGGGCCGCGCTCGATGTGACCGACCCCGAACCACTGCCCGCCGGGCATCCGCTGTGGCACGCTCCAGGGGTGCTCATCTCCCCGCATGTGGGCGGCCCCACGTCGGCCTTCCTCCCGCGCGCCAAGCGGCTGTTGAGGGATCAGCTCAACCGCTACGCACGCGGCGAGTCGCTGGCACATCTCGTCGCCACGACGGGGTAGACATGCCTCTGGCACCACATACAGGCACCGATTGACTCCACTGCGTATATACAACGCCGTAGTCGGTTACGGACCGTAGATGGCCTATGTCCCTGAGTGACCAGTCTGGTGTATCGTCCCGAGCGGGGGCTGCGCCACTGACCTGACGGCGTCAGCGATGGACCGGAACTCGAGGGGGGCGACGGGCGATGTATGGCCGATGGACCGACAACCCGACGCAGCTCAGGCGTCGACCGCGACACTTCCGCGCAGCCGCGCGGATCTCCAACTCGACGAGGCCCGCGGGGATACCGCTCCCGGGGTTCCCGCGGCGTCAGTGGTCCGCCACGCAGTGGATGGCAGTCCAGTGAGCGCCACGGGAGCGGTGCTCGCCAGGCCGTCGGTCTCCGGCGGCGGCGCCGGGCTGTTGCCGCAAGTGGTCCTCGCCCTGGTCTGCGGCGGTTATGCGGCGGGTGCGGTCCTCGGCTGGGGATCGTCCCGACTCGCCCTCGTCATGGGTGACTTCGGACTCAGCGCGGCAGCGCTCGCCGCCGCGGTGTCCTGTCTGTGGCACGGCCGCCGGCACGCCGGGCGGCTGCGCCCGGCCTGGCTGCTGTTCGCCGCCTCCTCGGCCATGGCCGCGCTGGGGAACGGCGTTTGGGGCTGGTACGAGGTGGTGCTCGGCGAATCCGTGCCGACGCCCTCGGCCGCCGACTTCTGCTTCCTGCTCTTCGCCCCGCCCGCCATCGTCGGGATGCTGGTGCTCGCCAAGCGCCCCACGAGCCGGGCCCGGTGGATCTGTCTGGGGCTGGACGCCTGGCTGATCGCCGGATCGCTGGTGACCCTCTCCTGGAGCCTCGCGCTCGCCCACACCGGGCAGTTCGGCGGGGACGGCGCCTCCGTGGCCCGCGGGGCCCTGGCGCTCGCCTATCCGCTGCTGGACATCGTGCTCGTCAGCATGGTGATCGTCCTCCACTTCCGGCGCTCGACGGGCAACCGCTCCGCGGTCAACACCGCGATCGCCGCCTTCGCGCTCACCGTGCTGTGCGACGCGCTGTTCACCTCACCACTGCTGCGCGAGCACTACCGCTCCGGGCAGATACTCGACGCCGGGTGGTTCGCCGGTTCCGCGCTGCTGGCCTACGCCCCGTGGGTGGCCCGCCGCGAGGCCGCCCAGGAGCCGCCGTCGGCGCGCCGCACCCCGCAGCAGAGCGTCCCCATCGCGGGCTCGCTCGCCGCACTCGCGCCGTATCTCGCCGCCGCCGTCTGCACCCTGGGGGTCCTGTTCAACGTGATGGACGGCCGGCCGATCGACGGGGTGGTGCTCTCCACCGCCTGCGCGGTCGTGCTCGCGCTCGTCGTCCGACAAGCGATCATGCTGATGGACAACATCAGGCTCACCCAGGAGCTCGCCGAGAAGGAGAACCACTTCCGCTCCCTGGTGCAGAGCTCCAGCGATGTGATCATGATCGCCGCGCCCACCGGAATCCTGCGCTACGTCAGCCCGGCCGCCACCGGGGTCTACGGCCGCGACGCGGACGAGATGGTCGGCTCCGAGCTGGCCTCCCTCATCCACCCCGAGGACCTCGGATCGGTGGTCCACGAGGTCCGCCGGTTCCTGGCCGCCGCACCGGGCGAGGAGCCCACGACGCGCATCGAGTGCCGCTTCCGCTCCGGCTCCGGCGACTGGCTCAACGTGGAGTCCACGATCAACCGCCACCACGGCGGGCTGATCTTCAACAGCCGCGATGTCACCGAGCGGGTCCGGCTCCAGGCCCAGCTCCAGCACAACGCCGAGCACGACCCGCTCACCGATCTGCCCAACCGCGCCCTGTTCACCCGCCGGGTCCGGCACGCCGTCGGCGGCCGCCGACGCACGGACGCCGGCACCGCCGTGTTCTTCATCGACCTCGACGGCTTCAAGGCGGTCAACGACACCGTCGGCCACCACGCCGGTGACGAGCTGCTGGTCCAGGCCGCCCGCCGGCTCCAGGAGTCCGTGCGGTCCGGGTCCGGCGACTGCGCCGCCCGGCTCGGGGGCGACGAGTTCGCCGCCCTGATCATCGGCGACGGCGACGGCGCTGGGGACGCGGGCGCCCGCGAGCAGCGCATCATGGAGATCGCCGACCGGCTGCGGGTCCGGCTCTCCCAGCCCTACCGGGTCGAGGGCGGCACCGAGGTCCGTGTGGCCGCCAGCATCGGCGTCGCCTTCGCCGAGCCCGGCACCAGCCCCGGCGCCCTGATGCGCAACGCCGACCTGGCGATGTACCGCGCCAAGGCCGCGGGCAAGAACCGCGTCGAGCTGTACGCACCGCAGATGCAGGCCGAGGTGGCGCGCCGCGCCGAGGTCGCCACCAGACTCCGCGCCGCCCTCCACGACGGGGAGTTCGTGCTGCTGCACCAGCCCGTCGTCGAGCTGACCAGCGGCCGGATCACCGCCGTCGCGGCGCAGGCCCGCTGGCGCTCGGCCCAGGGCATCCTGTTCACCCCCGCCGAGTTCCTCCGGGTCGCCGACAACGGCCGTGGGGGCGGTGAGGACACGGCCCGCACCGCCGAGCTGTCCCGCTGGATGCTGGAGGCGGCCGTCGAGCAGGCCGCCAAGCGGCGCCGCGACGGCCATCCGGTCCCGGTCTGCGTACGGCTCCCCGCGAGCCGGCTGGTGGACAAGTCGCTGCCGCCCAAGGCCGTGGAGACCCTGCTGGCCCGCCATGGGCTGCCGTCCGGCGCGCTGATCCTGGAGCTGACCGACAGCGATCCACGGGTGCCGCTCGACGAGCTGGAGCACCGTCTCGGCGCGCTGCGCCGGCTGGGGGTGCGGATCGCCCTCGACGGCTTCGGCAGCGGCTATGCCGCGATCAGGGCGCTGCGCAGGCTCCCCATCGATGTGCTGAAACTGGACCCCGGGCTGGTCGAGGGAGTGGTCGAGTCCTCACGGCTCCACAAGATCACCGCTGGGCTGCTGAGGATCGCCGGAGACCTCGGAATGCAGTCCATCGCCGAGGGGGTGGAGTTGCCCGAGCAGATCGTCACCCTGCGCGGTATGGGATGCACCCACGCCCAAGGGGCGGCCTTCAGTGGACCACTGGACGAGCACCGGCTGCGCCGGGCCCTGCTGCGCGGCGGCTATCCCGTCCCGCGCTCGGAGCCGCCGCTGCTCGTCGGCGGCGCCCTGCCGATCCGGCACGGCGGTCACACCGGGCATGGCGGCTCCCATGGGCCGCGCCGTACGGAGCCGCACACCCACCCGCCGACCCGCTCAAATACTGAGACGCCTGTCCCACCCACTTGACACCCGATGTGCGCCGGGGGGAGGGTCGGAGCCATGCGCACCCGAATTCTCGTACTTGGACAGCGCGTCGGCTGAGCAGGGCTGGTTGAAGCCCTGCGGACCCTCACCGGCGCGCTCCCCTCGCTTGCCTTACGGCACGAGGGGTTTTTTGTTGCACCGGCACCCGGTGCACCGCCCGCCCTCACCCTCCCGCACCGAACCTCATTTCGAGAAGAGAATGCCGATGACCGAGCAGGCCCCCGGGTCCCATCACCCCCAGCCTCGGCCCCGTAGCGGCGGACCGCAGTCCGCCCCCGTCGAGCACGTCACGGGCGCGCAGTCCCTCATCCGTTCCCTCGAGGAAGTGGGTGCCGACACCGTCTTCGGCATCCCCGGTGGCACCATCCTCCCCGCCTATGACCCGATGATGGACTCCTCGAAGGTCCGGCACGTGCTCGTCCGCCACGAGCAGGGCGCGGGCCACGCGGCCACCGGTTACGCCCAGGCCACCGGCAAGGTCGGCGTCTGCATGGCGACCTCGGGCCCCGGCGCCACCAACCTGGTCACCCCCATCGCCGACGCGCATATGGACTCGGTCCCGATCGTCGCGATCACCGGCCAGGTGGCGTCCAAGGCCATCGGCACGGACGCCTTCCAGGAGGCGGACATCTGCGGCATCACCATGCCGATCACCAAGCACAACTTCCTGGTCACCAAGGCCGAGGACATCCCGCGCACGATCGCCGAGGCGTTCCACATCGCCTCCACCGGCCGCCCCGGCCCGGTCCTGGTGGACATCCCCAAGGACCTGCTCCAGGGACCGACCACCTTCTCCTGGCCGCCGCAGACCGATCTGCCGGGCTACCGCCCGGTCACCAAGCCGCACGCCAAGCAGATCCGCGAGGCCGCCCGCCTGATCACCCAGGCCGAGCGCCCGGTGCTGTACGTCGGCGGCGGTGTGATCAAGGCTCAGGCCACCGCCGAGCTGAAGGTCCTGGCCGAGCTGACCGGCGCCCCGGTCACCACCACCCTGATGGCACTGGGCGCCTTCCCCGACAGCCACCACCTCCACCTCGGCATGCCGGGCATGCACGGCACGGTCGCCGCCGTGACCGCGCTCCAGAAGGCCGATCTGATCGTGGCGCTCGGCGCCCGCTTCGACGACCGCGTCACCGGCAAGCTGGACTCCTTCGCCCCCTACGCCAAGATCGTCCACGCGGATATCGACCCGGCCGAGATCGGCAAGAACCGCGCCGCCGACGTGCCCATCGTCGGAGACGCCCGCGAGGTCATCGCGGACCTGGTCGTCGCCGTCCAGGCCGAGCACGACGCGGGCCGCGCCGGTGACTACACCGGCTGGTGGGAGGACCTGAACCGGTGGCGGGAGACCTACCCGCTCGGCTACGACCAGCCCACCGACGGCAGTCTCTCCCCGCAGCAGGTGATCCAGCGGATCGGGCAGCTCGCCCCGGAGGGCACGATCTTCGCCGCGGGCGTCGGCCAGCACCAGATGTGGGCGGCCCACTTCATCGACTACGAGACCCCCGCCACCTGGCTGAACTCGGGCGGCGCCGGGACGATGGGCTACGCCGTGCCGGCCGCCATGGGCGCCAAGGCCGGCGTCGAGGGCCGTACGGTCTGGGCGATCGACGGCGACGGCTGCTTCCAGATGACCAACCAGGAGCTGGCCACCTGCGCGCTGAACAACATCCCGATCAAGGTCGCGATCATCAACAACGGCGCGCTGGGCATGGTCCGCCAGTGGCAGACCCTCTTCTACAACCAGCGCTACTCCAACACGGTCCTGCACTCCGGCCCCGACGCCCCAGCCCAGCAGAGCATGGGCACCCGCGTCCCCGACTTCGTGAAGCTCTCCGAGGCCATGGGCTGCGTCGGACTGCGCTGCGAGGACCCGGCCGACCTCGACGCCGTGATCGAGAAGGCCAACGCGATCAACGACCGCCCGGTGGTCGTGGACTTCATCGTCCATGAGGACGCCATGGTCTGGCCGATGGTCGCGGCCGGCACCTCCAACGACGAGATCCTGGCGGCGCGCGACACCCGCCCGGACTTCGGCGACGGCGCGGACGACTGAGACCAGGACCGAGAGAAGAAGAGAGACCGAGCCCATGTCCAAGCACACGCTCTCCGTCCTGGTGGAGAACACCCCCGGCATCCTCGCCCGGATCGCCGCCCTGTTCTCCCGCCGCGGCTTCAATATCGACTCGCTGGCCGTCGGCGTCACCGAGCACCCCGACATCTCCCGGATCACCATCGTGGTCAATGTCGAGGAGCTGCCGCTGGAGCAGGTCACCAAGCAGCTCAACAAGCTGGTCAATGTGCTGAAGATCGTCGAGCTGGAGGACGGCCAGGCGATTCAGCGGGAGCTGGTCCTGGTGAAGGTCCGCGCCGACAACGAGACCCGCTCCCAGATCGTCGAGATCGTCCAGTTGTTCCGCGCCAAGACCGTGGACGTCTCCCCGGAGGCCGTGACCATCGAGGCCACCGGCAGCAGCGACAAGCTCGAGGCCATGCTCAAGATGCTGGAACCGTACGGCATCAAGGAGCTGGTCCAGTCCGGCACCATCGCCATAGGGCGTGGCGCCCGCTCCATCACCGACCGGAGCCTGCGCGCGCTCGACCGGTCCGCCTGACCCGCCCCACCAGCGGGGATCATGGTCCGGCGCGCACCGCGCGCCGGACCGTATGGCGAGACCCCGAAACCTTCACCCGCCCGCCCGTCATACGGTGGGAAGCACAACCCACACGCTAGGAGATTCCCGAAGTGGCCGAGCTGTTCTACGACGACGACGCCGACCTGTCCATCATCCAGGGCCGTAAGGTCGCAATCCTCGGCTACGGCAGCCAGGGGCACGCCCACGCGCTGTCGCTGCGCGACTCGGGCGTCGATGTCCGGGTCGGTCTGCACGAGGGCTCCAAGTCCAAGGCGAAGGCCGAGGAGCAGGGCCTGCGCGTGGTCACCCCCGCCGAGGCGTCCGCCGAGGCCGACGTGATCATGATCCTGGTCCCGGACCCGATCCAGGCGAAGGTCTACGAGGAGTCCGTGAAGGACAACCTGAAGGACGGCGACGCGCTGTTCTTCGGGCACGGTCTCAACATCCGCTTCGACTTCATCAAGCCCCCGGCCAATGTGGACGTCTGCATGGTCGCCCCCAAGGGCCCGGGCCACCTGGTCCGCCGCCAGTACGAGGAGGGCCGCGGCGTGCCGTGTATCGCGGCCGTCGAGCAGGACGCCACCGGAAACGGCTTCGAGCTGGCCCTGTCGTACGCCAAGGGCATCGGCGGCACCCGCGCCGGCGTCATCAAGACCACCTTCACCGAGGAGACCGAGACCGACCTCTTCGGTGAGCAGGCGGTCCTGTGCGGCGGCACCTCGGCCCTGGTCAAGGCCGGTTTCGAGACCCTGGTCGAGGCCGGGTACCAGCCGGAGATCGCGTACTTCGAGTGCCTCCACGAGCTCAAGCTGATCGTGGACCTCATGTACGAGGGCGGCCTGGAGAAGATGCGCTGGTCGATCTCCGAGACCGCCGAGTGGGGTGACTACGTCTCCGGTCCGCGGATCATCAACGACTCCACCAAGGCCGAGATGAAGAAGCTCCTCGGTGAGATCCAGGACGGCACCTTCGCCAAGAACTGGATGGCGGAGTACAACGCCGGTCTGCCGAAGTACAACGAGCTGAAGAAGGCCGACGAGAACCACCTGCTGGAGACCACCGGCAAGGAGCTGCGCAAGCTCATGAGCTGGGTGGACGAGGAGGCGTAACCGCGCCTGGTGGCGCGGCGGCCGTGCCCCGGGTGCGGCGGGGGTTCGCTGAACCCCCGCCGCACCCGGTTCGCGCTTTGTCCACCGCGCACCACCACGTGCGGGTGATCCTGCCGCAACGGCACATGACGTAGGCCCGACCGCCACTACACTCAACAACAGCAAGCGCGTCAGGCTCACAGCGTCGTGCGTCTTCCACGCGGCTGACCCCTTCACCGCCAGCGGCCGTCGGGACGGCCGTCCGCTGAGGACTAGTGAGGACTGAAGACCACGTGAGCACTGCTTCCACTGGTAAACCTGTCGTACTCATCGCCGAAGAGCTCTCGCCGGCGACGGTCGACGCCCTGGGCCCGGACTTCGAGATCCGGCACTGCAACGGGGCGGACCGAGCCGAGCTCCTTCCCGCCATCGCCGGTGTGGACGCGATCCTCGTCCGCAGCGCGACCAAGGTCGACGCCGAGGCCATCGCCGCGGCGAAGAAGCTGAAGGTGGTCGCTCGCGCGGGCGTCGGCCTGGACAATGTGGACGTCTCCGCCGCCACCAAGGCCGGCGTCATGGTCGTCAACGCGCCGACGTCCAACATCGTCACCGCCGCCGAGCTCGCCTGCGGTCTGCTGGTGGCCACGGCCCGCAACATCCCGCAGGCCAGTGCCGCGCTGAAGAACGGCGAGTGGAAGCGCAGCAAGTACACCGGTGTGGAGCTGAGCGAGAAGACCCTCGGCGTCGTCGGCCTCGGCCGCATCGGCGTCCTGGTGGCCCAGCGGATGTCCGCCTTCGGCATGAAGGTCGTCGCGTACGACCCGTATGTGCAGCCCGCGCGGGCCGCGCAGATGGGTGTGAAGCTGCTCTCGATGGACGAGCTGCTCGAGGTCTCGGACTTCATCACCGTCCACCTCCCCAAGACCCCCGAGACGGTCGGCCTGATCGGCGACGAGGCGCTGCACAAGGTCAAGCCGGAGGTCCGGATCGTCAACGCCGCGCGCGGCGGGATCGTGGACGAGGTGGCGCTGGCCGCCGCCCTCAAGGAGGGCCGGGTCGCCGGGGCCGGGCTGGATGTCTTCTCCCAGGAGCCGTGCACCGAGTCCCCGCTGTTCGAGTTCGACAATGTGGTGGTCACCCCGCATCTGGGCGCCTCCACCGGTGAGGCCCAGGAGAAGGCGGGCATCGCGGTCGCCCGCTCGGTGCGGCTGGCGCTGGCCGGCGAGCTGGTCCCGGACGCGGTGAACGTCCAGGGTGGCGTCATCGCCGAGGACGTACGCCCCGGGCTGCCGCTGGCCGAGAAGCTGGGGCGGATCTTCACCGCGCTCGCGGGCGAGGTCGCGGTCCGCCTCGATGTCGAGGTGTACGGCGAGATCACCCAGCATGACGTCAAGGTGCTGGAGCTGTCGGCGCTCAAGGGCGTCTTCGAGGACATCGTCGACGAGACCGTGTCGTATGTGAACGCGCCGCTGTTCGCGCAGGAGCGCGGTGTCGAGGTGCGGCTGACCACCAGCTCCGAGTCGAGCGAGCACCGCAATGTGGTGACCGTGCGCGGCACCCTGTCGGACGGCGAGGAGGTCTCGATCTCCGGCACGCTGGCCGGTCATAAGCACCAGCAGAAGATCGTCGCGGTCGGGGAGTACGACGTGGATCTGGCGCTCGCCGACCACATGGCCTTCCTCCGCTACACCGACCGCCCGGGTGTGGTCGGCACGCTCGGCCGCATCCTGGGCGAGGCGGGTATCAACATCGCCGGGATGCAGGTCTCCCGGGCGGCGGCGGGCGGTGCCGCGCTGGTGGCGCTCACGGTGGACGACACCATTCCGCAGCCCGTGCTCACCGAGATCGCCGAGGAGATCGGCGCCTCCTCGGCCCGCTCGGTCAATCTGGTCTGAGCCGCGTAGGCAGTTCACCCATCCGGGCCCGGTCCCCGCTTCGGCGGGGGCCGGGCCCGGATGCGTTGTGTGCCCCTGGCGGCAGGGCCTGCCGGAGGGGTTCCGGATCTTTTTCATCACGTGTTGAATAATGCGGGTCGGCTCGCTACGCTCATCGCTATGTGGAGAAAATTTCTCCACATAGCTTTCGTATGCGCTGTCAGGAGAGCCCCGTGTCCGCAGACACCGATGCCGACGCCCTTGCCGACGTCCCGCCCATGCGCGCCGACGCGCGGCGCAACCGGGAGCAGATCCTGCGCGCCGCCCGCGAGGTCTTCGCCGATCAGGGGCCCGATGCCCCGCTGGATGAGATAGCCCGGCGCGCCGGGGTCGGCATCGCGACCCTCTACCGCCGGTTTCCGCACCGCGACGATCTGCACCGAGGGGTCGCCATCGAGGTGCTGACCGCGCTGGTCGAGGCCGGGAGCCGGGCCGCCGCCGAGGAGGACGACGCCCAGCTCGCGCTGCGCCGCTTTATGCACGCCGCCCTCGATCTCAAGATCGGCTCGGTGATGCCCGCGCTGCTGGGCCGCTTCACCGTCGACGACATCCTCGACGGCGTCCCCGGCGATGTCGTCGACCCGATCGACGCGCTGCTGCTGCGCGCCCAGGCCCAGGGGCTGATCCGGTCCGATGTGGTCTTCGGCGACATCACGATGATGATCATGCGGCTGTCGCGGCCGCTGCCCGGCGGTGGCCGGTTCGCCGCCGATGACGCCCTCGCCCATCGCCAACTGGACATCTATGCCGACGGGTTGCGCCCCACCGGCTCCCCGCGGCCCACCACCCCGCTCGGCGGCCCGGCCATCGACGCGGCGGCCTTCAAGCTCCTCCGGCAGCGAGTGGTCGACGACGCCCGCGAAGCCCACTCCGAAGCCCGCGCCGACGGCACCGGCCACTCCGACGTCTCCGACGCCGACTGATCTCCCGCTCCGCTCGCCTTCCGCAAGACCAGAAAGGCATGGTCATGTCCCAGCCCTCAAAGACGCCGCCCGAGGCGAACCCCCGGCGCTGGCTCGCACTCGTCTTCATCGGCCTGGCCCAGCTCATGATCGTTCTCGACATCACCATCGTGAACATCGCCCTGCCGTCGGCCCAGAAGGACCTCGGCATCTCCGACGGCGACCGGCAGTGGGTCATCACCGCCTACACCCTGGCGTTCGGCAGTCTGCTGCTGCTCGGCGGCCGGATCGCGGACTACACCGGCCGTAAGCGCACCTTCCTCATCGGGCTGCTGGGGTTCGCCGGGGCCTCCGCGCTCGGCGGCGCCGCCTCCGGGTTCGAGATGCTGCTCTCGGCCCGCGCCCTCCAGGGCGCGTTCGCCGCACTGCTCGCCCCCTCCGCGCTGTCGCTGCTCGCGGTGAACTTCACCGAGCCCCGTGAGCGCGCCAAGGCGTTCGGCATCTTCGGCGCGATCGCGGCGGGCGGCGGTGCGATCGGGCTGGTCGTCGGCGGACTGCTGACCGAGTACCTGGACTGGCGCTGGTGCCTGTACGTCAATGTGCCGATCGCCGTCGTCGCCGCCGTCGGCTGGTCCGTGCTGCCCACCGACACCCGCGCCGGGGGCCGGGCCCGCTTCGACATCCCCGGTGTGCTGCTGGCGGTGTGCGGGCTGGTGGCCGTGGTCTACGGATGCAGTGAGGCCGAGTCCGAGGGCTGGGACTCCCGGCTGGTGACCGGGCTGCTCATCCTGGGCGCGGTGCTGCTCGTCGCCTTCGTCCTGGTGGAGCGGAGCGTGGCGCGCCCGCTGCTGCCGCCGCGTGTGGTGGCGGACCGCACCCGGGGCAGTGCCTATCTGGCGGTCGGCCTCTCGGTGGTCGGCATGTTCGCGATGTTCCTCTTCCTCACGTACTACATGCAGCTCGTCAAGGGGTACTCGGCGCTGCTCACCGGTGTGGCGTTCCTGCCGATGACCGGGGCGGTGCTGGTCGGCGCGGGCGGCGTGGCCTCCCGCCTCATCCCCAAGGTGCCGCCGCGCCTGCTGGTGGCGCCCGGTCTGCTGATCGCGGCCACTGGTGTCGCGCTGCTGGTGCCCCTGGATGTCGACAGCTCGTACGCGGCGGGGGTGCTGCCCGCCGAGCTTCTGGTCGGTTTCGGCATGGGCCTGGTGATGGCGCCCTCGATGAACTACGCGACCCATGGGGTGGGGGAGGGGGACGCGGGCGTCGCCTCCGCCACCGTCAACACCGCCCAGCAGATCGGCGGTTCGATCGGCACGGCGATGCTCAACACCATCGCCACCAGCGCGACCTCCGATTACATGGCCTCGCATGCCGTGCGGATGGCACCGCGGACCGCCGAGGCAACCGCCAAGGCGGGTCTGGTGGAGGGCTTCTCGCACGCCTTCGTCGTCTCCTCCTCGATTCTCGTGGGCGCCGCGGTGGTCATCGCGCTGCTGATGAACACCCCGCGCCCGGTGCGGGAGCCGGGTGCCGAGGGCGCCACCCCGCTGGCCGCGCATATGGGCTGACGGCGCCTCGCCTCGCTGACGGCGCCTCGCCTCGCCGTCCGGAGGCCCTTCGCTCCACCGCCGGAGCGGAGGGCCTCCGGCGGTGGTGGATCAGGGAGCCGGGTCGGGGCGCGGGGCGCGAGCGGCCAGCGCCAGCAGCTCGTCCACCGACCACTGGTCATAGGCGTGTTCGCCGTGCTTGGCGGCGATGACGTGGCCGTCCCCGCCGATCAGGAAGTCCGCGGGCAGCCCCAGTCGGCCCCCTGGCTGGCTGGGCGCGGGCAGCTTCTCCCGGCCGCGGACGACCGCCCACGCGCCGGTCAGCAGCGCCCGCGCGATCGGCCCCCAGGCACGCGGGCTGAGCAGCGCCCTGGGCGCCTGCTCCACCCCGAACTCCCGGTACAGCCGCTTCCCGGGGTCGGCGACGACGGCGAACGGCAGCTCGTCCGTATGGTTCCGCAGCTCCTCGGCTGGAGAGTGGAAGACCACCACCTCCCGGACTCCGGCCGCCTCGATCTCCTGATGGCGCCGCACGACCGACCGCAGATGGAGATTGCAGACGGGGCATCCGGCGAAGCGCCGGAACTGAAGGTGGATCAGCCGGCCGGGGTCGGGGACGGCGACGTCCGGGCCGGTCACGGGGGTGAGGGTACGGGCGGCGACGACGGAACCGGGCTCCATGGGAGCCCCCTTTCGTAGGCGTACGGCATACGCTTACCAGCGTAAGCGTATGCCGTACGCTGTCAACCGCCATGCCACGTCCCCGCTCCCTCACCCCCGATCAGCTCGCCTCGGCCGCCCTCGCCGTCCTCGACCGCGAGGGGCTCGCCGGGCTCTCGATGCGTGCCGTCGCCAAGGAACTCCGGATGAGCGCGATGGCGCTCTATCGCTATGTCGACGATCGCGAGGAGCTCGAAGGGTTGGTGGTCGAGCGTGTCCTCGGGGCCGTCGACACCACACCGCCGGAGCCCGAGGTCCCCTGGGACGAACGGCTTCGGATCATGGTCGGGCGGCTGCGCGACACGATCATCGCCCACCCCGCGGTCCTCCCGCTGACCCTCACTCACCGGCACCGTTCCCCCAGCGGACTGCGCTGGTCGGAGACGGCGCTGGCGATCCTCACCGAGGCGGGCCTGGACGGCGAACGGCGGGTCCTCGCGCTGCGCGCCCTGCTCGGCTATGTGATCGGGGCGATCCAGCTCGAACACCTCGGGCCGCTGTCCGGCGCGGGCACGGTCGCGATCGCCGAGCTGCCGTCCGACGCGTTCCCGTACATGGCCGAAACGGCGCGCCAGGCGCGGAGCGTGGGGGTGGAGCGGGAGTTCTTCGGGGGGCTGGAGGTATTCCTGCGCGGGCTGGGGGCATAGCGACCCCGGTCAATGCTGGGGTCGCTGCTCACCCGTGTGGGTGGCCGTCCTCGGCGTTCCTGCCCGCTACGCGTGGTCGCGCGGCCAGAATCCCGTCCATGGACGACCTCCTCGCCGCTGAAGAATCCCTCCCGGCCTGGGTCTTTCCGCCTCCGGGCGGATTCACCGCCGACCACCTCGATGGCATCCCCGAGCTTCCGCGACACACCGAGCTGATCGACGGCAGTCTCGTCTTCGCGGGCCGGCAGAGGGCCTTCCACTCCCTGGTTCTGTGTCTGTTGAATACCGCTCTTCGCCAGTGGGCGCCGAAGTCGCTGCGGGTGTGCCGGGATATGACGGTGACCCTGGACCGGCGTAACCGTCCTGAGCCGGACCTCTCCGTGCTACGCGCCGAGGCGGTGTCCGCCGAGGGGCATGAGACCGGCTACGAAGCGGCCGACGTCGTGCTCGTGGTGGAGAGTGACCGAATTCGGGTGCGCTCAGCCCGCCAGCTCGTAGGCGTAGTCCGGCGAGAAGGTGCCCGCCGCGCCCGCGCAGCCGTCCAGTTCGCCCGGGGGTTTGATCCACAGGTAGGCGTCGATGGCGGGGTCGCCGGTGTTCGCCGTCGGGTTCTCGCCGACCTCGCGGCCGTGGGGGTCGCACCAGGTGTTGTCGGGGGCGGGGCCGTTGCCGTTGCGGCTGGTGTCGATGACGGCCGTGAGCCCCGAGGAGGTGCCGAGCCGGCCGAGCACGCTCTTGGTGAAGGCCACCTCGTCGGCGGTGCGGCGGAAGTTGGAGACATTGCTGTAGATGCCGTCGCCGCTGGTCAGCACCCCGGCCGAGCGAAGCCGCGACGCCTGGACGGCAGCGCTGTTCCAGGCCGAGTGCCCGGCGTCGAAGTACACCCGGGCGTTGGGGTTGGCGCCGTGAATGGCCGTCGCCGCGCGGGCCAGTGAGGCATAGCGGCCGCTCAGCTCGGCGGACGAGAGGCAACTGATGAGCGCGATCGAGTCGGGTTCGAGGATGACGATCGCGGGTCCGCTGCCCAGCCCGGCGGCGAAGGCGCGCACCCATGCGTCATAGCTCGCGAGGTCGGGCGCGCCGCCCGCCGAGGCCCCGCCGCAGTCGCGGTTGGGGATCTGATACGACACCAGAACAGGCGTCTGGCCCTTGGCGGAGGCGGCGGAGGTGAGCTTGCGGACATCCGCGGTGACGGTGGCGGGGGAGTACCGGGAGAACCACAGGGCCTGGGGCTGACTGGCGATCCGCGAGGCGATGCGCGGCTGCCGGGAGTCGCCCGGATTGGCGGCGACCCACTTGCTGACGAGCGAGTCGGGGTCGTTGAAGAACCGTGTGGCGCCCGGCAGTTCGCCCGCGGCGGCCCGCGGTGTGTGGGCCGCGCCGATCAGGAAGGCGACGGCGAGCCCGGCCGCCGCCAACGCTCTGGTGGTGATGCGCACGGTGCGTCACTCCTCTCGCATGGGGCTGCTCAGCCCTCGGGCGGCCGTGTTGTCAGGCCGCCGTCTCCTGGTTGCCGCCGGGCGGGAGATGGTTGCCGCCGTGTTCGATACGGATTCGACGCGTACGGCCGTGACGGGCCGCGCGTAACGGTCAACTCGCCCCGCCCGGAACGCCGGAGGGGACCCCACGTCGGTGAGGTCCCCTCCGGCCGTGCCACGACTCAGCGAACCGGCGCCGCCGCCTCGCTCACCGTCTCGCCGCGCGCGGCCGTCTCGTCCGCGTCGGCCGGGGGCACATCCCCGCCCCCGCCCCCGGCCGCGGGCCCCGTGGTCCCCACCCGACGCAGCGTCACCAGGGCCAGCACCGCGGCCGCCACCAGGACCAGCGCCCCGGCCCCGCACGCGATCCGCATCCCGTGGGTGAACGCCTCGCGCGCCGCGTCCAGCACATGCTCCCCAGCCCGCCCCTTCAGCCTTCCCGCCACCGCGACGGCGGCCCCCAGCGTCTCGTGCACCTGGTCGAGCGCGCCGCCGGGCAGTCCGGCGCCCAGCGAGTCCTTGACGTCGCTCCGGTAGACGGCGGTGCCGACGCTGCCGAGCACCGCCATGCCCATCGCCCCGCCGAACTCCTGGCCCGTCTCCAGCAGCGCGGCCGCCGAACCGGCCCGCTTCGGCGGGACGGTGCCGATCGCCAGGTCGGTGACCAGCGACATCACCATGACGATCCCGCTGGACAGGACGGCGGCGCCGATCAGCACCGTCCACAGCGCGTCCGGGCCGGCCAGCGCCAGAATCCCGTAGCCCATGGCCCCGGTCACGAAGCCGACGCCGATCACCTGGGCCCGGTCGGCGCCGCGCTGGACCGCCGCGGCCGCCGCCGGTCCGGCGATGCCGACGCAGATGGACGGGGCCAGGCTCCACAGCGCCGCCTCCAGCGGGCCCTTGCCGAGCACCGACTGGAGATACTGGGTGGTGAAGTAGGCCGAGCCCATCACGGCGAAGGTGGCCAGCGCGTTGAGGGCGATGGACGGGCCGAAGCCGCGGTGGTGGAACAGCTCCGGGCTGATCATGGCGTCGCGGCGGGTGCGCTGACGCCGTATGAAGACGGCGCCGATGGCGAGACCGGCCACGATGGACAGCAGCGGGATCGGGCTGACGCCGTTGTCGGCGGCGATCTTCTTCAGTCCGTAGATCACCGGAAGCACGGCGGCCAACGACAGCGGCACGCTGGGCAGATCGAACGCCCCGGGCTTCGGGTCCTTGAACTCCGGAACCAGCAGCGGCACCAGCGCCAGCAGCAGCACCATCGCCGGGACGTTGATCAGGAAGACCGAGCCCCACCAGAAGTGCTCGATCATCACCCCGCTCAGCACCGAGCCCAGCGCGATACCGCCGGCCATGGCCGACGACCAGATCGCGATCGCCTTGGCCCGCTGCTTCTCGTCGAGGAAGAGATTGCGGATCAGCGCCATCGTCGACGGCATCAGTGTCGCACCGCCGATCCCGAGCACCGCCCGTGCGGCGATGAGCATCTCGGCGCTCTGCGCGTACGCCGCGGCGACCGAGGCGGCGCCGAAGGCCGCGGCCCCGAACAGCAGCAGCTTCCGCCGTCCGAAGCGGTCGCCCAGCGCTCCCATGGTGATGAGCAGCCCGGCGAGGGCGAAGGCGTAGATGTCGAAGATCCACAGATGCTGGGTGGAACTGGGGTGCAGCTCCCGGCTGATGGCCGGCACCGCGAAGTACAGCACCGACACATCCATGGAGACCAGGAGGAGCGGAAGCATCAGGACCACGAAGGCGGTCCATTCCTTGCGCCCGGCGCGCGGGCCGCCGGAGATCGAGGTCGAGGTCGAGGTCGAGGTCATGGCGGTGAATATACGAGCGTCTTAAACGCCTGTCTAGTACGACTGTATAAGACGCATGTCTAGGACGGTCGTATGGGATCGGGATACCCTGGCGCCATGGGACATCGAGAGGATCTGCTCGCCGGGGCCAAGCGCTGCATCGAGGAGAAGGGCTGGTCCCGTACGACGGCGCGGGACATCGTGGCCGCCTCGGGCGCCAACCTGGCCTCCATCGGCTACCACTACGGCTCCAAGGACGCCCTGATGCGGGAGGCGCTCTTCGCGGCGATGGGCGACTGGGCCGATGACGTCCAGCGGTCCCTGGAGGTGGACGACCCGGCGGGCGGCGATCAGGACAGCGAGCTGCGGGAGCGGTTCGAGGCCCGCTGGACCCGGGTGCTCGAACTGTTCGGCAAGCACCAGGCGATGTGGCAGTCCCAGTTGGAGGCCATCCTCCAGGTCCGAAACGACCCCGAGCTGCGTGCGGCCTTCGGCCGGGCCCAACCGGAGGGGCGCCAGGGGCTGGTGGGGCTGATCCACGGCATCGACGAGCGCGACGTCGACGAGGAGACCTCGCGGGTCATGGGCTCGTTCTATATGACGCTGGTGAGCGGGATGGTCGTCCAGATGGCCATCGACCCCGACCTCATGCCCAGCGCCCAGGACCTCGTCGAGGCGATGCGGCGGATCATCGGCGACGCCCCCGCGGCGCCCGACGCACTTCCGGCGCCCGACGCCCCCGACGCCCCCGCGCCCCCCGCGGGCTGAGGGGGCTCAGCGCCGCGGGCGACGCGGGAGCGTCCGCGAAGATTAGCTGACCGATTTCCCGGCCACGGTCGTTCAGCGGGTCCACTCCACCTTGAACACCCACACATGCTCGCCCGCCCTGCGTGCCGCCTCGGGGACGTCGATCACCAGCGCGTCCCCGGATGTGCGCCAGGTCAGCGGGCGCCGGTACCCCAGCATCGTCACCTTGTCCCCGGCCCGTATCGGTACCGGTGCCTCGACGGTGAGCTTGGCGCCGGGCTCGGCCAGGGAGTGGATGTAGAACGCCTCGTTCTGCCGGACGGTGAAGCGCAGGTCCTCGCCGAGCTGCGCCATCCGGGACCAGTAGGTCGTCTCGTATATCGCCTCGCCGTTGACCTCGAGCCACCGGCCGGTCTCGCGCAGCCGGGTCTGCATGATCTCCGCGATGGTGCCGTCCGCCCGCGGGCCGATGTCCAGGAGGAAGTTGCCGTTCTTGGAGACGATGTCGACGAGGCTGTGCACGATCTCTTCGGTGGTCATGTACTGGTCGTCGGGGGTCTGCGCGTTGTAGCCGTAGCTGAAGGGGTCGAGGCCGCGGCTGGACTCCCACTTGGCGACGACCGTGTTGTCGTACGTCGTGTACTCGGGCGTCGTGAAGTCGTGGAACGGGATGCCCGCGCGGTTGTTGACGGCCACCTCGCGCGGCCTCGGCCGGTTCTTGCCGTGGTTGAAGTACTCGGACAGGACGTTCAGGCTGTCGTTCGGGCCGCCGATGTCGCACCACAGCAGCTCGGGGTCGTAGCCGCCCTGGATCAGCTCGAGCATCTGCTTGGCCTGGTAGTCCTTCACGAAGTCCTTGCCGGAGGTGTATCCGGTGTACGGCACGGGCTCCAGGGTGTACGGATTGCGCGGCGGGTACAGGTCGCCCTTCCACGGCATGTCCGGGTTGAACCACTCGGGCATCGAGAAGTACAGGGCGCGGTGCAGTTCGGGCGTGTAGCGGCGCGACGCGTCGAACAGCTCCTTGATCAGGTCCCGCTTCGGGCCCATCTGCACCGAGTTGCGGTCGGAGACCTTGGTGTCCCAGAGGGCGAAGCCCTCATGGTGCTTGGACGTCAGGACGTGGTAGCGGGCACCCGCGTCGCGGAACAGCTCCACCCATGCGCGCGGGTCGAACTTCTTCGCCGTGAACATCGGGATGAAGTCGTCGTAGGCGAAGTCCTCGCCGTAGGTGTCGCGGTGGTGGGCGTGGGTGGGGTTGTCCTTGTCCTGCATATGGCGCCAGTACCACTCGGCGTACTGCTTGCCGACGGGCGCCCAGGCGGGCACCGAATAGACGCCCCAGTGGATGAAGATGCCGAACTTCGCACCGTGGAACCAGTGGGGCGCCTGATGCGTCGCCAGCGAGTCCGCGGCAGGCCGGTAGTCGGGCACCCCGAGGGTCAGGCTTCGGCCGGTGTCGGCCACCGTCCGGCCGCCACCCTTGGCGACGATCCGGCCCTGCTGCCGCGTGCCGGGCGCGACCCCGACGCGATTGCGGATGCCGATACGGACCCTGGCCTGCTCGCCGGGGTCGAGGCGGGTGACCGGGGCGGCGCTCACGGTGCGGGCGCCGGGGACGTCGACCGCGATGGATACCGCGTCGGCCGCCAGCAGGGTGACCGTGCCCGCGTTGACCACCGTCGCCTCGACGCTCTGGGCGCCGTTCGACTCCAGGAGCGAGACGGTGGAGCGGGCGTCGCGCAGAGTCAGCGCCCGGCCCTGTGCGGCGGGTTGCAGGGTGAGCGCGAAGAGGTGCAGAGCGGGCTTCTTCGGCTCGGGCCTGCTGGTGGTCGGCAGGGTGATCGCGACGGCCTCGCGGCGCGGGTCGAGCCAGAGCTCGGCCACGCCGATGCCGACGGGGTGCTGGTCCTTCGTGCCGTCCGGCTTGTAGCGGTAGGCGGCGGTGAGGGCGGCGGTTCCCGCGTACCAGTCGGGTCCGCCGAGGGCCGCGGTCGTGGTGGATCCGTCGGCGTAGTGCACGGTGGCCTTGCCCGCGGCGGAACCGTAGCTGCCCGCGGCGAGGAAGAGCGCGGAGAGATAGCGGCCCTTGGGCAGGTCCACGCGCTGGCCGAGGGCGACGACGTTGTTCTTGGCGCCGGCCGCGGATGACGGGAAGTCATAGGGGATGCCGTCGACCGTGATCCGTCCGGCGGGAAGCTCCTCACCGGGGAGGGTGTACCCGGCCCCGTCGAAGTTCCCGCCACGCGCGGCGGCGGTGTCGATGCCGTCGTTGTCGAACCACTGCTCAAGGGAGACGGGGACGGGCGCGGGCACGGTGCCCCAGTGGCGGCCTTCCCCTTCCGGCTCGCTCCGTTCGGGAAGGGCGGACGCGGGGGCGGCCTCCGCCGCGGAGACCGGGATGAGGGTGGCTCCTACGGCCGCCCCGGCGGTTGCGCCGATGAATCCGAGTGCCTGACGTCTGGGGAGCCGGGCCCCAGAGGTCACAGAGGTCCCAAAAGGCCCGTAAGGCTCAGAATGTTCAGGATGCTCGGTCATGACATCCGATGATTGAGGCGTACTGAAAGCCTGTCAATATGCGCAACGGCCGTACGAACGGCAAAGATTGGTAGATACCGACCTCTTGCTGGAAGCGCGAGCCATGCATTACACCGATGTCTAGCCATCGGCCATCGGATGACCCAAGGGAGCCTCCATGGAGGACGACGGACGCCTGCACGCCGACCGACGGATGATCCTGCTCGGCGGGGCGGCTGCCCTGACCGGACTCGCGGTCGCCCGACCCGCCGCCGCCGACACCCCCGTGAGCGCCTCCGCGGCCGGCGGGCGCCGACTTCCGTTCCTGCTCGACATGGTGCAGAGCAACCCGGGCGAGCCGGCCGCCGAGAGCCGCTTCGACGACCCGCGCCTGCTGGCCGACTACGGATACGACGGGCAGGTCGTCAATGAGTTCCGTCCGCCGCACACCGCCGTCACCTTCGACTCCGTCGACCCGCGGATCTTCCCGCCCGGTTCCGACGGCCGCGCCTGGGTCGAGGCCACCGCCCGCCACATCGACGAACGCATCTTCCGCGCCCACGCCGCCGGCCTCGCCGCGTATTACTTCACCGACATCATCATGCTGCCCAAGCGCCTCGTGGAGCTGCACGGCGACCAGCTCCTCGACGGCTCGGGCCGCATCGACCTCGTCAGGCCGTTCACCCAGGAGGTCCACCGCCTGATGCTCCGTGAGGTCTTCGCCCGGTTCCCCGGGCTGGACGGACTCGTCGTCCGCACGGGCGAGACCTACCTCCAGAACGTCCCGTACCACACCGGCAACAACCCCATCCTGCACGGTGCCGACAGCCACTTGACGCTGCTGGGCATCCTGCGCGACGAGGTCTGCGAACGCGCCGGCAAGCGCGTGTTCTACCGCACCTGGTCCACCGGCGACGACAAGCTCACCGCCGACCCCGACTACTACCGCGGCGTCACCGACCGGGTGCCGGTCCACGACAATCTGCTGTTCTCCATCAAGCACACCTCACGTGACTTCTGGCGCACGGTCCCCTTCAACCCCACCATCGGCGTCGGCCGCCACCGTCAGATCGTCGAGGTCCAGTGCCAGCGCGAGTACGAGGGCAAGGGCGCGTGCCCCGACTATGTGCTCGACGGTGTCATCAACGGCTTCGAGGAGTTCCGCGGCGCCCCCGGCCCCACCGGCCTCGCCCACGTCGCCGCCAACCCGATCGTCTCGGGGGTCTGGACCTGGTCCCGCGGGGGCGGCTGGCGCGGCCCCTACATCGGCAACGAGCTGTGGTGCGACCTCAACACCTGGGTCGCGGCCCGCTGGACCCGCGACACCGGCCGCACGGAGGCCGACGTCTTCGCCGAGTACGCCGCCCGTGTCGGCCTGCGCGGCGCCGCCGTCGGCCGCTTCCGCGGCCTCGCCCTGCTCTCCGCCGCCGGCACCCTGCGCGGCCACTACAGCACCGTGTACCCCCTCTCCCGGCTCACCTGGACCCGTGATCAGTTCCTCGGCGGCTCCGACAAGGACCTCACCGCCGATTTCGGCCGGATCCATGCCGCCGGGCTCGTCGAGAAGGTCCTGGAGGAGAAGGCGCGCGCCGCCCACGCCTGGGCCCGGATCACCCGCCTCGCCGACACGATCCCCCTGCGCGACCGGGAAGACCGCGCCTACCTCCGCGTCTCCACCCGCTACGGCCGGTGCCTGTACGACGTCATCCACCACGGCTGGCAGGTCATGCTCCGCGGCTTCGTGGGCGACACCACCGGCGCCTACGACACCCGCGCCATGGCCCGCCATCTGCACGCCTACGACGCCGCCTGGGCACGCTGGCACGACCTCGCCCGCGACCCCGGCTGCGCCACCCTCTACCAGCCGCTGGGCTTCGGGGCCAAGAACGCCGACGGGCTCTACGACGCCGACCCGAACCACGGCATGAAGCCGTCCGTGGACCGCTACCGGGCCCTGCTCGGGGCGTAGGGCTGCCGCCGCCAACACCTGTCCCTCGCGGCAACACCGGCTGTCCGCCGCGGCAACACCGGCTGTCCGCCGCCGCCCGCCCCGTCCGCCGCCTCCGTCCTGCCGCGGGGCGCGGACACCCCGGCCGGACCGGGCCCGACCCGTCCCCGACCTCCATGGGAGTACCCGTGATCCGTCGTATGCCCGCCCTCCGCGCCCGCACCTGGGCCGCCCTCCTGAGCGCGGCCCTGCTCGCCGTGTTCGCCGTCTCCGGCGGCCCCGCCGCCGGAGCATCGGGCCATCCGCCGAGGCAGCACTGGGTCGGCGGATGGGCGGCCGCCGCCGGGCCGCCCGGCACCTCCGGCCCCTCCGCCACCGGCTTCACCGACCGCACCCTGCGCCTCGTCGTCCACGTGGGCGCGGGCGGCAGCGCGCTGCGCATCCGGCTCTCCAACGAGTACGGCACCACCCCGCTCGACATCGGCGCCGCCACCGTCGCCACCCGCGGCGCCGGTGCGGCCGCCGCCCCGGGGACCCGGCACACCGTCACCTTCGGCGGCCGCCCCGCCACCACCGTCCCGGCCGGTGCCCGCACCGTCAGCGACCCCGTCGGCCTGAACACCAAGCCCGACACCGACCTGCTCGTCAGCCTGCACCTGCCCGGCCCGACCGGCCCCGCCACCTATCACGGCTGGGCCAAGCAGACCAGCTACGTCTCCACCGCGGGCGACCACACCGCCGACGACACGGCCGCCGCCTACCCGACGACCACCACCTCCTGGTTCTACCTCCAGGGCGTCGACGTCTCCACGCGCGACGCGGGCGGCACGGTCGTCGCCTTCGGGGACTCCATCACCGAGGGCGGGCTCACCGCCAACGACTCCAACCGCCGCTGGACGGACGACCTCTCCCGCCGCCTGGTGAAGCTGGAGCGCGGCCACCGCCCCGCCGTCGTCAACGCCGGTATCGGCGGCAACCGGATCCTCACACCGGGCGGCTACAACGGGTCCGGCAGTATCAACCTCGGCGACAGCGCCCAGGCGCGCTTCGGCCGCGACGCCCTGGAACAGCCCGGCGTCCGCGCCGTCATCTTCCTCGAGGGCACCAACGACCTCGGTGGCCTGCACGGCCCCCACCCGGGCGAGCAACTGACCGCCGCGCACCTCACCGCCGGGATCTCCGCCCTCGCCGCCCGGACCCACGCCGCCGGTCTGCGCTTCCACTGCGGCACCATCACGCCCAACGGCAAGCTCGGCGACGTCGGCGAGGAGATCCGCGAACAGGTCAACACCTGGCTGCGCGGCACATCCGTATGCGACGGCGTGATCGACTTCGACCGCGCGTTGCGCGACCCCGCCGACCCGCACCACCTGCTGCCCGCCTACGACGCCGGTGACGGAGTGCACCCCACGGACGCCGGTCTGAAGGCCATGGCCGACACCGTCGACCTCCGCCTGCTCACCGGTGATGTCTCCTGACGGGGCGAGATCCTGGAGGATCTCAGCGCCGCCGCGCCCCGAGACGGGCGGCCTTGAGGGTCATATGCAGCAGCAGCCGGTCCTCGCCCGCGTCCAGGTCGAGACCGGTGAGCTGCCGCACCCGGGACAGCCGGTAGTAGAGCGTCTGCCGGTGGATGCCCAGCCGCGCGGCGGTGCGCCCGGCCTGGCCCGCGCAGTCGAGGAAGGTCTCGGCGGTGCGGGCGAGTTCGGCGTGGGCGGGCTCCAGCAGCGGGCGTACGGCGGCGTCGGGCTGCACCGCGGGCAGCGCGGCCAGCAGACGGTACGGGCCGATGGCGGACCACTCCGCGACCGGCCCCAGCCGCGTATCGGCGTGGGCCGCCCGCGCCGCGGCCAGGGCCTCCTGCCAGGCGGCGGGCAGCTCCTCCAGCCCGCGCCGGGGAGCGCTGACCCCCGCGGCCGGCCTGGCCGGTGCCCCGTTCGGGGAGCCCGCGGTGGCCCGGGGCGAACGCAGGAGCGCTTCGGCCGTCGTACGGGCCGGGTCCAGGGCGGTGGCCGCGCGCAGCCGGACCAGCGTCGCCAGCCCGGCCCCGGCCGCCGCGGTCCCGGGCAGTGCGCACGCGGCGACGATGCCGGGGAGGTGGGGGAGTCCGGGGTGGTCCGCGTCCTCGCCGGTCCCCGGTGTCCACGGCACCACCGCCACCAGCGCCAGCGGCCCGTCGCCCGCGCCGCGCAGCGCGGTCCGCAGCCCGGCGCGGGCGGCGTCCCGGCCGGCCGGCGGCCCGGTCAGCACATCGCGCAGCAGCTCGCCGAGCTGCTCCCCGGCCCGCGCCTCGGCCGCCAGCAGCGCCCCGATACGGTCCGCGGTCTCCATCGCGCGGGCCAGCCGGGGGTCCGGCGCGCGAGTGGGGCCGCCCAGCTCCAGATCGGAGAGATGGCCGTCGTCCAGCAGCCAGACATAGCCGTGCACCACCCCGCGGTGCCGGACGGGCAGGCAGATACGGCCCATGAACACCCCGGCCGCCGGATCGGGCGGAATCCGCAGCGGCGCCTGCGCCCGGGCGATCCCGAACGCCTCGAACCAGGCCCGCACCGCCGCCGTCGAGCGGCGCTGGAGGATCGAGCGGGTGCGGACCGGGTCCAGCGCGGGCTCCTCCGTGTCATCGCGGTCCTCGCTGTCCTGGGCGCCGAAGGCGATCAGTGCGAAGTCGCGATTCTCCAGGGTCGCGGGTGCCCGGAGCACCGCCGTGATCTCGTCCACCAACTGCTGGTAGTCGTCGCGCATGGGTCCCGCCTCTTCCCTGTTTCACCTCTCACATTCTCATACAGATGTCTGAGATCCCGGCCACGGATGCGTGACAGGTGTCGATGGTCCGGGATCCGGGCCATCCTTAAGTTTCACGGTGAGTTGTTGGTGCCGTTCGTCGGCCGTCATCGTGGAGGTGCCCCGTGCTGGGACCCGTGCTGCTCGCCGCTTCGCGCAGTGCCGCCATCCGCCGTCTCGTCTCGGCCGCGCCGGTCACCCGCCCGATGGTGGACCGTTTCATCGCCGGGGAGCGGCTCACCGAGTCCCTGGGCTCGGTGCGGTCGCTGACCGCCCGCGGCCTGGACGTCACCCTGGACCATCTGGGCGAGGACGTCACCGACCGGGTCGAGGCGCTGCGCAGCCGTGACGCCTATCTGGCGCTGACCGAGGCGCTGGCCGCCGAGGGGCTCGCCGGGCGCGCGGAGATGTCCGTGAAGCTCTCCGCCTTCGGACAGGCGCTGCCCGGGGGCCACGATCTGGCGCTGGCCAATGTGACCCCGGTCGTGGAGGCCGCCGCCGCGGCGGGCACGACGGTCACCCTCGACATGGAGGACCACACCACGGTGGACTCCACCCTCGCCATCCTCGGCGAGCTGCGCACCCGCTTCCCGCAGACCGGCGCCGTCGTCCAGTCCTATCTCTTCCGGACCGAGGACGACTGCCGGGCGCTGGCCGGGGAAGGCTCCCGGGTGCGGCTGGTGAAGGGCGCGTACAACGAGCCGGCGAGCGTCGCCTACCAGGACAAGCGCGAGGTGGACCGCTCCTATGTGCGCTGTCTGAAGATCCTGATGGCCGGTGAGGGCTACCCCATGATCGGCTCGCACGATCCGCGGATGGTGGCCATCGCCCAGGATCTGGCACACCGGCTCGGGCGCAAGCTGGACGAGTACGAATTCCAGATGCTGTACGGGATCCGCGTGGCCGAGCAGGAGCGGCTGGTGGCGGAGGGCCACCGTATGCGGGTTTACGTCCCGTATGGCACAGACTGGTATGGGTACTTCATGCGCCGCCTCGCGGAGCGCCCCGCCAACCTCACATTCTTCCTGCGCTCGCTGGTCGGCCGTCGCTGACCGCTCCAGGCATCGCAGACCTCGCAACCCGACGATCGAAGGAGACAACGGCCATCATGGACGCCGTCACCCAGGTCCCCGTGCCGGTGAACGAGCCGGTGCACACCTACGCACCCGGCACCCCGGAGCGTGCCCGCCTCGAGACCAAGCTCAAGGAGCTCGGCGAGAACCCCATCGAGCTGCCGATGACCATCGGCGGCGAGAAGCGGATGGGAGCGGGGGAGCGCTTCGACGTCGTCCAGCCGCATAAGCACTCAGCCCGCCTGGGCACCTACGCCAACGCCACGCAGGCGGACGCGCAGGACGCGATCGACGCCGCCCTGGCCGCGGCCCCCGCGTGGCGCGCGCTCAGCTTCGACGACCGTGCCGCGGTCATCCTCAAGGCCGCCGATCTGCTCTCCGGCCCCTGGCGGGAGACCCTCGCGGCCTCCACCATGCTGGGCCAGTCGAAGACCGCGCAGCAGGCCGAGATCGACACTCCCTGTGAGCTGATCGACTTCTGGCGGTTCAACGTCCACTTCGCGCGGCAGATCCTGGCCGAGCAGCCGGTGGCCAACTCGCCGGGGGTCTGGAACCGCAGCGACCACCGGCCGCTGGAGGGGTTCGTCTACGCGATCACCCCCTTCAACTTCACCGCCATCGCGGGCAACCTCCCCACCGCCCCCGCGCTGATGGGCAATGTGGTGGTCTGGAAGCCGTCCCCGACCCAGACGCACGCCGCCGTGCTGCTGATGGAGGTTCTGGAGGAGGCCGGGCTGCCCAAGGGCGTGATCAACCTGGTCACGGGCGACGGCAAGGACGTCTCCGAGGTGGCCCTGGCCCACCCGGACCTCGCGGGCATCCACTTCACCGGTTCCACCCGGACCTTCCAGTACCTGTGGAAGACGGTCGGCAACAACATCGAGAACTACAAGACCTATCCGCGGCTGGTCGGTGAGACCGGCGGCAAGGACTTCATCGTCGCCCACCCCTCCGCCGACCCGGCGGTGCTCAAGACGGCGATGACCCGCGGCGCCTTCGAGTTCCAGGGCCAGAAGTGCTCCGCGGCCTCCCGCGCCTATGTGCCGCGCTCGCTGTGGGAGAACGGCCTCAAGGAGGAGTTCGCCACCGAGGTCAACGGGCTGACCATGGGCGATGTGGCCGACCTCGGCAACTTCATGTCCGCGGTCATCGACGAGCGCGCCTTCGCCAAGAACAAGGCCGCCATCGACCGGGCCAAGTCCGACCCCACGGTCGAGGTCGTCGCGGGCGGCACCTACGACGACAGCGAGGGCTGGTTCGTCCGCCCGACCGTGCTGGCCTCCACCGACCCCGAGAACGAGATCTTCAAGGACGAGTACTTCGGCCCCATCCTCGGGGTGTACGTCTACGAGGACGATCAGTACGACGCGATGCTCCAGCAGATGGAGTCGGCCGCCCCGTACGGGCTGACCGGCGCCGTCATCGCCCAGGACCGTGCGGCGGCCGCCGCCACCTGTGAGGCGCTGCGCTTCGCGGCCGGCAACTTCTACATCAACGACAAGCCGACCGGTGCCGTCGTCGGCCAGCAGCCCTTCGGCGGTGGCCGGGCGTCCGGCACCAACGACAAGGCGGGCGCCAAGCAGAACCTGATGCGCTGGACCTCCACCCGCTCCATCAAGGAGACCCTGGTCCCGCCGACCGACTACCGCTACCCGCACATGGGCTGACCGCCCGTGCGGACGGGCCGACTCCGTCCGCCCCGCGACCCCGCCCCCGGACCGCTTCAGTGCGGTCCGGGGGCGGCGTGCGCTCCGGGGGCGCGTAGGGGGAAATCTGTGGACGCCCGACGCGCGGCGGTGCTAGCGTCGAGCAGTCAAGTAGGCACTATTTACCGCAGTTTACGTGGGTAACCAGGCGCGGGATCGCCCACGACGACCTGCGATCGGCCGCCGTGGTCGAGGTCGGACGGGGGTCGGCCTCGACTATCGGCCCGGTGCCGCGATGTGATCACCCTGGGTCAGTGGCCGATGTCACCCTGTTCGCGTCTCAGATAGTAGGACGTCCGACTAATTGTGCAGACACTGACGCTCCGCTGCCTTACTTTTGTGGAAGCCGAACGTCCCGCTGTATCCAGCGATGGCGGCCGCGGCCCGGTGCACAGGCGCAGGTGACCCCTGCCGCACCCAGGCCCCCGCCTCTTCCGGCAGCCACCTTCTCGGGGAGCTTTCCTTCCTCCCGGTCCACCGGGAATCAGCAGAGGAGATGTGATCATGGCCGAGACGACTGTCCGCAGGATCCGCCGCAAGACCGACGACACCGACCGCAAGAAGGCGGCCGCCGCACTCCAGCGCGCCCTCGACCGCCGGGACAACGGCGGTTCCACCGGTCACTGACGCCGGGGCCGGGTCACCTCGAAGCGGTCCACTCGCTCGCCCGACTCCGCCAGGGCCGTGACCGTGAGCCGGGGGCGGGGGCCCGGCTCCACCTCCACGGCGAGGAACGAGAAGCCGGTGTAGCGGACCCGGGACCAGTCGGCGCTGTCCCGGTTCTTCTCCCCGTCCTCCGTCCAGTGGTAGGTCTTCACCTCGTCGAGGTCCTTGATGTGCCCCTCGTAGCTGTCGGGCACCGGGAACTCGTAGAGCTTCGCGCCCGCCCCGCCCGCCGTCACATAGACGATCCCGTCGCGCACCGCGTCGGCGCTTCCCCCGATGGGGACCCGGCGGGCGACCTTGCCGCCCCGGATCGCGTCGGTCCGCTCGTAGACGTGGTTGTGGCCGTTGATGACCAGGTCCACCTGGTGCTTCTCCAGCAGCGGCACCCAGGCGTCGCGGACCCCGCCGTCCGAGGCGTGGGCGCTGGTGGTGGAGTAGGCGCAGTGGTGGAAGAAGACCACCAGGAAGTCGATGCCGGGCCGCTTGCGCAACTGCCCCAGGCGCCGGTCCAGCCAGCGGGTCTGCGCACCGTCGGTGTACCCCTTGTTGGGGCTGATCTCGTACGAGACGTCATTGGCGTCCAGGGCGACCACGCCCACGTTCCCGTAGACGAACGAATAGACGCCGGGCGCCTTGCGCGGATCCGGGCCGTTGTCCGGCAGGGACCAGCGGGCGAGCTGGCCGCCGTAGCCGTCGGGGGAGTACCACGCCTCCATGTCGTGGTTGCCGGTCGTCACCATCCAGGGCACGCTCGCCGCGACCGAGTCGGTCTGGGCGAGAAAGGAGTCCCAGACCCGGGCGTCGTACAGGTCGGTCTTCTTCCCATGGCCGGTGGTGTCCGCGTAGCACAGATCCCCGGCGTGCAGATGGAACGACGGATTCTGGCCAAGGATCAGTTGGTCGTTGGCGAGCGCGTCATAGCTCACCCCCTGGTCGCCGAAGGCCGTGAAGACGAACTTCCCGGGCTCCTTGGGCGCGGTGCGGAAGGTGCCCACGGACGAGAAGTGCCGCGGCTCGGCCGGGTCGCGGTCCGCGTGGCCGACGCCGTAGTAATAGGTGGTCCCGGGGCGCAGATCATCCACCGCGGCGTGCAGATGGAACTGGTCGACCGCGGGCAGCTTGTCGCTCAGCGACGGGGTGTGCAGAGCGCGGACCTCGGCCTCGACCTTGCGCGTGAGCTCCAGCGGGCTCGTGCCGATCCGCACATAGGGCTTGCGCACGGCGAACGGCACCTGCCAGGAGATCCGCATCTGCGTCCGCGGATCGGCGCCGAAGGCCAGATGGCGGCCGAACGGGGCGACCAGCGCGCCGTCCACCGTGGCGGTCACCGGCTTCGGGCTCGCCACGGGCGCCGGTTCGGCGTCGGCGGCGCACGCCGCCCCGCCCAGCAGCCCCGCACCCGCGACCGTCCCCGCCGTGGCGGCGCCCCCGCGCAGCACCCGGCGCCGGGAGAGCCGGGCCCGCAGATACTCATGCTGCTCCGCCATGGTCATCCGCTGGGCGAGCCGCTCCGGTACGCCGAACCGTGGTGTGTCCATGGACCGGAATGTCCCCCGGGCGGTCAACAGCGCGCCATACAGGGGGTGAACGGGCGATTGCCACTGAGCGGATGTCCGAATGGCGGACAGCTATGTCAATCCATGGGACGAGCGGTAGGGTCCGGGTATGTCTCGCAGCATTCGCCTCGCAGTGATCCCCGGTGACGGTATCGGCCAGGAAGTCGTGGCCCAGGGCCTGAAGGTCCTCTCCGCCGCCCTTCCTCAGGACGTGAAGCTGGAGACCCGTAACTACGACCTCGGCGCCCAGCGCTGGCACGCCACCGGCGAGACCCTGCCGGACGCGGACCTGGAGTCGCTGAAGAACCACGACGCGATCCTGCTCGGCGCCATCGGCGACCCGTCGGTGCCCTCGGGCGTGCTGGAGCGCGGACTGCTGCTCAAGCTGCGCTTCGCCTTCGACCACTACGTCAACCTGCGTCCGTCGAAGCTCTTCCCGAACACCCCGACCCCGCTGGCCGGCCGCCCCGACATCGACTTCGTGGTCGTCCGCGAGGGCACCGAGGGCCCGTACGTGGGCAACGGTGGCACGCTGCGCACCGGCACCCCGGCCGAGGTCGCCACCGAGGTCAGCCTCAACACCGCCTACGGTGTCGAGCGCGTGGTCCGGGACGCGTACGAGCGCGCCAACGCCCGGCCGCGCAAGAAGCTGACCCTCGTGCACAAGAACAACGTCCTGGTGCACGCCGGCCACCTGTGGAAGGGCATCTTCGACCGGGTCGGCAAGGAGTACCCCGAGGTCAGCACCGACTATCTGCACGTCGACGCCGCGACGATCTTCTTCGTCACCCAGCCGGAGCGGTTCGACGTGATCGTCACCGACAACCTTTTCGGTGACATCCTCACCGACCTCGCCGCCGCCGTCACCGGCGGCATCGGGCTCGCCGCGAGCGGCAACATCAACCCCTCCGGCGCCTTCCCGTCGATGTTCGAGCCGGTCCACGGCTCCGCGCCGGACATCGCGGGCACCGGCAAGGCCGACCCGACGGCGACCGTCCTGTCGGTGGCCCTGCTCCTGTCGCACCTCGGCTACGCGGACGAGGCGGCCCGTATCGAGGCCGCCGTCGCGGACGACCTCGCCGGGCGGGACGCGGCCGAGCCGCGCACCACCGACGAGATCGGCGACGCGCTCGCCGCCCGAGTATCCGGCTGACCCCAGCCTGTGCCACCGCGCGGCTGGGTGCGACCATCGACCTGGGCCGCGCGCTGCACAACGCTCCCCGCCACGGCCTCACCTAGGAGATAATCCCCGGTGGGGCCGTTGTGTGAAGAAGAGCTTGGACGTCCTAGTACCGATCACGGGCAGGATGGTGCGAGCGCGGTCCGCCACAACCGAAGGTGAAGGACTACCTGCCATGACGACGCCCACGATCGAGCTCAAGCCCTCATCCCACCCGCTCCCCGCCGCCGAGCGGGAGAAGATCCTTGCCAATCCCGGATTCGGCCGCCACTTCACCGATCACATGGTGACCATCAAGTGGACCGAGGGCCGCGGCTGGCACGAGGCCCAGCTCGTGCCGTACGCCCCGCTCTCGATCGATCCGGCGAACATGACGCTGCACTACGCCCAGACCATCTTCGAGGGGCTCAAGGCGTACCGCCGCCCCGACGGGTCCGTGGCCACGTTCCGCCCCGAGCAGAACGCCGAGCGGTTCCAGGCGTCCGCGCGCCGCATCGCCATGCCCGAGCTGCCCGTCCAGACCTTCATCGAGGCGTGCGACGCGCTGGTCACCCAGGACAAGGAGTGGGTGCCCGGCCACGGAGAGCAGTCCCTCTACCTGCGGCCCTTCATGTTCGCCACCGAGGTCGGGCTGGGTGTCCGGCCCTCGAACGAGTACCTCTTCGTGGTGATCGCCTCCCCGGCCGGGGCCTACTTCCCCGGCGGGGTGCGGCCGGTCTCGGTCTGGCTCTCGGAGGAGTACGTCCGCGCCGCGCCCGGCGGCACCGGCGCGGCCAAGGCGGGCGGCAACTACGCGGCCTCCCTGGTCGCCCAGGCCCAGGCCGCCGAGCAGGGCTGTGACCAGGTGGTCTGGCTGGACGCGATCGAGCGTCGCTGGATCGAGGAGATGGGCGGGATGAACCTGTACTTCGTGTACGGGGACCGCATCGTGACCCCCGAGCTGTCCGGTTCGCTGCTGCCGGGGATCACCCGCGCCTCGCTGCTGCGGATCGCCGCCGACCTCGGCTACGAGGTCTCCGAGGGCCGGATCTCGGTCGACGACTGGCGCCAGGGCAACGCCGACGGGACCCTCACCGAGGTCTTCGCCTGCGGTACGGCGGCCGTGATCACCCCGGTCGGCTCGGTCAAGTCCGCCCGGGCGAACTGGACGGTGGCCGACGGTGAGCCGGGCGAGGTGACGATGCGGCTGCGCAAGGCGCTGCTGGACATCCAGACCGGCGTCGCCCCGGACCCGCATGGCTGGATGCACCCCCTGGGCTGATCGCGGCGTCCCCTCTGGGCTGATCGCGGGTGTCACCCCGTTGACACCGATGGTTCGCATGATGAGACGGATGAGAGCGCGGGGGCGGAATGTGCCACACTGCCTCCGTGCTCTCGTTCGTCATGATTATTGACAGCAGGCGCGCCGGTCCGCAGTGACCGCCCGTACGACCCGGTACGGCGCGGCCACCGTGCCCCAGACCCGCGCGCAGACCTCTCGCACCCGCGAGGGGTCTTTTCGTTTTCCGGACCATCCCGCCGGAGGCGAAGCGTGAGGGACCATAGGAGGGCGCGGAACCGGATATTCCGGTAGACCGAGATCCATCCGACAGGAGCCAGACCAACCATGAAGGATCTGCCCGACGACGGCTTCCATGTCTTCGACACCACCCTGCGCGACGGAGCGCAGCGCGAGGGCATCAACCTGACGGTCGCGGACAAGCTGACCATCGCCCGTCACCTGGACGACTTCGGCGTGGGCTTCATCGAGGGCGGCTGGCCCGGCGCCAACCCGCGCGACACGGAGTTCTTCGCCCGGGCCCGCGCCGAGATCGACTTCCAGCACGCCCAGCTCGTGGCGTTCGGCGCCACCCGCAAGGCGGGCGCACGCGCCGAGGACGACCGCCAGGTCAAGGCGCTGCTGGACTCCGGAGCGCCGGTGATCACCCTGGTGGCGAAGTCCCACGACCGCCATGTGGAGCTGGCCCTGCGCACCACGCTCGAGGAGAATCTCGCGATGGTCCGCGAGACCGTCGCCTACCTGCGGTCCCAGGGCCGCCGGGTCTTCCTCGACTGTGAGCACTTCTTCGACGGCTACCGCGCCAACGCGGAGTACGCCAAGCAGGTCGTCTCCGCCGCCCACCAGGCGGGCGCCGAGGTGGTGATCCTCTGCGACACCAACGGCGGCATGCTGCCGGGCCAGATCGACGCGGTGGTCCGCACCGTGCTGGCCGACACCGGCGCCCGGCTGGGCATCCACGCCCAGGACGACACCGGCTGCGCGGTCGCCAACACCCTCGCCGCCGTGGACGCGGGCGCCACCCACGTCCAGTGCACGGCCAACGGCTACGGCGAGCGGGTCGGCAACGCCAACCTCTTCCCGGTCGTCGCGGCCCTGGAGCTCAAGTACGGCCGCCGGGTGCTGCCGGAGGGCGCCCTGGAGGAGATGACCCGGATCTCGCACGCGATCGCCGAGGTCGTCAATCTGACGCCGTCCACTCACCAGCCCTATGTGGGCGTATCCGCCTTCGCCCACAAGGCCGGACTGCACGCCTCCGCGATCAAGGTCGACCCGGATCTCTACCAGCACATCGACCCCGAGCGGGTCGGCAACACCATGCGGATGCTCGTCTCCGACATGGCCGGCCGGGCGTCCATCGAGCTCAAGGGCAAGGAGCTGGGCATCGACCTCGGCGACGACCGCGCCCTGGTGGGCCGGATCGTCGAGCGGGTCAAGGAGCGCGAGCTGGCGGGCTACACCTACGAGGCCGCCGACGCCTCCTTCGAGCTGCTGCTGCGCCAGGAGGTCGACGGCCGCCCCCGCCGCTACTTCCGGGTCGAGTCCTGGCGGGCGATCGTCGAGGACCGCCCGGACGGCACCCACGCCAACGAGGCCACCGTGAAGCTGTGGGCCAAGGGCGAGCGCATCGTCGCCACTGCGGAGGGCAACGGTCCGGTCAACGCCCTGGACCGGGCGCTGCGGGTGGGGCTGGAGCGGATCTACCCGCAGCTCGCGACGATGGAGCTGGTGGACTACAAGGTCCGCATCCTGGAAGGCAAGCACGGCACCGAGTCCACGACCCGGGTACTGGTCTCCACCGCCGACGGCCAGGGGGAGTGGTCGACGGTCGGCGTCGGGGAGAACGTGATCGCCGCGTCCTGGCAGGCCCTGGACGACGCCTACGCCTACGGGCTGCTGCGGGCCGGGGTGGACCCGCAGGAGTGAGCCGGGCCTCATGGCCGCATGGGACCGGTGCGCGTGGCGCGGGCCGTCGCGGGAGTAGGGTGCGGGGAGCGGAGCGCGGCCGACGTGCTCCGTTCCCCGATCCGGCCGCAGCGCCGCTCCGGCGGACGCCGCCCATCCGGGTGGTCGGGCCCGCCCCTCGCACGGTCGCCGCCTGGAGGTTTGTCGGATGCCGACAGGGTCGATAGTCCTTTAGGACACCAGGTAGTGGGAAAGCCGCTGTCCAGTTCTGTTCCGCCTGCCCACCAAAACGCCCCTGACGTTGTAGGGAATTGACATGCGTTTCCGGGGGCCAGGGAACGTACCGTCAATGCATGACCAATCTCGAAGGTGCGCCTGCTGAGGCGAGTGACGTTCGCGGGCGCGTCGCCGAGCTGCACGCGATTCGCGAGCAGGCTCGGCGCGGCCCGAGCGAGCGGGCGACCGAGGCCCAGAAGGCCAAGGGGAAGCTGACGGCTCGCGAGCGGATCGATCTGCTGCTTGACGAGGGGTCCTTCAACGAAGTGGAGCCGCTGCGGCGGCATCGTGCGACCGGGTTCGGCCTGGAGGCGAAGAAGCCTTACACCGACGGGGTCGTCACCGGCTGGGGGACCGTCCACGGACGGACGGTGTTCGTCTACGCACACGACTTCCGGATCTTCGGCGGGGCGCTGGGGGAGGCCCACGCGACCAAGATCCACAAGATTATGGACATGGCCATCTCGGCCGGGGCGCCTCTGGTGTCCCTCAACGACGGCGCCGGTGCCCGTATCCAGGAGGGCGTCTCGGCGCTCGCCGGATACGGCGGCATTTTCCAGCGGAACACCAAGGCGTCCGGCGTCATCCCCCAGATCAGCGTGATGCTCGGCCCGTGCGCGGGCGGGGCGGCGTACTCCCCGGCGCTGACGGACTTCGTCTTCATGGTCCGGGAGACCTCTCAGATGTTCATCACCGGACCCGATGTGGTCCAGGCGGTGACCGGCGAGAAGGTCAGCCAGAACGGACTGGGCGGCGCGGATGTGCACGCCGAGACCTCGGGCGTGTGCCACTTCGCCTACGACGACGAGGAGACGTGCCTGGAGGAGGTGCGCTACCTCCTGTCGCTGCTGCCGCAGAACAACCGGGAGAACCCGCCGACCGTCGAGTCCGACGACCCGGCCGCCCGGCGCGGCGACTCGCTGCTGGACCTCGTCCCGGCCGACGGCAACCGGCCGTACGACATGCGCAAGGTCATCGAGGAGATCGTCGACGACGGCGAGTACCTCGAGGTCCACGAGCGCTGGGCGACCAACATCATCTGCGCGCTGACCCGGCTCGACGGCCAGGTGGTCGGCATCATCGCCAACCAGCCGCAGTCGCTGGCCGGGGTGCTGGACATCGAGGCGTCGGAGAAGTCCGCGCGCTTCATCCAGATGTGCGACGCCTTCAACATCCCGCTGGTCACCTTCCTCGACGTGCCCGGCTTCCTGCCCGGTGTCGACCAGGAGCACGGCGGGATCATCCGGCACGGCGCCAAGATGCTGTACGCGTACTGCAACGCCACCGTGCCGCGGATCTCCGTCATCCTGCGCAAGGCGTACGGCGGTGCGTACATCGTCATGGACTCCCAGTCCATCGGTGCCGACCTGACCTACGCCTGGCCCACCAACGAGATCGCGGTGATGGGCGCCGAGGGCGCGGCCAACGTGATCTTCCGCCGTCAGATCGCCGACGCCGACGACCCCGAGGCCATGCGCGCCCGCATGGTCAAGGAGTACAAGTCCGAGCTGATGCACCCGTACTACGCGGCCGAGCGGGGCCTGGTGGACGACGTCATCGACCCGTCCGAAACCCGCGAGGTCCTGATCCGGTCGCTGGCGATGCTGCGCGACAAGCACGCCGACCTGCCGTCCCGCAAGCACGGCAACCCGCCGCAGTAGCCTCTTAGTTCGTGTCCTCGCGCGAAACCCGCGCGACAAGGGAGAAGAGACAAACCGTGAGCACACCGAGCGATATCGCCGATCCCGCCGCCGCGGCGGCGGCCACCCTGGTCCGGGTCGAGAAGGGCCACGCCGACGCCGAGGAACTCGCCGCGGTCACCGCGGTGCTCCTCGCCCGCGCGGCCGCCGGCACCCACCGCACCACCGACTCCACCCGCCCGGGCCGCAGCGCCGCCCGCTGGCGCCGTCTGGAGCGCCGCCCGGCGTTCAGCGCGCCGCACAGTTGGCAGGGCTGAGCGAGCGGCCCCGCCGCCTCCGGACGGCCGCACACCGCCCGGAGGCCGCCGGCCCCGCGCCGAGCGCCTGAACGCGCCGGACGCCCCCACTGCCCCGGATGCATCCGACTGCCCCGGATGCATCGGACCGGGAACGCACAAATCCCCTGTTCTCCTCGGAGAGCAGGGGATTTTGGCTTCTGTCGCCGGTCTCGGCTACCGCAGCCGGGCCATCAACGCGTGCTCGACCAGCGTGATGAGCGCGCTCTTGGCCTCGCTGCGGTGGCGGGCGTCGGTGATGATGATCGGCGCGTCGGGGCCGATCTGAAGGGCCTCGCGGACCTCTTCGGGGGTGTACGGCTGATGTCCGTCGAAGCCGTTGAGGGCGATGACGAAGGGCAGTCCGGAGTTCTCGAAGTAGTCGACCGCGGGGAAACAGTCGGCGAGCCGGCGGGTGTCCACCAGGACGACCGCGCCGATGGCACCACGGACCAGGTCGTCCCACATGAACCAGAAGCGGTCCTGGCCGGGCGTGCCGAACAGGTACAGGATCAGGTCCTGGTCCAGCGTGATGCGGCCGAAGTCCATCGCCACCGTGGTGGTGGTCTTGTCCGGTGCGTGGGTCAAGTCGTCGATCCCCGCCGAGGCGGAGGTCATCACGGCTTCGGTGCGCAGCGGGTTGATCTCCGAGACCGCGCCGACGAACGTGGTCTTGCCCACGCCGAAGCCGCCCGCCACCACGATTTTCGCGGAGGTGGTGGAGCGGGCTGCACCGCTAGAGCTTGCGAAGTCCACTGAGCACCCTTTCGAGCAGTGTCACGTCAGGCTGACCGCCGGCGGACTCGTCGCCGCCCGGCTGATGAATGGCGACGAGCCCCGCCTCGGCCAGGTCGGCTACGAGGATCCGGGACACGCCGAGGGGAATGGCGAGCAGTGCGGAGATCTCGGCGACCGACTTGATCTCGCGGCACAGATGGCAGATCCGCTGGTGCTCGGGCAGTTGGCCCTGGAGCTGAGCGGGATCGGCCGTGGTGTGCACCAGCGCCTCGATGGCGAGCTGGTACCGGGGCCGGGTCCGGCCCCCAGTCATGGCGTACGGGCGCACCAGAGGGTTATGAGTGCCACCCGCGGGGGAGGAAGGTTCCGGAGCGGGGCGCTCAGGCGGCTGTACGGGCTCGATACGCGGCGCGGAGGGCGCGTCGTACCAAGACCCCTCCTGCGGCGCCGGAGGCGCGTAGGAGGGCGTGTACGGCTGTTGCTGAGGCCGCTGCGGCTGCCGCCGCGGGGGCTGCTGCTCCTGCTGCGGCTCCGGCTGCTGTGGGGAGCGGGCCTGGCGGCTGGGCGCGGAGGGGAAGTTGTAGCGCTTCATCGGGGCCTCTCCGCGCGGCTCGGACGGCTGCCCGTGGGCGTACGGATATCCGCTAGGGGGCGTTGCCACGTGTCCTCCTCCAACTCGCCTGTCTTGCCGGTCGCGCCACCGCACCCTATGGCGCGGTGGCGCGAAACGCACTCCATGTTTGCTAGTTGAGAAGACTGCCCTGCAATTCCGCGCGTAGATCCGGGGTGAGGACATTGCCCGCGCGATCGACCAGCAGGGCCATCTCGTAGCCGACGAGGCCGATGTCGCACTCGGGGTGCGCGAGCACGGCGAGGGAGGATCCGTCGGAGATCGACATGATGAAGAGGAAGCCTCGTTCCATTTCGACGACGGTCTGGTTGACCACGCCGCCTTCGAAGATGCGGGAGGCTCCGGAGGTGAGCGAGGTCAGGCCGGAGGCCACCGCCGCCAGTTGATCGGCTCGGTCACGGGGGAAGCCTTCGGACATCGCCAGAAGGAGTCCGTCGGCGGAGACCACCACGGTGTGGGACACCCCGGGGGTGTTGTCCACGAAGTTGGTGATCAACCAGTTCAGGTTCTGCGCCGCCTGGCTCATCGGGCTCACACTAACGCTCCTGATCGTAGGTGCTGCCGGGGCCGAAGCCCTGTTGGTCATGCTGGTCACGCCCGGGGGTCCCGGTTCCCGCGCTGCGCCCCCGCTGGACGCCGCGGCGCAGGTTGCTCAGCCTGCCGCGGATGTCCTCCGGGGCGCGGGAGACCTGGGGGCCGCCCTGTCCGGTCGGTTCCGCGGAGCCCTCGACCAGATTGGCCTTGGGCACCCGGCGGGGCAGGCCGGATGTGGTGACCCCACCGGCCTTCGGGTCGCGCAGCCGCTCGGCACGGTGCCAGCGCTGGTCGTTCTCCGACTGCCATGGGGCACTGTCCTCCTGCTGCTGGGGTGTCTGCCGGGGTCGCTCCGGCGCCGTGGGCGCCGCCGGGTCCCCGGCCATCCCCTGTGTCCCTGTTTCCTCGGACGGCTGCCACTGCCGGTCGCGACGCGGAAGCCCGGCGTCGGTCATCGAGTGGATTCCGCTCGGGGAAGGGCCCGGACGGTGGAACTCTACGCGGTCCCGAGAAACTTCGGGAGCGCTGGGTCCTGATTCCGCTTCGGTCCCGAACTGCGACGCGTAGGGCATCTCGAAAGATCCGGAATCGCCCCACTCTCCCTGTTGAGAGGGGGAGTTGTAGCCGATGTACGGCTGCTGTTCGGGTTCCGTTTGAGTTGCGTAATCCGCTTCCGGTTGCGAATAGCCGGAATTCTGGTACGACGACTGCGCCGGCGGATCGGCGGGCGCCTGTCCGGGCCGCGGATCCCGCTCGGGCGGGGTGGCCCCCATTCCGCTGTACTGGCCCTGAAACTGGTGATGTCCCTGGTCCCGGTCGTAGGCGGAGTCGTCGAAACCCAGCTCGGCGGCGGTCCGCGAGGACAGCTCGCTCATGTCCTCGAAGGCCGGGGCGGGCCGCGGCTCGGGGACGATCCGGGAGACCGTGAAGTCGTCCTGGGGCAGCTCCTCGCCGCCACCGCCGTGGGTGATCGCCTCGGGCAGCATCACCAGTGAGGTGGTGCCCGTCTGCTCCCCGGAGGGGCGCAACTGGACCCGGATGCCGTGCCGGTCGGCGAGGCGGCCGACCACGAAGAGCCCCATGCGCTGGGAGACCGTGGCGTCCACCGTCGGCGGATTGGCCAGCTTGTGGTTGATGTCGGCGAAGTCCTCGGCGGTCAGGCCGATGCCCTTGTCGTGGATCTCCACCACCACCCGGCCGTCGGGCAGCCGGGTCGAGGTGACCCGCACCTTGGTGTGCGGGGAGGAGAAGGTGGTGGCGTTCTCCAGCAGCTCGGCCAGGAGGTGCACCAGGTCGGTCACCGCGGTGCCGTGGATCTCGCTCTCGGAGATACCGGCCAGCTCGATGCGCTCGTAGGACTCCACCTCCGAGGAGGCGGCGCGCAGCACATCGATCAGCGGCACCGGCTGGTTCCAGCGCCGGCCGGGCTCCTCGCCCGCGAGGATCAGGAGGTTCTCGCCGTTGCGCCGCATACGGGTGGCCAGGTGGTCCAGCCGGAAGAGGTGCTCGAGCTGGTCCGGATCGGCCTCCCGGCTCTCCAGTTCGGAGATCAGGGTGAGCTGCCGCTCGATCAGTCCCTGGTTGCGACTGGAAAGGTTGGTGAAGATCGCGTTGACGCCGCCGCGCAGCATCGCCTGCTCGGCCGCGAGCCGGATCGCCTCCCGGTGCACCTGGTCGAAGGCGCGGGCCACCTCGCCGATCTCGTCCTTGGTGTTGATCGGTATCGAGCTGACCCGGGTGTCCACCCGTCCCGGGTCGGTGCGGGAGAGCTGGCCGACCACCGCGGGCAGCTTGTTCTCGGCGACGTCGAAGGCGGCGTTGCGCAGTTGCTGCATGGAATGGCTCATCGAGCGGGCCATCCGGCCGGCCACGAAGAAGGCGGCGAGCAGTGCCAGCACCACGATCGCGCCGTTCACGATCGCATCGCGGCGGGCGTCCGAGGAGATCTGCGCCGCCTCGTTCACGGCTCTGTTCACCAGGGTCTGCTCGACGTCCCGGTAGGCGTTGAACTTGATCGTGGAGGCGTTGAACCAGGCATCCGGGGTGACCCCCTGGCCGGCCAGCGCGGTGGGCGAGGCGCCGCTGCCGATGGCCTTGCGCATCTGGTCCATACCGGGCGGTGCCACGAACTTCTTGCCGTCCGCCTCGGCCTTCTGCTTCGCCTCGGCGATTTGCTCCTGCGCACGCTTCTCGGCCGCCCTGAGGGTGTCCTCGAGCCGGGTCACGTCCTGCGGTGTGCCGGCCGCCTCGAACTCCCCGAGCGCGATGCCCTCGAGATAGACGTACGAGGTGAAGGAGGTGAGCTGGGTCTTGCGGTCGGTCGCCGACGGACCGGGCTTGACCAGCAGATGGGTGCCGATGGAGCGCTGGAGCGACTCCGCGCCCTTGGCCAGGGATACCGCGTAGACGGTACGGCCGTATGACGTGATATTGCCGGTGCCCAGGCCCAGTTCATTGGCGAATTCGATCAGCCCATGCTCGACGGCGACATAGCCCTCTTCGGTCTTCACACCGTTCAGGCGGTCGGTGTAGGCGTTCCGGCGCAAGGAGGCGAGCTGCGGTTCTGCGGTTCTGAAGGCTTTGAGGCGGCGCTTCATGGTCGGCGTCTGCGGCATATCGGCGACGGCCTTGTCGAAGTCCTTCTTCGCCGCGTCGCTGGCGGCCCGCGCCTTGGTCACGGTGGCCTCGTTGGTGCCGCTGAGCAGCGGGCCCGCGCTCAGGTCGCGCTCGTTGACCAGGGCGTGGGCGTAGGTGGTGGCGGCCCGGACGACCTGCGCGGTGCGTTCGGCGTCCCGCGCCTCGTTCCAGGTGGAGACCGAGGAGGCGACCTGGAAGCCACCGAAGACCAGGGCGACGAGCACCGGGATGAGCAGGATCGCGTACAGCCGGCCGCGCACCCGCCAGTTCCGAGGGGAGATCCGGCCACCGCTGGGTGGATCCGGTGCCTCGGCGGGCGACGCCGCTGTGCCTGAACGCGGCGGCGGGGTGAAGTTCCCTCGCGCGTCTTGCGCGGGGTCCGGCTTGCTTCGCCTCACTCGACCAACAACCTCTCGGCATCGGCACCATTTGTGCCGTTCCCAGCTAATCCCTGACTGCCCAGTTCAGCGAATTCCAGCACGCCCCGCTGGTGCTTTCCAAACAGTGCGCAAAGCGCTCAGTACGTTGTCTGGACCAGAGAAAAAAGGGGCGTTAGGGCTGAGATATGTCAAATACCGAAGTATTTGAGTGCGCAACGCAGCGGCACGATCGCGCTCCGTATCGAGGGGCGGGACATATCTCTGTCGAAACGTTATGAACGGCGAGCGGGCCGTATCGTCCGACACGGCCCGCCCTCCGTCCGATATCCGGTAACTTCCGGACGGCGTCGACTACTTGAGCCGAGCCATCAGCGCATGCTCGACCAGCGTGATGAGCGCGCTTTTGGCCTCGGTGCGATGGCGCGCGTCCGTGGTGATGATGGGAGTGTCCGGGCCGATCTGGAGAGCCTCGCGGACCTCTTCGGGGTTGTAGGGCTGCTGGCCCTCGAAGCCGTTGAGGGCGATGACGAAGGGCAGCCCGGAGTTCTCGAAGTAGTCGACCGCGGGGAAGCAGTCGGCGAGCCGACGGGTGTCGACCAGCACCACGGCGCCGATCGCGCCACGCACCAGGTCGTCCCACATGAACCAGAAGCGGTCCTGGCCCGGCGTGCCGAACAGATACAGGATGAGATCGTCGTCGAGCGTGATGCGGCCGAAGTCCATTGCCACGGTCGTCGTGGTCTTGTCCTGGACATGGCTCAGATCGTCGATCCCCGCCGAGGCGGAGGTCATCACGGCTTCGGTGCGCAGCGGGTTGATCTCCGAGACCGCGCCGACGAACGTGGTCTTGCCCACGCCGAAGCCGCCCGCCACCACGATCTTCGCCGAGGTGGTCGCGCGGGCGGGGGGAGCGCCGCTAGAGCTTGCGAAGTCCACTGAGCACCCTTTCGAGCAGTGTCACATCCGGGGTACCGCCCGCTTCCGAACCGCCCCCGGGCTGGTGGATCGCCACCATGCCGGCCTCTGCCAGGTCCGCCACCAGGATCCGCGCCACACCCAGGGGTATGTTCAGCAGCGCCGAGACCTCGGCGACCGACTTGACCTCCTGGCACAGATGGCAGATCCGCTGGTGCTCCGGGAGCAGCCCCTGTAGATGCACGGGGTCGGCCGTGGTGCTGACCAGCGCCTCGATGGCGAGCTGGTAGCGCGGCCGGGTCCGGCCACCGGTCATGGCATACGGGCGCACCAATGGCTGGTCGCCTTCACCCCCGTACGGCGATTGGTGATGGCCGCCGTACGGGCCGGGCGAGGCGGGGGGCGGGGTCATGGATCCTCCGGTCGGACAACAAGGTGACGGGCGTGCCGTCGGTCGGTGCCGGTGGGGGCCCGCCGGCCGTGCGGCCGGGGGGACAGGCGTCGGATGGTCGATGGATCAGTTCAACAGGCTGCCCTGAAGCTCGGCACGCAGGTCGGGGGTGAGGACACTGCCCGCGCGGTCGACCAGCAGGGCCATCTCGTAGCCGACGAGGCCGATGTCGCACTCGGGGTGTGCGAGCACGGCGAGGGAGGAGCCGTCGGAGATGGACATGATGAAGAGAAAGCCTCGTTCCATTTCGACGACGGTCTGGTTGACCATGCCGCCTTCGAAGATGCGGGAGGCCCCGGCGGTGAGCGAGGTCAGGCCGGAAGCCACCGCCGCCAATTGATCGGCTCGGTCACGGGGGAAGCCTTCGGACATCGCCAGAAGGAGTCCGTCGGCGGAGACCACGACCGTGTGGGACACCCCGGGGGTGTTGTCCACGAAGTTCGTGATCAACCAGTTCAGATTCTGCGCCGCCTGGCTCATCGGGCTCAACTAACGCTCCTGCTGGTAAGTCGGGCCAATGCCGCGATCATGGTTGTCGCCGTATCCGGTACCGGCCCGGCGACCCTGCTGAATTCCACGGCGGAGGTTGGTCAGCCTGCCGCGTACATCATCGGGCGCGCGGGACACCTGCGGCCCAGCCTGGTCGGGCTGGGGCTGGTGTGCGGCACCCTCCACGAGGTTTGCGCGCGGCACCCGCCGTGGCAACCCGGACGACGTGATACCGCCGGCCGCCGGTTCGCGGACCTGTTCGGCGCGGCGCCAGCGCTCGTCGTTGTGGGGCGACGTACGCCAGTGGGAACCGGTGTTCCGGCCGTTGAGGCCGGCCCCGTTGGTGCCGCCGGGGCCCGCCGCGGCGCCCGATCCGGCGAAGTCGCCCGTGCTCTGGGCACCGGCGAAGTCGCCCATGCCCTGGGCCGCCGGCAGCGGCTCGTGGGCCGAGGGCGGCGGTACGGCGGAGGCGGGCCGACCGGGCGTGGGCTCGGGGGCGGACGGCGCGGACGGGTACGACCGGCCACCGTCCTGGGAGTCCGATATGCCCGGGTCCTCGCCCTGGTTGAGATGCCAGGACGACTCGATGGTGTCGAAGATCGGCGTACGGCCGTCACCGGGGCCGGCGGGCGGCAGCGGATCGTTCGGGCGCCCACCGGGCTGGCCCTGGGGACCCTGGGGCAGCGGGTACTCACCGGTGCCACCCATGTCGGGGCGGGGGTACTCGCCGGTGTCGCCGGGGCCGCCCATCGTGGGGCGCTGGTACTCGCCGGTGTCGCCCATGTTCGGGCGGGGGAGTTCGCCGGTGTCGCCCGGGCCGCCCATGTTCGGACGCGGGAACTCGCCCGTGTCCCCGGGGCCGCGGCCGCCGCGCGGGGCGGCGTCCTCGAACCGGGGCTGGGCGTACTCACCGGTGTCACCCGGGCCCTGGCCGAGCTCCGGGCGGGCGAACTCGCCGGTGTCGCCGGGGCCGCGGCCGTAGTCGGGCCGGTTGAACTGGCCGGTGTCGGCCGGTCCCTGGCCGCCCTGCGGTCCATTGGCCCCGCGGCGCGGCTCGAACAGGTTGGGGCCGTCGCTCAGTTGCGGCAGCTCGCCGGTGTCGCCGGGGCCGCGGTTGCCGAACGGGTCGCGCCGGTCCCCGGAGCCGCCGAGGTCCGGACGGGCGAACTGGCCCGTGGAGTCGTACTCCTCATGCCCGCGCGGGGTGTCGACCGCGTCGCGCGGCGTGACCGGCCAGTCGTCCTCGCCGGCCGCGGCGCGTGCGCCCCAACTGGTGCCGGGCTGGGACGGGGCCGGAAGCTCGGGTGCGGGGCCGCGGGTGGGCAGTTGCGGACGGCCGCCCTGGTCGCCCCCGTCGGCACGGGCCGGGGCGCCGGTCGGCGGGGCGACGGTCGGGCCGTCGTTGCGCTGCGGAAGCGGGGGACGTCCGGAGGGGGCGCCGGGACCACCCTGACCGCCGGGACCGCCCTGACCGCCGGGGCCACTCTGACCGCCGGGACTGCCCTGACCGCCGGGGCCCGTGGGGGCGTTGCTCCGGGGGCCCGGAGGCCGTCCGCCCTCGAAGAAGTTGGTGCCGCCTGCCGGGGCGCCGCCCGCGGGGCCCGCACCGGCGCCGACCGGCCGGGTCGGCAGTCCGCTGCCGCCGTTGCCCGGCAGCGCGGTGCGCGGACCCGAGCCCGGGACCTGGCGCCGCGAGGGCGCCGAACCGAGCAGTCCGGCCGAGCCGTTGCCCTGGCCGCCACCGACGGCCGGTGCACCCTGGCCCGACTTGCCGCCGGCGGCCTGCGGCGCCGGCTTCCGGCCGCCCTGGGCGACATCGACCGGCAGCATGACCAGCGCCGTCGTACCGCCCGAGTCGGACGGCCGGAGCTGGATGCGGATGCCATGACGCAGCGACAGCCGGCCGACCACGAAAAGGCCCATGCGCCGGGACACCGACACATCGACCGTGGGCGGGGAGGCCAGCCGCTCGTTGATCGCCGCAAGGTCCTCGGGCGAGAGCCCGATACCGGTGTCGTGGATCTCGACCAGCACCCGCCCGTCGGGCAGCGCGTGACCGGTGACCTTGACCTTGGTCTGCGGCGAGGAGAAGGACGTCGCGTTCTCCAGCAGCTCGGCGAGCAGGTGGACGAGGTCGTTGACGACGCGCCCGGCGACCTCGGTCGCCGGGACCGAGCTGAGCTCGATGCGCTCGTACTGCTCCACCTCGGAGGCGGCCGCGCGGAGCACGTCCACCAGCGGCACCGGCCGGGTCCACCGGCGGCCGGGCTCCTCGCCCGCGAGGACCAGGAGGTTCTCGCCGTTACGGCGCATACGGGTGGCGAGGTGGTCCAGCTTGAAGAGCGAGGAGAGCTGGTCCGGGTCGGCCTCGCGGCTCTCCAGCTCGGAGATGAGCGAGAGCTGGCGCTGGATGAGGCCCTGGCTGCGGCGCGAGAGGTTGGTGAACATCGCGTTGACGTTGCCTCGCAGCAGCGCCTGCTCGGCGGCGAGCCGGACCGCCTCGCGGTGCACGTCGTCGAAGGCCGCGGCCACCTTTCCGATCTCGTCCCGGCTGTGCACACCGACGGACTCGACGGAGGTGTCCACATCCTGCGGATCGGACTCGGAGAGCTGCTTGACCAGTTCGGGCAGCCGCTTCTGGGAGACCTCCTGCGCGGTGTCCTGGAGGCGGCGCAGCGAGCGGACCATGGAGCGGGCGACGACGAAGGCGCCGACCAGGGAGACGCCGAGGACCAGGAGGATCAGCGCACCGTTGAGGATGGCGTCCTGCTGGGCGGAGTCGCGGAGCTCACGAGCCTTCTGCTGCATCTCGCTGAGCAGCGTCTCCTCGATCTTGCCCATCTCTTCGATCTTGATACTGTCCTGGTCGTACCAGTCGAGATCGGTGCGCTTCTCGGCCTTCAGCCCCTCGGGGTCGCGCACCGCGCGGTCGGCGTACATGGTCGCCGCCTTGATGTCGGGGCGGCTGTCCAGCGGTTCGAGCAGATCCTCGGAGTTGCCCTGGCGGATCTGCTTGAAGCGGCCGAGCGCCTCGTTCTCCTTGTCCACCGCGGTCCTGGCGAAGCGGCGGTCGTTGGCGGAGAAGTCGGCGCCCTTGGGGTCGGCGAGCGCGGCGCTGATGAGCGCGCGCTGGATGGAGGCGTACTCCTTGGCCGAGGAGAAGGTGGCGAGCGCGCGGGTGTTGTTGATCATCGCGCGGTTGCTGGTCGCCTGCGCCATGTCCTGGGAGAGCAGCAGCAGCGAGTTGATCAGCTCGTTGTAGTTCTGGACCGTCAGCGAGTAGTACTCACTGTTGTCGTAGGCCGTGTCACGGACCTCGTTGATCTTGCCGAGCTGACGGTCGATGTTGACGAGCGTGGACTGCACACCGGCCAGCGACTGGTCGCCGGGGTCGATCTGGTGGGTGGCCTCGCGGAAGGCCGTGATGGCGCGGTTGGTGTCCTCACGGGTGGAGACGACCCGGTCGTCCTTGTCGTTCCCCTTGCCCGCCAGCGGACCGGCCGACTTGTCGCGCTCCTCCTGGAGCGCGCTGGCCAGTTGGGTGGCCTGCTGCGTCATCTTGGTGAGCAGCTTCATCTGGTCGAGCTGCTGGATGTTGTCCAGCGAGCCCTCGATGCGCAGCGCCCCCAGGGTGGTCGCCGCGACCACCGGGAGGGTGAGCAGGGAGACCAGTCGGGTGCTGATGCGCCAGTTGCGCAGGGCCATGCGATTGCCGGGCCCGGTGGGGCCGGAGGACTTCGGCTTGGCAGGCTGCTCCGCGTCTCCGCCGCCACTGGGCGCACTGATCCGGGTAGCGCTCTGCGTGCCGGCCTCGGGGCTCTGATCACCCAGGGTCCTGCCGCTGCTCCCCTGGGCGCGCTGGGGCGAGGAGCCGCGGTCGGTCCCGCCACGCGGCTCCGGGTCCGCCGAAGCGTCCCCACGGCCCTGGCGGGCCTGGGGAGCCCCCATACCATCCCTCTTGATACGTCCCTGCACTAGCGTCGCAACCTCTGGACCAGGCGCCCCTCCGGAAGACCGGCGGAGCGGTGTCGAGTCGTGGGGGACCGCGATCCCCCCTGTCGGTCGTGAGTGACCGGCGCGCTTCCTTTCATGTCGACAAGAGGAGCCCCCCGCCGCTCGGCGCCTCTGTGCTGCGCCCCCGTGCGCGCCGGCCGATTCCCGCGGCGGTCCCGGGAATTCCAGCACAGTGCCGGATGCTGCAACAAGGGCAATGGATAAGGCTGTGATCCGTGTGACGCTCAGTGCGGACTTTATTACGGGACGTAGAAAGTCATGTCGGCGATAACGGACTTTCGGGTACGAACCGAAGGTCGCAATCGAGTGTCCGGCTAGCGATGATCAAGAGCGGAACGTCGCGTTCAGGTAGGCGATGTCCGTTTAGGGCGATTGCGCAACTGTCTCCTATGCGGCTTTTGCCTGATCATTCGTGAGCAATATCACATGCTGACGGTGACTTTTCCTGCGATTCCATGGGCAAGGCCGCCTCTAGCCTGACGCTTTACACAGCCGGTACGGACGACAAGAACGAGGCGTAAACCCAGTGAAGACGACGATGATGTTCCACTCCATAGCCAACCCGCGGCGCACCACCCTGGCCCATCTCAAGGACGTCCAAGAGCTGGGAGAGGCCCAGGACATCAAGGACGCCGGCGACCTGCCGGCCGCGCCCGAGGAGCAGTCGGAGCACCGCGTCGACCTGCCGAACCGGACCGCGAACCCCAAGCGCACCGTGCTGACCGAGGCCCCGGGCCACTGATCCGCCGGGGCTGTGGCGGACGCCACCACTCCCGGCAGGCGGGACGGCGGCGCGCGGGACGCGGAGCGATAGCCTGGAGCGTCAGTCTCCAGCGAGTTCAGTCAAGGAGCCAAGGCTTCCCGTGCGCATCGCCAGATTCTCCATCGACGGCAACGTCGCCTTCGGCGTGGTGGAGGGTGAGCCGTCCGATCAGGACGGCCCCGTCATCGACATCATCAAGGGCCACCCCTTCGCCGAATTCGAGCGCTCGGGCCAGAAGGTCCCGCTGAGCAAGGTCCGGCTGCTGCCGCCCGTCCTGCCGAACAAGGTCGTCGGAATCGGGCGCAACTACGCCGAGCACGCGGCGGAGCTGGGCAACGAGGTCCCCGAGGTCCCGGTCGTCTTCTTCAAGCCGTCCACCTCCGTGATCGGCCCCGGCGACCCCGTCACCTATCCCTCCTTCTCCTCCGAGGTGCACTACGAGGCCGAGCTGGCCGTGGTGATCGGACGGATGTGCCGTGAGGTTCCGCGTGAGCGCGTCAAGGACGTCATCCTCGGCTACACCTGCGGCAACGACATCACGGCCCGCGACGCCCAGCGGAGCGAGAAGCAGTGGGCGCGGGCCAAGGGCTTCGACACCTCGTGCCCGCTGGGCCCCTGGGTGGAGACCGATATCGACCTGACGCGCGCCGCCGATCTCGGCATCATGTGCACCGTCAACGGCGAGCAGCGTCAGCTCGGCCGGACGAGCGAGATGGTGCGCCCGATCGAGGATCTGATCGTGCACATCACCGAGGCGATGACGCTGCTCCCCGGCGACGTCGTACTCACCGGCACTCCGGCGGGCGTCGGCCCGCTCTCCGTCGGCGACGAGGTCGCCGTCACCATCGAAGGCATCGGCACTCTCACCAACAAGGTGATCAAGCGTGGCTAGCGCATCCCCCTCCGCCCCCGTGCGAGTTCGTTTCTGTCCCTCGCCGACCGGCAACCCCCATGTCGGCCTGGTCCGCACGGCCCTGTTCAACTGGGCCTTCGCCCGTCACCACGGCGGCACCATGGTGTTCCGCATCGAGGACACCGACGCCGCGCGCGACTCCGAGGAGTCCTACACACAGCTCCTGGACGCCATGCGCTGGCTGGGTTTCGACTGGGACGAGGGCCCCGAGGTCGGCGGACCGCACGCGCCCTACCGCCAGTCGCAGCGGATGGACATCTACCGCGAGGTCGCGGACAAGCTGCTGGAGGCGGGCCACGCCTACCGCTGCTACTGCACCGCCGAGGAGCTGGAGGAGCGCCGCGAGGCGGCCCGCAAGGCCGGCCGCCCCTCCGGTTACGACGGCACCTGCCGCACCCTGACCGCCGAGCAGATCGCCGCGTACGAGGCCGAGGGGCGCGTCTCGATCGTGCGCTTCCGGATGCCGGACGAGCCGATCACCTTCACCGACCTGGTGCGCGGTGAGCTGACCTTCACCCCCGAGAACGTCTCGGACTACGGCATCGTGCGGGCCAACGGCGCGCCGCTGTACACGCTCGTCAACCCCGTGGACGACGCGCTGATGGAGATCACGCATGTGCTGCGCGGCGAGGATCTGCTCTCCTCCACCCCGCGGCAGATCGGGCTCTACCGGGCGCTCGCCGAGATCGGTGTGGGCTCCGGCGAGGTGCCCGCGTTCGGCCATCTCCCGTATGTCATGGGCGAGGGCAACAAGAAGCTCTCCAAGCGCGATCCGCAGTCCTCGCTGAACCTCTACCGGGAGCGCGGCTTCCTCCCCGAGGGGCTGCTCAACTACCTCTCCCTGCTGGGCTGGTCGCTCTCCTCCGACCGGGACGTCTTCTCGCTGGCGGAGATGGTCGAGGCGTTCGACATCTCGGGGGTGAACGCCAACCCGGCGCGGTTCGACCTCAAGAAGGCCGAGGCGATCAACGCGGACCACATCCGGCTGCTGGATGTGAAGGCGTTCATCGAGGCGTGCGAGCCCTGGCTGAAGGCCCCGCACGCGCCCTGGTCCCCGGACGCCTTCGACGCGGACGGCTTCGCGGCGCTGGCCCCGCTGGCCCAGACCCGGCTGACGGTCCTGTCCGACATCACCGCGAACGTGGACTTCCTCTTCCTGGACGAGCCCGCCCAGGACGAGGCGTCCTGGGCCAAGGCCATGAAGCCGGGCGCCGACGCGCTGCTGGCCTCGGTCCGTACCCGGCTCGCCGAGGCGGACTGGGATGCCGAGACCCTGAAGGCCGCGGTCCTCGCGGCCGGCGAGGAGCACGGCCTCAAACTGGGCAAGGCCCAGGCACCGCTGCGGGTCGCGGTCACCGGCCGCACGGTCGGACTGCCGCTGTTCGAGTCCCTGGAGGTCCTGGGCCGCGAGCGCACCCTGGCCCGTGTGGACGCGGCGCTGGCGAAGCTGGCCGGATAGCCGTGCGGGGCGCTGCCTGGGCCTGTGAGGCGGCGCCACTCGCGGTGATACTCGTTTTGGTGGCCCGTCCACCATCGGGTAATGTTCTTCCTGCGCCGGACGGGCGGGCCGAGAGGCCGGACCGGGGCGCAAGCCAAACAAAACCCCTTATGGGGGTGGCGTTTTGGTGGGGTATGGTGTAATTGGCAGCACGAGTGATTCTGGTTCACTTAGTCTAGGTTCGAGTCCTGGTACCCCAGCAAGAGATCCGTCGGATGAGTGATGGATCTCTTGATCAAAGCAGGACCAAGCCCCCGTTGTGTAGCGGCCTAGCACGCTGCCCTCTCAAGGCAGTAGCGCCGGTTCGAATCCGGTCGGGGGTACGGATCTCTTCGAAAGACGGAGATCGCTAGGGCCCCCGTTGTGTAGCGGCCTAGCACGCCGCCCTCTCAAGGCGGTAGCGCCGGTTCGAATCCGGTCGGGGGTACTGGTCTATACCATGGGCTATGGTGTAATTGGCAGCACGAGTGATTCTGGTTCATTTAGTCTAGGTTCGAGTCCTGGTAGCCCAGCGCAGCACCTGTGCTGATTCAGGCCCCCGTTGTGTAGCGGCCTAGCACGCCGCCCTCTCAAGGCGGTAGCGCCGGTTCGAATCCGGTCGGGGGTACCAGCGAAAAGCCCTCCGCGACAGCGGGGGGCTTTTTCGTGCCCCGGCCATGGCTCACTCCGCGAAGCGGCGCCCGGATTCCTCGGTTTGCGCGAGCCGCCGCAGGCTGAGCAGCACCGGCTCATAGAGCACCGTCAGCGCCACCACCGCGTCGATCCGCTCGGGCGGGGTGTCGTAGGTCTCCACCAGGTCCAGGTCGGCGACGGCCAGTTCACCCGCCAGCCGGGCGTGCACCAGCAGATGCTCGGTGTCATGGGGATATCCCAGGCGGTCCAGCGAGGCGATGGCCGCGACCAGCATCCGGTAGGCGGGGGAGGTGTCGCCCAGCTCCTGGCCGTGGGACCAGTCCATCCGCCGCAGCACGGTGTCCACCTGCTCCCGGGCCCGCGCCGCGTGCGGATCGTCCTCATCGGGCTCGGCGCCGTGCGGCAGTGCCCACACCGCGGCTCCCATCCGGGCGTTCTGACTGAGCGACTCGTCCTCGGCGGCCTCCAGCACCTCGCGCGCCGTCGCCACCGGCATCCGGCCGACCTGGATCAGCGAACGCACCAGCCGCAGCCGGCGCAGATGCTCCTCGCCGTACTCGGACTTGGTGGCGGTGATCCGCTCTCCCGGCGGCAGCAGCCGCTCGCGCAGGTAGTACTTGATCGTCGCGGTGGGCACTCCGCTGCGCTCGCTGAGCTCCGCCAGTCGCATCCCTGTTGCACCTTCCGTTGGAGAGTGGCACTATCCAAGTAATGGATAGCGCCGCTATCCAAGACTATCCCGTCGTGGGGCAAGGGGATCACCATGGGTACCGAGCTGTTCGCCGGCCGTATGACCGCCGAGGCCGAGGGGGAGGTCACCGTCTTTCTGATCGGCATGCGCATCAACCGCTTCCGTGCGCTGCGAAGCTGGCTGCCGGTCTTCAGGGCGATGCCGCGGATGCTCCGTGAGCTGTCGCGGGACAAGGGGAGCGGGATGCTGGGCTGTCAGCTCCTGTTCGGCGCGCCCCGGGTGCTCTATGTCGTCCAGTACTGGGACTCGCACGAGAAGCTGCTGGAGTACGCGTCGGCCCAGGACAAGGAGCACCGTCCCGCCTGGGCGGCGTTCAACCGCCGGATGCGGGAGGGCCGGGGCAAGGTCGGCTTCTGGCACGAGACCTATGTCGTACCGGCCGGGGCGCATGAGGCGATCTACCTCAACATGCCGGCGTTCGGCCTGGGCGAGGCCACCGGGGTGGTCCCGGTCGGCCGCCGCGGTGACCGCGCGGCCGACCGGCTGAGCCTGAAGAGCGCGTAACGGGACGTGATCAATTCCCTCGGCGCAGCGCGTCGGTCAGGCGCGCCGCCGCGTCGATGACGGCCTGGGCGTGCATCCGGCCCGGGTGGCGGGTCAGCCGCTCGATCGGTCCGGAGACCGAGACGGCGGCGACCACGCGGTTGGACGGGCCGCGCACCGGCGCGGAGACGGACGCCACGCCGGGCTCCCGCTCGCCGATCGACTGGGCCCAGCCCCGCCGTCGTACGCCCGACAGGGCCGTGGCGGTGAAGCGGGCTCCTTGCAGTCCGCGGTGCAGCCGCTCCGGCTCCTCCCAGGCCATCAGGACCTGGGCGGCCGAGCCGGCCTTCATGGGGAGGGTGGAGCCGACCGGCACGGTGTCCCGCAGTCCGGACAGCCGCTCGGCCGCGGCGACACAGATGCGCATGTCTCCCTGGCGCCGGTAGAGCTGCGCGCTCTCGCCGGTCACATCCCGGAGATGGGTGAGCACCGGACCGGCCGTGGCGAGCAGCCGGTCCTCGCCCGCCGCCGCCGCCAGCTCGGCCAGGCGGGGGCCCAGAATGAAGCGTCCCTGCATGTCACGCGCCACCATCCGGTGGTGCTCGAGTGCGACCGCGAGCCGGTGTGCCGTGGGGCGGGCGAGACCGGTCGCCCCGACCAGTCCGGCGAGGGTGGCCGGGCCGGACTCCAGGGCGCTCAATACCAGAGCCGCCTTGTCGAGAACGCCGACGCCGCTAGAGTTGTCCATGAAACGATACTCGCGTCTCACACTGTGAAACGCAAGTTCATTTTCCGGGGAGACCCGCGACCCTGTAAATGGCGGGCCCGCAGACCAGGGCGCGCAGTCGAGACAAGTTGGGCCGGCACTGGCGCCGGTCGGAGGGAATGCGATGGGACGGACACTCGCGGAGAAGGTCTGGGACGATCATGTCGTCCGGCACGCCGAAGGCGAGCCCGACCTTCTCTTCATCGATCTGCACCTGCTGCACGAGGTGACCAGCCCGCAGGCGTTCGACGGCCTGCGCAAGGCCGGCCGCATGGTCCGTCGTACCGATCTCACCCTCGCGACCGAGGACCACAACACCCCCACCCTCGACATCGACAAGCCGATCGCGGACCCCGTCTCCCGCGCCCAGTTGGAGACGCTGCGCAAGAACTGCGCGGAGTTCGGTGTCCGGCTGCACCCGCTCGGCGATGTCGAGCAGGGCGTCGTCCACGTGGTGGGACCGCAGCTCGGACTGACCCAGCCCGGTACGACCGTGGTCTGCGGTGACAGCCACACCTCGACCCACGGCGCCTTCGGCGCGCTCGCGTTCGGCATCGGCACCAGCCAGGTCGAGCATGTGCTGGCGACCCAGACGCTGCCGCTCGCGCCGTTCAAGACCATGGCGATCACCGTCGAGGGCGAGCTGCCCGAGAGCGTCACCGCCAAGGACCTGATCCTGGCGATCATCGCGAAGATCGGCACCGGCGGCGGCCAGGGCTATGTGATCGAGTACCGCGGCTCCGCCATCGAGAAGCTCTCGATGGAGGCCCGGATGACCGTGTGCAACATGTCCATCGAGGCGGGCGCCCGCGCGGGCATGATCGCCCCGGACGAGACGACCTTCGCCTATCTGGAGGGCCGCCCGCACGCCCCCCAGGGCGACGACTGGGACGCGGCCGTCGCGTACTGGCGCACCCTGCGCAGCGACGACGACGCGGTCTTCGACCATGAGGTCGTCATCGACGCCACCGGGCTCGCCCCGTTCGTCACCTGGGGCACCAACCCCGGCCAGGGCGCTCCGCTGTCGGAGTCGGTCCCGGACCCGGCCTCCTTCGAGGACGCCAGCGAGCAGTTCGCCGCCGAGAAGGCCCTGGAGTACATGGGTCTGACGGCAGGTCAGCCGCTGCGCGACATCGCGGTGGACACGGTCTTCGTCGGTTCCTGCACCAACGGCCGGATCGAGGACCTGCGCTCCGCCGCCTCGGTGCTGTCCGGCCGCTCGGTGGCCGACGGCGTACGGATGTTGGTGGTCCCCGGCTCGGTGCGGGTCGCCCTCCAGGCGGTCGAGGAGGGGCTGGACAAGGTGTTCACCGCCGCCGGCGCCGAATGGCGGCATGCGGGCTGTTCGATGTGTCTGGGCATGAACCCCGACCAGCTCGCGCCCGGTGAGCGCTCGGCGTCCACGTCCAACCGCAACTTCGAGGGGCGGCAGGGCAAGGGCGGCCGGACCCATCTGGTCTCGCCGCAGGTGGCCGCCGCCACCGCGGTGCTGGGCCATCTGGCCTCGCCCGCCGATCTGTCCGACGCGGCCGTATCGACTCCCGTGGGGGCCTGAGCAGTCATGGAAGCATTCACCACGCACACCGGCCGGGCCGTTCCGCTGCGCCGCAGCAATGTGGACACGGACCAGATCATCCCGGCGCACTGGCTCAAGAAGGTCACCCGCGACGGCTTCGAGGACGGACTTTTCGAGGCTTGGCGCAAGGACCCGGAGTTCGTGCTCAACTCGGCCGCGTACAAGGGTGGGACGGTGCTGGTCGCCGGTCCCGACTTCGGCACCGGCTCCTCGCGCGAGCACGCGGTATGGGCGCTTCAGAACTACGGCTTCAAGGCCGTCGTCTCGTCCCGCTTCGCCGACATCTTCCGCGGCAACTCCCTCAAGAACGGGCTGCTGACCGTCGTCCTGCCGCAGGAGACCGTGGACCGGCTGTGGAAGCTGGTCGAGGCGGACCCCACCGCGGAGGTCACCGTGGACCTCGTCGACCGCCAGGTTCGAGCCGAGGGCATCACGGCTGATTTTGAGCTTGACGAGAATGCCCGGTGGCGACTCCTGGAGGGGCTGGATGACATCAGCCTCACCCTCAGGGAGGACGAATCCATCGCCGCGTACGAGGCGCGTCGTCCCTCCTTCAAGCCGAGCACGGTGGAGGTCTGACCCCCCGGTTCTCCCTGTACAGAGCGGGTTTGGCAAGATGCGCCGCCGGTCCTCGGACCGGCGGCGCATCGGCATGTTGAGGCCCCGTGAAGCGACAACTCGCCTCAGATGGCACAATCAGTGCATGGAACGCGACGGCCAACTCGAGCTCTACGGCATCGTCGCCGACCGGCTCAAGGAAGCGCACGCAAGGGTGCGCGCACTGCAAGTCCCGGAGGGCGTACGGATGGCGCTGTCCCGGAAGCTGCTGGTCATCACCTCAGCGGCGAAACACGATCTCGCAGATGCGGCAAAGCGTCTGGAGCGGTTGATGAACGACCTCGACGAGGGCCGTTTCCCCCAAGATCCCGACACCGACGGAAGTCCGTGACGATCGAGTGCGTTGCGGCACAAGGGTGATTAGCCCGTTTCGTGTTTGATTTGCGGTATATATCTGCCTAACGTGCGAAAAGGCTTGAACACATTGATTCCGGCAATGTCTCCGAAGGGGAAGACGTGAACAAGGCGCAGCTCGTAGAAGCGATTGCCGACAAGGTCGGCGGCCGTCAGTCGGCCGCCGAGGCCGTCGACGCAGTTCTGGACGCCATCGTCCGGGCGGTCGTCGCCGGGGAGCGAGTTTCAGTCACTGGATTTGGTTCGTTCGAGAAGGTGGAACGGCCGGCCCGGTACGCCCGTAACCCGCAGACCGGGGAGCGCGTGAGGGTCAAGAAGACCTCGGTGCCCCGCTTCCGTGCCGGTCAGGGGTTCAAGGACCTGGTGAGCGGCTCCAAGAAGCTCCCGCGCGGCGGTGAGGTCGCCGTGAAGAAGGCTCCCAAGGGCAGCCTCCAGGTCGCCGCGAAGAAGGCCGCGGCCAAGAAGGCGACCGCCAAGAAGGCTCCCGCGAAGAAGACGACGGCCAAGAAGGCGACGGCCAAGAAGGCCCCGGCCAAGGCCGCCGCCAAGAAGGCCCCCGCCAAGAAGACGACGGCCAAGAAGGCGACCGCCAAGGCCGCCGCCAAGAAGGCCCCGGCGCGCAAGACGAGCGCCCGTAAGACCACCACGAAGAAGACCACCGCCAGGAAGCGCTAGCCGGCGGCGCACAGGCGCCGCACTGTTCACGCGCCGGGCCGGGCTCCCCGAGGGAGCCCGGCCCGCGGTGCTGTCCGCGCCGTTCAGAACGTCTGGAGCGTGACGAAGACGACCCGGCGCTGCTCGCCCTCGCCCGCCACCTCGATCCGCACCCGCTGGCCCGGGCGCAGCATCCGCAGCCCCCCGGCGTCGAAGGCCGCGGTGTCGAACGGCAGCGGGGTGCCGTCGTCGAGCAGCACGCTGCCGGCGCGGGTCTCGGGGTCGTACGTATAGGCGGTTCCCTGCATGTCCGCCAGCCTAGCCCTGGTGCGGGCGCCCACGCCCAGGGCCACCGCCGCGCGCAGATCCCCGGCCGTGTCCACGTCGCGCCGCACCGAGTCCACCCCCGCCAACTCGATCTCCCGCGCCCCCGATGCCCGGTGCCGGGCCCGTGAGGGCCCCCCGAAGGCGGGTGCCAGATCGGCGCCGGGCGCCGCCGAGAGGAGAGTCGTGCCCACCCCCGCGGCATCCGCCAGAAAGGCGCGAGAGAAGCCGGAAGCGGCCTCGAGCACCAGATCGAGCTCCACGGTCCGCAACGCCGGGAGATCGGCGTTCATCGCCGCCACGGCGGCCCCCGGGCGCTCCCCGCGGACGGCGAGGGCGCCGTGCGCCAGCGCCGCGTTCAGCCCGCGCCCCGGGGAGTCGGGCAGGATCCGGGCGCCGAGGGCGGAGAGCTCACGTCCGGCGAGCGGGTCGTCGGTGACGACGGTCACCCCCCGCACCCAGCGGCTCGCCAGCGCCGCGTCCACCGTGTCCTGAGCGAACGCCAGCGCGAGCGAGGCCCGCAGGCCGTCCCCCGCGGCGTCGGAGAGCCTGGTCTTCGCCCGTGACAAGGGCTTCAGCGGCACCACGAGGGTCCAGGTCACAGGGGCTCCGTTTCTTCCCACGGGCCTCATTCTGACCTGCTGCCGGGCTCGCCGAAGACGTGCGGGGTTACGGTGTTCTCGACAGACAGGTTGCCTGGAGCGACACTTGTGCGGCTGCCGGGGACGACAGCAAGCCAGCAGGTCAGCAGGGTCCAAGAGAGGATGTTCCGAGTGTCCGGCCGCAGAATCGGCTTCTGGTACCGCACGGCAGCGGTCTTGTGCAAACCGCCGCTGGTGGTTCTGTTCAAGCGGGACTGGCACGGAATGGAGCACATTCCGGCCGACGGTGGATTTATCACCGCGATCAATCACAACTCGTATCTCGACCCCCTCTCCTACGCGCACTTCCAGTACAACACCGGCAGGGTGCCGCGCTTCCTCGCCAAGGCCGCCCTCTTCCGGGGCGGCTTCATGGGCGCCATGCTCCGCGGCACCGGCCAGATCCCCGTCTACCGCGAGTCCACCGACGCCGCCAACGCCTTCCGGGCCGCCGTGGACGCCATCAACAAGGGCGAGTGCGTGGCCTTCTACCCCGAGGGCACCCTCACCCGCGACCCCGACATGTGGCCCATGCGCGGAAAGACCGGCGCCGCGCGGGTCGCGCTGGTCACCAAGGCCCCCGTCATCCCCGTCGCCCAGTGGGGCGCCAACGAGGCCGTGCCGCCGTACGCCAAGAAGAAACGGGTCCGCCTCTTCCCGCGCAAGACCCTCAAGGTGCTCGCCGGCCCGCCGGTGGACCTGTCCGGGTTCTACGGCCAGGAGCCCACCGCGGAGGTCCTCCGAGCGGCCACCGACGTCATCATGGAAGCCATCACCGACCTCCTCTCCGAGGTGCGCGGCGAGCCCGCGCCCGTTCACCGGCCCGAGCGGCCCACCAGTACCAGTACCAGCACCAGCACCGACGGCCCGCCGCTCCCGCTGGCCGATGAGGAGAGCAAGTGACGCGCTGCGCCGTCTTCGGCACCGGCTCCTGGGGCACCGCCTTCGCGATGGTGCTCGCCGACGCCGGCTGCGAGGTGACGCTGTGGGGCCGCCGGCCCGGTGTCGTCGAGGCCATCAACACCGGCCGCACCAATCCCGACTACTTCCCCGGGGTGCGGCTCCCCGACGGCGTGCGGGCCACCACCGACCCGGCCGAGGCCGCGGCCGGCGCGGAGTTCACCGTCTTCTCGGTGCCCTCCCAGACGCTGCGCGGCAACCTCTCCGAATGGGCCCCGCTGCTGGCCGCTGACACCGTGCTGGTCTCCCTGATGAAGGGCGTCGAACTCGGGACGGCCAAGCGGATGAGCGAGGTCGTCCAGGAGGTCGCCAAGGCGCCCGCGGAGCGCGTCGCGGTGCTCACCGGGCCCAACCTGGCCAAGGAGATCGCCGCCCGGCAGCCGGCCGCCTCCGTGGTGGCCTGCCCCGACGAGAGCGTGGCCCGCCGCCTCCAGACCGCCTGCCACACCGCGTACTTCCGCCCGTACACCAACACCGATGTGGTCGGTTGCGAGCTGGGCGGCGCGGTGAAGAACGTCATCGCGCTGGCCGTGGGCATCGCCGACGGCATGGGGCTCGGCGACAACACCAAGGCGTCGCTCATCACCCGTGGCCTCGCCGAAACGACCCGACTGGGCCTGGCGATGGGCGCCGACGCGCACACCTTCGCGGGCCTTGCGGGCATGGGCGACCTCGTCGCCACCTGCTCCTCCCCGCTCTCCCGCAACCACACCTTCGGCACCAACCTGGGACGCGGGATGACACTGGAGGAGACCATCGCGGTCACCAAGCAGACCGCGGAGGGCGTCAAGTCGTGCGAGTCCGTGCTGGATCTCGCCCGCCGCTTCGACGTCGACATGCCCATCACCGAGACCGTCGTCGAGATCGTGCACGACGGCAAACAGCCGCTTGTCGCACTCAAAGAGCTGATGTCCCGCAGCGCCAAGGCCGAGCGGCACTGACGCCACGCGGACCGCAAGGTAACCTCAACGCGATATGAGCAGCCAGACCCCTTCCCCAGGCCCTGTCCCGGCTTCTTCCGGAGACGAGCGGCACAAGCCGCGCGTCGCCGTCGTCTTCGGCGGCCGCAGCTCCGAGCACGCCATCTCGGTGGTCACCGCGGGCGCCGTGCTGCGCGCCATCGACCGCGAGAAGTACGACGTGCTGCCGATCGGCATCACCGCTGACGGCCGTTGGGCGCTGACCGCGGACGAGCCCGAGCGGATGGGCATCGCGGGCCGCGAGCTGCCCAGCGTCGAACGGCTCGCCGAGTCCGGCGAGGGTTCGGTCGTCCTCCCGGTCGACCCGGGGAACCGCGAGGTCGTCTACAGCGAGCCGGGGTCGGTGCCCAAGGCGCTGGGCGACGTCGACGTCGTCTTCCCCATGCTGCACGGCCCGTACGGCGAGGACGGCACCCTCCAGGGGCTGCTGGAGCTGTCCGGGGTGCCGTATGTGGGCGCCGGGGTGCTCGCCTCCGCCGTGGGCATGGACAAGGAGTACATGAAGCGGGTGTTCGTCTCCTTCGGGCTGCCCGTCGGCCCGTACGAGGTGATCCGCCCCCGGGAGTGGCAGCAGGAACCTTCCGCCGCCCGCCGCAGGATCGTGGAGTTCGCCGCGGAGCACGGCTGGCCGCTCTTCGTGAAGCCCGCGCGGGCCGGCTCGTCCATCGGCATCACCAAGGTCGAGGGCCCGGCCGAGCTGGACGAGGCCATCGAGGAGGCCCGGCGCCACGACCCGAAGGTCATCGTGGAGGCGCTGCTGCGCGGCCGCGAGATCGAATGCGGGGTGCTGGAGTACGAGGACGGGCCGCGCGCCAGCCTGCCCGCCGAGATCCCGCCGGTCTCCTCCCACGCCTTCTACGACTTCGAGGCGAAGTACATCGACTCGGCGGCCGGTATCGTGCCCGCGCCGCTCACCGAGGAGCAGACCCGGCGGGTACAGGAGCTGGCGGTGGCCGCCTTCGACGCGGCGTCCTGCGAGGGGCTGGTCCGGGCCGACTTCTTCCTGCTGGACAGCGGCGAGTTCGTGATCAACGAGATCAACACCATGCCCGGCTTCACCCCGATCTCGATGTACCCGCGCATGTGGCAGGAGAGCGGTGTGAGCTACCCCGAGCTGGTGGACCGGCTGCTTCAGGCCGCGCTGCGCCGCTCGACGGGGCTGCGCTAGGGCCCGGGCCCCCAGCCCCTAGGCCACGCCCTTGGGCACCGTCTTCTTGACGGCCTTGGCGAAGTCGATCAGGGCGTTGATCTCGGGGGCGTACTTCTTGGGCACGGTCACCTCGACATACGCCCGGCGCAGTACGGTGGTGAAGCGGTAGCCGTCCTTTCGCTTCTCCGGCAGCCACTCGACGCCGTTCACCCCGGCCGAATCGGTCGTGGAGCCCATGGCCGCCGGCCGGGGGACCCCGCAGCGCAGTTGCACGGCGGGGTCCCCCCACACGGCTGTGTAGTCCGAGGCGGGCTTGGCGGTGCCCTGCTTCAGCCCGTTCACGGTGCTGGGGAGTTCCTTGTGGAGCGCCCGGCACACCGCCGCCGCCTGTGCGGACGGCGAGGGAACCGCGAGCGCCACGCTGTCGTCGGAATCCCCGATGAAGGAGCAACCGGCCAGCGGCACCAGGGCCAGCGCCATGGTGGCGGAGAGCGGAACGAGCCTTCGGGTGAGACTACGGTGTGCGCAATTCACCCGCCGAGCATACGGGGGAGCTAGAGATGGACGACCGGGCAGGTCAGGGTACGAGTGATGCCTTCGACTTGCTGGACTTTCGCGACCACCATGCGGCCGAGTTCATCGACCGTGTCGGCCTGGGCGCGGACGATCACGTCGTAAGGGCCCGTGACGTCCTCCGCCTGTATCACCCCGGGGAGCTTGGCGATGACGTCGGCCACGGTCGAGGCCTTGCCGACCTCGGTTTGGATCAGGATGTACGCCTGTACCACGGAACCTCCAGGGCGGCTACGAGGATCATGTGGGGAGAAGGGACGCCACGGTACCGCGTCGCCATGCGGCGCGGGGAGACCCGCGCGGGGAGCGCGGCGCGGCGGGCAAGCGGCCACGAGCACGAAGGGGCGATGGGATGAAGGGCACCGTGGGCGAGTTGGGGGAGTTCGGGCTCATCAGAGAGCTCACCTCCCGGCTCACCACCACCCCGGCGGTGAGGTTGGGGCCCGGTGACGATGCCGCGGTCGTGGCCGCGCCCGACCGGAGGGTTGTGGCCAGTACGGACGTTCTGCTGGAGGGCAGGCACTTCCGCAGGGACTGGTCCACCGCCTATGACGTCGGCCGTAAGGCCGCGGCCCAGAACCTGGCCGACATCGCGGCCATGGGCGCGGTGCCGACCGCGCTGCTGCTCGGCCTGGTGGTCCCGGCCGATCTGCCGGTGACCTGGCCGGCCGAGCTGATGGACGGCATCCGCGACGAATGCCAGGTCGCGGGCGCGGCCGTGGTCGGCGGCGATGTGGTGCGCGGGGACACCATCACCGTGGCCATCACCGCCCTGGGCGATCTGCGCAACCATGAGCCGGTCACCCGATCCGGTGCCCAGCCCGGCGATGTTGTCGCCGTCACCGGGTGGCTGGGATGGTCGGCGGCCGGACACGCGGTGCTCTCACGCGGCTTCCGCTCGCCGCGGGCCTTCGTCGAGGCGCACCGCCGGCCGGAGCCGCCGTACCACGCAGGTCCCGCCGCCGCCGGGCTCGGCGCGACGGCCATGACCGATGTGAGCGACGGGCTGGTGGCCGACCTCGGGCATATCGCGGAGGCCAGCAAGGTCCGTATCGATCTGCGCTCGGGGGACATCGACATCCCCTCGCAGATGTCGGACATCGGCCAGGCGGTGGGCGTCGATCCGCTTCAGTGGGTGCTCAGCGGGGGAGAGGACCACGCGATCGTGGCCACCTTCCCGCCCGACGCCAAGCTGCCGGCCCGCTGGAAGGTGATCGGCGAGGTGCTGAACCCCTCGGCGCTGCCCCAGGTGACGGTCGACGGAGCCCCCTGGGCCCATGGCGGGTGGGACCACTTCGGCGACAGTAACGGTGCCGAGTGACGGTAAGGGCGACGCCGAGTCGGCGGTAAGGGCGTCGAGTCCGCCGTAAGGGCGTCGAGTCGTTGGCAGGGAGCCCGCGTCGGCGGTAAGGGCGCGAGGGGGGACATCGGGGGCGCGGGGGCGGCGAGTAGATTCGGCCCCATGGTCCAGCCTCCTCGTATCCCCCGCCCCTCCCATGGCGGCTCGGCGCCCGTGCGCGTCCTCACCGTCGCCGGATCGGACTCCGGCGGCGGTGCGGGTATCCAGGCCGATCTGAAGACCATGCTGGCCCTGGGCGCCCACGGCATGAGCGTGATCACCGCGGTGACGGCGCAGAACTCCCTGGGCGTCCAGGGCGCCTGGGAGCTGCCCGCCGAGGCCGTACGGGCCCAGTTCCGGAGTGTGGCCGACGACATCGGCGTCCAGGCGGTCAAGACCGGCATGCTGGCGACCGCCGAACTGGTCGAGACCGTTGCCGCGCTGCTCGCGGAGCTGCCCGCGCCGGTGGTCGTCGATCCGGTCGGGGTCTCCAAGCACGGTGACCCGCTGCTGGCCACCGAGGCGCTCGACGCGGTCCGTACGAAGCTGCTGCCGACCGCGACCGTCGCCACGCCCAACCTGGACGAGGTGGCCCAGCTCACCGGCGTCCGGGTGGAGTCGGAGGACGATCAGCGGCGGGCGGCCGGGGCGGTGCTGGGCCATGGCCCGCGCTGGGCGCTGATCAAAGGCGGCCATCTGCCCGGCGGCGAGGCGGTGGATCTGCTCACGGACGGCACCGAGGAGCACTGGCTGCGGGCGCCCCGCCACGACAACCGCCATACGCACGGCACGGGATGCACCCTCGCCGCGGCGATCGCCACATATCTGGCGGGCGGATACGAGGTCCCTCAGGCCGTCACGGCGGCCAAGGAGTACGTCACGGGCGCCATCGCGGCGGGCTTCCCCCTGGGCGCGGGCATCGGCCCGGTCGACCACGGGTGGTTGCGGGGATGACGGACGCGGTGCGTGCGTAAGGGCACGCGAAAAGGCCGGTCCACATCCATGGTGGACCGGCCTCGGCGTACCGGTTCCCGCTCGCGCGGGGAGGCCGTGCGACTAGACGACTAGCGCGAAACCTTGCCGGCCTTGATGCACGAGGTGCAGACGTTGAGCCGCTTCGGGGTACGACCGACCACAGCGCGCACCGTCTGGATGTTGGGGTTCCAACGACGGCGGGTGCGGCGGTGCGAGTGCGAGATGTTGTTGCCGAAGCCCGGCCCCTTGCCGCAGACGTCGCAGTTGGCAGCCACGGGTTACTCCAAAGACGGGTCACCCTCGCTTCCCGCGAGGAGACAGGACACTGAACGGATGCCCCGGACGTTGCCTGGATCGTGGAAGATCGGCGGCGCCTGGGGGGAATGGCCCGATTCGCATCGGGCAACCGGAGCAGCATACAACGGCCACTCCCGTACAACGAAACTATCATGGCTGGCCCGGCACCCGCCGAGGGCGGCGACTACCCTGCGGTGACGCGATGCCCGCCCCCCGCCCCAGCACCCTCCGAGGAGGACGTTACGTGCCGCACACGCTCGACGCCGATGCGGTACGGACCTGGTGCGGGCTCGCGCTGGACGCGCTGGGCCGGGCCCGCGCGGACATCGACGCGATCAACGTCTATCCGGTCGCGGACGGGGACACCGGCACCAATCTGTATCTGACCGTCGAGTCCGCCGCCCGGGCCGTCGACGCCGCCTTCGACGGCCACGCGGCCTCGGCCGCCGCCTCCCGCCCCACCCTCGCCGATGTGGTGCGCGCCATGGCCCATGGCGCGCTGATCGGCGCGCGGGGCAACTCCGGGACGATCCTGGCGCAGCTTCTGCGCGGCATGGCGGACGTCCTGGCCGACGGTCCGGCGCAGGGGGTCCCGGCGCAGGGGAGCCCGGGAGCGGACGAGGCGGACGGGCTGCGGCTGGCGCTGCGGCGCGCGGCCGACCTCGCCTACCTGGCCGTCGCCCACCCCGTCGAAGGCACCGTCCTTACGGTCGCCGTGGCCGCCGCTGAGGGCGCGGAGCGCGCCACGGGCGACGCCGCCACGGTGGCCCGCGCCGCCTACGAGGGCGCCCGGACGGCGCTCCAGGCCACCCCCGGCCAGCTCGACGTCCTCGCCCGCGCGGGGGTGGTCGACGCGGGCGGCTACGGCCTGGTGACGGTCCTGGGCGGGCTCGCCGAGGCGCTGTCGGGCGAGGCTCCCGCGGCGCTCGCGCCCGTCCGCTCGCGCGATGACGGCCTGACGCGTGACGTCCCGGCGCGTGACTTGGCGCCCGCCGGGACGCATGGGCAGGACCCCGCGGGCTGTCCCGCCGACAGCGCCGCGGCAGGTGGGCCCGCCTTCGAGGTGATCTACCTCCTGGAGGCCGGCGAGATGGCCGTGGCCGCCCTGAGGGAGCGGCTGGACGCCCTGGGCGACTCCCTGGTGATCGTCGGCGGCGACGGCCTGTGGAATGTGCACGTCCATGTGGACGACGCGGGGGCGGCCGTGGAGGCGGGCATCCAGGCCGGTCGCCCTTACCGCATCCGGATCACCCACTTCGACGGCGCCGCCGCCCGTAAGGCGGGCGCCGACGGCCCGGACCGGCCGGGCCCGGCCGTCGTCCTGCCGGATCAGCCCGGCACCAAGGGCCCCACGGGCGGCCCGCGCACCGAGCGCACGGGCCGTGCCGTGGTCGCCGTCGTCCCCGGGGACGGGCTGGCCGCGCTGTGCGCCGAGGCGGGCGCGACCGCGGTCGCCACCCGCCCCGGGGAGCCGCCCGGCAGCGGTGAACTGGTCGACGCGGTCCGCCGGGCCGGTGCCCGGGAGGTCGTGCTGCTGCCGAACGACGCCGAGCTGCGCCATACGGCCGCCGCGGCCGCCGCCCAGGCCCGCGCCGAGGGCGTACGGGTCGCGGTGATCCCCACCCGCTCCGCCGTCCAGGGCATCGCCGCGCTCGCCGTCCACGAGCCCGGCCGCAGCTTCGACGAGGACGTGGTGGCCATGACCTCGGCCGCGGGCGCCACCCGCTACGCGGAACTGGCCGTCGCCGAGCGCCAGTCCTGGACCATGGCCGGGGTGTGCCAGGCCGGGGACGTCCTGGGCATGATCGACGGCGATGTGGCGGTGATCGGGTCGGAACTGACCGCGACCGCCGAGACGGTGCTGGACCGGATGCTGGCCTCGGGCGGCGAGATGGTCACGCTGGTGCTGGGCGCGGGCCTGCCGGAGGAGGTCGCCGAGCGGCTGGAGCGGCATGTGCGGGAGGGGCACTTCGCCGTGGACACGGTCGTCTACCACGGCGGTCAGCCCACCGCGCCGCTGATCATAGGCATCGAATGAGACCGGCGGCCGGCCGCTGAATCACCCCGCTCGTCACCCGCTTTGTCACTGCCGTGGTGTGCAATGGACGAGTGCCCGTGCTGGATGAACCACTGAAGAAGGTCCTGGGCGGCAACACCGCGAAGGTGATGGCCGACCACCTCGACCTGCACACCGTCGGCGATCTGCTGCACCACTACCCGCGGCGGTACGCGGAGCGAGGTGAGCTGACCCGGCTGTCCGATCTGCCCCTGGATGAGCATGTGACCGTGGTGGCGCAGGTCGCCGACGCCCGGGTGCACACGTTCAACGGCGGCCGGGGCCGCCGGCTGGAGGTCACCATCACCGACGGCAGCGGCCGTCTCCAGCTCGTCTTCTTCGGCAAGGGTGTGCACAAGCCGCGGGCGGAGCTCCAGCCCGGCACTCGCGCGATGTTCGCCGGGAAGGTCTCGGTCTTCAACCGCAAGCGGCAGTTGGCCCATCCGGAGTTCAAGGCGCTGGGCGCGGAGAGCGGCGCGGAGGCCGTGGAGGCGTTCGCCCATCAGCTCCTGCCGCTGTATCCGGCGTGCAAGCAGATGGAGTCCTGGCAGATCCAGCAGGCCGTCGACACCGTGCTGGGCCCGGCCGGCCACGAGGAGGCCGCGCTGGCCGGGCTCGTCGACCCACTGCCCGACAGCCTCCGCGAGGGCCGGGGGCTGGCCACGCTCCCCGAGGCGCTGCGCAAGATCCACCGACCCGCCACCAAGACCGATATCGCCATGGCCCGGGACCGCCTGAAGTGGGACGAGGCGTTCGTCCTCCAGGTGGCGCTCGCCCGGCGCCGCCGGGCCGAGGCCCAACTGCCCGCGGCGCCCCGCAAGCCCGTCCCGGACGGGCTGCTGACCGCCTTCGACGCCCGGCTGCCGTTCACCCTCACCGACGGCCAGCGCCGGGTCAGCGAGGAGATCTTCGCCGACCTGGCCACCGACCACCCCATGCACCGGCTGCTCCAGGGCGAGGTCGGCTCCGGCAAGACCATGGTCGCGCTGCGCGCGATGCTCGGCGTCGTGGACGCCGGGGGACAGGCGGCGATGCTCGCGCCCACCGAAGTGCTCGCCCAGCAGCACCACCGCTCGATCACCGAGATGATGGGGGAGCTGGCCGAGGGAGGCATGCTCGGGGGCGCGGAGCAGGGCACCAAGGTGGTGCTGCTCACCGGTTCCATGGGCGCCGCGGCCCGCCGTCAGGCGCTGCTGGACCTGGTCACCGGCGAGGCCGGGATCGTGATCGGCACCCATGCCCTGATCGAGGACAAGGTCCAGTTCCACGACCTGGGGCTGGTGGTCGTCGACGAGCAGCACCGCTTCGGGGTCGAGCAGCGCGACGCCCTGCGCTCCAAGGGCAAGCAGCCCCCGCATCTGCTGGTGATGACGGCCACCCCGATCCCGCGCACCGTCGCCATGACCGTCTTCGGCGATCTGGAGACCTCCGTCCTGGACCAGTTGCCCTCCGGCCGCTCCCCGATCGCCTCCCATGTGGTGCCCGCCAAGGACAAGCCGCACTTCCTGACCCGCGCCTGGGAGCGGGTGCGCGAGGAGGTGGCGGCCGGGCACCAGGGGTATGTGGTGTGCCCGCGGATCGGGGACGACATCGGCGACGAGGGGGAGACGCCCAAGGGCGCCGCGGGCCCGTCCCCCGAGGACGAGGCCGAGAAGCGCCCGCCGCTGGCCGTCGTCGAGGTCGCCGAGCAGCTCACCAAGGGCCCGCTGAGCGGTCTGCGGGTGGAGGTGCTGCACGGGCGGATGCAGCCCGAGGCCAAGGACGATGTGATGCGCCGCTTCGCCGCGGGCGAGGTGGACGTCCTGGTCGCCACGACCGTCATCGAGGTCGGTGTGAACGTCCCCAACGCCACCGCCATGGTGATCATGGACGCCGACCGGTTCGGCGTCTCCCAGTTGCACCAGTTGCGCGGCCGCGTCGGCCGTGGCTCGGCCGCCGGGCTGTGCCTGCTGGTGACCGACATGCCCGAGGCCAGCCCCGCCCGGTCGCGGCTGGGCGCGGTCGCGGCCACGCTCGACGGCTTCGAGCTGTCCCGGATCGACCTGGAGCAGCGCCGGGAGGGCGATGTGCTCGGCCAGGCCCAGTCCGGGGTCCGCTCCTCGCTGCGGGTCCTCGCCGTCATCGACGACGAGGAGGTCATCGCGGCGGCCCGGGAGGAGGCGACCGCGATCGTCGCCGACGACCCGGAGCTGGCCGGATACCCCGAGCTGCGCACCGCGCTGGACGCCCTGCTGGACAAGGAGCGCGAGGAGTACCTCGACAAGGGCTGAGACAAGGGCCGGAACAGAGGGCTGGGACGAGGGCCGGGACGGGCGCCGAGGACGGGGCCGGACCCCGCGATCGGAGCGCGCGGCCACCGCCCGCCGCCGTACGCCATATCGTGGAGGTGCGGCGGCCCCGCCCGGACGGGCGAGGTGCGCCGCGGCCCCGACCACCGCGAAGGACTGCCAACACTCATGACCCGCGTGATCGCCGGAGCGGCCGGCGGACGCCGCCTGGCCGTGCCGCCGGGAAACGGCACCCGACCCACTTCGGACCGGGCGCGCGAGGGCCTGTTCTCCACCTGGGAGTCGCTGCTCGGCTCGCTGGACGGAGCCCGCGTCCTCGACCTGTACGGCGGCTCCGGCGCGGTCGGCCTGGAGGCGCTGTCCCGCGGCGCCGGCCATGTGCTGCTGGTCGAGTCCGATCCGCGGGCGGCCCGCACGATCCGTCAGAACGTCCGGGCGCTCGGTCTGCCCGGCGCGGAGCTGCGCACCGGCAAGGCCGAACAGACCATCACCGGACAGGCCCCCGTCACCGGCCCGTACGACGTCGTTTTCCTGGACCCGCCCTACGCCGTCACCGACGGCGAACTCCGCGAGATCCTCCTCACACTCCTGGGGAATGGCTGGCTAGCGGCCGACGCGCTGGTCACCGTTGAGCGCAGCACACGAGGTGGGGAGTTCGTGTGGCCTGCCGGATTCGAGGGGCTACGGGCCCGTCGGTACGGCGAGGGCACGCTTTGGTACGGTCGCGCCGCCTCGACGTGCGAGAACGCGTCATGACCGGACCCGAGAGCGAGGAACTTCCGTTGCGCCGCGCAGTCTGTCCGGGGTCGTTCGACCCCGTCACCAATGGACACCTCGACATCATCGGCCGTGCCTCCAAGCTCTATGACGTCGTGCATGTCGCCGTGATGATCAACAAGTCGAAGCAGGGCCTGTTCACGGTGGACGAGCGGATCGATCTCCTCCGCCAGACCACCGAGGAGTACGGGAACGTCAAGGTGGAGGCGTTCCATGGACTTCTGGTCGACTTCTGCAAGCAGCGGGACATCCCCGCGATCGTCAAGGGGCTGAGAGCCGTCAGCGACTTCGACTACGAGCTCCAGATGGCCCAGATGAACAACGGCCTCTCCGGCGTGGAGACGCTGTTCGTGCCCACCAACCCCACCTACAGCTTCCTCTCCTCCAGCCTGGTCAAGGAGGTCGCGGCCTGGGGCGGCGACGTCTCCCACCTGGTCCCCCCGGTGGTGCTGGAATCGCTCTCCGAGCGGCTCGGCCGGAAGTAACGGCTGACGGGACGTCAGCGGCTGTCCGGGAGCGGTCCGCTCGCCGTACAGTCGTCCCGTTCGTTCTCCGTTCCCATCCGCATCCAGACAGTCTGCGAGCACCCACAGTGGACGTGCAGAAGAAGCTCGACGAGATCGTCGATACCGTCGGCGGCGCCCGGTCCATGCCCATGTCGGCCTCGTGCGTGGTCAACCGCGCCGAGCTGCTCGCCATGCTCGAAGAGGTGCGCGCGGCACTCCCGGACTCCCTGGCCCACGCCCAGGAGCTGATCGGCGGCCGGGACCAGATGGTGGCGGAGGCCCGCGAGGAGGCCGGGCGGATCATCGAGTCCGCGCACGCCCAGGGCGCCTCGCTGATCTCGGACACGGAGATGGTGCGCAAGTCCCAGGAGGAGGCCGACCGGATCCTCACCGAGGCCCGCCGGGAGGCCGAGGAGATCCGGGCCGAGGCCGACGACTACGTGGACAGCAAGCTGGCCAACTTCGAGGTCGTGCTCACCAAGACCATCGGCTCGGTGGGCCGCGGCCGGGAGAAGCTGCTCGGCCGCGTTCCCGGCGCCGAGGACGGCTTCGAGCAGTCCGACGAGGGCCCGGAGCGCAGCGCCGACCCGGCGACCCTGCGGCAGCGCGCCGACGAGTACGTGGACACCAAGCTGGGGGCGGTCTCGGCGGTCCTCTCCAAGACCCTGGAGGCGGTCGGCCGGGGCCGCCAGAAGCTGCTCGGGGCCCGCCCCGCCGATGAGCTCGGCGCCCATATGGCGGCCCAGGACGAGGCCGGAATGGCCCTGCGGACCACCGACGACGACTATCTGGCGGACCTCGCCCAGTCCCAGGCGGCCGTCGCCCAGCCCGTGGCCCAGCCCGATCAGGCGGCCGCCGACGCCGCGTACTACGCCGCCACCGCGGGCTATCAGCAGCAGCAGGATGCGTACGGCTACCAGCAGCAGGCGTACGTACCGCAGCAGGAGCAGCAGGCGTACGTACCGCAGCAGCAGGACCCGTACGCGATGCAGGGCGGCTATCAGCAGGACGCCTACGCCTGGCAGCAGCAGGCCCAGGCCCAGGGCTACGACCCGAACGCGGGCTATGTGCCCCAGCAGCCCCAGCAGTCCCAGCAGCCGCTGGAGCACCATCAGCAGCAGCAGTCGGGCGCCGCGCTCGACGAGACCAGCCTGTTCGACACGAGCATGATCGACCTCGATCAGCTCCGCCAGTACGAGCAGGGCCGCTAGGTCCCGTCCCCCCTCGGGCCGCCGGAACTCCGCCCCCACCGGGCGGATTGGGTCTACGGCGGCCCGTCCAGTATCCTGGCTCTTCGGTCGCGTGTACGTCCGCGATCTCGGCTGCCCGTTTCGTAGCGAATGATCGGGTGGCCCGCCGCAGCGTAGAAAGCAGGAAGCCCTGAACGCCCGCCTCGACCACCGTGCCCCTCTCGTGTTCGACACGCGCGAGCTGGGCCGTCGTCCTGGTGCGCTGAAAAGGATCTCCCGTTCCGTGGCGGCGCCGAAGGACCTCGGCATCGAGGTCATCGGGGTGCCGGAAGGCGCGACCGTCGAGCTGGACCTCCGCCTGGAGTCGGTCATGGAAGGGGTGCTTGTCACAGGCACCGCCCGTGCACCGCTGACAGGGGAGTGCGTAAGGTGTCTGGAGCCGCTGGGGCGAGAGCTCGAAGCGGATTTCCAGGAGATGTACTCCTACCCCGACGCCGACGACCGGAGCCGCGACGCGGACACCGGCGACGACGCCGAGGAGGAGGACAGGCTCTTCCTCGAGGCCGACCTGTTCGACCTCGAGCCCGTGCTGCGCGACGCGGTGGTGCTCGCACTGCCGTTGCAGCCGGTGTGCCGGGAGGACTGCCCGGGGCTGTGTGCCGAATGCGGCGCCCGCCTCGCGGACGACCCCGACCACCACCACGATGCCGCCGACATCCGTTGGGCGGCGCTGCAAGGACTCGCCGAGACCATGAGGGACGGCGAGAAGGACAACGCACCCCGCGAGCGCGGGGATGACCCACAGGAGAAGTAGCCGTGGCTGTTCCGAAGCGGAAGATGTCGCGCAGCAACACGCGCCACCGCCGGTCGCAGTGGAAGGCTGCGGTCCCCACCCTGGTGGCGTGCGAGCGCTGCCACGAGCCGAAGCAGCAGCACATCGCGTGCCCGAGCTGCGGCACCTACAACCGCCGCCAGGTCCTCGAGGTCTGATCGGCGGGTGACAGGCTCTATGTCAGACGCCACTACGCCTCCGCGTAAGCGCGGTGAAGCGTCCCAGGCGGACACGGCCTCGTCTCACACGATCCTGGAAGGGCGGCTCGGGTACCAGCTCGAGTCCGCCCTTCTGGTGCGTGCGCTGACCCACCGCTCCTTCGCGTACGAGAACGGCGGGCTGCCCACCAACGAGCGGCTGGAATTCCTCGGGGATTCCGTGCTCGGCCTGGTGGTCACCGACACGCTGTACCGCATCCACCCCGACCTGCCCGAGGGCCAACTGGCCAAGCTGCGGGCCGCGGTGGTGAACTCGCGCGCGCTCGCCGAAGTGGGCCGCGGTCTGGATCTCGGCGCCTTCATCCGGCTCGGCCGGGGCGAAGAGGGCACCGGGGGCAGGGACAAGGCATCCATCCTCGCCGACACCCTTGAAGCGGTGATCGGCGCGGTCTATCTCGACCGGGGGCTCGACGCTGCCGCTGAGCTGGTGCACCGGCTCTTCGACCCGCTGATCGAGAAGTCCTCGAACCTCGGCGCCGGCCTGGACTGGAAGACCAGCCTCCAGGAGCTGACCGCCACCGAGGGGCTCGGGGTCCCGGAGTACCTGGTCTCCGAGACCGGGCCCGACCACGAGAAGACCTTCACGGCTGCTGCCCGCGTCGGTGGTGTCGCGTACGGCACCGGCACCGGCCGCAGCAAGAAGGAAGCCGAGCAGCAGGCGGCCGAGGCCGCCTGGCGCGCGATTCGCGCGGCTGCCGACGAGGCTCAGGCGAAGGCCAAGGCGGCCGACGCCGGAACCGCCAGCACGGCGGCGGACGGCGGAGCCGCCGCCGACACGGCCTCATCGGCACGCTGATCGCCCTTCCCCGCCGTACCGTCCGTCACGTCCGTAACACCTCTCACCGCCCCCGCGGCGGACGGCTCGCCCGGCCGTTCCGCCCGGGGGCGGTGAGGGCTCAAGGCCGAGGAGGCCCCCGTTGCCCGAACTGCCCGAGGTCGAGGTGGTCCGCCGCGGACTGGAGCGCTGGGTCAGCGGCCGTACGGTCGCCGAGGTCCAGGTGCTGCATCCGCGCGCGGTCCGTCGCCACCTCGGCGGCCCGGAGGACTTCGCGGCCCGGCTCAGGGGCCGCCGCACCGGGATCGTCCGCCGCCGCGGCAAGTACCTGTGGCTGCCGTTCGACGATGACGCCGCCGCCGAGGCGGTCCTGGCCCATCTCGGGATGAGCGGGCAGCTCCTGGTCCAGCCGGCCGAGGCCCCCGACGAGAAGCATCTGCGCATCCGGGTCCGCTTCGCCGACGACGCGGGCACCGAGCTGCGCTTCGTCGACCAGCGCACCTTCGGCGGGCTCTCGCTGCACGACACCGTCCCCGGCGATCTGGAGGGGCTGCCGGACGCCATCGCGCATATCGCCCGCGACCCGCTGGACCCCGCCTTCGACGAGGCGGCCTTCCACACCGCGCTGCGCCGCCGCCGCACCACGATCAAGCGCGCCCTGCTGGACCAGTCGCTGATCAGCGGGGTCGGCAACATCTACGCCGACGAGGCGCTGTGGCGCGCCCGGCTGCACTACGACCGGCCGACCGCCACCCTCGCCCGCCCGCGCGCCGCCGAACTCCTCGGCCATGTGCGCGAGGTGATGACCGCGGCGCTGGCCGTCGGCGGCACCAGCTTCGACAGCCTCTATGTCAATGTGAACGGCGAGTCCGGCTACTTCGAGCGCTCCCTGGACGCGTACGGCCGGGAGAACGAGCCGTGCCGCCGCTGCGGCACCGCGATGCGCCGCCGCCCCTGGATGAACCGCTCCAGCTTCTTCTGCCCGCGCTGTCAGCGCCCGCCGCGCCCGGCCATCGCGGCCCGGCCGGCCTCGCGCCCGGCCGCCTCGCCGCTCTCGGCGCGCACCGTGTCGTAGCGCTCCCGCGCCGTCAGCACCTCGGGCATCCGGTCCTCGACCAGATCGATCAGTGCCCGCAGCCGCTCGGCGACCTCGCCGCCGAGCGGGGTCAGCCGGTAGTCCACGCGGGGCGGGTTGGTCGGCTGCGCCTCGCGGTGCACCAGACCGTCGCGCTCCAGCGCGTGCAGCGTCTGCGACAGCATCTTCTCGCTGACGCCGTCGACCCGCCGCCGCAGCTCGTTGAAGCGGAAGGTGCTCTCGTGGAGCGCGGTCAGGATGAGGGCGCCCCATTTTCCGGTGACATGCTCCAGCGTGCCGCGCGAGGGGCAGGCGCGGGCGAACACGTCGAAGGCCAGGTTGTCCGCCGCGTCCGCCGTGGAGGACGCCGCGCCAGTGCGTTCACAGTCCATGCACACACCATACGCGCACTCAGCGCTGACTCCCGGGCTGCGCTTTCGCATAGTGAGTATGCAGCTACGGACGTATGCGAAGCCCGGGGCGTACGCATACGCCCCGGGCTTGGCGGGTGACGGGCCGCGATCGCCCGCTCAGCGGCTCAGTAGCCGAAGTCCTGGGTCCACCAGGGGCCGCCGGTGCCGAAGTGGGTGCCGACGCCCAGGCGCTTGAACGAGCAGTTGAGGATGTTGGCGCGGTGGCCGGAGCTGTTCATCCAGGAGTCCATGACGGCCTGCGCGTCCGACTGGCCGCGGGCGATGTTCTCCCCGCCCAGGTCCAGGATGCCCGCGCTCTCGGCGCGGTCCCAGGGGCTGTCGCCGTCGGGGCTGATGTGGTCGAAGAACTGGCGCAGGGACATGTCCTCGCTGAAGTCCTCGGCCAACTGGGCGAGTTTGGGGTCGGCCGTCACGGGGCCACAGCCGGCCTTCTCGCGCTCTTTGTTGACGAGGGTGAGGACCTCGGTCTCCGAGGCGGTCTCGGGACCGGCCGACTCCGCCGGGGGCGCGGGTGCGGTCGGCTCCGTCGTGGGCGTACGGGACGGCTTGCCGTGGCCGTTGCCCTTGGAACCGCCCTTGCCGTTTCCGCCCTTTCCACCGTTTCCGTTGTTCCCGGAGGGCGCGGAGGACCCCGGCTGCTCCGGCGGTGTGGTGGAAGGGGTACCGGAGGGCTTGGAGGGGGTCCTGGAGGGAGTTGTGGAGGGTGCGTGAGGACGGTCGTCGCCGCGGCTGGGCGGAACCGAGCTGCGGTCGGTGGGGGCCGCGGACTGCGAGCCCTGTGTCTCCAGGCCCGAGTCCGTGGGACCGCCCGCCTGGACCTGTCCGGCGGAGTCATTGCCCCCGCCCAGTTTGTAGCCGTCTCCCGGAACGAGTCCGGAGGCCATCGCCACCGCGCCGACCGCGACGGCGGCGGACACGCCCAACAGTCCGGTCCGGACCGGAGCGAGGGGGCTCCGGTGCGGTCCCCGGTGGCGGCCTGCGATGGCGTCGTGCGCCACGGCCCCGGGGGCAGATCGTCGATGGCGGCCCATCTCCTGCCTTCCTTGTGTGCTCGGCGTCAAAAGTCGCTCTAAATGTGTCACTCGTGTGCGCGAGCCATGTATCACTCGTGTGGGTGAGTCTCGTTGAGCCGGGACTGTACGCCATCCGGGCCCCAACGCGCGTGCACAGTTGCGAATTGGATGGTTTAGCGCCTGCTCGCGCGTGGGGTTAGCGTGCGCGTATGAACGAGAGAGTCCGCCTCACCGTGTGGGTCCGCGGCCATGTCCAGGGCGTCGGCTTCCGCTGGTACACCCGGGCCAACGCACTGCGTATCGGGGGCCTCGTCGGCTTTGCCTCCAACCTCGCCGACGGGCGGGTGCAGGTGGTCGCGGAGGGCCCGCGCGCGGAATGCGAACAGCTACTCGAATGGCTCCAGGATGGCGACACGCCCGGGAAAGTCGAGGGAATCACCGAGATCTGGGACACACCGCGCGGGGGTTACGGCACCTTCGAAATCCGTTGATCAACTCACCGGAGGCACCCTCCGCGGTACCCCGCCGACCATGCCTTCCCTGCGCACGGTGAGCAGAAATCGGCTGATGGTTGCCAACGGCGCCGCGCCGTGGAAGGCTGCGGTGTCACGGAAGATCCCCGACCGCCATGGGTCATCTGGAGAGGGGTGGGCGCAGTCCGCCGCCCGTGTGCTCTCGACCCCTGCGGCCCCGTCGGCATGTGATCGTGTTGACCCTCAAACCAATTGGTGAGACGCTGGAAGCCCCGCGCACCTTAACTGTTTGCCGCGCAGCACGGTAGTAATTCGGCAGGCAACGCGGGTGCAAATCCCTCACGACCCAGACCGCTTCGGTCGGTCACTCAGTGTGGAGGACCATCCATCATGGCAAAGGCGCTTCTCGGTTACGTCGGCGGTTCCGACCCCCGAGTCCTCGCCGAGATGCGACGGCTTCAGCAGCGCGTCCAGGACCTCGAATCCGAGCTCGTCCGGATTCAGGCCGAGAACGACGCACTGTCCGCCGCCGCTCACTACCACGGCGACTCGCTGCTCGAAAGCATCGACGTATCCCAGGCGGAGCCTGCGCTCGCCTGACCCAGCCCAAGGGCCGGTCGGGCTGCATCGTCAGCCGCTTGAGAATCTTCAAGGGACGCCTCGGCGTCCCTTCGTCGTATCCCCAAGTGGTCTCCGAGCCACCCTTACCGACTGATGTGCCCCTCTCTCCCAGCGGTGAAACCGATCATTGCTGAAACCGAGAAAAAGCCGGGACGGGAGCGCGGCGCCACCGTCACGGGACGGTGCCGGAAGAGGGGCGGCGGGTAGAGTCCAAAGGCGTGCATCTCAAGAGCCTGACCCTGCGAGGGTTCAAATCCTTCGCCTCCGCCACGACGCTCCGGTTCGAGCCGGGTATCACCTGCGTCGTCGGCCCCAACGGCTCGGGCAAGTCCAATGTCGTGGACGCCCTTTCCTGGGTCATGGGCGAACAGGGCGCCAAATCCCTGCGCGGCGGCAAGATGGAGGACGTCATCTTCGCCGGGACCACCGGCCGTCCCCCGCTCGGCCGCGCCGAGGTCTCGCTCACCATCGACAACGCGGATGGCGCGCTGCCCATCGACTACGCCGAAGTCACCATCACGCGGATCATGTTCCGCAACGGCGGCAGCGAGTACCAGCTCAACGGGGACACCTGCCGGCTGCTGGACATCCAGGAGCTGCTCTCCGACTCCGGCATCGGCCGTGAGATGCATGTCATCGTCGGGCAGGGCCAGCTCGACGGGGTGCTGCACGCCGACCCGACCGGCCGCCGCGCCTTCATCGAGGAGGCCGCGGGCGTCCTCAAGCACCGCAAGCGCAAGGAGAAGGCGCTGCGGAAGCTGGACGCCATGCAGGCCAACCTCGCCCGCGTCCAGGACCTCACCGACGAGCTGCGCCGCCAGCTCAAGCCGCTCGGCCGGCAGGCCGCGGTGGCCCGGCGGGCCGCCGTCATCCAGGCCGATCTGCGCGACGCCCGGCTGCGCCTGCTCGCCGACGACCTGGTAACCCTGCGCGAGGCGCTGCGCGCCGAGATCGCCGACGAGGCCGAGCTCAAGCGACGTAAGGAGGCCGCGGAGGCCGAGCTGCGGACCGCCCAGCAGCGCGAGGCGGCGCTGGAGGAGCAGGTGCGGCGGCTCGCGCCCCGGCTCCGGGACGCCCAGCAGACCTGGTACGAGCTCTCGCAGCTCGCCGAGCGGGTGCGCGGCACGATCAGCCTGGCGGACGCCCGGGTCAAGAGTGCCACCTCCGCCCCCGCGGAGGAGCGGCGCGGCCGCGACCCGGAGGACATGGAGCGCGAGGCGGCCCGCATCCGGGAGCAGGAGGCCGAACTGGAGGCCGCCCTGGAGGCGGCGAGCCGGGCGCTGGAGGACACCGTGGCGCACCGGGCCGAGCTCGAACGCAGCCTGGCCGACGAGGAGCGCCGCCTGAAGGACGTGGCCCGCGCCATCGCCGACCGCCGCGAAGGGCTCGCCCGGCTCCAGGGCCAGGTGAACGCGGCCCGTAGTCGGGCCGGTTCGGCGCGCGCCGAGATCGAGCGGCTGGCCGCGTCCCGTGACGAGGCACAGACCCGGGCGGTCTCCGCACAGGAGGAGTACGAACAGCTCAAGGCGGAGGTCGACGGACTCGACGCGGACGACGCGGAACTGGCGGAGCGCCATGAGGCCGCCAAGCGCGAGCTGGCCGAGGCGGAGACCGCGCTGAGCGCGGCCCGCGAGGCCGCGACGGCCGCCGAGCGGGAGCGCGCCGCGACCTCCGCCCGCCATGACGCCCTCGCCCTCGGTCTGCGCCGTAAGGACGGCACGGGCGCCCTGCTGGCCGCCGCCGACCGGCTCGGCGGACTCCTGGGCCCCGCCGCCGAACTCCTCACCGTCACTCCCGGCTTCGAGGTCCCCGTCGCCGCGGCCCTGGGCGCCGCCGCCGACGCGATCGCCGTCACCGGCCCCCGCGCGGCGGCCGAGGCGATCCGCCTCCTGCGCACCGACGACGCCGGCCGCGCCGCGCTCCTCCTGACCACGGCCACCCCCGACCGAGCGGAGCGTCCGGGCGCCGCTGTGGAGCCGGGCGATTCCGGCTCACTGCACGCCGCCTCGGGTGAGCCCGCTTCCCGCGCGGCCTCGGGTGAGCCCGCCCCGCGCGCGGGCTCCGGTGAGTCCGCGCCGGGCGGCGCCTCCGGTGGACGGGCGCCGTACGCGGCCTCGGGTGAGCCCATGCCGGGCGCCGCGTCCGGTGAGCCCGCACTGCGCGCCGCGTCCGGTGAACCGGCGCCGGGTGCAGCCTCCGGTGAGTCCGCACTGCACGCGGGCTCTGGTGAACCGGCGCCGCGCGCCGCCTCGGGTGAGCCCATGGCGCGCGCCGGGTCCGGTGAGTCCGCACCGTACGCGGCCTCTGGTCAACCGGCGCCGTACGCGGCCTCAGGTGAGCCCGCGCCGTACGCGGCCTCGGGTGAGCCCGCTTCCCGCGCGGCCTCGGGTGAGTCCGCCCCGCGCGCCGCCTCCGGTGAACCGGCCCCGCGTGCCGCCTCCGGAGAATCGGCGCCGGGCGGCGCCCTCGTGCCGGAGACGCGGGCCGAGGGGGTCGTGCCGGGTGAGCCGGGGCAGGTGACCCCGCCGCGATCGGCCGCTGCCCCGGCGGCCGAGGGCGCTGCCCCGGCGGCGACCAGTTCCCCTGTTCCCGCCTTCGGGCCGGAGCCCGGCGGCGGTTCGGAAGTGGGCGGGGTGTCGGGCGGGGTGTCGGGCGCGGAGGCCGAAGCGCCCACGGCCGGGGCGGGTTCCCCGGCTGCGGCGCCCCCGCCGGACGCTTGGGCGGGTAGGTCCGCCGACGCGGGCGACGGGGCCGCCGCCGTACCGGGCACGCGGTCCCCGGACGGTGCGGTAGCCGGGTCCTCCGGCTCCGCTGACGGCTCTCGGCCCGGCGGGGCGGACTCCCGGGGTACCGAGTCGGGGTCCGGCGGCCCGAGCGCGCCGCAGGCCGCCGCCGATACCGCGAGCCGGGGTGACACGGGTGCCGCGAGCGCGTCCGCGCGGCCCGAGGCCGACCGGCCCGTGGTCCCGGGTACGCGGCCGGAGGCGTCCGGGGACGAGGGCCGCGATCCCCATACGGCGTCTGACGGCGCCCCCGCCGCTTCGCGCCCCGGTGCCACCGTCGCCGCCGTCGGTGGGCCGTCCGCGTCGGCCGTTTCCGCGCGGGTGCCGCATCCCGCCGGGGGAGAGGCGACCGCGCCGGGCGCCGTGCCCGAGGGGGCCGTCAGTCGCGATGAGCCCGGTAAGGCCGCGACGGCCGAGGAATCCCCGTGGGCGGCGGATCTGGTGGCCGGGCCCGCCTCGCTGCTGCCCGCCGTAAGGCGGTTGCTCGACGGCATGGTGGTGGTCGGGACGCTGGCGGAGGCCGAGGAACTGCTCACGCGGCGGCCGGAGTTGACGACCGTGACCGCCGAGGGCGATCTGCTCGGGGCGCACTTCGCGCAGGGCGGGTCCGCCGGGGCGCCCTCACTGCTGGAGGTGCAGGCGTCCGTCGACGAGGCGGCGGCGGAGCTGGAGCGGCTCGCCGTACGGTGCGAGGAGCTGGCCGGGGCGCAGCGTGCGGCAAAGGAGCGGCGGGCCGAGTGCCTGGCGCTCGTCGAGGAGCTGGCGGGTCGCCGGAGCGCGGCGGACCGGGAGAAGTCGCGGGTCGCGCAGTCGCTGGGCCGGCTGGCCGGGCAGGCGCGCGGGGCCGCCGGGGAGGCCGAGCGGTCGGCCGCGGCCGTCGTCAGGGCCGAGGAGGCGCTGGAGCGGGCGACCGAGGAGGCGGAGGAGCTGGCCGAGCGGCTGGCGGTGGCGGAGGAGCAACCGGGTGAAGAGGAGCCCGACACCTCCGTACGGGACCGGCTCGCGGCCGACGGCGCCAACGCCCGGCAGACCGAGATGGAGGCGCGGCTCCAGGTCCGTACGCATGAGGAGCGCGTCAAGGGGCTCGCGGGGCGGGCCGACGCGCTCGACCGGGGCGCGCGCGCCGAGCGCGAGGCCCGGGCCCGCGCCGAGCAGTTGCGCGCCCGGCTGCGCCATGAGGCCCAGGTGGCCTCCGCCGTGGCCTCCGGCGCCCGTCAGTTGCTCGCGCATGTCGAGGTGTCGCTGGTACGGGCCGGGCAGGAGCGGGACGCCGCGGAGCGCGCCAAGGCCGAGCGCGAGCGGGAGCTGGACGCCGCCCGTGGCCAGGGGCGCGACCTCAAGGGCGAGTTGGACAAGCTGACCGACTCGGTGCACCGGGGCGAGGTGCTGGGGGCGGAGAAGCGGATGCGGATCGAGCAGTTGGAGAGCAAGGCGCTGGAGGAGCTGGGCGTCGAACCGGCCGGGCTGATCGCCGAATACGGCCCCGACCAGCTCGTCCCGCCCTCCCCGCCCGCCGAGGGCGAGGTGCTGCCGGAGGATCCCGAACATCCGCGCAACCAGCCGGTGCGGTACGTGAGGGGTCAGCAGGAGAAGCGGCTGAAGGCCGCGGAGCGCGCTTACCAGCAGCTCGGCAAGGTCAATCCGCTGGCGCTCGAGGAGTTCGCGGCGCTGGAGGAGCGGCATCAGTTCCTGAGCGAGCAACTGGAGGACCTCAAGAAGACCCGGGCCGATCTCCTTCAGGTGGTCAAGGAGGTGGACGAGCGGGTCGAGCAGGTCTTCACGGAGGCGTACCGGGACACGGCGCGCGAGTTCGAGGGCGTCTTCTCCCGGCTGTTCCCGGGCGGGGAGGGGCGGCTGGTGCTGACCGACCCCGAGAACATGCTGACCACCGGCGTGGATGTGGAGGCACGGCCGCCGGGCAAGAAGGTCAAGCGGCTGTCGCTGCTGTCGGGCGGTGAGCGCTCGCTGACCGCCGTGGCCCTGCTGGTGTCGATCTTCAAGGCGCGGCCGAGCCCGTTCTATGTGATGGACGAGGTCGAGGCGGCGCTGGACGACACCAATCTCCAGCGGCTGATCCGGATCATGCAGGAGCTTCAGGAGGCTTCCCAACTGATCGTGATCACTCACCAGAAGCGGACGATGGAGGTCGCCGACGCGCTGTACGGCGTCTCCATGCAGGGTGACGGCGTCTCAAAGGTCATCAGCCAGCGCTTGCGGTGACCGATTCAATACTTGAAGTCAAGACATGCCCCTGCGTGTCGGCATGCTGCAACGATTTCTTCGTCACACTCTATTGACTTCGAAACTTGAAGGAATAGTCTCTGCAACGTTGCTTTTACCTTCAAGTGGTGGTCGACGCCTCAGCAGCCTCCGCTGGAAGGGCCAGCCGTCCCCCCACGTCCGGCAGCGTTGCCGGGCGGGCGTCAGGAGTTCACGTTGTCCACCACCGTGCAGGCAGAGGGAGCCGAGGGCCGCAAGGCCCAGCCGGATCACCTCGGCCATGTCATCTTCATCACCGCCGCCGCCGCGATGGGTGGCTTTCTCTTCGGCTACGACAGCTCGGTGATCAACGGAGCGGTCGAAGCCATCCGGGGCAAGTACGACATCGGTTCCGCGGCCCTCGCCCAGGTCGTGGCCATCGCCCTGATCGGCTCGGCCATCGGCGCCGCCACCGCGGGCCGGATAGCCGACCGGATCGGCCGGATCCGCGTCATGCAGATCGCCGCCGCCCTCTTCACGATCAGCGCGGTCGGCTCGGCGCTGCCCTTCTCGCTGTGGGACCTGGCGATGTGGCGGGTGCTCGGCGGTATCGGCATCGGCATGGCCTCGGTGATCGGCCCGGCCTACATCGCCGAGGTCGCCCCGCCCGCCTACCGTGGCCGGCTCGCCTCGTTCCAGCAGGCCGCGATCGTCGTCGGCATCGCCATCTCCCAGCTCGTCAACTGGGGCATCCTCAACCTCGCCGACGGCGACCAGCGCGGCAAGATCGCCGGCCTGGAAGCCTGGCAGTGGATGCTCGGCGTCATGGTCATCCCCGCCGTCCTCTACGGGCTGCTGTCCTTCGCCATCCCCGAGTCGCCCCGCTTCCTGATCTCCGTCGGCCGGACCGAGCAGGCCAAGAAGGTCCTCGAAGAGGTCGAGGGCAGGACCGTGGACCTCGATGTGCGGGTCGCCGAGATCGACCGGGCCATGCGCAGTGAGGAGAAGTCCACCTTCAAGGACCTCCTCGGCGGCCGGTTCGGTCTGCTGCCCATCGTCTGGATCGGCATCGGCCTCTCGGTCTTCCAGCAGCTCGTCGGCATCAACGTGGCGTTCTACTACTCCTCGACGCTGTGGCAGTCCGTCGGCGTCGACCCGAGCAGCTCGTTCTTCTACTCGTTCACCACCTCGATCATCAACATCCTCGGCACCGTGATCGCGATGATCTTCGTCGACCGGATCGGCCGCAAGCCGCTCGCGCTCATCGGCTCCGTGGGCATGGCCGTCTCCCTCGGCCTGGTGGCCTGGGCCTTCTCGGCCCATCTGGTGGACGGCAAGCTGCCGCACGCCCAGGGTGTCCTCGCGCTGATCGCGGCCCACGCCTTCGTGCTCTTCTTCGCCCTCTCGTGGGGTGTGGTGGTCTGGGTCCTGCTCGGCGAGATGTTCCCGAACAAGATCCGCGCCGCGGCCCTCGGTGTCGCCGCCTCCGCCCAGTGGATCGCCAACTGGGCCATCACCGCCAGCTTCCCGAGCCTGTCGGACTGGAACCTGTCGGCCACGTACGTCATGTACACAGCCTTCGCCCTGCTCTCGATCCCGTTCATCCTCAAGTGGGTGCCGGAGACCAAGGGCAAGGCGTTGGAGGAGATGGGCTGACCCCCCCGCCGCCCACTCCTCGCACAGGAGAAGCTGCCCCGCCTCAGTCCTTGAGGCGGGGCAGCACTCGTTCCGCGAACAGCCGCAGCGACCGCCAGCCCTCCTCGACCGGCATCCCCCCACACAGCGGATGGAGCACCAGGCTCGCCATCTCGCCGCCCTCCGCCGCGTACGCGACGCACTCCTCGGGGGTCACGATGCGGTAGACGCCCTCCCGGCGCAGCGCCGCCACATCATCGGCCCGTGAGCGCACCGCCGAGCGCACCGTGCCCTGCTGCCAGGAGGCATATCTGCGCGCCTCGTACAGCAGATGGGTGCCGTACCGCGCCCAGGCCCGGTCCGGGTCCTCGGACAGATGAAGCAGCGGGGTGGCCGCCGGGGGCATCAGGCACCAGCCCTCGGTGCCGTACTCCGCCCGCCGCGCGTGGTAGTACGCCTCCAGCTCCGGCAGATGCGCGCTCGGGAAGAACGGCAGCCCGAGGCGGGCCGCGCGCCGGGCCGCCGCCTGCGAACTGCCGCCGACCAGCAGCGGCGGATGCGGCCGGGTGTACGGGCGCGGGGTGATCCGGACGGTGCGGCCCCGGTAGTCGAAGGGCTCGCCAGTCCAGGCCGCGAGCAGCGTCTCAAGCGCCTCGTCCTGTAGCACCCCGCGCCGCTTCCAGTCCTTGTCCTGGGCCGCGTACTCCTCCGGCCGGTAGCCGATCCCCGCCACCGTGATCAGCCGCCCGCCACTGGCCAGATCCAGCACGGCGAGGTCCTCGGCCAGCCGCAGCGGGTCGTACAGCGGCGCGATCAGCGCCGAGAGGGTGACGGTGATCCGGCGGGTGGCGCCCAGCAGCGTGCCCGCGAAGGGCAGCGGGGCGGGTAGCCAGTTGTCGGGGGAGCCGTGGTGCTCCTCGGTCTGGAGAGTGGAGATGCCCCGCTCATCGGCGAAGGCCGCCATCTCCAGGGCGGCGCGGTACCGCTCGGACAGGCTGCGCGGGGTCGCGTCGGGATCGACGAGGTTGAGGCGTACGACCGTGACCGGCATGGCGGATGTCCTCCTTCGTCGCGGCTGTGGCAGCCGGACCGTAACTGACGGACCGTCAAATCACCACCCGCATGGGCCGTTCGGCCCACCGCCCGGGCACGGCCGGGGCGGATGACTCATGTGCCTGGGACGCGGGGCGGCCGATTGTGAGGGTCGGCCCGCCCCATGGGCCGCAGCCCACAACGCCAACTGAGGAGGGGTGCGTGACAATCAGCACGGGGGAATCACTCATCACCGCGGCCGACATCGACGACCTCATCAACCGGGTCCGGCTGACCGCGGGCGACCCCGGGGACCTGGAATCCGCCAAGGCCGCGCTCTTCTCCGGCGCCGCCCCGGACCCCGAGGCCGCGCGGCTCATCCGGCAGCGGCTGCTGGTGACCGCCCTGCACCACGGGGGCGCGCTGCTGGCCAAGCTGCTCAGCCGGCTGAGCCCCCGGGAAACCGCGATGGTGCGCCGGTACGCACACCGGCTCGCCAACTTCCTGGACACGCTGGAGGTCTGGGCGGCGCAGCCCATCATGCTCACCCTGATGCGCTTCGGACTGCCTTACGAGGAGGCCGAGACGATCGCCGTCGCCGTCCTGGTGCTCGTCCGGTGAGCATCCGGCGCCGGCGCCGCCGACGGGATACGGAACGGGGGTGCTAGAAGGTCACCGGTTCGGGTGGGCCGCGGCATCCGCGCACTTCACGGCCGCGGCGGCGGGTAGGGCACGGGCGAGACCAAGGAGAACGACCATGCGCCCTACCCGAATCCGCACGGCGATCGCACTCGGCCTGAGCGCCGGGGCCGTCGTGTGGACCGCGGCCTCCTCGCCCGCCACCGCCTCCTCCCCGGCCGCCACCTCCGGAGACACCGCCTGGCGGGAGGCGGGGCACTACGACACCACCGCGGCCTGCAAGCGCGCGGGCAAGGCAGGCATCGAGCGGCACAAATGGGACGAGTACAAGTGCCGCCCCGGCCGCAACGACAACTACGTCACGCTGTGGGCCAGCGGCGGCTCCGGCGTGGCACACGCCCTGACCGCCGGGCCGGCCGCCGGCTGAGATGCGACATGCCGCACTGCCGAAGGACCGCGCCGTGCGTGCCGCGGGCGGGGTATCGGCACTGATCGTGGTGGTCCTGGCCGGATGGGTGGCCGGGATGCTGAGGGTGAACGACCAGTGGCTCGCGCTCGCCTATCCCCACCCCCGGGGCGCCACCGTGCTGACCCGGGTCGCCGTGGGCGTCCCGGTGCTGGGCGTCGGCGTGCTGCTGCTGGCCGAGCGCGAGGCCCGGCGCTACGGCGGCGTCCTGCTGGTGGCCGGCGGCCTGTGGCTGCTGCCCTCGGCCGCGGCCGGTCTGCTGGGCCTGGCCGACCTGGGCACCACCGGCGCCGTGCTGTCCCTGCTGCTCGCCGCCGCCAAGATGGCCTGCCGCCCGCTGACCGTGCTGCTGCTTCCCCTGTGGCTGTTCCCCCGGGGCGGGCGCCGGCGGTGGCAGTGGTGGGTGATCAGCCTGGGCGCGTCCGGCTACTGGCTGGGGTACGCGGGGCTGTGGATGATCAGCGAGCCCCGGGTCGGCACCGTGCTCAACCCGGCGTTCGCCACCGCGGGCGGCCAGTGGGCCTTCGACCACCTCGACACCTACGCCGAGGCCGAACCCTGGGTGCTGCGCAGTGTCGCGGCGGCCGTGACGGCCGCCCTGTGCTGCCGCGCCGCCCTCTCGCGCGGCGCCGAGCGGCGCGACTGGGCGCTGCTGGCCGCCGCCTATCCCGCCTGTGTCTCGCTCCTGCTGTCCCAGTGGGGCGAGGGCGTGCCCACCATCGTGGCCCGCACCGTCGGCAGCGCCGTATGGGCCGCCGCGATCTGCCTCGGCGTCGCCCGCACCGGCATATGGCGGCTGGACCGCTCCACCAGCCACCGCCTCGCCCGCGCCTTCGTGCTCACCTCACTGGCGGCCGTGGTGGTCTGTGCGGTCGTCGCCGTCCAGGCCGGGCTCCCCTCCGTACGGAGCGGGGCCACCACCGTCACCGCCGGGTGCGCCCTGGTGCTGGGCTGGGGGCTGCGGCCCAGCGCCCGCTGGCTCACCCTCTGCGTCGAGCGCGCCTTCTATGGGCCCCGGGCCCGCCCGCACGAAGCCGTGAGCGCCCTCGCCGTAAGACTCCAGCAGGCCCCGCACCCCGGCGAGGTGCCCCAGCAGATCTGCCGCAGCGCCGTGGAGGACCTCGGCGTCTCGGGCGCCGCCGTCAGCGTCGACACCCGCGCCGGACCCCGGCGGCTGGCCTCCGAGGGGGCCCCGCTGACCGGCCCGGTCCAGACGTTCGTGCTGCGCCACCACGGCCGCACCGTCGGCCGCCTGGAGGTCCCCCGCGACGGCTCCGGCACCCCGGCGGAACGCGACAGCGGACTGCTCTCCCTCCTCGCCGACCAGGCCGCCCCCGCGCTCGCCGCGCTGCGCCTGGCCGAGGAGGCCCAGGCCGCCCGGGAACGGCTGGTGCTCGCCCGCGAGGAGGAACGCCGCAGGCTGCGCCGGGAGATCCACGACGGACTCGGCCCCCAACTGGCCGCCGTAAGGCTGCGATTGGACATCGCGCAGACCTCCTGCCCGCCCGGCCACCCCGCCACCCCGCAGTTGTGCGAGGCCGCCGAGACGCTGGCCGAGGCGCTGGTGGAGGTGCGGCGGATCACCGCGGGCCTGGCGCCTGCCGCGCTGGCCGAGCGCGGACTGGCCGGTGCGGTCCGGGACCTGGCACACCGCCTGGGCGTCGCCGGGCTACGGGTCGGCGTGGCCAGCCGTCCCGCGGCACTGCCCCCGCTGTCGCCCGGCGTGGAGACGGCCGCGTACCGGATCGCCGCGGAGTCGCTGACCAACGCCGTACGACACGCCAGGGCGCGCCAGGTGAGCGTCGAGCTGACCGCGGGCCCGGACACCCTGGAGGTCAAGGTCACCGACGACGGGAGTGGGCTGCGCGAGACGGCGGTGCCCGGGGTCGGCCTCGCGTCGGTCACCGAACGGGCCGAGGAGATCGGCGGCTCCTGCTCGGTGACCGGATCGGCGACGGGCACGGTGGTGCACGCGGTGCTGCCACTCGCCGGACCGGGCGAACACGGGAACCCCGAGGAGCACCGGAAGCCCACGGGGCACGAGGCGTGCCGGGCGCTGCTCAAGACGAGTAGACCGATGAGCCGGGCGCCTTAGGGCGGCATGGGGCGGCATGGGGCCCGCGGGTGCTGGGGTCTTCCGGCCGGAGGCGAACCGAGCCTCAAAAGAAAAAGGGAGCCGTAAGCGTGGGGCAGTGGCGGGTACTGCTGGTGGACGATCATCCCCTCTTCCGTGAGGGCTTGGCCGCCGCCGTCAATCTCGATGACGCGTTCGCCGTAGTCGGTCAGGCGGCCTGCGCGGACGGGGCGATAGCCGAGGCCGTGCGCACCGGTCCGGATCTGGTGGTGATGGATCTCGGGCTGCCGGGCCGGTCCGGTCTGGAGGCGACGCGGCGGATTCTGTGCGATCACCCCGAGATCCGGGTGCTGGTCATGACGATGTCGGAGGACGACGACAGCCTGCTGGCCGCGGTGCGCGCGGGGGCCCGCGGCTATCTGCTGAAGGGCGCGGGCCGGGACGAGATCCTGCGGGCGCTGCATACCGTGGCGCGGGGCGGCGCGGTGTTCAGCCCGCGGATGGCGGAGCGGCTGGGCGCGCTGGTCGGCGCCTCGGGTTCGGCGTCGGCCAAGGAGGCGTTCCCGACTCTGACGGCCCGGGAGCGGGAGGTGCTGGATCTGCTGGCGGCCGGTCTCGGCTACCGTCAGATCGCCCAGCGGCTGGTGGTCACCGACAAGACGGTGCGTAATCACGTGGGCTCGATCTTCGCCAAGCTCCAAGTGCGCGACCGCGCCCAGGCGATCGTGCGTGCCCGGCAGGCCGGGCTGGGAGGCGAATGACTCGCTCCCCCTCGTGGCTGATACTGGGGGGCGTTATGGAATACCTCATCCTTGCCGTAGTCATCGCTGTGGTCGCGGTCGCCGCGATCAGCGGGCTCGTGATCAGCGGCCGCAAGAAGAAGCGGCTGCCCCCGCCCCCGCCCAGCAGCCCCACCGTCACCGCGCCGCCCGCCGAACCGCACGTCGGCGAGGAGGCCGAAACCCCGCGTGAGGAACCACGCAGAACCATCGAGGAGGTGGACCTTCCGGGGACCGAGGCCCCGGCCGCGGAGGCACCCGCCGCCGCCCCGCCCGAGGTTCCGCCGATCGAGGTCCCGGAGCCGACCGCCGGCCGGCTGGTGCGGCTGCGCGCCCGGCTGTCCCGCTCCCAGACCACTCTGGGCAAGGGGCTGCTGACGCTGCTGTCCCGGGAGCACCTCGACGACGACACCTGGGAGGAGATCGAGGACACGCTGCTGACCGCCGATGTCGGTGTGGCGCCGACCGAGGAGCTGGTCGAGCGGCTGCGGGAGCGCGTCAAGGTGCTCGGCACCCGTAGCCCGGAGGAGCTGCGCGGTCTGCTGCGTGAGGAACTGCTGCGCCTCATCGGCACCGAGGCCGACCGTTCGGTGCACACCGAGAGCGGTGTGGGCGCGAACGGCGAGGAGAAGCCGGGCGTCGTCATGGTCGTCGGCGTCAATGGCACCGGTAAGACCACCACGACCGGGAAGCTGGCCCGGGTGCTCGTCGCGGACGGCAAGTCGGTGGTGCTCGGCGCGGCCGACACTTTCCGCGCCGCCGCCGCCGATCAGTTGCAGACCTGGGGCGAGCGGGTCGGCGCCCGTACGGTCCGGGGGCCGGAGGCCGGCGACCCGGCGTCGGTCGCCTTCGACGCGGTGAAGGAGGGCATCGCGGAGAGCGCGGACGTCGTCCTGATCGACACCGCCGGGCGGCTGCACACCAAGACCGGTCTGATGGACGAGCTGGGCAAGGTCAAGCGGGTCGTGGAGAAGCACGGCGCGGTGGACGAGGTGCTGCTCGTCCTCGACGCCACGACCGGGCAGAACGGCCTGGTTCAGGCGCGGGTGTTCGCGGAGGTCGTGGACATCACCGGCATCGTGCTGACCAAGCTGGACGGCACCGCCAAGGGCGGCATCGTCGTCGCGGTCCAGCGTGAGCTGAAGGTCCCGGTCAAGCTGGTGGGGCTGGGCGAGGGCGCGGACGATCTCGCGCCGTTCGAGCCGGAGGCGTTCGTCGACGCGCTGATCGGCGGCTGAGGCCGTGGTGGGGGGATCACCTGTAGCGCGCCGGACGGGCCGGGGTTGACTCCCGGCCCGTCCGGCGTTCGTGTACGGCTTTCAACGGCGTCCGCGTACGGGCACAGCGCCCGCGTACGGGGCGTTCGGGTAAGCGGAAAGCCGCCTCAGGCCCCGGCCCGGTGGCTCAGATAGGCGAGGGTGCCCAGGACCAGCCGGGCGTGCGGCGGGCGGCCCGCGGTGTCGAGGGTCGGCGGGCGCAGCCAGCGGACCGGTCCGAGGCCGCCGAGGTCCGAGGGCGGGGCGGTGATGTGGTCGCCCGGGCCCAGACAGCGCAGATCGAGGTCGGCGTCGTCCCAGCCCATGCGGTACAGCAGCTCGGGGAGTTCGGCGGCGGCGCCGGGGGCGACGAAGAACTGGGCGCGCCCGTGCGGGGTGACGGCCACCGGGCCGAGGGGCAGCCCCATCCGCTCCAGCCGGACCAGCGCGTGTCCGCCCGCGTACTCCGCGACCTCCAGGACGTCGAACGAGCGGCCCACCGGCAGCAGCACGGCCGCCCCCGGGACCTGCTCCCACGCGGCCGCGGCGGCGTCCAGCGTGGCGCCCGCCGGGACGCCGGGGGCGAAGGAGAGCGGATGCGCGCCGGGGGAGGGACAGCCGTGGTCACCGCATGAACATTCGTTTCTGCCGCCCCCCGAGCTCCGTGCCGCCCGCGCGCCCGGCACCACGTCCCAGCCCCACAGACCGGTGTACTCCGCCACCGTCGTGGACTCGGACGTACGGCCGCGGCGCCGTGAGCCGGACCGCATGTCCCGGTTGCCGCCGATCGTGAAGCCCATGCCCCCTCCAACGGGTCCCGCTCTGGATGGTTACGAGCCGGAACGTCACGATGACGCTCCGTCGCCAAGGAGGCGCGGCAGAGTGCGCTCCGATGTGACGCAGGTGGTGAGACGCGACCCGTGCGCCCCCGCCTGCACCCCTTCACCTGTTTCCCGTCGCCCCGGTGTCAAGTGAATCGTGCGAACCGGTAACCGGGTTCATTCGAAGGGGTGGCGAATGGTGGCGTTTTCACGAACCGCCTCGCCGGGGGCGTGATCGTAGGATTACTTTCAGTGCACAGTCCCTGGATGTGGTGCTCGCTCGAATGCGAGCTGACGACGGGCGGAGTACGGATCGGTACATGCCCCTGGCATGTGGCTGTTCCCTGTCGGGACGGTTGATACGCCGCATCCCGGGGACAACTGACCGTGACAGAAGGCATTCTGGTGGCGGTTCGGGAAGATTCGTGGGATGGGGGCGTTCCGGGTGGGCGACGGCGGCGGCGGTGCTGGGAAGCGCCCCAATGCGCAATTGCAGTCGTGGTTCGTGCGCAGCGGCTGGTCGAAGGGGGAGCTGGCGCGCCAAGTCAACCGCAGGGCGCGGCAGTTAGGGGCCCATCACATCAGCACGGACACCTCGCGGGTGCGCCGCTGGCTGGACGGCGAGCAGCCCCGGGAGCCGATTCCGCAGATTCTCTCCGAGTTGTTCTCCGAGCGCTTCGGCTGTGTGGTGGGCATCGAGGACCTCGGGCTGCGCGCCGTCCACCGGTCACCGTCCGTGTCCGGTGTGGATCTTCCCTGGGCCGGGCCCGAAACGGTCGCGCTGATCGGCGAGTTCTCCCGCAGCGATCTGATGCTCGCCCGCCGCGGCTTCCTCGGCACCTCGCTCTCGCTGTCCGCGGGCCCCGCCCTCATCGAGCCGATGCAGCGCTGGCTGGTGCCCTCCACGAGCGGACAGCCCGGCGGCGCCAGGGCGGCGGACGCCGGCCGCGCGCGCCGGGTCTCCCGGCTCTCCGAGCCGGAGCTCGAGCTGCTGGAGTCCACCATCGTGATGTTCCGCGCCTGGGACGCCCAGTGCGGCGGCGGGCTGCGGCGCAAGGCGGTGGTCGGCCAGTTGCACGAGGTCACCGACCTGCTCCAGGAGCCGCATCCGGAGGCGGTCTCCCGGCGGCTGTTCAAGGTCGCGGGCGAGCTCGCCCAACTCGCCGGGTGGATGAGCTATGACATCGGGCTCCAGCCCACCGCGCAGAAGTACTTCGTGCTCGCCCTGCACGCCGCCAAGGAGTCCGGCGACCGCCCCCTCGGCTCGTACATCCTCTCCGGTATGAGCCGCCAGATGATCCACGTCGGCCGGCCGGATGACGCGCTGGAGCTGATCCACCTCGCGCAGTACGGCAGCCGGGAGAACGCCACCCCGCGCACCCAGGCCATGCTGTATGCGATGGAGGCCCGCGCCTACGCCAATATGGGCCAGCCCAGCAAATGCCACCGCGCGGTGAAGATGGCCGAGGACACCTTCGCCGACTGCGCCAAGGGCGACGGCGACCCCGACTGGATCCGCTTCTTCTCCGAGGCCGAGCTCAACGCGGAGAACGCCCACTCCTACCGCGATCTCGCCTATGTCGCCGGCCGCAGCCCCACCTACGCCAAGATGGCCGACCCGGTGATGCGGCAGGCCGTGAAGCTCTTCGGCCAGGAGACGGAGAGCGACGCGGGCCCCCAGCGTTCGTATGCGCTCAACCTGATCGGCATGGCCACCGTCCATCTCCTCCAGAAGGAGCCCGAGCAGGCCGCCGGGGTCGCCCGCCTGGCGCTGCCGCTCGCCAAGCGGGTGCGCTCGGAGCGGGTCAACAACCGGCTGCGCAAGACCGTGGACACGGCGGTGCGCCAGTTCGGCGATGTGCCGCAGATCGCCGATCTCGGCGAGCGGCTGGCCACCCTCATGCCCGATACGCCAGGGGCCGCGGGGCCCGGCCAGGCCGTCTGAGCGGTCCCGGCGGTGGTTGCGACACGATAACGGAGCGCTCCGCCCTGACAGCCGCGGTTCATCGGTACGTAACACTCCCGCGGCCTTCGTCACTGCGGTGAAACATCGGGCGGCATCGGCTGAAACGGTGCTGCGCCAACCTCGAGGCGAATACCGGCCCCCCGATGTCCTGCCCGCAGGGCCGTCGTTTCGAGGAGACGTCCACATTGAATGGCGCAAATACCGCGTTCGTATTGATCAGCGCCGCGCTCGTGATGCTGATGACCCCTGGCCTGGCCTTCTTCTACGGCGGCATGGTGCGGGTGAAGAGCGCCCTGAACATGCTGATGATGTCCTTCATCTCGCTCGGCGTCGTCTCGCTGCTGTGGGTGCTGTTCGGCTACTCGCTCACCTTCGGTGATGACATCGGCGGCGGGCTGCTGGGCAATCTCGACCACATAGGTTTCAAGGGCATCGAGCCGACCTCGCTGTGGGGCGAGAAGCCCGACGCGATCCCGGTGCTGGCCTTCGCGCTCTTCCAGCTCATGTTCGCGGTGATCACCCCCGCGCTGATCAGCGGAGCCGTCGCCGACCGCGTCAAGTTCGGCTCCTGGGCGCTGTTCATCACCCTGTGGACCACGGTCGTCTACTTCCCGGTGGCCCACTGGGTCTGGCAGGCCGACGGCTGGCTGTTCAAGAAGGAGGTCATCGACTTCGCGGGCGGCACGGCGGTCCACATCAACGCGGGCGCCGCGGGCCTTGCCGTGGCCCTGGTGCTCGGCAAGCGCATCGGCTTCAAGAAGGACCCGATGCGCCCCCACAACCTGCCGCTGGTGATGCTCGGCTCCGGTCTGCTGTGGTTCGGCTGGTTCGGCTTCAACGCCGGCTCCGCCCTCGCCGCCAACGGGACCGCCGCCAACATGGCCTTCAACACCCAGGTCGCCACCGGTGTCGCGATGCTCGGCTGGCTCGCCTACGAGCGCATCCGGCACGGCGCGTTCACCACGCTGGGCGCCGCCTCCGGCGCGGTCGCGGGCCTGGTCGCCATCACCCCCTCGGGTGCGGCGGTGAACGCCTGGGGCGCCATCGTGATCGGCCTGGTGGCCGGTGTCGTCTGCTCCTGGGCCGTCAGCCTCAAGTACAAGCTGGGCTTCGACGACTCGCTCGACGTGGTCGGGGTGCACCTGGTCGGCGGTGTCATCGGCACCCTCCTGGTCGGCGTCCTGGCCACCGACGGCGTCGGCGGCGCGGCCCAGTTGGGCAAGCAGGCGCTCGGCGCCTTCACGGTGCTGCTCTACTCCTTCGTCGTCTCCTGGATCCTCGCCAAGCTCATCGATGTGACCATCGGCTTCCGGGCCAGTGAGGACGAGGAACTGGGCGGCATCGACCAGGCGTTCCACGCCGAGACCGCCTATGACTTCAGCGCGGTGGGCGGATCCGCCCGTAGTACGGTGCCCGCCGCGACCGGCGCGTCCGCGCCGCAGAAGCCGCACAACAAGAAGGTGGACGCGTGAAGCTCATCACCGCAGTCGTGAAGCCGCACCGGCTCGACGAGATCAAGGAAGCGCTCCAGGCGTTCGGCGTCCAGGGCCTGACCGTCACCGAGGCCAGCGGCTACGGCCGTCAGCGCGGCCACACCGAGGTCTACCGGGGTGCGGAGTACACCGTCGACCTGGTGCCCAAGGTGCGCATAGAGGTGCTGGTCGAGGACGAGGACGCCGACGATCTCGTCGATGTCGTGGTCAAGGCGGCCCGCACCGGAAAGATCGGGGACGGCAAGGTCTGGAGCGTCCCCGTGGAGACCGCCGTCCGGGTCCGCACCGGGGAGCGCGGCCCGGACGCCCTCTGAGGGCCGGGGCCGGGATGCCCTTCGAGGGCCGCGGCCCGGGCGCCCTTCGAGGGCCGGGGCCGGGACGGGCTCCGAGGACCGGAGCCCGTACGCCCTCCGAGGGCCCGGCACGAGCCGGACAACCAGTCGCACGCTGACAGGGAGCCGAGTTGACGGAAAGCCTCGAGACCACGACCGACACCACCGACTCGGGGCCCGGCGGCTATGCGGCGGCCAGGCTGCGACTCCTCCAGGAGGGGTCGCGGTCCGGGCCGCCGCGCCGCTCCGCCCTGGCCGAACTCACCGACCAGTGGCTGGCCGCGCTGCTCACCGGCGGGGCGCAGACCGCCGGGATCGGCCGGGGCGTCGCCCTGGTCGCGGTCGGCGGCTACGGACGCGGCGAACTCTCCCCGCGCAGCGACCTCGATGTGCTGCTGCTGCACGACGGCTCCGCCGACCGCTCGGCCCTCGCAGCCCTCGCCGACCACGTCTGGTACCCGGTCTGGGACATGGGCCTCGCCCTCGACCACTCGGTGCGCACCCCCGACGAGGCCCGCGCGACCGCCGCCGAGGAGCTGAAGGTCCAGCTCGGCCTGCTCGACGCCCGCCACATCGCGGGCGACCAGGCGCTCACCGCCGATCTGCGCAGCACCGTCCTGGCCGACTGGCGCGCCCAGGCCCCGCGGCGGCTGCCCGACCTCCACGCGCTGTGCCAGGAGCGCGCCGAGCGCCATGGTGAGCTTCGGTTCCTGCTCGAACCCGATCTGAAGGAGGCCCGCGGCGGGCTCCGCGACGCCACCGCGCTGCGCGCCATCGCCGCCTCCTGGCTCGCCGACGCCCCCCGCGAGGGCCTCGACGACGCGCGGCGGCGGCTGCTGGACGCCCGCGACGCGCTCCATCTGGCCACCGGCCGCGCCACCGACCGTCTCGCGCTCCAGGAACAGGACCAGGTCGCGGGTGCCCTCGGACTGCTGGACGCCGACGCCCTGCTGCGCCAGATCTACGAATCCGCCCGGATCATCTCCTACGCGAGCGATGTCACCTGGCGCGAGGTCGAGCGGGTGCTGCGCGCCCGCTCGGCCGCCCGGCCCCGGCTGCGCGGACTGCTCGGCGGCCTCGGCGGGCGCTCGGGCGGTCGTGGGGGCGCCGGAGGCGGCGCGGACGCGGGGGAGCGCAGCCCGCTCGCCGAGGGCGTCGTGGAACAGGACGGCGAGGTGGTGCTGGCCCGTACCGCCCGCCCCGACCGCGACCCCGTGCTGACCCTGCGGGCCGCCGCGGCCGCCGCCCAGGCCGGACTTCCGCTGTCGCCGCACGCCGTAAGGCGGCTGTCCGCCGCCGCCCGGCCGCTGCCCGTGCCGTGGCCGCCCGAGGCCAGGGAGCAACTGATCACGCTGCTGGGCGCGGGCGAGTCCACCGTCGGCGTGTGGGAGGCACTGGAGGCCGAGGGGCTGATCACCCGGCTGCTGCCGGACTGGGAGCGGGTGCGCTGCCGTCCGCAGCGCAACGCCGTCCACCGCTGGACGGTGGACCGGCATCTGGTCGAGACCGCGGTCCGGGCCAGCGCGCTCAGCCGCCGGGTCGGCCGCCCCGATCTGCTGCTGGTCGCCGCGCTGCTGCACGACATCGGCAAGGGCTGGCCCGGCGACCACTCGGTGGCCGGGGAGACCATCGCCCGCGATGTCGCCGCCCGCATCGGCTTCGACCGCGCGGATGTCGCGGTCCTCGCCACCCTCGTACGCCACCATCTGCTGCTCGTCGAGACCGCCACCCGGCGCGACCTGGACGATCCGGCCACGGTGCGTTCGGTCGCCGAGGCCGTCGGCGGCGCCACCACCCTGGAACTGCTGCACGCCCTCACCGAGGCCGACGCGCTGGCCACCGGCCCAGCGGCCTGGAGCGCCTGGCGCGGCTCCCTCGTCGCCGACCTGGTCAAACGGGTCTCGGCGGTGCTCGCGGGCGAACCCGCGGACGACTGGTCCACCCCGCAGCAGACCACGGCCGAACAGGAACGCCTCGCGATCGAGGCATGGCGCACCGGCGGCCCGGTGCTGGCCCTGCACGCACGCTCCGAGGCAATGGCACCGAGCGAGGCGGGCCTCCTTGCGGGTGACCTCACGGATGGCCTCCTTACGGCCGCCACCGAAGGACCGCCGGAGGAGGGGACCACCGCCCCCGAGCCGATCGGCGTGGAACTGCTCATCGCCGTCCCCGACCAGCCCGGCGTCCTGCCCACGGCGGCCGGAGTCCTGGCCCTGCACCGCCTTACGGTGCGCGCGGCGGACCTGCGCGCCCTCGAGCTGCCCTCGGAGCTGGACGCGGCGGGCGAGGCGGCCGGGGTGCTGCTGCTGAGCTGGCGGGTCGCGGCCGAGTACGGTTCCCTGCCGCAGGCCGCCCGCCTGCGCAACGACCTGCTCCGCGCCCTGGACGGCTCCCTCGACATCGTCGCCCGCCTCGCCGAACGCGAGGCCGCCTACCGCAAGTACCCCCGCCGCCGCGGGGTGCACGCCCCGCCACCACGGGTGACGGTCGCACCCGGCAGCTCCCAGTTGGCCACGGTGATCGAGGTCCGCGCCCAGGACGCCCCCGGCCTGCTGCACCGCATCGGCCGTGCCCTGGAGGACACCGGCGTCGCGGTACGCAGCGCCCACGCCTCCACCCTCGGCGCCAACGCCGTGGATGCGTTCTATGTCACGGACAGCTCCGGCGCCCCCCTGAAGCCCATGCACGCGGCCGAGGTGGCCCAAAAGGTCGAGCAGACGCTGACCAGCCCGTCCGGCGCCTGAGACTCCCCAGCACTCCCCAGCCCCTCCGGCGTTTGAGGGGCGGGGTCCGGGGCGGAGCCCCGGCGGGGGCTCGGGGGCGGAGCCCCCGGAACGGGGCCCGGGGCGCAGCCCCGGTTCGGGAAGGGGCGGGGTGGGGAAAGACGCCCCGCCAGGGCGTCGCACGCCCGGGGGCAGACCGTTCCCGCGCCGGGCGGATACCCTTGGAGGCCGACCACCGACCCGACATCCGACCGAAGGATTCGCGACCACCGTGTTCGATACCCTCTCCGATCGCCTCGCAGCGACTTTCAAGAACCTCCGGGGCAAGGGACGCCTCAGCGAGGCGGACATCGACGCCACGGCACGCGAGATCCGGATCGCCCTGCTCGAGGCCGACGTGGCGCTGCCCGTCGTCCGGTCGTTCATCAAGCAGGTCAAGGAGCGGAGCCTCGGGGCCGAGGTCTCCCAGGCGCTCAACCCCGCCCAGCAGGTCATCAAGATCGTCAACGAGGAGCTGATCGGCATCCTCGGCGGCGAGGCGCGGCGCCTCCGCTTCGCCAAGCAGCCGCCGACCGTGATCATGCTCGCGGGTCTCCAGGGTGCCGGTAAGACGACGCTCGCCGGAAAGCTGGGCCGCTGGCTGAAGGGCCAGGGCCACGCGCCGCTGCTCGTCGCCTGTGACCTCCAGCGCCCCAACGCCGTCAACCAGCTCTCGGTGGTCGCGGAGCGGGCCGGTGTCGCCGTCTTCGCCCCCGAGCCGGGCAACGGCGTCGGTGACCCGGTCAAGGTGGCGCAGGACTCGATCGAGTTCGCCCGGACCAAGCAGCACGATGTCGTGATCGTCGACACCGCGGGCCGTCTCGGCATCGACGAGGAGCTGATGCGGCAGGCCGCCGACATCCGCGACGCGGTCCGCCCGGACGAGGTCCTCTTCGTCGTCGACGCGATGATCGGCCAGGACGCGGTGAACACCGCGGAGGCGTTCCGCGACGGCGTCGGCTTCGACGGTGTGGTGCTCTCCAAGCTGGACGGCGACGCGCGCGGCGGTGCCGCGCTGTCCATCGCGCATGTCACCGGCCGCCAGATCATGTTCGCCTCCAACGGCGAGAAGCTGGACGACTTCGACGCGTTCCACCCGGACCGCATGGCGTCCCGCATCCTCGGCATGGGCGACATGCTCAGCCTGATCGAGAAGGCCGAGCAGACCTTCAGCCAGCAAGAGGCCGAGAAGATGGCGGCCAAGCTGGCGAAGGGCCCCAAGGAGTTCACGCTCGACGACTTCCTGGCGCAGATGGAGCAGGTCCGCAAGATGGGCTCCATCTCCAAGCTGCTCGGCATGCTGCCGGGCATGGGCCAGATGAAGGACCAGATCAACAACCTGGACGAGCGGGAAGTGGACCGCACCGCGGCCATCATCAAGTCGATGACCCCGGGCGAGCGCCAGGACCCCACGATCATCAACGGCTCGCGCCGCGCCCGTATCGCCCGTGGTTCCGGCGTCGAGGTGAGCGCGGTGAAGAACCTGGTGGAGCGGTTCTTCGACGCGCGCAAGATGATGTCGAAGATGGCCCAGGGCGGCATGCCGGGGATGCCCGGGATGCCGGGTATGCCGGGCGTGGGTGGCGGCAAGCGCAAGGGCAAGCAGCAGAAGAAGGCCAAGGGGAAGCAGCGCAGCGGGAATCCGCTGAAGCGCGCTCAGCAGGAGCAGGAAGCCGCGGCGCGCCGCGAGCAGGGCGGCGCGTTCGGGCTGCCCGGTGGCGGACAGGACGGACAGAACTTCGAACTCCCCGACGAGTTCAAGAAGTTCATGGGCTGAGCCGCCCCGGCGCCCCGGAGGCGTTCCCGTACGAATGAACCGTAAGGCCCCTGCGCACACCGTCAGGGGCCTTACGCGACGGTCCCGTTCAGCTACGACAGATCAGCTACGACAGATCAGCTACGACAGATCAGATGCGGCAGATCAGATAGCGGAAGACGTTCGGCATCCACACCGTGCCGTCCGCGCGCTGATGCGGATGGAGCGCCTCGGTGATCTCCTTGCGGACCTGGATCGGATCCGTGACCCGCTCCGCCGCGTCGAAGAGCCCCGTCGACAGCAGCCCGCGCACCGCGCTGTCCATGTCGGCGTAGCCGAACGGGCAGGCCACCCGGCCCGATCCGTCGGGCCGCAGCCCGGCAAGTGTGGCCAGTTCCTCCAGGTCGTCGCGGCCGTACGGCCACCAGCGCGCGGCAGGGGGCGCCTCGGCCTCCCGGCGCAGGCCGGGGGAGCCCATCGGATCGGCGAGCCGGGCGCCCACCCGCAGCACCCCGGAGGTGGCGCAGCGCTCCGGCGGACCCCATCCGGCGAGCACCACGGCCCCGCCGCGCTCGGTGTGCGCCGTGGCGGCCGCGAGGGTGGACGCCGCGGCGCACACCTCCGCTCCGGCGCCTATCCCGCTCAGGGCCGACAGCGGCTCGAAGGCGGTCACCACCGTGAAGGCGGACTCCGCCGCGGCCGCCCCTACGCAGGGGCTCTCCGGGCCGCCGAGGCCCAGCCGGGCGGGCAGCGCCGGGCCGCCCGGTGCGCCCACGGCCGTCAGCCGCTCGCGCGCGAGGTCCAGGCGCCGCTCGTCGGTGTCCACCCCGCAGACCGTGGCGCCGCGCGTGGCCGCCATGAGGAGGGCGAGCCCGGAGCCGCAGCCCAGGCCCAGCAGCCGGGTCCCGGCGCCGATGTCCAGCCGTTCGTACACGGCCTCGTACAGCGGGACCAGCATCCGCTCCTGGATCTCCGCCCAGTCGCGGGTGCGAGCGTGGGCGTCCGCCGTCGGCGACGAGGAGGGGTGCGGGCGGTGCCGCTGTACGAGCGTAAATGTCATCGAAAGGGCCCCAATCAGCGAAGAGCAGTGCCGTCGTCAGATTCGGTGTCACATCCGCCGTTGTGCGGTGTGACGTCCCACCCCCAAATGCCAGGGAACTCCGCATCCGTCCCCGCGTCCAGAGGTTTCACGGCCGTGCTTGCGTGCCCCCTTTGTGCGCCCCCGCACACCTGTGCGTACGTCTCGCTCCCCGACCGCCCCCTGACCTCCGTGCGGCCCGTGGCCGGTGTCGGGCGATGGCCGGCACTGATCGGCTCGCTTTTCCTTCATTCACGGTTCGGTACCCCACCGCCGTACGATCGGCGCCATGGCCAAGACCCCCGTGCTCACCGCGCAGGCGGAGGACTTCCCCCGCTGGTATCAGGACGTGATCAACAAGGCCGAGCTGGCCGACAACGGCCCGGTGCGCGGCACCATGGTGATCCGACCGTACGGGTACGGGCTGTGGGAGCGGATGCAGCAGGACATGGACGCCCGCATCAAGGCGGTCGGCGTCCAGAACGCGTACTTCCCGCTCTTCATCCCGCAGTCGTACCTGGCCAAGGAAGCCGATCACGTCGAGGGGTTCGCGCCGGAGCTCGCGGTGGTCACCCATGGCGGCGGTAAGGAGCTCGAGGAGCCGGTCGTCGTCCGGCCCACCTCGGAGACGATCGTCAACGAGTACTTCTCCAAGTGGGTGCAGAGCTACCGCGATCTGCCGCTGCTGATCAACCAGTGGGCCAATGTGGTGCGTTGGGAGCTGCGGCCGCGGCTGTTCCTGCGGACGACCGAGTTCCTGTGGCAGGAGGGGCACACCGCGCACGCGTCGTACGAGGACGCCAGGGACTTCGCCGCCCGGATCCACCGCGAGGTCTACGCCCGGTTCATGGAGGACGTCCTGGCGATGGACGTGGTGCTGGGCCGCAAGACCGCCCGGGAGCGGTTCGCCGGCGCCCTCAACACCCTCACCCTCGAAGGGATGATGGGCGACGGCAAGGCGCTCCAGCTCGGCACCAGCCATGAGCTGGGCCAGAACTTCGCCCGGGCCTTCCACACCAGCTATCTGTCCAAGGACGGCGAGCAGGAGCTGGTCTGGCAGACCTCCTGGGGCAGCACGACCCGGATGGTCGGCGCGCTGGTGATGATGCACGGCGACGACAACGGCCTGCGGATCCCGCCGAGGCTGGCCTCGACCCAGGTCGTGGTGCTGGCGATCAAGGGCGACGACGCGGTGCTCGCCAAGGTCCGCGAGATCGGCGAGCTGCTCACCGCGGCGGGCGTGCGGGTCCATGTCGACGACCGTACGGACACCCCCTTCGGCCGCCGCGCGGTCGACTGGGAGCTCAAGGGCGTGCCGGTCCGGGTCGAGATCGGCCCGCGCGACCTGGAGAGCGGCACCGCCATGGTGGCCCGGCGGATCCCCGGCGGTAAGGAGCCGGTGCGCGCCGAGCTGCTGCCGGAGCTGCTGCCCAAGGTCTTGGAGGAGGACCAGGCGCTGCTGCTGCGGCAGGCCCGTGAGCGCCGTAAGGCGCGCACCACGGAGGTGGCGACCATGGAGGAGGCCGCCGAGGCCGCGGCCGCGGGCGGCTGGGCCCGGATCCGATGGGCGGACCTGGGGCCGGAGGGCGAGGCGGCGCTCGCCGAGCGGTCGGTGTCCGTACGGTGTCTGGTCACCGAGGACGGGGCGGTGCCGGACGCCGACGACGCTCCCGGTAACGTCGCGATCGTCGCGAGGGCCTACTGAGGCGGTACGTACCGGCTTGATGCACGGTGCGTGGCTCATCCACACATTTACGCACCCGCCCCTCGTCGTCGTACATCACCGTGAACTGACTGGTACGTGCAAATTATTTGGGATGCCCCGGAATCGGAACACCGGACCGGTCCTGCTCGTTAGCACGACGTGAGCACGACACCACCTGTTCTCGCCGCAGAGCTGGCGCAGGCGTGGGCCGATATTCAACGGCACCACTCCGAGCTGCCGGATCTCGCCGCGCCCGAATCGCTGATCGGAGAGTCGTCGTCCGCATGTGGCGCCGAGCTCTCCTTCGAACGGCTGCTGCATGAGGCAGTCCATGGGATCGCCGCCGCCCGCGGTGTCCGTGACACCTCACGCGCCGGCCGCTACCACAACCGCCGGTTCCTGGCGATCGCCGAGGAGCTGGGGCTCGACCACCCCGAGGAGCCGCATCCCAGCAGCGGCTTCTCGCTGGTCACCCTCAGCCCCGAGGCGAGAAAGCGGTACCGGAGCACGATCGACCGCCTCCAGCGCGCGCTGAAGGCGCACACCGTGGCGACCACCGCCGAGACCTCCCGCACCTTCCGCGGGCCCGCCGCGCGCCATGGCTCCTCCGGTGGCGGGGTCCGGGTCAAGGCGGTGTGCGACTGCGGGCGCAATGTCCGGGTCGTCCCGTCGGTGCTGGCCCAGGCGCCGATCATGTGCGGTGGCTGCGGTAAGCCCTTCCGCATTCCGGAGGCGGTGGCCGCGGTCGGCTGACCTGTCCCGGTGTGGCAGAATGGTCTGCTGTACTCGACAGCCGACCAGGACCCCTCTCTCCTCCGGCTGACGCGTCCATCGGGCACTCGGGTACCGCAACCCCACGCGGCACGTCGCAGTGCTCAACCACGTCAAGACCAGGAGACACCACTTCCGTGGCAGTCAAGATCAAGCTGAAGCGTCTGGGCAAGATCCGTTCGCCTCACTACCGCATCGTCGTCGCCGACTCCCGCACCCGCCGTGACGGCCGGGCGATCGAGGAGATCGGTCTGTACCACCCGGTGCAGAACCCGTCGCGCATCGAGGTCGACTCGGAGCGTGTGCAGCACTGGCTGAAGGTCGGCGCCCAGCCGACCGAGCCCGTGCTGGCCATCCTGAAGGTCACCGGCGACTGGCAGCAGTTCAAGGGCCTGCCCGCCCCGGCCCCGATGAAGGTCGCCGAGCCGAAGGCCGACAAGCGCGCCCTGTTCGAGGCGGCCGCCAAGGACGCCGGTGACGAGCCGAAGGGTGAGGCGATCACCCAGAAGGCGAAGAAGTCCGAGAAGAAGTCGGACGAGGCGGCTGACTCCGCCGAGTCCACCGCGTCGACTGAGGCCTGAGGATGCTCGAGGAAGCCCTCGAGCACCTGGTGAAGGGCATCGTCGACAACCCCGACGACGTGCAGGTGGCCTCGCGCACCCTGCGGCGTGGGCGTGTGCTGGAGGTCCGGGTGCACCCCGATGACCTCGGCAAGGTGATCGGCCGCAACGGCCGCACCGCACGCGCCCTGCGCACCGTCGTGGGCGCCATCGGCGGCCGCGGGATCCGCGTCGACCTCGTCGACGTCGATCAGGTCCGCTGAGGCGATCAAGAAGAGCACCGGCACGGGCCGGGGAGGGCTTTGGGCCGTCCCCGGCCCGTGTGTGTGAAGGGACATCGCATCGTGCAGTTGGTTGTCGCGCGGATCGGCCGTGCCCATGGCATCAAGGGCGAGGTCACCGTCGAGGTGCGGACGGACGAGCCGGAGCTGCGGCTCGGCCCGGGCGCCGTGCTGACCACCGAGCCCGCCTCGGCCGGGCCGCTGACCATCGAGTCCGGCCGGGTGCACAGCGGCCGGCTGCTGCTGCGCTTCGAGGGCGTCCGCGACCGCAGCGGCGCGGAGGAGCTGCGGAACATCCTGCTGATCGCGGAGGTCGACCCCGAGGAACTCCCCGAGGACCCCGAGGAGTTCTACGACCATCAGTTGATCGACATCGATGTGGTCACCGTGGACGGCACCGAGGTCGGGCGGATCTCCGAGATCTCCCATCTGCCGTACCAGGACCTGCTGATCGTGAAGCGCCCCGACGGGGGTGAGGTGATGATCCCGTTCGTCTCCGAGTTCGTGCCGGAGATCGATCTGGAGGCGCAGCGCGCCGTGATCGACCCGCCGCCGGGCCTGCTCGACGAGGCCGAGGCGGAGATCGCGGGCAGCCGTAAGGACGACACCGCGAGCGGTCGTGAGAAGGACGAGACCGGCGGCAGCCGTAAGGGCGACACCGCGAGCGGCCGTGAGGACGAGTCGTCATGAGGCTCGACGTCGTCACGATCTTCCCCGAGTACCTGGAGCCGCTGAACGTCTCGCTGGTCGGCAAGGCACGCGCCCGCGGCCAGCTCGACGTACGGGTCCACGATCTGCGCGGCTGGACGCACGACCGGCACAACACGGTCGACGACACCCCGTACGGCGGCGGACCCGGCATGGTCATGAAGCCCGAGCCCTGGGGCGAGGCGCTTGACTCGATCATGGCGTCGGGCGAGGCGGAGGGACTGGTCAAGCCCACGCTGATCGTGCCGACCCCGAGCGGCCGTCCGTTCACCCAGGCGCTCGCCGTAGAGCTCGCCGAGCGCCCCTGGCTGGTCTTCACGCCCGCCCGCTACGAGGGCATCGACCGTCGGGTGATCGAGGAGTACGGCGAGCGGCTCGAGGTCCACGAGGTCTCGATCGGCGATTACGTGCTGGCCGGCGGCGAGGCCGCGGTGCTGGTGATCACCGAGGCGGTGGCCCGGCTGCTGCCGGGCGTGCTGGGCAACGCCGAGTCGCATCGTGACGACTCCTTCGCCCCCGGCGCGATGGCCGACCTCCTGGAGGGGCCCGTCTACACCAAGCCCCCCGAGTGGCGCGGCCGCTCCATCCCGGAGGTGCTGATCAGCGGCCACCACGGCAGGGTCGGCCGCTGGCGCCGGGACGAGGCGTTCCGCCGTACCAGCGAGAACCGCCCCGATCTGATCGAGCGCTGCGACCCGGCGACGCTCGACAAGCACGACCGCGCGCTCCTCGCCGAGCTGGGCTGGGAGGAACTGCCCGGGACCGGTGGGGCCCGATTTGGGCGGCCGGACCGGGCCGTGGAAGAATAGGCCGCTGCCGTACGTCCGGGTGTGCGCCCCTGCCACAGGGGGACCGACGCCCACCCGATGAGGGCGGCACTCCAAATCATCATCCGATATGCCGCTGATGACCTGTGGCATCAGCGAGGAAAGCAGACGATCATGTCTCACCTGCTCGACACCGTCGACTCCGCGTCGCTGCGCAGCGACATCCCGACCTTCCGCCCCGGCGACACGGTCAACGTCCACGTCCGCGTCATCGAGGGCAACCGCTCCCGTGTCCAGCAGTTCAAGGGCGTCGTCATCCGCCGCCAGGGCTCCGGTGTCCGCGAGACCTTCACCGTCCGCAAGGTGAGCTTCAGCGTCGGCGTGGAGCGCACCTTCCCGGTGCACACCCCGATCGTCGAGAAGATCGAGGTCGTCACCCGCGGTGATGTGCGCCGGGCGAAGCTGTACTACCTGCGCGACCTCCGCGGCAAGGCCGCGAAGATCAAGGAGAAGCGCGACAACTGAGATCGCGGCGATTTTGCGCGACTACTGAGCTACCGCCGGATCATCCGGCCGGGCCGGATAGGCTCTGGGCCGATGGACACCGAAGGACAGCTCGCGGAGCGCGACCGCTCTCCGGGCTCCGAGAAGGAGCGCGAGGGGCGGTCGCGCTCTTCGCATGCTCCGGCGCGGGCCGAGGAGCCCTGGTCCGCCGGGCGGCTGCCGCGATGGCTGGCCGGCGGCGGGCGATGGCGGCGCGGGGCGCTGCTCGCGGCGGCCTGCGCCGCGCTCGTGCTGCTGGTGAGCGGCTTTGTGGTGCAGCCGTTCCTGATCCCCAGCGGTTCGATGGAGAACACCCTCCGTCCCGGGGACCGGGTGCTGGTGAACAAGCTCGCCTACCGTTTCGGGGACGATCCGCGCCGCGGCGACGTTGTCGTGTTCGACGGAGCCGGTTCCTTCGGTGAGGAGGAGCCGTCCGGAAACCCGGTGACCGGTCTGCTGCGCAAGGCCGCCGCGGCGGTCGGGCTGGCCGAACCGGCCGAGTCCGACTACGTCAAGCGCGTGGTGGGCATCGGTGGTGACCGGGTCACCTGCTGCGACAAGCGGGGGAGGATCGAGGTGAACGGCCGGCCGGTGGACGAGCACTATCTGCACCCCGGGGACAGCCCCTCGCGGGTGCCCTTCGACATCGTCGTGCCCGAGGGGCGGCTGTGGGTCATGGGCGACCACCGCGACGCCTCCCGGGACTCACGCGACTACCTGGGCGCGCCGGGCGGGGGCACGGTCCCCGTCGACAAGGTGATCGGCCGCGCCGCATGGATCGCCTGGCCGTTCGGCCGCTGGTCCGGTGTGCCCCGTACGGACGCCTTCGCGGGCGTGCCCGCGGCGCCCGGCGCCATACCCTCCGGCGCCCCCGGTGGTGCCCATGGGTAGCCGCGGGCGGCCCCGTGCCAAGGCGCGCCGGGTGGTGGATCCGCCACCCGGTGTGGACACGCCCCGTGCCCCGGGCGAGCGCCGGGTGGGCGGGCGCGCGGAGCGGCGCAGGATCCAGCGCCGTATCAAGCGCAGGCGGCGCCGTTCGGCCGTCAAGGAGATTCCGATCCTGGTGGGCGTGGCGCTGGTGATCGCGCTCGTCCTGAAGACCTTCCTGGTACAGGCGTTCGTCATTCCGTCCGGCTCGATGGAGCAGACCATCCGGATCGGCGACCGGGTGCTGGTGGACAAGTTCACCCCGTGGTTCGGCTCGAAGCCGGAGCGCGGCGATGTGGTGGTGTTCAAGGACCCCGGCGGCTGGCTGGAGGACGAGCGCAAGTCCCCCAAGGACGACCCGCCCGTCATCAAGCAGGGCAAGGAGTTCCTGACCTTCATCGGCCTGCTGCCGTCCTCCGACGAGCAGGACCTGATCAAGCGGGTGGTCGCGGTGGGCGGCGACACGGTGGCCTGCTGCGATACGAACGGCAAGGTCACCGTCAACGGGACCCCGCTGAACGAGCCGTATCTGCACCCCGGGAACCCGCCGTCGCAGCGGCAGTTCAAGGTGACCGTCCCTCAGGGGCGGATGTTCGTCATGGGCGATCACCGGTCAAATTCGGCGGACTCCCGAGTCCATCTCGACGAGCCGTATCAGGGCACGGTCCCGGACAACATGGTGGTCGGCCGCGCCGTGGTGATCGCATGGCCGTTCGGGCATATGCGGCGGCTCGAGGAGCCGGACACCTACGCATCCGTCAAGGACGCGCCGAGTGGGGCGACACGGGCCGAGGGCGCGGCGCATAGGCTGTCCTCCATGGATCAGCAAGGAATGGTCCAGCTCCCGACCCCTGCGGAACTCCCGCTCGTTATGGGAGTGGTGATCCTGCGCCGTTCGTGGGGCAGGCGGCAGTCAGGCGTGAGGAGTGGATGTGGGGGATTTGGCGGTCGGCGCACGATCCGGTCACGAAGAGCCCGAGAGGCAGCCCGGGACGACGGGAGAGCACCCCACGGACGGGACGGACGAGGCGCCCGAAGCCGGTGCACCCACGGACAAGGCGGCTGGCCGCCCCAGGGCGTCGGACCCACACGGAGCCGATGGCGGGCAGGATCCCTCCGGCCCCCCGGACGGACCCGGCGGCACTGACCCGTCCGGGGCCGACGACGGGGCACCGGCGAAGCCGGGCCCCGGGATGCCCGGCGGGCCCGGGAAGCTCGGGAAGCCGAAGAAGGTGCGCTCCTTCTGGAAGGAGCTGCCGATCCTGGTCATCATTGCGCTGGCTCTGGCGCTGCTGATCAAGACCTTCCTGGTGCAGGCGTTCTCCATCCCGTCCGACTCCATGCAGAACACCCTCCAGCGGGGCGACCGGGTGCTGGTGGACAAGCTCACCCCGTGGTTCGGCTCCGAGCCGCAGCGCGGTGAGGTGGTCGTCTTCCACGATCCGGGGGGCTGGCTCGGCGAGACACAGACGAGTGACTCCGGCCCGGTCGCCGAGGGCATCCAGAAGGCGCTCAGCTTTATCGGGCTGATGCCTTCGGCGGAGGAGAAGGACCTGATCAAGCGGGTCATCGCGGTCGGCGGGGACACCGTCTCCTGCAAGCGCGGCGGCAAGGTCGTGGTCAACGGCAAGCCGCTGGACGAGCCGTACATCTTCCCCGGGAACACCCCCTGTGACGAGAAGCCGTTCGGCCCGATCAAGGTGCCCAAGGGCCGGATCTGGGTGATGGGCGACCACCGCCAGGACTCACTGGACTCCCGCTACCACCAGAACCTGAACAACGGCACGGTCTCGGTGGACGATGTCGTCGGGCGCGCCTTCGTCGTCGCCTGGCCGATCGACCGCTGGTCCACCCTGCCGGTGCCGAGCACCTTCGACCAGCCGGGTCTGGGGGCGGCCGCCGCGGTGGCCCCCTCGGCCGTGGGGCTCGCGGGTGCGCTGCCGATCGTGCTGTGGCGCCGCCGCAGGCTGATCGCCAAGGTCCGGGCCGAGGCCGAGGCCCGGCCGGATCGGCTGACCGCCGACTGCTGACGGGGCTCGTACCGCCGGGTAAGGTGCGGTTCCGTGTGCCCCGGGGCACACGGAACCTGATCTTCTACGTCTGTTGCGTACGGCGGGAGCACTGGAATGAGCGGAGCCCAAGGGGTCGGGGGCGGCACACCGCGGCGTACGCCGGGCAGCGTGCTGTCCGGGGTGGCGGTGGCCCTCGGGTGTGTGCTGTTCCTCGGGGGCTTCGTCTGGGGCGCGGTGCTCTACAAGCCGTACACCGTCCCGACCGACTCCATGGCGCCGACGATCGCCAAGGGCGCCCGGGTGCTGGCGCAGCGGGTCGACGGCGGCGAGGTGCGCCGCGGCGATGTGGTGGTCTTCCGCGACCAGGTGTGGGGCGACCTGCCCATGGTGAAGCGGGTCATCGGGGTCGGCGGCGACCGGATCGAGTGCTGCGACAAGCAGGGTCGGCTGAGGGTCAACGGCAAGGTCTTCGAGGAACCGTATCTGCGCCCGGGGGAGCAGGCGTCCTCGACGGTCTTCTCCACCACCGTGCCCAAGGACCGGCTGTTCCTGATGGGCGACCACCGCAGCGACTCCCTCGACTCACGGGTGCACCTCACCGACGAGGCGGGCGGCGCCGTGGAGCGGGGCGCGGTGGACGCCCGGGTGGACGCCACCGCCTGGCCGCTTGGGTCCTGGGGGACCGTGGGGCGGCCCGATGCCTTCAAGGCGCTGCCGGGCGGGATCTCGCAGCCGGGGCCGCTGGGGCCGATCCTGATCGCGATCGTCACCGGCGCCGTGCTGATCCTGGTGGGCGCGGCCTACGGGCCCCTCGTCCGGCGCAGGGCGGGCGGCGGCGCACGGCGGGACCAGGCGGCGAAGGGGAAGGTGGCCGCGCGTGGCTGAGCCGACTGGCGCGGACGAGCGGCGGCTGCGGAAGGTCGCACGGGTGGTGCTGCTGGATCCGCAGGACCGCATCCTGCTGCTGCACGGCTTCGAACCGGACGATCCCTCGTCGACGTGGTGGTTCACCCCGGGAGGCGGCCTGGAGGGCGAGGAGAGCCGCGAGCAGGCGGCGCTCAGGGAGCTCGCGGAGGAGACCGGGATCACCGATGTGCGGCTCGGGCCGCTGCTGTGGCGGCGGATCTGCTCCTTCCCGTTCGCCGGGCGGCGCTGGGACCAGGACGAGTGGTACTACCTGTGTCGTACCCAACAGACCACGGCGGCGCGGGCCGGCGGCGGGCTGACGGAGCTGGAGCGGCGCAGCGTGGCCGGGCTGCGGTGGTGGACGGTGGATGAGCTGGCCGCGGCCACCGAGCCGGTGTACCCGACACGGCTGGCGGAGCTGTTGCGTACGCTGCTGGTCGAGGGACCCCCGGGTGCACCGGTGATCCTGGAGACTGAGCGCGTCTGACGCACAATGGGGGGACGCACGGCTGAAGGGGAACATGCCATGAGCGCCGAGGACCTCGAGAAGTACGAGACCGAGATGGAGCTGAAGCTCTACCGGGAGTACCGCGATGTCGTCGGTCTGTTCAAATATGTGATCGAGACCGAACGCCGCTTCTATCTCACCAACGACTACGAGATGCAGGTGCACTCGGTCCAGGGTGAGGTCTTTTTCGAGGTGTCGATGGCCGACGCCTGGGTCTGGGACATGTACCGCCCGGCCCGTTTCGTGAAGCAGGTGCGGGTTCTCACGTTCAAGGACGTGAATATCGAGGAGCTGAACAAGAGCGACCTCGACCTTCCGAGTGGCTGAGTTTTCCACAGCCGGGCGGCTGTCCACAGGAATTCTCCAAGATCCCTGAGCGGGGCGCGGGGGCGTCACAGTCGGTGCCGGAGGTGGTGCCGAATGAACGCCCGAGGAGCGCTGGGCCGCTACGGCGAGGATGTGGCGGTCCGCAGGCTGGCGGAAGCCGGGATGACCGTCCTGGAGCGCAATTGGCGGTGCCGGGACGGCGAGATCGACATCGTCGCGCTCGACGCCGGTGCGCTGGTGGTGTGCGAGGTCAAGACGCGCCGCGAGGGTGGCTATGAGCATCCCATGGCGGCCGTCGGACCGGACAAGACCGAGCGGCTGCGGAAGCTGGCCGAGTGCTGGCTCGAGCGGCACGGCGGCCCGCCGCCGGGCGGAGTGCGGATCGACGTGGTGGCGGTGGTGCTGCCCCGCCGGGGCGCGCCCGTGGTCGAGCATGTGCGAGGGGTGGCCTGATGGGGTTCGCCCGCACCTGCTCGGTGGCGCTGGTCGGGGTCGAAGGCGTCGTGGTCGAGGTCCAGGCCGATCTGGAGCCGGGAGTGGCCGCCTTCACCCTCGTCGGGCTGCCCGACAAGAGCCTGGTGGAGAGCCGGGACCGGGTCCGCGCGGCCGTCGTCAATTCCGGCGGCGAATGGCCGCAGAAGAAGCTCACGGTGGGGCTCAGCCCGGCATCCGTCCCCAAGGGCGGCAGCGGCTTCGACCTGGCCGTGGCCTGTGCGGTGCTCGGCGCGGCCGAGCGCGTGGACCCGCGTGAGATCGCCGATCTGATGATGATCGGGGAGCTGGGCCTGGACGGCCGGGTCCGGCCGGTCCGCGGGGTGCTGCCCGCCGTGCTCGCCGCCTCCGAGGCGGGGTACCGCCAGGTGGTGGTCCCCGAGCAGACGGCGGCGGAGGCGGCCCTGGTGCCGGGCGTCTCGGTGCTGGGCGTGCGGAGCCTGCGCCAGTTGATCGCGGTGCTGACGGACGAGCCGGTGCCCGAGGAGGAGGAGACCCAGGAGCTGGGCCGCCCCGATCCGATGCTGGCCGGGCTCACCGTGCCCGGCGCCGGTATGGGCACCGGAGTCGCCGCCGTGCCCGGGACCGGCGCGGGGCGGCCCGATATGGCCGAGGTCGCCGGGCAGCGGGCCGCGCGCACCGCCCTGGAGGTCGCGGCCGCGGGCGGGCACCACCTCTTCCTCAGCGGGCCTCCGGGCGCCGGGAAGACCATGCTGGCCGAGCGGCTGCCGGGGCTGCTGCCGCCGCTCACCCAGCAGGAGGCCCTGGAGGTCACCGCGGTCCATTCGGTCGCCGGGGTCCTCCCGCCGGGCCAGCCGCTGGTGGAGAGCCCGCCGTACTGCGCCCCGCATCACTCGGCCACCATGGCCGCGCTCGTCGGCGGGGGCAACGGCCTGCCCAGGCCCGGCGCGGTCTCGCTAGCCCACCGCGGAGTGCTCTTCCTGGACTTTACAGACCGTGCATTGAGCTGTACGTGATGTTCGCTCTGGCCTGTGGCCAGGGCGTCCCGTGTTCGTTTACCGACCGAGTTCGGAACGTCGTCCTTGTTCCGGAGTCGGTACGGAGAGCACGTGATACGCACGACGGTGATCGGGGACCTGCGGGTCCAAGAGATCACTCATAAGAACGGCTGCAGGTCCTGGACGATCCTCTGGCCCGAGGGGACGGTGCACCGCGAGGCGGACCGTTACCTGCGGTTGCACGACGGGTCAGGCACGCAGAAGACCTACGCGTACTACCTGGTCGATCACCTTCGGTGGATGGAGCGCGAGTGTCTGACCTTCGACAAGGTGGCCCTGCGCGACCTTGAGCGGTACATGGGCATCGTCGGAGCAGAGGTCCGAATGCCGCTTGGCGAGCCCTGGAGGCAGGACAAGAAGCCGTACAGCGACTCGGCCCTGAAGACTGCCGCGGCATGTCTGAAGGGGTTCTACCTCAACCAGGCGGCCCTCGGCGTCAACCGCGAGCTCGGGCGCCAGCTGGACCAGACACGACTGCCCTCGCGGGCCGACCGCCGGCGCTCCTTCCTCGGGCATGTGAAGTCGACGAGGCCTGCGAACCCGCTGGCGCCGACCGGCCCTCGCCGCAGGCACCCGAAGATGCTGCCCGAAGGCGCGAGGGACACGCTGCTGTCGGTGGTTCATTCCGCACGCGACCGCATGTCCGTGACCTGGCTGTCCGACGGTGGACTGCGCAACGGCGAATTCTGCGGGCTCCACCTGGTTGACCTGCACCTTCGCGAGGACGCGCCCTGCGGGGAATGCCGCTCGCCGCACGTGCACGTCTGCCATCGGCCGTGGAACTCGAACCGGGCCGAGGCCAAGACCAAGATCGAGTGGAAGATCCAGCAGGGAAGCATGACTGGTGGGTTGATCAAGCGCGTCAGCCCGCAGATGGTGCATACCTACTTCGAGTACATGACCACCGAGTACCCGCGCGGAGCCGATCACGGGATGCTCATGGTCCAGCAGCACGGCGCTGAGCGCGGTGAGCCATGGGCGCCGGTCGGGAACCGCCGCATGCTCGAAAGAGCCGGGAAACGAGCTGGCCTGGGCAAGGTCCGGCCTCACATGTTCCGGCACAGCTTCACCTCCGCCGTTCTCGATGCGGCCAAGGGCAACCTCCTGGTCGCGCGGGACGCCGGCGGGTGGGCGTCGACGGCGGTGGTTGACGAGATCTACGGACACGTCGATCTGCATGATCCGGAGTTCGACATGGCTCTCCGCACCGTCTGGGGGACCCACGCGTGATCATCGAGAAGGCCCTGAGCCACTTCGCCCGGCTGGACACCGGACGGGAGCGACGCGATCGGCTGGAGATCCTGACTGCCCTGATCGACGGCCCCGGGTTCGAGCCGCTGTTCCGGCCGGACGTCATCGAGATCCCCCGCCATCACCCCGTCTATCGGTGGGAATGCCTGATCACAGGCTGCGAACGTGCGCTCGCCCAAGGCCGGGACATGTGTCCGGCCCACCTGGACCAGTGGAAGAACCTGCGGAAGACGGGCATGACCCGGGCGGAGTTCAACCGCACCGCCGAACCGCTGCCCATGGTGACGGTGGAGGCTCTGCGCTGTCGGATCTGCCCGGACCGCCCCGCATGGCGGACCGAAGGGCAGCTGTGTTTCCGTCACGCACATCGGTGGCGTTTCCACCTCCGCGACCACGGCCAGGACGCGAACTTCGACGACTGGCTGAGCCAGCAGCGGATCTACGACGGCTACGGCGGTTGCCGGACCGCCGCCTGCCCGGAACTCGCGAACTCGGCCCTCGGGCTCTGCCCACGGCACGAGTCTCGCTACCGCACGGACAACCGGCCCGGGCGGGCCTTCTTGCCACCCAACTGGTTCCACACGCACGAGATGCGCGGCTTGCCGGTCCCAGTCGTCTACGAGGACGAAGCCGCGTTCCTGGAGTGGTGCGCGAACACCAACCCGATCCCACGGCCAGGGCGGCTCTCGCTGCTTGGGCTGCGTCCGTTGATCGCGGCGGAGTTCAAGTGGGGCCTTGCCGTCCACACCCAGGGACGACGCGCCCGTTGGGAGATGGCCTGGGTCCAGAGACTCGTCGACTTCTGCCGGCGGAACCAGTTCAACTCCCTGATCGACATCGACCTGCAGAAGGCACCCGTCCACGGCGCGATGATCGCTGGAGAGATCATCAAGGAGCTCAGGCTGGTCTACTTCACGCCGGTGGATACCCGCGAGGCCGGCTTCATCGAAACCGATCACTTCGGGATCAGGTTCCAAGATCGTTCCAGTCACTTCGACCTCACCGCCGTGTCGCAAGTCTGGCTTCGGAATCTGCTCTGGGACTTCATGGCGGACACGATGCGATCACCGAAGTGCCCTCGCACAAGCGCGATGTTCGACAACATGCGACGGGCGATCGTGCAGCTCAGCGCGTTCTTGCAGGTTGAAGCGCCGCAAGGGGGAGAGGATCCGACGCTGCTGGAGGAGGAGCACATGCTCCGGTTCGTGGCCGACGTCCGCCACCGCGAACGAGAAGGACTGCCGTCCCTGGGGCTGCTTCTTCCGAGCGGCGAGTCCCCGATTCTGACCGCTACGACCCGCCGCTTCACCTTCAACGGAGTCCGGAAACTCCTTCGCGGAACGCTGGAGACCGGCGAAGCAGAGCGCCTCGGCCTGGACCGGGCCTTCGTCGCCTACTGTCCGCACGGCGGGGAGGTCCCGAGGAAGCCGCGGAGCCCCTTTCCTGACCACGTGGCCCGCGCTCTGGCCGATGAAGCCAACCTGCTACAGCTCGTGAACGAGTACGACCCGGAGGACTACGGCATCGGCGACATGTGGATGGCGATCGTCTTCACCGGCCGACGCTCCACAGAAGTCCTCGAACTCCGGCTCGACTGCGTCGGTCGCCTCGGCGGCCTGCCGATGTTCTGGCACGACCAGACCAAGGTCGGCAACTTCAACGACGGCATCCGCATCCCCGAAACCCTCTACCGGCTGATCCGCGAGCGACAACGCAAGACGCTGGACCGCTTCGAGGCCCGTCACGGACACAGGCCAGCACCTCGCGAGCGCGTCGGGATGGCTCTGTTCCCCACCAGGGTCACCAACCTCGACGGCCGCAAGTCGATCTCCTACAACTGGTTCCAGTTGCGCTTCCGGGCCTGGGTGGACGGGCTCGACCTCGGCGGCAACTTCGTCGCCCACCAGGCCCGCCACACGCTCGCCACCAACCTCCTGCGGGCCGGGGCGACACTGACGCACATCCGGCGCTATCTCGGCCAGGTCTCCGACCGGATGGCCGAGCACTACGTGCATGTCTCGCACTCCGACCTCGAAGAGATCCTGCATCACGTCTGGGTCGCTGGCCCGGGCTCAGCCAAGCCGGGCGAGATCCTCTCCGAGGGAATCACCGCGATGGACCGCGAACAGGCGATGGCCATGGCAGTGGACCTCTCGCGACGCAGCACGCCCGCCGAGGGCGGGTTCTGCACTTTCCAGCCCGTCGTCCAGGGCGGAGCCTGCCCCTGGAACCTCGACTGCCACAACTGCGACAAGTTCGTACTCTCCGGCGCCGACTTGCTCTACTGGCGCCGCAAGCGTGAGCAGTGGGCGTCCCTGGCCGAACGCGCACCCGACAACGCGACCGCCGACTACCTGCACAGCGTCTTCGCGCCGACCGGCCAGGCCATCGACGGCCTTGAGCAGGCACTGGCCGGGCTCGGGCTCCTTGAGGACGCCCTCGCGCTCGACATGCGGAAGCCCCAGGACTACTTCCAGCGCATCTGGAACGTCGCTTTCAGAGCCACGGACCTCGCTGCCGCAGCCGACGAGGACGAGGTCGAGAACGACGACCGAGCTCAGAGCGCCGACCTCGCGGAGGACCTCGCATGAGCACGGCCAAACGCGCGATCCCGGAGCCGCGGACTACTGCGGCTCTCGCCGCCCGTCGCCGCAGCACGCAAGCTGCTATCGCACGCGTCCATGACGCCATTGCCCGGCTGAAACGTGAGAAGTCGCAGGTCAGCGTCGCTGCTGTTGCCCGGAGGGCAGACGTCTCCCGCACGTTCCTCTACGAGAACCCGGACGCCCGCGCGGCCGTCACCGACGCGATCGAACGAGCCGGGGAGCGGCGCACACAAGTCCTTGAGGCCGCGGATGCGGAACGCGAAGCCACCTGGCGAGAGAGAGCGCTCAACGCCGAGGCCGGGCTCAAGGCAGCGAACGAGGAGATCCGGCTTCAGCGAGTACGGATCGGCGAACTTCTCGGGCGAATAAGGGACCTGGAATCCGAGTGGACTGAAGATGGCATCCAGCGCATCACCAGCGAGAACACCACGCTGAAGCAGCGAGTCCGACAGCTTACGACGGACAACCGCACGCTGGACGAGCGGCTCAAGGCCGCACGCTCGAACCTGCGATTCCAAGATCGCCGCCTCGCTGACCTCGAAGCACAGCTCACCCCGCCCTCTCCAGGGTCTGACAGGGGCTGACCTCGACGCAACCACCGACGGTCCGGTCGCCAAACCAGGCGACCGGACCGTTCCACAAGATTCTTCGGACGAATGATCGAGACCACTGCCACCCGTCGTCACGAACATGTAGTCTTCGTATCACCGCAGGTCAGATGGGATATCGGCGCGATCACGGTCGGTAAACTGGACGAGGCTCCCGAATTCAGCGGGAAGGCGCTGGACGCCCTGCGGCAGCCCCTGGAGTCGGGGCATGTGGTGGTGGCCCGGTCCGCCGGGATGATGCGGATGCCGGCCCGCTTCCTGCTGATGCTGGCGGCCAACCCCTGCCCCTGTGGGCGCTATGGGCTGGTGGGTGACGTCTGCGAATGCTCGCCCACCACGGTCCGCCGCTACCAGGCGCGGCTGTCGGGGCCACTGCTGGACCGGGTGGACCTGCGTGTCCATGTCGAAGCGGTGAGCCGGGCCGAGCTCACCGGGGCGCATGCCGGGGCGGAGGACAGCGCGTCCGTCGCGGCCCGGGTCCGGGAGGCCCGGGAGCGGGCCGCCGTCCGCCTCCAGGACACCCCCTGGCGGCTGAACAGCGAGGTGCCGGGCCATGAGCTGCGCACCCGCTGGCACCCGTTCCCCGGTGCGCTGCGCGAGGCCGAGCGCGATATGGAGCGCGGACTGCTCACTGCCCGAGGGCTCGACCGGGTGCTGAGGGTCGCCTGGACCGTCGCAGACCTGGCCGGGCACGACCGGCCGGGGGCGCCGGACATCGCCCAGGCGCTCCAGTTACGCACCGGGATCAGTCGTGGGGTGCCGGTCGCGGCGGGGGAGTGCTGATGTCCGCGCCTTCGGCGGGCGGCCGCGGCGCCGCCGTCCCCGCCCTGTTCTCCGATCCCTGGCAGGGGCAGGGTGCCTCGGGCGAGGGATGTGGCGTCACTGGCGAGGGAGGGCGGGGCGCCCCGGACGCGGGGCACGGACCCCCTGGCGAGGGACAGGGTGTCCCGGACGCGGGGCGTGGCGTCCCGGGCGAGGAGTACGGAGCCCTGGACGCGGGGGAGGGCGTCCCGGGCGGGGCGCAGGGGCTCCCCGAGCGGCACGGGGTCACGGACGAGGAGCGGCTGGCGCGGGCGGCGCTCACCCGGCTCGTGGAGCCCGGGGACCAGGCCGTGGGGCGCTGGCTGCGCCGCATGGGGCCGGTGGCGCTGTGGCGGGCGCTCACCGGCAAGGGCAAGCCCCCGCCCGGGGCGACCGGGGACCGGCTGGCCGGATGCGCCCTGCGGGCGGCCGGGCTGGACCCGGTCGCCGATCTCGCGCTGATCGCCCGGCGCGGAGGGCGGTTCATCTGCCCCGGGGATCTGGACTGGCCCGGTCAGCTCGACGATCTCGGGGATGCTCGCCCGGTCGGGTTATGGGTGCGCGGCCCGGCCGGCCTGCGGATGTGGGCGCTGCGCTCGGTCGCCGTGGTGGGCGCGCGGGCCTGTAGCGACTACGGCGCGCATGTCGCGGCCACGCTCGGCACCGGGCTGGCCGAGCGGGGCTGGGTGGTCGTCTCCGGTGCGGCCCACGGTGTGGACGGCGCGGCTCACCGAGGGGCGCTCGCCGCGGGCGGGGCCACCATCGCGGTGCTCGCCTCCGGTGTGGACATCCCCTATCCGCGAGGGCATGCCGAGTTGATCGAGCGCATCGCGGAACAGGGCCTGGTACTGGCCGAGTTGCCGCCCGGAACCCATCCGACGCGCCCCAGATTCGTGCTCCGCAACCGGGTCATCGTCGATTCTCTGGGGGTCGAAGCTGTTGCCGTGAGGTATGGCTCATGTTGATGCAGCTCAGCGACTTGGTAGCTGAGTCTATGCATCACGACACCTGTGGTGCTAGTGTGATGCGCCAGAAATGATGAGACTAAGTCTGTAGGCTGTTTTCATGGTGTCTCGGGGTCCTCGTGCTGTCGAAGTGGTGCTGTCTGCCGAGGAGCGGTCGGAGCTGTCGCGTTGGGCGGGTGGTGCGGTGTCGGCCCGTGTGGCGGAGCGGGCCCGGATCATTCTGGCCTGTGCGGAGGGAGCGTCGAATGCCGGTGTAGCGGCGGACTTCGGGGTCTCCACGGAGACGGTGCGCAAGTGGCGCATGCGGTTCGTGGCCCGGCGGATGGCGGGCCTGGTGGACGAGCCGCGGCCGGGGCGGCGTAAGCCGGAGCTGGTGCTCTCGGAGGTCGAGCGGGCGGAGCTGACACGCTGGGCGCGGCGGGCGAAGACCGCGCAGTTCCTTGCGTTGCGGGCGAGGATCGTGCTGCGGTGTGCGGACGGTGGGACGAACAAGGAGGTCGCTGCCGAACTCGGTGTATCGCAGGGAACGGTGAATCGCTGGCGGTCGAGGTTCGTCCGGTTGCGGCTGGACGGGCTGACCGATGAGCCGCGTCCGGGCAGGCCGCCCTCGATCCTGCTGGAGCAGGTCGAGGATGTGCTCACGGCGACGCTGGAGTCCACCCCGGGCGAGGACACGCACTGGTCGCGGGCCTCGATGGCGAAGCACTCCGGGCTGTCGAAGTCCTCCATCGGGCGGATCTGGAAGAAGTTCGATCTCAAGCCCCATCTCCAGGACGCTTTCAAGCTTTCCACTGACCCGCAGTTCGTCGCGAAGGTCGTCGACGTCGTCGGCCTGTACCACGATCCGCCCGAGAAAGCGGTGGTGCTGTGCGTGGACGAGAAGAGCCAGATCCAGGCGCTGGACCGGTCCCAGCCGGTGCTGCCGATGATGCCGGGCATGCCTGAGCGGCGCACCCACGACTACTACCGGCACGGCATCACCAGCCTGTTCGCGGCCTTCAACATCGCCGACGGCAGCGTCATATCGGAACTGCACCGCCGCCACCGAGCGATCGAGTTCAAGAAGTTCCTGGTCACGATCGACAAGGCCGTGCCCGCCGGCCTCGACGTTCACCTGGTCTGTGACAATTACGCCACCCACAACACCGCCGAGATCAAGACGTGGCTCGGAAAACACCCACGCTTCCACGTCCACTTCACCCCCACCGGCTCCTCGTGGATGAATCAGGTCGAGCGGTGGTTCGGCCTGCTGACGGACAAGCTCATCCGCCGCGGAGTGCACACCTCCGTGAAGGCCCTGGAGCAAGACATCAGGGCCTGGATCGACGGATGGAACGAGAACCCCAGGCCCTTCACCTGGACCAAGACCGCCGACGAGATCCTCAACTCTCTCGCTGACTACCTCACCAAAATCAACCCGCCGACCACTGAAACCTGAGACAGACTTAGCCTCATCATTTCTGGCGCATCACACTAGGTCGTGTTGCTAAAGAAGGCTGGTGAGCCGGGTGCACCCCAGACTTCGCCGTCGAGCAGCGTCATTCCCAGTACGGGCCACGCCTCCCGGCTGCGACGGTGCAGCCGGGAGGCGTCCATCTCGCTGCATAAACTGTTGGCTCGTGTGCCTGTCTGTGATGTCAACGTGCAACACGGACGGTTTCCCGTTCGACCGAAGGACTGAGCCGTGCCCGACCGACCTGAGATTGTCTGCATCTGCGGCTCTACTCGGTTCGTGGACGAGATGCGTGCGGCGAACCGTGATCTGACCTTCGCAGGTGCCATCGTCGTCGCGCCAGGCGAAGCAGACGAGTTGATCACCGACGAGCAGAAGACGGCGCTGGGTGCCCTCCACCTGCGCAAGATCGACCTGGCTGACCGGGTTCTGGTCGTCAACCCCGGCGGGTATGTCGGCGAGTCCACAAGCAGGGAGATCGCGTATGCCCAAGCCACCGGAAAGCCGATCTCGTTCACCGATCCCGTCTAACCAGTGATCTGCTGCGCGGTGAACCGACTGGGTCGGTTCTCGGCGGCCGAAGGCCGCCGAGAACCGCCGTGGTGGTGACCTGAGCGCTCAGGGTCGGTGGTTCAGGGCTCGGGTCAGCTCCCGATTTGCTGCCCGTGCTGCCTCCAACTCCTCGGTCCGCTCGCCGAGTTCGCCTTGCTTGGCGGCGACCTCCTGCTCAAGGAGGGCGATGCGGCGTTGAAGTTGGTCGATGTCGACGGGGGCACCGAGGCCGGACTCGGCCCAGACCGCGTCGCCGAGCTGGGAGGAAAGGCGGTGCTCCAGCTGCCGGACCCGTGCCGCGAGGCGCTTGTTGCGTTCCAGTGCGTTCGCGAGATCGGTCTGCAGAGAAGTCCGGCTGACCGCCGCGACCCGCCCTTCCTCAACGGGGGTATTGGCGGCGGCGTGGACGCGTTCGAGCAGGTCGGGGTGGCGATAGAGGAAGGTGCGGTCGACCCGGGCGGCTCTGGCGAGGCCGGAGACGGTGATGTCTCCGCCGTTCTTGGCGGCGGCGTCGATGGCTTTCAGGACGCGTTCGCGGCGGCGGGCCGAGTCGGCGCGCTTGCCCTCGATCATGGGGTTGGTCATCCTGCGGGCCTTTCGGGGCGGAGGTCCTGGGGCGGTCTGACGCGGGGCAGGCCGAGTGAGACGACGCGGCGGGTGCGTCGGACCGTGGTGACGGCTTCCTTGATCTGGATGCGGTCTTCCTCGGTGAGGTCTTCGAGGTCTTCCCGGACGCGTTTGACCAGGCGGCGGACCCGGGTGATCTCCTCGTCGGAGGGCATGGCCTCGGCCTTGGCCCACGAATCGGCGGCAAAAGCGGCGAGGCGTTCGCGGCCTCGGAGGAGGTCGGCGAGGTATGCCTCCAGGTCGGGGAGGTAGGAGACGTCGGTGCGGAAGTGATCGCAGCCGACGCAGCGGAAGCGGACGGGGCAGTCGTGCCCGCCAGCCTGGACGTTGGTGGGCTCGGTGCAGAGCCCGTAGGGGACCTGGACCTCGCCGACGGCCCGGCGGGCATGCTCGGAGTCGAGCAGGGCCTGGGCCTTGCGCCAGACACGGTTGCCGTTCCGGTCGAACTGCATCGCGGTGACCCGCTCGACGGCCTCACGCTTGCGGGTCTCGCTGACCCGGTAGTACTGCTGAGTGGTCGTCAGTTGACGGTGATCCATAAGGGACTGCAGGGCGTCGGGCGCGACGCCGGCGTCCGCGTGCCGCTGGGCGTAGGCGTGCCGGTAGGCGTAGGGGAAGATCTTCGCCTTGTCGAAGGGCAGCATCTTGGTGACCTGGCGGCCCTTGATCGTGACGACCGTGGGGACCAGGAACTCGGGCAGTTCCTCGACCCAGGCGCGGTGGCGGGCGGCGAGCCATTCAGACGTGATCGGCTTGGTGCCCGTGGCGTTGGTCAACACGGTGGGCAGCAGCTTGAGCTCGGCGGTGGGGGTGTTCGGGAACCGTGCCCGTACTCGTTCCTGCTGGGCGGTGATCACGGCGCCGGTCTCGCCGCTGATGGGCAGGCGACGGGCCTTTCGGGCCGCCTTGTGGTTGTCATAGACCAGCGTCAGCTTGCCGTCGTCATCGCGCTCGAGGCAGTCGTAGGGAAGCTGGCAGATCTCCGCAGGGCGGCGGCCGGTGTCGATGATCAGCTCGACCCCGGTGCGAATCTCGGAGGATCCCGTGGCTTCGAGGCCGTCGAGGTGCTGGCAGAGCTGCGTCATCACCTCGGTCGGCAGGTCGCGGCCGGCCTCGTTGTCCTCGGGATCATCCGGCACGTCCTCGGCGTGCAGGCCGAAGGTCTCGCTGATCCCGTGCAGGGGCTGATCGCGCTGGGTCAGGCCCAGGGTCCGCATCCGGCTCAGCAGCCGCCGGACGTATCGGACCACGCGGACGTGCGCGTATCCGCTGAGCTCACCCTGCTCGTTCAGGAACCGCAGCCGGTTCAGGAAGACCGTCACGTCAACGCGCTCGACCGCGCGAACGTCCTCACCGTGGTCGGGCCGGTTCAGCCGCAGGCTGTCCGAGAGCTGGACGATCGCGTTGATGTGCGACTGGACAGCTGCCCGGCTCTTGCCCCGCCGCTTGGGAATGTCGTCCAGGGCCCACGACTTCGTGGCCTCCCGCAGCCAGAGCTGACTGATCTTGTCGAAGTAGATGTTGCCGTCCAGGCCGAACGCGTAGCCGGACCAGATGTCCTTATGCCGCTCTGTCTCCGGAGTCAGACCGACACGGCCGAGGTGCTTGAGGAAGCCCGTGGCGATGTTCTTCGTCTGGTGGTTGAAGGCGCTCAGGTCGAGCTCGGCGAGCGTGGCGACCTGCTGGGAACGGACCCGGTCGCAGAACGGCCGCAGGAGGTAGTCCTTCTGCATCACGCCCTCAGCCACGCGTTCCTGCAGACCGTAGAGGATTTCGTGCACCACTCGATCGGGTAGTCCGCGCAGGCTGATCACGCCGTGCTCGGAGACCGCGTTCGTGGTCCGGCGCCAGTGGTCCTCGTCGCCGAGAGTTCCCTTGCGGATCGCGGCCCGGCGGCGCTGTGCGTGCGCGGGGCAGTAGCCGGTCGGGCTCTGACGTTGCCGGTAACACGCGGCGACGTTGCAGGGACCGAACGCCTCCAGCGGGACGACGTCGGGATGCTGTACGAACTCTTCGACCGGGATCTTGTAGATCCGCTTCTGCTGATAGAGGTGAGCCGCGCAGAGCGGGGTGGCCAGGCCGTTGCCGGGCCGGGCGCACTGCGGAACCTGGCAGGGGACCTCGCCGATGGCCCGCCAGTACCGCTTCGCGGTCCCGGCGAACTCCTCGATGCTCTGTTCGCTCTTCTCCCAGCGCCGCATGCAGCCGACGCAAAGGCCCTGCTGGAAGGCGTAGTAGACCATCTTGTCGCAGCCCGCGACCAGGCACTCCGGGGCGCTGAACTGCGGGTGGTCGCGCGGGATGAGCAGCAGCCTGACCTGCGGGTCCCAGCCCATGAGCTGCAGGAACTCCGGCGTGATGGCTTCGCGCAGGGGATCGTTGAGTTCGTCCGCCGGGGAGTCGGCGGCCGAGACGACTGCGTGGATCATGGTCATCGGCCCTCGCCCTCGAACTGCAGGCGGGGAGAGGGGACCCGCTCGATGGCGTCCCGGAGCCGGGTGCGGCTCGGGTGGAGATAAGGGCTGGGCGAGTGCGGGTTCTTCTGACCGAGCAGGGCCTGGACCTCGTCCAGGCTGCCGCCGGCGTCCGCGACGTTGCTGGCCATGGCGTGGCGACACATCCGCGGTGTGATCATCCGGCCCAGGCCGGCCCGGCGGGACAAGGACTCGCAGAGCTCGCCGATCGCGTCCGTCGTGACCGGCTTGCCGTAGGGCGGCCGGAAGAGGTTGATCAGGAGGAAGTCGCTGTCGCTGGAGGGCAGTTGCTCATGGCGTTCCAGCGCATACTGATCGAAAGCCTGAACCACGAGGAAATCCACCGGCATCGCCCAGGTCTTCTTCGACTTCGACCAGGCGCCGTTCTCGTTCTGTCGGCGGGCGATGTGGACGTGGGCGCCCTCGATGTCACAGCCCAGCGGCCTGGAGTCCATCAGCAGATGACAGTCGCTGCGGCGCAGACCCGCGACCTGCCCCGGCCGCAGGCCGACACGGGAGAGAAGCAGCAGCGTCAACCGGTCGCGGGCGGAACGGCAGGCCAGGAACATCGCCACGACCTCCTCGTCGCTGGCGCGATCGATGTCCGTCTCCGGCTCCTGGACCCGGTGGCGAGCACGCAACCGCAACCGCATGCCATCGCTCTCGCCCTGGGCCGCCTCGGGCAGGTCGCGGGTGTCGCCGACCTCGTAGATCTGCTCCAGCACCCAGGCCGGTACCAGCTTGTTCGTCACGGCGTAGAGCAGGAACATCCGCACCGCGGTCAGGACCTTGTTGACCCGGATCTCGCCCCGGATGGGCTTCGACCCCGGCCCCGGCACGACGACCGGGGCGTCGCCGCCACGGCCCGGTGTCCACTTCAGCCAGAGCATGAACAGCCCCATCTCCCGGGCCGCGGTCCTCCAGTCCCTCCCCGTAGCCAGGCACCAGCGCAGAAACAGCGCCACTCCCTCGGCGTACGCCTTAGTTGTCGTCTCTGCCCGCCCCCTCGCCAGCCGGATCTCCCGCAGGAACCGATCGGCTTCCTTGACCACCTCGAAGTCGTCGTCGACCACCGTCCAGTACCGGGTACCCGACGGCAGCACGACACGAAAAGCCCGTACTTTCACTCTGCCTCCACGGCTTGATCGCAACGATCTGCCGCAGAGCCACACCCCCTGAGACCTGTTGCAGTAGGACCCTATGAGAGGGCTTCTGCAACGTCACACCACCCCCACTGAACCCCCAGAGAACGCCGCGCTCACCCGAGGCACGGTCGTGGTCGAGGCCCAGTTCCGCAGCGGATCGCTGGTCACCGCGCGCCGGGCACAACAGCTCGGGCGGTCCACCATGGGGGTGCCGGGGCCGGTGACCAGCGGGCTGTCCGCCGGGGTGCATGAACTGCTGCGCGGTGAGGCGGTCCTGGTCACCGACGCCGCCGAAGTGGCCGAGCTCATCGGCGGCATCGGAGACCTCGCCCCGGAGCGCCGGGGCCCGCTGGTCGAGCGGGACCTCCTCGATCCCGTGACGGCACGGGTGCTGGAAGCGTTGTCGGCACGAGGCGGCAACGACCTGCGGGAGGTGGCCCGGGAATCCGGGACCGGCTGCGACGAGGCCCTGGGCCGGCTCCATGAACTGCTCGCCCTGGGCTTTGTCGAACGTCATGGCGATCGATGGGAGTTGGTCCGTCCCGTGAGCCCGGGCGACGGCGCACGGCGAGGCGATCCCCCGAATCGGGGCAATCGGGTGAAAGGGTTGAGGCGATGACCGTATCCGCACACCGCCGAGCCGAAGCCCTTCGCATACCGCGACGCCGTAGTCACGCTACGCTCACAAGGTTTCCGGCGGAAGCGTACGTCCTCACCCATGTCATGGCAGAACGGCTCAAGGCGACGAATGCCCCAGCACATCTCCGGGTCTGACAGCGCGGCGCCGCCCGCGGCTCGCGGCGCGGTGCGCCCTGCCGCGCCCTCATCGCTCGACGAGCTGTGGCGGTCGTACAAGACCACGGGCGACGGCCGGCTGCGGGAGCAGCTCATCCTGCACTACTCACCGCTGGTGAAATATGTGGCCGGCCGGGTCAGCGTCGGGCTGCCCTCCAATGTCGAGCAGGCGGACTTCGTCTCCTCCGGGGTCTTCGGACTCATCGACGCCATCGAGAAGTTCGACCCCGAGCGCGCCATCAAGTTCGAGACCTATGCGATCACCCGGATCCGCGGCGCGATGATCGACGAGTTGCGGGCACTGGACTGGATCCCGCGGTCGGTCCGTCAGAAGGCCCGGGCCGTGGAGCGGGCATACGCCACGCTGGAGGCCCAACTGCGCCGCACCCCCTCGGAGGCCGAGGTGGCGGCCGAGATGGACATCAGCATCGAGGAACTGCACGGCGTTTTCAGCCAGTTGTCGCTCGCCAATGTGGTCGCCCTGGAGGAGCTGCTGCATGTCGGCGGCGAGGGCGGCGACCGGCTCAGCCTCATGGACACCCTCGAGGACACCGCCGCGGACAACCCGGTCGAGGTGGCCGAGGACCGGGAGTTGCGCAGGCTGCTCGCCCGAGCGATCAACACCCTCCCTGAGCGGGAGAAGACCGTGGTCACGCTCTATTACTACGAGGGGCTCACGCTCGCCGAGATCGGCCAGGTGCTCGGCGTCACCGAGAGCAGGGTCAGTCAGATCCACACCAAATCGGTGCTCCAGTTGCGGGCGAAACTCGCCGACGTCGGACGCTGAATCGTCCCTCCGGCATCGCCCTTCCGGTGGCCTCTTCCGTAGAGTGGTCGGGTGCCCAGGATTCGAGCGGCCTCAGTGGCCGAGCACCGAACGATGCAGCGCGCGGCCCTGCTGGAGGCCGCCCGCACCCTGCTGTCCGAGGGCGGCACGGAGGCGCTGACCTTCCCCGCCCTTGCCGAGCGCACGGGACTCGCACGGTCCTCCGTCTATGAGTACTTCCGCTCCCGCGCCGCCGTGGTCGAGGAGCTGTGCGCCGTCGACTTCCCGGTCTGGGCCGCCGAGGTCGAGGCCGCGATGGAGCGGGCCGATGGGCCCGAGGCGAAGATCGAGGCGTATGTCCGCCGGCAGCTCGCGCTCGTCGGCGACCGCCGGCATCGCGCGGTGGTGGCGATCTCCGCCGGTGAGCTGGACTCGGGCGCGCGGGAGAAGATCCGCGCCGCCCATGGCGGACTGATCGCCATGGTGGTCGAGGCCCTCGCGACCCTCGGACATGAGCAGCCGCGGCTCTCGGCCGTGCTGCTCCAGGGCGTGGTGGACGCCGCGGTCCGGCGCATCGAGCTCGGCGCTGCCGAGGACCCCGAGCGGATCACCGAGGCGGCCGTCGCCATGGCCCTGCGCGGCGTCCGGGGCTGACCTCCGCCGGTTCCTTCCACTTCCACTCCACCGGGCGCGAGAGGTGTGGCCCAGCCGGATCCGGGCCCACAGGGACGCCGCCACCAGCGCCGCGGCGGCCGGCAGCCGGGTGTCCCCGGCGGGGGAGGCGAGCGCGGAGACCGTGGGTGCGTCGCGCACCCCGAACACCGGAAGCAGCCGGGAGGGCCCGCCCCGCAGCATCGACGGCAGCAGCAGCGACAGGGGATCGAGATAGCGGTCCGCGCGCCGCAGCCCCCAGTGCAGACAGCCGGACCGGCAGTGGAACGGGCCCGGCGCCACCACCCCGACCACCTGCCCTGCGGCCACCCGCTCACCCTTGGCCACGGTGGCGCGCACCGGTTCGTAGGTGGTGCGCAGCGGAGGGGAGCCGGTCCCGGACACCTCGATCACCAGCACACCACGGCCCGCCACCGGGCCCGCGAAGCTCACCCGCCCCGCGCCCGCCGCCCTGACCCGCGCTCCCGGGCGCGCCGCGAGGTCGACCCCGCGATGCCCCGCCGCCCAGGGCGCCGGAGGCGGCTGCCAGCCCCTCAGCACGGCCGGTCGCACCGCGCCCGGCGCAGCGTCGACCGGCCACGACCGCTCCCCGCCCGGCCTCGCCCCCGGCCTCGTCCCCGGCCTCGTCCCCGGCGCGTGCCCCTCAGCCGGACCGGATGCCGTGCCCGGACCGGATGCCGTGCCCGGACCGGACGCCGCGCCCGGGGCCGCCGCCGCGGCCCGCGCCGTCGAAAGCGGTACCGCCGCAAGAGGCGCCGTCGCCACTGGCAGCACCGACAAGATCGGCAGCGCCAGAATCACCAGGGCAAGAGCCCGCCCCACCACAAGCCTTCGCATGTCCTCCACGATGGCCCGGCGACCCGAAACGGGTGGATCATGGACGGAATCGGGGGACTACTCACGGGTTGTGGATAACGCCGTCACCCGGCACCGTACCCGTCCCGTACACTTCTTATGGCGATCCGGGTCACCGGATCGACTTCGCACGCCCCGCCACCGACGCTCCGATCGCGCATCGGTCAGCTCGGTGGCCGCGCCCCTCGGTCCTTGGACGACCCCCCGAAAGGGCCTCGTCCGTGGCAGGCGCGCCGGGACGTCAGGAGCGGCGGCCGCCCGGCCGCCGTGGAACCGAGTACCTCAAGGAGTACGGCCATGGCCGTCGTCACGATGCGGGAGCTGCTGGAGAGCGGCGTCCACTTCGGGCACCAGACCCGCCGCTGGAACCCGAAGATGAAGCGCTTCATCTTCACCGAGCGCAACGGCATCTACATCATTGACCTGCTCCAGTCGCTGTCGTACATCGACCGCGCCTACGAGTTCGTCAAGGAGACCGTCGCCCACGGCGGCTCCATCATGTTCGTCGGCACGAAGAAGCAGGCGCAGGAGGCCATCGCCGAGCAGGCGACCCGCGTCGGCATGCCCTACGTCAACCAGCGCTGGCTGGGCGGCATGCTCACCAACTTCTCGACCGTCTACAAGCGCCTTCAGCGCCTGAAGGAGCTCGAGCAGATCGACTTCGAGGATGTGGCCGCCTCCGGCCTCACCAAGAAGGAGCTCCTGGTCCTCTCCCGCGAGAAGGCGAAGCTGGAGAAGACCCTCGGCGGTATCCGCGAGATGCAGAAGGTGCCGAGCGCCGTCTGGATCGTCGACACCAAGAAGGAGCACATCGCCGTCGGTGAGGCGCGCAAGCTCCGGATCCCGGTCGTCGCGATCCTCGACACCAACTGCGACCCGGACGAGGTCGACTACAAGATCCCGGGCAATGACGACGCGATCCGCTCCGTCACCCTGCTCACCCGGGTGATCGCCGACGCCGTCGCCGAGGGCCTCATCGCCCGTTCCGGCGTCGCCACCGGTGACGAGAAGGCCGACAAGGCCGCGGGCGAGCCGCTCGCCGAGTGGGAGCGCGACCTGCTCGAGGGTGAGAAGAAGGCCGACGACGCCGAGGCGAAGCCCGCCGAGGACGCCAAGCCTGCCGAGGACGCTGCGGACAAGCCCGCCGAGGCCGCCGCGGACAAGCCCGCTGAGGACGCCAAGCCCGCCGAGGACGCCACTCCTGCCGAGGCCCCCGCCGCGGGCACCGAGCAGGGCTGACCACTCAGACGTCACTCAGACGGTGTATGACGGCGGGGGACGGTGCCGATGGCGCCGCCCCCGCCGTTCACCCGTAGAGCTTTCGACTTTCGAGAAGAGATTTACAGATCATGGCGAACTTCACCGCCGCTGACGTCAAGAAGCTCCGTGAGCTGACCGGCGCCGGCATGATGGACTGCAAGAAGGCGCTGGACGAGGCCGAGGGCAACGTCGACAAGGCCGTCGAGATCCTGCGCGTCAAGGGCCAGAAGGGTGTGGCCAAGCGGGAGAGCCGCAACGCCGAGAACGGCGCTGTCGTCTCCCTCATCGCGGACGACAAGACCTCCGGCGTGCTGGTCGAGCTGAAGTGCGAGACGGACTTCGTCGCCAAGGGCGACAAGTTCGTGGCCGTCGCCGACGCCATCGCCGCCCACGTCGCCAAGACCTCCCCGGCCGACCTGGACGCCCTGCTCTCCTCCGAGATCGAGGCGGGCAAGACCGTCCAGGCGTTCGTCGACGAGGCCAACGCGACCCTCGGCGAGAAGATCGTCCTGGACCGCTTCGCGCAGTTCTCCGGCGGTTTCGTCGCGGCGTACATGCACCGCACCAGCCCGGACCTGCCGCCGCAGGTCGGCGTCCTGGTCGAGCTGGACAAGGAAGACGCCACGGTCGCCAAGGACGTCGCGCAGCACATCGCCGCCTTCGCCCCGAAGTTCCTCACCCGCGACGAGATCTCGGCCGAGACGGTCGAGAACGAGCGTCGGGTCGCCGAGGCCACGGCCCGCGAGGAGGGCAAGCCCGAGGGCGCCCTGCCGAAGATCGTCGAGGGTCGCGTCACCGGCTTCTTCAAGGAGAACGTCCTGGTGGACCAGCCGTTCGCCAAGGACAACAAGAAGTCCGTCCAGAAGGTCCTGGACGAGGCCGGTGTCTCGCTCAAGCGCTTCGCCCGTTTCCGCGTAGGCGTCTGAGCCGAGCAGCGAATGACCGTCGACCCCGATAGGGTCGTAGTCAGCCAACCGTCAACCGGTCGGCCGCAGATGTGACGAGGAGGCCATTGCCGCAGAGGTCGTAACAGGACCGTCCGGCAGTGGCCTTCTTCGTATGTGCACGAGGAGATCTCCAATGAATCACGGCGCGGACGCCAAACAGGCCGCCGATGACAAGAACGCGCACGGTGCGGCCAAGCATGGTCGCTTCATGCTGAAGCTGTCCGGCGAGGCGTTCGCCGGAGGCGGGGGACTCGGTGTCGACCCCGATGTCGTGCACGCCATCGCCCGCGAGGTCGCCGCCGTGGTCAGGGACGGCGCCGAGATCGCCATCGTGATCGGTGGCGGTAACTTCTTCCGCGGTGCGGAGCTACAGCAGCGCGGTATGGACCGGGCCCGCTCGGACTACATGGGCATGCTCGGAACCGTCATGAACTGTCTCGCCCTCCAGGACTTCCTGGAAAAGGAGGGCATCGACTCCCGCGTCCAGACCGCCATCACCATGGGCCAGGTCGCGGAGCCGTACATTCCGCTGCGTGCGGTGCGCCACCTGGAGAAGGGGCGCGTGGTCATCTTCGGCGCGGGTATGGGCATGCCGTACTTCTCCACGGACACCACCGCGGCCCAGCGGGCGCTGGAGATCGACGCCCAGGCCCTGCTCATGGGGAAGAACGGCGTGGACGGGGTCTATGACTCCGACCCCGCCCGCAACCCCGACGCGGTGAAGTTCGACGCCCTGGAGTACGGCGAGGTGATCACCAGGGACCTGAAGGTCGCCGACGCCACCGCGATCACCCTCTGCCGGGACAACAAGCTGCCCATCCTCGTCTTCGAGCTCCTGGCCGAAGGAAATATCGCGCGCGCGGTGAAGGGTGAGAAGATCGGCACGCTGGTGAGCGACCAGGGCTCCCGGGCCTGACGGCTCGAACGGGGGATGGACAACGGCCTGCCGGTCGGACACCGTGCAGGAGAAGACGCACGCAGGGGCGAGGCTCTGCTTACTGATAACACCAGGAGCAAGTGGTGATCGAAGAGACCCTCCTCGAGGCCGAGGAGAAGATGGAGAAAGCCGTTGTGGTCGCCAAGGAGGACTTCGCCGCGATCCGCACCGGGCGTGCGCACCCGGCGATGTTCAACAAGATCGTGGCGGACTACTACGGTGCGCTGACGCCGATCAATCAGCTCGCGTCGTTCTCGGTGCCGGAGCCGCGCATGGCCGTGGTCACGCCGTTCGACAAGACCGCGCTCCGCAACATCGAGCAGGCGATCCGGGACTCGGATCTGGGCGTCAACCCGAGCAATGACGGCAATATCATCCGGGTGGTGTTCCCCGAGCTCACCGAGCAGCGCCGTAAGGAGTTCATCAAGGTCGCCAAGGCCAAGGGCGAGGACGCGAAGATCTCGATCCGCAGTGTCCGGCGCAAGGCCAAGGAGTCCATCGACAAGCTGATCAAGGACGGCGAGGTCGGCGAGGACGAGGGGCGCCGCGCCGAGAAGGAGCTCGACGACACCACGGCGAAGTATGTCGCGCAGGTGGATGAGCTGCTCAAGCACAAGGAAGCCGAGCTGCTCGAGGTCTGATGAACGACTCTTCCTGGGGGGCCCCACCAAGCGCCGGATTCCGGGCACCGGGCGGTCAGGGCACCTCCCCCGGCTACGGCTGGGTGGCGGCGCCTTCTTCGGCGGGTCCCGCGCACGAGGTGGGCGAAGCGGCGCAGACTCGCCCCATGCCCACCGTGCCCCACGCAGGCGGCGACTCCGGCGAGGCCGCCGACCGTGACCGGGGGGCCGCTCGGCTGAGCGGCCCCCTCTTCCGCGACGAGCGGGAGCCGCAGCCCGGACCCCGGCCGCCCGCCGGGCGCCCGCCGACGCCCCCCGACCCCGCGCCCGACCCGGCCTCCGCCGACGGCGGCGCGCACGGCGCCGGTGCCGGGCAGGGGAAGAAGAGCGCGGGCCGTAATCTGCGCGCCGCGATAGGGGTGGGCATCGGCCTCGGCGTGATCATCGTGGCCTCGCTCTTCATCTACAAGCCCGTGTTCGTCGGCGTGGTGGCGGTCGCGGTGGTGGTCGGGCTCTGGGAGCTGACCTCGCGGCTGACCGAGCGCAAGGACATCCGGGTCCCGCTGGTGCCGCTCGCCGTCGGCGGGGTCGCCATGATCGTCGCCGGCTATGTGCGCGGTGCCCAGGGCGCGGTGGTGGCGGTGGCGCTCACGGCGCTCGCGGTGCTGGTCTGGCGGATGACCGAGCCGCCCGACAACTACCTCAGGGATGTCACCGCGGGCGTCTTCGCCGCCTTCTACGTGCCGTTCCTGGCCACCTTCGTGGCGCTCATGCTCGACACCGCGGACGGCCCGTGGCGGGTCCTCACCTTCCTGCTGCTGACCGTGGTCAGCGACACGGGGGCGTACGCGGTGGGCTGGCGCTTCGGCAAGCATCCGCTGGCGCCGCGGATCAGCCCCGGCAAGACGCGCGAGGGACTGCTGGGCGCGGTGACCTTCGCGATGGTCGCGGGCGCGCTGTGCATGCAGTACCTCATCGACGACGGCGTCTGGTGGCAGGGCCTGCTGCTCGGCCTCGCCGTCGCCGTCAGCGCGACCCTGGGCGACCTCGGCGAGTCCATGATCAAGCGGGACCTCGGCATCAAGGACATGGGCAAGCTGCTGCCCGGCCATGGCGGGATCATGGACCGGCTCGACTCGCTGCTGCCCACCGCGCCGGTCGCGTGGCTGCTGCTGGTGATCTTCGTGGGCGGCGGCTGACGAGGCCGCCCACGGGCCCCGCGCCAGGCATGGCGCGGGGCCCTTCGTACGTCTGCGACACTGGGTGAACCATGCCTAAGCCCGGAGAACTCACCTTCGCCGCGCCGCGCGGGGCCAAGAAGCCCCCGCGGCATCTTGCCGACCTCACACCCGCCGAGCGCCGGGAGGCCGTCGCCGCCCTCGGGGAGAAGCCCTTCCGGGCCAGTCAGGTCTCGCGCCACTACTTCGCGCGCTACGTCGACGACCCCGCACAGTGGAGCGACATACCGGCCGCCGCGCGCGAGAAGCTGGCCGCCGGGCTGCTGCCGGAGCTGATGAGCGTGGTGCGGCACATTAGCTGCGACGACGACACCACCCGCAAGACCCTGTGGCGGCTCTTCGACGGCACGCTCGTGGAGTCCGTACTGATGCGCTACCCGGACCGGGTCACCATGTGCATCAGCTCACAGGCGGGCTGCGGGATGAACTGCCCGTTCTGCGCCACCGGCCAGGCGGGGCTGGACCGCAATCTGTCCACCGCCGAGATCGTGCACCAGATCGTCGACGGGATGCGGGCCCTGCGCGACGGTGAGATCCCCGGTGGGCCGGCCCGGCTGTCCAACATCGTCTTCATGGGCATGGGCGAGCCGCTGGCCAACTACAACCGCGTCGTCGGCGCCATCCGCCGGCTCACCGACCCCGAGCCCGACGGCCTCGGCCTTTCGCAGCGCGGCATCACCGTCTCGACCGTCGGCCTCGTTCCGGCGATGCTGCGGTTCGCCGACGAGGGGTTCAAGTGCCGACTCGCGGTGTCGCTGCACGCGCCCGACGACGAGCTGCGCGACACCCTCGTGCCGGTCAACACCCGCTGGAAGGTGCGCGAAGTCCTGGACGCCGCGTGGGAGTACGCGGAGAAGTCCGGCCGCCGGGTCTCCATCGAGTACGCGCTGATCAAGGACATCAACGACCAGGCGTGGCGCGCCGATCTGCTCGGCCGGCTGCTCAAGGGCCGCCGGGTGCATGTGAACCTCATTCCGCTCAACCCGACGCCCGGCTCCAAGTGGACGGCGTCCCGGCCCGAGGACGAGAAGGCGTTCGTGGCGGCCCTGGAGGCCCACGGGGTGCCGGTGACCGTCCGGGACACCCGTGGCCAGGAGATCGACGGGGCCTGCGGGCAACTGGCGGCTTCGGAGCGCTGAGGACCGGCTGATACGGTGCCTGGGCATCGTTGCGTCATGCGATTGTCGTAAAACCGAACATCCGTACAAATGAACATTCCGACAGGGGAGCGCTCAAAGCGCTGAGAGTGCGGCACGGCCGCAGACCCTCGGACCTGATCCGGGTCATACCGGCGTAGGGAGTCAGCATCACCATGAATAGCCAGCTTCGGCGTGCCATCTCAGCCGCCCTCCTCGGCTCACTGGCGTTGGGCGCGCTCGTCGGCTGCGGCGAGGATTCCAAGAGCGGCGCGGACTCCAAGACGGTCATCCTGGTCACCCACGACTCGTTCGCGGCCTCCAAGGCGGTCCTCAAGGAGTTCACCAAGGAGACCGGCTACAAGGTGCGCGTGCAGGCCGGGGGCGACGCGGGAGCCGCCGTCAACCAGGCGATCCTGTCCAAGGGCCACCCCCAGGGCGATGTGTTCTTCGGCGTCGACAACACCCTGCTCTCCCGGGCGCTCGACAACGACCTGTTCACCCCCTATACGGCCAAGGGCCTCGACAAGGTCCCGGCGGCCCTTCAGCTCGACCGGGCCGAGCACCGCGTCACCCCCGTCGACTTCGGCGACATCTGCGTCAACTACGACCGCAAGTACTTCGCCGACAAGAAGCTGGCGCCGCCCCGGACACTGGAGGACCTGACCAAGCCCGCCTACAAGAACCTCCTCGTCACCGAGAACGCGGCCACCTCGTCCCCCGGCCTCGGCTTCCTCCTCGCCACGGCCGCCAAGTACGGCGACGACGGCTGGAAGGGCTACTGGAAGAAGCTGCGGGCCAACGGCGTCGAGGTCGTGGACGGCTGGGAGCAGGCGTATTACGACCGCTTCTCCGGCTCGGCCGGCGGCGGCAAGGGCGACCGGCCGCTCGTCGTCTCCTACGCCTCCAGCCCGCCCGCCGAGGTGGCCGACGCCAAGACCAAGCCCGCCGAGGCCCCCACCGGGGTGGCGACGGGCACCTGCTTCCGGCAGGTGGAGTTCGCCGGGCTGCTGAACGGCGCGGGCAACACCAAGGGCGGCAAGGCGCTGCTGGACTTCCTGCTGAGCAAGCGGTTCCAGGAGGACGTCCCGCTGAACATGTACGTCAACCCGGCGCGCGAGGACGCCAAGCTGCCGGAGCTGTTCACCCGGTACGGGGTCAGGATCGGCGACTCGGCCACCCTGGCGCCGCAGAAGATCGCCAAGAACCGTGAGCCGTGGGTCAAGACATGGTCCTCGCTGGTCCTGTAGAGCCCCGCGAGAACCGTAAGACGGCCGACGGCCACCGTAAGGCCGACACGGCAGCCGGCGGCGGCCGTCGTGCGCTCGCCCTCCGGCTCGCCCTGATGGCGGTGCCGCTCGCCTTCTTCGCGGTCTTCTTCGCCTATCCCGTGGCCGCCATCGTCACCCGGGGGCTGCGCGTCGGCGGGCAGTGGCGGTTCGGCCGGATCGCCGAGGTGGTGAGCGATCCGGCGACGCTGGACGTCCTGTGGTTCACCTGCTGGCAGGCGGTCGCGTCGACCGCCCTCACGCTCGCGGTCGCGCTGCCCGGCGCCTATGTCTTCGCCCGCTTCGACTTCCCCGGCAAGGGGCTGCTGCGGGCCGTGGTGACCGTGCCGTTCGTCCTGCCGACCGTTGTCGCCGGATCCGCCTTCCTGGCCCTGCTCGGCCGGGGCGGGCTGCTGGACGAGCTGTGGGGGGTGCGCCTCGACACCTCCGTCTGGGCGATCCTCCTGGCCCATGTCTTCTTCAACTACGCGGTCGTCGTCAGGACCGTCGGCGGGCTGTGGGCCCAGCTCGACCCGCGCCAGGAGGAGGCCGCGCGGGTGCTCGGCGCGAGCCGGCTCTCGGCCTGGCGCCGGGTGACGCTGCCCGCGCTGGCCCCCGCCGTGGCCGCCGCCGCGCTGATGGTGTTCCTCTTCACCTTCACCTCCTTCGGCGTGATCCAGATCCTCGGCGGCCCCCGCTACGCCACCCTGGAGGTGGCGATCTACCGCGAGACCGCGCAACTGCTCGACCTGCCCACGGCCGCGGTGCTCACCCTCGTCCAGTTCGCCGCGGTCGCCGCCGTGTTGGCCCTGCACGCGTGGACCGTAAGGCGCCGGGAGAGTGCCCTGCGGCTCGTCGACCCCGGCCGCACGGCGCGCCGGCCGAAGGGACCGGCGCAGTGGGCGCTGCTGTGGGGCGTGCTGGCGGTGGTCGCGCTGCTGATCGTGACACCGCTCGCGGTGCTGGTGGAACGCTCGCTGAACGGCCCGGACGGCTACGGATTCAGCTACTACGAGGCGCTCACGTCGGCCGCCGACAGCGGAGGCACCTTCTTCGTGGCCCCCATGGAGGCCATCGGGAACTCCCTGCGATACGCGGCGGTCGCCACCGTCTTCGCCCTCGCCGTGGGCGGACTCGCTGCCGCCGCGCTCACCCGTAAGGCGGGCAGGCTGGTACGGGGCTTCGACGCGCTGCTGATGCTGCCCCTGGGCACCTCGGCCGTCACCGTGGGATTCGGGTTCCTGATCGCCCTCGACGAGCCCCCGCTGGATCTGCGTGCCTCCTGGGTCCTGGTGCCGCTCGCCCAGGCCCTGGTGGGCGTGCCCTTCGTCGTACGGACCATGCTGCCCGTACTGCGGGCGGTGGACCACCGGCTCCGGGAGGCGGCGGCCGTGCTCGGGGCGTCCCCGTGGCGGGTCTGGCGAGAAGTGGACCTGCCGCTGGTGGGACGGGCCGTGGCGGTCGCGGCGGGCTTCGCCTTCGCCGTCTCCCTGGGCGAGTTCGGCGCGACCGTCTTCATCGCGCGCCCCGACCAGCCGACCCTCCCGGTGGCCATCGCCCGCTTCCTGGGCCGGGCCGGACAGCTCACCTACGGGCAGGCGATGGCCCTGAGCACGATCCTGATGCTGGTCTGCGCCGGATCGCTGCTGGCGCTCGAGCGCATCCGCACCGACCGTTCCGGAGAGTTCTGAATGACGCTGCTGCGACTGGACGAGGTGACCGTAAGGTTCGGCCGGCGCGACGCGCTGGACGCCGTGGACCTGGAGGTCGCCGAGCACGAGACGGTCTGTGTGCTGGGCCCGAGCGGAAGCGGCAAGTCCACCATGCTGCGCGTGGTGGCCGGGCTCCAGTCCGCCGACGACGGCCGGGTGTGGCTCGCCGGACAGGACCAGAACGGGGTGCCCACGCACCGGCGCGGGGTGGGGCTGATGTTCCAGGACCACCAGCTTTTCCCGCAGCGGGACGTGGGCGGCAATGTCGCCTTCGGGCTGCGGATGCGCAAGGTGGGGCGCGCGGAGGCGGATCGCCGGGTCGCCGAACTGCTGGAGCTGGTGGGGCTGCCGGGCGCCCAGCGCCGCCCCGTCGACTCGCTCTCCGGCGGCGAGCAGCAGCGGGTGGCGCTCGCCCGCGCGCTGGCCCCGCGGCCCAAGCTGCTGATGCTGGACGAGCCGCTGGGCCAGCTCGACCGGGGGCTGCGGGAACGGCTGGTGGTGGAGCTCCGCGAACTCTTCGCACGGCTGGGCACCACCGTCCTCGCGGTCACCCACGACCAGGGGGAGGCGTTCGCGCTCGCGGACCGGGTGGTGGTGATGGACGACGGCCGGATCGCCCAGACCGGCACCCCGCTGGAGGTGTGGCAGCGGCCCGCCACCGAGTTCGTCGCCCGTTTCCTCGGCTTCGACAATGTGGTCGACGCGATCGTGGACGGCGAGGTCGCCGACACCCGTTGGGGCAAGCTGCCCGTTCCGCCCGGCTCCCGGCCGGGCCCCACCAGGCTGCTGGTCCGCCCGGCCGGGGTACGGCTGACGGACCCCGGGGAGGGGCTGGCGTGCACCGTGGAGACGCGCACCTTCCGCGGCGACCATGTGGCGCTCATCCTGCGGCTGCCGGACCCGGCCGCGCCGCCCCTGGAGGCGTCCTGCGCCCTGCGGGACGCTCCGGAGGCGGGGGCCCGGGTGGGGGTGGCCTTCGACCCGGCCGATGTGGTGCTGTTGGACGCCCAGGTCTGACGCCTGGGCTCGCGGAGGGGCCCGACGCCGGTGCTCCGGCGCGCGCTGGGCCCCGGGCGCGACAACGCTCGTGCGCAGGGGCCTCCTTGACGTCGGGTCAGCCCAGCAGCGACAGCAGCGCCTCGGGTGCCTCGTCCACCGAGTCCACCAGTGCGATACGGGCCTTCATGGACCGTCCCTCGGCGAGGGCTTCGAGCAGCGGCCAGGTGGGCAGCCGCCGGGTCCAGTGGTCGCGGTCCACCAGCACCATCGGGGTGGGCTCACCGCGCGACTCGTAGTAGTTCGGCGTCGCGTTGTCGAAGATCTCCTGGACGGTCCCGGCGGCGCCCGGCAGGAAGACCACGCCCGCGGTCGAGCGTGCCAGCAGCCCGTCCTCCCGGGTGGCGTTGGCGAAGTACTTGGCGATGTGCGAGGCGAACGCGCTCGGCGGCTCATGTCCGTAGAACCAGGTGGGGATGCCGACCGACGCCCCGCCGTCCGGCCAGCGTTCGCGCACCGCGAAGGCGGCCTCGGCCCACGCCCCGATGGACGGCCGGAACGAGGGCGTCTTGCCGAGCAGTTCGAGCGCCTCGTCCAGCATCGTGTCCTCGTGCGGGGCCGCGTAGGCGCCCAGGTTCGCGGCCTCCATCGCGCCCGGTCCGCCGCCCGTCGCGACCGTGAGACCGGTCCGCGCCAGGGCCCGTCCGAGGTACGCGGCGCCCGCGAACCCGTCGGAGCCGCGCTCCAGCGCATGGCCGCCCATGACGCCCACCACCCGCGTCCCGACGAGGAATTCGTCGAGCGCGTCGGAGATCGCGTCGTCGTGGATGGAACGCAGCATCGAGGAGAAGATGTCGCCGTCCGTCTTGGTCCGCTGGAACCAGGCGTAGGCGAGCGCGTCCGGCGTCCGCGCGTAACCGTGCTCCGTCAGGCCCTCGAAGAGCTGCGCGGGCGAGTAGAGGGTGCCGCGGTACGGATCGAACGGGAGATCCGGCACCGGCGGGAACACCAGCGCACCCCCGGCCCGGACCTTCGCGGCCGCCTCGGGCTCCATCGGGCAGCCGAGGAAGACCGCCTCGCTGGTGTCGGTGGAGAGGAGCGCGGCCGTACGGCTCGTCAGGTCCACGGACTGGACCCGGAACCCGGCCAGGGTGCCGCGGGCGACGACCTGGTCGAACTCCTCGATGGACTCTATTTCGCGGGCTGGTTCCTGCACGCCGACATGCTAATCACACCGGAGGTGGGGGGCTGTGGATTGCGGCAAACGTGACCGGGCCCCTTGGTCGCACAATCCAGGCATGGACACCAACACCCCGTATTTTCAGCGGCGGAACGGCATCGCCGTGAGATGCGCCACCACCCACGCCAGCGGCACCAGCAGTGCCAGCAGGGCCGTCGCGCGCAGCGCGGCCGCCGCGCGGAGCAGCCGGGTCGGGGCGCCGAGGCGGAGCAGCGCGGCCGTCGTGCGCTCGCGCGCGCTCCTCGCCTCCACGACCGCGGTCAGGGTGGTGGCCGCTGCGCACAGCGTGACCAGGGCCGCGCCCAGACCGGTGAGCGGGCCGAAGGCATGGGCGCCGGACGGCCCGGAGGCCCTTCCGTACAGCTCCAGGACGGTGTATCCGGCGGCGGCCAGGGCACACAGCGCGCCGACCGGACGTCCGATGAGACCGGCCTCCTGCTGGAGCATGCGCCCGGCGAGCAGCCGCAGCACGCCGGGCCGCCCGACGGCCAGCAGTCTGCCGCACAGATGGGTGAGGCCGGGCCCGGCCAGCACCAGCCCGAGCGCCGCCAGCACCCAGCCGCCCACTACACCGGGCGGGTTGCCGCCGAGCCGGCCCGGCACGGCGAGCAGGGCGTCGGGGTGCGGGGGCGCGTCACCGCTCGCGTATGCCTCCAGGGCGAGTCCGGCCGCGGTCAGGGCGATGCCCCATGGAAGGCCGGAGGTGGCCCGGTGGGGCCAGGGCGCGACCGGCCCCGTCACGACGGTGGGCGGGGCCGGGACCGCCGGGCGGCGGGCGCCCCGCGGTTCGCGGACCGGCTGGTGCCCGGCCCGCGGCTGCCGGGGCCACAGCCCGGCCGCACACGCCGCGCCCACCAGTACGGGGACGACGGCGAGCAGCGTCACGGTGCCGGCCAGGGGCAGCGGACGGCCGCCGCCGAGCTGCCGGCCGTCCGCCCCGCTTCCGGCCCAGTCCAGCCAGGAGCCGAGGTCGCCACGCAGATGCAGGAAGACCAGCAGCGCCAGCACACCGCCGAGCGCGCAGGCGGCGGCCATCGAGACCGCCGCGAGCAGTGCCGCACGGGCGGGGCCGAGCCCGGCCGCGGCGAACCCGGGGCCCGGCCCGGTGCTGGGGTCGGCGCGGCCCACGGCGACGGCCAGATGCACGGTCGCGGCCAGTGGCACCAGGCACCACAGCAGCCGCCCCACCGCGCCCTGCGAGTCGGCCGGATGGCCGGAGGCGAACCCGAGGGCGCTCAGCAGCAGAAAGCTCGCGCCCGCCGCCGCGACGGTGACCAGCGACCGTCGCAGCAGCACCGATGGGCGGGCACCGCGGGTCAGACGGAGGCTGAGCACGCGGCCCTGCCTTCCGCCTCGGAGGGGTCCGAGCCCACCCGGCGCCCGTCGAGCAGGGCGACGGTGCGGTCGGCGAGGGTGGCCATCTCCTGGTCATGGGTCGCGAGGACGACGGTGATGCCGTGGGAGCGGGCCGCCGAGGTGAGGGTGCGCAGCACCTGGGCGCGGTCGGCCTGGTGCAGCGGGGCGGTGGGCTCGTCGGCGAAGAGGACGCTCGGCCCGGCGGCCAGGGCACGGGCGATGGCGACTCGCTGGCGCTGGGACTGGAGCAGCGCGGCTGGCCGTGCCCGGGCGCATTCGCCGACATCGAGCCGGTCCAGCCACTCGCACGCGGCGCTCTTCGCGGCGCGCCGCCCGGTGCCGCGCAGCATCAGGGCGAGCGCGGCGTTCTCCCAGGCGGTGAGCTCGGGGACGAGATGGGGCTCGGTGCCGATCCAGCCGAAGTGGTCGCGCCGCAGCCGTTCGAGACCGAGCGGGGGGAGGCTGTGCACGGGGACGCCCTTGAACCACACCTCCCCGCCGTCCGGGACGAGTTGGCCCGCCAGACAACTGAGGAGGGTGGTCTTGCCGCAGCCCCGCGGACCGGTGACGGCGAGGATCTCGCCCTCTCGGGCGTCGAGGGAGACACCGAGGAGGGCGGGTGAGCCGCCGTAGGCATACGACACGGTGCGTGCCGCGAGCATCTCGTCGTCCGGCGGAGCCACCATCCCGAGCACCTCGCCTTACCTGCGATCGTCTCATTCCCCCGGTTGGGTGAACGAGCGTGAAGCCAATGGGTCACTGGCACGGTAAGGACTCGGGTGGGGGCCCGCGCCCAGGCTCGGCGCGGGTGGCCCCCATTTCCTCCGATCAGCCCTGATCGGGGTCGGGCTCCGATCAGCGCTGATCGGGGTCGGGCTCCGATCAGCGCTGATCGGGTCCGGGGCCCTCGTCGGCGCCGCCGTCGGCGAGCCGGTCGAGGTGGGTGGGCGCGAACATCCGCAGCAGCGCGGGCAGCACCACGACCGACGGCCCGGGGGCCGCGAGGGCGCCGGCGAGGTCCGCGCGCAGCCGCTCGGGTGTGGTACGGACCGCCGGGACGCCGAAGGACTCGGCCAGCGTGACGAAGTCCGGGCGGGACAACTCGGTGGCGGTCGCCTCGCCGAAGGTGTCCGTCATGTACTCGCGCAGGATGCCGTAGCCGCCGTCGTCCACGATCAGCCAGGTGACGGGGAGCCGGTACTGGTGGGCGGTGGCCAGCTCGGCGATCGAGTACATGGCGCCACCGTCGCCCGAGACGGCCAGCACCGGCCGGCCGGGATCAGCGGCGGCGGCCCCGAGGGCGGCCGGGAAGCCGTAGCCGAGACCGCCCGCGCCCTGCGCCGAGTGCAGGGCGCCCGCACGGGGATCGAAGGCCGACCAGGCCCAATAGGAGAGGATCGTCATGTCCCAGAAGCTGGCGGAGTCATCGGGTAGCGCGTCCCGCACCGCGCCCAGCACCCGCTGCTCCAGTTCCAGACCCTGCCCGTCGATCCGCTCCCGCACCCGGGTGAGCAGCCCGGCCGCGGCCTTGGCCGCCGTGCCCGGTGGGCGGGGCGTGACGGCCTCGGCGAGGGCGGCCAGCGCCTCGCGGGCGTCGGCGTGGATGGCGAGGGCCGGGTGGTTGGACTCCAGCTTGCCGAGGTCGGCCTCGATCTGGACCAGGCGGCCGCGCGGGCGGAACGTATGGTAGTTGGAGGAGAGTTCGCCCAGTCCGGAGCCGACCACCAGCAGGACATCGGCGTCCTCCAGGAACTCGGTGGTGTGCGCGTCCTCCAGCCAGGACTGGAGCGAGAGCGGATGGTCCCAGGGGAACGCGCCCTTGCCGCCGAAGGTCGTGGCCACGGGCGCGTCCAGCGCCTCGGCCAGCGCCCGCAGTTCCTGCCGTGCCCCGGCGCGCACCACGCCGCCCCCGGCCAGGATCACCGGACGCTCGGCGGCGCTCAGCAGCCTCGCGGCCTCCGCCGTCAGCTCGGGCCGGGGCGGCAGCGGCCGGGGTTCGGCGCGCAGGGAGGTCACCGGCGGCACGGAGACCGGTGCGAGCAGCACGTCCTGCGGGATCTCCAGCCACACCGGCCCGGCGGGGGCCTCCAGTGCGGACGCCCAGGCGGCGGCGACCGCGGAGGGGATCTGGGAGGCGGTACGGACCGTGTGGACGGACTTGACGACGTCGCGGAACGACGCCTTCTGGTCGACGAGTTCATGGAGATAGCCCTTGCGCCCGCCGCCGAGCCCCGCGGTCGGCACCTGGCTGCCGATGGCCAGGACCGGTGCGGAAGCCGCCGCCGACTCCTGGAGTGCCGCGAGCGTCATGAGCGCCCCCGGTCCGGTGGACACCAGCAACGGCGCGACCGTACCGGTGACACGGGCGAAGGCGTCGGCGGCGAACCCGGCGTTGTTCTCCACCCGCAGTCCCACATAGGTGAGCCCGGACCGCCGCAGCGCGTCGAACGCCCCGAGAGCGTGCTGTCCGGGAAGCCCGAACACGGTGCTCGCCCCGAGCGCGGTGAGGGACTCCACGACGAGATCGCCGCCGTGACGCGCGCGCTGTGCGGTGGGCATGGGTTGGTGCCTTTCTGACGGGGCGTATGGAGGCGCGGATGTATGGAGACGCGAATGAGGGAGGGGTAGGTATGGCGGTGCCGGTGTGGGGGCGTGAGGTGGTGTCAGGCGCCCGCGGTGGCCGGGCTGGCGGTCTCGGAGGCGGGGGCGGCCGGTTCACCGGCGAGTCGGCGCCGCCAGGCGTCGAGGATCGCCGCGTCGGTCGGCTTGGTGGCCAGGCTGACCGCCACATAGGCCACCAGCGAGGCCAGCAGCCCGAAGTAGATGGGCTCGTTGGCGAGGATGCCCTTCCACCCCATCAGCGCGATGACCGTAAGGCCGCCCACACCGACCGAGGCCAGGGCGCCCGCGCCCGTGCCGCGCTTCCACAGCAGCCCGCCGAGGATCGGCATCAGCAATCCGCCGACCAGCACGTTGTAGGCGACGGTCAGCGCCTCGACGACATTGTTGAGCGCGACCGATATGCCGATCACGGCGATGCCCATGATCAGGATGAAGACGCGGTTGCCGCCGACCTCGTCGTGGGAGCCACCGGAGGTACGGAGCGTACGGCCGCGCAGCCGGGCCCAGATGTCGTTGTTGGCCACCGTCGCGCAGGCGATGAGCGCGCCCGAGGAGGTGGACATCACCGCGGACAGCGCGGCGGCCAGCACCAGCCCCTTCACGCCCACCGGGAGGGAGTCCTTGACGATGGTCGCGAACGCGTCGTCCGGGGCGTCCAGCTTGGGGTACAGCACCCTCGCCGCCGTGCCGATGACCGCGCCCGCGACCGCGTAGGCCAGGCAGTACGTACCGGCCGCGGTGCCGCCACGGCGGGCCACCTTGTCATCGCGGGCGGTGAAGACCCGCTGCCAGATGTCCTGGCCGATGAGCATGCCGAAGGAGTAGATGAGCACATAGGTGAAGATGGTCTGGCCGCCGATGCCCATGGGGGAGAAGTAGCCATGGGGGAGTTCGGACTTCATCGCGCCGAAGCCGCCCGCCTTCACCACCGCGATCGGCAGCAGCAGGAGCAGCACGCCCACCGTCTTGACCACGAACTGCACCATGTCGGTGAGGGTGATCGACCACATGCCGCCGAGCGTCGAGTAACAGACCACGATCGCCCCGCCGAGCACGATGGCGATGACCCGGTCCAGGCCGAAGATCACATCGAAGATGGTGGCGTAGGCGATGGTCGAGGTGACCGCGAGCATCAGGGTGTAGCCCCACATCACGATGCCCGAGATCAGCCCGGAGGAGCCGCCGTAGCGCAGATCCAGCATCTGGCTGACCGTGTAGACCTTGAGGCGGGCGATGCGCGCCGAGAAGAAGACCGACAGCGCCAGCAGCCCCAGGCCGATGGCGATGACCATCCAGGCGCCGGAGAGCCCGTACTGGTAGCCGAGCCCGACGCCGCCGATGGTGGACGCGCCGCCGAGCACGATCGCGGCCATCGTCCCGGAGTACATGAACGGCCCCAGCCGTCGGCCCGCGACCAGGAAGTCGCTGGTGGACGTGGTGCGGCGCATCCCCCACCAGCCGAGCGCGAGCATGCCCGCGAGATAGACGACGATCACGGTGTAGTCGACAGCGGTCATGGCAGTGCTCCTCGGTCCGGCGGGGGTCGGGTAGCGGTCGGGAGGTCGGGCGAGCGGAGCCGCACGGGATCGGGGAGGTCCCGGCGATCCGCGGGGATCGGGTCGTGGGGCGTGCGGAAGTGCGGGGAGTGCGGGGGAGTACGGGGGAGTACGGGACGTGCGGGGAATGTGGGGAGTGACGGAGACCCTAGGTGTCGCCGGAGCGTCCGGGAAGTGTACGTTTCCTCCACTCCCGATCCCCGGGATGTACGAACCGTCCCCACGCGAGGCCCGCCGTGATGAACGACCGCGTACCCCCGACGGCCCCCGTCCCGCTCGCCACCCTCCTCGGCCACCCCGCTCTCGGGCTGCGGCAGGTCGCGGGGGCGTGCGAGGCGGACACGCCCGTGTACTTCGTCCACACCAGCGAGATGGAGGACCCCGTCCCGTATCTGCTGGGCGGCGAGCTGCTGCTCAGCGCGGGGGTGCACTGCCCGGAGGCGGCGGGCGCCGGCACCTACTGGGACCGCTATGTGGCCCGTACGGTCCAGGCGGGCGCGGCGGCGCTCGGCTTCGGCATCGCGCCGGTGCACGACACCGTGCCCCGCGCGCTGGTCGAGGCGTGCGACCGGCATGGGCTGCCGCTGGTCGAGGTGCCGCGGCAGACGACCTTCACCGCCGTCGCGAGTGCCGTCTGGGACGCGATGGCCGAGCGCCGCCACCATGAGCTGCGGAGCGTCACCGAGGCACAGCAGTCGCTGGCGACGGCCGCGGCGCGCCCGCACCCCGTACCGGCCGTGCTGCGGCAGCTCGGCCAGCACCTCGGGGCGTGGACGGTGCTCTACGGCCCGGACGGCGCTGAGCTGGCGGCCGCGGGCCCCCGGCCGCCGCGGGAGGCCCGTACGGCGCTCGCCGCGCTCGCGGCGCGGCTGCGCTCGGGCCCGTCCTCGGCGGCGGGCAGGGCGGCCGACGCCGCCGGTGAGGAGCTTCAGCTCACCGCGTACGGGCTGGGCGGCCCGGCCGGGCCGGAGGACCGGCTCGCGCTCGGGCTCTGCGCTCCCCGGCGGGACGGCGCGGACGGGGCGATCGTGGGGGTGGCCGTGGTGCTGCTGTCGCTGCTGACGGCGCGGCGGGTGGTCGGGGCCGAGGCCGAGCGCACGGCGGCGCTGGTACGGCTGATGCTCGGCGCCGAACCGGCACGGGTGGCCGGACTGCTGAGCCGCTCGCCGGGGCAGACGGGGACAGCCCCCGATTTGAGATCCGGGCCCCCGGAGAGCGGCGGGCTGTGGACCGTGGTGCACGGGCGGCGGCGCGGCCGCGGCCGGGATGACGGGCTGCTGGCCACGGCGGCGCTCGCGGCCGGGCTCGGGACGCCGCTGGTCGACCTCGACGGGGACGCCATGTGCGCCCTGGTGCCGGGCCAGGGGGAGGTGCGGGCGCAGCCCGGCTGGACCCTGGGCGTCGGGGCGCCCGTACCGGCCGCGGAGCTGCCGCGCGGCGGCGCCGACGCCGCCCGTGCGCTGCGGCGGGCCGTCGCCGAGCGGGTGCCGCTGGTGCGGCACGGACCGGCCCGCGCGGGCGGGGTCGGCTCGTTGGTGGACCCGGCCGAGGCGGGGGCGCACGGCCGGGCCCTGCTCGCGCCGCTCGACGGCGCACCGGCGCTGCTGGAGACGGTGCGGGTGTGGCTGTCGCTGCACGGAAGCTGGGACCGTACGGCGGTGGCACTGGAGGTGCACCGCAATACGGTCCGTCAGCGGATCGCCCGCGTCGAGGCCCTGCTGGACGTGGACCTGGGCGACGCGGACGTCCGGATGGAGCTGTGGTTCGCCCTCAAGTGGGCGTGAGCCTCAACATGGGCCTGAGCTTCGGTCAACTGGACCTGCCCAAGCGACCCACCGTCAGAGCTTGGTCCATGCCTCCGTCAGCACCGTCCGCAGGATCTGCTCGATCTCGTCGAAGAGCGCCTGGTCGGCGATCAGCGGCGGCGCCAACTGCACAACCGGGTCGCCGCGGTCGTCGGCCCGGCAGTACAGCCCGTTCTCGTACAGCGCCTTGGAGAGGAAGCCGTAGAGGATCCGCTCGGTCTCCTCCTCGTCGAAGGACTCCTTGGTGGCCTTGTCCTTCACCAGCTCGATGCCGTAGAAGAAGCCGTCCCCCCGGACATCGCCGACGATCGGCAGATCGTGCAGCCGCTCCAGCGTGGACCGGAACGCGCCCTCGTTGTCCAGCACATGCTGGTTGAGGCCCTCGCGCTCGAAGATGTCGAGGTTGGCGACGCCGACCGCGGCCGAGACCGGGTGGCCGCCGAAGGTGTAGCCGTGGAGGAAGGTGTTGTCGCCCTCGTAGAACGGCTCGGCGAGCCGGTCGGAGATGATGCACGCGCCGATCGGGGAGTAGCCCGAGGTCATGCCCTTGGCGCAGGTGATCATGTCCGGGACGTAGCCGAACTTGTCACAGGCGAAGATCGTGCCCAGCCGTCCGAAGGCGCAGATGACCTCGTCCGAGACCAGCAGCACATCGTACTTGTCGCAGATCTCGCGGACCCGCTGGAAGTACCCGGGCGGCGGCGGGAAGCAGCCGCCCGCGTTCTGCACCGGCTCCAGGAAGACCGCGGCCACGGTGTCCGGGCCCTCGAAGAGGATCTGCTGCTCGATCTGGTCGGCGGCCCAGCGGCCGAACGCCACGGGGTCGTCGCCGAAGATCGGGGCGCGGTAGATGTTGGTGTTGGGGACCTTGTGGGCACCGGGGACAAGCGGTTCGAACGGGGCCTTGAGCCCCGGCAGCCCGGTGATCGACAGGGCTCCCTGCGGGGTGCCGTGGTAGGCCACCGCCCGGGATATGACCTTGTGCTTGGTGGGCTTGCCGGTGAGCTTGAAGTACTGCTTGGCCAGCTTCCACGCGGTCTCGACGGCCTCGCCGCCGCCCGTGGTGAAGAAGACCTTGTTCAGGTCGCCGGGCGCGTAGCCCGCGAGCCGCTCGGCGAGCTCGACGGCCTTGGGGTGGGCATAGCTCCACACCGGGAAGAAGGCCAGCTCCTGGGCCTGCTTATAGGCCGTCTCGGCCAGCTCGACCCGGCCGTGGCCCGCGTTGACCACGAACAGGCCGGCCAGGCCGTCGATGTACCGCTTGCCCTTGTCGTCGTAGATGTACGTGCCCTCACCGCGCACGATCGTCGGCACGGGGGAGTTCTCGTACGACGACATGCGGGTGAAGTGCATCCACAGGTGGTCGTACGCCGTCTTGGAGAGGTCGGCGCTCATTGCTATCTCGTTCCCCAGGTATAGGTCTGCTTCCGGAGCTTGAGGTAGACGAAGCTCTCGGTGGAGCGCACACCGGGCAGTGTGCGGATCCGCTTGCTGATCATGTCGAGGAGGTGGTCGTCGTCCTCGCAGACGATCTCGATCAGGAGATCGAAGGAACCCGCGGTGACGACCACGTACTCGACCTCGTCCATGGCGGTCAGCGCGTCCGCGACCGGGTCGAGATCGCCCTCGACGTTGATGCCGACCATCGCCTGCCGCCGGAACCCCACGGTGAGAGGATCGGTGACGGCGACGATCTGCATCACGCCCTGGTCGAGCAGCTTCTGCACGCGCTGCCGCACGGCGGCCTCGGAGAGCCCCACGGCCTTTCCGATGGCGGCGTACGGCCGGCGGCCGTCTTCCTGGAGCTGCTCGATGATCGCCAGGGATACGGAGTCGAGGGTCGTGCCGTTCTTGTCAGGTGTGGCCACGACCCTCACTGTGCACGAGCCTCGCTCGTGTCGCAACCCTTCATCGATGAATTTCGTCGTTCAGGGGCCCTGAAAACACTGATTCCGTTGTTCTGGTGTGGCGGGTATGTTGAAAGCGCAGCCCCGGCGACTACTGTGGATGTCTCACCCATCGGACAGCCAACAGGAGGGGTGGCACGTGACCACCGAACTGCGTCGTCTGCGCAATTACATCGACGGAGCGTTCCGGGACGCCGCGGACGGGCGGACCACGGAGGTGGTCAACCCGGCCACGGGCGAGCCCTATGCCACCGCGCCGCTCTCGGGCGCGGCGGACGTGGACGCGGCGATGGCCGCTGCCGAGGCCGCCTTCCCGGCCTGGCGCGACCTGGTGCCCGGCGAGCGCCAGAAGGCACTGCTCAAGATCGCCGACGCCTTCGAGGCGCGGGCGGAGGAGCTGATCGCCGCCGAGTCCGAGAACACCGGCAAGCCGATCGGTCTCACGCGGGACGAGGAAATCCCGCCGATGATCGACCAGATCCGCTTCTTCGCGGGCGCGGCCCGGATGCTGGAGGGCCGCTCGGCCGGTGAGTACATGGAGGGTCTCACCTCGATCATCCGGCGTGAGCCGGTCGGGGTCTGCGCCCAGGTCGCACCGTGGAACTACCCGATGATGATGGCCGTATGGAAGTTCGCCCCGGCCCTCGCCGCGGGCAATACGGTCGTCATCAAGCCCTCGGACACCACCCCCGCCTCCACCGTGCTGATCGCCGAGATCATCGGCGGAGTGCTGGCGGAACTGGGACATCCGCAGGGCGTCTTCAACGTGATCTGCGGCGACCGCGAGACCGGCCGGCTGATGGTCGAGCACTCCGTGCCCGCCATGGCGTCCATCACCGGCTCGGTGCGGGCCGGCAAGCAGGTCGCCGAGAGCGCCTCGAAGGACGTCAAGCGGGTGCATCTGGAGTTGGGCGGCAAGGCCCCCGTGGTCGTCTTCGAGGACACCGACATCCCCAAGGCGGTCGAGGACATCTCGGTCGCGGGCTTCTTCAACGCGGGTCAGGACTGCACGGCCGCCACCCGGGTGCTGGTCCACGAGTCGATCCACGACGAGTTCGTGAGCGCGCTCGCCAAGGCCGCCGCCGAGACCAAGACCGGCGCGCCCGACGACGAGGACGCGCTGTACGGGCCGTTGAACAACGCCAACCAGTTGGCCCAGGTCTCCGGCTTCATCGACCGGCTCCCCGCCCACGCCAAGGTCGAGGCGGGCGGCCACCGGGTCGGCGACAAGGGCTTCTTCTACGCGCCCACCGTGGTCTCCGGGCTCAAGCAGGACGACGAGATCATCCAGAACGAGGTCTTCGGCCCGGTCATCACCGTGCAGTCCTTCTCCGAGGAGGCGCAGGCGATCTCGTACGCCAACGGCGTGGAGTACGCCCTCGCTTCGTCGGTGTGGACCAAGGACCACGCCCGCGCGATGCGGATGTCCAAGGCCCTGGACTTCGGCTGCGTCTGGATCAACACCCATATCCCGCTGGTCGCCGAGATGCCGCACGGCGGCTTCAAGAAGTCCGGCTACGGCAAGGACCTCTCCGCCTACGGCTTCGAGGACTACACCCGCATCAAGCACGTCATGACGTCGCTGGGCTGATCCCGGGCCGGTTCCGGGCCGATCAGGGCCGACCCCGGCCGATTCCCGCGCCGGGCTTGTCACTTGGTCATGGCAGGATCCCCTGTCATGACCAAGTGGGGCCGGGCGGCCCGGCCGCGTCCGAGCCGGGGTTCCGCCACTACGGACCGGCGACGCGGCCTGTACGAACTGTACGAAGCCCGTCAGCCGATGATCAGCCGCTGAGCAGAAGGGCCGCCAGGGCGCCGACCCGGTTGGTGGTGATGCCATCGACGCCCGCCCGCAGCAGCCGCGACATCGACCGCCGGGTGTCGGCGGTCCAGGCGGAGACCAGCAGCCCGTCGGCGTGATGGCGGGCGACCAGCTCCCGGGAGACCAGCCCGAAGCGGTAGTTGAGCCACCGGGGGCGCAGCGCGGCCAGCAGCGCCGCACCGGGCGGGGCCAGCGTCGTCCAGGTCAGCGCTATCTCGGCGTCCGGCTCCGCGCGGCGCACGGCGTGCAGGGCGGCCAGGGCGCCGCAGTAGTACACCCGGTCGCCCGCCCCGCTCTCCCGTACCTCGGCGACGGCGGCGGGCGCGGCGGAAGCGTCCGGCAGGTCGATCAGCAGCCGGGTGGAACCGGCGCACGCGAGGGCCTCGCGCAGGGTCGGGACGCCCCCGCCGGTCAGCCGCCGCACCTCGTCGGCGGTCAGCCCGGACAGCGGCCGGTCCTGGCCCCACAGCCGCTTCAGCGTGGCGTCGTGGAGCAGCACCGGCACCCCGTCCCGGGTCAGCCGTACGTCGATCTCGACCGCGCCCGCCCCCGCGCGCACCGCGGAGCGGATCGAGGGCAGGGTGTTCTCACGGCACACATACGGGTCGCCGCGGTGGCCGACCGGGACGCAGCGCGCCCCCGCCGCCCTCATCGGCCCGCGACCGCCGTATAGGCGTCGATCTCCGCGGCGAGCCGCGCCTTGCCCTCGGCGTCCAGGAAGGACGCCTCGACGGCGTTCTTCGCCAGGGCCGCGACGCCCGCCGCGTCCAGGTCCAGCAGCCGGGCCGCGACCTGGTACTCGGTGTTGAGGTCGGTGCCGAACATCGGCGGGTCGTCGCTGTTGATCGTGACGATCACCCCGGCCTCGACCATCTGCTTCAGGGGGTGCTCATCGAGCGTGGCGACGGCGCGCGTGGCGAGGTTGGAGGTCGGGCAGACCTCCAACGGAATGCGATGCTCCGCGAGATGGGCGAGCAGCTTCGGGTCCTGGACGGCACTGGTGCCATGGCCGATGCGCTCGGCCCGCAGCTCGATCAGGGCGTCCCAGATCGTCTGCGGTCCGGTGGTCTCGCCCGCATGCGGCACGCTGCGCAGCCCGGCGGCGATGGCCCGGTCGAAGTACGGCTTGAACTGGGGGCGCGGCACCCCTATCTCCGGGCCGCCGAGGCCGAAGCCGACCAGCCCCTCGGGGCGCAGCTCACAGGCGATCCGGGCGGTCTCCTCGGCGGCCTCGAGACCGGCCTCGCCGGGAATGTCGAAGCACCAGCGCAGCACCGTGCCGAACTCCGACTCGGCCGCCTTACGGGCGTCCTCGATCGCCTCGACGAAGGCGGTGTCCGGGATGCCGCGCCGGGTCGAGCTGTAGGGGGTGACGGTCAGCTCGGCGTAGCGGATGTTCTGCCGGGCCATGTCGCGGGCGATCTCGTAGGTCAGCAGCCGGACGTCCTCGGCGTTGCGGATCAGGTCCACCACGGAGAGATAGATCTCGACGAAGTGCGCGAAGTCCCGGAAGACGAAGTACTCGGCGAGTGCCTCGGGGTCGGTGGGCACCTTGGAGTCGGGGTGCCGGGCGGCCAGCTCGGCCACGATGCGCGGGGACGCGGACCCCACGTGGTGCACATGGAGCTCCGCCTTGGGCAGCCCGGCGATGAAGGTGGTCAGATCGGTCAACGAAACCTCCGGGAGACGCCCGCCGGCGGCGGGTTCCGGTCATCGTATGGTGTGTCGCCGACGGGCCCGCCACAGGCCGTAGCATGGGCGGACGTCTTTGTGGGGGAGCTTCATGGCCGACCAGCACGACCCGTCCGAGCCGCGGGATGAGCCACGGCGGCCCGGGCGGCCGAGGCAGCCCGAACCGCGCGAGCGCGACCCCTGGGCTCCACCGGCGCAGCGGGTCGCGATGGACAAGAGCCCGATGGACCAGGCGGCGGCCGGACAAGGGCAACCGGCTCCCCGCCCCTCGGTGGCCGAGCAGCCGACCCTCACCTCCTATACCGCCATGGCGGGCCCGACGCCCCCGTCCCCTCCGCCGCCCCCGCCGGGCCCCGTGGCCGCGCCGGGCGCGGTGCCCCCGCCGCCGCCCGCGCCGACCGGCCCGGGCACGCCCAGCGCCTATCCGGCCGCCGGGCCGTACGGCTCGGCGGGCTACGGGCCGACCGGATACGCCCAGCCGGGATACGCCCAGCCGGGATACGGCCACACCGGATACGGGCAGCAGGCGCCCCCCAAGCAGTCCCCGTACGGCGGGGTGCCGGGCTATCCCGGCTACGGCTACCCGGGCACCGCCCACCCCGGCACGGGATACTCCGGTTCCGGATATCCGGGCACCGCCTACCCCGGCGCCGCCTATCCCGGCGGGACGTACGGCCAGGGCTGGCCGGGCGGGACGTATGTGCCGAACAACGGTCATGGCACGGCCGCCCTGGTGCTCGGCATCATCGGCCTGGTCCTCTCCCCGAGCATCGTGTTCGGCATCATCCTCGGTGTGCTCGCCATCGTCTTCGGGGTGCTCGGCCGCGCCAGGGCGGCAAGCGGCGAGGCGACCAATGGCGGTTCCGCGCTCGCCGGGGTGATCCTCGGCGTGGTCGCCGTGGTGGCGAGCGTCGCCATGATCTTCGTCTACATCGCCACCGGGGACGACGGTTCGGACGGCGATGACGATCCGGGCTATGCCGATGTCTCGGCCGCCGCGGTGCTCCCGGTCGCCGATATCGGCCGCTGACGCGCCTCCCACATCGCGACCGGCCTCCCGGGACGCTCCCGCCCCCCACCGGCAGGCACCGCCGACAGCGGCGCCGACCTGGGCAATCGAGCTGTCCCGGAATGCGGCATGCCCATAACATTGCCGGACGTTCACCAGGAGGGGAGACCACCGATGTCCAGCGCCATGCCCGGTCCGCCGCAGGATCCGTACGACCCCCAGGCCAATCCCTACGCCATGCCCGCGCCGCCGGCCCAGCCACCGCAGTACCCCGGAGCCGGATACCCCGCCGCGCCGCCCGTCCACCCGGGGGCGGCCGGGATGCCGATGCGGCTGAACAACGGCATGGGCACGGCCGCGCTGGTCTGCGGCATCGTCGGCCTGGTCTGCGGGATCACCTACTTCCTGTGGGTCTTCGCGGTCATCCTCGGAGTCCTGGCGATCATCTTCGGCGCCATCGGCAAGGGGAAGGCCGGCCGGGGGCAGGCGAACAACGGAGGCTCGGCCACCGCCGGTCTGGTCTGCGGAATCATCGGCATGGTGCTCCCGGTGATCTACGTCGCGGCGGTGGACGCCGCCATCGACTCCATCTTCTAGACCGGAGGGTCCGGACCGACACCCGGAGCGACCCCGGGCCGGCATCCGAGCCGGGCATCCCGCCCGGCGTCCGGCCCGGCTGTCCAAACCGTCGGTCCGGACCGGGATCCGGCGCGGAAACGGTGACACCGGAGCCGCTCCGATCACTGAATCCGTCGCGAAATCAAAAAGCAACAACGGAATCCCTTGTTGAAGCGAAGGCTCTCTGTCAGGATCAGCCTTCAATTCCGGTTGGAGCTACGCCGCGCCTCGTTGGGGCGGACCGGCGGAGGAGAGCGCGATGGATCAGCGGTTCGACGTGACGGAGCGGTTCGCCGACGGTGCCCAGTACATCGCGGGCCGTCTGCGCCAGGGCGGCTCCGAGGGCACGCATCAGGTCATCGACCCGGCCACCGGCGAGCAGGTGTTCGACTACCGGCTCGCCGGTGCGGCCGATGTCGACGCCGCCGTGGCCGCGGCCGGGGCCGCCTTCCCCGAATGGGCGGGCGCCACCCCCGGTGAGCGGTCCGACGCGCTGCACCGCTTCGCCGCGGTGCTCACCGAGCGGGCGGACGACCTCGCCTACGCCGAGTCGCTTCAGTGCGGCAAGCCCATCAAGCTCAGCACCGAGTTCGATGTGCCCGGCTCCATCGACAACACCTCCTTCTTCGCGGGCGCCGCCCGCCAGTTGGAGGGCAAGGCCGCCGGTGAGTACAGCGGTGACCACACCTCGTACATCCGCCGCGAGCCCATTGGGGTCATCGGCTCCATCGCCCCCTGGAACTACCCCCTCCAGATGGCGGCCTGGAAGGTCCTCCCGGCCATCGCCGCGGGCAACACCATCGTGCTGAAGCCCGCCGAACTGACGCCGCTGACCTCGCTGATGTTCGCGCAGGCGGCCACGGAGGCGGGCCTTCCGGACGGTGTCATCAACGTGGTGAGCGGCACCGGCGCGGAGGCGGGCGAGTGGCTGGTCTCCCACCCCGCGGTGGCGATGACCTCCTTCACCGGATCGACGGCGGTCGGCAAGCGGGTCGCCGAACTCGCCACCTCCACCGTCAAGCGGATCCATCTCGAACTCGGCGGCAAGGCGCCCTTCGTCGTCTTCGACGACGCGGACCTGGAGGCCGCCGCGCACGGCGCCGTCGCTGGCGCGCTGATCAACAGCGGACAGGACTGCACCGCGGCCACCCGCGCGTATGTCCAGCGCCCGCTCTACGACGCGTTCGTCGCCGCCGTCGCCGATCTGATGGCGTCCGTACGGCTCGGCGACCCCTTCGATCCGCACACCGACCTCGGCCCGCTGGTCTCCCACGCCCAGCGCGACCGCGTGGCGGGCTTCGTGGACCGGGCCCGCGGCTACGCCACCGTCGTCACCGGCGGCGACGCCCCGGGCGGCGACCTCGCCAAGGGCGCCTACTACCGGCCCACGCTCATCACCGGCGCGCCCCAGGACAGCGAGATCGTCCAGTCCGAGATCTTCGGTCCGGTCCTGGTGGTCCTCCCCTTCGACGGCGACGACGAGGGGATCGCACTCGCCAACGACACCCCCTACGGTCTCGCCGCCTCCGCCTGGAGCCGCGATGTCTACCGGACGGGCCGCGCCTCCCGCGAACTCCGGGCGGGGTGCGTCTGGATCAACGACCACATCCCGATCATCAGCGAGATGCCGCACGGCGGTGTGCGGGCATCCGGCTTCGGCAAGGACATGTCGGCGTACTCCTTCGAGGAGTACACGCAGGTCAAGCATGTGATGTTCGACAACACCGCAGTGGTCCGCAAGGACTGGCACCGCACGGTCTTCGGGGATCGACAGACCTGACCGACAGACCTGAATGTGCGGCCACCCCCGCGTGGCCTCGGCCGGCCGCCACCGGCCGACACCCTCGAAAGGCACAGCTTATGGAAGCACGGCACGAGTCCGAGAGCCTGTCCCCACCGCAGATCGCCGCGATACGGCGCTCCATGACCAGTGGCCGGATGGCGCTCACCCGCCGCTCCCTGCTGCGCGCGGGAGGCGCCGGGGCGATCGCCGTCGGCGGGCTCGGGGCGCTCGGCGGCTGCGGTATCCCGCCCGCGGGGCGCACCGAGGCCAACAACGCCTCCGATGACCACTCCGACGAGGAGAAGAAGGTCAACTTCTCCAACTGGTCGGAGTACATGGACGTCAGCAAGGACAAGAAGCGCCACCCCACCCTGGACGAGTTCCAGCGGCGCACCGGTATCGCGGTGAAGTACACCGAGGACATCAACGACAACGTCGAGTTCTTCGGGAAGATCAAGCCGCAGCTCGCCGGAGGCCAGAGCATCGACCGTGACCTCATCTGCATCACCGACTGGCTTGCCGCCCGCATGATCCGGCTCGGCTGGATGCAGAAGCTGGACTCGGCCAACCTGCCGCACGCCTTCGGCAACCTGGCCGAGGGCTTCCGCACCCCCGACTGGGACCCGGGCCGCTCCTACTCCTACCCCTGGACCGGCATCCCCGCCGTCATCGCGTACAACAAGAAGGCCACCGGCGGCCGTAAGGTCACCTCCATCACGCAGCTCCTGGAGGACCCGAAGCTCAAGGGCCGGGTCGGCATGCTGACCGAGATGCGCGACACCGTCGGGCTGACCCTGCTCGACATGGGCAAGCGGCCGGAGGACGTCACCGCCGACGACTACGACGCCGCCCTCGCCCGTATTCAGAAGGCCGTCGACCGCGGGCAGATCCGCCGGTTCACCGGCGGCGAGTACACCGGCGACCTCGGCCAGGGCGACCTGGCGGCGTGCGTGGCCTGGGCGGGCGACCTCGTCCAGCTCCAACTGGACAAGCCCCAGGTGGAGTTCGCCGTCCCGGACGCGGGCTATATGACCTCCACGGACAATCTGCTGGTCCCGAACAAGGCGCGCCACAAGAAGAACGCGGAGCGGCTCATCGACTACTACTACGAGCCCAAGAACGCCGCGAGGGTCGCCGCCTTCATCAACTACCAATGTCCGGTCGACGGGGTCCGCGATGAGCTGGCGAAGATCAACAAGAGCCTGGCGGAGAACCCGCTGATCATCCCCGACGAGGAGATGACCGCCAAGTCTCATGCCTTCCGTTCGCTCTCGAGCGAGGAAGAGACAGTCTTCGAGGAAAAGTTCACCAAGCTCACCGGCGCCTGACAGACGAGGGAAGCCACCCCATGACCGACCCCAGTGCCACCTTCGCCTCCGGCGGCGACGTCCGTCTCACCGGGATCAGCAAGACCTACGGGTCCTTCACCGCCGTCCAGCCGCTCGATCTGTACGTGCCCGCGGGATCCTTCTTCGCCCTGCTCGGCGCCTCCGGCTGCGGCAAGACCACCACACTGCGCATGATCGCGGGACTGGAGGAGCCCACCAGCGGCATCGTCCGGCTCGCCGATGAGGACATCACCGCCCTCCCGCCCCATAAGCGGCCCGTCAACACGGTCTTCCAGAGCTATGCCCTCTTCCCGCATCTCGACATCTTCGAGAACGTCGCCTTCGGACTGCGCCGGCGCGGCGTCAAGTCGGTGAAGAAGCAGGTCGAGGAGATGCTGGAGCTGGTCCAGCTCGGCGACTTCGCGCGCCGCAGGCCGCAACAGCTCTCCGGCGGCCAGCAGCAGCGCGTCGCCGTCGCCCGGGCTCTGATCAACCACCCCCGGGTGCTGCTGCTCGACGAACCGCTGGGCGCGCTCGACCTCAAGCTGCGCCGTCAGATGCAGCTCGAGCTCAAGCGCATCCAGACCGAGGTCGGCATCACCTTCATCCATGTCACCCACGACCAGGAGGAGGCCATGACCATGGCCGACACGGTCGCGGTGATGAACGGCGGCCGGGTCGAACAGCGCGGCGCCCCCGCCGACCTCTACGAGAACCCCGGCACCACCTTCGTCGCCAACTTCCTCGGCACCTCCAACCTCATCGAGGCCGAGATCACCGACAAGAGCGGCGGCGACCTCGTCCTCGCCGCCGCCGGCGGCAAGCTCTCACTGCCCGCCGACCGATGTAGCGCCCCCGTCCGCACGGGAGGGAAACTGCTGGTAGGGGTGCGTCCCGAGAAGATCACCCTGAGCCATGCCGAGGACGCCGGGACCATACCCGAGGGCCGCAACCGGCTCACCGGGCGGATCGCCGACTCCAGCTTCATCGGCGTCTCCACCCAGTACCTCATCACCACCCCGGACTGCCCCGAGATCACCGTCTACGAGCAGAACATCGAGCGCGACGCCCGGCTCGTCCCCGGCGCCGAGGTCGTCCTGCACTGGAACCCCGCCCACACCTTCGGCCTCGACGCGACCCAGGACATCGACGCGGGTACGGAGCTGGACGAGGAGGCCTCGTGAGCGTGTCCCGGCGCGCTGCGCGGGCTGGACTGAGGAGCCGCGCAGCGACGAAGGAGCGAGCAGTGACGAGGGAAGCCCGCGCGTCGGAGCGCGCCGGGACTGAGCGGGGAGAGGGGACGGCCACAGCCACTCCCGACGCCCCGCCGGACACCGCTGGGCCCGCGCCCGAGCCCGTACAGAAGCCGCCCCTTCTCAAGCCCGCCGTCCGCAAGCGGCTGGTGCCCTACTGGCTGCTGCTCCCCGGCATCCTCTGGCTGCTGATCTTCTTCGCCGCGCCGCTGATCTACCAGGCGTCGACCTCCGTCCAGACCGGCTCCCTCGAAGGGGGCTTCAAGGTCACCTGGCACTTCCAGACCTACTGGGACGCGCTGAGCGAGTACTACCCGCAGTTCCTGCGCTCGGTGCTCTACGCCGCCACCGCCACCGTGATGTGCCTGCTGCTCGGCTATCCGCTCGCGTACCTCATCGCCTTCCGGGCGGGCCGCTGGCGCAATCTGGTGATGATCCTGGTCATCGCGCCGTTCTTCACCAGCTTCCTGATCCGCACCCTGGCCTGGAAGACGATCCTGTCCGACAGCGGCCCGGTGGTGGGCGCGCTCAACTCGCTGCACATCCTGGACGTCACCAGCTATCTGGGAATCACCGAGGGACAGCGGGTGCTGGCCACCCCGCTCGCGGTGGTCTGCGGGCTCACGTACAACTTCCTGCCCTTCATGATCCTCCCGCTCTACACCTCGCTGGAGCGCATCGACCCCCGGCTCCACGAGGCCGCGGGCGATCTCTACGCCCGGCCCGCCACCACCTTCCGGAAGGTGACCTTCCCGCTGTCCATGCCGGGGGTCGTCGCGGGCACGCTGCTCACCTTCATCCCCGCCACCGGCGACTACATCAACGCCGAACTGCTCGGCTCCGCCGACCAGAAGATGGTCGGCAACGTCATCCAGTCGCAGTTCCTGCGGGTCCTGGACTATCCGACGGCGGCGGCACTGTCCTTCATCCTCATGGCGGCCATCCTGACGATGGTCACCGTCTACATCCGCAAGTCCGGGACGGAGGACCTGGTGTGACGGCCCTGACGCGCTGGATACGACGGAACCTGGTGGTCATCGCGGGGCTCGGCACCCTCGCGTATCTGATCCTGCCCAATGTCGTCGTCCTGGTCTTCTCCTTCAACAAGCCCAACGGGCGCTTCAACTACCAATGGCAGCGGTTCTCCACCGAGGCATGGACCGATCCGTGCGGCGTCGCCGACATGTGCGGCTCGCTCTCGCTCAGCCTGAAGCTCGCGATATGGGCGACGATCGGCGCGACCCTCCTCGGCACGATGATCGCCTTCGCGCTGGCCCGCTACCGCTTCCGGGCCCGCTCCGCGGTCAACAGCCTGATCTTCCTGCCGATGGCCATGCCCGAGGTCGTCATGGCCGCCTCGCTGGCCACCCTCTTCCTCAACATGGGCGTTGACTTCGGCTTCTGGACGATCCTCATCGCCCACATCATGTTCTGCCTGAGCTTTGTCGTGACGGCCGTCAAGGCGCGGGTGATGTCCATGGACCCCCGGCTGGAACAGGCCGCCCAGGACCTCTACGCCTCCCCGGCGCAGACCTTTGTGCGCGTCACCCTGCCGATCGCCGCGCCCGGTATCGCCGCGGGCGCGCTGCTGTCCTTCGCGCTCTCCTTCGACGACTTCATCATCACCAACTTCAACGCCGGTTCGACCGTGACCTTCCCCATGTTCGTCTGGGGATCGGCACAGCGCGGCACACCCGTGCAGATCAATGTGATCGGCACGGCGATGTTCGCCGTCGCGGTGCTGTGCGTTCTCGCCGGCCAACTGGCCGGCGCCCGCCGCAAGAGGAGCTGAAAACCATGGCCACGGACGCCATGACCCGCTCGCCCGGGGGCGACAGCGCCCCCGGCCCGTCCGCCCTCAAAGCCCTGGCCGACGCCGCGTACCGGCCGTACTGGCTGGACGACCCCGGCAGGCCCCGCCCCCGCCCCGCCCTCGTCGGGGACGAGCGCTGCGATCTGCTCGTCGTCGGCGGCGGCTACAGCGGACTGTGGACCGCCCTGATCGCCAAGGAGCGCGACCCCGACCGCGAGGTGGTCCTGGTCGAGGGCCAGGAGATCGGCTGGGCCGCCTCCGGACGCAACGGCGGCTTCTGCGCCGCCTCCCTCACCCACGGCCTCGGCAACGGCGCCGCCCGCTGGCCCGGTGAACTGGCCGAACTCGAACGGCTCGGCCTGCGCAACCTCGACGCCATCGAATCCGCCGTCGAGCGCTACGGCATCGACTGCGACTTCGAACGCACCGGCGAGATCGATGTCGCCACCGCGCCCCACCAGGTCGAGGAGTTGCGCGAAACCGTCGAACAGGCCGGTGCCCTCGGCCTGGAGCCGCCCGAGTTCCTCGACCGCGACGCGGTACGCGCCGAGGTCGACTCGCCCACCTTCCTGGCCGGGCTGTGGGACCGCCGGGGCGTGGCCATGGTGCACCCCGCCAAGCTCGTCTGGGGCCTGGCACGGGCCTGCGCCGAGCTGGGCGTACGGATCTACGAGCACACCCCGGCCGAACGGCTGGCGAGCAGCGGGGCGGCGATGGCCGTCCGCACCCCCTACGGCCGGGTCCGCGCCCGCCAGGTGGCGCTCGCCACCAACGCCTTCCCCGCCCTGGTGCGCCGCGTCCGCCCGTTCATCGCCCCCGTCTACGACCATGCGCTGATGACCGAACCGCTCACCGAGGAGCAGCTCGAGGCGATCGGCTGGCAGCGCAGGCAGGGACTCAGCGACACCGCCAACCACTTCCACTACTTCCGGCTCACCGCCGACCGGCGCATCCTGTGGGGCGGCTACGACATCATCTACCGCTACGGCGGACGGGTGCGCGCCGAATACGATCACCACCCGGCCACCTACCGCACCCTCGCCCAGCACTTCTTCCAGTGCTTCCCGCAGTTGGAGGGCGTGCGCTTCAGCCACGCCTGGGGCGGCGCGATCGACACCTGCTCGCGCTTCTCCGCGTTCTTCGGCAGCGCGCACGGGGGCAGGGTGGCGTACGCCCTCGGCTATACGGGACTGGGGGTCGGGGCGACCCGCTTCGGGGCCGAGGTGATGCTCGATCTGCTCGCCGGCGAGCGCACCGAGCGCACCCGCCTGGAGATGGTCCGCAGCAAGCCCCTGCCCTTCCCGCCGGAGCCGGTGCGCTGGGCGGGCATCGGCATCACCCAGTGGGCCATGACCCGGGCCGACGAGAACGGCGGGCGCCGCAATCTGTGGCTGAAGGCCATGGACAAGGTGGGGCTGGGCTTCGACAGCTAGGACCGGAGGACGGGAAGACCGGAGGACGGGAAGACCGGAGGACGGGGAGACCGGAGGACGGGGAGACCGTGCTCGGCTGAGGTCACTCCGGGCCGTTCGGTGCGGCCCGTGGTGACCGCGGCTTTCGCGGGCCGCTTTCCGCTAGCCGCCGGGGCGCGACCGGTTCAGACCGTCACCCTGGCCGCTCCGGCACAGCCGGAGCGTCGCCCACAGCAGCAGACCGCACAGACACCAGCTCGCGACGGTGTCCAGCGGCCAGTGGTAGCCGCGCCGGACCAGTCCGGCGGCCACGGCGAGGTTCAGTACGGCGACGGCTACCAGGAGGGGCCGCCGTAGCCGCGGGCGCAGAAGAGGGTGGAGGAGCAGCGCCGCCGCGCCATAGGCGACGGCGGCCGTCGCGGCATGGCCGGACGGGAAGAATCCGGTCTCGCCCGCCAGCGGACCGGGCGGGCCGGGACGGTCGATCAGCGCCTTGAACGGAACCACCAGCGCCGGAACCGCCGCCATCGACACGGCGGCGGCCAGCGGCGGCAGCCACCAGCGCGGCTCTCCCGCGCGCCGGGCGCACCACGCCGCCCAGCAGAGCGCGACGGCGAGGACGGGGACCGCCACCGCCGTATTGCCGAGGTCGGCGAGGAATTCGGCGATGGGGGAGGGGAACGCCGAGCCGGCGATCGCGCGGCCGAGCCGTTCGTCGTAGGTCCGCAGGGGGCCGCGGGCGGCGATCTGCCAGGTGCACAGCGCGAGCAGTGCGATCAGTGCGAGGGGTGTGAAGAGCGCGCGGGGCGTGAGGAGTGCGCGGGGCGTGACGAACGGCGCCCGGGGCGCGGAAGGGGAGTGAACAGTCGGCGGCCCCGGAACAGGGGGGGTAGTTCCGGGGCCGCCGTGGCGACCGGTGTGCCGCGCGCCCCGGGGGGTTTGGGGCGGGCGGCCGTCCGATCGGTGAGGAGATCCGGAGCCGGAGGCTCCAGTGGTGTGCGCGAGGGCACAGCCGGGTCGGGGCTGGGGAAGCACCGGCTCGGCATCGCCCGCAGTCCCCTGCGAGCGGGGTGTTTCTCTCATCTGGAATGACCGTACGGCAGCGAAGCCCCGCCGGACAGGCCGATCACCCACCTGTCATCGGCCCCGCACATCTTCTTCACGCCACCCATCGATCACCCACAGTCACAGCTCGGCGAAGGCGCTCTCGAGGACGTCGAGACCCTCGTTCAGAAGGTCCTCGCCGATCACCAGCGGCGGCAGGAAACGCAGCACATTGCCGTAGGTTCCGCAGGTCAGCACCAGCAGCCCGGCCGAGTGGCACGCCTTGGCGACGGCGGCCGTGGCCTCGGGGTTGGGGTCCTTGGTGCCGGACTTCACCAGTTCGATGGCGATCATGGCGCCGCGGCCGCGGAGGTCGCCGATGATGTCGTACTTCTCCCGCATCGCGGCCAGGCGGCCCTTCATGACCTCCTCGATGCGCTTGGCCTTGGCATTGAGGTCCAGCTCGCGCATCGTCTCGATCGCGCCGAGCGCCGCCGCGCACGCCACCGGGTTTCCGCCGTAGGTGCCGCCGAGGCCGCCGGAGTGCGCCGCGTCCATGATCTCCGCGCGGCCGGTGACGGCGGCGAGCGGCAGACCGCCCGCGATGCCCTTGGCGGTGGTGATCAGGTCCGGGACGATGCCCTCGTCCTCACAGGCGAACCACTGGCCGGTGCGGCAGAAGCCGGACTGGATCTCGTCCGCGACGAAGACGATGCCGTTGGCCTTGGCGAACTCCGCGATCCGGGGGAGGAAGCCCTTGGCGGGCTCGATGAAGCCGCCCTCGCCGAGAATCGGCTCGATGATGATCGCGGCCACGTTCTCCGCCCCGATCTGCTTGCTGATCATGTCGATGGCCTGGGTCGCGGCCTCCTCGGCGCAGTTCTCCGGGCCGGTCAGCCAGCGGTAGGGGTAGGCGAGCGGAACGCGGTAGACCTCGGGCGCGAAGGGGCCGAAGCCGTGCTTGTACGGCATGTTCTTGGCGGTGAGCGCCATGGTGAGGTTGGTGCGGCCGTGGTAGCCGTGGTCGAAGACGACGACCGCCTGGCGCTTGGTGTACGAACGGGCGATCTTCACCGCGTTCTCCACAGCCTCGGCGCCCGAGTTGAACAGCGCCGACTTCTTGGCGTGGTCGCCGGGCGTGAGCCGGGCCAGCTCCTCGCAGACCTCCACATAGCCCTCGTACGGCGTGACCATGAAACAGGTGTGGGTGAAGTCGGCCAGTTGCGCGGACGCCCGGCGCACGACGGCCTCCGCGGAGGAGCCGACGGAGGTCACGGCGATACCGGAACCGAAGTCGATCAGCGAGTTGCCGTCCACGTCCTCGATCACACCGCCGCCCGCGCGCACGGTGAAGACCGGCAGCACACTCCCCACCCCACCGGCGACCGCCGCGTTCTTACGGGCGAGCAGCTCCTGCGACTTCGGGCCGGGAATGGCGGTGACGACGCGACGCTCCTGGGGGAGGGACGGGCCTCCGGACAGTTCGGTCATGAGGGGCTCCAGGGGAAAGAACAGCGGTTTTAGTCGCAGGCTAGGGGCGCGGCACCGGATGAGGCATGTTCCGTTCGGGAGCACTGCGCGTGTTGCCTTGTCCGCCACGGCCATAGCCCGACGACCGCCTTACGGATCCGGCGGCGGCCTTACGAACCCGGTGTCCGCCTTACGGATCCAGCGACCGCTTTACGGATCCGGTGTCCGCCTTACGGATCAGGTGACCGCTTTGGGGACCCCGCGAGTGAGACGGCACCGCCCGGGTCGCTGAACTCCCCGCGCGGGAACACTAGATTGAGCGATGGCGCGAAAGCCGAGGAACAGCCGGTCAGGGGGCAAGGGGCAGCACATGGACACCGAGGGCACGTTCGACCCACGCAGCACACGCCACAACCCGCTCCCACCCCCGCCCCCGCAAACCCCGCCCTCGGCAACCTCAGGAGTCCGGCCGCAGCCGCCGCGCGAGCCGGAGTACCCGCGCGCATCAGCAGAACAGCCCTCCACGCCCCGGCTTGCGGCGGACGCTCCATCACAGGGTTCAGGTGGACCGTGGCACCGAGACGGCAGGGACACGCCTTCTCCGCAGACCGGCCCGTCACCAGCAGCCTGGCCACCCGTCGCCGCTCCCGGACCGGCCACGAGCCGCCCGGCTGGGCCGCCGCCGATGCCGCGGACCGCGCCCCCGGCGGCCCCCGGCGCGGCCCCGGTCCCCGCCCAGGCTCCCGGCACGCCCCCGGTGCCCGCGCCCGCGGCCCGGCCGTCCTTCGTCGCCTGGCTGCGCGCTCCGCGGTCCGAGGCGGCACCGGGGGTGTGGACGTACGAGCACAAGCCGAAGGCGCCGGAGGAGCCGGACCGGATCCCAGGGCGGCGGCTGCTCAGCGGGGCAGTGATCTCCGTGCTCTGCGGCTGGCTGGTCTGGTCACTGCTCTGGAACGGGTACCTGGGTGGCTATTGGCTGTGGCCCATGTATCTGCTGACTCCGGACTCGTGGTACGAGCGCGGGGGCAACACACAGGCGGGCTGGTGGGCCCAGCGGATCTACATCGGCATTGTTCTCGCCTGCCTTGCCGTGATCTTCGGCCGCGTCGGCCACTGGTCCGAAGTCTGGCGCCGCTACGTCGCGCCCCTCTTCCGGCGGGCCTGGGATGAGCCCGCCCCCGAGGCGGCCGCCGCGGGGCGGCCCGAGGGGGATCCCGTGGAGTGGCCGCACCTGCGGGCCGCCGGGGCGCACAGTGCGGCTGACCGGTTGGCGGCGGACGCGCGGGCGGGGGCGATGAATGACGTCGACCATGCCCGCATCGAGCGCGCCTGGCAGTCCGTGCGGGCCGGGCGGAACTCCCTCGCCTCGTTCACCGACACCGTGCTGCGCCACGGCGCCGCCTCGTACGGGCATCCGTCCGGGGCGCGGGATCTGCCCGCCAGGACGGCGCGCCATGATCTCCTCGCGCATCAGGTCCGCCTCGGCACCGCCGCCGACGACCGCCGCAACCCCTACCAGCACCGCGGCGTCGGGCTGGCCCTCGAGCCCGATGTGCTCGCCACCTCGCTGCTGGCCGTCGGGCCGCCCGGTTCGGGGAAGACGGGGCGGATGGTGCGGCCCGTCGTGGAGTCGCTGTGTCTACAGGCGCTCGCCGGGCAGGTCGCCGTCGTGGCGGTCGGGGCGGCGGGGGCCGGGCTCGGGGCGGATGAGGCGTTCGACGTCGTCGTGAAGATCGGCCGGCCGGACTCCGGCTACGACTTCGACCTCTACGGCGGCACCACCGACCCCGACGAGGCCGCGGGCGTCCTCGCCGAGGCCCTGATCGGCGACATGGCCGCCTCGCTGCCCGGCGGGGACAGCCGGCGCGCCGCCACCGCGCTGGCCCAGTTGCTCGGCCCCTACCGCGCCGCACACGGCCGCTTCCCGTCCGTTCCGGATCTGCGGGAGCTGCTGGACGGTTCCAAGGCGGCCGTCGACGCGCTGCGCGCGGCGCTGGACGAGGCCGGGGAGCGGGCGCAGGCCCGTGAGCTGGAGGCGCGGGTCCGGCAGTCGGGTGCGCCCGGGGACGTGGGCACGCTGCTCGCGGACCGGATCGCACTGCTGGACCGGCCCGCGTTCGCCGACTTCTTCGACACCACCGGCGACCGCCGCCCGTTCTCCCTCCGCGCCCTCGAACACCCCCTCCGGGTCCGCATCGATCTGCCCGAGCGCGGCCATGCGGAGGCGTCGCGGATGCTGGCGCGGCTGGTCCTGGCGCAGTTCACCGAGTGCGCCGTGGGCCGCGCCGACCGTTCGCTGTTCGCCTGTCTGGTCCTGGACGACGCCTCGCACACCATCACCCCCGAGGCCCTGCGCGGCATCCAGCGGCTCCGCTCCGCCCACGCGGGCGCCGTGCTCACCCTCCGCACCCTCGACGACGTCCCCGAGGCGCTGCGCAGTGCCCTGCTCGGCGCGGTCGGCTGCCGGATGGCCTGTGCCGGGGTGACGACCTGGGACGGGGCGCGGTTCGCGGAGGTGTGGGGGACGGAGTGGGTCGAGACGCGGGACATCACCGACCGGCAGATCATCGCCGAGGAACCGCTCACCAAGGTGCTGCACTTCATCCGTAAGGTCGTCACCGGAAAGGCGGTGACCACGCAGTCGGTGACCGTACGGACGGTGGAGCGCGAGCGCTGGTCCGCGTCCGAGCTGGCCCACGCGGTTCCCGCCGGGCATGCGGTGCTCTCGGTGACCTCCGTAAGGGGCGAGGGCGGGCCGCCGGTGCTGGTGGATCTCCGCGGGTGACCGACCGGCGCCCCAGGTGTTCCTCCTTGCCGCGATCAGATGTTCTGCCGCGGTTGCCCCGCTCAACGCGACGGGGCGACCGCAGCGTAACGGCCAGACCGGCGGCCAAATCCGGCCGTCAATTCCACGTATTCCTCCATTGAGGCAGAATCGGCAGTAGCCGTTCATACGGGACGGTGAATTCGTCGCATCCGCATCGAAGGTGCCATGCCTCCCACGCTCGCCTCACTCGTCCGTCACCCCGGTCTCAAGCTGTCCGTGCTCGCGGGCGAGGACCGGCTGGAGACGCCTGTGCGCTGGGCACATGTCAGCGAGCTGGCCGACCCCGTGCCCTATATGGAGGGCGGCGAGCTGCTCCTGATCACCGCGATGCAGATCGAGGCCGAGGACCCGGAGGCGATGAGCCGCTATGTGCGGCGGCTGGTGGGCGCGGGCGTGGTCGGGCTCGGCTTCGCGCTCGGCGTCAAGTACGCCGAGGTGCCGGCCGCGCTCGCCGCGGCGGCCAAGGAGGAGGGGCTGCCGCTGATCGGCGTGCCCCGCCCCACCCCCTTCATCGCGATCAGCAAGGCCGTCTCCGCGGCCATAGCCGCCGACCAGTACCGGGCCGTGACCGCCGGGTTCGAGGCGCAGCGCGAGCTGACCCGCGCCGCCATCGGCGCCGAGGGGCCCGCCGCGCTGCTCGCCCGGCTCGCCGCCCATGTCGATGGCTGGGCCGCGCTCTACGACGTCTCCGGCTCCGTGGTCGCCGCCGCCCCCGACTGGGCCGCCCGCCGTGCCGCCCGGCTCACCGCCGATGTCGAGCGGCTGCGCTCCCGCCCCGGCCCCGCGAGCATCGTGGTCGGCGGCGGCGGCGGCGGGGGCGGCGAGGCCGGGGCCAAGGGCGCGGAACCGGCCGAGGACACGGCCGCCGCCGACCGGGTGGAGCTCCAGTCCCTGGGCACCGGGCGCCGCACCACCCGCGGTGTGCTCGCGGTCGGTACGGGCGCGCCGCTGGGCACCGCCGAGCGCTATGCCGTGCACTCCGCGGTCGCGCTGCTGACCCTGACCACCGAGCGTTCCCGCGCCCTGCGGGAGGCCGAGCAGCGGCTCGGCGCCGCCGTGCTGCGGATGCTGCTCGCGGGCGAGCCCGACCATGCGCGGGCGGTCGCCGGGCGGCTGTACGGCGGGCTGCTCGACGCGCCGTTCCGGATGCTGGTCGCCGAGGTGCCGTCCGGCGGCGCGGTCCAGCAGCCCATAGCGGCCACGCCCGGAGCGGACGAGGCCCCTCAGGAGCCCTTCGCCGAAGCCACCACCACGGCCACGGGCACGGCCATGGGCACGACCCCCGGCGAAGCCGAGGCCGCCGACCCCCTCGCCACGCTCACCGACACCATGGAGGCGGCCGCGGCCCGCATCGGCGAGTCCGTGCTGGTGGTGCCCGACGGCGAACGGCTCATCGTGCTGGCCCCCGACGGCGGCGCGGCGGTCGCGGCATGCGCCGAGCACGCCCGGGCCGTCGAGAGCCGCCGCGGCACCAAGGCCCGCCCCCGCGACCGTACGGCCGCCACCGCGCCCCACGGCGACGAGCTGGTCATCGGGCTGTCCGCCCCCGCGGGCCCCATCGCCGCCGCTGCCGCCTACCGCCAGGCCGAGCAGGCGCTGTCGGTGGCGCGCCGCCGGGGCCGGATGCTGGTGGAGCATGAGCAGGTCGCGGCGGGTTCCGTGCTGCCCCTGCTCGCCGACGACGCCGTAAGGGCGTTCGCCGACGGCACGCTGCGCGCCCTGCACGAGCACGACGCCACCGGCCGGGGCGATCTGGTCGCTTCGCTGCGCGCCTGGCTCTCCCGGCACGGCCAGTGGGACGCGGCCGCCGCCGACCTCGGCGTCCACCGGCACACCCTGCGCTACCGGATGCGCCGCGTCGAGGAGATCCTGGGCCGCTCCCTGGACGATCCGGACGTCCGCATGGAGCTGTGGCTCGCCCTCAAGGCCACGGCCGCGGGCACCTCTGCCTGAAGCGGTACCTCGGGCTGAAGCGCGCATCCGCATCACGAGCCGACCGCCACGAGCCGACCGCGTCCGCTTCGGTCATCCCATTCCGGTCATCCTCCTCCCGATCTCTCCCGAATCGGGCACGCCATAGCGGAGCGCCGACGGCCCCGACTGCTACGCCCCGGACAAACGCCGAGCGGGCCGGGCGCGCCTACGGTGGGAGGAGATACACCACTTCAGAAGGGTCGGGATCCGCTGTGCCAGACACAAACGAAGCTGTCACCCACGCGTTCTGGCTCGCCGGCCGCAAGGCGACGGGCGAGAGCACGCTCGAGGTCACCTCGCCCTGGGACGGCCGCCGCGTCGGCGTGGTGAGCGTTCCCACCGATGCGCAGATCGAGGAGGCCGTCGCCGCGGCCGACGCGGTGCGCGAGGAGTTCGCCGCGACCCCCGCGCATGTGCGGGCCGCCGCGCTGGACCATGTCTCGCGCCGTCTCGCCGAGCGCAGCGAGGAGATCGCCCGGCTGATCTCGGACGAGAACGGCAAGCCGATCAAGTGGGCGCGCGGCGAGGTGGGCCGCGCCGTGTCCGTCTTCCGGTTCGCCGCCGAGGAGGCCCGCCGGTTCAACAGCGGGGATGCCCAGCGGCTGGACACCGACGCCGGTGGCACCGGGCGACTGGCGCTGACCCGCCGCTTCCCGCGCGGCACCGTGCTCGGCATCGCCCCGTTCAACTTCCCGCTGAACCTGAGCGCCCACAAGGTCGCCCCGGCGATCGCGGTCGGCACCCCGATCATCCTCAAGCCGGCGCCCGCGACCCCGCTGTCCGCGCTGATCCTGGGCGAGCTGCTGGCCGAGACCGAGCTCCCGGCGGGCTCCTGGAGCGTCCTTACCGTGCCCAACGACCGGATGCCCGCGCTGGTGCAGGACGAGCGGCTGCCGGTCATCTCCTTCACCGGTTCGGAGAAGGTCGGCTACGCGATCAAGGAGTCGGTGCCGCTCAAGCACTGCACCCTGGAGCTCGGTGGCAACGGCGCCGCGGTCGTCCTGTCGGACTACGCCTCCGCCGCCGACCTCGACTGGGCGGCCACCCGCATCGGCACCTTCTCCAACTACCAGGGCGGACAGTCCTGCATCTCGGTGCAGCGGGTGATCGCGGACGCGTCCGTCTACGAGGAGCTCGTGCCGAAGATCGTCGCGGCCGTCGAGGCGCAGGTCACCGGCGACCCGACCGATGACGCCACCGATGTCGGCCCGCTGATCAGCGAGGACGCCGCCAAGCGCGTCGAGTCCTGGGTCGACGAGGCCGTACGGGCCGGTGCGAAGCTGCTGACCGGCGGCAAGCGCGAGGGCTCGAACTACGCCCCGACCGTGCTCGCGGACGTCCCCGCCGATGTCACCCTCTCCTGCGAGGAGGTCTTCGGACCGGTGCTCACCCTGCACAAGGTGGCGGACGAGGCCGAGGCGTTCGCGGCCGTGAACGACTCCAAGTACGGCCTCCAGGCGGGCGTCTTCACCCGTGAGGTGCGCACCGCCTTCCGCGCCCACCGCGCCCTGGAGGTCGGCGGAGTGATCATCGGCGATGTGCCCTCCTACCGTGCCGACCAGATGCCGTACGGCGGCGCCAAGAAGTCCGGCGTCGGCCGCGAGGGTGTGCGGTACGCGATGGAGGACTACACCTACGAGCGGGTCATGGTCCTCACCGGCCTCGACCTCTGATCCACCCCGCCGGGCCCCGCCCCCACTGCGGGGCCCGGCGCGGGGGCAGGCCGCCCCGGCGGCTCCGGACCCGCGAACCCTCAGCCGGAGAAGCCGAGACGGGCCAGTCTCAGGCCGCCGCGCAGCGTGATGTGCAGGTCCTGGACGCCGGTCGGCGACGTGGGCAGGACCGCGCGGACCGTGGTGTACGTGTAGCGGCCGCCGGTGGGCGGGACGGCGACGGTGGCCAGGGTGGTGCCGTCGGCGAGGTGCACCCCGACCGTCGCGTCATCCTCCGCCCCCGCCCCCGCCGCGGCCGCATCGCGCGCCGCTTCGACGGTCATCGACGTGGCGCCCGCGCCGAAGTCGCAGGCGCGGAAGAGCAGTCGGCCGACCGCGTCATCACGGCGGGCCACCGCGTCCCCGCGAACCTTGGTGCGGTCCACCAGCACGATCCCGTCCGCCGCGTCGTAGTCCGCGGCCTCCAGACCGCGCCGCAGCACCGGGCGCGGCGCGGGCGGCGGGCCCTCGACGGTGACGGTGGCGGTGGCCCGCAGATCCGCGCTGGACGCGCCCGCGTGGATCTCGTACGTACCCGGGTCGACGGTCCAGCGGCCGTGCGCCACGTCCCAGAACCCCAGCGCGTCCTCGACCGGCACGGTGAAGAACAGCCGCACCCGCTCGCCCCGGCGCAGCCGCACCCGGCGGTGGGCGATCAGCCGGCGGTGCGGCAGTGGCACCCGCGACGGACCCGGCGCGCTCGCGTAGATCTGCACGACCTCGTCGCCGTCGCACGGACCGGAGTTGGTGACCTCGCATGCCACGGTGAGGCCCGCCGCCCGCCGTACCGACAGCTCGCCGTAGCTGAAGTCGGTGTACGACAGGCCGTGTCCGAAGGGGAAGAGCGGGGCGCCGTCGAAGTACAGATAGGTGGCGCGCGCGGCGATGATGTCGTAGTCGAGCAGGTCCGGCAGATCGTCGTGGGAGGCGTACCAGGTCTGCGGCAGCCGCCCCGCCGGTGAGATGTCCCCGAACAGCACCCGGGCCAGCGCCGTGCCCGCCGCCTGGCCGCCGTGCGCCGTCCACAGCAGCGCGGGCAGCGCGTCGGCCGCCTCCCCGACCGCGTAGGGGTAGCTGGACGTCAGCACCAGCGCGGTCCGCGGATTGGCGGCGTGGGCCGCGCGCCACAGCCGCTCCTGCTGGGCGGGCAGGGCGAGGGTGGTGCGGTCCTCGGTCTCCCGGCCGCCGATATGCGGATCGTTGCCCGCCACGACCACCACGGCGTCCGCCCGCGCGGCGGCGCGGGCCACCGCGTCCTCGCCGCGCTCGACGACCTCCAGCCGGAAGACGGTCCCCTCCGCGTCGCTGTCACGCTCGGCAACCTTCAGCGCGCCCGCGGCGACACAGACGTAGCCGCCCGTGCCCATATGTCTGAGGAGGTGTCCGTCACGGTGTGCTTCGAGCGTGAATGTCTCCTGGACCACCCAGCCCCCGGGCCGCTCGGCCGCCGCGCGCACGAAGCCGTCGTCGGCCACGGTCAGATAGCGGCCGGAGGGCGCGCGCAGGGTGAGCACACCACCGCCCCAGTCGGCCAGGGACAGCTCGGTGGGGGTGTCGCCGACGGTCAGCGGGGGCAGATCGGTACGGCCCGCCGTATGGGCAGGGTTGAGCGAGCCTTCGTCTGCCGGGCCTTCGCCCGTGGGCCCTTCGTTCGTCGGCCCCTCCTCCGCCGGATGCACCGGACGCACCGGACGCACCGGATGCACTGGACGCACCGAACGCACCGGAAGCACCGGACGCTCGCCCTCCGCCGCCGCGTCCGGTACCCGCACCCAACCGGCCTCGGTGCGCAGCCGTACGGTGTCCAGGCCGTCCGCGAATACCACCCGGTCCGCGCCGAGCCGCTCGGCCAGCGCCTCGCGTGGCGAACTGCGCCGGATCAGGCTTCCGCTGTACCAGTCCAGCTTGCACTCGTCCGCGAGCGGACCGACGACCGCGAGGGTACGGACGCCGCTCTCGGAGAGCGGCAGCAGACCGTCGTTGGCGAGCAGGACGACGGCCTGTTCGGCGGCCTCCAGGGCGAGGGCGCGATGCGCGGGGGTGTCGAAGGCCCCGTCGATTCCGCCTGCCGCTCCCTCGGGCTCGTCGCACTCGTCGAACTCACCCAGCCCACACCGCATCGTCAGCAGCCGCCCCACCGCCGTGTCCACCGTGGACGCGTCGATCAGCCCGCGCTCCAGCGCGCCCCGCACCCGCGCGATCGTCTTCGACGCGTCCTGGTCGTGGTCGGTGAAACTGTCCACCCCCGCCAGCAGAGCCGCGGCGATCGCCTCCGCATGGCTGTCGAAGTAGTGCTCGGAGTCGACCAGATTGGACGGCGCGCCCGCGTCGGAGCAGACCACCAGCTCCTGGTCGGTCCAGGTGCGCAACTGCTCGCGCAGATACGGGGAGAGGTGGTTGGGGCGCCCGTTGACCAGGTTGTACGCGGGCATCACCCCGGCCACCGCGCCCGCCCGCACCGCCCCGCGGAAGGCCGCCAGATCGTATTCGTGCAGCACCCGCGGCCGCACCGAGGAGGAGGTGGTGTCCCGGTCGGTCTCGTTGTTGTGTGCCAGCCAGTGCTTGAGGACGGGCGCGGTGCGCCAGCGCTCCGGGTGGTCGCCGCGCAGCCCGCGGGTGTAGGCCGTGGCCAGGGCCGAGGTGAGACACGGATCCTCGGCGTACCCCTCCTCGTTGCGGCCCCAGCGCGGATCGCGCAGCGGATTCACCGTCGGCGACCACACATTGAGGCCCACCCGCGGATCGCGTGCGCGCATGGCCCGTGCCTCGCGGCCGACCGCCTCGCCGACGCGCCGCACCAGCTCCGGGTTCCAGGTCGCGCCGAGCCCGACGGCCTGGGGAAAGACGGTCGCCGGACCCATCCAGGCGACACCGTGCAGCGCCTCCTGCCCGGTACGGAAGGGCGCGAGGCCGAGCCGCTCCACTCCGGGCGCGAACTGGTGCAGCATCGCGATCCGCTCGTCGAGCGAGAGCCGGGCCAGCAGATCCGCCACGCGCGTACGCACCGGCAGCCGCGTATCGCGAAACGGCAGACGGGTGATCAGACCACCGTCATCACTCATCACGGATACCGATCCCCTTACCCAGTTCGTCGGAGACGTGCCGCACAAGGTGATGCGTCAGCAATTCGAAGCGCTTCGATGCTGGAGCCGCCACACCGACCCTGTCAAGGCTCAACGAGACAACAATTCACAAGCGCATCACAGTTGCTCAACCCGTCAATCGACAGACGCCCAACGGCTCATCTCGACACCGCTCTTGCGTGACCTCATCCCCCGACTTAACCTCAGCGCAATATCGAAGCGCTTCGACCATCGATCGTACGGCGGGCACGCCACGAAGGGTTGACGCACATGTCGAACTCCCAGGCTTCGGCCTCCACTTCCGCTCCCAGCCGAAGAACCTTCCTGGCCTCCACGGCGGTTGCCGCGGCGGCCGTCGCGGGAGGGACGCCGCTGCTGTCCGGGTGCTCCACCGAGGAGGGCTCCGGCAAGGGCGGCACCACCTCCGGCAAGGAGCTGAAGAACCTGCTGCCGACCTATGTGGCCTCGACGGTCGCGGACCCGGACATCCCCAGCGTCAACGGCTCCAGCCCCGGCTACACCAAGGCCCCGCCCGCCGCCGACCTGGTCGCCTCCGTCAAGGGCAAGCCCGGCCACGGCGGCAGTTACACCATGTTCGAACCGCTGTGGGGCACCCCGCCGCCCAAGAACAACGCCTACTACAAGGCGGTCAATGACGCGCTCGGCGCCAAGATCAGCCTTCAGCCGCAGGACGGCAACACCTACGGCGAGAAGCTCGGCGCCGTCCTCGCCTCCGGTGATATCGCCGATATCGTGATGATCCCGCTATGGGAGATGGGCGGGCGGATCCATGGCGCGGTCGGCGCCAAATTCGCCGACCTGGGTCCGTATCTCTCCGGCGACAAGGTCAAGAAATATCCGAACCTCGCCGCCATTCCCACCGCCGCCTGGCAGATGTCAGTCTTCGGCGGCAAGCTCCGCGGGCTGCCGATGCCCTCCCGCCCGCTCGCCGGCGTCATCCCGTACTACCGCGAGGACATCTTCGCCAAGGAGGGCTACCAGGTCCCGAAGAGCCCGGCGGAATTCCTGGCTCTGGCCAAGGAGATCACCCGGCCCAAGAGCAAGGTATGGGCCTGCGACGACATGTGGTGGTCGGCGCAGCGGTTCTTCGGCTGCCCGGGGGAGAAGCCGTACTACTGGGTCGAGAAGGACGGCAAGCTGGTCCACAAGGTCGAGACCGAGAACTATCTCGAGGCCCTGGAATGGTGCCGCAAGCTCTTCGCCAGGGGATATGTGCATCCCGACGCGGTCGCGGGCAAGGGCAATGACGCGCTGACCCGCTTCACCTCCGGCCAGACGCTCCTCTACAACGACGGCGACGCCAAATGGTACGGCGCCACCTTCGAACAGGCCGGGCCGAACCCCGAATTCAAGATCCAGGGAATGGACTGGTTCGGCCCCGACGGCGGCGACCCGGTCATCTATCTCGACCCGCCCGCCCAGATCTGGTCCTTCCTCAACGAAAACCTCTCCAAGGACGGGATCGAGGAAATCCTCGCCCTCGCGAACTTCATCGCCGCGCCCTTCGGCACCAAGGAACAGCGCCTCATCGACTACGGCGTCGAAGGCGTGCACCACGATATGAGGAAGGGGGTGCCGGTCAAGAACGCCACGGGTGTCCGGGACGTCCAGGACACCTACCGCTTCATCGCCTCCCCCCAGGCGAGCGTCGCCTATCCGGACTTTCCGCGGATGGTCGAGGACTACTGCGGCTGGATGCGGCGAATGGGCAAGTTCGCCAGGAAGCCGCTCTTCTACGGGATGCAGATCCAGGAGCCCAACCGGTACGCCTCGCTCTACACGCCCTTCGAGGACCTCGCCAAGGACGTCACCCGCGGCCGTAAGTCGATCAAGGACGCCCAGCGGGCCATCAGCGACTGGCGCAGCGGGGGCGGCGACCGGCTCCGCGACTGGTACGCGAAGCTCCTCGACCAGAACGGCAGCGGCGCCTGATGGCCCTGGACATCCGCGGCCGCCCCAAGGGCCCCGGCCACGCGAAGGCTCGCGGCACCCCGGGCGGTCGCGCCGGATGGTGGCACCGGCTGCGCCGGGACCGCGCCCTGCTGCTGATGACCGCGCCCGCCGTCGGTCTGCTGCTGCTGTTCACCTACGTCCCGCTGATCTGGACCACCGTCGCCTTCAAGGACTACGACCCGTTCACCCAGGGGCTGTGGACCAGCCCCTGGGTGGGCCTCGACAACTTCACCCTCCTCTTCGAGGACAGCCGCTTCTGGGACGCCTTCGCCAACACCCTCTCCATCACCTTCATCCAGCTCGTGCTGTTCTTCCCGGTGCCCATCGCGCTCGCGCTGCTGCTCAACAGCGTGCTCAGCGACAGGGTCCGCGGCCTGGTGCAGTCGATCCTGTACCTGCCGCACTTCTTCTCCTGGGTGCTGGTCATCACGATCTTCCAGCAGATGCTCGGCGGCGCCGGGCTGCTCGCCCAGCAGTTGCGCGCCCATGGGCATGAGGGCTTCGACCTGATGACCGACCCGGCGGCCTTCAAGTTCCTGATCACCGCCCAACTGGTGTGGAAGGACGCGGGCTGGGGCGTGATCGTCTTCCTGGCCGCCCTCTCCGCCGTCAACCAGGACCTCTACGAGGCCGCGGCGGTGGACGGCGCGAACCGGTGGCGCCGGATGTGGCACGTCACGCTGCCCGCGCTGCGCCCCGTGGTCGCCCTGCTGCTGGTGCTGCGCGTCGGCGACTCGCTGACCGTCGGCTTCGAGCAGATCCTGCTCCAGCGCGACGCGGTGGGGCCCGGCGCCTCGGAGGTCTTCGACACCTATGTGTGGTGGGTCGGCATCGCCAACACCGACTACGGGATCGCCGCCGCCGGCGGGCTGATCAAGGGCGTCTTCAGCCTGGTGCTGGTGCTGATCGCCAACAAAGTCGCCCATATGCTCGGCGAGCAGGGGGTTTACCGGAAATGACCGTGACCGAGCGGACCCCGGCCGCTTCCGCCCCGCCCACACCCACCGCCCCGCCCCCGCGGCGGCGTGGCAGCGAGCGGCGCCCGGTGTGGGAGGAGGAGCCCGGCAGGGTCGGCCAGGGGCTCAAGGGGGTCACCCTGACCGGGGTGTGTCTGGTGATCCTCGGCCCGCTGTGGGTGGTGATCGTCACCAGCCTCTCCGACCAGCGGACCATCACCGACGCCGGGGGACTGGTGATCGTCCCCAAGACGATCACCTTCCGCGCCTACACCGAGCTGCTGAGCGGCGGCACGGTCACCCGCGCGACCCTCGTCAGCCTCGCGCTCACCGCCGTGGGCACCGTGATCAGCACTGTGGTCTCGGTCCTGTGCGCCTACGGACTGTCCCGTCCGGGGTCCTTCCTGCACCGGCCGATCCTGATGGTGCTGCTCATCACCATGTTCTTCAACGCCGGTCTCATCCCCACGTATCTGCTGGTCACCGGCGTCGGCCTGGAGGGCAGCTACTGGTCGATGATCCTTCCCGGGGCCGTCTCGGTCTTCAATGTCCTGGTGCTGCGGGCGTTCTTCCAGAACATCGCGCCGGAGCTGATCGACAGCGCCCGGATCGACGGCGCGGGGGAGTGGCGGATCCTGCTGCGCATCGTGCTGCCGCTGTCGAAGGGCGTGATCGCCGTGGTCTCGCTGTTCTACGCGGTCGGCTACTGGAGCCAGTGGTTCAACGCCATGCTCTACCTCAACGACCAGGACAAATGGCCGCTTCAGATGATCCTGCGCCAGTTGGTGATCAAGCAGCAGGCGCCGCAGGGCATGTCCCAGATGATCTCCACCCAGCAGATCCCCGGCCTGGCCGTGCAGATGGCCGTCATGGTGCTCGCGCTGATCCCCGTCGCGGTGCTCTACCCCTTCGTCCAGAAGCACTTCACCAAGGGCATGCTCACCGGCGCCGTCAAGGGCTGACGCCGGTTGCCCCCGTTCCCAGCCGACCCGAGACGGGAGCCGTATGCCCGACCTGAACGACGCCACCCGCGGCCGCATCCTCTACGGCGGCGACTACAACCCCGAGCAGTGGCCCGAGAGCGTCTGGCACGACGACATCCGGCTGATGCGCCGGGCGGGCGTCACCACCGTCACCCTCGGCGTCTTCTCCTGGGCCCGGCTCGAACCCCGCCCCGGCACACGGGACTTCGGCTGGCTGGACCGGGTCATGGACCTGCTCCACGAGGGCGGGATCGAGGTGTGCCTGGCGACCCCGACCGCCTCCCCGCCGCCCTGGATGGGCTCCCGCCACCCCGAGACCCTGCCGCGCGACGAGACCGGCTCGGTCGTCTGGTACGGCTCACGGAACCAGTTCTGCGCCTCGTCCCCCGTCTACCGCGACTACGCGCTGCGCATCACCGAGGACCTGGCCGACCGCTACGGCGGCCATCCGGCCCTGCGGATGTGGCATGTCGGCAACGAGTACGGCACCCACTGCTGGTGCGATGAGACCGCCAGGCACTTCCGCCGCTGGCTGCGCACGCGGTACGGCGGCCTGGACGCCCTCAACGAGGCGTGGGGAACGGCCTTCTGGGGCCAGCGCTATGACTCCTGGGAGGAGATCATCCCGCCGCGCCGCGCCCAATACATGATCAACCCCGGTCAGGGGCTGGACTTCCGCCGCTTCACCAGCGACGCCCTGCTGGAGTGCTTCACCGCCGAACGCGACGCGCTGGCCGCACGCACCCCGCGCATCCCCGTGACCACCAACTTCATGCCGCTGTTCATCGGCCAGGACGGCTGGGCCTGGGCGGCGGAGGAGGACGTGGTCTCCGTCGACCTCTACCCCGACCCCAAGGATCCGCACGCGGCGGCCTACGGGGCGATGGTCCAGGATCTGACCCGCTCCCAGGCGGGCGGCCCCTGGGTCCTCATGGAGCAGGCCGCCGGGCCGGTCAACTGGCGCGGCGTCAACCACCCCAAGCCGGACGGGCTGATGCGGCTGTGGTCCCTCCAGGCCGTCGCCCGCGGCGCCGACGGGATCTGCTTCTTCCAGTGGCGGCAGTCCCGGCAGGGCAGCGAGAAGTTCCACTCCGGGATGGTCCCGCACGCGGGTGAGCACAGCCGCACCTTCGCGCGAGTGCGCGGGCTCGGCGCCGAGCTGCGCGAACTGGCCCCGGTCACCGGCTCGGACGTCCCCGCGCGGGCCGCGATCCTGCACGACTGGCACTCCTGGTGGGCCACCGTCCAGGACGGCCGCCCCTCCTCCCGGCTCCCCTACGAAGGGCTGCTGCGCGCCTGGCACCGGGCCCTGTGGGAGCGCAACCTCACCACCGACTTCGCCCATCCGCACGCCGACCTCACCGACTACGCCCTCGTCGCCGTCCCCCAGCTCTATCTGCTGACCGACGAGGCGCTGGACAACCTGGCGGCGTATGTACGCGGCGGTGGCACCCTCGTCTGCGGCTTCTTCACGGGCGTCGCCGACGAGGACGACCGGGTGCGCCCCGGCGGCGTGGACCGGCGGCTCCGCGAACTCCTCGGCATCCGTACGGTCCACGAGTGGTGGCCGCTGGACGAGGGCGAGACGCTCGACGCCGAGGGCGCCTGGCTCGGCCCGTTCCACGGCACCGGCTGGTCCGAGGACTTGGAGCCGTCCACCGCCGAACCGGTCGCCCGGATCAAGGGCGGTGAGCTGGACGGCCGCCCCGCCGTGACCCGCCACGCCTACGGCGCCGGGACCGCCTGGTACGTCTCCACCCTCCCCGACCCCGCCGCCCTGCGCGCCCTGCTCGCCCGCGCCGCCGAGGAGGCCGGGCTGGCACCGGTGCTGCCCGGCCTCCCCGAGGGCGTCGAGGCGGTGGCGCGCGGCCCGTATCTCTTCCTCCTCAACCACGGCCGCACCCCGGCGGTCGTCCCCCTGCCGTCCCCGCGGACGGATCTGCTCACCGGACGCGCGCACCACACCGGCGTCCGGCTCGACCACTTCGCGGTCATGGTCCTGGCTCCGCCCGAATCCCCGCGTCCGACCCCCCATCCGAAGGGACAAGTCCCGTGCGACGAACCGCCAGAACGCTCTTCCTGACCCCGCTGGTCGCGTTACTCGCGCTGATCGGCTTCGCCGCCGCCCCCGCCCAGGCCGCCACCTGGTCCTCCTCGGACCAGTGGGGCACCTGGTCCAACGGCGGCTACACCCTCTACAACAACATCTGGGGCTCCGGCGCCGGAGCCCAGACCATCTGGGCCAACTCCTTCAGCGACTGGGGAGTGTGGGCCAACCACCCGAACACCGGCGGCATCAAGTCCTATCCCAACGCCAAGAAGGTCGTCGGCAAGAAGATCAGCGCCATCTCCACCCTCACCAGCGACTACAACGTCACCGTGCCGTCCTCGGGCGCGTACAACACCTCGTACGACATCTGGGACACCAACTACGACTACGAGATCATGCTCTGGGTCAACAAGACCGGCCCGGTCGGCCCGCTCGGCACCGCTCAGGGCAATGTCTCCCTCGGCGGCCACACCTGGAGCGTCTACAAGGGCAGCAACGGGGCCAATGAGGTCTTCTCCTTCATCCGCACCTCGAACTCCACCTCCGGCTCCGTGGACATCAAGCCCATCGTGAACTGGATCAAGAACACCAAGGGCTGGTTCGGCGATGTGACCATCGGCGACGTCCAGTTCGGCTACGAGATCACCTCCTCGGCCGGCGGTCTGGACTTCCGGACCAACAGCTTCGGCGTGAGCGCGAGCTGACGCCCCCGTACCGCCGCCGTCCTTCCCGCGCGGCGGCGGTACGCCACCGGGCCCGCGGGCTCAGGAGGTGCCGGGCGCCGGGCCCGAGCTGGCCCGTACGGTCAGCTCCGGGGCCAGCAGCGTCACCTGCTCCTCCAGGGGCTGCCCCGCCAGCTTCGCCACCGCCAGCTCCACCGCGCGCCGCCCCATCTCCTCAGCCGGAATGGCCACCGAGGTGAGCCGCACCGACGCCTGGGTGGCCACCTGCTCGGGGCAGACGGCGACCACCGAGACGTCCTCGGGAACCGCGCGCCCCTGCCGCCGCAACAGGCTGAGCAGCGGATCGATGGCCGCCTCGTTCTGCACCACGAAGCCGGTGGTGCCGGGCCGCTCGTCGAAGATCCGGGACAGGGTGCCGTCCATGGACTCGTAGCTGCCCTCGCACGGGCGGTGCAGCAGCCGCACCCCCAGCTCACCGGCGCGGCGCCGCAGCCCCTCCAGGGTCCGCTCGGCGAATCCGGTGTGGCGCTCATAGACGGCCGCGGCCTCGCCCACGACGGCGATCTCCCGGTGGCCCAGCTCCGCCAGATGCTCGGCGCACAGCGCACCGGTGGCGGTGAAGTCCAGATCGACGCAGGTCAGGCCGACGGTGTCGGCGGGCAGTCCGATCAGTACGGTGGGCTGGCGGGCCGCGTGCAGCAGCGGCAGCCGCTCGTCCTCCAGCTCCACATCCATCACGATCATGGCGTCGGCGAGCCCGCTGCCGGTCACCCGGCGCACCGCCGCCGGGCCCTCCTCGCCGGTGAGCAGCAGCACGTCATAGCCGTGGGAGCGGGCGGTGGTGGCGACCGCGATGGCGATCTCCATCATGACCGGCACATACATGTCCGTCCGCAGTGGCACCATCAGCGCGAGGATGTTGGAGCGGCTGCTGGCCAGGGCCCGGGCCCCGGCGTTCGGGTGGTAGCCCAGCTCCTTGATGCTGTGCTCGACGCGCTCGCGCGTGGGGGCGGAGATCGACCGCTTGCCGCTGAGGACATAGCTCACCGTGCTGGCGGAGACTCCGGCGTGCCGGGCGACCTCGGCGAGGGTGACCATGCGGGGCGACTCCATCCGATGGGATTGCGAGAGGACAGCGATACGTTTTGGTGAAGCGCTTCGACGCATGGCCGAGCCTGTCCGTGCTGGCCATGTGGATTGACAGTAGACCCGCGGCGCAGGGCTGTCCATAGTCATCGAAGCGCTTCGACACCGCTTATGCGCCCTGTGGGATCCACGGTTGCGGCAATCCCGCTCCATCCACCCGCTTTGCCGACCGGTCGGACCGGAGGCACACTGGCAGCGGTACGTGCCGGTAATGTCACGAGATCGTCATTCGCGGCAAGGGAGCACCGATGACCGCATCCTCCGTCAGGCCGGTGTCCGAGCGTGAAGCGCGCCAGGTCGCCGAGGCCGCACGCGAACAGGTATGGCACAAGCCCAGCTTCGCCAAGGAGCTCTTCCTCGGCCGCTTCCGACTCGATCTGATCCATCCGCACCCCGCCCCCGCCCCGGACGATGTGCGCCGTGGCGAGACCTTCCTCGCCAAGCTCGGCGAGTTCTGCGAGACGCGGGTCGACGCGGCCCGTATCGAGCGCGAGGCCCAGATCCCCGACGAGACCATCCAGGGGCTCAAGGAGCTCGGCGCGCTCGGCATGAAGATCGACACCAAGTACGGCGGCCTGGGTCTCACGCAGGTCTACTACAACAAGGCGCTCGCCCTGGCCGGCTCCGCCAGCCCGGCGATCGGCGCCCTGCTCTCCGCCCATCAGTCCATCGGCGTACCGCAGCCGCTGAAGCTCTTCGGCACCCAGGAGCAGAAGGACCGCTTCCTGCCGCGCTGCGCCCGCACCGACATCACCGCCTTCCTGCTCACCGAGCCGGACGTGGGCTCCGACCCGGCCCGCCTCGCCACCACCGCCGTGCCCGACGGCGACGACTACCTCCTCGACGGCGTCAAGCTGTGGACCACCAACGGCGTGGTGGCCGACCTCCTGGTGGTGATGGCCCGGGTGCCGCGCTCCGAGGGCCGTAAGGGCGGCATCACCGCCTTCGTCGTGGAGACCGCCTCCGAGGGCGTCACCGTCGAGAGGCGCAACGCCTTCATGGGGCTGCGCGGCCTGGAGAACGGCGTCACCCGCTTCCACCAGGTGCGCGTCCCGGCCGCCAACCGGATCGGCCCCGAGGGCGCCGGCCTCAAGATCGCGCTGACCACGCTCAACACCGGACGGCTGTCGCTGCCCGCGATGTGCGCGGGCGCCGGGAAGTGGTGCCTGAAGATCGCCCGCGAATGGTCCGCCGCCCGTGAGCAGTGGGGCAAGCCCATCGCCAAGCACGAGGCCGTCGGCGCCAAGATCTCCTTCATCGCGGCGACCACCTTCGCCCTGGAGGCCGTCATCGACCTCGCCTCCCAGATGGCCGACGAGGACCGCAACGACATCCGCATCGAGGCGGCGCTCGCCAAGCTCTACGGCAGCGAGATGGCCTGGCTGATGGCCGACGAACTGGTCCAGATCCGCGGCGGCCGGGGCTATGAGACCGCGGCCTCGCTGGCCGCCCGCGGGGAGCGGGCCGTCCCCGCCGAGCAGATGCTCCGCGATCTGCGCATCAACCGGATCTTCGAGGGCTCGACCGAGATCATGCATCTCCTCATCGCCCGCGAGGCCGTGGACGCCCATCTGTCGGTGGCGGGCGACCTCATCGACCCCGACAAGTCCCTCCAGGACAAGGGCAAGGCGGCCGCCAAGGCCGGTGGCTTCTACGCCCGCTGGCTGCCCGGCCTGCTCGCCGGGCCCGGCCAACTTCCCCGCGCCTACCCCGAGTTCCACCCGGCCGGGCATCCGGACCTCTCACCGCATCTGCGCTATGTGGAGCGCTCGGCACGCAAGCTGGCCCGCTCGACGTTCTACGCCATGTCCCGGTGGCAGGGCCGGATGGAGACCAAACAGGGCTTCCTCGCCCGGATCGTCGACATCGGCGCGGAGCTGTTCGCGATGAGCGCGGCCTGCGTACGGGCCGAGATGCTGCGCTCGCGCGGTGACCACGGCGTCGCGGCCTACCAGCTTGCCGACGCGTTCTGCCGACAGGCCAGGATCCGCGCCGACGAGCTCTTCGGGCGGCTGTGGACCAACACCGACGAACTCGACCGCAAGGTGGTCTCCGGGGTGCTCTCCGGCGCCTACGAGTGGCTCGAACAGGGCGTTCTCGACCCCAGCGGCGACGGCCCCTGGATCGCCGACGCCACCCCCGGCCCGACCACCGCCCAGAACGTCCACCGCCCGATCCGCTGAAACCGCCCGATCCACCGAAGAGGACGCGGGAGTCGCTTCAGGAGCCGCCGGAGCCCGTGATCGCCGTAACCCGGGGCGTGTCCCCGAGCCGTCATCCCTTGCCGCCACAATGGGGGGATGACGGAATCCCTGGCTGACCCGCATCTGCGCTTTCCGGCGGCCACCGCCGCGGAGGGCGTGCGCGACATCGTGATCCTGGGCTCCACCGGTTCGATCGGCACCCAGGCCATCGACGTGGTGGTGCGCAACCCCGACCGCTTCCGTGTGACCGGCCTGTCCGCCGCCGGGGGACGGGCCGGGCTCCTCGCCGAGCAGGCCCACCGGCTGCGGGTGGACAGGGTGGCGGTCGCCCGTCCGGAGGCGGTGCCCGAGGTGCGCGAGGCGCTCGGCGCGCGCTACGGAGCCGGTGAGCCGCTCCCCGAGATCCTGGCGGGGCCCGACGCGGCCACCGAGCTCGCCCGCTCCCAGTGCCACACCGTGCTCAACGGCATCACCGGCTCCATCGGCCTGGCGCCGACCCTGGCCGCCCTGGAGGCGGGCCGGGTGCTGGCGCTGGCCAACAAGGAATCGCTCATCGTCGGCGGCCCCCTGGTCAAGGCCGTCGCCAAGCCCGGCCAGATCGTCCCCGTCGACTCCGAGCACTCCGCGCTCTTCCAGGCGCTGCTCGGCGGCGCCCGCGAGGAGGTCCGCAAGCTGGTCGTCACCGCCTCCGGCGGCCCGTTCCGCGGCCGGACCAAGCGGGAGCTGGCCTCGGTCACCCCGGAGCAGGCGCTGGCCCACCCCACCTGGGACATGGGCCCGGTGGTCACGATCAACTCCGCGACCCTGGTCAACAAGGGCCTCGAGGTCATCGAGGCCCATCTGCTGTACGACATTCCCTTCGAGCGGATTGAGGTGGTGGTCCACCCTCAGTCGTATATCCACTCGATGGTTGAATTCACCGATGGCTCGACGCTCGCCCAGGCGAGCCCGCCGGATATGCGGATGCCCATCGCACTCGGCCTCGGCTGGCCCGAGCGGGTGCCGGACGCCGCGCCCGGCTGTGACTGGACCAAGGCCCACACCTGGGAGTTCTTTCCCCTGGACACCGAAGCGTTCCCCTCGGTCGGCCTCGCCCGGCATGTCGGCGGCCTCGGCGGCACCGCCCCGGCCGTCTTTAACGCGGCGAACGAGGAGTGCGTGGACGCCTTCCTTGACGGAAAGCTGCCTTTCAACGGAATCGTCGATACGGTCGCCGAGGTGGTGGCCGAGCATGGCACCCCCGCCGTGGGAACCCGGCTCACCGTCGCGGACGTCCTCGAGGCTGAGACATGGGCCCGCGCCCGCGCAACGGAACTGGCCGCCAGAGCGGCGAAGGCGACCCCGGAGGCTCGCGCATGACGACACTGATGACGGTCCTCGGCATAGTGGTGTTCGCCGTCGGCCTGCTGATCTCGATCGCCTGGCATGAGCTCGGCCATCTCTCCACGGCCAAGCTCTTCGGCATCCGGGTCCCGCAGTACATGGTCGGCTTCGGGCCGACGATCTTCTCCCGCAAGAAGGGGGACACCGAGTACGGCATCAAGGCGGTCCCGTTCGGCGGCTATATCCGCATGATCGGGATGTTCCCGCCGGGCGACGACGGCAAGCTCACCGCCCGCTCCACCTCCCCCTGGCGCGGCATGATCGAGGACGCCCGGTCGGCCGCCTTCGAGGAGCTCCAGCCCGGCGACGAGAAGCGCCTCTTCTACACGCGCAAGCCGTGGAAGCGCGTGATCGTCATGTTCGCCGGGCCCTTTATGAACTTGATCCTCGCGGTGGTGATCTTCCTCGGGGTGATGATGAGCTTCGGCGTCAACACCCAGACCACCAGCGTGGGCACGGTCTCCCAGTGTGTGGTCGCGGCCTCGTCCGCCACCGACAAGTGCCCCAAGAGCGCCAAGGACTCCCCGGCCAAGGCCGCCGGTCTCCAGCCGCGGGACAAGATCATCGCCTTCAACGGGCACCGCACCCCGGACTGGGGCGCGCTCCAGAAGGACATCCGCGAGACCACCGGCCCCGCCACGATCACCGTCGAGCGGGACGGTGTCCGCAAGACCCTGCACGCCAACCTCATAGAGAACCAGGTCGCCAAGTCCGACGGGAACGGCGGCTATGTCGAGGGCGAGTACGTCACCGCCGGCTTCCTCGGCTTTACCCCGGCCAACGGCGTGGTCCAGCAGTCCTTCGGGCAGTCCGTGGACCGCATGGGCTCCATGGTCCACGACGGCATCGACTCCATGATCGCGCTGCCCTCCAAGGTCCCGGACCTGTGGAACGCGGCCTTCGGCGACGGCGAGCGCAAGGCCGACTCCCCGATGGGCGTCGTGGGCGCGGCCCGGGTCGGCGGCGACGTCGCCAGCCTCGACATCCCGCCCTCCCAGCGGATCGCGACCATGCTCTTCCTGGTCGCCGGGTTCAACCTCTCGCTGTTCCTGTTCAACATGCTCCCGCTGCTGCCGCTGGACGGCGGCCATATCGCGGGCGCGCTGTGGGAGGCCATCCGGCGCCACACCGCCCGGCTGGTCCGGCGGCCCGACCCCGGGCCGTTCGATGTGGCGAAGATGATGCCGGTCGCCTATGTGATCGCGGGAGTCTTCATCTGCTTCACCCTGCTCGTCCTGGTGGCGGACGTCGTGAACCCCGTGAAAATCTCTTGATGACGCGAGATGTCCTGAAGTTCACCTTTGGGTGGACTTCAGGAGCACGGTGTGCTGACGCCATCACCGTTGCCGTAATCTCGGAGATCGGAGTCTGCTGATCTCCGGCCACGCACACACCTTCTTGGGGTTACGAACCAGATGACTGCGATTTCGCTAGGAATGCCGTCCGTACCGGCCAAGCTCGCCGAGCGCAGGGTCAGCCGGAAGATCCAGGTCGGTCCGGTGGCCGTGGGTGGCGACGCTCCGATCTCGGTTCAGTCGATGACGACGACGGTGACGGCGGACATCGGGGCGACGCTCCAGCAGATCGCGGAGCTGACGGCGTCGGGCTGTCAGATCGTGCGGGTGGCGTGTCCGTCGCAGGATGACGCGGACGCGTTGCCGGTGATCGCGAAGAAGTCGCAGATCCCGGTGATCGCGGACATTCATTTCCAGCCGAAGTATGTGTTCGCGGCGATCGATGCCGGGTGTGCGGCGGTGCGGGTGAATCCGGGGAACATCCGGCAGTTCGACGACAAGGTCAAGGAGATCGCGAGGGCGGCCTCGGACGCGGGTGTGCCGATCCGTATCGGGGTGAACGCGGGGTCGCTGGACAAGCGGCTGCTGGAGAAGTACGGGAAGGCCACGCCGGAGGCGTTGGTGGAGTCGGCGTTGTGGGAGTGCTCGCTGTTCGAGGAGCATGGTTTCCGGGATATCAAGATCTCGGTGAAGCACAACGATCCGGTGGTGATGGTCAATGCCTACCGTCAGCTCGCGGCGCAGTGTGACTATCCGCTGCACCTTGGGGTGACGGAGGCGGGTCCGGCGTTCCAGGGGACGATCAAGTCGGCGGTGGCGTTCGGTGCGCTGCTGAGTGAGGGGATCGGGGACACGATCCGGGTGTCGCTGTCGGCGCCTCCGGCGGAGGAGGTCAAGGTCGGGATCCAGATTCTGGAGTCGTTGAATCTGCGGCAGCGGCGACTGGAGATCGTCTCGTGTCCGTCGTGTGGGCGGGCGCAGGTGGATGTGTACAAGCTGGCGGACGAGGTGACGGCCGGTCTGGAGGGCATGGAGGTTCCGCTGCGCGTGGCGGTCATGGGGTGTGTGGTGAACGGCCCCGGTGAGGCGCGTGAGGCGGACCTGGGAGTGGCTTCGGGCAATGGCAAGGGGCAGATCTTCGTCAAGGGTGAGGTCATCAAGACGGTGCCGGAGTCGAAGATCGTGGAGACCCTGATCGACGAGGCCATGAAGATCGCCGAGCAGATGGAGAAGGACGGCATCGCTTCCGGCGAACCGCAGGTCTCCATTAGCTGATCCCCCTTTTTTCGAGGGCTCGGTTCGCCTCCGGGGCGCTTCAGTCACTGTCGACGGTCGACCGTGCTCGGTCGCTCGTTCCTCGCTCCCTGCGCGCGCTCTCCCTTTCGACAGCGACGCGCCCCTTCGGCTCACTCGCCGGAAGACCTAAGCACCCGGTGCTCCACGGCGCCCTTCGGCGTATCCAGTTGCCGTTGGGCGCCCCGGAGGCGCAACCGAGCCCTCGAAAAACCCCCTTCTGGACCTGCGCGATAGAGTCTGGAGAATTGACGTCCCCGGCCCGCAGGCCCGCACCACGTGAGGCAGACCGACACGTGCTGACCACGTCCACCACCAGGGTCCTCGAGCCCCATGAGCTCGACGCGGCCCTCGCGGTGCTGAACCGCGACCCCGTCTCGAACGCCTTCGTGGCCGCCCGCGTCCAGGTCGCCGGACTGGATCCGTGGCGGCTCGGCGGCGAGATGTGGGGCTGGTACTCCGGCGGACGGCTGGAGTCGCTCTGCTACGCCGGAGCCAACCTGGTGCCCATCTGCGCCACCCCCGAGGCCGTGCGCGGCTTCGCCGAGCGCGCCCGCCGGGCCGGCCGCCGCTGCTCCTCGATCGTCGGCCCCGCCGAGACCACCGCCGGGCTGTGGTCCCTGCTCGAGCCGAGCTGGGGCCCGGCCCGCGAGGTCCGCGCCCGGCAGCCGCTGATGGTCACCAACGCGATGCCCGCCGACATCCCGCCCGATCCGCTGGTGCGCCGCGTCCGTAAGGACGAGATGGACGTGATCATGCCGGCCTGCGTGGCGATGTTCACCGAGGAGGTCGGCGTCTCGCCGCTCGCGGGCGACGGCGGGCTGCTCTACCAGGCACGGGTCGCCGAGCTGGTCACCGCCGGGCGCTCCTTCGCCCGGATCGAGAACGGCCGGGTGGTCTTCAAGGCCGAGATCGGCGCGGCCACCCCGCACGCCTGCCAGATCCAGGGCGTATGGGTCGCCCCCGAGTACCGTGGCCGCGGCCTCTCCGAGACCGGGATGGCGGCCGTGCTGCGCTATGCGCTGGGCGAGGTCGCCCCCGTGGTGAGCCTGTACGTCAACGACTTCAACACCGCGGCCCGCGCCGCGTACCGCCGGGTCGGCTTCCGGGAAGTCGGCGCGTTCATGAGTGTGCTGTTCTGATCGACGGCCAAGTAGGGTGCCGCCCATGCTGCATCTCGCCGGGGGGCGGACCCCGGAACCCGAAGACGTCGTCGTCGGGTCGCTCGACCTCGCCGCACGCGTGGACGAAGCGCTCGCCGTTCAGGCCGTCGCCTTCGGGCTGACGGGCGAGGAGATCGGCGTACGACGCCACATCGTGCTGCGCCATCTCAAGAGCCCCGGCGCCCGCGCGCTCGGCGCGACCACCCCCTCCGGCCGGCTCGTCGGCTTCGTCTACGGCATGCCCAACGACCGCACCCACTGGTGGTCCACGGTCGTCCAGCCGTATCTGCGCGCGGCCGGGCAGGACGACTGGCTGGACGACTCGTTCGTCATCACCGAGCTGCACGTCCACCCCGACTTCCAGGACCGCGGCATCGGCCGGGAGCTGATCACGACCATCACGGACGGCGCCGACCAGCCGCGGTCGATCCTCTCCGCCATCGACACCGAGAGCCCGGCCCGCGCGCTCTACCACTCACTGGGCTACCGCGACCTCGCCCGCCCCGTGCTCTTCCCGAGCGCCCCGAGCCCGTACGCCGTGATGGGAGCGCCGCTGCCGCTGCGCCGCCGCTAGGCCGTGTCCGGTGGATCTTCGCGGGCCCGCGACGCGGCCTGGGCACCGTCCGTAGCCATACGCATTTCCGGGAAACCGACCGGTGCGGCTAACCTCCTGAACATCCCATCGCACGCAGGAGAGACCCCATGGCCCACGCCGTCAACGTCCAGCGCTTGTCCACGACAATGCTGAAGACGCTGCGCGAAGACCCGGCGGACGCCGAGACCGCCAGCCATAAGCTGCTCGTCCGCGCCGGCTATGTCCGCCGTGCCGCCGCGGGCATCTGGACCTGGCTGCCGATCGGCAAGAAGGTCCTGGAGAACGTCTCGCGGATCGTGCGTGAGGAGATGGACGCCATCGGCGCCCAGGAGGTCCTCCTGCCCGCGCTGCTGCCCCGTGAGCCGTACGAGGTGAGCGGCCGCTGGGACGAGTACGGCGATCTGCTCTTCCGGATCAAGGACCGCAAGGGCGCCGACTACCTCCTCGGCCCGACCCATGAGGAGATCTTCACCCTGACGGTCAAGGACCAGTGCACGTCCTACAAGGACCTGCCGGTCATGCTCTACCAGATCCAGACCAAGTACCGGGACGAGGCCCGCCCCCGCTCGGGCGTGCTGCGCGGGCGCGAGTTCCTGATGAAGGATTCGTACTCCTTCGACACCACCGACGAGGGCCTCGCCGAGTCCTACCGGCTGCACCGCGAGGCGTACCAGCGGATCTTCCAGCGCCTCGGCCTGGACTACCGCATCGTCTCCGCGGTCTCCGGCGCGATGGGCGGCTCGGCCTCCGAGGAGTTCCTGGCCCCGGCGGCGGCCGGCGAGGACACCTTCGTCGACTGCCCGAACTGCGACTACGCCGCGAACACCGAGGCGGTCACGGTGGCCCTGTCGCCGGTCGAGGGCGCCGAGCACGGGCCCCTGGAGGAGCTGGACACCCCCGACACCCCGACCATCGAGAGCCTCGCCGAGTACCTCGGCGTCCCGGCCTCCGCCACCCTGAAGAACCTCCTGGTCAAGGTCGACGGCGAGATCACCGCGGTGGGCGTCCCCGGCGACCGTGAGGTGGACCTGGGCAAGCTGGGCGAGCACCTCGCCCCCGCCGTCGTCGAGCTGGTCACGGCCGAGGACTTCGAGGGCCGCCCCGAGCTGGTGCGCGGCTACGTCGGCCCGCAGGGCCTGGCGGGCAAGGCCCTGCGCTATATCGCCGACCCGCGCATCGCCCCCGGCACCGCCTGGGTGACCGGCGCCAACAAGCCCGACACCCATGCGCGCAACGTGGTCTGCGGCCGTGACTTCGAGGTCGACGACTACCTCGACGTCGTCGTGGTCGAGCCGGGCGACCCCTGCCCCCGCTGCGGTACGGGCATCGAGCTGGACCGGGCGATCGAGATCGGCCACATCTTCCAGCTCGGCCGCAAGTACGCCGACGCCTTCCAGCTCGATGTGCTCGGCCAGAACGGCAAGCCGGCGCGGGTCACGATGGGCTCGTACGGCGTCGGCGTCTCCCGCGCCGTCGCCGCGCTCGCCGAGCAGACCCACGACGAGTCGGGCCTCTGCTGGCCCCGCGAGGTGGCCCCGGCCGACGTCCACATCGTCGCGGCGGGCAAGGCCCTCCAGACCGAGCTGGCCCTCGACATCGCCGAGAAGCTGGGCACGGCGGGTGTGCGCGTCATGGTCGACGACCGCGCAGGCGTCTCCCCGGGCGTGAAGTTCACCGACGCCGAGCTGATCGGCGTCCCGACCATCCTGGTCGTGGGCCGTGGCGCCAAGGACGGCGTCGTCGAGCTGAAGGACCGCCGTACGGGGGAGCGCGAGGAGCTGCCGATCGACGACGCGGTTTCCCGCCTCACCGCCATCGCCACCGCCACCGCCTGACGGGCAGGCCCGCCCGGCCGGTCCCGGGAACCCCCCGGCCCTGCGCTCCGGCGCCCGGGGCTGGGGCTGGGGCTGGAGCTGGAGCTGGGCTGGGGGCTGGGGGGTTGTGGTGTTGCGCGGCGTGGGCGGGTGCGGGCTTCGTCTCGCGCCTTCGGCGCATTTGAGCAGCGGGGCAGGGGGCGCCGGGGCGCGGCGCCGCCTCCGGCCATCGGGCCCGTTGGTGCGGGCGCCGGTGGCGGCTTCCCCGCTCGCCGGCGGAGGTCCTCTCCGGAGTGGCAGCGGGGGTCCGGGTACCCCTCTGAAAAATGCTTGATTTGGCGCAACTAATACATCAAGCGATTTCGAGAGGGGTACCCCACCCCCCTGCTCTCCGGCATCGGCCGCCGCCACCGGCCCCGTCCCCGGCGGTCGGCGACGTCGCCCGGCCCGGCACCCCCTGCCCCGCTGCTCAATTGCGCCGAAGGCGCGAGACGAAAGCCGCACCCGACCGAGCCGAACAGTCGTACTCGGCAAGGGAGTTGTGGGCGGAGCCACCGTTACAGCCAGGCCCCGTTACAGCCAGCCCGCGAACTCCAGCAGCAGCTCCGCCCGGCGGCGATCGCCCGCGGCGGCATGCCGTAGGCCCGTCTCGACGGCGCGATAGAAGGACCAGCCCCGCAGCCGGTCGCGGTCGACCTCCAGGGCGTCCGCCAGCTTGCCGACCCGGCGGCGCGCGGCCGCGGCGGGGCCGGGGCCGGCGGCCAGGTCCTCGCAGCGGTCGAGCACCAGCCGCGCCAGGTCGTACGCGCGCTCGCCCACGACCGGCGCCGGGCCCACCGCGAGCCAGGGTGCGCGCTCCCCGGCCAGCACCTTCCCCTGCCGGAAGTCGCCGTGCAGCAGCACCTCCTCGGGCGGCTCGGCGGGCAGCGCCTCCCGCAGCTCCAGCGCCTCGTCGGTCAGCGGGCGGGCCTCCGCCGCCCAGCCCCCGGCGCCGAGCGTCCGCAGGGTCTCGCACTCCTCCTCCGTACGCCCGGTGACCGACGCGAACGGATGTCCCCCGGGCGGCGCCACCCATAGCCGCCGTACCGTGCCCGTCGCCTCCAGCACCGCCTTCGCCTCGGGCAGCGAGCGCAGCGACACCGTGCCGCGCAGCCGCTCGATCAGCAGCGCACCGGTGTCCGGGTCGGCGCGCAGCAGCCGGGCCGCGCCCCAGCCGTCCCAGTGGGCGAGGGCGGCCCGCTCATGGTCGGCGTCCGGGCCGGGGACCGGGAACTTCAGCGCCGCCGGGGTGTCGTCCTCCTGCCGTACGAGCGCGACGAGCCCGCGGCGCCCGCCGGGCGCCGACACCCGCTCCAGGGTCAGCTCCCACGCGGCGAGCTGCCACTCGACCGTCTCGGGCAGGGCGTCCAGCCAGCTCCGTACGGCACTCGCCGGGGTGTCGCTCAGCGCGTCCAGGAGCCGCTTCGGCACATGGACGCGAGCCGTATCGCGGCCGCCGGGCTGTGGTGCCGATGCCATTCCTGAGCTGTCCCCTCCACCATCAATGACTTCACAGACCCCATCGGTCTCACACCCCGTCCGCCCCACCGCTGGCCGACGCCGACGGAGTGGCCGGTGCGGCGCGTTCGGTGAGTCCAGGGAAGGCTACGCCGCCGCCCCGCCAGCGCACCGCCCGGACCGCCGCCTCCCGCAGCGCCCCCGCCGCCTGGCGGCGCAGGGACCCGGTCGAGGCCCGGACGAGGTCGGCGTAGACGGCGGCGACCCGGTTCTCCAGCTCGGCCGCGAGCCGCACCGCGGCGGGCGCGTCCGGTACCGCGAAGGGCAGGGCGTAGGCGGGCGCCGCGGCCTCGGGGCTGCCGCCGAGGTCGCGCACGGTGCGGGCGAGGTCGTCCCGGCGGGCGCGGTGCGCGGCATAGCCTTCGCGCGCCTCCGCGAGCCGGTCGTCGCCGATCCGCCCGCCGACGACGCCGTACCCGTACACCGCGGCGTGCTCGGCGGCGAGCGCCGCCTGTGCGGCCCTGAGCGCCGCGGCGCGCTCGCCGACGGCCGATCGGCCTGCTCGAGAGGCCATGTCAGTACCCCTTCCCGGTGGTTCCGAGCGTGATCACGAATCCGTGCCGCGCTGGGTGAGGAGATACACGTGAGCGGCGCCGCAGGCCGCGACGGAGGCCAGCAGCCGGGCCAGTTCGGGCGGCGCGGTGGCGAGCGCCGCGGTGCGGGTGTCGGCGGTCTGGCGCTCGGCCTGGGCGAGCGCGGACAGGGCCTGTTTCTCGTCCTCCGGCACCTTCGGCACCCGCTGCCCGCCCGCGGAGGGCGAGCGCGAGGCGGTCGCGGAGGGGGAGGCGGAATGGTCCTTGGTGGTGAAGGCCGCGGCATGCCGGGCCGTCTCCTCCCGCAGCGGCGCCAGCCGCTTCGCGAGGTCGGGGTGCGCGTCCACGGTCGCGTCGTAGCGTGCGAGGAGTGCGGTGGAGTCCCGCGCGCCCCGCGTTCGCAGCAGGGCGACGGCCGCCTCGCCGCCCGTGTCGCGCCGGGGCTCGGCATCGTCGGAACAGCCGCTCAGCAGCGCGACCGCCCCCAACGCTCCGCCGCCCAGCAGCAGACTCCGCCGCCGGGGCACCGCGGCGGCGCGCGCCGAGGACTCGGCGGACGCCGGGGAGGCCGAGGACTTCGCGTCGGATGCGGGTGTGGGAGGAGGTGGGGGAGTCGTGATCGACACGTTCCTCTTTCCGGGCTGCGGCCGCTCCCGGCCGCCGGTAGTGATCACAGCAGGCGAGCGTACCCGCGCGGAGCCCGTCTGCCCGGCAGCGGCCACCGAATCGTCAGCCCGCCGCCGGAACAGATAGGCTTTGACCTGACACGCGACCTTCCCACAACAGCACACGCGGCCGAGGAGTCACCCGGATGAGCACGACCCAGAGCGAGAGGCTGCGCGGACTGCTGGAACCGCTCGTCAGCGCGCGAGACCTGGATCTGGAAGAGGTCGAGGTGACACCGGCTGGGCGGCGGCGTGTGCTGAGAGTGGTCGTGGATTCCGACGACGGCGTCCAGTTGGACACGTGTGCGGAGCTGAGTCGGGACATCTCCCAGACCCTGGACGACACGGACGCGATGGGCCAGGTCCCGTATGTCCTCGAGGTCACCTCGCCCGGCGCCGAGCGCCCCCTGACCGAGCCGCGCCACTACCGCCGTGCCACCGGCCGCCTCATGCGAGCGCGGCTCACCGACGACGGCGAGCTGGTCGCCAGGATCGTCTCGGTGGACGACGAGGGGCTCGATCTGGAGGTTCCCGGTGTGAAGGGGCGCAAGCCCACCGCCAGACGGCTTGCCTTCGGGGAGATCTCCAAGGCCCGGGTGGAGATCGAGTTCAACCGCAAGCCCGAGGAGAAGACCGCGGGCGAGGACGACGAGAGCAAAGAGGAGGCGTAGCCGTGGACATCGACATGAGTGCCCTGCGGGGTCTGGTGCGAGAGAAGGAGATCTCCTTCGACCTGCTGGTCGAGGCGATCGAATCGGCGCTCCTCATCGCCTACCACCGCACCGACGGCAGCCGTCGCCGCGCCCGGGTGGAGCTGAACCGCGACACCGGCCATGTGACCGTATGGGCCCGCGAGGACGCCGAGGATCTGGAGGAGGGGCAGGAGCCCCGCGAGTTCGACGACACCCCCTCCGGCTTCGGCCGGATCGCCGCGACGACCGCGAAGCAGGTCATCCTCCAGCGGCTGCGGGACGCCGAGGAGGAGATCACCTTCGGCGAGTACGCGGGACGGGAGGGCGATGTCGTCGCCGGCGTCGTCCAGCAGGGCAAGGACCCGAAGAACGTGCTGGTGGACATCGGCCGTCTCGAGGCGATCCTGCCGGTGCAGGAGCAGGTCCCGGGTGAGGACTACGCGCACGGCACCCGGCTGCGTACGTACGTCGTACGAGTCGTCAAGGGCGTGCGCGGTCCGTCGGTGACTCTTTCGCGTACGCATCCCAATCTGGTCAAGAAGCTCTTCGCGCTCGAGGTGCCGGAGATCGCCGACGGTTCGGTGGAGATCGCGGCGATCGCCCGCGAGGCGGGTCACCGCACCAAGATCGCGGTCCGGTCCACCCGCGCGGGGCTGAACGCCAAGGGCGCGTGCATCGGCCCGATGGGCGGCCGGGTGCGCAGTGTGATGGCCGAGCTGCACGGCGAGAAGATCGACATCGTCGACTGGTCGGACGACCCCGCTGAGCTGGTGGCGAACGCGCTGTCACCCGCGCGGGTGAGCAAGGTCGAGGTGGTCGATCTGGCGGCCCGCTCGGCCCGGGTCACCGTGCCCGACTACCAGCTCTCCCTCGCCATCGGCAAGGAGGGGCAGAACGCCCGGCTGGCGGCCCGGCTGACCGGCTGGCGGATCGACATCCGGCCGGACACCGAGCAGTCGGGTGATCAAGGCTGATTCTGGCCGGAGCCGGCGGGATCCGGCCAGAAATCGAGTGACCATTCGATCACTCCCCCCAAGGGGTGAGGTCGGTACGGGGAGGTAGACTTAAGCAGTGTCTGGCCGCACGCGCGCTGGTGCCTGCCCTGAGCGAACCTGTGTGGGATGCCGGGATCGGGCGGCCAAGAACGATCTGCTGCGCATCGTGCTGGTCGAGGGTGTTTGTGTCCCCGACCGGCGCGGTACGCTCCCCGGTCGGGGTGCTTATGTTCACCCCACACGGGTCTGCCTTGACCTGGCGGTTCGCCGCCGGGCCTTTTCCCGGGCCTTCAGGGGGCCGGGGGCGCTCGACACCACGGCGCTCCGCCGGTTTGTCGAGAAGGGTGAGCAGGCGACACCCTGAGTAAGTAGTTGGAAGAGAACGGCACGGGACACCGTGCGGTCAGGTACCTCGCGAGTCGGAAGTAGGTCGAGATTGCGATGAGCACTCGATGAGTACGCGATGAGTACGCCCATGAAGTAGCGACGGTCCGGCGACAACCCGGACCTAAAAGGAGCGAAGTGGCTAAGGTCCGGGTATACGAACTCGCCAAGGAGTTCGGAGTTGAGAGCAAGGTCGTCATGGCCAAGCTCCAAGAACTCGGTGAATTTGTACGTTCGGCGTCCTCGACGATCGAGGCGCCGGTTGTGCGCAAGTTGACTGACGCATTCCAGGGTGGCAACGGCTCCGGCCGTGCCGCCGGCAAGCCCTCGGCGCCGCGCAAGGCGACGCCCAAGCCGCCGACCCCCGGTCCGGCGGCCGCGGCCCGTCCGGCCGCCCCCAAGCCCCCGACGGCGCCCGGCCCCAAGCCGGCTGCCGAGGGCCAGCGCGGCACCCCCGGTGCGGCGCCCACCCCGGGTGCGGCGCCCACGCCGGGCCCGCGTCCCGCGCCCGCGGCCCGTCCGGCGGCCCCCGGCCCCAAGCCGGGCCCCGCGCCGGCGGCTCCGGCGCAGCCCGAGTTCACCGCGCCGCCGGCGGCCCCGAGCCCCAAGCCCGCCGCGGCCAAGCCGGGCGCGCCCGCCAAGCCGGGTGCCACACCCGGTCCGCGCCCCGGCGCCCGTCCGGGTGCACCGGGCCAGGGCGGCCAGGGTCAGGGTGGCCAGGGTCAGGGTCAGGGCCAGGGCGGTCAGGGTGGCCGTGGCGGCCCGCGTCCGGGTGGTCAGGAGCGTCCGCGTCCGGGTGGTCCCCGTCCGGCCGGTCCCCGTCCCGGTAACAACCCCTTCACCTCAGGTGGCTCCACCGGTATGGCGCGCCCGCAGGCGCCCCGTCCCGGCGGCGCCCCGCGCCCCGGCGGTCAGCCCGGCGGCGGCCCGCGTCCGCAGGGCGGCGGCCAGGGTGGTCCCGGCCGTGGCCAGGGCGGTCCCGGCGGTCCCCGTCCCACTCCGGGCCAGATGCCCCGTCCGCAGGGTGCCCAGGGTGGCGGCCCGCGTCCGGGTCCCGGCGGTGCGCGCCCGAACCCGGGCATGATGCCGCAGCGTCCGGCTGCCGGCCCGCGTCCGGGCCCCGGTGGCGGCGGCGGTCGCGGTCCCGGCGGCGGTGGTCGTCCCGGCGGTGCCGGCGGCGGTCGTCCCGGTGGCGGCGGCGGCTTCGCCGGTCGTCCCGGCGGTGGCGGCGGCGGTCGTCCCGGTGGCGGCGGCGGTTTCGCCGGTCGTCCGGGCGGTCCCGGTGGCGGCGGCGGCTTCGGTGGCGGCGGTGGCCGTCCCGGCTTCGGTGGTCGTCCCGGCGGTCCCGGTGGCCGTGGTGGCACGCAGGGTGCGTTCGGCCGTCCCGGCGGTCCGGCGCGTCGTGGCCGTAAGTCGAAGCGGCAGAGGCGCCAGGAGTACGAGGCCATGCAGGCCCCGTCCATCGGCGGTGTGATGCTGCCGCGCGGCAACGGCCAGACGGTCCGGCTGTCGCGGGGTGCCTCGCTCACCGACTTCGCGGAGAAGATCAACGCCAACCCGGCGTCCCTGGTCCAGGTGATGTTCAACCTGGGCGAGATGGTCACCGCGACGCAGTCCGTCTCCGACGAGACGCTCCAGCTCCTCGCCGACGAGATGAACTACAACGTCGAGATCGTCAGCCCGGAGGAGGAGGACCGCGAGCTTCTCGAGTCCTTCGACATCGAGTTCGGCGAGAACGAGGGCGGCGAGGAGATGCTCGTCGCGCGTCCGCCGGTGGTGACCGTCATGGGTCACGTCGACCACGGTAAGACGCGACTGCTGGACGCGATCCGCAAGACCAACGTCATCGCGGGCGAGGCCGGCGGCATCACCCAGCACATCGGTGCCTACCAGGTCTCGACCGAGGTCAACGACGAAGAGCGCAAGATCACCTTCATCGACACCCCGGGTCACGAGGCGTTCACCGCCATGCGTGCCCGTGGTGCCAAGTCGACCGACATCGCGATCCTCGTGGTGGCGGCCAACGACGGTGTGATGCCCCAGACGATCGAGGCGCTGAACCACGCCAAGGCGGCCGATGTGCCGATCGTGGTCGCGGTCAACAAGATCGACGTCGAGGGCGCGGACCCGACCAAGGTGCGCGGTCAGCTCACCGAGTACGGCCTGGTGGCCGAGGAGTACGGCGGCGACACCATGTTCGTCGACATCTCCGCCAAGCAGGGTCTGCACATCGACAGCCTGCTGGAGGCCGTCGTCCTGACCGCGGACGCCTCGCTCGACCTGCGCGCCAACGCGGAGCAGGACGCGCAGGGCATCGCGATCGAGGCGCACCTGGACCGCGGCCGCGGCGCCGTGGCCACCGTGCTGGTCCAGCGCGGCACCCTGCGGGTCGGCGACACGATGGTCGCGGGCGACGCCTACGGCCGCGTCCGGGCGATGCTCGACGACAACGGGAACGCGCTGGAGGAGGCCGGCCCGGCGACCCCGGTCCTGGTGCTCGGTCTGACCAACGTGCCCGGTGCGGGCGACAACTTCCTCGTCGTCGACGAGGACCGCACCGCCCGCCAGATCGCCGAGAAGCGTGCCGCCCGCGAGCGGAACGCGGCGTTCGCCAAGCGCACCCGCCGGGTCTCCCTGGAGGACCTGGACAAGGTGCTCAAGGCCGGTCAGGTCCAGCAGCTCAACCTCATCATCAAGGGCGACGCGTCCGGTTCGGTGGAGGCTCTCGAGTCCTCGCTGCTCCAGCTCGACGTCGGCGAAGAGGTCGACCTGCGCGTCCTGCACCGCGGTGTGGGTGCGGTCACCGAGACCGACATCGACCTGGCGACCGGCTCCGACGCCATCGTCATCGGCTTCAACGTGCGCGCCGATGGGCGTGCCACGCAGATGGCCGAGCGCGAGGGCGTGGACGTCCGGTACTACTCGGTCATCTACCAGGTGATCGAGGAGATCGAGGCGGCCCTGAAGGGCATGCTCAAGCCGGAGTACGAAGAGGTCGAGCTGGGTACGGCGGAGATCCGCGAGGTCTTCCGCTCGTCCAAGCTGGGCAACATCGCCGGTGTGCTCATCCGCTCCGGCGAGGTCAAGCGGAACACCAAGGCCCGCCTGGTCCGCGATGGCAAGGTCATCGCGGAGAACCTCAACATCGAGGGTCTGCGCCGCTTCAAGGACGACGTCACCGAGATTCGCGAAGGCTTCGAGGGCGGTATCAACCTCGGCAGCTACAACGACATCAAGATCGACGACGTCATCGCGACGTACGAGATGCGCGAGAAGCCGCGCGGCTGACAAGCGGCTGTCCCACCGGGGCCGGTCGGCGGAGGAATTTCCGTCGATCGGCCCCGGCCCTTGCGTGTACGGTTCGAGAAGCCCGCATTCACAAAGGCCCCACGGGTGGCTTGACCCGGACCGCATGTATGTAGGGACGTTGTCCTTTGACCTGCTTCTCGGCGACGTACGGTCGTTGAAGGAGAAGCGCTCCGTCGTCCGCCCGATCGTCGCCGAGCTGCACCGCAAATTCGCGGTGAGCGTGGCGGAGGTCGGGGACCAGGACCTCTACCGCAGGGCCCGGATCGCCCTGGCGATGGTCTCCGGGGACGCGGGCCATCTCACGGACGTGCTCGACCGCTGCGAGCGGCTGGTGGCGGCGCGGCCGGAGGTGGAGCTGTTGTCGGTGCGACGGCGGTTCCACGGTGGCGATGATGAATGAGGGCCGGAACGGCGGCGGCAGACCGCCCGGGCCATCGATGACTGACGCGAAGAACTGACGCGAAGAAGAGAGAAGAAGACGCATGAGCGACACCGCGCGGGCACGCAAGCTGGCGGACCGCATCCGGGTCGTGGTCGCGGAGACTCTACAGCGGCGGATCAAGGACCCGCGGCTGGGCTATGTGACCATCACCGACACCCGGATCACCGGTGATCTGCGGGAGGCGACCGTCTTCTACACGGTCTTCGGCGACGACGAGGAGCGGGCGGCCTCCGCCGCGGCCCTGGAGAGCGCCAAGGGTGTGCTGCGGTCGGAGGTCGGACGCCAGACGGGGGTGCGCTTCACCCCGACCCTGACGTTCGTCCCGGACGCGCTGCCGGAGAACGCCCGCACCATCGACGACCTGCTCGCCAAGGCCCGGGAGGCGGACGCCCAGGTGCGCGAGGCGTCCTCGGGCGCCAGCTACGCCGGGGACGCCGATCCGTACCGCAAGCCGGGCGAGGACGAGGACGAGGCCGACGAGGAGTCCGGCGCGGACGGCAACGGGCCCGGCGCGGACGGCAAGGGTTCATCGGACGCATGACGCGCAAGGGCAGGGCCGGTTCCGGGGCACCGGACGGCCTGGTGATCGTCGACAAGCCGGCCGGTTTCACCTCGCACGACGTCGTCGCCAAGATGCGCCGGTTCGCCGGCACCCGGCGGGTCGGCCACGCCGGAACGCTGGATCCGATGGCCACGGGCGTGCTCGTGGTCGGCGTGGAGAAGGCGACCCGGCTGCTGGGGCATCTGGCGCTGACCGAGAAGGAGTACCGGGCCACCATCCGGCTCGGCCAGACCACGGTCACCGATGACGCGGAGGGCGAGATCACCGCCTCGGACGGTGCCGCCGGGGTCGACCCGGGCGCCGTCCAGGCCGGGATCGAGGAACTGACCGGGGACATCCAGCAGGTCCCCTCGAAGGTCAGCGCCATCAAGATCGACGGTAAGCGCTCCTACGCACGGGCGCGGGAGGGCGAGGAGTTCGCGATCCCGGCGCGGCCGGTGACCGTCTCCTCCTTCGTCCTCCACGACCGCCGCGAGGCCAAGGCGGAGGACGGCACCACCGTCCTCGACCTGGACGTCACGGTGGTGTGCTCCTCCGGCACCTACATCCGGGCGCTGGCGCGCGACCTCGGCGCCGGACTCGGCGCCGGTGGCCATCTGACGGCCCTGCGCCGGACCCGGGTCGGCCCGTACCGGCTGGAGGCGGCCAGGACGCTGGAGAGCCTGGAGGAGTCGCTGGAGATCATGCCCATCGCCGAGGCGGCGGCCGCCGCCTTCCCGCGCTGGGACGTGGACGACCACCAGGCCCGGCTGCTGGGCAACGGCGTACGGATCGACATGCCCTCGGGGGAGGGTGCGCCGGGTCCTTCGGCATCGGGTTCGGGGCCGGTCGCGGTGTTCGGGCCGGAGGGGCGTTTTCTGGCCCTCGTGGAGGAGTCGAAGGGCAAGGCGAAGAGCCTGGCCGTCTTCGTATGAGGCCGTCGGGGCGCGTCCGGGCCAGGGGGCCGTGGTGTGTCGTGACCGACTCCGTGCTGCGTTGCGAGCGCCCGGACCGGCCGCCTACGGTGGCTTTCCGGCCGGTCCGGGCGCTCGTGGAGACCACCGATGCGAGGCGGACGACCGGGGCATGGCAGTCTTAGACCTGCGAAGTCGACAGACAAAGGTTCGGGCGAGGAGCGGGCAAAGTGCAGCGCTGGCGTGGCTTGGAGGACATCCCTGAGGACTGGGGGCGCAGCGTCGTCACCATCGGTTCCTACGACGGGGTGCACCGAGGGCACCAGTTGATCATCGGCCGTGCCGTGGCACGGGCGCGTGAGCTGGGCGTACCGGCGGTCGTGGTCACCTTCGACCCCCATCCGAGCGAGGTCGTGCGGCCCGGCAGCCATCCGCCGCTGCTGGCCCCGCATCAGCGGCGCGCGGAGCTGATGGCCGGGCTGGGAGTGGACGCGGTGCTGGTCCTGCCGTTCACGGCGGAGTTCTCCCGGCTCACCCCCGCCGACTTCGTCGCGAAGGTGCTGGTCGACAAGTTGCGCGCACGGGTCGTGGTGGAGGGCCCCAACTTCCGCTTCGGCCACAAGGCCGCCGGGAACGTCGAGTTCCTGCGCGAGCTCGGCACCACCTACGACTACGAGGTCGAGGTCATCGACCTGTACGAGCGCGGTGAGGCGGGCGGCGGCGAGCCGTTCTCCTCCACACTGGTGCGCCGGCTGGTCGCCGAGGGCGATGTCGCGGGCGCGATGGAGGTCCTCGGCCGGCCGCACCGGGTCGAGGGCGTGGTGGTGCGCGGTGCGCAGCGCGGCCGCGAACTGGGCTTCCCGACGGCCAACCTGGAGACCCCGCCGCACACCGCGATCCCGGCCGACGGCGTCTACGCGGGCTGGCTGACGGCGCGGGGCGAGGCGATGCCCGCGGCGATCTCGGTCGGCACCAATCCGCAGTTCGACGGGACCGAGCGGACGGTCGAGGCGTATGCGATCGACCGGGTCGGACTGGATCTGTACGGACTCCATGTCGAGGTCGACTTCCTGGCCTATCTGCGGGGCCAGGAGAAGTTCGACTCGATCGAGGCGCTGCTGGAGCGCATGGCGGCCGATGTGAAGCGGGCCCGTGAACTCGTGGAGGAGCACGGCAGCAGCCGCTGAGGCGGTGTGCGGTGTGCCCGTGAGACGCCCGTGAGGTACGTCGTGCGGTGAACGTGGATGCGCCCCGTGGGCCCGGTGATCCGGGCACACGGGGCGCATTGCTTCCGTTTGCTACTGCCGTAGCCCCTTGCTACTGCTGCGGCCCGGGGGGCTGCTGCTGCCAGGGCTGCTCCGGTTGCCCGGGCTGACCCGGCTGGACCGGCTGCCCTGGCTGGACCTGCTGCCACGGCTGGCCGGGCTGCGGCTGCTGCCCCTGCCCGTAGGACTGCTGCCAGCCTTGCTGACCGCCCTGCTGACCGCCTTGCTGCGGGTATCCGGGGTACTGCGGCTGCTGGCCCTGCTGAGGCGCGTAGGAGCCCGGGTAGGGCTGCTGGCCGGGGTAGGGCTGCTGGGCCTGTCCGGGCATCGGCGGGGCCACCTGCGGCGGCTGAGCCCCGCCGTCGCCCGTCCACAGCCCCTGCTGCTGCTGGGCGCGGGTGAAGTCCTCCGCGACCATGGCCGAGAGGTTGAAGTACGCCTCACGGGTCTTGGGCCGCATCATGTCCAGGTCCACCTCGGCGCCCGCCGACAGATGCTCGTCGAACGGCACGACGATCACCCCGCGGCAGCGGGTCTCGAAGTGGGACACGATGTCCTCGACCTTGATCATCTTTCCGGTCTCCCGGACCCCGGAGATCACGGTGATGCTCCGCGAGACCAGATCCGCGTAGCCGTGCGCGGACAGCCAGTCGAGGGTGGTGCTGGCACTGCTCGCACCGTCCACGGAGGGCGTGGAGATGATGATCAACTGGTCGGCGAGATCGAGGACGCCACGCATGGCGCTGTAGAGCAGACCCGTGCCCGAGTCGGTGAGGATGATCGGGTACTGCTTGCCCAGGACGTCGATGACGCTGCGGTAGTCGTCGTCGTTGAACGTCGTCGAGACAGCGGGGTCAACGTCGTTGGCGAGGATCTCCAGCCCCGACGGCGCCTGTGAGGTGAACCGCCGGATGTCCATGTAGCTGTTGAGATACGGGATCGCGGTGACCAGGTCGCGAATGGTCGCACCGGTCTCCCGCCGCACCCGCCGGCCGAGGGTGCCCGCGTCCGGGTTGGCGTCGATCGCGATGACCTTGTCCTGGCGCTCGATGGCCAGGGTCGAGCCGAGGGCGGTGGTCGTCGTGGTCTTGCCGACACCGCCCTTGAGGCTGATCACCGCGATGCGGTAGCAGGAGAGCACCGGCGTACGGATCAGCTCCAGCTTGCGCTGCCGCTCCGCCTCCTCCTTCTTGCCGCCGATCTTGAAGCGGGAGGGGCCGGGGGTGTTCTTCTTCGGTTTCTGCTTGCCCTTGATCAGCCGGTCGGAGGAGAGCTCGACCGCGGCGGTGTACCCGAGCGGCGCCCCCGCGCTTCCGCCCTGGCGCCGCTGGTCGGGCGTGACCGTCGGCCAGCCGCCGGTACGGGGATCGGCCGGGGCCGCCGGGGTGGCCGGGGCCGGCGGGGCGGCGTGGGCGTCGGGGCGCGGATAGCCGTAGCCGTCGTGCGGCTGCCCCTGCCCCTGCCCCTGCGGCACGGGCCCGGGAACGCCGTCGCCGGGGCGCGGGAAGCCGTAGCCCCCCTGCGCACCCGGTACGCCCGGACCCTGCTGCCCCGGACCCTGCTGCCCCGGGAACTGCTGGCCGGGGGGCTGCTGGCCCTGGGCGGGGTCGCCCGGCGCGTACGGTGCGGGCTGACCGGGCTGGCCCGGGTACATCGGCTGCCCGGGCTGGGGCGCGGGATTGGGATAGGGCTGCGGATGGGGCTGCTGCTGGTACTGGCCCTGCTGGTCCGGGGCGGGCGGCTGTGGGAAGCCGTAGCCGCCCGGGACGGGCATCGGCCCCTGGCCCTGGCTCTGGCCCTGACCGGCCGGACCGGGCGCGGGCTGACCCCCGGCTTGCGGATAGCCGTAGTGGGGCCCCTGCGGAGCCGGCGGCCCCTGCGGACCGGGCTGCTGATAACCGCCCTGCGGACCAGGCACGTTGGCCGCCGGGGGCTGTGCCCCCTGGCCCTGATCCGGCAGCGGGGCCGGACCGGGCTGGCCGGGGACCACACCGGGAGCGCCCTCGCCGGGACGCGGATAGCCGTATCCGCCCTGCGGCCCGGGCCCGGGCGCCGCGGCGGCGGGCTGACCGGGATGACCCTGCGACTGGGGCGGGGGAGGCGCCCAGGAGGTGTCCTGGGGCGGGAGCGGCACGCCGGCGCCAGGGGTGGGAGGCCCGTCCGTCCGCTGCTCCGGAACCGGAGCGGGACCCGGAGCCGGTGCGGCGTCCTCGGGCGCGGCGGGCTGGAAGTCCGGCGGCAGGGGCGGCAGCCCCGACTGCGGCACGGGCGGCGGGGCCCAGGTGGCGGCGGGCTGCTCGGAGGAGGGCGCGCCCGGCGGCACGGCGTCCTCGGGGATCGCGTCCTGAGGCTCGGCGGTCGCCTGCCTCAGCTCCTCCATCTCACGCCGCAGCTCGGCTGTGGAGAAGCGCAGCGTGCCCTTGCTGGGCACTTCGTCGTCGGTACGGTCGTCCGCGTCCGCGAAGCCGGATTCGTCCCCCACGCCGGCATCAGGCCCGGAACCAGAACCGGAAGAGGAACCGGAACCAGAACCGGAAGATGAATCCGGACCGGAGGAAGAGCCAGGACCAGACCCGAACCCGGGACCAGCCTCGGCAGCCTCCTCGGAATCCTCACTCCGCCTCTCGGCCACCTCGCGCCGCAGCGCGGCGGTGGAGAACCGCACGGTGGAGGGGCTGACCACATCGCCGTTGTCGCTCTCATCGGAGCCGGACTCGGGCTCCGGCTCGGGCGCGGACTCGGGAGCGTCGTCCCGCGGGGCCGCGGCGGGCGCCAGGTTGAAGTCGTCATCGACGGGAGTGGAAGCGCTGAAGGAAGCCGGAGCGGGAGTCGCCGCAGACGCCTCCGCATCGACCTCGGAAGCCTCGATGGAAGATTCTCGGGGCGCGGGTTCGGACTCGGGGTTGTCCGACGCGGCACCACCCGTCACGGCGTCATCCGCGGGCACATTGCCCCAACCCGGCCTGGTGTCGGGCAAAGGCGGCATACGGAACCCCGCGTCCGACCCCGCCCCGGCTTCAGACCGTCCCTCGTCCTCCCTCCGCGCGGGGACCCCCTCCACCTCGGAGGAGTCCGAAGCGGCATCGGCGGAGGGCGGCGCGGTCGGCGACGGCCAAGCACCCGGAAAGCCGCTCGGCTCCGGCGCCCCCGGCACGGACACAGGATTACCCGTGGGCGGCGGAGGCGGCGGGCCCGGCGCTCCCGCACCGGTGCCCGTCCCGATCCCTCCGGAACCGCCGGTCGACGCGGGGGCCGTGGAGGCCGGCGAGGACGACGACGAAGCGTTCTGCGTGTACCAGGCGGGCGGGGTGTAGTCGATGGTGAACTCGCCCGTGTGCTCGGTCTCCGCGTCGGACCGATCATCGCCGGGTGTGTTTCCGCCCGTGCGGATCTCGTCCCGATCGCTGCTCACAATGCCTCCTGGTGTGGTCGAACACCCTTGAAAATCTTGGCGAGGCCGATCTGTTGCCGATCGCTACTGTCGTCCGACCGTTCGGCTTTCCCCTTTTGTGTCGCCGGGGATCCCTGAACAGGTTCTCCACCGGGTACCCCAAGACTAATCACCATGAGCGCCACGAGGGCAGGCCCGTCCGCGCACTCACGGCAGTCCGAGACCTCACCGTGCCTTACGGCGGTACGTACCCGGCAACCACGGGGGGAAGTCCAAGCGTCCGGTGGTACAAAGAATCCCCGCTCGAATGCCGTTGCGCAGTGGGACCTGCGACCACGTCGCCCCTTTCCGGCCGGTGCCACCGACCGGGTCGCGGGAGGTGGCCGACCGGTCGGTGGACTCGCGTGAGAGGTAGGCGCAGATGTCGCAGCCGCCCCAGCCCCCCAACCAGCCGCCCTCCGGCGGCTTCGGCCCGCCCCCGGAGCCCGAGGAGCCCCAGCGGCCTCAGAAGCCCCAGGAGCCCGGCCAGGGCGGCTCCGGCTCGCCGGGCAGACCTCCGGTGCGGAAACCTCCCGTGCCCCCCGTACCGCCCGCCGCGTACCCGAGACCCCCATCGACTCCGTCGACGGGCCACACCCCACCCCAGATATGGGACACCGGCGTCCTGCCGTCGAGCCCGCCTCCACCGCCGCCCGGCGTGCCCGGTCCCCCCGGCCCGGACCCCGCCAACCCGTACGCCCAGAGCCCGTACGCGAGTCAGCCAGGCTACGGCGGCCCGCACTCCCCGCCGCCCGGCCAACCGTACGGCGCGCATCCGCTCAGCGGCGGCGGCCCGGCCCGTCAGCGCAAAGCCCTCATCATCGGCGCGGTGGTGGCGGTACTGCTCGCGGCGGGTGGCGGGGTGTACGCCGCGGTGGGCGGCGATGACGACGGTAAGAAGCCCACCGCCGGATCCACGACGACCACCCCCGACCGACCGCGGACACAGGACCCGACACCCGGGCCGACCGGCGACGGCGACAACACCGGCGGCCGCGGCAGCGGCGAGAGCGATCCCAACGATCAGCGCCGGGCGGGCGAGGCGAAGGTTCTCTACCAGACGCCCGCGCCCGAGCTCAGCAAGAAGAACCTGGAAGTGCCCGGCTTCTGGGCGATGAAGGGCTATGTCGTCAAGGCCGTCGAGAACAAGATCGTCGCGTACCAGGACGAGGGGGGCAGCAAGTGGACCCTCTCGCTCCCCAAAGCGGTCTGCGCCGCTCCCCACTCCACGACCGACGGCAAGGTCGTGGTCGCCTATGAGGGCCACGGAAAGAACTCGTGCAGCCAACTCGCCCTGATCGACCTGAACAAGGGCGTCAAGCTCTGGGACCACCACGCCCCCGAGACCGGCTCCCTGGGCAGCGGCTACACCAGCGTGGGCATGGCACAGAGCGGGGATCTCGTCGGCATGGCCTGGTTCGGCGGCTCCGCCGTCATCAAGGTCAGCGACGGCAAGGAAGTCCCATCCGAAAAGCCGAGTGCGGGCTGCTCCATTGACGGTTACGCGGGCGGCAAGGTCCTGCTGCGCGCCTACTCCTGCACCAATGGCACCGCGAGGCTCCAGCAACTCACCCCCAGCGGCTCGATCAAGTGGACCTACAACGTCCGTAAGGGCTACAAGGTCAACAACATCTTCTCCAGCAGCCCCGCCGTGGTGGCCCTCACCGACCAGAACCGACAGTCCGGCGGCATCCTGGCCATCTCGGACAACGGCAAGGAACGCTCGACCCTCGCCCTGGGCAAGCACTCCTACCAACCGGAGTGCGGCACGGACATCTTCGGCACGAACATGGGCAACTGCGAGGGCGTCGCCGTCTCCGCCGACACCTTCTACCTGCCGACCGAGATGACCCAGGACCAGGGCATGGGCTCGACGAGCGAGATCCACGCCTTCGACCTCGACACCGGCAAGCGCAAATGGGCGGTCAAGGTGGCCGAACGGCTCCTGCTCCCACTGAACATGGACGGCAAGAACCTCATCGCCTACGAAAAGCCCTCGTACACCGCACCCGGCCAGATCGTCCGCATCGCCCCCGACGGCGGTAAGCCGAAAACCCTGCTACGCCTGCCCCAGGCCACCCAGAGAACCGAGCGCGACTTCTACTCCGCCACCCATACCTACCGCAACAGCAACTTCTACATCGCCACCAACCGCGTCACCGGCAACGACTCCACCCCCGAAAAGCTCCTCCTGGCCTTCGGGCCCTGAGCGGCGGCCGAGCGGCGGAACGACCGCGGGGGCGGGCACCGGCCGGTGCCCGCCCCCGCGCCCGCGCTTCTCAGGTCAGATCGAATTCGCCGTCCCTCGCGCCCAGGACGAAGGCACGCCATTCGGCCTCCGTGTAGCGCAGCACGGTCTCGGGGTCGGTGGAATTCCGCATGGCCACTGCCCCATTCGGCAAGTAGGCGATCTCCACCCGGTCCTCGGAGGTGCTGCCAGGTGCGCTCAGCCACTCGACATCGGAGATGTCGAGGGCGTACAGCTCTTCCTTCTCTTTGGCGTCGGCCATCGGTGGAGAATCCCTTCGGGTACCGCGGAAACTAGCCCGCCTGGTGCTTGGCTGCCAGTCTCATCCACGGTGTGCGCGGCGGCAATCGAACACCGTCAGTCCATGCGGCGAGCCCCGCCCAACAGGCCCGACTCGACATCCGTCGGATGTGTCGCCACATAGAGCCGGGTTTGGCGATCACACCAAAGAGTGACCCCGTCGGGGAGCGTGGACAGCGACTCGACATCCATGGACGGCAGCCCCATGATCCGCCCGACCTGGATGGCCTCCTCGGGGGACACCCGCTGGACGCCCACCAGGTCCGCGTTCTCCATGAGCCGGGGCGCGACCGGGCTCATATAGGGCAGAAGCGTCAGCACGGACTGCCATGGCGCCGAGGAAACCCGCCCGCGCGGCGGCCGCATGCCCGCGTCACGGATCACCAGGACGGGGCTGCCGATCGACGGCCCCTGTGGCGGCACACGTCCCACGTCATGGAGTGTCATGCTCTGGTACCCGCCGTTCGCGGCCTGCGCCAATGACGCCCACATCTGCTGACGGCCGGTCTCCACGGTGACCCGTGCGCCCGTGGCGACCGCTCGCAACCCGATCACCTGCGCTGTCCACAGCCCGCCGACCAGGACGACATTGAAGGGCGTAGCACGGTGCAGGCCCAGTACTGCGGGTTGATCCCGCGCGCCGACGCCGATCATCACCCCGTCGTCGCCGATCGGCAGCGCGAGTGCGTCGAACTGCTCCGGGGGGAGTTCATGCCCTTGGCGCCGCGGTCCGATCAGCCCGAAACCCCGTCGCGGCCTGCGGGGGGCGGGAGTGGCCGGCTCATCCGTCTGACCAGGCATGGGGCCAGGTGTGGAGGCCGGGGCGTAAGAAGGGCCGCCTGAGACGGTCGTCGGCATGGCCATCAGCGGGTCCCTCCCAGGGGCAGAGTGGCGAGTACGCCGGGTACCTGCTCGCGGTCCAGTCGTGCGAGCCCCACCCGTACCCCACGGGCGGTGCGCTGAAGCTCTCGCCTCATCCCGACCAGGTCGTCCGCGCTATGACTCGTGATCCGGAGATGCCCGCTCACCGTGGGGGCGGGCCGGCCGCCCTGCGTCCCGCCCCGCCGCAAGGTGAGGCTGAACGTGGTCGCGAGCGCGGGCAGCGAGGTCAGCAGCGCGGCCAACTGGGGCAGGGGCGTGGCGCTTGGCCCCAACTGCGGCCACCGGCTGACCCAGTAGGTGGTGTGCCACCGGTCGTCGCAGCGCCAGGCTCGTGTGCTCTCCACCGTGCGTCGGCTGAGCGTGTTGGTCTGCCGGGCCTGCGCGGTCGCTCGCGGGTTGACGCTCGCGGCGGTGGCGATCGCCGCTGTCACGCCTTCCTCCGTCAGGAGCGTCACGCCGAAACCCGCCCCCTGCAGTCTGCTCGACAACTGATCCGCGGCCCGCAGCACACACCGCTGCGCACCCTCGAGGCCCCCGCCCCTGGCCGCGACGGCCTCCGGACAGAGCTCCGGGTTGAACTTCAACGCCACCCACGTCAGACGGACCGCGGGGGCGCCCGTCTGCTCCTGCAGCGGCCCGTAGTTGCGCACGGGCACCGTCTGCGCCGACAGATGGGGTGCGGGCGCCGCCAGCGCATGCTGCACCACCTGGGCGGACTCCAGGACAATGCCGTCGACGTCCATGGCGTCACGCAGCAGCGAAAGCGGAAGCGGACGCTGCATACGGTGAGGGCGCAGCGGCGAGTCCGTCGCGTCCACCTGCAGGATGGCGGTCAGGAACGTGCCGTCGCCCACCAGGCCGACCATGCGCCGCTCACGATCGGTGAACGTATAGGTCCGCAGGGCCGGTTCGCACTCGAGGGCCGGCGTGAACACGGGGTCCGCGCCCGCGTCGACCGGCTTCGCCGCTTGCCGCTGGCGCCTGCGCAGCGCGAGCGCGGTGCCCAGCCATTCCGGAATCGGCTGCTGATGACGCGTGACCACGGCCAGCAGAACCAGGACGACGCCCACGACTCCGGCGGGCACCAGCAAGAGCTTGTTGACGACTCCTGCGGCCAGCACGATCGCCGCGGCCACCTCGACCAGCACGAATTGCTGCAACCGCAAAGGGCCGATGCTGCCGGGCCGGGACGTCGTGCGCGGGGTGGCGGAAGCGATGGGGGCCGCTGTCGGGGGAGTGCCAGTGGGCGCTGGCGGACGCGATCCGCTCGGTGCTCCTCGGCCGGACGCGCTCCTCGCGTTACGTGCGCGCGTTGCGGCAGCCATCCCCGTCAGCCCCCTCGTATCCGAAACCAGCCCTAACGGCCCGGTCGTCCACCGCCCGCCGGGCAGTGTCCCCGGGCGGCATGAGCCAGTTCACTACCGGCATAGTAGAGGGTCGGTACGACACCAGGACCGACGGCAGGCTACCTGACTACCGAGGCCGAAAAGCGGGGAGAAGCGGCTAAAAATGGCATCACGGCGGGATGAACTCAACGCCTATATCTATGCGAAGAAGCGGACAGTCGCCGCGTTCTTGCAGCCCACGCCGAGTGGTACGGAGGAGGGTGCGCCGCGTCCGCTGCGCGCGGTCCTTCCCGGAGTCGTCGTCGGGGCCCTGATTCTCGCCGGTTTCGGCGCCTGGGGCATGTTCAAGCCCGTCGCCCCCAAGGGGTGGGACACGCCGGAATCGCATGTGATCGTCGGCAGTGACTCCACCACGCGGTACGTCATCCTGAAGACCGGCGGCAAGCCTCAACTCCACCCTGTGCTGAACCTCGCCTCCGCCAAGCTCCTCCTCGACCCCGAGAAGTCCAGCATCATCAAGGTGAAGGAGTCGGAGCTCGACAACGGCCACATCCCGCGTGGCCCCACGATCGGCATTCCGTACGCGCCGGACCGCATCCCCAGCGCGGACGAGGCGAAGAAGCGCATGACGTGGGCGGTCTGCGAACAGCCGGGCGGCAATGGGAAGACCACCCAGAAGGCCGTCTTCCTCTTTTCCGAACGGGACCCGAAGCTGAAGAAGATGCGGGGATCCCAGGCGCTCCACGGTGGCCAGGCCCTCTATGTGCAGGGCCAGGATGGCGCCCGCTATCTCGTAGACCCGCGGGGCGTCAAGTATTTGATCGGCGGCCCGGACTGGAAGGCCAAGTCCGCCGAGGACAGCAATCTCCTGCTGCGTTCGATCTTTCACGACGGGGCTCAGCCGCAGCACGTCACCAGGGACTGGCTGGCCACCTTCAGGGACGGGGCGCCGATCGACTTTCCGCAGGTTCCCGGACAGATCGGCGATGACGCCGGGGTGTCGAGCCTCGGCGAGGCGAACCGGGTCGGCATGGTGCTCGAAGCGCCCACCGGAGCCGGCACCCAGAAGTACGTGGTGCTTCAGGGAAAGGTCCAGCGCGTCTCGGAATTCGTCGCCAAGCTCCTGCTCAGAAGCAAGACCTCCATCAACGAGGCGAGTACGGCCAAGCGAGTGGCGGCCCCGTCGTTCACCCCGGACACCGAGAATGAGTTCTACGGCAAGTATCACTGGCCCAGCGAAATCCCGAACCAGGCCAACTCCGTCGATCCCGCACTGGGCAGCGGAGCCCGGGACACGAGCTGTAGCGTCATGGATGGCGTGACCGCCAAGGGCGGTGCGAAGGTTGCCACTTGGGCCGGTCGGGATTTCCCGGCCACCATCCCGGACGGTGCCACTAGCGCCTATGTGACCCCGGGCTCGGGAGTGCTCTACCGCCAGGTGAGCGGTCGCCAGATCAAGAACGGGCCGGTATTCCTGGTGACCGACACCGGCCTTCGCTACTCGGTCCAGTCCAACAACGACAGTGATTCCGGCACATCGAAAATCGGCGACGACGGCTCCGGCAAGGCCACGGAGACGCAGCAGGACGTCAACAAGGCCCAGCGCAGCCTCGGATACCAGGACGTCAACCCGACTCCGGTGCCCGCGGACTGGTCCGAATTCCTGCCCACCGGTCCACGCCTCGACGCCAACAGCGCCAAGCAGCCCCAGGGTTCATAGGACATGAGGAAGCCGAAACACATGCGGCGCATCATCAAACCCTTCGCCCTGTCGGCGGCGACGGCCCTCACCGCTGTGACCGCGGCAGCCGGACCGACATCGCCCTCCGCGGCGCCGGATCTGTCCCTCGCGGGCAGTGGCGAATGCAGTTATCCGGCCAAACAGATCAAGGGCACCCCCTGGTCCCTTCAGCGCGTCATGCTCGACCAGCTCTGGCATGACACCAAGGGGCTGGATCCGAAGGGCCGTCCGGTCAAGGTCGCCGTCATCGACACCGGTGTTGACAACACCAATGACCAGCTCAAGGACGCCATCGACGCCAAGAGCGGCAAGGAGGTCCGTAGGGCGGGCAAGAAGGGCCTGTCCAAGGGGAAGAAGGGCGACGGGACGGACGACTCGGTCGGCCACGGCACCAAGGTCGCCGGCATCATCGCCGCCCGCCCGCACACGGGCACGGGGTTCGTCGGTATCGCACCGAAAGCCGAGATCATCCCGATCCGGCAGAACGATGAAAAGGGCTCCGGTACCACCGACACCATGGCCACGGCCATCGACTGGGCGGTCCACGCGGGAGCCCGCGTCATCAATATCTCCCAGGACACCGTCAAGCCGCTCCAGGCAAACAGCAATCTTCAGCAGGCCGTTGAGAAAGCGCTGCAAGCGGACGTCGTCGTGGTCGCCTCCGCAGGCAACGACGGTCTCGACGGCAAGGTCAAGAAGACCTACCCGGCCGCTTACGACGGCGTCCTCGCCGTCGGCGCCTCGGACCGAAACAACGAGCGCGCCGCCTTTTCCCAGTCCGGCGACTTCGTCGATGTCGCCGCTCCCGGCGTCGAAATGGTCTCCACCGTCCCCAAGGGCGGCCAATGCGTGGACAACGGCACCAGCTTCTCCGCGCCGTACGTCGCCGGTGTCGCTGCCCTGATCCGTGCCAAGCACCCGGACTGGAAACAGCACGAGGTGGTCGCCCAGATCGAGCAGACCGCCGAGCGAGCCGTCAACGAGCACGACCGCTTCATCGGCTGGGGCGTCGTCGACCCCGTCCGCGCCCTCACCGAGGACGAAACCCGCATCGACCACGTCACCCTGGACAAGGGCGCGGCCCACGACGTCGCCGCGCCCGACCCCGCCCCCATGCCCTTGGGCGAGACCCCCCAGGAGCGAAGGGAACGCCTCGCGACCTACTCCGTGGGAGCCGCGGCCGTCGTGGTGGCGGGCATCGCGGGCCTGGCAGCGGTCCTCAACGAACGGAGGCGCCGTCGCTCCGGAGCAGTTGAGTAGGAGTACTCAGGGAGGCGCCTGATCATTCTCCTACACTGAGGTATTTGACGTCGCTGTGATCATGTAATGGGGGAACGTATGTCGACGTTCGAGGCGGAATGGGCGCAGATGAAGCGCGAGGCGTCCGGTGACACCGGGATGAGCCTCGCGAGCGCCGATGACAAGCCGGGATGGGCGCAAGGCGGATCACGCGGGGTGAAGTCCAGCAAGAGGGCCTGGACCACAGCCGGTCGGAGTGTCGGCAAGCTCCGGGGGGACATCAAGACGGCGCTGACGAAGCTGGAGGAGGAGCAGACCGGCCTGGGCGCGGGCAGCGACTCTGGTGGCGGCATCCAGAGCGCGGCGGCCCAGCGGGAACTCTACCGCTCCTGGAAGCGCTACCTGAAGGGCGTCAGCGGGAAGTGTGGTGCGATCCAGGACCGGCTTGAAAGGGCCGGGGATCAGCAATACAAGAACGACGAGGCCACCAAGCGCGCGTTCGACGGGCTGGACGTCCTGTACAAGGACACGAAGCCCGTTGGCGGCGACAGCCGGGGTCGGTGAATCGGCGGTGGATTACGCGACGCTCAAGTCCCTCAAACCCTCGGAGTTCGAGGATGCCGCGGGCGGCTATAGGACGGTCGGCGACATGGCCAGTCAGGTCAAGGACGACCTTGAGCAGCAGATAGCCGCAGGCATGCGGAAAACACTCGAAGGCGAGGCCGTTGACGCGGCCGTGGTGCAGCTCCGAAAGCTGGCGACCAACTTCCACTACACCCAGGTCGAGTGCGCTCTCATCACCACTGCCCTCAACTCTCTGGCCTACGAACTACGAGCAGCCAAGGACAAGCTCGACGCCGCTGTGGAAGACGCCAAGGCGGAAAAGTTCACGGTGGGCTCCAACGGCTCGGTGAGCTACCCGGCGGCCGGTGACAAGGTCGACGGCAAAGTGCCGGAGGGCGGCACGGTCCAGGGCAGCGCGAAGGGCAAGCCGACGAACCAGCCGATCGACCCGACCGGCGACGCGAATGACACAGCCGACGCCCTGGATCGCCAGGCGGCGAACATCCACCCCAACCCGAACTTCGGCCGTGCGGTGGCGATCGCCAATCGCATCGCTCAAGCCGTCTATGACGCCACGCAGGCCGACGAGAAGTGGGCCCCCAAGCTGCGCAGCCTGAAGGCCGACGACGACCTGCAGGTTTCCCGTTATGACTGGACCGACACCCAGAGCGACACGAGCGGTGTCCGCAGCGGAGCGAAAGATTACCTCGACGACATCAAGCATCCACCCAAAGATGGAAGCCCCAAGGATAATGCGAAATGGTGGAAGGGTCTTTCCGATCAGGAGAAGGCCGACTATGCCGCCATGTACCCCGCCAGCCTTGGCAAACTGGATGGCATTCCCGCGGATATCCGTGACGAGGCGAACCGAGTCGAGCTGGCAGAGAGGCGAGCGGACTACCAGATTCGGCTTGACGCGATTCCAAAGGAACCTACCAAGTTCAAGGATCTCGGCCCCAACGTCACGGCCTACACTCAAGAATGGCTCGACTGGCATCACAAGTACGAAGGCGAGAAGGGGCGCCTGCAGGGTGCCCTGAAGGGCATGGAGGCCATTCAGGATCGATTCGATCAGACTGGTCAAAAGGGGTTGCCGGAGGCATACCTGCTCGGCTTCAGTCCTGAAGGTCGAGGGCGCGCGATCGTTGCAAATGGAAATCCAGACACGGCCGACCACACCGCGGTCTATGTCCCTGGCACAACTTCGAACCTCAGTAAGATTCACGGGGACATCAACCGCATGACCAACTTGTGGCATGCATCCGAACCGCTGGCACCGGGGCAAAACGTCTCGACCATCACCTGGCTCGGCTACGACGCGCCGCAAAACATTGTCACGGACGCCACCCGTCCCGGATACGCGAATACCGGCGCACCCGCGTTCAACCAGTTCGTCGATGGTCTGAACGCGTCGAATGAGTCGGGGACGAATAGCCATGTCACCGCGATAGGCCACTCCTATGGATCCACCCTCATTGGTTCCGCAGCTCGCCAGGGCGACCTGAACGCGGACGATGTCGTCTTCGCGGGAAGCCCGGGTGTCCAGGTCGGCAGTGCCGAACAACTGGATGTACCCAAGGGGCATGTCTGGAACGAGTACGCTGATGGAGATCCAGTGCCTGAACTGGGTCGTGCATTCCACGGCGGTGACAAGAGCGGCCGCTTCTGGCACGACGCGGACATGCCCATCATTCCCGCTGATGCCGAGTTCGGGGCGCATCAGATGACGACCGACACCGATGGGCACAGTGGCTACTGGGATTACGACTTGGATCATGAAGATAGCTCGCAAAGTCTACTCAACCAGGCCAACGTGGTAGTGGGGCGACATGACAAGGTGCAAATCAGTGACTAGCTCCGCGCGTAACCGAATCGGCATCCTTTCGCCCCTCGGTATCATCATGTCTCTGGCTGCGGTATTTGCGTTGGTGGGGTGCTCGGGAATGAGTGACAAGAAGAAGGACGAGCTGGGCTACACGCCGAAGACGCGCAAGGTCGCTGACGCGGAAGATGAAGCGGCTGGTCTATCCAGTGAGATCTTCGATGTGATTAACCTGCGCGGGAAGACGAGCAAGCCGGGGCCGTCGATTGCCCGCTGTGGCGGCAAGGACGAGGAAAAGTTCTACAAGGTCAACCATGCGTGGTCTCTGTGGGACGTGCCGGTCAAGGATATGAAGCAGGCAATGGTGAGGCTCAAGGAAGACCTCCCGAAGAAGGGCTGGAAGGTCGTCAAGTACGGGCCGGACAAGAGCCCGAGTAAGAGCCCTGAGCTCATCGCCGATTCCACGAAGAAGCCGTACTCGGTCAGCATCCATCTCTACGACGAGAGCGATAAGACTGGGTCCAAGGCGCCCAAGTCCTTGATCTACGTCCTTCTGACCTCGGCCTGCTTCCAGGTCCCCGACGGACAGAACGTGGACGAGTACTGACCGATTCGACTTGAGGCAGAGGCTCAGCGCCGACCCGCCTCCCGCCCTGCACGGCCGTACCGTGCCGCTTCGCTGCTCGGCCCCGCCGGGTCAGGGGTCCTCCGTTCAGGCCGCACGCCTGTGCTGTCATCCGGCGAAATAGGTATGCGTACTCATGTGCGTCTGTGGTGAAGTCGATAGTGTCACCGGATGTGACGTGTGCCTCGTATGCGCCGTTTGGGGGAGGGGACCGTTACTGAACCGTCGACGTCCCACAGCTACGGGGCAGTTGGGGCGTCCAAGCCTGGCGGATAGAGTGGCTTAGGACATCGTTGGTGTCATACGGGGAGGGACAGCGTGAGGCCCATAGAGCCGGGGTCTGAGCCACAGACGCCGTTCGGCAAGAAGCTGGTCAAGGAAGCCGAGACGCTTGCCAAGTTCAAGACGCGCCTGGACAAGGTCCTGACCGACCTTGAGAAGTCCCCGGCATCGCGCAAGACGATCTCGCAACAGTCCATCACGCGAGACGCGTACGGTTCGGGTACCGGGTTCACCTCTTCTGACGACCTGGCCAACCTCTACGAGAAGGTCCACGCGCGGCTGGAGACCCTGTGCAAGTCCTTCGGCGACCAGATTGAGGCCATGGGCCTCATGGCGATCGTCGCCGAGCGTGGCTACGACGGCATGGACGCCGAACAGGCTCGTCGCATGCGGGAGATCCAGGCACACACGCGGAAGTACTACCGCGAGCCCACTGAGAAGCACGCTGGTCAGACTGAGAACCACGGCAGCAAAGAGGTCGGGGGCGACGCGCTGTGAGGGGGAGAAGGTAGATGGCCGGAGGGAAGTTCGAGAATCGGTCGCACGACGAGCTCTACAACATGGTCGCGACCGCGCAGCCCGGTCAGCTGACCGACGTCGGTGCCGCGCTGATGGCTGCCTTCGACGACATCAACGCCATCGCGGACGAGCTGAAGGCCCACGCCGAGCGGGTGCACTGGGAGGGCGAGGGCGCCGACGCATTCCGGACCTGGGGTCGCGAGGTGGCCAAGCAGACCCACAAGATGGCCGACTACACCTTGCTCGTCGGCGTACACATGTCCGCTGCGGGCCAGGGCCTGACCGAGGTCAAGGCAGCGATGCCGGCCCCGACGGTGGCCGACGACAAGAAGCACAAGAGCGACGCGGAGAAGGCGGTCGCGGACAAGCACCATCTGGAAGCGCTTCAGCAGATGGACAAGCTGGACTCGTACTACGAGACGGCGTACACCGAGATTAATAGTCTCGAGGAACCCAATTTCCCGCCGCTGCCATCCGGGTTCACTCCGCCCATTTACGAAGAAGGCTCTCCGTCCCAGGGAGTTGCAGGAGAGGGAACGCCTGGTGGTGGAACCGTAGCCGCCGCCTCGTCTCCGGGTACTGCTGTCCATTCACCCAAGTTCCTAGGTGTAGAGGACACTGGCGTTCATGGGACCGCAACTAGTCCGGACACGGTGCCAGATACGCATACGACCATCGACTCTACGAACACCCTGCCGTCACCTGACATCATTGACAGGACCAGGCAGCCGTCATTGCCGCCTGATGCGCCGGACCAGCAACCGAGCCCGGTGGGGCCGGGGGGTCTCAGGGCGCCGAGGGACCCGTTTCTCCCGAGTGCCCCGCCTCCCGCACGAGGTGGGGGTAACCCTGTACGGGAGCCTGTCGGCCCCTACCAGGGCGCCGCAAAGCAGCCTCGGCCGACGAGTCTTCCTCGAACCGGGTTGCCTGACGGTATTCACGGCGGGACCCGGGCTCGCCCACCGGGGCAAACCAATACTCCACGGATTCCCCGGGGCAGGGTGATCGGAGAAGAGCAAGGGCTCATGAGGCGTGGGCCGATGGGACCGGCCACGCACGGTTTCGGCCGAGGAACGCCTCCGTCGGCGAACGGTGGGCCGGGCCGACGGCTCGCTTCGGAGCCGGGTGGGACCGTAGACAGTCCACGAGGACCGAACAACGCCAATGGGCAGCGTTTGCCACGAGGTACGGTCGTCGGAGACGAGCACGGTATTCCTCCGAGGCGTGGTCCTCTGGGCACGGGCGGTGCGTCCGCCGATGGCGGTACGCACGCGCCCGGGAGCAGTGGTGGCCAGGGCCGGCGGCTCGCGTCGGAGTCGGGGGGGCCCGTCAGTGGTACGCGTTCTGGGCGCGGAGCGCAGCCGGAGTTCACCCCGGGCGGATCCGGGCTTGTGCGGGGCAACCAGGATCCTGAGCCGACGCCGCGCGCCGGCAGGGGTGCACCGAACAGCTCGCAAGCCCCAGGGGCGAGGCCCGATTACCTTCAGGAAGACGAAGAGAGCTGGTCGGGTGGAGGGCGGGACACCGTCCCGCCGGTCATCGACTAGATCGACAGATCCCCGTGCAATGCCGAGGAGAGCACTCACCTATGCCATTTCAGAAGTATGGAGCGCGACGGCGTTCCCTGTCGGCTCTGGCGGCACTCGGAGCCGGGGTCATGGCAGTGGGTGGTATTTCGCCCGCGGTAGCTGCACAGGACATCAGCTCTCAGCAGTGGTACCTGAAGGACATGAAGGCCGACAGTATGTGGAAGGTGAGCAAAGGCAAAGGAGTTACGGTCGCCGTCATCGATACAGGCGTCGATGCGTCACGGGCCGAGCTGCGGGGGCGAGTACTCGAAGGCATAGACGCCTCGGCCAAGGCGACCGACCCCCACAACGACCCCAATGGGCACGGCACGAACATAGCTGGACTCATCGCAGGCTCCGGTGAGGCAGGTGGCATACAGGGTCTGGCACCTGAAGCAAAGATCTTGCCGGTGAAAGCATCGCTGATCGACATGCGAGCGGAATCTGTCGGATCGGTTATGGCCGAAGCTATTAGATATTCCGTTGATCACGGAGCGAAAGTCTTGAACATCTCGCTTGGAGTGACGGGAATACCTGCATACTTCTCTAAGACTCAGAGTGCCGTGAACTACGCTCTCAAAAAGGGAGCCCTGATCTTCGCGGGAACGGGAAACAGCGGTGATGAGGAGAACAACCCCGAATATCCTGCGGTGCTTTCCGGCGTCGTTGGCGTAGGTGCCATTGACCGCACGGGCAAGGTAGCCAACTTCTCAACGACCGGTGATCAGGTCGGGTTGGTGGCGGTCGGCGACGAGATCCCCGTCCGGTGTAAGGACCTCGAGTCGGTCTGCATGACACACGGAACCAGCGATTCCGCCGCCATCACCTCCGCCTCCGCCGCCCTGATCTGGTCCAAGCACCCCAAGTGGACAGGCAACCAGGTCCTGCGCGTCATGATGCAGACCGCCGCGAAGCCCAAGACCGGTGACATCCCGAGCAGTTACCTCGGGTATGGCTCGGTCCGTCCTCGCAAGGTGCTTCTCGATGGCGAAGGGGATCCGGGGCCGGCCAACACCAATCCGTTGCTCGCTCGTGAGGGAGCTACGAAACCAAAGCCCTCCGAATCGGCGTCTAAGGCCGCGGGGGATGGCTCACAGCCCCCCGCATCGGATGAGCAAGCCGCTGAGAAGCCCGCGGCGGAAGCCAAGACGAGCGACGACGGCGGTAATGCGACGCTCTGGGTCGCCCTGGGTGCGGGCGTCATCGTCGCCGGAGCAGCCGTCGCCTTCACCGTCGTGCGACGTCGTGGTGGATCGATGGCCAGGCCGTAAGCAGCACCAGCACCAATACCAACTACAGCTAGACGCTTCCTGCCATGTCAGGTAGGAAACTCCACAGAGTGGTGAGCTGACGAAGAATCCCCAGCTCGGCTCACCAACACATCATGGGGGAAGGTGGAAAGATGTCGGGCTCGCAGCGGATTAGCGACGCACATTTCAGGAAGTTCGAGGGCGACCTCGGCCGCGTCAGCGAGGACCTCTCGCAGAACCTGCGCACGCTGATCAACGCCATCGACACGGTGGAGGCGGCGTGGACCGGTCAGGGCGGAAGCGCGTTCAGGAGGGCGCAGATGAGCCTCAACGAGGACCACGAGGCTCTGCGTCAGCTGATCGTCAACATCCACGAGGCGGTGCAGCTCACGCACCGTTCCGGTGGTGCCAACGACAGTGAGATCGCATCCCAGCTCCGCAGCGTTGACGTCAATGGCAGCGCGGCCGGCGGGCACCTCGGCAGTGGTGCGGATGGCCTGGCCCACAGCAAGGTCGACCAGTTCTAGTCGCCTAGGGGCGCCATCAAAGCCCCGGGACAGAAATGATCGACAACCATCAAGACACCACGAGGGGTGGAGCATAAGTGTCCGGTGACGGGATGGACATCAAGGTCACATACAACTCGCTCGAGGACACCGCCGGTGACCTCGAGCGCGGCGCCAGGGTGGTGAGCCAGCAGATCGAGGCCATCATCGCCTCGGTCAAGGCCGTGACCGACGGTTGGGAGGGCGAGGCTCACCAGATGATGCTGGCCGCCGAGAGGCAGTTCAAGACGCGCGCCAACCATATCGAGAGCACGCTCAAAGAGGTGGCGACCAAGGTCAGGACCGGCAGCATGGACTACCACGCGACCGACAAGAAGTCGGCCCAGCTCTTCCAGGACATCACCATCTGAGGGTCCGGTCGCAAGCACATGGGGGTGGGCAACCGCTGAAGCGGTTGCCCACCCCCATGTTTGCGTTTTACCGCAGCCCCGCCTTCGGCGGAGGTGCCACAACCTTCGGGTCCGGGTATTCGGGAGCTTCCCGGCAGTTCAACTGTGACGTTATCTTCCTCGCCGAGGCGATGAGCAGCTTGGCGTGGGAGTGGTCGCTGATGGTGAAGTAGTCGCGCATGGCGAACTCCAGGAAACGACCTCCTCCCGACCCCGTTCCGCCGCCGCTGTCGATGTCACATGTGACGAGGAGTCTGCCGGCGTCCTCCGGACCGACGGTGGTCGTGTAGTGCACCGACCGATCCGACGGCGGCGAGTGGGGAGTCCATGCCACGGTGATGGCGAGCAACTCCTTCCCCTCGGCCTTGTCCGTCAAGGTACAGAGGTCCTCGGGCGTGCTCCTCCTGGCCGACTCCTCCCGCAGCGCCTTCGCCACGTGACCGGTGCTCTCGGTCTTGACCGGATAGACCTTGCCGGGCCCGTTTGGCTCCCGGGCCTCCTTCGCGATGGCCTCGTCGAACAGGCCATCGCAGGCTTGGGCGACAGGTATGAGCCCGGCGTTGGCGGTCGGCTTCGCGGCCGCCTTCGGAGCCTCGGATCCGTCGTCATCGCCGCCACATCCCGTGACGGCGACGACAGACGTACAGACCAGGGCTGCCAGCCGCAGAGTCAGACGAAAATTGCGGTGCACGATCTCTCCTGTCGACTCCATCAACTGCCGCTCCCGGTCAGCTGGGCGTCACCGACGCCACGTATGTAGCCGGCCTTTACGCGCTCGCTGGCCTGGTTGTACCAAGCGCTGTTGTCGAGTTCAGGATGGCCGGCGATATAGGCATCGAGCGGATTGACCGAACGACGCTGGCTCGTTTCGACGAATTTCTTCTGCATGTTATGAGCGTCTGCGTCGACCTTCGCGTCGAACTCCTTCTGCTGCTTCTCGATTTCCCGGTCGATGTTGATGCCGGCCTGGGTATCGATGGCACCGGTGGCGGCGTCGACGAAGGGCGTGACGAAGGGCGTTGCCCGCGCCGCCTCGAACGGGACGGTGACGAGGCTGGTGACGGTGCTGATCCCGGTGCTCGTCCGGTACTTCTGCCATTCTCCCGCTTCCGACAGCTTCCTCGCCTTCTCCTCCTTGCTGTCGTTCGCGTCGCTCATGATGGCGTCCGAACGGGCCTCGTCCAGGATGCCCTGCGTCTCGGCGCCGGTGCCCAGAGCCAGGGTGAGCGAGTCGTCGGCCTTCGGGTGAGCCTTGAGCACGTCCGTGGTGAAGTCGTGCTGGGCCGCGGAGAGAATCTGATAGCCGCTGTCATCTCTGCCGACCGCCGACAGGAAGTTCTTGGCTGTCTCATTGGCGACGGAGATGTCGGATGGGCCGAGCGCGCCGAAAGCCGCGTCGCGGGTTTTCGCCCCCGATTCGGCATCGCCGTGGTTGGCGGTGGCCCAGTCCAGATTGTCGATGTAGCCGGCGCCCACGCGGGCCAAGCTGTCACTGAGGCCTTGCTTGTCCGCGAGGATACCGGAGTTGTCGCCGACCACACTGATCAGCTGTGTCGCGACATTGACACTGGCGGGGTTGCGGTGGAGGCCCAGCTCGGGCTGGTCGTACGGATGCCCCAGCGCGGCAGCCTCGAAGGCGTGCCCCAGTTCGTCGTAGCCGTATCCCTTACCGTCGTCGGCGTAGAAGTTTCCGTTCAGCCACTTGCGTTCCTTGAGGAGATACATGAGGTCGTCGTTCGGCGGGACGCTCGCATCCTGCTCAAAGCGGTTGCGGTGGAAAATCGTCTGCGCCGCTTCGGGATTGTGCCCCAGGGACTCCATGTAGCCGGCCATGGGGTCGACTCCGTGGTCATTGTCCTCGCCGAAGTTGACGTACGTCTCGTACCCATCGGGCCAGTAGAGATCCTTGAGGTCGTCCTTGTGCTTGCGGTCGAACTCGAACAGGCCGCCGGTGCGACCGTCCTTGCTGTGCGGATCGGGATAGCCCTTGCCGTAGTCGACGAGGAAGTCCTTGTCGTACTCGCCGTAGCGCAGCAGACTGCTCATCACCTGAAAGCCGTAGGACCCAGGAGTACTCGTCCCGGCCTCCCAGTCGGTGTCCATGACACGCCGGGGCCCCAGGTTGATGATGTCCTTCTTCCACTGCTTCATCTCATCGCTGTTGGAGTGAGAGGCGGTGGCGAGGGTGTAGCCGAGAGATTTCTGGAGCTTTTCCAGGTTCTTGGTGCGTTCGTCTCCGAATTGCTGGCCGGTCGTGACGTGCTGCCAGAATTCGAGGGTCCCCTTCGGGCCGAGGTCGGTGGCGAACTTCTCGGAGAAGTAGGGGTCGCCCTCGTGCCGGGAGAGGAGTGTGTTCGCCCGCGCGATCTCGGTTGCGCTGAGGTTCTTCTTGGACTTCGCCAGCTCCTCGACCTCTTTGAGGTCCTTGCGTGCTTGCTCGCGACCGGCCTTGGCGTCCTTGGTGCTGCTGTAACCGTCGGCGGAGAAACCCTCATCCCGGCCGTTGCCGTCTTGCGTCAGCGCCCAGGCCAGGATCTCGTCGGTCGTGGTGGCGTTGGCGACGACCTCGCTGATGTAGCCGTTGTAGTCCCCCACCACTTCACTGAAGTTCTTCGCCTGCAACCCCTGTTGCGCCGGCGTGAGGTCATCGAGGTTCGTCGGCTTGTAGGAGACGTGCCCGGTGCCGTCGATGGCCAGGTGCTTCGCCTCCTCGATGTCCTTCTTGTACTCCTGGAGCTTCTTCTTGGCGTTCTTGAATGCCGTGTACGCGTCGTGCAGCAGGCCATACACGTCCTCGGCTTCGCAAGCGGCCAATTCGATCTCTTTCGCCGCCTTTTGCATCCTCGTGGATGCCGACTCCGCCGCCTCACCCTCCCAATCCGAGTTGGTCAGGGGTGTCTGCACCTCAGTGCGAAGATTTGTGCCGACCTGCCGGAACTTCCCCGGCAGGGTGCGCCACTTGCCGACCGCTTCGGAGAGTGGGGTGAGGTCGACGGTGATGAGCGAGTGATATGTGACCATGTGTGCTTCCGCCTTGAGCTGGGACCGTGTTTCCGCGGGGCAGGTGCTACCTGGCGACCTTGTCCTGGCCGCCGCCCTGCTGCTTCCCTCGGTCAAGCCCTTCGCCGACGCCCTTGTCGGTCACCTCGAAGTGCGTGGCGGCGTCCCTCAGTGGCCCCGCCAGGCCCTGCGACAGGAGCCCCTGGGCGTAGCGCATCTGGGCCCCCCACCGCTCCTGGAACGTGGCGAACGCCGCGGCGCAGTCGAAGCCCTTGAGGCTCGCTTTCACCTGACCGGTTTCGGTCATGGTCTCATTGTCCGCTTTGGCGAAGCCGGTGCTCACGTGGTCGACCTTGCCGGCCTTGCTTCGCAGCACTGAAGCGGTGACCTTCAGCTTCTTCTGCGGAACTCCCCGGCCGCCGTTGCCGTCGTCGAGCTGGTTGAGCCGCATATGGGATTCCTGCTGCTTTGCGGCTTCGGCCTTGATGTCGGCCCATTCGTCCTCGAATGCCATGATTCCCCCGGTGATTGAAGTCGCAAAGCGAACTCGCTTGATGTCCAGGTCAAGCTAGCAGGGGGCTGTGCGGCTCGCAGCCCCCTGCGCACGCCGCTCCACTGTTCCGGCGCTACATCACCTGAGCCAGTGGCCCCCACGCCTGTGGGAGAGGCGGGCGACATGGCGCGAGCGCCAACGCCGTCGAAGACGTCGTCCTTTTAAAGTGAGGAGGTTCCTGTTAGTGGGACCCATCGGGTCGAGGGTCATTCCAGTGGACTGTCACGGGTCCGTCCTGAAGCTTCGCTGCACCTGGACACTTGAACCATTCTTGGAACAAGGTGCGAGCCACCTGGGCGGTGAATTCGAGGTACGCGCTGTCTGCCGTCGTCGGCTTATCCTTGGCGTTGTCCGACATCAGTCGCTTGAGCTCTGCGAGCTCCTTGGTGCTGAGCTCCTCGCCCTGCTTGTACTTGGCGAGGCTCTTCTTGGCAAGTTGAACCGCTCGCTCGGCTTGGACGTCATCCAGTGAGTCGTACTTCGCATGGCCGAAGTTGTCGCTGTCGCTGCCGTGGATCTTTCTTCAGGGCGCCGGCCACGGAGTTGTCGATCTCGTCTGCCTTGGCGATGAGGCTGTTGATCCGGCTCGCCAGGTCGTCCAGGTAGTCGAGTTGCTTCTGTGTGCGCTGGTCGCTGTCTCCGCGCTGATGGAGACAAACGCAGTACACCGTGCCGTCGTCCAAGCCGGTGACCCGGACGTTCTTGCCTTTGGCCTCGACATCTAACGAGTTTCTTGATGTCCGACTGGGCCGAGACGAGGTCCGAGTGCGCGTCCCGGAGCATGCTCCAGATGCCCTTGGCTTCGGTGTGGGCGTCGCCGAATTCCTTGGCCGTCTTGCGTACGAAAGGTTTGGTGACGTCGGAATTGGCGCCTGCCCAACGGGCGGCGTCGGCCTGCTTCACCAGCCGTCAACGGCGTCGGTGGCCGGCCTATCGAGCTGGTCCACCATCTCCTTCCAGTCGTCGGCCGCGGCTCCGAGACTGCTGAAGGAGACGTGATGGATGTCGTCGAAGGTCAGGCGTGTCATGGCAAGTCCCCTTTACTTGTAGTACTTGGGGATTTCGGAGATCGGCATGGCGCTGCCGTGCCTCCGTGCCATGGACGCGGCGATCTTCGCATCCTCATTGGCGTGCGACTCTTTTGTGTAGTCGAGGTGGTTCGAGATATGAGCGCACGCCTGGAGGAGCGTCTTGAGCTGATCGTTCCACACCATCGCTGTCGTCGTCAGGGCATCGCCCATGGTGAAGTGGTGTGAGGAGAGGACGGTCGCCGCCTTGGTTGTTGACCCGTAGTCCTTGGCGCCGCGGGTAATGTCGCCGGCTTTCTTGAGACGGCCGTGCAGTATGTATGCCTCATGGCCCACTCGCCCCAGGTCGTCCTGGTTCACGACCAGATCGCCTTGAGCGGACGTACTGGCCGCGCCTCCGCTGTCCGCCTGGTTGAGGCGCATACGTGTCGACTGTTTGTCCGAGGCTGCGGCCCGGAGCTGGTACCACTCGTCGTCGAACGTCATACTTCCCCCAAGATGTATGAAGCCGCTTGGTCTGCACGGCAGTTGTGCCTCAAAAGCAGCAACTGGGTGGGGTCTCGCTCACCATGTTCAGTGCTACTGCTCCGGCAGCCACCCCACCTGGGTCAACGGCACCCCACGCTTACGCGAGACGAAGAAGCCACGACCTGGCGGCATGGGCCGTGGGCGGACCCCGCCGAAGACGTCGCCTTCGCCGGGGTCGCCGGACAGCACCATGCCCTGCGCGCCGAGTTCCTTTACGCGCTGCATAAAAGACTCGAACATCGAACGGGAGGAGCCCGCGGAATTGCGGGCGATGATGAAGCGCATGCCGACGTCGCGGGCGAAGGGCAGGTTCTCGGTCAGGACTGCCAGCGGGTTGCCGCTGCTGGTGGAGACCAGTTCGTAGTCGTCGATGATGACGAAGAACTGGGGGCCGCTCCACCAACTGCGGTCGCGGAGCTGCTGCGGGGTGATGTCCGGCTTGGGGGCGCGTCGCTCCATCAGGCCGTTCAGCGCACTGGCGTGGAGTTCGAGTGCGGACGCGATCGGAGCGTATTCGAGGAGATGGCTGTCCGGGATGACCCCGAGCAGGGAGCGGCGGTAGTCGCCGACCACGATCTTCGCTTCATCCGGACCGTACCGCTCGATGATCTGCTTGGCGATCAGACGGATGAGCGATGTCTTGCCCGACTCGCTTTCACCGAAGATGACGAAGAACGGGTCGGTCTCGAAATCGATGAATACCGGTTCGAGGTTTGTCTCATCGATGCCGATCGCAATGCCGTGCTGCGGGTATTCGAAGCCCTTGGGGAGTTCGTCGGCGCGGAGCTTGCGCGGGAGCAACCGCACGCGCGGGGCGGGCGGGCCGGACCAGGCGGCGCTGACCGCGCGGACCAGTTCGGTCGTGGCCTCCGTCATGCTGTTGGGGTCGTGGCCCTTGTCGATACGCGGCTGAGCGCCCATGAAGTGCAGCTTTTCCGGGAGTTGACCGCGGCCGGGGACCCCGACCGGGACATTCGCGGCGACCTTGCGGTCGAACTCCGAGTCCATCGTGTCACCGAGACGCAGTTCCAGCCGGTTGAGCAACTGGTCCTTCAGCGACGCGCGGACCTCCATGTTGCGGGAGGCGGTGATGACGACATGGACGCCGTAGCCGAGCCCTCGGCCGGCGATGTCGGTGACGATGCCTTCCAGCATGTCGTACTCGGCCTTGAAGTTGCCCCAGCCGTCGACGATGAGAAAGACATCGCCCCAGCCCTGGTCGGCGTGTTGTCCGGCCGCCCGCTGGCGTCGGTAGGTGCCGATGGAGTCGATGTTCTTGGCGCGGAAGTACTCCTCACGCCGGGCGAGAACCCCGGAGACCTCCGCGACGGTCCGCCGCACCTTCTCCGGGTCCAGGCGGGAGGCGACCCCGCCCACATGCGGCAGATCCGCGATGGCACTCATACCGCCGCCACCGAAGTCGAGTGCGTAGAACTGCACCTCGGCGGGGGTGTGGGTGAGGGCGAAGCCCGTGACCAAGGCGCGCATCAGAGTGGACTTGCCGGACTGCGGGCCGCCTACCACCAGCATGTGGCCGGCGGCGCCGGAGAAGTCGCGGTAGAGGATGTCGCGCCGCTGCTCGAACGGCTTGTCGATGAGGCCCAGAGGAACGACAAGACCGCCCGGCCTTGCGTAGTCCGCCGACTGAAGACCCCGCTCCCGGGTAGGGGCCAGCGGCGGCAGCAGCTCGTCCATGCACGGCGCCTCGTCCAGGGGAGGCAGCCAGACCTGGTGGGCGGGCTGCCCCTGGCCTTCCAGGCGGCTCACGATGACGTCCAGGACCGTCTCGGCCAGTGCGTCGTCCTCGGGCTGAGCCGGGGCGTTCAGCCTCGCCGGGTCCGGGGCGGCGTAGGTCACCGGGACCGGGGCGGCGGTGAACAGCACCGGCCGGCGCTCGACGGGCAGGGACGCGCTGTCGAACTGAGCGGGGGCCGTGCGGTACGTGCCGGAGACGTACGCCGCCTTGAAGCGGGTCATCTCGTCGGTACCGAACTTCAGATAGCCGGAGCCGGGCACGGGGGGAAGGTGGTAGGCGTCCGGCACGCCCAGGGCCGTACGGGACTCGGCGGCCGAGAAGGTGCGCAGACCGATGCGGTAGGAGAGGTACGTCTCCAGGCCGCGCAGGCGGCCCTCCTCCAGCCGCTGCGAGGCGAGCAGCAGATGCACACCCAGCGATCGGCCGATTCGGCCGATCTGGATGAACATCTCGATGAAGTCCGGCTTCGCCGTCAACAGCTCGCTGAACTCGTCGATCACCAGAACGAGTGATGCCAGGGGCTCCAGCGGGGCTCCGGCCGCCCGCGCCTTCTCGTAATCGTGCATGTTCGCGTAATTGCCCGCCGAACGCAGCAGCTCCTGACGACGCTGCAGTTCACCGGTGATCGAGTCGCGCATGCGGTCGACGAGCGTCAGGTCGTCGGCGAGGTTGGTGATGACCGCGGCCACGTGCGGCAGCTCCGACATGCCCGCGAAGGTGGCGCCGCCCTTGAAGTCCGCGAGGACGAAGTTGAGGGTCTCTGACGAATGCGTGACTGCCAGCCCCAGCACCAACGTCCGCAGCAGCTCCGACTTGCCCGAGCCCGTCGCGCCGACGCACAGACCGTGCGGGCCCATACCCTCCTGCGCCGCCTCCTTCAGGTCCAGCATGACCGGGGAGCCGTCCTCCGAGACCCCGATCGGCACCCGCAGCCGCTCGGCCAGCGAGCGGGGCCGCCAGGTGCGGGAGACATCCACCGAACCGGCGTCGCCCAGCCCCAGCAGCTCGGTGAAGTCGAGGTTGGCCAGCAGCGGCTCATCGTCGTCGTCCCCGCCCATGCGCAGCGGCGCGAGCTGTCGCGCGAGCGCCTCCGCGGCCTCCACGGAGAGCGAGTCGGGTGTGCCGTCGTATCCGGCGACCTGCGACTCAAGCTGTAGCTTGCCCGGCCGTACGACGATCGACAGACCGCCGCGCGGCTCGTCGAGTTCGCCCGCCACCACCTCGATGACGGTGACGCCCTGGAGCCCCTCGGCCGCAGCGAACGCCGAGTCCGGCGGCACCATCGCGCCGTCGAGCACGAGCACCAGGTGCGGCTGGTCGAGGAGCGGCTGCCCGTCCCTGCTGAAGCGGGTACGCCCTTCCAGCCGCCCCCTCAGCAGCTCCTCCACCTCGGCCAGCGAGTCGCCGAACAGCCGCCGAGAGCCCGCGCCGTCGAAGGACCCCGGCACCTGCGCATGGGGGAGCCACTTCGTCCACTCCCACTGCTCCGCCGCGCCACGCGAGGCGACCGTCGCGATGACGAGGTCCTCCGGCGAGTGCAGGGTGGCCAGTTGGGCGATCAGTGCCCTGGCGATCCCGTGCACCTGCTCCGGCGCCCCGGACACGGTCATGTGGTAGAACGCGCGCAGCGACACCGCCATGGGCAGATGGTCCAGTGACCCCTGGGTCGCGAGAAAACGCTGCATCGCGCCTGCCGTCAGCGGCTCAAGCTCGTCCACGGTGGCGGTCTCGGGGGCGATCAGGGGTGTGGAGAGCTGCTGCGTTCCGAGCCCGAGCCGCACCTGCACGAAGTCGTGGTCGGTCAACCGCCGTTCCCACACCCGGCTGCCCTCGGCGACGATCGACCAGAGCTGTTCCGGGGCGGGGTGCAGATAGAACTGGGCGTCGCGCTGCCGCTGGGCCGTGCGCCGTACGGTCCGGCGCGTCTGCGCGAGGTACTTGAGGTAATCGCGACGCATGTCCGCCCGCTGGCCCTGGGAGCCCTGCCGGTGCCGCATGACCATGGCGATGGTCATGGCGAGCGTGGAGAACATCATCATGACGCCCATGATCTTCATCATCGGGGCAGCACCCGGCATGAAGAAGTAGACCATCGACGAACCCATGCCGAGCGTCGGCAGTAGCTGCATGAGCATGCCTTCTTGCTGCCCGCGCGGCAGTTCCGGGGGTGGTTCGAGGCGGAGTTCCTCGGTCGGCACCTCGGGTGGCAGAGCCCTTGGCTGGCGCTTGACGACGACCTGGCTCACCGGATCCCTCATCCCTCCACGCGGAGGGACAGTTCTCGTCCGGCACCCCCGTGGCGACGGCCTCCCTCCGCGAGTCAGCGATCCTATCGACGTATTGGCTCCGGAGCCCCGGTAGGGTGGCCGCCGCGCGCATGACACCGGCGATGTCGCAGACCGAACCAGGGGGCCCTACACGTGAGTACGTCCGCAACAACCGGTTTCTGCAGGGTGACCGTCGTCGCACCCGACAGCCGGATCGATGTCGCTCTCCCGGAGGACATCCCTGTCGCCGACGTTTACCCGGAGATCCTGCGCCTGACGGGGCAGACGCAGCCGACCGGTGCTCCCACCGGGTATCACCTGGTGCGACGCGACGGCACCGTCCTGGACAGCAGCCGCTCGCTGCTGGCCCAGCAGATCCTGGACGGGGAACTGCTGGCTCTGCGGCCCTTCGCCGAGTCGCTGCCCCCCGCCGTCTATGACGATGTGTCCGATGCGATCGCCTCCGCGGTCACCCGCGACCGCACGCTGTGGAACGACCGGTTCCTGCGGGCCTCGGGCCTGCTCGGAGGGGCGCTGCTCCTGATCCTCATGGGCTTCGTGCTCTGGTTCGCCGATCCCGTCAAGCACGACATGCACGGCCTCCCGGGCATCATCGCCGCCGCCGTCGGCGTGCTGTTGACGGCCCTCGCCGGCGTGCGGGCACGGGTGTACGAGGACCGCGCATCCGCCATCGCCCTGGGCATGGCCGCCCTTCCCCATCTCATGATCGCCGGGTCGGGGATCATGGCCCTGGACGCGGGAGAGGGCGTCGGACGGCTCCAGTTCCTGCTCGGCTGCGTCACCGTGCTCGTCGGCTCGGCCGTCCTGGTCATCGTCATGCCCAGTGGTGACGCTCCTTTCGTCGCCGCCGTGTTCGCGGCCAGTGTCGGGACCTTGGCCACCTTCTGCGAAATCCTCACCGACGCCGGCGCCACCGAGACGGCCGCCGTGTGCGCCGTCGTCGCGATCGGAGTGATCGCCTTCCTGCCGGGGCTGTCGGCCCGCGTCGCCCGTCTGCCCATCGGCTACGCCGCGCCCCGCTCGTCGACCGATGACCTTGACACCGGCCCCGACGCCGAGCCCATCGACATCCACCGCATCGCCGCCCAGACCCGGCGCGGTCACGAGATGCTGCTGGGCATGGTCGGCGGCTGCTCGGCCGTCGTCGTGGGTGCCGCCGCGGTCCTGGGTTTCTCCGAGGGTGTGTGGGCGCAGCTTCTCGCGCTCGCTGCCGGTCTGGCGATGCTGCTGCGTGCCCGCCTCTTCCGTTACACCGCCCAGGTTGCCGCCGTCTTCGGCGCGGGTCTGCTCGCCCTGGCCCTGCTCGTCCTGGGGCTGTCGCTGAACCCGCCGGCCGACGCGGTCCTCAAGCTCCTGACGGAGAACGACCGTGGGCCGCTGGACATCCGGACGATCTGGCTCGCCGTGTCCGTGACCGTGGGCGCGGGCTTGATCATCGGCGTCGCTCTGGTCATTCCGAAGAAGGGCCTGTCACCCTTCTGGGGACGGCTGTCCGACCTGGCCGAGAGCGCCTTCCTGCTCTCTCTGGTACCCCTGTGTCTCGCCGTGTTGGACGTCTACAGCTCGGCGCGCAGCCTGACCAGTGGCTGAGGGCATGGCCACTCATCCGCGAGGGCGGTCCACCGTACGGCTCACCGAGGGGTTCGGGAGGCGTGGGTGGAGCCGCTGAGCGAGGACGACCCGCGGCGGCTCGGGCCTTATCACCTCATCGCCAGGCTGGCTCCTGGTGATGACGACCCCCGGGCGGCCGCCCGACTCTTCCTCGCTCGCAGTGCCGGTGGGGTCCGTACGGTGCTGGTCAGCGCACCGTCCGCCGAGTTCGCCGACGACGCGGCGTATCGGGGCCGCTTTCTGACGGAGGCGGAGAACGCACGTCGGCTCGGCGGCGCTCGGCCGCTTGCCTGTCTCGCCCCCGTAGAGATCTCCGGCAACGCGTCGGACCTCCCCTGGAGCGCGTTTCCGTATCGCCCGATGCTGCCCCTGCCGGGCGTGTTGCGGGTGTGTGGAGGGCCGCTTCCGATCCGGACAGTACATGCGCTGGGGGCGGCTCTGGCCGCGACGCTGGCGGAGATCCACGGGGCGGGCCTCACCCACGCGGGGATCACGCCGGGGACCGTGTTCGTGGCGGGTGACGGGCCGTGGCTGGGGGGCTTCGGCGCGGTACGGACAGCGGGGCCGGACGGGCAGGCGCGGATGGGCCTTTCCGGGCTGGCCGGGGGCGACCTGCCTCCGGAGCAGGCGGCGGGCGGGCGCCCGCGGCCGCTGGGGGACGTCTACGCGCTGGGCGCGGTCCTGGCATACGCGGTGACCGGGCGGCGGCTGCCCGACGCGGGCGAGCTGCCGCGGGAGCTGAGGAGCATCGTGCTCCCGTGTCTCGCTCCGGACCCGGCCGACCGGCCGACGGCGGCGGCATTGGCGGACGGGCTGACCCGGGGGGTGCGGCTGCCACCGCCGGCAGGCGTGACGGTGGGCCCCGCAGGCCCCACGCCGACGGTCCTCGACGGCGGGCCCGGGCGTCCGCCCGCGCCGGTGCCGTTCGGCGGGCCCGGTTCGACCGCGCTGGACGGGGGCACCCGCAGGGCGGCGGCGTTGCTGAGCCCCGGCTGGCTGCCGGCACCGGTGGTCGTCGCACTGGCCGAGCAGTCCGCGGCGACGCTGGCGGCGGAGGTCGAGCCGGCGGAAGCCGAGTCGACGGCGGACGCGCCGCTCGAGGAGGGGGCACCGGCCCCGAGGGACGCGCCCGGCGCCCCGCATGCGCCGACGCGCCTGTCCGGCGGCGTGACCGCTGCCAGGAGTCCGTCTCGGCAGGACGCCGCACGCTCGTCCAGGCGAACCCTGCTCATCGGGGCGGCCGGTGGCACGGCCGGTATCGCGCTCGGCGGCGGTGCGACGTGGCTGGCGACTGACGAGGAGCCTCCGCCGTCCACCACCGCTGAGCGACTGGCAGCGGCCGGCCACTCCCGCCGTCGGCTCGCCGGCGCTCCGCCCACCCCGCTGTGGCGCCATGACCTGACCGGCGGGCCACCGGCACACCCCCCGCTCATCTGGGCGGACAAGGTAGCCGTCGTCGCGAACGATACGGCCGTCATCGGAGTCGACCTCCATACGGGCAAGCGACTCTGGGCGCAGGACCAAGTCCGGACCAAGGGACGGCTTCTGCCCGTCGGTAAGGATTCGATCCTGGTCCCGGGCGACGACGGACTCGCCGTCCTGTCCGCCGGTACCGGCGACATCCAGTGGCGGCCGAAGAGCTTCCGGCGGGGTGGCCGCACCCCGTACGCCGCACTGCTGGCGGCCGAAGGCGGGACCGTCTGGCTCGCGGCGGGCGGCCAGGGGAGCGGCTCAGCCGAAGACGGTGTCGTGATCGCCTACGACCTGACCGGGCGGAAGGAACTCTGGCGCAGTCCTCTGCCCGGCGGCTTCGACGAGGGGTATCTGACGCGGGACGCCCTCGTCGTGCGGGGCGACACATTCCAGGCATTCGACCGGGAGCGAGGGACGCGGCGGTGGAAGCGGTCGTATGAGGGCGTGACCGGCGGACGACCGGTTACCACCGACGGCCGCAGCACTCTCATCGCCGCTGTCAGCACCACCCTGCGCGGATACGGCCTGGCGCACGGTGGCGGCCCCGCGTGGAGCGTGCGGGCCAAGGGCGAGGCCGGATCCGGGCATACCGCTGACTTCGGTGCTCCGGTCGTGCACGACGACGTCGTGTACGCCACCGACGGGGGCTACGCGGTTCACGCTCTCTCCACGGCCACTGGAGAGGTGCGATGGCAGCGCACCTACGCCTTCGCGATGAAGACGCTGTCCGGGGCCCGCACACCCGACACGGCGGTGGATCCGTCCGGGCGCACGGTGCTCATGGCGAATGACGTGGAAGTCGACGCCTTCGACGCGGAGGACGGCGCCCTGCGGTGGCGCTTCATGGACCTCGGCGCCGCGGCGGACAAGGGGGCCGTCGTGGCGCGGCGCAGGGTGGCCGTGACGGACGACCTGGCCCTCGTCGTCAGCGGGAGAAGCGTCTACGCCTTGCCGTTGAGCTGAGCCAGGGCGCCAGGGGAGGAGTGAATGGAACCGCAGCGAGAGGCCGAACCGACCCGGCTCGGCCCGTACCGCGTCATCGGCACGCTGGACGCCGGTGGGCACGCCGACGACGCGCGCCGCCGTATCGTCCGGGACGAGCGCACCGGCCGCACGGCCGTGCTGATGCTGCCGCACAAAACCCTCGCCGACGACTCCGGATACCGGGTGCGGTTCCGGTCGGAGGCCGAGAACTCCCGGCGTCTGACCGGGCCTTGGGCGGCTCCCGTGATCGATGTCGCCGGGCCCGACGCGGATCTCCCCTGGGTCGCGTACACCTGCTTCCCCGCCCTTCCGCTTCCCGCCGCGCTGGCCGCCTGCGGCGGCCCCCTTCCCGAACCCACGGTGCGCGGGCTCGGCGCCGTCCTCGCTCACGCCCTCGCGCACTGGCACGCCGGCGGCCTCGTGCACGCCGGGATATCGCCACAGGCCACGCTCCTCATGGCCGACGGGCCCCGGCTGACCGGGTACGGGCTGGTGCGAGCGGCGACGCCGCACGGCCCGGCCCACGGCGCGCCGCTCGGGGTCGACGCCTTCAGCCTGCCGCCGGAACAGCGAGCGGGTGAACGGCCCAGCCCGGCCGGGGACGTCTACGCACTGGGCGCCGTGCTCTGCTACGCCGCGACAGGCCGCCCGGACGTGGCCGAGCGGATGCGCGCGGCACTGCCGGAAGCGCTGAGAGAGCTGCTCGCGGCCTGTCTCGCCCAAGAGCCCGGGCAGCGGCCCCGGCCGGACGTGCTGGCCCGTGAGCTCCGGGCGGCATCGGCCTCCGAAGCGGTCGGCCGTCTGCCCGACGCCGTGGCGACGGCCCTTGCCAGACAGGCCGCCGCGTATCCGGCAGAGGTCCCCGTGAGGCCCCCCGCGCCCGTCGAGGAGAAGGCTGCCACCGCGCCGCCGGGCCGCTCCCGGCGCGCCCTGGTCGTCGGTGGCCTCTGGGGAGCGGTCGGCCTCGCGCTCGGGGCGGGCGGAGTGGCCGGTTGGCGGGCGGTCGGCGAGGGTGCGGGATCCCGTGCGTCCGACCGGCGAGGCATCGCGCCCGCTCCGCTGTGGCGCCACGACATCGGGAGCGAGCCACAGCAGACACCGCTGCTCTGGCGCGGCAGGACCGCCCTTGTCTCGAGCACCGACGCCGTGACCGCGCTGAATCTCCGAACCGGCAAGAAGATCTGGTCGCGCGACGATCTCTATCCCATGTCCGCCCTCACATTGCTCGACAACGGGACATTCGTCTCCCCGGACACCTCGGCCTTTTCCGTCGTCTCGCTCGCCACGGGCCGTATCAAGGGGGTGGAGCGGCGGTACGACGGAGTGGACGGCCCGGCGATCTACCAATTCCTCGGGGCCGTCGGGGACATCTGCTGGTTCCTGACCAGAAGGTATGGCAGTGGGGGAGCGGAGAGCGGGGACCATGCGGTGGTCTGCTACGACTCCGTGCGGCGCAAGGAGATATGGCGCACGCCGCTTCCCGCTCCCTATCGGGGAGACGGCACGACCACCGCGCTGTGGCTCGGCACCATGCTGCTGCTGCCGAGTCAGGGGGACGACACCGACGAGGACGCCTCCTCGTATCTGGCACTCGACCGCCGTAGCGGCCGGAAGCTGTGGACCCGAGAGTTCCCCGGGACGAAGGACGAGAGCGCCAAGCAGCGTCTGGTGGCTCCGGGAGATCTCCTGGTCTCCTGCGACGACCATGCGCTGAGGGCGTACCACATCGCCGGCGGCGAAGAACGTTGGCGGATCGCGACCAAGGGAAGGATGTCCGGCACTCCGGCCGCTCAGGGGCGGTCGGTCTACGCCACCGATTCCCGCGCCACCACCTACGCCGTCGATGCCCGCAGCGGCAGCGTGCGGTGGCGGCGCGGAAGTGCCGCTCCCCTGGAGTCCTCGTCGACGAGGGGCGAGACCGCGGTGAGCCACTCGGGGGCCACCGTCTTCCAGGTGACCGATGCGGAGATCGAGGCCCTGGACGCGGCGGACGGTTCGCTGCGGTGGCGGTCGGCGCTCGCCGGAAGCGGCCAACAAGCCGCGGTCCCGGGCCAGGTCGTGGGCGTCGCACCCGGAATCGCCCTCGTCCTGAACGGCACCATCCTCTACGCACTGCCAGTGGACTGATACGGATACCGATGGTCTCTCCTCTCACCCACGACGATCCGCAAGCCCTCGGTTCGTACACCCTTCTCGCCCGGCTCGGCGGCGGCGGAATGGGCACCGTCTATCTCGGCCGCTCGCCCAGGGGACGGATGGTCGCCCTCAAGACCGTGCACACCCAGTACGCCGGGCAGGCCGAATTCCGGGCCCGGTTCCAACTGGAGACCGACGCGGCACGCGTCATCGGCGGACAGTACGGCGCACAGGTCATCGACGCCGATCCCCTTGCCCCGACCCCCTGGCTCGCCACCGAATACGTCCTCGGCCCGCCGCTGGACGACGCGGTCGCGCTCTGTGGCGCCCTGACCGAACGGGCCGTAAGGGCGCTGGGAGCCGCCCTGTGCGACGCACTCGCCCAACTCCACCGGTCCGATGTGGTCCACCGCGACCTCAAGCCCTCCAACATCCTGCTGACCGCCCTCGGCCCCAAGGTCATCGACTTCGGCATCGCCCGCGCGGCGGGCGACGACCGGCTGACCCGTACGGGCGCGGCGGCCGGAACGCCCGCCTATATGTCGCCGGAACAGGTGGCCGGAGGCGAACACGCGGCTGCGGGCGATGTGTTCGCCCTCGCCGGAGTGCTGGTCTTCGCGGCCACCGGTCGCCCGCCCTTCGGCAGCGGACAGCCCGCCGATCTGCTCTACCGGGTGCGGTACGCCGAGCCCGACCTGTCCGGGGTACCGGAGGGGCTGAGGGCGACGCTGGAGCTGTGTCTCGCCAAGAATCCCGGAGCGCGGCCCGGCACGCTGGAGTTGGGAGAGCGGCTCCGCGTGGGTACCGATCACGCTGGTGACCTGCGGCGGTTCGCGGACCATCTGCCGGCCCCGGTCCTCGCGGAGATCGCCCGGCGCTGTACGGCCGTATGGGAGGTCCAGCCCGGCAGGCTCCCGGCTCCCCGGACAGAGCCCCATACCGAAACCGCGGGGCCGCGGCGGGTGGGAGCCGCACTCTCCCGGCGGAAGCTGATCGCGGCGGTGGGCGGCGCTGCGCTTGTGGCCGGCGGGGCGGCCGGGGCTTGGGCCTGGTTCGGGCCGCACAAATCCGACGGCGGTACAGCCGCGACGCCCCGCTCCACCCGGCGTCCTGCCGGTGCGGGACCACGTCTGGTGTGGAAGATGTCCGTCCCCGGGGCGACCACGGACGTCACGTCCCTGATCGTCGGGGACCATGTCGTGATCGTCCACGACAACGGATTCCTTTGCGTGGACGCGAAGACGGGCGAAAAGCGGGGCGAGAGCGACCGGACCGTCCCCCTCGTCGTCGACGGGGACCGGCTCCTCGCCTGCGAGGCGGACGACCGGAGCGGCGCCACCACGATCGCTCCCGTCAACCTCGAGACGGGCAATCTCCAAACCCCGATCGCTCGTACCGGCGCCTTGGGCCTCGAACCGAAACTTCTCGCCGTGATGGACGGCACCTTGTTCGCCGAGGGATACGCGAAAGGCGGCGAGAAACGGCAGGCCATCAGTCTGCGCACCGGGAAACGGCTGTGGAGCCGAGCCATCGCCGCGGCTACCAGCGACCCCATCGCCGCGGTACCCGCCGGTGCCTCACTCCTGCGCTTCTCGGGCGAGGAGACCATCTCCATCGACCCGCGCGACGGGGACCGGCGCTGGTCGAAGCGGATTCCGCTCGGATCGGACGCGGTGATCGCCCTGGATCGGTGCTTCGCCGTCACCGAAGACCACCTGTTCACCGGTGGGCGGGAGCTTCTCGCACTGCGCACCGCCGACGGCGCGACCGCATGGCGGTTCGGCGCCGAACGGACATCCGCGGAGGGCTACGACCCGAGCATGGAGCACTACGGGCCGCCGGTGGTCAAGGACGGTGTGGTCTACAGCGTCGAGCGGAGGAACGGCCTCATCGCCCTGGACGCGAAGAGCGGGCGGCTGCTGTGGCAGGAGAGGGCGGCAGCGGACCAGACGACCGTCTCCGAAGCCTATGAATCCACCCCGGTCGTCGGCGAGAAGTACTTCTACGGCTCGCCGGAGAAGGATCGATGGGCCAGGGCTGTCGACCTCCGCACCCATCGCACGGCGTGGACGTTCCAGGGCCCTTCCGGTGACAAGGACGGCGTATCCGCCTCCGTGATGCGGGCGCACCGCCGCGCGGGCCTGGTCGTCATCACCAGTGGCAAGACCGTATGCGCCATCCCGCTGGAATGACCTGGCACTCGGTCCGTCCGGCCGTCCCGCGGCCTCGTTGATCCCGACCAGCCCTCATCGACCAGGAGACCCTTCGTCATGAAACCCCTCGGCACCGGCGATCCGCTGCGCCTGGGCCCGTACCGCCTCATCGGCGTTCTGGGTGCGGGCGGCATGGGCCAGGTCTACCTCGGGCGGGACGGGCAGGGCCGGACGGCCGCCGTGAAGGTACTGCGACCCGAAGTGGCGCACGACCCCCACATGGCCCAGCGTTTCGTGCGTGAGGCGCACGCGGCCCAGGCCGTGCGGGGCGACGGCGTGGCGCGGGTGCTCGCGGCGCAGACCGAGGGCGGACGGCTGTGGATCGCCACGGAGTTCCTCGCCGGGCCCACGCTCGACCAGGCCGTCGAGCGGTACGGCGCCCTGGAGGAGCCCGCCGTAAGGGCGTTGGGAGCCGCGCTCGTCCGCACGCTCCACGACATCCACGGTGCCGGGCTGGTGCACCGCGACCTCAAACCGTCCAACATCGTGCTGACCTCCCGCGGCCCGAGGGTCATCGACTTCGGGATCGCCCGGCCCGAGCACGGACTCACCCTGACCACCACGGGACAGACCGTCGCCACCCCCGGCTACGCCGCGCCCGAGCAGGTCCTGGGACAGCGGACCGGCCCCGCGGGCGATGTGTTCTCCCTCGGGGTGGTCCTCGCCTACGCGGCGGGCGGACGGCCGGTCTACGAGGGCGGCCATGTGGCCGCCGTGCAGTACCAGGTTGTGCACGGTGAGCCGGAGCTGGGCTCGGTGCCCGGCGCGCTGCGGCCTCTGGTCGAGCCCTGTCTGTCCAAGGATCCCGGGGGCCGCCCCGGTCTCGACTGGCTCGGCCGGGCGCTGGCGCCGCCCCGGGGCGCGGACCGCGCCTGGAAGAGCGGACCGCTCGCGCAGGACATCGCACGGCGCGAGGCGGATGCCCGGCGCATGGCCGCCCTGCCCGGCGACCGTACGGGTCCCTCCCGGCGGCGGCTCATCGGCACTATTGCCGCGGGCGGCACCGTGCTCGCGGCGGGCGGCGGAGGCGTCGCATGGTGGCTGCTGCGCGGCGACGAGGCGGAGGCCGGCGGGCGGCCCTGGGAGGCCGAGCCGCTGTCGCGCTATGACGAAGGAACGGCCCCGCAGCCGCTGTGGGGTCCGGTCCGTGTCGCAGAGACGTCCGACACCGACCTGCCCGCTCCGCTGCCCGTCCACGACCTCGTGGTCGTCGCCACCCCGAGCGGTGCTCTGCGCGCGTACGACGTGCGGAGGGGGGAGCGGCGGTGGACCTCCGAACGCACTGCCGCCACCACCGCCCGCATGCTCGCCGCATCCGACGACGTCATCCTTACGGCTGACACCGAGGGGGCGCTGCTCGCGCTGGGCACCAAGGACGGCAGAAAGCGGTGGTCGGCGCAGGGTGCCGACGCGGCGGTGCTGCTCGGTGCCGACGAGAGCGCGGCGTACGTCGCCACACGCGGCGGTGGGATCCGCGCCGTAGACCTCACCTCGCACAGCACACTGTGGACGGTCCCGGCGCCCGTAAGGACGTCCGCCAAGGCACCGGCCGAAGCGGCGGTCGCCGAGGGCCGGCTGGTGATCCATGATTCGGGCGGCGGTGTGGCCGCTCTCGACACCCGCACGGGCAGGACCGCCTGGGGCCCGCACGAGCAGGGGCCCACCACCGCACTCGCCCCTGTCGTCACGGACGGCGTCGTGTACCTCGGCGGGAAGAGCCTGAGGGCACTCGCCTTGGTGAGCGGTGAGGAGAAGTGGGCCCGTGCCGGGCAGGGCGGGAGGGGTTGGAGCGCGCCGGCCGTTCGGAAGGGCGTTGTGTACGCCGTGGACGGAAGCGACCTCTCGGCGCGGCGGGCGGATGACGGGGCGGAGATGTGGACGCTGCCGTTCGCGGCCGACGACCGTCCCCTTGACGCCCCCGTCGCCGAGGGCGGCACTGTATGGGCGGCCGTCGACCTGCGCGGGGACCAGGGTGTGGTGGCGGTCGATGTGCGCAGCGGAAGCATCGCTTGGCCGTACGCCCCGGGGGCCGAGGGAGGCTGGCGGCTCGCGGCAGCCGGGAACCGCGTGTTCGCACTGGAGTCCGGCACCCTGACCGCCATGCCCGTCTTCTAGCCCCACTGCCCCGCCCCACCAGCGCCCCCACCCCACATCCCCACCCCACACCCCCACCCCACATCCCCACCCCACACCCCCACCCCACACCCCCGCCAAGAGCCCCCGCCCACCCCCCGCCAAGACGCTGGTACTCTGTGTGCTGGCCGTTTGCGTACGCGTCCCCGGAGGCTTGGAGTCTCGGGAGACAGCGCCCAGCGGACCCCGCCTCCCGAGTCACGGAAGATCCCCTGAGACAACGACCAGGGGCACTCGGCGGCTGATACGAAAGCAAGGAGTACCGAGTGTCGCTCGACGCCGCTACCAAGAAGCAGATCATGACCGAGTTCGCCACCAAGGAGGGCGACACCGGCTCCCCCGAGGTCCAGGTCGCGCTGCTCACGCGCCGCATCTCCGACCTCACCGAGCACCTCAAGACCCACAAGCACGACCACCACTCCCGCCGTGGTCTGCTGCTCCTGGTCGGCCAGCGCCGCCGGCTGCTCCAGTACCTGGCGAAGAAGGACATCACGCGCTTCCGTGCGCTGGTCGAGCGCCTGGGCATCCGCCGGGGTGCGGCGGGCGCCAAGTAAGACGCCAAGGAGGGAGCGGTTCCCGCTATGGGGGCCGCTCCCTTTGCCGTACACGGCGTCGTACGGTTTCAGCCAAAGGTGACCCGTACCGCCATCACAGCGGTGCGTAGCGTGCTGGCTACGTACCGTAGGGGCCGGAGAGCACAGCCGTCGTGATGACGGCCGAAGCTTTGTAGTCTGGTCCCAACAACGCCATAACGCACGAGGAGGAGCGCCTCATTCCCGCCGCACCGGCGCCACAGGAGCCGGTCCTCGGTAGTGGCTCCCGGAACTGGCAATTCCGGTGGCTTCGATCGAAGACCGGCCCGGCCGCCGGCCCGCAAGGCCAGGGGCGCTGCTCCACCACCGTCCACCGTCACACGGACGAGGGACGCAGAAGAGGAGATTTCCCTGGTGGAGAACGAGACCCACTACGCCGAAGCAGTCATCGACAACGGCACCTTCGGCACCCGCACCATCCGTTTCGAGACGGGCCGCCTGGCCCGTCAGGCCGCCGGTTCGGCCGTGGCCTACCTGGACGACGACACCATGGTGCTGTCGGCCACCACCGTTTCCAAGAACCCCAAGGACCAGCTCGACTTCTTCCCGCTCACGGTGGACGTCGAGGAGCGGATGTACGCGGCGGGGCGCATCCCCGGCTCGTTCTTCCGCCGTGAGGGCCGCCCCTCCGAGGACGCGATCCTCACCTGCCGTCTGATCGACCGCCCGCTGCGCCCGTCCTTCAAGAAGGGCCTGCGCAACGAGATCCAGGTCGTCGAGACGGTCATGGCGCTCAACCCCGACCACCTCTACGACGTGGTCGCGATCAACGCCGCCTCCTGCTCCACGCAGCTTGCCGGGCTGCCCTTCTCCGGCCCCATCGGCGGTACCCGCGTCGCCCTGATCAAGGGCCAGTGGGTGGCCTTCCCGACCCACTCCGAGCTGGAGGAGGCCGTCTTCGACATGGTCGTCGCCGGCCGGGTGCTGGAAGACGGCGATGTCGCGATCATGATGGTCGAGGCCGAGGCCACCGACAAGACCATCCAGTTGGTCAAGGACGGCGCCGAGGCTCCCACCGAGGAGATCGTCGCCGCCGGCCTGGAGGCGTCCAAGCCCTTCATCAAGGTCCTGTGCAAGGCGCAGGCGGACCTCGCCGCCAAGGCCGCCAAGCCGACCGCCGAGTTCCCGATCTTCCTCGACTTCCAGGACGACATCCTGGAGGCGCTGACCGCCGCCGTCCGCGACGAGCTGGCCCAGGCGCTGACCATCGCGGGCAAGCAGGAGCGCGAGACCGAGCTGGACCGGGTCAAGGGCCTGGCCGCCGAGAAGCTGCTGCCGCAGTTCGAGGGGCGCGAGAAGGAGATCTCCGCCGCGTACCGCGCGCTGACCAAGACCCTGGTGCGCGAGCGCGTCATCAAGGAGAAGAAGCGCATCGACGGCCGCGGCGTCACGGACATCCGTACGCTCGCCGCCGAGGTCGAGGCGATTCCGCGGGTCCACGGCTCGGCGCTGTTCGAGCGCGGCGAGACCCAGATCCTGGGCGTCACCACGCTGAACATGCTCCGCATGGAGCAGCAGCTCGACACCCTCGCGCCCGAGACCCGCAAGCGCTACATGCACAACTACAACTTCCCGCCGTACTCCACCGGTGAGACCGGCCGCGTCGGCTCCCCCAAGCGCCGCGAGATCGGCCACGGCGCCCTGGCCGAGCGCGCGCTGCTGCCGGTGCTGCCGACGCGCGAGGAGTTCCCGTACGCCATCCGCCAGGTCTCCGAGGCGCTCGGCTCCAACGGCTCGACCTCCATGGGGTCGGTCTGCGCCTCGACGATGTCGCTGCTCAACGCCGGTGTGCCGCTGAAGGCGCCGGTCGCGGGCATCGCCATGGGCCTGATCTCCCAGGAGATCGACGGCGAGACCCACTACGTCACCCTCACCGACATCCTCGGTGCGGAGGACGCGTTCGGCGACATGGACTTCAAGGTCGCCGGCACCAAGCAGTTCGTCACCGCGCTCCAGCTCGACACCAAGCTGGACGGCATTCCGGCGTCCGTGCTGGCCGCGGCCCTCAAGCAGGCCCGCGACGCCCGGCTGCACATCCTCGATGTGATGAACGAGGCCATCGACGTCCCGGACGAGATGTCCCCCAACGCGCCGCGGATCATCACCGTGAAGATCCCGGTCGACAAGATCGGTGAGGTCATCGGCCCCAAGGGCAAGATGATCAACCAGATCCAGGAGGACACCGGCGCCGACATCACGATCGAGGACGACGGCACCATCTACATCGGTGCCGCCGACGGCCCGGCCGCCGAGGCCGCCCGCGCGACCATCAACGGCATCGCCAACCCGACCATGCCGGAGGTCGGCGAGCGCTACCTGGGCACGGTCGTGAAGACCACCACCTTCGGTGCCTTCGTCTCCCTGCTCCCGGGCAAGGACGGCCTGCTGCACATTTCGCAGATCCGCAAGCTGGCCGGTGGCAAGCGCGTGGAGAACGTCGAGGACGTGCTGAAGGTCGGCGCCAAGGTCCAGGTCGAGATCGCCGAGATCGACCAGCGCGGCAAGCTCTCCCTCATCCCGGTCCTCGAGGACGAAGCGGGCTCGGACGCGGATGCGGACGAGGCCGGCGCCGAAGCGCAGCCCCAGACGAAGGACGAAGCCGCCAAGTGACGTCCCGCGACGACGAGACGACGGCCCGCACCTCCTCGGAGGCGCGGGCCGTCGCCCGTACCCAAACGCTTCTCGAGGGCGAGAACGGCATCGGCACGGTCCGCAGGACGACCCTCCCCGGGGGCTTGCGCGTCGTCACCGAGACCCTCCCGTCCGTGCGCTCGGCGACCTTCGGCATCTGGGCGCATGTCGGCTCGCGCGACGAGACCCCGGCGCTCGGCGGGGCCACCCACTATCTGGAACATCTGCTCTTCAAGGGCACCCGGCGGCGCAGCGCGCTGGACATCTCCGCCGCCATCGACGAGGTCGGCGGCGAGATGAACGCGTTCACCGCCAAGGAGTACACCTGTTACTACGCGCGGGTGCTCGACACCGATCTGCCGCTGGCCATCGACGTCGTCTGCGACATGCTGACCGGCTCGGTGATCGGCGCGGCGGATGTGGACGCGGAGCGCGGTGTCGTCCTCGAAGAGATCGCGATGACCGAGGACGACCCGGGCGACTGTGTGCACGACCTGTTCGCCCACACCATGCTCGGCGACACCCCGCTCGGCCGCCCGGTCCTGGGCACCGTCGACACCGTCAACGCCCTGGGCCGCGACCAGATCGCCCGCTTCTACCGGAAGCACTACGACCCGACGCATCTGGTCGTCGCCGCCGCGGGCAATGTGGACCACGACGACGTCGTACGCCAGGTGCACGCGGCGTTCGACGGGGCGGGCGCCCTGTCCCGCACCGACGCGGTCCCGGTCGCCCCGCGCTCCGGCATCCGTGCGATCCGTACGGCGGGCAAGGTCGGGCTGCTGAACCGCAAGACCGAGCAGGCCCATGTCGTCCTCGGCATGCCCGGCATCCCGCGCACCGACGACCGCCGCTGGGCGCTCGGGGTGCTCAACACCGCGCTCGGCGGCGGTATGAGCTCCCGGCTCTTCCAGGAGGTCCGGGAGAAGCGCGGGCTCGCCTACAGCGTCTACTCCTACACCTCCAGCTTCGCCGACTGCGGGCTCTTCGGCGTCTACGCCGGCTGCCGTCCGAACCAGGTGCACGACGTCCTCAAGATCTGCCGCGACGAGCTCACCCAGGTCGCGGAGAACGGCCTGAGCGACGAGGAGCTGCGGCGCGCCGTCGGCCAGCTAGCCGGCTCCACCGTGCTGGGTCTGGAGGACACCGGCGCGCTGATGAACCGGATCGGCAAGAGCGAGCTGTGCTGGGGCGAGCAGATGTCGGTGGACGACATGCTCGAGCGGATCGCGGCGGTCACCCCGGACGAGGTGCGCGAGGTGGCGCGCGATGTACTGGGACAGCGTCCTTCGCTGTCCGTCATCGGCCCGCTGAAGGACAAGCAGGCGGCCCGGCTGGACGAGGCCGTCGCCTAGCCCGTGCCGAAGCCTCCCGGATCGAAGGAAACAGGATCGATGAGCAAGCTGCGTGTGGCCGTCCTCGGCGCCAAGGGCCGGATCGGTGCCGAGGCCGTACGAGCCGTGGAGGCCGCCGAGGACCTGGAGCTGGTCGCCGCGCTGGGGCGGGGCGACGGGCTCGAGACGCTGGTGGAGGCGGGCGCCGAGGTGGCGGTCGAGCTGACCGAACCGGCGTCGGTGATGGACAACCTCGAGTTCTGCGTCCGCCATGGCATCCACGGCGTCGTCGGCACCACCGGCTGGACGGACGAGCGCCTGGCGCGGCTGGGAGGCTGGCTCGACGCCTCGCCGACCACCGGCGTGCTCATCGCGCCGAACTTCTCCATCGGTGCCGTGCTGACCATGCGGTTCGCCCGCCAGGCCGCCCGGTTCTTCGAATCGGTCGAGGTCATCGAGCTGCACCACCCCAACAAGGTGGACGCTCCCTCCGGCACGGCCGCGCGCACCGCGCAGCTCATCGCCGAGGCCCGGCGGGAGGCCGGCTGCGCCCCGCAGCCGGACGCCACCACCACGGCGCTCGACGGCGCGCGGGGCGCCGACGTGGACGGGGTGCCGGTGCACTCGGTGCGGCTGCGCGGGCTCCTCGCCCATCAGGAGGTCCTGCTGGGCGGCGAGGGCGAGACACTCACCATCCGCCATGACTCCACCCACCACAGCAGCTTCATGCCCGGCATCCTGCTCGGCGTCCGCCGCGTGGTGACCACCCCCGGCCTGACCTTCGGCCTGGAACACTTCCTGGATCTGGACTGAGGGCACAGCGGTGCGCGCAAAGATCACGTATTTCGTTCTCGCGGCCGTCCTGGTCGTCTACTTCGTGCTGGTCGGCGACCGCGGGGTGCTGCTGATCCGGGAGGGCACCCCGGTCACGATCGCCTTCGGTCTGGCGGTGCTGGTGATGCCGCTCATCGGCGTCTGGTTCCTGTGGCAGACCACGCAGTTCGCGCGGAGCGCGGACCAGCTCGCCCGTGAACTGGAGGCGGAGGGCGGCCTTCCGGTCGACGAGCTGGTACGGACGCCCGGCGGGCGGATCGACCGGGACTCGGCGGACGCCGTCTTCGCCAAGCGCCGGGCCGAGACGGAGCAGTCGCCGGACGACTGGCGGTCCTGGTTCCGGCTCGCCGTGGCGTACCACGACGCCCGGGACACCGCGCGCGCCCGTAAGGCGATGCAGCGCGCCATCGCCCTGCACGACGGCAAGCCGGTACGGGCGGCCGGGGGCTGACCCCGGAGCCGCCCGCGGCGGTACGTCAGCGGTTGGGCGCCCGCGGCGGTACGGCTCAGCGGTGGGTGGCGGCCCAGCCCTCGATCGCGTCGGCGGCCCGCTCGAAGCTCTCCGCATGGCCCAGGAAGTCGGCGCCATGGGTGGTGAACACGATCTCCGGCGCTCCGCCGCCCACCGGTTCCAGCAGCACGGCCTGGCCCTGGACGGTCCGCGGCAGGCCCAGCCACTGGACCGGCTGCTGGACCGTGCGTATCGCGGCGATGTCCTGCCAGCGCACGGTGGTGCCGCGGAGGAGGCCGATCCGGCGCAGCCCCTGGGCGCTCACTTCGACGCCGATGCGCACCAGCCTTACGGCTGTCGCGATCATCAGCGCCCCGACGGCGGCGCAGATGCCCGCCGCGGGCAGCGATCCCGCCATCGCGATGATCATGGCGGAGAAGAGGACGTACGAGGCGAGCAGAAGCAGCAGAGCGGCGCCCCCGACCCTCCAGGGCCCCGGTCGGTAAGGACGGCGCCAGCGGTCCCGGTCTTCGTAGCCGAGCGGGTCCGCTCCGGCCGCCGCGTCGTCATCGTGGGCGCGGTCGGCGGTCAGGAAGGGCAGGGGCACGGAAGGTCCTCACTCACACACATGTCCGGATGGGCCTGTGCTGGGTGAGGCTATCCCAGCGCCGGTCAGCGTCCGTCGGACGCCTCGGGCTGCTGGATCTGGTGGGTGGGATGCGACTGGCTGTCGAGGGCGGGCATCCCGAACATCAGCGAGCCGATGAACCCCGCGATGATCGTGAGCCCGATCAGAGTCCGCCCTGCTATCTGGGACGGTGTGGCGCGGGGGCGGGACGGTGGGGTGACATTGCTGCGGAAACGGTCGGCTTCGGCGACGAAGGCGAACGGCACGGGCTCTCGCCGGCGGGACATCTGCGGGCTCTCCTTGGAACCTCGAACGTGAGTACTTCAATGTGTAGGACGTGTGAATGGGCGATTGGGTGCCCTGATCCGTCCACTTTCTGTCAAAAAGTTTGGCGGAGCGGGGCTGTCGGTGGTGGCCCGTAAGCTGGGCGCCGCCCCGAGCGATGCACCACGGAAGGACCCGCGCGTGACCGAGATCCCCGCCGAGACCGAGAAGGCCGGCTTCCGCAGCGATGTGACCGTCGAGCTGGTCAAGCACAGCGCCGCCGACTCCGATGTGCTGTGGGCCGCGCGGGTGTCGACCGCGGGCGAGCAGTCCCTCGAGGAGATCACCAAGGACCCGGAGCGCTCCAAGGGGCTGATCAACTTCCTGATGCGGGACCGCCACGGCAGCCCGTTCGAGCACAATTCGATGACCTTCTTCATCAGCGCCCCGATCTTCGTCTTCCGCGAGTTCATGCGGCACCGCGTGGGCTGGTCGTACAACGAGGAGTCCGGTCGCTACCGCCGCCTGGAGCCGGTGTTCTATGTGCCGGGCGAGGCCCGCAAGCTCGTCCAGCAGGGCCGCCCGGGGAAGTACGAGTTCGTCGAGGGCACCGCGGCGCAGCACGAGCTGACCGGCCGGGTGATGGAGGACGCGTACCGCCATGCGTACGAGGCGTACCAGGAGATGCTGGCCGCCGGAGTGGCCCGCGAGGTGGCCCGCTCGGTGCTCCCGGTCGGCCTGTTCTCCTCGATGTACGCGACCTGCAACGCCCGCTCGCTGATGCACTTCCTCGGCCTGCGCACCCAGCATGAGCAGGCCGCGGTGCCCTCGTTCCCGCAGCGGGAGATCGAGATGGTGGGCGAGAAGATGGAGGCGGCCTGGTCGGGGCTGATGCCGCTCACCCACGCGGCCTTCAACGCCAACGGCCGAGTGGCCCCGTAGTCCGGGCCGGGCCCGCTCCCCGGACGGATCACCGGGCGAAGTGTCCGTATTGCGGCGTTTCGAGAAGTTCATCTAGGCTGAACAAACGGGCCCGGCACTGCTTGAACCCCCGAGCAGGCAGTGCCGGGTCCCATCTCTTCGCTCCGTCCGCCGCCCCGAGCGAGCGCCGTGGGGCGCGCTACGAGTAGCGTGGGCCCCATGGCACCGACATCCACATCGCAGACCCCTTTCGGGCGGGTGCTGACCGCCATGGTCACGCCATTCACCACTGACGGCGCGCTCGATCTCGACGGCGCCCAGCGGCTCGCCGTTCATCTGGTGGACGCAGGCAATGACGGCCTGATCCTCAACGGCACCACCGGCGAGTCCCCGACCACCAGCGATGCGGAGAAAGCCCAGCTCGTACGCGCCGTGGTGGAGGCGGTCGGGGACCGCGCCCACATCGTGGCCGGAGCCGGTACCAATGACACCCGGCACAGCGTCGAGCTCGCCCGCGCGGCCGAGCAGGCCGGTGCCCACGGGCTGCTGGCGGTCACGCCGTACTACAGCAAGCCTCCGCAGGAAGGTCTCCTCCGGCACTTCACCGCCATCGCCGACGCCACCGGCCTGCCGGTCATGCTCTACGACATCCCGGGCCGCAGCGGTGTCCCGATCGGCACCGAGACCATCGTCCGGCTCGCCGAGCACCCGCGCATCGTCGCCAACAAGGACGCCAAGGGCGACCTCGGACGCGCAAGCTGGGCCATCGCCCGCTCGCGCCTCGCCTGGTACTCCGGCGACGACATGCTGAACCTGCCGCTGCTGTCGGTCGGCGCGGTCGGCTTCGTCTCCGTGGTCGGCCACCTGGTCAGCCCCGAGCTGCGGGCGATGCTGGAGGCCCACCTCGCGGGCGACGTCGCGAAGGCAACGGAGATCCACCAGAAGCTGCTGCCGGTCTTCACCGGCATGTTCCGCACCCAGGGAGTGATCACGTCCAAGGCCGCGCTCGCCCTTCAGGGCCAGCCCGCCGGGCCGCTGCGCCTGCCCTTGGTCGAGCTGACCGCCGAGGAAACGGAACAGCTAAAGCGCGATCTCGCCGCGGGCGGGGTACAGCTCTAAGCAAAGAGGCGATTGGTCGCACCTTCATACTTCACAACTGCATACAGACACATCAGCAAGTGCACGAATGTCATGCGCGCCATGTGCCCAGGGGGCATGTGGCGCGTGTGGTGAGGAGAGTCTTTTGAGTCATCCGCATCCCGAGCTTGGCCCTCCGCCGAAGCTCCCCGAGGGCGGTCTGCGTGTCACCCCGCTCGGCGGCCTCGGTGAGATCGGCCGGAACATGACGGTCTTCGAGTACGGCGGCCGGCTGCTGATCGTCGACTGCGGGGTGCTCTTCCCCGAGGAGGAGCAGCCCGGAGTCGACCTGATCCTGCCGGACTTCACATCCATCCGGGACCGCCTCGACGACATCGACGGCATCGTCCTGACCCACGGGCACGAGGACCACATCGGCGGCGTCCCCTTCCTGCTGCGCGAGAAGCCAGACATCCCGCTGATCGGCTCCAAGCTGACCCTCGCCCTGATCGAGGCGAAGCTCCAGGAGCACCGGATCCGCCCGTACACCCTCGAGGTCGAGGAGGGGCACCGCGAGCGGATCGGCCCCTTCGAGTGCGAGTTCATCGCGGTCAACCACTCCATCCCGGACGCCCTCGCGGTCGCCATCCGCACCCCGGCCGGCATGGCCGTGCACACCGGCGACTTCAAGATGGACCAGTTGCCGCTGGACGGCCGCCTCACGGATCTGCCCGCCTTCGCCAAGCTCGGCGAGGAGGGCATCGATCTGCTCCTGGTGGACTCCACCAACGCCGAGGTCCCCGGGTTCGTACCGCCCGAGCGCGATATCTCAGGCGTACTGCGCCAGGTCTTCGGCAACGCGCAGAAGCGCATCATCGTCGCCAGCTTCGCCAGCCATGTGCACCGCATCCAGCAAATCCTCGACGCGGCGCATGAGTACGGACGCAGGGTCGCCTTCGTCGGCCGCTCGATGGTCCGCAACATGGGCATCGCGCGCGACCTCGGCTATCTGCGGGTGCCGGCCGGTCTCGTGGTGGATGTGAAGACCCTCGACGACCTACCGGACGACGAGGTGGTGCTCGTCTGCACGGGCTCCCAGGGCGAGCCGATGGCCGCGCTGTCCCGGATGGCCAACCGCGATCACCAGATCCGGATCGTCCAGGGCGACACGGTGATCCTGGCCTCGTCGCTGATCCCCGGCAATGAGAACGCGGTCTACCGGGTCATCAACGGGCTGACGCGATGGGGCGCCACGGTCGTCCACAAGGGCAACGCCAAGGTCCATGTCTCCGGCCATGCCTCGGCCGGCGAGCTGCTGTACTTCTACAACATCTGCAAGCCCAAGAACCTGATGCCGGTGCACGGCGAATGGCGCCATCTACGTGCCAACGCCGAGCTGGGCGCGCTGACCGGGGTTCCGAAGAACCGTTGCGTCATCGCCGAGGACGGTGTCGTGGTCGACCTTGTCGACGGCATCGCCAAGATCGTCGGCAAGGTGCAGGCGGGATACGTGTACGTGGACGGCCTCTCGGTCGGCGATGTCACGGAGTCCTCGCTCAAGGACCGCCGCATCCTCGGTGAGGAGGGCATCATCTCGATCTTCGTGGTCGTCGACAGTTCGACCGGCAAGGTCGTGGGTGGTCCGCATATCCACGCGAGGGGCTCCGGGATCGAGGACTCGGCCTTCACCGCGGTCATCCCGAAGATCGAGGATGCCCTGGTGAAGTCGGCATCCGACGGGGTCGTGGACGCGCATCAGCTCCAGCAGTTGGCGCGACGTGCGGTCGGTAAGTGGGTCTCCGACAGCTACCGACGGCGCCCGATGATCCTTCCTGTGGTCGTCGAGGTCTGACGTCCGGCCTGACACCTCCTCAGCACCACACCGGCGCTGAACATCTGGCGGGGCTCCTCGATTTGCATCGAGGAGCCCCGCTCCAGTACGTTTACGGCTCCGCCAGAGGGGAACCCGGAGGACTCAACGGTCTCCGGAGGAGCCCACCGGCGGGGGTGGAAATCGGCTCAGAGAAATTCTGATAAAGTCGGTGACACCGAAAGGGAAGGCCCTCCAACGGCCACCGGAAACGGAATTCGGACCGGAAACGGAACGGAAAACGGATCTGGTAAGGTTGGAAACACCGAAGGGAAGCGCCCGGAGAAACCGGTGAAACGGTCTCGAAGGAAGCGTCCGTTCCTTGAGAACTCAACAGCGTGCCAAAAGTCAACGCCAGATATGTTGATACCCCGTCCATCTCGGACGAGGTTCCTTTGGAAAATACACAGCGAGGACGCTGTGAGCGGACTGGATTATTCCTCCGGTCTGCTCCGCTCTCGTGACTGTGTTGCCGGGATATCCCGGAAGCATTCACGGAGAGTTTGATCCTGGCTCAGGACGAACGCTGGCGGCGTGCTTAACACATGCAAGTCGAACGATGAACCGGTTTCGGCCGGGGATTAGTGGCGAACGGGTGAGTAACACGTGGGCAATCTGCCCTGCACTCTGGGACAAGCCCTGGAAACGGGGTCTAATACCGGATATGACACGCTCCCGCATGGGATGTGTGTGGAAAGCTCCGGCGGTGCAGGATGAGCCCGCGGCCTATCAGCTTGTTGGTGGGGTGATGGCCTACCAAGGCGACGACGGGTAGCCGGCCTGAGAGGGCGACCGGCCACACTGGGACTGAGACACGGCCCAGACTCCTACGGGAGGCAGCAGTGGGGAATATTGCACAATGGGCGAAAGCCTGATGCAGCGACGCCGCGTGAGGGATGACGGCCTTCGGGTTGTAAACCTCTTTCAGCAGGGAAGAAGCGAGAGTGACGGTACCTGCAGAAGAAGCGCCGGCTAACTACGTGCCAGCAGCCGCGGTAATACGTAGGGCGCAAGCGTTGTCCGGAATTATTGGGCGTAAAGAGCTCGTAGGCGGCTTGTCGCGTCGGATGTGAAAGCCCGGGGCTTAACTCCGGGTCTGCATTCGATACGGGCAGGCTAGAGTTCGGTAGGGGAGATCGGAATTCCTGGTGTAGCGGTGAAATGCGCAGATATCAGGAGGAACACCGGTGGCGAAGGCGGATCTCTGGGCCGATACTGACGCTGAGGAGCGAAAGCGTGGGGAGCGAACAGGATTAGATACCCTGGTAGTCCACGCCGTAAACGTTGGGAACTAGGTGTGGGCGACATTCCACGTCGTCCGCGCCGCAGCTAACGCATTAAGTTCCCCGCCTGGGGAGTACGGCCGCAAGGCTAAAACTCAAAGGAATTGACGGGGGCCCGCACAAGCGGCGGAGCATGTGGCTTAATTCGACGCAACGCGAAGAACCTTACCAAGGCTTGACATACACCGGAAACATCCAGAGATGGGTGCCCCCTTGTGGTCGGTGTACAGGTGGTGCATGGCTGTCGTCAGCTCGTGTCGTGAGATGTTGGGTTAAGTCCCGCAACGAGCGCAACCCTTGTTCTGTGTTGCCAGCATGCCTTTCGGGGTGATGGGGACTCACAGGAGACTGCCGGGGTCAACTCGGAGGAAGGTGGGGACGACGTCAAGTCATCATGCCCCTTATGTCTTGGGCTGCACACGTGCTACAATGGCCGGTACAATGAGCTGCGAAGCCGTGAGGTGGAGCGAATCTCAAAAAGCCGGTCTCAGTTCGGATTGGGGTCTGCAACTCGACCCCATGAAGTCGGAGTCGCTAGTAATCGCAGATCAGCATTGCTGCGGTGAATACGTTCCCGGGCCTTGTACACACCGCCCGTCACGTCACGAAAGTCGGTAACACCCGAAGCCGGTGGCCCAACCCTTGTGGGGGGAGCCGTCGAAGGTGGGACTGGCGATTGGGACGAAGTCGTAACAAGGTAGCCGTACCGGAAGGTGCGGCTGGATCACCTCCTTTCTAAGGAGCGCATAGCCGACTGCGAGCAAGTGTCTCGCACGGTTTGCTCATGGGTGGAACGTTGACTATTCGGCATCGTCTGGATGCTCTTCTCTGTCAGTACTGCTTCGGCGTGGAACACAGAGTGAGCGGAGAGAGGGTGTTGGGCACGCTGTTGGGTGTCTGAGGGCACGGGCTGGAAACACGCTCGTCCTTCGGCCGGTCCCGGTGAACCATGCGGTGAGTGTGGGTGACGGGGTACGGGTCGTTGTTTGAGAACTGCACAGTGGACGCGAGCATCTGTGGCCAAGTTTTTAAGGGCGCACGGTGGATGCCTTGGCACCAGGAACCGATGAAGGACGTGGGAGGCCGCGATAGGCCCCGGGGAGCTGTCAACCGAGCTTTGATCCGGGGGTGTCCGAATGGGGAAACCCGGCAGTCGTCATGGGCTGTCACCCATACCTGAACACATAGGGTATGTGGAGGGAACGCGGGGAAGTGAAACATCTCAGTACCCGCAGGAAGAGAAAACAACCGTGATTCCGGGAGTAGTGGCGAGCGAAACTGGATGAGGCTAAACCGTATGTGTGTGATACCCGGCAGGGGTTGCGCATGCGGGGTTGTGGGAGTGCTCTTGATCGGTCTGCCGGCTGGTCGGTGAGTCAGAAATTGTTGATGTAGGCGAAGGGCATGCGAAAGGCCCGGCGTAGAGGGTAAGACCCCCGTAGCTGAAATGTCAGCAACTTGCTTGAGTATTTCCCAAGTAGCACGGGGCCCGAGAAATCCCGTGTGAATCTGGCGGGACCACCCGCTAAGCCTAAATATTCCCTGGTGACCGATAGCGGATAGTACCGTGAGGGAATGGTGAAAAGTACCGCGGGAGCGGAGTGAAATAGTACCTGAAACCGTGTGCCTACAAGCCGTGGGAGCGTCGCGCAGGGATTCGTCTCTGCGTCGTGACTGCGTGCCTTTTGAAGAATGAGCCTGCGAGTTTGCGGTGTGTTGCGAGGTTAACCCGTGTGGGGAAGCCGTAGCGAAAGCGAGTCCGAATAGGGCGTTAGAGTAGCGCGCTCAAGACCCGAAGCGGAGTGATCTAGCCATGGGCAGGTTGAAGCGGAGGTAAGACTTCGTGGAGGACCGAACCCACCAGGGTTGAAAACCTGGGGGATGACCTGTGGTTAGGGGTGAAAGGCCAATCAAACTCCGTGATAGCTGGTTCTCCCCGAAATGCATTTAGGTGCAGCGTCGTGTGTTTCTTGCCGGAGGTAGAGCACTGGATAGGCGATGGGCCCTACCGGGTTACTGACCTTAGCCAAACTCCGAATGCCGGTAAGTGAGAGCGCGGCAGTGAGACTGTGGGGGATAAGCTCCATGGTCGAGAGGGAAACAGCCCAGAGCATCGACTAAGGCCCCTAAGCGTACGCTAAGTGGGAAAGGATGTGGAGTCGCAGAGACAACCAGGAGGTTGGCTTAGAAGCAGCCATCCTTGAAAGAGTGCGTAATAGCTCACTGGTCAAGTGATTCCGCGCCGACAATGTAGCGGGGCTCAAGCGTACCGCCGAAGTCGTGTCATTGCAGCATGTGGTCCAACGACCGTTGTGATGGGTAGGGGAGCGTCGTGTGCCGGGTGAAGCAGCCGTGTAAGCGAGTTGTGGATGGTTCACGAGTGAGAATGCAGGCATGAGTAGCGATACACACGTGGGAAACGTGTGCGCCGATTGACTAAGGGTTCCTGGGTCAAGCTGATCTGCCCAGGGTAAGTCGGGACCTAAGGCGAGGCCGACAGGCGTAGTCGATGGACAACCGGTTGATATTCCGGTACCCGCTTTGAAGCGCCAACGTCGAACCAGGCGATGCTAAGTCCGTGAAGCCGCCCTGATCTCTTCGGAGTTGAGGGGAGTGGTGGAGCCGACGGTCCAGACCTGTAGTAGGTGAGTGATGGGGTGACGCAGGAAGGTAGTCCAGCCCGGGCGGTGGTTGTCCCGGGGTAAGGGTGTAGCCCGAGGAGTAGGTAAATCCGTTCCTCATTCAAGGGTGAGACCTGATGCCGAGCCGATTGTGGTGAAGTGGATGATCCTATGCTGTCGAGAAAAGCCTCTAGCGAGTTTCATGGCGGCCCGTACCCTAAACCGACTCAGGTGGTCAGGTAGAGAATACCGAGGCGTTCGGGTGAACTATGGTTAAGGAACTCGGCAAAATGCCCCCGTAACTTCGGGAGAAGGGGGGCCATTGCTGGTGATGGGATTTTCTCCTTGAGCTGGTGGTGGCCGCAGAGACCAGCGAGAAGCGACTGTTTACTAAAAACACAGGTCCGTGCGAAGCCGTAAGGCGATGTATACGGACTGACGCCTGCCCGGTGCTGGAACGTTAAGGGGACCGGTTAGTCACATTTCGGTGTGGCGAAGCTGAGAACTTAAGCGCCAGTAAACGGCGGTGGTAACTATAACCATCCTAAGGTAGCGAAATTCCTTGTCGGGTAAGTTCCGACCTGCACGAATGGCGTAACGACTTCTCGACTGTCTCAACCATAGGCCCGGTGAAATTGCACTACGAGTAAAGATGCTCGTTTCGCGCAGCAGGACGGAAAGACCCCGGGACCTTTACTATAGCTTGATATTGGTGTTCGGTTCGGCTTGTGTAGGATAGGTGGGAGACTGTGAAGCATTAACGCCAGTTAGTGTGGAGTCATTGTTGAAATACCACTCTGGTCGTGCTGGATGTCTAACCTGGGTCCGTGATCCGGATCAGGGACAGTGTCTGGTGGGTAGTTTAACTGGGGCGGTTGCCTCCTAAAGGGTAACGGAGGCGCCCAAAGGTTCCCTCAGCCTGGTTGGCAATCAGGTGTTGAGTGTAAGTGCACAAGGGAGCTTGACTGTGAGACCGACGGGTCGAGCAGGGACGAAAGTCGGGACTAGTGATCCGGCGGTGGCTTGTGGAAGCGCCGTCGCTCAACGGATAAAAGGTACCCCGGGGATAACAGGCTGATCTTCCCCAAGAGTCCATATCGACGGGATGGTTTGGCACCTCGATGTCGGCTCGTCGCATCCTGGGGCTGGAGTCGGTCCCAAGGGTTGGGCTGTTCGCCCATTAAAGCGGTACGCGAGCTGGGTTTAGAACGTCGTGAGACAGTTCGGTCCCTATCCGCTGTGCGCGTAGGAGTCTTGAGAAGGGCTGTCCCTAGTACGAGAGGACCGGGACGGACGAACCTCTGGTGTGCCAGTTGTTCTGCCAAGGGCATGGCTGGTTGGCTACGTTCGGGAGGGATAACCGCTGAAAGCATCTAAGCGGGAAGCCTGCTTCGAGATGAGGACTCCCACCCACTTGATGGGTTAAGGCTCCCAGTAGACGACTGGGTTGATAGGCCAGATATGGAAGCCGGGTAACTGGTGGAGTTGACTGGTACTAATAGGCCGAGGGCTTGTCCTCAGGTGCTCGCGTCCACTGTGTTGGTTCTGAAGCAACGAACCGTATTTGAACCCCCCTCTTGGGGTGTGGTTCCGGTTCAGGTTTCATAGTGTTTTGGTGGTCATAGCGTTAGGGAAACGCCCGGTTACATTTCGAACCCGGAAGCTAAGCCTTTCAGCGCCGATGGTACTGCAGGGGGGACCCTGTGGGAGAGTAGGACACCGCCGAACAAATATTGCAAAGAGCCCTGTCGGGACTTCGGTCACCGGCAGGGCTCTTCTGCTGTTGTGTTGTGGGCTACTCGGTGTTCATGTTGCCTGGGCAACATGCCGCTCATGGGGACACCTACGGATGAGCTGCTGCGTGAGTTGACCCGGGCGCGGGTGCGGCCGGGCGACGAGGTAATCGTGCCGTCCTACGGCACTCCTGAGGCCGCTGAAGCGGTGCTGCTGGCCGGTGCCAGGCCGGTGTTCGTGGACATCGACGCCCATACCTACTGCATAGACCCGGCCGCGGTGGCCGAGGCGCTGTCGCCCAGGACCGCGGCCATCGTGGCCATTCACACCTTCGGACATCCCGCCGACATGGTGGCCCTCACCGACCTGGGCCAGCGGCACGGCGTGCTGGTGATCGGATACGGGTCGGCCGGTGAGCCCGCCGGGGAGATTCTGCGGCGGCAGGCCAACGCGGCCTATCTGGACGGAAAGTTGCGCGGGGTTCTCACGCCGCCGGTCGCGCCGGGCGTGGAACACACCTATCAGCAGTACGTCGTTCGGGTCCCCGGCAATGGCCGGCCGGACCGGGACGCCTTCGCCCGTACGCTGCGTTCTCGCGGCGTCGTATGCCATGTGCCCGTACAGACACCCGCGCACCGCACCGCGCGCTTCCGGCGCGATCTGTGGCTCGTGGAGACCGAGCGGGCGGCCGATGAATGCCTGGCGCTGCCCGTGGATCCCACCATGTCGCGGCGGGAGTTGCAGCGCGTGGTCTCGGCCTGCAACGCGCTGGGCGGGCTGCTCCAGTCAGCCGCCTGAGGCATGGGGGCGAGTGGTCGGGAGCGCACCCGAGTTCGGGTATGATCTATCCCGTCGACGCGCCCCAATAGCTCAGTCGGCAGAGCGTCTCCATGGTAAGGAGAAGGTCTACGGTTCGATTCCGTATTGGGGCTCTCCTGCGAAAGGCCCCCGTCATATGGCGGGGGCCTTCGTCATGTTCGGGTATTGCGCAGGGGCGCCCGGCGCCCCCGGCCGCCCGCCTCAGGAGTCGGCGGGCTCGGGGACGCGCATCGCCAGGATCGCCATATCGTCCGACGGCGGCTCCGCCGCGAAGCGCTCCACGGCCCGGAGCACCCGGGCGGCCACCGCGCCCGCCGTAAGGCCGGTACAGGTCGTGAGGACGTCGATGAGGCCGTCGTCGCCGAGCATCCTGGTGCCCTCGCGCCGTTCCGTCACCCCGTCGGTGACGCACAGCAGCACATCGCCCGGGTCGAGCGTCACCGTCTGCTCGTACAGCTCGAGGTCCTCCATGACGCCGAGCAGCGGCTGGGGCTCGGCCGCCGCCTCCACGCTGCCGTCCTGGCGCAGCCGGAGCGGCAGGGGGTGTCCGGCGCAGACGACCTTGAGCACCGCGCTGCCGTCGTGCTGGGGCCACAACTCCCCGTAGAGGAGGGTCAGGAAGCGGCTGCGGGCGCCCTCGTCGAGGATGGCCGCGTTGAGCCGCTCCAGGACCGCCGGGCCCCCGAAACCCTCGCGGGCGAGCAGCCGCAGGGCGTGCCGGGCGAGTCCGGTGACCGCGGCGGCCTCCGGTCCGGTGCCGCAGACATCGCCGATGGCGAAGCCGTACGCCCCGTCGCGGATCGGGAAGAGGTCGTAGAAGTCGCCGCCGACCTCATTGCCCTCGCCCGCCGCGCGGTAGATGACCTCGACCTCGACTCCGGGGACCTCGGGCTGCTCGGGCGGCAGCAGACTCCGCTGGAGGGACTGGCTGATGGCGGTGCGCTCCGAGTAGAGCCGCGCGTTGTCCAGCGCGAGCGCGGCCCGGCGGGAGAGGTCCTCGGCGAGCTCCAGGTTCTCCTGGCGGAAGTGCTCGTCGGTGGGCTTGCCGAGGATGAGCATGCCGATGACGCGGTTACGGGCCACCAGGGGCAGCACGACCGTCTCCCCGCCGACCGCGGAGGCGGTCGCGAGCGAGGCGCCGGGGCCGGAGGAGGGTCGGGCGGAGTCGCCGAGGCTGAGGCTGCGCAGCGAGGTGCGCAGGGCGGCGGCGTGGGCCGCGTCATAGGGGCCGGACCAACTGCGGGCGCCGCCGGTGGGGACCTGCTCCGGTGGGTCGATCTTCATCAGCAGGGCCTTGAGGCCGTCGATGCGGTCCTCGTCCTCGTGCAGGACGTACGACAGCTCGGGCTCGGACGCCTGGTCGGCGACCGTATAGACGGCGCACCAACTGGCCAGCGTGGGCACCGTCATCTGGGCCATCAGCGCCAGTGTCTGGTCGCGGTCCAGGGTGCCCGCGAGGAGGTCGGACGCCTCGACGAGGAAGGACAGGGAGCCGCGGCGCAGCCGCTCCAGCTCGGTGAGGCGGGCGCGCTCGACGGCGAGGGCGATGCGGTCGGCGGCGAACTGGAGCCGCAGGGCCTCTTCGTTGCTGTAGCGGGCGGGGGATTCGGCGGCGACGCCGAGTGAGCCGGTGAGCCGGCCCTCGACCTTCAGCGGGACGGTGACGACGGAACGCATCCCCGTGTTCACCAGCAGTGGAACGGCGCCGGGCACCGCGGACAGGTCCTCGTGGACGGCGGGCATCCTGGCCGAGCCGTAGCGCCCGGTGCCCGCTTCGACGGGGACGCGGGCGAACCGCTGGCGGGCGGAGGGCAGCCCGGTGGAGGCGCGGACCTCCAACTCGGTCTCGTCGTCGGTGGCGAGCAGCAGATAGGCGGCGTCGCCGTCGAGCATGTCACGGGCCCGCTCTACGGTGCGCTGGAGCAGACCGTCGAGGTCGTCGGGGGCCGGGGAGCCGATGAAGACCTCGAAGGCGTCGGTGGACTGGCCGCGATCGGAGGTTTCGGCGGTGTCGGCGCTCGCACCGCGCATCGGGCTCTGTAGTACGGCGCGCTCGCGTTCGCGCACCAGCAGACAGACGGTGGACGGCTCGCCCTCGGCGTCGCGGATGCGCAGATGGGAGGCGTAGACGGGGGCGACCCGGCCGTCGGCGCCGCGGATGCCGTAGGAGCCCTCCCAGCGCGAGAGCAGAAGTGCCTCGGCGACGCCGGTGCCGGTGCCGGGGGTGTGCGGCCAAGCGGCGAGGTCGGTCAGCGGCTTGCCGATGACCTGCTCCGGTGGGTAGCCGAACAGCTCCTGAGCGTCGTCGTTCCAGGCGCTGATCAGCCCGCCGCTGTCGACCTGGACGACTCCGACCCGGACCCGGGCGTCGGCGATGGGCAGGGCGCTGGAGGGCAGGGCCGGCCCGGCGGCTCGGGTCCCGGCCGGACGGTCGGGGAAATCGAGCTGGAACCAGACCTGCTTGTGGGTCGCGGTGTACTCGACGCCCCAGCGGCCGGCGAGGGCCGCGCACAGCAGCAGACCGCGGCCGCCCTCGCGGTCGGGGTTTCCGAAGTGGTGGCCGCCGTTGCTTTGCAGCGGGACCTCGCGCTCGGGGTAGCGGTCGGCGACCTCGACGCGCACGCCGGTGTCGGCGCGGATGCAGACCACATCGGCGGTGGTACCGGCGTGCACCACCGCATTGGTGACAAGTTCGCTGGTCAGGACGACGGCGTCATCCACGATGTCGGTGAGGCCCCACCCCTGGAGGGTGTCCCGGACAAAAGTGCGGGCGGCGGCGACCGAGCGTCCCACCGGCTCGAAGGTGGCGGCTGCCCGCGCGGTGATCACAGGTCTCCTCATATGTGTCTCGGCGAACTGCTCACCCATGTCGCAGCGCCCCTCCGATGCCCTGGCCGGTTGCCAGGTTACTTACCACCGACGCCCGCGCGAATGCCGGTCGGCTTTGATTCCCCCCAGAGTGGGCGTTCGGGGGTGTGGGATGCTGCCGAACTGTTATGGCCTGGTTGGGGCATGGTGAAACACTGGGGAAGCTGGAAGAAGAACCCGACGAGGATGGTCAACCCTGCGGGAGGGACACGGTGGAGTCTGGCGCAGCGGCGCGGGGCACGAATACGCGCGCGAAAGGCGGACGGTCCCGGAGCAATGGGACGACTGAAGTGGATACGGCGGCCCTGAACCGGCTGCTGACCGCGATGACGGCGATGCGGGACGGGAACTTCCGCAAGCGGCTCACGGTCTCGGGCGAGGGCGTGATGGCCGAGATCGCCGCGGTCTTCAACGAGGTCGCGGACCGCAATCTCCAGCTCACCGGTGAGCTGACCCGGGTGCGGAGGGTGGTCGGCCGCGAGGGCAAGCTCACCGAGCGGCTGGAGACCGGCGCCTGTGAGGGCCAGTGGGCCGCGGCCATTGACGCGTCCAACGCCCTGGTGGACGATCTTGTGCGGCCGGTGTCCGAGGTGGGCCGGGTGCTGTCGGCGGTCGCCGAGGGCGATCTCGAGCAGCGCATGGATCTGCGGGCGCAGGGCGCCGATGGATCGGCGCATCCCCTGCGGGGCGAGTTCCTGAAGGTGGGGCGCACGGTCAACGGCCTGGTGGACCAGCTCTCGGCGTTCACCGACGAGGTGACGCGGGTCGCGAGTGAGGTCGGCACCGAGGGCAAGCTGGGTGGCCAGGCCCGGGTGCGTGGAATGTCGGGTTCGTGGAAGGACCTCACGGAGTCCGTCAACACGATGGCCTCCCGGCTCACCGCCCAGGTGCGTGATATCGCTCTCGTGACGACGGCGGTGGCCAAGGGTGATCTGTCCCGGAAGGTCACGGTTCATGTGTCCGGGGAGATGCTCGAGCTGAAGGAAACCGTCAACACGATGGTGGACCAGCTCTCCTCGTTCGCCTCCGAGGTCACCCGGGTCGCCCGTGAGGTGGGCACCGAGGGCGAGCTGGGCGGCCAGGCGAAGGTTCCGGGTGTCGCGGGCGTCTGGAAGGACCTGACCGACTCCGTCAACCTCATGGCGGGGAACCTGACCGCGCAGGTGCGCGGGATCGCCCAGGTCACCACGGCGGTCGCCAATGGTGATCTGTCGCAGAAGGTCACGGTGAGCGCACGCGGCGAGGTCGCGCAGCTCGCCGACACGATCAACACCATGACCGAGACGCTGCGCACCTTCGCGGACGAGGTCACGCGGGTGGCCAGCGAGGTCGGCGCCGAGGGACTGCTGGGCGGTCAGGCGCAGGTGCCGGGTGCGGCGGGTACGTGGAAGGACCTCACCGATTCGGTGAACACCGCGTTCCGGAACCTCACCGCGCAGGTGCGGGACATCGCGCAGGTGACGACGGCGGTGGCGAACGGCGATCTGTCGCAGAAGGTCACCGTGGATGTGGCCGGCGAGATGCTGGAGCTGAAGAACACCACCAACACGATGGTCGACCAGCTCCAGTCCTTCGGCGCCGAGGTGACACGGGTCGCCCGGGAGATCGGCGTCGAGGGCGAGCTGGGCGGTCAGGCGCAGGTGCCGGGTGCGGCGGGCACGTGGAAGGACCTCACCGATTCGGTGAACACGGCCTTCCGGAACCTCACCGGACAGGTGCGCAACATCGCGCAGGTGACGACGGCGGTGGCGAACGGCGACCTGTCGCAGAAGGTCACCGTCGATGTCTCCGGCGAGATGCTCAAGCTGAAGAACACCGTGAACACCATGGTGGACCAGCTTTCCTCGTTCGCCGACCAGGTCACCAGGATGGCGCGGGACGTGGGCACCGAGGGCCGGCTGGGCGGTCAGGCCCGGGTGGACGGGGTCAGCGGTGTCTGGAAGGACCTGACCGACTCCGTCAACTCCATGGCCGGGAACCTGACCGCGCAGGTGCGCGGTATCGCCCAGGTGACGACGGCGGTCGCGCGCGGCGATCTGTCGCAGAAGATCGAGGTGGACGCGCGCGGCGAGATCCTCGAGCTGAAGAACACCATCAACACGATGGTCGACCAGCTTTCCGCCTTCGCCGAGCAGGTGACCCGGGTCGCCCGTGAGGTGGGTACGGACGGCCGGCTGGGCGGTCAGGCGCAGGTGCCCGGTGTGGCGGGTGTGTGGCGCGATCTGACCGACTCGGTGAACGGTATGGCGGGCAATCTGACCGCCCAGGTGCGGAATATCGCGCAGGTCGCCACGGCGGTCGCGCGCGGTGACCTCTCCCAGAAGATCGACGTCGATGCGCGCGGCGAGATCCTGGAGCTCAAGAACACCCTGAACACGATGGTCGACCAGCTCTCGTCCTTCGCGGAGGAGGTCACCAGGGTCGCCCGCGAGGTGGGCACCGAGGGCCAGTTGGGCGGTCAGGCCGAGGTGCAGGGCGTCTCCGGGACGTGGAAGGACCTCACCCAGTCCGTCAACAGCATGGCCAACAACCTGACGTCCCAGGTGCGTTCGATCGCGGAGGTGACGACGGCGGTCGCCAAGGGCGATCTGTCGAAGAAGATCACCGTCGATGCCAAGGGCGAGATCCTGGAGCTGGTCACCACCGTCAACACGATGGTGGATCAGCTCTCGTCCTTCGCCGAGCAGGTGACCCGGGTGGCCCGTGAGGTGGGCACCGAGGGGCAGTTGGGCGGTCAGGCGCGGGTTCCGGGCGTGACCGGTATCTGGAAGGACCTGAGCAACAACGTCAACCTGATGGCCAACAACCTGACCATCCAGGTGCGGAACATCTCGCAGGTCTCGGCCGCGGTCGCCAACGGCGATCTGACGAAGAAGGTGACGGTCGAGGCGCGCGGCGAGGTCGCGGCGCTGGCCGACACCGTCAACACGATGGTGACGACGCTGTCCTCGTTCGCCGACGAGGTCACCCGCGTGGCCCGTGAGGTGGGCACGGACGGCATCCTGGGCGGCCAGGCGCGGGTGCCCGGCGTCTCGGGGACCTGGAAGGACCTCACCGAGTCCGTGAACTCGATGGCGTCCAATCTGACCGGACAGGTCCGCAACATCGCGATGGTCACCACGGCCATCGCCCAGGGTGATCTGACCAAGAAGATCGACATCGAGGCGCGTGGCGAGATCCTCGAGCTGAAGACGACCATCAACACGATGGTGGATCAGCTCTCGTCGTTCGCCGACCAGGTGACCCGGGTGGCCCGCGAGGTGGGCACCGAGGGCCAACTGGGCGGCCAGGCGCGGGTCCGGGACGTGGCCGGCACCTGGAAGGACCTGACCGAGTCGGTGAACGAGATGGCCGGCAACCTGACCCGTCAGGTGCGCGCCATCGCCGAGGTCGCCACCGCGGTGACCCGCGGCGATCTCAACCTCAAGATCGATGTGGACGCCTCGGGCGAGATCCAGGTCCTCCAGGACCACATCAACACCATGATCGCCAACCTGCGCGAGACGACGCTCGCCAACAAGGAGCAGGACTGGCTCAAGGGCAACCTCGCCCGGATCTCCGGTCTCATGCAGGGACGGCGCGACCTGGAGGACGTCGCCCGGCTGATCATGAGCGAGCTGACCCCGGTGGTCTCCGCCCAGCACGGCGCGTTCTTCCTGGCCGTACCGCTGGGTGAGGGCACCGAGGTGGTCGCGGACAGCACCTCCGACGACGGCTACGAACTGCTGCTGGTGGGTTCCTACGGCTACACCCTCGGCTCGATGCCCACGCGCTTCAAGGCCGGGGAGACGCTGATCGGGACGGTGGCCGAGGAGAAGCGCCCGATCCTGGTGGAGAACGTGCCACCGGGCTATCTCAAGATCGCCTCGGGGCTCGGCGAGGCGGCTCCGGCCCATGTGATCGTGTTGCCGGTGCTCTTCGAGGGTCAGTTGCTGGGCGTGATCGAGCTGGCCTCGTTCCAGCCCTTCGCCCAGATCCAGAAGGACTTCCTCAACCAGATCGCCGAGATGATCGGCACCAGCGTCAACACCATCAGCGTCAACACCAAGACCGAGGTGCTGCTGAAGCAGTCGCAGGAGCTGACCGAGCAGCTTCGCGAGCGGTCCGCGGAGCTGGAGAACCGGCAGAAGGCCCTCCAGGCGTCCAACGCGGAGCTGGAGGAGAAGTCCGAGCGGCTGGCCCGCCAGAACCGCGACATCGAGGTCAAGAACACCGAGATCGAGGAAGCCCGGCAGGTGCTCGAGGAGCGCGCCGAGCAGCTCGCCGTCTCGATGCGCTACAAGAGCGAGTTCCTGGCGAACATGTCGCATGAGCTGCGCACACCGCTCAACTCGCTGCTGATCCTCGCCAAGCTGCTCGCCGACAACGCCGATGGCAATCTCTCGCCGAAGCAGGTGGAGTTCGCCGAGACCATCCACGGCGCGGGCTCGGACCTGCTCCAGCTCATCAACGACATCCTGGACCTGTCGAAGGTCGAGGCGGGCAAGATGGACGTCAGCCCGACCCGTATCGCCCTGGTCCAGCTCGTCGACTATGTGGAGGCCACCTTCCGGCCGCTGACCGCGGAGAAGGGCCTGGACTTCTCCGTAAGGGTGTCACCGGAGCTTCCGGCGACTCTGCACACCGACGAGCAGCGGCTGCTCCAGGTGCTGCGCAACCTGTTGTCCAACGCGGTGAAGTTCACCGACAGCGGCGCCGTGGAGCTGGTCATCCGGCCGGCGGGCGCGGATGTGCCGCACGCCATCCGGGAGCAGTTGCTGGAGCACGGTGCCCTGCGCGATGCGGACGCCGACATGATCGCCTTCTCGGTCACCGACACCGGTATCGGCATCGCGGCCAGCAAGATGCGGGTGATCTTCGAGGCGTTCAAGCAGGCCGACGGCACCACCAGCCGGAAGTACGGCGGCACCGGGCTCGGCCTGTCGATCAGCCGGGAGATCGCCCGGCTGCTCGGCGGCGAGATCCACGCGGCCAGCGAACCGGGCCGCGGCTCGACCTTCACGCTCTATCTGCCGCTGCACCCCAGCGAGCTGCCGCCGCAGGGCTACCCGCAGCTCGCCCCGAGCAGCTCGGGGCCGGGCCCGCTGGCGCTCGCGGCGCTCCCCAGCGGCGTGCAGGAGACCACGGAGGACGGGGCCGTCGAGGAGCAGGAGGGCGCACGGGACGTCTCCGGCGCCTCCTCGGCGGCGCGCGGCCGAGGCGGCTCCGGGCTGTTCCGGCGGCGTCAGCGGGCCGAGCAGGAGGCGTCGCGGGCCGATGAGGAGCAGGCGCCGCAGCAGGCGGAGCTGAGCGCCCGCTCGTCCGCCCGCCGCCCGGGACGGCAGCCGCAGGCCCCCGAGCCATGGCTGCTGGGCGGCCAGGACCTGGTGGTGCCGGAGCCGGTGAGCGGCTTCCACGGCGAGAAGGTGCTGATCGTCGACGACGACATCCGTAATGTCTTCGCGCTGACCAGCGTGCTGGAGCAGCACGGGCTACAGGTCCTGTACGCGGAGAACGGCCGGGAGGGCATCGAGGTCCTGGAGCAGCACGACGACGTCGTGCTCGTCCTGATGGACATCATGATGCCGGAGATGGACGGCTACGCCACGACGGCCGCGATCCGCAGGATGCCCCAGTTCGCCGGGCTGCCGATCATCGCCCTCACCGCGAAGGCGATGAAGGGCGACCGGGAGAAGAGCATCGAAGCGGGCGCGTCGGACTACGTCACCAAGCCGGTCGACACCGATCATCTCCTTACAGTGATGGAGCACTGGATGTCGACTGAGTAACCCGCGGCACGCCCGGGGCGGCCGTGGTGTTGACTGAGTGTCGCCGAACACGTGTGGGAACGCGGTATTCGGGGAACCTTCTGGTCTCCCACCGCGTTTCTGCTACGTGCACAGTGACATCGCGGTGACAGGGTGTGGCGAACAGCGGGGTGCGGCTACCATGACCGGCACAAGGACGGGCGGCGCAAGGGAGTCGTCCCCTGGGGCGGCGCCCGGTGCTTCCCCCAGCTCTTCGAGCTGGGGAGACCCCAAGCCGGGACGAGGAGGACGGGGCATGGTGCAGAAGGCCAAGATCCTCCTGGTCGATGACCGGCCGGAGAATCTGCTGGCGCTGGAGGCCATTCTCTCCGCGCTCGATCAGACCCTGGTGCGGGCATCGTCAGGGGAGGAAGCGCTCAAGGCGCTGTTGACGGACGACTTCGCGGTGATTCTGCTGGACGTCCAGATGCCGGGCATGGACGGGTTCGAGACCGCGGCGCACATCAAGCGCCGGGAGCGGACCCGCGACATCCCGATCATTTTCCTCACCGCGATCAACCACGGCCCGCACCACACCTTCCGGGGCTATGCGGCCGGCGCGGTGGACTACATCTCCAAACCATTCGACCCCTGGGTGCTCAGAGCCAAGGTCTCGGTCTTCGTGGATCTGTACATGAAGAACTGCCAACTGCGGGAGCAGGCATCGCTGCTGCGGTTGCAGTTGGACGGCGGTCAGCCCGCCGCCGGGGAGGCCAAGGAGTCGGCGGGGCTGCTCGCGGAGCTGTCCGCGCGGCTCGCCGCCGTCGAGGAGCAGGCCGAGGCGCTCTCGAAGCAGCTTGACGAGTCGGCCGATGCGGCCGCCGTGGCCACCGCGGCCCATCTGGAGCGCAAGCTGACCGGTCTGCGGCGGGCGCTGGACGCGCTGGAGCCGGGGGCGGGCAGCGGGGCCGGCCAGGTCCCCTCGCAGAACTGAGCGGTCGCCCCACCGTCACCGTCGGTCGGTCATCGCCGACCGGTCACCCGCACTTTGACGCGCCGTCACGGTCGCCTCACCGTCCCGACGGTGCAGCGGCACCGGTGTGACGTCCGGGGCGCCTGATACCCCCGCCATGCGTGCTCCGTACGGCGGACGCGGGTAATCTCGCCCCCATGGCCTCTCGTACGTCCGGCAAGGGTTCCCAGAGCACCGCGGGCACCTCGAAGAAGCGCGCCGGGCAGTCCGGAGGCGCCGCGAAGAAGACGGCCGCCAAGAAGGCGCCCGCGAAGAAGGCACCCGCCAAGAAGTCCGCCGCGCCCGCGAAGAAGGCCGCGGCGAAGAAGGCGGCCCCCCCTCCCGCACCGAACCCCACCAGCGGCGTGTACCGCGCCGTGCGCGCCGTGTGGATGGGCACGGCGCGCGCCGTCGCGGCGATGTTCCGCGGGATAGGACGCGGCGCCAAGGGACTCGACCCCGCCCACCGTAAGGACGGCAGCGCCCTGCTGCTGCTCGCTCTCGCCCTGATCGTCGCGGCGGGCACCTGGTCCAGCCTGGACGGGCCGGTAGGCAGTCTGGTCGAGATGCTGGTCACCGGCGCCTTCGGCCGCCTCGACCTGGTGGTGCCGATACTGCTGGGCACCATCGCCGCCCGGCTGATCCTCCATCCGGAGCGGCCGGAGGCCAACGGCCGGATCGTCATCGGGCTCTCGGCGCTCGTCATCGGGGTCCTGGGGCAGGTCCACATCGCCTGCGGCGCCCCGGGGCGCGGCCAGGGCACCGAGGCGATACAGGACGCGGGCGGCCTGATCGGCTGGGCGGTGTCCCGGCCGCTGATCTACCTGATGGGCGACGTGCTGGCCGTACCGCTGCTGGTGCTGCTCACCGTCTTCGGGCTGCTGGTGGTCACCGCGACGCCGGTCGCCGCCATTCCGCAGCGGCTGCGGCAGCTTGGCGTCCGGCTCGGCCTGGTGCGGGACGACGAGGACGCGTACGCGTCGGAGGCCGGGTACGACACGGGGGAGTACGCCGACGAATGGCGCGAGACGCCCGCCAGACGGGCTCGCAGGACCTCGCTCGCCAAAGAGGACCCGGACGGTGCGGGAGGACCGGAGCGGGCCGAGGAGGAGGCGCTGCGCAAGCGCCGGCGCTCGCGCCGCTCGTCGTCCGCCCAACCGCCGCTCGACCGGCCCATGGACGCCGTGGACGTGGCGGCCGCGGCCGCCGCCTCGCTGGACGGGGCCGTGCTGCACGGTGTGCAGCCCTCGCCGCTCGTGGCCGGGCTCAGCAGCGGGCTTTCGGGCGAGCGTGAGGACGGGGCCGCGAGCGGCGGGGTGCCGGTCGCGCGCGACGCCGACAAGGAGTCCGGGAAGAGCGGCGCCAGGGGCAATGCTGCGGGCGGTAAGGGCCGTACGGAGGGAGCCGGCGAGGCGGACCCGGGCCGGGTCCCCGACCTCACCCGGCCCGCGGCCGAGACGAGCGAGCCGCTGCCGCCGCGCGCCGAGCAGCTCCAGCTCTCCGGCGACATCACCTACTCGCTGCCCTCGCTCGAGCTGCTGGAGCGCGGCGGTCCCGGCAAGACGCGCAGCGCGGCCAACGACGCGGTCGTGGACTCGCTGACGAAGGTGTTCACGGAGTTCAAGGTGGACGCGGCCGTCACCGGCTTCACCCGCGGCCCGACGGTCACCCGCTATGTGGTGGAACTGGGCCCGGCGGTCAAGGTCGAGCGGATCACCGCGCTGACCAAGAACATCGCCTACGCGGTCGCCAGCCCCGATGTGCGGATCATCAGCCCGATCCCCGGCAAGTCGGCGGTCGGCATCGAAATCCCAAACAGCGACCGCGAGATGGTCAACCTGGGCGATGTGCTGCGCTCGGCGGACTCCGTCGGCGACGACCATCCGATGCTCGTCGGGCTGGGCAAGGATGTCGAGGGCGGCTATGTGGCGGCCAATCTGGCCACCATGCCGCATGTGCTGGTGGCGGGCGCGACCGGTTCCGGCAAGTCGTCCTGCATCAACTGCCTGATCACGTCGGTCATGGCCCGTGCCACGCCGGATGATGTGCGGATGGTGCTGGTCGACCCCAAGCGCGTGGAGCTGACCGCCTACGAGGGCATTCCGCATCTGATCACACCGATCATCACCAACCCCAAGCGCGCCGCCGAGGCGCTCCAGTGGGTCGTCCGCGAGATGGATCTTCGCTATGACGACCTCGCGGCGTACGGCTTCCGCCATATCGACGACTTCAACGCGGCGGTCCGCAAGGGCAAGGTGAAGCAGCCCGAGGGGAGCGAGCGGGAGCTCAAGCCGTATCCGTATCTGCTGGTGATCGTCGACGAGCTGGCCGATTTGATGATGGTCGCACCGCGGGATGTCGAGGACTCGATCGTGCGGATCACGCAGCTCGCGCGTGCGGCCGGTATCCACCTGGTGCTGGCCACCCAGCGGCCCTCGGTGGACGTCGTCACGGGTCTGATCAAGGCCAATGTGCCCTCACGGCTCGCCTTCGCCACCTCCTCGCTGGCCGACAGCCGCGTCATCCTGGACCAGCCCGGCGCCGAGAAGCTGATCGGCAAGGGCGATGGCCTCTTTCTGCCGATGGGCGCGAACAAACCCACCCGGATGCAGGGCGCCTATGTCACAGAGGCCGAGGTCGAGGCGGTCGTCGCGCACTGCAAGGCGCAGATGGCACCGGTCTTCCGCGAGGACGTGACGGTCGGGTCGGCGAAGAAGAAGGAGATCGACGAGGAGATCGGCGATGATCTCGATCTACTCTGCCAGGCCGCTGAGCTGGTGGTTTCCACCCAGTTCGGCTCGACGTCGATGTTGCAGCGCAAGCTGCGGGTGGGTTTCGCCAAGGCGGGGCGGCTGATGGATCTCATGGAGTCGCGGGGCGTCGTCGGTCCGAGCGAGGGATCCAAGGCGCGCGATGTGCTCGTCAAGCCGGATGAATTGGATGGCGTGCTCGACGTGATCCGCGGTAAGGCTCACTCATAAGGGTTTGGCGGGCAACCGTTTCCCCTACCGAAACGTCAAGTTGAGGGAGGTGGCGGAGTGAGACCCCAGAATCGTGATCGAACGGCAATCCCGATGGCGGACAAACTCCGTCCTCCCGCTTGCCCGACCCTTTCGCCCCACCCCTAGACTGAACCCCCAGCAGGTGGCTCACGCTCGAAAGGCGCCCCCGTGTCCATCGGCAACCTTCCCGAAGACGGCAACTCCCCCGAAGACGACCGGGTTTCCATCGGTCGCGCCCTCCAGCAGGCCCGTATCTCCGCCGGGCTGACCGTCGACGAGGTCAGTTCCTCCACCCGGGTGCGCACCCCCATCGTGCGGGGCATCGAGCAGGACGATTTCTCGCGCTGCGGCGGCGATGTCTACGCCCGCGGGCACATCCGTGTGCTCGCGCGCGCCGTGGGCTGCGATCCGGAGTCCCTGATCGCACAGTTCGACGCCGAACACGGCGGCCGGCCCACGCCGACCGCGCCGGCGCCGCTGTTCGAGGCCGAGCGGATCCGCCCCGACCCCCGGCGCCCCAACTGGACGGCCGCGATGGTCGCGGCGATCGTCGCCGTCGTCGGGTTCGTGGGCTTCACTCTTTTCAGGGGCGGCAACGGAGACGGCTCGACGGTCGCCGACGACACCGGCTCGCCCAAGCCCAGCGCCTCCGCGCCCACCAACAGCGCCGCCCCTTCCAAGCCCGCCGCCCCGAACAAGCCCGACCCGTCCGACAGCGCCATCGCGGGCGTCCCGGCGGACAAGGTCACCGTCAAGCTGACCGCCGAGGACGGCCAGAGCTGGATCTCCGCCCAGGATCACAACGGCCGGCTGATCGAGGAGGGCGTGCTGCGCGAGGGCGACTCCAAGACCTTCAGCGACAGCAGGCGCATCGACCTGGTGCTGGGCAACGCCGGGGCGATCAAGCTGTTCGTGAACGGCAAGGAAGTGAAGAACGTGGGCACCAGCGGGGCCGTCCAGCGGCTGAGCTACACCAAGGGAGACCCCGAAGCCGGCTGAGCCGCGGCAAGATCGGGAGCCCTGCCAGCGGAGGCTGTCGTGGGGACGAAGTAGTCTGACCCCATGCCCGAACGCCGCACCGTCGCCCTTGTCACCCTTGGCTGCGCCCGTAACGAGGTGGACTCGGAGGAGCTCGCAGGCCGCTTGGCGGCGGACGGCTGGGAGCTCGTCGAGGAAGCCACCGAGGCGGACGTCGCCGTCGTCAACACCTGTGGCTTCGTGGAGGCCGCCAAGAAGGACTCGGTCGACGCCCTGCTGGAGGCGAACGATCTGAAGGACCACGGCCGCACCCAGGCCGTGGTGGCCGTCGGCTGCATGGCCGAGCGGTACGGCAAGGAGCTGGCGGAGGCGCTGCCCGAGGCCGACGGAGTGCTCGGCTTCGACGACTACGCCGATATCTCCGACCGCCTGCGGACCATCCTCGCCGGTGGCGTCCACGCCTCCCACACCCCTCGCGACCGCCGCAAGCTGCTGCCGATCAGCCCGGCCGAGCGGCAGGACGCCGCCTCGGTGGCACTGCCCGGCCACGCCCAGGACACCGCGCCCGAGGACCTGCCCGAGGGGGTGGCCCCGGCCTCCGGGCCGCGGGCCCCGCTGCGCCGCAGACTGGACAGCAGCCCGGTGGCCTCGGTGAAGCTGGCCTCCGGCTGCGACCGGCGCTGCTCGTTCTGCGCCATCCCGTCCTTCCGCGGCTCCTTCATCTCGCGCCGCCCCTCCGATGTGCTGGGCGAGACCCGCTGGCTGGCCGAGCAGGGGGTGAAGGAGATCATGCTGGTCTCCGAGAACAACACCTCGTACGGCAAGGACCTCGGGGACATCCGGCTGCTGGAGACGCTGCTGCCGGAGCTGGCCGCGGTGGACGGCATCGAGCGGATCCGGGTCAGCTATCTACAGCCCGCCGAGATGCGTCCCGGGCTGATCGACGTGCTCACCTCGACCGAGAAGGTCGCGCCGTACTTCGACCTGTCCTTCCAGCACTCGGCGCCCGGGGTGCTGCGCGCCATGCGCCGCTTCGGCGACACCGACCGGTTCCTGGAGCTGCTCGAGACCATCAGAGGCAAGGCGCCGCAGGCCGGCGCCCGGTCGAACTTCATCGTCGGCTTCCCCGGCGAGAGCGAGGACGACCTGGCGGAGCTGGAGCGCTTCCTCAGTGAGGCGCGGCTGGACGCCATCGGCGTCTTCGGGTACTCGGACGAGGACGGCACCGAAGCGGCCGGTTATGAGAACAAGGTCGACCCCGAGGTGGTCGCCGAGCGCCTGGAGCGCGTCTCGCGGCTCGCGGAGGAGCTGACCGCCCAGCGGGCGGAGGAGCGGCTCGGCGAGGTCGTCGAGGTGCTGGTGGAGGAGATCGACGACACCGGGGCAGTCCTGGGCCGTGGCGCCCACCAGGCGCCGGAGACCGATGGCCAGACGCTGCTCAGCACCGACGGGGAGCCGGAGGTGGGCCGTATGGTCGAAGCGAAGGTGATCGCGACGGAGGGAGTGGACCTCGTCGCGGAGCCGCTTGAGCCGCTGGAGCGGCAGGGTGGCGGAGAGCCCACCGGGAAGGCGGACAGATGACGGGTGTCCCGGCCTCCGCCGCGGGAGGTCACCGCCGCCCGGCGGCCGCTGTCGGGCCCGCCGGTTTGTGGAACATCGCCAATATCCTCACCATGGTGCGGCTGCTCCTGGTGCCCGGGTTTGTGTTGTTGATGCTGCACAATGGCGGGTACGACCCGGCGTGGCGCTCCGTCGCCTGGGCGGCGTTCGCCATCGCCATGATCACCGATCTCTTCGACGGTCATCTGGCCCGCCGGTACAACCTGGTCACCGACTTCGGGAAGATCGCCGATCCGATCGCGGACAAGGCGATCATGGGCGCGGCGCTGATCTGTCTGTCGGCCCTGTCCGACCTTCCCTGGTGGGTGACGGGGGTGATCCTCTTCCGTGAGATCGGAATCACACTGATGCGGTTCTGGGTGATCCGGATCGGGGTCATTCCGGCCAGCCGGGGCGGAAAGCTGAAGACGCTCGCGCAGGGCACCGCCGTCGGGATGTACATCCTGGCGCTCACCGGGCCGCTGGCCACGCTGCGGTTCTGGGTGATGGCCGTGGCCGTGATCCTTACGGTGGTCACCGGCCTCGACTACGTCCGGCAGGCGATCGTGCTGCGCCGGGCGGGCCGGGCGGCGGAGGAGGCCACGAGGTGAGCGGCGACGGGACGGCGGCCGAGGTGCTGGCGCTGCTGGAGCGGCGCGGGCAGACCCTGGCCGTCGCCGAATCGCTCACCGGCGGGCTGGTGGCGGCCGAGCTGACCGCGGTGGACGGCGCCTCCCGCTCCTTCCGCGGCTCGGTGACGGCGTACGCCACCGACCTCAAGCACGAGCTGCTGGGCGTGGACGGGGCCCTGCTGGCCGAGCGCGGCGCGGTCGACGCCGAGGTGGCCCGGCAGATGGCCCGCGGCGTACGGCGTGTGCTGGGCACGGACTGGGGCGTGGCCACCACCGGTGTGGCCGGTCCCACACCGCAGGACGGCCAGCCCGTGGGCACCGTTCATGTGGCGGTCGCGGGGCCCTCGGAGGCGGTGGCCGCGGCGGCGCTGCGGCTCGAAGGAGACCGTGCCGGAATTCGCGGGCAGACCGTCCGCGCCACAGTCAAGCTGCTGTTCAGCGAATTGATCGCGACGGCAGGGGCAAAGGATACGGAACAACACGACGAGTTTTGATGTTTGCAGCCCTGAGTGAACACGACATCGCTCCCCGCACGGGCGCAGCCCGAGGCGGTACGGTGGGGCGTGAAGGATCCGGATCCGAGGTCCGAGGAGGGAGCCAGCGATGATTCTGCTCCGTCGCCTGCTGGGTGACGTGCTGCGCCGGCAGCGCCAGCGCCAGGGCCGTACTCTGCGCGAGGTTTCCTCCTCCGCCCGGGTGTCGCTCGGCTATCTGTCAGAGGTCGAGCGCGGCCAGAAGGAAGCCTCGTCCGAGCTGCTGTCGGCGATCTGCGACGCCCTTGAGGTGCGGATGTCGCAGGTCATGCGTGAGGTCAGCGACGAGCTGTCGCTCGCCGAACTGGCCGAGTCGGCCGCGTCCACCACCGAGAAGGTCCCGGCGCCCATGCGGCCCGTGCTCAATCCCGTCTCTGTGACGTCCGTGACGGGCGTTCCGGAGGAGCGGGTGACCATCAAGTCCCCCAAGGAAGCCGTGGACGTGGTGGCGGCCTGAGGGCCTGACCAGAGTTCTTCGAGGCCCCGGCCGGTAGCCATACCGGCCGGGGCCTCGATGTTTGTCCGGCCGGATTCGGGTCACCCCACATGAGGAGAAGTAATCAAGAGGGGCCAAACGGTCGAACAGGAGGAACCGGATGTCTGTGGTGAGGAGCCCGCTGCCGGAGGAACACCTCAAGGTCGTCGCTGACGCGCTGCAAGGCGCCCTCGTCGATCTGGTCGACCTCCACCTGGTGGGCAAGCAGATCCACTGGACGGTCGTGGGCCCGCGATTCCGCACGATCCATTTGCAGCTCGACGAGGTCGTGGCGACGACCAGGGATCATGCCGACACGGTGGCGGAGCGGGCCTCGGCGCTCGGGGTGGCGCCGGACGGACGGGCTCAGACGGTCGCCGCGACCAGCGGTGTCGACACGGTCAAGGACGGCTGGACCGATGACACCCAGGCCATCCGCACGCTCGTGGACACCCTTGGAGCGGTGATCGCGCGGATGCGGGAGCGGATCCGCGCGACCGACGAACCGGACCCGGTGACCCAGGACATTCTCATCGAGGTCACCCGTGACCTGGAGAAGCACCACTGGATGTTCCAGGCCGAGAACGGCGGCCATCGAGCCTGAGGCGCTGAGCCGGGCCTCGGGCGGGCTGAGGCGCCGGTTGAGGCTTCGAGGCGCTGAGCCGGGCCTCGCCGTGCCGAGGCCGACCGGGCACCGGGACGGGCGCCGGCCCGGCTTCGGGGCGGACGACCGGAATGGTCGGCCCGTCCCGCCGCCGGGCGATTTTCTTTTCCGCCCCTTCGACCTGGTGTTTCGGCTCGACGGCCCGCTCTGGGTGCGCAGTTTGGCCCGGCTGGGCACACTGGGGGGATCGCGAGTGTCCGACACGCGCCGACGTGCTTCCTGTGCGCCCTCCCGCCGTATGCGAACAGGCGTCTAGCGTCGCCGAAGGAGGCAGTCATGGCAGCCGTCGGAGGGGCCGACGCCCAGGGCCTCAGGCCGGTCCGCTGGGTGCTCGCGCTCGCTCTGGGCGGAGTCTGGTGGTGGTCCGTGCTGCGGCTGGCGATACAGCCGGGAGAGGCCGGGCCGGTGGAGGGGGCGTTAGCGGTCGGCGGCTGGGGGCTGAGCCTGCTGCCGGTGCACTGCGGTCCCTCGCCCAGAAGGGGCGGTGCCCGTGGGGGAGGCCCTCCGCGTCAGGGCGGGGCGGGCCCCTGCGGTCCCGCCTGGCAGCTCGGGCACCAGAAGGTCGAGCGCTCCTGACCCGCACGGCCCTGGTCGGCGGCGCGCACCGGCGTACCGCAGCGCAGACAGGGCCGCCCCGGGCGCCCGTACACCCACAGCCGGCGGTCGGGGCGCGGCTCGGCCGTGGTGACCCGGGCGCGCCGGTTCCTGTTGGCCTCCAGCAGCTTCTTGGCTTGAACGACCAGGCGCTCGGGGGAGGACACCTCGCCGATCGGCAGCCAGGGCGAGACACGCAGTACGAAGCACAGCTCGGACTTGTAGACATTGCCGATCCCGGCGAGGTTCCGCTGGTCCAGCAGCGCTTCGCCCAGAGGCCGGGACGGATCGGCGAGCAGTCGGCGCAGCGCCTCGTCCGGATCCCAGTCGGGGCCGAGGAGATCGGGGCCGAGATGGCCGACGACCTTGTCCTCGTCGCCGGTGCGGAGCAGTTCGAGGACGGGGAGGCGGTAGCCGACGGCGGTATGGGCGGCGGTGGCCAGGATGGCCCGGATCTGGTGGTGCGGGCCGCCACGCCATCGCTCGCCCGGCCCGTACACCTGCCAGGATCCGTCCATCCGCAGATGGGAGTGGAGGGTCAGCCCGCCCTCGAGGCGGGTCAGCAGATGCTTGCCGCGCGGGACGACCTCGAGGACCCGGCGGCCGGTGAGGTCGGCGGTCGCCAGGCGGGGGACGCGCAGGTCACTGCGGATGAGCGGAGAACCGGCGAGGGCCCGGTGAAGGCGCTGTGCGGTCTGCCAGACGGTGTCTCCTTCGGGCATGGCATCCATGATGCCGGTGGGCGCGGGCAGGTGGGAGCGCTCCGTCTCCGTCCGGTGCGGAGCCCCCGTTGGATCAAGGGCGCCACGAGGGGCGCTCCATGGTGCTGCATGGTGCCGAGGGCCTTGCTTGCTGGTCAGGGACGCAGCCGGAAGCCCCGCGGGGTCGGGTGGAAGCCCGCCGATTCCAGGAGCTTGCCGATCGGGGACGAGAGCGCCTGGACGCCGTTGACGCGCTCGACGGTGACGGAGCCGAGCGCACCCGCGCGGGCGGACTCGGCCAGCGACTCCACCGCCGTCCGCAGCCGGGCGTCGTCCTCGGGGGAGGCGGCCTCGGCCTCGCCCGAGGGCCAGGCGAGCAGGGTCTTGCCGCCCCGCTCCATGTAGAGCGCCAGCTCTCCGTCGACGAGCACCACCATCGCCCCCGCCTTACGGCCCGGCCGGTGGCCCGCGTCCGCGGGCGGATCGGGCCAGGGGAGCGCGGCGCCATAGGCATTGGCGGGGTCGGCCGAGGCGAGCACGAAGGCGCGCCGGGACTGCCCCCGCTGCCCGTCGAAGGCGGGGGCCGCCGTGCGGTCGCGGGCCGTGCTGACCGCGCGCAGCCGGTCCACCGCGCCGTCCATCGCGAACTGGGCGGCGCCGAGACCCTCGACCACATAGCCGCGGCGCGCCTGGCCGGTCTCCTCGAAGGCGGACAGCACCCGGTAGGCGGCGGAGAAGCCGCCCTCGACCCCCTCGGCGGCGACCGCCCCGCGGGTGACGACGCCGTGCCGGTCGAGCAGGGTGCGGGCCAGGGCGTGGGCGCGGTGGGTGGGCTCGGGCTCGCGCTCCGGCAGCAGGGACCAGCGCCCGGCGACGGTGGGCGGGCCGTTGCGCGATGCCGTGGGACGGCCGGTGCGGCCCGTGAGGCCGCCGTAGCGCCCCCGGGGGACCGCGCGCTTGGCGCGATGGGCGGTGGAGCCCGCCGTACGGCCCGAGCCCAGCAGTGAGCGCAGCGGGGCCAGGGTGTCGCCGGTGACCCGGCCGGACCAGACCAGGTCCCACAGAGCCTCGGCGAGCTGGGGGTCCTGGAACTCGTGCCCGGCGGCGCGGGCCTGCTCGGCGATCTGGCGGAAGAACAGCCCGTACCCCCCGGCCAGGGAGTCGAGGACGGCCTGGTGGAGGGGGCCCGCCTCAAGGGGGTGCGGGGTGTGGAGCAGCAGCGGGGCGGTGTCGGCCAGATGCAGGGTGACCCAGCCGTCCTTCCCCGGCAGCGCTCCCGCCCCGGCCCAGACGACCTCCCCGGAGGCGGCGAGCTCGTCGAGCATCGTGGGGGCGTAATCGCTCACCCGGGACGGCAGGACCAGCTTCTCCAGGGCGGAGGCGGGCACGGGCGCCCCCTGGAGCTGCTCGATCGCGCGCACCAGCCCGTCGATACCGCGCAGGCTGTGGGTGCCCAGATGCTGCCACTGCGGGAGGAACGCGGCGAGCGCCGAGGGCGGCACGGGCTCCAGCTCATGGCGCAGCGCGGCCAGGGAGCGGCGCCGCAGCCTGCGCAGCACGGTGGCGTCGCACCATTCCTGGCCGATGCCTGAGGGATGGAATTCGCCTTGGACGACGCGGCCGTCGGCGGCCAGCCGGTGCAGGGCGCCCTCCGTGACGGCCACGCCGAGGCCGAAGCGGGCTGCGGCCTGCGCCGAGGTGAACGGGCCGTGGGTGCGGGCATAGCGGGCCAGCAGATCGCCCAGGGGATCCTTGACCGGTTCGGTGAACGCCTCGGGGACGCCGACCGGCAGGGCCGTGCCGAGTGCGTCCCGCAGCCGCCCCGCGTCCTCCACCGCGGCCCAGTGGTCCTCGCCCGCGATCCGGACCCGGATGGCGCGCCGGGCCCCGGCCAGGTCCTCGGCCCATCCGGGCTCGGCACCGCGCTCGGCCAACTGGGCGGCGGTGAGCGGGCCGAGCAGCCTGAGGACGTCGGCGACGCCCTCGGCGTCCTTGATCCGGCGGTCCTCGGTGAGCCACTGAAGCTCGTGCTCCAGCTCGGCCAGGACGTCGGCGTCGAGCAGCTCGCGCAGCTCGGCCTGGCCCAGGAGCTCGGCCAGCAGCCGCGCGTCGAGGGAGAGGGCGGCGGCGCGGCGCTCGGCGAGCGGGGAGTCGCCCTCGTAGAGGAACTGCGCCACATAGCCGAAGAGCAGCGAGCGGGCGAAGGGGGACGGCTCGGGGGTGGTCACCTCCACCAGCCGGACCCGGCGGGCCTCGATGTCGCCCATCAGCTCGGTGAGGCCGGGGACGTCGAAGACGTCCTGGAGGCATTCGCGGACGGCTTCGAGGACGATCGGGAAGGAGCCGAACTCGCTCGCCACTTGGAGGAGCTGCGCGGCGCGCTGGCGCTGCTGCCACAGCGGGGTGCGCTTGCCGGGGTCGCGGCGGGGCAGCAGCAGCGCGCGGGCGGCGCATTCGCGGAACCGGGAGGCGAACAGCGCAGAGCCGCCGACCTGGTCGGTGACGATCTGGTTGATCTCGCCCTTGTCGAAGGCGACATCGGCCGCGCCCACCGGGGACTGATCGGAGTCGTACTCGGCGCCCTGGCGCATCGGGTCGGCGTCGAGGAGGTCGAGACCCATCAGATCGGCGTCGGGCAGCCGCAGCACGATGCCGTCGTCGGCGTGCATGACCTGGGCGTCGATGCCGTACCGCTCGGACAGGCGGGAGCCCAGGGCGAGCGCCCAGGGGGCGTGGACCTGCGCGCCGAAGGGGGAGTGGACCACCACCCGCCAGTCGCCCAGCTCGTCGCGGAACCGCTCCACCACGATCGTGCGGTCGTCCGGCACATGCCCGCAGGCGCGGCGCTGCTCGTCCAGGTACCCGATGACGTTCTCGGCGGCCCAGGCGTCCAGACCGGCGGCCAGCAGCCGCAGGCGGGCGTCCTCGGGCGGCAGCGCGCCGACCTCGCGCAGGAACGCGCCCAGGGCTCGGCCCAGCTCCAGGGGGCGGCCGAGCTGGTCGCCCTTCCAGAACGGCAGCCGGCCGGGGACGCCGGGGGCGGGGGAGACCAGGACCCGGTCGCGGGTGATGTCCTCGATCCGCCAAGAGGTGGTGCCCAGGGTGAACACATCGCCCACCCGCGACTCGTAGACCATCTCCTCGTCGAGCTCGCCGACCCTGCCGCCGCCCTTCTTGGGGTCGGCGCCCGCCAGGAAGACGCCGAAGAGCCCGCGATCGGGGATGGTGCCGCCGGAGGTCACCGCGAGCCGCTGCGCCCCGGGGCGGCCGGTGACCGTATGGGCGACGCGGTCCCACACCAGGCGCGGCCGCAACTCCGCGAAGGCGTCGGAGGGGTAGCGGCCCGCGAGCATGTCGAGGACCGAGGTGTACGCCGACTCCGGGAGCGCGGCGAACGGTGCGGCGCGGCGGATCAGGGCCAGGAGCTCGTCCACGTCCCACGTGTCCATGGCGGTGATGGCGATGAGCTGCTGGGCGAGCACGTCCAGCGGGTTGGCGGGCACCCGCAGCGATTCGATGGCCCCCTCGCGCATCCGCTCGGTGACCACCGCGGCCTGCACCAGATCCCCGCGGTACTTCGGGAAGACGACGCCGGTGGAGACCGCGCCCACCTGGTGGCCGGCCCGGCCCACCCGTTGCAGACCGGAGGCCACCGAGGGCGGCGACTCGACCTGGACGACCAGGTCGACCGCGCCCATGTCGATGCCGAGCTCCAGGCTGGAGGTGGCGACGACGGCGGGCAGCCGGCCGGCCTTGAGGTCCTCCTCGACCAGCGCCCGCTGCTCCTTGGATACCGAGCCGTGGTGCGCGCGGGCCAGCAGCGGGGGCGCGCCGCGGGCCGCACCGGCCTCGGCCATCAGCTCGGCGGGGGAGTGGTCCTCGGGCAGGGCCTCACCGGTGGCCCGCTCGTAGGCGATCTCGTTCAGCCGGTTGCAAAGCCGCTCGGCCAGCCGCCGGGAGTTGGCGAAGACGATGGTGGAGCGATGGGCCTGGACGAGATCGGTGATCCGCTCCTCCACATGGGGCCAGATCGACGGCCGCTCGCCTGCCTCGCCCTCCTGGGCGGGGGAGCCGCCCAACTCGCCCAGATCCTCCACGGGCACGACCACCGACAGGTCGAACTCCTTGCCCGACGGCGGCTGGACGATCTCCACCTTGCGCCGCGGCGACAGGAACCGCGCCACCTCGTCCACCGGCCGCACGGTCGCGGACAGGCCGATGCGCCGGGCGGGGCGATCGAGCAGCTCGTCGAGGCGCTCCAGGGAGAGGGCGAGATGGGCGCCCCGCTTCGTCCCCGCGACGGCGTGGACCTCGTCCAGGATCACGGTCTCCACCCCGCGCAGCGCCTCCCGGGTGGCGGAGGTGAGCATCAGGAACAGTGACTCGGGGGTGGTGATGAGGATGTCCGGCGGGCGGGTGGCCAGGGCGCGGCGCTCGGCGGCCGGGGTGTCGCCCGAGCGGGTGCCCACCCGGATCTCCGGCTCGGGCCTGCCCAGCCGCACCGCCTCCTGGCGGATACCGGTCAGCGGGCTGCGGAGATTGCGCTCGACATCCACCGCCAGGGCCTTCAGCGGGGAGACATACAGCACCCGGCAGCGCTTCTTCGCCTCGGCGGGCGGCGGCTCACCGGCCAGCCTGTCCAGGGCCGCCAGGAAGGCGGCCAGGGTCTTGCCCGAGCCGGTGGGGGCGACCACCAGGACGTCCGAGCCCTCGCCGATCGCCCGCCACGCACCCTCCTGCGCGGGCGTGGGCGCGGTGAAGGCGCCCGTGAACCATCCGCGGGTGGCCGGGGAGAATGCGTCGAGCGCCGAGCCTGCCATGCCCTCCATCGTGCACCGGACCACTGACAATGGACGGAGTCGCAGGTCAGCGGGGGCCCGGGCGGGGCGCACAATGGTGCCATGGGAATCCGGGAGAGCGCGCGGCACTGGCGGTACCCCCAGCTTCCGGGCGTCGATCTGCTGCGGGCCCGCTATATCCACAAGACCTTCGTATGGCACACCCATGAGTCCTTCGTGATCGCCGCGATCACCGAGGGCGTCGAGGAGTTCCACCACCGCGGTGCCGTCGAGCGCACCGGGCCCGGCGGGGTCGCGCTCATCAATCCGGAGGTACCGCACACCGGGCGGGCCGGGGCGCCCGAGGGGTGGGCGTACAGCGTGCTGTACCCGGCCGCGGACCTGGTCGCCGGTGTCGCCGCCGAGACGACCACGCTCCGTGGTACGGCCGGGTTCCGGATCCCCTCCGTCGACGACCCCCAGAGCGCGCGGCTGGTCACCGCGGTGCACCGGGCCGCCGAGGAGGGCAACGCGCTGGCCGCCGACAGCCTGCTGCGCATCGCCCTCGCCCGGCTGCTGCGCGACCATGGCGGCCCGCTCCCCGAGCGCACGGCGCGCACCGCGGGTGCGCGAAGGGCGGCGCGCGCCCGCGCGATCCTCCAGGAGCGCATGGCCGACCCGCCGTCCCTGGAACGGCTGGCGGCCGAGCTGGAGACCGGTCCCTTCGCCCTGCTGCGCGCCTTCCGCGCCGCCTACGGGATGCCGCCGCACACCTGGCTGACCGACGCCCGGGTCCGCAGGGCCCGGCTGCTGCTGGACGCCGGGACCGCGCCCGCCGAGGCGGCCGTCGCCGTCGGCTTCACCGACCAGTCCCATCTGAACCGTCACTTCACCCGCAACGTGGGAGTGCCACCGGGCGCCTACCGGCGGGAGCGCGCAAGAACGTACAAGACCGAATCCGAAGCGCTCTCCTAATGTGCGCGGTGTGTCAGAACAGATAGAGATGCGAACCGATTCCGCCGCACCTCCGGCGGACTCGGCCGTTGTCCGCGACGCCCTGGGCGTCGGTGTCGCTGTAGGGCTCTCCGGTTTCGCCTTCGGGGTGACGTCGGCGGGCGCCGGGCTCGGCCTGCTCCAGACCTGTGCGCTCAGCCTGCTCGTCTTCACCGGGGCGTCGCAGTTCGCCCTCGTGGGCGCGCTGGCGGCGGGCGGCAATCCGTTCACCGCCGCCGCCGGGGCGTTCTTCCTCGGAGTGCGCAACGCCTTCTACGGGCTGCGGCTGTCCGGACTCCTCGGACTGCCGCGCGCGGTGCGCCCCCTGGCCGCCCACTGGGTCATCGACGAGACCTCCGCCGTCACCCTCGCCCAGCCCGACCGGCGCACCGCGCGTCTCGGGTTCACCATCACCGGGCTGACGCTGTACATCCTGTGGAACCTCACCACGCTGATCGGCGCCCTGGGGGCGTCCGCGCTCGGCGACACCGACGCCTGGGGCCTGGACGCCGCCGGGCCCGCCGTCTTCCTCGCCCTGCTGGCCCCCATGCTCAGCGGCACCGTCGAGCGTGCGGTGGCCGGTCTCGGCGTCCTGCTGGTGCTGCTGTGCCAGCCGGTGCTGCCCGCCGGGGTCCCGGTCCTGGTGGCGGCACTCGCCGCCCCCGTCGTCCTTACGGTGCACGGGCGGATGTCGCGCGGCACGGAGCCCGGTGAGCGCCGATGACCATCTGGATCGCCATCGGCGTCACCGCGGTGGGCTGCTATCTCGTCAAGCTGCTGGGCCTCTCGGTGCCCGCCGGGGTCCTGGAACGCCCGCTCGTCAGGCGTCTGGCCGCCCTGCTGCCCGTGGCCCTGCTCGCCGCCCTCACCGCCCAGCAGACCTTCAGCGACGGGCAGCACCTCCTCCTGGACGCGAGGGCGGCCGGGGTGGGGGCGGCGGCGCTCGCGCTGGTGCTCCGCGCCCCCTTCCTGGTGGTGGTCGCCGTGGCCGTCGTCGTCACGGCCGGCGTCCGGGCCCTGTGACCGCCGCGGACGCCCGCGCTCAGATCCGCCGTCCGTAGGCCCGCAGCGTCAGCAGCGCCTCGACGGTCACCACCGACCGCCACTCCAGCGAGGCCCCAGGCGCCCATGGGCGCCGGTGCGGCGGCCAGCCGCCGTCCTCCTGCTGCGCGGCCACGAGCATGTCCAGGGACCGCTCCAGCTCGGCGTCGGTGAACCAGCGGCGTGCCAGCGAGCCGGGCGTACGGGCGATGTCGTGCACCTGGAGGGGCTCACCGGGGCACTGCCCCTGCGGCACGGGGCGGTCCTCGGCGCGCTCGGGGGCGGCCGGCGGCGCGATCAGCCGCTCCTCCCGCACCCGGCGGCCGAGCCGCTCGGCCGCCGCCTCGGCGCGTGCCCGGTCCGGCGCCCCGTCGAGGAAGGCGACGGCCGCCGCGACCTCGTACGGACGCGGCATCGCGCCGCTCTCCCCCAGGGCGGCGACCGCCGCCCAGCAGAAGTCCGTGGCCCGGAAGAGCCACGCATGCCACACCTCGTTACGGTGCAGCAGCCCCACCACCGGCCCGGTGGTCAGCAGATCACTGCGCGGATCGTCCCCCGACGGGACCCAGGGGGCCGCCGGATAGCCGCGCAGCGAGGGGTGGCAGACGGGCAGCGCGCCGTCCGGGGTGGACACGGACGTCAGATAGCGGCACAGGCGCTCCACCCGCTGCCCGCCGCAGCGCCCGATCCCATCGAGCACCCGTAAGGCGTGCACGGCATGCGGCGGCTGGCTCACCGGGCCGCGCAGATCCGGCTCCAGCGCATGGCCGTAGCCCCCGTCGGGCCCCAGATACGCGGCCAGCGCGGTCTCGACCGCCTCGGCGCCGCCGCCCAGGAAGTGATACGCGAATCTGCGCTGCTCCAGCACCCGGGCGGTCAGCCAGACGAACCGCTCGGCGCGGGCGAGCGCGGAGGACTCGGCCGGCTGAGCCGGCTCGGCGGACCCGGGCGTGGGCAGGGAGGGCGAGGAGGGGAGGCTTGCGGATCGATCCATGGACAGACCGTAGGCCGCGGGACACGGTCGGTAGGGGGCTCACGCCTGGGTGCACCCCCGGGAGCGCGATACTGGTCGCATGCGGTTGACGGACTTCTGGCAGCGAATGGCGGATCACTTCGGCGAGGCGTACGCCGACTCCTTCGCGCGCGATCATGTGATGTCGCAACTCGGCGGCCGGACGGTGCACGAGGCGCTGACGGACGGCTGGGAGGCCAAGGACGTCTGGCGCGCGGTCTGCGCCGCGATGGAGATCCCCGAGAGCAGGCGCTGAGCGACCCTCCGGCCGCTGCGGGTGCACCGGCTTCCCGGGGTGGCCGGATTTCTTCGTCCGGTGTACGCCACACTTGCTCCGTGGCCCCGACCGAAGAGACCCTCCCCTCCGACGCCGACGACACCCCGAGCGCCGCTCGGGCCTCCTCGGATTCCCCGCAACCCGACGCGCGCATGCCGCGCTGGCTGCCGCGCGCCATGGTGCTCGCACTCGCGCTGGTGGCCTGTTACCGCCTTGCGACCTGGGCCTTCGATCAGCTCACCGGGCTGCTGCTGAACATCCTGATCGCGTTCTTCCTGGCGCTCGCGATCGAACCGGCCGTGGACCGGATGGCCGCCCGCGGCATGCGCCGAGGGCTGGCCACGGGGCTGGTCTTTCTCGCCATCCTCATCGGCACCGCGGGCTTCTTCACCCTGCTCGGCTCGATGCTCGCCGATCAGATCATCACCATGGTCCAGGACTTCCCGCAGTACCTCGACAATGTCGTCAGGTGGATCAACGACACGTTCCACACCCATCTGTCGCGGCTGGAGATCCAGGACAGCCTGGTGCACTCCGACTGGCTCCAGAGCTACGTCAAGAACAGCGCCGACAATGTGCTGGACGTCTCCGCACAGGTGCTCGGCGGGTTGTTCAAGACGCTGACGGTGACCCTGTTCGCCTTCTACTTCGCCGCCGACGGGCCCCGGCTGCGCCGCGCGCTGTGCTCGGTGCTGCCGCCGACCCGGCAGGTCGAGGTGTTGCGCGCCTGGGAGATCGCGGTCGCCAAGACCGGCGGCTACATCTACTCCCGCGGGCTGATGGCGCTGATCTCCGGTATCGCCCACTACATCCTGCTGGAGGCCCTGGGCGTGCCCTACGCCCCGGCGCTCGCCGTCTGGGTGGGGCTGATCTCGCAGTTCATCCCGACCATCGGCACCTATCTGGCCGGGGCGCTGCCGATGCTGATCGCGTTCACCATCGACCCCTGGTACGCGCTGTGGGTCCTGATCTTCGTCGTGATCTACCAGCAGTTCGAGAACTATCTGCTCCAGCCGAGGATCACCGCCAGGACGGTGGACATCCACCCGGCCGTCTCCTTCGGATCGGTGATAGCCGGCACCGCGCTGCTGGGCGCGGTGGGCGCGCTGATCGCGATTCCGGCGACCGCGACGCTCCAGGCGTTCCTCGGCGCGTACATCAAGCGCTATGACGTGACCGACGATCTGCGGGTGCACGGGCGCACGCGGCGGCGCGGCATGTCGGCCCTCGCGCGGATGCGCGCCGCGTTGGCGCGGCGTAGTTGACACAAAAATCGAACATCCATTCTTATGGAGGTCCGGCAGGTTATCCACAGGCCGAGGACGTCTGGGTCGCTTGTCAGTGGCAGGCGCTAGCGTCATGGACGTGAAGCGATCGACTCAAGCAAACCGGGTGGGACCCATGGCAGGAACCGACCGCGAGAAGGCGCTCGACGCCGCGCTCGCACAGATTGAACGGCAATTCGGCAAGGGCGCCGTGATGCGCATGGGCGATCGGCCAAACGAGCCGGTCGAGGTCATCCCCACCGGATCGACCGCTCTCGATGTCGCCCTCGGTGTCGGCGGTCTGCCGCGCGGCCGGGTGGTCGAGGTCTACGGCCCCGAGTCCTCCGGTAAGACGACCCTGACCCTGCACGCGGTGGCCAATGCCCAGCGGGCCGGCGGCACCGTGGCCTTCGTGGACGCCGAGCACGCCCTCGACCCGGACTACGCGCAGAAGCTGGGCGTGGACACCGACTCCCTGATCCTGTCCCAGCCGGACAACGGCGAGCAGGCGCTCGAGATCGTGGACATGCTGGTCCGCTCCGGCGCCCTCGACCTCATCGTCATCGACTCCGTCGCCGCCCTGGTGCCGCGCGCGGAGATCGAGGGCGAGATGGGCGACTCCCACGTCGGCCTCCAGGCCCGGCTGATGAGCCAGGCGCTCCGTAAGATCACCAGCGCGCTCAACCAGTCCAAGACCACCGCGATCTTCATCAACCAGCTCCGCGAGAAGATCGGCGTGATGTTCGGCTCCCCGGAGACCACGACCGGTGGCCGGGCGCTGAAGTTCTACGCGTCGGTGCGCATCGACATCCGCCGCATCGAGACCCTCAAGGACGGCACCGACGCGGTCGGCAACCGCACTCGCGTCAAGGTCGTCAAGAACAAGGTCGCGCCGCCCTTCAAGCAGGCCGAGTTCGACATCCTCTACGGCCAGGGCATCAGCCGTGAGGGCGGTCTGATCGACATGGGCGTCGAGCACGGCTTCGTCCGCAAGTCCGGTGCCTGGTACACCTACGAGGGCGACCAGCTCGGCCAGGGCAAGGAGAACGCCCGCAACTTCCTGAAGGACAACCCCGATCTCGCCAATGAGATCGAGCGGAAGATCAAGGAAAAGCTCGGCATCGGAGTCAGGCCCCAGGACCCGGCGGCCGCGGCACCCACCGCGGACGCGGCTGGTGCCGCGGGCGTGACCGACGCCGCACCGGCGAAGGCCGTGGCCGCCCCGGCGGCCAAGACCGGGGCGAAGGCGGCCAAGACCGCCGCGGCCAAGAGCTGATCCATGACACGGCGGACCGAATGGCCGGAGGGCTCGGGCCGTCCGGAGCGCCCGGACCGTCCGGACAGCGGCGCCCCCTCCTTGCCGAGGGCCGAGCAGGGGCCGCCGCCCGGCCCGGAGGAGCAGGCGCGGGCGATCTGCCTGCGCCTGCTCACCGGGACCCCGCGCACCCGTAAGCAGCTCGCGGACGCGCTGCGCACCCGGGGCATTCCCGATGACGCGGCGCAGGAGGTGCTCTCCCGGTTCGAGGGCGTCGGCCTGATCGACGACGCGGCGTTCGCCGAGGCATGGGTGGAGTCCCGGCACCACAGCCGGGGGCTCGCCCGGCGGGCGCTCGCCCGTGAGCTGCGCACCAAGGGCGTGGACTCCGCCCTGATCGACGACGCCGTGGGACAGCTCGACGCCGATCAGGAGGAGCGCACGGCGCAGGAGCTGGTCGAGCGCAAGCTGAGGGCCACCCGTGGCCTCGACCGGGATAAGCGGATCCGCCGTCTCGCCGGGATGCTGGCCCGCAAGGGCTACTCCGAGGGGCTGGCGCTGCGGGTGGTGCGGCGTGCGCTGGAGGAGGAGGGAGAGGACCCGGAGCTCCTGGAGCAACACATCCCTGACCTCTGAGCCCCAGCGGCTCCGTCGCGGCGGGGCTGCGAGGGGGCTCGGGTCAATCCGGCGAAGCCGGTTACCGAGAAAGAGCGATGTCCGGCCGTGCGGGAGACACGCGACCCTTGAGACGCGTGTCCCGAGCGGCGTTGTACCGCGCGGTCCCCGAGCCCGGTGGCACTAGTGCACCGGGAGGCCCGCCGCGCGCCACGCCTGGAAGCCGCCGATGAGGTCGGTCGCCCGCTCCAGGCCCAGTTGACGCAGCGAGACCGCGGCGAAGCTGGACGCGTAGCCCTCGTTGCACACCACCACGACCCGCAGATCGTGATGGGTGGCCTCGGGCAGCCGGTGGTCGCACTGCGGGTCGAGCCGCCACTCCAGCTCGTTCCGCTCGACGATCAGCGCCCCCGGGATGGTGCCGTCGCGCTCCCGCAGCGCCGCGTACCGTATGTCCACCAGCAGCGCGCCCTGAACCTGCGCCGCCGCGGCATCGAGCGGCTCCAGCCGGTCGAGCCCCTCGCGGGCCTCGGCCAGCAGCTCGTCCACGCTCCGCTTGGTCGTGCCCATCGCGTTTATCCCCACTCCTCGGGCCGCTCGACCTGCTCCAGCCGCAGCGTATGACCGGTGCGGCTGTAGCGCCGCATGAGCGGCAGCGGCGGATAGTAGGCGTGCACCGATACCGCATGCTCGGTGTCGGACGGGTTGATCACCTCATGCACATGATGCGGTCCAAAGGCCCGGCCCTGCCCGGCGGGCAGCCGCCGCTCACGGTCCACATCGTCGGCCAGCTCAAGGGTCTTCCAGCCCTCGGTTGGGAGACGCGCGGCGAGTGACTGCTCGTTGAGCTCACCCGCCGCCGCGACGAAGGCGCCATGGGAGCCGCCGTGGTCGTGCCAGCCGGTGCCGGTGCCCGGAGGCCAGCCGATCAGCCAGGCTTCGCTGCCGCCTGGCCCGTCGAGGCGCAGCCAGGTGCGGCCTTCCGGGTCGAGCGGCAGCGAGGCGACGAGCTCGGCGTCGGCGGCGGTCCGGCGGGCGAAGTCGAGCAGCTCCGTGGCGCTGGGCGGAGCGGCCGGGCCGGATGCCGGGTCCGTGATGACGTCCGTGGAGGGGCGCACGGGACCGGGGGTGGAAGTGCGTACGTCGGGCACAGAGAACCGTCCTGAGTGATCGCGAAAGGGGCGCGGCCGCACCGCGCGGGAAAGAAAGGCGGATCAACAGGACGGACGACAGACACAGCCCGCGTAGCGGACCAGGTCCAGATGGACCCTCCGCCAGAAGCGAGGCAAGCAGGTGTCAGTCACGCTGCGAAGTGAATCATGTGCCGGAAAGAAAGGTCAACCTCACCGGCTCGCGCCCGGACCACGCACGCCCTGACACGGACCGCACGCCCGGACGCCGACCGCACGCCCGAACACGGGCCGGGCGCGCGGAAACCGCCGCACGCCCGAGCGCGACCCCGGCGCGGTCTCGCTGTTCGAGCCCGCGCTACCGCCGCGCGCTCGCCTCCGCCGGTACGCCCCTGGCCGCGTTCCCGCCCCGGGCCGCGTCCGCGCACGCGTACAGCGCGCTCGGCCGCACCCCCGACAGCGCTGCGGCGAGATGGCCGTCCGGCCGCACCAGCAGCACGGTGTGCGCCGGGGCGCCCGGATACGCCTCGGCGACCAGCAGCTCGGTGCGCATGGGCAGCGCCGCGGCGGCCGCCGCCAGCCTCGGCATCAGCCCGGCGCGCATCCAGTGGCGGCGGTCCCACACCCCGGTGCCGGGGGCGACCAGCACCACCAGCAGCTCCCGGCCGAGCCGTTCCCGCAGCCGTACGACCGAGCCGTCCGGTGCGGTCACCGGCACATCGGCGACCGGCGCCCCGGGCGGCGTGCCCACCGTGATCGAGCCATCCGGCGCCGCCGCCGGGGCCAGCGGCGAACGGTCGTAGACCGGCGGCGCGCCCAGCGGACCCTGTCCGAGATGGCCGTCGGTGAGCAGCGCGTCGTGCCCGCGCGCCCCGCCGGGCCGCACGGTGCGCCGCACCGCGTGCCAGCCGCCGGCCGCCCGTACCAGCGGCAGTGCCTGGTCCGCGGCGCGCAGCCGGGCCCCCACGGCTCCGCGCCGCTCCGCCTGATAGCTGTCCAGCAGCGCCTCCGAGGCCCCGTGGTGCCAGGCCAGGGACAGCTTCCAGGCGAGGTTGTCGACGTCCCGCAGCCCCTCTTCGAGCCCCTGGGTGCCGAGCGCGCCCAGCAGATGGGCGGCGTCCCCGGCCAGGAAGGCCCGCCCCACGCGCCAGCGCAGCGCGAGCCGGTGGTGCACGGTGTGCACGCCGGTGTCCAGCAGCTCATAGGGGGGCTCGGAATCCCCGCACCACCCCGTGAGGGTGTCGCGCACCCGCACCAGCAGGGCATCAGGGGTGACGAGATCGCGGCCGGGCGGCAGCAGCCAGTCGACCCGCCACAGGCTGTGCGGCAGCGGCCGGGCGGTCACCTCCGCGTCGATGCTGCGCCAGGGCGGGGAGCGGTGCAGCACGGCCTCGCCGGGCCAGGGGAGTTCGGCGCGCAGCGCCGCGACGGCGTGCCGTTCCACCGCCGTACGGCCCGGGAAGCGCACGCCCAGGAGCTTGCGGACGGTGGACCGCGGCCCGTCGCAGCCCACCAGATAGCTGCCCCGCCACCAGGTGCCCTGGGCGCCACGGGTGCGCACCCCGACCCCGTGGTCGTCCTGCTCCAGGCTGTCGATCCGGCTTCCGGAGACGATGCGGACGAGGTCCTCGTCGCCGATGGCGGCCAGCGAGCCCCGCAGCGCCCGGGTGAGTTCATGCTGGGGCAGATGCACCGGTGAGGCCGTCGGCCCCGGTGCCGCCTCGTCCTCCGGCCCGTCAGCGCCGGGGGAGTCCATGGTCTCCGTAAGGCCGCCGTCCCAGCCGCCGGCGCCACGCTCGCCGCCGAAGGGACCGCCGGTCCCGCGCTCGCCGCCGAAGAGGCTGCCCGGCGTGAGGGCCACCTGCCGTACGAGCTGCCGCCGCCGCATGGTGCGCCATCCGGTCCATGGCCGCGTCCGGGCGGTGACCCGGCAGCCGAGCCGCTCCAGCAGGGCGGCGGCGTCCGGGCGCAGCACGACGGTGCGGGCCAGCCGGCTCTCCTCACCGCCCGTGGACTCGTCCAGCAGGATGACGGGTACCTCGAGGCGCGCCAGGGCGAGGGCCAGGGTGAGGCCGACCGGGCCCGCCCCGGCGACGATCACCGGGTCCACGGTGCGGTTCCTGTGGCCCTGCGGGTCGTACGTGACGTACGGAAATTGGCAGTTGAAACCCGGTGAGCGATCACAGAAAGCATGCAACCCACTGCCGCTGCCCGCGTCAAGCGACGAAGGGCGGTGGCGCGTGCGCCACCGCCCTGGTAAGGGTTTCGCTCATCCGCCCGGCCCCCCGGACGGTCGTCCGCCCAGCACCCGGGACGGTCGTCCGGACGGCCCCTCAGTTCGTCTTGCCGGTGGGCGCGTCCGGGGCGGCGACCGCGGACTGGTCGACGACGTCGAGCGCGTCGGCGGCCGCCAGCGGCTGGCCCGCGTCCGCGACCCGGATGCCGGTCTTGGCGCGCCGGCCGCGCCGCTCGATCCAGGTGGCGAGGGCGGAGAGGGCCAGACACATCGCGATGTAGATGGCGCCGCCGACGATGATCACCGGAACGTAGGGGTTGTCGTCGTTGACGACGATGTTCCCGGCCAGTTGCTGAAGCTGGAACAGCAGCTCCTGGTAGGTGATGACATAGCCGAGGGAGGTGTCCTTCAGCGTCACCACGAGCTGGCTGATGATGGTCGGCAGCATCGCCCGTACGGCCTGCGGCACCAGGACCGTCATCATGACCTGGGTCTTGCGCATGCCCAGGGCGTAGGCGGCCTCGCTCTGGCCCCTGGGCACCGAGTTGATGCCCGCCCGCAGCACCTCGGCCTGGACCGAGCCGTTGTAGACGGTCAGGCCGATGACCAGCGCCCAGAAGCCCGTGTTGTCACCGCTGAGGCCCAGGTCCGACCGGTAGGTCAGGAAGAGCACCCACAGCACGTAGATGGTGATCAGCAGCGGGACGGCCCGGAACAGCTCGATGAAGCCGGTCGCGAACCAGCGGACGGCCTTGTGGTCCGAGAGCCGGCCGACGGCGAGCAGGACGCCGAGGGCCAGCGAGAGGACCGCCGCGACCGCGAACACCTTCAGGGTGGTGATCACACCGTCGCGGATGCTGTTCCGTACGCCCGCGTAGTTGAAGATGTCCCACATCTCGGGCGCGAACTGACCCTTGTCGTTCAGCCGCACCACGGCGAAGACGATCAGCCCGAGGACGGCCAGGCCGCCGACGACGGAGTAGATGCGGTTCCGGACGCGGGCCTTGGGGCCTGGGGCGTCGTACAGGACGCTCGAGCTCATCGGGCCACCTCCAGGCGGCTCTCCAGCAGTCGGAAGAGACCGCTGATGGCGAAGGTGATGACCAGGTAGCACAGCGCGATCCACAGGAAGATCCAGCCGATCGCGAAGCCCTTGTCGCTCAGCAGCTTCGAGACATTGAACAGCTCGGTGTTGCTGAACGCCCCGGCGATGGCCGAGTTCTTGGTGAGCGCGATGAAGATGCTGCTCATGGGGGGAATCACGGACCGGGTGGCCTGGGGGAGCACGATCAGCCGCAGGGTCTGGAAGAAGGTCATCCCCAGGCTGCGGGCGGCCTCCGCCTGGCCGAGCGGCACGGTGTTGATACCGGACCGCACGGCCTCGCAGACGAAGGACGACGTGTAGCAGCCCAGCGCCCCCATGGCGAGAACGAACGGGCTCGTTCCGGGGAAGAAGATCTGCGGGATCACGAAGAACGAGATCAGGAACAGCAGGGTCAGCGGGGTGTTGCGCAGCAGGGTGACCCACGCCGTCCCGAAGGCGCGCAGCGGCGGTATGGGCGACACCCGGAAGCCGGCTATGACAATGCCCAGGACGAGAGCCAGCGCCGCACTGGCCGCCGTGATGGAGAGGGTTCCCAGGAACCCCTCACGGAACTGGGGCAAATGATCGAGGAGTACGTTCATCGATTCTCCGCGGTAGCGGTCAGGTCAGCGGCGTGCGGAGCGCACCGGCTTCCAGGCGAACGGGGAATCCTGCTCAGTAGCGGGGCAGGGGGGTCTTCGGGGCGACGTAGGAGGAGCCGGACTTGCCGAGCGTGCCTTCGTACGCCTTCTTGTAGTCGCCGTTCTTGATGTGCTTCTCGAGCGAGTCGCTGATCGCGTCGCGGAGGGCCTTGTCGTTCTTGTTCATGCCGATGCCGTACGGCTCCTCGGTGAACGGCTTGCCGACCACGTGCAGCTTGGTGGAGCGCTGGGCGGCGTAACCCTTGAGGATCGCGTCGTCGGTGGTGACCGCGTCGACCTGGCCGTCGAGGAGCTGCTTGACGCAGAGCGAGTACTTGCTCAGCTCGGTGGTCTTGGCGCCGTACTTCGGCTTCTTGATCTCCTGGAGCGGGGTGGAGCCGACGATCGAGCAGACCTTCTTGCCCTTGATGCTGTCCGGGCCGGTGATCTTGCCCTTGTCCTCCATGCGGACCAGGAGGTCGGCACCGGCCTGGTAGTACGGGCCCGCGAAGCCGACCTGCTTCTTGCGCTCGTCGTTGATGGTGTAGGTGCCGACGTAGTAGTCGACCTGGCCCTTGGAGATCGAGGTCTCGCGGACGTTGGAGTCCACCGTCTTGAAGGTGATCTTGTCCGCGGAGAAGCCGAGGTCGGCGGCGACCATCTTGGCGATCTCGATGTCGAAGCCGGAGCGCTTGCCCTCGGTGTCCTGGAAGCCGAGGAAGGGCTGGTCGGCCTTGGCGCCGATGACGATCTTGCCGCGCTTCTGCGCCGCCTTCAGGGTCGGTGAGTCGATCTTCACGTCCTTCGCGACCGTGTAGTCGCCGCTGTAGACCTCGCCGCCCTTCGGCTTGTCCCCGGCGGTGCCCTTCTCGCCGCCACAGGCGGTCGCCGTCGCGGCCAGCGCGAGAACCACCGTGGCCGCCGCGGCCGTCTTACGAATCCTCATGGTGCCCATCCCTCTGTGTTCAGTACGTGGTCCAGTGGTCCAGATACGCAGTGGCGAACGTGCCGGCGGTCTGCCGGGCCGGCGCGGACTCAGTGGTGAAGGATCTTCGACAGGAAGTCCTTGGCCCGGTCGCTGCGCGGGTTGCTGAAGAACTGCTCCGGCTCGGCCTCTTCGACGATCCGGCCGTCGGCCATGAAGACCACCCGGTTCGCGGCGGAGCGGGCGAAGCCCATCTCGTGGGTGACGACGACCATCGTCATGCCGTCCCTGGCGAGCTGCTGCATGACCTCCAGCACCTCGTTGATCATCTCCGGGTCCAGCGCCGAGGTCGGCTCGTCGAAGAGCATCACCTTCGGGTCCATGGCCAGGGCGCGCGCGATCGCCACGCGCTGCTGCTGGCCGCCGGAGAGCTGGGCGGGGTACTTGTCCGCCTGGGCGCCGACGCCCACCCGGTCGAGCAGCGTGCGGGCCTTCTCCTCGGCGGCCTTCTTGTCCGTCTTACGGACCTTGACCTGGCCCAGCATCACGTTCTCGAGCACCGTCTTGTGCGCGAAGAGGTTGAAGGACTGGAAGACCATGCCGACGTCGGCGCGCAGCCGGGCGAGCTCCCTGCCCTCCTGGGGCAGCGGCTTGCCGTCGATCGTGATGGATCCGGCGTCGATCGTCTCCAGCCGGTTGACCGTGCGGCACAGCGTCGACTTCCCGGACCCGGACGGCCCGATGACGACGACCACTTCGCCCCGGCTGATGGTCAGGTCGATGTCCTGGAGCACATGCAGCGCGCCGAAGTGCTTGTTGACCCCTGACAGCGCAACCAACGCGTCCGCCACCGGTGCGGCGTCCTTGGTCACCGATACTTCGCTCATCGGCGTCTCGCTCCGTCCTCCTCGGTTGGGAGGACAGTAGTGACCGGCCGCGACCAGCGTCATTACATCTGAGCTGAAATTGAGGATAACGATATGGCTGCGGCATGACACGCTGCGTGAACGAGACGACGCGGGCCGTACCGGCTGCATAACGGAAACCGGTGTGTGACCGAATGCGTCTTGACGGGTGCCCCTCGATCAGGGTGGATGCCCTGTGGCCATGTTCGTGGCCGTATTCGAAGCCATGGTGACGGGGGCGCGTACGGGGCGCGTCTCCGCTGGTACGGGAAGGTGGCGGAGGGGCTGGTGAGACTGCTGCTCGTCGAGGACGACAACCACGTCGCCGCGGCCCTGTCCGCGATCCTCTCCCGGCACGGTTTCGAGATCACCCACGCCCGCAGCGGCGAGGAGGCGCTCCAGGCGCTACTGCCCGACTCCGGGGCCCCCTTCGGCGTCGTACTCCTCGACCTCGGCCTGCCCGACCAGGACGGTTTCGAGGTGTGCGGCAAGATCCGCAAGCGCACCGCCACCCCTGTGATCATGGTGACCGCGCGCGCTGATGTGCGCTCGCGCATACACGGGCTCAACCTCGGTGCCGACGACTATGTGGTCAAGCCGTACGACACCATGGAGCTGCTCGCCCGCATCCACGCCGTCAGCCGCCGCACCGCCGCCCAGGACCCGGGCCATGGCGCCGACGAGAGCCCGGATGGCCCCCATCCGCCGCTGCGGCTCGGCCCGGTGACCATCGAACTGCCCACCCGCCAGGTCTCGGTCAACGGCACGACCGTCTCGCTCACCCGTAAGGAGTTCGATCTGCTCGCACTGCTCGCGCAGCGCCCCGGTGTCGTCTTCCGCCGGGAGCAGATCATCAGCGAGGTCTGGCGCACCAGTTGGGAGGGGACCGGGCGCACCCTGGAGGTCCATGTCGCCTCCCTGCGCTCCAAACTGCGGATGCCCGCCCTGATCGAGACGGTGCGCGGGGTGGGCTACCGCCTCGTCGCCCCGGCCGGCTGAGCGACCGGGGCTCCTTACGGTGCGCACCCGACTTCTCCCGCTTCTCATCGTCCTTATGGCGGGCGTGCTGCTCGCGCTCGGCTTCCCGCTCGCCGGGAGCGTGGCCGCCCGGGAGCAGCAGCGGGTGGTCGTCGACCGGATCGACGACACCGCGCGCTTCGCCGCGCTCGCCCAGTTCGTCACCGCCGGGCCTACGGGAGCGGTCGGCGCCGAGGGGGACGAGCGGCTGGACACGCTGCGCGCCGAGCTGAAGCGCTACCACGACCTGTACGGCATCCGGGCCGGGGTCTTCTACCGGGACCGGGACGCCCCGCCCATGGCCGAGGCGCCCGGCCACTGGCGGCTGCCGGACACGGGCGAGAGCGCCCGGGCCTTCGACGAGGCCCTCGCCGGGCGCCGCAGCCACGATCCGCCCCAGGTGTGGCCCTGGCAGCGGGGCAGGCTCACCGTCGCCTCCCCCGTCGTGCGCGACGGGGACGTGGTGGCCGTCGTCGTCACCGACTCGCCCACCGGCCAGATGCGGTCGCGGACTCTGCACGGCTGGCTGGTCATCGGCGCGGGCGAAGGCGCCGCGATGCTGCTGGCCGTGGGGGCCGCCGTCCGGCTGACCGGATGGGTGCTGCGGCCCGTGCGCGTCCTGGACACCGCGACCCACGACATCTCGACCGGGCGGATGCAGTCACGGGTCGCGGCCGCCTCGGGGCCCCCGGAACTGCGGCGGCTCGCCCGCTCGTTCAACGAGATGGCCGACAACGTCGAACAAGTCCTGGAGCAGCAGCGGGCGTTCGTCGCCGACGCCTCCCACCAGTTGCGCAATCCCCTCTCCGCGCTGCTGCTGCGCATCGAGCTGCTGGCGCTGGAACTGCCGGACGGCCATGAGGAGATCGCCTCGGTGCGCGCGGAGGGCAAGCGCCTGGCCAGCGTTCTGGACGATCTGCTCGACCTCGCCCTGGCCGAGCACTCCGCAGCCGATCTGCGGCTCACCGACATCGCCGAGCTGGCCGCCGATCGGGTGGACGCCTGGCTTCTGGTGGCCGAGCGGGAGGAGGTCGGGCTCGCCTATACCGGCCCCGCGGCCATCACCGGCTGGGCCGACCCGGTGGCCCTGTCCAGCGCGCTGGACGCCGTCGTCGACAACGCCCTGAAGTTCACGCCCGAGGGGGCGCATGTGGAGGTCTCGGCGCGCACGGACGGCGACACCGTCGCGATCGTCGTCGCCGACGGCGGCCCGGGCCTCACCGAGGAAGAACTCGCCCGGGTCGGCGACCGCTTCTGGCGCAGCAGCCGCCACCAGAACATCTCGGGCTCGGGCCTGGGCCTGTCCATCACCCGCGCTCTGCTCGCGGCGGGCGGGGGCACGATCGACTACGCCCCCAACGAGCCCCGCGGGCTGCGCGTGACCATTACCGTCCCGCGCACCGGGCCGAGTGAGCAGGTGAAGGGGCCGGGCCCGATGAGAACGTGAAGACCGTAAGGACGTGCCGAAGACCGTAAGGACGTGCGGCGAGAGGGTCGCACCGGCGAGGATCCTGCCGGACCTTCCCGTGGGACCTCGGCCGTTTGGGCCGACCTCGGACGTAGCCCGGCTACGGCTTGACCGACCGGTAATAGCGCGCCGCGCCCTTGTGGAGGGCGAGCGGGTCGGTGAAGACGGCGGTCCGCAGGTCCACCTTCTGGGCGGCGTGCACCTTCGCCCCGATGCGGTCCCGGTTCTCTATCACCGTGCGGGTGACGCCCTCCGCCAGATCGGGGTCCACCCGGTCCGTGGTGACCAGGAGGTTCGGTACGGCGATCGTCTTGACCGGTTCGGGCCTGCGTATCTCCTCGTACGCGTCGGCGGGCACGGTGGCCGCCCGGTAGTAGCGCGTCACCCCGCCCTGCCGGTGCAGCGGCCCGGTGAGGTCGCCGAGCTGGACGAGCCGGATCGGGTAGGCGTGGGCCAGGGTGCGCACCGCGGTGGTCGGCAGCCCGCCCGACCAGAAGAAGGCGTCGAGCTTGCCCTGCCGCAGCAGCCTCGGCATGACGTCGATGCCGACCCGCTCGGCCCGGATGTCCCGATTGAAGTCGAGCCCGGCGGCCTTGATCAGCGCCCGGGTGATGAGCTGTACGCCCGAGCCGTCGTCGCCCACGCCCACCCGCAGATGCTTCAGGTCGCGGGCCGATCGCACGGACGAGCCCCTCGGTACGACGAGCTGCATGTAGTCGTCGTACAGCCGGGCGCAGGCCCGCAGCCGCCCGGCGCCCTCCCCCCGGTAGGCGGCGACGGCGTCGGTGGCGGCGATGGCGAAGGTGGCCCTGCCCCGGGCCAGCCGTTGGACGTTGTCCGGGGACCCTCTGGTCTGTTCCAGCCGCACATCGACATCGGGGAGGTCCCGGGCCAGGTCCCGCTCGAGCATCCGGCCGTAGGTGTCGTAGACCCCGGTGGAGACCCCGGTCGCGAAGGTCGCCCGGCCGCTGGGGGAGGGGCCGCCGCCCATTGCCGGCAGCCACCACAGCAACAGCCCCAGGGCGACGAGGCCCGCGGCGGCGGACTGAAGGGCACGGCGCCGGTCCAGGCGCGGAAGGGTGACGGCCATGGCGAGGATCCTGCCAGCCCCGCTCCCGGGAGGGGAGGGGCGAGCCGCGGATCCCGCCGGGCACCCGGTCATGTGCCGGACCGCCGGGCATCCGGTCTCATGTGCCGGACCGCAGGGCCCTCGACAGCCCCAGGGCCGCGGTCCGGACCGCCGGTGCGAGCTGCGCGGGCCGGAAGCGGCTGCGGGGTACGGCCACCGACAGCGCCGCCACCGCCGTAGGACCGTCGAAGACGGGAGCCGCGATACAGCTAACCCCCGAAGCCGCCTCTTCCTCCTCATAGGCCAGACCCGCGACCTGGGCCTGCTCGATGGCCGTGCGCAGCCGGTCCGGATCGATGATCGAGTGGGGGGTGAGTCGGGGCAGAGCCGCGGCCAGGACGTCCTCGACCAGCTCGGAGCCCGAGAATGCCAGAAGCGCCTTACCGACGCCGGTGCAGGTCAGGGGCAGCCGGCCGCCGATGCGGGACGGCAGCCGCAGGGCGTCGTGGCCGTGGATGCGCTCGACATAGACCACCTCGCGGCCCTCGCGGACCCCTAGGTGCACGGTCTCGTGGGTGGCCTCGAAGAGGTCCTGGAGAAACGGCAGCGCGGCCTCCCGCAGGTCGCGTCGGCGCGGGACGAGCGAGCCGAGCTCGAACAGAGCGCCGCCGAGCCGATAGGTCTCGGCGTCACGTTCGAGCAGGCCGAGCCGGACCAGAACGGCGCAGAGCCGGAATACGGTGGTCTTGGCCAGTCCCGTACGCACGGAGAGTTCTGTGAGACGGAACGCGCCGCCGTCGGGCCGGAAGCAGTCGAGAACCGCCACTGCCTTGTCGAGCATATTGCCCTGGGAGCTGTTCCGTGTCATGGAACACAGTGTGCCGAGGGGTGTCCGGCCCACCGCCAGGCAGGGGGGCTTCTGTGAGCGCCTACCCTTGATGCGTGACCATCAGCAGCGACCGGAGCCCGGTAGTGGACGTTCAAGCGACCAAGAGCTACGAGATCCGCACCTACGGGTGCCAGATGAATGTCCACGACTCCGAGCGGCTCTCGGGCCTGCTGGAAGAGGCGGGCTTCGTCCGCGCACCGGAGGGCACCGGTGAGGGCGAGGCGGACATCGTCGTCTTCAACACCTGCGCGGTGCGGGAGAACGCCGACAACCGCCTCTACGGCAACCTCGGCCGGCTCGCACCGATCAAGGCGCGGCGGCCGGGCATGCAGATCGCCGTCGGCGGCTGTCTGGCCCAGAAGGACCGCGACACCATCGTCAAGAAGGCCCCCTGGGTCGATGTGGTCTTCGGCACCCACAACATCGGCAGTCTGCCGGTGCTGCTGGAGCGCGCCCGGGTCCAGGAGGAAGCCCAGGTCGAGATCGCCGAGTCCCTGGAAGCCTTCCCCTCCACCCTTCCGACGCGGCGCGAGTCCGCGTACGCCGCGTGGGTCTCCATCTCGGTCGGCTGCAACAACACCTGCACCTTCTGCATCGTCCCGGCGCTGCGCGGCAAGGAGAAGGACCGCCGCCCCGGCGACATCCTCGCCGAAGTGGAGACCCTGGTCGCCGAGGGCGTCACCGAGATCACCCTGCTCGGCCAGAACGTGAACGCGTACGGCTCCGACATCGGCGACCGCGAGGCGTTCAGCAAGCTGCTGCGCGCCTGCGGGAAGGTCGAGGGGCTGGAGCGGGTCCGGTTCACCTCGCCGCATCCGCGCGACTTCACCGACGACGTCATCTCCGCCATGGCGGAGACGGAGAACGTGATGCCGCAGTTGCACATGCCGTTGCAGTCCGGTTCGGACACCGTGCTCAAGGCGATGCGCCGCTCGTACCGGCAGGAGCGCTACCTCGGCATCATCGAGAAGGTGCGCGCCGCGATGCCGGACGCCGCCATCTCGACCGACATCATCGTCGGCTTCCCCGGTGAGACGGAGGAGGACTTCGAGCAGACGCTGCACGTGGTGCGCGAGGCGCGCTTCGCCCAGGCGTTCACCTTCCAGTACTCCAAGCGGCCCGGGACGCCCGCCGCCGAGATGGAAGGCCAGGTGCCCAAGGCGGTCGTCCAGGAGCGCTACGAGCGGCTGGTCGCCCTCCAGGAGGAGATCTCCTGGGAGGAGAACAAGAAGCAGGTCGGCCGCACGCTGGAGGTGCTGGTCGCCGAGGGCGAAGGCCGTAAGGACGACGCCACGCGGCGGCTCTCCGGCCGCGCCGCCGACAACCGCCTGGTGCACTTCGCGCGCCCCGAGGAGCCGGTGCGCCCCGGCGACGTCGTCACCGTCGACATCACCTACGCCGCCCCGCACCATCTGCTGGCCGAGGGCCCGGCCCGGGGCGTGCGGCGCACCCGCGCCGGAGACGCCTGGGAGCGGCGGAACGCGGCCGGGGAGAAGAAGCCCGCGGGTGTGATGCTGGGCCTGCCGACGGTGGGCGCCCCGCCGTCGCTGCCGGCCGCGCCCGCCGCGGGCTGCGGCTGCGACTGAGCGCACGGCTAGGCTGACGATCATGCTGATCGCCGCCGCCGTCTGCCCGTGTCCGCCGCTGCTGGTGCCCGAGGTCGCCGCCGGGGCCGCCCCCGAGCTGGACGGGCTGCGCGCGGCATGTGCCGAGGCCGTCCGCGCCCTCGCGGCGGCGGGTCCGGAGCGCCTGATCGTGGTGGGGCCCGCCGAGCGTGCCGGGCGCGGACCGCATGCGCAGGGCACGGCCGGATCGTTCCGCGGCTTCGGCGTGGAGCTGGATGTGCGGCTGGCGGCGGCGGACGGGGTGTCGGGCGGCGACGATGCCGCGGGGCAGGGCTCCGCGCCCTCGCTGCCGCCGTCGCCCTCCCTGCCACTGTCGCTGGCGGTCGCCGCCTGGCTGCTGGAGTACGCGGGGTGGGATCCGGCGGTGCCCGTCGAGGGGCTGGGTGTGGGGGAACCTCTCGCGGCCGAGCGGTGTATTGAAGTTGGAAGGGAGCTCGCCGGGCGGGCGGAGCGGATGGCGTTGCTGGTGATGGGCGACGGCACCGCATGCCGCACGCTGAAGGCGCCGGGCTATCTCGACGAGCGGGCGGCCCCGTTCGACGCCGAGGTGGCGCGGGCGCTGGCGGCCGCCGACACCGGGGCGCTGGCCGCGCTCGACGAGGAGTTGGCGTACGAGCTCAAGGCGGCGGGCCGCGCGCCGTTGCAGGTGCTCGCGGGGGCGGCCGAGGGGGCGCCCCTGAAGGGGGAGTTGCGGTATGACGAAGCGCCGTACGGCGTGGGGTATTTCGTGGCGAGCTGGTCTTCATAGACCGCTCGCGGCCGTGGAGCCTTCGCTCCACGGCCGCGTACCGGCGGGGCCGGCCGGTCGGGGCCCGGCGTCGCCCGCCCCCGTCCTGGGCGCCGTCCTGGCCTGGCCGGCGTTATTCGTCGCGCTTGCGCTTGGGCTTGTCCTCGTCCATGTGCGAGAGGCGGTTGAGCGCGCCCTTCGCCTTGCCCCTGCCAGTCTCGATCTTGGCGCTGTACTTGCCCTTGGTCCTGGTGTCGACCGTCTTGGCCGCCTTCTCCAGGCCCCGCTCGATCCTGGCCTCGTGCTGCTGCGCGAGGCTGCCGGCCTTGCCCTTCATCTGACCGGCCTTGGCCTTGAGATTGTCCATCAGGCCCATGTGCCACCTACCCTCGTCGGCTGCCTATGTGCGGGCGCTCTCACCGGTCTCACTGTCGGCCGCCTCGGCGGCGGACTGCTGCCTGGGGATCCCGGCGCCTTCACCCACCGGGTTCTCCTTCCCGCTCCGCGCGGTCTCAGCCCCGTCGCCTGTCCCGGACGCGGCCTCCGCCGTGATGGCGTCGGCCGTGACCTGGATGTCCTGTGCGGACGGTGCCTTCTCGGACGAGCGGCTCGCCTCCTTCGGCACATGACGATCGCGACGAAACCTGGAAAACACGCCCATATCTACTCCATACCTTACTCGTGCGGGCGAAATCCCGTGCCGCTCGGAGCGTTCACTTGCGCCGCGCGCGGAGGCCGATTCCGTGAACCGGCCCTCGGAACCTCGCAAGCGGGCAACGAACCCGGCGGAGCCCCGTCACGTCGCTCATTCGAGGAGACCCCCGGCGTTTGCGAGACTGGCCCGGTGAATACTGCAGGCCACCCGCCGCGAGTCATCGCCGTCGTCGGCCCCACCGCGGCCGGAAAGTCCGATCTGGGCGTCGCGCTCGCCAGACATCTCGACGGCGAGGTCGTCAACGCCGACTCCATGCAGCTCTACCGGGGCATGGACATCGGCACCGCCAAGCTGACGGAGGACGAGCGGCAGGGGGTGCCACACCGGCTGCTGGACATCTGGGACGTCACCCAGACCGCGAGCGTCGCCGAGTACCAGCGGCTGGCCCGCGCCGAGATGGACCGCCTGCTCGACGAGGGCCGTACCCCCGTCCTGGTCGGCGGATCCGGCCTCTACATCCGCGGGGCCATCGACGCGCTCGAGTTCCCGGGCACCGACCCCGCCGTCCGGGCCCGGCTCGAGGCCGAGCTGGAGGAGCGGGGCTCCGGGGCCCTGCACGCCCGGCTCGCCGCCGCCGACCCCGAGGCGGCCCGCGCGATCCTGCCCAGCAACGGCCGCAGGGTGGTCCGGGCGCTGGAGGTCATCGAGATCACGGGCCGCCCCTTCACCGCCAATCTGCCCGGGCACGAGGCGGTCTACGACACCCTCCAGATCGGCGTCGACGTCGAGCGGCCCGAGCTGGACGAGCGGATCGCCCTGCGGGTGGACCGGATGTGGGACGCCGGGCTGGTCGAGGAGGTCCGCCTGCTGGAGGCCGCCGGGCTGCGCGCCGGCCGTACCGCCTCCCGCGCCCTCGGCTATCAGCAAGTGCTGGCCGCGCTCGCGCAGGAGTGCACCGAGGAGGAGGCCAGGGCCGAAACCGTGCGCGCCACCAAGCGGTTCGCGCGCCGCCAGGATTCCTGGTTCCGCCGCGATCCCCGGGTCCACTGGCTCAGCGGAGCCGCCGACCGCAGAGGGGAACTCCTGGCGAGCGCGCTCGCGTTGGTTGAACGGGCGGTCACAGCCTGATCACGTCATGGCATCGGGACGCTCAGCTCGTCATTCGGGCCCCGGCGGGCATGCCATCATCAAGCTCCGATCGTGCCGTGGTGTCTGGAGTGGGGAGGGCGTGTGGCGATGGAGGCCGGCCCTCGCGACGCATCGCATCAATCGCCGCACGGAGACGCGGGGCCGCTGACCCCCGACGGCCCCGATGAGGCCGGAGGGCTCCACGAGACCGGCGCACCGGTCCTCGATGACGGCTCCGAGGACCCGGACGGCGCGGGATCCGTCCCCGGGGAGTCCTTCCGGGAGCTGCGCCCGCCGCGCCGGCTGCGGATCTGGCAGATCGCGCCGATCGTCGGCCTCGCCATCCTCGGCTCGCTGATGTTCGCCTTCCCGCTCGCCTTCGAGTTCGGCGACGGAGGGGCGGTCGTGGCCATGCTCGGCCTGCTGCTGAGCTGCTGCGCGGCGGGCTGGGGCCTGATGGCCGCCCGCCGGGTGGGCTACACCTGGCCGGGCCTTCCCCCCAGAGGCTCCGGACGCCGCCCGGACTGGCGCTTCGTCGTCCTCTACGTGGTGATCGTGGCCCTGCTGGCCGCCCTCACCTTCTGGCGGGTGGCCCGCCTCCGCTAGGGCCCTTCTGGCGGATCTCCGCGGCCCTACGGCGCCTGGCACGGCGCCCGGCACGCGCCCGCATGGCGCCTCGCGGCGGTGCGCTCGTGGCGGCCCTGCGGCCCGCCCGGCGCCGACGGTCCGGGCACGGAGGGACGGCGCACACGGTGCCCCGTAGGATCGAGGGATGAGCACCGCACCACGGCTGTCCTTCCTCAAGGGTCACGGCACCGAGAACGACTTCGTCATCGTCCCCGACCTGGACGGCAGCCTGGAGCTGTCCGCGGCCGCCGTCACCCGGATCTGCGACCGCCGTGCCGGTATCGGCGGTGACGGGCTGATCCGCGTCGTGCGGTCCTCGGCGCACCCCGAGGCGCGGGCCATGGCCGACCAGGCCGAATGGTTCATGGACTACCGCAACAGCGACGGCAGCATCGCCGAGATGTGCGGCAACGGCGTCCGGGTCTTCGCCCGGTATCTCCAGCGGGCCGGGCTCGCCGAGGCGGGCGATCTCGCGGTCGCCACCCGGGCCGGAGTGCGCCGGGTCCACATCGCCAAGGACGCCGGCGACGCCGCACGGCCGGGCGAGGCCACGACGGGGCCCGACGGCCCGATCACCGTGGTGATGGGCGAGGCCACGCTGCCCGGGCCCGGCCCCGAGGCGGAGATCACGGTCACGGTCGGTGAGCGGAGCTGGCCCGCGCGCAACGTGAACATGGGCAACCCGCACGCGGTCGCCTTCGTCGACGACCTCGCCCAGGCCGGTGATCTGCTCGCCGCCCCCGCCGTGCGCCCCGCCTCCGCGTACCCCCACGGCACCAATGTCGAGTTCGTCGTCGACCGCGGCCCGCGCCATGTCGCGATGCGCGTGCATGAGCGCGGCTCCGGTGAGACCCGCTCCTGCGGCACCGGCGCCTGCGCCGTGATGGTGGCCGCCGCGCGCCGTGACGGGGCCGACCCGGCGGTCACCGGCCACCCCGTCACGTACACCGTGGACGTCCCCGGAGGGCGCCTTGTGATCAGTGAACGGCCTGACGGTACGGTGGAGATGACCGGCCCTGCCGTGATCGTGGCCGAGGGGGAACTGGATCCCGCTTGGCTGGGCACGGACCTCGGCTGACACTTCCCTCGAATGGGTGATCCGTTTCACTCTGGGCGAGAGCCGGTCGGCCGTGCGTGATGGGCTCGATAGCATCAAGCACCGGCCCCGGGGGAGTACCCACGCCGGTTGACGCTCGACGCCGCCGGAGGTTGCCCATGAGCGCAGAGGCCACCGACCAGGCCCCGTTCGGCCGCAGGCGCGGCCTCCCCCGCATCGACCTGCGCAATCTCCGCAGGTTCAGCCGGGCGGCCCTGCTCGGGCCGGCCTCCCGCGGCCGGCTGCCGGACGCGATCGAGCATGTGGCCAAGGTCCACCGCGCACACCATCCCGGAGCCGATCTGGATGTGCTCCGCAAGGCGTATGTCCTGGCCGAGTCCTCCCACCGCGGCCAGATGCGCAAGAGCGGTGAGCCGTACATCACCCATCCGCTGGCCGTCACGCTGATCCTCGCCGAACTGGGCGCCGAGACCACCACGTTGACGGCCTCGCTGCTCCACGACACCGTCGAGGACACCGAGGTGACCCTCGATCAGGTGGGGGAGGAGTTCGGCGAGGAGGTCCGCTATCTCGTCGACGGCGTCACCAAGTTGGAGAAGGTCGACTACGGCGCGGCGGCCGAGCCCGAGACCTTCCGCAAGATGCTCGTCGCCACGGGCAACGACGTCCGGGTGATGTCGATCAAACTCGCCGACCGGCTGCACAACATGCGCACCCTCGGCGTGATGCGTCCCGAGAAACAGGTGCGCATCGCCAAGGTCACCCGCGATGTGCTGATCCCCCTCGCCGAGCGGCTCGGGGTGCAGGCGCTCAAGACCGAGCTGGAGGACCTGGTCTTCGCCATCCTCCACCCCGAGGAGTACGCGCGGACCCGCGAGCTCCTCCAAGCCCACGCCGGGCGCCCCGACCCGCTGGCCCGCGCCGCCGAGGACGTACGGGGCGTGCTCCAGGAGGCGGGCATCACCACCGAAGTCCTGGTCCGGCCGCGGCACTTCGTCTCCGTCCACCGGGTCGGGCTCAAGCGCGGCGAGCTGACCGGCACCGATCTCGGCCGCCTCCTCGTCCTCGTCTCCGACGACGCGGACTGCTACGCGGTCCTGGGCGAGCTGCACACCTGCTTCACCCCGGTGATCTCGGAGTTCAAGGACTTCATCGCGGTTCCCAAGTTCAACCTCTACCAGTCGCTGCACACGGCCGTGGCCGGGCGCGACGGCGAGGTCACCGAGGTCCTCATCCGCACCCATCAGATGCACCGGGTCGCGGAGGCCGGAGTGATCGCCCTCGGCAATCCGTACACCCCGACGGAGGGCGCCGACGCCCCCGAGGGCGAGCGGGCCGACCCGACCCGCCCCGGCTGGCTGTCCCGGCTGCTCGACTGGCAGAGCGCCACCCCCGACCCCGACCTCTTCTGGACCTCGCTCCGCGACGACCTCGCCCAGGACCGGGAGATCACCGTCTTCCGCTCCGACGGCGGGACGCTCGGCCTGCCGGCGGGCGCAAGCTGTGTGGACGCCGCGTACGCCCTGTACGGCGAGGACGCGCACTCCTGTATCGGCGCCCGGGTCAACGGCCGGATCGCGACCCTGAGCACCGTGCTGCGCGACGGCGACACCCTGCAACTGCTGATGGCCGGCGACACCCGGGACGCCGCCTCGCACGGCCCCTCGCCGGAGTGGCTCGACCACGCCCGCACCCCGGCCGCCCGCATCGCCATCAACCGCTGGCTGGCCGCCCACCCGGCGCCGCAGCCCGCGCAGCACGAGTCCCGGGAAGCGGCCCAGGAGGCGGATTCCGCCTCCACGCTCTCCGGCGAGGACGGGCAGGACGGCCAGGAGGCGCAGGGCTCGCAGGCCGCGCAGGGCGGCGAGACCGCCGTCCCCGCGGCCGGGGCGGTCCGCCGCGAGGCGGGCATCGTCGTCGACCGGCCCGGCGCGACCGTACGGCTCGCCCGCTGCTGCACCCCCGTGCCGCCCGACGCGGTCACCGGCTTCGCGGTGCGCGGCGGTGCCGTCACCGTGCACCGCGAGCGCTGCCCCGGGGTGGCGCGGATGACCGCGGCCGGGCGCACGGCCGTCGCGGTGCGCTGGGCGGACGAGGACGACGGAGACGGGGGCGGCGATTATCGCGTGACCCTCTTCGCGGAGGCGTTCAGCAGACCGCATCTGCTCGCGGACCTCACCGAGGCCATCGCCGCCGAGGGCGCGGAGGTGGTCGCGGCCGCCGTCGAACCGCCCCGTGAGCAGCGGGTCCGGCACACCTACACGCTCCAGTTGCCCGACGCGGGCAGGCTGCCGACGCTGATGCGGGCCATGCGCAACGTCCCCGGGGTCTACGACGTGACACGCGAGGGCCGCAGCATGGCCGCGGCGCGCTCCTGAACGCGGCCGGGCCGCCTGAACTCCTTCGGGTGGATCAAGGCCGGGAGCGACTGCGTCGGCGCCGGGGCGCTGGTAGCCGTAGGGCATGACGTTTTCTTCGGGGCGCCGCCCCTGGCCGCCGCGCACGGGGCGCCGCAGGACCGCGCTGGTGGCCGCGGCCATGGCCGCCGTCTTCCTCGCGGTCGGCCCCTCCTCCGCCGCGGGGCCGGTTTCGTCCACCCACCCCGGGCCCCTGGGCATCGGCGACCCGCTCTTTCCGGAGCTGGGCAACCCCGGGTACGACGTCACGGCGTACGACATCGCGTTCGACTACCGCCGTCAGGACCGGCCGCTCGACGCCGTCACCACCATCGATGCCCGCGCCACCGCGCCCCTGCGCACCGTCAACCTCGACTTCGCCCAGGGCGTCGTGGCTTCGGTGCGGGTCGACGGCGCGCGGGCCCGGTTCGTGACGGCCGGTGAGGACCTGGTGGTCACGCCGTCCACCCCGCTCCGTAAGGGCGCCGCCTTCCGGGTCACCGTCCACCACACCAGCGATCCGCGGGGCGGTGCCAACGGCGGCTGGGTCCGCACCAGCGACGGGCTGGTCATGGCCAACCAGGCCAACGCCGCCCACCGGGTCTTCCCCTGCAACGACCACCCCGCCGACAAGGCCCGCTTCACCTTCCGGGTCACCGCACCGAAGAACCTCACGGTCGTCGCGGGCGGTCTTCCCGGACCCCGCGTCCGCAAGGGATCGCGGACCACCTGGACGTATCGCCTCGCCCATCCCATGGCCACCGAACTGGCGCAGATCTCCATCGGCCGCTCCGCCGTGCCGCGCCGCACCGGGCCCCATGGGCTGCCGGTGCGCGACGTCGTACCCGCGGCGGACCGCGCACGGCTGGAGAAGTGGCTCGCACGTACTCCCGGCCAGTTGGCCTGGATGGAGAAGAAGGCCGGGCGCTACCCCTTCGAGAACTACGGCGTCCTGATCGCCCACGCCACCACCGGCTTCGAACTGGAGACACAGACGCTCTCCCTCTTCGAGCGCGATCTGTTCACCAGCGAGCAACTGCCCCGGTGGTACATCGAATCGATCATGGTGCACGAGCTGGCGCACCAGTGGTTCGGCGACAGCGTCAGCCCGCGCCGCTGGTCCGATCTATGGCTCAACGAGGGCCACGCCACCTGGTACGAGGCGCTGTACGCCGATGAGCACGGTAAGGCGAGCATGAAGCGGCGGATGCGCAAGGCGTACGAGCAGTCGGATGCCTGGCGGGCCGAGGACGGGCCGCCCGCCGCCCCCAAGCCGGCCGACTCCGACCAGCAGATCGGCATCTTCCGCCCGGTCGTCTACGACGGCAGCGCGCTGGTGCTGTACGCGCTGCGGCAGCGGATCGGCCGGGCCGCCTTCGACCGGCTGGAGCGGCAATGGGTGCTCCGCCACCGTGACGGTGTGGCCTCGACCGCCGACTTCATCCGCCTGGCCTCTCAGGCGGCGGGGCGCGATCTGAGCGGATTCCTCCGTCCCTGGCTGTACGGCGAGAAGACGCCGCCGATGCCGGGACACCCCGACTGGCGGCCGACGGCGAAGGAGAGCACGAAGGGCGCCGCGCTGCCGGGCGCCCGGGCGGGGCGGCATGCGGTGCGTTACGCCGTGCCATGGGCCGTGAAACCAGGGTGACGGCCCGGCCGCCGCGTGCGACCATCAAGGAGTCGGCGTCGCGGCCGGTCCCGGCGGGGAATCCCGCGGGCCCGCCACGCGTTGTCGACAGTGACGGTATTCCACGACGTAAGGATTCCTTTGACCCACTCCTCTTCCCTTCCGCAGGACCGGCAGCGACCCGCCGAGAGCCTTCGGGCCGACGCCCTGATGGAAGAGGACGTCGCCTGGAGTCACGAGATCGACGAGGAGCGTGACGGCGACCAGTACGACCGCTCCGACCGTGCCGCGCTGCGGCGAGTGGTGGGGCTGTCCACCGAGCTCGAGGACATCACCGAGGTCGAGTACCGGCAGCTCCGCCTGGAGCGCGTGGTGCTGGTCGGCGTATGGACCTCCGGCACCGCGCAGGACGCGGAGAACTCCCTGGCGGAGCTGGCCGCCCTCGCCGAGACCGCGGGCGCGTTGGTGCTGGACGGCGTGATCCAGCGGCGCAACAAGCCGGATCCCGCCACCTACATCGGCTCCGGCAAGGCCGAGGAACTGCGCGACATCGTGGTCGAGTCCGGCGCCGACACCGTGGTCTGCGACGGTGAGCTGAGCCCCGGCCAGCTCATCCACCTCGAGGACGTCGTCAAGGTCAAGGTGGTCGACCGGACCGCCCTGATCCTCGACATCTTCGCTCAGCACGCCAAGTCCCGAGAGGGCAAGGCGCAGGTCTCGCTCGCCCAGATGCAGTACATGCTGCCGCGGCTGCGAGGCTGGGGCCAGTCGCTGTCCCGGCAGATGGGTGGCGGTGGCTCCGGATCCTCGGGCGGCGGTATGGCCACCCGTGGTCCCGGTGAGACCAAGATCGAGACGGACCGGCGCCGCATCCGCGAGAAGATGGCGAAGATGCGCCGCGAGATCGCCGAGATGAAGACCGGCCGCGACATCAAGCGGCAGGAGCGCCGGCGCCACAAGGTCCCCTCCGTCGCCATCGCCGGATACACCAACGCGGGCAAGTCCTCGCTGCTCAACCGGCTCACCGGTGCGGGCGTCCTGGTGGAGAACGCACTGTTCGCCACCCTCGACCCGACCGTGCGCCGGGCCGAGACCCCCAGCGGGCGGCTCTACACACTGGCGGACACCGTCGGATTCGTCCGGCACCTGCCGCACCACCTGGTCGAGGCGTTCCGCTCCACGATGGAGGAGGTCGGCGACGCCGATCTGATCGTCCATGTGGTGGATGGCTCGCATCCGGCGCCGGAGGAGCAGTTGGCCGCCGTGCGCGAGGTGATCCGCGATGTGGGCGCGGTCGATGTGCCCGAGATCGTCGTGATCAACAAGGCGGATCTGGCCGATCCGCTGGTCGTGCAGCGGCTGCTGCGCATGGAGCGGCGCGCCATGGCGGTGTCGGCCCGCAGCGGACTGGGCATCGACGAGCTGCTCGCGGTGATCGACGAGGAGCTGCCCCGGCCCCAGGTCGAGATCGAGGTGCTGCTGCCGTACACCCACGGCAAGCTGGTCGCACGCACCCACGCCGAGGGTGAGGTGCTCTCCGAGGAGCACACCCCCGAGGGCACGCTGCTCAAGGCACGGGTGCACGAGGAGCTCGCGGCGGAGCTGCGGCGTTTCGTCCCGGCCGCGGCCGCCGGACAGCACTAGCCACGTCAGGCACCACAATGGCGAGGGCCCGCCCCCGGAACTCCGGGGGCGGGCCCTCGCCGTCATGGTGCCAGACGGCTACCGGCTCAGCCGGTCACTGGCTCGCGAACTTCTTGCTGACGGCGTTGTAGACGCCCTTCGCCTCGGGGCCCAGGTGCGGGCCCGCCAGCCAGGTCGCGTTGGACGGACCGATCGAGGTGTTGGACACCAGCGCGGGCTTGCCGTCCGCGCCCTCGGCGACCCAGCCACCGCCGGAGGAACCCGCGGTCATGGTGCAGCCGATGCGGTACATCGTCGGCTGCTTGGCGTCCAGGGAGAGCCGGCCCGGCTTGTCCGCGCACTGGTTCATCTTCTGGCCGTCGAACGGCGGGGCGGCCGGGTAGCCGGTGGCCGTGATCTCGTCGATGGACTTCACCGCCGGGGCGTTGAAGTCGACCGGCAGCGCGCCGCCCACCATCTCCTCGAGCGACTTGCCGCCGCTGACCTCCGGCTTCACATGCATCACCGCGAAGTCGTACGGTGCGCCCTTGCCGCCCACGGCCGCGCCCCTGTCGATCCACTGCGAGGAGGTCTGCGCCCAGTCGGCCCACCAGACGCCCTTGGGAGCCAGCTCCTCCTTGGTGGCGTTCTCCAGCTCCGCCTGCGACTTGCCCGCGTCGTTGTAGGAGGGGACGAACATCAGGTTCTTGTACCAGCCGCCGCCCTTGCCCGCGTGGACGCAGTGGCCCGCCGTCCACACCAGGTTGGACTTGCCGGGGTGCGCCGGGTCCTCGACCACCGTCGCCGAGCAGACCATCGAACCCTCGGGGCCGTCGAAGAAGACCTTGCCCGCGTAGGGGACCTTGGAGCTGTACGGGCTGGTGACCTCCTTGGCCTGGACAGGCTGCGGATCGGGGTCGGTCACACCCTGGTCGTCCGCGATGTCGCTGTCGTCGACCGGCTTGTCGGGCTCCTGCGCGTCGCGCATCCTGTCCGGCTTCCACAGACCCTTGATGATCGGGTTGATGAAGTCACCGGCCTCGCGCAGCCAGTCGTCCCGGTCCCACTTGTTCCAGGCACCGTTCTTCCACTGGTCCAGATCGATGCCGAGGTTCTTCAACTTGTCGTTGAGGTTGTCGGGCAGCTTGATGTCGTCCACGCCCTGCTCCGACGACGCGGTCGGCCTGGCGTCGGTGTTGTCGTCCGAGGAATCGCACGCGGTGGCGGTGAGCGCCAGAACCGAGGCTATGGCGGCCACGGCGAGTGCGGGTCGGCGTGAGGATGGCATGGGCGGAACTCCCCCTGAGGTACTGATCTGCTCTACGGCCTATGTGGAATTGTCATGCACCGCCCCGGCAATGGGGTGGTATCCCACTATGCCGGTGCCGCCTACGACGGCTGCGAGCGGGTCCTTGGTTCCCGGCCGCAAGGATCTTCGCTCAGCCCGTGATCCAGAGCCTCACGCGTCGTTGGTACGTACGGGGGACAGCCGGAGGGTGTTCAGCAGCAGGAGGACCGAGACTCGTGGCCGTGACCCAGCTCCCGCCGATGGCCCTGTCCGCCGTCTCCGACGACGGTGGCGTCACCCAGGGAATTCTGCGGCGCCAGGCGCTGCGTGAGTCGGCTGCCCGCACCTATGCCCGGGCGCTGCCCATCGTTCCGGTGCGCGCCCGGGGGATGACGGTCGAAGGGGCCGACGGCCGCCGCTATCTCGACTGTCTCTCCGGTGCCGGGGCGCTGGCCCTGGGGCACAACCACCCGGTGGTGCTGGAGGCGATCCGGGCCGTCCTGGACTCGGAAGCGCCGCTCCAGGTCCTGGATTTGGCCACACCGGTCAGGGACGCCTTCACGGACGAGCTGTTCGCGACCCTGCCGCCCGGACTCGCCGCCCGCGCGCGGGTGCAGTTCTGCGGACCGGCGGGCACGGACGCGGTCGAGGCCGCGCTCAAGCTGGTGCGGACCGCCACGGGGCGCGATGGCCTGCTCGCCTTCTCCGGGGCGTACCACGGGATGACGGCCGGTGCGTTGGCCGCCTCGGGTGGGGCCGCTGCGGCCGGGGCCTTTGTGACCGGGGCCTCTGCGACCGGGGTGACCCGGCTGCCCTTTCCATATGACTACCGCTGCCCGTTCGGGGTCGGCGGGGAGCGCGGTGCCGAACTCTCCGCGCGCTGGGCCGAGAAGCTGCTCGACGACCCGAAGGGCGGGGCGCCCGACCCGGCCGGGATGATCCTCGAACCCGTACAGGGCGAGGGCGGGGTGATCCCGGCACCGGACGGCTGGCTGCGCCGGATGCGCGAGATCACCGCGGCCCGCTCCATCCCGCTCATCGCGGACGAGGTGCAGACCGGCGTCGGGCGTACCGGAGCCTTCTGGGCGGTCGACCACAGCGGGGTGGTGCCCGATGTGATGGTGCTGTCGAAGGCCATCGGCGGGGGCCTGCCGCTGGCCGTCGTGGTCTACCGGGAGGAGCTCGACGTCTGGCCCCCCGGAGCCCACGCGGGCACCTTCCGCGGCAACCAACTGGCGATGGCCGCGGGCACGGCCACTCTCGCGTACGTCCGGGAGAACCACCTCGCCCGGCGGGCGGCGGTCGTCGGCCGACGGATGCTGGAGCGGCTGCGCCGATTCGCCGCCGGACGCCCGCAGATCGGGGAGGTGCGCGGCCGCGGCCTCATGATCGGCCTGGAACTGGTCACCCCGGAGGCGGGGCCCACGGCGGAGGCGGGGCCCATCGCGGAAGCGGAGCCCACCGCGGAAGCGGAGGCAACCGCGGAGGCCGGGCAGGCCGGGTTCGCAGCGCGGGTCGGGCCCGCGGCGCAGGCCGGGCCCGTCGTGAGCCCCGCCTGGGAGCGGACTCAGGGCGGCGCAACCCCGTACGGAACACCCCCGAGCGAGGTGGCCCTGGGCGCAGTGACCCCGTGCGAAGGAGCCTGGCTGACAGGCGCCGAGGGCGGGGGTGCGCGCGGAGTCCCGGGTGGGGATGCATGCCAAGCCCTGGGCAGGGGTGCGCGCCAAGCCCCGGGCAGGGGTGCGCGCCAAGCCCCGGGCGGGAGGGCATCGTACGACGGTGTCGCACGTACGGCGGCTCCGCCCGCCGACCCCGCGCTCGCGGCGGCGGTCCAGCAGGAGTGCCTGCGGCGCGGGCTCATCGTCGAACTCGGCGGACGCCACAACGCGGTGATCCGCCTCCTCCCTCCACTCACCATCACCGACGAGCAGACAGAGGCCGTTCTGGACCGGCTCGCCGACGCCCTGGACGCGGCGATCCGCACCTCCGGAGCCCGCTCCGGTGAACTCCCGCCCGCCGCTGCCCCGTTCGCCCCACCGACCGCCGGAAACCGACGCTGACGTGCCCCGCACCGTACGACCGCACCGCCATCGCACCACCGAAGGAGGCAGGCGCCGGGCCCAGGACGTGAACGCCGTGATGCCCGCGCCACACCCACCATGCCGCACACCCCCGGGGGAGCCCCCCTGTCTCCCCGACCGCAGCCCGTGCCCGGCGCCCTGACCGACTCCGGCGACTCCGCCCACCCCGGCCCCCCGCCGCCACCCCTCCCGCACCCTTCCCACACAGCGCCTCCCCCGGCCGGGACGACGAGACCTCCCGCCCATCCCGCCCCTCCCGCCCCACCCGCGGCGGTCCCGACGGTCAGGGCACCGTCCACCGACGCGGCGGCCGCCGGAGACCAGGCGGAGCCCCCAGCACCGCCACCAACCCCCGCTGCGGTGCCACCACCCCTGGCAGCAGTGCCAGCATCCGCGGCAGCAGGGCCACTTCTCCCTGCGACGCCACCCCCGGCGGCAGTGCCACCCCCGGCGGCAGTGCCACCCTCGGCGGCGGCTTCACCGCCGTCGGCAGGCCCACTTCCCCCGGCGGTGCCGCTTCCCCCGGCGGCGGTGCCGCCACACCCCGTGGAGGAGCCACTGCCCCTGGCGGTGTCGCCCGCCGCGGCGCCCCTCGTCAGCGCGGCGGAAACGAGTGGGGGAGCGAGTGCGGAAGCGGGTGCGGGAGCGAGAGCGCCCCAGCCTTCCGTCCCAGGGCCCTCGGTGGAGGAGCCGCCCGTGCCGCAACTGCCCGCCCAGGGGCCGCCCCTCCCTGCGATGGCCGTTCCCCGGCAGGACCGCGACAGCCATGGAGTGCCCGCCGACCGTGCCCGTGTGGTTGGCGTGGACCCACTCGACGACCCCGATCCGCAGATCGCGGCCGACGGCGCGGCCGTCGAGAACCTGCTGCGCTGCTGGGTACGCGAGAGCGGCCTCGTGCCCCCCGACAGGGACACCCTGCGCATCCCCCTCGCCGCCAGTGGAACCGTCCTCCTCGTCCCCGTGCGCTATTGGTCGCCCACCGGCTGGCACCGCTTCGGCCCGCCGCTGCTGGAGCATGGCCCCCACGACGCGCCCGCCGTCGGGGCGGTCACCCTCGCGGCCCTCCTCACCCGCGAGGCGGCATACAGCGCACGGCGGGACGACCCCGACGCGGACGCCACCGAACTCGTCGGCCGTGTCGCGGACTCCGTACGACGCACCGCCGTCTTCCTCGCCCAGCGCCGTGCGGCGCCCGCCGATCCCGGCACCAGCACCCCGTTTCTCAACGCGGAGCAGTCCCTCCTCTTCGGTCACCCCCTGCATCCCACGCCGAAGAGCCGCGAGGGCCTCTCCGACAGCGAATCCACCGTCTGCTCACCGGAATCGCGTGGCTCTTTCCCCCTTCACTGGATCGCGGTCGCCCGGTCCGTACTGGCCTGCGAGTCGGCCTGGACGGAGCGCGGCCGGACCGTGCCCGCCGAGCGGCTCGCCCTCTCCCTGGCGGGCAGCGGCCTCCAACTGCCCGATGCGACCGTCCCCTTGCCGCTGCATCCCTGGCAGGCTCGCGAGATCCGGCACCGTCCGGACGCCGCCGCGCTCTTCGACTCCGGCCTGTTGCACGACCTCGGGCCGTCCGGCGGACACTGGCACCCCACCTCCTCGGTCCGCACCGTCTACCGGCCCGGCGCTCCTGCCATGCTGAAACTCTCCCTCGCTCTGCGGATCACCAACTCCCGTCGTGAAAACCTCCGTAAGGAACTCCGCCGCGGTGTCGAGGTGCACCGGCTGCTCCGCAGCGGACTGGCCGAGCAGTGGCGGGCGGCCTTCCCCGGCTTTCCGGGCTTCGACATCGTCCGGGACCCGGCCTGGCTCGCCGTCGACGGACCGGATGGCGAACCCGTTTCCGGCCTCGACGTCGTCATCCGGCACAACCCGTTCGGCCCCGGCGACGACGCCGTCTGCGTCGCCGGACTCCTCGCGCTGCGCCCCTGGCGCGGACAGCCGGTGATGCGCTCCCGGCTCGCCCACCTCGTCGCCCGGCTCGCCGCTCGCACCGGCCGTTCCACAGCGGCCGTCGGCGCGGAGTGGTTCCTGCGCTATCTGCACACGGTCGTACGCCCCATGCTCTGGCTGGACGGAGAAGCCGGTATCGCGCTCGAGGCGCACCAGCAGAACACCCTGGTGCTGCTGGACCCCGACGGCTGGCCGATCGGCGGCCGCTACCGGGACAACCAGGGCTACTACTTCCGCGCGTCCCGGCACGCCGAACTCCAGCGCCGGCTGCCCGGTATCGGCGGCCGCAGCGACACCTTCGTACCCGACGAGGTCACCGACGAGCGGTTCGCCTACTACCTGGGTGTCAACAACGTCCTCGGAATGATCGGCGCCTTCGGGTCCCAGCGACTCGTCGACGAGCGCGTTCTGCTGGCCGCGTTCCGCCGCTTTCTCACCGAGACCGCGTCCGGCCCCGGCAGAACCCGCTCACCGCTTCCCGCCCGGCTCCTGGAGGCGCCCACCCTGCGCTGCAAGGCCAATCTGCTCACCCGGCTGCGCGGCCTGGACGAACTCGTGGGACCGGTGGACACCCAGTCCGTCTATGTGACCATCGCCAACCCCCTCGTCACGTCTGTCTCTCCTTTCGGCATCTCAGCTATCACCCCCATGGCTTGACCCCGCGACCCGCGATCACGCCCCTCACCCTCACGTCCCTCACGACGTGCCGAGCCCCCTGAGAGGAGAGCGTCGCCGTGCCGCACACCGACTCCGGTACGAGCTCCAGCACCGACGACACCATCGACATGCGGCTGCGCCAGGAAGAGGACATCGCACGACTCATCGACCTGGACTCGACCGGACGGGAAGCCGACGGCCGGGCGGATCTGCTCGACCACATCGTCGAATGGCGGCCCACCAGCACCCCGTTGGGCACCTTCCAACTCGTCCCGGTCCGCATCGGGCGCGATCTGCGGCTCATCGCCCAATGGATGAACGACCCCTCCGTCGCCGCCTTCTGGGAGCTCGACGGCCCCGACGAGACCACCGCGAGCCACCTCGGAGGTCAGCTCGACGGCGACGGCCGCAGCGTCCCCTGTCTGGGTGTCCTGGACGGCGCCCCGATGAGCTATTGGGAGGTGTACCGCGCCGATCTGGACCCGCTCGCGCGCTACTATCCGGCCCGGCCGCACGACACGGGTATCCACCTGCTCATCGGCCGGGTCGGCGATCGTGGCCGTGGCCTGGGCACGATCCTGCTCCGCGCGGCCGCCGACCTCGTCCTCGAGCACCGTCCGTCCTGCACCCGGGTCGTGGCCGAACCGGATCTCCGTAACACCCCCTCCGTCGCCGCGTTCCTCGGCGCCGGATTCCGCTTCTCCGCGGAAGTCGAACTCCCCGGCAAACGCGCCGCGCTGATGCTGCGCGACCGTGCCCTGCGACACGTCCTGTGATCCTCCGCAACCATCCGTGCCCCCCGGCGATGTGCCTGCTTCGATGCGAGACTTCACTGTTGATACACCGCTCGGCCGGTCCCGGTTCCCATGCGGCGAGGACGGCCGTCCCACGAAAGCGGGGTCCGTCCGTCCCCGGAAGCGGGGATCCGCCCCGGCCCCGCGCTCGCCGAAACCATCCGTCACCGACCACACCGACGGGAGTGATGTCGGTGCCGCCCCGTAGGCTGGCAGCCCTATGACTGAATCGTCCTCGCCTCCACTCGCCGATCTGCTGCACGCCGCCGTAACCACCGTCGGTGGCACCGAGCGCCCTGGTCAGACCGCCATGGCCCAAGCCGTGGCGGAGGCGATCGACGACAGCTCCCATCTGCTGGTTCAGGCCGGCACCGGCACCGGGAAGTCCCTCGGCTATCTGGTGCCCGCCCTCGCCCACGGCGAGCGTGTCGTCGTCGCCACGGCGACCCTCGCCCTTCAGCGGCAGCTCGTCGAGCGGGACCTGCCCCGCACCGTGGAGGCCCTGCACCCGCTGCTGCGCCGCCGCCCCGAGTTCGCCATGCTCAAGGGCCGCTCCAACTATCTGTGCCTGCACCGGCTCCATGAGGGCGTCCCGCAGGAGGACGCCGATGAAGCCGGCCTCTTCGACCCGTTCGAGGCCGCCACGCCCACCAGCAAGCTCGGCAAGGACCTGCTGCGGTTGCGTGACTGGTCGGACGAGACCGAGACGGGCGATCGGGACGATCTGAGCCCCGGTGTCTCGGACCGCGCCTGGTCCCAGGTGTCGGTCACCTCCCGGGAGTGCCTCGGCGCGTCCAAATGCGCCTATGGCGCGGAGTGCTTCGCCGAGGCCGCCCGTGAGCGGGCCAAGCTCGCCGATGTCGTCGTCACCAATCACGCGCTGCTCGCCATCGACGCCATCGAGGGCGCCCCCGTGCTGCCCAGCCATGAGGTGCTGATCGTCGACGAGGCCCATGAGCTGGTCTCCCGGGTCACCGGCGTCGCCAGCGGGGAGCTCACCCCCGGCCAGGTCAACCGGGCCGTGCGGCGTGCCGCGAAGCTGGTCAACGAGCAGGCGGCGGACGCCCTCCAGACCGCCTCTGAGGGCTTCGAGCGGCTGATGGAGCTCGCTCTGCCCGGCCGCCTCGAGAAGATCCCCGAGGACCTCGGCTATGTGCTGATGGCGCTGCGCGACGCGGCCCGCACGGTGATCTCGGCGCTCGGCGCCACGCGGGACGCCTCGGTCAAGGACGAGGACGCGATCCGCAAGCAGGCCCTGGGCTCGGTGGAGAACATCCACCAGGTGGCCGAGCGGATCGTCGAGGGTTCCGAGTACGACGTGGTCTGGTACGAGCGGCACGACCGCTTCGGTGCCTCGCTGCGGGTCGCCCCGCTCTCGGTGTCGGGGCTGTTGCGCGAGAAGCTGTTCGAGGACCGGTCCGTCGTCCTCACCTCCGCCACGCTCAAGCTGGGCGGGGATTTCAACGGGGTGGCGGCCTCGCTCGGTCTCGCCCCGGAGAGCCCGCAGGATCCGGAGGGCGGCGAGGAGACCGCGCCGCGCTGGCAGGGCCTCGACGTCGGCTCGCCCTTCGACTACTCGAAGCAGGGGATCCTCTACGTCGCCAAGCATCTCGCCCAGCCCGGCCGCGAGGGCAGCCGCGCCGACATGCTCGATGAGCTCGCCGAGCTGGTCGAGGCCGCGGGTGGTCGCACGCTCGGGCTGTTCTCGTCCATGCGCGCCGCCCAGGCAGCCGCGGAGGAGCTGCGCGGGCGTCTCGATACGCCCATCCTCCTCCAGGGCGAGGAGACGCTGGGCGAGTTGATCCGTGCCTTCGCCGCCGACGCCCGGACCTGCCTGTTCGGCACGCTGTCCCTCTGGCAGGGCGTCGATGTGCCGGGGCCGAGCTGTCAGTTGGTGGTGATGGACCGGGTGCCCTTCCCCCGCCCCGACGACCCTCTGATGAGTGCCCGCCAGAAGGCGGTGGAGGAGGCCGGGGGCAATGGCTTCATGGCCGTCGCCGCTACCCATGCCGCGCTGCTCATGGCCCAGGGCGCGGGCCGGCTGGTGCGGGCTTCGGACGACCGGGGGATCGTCGCCGTCCTGGATCCGAGGGTCGAGCGGGCCCGCTACGGCTCGTTCCTCCGCAAGTCCATGCCGGACTTCTGGTACACGACCGACCGCAACCAGGTGCGCCGCTCGCTGGCCGCCATCGACGCGGCGGCCAAGGCCCAGGGGGCCTAGCCGGGCCAAGGGCCAGGCGGTCTGGCGGGACCTGGCGCCCCAAGGCCGCCACGGCCGCCATATGCGACGGGCCCCGATGGTCGCCCCATGATGCCGACAGCGCCCCGATGGTCGCCACATACAGCAGGGCCCCGGAACCGGCGCAGTGGTCCCGGGGCCCGGTCGTGGGGCACGCTCAGGGCGCACCTCGATCCGGTGCGCTCAGACGCGCCGCAGCACCGCGACCACCTTGCCCAGAATGGTGGCCTCGTCGCCGGGAATCGGCTGGTAGGCGGCGTTGTGCGGGAGCAGCCAGACATGGCCGTCCTCACGCTTGAAACGCTTCACCGTGGCCTCGCCGTCGAGCATCGCGGCGACGATGTCACCGTTCTCGGCGACGGGCTGACGGCGCACCGTCACCCAGTCCCCGTCGCAGATGGCGGCCTCGATCATGGAGTCGCCGACCACCTTCAGCACGAAGAGCTCACCGTCGCCGACAAGCTGCCGGGGGAGCGGGAAAACATCCTCGACCGACTCCTCGGCGAGGATCGGCCCACCGGCCGCGATCCGGCCGACCAGCGGCACATAGGAGGCGGCGGGCTTGCCGGCGGTGTCCGTGGGCTGGGCGCTGGGCTGGTCGGAGCCGCGGACCTCGTAGGCCCGGGGCCGATGGGGGTCGCGCCGCAGAAAGCCCTTCCGCTCCAGAGCCATGAGCTGATGGGCGACGGACGAGGTGCTGGAGAGGCCCACCGCCTGGCCGATCTCCCGCATGGACGGCGGGTAACCGCGCCGCTGCACAGAGTCGCGAATGACTTCGATGACGCGCCGCTGCCGGTCGGTCAGCCCTGAGCTGTCCGCCCGGATGCCTGGAGGTCGCCCTGGTAGCGAGCGCGTGGGCTTCTGTCCTTCCGGATTCGTGGCGTCGTCGTTGATCGGGTGGGTCTGGTTCATCGCGTGTGTCTGTTCGAGTCGGCTCTGGGAGCGCTCCTGGGCGGTAACGGTGGTGCTCTCTGCGGTGGTGGTCACGACGGCCCCTCTCGAGATGTTCTCCCTAGTTGGACAACGGTAGTTGCTTTCGAAAGGTTGCGCCAAACACACGTTCGAGTGAAATTTCGCAGATGGGCTGACGTGATCACAGGGTTAGGTGTATGGACCGTTTGATCCGGTCGCCGTGGGGGCGGGCCCAGTCTTGCATCCCGACCCCCGTGAATCCGGGACGCGTGGGGCTCGCGTAGTCTCGTGCCTGCTCCCCAGCCGTGACACGCCATTCGGCTCGGTTGAGTGCCAGCCACCAGATCTAGTGGTTTGATGGATGCAAGCCACCCACAAGTTGTGGTCCCTGGTGGATTCGCCGCCAAGGTTTTCGCCTATGCTTGTGGCCGTCCCGACGGGCCTCGCGGCCCGGTCGGGGCTAGTCAGGCATGTTCCGGCATGCGCCGTTCTTGAGGGTGAGGGAGGGTTCGGAGTCATGCACTGCCCCTTCTGCCGGCACCCCGACAGCCGTGTCGTCGACAGCCGCACCACCGACGACGGCTGCTCGATCCGCAGGCGCCGCCAGTGCCCCGACTGCTCGCGTCGCTTCACGACCGTGGAGACCGCGTCACTGATGGTGATCAAGCGCAGCGGGGTCACCGAGCCCTTCAGTCGCGACAAGGTCATCTCGGGGGTACGCAAGGCGTGCCAGGGCCGTCCGGTCACCGAGGACGCCCTCGCCAAGCTCGGTCAGCAGGTGGAGGAGGCGGTCCGGGCCACCGGCAGTGCCGAGCTGTCCACCCATGACGTCGGGCTCGCCATACTCGGCCCGCTCCAGAAGCTCGACCTCGTCGCCTACCTCCGCTTCGCCTCCGTCTACCGCGCCTTCGACTCCCTCGAGGACTTCGAGGCGGCCGTGGCGGAGCTGCGTGACCAGCAACGGCCTCCCGCGCACGACCGCGGGTCCGGCGCCGACGGGGCCGCGGAGGCCCCCGCGCCGGCCGTCGCCGCCGACTGACCGGCGACCCACACACCTACCCGGGGCGCTTGCCGCATCCGGGTGAAAGACAGATACGTGCCTGGGGAAGAAATGGGCACATCAGGGCGTTTTCGCCCGTACCAGGGAGGCGGAATGACAGAGACGACGAGCGGCCCGGCACGAGGCTCCCGCTCCAAGGGAAGCAAGGCGAACAAGGGTCTGCGCATCGAGCGCATCCACACCACCCCCGGCGTGCATCCGTACGACGAGGTGGTCTGGGAGCGTCGTGACGTCGTCATGACCAACTGGCGCGACGGTTCGGTCAACTTCGAGCAGCGCGGCGTGGAGTTCCCCGACTTCTGGTCGGTGAACGCGGTCAACATCGTCACGAGCAAGTACTTCCGTGGCGCGGTGGGGTCCCCGGAGCGCGAGGCGAGCCTCAAGCAGCTCATCGACCGCGTGGTGCGCAGCTACCGCAAGGCCGGTGAGGACAATGGCTACTTCGCCTCGCCCGCGGACGCCGAGATCTTCGACCACGAGCTCACCTACGCGCTGCTGCACCAGGTCTTCAGCTTCAACTCGCCTGTCTGGTTCAACGTCGGCACCAAGCAGCCGCAGCAGGTCAGCGCCTGCTTCATCCTCTCCGTGGACGACTCGATGGAGTCGATCCTGGACTGGTACAAGGAAGAGGGGATGATCTTCAAGGGCGGCTCCGGCGCCGGTCTGAACCTCTCCCGTATCCGCTCCTCCAAGGAGCTCCTCTCCTCGGGCGGCAACGCCTCCGGCCCCGTCTCCTTCATGCGCGGCGCCGATGCCTCCGCCGGAACGATCAAGTCGGGCGGCGCCACCCGCCGGGCCGCCAAGATGGTCGTGCTCGACGTCGATCACCCGGATGTCGAGGCGTTCATCGAGACCAAGGTCAAGGAGGAGGAGAAGATCCGCGCCCTGCGCGACGCGGGCTTCGACATGGACCTGGGCGGCGACGACATCACGTCCGTCCAGTACCAGAACGCCAACAACTCCGTCCGGGTGAACGACACGTTCATGAAGGCCGTGGAGTCCGGCTCCTCGTTCGGGCTGCGCAGTCGGCTGACCGGTGAGCCCATCGAAGAGGTCGACGCCAAGTCCCTCTTCCGCAAGATGGCCGAGGCGGCCTGGGCCTGCGCCGACCCGGGCATCCAGTACGACGACACCATCAACCACTGGCACACCTCGCCGGAATCGGGCCGGATCACCGCCTCCAACCCGTGCAGCGAGTACATGCACCTGGACAACTCCTCGTGCAACCTCGCCTCGCTCAACCTGATGAAGTTCCTCCAGGACGACGACGCGGGCAACCAGCGCTTCGACGCCGAGCGCTTCGCCAAGGTCGTCGAGCTGGTCATCACCGCGATGGACATCTCCATCTGCTTCGCGGACTTCCCGACCGAGAAGATCGGCGAGACCACCCGCGCCTTCCGCCAACTGGGCATCGGCTACGCAAACCTGGGCGCCCTGCTGATGGCCACCGGCCACGCCTACGACAGCGACGGCGGCCGGGCCCTGGCCGGAGCCATCACCTCCCTGATGACCGGCACCTCGTACAAGCGCTCCGCGGAGCTCGCCGCCGTGGTCGGTCCGTACGACGGCTACGCCCGTAACGCGGACGCCCACAAGCGGGTCATGAAGCAGCACTCGGACGCCAACGCCATCGCCAAGCGCATGGACGACCTGGACACCCCGGTCTGGGCCGCGGCCACCGAGGCATGGCAGGACGTGCTGCGCCTCGGCGAGAAGAGCGGCTTCCGCAACGCCCAGGCGTCGGTGCTCGCACCGACCGGCACCATCGGCCTGATGATGGACTGCGACACCACGGGCGTCGAACCTGACCTGGCCCTGGTCAAGTTCAAGAAGCTGGTCGGCGGCGGCTCCATGCAGATCGTGAACAACACGGTCCCCAAGGCGCTCAAGCGGCTCGGCTACCAGGAGGAGCAGGTCGAGGCGATCGTCGCCCACATCGCCGACCACGGCAATGTGATCGACGCGCTGGGGCTGAAGCCCGAGCACTACGAGGTCTTCGACTGCGCGATGGGCGAGCGTTCCATCTCGCCGATGGGCCATGTGCGGATGATGGCGGCCGCCCAACCGTTCCTGTCCGGCGCGATCTCCAAGACGGTCAACATGCCGGAGTCGGCCACCGTCGAGGAGATCGAGGAGATCTACTTCGAGGGCTGGAAGCTCGGCATCAAGGCGCTGGCGATCTACCGCGACAACTGCAAGGTCGGCCAGCCGCTCTCCGCCAAGAAGAAGGAGGAGAAGGCACAGGTCGAGCCCGAGGTCGAGAAGGTCGTCGAGTACCGCCCGGTCCGCAAGCGGCTCCCCAAGGGCCGTCCCGGCATCACCACCTCCTTCACGGTGGGCGGCGCCGAGGGCTACATGACCGCCAACTCGTACCCGGACGACGGTCTTGGCGAGGTCTTCCTGAAGATGTCCAAGCAGGGCTCGACCCTGGCGGGCATGATGGACGCCTTCTCGATCGCCGTGTCGGTCGGTCTCCAGTACGGCGTGCCGCTGGAAACCTATGTCTCGAAGTTCACCAACATGCGCTTCGAGCCGGCCGGTATGACGGACGATCCGGACCTGCGGATGGCGCAGTCGATCGTCGACTACATCTTCCGCCGGCTGGCGCTGGACTTCCTGCCCTTCGAGACCCGCTCCGCGCTCGGCATCCACTCCGCCGAGGAGCGCCAGCGGCACCTGGAGACGGGGTCCTACGAGACCAGCGACGACGAGATGGACGTCGAGGGACTGGCCCAGTCGGCGCCGCGCCATGTGGAGGCCCCGAAGAGCAGCACATCCCAGCCGCGGGCCACGTCCGAGTCGGCGAGGGAGGCCCACAGCTCGACCGAACTGGTCGAGATCCAGCTCGGGATGAACGCGGACGCGCCGCTCTGCTTCTCCTGCGGCACCAAGATGCGCCGCGCGGGAAGCTGCTACCTGTGCGAGGGCTGCGGTTCGACGAGCGGCTGTAGCTGATCGCGGATCCTTACGGATGACATCGGCGGCGGGGTGCGGGCCTTCGGGCTCGCGCCCCGCCGCCGATGTCTCCGGGCGTCGTACGGTGCGGCGCCGAACCGGGGGCGGACTCTCCGGTATGTGATGGGGGCCACCGCACGGCCGTAGGATGGCGCGGTGCTGGTCAAGTGGATTCGCTGCACCGTGGTGGACCGCCCGGGTTTCGAGCGGGGGCAGCGGAAGTGGGCGGGGTTGCCCGGCGAACCGGGATTCCGGGGGCAGGGCGGTGGCTGGAGCCGGGGGCGTCCGGATGTGGCGCATGTCTTCGCGTTCTGGGAGAGCCGGGCGTTCTACGACTCCTTCATGGCGCGTTCGCACGACCGGCTGGCGGCCGCGCAGTCGGGCACGTACCGGGATATGCAAGTCCGGCTGTTCGAGCACCGGTTCGATGTGAAGGTCGGCTTCGAGCCGCGGTTCTCCGACGCGGACGTGGTGCGCGTCGCACACTGCCGGGTGCGCCCCGACCGGGTGGATCACTTCACGCTGGTGCAGGAGAAGGTGTGGAATCCGGCCATGGCCGGGTCGCCCGGGATGCTGCGCGGGGTGTTCGGCGAGGCGCCGGGGAACGAGTTCCTGGTGCTGTCGATGTGGGATTCGGCTGCCGAGCACGGGAAGTACCGGGTGGAGCGGGTCGAGCGGCTCGGCCTGCGCGCGCAGACGGAAGCGGATGTGGCGGCGATCGCGGGCGATGTCGTACGGGTCGAGTCCGCCTGGACGGTGGCGTGAGGGTGGGACGAGCCCTCGGCCGGCGAGCGGCGCTCCTGCGCTCAGGAGGCGGCTAGGCGCTCAGGAACGGCCCTGATCACCGGCGGGCAGGGGAATACGCCCCGGCCCGGACCGCGGCGGCGACGGCGGCCGCCGTCTGGTCGGCGAGCGGCGTATCGATGGGCTCACGGGTGATGAGCGCCCGGAAGAACAAGGGCGCGGAGACGGCGCGTACGACCGCCGCGGCGTCGGTGCCGGACGGGGCCTCACCGCGGTCCACAGCCCGCCGGACCACGGATTCGCAGCGGGCGAAGCGCTCGGTGTAGAAGTCGCGCAGTGCCTCGGCCGCGCGCTCGGACTGGAACGCGGCCGCGATGAAGGCGGTCGGTGCGGCGGCGGCCGGCGCGCTGCCGAAGGTCTCGGTCACCTCGCGGGCGAGGGCGCGCAGATCGCCCTCCAGGCTTCCGGTGTCGGGCGGTGTCCAGGCGTCCTCGCCCGCGAGGTCGAGCGCGTCCGCCACAAGCCCCTCGACGCTGCCCCAGCGCCGGTAGACGGTCGTCTTGTGGATGCCCGAGCGCTCGGCGACGTACTCCACGGTCAGACCGGGATAGCCGTGCTCGGCGAGGCCGGTGAGCACGGCGTCGCGCACCGCCGAGCGGGTGCGTGCGGTGCGCCCGCCGGGGCGGACGGTGCCCGGTGTCGGGGCGGCGCTCTCTGCGGACAAGTGCAACTCCAGTTGTGTTAGCGGGTTTCCTGTGTCATGGTGAGGGTAATGCAACATCAGTTGTATTTGGAGCGTGCGGTCCGAATGGCCCACGTGCTCGCGTGTTTGGAGGTGCGCCCCTGTGCCCACGCAGATCTCGCTCCGAGGCGTCACGCTGTCCCGGGGGGACCGGCTGCTGATCGACGACGTGTCCTTCGCGGTCCGGCCCGGGGAGCGGGTGGGTGTCGTGGGGGAGAACGGAGCGGGCAAGTCCACCCTGCTGCGGCTGCTGGCCGGGAGCGAGTCACCGGACGACGGGGCCGTGGTGACGGTGGCCGACGGCGGCATCGGTCACCTCGGCCAGACGCCCGAGCGGCCCCCGGATCACACGGTGCGTGACGCGGTGGACGCCGCACTCGCCGAGGTGCGCGCCATGGAGCGCGGGCTGCGCGAGCTGGAGGCGGATCTCGACGGTGGCGCCCCCGGCGCGCTCGCCGCGTACGGCGATCTGCTGACCGCGTTCGAGGCCCGCGGCGGCTATGAGGCGGACGCCCGGGTGGAGAAGGCCCTGCACGGCCTGGGGCTCGGCGGCATCGGGTACGAGCGGCGGCTCGGCAGTCTGTCGGGCGGTGAGCAGGCCCGGCTCGGGCTCGCCTGCCTGATCGCCGCCGCGCCCGAGGTGATGCTGCTGGACGAGCCGACGAACCACCTCGACGGGGCCGCGCTCGGCTGGCTGGAGGAGGCGCTGCGGGGGCATTCGGGCACCGTCCTCGCGGTCTCCCACGACCGGGTCTTCCTGGAGCGGGTGGCGACCGCGATCGTCGAGGTGGACGCCGACCGCCGCGCCCTGGTGCGGTACGGAGGGGGGTACGCCGGATTCGTCGCCGAGCAGACCGCCGCGCGCCGCCGCTGGGAGCAGGCGTACGAGGAGTGGTGCGTGGAGACGGCCGCGCTGACGGAGGCCGCCACGACCGTCGCACGGCGGGTCGCCCCGGGCCGCGGCATGAAGGACGGCAACAAGCTGGCCTACGACCGGGACAGGGGGCGTGTGCAGTCCTCGGTGTCCAGCAGGGTGCGGAACGCCAGGGAGAGGCTGCGCAGGCTCCAGGAGGACCCGGTGCCGCGCCCGCCGGAGCCGCTGCGGTTCTCTGCGCTCCCCGCCGCGGGTACGGCGGGTGGTGTGCTCATCGACCTCCACGACGTCCGCGTGGGGGAGCGGCTGGCGGTCGACCGGCTCACCGTGGCGGCCGGGGAGAGAGTGCTCGTCCACGGTGCCAACGGCGCGGGCAAGTCCACGCTGCTGCGGGTCATGGCGGGATGGGAGGAGCCGGATACCGGCCGGGCGGCCCGCCGGGGCAGGATCGGCTATCTCGCCCAGGAGATACCGGTTGCCAGGCCCCGGGAGCGGCTGCTGTCGGCCTTCGGCCGTGGGCTGCCGGGGACACCGGAGGAGCAGGGCGCCCTTCTGCTGTCGTACGGGCTGTTCCGCACGAACGATCTCCACGTCCCGGTGGGATCGCTCTCCGCGGGCCAGCGCCGCCGGCTGGCGCTCGCCCGGCTGCTGGCCCGCCCCGCCGATCTGCTGCTGCTCGACGAGCCGACCAACCATCTCGCCCTCGGCCTGGTGGAGGAGCTGGAGGAGGCGCTGGCCCAGTGGACCGGGGCGCTGGTGGTGGTGTCACACGACCGGCTGCTGCGCAGCCGCTTCACCGGGCGCCGGTGCGAAATACGAGGAGGCCGGCTCATGGCCGAGGAGGGGGATGCGGCACCGGCCGCGGCCTCGATCTAGGGTGGCGCCATGGCACGACCCCGGCGCATCGTCCTCCTGCGGCACGGAGAATCAGAGGGGAATGTTGATGACTCGGTGTACGAAAGGGTGCCCGACCATGCCCTGAAGCTGACCGAGACCGGGCGTCGGCAGGCGACGGAGGCGGGGGAGAGGCTGCGCGCCGCCTTCGGCGACGAGCGCGTGTCGATCTATGTGTCGCCGTACCGCCGCACTCACCAGACCCTGAGGCTGCTCGATCTCGACCCCACGCGCACCCGGGTCAGGGAGGAGCCGCGGCTGCGGGAGCAGGACTGGGGAAACTGGCAGGACCGCGAGGACGTGCGGAAACAGATGGCGTACCGCGACGCCTACGGACACTTCTTCTACCGGTTCGCGCAGGGTGAGTCGGGCGCCGACGTCTACGACCGGGTGGACGCGTTCCTGGAGAGCCTGTGGCGCAGCTTCCAGGACCCTGCCCATCCGCCGAACGTCCTGCTGGTGACCCATGGGCTGACCATGAGGCTGTTCTGCATGCGGTGGCTGCACTGGAACGTCGCCGAATTCGAGTCGCTGTCCAACCCCGGCAACGGCGAATCACGGGCGCTGCTGCTCGGCTCGGACGGGCGCTACCACCTGGACCGGCCCTTCGAGCGCTGGTGCACCCCCAAGCCCTACGGTCGCACCGGTTAGAGTGCGCAGCGATGACCGCTGACCGTTTCCATCGGGCTCTTAGGAGTCTGCGCGGGCTGGCCGTGGGCGACGCCCTCGGTTCCCAGTTCTTCGTCCCCGCCAACTATCCGTTCCTCAAGCGCCGCGAGCTGCCGCCCGACCCCTGGCAGTGGACCGACGACACCGAGATGGCCTGTTCGATCCTGGCCGTCCTGGTGAACCACGGCCGGATCGACCAGGACCATCTCGCCCGATCCTTCGCCGACCACCATGATTTCGACCGGGGCTACGGCCCCGCCGTGAACCGGATGCTCCGCCTGATCAGGGAGGGCGGCGACTGGCGTGACCTGGCCGCCGGGCTGTTCCAGGGACAGGGATCGTGGGGCAACGGCGCCGCCATGCGGATCGCCCCGCTGGGAGCCTGGTACGCGGGCGATGTGGAGCAGGCGACGCATCAGGCGGAGATCTCGGCGTACACCACACATCAGCACCGCGAGGCCGTGGCGGGAGCCATGGCGGTGGCCGCGGCCGCGGCGCTGGTGGCGGATCCGGCGGGCCATGGTGGGCCGGAGGAGCTGCTGGACCAGGTGGTCGAGGTGGTGCCGCGCAGCGCGGTCCAGGCGGGGCTGCGCCGCGCCCGCGACATGCTCGACTACGCGGACGCCGGGACCGTCGCCGCGGTGCTCGGCTGTGGCCGGCGCACCAGCGCCCATGACACCGTGCCGTTCGCCCTGTGGGCGGCCGCCCGCCACCTGGGCTCCTTCGAGGAGGCGTTCTGGCGGACGGCCTCGGCCGGCGGGGACGTGGACACCACCTGCGCCATTGTCGGGGGAGTGGTCGCGGCCGCTGCCGCCGGTGCGCCGCCCGCCGACTGGCTGGACCGCACCGAGGCGCTGCCGGAGTGGGTCCCGGCGCCGGCCGACTGACCCCTCCCATGTGCGTGATGCGGTGCCTCGCCCGGTTTGCCCCACCGCCGAACCGGCCCTCCGCCGCGCCGTGTTGAGCCGAATCGGACACCCGGTTCACCGAGGGAGGGGCCGCCCGGAGGAGCCGGGCACCGCTGCGGAGGATCCGGGTTCCGAACGCAGGTAAGAGCGGCGTAAGGTTGTCCTCGCCATGGCATATGAACCGCCCACCCACAGTGTCGAGCGCTCGCTTCGCGCCACGACGGGAGCCAAGATCGTCGTCGGTATCGACGAGGTCGGGCGCGGGGCATGGGCCGGTCCGGTGACGGTCTGCGCAGCGGTCACCGGCCTGCGCCGTCCGCCGACCGGACTCACCGACTCCAAGCTGCTGAGCCCGAAGAAGCGCACGACCCTGGCCCAGGAGTTGCACTCGTGGGTCACCGCGCACGCCCTGGGTCACTCCTCTCCCGAGGAGATCGACGGCCTGGGGATGACGGCCGCCCTCCGGCTCGCCGCCACGCGTGCGCTGGACGCGCTGCCGGTCCGGCCGGACGCGGTGATCCTGGACGGGAAGTACGACTACCTCGGCGCTCCCTGGGCGGTCCGTACGGTCATCAAGGGTGATCAGTCCTGTGTGTCCGTCGCCGCCGCCTCGGTGATCGCCAAGGTGCGCCGGGATGCGATGATGGCCGAACTGGGAGCCGAGCACCTGGACTTCTGCTTCGAGGACAACGCCGGATATCCGTCCCCCGTGCACCGCGCCGCCCTGCGGGAACTGGGGCCCACGCCCCACCACCGGCTGTCCTGGGCCTATATGGACGGGCTGCCCCGCTGGCGGCACCTGAAGCGGGTCCGCAGCACCCCAGAACCGGTCGCGCTGGAGGACGAAGGCCAACTCGGCTTCGACTTCTGAGCAGACCAAGCGGTCAAAACCGCCACCCGCCGATGCGACTCGCACCGACGTTTGATAGACATCAGCCCATGCCTCTCATCCCCGAGGAGCCTCAGATTCACGAGAGTGTCCCGGGTCCCCGCGCGACACCGGCCGCAGGCCGCACCGCGCCGACCCCTCGTCCTGTCCCTGGTCCCGGCCCCCGGCCCGCACCGCGGCGGCCTGGAAGCCCCGGTCCCAACCGTGGCTCCGCCGGAACCTCGTCGGCTCAGTCGCAGCGCACCACGAGCGATGCGACGAAGCCCCTGCCGACCGCCCCGGCGGCTTCGGCTGCCAAGGCCGCACCCGCCGCCGCGAAGGACGGTCCCCAGCTTCAGCTCATACCCGCCACGGTGGACGGCGCGCTGGACGCGGCGGACGAGGCGGTCGACCTGCTGCTGGATTCCGGCCGGGCCCCCGCTGACATCCTGGTGCTGACCACCGGGGAGCAGCATCCGTGGGCGGCGCATGAATTGTCCTTCGGTGAGGCGTCGTACTGGGCGCAGCACGACGCAGGAGACGATGTCTTCTACGCCGGTGCGGATGCCGATCGCGCCAAGGGCCGCCCGGTCGTGGTCGTCGCCGTCAACGGCGGTGCGAACGACGCCGTGGCCCGCGTGCTGCCCGAGGCGATGGGCCGTGCCGGGGCACTGCTGATCGTCTGCGGCGACCCGAAGCGCATCAACGCCCTCATCGGTCCGGGCGCCTGAGGCCGTACGCCCCCGGACGCCCGGTGTCCGGCAGGCTCTGTCCCCCGTGGCGGAGCTGTCCGGCATCCGGACGGACGGAGGTGGCCACGGGCGTCCCGCGACCGGTTGGACGCGGGTGCCCGGCGACCGGTCAGACGGCGGCGGACTGGCTCAGCGCCGTGCGCGCTCCGCGGTGGGGCCGCGGCAGCGCCTTCGGGGCGCCGTCGCCCTCGACGGCCACATCCAAGTCGGTGGGCAGCGAAGCGGAGTGCGGCCGACGGCCGCCCCGCCCCTCGCCCAGGACCTGCCAGCCGTCACGCGTCAGCGTGATGTAGGCGCCGCAGCGCAGGCCGTGCAGGGTGCAGGCGTCGCGCAACCCCCACATCCAGGCGCCGTCCTCGTCCGTCCACCGGCTCTCGCCCTCGCGGCAGTAGAGCAGCACGGCGGTGCGGATCGGTGTGCGGCGCCGCAGATCGTGCGGGATCACCCGGCGCAACTGCGCCAGCAGCGCGTTCCGGAAGTCCCAGCCGTCGACGGCGGCGGCTCGGCGGACGAAGGAGGCGCTCGCCGTGAGCCGTTCATCCGGATCGAGGACCGCGACGACGACGGTCGAGGGCGTCGGCAGATGGCGGCTGTGCAGTCCGGTGACCACCTCGCGTGGATTGCGCAGCAGCGGGATCCCCGCTGCTGCCCACTCGGCGGGCTGGAGCATCCGGCCGACCCGGGAAACGGAATCGGCGGACGGTGGCGGAGCGAAGCCGAAGGTCACGGTCCTCCCTTCGTCTGCGCCCACGGTCCGTGCGAAGGGTCGGGCACGGGCGCGGGCCACGACACAGCCCGACGGACCACGGACGGACCGAGGGCGGGGGAGCTGCGGACAATTCTTGCGGTCGCGCCCGCGTGCGGCAATGAGCAGTTGGTCCCACTGACCGTTTTACCTGGATGTGCGCTCTATATTCCTGACCGGTTCATGCCCCGCCGCAGCCCCGGCCACCCTTACCCCTGCACGGCCAGGACCAGCGGAAACACTCCGGCCGCTCCGGCCCGGCGGAGCAGCCGGGAGGCGACGGCCAGGGTCCAGCCGGTGTCCGCCATGTCGTCCACCAGCAGCACCGGCCCACCCGCCTCGGCAAGGGCCGCCGCCAGCGAGGGCGGCACGGTCAGCGCGCCGTGCAGCGCTCGCAGCCGCTGAGCGCTGTTGGTGCGCGGCACCCGGGTGTCGAATTCGCCGTCGTGGTACGCGACGCTCCCGAGCAGCGGCAACCGGCCAACGGTGGCGATCCGTTCGCCGAGTGTCCGGATCAGCTCCGGGCGGGTGCGCGAGGCGACCGTGACCACGCCCACCGGGCGGTCCGCGGCGTCCGGCGCGCCCGAGGCCCAGCCGCCGGGGCCCTTGGCCCAGTCGGCGAGCACCGTCACCACCGCACCGGCCACATCGTCGGGCACCGGGGCGTCCGGACTCTGCGGGGCCAGCAGCGGCCGCAGCCGGTTTCCCCAGCCGATGTCGGAGAGACGGCCCAGGGCCCGGCCCGGGGCGGCCTGCTCATCCGCCGGAATGCGGCCCTTGAGATCGACGCCCACCGAGGGCAGCCCGGTCGGCCACATACGGCGCGGCTCCACCTCGACACCGGGCCGCCCCAGCTCGCCGCGCGCCGCGTCCAGCGAGGCGTCGGACACCTCGGTGGTGAACCGGGCCTCCGCGCAGTTGTCACAGCGGCCACAGGGCGCCGCCTTCTCATCGTCCAACTGCCGCCGCAGGAACTCCATCCGGCAGTCGCCCGTCGAGGCGTACTCCCGCATAGCCTGCTGCTCGGCCTCCCGCTGGCGCGCCACCCACGCATACCGCTCCGCGTCGTACGCCCAGGGCCGCCCGGTCGCGGTCCAGCCGCCGCGCACACGCCGCACCGCGCCGTCCACATCGAGCACCTTGAGCATGATCTCCAGACGTGACCGCCGCAGCTCGACCTGGGGCTCGAGCGCCGGCAGGGACACCGGCCGGTCCGACGCCGCCAGCACCTCGAGGGTGCGGCGCACCTGCTCCTCGGGCGGGAAGGCGAGCGAGGCGAAATACCGCCAGATCGCCTCGTCCTCGCGACCGGGCAGGAGCAGCACCTCGGCGTGCTCCACACCGCGCCCGGCGCGCCCGACCTGCTGGTAGTAGGCGATGGGGGAGGACGGCGAACCGAGATGCACCACGAAGCCGAGGTCCGGCTTGTCGAAGCCCATGCCCAGCGCGGAGGTGGCGACAAGCGCCTTGACCCGGTTGGCCAGCAGGTCCTCCTCGGCCTGCTGGCGATCCGCGTTCTCCGTCTTGCCGGTGTAGGAGGTGACGGTGTGGCCGCGCTGCCGCAGGAACGCGGTCACCTCCTCGGCCGCGGCGACGGTGAGGGTGTAGATGATCCCCGAGCCCGGCAGCTCATCGAGGTGCTCGGCGAGCCAGGCGAGCCGATGCGCGGCGTCCGGCAGCGGCAGCACGCCCAGCCGAAGGCTCTCCCGGTCCAGCGGCCCGCGCAGCACCAGCGCCCGCGCGGTCCCTTCGCCGGTGCCCAACTGCTCGGCCACATCGGCGGTGACCCGTGCGTTCGCGGTCGCGGTTGTGGCGAGCACGGGCACGCCCTGGGGCAGATCCGCGAGCATGGTGCGCAGCCTGCGGTAATCGGGCCGGAAGTCATGGCCCCAGTCGGAGATGCAGTGCGCCTCGTCGACGACCAGCAGGCCGGTGGCGGCGGCCAACTGTGGCAGCACCTGGTCGCGGAAATCGGGGTTGTTGAGCCGCTCGGGGCTCACCAGCAGCACATCCACCTCGCCCTCGGCCACCTCCGCCTGGATGGTGTCCCACTCCTCGGTGTTCGCGGAATTGATGGTGCGGGCCCGGATACCGGCGCGCGCGGCGGCCTCGACCTGGTTGCGCATCAGCGCGAGCAGCGGAGAGACGATCACGGTCGGACCGCTCCCGCGCTCGCGCAGCAGCGCGGTGGCGACGAAATACACCGCCGACTTGCCCCAGCCGGTGCGCTGCACGACCAGCGCCCGGCGGCGCTCGGCGACCAGCGCCTCGATCGCCCGCCATTGATCTTCCCGGAGCCGGGCGGAGCCGGTGGTGTCCCCGACGAGGCGGGCCAGGACGCGGTCGGCCGAGGTACGCAGATCTTCGTCGCTCATGCCCCCATGCAACCCGATCCCGCCGACATCGCGCCAACGGCCCCGGCAGCCTGTGGATAACGTTATCCACAGGGGTGGCGGGGTCGACGGGGCTGAGGGACCGTCGGGCCATGACTCGACACAACGAATCGGCCGGTCTGCCCGGCGAAGAGCAGGTCACCCTCCGCAGCCCGGCCGAGCTCGCCGATGCCCTGCCCTATGTCCTGGGCTTTCAGCCGGACGACAGCATCGTGATGATCGCGCTGCACGGCTCCCGCGGCCGGTTCGGCGGCAGGCTGAGGCTCGGCATTCCCCGGATCCCGGAGGAGTGGCCCGAAGTCTGCGACCAGCTCGCCGAATGCCTGATCAGCGGCAGCGAGCGGCGTGGCGGGCGCCCGGACGGGGTCGTTCTGTTCCTGTGCCAGGAGCCGGCCGAGGGCGAGTCGGGGGAGGAGGCGATGGAGCGGCTGCGACCCCTCGCACAGCGGCTGCGCACCGCGTGCGGCGGGTTGGAGGTGCCGGTGTTCGAGGCGCTGTGCATCTCCGGCGGCCGGTTCTGGTCGTATGTCTGTCCCGACCGGCGCTGCTGCCCGCCGGAAGGCGTTCCGCTCGCCCTGCCCGGCACCTCGGTCATGGCCGCGGCGGCGACGTTCGCGGGGGTCCAGGTGCGCGGCTCGCTGCGCGAGATGGAGGCCAGGCTCGCCCCGCTCGGCGCACCCCGGGCCGACGGGCAGGAGCGGGCGCTGGACGCGGCCGGGGCCGAGCTCGTGCCAAGGATCCTGGATGGCGGTGAGTCCACGACGGTGTGTGAGCAAACCCTCGGTCTGGTGGGCCGGATGCTGGACACCTTCCAGGCCGCGCCGTCGGCCGCCGACGCGTGTGCTGCCGATCTCCACGATGACCGGCTGCTCGACGATCAGGAGGCGGCTGCGGTGATCATCGGATTGCAGGACCGGCGGACGCGGGACCGGGCGGCCGGGTGGATGGAGGAAGTGGACGCAGACGCGGCGCTGCGGCTGTGGCGCGCGCTGGCCCGTCGCTGCGTCGGCTCCTACGGGGAGCACGCGGCGGCGCCGCTCACCCTGGCGGGGTGGGTCGCCTGGTCGGCGGGTGATGAGCTCACGGCACGGGTGGCGCTCGGCCGTGCCCTGCGGGTCGATCCCGACTACCTCTTCGCCAGGCTGCTGCACCAGGCGTGCAATGAGGGGGTCCATCCGAAGCTGCTGCGGCGGTGCCTCCGGCGGGAGGACTCCGGCGCCGGGCGTGCCGACCTCGCCGACCGTGCCGACCGCGCTGTGCACGCGGCAGTCCACGCGGAGTTGGAGAGGCTCGGCGACCTGGCGGACGCCGAGCCGTTGGAGACGACCGGACCGGTCGAGTCGGAGTTGGAGGAGCCGGCGGAGACGGAGGAACTGGCGGAGTTGGAGGAGTCGGCGGAGGCGGAGGAACTGGCGGAAACGGAAGCCAAGGGAGAGCGGGAGTCTGTGCGGGAGTGGCCGGGCGGGACGGTGGGCCCGGGTGGGAAGAGCGGCCCAGCCGGAACGGCCGCCCCGGGTGGCAGGCGTCGTCCGGAAGGGCGGCCGCGAGCGCGGCGCCGGACCGGTGGACGGGGGGCGCGCAGCCGCCGCTGACCCGGACCGGCGGGAGGGCCGTGGGCTGAGGGCCAGGGGGCGACGGGGAGCCCTGTAACGGGGCCTGGGGTGGACGGCCGGTGGGCGGACCGGTGAGTGGGCCGGGGTGCGGTGATCCGGGGCGTGGGGCGGCTCGGAGGCGTTCGGAAGGAGGTGCGGGATTCGCGCAGGCGAGCGCTTGAGAGAGCGATTTCCCGAACATTGGTGATCATGCTCAAGAGCCTGATTATCGTCAGGCAGACGACTATGATCGCGTCATGCCCTACGACCCGTCGGCCTTTCCGGCGTTCGCCGTCACCGTTGATCTGGTCGTGCTCACTGTGCGGCGGCATTCGCTGTGTGCGCTGGCCGTCCGACGCGGGGAGGCGCCCTTCAAGGGGCGGTGGGCGCTGCCCGGCGGTTTCGTCCGGGCCGATGAGGATCTCGCCGCCGCCGCTGCCAGGGAGCTGGCCGAGGAGACCGGGCTGCTCGCCCATGACCCCACGCTTCCGGTCTCTCCGAACGCCGCCCATCTCGAGCAGCTCGCCACCTACGGCGATCCGAAGCGGGACCCCCGCATGCGCGTGGTCAGCGTGGCGCACCTCGCGCTGGCGCCCGATCTGCCCGCGCCCCGGGCCGGAGGCGACGCGCACAGCGTGCGCTGGGCCCCGGTCGGCTCGCTGCTCGACCAGGACGGGGCGTTCGGCCGCGACAGTGATCTGGCCGCCCCGCTCGCCTTCGACCATGCCCGCATCCTCGCGGACGGGGTCGAGCGCGCCCGCTCGAAGATCGAGTACTCCTCGCTGGCCACCGCCTTCTGCCCGCAGGAGTTCACGGTCGGCGAGCTGCGCCGGGTGTACGAGGCGGTGTGGGGCGTGGCCCTGGACCCGCGCAACTTCCACCGCAAGGTCACCGGCACCCCGGGATTCCTGGTGCCCACCGGCGGTACGACGACCCGTCAGGGCGGCCGTCCCGCTCAGCTCTTCCGGGCCGGAGGAGCGACGCTGCTCAATCCGCCCATGCTCCGTCCCGAGGTGTGACGAGCCATGACACGACGAATCCACAGGAGAGCTATGTCCCGAAGAAATAGGACATAGCGGGTTAACGTGCTCCGGTACGCCACCAGTCCCCACGTGCCGTCGAGCGGTTCCATGCCCCGCGGGAGAAGCCATGATCCAGGCCACCGGACTGACCAGCACCCCCCGCCGCAACCAACCGCCCGTTGTCGACGACCTCACCTTCGAGGCCCCGGCGGGCCGGGTCACCGCACTGCTCGGCGGCCCCGGCGCGGGCAAGACCACCGCGCTGCGGCTTCTGCTGCAGCTCGACCGGGGCCATGGCTCCGCCTTCTTCCGGGGCCGCCCCCTGCACCGCATCCGGCGCCCGGCTCATGAGATCGGCGTTCTCCTCGAGGATGTCCCCGGTCACCCCGGCCGCACCGTGCGGGGGCATCTGAGGATGCTCGGTGCCGCGGCCGGGGTGCCCGCCGCACGCGCCGATGTGGTGCTCGACGTGGTCGGCCTCACCGATCTGGCGGACGAGCGTCTCGGTGATCTGTCGACCGGCGCGGAGCGTCGTCTCGGGATCGCCATCGCTCTTCTCGGGGACCCGCACACCCTGGTGCTCGACGAGCCCGCACGGGGCCTGTCGGCCCGGGAGACCGCCTGGCTCTACGGGCTGCTGCGCCAATTCGCCGCCCATGGCGGCGCCGTCCTCGTCGCCACCGAGGACGCCGAGGGCGCCATCCGCGTCGCGGACCAGGTGCTCACCCTGGAGTCGGGCCGGCTGGTGGCCGATCAGCCGGTGGACGAGTTCGCCCACACCCGGCTGCGCCCCCGTGTCGTGGTCCACTCCCCGCTCGTCGGCCGGCTCGCCGCCGTCCTGGAGGAGGAGGTCCACGCCGCCCGTCAGCTTGCCGAGGCCAAGGCGGAGGAGGAGGCCCGGGCCGCGGCCGAGCTCGCGGCCAAGGCCGAGGCGGCACAGGCCGACGCTGCCCCGTCCGATGTCGCCGAAGGGGTCGAGGCCGCCAAGGCCGAGGGTGCCGGGTCCAAGGTCAGGAAGAGGGCGATCTGGCGCAAGGCCAGGAAGGCCCAGCCCGCCGCCCGTGGCGCCGCTGCCGGGGCCGAGGCGACCAAGGCCACCCCGGAGGCCGCGGCCAGCGACAAGGCGGCCCAGCCGGATGACATGGCGGTCCAGCCGGATGGCCAGGCGGCCAAGTCGGGTGGCAAGACCGCCAAGTCGGACAAGGCGAAGAAGGCTGCCCCAGCCCCTGCCCCCGCCCCCGCCGTCCCTGTCCCCGCCCCCGCTGCCGACGCCGATGCGGCCGCCGCGCGGACCCGGGCCGTGGCCGGGAACGAGGCCGAGGAGGAGCCGGTCGCCGCGCCCGCCGACCCGTTCTCCGTGGTGCGGGACGACGACACCCACATCTCCGTCTACGGCCTGTCCCCCGCCTCCGTCGGGGAGACCGCCTACCGCCACGGCATCGTGGTCCACCGGCTGGTCGAGGAGACCGCGGATCTGGGCCCGGGCACCGTCGCGGGCGCCCGCGCCCGCGACCCCGAGGCGCCCCCGCTGCGCCTGCTCCCCAAGCTCCGCTTCCCCGGCCCCGCCTGGCCGATGCGCTACGAACTGCGCCGCACCACCGGCGTACGGACCGGCTGGCTGATCGGCGTCGCCGCCATCGTCGCCTCCCTCCTCGCCTCCGTGCTGCTCGCCCGCGCGGGTGGCGTCGGGGAACTGCACCGGCTCACCGGCTGGCCCGCCGACCTCCCGCTGCCTCCCGTCGCCATCGCGGCAGGTCTTCTGGGAGCCCTCGCCTTCGGCGACGAGTTCCGCTTTCCGGCACTGGCCGCGACGCGGGACGCCGTGCCCCGACGGCTCGGGCTGCTGGCCGCCAAATTCGCGGTCTGCGCGGCCGGTGCCGTCCTGCTGTCGCTCGGCGTCATCGTGCTCGACAGCGCGGCGCTCCTGCTGCTCGTCGGCGGCAACGCGGTACCGCTGCCGGGCGACTGGCCGGAGCTGGTGGTCGGCGTCTTCGGACTGACCATCGGCTCGTCGTGGGCCGGGCTGCTGGCCGCCGGAGTCTTCCGGTCCACCGCGCTAGGGCTGGCCACCTTGCTCGCCGTGCCGATCCTGGCGGTGCCCGTCGTCCAGCGTGCGGCGGAGGATCCGTCGCTGCGTTCGCTGGTCATGCTGCCGCACCGGCTGCGCGCGGCGACGCTGGACCGGCCGCCGTCCATGATCGACCGAGGGCTGGCGGTCGCGCTGCGGCTCGCCTCCCAACCGGTCGGACAGGCCCTGATGTTGTCCGTCGCCGTCCTGCTGTGTGCCTACGCCCTCACCGGTCTGCGCGGCAGGAGCACTCGCCAGTAACACCCACCCCACCCACCCCGGGCCGGGCCCCCGGGCTGGGTGGGATGGGCCCGGCCCGCCGGTCGCCCGGCCCGTGCGGAGCCAGTGGATCAGGCCCGAAGTGGATTCGCACACCCATAGCGCGAACTGCTCGCAACTCCCCGCAGCATGCTTCTTTCTGTCCGATTGAGCGTCAATTATGAGGTAATGGGCGATCACCCTTTCGTGTGCTTTTCACCAAAGACCTCAAGGGCTTCCGAGGCGTCGCCGACAAAGGATGCGTGAGTACCCTTGCGCACACCACGATGACCGCGGCTCGCCCCGCCGACTCCGGCCTGGCCGGTTCGGGCGAGCTTGACCGCTACTCCTACGCCGACGCCCCCGGCGCCGGCCGCGGCAGCGCCCCCTCCGCCTGGGACGGCGCCGAGGCAGAGATCGGCCGGGTGGGCCGACGCGCGGCCGGCAACCGGGGCCGCGGGCTGCACGGCCAACTCGTACAGCAGCTCGGCCAGATGATCGTCTCCGGCGACCTGGGCGCGGACCGTCCGCTCGTCCCCGAGGAGATCGGACAGCGCTTCGAGGTCTCCCGCACCGTCGTACGGGAATCGCTGCGCGTCCTCGAGGCCAAGGGCCTGGTCAGCGCCCGCCCCAATGTGGGCACCCGGGTCCGTCCGGTCAGCGACTGGAATCTGCTCGATCCGGACATCATCGAGTGGCGCGCCTTCGGCCCACAGCGCGACGACCAGCGCCGCGAGCTGTGCGAGCTGCGCTGGACCATCGAGCCGCTGGCCGCCCGGCTCGCCGCCGGGCACGGCCGCGAGGAGGTGCAGCAGCGGCTCGCCGACATGGTCGAGATCATGACCCATGCGCTGACACAGGGTGACACCCTCACCTTCTCCCGCGCCGACGCCGAGTTCCACGCCCTGCTGCTACAGGTCGGGGGCAACCGGATGCTGGAGCACCTGGCGGGCATCGTCGCCGCCGCGCTCCACGTCTCCGGGGCGCCCGTCTCCGGCTGCGACCGCCTCACCGAGGCGGGCGTCGCCCACCACCGCCGGATCGTGGAGGCGATCGGCGAGGGCGATGCCGCGGCGTCCGAGGCGGCGATGCGCCAGTTGCTGACCGTCCACCCGGATCTCGATCATGCCGAGGTCGGGGTGCCCGCGCCGCGCGAGCACTGATCCGTCGGCGCGTCCGGTGCCCGGATCCCCGGGCGTCCGGAGCGTGCCGCGTACGACGTACGGCGAGGCGGTGTCAGTAGGCGGCGAGTGCCGGCCCGATGGATGCCGTACGGCGTACGAGAGGGCGTCGCCGGATCCCGCGCCGCGGGTTCGGCGGCGCGGCGCGACCGATCGGTCGGCACCGTACGGCTCCCATCGGTGCACGACCGGGAGTTTTCTGTCCCGTTGGATGGGCATTAAGACCGTTATGGGGTGTGACTCGGGCCACGAGTATTGGGCGTAACGCTCTTTGGGGTAGCGCGATGATTAAAGAGGTGGCAGCCGCGGAGGGAATACGGATGTCGCTCGTAACGCTGTACTCCTCCGCACTCCGCCCGCGCCGTCGGTTCATCCCTGCCGGCGGTCGTCGGCTCCGGTCCCCACCGGACTGAGCCGGAAGCCGTTTCCAACGTTCCGAGAGGTTGTTCGTGTCGGCCAGCACATCCCGTACGCTCCCGCCGGAGATCGCCGAGTCGGAGTCTGTCATGGCGCTCATCGAGCGGGGAAAGGCTGAGGGGCAGATCGCAGGCGACGATGTGCGCCGGGCCTTCGAGGCTGACCAGATTCCGCCAACCCAGTGGAAGAACGTACTGCGCAGCCTCAACCAGATCCTCGACGAGGAGGGTGTGACGCTGATGGTCAGTGCCGCAGAAGCGCCCAAGCGCACCCGCAAGAGCGTCGCAGCGAAGAGCCCGGCAAAGCGCACCGCCACCAAGACTGTCGCGGCCAAGACGGTCACCGCCAAGAAGGCCCCCACAGCCCCGGCCATCCCATCGGCGGACGCCGGCGACATCCCGGCCGACGAGGCCATGGCGTCCCCCGCGAAGAAGGCCGCCGCCAAGAAGGCCACGGCCAAGAAGACGGTCGCCAAGAAGACCACCGCGGCCGCCGCCAAGAAGACGGTCGCGAAGAAGACCACCGCCAAGAAGGACGTCACCGACGAGCTTCTCGAGGCCGACGAGGTCATCGAGGAGGCCGCACCGGGCAAGCCCGGTCCCGAGGGTGCCGAGGCCGAGCCCGAGAACGCGGGCTTCGTGCTCTCCGACGAGGACGAGGACGACGCCCCCGCGCAGCAGGTCGCCGCGGCCGGTGCCACGGCCGACCCGGTCAAGGACTACCTCAAGCAGATCGGCAAGGTCCCGCTGCTCAACGCCGAGCAGGAGGTCGAGCTCGCCAAGCGCATCGAGGCCGGTCTGTTCGCCGAGGACAAGCTCGCCAACTCGGACAAGCTGGCCCCCAAGCTCAAGCGCGAGCTGGAGATCATCGCCGAGGACGGCCGCCGCGCCAAGAACCACCTCCTGGAGGCCAACCTCCGTCTGGTGGTCTCCCTGGCCAAGCGCTACACGGGCCGCGGCATGCTCTTCCTGGACCTCATCCAGGAGGGCAACCTCGGTCTGATCCGCGCCGTCGAGAAGTTCGACTACACCAAGGGCTACAAGTTCTCCACGTATGCCACCTGGTGGATCCGTCAGGCGATCACCCGCGCCATGGCCGACCAGGCCCGCACCATCCGTATCCCGGTGCATATGGTCGAGGTCATCAACAAGCTGGCGCGCGTCCAGCGCCAGATGCTCCAGGACCTGGGCCGCGAGCCCACCCCGGAGGAGCTGGCCAAGGAGCTCGACATGACCCCCGAGAAGGTCATCGAGGTCCAGAAGTACGGCCGTGAGCCGATCTCGCTGCACACCCCGCTGGGCGAGGACGGCGACAGCGAGTTCGGTGACCTCATCGAGGACTCCGAGGCGGTCGTCCCGGCCGACGCGGTCAGCTTCACCCTGCTCCAGGAGCAGTTGCACTCCGTGCTCGACACGCTCAGCGAGCGTGAGGCGGGCGTGGTCTCGATGCGCTTCGGCCTCACCGACGGCCAGCCGAAGACCCTCGACGAGATCGGCAAGGTCTACGGCGTGACGCGTGAGCGCATCCGTCAGATCGAGTCCAAGACGATGTCGAAGCTGCGCCACCCGTCCCGCTCCCAGGTCCTCCGGGACTACCTGGACTGATGCGGACCGCCGCCGCATAACCGAAGCGGTACAGCAGCGCGAAGGCCGGGCCCCTCGAGGGGCCCGGCCTTCGCGCTGCGTCGGCGCCATGTTCCCCGCTTGGCCCACTCGGGATGCGGTTTGCGACATAGGGGGTAACTCTGAGTGTGCGAGACGCTCCGTATGGTCAGGAGGCTGCATGCGTACGTCGCTCCGCTCGCTCCTCGTCGTCCTGGTGGTGCCGCTGGCCGCCGCGCTCGCGATGGTGCTCACCGCACCCGCTCCGGCGACGGCCGACCGTGTCGTGATCGGCGGGCATCCGGCCCGTACGGTCGAGGCGCCCTGGACGGTGGCCCTGGCCAGCCGTGCGCTCTTCGGGGAGAAGAGGTCGGGCCAGTTCTGCGGCGGGGCGGTGGTGGGGCCCACGACGGTCGTCACGGCGGCCCACTGTCTGAGCCGTGGGGTGCTCGGCATGGACTGGCGGCAGGTCAAGGACCTCAGGGTGATCATCGGCCGCAATGACCTGCGGAAGAGCAACGGGGTGGAGTACCCGACGGCGCGGGTGTGGGTCAATCCGGCGTACGAGGGCGACAACAGGGGCGGGGACATCGCGGTCCTCACCCTGGGGGTCGCGGTGCCGGCGGCGTACACCATCCCCATGGCGGGCAGCGGCGACCGGGCGTACCGGCCGGGGGAAAAGGCCGCGGTGTACGGCTGGGGCGATACGCGGGGCGATGGCAGCTATGCGTCGGCGCTGCGCACGGCGTCCGTGCAGGTGCTGGCCGACACGGTCTGCGAGCGGGCCTATCCGGGCAACGCGGAGGGGGATTACGACCCGCGGTCCATGGTCTGCGCGGGGCTGCCGGACGGGGGTCGGGACGCCTGTCAGGGGGACAGCGGAGGGCCGCTGGTCGCCCGGGGGCGGCTGGTGGGCCTGGTGTCCTGGGGCAGTGGATGCGCGGTGGCGGGGCGGCCCGGGGTCTACACGAGGATCTCGGCGGTGGCCGATCTGGTGGCCGCCCATGGCTGATGCGAAGCCCCGCGATGGGGGTGAATGCGGAGCCCCGGAGGGCCCGTGGGGTGGTGCGGACGGGCCCACGGAACGAGCGTGGGCGGCCGCCCCACTCGGGGGCAGACCGCCCGGGATCCGGCCCTGGGCCGGCGTCGCTCGTCGTCGTGTGGGTGTGAGGCGTCAGCGTTCGTCGTCGGACGCGGACGCCGGAGCTGCGGTGAGCCGCTCGGTCTCGTCCTGTATTTCCGCGGCGATCTTCTTGAGTTCCGGCTCGAACTTGCGCCCGTGATGGGCGCAGAAGAGCAGTTCACCACCGCTGATCAGCACCACGCGCAGGTACGCCTGGGCGCCGCAGCGGTCGCAGCGGTCAGCGGCCGTCAACGGGCTCGCGGGGGTCAGAACAGTAGTCACGTCGCCTCTTCTCTAGCTCGACGAGCTGTCGTACCAGGGTCAACATCCAACCAGCCTGAAATCGTTCCCGCTCGTGGCTTTTTCCCAAAAATTGCTTCTGAGTAGGCCGGATGGTGACGTTTGGCGGCGAATGAGCCGTATTGCCTAGCTTTGGTGTATCGAGTCGTTTGTCTGGTTCACCCTCCCGGCCGGGTTGCCGGTTGTGAATGATGACGTGCCCGGAGCCTAAATGGTTCATGCCTGAAAGGGAACGTGATGTGTGCGTCACCCCCGCCGGATATCGAACGTACGAGCGAAACGGTGGCGGGTGCGACTAGCATGGACGTTTCAACGGGTGGCGGCACAAAGGCTCTATCAGGCCCCAGTACGCTCTGACGGGCGACCATGCCACCATCGTGCCCATTGCTGGGCCAACAAGAAATTCAGCGAGGAGCGAACCGCGTGACCGCCGACACGTCCGTGCCGTCCACTGCGCTGCTGACCGGAGCAGACCGGGGCGGCTCCAACTACACCGCGCGGCACCTTCTCGTCCTCGAGGGGCTCGAGGCAGTGCGCAAGCGCCCTGGCATGTACATCGGCTCGACCGACAGCCGTGGCCTCATGCACTGCCTCTGGGAGATCATCGACAACTCGGTGGACGAGGCCCTGGGCGGCTTCTGCGACCACATCGAGGTGATCCTCCACGAAGACGGCTCCGTGGAGGTGCGCGACAACGGCCGGGGCATTCCGGTGGACGTCGAGCCCAAGACCGGGCTGTCCGGCGTCGAGGTCGTGATGACCAAGCTGCACGCCGGCGGGAAGTTCGGCGGCGGCTCGTACGCGGCCTCCGGCGGTCTGCACGGCGTCGGCGCCTCCGTGGTGAACGCGCTGTCCGCCCGCCTCGACGTGGAGGTGGACCGCGGCGTGACCCACGCGATCAGCTTCCGCCGCGGCGTCCCCGGGATCTTCACCGAATCCGGGCCGGACGCTCCGTTCGACCCGTCCAGCGGCCTCCTCAAGGGCAAGAGGGTTCCCAAGACCCGCACCGGCACCCGCATCCGCTACTGGGCGGACCGCCAGATCTTCCTCAAGGACGCCAAGCTCTCCCTGGAGACGCTGTACGCCCGCGCCCGGCAGACCGCGTTCCTGGTGCCGGGGCTGACCCTGGTCGTCCGGGACGAGCGGGCCCTGGAGGGGCGGGAGGGGCCGGTCGAGGAGACCTTCCGCTACGACGGGGGGATCAGCGAGTTCTGCGAGTACCTCGCCCAGGACAAGGCCGTCTGCGATGTGCTGCGGCTGTCCGGGCAGGGCAGCTTCAAGGAGACCGTGCCGGTTCTCGACGAGCGCGGCCATATGACGCCGACCGAGGTCACCCGCGACCTGGGCGTCGACATCGCGCTGCGGTGGGGCACCGGATACGACGCGACCGTGAAGTCGTTCGTCAACATCATCGCGACCCCGAAGGGCGGCACCCATGTCGCCGGCTTCGAGCGCGCGATCGCCAGGACGGTCAACGAGGCGCTGCGCTCCGCAAAGCTGCTGCGCGTCGCCGAGGACGACGTCGTCAAGGACGACGCCATGGAGGGCCTGACGGCGGTGGTGACCGTCCGGCTGGCCGAGCCGCAGTTCGAGGGCCAGACCAAGGAGGTGCTGGGCACCTCGGCGGCCTCCCGGATCGTGGCCAATGTGGTCTCCAAGGAGCTCAAGGAGTTCCTGACCTCCTCCAAGCGGGATGCCAAGCAGCAGGCCCGTGCCGTCCTGGAGAAGGTCGTGGCCGCGGCCCGTACGCGCATCGCGGCCCGTCAGCACAAGGAGGCGCAGCGCCGTAAGACCGCGCTGGAGTCCTCCTCGCTGCCCGCGAAGCTGGCCGACTGCCGCAGTGACGACGTGGGCCGCAGTGAGCTGTTCATCGTCGAGGGGGACTCGGCGCTGGGTACGGCCAAGCTGGCCCGGAACTCCGAGTTCCAGGCGCTGCTGCCGATCCGCGGCAAGATCCTCAACGTCCAGAAGTCGTCGATCTCGGACATGCTCAAGAACGCCGAGTGCGGCGCGATCATCCAGGTGATAGGGGCCGGGTCGGGCCGGACCTTCGACATCGACCAGGCGCGCTACGGCAAGGTGATCTTCCTCGCCGACGCCGATGTCGACGGCGCGCACATCCGCTGTCTGCTGCTCACCCTCTTCCAGCGCTATATGCGGCCGATGGTCGAGCAGGGACGGGTCTTCTCGGCGGTGCCGCCGCTGCACCGGGTGGAGCTGGTGAACCCCAAGCGGGGGCAGAGCAAGTACGTCTACACCTACTCCGACCAGGAGCTCCAGGAGACGCTGCTGGACCTCCAGCGCCGCGAGGTCCGCTACAAGGACGGCATCCAGCGCTACAAGGGTCTGGGTGAGATGGACGCCGACCAGCTCGCGGAGACCACGATGGACCCGCGCCACCGCACCCTGCGGCGCATCAACATCAGCGACCTGGAGGCCGCCGAGCGCGCCTTCGACCTGCTCATGGGCAATGAGGTCGCGCCCCGTAAGGAGTTCATCACCAACTCGGCGGCGACCCTGGACCGGTCGCGCATCGACGTCTGACGCCCGGCCCGTCATCACGGCCGGTTCGGCGGGGTCTCCCACTGGGGAGGCCCCGTCGGCGTTTTCCCGCCCGGCCCGCTTCCGGAGCGCCGGTTCCGGACTGTTCATCACCTGAGTCACCTGATGGGGTGAACGTCCGGTATTGAAGGGTCCTGGATCTTTCTGGTCTGCCCATCCTTGGTCACGCGGCGAATGCGGCGGTGAACAAGGAGTGTTCGGGGTGGACATGCACAACGCTCGCGATAGGGGAGCGGCGCGGGTGGAAGATCCGTGGTACGACACGCTCGCGTCCGGCTGGGGCGAGCCGGACGACACGGACAGCGGAACTCGGCGCGCGCGGCCGCCCGCCGCCCGGGAGGTCTACACGGAGGTGCACGGCAGCGCCGCGTTCCAGGAGGTGCGCCGGCGCTACCGCCGGTTCGTCTTCCCGGCGGTCGCCGCGTTCCTCCTCTGGTACCTCGCCTATGTCGTCGCGGCGACCACCGCCCCCGGTCTGATGGCCCGCCCGGTCGTGGGCACGCTCAATGTGGCGATGGTCGCGGGGCTCGGGCAGTTCGCCACCACCTTCCTGCTGACCTGGGCGTACGCCCGGCACGCACGGCTGCGCCGGGACCGGGTCGCGCTCGAACTGCGCTGGGTGACGCAGGAGATGATGCGGGGGCGCGGCCGGTGACCGGCGATCAGCGGAGCCTGGCGCTGCTGCTCTTCGGCGCCTTCGTGGCGGCCACCTTGGGGATCACCACCTGGGCGGGGCGCCGACGGCACCGCTCGCCGGAGGAGTTCTACGCGGGCGGGCGGCTGTTCTCCCCGATAGAGAACGGCTTCGCCATCGCGGGTGACTACATGTCCGCCGCCTCCTTCCTCGGCGTCTCCGGGCTCATCGCGCTCTTCGGCTACGACGGGGTGCTCTACTGCGTGGGCTTCTTCGTGGCCTGGCTGGTGGTCCTGCTGCTGGTGGCCGAACTCGTCCGCAACTGCGGCCGGTTCACCCTGGCCGATGTGCTGGCCGCCCGGATGCGGGAGCGCCCGGTCCGGATCGCCGCGGGCGTCTCCTCGGTCACGGTCTGTGTGCTCTATCTCGTGGCCCAGATGGTCGGCGCGGGCAGTCTGGTCGCCCTGCTGATCGGGGAGACGGGCGGCCGTGCCCGTGCCTGGACGGTGATCGGTGTGGGCACCCTGATGGTGGTCTTCGTGGCGCTGGGCGGGATGCGGGCCACGACCTGGATCCAGATCGTGAAGGCCGTGCTGCTGATGGGCGGGGCGATCGCGCTGACCACCCTGGTGCTCATCCGCTTCCGCGGCGATCTGGACGCCCTGCTCGGCACCGCGGCGCGCAACAGCGGACATGGCGTGGACTTCCTCGCCCCCGGGCTCACCTACGGCGGCGGCTGGACCGCCCGGCTGGACTTCATGAGCCTCGGCCTGGCGCTGGTACTGGGCACCGCCGGGCTGCCGCACATCCTCTCGCGCTTCTACACCGTGCCCACCGCCCGCGCCGCCCGCCGCTCGGTGATCTGGTCCATCGGGCTGATCGGCGGCTTCTACCTGATGACGATCGTGCTCGGCTTCGGCGCGGCGGCCGTGCTGGGTACCGATGCCGTACGGGCCTCCAACGCCGCCGGGAACACGGCCGTTCCACTGCTCGCGCTCGATCTCGGCGGCGGCGCCGGATCGACCGGGGGCACGGTGCTGTTCGCGGTCGTCGCCGCCATCGCCTTCGCCACCATCCTCGCCGTCGTCGCCGGGATCACCCTCGCCTCCTCGGCCTCCGTCGCCCATGACCTGTATGGCGCGCTGAGCCGAAGGGCGGGCCGCACACCGCGCGGCGAGGTGGTGGTCGCGCGGATCGCCGCGGTGGGGATCGGGGCGGCCGCGATCGGGCTCGGGCTGCTCGCCGACGACCTCAATGTGGCGTTCCTGGTGGGGCTCGCGTTCGCCGCCGCCGCGTCGGCGAACCTCCCGGTGCTGCTGTACTCGCTGTTCTGGCGGCGGTTCACCGCGCGTGGCGCGGTGTGGTCGGTCTACGGGGGGCTGCTTCCGGCGGTGGTGCTGGTGGTGTTCTCCCCGGTGGTCTCCGGTGGCCGGGACGCGATCTTCTCCGGGGTGGACTTCCACCTCTTCCCGCTACAGAACCCGGGCCTGGTCTCGGTGCCCCTCGGGTTCCTCGCGGGCTGGCTCGGAACGGTCACCTCACCCGCCCCCGCCGACGTCCCCGGACATGCCGCCAAGCACGCCGAGACGGAGGTGCGGGCCCTCACCGGAGCGGGCGCGGCCTGACAAGCAGGGGTTACGGGCGGGGTTCAGACCCACACATACCGGTGCTCGGGGCGGCCGGTCTCGCCGTACTTCAGGCTGAGCCGCACCCGCCCCGTGCGCTCCAGCAGCTTCAGATAGCGCTGTGCGGTCTGTCGGCTGAGCGAGGAGCGCTCGGCCACCTCCTGCGCCGACAGCGGGCCCTCGGCGCCCCGCAGCACCTCCCGTACGAGATCGGCGGTGAGCACCGAATGGCCCTTGGGCAACTCCGCGGGGCCGGCCGAGGCGCCGCCCAGGGCGCCGAAGATCCGGTCCACCTGGTCCTGTCCGGCCTCGCCGTCGCCCTCCAGCGCGCGGCGCAGCGCCGCGTACCCCTCCAACTTGGCGCGCAGCCCCGCGAAGGTGAAGGGCTTGACCAGGTACTGGAGCGCGCCATGGCGCATCGCCGCCTGGACGGTCGCGATATCGCGGGCCGCGGTCACCATGATGATGTCGGTGTGGTGGCCGAGCTGCCGCAGCCGCCGCACCAGCGACAGCCCCGTCTCATCCGGCAGATAGTGGTCCAGCAGCACCAGGTCGACGGGGGTGGTCTCCAGGACGGCCAGCGCCTCGGCGGCGGAGTGCGCCTGCCCCGCGACGCGGAAACCGGCCACCTTGCCGACGTACGCGGCGTTGACCCGGGCCACCCGGACGTCGTCGTCCACGACCAGCACCTCCAGAAGCCCGCCCGGTCCGGATCCAAGGGTCATCGCGGCTCTCCTGTCGCGGTCAGCGGTGCCCCGGCCGGCTGTTCGGCCAGTGCCTCGGGGAGGACGACGGTGAACTCCGCGCCCCCGCCCTCGCGGTCGGACACGCGGACGCTGCCACCCTGGCGTTCGGCCAGGCGGCGGACCAGCGCGAGCCCTATGCCGCGTTTGCCGTGCGCGGGCGGCTCCTTGGTCGACCAGCCCTCGGTGAAGACCACATCGCGCCGGTCGGCGGGTATCCCGGGGCCGGTGTCGGAGACCCGCAGCAGCACCGTACGCTCGTCCGCGCACAGCTCCACCTCGACATGCGGCTCCCGCGAACCGACCGCCGCGTCCAGGGCGTTGTCGATGAGATTGCCGACGATCGTCACCAGCCCCGGCGGGTCCACCAGCCGGTTGGGCAGCAGACTGTCCTCGGCGACGGACAGCGAGACCCCGCGTTCGGTGGCGACCGCGGCCTTGCCGACCAGCAGGGACGCCAGCAGCGGATCGTGCACCCGCTCGGTGACCTGCTCGGCGGTGGCCCGGTGCACTCCGATCGCCTCGGTGATGAACTCCATCGCCTCGTCGTGCAGTTCGAGTTCGAGCAGGCCCAGGAGAGTGTGCATCCGGTTGGCGTGCTCATGGTCCTGCGCCCGCAGGGCGTCGATCAGCCCCCGGGTGCCGTCCAGTTCGCGGCCCAGCCGCTCCAGTTCGGTGCGGTCGCGGAGAGTGACCACCGCACCGCCGTCGTCCGTCGGCATCCGGTTGGCGACCAGCACCCGGCCGCCGCTGACGGTCAGCAGATCGGCCCCGGTGACCCGGCCGGACAGCACATCGGTCGTACGGCCCGGGGCGAGCACCGCCTCCAGGGCACGGCCGGTGTCCTCGGGGCACAGATCCAGCAGCCGCTGCGCCTCGTCGTTGATCAGCCGGATGCGGCCCTGGGCGTCCAGGGCGACGACGCCTTCCCGGATGCCGTGCAGCATCGCCTCGCGCTCGGCGAGCAGCGCGGAGATATCGGAGAAGGCCAGATCATGGGTGCGCCGCTGGAGCCGTCGGGCCACCACATACGCCGCCAGGGCGCCGACGGCGAGCGCGCCGCCCGCGTAGGCGAGCATCTCCGGGACCGAGGCGACGAGCCGGGCGCGCACGCTCTCGTAGGAGATGCCCACCGAGACGGCGCCCACGATGCGGCCGCTCTCGGCGCGCAGCGGCACCTTGCCGCGGGCCGACCGGCCGAGGGTGCCCTCGTCGATCTCCATGATCTCCCGGCCCTCTATGGCGTCGGTGGGGTCGGTGGAGACATGCTTCCCAATCTCGCCCGGGGAGGTGTGCGACCAGCGCACCCCGCGCCGATCCATGATCACGACATATTCGGCGCCGGTCGCCCGGCGGATGCGCTCCGCCTCGGTCTGCACGGGCCCGTCGGGGGTGGGCCGGGTGTGCTGGAGCGCCTCGGCCAGCCGGGGCTCGGCGGCCGTGGTCTGGGCGATGGCGAGGGCGCGGCGCATGGCCTGGTCGTCGAGGTGGTCGCTGAGCGGCGCGAGGAAGAGGCCGGTCGCGAGCACGGTGACACCCGTGGCGATGGCGAGCTGCATCAGCAGGACCTGGGAGAAGACGCGTCGGGGCCAGCCGATGCGCCACCTTGTGGCCGTGGCTGCCTGCCCCGGCGGTATCGCGGCGCTCATGGCAACGAAGGGTAACCAAGGGCGGGCCGGAGGGGCCGCGCCAGGACCCGGGGGAGGGGCCCGAGAGGCGCGTTTCCGGGGCGGCTCGGGTTCAGGGAGCGGGGCGGCGATCTCGGAGGGCGACGGGGGCGGGGCGTGGGCTCAGAGGCGGCCGGCGGCCATCGCCCGTACGCCGGGTGCGGGCCGCCGGGCGGCCCGGATCCCGACGACCTCCATCCGGGCCGGGGAGCCCAGCGGGAGACCGCAGCTCTCCGGCCGCGGGGGCGCCGCGGCGACCCGCGCGACGCTCACCCGCCAGGCCCGGCCGTCGCGGTGCGCGACGGTCACGGACCAGACCGGGGCCTCGCCCGCGCTCCCTGCGACGGTCAGCGCGTCGGCCCCGTCCTCGCCGGTCAGCTCGCGGACGGCCAGCTCCGCCGCCTGGCCGGGGCGCTCCCAGGCGGAGCGGCCGCGGCAGCCCTCGGTGACCACCCGGCCCTGCCGCAGCGCCTCGATGACGTCCTTGACGCCTTGTGCGGTGGCGCGGCCGTAAGTGTAGCCGTGCGGCAGCACGACGAGGGTGGGGGAAAAGCGATGGCCGCCGATATGCGTGATCTCCCAGGTGCCGTGGACACCGGAGGCGGCCAGCTCGCCCGCCAGCGGGCGGCCGAGGAGGGCGCAGCAGCGGTCGCGCTTGCCGTTGGTGCACACCAGCACCAGCGGATCGCCGGTGTACTCCTCCCAGGCCGCGGGGTCGTGGGGGCGCAGGGTGAGCCCGCCGGGATCGCCCGCGCCCAGCGCGGCGAAGTCCAGACCGAGCAGCCCTGCGGGATCGTCCAGGGCGGTGGTGCGGATCCAGGAGCGGCCGGGCCGGGTGTGGGCCACGAAGACCCGGTGCCGGGCGCCGGTGTGCAGATCGGCGTGACGGCCGGGGCGGCGGATCAGCGCGACCCGTACGCCGGTGTACTCTGCGGCGTGCTCCAGCGCGCGTCCGAGGGCTCTGTCGAGCCGGCTGGCGGTGAGGGCCTCGGTGCCCCAGGGCCCGGGCTGTTCCACCAGCAGCCAGGTGGGGGCGGTGGCCGCCGTCCCGGCGAGCGGCTCGGACAGGTCGCGGGAAGCGGTCGCGCACGTGCTCACGAAGGTAAGCCTAACCTCTCTTGATCGATAGTGCGCACCGGAGTCGTGAGCATGCCCCGTGCGTGTGTACCTGAGCCCCCGGAAGAGCGGGCGGCGGGAGCCGCATGAGCGCCTTACGGTCCGCATACGGCGGAGGGCGGCAGTCCGCATCCCGCCGTGTGCCTGCCGTTCCACGGCGTGGGAGCCAGGCGCGACAATGGCGCTTCGGGGGTGGAGGGGGCGGATATGGGCGGTTTATGGGCGCGGTGGCGCAGGCGCCGGGGGAGACGCGGGGCGCGCTCGCTGGACCCCGGACTGAGGGCGATGGTGAGGGCGGCCTACGACGAGGGGCGGCCGATTCCCGAACCGCTCGCCCGTAAGGCGGCCGAGGCCGGTGATCCGCGAGGGATGACCGTCTACGGCATCGGGCTGGGCGAGCGGGGCGCGTACGCCGAGGCGGTCCACTGGCTCGGCAAGGCCGCCGCGGCGGGTGACCTCTCGGCCATGGTGGTGCTCGGCACCGTCCATCTGGACCACGGTGAGCTGGGCGAGGCGGAGCGGCACTTCCGGCGGGCGGCGGACCGCGGCCACGCCGGTGCGCGCCTCGCCCTCCGGCAGTTGCGCGCCCGGCGCAACGGCAGCGGCCACTGACAGGTGTGGCGCCGCCCTCCGCCGCCCGCGAGGCTCGGGGCCCGCCGCCAGCCTTCCGCCGTCCCAGGGTGCCGGGGCCGGGGGAGTGAACGGCGCGGGGGCCTGTGTACGCCGCGGGCGTCCGTGAGCCGCGAGGGTGCTTGTGAACGGCGCGGTGGCCCGTGAACGCTGCGGGTGTCCGTGAACGGCGAGCGTGCCTGTCGGCCTGGCAACGCTGGGGCGCCCGCACACGCCGCGGGCGCCCGCACACGGCGAAGGGCGCGGCACCCTCGCGGTGCCGCGCCCCTCGTCCTGCTCGTGCCGGGCTACACCGGCCCGGCCACCACCGTCACCGGCTTGGCGAGCGGTTCACCCGAGCCGTCCCGGCGCGGGTCGATGTCCGGCAGCGCCGCCGGGGTTCCGTTCGCCCCCGCCGCGCGGGCCGGGGTCGCGCCGGCCCAGGCCAGGACCAGGATGTCCTCGCCCTTCAGGAACCGCTGGCAGCGCACTCCGCCCGTGGCCCGGCCCTTGCGCGGGTACTGGTCGAACGGGGTGAGCTTGGCCGACTGCTGTACCGAGTCATCGAGCGTGCCGCTCGAGCCCGCGACCGTGAAGACCACCGCGTCGCTCGCCGGGTCGACGGCCGTGAACGAGATCACCTTGGCGCCGGAGCCGAGCTTGACGCCCGCCATACCGCCCGCGGCGCGCCCCTGCGGCCGCACCTGGCTCGCCGCGTAGCGCAGCAACTGGGCGTCGTCGGTGATGAAGACCAGATCCTCCTCGCCGGTGCGCAGCTCCACCGCGCCCACGATCCGGTCGCCCTCCTTGAGGCCGATGACCTCCAACTCGTCCTTGTTGGCCGGGTAGTCGGGGACCACGCGCTTGACAACGCCCTGCTCCGTGCCGATCGCGAGCCCCGGTGAGGACTCGTCCAGGGTGGTGAGGCAGATCAGCTCCTCGTCCTCCTCCAGGGAGAGGAACTCGGCGATGGGCGCGCCGCCCGCCAGATTGGGGGGCCCGGCCGACTCCGGGAGCATCGGGAGGTCGATCACCGTGAGCCGCAGCAGCCGCCCGGTCGAGGTCACCGCCCCCACGGAGCCCCGGGCCGTCGCCGGGACCGCCGAGAGGATCACATCGTGCTTGGCGCGCTTGGCCTTCCCCTCGACCGGGAACGGCTCGCCGTCGGCGGTGCGGGCCAGCAGCCCGGTGGAGGACAGCAGCACCCGGCAGGGGTCGTCCGCGACCTCCAGCGGCACCGCCGTCACCGGTGCGTTCGACGACTCCAGCAGTACCGTGCGGCGCGGGGTGCCGAACTTCTTGGCCACCGCGGCCAGTTCGCCGGAGACCAGCTTGCGCAGCTCGGCGTCGGAGTCGAGGATCCGGGTCAGCTCCTCGATCTCGGTGTTGAGCCGGTCGCGCTCCGACTCCAGCTCCAGCCGGTCGAACTTGGTCAGCCGGCGCAGCGGAGTGTCCAGGATGTACTGCGTCTGGACGTCGGAGAGGCCGAAGCGCTCGATGAGGGACCGCTTGGCCTCCGCCGCGTTGTCGCTCTGCCGGATGAGGCGGATGACCTCGTCGATGTCGAGGAGGGCCACCAGCAGACCCTCGACCAGGTGCAGCCGGTTGCGCCGCTTGGTGCGGCGGAACTCGCTGCGCCGCCGGACCACGTTGAAGCGGTGGTCGAGATAGACCTCCAGCAGCTCCTTGAGCCCCAGCGTGAGCGGCTGGCCGTCCACCAGCGCCACATTGTTGATGCCGAAGGACTCCTCCATCGGCGTGAGCTTGTAGAGCTGCTCCAGCACGGCCTCGGGGTTGAAGCCGTTCTTGATCTCGATGACCAGCCGCAGCCCGTGCTCGCGGTCGGTGAGGTCCTTGACGTCCGCGATGCCCTGGAGCTTCTTCGCGCCGACCAGGTCCTTGATCTTGGAGATGACCTTCTCGGGCCCCACGGCGAAGGGCAGCTCGGTGACGACGAGGCCCTTACGGCGGGCCGTCACGTCCTCCACGGCCACCGTGGCGCGGATCTTGAAGGTGCCGCGCCCGGTCTCGTAGGCGTCCCGGATGCCGCTCATGCCGACGATCCGGCCGCCGGTGGGCAGGTCGGGGCCCGGCACATGGCGCATCAGGGTGTCGAGGTCGGCGCCCGGGTGCCTGATCAGATGGCGGGCGGCGGCGATGACCTCGCCCAGGTTGTGCGGCGGCATATTGGTCGCCATGCCGACCGCGATCCCGGACGTGCCGTTGACCAGCAGGTTCGGATAGGCGGCGGGGAGGGTGACCGGCTCCTGCTCACTGCCGTCGTAATTCGGTGAGAAGTCGACCGTTTCCTCGTCGATCGACTCCGTCATCAGCGAGGTCGCCGACGCCATCCGGCACTCGGTGTACCGCATCGCGGCGGGCGGGTCGTCGTTGCCCAGGGAGCCGAAGTTCCCATGGCCGTCGACCATCGGCAGGCGCATGGAGAACGGCTGCGCCATGCGCACCAGCGCGTCATAGATCGACGCGTCGCCGTGCGGATGGAGCTTTCCCATCACCTCACCGACGACACGGGCGCACTTGACGAAGCCGCGCTCGGGGCGCAGCCCCATCTCGTTCATCTGGTAGAGGATGCGGCGGTGCACGGGCTTCAGCCCGTCTCGGGCGTCGGGCAGCGCGCGCGAGTAGATGACCGAGTAGGCGTACTCGAGGTAGGAGCCCTGCATCTCGTCGACGACGTCGATGTCGAGGATGCGCTCCTCGAAGTCGTCCGGCGGCGGGGTCTTCGTGCGGCGGCGGGCCATCGCGCTTGCGGCTCCTTCAACTGCCGATACGGGATCTGACGCCGACCATTGTGGCCCGCGCCGCCGACAAGTGTGGAACGGGCCGGGGTGGCAAGGGCCGGAGCGGGCTCCGAAACCGGGCCCGGCGGCCCCGTATCACGGCCCCTCGAAGGGCGAGGTCCGGCGCCCGAGAGGCCGCGGAAACGGTTCGGGGCAGCTCGGGAGGACGGGAACGGACCGGAACTTCGCCAGATGTCCGTCCCCTTGCATACAGTGACAGAAGCGCTGCGCATGCGGCTGGCACGCGCTCCATCACGCGATCGAAGGGACGTACATGCCCATGGGTCACACGGCCACGCAGCAGGCCGGCTCCGGCGGCCTGAAAGCGACCGAGCACCGCCTGGCCAATGGCCTGCGCGTGGTGCTCTCCGAGGACCATCTGACCCCGGTCGCCGCGGTCTGTCTGTGGTACGACGTCGGCTCGCGCCATGAGGTCAAGGGGCGCACCGGCCTGGCTCACCTCTTCGAGCACCTGATGTTCCAGGGCTCGGCGCAGGTGACCGGCAACGGCCACTTCGAGCTGGTGCAGGGGGCCGGCGGCTCGCTCAACGGCACGACCAGCTTCGAGCGCACCAATTACTTCGAGACCATGCCCGCCCACCAGGTCGAGCTCGCCCTGTGGCTGGAGGCCGACCGAATGGGGTCCCTCCTGACCGCGCTGGACGAGGAGAGTCTGGAGAACCAGCGCGACGTCGTCAAGAACGAGCGCCGCCAGCGGTACGACAACGTGCCGTACGGCACCGCCTTCGAGAAGCTCGTCTCCATGGCGTACCCCGAGGGCCATCCGTACCACCACACCCCGATCGGCTCCATGGCCGACCTGGACGCGGCCTCCCTGGAGGACGCGCGGGAGTTCTTCCGCACCTACTACGCCCCGAACAACGCCGTGCTGTCGATCGTCGGCGACATCGACCCCGAGCAGACGCTCGCCTGGATCGAGAAGTACTTCGGCTCCATCCCCTCCCACGACGGCAAGCGCCCGCCCCGGGACGGCACGCTCCCGGAGGTGATCGGCGACCAGTTGCGCGAGGTCGTGGAGGAGGAGGTCCCGGCCCGCGCCCTGATGGCCGCCTACCGGCTGCCCCACGACGGCACCCGTGAGTCCGACGCCGCCGATCTGGCGCTGACCGTCCTCGGCGGCGGGGAGTCCTCCCGGCTCCACAACCGCCTGGTGCGCCGCGACCGCACCGCCGTAGCCGCCGGATTCGGCCTGCTGAGGCTGTCCGGCGCCCCCTCGCTGGGCTGGCTGGACGTGAAGACCTCCGGCGGCGTCGAGGTGCCCGCCATCGAGACCGCCGTCGACGAGGAGCTGGCCCGCTTCGCCGAGGAGGGGCCGACCCCGCAGGAGATGGAGCGGGCGCAGGCGCAGATCGAGCGCGAGTGGCTGGACCGGCTGGCCACGGTCGGCGGCCGGGCCGACGAGCTCTGCCGGTACGCGGTGCTCTTCGGCGACCCGCAGCTCGCGCTGACCGCCGTGGAGCGGGTGCTCGACATCACCGCCGAGGAGGTGCGGGCCGTGGCCGCGGCGCGGCTGCGCCCCGACAACCGCGCCGTGCTGGTCTACGAGCCCGTCGAGGGCGCCGAGGACGCAGCCGACACCGCCGAAGCCGCCGAGACCGACGCAGAAGGGAAGGCGGCCCAGTGAGCGACGCCGTCACCGCGACCATGACCTTCCACCCGCAGCCCAAGGGCGGCGCGCCCAAGCCGTGGGCGTTCCCGGCCCCCGAGCGCGGTGAGCTGCCCAACGGCCTTACGGTGCTGCGCTGCCACCGACCCGGCCAGCAGGTCGTCGCCGTCGAGATCAATCTGGAGGCGCCGCTGGACGCCGAGCCGGCCGGGCTCGAAGGCGTCGCCACGATCATGGCGCGCGCCCTGTCGGAGGGCACCGACAAGCACGACGCCGAGGAGTTCGCCGCCGAGCTCGAGCGCTGCGGCGCCACGCTGGACGCGCATGCCGACCACCCCGGCCTCCGTGTCTCCCTGGAGGTCCCGGTCTCCCGGCTGCCCAAGGCGCTCGGGCTGCTGGCCGACGCCCTGCGCGCCCCCGCCTTCCCGGACGGCGAGGTCGAGCGGCTGGTGCGCAACCGGCTGGACGAGATCCCCCATGAGCTGGCCAACCCGGCCCGCCGCGCCTCGATGGCCCTCTCCGCGGCCCTCTTCCCGGCCGAGTCGCGGATGTCCCGGCCGCGCCAGGGCACCCAGGAGACCATCGAGGGCATCGACGCCGCGGCCGTGCGCGCCTTCTACGAGGCGCATGTCCGCCCCTCCACGGCCACCGCCGTCATCGTGGGCGACCTCACCGGGGTCGACCTCGACGGGGCGCTCGCCGACACCCTGGGCGCCTGGACGGGCGGGGCGGGCGTGCCGCGCACGGTTCCCCCGATCGTCGCCGACGACCTCGGCCGTGTGGTGATCGTCGACCGGCCGGGCGCGGTGCAGACCCAGTTGCTCATCGGGCGCGTCGGCGCCGACCGCCATGACCGGGTCTGGCCCGCGCAGGTGCTCGGCACGTACTGCCTGGGCGGCACTCTCACCTCCCGCCTCGACCGTGTGCTGCGCGAGGAGAAGGGCTACACCTACGGGGTGCGCGCCTTCGGCCAGGTGCTGCGCTCCGCGCCCCCGGCGCCTTCGGGCGGCTCCGCGGGCGCCGCCATGCTGGCGATCAGCGGCTCGGTGGCCACCGAGGTCACCGGGCCCGCGCTGGAGGACCTCTGGAAGGTGCTGCGCACGCTGAAGGAGGAGGGGCTCACCGACGAGGAGCGCGATGTCGCGGTGCAGAACCTGGTGGGCGTCGCCCCGCTGAAGTACGAGACGGCGGCGTCCGTCGCGGGCACCCTCGCCGACCAGGTCGAGCAGCACCTTCCGGACGATTTCCAGGCGCAGTTGTACGCCCGCCTCGCGGAGACCGGCACGGTGGAGGCGACCGCCGCGGTGGTGTCCGCCTTCCCGGCGGACCGGCTGGTCACGGTGCTGGTCGGGGACGCCTCGGCGATCGAGGAGCCGGTCCGGGCGCTGGGCATCGGCGAGGTGAGCGTCATCTCCGGCTGAGCCGCTTCGAGTTGGCCGGTTGGCCGGATCCGATCCAAGAACCCGCGATCCGGCCGGCTCACCGACGATCCGGGTTGGCTGACGGTCCGGCAGCCGGTCCGGTCGACGAGTTCACAGCGGAAGGGCCCTGGCCCCCGTAAGGGTGCCGGGGTCCTTCCTTCATGCCCGATTTGCGGCAGTGACAGCTTGTTTGGTTTGTGGGGAGAGCAACAAAAAACCGGAACCGTTTGGTGATCGAAAGCGGGCCCGTTTAGCGTCAGTCCGGCTGTTCGCCAGCAACCCGCCGCATCCGCGGCACGGACAGTCATCGCCGAGTCCCCGTACGGCGCGAGCCAGGGGAGCCGGGGACCCACACGTCCCCAGGGGTGAATCGGGCGCCTTCCCCGGCCGGGGGAGGAGTCCGTAGGAGACCTTCCTGCTCCGAACCCGTCAGCTAACCCGGTAGGCGAGAAGGAAGGAAAGGAGTGCGCCTCAGTATGGCGTCCACCCGCACTGCCACCGGGAAACACCGCCGGACCACCAAGGTCAACGTCCGCACCGGCGCGAACGTCGTGGGCATCACCACCGTCGCCTCGGGCGTCGTCGCCGGGATCACCGGACAGGCGTTCGCGGCCGACACGGGCCCCAGCCCCCAGCAGACCGGTCTGACCCAGGCGATCGTGATCGGCGACGGGATCGCGGACCAGATCGAGGCCCAGGCGCAGTCCCAGGAGACCGCCGCCGCGCAGGCCGCCGCCAAGGCCAAGGCGGAGGCGATCGCCCGCCAGGAGGCCGCCAGAAAGGCGGAGGCCGCGGAGAAGAGGGCCAAGGCCGAGCGTGAGGCCAAGGAGCGCGCGGCGCGCGAGGCCGAGCGCAAGCGCCTCAACACCTTCGAGACGCCGATCAGCGGCTCCTACGTCTCCACCGGCTACCACGCGTCCAGCGGACTGTGGTCCTCCGGCAGCCACACCGGCATCGACTTCCACGCCTCCTCCGGCACCTCGGTGCACTCCGTGGGCATGGGCGAGATCGTCGAGGCGGGCTGGGGCGGCTCCTACGGCAACAACGTCGTCATCAAGATGAACGACGGCACCTACACCCAGTACGGCCACCTGTCGTCGATCAGCGTCTCGGTCGGCCAGAAGGTCACCCCCGGCCAGCAGATCGGCCTGTCGGGCGCCACCGGCAACGTGACCGGACCGCATCTGCACTTCGAGGCCCGCACCAGCCCGGACTACGGCTCGGACATCGACCCGCTGGCGTATCTGCGCTCGCACGGCGTCAACGTCTGATCTCGCGGCACTCCGCGAACGTCCGGCCCCGCGGGACTCCGCGCACGCCCGCGGTCCCGCGAGAATCCGAGAAGGCCCCGTCCACCGGACGGGGCCTTCGGCGTGCCGCCGCCCGCTGACCAAAAAATATCCATGAAATGCACTCCGCCATCGGAAAAGACGTCCGATTGGAATAGAGTCGTTCAATGCGCGTTCCATGGATGCGTTTCGCGGGCGTTAAGGCGGAGGTTTCGACAATATGGGACCGGAAGTGAGCGGGGATACGACCGAGGTCCAGGGCGGTCGCCGGATTTCGGCGCATGCGGTGTGCACGGCGATTCGCGACGACATCGTCTCCGGCACATATCGGCCCGGCAGCCGGCTCACCGAGGAACTTCTCGCCCGGCGCTACGGCGTCTCGCGGGTGCCGGTCCGCGAGGCCCTGCGCACCCTGGAGTCCGAGGGCTTCGTGACGACCCGGCGGCACGCGGGGGCCTGCGTCGCCCAGCCCTCCGAGCGCGAGGCGGCCGATCTGCTGGACATCCGGGCACTGCTGGAGCCGCTGGGCGCCGCACGGGCCGCACAGCGCCGCACCGAGGCCCATCTGAAGGTGCTGCGCGGGCTGGTCCGGCTCGGCCGGGAGCGGGCCCAGCACGGCCGGCTCGGCGAACTGCCGCCGCTGGGCGACTGGTTCCACGAGACGCTCGCCCAGGCGTCCGGCAGCCCGAGCCTGGCCGCGATGCTCGTCCAACTGCGCCGCAAGACCGCCTGGGTGTACGCGGCCGCTCCCGCGCCGCAGCCCGTACCGCACGCCACATCGCCCGGGGGCGCCCGGCACCCCGACCCGGCCGCGCGGGCCGTGGAGTCCTGGGCGGAGCACGGCGCACTGGTGGACGCGGTGGCGCGCGGCGACGCCGACCGGGCGCGGGCGCTCGCCGCCGCGCACACCGAGCGCGCGCTGGCGGAATACCGGCAGCGCCGCCCGATCCCGGTGAGGGCTTCGAAACATTCCGTAAACACGGCGAGCGGCCGGAATTAACAGATATCCCGTATACAATTCTCGGGAATTCTCTGCGCGGATTCGTGGCGCCTGGTTCCCGGTCCTCCGAGTCGGGGTGGAAGCGGAAAAACAGCGGGGCCGCGGTGGCCGTAATGGTCACCGCGGCCCCGTCGTGCCGAATCCTCGAGTCGCACGGGAATCACACGGGAAACACGTGTGACTCGCATGCGAATCAGCGGGGGGTCAGACGGTCTCGGGAAGCTCCTCGAGGCCCTCCGCCACCAGCTTCGCCAGCCGGTCGAGCGCGACCTCGGCATCGTCCGCGTCGGAGGCGAGGACGACCTCCTCGCCGCCCTGGGCGCCGAGGCCCAGCACGGCCAGCATGGAGGCGGCGTTGACCGGGGTGCCGTCGCCCTTGGCGATCGTGATGGGGACGCCGGCGGCGGTGGCCGCCCGGACGAAGATCGACGCAGGGCGGGCGTGCAGGCCCTCGGCCCAGCCGATGGTGACGCGGCGCTCAGCCATGGTGTTGCCCTTCAGGTGTGACGGGTGCGGTTGTCTAGACCAAAATCATACGGTGTCCGGATTCACCCGGACGATGTCCGAGTGAGCCCGAGCGTGCCCGGACTGGCCCGATACGGACCTTCCCCCGACACTCGGCCCCGACGCAAGGGTGTCCACCATCCGGACCGGGCGGGCCCGTACCCTGGGCCCATGCGGAGCCCGTCGGACCATCACGCCTACCCGACCCACTGGGAAGCCGATGTGGTGCTGCGGGACGGTGGCACGGCACAGATCCGTCCCATCACCCCCGATGACGCCCAGCGGCTGGTCAGCTTCTACGAGCGGGTCTCGGACGAGTCGAAGTACTACCGCTTCTTCGCGCCCTACCCGCGCCTCTCCGACCGCGACGTCCACCGCTTCACCCACCACGACTACGTCGACCGGGTGGGCCTGGCGGCCATCGTGGGGGATGAGTTCATCGCCACCGTGCGGTACGACCGCATCGACGGACAGGGGATGCCGGCCGCCTCCCCCGCCGACGAGGCCGAGGTCGCCTTTCTCGTCCAGGACGCCCACCAGGGCCGCGGGGTGGCCTCCGCGCTCCTCGAACACATCGCCGCCGTAGCGCGCGAGCGGGACATCCGCAGGTTCGCCGCCGAGGTGCTGCCCGCCAACACCAAGATGATCAAGGTGTTCACGGACGCGGGCTACACCCAGAAGCGCAGCTTCGAGGACGGCGTCGTCCGCCTCGAATTCGACCTCGAACCCACCGACCGCTCCCTGGCCGTCATGCGCGCCCGCGAGCAGCGGGCCGAGGCCCGCTCCGTCCAGCGGCTGCTGGCGCCCGGCTCCGTCGCCGTCATCGGCACCAGCCGCACGCCCGGCGGCGTCGGCCGCACCGTACTGCGCAACCTCCTGGACGGCGGCTTCACGGGCCGCGTCCACGCCGTCAACCACGCCTTCCCCGACGACATGGTGCACTTGGAGCCCGAGGGCGTCCCGGCCCACCGCTCGCTGCGCGCCATAGAGGAGCCCGTGGACCTCGCCGTCGTCGCCGTCCCCGCCGAGCGGGTGCCCGCCGTCGTGGCCGAATGCGGCGAGCACGGCGTCCAGGGCCTCGTCGTGCTCTCCGCCGGATACGCCGAGAGCGGGAGCGAGGGCCGCGACCGGCAGCGCGACCTCGTCCGCCAGGCCCGGTCGTACGGTATGCGCGTCATCGGCCCCAACGCCTTCGGCGTCAGCAACACCGCCGAGGGCGTCCGGCTGAACGCCTCCCTGTCCCCGCAGTTGCCCAACCCCGGCCGGCTGGGCCTGTTCACCCAGTCCGGGGCGATCGGCATCGCGCTGCTGTCCGGGCTGCACCGGCGCGGCGCCGGGCTGGCGAGCCTCGCCGGGATCGCGGGGATATCGACCTTCGTATCCGCCGGGAACCGCGCCGACGTCTCGGGCAACGACCTCCTCCAGTACTGGTACGACGATCCGCGCACCGACGTCGTCCTGATGTACCTGGAGTCGATCGGCAACCCCCGCAAGTTCACCCGGCTCGCCCGGCGCACCGCCGCCGTCAAACCGGTGGTCGTCGTCAAGGGCGCCCGCCACACCGGCAGCGCCCCCACCGGCCACGCCGTGCCCACCACCCAGATCCCGGACGCCACCGTCTCCGATCTGCTGCGGCAGGCGGGCGTCATCCGGGTCGACACCGTCACCGAACTCGCCGACACCGGGGTGCTGCTCGCCTCCCAGCCGCTGCCCGCCGGTCCGCGCGTCGCCATCCTCGGCAACTCCGAATCGCTCGGCCTGATCACCTACGACGCCTGCCTCACCGAGGGCCTCCGCCCGCTGCCGCCCCGCGACCTGACCACGGCCGCCGCCCCGGACGACTTCCGGCGCGCCCTGACCGAGGCCCTTACCGACGACGCCTGCGACGCCGTCGTCGTCACCGCCATCCCCTCGGTCGGCGACGGAAACGCGGGCCCCGGGGACGGCGACGGCGGTGCGGAGGCCCTCGCGACGGCCGTAAGGGAGGCGGCCCAGGCTTCCGGGCCCGGTCCGGACAAACCGGTGGCCGTGGTCCACCTGGAGATCCAGGAGCTCGCGGAGGCCCTTGCCGGCACCGGCGGCGAGCCCGCCCCCGGCACCCGCCGGATCCCCGCCTACCCCGCCGCCGAGCGGGCCGTGCGCGCGCTCGCCGAGGCCGTGCGGTACGCGCACTGGCGGCAGGAGGCCGCCGAGCCCGGGCGGGTCCCCGAGTACGAGGACATCGACGAGGCGGGTGCGGCCGCCGACATCCAGGTGCTGCTCGCCCCGGCCGACGGCACCCCGGGCGACGGCCCTACGGCCGACGGCACGGGCGGCGGGACCGCCGAAGCCACGCGCGGCGGGCCCGGCGACGGTAAGGCCGAAGCCACGGCCGGCGTCCCCGGCGACGACGCGGGCCTCGGCGTCGAGCTGTCCGCCGCCGACACCCAGCGCCTCCTGGCCCGCTACGGCGTCAGCGTGCTGCCCGCCCTCCCCGCGCCCGACCCCGACGCCGCCGTGCGGGCCGCCGAGCGGCTCGGCTTCCCGGTCGCGCTCAAGCCCACCGCCGCCCATCTGCGCCACCGCGCCGACCTGGGCGGGGTACGGCTGGAGCTGGGCAGCGAGACGGAACTGCGCCGGGCCTACGCCGAGTTGACCGACTACCTGGGCCGCCCCGAGGAACTGGGGCTGGTCGTGCAGCGGATGGCGCCACGCGGTGTGGACACCGTCGTACGGGCCGCCATCGACCCCGCCGCCGGGGCCGTGCTCTCCTTCGGGCTCGCCGGTGCCCCCTCCGAACTGCTCGGGGACACCGCCCACGGCCTCGTCCCCGTCACCGGCCGGGACGCCGCCGAGCTGATCCGGTCCATCCGGACCGCGCCGCTGCTGTTCGGCTGGCGCGGCTCCAAGCCGGTGGACACCGCGGCCCTGGAGGAGCTGCTGCTGCGGGTGTCCCGCCTGGTGGACGACCAACCCGAGATGGTCGCCGTCGACCTCGAACCCGTCGTCGTCGCCCAGCAGGGCCTCTCCGTGCTCGGCGCCTCGGCGCGGCTGGCCCCGCCGCCCCCGCGCACCGACCTGGGTCCCCGCCACATGCCCGCCTACTGAGTCGGCCGGCGCCTTGGCGGGCACCGGCGCCGGTGTCGGCGCGGCCCCGTAGGATGGTGCACATGGCGAAGACCGGTACGACGACCCAGGGGCTGCGCGCGGCGATCGAGCGCAGCGGCTATTACCCGGCACTCGTGGCCGAAGCGGTGGAGGCCGCCGTGGGTGGTGAGCCCATCGTGTCGTACCTGGTCCATCAGGAGACCACCTTCGACGCCAACGAGGTCCGCCGCCATGTCACGGTGCTGGTCCTCACCGGCAACCGCTTCATCGTCAGCCACACCGACGAGCAGGCCGCGGACGGCACCTCCCCGTCGCCGTACGCCACCACCTCCACCGAGTCCGTGAAGCTCCAGCGGATCTCCTCGGTCGTGCTCAGCCGGGTCGTGGCCAACCCCGAGTCGTACACACCGGGCACGCTGCCCCGTGAGGTCGTGCTGACCATCGGCTGGGGGGCCGTCAGCCGCCTCGACCTGGAGCCCGCCGCCTGTGGCGACCCCAACTGCGAGGCCGACCACGGCTATACGGGCTCGTCCACCGCCGACGACCTCAGCCTGCGGGTCAGCGAGGCGGGGGACGGCCCCGACACCGTCCGCCAGACCCTGGCCTTCGCCCAGGCGCTCTCCGAGGCCACCGCGGCCACGCCGGACACCGGCCGCTGATGTCCGGCTCCGCCACCGGCCCACTGCCCTCCGCCGCCTCCTTCTGGCCAGAGCCCACCCCGCTCGACCCCCGCTCCGCGCCGCTGCCGAAGTACGGCACCGGCTCGCTCGCCGATCTGCTGCCCGCCGTCGCCGCGGGCCAGGAGGTCCCGGGGCTCTCCTCCGGTCTGGGGCTCGCCCCCGCCGACCGCGTCTGTGTCTTCCTGGTCGACGGCCTCGGCTGGGAGCTGCTGCGCGCCCACCCCGGCGAGGCGCCCTTCCTGACCTCGCTGCTGCCCAGCTCGCTGGGCGGTGCCGGGAAGCCGCTCACCGCGGGCTTCCCTTCCACCACCGCGACCTCGCTCGCCTCGGTGGGCACCGGCCTGCCGCCCGGCGCCCACGGCCTGCCCGGCTATACGGTGCGGGACCCCGGCACCGGCCAGTTGATGAACCAACTGCGCTGGCAGCCCTGGACGGATCCGCACGACTGGCAGCCGTATCCGACCGTCTTCCAGCTCGCGGATGCCGCGGGCGTGCACACCTGCCAGGTCTCCGCGCCGACGTTCGCCGAGACCCCGCTCACCAAGATCGCGCTGAGCGGCGGCACCTTCCACGGGCGGCTCACCGGTGAGGAGCGGATGGACCTCGCGGCCGAGCAACTCGGCGCCGCGGGCCGCTCGCTCGTCTACACGTACTACAGCGAGGTGGACGGCAAGGGGCACCGCTTCGGTGTGGACTCGCCCGAGTGGCGTGATCAGCTCCGCTATGTCGACGGGCTCGCCCAGCGGCTCGCCGAACAGCTCCCGCCCCGCTCGGCGCTCTATGTCACCGCCGACCACGGCATGATCGACATCCCGTTCGACCCCGAGTCGCGCATCGACTTCGACGAGGACTGGGAGCTGCGCGCGGGCGTCTCGCTGCTGGGCGGCGAGGGCCGCGCCCGCCATGTGTACGCCGTTCCCGGCGCCGCGGGCGATGTGCTGGCCGTCTGGCGCGAGGTGCTGGGGGAGCGGATGTGGGTGGCCGGCCGTGACGAGGCCATCGAGGCGGGCTGGTTCGGCGGGCCCGGCGGTGCCGATGGCGGGGTCAAGGGCGTCGACGACCGGGTCTACCGGCGGATCGGCGATATCGTGGCCGCCGCGTGCGACGACGTCGCGATCGTCGCCTCGCACACCGAGCCGAAGGAGTCCGCCATGGTCGGGCTGCACGGTTCGATGACCCCCGTGGAGCAGCTCGTGCCGCTCCTCGAAGTACGCTCCTGAGCGCCCCCGTTCACCCCCGCCCAACGAAAGGCTCCGCTTTCCCATGCCCGAGCTGGTGTTCTTTTCCGGAACGATGGACTGCGGAAAGAGCACCCTCGCTCTGCAGATCCAGCACAACCGCTCGGCGCGAGGGCTCCAAGGGATGATCTACACCCGGGACGACCGGGCGGGCGAGGGCAAGCTCTCCTCACGGCTGGGTCTTGCCACCGAGGCGGTCGAGGTCGCCGACGACCTCGACTTCTACGACCATGTGGTCCAGGCACTGACCGCCGGGGGCCGGGTCGACTACGTCATCGTGGACGAGGCGCAGTTCCTGACCCCGCCCCAGATCGACCAACTCGCCCGGGTGGTCGACGACCTGGAGCTGGACGTCTTCGCCTTCGGTATCACCACCGACTTCCGCAGCAAGCTCTTCCCCGGCTCCCAGCGCCTGGTGGAGCTCGCCGACCGGGTGGAGGTGCTTCAGGTGGAGGCGCTGTGCTGGTGCGGCGCCCGGGCGACCCACAACGCCCGTACCGTCGGCGGCCAGATGGTCGTCGAGGGCGCCCAGGTCTTCGTGGGCGACGTCAACCGGCCGGAGAGCGAGGTCGGTTACGAGGTGCTGTGCCGACGTCACCACCGGCGCCGGGTGACGGCAGCCGGAGCGCGCGCCGCCGCCCTGTCGCCGGATGTGCTGCCCGTCGACTGAGGGGCTGTCCCGCGGAACAGCCCCTGGCCCTCCGGCCGGCGCTCCCGCCTATCCCTCGGCGCGCCGTACGACGGTGAATGCGGCCCCTTCCGGGTCCCGCACCGTGGCCCGGTGGCCGGTCGCTCCCCGCGACGGCGGCCGCACCACCTGACCGCCCAGCTCGGTCACCCGGCGCACCGTGTCGTCCACGTCGTCCACCGCGAAGTGCGTCATCCAGTACGGGCCCCGGTCGCGCGGCAGGGCGTCGCCCACGCTCTGGATCGCGCAGACCGGCCGGCCGTCCAGATGCAGGGTGCGGCAGCCGGGCTCCTCCCCGGTCGCCGTCTCCGCCTGGTAGCCGAAGACCATCCGGTAGAACTTGTGGACCCCGGTGCCCTCACGGGTCAGCAGCTCATGCCAGACCGGGGTGCCCGGCGCGCCGGTCTCCTCCGCCGTGTATGTGGACTCCTGCCACACGCCGAACACCGCGCCCTCGGGGTCGGCGGCGATCAGCGTCCGGCCGGCCTCGTCGGCGTCCAGCGGGCCGACCGCCACGGTGCCGCCACAGGCGCGGATCATCTCGGCGGTCTCATCGGCGTCGTCGGACGCCAGATAGGTCGTCCAGGCCACGGGCAGATGGCGTTCCGGAGGCAGCTCGCTCAACCCGGCGACTGGCCTGCCGCCCTGGACCGCGCGGACGTACGCGCCGAGCTGCTGTGGGCCCGGTGTGAACTCCCAGCCGAACAGGGAGTGGTAGAAGTCCTGTGTCGCGGCAAGGCTGTGCACCATCAGACTCGTCCAGCAGGGCGTGCCCGGTGTGCGCCGAGTCGCTGCCTCGGTCATACGTCAATCTCTCCTCGGACCATCGTGGTGGACATGCGGCCCCGGGCCGGTCGGCGGCGCGGGGCGGTCGTGCGGAGGTGCTGATGCGGGGGGCCCGACCGATGTTTTCACCACCTGTCGCACATGGCGCCCTGGCGGAACCGCAATTCGCCATGCCCCGCAGCAGAATGTCTGAATTACTACCGCACGTCCGTTTCGGCTTCATTGCGCTCTGGTGTCACTCGGACGTACACCGGGTGACCGGGTGGTCCAATCGACGCAGAGATATCTACGCAAGGATGGTTCCTATGCATGCCATCATCACCGCATCCGATCTCATGAGTGAGCTGGCGGAGGAGCAGCCTCCGCTCCTGCTCGATGTGCGCTGGCAACTCGGCGGGCCGCCTGGCCGCCCCGCATACGAGGCGGGGCATCTGCCCGGTGCCGTCTACGTCGATCTCGACACCGAGCTGGCGGCCCCGCCCGGGAAGACCGGCCGTCACCCCCTGCCCGATCTTTCCGCGTTCGCGGCCGCGATGCGCCGGGCCGGGGTGAGCCAGGACCGGCGCGTAGTGGCGTACGACGGCGGACAGGGGTGGGCCGCGGCGCGCGCGTGGTGGCTGCTGCGCTGGGCGGGGCATCCGTCCGTCAGGGTGCTGGACGGAGGTCTGTCCGCCTGGACCGCGGTCGGCGGCGCCCTGACCACCGATGAACCGGACGCGCCCGAGGGCGACTTCGTCCCGCGGCCCGGGGCCCTGCCGCTGCTGGAGGCCGACGACGCGGCGGCGCTCGCGCGGCGCGGGGTGCTGCTGGACGCGCGCGCGGGCGAGCGCTACCGGGGCGAGGTCGAGCCCATCGACCCCGTCGGCGGCCATATCCCGGGCGCCGTCTCCGCCCCCACGGTGGAGAACGTCACCGCCGACGGGCACTTCCTGCCCGCCGACCGGCTGGCAGAGCGGTTCGCGGCCCTGGGTGCCACCGAGGACGCCGAGGTCGGGGTGTACTGCGGCTCCGGGGTCTCGGCCGCGCACCAGGTCCTGGCGCTGGCCGTGGCGGGCGTTCCGGCGGCCCTGTACGTCGGCTCCTGGAGCGAATGGTCCTCGGACGGCGGCCGTCCGGTGGCCACGGGCCCCGAGCGGGGCTGAACACGCCGACGGGCCCCGCCACCGGCGTGCGGTGGCGGGGCCCGGATCGGCCGCCGCCGGCCGTGGTGCGGCCGGCGGCTTCCTCCGCTGCTACTCCTGCTTCTTGCGGCGGGTGCCGAAGACGATCTCGTCCCAGCTCGGCACCGCGGCCCGGCGGCCCGGGCGGACGCCGTCCGCCTCCGCCTGCCGGTCCGTCGTACCGGTCAGCCGGTCCCGGTGGCCCGCCACCGAACGCGGCATCAGCACATCCGCGTACGCCGAACCCGCGCTGGCCGCGGAGGCGGGCGGCTCGACGGCCTCCGGCTCCTCGTCGGGCTCCTCCGGCGGAGCGGCCGACGCGACCGGCGCCTCCGGCACGACCATATCGCCCCGGAAGTTGGGCACGGCCTCCAGCAGGCTGGTGAGCGAGTCCCGTTCACCGAGACCGTCGTCCAGCGAGGCGGACGCGGGCGTGGCCACCGGGGAGTCGTCGTCGAAGCGCTCGGACGACGGCCGGTCGCGGTCCCGATCCCGGTCGCGCGGCAGCCGGGCGATCCGCGGCACGAACGGGAAGCTGGGCTCGGGTGTGTCGTCGGCCTCGCCGATCAGCGCCCGCGCCTCGTCGTCCACCGCCTGGACCAGCCGCCGGGGCGGGTCGTAGGTCCAGCTCGCCGAGTGCGGCTCACCGGCGACCCGGTAGACCAGCAGCACCTCCCAGGTGCCGTCGTCGCGCCGCCAGGAGTCCCACTGCGTGGTGTCCTTCTCGGCGCCGCGCAGCAGCAGCCGCTCCGCCACGGCCTCGCCGAGCTGCGGTCCGGTGTTCTCGCCGGGGCGGCGCACGGGAGTCTTACGGGCGCGCTCGGCCATGAAGGCGCGCTCCGCCAGCACCGGGCCCTCGAAGCGCCGCACGCGGTCGACAGGGATGCCCGCCATCTGCGCGACCTCTTCGGCGGTGGCGCCGGCACGTATACGGGCCTGGATGTCACGGGGCCGCAGATGGCTCTCGACCTCGATCTCGATCTGGCCGAGCCGAGCGCGGTCATTGCGCACCGCGGCGCGCAGTCGCTCGTCGATGGGAAGCGTGTACTCCGTGCTGTCCGCAGCCTTGAGCACCAGCCGTGTGCCGTCGTTGCTGACGGCCACGACACGCAGTTCGGGCATGGGGACCTCCCGGGTGGTGCCTGCCGACGTCACGGTTGCGTCGCTGCTCTCCCGCTAGACGAGTGTGGCCTGCCCGGGTGCAGCCTGCCACAACTTTGCCGAGTTGCCCGGGCCGGTTGGTTGCCGCCCTCTGACCCCTCCCGCTGGGTCCGGGCGGCCGGACGGGAAAGCGGGGCCAGGGCTCGCCACAGTACTCCATTCGGGCCGCTCGGGTGGAGCGGCACGCCAGCCGAGTTCATGGCCGGAAGGGGGATCGGAGCCTGAATCCTTCGAAGTGAGGCCCAATTTGGGTGGCAAGTTTCACAGAAACGACAGAATCGGAACGATCTGCTTCGTTTATCGGTCACTTCTCCCAGCAGGCTGGAACGAATGTCCAAGCGAGGCGGGAGATGCAGGGCAACGCCGACGGCGACCGACAACACAAGAGCGGGCGGATGGAGCTGAGCGTGGCCCAGGTGGCCGGCAGCGCGCTGGCGGCCATCGCCGCCGCGGTGCTCGCCTCCAAACTGGGCGTCTACGGGACGATCCTGGGCGCCGGTGTGATGAGCGTGGTGGCGACCGCGGGCGGCACCGTCTTCCAGCACCTGTTCCACTGCACCGGTGAGCAGATCAAGGAGGTGCGGGTCCAGACGGGGCCCCGGCGGCCCACCGGGCCCCTCACGCCCCCGCGCGTGGCGGCGGCCCCCGGTACGTACGGCGAGCCGACCACGCACGGCACCCGGCTGCGCGGGAGGCGGCGCCATGTCCTCGGGGCGCTGGCGGTCTTCGTCCTCGCCATGAGCGTCATCACGGGGATCGAGATGTTCTCCGGAGGCCCGGTGTCCAACGTCTGGGGGGAGAGCCGGGGCGGAACCACCGTCAGCGACAGCGTGGGCGGTTCCTCCGGGTCGGAGTCCACCCCCGGCCCCTCGCGCCGCGGCCCGGCCGCCCCGTCCCGGAGCCCCTCCCGGGGCGGCGGGGATGAGACACCGTCCCCGCGCACCTCCCACGGGGGCGGTGCGGTCGACGCGTCGACCGCACCGACGCCCGGTTCGCCCGGATCGTCCGGGTCCGGCAAGGGCTCCGGTCCCGAGAGCGGCACCGGCGGCACGACCGCGCCCGGCACCTCCGCGCCCGCCACCCCCGGCCCGTCCCGGACCCCGTCCGGCGGTGCCACGGAGGGCGGAACGGACGGTTCCGGCGACGCCACGCCCACGCCCGGCGCCACCGGCGGGCAGTGACGCGTCAGTCGCCCAGCACCCGCCGCAGATAGTCGTTGGTGAACAGCCGGTCCGGGTCCAGCCGGTCGCGTACCGCCGTGAACTCCCCGAACCGCGGATAGACCCCGGACAGGTAGCCGGCGTCGCGGCTGTGCAGCTTGCCCCAGTGCGGACGGCCGCCGTGGGCGATCATGATCTGCTCGGCCGCCGTGAAGTACGCCCGGTGCGGGGTGCCCCGGTACAGATGGACGGCGATGTACGCGGTCTCGCGCCCGGCGGCGGTGGACAGCGCGATGTCGTCGGCGGGCGCGGTGCGCACCTCCACCGGGAAGCTGACCCGCAGTCCGGACCGGTCGACGGTCGATTTGAGCTCGCGCAGCGCGGTGACCGCGGCCTCGCGCGGCACGGCGTACTCCATCTCCAGGAAGCGCACTCGGCGCGGAGAGGTGAAGACTTTGTAAGGGATGTCCGTGTAGGTCCGGGCGGACAGGGCGCGGCTGGAGATTTTGGCGATTCCGGGGATGGTGGCGGGGACCGCCCGGCCCACCGAACAGGCCACCTGGAAGATGCCGTTGGACAGCAGCTCGTCGTCCACCCAGCCGCTGACCCGGCCCACCGGGGCGGCGGGTCCGGTGCTGCGGTTGTTGCGCTTGGTGTTGCAGTTGCCGGTGTGCGGGAACCAGTAGAACTCGAAGTGCTCGTTCTCGGCCACGAGCCTTTCGAAATCGGCCATGACGCGGTCGAAGGGCATCGGCTCCTCGCGCGCGGTGAGCAGGAACTCCGGTTCCACGGCGAAGGTGATCGCGCTGACCACGCCCAGCGCGCCGAGCCCGATCCGGGCGGCCGCGAAGATCTCCGGGTTCTCCGCCGCCGAGCAGCGCAGCACCGAACCATCCGCCGTCACCAGCTCCAGACCCTTGATCTGGGCGGCGATCGAGGCGCTGTCCCGGCCGGTGCCGTGGGTGCCGGTGGCGGTCGCCCCGGCCACGGTCTGCTCCATGATGTCGCCCATATTGGCCAGCGACAGCCCATGGGCCGACAGCGTCTCGTTGAGCTGCCGGAGCGGGGTGCCGGCCGCCACGGTCACGGTCCCCGCCTCGCGGTCCAGCCCGCGCACGCCCGCCATGCGGTCGGGGCGTATCAGCAGCCCGTCGGTGGCGGCCGTGGTGGTGAAGGAGTGCCCGGAGCCCACCGCCTTCACCTTCAGCCCCTCCGCCGCGGCCCGGCGGACCACCTCGGCCAGCTCCTGAGTGGACGACGGCGCGACGCTCCGCACCGGGCGGGCCGTCACATTCCCCGCCCAGTTACGCCACACGCTGCTCCGTACGGTCTTCATGGTCTTGACGGCCATCCGCACCCGACCCCTCCCGCTGTGGCGCCGGCCGGAGCCGGCGGTACCCGAGGAACGCCACCGCCGCCGCGAACACCCCGGCCACGGCCGGCACCGCGTACCCCGCCCGGGCGCCGGCCGCGTCCACCACCCATCCGGCGGCCGACGAGCCGAGCGCCACCCCGACCGCGAGCCCGGTGCTCACCCAGGTCATCCCCTCGGTCAGATGCGCGCGTGGTACATGGCGTTCGACGAGGGCCATGGTGGTGACCATCGTGGGTGCGATGGCCAGGCCCGCGACGAAGAGCGCCACGGCCAGGAACGGCAGGTTCCCGACCAGTTGGAGCGGGATCATACTCACGGCGATCGCACAAATACCCCACAACCAACGACGGGACACCGATCCGCTCAGCCGCAGCAGCCCGAAGACCGCGCCCGCGAGACAGGAGCCCAGCGCGTACACCGCCAGGACCAGGCTCGCCGCGCCCTTGTGGCCCTCGTCCTCGGCGAAGGCCACCGTCACCACGTCGATCGCCCCGAAGATCGCGCCGGTCGCCACAAAGGTGACCACCAGCACCTGGAGCCCGCGCGAGCGCAGCGCCGAACGGCCGGTGTGCTGCCCGCGCGGATGCGGTACGGGCTCGGTGGCCCGCTGCGCGGTCAGCGAGAAGACCCCGGCCGCCAGGAAGCAGGCGGCCAGCAGCGGGCCCGCCTCCGGGAACCAGGTGGTGGACAGCCCGATCGAGATGACCGGCCCGAGGATGAAGCAGACCTCGTCGACGATGGACTCCCAGGCGTACGCGGCGTGCAGCTCGCGCGGGGAGTCCCCGTAGATCGCCGCCCAGCGGGCCCGCACCATGGAGCCCACGCTGGGCACACAGCCGGCCCCGGCGGCGAAGACGAACAGCGTCCAGTCCGGCCAGCCCCGGTGCGCGCTCAGCAGCAGCCCGCAGACGGCGGTGAGCGCCACGAGGGTCGCCGGGCGCAGCACCCGGCGCTGGCCGTGCCGGTCGACCAGCCGGGATATCTGCGGGCCGACGCAGGCGGCGGAGAGCGCCAGCATGGCCGACAGGGCGCCCGCGAGCCCGTACCGGCCGGTGAGTTCGGAGACCATGGTGACCACGCCGATGCCCGCCATGGACAGCGTCATCCGCCCGAGAAAGCCGGCCGCGGAGAACTCCTTGGTTCCGGGGGCGGCGAAGATCGCACGATAGGGGCTGGTACTGGGCAAGGCAGGCTCCGCCGTGAGCAGGGTAAGGATCGTACGAGCTGATACAGATTACGGGCAGGTCGCTGGTTCGCGCAGGGCCGTTTCCCGCCTGTCAGCGGCTGGTGGCAGGATCGGAAGCATGCCGGATCAGTCAGTACAGCCTTCCCCCGACCCTTATGACGCACTGCTGTTGCTCTCCTTCGGCGGGCCGGAAGGCCCCGAGGACGTGGTGCCGTTCCTGGAGAACGTCACGCGCGGGCGGGGCATCCCCCGCGAGCGGCTGAAGGAGGTCGGCCGGCATTACTTCCTCTTCGGCGGGGTCAGCCCGATCAACGCGCAGAACCGCGAGTTGCTGCACACGCTGCGCAAGGACTTCGCCGAGCACGGCCTGGACCTGCCGGTCTACTGGGGCAATCGCAACTGGGCGCCGTATCTGACCGACACCCTGCGTGAGCTGGCCGCCGACGGCCACCGCCGCATCCTGGTGCTGGCCACCAGCGCCTACGCCTCGTACTCCGGCTGCCGCCAGTACCGCGAGAACCTCGCGGACGCCCTGGCCGCGCTGGAGGGCGAGGGGCTGCCGCTGCCGCGCGTCGACAAGCTGCGGCACTACTTCAACCACCCCGGCTTCGTACGGCCCATGGTGGACGCCACGCTGGCCGCCCTCGCCGAGCTGCCCGAGGACCGCCGCGCCGGGGCCCATCTCGCCTTCACCACGCATTCCATCCCGACCGCCGCCGCCGACACCTCGGGCCCGGTGGAGGCGCACACGGAGGACGGGGAGGGCGGCGCGTATGTCGCCCAGCACCTCGATGTGGCCCGGCTGATCGCCGACGCGGTGCGCGAGGAGACCGGCGCCCCGCACCCCTGGCGGCTGGTCTACCAGTCGCGCAGCGGAGCGCCGCACATCCCCTGGCTGGAACCGGACATCTGCGACCACCTCGAGGAGCTGCACGGCGAGGGCGTGCCCGCCGTCGTCATGGTCCCGATCGGCTTCGTCTCGGACCATATGGAGGTCAAGTACGACCTCGACACCGAGGCCACGGCCAAGGCCGCCGAGCTGGGGCTGCCGGTCTCCCGCGCCTCGACCGTCGGCGCCGATCCGCGGTTCGCCGCCGCCGTGCGCGATCTGGTGCTGGAGCGCGCGGCCACCGAGCGCTTCGCCGAGGACCGGGCCGCGGCCGCCCCGGAGCGCTGCGCCCTGGGCGCCCTCGGCCCGAGCCATGACGTATGCCCGGTGGGCTGCTGTCCGGCCCGCTCGCCGCGCCCCGCCGCCGCGGGCTCGGACTGAGCGTCCCCGCCCCGCCACCGCCGCCGCCCGTCCGGGCAATCCGCTAAGGAGCACGATGACCGACCCGCTCATGACCGAACTCCTCGAGACGGCGCTGGAGGCCGCCCGTGGCGCGGGGGACCTGCTGCGCGACGGCCGCCCGGCCGACCTCGGGGTGGCGGCCACCAAGACCAGCCCGATCGACGTCGTCACCGAGATGGACATCGCCGCCGAGAAGCTGATCACCGACCTCCTCGCGCGCCGCCGCCCACTGGACGGCGTGCTCGGGGAGGAGGGCGCCGACAGCGCGGGCAGCAGCGGGGTGCGCTGGGTGATCGACCCGCTCGACGGCACGGTGAACTACCTCTACGGCCTGCCGTCGTGGGCGGTCAGCATCGCCGCCGAGCAGGACGGCGAGACGGTCGTCGGGGTGGTGATCGCCCCGATGCGCGGCGAGACCTTTCAGGCGGTCCTGGGCCAGGGCGCCCGGCTGAACGGGGAGCCGGTGCACTGCCGTCCCGCGGCCCCGCTGGAGGAGTCGCTGATCGGCACCGGCTTCGGGTATGTGCGCGAGCGCCGCATCGGGCAGGCCAGGGTGCTCAACGATGTGCTGCCGCGGGTGCGGGACATCCGGCGCGGCGGATCGGCCGCCATCGATCTGTGCGATGTGGCCTGCGGGCGGCTCAACGGCTACTACGAGCGCGGGCTCAACCCCTGGGACTTCGGGGCCGGTGCGCTCATAGCGCGCGAGGCGGGCGCGCTCACCGGAGGGCGGCCTGGCGTCCCTGCCTCCACGGAGCTGACCATCGCCGCCGCCCCCGGCCTTTTCGAGCCGCTGAGGGGGCTTCTGGACGACCTGGGCGCCTGGCACGACTGATCCCGCCCCCGGGGCCGCACGCCCCCGGGGCCGCACGCCCCCGGGGCCGCGCGCTCCCGGTCCACATGCCCCCGTTCCACACCCACCGCCCACACACGGAAACGCCCCGGAGTCACGAGGACACCGGGGCGCTTCGGCGTGGTTACCGGATGCTTTCTGGATCACCATCCGGAGGTGAATGGGAATCGGCTACATGGAGCGGAATCCGGATCTGGATCGGGTCCGGAATCCACAAGGGATCAAGCAAACGAGGCGCTTACTTCGACGCCGTGCTCGGCGGCGAGGCGACGGAGGTCTTCCAGCTCCGACTGCTCCACGTCCACAAGAAAATCGTCGCCCGTCTCACGGGCGCGAATGAGATCGGTCTTGGTGTTCTCTATGCGCTGCAGAATGCCTGCGGTGAACGCGTCCATGTGCGCCCCCTCGTCGTGGGTCGGTGGCACGGGGGTGTGCCGACGGCGGGACGATCACGTGCGTGGCCCTTGCCGACGGCAATGAGGGTCAGAGATGCCGGAGACAAGGCGTGATCGCGGGTGTGCAGTCGTCCTCCCCACCCCGTCCTGGGCGGAAACCTCGGGCCCGAAAGAATCTGAATTCGGCGTTCCAGCCGCTGCCGCCCCCACCACCGCGTCCATGATCGGGCTCCGGGATCCCGGGGCGATCCCTCTTACCGCCGGTTTATGAGACTTCGAGGCAGGATGGAGGCGCCGAACACTCATCGAGTTTGGCGAGATCATGCCCAGTGCGGCAATCAAGGAAGGACTAACGACGTGCGCGTACTCGTCGTCGAGGACGAGCAACTGCTCGCCGATGCGGTGGCCACCGGACTACGCCGGGAGGCCATGGCCGTCGACGTCGTGTATGACGGAGCCGCCGCCTTGGAGCGCATCGCCGTCAACGACTACGACGTCGTCGTCCTCGACCGGGACCTGCCCCTCGTGCACGGCGACGACGTCTGCCGCAAGATCGTCGAACTCGGCATCCCCACCCGGGTCCTGATGCTCACCGCCTCCGGCGACGTCAGCGACCGCGTGGAGGGCCTGGAGATCGGCGCGGACGACTATCTGCCCAAGCCCTTCGCCTTCAGCGAACTGATCGCGCGGGTGCGGGCGCTCGGCCGCCGGACGACCGTCGCCCTGCCGCCCGTCCTGGAGCGCGCCGGGATCAAGCTGGACCCCAACCGCCGCGAGGTGTTCCGGGACGGCAAGGAGATCCAGCTCGCGCCGAAGGAGTTCGCGGTCCTGGAGGTGCTCATGCGCAGCGAGGGCGCCGTGGTCTCCGCGGAGCAGCTTCTGGAGAAGGCGTGGGACGAGAACACCGACCCGTTCACCAATGTGGTGCGGGTGACCGTGATGACCCTGCGCCGCAAGCTGGGCGAGCCCGCGGTGATCGTCACCGTCCCCGGCTCGGGCTACCGGATCTGATCCGGCATGGCGACGACTCCGACCCCGCTGCCGCCGACGGCACCGCCCAAGCCGAGCTGGGACCCGCAGGGCGCCTCGCGCCCCAACCCCTGGCTGCGCCCCACGATCCGGATACGGCTCACCCTGCTGTACGGCGGGATGTTCCTGATCGCCGGGGTGGTGCTGCTGACGATCATCTACCTGCTGGCCGCCCAGGCCCTGCACGTCGGCAACGAGCTGCCGTTCAAACTGGTCGGCGGCAGTGTCCAGCCGACCAACAACACCTGCCCCGAGATCATCGGCCAGAGCAGCCCGGACCAGTTCAACGCGGTCCTGAACACCTGCATGAAGGAGCAGCGCCAGTTGGCCCTGGACGGGCTGCTGCGCCGCTCCCTGATAGCCCTCCTGGGGCTGTCCGTGATCGCCTTCGCCTTCGGCTACGCGATGGCCGGGCGGGTGCTCTCGCCGCTCGGCCGGATCACCCGGACCGCGCGCCAGGTGGCGGGCTCGGACCTGTCCCGCCGGATCGAGCTGGACGGCCCGGACGACGAGCTCAAGGAGCTCGCCGACACCTTCGACGAGATGCTGGAGCGCCTGGACCGGGCGTTCACCGCCCAGCAGCGGTTCGTCGCCAACGCCTCGCATGAGCTGCGCACCCCGCTGGCGATCAACCGCACCCTGCTGGAGGTGCAGCTCTCGGACCCGCAGGCGTCCCCGGAACTGGTCCAACTCGGCAAGACCCTGCTGGCCACCAACGAGCGCAGTGAGCAGCTCGTGGAGGGGCTGCTGCTGCTGGCCCGCAGCGACAACGAGATCGTCGACCGCAAGCCGGTGGATCTCGCCGAGGTGGCCTCCCAGGCGATGGAGCAGGTCCGGGCGGAGGCCGAGGGCAAGGGCGTGGAGCTGCGCGGCCGGCGCGCTCCGGCGGTGGTCCAGGGCAATGGAGTATTGCTCGAGCGGATCGCGCTGAACCTCGTGCAGAACGCGGTGCGGTACAACATCGCGGAGGACGGCTGGGTGGAGGTCACCACCGAGAGCCGGCCGGGCCAGGCCGTGCTGGTGGTGGCGAACACCGGTCCGGTGGTCCCCGCCTACGAGATGGACAACATTTTCGAACCCTTCCGCAGGCTCCGCACCGAGCGCACCGGCAGCGACAAGGGCGTCGGCCTCGGGCTGTCGATCGCGCGGTCCGTGGCGCGCGCCCACGGCGGCAGGATCGCGGCGGAGCCGCGTGAGGGAGGTGGCCTGGTGATGCGGGTGGTACTCCCGGTCTGACACCGGGAAACCCGAGGCCGGGGGCCTGCCCGGGAGGTGTTCGCTTTGGGCGGAATTTTCGTGATCCGCCCGCCCGAGGTAGGCTGTGTGATCGATCACATGGGCGATTTTCCGGCCATATACTCTGCGTGATCGTCACGGTTGACGGAAAGCCGGGAAAATCCGGGTTTTCGGGGACCGTGATCACGGGAAGTACACGTCATGGCGCATGCGAGTGCGACATTCGGACCGTGTACGGTCCCGATGGCCATCCAACCCGATCACCTCTTCAGGGGTGCGGTTGGGTGTCGATTGAGTAACAGACCTTGATGTGAGGCAAAATCTCCGCCTCGGGTCGGGCACAAGTCCGGCCTCTCACGCGTTACGTGCGCTGGAGACACCACAGACACCCAGAGGGGGAGAGCGACATGGCAACGGATTACGACACCCCACGCAAGACCGACGATGACGTCAACGAGGACAGCATCGAGGAACTGAAGGCCCGGCGGAACGACAAGTCGGCGTCCACCGTCGACGTCGACGAGTTCGAGCAGGCCGAGGGACTCGAGCTGCCCGGTGCGGACCTCTCCAATGAGGAGTTGTCCGTCCGGGTGCTGCCTCGTCAGGCGGACGAGTTCACCTGCATGAGCTGCTTCCTCGTGCACCACCGCAGCCAGTTGGCCGCCGAGACCAAGAACGGCCAGCCGATCTGCCGCGACTGCGCGGCCTGAGCCGCGGGGTCGGCGTGGAGGCGGAGCACGACGACGTGGACGAGGCCGAGCGAGGCCGGATGGCCTCGCTCGCGACCAGCCTCGGCCGCGGTGTGCGAAGAGGCGGTGAGCGCGCGAGAGCGGGGGTCTACGCGGTCGCCGACCGGATCATCGCCAATGCTCCACGCATTCCGGTCCGCGATCTCGCGACGCTGCGCAAGCAGTTCCCGGGGCTCGGCCCCGAAGAGCTCGCGGACAAACTGGTGGCCGGTGCCGCGGGCGGCACCGCCACAGTGGGCGCGGGCGTCGGTGCAGCGGCGATGCTGCCGGCCCCGCCCGCCATGCCCACCGAGCTGGCCGCGGAGATCGTCTGCGTGGCCTCCATAGAGTTCAAGCTCATCGCCGAGCTGCACGAGGTCTACGGCGTGCGGGCGCCCGGTACGGTGCGCCAGCGCGCCATCGGATATCTCGGCTGCTGGGCCGAGGAGCGCGGTATCGACGTCGCCCAGCCGGCGAGCGTCAACGCGGCCCTGGGCGTCCAGATGAGGCGCGAGCTGCGGCAGCAGGTCCTCAGACGCGGCTTCCGGAACATGCCGGTCCTGATGCCCTTCATGGTCGGCGCGACCGTGGGTGCCGCGATGAACCGGCGCGACACCAAGAGGCTCGCACGCAAGGTCCGCAAGGATCTGCGGGCCAAGCAGGTCCCCTGGGACCTTCCGCTGCGCCTGGAGGGGTAAGCCCCTCGCGCGCCCCGCTCAGGCGGGTTGCACGGCCGTGAGAGCGGCGGCCAGCGCCTCCGGGTTCCGTGTGGACACATACACATACGGTGTCGGGTCCTCCGGATCGGTGACTTCCACCCGCAGCGCGGTCGGGATGTAGCTGCGCAGCAGCATGAACGCCCGCGGATCGGCCTTGTAGCTCCGCCAGGCCGCCGCCTCGTCGGCGTCCAGCACCTGCGGGGTCCCCAGAGCCGACACCGGGATCCGCGCCTCGCCGGCCACCAGCGAGTCCGCCACCACGCGCACCCGGGCCGACCCGTACGAACTCACCGCGACGCAGGCCAGCGCCGCACCGCCGATCAGCCCGCCGAGCATCGGCAGCGTGCCGAACGGCAGCATGATCAACCCCACGGAGACCCCGATCAGAACGGCGATGAACCACCAGGAACGGGGCGCGCTGAGGCGTTCTTCGTAAGGCTGCATGCGTATCAGCTTGGCATGGCCGCCGAACCGGACTGTTCTCGCGGGTAAGGTCAGCCGTTGTGACTGGACGAACGACAGGGCTGACGCCGCCGGAGGGTGCCACGGCACCCGTGCGCCATCCCGACGCGCCCGCGCCCGGGAAGCCCCTCGGGGCGCACTACGACCAGTGCTTCGGCTGCGGCGATCAGCCGGGGGGCCTGGGGCTGATCGCGCGGGCGGGCGAGGGCGTGAGCGTCACCGCAGAGTTCACGGTGGGCACCGGCCATCAGGGCGCGCCGGGCCTGGCCCACGGCGGGGTGCTGGCCGCGGCGCTGGACGAGACGCTCGGGTCGCTCAACTGGCTCCAGCGGGTGATCACGGTGACCGGGCGGCTGGAGACCGACTTCGTACGGCCCGTGCCGGTCGGCACCGAGCTGCATCTGGCGGCACGGGTGACCGCCGTGCACGGCCGTAAGGTCTACTGCTCGGCCACGGGCCGGCTCGGCGCTCCGGACGGCCCCGTCGCATTGCGGGCGCAGGCCCTCTTCATAGAGGTGCGGGTCGACCACTTCGTCGAGAACGGCCGGGCGGAGGAGATCGACGCGGCGCTCGCCGATCCGGACCAGGTGAAGGTCGCGCGCGCTTTCGAGGTGAACCCATGAGTCCGCTGCCCATCGACGTGCCGATCCGCAGGGTGCACCCCGAGGTGCCGATCCCCGGGTACGCCCACCCCGGCGACGCGGGGGCCGACCTGGTCACCACCGAGGCGGCCGAGCTGGCTCCGGGGGAGCGCGCGGTTCTGCCCACCGGAGTGTCTATCGCGCTCCCGGAGGGGTATGCCGCCTTCGTGCATCCACGGTCCGGACTTGCCGCGCGCTGCGGCGTAGCCATGGTGAATGCCCCGGGGACCATCGATGCCGGGTACCGTGGAGAGATCAAGGTGATCGTGGTCAATCTGGACCCGCGTGAGAGCGTGCGGTTCGAGCGCTTCGACCGGATCGCCCAATTGGTCGTCCAGCAGGTCGAGAAGGTGCGCTTCCAGGAGGTGGCGGAGCTTTCCGGGTCGGCGCGGGCCGAAGGGGGCTTCGGGTCCACCGGCGGTCATGCCGCCGTGGACGGCACAACGGGTGGGAATGGATACGCTTCGGTCGGTTCCGACCGGGAAGGACGATGACGTGTTCGGACGTCGCCGCAAGCGCAGCAAGGAGGACGTCGAGTCGCTCGACGTGACCTCCGACGAGTTGGCCGAGGACGCGGAGGACGCGGACGGCGCTGAGGACACCGCCGCACCCGTGGAGGCCGGCCGGGTGAGCCTGCCGCCGGCCCCGCGCCCCGAGGGCCCCTGGGACGTGTCCGAGGTGCGCGAGCCCGGCGAGGGCCGGGTGGACCTCGGTGGTCTGTTCGTACCCGGCGTCGAGGGCATGGAGCTGCGGGTGGAGGTCGCGGGGGACGCGATCGTCGCCGCGACCGTGGTGCTGCGGGACAGCGCCGTGCAGCTCCAGGGCTTCGCAGCGCCCAAGAAGGAAGGCATCTGGGGCGAGGTGCGCGACGAGATCGCCACCGGCATCACCCAACAGGGCGGGGTCGTCGACGAGGTCGAGGGCCCGCTCGGCTGGGAGCTGCGCGCCCAGGTCCCGGTGCAGCTCCCGGACGGCAAGAACGGTGTGCAGGTGGTCCGCTTCGTCGGTGTGGACGGGCCCCGCTGGTTCCTGCGCGGTGTGATCTCCGGGCAGGGCGCGGTGCAGCCCGAGACCGGCAGCCTCCTGGAGGCGATCTTCCGGGACACGGTCGTGGTGCGCGGCGAGGGCCCGATGGCCCCGCGCGACCCGATCGTCCTCAAGCTGCCGGACGACGCGCAGATGGTGCCCGACGGGGTGCAGCAGGACGAGGCGCAGGGCTCGCGGTTCGCGGGCGGCGCCGACCGGCTCCAGCGCGGCCCGGAGATCTCCGAGGTCCGCTGAGCCGTCGTCGCGCGACGGCAGGAGACAAGGTCCGAAGGGGCCCGGGGCAGGGCCCCCGGGCCCCTTCGGCGTTTTCCGGGGGCCGCTTCGGGGATTTCCCGCGACACGGTGAACACACCGGCCACACAGGCCGTACTCATGGGCGCGAGACCTTGTGACGCTCCGAGGGGGAGAGGGCGCGTCGCGAGACACACCCCCTGTCCGACCTCAACGAGGTGAGTGATCAGATGTCGCGTGGCCTTCCGTTACTGCACCGCCGGAGAATCCTCGTCTCCGGCGCGATCGGCGGTATCACCTGTGCGGCCGTCGTGGTGGGAGCCGCCATGGCCGATCAGGACGACGACGGCGGCGACGCCAAGGCGTCGACCAAGGCCGCCCAGACCATAAGCTGCCCCGCCGTCGCCGGTTCCCTCCCGGAGATCCCGGCGCAGGCCCAGGCCGAGGTGGACCGCAACCTCGCCCTGCTGGACACGCAGCTAGCGGAGGCCAACAAGCGGCTCGGCGCCAGCCAGGGCGAGGGCGGCCCCAACTTCGTGCAGAACGCCATCCTCGGTCCCCTGGCGGACAAGCGGAAGTCCACCCTGGACCGCATCGCGATCTCCATCGGACGGCGCGCCGAGAAGCCGACGGGGCTGGACGCGCTCGCCGAGTGCACCCTCTCGGGAGGTGAGGCGGGAGCGGGCACCGGCACCGGCGCGGGCGGCGAGGCGGACAGCGGCGCGACCCCGACCGCCCCCGCCTCCGAGCCCGCGGGCGGAGGGGCCGAGCAGGGCGGGGGAGCCGAACAGGGCGGCGGGGCCGACGCGGGCTCCGGCCAGACGATCAGTTGCCCGGACGTCGCCTCGAAGATCAGCGGCGTACCGGCCGCCGCCCAGGCCGAGGTGGACCGCAATATCGCGCTGCTCCAGACGCAGCTCGACGAGGCCAACAAGCGGCTCGGCGCCAGTCAGGGCGAGGGCGGCCCCAACTTCGTGCAGAACGCCATCCTGGGCCCGCTGAAGGACAAGCGGGCCTCGACGATCGACCGCATCGAACTCTCCTTCTCCCGCCAGGGCTCGACCGCCCCCTCCGGTCTCGACGCCCTGGCGGGCTGCTCGCTCACATCCGGCTGAGCCGACGGCGTAAGGCCCGGCCCGAGGTGAGCGTCTGCCGGTGGGCCGTACTCTTCTCTGCGGAGTACGGCCCACCGGCTTTTCGCATGGGCTCCCTAAGGGTTGGACGGCCGGGCGTCAAAGGAGCGTCAAGACGGCGCCGACGACCGTAAGGGAGCCGTCAAGGAACGGCCGGCCCGGCCGGGGACGGGGTTTGCTCTAAAAGCGTCGCCCTCTGGCAGCTCGCCATGAGCTCAGGCGCCGTCCAACAGGGAAAATAGGGGTATGGGACGCGGAAAGTTGCGGATCTACCTCGGTGCGGCACCGGGCGTGGGCAAGACATACGCGATGCTGTCCGAGGGGCATCGCCGGGTCGAGCGGGGCGCGGACCTCGTGGTCGGCTTCGTGGAGCACCATGGCCGTCGCCGTACCCAGGTGATGATGCACGGGCTCGAGGAGGTGCCCCGCCGGGAGCTGGAGTACCGGGGGAGCACCTTCACCGAGATGGACGTGGACGCGGTGCTGGCGCGCCGCCCCGCCATCGCGCTCGTCGACGAGCTGGCCCACACCAACGTCCCCGGCTCCCGCAACGAAAAGCGCTGGCAGGACGTCGAGGAGCTGCTGCGCGCGGGCATCGACGTGGTCTCCACCGTCAACATCCAGCACCTGGAGTCGCTGGGCGACGTCGTGGAGTCGATCACGGGGGTGCGCCAGCGGGAGACCCTCCCGGACGAGGTGGTGCGCCGGGCCGACCAGATCGAGCTGGTCGACATGTCGCCCCAGGCGCTGCGCCGCCGTATGGCGCACGGCAACATCTACGCGCCCGACAAGGTCGACGCCGCGCTCTCGAACTACTTCCGGCCCGGGAACCTGACCGCGCTGCGCGAGCTGGCCCTGCTGTGGACCGCCGACCGGGTCGACGAATACCTCCAGCAGTACCGCGACGAGCACTCCATCCGCTCCACCTGGCAGGCGCGTGAGCGCATCGTCGTCGGGCTGACCGGCGGCCCGGAGGGACGGACCCTGATCCGCCGCGCCGCCCGGATGGCGGCCAAGGGCTCCGGCAGCGAGATCCTCGCCGTCTACATCGCCCGCAGCGACGGCCTGACCTCGGCCTCCCCCAAGGAGCTGGCGGTCCAGCGCACCCTGGTGGAGGACCTCGGCGGGACCTTCCACCACGTCATAGGGGAGGACATCCCGGGGGCGCTGCTGGAGTTCGCCCGCGGTGTCAACGCGACCCAGATCGTGCTGGGCTCCAGCCGCCGCAAGACCTGGCAGTACGTCTTCGGACCCGGGGTGGGCACCATGGTCGCCCGTGACTCCGGGCCCGACCTGGACGTCCACATCGTCACCCATGACGAGGTCGCCAAGGGCCGCGGGCTGCCGGTGGCGCGCGGCGCCCGGCTCGGCCGCTCCCGGCTGATCGCGGGCTGGGTGGTCGGGGTGGCCGGACCGGCCCTGCTCACCCTGCTGCTCACCGGCACCGGCGCCACCCTCGCCTCCGAGGCCGGGCCCGGCTTCGCCAACGAGGTGCTGCTCTTCCTGTTCCTCAATGTGCTGGCCGCCCTGCTGGGCGGCATGGTGCCCGCCCTCGCCTCGGCGGCCGTCGGCTCGCTGCTGCTCAACTACTACTTCACCCCGCCGACCCACACCCTGACCATCGCCGACCCCGAGAACATCGTCGCCATAGCGATCTTCGTGGCGGTCGCCGTCTGTGTGGCCTCCGTGGTCGATCTCGCCGCCCGCCGCACCCACCAGGCCGCCCGGCTGCGGGCCGAGTCCGAGATACTGTCGTTCCTCGCGGGCAGCGTGCTGCGCGGCGAGACCAGCCTGGAGGCGCTGCTGGAGCGGGTCCGCGAGACGTTCGCCATGGACTCGGTGGCGCTGCTGGAGCGGGAGAGCGATGTCGCCCCCTGGACCTGCGCGGGCAGCGTCGGCAGCCACGAGGGCACCCCGGCGCCCGAACGGCCCGAGGACGCGGAGGTGGACATGCCGGTCGGCGACCATATGGCGCTCGCGCTCTCCGGCCGGGTTCTGCCCGCCGAGGACCGCCGGGTGCTCGCCGCCTTCGCCGCCCAGGCCGCCGTCGTCCTCGACCGGCAGCGGCTGGCCCAGCAGGCCGGGCAGGCCCGTGAGCTGGCCGAGGGGAACCGCATCCGCACCGCGCTGCTCGCCGCCGTCAGCCACGATCTGCGCACCCCGCTCGCGGCCATCAAGGCGGCCGTGAGCTCCCTGCGCTCCGATGACGTCGCCTGGTCGGAGGAGGACGAGGCCGAGCTGCTGGAGGGCATCGAGGACGGCGCCGACCGGCTGGACCACCTGGTGGGCAACCTCCTGGACATGTCCCGGCTCCAGACCGGCACCGTCACCCCGCTCATCCGGGAGATCGACCTGGACGAGGTGGTGCCGATGGCGCTCGTCGGCGTCCCCATGGCCAAGGTCACCCTCGACATCCCCGAGGAGCTGCCGATGGTCGCGGTCGACCCCGGGCTGCTGGAGCGCGGCGTCGCCAACATCGTGGAGAACGCGGTGAAGTACAGCCCGCCGGACCGCCCCGTGCTGGTCTCCGCGAGCGCCCTCGGCGACCGGGTGGAGCTGCGGGTGGCCGACGGCGGCCCGGGCGTGCCGGACAGCGAGAAGGACCGCATCTTCGAGCCCTTCCAGCGGTACGGGGACGCCCCGCGTGGCGCCGGGGTCGGCCTCGGGCTGGCCGTCGCCCGCGGCTTCGCCGAGGCCATGGGCGGCCGGCTGACCGCCGAGGACACCCCGGGCGGCGGTATGACCATGGTGCTCACGCTGGGTGTCGCCGCGGGCCGCCCGCCGGTCGACCCCGGCTTCCCGGTCCAGGTCGGCTCCACGTCAGGCACAACGACACGGAAAGGCAGGCCCGCCACATGAACCGGGTGCTTGTGGTCGACGACGAGCCGCAGATCGTACGCGCCCTCGTGATCAACCTGAAGGCGCGCAAGTACGAGGTCGACGCCGCCGCGGACGGCGCCACCGCGCTCCGGCTGGCAGCCGCTCGCCATCCCGATGTGATCGTGCTCGACCTCGGCCTGCCCGATATGGACGGGGTGGAGGTGATCAAGGGGCTCCGGGGCTGGACCCGGGTGCCGATCCTGGTGCTCTCCGCCCGTCAGACCTCGGACGAGAAGGTCGAGGCCCTCGACGCCGGGGCGGACGACTACGTCACCAAGCCGTTCGGCATGGACGAGCTGCTCGCCCGGCTGCGCGCGGCCGTCCGCCGTGCCGAGCCCGCCGGGCAGCCGGACGACTCGGCGGTGGTGGAGACCGACGCGTTCACCGTCGACCTGGCCGCCAAGAAGGCCCATCGCGACGGCCGCGATGTGCGGCTGACGCCCACCGAATGGCATCTGCTGGAGGTCCTGGTGCGCAACGCCGGCCGCCTGGTCAGCCAGAAGCAGTTGCTTCAGGAGGTCTGGGGCCCCTCGTACGGCACCGAGAGCAACTATCTGCGGGTCTATATGGCGCAGTTGCGCCGCAAGCTGGAGGCCGATCCCTCGCATCCGCGGCACTTCGTCACCGAGCCGGGGATGGGCTACCGGTTCGAGCGGTGAGTGGGGCGGGCGATGAGTGCGGGACGGCGTTTCGGCGTCGGCGCACCGGTACGCTGGCCGTATGAGTTCCGTACCCCACCCCTCCGACGGGGCCGACAGGGGAGTCAGGTCCGACAAACCGGTCGGCCGGTTCCGGCGGATGCTGGACCGGCTGTCGAGCTCCCAGGAGGAACTGCACTCCGCCGAGCTCCAGCAGGACGCGGAGGCCGCGGGCTGCACCAAGATCGGCGACTGCGGCGACCGTCAGATCGTCAAGGTGACGGGCACGCTGCGCACGGTGACGCTCAGACCGCGGGCCGGAGTGCCCGCGCTGGAGGCGGAGCTCTTCGACGGCACCGCCGCGCTGGACGTGGTGTGGCTGGGCCGTCGCTCCATCATCGGGATAGAACCGGGGCGCAAGCTGATCGCCTCGGGCCGGATCTCCATGAGCCATGGGCGCCGGGTGCTGTTCAATCCGAAGTACGAACTCCGACCGCTCGGACAGGAGTAGCCGGTGACGCCAGACGACAAGACGACCCCGACCGGGCACCGAAGCGCCGCCGCCGACAGCAGGGCGGCGGCGGACACCGCGCTCCTGGAGGCGTTCGGCGGGGTGCGGGGCATGGTGGACACCACCGTCCCCGGTCTGGTCTTCGTTCTGCTGTACACGATCAACCGCGACATCCACCTCGCCGCGATCGCCGCGCTCGGTCTCACCGTGCTGCTGGCGGTCGCCCGGCTGGTGCGCAAGGAGACGCTGAAGCACGCCTTCAGCGGGGTGTTCGGGGTCGCGTTCGGCGCGATCTTCGCGATGATGTCCGGCGACGCGAAGAACTTCTATCTGCCGGGCATGCTCTACACCCTGGGCCTGGCGATCGCCTACATTCTCTCGGCGATCTTCCGCTTTCCGCTGATCGGGGTGTTGCTCGGGCCGATGCTGAAGGAGAACCTCTCCTGGCGCACCCGTAACCCCGGCCGGTTCCGCGCCTACACCCGGTCCACCTGGGCGTGGGGGCTGATTCTGCTGGCCAAGTCGGCGGTGCTGTTCCCGCTCTACTGGTGGGGGGACGCCACCCAGCTCGGCTGGGTGAAGGTCGCGCTCGGCATTCCGCCGTTCCTGCTCTGTGTCTATCTGACCTGGATCTTCCTCGCGAAGGCCCCGCCGCCGATCGATGTGATCGCGGAGATGGAGGCGGAGGAGAAGGCCGAGCGGGAGCGGAAGTCCCAGGTTGGCGCGGCCGCCGCCGATCCGGTGCTCTCGGAGTGGACCGACCAGATCGTGTCCGAGGCGCGTACCGAATCGGCCGACCGGCAGCCACCGCCCCGGCACTGAAGCCACTGAGACCGCGGCGTCCTGGCGCTGGACGGACAGCAACTGCTCGAGCTGCTCCTCGCGCGCCTGTGCCGCGACGAACAGCAGCTCGTCACCGGCCTCCAGCACATCGTCCTTGTTCGGGGTCAGCACGCGGGTGCCGCGGATGATGGTGACCAGCGTGGTGTCCTCCGGCCACTCCACATCGCCGACCCGGGTGCCCACCAGCGCCGCCTCCGGCGGCAGCGTCAGCTCCACCAGGTTGGCGTCGCCGTGGCTGAAGCGGAGCAGCCGCACCAGATCGCCGACGCTCACCGCCTCCTCGACCAGCGCCGACATCAGACGCGGGGTGGAGACGGCGACATCGACGCCCCATGCCTCGTTGAACAGCCACTCGTTCTTGGGGTTGTTGACCCGGGCGACCACCCGGGGCACCCCGTACTCGGTCTTGGCGAGCAGCGAGACGACCAGATTGACCTTGTCGTCACCGGTGGCCGCGATGACCACATTGCAGCGCTGGAGGGCCGCCTCGTCCAGCGAGGTGATCTCGCACGCGTCGGCCAGCAGCCACTCGGCCTGCGGCACCCGCTCCACCGAGATGGCGGTCGGCGCCTTGTCGATGAGGAGCACCTCGTGCCCGTTCTCCAGCAGCTCGCTCGCGATGGAACGCCCCACGGCGCCCGCACCCGCAATGGCAACCCTCATCGGTTCGCCTCCTCAGGGCCCTTTTCGAAGGCTGCCTCGACCTTCTCCACCTCGTCGGTGCGCATCATCACATGCACCAGGTCGCCCTCCTGAAGCACCGTCCCGGAGGTCGGCAGCATCGCCTCGCCGAGCCGGGTGAGGAACGCGACCCGCACTCCGGTCTCCTCCTGGAGCACGCTGACCTTGTGGCCCACCCATGAGGGGGAGATGTGCACCTCGGCGAGCTGCACCCCGCCGCTGGGGTCCCGCCAATGCGGCTCCGCACCGGACGGCAGCAGCCGCCGCAGCATCTGGTCGGCCGTCCAGCGCACCGTGGCCACGGTCGGGATGCCGAGGCGCTGGTAGACCTCGGCGCGGCGGGGGTCGTAGATACGGGCCGCCACGTTCTCCACCCCGAACATCTCGCGGGCCACCCGGGCCGCGATGATGTTGGAGTTGTCACCGCTGCTCACCGCGGCGAAGGCCCCGGCCTCCTCGATGCCCGCCTCGCGCAGGGTGTCCTGGTCGAAGCCGACGCCGGTCACCCGGCGCCCGCCGAAGCCCGCACCCAGGCGGCGGAAGGCGGTGGGGTCCTGGTCGACGACCGCGACCGTGTGCCCCTGTTGCTCCAGGGTCTGGGCGAGGGCCGCGCCCACCCGGCCACAGCCCATGATCACGATATGCATGCGTCTTACCCCGCACTCCAGATGACCGTGCCGACCTGCGCAAACACCCTGCTCACATCTTCCTTCCAGGACCTACGGGGCGACAGCGGGGCGGGACCCCGATGCCGGTGCCCGGGGACGACGGGAGTCGGCCGCCGCGGCACCTGTACCCAACCGTATCCGCACCGGCGGCCCGCTCCCTCGTCCGCGCGCGACGGTCGGGAGATGAACGTGGTGACGTATGACATAGCGGGAAAGTTCCCGCGATGATCGGCGATGCGGGGAGGCGGTCGGAGGTGATCGCAGAAGCACAGAGAAGGCACTGGACAGCGAAGGGCAACGATCATTTCCGGTTGCGGACGCGGAGTGAAAAGGCTGTTGGTGATCAGCCTCGACGACTACGGTGGGCCCGGGTTACGGCGCTTCATCGGTGGTCGCAACCCTTCATCTTTGCCTGAAATCCCGGATCTTCACCGAAACCACATGACAAATGCCGAGCGATTGCCGCTGGTTCGAACTTTGTCACGGGCGTCGGATACTAGGTCACAACATGGCTAAGATGATCGCCGTATTCCGTTTCCGGACGGGACATCAGGGCTCTGAATCGTTCCTTCCGCGCCCGCGTTCTTCTGCACGAGGTTCCTGATGACTGATCACATAACGGAGGCGGTGAGCTGGTGTCTGGCCGCCGCGCTTCTCGTCGTCCTGGTGCTTCTGATCCGCCAGCGGCAGATCACCGCCGGAGTCCGCAGGCGAAACGCCACTCTCGAGGACAGCCTGCGCTCCCGTGACGAGGAGGTGCAGCACCTCGTCGACGTACGGCTCCCCTCGATCGCCGATGTGCTGAGCCAGCCCGGCCCGCTGCCGGGCCTGCGGGACGAGAAACTGGCCGGTACGGCCTTCGCGCAGAGCCTGCACGCCGTCATGGAACAGTTCACCCGCGCGGTGGACAAGGCACAGACGCGCGCCGACGCCTCCGCCAAGGCGGCGCTCAAGGCGTCCATGCGAGCCGTCCAGGGACTCGCCAACGAGCAGCAGGTGTCCATCTCCGAGATGCAGGAGCGGCACGACAACCCCGATGTGCTGCGGGACCTGCTGGAGATCGACCACGCCAACGCCCAGTTCGGCCGGCGCGCCCAGGCCATCGCCGTGCTCTGCGGTTCCTGGCCCGGCCGTCAGCGGCTGGCCTCCTCGCTGACCGATGTCGTCCGCGGCTCCAAGTCGCGGATCCGCGACTACCAGCGGGTGCAGGTGCACGCGCTGATCGACGTCGCCGTGGTGAGCCGGTCCGTGGAGCCCGTCGTGCTCGCGGTCGCCGAGCTGCTGGACAACGCCGCCCGCCACTCGCAGCCCAACACCTCGGTCGAGGTCAGCCTCCAGCCGGTGCACAACGGGGCCTGCATCGTGATCGACGACGCCGGTGTGGGCATGGACGGCCTGGAGGTCCAGCGGGCCGCCGCCCTGCTCTCCGGCCAGCGCGCCGTGGACGTCTCCCGGCTCGGCGACCCGCCGCAGTTCGGCTTCGCCGTGGTGGGCCTGCTGGCCGCGCGGTACGGCTTCAGCGTCTCGGTGGACACCCGGTCCCCGTACGGCGGTGTGCGCGCCGTGCTGTTCCTCCCGAGCGAGCTGCTCACCCATATCGACCCCGACGGCCGGCCGGCCGCCGCGGCGCAGGACCCCGAGGGCGCCGAGCCGCTGCACACCCTGCCCTCCCGCCGTACCCGCGCCCCCAGAAGAGCGCGGCAGGCACATGCCGCTCCGGCCGAGGCCCAGACCCCGCCCCGGGCCCAGGTGCCGCCCCAGGCCCCGCCTCCGGCGCCCGCTCCTGCCCCCACGCCCGCCCCGGCACCGGCACCCGCCCCGGCGCCCCAGCCGTCCCTGGGCGACGACGAGGCCACCCGCGTGTACGGCACCACGCAGGGCGGACTGCCCAAGCGCCGCCGCCGGCAGGCCGCCGCCACCCCGCCGACCGCCGACTGGTCCATGGGGGCCGGGCGGACCGGCGCCGCCGAATCCGACGACACCGGCGCGCACCGCGCGCGTTCGGCGGAGGAAACCGCCTCGCGGTTGGGCGCGTTCGCGCGCGGCACCCGCTCCGGCCGTGCCGACACCCAGAACTCCGCCCCTCACCATGACGAAGGGAATCGCCAGGCATGAACGACCATCTCAACAACGAGCTCGGCTGGATGCTCGACGAGGTCGTCAAGATGCCGGAGGCACGGCACGCGATCCTGCTCTCCGCGGACGGGATGCTGCGGGCGTACTCCGAGGGCATCGCCCGCGACGAGGCCGAGCGCCAGGCCGCAGCACTCTCCGGGCTTCAGTCGATCAGCCGCTCCACCTCCGAGTTCTGTGATCCGCATGAGACGCCCTGGCAGCAGACGCTGGTCGAGTTCGTCGGCGGGTACGTCTTCCTGATCGCCGCCGGGCCCGGCGCGTATCTGGCGGTCTCGGCCACCGAGGCCGTGGACATGGAGGCGGTCAGCTACCGGATGCAGAAGCTGGTCGACCGGCTCGGCAAGGAGCTCACCAGCCCGCCGCGGCAGGGCCTCCCGCGGCAGGGGATCGGCAGCCACGCATGAGTCCGGGGCGGCGCGAACGAGGGTTGGTACGGCCGTATGTGGTCACCGACGGCCGTGCCTACCCGACTCGCAACACCTTCGACCTGGTGACCCTGGTCATGGCCCACCCCGACCGGCCGCTCACCGGGCTCAGCCCCGAGAAGCGGCGGGTCATGGAGCTGTGCCTGGGCGGTGCGCTCTCGGTGGCCGAGGTCTCCGGGTACCTGGAGCTGCCCGTCAGCGTCACCAAGGTCCTGCTCGGCGACCTCGTGGACAGCGGCCACGTCTCCACCCGGTCCCCGATCCCCGCCGCCGAGATCCCCGACACCCAGCTTCTCCAGGAGGTGCTCGATGGACTCCGCGCTCGCCTCTGACGACAAGGCGGTCTATCTGTCCCATACGGTGCGGGTGGCGGCGAAGATCCTGGTCGTCGGGCACTTCGCCGTCGGCAAGACGACCTATGTGGGCTCGCTGTCCGAGATCCGGCCGCTGCGCACCGAGGAGACGATGACGCAGGCCGGTGCGCTCATCGACGATCTGCGGGGCACCGAGGACAAGACGACCACCACCGTCGCCATGGACTTCGGCCGGCTGACCCTCAGCGAGTCCCTGGTGCTCTATCTGTTCGGCGCGCCGGGACAGCGGCGCTTCACCCGGCTGTGGCGGGACATGACCAACGGGGCGCTGGGCGCGCTCGTCCTGGCCGACACCCGGCGGCTGGAGCAGTCCTTCCCGGTGATGGCCGTCCTGGAGGAGCACGGACTGCCGTACGCCGTCGCCGTCAACCAGTTCGAGGGCTCTCCCCGCTTCGCGGAGCCGGAGGTCAGGGAGGCCCTCGATCTGCTTCCGGAAACCCCCCTGGTGACCTGCGACGCCCGGGACCGGATCTCCTCCACCCACGCGCTGATCGCCCTCGTCCAATACCTACAGGACCGGCAGAACCGTAGTTCTCAGGAGATCGTGTGACCAACCGTCCAGCCGCCGGCCCCGTTCCCCCACCGGGCTGCCCCGCGCACGCGGGCCCCGCCGAGGCCGTGGGCGATACCGGGCACAGCGGGGCCGTACCGATGTACGGTCCCGAGTTCGCCGCCGACCCGCACGGCGCCTATGCGCGGATGCGCGCCACCCATGGGCCGATCGCACCGGTCGAGCTGACGCCGGGGGTGTACGCCTCGCTGGTCACCAGCTACCCGCTCGGCCTGGAGATCCTGCGCGACACCGAGCGGTTCGCCAAGGACCCGCGCGGCTGGCGGGCGATGCAGGACGGAAGCGTGGGGCCGGACAACCCGGTCGCCCCGATGCTGATGTACCGGCCGAACGCGCTGTTCGCCGACGGGGAGGCACACGCCCGGCTGCGCGGGGCGATCACCGACAGCCTGGACCGGGTGGATCCGCACGCCCTCAGCGAATACGTCGAGCGCAGCGCCGAGACGCTGATCGACGCCTTCGCCTCCCGGGGCGAGGCCGACCTGATCACCGAGTACGCGTCGGTGCTCCCGCTGCTGGTCTTCAACCAGCTCTTCGGCGCACGCCCGGCGGACGGGCCGAAGCTGGTCGAGACGATGATGAAGCTCTTCGACAGTGGCGAAGAGGCGGCGGCGGCCAACGACGCGCTGCTCCACTGGATCTCCGGCCTGCTGGCGGACAAGCGCAAGCAGCTCTCCGCCGACGTCACCTCCTGGCTGATCGCGCATCCCTCGCAGCTCACCGACGACGAGCTGATGCAGCAGATGATCCTGCTGATGGCGGCCGGTACCGACCCTCAGCAGAATCTGATCGCCAACGCGCTGCGCCTGCTGCTGTCGGACGACCGCTTCGCCGGTGAGCTGTCCGGCGGCAGCATGCCCGTCGAGGACGCGCTGGACGAGGTCCTGTGGAACGACCCGCCGATGGCCAACTACGGCACCCGGTTCCCCCGGTACGACTGCGACGTGGCGGGCGTACGGCTGCGCAGGGGCGAACCGGTGCTCATCAGCTACGCCGCGGCCAACCACGAGGCGTCCCTGGCCTCCGACCGCCGGTCCGGCAACCGGGCCCATCTGGCCTGGAGCGCGGGCGCCCACCGCTGCCCCGCCGAGCGGCCCGCCCGGGTGATCGCCTCCGTGGCCATCGAGCGGCTCCTGGACCGCCTCCCGGACATGGAGCTGGCGGTCCCCGTCGAGCGGCTGACCTGGCGGACCGGGCCCTTCGCCCGCGCTCTGGTCGCCCTCCCGGTGCGCTTCCCCGCCCAAGCGGTGGCCGCGCACGAGCCGTTCGCGGCGCCCATGTCCGAGCCGGTCCGATTCGACGAGACCTCTGGAGTCAGCCAATGGAATCCCGTCCCATCGTCCTCGACCCCGCCGGCCGCGACATCGCCGGAGAGGCAGCCCGAGTCGCCGCAGGCGGCGAGGCGACGCTTGTTGAGCTTCCTGACGGCGTGGTGGCGTGGGCAATAACCCGCCAGCGCACCCTCAAGGAGCTGCTGACCGACCCCCGGGTCTCCAAGGACCCCCGGCAGCACTGGCCCGCGTGGATCAACGGTGAGATCACGCCCGAGTGGCCGCTGATCACCTGGGTCGCCGTCGAGAACATGTTCACGGCCTACGGCGCCGACCACCGGCGGCTGCGCACCCTGGTCTCCAAGGCGTTCACCGCCCGGCGCACCGCCGCCCTGCGGCCGCGCGTCGAGGAGATCTGCACCACGCTCCTGGACGACCTGGCCGCCGCCCCGGGCGAGGTGGTCGACCTGCGCGAGGCGTACGCGTACCCGCTGCCGATCCAGGTGATCTCCGAGCTGTTCGGGCTCGACGACGAGAACCTGCGCGAGCGGATGCGCCGGGTCGTGGACAGCATCTTCCACACCTCCGCCTCCCCGGAGGAGGTCACCGCCACCTTCAACGAGATGTACGCCGTCCTCGGCGAGCTGGTGGCCACCAAGCGCGAGCGGCCCGGCGACGACCTCACCAGCGGGCTGATCGCGGTGCGGGACGAGGAGAGCGGCTCCAAGCTCAGCGAGAAGGAGCTGACCGACACCCTCGCCCTGTTCCTCTCGGCCGGTCATGAGACCACGGTCAACCTGCTGGACAACGCCATCCACGCGCTGCTCACCCGGCCCGAACAGCTCGAGCACGTCCGGGCCGGCCGGGCCACCTGGGACGATGTGATCGAGGAGACGCTGCGGCACTCCGCCCCGGTCGCCAACCTGCCGCTGCGCTACGCCGTGGAGGACATCGAGCTGGACGGCGGCGTGGTGCTGCGCAAGGGCGACGCGATCCTGGCCGCCTACGCGGCCGCCGGACGCGACCCGGAGGTGCACGGCGAGGACGCGGACCGCTTCGACGTCACCCGGCGGCTCAAGAGCCATCTGGCGTTCGGCCACGGCGTCCATCTGTGCGTCGGCGCCCCGCTGGGCCGGCTGGAGGCCGCGATCGCGCTCCCGGCGCTCTTCGACCGCTTCCCGGGGCTCACGCTCGCATCCGGGCAGGAGCCGCTGGAGCCGGTGGAGTCCTTCATCTCCAACGGCCACCGCACGCTCCCCGCGCGCCTGGCCTGATCGCCTCCGCCGCACTGCTCCCGCCCGCCCCTATTCCCGGGGGTGGGCGGGTGGGCGGGGGCCCCGGCTACCCCTTACGATCCTCTGCGTGTCCAAACTGACCGACCTCCCGAAACGGATCCTGATCGGGCGGGCCCTGCGCAGCGACAAGCTGGGGGAGACTCTCCTCCCCAAGCGCATCGCGCTCCCCGTCTTCGCTTCCGACCCCCTGTCCTCCGTCGCGTATGCGCCGGGGCAGGTGATGATCGTTCTATCCGTGGCGGGTGCGTCGGCCTACCACTACAGCCCGTGGATCACGATCGCCATCATCGTGCTGATGTTCACGGTGGTCGCCTCGTACCGCCAGAACGTGCACGCGTACCCCAGCGGGGGCGGTGACTACGAGGTCGCCACCACCAACCTCGGCCCCAAGGCGGGTCTGACGGTCGCCAGCGCCCTGCTGGTCGACTACGTCCTCACGGTGGCGGTGTCGATCTCCTCCGGTGTGGAGAACCTCGGTTCGGCCGTCCCCTTCTTCGTCGAGAACAAGACACTGTGCGCGGTCGGGATCATCCTGCTGCTGACGCTCATGAACCTGCGGGGCGTACGGGAGTCGGGCAAGCTCTTCGCGATCCCCACCTATGTCTTCGTCGGCGGCGTCTTCGTGATGATCCTGTGGGGCGCCTACCGCGGGCTGGTCCTGGGTGACGACATGAAGGCCCCCACCGCGGGCTACGAGGTCCACGCCGAGCAGACCGGACTGGCCGGCTTCGCGCTGATCTTCCTGCTGCTGCGCGCGTTCTCGGACGGCTGCGCCGCGCTGACCGGCGTCGAGGCGATCAGCAACGGCGTGCCCGCCTTCCGCAAGCCCAAGAGCCGTAACGCGGCGACGACGCTGGCGCTGATGGGCGGCCTCGCCGTGACCATGTTCGTCGGCATCATCACGCTGGCCCTGGTGACCAACGTCAAGATGGCCGAGAACCCCGCGCAGGACCTGCTGAAGAACGGCACCCCGCTCGGCGCCGACTACACCCAGAACCCGGTGATCTCGCAGGTCGCGGCCGCGGTCTTCGGCGACGGCTCGTTCTTCTTCGTGGTGCTGGCCGCGGCCACCGCGCTGGTGCTGTTCCTGGCCGCCAACACCGCGTACAACGGCTTCCCGCTGCTCGGCTCGATCCTGGCCCAGGACCGCTATCTGCCCCGCCAGCTCCACACCCGCGGCGACCGGCTCGCCTTCTCCAACGGCATCGTGCTGCTCGCCTCGGCCGCCGCGGTCCTGGTCTACCTCTACGGGGCCGACTCCACCCGGCTGATCCAGCTCTACATCGTCGGCGTCTTCGTCTCCTTCACCCTCAGCCAGACCGGCATGGTGCGGCACTGGAACCGCCATCTGGCCACCGAGCGGGACCCGAACGCCCGCCGCCGGATGGTCCGCGCCCGCGCGATCAACACCTTCGGGGCCTTCTTCACCGGCCTGGTGCTGGTCGTGGTGCTGCTGACGAAGTTCACCCACGGCGCCTGGGTCGCCCTGCTCGGCATGGTCATCTTCTACGTCACCATGACGGCCATCAGGCGCCACTACGACGGCGTCTCCGAGGAGCTCGCGGCGGCCACCGAACAGCTCGACGAGGAGGAGGTGCGCCCCTCCCGGGTGCACTCCCTGGTGCTGGTCTCCAAGGTCCACAAGCCGACGCTGCGCGCCCTGGCCTACGCCAAGCTGATGCGCTCCCACCGGCTGGAGGCGCTGAGCATCAATGTGGACCCCGCCGAGACCAAGGCGCTCCAGCGGGTGTGGCAGGAGCGCGGCATCGATGTGCCGCTGAAGATCCTCGACTCGCCCTACCGCGAGATCACCCGGCCGGTCATCGACTACGTCAAGAGCCTGCGCCGGGAGAGCCCGCGCGATGTGGTCTCCGTCTTCATCCCCGAGTACGTGGTCGGCCACTGGTACGAGCATCTGCTGCACAACCAGAGCGCGCTGCGGCTCAAGGGGCGGCTGCTGTTCACCCCGGGCGTCATGGTCACCTCCGTGCCGTGGCAGCTCGACTCCTCCGAGCTGGCCCGGAAGCGGGCGCGCAAGCGGGCCGAGTGGAACGCCCCGGGGGCGGTGCGACGCGGCCCGGTGATCCCGGCCAAGCGGGAGAAGGGCGAGAAGGGGCCCAAGGGCGAGAAGCCGGGCGTCACCTCGCAGGTTCCCTGACGGTAGGCCCGTGGTCCCGGGGCACCAGGGCGTGACGGGGTGCGGGCGGGCGCGACGTAGACTGGTGGGCTGTTGTCCCACCGCGCCCCCTCACCCCCTCTGGAGCCTGAACCCGCCATGCAAAGTGAACCCAAGGCATCGCTGGTCGGCGAGGAGTACGAGGTCGAGGTCGGCCCGGTGGCGCACGGCGGCCACTGCATCGCCCGGACCGGCGAGGGCCAGGTGCTCTTCGTCCGGCACGCGCTGCCCGGTGAGCGGGTCGTCGCCCGGGTGACCGAGGGCGAGGAGGGCGCGCGCTTCCTGCGTGCCGACGCGGTGCGGGTGCTGGACGCCTCCAAGGACCGGGTCGAGGCGCCGTGCCCGTTCGCCGGCCCCGGCAAATGCGGCGGCTGCGACTGGCAGCACGCGGCCCCCGGCGCCCAGCGCAGGCTGAAGGCCGAGGTGATCACCGAGCAGCTCGCCCGGCTGGCGGGACTCACCCCCGAGGAGGCGGGCTGGGACGGCACGGTCGAGCCCGCGCCCGGCGACAAGGTGGCCCGCGGCGAGGTCCCGGCCTGGCGCACCCGGGTGCAGTACGCGGTGGACGAGCAGGGCCGGCCCGGACTGCGCCGCCACCGCTCGCATGAGGTCGAGCCGGTCGACCACTGCCTGATCGCCGCCCCCGGCGTCACCGAACTCGGCGTCGAGAAGCGCGAATGGCCCCAGATCGCCACCGTGGAGGCCATCGCCGCCACCGGCTCCTCCGACCGCCAGGTCGTCCTCACCCCGCGCCCCGGCGGCCGGCTGCCGATCGTCGAATTGGACCGGCCGGTCTCGGTGCTGCGGGTCAGCGAGTCCCGCGGCCGTGAGCGGACCCGTCTGGTGCACCGCGTCCACGGCCGCCCCTTCGTCCGCGAGCGCGCGGCGGGCCGCACCTGGCGGGTCGGCGAGGCCGGTTTCTGGCAGGTCCACCCCAAGGCGGCGGATGTCCTGGTCGAGGCCGTCATGCAGGGCCTGATGCCCCGCCAGGGCGAGACGGCCCTCGATCTGTACTGCGGGGTCGGCCTCTTCGCGGGCGCGATCGCCGAGCGGGTGGGGGAGCGCGGCGCGGTGCTGGGCATCGAGTCCAGCAAGCGCTCGGTGGAGGACGCCCGGCACAATCTCCAGGACCTGGAGCGGGTCCGCGTCGAGCACGGCAAGGTCGAGCAGGTGCTGCCCCGCACCGGGATCACCGAGGCCGACCTCATCGTCCTGGACCCGCCCCGCGCGGGCGCCGGCAAGGAGACGGTGACCCGCCTCGCGGCCCTGGGTGCCCGCCGCATCGCCTACGTCGCCTGCGACCCGGCGGCACTCGCCCGCGACCTGAAGTACTTCCGCGAGGAGGGCTACTCCCCGCGCCGCACCCGCGCCTTCGACCTCTTCCCGGTCACCCACCATGTGGAGTGCGTGGCGGTGCTGGAGCCCACGCGCGAGGGGCGCTGAGGCGGGCGGCCCCGGCCTCGGCGTGCCCGCGCGGCATCAGCCGGGCGGGGCGGCGGCCACTTCCGGGCGGGTCGGGGACGGGCCCCGGGTGAGCGTCCACATCATCGCGCCACCCGCCACGACGGCGCACAGGTGCAGGGTGATCGCGAGGCCCAACCGCTCGGGGAGCGCGACGTCCGGGGGCGCCGCGAGCGCGACGTACAGCGTGAGGGGCAGTTTCCAGCCGCTCCACGCGAAGAGCGAGCCCGAGCCGAGCCAGCCGAGGACCGACGGCAGCCAGCGGGGGAGCCGTCCTGGTCCTTCGCGGCCCGGTCGTGCCACGGCGAACGCGGCGACCAGCGCCCACGTGCCGCAGATCCCGCACAGCAGTCGCCAGGGGGCGCGACCCTCGGCGGGGTGGGCGAGCCCGGTGGTGCCGCCCGCCGCCCAGTACAGCCACATCAGCCCGACGGCGGCACCGAGCGCCACGGCCGCCCGGCCGAGCGGTGAGGGCCCGCCGCCCCGGCCGGTGAACGCCTCCGGCCAGCGCCTGCGCAGATAGGCGGGGAGCGCGAGGGTGAGGCCCAGGCCCATGCCGATGAAGCCGAACTGGATCAGCGCCGCCTCCCAGCCGGGCATCTTGGGGTCGTTGTCGCCCCCGGAGGTGTCCGGCTCCGACAGCAGCGAGTCGGCCAGCGCGTACGGCAGCATCGACACCAGGAACCCCGCGCCGACCCAGGCGCAGAACACCAGCGGCACCCCGGGCAGCCGCATCCCCCAGGGCCGGGCCAGCGCCAGCCCGAGAGTGATCCCGACGGCCGCCATGCCGACCGTCACCGTGTTGAGCACCACCCACTCGACGAGCCCGAACCCGGCCCCGACCGGCGCCAGTCCGAGCAGCGAGCCGACCACCCACGACACCTTGATCATGGCATACGGTGCCATGGCGGCGGCGCTTCCGTACGCGGCCAGCCGCCCCACCTGGTCCCACCGGTCCATCGAGCTGTCCTTCTGTGCGCTGCGATCAGCTTCTTCGGTGCGTTGCGATCGGCTTTGTGCTCGGCGTCGGGGACCGCCTCTCGCACCGGTGGCCCTCCGCGACGATGTCGCGAAGGGCCACCGGGTCGTTCGGGCGTGTCAGGTCACACCCGTACGGTCTCGCCCGCCGCATCGGGCTCCTCGGCCCGCCCGGGGCCGGAGGCGCCGGACGTGTCGGGGGAGTCGTGGCGGTGGTTGGGCCACCACGCCTTGGAGCCGAGCATCGCGGTCACCGTCGGCACCAGCAGCAGCGCCATGATGAACGCGGTGAGCAGGATGCCGAAGGCCACGGCGAAGCCCATCTGCTGGAGCATGGTGTTGCTGGCCAGCATCAGCACACCGAAGGTGCCCGCCAGGATGATGGCGGCCGAACCGATCGTCGGCGCCGACTGGGACACCGCGAGCCGGGCCGCCTCGGTCGGCGTCTTGCCCTTCCTGACCTCCTCCCGCAGCCGTGCCACCATGAGGATGTTGTAGTCCGTGCCGATCGCCACCACGAAGAGATAGACGATGATCGGCAGCATGAAGAGCAGGCCGTCCTCGCCCCGGACGTTCTGGAACAGCCAGACCGTGGAGCCCAGGGTCGCGGCGAAGCCGAGGCCGACGGCGAGCATCAGATACAGCGGCGCCACCACGCTGCGCAGCAGCAGGCCGAGGATCAGCATGATGGCCAGGCCCGCGACCGGGAACACCAGCCGGTAGTCGTGGTTGACCGCGTCCTCGATATCGGCCAGCACCGCGGTCGACCCGCCCACCAGGGCCTTGGAGCCCTCGGGCGCGGAGCCGTGCGCGGTGTCCCGCAGCTCCCCGGAGACCAGCTCGATGGCCTTGTCGGAGGCGGGCCGGTACTTCAGCACCACGCTGAACTGGGCCACGTCGCCCTTGGGGTTGAGCACGGCGGGGGAGACCTCGCCGACGCCCTCGACCGCCGTCAGCTTCTGCCGGAACCCGGTCAGCGCCGAGGCGTCCAGTTTGCCGCCGTTCGACTGGACGTAGACCAGGCTCGGGTCGGACTCGCCGGCCGAGAAGCTCTTCTGGAGCTCCGCCATGGCATGGACGGACTCCAGGTCCTTGGGGAGCGTACTGTCCGTGTCGAACTGGGCCTTGAAGCCGAGCGCACCCACCGCGAGGACCGCCAGCACACCGGCGGACACCGCGGCGATCAGCCCGGGACGGCGCGACACCAGGGAGCCGGCGCCGTTGGCGAGCCGGTTGCGGGGGGCCTTCTTCCATGCCTTGGACGGCCAGAACGCCTTCGTCCCCAGCAGCGAGAACACCGCTGGGACCAGGGTGAGGGCCGCCACGAGCGTCACCGCGACGGAGATCGCCAGCGAGGGCCCCATGGCACGCAGACTGCCCATCGTCGACAGCACCAGGGCGAGGAAGGCCACGATGACCGCACCGGCCGCCGAGGCGATGGTCTCGCCGACCCGGGTGACCGCGTCGACCAGGGCCTCCTTGGGCTGCTGGCCCTTACGGAGATGTTCGCGGTAGCGGAACAGCAGGAACAGCATGTAGTCCGTGCCGACGCCGAACAGCACCACGATCAGGATCGCGGACACGCTGCTGTCGGCCTCGAGTCCGAACCAGTCGCTGGCGGTGGCGATCAGACCCTGGGCCATGATGAACATCACCAGGATCATCAGCACGGGCATCAGCGCGATGAGCGGACTGCGGAAGATGGCGCCGAGCAGCACGATGATCAGGACCAGGGTGGCCATCATGATCATGGCGTCGGTGTCACCCGAGGACTCGGTGGCATCGAGCCCCGAGGCCGCAGGACCGGTCACATCGACCTTGAGCGAGGTGCCCTTCAGCAGCGTGTCGCGGTCCTCGCGGAGGTCCTTGATCGACTGCTGGGTGTCCTCGTCGTAGACGTCCTTCTTGGTCGAGTAGATGTTGGCCAGCGCCATCTTGCCGTCCTTGGAGACGGCCTCGGGCGTGGTCACCACGGACTTGAAGGTCTCGTACTTCTTGTCCTGGAACCCCGCGGTCGCCTTGGTGACGGCGGCCTTGTCGGCCTCGGAGAGCTTTCCGCCGTCCGACCGCTGGTAGACCAGGATGGCGGCCGCGCTCTCCTGCTGCGGGAACGCATGCTCCTGGAGCTTGGTGACCTTCACCGACTCATAGCGCGACGGCAGGAAGTCGGCCTGGTCGGTGCTGGACTTCAGCGGTGGGGCCAGGATGGCCAGGCCGACCGCCGCGATGACCCACAACGCGACGACCAGCCATGGACGGTGGACGGAAAACCGTCCTATTCGCCCGAACATGACGCTCCTTAGGGATTTAAGGTTCCAGTAAGGGGCACGCTAGGACAGCTATTCAGGCCGCACCATGGGTCCCCGTGGAAATCGACCTGGGGGCTGAGAGCGCCTCCGCCAAAGGGTTTAGGGGAGTGGCCCGCGTATCAGCATCCGTGCTGATGGCACCTCTCGAGCCCGGGCCGACGGCCACCGTAAGAGTCTCCGGTGCCGGTTGGCGGTCGGGTCGTGAAGTGGTGCGGACTGACATGTTGCTGACAAAGTTGGAGCGTGTGGCGGCCTGCCGCGGGCACCCCGCCCACCGCCCCGTCCGCTTCCTGACAAGCCATCCGCCGCACCTCGTCGATGCCCTCGTGCGGCTCGTCAGGGCGCCCGTACAACTCCCGGATCTCCGGTCATCCGCCGCCCCTCGGTCATCATGAGCCACAGCGGCTATCCCCCGATGGTAGGAAGATACGGAAGGCGTAACGGTTCAGCGGTATGTGCCAGAGATATGTTCCGGAGCATGAGCGCATCCGGGCTCCTGCCCGCCAGGACCGAACTGCGGCCCATCGTCTCCGAGTTGAGGCTGTCGGCCTTCAAGACCCACCGCCGCGCCGCCTTCGCGCTGGGCCCGCTGACCCTGATCTCCGGTCCGAGCGGCAGCGGTAAGTCCGGGGTGCTGGAGGCGTACGCCGCGCTCGCGCGGCTCGCGGGCGGCGCGCGGCTCGCGGAGGTGTTCCGCGACCCGGCCGCGTACATCCCGCGCCGGGCGCGGCCGGACCGGCAGGGGCGGCGCGGCTTCCGTATCGGCTGCACCGTGGACGGCCCGGTCGGGCCCGTGCGGCTCGACGTCGCCGTACAGGCCGAGCCCGAACTGCGCATCGTGGGCGAGCGGATGACGGGGGCGGGGGAGACGCTGCTGGAGACGGCGCTGCGCGACCCGGGGCGGCGCTGTGTCCAGGCCGCCTGGCATACGGCGGGGGCGGTCGCGGTGACCCGCGCTCCGCTGCCCGACGACCGGCTGGCGACCTCGCTGCTGCCGCTGCGGGTCGCGGGCACGACGGAGGGTCAGCGGCTCGCGCTGGCCGCCGCCGAGCAGGTGGTCATCGCGCTGCGCTCGGTCTTCCCCTGCGATCCGCGGCCGGAGCGGATGCGGGCGCCGGCGGTGCCGAGGGACGGGCGGCTGCGCGGCGGCTGCGAGAACCTGGCGGCGGTGCTGCGGCGGACCAGCCGGGAGTGCGGCACGCGCCATGCGGCGCTGGTCGCGGCGGTCCGCGCGGGGTGCGTCGGGCCGGTGGAGGGCCTGGTCACCGAGGGGCACGCGGACGGGGTGGTGCGGGCCCTGGTCGAGCAGGGGGAGCTCGGCGCGATGCCCGTGGAGCGGCTGGGCGACGGCGAGTTGCGCTATCTCGCGCTCGCGCTCGTGCTGCTGACCGGGCCCGGGGTGCTGGCCGTGGACCCGGCGGCCGATGTGCTCCCCGCGCGGCAGGTGCTGACCGTGCTGGCCGACGGTTTCGACCGGTGTCTGGACCGGCGGCAGGCGCGGGAGCTCCTGGGGGTGGCGGCCCGGATGTGCGCACGGGGGCACATCCGGCTCGTGGGGACGGTGGGGGACGTGACGGGGGCGGTCGGGGATGCCCCCGTCACGGTGGTAGACCTGGGGCGTGAGCGAGTCCCATGAGAGCGAGCGACGAACCGACAGCCGGACCGGCGACCGAAGCGACGGCCGGACCGACGGCCTGGATGTGGCGGCGCTACAGCGCAGGCTGGCCGCCTTCGCGGCGGCGCGCGACTGGCAGCAGTACCACACCCCCAAGAACCTCGCGGCGGCGCTGAGCGTCGAGGCGTCGGAGCTGGTGGAGATCTTCCAGTGGCTGACGCCGGAGCAGTCGGCGCGGGTGATGGAGGACGAGGGCGCGGCGGCCCGGGTGGAGGACGAGGTCGCCGATGTGCTGGCGTATCTGCTCCAGTTCTGCGAGGTGCTGGGGATCGACGCGCTCGCGGCGCTCTCGGCGAAGATCGACCGGAACGAGGGGCGCTTTCCGGTGAACGGAGGGCGCTGACCGCGAACGGGCCCTGATCGTGAAGAGGCGCTGACCGCGAACGGGGTCTTTGGCGGTGAATGGGGGGTCTGGCGGTGAACGGGGGACTATGACAGTGAACGGGCGCTCTGCCGGTGAACCGTTATCTCGGATGGCCCGCAGGCCCCCTAACCCTCCGCTTCGTCACTCTCCGTAGTGAAAAAGTTATCCACACCGCAACTGTTGTCAACAGATTCCTGAATTCCCCTAGCTTTTCGGCCTGTTAGTCATCACTCTGGGTAGTGGAGGAGTGACGGGCTCGGAAGTCCGTTGAGAGGGGTGCGGGGAATGGACGCGATGCGGCTGATCGGTGTCACCCGGCACGCCCTGGCGAAGGCCGGAGGCGTGCACGACATCGTGGCCGAAGCCTGGCAGGTTCAAGCGTTGGCCGAGGCGGTCGGCGGTTATTTCGTGGTGAGTGGCCCGGCGGCCGCGCGAGCGGAGGCGCGCGGTCTGTGCGAGGCGGGCGGGCGGGCGCGCGGCGCCCTGTTCCACCCGGCGCTGCACCACCCCACGCTGCGCGGCGGCGGTTTACGGGCCGCACAGCTCTCGGAGGTGCGCGATCCGAGAGAGGTGCTGCTGGCGCTGGGGGATCTGCTCGCGGAGGCGGGGTTCGCACTGGTCGGGGTCGCCGCCAATACGGAGGAGGAGGCGCTGTACTGGCAGTGCGTGGAGGCGATCGACGCGGCGGACGAGGCCCGGGACCGGGTGCACGGGATGCTCCGGCATCTCACGTTCCGCGAGTGGGGCGGGGAGTGGGGTGGTGCCGCGTGAAGAGGCAGGATGGGGGTCATGGATCTTCGCATCTTCACCGAGCCCCAGCAGGGGGCGACCTACGACACTCTGCTCACCGTCGCCAAGGCCACCGAGGACCTCGGATTCGACGCCTTCTTCCGGTCCGACCACTATCTGCGCATGGGAAGCGTGGACGGCCTCCCGGGCCCCTCCGACGCCTGGATCACCCTGGCCGGGCTGGCCCGCGAGACCCGGCGGATCCGGCTCGGCACGCTGATGACCGCCGCCACCTTCCGGCTGCCCGGAGTGCTGGCGATCCAGGTCGCGCAGGTCGACCAGATGTCGGGTGGACGAGTCGAGCTGGGCCTGGGCGCGGGCTGGTTCGAGGAGGAGCACCGGGCCTATGGGATCCCCTTCCCCAAGGAGAAGTTCGCCCGGCTGGAGGAGCAGCTCGCCATCGTCACCGGGCTGTGGCAGACCCCGGTCGGCGAGACCTTCGGCTACGACGGTGCCCACTACCAGCTCGTGGACTCCCCGGCGCTGCCCAAGCCCGCGCAGAGCAAGGTGCCGGTGCTGATCGGCGGCCAGGGGGCGACGCGTACACCGCGGCTGGCCGCCCAGTACGCGGACGAGTTCAATATGCCGTTCGCCTCGGTCGAGGACAGTGAGCGCCAGTTCGGCCGGGTGCGGAAGGCGGCCGAGGCCACCGGCCGCAAGGGCGACGACCTGGTGTACTCCAACGCGCTCGTGGCGTGCGTGGGCAGGGACGACGCCGAGGTCGCCCGGCGGGCCGCGGCGATCGGCCGGGAGGTCGAGGAGCTGAAGGAGAACGGGCTGGCGGGCTCCCCGGCCGAGGTCGTCGACAAGATCGGCCGCTATGCGGAGGCGGGCGCCTCCCGGATGTACCTCCAGATGCTGGACCTCCAGGACCTCGACCATCTGGAGCTGATTTCTTCGCAGGTCCAGGCCCAGTTGGGCTGAGCGAACCACCAGGAGCACCCGTGATGTCCGTATCCCGCACGTCCTTGGCCACCGCGTTGGAGCGCGGACCGCTCGTCCTCGACGGCGGGTTGTCCAACCAACTGGAGGCACAGGGCTGCGATCTCTCCGACGAGCTGTGGTCGGCCCGGCTGCTGGCCGATGACCCGGGGCAGATCGAGGCGGCCCACACCGCATACGCACGGGCGGGCGCACGGGTGCTCATCACCAGCAGCTATCAGGCCACCTACGAGGGCTTCGCGCACCGGGGCGTGGGCCATGAGGAGGCCACGGCGCTGCTGAGGCGCAGTGTCGAGCTGGCGCGCACGGGGGCCGAGCGGGCGGCGGCGGGCGACCGGGTGGCGGCTCGTGACCAGGCCGAGGGCGGCCAGGCGGCGGGCGGTGACCGGGCCGCGGACGACCGGGCCCCGGAGCCGGTGTGGGTCGCCGCCTCCGTCGGGCCCTATGGGGCGATGCTGGCGGACGGCAGCGAGTACCGCGGGCGGTACGGACTGAGCGTGGCCGAGCTGGCGCGGTTCCACCGGCCGAGGATCGAGGCGCTGGCCGCGGCCGGGCCGGATGCGCTGGCGCTGGAGACGGTGCCGGACGCCGATGAGGCCGCGGCGCTGCTGAGCGCCGTCGAGGGATGCGGGGTGCCGGTATGGCTCTCCTACAGCATCGCGGGGGAGACCACCCGGGCCGGGCAGCCCCTGAGGGAGGCGTTCGCCCTGGCCGCGGGGGTCGACCAGGTGATCGCCGTGGGCGTCAACTGCTGTGAGCCGGGCGACGCCGACCGGGCCGTGGAGATCGCTGCCGACATCACCGGCAAGCCGGTGGTGGTCTATCCGAACAGTGGAGAGGAGTGGGATGCCACGGCACGGAGCTGGCGCGGCCGGGCGACCTTCGACCCGGGGCGGGTGAAGGCATGGCGGGACGCGGGGGCGCGGCTCATCGGCGGCTGCTGCCGGGTGGGGCCGGAGCGGATCGCGGAGCTGTCGGCCGTGGTGAGAAACCATTAGGCGAGGAAGGGGCACCGGGCGATACTCGGACGGGTGTTCTTGACGATAACCACCACCGGCACCGCCGAGCGCCCCGCGACCGACCTCGGGTTTCTGCTGCACAAGCACCCCGACAAGGCGCAGCGGTTCTCGACCTCCTACGGCACCGCGCATGTCCTCTATCCCGAGGCGACCGCCGAACGCTGCACCGCGGCGCTGCTGTTGGAAGTGGATCCCGTGGCGCTGGTGCGGCGGGGCCGCGGCAAGGGCCGGGGCGGCGCCCCCGACTCCGCGCTCGCGCAGTACGTCAACGACCGCCCGTATGCCGCCTCCTCACTGCTGGCCGTCGCGCTGAGCGCGGTTTTCTCCAGTGCGCTCAGGGGCCAGTGCAAGGCCCGGCCCGAGCTGCCGGAGCGGGCGCTGCCGCTGCGGATCGAGGTGCCCGCGCTGCCCGCCCGCGGTGGCGCCGCCCTGGTCGAGCGGCTCTTCGCACCGCTGGGCTGGGCGGTGACGGCCGAGCCGGTGGCGCTGGACGAGGAGTTCCCGCGCTGGGGCGACTCGCGGTACGTACGGCTGGTGCTGGAGGGCGAGCCGCGGCTGGCGGACGCGCTGCGCCATCTGTATGTGCTGCTGCCCGTGCTCGACGACGCCAAGCACTACTGGGTCGCTCCGGACGAGGTGGACAAGCTGCTGCGCTCCGGCGAGGGCTGGCTGGAGCGCCACCCCGAGCAGCGGCTGATCACCAACCGCTATCTGGCCCGGCGCTGGTCGCTGACGCGCAGCGCGCTGGAGCGGTTGGAGTTGGCGCGGCTCGCCGAGGCCGACGACACCGAGGCGGAGGAGATCGACAACGCCATCGACAGCGCCGTCGACAGCGCCATCGACAGCGCCACCGGCGAACCGGCGGCCGAGTCGCCGGCGGAGGACGACGGCGAAGAAGGGTCCGGGCAGCGGCCGGTGCCGCTGGCGGTACGGCGGCGGGAGGCGATACTCGACGCCCTGCGCGGGGCCGGGGCGGCCCGGGTGCTCGATCTGGGCTGCGGCCAGGGCCAGTTGCTGGGCGCGCTGCTGAAGGAGGCGCGGTTCACCGAGATCGTGGGCGTCGATGTGTCGATGCGCGCGCTCAACGAGGCGGCACGGAGGCTGCGGCTGGACCGTCCGGGGCCGGACCGTCCGGGGCAGGACCGCCCGGGGTTGGACACCGGCTCGGTCGAGCGGAAGTCGTCGGCCCGGCTGAGGCTGATCCAGGGCGCGCTCACCTACACCGACTCCCGGCTCGCCGGATATGACGCGGCGGTGCTCAGCGAGGTGATCGAGCATGTGGATCCGCCCCGGCTGCCCGCCCTGGAGCACGCGGTGTTCGGCGCCGCGCGGCCCAAGGCCGTCGTGGTGACCACGCCCAACGTGGAGTACAACGTGCGCTGGGAGACCCTGCCCGCCGGGCGGATGCGCCACGGCGACCACCGCTTCGAGTGGACGCGCGAGGAGTTCCGGGCCTGGGCGGAGCAGGTCGCCGAACGGCACGGCTACGCGGTGGAGTTCCGCCCCGTCGGCCCCCAGGACCCCGAGGTCGGCCCGCCCACCCAGCTCGCGCTCTTCCGCATGGCCGCCGAGGGCGGCGACCACGGCACGGACAGCCGAAGCGGCGACCGCACCGCGATCACGACGAAGGAGGCGGCGGCATGACCGAGGAGAAGCGCCCGATCGGCGTGCCCGACCTGTCCCTCGTGGTGCTCGTCGGCACCACAGGATCCGGCAAGTCCACCTTCGCCCGGCACCACTTCCTGCCCACCCAGATCGTCTCCTCCGATGTCTGCCGGGGGCTGGTCGCCGACGACGAGAACGACCAGAGCGCCACCCCCGACGCCTTCGACCTGCTGCACTACATTGTGGACAAGCGGCTGGCCGCCGGGCGGCTGACCGTCGTCGACGCCACCAACGTCCGCGGCGAGTCCCGCCGCAGCCTGATCGGGCTCGCCCGCGAGCATGACGTCCTGCCCGTGGCGATCGTCCTCGACGTCCCCGAGGGCGAGTGCGCCCGGCGCAACGCCCAGCGCCCCGACCGCGCCGGGATGCCCGACCATGTCATCCCCCGCCAGCGCCGTGAGCTGCGCCGCTCCCTGAAAGCCCTGGAGCGCGAGGGGTTCCGCAAGGTGCACATCCTGCGCGGCGTCGAGGAGGTCGAGTCCGCGGAGGTCGTCACCGAGCGCCGCTACAACGATCTGCGCCATCTCACCGGCCCGTTCGACATCATCGGCGACATCCACGGCTGCCGCTCCGAGCTGGAGACCCTGCTGGGCAAGCTGGGCTACGCCCTGCGCCGCGACGAGTCCGGCCGCCCGGTCGACGCCGCCCACCCCGAGGGCCGTACGGCGGTCTTCGTCGGCGACCTCGTCGACCGCGGCCCCGACAGCCCCGGGGTGCTGCGCCTGGTGATGGGCATGGTCGCCTCCGGCGCGGCCCTGTGCGTGCCCGGCAACCACGAGAACAAGCTCGGCCGCTATCTCAAGGGCCGCAAGGTGCGGGTCACCCATGGCCTCGCCGAGACCGTGGAGCAGTTGGACCGGGAGCACACCGCGGACCCGGACTTCGTCGAGCGGGTGCGGGCGTTCATCGAGTCGCTGGTCAGCCACTACGTACTGGACGGCGGGGCGCCGGTGGTGTGTCACGCCGGGCTGCCCGAGAAGTACCACGGCCGCACCTCCGGTCGGGTCCGTTCGCACGCCCTGTACGGGGAGACGACCGGGGAGACCGATGAGTTCGGGCTGCCGGTGCGCTATCCGTGGGCCGAGGACTACCGCGGCCGGGCCGCCGTCGTCTACGGCCACACCCCCACCCCCCGCGCCTCCTGGCTCAACAACACCATCTGCCTCGACACCGGCTGTGTCTTCGGCGGCCGGATGACCGCGCTGCGCTGGCCGGAGCGTGAGCTGGTGGACGTCCCGGCCGAGCGGGTCTGGTACGAACCGGTCAAACCGCTGACCACCGAGGCCCCCGGAGGCGCCGACGGCCGCCCGCTCGACCTTGCCGATGTGCGGGGCCGCCGTATCGTCGAGACCCGCCATATGGGCCGGATCGCGGTCAAGGAGGAGAACGCGGCGGCGGCGCTGGAGGTCATGAGCCGGTTCGCGGTCGACCCCCGGCTGCTCGGCTATCTCCCGCCCACCATGGCGCCGACCGCCACCTCCAAGGAGGGGACCGGCGGCGGAGCCGCCGACGGTGGTTTCCTCGAACATCCGGCGGAGGCGTTCGCCGCCTACCGCGCGGACGGGGTGCGCCAGGTGATCTGCGAGGAGAAGCACATGGGCTCCCGTGCGGTGGCGCTGGTCTGCCGTGACGCGGACCTCGCACGGGAGCGCTTCGGCGCGCCGGACGGCGCCTCCGGCACGATCCACACCCGTACCGGACGCCCGTTCTTCGACGACGTCCAGCTCACCGAGACCGTGCTGCGCGTGCTGAGCCGCTCCATCGACGGCGCCGGGCTGTGGCAGGAGCTGGACACCGACTGGCTGCTGCTGGACGCCGAGTTGATGCCGTGGTCGCTCAAGGCGGAGGGGCTGCTGCGCAACCAGTACGCGGCGGTGGGCGCCGCCTCTCGCGCCGTCTTCCCCGGTGTTCTCGCGGCGCTGGAGGGGGCGGAGGCGCGCGGTGTCGAGGTGTCCGCCCTTCTGGGCAAGCAGCGCGAACGGGCGTCGGACGCGGCCGCGTTCACCGACGCCTACCGGCGCTATTGCTGGCCGGTCGACGGGCTGGAGGGCATCCGGATGGCGCCGTTCCAGATCCTGGCCGCCCAGGGCCGTAACCTCGCCACCGCACTGCCCCATGATCAGCAGCTCGCCCTGATCGACCGGATGATCGAGGCCGAGAAGCCGGCCGCCGACGACCACGGCGCCCGGCTGCTGGCTCCCACCCGGCGGCTGATCGTCGACACCGAGGACGAGGCGTCGGTCGCCGAAGGCGTGCGGTGGTGGCTGGACCTGACGGCGGCCGGCGGCGAGGGCATGGTGGTCAAGCCCCTCCAGGGCTTTGTCCGCAAGGGCGACGGCCGGCTGGTCCAGCCGGGCGTGAAGTGCCGGGGCCGCGAGTATCTGCGGATCATCTACGGCCCGGAGTACACCCGCCCGGAGAACCTGGACCGGCTGCGGGTGCGCCATCTCGGCCACAAGCGCTCCCTCGCCCTGCGGGAGTACGCACTCGGGCTGGAGGCGCTGGACCGGCTGGCGGAGGGCGAGCCGCTGTGGCGCGTCCACGAGGCCGTGTTCGCGGTGCTCGCGCTGGAGTCGGAGCCGGTGGACCCGCGGTTGTAGGGACGACGGTCCAGGGGTGTCCGGCGGATTGTGGCGCCTGCGGCGGGCTGCTCCCCTACCCGCCCCTTCCCACAACTGGGGCTCCGCCCCAGACTCCTCTCCTCAAGCGCCGGAGGGGCTGGGAGACGGGGCTCTGCCCCAGACTCCTCTCCTCAAGCGCCGGAGGGGCTGGAAGTCGGGACTTCGCCCCTGGACCCCGGGGGCCAGGGGCGAAGTCCCGCGTGGTCCGTCGCACACCCCGTAGGGCCTGGCGGCCCAGGCTCTGGGGCCCCGGCCGCCTGGGCTCAGACGGCCGAGGGTGCCCGGGCCTCCCGGGCCCGGAACGCACGGCGGTAGTCGTGTGGCGGCACCCCCACCGCCCGGGTGAAGTGGCGGCGCAGATTGGCCGCCGTGCCAAGACCGCATAGCTCCGCGATCCGGTCCACCGGCAGATCGCCGCCCTCCAGCAGCTCCCGGGCGCGCGCGATCCGCTGGCCCTGGAGCCAGCGCAGCGGCGTCGTGCCCGTGGCGGCGTGGAAGCGGCGGGCCAGGGTGCGCGGGCTGGTGTGGGCGCGGCGGGCGAGGTCGGCGACGGTCAGCGGTTCGTGCAGCCGCTCGGCGGCCCAGTGCAGCAGCGGGGCGAGCGAGTCGTCGGTGCGCTCGGGCAGCGGCGCCTCGATGTACTGGGCCTGGCCGCCGGGCCGGTGGGCGGGGGCGACGAGCTGCCGGGCCAGGGTGTTGGCCGCCTCGGTGCCGTAGTCCTCGCGCACCAGATGCAGACAGACGTCGATGCAGGCCGTGGACCCCGCCCCGGTCAGCACATCGCCGTGGTCGACGTAGAGCACGGACGGATCGAGCCGTACGGCCGGATAGCGCTCGGCGAACAGCGCCGCGTACATCCAGTGGGTCGCCGCCGTACGGCCGTCGAGAAGTCCGGTCGCGGCGAGGGTGAACGCGCCCGAGCACAGGGACACGACGCGGGCACCGCGCCGATGGGCCTCGCGCAGGGCTGCGATCAGCTCCTCGGGCGGATCGCCGCGCACATCGGCCGAGGCCGGGACGATCACCGTGTCGGCGGAGATCAGCTCCTCGGTGCCGTACGGGGTGTGGGCGGCGAACCACGAACGGGTGGCGACCGGGTCACCGGCCTTCGCACCGCCCGGTCCGATCGCGCAGACCCGCAGCTCGTACCAGGGGTCGGGGAGTCCGGGGCGATCGGTGCCGAAGACATGGCAGGGCACCGCCAGGTCGAAGATCGGCATGCCCGGGGTGACGGCGAGGGCTATGGACCGCATGGCAAAAATGTAGCGCATGCTGTCACTCCTGCCACTCGTTCCGCCGTGGCTCGGGGCCGATGCTGGACGGGCATGACGACCCCTTCCTCGAAGGCCCAGGGGAGCGGTGTGCCCGCGGCCACCCCCGATGCGGCCCCCGATCCGGCCCCCACCCCCAGCCGTCGGCGCTGGCTGATCCTCGCCGTCGCGTCGGCGGCCCAGTTCCTCGCCGTGCTCGACATGATCGCGGTCAATATCGCCTTCCCCGCGATCGGCGCGGACTTCCGCTCCGCCTCCACCGCAGAGCTGTCCTGGGTGCTCAACGCCTACACCATCGTGCTCGCGGCGCTGCTGGTCCCGGCCGGCCGGCTGGCCGACGCGATCGGTGGGCGGCGTTCGTTCCTGACCGGCATCGCGCTGTTCGGGCTCGCCTCGGTCGCCTGCGGCGCCGCCCCCGGGCTCGGCACGCTGATCGCGGCGCGTGTGGTGCAGGGGGTGGCGGCGGCCGTCCTGGTGCCCACCTCCCTCTCGCTCGCCCTGCCCGCCTTCCCGCCGCGTGAACGGGCCACGGCGGTCGGCGTCTGGACGGCGGTGAGCGCGGTCGCGGCGAGTGCGGGGCCGGTGGCGGGCGGTCTGCTGGCCGCCCTCGACTGGCGCTGGATCTTCCTCGTCAATCCGCCCGTGGTGCTGCTGGCATGGGTGGCCGGGCTGCGGCTGCTGCCGCGCACCGGGCCCGTCCGCATCGGGCCAGTCCGTACCGGGCCCGTCCGCATCGGCCCCGTCCCCGGTGAGCGCCGCCGCCTCGATCCGCTGGGCACGCTGCTCGTCCTCCTCGGCACCGGCTCCCTCACCACCGCCTGCGTCGAGGCCGCGGACTGGGGCTACGGCGCCCCGGCCACCCTCGGCTTCCTCGCCGTCGGCCTGATCGCGGGCGCCCTGGCCGTGGCGCACGTACGCCGCCATCCGGATCCGGTGGTGGACCCCGCGCTGTTCCGGACCCGTGCCTTCACCGCCGCCACGCTCGGGCTGCTCAGCTACTTCCTCGCCTACGCCGCCTCGATCCTCGCCGCGACCCTGCTGTTCACCGGGGCGTGGGGCTGGCCCTCGGCCCGGGCGGGCCTTGCCGTCACGCCCTGGCCGCTCACCGTCCTGGTGGTGTCGATGCTGTCGGGGCGGATCGTCCGGGCGCTGGGGGAGCGGACCACGGCCGTCGTGGGCGGCTTGTGCTTCGCCGCGGGGCCGGTGTGGTGGCTGCTCCTCGCGGGCGGCGACGGTGCGCACTACGCCATGGAGTTCATGCCCGGGCTGGTGCTCACCGGGATCGGCGCGGGGCTCTATCAGCCGGTGATGTTCTCGGCCGCCGGACTGCTTCCGGCCCGTCAGTTGTCGCTCGGCTCCGGGGTGCTCATGATGTCCCGGCAGGGCGGCTCGGCCCTGGGCGTCGCGGCGCTGGTCATGATCACCGGGGGCGCCGCGCGGCCGGGGCTGGACGCGTTGCGCGCCGGGTGGGTCTTCACGGCGGTGACCGCGGCGCTCGCGACCGTCGCGGGCGCCGCGTTGCGTACGGGAGTTCGGGTCGATCCCGGGGAGAACGGCGGATCCGGCACGGACCCGCTACGGCACCATTGACGTGCCCGTGCCAGCTCCCTAGCGTGCTGACCGTCCCTGGGTTCTCCGCAGGCATGACGACGACGAGCTGAGCGGGGAGGGCGGATGAGTCTTTTCGAGGACGGACGGCCCTTTCTGCACGCCCTTCCCGCCGATGACCGGCGCGCACTGCTCGCCCTCGGCACACCCCGGGCCTACGCCCCCGGCGAGGTCGTGCTGCGCGAGCACGACCGTACGACCTTCGTCGTCGCGATCACCTCCGGCTGGGCCACCATCTCGGTGGAGACCGAGCGCGGGGTGCGGCTGATCCTGGCGTTGCGCGGGGCGGGTGAAGTCGTGGGCGACCAGGCCGCGGTGGACCACGGCTCGCGCAGCGCCACCGTCACCGCGCTCGGCCGGATGGAGGCGGTGGTGGTCTCCGGCGACCGGTTCCGGGCCTATCTGGCGGCGCGTCCCGTCGCGACCGTGCTGATCATGCGTCAGTTCAGCTCCCGGCTGCGCAGCTCAGACGGGGAGCGGCGGTCACTCGCCTCGGAGAAGGTGCTCCAACGGCTGGCGGCCCGGCTCGTCGAACTCGCCGAGCGCACCGGCCACCCCGCCGCCGACGGGGCGATCACCGTCGATCTGCCGCTGCCGCAGCACGACATCGCGGCCGCGGTGGGCTCGACCCGGGAGGCCGTCGCCAAGGCGCTGCGGCTGCTGCGCGGCCAGGGCGTCGTCCGGACCGCCTCGCGCCGCTTCGTGGTGATGGACATCGGACTGCTGCGGCTGCTGGCCGAGGGACGCGCGACGGGGGAGCACATCCCGGCGCGCCCCGCGACCGACCCCCGCGACTGCCCTCGCGACTGAGCGCGGGCGCGCCGTCTCACGCGTTCTCCGCGACTGTGTAAACGGCTACAGCCGCCCCGCCGTTCCCCGGCGACCCTGGAGTGGCACAAAGGGCGCGGGACCGTGAGCGACGGGGGTGCGCACGGCCCAGTGCCCCGCACCGGAGAAGGGCGGCGGGGCGGGCAGGGGGAGAAACCCCGCCGCCCGCTTCGGGCATTCACCGACACCCCACCACCATCACCATCACCACAGCGGGAATCGGGGGCCACGGCATGAAGGACGGCGGGCGATGAGCGCATCGGAAGACGTCGACGCCCCGGCGGAGTCGCGGGTACGACGGCTGGACGTCCCCAAGAGCGGCCCGCTGGACGGGGCGGGCCAGCCGGGCGGCGCCCGCACGGCGCGCGAGGCGCGCGCCCATCTGCATATCGCCGTCGGCCCGGCCCGGCTCTGCGCCGAACCGGCGCCGTACCCCCTCCCCGAAGGCCCGGTGCCCCGCGAGGAGTTGGACCGGCTGCGTCGGCTCTACCGGACCGTCCCCGGCTATGCCGCGATGCGCGACCATCTGCGGCGCACCGGCCTGCTGGCGCTGTGCGGCGAACCCGGCACCGGCCGCGCCTGGACCGGGCTCGCCCTCCTCGCGGAGCTGTCGGAGCTGGCCGACGGCGGGGTCTCCCGGCTGGGGGCCGGCATCCCGCATGGGCTGGGCATCCCGCATGGGCTGGGCATCCCGCATGGGCTCGGCATCCCGCAAGGGTTCGGCATCTCGTACGGGCTCGGCACCCCGCTAGGGTCCGGCGTCCCGTACGGGCCCGGCACCCCGCATGACCCCGTCCTCCCACTCGGGCCCGGCCTCCCCCACGGGGCCTCCGTCGTGGAGAAGACCGAGCGGGGCCACGGCTATCTCCTCGAACTCCCCGCCGATCAGGCGGACTTCGCGGTCGAACCCCTGCTGGACCGGCTGCGGGCCCACTTCGCCGGGCATGAGGCGTTCTGCGTCGTCCTGGTCGCGGGCGGCCCGGCCGCCGACCGGCTGCTGCGCGGCCGCCGCCACGCCGTGCCGTACGAGCCCCCGGCCGCCGCCGACGTTCTCGACCGCCACCTCATCGAACTGCTCGCCGACCGCCCCACCGGGCTGCTGGAGACGGCCCGCGCCACCGCCCGGCGCCCCGAACTGGCCGAGGCGCTCGGTCTGGACGAGCCGCGCCCCGGTGAGGCCGCCCGGCTCGCGGGCCTGCTGGCCGCGCACGCCGAGGGCAGGCTGTCCGAGGAGCGGCTGCTGGAGCACTGCCGGTCGTTCGCCCCGGACCAGGCCCGTGCGTGGTTCCTGGAAGCCGGGCGCCCCGGCACGCTGCCCGCCGCGCTGCCCGCGCTGCGCGCCGCCGCGCTGCGGATCGCGCTCGCCGTCTTCAACGGCTCGGCGCACAGCCTCATGGCGGAGGCCGCCGAACTGCTGGCCTGGGAACTGGCCGTCACGCTCGATCCGCAGTACGCGCCAGGGCGTCCGCTGTTCGCCGCCCGCCCCGGGGCCTCGCTCGCCACGGCGCGCGCGGTCCACGGCGACGGGGTGGAGGACCTCGGGGACGCGTCGGTGCCCGTGCGCGCGGTGTGGTTCGAGGGGCGCCGGCTGGCGCCCGCCGTGCTCCACGAGTCCTGGGACGCCCACCACAACCTTCGCGGCCCGATGGCCCGTTGGCTGCGCGGACTCTGCGACGATCCGCGCCCCCAGGTGTGGGTGCGCGCGGCGGTCGCCGCGGGTGTGCTGTGTGCCCGCGACTACCTCTACGGCCTGGCCGAGCTGGCGCTGCCGCTGGCCCGTACCGACAGCCCGGTGCAGCGGATGGCGGCGGCCACCGCACTGGCCGAGGCGGCCCGCGCCCCGGAGGTGCGCCCCGCCGTGCACGGGCTGCTGCGGGACTGGGCGCGCGGCGACGACGAGCGGGAGCGCGAGACCGCCGCGCTCGCCCACGGCTACGGCCTGGCGGCCGGCTCCGTCGCGGCGTCCCTGGCGGAACTCGGCCGGATCGCCTGCGCCGACGACGGCCGCACCACCTCCCACAGCGTGCTGCGGCTGCTGGCCGGGACCGAACCGGAGACCGTACTGACCGCGCTCACCCGCTGGCTGCGCGACACCCGGCGGCCCCGCCGGGACCTGGCGCTGCTCACGGTGTTGCGCGCGGTCACCACCCGCACCTCGCATCTGTGGGGGCTGTGCGAGGTGCCCGAGCTGGAGCCGTACGCCGCCTGGCCGCTGGCGACGGCGGTGCTGGCGGCCCATCCGGGGTGCGCGCCCCGGCTGGCCGAGCTGCTGCGGGCCGCGCTGACCTGGGCCAGATCGGCCGGGGCTGCCGAGGACGCGCTGGTCGGCTGGATCCGGCGGGCGGCCGGCGACGAGCGGCAACTGACGGTGTTGTGCGGCTTTCTGCCGCGGCTGGCGCAGGACGGCGACGAGCCGCTCGACGCCGCGGCGGCCACGCGGATACGGGAGGTGCTGGAGGCGCTGTGAGGAGAGAGACATCGATGGTGAAAGAGACAGAGGACCCGACAACCACGGAGACCAGGGAGACCAGGGACGACACCACGGCGGAGCGGGCGAGGACGGCGGGCGCGGGGGTTCGCCGAGTCTCGGTCACCGGGGCGCGGCTGCTGCGCGAGGCACTGCGCCACGGCGGGGACGACCTGCCCGCGGCGCTGCGGGGGGCCGATGACGGCCTGCTGCTGAGCGCGCTCGACGAGGGGCTGCCCGCCGAGCGGGCCGCCCGTGTCGTGGTCGAGCTGGTGCGCCGCGCGCCCGAGCGCGGACCGGAGCTGGCGGACGCGGTCTGCGAGAAGGTGCTGCTCGCCCAGCTCTATCTCGACCCCCCGCCCCGCGCCCAGGGCGGTGCGGACGGACCGGCCGCGGACCCCGGCCGCCGACTGCGGGTGCGCAACGCGCTGATGCTGTACGAGGGGCTGGTCCGCCCGTACGCGCGGCGCGGCGCGGTGCCGGAGCTGATGGCGTGCGTGCTGCCCGGCCTGTGGACGGCCGCCGACGGCGCGGGCCGTGAGGTGGTGCGCCGGATCGTCGGCACCCGGCAGATGACGGGGTTCGGCGAGAAGGGCTGGAAGGCGCTGTTCGGCGGCGTGGCCGAGGAGTGCCGGGAGCACGAGGAGGCGGCGGCCCGCGCCACCCGGCGCGAAACACGGCGGCGGTGGCGGCGCCGGGGCGCCGACGACGGCGGCGGGCTCGATCTGAAGCCCGGCCAGTTGTGGGTCTCCGCCCTGCTGGGGTTCATCGCGGTGGCCCTGGTGCTAATAGTCGTGATCGCGGCCGGATAGCCGCCCGCAGCCGACGGCGGGCCTGCCCCGCGCGGCGGAACCGCGGCGGAACCGAGGCCGAACCGCCGTGGCCATCCCGATCAGCGCCAGTGTTCCGTGTCGCCGGGCGTTCACAACGGGCCGCGAGCGGCGAAGATGGGGACATGGGATTCCATGTCGACTCCGAGGCCGGGCGGCTGCGCCGCGTCATACTGCACCGCCCCGACCTGGAGCTCAAGCGGCTCACACCCACCAACAAGGACGCCCTCCTCTTCGACGACGTCCTGTGGGTGCGCCGCGCCCGTCAGGAGCACGACGGCTTCGCCGACGTCCTGCGCGACCGCGGGGTCGAGGTCCATCTCTTCGGGGATCTGCTCACCGAGAGCCTGGGCCTGCCGGAGGCGCGGGCGCTGGTGCTGGACCGGGTCTTCGACGAGAAGGAGTACGGGCCCCTGGCCACCGACCATCTGCGCGCCGCCTTCGACGAGCTGAGCGCCCCCGAGCTGACCGAGGCGCTGATCGGCGGCATGACCAAGCGGGAGTATCTGGGGCGGTACCCGGAGCCGGTCTCCGTCCGCTTCCACGCCATGGAGCCCGACGACTTCCTGGTCAACCCGCTGCCGAACCACCTCTTCACCCGGGACGCCTCCGCGTGGGTGTACGACGGGGTGTCGATCAACGCGATGCGCTGGCCCGCCCGCTGGCACGAGACGGTGCACTACGAGGCCGTCTACCGCCATCACCCCCTCTTCGCCAAGGAGGACTTCCACGTCTGGTCGGAGGGGCAGGCCGCGTATCCCTCGACCATCGAGGGCGGTGATGTGCTGGTGCTCGGCAAGGGCGCGGTGCTGATCGGGATGAGCGAGCGGACCACTCCGCAGGCGGTGGAGATGATCGCGCACCGGCTCTTCGAGGCCGGTTCGGCCCGGACGATCGTGGCGCTCGACATGCCCAAGGGGCGGGCCTTCATGCACCTGGACACCGTGATGACCATGGTGGACGGGGACACCTTCACGCAGTACGCGGGGCTGGGGATGCTTCGCTCGTACACCATCGAGCCGGGTGCGGGCAGCAAGGACCTCAAGGTCACCGACCATCCGCCGGAGCATATGCACCGCGCGATAGCCGCGGCCCTCGGCCTGGACTCCATCCGCGTGCTCACGGCGACCCAGGACGTCCACGCGGCGGAGCGCGAGCAGTGGGACGACGGCTGCAATGTGCTCGCGGTCGAGCCGGGCGTGGTGGTCGCCTACGAGCGGAACGCGACGACCAACACCTATCTGCGCAAGTGCGGGATCGAGGTCATCGACATCCCGGGCAGCGAGCTGGGCCGGGGCCGGGGCGGGCCGCGGTGCATGAGCTGCCCGGTCGAGCGGGACCCGGTGGAGCCGTAAACGATCCCCCGGACCCGTAAGCGAGCCCGAGGACCCGTAACGCGAGCCCGCGGACCCGTAATGCCAGGGTTCACCCCCCGGTCTCCGTATATATGCAGAGCATCGTATATGCTTCCATGGTTCCTGGCCGCGGCGCCCTCGCCGTAGCCCCTGATCCGCCGTATTCGCCGTGACCTAGGAGCCACCCTTATGGCGATTGACCTCACCGGCCGCCACTTCCTCAAGGAGCTGGACTTCACCGCCGACGAGTTCCGTCGCCTGATCGAGCTGGCGGCCGAGTTGAAGGCGGCCAAGCGCGCGGGTACCGAGGAGCGGCGGCTGCGGGGCAAGAACATCGCCCTGGTCTTCGAGAAGACCTCCACCCGTACCCGCTGCGCCTTCGAGGTCGCGGCCGCCGACCAGGGCGCCTCCACGACCTATCTCGATCCGGTGGGCTCGCAGATCGGTCACAAGGAGTCGGTCAAGGACACGGCGCGGGTGCTCGGCCGGATGTACGACGCGATCGAGTACCGGGGGCACGGCCAGGGCGTCGTCGAGGAACTCGCCGCACACGCCGGGGTGCCCGTCTACAACGGCCTCACCGACGAGTGGCACCCCACCCAGATGCTCGCCGACGTGCTGACCATGCGCGAGCACAGCGACAAGCCGCTGGACCAGGTCGCCTACGCCTACCTCGGCGACGCCCGGTACAACATGGGCAACTCCTACCTCGTCACCGGTGCCCTGCTGGGCATGGACGTCCGCATCGTCGCGCCCAGCCTGCTGTGGCCCGACAACACCATCGTGGAGCTGGCGCGCCAGCTCGCCACGTCCACCGGCGCCCGGATCTCGCTCACCGAGAACGTCGAGGAGGGCGTGCGCGGCGCGGACTTCGTCGCCACCGATGTGTGGGTGTCCATGGGCGAGCCCAAGGAGGTGTGGGACGAGCGGATAGCGCTGCTCGGGCCGTACGCGGTGACGATGGACGTGCTGCGCGCGACGGGCAACGACGCCGTGAAGTTCCTGCACTGCCTGCCGGCCTTTCACGATCTGGGCACCGACGTCGGCCGGGAGATCCACGAGCGGCACGGGCTGACCGAGCTGGAGGTCACCGACGAGGTCTTCGAGTCCGAGCACTCCGTCGTCTTCGACGAGGCGGAGAACCGGATGCACACGATCAAGGCGGTGCTGGTCGCGACCCTCAGCGCTCCGTAGGGCCTTCCGTGGCGGGCTCCGCCGGGCCGTCCGCCAGGCCCTCCGTGGGGCCGCCCGCGGGGCTTCCCGTGGGCGGAAGGATGAACCAGACGGCCTTGCCGTAAGGGGTCGGCCGGTAGCCCGCGTCCGCGCTGAGGGTCCGGATCAGCAGCAGCCCGCGTCCGCCCTCGGCGAGGCCGTCGGGTCTCTTGGGCCCTTCGGGGCGCCCCAGCGAGTCCAGCCCGCCGGGCGGATTCGGGTCCTGGTCGTGCACCTCGACCTGCCAGCCGCCGGTCGGCACCAGCTCCACCACCAGCTCTATCGGCTCGTCGCCGTCCGTGTGCCGCACCGCGTTGGCCACCAGCTCGGCCGTCAGCAGCTCCGCCGTGTCGCCGTCCACGGGTGCCCCGATATCCGCCAGGGTGTTCCGGATCAGCGCACGCGCCAGCGGTACGGCGGCCGTCGTGTGCGGCAGGGCGAAGCGCCAGGTGGCGGCGTGGGAGGGATCGGGCACGGAAGGGGTCCAGTCGGTCGGCGTGAAAACGGAGTACCGCGGCCCTTGACGGTATGAAGCGGACGATAGTGCCGGAAGGGGCCGTGGACCACTCTTGGCGGGACCTAGGGCCTGGTGGGTGCGTTTGTTTCATATCGGTTATTTACGGCAGAAAACACCCGATCCCACCTCCTGTTTTCTTCCCGGGAACGTCGGCGTTCCCCGCCCCATGAGCCTCCCGCGCTGATCTCTTCGGGAGGGGTCCCAAGGGCCGGGGTGAACCATGGAGCGCCCTGCGCACCCACGCCGTGACGGGAAGAGATCAGGATGGATGAATCGACCCTCGCCGTGCCGGAGCCCGCGCCGCCCGCGCCCCGGCCGCATGACCCGCCGGCCGTCGCCCTCGGCAACGCCTCCCTGCTGGGCGTCGGCTATCTGCTGCTGCGGCGGCGCGGGCTCGCCGTTCTCGCCGTCGCCGGCACCGTCGTGCTCGTCTCCCTGCTGGTCTCGACCGCCAGTCCCTCGTACGAGGTCGCCGTGGGCGTGTGGTGGACGGCCGTCATCACCCACGGGTGGTTCCTTGCGCGTGGAAAGGGCGGAAAGGACGGAAAGGCGGGACAGGGCGCGGGCCGGGGCGCGGTGCGCCGTCACCGACTGATCGCGCTCGGCGTGACGCTGCCGGTGCTGCTGGCGGTGGGGCTTCTGCGGTTCGACGCCTCCAGGGTCGGCGGGAGCGTCGCCGAGGCCCGTGAACGCGGCGACTGCGCGAAGGTGGTGAGTGCTCAGGGCGGAGTGTGGTTCGGGCCCCGCATGGCCGACGCACCGCTGGCCGCCCGGGGCGATGAGATCGTCGAGGACTGCCGTCGGCTGGAGCGGGCCGGTGGGCAGCTCACCACCGGGCTGACCGGTGACACCGCCTCCCTGGAGGGCGGCTTCGAGACCCTCGCCTCGGTCCTCGCCCAGCCCGGCAACGGGAAGACGGTCGAAACCACCTTGACCCGCTTCCTCCGCGGCCTGCCCGCCAAGGACCCCTGTGCCACCGTCGCCGTCACCGACTGGCTCCGCGAGCGCAAGCGGAGCCATGACGTACTGGACCGATCCGCCGCCACGGCCCGGCGAACCGCGCCCGCGGCGCTCGTCGCCTGCGGTGACGACCTCATGGGGCGCAGCGACTGGAAGTCGGCCCAGGCCCACTACAAGCGGCTGCTCGACCAGTACCCCGGCGACGGCCTCGCGGCCAGGGCCCGGACGGGCGCCAAGAAGGCCAGGCTGAGCATCGAACTGGCAGGCGTCCGCGGTCTGCTCGCGCCGGGCACCGGCGCCCAGCCCGCGTACTGCTCCAAGCCCGCGAAGTACAGCGGCGCCAAGCCCATGGGCAAGGGCACCAACCGCGCCCTCTTCTACGGCCAGGAGACGTACGGCGACGACCACTCGGACAAACTCCCCGGCTCCTGGAAGGCCGCGGACGCCGCCGACGCCGTCCTGGTGGTCTGCATGGGCGCGGACACCTTCGGCGACTCCGTCCAGACCTGCCCGTATCGGGCCAGGGGTTCCGGCTCCACCACCTATGTGACGTTCCGTAAGATCGCGGTCCCGGTGAAGGTCTACGAGCTGCGCACCGGCAGGCTCGTGTCCCACCGCACCCTCCAGATCGGCGGCAGCAGTTGCCCGGCGATCATCACGTACTACTCCGGCAGCTCCGGCGCGGGCCCGGCGTCGAACAGGTACGTCAGCGCCGCCACATCCGATGTGCGGGCCGCGTTCCGGCCGCTGGTCAACCGGTGAGCGGCGGTGCGGACGGCGCCTGCCCCGCGTGCTCGGGAATGTTCCGCTCCGCCCAGGCCCGTTCGCCGAGCCCGAGCAGCCGCTCGACCGTCGCGGGGTCCGGCAGCGGGCCGTGGTCCCCGATCACCCGGAGCGCGGACGCGGCCGTGATGTGGCCGAGCCGCAGCGCCGAGGTCAGGTGCCCGTCGCGCAGCAGCCCCGCCAGGAAACCGGCGGCGAAGGCGTCCCCCGCGCCGACCGGCTCCACCACCTCCGTGCGCAGGGCCGCGACCGTGACCTCCGTGCCGTCGCCGAAGGCGGTCGCCGACCGTCCGCCGTCCTTGACCACGAGCAGGCGCGGATGCGGCAGCAGCGTGCGGACGCCGCCCGTATCGAGGTCCGCGCCCCACAGGTGCTGCGCCTCGTCGAGGCCGACGAAGACGATGTCGGCGCGGTCGGCCAGATCGCGGAGGACCGTGGCGGCCGTGCCGTCCGGCCACAGCGCCGGGCGGTGGTTGACGTCGAAGCCGATGGCGTACGGGCGGTCGGGCGCGGGGGTGGCCAGCGCCCGTTCCACCAGGGCGGCGCAGGACGGGGAGAGCGCGGGGGTCACGCCCGTGAGGTGGAGGAGTGCCGCCGACCCGAGCCGCGGATCGTCCAGGATGCCGGGCCCCAGCGCCGAGGCCGCCGAACCGCGCCGGTAGTAGTGGACACGGGTGCCGGTGGGCCCCGGGTCCTTCACGAGCAGGCCCGTCGGCCGGTCCGGATCGGACCGTACGCCCGAGACGTCGACGCCCGCCGCGGCGACGGCGGCCCGCACCCGCCGGCCGAACGGGTCGTCGCCGAGGGCCGAGAGCCATACGGCGGCGAGGCCCAGATCCGCGAGGTACATCGCCACGTTGGACTCCGCGCCCGCCACGGACAGCCGCAGACTCTCGCCGGTTTCCACGGAGTCGGGCGGTTCGGGGGCCAGCGCGGCCATCGTCTCGCCGACGCAGACCACCGGTCCGGCCGCCGGGCGCCATGGGGCCGTCATGCGTGCGCCTGTGCCGGTGCCGACCCGGGCCCGGCACCGGGGTGCGGGCGATAGACGGCCGCCGGAGGGCCCGGCACCTCGACCCGGACCGCGAACAGGGCACCGTCGTCGGGGCCCGGCCGGGTGAGCCCGACCCGGGCCGTGGTGATGTGCAGGACATCGCCCTGGAGGCAGACTCCGGCGGGCTGGGCGGCGGGCAGCCGCAGTGTGCGGTCGAGTGCGCCGTCCTGCCGGTAACGGCGCACCGTCCCGGTGCCCCAGACGGCGATCCACACGCCACCCTCGTCGTCGACGGCCATGCCGTCGGGGCTGCCGCCGTCCACCGTGACGAACGTCGTCGGTGCGCCGAGCCCGCCCGTCGCCGGGTCGACGGGGTAGCGCCGGACGACGCCCCGGGCGCTGTCGGCCAGATACATGGCGCGTCCGTCGGCCGTGAACGCGGGCCCGTTCGGCACCGTGATCCCGTCGAGGACCCGGGTGACCGTGCCGTCGTGGTCCACCCGGTAGAGGGAGCCCGCGTCCTCGTCGGCGTCGTAGCCCATGCTGCCCGCCCAGAACCTGCCGGACGGGTCGGCGGCGGCGTCGTTCATACGCCGGGCCGGGCGGGCAGCCGCCTCGGGCCGCGCCAGCCAGGTGGTGGCGCCGTCGGGGCCGAGCAGGCAGATCCCGGTGCCCGCGGCGGCGATCCAGGTGCCGGGCCGGTCCGCCACGGGCGCCACCGCGCCCAGCGGGACGGGCAGTTCGGCCAGCGTCCGCAGGGGCGCGCTGGGGTCCTGGGGGGCCGTCAGCAGGCGGCCCTGAAGGATGTCGACCAGGACGAGGGCCTCGCCGGTCCAGCGGATGCCCTCGCCGAGGTCGAGGCGGTCGGGGCGGGTCGGGCGCGGCTCCTCGGTCACGCTGTGGCCTCCTGGACGGCGGTACGGAAGGCGCGGGCGCGTGCGCGCAGGGCGGCCGTGCTGCCGCCGTCGGCCGCGTCGCCGACGAGCGGCGAGCCGATGCCGACCGCGGTCGCCCCGGCGGCCAGGTAGGCGCGGGCCGCGGCTTCGTCCACGCCGCCGACCGGTACGAACGGCTCGTGCGGGAACGGCCCCCGCAGGGCCTTGAGATAGCCGGGGCCGCCCGCCTGCGCGGCCGGGAAGATCTTCAGCGCCTCGGCGCCGAGCGCCCGCGCGGCGATGACTTCGGTCGGCGTCATGACCCCCGCCAGGACCGGCAGGCCCAGCTCGCGTGCGGTGGACATCCCCGCGCCCAGCCCGGGGGTGACGGCGAAGTCGGCGCCCGCCCGCCGGACGGCGTGGGCGTCCTCGGCGGTGAGCACGGTGCCCGCGCCGAGGGGTCGGCCGGGGCCGAGGGCCTCGCGGGCCCGCTCGATGACGGTCAGGGCGTCCGTGCCGGACAGCGACACCTCGATCAGCTCGATGCCCTCGTCGGCCAGGGCCAGTACGGTGCGCAGCGCGGCCTCGGGGTCGTCGCCGCGTACGACGGCGACCAGCCGATGGGCGGCCAGGGCGGCTCGCAGGTCCACAGGGGGAACTCCTCGAACTCCTCGTAGGTACAGGCGGAACAGGCGGAACAGGCGGAACAGGCGGATTCAGGGGCAGCGGCAGGCCGCGCCGAGCGTGAGCCGCCAGCGCACCTCGCCGGAGGCGGGCACGCGCGCGGCGTCGCCGGGGCCCGCGTCGGCGAGGTCGAAGACCCGGCCGAGCATCGGCTCGACTCCTGTGCTGCGATAGGGGTGTTCGGCGGGGAAACCGCCGAGGTTGCGCCACACGGCGATGGACAGCGGCTGCCCGTCGGCCTCGAGCGCGAAGGCCAGGCGGCCCGTGCCGTCGTGGACGCAGACGCGCGGGGCGTCCACGACCGCGCCGACCGCGGTGCCGTCGTCCGGCCCGAGCCGGTCCAGGGGCAGGCCGAGGGGCGCGGGCCAGTCGCCCGCCACCCACGGCGCCCCGTTCGGCCAGGGCCGGTCCAGCAGCGGTGCGGCCTCCGGGAAGAGCCGGGCGCGTGCCCCGTCGCGCAGGCGCAGGGTCGCCCGCGGGGACAGATCGAGCAGCGCGTGGGCGGCCCAGACGAAGCGGAAGCCCGGGTCGGCGCGAAGGACGTAGCCGGCCTCCGCGCCGTCGGCCGTCCCGCGGATCGTGCGCGCCAGCGTGAACCGGTCGCACCGGACGGTGTCCGTGTCCCCCTCCCGCTTCCAGGGACGTGACCAGGCGTCGCCGTGGTCCGGGGCGCCGCGGACGGTGGGGACGCACTCCTCCAGGCCGCCCGCGTCCACGAAGGCGTCCCCGGGCGCCACCTGGTCCCGTCCGGCCGCCGTACCGTGCCACAGCCATTCGCGGTCCCCGGCGCGCAGCGAGGTCCAGCGGCCGCCGTGCGCGGGGTCGGTGACGATCTCCAGCACCGTTGTCACCACTCCGCGAAGGAGCCGTCGGGGTGCCGCCAGACCGGGTTGCGCCAGGTGTGACCGGTGCGGTCGGCCGCGCGTACGGCCGCCTCGTCGATGGTGATGCCCAGGCCGGGGGCGTCGCCGCGGGGCGCATGGCCGTTGACGAAGCGGAACGGCTCGGTGTCGACGAGGTAGGACAGCAGATCGGCGTCCTTGTTGTAGTGGATGCCGCGGCTCTGCTCCTGGATCAGGAAGTTCGGCGTCGCGAACGCGACCTGGAGGCTGGCCGCCAGCGTGATGGGGCCGAGCGGGCAGTGCGGGGCGAGCTGGGCGCCGTAGGTCTCGGCGAGCGAGGCGATGCGGTGCACCTCGGAGATGCCGCCCGCATGGGACAGATCGGGCTGCGCGACGGCGATACCGGCGGCGAGCACGGGCAGGAACTCGGTGCGTCCGTAGAGCCGTTCACCGGTGGCCAGCGGCACCGGGGTGGAGGCGACCAGGCCGGGGAGCAGATGGCTGTGCTCGGGGACGACGGGTTCCTCCACGAACAGCGGATGGAGGGGGCCCAGTTCGGCCAGGACGCGGCGGGAGGTGGCGGCGGTGAAGCGTCCGTGGAAGTCGACGGCCACATCGCGGTCCGGGCCGAGGACCTCGCGGGCGGCGGCCACCCGGTCGACGACCGCGGCGGTCTCGGCCGCGGTGGCCACCGGAGAGGTCGCCCCGGCGCCGTTCATCTTCACCGCCGTGAAGCCCGCCTCGACCTGCGCGGTGATCTGCTCGGACAGCTCGGCGGGCTCGTCGCCGCCGACCCAGGCGTACACCCGGACCCGGTCGCGCACGGGCCCGCCCAGCAGGGCGTGCACCGGGGCGCCGTAGGTCTTGCCGGCGATGTCCCACAGGGCCTGGTCGAGCCCGGCGACGGCGCTGGAGAGCACGGGTCCGCCGCGGTAGAAGCCGCCCTTGGTGAGCACCTGCCAGTGGTCCTGGATGCGCAGCGGATCCTTGCCGATCAGGTATTCGGCGAGGACGTCGACGGCGGCGCGGACCACTTCGGCGCGCCCCTCGACGACGGGCTCGCCCCAGCCGACCACGCCGTCGTCGGTCTCGACGCGGCAGAACAGCCAGCGCGGCGGCACGGCGAAGGTCTCGATACGGGTGATCTTCACTGGCCAGAGGGCCTTTCCATGTCGTTGTCGGAGCCGCCGACCCGGTCCAGGTCGCGGCCTGCCTGGTCGAGCAGGGCCCGCATGGCGGCCTCGGCGGCGTGCGGGTCCCGGGCGCGCACGGCGTCCAGGACGGCGCGGTGGGCGGGTACGGGGTCCTGGCTGTGGGGGGAGCTGTGCACGATGCGGTCGCGGTGGGCGAGGCCCGACTCGATCACCATCTCCATGCGTTCGAGGAGTTCGTTGTGGGTGGCGACGAGCAGGGCCCGGTGGAAGGCGAGGTCGGCCTCCACCGCGTGGGCGGCGTCCGAGCCGCCCACCCCCATCGCGTCCACGGCGGCGTCCAGGGCGGCGAGGTCGGCGTCGGTGCGCCGCTCGGCGGCCAGGCGTACGGCCGCCGGTTCGATGATGGAGCGCACCTCGGCGAGGTTGCGCAGCAGCGCGCGGTCGGCGTCGGTGGTGCGGTCGCTGTGGAACTGCCAGCGCAGCACGTCGGCGTCGAGCAGATTCCAGTCCGAGCGGTTCCGTACGAAGGTGCCGCGCTTCTGACGGGCGTCGACCATCCCCTTGGCGGCCAGCACCTTCAGCGACTCGCGCAGGGCGGTGAGGCTGACGTCCAGTTCGCTCTGGAGGGCGATCAGGTCCAGGGTGGCTCCTTCGGGGATCTGGCCGCCCAGGATGCGGCGGGCGAGGGCCTCCACGGTCTGGCCGTGCACGCCGCGGCGGGCGTAGGGCGTCATGTCGTAGTGCCTTTCTGCTGCGAGCTGATCGCGGTGGTCATGCGGAGGACTTGACGACGCTCCAGCCGCCGTCCACGACAAGACTCGCACCGGTGATGTAGGCGGCCTCAGGGGAGCCCAGGAAGGCGATGGCCGCGGCCACCTCCTCCGGGGTGCCGAACCGGCCCGCCGCGGTTTCGGCGACGCTGCGCGCGCGGTCCTCGGGGGACACCCGGTCCCAGGCCGCCGTCAGGATCGGGCCGGGCAGCACGGCGTTGACCCGCACCTCGGGCCCGTACTCGACGGCGAGCTGCCCGCACAGTGACAGCAGCGCCCCCTTGGAGGCCGCGTAGGCGGGGTGGCCGGGGATGCCCTTGTGGGCGTGGACGGACGAGGTCAGGACGACGGCTCCGCGGCGGGAGCGCAGATCGTCCAGGACCGCCTTGAACCCGAGGAAGGCGCCCGTGAGGTTGACGGAGAGCTGCCGCTGCCAGGAGTCCAGGGACATTTCGTGGGCGGGGGTGACGTCGACGCTGTAGGCATTGCTGACCAGCAGATCGACCGGCCCGAAGCCGCGGGCGGCGGCCGCGATCCGCGCCCAGTCCTCCGCCGCGGAGACATCGGCGGCCACGAAGCGGGCGCGGCCGCCGTCCACGCGGATCCGCTCGGCGACCGCCGCGCCGCGCTCCTCGGCGATGTCGGCGAGCACGACGGCGGCGCCCTCCTGGGCGAGGCGTTCGGCGGTGGCGGCACCGATGCCGGAGGCGGCTCCGGTGACCACGGCCGTGCGGGCGGTGAAGCGGTCACCGTACCGGCGGGGCTGTTCCATCGGGGGATCGGGCTCCTTCGCTGTACTGCGGGCGGGGGCGGACATGGGCCGGTCGGCGCTCTACTGCCGGGTCAGCACCACCAGTTCCGCGTCGTGGTCGGCGCTCCAGGTGAACGGCAGCCCGTAGTGGAGCAGATGGGCGCCGCTGTACGTGGTCGCCGACGCGGCGTCCCGGTAGCGGGCGGCCGGGTCGAGACCGCGCAGCCGGAGCCGGGCCGCACGCCCCGGGACGAGCGGGGATCCGTCCAGGCGGCCGGTGCTGAGCGCGGCGACGACGGTACGCCCGTCCGGGCCGTCGTACTGCACGCCGCAGGTGGCGGCCGGCGGGCTGCCCAGCAGCCGGGCCTCGCCGAGGTGGACGACATCGCGCACCTCCTTGTAGCGGGCGATCCATCCGGCGGCCTCCGCACGCTGCCCGGCGTCCCATCGGCGCAGGTCGGCGCCGATGCCGAGGACTCCGCACATGGCGGCCACGAAGCGGAAGGCGAGGCTGCGCGGACGGGGGTCGAAGACGCCGGGGGCGTCGGTCACCCACGAGCTCATCACATGCGGGGCATGGGCGTGCAGGAAGCCGTGCTGGACGGCCAGCCGGTCCAGGGGCGCGGTGTTGTCGCTGGGCCAGACCACGTCGGTGCGGGCGAGGGTCGCGTGGTCGATCCGCCCGCCGCCGCCCGCGCACCCCTCGACGGTGACCCGGGGGTGGGCGGTGCGCAGATGGTCCAGGACGCGCAGATAGCCGGCGACATGCTGGGCGTCCAGGTCGAGACGGTCGGCGGGACCGGCACCGGGGCGGCCGCGCTCGGTCGGCGGCCGGTTCATGTCCCATTTGAGGTAGCTGATGTCATGGCCGGTCAGCAGCCGGTCGAGGGTCGCGATGACGAAGTCCTGGACATCGGTCCGGCCCAGGTCGAGCAGGAGCTGATGGCGCACCAGGCGGGCGGGGCGGCCGTCGATCCGGTACACCCAGTCGGGGTGGTCGGCGTACAGCTTGCTGCCGGGGCTGACGGCCTCCGGCTCGATCCACAGGCCGAAGTCCAGGCCCAGCGCCCGTACGTCGGCCACGAACCGGTCGAAGCCGGACGGGAAGGCCGCCGGGTCCGGATACCAGTCGCCCAGCCCGCCGGTGTCGTCGGCGCGGCCGGTGAACCATCCGTCGTCCACGACGAACAGCTCGGCCCCGATGTCCGCTGCCGTCCTCGCCAGTTCGAGCTGCGCCGCCGTGTCGACGTCGAAGGTGGTGGCCTCCCAGGAGTTGTAGAGGACCTTGCGGGGGCGGTGCAGCCGCTCACCGGTCAGATGGCGTTCGTAGCGGTGCCAGACGCGGGACAGCCCGTCGAGCCCTTCGGAGCTGAACGCGCAGGCGAGGCGCGGTGTGGTGAGGGTGTTACCGGGTGCCAGCCGCACCAGGCCCTCGTGCGGTACGCGGCCGGAGCGTACGCGCACGGCGCCGCCCGGTTCGGCCTCCGCGGTGATGTGCCAGTTGCCGGGCCACTCCAGGGCCACGCCATAGGCGGGCGGGTCCCCGGGGTCCGCCGCGTCCTGGATCGCGAGCCAGGGCGCGTAGGCGTGGCCGGGCACGCCCTGGCCGCTGCCCATGGTGAACGCGCCCCTGGTGAGGGTGAGTTGGGTCCGCTGGAACTCCTGCGACCACTGGCCGGTGAGGTACGTCAGCCGGGCACCGGCGGTCACGGGCACGTTCACGGCGGCCGAGTCGAACCGCTCCAGCCGCAGCTCCTCCTCGCCCGTGCAGGAGAGCTCGGTCCAGCGGTGGATCACATCGGTTCCGGGCACCGTGGCGTAGCACAGGACCGTACGCAGACCGAGCAGTCCATCGGTGAACGTGAGCCGCAGGGTCCCCGGCCCCTCCTCGGCGCCCTCGAACTCCCACCACACTCCCCGCTCCGCACCCGGGCGCCCCGCCACCAGATCGGCCCCGGTGAACGGCCGCAGCCCGTACGGCAGATACTCGGCGGGCGCGGCGTCGGCGGGCGTGATGAAGTGGGTGCGCCTCGACCAGTCCAGCGCGGACGGACCGGTCTCGACACCTAGCGGCCCCCATGCGTCCAGCTCGGCCCACGGGCCGTCGGGGGAGAGACGGACGGTGTAGCAGGTGTGCTCGGTGCGCAGGGTCCAGCGCTGGTACGACGTCATTTCACCGCCCCGAGATTGAGCCCGGCCACGAAGTGGCGCTGGAAGCGCAGGAAGACGGCCACGGTGGGCGCCGCGGCGATGACGGACCCGGCCGCGATCACATTCCACATCGACACGAACTGGCCCTGTAGCCCGATCAGGGCACCGGTGATGGGCATCTTGCTGTCGCTGCGCAGCACGGTGATCGCCCACAGCAGATCGTTGAAGATCCAGGTGAAGGACAGCGCGCTGAGCGCGGCCAGCGCCGGGCGGGTGAGCGGCAGGATGATCCGCCAGAAGATCTGCCAGGGACCGGCGCCGTCGATGAGCGCGGCCTGCTGGATCTCGACCGGGATCGCCCGCATGAAGCCGTGCAGGACGAAGACGTAGAAGCCGACGCCGAAGCCGATCTGCACCCCGATGAGCGCGGGGAGCGTGTCGTAGACGCCCATCAGCTCGCTCAGCTTGGAGACCGGGATGAGCAGGATCTGCGGTGGGAGCAGGTTGCCGCCGAGCATGAGCAGCAACAGGGAGCGGCGGAAGGGCACCTCGTAGCGGCTGAGGGCGAACGCGGCCATGGCGGCCAGGGTCAGTGTCACCAGCACGCACGGAATGGTGACGACCAGGCTGTTGATCAGGGCCCGCTGCTGGCCGCCGTCCACCCATGCCTGACGGAAGTTGTCGAGAGTGAAGGAGCGGGGCCAACTGCCCAGGCCATGGACGGCGATGTCGTCGAAGGAACGCAGGCTGGTCACCAGGACCAGGGCGATCGGCAGCAGCCACAGGACGGCCAGCGCACCGGCGCCCAGGTGGAATCCGGCGGTCGCGGCGCGCTTGCGGCGCACGGCGGTGGAGGTGGCGGACATCAGTCGGCCTCCCGGAAGGCGCGCACGAGGTAGGAGGCGATGACGCCGAAGGCCAGGACGAAGATGACGACCGCCAGCGCGGAGCCGTATCCCAGCCGCAGGGACTGGAAAGCGGTCGAGTACATGTAGGTGCTCAGCAGTTCGGACGAGTGATAGGGACCGCCCCGGGTCAGTGACCACACGACGTCGAAGGAGCGCAGCGAGTCGATGATGATCACGGACAGGACGACGGCGTTGACACCGCGCAACTGCGGCAGCGTCACATGGCGGAAGCGCTGCCAGGGCCCGGCGCCGTCGACCTTGGCCGCCTCGTACAGGGCCGGGTCGATGCCCTTGAGCCCGGCGAGGTACAGCACCATCACATAGCCGACCTGGCGCCACAGCGCGGGCACGATCACCGCGTACAGGGCGGTGTCCTGGTCGGCGAGCCAGGCGTGGCGCAGGCTGCCCAGGCCGACCGATTCCAGGAGCTGGTTCAGGACGCCGTCGGGCTGGTAGATGGCCTGCCAGACCAGGGCGGTTGCGACCAGGGAGAAGACGACCGGCAGGAACAGGGCGGCGCGGTAGAAGCCGACCCCGCGGCGCTCCTGCTGGAGGAGGAGGGCCGCGCCGAGGCCGAGGAGTGCGGACAGTCCGCCGAACAGCACCAGCCACAGCACGGTGTCGACGGCGGCGGTGCGGAAGACCTCGTCGTGGGTCATCTCGCGGAAGTTGCCGAGGCCCACGAACTCGGGCGCCGACACCCCGTCCCAGTTGGTCAGGGCGAGGTAGAAGCCCTGGAGCGCGGGCCAGAAGACCCAGACGGCCTCGGCGAGCAGCGGGACCAGGAGGAAGGCGAGCACCAGCGGGGGAGTGCGCCGAGGGCCCCTGGCCCGCCTGCCGCGGGGCGGCGGCGGGGCCGGGGAGGTGCGTTCGGGGGCGGTGAGGACGGCCACGTCAGGCCCGCCAGATCTTCTCGGCGTCGCGCTGCCAGTTGGTGAGGATCGATCCGACGCTCTTCGGCTTGGCGATGAACTTGGTCAGCGCGGTGTCCGTCGCGGGCTGGAGGGCGTCGCTGGAGTCGCGGTTGAAGAACTGGGTGATCTCCGCGGCCTCCTCGATGTGCTTACGGCCCTTCTTCACCAGCGGCGTCCCGGAGTCCTTGGCATCGGGGTGGCAGGGCAGCGCGGTGCCCGAGGAGCCCTTGACGTAGATCTCCTGCGCCTCGGCCGTGGCGAGATAGCGCAGCAGGTCGAAGACCTTGTCCCGGCGTCCGGTGCGGGCGCTGGCGAAGTAGCCGTCGGTGGGCGCCTCCTCGGCGAGCGGGACCTTGGGGTCGATGACCGGGAAGCGGAAGAAGTCGATGTCGTCGAGGGCGTTCTTCGGCACCGCGTCGGCGAAGAAGGTGCCGATGAGCATCATCCCGCTGCGGCCGTTGAGCAGGGCGGTCGTGGCGTCCTGGAAGGCCACGGCGGTGCCGTTCGGGTCGAAGTACGGCAGCACCTCCCGCCAGCGGTCGAAGACCTTGTGCACCTCGGGGTCGTCGAAGCGGTGCTTCCCGGCGAGGAGCTCGCGGTGGTAGGGGGCGCCGTTGATCCGTATGTTCAGGTAGTCGAACCAGGCGGACGCCACCCAGGTGGTGTTGCCGCCCGCGCCCAGGCCGATCGGGGCGACGCCCTTGGACTTGAGCTTGTCGCACAGGTCGAGGAAGTCGTCCCAGCTCTTCGGCTCGCGCACGCCCCACTTGGCGAAGTTGGACTTCCGGTAGAACATGCCCCACCAGTAGTAGGTGGTGGGGACGAAGACCTTCTTGCCGGAGGCCGCGGTGCACAGCTTGTTCAGCGCCGTGGAGTAGCGCCCCAGATCGGGCGAGGCCCACACCTCGTCGAGGTCGAGCAGCAGGTTCTTCCTGGCGTATGCCTCCGCCACCGAGCCGGGGTACCAGGTGAGCACATCCGGCGGATTGGCCGAGGTCAGATACGTCGGCAACTGGGTGCGGAAGGTCTCCGCGGCAACCGTGTTGAGGCTCGCGCGCTCCGAGCCCTGCTTGGCGTAGGCGGCGGCGAGGTCCTCCATGGCCGCCTTCGCCTGCGGGGCGGACAGGTTGGACTGGAGGGTCACCGCGCCGCCCCCGGAGGAGCCCTTGCCGGAGGAACTGGCGGTGACACAGCCGCTGAGCAGTGCTGTGGTCCCGGCGGCGCCGAGGCCGGCGAGAAGCAGTCGTCGGCCGGGGTGCTGGTTCGTCATGGAGTGCTCCTTGTGGATCCACTCGGCGGGCCCGGCTGCTCGCTGCCCGCCGGGCCCCCGCTCGCGGCGGATCCAGGTTCGCGTGGCGCTCGCACCACGTCAAGATTAATACCTAATTTATTTGAATTGGGTACGGTGCACCGAACCATCGACCCCGCGGTACACGGCGTCGATCACACCGTCCCGGCCCGCGACCGCCCCGAGCGCGCCGTCGAACGCGGCGCTGGGGAACTCCCGCCGCTTGCTCCACCCCTGCCAGGCGCCGTTCTCGTACCGCTGCTGCCAGAGCGTGTAGTCGCCGCCCCGCGCGAACAGCACCATCGCGTCGCCCGCGGCGACCAGCGTCGGGCTGCCGCTGACGGTCCCGCCGAGCGAACTCCACGCCGACCACTGCCCGGAGGTGTCCCGCGACCGTGTCCACACATCGTCGGCCGAGGTGCGCACGGCCACATGGACCCGCCCCCGCCCGTCCACGACGGCCGACGGCCTGCCGTACGTCGGCCGGTCGCCCGGCGCGCCGAGCGACGACCAGCCGTCCGACGGCCCCCGCTGCGCGATCCGCCCGTCGGCGCCGCGCGCGAACAGCGTCCAGTGGCCGGGGTCGGTGAAGGCGACGGAGGGCGCGTCGGTCAGCTTCCCGCCGAGGTCCTGCCAGGCACCCCAGCGCCCGTCCGCGAACACCCGCCGGTACGCCCGGGAGTCGGCGCCGCGCACGAAGACATCGATCCGCCCGCCCGCCGAGGCATACGCGGCGGGCTGGCCGAGGATCTTCCCGTGCGCCGGGCCGAGCCGCCCCGGGCCGAGCCGCGCCGGGCCGATCCGCCCCGGGCCGCCGAGGTCCCGCGTCCTGCCGTCCGCCCGCTGGACGAGCGAGCCGCCCGGCCCCCGGAAGAACGTGGTCAGCGCCTCGCCACCGCGTACGACGGCCGGGCTCGCCGTGGCCTTCGCGCCCAGGCCGGCACCGGGGAGGGCGTCCTCACCGGTGAGCCTGAGGAACGCGGTGCCATGCGCCGGTACCTCGACGGTGTACGACCCGGTGTGCGTCCCACGGTCGGCCCGCGCCCGCAGGTCACGGACCGCGACCGCGCCGCCCAGCGCCGCATCGGAGAAGTTCACGGTGCGCTCGACGGGCCGGTCCGAGCGGTTGAGCAGGACGACCGCGCGCCGGCCGTGCCCCGAGAGGACCTTGCTGTAGACATCGCCGACGGAGTCGGTGGCCACCCGCACACCCTGGACGGCCAGCGGGTCCTGGTCGACGGCGATGATCTCCGGGTTGCGCAGCGTCCGGAGCATCGAGTCGGACAGCGTACGGGGGTCCGAGCCCAGCACGAGCGGCGAACCCATCTCCGCCCACATCACGAACTGCGTGGTGGACTCCTCCTCCGTCAGCTCGTACGACCCGTCGGTCATGCGGCGCATCGGGATCAGATAGTCCGGGTCGTTGTAGTGGCCGGGCCCCTGGGCCTCGGGGTGCCAGGCGTTGGCGTCCATATTGCGCAGCACATTGGGCCACTGGCCGGGGCTCGGGGTGCCCCAGGCGATATCCGTGCCGGTGCGCCAGGAGTCGGCGGCCGTGGGGCCGTAGGCGTAGGTGTTGTGCGCGTCCTGCTCGGGGGTGTGCGGCAGGCCCCAGTCGTCGGTGAGCGGGTTGCACAGATTCAGCAGCATCCGGCGTCCGGACTTCGCGACCGCGTCGCTGAACTGCTTGAACGCCGGGCCCGGGTCGAGCTTCTCGCCGATGCCGCACAGGAAGTCGACCTTGATCGCGTCGATCTTCCAGTCGGCGAACTGCCGTGCGTCCTCGGTGTAGTGGCCACGGCTGCCGAGGCCACAGCTCTTGCCGCCGTCGTAGGTGCCCGCGTCGGTGTAGATCCCGGCCCGCAGACCGCGTTGATGCAGGTAGGAGACGAGGGCCGGAATACCGGACGGGAACCGCTCCGGATGCGCCGCCAACCGCCCCTGGGCGTCCCGGGGGTCATCGGCCTGCCAGCCGCCGTCCAGCCACACGATGTCGTATCCGCTGTCGCGCAGCCCGCTGCCGACCAGCCGGTCGGCGACCGCCCGCACCTCCTTCTCGGTGGGCGCCCCCAGTCCGTAGTAGGTGTTCCACCCCATATAGGGCGTCGGGGCGAGCCCGCTGTCGTAGTAGTCGGGCGCCCCCTGGTCCACGGCGGGGGCGGCCATGGCCACCGGGGCCGCGGTCGTGGCCAGGACCAGCGCGATCGCGGTCGCGACGGCGCCGCGGGTGAGCGTTCGGTGGCGGGGTCTGTGCGCGGGCGGGTGTGAAGACACGTGCCTCTCCGGAGGTTTGGGAAGCAGGAGGAGACATGACGCGGCCGCCCTCGGACGGGCGTCGACGGCGTCACGGCGAAGACTGTGGCCCGCGGCCGAAACCCTGTCAAGAATTATTCCTAATTTATTCAAACAGTCCTGCGGCGGACGCCCGCCTTCCGGCTGCTGCCCCCGCGCCCGACCACAGCCATCCATATCCCTTATGGCAAGCCTTCACAACATAAATGCTGTTGAGGGAAGACCTTGAAGTCCCTGATCGCTGCAACCCACGAGACCTTCTCGCCCAAGGCGAGCGAGGAGGCTCGCACGAGGCGGGAGAGGCTCATGGCACAGGCGTTCATCACGGGCGGTTCGGGATTCATCGGCCAGGTGCTGGTACGCTGGCTCCTCGACGCGGGGCACACGGTCCGTGTGCTGGTCAGAAGCGAGGCGTCGGCCGCGAAGGTGTCCGCGCCGGGCGCGGAGCCCGTACCCGGCGAGTTGACCGATCCGGCCACGTGGCGGGACCAGGTGACCGGCAGCGACGTGGTGTTCCACCTCGCTGCCGAGACGGACATCACCGCTGACCGCGCGCGTCATGAGCAGGTATCGGTCCGCGGCACCCGGGCGGCCGTCGACGCGGCCCGCTACGCGCGGGTTCCTCGGTTCGTCCACTGCGGGAGCGAGGCTGCCCTCCTGGCCGGCGACCCGCTCATGGACGTCGATGAAACCGCGCCGCTGCGACCGGATTCCCAAGCCGCCTACAGTGCGGCAAAGGCCGCCGCCGAGAAGATCGTGCTCGACGCGAACGCCCCCGGATTCGCCACGGTGTCGATCCGCCCCCGGTTCGTCTGGGGTCCCGGCAGCATCCTCATCGAGGGTTTGGTGGCCGCGGCGAGGGCGGGAGAGTTGGCCTGGATCGACGGAGGCCGGCACACGACCGACGTCACCTTTGTCGACAACGCCGTCGAGGGGCTCATCCTCGGATGGTTGCGCGGCCGGCCGGGCCAGGCGTACTTCGTCACCGACCAGCACCGTGTCATCCTGCGCGCATTCATGGAGACGCTGTTCGGGATCTATGGCGTCGATACGCCGATCCCCGACCTGGACGCCGAGACCGCCGCCCACGAGGTGCCCGTTCCCGCCCGATGGTTCCTCGGGCAGTCGTGCACTCTGCGCACGGACAAGGCCGTGGCCGAACTCGACTACGAGCCCCTGGTTTCCCATACCGCCGGTCTGGACGCGGTCCGGAACTCGGTGGCCGCCGACGGCGCGTAGAACCGCCACACAGGTCAGGAGCGCATTCCGCGAGGACAGCCCCCGCTACGCGGAGCGGAAGTCGGTGGTCAGGGCACACGCGCGCCACTGGTCCAGTTCCTTGGCGACGAAGCCGAGCTTGCCCTCGACCAGAGACACGCAGTCGCTGCCCAACTGGAGTCGGAGCGGGGGTTCCGGCTCGGTGGCCAGTCGCAGGATGGCGGCTGCGGCCTTGGCGGGATCCCCGGGCTGGTTGCCGTCGCCGGCGTCCACCGCGGTCAGGAACGGGCCGACCGTATCGGCGTAGGCCGGAAGGGGGTCGGTCGCCCGGCGCAGGCTGCGCGCAGAGCGGAACTCGGTACGAAACGCCCCGGGCTCGACGACGGTCGTATGGATGCCCCAGGGGGCCAGTTCGGCGTGCAGCGCCTCACTGATCGCCTCGACGGCGAACTTGGAGGCGCCGTACAGGCCCCGGCCCAGACCGGTGGCGAACCCGGCGCTCGAACCGATGTTGACGATACGGCCGGCCGCCTGGGCGCGCAGGGTCGGCAGCACGGCGCGTGTGACATTGAGCAGGCCGAAGACGTTGGTGTCGAACAGCCCCCGCGCCTCGGCGTCGGAGATCTCCTCGACGGCGCCGAACAGCCCGTAACCGGCGTTGTTGACCAGCACGTCGATCCTGCCGAAACGCTCGATGCCCGCGGCGGCGGCCGCGGCGGCCTGCTCCTGGTCGGTGACGTCGAGCGGGACGGCCAGCAGCGAGTCGGCTGCCCCGGGCAGGGCCTCGACGACCGCTCGCGGATCGCGGGCGGCCGCGACCACTCGGTCCCCTTGAGCGAGCGCGGCGGCGGTCAGCTCCCGGCCGAGGCCACGCGAGGCACCGGTGATAAACCAAACAGTCATGAATGCTCCTAAAAGGTGGAATTCTCGGGTGAGGCTCTCTCGGAGCGGGCCTCGTCCGGCCTCGCTCAGCCATGCGAAACCGGCCCTCGCGGGCCCGTGTCACCGGTCCGGGTGGACTGCCGGATCGCCGGTGAAGGTGGCGGCATAGCTGCCCAGCAGCGCCAGCGCGTGTTCCGCGGGGCTGTCCGGATCGGCGTGATAGACCACCAGATGCTGGCCGGGGGCGTCGGCGACGGACAGGTTCTCGAAGCGCAGCGTCAGTTCACCGACGACCGGATGGTCGAAGCGCTTGGTCTGGGCCCTCTTGGCCCTGACCTCGTGGCGGCCCCACAGCCGGGCGAAGTCGGGGCTCGCGACCGACAGCTCCTCCACCAGTTCGGCCAGCCGGGCGTCCTCGGGATCGGCGTCGGCCGCGCGCAGCGCCGCCACACATCCCTCGGCGATCCGCGCCCAGTCCCGGTAGAAGATGCGGGCCCGCGGCTTGAGGAAGATCGCACGCAGCAGGTTGGTCTCCTCCTCCAGCCAGCAGAACAGCGCCTTGCCGAGCGCGTTGACCGCGAGGAGATCCATGGAGCGCCCGTAGACCAGCGCCGGTGTACTGGGCCAGGCATCCATCAGCCCGACCAGGCCAGGCGACGCGTACTCCTGCGGGCAGGCCCGCCGGGAGCGGCGCGAGGTGCCCGGGGCGGCCAGCCGGCGCAGATACGCCGCCGCCTCGTCCTCCAACCGCAACGCACCGGCCAACGCCTCGATGACCTGGGATGACGGATGCCGGTCCCGTCCCTGTTCCAACCGGACGTAGTAGTCCGTGCTGACCCCTGCCAGCATGGCGACTTCCTCACGCCGCAGGCCGGGGGTACGACGCGTCCCGGTCGGCATCCCGTGGTCCTCCGGCCGCACCAGCGCCCGACGAGCCCGCAGAAACTCCCCCAGCCGGGGAGCGATCCCGCGCTCCGCCATCACCTCACCCCCTTCGAAGAGGTCCCGCCGTCATGTCCTGACCCTCCCCAGACTAGGCAGGGCACTCAGCACCTGGGTGGCCCCGCCACTCCCACCCTCGCCCAAGTAATTCGGAAGTCCTATGGGAGCTATTCGGAAGTGTACGTTTTCAGGCTTCGGATTTCGTCGGCTTCTGCCCTACGGTTGTTATCGATACCGCCGATCCGGCGAACGGAAGCCGGTTATTTGGAGTGCGATATGTTCGAAGCCATTAATTGGCCCGAGGTCATGGTTCCCAGCCGCTCACCGATTCACTTCACCAACGAGCTCGAGGTCGAAGCGTCCCCCGAAAGGATTTGGTCCCTGCTCGTGGATCCCAAGGCTTGGCCCAGCTTCTACCCGGGCGTCGAGCATGTCCAGTTGCTTGACGGCCATGAGTCGCTGCGCCTTGGTACACGGTTCGAAACCAACCTGGCCGGACAGGATGTCTTCCGTTCGGTACAGGAGTTTGAGCCCCCGAGGTGGTGTGGAAGCTGCTCGTCGATGGCGACGAAACCGGTTCGAGCGCGTACCACGGGTGGGTCGTCACGCCCACGGACTACGGTTGTCACGTGTTGAGCGAGGAAACGCAGCAGGGCCCCTTCTTCCTCGAGGAGCTGGGGCGCAAGAATCCCGGTGCGCTCTACCGCTATCACCAGGACTGGGTCGAACTCCTCGCCCGCGCCGCGGAAGCGGAGGCGGAAGCGGAAGCGGCGACGCCGGCGAATCGGCCCGCATAACCGCATCCGCAGGGACGAGGCCCCGTGAACCACTACGCCGGCGACATCGTCGCCGGCGTAGTGGTATCGGGCCTCGGTATCTAGCCACCCCACGCTATGGGTGACACCGGTGCCTTCACATCGATGTCGTTGAGTGCGTAGATGGCTGATGTCCTCGGGTCATACCGCTCGGGCCAATTCACCTTGTCATACACCGATTGTTCCTCCTCATCGGGTATTCTGGAGATTCGATGCATGTCAACTGGTGGGACCGTGGATTGATTCCTTGTCGCCCGGGATTTGACCTTCGTATTTGTTATGCCTGCCCCTTACGGAGTCGATGGCACCCAATCGATCCATGCCGCGGCGGGTCTATTTGTCGTCGATGCGTCCGATCGGGTCGGCGGCCTCCGCGACCTCGGTCCGCACCTGCTTCCAATCCCGGTCGTCGATCCCGAGAGCGCTGCGGAGGTAGGCCCACGAAGCCTTCCGGATCAGCGCCACGCGCTCGGGGCTCTCGTCCGTGGTGTCCTTGGCGCCGTAGGCGTGGATCCCGCCGAGCGAGTGCTCGGCCCCGAACAGGGTGAGCAGGCTCTGGGCCCCGGGGCTGTACCTGTACACATCGGTGAACCAGTCGGGGCCGCGAGTCGAGAGGAGGGACTGGTCGTGGTCGCCCGCGACCACGAGGGCCGGGGTGGTCAGGCGGTCGAAGTCGGGGCTCATGAAGGAGAAGTTCTCCGCGGCGAACGGCGTCAAGGTGTCGCCGCCGATGCCGGTCGTGGCGAACAGCACACCCGCCTTCACCCGGGTATCGGTCTTGTCGGGGCCGGGCTGCCCGTCCGCGCCGACAACGCGCGCGCCGAGCAGCATGCTGACGGTCTGTCCGCCCCAGGAGTGTCCCGCGACGGCGATGCGGTCGCTGTCGACGCGGTCACCGAGGCCGGGGACCGCGGCGACGATGTGGTCGAGTTCGTCCAGTACGCGCTCGACGTCCTGGACCCGGATGCGCCAGATGTCGGGGTACCGCGGGTCGGCGGGAGCGATGCCGAGGGTCAGCGAATCGAGGAATGTGGGCTGGAGGACGACGAAGCCGTTGGCGGCCCAGAAGTCGACCAGCGGGTCGTACGACGACATCGACAGGCCGAAGCCATGGGCGAGCACGACGATCGGCAGGCCGCTGCCGGAGACCGGCGCCGACACGCGCACCTGAAGGTCGTGGCCGCGCTCTGGTGCGGGCAGCACGACCGGCTTGACGCTGATGATCGCGGTGGTCGATGCGGGAACGGCGCGCGGGGCGGCCGTGTCGGGTGCGGGCATGTGGAGCTGCCTTTCGGTTGCGATGAGCGCCGTGTCCATGGGGGAATACATGCGTCGCCGGCGCAGGTCCGGCGACATGAGCCACCGGATCCGCGGTTAAGCGGAGCGATGTTCCGAATATACGGAGCGCCGTTCCGCTTGGCAAGCGCGGTCGTAGGACAGGAGCGCCCCGTGAGTGAAGGCGACAAGCCGTTGTCGACCACGCCGAGCTCGGCCAAGCGCGCCGACGCCCGGCGGAACGAGAGGGCTCTGCTCGATGCCGCGGCGTCGGTGTTCGTCACGGACGGAGTGGACGCGCCGGTGCGCCGGATCGCCGCCGCGGCGGGCGTCGGCATGGGCACGATCTACCGGCACTTCCCCACGCGCGCGGACCTCGTCGTGGCCGTGTATCGGCACCAGGTCGACACCTGCGCCGAAGCCGGGCCCACCCTGCTGGCGACGGCGGCCTCACCGTTCGCCGCGCTGCGTCAATGGGTCGATCTCTTCGTGGACTTCCTGGCGACCAAGCACGGGCTCGCCGCCGCCATGCGCAACGATCCCGACGGCTTCAGCGCCCTGCACGCGCTGTTCATCGAGCGCCTCGTGCCGGCTCTCGCCGATATCCTCGGGGCCGCCCGGGAGGCGGGCGAGGTCACGGCCGACATCACCCCCTACCAGTTGATCCGCGCGATCGGCGATATCTGTGCGGGCGGCGAGAGGGTCGATCCGAAGTACGACGCGCGCCTCACCATTCGGCTGCTGCTCGACGGATGCCGGAGCTAGGTGCTCCGCTGGAAGTGTCGCGATGCGTCGTCGGCCGACTGTGGCGCCGTCGTGGCTGGTCGCGCCCACGCGGCGGAGCCGCACATCGACACAGCCCCGCGCCCCTTCGGGGCGCCGCCCGAACCGTAGCGGACTTCCTCCGACCTGCTTGGCGGCCGGGTCGCCAGGGTCCGGCGGTGAGGGCCTCCCGCTGCCGGTGTGAGCGCCGGCAGCGGGCCCAGCCGGTCTTCCCGGCCGCCGGTCAGGGCTGGATGTTCTCCAGGTCCTCCAGGAGGGACGGGTGCTTCGGCTCCCAGCCGAGCTCCTGTCGGGTGTGGGTGCTGGACGAGGGCTGGTCGGTCGCGAAGATCGGGCCGAGCGGGCCGTAGGTCTCCGATGACACCGACTCGACCGGCAGGTCCAGCCGTCGGCCGATGACCGCGGCGATATCCCGCACCCTGTCTCCCTCGTCGGCCACGGCGTGCCAACAGCTACCGGCCGGCGCCCGCTCCAGGGCGAGCCGGAAGAGGACCGCCGTGTCGAGCGCGTGGACGGCGGGCCAGCGCTGTGTGCCGTCTCCCGCGTAGCCGGATATGCCGGTGCGGCGTGCGATATCGGTCAGCAGGCCGGCGAACCCGCCCATGCCCTCGTTGTGAACCGTGCGCGGCAGGCGTACGGCCGTGCTCCGGACCCCGCGCGAGGCCAGGCCCAGGGCCGCCGTGACCGCGCGACCGCGACCACCGACCGGCCCATCGGTCATGAGCGGGTCGGCCTCGGTGGAGGCGCGGCCCGGCACATGGGGCGTACCCGAGGCGGTGACGAAGGGGCGGTCGCTGCCGACGAGCTCCTCGCCGAGGGCCGCGATGGCGGCACTCTCCTCGGCGACCGCCTTCGCGAGGGCCTCGGGGCTGCTGAAGTCGTTGGCGAACGCGAGGTGGATCACCCCGTCGGCCCGCGCGGCGCCGGCGCGAAGGACGTCCAGGTCGGCGAGGGCTCCCCGGAGCGGCTCGGCGCCGGCCGCCTCGGCGGCCAGTGCGGACGCGTCGGAGCGGGCGAGTGCGAGGACGGTGTGGCCGCTGCCGAGCAGCTCGGCGACGACGGCGGACCCGATCAGGCCGGTGCCACCGGTGACGAAGACGCGCATGGAAATTCTCCCGCGAGTGATGGGACTCTTGTCCCATCACTATAGCCGAGTGATGGGACAAGAGTCCCATCGCCTATGATGGGGCCATGGGCAGGTGGGAACCAGGGGCGCGCGAACGCCTCGTCGTGGCCGCGGTCGACCTGTTCACCGAGCAGGGGTACGACGCCACGACGGTCGCGCAGATCGCCGAGCGCGCCGGGGTCACCAAGAGCACGTTCTTCCGGCACTTCCCCGATAAGCGCGAGCTGCTGGTGGCCGGACAGGAGACGCTGAGCCGGCTGCTGGCCGAGGGGATCGCCGAGGCGCCCGACGGCGCCAGCCCGCTCGAGGCGGTCGCTTCCGGTCTCGAGCGCGCCTCGACCGCGATGGGCCCCGTCAACCGGGACTTCGCCCCTCGTCTGAAGGCGGCCATCGCCTCCAGCGCCGAGCTTCAGGAGCGTGACGCCCTCAAAAGCGTCAGCCTGGCGGCCGCGATGACGACCGCTCTGGTCGCCCGGGGCGTACCCGATCCGACCGCGGCTCTCGCGGGCGAACTGGGCCTTCTCGCCTTCAAGCGGGGGTACGCCGAATGGTCCGAGGGCGACCGTGACGGCAAGGACGAGCTCGCCGGGTACGCCCTGGCGGCCCTGGACGAACTGCGTGCGGCCAGCGCGTCGCTGGGCTGACCGGACCGACAGCCTCACGGTGTTGTGCATGGACCGGATGGCGTCACGCGCCGGAGCGGCGGGCGCAGGGGCACTCAGCCGGGAAGGCTGACGCCGAGCGAGAAGTCGTAGTTCCCCATGCCATGGCGGCCCAGGCCCATCATCAGCAGGCCCGCTCCCTCCAGCCACCGCGCCATCTTCAGGTCGCCGGTGTCCAGCGGGCGCAGTCCGGTGCTCTCGATGAACGCGGACAGGCTCGCCTTGGCCTGTGCGTCGTCACCGGCCATGAACACGTCCAGCGGGCGGTCCTCGGCCAGGACATGGCCAAAGATGGTGTTGAACGCCTTGACGACATGGGCGCTCTTGGGAGCTGCCCCCGCGACCTGCTGCGCGATGGAGGTGCCGTCGGGGGTGATCAGCCCGGTGGCGGTGGGGTTGAAGGGGTTGGTGATGTCGACGATGATCTTGCCGGCCGGCGCGTCCCCGTACTGACGGACGACCGGCGCGGCGCTGGTGGCGGGCACGGCGAGGATGACGATGTCTCCGGCGGGGGCGGCGCCGATCTTCCCCGCCTCGCGCCGCGTCCGAGCGCGCCGACCATGTCGGCGGTCTTGGCCGCGTCACGGCCGATGATCTCGACGGCGTTGCCGCCATCGAGCGCGCGGGCGGCGAGAACGCGGGCCATGTGGCCCAGGCCGATGATGCTGATGTCGCTCATGGTGAGTGCTCTTCTCCTTGTTGCTGCCAGGTACTTGTGCCGCTGCTGCCGGATTCAGGGTTCAGGACCACCGCGCTCCGCCGTCGACGTGGGGGTCTCGCGATACGGCATCGAATGCTCCACGCATGTTGCGCGGGACAGGTGGTGCACCCGTCCTCGTCGGCCAGTCCAACAGCCAGGGAGGTACGAATCCTTCCCGTCGGATCATCGATAAAAATGCGAGTTGCCATAGATTCTTCTCATGCCGGAAGGGAGGGCCAGGGCCTTGTATCGAGGTCATTCATGCGTTGACCCTCTGCGATAAGATTGATATATGGCTACCCTCCGGGCGTTGGAGTGCCTTGTCGCGGTCGCGGACTCCGGATCGATCACGCAGGCCGCCCTGCTGCTGCATTCGTCGCAGCCCGCTGTCTCTCACCAGATCGCCTCCCTGGAGCGCGAGGCCGGAACGATCCTGCTTCGACGTGAACCCCGGGGGGTCAAGCTCACTCCCGCGGGGCGTGCCGCCGTCGCGGATGCCAGACGGGCGATCGAGGCGGCCGCCTCCGCGGTGCGGTCGGCACGTGCGGCGGGGCGGGCGGCCGGAGGGGTGCTGCGGCTGGTCAGTGCGCAGAGCCTCAGCGTGGCGCTGCTCGCCCCGGTCATTCGCCAGTGGGACCGCCGCCACCCGGACGTGGCGATCACCTTGCGCGAGTCCACGTCGATGGACGAGGCACTCGGCCTCGTCGACTCCGACGAAGCCGATGTCGCCCTGTTGCCCACTCCCTCGTCCGACCGCTTCACGATCACTGCCGTCGCCGAGGAAGAGATCGTGCTGGCGGCGCCCAGCAGCCACCCGCTGGCCCGGCAGCCGGCCGTACGCCTTGAGGATCTCGAAGGCGCGCCGCTCGTCCACTTCGCACCGGACAACGGCCTCAGCGCCTGGCTCGACCAGTCCTTCGCCCGCGCCGGGGTGCGCCTGGAGACGGTGATGAGGACTTCGGTGACCACCGCCGCACCACAGCTCGCGGCCGCCGGTCTGGGGATCGCCGTATGCCCCGTGAGCGCGGTCAGCGACGGCTTTCCGGGCGCCGTGCGGCCGTTCTCACCGCGGTGGATCAGGCAGTTGGTGGCGGTGACGGCCGGGGAACCGGATCCGCTCGTCGCACGATTCATCGGCAATCTGCGCAGCCACGGCGTGCGGGTGCCGCGCGGTGTGCGGGCTCAGCTCGCGGAGGGTGACGCGTCGGCCGGGACGCCGGGGCCGTCCTCCTGACCCTCGCCGCGCGACCAACGCGGCAAGCGGCAGGCGAGTTCATCTCCGGCTCATCTCCGGCTCATCTCCGGCAGGAAGATCCCACGGCTGCCGCCGCACCTTCTCCTCCTGATGTGCTGCCTCGCAGGTCGGACACGGTGCGGCGGCGGACGCGGCCTCAGATGTCGCGGAAGGTCTCGATCTGGGCGCCGATCGAGTTCAGCCGCTCGGCCAGGTCCTCGTAACCCCGGTTGATGACGTACACATTGCGCAGGACCGAGGTGCCCGGCGCGGCCATCATCGCCAGCAGGACGACCACGGCGGGGCGCAGGGCGGGCGGGCACATCATCTCGGCGGAGCGCCAGCGGGTCGGGCCCTCGACCAGGACGCGGTGCGGGTCGAGCAGTTTGACGTGGGCGCCGAGCCGGTTGAGCTCGGTGAGGTAGATCGCGCGGTTGTCGTAGACCCAGTCGTGGATCAGTGTCGAGCCCTGGGCGACGGCCGCGATCGCCGCGAAGAAGGGCACGTTGTCGATGTTGACGCCGGGGAACGGCATCGGGTGGATCTTGTCGATGGGGGCCTGAAGCTTGGACGGCCGCACGGTCAGGTCGACCAGCCGGGTGCGGCCGTTGTCCGCCGAGTACTCCCGGCCGCGCTCGTGGTCCAGCCCCATCTCCTCCAGAACGGCCAGCTCGATCTCCAGGAACTCCACCGGCACCCGGCGGATCGTCAGCTCCGACTCGGTGATGACGGCGGCGGCCAGCAGGCTCATCGCCTCGACCGGGTCCTCGGAGGGCGAGTAGTCCACATCGCGGTCGATGTGGGCGACGCCGTGGACGGTCAGCGTCGTGGTGCCCACGCCCTCGACCTTGACGCCCAACTCCTCCAGGAAGAAGCAGAGATCCTGGACCATGTAGTTGGACGAGGCGTTGCGGATCACCGTGATGCCGTCGTGCCGGGCGGCCGCCAGCAGCGCGTTCTCGGTGACGGTGTCGCCCCGTTCGGTCAGCACGATGGCGCGGGTGGGGGCGACCGAGCGATCGACCGCGGAGTGGTACATCCCGTCGGTGGCGGTCACTTCGAGGCCGAAGTGGCGCAAGGCGGTCATATGCGGCTGAACGGTACGGGTGCCGAGGTCGCAACCGCCCGCGTAGGGAATCCGGAAGTGGTTCATCCGGTGCAGCAGCGGGCCGAGGAACATGATGACGCTGCGCGTCCGGCGGGCGGCCTCGGTGTCCATGGCCTCGAGGTCCAACTCGGCGGGCGGCACGATCTCCAGGTCGGCGCCGTCGTTGATCCAGCGGGTGCGTACGCCGATGCTGCCCAGGACCTCGAGGATCCGGTAGACCTCCTCGATCCTGGCGACTCTCCGCAGTGTCGTACGGCCCGCGTTGAGCAGTGTGGCGCACAGCAGCGCCACACACGCGTTCTTGCTCGTCTTGACGTCGATGGCACCGGACAGACGGCGGCCGCCGACCACCCGAAGGTGCATCGGGCCCGCGTAGCCGAGGGAGACGATCTCACTGTCCAGGGCCTCGCCGATCCTGGCGATCATCTCAAGGCTGATGTTCTGGTTACCCCGCTCAATGCGGTTGACCGCACTCTGGCTTGTGCCGAGCGCCTCCGCGAGCTGGGACTGGGTCCAGCCTCGGTGTTGGCGGGCGTCACGGATGAGCTTGCCGATACGTGAGAGGTAGTCGTCAGTCATGCAGAAGAGGCTATCTCACATATGAGATGCGCATGCGACCGGAGGGGGCGAAGGAGTGACGGCCGTCCGGGTGGGTTCCTCTCGGTGATCGAGTGCCATTCCCGGTCGGAACCCGCCTCGCGGTCGGCTGAAGCCCATCAGAACTTGGAGGTATCCAGCTCCAGGGCGAACGGCTCCGGGAGCGGGAGCGGGGTACCGAAGGGGTGGGGGCCGTCCACCTTGGTGTATCCGAGGCTGCCGGGCACCGAATAGAGCGTGCAGGCGCGCTGCTGCCGGTCGACCAGGAGGTACAGCGGGGCTCCGTATTCCGCGTAGCGGCGCCGCTTGACGATCCGGTCGGTGTCCCCGTTTGAATCGGAGGTCACCTCGACGACCAGCAGGGTTTGATCGGGTACCAGTGCCGCAGCCTCCGCCAGCTCTTCGGGTACGACCGCCACATCTGGCACGTACCAATTGCTGGAGCCGGGGAGATCTAGATTGCCCGACCCCGATACGCAGCCGAGTTTGGACACGACCGGCGCGATCTGATTGCGGATCTTGTCCGCCGCCTTCTCATGGCCCCATGTCGGTGACAACTGCTCGATGACCCCCTCCACGATCTGCACCCGGTCATCCCCCCGGATGTGCTGGATCGCGTACTTCAATGCGGTTTCGGGGTCGTCGGCCACATACGAAGCTGTTTCCGAATGGGGTTGCGCGCTCATCGGTCCTCCACCAGGCGGCGTAACTGCAGCATGACGACTGCGCAAGGTCTATCGCAATCCTCCATGGGCTTGGGCAAATGCGCCCAGCAGTCACCCGTACCGGTGACGATCCCCCGTCACCACCGCCGCCAGTGTCCGGGCCGGGCCGTCGACCGCGGGGCCGTGGAGGAGTTCGGTGCGGTGGACCAGGCGGGGGGCGATCAGGGGGGCCGTGACGATGCCGGGGGCTCCCTTGGTGGCCGGGTGGGGGAGGAGAGCCAGGCCGTGGCCCGCGGCGGTGAGGGTGACCAGGCCGCGTACATCGGTGCCCTCGTACGTCAGCGAGGCGCGGAAGCCGCTGCTCCGGCTCATCGCGCGCAGTTGCGCCAGCGGCATGGCGGCGTCCGGGGCGTCCAGCCACTGGGCGTCGGCGAGGTCGGCCAGCCGCAGGCCGAGCCGGCGGGCCAGCGGGTGGCCGGTGGGCAGGGTCACCACCAGTGGGGCCTCCGCGACCGTGACCGAGGTGAGCGGACCCACCTCGGGCAGCGGCAGGGCGTCGGCGGGGGTGGCCGGGCCGTCGACCAGCCCCAGGTCCAGTGCCCCGGACGCCACCGCCGCCGGGATCTCCCGGCGGCCGAGGATCCGCAGTGAGGCCCGGATGGCCGGATGCGCCTGGCGCACCCGGTCCAGGGCCGCGGCGATTCTCGGGGTCATCGCCAGTGGTGAGGCCCCCACCACCAGCCGGGCGGCGCCGGACCCCGACAGCCGCTCGACGTCGGCCCGCGCCGCGTCCAGCCGCAGCAGCAGCGGACCGGCGTGTTCCAGCAGCCGTGCGCCCGCGCTGGTGAGCATGATCGGCCGCCGGGTCAGCAGTGACGTGCGCAGATCCGCTTCGAGGGACGCGATGTGCTCGGAGACCGCCGCCGGGGTGAAGCCCAGCTCATGGGCGGCGTCGGAGAAGGATCCGCAGCGGGCCACGGAGACGAACGTGCGGAGCAGGTGCGGGTCCATGGCAGCAGTATCGCGGGGGCCGGGGTGGCTCAGTTCCGAACTCGGAGGTGACCGGGGCCGGTTCGGGCCCGGCCGTCGTCCGTTCCGGGGCCGTCGGTCGCGTCCGCGCACATGCTCATGGCCTCAGGTCTAACGCGGAACGCCGCCCCCCGGGGCCCTTACGGCAAGCGGTCACCCTTACCGGTGAACGCCGGTGAACGCCGGTGAACGCCGGGGAGCGCCGGTGAACCCCGGTGAGCAGGTGCTCTCACCGGGTCCACGCGAGCAGTTCATCGATCACCGGCTCCGCACCACCGTTACCGAGGTGGGCGATGGCCGCGAACGGGGCGATCACCTGGCTCCAGGCGTGGAGCCGGTCGCCATCGAGCCCACACGCCGCCGCCACGCGCGCACAGCGGGTCTCGACGCCCTCCAGCCCGGCGCCGGCCACGACGTAGTCCACGGCGTCGAAGCATGGATCACCCACACATGCCTTCGGATCGATGGCCATCAGACCGCGCTCCGCGCCACCGTCGAGCACATTGCCCAGGTGCAGGTCACCGTGGAGCAACACGGTGGTCGCCTGCGTGTCCAGCAGCCGCTCGCACCGCTGGATGGCCCTGTCCCACGCGGTGACATCGAGACGTGCACCGATCGCGGGCTCGGACAGCCGCCTGCCGACACGGGCGAACGCCTCCTCGCACCGGCCGCGCAGCACCCGCGGCGGCCGCGGAGGCGGAGCGACCCCGTGCAACGCGGCGAGCAGCTCCGACCACTGCCCGGGAAGCGAGGCGGCGGGCAGGTCCTCCGCCGTCGTTCCGGGCACGATCTCTTCCAGCACCATCGCGCCCGCGTCCTCGTCGACGGCCAGCACGGCGGGCACCCGGCCCGAGGCGGCGAACCACCCCAGCATTCCCGCCTGCTCGACCAGAAGGGCCCGATCCGGACTGAGCTTCAGCACCGCGGGCGTGCCGTCGGGCCCTTGGCACCGCAATGTGATGGACGAAGCACCGTCCGGGAGGGATGCGCCGAGGGAAAGGCCCCAGCGGGACGTCAACCGTGCGATCAGGTTCGGCGCATCGGCGCACCATTCGGCGACCTGTGGACCGAATCGACGAACCAGCCGCGTAGTGACGCCGTCCACATCCACCGATAGTCGTTTCACGCGGGCCAGTCTGCCGCTCCCGGCCGCCGCGCCGAGCGCGGTATCGCCATACCCACGTCCCGGGGGCGCGCTCACACCCGGGCAGGGCATGACCGCGCGAGGGTGATGTACTAGAGTTATCTCGACATCGAGATACCTGCTGGAGGACGCATCGCCGCCCCGCACCGGTAAGGCTTACCTAACTTAGCCATACCTTAGCGGATCGGCGCGGGCATGTGACGGCAGCATTGCGGTGGTACGCGCGAAATCATGCATGAAGGAGACTGTCGTGTCGGCGAACAGCTTCGACGCCCGCAGCACCTTGCAGGTGGGCGACGAATCGTACGAGATCTTCAGGCTGGACAAGGTCGAGGGGTCGGCCCGGCTTCCATACAGCCTGAAGGTGCTGCTGGAGAACCTGCTCCGCACCGAGGACGGCGCGAACATCACCGCCGACCACATCCGCGCCCTGGGCAACTGGGACTCGCAGGCCCAGCCCAGCCAGGAGATCCAGTTCACGCCGGCCCGCGTGATCATGCAGGACTTCACGGGTGTGCCGTGTGTGGTGGACCTCGCCACCATGCGTGAGGCCGTCAAGGAGCTCGGCGGCGACCCGGCGAAGATCAACCCGCTGGCCCCGGCCGAGCTGGTCATCGACCACTCCGTCATCGCGGACAAGTTCGGCACCAACGACGCGTTCGCGCAGAACGTCGAGCTGGAGTATGGCCGCAACAAGGAGCGCTACCAGTTCCTGCGCTGGGGCCAGACCGCCTTCGACGAGTTCAAGGTCGTCCCCCCGGGCACCGGCATCGTCCACCAGGTCAACATCGAGCACCTGGCTCGCACCGTCATGGTCCGGGGTGGCCAGGCGTACCCGGACACCCTGGTCGGCACCGACTCGCACACCACCATGGTCAACGGCCTCGGCGTGCTCGGCTGGGGCGTCGGCGGCATCGAGGCCGAGGCCGCGATGCTGGGCCAGCCGGTCTCCATGCTGATCCCGCGCGTCGTCGGCTTCAAGCTGACCGGCGAGCTGAAGCCCGGCACCACCGCCACCGACCTCGTGCTGACCATCACGGAGATGCTCCGCAAGCACGGCGTCGTGGGCAAGTTCGTCGAGTTCTACGGTGAGGGCGTCGCCGCCACCTCCCTCGCGAACCGCGCCACCATCGGCAACATGTCGCCGGAGTTCGGCTCCACCGCCGCGATCTTCCCGATCGACGACGAGACCCTGAACTACCTCAAGCTCACCGGCCGCTCCGAGCAGCAGGTCGCGCTCGTCGAGGCGTACGCCAAGGAGCAGGGCCTGTGGCTCGACCCGGCCGCCGAGCCCGACTTCTCCGAGAAGCTGGAGCTGGACCTGTCGACGGTCGTCCCGTCGATCGCCGGTCCCAAGCGGCCCCAGGACCGCATCGTGCTCGCCGAGGCGGCGCAGCAGTTCGCCCAGGACGTCCGTAACTACGTCGCCGAGGCGGAGGAGGACGAGGCGGGCAAGGAGTCCTTCCCGGCCTCCGACGCCCCGGCCGTCTCCAACGGCGTGCCCACCAAGCCGACCCTGGTGACCGCCCCCGACGGGTCGACGTACGAGATCGACCACGGCGCCGTGACCGTCGCCGCGATCACCTCCTGCACCAACACCTCCAACCCGTACGTCATGGTCGCCGCCGCGCTGGTGGCCAAGAAGGCGGTGGAGAAGGGCCTGACCCGCAAGCCGTGGGTCAAGACCACCCTGGCCCCGGGCTCGAAGGTCGTCACCGACTACTTCGACAAGGCGGGCCTGACCCCCTACCTGGACAAGGTCGGCTTCAACCTCGTCGGCTACGGCTGCACCACCTGCATCGGCAACTCCGGCCCGCTGCCGGACGAGGTCTCCAAGGCCGTCAACGAGGCCGACCTCGCCGTCACCTCGGTGCTCTCCGGCAACCGGAACTTCGAGGGCCGGATCAACCCCGACGTCAAGATGAACTACCTGGCGTCCCCGCCGCTGGTCGTCGCGTACGCCCTCGCCGGTTCGATGAAGGTGAACATCACCACGGACGCGCTGGGCACCGACCAGGACGGCAAGCCGGTCTTCCTCGCGGACATCTGGCCGACCGAGGCCGAGGTCAACGACGTCGTGGCCAACGCCATCGGCGAGGACATGTTCAACAAGTCCTACCAGGACGTGTTCGCCGGTGACGCCCAGTGGCAGGCCCTGCCGATCCCGACCGGCAACACCTTCGAGTGGGACGCCGAGTCCACCTACGTGCGCAAGCCCCCGTACTTCGAGGGCATGACCATGGAGACGAGCCCGGTCGAGGATGTCACCGGCGCCCGCGTCCTGGCCAAGCTGGGCGACTCGGTCACCACCGACCACATCTCCCCGGCCGGTGCGATCAAGGCCGACACCCCGGCCGGCAAGTACCTCACCGAGCACGGTGTCGAGCGTCGTGACTTCAACTCCTACGGCTCCCGCCGGGGCAACCACGAGGTCATGATCCGCGGCACCTTCGCCAACATCCGGCTGCGCAACCAGATCGCGCCGGGCACCGAGGGCGGCTTCACCCGCGACTTCACGCAGGACGGCGGGCCGGTCTCCTTCATCTACGACGCGTCGCAGAACTACCAGGCCGCCGGGACCCCGCTGGTCATCCTGGCGGGCAAGGAGTACGGCTCCGGCTCGTCCCGCGACTGGGCCGCGAAGGGCACCGCGCTGCTCGGCGTCAAGGCCGTCATCGCCGAGTCGTACGAGCGCATCCACCGCTCGAACCTCATCGGCATGGGCGTCCTGCCGCTCCAGTTCCCCGAGGGCGCCTCGGCCGAGTCGCTGGGCCTGACCGGTGAGGAGACCTTCGACATCACCGGCGTCACCGCGCTCAACGAGGGCGGCATCCCGGAGACGGTCAAGGTCAAGGCCGGCGGGGTGGAGTTCGACGCCAAGGTGCGCATCGACACCCCCGGCGAGGCGGACTACTACCGCAACGGCGGCATCATGCAGTACGTGCTGCGCTCGCTGATCCGCAAGTAAGCACGGCTTACGGCAGCGGCGACGGGCCGCACCCCCGGCGGGGTGCGGCCCGTCCGCGTACCAGATGCCTTGCGATCAGAGAAACGTCCCGGAGGGGATGTACGGCGTCGGCGGCGGCATCCCCCGCAGACACACATAGCCGCCGGTGGACAGCTCGAGCCCGGCCTCGAGCCCCACGTCCACCGCCCACTGCTGCTCGGCCGTCAGCGCCGGGACCCGGGCGTCGGTGCCCTCCGGAAGGCACAGCAGAGCCGCCGTCAGCAGCCGCTTCGCCAGCCGTCGCGAGGTCGCGGCCAGCAGCTCGACCTTGCCGTCCTCGGCGACGTAGCAGTAGCCGCTGCCCGCCAGGTCGTCCACGACCAGCAGCCGCCGCTGGCGCAGGAGCAGTTCGTGGTCGGCGCCGTGCGCGCCGCCCCGGGTGCGGCGGTCCACCGAGTCCAGCAGATCCCGGTGCCGGGCCACGCCCTCGTGGACGGCGCCGTCGGGCGGGGACAGCCGCTCCTTGGTCTCCGGTCCGACGGTGCCGCGCAGCCGCATCGCCGGATGCAGCGCGAATCCCGCACGCCGGTAGGTGCTCGCCGCGCGCGGATCCTCGGAGCCGCAGATGATGCCGCGCAGGCAGCCCCGTCCGTACAGCAGCGCGGCGGCCAGCAACTCACGTCCCACGCCCTGCCGTTGGGCGCGGGGCAGCACCGCGAGCAGCGCGAGCCCCCAGGTGCCCTCGCGCCGCGCGGACAGCGCCACGCCGAGCGGCATCCCGGCGCCGTCCAGGGCGATCCAGCAGCCGCCCGGGTCGGTACGGGCGAGATGCCGGTGCCGGTCGTGGATCTCGGCGACGTACCCCGGCGGCCAGTCGTCCTTGCCCGCGAGGGCGGCGGCGTCCCCGAAGGCGGCGGCCACCACCTCCCAGGCGGCCTCGGCGTCCTCGTCGGTGTCGCGCAACTGGCGGAGGATCATGAGCCCATGATGGCGCGTCCGGTGAGGGAATTGTCGGTACGCGGAAGCGGCTTGCTCGACCGGCGAACGCGACAACGTTGTCAGCATGACTTTAACGATCAGTACGCCGCCAACCGGGTGTCCCTGTCAAGACCGTTCGCGCACTCTTACGGCCGACGGCCCCCGTGCGGTACGGTCCCCACGGCTTGTTCGACCCGGTGATCGCGGCCCTTCCGACAAGGTGGGACCGCAATGCCCTCAAGACTCCTGGCCGCCCTGGCGGCCGCGGCCCTGACCGCGGGGCTCCTCGCCACCGCGGCCACCGCGCCAGCGTCGGCCGCTCCGCCGCCGACGCTGGTCAAGGATCCGGCGGCGTATGTCGATCCGCTGATCGGCAGCTCGGCCGGCGGCAACACCTTCCCCGGCGCCGTCGCCCCCTTCGGCATGCTGTCGTGGAGCCCGGAGAACACCCGCGGCGACGCCACCCGTACCGCCGCGCCCGGCGGCTACCACTACGACGCCACCCGCGTCCGCGGCTTCAGCCTCACCCATATGTCCGGCACCGGCTGTGCGGGCGGCGCGGGGGACATCCCCTTCTTCCCCCATGTGGGCGAGGTCACCTCCTCACCCGCCGCCGACACCAAGGACCAGGTCTACGCCTCCGACTTCAGCCACTCCGACGAGACCGCCGAGCCCGGCCGCTACAAGGTCTCCCTCGCCTCCGGCGCCGGCGCGGAGCTGACCGCCACCGCCCGTACCGGCTCGGCCCGCTTCAGCTACCCCGCGGACAAGACCGCCTCCCTGCTGATCCGCACCTCCTCCTCCGAGGTCGGCAGCAGCGACGCCGATCTCACCATCGACCCGGCGCGCCGCACCGTCTCCGGCTCGGTCACCGGCGGCAACTTCTGCGGCTATCTCGACCCCGAGGGGCGCCGCAGCTACTACACCCTGCACTTCACCGCGGTCTTCGACACCGCGTTCACCGCCCAGGGCACCTGGCAGGACGGCACCCTGCGGCCCGGCACCACCAGTGCGAAGGGCGGCTCCGGCGGCTTTGGCACCGACGGCCGTCCGGTGGCCGGGAAGGGCTCCGGCGGCTATCTCCAATTCGCCCCGGGCACCCGCCGGGTGGGCGTCAAGGTCGGCATCAGCTACGTCGGCGACAAGGGCGCCCGGACCAACCTCGCCGCCGAGAACCCGCCGCGGCGCGGCTTCGACCAGGTGCGCACCGCGGCGTACGACGCCTGGCGGCGGCAACTGTCCGCGATCCGGGTCGGCGGCGGCGCGGACGCGGACCGCACCGCCTTCTACACCGCGCTCTACCACTCGCTGCTGCACCCCAACGTCATCAGCGACACCGACGGCCGCTACCGGGGCAGCGACGGTGAGGTGCACCGGGTGAGCCGGGGCCACCGGGCCCAGTACGGCACGTTCTCCGGCTGGGACATCTACCGCTCCCAGCTCCAACTGCTCACCCTGCTGGAGCCGGAGGCGGGCTCCGACATCGCCCAGTCCCTGCTGAACCTCGCCCAGCAGAACGGCGGCGTCTGGGACCGCTGGCTCCAGGGCGCCTCGGGGACGCATGTGATGAACGGCGATCCGTCGGCCGCCGCCCTCGCCGGGATCCGGGCCTTCGGCGGCGGCGACTTCGACCTCGACGCCGCCCTCGACTCGCTCCTCAAGGCGGCCACCGTGCCGACCGAGAAGGACCTCAGCCCGGCGGGCAAGCCCATCATGTCGGCCGGCCAGCGGCCCTCCCTCGACAAGTACCTCAAGCTGCACTACATGCCGTCCGTCTCCAACGCCTGGGGCGGCGCGGCCGAGACCCTGGAGATGTCCGGCGCGGACTTCGCCCTCTCGCAGTTGGCGCGGGCCGCGGGCCGTAAGGACACCGCGGACACCTTCGCGCACCGCGCCCAGTGGTGGCAGAACAACTTCAACGCCGCCGCCGACCCGCAGAGCGGCGGCTATATCGCCAACCGTAAGGCCGACGGCAGTTGGGTCACCGGCTTCACCCCGGCCACCGGCAACGGCTTCGTCGAGGGCACCAGCGCCCAGTACACCTGGATGGTCCCGCACAACCCCGCTGGTCTCTTCGCCGCGATGGGCGGTAAGGACGCCGCCATCAAGCGCCTGGACGCCTTCTTCCACGACGCCGACGGGGGCTGGGCGCTCACGGGGGCGGGCGGCGAGAAGTCCGAGCTGGACAACGAGCCGTCGATCAACGTCCCCTACCTCTACGCGTACGCCGGGCAGCCGTACAAGACCCAGGAGACCGTGCGCGCCGCGATGCGCCGGCTCTGGACCACCGCGCCCGACGGCATCCCCGGCAACGACGACCTCGGCGAGATGTCCTCGTGGTACGTCTTCTCCGCCCTCGGCATGTACCCGCAGGTGCCCTCCCGCGCCGAACTCGTCCTGGCCTCGCCCCTCTTCCCGCGGATCGAGATCGACCGCGGCGCCCGGGACATCTCCATCCGCGCCCCGCAGGCCGCCCCCGACGCGCCGTACGTCCAGTCGCTGAAGGTGAACGGGCGGGCGAGCGACCGCCCCTGGCTGCCGGAGTCCTTCGTACGGCACGGCGGCACGCTGGACTACACCCTGTCCGACGCCCCCGACCGCGCCTGGGGCGCGTCCCCGTCCGACGCCCCGCCCTCCTTCCGCGAGGGCGAGCAGCCGTACCAGATCGGGGTCGGACCGACCACGGGCACGCTCGCCCCGGGCGAGAGCCTGACCGTGAAGGTGGCCGCCGTCCCGGTCGGCGAGGGCGACCGCCCCGAGGTGCGCTTCACCGCCGACGCCCCCGACGGGCTCACCGCCTCACCCGCCTCCGGGACGGTGGGCCCGGACGGCACGGCGGAGATCTCCCTGCGCGCGGGGAAGGACACGGCCGAGGGCTTCTACGATGCGAAGGTGACGGTGACCAGCGAGGACACCAAGGTCGTCCAGCCGATCACACTGACCGTCGCCGCCCCCGGCACCCTGCTCGCCGCGTACAACAACACCGGCGCGACCGACGACGACGGCGAGCACGACGAGGGCGACTACGACGGCGGCGGCTGGAGCTACTCCCGCCAGGCCCTCGCCGCCGCCGGTCTCGCGCCGGGCGCCAAGGGGACCACCCAGGGCCTGGACTACACCTGGCCCGCCTCCCCGCCCGGCCGCCCCGACAACGCCTCCACCACCGGCCGGACCATCACGCTGCCCCCGTCCACCGGCCTCTCCTTCATCGGCAGCGCCGTCAACGGCAACCAGAAGGCCACCGCCAAGGTCACCTACACCGACGGCACTTCGGGTGAGGCAGACCTGTCCTTCACCGACTGGACGGTGGGAGGCGGCGGCGGAACGGTCCAGTACGGGAACGTGACCCTCGCCAAGACCGGCTACCGCAACATCAGTGGCGGCGACAAGGATGTGGTCGACGCGTACATCTTCGCCACGAAGGCGTTCCGCGTCCCCGAGGGCAAGACGGTCAAGAGCGTGACCCTGCCCGACAACGCCGATCTCCACGTCTTCGCGGTGGCGCGCGGCTGAGTGAGTCAACCCGAAGAGCCGCGACCTACGATCGAGTGAGATGAGGGCAAGTGCCACCGGCACTTGCCCTCATCTCTCTAGGTTTCGACGCATGGTCAGTTCTTCACACGAGGCCCTCCACCGGATTTTCCAGGAGGACACGGGGGCCATTGTCCGAGCACTCAGACAACTCCTCGGCGTCCCCTTCCCCGAGCCGGACAGGGCGTTTGTCGTCAGCCCAGACCTCACCGAGATCGCGCCGATTGAAAGACGCGTGGACACACTGCTCCAGGTCGAGACCAAGGGCGACGGCACATATTTATTCGCCATCGAGTCGCAGAGTAGAAGAGACCCGAAAAAGCCGGCGGCCTGGGCCTACTACCTCTCGTACATGCACGCGAAGTTCGGTCACCAGCCGGTGCTGGTCGTGCTCTGCCCGGACGAGTCCACGGCCCGATGGGCCGCCCGCCCGATCACGCTCGGCATCCCCGACCACCCATCCCTGACAGTTCGCCCACTTGTTCTGGGTCCCGGCAACACTCCCGTCGTCACTGACGCGAAGGACGTGGTCCGGGATGTTCCGATGGCCATGTTCTCGGCGATTACGCATAGTAAGACCGAAAACGTCGATGCCATACTGAAGGCATTGGCGACCACGCTCAACACTCTCGACCCCAACCAGGCGACCATCTACGCCGAACTCGTTGAAGCCGGTCTCGGAGACACCCCGGCACGAGAAATCTGGAGAGATCTGATGTCTGCGCTGCTGAACTTCTTCCGTTCCGAGCACGCCCAGCGCGCCTTCGCCGAGGTTCGGGCAGAGGGCCAGGCTCAGGGCCAGGCTGTAAAAGGTGCGAAAGATGTTCTGCGCGTGCTCAGCCTTCGGGGGCTTGAGGTTACGGCCGAGACCCGTGACCGTATTCAGTCGTGCACGGATCTGGACCTCCTCGACGCCTGGCTGGACCGTGCTGTGACCGCCTCCCGCGCCGAGGATCTGTTCGCCGACAGCTAGCGTCGCGCGGGCCGGGAGGGGGAGGCGTCGATGTACCACTCTCGGCCCAGCAGCAAGCCGAAGAGCGGGGCGGGCAGCCGGAGCATCCTCCGCATGACGGCGCTCATGCGGCCGGTGCCGTTCATCTGGGAGTGGTGGGCGGCCAGGGCCGCCTGCTTCTGGCGGGCGTAGCGGCGTACGTCGTAGCGGTGGGTGATGGCCGAGCGGGGGCTGAAGCGGGTGCTCAGCTCGGCGGGGTCGAGCTTCAGGGGGATACCCAGGAGACGTACGAGTCGTAGCAGGCGTTCGACGGTGTCGCGGGGGATCGTCGCCTCCAACACCCTGGGGGTCTTGGCCAGTTCGGCGGCGCGGCGGCCGACCTCGTGGACCTTGATGTGGTCGCGGTGGCCGTAGCCGCCGTTGGGGTCATAGGTGAGCAGCATCGCCGCGTTCTCCTCGCGCAGGATCGCGGCCAGTTGTTCCGCCGCCTTCTCCGTGTCGGCCCGGGCGAAGCGCGTACGGTCCGGCGGGTCGGCGTAGAAGAGCGGGCCGTGACCGCTGTCCGCGTAGCCGAGGTGGACGACGCGGTCGACGCCGAGCACGTACGCGCTCTTCCGCAGTTCGTGCATACGAGGCGGCTCGCGGCCCGGCGGGGCGGCGTCCATGTGGCCGTCCGTGGCGACCACGAGCACCACCCGGTGGCCCTCGTCGGCGAGTCGGGCGAGCGTGCCCCCGGTCAGCAGCGCTTCGTCGTCGGGGTGGGCGTGGAATGCCAGGACGGTAGCCATGCGGGCCATCCTGGCATTCCGGGATCAGCGGAAGGCCGCGATGTTGCGCATTGCCCAATCGGCGAAGGCGCGCGGCGGACGGCCGAGGACCCGCTCGACATCGGGGCTCACCCGCTGTTCGGCGGCCGTCGGCTCACCGAGGATGTCGAGGGTGCCGTCCGCGACGGGCTCCGGCATGAACCGCAGCATCTCCGCCCGTGCCCGCTCCCGGCTCAGCTCGGTGAACCGTACGGGTTCGCCCAGCGCATCCCCGATCGTCTGCGCCTGCTGGCGCGGGGAGACCGGCGCCGGGCCGGTGAGTTCGTAGGTACGCCCCGCGTGGCCCGGCTCCCGCAGCGCGGCGGCCGCGACCTCCGCGATGTCCGCAGGGTCCACGACCGGCAGTCCGACGTCGGCGAAGGGCGTCGCGACCATGCGCTCCTTACGGATGGATTCGGCCCAGGCGAAGGCGTTCGAGGCGAAGCCCCCGGGCCGCAGGATCGTCCAGTCGAGACCCGACGGCCGGACCGCGTCCTCGAACGCCCGCATGGGGGCGTGGGACACCGCCTCCGGGCGGGTCCCGGCGGCCTGGGAGGAGAGCAGGACCACGCGCCGTACGCCGGCCGACCGCGCGACGTCCAGAAGGGCGCCGGTCTGTGCGGTTCCGGCCAGCAACTCGCCCGCGAAGAGCAGGAAGAGCGCGTCGGCCCCGTCCAGCGCGGGCCGCAGACTCCCCGGGTCGGCCAGATCGGCCCGATGGTGACGTACCCCCTCCGGCAACTCCGCGCCGGTAGGCCGTCGCGACACGGCCGTCACCTGCTCGCCGACTGCGGCAAGCGCCTCCACCAGCGGCCGACCCACATTCCCGGTCGCTCCGGTTACCACGATCATGTGCAACTCCCCGTTCCGTAGTGTCAGACGTTGTCCTCGCCGCGGCACGGTGAAGCTAGCATCGTGGGGATAGTAGGTACCTAGAGGAAAGTGACTATGTCCGAGGAACCGGAACAGGCGTGCCCGATCGCCCCCGTGGTCGACATCGTCTTCAGCCGCTGGACCACGCCCATCCTCTGGACGCTCCATGAGCACGGCCGTCAGCGGTTCGTGGAGCTACAACGCCGCATCGGCGCGGTCACACCGAAGGTGCTGACCCAGCGGCTGCGGCAACTGGAGCGCGATGGGCTGGTGCGGCGTACCTACCACCCGGAGGTCCCACCCCGGGTGGAGTACGAGATCAGCGACCTCGGCCGCAGCCTGGGCCCGCTCTTCGCCACGCTCGCGACGTGGTCGGCCGAGAACCTGCCCGAGGTCGAGCGCGCCCGCCTGCACTACGACGGCGCGGAGGCCGCCACTACCGGTCCCCAATAGGGCCGTCGAACGCGCCGCCCTTCGCCGCGCGTATGAAGGTGCCGAGGGCGGCGGGGGTGGTGGTGAGGATGACGTCCGGTTCGTCGCTCTCCCGGAGCGCGATGGTGTGGGGCGCTGTGGCGGCGACGTAGAGGCAGTTGGACCCCTCTTGGCTGTAGGAGGATTTCTGCCAGTTGGCGGGCACCTCCGCGACGTATATGCAACTGGAGCCTTGGGCGCTGTACGAGGACTTTCGCCAGGCGGGCACGTTGGTTTCCTCTCAGATGCTCTGCGCGATGCGGTAGATGAGGTCCCTCGATGCTTTGGGCTTGAGGGCGTAGCTCTCCATACGGTCCAGCACGCTCCGGTAGTTGACGAGATGCGCCTCTGCATCGAGCAACTGATTGCCATGGTCTGAATCGAGCTGGACAGTATCAAGCTGTCGTACTGAGCCACCGAGGTAGTCGACCGACTGGCCGGAGCCGGGTAGCGGCCCAGCGCCGAACGGAATCACCACGATCGTGATGTTCCCCCGCTCGCCCATGTCGATCAAGTGCTGAAGCTGCCCACGGACCACGGTGGAGCTGCCGTACCCCATGTGGAGTGCGGCCTCGTGAATGATGGCCGTCAGCCGAGTCGGGGTGTCCCCGTGGAGGATCGCCTGCCTCTTGATGCGATGCGAGACGCGGTGCTCCACTTCGTAGGGTGCGAGTTGCGGGATGCCCGCGCTGAAGACCACGCGTGCGTGTTCGGTGGTCTGGAGCAACCCTGGGATGGGAACCATGTTGGCGACGCGTACGTAGGTGGCGTGGTGCTCCACCTCAGCCAGATCGAGCAGTCCGATCGGCAGGAACTCTCGGTATTCCTCCCACCACCCTCGCGTGCGCGTGCCGGTCATGGCGGCGAGTGCGTCGATGTAGTCCTGATCCGCGCATGAGTAGAGGCGAGCCAGCGTCCGGACGCGGTCAGCGCTCACTCCGTGGCGGCCCGCCTCGATGTTGCTGATCTGGGTCTGGTTACCACCCAAGCGACCCGCTGCCGTCGCGGCCGACATTCCCGCGCGCTCGCGGAGCTTGCGGAGTTCGGCGCCCAGGCGTTGTCGTCGCGCGGTTGGCGGCTTGCTCGGTGACATGTCGGTTCCCTCCCTTGTCCCCCACAAGAGGGTATCTGTAAAGGATTTGAAGCCAACCAAGTAAAGGTTTAGTCGCAGTCCGCTACGGTGTGAATCACGTCACTGTACGTGCGTGGCTCAATTCCCCTTCCCGACGGGAGACTTCCATGGCTGCCTTCGACTTCGATCAGGAACTCTGCGATCTCGCACTCGACCAGGCGCCCCGCGTCTTCGCCGTCGCCGTGCAGTACGAGGTGGAGCCGGGCATGCAGGACGGCGAAATCGCCGCGTGGGGGCTGGCGTACGAGGACGGGAGCGCGCACGTCGTCACCGCCAACGGGCGGCACCGACTCACCCTCACTTCACCCGAACGGGCGACGTGGTGGTTCGGGCGGGAGAAGGGATTCACCGCGCGGATCGTGTGGTTCGCCGCGCCCGCTGCGCCCGCGTTCGAGCGTGCCGAGGCTGCCTGAGCTTCGGCCACTCGTATCGGGGCGTCTTTCCGCGCCTTCGGCGCCATTGGGCTTCCAGGATGCCGGGGCCGGCGACCCCTGGGGCACTCCGAGATGCTTGATCTGACGCAAACGATTTGTCAAACGTTTCTGAGAGGGGTGCCGGGAGGGCGAGCATCCCCTGTGCGGAGGTCGCGCGAAAGGCGCGCCCCCACCGGCCTCATGCGCCACCGGCGCCCGCCCCCACCGGCCGTCGGCCGGCGGCGGCGCCGACCGCCCACCCCGCCCGCCCGTGCTCAATGGCGCCGAAGGCGCGAGACGGCGGGGGCGGCGGGGAGCGAACCGCACACCAGACGTGCCCGGTCCCTGGTTCCCGCTCAGCCGTCCAGGCGTCCAGCCGTCTTTCGCGCGGGAAGTGCCGAGGGTCCTATTGGCGTCGAGTGCGACGCTGTGCCCCCAGGAGCCGCCGGATCATGCCACGCCGTCGCAGTCGAAGGGACCTTGCCCGCTGCCGCACCCGCCCGCCGACGCGGGGCTACGTGTCGGTCCCCTTTGTGTATTGGCGGCACTCTCCGGTGAAAACGGCGGCCAGTTCGGCGGCGATCACCGACGCCGACATCTCGGCCGCGGACACTCCGTTCGCTCCGGCGGGATCGCGGTAGACCTGCATCGCCAGTCCTTCCGTTATGGCGGTGAGGCGAACGGCCGCGGGCCACGGGTCCAGGTCCGCCTCGACCTCGCCGCACTCCTTGCCGTTGTGGACAGCCTGTGCAATGTCCTTGCGCAACTGCCGGGCGGTCTCGACATCGACCTCGGCGAGGGCGGGGGTGTCCAGCGCGCGTCCGGCGAACGCCCTGGTGACCCGAAACTCGGTGCGGCGTGTCTCGTCCAGGGGGATGAACTCGGCCATCGCCTCGGCCAGGACCCGCGAGATGGGTCGCTGGTGCTCGACCCCGGCCCGGATCCGCTCGTCGGCCCGGCTCCGGATGGCCGCGCTGACCTCATTGAACGCATGCAGCAGCATCTCGTCCTTGGTGCGGAAGTAGTGCTGCACCAGTCCGACCGATATCCCGGCCGCAGTGGCCGTACGGGCGACAGTGACGGCATCGAGCCCGTCTTCTGCGATGAGTTCGCAGACGGCGACGGCGATCTGACGTCGGCGTTCTTCATGGTCGGCGGTCCTCGGCACTTGATAACCGTACCACCGTACGGTAAAAACCGTATAGCTATACGGTTATCCTGCCTTCGGGAAACGGTGAGGAATCCCATGCGCTTCCGCCCACGGCGCGCCGCCGCGAGTACGGTGGCCCTCCTGCTCTGTTTGCTCCTGTGCGCCCCGGCCGCCCCGGCCGCCCCGGCCGCCACCCGCCCGAGCCGCTACGCCGCGATCGACGCCTACATTCAGGACCGGATGAAGGCCACCCGCACACCCGGACTTTCCTACGCCGTGGTCGGACCCGACGGCCCGGTGCACCAGCGGTCCTGGGGAACGGATGGACATGGCGAGCGTGTTACGGCCGACACACCGTTCCTGTGGGGTTCGGTTGCCAAGCCGATTGCGGCGAGCGCTGTGATGGTCCTCGTTCAGGATGGACGTCTCCGCCTGGACGACCGGGTCGTCGACCACTTGCCGAACTTTCGATTCGGCGGCGCCGCGCATGCGTCCCGGGTGACGATCCGTCACTTGCTCAACCAGACCGGCGGCATACCCGAGGCGGCCACACTCAAGGTCACCGACTGCTTCGCCGCCGATTGCCCCCGTCCAGCGGAGCGCGTCGGCGACCTGGACGATCTGCGGCCGATCGGCCCACCCGGCACCGAGTACGCCTACACCAGCGCCAACTACCTCGTGCTCGCCGCCGTTGTCGAGTCCGTCACCGGGCGCCCCTTCGCCGACCACCTCAGACAGGCCGTGCTCGACCCGGCGGACATGGACAGCGCCATCACCGGCCAGGCATCGGCCCGGAAGCGAAACCTCCCCCCGGGCCACCAGCTCCTGTGGGGCCTACCGACCGCGATCGCCGACGGCGTGGACGACCACGGCGCGGGCTACGGCTATCTGGGCGGAGACCTCAACGACCTCGCCGCCTTCGCCTCGTTCCAGCTCCGCGGCGGGAGGACCGCCGATGGCGATACCGTTCTCACCCCCGAATCCGTGCGGCTGATGCGCGAAGAAGGAAGACTCCAGCCCACCGGTACCGGCACCGGCTATGGACTGGGCTGGCGAGTCGGCGGCCTGGACGCACCACTCGACGAAGCCATCTGGCACACGGGCGCGACCCCCGGCTACTCGGCCATGTTCTTCCTGCTGCCCAAGCGGAACATCGCCGTCGTCCTCCAGCAAAACCTGTACGAACTCCTCCAGGACGAGGCGGTCATGCAGGTCGGTTTCGGCGCCGCACGGCTCCTCGCGGACGGCCGGGCGCCCACAAGCAGCGCATCCGCATCCCTCTACTACTGGACCATCGGGGGCGCCACCACCCTGGCGATGGCCCTGATCCTCACGGCCGGACGCTCGGCTCTGCTCCTCCGGCGCCCGGCCATGCCCAGCTCCCCGTTGCGCCGTACCGTCCTGACCGCCCTGTGGTGCCTGGCGGGCGCGTTGCCCTGGATCGCCTTGGCTCAGGTGGCAGATCGGATCGGCCTGGGCCAGCTCATGAACTGGGTGCCCGATCTCTTCATCTCGGTATGGGTGGCGGCAGCCGCCGGAGCCGCGACCATCGTGCTCCGCCTCATCATCGCGATCCGCTCTGCTCGCGTCGGCCCCCGGCGACCGCGGCCCGGTCGGGATGAGGGCCTGGCCGCCGAGTAATGCGTTCAGACTCGCCCACTGGCATCTACAGCCGGGCAGGCCGGGTCCGAACGCCGGACCCGGCCCACCCAACGGCTCAGCTCAGCAGCTCCACCTCCGCCAGCGTCGCCTTGCCGTCCGGCACCAGGCGGTAGTGCTCGTACGTACCGGGCGTGCGCACCGAGAAGACGCGGGTCTGCTTGTTCCAGGTGAAGGTCTCTCCCGACCTTCGGTCCAGGTCCCGCCACTTCTCGCCGTCGCGCGAGCCCTGGAGTACCCATCCGGTCGGGGCCTTGCTCCGGTCGGATGAGGTCAGGGTGTACTGGACCACGCGGCCCGCCTTCGTGATCGGCAGGTCCACCGTCTCGAAGGTCGCCTCCGTCCCCGAGGTGTTGTCCAGCAGGGCCGTGCCGCCGCTCGGCACCGTCAGGTCGTGGCGCGGGGTGGGCACCTTGTCGTCCTTGGTGATGGAGGACGGCGCGGCGTTCTTCCCCGTGCCCCAGGCCGACGGCTTGGCGCCCATCGCGAACTCCAGGGTGCCGCCCTTGGCGAGCACCGAGTGGGGGAGGGCCGTGGAGTTCCACGCCTTGCCGTTGACCTTCAGGCCCTGGACGTACACATTCCGCTCGCTGTTGCGCGGGGCCTTGACGACCAGGTCGCGGCCGTTCTCCAGATGCACCGTGGCCTTGGTGAACTGCGGCGATCCGACCGCGTACTCGGAGCCGCCCATCACCAGCGGATAGAAGCCCAGCGAGCTGAAGATGTACCAGGCGGACTGCTCGCCGTTGTCCTCGTCGCCGTGGTAGCCCTGGCCGATCTCGCTGCCGGTGTAGAGGCGGGAGAGCACCTCGCGCACCTTCTCCTGGGTCTTCCACGGCTGGCCCGCCGCGTCGTACATGTATGTCACATGGTGGGCGACCTGGTTGCTGTGGCCGTAGTTGCCCATGCGGACGTCCCGCGCCTCGGTCATCTCATGGATGACGCCGCCGTAGGAACCGGCGAACTCGGGGGAGGCGGTCTCCGGGGTGGAGAAGTAGGTGTCCAGCTTCTTGGCCAGGCCCGCCCGGCCGCCGTAGAGGTTGGCCAGGCCCCGGCTGTCCTGGGGCGCGGTGAAGGCGTAGCCCCAGCCGTTGGTCTCGGTGTAGTCGTAGCCCCAGATCCGGGGGTCGTACTTGTCGGAGGGCACGCGCCACTTACCCGCCGCGTTCTTGCCCTGGAAGAAGCCGGCCTTGTCGTCGAAGAGCGAGACATAGCCCTGCGCACGGTGCAGGAAGTACTCGGACTCCTCCTTGTAGCGGGCCTTCTTCGTCTTCGCGTAGAGCGCCTTGCCCATGTTCGCGAGGCCGAAGTCGTTGAGATAGCCCTCCAGCGCCCAGGACAGTCCCTCATGGGTCTCGGTGCTCGTATAGCCGAGGAAGGGCGAGCTGGACATGCCCTTACGGCCGACACCGGACGAGGGCGGCACGGCGGTGGCGTTCTTCAGCGCCGCCTCGTACGCCGCCTCGGCGTCGAACCGCACGCCCTTGAGATACGCGTCGGCGAAGGCCACGTCCGAGCTGGTGCCGGTCATCAGATCGGCGTAGCCCGGCGAGGACCAGCGGGAGATCCAGCCGCCGTCCTTGTACTGCTGTACGAAGCCGTCGACCATCGTGCCCGCCCGCTTGGGGGTGAGCAGTGAGTAGGCGGGCCAGGTGGTGCGGTAGGTGTCCCAGAAGCCGTTGTTGACGTACACCTTGCCGTCGACGATCTTCGCGCCGGTGTGGGTCGGGGTGTTCTCCCCGGTGCCCGGCGAGAAGGCGCTCGCGTACTGGTACCGGGGCTTCGCCGCCGTCCCCGTGTTCTCGAAAGCGGAATTGGGATAGAGGTACAGCCGGTAGAGGCTGGAGTAGAGCGTGGTGAGCTGGCCCCGGTCCGCGCCCTCGACCTCGATCCGGCCCAGGATGCTGTCCCACTGCGCCTGTGCGGCCCGCTTGACCTGCTCGAACGACGTCGAGGCGGGCAGCTCCCGGTCGAGGTTGGCCTTCGCCTGGTCGACGCCTATCAGCGAGGTGGCGAGCCGGAGCGTGACGGTGCGGTCCTTCCCCGGCTTGAAGCGGAAGTAGCCGGTGACATCCTTGCCGCCGTCTCCGTCCAGCTTGCCGCTCGCGCTCACCGGGGTGTCGAAGACGCCGTAGACGAACATCCGGGTGGCGCCGGTGGACAGTCCGCTCTTGACGTCGGAGTAGCCGGAGACGACGCCGTGCTCGGCGTCGAGGGTCAGCCCGCCGTCGCCCGTGACATTGTCGAAGAGGACGCTCGCGTCCTCACCCGGATAGGTGAAGCGCATGGCCGCGGCGTGATCGGTGGGCGCCATCTCCGCCTTGAGACCGTTCTCGAAGGTCACCCCGTAGTAATACGGCCGGGCGGTCTCCTTCTCATGGCGGAACGGGAGCGCGCGGGAGGTGCGCCCGGCGTCCGGGGTGCCGTTCGCACCGGACGGCATCACCTGGAAGGTCTGCCGGTCGCCCATCCAGGGGCTGGGCTCATGGCTCGCGCTGAACGCCTGGATGGTGGGGAGGTTGTCGGCGTTGTTGGCGCGGGCGTACTGGTAGAGCCAGTCGGTGGAGCCCGCGTTGGTCACCGGCGTCCAGAAGTTGAAGCCGTTGGGGACGGCGGTGGCCGGGAAGTTGTTGCCGCGCGAGAAGCTGCCGCTGGAGTTGGTGCCGCGGGTGGTCAGCGCGTAGTCCGACAGGTGCTCGAGCGGCTTCTCGGGCGCCTTGGGGGCGATCGAGATGTCGTCCACCCAGCCGCGGAACTGCGCGGGGCCCTTGGGGGAGTCGTAGGCCACGAGTATCCGGTCGACCGTCTTGCCCGCGGCGACCGCGCCGATCCGCGACTCCTTGTTGTTCCACTGATTGACGTAGAGCGTCTTGGAGGCGGCCTGGCCCTGCGGGCTCATCCGGGCGCCGTGCTGGTCGACCGCGCCGGGCAGATCGCTCAGATAGGTGCCGTCGGTGAAGGCGAGATCGACCGAGACATGGGTGGCCGGGTAGTTGAGATCGGTCTCGGGCATCGACGGGAAGATCCGGTAGGACAACTGGGTGTCCCGGGTGACGGCCGTGTCGACGTCGAAGACCTTGTTGTACGAGTACGCCCGGCCGTCCGGCTTATGGGTGCCCGCGTAGCGCAGGGCATGGGTGCCGGTGAAGCCCGCGTTGGCCTTGGCGGTGGGGGAGCCGGTGGGGCCGCGGTCGATCAGGGTGCGCATGTCGGTGGGCGCGGGCGGCGTGGTGTCGCCGGTCGCGAACTGCACCTCCGCGAGCTGGATCAGGTTGTCCCCGGCGTTGCGGGTGATCTCCAGCCGGAAGTGCTGGTACGCCTTGGCGCCGTCGAAGGAGAACTCCCGCGTCTGCTGGCGCGAGGAGAACGTCTCGTCCTTACGGGTGTCCAGCGCCGTCCAGTCGGAACCGTTGGCCGAGCCCTTGAGGGTCCAGTCCTTCGGGTCCCGGCCGGGGGCGTCATTGGCGGAGGTGAGGGCGTAGCGGACGGCCTTCACCGGCTCGCTCAGATCGAACTCGAGCCAGGCGGTGGTGGTGTCGAAGGCCAGCCACTTGCTGGTGAGCTCGCCGTCGACGAGGTTCTCCTTGACCTCCCCGCCCTCGGTGTTCTCCCCGCTCGCCCGGACCTCGGTGACCTTGTCGGTGACATTGCCGGGGATCCCGGAGGAGTAGCCTCCGTCCACCCCGGACGCCTTCTTCTCGCCGTCGGGTCCGGTCTCGACCGTGTCGCGCCAGTCGGGCTGGGGGTCGCCCGACTCGAAGGACGAGGCGAAGGTGCGGTCGGCGTGGTGCGCGGAGGCCGGGCCGACGGGGGCGGCGACCGCACCGCCCTGGGCCGTCACCGCCAGCAGGACGGCCGCCACCAGGGGGGCCGTCCGTCCGATCCCACGCCATCGTCTCTGTGGTCGTCTCTGTCGCATACGCAGCCTCTCAACGAGTCTGACAACGTTGTCCTCTGGGTCGGGCAGAGATAAGTAGGGAGGCAGGGGGAGGGTGGTGTCAAGGATGCGGACAACCGCCAATTGGGCTGCGCGTGGCGGACGGTACGACACGGGCCGTACCGCCATCGGTGGTACGGCCCGTGTCCATGGGGGCGTTTCGGCGCGCCCGATGGGGATGTGTCTGGTATGTCGTCAGTGAGGCTGAGCCGCGGCCGGACTCAGTCGGCGCTGTCGGACTTGGTGGCGAGCGAGAGCCGGCACTTCTTCGCGGTGTGGGAGCTGTCCGCCTTGAGCCCGGTCACCTTGATGGTCTTGTCGGCGCCGCCCGCCACGGCCGCGTCGGACTCCACCCCGGTGGTCACGGCCTTGTCCGAGCTGTCGACGAAGCCGACCAGCAGCGAGTAGTAGGCGGTGCTGGAGCCGGAGTTGCTGATCTTCACATTGGCGTAGGGCTTGCCGTCCGAACCCCATCCGCACGTCCCCATCTTGGCGTCCGGGGTGATCAGGCCGGAGCCCCCGGTGGGGGAGTCCGACGGCCCGTCATACGGGTCGTCGGTGGGGTCGTCGGTGGGCTCCTCGGTCGGTGCCTGGGTGGGCTCCACCGGCAGTTGGGCCATGCCCTTGCCTATCGCCGCGCCGCCCTTGCTGTCCCCGGCCGCCGAGCCCCCTTTGCCGGAGCCGCACCCAGCGGTGATCGCGAGTGTCGCGGTCACGACAATGCTGGTGGCGAGGGTGAGCTGCTTCCGGGACACGGGAACCGCCTTTCGGGGAGCGCGCACGGCGGCGTGCCGCACGGACTGTCTCCGCCTACGGTATGTCGGGCAGGTCTCAACTCGGGAAAGACTGATACCCGATGACCTCTCGATCTTGCCCATATGAGGCCCAGTGGACTATACCTGTCGCCCCAGGGGGAAGGCCGCACCGCGGCCCATATCGGAGGGTCTCGGCGGGTCATCCGCACTCCCCGGCGTACACCCAGCAATACTCCGCTTGACGCTTCAACTGACCCGCGGTGTCGGGCCCCTCGCCGGAGGCGAGTATGTACGGGAAACCGTTACACCGCCTGAGTCCTGACGAAGGCGAGGACTTGAGCATGGGATCCACCTCAGATGTCGGCCGTCGCGATCTGATCAAGCGCTCGGCGGCGCTCGGATTGATCTCCGTGCCCGCGATGAGCGCGCTGTCCGCCTGTGCCAGTGGCGGTGACGACGACGCCAAGAAGGTCGACAAGGGCAAGAAGAGCGCCAAGAACCCGCTCGCGGTCAATGAGAGCGCCGCGCTCGACGTCGTCATCTTCGACGGCGGCTTCGGGCAGCAGTACGCCAAGGACGCCGAGGCGGAGTACGCCGCGGCCTTCCCGAAGACCAAGGGCAAGGTCAAGCACGCGGCCACCCAGAAGATCCAGACCGTGCTCCAGCCGCGGTTCAACGGCGGCACCCCGCCGGACCTCGTCGACAACTCCGGCGCCGAGCAGATGGACATGGGCACCCTGGTCGGCAAGAACCAGCTCACCGACCTCACCCCGCTGCTGGACGCGCCCTCCCTCGACGACCCCAGCAAGACGGTGCGCGAGACCCTGCGCCCCGGTGTCGTGGAGATGGGCCAGTTCGACGGCAAGCCGGTGTGGATCCTCTACTACGCCTACACCGTCTACGGCGTCTGGTACTCCAAGACCAATCTCGCCAAGCTCGACATGGAGTACCCGGAGACCTGGGACGACATGCTCAAGGTCTGCGAGGCGGCGAAGAAGAAGGGGGTCGCGGGCTGGACCTACCCCGGCAAGTTCCCCTACTACCTGCCGTTCAGCCTCTACCCCTTCATCGCCAAGATCGGTGGCCGGGAGGTCCTGGACTCGATCGACAACCTGGAGCCGAACGCCTGGAAGCACCCGGCCGTCAAGGCCGCCTTCGAGGCGTACTACGAGCTCTACAAGAAGGGCTACATCCTCAAGGGCACCCCCGGTCTGACCCACATCGAGTCCCAGACCGCGTGGAACCAGGGCAAGGCGCTGTTCATCCCCAACGGCTCCTGGGTGGAGAACGAGGCGAAGAAGACCACGCCCAAGGACTTCCAGATGGCGGTGGCCGCGCCGTCCGGCCTGGACAAGAGCGACAAGCTGCCGTTCGGCACCCTCTGGGCCTCCGGCGGTGAGCCCTTCATCGTCCCGAAGGCGGCCAAGAACCCGCAGGGCGGCATGGAGCTGCTGCGGATCATGCTCGGTGAGAAGTCCACCAAGAACTTCATCAAGCAGGTCTCCTCGCTCTCCTCCCTCAACGGCGGCACCGAGGGCCTCAGCCTGCCGCCGGGTCTGGCGTCGGCGCAGGAGGCGCTGACCAAGGCGGGCAAGAACGTGGTCAACCCGCGGCTCCAGGACTGGTACGTGACGCTCCAGAAGCAGCAGATCGGCGTCGGCGCGCTCGGCGAGATGATGGCGGGCCGGATGACCCCCGCCGAGACGATCAAGAAGTGCCAGAAGTTCGCCGATGAAACGGCCAAGGACGACGCCGTCAAGAAGTACAAGCACGTCTGATGCGGCTCCACGCGTCGCCGGCGGCATTATCCGTAGGGGAAGACCGAGGTCGGTAGAAATGCAGCATGGGAAGTACCGGTTCATCGCGGGGTTCCTGGCCCTGCCGGTGATCCTTTACGCGGTCTTCGTGATCTCGCCGTTCGTCCAGGCCATCTACTACTCCTTCACGGACTGGACCGGGCTGAGCTCCGACTTCAAGATGGTCGGGTTCAAGAACTACAACTGGCTGCTGCATGACGACCTCTTCTGGAAAGCGGTCGGGCACAATGTCGTGCTGCTGCTGGTGGTGCCGCTGGTGACGCTCGGCCTCGGGCTCTTCTTCGCCTTCATGCTCAATGTGGGCGGCCGGGGGAGGAAGAACTCGGCGATCTCCGGGGTGCGCGGGTCGGGCCTGTACAAGGTGATCTACTTCTTTCCGCAGGTGCTGTCGATCGCGATCGTCGCCCTGCTGTTCCAGTTCACCTACAACCCGCGCAACGGGGCGATCAACGCCTTCCTCGGCGGAATCGGCCTGGAGTCGCTCCAGCAGGAGTGGCTGGCCGATCCGAAGCTGGCGCTGTGGTGCCTGATGGCGGTGATGGTCTGGAGCAACGTCGGCTTCTACGTCGTCCTCTTCTCCGCCGGGATGAGCTCCATCCCGAAGGACTTCTACGAGGCGGCGCTGCTCGACGGGGCCAACCGGATCAAGACCTTCTTCAAGATCACCCTGCCGCTGCTGTGGGACACGGTCCAGACCGGCTGGATCTATATGGGCATCATCGCGCTCGACGCGTTCGCCGTGGTGCAGATCATGACCGTGGGGCCGGGCGGCCCCGCCGACTCCACGCAGGTCATGGGCTACTACGTCTACACCAAGACCTTCCACGACGGGCAGGCCGGACGGGCCACCACGATCGGCGTCGCGATGCTCATCGTCACCCTGATCTTCGCGGTCGTCGTGACCAGGCTCGGCCGGCGCGAGCGGCTGGAGTACTGATGCCGATCACACCGACCGCACCCGGCCACCGCCGCCCGACCGCCGATCTGGGGGTACCACAGTGACCTCGCACGCAGAGCCCTCGGAACTCCCGGGCGTCACCAAGGAGGACGAGGCGCCGCCCGCCGGGCCCGTCCGCAAGCAGCCGCCGCCGGGCGCCGCCCCCGAGGGCCGGATCGGCAGCGAGGGCAAGGTTCTCAACGTCTTCTCGCACGGCATCCTGGTGGTCTGGGGGCTGCTCGTCACCCTGCCGCTGCTGTGGGCGGTGATGAGCTCCCTCAAGACCGACAAGCAGATCTTCACCTCGCCCTGGGGGCTGCCCTCCGCCCTGCACTTCGACAACTGGACCCGGGCCTGGAGCAAGTCGAACATCGGCGACTTCTTCCTCAATACGATCCTGGTGGTGGGCTGCTCCCTGATCGGGACGATGCTGCTGGGCTCGATGGCGGCATACATCCTGGCTCGCTTTGAATTCCCGGGAAAGCGATTCATCTATTTCATGTTCGTCGGCGGGATGAGTTTTCCCATCATCCTGGCGCTGGTGCCACTGTTCTTCGTGATGAAGAACATGAGCCTGCTCAATACGTTCCATGGGCTCATTCTGGTCTATATCGCCTATTCGCTGCCGTTCACGGTCTTTTTCCTCACCTCGTTCTTCAAGACGCTGCCGTCCTCGGTGGCGGAGGCGGCCCTGATCGACGGGGCCTCCCATACCCGTACGTTCTTCCAGGTCATGCTGCCGATGGCGAAGCCCGGCCTGATCAGTGTCGGGATCTTCAACTTCCTCGGCCAGTGGAATCAGTACATGCTGCCCACGGTGCTCAACACCGATGAGGACAAGCGGGTGCTCACCCAGGGTCTTGTGCAGCTCGCGGCCAGCCAGCAGTACAAGGGCGACTGGTCCGCGCTTTTCGCCGGTCTGGTGCTGGCGATGCTTCCGGTGCTCGGCGTCTATATCCTCTTCCAGCGGCAGGTCCAGGCGGGCCTGACCGCGGGCGCGCTCAAATAGGAGCGGCCGGAGAGCGCTTTTCGCGGCCCCGTTCTTTCCGCCGTACGGAAAGGACGGGGCCGTGCGCTGTGGGCTGCCCGGAAGGTGCCGCCGGGCGTCCCGGAGCGGTCAGGGACTTGACGTGGGACAACCGTGGCGGCTCAGCTTAGAGTTCACATGTTGGAGACACCGCTGGGCCTCACTGTTGCGGCCCGGCCGGCGGAGCGGCCGTCGTGCCGTCCGTGAAGGCGGGAGTGGATGGGCGTGGAGACTCCGGGATCGCAGTCGTCGCTGCACCGGGCCAATCTCGAGCGGGTGGTCCGTGCGGTGCGGATGGCGGGCTCGCTGACCCAGGCGGAGATCGCCCGGTCCACCGGGCTGTCCGCGGCCACCGTCTCCAACATCGTGCGTGAGCTCAAGGACGGCGGAACGGTCGAGGTCACCCCCACCTCGGCGGGTGGCCGCCGGGCGCGCAGCGTCTCGCTCAGCGGCGACGCGGGCATCGTCGTAGGGGTGGATTTCGGCCATACGCATCTACGCGTCGCCATCGGCAACCTCGCCCATCAGGTGCTGGCCGAGGAGGCCGAGCCGCTGGATGTGGACGCCTCCTCCGCGCAGGGGCTGGACCGGGCGGAGCAGCTTGTCAGCAGGCTGATCACGGCCAGCGGGCTCAGCCAGGACAAGGTGGTCGGCGTCGGCCTCGGCGTGCCCGCCCCGATCGACGTGGAGACCGGCACGCTGGGCTCGACCGCGATCCTGCCGGGCTGGGCGGGCACCAATCCGCGCGATGACCTGGCGCAGCGGCTCGGGGTGCCGGTGCATGTGGACAACGACGCCAACCTCGGCGCGCTGGGCGAGCTGGTCTGGGGCTCCGGCCGCGGGGTCGCCGACCTCGCGTACATCAAGGTCGCCGACGGTGTCGGCGCGGGGCTGGTGATCAGCGGGAAGATCTACCGCGGCCCCGGCGGCACGGCGGGCGAGATCGGCCATATCACCCTCGACGAGTCGGGCCCGGTGTGCCGCTGCGGCAACCGCGGCTGTCTGGAGACCTTCACCGCGGCCCGCTATGTGCTGCCGCTGCTGCAATCCAGCCATGGCGCGGATCTCACCGTGGAGCGCATGGTGCAGTTGGCCCGCGAGGGCGACCCCGGCTGCCGGCGGGTGATCGGGGATGTCGGCCGGCACATCGGCAGCGGAGTGGCCAACCTCTGCAATCTGATCAATCCGAGCCGGATGGTGCTGGGCGGTCAGCTCGCCGAGGCGGGCGAGCTGGTGCTGGGGCCGATCCGGGAGTCGGTCGCGCGGTACGCGATTCCCAGCGCGGCCCATCAGCTCTCGGTGATGCCCGGGGCGCTCGGCGGCCGGGCCGAGGTGCTGGGCGCGCTGGCGCTGGTGCTCAGCGAGATGGGGGATTCGACGCTGCTGGACGGTGCGCTCTCGGCGGGGGCTCCGGCCCTCACCTGACCGCCGGATCGCGGCCGCCCGCACCGGTCTTGGCTGAGCGGCTTTGTCCGGTCACGCTCCGTCTATCCGGCCTGTCCGGCTGCGTTCACTCAGATAACGAATGGCACCGTTGCCATCTCGTTAAGGATTTACTTCTTGACGCCATGCGGGCGGCCGAGTTGACTTCCAGCCACCTCGGCCGCAATGACGCGGCCTCGTCAGGGAGGTCACCCCCAAATGAACGCAACGATGCGTCGCGTCGCTCTCGCTGCCTCTGTCGTGTCGATGACCGTAGCCCTCGCCGCTTGTGGTTCGGCGAAGGAGGCCGGCAGCGACAAGAAGGACGAGAAGAAGAAGACCGGTCCGCTCACGATCGGGCTCTTGCTGCCCGAGGACCAGACGGCCAGATACGAGAACTTCGACCGGCCATACATCACCAAGAAGGTCAAGGCGCTCTGCGCCGACTGCAAGATCCTTTACGTCAACGCCAAGTCGGACACGTCGGTTCAGCAGCAGCAGGTCGACTCGATGATCACCAAGAAGGTCGACGCGCTCATCCTCGACTCGGTGGACTCCAAGTCCATAGCCTCCTCGGTCAGGAAGGCCGACGAGGCCGGGATCCCCGTCGTCGCCTACGACCGGCTGGCCGAGGGCCCGGTCTCCGCGTACACCTCGTTCGACAACGAGACGGTCGGCAAGGTGCAGGGCCAGGCGCTGCTCGAGGCGCTCGGCAACAAGGCCAAGAGCGGCAAGATCGTGATGCTCAACGGCTGGGAGGCCGACCCCAACGCCGCCCTGTTCAAGAAGGGCGCGATGTCCGTCCTCAAGGGCAAGGTGAACGTCGGCAAGTCGTACGACATCGACCGCTGGCTCGCGGACAAGGCCAACGAGGCCATGACGGGCGCCATTTCCTCCCTCGGCAAGAAGAACATCATCGGCGTCTACTCGGCCAACGACAGCATGGCGGGCGGCGCGATCACCGCGCTCAAGAGCGGCGGCTTCAACCCGCTGCCCCCGGTCACCGGCCAGGACGCCGAACTCGAGGGTGTGCGCCGGGTCGTCACCGGCGAGCAGTACATGAGCGTCTACAAGTCCTACCTGGACGAGGCCGCCGCCGCCGCGGAGATGGCCATCGCGCTCGGCCGCGGCGACAAGGTCAACGAGTCCAACACGGTGGACAGCCCGACCAACAAGGACATCCCGGCGACGCTGATCACCCCGATCTCGCTGACCAAGAAGAACATCAAGGACACCGTCGTCAAGGACGGCAACTACACGGTCGCGCAGATCTGCACCGCCAAGTACAAGGCGGCGTGCGACGAGGCCGGTCTGAAGTAGCGGCGCGGGGCCGTCCGTACCCCCACGGACGGCCCGCCCGCCTCCTGACACACCCCCCAACCGAGGGGAGAGCGCGCTCTCCCCTCCGTCACACAGCAGGGATCTCCCTGCCCGGAACGGAGCTGGCCATCGTGCCGAACGGACCCGTGTTGGCGTTGCGCGGGATCTCCAAGCGGTTCGGCGCCGTCCAGGCGCTCACCGACATCGATCTGGAGGTCCACGCCGGTGAGGTCGTCGCCCTGGTGGGCGACAACGGCGCCGGCAAGTCGACCCTCGTCAAGACCATCGCCGGAGTCGGCCCCGCCGACGAAGGCGTCATCGAGTGGCAGGGCAAGTCCGTCCAGGTCACCCGGCCGCACGACGCCCAGGGGCTGGGCATCGCGACCGTCTACCAGGACCTCGCCCTCTGCGACAACATCGACGTCGTCGGCAACCTCTTCCTCGGCCGCGAGATCCTGCGCGCCGGGGTGCTCGACGAGGTCGAGATGGAGCGGCGCTCCCGTGAGCTGCTTCAGACCCTGTCGATCCGCATCCCCAGTGTGCGGATCCCGATCGCCTCGCTCTCGGGTGGCCAGCGGCAGACCGTCGCCATCGCCCGTTCGATGCTCGGCGAGCCCAAGCTGGTGATCCTGGACGAGCCGACCGCCGCTCTCGGTGTCGAGCAGACCGCGCAGGTCCTCGACCTGGTCGAGCGGCTGCGCGACCGCGGCCTCGCCGTCATCCTCATCAGCCACAACATGGCCGACGTCAAGGCCGTCGCGGACCGCGTCGCGGTGCTGCGGCTGGGCCGCAACAACGGCATCTTCGATGTGAAGACCACCTCTCAGGAAGAGATCATTTCCGCCATCACCGGCGCCACGGACAACGCCGTGACCCGCCGCAAGGCGCGTAGCGGGGAGGTCGCGAAGTGACCACGAACGTCGACAAGAGCAACGGCGGCGCGTCGAACGGCGGCAACAAGGTGAGCGGCCCGGCCGACGTCAACCCCGTCGCCAAGGACGCGGTCACCGTCGTCGACCCCCGGCTGCTGGTCCGTCAGGAGGGGTTCAGGGGCTACCTGACGGAGTTCGGCCGGAAGATGCGCAGCGGCGATCTGGGCGCGGTCCCGGTCATCGTCGGCATCGCCATCATCTGGGCCGTCTTCCAGTGGAAGGACAGCGCCTTCCTCTCGCCCAAGAACCTCTCCGACCTCTCCATCCTGCTCGGCGGCACCGGCATGATCTCGGTCGGGATCGTCTTTGTGCTGCTGCTCGGCGAGATCGACCTGTCCGTCGGCTCGCTCAGCGGTCTGGCCGCGGCCACGTTGGCGGTGCTCAACGTCAACCACGGGGTGCCCGAGGGGATCGCGGTGCTCGCCGCGCTCGCCAGCGGCGCGCTGCTCGGCGCGCTGCACGGCTTCTTCTTCGCCAAGATAGGCGTCCCGGCCTTCGTGGTGACCCTGGCCGGTCTGCTGGCGTGGAACGGTCTGATGCTCCAGGTGCTCGGCACCACCGGCACCATCAGCATCGCCGACGGCAGCTTCGTGCGGGATCTCACCGCCCACTACTTCAGCCAGCTCATCGCCGCCTACGGGGTGGCCGCGCTGGCGACGGCGGGCTTCTTCCTCGCCCAGTTCCTGGACAGCAGGCGCCGCAAGGCGGTCGGCGTGCCCTCGCGGCCGCTGAGCGAGATCCTGGTCCGCACCGGCGTGCTCGCGGTGATCACCTTCACCGCGGCCTGGCGGCTGAACGAGTACAAGGGCCTGCCCCTCGCCCTGGTGATCTTCGTGGCGGTCCTGGTGATCCTCGACTTCGTGGTCCGCCGCACCGCCTACGGGCGCAAGGTGATCGCCCTGGGCGGCAGCGTCGAGGCGGCCCGCCGCGCGGGCATCAACGTCGTCGCGATCCGGATCTCGGTCTACTCGCTGGCCGGGCTGATGGCCGCCTGCGGCGGCATCATGATCGCCTCCCGGATCGGCTCCGCCAGCCAGCAGGCCGGCACCGGCAACCTGCTGATGGAGGCCATCGCGGCCGCGGTCATCGGCGGCACCAGCCTCTTCGGCGGCCGGGGCTCGGTCTGGTCGGCGCTGCTCGGCATGCTGGTCATCGGCTCGATCTCGTCGGGGATGAACCTGCTGGGCGTCGCGAACTCCGTCCAGTACATGATCACCGGTGGGGTGCTGCTGGCCGCCGTCGTCATCGACTCGGTGTCGCGCAGGACACAACGGTCCGCGGGTCGCGGCTGACCCGCACGTCTCACCCAACCGCCCGGTGCCTCCACGGAGGCGCCGGGCGGCTGTCTGAAAAGAACACGCGTGACGGACATCGCATGGGGGGAGGTCTGGGCCGGAGGGCGGAACATTAGACTCAGGCGGACCGGCAAGCTCCATGGAGACGCTCGAAGCAAGGAGGCACGGGTGCTGCTGACCCGCATCACGGGACCGCGCGATCTGGACCGGCTCACTCCGGAGGAGCTGGACCGGCTGGCCGCGGAGATCCGCTCCTTCCTCGTCGACGCCGTCTCCAAGACCGGTGGCCATCTCGGCCCCAATCTCGGCGTGGTGGAGCTGACCATCGCCCTGCACCGGGTCTTCGAGTCTCCCCGGGACAAGGTACTGCTGGACACCGGTCACCAGTCCTATGTGCACAAGCTGCTCACCGGCCGCCAGGACTTCTCCAAGCTCAAGAGCAAGGGTGGTTTGTCCGGTTATCCCTCGCGGGCCGAGTCCGAGCACGACGTCATCGAGAACAGTCACGCCTCGACTGTCCTCGGCTGGGCCGAGGGCCTCGCCAAGGCCAATGAGCTGCTCGGCAAGCAGGACCATGTGGTCGCCGTGATCGGCGACGGCGCGCTGACCGGCGGTATGGCCTGGGAGGCGCTCAACAACATCGCCGCCGCCAAGAACCGCCCGCTGGTCATCGTCGTCAACGACAACGAGCGCTCCTACGGCCCCACCATCGGCGGCCTGGCCAACCACCTCGCAACCCTCCGCACCACCGACGGCTATGAGCGCTTCCTGGCCCGCGGCAAGGACCTGCTGGAGCGCACCCCGGTCGTCGGCAGGCCGCTGTACGAGACGCTGCACGGGGCCAAGAAGGGGCTGAAGGACTTCATCACCCCCCAAGGCATGTTCGAGGACCTGGGGCTGAAGTACGTCGGCCCGATCAACGGCCATGACATCGAGGCGCTGGAGTCGGCGCTCCAGCGGGCGAAGCGTTTCGGCGGCCCGGTCATCGTGCACTGCCTCACCGAGAAGGGCCGCGGCTACCAGCCCGCCCTTCAGGACGAGGCGGACCGCTTCCACGCCGTCGGCAAGATCCACCCGGACACCGGGCTGCCGATCTCGGCCTCCGGCGCCGACTGGACCTCGGTCTTCGGCGAGGAGATGGTCAAGCTCGGCGAGGAGCGCGAGGACATCGTCGCGATCACGGCGGCCATGCTGCACCCGGTGGGGCTCACCGAGTTCGCCAAGCGCTTCCCGGAGCGGGTCTACGACGTGGGCATCGCCGAGCAGCACGCGGCCGTCTCGGCGGCCGGGCTCGCCACCGGCGGGCTCCACCCGGTCTTCGCCGTCTACGCCACCTTCCTCAACCGCGCCTTCGACCAGGTCCTGATGGATGTGGCCCTGCACAAGTGCGGGGTGACCTTCGTACTGGACCGCGCCGGTATCACCGGCACCGACGGGGCCTCGCACAACGGCATGTGGGACATGTCGCTCCTCCAGGTCGTCCCGGGCCTGCGGATCGCCGCCCCGCGCGACGCCGACCAGGTCCGCGCCCAGTTGCGCGAGGCCGTGGAAGTGGCGGACGCGCCGACCGTGGTGCGCTACTCCAAGGGCGCGGTGGGCCCGGCGGTCGCGGCCGTCGGCCGGATCGGTGGCATGGACGTGCTGCGGGAGCCCGCGGCGGCCGACCGCGAGCAGCCCGATGTGCTGCTGGTCTCGGTGGGCGCGCTGGCCCCGATGTGCCTGGAGATCGCCGACCTTCTCGACAAACAGGGCATTTCCACTACGGTGGTCGACCCCCGCTGGGTCAAGCCGGTCGACGAGGAGCTGCCCGCCCTCGCCGAGCGCCACCGCGTCGTCGTCACCGTCGAGGACAACAGCCGGGTCGGCGGTGTGGGCTCCGCCGTGGCCCAGGCGCTGCGCGACTCGGGCGTCGACATGCCGGTGCGCGACTTCGGCATCCCGCCGCGCTTCCTCGACCATGCCTCCCGTAAGGAGGTCATGGCGGAGATCGGGCTGACCGCACCGGACATCGCCCGTCAGGTCACCGGGCTGGTCTCCAGGATCGGTGGCCGCTACGGAAGCGAGTCGGCGGACGCGGGCTCCGGCGCCGATGTGGCCCGCTCGACGACGGCCGAGCCGGTGCGCGACTGAGCCACCGGGCCACCGCCCCCCCTTTCCGCCGCCTGGGCCGGCCGGAGCCTCCTGCTCCGACCGGCCCAGCGTGCGTCCCCCGGGCCCGCCCCCATCGGGTGAATCGGCCGGGGCTTCGGGTGTGCGCACCTCCCTGCCGCCCGGTTGGCAGAACGATGGGCGCCCACGGGGCACGAGCAGGCGCGGAGGTGGCATCGGTGAGCGAGCGGGAACCCGAGGGCCGCTCCGGCGGCGGCACTGGTGGCGATGGCGGCCGTAAGGCCCGGCCGGACTATCTGCGGACGAAGTCGATCGAACAGTCCATCAAGGACACCGAGGAGCCCGAGCACGCCCTGACCCGGTCGCTGTCCGCCCTGGATCTCACGGTCTTCGGCGTCGGCGTGATCATCGGGACCGGCATCTTCGTCCTCACCGGGGCCGTCGCCAAGGAGCAGGCGGGCCCCGCGACCGCCCTCGCCTTCGTCGTCGCGGGCATCGTCTGCGCGCTGGCCGCGCTCTGCTACGCCGAGTTCGCCTCGACCGTGCCGGTGGCCGGATCCGCGTACACCTTCTCGTACGCCTCGCTGGGCGAGCTGCCCGCCTGGACCATCGGCTGGGACCTGGTGCTGGAGTTCGCGCTCGGCACCGCCGTGGTCGCGGTCGGCTGGGCCGGCTATATCCGCTCGCTGCTGGCCAACGCCGGCTGGGAACTGCCCGCCGCCCTGTCCGGGCCCGACGCGGCACACGGCTTGTCCTTCGACGTACTCGCCGCCGCGCTGGTGCTGGTGATCACCGTGATCCTGGTCCTCGGGATGAAGCTGTCGGCGCGGGTCACCTCGGTGGTGGTCGCGGTGAAGGTGGCGGTGGTGCTGCTGGTCATCATCGCGGGCTCGTTCTTCATCGACCCGGCCAACTACCACCCCTTCATCCCCGAGGCCAAGGGCACGATCTCGGGCTCGGGACTCACCGCACCGCTGATCCAGCTCATGTTCGGCTACCAGCCGACGACCTTCGGCGTCGAGGGCATCTTCACCGCCGCCGCCGTGGTCTTCTTCGCCTTCATCGGCTTCGACGTGGTGGCGACCGCCGCGGAGGAGACCAGGAACCCCCAGCGGGACATGCCCCGGGGCATCCTCGGCTCGCTCCTCATCTGCACCGTGCTCTATGTCGCCGTGTCGATCGTGGTCACCGGGATGCAGAAGTACACCCGGCTGACGGTGGACGCCCCGCTCGCCGACGCCTTCAAGGCCACCGGACATCCCTTCTACGCGGGCGTCATCAGCTTCGGCGCCGCGGTCGGGCTCACCACGGTGTGCATGATCCTGCTGCTCGGCCAGAGCCGGGTGTTCTTCGCCATGAGCCGCGACGGACTGCTGCCCAGGGTCTTCTCCCGGGTGCATCCGCGCTTCGGCACGCCCTACCGCTCGACGATCCTGCTCGGCACGATCATCGCCATCGTCGCCGGGTTCACCAGCATCTCCCAGCTCGCGGCCCTGGTGAACATCGGCACGCTCTTCGCCTTCGTCGTGGTCGCGCTCGGCGTGCTGATCCTCCGCAACACCCGGCCCGATCTGCCCCGCGCCTTCCGTACGCCATGGGTGCCGGTGCTGCCGATCGTGTCGGTGGTCGCCTCGCTGTGGCTGATGCTCAATCTGCCCGCCGAGACCTGGCTGCGGTTCGCGGTGTGGATGGTCATCGGCTTCGTCGTCTACTTCCTGTACGGGCGCCGCCACAGCCGGGTGACCGAGACGGGGACGCATACGGAACAGGGCCCGCGCGGAGCCGCCTGACCGGTCCCGCCGTCCTAGGCCGAGCCGTCGGGGCGGACCGACCGGGGGCCCGTCGTCAGCGCGCCCAGCGCCGTGACCCGGGCCCGCAGCCCCTGATCCGCCGTCACCACCAGGCAGGGGCGCCCCTCGTCACGGGCCGCCACCACCTGCACGATCCGGTCGTCGCCGCTGCCCGGCGCGCTCTCCACCCGTACGCCCTCCACCGGCTCCACGCCCCGCGCCGCGCCCTCGACCACCATCACGATGTCCACCGGAGGGCGGGTGGCCCAGCCGGGCACGCCCGGGCGGTCGGGGAGCCCGGTCCTGGCGAGGACGGCCAGCCGGTCGCGGAGCCGCTCGGCAGCGCCGCGGCGGTCACGCCACCAGCCGTCGGGAACCGAGCCGATGACATTGGCGGCATCGACGACCACAAGTCCATCCATAGTGCAGGCAAATTACTATGGACATCGTTCGATCAGGTGGACCAACTCGGGGAAGGTTGGCAGCGGGCCATGGCGTTGCGGTTGCTCCGCGGCAAGGACGACAGGCTCACGGCCTATGCACTGGTGGCAGGCGGCGTGGCGCGCTGGACGGAAGACCGGCCCGCAGGGCCGCAGTGGACGGGGCCCTGGCTGATCGAGGCCCCCGGCCTGGTCAGTCTGACCGTCGCTCAGAGCGCGGAGGGGTACGCGCATCTGGTGGGGCTTCGGCGCCGGCCGGGCGGCGCGGGCCGGCCGGCGCGCGTCGACATCGTCCACGCCACCCAGTTCCAGAGCGGCCGCCCGCTGACGGCGTGGCACTCGCTGGGCACCCCGCATCCGAAGGACCCCCGTAAGGCCGAGCGGACCGGCGCGCCCGCCATGGCGGTGGACTCCTCCGGCGCCCTGCGCGTCTTCGTCCGCAACGCCGGGGGCGGGGTGAGCGCGCGGCGGCAGGACCCCAAGGGGACCTGGGAGCGCTGGACCGACTGGAAGGGCACGGATGTGCTGGGCGGCCTTTCGGCGGCCGCGACCGCCGACGGCCGGCTCGAACTGCTCGCACCGGCCGGGAAGGGCGCCGCGCTGCGCTGGTACCAGCCCACGCCCGGCGCCGCCCCGAAGCGGGGCGAGGACGTCCCCGCCGATGCCCGGCCGGATTCCGCGGCCGTGGTGGAGACCAGCCCCGGCACCCTCACCCACTACTGGCGCGACGCCGACAGCGGCGAGCTGCTGGCCTGGCGGCCGGACGCCCCGGCCCCCGCGCCGCTGGGCGGGTCCACGGGCACCGGCCCGGTCGCCGCGGTGCGCGCCGTGGTGGACGGTCACGACTGCACCGTCCTGGCCCACCAGGACGCCGGGCGGCTGGCCGTCGCCGCCCACCCCAGCGAGGACGAGGCGGCGGGGGTGTGGTGGACGCCCTCGGGCGAGCAGGGCGCCCATACCCCGGCGCTGGCGCTGGACGGGCGGGCCCGGGTGGTGCTGGCCGCCCTGGGAGTGGACGGACGGCTCCTGGTGGCCCGTCAGAAGACCGACGAGGACGGGCTGGCCCTGAGGGCCTGGAACCGCGTGGGAAGCGGCTGAGCGGCCCGGCAGCGCGGTTCCAGGCCGCGCCCTGCCCGGCGCTTACGTCGGCGGCGCGGCGCCCGTGGAAGGTGCCACCGGTCCCTTTCCCGTCCCGGGTGTGACCCGACCGCCCGGAACGACCCGCCCCGGATCCGGGTGGTGGGTGCTTGCCGCCGGGCCGTGGCGCGGGCGGGGCGGTGCCGCCGGTGGATCACCCCGGAACGCCCGGGTGCCGGACGGGCCTTCGCCCGCCCGGCACCCGGGCCCTGCCATGCACCGCCGCTAGGCGGGAACGCTCGCGACGCCCGGGGCCAGGAACGCCTTCCCGTTCACCCGCTCCGAGACGCCCTCGCGGTCCAGGTACGGCGTGATGCCGCCCAGGTGGAAGGGCCAGCCCGCACCGGTGATCAGACACAGGTCGATGTCCTGCGCCTCGGCGACGATGCCCTCCTGGAGCATCAGGCCGATCTCCTGCGCCACGGCGTCCAGCACCCGGGTGCGCACCTGCTCCTCGGTGAGGACGGTGTCGCCCTGCTGGAGCAGCGCGGCGACCTCCGGGTCCAGTTCCGGCTTGGCTGAATTGCCGTCGGCACGCACGTAGAAGCCGCGCTTGCCCGCCTCGACCACGCGCCGGAGGTTCTCCGAGACCGTGAAGCGGTCCGGGAACGCGCCGTGCAGCGTCTCGGAGACATGCAGACCGATCGCCGGGCCGACCAACTCCAGCAGCACCAGCGGGGACATCGGCAGACCCAGCGGCTCGATGGCGCGCTCGGCGGCGTCGACCGGGGTGCCCTCGTCGATGACGTTCTGGATCTCGCCCATGAAGCGGGTCAGGATCCGGTTGACCACGAACGCCGGGGCGTCCTTGACCAGGACCGCGGTCTTCTTCAGCTTCTTGGCCACACCGAAGGCGGTGGCCAGCGCCGCGTCATCGGTCTTCTCACCGCGGACGATCTCCAGCAGTGGCAGGATCGCGACCGGGTTGAAGAAGTGGAAGCCCACGACCCGCTCGGGGTGCTTGAGTTGGGAGGCCATCTCGGACACCGACAGCGAGGAGGTGTTGGTGGCGAGGATGGCGTGCTCCGGCACGACCGCCTCGACCTCGGCGAACACCTTCTGCTTGACGCCCATCTCCTCGAAGACGGCCTCGATGACGAAGTCGGCGTCACCGAAGGCGGCGGCCTTGTCCAGCGAACCGGTCACCGCGGCCTTGAGGCGATTGGCCTTGTCCTGGTTGATCCGCCCCTTGAGCAGCAGCTTGTCGATCTCGCCGTGGACATAGCCCACGCCCTTGTCGATCCGCTCCTGGTCGATGTCGGTCAGCACGACCGGCACCTCCAGACGCCGCACGAACAGCAGCGCCAACTGCGAGGCCATCAGACCCGCGCCCACGACGCCCACCTTGGAGACCGGGCGCGCCAGCGACTTGTCCGGGGCGCCGGCCGGGCGCTTGCCGCGCTTCTGCACCAGGTTGAAGGCGTAGATGCCGCTGCGCAGCTCACTGCCCATGATCAGGTCGGCGAGCGCCTTCTCCTCGGCCTCGTAGCCGCGGGCGAGGTCACCGTTGCGCGCGGCGTCGATGATCTCCAGCGCGCGGTAGGCGGCCGGGGCGGCCCCGTGCACCTTGCCGTCGGCGATGGCGCGGCCGCGCACCACGGCCTCGTGCCAGGCGTCGCCGCGGTCGATCTCGGGCCGTACGACCTCGATCTCGCCCTTGAGGACGGCGGCGGTCCAGATCAGCGACTGCTCCAGGAAGTCCGCGCCCTCGAAGATCGCGTCCGCGATCCCGAGATCGTAGACCTGCTCGCCCTTGAGCTGCTTGTTCTGGTTGAGGGAGTTCTCGATGATCACCGAGACCGCGCGGTCGGCGCCGATCAGGTTCGGCAGCAGGGTGCAGCCGCCCCAGCCGGGGACCAGGCCCAGGAACACCTCGGGCAGCGAGAAGGCCGGCAGTGCCGCGGAGACGGTGCGGTAGGAGCAGTGCAGCCCGACCTCGACCCCGCCGCCCATCGCCGCGCCGTTGTAGTACGCGAAGGTGGGCACGGCGAGCGCCGACAGCCGCTTGAAGACGTCATGGCCGCCCTTGCCGATGGCCAGCGCGTCCTCATGGCGCTTGAGCAGCTCCACGCCCTTGAGGTCGGCGCCCACGGCGAAGATGAACGGCTTGCCGGTGATGCCGACACCGGTGATCTCGCCGTCCGCCGCCTCCTTCTCGACCTGGTCGATCGCCGTGTTGAGATTGGCGAGCGAGGCCGGGCCGAAGGTGGTGGGCTTGGTGTGGTCCAGGCCGTTGTCCAGCGTGATGAGCGCGAAGCGGCCCGCGCCCTGGGGGAGATCGAGGTGGCGGACGTGCGCCTGCGTCACGACCTCGCCCGGGAACAGCTCTGCCGCCCCCTTGAGAAGCTCTGCGGTGTTGGTCACTTGTTCCCCTCGAAGTGCGGGTTCTCCCAGATCACGGTGCCACCCATGCCGAAGCCGATGCACATCGTGGTGATGCCGTAGCGGACCTGCGGCTGCTCCTCGAACTGCCGCGCCAACTGCGTCATCAGCCGGACACCGGAGGAGGCCAGCGGATGGCCGAAGGCGATGGCGCCGCCGTACTGGTTGACGCGCGCGTCGTCGTCCGCGATGCCGTAGTGGTCCAGGAACGACAGGACCTGGACGGCGAACGCCTCGTTGATCTCGAACAGGCCGATGTCCTCGATCGACAGACCGGCCTTGGCGAGCGCCTTCTTGGTCGCCGGGACCGGGCCGTAGCCCATCACCTCGGGCTCGACGCCCGCGAAGGCGAAGGAGACCAGGCGCATCCGCACCGGCAGGCCCAGCTCCTGGGCGAAGTCCTCGGCGGCCAGCAGCGAGGCGGTGGCGCCGTCGTTGAGCCCCGCGGAGTTACCGGCGGTGATCCGGCCGTGCGGGCGGAACGGGGTCTTCAGCGAGGCCAGGCCCTCCAGCGTGGTGCCCGGGCGCATCGGCTCGTCGGCGGTCGCCAGGCCCCAGCCCAGCTCGCCGCCCTCGGGGGAGGTGCGGCGCACCGAGACCGGCACCAGGTCCTGCTGGATCTTGCCGTTGGCGTACGCCTTGGCGGCCTTCTCCTGGCTGCGCACCGCGAACTCGTCGGCGCGCGCCTTGGTGATGTGCGGCAGCCGGTCGTGGAGGTTCTCCGCCGTCATGCCCATGAACAGGGCCGACTCGTCCACCAGCTTCTCCGAGACGAAGCGGGGGTTGGGGTCCACGGCCTCGCCCATGGGGTGACGGCCCATGTGCTCGACGCCGCCCGCGACGACGGCGTCATAGGCGCCGAAGGCGATGGAGCCCGCGGTGGTCGTCACGGCCGTCATCGCACCGGCACACATCCGGTCGATGGCGTAGCCGGGGACCGACTGGGGCAGCCCGGCCAGGATGCCCGCGGTGCGGCCGATGGTCAGGCCCTGGTCGCCGATCTGCGTCGTCGCGGCGATGGCCACCTCGTCGATGCGCTCCGGCGGCAGATCCGGGTTGCGGCGCAGCAGCTCCCGGATGCACTTGACGACCATGTCGTCGGCGCGGGTCTCATGGTAGATGCCCTTCGGGCCCGCCTTGCCGAATGGGGTCCGGACGCCGTCGACGAAGACGACGTCCCTAGCGGTACGAGGCACGTTGGCTCTCCTCCAGGTGCGGGATGGCACTGCTGCGGGCACGCCCGGGGCGCGCCTCACCACCTCATGCTACTTATGAGTAACCAAGCTGCCCAGTCCTCACGACCGGAGGGTTGAAGGTCACAGCCGCGGGCCGGCGGCGCCCGCCGCCGGTCCACGCGCGTCACATCAGGCCGGGGTCGCCAGCAAGGCGGCCGCGAGCACCGGGGTCACCTGGTCGATCTGCCAGGGACGGGCGCCGTGACCTGCGAGAACGGAGGCGACCGCATCCGTCGTCGGCTCGGCGGGCGGCTCCCAGCACAGCCGCCGGACGGTGTCCGGGGCGATCAGGTTCTCCTGCGGAAGATTCAGCCCTTCGGCCAGTTGGGTGACGGCCGCACGCGCCGCGGAGAGCCGCGCCGCCGCGGCCGGGTCCTTGTCGGCCCACGCCCGCGGCGGGGGCGGACCGGCCACCGGCTGGCCCGGCTGGGGGAGGTCGGCCTCCGGCAGCTCCCGCGCCCGGTCCACCGCGGCCTGCCACTGTTCGAGCTGGCGCCGGTTCATCCGGTGGCCGAAACCGTTCAGCGCGGCCAGCGCGCGGGCGTTCGCGGGCAGGGCCAGCGCGGCCTCTACGATGGCCGCGTCGCCCAGCACCTTGCCCGGCGAGACATCGCGGCGCTGGGCGATCCGGTCCCGGGCCGTCCACAGCTCGCGCACCACGGCCATCTGCCGGCGCCGCCGGACCTTGTGCATCCCCGACGTCCGCCGCCAGGGGTCCTTGCGCGGCGGGGCGGGCGGGGCCGCGGCGATGGCCGCGAACTCCTGATGCGCCCACTCCAGCTTGCTCTGCCGCTCCAGCTCCTCCTCCAGCGCGTCGCGCAGGTCGACCAGCAGCTCGACATCGAGCGCGGCGTAGTGCAGCCAGGGGTCGGGCAGCGGGCGGGTCGACCAGTCGACGGCGGAGTGGCCCTTCTCCAGGGCGTATCCGAGGATGTTCTCGACCATGGCGCCGAGCCCCACCCGGGCGAATCCGGCCAGCCGGCCCGCGAGTTCGGTGTCGAAGATCCGGGCGGGGATCATGCCTATGTCACGCAGACAGGGCAGATCCTGGGTCGCCGCGTGCAGGACCCATTCGGCGTCGGCGATCGCGGCGCCCAGACCCGAGAGGTCGGGGCAGCCGACGGGGTCGATCAGTGCGGTCCCCGCTCCGGCCCGGCGCAACTGGACCAGATAGGCCCGCTGCCCGTAGCGGTAGCCGGAGGCGCGCTCGGCATCGACGGCCACCGGGCCGTGGCCCGCGGCGAAGGCCGCGATGACCTCGGCGAGCGCGTCCGCGTCGGCGGTGACGGGCGGGATGCCCTCGCGCGGCTCCAGCAAGGGGACCGGCGCCGGGGGGAGGTCGTCCGGAGGAGCGCCCCCGGTGGTTCGCAGTGTCGTCTCTGCTGCGGTCTCTTGGGCGTCGGTCACCTGTCAAGGGTAGCTGTGTGCGGCGGGTACGCAGGGCGCCCGTCGACGGAACGTTCCGTCGACGGGCGCGGGGGTGGTGGGGAGAGGCGCGACGGCCGGGCGGGCGATACGGCTCAGTGGATGATCCCGGTGCGCAGGGCGACCGCGACCATGCCGGCCCGGTCCCCGGTGCCCAGCTTGCGGGCGATCCGGGCGAGGTGACTCTTGACGGTGAGGGCGGACAGGCCCATCGAGACGCCGATGGCCTTGTTGGACTGGCCCTCCGCAACCAGCCTCAGCACCTCGACCTCGCGGCCCGACAGCTCCCGGTAGCCGCCGGGATGGCCGGGGGCGCCCGGCGGGCGGCGGTGCATCCGGGCGGCGGCGCCGAGCGGGGCGGTGCCGGGACGGCCCGGAATGCCGAGGTTGGTGCGGGTGCCGGTGACGACATAGCCCTTGACGCCGCCGGCCAGCGCGTTCCTTACGGCGCCGATGTCATCGGCGGCGGACAGGGCCAGCCCATTGGGCCAGCCCGCGGCGCGGGTCTCGGAGAGCAGGGTGAGGCCGGAGCCGTCGGGAAGGTGGACATCGGCGACGCAGATGTCGCGCGGATTGCCGATGCGGGGACGGGCCTCGGCGATGGACGACGCCTCGATGACGTCGCGCACCCCCAGGGCCCAGAGGTGGCGGGTGACGGTGGAACGTACGCGGGGGTCGGCGACGACGACCATGGCCGTCGGCTTGTTCGGGCGGTAGGCGACCAGGCTGGACGGTTGCTCGAGGAGAACAGACACCAGGCCTCCTGGGGAGTTGTGGGACGGGTCATCACGTCCTTCGGCACCGATACGGCCTGGCTTTAGGGAATGATCACGATTTGGTGAGTAACAATTCGGGCAATTAGGACGACTGATCGATCAGGTCTGGTCTTTTGAGGCTCGGTTCGCCTCCGGGGTCCCGCACCACCGGCTGGGCACATTCCGTCGGTAACCGGGTCGAGCCGCTGGTGTCGCCGAGCGTCCGGGTCCTGGGGTCTTCCGGCCGGGGACACCTCCCAGCGGTAGCCGGGGGAGGCGGAGGCGCCCCGGAGGCGAACCGAGCCTCGAAAAGGGGCGCTCAGCGGGCCTGGGGGCCCCGTCGTTGGGGCAGCGAGACGACCCCCGCCTCCGCCGCCCCCGCCGGGGGCAGGCCCGCGATCTGGCACAGGAGGTCGCACCAGGCGGCCAGATGTCCCGCGGTGTCCGGCACGCCCAGCGGTTCGCCCGCGCCCTCTTCCGCGGGCTCGGGGCGCCGCGGGCCGGGGCGGGCCGGTTCGGGGGCCGGGTGGGCGGCCGGGGTCCAGGAGGCGCGGATCTCGATCCGGGTCGACGGCTCCCGTTCGCCCATCGCGCCGAAGTAGTGGGAGCTCGCCCGGGTGACCGTGCCGCTGGGCTCCCCGTAGGGCAGACCGCGGGCCTCCAGCGCGCCGGTGAGCCAGGACCAGCACACCTCCGGCAGCAGCGGATCCGCCGCGATCTCCGGCTCCAGGTCCGCGTGGACCAAGGTGACCAGGCGGAAGGTGCCGCGCCAGGAGTCGTGCCCGGCCGGGTCGTGCAGCAGGATCAGCCTCCCCTCGGCCAGCTCCTCGTCGTCCGACGCGCCGGTGACCACCGCCTCCAGCGCGTACGAGTAGGGTGCGAGCCGACGCGGGGGTGGGGTCGGGTCGAGCTCCACCTCGGGCCGTACCCGCACACCGCACAGCGCGGCGACGGCATGCCGGAAGGCGGGAGGGGTGTCCTCACCGCCTGCTTCCGTGCCGTCAGGGCCGTCAGCACCGTTCGAGAGGTGTCCTTGAACCGCTGCCATGCCCGGAAGACTAGGCGCAGTGAGGGCCCTAACCGGGGAGGAACACCCGGGTTGGCGGGTCACTCGTTCGGCCCGTGCGAAGATTTGGGGCATGAGCGCCAATGAGCGGCCCTCGGGCCAGCAGCAGACCGGCCGCGCCGCGGCTCGTGCCACAGCCGATTCGGCCTTTCTGCGGGCCTGCCGTCGGGAGCCGGTGCCTCATACGCCGGTGTGGTTCATGCGGCAGGCGGGGCGCTCGCTTCCGGAGTACCGCAAGCTGCGTGAGGGCACCGCGATGCTGGAGTCCTGCATGCGTCCCGACCTGGTCACCGAGATCACGTTGCAGCCGGTGCGCCGGCACCGGGTGGACGCGGCCATCTACTTCAGCGACATCGTCGTGCCGCTCAAGGCCATCGGCATCGACCTCGACATCAAGCCCGGGGTCGGGCCCGTCGTCGAGCGGCCGATCCGCACCCGGGCCGATCTGGAGCGACTGCGTCCGCTCGACCCGGACGATGTGAAGTACGTCACCGAGGCCGTCGGCGCGCTCATCGGCGAGCTCGGCGCGACCCCGCTCATCGGCTTCGCGGGCGCCCCCTTCACGCTCGCCAGCTATCTGGTCGAGGGCGGCCCCTCGCGCAATCACGAGCACACCAAGGCGCTCATGTACGGCGACCCGGCACTGTGGGCCGCGCTGCTCGACCGGCTCGCCGACATCACCGCCGCCTTCCTCAAGGTGCAGATCGAGGCGGGCGCCTCGGCCGTCCAGCTCTTCGACTCCTGGGTGGGCGCCCTCGCCCCCGCCGACTACCGCCGCAGCGTGCTGCCCGCCTCCAAGAAGGTCTTCGACGCCGTCGCCGGATACGGAGTGCCGCGCATTCACTTCGGCGTGGGCACCGGTGAGTTGCTCGGGCTGCTCGGCGAGGCGGGGGCGGATGTCGTGGGCGTCGACTGGCGGGTGCCGTTGAACGAGGCCGCCCGGCGGGTCGGCCCCGGCAAGGCGCTCCAGGGCAATCTCGACCCCGCCGTGCTCTTCGCCCCGCGTACGGCCGTCGAGGCCAAGGCGGAGGAGGTGCTGGAGGCCGCCCGGGGGCTGGAGGGGCACATCTTCAACCTCGGCCACGGCGTGCTGCCCAGCACCGACCCGGACGCGCTGACCCGGCTGGTGGAGTATGTGCACACAAGGAGCGCATCGCGCGCACCTTCTGTGAAGGTCTGAACCAAGCGGGAACCCGGGTGCCTCCCGTGGCGTCGTGAGGGGCATGACCGACATGCCCGCCACCGCGCTGTCAGATTCGCCAGAGTGTGTCCATTTCGTCGACGACTGGGACGGCATACTCCACGAGACCTATGGCGGCGACGCGGACCGGGCGGTCCTGGACTGTGCCAGGCGGCTGGCGGCCGATCCCGCGGGCGAGGAGGCGTACGCCTGGACGCTCGGGCTGGTCATGATGGCCGCGTACATCGGCCGGTTCTCCCGTAAGGACGTCGCGGCGGCGGCCCTGGAGGCCCTCCAGGCCACCGACCGGCGGCTGCGTGACCTGCCCTGCGCCCACCGGACGCATCCTTACGAGAGCGATCTGGACGACCGGATCGACCACTTCGTGGACGATCTGCCGCTGCTCACCAACGGGTTGACCGAGGACGAGGACCCCGACTGGGAGGACGACGCGACCAAGGAGCAGTGGCTGTGCCCGCGCGACATCGCCGGGTACGCGCGGGTCGCCGTCGACATCATCGCGCCCGGCAGCGTGGGCGGCATCCCGCCCCGGCTCCCGGCCCGCGACGCGCGCCGCGCCGAGGATCTGCGCTCGATCGTCTGGGACTACCCGAGCGCGGCCGTCGACCCCGGACAGGAGCTGTCCGCCTACGCCAGGAACCTGGTCGCCAACCCCCTGGGCTATCACCGCGCCGGGCTCGTGGTCGTCCTGCACGCCGCCTGCTGGTACGCCGCCAGCGGCCGGATCCGCGACCGGCGGGTCCTGGACACCATGGTGGACGCCCTGGAGGCGGTGCTGCCCGGCCTCGGCGACGCGTCCTGCGCACACGGCGAGGGCGACCACCCCGAGGTCGGCCGGGACACCGCGGAGCAGGCCACCGTGGGCATCCATCTGCTCAGCCCCGGCGGCCGGGGCGTCTACCGCCACTGGCACCGGGAGGAGCTGGAGACGGCGCCGCTGGAGGCGTGGCTGTGCCCGGCCTTCCTCGCCGCCATCGCCCGCGAGGCGCTGGAGCATCTGCGCACCGGCCGGGAGCGGCTGTTCGGCCTTCGGGACACCGCCCATCTGGACGAGGTGCTCGTACGTCCAGATGGACGGCTTGACGTCGAACGGCTCACCCACGCCGTGCGCTTCCGCTGCCGGGACGGACAGGCCGCGGAGGACGCCGGGCTGTGGGCCGCGCGGCGGTTCGCGGCGGGCCCGGCCGATCCGCGTGAGCGGCTGGTGCTGCTGCTGGTCGCGTGCTGGTCGGTGACCTCGGGCGAGGAGGCCCCGCCCGAGGCCGTCCACCGGGATCTGCGGGCGATCCTCGGCTCGGTGGGGATCGCCGCGGCGGGCGGGCCGGCGAGCGCCCCGGCGGGTGAGCCTTGCCCGCATGGGGACGTGCATCCCTGGGACGTGCTGACCGAGCTGGTCGGGCGCCGTCACTTCGGCTTCCACGAGGACCCCTACGGCGCGCATCTCAACCATCTGTACGCGCCGCGGGATTACGAGACGCCTGAGCGGCCCTTTGACGCGGAGGCGTGGGGCTGTCCCCGGCATGTGGCGCAGCGGGTGCGGGGTGCGCTTCGGGTCATCGACGGCGCGAACTGATCGGTGGCCCGGGGGCGCGGGGCCCGGTGGCCCGGCGGCTTGTTGCCGGACCTGACGCGGGCGTACGGGGAGTGCGCCTGCGGCGGGCTTTCCCCTACCCGCCCCTTCCCACAACCGGGGCTCCGTCCCGGACCCCGCTCCTCAAACGCCGGAGGGGCTGGTTTTCACGGTTGCCGCCGCCTTGCGTGCCGCCACCAGTACCGGGTCCCATACCGGGGAGAACGGCGGGGCGTAGCCCAGGTCCAGCGCCGTCATCTGCTCCACCGTCATCCGGGCGGTCAGTGCGACCGCCGCGATGTCGACCCGCTTGCCCGCGCCCTCTCGGCCGACGATCTGGGTGCCGAGCAGCCGTCCCGTGCGCTGTTCGGCGAGCATCTTCACCGTCATCGGCCGGCTGTCCGGGTAGTACCCGGCCCGGCTGGTCGACTCGATGGTGACCGCCTCGAACTTCAGGCCCACGGCGTGGGCTTCGGCCTCCAGCAGTCCGGTGCGGGCGATCTCCAGATCGCAGACCTTGCTGACCGCCGTGCCGACGACACCGGGGAAGGTCGCGTAGTCGCCGCCCACATTGGCGCCGATGACCTGCCCGTGCTTATTGGCGTGGGTGCCCAGCGGAATGTGCCGGGTGCGGCCGGAGACCAGGTCGAGGACCTCGACACAGTCACCGCCCGCCCAGACGTTGTCGTAACCGCGCACCCGCATGGCCAGATCGGTCAGCAGCCCGCCGTAAGGGCCCACCGGCAGCCCCGCCTCCCGGGCGAGTCCGGTCTCGGGGGCCACTCCGAGGCCCAGGATCACGAGGTCGGCGGGGTATTCGCTGACCTTGGTGGCCACGGCCCGCACCCGGCCGTCCTCGCCGGTGATCACCTCGGTGACCTCGGCGCCGGTCACGGTGTCGATGCCGAGCCCCGTCATCGCGTCGCGCACCAGCCGCCCCATGTCGGGGTCGAGCGTGGACATGGGCTGTTCGCCGCGCTCCAGGACGGTGACCTGGCAGCCGCGCTGGATGAGCGCCTCGGCCATCTCCACCCCGATGTATCCGGCGCCGATCACGACCGCGCGCTCGACCCGGGTGGACTCCAGGGTCTCCAGCAGCGCCCGCCCGTGGTCCAGGGTCTGCACCCCGTGCACGCCGGGGGCGTCGATCCCGGGCATGTCGGGGCGGCGCGGCCGGGCGCCGGTCGCGATGACCAGGTCGTCGAAGCCGTGCCAGCGCTCGTCGCCCGTACCTCGCGGGTCGACGTCCCGGGCCAGGACCCGCTGCCCGGCCAGATCGATCTCGACGACCTCGGTGTGCGTCCGTACGTCGATCCCGCGGCCCTGGTGGGTCTCGGGCGTACGGGCGATCAGCTCGTCGGGGCCACCCACCACCCCGCCGACCCAGTAGGGGATGCCGCAGGCCGAGTACGAGGTGAACTGGCCGCGCTCGAAGGCGAGGATCTCCAGCTCGCTCCGGCTCTTGAGCCTGCGCGCCCGCGACGCGGCGGACATGCCCGCCGCGTCGCCCCCGATGACCACCATGCGTCGTGCCGCCGCCATGTATGCCCCTCCGCCACTGGATGTCCGGCTTTAGGGGACCAACCTATGCGCGCGAGGTGTCCTCCCGGATCAGCGCATACAGCCCCGCGCTGGCGAGCATCAGCGCGCCGTCGATGTAGACCGCGTGCGTCCAGCTTCCGTAGTGGTCGAAGAGGGTGCCGCTGAGGGCCGGGCTGACCACCGCGCCGATCTCGCCGACCAGGTTGAACAGGCCGAAGGCCGCGCCGCGTTCGGCCGCGTCGACCACATCGTTGAGCAGCGCGTGCGCCATCGGCTGGAGCGCGTTGAAGAACAGGCTGGTCACGAAGAGCAGGATGGACATCACCCAGAGGGAGGGCTTCTCATTGGCCTGCAAATAGGCGGCGAACACCAGCACCAGCAGGCCCTGGACCACGGTGAACGCGATCAGCAGCGGCCGCCGCCCCCAGCCCCGGGCCTTCGCCCGGTCCGAGAGCCGGCCCCCGGCCGGGAAGCCGAGGATGCCCGCGCCCGCGTTGAAGGTGGCCACCAGCGCGGCGTTCTGGAACGAGCTGTGGGCGGCGTCCGCGACGATCGACACCGACCAGAAGCTGAAGAACCACAGATTCCACATGACCGCGATAAAGGCGAAGCTGAGCAGCAGCACATTGCGGTTCCGGGAGACCGAGCCCAGTTTGCCGCTCCGCCGGGCGAAGATCGCCCCGATGAGCAGGAACGCCAGCACGCACTCCAGGACGGCCACGCCCCAGCTCGGCAGCCCCGCCCCGTCGGCGATCAGATAGACCGCCATGACCGCGGCGCACAGCACCGCCGAGATCCCCAGCAGCCGCAGGGTGGAGCCGGTGGCCTTGAGCGGACCGCCGATGCGGCGCATATAGACCGCGGTGACCCAGCCGAACGCCAGCGTCGCACCGCCCAGCACCAGGAACGGCATCCGCCAGGCGTCCTCCTCGCCGAGCACCTCCCCGCCCCAGTCGATCAGATACGGCGCGCTGATGGTCGCGACCGTCAGCCCGATGGCCAGTCCGGTGATGGCGACGCCCATGCCCAGACCGGCCTTGGCGGGCGGGGTGCGCTGGGCGATCAGCGAGCGGTCGTTGGAGTAGAAGACGCCCTCGCCGAGGCCGGTGAGCACCCGCAGTACGACGAAGGCGATCAGCCCGGTCATCAGGCCGCTGGCGAGGGTCGCGACCCCCGCCCACAGCAGCGAGACCGCGAGCATGGTGCGGTGCCCGAAGCGGTCGCCGAGATAGCCGCCGGGGAACTGGGTCAGCATGTAGCCCGCGAAGAAGAGGCTGCCGATCAGGCCGCCGAGCGCGTGCGGATGGCTGGCGGAGCCCAGCATGGCGTGGTCGTGCTCGATCAGCCAGGTGACGACCGGGCCGGTGATGGTGCGGTCGGCGTACGAGAAGAGCCAGCCGCCCAGCAGCATGGCCCACAGGGTGTGGTAGGGCTGCCAGCCGCCCCGGGGCGCCTCCCGCCCCTGCGTGGTGGGCTCTGCGGTCACTTCGGGCATGTCTCCATGTCCCCCTTCGGGCCTGGGCGTTCAGGCTCGGCAGCGCGGTATGTGCCACACAGGATGTGGCCGGATATCGGCCGCGGCAAGGCGCGCTCCGGGGTCTTTCACCGACCGGAAGCCTCCGCGACGGGCTCTTGCCCCAGGGTGGCGGCGAGGGTACGGGAGATGCCGTGGGCGGCGACCCGCACGGCCGGGATCAGCCCCGGGGCCCGCCCCTCCGCGGCCGGCACCACCACCGACAGCGAGGCCACCACCTCCCCGCGCGGTCCGCGCACCGGGGCGGCGATGGAGAGCCCGTCCATGGTGATCTGCCGGTCGCTGACCGCGATCCCGGTGCGCCGCACCTCGGCGAGGGCGGCCCGCAGCCGGTGCGGGTCCTGGATGGTCAGCTCGGTGTAGCGGCGCAGCGGCCGGGCGCACACCCGCTCGTACAGCCGTGGCGGCCCGTACGCGAGCAGCACCAGACCGACGCCGGTCGCGTGCAGCGGCCAGCGGCTGCCGACCCGGGTGCGCACCTGGACCGCCGAATGTCCCGAGATCAGCTCGACATAGACCACCTCCAGGCCGTCCCGCACGGCGAGCTGGACGTTCTCGTGGGTGGCCTCGTACAGGTCCTCCATGAACGGCAGCGCCGCCTCGCGCACCCCGACCCCGCGCGGGGAGAGCGTCGCCACCTCCCACAGCCGCAGCCCGATGTGGTACGCCCCGGTGGCGTCGCGCTCCAGGGCGCCCCAGCGGGTGAGCGAGGCGACCAGCCGGTGCGCGGTGGCCAGCGGCAGCCCGGCGCGCCGGGCGAGGGCGGTGAGGGACAGCGAGCGGTGCGAGGCGTCGAACGCGTCGAGGACCGCCAGCATCCGGCCCGCGACCGAGCGGCCCGCGTCCGGGCCGCCGGGGGCGCGGGGGCCCGGTGGGCTCATGGGGGTGAACGGGCCCGGGGCCGTCATGACAGCGGGAGGCCGACGTAGTTCTCGGCGAGTTCGGCGGAGGCGGTGGGGGAGGAGGCGATGCGTTCCAGTCGCGCGAGCCGCACCCGGTCCTCGAACGGGCTCTCGTCCGGGCGCCGGTGGAGCGTGTCCGTCATGAAGTACGAGAACCGCTCGGCCTGCCACACCCGGCGCAGACAGGTCTGCGAATAGCCGTCCAGCAGCTCGGCCGAGCCGGTCCCCTGGTGGTGGATCAGGGCGCGGGCCAGCGTGATCACGTCGGTGACGGCCAGATTGAGCCCCTTGGCGCCGGTCGGCGGCACGATATGCGCGGCGTCGCCCGCCAGGAAGAGCCGCCCGTGGCGCATCGGCTCCTGGACGAAACTGCGCATCGGGGTGAGCGAGGTGGCGGTGATCGGGCCGCGCTCCAGCGTCCAGTCCCCGTCGAGCGCGAAGCGGGCGGACAGCTCGTCCCAGATCCGCTCATGGGACCAGTCGGCCGGATCGGTGTCGTTCGGCACCTGGAGGTAGAGCCGGGAGACCTGGGGGGAGCGCATGCTGTGCAGGGCGAAGCCGCGCCGATGGCGGGCGTAGATCAACTCCTCGCAGGACGGCGCCACATCGGCCAGCACACCGAGCCAGGAGTAGGGGTAGGTGTGCTCGAAGGTGCGGACCCGGTCGGCGGGGATCGCGCGCCGGGCGATGCCGTGGAAGCCGTCGCAGCCCGCCACATAGTCGCAGCTCAGGGTCTGCTCGCGGCCTTGGTGGCGGAAGCGGATGACGGGCGCGGCGGAGTCCGGCTTCTCGATGGCCAGCGCCTCGGCCTCGAACAGCAGCGGGGGACCGCCCGGCTCCTCGAGCTGAAGCGCGATCAGATCCTTGACGATCTCGGTCTGGGCGTAGACCATCACCGATTTGCCGCCGGTGGCGGAGGGGAAGTCCACGCGGTGGGCGCGGCCCTCGAAGCGCAGCTCGATGCCCTCGTGGAGCAGCCCCTCGCGGTCCAGACGCCCGCCGGCGCCGCACTCCCGCAGCACATCCACGGTGCCCTGTTCCAGGATCCCGGCCCGCTGGCGCCGCTCGGCGTACGCCCGGTCCCGGCTCTCCAGCACCACGCAGTCGATCCCGGCGCGGTGCAGCAGACGGGCGAGCAGCAGCCCGGCGGGCCCGCCGCCGATGATGCCGACGGTCGTGCGCATCACATCGTCCCCTCGCTGTGGTGGTCCAAGCGGCTCGGCACTTGTTCGCTGAGTGAAACTTCGTTCATAATCGGCTGGTGATGAGTCTCAGCCCGGTGCCACCACCTGTCAATGGCCCCGTCGGGCCTCTCGAGCGCGGCCTCGCCGTGCTGCGCGAGCTGACCCGGCTGGCCGCACACGAGGGACGGACGACGGTCCGCCCCGGCGATCTCGTCCGCGGCACGGGGCTCGCCCGGTCCGTGGTCGACCGCGTGGTGGGCACCCTCGAACAGCTCGGATACGTGACGCTCGACGGACGCGACATCGGTCTGTCGGTCCGGCTGATGGAGCTGGGCAACGCGTATCTAGAGGCCAGCGGACTGCCTGCCGCGCTCGGCCCGTTCGCCGAGCGGCTCGCGGACGGGCTGGACGAGTCGGTCTCGGTCGCCGTCCCCGACGGCGACGGGGTGCGCTTCGTCGTCCAGATGACCCGCCGCCGCACCATGTCCCTCGCCTTCCGCATCGGCGATCTGCTGCCCGCCGAGCGCTGTTCCCCCGGTGCGCTCTTCGCCGCCGAGTGGTCCGGATCCGGCTGGGCCGCCTGGCGCGCCCGCAGCGCCGAGGACCCCCTGGACACCTCCTTCCCCGCCGTCCCGCCGCGCCACCGGCCCGCCTCCGACGGCGACTTCGAGGCCCGCGTCAAGGAGGCGGCCCGCGACGGCTGGGCCGCCGACGACCAGCTCATCGAGCCGGGCCTGGTGGCGGTGTCCGTTCCGGTACGGGACGCCTCGGGCCGTGCCGCCTGCGCGGTCAACGTGGTCAGCCACACCAGCCGCCATGACGTGGACTCGCTGCGGGCGGCGGTGCTGGGGCCGCTGGGCGCGGAAGTCCCGGCGATGGAGGCGGCCTTGGCGGCCGCGGCCGGGCGGGGGCGGCCACGCCCCGCCGCCGAGCGCGCCTGGGGCACCCCGGGCGGCGCGCCGACGGCCCTGGGCGAGGACCCCGCGCGGATGGCCAAGCGGGAGCTGGGAGCGGGGTTCCTCCAGTCGCTCGCGCGCGGATTGGCCGTCCTGCGGGCACTGGGCGGGGCGGAGGGCGCGGGCCGGGGCGAGACCGCCACGGCGGGCGGCGGCGGCCGGGGCGGCGGAATGACGCTCAGCGCCGTCGCGGAGGCCACCGGGCTGGCGCGGGCCACCGCCAGGCGCTCGCTGCTGACCCTCGTCGAGCTGGGGTATGTGGAGGCCGACGGCCGGGTCTTCCGGCCACTGCCGCGCGTGCTGGAGCTCGGCTACGCCCCCCTCGCCGAGCGAGGCTTCACCGATATCGCCCAGCCGCATATGCGCGAACTGGTCCGCACCGTCCATGAGTCGGCCTCCCTGGCCGTCCTCGACGGCGGCGACATCCGCTATATAGCGCGCGTCCCCACCGTCCGCATCATGAGCGTCAACATCACCATCGGCACCCGCTTCCCCGCCTACGCGACCTCCATGGGCCGGGTGCTGCTCGCGGGCCTGGACGCCGACGCCCGCGCCGCCCATCTCGCCGGGGTGCGGCCCCGGCCGCTGACCCGGCACACCGTGACCGACGTGCTTGAGCTGGCGCGGGTCGTGGAGCTCGCGGCGCGGGAGGGGCACGCCCTGGTCGACCAGGAGCTGGAGGAGGGGCTGCGGTCGCTCGCCGTGCCCGTAAGGGACGCACGCGGACGGGTGGTGGCCGCGCTCAACGTGGCGACCCACGCGGGCCGCGGCACCGCCGAGAGCGCCCGCGGCGAACTCCTCCCGGCGCTGCGCGCCACCGCGGCCCGGATCGAGGCCGATCTGGCGACGGCCTCGGCACATCACGCCCTGGGGGCGGGTGAGAGAGTGGGCACATGAGAGCGGCGAACACCCCGGGGACGGGACGCACCGGCCATGTCGTGGTCATAGGCGGCGGAATCGCGGGCCTCGCGGCGGCTCACCGGCTGCTGGACGGCGGGGCGCGGGTGACGGTCCTGGAGGCGTCGGGACGGCTCGGCGGCAAGCTGTGCGCGGGGGAGATCGAGGGCGTACCCGTCGACCTGGGTGCCGAGTCGATGCTCGCCCGCCGCCCGGAAGGCGTCGAGCTGGCGCGCGCCGTGGGCCTCGACGACCGGCTTCAGCCGCCCGCGACCGCGACCGCCTCCCTGTGGACGCGCGGCGGGCTGCGCCCGATGCCCAAGGGGCATGTGATGGGCGTCCCCGGCGATCTGGCGCCGCTGGCCGAGTCCGGGGTGATCTCGGAGGAGGGGCTGGCCCGGATCGCCCGCGACCGGGAGCTGCCGCCCACCCCGGTCGGCGAGGACGTGGCGCTCGGCGAGTACCTCGCGGCGCGACTCGGCCGCGAGGTCGTGGACCGGCTGGTCGAACCGCTGCTGGGCGGGGTGTACGCGGGCGATGTGTACCGCACCTCGATGCGCGCCTCGGTCCCCACCCTCTTCGAGGTGGCCCGCTCCGGCGGCCCGCTGACCGACGGTGTCCGGGAGCTGGTCGAGCGCGCCGCGCGACGGCAGGACGGCCCGGTGTTCATGGGCATCGACGGCGGGATCGGCCGGCTGCCGCTCGCGGTCGCCGACGCCGTACGGGCCGCGGGTGGCGAGATCCGCACCGGGGCGCCCGTACGGGAGCTGCGGCGCACCGGCGACGGCTGGACCCTCGTGGTGGACGGCACGGGCGGCACTGACGGCACGGGCGGCACTGACGGCCCGCCGGTGGTGACGGCCGACGCCGTGGTGCTGGCGGTCCCCGCGCCCGCCGCCGCCCGGCTGCTGGCCGCCGAGGCCCCGGCCGCCTCCACCGAGCTGGCCGCCGTCGACTACGCCTCGATGGCGCTGGTCACCATGGCTTTTCGGCGCGACGCGCTCACCGGCGTGGAAGCGCTCGCCGAACGGAGCGGCTTCCTGGTGCCGCCGGTCGACGGCCGGACGATCAAGGCGGCGACGTTCTCCAGCCGCAAATGGGGCTGGCTGCGGGACGCCGGGCCCGATCTCTTCGTGCTGCGTACCTCGATCGGGCGGTTTGACGACGAGGCGGATCTGAAGCGGGACGACGCCGACCTGGTAAGGATGTCGCTCACCGATCTGGGCGAAGCCGTCGGTCTGACGGCCAAGCCCGTCGCGAGCCGGGTGGACCGGTGGGACGGCGGGCTTCCGCAGTACCCGGTGGGCCATCTCGACCGGGTGGCCCGCATCCGCGCCGAGATCGCCAAGGTGCCGGGGCTGGGGGTGTGCGGCGCGCTCTACGACGGGGTGGGCATCCCGGCGTGCGTCGGCAGCGCCCGTAAGGCGGCCGACGAGCTGCTGGGCACCCTGACGGCCACCCTGGAGCCGGGCTCCGCGGCCGGAGAGCGAGAATAGGGCCATGACTGCTGCACCTGAGAAGACTCCCAACGCCGGTAAGAAGGCCAAGGACCTCAACGAGGTCATCCGCTACACCCTGTGGTCGGTGTTCCGGCTGCGCGATGTGCTGCCGGAGGACCGCACCGGCTACGCCGACGAGGTCGAGGAGCTCTTCTCCCAGCTCGCCGCCAAGGACGTCACCGTGCGCGGCACCTACGACGTGTCCGGGCTGCGCGCCGACGCGGACGTCATGATCTGGTGGCACTCGGAGACCTCCGACGCCCTCCAGGAGGCGTACAACCTCTTCCGCCGCACCCGGCTGGGGCGGGCCCTGGAGCCGGTGTGGTCCAACATGGCGCTGCACCGCCCGGCCGAGTTCAACAAGGCCCACATCCCGGCGTTCCTCGCGGACGAGAACCCGCGCGACTACGTCAGCGTGTACCCGTTCGTCCGCTCCTACGACTGGTACCTGCTGCCCGACGAGGACCGCCGCCGGATGCTCGCGGACCACGGCAAGATGGCGCGCGGCTACCCCGATGTGCGCGCCAACACGGTCGCGTCCTTCTCGCTCGGCGACTACGAGTGGATCCTGGCCTTCGAGGCGGACGAGCTGCACCGGATCGTCGACCTGATGCGCCATCTGCGCGCCTCCGAGGCGCGCCGTCATGTGCGCGAGGAGGTGCCGTTCTACACCGGGCGGCGCAAGGCGGTCTCCGAGCTCGTCGCCGGTCTGGCCTGACGCTCTTACGGTGGTCGGGACGGCCTTACGGTCGTCCCGTACGGGCCCCGGCATCCCCTTACGGCCGGATACGTCCTCTTACGGCTTCCTCTTACGGCGTGCCCGGGATCGCGGCCGGCTGCTTGCCCGACTCGGGCAGCGGGGCCGGGTCCGGAAGCGGTGCGGGCTCCGGGCGCGGGGCGCAGGAGGCGGCCCGGCCCGGCGTCCTCCCGGTCAGCAGATACGTGTCCACATGGCGGTTGACGCAGTCGTTCGGCCCGCCCCACACCCCGTGGGTGCCCGCCTTCCGCTCGGTCACCAGCGAGGAACCGGGCAGCCGGTGCCACAGCTCCTTCGCCCCCGCGTAGGGGGTGGCCGCGTCCCGCTCCGCCGAGAGCAGCAGCACCGGCGGCAGCGCGACCCGAGCCGTCCGGGGGCCCACCGCCTCCAGGTTCCCCACGTCGAGGGGGCGGCCGGGCTTCAGCGGCCAGAAGGCGCACGGCAGGTTCATCGCCACGTTGTCCCAGGTCTCGAAGGGCGCGCGGCGGGCGAGGGCGGTGTTGTCGCGGTTCCAGGCGGCCCAGGTGCGCGGCCAGGGCGCGTCGTTGCACTCCACGGCGGTGTAGACGGCGTTGCCGTTCTCGTCGTCGGCCGCCTGCGCGGGATCGGGCGCGGCGAGCGCGATCAGCGGCTCGGGGTCACCGAGCAGATAGGCGGCCAGCGCCCGGGCGGCCGGATCCCAGTAGGCGTCGTTGTAGCCGGTCCGCAGGAACGCGCTCTGGAGCTGGGCGGTGCCGATGACCCCGCCCGCGGGCTTGTGCCCCAGCCGCCGCCGCGCCTTCTCGTACGAGGCGAGCACCCGCTCCTCGGTGCCGCCCAGGTGGTAGACGGTGTGGTGCCGGGCGACCCAGCGGCGCCAGTCCCGCCAGCGCCGCTCGAAGGCCACCGACTGGTCGAGGTTGTCGCGGTACCAGATCCGCCGGGGGGCGGGGTTGACCACGCTGTCGAAGACCATCCGGCGCACCCGCCCCGGGAAGAGCGTGGCGTACACGGCCCCGTAGTACGTGCCGTACGAGGCGCCCACGAAGGTGAGCCGCCGCTGGCCCAGCGCCGCGCGCAGCACCTCCAGATCGCGGGCGTTGTTCAGCGTGGTGAAGTGCGCGAGCGCGCTGCCCGCGCGGCGCACACAGCCCCGGACGTAGGCGTGTGCCCGCGCCACCAGCCGCCGTTTGAAGGCGGCGGTGGGGCGCGGCGGGGAGCTGGTCGGCGCCTTGGCGTAGGCCGACGGCCGCTGGCAGGACAGTGGGGCCGAACGGCCCACGCCCCGTGGGGCGTAGCCGACGAAGTCGTAGGCGGCGGCCAGGCGGCGGAAGGCCCCCTCGGCCGCGTACTCGGGGAACGCCATACCGGAGGCGCCCGGTCCGCCGGGGTTGTAGACCAGCGCCCCCTGACGCCGGGCCTTGGGGCCGGTGGCCCGGATCCGGCTGACGGTAAGGGCGATGTGCTTGCCGCGGGGACGGGCGTAGTCGAGCGGTACGGAGACCTTTCCGCAGGTGATGGGGGCGTCCAGGGACTCGGCGCGGGGACAGCGGCGGAACGCGATGCCCCGCTCCGCCGCGCGCCGGGCGGCGAGCGCCACCCCGCTTGCCGCGGCAGCGTCACCGGGCGGGACGGCGGCCGTGGCGGCCGCGGCGGGCGAGCCGGACCAGGAGCTCCAGGCGGGCGCGGCCGTGGCGACGGGGACGGCGGATGCCGAACGGGTCGCGGGGGAGGCCGGGACCGTGAGGGGCGCGCCCGCCGCACCGGCCGGGGCCGGGGCGGACCGGGCGGACGCGGCGGCCGTCGTGGCGGCGCGGGCGGTGGACGCGGCGAGCGGGCGGCCGGTGGCGGGCGTCGCGAGCAGTGCGCTCATGGCCAGCGACAGGGACAGCGGGCCGAGGATGGCGTACAGCGCTGCTGCTCTCACTGGCCCTCCCTTCGTGCATCGCGTCGTGCATCGCGCGATGAAAGGGATATTTGGCGCGGCGGATGACCATGTAAAGCACCGGGCCGCGGTGTCGGGGTCAATGACCCCAATGCCCCTTCAGCGCCGCGCGCAGCTCCCGGTCGGGGAGGGCGACGGTGCCGTGCACCGCGAGCGCGGTCAGCAGCTCGCCGTCGTCGTCACCGCCGTCCGGGCCGCCGCCGGAGCGCTGGGCGAGGGTCCGCCGCGGGGGCACGTCGATCCGGCCCAGCAGCCGCTGACCTGCGGGGGAGGCCCACCGCGAGTACGGATGCGCCTCGACCCGGGCGATCAGCAGACAGCTCACCGTCAGCAGCAGCGGCAGCATGAACCACGAGGCCACCGGACCACGCCCCGCCGCGGGCGGCACCAGCAGCAGCGCGGCGGCCGCCGTCGCCAGAACCAGCGCGCAGGCCGCCCGCACATGCCGTACCGCGACCGCCACATTCGTACGCGCCGAGGCGGGCACCGCGAGCCCCGCCGCCACCAGCCGGTCGCCCAGCGCCCGCACCGGGGCGGCGGTGACGAGCGCCGCCCGCACCGGCCGCACCGGGGACTGGCCCTCCGGCCCTATCGCGGTGATCACGGACCGCTCCAGTTCGTCGCGCCCGTCCGGGACCACGACGGTGACCCAGCCGGTGTGGGCGAGCAGCAGCCGGCGCTCGCGGTACATCGTGACGAGGACCAGCTCGCCCACCCGCCGCGGACCCCCGGACAGAAACGCCGCCTCGTACAGGCTCAGGCCCTTCGCATCCGCCGCCGGATCAGGATCCATCGGCTGAGCGGCGGCGACCGCCGCCAGACACAGGCGCGTGCAACTGACAACTGCCGCGCCCCATGCGACGAGCAGGAAAAGGACCCACAACATGGCCGAGTTCTACTCGACCGGGCCGCCGTCGCGCCATGGTTTTCACGATATGAACGACTCGCCGGGACGCACAGCTCGCTCGGGCGCGCAGCTCGCCTGGACGCAGCTCGCTCGGGCGTGACTCGCCCCGTTCGAGGACCCGCGACCGGTCGCGCGCGATCCGCAGGGCCTGCCCGAGGGCCGCGACCGATCGCCCGCGACCCGCACGGCCGCGACGCGGGCGGCGTTGCCCGGGCCGCTGCGGATCGGTGCGGATGCCTGACCGATCGGCATCGGCACCGGGGTGGGCCGTTTGACCGGGCGGCGGCTCAGCCTGGCCGCCCGTGCCCGGGGCGCTCCGGCGGTGGTGCGCGCGTCGTCATCGGCGCTGGGAGCTGGGCGGTTGCACCGGGCTGCGGGGCTCGGCCCGGCAGGGCTACGGCCGACCGCCCGCACCCGGGGCCCGCTGGTGGTGGTGCGGGCGGTTACACCGGGCTGCGGGCGGCGCTGGAACACCACGACTACACCCGCACGGTCGGCTGCGGGCGGCGCGTATGTACCGCTGGACCTGGCCTACCCGGACGAGCGGCTGGAGTACATCCTCACCGACTCCGCCCCGCAGGTCGTCCTCCCACGGTGGACGGGCAGGCGGACGTGGTGCTCGCCGCGTTCGGCCCCGGCCACGAAGGGGCGGACATCGCCGCCCAGGCACACGAGGCCACCTCCAGCGGATCGATCCCCGCGCGGGCGAGTCGGGCGAGGTCGTCCGCGTCGAGGCGGGCCCGCCAGCGGGTCGAGGTCCGGGTTGGGCACGAAGGTGCGGGGCACGGGCTCCAGGGTGCGCCGGTCGGGCGCCTGCCGGCCAGGCTGCCGGGCGCGATGCCGCCGTGTTCCAGCGCCTCCCAGGAGGTCTCCAGGACCAGCCGCCGCTGCGGGGGCTCGGCCGGTCGGGCTGCGGTTGACCGTCCGCACCCGGGACCCGCTGGTCGTGGCGCGGGGGCGTCGGCGCTGGGGCGGTTTTATCGGGCTGCGGCTCGGCCTGGCCGCCCGCACCCAGCGCCCGCCGGTCGTGGCGCGTGGGGGTGTCGTCGGCACCGGGGTTGGGCGGTCGCGCCGGGCTGCGGCTCGGCCCGGTCGGGCTGCGGCTGCCGCGCCACCCGGCGCCCGCTGATGGGTGGTGGTGCGCGGCGGCCCCAGCCGTACCCCCTCGCCCTGCCGGGCATCCCGGACAACTAGCGGCAACCCGGCCCGGCGCGTGGCGGCTCAGCCGCCCCCGCAGCCTCCGCCCCCGCCGCAGCTCGACCCCGAGGAGCCGCCGCACGACGACCCCCCGCCTCCGCCGCAGGACGAGCCGCCGCACGAGGAGCCTCCGCAGCCGGAGCTATCCCCTCCGCACCACGATCCGCCGCCGGAGTCCGAGGTGCCCGAAGACCCCGAGTCGGTCGACGACCCGGATCCGCCCGGCACCCTCTGCGCGTCCAGCAGTTGCTTCCGCAGCAGCGGATCCTCCGTCAGGGCGGCCGCCCCGGTCAGCGCGACGACGACCGCGACGGGGACCGTCGCCGGTTGGCCGATGGTCAGGGCGTGCCGCCGTAGGCCGATCCCCGACTCCCTCCGGTACGCCGCCAGCGCCTGCTTACCGGCGGCGGTCAGTCGGCGCTTGGTCGCACCGGCGCAGATGCCGCCGATGAGGAAGCCGGTGAAGAGCGCGGGGGCGATCGCGAAGATCAGCGGGAGTCCGCCGTCGGCGGCGGAGCCGACGCTCATCATGATGCCCAGGAACACGCCCACCACGCAGAGCGTGTTCTGCGCCCGTGCCGCACCCCGCCAGAACCGGAGGGCGTCCGGCCGCACCATCAGCCCGCGCCCCGCCAGCCGGTCGCCGATCGCCTGTACCGCCGCACTGCGCATCAACTCCCGGCGCAGCCACTTCAGGGCGCCGTGCGGGGAGCGGGCGCACAGCCGCAGCAGGTCCTCCTCGACCGGGCCGCGCGCGATCGGCTGCCGCACCGAGACCACTCCGGGGTCGCCGATGGCCAGCCGCCCGTCCGCGTACATCGTGCTGATCACCGTGTCCGCCATCCGGCCCGGACCGCCCGCCAGGAAGGCGGCCTCCAGCAGGTCGTACGCCCGGGCGTCCACCGGCCTCACGGCCTCCCTGCGCCGGGCCCGGACCGTGCCGGTGATGAGCAGCGCCGACGACAGCGCGACGGCCGCGTAGACCAGGATCACCGCCGCGCTCATGCCGCTCGCCGCCCGCTCAGCGCGAGCCGGACCCGGCGGGCCAGCCGCGCCGCCGGATGGGACGCCAGGGGCGCGGGCCCGGACCGCTCCTGCCACCACAGCGTCAGACGGCGCCGGGCCGCCGGGTCGTCGGGCCGTCCGTCCGCCAGCAGATGCTCGGCGAACGCCAGCGCGTCGCGGCGGTAGCCGCCGGTCATCGGGCGGCCGTCGGCGTACCGCGCGAACGCCGGGCGGTAGCCGGTGCCCAGGATCTCCGGCAGCTCCGGGGCCACCTTGGCGACCACGGACGCCCGCTTGGCGGTCAGCGCCGCGCTCTGCACCCGCAGCCGCCGCCGGTCGAACCCCTCGGGCGGCGGGGTGCCCCCGACCAGTGCGGACAGCAGCGAGGTCTGGGCGAGCGCCAGCCGCTCACGGACGGCGCCCGGCACGGGAGCCTCGGGCACGGCGGAGGCCCGCACCGGGCCGGGCGTACTCACCGGAGCCGACGCCCGCACCGCTGGGGCGGCCTCTTCCGCCGTCCCCGAAGCCGTCCCCGAAGCCGTCCCCACCACCGCCCCCGCCGCCGTCACCCCACGGATCGCGTCCAGTTCGCCCGCCAGCTCCCCGGCCGCCGGGAAGTCCTCGTCGCGCTCCAGCAGTACGCCGGGCGGTGCCGTACGGGCGCACAGTTCGGCGAGGACGTCGAGCACCGGCTGGGTCACCGGATGGGCGTGGCTGTCGTGCCACACCCCGTCCTTCTCGACCCCGCCCGCCACATGGACGTAGGCGATCGCCGACGTGGGCAGCTCGTCCAGCGCCTTGGCCGGGTCCTCGCCCCGGTTGACGTGGTTGGTGTGCAGATTGGCCACGTCGATGAGCAGCCGCACCCCCGTCCGCTCCACCAGCTCGGCCAGGAACTGGCCCTCGGTCATCTCCTCGCCGGGCCAGGAGATCAGCGCCGCGATGTTCTCCACCGCGAGCGGCACCGGCAGCGCCTCCTGCGCGATGCGCACGTTCTCGCACAGCACGTCCAGCGCGTCACGGGTCCGCGGCACCGGCAGCAGATGCCCGGCCTCGATGGCCGGTGACGCGGTCAGCGGCCCCCCGGCCCTGACGAACGCGATGTGCTCGGTGACCAGCGGCGAGCCCAGCGCCTCGGCCCGCTCGGCCAGCGCCCGGAGGCGCTCGGGGTCGGGCCGCTCGGCTCCCCCGAGGCCGAGTGACACTCCGTGCGGGACCACCGTGGTCCCGCGTTCGCGCAGCCGCCGGAGCGCGTCCGGCACATGGTCGGGGCAGATGTTCTCCGCCACCACCTCCACCCAGTCGATGCCGGGCAGCAGCGCGATGTCGTCGGCGATCTCCGGTCGCCAGCCGATTCCGGTACCGAGGCGCACCATGGCTCCCCCTCCTCGTTCCGTACCGCGTCCCCCGCGGTGTTGTTCTCGCGTGCCGGGGTGATGACCCCGTAGAAGGAGGACGAATCCCCCGGCCCCCTGGTTCAGAGCTTCATTTGAGCTTCGCAGCGGCACGCCACAGGGGCGTACGCGGGGCCGTCGGCCGAGGGCGGTCCGGGCGGTGCGAAAGGTCACCGGGTGGGTGGTGTCGCTGAATATGGTCACTGTTGCAAAAAATTGGGGCCCTGTGGCGACAGACGTTCAGAGGGGAAAATAGGATCGGTCTGGTCCGGGGGGATGGAAGATCACACCTTTGTGCCGCGCCCGCGCGCGGAGCGAGCGTGGGGGAAACACGTGCTGGGCAGCAGTGACAACGCCATGGGGAAGCACCGTAAGCACCGCCGAAAGCCGTCGTCGCAGAGCCGGAGGATGCGGCTGCGCCGCTGGGCGGTGGCGCGGGTCCGGCTGGACTACCCCCGGGCGGGGCGGCGTGGTGTGGGGCGTTGGCTGCCGTCGTGGCGTCAGATCACCCTGCTCTTCCTGTTCTGCCTCGGTAGTCTGACCGGTCTGCTGAGCTATCTGTATCTCCAGACCGATATACCCAAGAATCTGAACGACTTCGCCACCCAGCAGGACAACGTCTACTACTGGGCGGACGGCACCGAGATGGCCCGCACCGGTCCGGTGAACCGGCAGGAGGTGCCGCTGGGCAAGGTGCCCCAGGATGTCCAGTGGGCGGTGCTCGCCGCCGAGAACGCCAGTTTCTACTCCGACAGCGGAGTGTCCCCGAGCGGTCTGATGCGCGCCGTGACACGGATGGTGACGGGAGGTGAGACCCAGGGCGGATCCACCATCACCCAGCAGTATGTGAAGAATGCCTATTTGAATCAGCGTCAGACATTTTCCCGCAAGCTCACCGAGATGTTCATGGCCATCAAGCTGGACGACCGGATGAGCAAGCGGGAGATCCTTCAGCGCTATCTGAACACGAGCTGGTTCGGGCGCGGCAGTTACGGCATTCAGCGGGCGGCGTACGCGTACTACGGCAAGGACGTCTCGGAACTCAACGCGAGCGAGGGCGCGTTGCTCGCCTCGCTGCTCAAGGGCGCCGGGACATTCGATCCGACGGTCAGCGCCAAGAACCACAAGCGGGCCGTCGACCGCTGGAAGTGGGTGCTGGACCGGATGGTCGACATCGGAAAGCTCTCCCGCTCCGAGCGGGCGCGCTATACGTCGTTCCCCGAGCCCAAGGCGCCGCCCAAGCCGGCCGGGCTCACCGGTCAGGTCGGCTATCTGGTGGAGACGGCCAAGGCGTATGTGAGCTCCCATACCGAGATATCCGACGCCGATTTCGACCTGGGCGGCTATCAGATTCACACCACCTTCGAGAAGCCGAAGGTCCAGGCGTTGGCCAAGGCGGTGACGAAGACCCGGGACACCCTCGATCCCGAGCAGCGCCCCGAGGACCGCCATGTGCGGATCGGCGCCGCCTCGGTGGCCCCCGGCGGCGCGATACGCGCGCTGTACGGCGGCCCCGGCTATCTGGAGCAGGGATTCAACGACGCGAACGCCTCCAACGTCCCGGCCGGCACCTCCTTCACGCCCTTCGTCTACGCCGCCGCGCTGCGCGACGGCGTTCTGCTGAAGCGCAACGGGGAGCGGACGCCCGTGACCCCCTCGACGCTCTACGACGGCGACAACAAGATCGCGGTGCATACGCCCGAGGGGCCGTACTGGGACCGCAGCGGCAAGATCGTGCGGGCCAGCAACGACGGGGACGCCTCCTATGGGCAGGTCTCCCTGCGCCAGGCGATCGAGCGGTCCATCAACACCCCGATGATCCAACTGGGCATGGACGTCGGTCTGGACCGGGTCCGGCGGGCGTCCATCGACGCGGGGCTGCTGCCCAGCAGCTTCGGCGCGCGGGTGCCCGCGTTCTCGCTCGGCACCGCGACGCCCAGCTCGATCCGTATGGCCAGCGCCTACGGGACGTTCGCCGCCGAGGGCACCCACTACGCGCCGTACTCGGTGAGCGGGCTCACCCACGGCGGGCAGCGGCTCGAACTGCGCAAGGACGGCGCCAGGCGGGCCTTCAGCCCGGTGGTCGCGGCGCAGGTGGACGAGGCGCTGCGGGGGGCCGTCCAGAGCCCGGACGGCGCGGCGCACGGGGCGGCCGAGGCCGGTGAGGTGGCCGGTAAGGCGGGCACGGCGCAGGACGGCAAGTCCGCCTGGTTCGTCGGCTACACCAAGAAGCTGTCGACGGCGGTCTCGCTGTCCCGGGTGGACCCCAAGTCGCAGGAGCTGATGCCGCTCAAGGGGATGGGCGGGGAAGTCACCGAGACCTCGGGCGACACCTACCCCCTGGACATCTGGAAGAGCTATATGACGGACCGGGCGGCGGAATAAGCGCCGGGGGAAGCGCGGCAACAGGACTGCCGTCGCGGCTACTTGGTCTTGGTGTACGTGGACCAGTCCGGCGACTCCGCCGGGTCCAGCATCCGCAGCTTCTCCAGGACCTTCGGGTCCTGGGCGTCCAGCCAGTCGGCGAGCTGCTTGAACGACACGCACCGCACCCCGTCGCGGCGGCAGACGCTCCGCATCACGTCCTCGATGGCCTGCATGTAGATGCCACCGTTCCACGTCTCGAAGTGGTTGCCGATGAACAGCGGCGCGCGGCTGCCGTTGTAGGCCCGCTCGAAGCCGTTCAGATACCCCTCGCGGGTCAGCCGCTCCCACTCCGGGTACTTCGCCGGGTCGCCCTCGGTGCTGTCGCCGGACTGGTTGAAGAGGAAGTTGAAGTCCATCGAGAGGACCTGCTTCTCGCTCTCCGGGTACGGCACGAGCTGGAGCGGGAAGTTCCAGATCCCATCGATCTTGGACGGCCAGAGCTGGAAGTCGCCCGGGGAGCTGGCGTCATAGCGCCAGCCGAGGGACTTGATGGCCGGAATCAGCGTCTTCTGGCCCTCCAGGCACGGCGCGCGCCCGCCCGCCAGCTCCACGTCGTAGTCGAACGGCAGTGGTTTGACGTCGGTGAAGCCGGTGTTGGTCTTCCAGTGCTTCACAAAGGAGACAGCCTGCTCCGTTTCGCTCTTCCACTCCTGGGTGGACCAGTCCTCGCCGCCCTTGGCGCCGCAGAAGTGGCCGTTGAAGTGCGAGCCGATCTCATTGCCGTCCTCCCAGGCCCCGCTGAGCTGCTCCAGGGTCTCCCTGATGTGCTCGTCGGTGGGGAAGGATATGGCGGCCGAGCCCGGCTTGTGCTGGGGCGGCCGATAGAGGTCGCTCTTCGTCTTGGGCAGCAGATACATGCCGCTCAGGAAGAACGTCATCGTGGCGTCGCTCTCCTTGGCCACCTGGCGGAAGCGGGAGAAGAGATGGTCGTCGTTCTCCAGCGCGCCGTCCCAGGAGAAGACCACGAACTGCGGCGGCTTCTCACCGGGTTTGAGCTTCTCGGGCTTGAGCTGATGCGGCTGTGGTCCGGTGTAGGACGTGGAGCCGTCCCCGAGCACCTTGACCTTGCCGTCCCAATGGGCGTACTTGTCCTTCTTCTTGGGCTCCCTGGGGACCCGGTCCGACTTGGGAGACGCCGCGGCGGCGGGAAGGTCCCCGCCCTGCGTGTCGCCCGCGTCCCCCGGCGAGGTCAGGGCTATCAGCAGTGCCACCACGACTGCCACGGCCGTGAGCGCGCCTATGGGCGCGGCCACGCCATAGGCGTTCTTCGCGTTTAAATCCTTCAACGCTTTCACGATCTTCAGCGCCTTCACGGGTCCCGCCCCCTGGCAACAGTACAGATGTACGTCCCCCTCAGTATCACAGAAGTATCACGTGCTCTTCACATCGGTCTCCTCACCAACCGGTCAGAAGCAGGTGGTTGACGAGCAGTCCGAGACACGCCTGGGCCATAAGCCAGCGGCGACGATCAATGGCGGGCAGCAGTGCGGCGGTGGGCAGCAGCCAGACCAGGAAGGGAAGCCAGATCCGCTCCGTCTCGGCCTTGCTCATCCCGGACAGATCGGCCACGACGAGCGCGAGCAGCACGGCGAAGGTCAGCACCACGAGCCCGTCCGGGGCGCCAGGACCGCCCGGGCGCAGCCGCCTTACGGTGTCCGGCACCGCCGACAGCATGCGCCGCGCGCCCGCGACACAGGCCGGGCCGGCGACCACCGAGGCGACGGCGAGGTTGGCCCAGACCCAGTACGCGTACGGGCGGTCCGAGGCCACGCCCTGGTAGTAGCGCTCGACCAGCAGCGAGTACCCCTCCCACCACTGGAAGCCGGTCAGCGTGAACGCACCGGCCACCGCCGCCGCCCCCATCAGCGCGAAGGGCAGCGGCCGGGCGGTACGGACGAGCAGCAGCACGGCGGCGGCGGGCAGCGCCAGCAGCGTCAGCCCGTAGGAGAGATAGGCCGTCAGCCCCAGCAGCAGCCCGGAGCCGAACGCGACCGCCCCGGCCGCCCGGACCGTACGCGTCGCCGCGAGCGCCAGCAGCGCGAGCCCCCAGGCCGCGACGGCCGCGAAATAGCCGTCGGCCGAGGCACCCACCCAGACCGCCCCGGGGGCCAGGACCAGGAACGGGGCGGCAGCGCGCGCGGCCCGCTCCTGCCCCAGGGCGCGCAGCGTCACCAGGATCGCGACCGCCGCCGAGCCGCCCACCGTGATGCAGAAGGCCCCCGCCCAGCCGCCACCGCCCAGGCCCAGCCGGTCCAGGCCCACGAAAGTGAGCACGGCGCCCGGCGGATGGCCCGCGATATGGGCGGGCCAGTGGTCGGGCTGGGTGAGCAGGATGTGGCCGGTGAAGCCGCGCAGGGCCGCGCCGATGTCGTGGAACCGGTCGACACCGCGCAGATATTCGTGGCGCGCGGTCAGCCGCCCGGCCACCCCCCGCTGCCATCCGTCGACCAGCGCCAGTGACCAGATCCAGGCCATGGACGCCGCCCAGACGGCCCCCAGCAGCCCCCGCCACGGCAGCCGCGCCGCGAGCCGGGGACCGTGCACGACGACCGCGACGGCGACGGCCAGGGCGGCGGGCGTGCCGGGGCCCACATGGGGCAGCCAGTCGGCGTACAGCGGCGCCCAGTCGACGTACAGCGAGTGATCGGCCCGCTGGATCAGGGTGCCGACGACGGCGGCGACGGTGAAGAGCACGGCGGCGGCAGCGGCCGCCAGCACGTCCCGGCGGCGGCCGGTCCGCTTCTCGTTCTCGACGGCCCGGGTGTCGATACCGCTGTGGAGAGGGAGTTTCACGACGTCACGCTACGTCGTGAAGCCCGCGTCCGGGCCGCCGCGCCGCGCGCCGTCACCGGACCGTCAGATCCTTACGGCAGGGCGGCTGACGTCACCGTTTCGTCATGGCCTCAAGGCCCCGGAACGCGGCGCGGCCGCCCTACGGTCATGCCATGAGCCACCCTCCCCATACCCACCGTGACCGCCGGGCCCTGTGGCGGAGCCCGCTGCGCGGCCCCTGGCTGACGTCTGTGTTCGGCCTGATCCTGCTCTTCGGCCTGCCCGTGCTCTTCGTGACCGGACTGCTGTCGTACGCCGCCTACAACCCCGATCTGTCCCCGGTCAACGACCAGACCCCGGACAAGGGGCTGCTCGGCTTCTATCTCTTCACCTGGCCGACCAACCCCTCCTGGCTCTACCGCGTCAACCAGGGCGTGCACGTCACCCTCGGGATCGTGCTCGTCCCCGTGCTGCTGGCCAAGCTGTGGTCGGTCATCCCCAAGCTGTTCATCTGGCCACCGGTGCGGTCGGTGGGGCACGCGCTGGAGCGGCTCTCGCTGCTGGCGCTGGTCGGCGGCGGGCTGTTCGAGTTCGCGACCGGGGTGCTCAACGTCCAACTGGACTACATCTTCCCCGGGTCCTTCTACCCGCTGCACTTCTACGGGGCGTGGATCTTCATGGCCGCCCTCGTGGTCCATGTGGTGCTGCGGTTCCCGGTCATGGTGCGGGCGCTGCGCGGCCGCGATCTGCGGGCCGAACTGCGCACCCGCGCCTCGGACACCAAGCCGGAGCCGCCGGACGAGACCGGCCTGGTCAGCCCTCAGCCGGCCGCGCCCACCATGTCACGGCGGGGCGCGCTCGCCATGGTCGGCACCGGCTCGTTCGCGCTGCTGGTGGTGACGGCCGGTCAGAGCATCGGCGGCCCGCTGCGCGAGACCGCCGTGCTCGCGCCGCACGGCCGCAACCCCGGGTCGGGTCCCAACGGCTTCCAGATCAACAAGACCGCCATGGCCGTCGGCGTCCGAGCCCGCGACATCGGGCCCGACTGGCGGCTGGTGGTGCGGGGCGCGACGGGCCGCGAGACCGTCCTCACCCGGGAGCAGTTGCTGCGGCTGCCGCGACACGGCGCGGCGCTGCCCATCGCCTGTGTGGAGGGGTGGTCGACCTCCGATCAGCGGTGGGACGGGGTGCGGCTGGCCGACCTCGCGGCGCTGGTGGGGCATGCCGACCGGCCGCCGAGGGTCCTGGTGGAGTCGGTGCAGCGGCATGGCTCCTTCCGCCGCGTCGTGCTGAGCGACGTCCAGGTCCGCGACCCCCGCTCGCTGCTGGCCCTGAGGGTCAACGGCGCGGATCTGTCGGCGGACCACGGCTATCCGGCGCGGGTGATCGTGCCCGGGGCCCCGGGTGTGCACAACACCAAGTGGGTCGGCCGGCTGACCTTCGGGAACTTCGAGGAGAGCGCGTGAAGGGGCTCGGGCGAGGCCGCATGAGGGGGCTTCGGGGAGACCGTATGAGGAGGGGGCTTGGGGGAGACCGTATGAGCAGGTGGCTTCGGGGAGACCGTATGAAGGCCGCGCTGCGCCGCTTCGGGCCGCGGGCCGTCCTCCACCGCTTCGGGCTGCGGCGGCTGGAACGGGAGTCACCGCTGCGCCTGGTGCTGCTGCTGTGCTCGTTCGCGCTGACCGGCTACGCGGGGGTCAGGCTGCTGAGCGGCGACTGGTTCGGGATCGTGCTGTGGATCGTCGGCGCCGCCCTCCTCCATGACCTGGTGCTGCTTCCGCTGTACGCGCTCGCCGACCGTGCCGTGGGCGCCGTACTCCCGGCCGCGGCCCGCTGGATCAACCATGTGCGGGTGCCCGTCTTCCTGTCCGGGCTGCTGATGCTGGTGTGGTTCCCACTGATCCTCGGCCGGCAGGAGCGCCGCTACGAGCACGCGACCGGGCTGAGCGCCGACGTCTTCTGGCCGCGCTGGCTGCTGATCACCGTGGGACTCTTCGCCGCCTCGGCCGTATGGCTGGCGATCCGGGTGGCGATCCGGGTGTGGCGGCGCCGTCCGGGACCTCGGCGTGGGGCCCCGGCGGCGGGGGAGCGGAAGCCGCCCGCAGGGCCCGCACGGCCCAGCCGGTCATGATCGCCGCACCGGCGACCGCGTACCCCAGCGTCCCGGCCCATGCGCCGTCGTCGACCGCACGGGCCGTCACATACTGGGCAACTCCCGCGAGCGGCAGGCCGAGCCACTCCCAGCGCCCGTCGAGGGCCACCAGCGCCACCACCAGCAGCGCGTACCAGGGATAGCCGGGAGTCATCAGCAGGAACGCGGTCCCGGTCACCACCAGCGCGCCGCGCCAGGGCCGCCCGGGATCGCCGCGCAGCAGCACCCATGCGACGACCATGAGCAGGACGGCGGCGACCACCGGCAGGGCCCAGTCCTCCGGGGCGGGGTGGAGCAGCCGCAGCAGCGCGTAGCGGTTCTTGTCGTCCGCTGCGGTGGAGCCCGTCTCGTACCCCTCCTCTGCCACATAGCCGGTGAGATAGCCGAGTACGGAGGAGCGCGAGAGCAGGACGTACGGGAGGTAGCCGAGCGCGACCACAGCCGCGGCGGGCAGCACGATCGCGGCGGCAGGGCGCACGGCCGCTGGCACCGCGCGGCGGATCCGGGTGGTCGGGGCGGCGGGACTCCCGGCGCTTTTGGGGGCCTTGGCGGCCTTGGCGGCCTTGGCGGTCTTGGGGATCTTGGGGGTTTTGGTGTTCGTGGTGTTCGTGGTGTTCGTGGCGAGGACGCCGGAGAGCGCACCCGGCAGAGTCACGGCGGGCAGCAGCTTGGCCGCGATCGCCGCGCCGAGCAGCACCCCGCCCAGGGCGCGGCGGCGGGGGGCGGCGACCAGGCCCGCGACGGTCAACAGCACACCCAGCGCGTCGACATGGGCGTTGTTGACCGCCTCCACCGGTACGGCGGGGCACCAGGCCCACAGCGCCGCGCGGGCGGTCGCGAGGCGGGGATCGGGGCGGCGGCGTGCCGCGGCGAGCAGCACGGCTGTGGTGGCGACGGACAGCAGTGCGCCGCCGGTCTGTAGCGGGAGGAGAGTGGAACCTGACGGCGCCGAGCGGTGTACAAGCAGGAAATAGCCCTCTGCGACGGGAGGATAGATCGTATGGACCGCGGGGCGATTGAGGCGGGTGCATCGCGGCTCGGCGGGGCCGGAGGTGCCGCGCGTGTGGTCGGGGGTGCCGTGGGGGTGGTCGGGCGTCGGATTGGCGCGCGGGTGGGCGCCGGGCGTGGGAGATCCGGGTGCCGGGCGGACGGGGGCGCGGTCCGGGCCCTGGCAGGCGGAGCCCTTCGGGAAGAGCCAGGGGTCGTGCAGCGAAGCGAGCGCGGGGTCCTCGGGCGCGTAGTCATAGGGGGATATGCCCGCGGCCTGCACACGTCCGTCCCAGGCGTAGCGGTAGGCGTCGGTGCTGGTGCGCGGCGGCGCGAGCAGGCCCGTGGCGGCGACCGCTGCGCTCCCCACGAGCACGAGGACGGCGGCGTGCCGGGTGCCCAGGCGGCGAACGGTCCACGCCGCCGCGGCGAACAGCACCCAGGCGAGGGCGTACCAGCGGGAGAGCACGCCGGGCGCGGTGTGGAAGTCGTCCCTGCGGAAGGTGAGGGCGAGTACGGCGATCAGCGAGCCGAGCAGCGTGGCCAGCGCGAGCGGGGTGATCCACGGGCGGGCGGTCCGAGTCCGCACGGCCGGAGTGGGGCGCGCTGCCGGGCGGGGCTCGTCCGTGCCGTCAGGCGGTGGTGCGAGGCGGTCGCGGGCCGGTGGGCGAGGGCCCGGGCCGGAGCGCTGATCAGGCACCCGGCCGGTCCATCGGGCGAGTCGGCCGGGCCACAGCAGGCCGCGCGGCGACGCGGGCACGGCTCAGCGCTCCGTGGGGGACCGGGGCAGGGGCGGTGTGCGGCGCAGCGACACAAAGCTCCGGTCCCGCGCGGTCCACTGCTCGACCGGGTTCCAGCCCACCACGCGCGCGTGGTGCAGCAGTGCGGGGACGCCGACCCGGGCCCAGGGGAAGGCCGTTCCCATGTCGCCCCGGCCGTCGTCCACGCGCACCCGCACCCGCTCGTCCACATCGGCCGCCGCGGCCTCCACCAGCAGCAGCCCGTCGGGGGCTATGAGTTGAGCGACGCGCGCGAGGAGTGCCCGGGGATCGCCGCCGATGCCGATGTTGCCGTCGATCAGCAGCGCCGTGCCCCAGCGTCCCTCGCCGGGCAGCGGTTCGAAGACCGAGCGGCACAGTGCAGGCCCGCCCGCACGGACCGTTCGGGCGACCGCGGCCTGGCTGACGTCGATGCCCAGGCAGGGGCGGCCGCGCAGGGCCAGCGCGGCCACCAGCCGACCGGGTCCGCAGCCGATGTCGAGGGCCGGGCCCTGGCAGCGCCGCAGCACGGTCCGGTCGGCCGAGTCGGCGTCCGCACACCAGCGTTCGACGTCCAAGGGCAGCATCCAGCCGTCGGCTCGGCGCAGGAACAGCGGACCTTGGCCCGCGTGCAGCGCCCGGACATAGGGGTCGGCATGCCAGGCGGCCGCCGCACGGCGAGCGGGAGCCCGCTCACATACCGATCCGTCTCGCACCAATCCGTCGCGTACGGATCCCTCGCGCACCGGTCCCTCGTGTACGGATCCGTCTCGTACTGTCTCGGCCGTGCTCATCGGGCGGTGGTCCGGGACAGCCGGGCGAGGGTGCGGGCGAGGCGTCCGCCCGGGGCGTCGGCCGCCACGCGTGCGGCGTCCTCCGCCGTGTCCACGTCGCGCAGTATCGGCAGGTCACGCACCCGCAGCCCCGCGTCCGTCAGTCGGCGCCGCTGTGCGGTACCGGTGGTGGCGGTGGACATCGGCACGCCCCGCAGCAGCCCGGGGTCCGGTTGCGCGAGGCCCAGGGCCCAGAAGCCACCGTCGGCGGCCGGGCCGAACCAGGCGTCGCAGTCGTGCCAGCCGTTCGGGCCCAGCGCGGGGGCGAGCAGAGCGGGGGTCACCTGCGGGGTGTCCATGCCGATCAGCAGGGCGGCGCCCCGGCAGGCGGCGAAGGCCGCGGCGAGCCGTTCGTCCAGACCGCCGTCGCACTGCGGCACCACCTCGAACCCCGGCGGCAGCCATGGCCCGGGGTGCCCGTCGAGCACCAGCACCCTGCGGCGGGCGGGCATGGCGAGCACGGCGTGCAGCGTGTCGGCGAGGCACGCCTCGGCGAGCGAGGCGGCCTCGGCGGGGGTGTACGGGGGAGTGAGCCTGGTCTTCACCCGCCCGGGCACCGGTTCCTTGGCGATGATGAGCAGCGTCGTCCCGTCCTCGTGGGCGGACCGGGAGCCGGTGTCCGCACGGATACCCGCACCGGCGACCGGCCCGTCGGCGGCGTCAGGGCCGGAGCCGGGGCGGTCGGGAGCCGAGGGGGCCTCCGCCGCGTTCGCCCCCTCGCGTGGCGCGGCGCTCACCGTGCGGCCCTCGTGGCGGCGGCCAGGTCGTGGGCCACCGGCGGCTGGCGCAGCACGGCGCGCATATCGCGCACCGCGTGCCAGGTGCCCCGCCAGGTGCCGGTGACCTTCGACTTCCCGGTGCGCGGCCGGTACGGCACCTCGCGCTCCTCGATCCGCCATCCCGCGTCCGCGGCCCGCACGACCATCTGGAGCGGATAGCCGCTGCGGCGGTCGGTGAGGCCGAGGGCGAGCAGCGGTTCGCGCCGCGCGGCGCGCAGCGGGCCGAGGTCGCCCAGCGTGAGGCCGGTGCGTCGGCGCAGCATGCGGGTCAGCGCGATATTGCCGAGCCGGGCGTGCATCGGCCAGGCCCCCCGCTCCTGGGGACGCCGTCGGCCCAGCACGAGGTCGGCGCCGCCTTCCGCGACGGTCCGCACGAAGGAGGTCAGCAGACCGGGGTCGAGCGAGGCGTCGCAGTCGCAGAAGCAGACGATGTCGGCCTCGGCGGCGAGGAGCCCGGCGTGGCAGGCGGCGCCGAAGCCACGGCGCGGTTCGTGCACGACGGTGGCGCCGTGGGCGCGGGCGATCGTGGCCGAGCCGTCCGTGGAGCCGTTGTCGACGACGATGGCGCGCCAGCCGGCCGGGATGCGGGCCAGCACCCAGGGCAGGGCGGCGGCTTCGTCCAGACACGGCAGGACGACGTCCGCACAGGGGGTGGTCGAGTTCGTCACCCGCACCACACTACGAAGGAGAAAGCGACATTTCGGGCTTCAGGTTCTTACGAAACACGGACGTCGCCCGGTCCGCGGGCTCCCTGCCGCACCCTGGCGCCGGACCCGGTGTCACGCTGTGGGGCATGCAGCAGACCCCGTCTCCCACCCGCGTGCTCGTCGTGGACGACGATCCGACCGTGGCCGAGGTCGTCGCCGGGTACCTCGGCCGGGCCGGATTCGCCGTGGACCAGGCCGCCGACGGTCCCGGGGCGCTCGCCCGCGCCGCCGCCCGCTGGCCGGATCTGGTCGTCCTCGACCTGATGCTGCCCGGTATGGACGGGCTGGAGGTGTGCCGCGCGCTCCGCGACAAGGGACCGGTGCCGGTCATCATGCTCACCGCGCGCGGTGACGAGGAGGACCGAATCCTCGGCCTGGAGATCGGCGCGGACGACTACGTCACCAAGCCGTTCAGCCCACGGGAGCTGGTGCTGCGCGTGGAGTCGGTGCTGCGCCGCGGCCGGACCGGCCCGCAGGTCCCCGGCTCGTCCGCGCCCGCCCCGGGCGGTGTGGCACACCGCGCCGGGATCACCCTCGATCCCCTGGCCCGGCGCGCCACCCGGAACGGCCGGGAACTCGGCCTGACGGTGCGCGAGTTCGACCTGCTGTCCTTTCTGCTGCGCAACCCGGGGGTGGCCTTCGCCCGCGAGGAGCTGATGCGCGAGGTGTGGGGCTGGGACTTCGGAGATCTGTCCACCGTCACCGTCCATGTGCGGCGGCTGCGCGGAAAGGTCGAGGACGATCCCGCCGCGCCCCGGCTCATCCAGACCGTCTGGGGCATCGGCTACCGCTTCGACGCCCCGCCCGAGGCCGCCGACGAGGGGCCACCGGACGACGGCCCACGGGACGAGGCACGACCGGACGAGGGGCGACGGGGCGGCGACGGACGGGACCGGACACGACGGGACGGCGACGGGCGGGGGGCGGGCTCCGATGCGTGATGTGTTCCTCATGGCGGCGTTCGCCTTCCTCGGCGCGGCGGCGGCCGGTCTGCTGGGCGCGCTTGCGCTGCGGCTGGTGCGCGGTCGCTCGGTCGCGGTGTCCCTCGCCGTCGTCGCCGCCGTCGCGGTCACGGCGATGCTCACCGGGACCCTGGCCGTGGCCTGGGCGATGTTCCTGTCCCCGCACGACCTGACGGTGGTCACGACCGTCTGCGCCATGGCCGCCGTGGTGTCCCTGGCCACCGCGCTGCTGCTGGGCCGCTGGGTGGTGGCGCGCAGCAACGCGCTGGCCCTTGCCGCCCGCTCCTTCGGGGACGGCGGGAGCTTCTCCGCCCCCGACGGCCAGGCCACCGCCGAACTCGCCGCGCTCGGCCGCGAACTGGCCGCCACCAGCGCCAAGCTGGCCGCCTCCCGCGAGCGTGAGCGCGCCCTGGAGTCCTCCCGCCGGGAGCTGGTCGCCTGGATATCCCACGATCTGCGCACCCCGCTGGCCGGGCTGCGCGCGATGTCCGAGGCGCTGGAGGACGGGGTGGCCCCGGACCCGGACCGCTACCTGCGCCGCATCCGCACCGAGGTGGAGCGGCTGAACACGATGGTCGGCGACCTCTTCGAGCTCTCCCGCATCCACGCCGGGGCGCTCTCCCTCACCCCCACCCGGATCTCCGTCTACGACCTGATCGGCGACGCCCTCGCCGGGGTCGATCCGCTCGCCCGCGAGCTGGGCGTTCAGTTGATCGGCGACCGAGTGGACCCCGTCCCGGTGGAGGCCGACGGCAAGGAGATGACCCGTGTGCTCGGGAACCTCCTCGTCAACGCCGTCCGCCGCACCCCGGCGGACGGCACGGTCGCGGTGACCGCGGAGCGGGAGGCGGACACGGTCGTGCTGTCGGTCACCGACGGCTGCGGCGGGATCCCGGAGGAGGACCTTCCGCGCGTCTTCGACACCGGCTGGCGCGGCAGCAACGCCCGCACACCTCCGGCGGGCGCCGGTCTGGGCCTGGCCATCGTCCGTGGCATCGTCGAGGCTCACGACGGCCAGGCGGCGGTCCGCAATGTCGACGGCGGCTGCCGCTTCGAGGTCCGCCTCCCCGCCGCCGTCACCTGAGCGACGCCGTCAGCTCGGCCCCGACCCCCCGCACGGCCCTGGCAGCCCGGCCCCTCAACCTCAGACCCCCTGAGCCTCAGACTCCTCAGCCTCAAACCCCCTGAGCCTCAGCCCTCCTCAGCCTCACCCCCAGCCTCAAACCCCCGCGCGCTGTGGGGCGTGGGCGAACGCGGTCATGCCCTCCGTGAAGGAGATCGCCGCGCGCCAGCCCAGGGCCTCGCGGATCCGCCGCGACGACGCGGTGATATGCCGTACGTCGCCCAGCCGGTACCCGCCCGTCACCACGGGCGCCGGGCCGCCGAACGCCGTGGCCAGGGCCCCGGCCATCTCGCCCACCGTATGGGGGTCGTCGCTGCCGGTGTTGTACGCGGTCAGCGTGGACGGGGCCACCACCTCCGGCGCCGCCTCCACGGCGGCGACATTGGCCGCGGCCACGTCGCGGACATGGACGAAGTCCCGGCGCTGGCCGCCGTCCTCGAAGACCGTGGGCGCCTCGCCGCGCGCCAGGGCGGAGCGGAAGAAGGAGGCGACCCCGGCGTAGGGGGTGTCGCGCGGCATCCCCGGCCCGTACACATTGTGGTAGCGCAGCGACACCGCACGGCCGCCCACCGACCGGGCCCAGGCCGCCGCCAGATGCTCCTGGGCCAGCTTCGTCGTCGCGTACACATTGCGTGGATCGACCGGCGCGTCCTCCTCCACCTTGCCGGGCCGCAGCGATGTGCCGCATTCGGGGCAGCGGGGGTCGAAGCGGCCCGCCGCGAGATCCGCCTCGGCGCGCGGACCGGGACGGACCCGGCCGTGGCGGGGGCAGTCGTAGCGCCCCTCCCCGTAGACGACCATCGACCCGGCCAGCACCAGTTCGCGCACCCCGCGTTCCGCCATCGCCGCCAGCAGCACCGCGGTGCCCAGGTCGTTGCAGCCCACATAGGCCGGGGCGTCCGCGAAGTCCTTGCCGAGACCGACCATCGCCGCCTGATGGCATACGGCGTCCACGCCGCGCAGCGCCGCGACCACCGCCTCCCGGTCCCGCACATCGGCGTGGATCCACTCCCCGTCCACCGCGGGCGGCGTCGGATGAGCGGCCGGGAGCAGGGCATCGAGGACGACCGGCTCATGGCCGTGCTCGGTGAGGGCGGTGACGATGTGCGAGCCGATGAAGCCCGCACCTCCGGTGACCAGTACACGCATGGGGACGACGCTAGGCCCGGGCGGGCGCCGGGGCCCGCCCCCGCGCCGTTCCGTCACCGCTCCGTAAGACCTTCCGGAGGAGGCGTGGTCACAGAATGGTCACAAGGGAGACGGTCCCGCGTTGCCTTTCACTGCGACCGTGGCGGCCACTCGCGTCCCCCGGGACCCCGTCCCCGAGGATCCTTTCCCCCAGGGGCTCCCGGACACGATCACCGGACACGTCTCTCCGGACCGCCGCCAACGACGAACAGAGAGCCACATGACGGTCACCACCGCCCCCGCGGCCCAGCGTCCCCGCAGCCTCAATGACGTCAAGGGCTGGTTCCCCAGCCTTGACCAAGTACTGTTCGACCGCTTTCTGACCCGCCAGGAGCGCCTCGGGCAGCACGGGGACCTGATGGAGATGGGCGCCTACATGGGCAAGAGCGCCATCTTCACCGCCGCGTATCTGCGGGCGAACGAGCGCTTCACGGTCTGTGACCTCTTCGACGCGGACGCGCCGGACGAGAAGAACGCGGCGGAGGCACGCAAGTCGTACTCCACGCTGACCCGCACCGCATTCGAGCAGAACTACCTGGCCTTCTGGGACGAGCTGCCGTTCGTCCTCCAGGGCCCGACCTCCGTCGTGCCGGACCACGTCGGCGCGGACACCTGCCGCTTCATCCACGTGGACGCCTCGCACCTGTACGAGCATGTGGCGGGCGACATCGGCACCGCGCACAGCACGCTGGTGCCCGGCGGTCTCGTCGTCCTCGACGACTTCCGCTCCGAGCACACCCCCGGGGTGGCCGCCGCGGCCTGGGAGGCGGTGTTCACCCGGGGCCTGCGGCCCATCTGCCTGACCACGCAGAAGCTCTACGGCACCTGGGGCGACCCGGAGCCCATCCAGGACGAGCTGCTCGCGGACGAGGAGTGGCGCAAGGGGATGCACACCAGCGTGCAGGAGATCGCGGGCCGCAGGGTGCTGCGGTTCTCGGGGAAGCCCGCGAACCCGACCCCGCCCACCTCCCGCTACGCCGGTGAGCCGCGCGACCCCGCCCCCGAGCAGCGCTCCGCGCCCACCGCACCGGCGTCCGCCGCCGCGGCGCGCCGTCCCACGGCGGTCCGGCGGCTCGCCGCGGATGTGCTTCCGCCGGTCGTCACCCGCGCGATCCGCCGCCGCAAGCGGTAGCCGCTGGGCGCGGAATAAGCCCCGGCGCGGCGGGCGGCCTTACGGCCGCCGCGGCGCCGGGTGGTTCCGGGTTCCGGATCTACGCGCGGTAGAGGGCGCGGGCGCGCGCCAGGTCAACGGGCCCGTCCTCGAACCCGTCCTCGCCGAGGTGCAGGAAGTAGTTCACCTGCCATGCCTGAGTGCTGCCCGCCTGGCGATTGGCCGTGGCCACCCACGGCGGGTAGACGCGGAACCCTCGCTTCCCGGCGGAGCCGTTCCGGGACATGATCCCGCGCTCGCACAGCACCTCCCTCGGGAACACGAACTGCCCGAACTGGCCGCTGTCACGGCTGCTGATGACGATGAGGTCAACTCCGTCGTCGGCGTCGAAGGGCCGGATCGGCCCCTCCGCGGACCGCTGCCAGACGGTGACGAACTGGCCAACCTTCGTCGGGGTGGTCTTGGCCACACGGAACCTGACCGAGCGCCCGTCGAGCGTGAACCCATGAGCCGCGTACTCGGCGCTCTCCGGCTCGGACACCGGCTGTGAGCAGGCAAAACCGCTCGGGTCGTACACGAACGTCCGGGCCGCCAAGAGATCACAGTGGAGCTCTGCCCACGGCTGACTCGTCACCATTCCCTCATCCTGCCATCACGTCCACCGCACACCGCCGGTGCCCGTGGTGGCTCAAACGCATGCGTGCTCCCGCCGGTCGCCATCCGCGCGATCCGCCGCCGTAGGGGATAGCCCCCGCGCGGAAGGAGCCCGGTGCGGGCCGACGCCCTTACGGCCGCCGCAGTGCCGGATGGTCGGCCACCACCGTGCAGGACCCCGGGGCGATCTCGGTGAACCCCGCGTCGCGCACCACCGGCAGCCCGCTGGTGGTGAGTTCGTCCCACCGCTCGGCCGATGCCGTACGCACCGCCAGCGGGAACCCGGCCTCGCGCCAGGCGGCCCGCACCGTGTCGTCCAGCTCCCACCAGGCCAACTGCGCACCGTGCCCGGCCTGGGCCATCGCCTTGCCCGCGGACATCTCCACATGGGGGCTCAGCCACAGCACCGGACCGCTGAGATCGGGGGCGGGCGGCGGCTCGGGGTCGTCCAGGTCGGTGCCGGACACCTGGAGCTTGGCCAGCTCCTTGGGCCAGCCGTCCAGCGGTACCGGCGGGAAAACCCGCACCTCGGCGGCCGGCGGCGGCCCGTCCTCGGCAGCGGTCGCGGCGGGCTCCCGGCCCATGATCGTGATGCCCGGCAGCCCGCCCGCGCGCCGCCACTCCGCGCCGCGCGCCCGCCGGACCACCTTGCGGATGCGGGCGTCCTGCCAGTCCCGTACGGCCTGGGCCCACTCGCCGTCCGCGGCCGTCGCCCGCTCGTCCGACAGCAGCACCAGCACCGCGCGCGCCGCCGTCTCCAGGGCGTCCGTGCGCGCCGGGGGCGCGGCCTTCTCGATCCGGACCACCAGGGGCAGGACGAACTGGGGCGCGGCGTCCCGATCGGTCTCGGAGTGCCGGAAGGGGCTGCTGTCGGCCCCGGATCCGGTGCCCTGGTGAGCGGTTGCCCGGGTGCTGGTCTGGGCGCTGGTCTCGGTGCCGGTCTGGGCGCCGGTCTCGCTGTGGACTTCGGCGCTGGCGTCGGTGCTGGTCACGCGCCCAGTGTGCCAGGACCGCGGCGGCGGCCGCCGGGCCCGGCCGCCCCGCCTATGCTCAACCACCATGAGACTGCGAGGAGTCGGCCGCCGGTACGGCCTGGGCGGGCCCTGGGTGCTGCGCGGTGTCGATCTCGAGGTGCCGCCGGGTTCGCTGACCCGAGTCGAGGGGCGCAACGGCAGCGGCAAGTCCACCCTGCTGCGGCTGCTCGCCGGGATCGACGCCCCCAGCACGGGCCGGATCACCGGCCGCCCGGCCACCGCGTACGTCCCCGAGCGGTTCCCGGCCGAGCTGCCGTTCTCCGCCCTCGGCTACCTCACCCACCTGGGCCGCATCCACGGGCTGTCCCGCGCCGCGGCGGCGCGCGGGGCGGGGGAGTGGCTGGAACGGTTCGGGGCGGACGGATACGCCGGCACGCCGCTCGCCGAGCTGTCCAAGGGCACCAGCCAGAAGATCGCCGTGGCACAGGCGCTGCTGGCCGCTCCCGGGCTGCTGGTCCTGGACGAGGCATGGACCGGCCTCGACCAAGCCGCGCGCGGGGTGCTGGACGCGGCGGTCGCCGAGCGGGTGGCCGACGGCGGCGCGGTCGTCTTCGTCGACCACGACCCACGCCGCCTCGCCGGGGCCCCGGACCGGGTCCTGCGCGTCGCCGAGACCCGACTGGTGCCGGTGGACACGGAGGCAACGACGGTTCCGCCCGGCCGGGAGCCCGTGCCACCGGGCGGGCGCCCGCCCGCCCCGGCCGCGCCCGCCCCGGCCGCGCCCGGCCCGTCGGCTTCGGCCGGTGAGCCGTCATCCCCCGCCGGGACGCGGCCGGGACGGCGCACGGCCCCGGCCGGGATGCGGCGGCCGGGACGGCCCACGGCCCCGGCCGACGCATGGGTCCGAGTGGAGGCCGAGGGACCGCCCGGGGCCGAGCTGCCCGCCGGGCTCCCGGGCGGGGCGGTGCGCGAGTACGGCCCCGCAGCGCACGGGGGCGGGAGCGGTAAGGCGCCCGCCGGTCCGGCGGGCCAGGTCGTACGGCTGACGGTCGCCGCCACCCACTCCGACGCCCTGCTCCGCACCCTCCTGACCGCTGCCCCGCCGTGGCACATCCGCACGGTGACAACCGTCAGCGACACCCACGAGCCCACCGAAGCGCCGCAGGAACCCACCGAAGCGCCTCACGGGGCGGCTGAGGTGCCTCGGGGCCTCACCGGGGTGCCTGGCGAGCCCGTCGAGTTTCCTCGCGAGCCCGCCGAAAGCGCCTCGCTTCGCGAGCCCGCCGAAGGGGCTCAGGAACCCGACAAGGCGCCCCAGGAGCCCATCGAAGCGCTTCATGGGCCCGTCGATGGGCCGAAGGAGGAGGCATGACCGCGCTGCTGCGCTATCAGGCGGCCCTGCTGGCCCGCTCGCACCGCTGGCTGCCGCCGCTGCTGCTCTACGGCGCGTTCCTGGGGATCGGGGTGCAGTCCGGGCAGCCGATCCTCGACTCGCTCGGCTACGCCGCCGCCGCGCTGCTGCCCGTCGCCGCCTGGCTGGTGCGGGTGTGTGTCACCCAGGAGCCCGCCGCGGCGCGCGACTGCGCCTCGGCGGCGGCCGGACCGGCCCGGGTGCATCTCGCCGCCGTGCTGACCGCGCTGGGCGCGGCGCTGCTGCTCGGCACCCCGGGGACGCTGCTCGTCGCGGCCGTCAGCGATCCGCACAGCGCGGACCACCAGCACGAGGTCCCCGTGCCGGAGGCGACCGTCGCCGGGCTGCTCGCCGCGTTCGCGTGCGCCCTGCTCGGCACGGCCGTCGGCGCGCTGTGCAACCGGCCGCTGTTGCGCCGCTCCGGCTGGGCGATCCCGGTCACCATGCTCACCGCGCTGCTGGTGTCGGTGGCCGGTGCCTCGCCCGCGAACGCCGCCGTGTCGGGGCTGGTCGACGGCTCGCTCAGCGGCACCGTGAGGATGCCCCTGCTGCCCTTGGCCCTGACCGCCGTGGCCGCCGCCGGGGCGACCGCGCTGGTCTGCGCGCTCAGCTCCCGCCGGTCGTAGGGTTCGGGCCATGGACGAGCGAGGAGTCATGGACGATCGAGGGGCCATGGACGAGCGACGCGTCATGGACGACCGACGGGTCGATGACGACCGTAAGGACCTTCCCGAGGGCCCGCCGTACGCGGACTGCGTGCTGTGCGGCGAGCCCACCGAGCACCCCGCCTCGCGCCCCGGAGCGACGCTGTGCCCCGTCTGCGAGTGGCAGGAGGCCCAGCGCACGGCCTGCTCCGGCTAGGAGGTGTCCGGCGGATCTTGCCGCCGACGGCTGGCTGCCCCCGCCCCTTCCCCAACCAGGGCGCTGCCCCGGACCCCCGGGGTGCCAGGGGCGGCGGCCCTGGCAGTGGGGCGCGGGCGGGCGGGTTGCTTCCCTCCTCGCCTCTTCCTGCGGCGTCGATGTGCGGTTCCGCCGTGTGGCGGGGCGCTGCCCCGGGCCCGGGGGTCCAGGGGGTGGCGCCCGTGGCAGTGGGGCGCGGCCGGGTGGGCTGCTTGCCTCCGCGTCCCTTCCTACGGCCTCGATGTGCGGCTCCGCCGCGTGGCAGGGCTCTGCCCCGGGCTCCGGGCCCCAGACCCCGGGGTCCAGGGGCGGAGCCCCTGGTATCGGGAAGGGGCGGGGAGGGGAAAGCATCGATATGCGGCTCCGCCGCGTGGTCCGCCGGACACCCCGTGGGCCCTGCCCGGCGAAGCCGCCGAACAGAGCCCACCCCAGCACCGCGCAACGGCGCTAAGCAGGTCAGAGGAAGTCCGCTACGGTTCGGGCAGCGCCCCGAAGGGGCGCGGGGAACTGCGCGACCGGCCACGACGGCGCCGCAGTCGGCCGACGACGCATCGCGACACTTCCAGCGGAGCGCTCAGTGGCCCCAGGGCCCGGTCACGGCGAACGTCGTGCCCGGGGTGTAGCAGTTCACATACATCGTGCGGCGGTCCGGCGCGAAGGTGACGCCCGCGAACTCACCCCACTCGGGCTCCTCCGGTGTGCCAATGTTCTGCGCGCCCCGGGCCATCGGATAGACCTCGCCGCGCCGGGTCAGTCCGTAGACGTGCTGGGCGCCGTTGCCGTCCTCGCAGACCATCAGGCCGCCGCTGGGCGCGAGCGTGATGTTGTCGGGGGACTCACCGGGCAGTTGGACATCCGTCTCGGGGCCGAAGACGATCACCAGCGTGAGGCGCCGCCGGTCGGGGTCGTAGCGCCAGATCTGGCCGAAGTGATCGGCCGCCGAGCCGTCCGCGCTCTTGGCGAAGCTGGAGACGAAGTAGACGGACGAGCCGCCCCAGTAGCACCCTTCCAGCTTCTGGGCGTGGGTGATCCCACCTGGGCCGAAGTCCTGGAAGCGGATGGGGGTTTGGCGGGCGAGCGGGTCGGGGACGTCCACCCACTCGACGCGGTCGAAGGTGGTGCCGGGCTCCTGGATGGTGGACAGATCGGGCACCCCCGGCACCCGCAGCGCCTGTAGCTTCCCGCCCGCCCGTAGCGAGCCGATGCCGCCGAGCGGCTTCTTCGGCCGGAAGCGGTAGAAGAGCCCGAAGGGCTTCTCGAAGGCGTCCTCGGTCTCGTAGACGACGCCGCTGCGCGGATCGACCGCGATGGCCTCGTGCTGGAAGCGGCCCATGGCGGTGAGCGGTACGGCGCCGGTGCGGCGCGGATCGTACGGGTCGACCTCGAAGATGAAGCCGTGGTCCTTGGTGTAGCCGTTGGTACCGGCCCGGTCCTCGGTCTCCTCGCAGGTCAGCCAGGTGTGCCACGGGGTGGGGCCGCCCGCGCAGTTGACCGCGGTGCCCGCGATGGCCACCCGCTCGGACAGCACGCGGTTGCCGGAGTCGAGCTCCAGGGCGGTACAGCCGCCCAGGCCCATCGGGTCGTAGGTGAGGCCGCTGACCGCGGGGACGCGGATCGCGGCGTCGGTACGGTTCTCATGGTTGCGGACCAGATGCGTACGGCCGTGGCGGTCGCCGGTGCGGCCCGGGAAGGCGGCCATGCCGTCGCAGTGGCTGGGGACCTTGCCCTCGCCGGAACGGAGTTCGTCGCCCTCACGCGAGAGCACCCGGTAGCGGAATCCCTCGGGCAGGTCGAGCAGTCCATCGGGGTCGGGGACCAGGGGGCCGTAGCCGCCCCGGCCGAGTGGCGGGGAATCCGGTTCGACGGCCGCGGCCGTCCCGGCGAAGAGTTCGGAGACGCTGCCGGTGAAGGCGATCGAGGCGATGGAGGCCCCCAGTGCGCCGGTGCGGCCGAGAAGCTGACGCCGTGTCGCTGACATGCGGTAACTCCCTGCTGGCGGACAGAGAAGATGACCGCACGTGTGTATCACGGGTGCGGGAGCACGGGAACCATCCGATCACCGATGCGTCGCCAGTCGATCAGCCATGCGCCGCGCCCATCCGCGCTCAGCGGCCCTACGACGCGCCCCTACGACGCCGCGTCGGCCAGCCCCTTCGCGTCCCGGGCGAGGGCCGTGAGCCGGGATATCGCCCGGAAGTACTTCTTCCGGTAGCCGCCGTTCAGCATCTCCTCGCTGAAGAGCTGGTCGAACGGCACCCCGGAGGCCAGCACCGGCAGCTCGCGGTCGTAGAGCCGGTCGGCCAGCACCACCAGCCGCAGCGCGGTCGACTGGTCGGGTATCGGGCCGACCCCGGTCAGGCAGACGGCCTGGACGCCGTCGCACATCGCGCCGTAGCGGCTCGGATGCACCCGGGACAGATGGTCCAGCAGGGCGGGGAAGTCGTCCAGGGAGGCGCCGGGTATGTGGCGCGCAGCCCGGGTGACCGTCTCGTCGGACTGCGGGGCGGGGGCCGCGGGCAGACCGCGGTGGCGGTAGTCCTCGCCGTCGATGCGCAGGGCACGGAAGTGGGCGGACAGCCCCTGGATCTCGCGCAGGAAGTCGGCCGCGGCGAACCGGCCCTCGCCCAGCTTGCCGGGCAGCGTGTTGGACGTCGCGGCGAGCGCCACGCCCGCCTCGACCAGCTTGCCCAGCAGCGTGGAGACCAGGACGGTGTCGCCCGGGTCGTCCAGCTCGAACTCGTCGATGCACAGCAGCCGGTGGCCGCTCAGGGTCCGCACGGTCTGCTGGAAGCCGAGCGCGCCGACCAGGTTGGTCAGCTCCACGAAGGTGCCGAACGCCTTCAGCTCGGGAGCGGCCGGGGTGGCGTGCCACAGGGAGGCCAGCAGATGGGTCTTGCCGACGCCGTAGCCGCCGTCGAGGTACATCCCGCGCGGCCCGCCGCCCGCCGCGGGCTTGGCCTCCCGGCGGAACCAGTGCCTGCGGCGGCCGCCCTTGGCACCCGCCCCGCCGTCGAGCCGTCCGGCGAAGGTTCGCAGCGCCTCGACCGCCTCGGCCTGGCTGGGCTGGCCGGGGTCGGTGATGTAGTTGTCGAAGCTCACGGTGGCGAAGCGGGGAGGCGGCACCATCTCGGCGACCAGGCGTTCCGCGGGGACCTGCGGCGCACGGGCGGTGAGAGCGGCGGGGGCTTCGGCGGCTATGCGGCCTGCCGAGCCGGATGCGGTGGTTGGTGCAGACACGGATATCCAGGGTAGTCGCTCTTCACCCGAGCGCTGTCCGAGAGGGAGGCATGTCACACTGCGGCCTATGCGACGCCTGTTCCCCGTGCCTGCCCGAACGTCTGCCGACAGCTCTTCCGGAACGACCGCCGGAGAGCGCGCGGCCGAAGACCGTGAATGGGCCCTCGACGAACTGGCCGACGCCTACGCGTATCCGGAGCCGCCGCACGGCCCCTCGGGCGCCTTCCTGCGGGCCAACATGGTGTCCTCGCTGGACGGGGCGGCCCATCACGACGGCCGGTCCAAGCCCCTGTCCTCCGATGCCGATATGCGGATCTTCGGGGTGCTGCGCGGGCTCGCCGACGCCGTGGTGGTGGGCGCGGAGACCGTACGCCTGGAGGGCTACCGCCCGGCGCGCGCCCGTGAGGCGTTCGCCGAACGGCGGGCGGCGCTCGGCCAGGCGCCCGCGCCCGCGATCGCCGTCGTGAGTGCGAGCCTGGACCTGGACTTCTCGATGCCGCTGTTCACCGAGCCGCTGGTCCCGACGATCGTGATCACGGGCGCGGCGGCCGCGGCGGAGCGGATCGAGCGGGCCCGTGCGGCGGGGGCCGAGGTGGTCTTCGCCGGGGCGGGGCCGTCCGGCCGGGTCGACGCGGCGGCGGTCGTGACCGCGCTCGCGGAGCTGGGCCACACCCGGCTGCTCACCGAAGGCGGCCCCACGCTGCTGGCGCAGTTCGCGGCGGCCGGGGTGCTGGACGAGCTGTGTCTGGCGGTGGCCCCCCTGGTCACCGCGGGGGCCGCGAAGCGGATCATGGACGGGGCCGAACTGGGGGAACCGGAACAGTTCACCCTCGATTCCGTCCTGGAGGAAGCCGGGTTTCTTTTCACCCGCTACCGTCGGATTTATCAATAACTTATAAAAACGTCCGTAAACCCGCGAAAAGGATCGCGAAGGAGAAGGGCATCCGCCGTGTTCACGAGCGTATTGATGATTGAGAAGCCCCTGACCCCCGCCGACGTGGAATTCGTCACCACCTTGCACGGCGATGATCCCGTCTCCTTCGTCGTCCTGATGCAGCCCCGGGGCAGCAAGGACCGGCTGCTGCGGGCGATCGACGACATCGCCCTCGGCGAGCTGGAGCAGGCCGCCCAGGAGGGGGAGGAGCCGGAGGGCAGGGAGGCGCTGGAGCCCGCCGAGAAGGCGCTGACCCACTCGGTGGCCGCGCTCGAGGCGGCCGGGAGCCGGGCCCGGGGCCATGTCGTCCAGCGCCGTCCGCTGGAGGTGCTGCGCGGTGTCGTGGAGGAGACCGGGGCCGATGAGGTGATCGTGCTCACCGCCCCGCACTTCGTGGAGGAGTTCTTCCACCGGGACTGGGCCTCGCGGGCGCGCCACAAGGTGGGGGTCCCGGTGCTGAAGCTCTTCTCGCACGCGGTGGACGAGGACCAGACCACGGCCGGCGGCTGAGACCGGACCACGGCCGGCGGCTGAGACCGGACCACGGCCGGCGTGAGACCGGACCACGGCCGGCGACCGAGCCGCGGCACGGGTCCTTGCGGCCATCGGCGGGGCGGGCCGCCGGGGGTGCGAGAATCGGGCCGACAGCACTCACCGAGAACCAGGGGAGACCCGTACATGGCACCGGCCGGCACCGCCTCCGACGCGCTGGATCGACCGCACTTCATCGGCATCGGCGGCGCCGGGATGTCGGGCGTGGCGAAGGTCCTCGCCATGCGCGGCGCACAGGTCTCGGGCAGCGACACCAAGGACTCGCCGATCGTCGGGGCACTGCGCGAGCTGGGCGCGACGGTGCACATCGGCCACGCGGCCGGGAACATCGCCGCCGACGCCACCAGCGTCGTCGTCTCCAGCGCCATCCGCGCCGACAACCTCGAAATGGTCACGGCGCACGAGCGCGGCATCCCGGTGGTGCACCGCTCCGACGCGCTCGCCGCGCTGATGGACGGCTCCCGGCCGATCGCGGTCGCGGGCACCCACGGCAAGACGACCACGACCTCGATGCTGGCCGTCTCGCTGCGCACCCTGGGCCTGGACCCGTCGTACGTCATCGGCGGCGATCTGGACGCCCCCGGCTCCAGCGCCCGCCACGGCGACGGCGAGATCTTCGTCGCCGAGGCCGACGAGAGCGACCGCAGCTTCCACAAGTACGCGCCCGAGGTGGCGATCATCCTCAATGTGGAGCTGGACCACCACGCCAACTACGCCTCGATGGACGAGATCTACGCGTCGTTCCAGACCTTCGTCGGCCGGATCCGGCCCGGCGGCGCGCTGGTGATCTCCGCCGACCAGTCCGGCGCCCGTGAGCTGACCGCCCGGGTCACCGGGGGCGAGGAGCCGCCGCGGGTGCTCACCTACGGCGAGGACCAGAGCGCCGACGTACGGGTGCTGGCCATCGAGCCGCACGGGCTGACCAGCGAGGTCACCGTCCGGCTCGCGGAGTCCCTGGGCGGTGCGGAGATCACCTTCACCGTCTCCGTGCCCGGCCGCCACTACGCGCTCAACGCCGTCGCCGCCCTCACCGCGGGTGCCGCCCTCGGCGTCCCGGCCCACGAGCTGGCCCCCGCCCTCGCCTCGTACACCGGCGTCAAGCGGCGGTTGCAGCTCAAGGGCACCGCGGCCGGGGTGCAGGTGATCGACTCCTACGCCCACCACCCCACCGAGATCGCCGCCGACCTGGAGGCGATCCGCGGCGGCGCCGGGGAGGGCCGGGTGCTGGTGGTCTTCCAGCCGCATCTGTTCAGCCGCACCCAGGAGCTGGGCACCGAGATGGGCGAGGCGCTCGCGCTCGCCGACGCCTCCGTGGTCCTGGACATCTACCCCGCCCGTGAGGACCCGGTCCCCGGCATCACCAGCGCCCTGGTGATCGACGCCGCGGCCCGCCGCGGGGCGGATGTGACCGCCGAACACGACCGGAACGCGGTGCCCGAGCTGATCGCCGGAATGGCCAAGCCCGGTGACCTTGTTCTCACCATGGGCGCGGGCGATGTGACCGATCTCGGTCCGGAGATTCTCGCCCGTCTGACGAGCCCGGAGAACTGAGGAGGTCCGTCCCCATGGCGTACGAGATCGACAAGCCGGAGGAGCAGTGGCGCGCCGAGCTGACGCCGCAGGAGTACCACGTACTGCGGGAAGCCGGTACCGAGCGTGCCTTCACCGGTGAGTACACCGATTCCAAGACGGTCGGCGTCTACTCCTGCCGGGCGTGCGGGGCGGAGCTGTTCCGCTCGGAGACGAAGTTCGAGAGCCACTGCGGCTGGCCGTCGTTCTACGACCCGGCCGACAGCTCGGCCGTCGAGCTGCTGGAGGACCGCTCGCACGGCATGGCCCGCACCGAGGTGCGGTGCACCCGCTGCGGTTCGCACCTCGGCCATGTCTTCGCGGGCGAGGGCTACCCCACCCCGACCGATCAGCGCTACTGCATCAACTCCATCTCGCTGCGGCTGACCCCCGAGGAGGGCTGAGTCTCAGGGTCTGCGAGGAGGGCTGAGCCTCAGGGTTGCGAGGAGGGCTGAGCCTCAGGGCCTCCGAAGAGGCCCGAGCCCCTCAGGGCCGCGGCCCCAGCCGCAGCACGGCGGCGGTCTCGGGCGGCAGTCTCAGCATGCCGTCCGGGCCCGGGAGCTCGATCCGCCGCCAGGCCGCGACCACCTCGGTGACCTCGCCGGTCCGGGGCCCCAGCCAGGTCTCGACCGGCCGGTCGCCCGGGTTGAGCAGAACCCGCAGCGGGCCGCGCTGAAAGCTGAAGCAGCCGTCCGAACCGGTGGACAGACCCGTATACGCCCAGGTGGGGTCGGTCAGGGCCGGTTCGGCGCGGCGCAGCGCGATCAGCCGGCGGTACCAGTCGAGCAGCGCCCGGTGCGGCTCCCGCTCCGCCTCCCGCCAGTCGAGGCAGGACCGCAGCCGGGTGGCCGGGTCCTGGGGGTCGGGGATGTCCCCCTCCGCCCAGCCGTGGGCGGCGAACTCCCGGCGGCGGCCGGACCGCACCGCCTCGGCCAGCTCCGGATCCTGGTGGTCGGTGAAGTACTGCCAGGGCGTGCGGGCGCCCCACTCCTCGCCCATGAAGAGCATGGGGGTGAAGGGCGCGCACAGCACCACGGCCGCCGCGCAGGCCAGCAGCCCGGGGGAGAGCCGGGCGGCGAGCCGGTCGCCGACCGCCCGGTTGCCGACCTGGTCATGCGTCTGTGCGTAGCCGAGCAGCCGGTGCGCGGGGGTGGTGTGCGGGGTCAGCGGAGTGCCGTGGCGGCGGCCCCGGAACGTCGAATGGGTGCCGTCGTGGAAGAAGCCGCCCATCAGCGTCTTGACCAGCGCCCCGGGCCCCTCGGCGGCGAAGTCGGCGTAGTAGCCCTGCCGCTCACCGGTGAGAAAGGTGTGCAGGGCGTGATGGAAGTCGTCGTTCCACTGCGCGTGCAGCCCATGGCCGCCCGCCTCGCGCGGGGTGGTGGTGCGCGGATCGTTGAGATCCGACTCGCCGATCAGGAACAGTGGGCGGCCGGTGCGGGCGGCCAGCGCGTCCACGGCGGCCGACAGCTCGGCCAGGAAGTGCCGGGCCCGGTTGTCGCGCAGCGCGTGCACCGCGTCCAGCCGCAGCCCGTCCAGGCGGAAGTCGCGCAGCCAGGCGAGCGCGCTGCCGGTGAAGTACGCGCGCACCTCGTCGGAGCCGGGGGCGTCGAGGTTGACCGCCGCGCCCCAGGGGGTGTGGTGGGTGTCGGTGAAGTACGGTCCGAAGGCCGGGAGGTGGTTGCCGGCGGGGCCCAGATGGTTGTGGACCACGTCCAGGACCACGCCGAGGCCGTGCCCGTGCGCGGCGTCCACGAACCGCGCCAGCCCCTCCGGCCCGCCGTACGGTTCGTGCACCGCCCAGGGCGCCACACCGTCGTACCCCCAGCCATGGGTCCCGGGGAACGGGCAGACGGGCATCAGCTCCACATGCGTGACGCCCAACTCGGCCAGGTGCGGCAGCCGTTCGGCCGCCGCCTCGAAGGTGCCCTCATGGGTGAAGGTGCCGATGTGCAGCTCGTAGAGGACCGCGCCCGGCAGTGGCCGCCCGAACCACTCCCGTTCCCAGCGGAAGCGGGAGTGGTCGACCACCGCGCTCAGGCCCTCGGGGCCGTCCGGCTGGCGGCGGGAGCGCGGATCGGGGAGCGGCGGGCCGTCGTCCAGCGCGAAGCCGTACCGCGCCCCGTGCCCGGCCTCGGCCTCGGCCCGCCACCACCCCGCGCGGCCCGGGTCGGGCTCCATGGGGCGGTCATGCCCGTCCACATGGAGCCCGACCCGCCCGGCGTGCGGCGCCCACACCTCGAACAGCACTGGCCTCTCCTCACCTCGACCGACGGTCCCCGACCATGCTGCGGGACGCGGCGCCGGCGGCGCAGCAGGGCGGCACCGGTCAGATGAGGTCGATGCGCTCCTGGGTGAGGGGGTACCCCGCCCTGGCGAAGTGCGCGGCCATGGGGAGGTTGGGCTGGTCCGTCGCCGCCGCGATCTTGGTGGCGCCCTGCTCCACCAGATCATGGGTGCACTCCACGAGCAGGTCGTACGCGTAGCCGTGGCCGCGCTGCTCGGCGACGACCCCTATGAAGCCCACGCAGGGGCCATTGGGATTACGCACGGGCACCTGGATGCCGACCAGCTCCCCCTCGGGCGTCCAGGCCAGCCGCCACCACTCGCGCGGCGACGGGAACCAGGCGAGGATGTCCATCAGCTCCCGCACCGCGGCATCGACACCTCCCCGGGCGATGGCGCGCCGGTCGTGCGCGTCGAGCGAGCCCGGCATGATGCGGCGCAGCGCGTCCTCGATCGCCGCGTCATCGGGCTCCGGCCGGAACTCCAGCCGCCCCGGGCGCTCGGGCAGTCCGCACTCCGGCGTCCACTCATAGCGGTAGCGCTCGACCAGGGGGGCCAGCCCGCTCGCCACGGCGGCGTCGATACGGGCCTGGGCGGCGGCCCGCAGTTCGGGCTGTTCGCGCCAGCCGGGCGGGGCCAGCAGGCTGTACTCGGTGTGCAGCGGTGCGGTGCGCAGCAGTTCGGCGGCGGCGTCGGCCTCGCCGTCGGCGAAGTCGAACCAGTCCAGGGCGATGGGCGCGGTGTCCTCGGGGCCGCCCCACCACGCGGCGCGGGCCACGACCCGCCCCTCGCGCAGCGCCACCCAGGTCCACTCGGGGCGATATTCGCCGCCCTGGCCGACGGTGGCGTAGGTGTGGCCGAGGCAGCCCCGGCCGACGAGCGGGGGGACCCGCAGGGTGTGGAACAGATGGGCGTCGTCCTCGGTGAGAGGACGGATGACCAGATCGGTCATGGGGTTCCTTCCAGGAAAGTGATGCGCTCCCGGTCGGATGCCTGATCGATGGGATCAGACGCGAATACGCCCGGCGGACAGGGGGCGGGAGCGCGGATACGTGGTGATGTCCATTGCTCTCGCCTCCTTCCTCGTATCAGGGCGTGCCCGCACTCTATGGCCGCCGATGTCGCTGTGTCCACGCCTTTTTGGGGAGGGGCCGGCCTGCCGCCCACGAGGGGGAAGGGGCGGCAGACCGGCATGGGATGAGGTGCACCTGACAGATCAATGAGCGGGTCGGAGCACCTGCGTGGACTGGTGTGAGAGGCAGACTAGTGCACCATGCAGATCGGCGCGGCCGCCGTGTCCGGAGAGCCGCCACCGGCCGTATAGCCGAAGGTCGTCGACGCCCCGGCGGCCAGTGAACCGTTCCAGTCGGAGTTGGTGACCGATGCCGAGGAACCGGTTGCGGACAGCTTGCCGTTCCAGACGCTGTCGATCCGCTGCCCGGACGGCACCGTCCAGTCGACCATCCACGAGGAGATCGGCGTGGCACCGGAGTTGGTGACCGTCACCTCGGCCTGATAGCCGCCGTTCCAGGTGCTGGTCACCTTCTGGGCGGCGGAGCAGGAGGCCGTCGGCGGATTGCCCGGCGGATCCGTGGGGTCGCTGCCCCCGCCACTGCCGCCGGGGACCGTCACCTCGCCGTTGCCGCCGTCGAAGACCACGTCGGAGCAACTGTAGAAGGTCTCCTGACTGTCCGAGCGCGTCCACACGGTGTAGATGATGTGGCGCCCGCTCTTGCCGGAGGGCAGATCGGCCGTCCAGGTGTACTTGCCGTCGACCGTGCCGACCTGGCCGGACAGCGGCGGGTTCGTCACCGTGTTGAACGGCTGGTCCTCCAGGTCGTTCCAGGTGAGCGGCTTGGTCGGGTCGATCGGGGCCTTGGTGACATAGCTGCGGAACGACCCCGGGTGCGCGGCCCAGGCGTTGTACGAGAACTGCATCGACTTGCCGGCCGTCAGATGGGTCACCGGCCAGTCCTTGCTGCCCACGTCGAACCCGGAGAAGTCATAGACGGTGGCCGCGCCGCTGCACAGCTTGCCGTCCGGGATGAATCCCTTGGTGCGGCCCGCGCCGTCCGAGCGGAGCACCGCGAACCAGTTGTAGAAGGGCGTCGCACCGCTCTTGTCGTACGCGGCCTTGCACGCCGGATTGGTCGGCTTGACCTCACCGGTCGAGGACAGGCTGTACTTCCAGCAGAGGTAGGTGCGGCTGCCCGGCGCCATCGGCGCGCCATGCGCGGAAGCGCCGCCCGAGGAGAAGAAGACGAGGCCCAGGGCGGGCAGGACCGAGAGCAGGACCAGAAGTACGGACCTGCGCGCACGGGAGGGGCCCGGTGGGCGTGCGGAAGTGGCGAGAGCCAGTAATCGTCGAGGCATTGCGCGTGTTTCCCTTCGACGTGAACGGGTCAGGAACCGTCGGTGTGGGAGCGCTCCCAATTGCTTGGTGAACGTAGCGCGCCCCCGTCCACCTGTAAATGCTTCAGGACGTGGACGTGGCGGGTTTCTGGCGGGCCGTCAGGAGGGACGGCGGCCCGCTGCGCCCCGGGGACCGTCAGCTCCGGATCAGCATCGGGGACCGTCAGCTCCGGACCAGCAGCGCCACCGGAAGCCCGGACAGCAGCTCGTCCAGCGGCGCGGACCCCTCGGCCGTCCGCCCGCTCAGCGGATCCCGCCAGCGGCCCGGTGGCAGCGGCAGCCGGGTGGCTCCCCAGCCGCCCGCCTCCGCCAGCCGTCGCGACAGCCGGGTGACGACGGTGACGGCGCCGCCGTGTGTGCCGTGTGTGCCGTCCGTGCTGTCCGCGCTGTCCGTTCGTAAGAAGGCCACGCAGTGCTCGGCGGACGGACCGGAGGCGAGCAGCGGCGTATACGTACTCCCGGGGCCGAACCACTCCGGATGCTCCCGGCGCAGGTTCAGTGCTGCCCGGGTGAGCAGCAGCTTTTCGGCCGACGGGCCGTCCGTCGGTTCGACGCCCAGCGCGGGCGGGCGGCGGTTGTCCGGGTCGACCAGGGCCGTATAGAGGTGTTCGGTGCCCATATACAGGTCCGGGACGCCCGGCATGGTGAGGTGCAGCAGGGCGGCGCCGAGCGCGTTGGCCCGCGCCGGTCCGTCGAGTTCGGCGCCGATCGCGGCCCACACCGACGGGTCGGCCGCGCACGGCCCGGCCTCCAGGAAGGCGGTCACCTCCTCCTCGTACGCCGCGTTCTGCTCCGTCCAGGTCGTCCGCAGCCCCGCCTCGCGCACCCCCTTGAGCACGGCGGGGACCAGCCGTGCGGCCTCCCCGTGGCCGAGCGCGAGCGCGGTCTGCCAGGCCGTCCAGGCCAACTGGGGATCGGGGGCGGGGGCCGAGCGGGCCGGCTCCGCCACCATCCGCCCCCACCAGTCCGGGCATTCGGTGAGCGCCGCGAGCCGGGCCCTGGCGTCCGCGCTGCGCTTGGTGTCATGCGTGGACAGCACCGTGCCGGTGGCGGGCCAGTCCCTTGAGCGCCGGGCGGCGAAGGCGTGGAACTCCTCGGGGGCCACGGCCGGCCGCCCCGGATCGCCGCCCACCTCGGCGGCCGACAGCAGCGGGGTGTAGCGGTAGAAGGCGGTGTCCTCCACCGACTTGGCGCGCAGCGCGGCCGCCGTCTGGGCGAAGCGGGCGCAGAAGTCGCGGTGGTCCGGGCCGTCCCCGAGCCTGCCGAGCGCCGCGTCCCGTACGACCCGCACCACCCGGGCCTCCTGCTCCACCGTGAACGCCTCCCGGGCGTCCGCCGCCGCCGAGCCCAGCATCACCGCGTCGGCGTCCGTCGCGGGCGGGCCGCCCACGGAGGCGTACGGACGGTAGACGGGCAGCCGCACCAGCAGCTCGCGGATCGCGGTGCGCAGCGCCCAGGGCGCGTGGTCGCGCAGCCGGGGGTCGGCCGCGCAGATACGGGAGGCGATGCGCGTCAGCCGTGCCACCTCGGCGGCCAGTTCGTGGGTGACCACCTCACGGGCGGCGCGGCGGACCGTCGTGGGCCAGTCGCCGCCGAGGTCGGCCGGGGGAGCGGCGAAGTCGCGATAGAGGACGGTCAGCTTCGCCAGCCCGTCCGGGTCGACGAAGAGCCCGTCGATGTGGTGCAGCGCGTCATAGCCGGTGGTCCCGGCCACCGGCCAGGTCGCGGGGAGCCGCTCGTCCCGGCCGAGGATCTTCTCGACCACCGTCCACCGTCCGCCCCCGCCCTCCGACGCGGTCCACCGGCCGCCCCCGCCCGCCCCGTCCCTCGTCTCGTCCGTCGCCGCCCGCACCGCCCGGTCCAGCCGCCGCAGATAGCCCTCCGGATCGGCGAGCCCGTCCGGATGGTCGATCCGCAGCCCGTCCACGACCCCGTCCCGCATCAGCTCCAGCAGCGTGGCATGGGTGGCGTCGAAGACCTCGGGATCCTCCACCCGCACCGCGATCAGCTCGGAGATGGTGAAGAAGCGCCGGTAGTTCAGCTCGGTGCGGGCCAGCCGCCACCAGCCGAGCCGGTACCACTGGGCGTCCAGCAGCTCGGCGAGCGGCAGCCCCTCGGTGCCGGGCCGCAGGGGGAAGGCGTGGTCGTAGTAGCGCAGCACCCCGTCCTCGATCCGCAGCCGCTCCCACTCCTCGCCGAGCGGACCGCCGAGCACCGGCAGCAGCACCTTGCTGCCCTGGGCCTGCCAGTCGATGTCGAACCACCGCGCGTACGCGGACGTCGGCCCGTCCCGCAGCACCTCCCACAGCGGGCCGTTGAGCCGCTCGGGGGCGGGGGCGGCCATATGGTTCGGGACGATGTCGACGATCAGCCCGAGGCCGTGCGCCCGCGCCGTACGGGCGAGTGCGCGCAGCCCCTCCGCGCCGCCAAGGTCGGCCCGGACGGTGGAGTGGTCCACCACGTCATAGCCGTGGGTGGAGCCGGGCACCGCCTCCAGCACGGGGGACAGATGCAGATGGGAGACGCCGAGCGAGGCCAGATACGGCACCGCTCGCTCCGCCGCCGCGAACGGGAAGGCGGGCTGGAGCTGGAGGCGATAGGTGGCGGTGGGTGTGCCGGGGTCAGCCGTCATAGGAACGTACGTACCCACTGGGCGCGCCCCATGAGAGCCCCGCGCACCCGAACGGACGCGACCCGCGCCCCCCCGCCGATGCCCGGAGCTAGGCTGGCCGCTGTAGCACTGACGATGCCCGGAGCTAGGCCGGCCGCTGTAGCACCATCAGGCTGCGGTCCACCAGGGTCAGCACGTCGCCCGCCGCCACCTTCGCCCCGCTGCCCGGCTCCACCCCCTCCGGCACCGCCGTGTCCACGATGACCTGCCACTGCTTGCCGTGGTCGATGGGCACGACGAAGTCCAGCGGCTCATGGTGCGCGTTGAACAGCAGCAGAAACGAGTCATCGGTGATCCGCTCACCGCGCACTCCCGGTTCGGAGATCGCGCTGCCGTTGAGGAAGACCGCGAGGGACTTGGCGTGCGCCGCCTGCCAGTCGCGCGGGACCATCTCCTCGCCCTCATGGGTGAACCAGGCGATGTCCGACAGCTCGTCATGGGTGCCCTCCACCGGCCGTCCGTGGAAGAAGCGGCGGCGCCGGAAGACCGGATGGTCGCGGCGCAGCCACACCAGTGAGCGGGTGAAGCGCAGCAGCTCCAGCGCCGAGCGGTCCTCCCACTCGCCGTCCTGCCCCTTGACGTGGTCCGGCCACCGCACCCAGGAGACCTCGTTGTCCTGGCAGTACGCGTTGTTGTTGCCGCCCTGGGTGCGGCCGAACTCATCGCCGTGGCTGAGCATCGGCACGCCCTGGGAGAGCATCAGGGTCGCGACGAAGTTGCGCATCTGGCGCTCGCGCAGCGTCCGTACCGCCGGATCGTCGGTCTCGCCCTCGACCCCGCAGTTCCAGGACCGGTTGTAGCTCTCGCCGTCCTGGTTGGACTCTCCGTTGGCCTCGTTGTGCTTCTCGTCGTAGCTCACCAGATCGCGCAGGGTGAAACCGTCATGGCAGGTGACGAAGTTGACCGAGGCCAGTGGGCGCCGCCCGTCGCCCTGGTAGAGGTCGGAGGAGCCGGTCAGCCGGGAGGCGAACTCGGCCAGTGTCCTCGGCTCACCGCGCCACAGATCCCGCACGGTGTCCCGGAACTTGCCGTTCCATTCGGTCCACAGGGGCGGGAAGTTGCCGACCTGATAGCCGCCCTCGCCGACGTCCCAGGGCTCGGCGATCAGCTTCACCTGGCTCACCACCGGATCCTGCTGGACCAGGTCGAAGAACGACGACAGCCGGTCCACCTCGTGGAACTGCCGGGCCAGCGTCGCCGCCAGATCGAAGCGGAAGCCGTCCACATGCATCTCGGTCACCCAGTAGCGCAGCGAGTCCATGATGAGCTGGAGCACGTGCGGGGAGCGCATCAGCAGGGAGTTCCCGGTGCCGGTGGTGTCCATGTAGTACCGGCGGTCCTCGGTCAGCCGGTAGTACGAGGCGTTGTCCAGGCCCCGGAAGGAGAGCGTGGGGCCCAGGTGGTTGCCCTCGGCCGTGTGGTTGTAGACCACGTCCAGGATGACCTCGATGCCCGCCTGGTGCAGCGCCCGGACCGCCGATTTGAACTCCAGCACCTGCTGGCCCCGGTCGCCCCAGGAGGCGTAGGCGTTGTGCGGGGCGAAGAAGCCGATGGTGTTGTAGCCCCAGTAGTTGGCAAGGCCCGCGTCGGCCAGCCGGTGGTCGTGGACGAACTGGTGCACGGGCATCAGTTCCAGCGTGGTGACGCCCAGCTCCGTCAGATGTTCGATGATCGCCGGATGGGCGAGCGCCGCGTAGGTCCCGCGCAGCTCCTCCGGCAGCCGGGGATGGCGCATGGTCAGCCCCTTGACATGCGCCTCGTAGATGACCGTGCGGTGGTAGTCGGTGCGCGGCGGGCGGTCGTCCCCCCAGTCGAAGTACGGATTGACCACGACCGACGCCATGGTGTGCGGGGCGGAGTCGAGGTCATTGCGCTTGTCGGGGCGCCCGAAGCGGTAGCCGTAGACCTCCTCGCCCCAGCCGATCCGCCCGCTGAGGGCCTTGGCGTACGGATCCAGCAGCAGCTTGGCGGAATTGCAGCGGTGGCCGGACTCCGGCTCGTACGGGCCGTGGGCCCGGAAGCCGTAGCGCTGCCCCGGCATGATCCCCGGTAGATAGGCGTGGCGCACGAACGCGTCGGACTCCCGCAGCTCGACCGCCGTCTCCGAGCCGTCGTCGTGCAGAAGGCACAGCTCGATGCGGACAGCGGCCTCGGAGAACACCGCGAAGTTGGTTCCGGCGCCGTCGTACGTGGCGCCAAGGGGGTAAGCCTGCCCCGGCCAGACCTGCATACGTCGACTCTTCCACTTCTTCTCCGGGGGCCGCGAGCACCCCGGGCACCGGACGGAACCTGACCGACCCTGCATCCTTGCCCAACTGACCGGACCCATCCGCTCTTTCAACAGAACTTCCTCAAAAGGGAGGCAACCTACGGCCATATCGGTTCGTCCTACCGGGTGACCTCCGCGTATGCGTATCCCGCTATGCGGTCCGATGTGATGACAGGGGGGAATGGGGGAGGATGTGCGCAAGATGATGCACCGCCACCTGGGCAAAGTGGTGGCCGGCGCGGCCGTGGCGGCCACCGCCACGGCGGTCCTGATCGGGGTGACGCTCCCGGGGAGCGCGTCCGGCAAAGAGGGCTCGGGCGGGGGACCCCAGGGCTCGGCGGCGGAGCAGGGCCAGGCGGCCCGGCAACTGCCCGGTGTGGTGGAGGACGCGCCCGAGCAGGGCCATACCGGCACCGGCCGCGATCCACTGACCGACGATGAGATGAAGCGCGCCCGGACCCTCACGGGCGGCGGCGGCTTCCGGCTGAGCAGCGAGGACGTCAAGGGCGCCAAGGGCCCCGAGCTGATCTCCACCGACCTCACGGAGCTGAGCCCCGACGAGGTGGGCGCCGCCGACCCGCCGCGCCGCGCCGACGTCACGTACTACGACTACAAGGACGACACCTACGTCACCAAGACGGTCGACCTCGGCAGCGGCAAGGTGACCGCGACCGACACCCAGCACGGGGTCCAGCCGCCGCCCAACCGCGACGAGGTGATGGAGGCCGCGAAGCTGCTGATGGCCGACAAGCTGGGCGAGGGGCTGAAGAAGGACTTCAAGGACGCCACGGGCAAGGCGCTGACCCGCCCGGACCAGCTCACCGTCACCGGCTTCGTCTACCGCGCGGGCGAGGGCAACCCCGGTCCGGCCTCGGTCGGGGACTGCGGCGCGCACCGCTGCGTACGGCTGTTCACCCGGGTGCTGAACGGCCCGTGGATCGACACCCGGCAGATGGTGATCGACCTGAGCGCCCGCAAGGTCGCCAAGCTCGGCTGAGTTGGGTGCCAGACACCGGCGCAGCGCATACCCCTACGCCTCACCTTCATCACAGGAGTCTCCCCATGCCTGAAAGCAGGCTCCGCCGCGCCCGTGCCCGGGTCGCGGCGGCCATCGGCGCCTCGGCGCTGCTCGGCACCGTGGCGGTCGCCGCCGGGCCGGTCGGCACCGCCCAGGCGGCCCCGCAGAGCCCGGCCGCGGCGGATTGCAGTGCCCCGTACAGAATCGAGCAGAAGCTGGACGGCGGCACCACCTGGCGGATGTGCTGGCACTACGAGAGCAACGCCGGGCTGGTGCTCGACAAGGTCTCGTACCAGCCGAAGGGCGAAAGCGCCCCGATCAAGGTGCTGACCTCGGCCAAGCTGGGCCAGATCCATGTGCCGTACGACGACGGCAGCAATGAGTACGACGACCTCACCGGGCAGGGCTTCGCGCAGGGGCTCCAGCAGCTCGACCCGGCCGAATGCCCCGGCGGCACCATCAAGACCGTGCGGGTGCCCGACGCCTGGGACCCCGAGCACCCGAATGTGAAGGGCCTGTGCGCCACCACCCGGGCCCGCGGCCACGCCTACCGCATGGGCACGGGGGGCTTCGGCGGCGAGGACAACAAGGTCTACCAGCTCCAGGGCAAGGACCTGCTGGTCTACACCGTCAACCAGGTCGGCTGGTACGAGTACATCACCGAGTGGCGGTTCGCCGGTGACGGCACCATGACCATGCAGGTCGGCGCCACCGGCACGCTCTCCCCGATGGACTACGACGCGGGCGACGGCCGCGGCTGGCCCATCGGCAAGGGCGCCAAGGACTACGCCACCAGCCATGCCCACAACGTCTTCTGGCGACTGAACTTCGGGCTCGACGGCTCGTCCAAGAACAAGATCGAGCAGTACGACTCCAAGACCACCGCGACCTCGGGGCGGATCCCGAAGACCAAGACCACCCGCACCAAGGTCACCAAGGAGCTGGCGGGCGACGCGGCGGCGGCCCGGTGGTGGCGCGTGGTCAGCTCGGTGGGCAAGAACAAGGACGGCCATCCGCGGAGCTATGAGATCGTCCCCGGCCACACCACCAAGTACCAGGGCCGTAGTTACACCAAACACGACGTCTACTTCACCGAGTACAAGAAGTGTGAGCAGTTCGCCAGCAACAATCTGCGCAACTGCGGCGCCGGGGCGGGCAAGAGCGTCGACAAGTGGGTCAATGGCCAGACCCTCAAACACCCGATCGCATGGGTCAACATCGGGTTCCATCACATCGCCCGGGATGAGGACCAGGAGCCCATGCCGCTGCACTGGCAGGGCTTCCAGCTCTCCCCGCGCGACGTCACCGCTATGAATCCCCTCACGCCTCCTGCACTGTCCGGACACAACGGCCATACAGAAGAGGGACGTTGACCCGATAGGCAGGACCTGAGTGTCGCACCGCCCCCGCCAGCGCAGTAGTCTGCGGTGATCGTTGGATGGGGGCGGAAGGCGGTGCACAGGTGAGCTCGGGCGGGCTGGAGCTGCCCCCCGGTGACGGAGGTCCCGGGGGTGACGGCTCCACCGACGCACCTCCCGGCGCGGTGTCCCTGGTGCGGCCGATGGAGATCGGAGCGGAACTGGACTGGGGCGCCGACGCCTGGAGCGAGGTGCGCACACGCGCACGCCGGGCCGGGCGGGCCTATATCTGGCTCAACCTCGTGGAACAGCGGCTGCGCGCGGTCGTCAACGCCGTACTGCGGCCCATCTACGCACCCGTCCACGGCGAGGACTGGGTCATCGCCGCCGCCGGCCCCGCCGGGCAGGAGTGGGTGCAGCGGGCGGTCGCGGTCCGGGAGGTGAGCCGGCGCAAGGGCTATCTGCTCGACCCCGCCGACGACAATGTCGTCAGCTTTCTGACCCTCCCGCAGTTGCGGGAACTCCTCGTCCAGCACTGGCCCTGCTTCGAGCCGTACCTCGACGACCGCCGCGAGGTCGAGCTGGCCCTGGACGAGCTGGAGGTCGCCCGCAATGTGGTCTCCCGCAACCGCGCCCTGTCCGTGACCGTCCTCGCCCAGGCCGAGCGCGCCTCCGCCCGGCTGCTGGAGATCCTCGGCAGCGGCACCGGCTCCCCCTCCGCCGACCGGCTGCCCATCGACGCCGTCGAGGACCTCGTCGGCGACCGCTACGCCGATGTCGTGGGCGTCCATCCCGACCGGGTGCGGCTACAGCGCCAGCTTCCCGCCGAGGACCTCTTCGGCAACGCCCGCCGCCTCGACGCCGTCGGCATCGGGCTCAACCTCCTGGTCCAGAACTACTCGGGCCGCCGGCTGGTCCGGCTGGCCGAATCCGGCTGCCGGGCCCGGCTGCTCTTCCTCAACCCGGCGAGCAGCGCGGTACGGCGACGGGAGCGCGAACTCGGCCTGAAGAAGGGCGAGATGAGCCGCTCGGTGGAGATGAACATCCTCCATATGCGGCGGGTGCGCGCCCGGCTGCGGGACCCGGACGCGTTCGAGATCCATGTCTTCGACGAGACCCCCCGCTTCACCGCCTACCTGGTCAACGGCGACGGCGCGGACGGCCTCGCGGTCGTCCAGCCGTATCTGCGCAAGGCCCGGGGCATGGAGGCCCCGGTCCTGGTGCTGCGCGGCGGCGGGCGGGGCAGCGACGTCGTCCGCGAGGGCGGGAGTCAGGAAGGCGAGGGCGGGCTCTTCGGCACCTACCGCGAGGAGTTCGAAAGCGTCTGGGCGGACTCCCGGCCGGTGTCCTGACCGGGACCAGCCGGTGCCCTGCCCCTAGCGGTGTCCGCCGCGTGGCGGGGCTCCCGGGGTCCGGGGCGGAGCCCCAGTCGGGGGAAGGGGCGGGGAGGGGAGCAGCCCGCCGCAGGCGTCACGATCCGTCGTATGAGCCCGAGACCTGATACGAGCCGCTGCCCTGGTACGACGGCCGCAGGGCACGTGCGGCCCAGCGGCCGTCGGTGCGGCTGATGCGCACCGGGTGGTCGAAGCACTTGGTGATGTGGTCGGTGGTCACCACCTCGTCCACCGCGCCCGACGCCAGGCACTCCCCGGTGCGCAGCAGCACCGCGTGGGTGGTGCTGGCGGGCAGCTCCTCCAGATGGTGGGTCACCAGGACGGTGGCCAGTTCGGGGTGTTCCCGGCGCAGGGTGTCCAGGCTCTCCAGCAACTGCTCACGGGCGGCCAGGTCCAGACCGGTGGCCGGTTCGTCGAGCAGCAGCAGCCGGGGGAGGGGCATCAGCGCCCGCGCGATCAGCACCCGGCCGCGCTGGCCCTGCGACAGGGTCGGCCAGCGCGCGTCCAGCTTCCCGCCCATGCCGAGGGTGGTCAGCAGCCGGTCGGCCCGGTCCCGCTGCTCGGGGGTGGCGTGGCGGCGGGGGACCGGCTCCACCGTGTTGGTCAGCCCGGTGAGCACCACCTCCCGCACCCGCAGCGGGGAGCGCAGCGGATGCCGGGGATCGACATGGCCCACGAACGACCGCAGCTCCCGCAGATCCACCCGCCCCAGCGTGCGGCCGAGGACCTCCACCGTGCCGTGCGTCGGGTGCACCAGCGCGCCCGCGAGGCTGAGCAGGGTGGATTTGCCCGCGCCATTGGAGCCGAGCAGCGCCCAGTGCTCCCCCTGGCGGACGGTGAGCGAGATCGAGCGCAGCAGCGGGGTGCCGTCGCGCACCACATCCACATCGCTGAGCCTGAGTACGGGGACGGCCGGGGCGGTCACGGGGCCGCCACCTCCTTTTCGCTGTCGAAGAGTTCCATGACGGCCTCGAGATGGGAGACCGTGGCCGCGATCGCGGCGTCGGCGTCCCCGCGCGCCAGCCCGTCCAGCAACTCGGCGTGGGCGCACGACACATCGGGCAGTGCCGTCTCACAGATGACCATTTCCACCAGCGCGGCGCGCAGCACCGGCAGGACGGAGGTGAACAGGCCGAGCAGCACGACGTTCCCGGACAGCTCCACCACGGCCCGGTGGAAGGCCAGATCGGCGTCCACGAAGGCGGCCGGATCGCCTCCGGTCCGCTCCTCGCGCAGCGCGAGACGGTCCCGCAGCCGCCCGATGTCCTCGGGGCGCAGCCGCCCGGCGGCCAGCCGGGCGGCCTCCACTTCGAGGGCGCGGCGCACCTCGTACACCTCCCGCAGCCGGGCCCGGCGCAGCAGCCGCGGCATATCGCCGTCCGCGGTGGGGGCCGGGGGCTCGGCCGCGTAGGTGCCCGAGCCATGGCGCACCTCCACCAGCCCGTCATGGGCCAGCAGCCGCACGGCCTCCCGGACCGAGGAGCGGCCCACGCCCAGTTCGGCGGCGAGCGCCACCTCGTTGGGCAGCCGCTCACCGGGCCGCCAGCGGCCCTCCGCGAGCATCGCGCGCAGGGCGCTCTCGACCCGTGGCACCACGGGCCCGTGCCGCAACCGTGCCGTCTCCGCCACCCCGCACGCGCCTTCCTGAACGATCTTCCGAGGACGGCGGGACTCTAACACAGAGTCCTCAGACGTCTGAGGACTTGCCTTGCCGTGGCTCACCGGTCGTTGTCAGTGGTGCGTGGGAAGGTGGTGCACACCTGGGGGAAGTACGACAAAGGGAGGGGCGGTCATGGGCTGGCATCGGGGGCTGCTGATCGGATTCGATCTGGAGACGACGGGCACCGATCCGCGGACGGCACGCATTGTGACGGCGGCGGTGGTCGAGGTGAGGGACGGGGAGCCGATAGGGCGGCGCGAGTGGCTGGCCGATCCCCAAGTGCCCATCCCCGAGGGCGCCGTGGCGGTGCACGGGATCACCAATGAGCGGGCGGCGGCGGAGGGCCGGTCCGCGCCTGAGGTGGTCGAGGAGGTCGCCGAGGTGCTGGTGGCCCACTGGCGCGCGGGTGCTCCGGTGGTGGCGTACAACGCGGCGTTCGATCTCAGCCTGCTCGCCGCCGAGTTGGGGCGGCACGGGCTGCGCCCGCTGAGCGAGCGGCTGGAGGGCGCGGAGACCGGCCCCGTGGTGGATCCGTACACGATAGACCGCGCGGTCGACCGCTATCGCAAGGGCAAGCGCACGCTGGAGGCCGTCTGCGGGGAGTACGGGGTGGTGCACGACCGCGCCCATGACGCCGGTGCGGACGCGCTGGCGGCGGTGCGGGTCGCCCGCGCGCTGGCCGAGCGCCACCGCGAGGTCGCCGGGCTCGAGCTGTGGGACCTCCACCGCAAGCAGGTGGGGTGGTACGCGGGCTGGGCGGCCGACTTCCAGTCCTGGCTGCGCCGCAAGGGCACTCCCGACGCGGTCGTGGACGGCGGCTGGCCCCTGCGGGAGGCCGGTGCGGTGATGGGGTAGCGGTGATGGGGGTAGTGGGTCGTGCGCGCCTGCGGCGGGCTGCTCCCCTCCCCGCCCCTTCCCGAAACTGGAGCTCCGCCCCAGACCCCGGACCGGGCTGTGCCCCAGACCCCGGGCCGGGGCTCCGCCCCAGATCTCGGGGTCCAGGGGCGGAGCCCCTGGTAACGGGAAGGGGCGGGGAGGGGAAAGGACCGCCGGACACCCGCAGGCGCGTGCCGCGTGCCGCGTGGTGCGGCGCAGCGTGGCCCCTGAACCGGAGCCGTTCGTTCAGAACGTGTGCCAGCGCACCGTCGGGTCATCCTCCCGTAGGGAGGCGATTCGGCGGGTGAATTCGGCGTGTGCCGCCGGGTTGGCCGGGGCGTGCTGGGCGACCCAGGCGCAGCTCGCCGTCTCCCGCGCGCCGCGCAGCACCTCGCAGCCGGGCCACTCGCGGACGTCCCAGCCGTACTCCGCCGCGAACGCGTCGTACGCCTCCGCTCCGAGCCCATAGCGGTCCCGGGACAGCGCCATCACCACCAGATCGTGCTCGCGCAGATCGTGCGAGAAGGTCTCCAGGTCCACCAGCACCGGGCCGTCCGGGCCGATGTGCACATTGCGCGGCAGCGCGTCGCCGTGGATCGGGCCGGGGGTGAGCCGTGGGGTCAGTTCCTCGACGGCGGTCGCGAAGTCGTCCCGGCGGGTGCGCAGATACGCCGCGTCCGCCGGGTCGATCGCGTCCCCGGCCAGCCGCAGCCAGCGCTCGATTCCGCCCAGCAGATCGCGGCGCGGCAGCGGGAGCGGTGCCGGATCGGCGGGCGGATCGGTGGGCGGACCGGCGGGCGGATCGGGCAGCGCGTGCACCATGCGCAGCAACTCCGCGAGGTCGCGCGGCCCGGCGGGGCGTACGGGATCGGGAAGCCGCTGCCAGTACGTGACGAGGTGGCCCGCGAACGGAAGCGGCTGCTCGGGGCCGAAGCGCCGGTCGGGACGTACCGCGGGCAGCCCCTCCCGGGCGAGCCAGTCGGCGATTCGCAGCTCCCGGGCGGCCCGGTCCCACACCTCCAGATCGCGGCTGATCCGGACCACCAGGGAGAGGCTGTCGACGGCGAAGACGGCGTTCTCGCCGAGGGCGAGCAGCCGGGCCTCCGCCGTACCGGCCCGGTAGGGCGGCAGCGCGGCCGAGAGCACCGCCCGCGCCCGTTCCTCCGTCAAGGCGACATCCGCCACCGCCACACCCCTCACTCCTCGTCGTCCCGCCCGCCCAAGTCCCGGGCGGGCGTCCCGGGCGGCCTGGCCGTCCCGGTGGTCGCGGCCGTCCCAGTCGTCCCGGGCGTCCCGGGCGTTCCCCCGCTCAAGTCTCGCATCGGCTGCCGCAGGTGAACCGCTTGACTGCACCGCCCGCCCTCCGCACGATGACGTGGGCTCTCCCACCGGACCGCCCTCCCACCGCGTCCGAAGGAGGCCCTGCCGTGATACCCGTGACCGCCGCCTCGGCGCGCTCGGACCAGGGCTCGGCCCCGCCCCCGTCCGGCGCCGCCCGCGTCAAGGGCCCGGGTCGCGCGGCGAGCGGCCACCGGGCGTGGTTCCTGGTGCTGCCCGCGCTGATCCCGATCCTCCTGCTCAGCGTCGGCCCGCTGCTCTACGGCATCGTGCTCGCCTTCACCGATTCCCAGGCGGGCCGCACCGACCCCACCCAGTGGATCGGGCTGCTCAACTTCCAGGACCTGCTGCGCGACACCCTCTTCTGGGAGTCGTTCCGGATCGGCCTGGTGTGGGCGGTCGCCGTCTCCGTACCGCAGTTCCTGCTCGCGCTCGGGCTCGCGCTGCTGCTCAATCAGAACTTGCGGTTCCGCTGGCTGTCGCGGGCGCTCGCGATCGTTCCCTGGGCGATGCCGGAGGTCGTGGTCGGCATCATGTGGCGGCTGGTCTACCACCCCGACGCGGGGCTGCTCAACGAGACGCTGGGCACCCACCGCGACTGGCTCGGCAGCCTGTCCACCGCCCTGCCCGCCGTCGTCGTGGTCGGCATCTGGGCACGGCTTCCGCAGGTCACGGTCACCCTGCTGGCCGGTCTCTCCAACGTGCCGCGCGAACTGCACGAGGCCGCGGCCATGGACGGCGCCGGTGCCTGGCGCCGCTTCCGCACCGTCACCTGGCCCGCCATCAGGCCCATCGCCCTCGCCATCAGCGCCCTCAGCTTCATCTGGAACGTCAACTCCTTCGCCCTGGTCTACGTCCTGACGGGCGGCGGGCCCGGCGGCCGCACCCGGCTGCCGATGCTCTTCGCCTATGAAGAAGCGTTCCGCTATGGCCAGTTCGGCTATGCGGCGGCGATGGGCTGTGTGCTGGTGGCGGTGGTCTCCATCCTGCTGGCCGTCCATCTCGTCGCCCGGCTGAAGGGAGACGACGACGCATGAGCACCCGCCCCACCGCCAAGAGTCTCCGCCCCACTGCCAGGAGTCTCCGCCCCACCACCAGGAGTCTCCGCCCCAGCGCCGTGCGTCGCGGCCCCACCGCCCGGCGCCGCGCGGCCCGCACCGGCCAGTACCTCGCCCTCCTCGGCTATCTGGTCTTCCTCGCCTTCCCCCTGCTGTGGCTGGTCTCCACCGCCTTCAAACCGCCGCGTGAGCTGGCGAGCCTCCACCCCGGCTGGATCCCCGACCACCCCACCCTCGACAACTTCCGCCAGGCGTTCGACGAGCAGCCGCTGCTGCGGTCCGCCGGGAACAGCCTGATCGCCTCCCTCGCCGCCGCGGCCATCACCGTCGTCATCGCCACCCCGGTGGCCTATGTGATGGCCCGGCACCACCGCTCCCCGCTGTCCCGGGCGGCCACCGGCTGGATCGTGGTCAGCCAGGCGTTCCCCTTCGTCCTGGTGATCATCCCGCTGTTCCTGGTGCTCAAGGAGGTCCGCCTGATCGACTCCCTCTCCGGTCTGATCATGGTGTACGTGGTGTGGTCCCTGCCGTTCGCCCTGTGGATGCTGGCCGGGTACGCCCGGGCCGTACCGCGTGAGCTGGAGGAGGCCGCGGCCGTGGACGGCGCGAGCAGAGCGCGGACGCTGATCTCGGTCACCATGCCGCTGCTGGCCCCCGGCATCGTGGCCACCGCCCTCTTCGCCTTCATCACCGCCTGGAACGAGTTCTTCTTCGCGCTCGTCCTGCTCAAGTCCCCGCAGAAACAGACGATGCCGGTCATCCTCACCCACTTCATCGGCACCGAGGGCGTCGCCGACCTCGGCCCGCTCGCCGCCGCCTCACTGCTGGCGACGCTGCCCTCGCTCGTGCTGTTCGCGTTCATCCAGCGCCGGATCACCAGCGGCACCCTGGCCGGGGCGGTGAAGCACTGATGCGCCGCCGAACGCTGCTGGCCGCCTCCGCCGCCGGGACGCTGTCCGCCGCCGGAACCCTGCTCTCCGCCTGCGCGCCCGGACGGCGGCGGGCGGCCGACGGCCGGATCACCCTCCGCTTCCAGTCCCTTGCCTGGCAGCGGGAATCCATCGAGGCCAACAAGCAGCTCGTGGCCGAATGGAACGCGGCCCATCCCGACATCCGGGTCGACTACGTCCAGGGCAGTTGGGACAGCGTCCACGACCAACTGCTCACCTCCTTCGAGGGCGGTGAGGCGCCCGACATCATCCACGACGCCACCGACGACCTCGCCGACTTCGCCTATGGCGGCTATCTCGCCGATCTCACCGACCTGCTGCCCCAGCGGCTCAGGGACGAGATCCCGCCCCGGACCTGGCAGACCGCCACCTTCGCCGGTGGCATCCACGGGGTGCCGTTCCTCCAGGAGCCGCGGGTGCTCATCGCCAACCGCGCCCTGCTGGAGCGGTCCCGGGTGCGGATCCCCACCCCCGAACGGCCCTGGAGCTGGGCCGAGTTCGAGGAGGCCGCGGGGGAGCTGACCGGCGACGGGACGTACGGCGTCGCCTGGCCGCTCAAGGAGCCCGTCTCCGCGACCCTCAACCTCTCCCTCTCCACCGGCGGCAAGGTCTTCCACCGGGGCGCGGACGGCAAGGTCACCGTCCGGTTCGACGCCGCCGACCAGCGGGTGCCGCGCGTCATCCACGACCAGTTGGGCGGCGACCGCAGCGCCGCGCGGACCACTCTCGGCATGGGCGGCTCCGACACCCTCCCCGGCTTCTTCGGCGGGAAGTACGCGATGGTGCCCCTCGGCTTCTCCTACCGCCAGCAGATCGTGCAGCAGGCACCCAAGGGCTTCGCCTGGACCGTACTGCCGTCCCCGGCCGGGCCCGGCGGCGACCAGCGGCAGGGGGTCAGCCCCCAGACGCTGTCCATCGCCGCCGACAGCCCGTACCAGCGGGAGGCGGCCCGCTTCATCGACTTCTTCCTGCGCCCACCGCATATGGTGCGGCTCGCCCGCGGCGACTGGATGCTCCCCACGGGCCTGACCGCGCTGCGCGACCCCGCCCTGCACACCCGTCGGCACGGCTGGGCCACCGGCGCCGCCCTGGCCGGACGGCTGCGCCCGGCGCCCGCCCAGTCCGTGCGCGGCTATCCCGAGTGGAAGGACAAGGTGGCCACCCCGGCGCTCCAGGAGTACTACAGCGGGGCGATCGGGATGGCGGAGCTACGGAAGCGGCTGGTCGAGGACGGCAATCTGGTGCTCGCCCGCTACCAGCGATAGGAGCCGCCGCCGGCGGTAGGACGCGAGGGGCCGGCAGGTTGGCCATGGGCCCCTTCCGCGCGGAGGAATGGACCCTGGCTGTCGTCAAATGATCATTCGCCGACAGGCGTGCCCCGCACCCCGGCTCGGTGTGCCAAGCCGTCCAGGATGAGGGTCAGGCCCGCCTCGAACGCCGAATCGTGATCGATCGGCGGCAAATCGGCCGGTAGATCCGTGCTGCCGCCGGGGCCGGTGTCCGCCTGTTCTTCCAGGACGCTGCCGACCGTGAAGCGACTGGCGGCCAGCATCGCCATTTGCGCGTCCCTCTCGGGCACGCCGGAAGCGACGAGGAAGCCCATCTTGCGGCGGATCCGATCGAGGTCGCCGGTGGGGGTGCTGCCGGCGTGGAGCCGTGCGCCGTCCCGGCGCATCAGCAGGGTCCGTCTGAAGCTGCGGGTGTTGTCCAGGAACCAGGCGCGCCAATCGTCGTCGGGCGTCGGCAGCGGTGCCGTCGCATGGGGCGCCATCGCCGCCTCCGCCATGGCGGCGAGGAGCTCCCTCTTGGTGCGGAAATACCAGTAGAGCGACGGCTGCTCGACGCCCAGTCGCTTCGCCAGCCGCCTCGTACTGACGGCGTCCAGTCCGACCTCGTCGAGCAGTCCGAGCGCCTCGGCGATGACGGTCTCACGGTTCATCTTGGTCACGTTGACAATCTATCGCTGATAGATGACTCTGGAAAAGAATCATTCACTGATAGATTTTAGGACGTGGGCATGACAGCAAATTCGGAAGCGCGCTCCCTGCGGGTCCTCGTCGCCGGTGGCGGGGTCGCGGGTCAGGCTCTGGCCTTCTGGCTCGTTCGGGGCGGCCACCAGGTGACCGTCGTCGAGCGCTTCCCGGCGCTGCGGGCCACCGGGGCCCAGGTCGACCTCCGGGGGCAGGGCATCGAGGCCGTCGAGCGGATGGGGCTTCTCGACGCCGTCCGCGGCAAGCTCGTGGACGAGGCCGGCGTCGCGTTCATCGACGGCCGCGGCAAGGCCAGGGCGACGATCATGGCCAATACCTCCGGGCGAGGCCGCCAGTCCCTCACCTCCGAGTACGAGATCATGCGCGGTGACCTGGTGCGCATCCTGAACGACGCGACGAAGGACGACACCGAATACGTCTTCGGCAAGAGCGTGGACGGCTTCGAGCAGGACACACACAGGGTCGTCGCGCACTTCTCCGACGGGTCCTCCGCCGAATTCGACCTCCTGGTCGGCGCGGACGGGCAGGGATCACGCATCCGGCGGGCGATCCTCCCCGAGGGCTTCGACCCGTACTGGCGCGTCGGTATCCACATGGCCTACTGGTTCGTCCCGCGCATCGCCTCCGACAGCAACATCCGGGACACCTACATGGTCCCGGGCGGCCGCCAGATCATGCGTCGCAGCCACAACCCGACCGAGACCCAGGCGTACTTCGTGATGCGGGAGGAGTCCGAGGAAGCCTCGGCAATCCACCGCGCGCCCGTCGAGCGCCGGCAGGAGTTCTGGGCCGGCAGGTTCCGCGACGCCGGGTGGCAGACCGAACGCTTCATCGAGGGCATGAAGACGAGCCCGTTCTTCTACTCCCAGGAGGTCGTCCAGGTGCGCACCGACACCTGGTCCAGGGGCCGTGTGGTCCTGGCCGGCGACGCCGCGCACTGCGCCTCCCCCTACAGCGGTATGGGCATCTCCGGCGGCCTGGTCGGCGCCTACGTCCTGGCCGGTGAAATCAACCGGCACCCGGGCGACCTGCCGACCGCACTGGCGAACTACGACAGCGTGCTGCGGCCCTTCGTCAACGAGATCCAGGGCCAAGTGAATCCGCGCCTTCTTCGCCTGGGCATGCCGATGACCCAGCGTGCGATCGATGCCTTCCAGGCCACCACCGCACTGGCCTGCTTCCTCCATCTCCCCGACCTCGCCGCGCGCTTTTCGAAGGGGGACCGCGGCGGCAACTGGCGGCTCCCCGAGAACCCGGCTCAGATCAACACCGTCTGAAGGGCCAGGGCAGCGGGAACCGGCAGGCCGGTGCACCTGGCCGTGCCATGGACCCGGTCCCCCCAGCAGACCGTTACCCCTCGGCAAAGGTTGCCCTTGCCTCATCTTGTCTCTTCCCTTAACGGCTTCTTACCTTCAGGTGAATTCGTGTCTAACGCCAGAAAGATTGACCATGCCCCGAGACATACCGCCGCTCGCCGAGGTCCGCCGGATCACCGAGAAGAAGCGAGACGCGTGGTGGACCGTCATGCTCGTGGACCCGGTGGCCACACCGCTGGTCCGCTGGATCGCCAGGCACACCCGGGCCACCCCCAACCAGCTCACCTGGGGTGCGTTCCTGGTGGGCCTCGGCTCCGCCGCGTGCTTCGCTCAGGGCGACTGGAGATGGCTGCTGCTCGGGGCCGTGCTCTACCACGTGAGCTTCATCTTCGACTGCATGGACGGCAAGCTGGCGCGGCTGACCGGCACCGGCTCGGTCTTCGGGGCCTGGCTGGACTTCGTCTTCGACCGGATCCGGGTCCTGGTCTGCTCGGTCGCCCTGATGGGCGGCCAGTACGCGCGCACCGACGACGTCCTGTATCTGTGGCTGGCGCTGGCCGTCGCGTCCCTGGACTCGCTGCGCTACATCGACTCGCTGGAGATCTTCAAGATCCGGCATGGGATGCGCAAGCAGATCAAGGCCCGGATGCGGGCGGCCCGCAAGGCCGAGAACCAGGCCGAGCTGGCCTTCATGGAGGACCTGCTGCGGGAGAACCCCGAGGCCGATCTGGAGACGGACCGCGACACGGTGGCTCCGTTGGAGCCGGTGGCGTCACTGGAAGCCACGGCGGCTGACGCCGACACGGCACCCCTGGACGCCACGGCACCCCTGGACGCCACGGCGGCCCGGCGCCGCCCCGCCGTCGTCGATCTGCACCAGGAGTTCCGGCGCCGCTTCCCGTGGTGGGTCCGGTGCCGGAACTTCCTGCTGCGCCACCGCATCCGCGCTCATCTCATCAGTGGCATCGAGTTTCAGATGGGCGTGTTCATCATCGGCCCGGCCGTCGACGCGGTGGTGGCGACGACCGTCGTATCGGGTGTGCTGCTGCTCGTCTTCGAGCTGGCCATCATCTACAAGTTGCTGTTGTCCACCCGGGACTTCACCCGCACCATCGACTCCTTCGAGACGCCCGATCGCGTTCCGGTCACCACCTCGGTCAACCCCTGAGCGAGGACCAGCCACTGCTCCGGCGTCACATACGCCACCACCACGTCCCGCCCCAGCCCGGCCGCCCGGAACGCCCGGTCCAGCGCGCGGGCGGGACAGCTCCGGCGCAGTGACGCGTGGAGCGAGCCGCCGAGCCCGGTGAAGCCCAGCTCGACCAGTTCCGCGTAGGCGGACCGGGCCGCCGGGTCGGTGAGCAGCGGGCGTGGCCGCCGGGTCAGCCGCAGGATCCCGCCGTCGACCGCGGGCACCGGCCGGCAGGCGGCGCGCGCCACCCGCCCGCACAGCCGCCACTCGACCTCCGGCCAGGTCCGTAGGGTCAGCAGGGACCAGCGGCCGTAGTCCCCGGTGCGCTTGCGGGCGTACTCCGCCTGCGTGAGCAGCGTCGCGGAGGTCAGCCTGGGCATCGCCCGCAGCGCCCAGGCCACGATCTCGGCGGTGCGGGCGTAGGGCACATTGCCGACCAGGGCGAACGGCTCGCTCGGCGGCGCCGCGGCCAGGAAGTCCTGATGCACCACCCGGACCCGCGGATACCGGGCGAGCCGCTCCCGCAGTCCCGGGATCAGATGCCGGTCGATCTCATAGCTGATCAGCTCACGGCAGCGCGGCGCCAGCGCCTCGGTGAGCACCCCCTTGCCCGCGCCGACCTCCACCAGGAGATCGCCGGGCCCGGGGCGGGCGGCGCGTACGACGCGGGCGACGGCGCCCGGGTCGATGAGGAAGTTCTGCCCGTACGCGCGCCTCGCGCGGTCGCGTTCGGTGCGGCGGGGGACAGGGGGTTGATGTCGATTGCGGGCCACGGCCACGGTCCTTTGGGAGCCGGGCGGGCGGCAGCAGCGCGGAACGGGCCCTGCCGCCCGTCCCGGAACGAGTGATTCCTGGACTGGCGGGGGCCCTGGCCGAGGGCGCGTGGGGGTAAGGGATCGGCTCACCGCGAGGGATCGGCTCACCGCGAGGAATCAGCTCACAGGGAGGGATCGGCTCACCGCGAGAGACGATCGGAAACCGGGCGAGTCAGCGGTTCGGGCCGCTCACAGACTCATGGGGATACCGGGCGCGTCCGGGCCGGCCAGGGCACCGGGGCCGCGCCGCGGGCGGCGGGTAAGCGAAGGCGAGAAGCGCGCACACGCCACCCGGGCACAGCCGCGGGTGTTGACGCGGGTGAACACGCCGATGCCGGGACTTCCGCCCATCGGTCGCTCCTCCCATGCGCGCGTACGCGAACGTCGCGTATGCGGATCTCCGCCGTATCCCCGCACCGTAGGGACCGGGTACGCCCAGCCGCAACGCCTTTTCCCCTCCCGACTCCTCAAGACGCCGAACCGGCCACACGGTCCGAAGACCATGTGACCGGTTGACTGTTGCGCGGTTGCGTGGGCGCCTGGAGCGGTCAGACCCTGGCGTGCCGGGGCCGGTCGTCCGCGCCTGGCCTCGCGTGGGCACCCACCACGGCGGTGGGCCGCTGGGCCGGGGCGGGCTCGTCGTGGGCGAGGTCCGGGAGCCACCGCAGCCACTTCGGCAGGTACCAGTTGCGCTCGCCCAGCAGCAGCATCGCGGCCGGGAGGAGCACCCCTCGGATGACGGTGGCGTCGATGAGGACCGCGGCCGCGAGGCCCACGCCCATCTGCTTCATGGACTGCATCGACAGCGTGCCGAAGATGGAGAACACGGCGACCATGATGACGGCGGCGCTGGTGACCACGCCCGCCGTGGTCACGACACCGTGCACCACCGCGTCCTTGGTGTTGCGCCCGGCCAGGCGCGCCTCGCGGATCCGGGAGACCACGAAGACGTGGTAGTCCATGCTCAGCCCGAACAGGATCACGAAGAGGAACAGCGGCAGCCACGAGACGATCGCGCCCACGCCCTCCGCGCCCACCAGCCCCGCGCCCCAGCCGTGCTGGAAGACCGCGGTGAGGATGCCGTACGCGGCGCCCACCGACAGCAGGTTGAGCACGATGGAGGTCACCGCGATGGTGAGCGACCGGAAGGACATCAGCATCAGCAGGAAGGCGAAGACCACCACGAAGGCGAAGACCGGGGGGACGGCCGAGCCGAGCTTGTCGTTGAAGTCCTTGGAGGAGGCGGTCGAACCGCCGATGGGGGCGTCCAGCCCGTCCACCGTGCCGAGCGTCGCCGGGCGCACCTCGTCCCGCAGTACGTTCAGGCTCTTCTCGGCCTTGCCCTCGTCCGAGCCGCCGATCAGCGGGACCTCCACCACGGCCACGTTCTGCTCCCGGTGGACGGTCACCTCGACCGGGCCCTTGGAGGCGCCTTTCGCCACGGCCTCGGTACGGAACCGGGCCAGGGCGTCGCGTACCGGCGCCGCGTCGATGTCGTCCGCCTTCACCACGACCTTGGCCGGGTCGGACCCGCCCGGGAACGCCTCGTCGATGTGGTTGTACGCGGTGACGACCGGCAGCCGGTCGCCGAACTCCTGGTCCAGGGTGAGGTTCGCGGTGTTCATCCCCACGGCGGGGACGGCCAGCGCGATCAGCGCGCCACTGGCGAGGGCCAGCGACAGCTTGGGACGGCGCAGCACCGGGCCGAGGACGGTGCGCCAGACCCGGCTCTCGCCGCCGCCGCGCCGCTTGGCGCGGGCCAGGAACGGTATCCGGCCCTTCTCCACCCGCTCACCGAGCAGCGAGAGCAGCGCGGGCAGCACCGTCACCGAGCCGACCATCGCCACCGCCACCACCATCAAGGTGGCGAGCCCCATCGCCTTGAACTCGGCGATCCCGGTGAAGAGCATGCCCGCCATCGCCACGATCACCGTGACACCGGAGACCAGGACGGCGCGGCCGGAGGTGGCCGCCGCGATCCGCAGCGCGGTCTGCGCATCCCGTCCGGCGGCGCGCTCCTCACGCTCCCGGCGCAGGTAGAACAGGCAGTAGTCGACGCCGACGGCCAGCCCCACCAGCAGCATCACGGAGTTGGCGGTGTCGCTCATGTGCACCCAGTGGCTGACCACCGCCACCAGACCGGTGGTGGCAAGGAACGCCGTCATCGCGAGCACGACCGGCAGCAGGGCGGCCACCAGCGCACCGAAGACGATCAGCAGAATGCCCAGGGCCACCGGCAGCGCGGAGAACTCGGCCTGGGTGAAGTCGTCGCCGAACGCGTCGTCGAATGCCTTCTGGCCGCTGGCGTCGCCGAACTCCTCGATCCGCAGGTCCTGGTGGCGGTCCTTGGCCTTGTCCACCGCGTCCAGGACCGGCTGGATGTGCTCGGACGCCTTCTCCGGGTCGCCGCGCATCTCGAACTGCACCAGCGCGGAGCGCCGGTCGGCGGAGATGGTCTTGGTCTCGTACGGGGATCGGAGGGCGGTCACCTTGCCGGTGTCGCGTACGCCGGAAATCACCGCGTCGACCGCCTTGTGGAAGGCCGGGTCGTTCGCGGTGAGTCCGCCGCCCTTCGCCTGGATCAGGACGGTTTCCCCGGCCGCGGAGTCAATGCCCGCCTCGTCGAGGATCGTCGAGACGCGCCCGGACTCGCCGGGAACCTGCTCGCTGTCCGTTACATCCACCCGGCCCGTCATCGAGCCGACGGCCAGGGCGAGGATGACCAGCAGCACCCAGCCCCCGACCGCCGCCCATCGGTGACGGGCGCTCCAACTGCCCGCGCGGGCGGCTATCCCGCGCGGCCTCTCCAAGCGGCCTGTGTCCGCCACGACATCCCCTTATGCCCTGGTGGCGGAACGTCCCCGCCACTCATGGATGACGCTAGGCCGCGGCGGTGGGCCGACCCATCCTGCTGACCGGTGAACCCTCCGGTGGTTCCCTCCATCCGAAGAAGGGGGGACAGCCCTACCCTCCCTGATGCGAGCCCCTTACACGCAAAGCGCGTTGACCTTGAGGTCGGGGAGCGGTCGAAGCGCAGAACGTTGCCTATGTCACACATCCGTGGGGATCTTGAATTGACCCGTACTCATCAGTCAGGGTTTTGTCAGAACCGGAGTGGCCCCAACACACTCCGGATCTGACGCACTTGAGGGATCGGACGCGATCCGGGTGCGGATTACCCCCCACAACCGCACGAGGAGGAACCCTCGTCATGGCAGTTCACAAGCAGCGCAACGCGCGTCGACTCGGCCTCGCCGTAGCCGCCGCGACCGCCGTCACCGCCGGTGTCTTCGTGGCCGTTCCGGCCGGGGCCACCACCGCGAAGCCCGCTGAGGGCACCGTCTACGGCACCCAGTCGAAGAGCGCCGTGGACGGCAGCTACATCGTCATGCTCAAGGGCGGCAAGACCGTCAAGGCCGCCTCGGAGGGCAAGGACCTCGCCGAGCAGTACGGCGGCAAGCTGAGCCGCTCCTACGACTCCGCCATCAACGGCTTCTCGGCCAGCGGGCTGAGCGACACCGAGGCCAAGCGGCTGGCCGCCGACCCGTCGGTCGCCAAGGTGGTCCAGAACCACCGCTACACGGTCAAGGGCACCCAGGAGAACCCGCCGTCGTGGGGCCTGGACCGTATCGACCAGGAGGACACCGAGGGCGACAAGGCGTACAACTACCCGGACAGCGCGGGTGAGGGCGTCACCGCCTACGTCATCGACACCGGTGTCCGCACCAGCCACAAGGACTTCGAGGGCCGGGCCACGTCCGGCTTCGACGCGGTCGACAACGACGACAGCGCCGACGACGGCAACGGCCACGGCACCCACGTGGCCGGCACCATCGCCGGAGCCGAGCACGGCGTCGCCAAGAAGGCCAAGGTCGTCGCGGTGCGCGTGCTGGACGACCAGGGCTCGGGCACCACCGAGCAGGTCGTCGCGGGCATCGACTGGGTCACCGAGCACCACGAGGGCCCGTCCGTCGCCAACATGAGCCTGGGCGGCACCCCCGACGAGGCCCTCGACGCCGCCGTGCAGAAGGCCATCGACTCCGGTGTCACCTTCGCCGTGGCGGCGGGCAACGAGTCCTCCGACGCCAGCCAGAGCTCTCCCGCCCGGGTGAAGGACGCGATCACGGTCGCCTCCAGCACCGACAAGGACGAGCAGTCCGACTTCTCCAACTACGGCGACGTGGTGGACATCTACGCCCCCGGCTCGGACATCACCTCCGACTGGAACACCGGCGACGACGCCACCAACACCATCTCCGGTACGTCGATGGCCACCCCGCACGTCGTGGGCGCCGCCGCCGTCTACCTCAGCGGCCACCAGGACGCCAAGCCGGCCGACGTGGCGAAGGCGCTGACGGACGGCGCGACCGCCGACAAGATCTCCAACCCGGGCGACGGCACGCCGAACAAGCTGCTGAAGGTCGTCGAGTAAGTCTCATACGGCTGAAGTGATCAGTCCCAGGGGCGCAACCGGGCAGCCGGTTGCGCCCCTGGGCATGCTGAACGCGGTTCGTGCGCTACCGAGATGGCCGAGGTGCAGGCCCCGGAGTCAGCCTTCCAACTCGCGGCGCACGGCGTCGAGATCCAGGTCGACGGTGAACACTCCGGCGACGTCGACTGACTGCTTTCCTGTGACCGTGGCCACCTCGCGGTAGGTGGCCACGTCCAACTCGTGCACCACCACACGCACATCCGGCTCCATCTCGACCCGCCAATAGACGGGTACCTTCGCCTGGGCGTAGAGCGCGGGCTTGAGGATGCGATCGGCGGCCCGGTTGAACGGCGACACGATCTCTCCCAGAAGCACCGCAGCCTCGAGCGGCGCAGCCAGTGTGCCGCGTGGAGCGGCGGCACGGTCGACGACGGCGATGTCGGGAATGAAGAGTCTCGATTCCCCCGTCACGTTCACCGCTTCGCCGGAGCGGAACGGCGCGCCTGACCGGGCCAGGGCGGCCTTGATCTGGCTGTGCAATTCGGAAGACACCGTCTGGTGGTCCCAGTCGGGGGCAGGGGACAGCATGAGGACACCGTCCACGAGTTCGAAGCGGGCGCGTGCCGGATGCTCCGAGAGCGCAAGGACGTCCTCGACCGTCCAGGGGCCTTCGTGATCGTCGACTCGCGTCTCAGCGACGCTCATGATCGCCACCACCGCCTCCTCGTGTGTTCCCTGGCTCCAGCATGGCACGCAGCTCTGACGACTGCCGACGCTTCCAGCCCGAGCCGTGAGGTGGCGGCCAGAACGGGTGAATGTCACCCACAGGAGTGAGCCGAACACGAGCGCGACCCGCTACGGCAGTACCTGGACCGTGTCGCCCACCGCGCGTTCGCCCGTCGCGTCGGAGGTGATGTTGGCGAGCTTGCCGTTGACCGCCATGGCGGTGGAGCCGCCGCCGTCCAGGTTGAGGGCCTGGACGGCGCCCTGGGAGCGCATGAAGCGGGCGGCCTCCTCCAGGGTGAAGCCCTCGCTCACACCGGGCTGCCGGCCGTCCACCGTGGCCAGGATCAGCCGCCCCTCCTTGTCGAGCCCGGCCATCGTGCGGGGCTGCCGCACATTCGACCAGGCGTAGCCGAAGGAGAGGTTCTTCGGGTCGAGGGTGCCCTCGGTGGCGGCGTCGATGGCGATACGGCCGTCCTTCACCAGCGTGGGGGCGGCGCTGACGATGCTGTCGTCGGAGTCGAGCCGGACCCGGCGGCCGGAGGTGTCCCGGACGACCTCCTCCAGCGCGATCCGCTCGCCACGCACGGCGTGGGCCGTCAGCCAGTCGGACGCGGCGCCGATGCCCTGGAGCACGGAGCCCCCGGCCGGGACCGTGCCGCCGCGCGGGCCGGTGGAGACCACCCGGCCGTCGGCGTCGAGCACCACCTGGGTGCCGGGCCCGGTGGGCAGTTCGGCGCGGAACCTCGGGGTGAACTTCACCAGGTCGTCGGCCTCGGAACAGGTCAGATCCTGCCGGGGCAGCTCGGTCGGAGTGGCCCCGGGGCGGCCGCAGTTGCGCACCTTGCCGGGCACCCGGTTGATGCCCTGCACCGCATATCTGGACGACCCCGCCCGCGCGGTGACCGTGCTGGTCAGGTCGGCGATACGAGCGTGCCGGCCGCCGTCCGCGAGGATCAGCGCGGCCCGCGAACCGGCGGCCATCGACTCCAGTTGCCCGTCGTACGCGGAGATTCCGGCCATCGTGCCCTGGACGCCGTCGGCGTCGGCGGTGACGAAGAAGCCACCGTTGACGGCGATCAGGGAGTGGCGCTTCGCGGCGACCGACGAGGTGGTCTCGCGGTCCGCCACGCTGCTGTCATGCGTGGCCGCCACGGTGCCGGTGAACCGGGCCGGGTCGATCACCGCCACATGGACGCTCTCCCGGTCGGCGGGCTGCTGCGCGTCGTAGCCGGTCCACTCCGCCACCGCCGTGAACCCGGCCGCGGCCACCTTCTCACGCGCGCCCTGCGCCTCACCGGAGGCGGCGTACGAGCCCACCCGCACTCGCCACCCCATGGTGCCGTGCGGGGTGTCCGCGTAGGCGGGCCACACCACGCGCTCGACGCGCGGCTCGAACCCCGCGTCGCGCAGCCGCCCCGCCGTGTCGTCCGCCCAAGCCCGGTCGCCCAGCGGCGCGGAACCCGGCCCCTGCACGGTGACCGTCCAGACCGGCTTGGCGTCCGCGTCCCCAAGAACCCCGGCCCGCATCCGCACCCCCGGGGCCACCGTCTCCGTCGTCCAGGACCCGGCATCCGGCGCCGCCAGCGCCGGGGGTTGGACGACCGCGACGACGACGGCGGCCCCCAGTGCGGCCCCCATCCGGACGCCGAGCCGACGGCGGACACTGCTCTCTTCGTTGCGCATGCCCGGAAGTCCAGCGCCGCCCGGGGGCCGGGCCGACACACACGGAGGGCGGTATGCGGAACGTACGGTGAACGGCCAGGGGGAATAGTCCGTGCGCGGGCGAGGTTCGGAAGCGGCACGAGCGCCGATAGTGACATCCGCGACGATGACAGACGATGACCACCGAGGAGTACTCGTGTCGACCGAGCAGAACGCACCCCAGGGGACCGTCGCCGAAGGCTTCGAACCCGTACGGCGGGAATTCGGCGCCGTCGCGGCGGCCGAAGGCGGCGACTACGCCGCCCAGTTAGTGGCGTACGTCGACGGTGAGCGGGTCGTGGACCTGTGGACCGGGCCGGAGATCACGGCGGACTCCCTGACCGGGGTCTTCTCCTCCACCAAGGGCGCGGCCCACCTGGTGGTGGCCCTGCTCGTCCAGGACGGCACCCTGGAGCTGGACCAGCGGGTGAGCCACTACTGGCCGGAGTTCGGGGTCGAGGGGAAACAGGACATCACTCTGCGCGATGTGCTGTCCCACCGGGCCGGAGTGGTCGGCGCCGACGCCGGTCTCCTCCCGGCGGAGCTCGCCGACGACCGTGTCATCGCCGAGCGCCTGGCCTCCCAGGCTCCGTACTGGCGACCGGGTACCGCCTTCGGCTATCACGCCCTGGTCATCGGGGCGCTCACCGGCGAGGTGGTCCGACGCGTCACCGGCCGGAGCATCCAGGAGCTGTTCGAGGCCCGCGTCCGCTCCCGTCACGACCTCGACTTCCACCTGGGACTGCCCGAGGAGCACGAACCACGCTTCCTCACCACGCTGCCCATGCTCCCCACCCCCGCGCAGCAGGCCGAACTCGACGCCGAAGAGACCGGTCCGCTGAGCCTGACCGGCATCGCCTTCAACCGCAACCACCCGCAGATGGTCGACCTCGCGGAACTGCCCAACCTCCGCGTCGTACGCGCCAAGGGCCCCTCCTCGTTCGGCGGCGTCGCTTCGGCGCGTGGTCTGGCCGGGATGTACGCGGCCGCGATCAGCGAACTCGACGGCAAGGCACCGCTCCTCAAGCCGGACACGGCCGCCGCCTTCGCGCAGATCCACTCGATCGGCTACGACCTCGTATCGCGCGCCCACAAAGCCTTCGGCCTCGGCTTCCAGGCCCTGTGCGACATCTACCCCGTCCTCGGCGCGGGCGCCTTCGGGCACGGCGGCGCCGCCGGCTCCCAGACCTTCGCCGACCCCCGCACCGGCCTGGCCTACGGCTACAACCGCCGCCGCTTCGCCTACCCGGGCGGCCCGGCCCCGGAGAACGAACGCCTGATCCGCGCGGTGCACGCGGCGGCCACGGCGGTGGCCCGCTAGCCCCGCCGGCTACCGCGCGAGGTGGTCGAGCGTCCCCGCCTTGACGGCGCGTATGAATCTTCCGAGTCGGCCCGGTGTGGTGGTGAGGATGTCGGCGGGCGTGTCGCTTTCCCGAATCCGTATCTCACGGCCCGCCGCGGCGACTTCGACACAGTCGTTGGTCTCACCAGGCCCGGAGAACGACGACTTCCGCCATGGCGCCGGATTTTCCATGATCCTGCCCTTCACAATTGCCGCATGATGGTGTGGATGAAGTCCTGAGACTTTTCCGCCGACAGGGAGAACGTCAGGGCCTTGTCGAGGAATGCGCGATACCGCGCGAGCTGCGACTCCGCATCCAGCAGGATAGGGCCGTGCGGCACATCGATATGTACGGTGTCCAGCCTCGGTACCGAGCCGTATGCGTACAGCACGGGGGTCCCGGCGCCGCCGAACCCTTCGGCATCGAACGGAACCACCCGGATGGTGACGCCGGGGCGCTCGCCTTGTTCCAGTATGAAGGCGAGTTGTCGGCGTGCTACGTCCCGGTTGGCGACGAGTGTCCGCAGGGCGGCTTCATGAATGACCGCTTCATACGCGGGAGGCGATCCGCTGTCGAGCACCTCCCGCCGTCGCATGCGGAACGCGACCAGCGCCTCCAATTGGCGTGGTGACGGCTGGGGAACCCCGTAGGCCATGAGCGCACGCGTGTAGTTGTCCACCTGGAGAAGCCCGGGGATGTAGACACCTTGGAAGGTGCGCAAACGGCGACATCGATGCTCTAGTTCGGCGAGATCCAGGGCTGCGTGCGCGAGTGTCCCCCGGTACTCCTCCCACCACCCCTTGTCGCGTTCCGCGGCCATGGCGACCAACTCGTCGATCAGCGCGTCGTCGAGGCAGGCGTAGTGCGTCGCCATTCCGCGCAGTCGCTCCTCGCTGACGCCCGCCCGTCCTGCCTCCACGTGGCTCATCTGGGCCGAGGTTGTTCCGACCCGTTCGGCCGCTTCTCGGGCGGTCAGGCCCGCCGCTTCACGCATCTTGCGCAGTTCGTTCCCAGCCGCTCCTGGCGTGCCGTGGGCTGACTCCTCACCGCCATGCCCGTTACCTCCGACTTCTCGACAACCCGACAGACGTTCGTCCCTTAGCTCCGTCGGCCCCCAACGCCCGCCACAAACTTGTGGCGGGCACAACTTTGTGGCGTACTTTACGTGACGCGCTCATCACGTAGCGATGAGCGGCAGCCGAAGCCTACTGTCCTCGTGGAGGCCCAGATGGAGACGCCGCACTCCCCAGAACTCTTCGACAAGGAACTCTGCGAACTCGTCCTCGCCGTCGCGCCCAGGCTCTTCGCCGTCGTCCAGGAATGCGAGGTGCGGCCCGGCCTGAAAGACGGGTGTGTCGCGGCGTGGGGGGTGGCCTTCCATGAGGGCCCCGTCCACGTGATCACGGCCGACGGCACCGGCCAGATGGTTCTCAACTCGCCGGAGCGGGCGCTTCGATGGTTCGCGCGAGGCGGCGGTGAGGACGGCGTGACGGCAAGGCTGGTGTGGCTCAGCCGCCCCGGGAGCGCGGTGCTCGACCATGACCAGGCCGCTTGACCGCCCTGGTCCTGGACTTCGTTGGTGCTCGCGCGGCTACGACAGCAGGTGGTCCAGGCAGAGGTTCAGCCCGGCCTCCAGGTGTTCCGCCGAGCCGGTGGAGAGCAGGACGGTGACACCGCCTTGGACGGTGGCGATCACGGCCGCGGCCGTGCGATCGGTACCCGCTGGCGGAGGCGGCGAGGGCCCACGCGGACATCGAGTCGCGTACGACCACCGGGAAACTACTGCTGTTCCCGTGACCGGTGGCCGCACGGCCCGACGGGAACCTGCCAGGACGAAAACGACAGAAGTGCCCTGGTGGGCCACCGCCCTGCGGTCGTTCCTGTGGCGTCTTAGGCCGTCAGCAGGGCCGGGGGTGCCGTGCGGGCCTCGTCGTAGCGGCGCAGCAGCAGGCGGGCCAGTTCCGGGGCGGGGCCCAGGACGGGGGCCAGGAGGTCGGCGCCCGCTGCCTCGGCGCCGCTCGCGATGCGGTCGGGGAGGCGGCCGGGGGCGATGACGTAGGGGGCCACGGCCACCCGGGCGACGCCGGCCGCGCGCAGGGCGCGGACGGCGTCCTCGGTGCGGGGAAGAGAGGCGGAGGCGAACGCGGGTCGCACGGCGCACCATCCGGTGTGCCGCCACTCCCGCGCGATTTCAGCGATCACCGCGATCGCCTCCGGGTCGGTGGAGCCCGCCGAGGCCAGGACGACCCCGGTCGACGGGCGGTCGGCGGGGCGCAGTCCCGCCTCGTGCAGGCGGCGTTCCAGGGCGTCCATGAGCAGCGGGGACGGGCCCAGGACCGCGGCCTGGCGGACGGACAGGCGGGGGTGGCGGGCCGTGGCCTCGCGCAGCACCGCCGGGATGTCGGTCTTGGCGTGGAAGGCGCGGGTCAGCAGCAGCGGGAGGGCGATCACCTCGGTGGCGTCCTCCGCGGCGAGCCGGGCCAGCACCTGCGGTACGCGCGGGGCGTTGAACTCCAGGAACGCCGCCTCCACCCGCAGCCCCGGCCGCAGCGACCGCACCCGCGCGCGCAGCGCGTCGACGGTCGCCGCATGGCGGGGGTCGCGGCTGCCGTGGGCGATGATCAGCAGGGTCGGGGCAGACATGGTGGCTTTCCGTTTGGCGGTTTTCCGGTCAGTGCTTTCCGTTCAGCGGGCGCTCGCCAGCAGGCCGCGGCTGCGCAGCACCCGGCGCTCGATCGGGGCGAAGATCAGCAGCTCGATGGCGATGCCGACGACGAGGATCATCAGGATGCCGAGGAGCACCCCCGCCATATCGGAGTTGTTGCGCTGGTTCTCCAGGTACTGGCCGAGCCCCAGGCCCAGGTCCGGGGACTTGGCGATGATCTCGGCGGCCATCAGCGAGCGCCAGGAGAAGGCCCAGCCCTGCTTGAGCCCGGCGACGTAACCCGGCAGCGCGGCGGGCAGCAGGATGTGCCGGGCGCTGACCAGGCCGCGGGCGCCGAGGGTGCGGCCGGCCCGCAGGAAGAGCGGGGGCACCTGGTCGATGCCGGCCACCAGCCCGTTGGCGATGGAGGGGACCGCGCCCAGCAGGATGACGGTGTACATCATCTGGTCGTTCAGGCCCAGCCAGATCACCGCGGGCGGCACCCAGGCGACCGAGGGCAGCGACTGGAGCCCGGACAGGATCGGGCCGAGACCGGCGCGGATGAACTTCACCCGGGCGACGATCAGACCCAGCGGGGTCGCGATCACCAGCGCGATGAGGAAGCCGAACAGACCGCGCGAGACGCTGGTCCAGACGATGTCGAACAGCTCGCCCTGAAGCCAGAGTTGGCGCAGCGCGTCCCAGACAAGACCCGGGTCGGGCAGCTTGTAGTCGTCGGTGACCTTCGCGAGGACGAGCACCTTCCACAGGGCCAGGACGACGGCCACGGCCACGATGGGCGGCAGCACCTTCTGGACCAGCACCTCGACCGGTGAGACCCGCTTGATCTGCACCGTGTCCAGGGCGTCCAGACCGGCCTCCAGGCCCGCCAGGTCCTGGGCGTTGCCCGCTTTCGCCTTCGCCGTGGACTTCTCCACGGACTTCTCTATGGACTGCCCGCCGCCGCTGCCGCCGTCGGCTTCGTCGACCGCGGTGCCGCGGGTGGTCTTACTGCTGGCCATGGCGGCGGATCTCCCCACGCAGTTCTTCGGTGATCTCAACGGACAGGTCGGCGACGGCCGCGTCCTCGATGCGGCGCGGCTGCGGAATGTCCACCGTCCACTCGCGGACGACCCGCCCCGGCCGGGAGGACAGCAGCACCACGCGTTCGGCCAGCCGCACCGCCTCGCGGACGTTGTGGGTCACGAACAGCACCGAGACGCCGGTCTCGCTCCAGATCCGGGTCAGCTCCTCGTGCAGCACATCGCGGGTGATGGCGTCGAGCGCGGCGAACGGCTCGTCCATCAGCAGCACGCTGGAGTCCTGCGCCAGCGCACGGGCCAGCGCCACGCGCTGCCGCATACCGCCGGACAGCTCGTGCACCCGCTTGCCGTAGGCGCCGCCGAGCCGCACCAGCTCCAGCAGCCGCTCGGCCTGCGGCCTGCGCTCCGCGCGCGGCACCCCGCGCAGCCGCAGCGCCAGCTCGATGTTCTTCCCCGCGGTCAGCCACGGGAACAGGGCGTGCTCCTGGAACATCAGGGCCGGCCGGCCGCCGGGGACCTCGATGGCCCCCGCGGACGGCTTGTCCAGGTCGGCGATCAGATTGAGCAGGGTCGACTTACCGCAGCCGGAAGCGCCCAGGATGCAGACGAACTCCCCGGGCCGCACCTGAAGGTTGATGTCCTCGAGTACGGCCTGGGCCGCTCCGGGACGGCCGAAGGACTTGTGGACGTGGGCGATCGATACGGATCCGGCGGGGTCGGCGGGGCCGGGTGAGCCCGCCGCCGCGGCGTCCGCCCGGTCGTCCTTCTCGGTGGTCAGCGCCGGGGACATCCGGTCACCTCCTGATGGATGGGTGCATGCGTACGTGCGTACCGTGCGTACCGTGCGTACGGGGACGGACGGGCGGCTACTTGACGCCGAGACCCGCGTCGGAGACGGTCGGCTTGCCCTCGGCCTTGAGGACCTTGTTCAGGGGGGCCAGGTCGTAGATGCCCTTGAGGTCGGGCTTCTCCAGAAGACCCGCCTGGACCGCGTGGGCCGCCTCGGTGTTCAGTGTCGAGGCCAGGGGGTCGTCGATGGCCTGGATGGACTTCCACGCCGGGTCGATCACCTCGGCGGGCAGCGGCTTGCCGGTCTCTTCCTTGAGCGCCGCGTTGGCCGCGTTCTTCGCCTGCTCGGGGTCGGCCTTGATGAAGGCGTTGGTCTTCACCGAGCCGCGCAGCACGGCCTCGACGACCTTCGGGTGCTCCTTGAGGAACTCCTGCCGGACGATCACATTCGTGATCACGAACTTCTTGTCCGGCCACAGCGAGGACTCGTCAAGCAGCACCTTGCCGCCCTCGGCGACCAGCTTGGACGCGGTCGGCTCGGGCACCCACGCGCCGTCGATGGCACCGGACTTGTACGCGTCGGGGGTGACCTTGTTGTCGGAGCGGACCACCGACACATCGCCCTTGCCGCTCTGGGCGTCGACCTTCCAGCCCTTGCTCGCGGCCCAGTTGAGGAAGGCCACGTCCTGGGTGTTGCCGAGCTGCGGGGTGGCGATCTTCTTGCCCTTGACGTCGTCGAGGGTCTTGATCTTCTTCGGGTTGACCACCAGCTTGACGCCGCCGGAGGCCGACCCGGAGATGATCCTGAGGTTGGAGCCGTGCGACTTCACATAGCCGTTGATGGCCGGTGAGGGGCCGATCCAGCCGATGTCGATGGAGCCCGCGTTGAGCGCCTCGATCTCGGACGGACCGGCGTTGAAGACGAACGGCGAGACCTTGGTGCCCTTGAGCTCCTGCTGGATCTGGCCGCCCTTGCGCAGGCCGACCAGCGCGGTGGCGTGGGTGAGGTTGGCGAAGTAGCCGACCTTCACCTTGTCCAGGCCGTCGATCTTCTCACCGCCGGCCGCGGGAAGGGCGGAGGACCCCTGGTCGTCGGTCTTCTTCTCCGATCCGTAGCCGCAGGCGCCCAGCGCGCCCATCAGCAGGGGAAGGACGGCCGCCGCCGCCAGGATCCGGGTGTGGCGGCGGGGGCGCTCGGCTGGTCGCGGGGCGAGCAGACGGTGGGCAGACGACACGGAGGTGTTCCTCTCGACGGGCCGGGGCGGCGTCAGAGGACGCCCGGCAGATCAGACGGTTTTCGGCGGCGGTGCTGGACGGGGGCGGACTGCGGCATCAGCGCGCACATCGTCCGACCCCGCCCTGACCGCTGCCGAGCGCCCCGCTGCCTACGCGGCCGCCCTCCTTGGCGAACGTCGAGAACACCTCACCGGCCATCGTCAGAAGTCCCATCCCTCGTCGTCCCGAGCCGCCTCGGCACCCTCGGACGACGCCGCGAAGGAGTCGCCCGCCATCCCGGCGGTCAGCGTGGTGCCGTCGGCCGGGTCGATCAGCAGGAAGGAACCGGTGCGCCGGGAGTCCTCGTACGCGTCCAGCGCCAGCGGCTCGGAGGTACGGAGCACGACCCGGCCGATGTCATTGGCGGCCAGCTCTCCCGGCGCCGGGTGATGCGACAGATCGGCCAGCGTCAGCCGCGACGGAATGTCCTTGATGATCGCCTTCATGGTGCGGGTGGTGTGCTTGAGCAGCACCCGGTCGCCCACTCGCAGCGGACGGTCGTGCAAATGGCAGACGGTGGCCTCGACGTCCTGGGTGGTCTCCGGGGCGTGGTCGCTCGGCGCGATCAGATCCCCGCGCGAGATGTCCAGGTCGTCGGCGAGCGTCACGGTCACCGACTGCGGGGCCCACGCCACGTCCACCATCGCGCCCAGCGCGTCGATCCCGGTGATGGTGCTCGTCCGGCCGGACGGCAGCACGGTGACGGCATCGCCCACACGCAGCACACCGGAGGCGATCTGGCCCGCGTAGCCGCGGTAGTCGGGGTGCTCGGTGGTCTGCGGACGGATCACGTACTGCACCGGGAAACGGGCCGGGTCCTGGGACGGGTCGGTGCCCACCGGCACGGTCTCCAGATGCTCCAGCACGGTCGGGCCGCCGTACCAGTCCATGTTCGCCGACGGGGTCACCACATTGTCCCCGGCGAGCGCCGAGATCGGGATGGCGGTGATCTCCGGGACGCCCAGCGAGGCCGCGTAGGTGGTGAACTCCTCGGCGATGGCCGCGAAGACCGGCTCCGCGTAGTCCACCAGGTCCATCTTGTTGACGGCGAGGACCACATGCGGGACCCGCAGCAGGGCGGCGACCGCGGCATGCCGCCGGGTCTGCTCCACCACGCCGTTGCGCGCGTCCACCAGGACGACCGCCAGCTCGGCGGTGGAGGCGCCGGTGACCATGTTGCGGGTGTACTGCACATGGCCGGGGGTGTCGGCGAGGATGAACCGCCGCTTGGGAGTGGCGAAGTAGCGGTAGGCGACATCGATGGTGATGCCCTGCTCCCGCTCCGCGCGCAGCCCGTCCGTCAGCAGCGCCAGATCCGGCGCCTCCTGGCCACGGCTGCGCGAGGCGTGTGCCACCGCCTCGAGCTGATCGGCCAGTACCGACTTGGAGTCGTGCAGCAGCCGGCCGACCAGGGTGGACTTGCCGTCGTCCACCGAACCCGCGGTGGCGAACCGCAGTTGCGAGGTGGCCGCGGACCGCTCCACGGCGGCCGCGGCGGCCTGCTCCTCGGACGTCAGATTGCTCGTCATCGTTAGAAGTACCCCTCGCGCTTGCGGTCCTCCATCGCGGCCTCCGACAGCTTGTCGTCGGCGCGGGTCGCACCCCGCTCGGTCAGCCGGGAGGCGGCTATCTCATCGATGACCTGCTCAATGGTCACCGCGTCCGATTCGACGGCACCGGTGCAGGACATGTCGCCCACGGTGCGGTAGCGCACCATGCGCCGCTCCACGGTCTCGTCGTCCTTCGGACCGCCCCACTCACCGGGCGCCAGCCACATGCCGCTGCGCCGGAAGACCTCACGCTCATGTGCGTAGTAGATCTGCGGCAGGTCGATCTTCTCCCGGGCGATGTACTGCCACACGTCCAGTTCGGTCCAGTTGGAGAGCGGGAAGACCCGGACATGCTCACCGGGGGAGTGCCGGCCGTTGTAGAGCTGCCACAGCTCCGGGCGCTGCCGCCGCGGGTCCCAGCCGCCGAACTCGTCACGGAGGGAGAACACCCGCTCCTTGGCGCGGGCCTTCTCCTCGTCCCGGCGGCCACCGCCGAAGACCGCGTCGAAGCGGTTCTTCTCGATGGCGTCCAGCAGCGGCACCGTCTGGAGCGGATTACGGGTCCCGTCCGGGCGCTCGCGCAGCCGGCCGTCGTCGATGAACTCCTGGACCGAGGCCACATGCAGCCGCAGCCCGTGCCGGGCCACCGTGTTGTCCCGGTACTCGATGACCTCGGGGAAGTTGTGGCCGGTGTCCACGTGCAGCAGCGAGAACGGCACCGCCGCCGGGGCGAACGCCTTGAGCGCGAGATGGAGCATGACGATGGAGTCCTTGCCACCGGAGAACAGGATCACCGGCCGCTCGAACTCACCCGCCACCTCACGGAAGATGTGCACCGCCTCGGACTCCAACGCGTCCAAGTGCGCGAGCGCGTACAGGCCCGCGCCCTCTTCCGCGTTGATCGCCGTCACGGTCGTCATGCCGCGCCCCTTTCGTTCGCTCGGCTGCGGTAGTAGCTTCCCGTCATATCGGCGGATTCCTCGCCGTGGGCACGGCCCCCGGGTGCGGGGAGCGTCATGGCCCGCGATGCGATGGCCGCGCGTGCGTGGCTCACAGCACTCCCCGTTCACTCAACAGCAACCGCACCTCGGCCGCCGACTCCTGCACGCTGTTCCTGTGGGTTTCGATGCGCAGATCCGGGTCGGCAGGGGCCTCGTAGGGGTCGTCCACACCGGTCAGCCCCGAGATCTCCCCCTTGGCCTGCTTCGCGTACAGCCCCTTCACATCCCGCTCCGAGCACACCTCCACCGACGTGGCGACATGCACCTCCAGATACGGGGTGCCCTCGCGCTGGTGGCGCTTGCGCACCGCCTCGCGGCTGTCCACATACGGCGCGATGACCGGCACCAGCACCGTGACACCGTGCGAGGCGAGCAACTCGGCGACGAAGCCGATGCGCTGGACGTTGGTGTGCCGGTCCTCGCGGGAGAAACCGAGCCCCGAGGAGAGGAACTCACGGATCTCGTCACCGTCGAGCACCTCCACCCGGCGGCCCTCGCCGCGCAGCCGCTCGGCCAGCGCATAGGCGATCGTGGTCTTTCCCGCGCTCGGCAGACCGGTCAGCCACACCGTGGCACCGGTGGTCGTGGGGGCGCTCATCTCGTTCTCCTGGTCGACAGCCATCAGCCGTGCAGCCCGCATTCGGTTTTATTGCTCCCCGCCCAGCGGCCGGACCGGATGTCCTCGCCCTCCAGAACCCGGCGGGTGCAGGGCGCGCAGCCTACCGAGGGATAGCCGTCCATCAGCAGGGGGTTGGTGAGCACACCGTGCTCGGCGATGTAGGCGTCGACATCCGCTTGGGTCCAGCGGGCGATCGGGGAGATCTTCACCTTACGGCGCCGCGCGTCCCAGCCAACGACCGGGGTGTTGGCGCGGGTTGGCGATTCGTCCCGACGCAATCCCGTGGCCCAGGCGTCATACTCCCGCAACCCCTCCTCGAGGGGCCGGACCTTGCGCAGCGCACAGCACAGGTCGGGGTCGCGGTCATGCAGCTCGGGACCGTACTCCGCGTCCTGCTCGGCCACCGTCTGACGGGGCGTCAGGGTGATGACGTTGACATCCATCACCGCGGCCACCGCGTCACGGGTGCCGATGGTCTCCGGGAAGTGGTAGCCGGTGTCGAGGAAGACCACATCGACACCGGGGAAGGCGCGGGAGGCGAGATGCGCCACCACCGCGTCCTCCATCGAGGAGGTGACGCAGAAACGCGATCCGAAGGTGTCCGCCGCCCAGCGCAGGATCTCCAGTGCGGGGGCGTCCTCGAGGTCGTGGCCCGCCTTCTCGGCGAGCCCCTCGAGGTCGGTGTGCGCAAGCCGGGTCATATCGCCGTGTCCCCTTCATCGACCGGGTCGCGCCGCAGGCCCTTGGCCAGCAGCCCGAGGAACGACAGGCGGAACGCTCGATTGCAGGACGCGCATTCCCACGCGCCATGCCCTTCCTCCGAAGGGCGCAGATCCTCGTCCCCGCAGTAGGGGCAGTAGAACGGGGCAGCACGTTCGCTCATTTGAGGGCCTCCTCACTGGCCCGTGCCGCCCAGGTGGCGAAGCGCTCGCCGTCCTCGCGCTGCTCCTGGAAGCGGTGCAGCAGCCGCTCCACATAGTCGGGGAGCTCGGCGGCGGTGACCTTCAGCCCGCGCACCTTGCGGCCGAAGCCCGGCTCCAGGCCCAGCGCGCCGCCCAGGTGCACCTGGTAGCCCTCGACCTGCTCGCCATTGGCGTCCATGACCAACTGGCCCTTGAGACCGATGTCCGCGACCTGGATACGGGCACAGGCGTTCGGGCAGCCGTTGAGGTTGATGGTGATCGGCTCGTCGAACTCGGGCAGCCGGCGCTCGAGCTCATCGATGAGCGAGGAGCCGCGCCCCTTGGTCTCGACGATCGCCAGCTTGCAGAACTCGATCCCGGTGCAGGCCATCGTGCCGCGCCGGAACGGGGACGGCTTGACCTGGAGGTCCAGCGCCTCCAGCCCCGCGACCAGCGACTCCACCTGGTCCTCGGTCACATCGAGCACAATCATCTTCTGCTCGACGGTGGTGGTCAGCCGCCCGGAGCCATGCGCCTCGGCCAGGTCGGCGATCTTGGTGAGGGTCGCCCCGTCCACCCGGCCGACGCGCGGCGCGAAGCCCACGTAGTAGCGGCCGTCCCGCTGGCGGTGGACGCCGATGTGGTCACGCCACCGCTGGACGGGCTCCTCGGGCGCCGGGCCGTCGATCAGCGGGCGCTTCAGGTACTCGTCCTCCAGCACCTGGCGGAACTTCTCCGGGCCCCAGTCGGCGACCAGGAACTTCAGCCGGGCGCGGGTGCGCAGCCGCCGGTAGCCGTAGTCGCGGAAGATCGAGACGACCCCGGCCCAGACCTCCGGGACCTCGTCCAGCGGGACCCAGGCGCCGAGCCGGACGCCGATCTTGGGGTTGGTGGACAGACCGCCGCCGACCCACAGATCGAAACCGGGGCCGTGCTCGGGGTGGCGCACCCCGACGAACGCGACGTCATTGATCTCGTGCACCACATCGAGCACCGGCGACCCGGAGATCGCGGTCTTGAACTTGCGCGGCAGGTTGGAGAACTCCTTGCTGCCGATGTAGCGACGGTGGATCTCGTCGATGGCGGAGGTGCCGTCGATGATCTCGTCCTCGGCGATCCCCGCGACCGGCGAGCCGACGATCACGCGCGGGGTGTCGCCGCACGCCTCGGTGGTGGACAGCCCGACGGCCTCCAGACGCTTCCAGATCTCGGGCACGTCCTCGATCCGGATCCAGTGGTACTGGACGTTCTGCCGGTCGGTGATGTCCGCGGTGCCGCGTGCGAACTCCTCCGAGATCTCGCCGACGACCCGGAGCTGCTCGGTGGTCAGCCGGCCGCCGTCGATCCGGACGCGCATCATGAAGTGCTCGTCGTCCAGCTCCTCCGGCTCCAGGATCGCGGTCTTGCCGCCGTCGATCCCGGGCTTGCGCTGGGTGTAAAGACCCCACCAGCGCATCCGGCCGCGCAGATCGGCGCCGTCGATGGAGTCGAATCCGCGATGGGCGTAGATCGTCTCAATGCGTGTCCGCACATTGAGACCGTCATCGTCCTTCTTGGTCTGCTCATTGCCGTTGAGGGGGGTGAAGTGCCCCGCGGCCCACTGGCCTTCGCCGCGGTGGCGTCCGGCCTTGCGGCGGGGCGTTGCGCTTGCGCGTTCCGGGGTGGCAGCCATGGCGGTGTATGTCCTTCGATGCGACTCTGGTGCGGCGGGTGCTACGTCGGCGCGCACCGTCTGACCTGCGCATGCGCAGGTGGGCAGGGTGTACGGCGGTGGCCGGTGCGAGATGCGGCGGGGGGATGTCGAGGCGTGCGCGCTCGCCCACGTCGTCGGGGGCGGCGAGGGGTGCGGGGGATGCGTTGGTGCTGCCCGGGGCTGGGGAGCCCTATGAGGTGCGGGTCAGCCCGCCGGACAGATGGCGCTGGACATGCGGCCGAGGTCGACGTGGCGTCGACTCACCAAGGCAATTCCAGCTCGAGACATGACGGAAGCGTCGCATGGTGGTCTCTGGCGAGTCCACCTTTATCCACTATGCGGACGAATCTGTCTCGTATCGCAAGACGCTGTGGTGTTGGTCACTCCTCGTCCGCGGTCTTGACGTCGAAGACCCGGAAGCCCCGGCGGCGGTAGTTGTCCAGCGCGTACGGCCCGTCCTTGCTGCATGTGTGCAGCCATACCCGCTTGGTCGGCACCCGGTCCGGCCAGCGCTCGGCCATGTCCCAGGCGCGGGAGGTCCCCCAGGTCAGCAGGTGCCCGCCGATGCGGCGGCCCCGGAAGGCGGGCAGCAGACCGAAGTACACGATCTCCACCACGCCCTCGTCCTGGCCCTCCAGCTCGATATACCCGGCCGGGGTCCCGCGCTCGTACGCCACCCAGGTCTCCACACCGGGCCGGTGCAGATGCTCCTCCCACGCCCCGCGCGACCACAGCAGCCGGTCGGTCCATGACACGTCCGAGCCCACCGAGGTGAAGAGGAAGTGGCTGAACTCCGGGCTCGGCACCTCGGCCCGGGCGATCCGCACCCCCGCCGTGGCGGGCGGCTCCTGGGCCGGGCTGAGATCCGAGGGAGCGGTCTGCTCCAGGTGCCAGGTGGTCACGCTGCTGCTCATGGTGGACAGATAACCATGGACGCCGTTGACTCGCCTTGACGGGTATCGCTCAAGCGGGGAGGGCGGGGACGGGGTGTCCGGGACCGGGGATGTGGAGGAGTTCGCGGAGCTGTTGCGCGAGCTCAAGGGCAGGACGAACCGGAGCTATGCGGCGCTGGCGGCCCGCAGCGGGGTGAGCGGCTCGGCGCTGCACCGCTACTGCTCGGGGGCGAGCGTGCCCGGCGACTACGACGTGATCGCACGCTTCGGCAAGGTGTGCGGGGCCAGTGGCGAGGAGCTGCTGGAGCTGCACCGGCGCTGGGTCCTGGCCGACGCCGAGCGCAAACGGGACGTCTCCCGCGCCCCGGCCGCCGTATCCGCCGCTCGGACGGGGGCCGGCGCGTCAGCCGTCCCGGCCCTCCCGGCCGTCTCAAGGAGCGAGACGGAGGCGGTGCCGGATGCCGAGACGGGGGCCGGCGTATTGCCGGAGCCGGAGCCGGGGCCGGGGCCGGAGCCGGAGCCGGAGCCGGGGCCGGAGCCGGAGAGCTTGGCCCCGGCCCCTGAACCCGCGCCCGCCCCGCCGCCGTGGCGCCGTCGGCCGCTGGTCGCCGTGCTCGCCCTGGCCGTGCTCACCGCCGGGGTGGCGGTCGCGCTGTTCATAGGGAAGGCGCTGATGTCGTCGGACGGCTCGGACGGGTCCTCCGACGATCGGCTGCTGCTGTCCTCCCGCTGTCCGGTCGTGGTGAGCATGGGGCAGTCGGACGCGTGTGTGCACGAGCTCCAGTCGCTGCTCGCCCGCGCGGGCGGCGAACTCGACATCGACGGGGCCTTCGGACCGGCCACCCAGATGCGGGTCGTGGTCTTCCAGCTCCGCACCGGGCTGACGGCGAACGGATCGGTGGACGAGCGGACGAAGCGGGCGCTCTACGAGAACGACGGGAAGCCGCTCGACACCTGGACGCCCGAGCGGGTCACCCGGCGCATCCGCGAGGTCTTCACCGAGGACCCCGACCGCGCGGTCGGCATCGCGGACTGCGCCTCGTACCTCGATCCCCTCTACACGCTGCCCAACGCCAACGCCACCCGGAACTGGGGCGTCTTCCAGCTCTACGACGGCACCCTGCGCAAGCTGGGCGGCACCCGGGAGCAGGCGCTGGACCCGGACTGGAACATCCGGGCGGCCCATCGGCTGTGGGCGCTCACCCAAGACTTCAGCGCCTGGAAAGCCTGCGACCGCGCCTATCGCGCCGGATCGAAGGAGGGCAAGGGCGCCAAGGAGACCAGGGGCGCCAAGGAGGCCAAGGGGAGCTGATCGCCGCTCCCGGCACCGCCCGGCATCCCATCGGCCATCCCAGCGCCCGCCGTCTTCGCAGCTCGCGGGCGGTTTCCGATCCCGCTGTCCCGATTTCCCCGGTCGGCCGCCCGCCCGACCCGCAGGGCTGGGATCGTGCTGCCGCCGTCCCGGACGGCCCACGGATCCGCAATTGAAGGAGACGAAGACGACCATGGCTGTGACCAGCACCCGGATCAGACTCGGCGCCCTGCTCGGCGGCGCGGTCCTCGCCACCACCGGCGTTCTCACCGCCCAGAGCGCGGTGGCCGCCCCCAGCGCCACCGTGGCCTCCGACGCCTCCTCCGCCGTCGCGGCGGCCAAGCTCAGCCACTCCGACGCGGCGAACCGGCTGCGCGGCGCCGGGATCTCCTGGACCTCCAGCGGGGGCTGCTCGGACCGCAACAACCCCACCTGCACCTCGTTCGAGCAGATCAACCTGACCAGTGTGCAGGGTGCCATCACCCTCAAGGGGGCCAGCGGCTGCGCGCTGACCATCACCGGTGGCACGGAGACCGGGCACGCCTCCGGTACGTACAGCCACTGGAACGGCTACAAGCTGGACTTCAGCCCCACGAGCTGCCTCAGCAACTACATCACCGGCACCTTCACCAACATCGGCCCGCGCCCCGGTGACGGCGCCCAGCAGTACAAGTCCGGCTCGGGCAACGTCTACGCGCGCGAGAGCAACCACTGGGACGTGACCTACTACAACTGCGGAGGCTGCTGACCCGCGGCCGCCACGCTCCCACCGGCCGTCCGGACGGCTGCAACGCGGCGCAACCTTTGCGCATGTTGTATCCGGTACGGACACTGGGCGCGGCGGGCGGAGGGTGGTGCCGAGTCGGCGCGGCATCCCCTCCGCCGACGCCTTCGCCGAAGGTTCGGCCTGGTCACCGGATGAGCGGCGATGAATACGCCCGATACGGTGAGAAGGTGCAGCCAGCAGAAGAAACACCGAAGCCGTCCGGCCGGCTCCGCAAGGCCCGCGCCCTGTACCGCAATGTGTCCAAGCGCAGGATGGCCTGGCTGCTGCTGAAGGACACCGTCGATTCCTGCATGGAGTACCGGGTCACCGGGCTCGCCGCCGAAGCGGCCTTCTTCACCCTGCTGTCGCTGCCGCCGCTGCTGCTCGGCCTGATCGGGCTGCTCGGCTATTTCGACGCGTGGACCAGCACCGACACGGTGGCCACCATCCGGCAGAACATCCTCGACGCCTCCGCCACCGTGCTGTCCGACCGGGGCGTCAGGGAGATCGCCCGCCCGCTGCTGGACGATGTCATCAAGGGCGGCCGCCCCGATGTGATCTCGCTCGGCTTCGCCATCGCCCTGTGGTCCGGCTCCCGCGCGGTGAACGTGTTCGTGGACACCATCACCATCATGTACGGGCTGGAGGGGCGGCGCGGAATCGTCAGGACCCGGCTGCTGTCGTTCCTGCTCTATCTGGTGGCGCTCCTGGTCGGGGCGGTGGCGCTGCCGCTGATGGTGATCGGTCCTGAGGCGGTGGTCGGCCTGCTGCCGTCCAGCGGGGACCCCGTACGGATCCTGTACTGGCCGGTGGTGATGGTGCTGTCCATCGCCTTCCTCACCACGCTCTACCACGTGTCCGTGCCGGTGCGCTCGCCATGGCGGGAGGACATCCCCGGGGCGCTGGTGGCCCTCGCGATGTGGGTGCTGGGCAGCTTTCTGCTGCGGATCTATCTGATCCATACGGTCGAGGGCCCGACGATCTACGGCTCGCTGGCCGCACCCGTCGCGGTGCTGCTGTGGATCGGGGTGTCCGCCTTCGCGGTGCTGGTCGGGGCGGCGGTCAACGCCGCGATCGACCGGGTCTGGCCCTCGGTGGCCACGGCCGCCGGGCGAGCGGAGCGCGCCGCCCGCGCCCGGGAGGAGACCGCCCGGCTGCGGGCGAGGGACCAGCGCACGGCGGACGACGGCGCGGCGGAGATCACCCCGCCGTCGGAGTTCCCCGAGCGCTGGGCCCAGTTCCTGCCGCACGCGGACATACGCTCCCGGCTGCACAGCAGGCGCGAGGCGGCGGAGAAGGCCGCCGGGAAGCCGTCGGGGAAGTCCTCGGAGGCGTCGACCAGTACGTCCGCCGGTCAGCCCTCGGAGCCCCCGGGGAAGGGGTCGGGCGAGCCCCGGACGCCCCGGCAGGCGCCGAGGCGTCCGGACGTACGATCCGCGGCGGACGGCTCGGGCGGCGCGGCGGACAGCACCGCGGCGGACGACGACCACCCGGTGCGCTGACGCGCCCGCCCCGCCGGAAACGCGCCCACCCCGCCGGAAAATGGCCGCCGGAAAATGGCCACCGGAAAAATGGATGGCGCCCTCGCGCGGGGGTGGGCTACGGTTCCCCCGTTCCGTGTTGGCCCGTGTTGCCACGAGTTGAGGAAAGCAGGAGGTGAGGACATTGATGACGGTCACGGTGGCGAGCGCTGCTCGCGTTCAGGACTTCCTCGTTCCCACCCCTGCGGCCTCCGGCTGACACCTCTGCGGAGGCCGCTCCTCGAAGGGTTTCCTCCGTGTTGAACACTTCTTCCGACTCCGCGTCTTCGCACGTTCTCACCGCCTATGGCTGGGACGACGACTGGGCGGACGCGTTCGCCCCGTACGCCGCACAGGACCTGATGCCCGGGCGGGTGCTCCGCGTGGACCGTGGCCAGTGCGATCTCATCACGCCCCTGGGCACCGTACGGGCGGACACCGAGCTGGTGACGCCGCGCGATCCGATGCGGATCGTGTGCACCGGCGACTGGGCCGCCGTGGACGCCGAGGGCGATCCGCGTTACGTCCGTACGCTGCTGCCGCGCTGTACCGCCCTCGTGCGGTCCACCTCGTCGAAGCGCTCGGACGGCCAGGTGCTGGCGGCCAACGCCGACCACGCCGTCATCGCCGTCTCCCTCGCCGCCGAACTCGACCTGGGCCGGGTGGAGCGGTTCACCGCGCTGGCCTGGGAGAGCGGCGCCCAGCCGCTGCTCGTCCTCACCAAGGCCGATCTGGTGCCCGATCCGGACACCCTGGCCCATCTGGTGTCCGACACCGAGATGGCGGCGCCCGGAGTGCGGGTGCTGCCGGTCAGCTCCGCCACGGGGGAGGGGGTGGCGGAGCTGGCCGCCCTGCTCGCCCCCGGCACATCGGTGCTGCTCGGCCAGTCCGGCGCGGGCAAGTCCACACTGGCGAACGCCCTGGTGGGCGCGGCCGTCCAGGACGTACGGGCGATCCGGGACAGCGACGGCAAGGGGCGGCACACCACGACCACCCGCGATCTGCTGCCCCTGCCCTCGGGCGGGGTGCTGATCGACACCCCGGGGCTGCGCGGGGTGGGGATGTGGGACGCCGAGGGCGGTGTCGCACAGGCGTTCGCCGAGATCGAGGAACTGGCCGAGCGGTGCCGCTTCCCCGACTGCGCACACCAGGTCGAGCCCGGGTGCGCGGTGCTCGCCGCGGTCGACGACGGGTCACTGCCGGAGCGGCGGCTGGAGAGCTACCGCAAACTGCTGCGGGAGAACGAGCGGCTCGCGGCCCGTACGGACGCGCGGCTGCGAGCCGAGATGCGGCGCGACTGGAAGCAGCGGCAGGCGCTCGGCCGCCACATGATGGAGCGCAAGCGCGGACCGATGCGCAAGCCGTAGCGGTACGCGGCAGAGCCTGGCCCATGCGGTGCGGTCGCGGGTTCGGCGCGGAGACGGCTCTTCCAGGGCCACGTCCTCCAGGGGCATGTCTTCCAGTCCATGGCGGAGTCGTCTTTCGCGCCGGCGCTCTGCTCGGCCGTGCCGCGGGGAGCGGGCGGATCGCCTGCCGCTACATCCGGAAGCCCGCCGGCCCGCGCACCGCGGTGGCGGCGAGCTCCCTGACCCGGGCGGCGGACACGGGCACGCCGGGCGCCTGCTGGACCCAGGCCACCAGGTCCTTCGGGGCCAGGCCGGACGGCGGCCGCCCCACGTATGGGAAGGCGTACAGCGGTGTGTTGGGCTCGCTGAGCCAACTGTCGGCCAGCGGACCGAGGTCCACCGCGTCGAAGCCGAGGACGTCCAGCAGGTCGGCCACCTCCTTCTTGGCGTCCGGGTCGTCGCCGGACAGCGGCAGCGCGGTGCGGTCGGGGGCTCCGGCCGGGCGGTACAGGTCCAGCATCTGCTTGGGCCCGATGCAGTGCAGCGCCTTCACCACCCGGGCGCCGGCGAGATGCCGCTGCACCAGTTCGCTGGAGGTCAGCTCGTCGCTGTCGAGCTCCGGGACCCTCCAGTCGGGATTCGGTGCGTAGTTCATCGGGTCGATCACGGTCTTTCCGGCGAGCTCCGCCCGGGGCAGCCGCTCGTGGGTGGCCAGCGGCACGGACGCGATGACCAGGTCACCGGCGCTCGCCGCTTCGGCCGGGGTGGCCGCGTGTGCCCGTCGGCCGAGCCCGGCGACGAGATCGGCCAGTGTTTCCGGGCCGCGTGAGTTGCTCAGGACGACGTTCAGACCGGCGTCGACGGCGCGGCGGGCGACCCCGGCACCGACCATGCCGGTGCCGATGATTCCGAGGGTTGTTGTGGTCACTTCTGTTCTCCGTTCGGATGTCCCCGCGTTTTTCCGCGTCTCTTCCCGCGTCGTGGCGGCGGCGGGCAAGACCGCTTCGGCGGGCTCGTACTCATCACAGCCGGGCTGACCTGGGCGAACAATGACCACATACGCTCAGCATCGATCACATCGCGTGATAGATCTGAGGTATGGAACTGAGAGCGCTGCACTATTTCGTGACCGTCGCCGAGGAGCTGCACTTCGGGCGCGCGGCACAGCGGCTGCGTATCGTGCAGCCGGCGGTGAGTCAGCAGATCTCCCGGCTCGAGCGCGAGCTCGGCGTGGTCCTGCTCGAACGCACCTCACGTCGAGTACGGCTCACCCCGGCCGGTGAACGGGTGCTCACCGCGGCCCGTGAGACCCTCGCCGCGGCGGCCCGGGTACGGGTGGTCGCCGGAGAACCCGCGGCCGCTCTGCGGATCGGCGTGGCGTCCTGCGTCACTCGACGACTCGACCGGGCGCTGGACCGCCTGCGCGACAGCGAACGCCCCGCCGAGCCGGAACTGATCGATCTGCCGGTGACCGCGCGCCTCGATGCCGTCCGCGACGGCGAGCTGGACCTGGCGCTGGTACGGGGCGCGGTGCCGTCCGCGGCCGTGACGGTGGCGCGCGCGTGGTCCGAGCCGCTGCACGCGGTGCTCTCGCGCACCCACCACGCCGCCGGGAAACCCGCGGTCGGCCTGGACGACCTCGACCCGCGCGGGCTGCGGCTCCCCGCCCGCGACAGCGACCCGCCGCTGCACGACGCGATCCTCGCCGTCCTGCCCGTGGCCCCGGTGCGGCCACCCGCCGGGGACCTGCTCAATGTGCTGTTCGAGGTGGGCCGGGACCCCGAGGGCTGGACACTGATACCGGCCGAGCAGCTCACCGGGGCCCACTCCGAGCGTCTGCTCCAGGTGCCGCTCGACCCGCCGGTGACCGTGGACGGCCATGTCGTCACATCGCTGACCACACCGGGGCAGTGCGTGGCGTCGTACGTGGCCGCGTTCGCGGACTGAACTCTTGCCTTCGGGGCGGCCGTCCGGCCCGCCCCGCCCGGCCAGTCCCGTCCCGTCCCGTCCCGTCCTGTCCGGGCATCGGCTCGTCGGCTCATCGGCGCTGGTCAGTCCACGCTCCGGCTCGTGGCCCCGGGCACGTCCTCCAGGCCCCAGCTATACACCCACCGTGGATGGATCCGGATGACCTCGTCGCTCAACTGGGCGCCGAGGTCATGCGGCCCGATGCGCCGTTCCGCCTCCCCGCGGATCTCCACCCCGCACACCATCCACGGCCGCTCGCTCACCAGGCTGTCGACCACCAGCGCCACCTTCGGATGCGTCCCGGCGTTGCGCCACTTCTTCGTCCTGCCCATGGCGAAGCCGCCGATGTCGAGCGTGCCGTCCTCGTTGAGGAAGAACCCCACCGGGTTCGCCTGCGGCTGGCCGTCCGCGTCCACGGTGGCCAGCCGGCCGATCCGCTGCGATCTGAGGTAGCCGGCCTCGGGTTCCGTGAAAACAGTCATGCGATCACTGTCGCCCGCACTTCGGTGTGCCCGCGACCGGTGTGCATGAGCCGCGGGACCCGCACCACCCGCACCAAGAGCACACGACCTAAACACCGATTCGGGTGGCTGTGCGCGGTAACTCGACGCCACGATGACCCTGAGACGGTGATACGGAACGAGAGAGCGAGTTGCGATGAACCAGGCCACGGACGAGTACGACGTCATCGTGCTGGGCGCGGGCCCGGTCGGCGAGAATGTGGCCGACCGGACCCGCGCGGCCGGGCTCTCCACGGCGATCGTGGAACGTGAGCTGGTCGGCGGTGAGTGTTCGTACTGGGCCTGCGTCCCCAGTAAGGCGCTGCTGCGCCCGGTGCTCGCGCGGTCCGAGGCGCGCCAGGTGCCGGGGCTGCGGCAGGCGGTCGGCGGAGCGCTGGCGGCGGCCGATGTCTTCGCCCACCGCGACAAGCAGGTGGGCGCCTGGAAGGACGACGGTGCGCTCCCCTGGCTGGAGTCGGCCGGAATCGACCTGGTGCGCGGCCACGGGCGGCTGGTCGGGCCGAAGCGGGTCGCGGTGACACCGCCGGACGGATCCGGCGGCGAGGAGCGGATCCTCACCGCCCGGCACGCCGTGGCCGTCTGCACCGGAACCCGGGCCTCGCTGCCCGACCTGCCCGGGATCGCCGACGTCCACCCCTGGACCAGCCGGGAGGCCACCAGTTCCTCCTCGGTGCCGGAGCGGCTGATCATCGTGGGCGGCGGTGTGGTGGCCTGCGAGATGGCCACGGCCTGGAACGGCCTCGGCTCGCGCGTCACCATGCTGGTGCGCGGCTCCGGGCTGCTGGAGCGGATCGAGCCGTTCGCGGGCGAGCTGGTGACCGAGACGCTGCGGGAGGCCGGGGCCGAGGTCCGCACCGGGACGTCGGTGAAGGGCCTCGCCCGGCCGGGCGGGACGGACGGACCGGTCACGGTGACCCTGGAGAGCGGGGAACAGCTCGAGGCGGACGAGGTGCTGTTCGCCACCGGGCGCACCCCGCACACCGATGACCTGGGCCTGGAGACGGTCGGCCTCGAACCGGGCGGCTGGCTGACGGTGGACGAGAGCTGCCGGGTGCGGGACGTACCGGGCGGCTGGCTGTACGGGGTGGGCGACGTCAACCGCCAGGCGCTCCTCACCCACCAGGGCAAATACCAGGCTCGGATCGCGGGCGCGGCCATCGGGGCACGCGCGCGGGGCGTCGAGCGGCTGGACACCGGCCGCTGGGGCGAGTACGCGACCACCGCGGACGAGGCGGCCGTACCGCAGGTCGTCTTCACCGACCCGGAGGTCGCCGCGGTCGGGCTGACCGCGGAACAGGCCGAGGCCGAGGGCCGCAGCATCCGCGTTGTCGACGTCGACATGGGCCAGGTCGAGGGCGCGGTGCTGTACGCGGACGGCTACCGCGGCCAGGCCCGTATGGTCGTCGACCTGGACCGGGGCCATCCGATCGGCATCACCTTCGTCGGTCCCGGGGTCAGCGAACTGCTCCACTCGGCGACGATCGCCATCGCGGGCGAGGTTCCCATCGAGCGGCTGTGGCATGCGGTGCCGTCGTTCCCGACGATCAGCGAGGTCTGGCTGCGGCTCCTGGAGACGTACCGGGGCTGAGGGCGGGCGGCGCGGGGCGGCGGGCCGGGGCCGGGGAGCTGTCTCTTCTCGGCTCCGCCCGGCCTCCCCGAGGGCGCGTCCCGATGGGCTTGAGGGGGTCTTGGGCGGGCCTCGTGCCGGTCATCGCGTGGTGTTCCCGTGGAGCCTCCCTGTGGACAATGTGGGGATGAGCCAGCAGGGCGACCGACGCCGTCATGAGGACGACTGGTGGGGCGAGTTGTACGACCCACGGCGTGCCGACGCGGGGCCCGCCGCGGCCTCGGACTCCGTGGACGACCGGTTCGATTCGGCCTCCCGCACGCTCGCCGGTGCCGAGGACGCGGGCAACCAGAGACCGGCCGCGGGCGCCCCCTGGGGCCCGCGGACGGGGGATCCGGGCGACGCCGCCCCGGGCTCCGCCGCCGACACGGGAGGTGGCCCGCAGGGGTGGCGATCTCCCACCGACGAGGAGCCCGGTGCCGCATCGCCTTACCGGGGAGGGGCGGGGCCAGACGCCGCGGCGGGGGGCGCTGCGGCCTCCCCCTCTCGGGGCGGTACGGGTTCCGGCGCCGCGACGCCTTCCCAGGGCGGCGCGGGCTCCGGCGCCGCATCGCAGGGTGGCAATGCGGGTTCCGGTGCCGCGTCGGGACGTACGGATCCGGGTGCCGCTTGGGGCGGCGGGGGTTCGGGTGCTGCATGGGGCGACGCGGGTTCGGGACCCGCGCAGGGCGACGAAGGCCCCGGCGCCGCATCGCCCTCCCAGGGTGGTGCGGGGTCCGGTGCCGGGCGAGGGGGTGACGCGGGCTCCGGATCGGCCCCGCCTGCTCGGGGCGGCGCGGGTTCCGGCGCCGCGACGGAGGGTGGCAGCGCGGGTTCCGGTGCCGCGTCGGGACGTACGGATCCGGGTGCCGCTTGGGGCGGCGGGGGTTCGGGTGCTGCATGGGGCGACGCGGGTTCGGGACCCGCGCAGGGCGACGAAGGCCCCGGCGCCGCATCGCCCTCCCAGGGTGGTGCGGGGTCCGGTGCCGGGCGAGGGGGTGACGCGGGCTCCGGATCGGCCCCGCCTGCTCGGGGCGGCGCGGGTTCCGGCGCCGCGACGGAGGGTGGCAGCGCGGGTTCCGGTGCCGCGTCGGGACGTACGGATCCGGGTGCCGCTTGGGGCGGCGGGGGTTCGGGTGCTGCATGGGGCGACGCGGGTTCGGGACCCGCGCAGGGCGACGAAGGCCCCGGCGCCGCATCGCCCTCCCAGGGTGGTGCGGGGTCCGGTGCCGGGCGAGGGGGTGACGCGGGCTCCGGATCGGCCCCGCCTGCTCGGGGCGGCGCGGGTTCCGGCGCCGCGACGGAGGGTGGCAGCGCGGGTTCCGGTGCCGCGTCGGGACGTACGGACCCGGGTGCGGCATGGGGCGGCGGGGGCTCGGGTGCGGCATGCGGCGGTGCGGGCTCGGAGTCCGCGCAGGGCTACGAGGGCCCCGGTGCTGCATCGCCCTCCCAGGGGCGTGCGGGGTCCGGCGCCGCAGAGGGCCGCGCGGGAGCCGGTGACCCACGGGGTGACGCGGGTTCAGGGGGCGCACCCGGCCGCACCGGTTCAGGAGACGCGCCCGGACGCTCCGGTCCGGGGAGCGCGTCCGGGCGTCCTGGGGCTCCGGTCCCTCCATCGCCTCCACGTGGCGCCCGGCCGCCCGTTCCGTCCCGGCCCGACCTTCACCCCGACCCCTCCCGGCCCTGGCGGGCCGCGGCGGCGGCGTATGTGGGCGACGAGCCGCCCACGTACGAGGCCGAGCCGACCACGCTTCCCGTCGTCGATCCCGAGGAGCTTCGGGATCTGGTCCCCGACACCGTGCTGGAGGGGGCCCGCTACGGCACGCTGACGCTCCGGGCCGCCTCGTTGCGCGGCGACTCGGCCCGTTACCGGGGTGAGCCGCGGCGGGACGCGCTGCTCGCCGTGCGGTTCGGGATCGGGGACAGCGCGCTCGTCCTGGTCGCCGTGGCGAGCGGGCAGCCCGCGGCGCCGGGGGCGGATCGGGTGGCACGCGAGCTGTGCGAGTGGATCGCCGCGGCGGTCGGCCGCAATCAGGCCCGGCTGACGGAGGACATCCACACCGCCAACCGCGGCGCGCTCAGCTCCGGGCTGCACCGGCTCACCGACCGTGCCTACGGGCGGCTGCGCGCCGGTGCGACCGTGCGCGGCCTCGCTCCCGCCGACCACACGGCGTCGGTGCGCTGTCTGCTGCTCCCGGCGCATCCGGCCTGCCGTACCCGGGTGTTCTTCGGCGTCGGCGACGGCGGGCTGTTCCGGCTGCGGGACGGCGTCTGGCAGGACCTGGAACCGGCCGGGGGCGAGCGGGACACCGTGGGCGGCCCCGTCCTCGGCTACGGCGGCGGCCGTCCACCCGCCCCGCCCCAACCGCCTTATGCGCAGGCCGACCCCTCATCCGCCGCACCCACCGACCCCGACCCCGACCCCGATCCCGCCCCCGCCCACGCCCCCTTCCGTTTCCGCGCCTCCGTCGCCCGACCGGGCGACACCCTTCTGCTGTGCAGCGCGGGCCTCGCCGAACCCCTGCGCGGCGAGGCAGCCCTCGCCGATCGCCTGGCCGAACGCTGGGACACCGCGGAGGCGCCGGGCCTCGCCGCGTTCCTCGCCGACGCCCAGACCGGGGTGAAGGGCTACGCCGACGACCGTACGGCGGCCGCCGTCTGGGAGGCGTAAGCGCGCCGTCCATGGGTTGATGGACGAGAGGTGACCGGACGAGCGTCACCGATCCCGCCGACCCGGGACGAAAGGGATGAGGGCGCGCGATGGCCAAGCAGACCGTGGCGGAGCAATACGTGGACATCCTGGTGCGCGCCGGCGTGCGGCGGATGTACGGGGTGGTCGGCGACAGTCTCAACCCCGTGGTGGACGCGATCCGCCGCAATGCCGCGATCGAGTGGATCCAGGTGCGGCACGAGGAGACCGCCGCCTTCGCCGCCGGTGCCGAGGCGCAGCTCACCGGGTCGCTCGCCGCCTGCGCGGGCTCCTGCGGCCCCGGCCATGTCCATCTGCTCAACGGGCTCTACGACGCCCACCGCTCGATGGCCCCGGTCATCGCCCTCGCCTCGCACATCCCCAGCAGCGAGATCGGCACCAGCTACTTCCAGGAGACCCATCCCGAGCGGCTGTTCCAGGAGTGCAGCCATTACTGCGAGATGATCTCCAACCCCCAGCAGATGCCGCGTGTGCTCCAGACCGCCGTCCAGCACGCGATCGGCCGCAGCGGGGTCAGCGTGGTCGCCCTCCCCGGCGACATCGCCGCCCGCCCGGCGCCCGAGCGGGCCGAGGAGCACGCCCTGGTGACCTCCCGGCCCACCGTGCGCCCGGGCGACGCGGAGATCGACCGGCTCGCCCGTATGGTCAACGAGGCCCAGCGGGTGACGCTCTTCTGCGGCCGGGGCTGCGCCGGGGCGCACGATGAGGTGATGGCCTTCGCCGAGCTGGTGAAGGCGCCGGTGGGGCACGCCCTGCGCGGCAAGGAGTGGATCCAGTACGACAACCCGTACGACGTCGGCATGAGCGGTCTGCTCGGCTACGGCGCGGCGTACGAGGCCACCCACGAATGCGATCTGCTGATCCTGCTGGGCACCGACTTCCCGTACGGCGCCTTCCTGCCCGACGATGTGCGGACCGTGCAGGTGGACGTCCGCGCCGAACATCTGGGCCGCCGCTCCAAGCTGGACCTGGCCGTCTGGGGCGACGTCCGCGAGACGCTGAGCTGTCTGACCCCGAAGGTGCGCCCGAAGACCGACCGCCGCTTCCTGGACCGCATGCTGAAGAAGCACGCCGACGCGCTGGAGGGCGTGGTCAAGGCGTACACCCGCAGGGTCGACAAGCACATCCCGATCCACCCGGAGTACGTGGCCTCGGTGCTGGACGAGGAGGCCGCCGACGACACGATCTTCACCGTGGACACCGGGATGTGCAATGTGTGGGCCGCGCGCTATCTGTCCCCCAACGGCCGCCGCCGGGTGATCGGCTCCTTCACCCATGGCTCGATGGCAAACGCGCTGCCGCAGGCGATCGGCGCCCAGTTCCTGGACCGCCGCCGCCAGGTGGTCTCGATGTCCGGCGACGGCGGATTCACCATGCTGATGGGCGACTTCCTCACCCTCGTCCAGTACGACCTGCCGGTGAAGGTGATCCTCTTCAACAACTCGGCGCTCGGCATGGTCGAGTTGGAGATGCTGGTCTCGGGCCTGCCCGCGCACGGCACCGGCTACCACAACCCCGACTTCGCCCAGATCGCCCGCGCCGCCGGGGCGTACGGCGAGCGGGTGGAGAAGCCCAAGCATCTGCGGTCCGCGCTGCGCGCCGCACTGCGCCACAAGGGGCCCGCGCTCCTGGACATCGTCACCGACCCCAACGCGCTGTCCATCCCGCCCAAGATCAAGGCGGAGATGGTGACCGGCTTCGCGCTCTCGGCCAGCAAGATGGTGCTGGAAGGGGGCGTCGGCAGGATGGTCCAGATGGCCCGCTCGAACCTCCGCAATGTGCCGCGCCCCTGAGTGGCTCAGTGGCCTTTGGCCGGGCGGCAGTCAGCCTCTCACCGCCGCCCGGCCCGTGGCCTCACTGGCCGGGCCGGCGGGATCCACCGTAGGGCCCCTGGCTCCGCGACGGTGGCTTGCCCGGAGCCGCGTTGGGATCTAGAACACGTCGCGGAGGGTCTCCAGGAGGCGGGCGATGTTCGCCTCGTCGCGGCGGTAGTAGGTCCACTTGCCCCGCCGGGTGGCGACCACCAGCCCTGCCTGCCGCAGCATCGCGAGGTACTGCGAGGTCGTTGACTGCCCCAGACCTGCCCGCCGCTGGATGTCGGTCACGCAGACGCCGATCTCGACGTCGTCGGGCTCCTGGCCGGGGAAGCTCATCGGCTCCTTGAGCCACACCAGCATCTGGCGGCGGGCCGGGTTGGACAGGGCCCGGAACACAGTCAGCAACTCCGCCTCCGAGAACACGCGGTGATCGTAACCCAGGGCACATATTGACGATTCGCGATATGACGATCTAAGGTCATCGCATGTCGACTTCGATGCGTGTGGTGGAACTCGTCCGCTTCGGTGCCGCGGACGCCGCGTTCGCCACCCGAGAGCTGCCAAGACCCACTCCCGGGCCCGGCCAGGTGCTGGTGCGTGTGCTGGCCACGTCCGTGAACCCGCTCGACTTTCAGACCCGGCGCGGCGACTACCGCGACCAGGTGGCGCTGCCCGCCGTGATCGGCAACGACGTGTCCGGCGTGGTGGTCGAGACCGGCCCCGGGGCAGGCGACTTCCAGCCGGGCGACGAGGTCTGGTACCTGGCGCCGGTGTTCGCCGGGCAGGGAACGTACGCCGAGTTCCACGTGGTCGACCAGGCCCTGGTCGCCCGCAAGCCCGCACGGTTGTCGCACGTCGAGGCCGCCGGTCTCGCGCTCGTGGGCGTGACGGCGTGGGAGGCGCTGGTCGAACGCGCCGGGCTGCGGGTCGGGGAACGGGTCCTGGTGCACGGCGGAGCGGGCGGGGTCGGCTCGGCCGCCATCCAGGTCGCGAGCGCGCTGGGAGCCGAGGTGGTGACCACCGCGCGGGAGAGGGATCACGAGTTCGTCACCGGACTGGGAGCCGACGTCGCGATCGACTTCTCGGCCGGTGACTACGTGCCGCAGGTCCGCGCGCTGGGTGGGGTGGACGTCGTGCTGGACACGGTGGGTGGGGACACCCTCGCCCGCAGCCCGGAGGTCCTCGCCGACCGAGGCCGCGTGGTGTCCATCGTGGACATCCCCGAACCGCAGAACCTGCTCGCCGCGTGGGGCGTGAACGCGACCTACCACTTCCTCTTCGTCAGCCCCGGCCGGGCGAAGCTCCAGGCCCTCGGCCGACTGGTCGACCAGGGCAGACTCCGGCCGGTGATCGGCGCCGTGCTCCCGCTGGCCGACATCGCACAGGCGCACACACTCTTGGAAGGCGGCTCTGCCGGTGAGGGCCGCGGACGCCCACGTGGCAAGATCGCCATCGCCGTGCACCCCCTCGACGAGCCACCGCACCGGACGACGCCTTAGCGCGACTCAGCCGTCCGGGGCGGGACGGCTGCCGGCCGCTGGTGTCGGCTGGCCTTCACCTCACGTGCCAGGTTCTCCCTGACCAGGGCCCCGTCGGAAAGCGAAGAACTCCCAGCACGGACAGGGCCCGCACTGGGAGTTGTGTGAAACCGGATCGCGTGGCCGGGGGCGGTAAGCCGCCCCCGGCCCTCGCCTCAGCCGCTCACCGCACCGGCCGCAGCCGCAACGTCAGGATCTGGTGCGGGCGCAGTGCCAGGGTCAGCCCGCCCGGACCGGTGGCCGCCTCGTGCAGCGGACGCTCCAGCAGATCCGTCACATCCGCCCCGAGCACCGGGAAGCCGGTGACCAGCGTGCCCGCCGCCCGGCCGCCCTGGGACTCGTACAGCCGCACCACCACATCCCCGCTGCGGTCCTCGGCGAGCTTGACCGACTCGACCGTGATCGCGGGGTTGTCCACCGACACCAGCGGCGCCCGCTCGGCCGGTCCGGCGGACAGGGCGCGCAGCGGCAGGTTGAGGGCCAGCCCCTCGGCCACCGCCTCGGCGACGCCCGCGCCCGGCAGCAGGGCGTAGCGGAAGCGGTGGACGCCCAGGTCGGTCTCCGGGTCGGGGCTGTGCGGGGCGCGCAGCAGGGTGAGCCGCACGGTGGTGCCCAGCACCTCGCCGTCGTCGGTGTCGTGTGCCGTACGGGTCACATCGTGGCCGTACGTCGAGTCGTTGAGCACCGCCGCCCCGTAGCCGGGCTCGGCGACCCGCAGCCAGCGGTGCGCGCAGATCTCGAACCGGGCCGCGTCCCAACTGGTGTTGGTGTGGGTGGCGCGGTCCACATGGCCGAACTGGATCTCCGCGGTGGACACCTGGGCATGGATGTCCAGCGGGAACGCCGCCTTGAGGACCTTCTCCGACTCCTGCCAGTCCACCTCCGTGGCGATGTCCAGGCGCCGGTCGCCCGCGGCCAGCGTCAGCTCCTGGCTGATGCGGGAGGCGCCGAAGGACCGTATGACCCGGACCGTGGCGCGCAGCGGACCGGATTCGATCAGCTCGACGGACTCGGCGCCGGTCAGATCGGTGTGGCTGCGGCGGTAGTGCCGGTCGATGTCCCAGGCGTCCCAGTGGTTGGGGTGGTCGGGGTGGAGCTGGAGGAGGTTGCCGCGGGCGCCCGGGGCCAGCACCTCGCGGCTCGCGTCCAGGTCCAGCACCGAGGTGAGCAGCCCCTCGGCGTCGATGGTCACCCGCAGCCGGTCGTTGTCGAGGACGATGGACCGGCCGTCGCTCAGCGCGGTCACCGGCGGTGCCCCATGGGGTGCGCCGGTGGTGGTGGCGTTCGCCGCCCGCGGGGCGGCGCCGAGCGGTGCCGCGCCCAGCCCGGCGACCCGCACCGCGACCGCCGTACGGCCGTCGCCCAGCGGCTGGACCGAGGCGCCGGAGGGCAGGGCGGCCGCCGTCTCCGCGTCCAGGACGGCGATCTCCTCGCGCTCGTACGGCGAGGCGTTGAGCACGGCGGGCCCGTCGCCGCCCAGCGCCGCCACCGCCGCCGTGACGATCCCCTCCAGTTCGGCCCGCGCCCGCTCATAGCTGTCCCGGGCCTCGCGGTGCACCCAGGCGATCGACGAGCCGGGCAGGATGTCGTGGAACTGGTGCAGCAGCACCGTCTTCCAGATCCGGTCCAGGTCGTCGTACGGATAGGCGTAGCCGGGCGCGTGCAGCGCGGCGGCCGTGGCCCACAGCTCGGCCTCCCGCAGCAGATGCTCACTGCGCCGGTTGCCCTGCTTGGTCTTGGCCTGGGTGGTGTACGTGGCCCGGTGCAGCTCCAGATACAGCTCGCCCGACCACACCGGCGCCTTGGCCCCGTACTCCCGCTCGGCCTCGGTGAAGAACGCCGAAGGTGGCTGGATCTCGACGGTCGGCGAGCCCTCCAGGGAGGCGAGCCGCCGCGCCTTCTCCATCATCTCGCGGGTCGGGCCGCCACCGCCGTCGCCGTAGCCGAACGGCACCAGCGAGCGCGTCGCCAGCCCCTTGTCGGCGAAGTTCCGCTCGGCGTGGGCGAGTTCGGAGGCGCTGAACTGGGCGTTGTAGGTGTCCACCGGCGGGAAGTGGGTGAAGACCCGGGTGCCGTCGATGCCCTCCCACCAGAAGGTGTGGTGCGGCATCTTGTTGACCTGGTTCCACGACAGCTTCTGGGTGAGGAACCACTTCACCCCCGCCAGCTTGGCGAGCTGCGGGAAGGCGGCCGTGTAGCCGAAGGAGTCCGGCAGCCAGATCTCCTCGGTGTCCACCCCCAGCTCCTCCAGGAAGAACCGCTTGCCGTGCACGATCTGCCGGGCCAGCGCCTCGCCGCCGGGCATATTGGCGTCCGACTCGACCCACATCGAGCCCACCGGCGCCCAGGTGCCGTCCGCCACCGCCTTCTTGATCCGCTCCCAGATATGCGGCTGGTGCTCCTTGACCCAGGCGTACTGCTGCGCCTGTGAGCAGGCGAAGACCAGCTCCGGGTACTCGTCCGCGAGCGCGGTGACATTGGCGAAGGTGCGGGACGCCTTGCGCACCGTCTCGCGCAGCGGCCACAGCCACGCCGAGTCGATATGGGCGTGCCCGGCCGCCGAGACCCGGTGCGCGCTGGAGTGTGCGGGACGGCCGAGCGCGTCGGTCAGCTCGGCGCGGGCGGCGGCCGCGGTGCCTGGGACATCGTGCAGATCGAGCGCGTCCAGCGCGTTCTCCAGGGCGCGCAGGATCTCATGGCGGCGCGGCCGGTCCGCCGGCAGCTCGCGCATCAGCTCCGACAGCACCTCGATGTCCAGGACCAGATGCCAGACGGTCTCGTCGAGGACGGCCAGCTCCGCCGAGGCGAACCGGTACAGCGGCTCGTCCCCGGCTGTCAGCACATCGCCGAGCCGGGTCGGGATGAAGCCGTCGCGCAGCACGGACGGGTTGGCGGCGGCCTCCAGCAGCAGCCGTACGGGCTCGCCGCCCGCCGCCGGGGCCGCGACCGCGATATGGCGGTTGCGCGGATGGATGCCCTTGATCGGCACGCCCTCCGCGTCGTACACCAGCCCCTCGGCCTGGAACCCCGGGGCGTCGTCGGTGAAGCCCGGGTCGATGACGGCCTCCACCCGCCGCCCCGCCCACTCCTGGGGCACGCTGCCCTCCAGCCGGAACCACCAGGTCGACCACGGACCGCCCCAGTCCGTGCCGGTGGTGAACGGCTCGTAGGTGCCGGCCAGCGCCTCCGCGACCGGCACCGGCTCACCGGGGGTGCGCCACGCGGAGAGGGTCAGCGGCACCCGGGCCGTGTACTGGGCGGGCCTGATGAACTGGCGCAGCGCGCGGTCCAGGCGGCCCTCCACCAATGGTCGGTCGTCGTGCATCACGGCTCCTCGGCTCGAGCTCGGTGGATCACTCAGCGGATCACTCCCAGCATTTCCCTCGGTGTGTGGATGGCAACACCCGGGCATGCATTTCCGTGAGCGTGTTCGACGACATTCGACGCTGGCCGCCGCCTCGGGGCGGCCGGGGCGGGGGAGGATGAAGCGTCAGCCTGTACGGCCGGGCCGGATGCCCGGACACGGGCGGCCGGATGCGAGGCCGAAGGCCGCGGAGGCCGCGGAGGCTGTTCCGGCGGAGCGTGGCCCGGTCCTGACCAAACGATTGGCGCACGACGATCTGGCGGTGGTGGCGCGGGTCCGCGCGGAGCTGCGCGAGATGCTGCGGCACTGGGGCGGGCCTGGCCGGGCCGACCTCGCCGAGCTGCTCACCAGCGAGCTGGTGACCAACGCACTGGTGCACACCGGCCGAGGCGCACAGATCACGGCCTCGCTGGGGGACGGGCCGGGCGCGCGCGTCACCGGACGATTACGGGTGGAGGTGCGGGATTTCGTGTCCCGGCACCCGACGCTGCGCGACCGGCCCGCGGAGGACAGCACATCCGGGCGCGGACTGCTGCTGGTGCATACGCTCGCGGACGCCTGGGGCGTGCGGGCGCACGGGGTGGGCAAGGTCTTGTGGTTCGAACTCGAAGCGGAAGGCGTTCCGTAGCCGCGCTCCACGGCGCGTTGGGCGTGGGATGTGCCGGACGCCCGGCGCGTCGCGCATCTGGTCACGGAGCCGCCGAGCGGCGGGCGGGGACACGCGTCCCCGCCCCGGCCGCCCGCTCAGCCGAAGGCGCGCTCGATCTGCGCCAGCTTCTCCTCGAGGGAGTCCAGCCGCGGGATGGTGAGCGTGTCGTCCTCGGCCGTGAGGTCGATGGTGTGGGGACGGCCGGCCTCGGAGTCCTTGTCCTTCTCACCGAAGCCGAAGCTGAAATCCCGTTCGCGGTCCTTGCTCCGGTCGCGGTCCAGGTCGCCGAGCCCGGCCTCGGCGCCACCCGCGGACCGCAGGGCGGGCCGGGCGGAGGCGGCGGAGAGCTGACCCTGGTCCGGGGCCCCGGCGGTCTCCAGCACCTTCTCGCCTATGGCAGGCTCCGAACTGAGCTGCGCGGGCTGGGCGGCGGCGGTGACCTCCACCTGACGGCCGCCACGACGGCCCCACATCCGGTGCTGCCGGTTGATCGCCCGGATCCGGGCCCGGTCCAGCTTCTCCTGGTCCCGCCGGCGAGTGCGGTTGTGCTCCTTCTCGCGCCGGTCCTCGCGGACCTCCTCGACCGCCTCGTCCAGCGTCCGCACGCCCTCGAGCAGCATCAGCGACCATGCGGCGAAGGTCTCCCGCGGAGCGCGCAGCCAGCGGACGACGCGGATCTGCGGCAGCGGCCGGGGCACCAGGCCCTGCTCGCGCAGCGCCGCCCGGCGGGTCTGCTTCAGGGCCCGGTCGAAGAGGACCGCCGCCGAGAGCGACATGCCCGCGAAGAACTGCGGGGCGCCCGCGTGGCCCATGCCGCGCGGCGCGTGCACCCAGTTGAACCAGGCCGCCGCACCCGCGAACAGCCACACCAGCATCCGCGAGCCGAGCGCCGCGTCACCATGGCTGGCCTCCCGCACCGCCAGCACCGAGCAGAACATCGCCGCGCCGTCGAGGCCGAACGGCACCAGGTACTCCCAGCCGTTGGTCAGCGCGAGGTTCTCCCGCCCGAAGCCCACCAGGCCCTGGAAGGAGAGTGCCGCGGCCACCCCGGCGCAGCAGAACAGCAGGACATAGGCGGCCATCCCGTAGATGGCCTCCTTACGGCGCCGACGCTCTTCGCTGCGCTCCCAGGAGTCGGTGATGACGCTCTCGTCCTTCTTCCGTCGGCCGCGCGCGAGGACAACCGCCGCCCCCACGACGCCGGCGAGCGCCACGACGACTGGCAGAACCAGCGATATGTCGGTCAGTCTCATCCGGTGCCCCTTGATTGGCTTCCATGAAGTTCCGGCCGCAGTGCGGCCCTACCGCGCGCGACATCCTGGCGGAATCCTGCCGGGCCTCGAGCGGTTTTGGGACAAGAGGCCGCCAAGTAGGCGGGGGGACACGCGAATAGGTGCGATGCGATCCGAACACTCGCGCTGTGCAAGCGGCTTGATTCTATTCACGGAACCCGATCGCGGGTAATCCGACCGATCGGCTTGCCGTCGGCGTACTGTCCGTGTACGCGGCGTAACGTTACTGCGACCTTAAATGATGTTTACGGGCTTTGCCCGGGAGCGGCCTCCGCATATCGTTCGATGGGATGTCAGGAGGACCGGAGTGGAGCAGTCCGAAGCACAGGCGGCGATGGTGCCGCCGCCCTCCTGTGGCGCGCCCGCGGCACGCAGGTCTCCGCGCCGCCACTCGGTGCGCGGCCAGATCCTGGACGCCCTGCGGGAGGCGCTGGCCGGCGGTGAGCTGATCCCGGGCGAGGTGTACTCGGCCCCGGTCCTCGCCGAGCGCTTCGGCGTCTCTCCCACCCCCGTACGGGAGGCCATGCAGCAGCTCGCGGGCGAGGGTGCCGTCGAGGTGGTGCCCAACCGGGGCTTCCGGGTCTCCCGCCGCAGCGAGCGCGATCTCGCGGAGCTGGCCGAGGTGCGGGCGCTGCTGGAGGTCCCGGTGATGCTCAGCCTGGCGGAGGCGATCGCGCCCGAGCGCTGGGCCGGGCTGCGGCCCTTCGCGGAGGCGACGGCGGCTGCCGCCATGACGGGCGACCGCGCCGCCTATCTGGAGTCGGACCGCACCTTCCACCAGACCGTGCTCGGGTTGGCCGGAAACCAGCAGCTCGTGATCGTCGCCGACGATCTGCACCGCCGTGCCCAGTGGCCGCTGGCCTGCGGCCGGGCGACCCGCACCGCCGACCTCGTCGCCGACGCGGAGGAGCATATGGCCCTCCTCGACGCACTGGTCGCCCGCGACCTCGACACGGTCGAATCCCTCACCAGGGCCCACTTCGCCCCGACGGTCTGAGGGCTGGGGGCTGGGGGCAGAGGTCTGAGGGCTGGGGGCTAATAGGGGGCGTCCGACGGTTCTCGGCGCCTGCGGCGGGCTGATCCTCTCCCCGCCCCTTCCCACAACTGGGGCTCCGCCCCAGACCCTGGGGTCTGGGGCGGAGCCCCTGCCACGCGGCGGAGCCGCATATCGATGCTGCGAGCGGGAAGGGGCGGGGGCGCACGAGCCGTCCCACACCCCCCGGCGGGGTTCGCCCCGGGGCATGCTGTGCTTCCCCAGGGGCGAGCCGGGGCCGGTCAGTCGGCGGTTTCCTCGGTGGCCAGTTGTTCCGCGAGCCAGACGGGGACACCGCCCAGCAGGCGGACCAGGCGGGCCGCCTCGGTGCGCAGCCGGGTGGCCTCGTCGGGCTCGGGTTCGACATCGGCCAGGGCGGCCAGGGCCGGGGCGATACCGACCAGGTAGCCCAGCTCCTCACGGATCCGCAGCGACTCGGCGAAGCCGTGGCGCGCTTCGGTCAGATCGCCGTCCCCCTCCGCCATGGCGGCCAGGTGGCGCCAGGTGAACGAGCGCAGCAGGGTGTCGCCGTGGGCCGCCGCGCCCGCGTGGGCGCGCTGGAAGGCGGCCAGGGCGCCGGTCGGGTTGTGGGCGAGGTGCTGGGAGATCAGCCCGCGCCGGAAGTCCAGCAGTGGCCGGATCGGGGAGCCCGGTGAGAGCAGCGCGGCGGCGCGGCCGAGCGCGGTCCGCGCCTCGTCGGCCCGGTCCCGCACCCCGAGCAGCGTGGACGCGTACGCCAGATAGCCGCGTTCGCACGCGGTGGCGCCCCGCTCGGTGTCGGTGAGCGCGAGCGCCTCCGCCGCCCGCAGGGCGTCATCGGCCGCGTCCCAGCCCGCGGAGGTGTACATGCACCGTTCGATCAGGACGGCGCTGCGCTTGAGCGCGGCGGCGGCGTCGTCCACCGCATGCGGGGTGAGCAGTTCGGCGGCGTCCTTCCAGCAGCCGCGCGAACGCAGCCGCCATACCGCCGTGTCGAGTGGGTCGTCCACGAGCGGGTCGAGCCCGCGCCCCGCCTGTACCTCGGAGTGAGGATCGGACGATCCAGGTGGTGACATGGCGGTGTCCGCCACATTGCCCTCCCCAAGCGCGCCATCGAGCCGGAAGCCGTGGGCGAATCTCAGCATGAATGCGCGCGCCCGGCCAAGAGGTTGGTGTGAATCAATTCACAAACCCCTGGCAAGAGTGATGACGCGTTGTCACGCGCCCGGGCGTGTCCCCGGGCCACGGTCACGCCCCGCCGGGCGTCAGCTCATGCGCAGCGCGAGGAAGAAGTCCAGCTTGTCCTCCAGGCGCGACAGCTCGCGCCCGGTCAGTTGCTCGATCCTGCCGATCCGGTAGCGCAGCGTGTTGACGTGCAGATGCAGCCGGGCGGCACAGCGCGTCCAGGAGCCGTCGCAGTCCAGGAACGCCTCCAGGGTCGGGATCAGCTCGGCCCGGTGGCGCCGGTCGTACTCGCGCAGCGGGTCCAGCAGCCGGGCGGTGAAGGCGCGCCGCACATCGTCCGGGACGAAGGGGAGCAGCAGTACGTGCGAGGCCAGCTCCTGGTGCCCGGCCGCGCAGACCCGCCCGGGGCGCGCCGCGGCCACCCGCCGGGCGTGCCGGGCCTCCTCCAGGGCGCCGCGCAGCCCGTCGGCGGAGTGGACGGCGGCGCTGACGCCGAGGGTCAGCCGGCCGTCGCCGTCCAGACCGCGGGAGAGCGGCTCCCGGACGGCGGTGAGCAGCGCGTCGGCCTGGAGCCCCGCCATGCCGCCCTCCGACGGGCCGTCGGTGAGCGCAGGGAGGGGGACGAGCGCCACCGCCTCGTCGCCGGTGTGCGCCACCGCGATCCGGTCCGACAGCTCCGGCCCGGGCGCATCCGGGTCGACCAGGATCTCCTCCAGCAGCGACTGGGCCACCCGGGCGCCGAGGACGGCCCCGCCGTCCCGCGCCAGGCCCTCATGCGTGAAGCCCACACGCGCGGCGCCGTCCCGCACACCGCGCTCGCGCGCCCCGCCGTCCGTGCCGTGCTCCGCCTCCGCGGTGACGCCCCACTCCACCCGGGCCACCACCACCTGCCAGTGTGGCGCCGTGCCGAGCCCCGGCAGCAGCACCGGGGCGGCCACCCGCAGCCGGGCCGCGATCTCGGCGGGCGGCGCGCCCGTCTGGACCAGCTCCAGCACCTCCTGGGCGAGCCTGCGCCGCACGGTGCGCGACGCGTTCCGCCGGTCGCGCTCGACCGCGATGAGCTGGGTGACCCCGTAGAGCAGATCCAGCCGTTCCTCCGGCCATTCGTCGGCGTCCGCGCCGACCACCAGCAGCCAGTCGGACAGCACGGTCGCGCGCACCTCGTCGCCCGTCTCCCCGCTGTGGATGGGGAAGAGGGAGTACGTCATGCCGTCCGCGGCGGTCAGCCGCTGCGGGCCGCGCCGCCCCTCGCGCCGGGCGGCCAGATGCTCGCCCGCCAACTGGGCGCGGACCGCCGCGGGCGGCTCCGCGGCCGCCCCGGCGGAAGTGGGCCCGGCGATCCGGCGGCCGGTGGGGGAGAGCACCCACGCGGTCAGGTCCAGGTCCGAGCGGAGCAGGTCCAGGGCCACCTCGGGGCCGCCGCCCGCAGGCCCGGACGTCATCAGCCGCCGGTGCCGGTCGACGACCGCCGCCAGATCCCCGGCCCGCTCACCGGAGACCTGGCGCACCACATGCTCGGTGATGGTGGCGAACGCGACGTCCTCGACCACGGAGAACAGCGGCAGCCGATGCCGTCCGCAGGCCAGCACCAGATCCTCCGGCACGGCGCCCAGCTCCGCCTCGCCCGCCGCCAGCCCCGCCACCCCGGCCGCCGCGAGGATGCGGACGAACCGCTCGGAGTCCTCCGGCTCACGCCGCCAGGCGAGCCCGGTCAGCACGAGTTCACCGCCCGAGAGATAGCGGCTGGGGTCGCGCAGATCGGTGGTCATGACGCCGCGTACGGTACGGTCCAGCTCGCTCTCGCCGCCGAGCAGGCGCAGGCCCAGGGTGTCGTTCTCCAGCAGTGCGCGCAGCCGCATGGGAGGCCAGCCGATCTTGTTCCGTGTTGCCGGTCGAATACCGCGAGGTTTCGGGTCCCCGCCGTTCGTTCGAATCTACAAGACCCGCCCCCTGGCCAGCCAATTGCTTCATGTCTTCGGTGACTGCACCATGTGGCCCACACCTCGGTCTACTGGCGTTGAGTCGCGTGCAGAGTTCTGGGAGGGGGCTCCCGCCTGCCGACGGCGACGCCGACGATTCGAGAAGAGAGACCCATGGACTTCCTGCGCCCCGCCGGCTGGGAGGAGGCGCTCGCCGCGAAGGCCGAGCACCCCACCGCCGTGCCCATCGCGGGCGGCACCGATGTGATGGTCGAGATCAACTTCGATCACCGGCGGCCCGAGTATCTGCTCGATCTGACCCGCGTCGCCGAACTGGCCGAATGGGAGGCCACCGACCGTACGGTCCGGCTGGGCGCGGGCGTTTCGTACACCCGGATCATCGAGGAGCTGCGGGCCGAGCTGCCGGGGCTGGCGCTCGCCGCGCACACCGTCGGCTCACCGCAGATCCGCAACCGCGGCACCGTCGGCGGCAACCTCGGCGCCGCCTCCCCCGCCGGGGACGCGCATCCCGCGCTGCTGGCGGCCGGGGCCGAGGTGGAGGCGGCCTCGGTGCGCGGCACCCGGCGCATCCCCATCGAGGAGTTCTTCACCGGGGTCAAGCGCCATGCCCTGGAGCCCGATGAGCTGATCCGGGCGGTGCACATCCAGAAGGCGGACGGTCCACAGCAGTTCTCCAAGGTCGGCACCCGGAACGCCATGGTGATCGCGGTCTGCGCCTTCGCCGTCGCGCTCCATCCGCGCACCCGCACCGTGCGCACCGGCATCGGATCGGCCGCGCCCACGCCCGTACGGGCCCGTGAGGCCGAGGAGTTCCTGGGCGCGGCGCTCGAGGAGGGCGGCTTCTGGGACAGCGGCGCGCCCCTCGACCCGTCGACCGCTCGGCGGTTCGCCGAGCTGTGCGCCGGGGCGTGCCGCCCGATCGACGACGTACGCGGCAGCGCCGCCTACCGCCGCCACGCGGTGGGGGTCATGGCGCGCCGCACGCTCGGCTGGACCTGGGAGGCGTATCGCGAGGGAGACGGGAGGACCGCACAGTGCGCGTGAACATCACGGTCAACGGGCGGCCGTACGAGGCCGATGACGTCTGGGAGGGCGAGTCCCTGCTGTACGTGCTGCGCGAGCGGATGGGGCTTCCCGGTTCGAAGAACGCCTGTGAGCAGGGCGAATGCGGTTCCTGCACGGTCCGCCTCGACGGGGTGCCGGTATGCGCCTGTCTGGTGGCGGCGGGACAGGCCGAGGGCCGCGAGGTGGTCACCGTCGAGGGACTCGCGGACCACGCCCGGCAGCGGTCCGAGCCATCCCGCCCCGGGCAGGTCGCCCCGCTGGCCCCGGTCCAGCAGGCGTTCATCGACGCCGGGGCCGTCCAGTGCGGCTTCTGCACCCCCGGACTGCTCGTGGCCGCCGATGAGCTGCTGGAGCGCACCCCCGACCCCTCCGACGCCGATATCCGCGAGGCGCTCTCCGGCAACCTCTGCCGCTGCACCGGCTACGAGAAGATCCTCGACGCGGTCCGGCTCGCGGCCGCCCGCACCGGGAAGGCGGTCTGACCATGGCAGCCGACCGCTCCGCCAGCGCCCCCACCGCCCTCACCCAGGCCACCGGCGCCACCAGGGGGACGATCGGCGAGTCCACCCTGCGCCCCGACGGCACCCTCAAGGTGACCGGCGAGTTCGCGTACTCCTCGGATCTGTGGCACGAGGACATGCTGTGGGGCTTCACCCTCCGCAGCCCGCACGCCCACGCCGCGATCAGGTCCATCGACACCGCCGCGGCGCTCGCCCTGCCCGGGGTGCACGCCGTGATGACCCATGACGATCTGCCCGCCGAGACCCACTACGGCCTGGAGATCCACGACCAGCCCGTGCTCGCGAAGGACCGGGTCCGCTACCACGGCGAGCCCGTGGCGATCGTCGCCGCCGACCACCCCGAGACCGCCCGCCGCGCCGCCGCCCGGATCGCGGTGGAGTACGAGGAGCTGCCGCTGGTCGTCGACGAGGCCACCGCCACCGCGCCGGGCGCGCCGCTGCTCCACCCCGGCCGCCGGGACCACCACGCCGCCCACGCCCCGCATCCGAACATCGTGCACCGCCAGCCCGTCCTGCGCGGCGATGTCGCCGCCGCCCGGGCCCGCGCCGATGTGGTGGTCCGCCGCGACTACGAGGTGGGCATGCAGGACCAGGCGTTCCTCGGCCCGGAGTCGGGGCTCGCGGTGCCCGCCGAGGACGGCGGGGTGGACCTCTACATCGCCACCCAGTGGCTGCATGTCGACCGCGATCAGCTCGCCCCGGTCCTCGGGCTGCCCGCCGACAAGGTGCGGCTGACGCTGTCCGGGGTGGGCGGGGCGTTCGGCGCGCGCGAGGACCTGTCCATGCAGGCGCACGCCTGTCTGCTGGCGCTGCGCACCGGAAAGCCCGTCAAGATCGTCTACAACCGGTACGAATCCTTCTTCGGCCATGTCCACCGCCACCCCGCCAAGCTCACCTATGAACACGGCGCCAGCCGCGACGGCACCCTGCTCTACGTCCAGTGCCGCATCGTCCTGGACGGCGGGGCGTACGCCTCCTCCTCCCCGGCGGTCGTCGGCAACGCCGCCTCCCTGTCGATCGGCCCCTACGTCGTCGAGAACGTCGACGTCGAGGCCATCGCGCTCTACTCCAACAACCCGCCCTGCGGTGCGATGCGCGGCTTCGGCGCCGTCCAGGCGTGCTTCGCCTACGAGGCGCAGATGGACGCGGTGGCGGCCGAACTCGGCCTGGACCCGGTGGAGTTCCGGCAGCGCAACGCCATGTCCCAGGGCGCCACCATGCCCACCGGGCAGCTTGTCGACTCCCCGGCACCGGTCGCCGAGCTGCTGCGCCGGGTCAAGGCGCTGCCGATGCCGCCCGAGCGCGCCTGGGAGGCGGCGGGCGGCCCGGTGGACGTACGGGCCCTGCCGGGCGGGCTGTCCAACACCACCCACGGCGAGTCCGTGGTGCGCGGGGTGGGCTATGCGGTCGGCATCAAGAACGTCGGCTTCTCCGAGGGCTTCGACGACTACTCCACCGCCCGGATCCGGCTGGAAGTGATCGGTGGCGAGCCGGTCGCCCTGGTGCACACCGCGATGGCCGAGGTCGGCCAGGGCGGGGTCACCGTGCACGCCCAGATCGCCCGCACCGAGCTGGGCGTCGACCGGGTCACCATCCACCCCGCGGACACCCGGGTCGGCTCGGCCGGCTCGACCTCCGCCTCCCGCCAGACGTATATGACGGGCGGCGCCGTCAAGCACACCTGCGAGGCGGTCCGGGAGGAGGTGCTGCGGCGCGGCCGGGAGCGGTTCGGCGCCTCCCACCCCGCCTGGGCGGAGCCCGCCCGGCTGCGGCTGGCGGACGGCAAGGTGGTCACCGACGGCGGCGAGGTGATCGGCGACCTCGCCGGGATCCTGGGCGAGGAGGCGATCGACCTGGAGCGGGAGTTCCGGCACCGGCCGACCGAGCCGTTCGATCTCCGCACCGGCCAGGGCTTCGGCCATGTGCAGTACTCCTTCTGCGCCCATCGCGCGGTCGTCGAGGTCGACACCGAGCTGGGTCTGGTCAAGGTGGTCGAGCTGGCGGCCGCGCAGGACGTGGGCAAGGCGATCAACCCGCTGTCGGTGGTCGGGCAGATCCAGGGCGGTTCCACACAGGGGCTCGGGCTCGCGGTGATGGAGGAGATCGTCGTCTCGGCGGACGGGGCGCGGGTGCGCAATCCGTCCTTCACGGACTATCTGATCCCCACCATTCTGGACACCCCGGCCATGCCGGTGGACGTGCTGGAGCTGGCCGACGACAACGCCCCGTACGGGCTGCGCGGCGTCGGCGAGGCGCCCACGCTCTCCTCGACCCCGGCCGTCGTCGCCGCCATCCGCGCGGCGACGGGCCTGCCCCTGAAGCGCGTGCCCGTGCGCCCGGAGCACCTGACGGGCACCTGAGGGCAGATATCGGGAGCCGAGTGCGTTGTTCCGGATATCGATGCGCCGCGTATCGATGCGCCGCCCAAGGAGCTGATCACCATGCTGGACATCGCCGCCGAGCTGAACCGCTGGTGTGCGGAGCGCCGGGATTTCGCCGTGGCCACCGTGGTCTCCGTGGGCGGCAGCGCGCCCCGGCAGCCCGGGGCCGCGCTCGCCGTGGACGCCGAGGGCACGGCGATCGGCAGCGTGTCCGGCGGCTGTGTCGAGGGCGCGGTGTACGAGCTGTGCCAGGAGGCGCTGCGCACCGGCGAGACCGTACGGGAGACCTTCGGCTACTCCGATGAGGACGCCTTCGCGGTCGGCCTGACCTGCGGCGGAGTCATCGATGTGCTGGTCAGCCCGGCCCCGGCGGCCGACCGCCGGGTGCGCCCGGTGCTGGCCGCCGCCGCGTCCGCCGCCGCCGACGGCCGGACGACGGCGCTGGCCCGGATCGTGGACGGCCCGCCCGAGCTGCTGGGCCGCGCCCTGCTCGTCCGCCCGGACGGCGACTGGGACGGCACCCTGGGCGGCCACCCCGAGCTGGACCGTACGGCGGCGGCGGAGGCCCGCGCCCTGCTGGACGCCGGGCGCACCGCGACCGTGGTCATCGGCGCCGAGGGAAGCCGCTGCGGGCGGCCCGTCACCCTGCTCGCCGAGGCCAGCGTGCCGCCGCCGCGCATGATCGTCTTCGGGGCGGTGGACTTCGCGAGCGCGCTCGTACGGATCGGGAAGTTCCTGAACTACCACGTCACGGTCTGCGACGCCCGTCCGGTCTTCGCGACCGCGCCGCGCTTCCCGGACGCCGACGAGGTGGTCGTCGACTGGCCGCACCGCTATCTGGAGAAGACCGAGGTGGACGCCCGCACGGTGCTGTGCGTGCTCACCCACGACCCGAAGTTCGATGTGCCGCTGCTGGAGCGGGCGCTGCGGCTGCCGGTGGCGTACGTCGGCGCGATGGGCTCCGCCCGCACCCACCGGGACCGGCTGCGGCGGCTGCGCGAGGCCGGGGTGGGCGAGCCGGAGCTGGCCCTGCTGCGCTCCCCGATCGGGCTCGACCTCGGCGCCCGTACGCCCGAGGAGACCGCGCTGTCCATCGCGGGCGAGATCGTCGCCAACCGGCGGGGCGGCAGCGGAACGCCGCTGACGGGTGCCCGGACCCCGATCCACCATGACACCCGGGCGGCCTCGGACCGGATCGACTCGGTCGCCTGACCGGACCTGGCGTGACCTGATGTGACCTGACGTCACCTCGGATCACCTGACATCGGATCAGATCACAGAAGGATCGTCTGACATTAGGCCACTCCTGAGCGGGACAAACCCTCCGCCACCTGGCGGAGGCTTCCTTTGCCGGGCGCCGGTTTCTGAGTGAGAGTCAGAAATCGACCTTGGTCCTGCCGCCCCCCTGGAGTGCGCACGTGCGTAAGAGACGCAAGATTCTCACCGTGTCGACGGCCGTCGTGGCCGCCGCCACCCTGCCCCTGTTGATCAGCCCCGTGGTGAGCGCGGCCGCGCGGGAGGACGACGACGATTCCTCCCGCATCGCCCGCCTCTACGCCCCGCCCCCCGACCGGGACTCCTACCGCCAGGTGGCCCGGCTCGCCTGGCGGGGCGACTTCCGCGACTCCGCCGGGCTCCTCGCCATGGTGCGGACGCCGCAGGCGGTCTGGTACGGCGACGAGAGCCCGGAGCGGATCCAGCGGCTGGTCCGCAGGACGACGCGGAGCGCCGATGTGCAGGGGAAGCTGCCGGTCCTCGCCCTCTACAACATCCCTGGCCGTGACTGCGGCAGCTACTCGAGCGGGGGCGCGGACGACCTCGCCGCGTACGAGGCGTGGATCGACGCCGTCGCCGAGGGCATCGGCGACCGTAAGGTGCTCATCGTCCTCGAACCCGATTCGCTGGCGCTGCTGCCCTCCGACTGCGCCGACGAATCGAACGCCGATCAGACCGCCGTCGAGGAACGGCCCGCAGAGGAACGGCCCGCAGAGGAACGGCCCGCAGAGGAACGGCCCGCAGAGGAACGGCCCGTCGAGGAGCAGCCCGCTGCCGGGCAGCCCGCCGAGCAGCAGACGGCCGTCGAGCAGCCGCCCGCCGCCGAGGCACCGCCCACCGATCTGCCCCCGCTGCCCGACCCCGGCGCGTCAACGGCCCCGCCCGCCGCATCGGACGCCCAGGGCACCGGCCAGGACGCCGCGCGGCCCCCGGAGGCCCAGTCCCCGGACGCGCAGTCCGCGGACCCGCGGCTCCCCGCCTCCGAGAATCCGGCCCCCAAGCCCGCCGAGGCTCAGGAGCCCTCCGGCCAGGAGCCCTCCGGCCAGGAGCCCTCCGCGTCCCAGAGCCCCGCCCCCGATCCCTCCGCCGAGCAGCCCGGCACCCTCCCCGAGCTGCCCCCGCTCCCCACGCCCGACCCGGCGACCCCCGACCTCGAGAACATGGGCGACCTGGACACCCCGGTGGTCGAGGACCAGGAGACCGCCGCCCGCTACTCCGAGATCAATTACGCGGTCGACACCCTTACCGCGCTCGGCAACACCTCGGTCTACCTGGACGCGGGCCACGCCGGCTGGCACTCCGTCAGCGGCATCGTGCCCCGCCTCATCAAGGCCGGGATCGACCGCGCCACCGGCTTCGCCCTCAACGTCTCCCACTACCAGACCGACCCCGACAGCGCCTGGTACGGCCGGCTGATCTCCTCCTGCCTCGCCTACGCCGACGACGGCGGGGACCCCGAGGACTGCGCCGACCAGAGCTGGTCACGGCGGCACGCCCGCCGCTGGCTGCACGCCCATGTACCGGACGACCCGGGCCGTATGAAGCACTTCGTCACCGACACCAGCCGCAACGGCCAGGGCCCCTGGACCCCGAGGGCCGCGACGCATCAGCACAACGACGTGCAGTCATGGTGCAACCCCCCGGAGCGGGGCCTGGGCAGGCGCCCCACCACCCGCACCGGCGACGCGCTGCTGGACGCCGCGCTGTGGGTGAAGACGCCGGGCGAGTCGGACGGGCGGTGCCTGCGCGGCACCGACGGGCCCCTGGACCCGGTGCGGGGCACCGTCAACCCCGACGCGGGGGAGTGGTTCCCCGAGCAGGCGCTGGAGCTGGTGCGCTACGCGGAACCGTCGGTCAAGGTCTTCCGCCGGTTCCCCGGCCGCTGACACTCCCCGGCCGCTGACACTCCGCGGCCGCTGACACTCCGCGGTCAGCCCGCCGGATTGTGCCGGACGAGGGCGTCGACCAGGCCGGACGCGGTGTTCGGGAAGTCCATCGGAACGATCCCGAGCCCGGTCCAGCCCTGTGCCTCGGCGCCCTCCAGGAACGACTTCACCTGCGGGTTGAGCCGGTCCGCGTTGGAGCGGGGCGGCAGCAGGGCGGCGGTGGACACATAGTTCATGAAGAGCTTGCCGGGCTGGGCCGCCGCCTTGCGGAACTGCGCCTCGATCTTGGGGTACTTGCCGAACGGCTCCGCCATGTAGTCGTCCTGGATGTCGAAGAGCCCCCCGTCGCCGTACCGCACCCCCGGCATATTGTCCGAGTCGGCGAGCAGCACCACCCTGCCCCGGGCCTGGCCCAGGGTGGGGAGGGTGTTGTCCAGGCGGAACAGCGAGCGCCAGCCCTTGTCGTCCAGATAGATGTCGAAGATCCGGCGGAACTCCGCGGCGCTCTCCTCCGAGTACTCCTGCTTGACCCGCATCAGCACGGTCTCCGACGGATGCGCGGAGAGGAAGGAGCGGCAGGCGCCGAGCACATCGTCGAAGTTGAGGTGCTGGTAGAAGGCGCCGTGGTGGATGGGGAAGGCGTTCTCGAACGCGCGGCAGCGGACGTCCAGGAAGCGGATGCCGCTGCTGAGCTGGTCGGCGATGGTGGTGTTCTGGCACTCGGTCCACGGGCCGCCGAAGCGGGCGCCGGAGTCATGGGTGCCGGGCAGGGTCAGCCGCTGGACCGGGGTGGCGTCGGCGATGGCGGAGAGCCAGTCCTGGGCGGCCGGCAGCCGGGGCGGCGCGGTGGCCGTGGCCGTCGCGGTGCCGCCGACGGCGGTGACCAGCCCCGCGGTGGACAGCGCGGCCGCACCCCTGAGGAACCCTCGCCGGTCCATACGCGTACTCCCGTCGCTCGCCTGCCCGTGCCGTGCCGCACGGCATCGAAGCACAAACGAGGGGGAGGGGCTACGGACAGCGGCTGAATCATCGATTCAATCGAGGAATTCCCTTGAATCGCCGATCCGGCCGGGGAGTTGTGGCGCCGTCAGAGCCAGCCGCGGCGCTTGAAGATGACATACAGACTGACGCAGACCACCGCCATCAGCACGATCGCGAACGGGTATCCCCACACCCAGCCCAGCTCGGGCATATGGGTGAAGTTCATCCCGTAGATGGTTCCGACCAGGGTGGGCGCGAACAGAATCGCCGCCCATGCGGAGATCTTCTTGACCTCCTCGTTCTGCTCGAATCCCGCCTCGGCCAGCGCCCGCATCTCGGCGTTCTGCTGCTGGGTCACCAGGGTGGCGTTGACCGCGAGGATGTCGGTGAGGGCCGAGCGGAAGCCGTCCACGCGCTCGCTGGTGTGGGTGACATGGTCGGCGACGTCCCGCAGATAGCGCTGAAGCTCCTCATCGGTGCCGTATTTGTCGAAACCCGCCATCAGCCCGTGCAACATCCCGACCAGCGGGCGGGTGGCGCGCTGGAACTCGACCATTTCGCGGGAGAGTTCATAGATGCGCCGAGACACCTCGGGGTCGCCGCGGAACACCTCGGTCTCGATCTCGTCGATGTCGTTCTGCACCCCCGCCACCACCGGGGCATAGCCGTCCACGGCCGCGTCGAGGATCGCGTACAGCACGGCCTCGGGGCCCAGCGCCAGCAGCTCGGGGGTGGACTCCATCCGGCCGCGCACCGCGGACAGGTCCGGGGCGGCGCCGTGCCGGACGGTGATGACGAAGTCGGGGCCCACGAAGACATGCAGCTCGCCGAAGTCGACCTCCTCGAGCGCGTCGAGATAGCGGGCGGCGCGCAGCACCACGAAGAGCGTCTCGCCGTAGCGCTCCAGCTTGGGCCGCTGATGGGCCTCCAGCGCGTCCTCGATGGCCAGCTTGTGCAGATCGAACTCCTCGGCCAGCGAGAGCAGCTCCGCCTCGCTCGGCCGGTACAGCCCGATCCACGCCATCGCGCCCGTCTCCTCGCGCAGCCGCCGGTAGGTGGCGGCCAGCGTGCCGGGGGTGCCGACCCGGCGGCCGTCGCGGTACACGGCGGCGTCCACCACACTGCGCTCGTCCGGCTCCCGCGGGGTCCCATCGGCGGTGGCGGTCCGCCGCTCGTCGCGCGGCGGACCCGGGGGCGCCGGGGCGGGGCGCGGGGCGGCGTCGGCCCGGTTCACCCCGCCGGGGCGCAGCCACCGCTTCGGGGGACGCGGGCCGCGACGGCGCTCGGACATAGAGGGTCCTCACCTTCCTGTCGCGAGCACTGACCTCAGTGCAGGATATCGCCCTATATGACCGAGGTGCGTCCCGGGGGAGCGGTGGGCGAGGCAATAGTTGCTTCAGGTCAAGCGTTTTTTGCGGGAGCCCCGGCCCCGGGCCACGGAAGCCGCCTCCGGCGCCCGCACCCGCCGTCCGCTACGGCAAGAGCCCCGCGCGGCGTGCCTCGACCACCGCGTGGAGACGGGTATGGGCCCCCAACTTCCGCATCGAGGACCGCAGATAGCTCTTGACGGTCTCCGGCCGCAGCCCCAGCCGCTCCGCCGCCATCGAATTCGTCGCCCCCGAGGCCACACACGCCAGTACGTCCACCTCGCGTGGCGACAGCTCCACCCCGCTCCCCCCGCTCCGGTGCTCCCGCTGTCTGCCGCGCCCCGAGGAGGCCCTGGCCAGCCGGGAGCAGACGGTGAGTATCTCCTCGCGCAGCTTGCGGTCGGGCACCCGGTGCGCGAGGGCCCGCAGATCGCCATGGGCCTCGCGCACCTCCTCCCACACCGCCGGATCGGTCTCCTCCGCCGACGGCTCCCACCGCGGTCCCGGCGGCTGTCCTCGCCGCTGGCGCGCCTCCGTCAGCAGCCGCTGCGTCTCCTCCCGCACCGCCAGCTCCTGCGCCAGTTCGCTCTCCAGCACGCGTTCCAGTTCGCGCGCCGACTCCACGGCCGCGGTCAGCGCCCGGTCGCCGAGCACCAGCGGCTGGCGCAGCGCGCCGTACAGCACCCCGCGCACCCGCCCGCGCACCACCACCGGCACCGCGAGCATCGAGCGCAGCCCCTCCGCGCCCACCGCCGCGTCGTACTCATGACTGATCGCCCGTGAGGTGGGGTAGTCCGCAACCGAGATCGGCCGGGACATGGTGAGGACCTTGCCGCCGAGGCCGTTGCCGGGTGTGATCGCCAGATCCCGCAGGGAGTTGGTCGTGGTGCCGGTGAGTTCCGAGATCCGGAACTGCCGCGAGCCCGAGAACAGCCCGCCGAAGGCGACGGGCAGGCCACCACGCCGGCGCATCCGCTGAAGCGTGCTTTGTACGTCGACTGCCCCGTCCGATCCCGTCACGGCCACCTCCCGCATCCAGCGCCACCCCCGTCCGGGGGTAGTGAGACTCAGATCACCCGTCGCACGATGCTAGCGAGCGGTACGCCATTCAGGAGGACAAGTGACAGCAATGAATCCGGCTCACGACTTCCGCGAGGCACGGGACTTCCTGCTCGACCACCGGGAGGACTACGCGGCGGCGTACGAGGGGTTCGGCTGGCCACGCCCGGAGCGGTTCAACTGGGCCCTGGACTGGTTCGACGGGATCGCCGGGCGCGGCGGCGACCGTACCGCCCTGCATATCGTCGAGGAGGACGGCAGCGAGATCCGGCTGACCTTCGAGGAGCTGCGCCGCCGCTCCGACCGGGCCGCGAACTGGCTGCGCGAGCGCGGCGTCCGGGCCGGTGACCGCATCGTGGTCATGCTCGGCAACCAGGTCGAGCTGTGGGAGACCGCGCTGGCCGCGATGAAGCTGCGCGCGGTCGTCATCCCCGCCACCCCGCTGCTCGGCCCGCTCGACCTCGCCGACCGCATCGAGCGCGGCCGGGCGGCGCATGTGGTGGTGCGGGGCGCGGACACGGAGAAGTTCGCGGAGGTGCCGGGCGACTACACCCGGATCGCGGTCGGCGGCGCGCCCGAGGGCTGGCTCGCCTACGAGGACGCGGGGACCGCCCGGATCACGGCGGAGGACGCGGGGGACGACGAGCCCTTCGTCCCCGACGGGCCGACCCTCGCCACCGACCCCCTGATGCTGTACTTCACCTCCGGCACCACCGCCCGCCCCAAGCTGGTCGAGCACACCCATGTCTCGTATCCCATCGGGCATCTGGCGACGATGTACTGGATCGGGGTCGGGCCGGGCGATGTCCACCTCAACATCTCCTCGCCCGGATGGGCCAAGCACGCCTGGTCCAATCTCTTCGCCCCCTGGAACGCCGAGGCCACCGTCTTCGTCTTCAACTACACGCGGTTCGACGCCACCCGCCTGATGGCCGAGATGGACCGCTGTTCCATCACCACCTTCTGCGCCCCGCCCACCGTCTGGCGGATGCTCATCCAGGCCGATCTCACCCAGTTGCGCACCCCGCCCCGGGAGGCCCTCGCCGCGGGCGAGCCGCTCAACCCCGAGGTCATCGAGCATGTGCGGGGCGCCTGGGGGGTGACCATCCGGGACGGCTTCGGCCAGACCGAGACCGCCGTTCAGGTGGCCAACACCCCCGGACAGCCGCTCAAGCCCGGCTCGATGGGACGGCCGACCCCCGGCTTCCGGGTCGTCCTGCTGGATCCGGTCACCGGCCGGCCCGGTGCGGAGGGCGAGATCTGCCTCGACCTCACCGGCCCCGAGGGCCGTCCCGTCGGCCTGATGACCGGCTACGAGGGCGACGGGGAGCGCACCGCCGAGGCCACCGCGGGCGGTTACTACCACACCGGGGACATCGGATCGCGCGACGCGGACGGCTACATCACCTACATCGGCCGCGCCGACGACGTCTTCAAGGCATCCGACTACAAGATCTCGCCGTTCGAGCTGGAGAGCGCGCTGCTGGAGCACGAGGCGGTCGCCGAGGCCGCCGTCGTCCCGGCCCCCGATCCGCTGCGGCTGGCCGTGCCGAAGGCGTACATCGTGCTCGCGGAGGGCTGGGAGCCCGGCCCGGACACCGCGAAGGCGCTGTTCGCGCACTCGCGGGCGGTGCTCGCGCCGTACAAGCGGATCCGCCGGTTGGAGTTCGCCGACCTCCCGAAGACGGTTTCCGGCAAGATTCGCCGGATCGAGCTGCGCGAACGCACGGCACAGGGTGGCGGTATCGAGTTTTATGAGGAGATCTGATGACTGACGCTCATATGATGACCCACCCGCACGAACGTGAAGACGTACGTGAACGTGAACCCAAGGAGCTCCCATGACCGACCTCACGTCTGACCCACCAAGCCCAGCGGGGCTCTCCTACACCAGCGGGGCCGGGGACCTCCCGCTGCTCGGCGAGACCATCGGCGCCAATCTGGCCCGGGCCGTCGAGCTGTACGGCGACCGCGAGGCGCTCGTCGACGTCCCCTCCGGCCGCCGCTGGACCTATGCCGAGTTCGGCAGGTCGGTCGAGGAGGCCGCGCTCGGGCTGATGGCCAAGGGGGTCGCCAAGGGCGACCGGGTCGGCATCTGGGCCATCAACTGCCCCGAATGGGTGCTGTTGCAGTACGCCACCGCCCGCATCGGCGCCATCATGGTCAATATCAACCCCGCATACCGCGTCCACGAGTTGCGGTACGTACTCCAGCAGGCCGGAATCTCGGTCCTGGTCTCCTCCATCGAGCACAAGACCAGCGACTACCGGCGGATGGTCGAGCAGGTGCGATCGGCCTGCTCCTCGCTGCGCGATGTGATCTACATCGGCGACCGGACCTGGGACGGGCTGGTGCGCGCGGGGGCCGGGGTGGCCCCCGAGCGGCTCGCCGAGCGCGAGGCCCGGATCAGTTGCGACGACGCGGTCAACATCCAGTACACCTCCGGCACCACCGGCTTCCCCAAGGGCGCCACCCTCTCCCACCACAACATCCTCAACAACGGCTTCTTCGTCGGGGAGACGGTCCGCTACACCGCCGAGGACCGGATCTGCGTGCCGGTGCCCTTCTACCACTGCTTCGGCATGGTGATGGGCAACCTCGCGGCCACCAGCCACGGCGCCTGCGTGGTCATCCCCGCCGCCACCTTCGACCCCGTCGCCACCCTGGCCGCCGTCGAACGGGAGCGCTGCACCTCGCTGTACGGCGTCCCCACCATGTTCATCGCCGAGCTGGCCCTGCCGGACTTCGCCACCTTCGACCTCAGCTCGCTGCGCACCGGGATCATGGCCGGATCGCCCTGCCCGGTGGAGGTGATGCGGCGGGTGGTCGCCGAGATGCATATGACCGAGGTGTCCATCTGCTACGGCATGACCGAGACCTCACCGGTCTCCGCCCAGACCCGGCCCGACGACGACCTGGTCCGCCGCACCTCGACGGTCGGCCGGGTGCTGCCGCATATCGAGGTCAAGATCGTCGACCCGGTGACCGGGGCGACCGTGCCCCGGGGCACCCGCGGCGAGCTGTGCACCCGCGGCTACTCGGTGATGCTCGGCTACTGGCAGGAGCCCGAGCGGACCGCCGAGGCGATCGACTCGGCGCGCTGGATGCACACCGGCGACCTCGCGGTGATGGACGGCGAGGGATACGTCCAGATCGTCGGCCGGATCAAGGACATGATCATTCGCGGTGGGGAGAACGTCTATCCGCGGGAGATCGAGGAGTTTCTGCACACCCACCCCAAGGTGGCGGATGTGCAGGTCGTCGGCGTACCGGACGAGAAGTACGGCGAGGAGGTGCTGGCCTGCGTCATCCTGCGCGAGGGCGCCAGGACCCTCACCCGCGATGAGCTGGCCCGCTTCTGCCGGGGCCGCCTCGCCCACTACAAGGTCCCCCGCTATCTGCGTCTCATGGACGCCTTCCCGATGACGGTCAGCGGCAAGGTCCGCAAGGTCGAGCTGCGCGAGGCGGCCGCCCGGGAGCTGCTGCCCGAAACCCGGTCCGAGGCCGGTCCGGCCGGATCGGAAGCGCTGGTCGGGCGGGCCGAGCCGCAGACCGCGCCGAGCTGATGAGCCGCGGGCCCCTCTACTACAGCAGGGGCCCACACCCCCACTACACTCCCGCCACAGCAGGGGCCCACACCCCGCCCGTCACCGGACGACGTTCGGCAGGCACGACTTCACCCCGGATCGCGCGCCGCGGCTGAAGTAGGAGACCCGCTGGGAGGCGTCGCCGTGGTCGGAGACGTCGGTCCACGGGGTCCTGTCGGCGAGTGCGGTCAGGGCGTCCGCCAGCTCCTGGGTGTCACCCTCCTCGAAGGTCAGCGTCCCGTCCTGGGCGGCTCCGAAGAGGACCGCCCCGGCCAGGCAGTCGGCCTGAAGCTCACGGGCGAGGTCGACCAGGCCCGCGTCCAGACGGTTCTGGACGGCGTGGCCCCATTCATGGGCGATCACCAGATAGACCCAGGCGTCGCCCCGCGCATGGCCGAAGCGCATCAGGTCCATGTCCCACGCTATGTAGTCGCCGTCGGGGCAGTAGACGGCGTTGTCATCGGGGAGCGGCTCACTGCCGCACACCGGCGTACCGGGGGTGTCGCCGTCGTAGACCCCCAGGATCCGGGGCGGGTTGTAGCCGCCGGTGAACAGCTCGGGCCAGTGGGTCTGCCAGTAGGTGGTGGTGACGGAGACCGCCGCGTTGATGTCCTCCTCCACACCTGTTCCGCCGTCGGTGGCATCAGAGCTGGTGAGCGGGGTGGGCGTGCCCGGTGTGGCGCCGGACGGGGGCCCGGGTGCGGCCGAGGAGCTCTCCACCGTGGGCGGCGGCACATCGCCGCCCCCGCAGCCGGTCACCAGAAGCAGGGTCAGGGCGGCGGAGAGCGGAGCCCATGATCTCGGGTACCACGGAACAGCCATCGTTTCGGCCTCCGGCCGGTCGAGCGGATGGGACGGTGAAACGGTGGAGGGCGGCGCCTCAACGGAAGCGTTCCCCCGTCATGAGCGCAAGGGCCGACCGGGGTCAGCCGTCCGGCGGCCCCATCCGGATCAGGGCGTCCGCCGGGTCGTTGACGGGCTGCGGGGTGCCGGTGAGGTCCATGATGAACAGCGGCAGATGGAGGGCGTCGGCGCGCGCCCGCGCCTCCCGCGCATAGCCCGCGAGCGAGAAGAAGACGCTCATGGCCGACTTCTGGAGCCCGTTGAGCCACAGGCATTCGATGTCCCGCAGCCCGGTGGGGCGGGTGGTCGGATCGACCTGGGCGACCACGCCCGTCCCGTAGAGATCCACCCCGGACGCGGCCCGGTCCTCCGAGGGCCGCAGGCTGTGGAAGCCGAGCCACTTCAGATACAGCGCGGCGGCGGTGACCGCGTCCCGCGCCGTACGGATCGTCACCGGCCGGAAGGCGGGGCGCCGCACGACCGGGCCGCCGCCCCCGGCCACCGCGCCCGGGTCGGCCGGAGGTGGCGCGGCGGCTACGGGCACGCGGATCACCGCGCCGCAGTCGCAGCCCAGTTCCGGCTGCGGCCAGTGGCCCCGGTGGCCGCAGGACGGGCAGTTCACCGCCACCCACAGGTTCTCCCAGGTGCGGTGGCCGACCTCCTCCGGGGTGCCGTCACGGAGGACGGGCAGGGTGACCGGCGCGCCGCAGGAACAGGGGAAGGTGGGCGGTGTGAACGACTGCTCGCGACGGCACGCGGGACAACGCACCGGCACGTTGTCTGTCATCGGGGCGCTCCGTGGACGGGGGCGGATGCGATATGCGTCCATGCTCCCCGAAGCGGGCGGCCGCGGCGAGGTACTTGGGCGTTCTGTCCCCCGCGACGGGGGCGCCGTGTTACGGCTGACGCAGTAGGTTTACGGCGTGAGATTGAGGGTTGAATTCACCACCGAACCGTTCGACCTCGACGAGGTGCCACCGCACGCCGTCGCGGCCCGCGAGACCGTCCAGGCCGCCCCGCTGGACGCCGTCGACGTCGGCCCCTTCGGCAACACCGCGGAAGGCGGGGCGGAGGCGGTGCTGGCGGCCGTCGACCGGCTGCTGCGCAGCTCCCTCGAAGCCGGTGCCACCCGGATTTCGCTCCAGGTCAACGTGGTCGGGGAGGGCGAGGCGTGAGCGTACCGGCCGACCACCCCTTCACCGCCGCGGTGCGGCCGCTCGTGGATGCCATGGGCGGCGAGATGATCGCCCCGGACCGGGCCGGGGGCGACGATGTGGTGCTCTCCTGGGAGGGCCGCCCGGTGGTCGCCGTAAGGCTGCCGCATATCTCGGACTCGCTCGATCACATCCTCGCCGACCTCCAGCGCCGCCACGGCGTGCCGCTCTCGGCCCTCGACCGCAAGACCAAGCAGTCCGTCGTCCGCCAGCTCGAACAGCGCGGCGCCTTCTCGGTGCGCCATGGCGTCGAGACGGTCGCCGGAGCCCTCGGGGTGAGCCGCTTCACCGTCTACAACTACCTCAACCGCGAGAAGAACGGGGACTGACCGAGCCCCTCGTTACGCGCATTTTTCAACAAAGTGTTGACGCCCGGCGAGGGTGCCTCCTAGCTTGCGAGAGTGACTTCCAGTGCTCCGCCGGGGCTGGCCCGGTTCAACGCGGCGGCCGACCGCGACGCCGCCGGGCTGCTGCACGAGGTGTGCGCCAGCCGGTCCTGGGGCGCGGCGGTCGCTCGCGGGCGGCCGTACGCCACCGTCGGGGAGCTGCTCGAGGCCGCCGACGCGGCCATGGCCGGGCTGACCGCCGCCGACCTGGCCGAGGCGATGGCCGCGCATCCGCCCATAGGGCGGCCGACGCCGGGCGACGCCGCCTCGGCCCGCGAGCAGAGCGGGGTACGGGACGCGGAGCGCGCGGAGCTGCTGGAGCTGAACCTCGCGTACCAGGAGCGCCACGGCCAGGTCTTCCTGATCTGCGCCACCGGCCGCACCGGCGAGGAGATGCTGGCGGCGCTGCGCGAGCGGATCCACCATGACGCCGACACCGAGCGCGAGATCATCCGCACCGAACTGGGAAAGATCAACCGCATCCGGCTGACCCGGCTGGCGGAAACCCTTCGGGCCCCGCGGGCCCCGGCGGAAGGAGAGCGGTGATGGCCGCCGGCGCCACCTCCGTGTCCACCCACATCCTGGACACCAGCATCGGCCGCCCCGCCGTGGGCGTGGTCGTCGAGCTGGCCGTCCGCTCCGGGCCCGGCGCGGAGTGGACGGCGCACGCCGACTCCCTCACCGACGCCGACGGGCGCTGCAAGGATCTGCCCGACCTCCCCGAGGGCACCACCCACGCCCGGCTGCGCTTCGAGACCGGGCCGTATCTGACCCATGCCTTCTTCCCGGAGGTCGCGGTCGCCTTCGCCGTCGAGCCGGGCGAGCACTACCACGTACCGCTGCTGCTCACCCCGTTCGGCTACTCCGTCTACCGAGGGAGCTAGCACCCATGCCCACGCTCGGCCCGAACAGTTACGGCAAAGCCGAAACCCGCGTTGTGCGGGTGGTGCGCGACGGCGCCGTGCACCACCTCAAGGACCTCAATGTCTCGGTGGCGCTGTCGGGGGAGATGGAGGCGGTCCACCTCTCCGGCAGCAATGCCAACGTCCTGACGACCGACGCCACCAAGAACACCGTGTACGCCTTCGCCAAGGAGCACGGCATCGATACGGCCGAGGAGTTCGGCATCCGGCTGGCCCGCCACTTCGTCACCAGCCAGGAGCCCATCCACCGCGCCCGCATCCGCGTCGAGGAGTACGCCTGGGAGCGGATCCAGGCGGCCGGGAGCGCGGCGCACTCCTTCGTCCGCCGCGGCCAGGAGGTGCGCACCGCGCAGATCGCCTACGACGGCGAGCGCTGGGAGGTGGTCTCCGGGCTCACCGGCCTCACCGTCCTGAACACCACGGACTCCGAGTTCCGGGGCTATGTCAAGGACCGGTACACCACGCTGCCGGAGACGCGTGACCGCGTCCTGGCCACCGATGTGCACGCCCGCTGGCGCTACGGCTGGAGCGATGACACCCGGCCGATGCCGGACTGGGACCACGGCCACGAGGAGGCGCGCGGCCATCTGCTGAGCGCGTTCGCCGAGACCTACTCCCGCTCGCTCCAGCAGACGCTCTACGAGATGGGCGCGCGGGTGATCGAGCGCCGCCCCGAGGTCGAGGAGATACGGCTCTCGCTGCCCAACAAGCACCACTTCCTGGTCGATCTGGAACCCTTCGGCCTCACCAACGACAACGAGGTCTACTTCGCCGCCGACCGGCCGTACGGGCTCATCGAGGCCACCGTGCTGCGGGACGGCGCCGAGCCCCGGATCCCGGCCGACTGACCGGCTCCCCACCGACTGACCGGCTCCCCACCGACTGACCGGATCCCCCTTGACTCATCCGACGGAAGGGCCACGCTCCGTGCACCGCATCGTCATCGAGAACTGCGCCGTCGCCACCGTGGACGCGCAGGACACCGAGTACGCGTCCGGCCATGTCGTCGTCGCAGGCAACCGCATCGAGTCGGTGGGCGAGGGCCGCGCGCCGCGGGGCCTGGAGGACGTGGCCCGCCGGATCGACGGCACCGGACACCTGGTCACCCCGGGCCTGGTCAACACCCATCACCACTTCTACCAGTGGCTCACCCGCGGCCTGGCCCAGGACAGCAACCTCTTCGACTGGCTGGTCGCGCTCTATCCCGTCTGGGCGCGGATCGACGAGCCGATGGTCCACGCGGCGGCCCGCGGCTCGCTGGCGATGATGGTGCGCGGCGGGGTCACCACCGCCATGGACCACCACTACGTCTTCCCGCGCGGCAGCGGCGATCTGCTGGGCGCCGAGATCCGCGCGGCGGGCGAGCTGGGCGTGCGGTTCACCGCCGCCCGCGGCTCCATGGACCTCGGCGCCTCCGCCGGCGGGCTGCCGCCGGACTTCGCCGTGGAGTCCACCGAGGACGCGCTGGCCGCCACCGAGAGGGCCATCAACGCCCACCACGACCCGGAGTCCGACGCGATGCTGCGGATCGCGGTCGCGCCCTGCTCGCCGTTCTCCGTCTCCACCGAACTGCTCCGCGAGTCCGCGGTGCTGGCCCGCCGCAAGGGCGTACGGCTGCACACCCACGGCTCGGAGACGGTGGAGGAGGAGAAGTTCTGCCAGGAGCGGTTCGGGATGGGACCGACCGACTACTTCGAGTCCACCGGCTGGCTGGGCGAGGACGTGTGGATGGCCCACTGCGTGCACATGAGCGACACCGACATCCAGGCGTTCGCCCGGACCGGCACCGGGGTGGCCCACTGTCCCTCGTCCAACGCCCGGCTCGCCGCCGGGATCGCCCGGGTCCCCGATCTGCTGGCCGCGGACGTACCGGTCGGCCTCGGCGTGGACGGCACCGCCTCCAACGAATCCGGTGAGCTGCACACCGAGCTGCGCAACGCGCTGCTGGTCAACCGGCTCGGCGGGCACCGCGAGAAGGCGCTGAACGTCCGTCAGGCGCTGCGCCTGGGCACCTACGGCGGTGCGCGGGTGCTCGGCCGCCAGGGCGAGATCGGCTCGCTGGAGCCGGGCAAACTGGCCGACCTGGTGCTGTGGAAGCTGGACGGCCTCGGCCATTCGTCGATCGCCGACCCGGTCGCCGCCCTCGTCCTCGGCGCCCCCGCCCCGGTCACCCTGTCGCTGGTGAACGGCGCTCCGGTGGTGGAGTCGGGCCGGCTGCTCACCGTGGACGAGGACGAGATCGCACGGGAGGCGCGCAGCGAGGCGCGACGTCTGGCCCGTATCGCCGCGGACGACTGAACACCGCGCCGATTCATCGGATGGGTCGCCATGGCGAGCCGCTCCTCGCGGCTGCGCGGCGGCCCATCGGTGCGTTCGGGCCCCGTTGACATCCCATCTTTACGCCTCTAGGTTCCCGTACGCGGCTGGCCAGCCCTCCTGTCCGACCACCCATGAGCACAGGAGCCGCCATGCGCACGTCCAGACGACGGGCCGTCATCCCTCTCCGAGCGCTCAGCCTTCTGCTCGGCATGGTGCTGGCGACGATCCTCAGCGGCCCTTCCGCCGCCACCGCGGCGCCGGCGGCGCCGACCGCGGCGCGGGAGCCCGGACCCGGCACCGACTACGCGACCGACGATCCGTTCACCTCCGACCGCACCGGCTGGTGGCGGCAGGACCGCTTCGGGATGTTCATCCACTTCGGCGCCTACTCCCAGTTGGAGGGCGAATACCAGCGGGCGGACGGGACCGTCTGCCGCGACGCGGAGTGGATCAAGCGAAGCTGCCAGATCCCGATGAGCGAGTACGAGGACGCCGCCCAGGACTTCGATCCCGCGTCCTTCGACGCCAAGGCCGTCGTCAAGGCGGCCAAGGACGCCGGGCAGCGCTATATCGTCATCACCTCCAAGCATCACGACGGATACGCGATGTGGCCGACCAAGCAGAACACCTGGAATCTGCGCGACCACTCCTCATTCGACCAACGGCGCGACATTCTGGCCGAGTTGAAGTCCGCCGCGGACGCCGCCGGGATCAAACTCGGCTTCTACTACTCGATCTGGGACTGGCACGACCCCGACTTCGCCGACCCCGCCACCTTCCCCCGCTATGAGAAGCGGATGTACGCCCAGCTCAAGGAGCTGATCGACGGCTACCATCCGGCACTGCTCTGGTTCGACGGGGAATGGGACGCGGACAACCCCGCCAACACCTGGTCCGCCCAGGACGGCGAGCGGCTTCAGACCTATCTGCACGGGCTCGACCCCGATCTGATCACCAACAACCGGGTCGGCAAGCGCCGCGTGGTCGACGGCGACTACGGAACGCCCGAGCAGGAAATCCCGGACGCGCCCGTGGCCGGGCAGTTGTGGGAGAGCTGTATGACCCTCAACGGCCACTGGGGCTTCGCCAAATACGACCAGGACTGGAAGTCGCCCGCCACCCTCACCCGCAATCTCCTCGATATCGCGAGCCGCGGCGGCAATTACCTCCTCAATGTCGGCCCCGACAAACTGGGCCGTGTTCCCCAGCCCTCCGTCGACCGCCTTCGCGAGATCGGCTCCTGGCTGCGGACCTCGGGCCAGGGCCGCGCGGTGTACGGGGCCGGGGCCACCGGGCTGGTCGACGAGCCGTCCTGGGGCGCGGTCAGCCGGTCGGGCGACCGGCTGTACGCGTCCGTCACCGCCTGGCCCGCCGCGGGGCGGCCCCTCCACCTCACCGCCAGGGCGCCGTTCACGGTGACCGGCGCCCGGGTGCTGGGCAGCACACAGCGGGTCGAGGTGGCGAAGGCGGGCGACGGCTTCGATCTCACCCCCTCCGGCGGACCGGCCGACCCCACCGCCTCGGTGATCGAGCTGACGGTGAAACCGGCCCCGGCGGCGCCCGAGGGCCGGGGTCAGGGGCTGCGGGAGGAGGTCTTCGCCAATGAGACCTTCACCGGGCCCCCGGCGGTCACCCGGACCGACCCGGCCGTCAACCACATCTGGAGGTTCGCCGGCTCCCCGGCCGCCGTTGTCCCCACCGACCACTTCGGCGTCCGCTGGACCGGCTTCCTCCAGCCCCGGCACAGCGAGACCTACACGCTCACGACCGTCTCCGACGACACCGCGCGGGTGTGGATCGACGGCCGTCTGGTCATCGACAACACCACCCCGCATGAACCACAGGTCGACAAGGCGACCGTCGCGCTGCGCGCCGGAACCAAGCACGCCATCAAGATCGAGTACACCGAGCAGACCGGTGAGGCCCATATGAAGCTGCTGTGGTCCAGCCCCAGCGTGCCCCAGCGGATCGTGCCGCGCTCCCAGCTCTACACGCCGTAGCGCCGGCCGGGGCCCCGGACCGTATCCGTACGGTCCGGGGCCCTCGCGGCCGAACGGGCCCGATCAGCCCAGCAGTTCGTACGCGGGCAGCGTCAGGAACTCCGTGTAGTCCGCGTCCAGCGCGACCCTCAGCAGCAGATCGTGCGCCTGGCTCCACCTGCCCGCGGCGAAGGCGTCCTCGCCGACCTCCTCGCGGATCGCCGCCAGCTCCTCGGCGGCGACCTTACGGACAAGATCGGCCGTGACCTTCTCGCCGTTCTCGAAGACCACTCCCGCGTTGACCCACTGCCAGATCTGGGAGCGGGAGATCTCGGCGGTGGCCGCGTCCTCCATCAGGTTGAAGATCGCGACGGCGCCGAGGCCGCGCAGCCATGCCTCGATATAGCGGGTGCCGACCTGCACGGCGTTGCGCAGGCCGTCATGGGTGGGCCTGGCGTCGAGCGACGCGACGTCGATCAGCTCGGCCGCGGTGACCCGGACGTCCTCGCGCAGCCGGTCCTTCTGGTGCGGCCGGTCGCCGAGGACCGCGTCGAAGGAGGCCCGGGCGACCGGGACCAGATCCGGATGGGCGACCCAGGAGCCGTCGAAACCGTCGCCTGCCTCACGGTCCTTGTCGGCCTTGACCTTGTCGAACGCGACCGCGTTGACCTCGGGGTCACGGCGCGAGGGGATGAAGGCCGCCATGCCGCCGATCGCGTGCGCGCCGCGCTTGTGGCAGGTGCGGACGAGCAGTTCGGTGTAGGCGCGCATGAACGGGGCGGTCATCGTGACCGCGTTGCGGTCCGGCAGGACGAAGCCGGGGCCGCCGTCGCGGAAGTTCTTGACGATGGAGAAGAGATAGTCCCAGCGGCCCGCGTTGAGCCCGGAGGCATGGTCGCGGAGCTCGTAGAGGATCTCGTCCATCTCGTACGCCGCCGTGATCGTCTCGATCAGAACGGTGGCGCGGATCGTCCCTTGCGGAACCGAGAGATGGTCCTGTGCGAAGACGAAGACGTCGTTCCACAGGCGGGCCTCGAGATGCGACTCGGTCTTGGGGAGGTAGAAGTACGGCCCCTTGCCCTGGGCGAGCAGCCGGCGGGCGTTGTGGAAGAAGTACAGCCCGAAGTCGACCAGGGCGCCGGGGACGGGGCGGCCGTCGGCGGCCCGCAGATGGCGCTCGTCGAGATGCCAGCCGCGCGGCCGGGTGACGACGGTGGCCAGCGCGTCGTCGGGACGCAGTGCGTAGCTCTTGCCCTCGGGGGAGGTGAAGTCGATCCGGCGCTCATAGGCGTCGATCAGATTGAGCTGGCCGCCGATCACATTCGCCCAGGTGGGGGCGGAGGCGTCCTCGAAGTCGGCGAGCCAGACCTTGGCGCCGGAGTTGAGGGCGTTGATGGTCATCTTGCGGTCGGTGGGGCCGGTGATCTCCACCCGGCGGTCCTCGAGGGCGGGCGGGGCGGGGGCGACGCGCCAGTCGGGGTCCTCCCGGATATGGGCGGTCTCCGGGAGGAAGTCCAGGGTGCTGGTGCGGGCGATCTCGGCGCGGCGCTCCGCGCGGCGCGCGAGCAGCTCGTCCCGGCGCGGGGTGAAGCGGTGGTGGAGCTCGGCCAGGAAGGCCAGGGCCGCGTCGGTCAGCACCTCCCCCTGACGCTCCAGCGGTTCGGCGTCGACGATGGCCAGCGGGGAAGGCGCTGGTGCGGACATGGGCCGTCACTCCTTAGACGAGTCCTGGCTGGACGCTCGCAGTCATTTTGTCTAGTGGATAATAAGTTTCTCATGGTGGAAGTTCAATCTTCTGTTGAAGGTCGCGTCCATGGCCCCCTCGACGTCTCATTCCAGCAGCGTCAAGTCCTCGGGGGTGTCGATGTCGTCCGTACGGGCGATATCCGAGCAGTCGACGAGCGTGATCGCGGACCGATGCGCCCGCAGATAGGCGCGTGCCCCCCGGTCGCCCTCCGCACTCGCCGTGATATCCGCCCACCGGTCCGCGCCGAACAGCACCGGATGCCCCCGCTCCCCGCCGTACGCGGCGGCCGCCAGGGTCGACGGCGAGCGATACGCGGCCACCACCCGCGCCACCGCCTCGGCGCCGATCCCCGGCTGGTCCACCAGCGCGATCAGCGCCGCCCGCGCCCCCGTACCGGCCAGTGAGCCGAGCCCGGCCCGCAGCGAGGAGCCCATGCCCTGCTCCCAGTCGGGGTTGTCGACCAGGACGTACCCGGGCAGATGGGCCCGTGCCCGTACGGTCCCGGCCGCGGCGCCCAGCACGATGTGCACGGGCGCGCAGCCGCCCTCGCGCAGCGCCCGCGCGGCGTGCTCCACCAGCGGCCGCCCCCGATGCGTCAAAAGGGCTTTCGGCCGCCCGCCCAGCCGCCGGCCGCCCCCGGCCGCCAGCACGATCCCGGCGACCTGCGCGGAGTCATCCGTTGTGCGATCCATGCGCCCTGCTTACCGCACCTGGGGGCCGTGCGGGGGCTTCATCCCAGCCGGTCTGATTTTCGCTCTCCGTATAGCGCGTCGTGCACTGAGTGGCGTTAACTGATCCGCGGCCCCTTGTGTCCGAATCCACCTGAGGTGGAGGGTTGGGGCGGCCATGCGGGAAGGGGGCAGGCTGTGCGAGAGGGCGCGAGGGGGCGAAGGGCAGTGTTGGCCAACGATGGCGCGAGGCTCTGGGGTGATCCCGGTGCCTTGTCAGTGGAGGGCGCCGCAGTCGTGGAAGCCAGGCGAGTGGCGGGCACCGATGACGATCCGAGGGCGGCCGAGCTGCGCCGTGCCGTGGCCCGGCTCAGGCGTGACCTGGCCGCCCACCCGGCGGAATTACCGGACCGGGCGATCGCCGACGACGAGCTGGCCGCGCTCGACGCCATGGCCCGCACCGGCGCGCCGGAGCTGCACCGCCTGCGCCGCTCGCTGCTGCTCATCGCGGGCGCGCTGGGCTCGGTCAGCGCACTGGGCTCCGCCCTGACGGGCGTCCGCGCGGCGATCGACCAGTTCAGCAGCGCGCCCCGGACGGGCATAGGGAGGGACTGAGCCGGGTGGCCCCACCGAGCCGGGCGGCGGCCCCGTGCCGCGCCCGCCGCCGGTGGCGCTCCGCCGTCAGGCGGAACCCGTGCTGGCCAGCGCCCCCGACAGCTCGACCGCGACCTCCTTGAGGATCGGCACGATCCGCTGGGTGGCCTCGTCCGTCACCCGGCCCGCCGGGCCCGAGATGGAGATGGCCGCCGGTGCGGGGGAGTCGGGCACCGGCACCGCGAGGCAGCGCACCCCCATCTCCTGCTCGTTGTCGTCCACCGCGTAGCCCAGCTCAAGGACCTGCCGCAGCGCGTCGAGGAACCCGTCCGGCGAGGTGATCGTCTTCTCGGTCACCGCGGGCATGCCGGTACGGGCCAGCAGGGCGCGCACCTCCTCGGGCGGCGTGCTCGCCAGCAGCGCCTTGCCGACGCCCGTGGTGTGGGGCAGCACCCGCCGCCCGACCTCGGTGAACATCCGCATCGAGTGGCGCGAGGGCACCTGCGCCACGTACACCACCTCATCGCCGTCCAGCAGCGCCATGTTCGCGGTCTCGCCGGTCTCCTCCACCAGCCGCGCCAGATACGGCCGCGCCCAGGTGCCCAGCAGCCGGGCCGAGCTCTCGCCGAGCCGGATCAGCCGGGGCCCGAGGGCATAGCGGCGGTTGGGCTGCTGACGGACATAGCCGCAGGCCACCAGCGTGCGCATCAGCCGGTGAATGGTGGGCAGCGGCAGCCCGCTGCTGGTGGACAGCTCGCTCAGCCCGACCTCGCCCCCGGCGTCGGCCATCCGCTCCAGCAGGTCGAAGGCGCGCTCCAGGGACTGGACGCCACCGGATCCGGCGGTGGTGGCGGCGGTCTTGGACTCAGCGGACGGCACGTCGGCGACTTCCTTTCACGGTGGCGGCGCCGGCCTCGCACACGCGTAGGACGCCGCGGCCGACCGGCCACGGGCAGCCTACCCGTCCGCGGCGACCTCCCTGTAGCCGCTTGTCAACGATCTCGGTCCGATCCATTGACGGGGGTGACCACGCTGACTAATTTCTGCATCCCGAAAAGTTACTTCCATCTTATGGAAGATAAAGTCGTCGCGGGAGTGCTATGCGCATCCTTGTGCTGAATCCCAACACCACAGCCGCCATGACCGCCACCATCCGGGAGCTCGCCGAGGCCAGTGCGAGCCCCGGCACCACCATCGTGGCCACCGAGCCGCTGTGGGGCCCCGAATCGATCGAGGGTCACTTCGACGGGTATCTGAGCGCCGCCGCCGTACTGGACCGGCTGACGACGTTCGACGAACCCTTCGACGCGCTGGTCATGGCCGGGTTCGGCGAGCCGGGACGGGAGGGGGCGCAGGAACTGCTCGACGTTCCGGTCCTCGACATCGCCGAGTCCGCCGCCCAGATGGCCATGATGCTCGGCCATTCCTACGGCGTCGTCACCACCCTCGACCGGGCCGTGCCGCAAATCCGGGACCGGCTGCTCACGGCCGGTCTGCTGGGGCGCTGCGCGGGGGTGCGCGGCACCGGTCTTGGCGTACTGGAGCTGGAGGCGGACCGGGAGCGGACGGTCGAGGTGATCGTGGCGAGGGCGCGGGAGGTGGTGGAGCGGGACGGCGCCGAGGTGATCTGCCTGGGCTGCGGGGGCATGGCCGGGCTGCGGGAGCGGGTCTCGGAGGCGCTGGGCGGTCTGCCCGTCGTCGACGGGGTCGCCGCCGCCGTGAAGTTCGCCGAGGCGCTCGTCGGGCTGGGCCTGTCCACCAGCAAGGTGCGGGCCTTCGCCCCGCCGCGGCCCAAGACCATCGTCGGTTGGCCGATCGGCGAGGGCCGCCCAAGCGCCCCGTGACCCGGCCCGGGATCGGAGCCGACGCACGCCGGCGCCGGTGCCCCGACGCCGTGGGAAACGCCGGTGTCATCGATCGGCAACGCCCGCACGTCACCGTCATGCGGAAGAGACGGGCCGCGTGACGGCAGTTCCGCACCACCCCTTCGGAGGGCACCATGGCAGCACCCCAATCGCCCGACCCCCGCCTTTACAACGAGGACCTCGCGCCCGCGGAGAAGCGGAGTTGGGGGACGTACAGCATCTTCGCCCTGTGGATGTCGGACACCCACGCGATCAGCAACTACGCCTTCGCGGCAAGCCTGTTCGTCCTCGGGCTGCCCACCTGGGAGGTGTTCCTGTCCCTGCTCGCCGGCATCACCATCGTCTACTGGCTCATGAACCGCATGGGCCACGCGGGCCACCGCACCGGAGTGCCCTTCCCGGTCCTGGCGCGGGCCAGTTGGGGGGTGTACGGGGCCAATATCCCGGCGCTGATCCGGGCGGTGATGGCGGTCGCCTGGTACGGCATCCAGACCTGGCTGGCCTCCGAGGCGCTCATCCTGCTCGGCGTCCAGCTCGCGCCGGGGCTCGCGGCGTACGACCACAACTCCATCCTTGGCCTGTCCACCCTGGGCTGGGTCGCGTTCCTGGTGATGTGGCTGCTCCAGGCGGTGCTGCTGACCCGGGGCATGGAGTTCATCCGCAAGGTGCAGGACTTCGCCACCGGCCCGGTGGTCTGGCTGGTCATGCTCGCGCTCGCCGTATGGCTGGTGGTCAAGGCGGGCGGCGACATCTCGCTCACCCGCAGTCTGACCGGGCTGAGCGGCGGCGAACAGCTCCACCAGAGCGTGATCGCGGTCAGTCTGACCGTGGCCACCTTCCTCACCCTGGTGCTCAACTACGCCGACTTCGCCCGCTTCACCCCGGACCACCGTTCCTACCGGCGCGGCAATCTGCTGGGGCTGCCGGTGAATTTCACCGCCTTCGCCGTCGTCTCCGTACTGATGACGGCGGGCACGATCTCGGTCTTCGGCACCGCGATCGCCGATCCGGTCCATGTCATCGCGCGGATCGACAACCCGGTGGTCACGGTGGTCGGCGCGCTGTCCTTCATGATCGCCACGATCGGGATCAACGTCGTGGCGAACTTCGTCTCACCCGCGTACGACTTCGCCAACCTCGCCCCCAGGCACCTGGACTTCCGGCGCGGCGGCATGGTCACGGCGGTGCTCGCGATCGTCGTATTGCCGTGGAAGCTGTACTCCAGCCCGGTCGTCATCCAGTACTTCCTGGGTGGCCTCGGCGCCTTCCTCGGCCCGCTCGTCGCGATCCTGCTGGTCGACTACTACCTGGTGCGGCGCGGCCGGATCGATGTCGACGCCCTGTTCAGCGCGGACGAGGCGGGGGCGTACTACTACCGCCGGGGCTTCAACCCCGATGCCGTCATCGCCTTCGTGCCCGCGGCCGCCGTCTCCGCGGTGCTCGCGCTGGTCAGGTTCTTCGCGGACGTCGCCCCGTTCTCCTGGTGCTTCGGGCTGGTCATCGCCGGGGGCATCTACGGTCTGAGGTCCGCGAAGGCCAGGGTCGGCGGCGCGATGGCCCAGGCGCTGATCACCTCGCAGGTCACCTCGCAGGTCACGACGGGTGGAGTCTTGACCCGCCCGGTGGCGGAGTAAAGACTTGCCGTGCTCAACGCCCAATGGAAAGCTAATTCCGTATAGCGATAGGTTGGTGACGGTGTTCGACCTGGATCGGGAAGAGCGTTCGGAGCCGGGCGTGGTGCCGGAACCGGACCTGGTGCTGCGCTCACGACGCGTCATGACCCCGGACGGCCCGCGCGCGGCTTCCGTGTCCGTCGCCGACGGCCGCATCGTGGCTATCGGGCCGTACGACACCCCGGACCCGGATGGCGCGAGGGTCGAGGATCTCGGCGACGACGTCCTCCTCCCCGGCCTCGTCGACACCCACGTCCATGTCAACGACCCCGGCCGCACCGCCTGGGAGGGGTTCGGCCCGGCCACCCGCGCCGCCGCGGCCGGCGGCGTCACCACCCTTGTCGACATGCCGCTCAACAGCATCCCGCCGACCACCACCGTCCCGGCCCTGGAGGTCAAACGGGCCGTCGCCCGGCGGTCGGCCCATGTCGACATCGGGTTCTGGGGCGGCGCAGTGCCCGGGAACGCCCCGGATCTGCGGCCGCTGCACGACGCGGGCGTCCTCGGCTTCAAGGCGTTCCTGCTCCCCTCCGGTGTGGACGAGTTTCCGCCGCTCGCCCCCGACCAGCTCCGGACCGCCCTCCGCGAGATCGCGGGCTTCGGCGGACTGCTGATCGTCCACGCCGAGGACGCCCGCCTCATCGACGACGCCCCACCGCCCACCGGACCGCGCTACACCGACTTCCTCGCCTCCCGCCCGCGCGCCGCCGAGAACGAGGCCATCGCGGGCCTCATCGCCCTCGCCCACGAGCTGGACGCCCGCGTCCACGTCCTGCACCTCTCGTCCGCCGACGCGCTGCCGCTGATCGCCGACGCCCGCCGTAAGGGCGTCCGGATCACCGTGGAGACCTGCCCGCACTTCCTGACCCTCACCGCCGAGGAAGTCCCGGACGGCGCCACGGAGTTCAAGTGCTGTCCGCCCATAAGGGAGGCCGCCAACCAGGACGCGCTGTGGGCGGGCCTGGCGGCCGGGGAGATCGACTGCGTCGTCTCCGACCACTCGCCCTGCACGGCCGACCTCAAGGTGGACGACTTCGGGCGGGCCTGGGGCGGCATCTCCTCGCTCCAGCTCGGCCTCCCCGCCGTCTGGACGGCGGCCCGGCGGCGCGGCCACACCCTTCACGACGTGGCCCGCTGGATGTCCACCGGCCCCGCCGCGCTCGTCGGTCTCGACCGTAAGGGCGCCATCGAGGTCGGCCGGGACGCCGACTTCGCGGTCCTCGCCCCCGACGAGACCTTCACCGTCGACCCCGCCGCCCTCCACCACCGCAACCAGGTCACCGCCTACGCGGGCAGAACGCTGTACGGCGTCGTACGGTCCACCTGGCTGCGCGGCCGGAAGATCGCCGACCATGGCGCGACCACCGACCGTGGCGCGACCACCGACCGTGGCGCGACCACCGACCGTGGCGCGATCGCCGACCGCGGCGCGACGAGCGAACCCACCGGCCGACTCCTGGAAAGGCAGCCCCGCACATGACCGCGCCGACCCCCCGCTTCACCGGTGACGCCGCCCCGTACGGCGGTGGCGATCCGTACGCCGACTACCGGACCGCCGACCTCCCCTTCACCCACCTCGTGGACCTGGCCGACCGGCGGCTCGGCGGCAGCGTGGTCGCGGCCAACGACGAGTTCTTCGCCGAGCGCGAGAATCTGCTGAGGCCCGAGCCCCCGCACTTCGACCCCGCCGCCTTCGGCCACAAGGGCAAGGTCATGGACGGCTGGGAGACCCGGCGGCGGCGCGGAGCCTCCGCCGACACCCCGCATCCGGCCGAGGACGACCACGACTGGGCCCTGATCCGCCTCGGCGCGCCCGGGGTCGTCCACGGCATCGTCGTCGACACCGCCCACTTCCGCGGCAACTACCCGCGGGCGGTGAGCGTCGAGGCGACGGCGGTGGACGGCACCCCGTCCCCCGAGGAACTCCTCGCCGACGACGTCGTATGGACCGAACTCGTCCCCCATACGCGGATCGGCGGCCACGCGGCCAACGGCTTCCCCGTCTCCGTGGCCCGCCGCTTCACCCACCTCCGCCTCAAGCAGCACCCCGACGGCGGCATCGCCCGCCTCCGCGTCCACGGCGAGGTCGCCCCCGACCCGGCGTGGCTCACCGCACTCGGCACCTTCGACGTGGTGGCGCTGGAGCACGGCGGCGCGGCCGAGGACGCCTCCGACCGCTTCTACTCCCCGCCCGCCAACTCCATCCAGCCCGGCCGCTCCCACAAGATGGACGAGGGCTGGGAGACCCGCCGCCGCCGCGACACCGGCCACGACTGGGTCCGCTACCGCCTCACCGCCCAGGCGTCGCTGCGCGCCGTGGAGATCGACACCGGCTGCTACAAGGGCAACGCACCGGGCTGGGCGGCGCTGTACGGCCTCGACGCCACCTCCGGCGCGGACCCGGCCGACCACACCTCCCCGTCCTGGACCGAACTCCTGCCCCGCACCCGCCTCCAGCCCGACACGGTCCACCGCTTCGTCCTCGAGGCGGCCCCGCCGGTGACCCACGTCCGCATCGACATCTACCCGGACGGCGGCGTCGCCCGCCTGCGTCTGCACGGCACCCTGACCGAACACGGCGCGCAGGGGCTGGCCGCCCGCCATACGGAGCTGAGCGACGTCTGAGCGTTGTCTCCCCTCACCGGTAGCGGACTCGGATGCCGGGGCCGAGGTGTTCGGTCCCGGTGACGGTCTGTGTCCTGCCCACCAGGACGGTGAGCCGTGTCGGGGCCGTGCGCCCGGCCAGGGATGAGAGGTCCAAGGGGCCGGGGTTCGGGCCCTGGCATGCGCCGAAGAACACGATTTCGAGGGAGCGGACGGCGTTGAGCGGGCTGAGGTCCGCCGGAAGGGCGCAGCGGTAGAAGCTCAGATCCGGGATACGCAGGGAGGATAACAAGACGGGGAGGCATGCGGTGAAGCCGAAGCCGCCCAGCCAAAGTTGTTTGAAGATGGGCACCGCTGAAAGGCTCGCGAGGCTGCGCGGAGTCCCCGAGCCCGCCAGATACAGCTTGTCGAGTGACGGCAGATCGTGAAGAAACCCCAGGTCAGGATCACGAGGCAGATTTCCCAAGTTCAGTGTTGTCAAGGTCCCCGGCATGGGGATCTCGCTCACGGGAGGGAGAGAAGACCAGCCGGTGAGGCTCAATTCCTGAAGGTGTGTGAGCGCGTTCAACGGTGAGGCGTCCTCCAGTGCAGCGTCTCCGTTGATCGAAAGCGCGCTGAGCCGGGGATGGGCGGCGAGCGGACTCAGGTCGTTGTCGCCCACCAGCCGTGAGATCCACAGCGAGGAGAGTCCGGGGAGATCTGTGAGCGTCGCGAGGCCGGAAGTGAGCGGATGGCTGATCAATATCTTCCGTACGGATCGTAGCTTCCTGACCGCGGCCCACTGGCTGGGGTGGGAGAGCCTCAGCGTGACGCGTTCCAAGGGAAACCGGGCGAGCACGCGCTGGGCGTAATCGTCCGGGTCGAAATACTCCCAGGCGTCGGCGAGTTCTTGGTACGCACCGTCTCGTTGCGCCGCCGCGTAAGCATCCAGCACATCGAGCGCACTCTCGCCACCGATGAGCGCGGCGGTCCGCACGGCCGCCTTGGCGGCCGCGTCCGTCAGACCGTCCAGAGAGCGCGGCAGCCGGCTGAGGACCGGATCCCCCACAGCCGCGAGTGACACGGCGTCCTTCCGGCGCCTCGGCGGCACCAGCACCCCGAGGTTCTCGTCCAGTCGTGCCGCGAGCCCCTCCGGCACGGACTCCATCGTCTCCAGGCAGGACGCCGCCAGCAGCCGCAAGTTCCGCGCATGGCGGCGTTCGGCCTCCGCACGGTCGAGGATGCCGGTGACGAGTTCCTGCCGCTGACTGCGGTTGGCATGTCCGGCGGCCATGATGATGGTCTCCCGCCAGGTGTCCAGATGGGCCCGCTCGACCAGATTGCCGATGCGGTCCTCCGCCGCCGCCTCCTCTGCCGCCAGGTACTCCTGGAAGCTGCGGTGCAGGAAGTCGATGCGGTCCTCGGCGGGGACGCGCAGCACCCCCGAACGCGACACCAGGTGATCCAGCACTGCCTCGCCCTGGGCGTCCAGGTGGCGCATCGACGCCACCTTGACGGTGACATGGACCAGCGCCTTCTCCGTAGAAATCTCACTGCGGTTGTTGTCCGAAAGCCGCCACGCCAGATCCCGTAGCACGCACAGCTTGTCGGTCAGGCTGAGCTGTATGTCCAGCGCGCTGGGCACCCCGCGCTCCGCGTCACGGCGCTGCACCAGCAGTTCCAGAGCTATGCGATACAGCTCCATGCGGTTGCGCGGCAGCCGCCGGCGCCGCCCCAGGTGCAACACGCACAGCAGCGCGGCCAGCAGGGGGCTCGCTGCGAGCGTCCGCAGATGAGGGCGATCCTGGAGTGCCGCCAGCAATGCCCGCTCGTAGTGCGGCAACTCCTCCAGGGCGCACGGCAGATCACCGCCCTGAACTCCCACCGCCTGATGCCATTGTCGTACGAACGCCCGCAGATCCGCGGGCGTCATCCGCTCCAGCCCCACCGGGGCGAAGCCCTCCGCGCGCAGCCAGTCGCCGCGCGCGGCGGTCGGCCGGGACGTCACCACCGTACGGGTCTGCGGGTAGGCGTTGAGCAGGAGCCGCAGCCACTCCCGGACCTTGCGCCGTTCGCTCGCGACGAGTTCGTCCACGCCGTCGACGAGCAGCAGCACCCGCCCCGCCTGGAACTCACGGTCCATCCATGCCCGGGGCATATGGCCGGTCAGCGGCCCTGCCGTGGCGTCCAGCAGTTCCTCCGGGCGTGGCAGCTCGCGCGAGGCGTGATGCCGCAGTTTGACCAGGACGGGGACCAGGCCGTTCCACTCGGCCAGATCCCCGCTGAAGGCGCCGCGCGCCGCCGTGACAGCCAGCCAGTTGAGCAACGTCGTCTTGCCGGAACCCGCCTCCCCGCGCAGCAGAATGCGAGCCGACTCCTTCAGCGCCGCCTCGACCCGTACGCTCGCCGACGACTCCTGTTCGGCGCCGTTCCAGGAGCTGATGCCCGTCCGCAGCAGATGGTCCGGCCCACCGGCCGACCTCGACGCCGCCCGGCCGTCTCCGTCCGTGCTGACCCGCAGACTGATGTAGGCGACGGATAATCTGGTGCGCGGTGCCTGACCGGCCGTGAAGCTGAACAGCTCCACCTCGTCCAGGGTGCGGCTGAGGAACTCCAGGTACTCCCTGCGGAAGGCGGCGTCCTGATCCGCCCCCTGCGGTGCGTACAGCGATCTGGCGGGAAGCCGCTCCAGAACCCGGCTCAGCTCGGGGCCGAGCTCGCCCACCCGCCCCAGCAGTTCGGCGATCCCGCGCTCGGTGAAGACCGGGAGCCGTTGCAGGATCCGCACATAGCAGTCGCAGCACTCGGCCAGCAGCAGCTCGTAGAAGTGCATGGCCGCCTCGCCCAGCCCGGCGGGCGGGGGAGCGGAGGCCCGCACCCGGCGGGCCAGCTCGGCGGGGTTGGCGTCGGAACCGAGGATCGCCTCATCGGACAGGTCCGCGTGGGCGAACGCCGCCGTCACGGCGTCGAGCGCCGCCTGCCGTCCGCCCTCCTCCAGACCGCGGAACTCATGTCCGCACATGGGCTCAAGCCGCGCCGCGACCGCGTCCGCGATCTGCTCGAACTGCCGCTCCACGCCCCGCTGGGCCCGCAGCCCCGGCACCCGCCGCCGGACCAGAGCGGACATCTCCATCCGGCTCTCCTGCTCGCGCCGACGCGGTTCGAGCCATAACCGCACGACGCGGGTTGCGACCATCCGCCCGAGATTGATGGAAGCTGCCTCAGCACTCACTCCGCACACCCCTTCTGGCCGCACCACACCGGCTCCGACCCGGTTCCGGCCGCCCGGCGCCGCCCGACGGCCCGGCGGGTTCCTGGTTCCCAACCTGCTTGGGCTCTCCACAGAGAAAGTGGCGGACTTCGAGCCCCCCTGAACAGGGTAGCGATGAGGGCCACTCGGCGGATGAACTGCGAAGTTCCTGACCGCCGAGCCGGACCGCTTCTGCGCCGAGCCGGACCAAGTGCGGGACGGGATGCTGCTGGAACGTACCTAGCCCCACCTCGTTCTGCTCGGGGTGGGGCTCGGTTTCTGGTCAGTCGGCGTCGGGCTCTCGCACCAGCAGTTCATCAGCGGCCGGAAAGCGGGCGGCTCCGTTTTCCTCCCAGGTGACCACGACGGCTAACCCGCCCATCGGCCCCCGGTCGACCCTGGCTGTCTTGACCGTGCGCCACTCGCCCTCGTAGCCGATCACGTCCACCGGGCTGATCAGGGCAGCCCGCTTGGTGGGGTGGCTCAACCGTTCTCGTCGGCGGGCCTGATGCGGTCCAAAGGGGCTTTTCACTCAAGGCCACCTCCCCTCGGCCGCATGAACGCCGTTTGGCTGAACAGCTTTCCGGTGCCCTTGACGCGCTCCTCAATTACGCCTTGCAGCTCGCCTGTGCATCCGGTCGCGGTGTCTTCGACGAGTGTGCCCTTTGGGTACGGCAGGTCGCCGTGGCTGAGCACCGTCGGTGGCTTCTCTTCTGTCTGTGTCATGATCCCTCGTCCCACCTGCGCGTACGTGTCTCACACAAGAGAACTGCCGCCGTGCAAAGCGGACTTGCACACCCCTTGCACAAGGAGCAAGCACATGAGTGCTGAGAGTGAGACGATGGATCAGAGGTAACGCCAGTCGAGCGGGGAGGACGCACACTATGAGCGCGACCAGGATTCCCGGACCCGGTGCGAACGTGGCCGTCTGCCGCAAGGCGCGTGGCCTCAGCCGGCTTGCCCTTGCTCGGCGTGCAGGCGTGTCGGTTTCGCTGCTCAGCAAGATCGAGGTGGGCGACCGCGCACTGACCCCGGGCATTGCCGCCGCTCTCGCTCAGACCATGGGCTTGACGCTGGATGAGCTGCTGGGCATGGCCCCCGTCGAGCGCACCGAGGAGAAGAGCCTTGCCGCCCTGAATTACGTCATTCGACGGTTCGACATCCCCGATACACCGCCGACCCACCCCGAGGACCTTCCGCGCAGCCTGGCCGAGCTGAACGAGCACCGCCACCGGACCGAGCTGTCGGCGGTGTTGCGGAAGCTCCCGGGCGTGCTGGCCGACGCGACCAACCGGCTGGCTCGCCCAGGTTGCTGGGCCCCTCGCCCGGAACGCGCGGGCCGCCACCCGTGACCGCTCAGGCCGTCGGCTTCGGGACCCCGATCGGGTTGGGGAAGCGCAGGGCGGTGGCGCAGGCGGTGGCCAGTGGGGTGAGGAGGCGGACCAGGGTTGCCACCTCCGCAGGGCCCAGCGGTCGCCAAGGGCGTTCCGCCGCTCGGTCGGTCGTGGTCTCGGCCGCCTGGAGCAGGTCGCGTCCGGCCTGTGTCGCGGTGCCGTCCGGGGTGAGGAGGGCGCGGTCGGTCAGGCGCCGGGCGGCGGCGTCCCACTCCTGGTCGGTCCAGCCGCGGTGGGGCTGGAGTTCGGTGCGGGGGAGGTCGACGGCCGAACGGAGGGCGAGGGCTTCGCAGCCGTCGAGACCGGCGGCGACCAGGGCCGCGACATGGCCGTCGCCGCGGTGCTCGCGCAGCAGGGTCGTCGCATGCCACAGCCGCTCGACCGGCTTGTCGGGGAAGTCCAGCGCGCCGTTCGCGGCGGCCAGCACCCGGCCGGACCCCTCCAGGCCCGCCGCGCGGGGGACCAGGGCCTCGGCGGCGCGCTCCACCGCGCGCTCGTGCCCTGCGAGCAGCCGGGCCAGGGCGGCCGCGGCGCCCGTGCGGCGGAGCTCCAGGGCCCGCTCGGGCGTGGTCAGGGACCAGACGTCGGGCAGGGCGCGGGCGACCATGGCGGGCGCGAAGGTGAAGAAGGCCGCCACGACGGGCTCCGGGCCGACCGGTCCGAGGGGTGCGGCGCGGCCCGCGAAGTAGCCGCGCCAGAAGCCGCGCAGCCCCACGGCCTCGTACGCGGCCTCGGCCTCGGGTGCGAAGTACGCGACCGCGTGGATCGGCTCGAAGAGGGCCCACATCGTGCGGGCCGTCGTCGCGGCACTGGTGTTCATCGTCATGCTCCCTTCAGCATCGCCCCCGGGGTCGGACCACGACCGGCATTGTGCCAAGCTCCCGGAACCCGGACATCGGGGTCGGACGTTGACCCGGATGTCCGATTACGGCATCAACTGACACCATCTGGCATCACCGGCGCCTGATACGACCATCGAGGAGATCGGCTGTGACCCTGCGGCAAGAGATCGTCGGCAACGCCATGCAGATGGCGGTCTGCACCCTCCAGCCGGGGCAGACCGTCTACTGCGAGGCCGGGAAGTTCCTGTTCAAGACGGCGAACGTGACGATGGAGACCCGGCTGTCCGGGCCCGGCGGGGGCGGCGGTCAGGCCGCCGGGGGCAACGGCGGGAGCGCCGGGGGCGGCGGGATGGGCGGGATGCTGCGCCAGGCCATGGGCACCGCCATGCAGGTGGGGCAGCGGGCGCTGGCCGGGGAGTCGCTGGCGTTCCAGTACTTCACCGCCACCGGCGGCGAGGGCACCGTCGGCTTCGCGGGGGTGCTGCCCGGTGAGATGCGGGCGCTGGAGCTGGACGGGGCGCGGGCGTGGTTCGCGGAGAAGGACGCCTTCGTGGCGGCCGAGTCCACCGTGGAGTTCGGGATCGCCTTCCAGGGCGGGAAGACCGGGCGCAGCGGCGGCGAGGGATTCATCCTGGAGAAGTTCACCGGGCACGGCACCGTGATCATCTGTGGTGCGGGCAACTTCATCGACCTGAATCCGGCCGATTTCGGCGGCCGGATCGAGGTCGACACGGGCTGCATCGTGGCCTTCGAGGAAGGCATCCGGTACGGCGTGGAGCGCATCGGCGGGCTCAACCGCCAGGGGCTGATGAACGCGGTCTTCGGCGGTGAGGGGCTGTCGCTGGCCACCCTGGAGGGCAATGGGCGGGTGATCCTCCAGTCGCTCACCATCGAGGGCCTGGCGAACGCCCTGAAGAAGGCGCAGGGCGGCGACAAGCAGGGGCCGACGGGCGGGATGTTCTCCACCCACGCGGGGTGACGAGCCCCCGGGTCCTGCCCCCTCGCTTACCCGCCCGCGACGTAGAAGAGGAAGAAGAGGAAAGCGGCGATGAAGTGGACGCCCACGAGGTAGATGAAGACCCGGACCGTGAAGCTCATCGGTGCCCGGTCCTCCTCGTTCGGGCCGGTCCTGGCGCGCGCCGGCGGGTTCGTCCGGGTGTCGCTCGGGCTCATCTGGTTCGTGGTCATGTCGTTCCCGTCCTCCTTCATGGCGTACCGGGCCTTCCTCGGCGAGCGGCGTCGCCGAGGCACAGCTCGGCCGCGCCGCTTTGCAGCAGCGTGTGGACGAAGAGCAGATCCACGCCGCCGGGCGAGGCGGCGGCGATGCGGTGCGGGGTGAGCGAGTCGAAATGGGCCGCGTCGCCCGGGGAGAGGGCGTGCACGGTCTCGCCGAGGGTCAGCCGCAGCCGGCCCGCCAGGACGTAGAGCCACTCCTCGCCGGGGTGGACCCGCACCAGGCCCTCCTGGGCGCCGGAGCGCTCCGGCACATGCAGCCGGAGCGCCTGCATGGCCCGGCCGGAGCCGCCGGCCTGCCAGTAGGTCCAGCCGCCCGCCTCCTGCGCCTCCATGCGGTCGGCCCGTACGACCGGGTCCCGTTCCGAGGTCCCCTCGCCGAGCAGGTCGGATACCGTGGTTCCGTAGGTACGGGCCAGGGCCAGCAGCATCGGGAGCGAGGGCTGGCGGCGGCCCGTCTCCAGCCGCGACAGATGCGCGGGTGAGAGCCCTACGCGATGGGCGGCGGCCTCGAGCGTCAGACCACTGTGCCGCCGCAGGTCACGCAGGCGGGGGGCGACGGTGGGCAGCTCGGCGGACGGTCCGCCGGGGTGACCGTCGGCCGGTCCGTCCGTGGGCCCCTCGTCGGGACCGTGGGGGAGCGGGTGCATGTCTCCGGTATAGCCAGATTTGACCTCTCGGGCAAAAGTTTTGCCTGAGAGGCAAGAAGCGCGCCGAGGAGGGCGGGGGGTTACGTTTTCGTTACCTCTTCTGGCGCTTCGCGCAGTTCTTGTGAACTCCCGGCGAACGGCGGTCACTTGGCATTGACACGACAGCGTCTACGCGCGTCATGCTATGTCTATGACAATCCCCCCACGGATCGCTCGCATCGGTGCCCTCGGCGCCCTCGTTTCGACGCTGATCATCGGCGGTACGGCCACCGCGGCCACCGCCCTCGCCCCGTCGGCATCGCAGACCGTTGTGTCGTCGCAGGTCATCGCGGCCGTCGGCGACATCTGCTACTCGGATCTGCCGTCCCAGGCCCATGACACCCTGGACCTGATCGAGCAGGGTGGCCCCTACCCGTTCCCCCAGGACGGCACCGTCTTCCAGAACCGTGAAGGCGTCCTTCCGTCCCAGTCCTCCGGTTACTACCACGAGTACACCGTGATCACCCCGGGCTCCGACGACCGTGGCGCCCGGCGCATCGTCACCGGTAAGCAGACGGACGAGGACTACTACACCTCGGACCACTACGCCTCGTTCGACCTGGTCGACCGCGGCTGCTGACGCGGCCCCACCGAAGACCGCCACCCCCCGCACCGCGGCCGCTGCCCCTCATCAGGGCAGCGGCCGCAGCGCTGTCCGCGCCCGTCCTCGGACGCACCGTCCAACCCGCCCTCCGCCCCGCCGCGCCGATGACGGTCACCGCCCGGGAACCCCGCGGGGGTCATTGTCGTTGCTTCCCGATACCGTCTCGGTTAGCAGCGGACGTGCGGGGAGGCATGGTGGCGAACGGTCCGGAAGTGGTCACGTGCGGGGAGGCGATGCTCCTGCTGCTCGCCGAGCCCGGGGTTCCGCTGGACCGGGCCGTGCATTTCCGCCGGTCGGTGGCGGGGGCCGAGTCCAATGTGGCCGTGGGCCTCGCCCGGCTCGGCCACGGGGTGCGCTGGCTCGGCCGGGTCGGCGCCGACCCCGCGGGGGAGGCCGTGCTGCGCGAGCTGCGCGCCGACTGTGTGGACGTCGCCCACGCGATCGTGGACGACCACGCCCCCACCGGGCTGCTGATGCGGGACAGCCATGCGCACCGCGCCATCGATGTGCAGTACTACCGCATGGGATCGGCCGCCTCCCGGCTGACGCCCGAGCAGATACGCCCCGAGGCACTCGAAGGCACCCGGCTGCTGCATCTGTCCGGGATCACACCGATGCTCTCGCCGACCGCGGCGGCCGCCAGCCGGCGCCTGGTGGAGCTGGCCCGTGCCGCCGGGGCCAAGGTGTCCTTCGATCCGAACGTACGCCACAAGCTGGGCGGCGCGGCGCAGTGGGCCCAGACGGCGGGCCCGTTGCTGCGCGACGCCGACATCGTCCTCGCGGGCGAGGACGAGTTGGAGCTGCTGACCGCCCAACCCGCCGACGAGGCCGCGCGGGAGCTGCTGCGCGGCGGGGCCGGTGAGGTCGTGATCAAGCGCGCCGACCACTCCTCGACCGTCCTCACCGCGGACGGCGGCTGGGACCAGGCGCCCCACGCGGTGCCGGTCGTCGACCCGATCGGGGCCGGTGACGGCTTCGCGGCCGGGTATCTGTCGGCCCGTCTGCGCGGGCTGCACGAGCACCAGGCGCTCGCCGAGGCGGTGTGCGTGGCCGCCCTCGTCGTCCAGGCCGCCACCGATACGGACGGGCTGCCCACCGCCGCCGCGCGGGACCGGGCGCTCGCCGAGCTGTCCAAGGGCGGGGACGCGGTGTACCGCTGAGCCGGCACAGGCGGCAGAGCCGACACAGGCACCACGGATAACGGGGGCAGTACAGAAAGCGCGGACAGCGCCGGTAACACCGACAAGCCAGATATCGATCCACCAAGCGCAGCACAGCACCGCACATCGTCCACCGCACACCGAAATCGCCGCATATCCCGGAGGCAATCCGGGGCGGCATCGCCAGCAGCACTTGGGAGAGGAAGGCGGCGACCGCCGTGTACCGCTGGGAGATCACCCGGGCCGCGCTCGCGCAGCGCGTTCTCGCCATCGTCCGTAGCGACAGCTACGACCACGCCCATGCCACGGCGGACAGTCTGCTCTCCGCCGGTATCACCAGCCTGGAGATCTCGCTGACCACGCCCTTCGCCCTGGAGGCGGTCACCACACTGATCCGGGAGGTCGGCGATGACGCGGTGATCGGCGCGGGCACGGTGCTCGACGCCGCCTCGGCCCGGATGGCCGTGGACGCGGGCGCCCGCTTCCTCGTCTCGCCGAGCCTGGACCCCGAGGTCATCCGCACCGGCCACCGCTACGGTCTGCCGGTCTTCCCCGGCGTGGCCACGCCCACCGAGGCGGTGCACGCGATGGAGCTGGGTGCGGACGCCCTGAAGCTCTTCCCCGCCTCCGCCTACGGGCCCCGCTGGGTCAGCGACGTACGGGCCGCGCTGCCGCAGGCCGCCGTGGTCCCCACCGGTGGGGTGACGCTGGCCGAGGCCCCGGACTGGATCGCGGCCGGAGCCGTCGCCTGCGGGATGGGCTCGGCGCTCTCCGAGGGCGACCGGGACACCGTGGGCAAGCGCGCCGCCGAGCTGCTGGCCCGCCTCGCGGATGTGGCACCACCGCTGGACTCGGCGCCAGAGTTGTACTGAACCGCTGTGCGCGGGCTGTGCGGACGGCGGGGGCCCGGGTCGTACTGACCGCTGTGCGCGGGCCGTGCGAATGGCGGCGCGTGGGGCCGTACGTCCGCGTATCCCAGCGTACGTCCGCCTGTCCCAGTCGGCGGTCAACCGCTTCCCGTGGGCCGGGAGTTCTGCCACCCTGAGCGCGCTGTGATCATGCGGCTCGTACCGGCCGCCCGTTCGCGCCCAGGAGGTGCCGTGAGACGTACCGTCACGCTGTCCGCCCTCGCCGCCGTGCTCGCCGCGACCGCCGCCGGTTCGGCGCTGGCCGTCGGTTCCACGGCCAAGTCCGAGCCGCCGCGGGCGTCCGCCGCCGACCACACCCGGCAGCAGCGCGGCACCCTGCTCGACCGGGTGCCCGAGCGCGGGGTGCTACGGGTGTGCACCACGGGCGACTACCGGCCTTTCAGCCATCGCGACCCCAAGTCCGGCGCCTACACCGGCATCGACATCAAGATGGCCGGGGACCTCGCCAAGAGCCTGGACGCCAAACCGGCGTTCGTGCCCACCACCTGGGCCACTTTGGTGGACGACCTCGCCGCCGGACGCTGTGACGTGGGCATGGGCGGGGTGTCGGTGACCCTGGCCCGCGCCCGTAAGGCGTGGTTCAGCGAGCCGTATCTCACCGACGGCAAGACGCCGATCGTGCGCTGCGCGGACAAGGACAGGTACCGCACGCTGGAGGACATCGACCGGCCGGGCGTGCGAGTGGTGGTCAATCCGGGTGGCACCAACGAGGAGTTCGCCCGGGCCCATGTCAAACGGGCCACTCTCACCGTCCATCCGGACAACACCACGATCTTCGACGAGATCATCGCGGGCCGCGCCGATGTGATGATGACGGACGCCAGCGAGACCCGCTACCAGTCGGCGATCCACCCGGAGTTGTGCGCGGTCCACCCCGACGAGCCGTTCTCCTTCTCCGAGAAGGCGTACGCCCTGCCGCGCGGCGATGCGCAGTTCAAGGAGTACGTCGACCAGTGGGTCCATCTGGCCACCCACGACGGTACGTACAAGAAGTACGAGGATGAATGGATGAAGCGGTGAAGCGGTGAGGCGATGAAGGCGTGAGAGGCGGATGAGGCGGTGCGGCGGCGACGGACGACCGACGGCTGAAAATCTGGGCATCGCGGTAGGACTCTCGCGTCCGTCGCCCTCCCACGGCGCCCAGAGCGGGAAGATGGCCCCATGAGTCCCGCCCAGCCCGTGCGCCGCCGCTCGGACGCCGTCGCCAACCGCGCCGCCCTCCTCGACGCCGCCGAGCGGGTCCTGCTCCGCGACGGGCCCGCCGTGCCGCTGGACGTGGTGGCGCGCGAGGCCGGGGTCGGCATCGCCACGCTGTACCGGAACTTCGCCGACCGCGACGAGTTATACGCGGCCGTCGTCCACCGCGCCCACCAGCTCGTGGCCGACCTCGCCCAGGAGGCCGAGGCCAGCCCGGCGCCACCGCTGGACGCGCTGGCCGGTTTCCTGGACCGGCTCCTCGCCGAACGCCGCCATCTCGCCCTGCCGTTGCTCAGCGCCCCCGGCCCGCGCCCGCGAAACGGAGCCGATCCCTTCGGCCCGTATCCGCAGGATGGAGCCGACCCCTTCGGCCCGTATCCGCACAACGGGGCCGACCCCCTCGGTCCGCGGATCTCCCGGTCGCTGGCCGCGGTTCTGAAGCGGGGCATCGACGACGGCTCGATCCGGTCCGATGTCACCGCCGCCGACCTCGTGGTCACCGTGGCGACGCTCGCCCGTGCCCAACTCCCGCCCGACGCCTGGGATCGCGCCGCCCGCCGCATCGCCGCGCTCGTCCTGGACGGGTTGCGCGCCCGCTCCGACACCGCCCCGCTCCCCGCCGGGCTCACCGGTGCCGAACTGGACCGGGCCATGACCCACAGCGGGGGCGACAGGGCCGCGTACTAGCCTGTCGCCCGCAGCGGGATGCGCATTTGCGCGAATTCGGGCGCGGTCCTTGCGCGGGTGCTACACGCTGACGGATGCCGGTCGTAATGCCCCGGACCGGTGAACGTTTCCTCGCACCCGGAGAGACGATATGAGCAGCCCCCTCAGCCACCCCCTCGTGCGGACCTTTCTGGCCACGGTCGAGCGGCGGACCGCGGCGCTTCCCGCCGCGTGGCGTGAGGAACTGCTCGAGGATCTGCGCGAGGAGATCGCGGCGGCGCTGGCGGACGACCGCACCGAGGATCCCGCCGCGGCCGGCGGCCCGGCGATCAGCGAGGAGCGGGTACGGCGGGCGCTCGACTGGATCGGAACGCCGGAGGAGATCGCGGCGGACGCCCTGGCCGAGGAGTCCGGCAGCATTCCCCCCGAACCCGAGAACCCCGGCGGCACCTGGCTGACGCTCGGCCTCGCCGTACTGCCGGTGCCGCTGTGTCTGGTCCCGGGTGTGGGCATACCGCTGGGGCTGGTCGCCGCCTTCGGCGCGCTCGTCCGGCTGTGGCGGTCCGCGCCGTGGGCGCGGCGCGAGAAGCGGCAGGCCACGCTGTTCGTCCTGTCGCCGCTGGTGACGGTGCCGGTGCTGGCGGCCGCCCTCTCCCTGGCGTTCGACGGGATCAGCGCCCCCGCGTTCGTCGCCTCCCTCCTGATGGCGCTCGCCCTGCCGGTGGTGGGCGCCGTACGGCTGGCCCGGTCCGCCGCCCGGCTGCGCGAGCAGGCCCCGTAGCAGGGCAGGCCCCGCAGGGGCAGGACGGTCCCCTGGATGACAGCGTTGTCGGTCCCGGTGGGTCGACTGTGGGTAGTTTGTCCGGACAACAGAACTTCACGACTTCCCGTCATGTGCTCATCCGGATACCCTCGCCCCGTGGCTATGGAGGAAGAAGACTCTTCGGGCGGGGCCGAGGCGCTCCAGCTCAGCGTGGACCGCAGCAGTCCGGTCCCGCTGTATTTCCAGTTGTCCCAGCAGCTCGAGGCGGCGATCGAGCAGGGGCGGCTGGCGCCCGGCAGCCTGCTGGGCAATGAGATCGAGCTGGCCGGTCGGCTCGGGCTGTCCCGCCCCACCGTCCGGCAGGCCATTTCGTCGCTGGTCGACAAGGGGCTGCTGGTGCGCCGCCGGGGCGTGGGCACACAGGTGGTGCACAGCCAGGTCAAGCGCCCGCTGGAGCTGAGCAGCCTCTACGACGACCTGGAGGCGGCCGGCCAGCGCCCCGCCACCCAGGTGCTGCGGAACACGACCGAGCCGGCGACCGCCCAGGTCGCCGCCGCGCTCGGCATCTCCGAGGGCGCCGAGGTGGTGCTGATCGAGCGGCTGCGGCTGGCACACGGCGAGCCCATGGCCCATCTGCGCAACCACCTCCCGGTGGGCCTGCTCAAGCTGGACAGCGCCGAACTGGAGGACACCGGGCTCTACCGGCTGATGCGCGCGGCCGGGATCACCCTGCACAGCGCCCGCCAGGCGGTCGGCGCCCGCGCGGCCACCGCCGAGGAGGGGGAGCAGCTCGGGGAGCCGGCGGGCGCACCGCTGCTGACCATGGAGCGCACGACCTTCGACGACACCGGCCGGGCCGTGGAGTTCGGCTCGCACACCTACCGGGCCTCGCGCTACGCCTTCGAGTTCCAGCTTCTCGTACGCCCCTGAGCCCTTCGCCCCGCTCGCGGTGCTCGGTCCCCGTTCTTGACGTGTCCCGCGTCCCCCGCTACAAGTCCTCCAGCCGGACGGGCACCGGGCCCGCCACGGGTCTCACCGTACGCGGCGCCGCCGAGCACCCCGAAAGCCCCGGCCAGGGCCGGTAACGGATACTTGGCGGCGGCCGGGCCCGATCATGCGGTACCCGGCCGCGAAGGTGACAGCGGGACGAACACACAGTGAGAAGGGCGGGTCTTCGTGGCGAAGGTGCGGAGAGGGGCACGTGTGATGACCGCCGCCGTGCTGGCGGCGGTGCTGGGTACGGCGTTGGCGGGGTGCAGCAGTACGGGCGGCAAGCGTGCCGAGGAGCGGGCCGCGCGGGAGGCGGCCGCCGGGGGTCGGGCGGCGGTCAACACCCCGAAGTGGACCTTCGCGATGGTCACCCACTCCGGCGACGGCGACACCTTCTGGGACATCGTCCAGAGCGGCGCCAAGCAGGCCGCCGTCAAGGACAACATCCGGTTCCTCTACGCCCACAACGAGGAGGGCAAGGAGCAGTCCCAGCTCGTCCAGTCCTATATCGACCAGAAGGTCGACGGCCTGATCGTCACCCTCGCCAAGCCCGACGCCATGAAGGCCGTGGTGAAGAAGGCGCGGAAGGCCGGGATACCGGTGATCACCGTCAACTCCGGCTCCGAGGTGTCCAAGGCGTTCGGCGCGCTCACCCACGTCGGCCAGGACGAGACCATCGCGGGCGAGGCGGTTGGCGACGAGCTGAACAAGCGGGGCCGCAAGAAGGCCCTGTGCGTGCTCCACGAGCAGGGCAACGTCGGCCATGAGCAGCGCTGCGACGGCGCCGCCAAGACCTTCGACGGCAAGATGGAGAAGATCTACGTCGAAGGCACCAACATGCCCGATGTGCAGTCCTCGATCGAGGCCAAGCTCCAGTCGGACAAGGGCATCGACACCGTGCTCACCCTCGGCGCGCCCTTCGCGGACACCGCCGCCAAGGCCGCCGACCAGGCGGGCAGCAAGGCCGAGATCGACACCTTCGACCTCAACGCCAAGGTCGCCGCGGCGCTCCAGGACGGCACGCTCGGCTTCGCCGTGGACCAGCAGCCGTATCTCCAGGGCTATGAGGCCGTGGATCTGCTGTGGCTCAACCGCTACAACGCCGATGTACTCGGCGGCGGCAGGCCGGTGCTCACCGGACCGCAGATCATCACCAAGGACGACGCCGCCGAGCTGGCGTCGTACACGAAGCGGGGCACCCGATGAGCGCGGAGGCACCGCCCGTCGAGGAGCTGGCGAGCCGGCAGCCGGTGCGCGGCTCGCTGCCGCGCCGGCTCGCGGGGCGGCCGGAGCTGGGCGCGGTCGTCGGCGCCGTCGCCGTCTTCGTCTTCTTCTCGGTCGTCGCCGACGCCTTCCTCCAGTGGTCCAGCTTCAGCACCGTGCTGTACGCCTCCTCGACCATCGGGATCATGGCGGTGCCGGTGGCGCTGCTGATGATCGGCGGGGAGTTCGATCTGTCGACCGGCGTCCTGGTGACCAGCTCGGCGCTGATCTCGTCGATGTTCTCGTACCAGATGACGGCGAACGTATGGGTCGGCGCCGGGGTGTCCCTGCTGGCCACCCTCGCGATCGGCTTCTTCAACGGCTATCTGCTGGTCCGCACCAATCTGCCGAGCTTCATCATCACGCTCGGCACCTTTCTGATCCTCCAGGGCTGCAACCTCGGCTTCACCAAGCTGATCAGCGACACCGTCTCCACCAAGAGCATCGCCGACATGGAGGGCTTCCCCTCCGCCCACAAGGTCTTCGCCTCACATCTGACCATCGGGGACGTGGAGGTGCAGATCACCGTCCTGTGGTGGTTCGCCCTGGTCGCGCTCGCCACCTGGATCCTGCTGCGCACCCGCGCCGGGAACTGGATCTTCGCGGTGGGCGGCGCCAAGGAGGCGGCCCGCGCGGTCGGCGTACCGGTGGAGCGCACCAAGATCGGCCTCTATCTGGGCGTCGCCCTGGCCGCCTGGATCTCCGGCCAGCATCTGCTGTTCAACTACGACGTCGTCCAGTCCGGCGAGGGCGTGGGCAATGAGCTGCTCTACATCATCGCCGCCGTCATCGGCGGCTGCCTGCTCACCGGCGGCTATGGCTCGGCGGTCGGCGCGGCCGTCGGCGCGTTCATCTTCGGCATGACCAACAAGGGCATCGTCTACGCGCAGTGGGGCGCCGACTGGTTCAAGTTCTTCCTCGGGGCGATGCTGCTGCTCGCCACGCTGCTCAACTGGTGGGTCCGCAAGCGGGCGGAGGAGAGCAAATGAGCACGTCCAAGACATCTCAGGCATCTCGGACGGCCCTGGTCGCGCTCAGTGACATCAGCAAGTACTACGGCAACGTCCAGGCCCTGGACGGCGTCTCCCTGGAGGTGCACGCCGGGGAGATCACCTGCGTCCTCGGGGACAACGGCGCGGGCAAGTCCACCCTCATCAAGATCGTCGCCGGGCTGCACCAGCACGACGGCGGCACCTTCACCATCGAGGGGGAGGAGGCCCGGCTCGGCTCCCCGCGCGAGGCCCTGGACCGCGGGATCGCCACCGTCTACCAAGACCTCGCCGTGGTCCCGATGATGCCGGTGTGGCGGAACTTCTTCCTCGGCTCCGAGATCCACAAGGGCCGCGGGCCGCTCCGGCGCCTGGACGTGGCGGCGATGCGCGCCACGACCCACCGTGAACTGCTGCGCATGGGCATCGAGCTGCGCGATGTGGACCAGCCCATCGGCACCCTCTCCGGCGGTCAGCGCCAGTGTGTGGCCATCGCCCGCGCCGTCCACTTCGGCGCGAAGGTGCTGATCCTGGACGAGCCGACGGCGGCGCTGGGCGTCAAGCAGTCCGGGGTGGTGCTCAAGTACGTCGCGGCCGCCCGGGACGCGGGCCTCGGCGTGGTCCTCATCACCCACAACCCGCACCACGCCTATCTCGTCGGCGACCGCTTCGTGCTGCTCAAGCGCGGCACCATGGCGGGCAGCCACGCCAAGGACGAGATCGCGCTGGAGGAGCTCACCCGGCAGATGGCGGGCGGCAGCGAGCTGGAACAGCTCAGCCATGAGCTGGCCCGCACCCCCGCGCCCGATCTCTCGGAGGGGGTCGCCAAGGGCTGAGCGGCCGGGCCGACGGCCGTGTTCCGGCACCCGGGCGGGCCGCGCGCCGTAGGCTCGCCATGCGGCGTGAGGCACGGGTGAGGCACAATCGCACGGCGGGCCCCACCCGCCACGACCGACGCACCCGAGGCCGCGCGGCCTCCCGATACCCCCGCAGGGACGACGAACTCTTGCGAGCACGTACCCGCAGCGACCGTACCCCCCACACCGGCGAGGGGGCCGGCCGATGAGCATCTACCGCGAACGAGTGCACCGGGGCTCGGCCCGGGCCACCGTATTGCGGACCGTCGGCACCCGTGAGCGCCGCTCGCATCTCAGCGCGCCCCGGGTGCCCACGGTCGGCATCGACATCGGCGGCACCAAGGTGATGGCTGGGGTGGTCGACGCCGACGGCACCATCCTGGAGAAGCTGCGCACCGAGACGCCGGACAAGTCCAAGAGCCCCAAGGTCGTCGAGGACACCATCACCGAACTGGTGCTGGACCTCTCCGACCGGCACGATGTGCACGCCGTGGGCATCGGCGCCGCGGGCTGGGTGGACGCCGACCGCAACCGGGTGCTCTTCGCCCCGCATCTGTCCTGGCGCAACGAACCGCTGCGCGACCGGCTCGCGGAGCGGCTCGATGTCCCGGTCATGGTCGACAACGACGCCAACGCCGCCGCGTGGGCGGAGTGGCGGTTCGGCGCCGGGCGCGGCGAGGACCATCTCGTCATGATCACCCTCGGCACCGGAATCGGCGGCGCGATCCTGGAGGACGGCCAGGTCAAGCGCGGCAAGTACGGCGTCGCGGGGGAGTTCGGCCATATGCAGGTCGTCCCGGCCGGCCACCGCTGCCCCTGTGGCAACCGCGGCTGCTGGGAGCAGTACAGCTCCGGCAACGCCCTCGTCCGCGAGGCCCGTGAACTGGCCGCCGCCGAATCGCCGGTCGCGTACGGGATCACCGACCGGGTCGGCGGCAACATCCAGGAGATCACCGGACCGCTGATCACCGAGCTGGCCCGGCAGGGCGACGCCATGTGCGTCGAACTGCTCCAGGACATCGGCCAGTGGCTCGGCGTCGGCATCGCCAACCTCGCCGCCGCCCTCGACCCCTCCTGCTTCGTCATCGGCGGCGGCGTCAGCGCCGCCGACGATCTGCTGATCGGCCCCGCCCGGGATGCCTTCCGGCGCACCCTCACCGGCCGCGGGTACCGGCCGGAGGCCCGGATCGTCAAGGCGCAGCTCGGCCCCGAGGCCGGGATGGTCGGCGCCGCCGACCTCGCCCGGCTGGTGGCCCGCCGCTTCCGCCGCGCCAACCGCCGCCGCGTCGAGCGGTACGAGCGCGCCGGGTCCTCCTCTCCGCTGCGGCTGGCGCCGCGGGGTCAGGCAGGCCGCGAATGACCGCCGCCGAGCAGCGCCCCGGCGCCCCGATGCCCCCCGCCGCCGACGGCAGACACCCCGACGGGCCCACGTCCGGCGGGCCCACATCCGGCGGGTCCACGCCCGGTGGTGGCCGCCCGCCCCGCCGCTGGCTCAGGGCCGTGATCGTCTTCCTGCTGATCACGATCCCGGCGGGCTATCTGGTGATCTCCGCCATCCAGAGCCGCAACGGCGGTGAGGACAAGGCGGAGGCGGCGTCGGCCAAGGGCCTTGAGGCGGGCTATCCGACCCGGGTGCAGCGGCGCATATACGACGTGCCGGTGCCGCCCCACTCCAAGAAGGTCGCGTTCTACGAGACCAACTCCTGGAAAGTCAGCTCGCTGTACGTGCAGTTCGTCACGTCCAGCGATGGACTCGACTCCTTCCTGCACCGGATCGGCACCGGCCGCTCCGCCCTGGACAAGGGCAAGGTGACCATCACCGGCGCCCAGGCGAAGAAGGTCGGCTGGCAGGTCGGGGAGGCTGGTCACGACTGGGCCGGGATGGAGTTCAAGCAGAAGGATCCGCAGCCCAAGTTGAGGATCACGGTCAAGTTCGACAATCCGGCGCATCCCAAGGTTTACGTGGTCTCCACGGTCACCCCGTAGCTCCTTCACATCCTGGGTGCATCACGCCCGAAAGCCCCGTCACTTCCGTCGGATACCGTTTTCGGGTGAGCGAGACGAAGACACTTCAGTACCGGACCGACGGCCCCGAGGACGGGCCCCTGCTCGTCCTCGGACCGTCGCTGGGCACCACCTGGCACATGTGGGACCGCCAGATACCCGAGCTCTCCCGCCACTGGCGCGTCCTCCGCTTCGACCTCCCCGGCCACGGCGGCGCGCCCGCCCATCCGGCCCCCTCCGTGGCCGAGCTGGCCGCCCGGCTGCTGGCCACCCTCGACCAGCTCGAGGTCGAGCGCTTCGGTTACGCGGGCTGCTCGATCGGCGGGGCCATCGGCGCCGAGCTCGCGCTCCGACATCCCCACAGAGTGGGCTCACTCGCCCTCGTCTCCGCCTCCCCGCGCTTCGGCACCGCCGACTCCTTCCGGCAGCGCGGCGTCGTGGTCCGCACCAACGGCCTCGACCCGATCGCCCGCGCCACCCCCGAGCACTGGTTCACCCCCGCCTTCGCCGCCGCGCAGCCCGCCATCGTCGACTGGGCCGTCCAGATGGTCCGCACCACCGACCCCGGCTGCTACATCGCCGCCTGCGAGGCCCTCGCCGCCTTCGACATCCGCGCCGAGCTGAGCCGGATCGGCATCCCCACCCTCGTGGTGGCCGGTGCCGACGACCAGGTCACCCCGGCCGCCGACGCCCGCGTCCTGGTCGCCGGCATCGCCGACGCCCGGCTCGCGCTCGTCCCCGGCGCCTCCCATCTCACCCCCGTCGAACAGCCGATGGCCGTCACCGATCTGCTGGTGCGCCACTTCTCCAGCTCCTGGCAGTCCCCGGACCACCCGACCGGGATGACCGCGATCCCCGCGCCCCCGGTCAAGCCCGTGCTCTCCCCGGTCCCGCCCGGCGCCGAGATCGTCGAATACGGCCACAATGTGCCCGAGCCGCTGCTGGACGCCCGCTCCGACGCGTACGACCAGGGCATCAAGGTGCGCCGCGAGGTGCTCGGCGACGCCCATGTGGACCGCGCGCAGTCCCTGGCCGACGAGTTCACCGGCGACTTCCAGGACTTCATCACCCGCTACGCCTGGGGCGAGGTGTGGACCCGGCCCGGAATCGACCGGCGGACCCGCAGCGTGGTCACCCTCACCGCCCTCGCCGCCCGCGGCCACCTCGACGAACTCGCCTTCCACACCCGGGCCGCGCTGCGCAACGGGCTGACCCCCACCGAGATCAAGGAGGTGCTGCTGCACACCGGCGTCTACTGCGGGGTGCCGACCGCGAACTCCGCCTTCGCCGTGGCCCAGCGGATCATCCGCGAGGAGACAAGCCCGGAAGGCTAGGGTCCTAGTACGGCCACCGGGCCCGCGGGAGCACAATGATCTCCATGAAGCTCACCAAGAAGGGCCATGCCTGCGTCCGGATCGAGAAGGACGGGCAGGCGCTCGTCATCGACCCCGGGACCTTCAGCGAAGAGGACGCCGCGGTCGGCGCGGACGCGATCCTGGTCACCCACGAGCACTTCGACCACTTCAACGAGGAGCGGCTGCGCACGGCGCTCGACGCCAACCCCGCCGCCCGCATCTGGACGCTCTCCAGCGTCTCCGGCCAGATCTCGGCGGCGTTCCCCGGGCGGGTGCACACCGTCGGGGAGGGCGACACCTTCACCGCCGCCGGATTCGACATCGAGGTGCACGGCCAGCTCCACGCGGTCATCCACCCCGACATTCCCCGGATCACCAATGTGGGCTATCTGGTGGACGGCTCGCTGTTCCACCCCGGCGACGCGCTCACCGTGCCCGCCGGGCGACGGGTGGACACGCTGATGCTGCCGGTGCACGCCCCCTGGAACAAGCTCGCCGAGGTCCTCGACTACGTCCGCGCGGTCGACCCGCGCCGGGCCGTCGACATCCACGACGCCCTGCTGTCCGACCTCGCGCACATGGTCTACGGCCGCATGCTCGGCCCCGACGGACCGGGCACGGGCGGCGCCGAGCACCTGCGGCTGACACCGGGCGATTCCCTCACCCTCTGAGGGCCGGGTCGGCTGTCGGACCCGGGATGTAGGTTGTCCCCCATGCGCATCGCGACCTGGAACGTCAATTCGATCACCGCCCGGCTGCCCCGGCTGCTCGCCTGGCTGGAGAGCAGCGGCACGGACGTCCTGTGCGTCCAGGAGACCAAGTGCGCCGAGTCCGCCTTTCCGTACGAGCCGCTGCGCGAGCTCGGCTACGAGTCCGCGGTCAACGCCACCGGGCGGTGGAACGGAGTGGCGCTGCTCTCCAAGGCCGGTCTCACGGACGTCACCGTGGGCCTCCCCGGCGGCCCGGACTACGACGGCGGCCAGGAGCCGCGGGCGATAGGCGCCACCTGCGGCCCGGTCCGCCTCTGGTCGGTCTATGTGCCCAACGGCAGGGAGATCGGCCACCCCCACTACGACTACAAGCTGCGCTGGCTGGAGGCGCTGCGCACGGCCGTCGCCGGGGACGCGGCCGGTGAGCGCCCCTTCGCCGTCCTGGGCGACTTCAATGTGGCGCCGACCGACGAGGACGTCTGGGACCGCTCCGCCTTCGACGGGCTGACCCATGTGACCGACCTCGAGCGCGAGGCCCTGGCGGCGCTGCGCGAGGCCGGGCTGTCGGATGTGATGCCCCGGCCGCTGAAGTACGACCGCCCCTTCACCTACTGGGACTACCGGGAGCTGAGCTTCCCCAAGAACCGCGGTATGCGGATCGACCTGGTCTACGGCAACGAGGTGTTCGCCAAGGCGGTCGGCGACGCGTATGTGGACCGCGAGGAGCGCAAGGGCAAGGGCGCCTCCGACCACGCCCCGGTCGTCGTCGACCTGGAGGTGTGACCTAAGGGCTTACCCCACCAGCTTCCGCAGGTCGATCGAGTCCGCCATCGCCCGCAATCCCGCGTCCCCCGGGTGCAGATGGTCCCCGCTGTCGTAGGCGGGCAGGATCCGCGCCGGATGCCCGGGGTCCCGCACCACCGCGTCGAAGTCCAGCACGTCGTCGAACGCCCCGCCGCTGTCCCGCAGGAAGGCGTTGACGGCCGAGCGCCGCGCGTCCGCGTCCGCCGTGCACAGCGACTCGCCCTCGCACGGGGCGATGGTCGCCCCGACCACCCGCAGCCCGCGCTCATGCATCCGCGCCGCGAGCGACCGCAGCCCCGCGATCAGCTCCTCGGCCGAGCTGCCTCGGCGCAGATCGTTGATGCCCTGGAAGACGACGACCGTACGGGCCCCGGTCTGGGCGAGCACATCCCGCTCCAGTCGGTGCGGTGCGCTGACCCCGCCGGTGTCCGTGGAGACACCCTCGCCCGGATAGCGGTCGGCGACCACGCGGTTGGCGGAGATGCCCGCGTTGAGCACGCCGTACGCCGGGATCTCGGACTGGCCGCGCAGCCGGCGCGAGAGCACATCGGGCCAGCGGCGGTTGGCGTCATTGGTGGACTTGGTGCCGTCGGTGATCGAGTCGCCGAGCGCCACCACCGAACCCGGCCCGCCCCGCACATCGACCCCGGTCAGAAACGGCCAGGTGGTGAGGGTGCCGGTATAGGACTCGGCACCCGGCTCACCGGTCCGGTCACCGCTGCCCGCCGCGCTCAGATACGACCGCTGGGTCGCCTGGCTGTGCACCGGCACCGCCGCCACCGGACCCGGCAGATGGATGCTCACCAGCAGATTGGCGTCCGCCGGAACCGGGAAGTCCACCGGATCGCTGAACACCTGCGCGCCCGCGGGGACCGAGGTCCCCGGCCGCCCGCCGAAGGTCAGCGGCACCGGTGCGCCCTGCGCCGCCGCGCCGCTCGCCTGGAGCGCGACCGTCGCATGGCCGATCTCCACGGGCGAGGCGGCGAAGGTGTTCTCCAGCCGGACCCGGGTCCTCGGCCCGCCCGCGCTGGTGTGCACCACCAGCCGTAGCGTCTGATCGGTCCACGGCCCGACCTTGGTGTATCCGGCGGTGCTCGCCGCCCAGCTCCCGGTCCAGCCGTCCGCGGGCTGCCGCAGGGACGCCGCGAAGACATGGAGATCGGCCGCCGGGCCCGGATCCCTCGGCAGCACCACCGACGCGATGTCCCGGCCGCGTTCGACCGGCACCGTCACCGCGTACAGCCGGGCCGTCTCCTGCCGCTGCCCGGCGGCGGTGTTGAGATGGGGGAGTCCGACGGCCTTGGTGGCGGCGGGGCCCGCCCGCCAGTCCGGCGCGCTCAGCGTGTACGGACGGCTCGACCCGTCCCGGTAGCGCACCGTTCCGGCACCGCTCGCCCCGGCGCCTGGCCCGTCCGGTGAACTGCTCGCCACCAGGAAGGTCAGCGCCTCGCCCCGCCCGCGCAGCCGCACCACCTGTCCATCGGCGATCACATTGTCGGGCCGTGCCCCCGCGCTCCGCGGCCAGGTCAGCCTCGCCGCGTCCAGGGCGATGTCCCGGCCCGGGGTCCAGCCGGCGGCCCGCAGATCCTGTGCGGAGAGCGAGGCGCCCGCGCCGTCGAAGTCGGCGTCACCCGGCCGGGCGTCATCGCTGACCGCCCGGTTGTCGAAAAGCCGCTCCAACGGGAGCGGCTTCTGGGCCGGCCGGGTCGGCGCACTGGCCGGTGCGGCGGAGGAGGGCGCGAGGAGTGCGAGAGTGACACCTCCCGCGACGATCCCGGCGGCTGTCCAGGGTCTCGCGACGCGCATAAGTGTCCCCTCTCGCAACCAACCTGACCGGTGATTCGACAGGCGCTGGGAGAACGTAGGAAGGCCGGTGGGTGTCGTCAAGACAAGCAACGCGTCACGTCTCGCGCCGCCCGACAAGCATCGGGTCACAGCTCACACCGCGCGCCCTGTGGTGCGCCGGTGGCGCGGATGCCACGCTGAGTCGTATGAACATCTCCTTCTTGGGCAACTGGCGCAAGCGACGCGGCCCCGCCTCGGGCACGGCCCTGATGGGCGCCCAGGAGGAGGATCCCCAGGGCGTCGCCCAACTGCTCTCCGAATGCGAGCTGCTGCGCGCACGGGCGGCGGCCGCGGGCATCGGACTCGATGACTCGACAGCCTCCCTGGAGGCGCTGGACCAGATGGCGCCGCGCTGGCGCGACGACCCGGACGAGCTCCCCTGGCTCGGCAACGACGCCGGTCTCTACCTCGGCACGGTCATCGTCCGCACCGTCCCCGGGGCCGTCTGGCAGGTGTGGCCCAACGGCCGCCCCGTCGTGCTGCTGGCCTCCGGCCGCGAGGTCGACGTCGTGGAGGCCGGTCAGCAGTGGGCCGCCGACGGCGCCCCCGAACTCTCCCAGCGCTACGCCGAGGTCGCCGAGGCGTAGGGGGTATCCAGCCCCTCCAGGGGGCACCTCCCAGCGGAGTTGGGGGAGTTTGAGGAGCGGGGTCCGGGTCCGGGCCCCGTAGGCCCTGTCGGGCGGTATCCGCCCATCAACGCGTGTCCGTACCCCAAGCTCCCCAGTTGCCCCGATAGCTTGCGCTGACCGGGACACAGCGGAAGGTGGGTGGGGCCGGGTATGGCCGTCGGTGAGCCGTTGATCGAGCTGCACGGCGTCAACAAGCACTTCGGCGCGCTGCACGTTCTGCGGGACATCGATCTCACCGTCGGGCGCGGCGAAGTGGTCGTGATCATCGGCCCCTCGGGCGGCGGCAAGTCCACCCTGATCCGGACCATCAACCGGCTGGAGACCGTCCAGTCCGGCTCCATCGTCGTCGACGGCCGGCCGCTGCCCGACGAGGGCAAGGAGCTGGCGCGGCTGCGGGCCGAGGTCGGCATGGTCTTCCAGTCCTTCAACCTCTTCGCCCACCGGACCGTGGTGGCCAATGTGATGCTCGGTCAGACCAGGGTCCGCCGCCGCGGGAAGCAGGACGCCGAGCGGCGCGCCCTGGAACTGCTGGACCGGGTGGGCCTTGCCGACCAGGCCGGGAAGTTCCCCGCCCAGCTCTCCGGCGGCCAGCAGCAGCGGGTGGCCATCGCCCGCGCGCTGGCGATGGATCCGCAGGTGATGCTCTTCGACGAGCCGACCTCCGCCCTCGACCCGGAGATGATCAACGAGGTGCTGGAGGTGATGCGCCAGCTCGCCCAGGAGGGAATGACGATGGTCGTCGTCACCCATGAGATGGGCTTCGCCCGCTCCGCCGCGAACCGGGTGGTCTTCATGGCCGACGGCCGGATCGTCGAGGACCGTCCCCCGGAGGAGTTCTTCAGGGCCCCGGAGAGCGAGCGGGCCAAGGACTTCCTTTCCAAGATCCTCAAGCACTGAGCCGGTGATGACGGACATGAGGCGGCTGCGCCGCGCGACCGCCGCCCTCGTAACGGCCCTGGCCCTGCTGCTCATGGCCGGCTGCGGCAAGGAGGGCAGCCCGCCCGCCAAGGGACCCCGGGCCGAGAAGCTGCCCACCTACAAGGTGGCGACCGGCTTCCGGCTGCCCGCCTCGCCCACCTGGCGCCGGGCCGAGCGCCGCGGCCATCTCACCGTCGGGGTCAAGGAGGACCAGCCCTATCTGGGCGAGCGGGACCCGGCCACCGGCCGCTACTCGGGTTTCGACATCGAGATCGCCCGCATGATGTCCGCCTCCCTCGGCTTCGCCCCGAAGACCATCCGCTTCCAGACCATCGCCTCCGCCAACCGCGAGACCGCGCTCCAGAGCGGCCAGATCGACTTCTACGTCGGCACCTACACCATCAATCCGCTGCGCAAACGGCTGGTCGGCTTCGCCGGGCCGTACTTCATGGCCGGACAGTCGCTGCTGGTGCGCACCGACGAGAACGACATCCACGGCCCCGCCGACCTCGCGGGCAAAACCGTCTGCTCGGTGGCCGGCTCGACCCCGCTCCAGCGCATCCAGGCCGACTACCCCAAGGCCCACGCGGTCGCGTACGACACGTACTCGGTGTGCGTGGACAACCTGCTCAGCTTCCAGGTCGACGCGGTGACCACCGACAACACCATCCTGCTCGGCTACGCGGCCAAGGCCCCCGAGGAGCTGAAGGTGGTGGGCCGGCCCTTCTCCAAGGAGCCGTACGGCATCGGCGTGCCCAAGCGGGACACCGCGCTGCGCTTCGCGCTGGACGACGCGATCCAGGTCCATGAGCGCAACGGCGACTGGAAGCAGGCGTACGAGGCGACCCTCGGCCTCTCCGGTGTGCCCGCCCCCAAGCCGCCCCCCATCGACCGCTACCGCACCGGCTGAAGGCCCTCCCATGGACGTGCTCACCCAGAACTTCGCGCTTTACGGCAAGGGCTTCCTCGGCACCGTGGAGCTGACCGTCTACGCCTCGCTGCTCGCCCTCGCGCTCGGCATCCTGATGGCCGCCTTCCGGGTGGCGCCGGTCGCCTCGCTGCGCGCCTTCGGCACCGCCTGGGTGACGGTGCTCCGCAACACCCCGCTGACGCTGCTGTTCTTCGCGGTGATGCTGGGGCTGCCGCGCTTCGGTCTGGTGCTGCCGTTCACCGTCTTCGCGGTGCTGGCGCTCGGCTGCTACACCTCGGCGTTCATCTGCGAGGCGGTGCGCGCGGGCATCAACACGGTGCCGGTGGGGCAGGGCGAGGCGGCCCGCAGCCTGGGCATGACGTTCGACCAGACGCTGAGCGCGGTGGTGCTGCCACAGGCGTTCCGCTCGGTCATCCCGCCGATCGGATCGACCCTGATCGCGCTCGCCAAGAACTCGGCCATCGCCGGTTCGTTCAGCGTCACCGAACTGCTCGGCACCTATAAACCCCTCAATGAACGGGGCTACAGCATCATCTGGTCCTTCGTCTGGATCGCCGTCGGGTATCTGATCATCACCCTCGCCATCAGCGCGATCTTCGCCCTGCTGGAGCGGCGCTGGGGGGTGCGGCGATGACCGCCCCCTCGACCACCGCCCTCTACGACGTCCCCGGGCCGCACACCCGGCGCCGGCACCGGATCTACGCGCTGGCCGGGACGGCCGTGCTGCTGGCCCTGCTCGGCTGGGTCGTCTATCTCCTCGTCCACACCGGCCAGTTCGCCTACCGCAAGTGGATGCCGTTCGAGTACAAGGGCATCCAGGAGCTGCTGCTGAACGGGCTCGCGGGCACCCTCAAGGCGTTCGGCATCGCCGCGGTCCTCTCGCTCGCCCTCGGCGGGGTACTCGCCGCGGGGCGGCTCTCCGAGCATCGCCCGGTGCGCTGGGTGGCCACGCTGCTGGTGGAGTTCTTCCGGGCGATGCCCGTCCTGGTGATGATCTTCTTCGTCTTCGTGGCGCTGAAGGTCCAGCCGCTGCCCGCCCTCGTCACCGGGCTGACGCTGTACAACGGCTCGGTGCTGGCCGAGGTGTTCCGGGCCGGGGTGAACTCGGTGGACCGCGGCCAGCGCGAGGCGGCGTACTCGCTCGGCCTGCGGAAGACCCAGGTCATGGCGTCCGTACTGGTGCCGCAGGGGGTGCGGGCGATGCTTCCGGCCATCATCAGCCAATTGGTGGTGGCCCTGAAGGACACCTCGCTCGGCTTCCTCATCACCTACGAGGAGTTTCTGCACGCCGGAAAGCTGATCGCGTCCAATCTCGACTACGACCTGCCGTTCATCCCGGTGGTCATGGTGATCTCACCCATCTACATCGGGATGTGCATGCTGCTGTCGTGGTTCGCCAACTGGGTGGCCAAGCGGGAGCGGCGCAGTGTGAAGACCCACCAGGTCGAGGTCGCCGCCGCCGAACCGGCCGCCCCGATGCCGGGGGACACCCGCGGCTGAGCCGGGACGGCCGGAGGCTGCCTCAATCGCGGACCGGGACCGTGAGGTAGGACGGGTCGGCGGCCGGGGACGAGAACGTGAGATGGGCGCCGTCCGGGTTGTGCTCGATGTAGAGCGGATCGACGGTGTCGACGACCAGCGCCAGCCGGTGGCCCGCCGGGACGTCGTACGCCGTGGAGAACAGCTCCAGGTCCACTCCGAACGGCGTGCCCGGGGTGCGGTCGTGGAAGGTGACCGGGGCGTTGGTGATGAGCTTGCCGACGCCCAGCGAGCCCACGTCGTAGAGATACGCGACCGCCGTACCGTCCGAGCGGTCGCTGGTCACGGTGGTGTGGAGCTTCACGGTGCCGCGGACGCGCTGCTCGCGAGCGGAGGCTCCGGTCTGCCAGACGGCCGCGTGGGACCGGGGCAGCAGCGGGATCGAGGCCAGCGGCGGGACCTTGAGGAACTGGTCGAGGGCGCCGCTCAGCAGCACCGTTCCGGCATTGGCACCGGAGTCGTGGTTGGCGGTGATCTTCTCGGTGCCGGCGAGCGGGACGCGGCGCTGCTCGGAGGGGACGGCCGACCAGCTCGGGTACCCCTCGTAGTCGTCGCCGCGCGCCGTACGGGACATCAGTTGCACCGGCGCTTGTGTGTCGATGCCGTTGCGCTCGCCCTTGAGGTAGCGGTCGAGCCACTGCCGGGCATGGCTCCAGGTGGTGTTGGGCAGTCCGAGCAGCCCGGTGAGTTCGGCGGTGGCGTGGTCGCCGGGCCGCAGCTCCAGTCGCTTGGGGCCGGTGAGCTTGTCGAAGAAGTCGGCGTAACTGTTGGGCGGGAAGATCGAGTCGCCCCAGGAGTTGCCCAGCATGATGGCCGCGCCATTGGCGTTGATCCGGTCGAGGTAGGTGGCGGCGGAGCGCTTCTTGCCCCAGGCGATCAGATCCTTTTCCTTGGCGAGGTTGGAGGAGAAGAAGTCATCGAGGATCTGCTGGAACTCCTCGCTGGGCCGGCCGGTCAGCGCCCCGGCCCCGGCGAGCAGCCCGGCGGCCTGGGAGTGCTGGGTGCGGTTGCCGTAGATCGAGGCGACCAGGTCCGCCCAGCCGCTCATGGCCACCACGGCCTTGATCCGCGGGTCGGCACCGGCCGCGAGCAGGCTGATCCCGGCGCCGTAGGAGAGCCCGGCCATGCCGATGTGGTCGGGGTCGGCGGGGGTGTTGGCCAGCGCCCAGTCGATGGCCTTGGACGCGTCGGCGATATCGGGCGGCCCGGCCGTCTCGATCTTCCCGCCGGACTGCCAGAAGCCGCGGGTGTTGTAGGTGAGCACCACATATCCGGCTTCGGCGAGCTTCTTGGCCTGGGCGAGATATTCGACCTGGGGCAGGGACCAACTGGTGGGCAGGACGACGAGGGGCAGACGGCGGGAGGCGTCGGCGTCCGCGGGGGCCACGACGTTGGCGGCCAGCTTCACGCCGCCGTCGCCGGGGATGTCGACGAACCGTATGGAGACGCCCGAGGCGGTGGATTCGGCGGAGGCGGCTGTGGCGGTGGTGGGGGCCGGTGCCGCGGCCTGGACGGAGGGGGCGAGGCCGAAGGCCGCTCCCGCCAGGACGGCCACCGAGACGGCGGCGGCTGTCGTGGGGCGCGGGGCTTTGCGGGCAGGGGTCACTGTGGCTCCTGGTGGGGGTGCCGTGGGGGTGCCGTGGGGGCAGGGGAGCACCGGTGCTGGTGACCTGACGGTAACTCGGGGGTTTACCGGCGGTAATAGCGCGGTAAGTTACGCCTGGGTAACGATAGAGGCCGTGGTCGGCTGCCGGGGCCGGCCCGGCCCGGGGCGCTATCCGGGGGCCGGATCCGCCAGGGTCCGGCCCCGCCCGGGCGGAATTCCGCGCGAGCGGAAGCAACCGCCGAGCCTCGGCCCTGCGTCGAACCCTGACCTCGCGTCGAGCCCTGACCCCGGGCTGGGCCCAGGGCCCCGCGCTCAGGGGGTGTCCGACGGATCGCGACGCCTGCGGCGGGCCGTCCCCCTCCCCGCCCCTTCCCACAACTGGGGCTCCGCCCCAGACCCCGCTCCTCAAACGCCGGAGGGGCTGAAGGCGGGCTCTGCCCCAGGACCTGCTCCTCAAGTGCCGGAGGGGCCGAAAGGCGGGGCTTCGCCCCGGAGTTCGGGGTCCAGGGGTGAAACCCCTGGTAGCGGGAAGGGGCGGGGAGGGGGAAAGACCCGCCGGACACCCCGTAGCGCCGCTCGCGCGGGAGTGCGTCCATCGCCCATCGTCCATCGCGCTACGTGCCGCCCGCCCCGCGGGGGTTGCGCCGTCCGCCCTTGCGGCGGATCTTGATGTCCCGCATGTCCGTCACCCCGACCCGCAGGATCCGATGGGGGTAACCGTGGGCGGTCAGCGCCGCGATGGCCTGTTCGGTCGCCTCGTGTTCGCCGTCGTCCGGCTCCGCCGGAACCTGGCAGCGGAAGGTGAACGCCGAAAGGCTCTGGTCGCAGGTGAAGGTGCCCGCCTCGGTGAAGCCCACCTGAAAGGAGTCGACCGCGGTGCGCAGCGCCTCGCGATCGTCCTCGCCCAGTTCCTCGAAGGCCCCGCGGATCGTCACTCGGAACACGGTCGCTCCTCCCGTACGGCGTAGCCGAGCATCGGCGCGCCGAGCATCTCCTCGATGGCGTCGAGGAGTTCGGCCACGGCCTTGGCGATGGCGTCGGGGCGCTCACCCGCCGTGACGCGCCGGCCGATCTCGCCGAAGATGAGTGAGTGATAGCCGCTGATCTGGGCGGCCACCACACGTGGCAGCGGATCCTCCGGCGCCGTGCCGGTCTCCTCGGCGAGCACGGCGGCCAGTTCGTCGTTCATCCGGTGGCCCAGCTCCTCCAGCCGGGCGAGCAGCGTGGGGGCGGCCCGCATCATCGCGAAGAACGGGCCGAAGCCCTCGGTCAGCCCCAGTGAGCGGTCGCGGCGCGCCACCTCCTCGCGCAGCCGGTCCAGCACCGCCTGGGCGGCGGACCGGCCGGGCGGGCGCTCGCGCACGATGTCGGCGAGCCGCCGCGGGGATGCCTGATCGGGCGGCAGGACCAGATCCTCCTTGGCCGGGAAGTAGTTGTAGACGGTGTTGACGGACACCTCCGCGGCCTCGGCGACCTCGGCGACCGTGACCCGGTCGAAGCCCCGTTCCAGGAACAGGCCGGTGGCCACGTCCGCGATCCGTCGGCGCGTACGGCGCTTGTGCCGTTCCCGCAGTCCTTCGCTCATGGCGGTCAGTGTATCCCGTTGCAAACTTGCATACGCCTCTGATCTTTAAGTCGATTGCAAGTTTGGGGAGCGTTGTGCTCTGATCGTGGGCATGTCCTCATCCGTCATCCACGTCCGCGGCCTCGCCCGGACCTTCGCGCTGGGCAGCGGCCCCGTGCACGCCGTCCGCGGTATCGATCTGACCGTCGGCCGCGGCGAGATCCTCGGCTTCCTCGGCCCCAATGGCGCCGGTAAGACCACGACCCTGCGCATGCTCACCACCCTGCTGCCGCCCAGCGGAGGCGAGGCCGAGATCGCCGGGCGCGATCTGCTCCGCGATCCGGCGGGTGTACGGCGGCGGATCGGCTATGTGGCCCAGTCGGGCGGCCTGGACCCGGCGTGCTCCGTACGCGAGGAGCTGGTCACCCAGGGCCGGCTGCATCTGATGTCCCGGGGCGCGGCGGCCGGGCGCGCCGCTGAACTCGCCGCCGAACTCGGCCTGTCGGGGCTCATGGACCGCCCGACCGGCGCCCTGTCCGGCGGTCAGCGCCGTCGGGTGGAGATCGCGCTGGGCCTGGTCAACCGGCCCGAGGTGCTCTTCCTCGACGAGCCCACCACCGGTCTCGACCCCGGCAGCCGGGCCGAGCTGTGGGACCTGGTGCGGCGCGTCCGCGCCGAGCACGGCACCACGGTCTTCCTCACCACCCATTACCTGGACGAGGCCGATGCGCTCGCCGACCGGATCGTGGTCGTGGACGCCGGGCGGATCGTCGCCGAGGGCACCTCCGCCGAGCTCAAGCGCCGCTATGCGGGCGATCCGGCCGCCAGCCTCCAGGACGCCTTCCTCGCCATCACCGGCCGGTCCACGGCCGAGCGACCCCTCGCCATCTGAGGGGTGTCCGGCGGGCTGTTCCCCTCCCCGTCCCTTCCCACAACCGGGGCTTCGCCCCAGACCCCAGGCCCCGGGGTTCAGGGGCATCCGACAAACCCAAGGGCCCCTTATGACTCTTCTCGCCCATACCGGCATCGTCTTCGGCCGCTGTCTGCGCTCGACGCTCCGCTCGAAGACCAATCTCTTCTTCGGGATGCTCCAGCCGCTGCTCCTGCTCGCCCTCTTCGGCCCGCTGCTGACCGGACTCGACATGGGCGTCAGCGGATCGTCCTGGCAGACGCTGGTCCCCGGCGTACTCGTCCAGCTCGCCCTGCTCGGCGGGTCGTACGTCGGGCTCGGACTGCTGATGGACCGCAACCTCGGCGTTCTGGACCGGATGCGGGTCACCCCGGTCAGCCCGCTGGCGCTGCTGCTCGGCCGCACCCTGCGCGATGTCGTCCAGCTCGTGGCCCAGTCGGTGCTGCTGGTGCTGCTCGGTCTCGCCTTCGGGCTGCGCGCCCCGCTCCCCGGTGTGCTGATCGGCCTGCTGTTCGTGGCCGTGCTCGCGGCGGCCCTGTCCGCGCTCTCCTACGGGCTGGCCATGAACGTCCGCACATCCCCGGAGTTCGCCGCCATCGCCAACACGGCGGCCATGCCGCTGATGCTGCTCTCCGGCCTGCTGCTGCCGATGGCCCTGGCCCCCGGATGGCTGGAGGGCGCCTCGCGCGCCGTGCCGTTCAGCTACACGGTCGACGCGGTGCGCCAGGTGTTCCTGGGGCACTACGCCAACACCACGGTCGCCGTCGGGGCGGCCGTCACCCTGGCCCTGGCGGCGCTGTGTCTGATGGGCGGGGCGCGCCTGTTCGCCCGGGTCCGCGGCTGAGTCGGTGGCTCTGGGCCGGCTCAGTCGCCCTTGGCCGGGCTCAGTCGTCCTTCGCGGCAGCCTTCGCGGCGGCGCGCGGGCCCGCCGGAGTGGTCGCGGGCTTGGTCACATCCGCGACCAGCTCCACCAGATCCGGGCCGTACGCCTGGGAGTTGACCACCTTCAGCAGCAGACAGAAGGAGCCCTGGGCGCCGTACTTCCGGGCCAGCTTGGCGCGGTTGCGGACGAGGTGGCGGACGGCGGCGCGATGGGTGACCGGCCGCTGTCCGGCCGCCAGGAAGACCGGCCGGCTGTCGTCGCCCGCCGTCAGCCGGGCCAGCAGCACATACTCGACCGTGCCCGGCTCCGGGCGGTAGTGCGTACCGGCGATGGTGAACATCCCCCGGTCCGTGCCGGAGTCGTCCCCCGGGTGCACGGTGACGCCCGGCAGTAGATTGGTCATATGGGCGGCGAGCCTGCGGTGCGCGGTCGGATCGCCGACGCAGAACTCCGTGCGCGCGCCGAAGCCCTGGAGCCCCGTGTCATGCGGGGCGACCTCGGTATGCGCCCCGCAGTTCTCCACGATCGACGCGAGACCGAGCAGCGCGAGCGCGTCATGGCGGGGGATGCTCCAGTGGGCCGAGGTGCTGTCCCGATGGGTGACCAGCACGCACTCCGAGCCTTCCGGCAGTCCGAAGAAGCGCTGCTCGCGGGCGCGCTTGCGGCGCCCGAACGCCGAATGCACGGCCCAGCCGGCAGCCAGGCCCACGATCAGGGCCGCCGCGGAGGCGATCAGGTCCTGCATGGTGTCTGTCATGGCCGCGCATCGTAGCGGCCGATCGGGTACGCGTTCGAGCGTACGGGTGAACGAACGCGGGAACGCGCACCTGTACGGATGGCGGGACGGATCGGCGATCCACTACCCCTGTCGTGGGCATGAGGCTCGCGGGTAGGCTCCGCTCCCTGTCGTTTCGCTTGGAGGTCACGGATGGGGCACGCCGTACGACCAGCCGCATCGTCAACCACGTCCACCACTCGCGCCTCCGCCGCGGCGGCCGTCCGGCGCCGACTGCCCGCGCTGGCGGCCGCGGCCGGAATGGTCGCGGTGCTGGGCGTCGTCCCGGCCGGTGCCGCCGGGCAGGATCAGGACGGCACCGCGAAGCCCGCTCCCGCCAAGACACCCGTGGCCGTCGGCTACGGCGGCGCCGTCTCCAGCGTGGACGCCGACGCCTCGGCGGCCGGGATCGATGTGCTGCGGCACGGGGGCAACGCGGTGGACGCGGCGGTGGCGACCGCCGCCGCGCTCGGCGTCACCGAGCCGTACTCGGCCGGTGTCGGCGGCGGTGGTTACTTCGTCTACTACAACGCCAAGCGGCACAAGGTCTCCACGCTCGACGGCCGCGAGACCGCGCCCCGCAGCGCGGACCAGAAGCTCTTCCTCGGCAAGGACGGCAAACCGCTGCCGTTCGCCGACGCCGTCACCAGCGGGCTGAGCGTCGGCACCCCCGGCACCCCCGCCACCTGGAACGACGCCCTGAAGGACTGGGGCACCCGCTCCCTGGGGCAGGTGCTCAGGCCCGCCGAGCGGCTGGCCCGCGACGGGTTCACCGTCGACAGCACCTTCCGCCAGCAGACCGCCGACAACCAGGCCCGCTTCAAGGACTTCCCGGCCACCGCCAAGCTCTTCCTGCCCGGCGGCCAGCCCCCGGCGGTCGGCTCGACCTTCCGCAACCCCGACCTCGCCCGTACGTACGCGCTGCTGGCCAAGAAGGGCGTCGGCGCGATCTACAAGGGCGAGCTGGGCCGCGACATCGTCGACACCGTGCGCAAGCCGCCCGTCGACCCGAAGGCGCAGCGCGTGGTGCGCGCGGGCGATCTGACGGCCGAGGACCTGCGGGCCTACGGAACGAAGCGGCAGGCCCCGACCCGGACCGCCTACCGCGGTCTGGACGTGTACGGCATGGCGCCCTCGTCCTCCGGCGGGACCAGCGTCGCCGAGGCGCTCAACATCCTGGAGAAGACCGACCTCTCCAAGCTCAGCGACCTCCAGTATCTGCACCGCTATATCGAGGCCAGCCGGATCGCCTTCGCCGACCGGGGCCGCTGGGTCGGCGACCCCGCCGCCGAGGACGTCCCCACCAAGGGGCTCACCTCGCAGCGGTTCGCCGACTCCCGGGCCTGCCTGATCAAGGACGACGCGGTGCTCAAGAGCCCCGTACCGCCCGGCGACCCGAACAACCTGTCCGCGCCCGGCTCCTGCGACACCCGCGGCCACGCCGCCCCGACCACGTACGAGGGCGAGAACACCACGCATCTCACGGTCGCCGACAAGTGGGGCAATGTGGTGGCCTACACCCTCACCATCGAGCAGACCGGCGGCAGCGGGATCACCGTCCCCGGCCGTGGCTTCCTGCTCAACAACGAGCTGACCGACTTCTCCTTCGCGCCCGCCGACCCCGCCGTCCACGACCCGAACCTGCCGGGCCCGGGGAAGCGGCCGCGCTCGTCCATGTCGCCGACGATCGTGCTGGACGGCCATAAGCCGGTGCTGGCGCTGGGCTCCCCGGGCGGGGCGACCATCATCACCACCGTGCTTCAGACCCTGCTGAATCACGTCGACCGGGGCATGCCGCTGGTGGACGCGATCGCCGCACCGCGCGCCAGCCAGCGCAACGCGGCCCAGACGGAGCTGGAACCGGGGCTGTGGAACGGCCCCGAGCGCGCCAAGCTGGAGGCGCTCGGCCACTCCTTCAAGCAGAACCCCGAGATCGGGGCGGCGACCGGGGTGCAGCGGCTGTCCGGCGGACGGTGGCTGGCGGCGGCCGAGACGGAACGGCGGGGCGGCGGCTCGGCGATGGTGGTCAGCCCGAAGCGCTGATCCGACGCGGTGGGCCGAGCGGTGGGTCGGCGGGCTCTGGTGCGATCCAGGAGCCCGTCGGCCCAAGCTTCAGCTCTGCGGCTTCTCAGCCCAGCAGGCCGATGATCGCGTCGGCGGAGTCGGTCTCCCCGAGCCGGGGGAAGATCTTCTCGACGCTGTTGCGGTGCGCCTCGGCGTCCATATCGGTCATGGCGTCGGTCGCCAGCGTCACGTGATACCCGTGCGCGTACGCGCCACGGGCCGTGGACTCCACGCCGATGCTGGTGGCGATGCCGCCGAGCACCACCTGGGTCACCCCGCGGCGGCGCAACTGGAGGTCGAGGTCGGTGCCGTGGAAGGCGCCCCAGGTGTGCTTGGTGACCACGACGTCGCCGTCCTCCTGGCCGAGTTCCGGCACGAGGTCGGCGAAGTCCGCCGGAAACTGCCCGCCTCCGCCGCCCCGCTGAGCCTCGGTACGGCCCGGCGCCCCGGCCACGACCCGGACGAGGACGACCGGCAGCCCCCGCTTGCGGAACGCGGCCGCCAGCCGGGCGCCGCGCTCGATGACCTCGGCGGTGGGGTGGACGGTGGGCAGTCCGGTGATGCCCTTCTGGAGGTCGACGAGGACCAGGGCGGTGTTCGGGTCGAGCACGGTGGCGGGCATGGTGCCTCCTGGGGGCTGGGTCTGGGGGCCTGGGGGCCCGGGTCTGTGGGTCTGGGGGTCTGGGGGTCGTAGGTCAGGTACGGGCGCGGGCGCGCAGCGCCCGGTCGGTGGCGGTCAGCAGCAGCACCGCGAGGCTGAGCGCACCCGCCACCATGGCGATGCCGTGCAGCCCGGCGGCGGTCGCCCGCTGTCCGTAGAAGAGCCCGATCAGCCCGGCGGCGGTGATCGCGCCGAGGTACTGCGAGGTGCGCTGGAGCCCGGCCGCCGCGCCGACGCTCTCGCGTGGGGCCTGGGTGTAGACGGCGGCCTGGTTGCCGGTCGAGGACAGCCCCTGCGGCAGTCCGAAGAGGACCGCGGCCAGCAGCAGCGCGAGAAGCGGGGTGGACTCGTCGGCGAGCAGCAGCACCCCGCTCCCCGCGGCGAGCAGTACGGCCGCGAGGACGAGCGGTGCGTAGATGCCCTTCGTACGGGCGCCGAGCAGTGAGCACACGGCGGCCGCGCCCGACATGGGCAGCATGATCAGTCCGGCCCGGGAGGCGGAGTAGCCATGCCCCTCCTCCAGCCACTGCGCGTAGCCGTACATGACCATGTAGATGACCAGGTACGCCGTGCCGTGGCGGAGGTAGGTGAGAGCGAGGGAGCGGTTGCGGCCGATCATCCGCAGATCGATGAAGGGGCGGGGGCGGCGCAACTGCCACCAGGTGAGGGCCGCCGCGAGGACCAGGACGACGGGCAGCAGCGCCCAGTTGGGCCGTTCCAGGTCCATCAGGAAGATCATGAGGGTGGTGAGAGTGCCGGTGAACAGCGCGATCCCGAGCGGATCGAAGGCGCCGCCCGCCGTCCGCGCCCCGGCGTCCGTGCTCTCTGCGCTGCCCGCGCTGCCCGCGCTGCCCGCGCTCGCCATACGGGTCCTGGGAAGCCAGAGCAGTGCGAGGGCGATGCCGAGGAGGGCCAGCGGCACATTGACCGCGAAGATCGCTCGCCATCCGGCCGTCGCGATGAGCACCCCGCCCAGCACCGGCCCGACCGCCGCGCTGCCGAGCGCGGCGAGCGAGAGCCGTCCGAGCACGGGGCGCGGTGTCTCGCGTCCGGTGGCGACGGACTGGGCGCGCAGCAGCGCCATCGCCGCGGGGTACGCCGCGGACGTACCGATGCCGAGCAGCACCCGCGAGGCGATCAGCCAGCCGAACGCGGGCGCCAGAGCGCCCACGAGCCCGGCGGCGCACACCACGAGCAGCCCGCAGAGGAAGACCCGGCGCGGCCCGAGCAGATCGGCGAGCCGGCCCATCGCGGGCTGCGCCACGGCGCTGGCGAGGTAGAGGGAGGCGACCAGCCAGGCGGTCCGGGCGGCGCCGACGCCGAAGTCATGGCCGATGGCCACCAGCCCGGTGGCGATCATCGTGGAGTTGACGGGGTTGAGGACCGAGCCGATGAGCAGCGGGGCCATCAGCCGGGGACCGAAGGGGTCGGCGGCGCCGGTGGGGTTGCCCAGGACCGAGTTCGCGGCCCCCGTCCCCGTCCCCGTGCCAGTGCCCGTCCCCGTCGCCGGGGGGATGGCGGGCTTGCCCGCGGTGTCGGTCATTCCTGGACCAGCCGCTTGAGCAGTTCGGTGGCCTCGGCGAGGGTGCGGCGCTCATCGGCGTCGAGACGGGTGTCGATCGCGTCGAGCAGCCAGCTCTGCTTGGCCTGCCGTACGGATGTGATCGCCTCCCGCCCGAGATCGGTGATCGAGAAGACCACCTGCCGTCCGTCGGTGGGGTGCGGGGCCCGCTCCACCAGCGTCTGTTCCTCCAGCGCGGCCAGGATCATGCGCATCGACTGCGGCCGCACCAGCTCGGCGCGGGCCAGCGCGGCGGTGGTGGTCGGCCCCTCGGTGTAGAGCCGGCTGATGACCGCCCGCTGGGAGGGGGTGAGCGCCCCCTGCGAGGAGGCGGCCCGCATACGGCGCATGAGCTGGCTGACGACGGCGGCGAGGTCGACGGCGATGCGCTCCTCGGCCTGCGGGGCGGCCTCCGGCCGCGGGCCGGTCTCTGGCCGGTGGGCGGGCTCGGTGGGCAGGGGGTCGGGCGTGGCCATGCCCTCACCCTAGAAGTTCAACAGCTAAACTTGCAAGTTTGCCTGTCATGTGCGGAGCAGGAAAAGCGCTCGTAGCGCAGCCGTAACCGATTCCGTAACACGCAGGGTGTCGAATGCGTGGCCTTGGGCCGTGCATCGCCCGAGGGGGAAGGGAGGGGAGGCCATGGCGAGCGGGCAACTCCCGGCCGAGGTCGAGGAGTTCGCGAGATATCTGCGGGCGCTGACGAGACGGCTGGACGCGGGGACGGGCTGGTACGGCGTCTTCGCCCTGCGCGACCCCGAGGGGCTGAGGGCCTGTCTCGACGGCCTGGAGGTGCCGCCGTGGGACGTCGTCCAGTCCCTGCTTCAGGACCTCTCCACCCAGCGCGGCGCCGGGCCCGCCCAGGAGGCGGCGGCCCGGGCGGCGACCCTCTACCGTGCCTCGGTCGCGGCTCACGACGCCGGACCCGGGAGCCGAGAGGCACTCCGGGACCGCCTGGACGGCATGCTGCGCGAACGACGGAACGCCGCCCGTCGCGAACGCGACCTCCAGACGGCGCTGTCCACCGCCGAGGCCACGGCCGACCGCGAACGCCTCGCCGCGGAGCTGGCCTGGGCCCATGACGACTGGCGTCGCGCAACGGCCCGCACCGAGGAACTCCACGCCCGCCTCACCGCCCTGCCCGCCTCCGGGGCCCGGGCCCCCGCCACCGCACCGACCCCGCCGCCGAGCCCCACCACAACCCCATCGACCCTGACGGGCCCCACGCCGATCGCGCCTGCCCCGGCGCCCTGGCCGTTGGCCCCGACGGCGGGGCCCACGCCACCGGGCACCTCCGCGTCCGCTGTGGGTTCGAGCGCGGAAGCGTCTGCCGTGCCGCCCGCGCAGGGCTTGCGGCCCGCGCCGCCAGCGTCCGCCCTGGCGGCGCCCTGGTCGGTGGCCCCGACGGCGCGGGCGACGCCACCGAGCGCCTCCGCGGGTGTCCCCGCGTCTGCTGTCGGTCCGGGCGCGGACGCGTCTTTCGAGCCCCCGGCGCAGGGTTTGGGGCCCGGGTCGACAGTGTCCGCCCCCGGCCCCTGGTCGGTGGCCCCGGTGGCGGGGCCCACGCCGCCGGGTACCGCCGTGGGTGTCCCCGCGCCCGGTGCGGGGTCGGGCGCGGACGCGTCTATCGAGCCGCCCGCGCAGGACTTGCGGCCCGCGCCGTCAGCGTCCGCTCTGGGACCCTGGTCGGTGGCCCCCACGGCGGGGGCGACACCACTGGGTAACGCCGTGGGCGCCCCCACGCCTGCTGTGGGCTCCGCGCGACCTGGGCTGCGTGGGGCGCGGTTTGCGGGGGTTGAGGAGGCGGCCACGGGGCCGCGCCCGACGGCTTCGGAGGCCGGGTTCCGCGGCGCCGCGCAGGCTGCGACGACGGGGTTCACATCACCGGGCACTCCTGTGGGCGCCTCCGCATCTGGTGTGGACGAGTCTTCGGGGTCCCCCGCGCAGGGTCGGGAGTCCGCGCCCGCCGCGTCTGAGCCCGCCCCTGTCGCCGCGCGACCTCGACCGCGCGGGGCGCGGTTTGCCGGGGCCGGAGGAGGGGGTGTGGCGGCGTCGCCGTCGTCCTCGCCTGGCTCGCCCCTGGCGGAGAGTGGGAGCGAAGTTCCCGCGACCCCGCGCGGTGCTCGGTTCGCCGGGGCGTACGACGGCGAGGGCGGCGGTAAACGCCGTAGGCGGGACAAGGCAGTCGACGACGGGCGGCGGCTTGCCCAGGAGGCGGCGGAGCGCGCCGCAGCGCGACGTGGCGCCCAGGAGGCCGTCGCGCGGCTCGGCCGACTCCGGGCGGCGGGCCGCTCCGGTGAGGCCCATGTCGTGCTGTACGAGGCCGCCGCCTGGTCCGCCCCACGGCTGCCCGTCCTCGCGGAGGAGCTTGAGCGTGCCGGACTCGGGGCCGATGTGTCCACGCTGCTGTGGGAGATGGCGTGTCTGCCGCCCCCACGGCTCGCCGCAGCCGCCGAGGCGCTGGTCGCGGCGGACCGCGAGGCCGACGGCGAGCGGCTGTTACGGCAGAGCGTCTCGCGCCCCGCCCACGAGGTGGCCCACACCGCCCAGGCGCTCCTCGCGGCGGGTGCCTCTCGCAGGGCTGCGTTTCTGCTGGAGGCGCTGGTACGGGCCCGTACGCCGGAGGAGGCGGCGCGGGCGGCGGCAGAGGACCCCGCCACGTTGGTGCCCCTGCTGCTTGATGCTGCCGCAGGTGTGTCCTCCAGCAGTCACCACGATCTCGCCCATGCGATGCGCGCCGCCGGGCTGCCGGGCGTACCCGGTCCCGCCTGAACCTGAGCCTGAGCATGAGCCTGGGCTCCGGGTGGTGCTCGTGGTTGGGTGCGGCGCCGTTTCGCGCCTTCGGCGCATTTGAGCAGCGGCGGCGGTGGTGGGGGCGCGGCGCCGCTGCCGGGCGCCGGGTTGGTGGGTGTGGGCGCCGGTGGCGGCCGCGCTGGTCGGGGGCTGGGGTCGGTGCCGGGCAGGCGGGGGGTACCCCTCTTGAAAACGTTTGACAAATTAGTTGCTTGAGATCAAGCGTTTTTTCGAGGGGGGCCCGGAGGGGGCCGTTAGCCCGAATGGCTCTTAGCCCCGGATCACGGGAGCCGCCATCCGGGTGCGCTCCACCGGCCCGGTGGCCCGCGCAGATTTTTCGGAGGCACCCCCGCCCCCGGGCGGTCCGGCATCGGCCCCAGCTTCCGGGTGCAGGCGCCGCCACCGGCAGTCGCCCCACCGGCCCGGCGGTCGGCGAGCGGCCCGCGCCGATTTCCCGGAATCGTCCCCGCCTCCGTCACTCCGGCATCGGCCTCAGCTCCCGGGCGCGGGCGCCGTCACCGGCGCTCGCGCCCACCGGCCCGGCGCCCGGCGGCGGCGCCGCGCCCCCTACCCCCGCTGCCGCTGCTCAATTGCGCCGAAGGCGCGAGACGAAACCCGCACCCATCCACCCACCCCGCGACCCGACAAAACAGGAAACGTGATCGTCTTCGTTGAGTAACGGCGGCGGTATTGCCAGAGTGGTCAGTGCGCTCTTACGTTCTTCAGAGCCGGATTCTACGTGCGTAGACACAGGTTGAGGAGCTCATCATGGCCAACCTCGTACGTGCCGCTCTCGTCCAGGCCACCTGGACCGGCGATACCGAATCGATGATCGCGAAGCATGAGGAGTACGCCCGGCAGGCGGCCGCGCAGGGCGCCAAGGTGATTGGCTTCCAGGAGGTGTTCAACGCGCCGTACTTCTGCCAAGTGCAGGAGGCGGAACACTACCGGTGGGCGGAGCCGGTGCCGGATGGGCCGACCGTGCGGCGGATGCGGGAGCTGGCGCGGGAGACCGGCATGGTGGTCGTGGTGCCGGTCTTCGAGCTCGAGCAGTCGGGTTTCTACTACAACACCGCGGCCGTGATCGACGCCGACGGCAGCTATCTGGGCAAGTACCGCAAGCACCACATCCCGCAGGTCAAGGGGTTCTGGGAGAAGTACTACTTCAAGCCGGGGAACGTGGGCTGGCCGGTGTTCGACACCGCCGTGGGCAAGGTCGGGGTGTACATCTGCTACGACCGCCACTTCCCCGAGGGCTGGCGCGCCCTGGGGCTGGCCGGGGCGCAGCTCGTCTACAACCCCTCGGCCACCTCCCGCGGGCTCTCGGCCTACCTCTGGCAGCTCGAACAGCCCGCCGCGGCCGTCGCCAATGAGTACTTCATCGCCGCGATCAACCGCGTCGGCACCGAGGAGTACGGCGACAACGACTTCTACGGCACCAGCTACTTCGTCGATCCGCGCGGTCAGTTCGTCGGCGACGTGGCCAGTGACAAGGAGGAGGAGCTGATCATCCGCGACCTCGACTTCGGTCTGATCGACGAGGTGCGGCAGCAGTGGGCGTTCTACCGCGATCGGCGCCCCGACGCCTACGAGGGGCTGGTGAAGCCATGAGCAGCAGCAGTAGCGAGGCCACGAGTGGCAGCAGCGATGCCATGAGCAGCGGCGATGCCGTGAGCAGCGGCAGTGCCACGAGCGACGGCAGCGGCCGCATCCACGCGGCCCTGCACACCCGGCACCAAGCCGTCCTCCCCGACTGGCTCGCCGTCTACTACCAGCGCCCCATCGAGATCACCCACGGCGAGGGCCGCCATGTCTGGGACGCCGAGGGCAACCGCTACCTCGACTTCTTCGGCGGCATCCTCACCACGATGACCGCGCACGCCCTCCCCGAGGTCACCAAGGCCATCAGCGAGCAGGCGGGCCGGATCCTGCACACCTCCACGCTCTACCTCGACCGGCCCATGGTCGACCTGGCCGAGCGGGTCGCCGCCCTGTCCGGCATCCCGGACGCGCGGGTCTTCTTCACCACCTCCGGCACCGAGGCCAATGACACGGCCCTGCTGCTCGCCACCACCTACCGCCGCTCCAACCAGATCCTGGCGATGCGCAACAGCTACCACGGCCGCTCCTTCTCGGCCGTCGGCATCACCGGCAACCGCGGCTGGTCGCCGACCAGCCTGTCGCCGCTCCAGACGCTGTATGTGCATGGCGGGGTGCGCACCCGGGGGCCGTTCGCCGGGCTGTCCGACGGGGAGTACATCAAGGCGTGCGTCGCCGACCTCGAGGACATCCTCGGCCAGGCGCACGGCAATGTCGCCGCGCTGATCGCCGAGCCGGTGCAGGGGGTCGGCGGCTTCACCTCGCCGCCCGACGGGCTGTTCGCCGCCTTCCGCGAGGTGCTCGACCGGCACGGCATTCTGTGGATCACCGATGAGGTGCAGACCGGCTGGGGCCGCACCGGCGACCACTTCTGGGGCTGGCAGGCGCACGACCGCTCCGGGCCGCCCGACATCCTCACCTTCGCCAAGGGCATCGGCAACGGGATGTCGATCGGCGGTGTCGTCGCCCGCGCCGAGGTCATGAACTGCCTGGACGCCAACTCCATCTCCACCTTCGGCGGCAGCCCCATCACGATGGCCGCCGGTCTGGCCAACCTCACCCACCTGGTCGAACACGATCTACAGGGCAACGCCCGCCGGGTCGGCGGGCTGCTGATCGAGCGGCTGCGCGCCGCCTGCGCCGGTCTGGACACCGTGCGCGAGGTCCGCGGCCGAGGGCTGATGATCGGCATCGAGCTGGTCGAGCCGGGCACCGGCGACCCGTACCCCGAGGGCGCGTCCGCCGTTCTGGAGGCCGCCCGGGAGGGCGGGCTGCTCATCGGCAAGGGCGGCGGGCACAACAGCAGCGTGCTGCGGATCGCCCCGCCGCTCAGCCTCACCGTCGCCGAGGCCGAGGAGGGCGCGGAGATCCTCGAGGCGGCCCTCAGGACCGCCCGGTCCGGAAGGAGCGTGAGCTGATGTCCCGTACCGTGATCCGCGGCGGGCTGGTCGTCACCGCCGCCGAGGAGACCCTGGCCGATGTGCTGATCGAGGACGGGAAGGTCGCCGCCCTCGCCTCGTCCGGCAGCGCGTACGCCCAGGGCTGGACGGCCGACCGTACGATCGACGCCACCGGCAAGTACGTCATCCCGGGCGGGGTCGACGGGCACACCCATATGGAGATGCCGTTCGGCGGCACCTTCGCCTCCGACACCTTCGAGACCGGCACCCGGGCGGCGGCCTGGGGCGGCACCACCACCATCGTGGACTTCGCCATCCAGACGGTGGGGCACGCCCTGCGCGAGGGGCTGGACGCCTGGCACCTGAAGGCGCGGGGCAACTGCGCCATCGACTACGGCTTCCACATGATCCTCTCCGATGTGAACGAGAGCGCGCTCAAGGAGATGGATCTCCTGGTGGGGGAGGGCGTGACCAGCTTCAAGCTGTTCATGGCCTACCCGGGGGTCTTCTACAGCGACGACGGGCAGATCCTGCGGGCCATGCAGCGCGCCTCCGCCAACGCCGGGCTGATCATGATGCACGCCGAGAACGGCATCGCCATCGACGTCCTGGTGGAACAGGCCCTGGCCGAGGGCAGGACCGACCCCCGCTACCACGGTGAGGTCCGCAAGGCGCTGCTGGAGTCGGAGGCGACCCACCGCGCCATCCAGCTCGCCCGAGTGGCCGGCGCCCCGCTGTATGTCGTCCATGTGTCGGCCCAGGAGGCCCTCGCGGAGCTGACGCAGGCACGTGACCTGGGGCTTCCGGTCTTCGGCGAAACCTGTCCGCAGTATCTGTTCCTGTCCACGGACAATCTCGCCGAACCGGACTTCGAGGGCGCCAAGTACGTCTGCTCCACACCGCTCAGGCCCGTCGAGCACCAGGCCGCGCTGTGGCGGGGGCTGCGGACCAACGACCTCCAGGTGGTCTCCACCGACCACTGCCCGTTCTGCTTCACCGGGCAGAAGGAGCTGGGCCGGGGCGACTTCTCCAAGATCCCCAACGGTATGCCGGGCGTGGAGCACCGGATGGACCTGCTCCACCAGGCCGTGGTGGACGGCCATATCTCCCGCCGCCGCTGGATCGAGATCGCCTGCGCCACCCCGGCCAGGATGTTCGGCCTCTATCCGCGGAAGGGCACCATCGCGCCCGGGACCGACGCCGACATCGTCGTCTACGATCCGGCGGCCCAGCAGACCCTGTCCGCCGAGACCCACCATATGGACGTCGACTACTCGGCGTACGAGGGCAAGCGGATCACCGGACAGGTCGAGACCGTGTTGTCGCGCGGTGTCCCCGTCATCGACCGGCGGAAGTACACCGGGCGGGCCGGGCACGGCCAGTTCCTCGTCCGCGACACCTGTCAGTACCTCGGCTGAGCCAGGGAGCGAGCATGGACTTCGGACTCGTCCTACAGACCGATCCGCCCGCCTCGGCCGTCGTCGAGCTGATGCGCCGCGCCGAGCGCAACGGCTTCGGCTACGGCTGGACCTTCGACTCCGCCGTGCTGTGGCAGGAGCCGTTCGTCATCTACAGCCAGATCCTGGCCCGGACCGAGCGGCTGATCGTCGGCCCGATGGTCACCAATCCGGGCACCCGCACCTGGGAGGTGACCGCCTCCACCTTCGCCACCCTCAACGAGATGTACGGCAACCGCACCGTCTGCGGTATCGGCCGCGGTGACTCCGCGCTGCGGGTGGCCGGGCGCAAGCCCAATACCCTCGCCCGCCTCGGCGAGGCCATCGACGCCATCCGCGATCTGGCGGAGGGCAGGGAGGCCGTCGTGGACGGCAGCCCGATGCGCATCCCCTGGATCGAGGACGGCAGGCTGCCGGTGTGGATGGCGGCGTACGGCCCCAAGGCGCTCGCGCTGGCCGGGCAGAAGGCCGACGGATTCATCCTTCAGCTCGCCGACCCCTTCCTGACGGAGTGGATGGTCAAGGCGGTGCGCACCGCCGCCGCCGAGGCCGGGCGCGATCCGGACGCGGTCACCGTCTGCGTCGCCGCCCCCGCGTATATCGGCGACGACCTGGCCCACGCCCGAGAGCAGTGCCGCTGGTTCGGCGGCATGGTCGGCAACCATGTGGCCGACCTGGTCTCCCGCTACGGCGAGCACTCCGGCGCCGTGCCCGAGTCCCTGACCGCGTACATCAAGGAGCGGCAGGGGTACGACTACGCCCACCACGGCCGCAGCGGCAATCCGGACACGGCCTTCGTCCCCGATGAGATCGTCGACCGGTTCTGCCTGCTCGGCCCGGCCGAGGCGCATATCGAGAAGCTGGAGCGGCTGCGGGCCCTGGGGGTCGACCAGTTCGCCGTCTACGCGATGCATGACGCGAAGGAGCGCACCCTCGACGCGTACGGCGAGCGGGTCATCCCCGCGCTCACCGGCTGAGCCGCTGACCGCTCAGCCGCGTATCCGCACCCGTACGCCCGCGCACCGCGTGAATGCCGGCCGGCTGACCACCGGCCGGCATTCGGGCCTTCCGGGATCATTCGCCGTAACATTCTCGCGATTCCGCCGCCCGGCCCGGCAAAGACCCTTTTCTCAAGGAAGGGTCAATTCCGTTTTGGGGCCCGCAGAACAAAGGACACTCCGTCCCTGAAACCTTCGAACATGGCTACAATCACCTCGGATTCTGTGCTCTGATATGCCGTCGACTGAACGACTCCTTGTCAGAGAAGGGTTGGGCATGACGCAAACCGAGGTACCGATAGAAGTGGAGCTCAGAGGGCTCTACAAGGCCCACTATCGGTTTCAGTTCCTGAGCGCGGGATTCCAGTTGGGGCTCTTCGCGCTGGTGGAGAAGGAGCCCGGCCTGGCCGTACGGGAGATCGCCGCACGGCTGGACCTCAAGGAGCAGCCCACCCGCATCCTCCTTCTCGGTTGTACGGTATTCGGGCTTTTGCGCAAGGACGGCGCGGGTTACCACACCACTCCGCTCTCGAAGCCGCTGACCGCGAACTTCGACGAGTCGCCCGCGTCCAACATTCCCTGGGAACAGCACGGTATCTACCGGGCGATGGCCTGGTTCTGTGAATCCCTCAAAGAAGACACCAACATCGGACTGCGGCGGGAAATTCCGGGAACGGCGCCCACTCTCTACGGGCGGCTCGCCGAAAATCCCGAGCTGGAGAGCACATTCCACACCATGATGTCTTCGGTGAGCAGGCTCGTGGGCGCCGAACTGGGGGAGAAGCTGGACCTCTCGGGGTGCGGCCACCTCCTGGACATCGGCGGCGGAACGGCCATCAACGCCGCGAGCCTCGCCGCCCGCTGGCCGGACCTGCGCATCACCATCGCCGATCTGCCCTCCGTGGCGACCGCCGCCAACGAGAAGATCGGGAAGCTCGGGCTGGCCGACCGGGTGCGGGCGGTGAGCCTCGACGCCTTCCGCGACGAGTTCCCGACCGGCTGCGACGGAGTCCTCTTCGCGCACTTCCTGGAGATCTGGTCCCCCGAGCGGATCCGGGCACTGCTCGCCAAGGCCGCCCGCGCCCTCCCGCCCGGCGGCGGGATCCATGTGGTCACCCCGCGCCAGGACGACGACGGCACCGGACCCGAGCGGGCGGCGATGCTGTCCGCCTACTTCCACACCATCGCCTCCGGCGAGGGCATGGTCTACACGGGCGCCGAGTACGAGCAGTGGTTCCGCGACGTGGGCTTCGAGCCCACCGGACGGCTGCCCCTGGGCGCGGACACCGTCGTGATCACCGGCCGCAAGGCATAGCCGGGCCGCAAGGCACAGCCCGGAACCAGGCGAGGCACCTCCGGCGGGCGGACCCTTCGATGCGGAGGTCGCAGCGGTCCGTACGCCGGGGCATGACCCGCCCCGACCCCGACCAGGAGGCGCGAACCATGGCCGGCGCCACGAGCCAAGCCACCCCGGGCGACGCGGACGGCGCGGACGGCGAGAGAGACGGCCCGCCGCCGCACCACCGCCACAAGTGGCTGATCCTGGGGATCTGCTGCATCAGCCTGTTCATGGTGGGCCTCGACACCACCATCGTGAACCTCGCCCTGCCGTCCATCCAGGACGATCTGGACGCCTCGCCCTCGGGACTTCAGTGGACGGTGGACTCCTACACCGTGGTGCTCGCCAGTCTGCTGATGCTCTCCGGCTCCATGGCCGACCGGTTCGGCAGGCGCCGGACCTTCCAGACCGGGCTGCTGCTGTTCAGCCTGGGGTCGCTGCTGTGCGGGCTCGCCACCGACACCGGTTCGCTCATCGCCTTCCGGATGGTGCAGGCCATGGGCGGCGCCATGCTCAACCCCGTCGCGGTCTCGATCATCGCCAACACCTTCACCGACCTCAAGGAGCGGGCCAGGGCGATCGGGCTGTGGGGCGCTGTCGCGGGGGTGAGCATCGCGCTGGGGCCCGTCGTCGGCGGTGCGCTGGTGGACTCGACCGGCTGGCAGGCCGTCTTCTGGGTCAACCTCCCGGTCGCCGCCCTCGCCCTCGTCCTCACCGCGCTGTTCGTCCCCGAGTCCAAGGCCCCGCGGCCGCGGAGGCTCGATCCGGTGGGGCAGCTTCTGGTGATCGTGCTCTTCGCGACGCTCACGTTCGGCATCATCGAGGGCCCGGTCAGGGGCTGGGGCTCGGCGCAGATCGTCGGCTGCTTCACGGTGGCGGCTATCGCCGCCGCCACCCTCATCGGCTATGAACTCCGCCGCGCGGAACCGCTGCTGGACGTCCGCTTCTTCCGCACCCCCTCCTTCAGCGGCGCCATCGTCTCGGCGGTGTGCGGTTTCGCCGCGCTCGCCGGGTTCCTCTTCCTCAACGCCCTGTACCTACAGGACGTACGGGACTTCTCGCCGCTGCACACCGGGCTGCTCACGCTGCCGATGGCCGCCATGACGCTGGTCTCCTCGCCGCTCGCGGGCCGTATCGTCGGCGCCCGCGGCCCGCGCATCCCCATGGTGATCGCCGGGGCCGGTACGGCGGGGTGCGGGCTGCTGCTGACCCGGGTGGGCGCGGACACCCCCATCTGGTACCTCGTGATCGCCTACGTGGCGTTCGGCATCGGCTTCGGCATGCTCGACGCCCCGCTCACCTACTCGGCCGTGTCCGGGATGCCACGCTCCCAGGCCGGGGTGGCCGCCGCGGTCACCTCCACCGGCCGCCAGGTGGGTGCGGCCCTCGGCGTCGCCGTCCTCGGCTCGGTCTCCACCGCCCGGGTACACGGCCCCTTCGCCACCGGCTTCCCCGAGGCCAGCCATCTGGGCTGGGCGATCATGGCGGCCTGCGGTCTGGCCATCGTGACCCTGGCCCTACTCACCACCGGCCCCCGGACCCGCGACCCGGCAGCCCCCACCCCCGAACCACCCGCCGCCCGCCCCACCGAACGCGTGCCCTGACCCCTGCTCGTCCCGCGCCCGTCCGCTGCCCCCGGGCGCGCCAGCGGCGCCGTCCGTCCCCGGGCCCTTGGCGCGCGGCGGCGCGGGGCCCTGGCAAGCGGCGGCCCGCTCGTTCCTGCGCCCGCGGCGCCCGGCAGCGTGCCCGTGCCCGTGCCCGGACCCCGGGCGCCCGGCGCCAGGCAGCGCTGCCGTTCCGGGCCCGCGGCGCCCGGCACGGCGCCCGTTCCTGTACCGCTCCTGGCGCGCCAGCGGTGCTTCGGTTCCCGGGCCCCGGGCGCGCGGCGGCATACCCGGGCCCTTGGCGCGCGGCGGCATGCCCGTTCCCGGGCCCTTGGCGCGCGGCGGCATGCCCGTTCCCGGGCCCGGGCGCCAGGCAGCGCTGCCGTTCCGGGCCCGTGGCGCTCGGCACCGCGCCCCGTGGCGCGCCTGTGGCGCCCCGCACCGCGCCCGTGGCGCCCCGCACCGGGTCCGTTGCCGTGCCGTATATCGACGAGGAAATTTGTGATGCCGGTCGAAAAGGGATTTGGGGCGGTCGCTCCCTTCACCTCGATGACATCGTCTGGCGGCCGGTATGCCACCTGCCGTCGCAGAGACATGATTCGATGAACACATGATCGATGAATTTCTCGCCGGTGATCTCGGCGCGGTGGAGGACGCGATCCGCACGGCGGTCGCCGACGAGGTCATGCCGCGCTACCGGCAGCTCGCCGCCCACGAGATCGTGGAGAAGAATGGTCCGCACGACCTGGTGACCATCGCCGACCGGCAGGCCGAGGAGCATCTGACCGACGCCCTCACCAAGCTGCTGCCCGGCTCCGTGGTGGTGGGCGAGGAGGCGGTGCACGCCGACCCGGCCGTGCTCACCGCCCTCGGCGGCGACGCACCCGTATGGATCGTCGACCCGGTCGACGGCACCCGGCAGTTCGTCCACGGCGACCCCGGCTTCGCGACGCTGGTCGCCCTCGCCCACGGCGAAGAGCTGCTCGCGTCCTGGACCTACGCCCCGGTGCTCGACCAGATGGCCATCGCCCGCCGTGGCGGGGGCGCCCTGCTGAACGGCGAGCCGATCCACTGCGGATCACCGGAGCCCGGCGCGGTCCTCCACGTGGCCGTCTCGCACTACGACTTCACCACCGACGCGGAGAAGCGCGCCCTGTCGGGGCTTCAGGTGCCGGGAGTTGAGGTGCGCCCCTGCGGTTCGGCCGGTCTGGAGTATCTGAACGTGGCCCGCGGGCAGCTCGACGCCGTCGCCTTCACCTGGGAGAACGCCTGGGACCACGCCGCCGGTCTGCTGCTGGTCGGCGAGGCGGGCGGGGCACATGCCACGCTCGCCCGCGAGCCGTTCCGGATCACCGGGGGCAATGCCCTTCCTTTCACGGCGGCCAGGGACGAGGCGGCCGTTGCGCATATCCTGGGCTTGCTGGCCGCCGCCGGCTGATCGTTCCAGCGATTCCTCAAGGACGAGGGGGCCGAGGTGCCGTCCATGCTCGACGCGGTCGTTGTGGGAGCCGGGCCGAACGGGCTCACCGCGGCCGTCGAACTCGCCCGCCGCGGCTGCGCGGTGGAGATCTTCGAGGCCGCGGACACCATCGGCGGGGGCTCCCGCACCGAAGAGCTGACCCTCCCCGGCTTCCGGCACGACCCCTGCTCCGCCGTGCACCCCCTCGCCATCGGCTCCCCGGCCTTCGACCGGATGCCGCTCGCCCGGCACGGCCTGGAGTGGCTCCACCCCGAACTGCCGCTGGCCCACCCCTTCCCGGACGGCACGGCCGCGGTGCTGGCCCGCTCGGTCGGCGAGACCGCCAGGTCGCTCGGCCCGCGCGACGCCGGGACCTACCGCCGACTGATCGCGCCCTACCTGGGCAAATGGGCCACCCTCGCCCCCGATATGCTGCGCACCCCCTGGGACGGGGTGCCCCGCGACCCGATCACCTGGGCCCGCTTCGGGCTGCACGCGGTGCAGCCGGTCTCACTGCTCGCCGGGCCGCTCCGCTTCCGCGACGAGAAGGCGCGCGCCCTGTTCACCGGGCTGGCCGGGCACGCCATCGCGCCGACCAGCGCGCTGGTCACCAGCGGACCCGCCCTGATCTTCGCCGTCGCGGCCCATGAGGTCGGCTGGCCGATTCCGCGCGGCGGCTCCCAGTCGATCGTGGACGCGCTGGGGGCGTATCTGCGCGAGAACGGCGGGACGATCCACGTCTCCACCGAGGTCAAGCGGCTCGACGAGCTGCCGCCCGCCCGCGCGTACATCTTCGACACCTCGCCGCGTGCCCTGGCCCGTATCGCCGGTCTCGGCAACGCCTACCGCCACTACCGCTACGGGGCCAGCGCCTTCAAGATCGACTATGCGATGTCCGGCCCGGTGCCCTGGACCGCGCCCGAGGCCCGGCGCGCCGGCACCGTCCATGTCGGCCCCACCTCGGGCGAGATCGGCGCGGCGCTGCGGGCCGCCGTCGACGGGCGCGACCCCTCCGTCCCGTTCCTGATCACCTCTCAGCCGACCCTGCTCGACCCCTCCCGGGCCCCCGAGGGCAAGCACACCTTCTGGGCGTACGGCCATGTGCCCAGCGGGTGGAAGGGCGACGCCACCGAGGTGATCGAGCGTCAGATGGAGCGCTTCGCCCCCGGCTTCCGCGATCTGGTCCTGGCCCGCGCGGTGGCCGGACCGCCCGAACTCGCCGCGCGCAACGCCAACTACATCGACGGCGACATCGCCTGCGGCGCCTTCGAGGGCATCCAGGCGGCCATCCGGCCCAAGCTCGCCCGCGTCCCGTACGCCACCGCCCACCCGGCGGTCTTCCTGTGCTCCTCCGCCACCCCACCGGGGCCCGGCGTCCACGGCATGTCGGGACACCACGCGGCGCGGGCGGTGTGGCGGAGGCTGCGGGCGCGGTAGGGCCCGGACGGCGGCGGGAGCCGCCTCAGCGCGGGAGCCGCCTCAGTGCGGGATCGTGTCGATGACCTCGCGGGCGCCCTGCCGCAGCAGCGCCACCGCGACCGACGTGCCCAGAGTGGCCGGGTCCAGCGGGCCCGCCCACTCGTGGGCGTCCAGCACCGTCTTGCCGTCCGGGCTGAAGACCCGGGCGCGCAGCGAGAGCCGCCCGTCGCGCTCGGCCTTGGCATAGCCCGCGATGGGGGAGTTGCAGTGCCCTTGCAGCACATGCAGCAGCATCCGCTCCGCGGTGATTTCCTTCCAGACCTCGGCGTCGCCGAGCCCGGCCACGGCCTCGATCGTCTCGGTGTCGTCCTCGCGGCACTGGAGCCCCAGCACCCCGGCCCCGATCGGCGGGCACATGGTGTCCACCGGCAGGATCTCGCTGATCCGGTCGGTACGGCCGATCCGCTCCAGCCCCGAGACGGCCAGCATCAGCGCGTCGCACTCGCCCGCCGCCAGCTTCTCCAGCCGGCGGTTGGCGTTGCCGCGCATCGGCACGCACTCGAGCTGCGGGTGAGTGATGGCGAGCTGGGCGACGCGCCGCACCGAGGAGGTGCCGATCCGGGTCCCCGCGGGCATCTCGTCGAGGGTCAGCCCCTCGGGGTGGATCACGGCGTCCCGGATGTCGTCCCGCTTGAGGTACGCGGCGAAGACCGTGCCCGCGGGCAGCGGCCGGTCGGCGGGCACGTCCTTGATGCAGTGCACCGCGAGGTCCGCCTCGCCCGCCAGCAGCGCGGCGTCCACCTCTTTGGTGAACGCCCCCTTCCCGCCCAGCTTCGACAGATCGCCCATCCAGCGGTCCCCGGAGGTGGTGACCGGTACGACCTCCGTACGGATACCGGGTCGCAGCGCGGCCAGCTCGGTGCGGACCCGCTCCACCTGGGCCAGGGCCATGGGGGAGGAACGGGAGACGATGCGGATGAGACCGGCGGAGCCGTGACCGGAGTCGGAGGCGGAAGACATGGCCTAGAGGATAGGCCCTCGGGGCGGGCGCTATGTCCCTGCCCCGGGGAACCCCTCCGCGACCAGCACCGCGAGATCGAGGTAGGCGTCGAATGTCCTGGGCGCCAGTCGCGCGAGGTCGATTTCCCGCCCGGCGGCCACATGGTCGTCGTACGGCACGACGACCACGTCGCGGCAACGGGCCCGGAACTCCGTGACCGGGTCTTCTCTCGGGTCGGGCCGGGACGTCTCATGTGATGTGCTGATCACGGTGATGGCATTGCGTGCCAGGTCCGCGCGGCCGTCCTCGGCCAGCCGGTCCAGGATCGTGTGCGCGCTGTTCGTGAGTTCCGCGGACGGGGTGGTGACGATGATGAGCTGGTCGGCGAGGTCGAGCACGCCCCGCCTGCCGGTGTGGGACGTGTCGGTGTCCGAGTCGGCGAGAATGATCGAGTAGTGCCTGCTCAGCGCCCCGATGACGCGGCGGTACTCCTCGTTGGTGACCGGGACCCGCCGGGTTCCCAGTCTCCTTTGGTCATAGTCCCCCGCGAGGATCTCGAGTCCGGACGGCTTCTGTGTGGTGTACGGCTCCAGGGACGCATGGTCGTCGGGAAGCGGATCGCTGTGCGCCAGATCACTCAGGGTCGCCCCGGTCTCGTGCTGAACGCGACGGGTGAGACCCCGGCCGCCGGGGATCGCGTCGAGCGCGAGGACGTGCTCCTCGCGCTCGCTCGCGAAGATGGCGCCGAGCGCGAGCGTCGTGGCGGTCCGTCCGACCCCGATCGGGTGGCTGATCACCGCGATGCGGTGGCAGACCGTCAGGTCCCTCAGGATCACCTCCCGTTTCCGCTGCCGCCGGGCACTTCTGCCGAATCCGGCGTTCCGGAGAATGGCCGTCAGACGGCTGGGGCGCGCGGCGCGGGCGGGCGGCGGGGCCTCGGGCCGTTCCGCGAGCGGCAACTGAGGGCCGGGGACGGACGTGTCCGGCGGCGACTCGTCTGGGAGTTGGGCGTCCGTCGACTCGAGCTCGTACAGCGTCTCGGGGCCGAACGTCGGCATGGCCGTCAGGCACTGGACGAAGACGTCGGCCACCCGGCCCGCTGACGGTCGCCTGCCCGGCCGGTCGTCCAGACAGGCAGAGATGATCGAGAGCAGTTGGGGGTTGCGCCACAGGTCCGTGGTGCGGATGAGCTCTCCGGTCGGCTGCGCGTCGCTCAGGTCGCGGAGGATCCGGCCCAGGGCGTAGACGCTGTCCGCGGCGGTGGGAGCGCCCGGGGGGCGGGCTCCGACGTTCGCGTCGGTCCAGCCGATCAGTTTCACCGTGTTGTCGGTGACGAGCACGGTGTCCGCCGTGAGCGGCCCTGGTACGACGCCCTTCAGCGTGCACATGTTCACCGCCTCGGCGATGCGGAGGCCGATGGTGGCGGCGCGCTCGGCGTCCAACAGGGGGGAGCCGTCGGGCCTTCGGCCCATGAGCGAGGACAGCGGCGGGGCTGGTGAGCCGTCCGGGAGCCGGACGCATTCCACCACGAGCCCCGGAGGGTTGAGCGAGGAAGCGTCGACGAAGAGCCGGGGGGCGTAGTGCCCGGCCATCCGCCGCAGCGCGTCCGCCTCGGCCCGCAGTCGCCGCCCGCTGCCCTGGGCGGTGCCGCCAGGGGCGATGCGTAGCACCACATCGTTCGACGCGTCCGGCCGACGGGCCAGATAGACGCGGTAACCCCGACTGCCGCCCAGCCGTCGGTAGGACCGATACGCGTTGATCGACGGCAGGGTGCTCTCGGGCTCCGGGCGGGAGGCGCGAGCGGAGCCGGGCGGCGCCGAGGATGGTGGGGCCGTCAACACATTCCAACCGCACATGTCGCAGAAGCGGTCGTCCGGGGCCAGTGGACTGCCGCACTGCGCGCAGACGATGGGCCGCTCGGCCCGGGGGCGTCGGGTGCGGGGCTCCGGAGTCCCGGCCTCCGGCTGGAAGTGGCTGAGGAACTCCCAGACCTCGTGCGCGGAGTGGCCGTGGGGCCTCTCCCGGCACGACATCACCAGCGCGCGGAGCGGCTCCCACGCGGCACTGCTCCAGCGCGGCATGAAATAGAGCCCCGGGGCGGGCCGACGCGTCGGCGCCCCGCCGCCGAGGCTCAGCAGGATGTCGCCCAGTGCCCTGACGTTGTCCTCGGGGGTCGGCTGGCGGTCGCCGCCGAGTGCGGGGGACGGCGCACCGTCGATGGACGCCGATGACCAGCCGGTCAGGAGGATGTCCGCCCCGGCGACATGCACCGTGCTGATGGTGAGGTCACCGTGCACCATGCCCGCCTCCTCGGACAGCCGTACCGCGTCCGCGACTTGGCGGGCGAGCGCGAGGGCGGTGTGCTCGTCCCACCGCCCGGGGTCGGTGTGGGGGGCCTCGTCCGACCGGTCGTCCCCTCGCTCGGCGTCGCCGCGCAGGAAGTCCAGCCGGTGCTCCCATCCCTCGGCGTCGCCGCGCAGGAGGTAGTCCAGCCGGTCCCCGATGAAGGCTTCCTCCGCGAGCCACGGAACGTCGTCGTCCAGCCCCGTGCGCAGCAGACGGCGGGTGTAGCGCCCGTCCATCCGGCGCAGTGCCTCCGCCTCCACGCCCAGCAGGTCGGCGGCCTGCTGTCCGCGCAGATGGCGGGCGATCCGGACGATGGCCTCCGCACCGTAGGCGTCCTGGCCCAGAAAGGGATTGACGCGCGCTCCCGGCGGTCCGGCCATCGTCAGCCGGTACGGGCCGAGCATGTGCGGGTCACCGGACTCCGGGCGGCGCCACTCCTGCGCCGCCGTGGCGGTCGCGAACGCCGACGACAGCGACGGCGCCCCCAGCCGGGTCGCCAGCCGTCGCTCCACCGCGCTGAAGGGCCGGGCGCCGGGCGGAAGCCGGTCGGTGCCGCGCGCGTCGGCCAGCCAGGCCGGGAAGTCGGGGGAGCGGCCCGCCAGTTGTTCCAGTCGGCGGCCGATCAGCTTGCCGGTGGCGACCAGTTCGGACAGCGGTACCGCGCCCAGCAGGGCCCGCTGCGCCGTGTCGGCGAAGGCGAAGGGACGGTGTTCGGGCGGCAGCGGGTCCGGTCCCGCCGCGGCGGGCGGCTCGACGGGGTGCATCAGCCCGCCCAGGAACACCTCGGCGAGACGTCCGGTGTCGGTCCGGCCGTCCACCGCCTTCTGCACCATCCGCATCACCGGCACCGGCAGCGGGGCCACGGCGGCCAGATGGGCGGCCAGCCGGTACGCCTCCGGGGAGGCCGCGTCCCGGAAGCGCTGGACCCGGCTCAGCTCATCGGCCGGGCCCCGGAGGGCGGATGGGCCGGGGACGGTGGCGGCCGGGGCGGGGCGGGGGCCGCCGCGCCCCGGGTCCAGCAGCGGCAGGACCGCCGTACCGCTCGCGGAGGCGATCAGCCGGGCCCAGTCGGCCAGGGGCCCGGCGTCCGGTTCCAGCACCGGTACCGGCACCCCCTCGAAACGCGCCAGCGCGGCGGGCAGCACCGGATCCGCGACCGTCCAGTCCGTATTGGCCGAGCCCGGTCTGCGGGTCCGCACCTGCCAGCGCCGGGCCCGGATCCCGGAGCCCTCCCACAGCCGGGGCGGCAGCGCGTGCACCACCGCCGTGGGGCCGACCCCCGCCCAGCGCGCCAGCACCTGGCCCATCCGCCCGTCGCGCCACGCGGCCCCCACACCGTCGCTCACCACGAGCACCAGCGTGTGCCCGGAGGGGTCGGAGAGCGCCGTCGTGGGGAGCCTGGGCGTGTCCGGGGCGTAGGGCCGGGCGCGCAGCGCGGGGGCGTCGGTGCCGCGCGTATGCAGCCCGAGGACGCGTACGACGCGGAACGCGCCCGAGCGCTCCAGCACCGTGCGCAGTTCGACGGCGAGCCGCCGCCACAGCAGCATCGACATCCCGTCGTCGATGACGAGCGCGAGATCGAGCCAGCGCTCGCGGGCGGGGCGGGTCACCACGTCCGGCAGACCGGTCTCGGCGAGCGCCGTGGCGGTGGCGGCCTCGTCGAACTCCCGCTTGAGCGGATTGGGACGGTGCTGCTTCAGCGGACGCAGGGCACGGCCGATGGACAGCTCCTGGCGCAGCGCCTTGTCCTCGGGCACGCGCAGCGGCAGTGCGCGCCGCGCGTCGGGCGCCCCTTCCGTATCGGGGCCCTGGCTTCCGCCGTACAGGCCGCGCAGCCGCTGATCGCTACGGGTGCGGGGCTGGTCGGGTGGGTCGTCCGGGCGCCCCTTCGTGGGGGCGGACGGCTGGGCGCCGGGGCCGTCGGCCTCGGGGGTAGGGGCGGGGCGGTCGGCTCGGGGGGCGGCTGGGCGGACGCGGCCGGGGAGGCCGTGGCGGGGGGACGGGCGGGCTCGGGGCGGGTGGCGGGCAGCGCCGTCCCGCCACCTGTCACCGCACGGGCCAGGGGCGCCCGCTCCACGCCGTCCTCGGGCAGCCGACCGGCCAGCCAGAGCGCGTCGAGCAGCTCCTCCCTGGAGAGTTCGAGACCGCTGGAGGCGAGGACCACCATCGCCTCGTCGAGCCGCCCCAACCGCTCGGCGCCGCCGCCTGGCCCGGCGCCACTCGGCTCGGCGCAGTCTTGCCCGGCGCCGCTCGGCTCGGCGCAGTCGTGCCTGGCGCCGCCTTGCCCGGCGCCACTCGGCTTCGTGCCGCCCTGTCCCGCGCCGCTCGGCTCGGCGCAGTCGTGCCCGGCGCCGCCTTGCCCGGCGCCGTTCGGCTCCGCGCCGCCCTGCTCCGCGCCGCCAGGCTCAGCGCCGCGCGGCTCAGCGCCGCGCGGCTCAGCGCCGCCAGGCTCAGCGTCCCCCCGGCCCATGTGTCGTTACACCGCCCCGCCCAGCCGGTGCAGCACCGCTTCCAGCAGGCCGTCCACCGTCACGTCCATGCCGCCCGCCCGCAGGAACACGGCGTTCAGAAGCTGATCGGTCGCCAGCTCGCGGGCAGCGCGCCGACGGAGGAAGGCGTCCAGCAACTGATCGACCTCCTCCAGCGCGTCGTCCCCCAGATGCGCGGTGACGATCGCCCGCAGCCGCCCCTCGTCGGGGGTGGGCAGCTCCAGCCGTACGCAGCGGCGCAGGAAGGCGGGCGGGAAGTCGCGCTCGCCGTTGCTGGTGATCACCACGACCGGGAACTCCTCGCACACCAGCCGGCCCCGACGCACCGTGGCCCGCTCGCCCGCCCGTGCGGTGAGCACGTCCACCACCGACTGGTCCTCCGGCAGCCGGGCCAGCTCGGGGATCTCGAACTCGCCCTCCTCGAAGACGGTCAGCAGGTCGTTCGGCAGGTCGACATCGCCCTTGTCGAGTTCGTCGACGAGCAGCACCCGGGGGCGTTCGTTCGGCACCAGCGCGGTGCCCAGCGGCCCGAGCCGTACGAAGCTGCCGATGTCGGGCTCGGCCTCGCCACGGTCGCGGGTCAGGGCCGTCTCGCGCAGCCGTCCGATCGCGTCGTAGCGGTAGAGCGCGTCCTGCACGGTGGAACGGCTGTTGACCGGCCAGCGCAGCACCTCGCCCAGCCCCATCTCATGCGCGACCGCCCGCGCGAGCGAGGACTTGCCGGTCCCGGGGCTGCCGGTGACGAGCAGCGGGCGGCGCAGATGGAGGGCGGCGTTGACCACGTCGGCGTGTTCGGGCGAGATGAGATACGGCGCCGGGCCCGCCGGACCGGACGCGGACGGTGCCTGCTCCCCGTCCGGGACCGTCCGCTCCCCGCCGCCGAAGCGGCGCCACGGCGGGGCGGGTGGCATCTCCACGTGCCGGGCCACGCCGTCCCCCCGGAACAGCCGCCAGTCGTGCCGGTCCCGTGGATTCATCGGGGAACCTCCCTTTCGGTCCGCCTCAGCGGACATCGCGCGCCTCCTGTCGTCATCACGTCCCGCCATCGCGTCCCGCCGTCACTCCGTAGGGTCCGCGAGGTCCAGCCGTGGCAGCGCCCGTCCGGCGTCGGCCCAGGCGAGCACCGGACGCCCGCTGTACTCCTCGGGTCTCTGCATGGTTTTCGTGCGGTAGGTCCTTACCGCTTCGGGCAGTTCACGGGTGCTCACCCCCGCCGCGTGACGCACGGCCGGGGATCCCGCCTCCCCGCTCCGGTCCCACAGCACCACCGGAATGCCCGCGGCGAGACACATCTGCACCACACCGGTGCGCCGATGGGCCGCCACATCGATGGTGACCCGGGCGGTGAGCCGCTCCATGACCAGCCCGCACACCGCCTCCGGGTCCGGGGCCGTGGCGTCGTCGATGTGCACGGGCTCCTCGGCGTCCAGCCGCACCCAGCGCTCCCGCCACTGGTCGAGCATGGTGCCGCCGTTCAGCTCCCGCAGCTCGGGGCAGTTGACGACCAGGGGGTACGGAGTGCCGAGCCGCATGGGGAGCACCGCGCCCGGCCCGGCGGCCTTCCAGCGGTCCACGGGCACCTCCAGGGCGTCCCGGTCCACGATCAGTTCGATGACGGGCCGTGGCCCCGAGGGGTCGGGGCGGCGCAGCGAGCCCACGGCGGCGAAGATCTCCTGGGCCACCTCCTCGGCGCCGCGCGGCCGTTCACTGTCGTCCGACACCTGGCGCAGCCCGTCCCCGTCGTCGCACCACAGCCGCAGCCGGTACCGCTCCGGCTCCTCCCGGGCCGTCGCCGACGTGCCGCCCGATGTGCCGCCCGATGGGGCCCCGTAGGGGTCCAGCTTCGCCACGACGCGGGGTGCGGAGCCACGGGAGGCGCTCTGCGCCCACTGCTCGGCCTCGAGGCGGCGTTCGGTCATGGCGGCGTCATGGACGCCGAGGCGACGGGCGACCGCCGCGTTCCACCGCCGCAGCGGGGTGCGCTGGTCCGCCGGACAGCACCCGGCGGCCACGAACTCCACGGCGCGCAGCAGCCCCGGCACGGCCATGACCCCGTCGTCGGTCGGCGAGCTGTCGCCGTGCAGCCCCTCCAGATGGGCGATCAGAGCCTCGAACCGTCCGGCTGGCGCAGCGTCGTTCCTGCCCGCACCGCAGTGGCCGCCGCTGTCGGCATTGTCGCCGCCGGTGAGCAGCGCCGTGGGCAGGGCCGCCAGTGGCAGCGCCGCCCGTACGGCCCCGGGGACACCGGCCGCGGCGGCCATGGGCAGGGCGCGCAGCAGGACCAGCAGCCGCTCGTGCTCACCCGGCGAGAGCAGCCCCGGCAGACCGCAACGGCGTCCGATCGCCAGGAGGTCGTCGGCCGCCGTGCCCGCCGTGCCGCGCACCGCCTCCACCAGCGCGGGCAGGGCACGCCCCCGGGTGAGCAGCAGATGGGCGAACTCATCGGCGGAGGGCACGCCGTCCGGGCGATGGCCGAGGCCGCACTGCCGGGCGACCGTCCGGCAGGAACGGATCCAGCCCTCGGACAGCGGCAGCGGCCCGTCCAGCAGGGAGACCAGCTCCGCGTAGCCCGGGTGGTCGCGTACGTCCTCCTCGGGCTGCCGGGGCAACAGATGGCCCGCCCCGGCGTCGTGCAGCTCCCGCGCCACGCGCTGCCAGGGGATGCCCCAGGCGCGGCGCAGCGTCCCCTGGATGCGGAGCTTCGCCGTCACGAGCCCGACGACGGCGCCCTCCTCGTCGGACCACAACGGGCCGCCGCTGTAGGCGGGTTCGATGTCCAGGGCGCGCTCGGCGCCGTCGAAGTAGCCGAACCGCCCGTCGCATTCGCTCACTTCGGCATCGGCGAAGACCCCCGGCTCACCGCTGCCGTGCCAGGCCCGTACGAGCTGCCGCTGTGCCATCGGGTGCCAGCGCGGCGGCTCGATCGCGGGCGGCAGGGCCGCGGACAGCCGCAGTACGGCGAGGTCGCCGTTCCACTCGAAGGCGCCCAGGCCGCCGTCGTCGGTCCGGGGCGGTATCCAGACCGCCAGCTCGGCCTCGGCCTCGACGGTGTGCTCCGGTCCGTGGAGCCGTACCGGAACGGCGATCGGGCCCGGGTGATCCGGGGCCAGCCGGTCCTTTCCGAGAGCGCTGTTGACCACATGGGCGCAGGTCAGCAGGTGGCGGCGGGGCAGCAGGACGCCCGCGCCCGCCGGTCTTCCGTCGGCCTTGGCGAGAATGGACACGGCGGGCCGCGACAGGGACCCGTGTGCGTGGAACCACCCCATGGCTCAGGCCGAGGGGCCGGGCCGGGACGGCTGCGGCGGCTCTGACGTACGTGGCGTCTGGGGCGTCTGCGGCGTCTGGGACGGCACCGTCGGCTCGGGCCGCTCCGACGGCCTCCAGGTGGCCGAGAGCGTCAAGTTGGCGTTCCCATTGGCACCCACGATGCCGAGTTTGAGGTCCTGGCCGACCTGCACCCCGAACTGCACGGTGAACTCCTGGGGCGGATGGGGAGTCGAGCGGACGGCGTCGTGCACGTCCTCCAGCACCTGCCCCAGCCCCTGGAGGATGACGCTCAGACTGGCGTTGGCGAGCGTGGCGGCGGCCCGCGCACCGCGCCCCACCGGGGTCACGCCACCGACGCCGCCGTACGCCTCCTCGAGAGAGGCGTCCCCTACGGGAGCCAGTTCCAGCCGTACGGTGGTGCCGTTCGCCAGGGGTATCTCACGGTGTTCCGTCACATTCCTCATCATGCCGATCATCAGGGCCCCGGTCTGCCCCTTCGCACCAAACACCGCCGGAACGGGGACATGGCGCGGGGCGCCAAGGGCGCGCGTCGCCCGGTGAGGTCAATGTCGGATTCCCGCGAGAACGGACCCGCCCCGCTGACGGATGCTGGACCCATGCACACCGACACCGACCGCTGTCTCCGCGCCGCACAGGCGAAGGACGCCCGCTTCGACGGGTGGTTCTTCGTCGCCGTCGTGACCACTGGGATCTACTGCCGGCCGAGCTGTCCCGTCGTCGGGCCCAAGGCCGAGAACATGCGGTTCTACCCCAGCGCCGCGGCCGCCCAGCAGTCCGGCTTCCGGGCCTGCAAGCGGTGCCGTCCGGACGCCAGCCCCGGGTCGCCGCAGTGGAACGAGCGCGCCGACCTCGTCGCCCGCGCCATGCGGCTGATCGCCGACGGAGTGGTGGACCGGGACGGGGTGCCGGGCCTGGCGGCCCGGCTGGGATACAGCACCCGGCAGGTCGAGCGGCAGTTGCTCGCCGAACTGGGCGCGGGCCCGCTCGCCCTGGCCAGGGCACAGCGGGCGCAGACCGCGCGGCTGCTCATCGAGACCAGCGCGCTGCCGATGGCGGACATCGCCTTCGCGGCCGGGTTCGCCAGTGTCCGCGCGTTCAACGAGACCGTACGGGAGGTCTTCGCGCTCTCCCCGACCGAGCTGCGGCAGCGGGCCACCCGCGGGCCGCGGACCAGCGTGCCGGGGGCGCTCACCCTGCGGCTGCCGTTCCGGGCGCCGCTGTGCCCGGACAACCTCTTCGGCCACTTGGCCGCCACCGCCGTCCCCGGGGTCGAGGAGTGGCGCGACGGCGCCTACCGGCGGACGCTGCGGCTGCCGTACGGACCCGGGGTGGTCACCCTGAGCCCACGGCCGGACCACATCGCCTGCCAGCTTTCCCTCGCCGACCTCCGCGACCTGGCCGGGGCGATCAGCCGCTGCCGGCGGCTGCTGGACCTCGACGCCGACCCGGCCGCCGTGGACGACCTGCTCCGTACGGACCTCCAGCTCGCGCCGCTGGTCGACAAGGCCCCGGGGCGGCGGGTGCCGCGCGCGGTGGACGCGGAGGAGTTCGCGGTGCGCGCCGTGCTCGGCCAGCAGGTGTCCACGGCCGCCGCCCGCACCCACGCCGGGCGCCTGGTGACGGCACACGGCGAACCGGTGGAGGACCCGGCGGGCGGCCTGACCCACCTCTTCCCGTCCGTCCAGGCCCTCGCCGGACTGGACCCCGAGACGCTGGCCATGCCCCGCACCCGCCGCGCCACCCTCACCGGGCTGGTCGGCGCGCTCGCCGAGGGCCGGGTCGCACTCGGCGTCGGCAGCGACTGGGACGACGCCCGCGCGGCCCTGGGCACGCTGCCGGGGCTCGGCCCCTGGACCGTCGAGGTGATCGCGATGCGCGCGCTCGGCGACCCGGACGCCTTCGTCCCGACCGACCTCGGGGTGCGGCGTGCCGCCGCCGAGCTGGGGCTGCCCGCCACGCCCGGCGCCCTCACCCGCCACTCGGCACGCTGGCGCCCCTGGCGCGCGTACGCCGTCCAGTACCTCTGGGCCACGGACGCGGCTCACGCCATCAACCGCCTACCCGCGGCGTGATGGCCCGCCGGGCCGGCCGGGCGACGAACCGGTTTGTGGGCAATCGTTCCGCGGGGCGGGACGGGTGGGCACAAACCGGCCACCGGGCCGCACCCGGCAACGAGACAGTGGCCCGCACACCCCCAAGCCGCACCGCATCACCCCCCGAACCCGCCGAGGAAACCATGAACCGCACCCACACCACCATCGACAGCCCCTACGGCCCCCTCACTCTCGTAGCCACCGGCGCCGACCTGTCCGGCCTCTACATGGTCGAGCAACGCCACCGCCCACCCGAGGAGACCTTCGGCGCGCCCGGCGACCCGGCCGACGCCCCCTTCGCCGAGACCGTCCGCCAGCTCGCGGCCTACTTCGCGGGCGAGTTGACCGCGTTCGACCTGCCGCTGCACCTGGACGGCACGCCCTTCCAGCGCCGCGTCTGGGCCGAGCTGCGGCGCATCCCGTACGGTGAGACGTGGTCGTACGGGCAGTTGGCCGACCACATCGGGCAGCCGACCGCGTCCCGCGCCGTGGGCCTGGCCAACGGCAAGAACCCGGTCGGCATCATCGTCCCCTGCCACCGCGTCGTGGGCTCCAGCGGCAGCCTCACCGGCTACGGCGGCGGGCTGGATCGCAAGCGGCGGCTGCTGGAGTTCGAGGCGCGGCAAGAACTGCCCAGCCTCTTCTGAAGCCGAAGTCGGTGATCAGCCGAAGCCGAAGTCGGTGATCAGCCCGCGGCAACGCGGTCCAGCAGGGCGGGCAGCGCCGTACCGATGGGCTCGCGGACAACCTCGTCCGCGAGCGCGTCGTACGGCGTCGGCTCGGCGTTGACGATGATCAGCCGGGCGCCGTGCTCGGCGGCCAGCCCGGCGAGCGAGGCCGCGGGCTGGACCTGGAGACTGGTGCCGACGGCGATGAAGATCTCGCACGCCTGCGCCACCGCGACCGCCTCGGTCAGCACCTCCGGATCGAGGCTCTCCCCGAACATCACCGTGGCCGACTTCAGGATCCCGCCGCACTCCCGGCACGCCGGGTCCGGCTCGCCCGCCGCGACCCGCTCCAGCGCCTCCGCCATCCCGGACCGCGCCTCGCAGTGGGTGCACAGTACGGCCCGCGCGGTGCCATGCAGTTCGAGCACCTTGCGCGTGGGCATCCCGGCGATCTGGTGCAGCCCGTCCACGTTCTGGGTGATCACCCGCACCGGCACCCCCGAGCGCTCCAGCCGGGCGACGGCCTCGTGCGCCCCGTTGGGCCGGGCGCGCAGCGTCTCGCTGTCCCGCCGCATCTGCCAGGAGCGGCGCCGGATCTCCGGGTCGGTCATGTAGTACTCGTACGTCACGAGCTTCTCGGCCTCGGGGTCACGCCGCCAAAGCCCCTGCGGACCGCGGTAGTCGGGGATCCCGGAGTCGGTGGAGATGCCCGCCCCGCTCAGGATCGCCACCAGCGGCCGGTGCGTAGTCTCGCTGCTCATGCGGCGAGCGTACGCACGCAGTACGGCCGACGGCGAGCGCCTTTCCCCGGCCGGGTGAGGTCCGCCCGGCACCGGGACGGACGCGGCGGACGGGGAGAGTGGGGGCGAGCGGGCCCGGTTGGGTTCGGTACGTCACCGGGGCGGCGTGACGGCCGACTTGAGGAAGTCCTCCAAGGGCACAACGGGTCGACCGAGAACATCGGCAAGCGTGGGGTCGACCGGTGCGAAGTCGCCCCGGCGGCCGGCGGCGAAGAGCCCGACGAGGAGGTCGGCCGCCGACTCGGGCGCGCCATGGGCGACCAACTGCGCGCGGTAGTCGTCGTCGGAGACGACCACGCGGCGGATCGGGCGGCCCGTCACCCGCGTGAGGATCTCCGCGATACCGGCCATGTCGATGACCGCGGGACCGGTGAGCGCGGGGCTCAGGCCGTCCAGGACCTCGTCGGTGAGGGCGAGGACCGCCGCGTCGGCGAGGTCGGCATGGGCGGTCCAGGCGACCGGCCCGTCCTCGGGCACGGCCAGGACGCCCGTTTCGAGCGCGGCCCTGACCAGCTCCAGGGCCGATGAGGCGTAGAAGCCGTTGCGCAGCGAGGTGAAGGGGACACCGGACCGCCGCAGCGCCTCCTCGGTGGCGGCGTGGTCGGGCATCGGGTGGAAGGGGGAGGACGGGTTCGCGCCCATGTGGCTCGTGTAGAGGATCCGCTTGGCCCCGGCCGCCGCCGCGGCGTCGATGGCCGTGCGGTGGCCTTGGACGGCGGTCTCGCCCGTGGTGCCCGTCGAGACGATCAGGACCTGCGAGGCGCCCTCGAAGGCGTGGGGGAGGGTTTCCGGGTCGTCGAAGTCGCCCCGGCGGACCCGCACGCCCTGCGCGCCGAGGTCCCGCGCCGCCTCCACGTCGCGCACGCTGACGCCGATCTCCCCGGCGGGGACGCGCTTCAGCAGCCGCTTGGCGACCATCCGGCCGAGCTGGCCATTGGCTCCGGTGACGATGATCATGGCGATCTCCCAACGCTGTTTCCAGTGATATCGCCGACAACGTATCATCGGAAACGAAGAGTCGCTAACGGGATCCTGTTATCGTTGGAAGCATGGAGAGGGAGGACGTCATCGCGCCGGACGCAAACCGCGATGCGAACCACGACGCGAACCGAGACCGTGACGGGAACCGCGATGTGAACCGCGATGGGAATCGCGACCGCATCGTCACGGCCGCCGCCCGGCTGCTGTCCGAAGGCGGGCCCGACGCCGTCTCCACCCGGGCGGTGAGCTCCGCCGCCGGGGTACAGCCGCCGACCATCTACCGGCTCTTCGGCGACAAGCAGGGCCTGCTCGACGCGGTCGTGGCCCACGGCTTCACGGAGTACCTGAGCAGCAAGACCGCCGAGGAACCCACCGATGACCCGGTCGCGGACCTGCGCGCCGGCTGGGATCTGCACATCGGCCTCGGCCTGGCCAACCCGGCGCTGTACTCGCTGATGTACGGCGGGCACCGCCCCGGCATCTCCTCACCGGCCTCCGTCGCCGCCTTCGAGATGCTCGCCCGGCTCATCCGGCGCATCGCCGAGGCGGGGCGGCTCGCCATCCCCGAGGAGCGCGCCGCGGCCCTCGTCCACGCGGCGGGCTGCGGTACGACGCTCACGCTCATCGCCACGCCCGAGGACCGCCGCGATCCGGAGCTGTCCCGCACCGCCCGTGAGGCGGCCATCGCGGCGATCACCACGGACGCCCCGGCCCCCGCCTCCGCCGAACCCGGCCCCGTCGCGGCCGCCGTCACCCTCCGCGCCGCACTGCCCAGGACCGACGCCCTGACCGCGTCCGAACGCGGCCTCCTGCGGGAGTGGCTCGACCGGATCGCCGATCCGGCCGCCCCACACCGCCATCGGGCCGAAACCCCCTAACCCGCGACCGCCAGCCGGTACGTACGGGCCGCCAGATCGCTGATACGGGCGCCGTCGAAGCCGAAGACGGCGCTGCGCACCCGGTCCTCCAGCGGCTCGGTCCACTGCGGCGGGATGGCCGCCGCGCCGCACAGCACCCCCGCGACCGACCCGGCCGTGGCGCCGTTGGAGTCGGTGTCCAGGCCGCCGCGCACCGTCAGGGCGATCGTCGTCGTGAAGTCGCCCGCGCCGTAGAGCAGTCCGGCCGTGAGAACGGCGGCGTTGGGGACCACATGGATCCAGGGCAGCCCGGCGGTCTCCCGCTCCAACTGGGCGAGCGCGTCCGCCCACCCCACGCCCGCGTCGTGCAGGGACGTGGCCCTGCGCACCGTACGGGCCAGTCGGCAGCGCGGCGGGATCCGGTCCAGGGCGCTCGCGACGGCGGCCCGCGGACCGTCCGCCGTGAACGCGGCCGCGATCAGCGCGGCCGCCCACATCGCCCCGTACACCCCGTTGCCGGTATGCGACAGGACGGCATCCCGGCGGGCCATCGCGGCGGCCCGGTGCGGATCGCCGGGGTTGACCCAGCCGTGGACGTCGGCGCGGATCAGGGCGCCGATCCACTCCTGGTAGGGGTTGTCGAGGGTCGCGCTGAGCGGCGGCATCACCCCGGCCGTGAGGTTGCGGTAGGCGGCCCGCTCGGCGGTGAAGGTCTGTAGATACGGCAGCCGCAGCAGCCACACCTCGCCGACCTGCTCGGTGGTGAAGTCCGGGCCGTGGGTCTCCAGCAGGTGCAGGCCGAGGACGGAGTAGTCCACGTCGTCGTCGCGGCAACTGCCGTGGATCCGGCCGTGGACGCAGCTCTGCCATTCGGGGCGCAGCGCGAACTCCACCGGGTCGGGCGGCGGCTCCAGCGCGGGAAGGTAGTCGATCAGCGGCAGGGCGTCGGCGCGGCGCAGATACCGGTCGATGCGGTCGCGGGTCCAGTGTGCGCCGTCTTCGATCGGCTTGCCGAGCATGTTCCCGGCGATCCGGCCGAGCCAGCCGCCATGGATCCGGTCCGCGAGTGCGCTCCCGCTGAGGGCCATGGGTCAGGTGTACCCATATGAGGTGGGTGTACCGGTGAGCCGGCGCCGGATAGGGTCACAGCGGCGCGACCGCCTGTGCGAATGCGAGGAGTTACCAAGGTGACGGACGCTTCGAAGACAGAGGCCGCAACGGACGCGGAACCAGAGACCAAGACGTGGGCGGAGGGGCAGGCGACGCCCCCGAAGCGCGTACTGATCGCCGCGGACAAGTTCAAGGGCTCGCTCACGGCGGTGGAGGTCGCCGAGCGCGTCACGGCGGGGCTGCGCCGCGGCGCGCCCCAAGGCGGCGAGGAGCTGCGGATCGCGGCGCTGCCCGTCGCCGACGGCGGGGACGGCACGGTGGACGCGGCGGTCGCGGCCGGATTCGAACGGCGCGAGGCGCGGGTCACCGGGCCGCTGGGCGCGCCGGTCACGGCGGCGTACGCGCTGCGCGGGACCACGGCCGTGGTGGAGATGGCGGAGGCGTCCGGGCTGCGCCATCTGCCGACCGGGGTGTTCGCGCCGCTCACCGCGACCACGTACGGCAGCGGTGAGCTGCTGCGCGCGGCGCTCGACGCGGGCGCCCGCACGATCGTCTTCGGCGTCGGCGGCAGCGCCACGACGGACGGCGGCGCGGGGATGCTCAGCGCGCTCGGCGCGCGCTTCCTGCGCGAGGACGGTACGCCCGTGGCGCCGGGCGGGGGCCCGCTGCGGGACCTCGCCACGGCAGATCTGTCCGGCCTCGACCCACGCCTGGCGGACACCGAGACCGTCCTGGCCAGCGATGTCGACAACCCCCTGACCGGCCCGAAGGGCGCGGCGGCGGTCTACGGCCCGCAGAAGGGCGCGGGCGAGGACGATGTGGCGGCCCTGGACGCCGCCCTCGCCCACTACGTACGCGTCCTGGAGCGCGCGGTCGGGTCCGCGGCCGCCGAGTACGCCCTCGCGCCCGGGGCGGGCGCGGCGGGCGGCATCGGCTTCGGCGCCCTCGTCGGCCTGGGCGCGGCCTTCCGCCCCGGCATCGAGGTGATGCTCGACGTCCTCGGCTTCCCCGCCGCGCTGGAGGGCGCGGACCTGGTGATCACGGGGGAGGGCTCGCTGGACGAGCAGACCCTGCACGGCAAGGCCCCGGCGGGCGTCGCGGCGGCAGCCCGGGCACGGGGCATCGAGGTGGTCGCGGTCTGCGGCCGGCTGGCCCTCGCCCCGGTGGCCCTGGGCAACGCGGGCATCCGCCGCGCCTACCCCCTCACCGACCTGGAGCCGGACCCGGCCCGCTGCATCGCCGAGGCCGGCCCCCTCCTGGAACGCACCGCGGAACGCCTGGCGGCGGACTTCCTGACCTGACACCGCACGGCCCCACCGGGCAGTTCCCCACCCCGCCCCTTCCCGAACCGGGGGCAAGCCCCCGGACCCCAGCGGGGCTGCGCCCCGGCCCTACCGGGTCCGCCGTCCCCGGCTGGGCCCGCGGGCTGCCCTGTGGCGTGCGGCCGGGCGTCGGGCGGGGTGGGGGAACAGCCCCCGGCAGGCGCGGCGGACGCGGGATGAGGGATGGGCGGGGGAACAGCCCCGGCGGCGCCGCCCGCCCCGCCCGCCCGCCCGCGCCGCCCGCCCCGCCACCGGCGCGCGCCGTGCGCCCGCAGGCCGCCGCTCGGGCCGCGCCCGGCCCGCCCGGACTCGAGCCTCAAGCTCCCGCCGTCGGGGCGCGACCTGCCGGGAACGGCGAATGGGGTGGGCCCGAGCGCAATGCTCGGGCCCACCCCATCCGGCAGGTGCGGCCGAAGGCCGCTACGGCAGTTGCGCGGCCCTCGCCTCGCGGCGGTTGTCGCGGAACGCGTTCACCCGGCGGGCCGTGGCGAAGAGGGGGATCACCGCGCCCATGACGACCTGTAGGGCGCAGGCCGACTGGAGCAGCAGCTCGCCGCCGGGGGCCTCGAAGGCCCAGGCCGCCAGGAGCGCCATGCTGGTGACGATCCAGCCGAGCATGGCCACCGCGAGCCGGCCGCGCGGCTTGGGGTACTCCACCCGGCTCACCATCAGCCAGGCGACGCCGATGATCGCGAGCAGCGTCGGCACGAACGGCAGGCCCAGCAGGACCACCGAGACCACCGTCAGGGCGCCGAAGGGGCTCGGCATGCCCTGGAAGACGCCGTCACGCAGCGTGACACAGGAGAATCTGGCAAGCCGCAGCACCACCGCCAGCAGCACCACGATCGCGCCCACCACCGAGACCCGCTGATACGCGTCGTCGGAGACCATGCCCCAGACGAGGACGAAGTACGCGGGGGCCAGGCCGAAGCTGATCAGGTCGGAGAGGTTGTCCAGCTCCGCGCCCATCGCCGAGCTGCGCAGCTTCCGCGCGACCAGTCCGTCGAAGAGGTCGAAGACGGAGGCGAGCAGCATCAGCATCACGGCGGACGCCGCGCTGTGCCGGGTCATCCCGCCGTCCTCGCTGCCCGTCAGATGCGGGATGAGGACGCCGGTGGTGGTGAAGTAGACCGCCAGGAAGCCACAGGTGGCGTTGCCCAGGGTCAGCGTGTCGGCTATCGACAGTCGCGTCGACAGCGGCATGTCGTCCGTCTCGTCGACGGCGTCCACCTCGGCCTCGGGGACCCAGGCGGCCTGTGTGTCGGGATCAATCACGGTCAAGGCGTGTCACCCCCGCGGTGGTGGCCTGGCCGACCTCGACCGCGACATCGACACCCTCGGGGAGGTAGATGTCGACCCGCGAGCCGAAGCGGATGAGACCGATCCGCTCACCCTGTTCGACCTTCGTGCCCTGTGGCACATAGGGCACGATACGCCGGGCGACCGCACCGGCGATCTGGACCATCTCGATGTCGCCGAGCTCGGTGTCGAAGTGCCAGACGACCCGCTCGTTGTTCTCGCTCTCCTTGTTGAACGCGGGAACGAAGCCGCCGGGGATGTGCTCCACGGAGGTCACCGTGCCGGCCAGCGGGGCGCGGTTGACGTGGACATTGAGCGGGCTCATGAAGATGGCGACGCGGGTGCGCCCGTCCTTCCACGGCATGATGCTCTGCACCACACCGTCGGCCGGGGAGATCACACGGCCTTGCGTGATCTCTCTCTCGGGGTCGCGGAAGAACCACAGCATGCCCGCCGCGAGCGCGGTGGCGGGCACGGCGACCGCCGCCCAGCGTCCGGAGCGGCGAGCCCGAGCAAGACTCACCGCCGCGGTGGCGACGGTCGGGAGGAGCCACGGCGATGCTCCGCGCGCGAGGCGTACACCGACCGGGCTGTCGCGTTGTGCAGAGGATTGGCTGTGGGGCATGGATGACCTTCGTAGCGGAGGATGCCGCGACGCAAGACTGGGGACGGCGGCTTTCCCGGATGGTATCGGTTGCGAGCGGTAACTGGGCAAGCGCCGGGGCCTGTCGGTGGCTGGTCAGTGACCGAAGACCCTCGGCGCGGTGTGACCTTCTTCTCTCGGATACCACCCCAAAAGGGACGTTCAGTCTTGGGTTCGGTATTCCTCCAGGAGCCTCCGTCCAATAATCATTTTCTGAATCTCAGCGGTACCTTCGCCGATGAGAAGCATCGGTGCCTCTCGGTAGAGGCGCTCGATCTCGTATTCCTTGGAGAAGCCGTACCCGCCATGGATGCGGAAGGCGTCCTCCACGACCTCTTTGCAGTACTCCGACGCGAGGTACTTGGCCATTCCCGCCTCGAGGTCGTTGCGCGCGCCCGAATCCTTCTTCCGGGCCGCATTGACCATCATCGCATGGGCCGCCTCGACCTTTGTTCCCATTTCGGCCAGTTTGAACTGGATGGCCTGGTGCTGCGCGATCGGCTTGCCGAAGGTATGCCGCTGCTGTGCGTATGCGACGCCCAGCTCGAATGCGCGCCGCGCCACACCGCAGCCGCGGGCGGCGACATTCACCCGGCCGACCTCCACGCCGTCCATCATTTGGTAAAAACCTCGGTTCGGCATCCCGCCGAGCACCCGATCGGCCGGAACGCGCAGTCCGTCCATGATGAGCTCGGTGGTGTCGACGCCCTTGTAGCCCATCTTGTCGATCTTGCCGGGGATGGTCAGACCGGGCCGGACCTCGCCGAAGCCCGGCTCCTTCTCGATCAGGAAGGTGGTCATCGCCTTGTGCGGCGCGACCCCCTCCTGGGCGTCACCGGTCCGGCACAGAACCGCCACCAGAGTGGAGGTGCCGCCGTTGGTCAGCCACATCTTCTGGCCGTTCAGGACGTACTCGTCGCCGTCCGGCACCGCCTTGCTGGTGATCGCCGACACATCCGAGCCCAGCCCCGGCTCCGACATCGAGAAGGCGCCCCGGATCTCGCCCAGCGCCATCTTGGGAAGGAAATACTCCTTCTGTTCCTCGGTGCCGTGCTGCTTGAGCATGTACGCCACGATGAAGTGGGTGTTGATGATGCCCGAGACGCTCATCCAGCCGCGTGCGATCTCCTCCACACACAGCGCGTAGGTGAGCAGCGACTCACCCAGGCCGCCGTATTCCTCCGGGATCATCAGCCCGAAGAGGCCGAGTTCCTTCAGCCCTTCGACGATCGCGGTCGGATATTCATCGCGATGTTCCAGTTCCGTCGCGACCGGCAGGATCTCCTTGTCGACAAAATCCCTGACCGTGGAGAGGATCTCCCGCTGGATGTCGGTCAGGCCCTCGGTCTGCGCCAGGCGACTCATATCACTGCTCTCCCAGCTCCGGGCGGCCCGGCTGCTCGCCGCCCCGCTCCTTGATGTACGTGGCGGTCGGCACCATCACCTTGCGCCGGAAGACGCAGACCAGGGTGCCGTCCTGCTTGTAGCCCTTGGTCTCCACCTGCACGATGCCCCGGTCCGTCTTGGACTTCGACGGCGTCTTGTCGAGGACCTCCGTCTCGCCGTAGATCGTGTCGCCGTGGAAGGTGGGCGCGACATGCCGTAGCGACTCGACCTCCAGATTGGCGATGGCCTTTCCGGAGACATCGGGGACGGACATCCCCAGGAGCAGTGAGTAGATGTAGTTCCCGACCACCACGTTCTTACCGAAATCGGTCGTCTTCTCGGCGTAGTTGCTGTCCATGTGCAGCGGGTGGTGGTTCATGGTGAGCAGGCAGAAAAGGTGGTCGTCGTACTCGGTGACCGTCTTCCCCGGCCAGTGCCGGTAGACGTCGCCCACCGTGAACTCCTCATAGGTACGGCCGAACTGCATGGCTCATGCCTCCGGGGGCTGGAAGGTGGACGTACGGGTCATCCCGGCCGCGCGGCCCTTGCCCGCGACGACCAGGGCCATCTTGCGGCTGGCCTCGTCGATCATCTCGTCGCCGAGCATCGCCGAGCCCTTCATGCCGCCTTCCGCCGAGGTGCAGTAGTCATAGGCGTCCAGGATCAGCTCGGCGTGGTCGTAGTCCTCCTGGGACGGCGAGAAGACCTCGTTGGCCGCCTCCACCTGGCCGGGGTGCAGCACCCATTTGCCGTCGTAGCCGAGGGCGGCCGCGCGCCCGGCCACCTCGCGGAAGCCGTCCACGTTCCGGATCTGGAGGTAGGGGCCGTCGATCGCCTGGAGGTCGTGCATGCGGGCCGCCATCAGGATCCGCATGAGGATGTAGTGATAGGCGTCCGCCGGATAGCCGGGCGGCTGCTCGCCCACGACCAGCGACTTCATGTTGATGGACGCCATGAAGTCGGCCGGGCCGAAGACGATGGTCTCCAGACGCGGCGAGGCGCCCGCGATCTCGTCCACGTTGACCAGGCCCTTGGCGTTCTCGATCTGCGCTTCGATGCCGATCCGCCCGACCTCGAAGCCCATCGTCTTCTCGATCTGGGTGAGCAGCAGATCCAGCGCGATCACCTGCTGGGCGTCCTGCACCTTGGGCAGCATGATGCAGTCAAGGTTGGGGCCCGCGCCCTCGACGACCGTGATGACGTCCCGGTACGTCCAGTGGGTGGTCCAGTCGTTGACCCGCACCACCCGGGTCTTACCGGTCCAGTCGCCCTCGTTCAGCGCCTTGACGATGGTGTGCCGGGCGTCCTCCTTGGCCAGCGGCGCACAGGCGTCCTCCAGGTCCAGGAAGACCTGGTCGGCCGCGAGCCCCTGGGCCTTCTCCAGGAAGCGCGGATTGGAGCCGGGGACGGCCAGGCAGGAACGGCGAGGGCGCAGACGGGTCGCGGCATCTGCGCGGTCGGGGGCGGTCATACGAGAACCTCCAGAGGGGGAAGCTTGTTGGCGGCGCGGATCTCATCGACGATACGGCCGATGATCTCCGTGATACCGAAGTCCTTGGGAGTGAAAACGGCGGCGACACCCGCGGCGCGCAGCGTGGCCGCGTCCGTGGCCGGGATGATCCCGCCGACGATGACGGGGATCTCCTCGGCGCCCGCGTCGCGCAGCCGGTCCAGGACGTCCGGCACCAGCTCGGCATGCGAACCGGACAGGATGGACAGCCCGACGCAGTGCACATCCTCGGCCACGGCTGCCGAGACGATCTGCTCGGGGGTGAGCCGGATCCCCTGGTAGACCACCTCGAAACCGGCGTCCCTGGCCCGTACGGCGATCTGCTCGGCGCCGTTGCTGTGCCCGTCCAGACCGGGCTTGCCGACCAGCAGCCGCAGCCTGCCGCCGCCGAGCTCGGCCGCCGTCTTCTCGACCTTCTCGCGGACGGTGGACAGCGGGGAGCCCGCCTCCGGGGCGACGGCCAGGGGCGCGCCGCCGACCCCGGTGGGGGCGCGGTACTCGCCGAAGACATCGCGCAGCGCCCAGGACCACTCCCCGGTGGTCACGCCCGCGCGGGCGCAGGCCAGGGTCGCCGGCATCAGGTTCTCGTTCCCCGCGGCGGCCTTACGGAGGGCGCCGAGGGCCTCCTGGGCGGGGCCCTCGGCGCGCTGCTCGCGCCAGGTGTGCAGGGCGGATATCACCCGCGCCTCGTTCTCCGGGTCCACTGTCATGATCGCGGTGTCGAGATCGGCGGTGAGCGGATTGGGCTCGGTGGACTCGTAGCAGTTGACGCCGACGATCTTCTCCTCGCCCGCCTCGATCCGCGCCCGGCGCTCGGCGTGCGAGGCCACGAGCTGCGCCTTGAGATAGCCGGTCTCGACGGCGGCCATCGCCCCGCCCATCTTCTCGATCCGCTCCATCTCGGCCTCGGCCTCCTCCACCAGCGTGGCGACCTTGGCCTCGATCACATGGGAGCCCTCGAAGATGTCGTCGTACTCCAGCAGATCGCTCTCCAGGGCGAGCACCTGCTGGATGCGCAGCGACCACTGCTGGTCCCAGGGGCGGGGCAGGCCCAGCGCCTCGTTCCAGGCCGGGAGCTGTACGGCGCGGGCGCGGGCGTCCTTGGAGAGGGTGACGGCCAGCATCTCCAGGACGATGCGCTGGATGTTGTTCTCCGGCTGGGCCTCGGTCAGGCCGAGCGAGTTCACCTGGACGCCGTAGCGGAACCGGCGGTGTTTGGGGTTCTCGATGCCGTACCGCTCACGGGTGATCCGGTCCCAGATGCGGCCGAAGGCGCGCATCTTGCACATCTCCTCGACGAAGCGGACGCCCGCGTTCACGAAGAAGGAGATCCGGGCCACCACGTCGCCCTTACGATCCTCGGGAATCTGGCCGGAGGCGAACACCGCGTCCAGCACGGCGACCGCCGTGGACATCGCGAAGGCGATCTCCTGCACCGGAGTGGCCCCGGCCTCCTGGAGGTGGTAGCTACAGATGTTGATCGGGTTCCACTTGGGGATGTGGTTGACCGTGTACGCGATCATGTCGGTGGTCAGCCGCAGGCTCGGCACCGGCGGGAAGACATGCGTCCCGCGCGAGAGGTACTCCTTGACGATGTCGTTCTGCGTCGTCCCCTGGAGCTTGCCGATGGCGCTTTGGTCAAGGCCCTGCTCCTCCGCGACGACCTGATACAGCGCCAGCAGCCACATCGCGGTCGCGTTGATGGTCATGGAGGTGTTCATCCGCTCCAGGGGGATCTCCTGGAACAGCCGCCGCATATCGCCCAGATGGGAGACCGGGACCCCGACCCGGCCCACCTCGCCACGGGCGAGGATGTGGTCGGGGTCGTAGCCGGTCTGGGTGGGCAGGTCGAAGGCGACCGAGAGCCCGGTCTGGCCCTTGGCCAGGTTGCGCCGGTACAGCTCGTTGGACGCCTCGGCGGTGGAGTGCCCGGCGTACGTGCGCATCAGCCAGGGCCGGTCCTTGGCGCGGGGTGTGCCACTCATCGCACGTCCCGGCTGTGCTTGTCGGTCCGCTCCGACGAGTCGTCACGGCTGTGCTTGTCGGTCCGCTCCGACGAGTCGTCACGGCTGTGCTTGTCGGTCCGCTCCGACGAGTCGTCACGGAACAGATTGATGGCGTCGATGTGCCGCTCGCGCATCGCCTGGTCGCGCACGCCCATGCCCTCCTCGGGGGCCAGGCACAGCACGCCGACCTTGCCCTGGTGGAGGTTGCGGTGGACGTCGTACGCGGCCTGTCCGGTGTCCTCCAGCCGGTAGGTCTTGGACAGCGTCGGGTGGATCTTGCCCTTGGCGATCAGGCGGTTGGCCTCCCACGCCTCGCGGTAGTTGGCGAAGTGCGAGCCGATGATCCGCTTGAGCTGCATCCACAGGTAGCGGTTGTCGTACTCGTGGGTGTAGCCGGAGGTCGATGCGCAGGTGACGATCGTGCCGCCCTTACGGGTGACATAGACCGAGGCGCCGAAGGTCTCCCGGCCTGGGTGCTCGAAGACGATGTCCACGTCCTCGCCGCCGGTCAGCTCGCGGATCTTCTTGCCGAACCGCTTCCACTCGCGCGGGTCCTGGGTGCCGTCGTCCTTCCAGAACTTGTAGTCCTCGGCGGTGCGGTCGATGATCGCCTCGGCGCCCATCCGCCGGCAGATCTCGGCCTTCTGCGACGAGGAGACCACACAGATCGGATTGGCGCCGCCGGCCAGCGCGAACTGGGTGGCGTAGGAGCCGAGCCCGCCGCTCGCGCCCCAGATCAGGACGTTGTCGCCCTGCTTCATCCCGGCGCCGTTACGGGAGACGAGCTGCCGGTAGGCGGTGGAGTTGACCAGGCCCGGGGCGGCGGCCTCCTCCCAGCTCAGATGCTTGGGCTTGGGCATGAGCTGGTTGGACTTGACCAGGGCGATCTCGGCGAGCCCGCCGAAGTTGGTCTCGAAGCCCCAGATGCGCTGCTCGGGGTCGAGCATGGTGTCGTTGTGGCCGTCGGAGCTCTCCAGCTCGACCGACAGACAGTGCGCGACGACCTCGGCGCCCGGCTGCCAGGCGTTCACACCGGGGCCGGTGCGCAGCACGACGCCCGCGAGGTCGGAGCCGATGATGTGGTACGGCAGATCGTGCCGCTTGGCCAGGGGGGAGAGCTTGCCGTACCGCTCCAGGAAGCCGAAGGTCGGCAGCGGTTCGAAGATCGAGGTCCACACGGAGTTGTAGTTGACCGAGCTGGCCATCACGGCGACGAGTGCCTCGCCGGGGCCGAGCTCCGGCACCGGCACCTCGTCCACGTGCAACGACTTGCGGGGGTCCTTCTCCCGGGTGGTGAGGCCCGCGAACATCTCGGCCTCGTCCTTGCGCACGGTCACCGCGCGGTACGACTCGGGGATGCGCAGTGCGGCGAAGTCCTCGGGTGCTGTGTCCGACGCCAGGATCGCGTCAAGTATCTCGTTCATCGGTGCCTCCGGCGAGGCGTCCAGGGGGGACGCCTGAGGGAACGCTGGGCTCGTGACGGGTGATGCTGATGCGGTGCCGTCGGTTCGGCGGAGGTGGTGCTCGATGCGGCGCGGGTGGCGCCGGTTGCCTGGTGACGCAGGCGTCGTCCGGGCGCACAAAGCGGTTTGCGGGGACAGCCGGCGCACGATGGTTGGCAGTGCGCCGGCCGCCCGGACTTCATTCACCGTATGGCACGCTGTGCCACCCCGCAAGACACTGCGTGCCAACAAATTCCCTCAGTTGTCATCTCCGCTGCACACATGAGCAATGACGGCCGCCCTGGGCAGGGCGGCCGTCACGGTGGGTATGCGGTTATGTGGGTTTCGTCAGTCGTCCTTCTCCAGCGAGAGCGCGAAGACATGGGCCCGTGCGGTGCCCGTGGGGGCGGCCAGCGTGATCGCCGACAGCTCCTTGGCCGGGTCCAGCTCCACCACCTGGTGGAAGATCGCGGCCTTGGTGCCCAACGGGCCGGTGCGGGTGTGGATCTGGCTGGTCCGCACCGCCTCCGTCTCGCCGTACGCCGGGCCCGACATCCAGCCCGTCAACTGGATGGTCAGCGGGGCCGTGGAGCCGTCGGCGTAGGTGGCCACGGCGGGTACGGACACATTGCCGGTGTCGCCCGCGCCCAGCACATGCAGCTTCGTGTAGCCGCCCGCCGGAACCGCGACCTTCTGGCCCGCCGCGATCACGTTGTTGTCGGAGCCCTCGCTGCCGTTGGTGAACGCGAAGGTGATCCCGTCGTCCTCGGTCTGCCCGGTCTGCGGCAACTGCGCCATCGGATAGGTGCGGCCCGTACCGTCGAAGTCGCCGTCCCCGTAGTACATCTCGGTGGTGATGCCGTCGTTGTCGAAGTGCCCGGTCAGATCGACCTGGGTGACCGCGCCCGCCTGCGGCAGCTCCGGCAGGCCCCAGGGCTCGGCCGGGGTGGTGACCTTCACCGGGGCGATCCGGAAGTCCGGCCGGGTGCCCGCCGGATAGATCACCGCCTCGTCCTCCCGGTCCAGCTCCAGCTCGATCTCGCCGTTCCCGAGGTCACGCCAGTTCGGCGCGGGTCCCCCGACCCCGGCGACCGCGACCCGGCCGCCGATCGAGTGGCGGACCCGGCAGGGTTCCCCGGCCAGGCTGCGCACCCGCACCCAGCGCGTCCTGCCGCCCGTGCGCACCGCGCTGACCAGGAACGCGCCCTGGGTACGGAAGTCATGCAGCGTGACGTCCCGCCACTCGCCCGGCACCCCTGGGAAGAAGCGGATGGTCCCGCCCCAGCTCTGGCAGAGCATGTCGTGGATCGTCTGCGCGCCCGACAGCGGGGTCTCGATCACCGGACCCGCCTCGTAGTAGTGGGTATTGGGCTGGATGAACCGCGCCACCAGCTCCCGCAGATACTTCAGCGCGTCATCGCCGCGCCCCATCTGGGTCGAGATCGAGGCCGCGCCCGAGAAGCTGTAGCCGCGCAGCGCGCCCTCGAAGCTGATCCAGTGCTTCAGCGAGCGGTCGATCAGGTCCCGGTGCTCCCGCTGGTCCCAGTTGACCAGGTAGAGCGGGTAGACCGAGAGCATATGGGAGTAGTGGCGGTGGGACTTGGCGAACGGGACACCGGTGCCGATCATGAAGCCGTTCTCGTCCACCGGATAGTCGACCAGCTTCTCCAGCACCTCGCGCCATTTGGGCACCAGCGGATCGTCCTTGTCCAGCAACTCGACCGTCGTCAGCAGGGTCTGGCAGGACCAGCGCAGCAGCGCCAGGTCGTAGTTGCAGTCCGGGGCCGCGCCGTACTCGGGCGAGAAGGTCTTCGGCAGATGCAGCCTGCCGTCCGACTGCTCGGTGAGAAAGTGCAGGTAGTAGTTGGTGGAGCGGCGCAGCAGCGGATAGAGCACATCCTCCAGCAGGCCCCGGTCCATGGTGTGGCGGTAGGTCAGCCAGACGTTGTGCAGCGCCCAGGGCAGATCGCCGACCTCGGGGGAGTCCCCGACGCCGGGCACCGGGACCGTGCCGTTGTCCTCGCACTGTGCGTCCGTGGAGCGGCGCAGCCCGGCAGAGTCGGCGCGGTACTCGGGCTTGAGCCCGCTGATGAGCACATCGGTGTTCTCGGCGAGGGTGCGCGGAATCGCGTCCAGCTCCAGGTGGTTGGAGCCGTGGACCGGCCAGTACTCCAACTGGACGTTGAGGTTCCACCACACGCCGGGCCAGGGCGTCGGCTCCACCCAGGGGCCGGTGGTGGCCATGACGGGGGCGTGCTCACGGGCGGCGCAGGCCAGCTTGTAGAGCTGGATCCAGTAGAAGCTCTGGAGCATCCCGTCGGGCACCGAGATGAAGCTCTTGCGGTAGAAGCGGTGCCACCACTCGTAGTGGGTGCGCCGCAGGCTGGAGACCGGCAGCGCCGACGCCTTGCGCACGGTGGTACGGGCCCGGCCCTCCGCGTCCGTACCGGGGTGGGAGTGCGCCACGGCCAGGTAGTACGTACGCTCCCGGCCGCTGCCGCGCTGCCGGTACGCGCTCACCGTCTGCCCGCCCGCCACCAGCGACTGGACGGTGATGCCGAGCCCGTCCTCGGTGCGGGTGACCGGGGCCGGGTTGGGCTCGAAGCCCTTCGGCGGATCCTCGCGGACGATGCGCGGGCTGACCGCCGGTGACGGCTTGAACTCCCAGCGGAACCCCTCCTCGCCGGCGCTCGCCTCGACGGTGGCCAGCAGCATGGTGCGGTCGTTGTGCACCAGGGCGCGGAGCTTCAGCTTCCCCTTGTCCGTGGTGACCGTGCCGCGCAGCTCGGCGTTCCACAGATCCAGCCGCAGATCGACGCCGGTGATGGCGCCGACCGGGCGCAGCAGCAGATTGCCGACCGGAAGCCGTGCCACGCCCCAGTCGCTGCCGCCCTCGGTGGGCCGGTGGTCCTGCACCTCGCTGTGGTGGATGGTGAACCGCAGCGCGTTCTCGCCGGGCTCCTGATAGATCATCGAGCCGAGCAGCCCATTGCCGAGGAAGGGCCCTTCGTACCAGGTTCTCGGCAAGCGCTTCCAGATCAGATCCTGGCCGCCCAGAAAGCGCTCCCACTCCCGGTCGGTGCGCATGCCCCGCAGGGCCACCGACTGCTGTGGCCGGGCGGCCGCCTCCTGTTCGGGGAGGGCCGCGCCGACGGCCGTGCTCGCGGCCGCACCCGCCGCCACCCGGCCCAGGAACCCACGTCTGCTGACTGGCATTCCGTCATCTCCCGTCCCCGAAGCGATCAGATTGATCCGATGATTTGGCTAGACGGGAGCGTAGGAACGGGCTAATGATGCGTCAAGGTAGGCGATTGCTCTGATGTATCGAGCGCCGCATCCAGGATGTGGCGAACGAGGAGGAACGATGCATACGGCACGATCAAAGGTCACCAGAGCCGTGGCCGCCCTCGCCTGCGCGGCCGCCGTACTGGTGCCGCTCCGGGCGGCGGCGGCATCGGACGGTCGTGCGCAGGACTGGCGGCTGACCGGAAACGGGCAGGTCGTCGGCGAGCTCAGACTGAGCAACGAGGGCGGTCTTACGCTGTCCGCGCGCCATGGCGGCACCACCGTACTGCGGCCCTCGGGCCTGGGAATCCGCACCGCGGACACCGATTTCAGCAAGGGCTTGCGGTTCGCGGGGCGCAGCGACCGCAAGATCCACGAGAGCTATACGACCACCACCGGACGCCGCACCCACCACACCTCCGACGCCGCCGAGTCGACCTTCGCCTTCCGCAAGGACGGGCGGACGCTGAAGGTGGTCATCCGGGTCTCGGCCGACGGGCTGGCCTACCGCTATGTGCTGCCGGACAAGGGGACGGTCACCGTCCTCGGCGAGCACTCGGAGTTCGCCGTCCCGCCGTCCGCCGACTCCTTCCTCCTGCCGTACGACAACGGCCGCCAGGACTACGAATCCGCCCATGACCACGGCACGGTCGCCGACGCCAAGGCGGGCGACTACGGCTATCCGTCGCTCTTCCACATCGGCAAGAGCTGGATGCTGATCGAGGAAGCGGATCTGAACAGCTCCTACGGCGGCTCCCGGCTCGCCCTCGACTCCGCCACCGACCGCTTCAAGCTCACCCTCCCCGACCCCGCCGAGGTCAGCGGCCCCGGGCTGACCACCCCCTGGCGCACCATGGTCATCGGGGACCTCGCCACCGTCACCGAGAGCGACCTGCCGACCGATCTGGCCGCCCCCTCCAAGGTCGCCGACACCTCATGGATCAAACCGGGCCGGGCGGCGTGGTCCTGGTGGTCCGACGGGCAGAGCCCGACCAGCCTGGACGCCCAGAAGAAGTTCGTGGACTTCGCGGCGCGCGAGGGCTGGGAGTACATCCTGGTGGACTCCGGCTGGAGCGACTCCTGGATGCCCGAGCTGACCGCGTACGCCAGGGAGAAGGGTGTCGGCGTCTGGCTCTGGGCCCGCTGGCAGACCATCGACGCACAGAGCGAGCGCGACCGGCTCTTCCCGCTGTGGAAGTCCTGGGGGATCGCCGGACTGAAGATCGACTTCCTGGAGTCGGACGGCCAGGACCGGATGCGCTGGTACGACGCGGTCTTCAAGGACAGCGCCAAGCACCAGCTCATGCTGAACTTCCACGGCGCCACCATCCCGCGCGGCCAGGAGCGCACCTGGCCGCAACTGATGAGCACCGAGGCGGTCAAGGGCGCCGAGGGCACCCGCCCCAAGCCGGGCCGCCAGCCCTTCCCGGCGGCGCACTACACGACCCTGCCCTTCACCCGGAACCTCATCGGCCCCATGGACTTCACACCGGTGACCTTCACGGGCGTGCGGCCCACGAGTGACGCGGCCGAACTCGCGCTCTCGGTCGTCTACGAGTCCGGGGTGCAGCACTTCGCCGACAGCGTGGAGTCCTACGAGAGCCGGCCGGCGGAGCTGAAGTTCCTGAACCAGGTGCCCACGGTGTGGGACGAGACGCGGCTGGTCGACGGCGACCCCGGCGACCGCGCCGTCCTGGCCCGCCGCTCCGGCGACGCCTGGTACCTGGGCGCGATCACCTCGGGCGCGGCCCGCACGCTGGACGAGCCGCTGAGCTTCCTCGGCAAGGGCGGCTGGCGGATCGAGGTGTGGAAGGACGGTCCGGACGGCAAGGTCGTCACCGAAACCCACGAGGTCACACGGGACTCGCGGCTCTCGGTGGACGTCCCGAAGAACGGCGGCTTCGCCGCGAAGCTGACCAAGACCGGCTGACACGCCCGGCCGGGGCGGGGCCTGCCTGTGGGGGGCGGGTCCCGCCCCTCGCCCCCGCCGGGGCTCGGCCCCGGACCCCGCTCCTCAAGCGCCGGAGGGGCTGAAGAGCGGGCTCCGCCCTGGGCCCCGCTCCTCAAGCGCCGGAGGGGCTGAATTTCCGCCACCGGCGGGTGGCCGCCGACGAGACGGGAGGGGGTGGGGTCGCAGGGGTGGTGTCCTGGACGCTTTCGCATATTTGTGGCGCCAATCTCCGGCCCACTCCACGCCCCCGGGCACCGGCGCCGTAAATGTGCGGTCCAGGGCGCCGCACCGGAGGCCCCGCCCCCGGCACCCACCACGCACAGCGGGCGCACCCGGAACGGCGCACCCGGAACGGCGCCCCGAAGCGCCAGCGCTACCGCTTAAGCGCTTCCTTGATCGTGCGCATCACCTCGGCCAGCGGCGCATCCGTCCGCGCCACCATCACCACCACCTCGTCCTCGTCCGTCGCCGACACCGTCGCCGCGGGGCGGCTGCCGGACGGGACGGGGCGGGCCCCGATACCGCTGCCGAAGGTCTCGCGGACGATCGCGAAGGCGTGGTCGAGCTGGGTCTCCACATCGCCCTGGCCGCCCGCCCGCAGCCAGCGCCGCAGCACATGGTTGTGGGCCGTGACCACGGCCGACGCGGCGACCTCGGCGAGCAGCGGATCGTCGTCGCCGTCGTGGTGGGCGCCCTCGTCGAAGTGGCCCAGCAGATAGCTGGTGAACAGCCGCTCGTAGCGGGCCACCGAGGCGATCTCCCGCTCCCGCAGCGCCGGTACCTCGCGGGTCAGCCGGTAGCGCTCCACGGAGACGGTCGGCGCGCTCGCGTACATCCGCATGACCTCCTTGATCCCGCGGCACACGGTGTCCAGAGGGTGCTCATGCGGAGGCGCCGCGTCCAGCACCGCCGCGGCCCGCACCAGCGTGTCATCGTGGTCCGGGAAGATCGCCTCTTCCTTGGAGCGGAAGTGCCGGAAGAAGGTGCGGCGGGCCACTCCCGCCCTGGCCGCGATCTCGTCGACGGTCGTCGCCTCGTACCCCTGCGTCGCGAACAACTCCATCGCCGCGGCCGCGAGTTTGCGGCGCATGGACAGACGTTGAGCCGCGGCGCGGCGACTTCCCGCGCTCTCACCGCCACCGGATGAGGGGGATCGCTTCGTACGCTCCGTACGTGTGGCCTTCACGGGCTGGGACATGTGGGGAACGTAACACGCTTGTGAGTGCCGGTGCGGGGGCAGACCGACGGAAGGCTCCAGCAGCCCGCCCCACCCGGATCCGGACTCAGCCGGTCCGCCCCACCCGGAGCAGAAATCAGGCTTTTGCATACTCGCGGAAGCCGCGCCCGGTCTTGCGCCCCAGGCACCCCGCGGCCACCAGATGCTCCAGCAGCGGCGCGGGCGCCAGGCCCGGTTCACGGAACTCCCGGTGCAGCACCCGCTCGATGGCCAGCGACACATCGAGCCCCACGACATCGAGCAGTTCGAAGGGGCCCATCGGATAGCCGCCGCCCAGCTTCATCGCGGCGTCGATGGCGTCCGGGGTGGCGTAGTGCTCCTGCACCATCTTCACGGCGTTGTTGAGGTACGGGAACAACAGGGCGTTCACGATGAAGCCCGCCCGGTCGCCGCAGTCCACCGGATGCTTGCCCACCGTCGCGCACACGGCGTGCGCGGTCGCGCGCACATCGTCCGCGGTCAGCACGGTGCGCACCACCTCGACCAGCTTCATCGCGGGCGCCGGGTTGAAGAAGTGCAGGCCCACCACGTCCTGGGGGCGCGAGGTCGCCCGTGCGCAGGCCACGACGGGCAGCGAGGAGGTGGTCGTGGCCAGCACCGCACCCGGTTTGCAGACCTTGTCGAGCACCTTGAAGAGCTCCTGCTTGACGACCAGATCCTCGGCCACCGCCTCCACGGCCAGATCCACCTCGGCGAACGCGTCGAGTGCGTCGGCCGTGGTGATCCGCTCCAGCGCCTGCTCCCGGGCCCGCTCGGTCATCCGCCCCTTGGACACCGAACGTTCCAGGGATTTCCCTATGCGGGCCTTCGCCCGCTCGGCCTTCTCCAGGGTCCGGCCCGCGAGCACGACCTCCAGGCCCGCCTTCGCGAAGACCTCGGCGATCCCGGAGGCCATCGTGCCCGAGCCGGCGACGCCCACGGCGCGCACGGGGCGCGCGCCCTCCGTGGAGTGCCGCACCTCGGCCGTCGCGGCGTCCGGGACGACGGTGGCGCTGCCCGGCGCCTCGTACGTGTAGAAGCCGCGGCCCGTCTTACGGCCGGTGAGACCGGCCTCGGAGAGCTGCCCCAGGATGGGCGCGGGCGCGTGCAGCCGGTCGCCGGAGGCGGCGTACATGGCCTCCAGGACGGTACGGGCGGTGTCGATGCCGATCAGGTCGAGCAGGGCCAGCGGGCCCATCGGCAGTCCGCAGCCGAGCCGCATCGCGGCGTCGATGTCCTCCCGCGCCGCGTACTTGGCCTCGTACATCGCGGCGGCCTGGTTGAGATAGCCGAACAGCAGCCCGTCGGCGACGAATCCGGGCCGGTCGCCGAGGGCCACCGGCTCCTTGCCCAGATCGCGGGCGAGCGCGGTGACCGCCTCGACGGCCGCGGGGGCGGTCAGCACGCTGGAGACGATCTCGACGAGCTTCATCGCGGGCGCCGGATTGAAGAAGTGCAGACCCAAGACCCGTTCCGGATGAGCGGATTCGGCGGCCAGCCGGGTCACCGACAGCGCGTTGGTGCCGGTCGCGATGATCGCCGAGGGGCTGACGACGGTGTCCAGTGCGACGAAGACCTCGTGCTTGGTGTCGTAGTCCTCGGGCACCACCTCGATCACCAGCTCCGCGTCGGCGGCGGCGCGCAGATCGGTGGAGATGCGGAAGCGATCGAGGATCCCGGCGCGCTCCCGCTCGGTGATCCGCTCGCGGTGCACGGCGCGGGCGGTGGCGACCTCGAGCGCGGTGACGGCTCGGCGGCAGGCGTTCTCGTTGATGTCGACGCCGATCACCTCGCGGCCCGCCCGGGCCAGGATTTCGGCGATGCCGGTGCCCATCGTGCCGAGCCCGACGACGGCGACAGTAGTGAGCGGGGCCCGGGAGGGGGAGAGATCAGAGGGGGACGTAGTGCTGACGCCGGTGTGTGGGAGACGGTCCATCGCGGACTCCAGAGGGTGTTCCCCGCAAAAGGGGATGAAGTGACGACTGAGGGGAGCTCGTGCCATGCCGCTGCCGCCGCTCACGCCACGCATGCGCGGGGGGCTGACGCGGCTGACACAAATCCCCGATGGAAGGGCTTGCACGCTCCCTTACGGACAGCGCCGCACGGAGGAAACTGCCTGTGGGAGACACGCGGCCGGCCCTGTCCCGGGGCCATGCCGTACTCGCTTTTCTGGAACTGCCGAACCGACGTCACACAAGGCGGCTGCGTCACCAGGCCGCCGGAGCAGGGGTGCTGCTCGTGTCGCCATATTAACTCGCGGGTAACCAAGATGCCAGAGCTTAAAGTGCGGCCGTGCCCGGGCGCGGCCCACCGGGGAGGGGAGACCTCGTATGGACGAAGAATTCCGGACGCTGACGGAGCGGGTACGGGCCTCGCTCTCAACCCCGCAGGAAACGGCGGCCCATGCCTCGCTGCTCGCGCTCGTACGGCAGGGCACCCCCGCCGCGCGTGAACAGCTCGCCCGCATCCTGGTGGCGCCGGAGCAGCCGCTGTGGGCGCGGGAGACGGCCGCCTTCGTGCTCGGCAGCGCAGGCGACCGCAGGGCCTTCGAAACCCTTGTCCTGCTGCTCAACTACCGCGAGCCGGCCCGCTGTGCGACCGCCGCCCGGGTGCTGGCCCGCCTCGGCGATCCGCGCACCGCGCGGGCCGCCGCCGCGCTGGCCACGAACCCGCTGCGCACCGCGTATTCCCTGCACCCCATCCGGCTGCTGGTGGAGCTGCGGGCCACCGAGTCCGTGCCGTCCCTGGTCGCCGCGCTGGAACGGCAGTTGGCGGCCCGTGACCGGCACTGGGCGATCGCCCGCGCCTGCGTCGAGGGCCTGGGCGCGATCGGCGACGAGCGCGCCATCCCGGCGCTGACCGCCGCCGCCCAGCACATACGCCTCAGCGCGGCGGCGGCCGCCGCTCTGGCCCGCATCACCGGCGAGGGCGCCGTCACGGGCGGAGGCGCCCCGGAGCCGGCGGGCAAGGGCGGCGCGGCGGAGAAGGTGGGTGAGGCGCGGGTGCCGTGAGGGACAGCGGGGACACCGCCCGCCGCGAGGTGCGTGTGCTCACGGCGATGGCGCGCGTATTCACACGCGCGTATTCACACGCGCGTGCTCACAGGCGCGTGCTCACAGGCGCGTGCTCGCACGCGCGTGTTTACAGCAGGGAAAGCTGGGCGGGCGCCGGCGGCGAGTCGGCCCGGGCGTCCGGCTCCGCCGGCTCCTCCGGCACATTGCGGTGCGTGCCCGCCGCGTACGGGCCGATGCCGTACTCGGCGGCGAAGTCGTGGACCATCCCGGTGATCCGCCGCTGATACCACTTCGGGGCGTAGGAACCGCCCTCGTAGAGCGCGTCGTACCGCCGCAGCAGCCGAGGGTGGTGGTGGGTGAGCCAGGTGGTGAACCACTCGCGGGCGCCCGGACGCAGATGGAGCACCAGCGGGGTCACGGAGGTGGCTCCGGCCTGAGCGATCGCCCTTACGGTGGCGCGCAACTGCTCGGGGGAGTCGCCGAGGAAGGGGATCACCGGCGCCATCAGCACACCGCACGGGATCCCGTGGGAGGACAGCGTCCGTACGACGTCCAGGCGCCGCTCGGGCGAGGGTGTGCCCGGCTCCACGGTGCGCCACAGCTCGCCGTCGGTGAAGCCGACCGAGACCGAGACGCCGATGTCGTTGACGCGTGAGGCCCGCCGCAGCAGCTCCAGATCGCGCAGGATCAGCGTGCCCTTGGTGAGGATCGAGAAGGGATTGGCGCGCTCCACGAGCGCCGTAAGGATGCCGGGCATGAGCTGATACCGGCCCTCGGCGCGCTGATAGCAGTCCACGTTGGTGCCCATGGCGATGTGCTCACCGGCCCAGCGGCGGGAGGCCAGCTCGCGGCGGAGCAGCTCCGGCGCGTTGGTCTTCACCACGATCTGGGAGTCGAAGCCGATTCCGGTGTCCAGGTCCAGATAGCTGTGGGTCTTGCGCGCGAAGCAGTAGACGCAGGCGTGGGTGCAGCCGCGGTACGGGTTCACCGTCCATTCGAAGGGCATCCGGGAGGCCCCGGGCACCCGGTTGATGATCGAGCGCGCCCGGATCTCATGGAAGGTGATCCCGCGGAACTCCGGGGTGTCGAAGGTGCGGGTGGTCACCGCGTCCGCCGCGAAGAGGGCCGGGGTGGCCGATGTGTCGTCTCGGGTCAGGTTGTCCCAGCGCATCGCAGGCACCTCCGGGTCTCGCTCGTACCACAATAGAACACATGTTTGATTGGTTTTCGTCAACCCCCGATTTGGGCGGGTGACCCTGAGGTGGTTGGCTTGCGCTCGTCAAGGCGTCACGGGCTGGGGACGCCACGTCGAGCGCGGAGGGACATGCGATGGGCCAGGTCGAGGCCACTACGGAGCGGATCGTCACGGGTAAGCCCGAGGACGTGTTCGACGCACTCGCCGACTACCGCGAGACCCGCCCCCGGCTGCTTCCGCAGCAGTTCAGCGAGTACGAGGTGCGCGAGGGCGGCGACGGTGAGGGCACCGTCGTGCACTGGAAGCTCCAGGCCACCAGTAAGCGGGTGCGCGACTGCCTGCTCGAGGTCTCCGAGCCGAGCGACGGGCAGTTGATCGAGAAGGACCGGAACTCCTCCATGGTCACCACCTGGACCGTCACCCCGGCGGGTGAGGGGAAGTCGCGGGTCGTCGTCACCTCGACCTGGACCGGCGCGAGTGGCATCGGCGGCTTCTTCGAGCGGACCTTCGCCCCCAAGGGGCTGGCCCGGATCTACGACGAGCTGCTGGCCAAGCTCGCCTCCGAGACCGCCCAGGCCGCCCAGTAGCGCTCGGCGCGTCCTGATTCCGTCCCCCGGACCGAACGCCGCAGTCACCGGTTCGGGTGGTTTTCCCCGCGGTCCGGCATACCCCCCGCACACACTCCCACCGGGGGGAATGCCGCCGATGACCCCTCGTCGGTGATTCGTCGCTGTTTGCCCCTGGTTGCGCGTGATGCGAGAAATGGGCGGCGCAGGTGTGACGAGGGGAGAAGGACGTGGGCGGCACCACCGGTACCACCGTGCCGAAGCGGCGAGAGAGCCACGAGCGGCACGGGGGGTACGAACCGGCGGGCCCTCCCGCCCACGCCGCCGACGACGGCGCCGACGGGGCCGGGGTCGCCGGGGCGGCGCCGCCTCCGGTGGCGGGCGCCGCCCCGGCGACCGCCCCGCTCAGTCCCGCCCGGGTGCGGATGGTCTTCTTCGGGCTGATGCTCGCGCTGCTGCTCGCGGCCCTCGACCAGACCATCGTCGCCACCGCCCTTCCCGAGGTGGTCGGCGAACTCCACGGCCTGGACAAGATGTCCTGGACCGTCACCTCCTACCTCCTCGCGGTCACCATCGTGCTGCCGGTCTACGGCAAGCTGGGCGACCTCATCGGCCGTAAGAGTGTCTTCGTCTTCGCGATCGTCGTCTTCGTCGCCGGATCCGCGCTCGCGGGCTGGTCCCGCACGATGGACGAGCTGATCGCCTTCCGCGCGGTGCAGGGCGTGGGCGCCGGCGGTCTGATGATCGGCGTCCAGGCGATCATGGCCGATATCGTTCCGCCCCGGGAACGCGGCCGCTATATGGGGCTCATCGGCGCCGCGTTCGGCCTCGCCTCGGTGGCCGGGCCGCTGCTCGGCGGGTTCTTCACCGACCATGCCTCCTGGCGCTGGTGCTTCTACGTCAACGTCCCCTTCGGGCTGATCACCCTCGCCGTCGTGGCCGCCGTCCTCAAGGTCCCGGAGCCGCCGCGGCGGGCGCGCTTCGACTATCTGGGCGCGCTGTTCCTGTCGCTGTTCTCCACCTGCGCGGTGCTGCTGACGAGTTGGGGCGGCACGGAGTACGCGTGGGGCTCCCGCGTCATCCTCGGGCTCGCCCTGGGGGCGGCGGGCTCGGTGATCCTCTTCGTCGTCGTGGAGTGCGTCGTCCCCGAACCGATCATCCCCATGCGGCTGTTCCGCGACTCGGTCTTCTGCGTCAGCGGGCTGATCGGCGCCGTCATCGGCGTCGCCCTCTTCGGCGCCGCCAGCTATCTGCCGACCTTCCTCCAGATGGTCGACGGCGTCTCGGCCACCGAGTCCGGGCTGCTGATGGTGCCCATGATGGGCGGCATGGTGCTGGCCTCGATCATCTCCGGCCAGCTCATCAGCGCCACCGGCCGCTACAAGGTCTTCCCCATCGTCGGCGGGCTGATCTCCGTCGTCGGCATGTGGCTGCTCTCCCGGCTGGAGGAGGGCACCTCCCGCCAGGACTACAGCCTGTGGATGGGCGTCCTCGGGCTCGGCCTGGGGCTCGTCCTGCCGGTGCTCATCCTCGCCGTGCAGAACGCCGTGCCCGCGGCCGACCTCGGCTCGGCCACCAGCGCCAACAACTACTTCCGGCAGATCGGCGGCAGCGTCGGCGCGGCCGTCTTCGGCACGCTCTTCGCCAACCGGCTCGCCGACCGCCTCCAGGTCGACCTGCCCTCCGGAGCGGCGTACGGACGCGGCGGCGACGGAACCGGTCTGCCCGACCCCGACTCGGTCACCCCGCAGATGGTGCACGCGATGCCGGGCGCCCTGCGGGACGGCTACATCGCGGCGTACGCCCACGCCATGCCGCGGATCTTCCTCTATCTCGTGCCGGTGCTCGTCCTGGGCTTCCTGCTCGCCTTCCTCCTGAAGGAGAAACCTCTGGTGTCCCACACCGACTATGCCGTCCAGCAAGACCTGCAAGACCCCGTGGTGCCGGCCGCGCGCACGGGTGCCCGGCACGCCGCGGCGGCCGCGCCCTCCGCGCCGCCGCCCTCCGCGGGCGTCCCGGTCTGCGGCACGGTCCAGCACCACGACGGCACCTCGGTCCCACGGGCGGCCCTGACCCTCATCGACATCGGCGGACGCCAGATCGGGCGCGGTGCCACCGGGGAGGACGGGCGGTACGCGCTGAGCACGCCAGGCGCCGGGTCGTACGTCCTGATCGCGGCGGCCGGCGGCCACCAGCCGCGGGCGGTCAGCGTCACCGTCGGGGACCGGCCGGTCGACCTGGACGTGGTCCTCGGCGGGGCGGGGCGGCTCGCCGGTGCCGTCCTTACGGCGGACGGCACGCCCGTAAGGGAGGCCACCGTCACCCTGACCGATGTGCGCGGCGAGGTCGTCGCGGCCACCCGCAGCGGACGCGAAGGGGGCTATGTGATGGACGAGTTGGTGGCGGGTGAATACACCCTCGCCGCCAGCGCCCCCGCGTTCCGCCCCGCCGCCCTCCCCGTCTCCGTCCAGGCCGCCCGCGAGACCCGGCAGGACATCGAACTGGCCGGTGGCGCGGTCCTGCGCGGGGTCGTCCGGGCCACCGGCGGCCGGGTGGTGGAGGACGCCCGGGTCACGCTGCTGGACGCGGCGGGCAATGTGGTCGACACGGCGACGACGGGCCCGGACGGCGCGTTCCGCTTCATCGACCTGTCGGCGGGCGAGTACACGGTCATCGCGGCCGGCTACCCGCCGGTGGCGACGGTCCTCCAGGTCGCGGGCGGCGGCCGTACCGAGCGCGATCTCCAACTGGGCTACGAGGACTAGGCCCAGCGCCCTGCCGGGAGGCGCGCCGCGGCGCCTCCCGGCGGCAACTCCTTCGCACCTGCACACACATGACACCTATTCGGGTATTGCCTCCCACGGACGCCCGCAACAGCCGTACCGTGGGTAGCGCTGTCGCAGATCTTGCGTGCGAAGGAGTCTTCCGCCTATGGAGTACGGCACGTCGCGCTGCGACGACGGCCAGGGCGAGCCGCCCGCGGTGCCGGAGCAGCGCAGGGGTGTCCACGGAAGGATGCCGCTCGCGGTCGTCGTCATCGATGCCGAAGGGCGCGTCACCCATTGGAGTTCGGGGGCCCGCAGGCTCTTCGGACCCACGCGCGAACAGGCCGTCGGCTGCCCCGCCGTCGACCTGATGCCGATCTCGGGGGCGTTACGCGGCGCTGAGGTGCGCACCGACGCGACGGGCCACCCGGAGTTCGACGACTCGCGGCTCGGCGCCATGTACTACCCCACCGCGGGACGGGCCCGTATGGCGGATCCGGCGCATGGCCGGGCGGACGTCCTGTGGTGGGCGTATCCGCTGGTGGGCCCCGGGCCGGAGCGGCTGCTGGTACTGGCGGCGGATGCCAATGGTGTGGGCGGGGACGCGCTGGGGCCGGACGAGCGGATCGCCCCCGGTTTCGCACTGCACACCGAGTTCCCCGGCGCCGAGCGGCTGGCCGGCCGGCTGCCGGACATCCTGCCCAACATGGGCCCGGCTACGGCCGGCCGGATCGTCGCCCAGGTGCTGGAACTGGGCTATCCGGTACTGGAGATCAGCCACCATGAGCGCGTCCCGGTGACACCGGACTGGGGGATGCCGCGCTACCGCGAGCGCCGGGCGCGCCAGGAAGCCGTACGGCAGCGCGCGGTCACGGCGGACGGCGCACCGGATCGCGCGCACGCCTCCGAGCGGTCGCTGGACCCCGATGAGGTGGACCTGGAGTACGCGGCGGTCCGTGAGCGGCTGGAGTTCCTCAACGAGGTCAGCGGCCGCATCGGCACCTCCCTGGACCTCGCGCGCACCATCCGCGAGGTGACCAGCGCCGCCGTCCCGCGCTTCGCGGACTTCGCCGGTACCCATCTGCGCGCCCAGGTCCTGGCGGGCGAGGGGTTCCCCGACGGCCCGCCCGACGTCACCACCGTCTGGCACCGCGTCTGGGTCGAGCACAACGACGAACCGGGCCGCTGGGACGACACCGTGCCGGTCGGGGAGAGCATCGCGTTTCCCGAGCACACCCCGTTCTTCCAGTGCATGGTCACGGGCGACCCGGTGCTGATCCCTTGCATCAGCGACGAGGTGGGCGACCGGATCGCCGGGCAGTTCGAGAAGCGCGACCTCAGACCGCTGATCAACGGCCGGTCGATCCTGATCGTGCCGCTCAAGGCGCGCGATGTGGTGCTGGGCTTCATGGTGCTGCTGCGGCGCCCAGGGCGTGAGCCGTTCGACGACATGGACCGCACGACCGGCGCCGAACTGGCCGCCCGCGCGGGGCTCGTCCTCGACAACGCCCGGATGTACACCTACCAGGAGAACGTCGCGGAGACGCTCCAGGACAGCATGCTGCCCCAGGTGACCCCGCGCATGGCGGGCTGCGACACCGCGACCCGCTATCTGCCCGGGACCAGGCTCGGCAGGGTCGGCGGAGACTGGTTCGACACCATCAAGCTGCCCGGGTCGCGCACCGCGCTGGTGGTCGGCGATGTGATGGGACACGGGCTCACCTCGGCGGCGATGATGGGGCAGTTGCGCACCGCCGTGCAGACCATGGCCGCGCTCGATCTGCCGCCCGCCCAACTGCTGCGCACCCTCGACGATCTGGCCCAGCGGCTCGGCGAGCACTATCTGGCCACCTGTCTGTACGCCGTCTACGACCCCGTCCGCTCCGAGCTGGTGCTCTCCAACGCGGGCCATATCCCGCCCGTGCTGGTGCGGGCCCAGGACGGCCGCAGCGAGCTGCTGGACCTGCCGACCGGGGCGCCCATCGGCGTGGGCGGGGTGCCCTTCGAGACGGTGACGGTGCGGGTGGAGCCCGGGGACCGGCTGGTGCTGTGCACGGACGGCCTGGTCGAGGTGCGCGGCCAGGACATCGGCGCCGGGATCGCCGCGCTGTGCGAGTCCGCGGCCCATCCGGCGGCGTCCATGGACGACGCGTGCGACACCATCATCCGGGCGCTGGCCGCCGCCTCCCGCGACAAGGACGGCCGTGACGGCCGTAAGGACGACGTGGCGCTGCTGATGGCCCGGCTGGGCGGCATACCGGCCGAGCAGGTCGCCCAGTGGCGGCTCGCGCTGGACCCCAGCGAGGTCGGGCGGGCCCGCCGGCTCGTCCGCGAGCGGCTGCTGCGGTGGGGGCTGCCGGAGTCCGTGGAGACCGCCGAGCTCCTGGTGAGCGAGGCGGTGACCAACGCGATACGGCATGCCCACACCCACCATGTGCGGCTGCGCCTGGTCCGCACCGACGCCCTGCTGTGCGAGGTCACCGACGACGACCACGAACTGCCGGCACTGCTGAGCGCGGACCGTGACGACGAGAGCGGGCGCGGGCTGCGGGTGATCAGCGAACTGGCGGGCGAGTGGGGTACGAGTCGCACGGGGCGCGGTAAAACGGTCTGGTTCGAGCAGGCGTTGGCACACCCAGGGGAGCGGCGATGAGCGTCTCGGAGCGCTACCGGCAGGCGTGGGAGAGCTACTGGCAGCAGACCTCGGACGCCCCGGGGGACGCCATCTGGGACGCGGCCCCCTCGCTGAGCGCCGCCCCGCATCTGGAACTGCTGGCGCCGTACGCCGACCCCTCGCTGCCGATCGTCGACCTGGGCTGCGGCAACGGCACCCAGACCCGCTATCTGGCCTCCCGCTTCGGACGGGCGGTGGGCGTCGACCTGTCCCGCGCCGCGGTGGAGCACGCGCGGCGCGCCGATCCGGCGGGCGCGGCGGAGTACCGGCAGCTCAGCCTGACGGACGCGGCCGGGGTGGCGGAGCTGGCCCGGCGGCTCGGCGACGCCAATGTGTATATGCGCGCCGTCATCCACCAGAGCGACGCCGCCGACCGGCGTCCGGTCGCGGAGGCGGTGGCCACGCTGCTGGGGCGGCGCGGGCGGGGGTTCGTGGTGGAGCTGACGGCGGAGTCCAAGGCCGTGCTGGCGGAGCTGGCGGCGAGCCCGGGCGGTCCGCCGCTGAAGCTGCGCCGGGTCTTCGACCACGGGCTGCGGCCGGCCGACGCGGCGGACAAGGAGGTGCCGGAGGTGCTGGCGGAGGCCGGACTGGAGATCCTCGCCGAGGGCCCGACGGCGCTGGCCCAGACGGAGCAGTGGCCGGACGGCTCGCGGGTCGAACTGCCGGCCCGCTGGTTCGTGGTCTCGCGGGTGTAGGGACACGTGCCCGCGGGTGGTCGGGGCGTGTGCCGGCGAGGGATCGGGGCGGGTGCCCGCGGGCGGTCGGGGCGCGGCGGGCATATGCCGGACGAGGCGGGCACGGGCCGGGCGGGACAGTGGACTGGACCAGTTATCCACAGGGGTGGTTCGGGTCGGGCGCGACGCGTAACGTGACGAGGCATGAAGATCCTCATCAGCGCCGACATGGAGGGCGCCACCGGCGTCACCTGGCCGGCTGATGTGCTGCCCGGCACCCCCCAGTGGGAGCGCTGCCGCCGTCTGTTCACCTCCGATGTGAGCGCGGCCGTCGCCGGATTCCTCGACGGCGGTGCGGACGAGGTGCTCATCAACGAGGCGCACTGGACCATGCGCAATCTGCTGCTGGAGGAGCTGGACGATCGCGCGCAAATGCTCACCGGCCGGCACAAGAGCCTGAGCATGGTCGAGGGCGTGCAGCACGGTGATGTGGACGGAGTGGCGTTCGTCGGCTATCACACCGGCGCGGGCACCGAGGGCGTCCTCGCCCACACCTATCTGGCCAACTCGATCACCGGAGTGTGGGTGAACGGCGCGCGGGCGAGCGAAGGCCGGCTCAACGCGCTGGTGGCCGCCGAGTACGGGGTGCCGGTGGTGCTGGTCACCGGGGACGACAAGACCTGCGAGGACGCCGTGGACTATGCGCCGGACGCCCGTTCGGCCGCGGTCAAGGACTATGTCTCGCGCTATGCGGCGGTCTGCCGCACCCCCGCCCGCACGGCCGCGGACATCCGGGCGGCGGCGCGGGAGGCGGCGGTGCTGGCGGTGCGCCACGAGCCCGCCCGCGGCGGGCCGTTCACGGTGGAGCTGGAATTCGACGCCGAGCATCTGGTGGGGGCGGCGAGCGTCGTCCCGGGCGTGGAGCCCGGCGGCGAGCGGCGCGTCGCGTACACCTCACCGACCATGTACGAGGGGATCCGCTGCTTCAAGGCCGTCACGACGGTCGTCTCGGCCGCGGTGGAGGAGCAATATGGCTGACACGGACCGTCCGGAGACCATCGACGCCCAGGCGCTCGACGAGGTGGTGCGGTTCACCTCCGAGCTGATCAGGATCGACACCACCAACCGCGGCGGCGGTGACTGCTCGGAGCGCCCGGCCGCCGAGTATGTGGCGGAGATGCTCGGCGATGTGGAGATCGAGCCCACCTTGCTGGAGCGCTCGCCCGGGCGCACCAATGTGGTGGCCCGGATCGAGGGCACCGATCCGTCCGCGCCCGCGCTGCTGGTCCACGGCCATCTGGACGTGGTGCCCGCCGAGCCCGCCGACTGGACCGTGCACCCCTTCTCCGGGGAGGTGCGCGACGGCGTCGTCTGGGGCCGGGGCGCCATCGACATGAAGAACATGGACGCGATGGTGCTCGCGGTCGTCCGGGCCTGGGCACGGACGGGCGTGCGGCCGCGCCGGGACATCGTGCTGGCCTTCACCGCCGATGAGGAGGACAGCGCCGCCTGGGGCTCCGGCTTCCTCGCCGAGCGTCACGCCGACCTCTTCGAGGGCTGCACCGAGGGCATCAGCGAATCCGGAGCCTTCACCTTCCACACCGGGCCCGGGTCGCGGATCTACCCCATCGCGGCGGGCGAGCGCGGCACGGCCTGGCTGAAGCTCACCGCGCACGGCCGCGCCGGACACGGCTCCAAGGTCAACCGGGACAACGCGGTCAGCCGGCTGGCCGCCGCCGTCGCCCGGATCGGCGAGCACCGCTGGCCGGTCCGGCTGACGCCCACGGTCAGGGCCGCGCTCACCGAACTGGCCGCGCTCCAGGGCATCCCGGCCGATGTGGACGCCGCGGACTTCGACGTCGACGCCCTGCTGGCCAAGCTCGGGCCCGCCGCCGCCCTGATCGAGCCGACCGTGCGCAACAGCGCCAACCCCACGGTGCTGGAGGCCGGTTACAAGGTCAATGTGATCCCCGGCAGCGCCACCGCCTATGTGGACGGGCGGATGCTGCCCGGCGGCGAGGACGAATTCCACGACACCCTGGACCGGCTCACCGGGCCGGATGTGGAGTGGGAGTTCCACCACCGCGAGCGCCCGCTGGAGGCGCCGGTCGACACCCCCACCTACCGGGCGATGCGCGCCGCCGTCGAGCACTTCGACCCCGGCGCCCACGCCGTGCCGTACTGCATGTCGGGCGGCACCGACGCCAAGCAGTTCTCCCGGCTCGGCATCGCCGGATACGGCTTCTCGCCGCTGCGCCTGCCCGAGGGCTTCGACTATCAGGCGCTCTACCACGCCGTGGACGAGCGGGTCCCGGTGGAAGCCCTGCACTTCGGCGTCCGGGTGCTCGACCACTTCCTGCGGAGGGCGTGAGGACCGGTGCGAACGGTACAGCAGCAGACGGCCGTCACGGCCCCCTACGGAGCCTGGAGTTCCCCGGTCGACGCCGCGCTCGTCGCCTCGTACGACGGCCATCCGGAGTATGTGGGCACGGTCGGCGAGGAGGTGTGGTGGACCGCGCCGCGCCCCGGCGAGGGCGGCCGCCGCGCCCTGATCCGGCGGCGCACCGACGGCACGGAGATCCCGGTGCTGGCCCCGCCGTGGAATGTGCGCAGCAAGGTGATGGGGTACGGCGGAATGCCCTGGGCCGCGGTGGACCGCGCGGTCGGCGGCCCGCTGGTGGTGTTCGTCCACTTCGCCGACCAGCGGTTGTACCTCCACGAGCCGGACGCCCCGGGCGGGGGCGCGCCGCGCCCGCTGACCTCGCGGTCGGCGGTGGGGGAGGGGCTGCGCTGGGCGGATCCGGTGCTGCGCCCGGAGCGCGGCGAGGTGTGGTGTGTGCTGGAGGAGTTCACCGGCGAGGGGCCGACGGATGTCCGGCGGGTGATCGCCGCCGTACCGCTGGACGGTTCGGCCGCCGAGGACCGCGCGGCGGTGCGTGAGCTGACCGACGACCGGCATCGCTTCCTCACCGGCCCCCGGCTCTCGCCGGATGGCCGGCGGGCCGCCTGGATCGTCTGGGATCACCCCCGGATGCCCTGGGACGGCACCCAGGTGATGGTGGCCGATGTCGCGGCGGACGGCTCCTTCACCGGCGCCCGGGCGGTGCTGGGCGGGCCTGATGAGTCGGTCGCCCAGATCGAGTGGGCCGAGGACGGCGCGCTGCTCGCGGCCACCGACCGCACCGGCTGGTGGAATCTGCACCGTCTGGAGCCGCCGGCGGAGGCGCCCGGTGTGCGGGAATGGGCCCCGGCCGGTCGGCCGGTGGCGCTGTGCCCCTGCGAGGAGGAGTTCGGCGGGCCGCTGTGGAAGCTGGGCCACCGCTGGTTCGCCCCGCTGGCCGGCGGTCTGATCGCGGTGCTGCACGGCCGGGGCGCGGCGGCCCTCGGCATCCTCGATCCACGGACCGGCGGGACGGCTGATGTGCCGGGCCCCTGGACCGAATGGGAGCCGACGCTGGCCGTGAACGGCACGCGCGTGGTCGGCGTCGCGGCGAGCCCGCACAGCGGCCATGAGGTGATGGAGCTGGATGTCTGCACCGGCCGCTCCCGGGCCATCGGCAACGCGCACATCGACCCCGTGGACCCCGCGTACTACCCCCGGCCCCTGGCCCGCACCTTCACCGGACCGGACGGCCGGGAGATCCACGCCCAGCTCCATCCACCGCGCCACCCCGGCCACACCGCACCGGACGGAGAGCTTCCGCCGTATGTGATCTGGGCCCACGGCGGGCCCACCGGCCGCGCCCCGCTCGTGCTCGACCTGGAGATCGCCTATTTCACCTCACGCGGCATCGGCGTCGCCCAGGTCAACTACGGGGGCTCCACGGGCTACGGCCGTGCCTACCGCGAGCGGCTGCGCGGGCAGTGGGGCGTGGTCGATGTCGAGGACTGCGCCGCCGTCGCCGGGGCGCTCGCCGACGAGGGCATCGCCGACCGCGCCCGGCTCGCGATCCGCGGCGGCAGCGCGGGCGGCTGGACGGCGGCGGCCTCCCTCACCACCACGGATCTCTACGCCTGCGCCACCGTCATCTACCCCGTCCTCGACCTGGTCTCCTGGGCCACCGGCGGCACCCATGACTTCGAGTCGCGCTACACCGAATCGCTGGTCGGCCCGCTCGCCGAGGTGGCGGACCGCTACCGCGAGCGCTCCCCGCTGTACCGGGCCGACCGCATCGGCTCGCCCTTTGTGCTGCTCCAGGGGCTGGACGACACCATCTGCCCGCCCGAGCAGTGCGAGCGGTTCCTGGCGGCGGTCTCCGGGCGCGGCATCCCGCACGCGTACCTCACCTTCGAGGGCGAGGGCCATGGCTTCCGCCGCGCCGATACGATGATCCGCGCCCTGGAGGCCGAATTGTCGCTGTACATCCAGACCTTCGGGCTGATCAGATCCGATGTGCCCACCCTGGAGCTGCTGACCTCGGCGGCCCCGAACTCCACTGGAGGAGCGAGTTGACACCCCCATCGGCCCCGCGCATCGTCGGCTCCGAGCCGCTGCCCACCGCCGTCGCCGGTGCCTGGCCGCAGGGCGGCGAGCCCGAGACCTGGCTGCTCAGCGTCTCCCGGTACACCGCGGCCATGGACGCGGGCGCGCCCGGCACGATCCTGGACGCCGAGGAGCGGGAGCGGGCCGCGAAGTTCCTGCGGGCGGAGGACCGCGAGCGCTATACGGCGGCCCATCTGGGACTGCGCGAGCTGCTCGGCGCCTATCTGGGCCTGCCGGCGGCCGACATTCCGTTCACCCGCGAGACCTGCCCCGGCTGCGGCGGTCCGCACGGCCGCCCCGCCGTGTCCGGCACCCCGCTGCACTTCAATATGTCGCACGCCGGTGATCTGGTGCTCTTCGCCTTCGCGGGCTCCCCGGTCGGCGTGGACGTCGAGAAACTACAGCCCGCCTCGGTGGTCGACCAGGTCGCCGAGAGCCTGCATCCCAAGGAGCGCGCCGAGCTGGACGCGCTGGCGCCGGCCGACCGGCCCGCCGCCTTCGCCCGCTGCTGGACCCGTAAGGAGGCATATCTCAAGGGCCTGGGCACCGGCCTGTCCCGGGACCCGGCGGTCAACTACGTCGGCACCGGACTCTCCCCCGTCTCCGTCGGCCCATGGGCGATGACCGACATCCCCGTGGACCAGGCCATATCCGACGGCTCCGGCTATGCGGCGGCCATGGCGCTGCTGTCATCATTGCCGCATGTCTGACGTCCGGTATGTCACCGAGGGAACCCGGGCGGCCATCCGCCGCACCACCCGCGCGGACGGTGCGGAGTTCGTCAGGCGCGCCCGGGAGAGCGCGGAGTTCCACCGCCCCTGGCTCACCCTCCCCACCACCGAGCGGGCCTATGCGCACTACATCGCCCAACTGGAGCGCGAGGACCGCGAGGGCTTCCTCGTCTGCGCCCGGGAAACCGGGGACATGGTCGGGTTCATCAACATCAACAACATTGTGCGCGGCGCCTTCCAGTGCGGCTCGATCGGCTACGGGGCCTTTCCGCCCGCCGCCGGACAGGGCTATATGTCCGAGGCGCTGGGGCTCGTGCTGCGCCATGCCTTCGGGCCCCTGGGGCTGCACCGCGTCGAGGTCAACATCCAGCCGGGCAACAAGGCGTCGTTGGGGCTGGTGAAGCGCCATGGTTTCCGGCTGGAAGGGTTTTCCCCGGACTTCCTCCATATCGAGGGCGCGTGGCGCGACCATGAGCGCTGGGCCATGACCAGCGACATGCTCGACCAGCCGACCGGTCCTGGCTGACGGCGCACCATGATCGGTCCGAAGCGGCTCTGTTCAGCGGGCCCCACGACGTTGTTCCATGGTCATCGGACGGTCGCCGCGCCGAGGCGACCCAAGGCAGTCGGAGCGAGGCAGCCCGTGGCCACGAGCGTGCGACGTACCACCCTGACCCTTCCCACCGCCCCCCTCGGGCCCGACAACCCCCTGCCCGCGCTGCGCCCCCTCGACGAGGTGCACCGTGTGGACGACCGCGTCCGGGCCACGCTCCCCTCCGATATGGCCCGTCAGGTCGCCCATGCCCCCCTGCGTTCGGTGCTGCCGGTGCGGCTGCGCGACGGCTACGGCCGCGACCGCGCTCCCGCCACGCTCGACGCCATCGTCCTGGAGAACGACCGGCTGCGGGCCACGGTGCTGCCCGGGCTCGGCGGCCGGGTCCACTCGCTGGTCCACAAGGCCACCGGCGAGTCCGCCGGTACCGAGCTGCTGTACCGCAACCCGGTGCTCCAGCCCGCCGACTTCGCCCTCAACGGCGCCTGGTTCTCCGGCGGGATCGAGTGGAACATCGGCGCCACCGGCCACACCACCCTGTCCTGCGCCCCGCTGCACGCCGCCCGCGTCCCCGCCCCCGACGCCGCCGAGGGGGGCGCGATGGTGCGGCTGTGGGAGTGGGAGCGGCTGCGCGATCTGCCCTTCCAGGTGGATCTGTGGCTGCCCGCCGACTCCGCGTTCCTCTACGTGGGCGTCAGGATCCGCAACCCCCACCACCTCCCCGCCCCCGTCTACTGGTGGTCCAACATCGCCGTCCCCGAGGACGAGCACACCCGCGTCCTGGCCCCCGCCGACGACGCCTGGCACTTCGGCTACGCCCGCACCCTCAGCCGGGTTCCGGTCCCGGAGTGGGACGGCGCCGACCGCACCTATCCGCTGCGCGGCGCCTACCCCGCCGACTACTTCTACGAGGTGCCCGACGGCGCCCGCCGCTGGATCGCCTCCCTCGACGCCGACGGCAGCGGCCTCGTCCAGACCTCGACCGATCTGCTGCGCGGCCGCAAGCTCTTCATCTGGGGCGCGGGCCCCGGCGGACGGCGCTGGCAGCAGTGGCTGACCGAGCCCGGCACCGGCGGCTACGCCGAGATCCAGGCCGGGCTCGCCCGCACCCAGCTCGAGCACATCCCGCTGGAGGCGGGCGAGGAGTTCGCCTGGCTGGAGGCGTACGGCCCGCTGACCGCCGACCCGGCCGCCGTCCACGGCACGGACTGGACGGCCGCCCGCCGCGAGACCGAGACCCGGCTGGAGGCGGCGCTGCCGCGCGCCGCGGTCGACGCGGCCTACGCCGCCTGGCGCCCGTACGCCGACACGGAACCGGCGGAGCGCCTCGCGGCCGGCTCCGGCTGGGGCGCGTTGGAGGCCGAGCGCGGCGGGTTCCAGTTGCCCGGTACGCCGTTCGACCCGGGCACGCTGGGGGCGGAGCAGGAGCCGTGGCGCCGCCTGCTGCGCACCGGCGCCCTCCCCGACTGGGAGCCGGGCCCCTCCCAGGCCGACCCCGGCGCCTCCCTGGTCGCGCCCGCCTGGCGCGACCTCCTCGAAGCGGCCCCCTCGACCGCGGGCGCCGAATACCACCTGGGCGTCGCCCAGTGGCACGCGGGCGACCGCGCACAGGCCGAGCGGAGCTGGGAGCGGTCGCTGCGGTGCGCCGAAACGCCCTGGGCACTGCGCTGCCTGGCCGTCGCCGACACCGCCTCCGGCCATCCGGCGCGCGCGGCGGACCGGCTGCTGCGCGCCGTACAGCTCCTCCTCGCCTCGGGCACCGTCCCGCCGCAGAAGGGGGACCCGGCGCTCGCAGCGGACCAGGTGCTGGAAACGGACCAGATGCTGGAAACGGACCCGGTGTTCGCAGCGGACCCGGTGCTCGAAGCGGCGGGAGCGGGGCAAGGGCCCGGCGTAGGAGCGGGAGCGGGGCAGGGGGCGGAGGCGGCCGGAGTGCCGACCGCCGTCTCGCTGGCCGCGCCGCCCGTCGCTGCCGCCGCCGACCCGGTCGCCCTGGAGGCGGCCGAGGCCGCGCTCGGCCGGGAGGCGATCGTCGCGCTGTTGGCGGCCGACCGCGCCGATGACGCACGGGCGGTCCTCGACGCCCTGCGCCCCGCCATCCGGGCCCGAGGCCGCTTCCGGCTGCTGCGCGCGCAGGTGCTGCTGGCCCAGGGCGACGCCTTGGCCGCCCGCGCCGTCTTCGACGAGGGCTTCGAGGTCTGCGATCTGCGCGAGGGCGACGAGGCGTTGAGCGACACCTGGTACGCCATCGTGGAACGGCTGGTGTCGGGGACCGAGGAACCCCTGACCGAGGAGGCGCGGGCACAGGCCAGGACCGAGCATCCGCTGCCGGGCCGCTACGAGTTCCGTATGCGCCCCGCATAGGCGGTCTGCGCCCCGCATAGGCGGCCCGCGGCCCGCATCGGGACGGCCCGGGCTGCGCCCGCAGGCGGCCTCGCCCGAGAGCGGGCCTGGCCGGGGCGCGGAGGAGGCGGTCCGGATCAGGCGTGATGAGTTCCGTGATGTGGACGATCTCTACGAGGAGTTCGACGACGCGGAGTTCACCGAGGATCCGGGACCGCCCTCCCGACGGGTCTGCCGGACGGTGAGTTCACGGGCGGGTCACGCCATCGGATTCCGGTCGACGTACTCGAAGATCGAGCCGTCGGGGTGGCGCGCCACCAGGGTCCGGCCCACGGGGGCGGGCAGCGGACCGGCCACGATCTGCCCGCCGACCGCCGTGAGGTCCGCGATCGCCTCGTCCACGTCCTTCACCGCGATCGTCGCCGTGATCTTGCGAAGAATCGACAGCTCCGACTCCGGACCGCTCATCAGAAAGAAGCAGCCGACCGCCGCGACCGAGACGGGCCCGCGCTGGAAGCGCACCGCCTCGGCTCCCGTCAGCCGTTCGTAGACGGCGATCGCCGAATCCAGATCGTCGACGCACACGCGGAGTGAAGTCCCCAGAATATCCATGCGGGCGAGCCTAGTTGAACTGCTCAGACGCGGCAGAGGATCTCACCGTGCAGGACGGCGAACCAACCGTCCGGGGCCTCGCCCCACGCCCGCCACGCCTCCGCGATCGACCGCAGCTCCTCCTCGGTGGCATGGCCGCCGTCCACCGCGCGCCGGGCGTAGGCGGAGGCGACCGTGCGGTCCGCCCACAGCCCGCTCCACCACGCCCGCTCCTCCTCGGTGGCGTAGCACCACGCCGAGGCGGTCGAGGTGATGTCGAGGTCGGTGAACCCCGCCTCCAGGGCCCAGGAGCGCAGCCTTCGACCGGCGTCCGGCTCACCGCCGTTGGCCCGCGCGACCCGGCGGTAGAGATCCAGCCAGCCGTCCAGGCCGGGGACGGACGGATACCAGGTCATGGCGGCGTAGTCGGAGTCACGCACCGCCACGATGCCGCCCGGCGCGCACACCCGCCGCATCTCGCGCAGCGCCCTCACCGGATCGCCGACGTGTTGCAGCACCTGATGGGCGTGGACCACGCAGAAGGAGTCGTCGGGGTAGTCCAGCGCGTGGACGTCGCCGACCACGAAGGACACATTCGTCAGCCCGCGCTCCTCGGCCACCGAACGGGCCCGCTCCAGGACGGAGTCCGCGGCGTCGACGCCCGTGACCTGCCCCTGGGGGACCAGTTCTGCCAGGTCGGCGGTGATGGTGCCGGGGCCGCAGCCGATGTCCAGGATCCGCATATGGGGCCGCAGATGGCCGGTGAGATACGCGGCGGAGTTGGCCGCGGTGCGCCAGGTGTGCGAGCGCAGCACCGACTCATGGTGGCCGTGGGTGTAGACGGCGGTGTCCTTCGGCATGGCGGAACTCCCCCTTCGGGACCGGTGAGCGGGTGGCTCCACGGTAGAAGGCATCTCGCATCACGAGAAGAACCGTCTCGCTATGCGGGCGCCATGGGCGTCATGGGCGCCATGCGAAGCGGCGGCGGCCTCATGCCGAAGGGGTGGCGGGGGAGGGCCCCCGCCGCCCCTTCGGCGGAACGTGCTGCGGGAATTCAGGGCGGCTCCGTCACATCGCCCAGGCTGATCACGCCCAGCGGACGCCCCGCCTCGACGACCGGAAGCCGCCCCACCGCATGTCTCCGCATCAGCGCGGCCGCCTCGGCCACCTCCTCGTCCGGCCCGATGGTCACCGGGTCCGGAGTGCATACGGCATGGCAGGTGACGGCGAGGGGGTCGATGCCCTCGGCGACGGCGCGGAGGGTGATGTCGCGGTCGGTGAGCACACCGAGCAGCTCCCCGTCGCCGGCGACCAGCACATCGCCGATGCCCTGTGCGCGCATGATCTGTGCCGCTTCCACCAGCGAGGCATCGGGGTGCACCCAGACCACGGGCCGCGTCATGACCTCCCGCACATAGCGAGGCGGGTCCTGGGACATCTGTCCACCTGCCCTTCGTGGGGGATGTGCTGCCCGCAGTACCCGCGCGGGGCGGGGGCTATGCGTGCCGGTGTGCGCCGTCCCCTCGATGCCTCGCCGTCGCTCCATGCCGGGGCCATGTCCTACGGGCCGTGTCTCACAGGCCGTGTCCTACCGGCCATGGCTTACGAGGCCGGGCGCAGCCCCAGCGCCGAGACCACCTCCTGCACCGTGTGGAACGTCCGGTCCGCGGGCAGTTCCTCGGCCAGAGCGATCAGACCGTCCGGTGTGTGCCGTTCCTCCAGGACGTCCAGCAGCTCCTCACGATCGGCGGGGAACGACGTACGTCCCAGCCGGCGCGCGAACTCGAACCGCACCGCCTCGGCCTCACCGGTCGTCCCGCGGGCCGGGATCGGCCCCAGGGTCACGTCCGGGTCGTCGTCGGCGGCCGGCTCCGGGTCGTGCCACTCCTCGGCGCGGGTCGGGTGCCCGGAGCGGATCAGCCCCTGGAGCTCGTGCTTCATCTCGTCGTCCTTGTGGACGCTCAGCCGGTCGCTGCCTCGCTGCATGTCGGTCCCCTTCCTCAGCGGGTCCGTATGTGTCTCCCGGGCGGGTCGCTTCCCGGGATGGTCGTCTTCCGGGTCGGTCGTTTCCCGGGATGGTCGTCTTCCGGGATGGTCAGTCCGCGCCGCTCTCGTACGGCCCGTACGGCCCGTGCGGCAGTGTGCCGAGGCCGCCCACCGGGATCGCGTCGTCGCCGTAAGTCTTCCCGTCGGCGGACGACACCGTCAGTTCGGTGCCGACCCCTGCCTCGCGGTAGAGATCGGGGCCGTTGGGGCGTGTCGGCAACGAGCCTATGCGGTGTCCGCGCGCCGCGTCGACCAGTGCCGGAACTGCTTCGGCCGCCCCCACCGGATCCGGATATCCGAGTCGCATGTACTCCCTCCAGATTTCGCGTCCCCCACGCGTACCCGTCCCGATGGCTTCGACACGAGGTTGTCGGGCGCGTTTGAGGACCCCGGGGGCCGGGGACCCGTCGTGCGGCCGAGCGGCCCGTAGGGAGTGAGGAGCGGCGTCGGACGCGGGACATCAGGGGCCGCGTTCGACGCCGTGCCCCGTCCTGCCCTGCGGATGTGCCCGCGTATCCGTGTTCCGTCCGGTGCCCCGCCCGTGTCGGCCGGGACTGTTAACGAGGATGGGGCACGGGTACCCGGCCGCACATGACTGATAAATCGGGCTACCCGAAGGCGGGCATACCCTCGGCCGGGGACCTGGCGGAGCCGGTCGCACGGGCCGTCCGCGACGAAGTCCGCAGGGAGCTGCGGGAGCAGTCCGGGCGGCGTGCGGTCCGCCTCTACGGCGGCGCGGCGGCGGCCGCGCTCTACGCGGGGGGTGCGCTGACGGCGTGCCTGGTGCTGCTCTTGGCCCTCGCGCTTCCGGCGTGGGTGGCGGCGCTGATCGTTTTCGCGCTGTTGCTGGTGGCGGCGGGGTGGCTGAAGAACTCTGCGGCGCAGGCTTCGGGGCCGGGAGTGGCTTCTGGTCCGACTGCGCCTTCGGGGCCTGCCCCGCCTACGGGCCCTTCGGGCCCCGCTGGCTCTTCCGGGCCCGCCGCTCCTTCAGGATCCGCTGGTCCTTCCGGGCCCTCCGCGCCTCACACGCCCCCGACACCTCCGGCGCCGGGGTCCGGGACGCCTCCTCAGCCCCCTCAGCCTCCTCGGACGGGGTGATCGACCATGGCGGAGAATCCGCTGCTGGCCAGGCACGGTGAGGCGCTGGACCTCTTCACCGAACGGGTGCACGCGATCCGGCCCAATCAGTGGGACGACCCGACGCCCTGCGCCGAGTGGACCGTACGCGATCTGGTGAACCATCTCGCGGTCGAGCAGATGTGGGTGCCGCCGCTGGTCCGGGAGGGGGCGAGCGTCGCCGACCAGGGCAATGCGCTGGAGGGCGATCTGCTCGGTGACGACCCGGTCGCCACGTGGGACGTGGTGGTCGCCGCGGCGCGGGACGCCTTCCGCGAGCCGGGGGCCCTGGACCGGATGGTCGAGCTCTCGTACGGGGAGAGCCCCGCCACGCATTACTGCGCCCAGATGACGGCTGACGCGGCCGTGCACGCGTGGGATCTGTCGCGGGCCATTGGGGCGGAGGAGCGCATCCCGAAGCCGTTGGTGGACTTTTCGGTGCGGGAGGTCGCGCCGTATGCGGCGGATTTGGAGGAGAGCGGGTTGTTTGCGGCGCCGGTGGAGCCGCCGGCGGGGGCGGATGCGCAGACCCGGTTGCTGGCGTTGCTCGGCCGCGAGCCGTAGGCAGGCAGGTTTCCCCCACCCCGCCCCTTCCCGAAACGAGGGGCTCCGCCCCTCGACCCCCGCCCGGGGCTCCGCCCCGGACCCCGCTCCTCAATCGCCGGAGAGGCTGGAATACCCATGGCATGCCCGGGTGGGGTGTGAGCGGAGGAAGCTCCGCTCACACCCCACCCGATGACCGACCGGCGGCCCACCGCGCCCCGCGGAATTCAGCAGCGGACCTGCGGGCGGTCCCAGTGTCGGTGGGCCGATATCGCTTCCGTGAAGGCCCTGGTGAACTCTTCGCTCGCCGCGCCCGTCGTCGTGTCCGTGACCACGCCGCGGTCGGCGCAGACGTGGCCGTGGCCGGAGGCGATGTGGAGGCCCTGTGGGTCGAGGGAGGAGAGGATGCCCACGCCCGAGCCGAGGGCGCCGATGGGTTTGCCGTGGCGGTAGGCGTCGCGGACGAAGCGCATGGCCGCGCTGTCGGAGGCCAGGTCGGGGGTGCCGGTGGGGCCGCCGGGGAGGAGGACGGCGTCGTAGAGGACGGAGGCGACCGTGGGGAGGGCGCGGTCGACCGGGTAGCCGTTGCCGTCGGCGCCGGCCACCGTGCCGTCGTGCGGGGCGAGGGCCTCGACGATGGCGCCCTGGGCGGTGAGTGCCTCCTGGGCCTGGGCGAGCTGGGCGGTGTCCACGCCGTCCGTGACCAGGACCGCGATCTGGCGGGTGCGGATCGAGCCGTCGCCCTGGAGGTTCTCCAGGCTCAGCGCGGGCGAGGCTTGCGGTTTGTGGTTGTTGGCGCCCGGTTCCGGCATCGCCACGCCGATGCCCTGGGCCACCTGCGAGGCCAGGTCGTAGTCGATCCGGGCCAACTGCTCGACCGTGCGCTCGCGCACCTGCACCGCGTTGACCTTGCCCAGCTCGAAGCGGAAGGCGTCCACGATATGGCGCCTCTCCCAGTCGCTCATGCTGTTCCAGAACAGCGCGGCCTGGCTGTAGAAGTCCTTGAAGGACTCGCTCCGCTCGCGGATCTTGTGGCCCTCGACCCGCTCCGCGTAGTGGGAGAAGGCATAGCCGTCCGCGCCCGCGAGAGCCGGGCAGCCGCCGCCGAGTGAGTTGGGGGAGTAGCTGGTGCCCTTGTGGAGCATGGTCTGGTGGTAGCCGTCCCGGTGGTTGGTCCGGGCCGGGGTGACCGGCTGGTTGACCGGAAGCTGCGAGAAGTTGGGGCCGCCCAGCCGGATGAGCTGGGTGTCCAGATACGAGAAGTTCCGGGCCTGGAGCAGCGGGTCGTTGGTGAAGTCGATCCCGGGGACGACGTTCCCGGTGTGGAAGGCCACCTGCTCGGTCTCCGCGAAGAAGTTGTCCGGGTTGCGGTTCAGGACCATATGGCCGATCGGCCGCACCGGCACCTGTTCCTCCGGAATGAGCTTCGTGGCGTCGAGCAGATCGAAGTCGAAGTTGAACTCGTCCTCCTCCGGGATGAGCTGCACTCCCAGCTCGTACTCGGGGTACTGCCCCGCCTCGATCGCCTCCCACAGATCGCGCCGGTTGAAGTCCGGGTCGCGGCCCGCGGCTTCCTGTGCCTCGTCCCACACCAGCGAGTGGACGCCCAGCTTCGGCTTCCAGTGGAACTTGACGAAGGTGCCGCGCCCCTGTGCGTCCACGAAGCGGAAGGTGTGCACCCCGAAGCCCTGCATCATCCGGAAGCTGCGCGGAATCGCCCGGTCCGACATCAGCCACATCATCATGTGCATGGTCTCGGGCTGAAGGGAGACGAAGTCCCAGAGGGTGTCATGGGCGGAGGCGCCGGTCGGGATCTCGTTCTGCGGCTCCGGCTTGAGCGCGTGCACGAAGTCGGGGAACTTGATCCCGTCCTGGATGAAGAACACCGGCATGTTGTTGCCGACCAGGTCGTAGTTGCCCTCCGAGGTGTAGAACTTCGTCGCGAAGCCCCGCACGTCCCGCACCGTGTCCGCCGAGCCCCGGGGCCCCTGCACGGTGGAGAACCGTACGAAGACCGGGGTGCGCACGGACGGATCCTGGAGGAAGGCGGCGCGGGTGAACTCCGCGCAGGACTCGTACGGCTCGAAGTAGCCGTACGCGCCCGCGCCTCGCGCGTGCACCACCCGCTCCGGGATCCGCTCATGGTCGAAATGGGTCAGCTTCTCGCGGAAGTGGAAGTCCTCCATCAGCGTCGGGCCGCGTTCGCCCACGGTGAGGGAGTCATCGGTGTGGTCGACCGCCACGCCCTGGTCGGTGGTCAGCGGTCCTTCGGCCGGGTCGGGGGCGCGGTATTGGTCGCGCTGCCGCTCCTTGCGGTCCTCCGTCATGATGCCGATCCCTTCGTCGTCTTCGAGAACTCCTCCAGGAACGCCGCACAGAACGCCTTGAGATCATCGGGCCTACGGCTGGTGATCAGGGCATTGGGGCCGCTGGTGCAGACCTTGACCTGCTCGTCCACCCAGGTCCCGCCGGCGTTGGTGATGTCGGTGCGCAGACTCGGCCAGGAGGTCAGGGTGCGGCCGCGCAGCACATCGGCCTCCACCAGCGTCCAGGGGGCGTGACAGATCGCGGCCACCGGCTTCCCCGCGTCGAAGAAGCCCTTGGCGAAGGCGACGGCCGCCTCGTTCAGGCGCAGGAAGTCGGGGTTGGCGACCCCGCCGGGCAGCACGAGGGCGTCGTACTCCCCGACCGTGGCGTCCTTCACCACCTGGTCGACCTCGAAGGTGTCCGCCTTGTCGAGGTGGTCGAACGCCTGAATGCGGCCGGGCTTGGTGGACACCAGACGAGGGGTGCCCCCGGCGTCCCGGACCGCCTGCCAGGGGTCGGTCAGCTCGACCTGTTCCACGCCTTGCGGGGCGACGAGAAAGGCGACCTTCATTGCTGCTCACGTCCTTCCGGTCCGGGTATCGCATCCGTCCGGTGCGGCGGGTAGCCAGCGCGGACGGGGTCGAAACGGGTACCTCAGGGGCTACGGGTGCATCAGGGGCTACGGGTGCATCAGGCGTCGTCCGTGGCCTTGTCCCGCGTGGCCTTGTCCTCCACGGCCTTCTTCCGGTGCGGCAGGTACTCCTGCACCTTCGCCTTCAGGCCCTGGCGGACCATGCCCGCCCGGTCCGAGTCGCCCTTGATGATCGACTCGACCGTGGCCTCCATCTGCTCCCAGGTGGCATGCGGCGGGATCGGCGGTACGGCCGGATCGGTGAGGAACTCCACGACCGCCGGGCCGTCCGCGGCCAGCGCCTCCCGCCACGCCTGCTCCACCTGCTCGGGCTTCTCCACCCGGATGCCGGTGATGCCGAGCGATTCGGCGAACCGCGCGTAGGAGACATCGGGAAGTTCCTGCGAGGGCAGGAACTGCGGGGCCCCGCCCATCGCCCGCATCTCCCAGGTGACCTGGTTGAGGTCCTGGTTGTTCCAGACGCCGATCACCAGTCGGGGGTCCTCCCACGACTGGCGGTACTTGGCCACCGTGATCAGCTCCGCCATGCCGTTCATCTGCATCGCGCCGTCCCCGACCAGCGCCACCGCCGGCCGGTCCGGATGGGCGAACTTGGCGCCGATCGCATACGGCACCCCACAGCCCATCGTGGCCAGCGTGCCCGAAAGCGAGGCGCGCATCTCGCCGCGCATCCGCAGATGGCGGGCGTACCAGTTGGCGACGGAGCCGGAGTCGCAGGTGATGATGGCGTCGGAGGGCAGCAGCGGATCCAGGCAGTGGGCCACATACTCGGGGTTGACCGGGTCGGCGGACACCTCCGCGCGCTGGGCCGTCACCTCGCGCCAGCGCCGTACGCCCGAGATGATCCCCTCCTGCCAGCCGCGCTCCTTCTTCCGCTCCAGTTGTGGCAGCAGCCGCAGCAGGGTCTCGCGCGCATCGCCGACCAGATTGACCTCGTACGGATAGCGCATCCCGATCATGTGCGGATCGAGATCGATCTGAACGCCGCGCGCCTTGCCGAACTCCGGCAGGAACTGGGCGTACGGAAAGCTGGAGCCGATCGTCAGCAGCGTGTCGCAGTCCCGCATCATCTCGTACGAGGGCCGGGTGCCCAGCAGCCCGATGGAGCCGGTGACATACGGCAGTTCATCGCTGAGCACATCCAGGCCGAGCAGCGCCTTGGCGACACCGGCGCCCAGGGTCTCGGCGATCCGCCGGACCTCCTCGCGCGCCCCGGCGGCGCCCTGGCCGACCATGATCGCCACCCGCTCGCCCGCGTTCAGCACCTCCGCGGCCCGCTCCACCGCGGTGCTGGACGGCACCGCGGACCAGCCGCTGCGGTCCAGGCTGGAGGGCACCATCTTGAACTCATGGGTGGGCGGGGAGTAGTCCAGCTCCTGCACATCCGCCGGGATGATCACGGCGGTGGGGGCGCGGCGGGCGTAGGCGGTGCGGATCGCCCGGTCCAGGACATTGGGCAACTGCTCGGGGACGGTGACCGTCTCCAGGAAGTCCGAGGCCACGTCCTTGAAGAGGCTGTGCAGATCCACCTCCTGCTGGTACGAGCCGCCCATCGCGCTGCGGTGGGTCTGGCCGACCAGGGCCACCACCGGCACATGGTCCAGCTTGGCGTCGTACAGCCCGTTCAGCAGATGGATCGCGCCGGGGCCCGAGGTGGCCGCACACACCCCGAGACGGCCGCTGAACTTGGCGTAGCCGACGGCCTCGAAGGCCGCCATCTCCTCATGCCGGGCCTGGATGAACCGGGGCTCGTTCGCGGCCCGCCCCCATGCGGCGAGCAGGCCGTTGATGCCGTCCCCCGGGTAGCCGAAGACATGCTCGACACCCCACTCGGACAGTCGGGCGAGGATGTAGTCGGCCACTTTCATGGTCATGGTGGGTCATCGCTCCTTTCGGCGGTTCAGCCGTGCTCACGCTTCGGGGCGGCCATTGCTCGCCGGGCGGCCGTGGCGAGCTCAGTCGGCCACGCGTGACGGTGGTCGGCCCTGGCCCCCTGCGGCGGTGCTCAGCGGGCCACCTGCGGCAGCACCTTGGTGCGGTAGAAGTCGAAGAAGCCCCGCTGGTCGGGGCCGATCTGATGGACGTAGACGGTGTCGAATCCGGCGTCGGCATACGCGTTCAGCGCGCCGATATGCGCCTCAACGTCATCCCCGCAGACCACCTTTTCGGCCAGCCGCTCGGGGGCGACGAGCCGGGCGGCCTGCTCGAACTGGCCCGGGGTGGTCAGCGTCGACAGCACCTCGCCGGGCAGCGCCTCGGTCGGCCACAGCCGGTGGGCGGTGCGCAGCGCCTCGTCGGGGTCCGGGCCGTAGCAGACCTTCAGCCCGCCGCGGGCCGGTTTGCTGTTGCCCCCGGCGCCGCTGCCGCGCCGGAACCGGGCCACCAGCTCGGCGTCCGGGACGGTGGTGATGAAGCCGTCGCCGACCCGCCCGGCCAGTGCGGCGGCGGCCGATCCGAACGCGGCGATGTCGATGGGCACCGGCTCCTCGGGCACCGTGTACAGCCGGGCGTTCTCCACCGTGTAGTGCTTGCCGTGATGGGTGACGCGGTGCCCCTCGAAGAGCTGGCGCATCACCATCACGGCCTCCTCCAGCATCTCCAGCCGGATCGGCGCGGGCGGCCAGCGGTCGCCCAGCACATGCTCGTTCAGCGCCGCGCCGCTGCCCACGCCCAGCCGGAAGCGGCCTTCCAGCAGCACCGAGCTGGTCGCGGCGGCCTGGGCCACGACGGCCGGGTGGATACGGATGATGGGGCAGGTCACCGCGGTCTGCACGGGCAGGCTGGTGGCCTGCGCGAGTGCGCCGATCACCGACCAGACGAAGGGGCTCTGGCCCTGGGCCTCGTTCCAGGGGTGGTAGTGGTCGGAGATCCACAACGCGTTGAAACCGGCCTGCTCCGCCATCCGGGCCTGCTCGACGAGGTCCGCGGGCCCGTGTTCTTCGGCGGCCAGGAAATAGCCGTACTCGGTCATGGGCCCTCCTCGAGCGCGGAGCCGGCGAATGTCGGCAGATGCGACGGGTAACCGGCGCCCGGAGAAGGAAACCTCGTTTGGTACGGCGCGGGACGGGCACGTGGGGGTGCGCCGAGGACTCGAGCCGGGCGTGGGGATGGGAACGCGCCGGGGCGCTGGGGCGAGGGCACGCCCTCGGTGTGCCGACGAGCCCGCGCCCACGCCCGGTGTCCTTACGACTCGCCCGCGTCCGATGTCCTTACGGTTAGCCCGCGTCCTAACGGTTAGCCGCCCCGCCGGGTCACGCCCCCGGCGCAGGCGCCCGCGGAGCCGTACGCGGCATGGCCAGGGCGACATGGCGGGAGATCCGGTCCGCCACGCCCGCCTCCGCCATCTCGAAGGCACCGCGCCCGCCCGTACGGAAGAGCGTGAGCGCCCCGCGGACCGGATCCGTGGCGGAGGCGCGCAGGGGTATGCACAGCAGCGAGGTGACCTCCTCGCGCACCAGCACGGGCGCACCCGACGCGTCCCGGCCGAAGGCGTCGGCGTCGGCCGGGCTCACCCGCAGCGCGGAGACCCCGTCGGACAGCGCGTCCACCACCAGGGGGCAGTCGGCCGGGTCCTGCTCGGCCAGGGAGGCCGTACGGTCGCCCACCGCGTCCCGCGGGCCGAGCGCCACCACCCGGCGCGGGGCGCCGGGGCCGCTCTCCGGGGCCAGGTCGGCGATCACCCAGTCCGCGAACCGGCCGTGCAGCACCTCCGCGGCCCTGGCCAGCACGGCCTCCGGACCGCCCCCGGCCAGCGCCACCCTCAGCAGCGCCGCCGCCATGTCGTCGGCCAGGTCCAGCAGCTCGGCATGGCGGGTCACCTCCGCCAGGTCCGGCCGGGACTCCGGGCGCCGTGCCCCGGCCGTCCCCTCGCCCGCCGGGGCGCCGCACATCCCGGGCTGGAACGCCGCCAGCACCGCCGGATGGGGCTCGCCCGGCGGTCGCAGCGCGGCCAGGGTCACCCGCACCTCACCGTCGGCCGACGGCTGCGACAGCCGCACCGTCAGGCTGCGGTCGCCCTCGCCGCGCGCCACCGCGGCGACCTGCGAGCGCAGCGCCGCCTGCCCGTCGCGCCGCAGCGAGGCGGCGAGCGGGCGCCCGGTGGCGTATCCGGCGCGGGTGTGGAAGAGCTGGGTGGCGGCGAAGTTCATGCGCCGCACCACGGTGTCGCGGTCCAGCAGGACCGCGGGGACCGGCAGCCGCTGGAACAGCGCCCGCAGCAGTTGCTGCTCCTGCGGGTCGGCCCGGCCCCCGCCGGGGCTCCGGGAGGCCGCCGTCAGCTCCTCATGGCGCGGCCACAGCACGTCGACCACATGCTGGAGCTCGAAAAGAGCGGCGTCCAGCAAGGACAGCCGCTCCTGCGGGGGCAGCGAGGCCCGCGCGGTCCGCAATTCGTCCACCCGTCTGCGGAAGTCTGTCAGCTCCGCACCAAACTCCTGAGCGCCTGGCATGGGCACACCGTAGCCTGCCCGGACGCGGTGGACGGCCCGGGTGCCGTTTTCCGCTCAATGCCGTGGGAAGGCGAAGAAATCGGGGCCCCGGACGCGGACGGGGCCGTAAACGCACATCGCACCGGAGCGAAACCGAGCGGAAGGAGCGGACCCGGCGATGCCCGACCGTACGCACATCCGCACGGCCTGCCAGACCGACGCGCCCTCCCTCGGCCGCGGCCTGGCCGAACTGGCCGAGCAGGCCGCCGCGGGCACGCCCGACAGTTGCGGGGCCACCGCCACCGCCGTGCTCGCCGAGGAGTCCTCCGGCGCCGCGGCCGCGGACCGGACCACGGCGGCCACCCACCCCGATCTGTCCGCGCTGGTGTCTGTCCAGATGCGCGCCGGGGAGGGCCCGATCCTCGCGGCGCTCGACACCGGCCGCCCGGCGGGCGCCGACGATCTGCTCCACGACGACCGCTGGCCGCGCTACCGGGCCCGGGCGCTGGACGCGGGCGTCCGGTCCACCGCCACCCTGCCCTTCGTCTGCGACGGGCTCACCGTGACCGTCTCGGTCTACGGGCTGCGCCCCGGCCCCCTGAAGGAGGCCGCCCAGGGCACCACCGAGCTGCTCGGCGACCTGGCCACCGAGAGCATGGCCCGGGACCGGCTCTACCGCGCCGCCCTCGTCCAGGTCGACCAACTGGACACCGCGCTGCGCACCCGGCCCGTGGTCGACCAGGCGTGCGGCATCGTCATGTACGTCCTGGGCTGCGACCCGGACCAGGCGTTCGACCTGCTGCGCCGGCTCTCCCAGCGGACCAACAACAAGCTGGCCGAGCTCGCCGAGACCGTGGTGCGCACCCGCGGCCGCGGCCTGGAGAAGGAGCTCATCGCGTTCGGCCGGTCAGCCGCTCCCGGACCCGGTCGGCCAGCGTCCGGCCCGGACCGGGACCTTCCGGGCTGACCGGGGGCACGCCCCGCGCCGCGGCCGTCGCCTCGCCGACGCGCAGGCCCAGCATCATCCGCTCCTCCGGGGTGAGCCGCTCCCGCAGCTCGGGGAAGACGAGATCCTCCTCGCCGCGGATATGCATGGACACCACGTCCATCAGATCCCGTACCAGCGGGTCGAACCGCCGGTCCCGGGGGTCCACGGCGTCCAGGTCGGACAGGATCCGCTCGGCCTCGGCCAGCTCCTCGATCTCCTCGTCGGCGATCCGGTCGCCGTTCGGCAGCGCCTTGCGGACCGTGGGGTACAGATGGCTCTCCTCGGCCACGGAGTGCCGCACCACCTCCACCGTCATCCGGTCGACGAGCTGCCGCCGCTGGTCGGGGTCGGTGGTGGCGCGGTACCCCTCGAAGAGATCGCGCACCGCGTGGTGGTCCGCGGTGAGGACGTCCACCACATCGTGCTGTTCCGGCGTCGCTGTCATGGCGCCCGGGTCCCCCGGCCGCCTTCCGCGAAACGGCGCCGGAGATCTGCGAAGGTGGACAGAAGGCGGACATCCGCAGGCGGTGACGCGTCCGGCACGGGCGGAGGTGTGGCGAATGCAGCGGCAGTGGACCGCCCCGGCTCCGGCGGACCGGGACGACGGCGGGCTGCCGGTCCTCCCGGAGCTGCTCGACAGCTTCGTCACGGCGGCCGGCCACACCGCACCGGAGCCGGTCGGCGGCTCGGCCGGGCTGCGCTCGGCGGCCTGTGGCTACTGGTCGCGGCGCGGGCTGTGGACCGACCCGGAGCATGTCGTGGTCGCCCCCGGCGCCGAGCCGCTGCTGCTGGCGTTGCTCGCCTCGGCCCCCGGCGGCGATGTGCTGCTGCCCCGCCCCTGCGCCGCCTGGTACTCACCGCTGGCGCGGCTGGTGAACCGGCGGGCCCACCACGCGCCCGTCCCGGCCGAATGCGGTGGGCTGCCCGATCCGTTCGCGCTGCTGGAGATCGTCCGCAGGATCCGCGCCGAGGGCGGGGTGCCCCGGGTCCTGCTGCTGTCGGTGGCCGACGACCCCACCGGCACCGTGGCCCCGCCCGAGCTGCTGCACGAGGTGTGCGAGGCGGCCGTGGCCGAGGGGCTGCTGATCGTCAGCGATGAGACCTGGCGGGACACCGTCCACCATCCGCATGGCACGGTGCTGCTCAGCCCCGCCGAGATGAGCCCGGAGAACGTGATCGTGCTCTCCGATCTGGTGGGCGCCTTCACCCCGGCGGGCTGGCCCGCCGCGATGGCCCGGTTCCCGGCCACCGAGCGCGGGGTGGAGCTGCGCGGCCGGGTGCTGTCCCTGCTCACCGCCGTACGCTCCGGGCTGCCCGCGCCCGTCGCCGCGGCCGCCGGGTACGCCCTCGGCGAGCCCGAGCCGGTCCGCGGCCGGATGGCCGCCGCGGCCCGGGCACACGGGGCCGTGGCCGCGGCCGCCTACCGCGCGCTGACCGCCGTCGGGGCGCTGGCCCGCCCCCCGCAGGCCGGCCGCCATCTCTACGCCGACCTCGACGAACTGCGCGGGGTGCTCGCCGCCCGTGGCATCACCGACTCGGTGGAGCTGGAGCGCGAGCTGGTGCGGCGGATCGGCCGGAGCGTGGCCGGGGGCCATCGCTTCGGCGACCCCCCGCACACGCTGCGCCTGCGGCTGGCGACCCTGCCGCTGCTGGGAGCGGCGGAGGAGTCGCGGCTACGGGCGCTCCAGGCGCCCGATCCGCTGGAACTGCCGCATGTGGCGGCGGCGTTGGCCGCCTTCGAGGCGGCGTTCCGCGACCTGATCGAGGACGGAATGGCGGCCTGAGCCGCCAGGGGACCGCTGCCAGGAGGGAAGGGAGCCAGGCCATGACCGACCACGCCGAGCAGGCCGACCCGGCCGAACGCCGCCGCCCGCTCCCGACCACGCCCGAGTCCGCCACCCGAGAGTCGGCCGCCTCCGATCCGGTGGCCTCCGATCCGGCCGTCTCGGATCGGGCCGCCCCCGATTCGCTGGCCCCCGAGTCGGCCAGCTTCGGTCCGGCCGCCCCCGATCCGGCCGGCACCGAGCCGGCCACCTCCGGTCCGGCCCCCTCCGGTCCGGCGGCCCTCGATCCGGTGGCGCCCGAGGCGGCCACCTCCGAGCCGCCCACCCTCGATCCGGCCGCCCCCGCGCCCGCCTCCCCCCGCCCCCTGGGCGAGATCCGCCGCTGGCCGCGGTCGTTCGCGGATCGGCTCACCTCGCCGCTGCCGGGGGTGCGGGCCGTGGCCCGGCTCGCCCGGGAAGGGCGGCTCAGACCGTCCGTGGCGTCGCTCCGGCAGATCCCCGAGCTGCCCTTCGAACCGGGGCCGCTGCCGCTCCCCGCCCCCGGCCGGACCGCGGTCACCTGGGCGGGGCACGCCAGTTGGGTGCTGCGGATCGGCGGGCTCACCGTGCTCACCGACCCGGTCTGGTCGCGCAGGATCCTCGGCACCCCGGCCAGGGTCACCCCGGTGGGGGTCCGCTGGGAGGATCTGCCGCCCGTCGACGCGGTCGTCATCAGCCACAACCACTACGACCATCTGGACGCGCCCACGGTCAAACGGCTGCCGAGGGCGACGCCGGTCTTCGTCCCGGCCGGGCTCGCGGGCTGGTTCCGGACCCGCGGATTCACCCGGGTGACCGAGCTCGACTGGTGGGAGGCGGCCGAACTGCCCGGTGCGGACGGCCCGGTCCGCTTCGACTTCGTCCCGGCCCACCACTGGAGCAAGCGCACCCTCACCGACACCTGCCGCTCGCTGTGGGGCGGATGGGTCATCACCGCGCCCGGCGGCCGGCGGGTGTACTTCGCCGGGGACACCGGCTACGGCCACTGGTTCCGGCAGATCGGCCGCCGCTACCCGGGCATCGATGTGGCGCTGCTGCCCATCGGTGCCTATGAGCCGCGCTGGATGCTGAAGGGGGTGCACACCGATCCGGAGGACGCCGTACGGGCGCATCAGGACCTGGGGGCGCGGGTGCTGGCGCCCATGCACTGGTCGACGTTCCTGCTCGCGGCCGAGCCGCCGGTGGAGCCGCTGCACCGGATCCGCGCGGCCTGGGAGGCCACCGGGCGCCCGCGCGAGGAGCTGTGGGATCTGCCGGTCGGGGCCTCGCGCGTGCTCGAATAGGGGGCCAAGTGGAGGAATCCAGAGCATAGGTGATAGAAGGATCATAAGTGGCGAGTGGTGCGCAGCCCACCTAGCTTCCTGTTCATGCGCACTCCGAAACTTCGTCACCTCGCCGGCCTCACGGCCGTCCTCGTCATCGAACTCGCCCAGCTTCCCGGAGCCCACGCCGCCCCCGTCGACCCCGCCGACCAGGCGGCGACCCGTCATGTGGTGCAGCCGGGCCAGTCGGTCCAGGCCGCCGTGGACGCCGCCAAGCCCGGCGACACCATCGAGCTCCGGCCCGGCACCTACCGGGAGAACATCCAGATCAGCACCGACCGGCTGACCCTGCTCGGCGCGGGCGAGAGCACCGTGCTCTCCCCGGCCGCGAAGCCGTCGGACAACGCCTGCGGCGCGGCCGGTCACGGCATCTGCGTCACCGGGACGGCCGAAGACCCCGTCTCGGATGTACGGATCGGCTCACTGAAGGTCACCGGCTTCGCCAAGAACGGCATCTGGGGCTCGGGCACCGACCGGATGACCGTGCGGGACACCGTCGCCGAGGGCAACGGCCAGCAGGGCATGGGCCAGGAGATGTCCACCCGCGGCACCTTCGCCGACAACGTCTCGCGGAGCAACAAGCAGTCCGGCATCTTCCTGGCCAACACCATGGACGCCGAGGGCGGCGCCACCGACGCCCTGGGCACCCTGGTGGCGGGCAACCAGCTCAGCGGCAACCGGACCGGTGTCGTGGTCCGCCGGCTGCGCGACCTCACGGTCGAGGGGAACACCATCACCGGCAACTGCGCCGGGGTGTTCGTCGTCGGCGACGAATCGACCCCGCGCGCCGGGGACCTGAGCGTCCGCCACAACTCCGTGTACGAGAACAACGCCTACTGCGAGGCCACCGACCGGCTCCCCTTCATCCAGGGCGCGGGCATCGTGCTCACCGGCACCGAGGGCACCCGGGTGACGGACAACCAGGTGACCGGCAACGTGGGCACCTCGCCCATGTCCGGCGGGATCGTGCTGTTCACGAGCGCCGTGGGCGCCCCCAACGCCAAGAACGCCGTCAGCCGCAATGTGCTGAGCGGCAACAAGCCCGCCGACCTGGCCGACCGGGACAAGGGCCCCGACAACACCTTCACCGACAACGTGTGCGAGCTGTCCGAGCCCACGGGCCGGTGCTCAGAGGCGACGTCATGACCACTGTGGACGCCACCACCCCCGCGGCCGCGGCACCGGCCGCGCCGCCGCCGCCCATGCAACTGCGGGAGATCGTCTTCGGCGCCGCACGGGCGGCCTCCGTGCGCGCCGCGGTCCGGCTGCGGATCGCCGACGCGCTGGGGGAGCAGCCCGCCTCCATCGGCGAACTGGCCTCGGCCGTGGACGTCGAGCCCGATCCGCTGCGCCGGCTGCTGCGCTCCCTGGCCTGCTGTCAGATCTTCGCCGAGACCGCGGACGGCCGCTTCCGGCACACCGAGATGTCCCGGCTGCTGCGCGAGGACACCCCGGGCAGCCTGCGCAACATCGCCCTGTGGTGCACCGAGCCGTGGACCTGGGAGGCGTGGCCGCTGCTGGACCGGGCGGTGCGCGGTGGCGGCTGTGTCGTCAACGAGATCTACGGCAAGGACTTCTTCGCCTATCTCCATGAGGACGCGCCCGAGTCGGCCCGGGTGTTCGACGCCGCGATGACCACCTCCAGCCGGCAGTCGGCCGCCGATGTCGCCGCCTTCCTCGACCTCGACGGGGTCAAGGACGTGGTGGACATCGGCGGCGGCCAGGGCCATGTGCTGGCGAGTCTGCTGGAGCGCCATCCGGCGCTTCAGGGCGCGCTGCTGGACCTGCCGCAGGTGGTGGCGAACGCCGATCCGCGGCTGCGGGACGGCGGGCCACTGGCCTCGCGGGCGACGCTGGTGCCCGGCGACTGCCGGCGTGAGGTCCCCGTCGAGGCCGATCTCTACATCATCAAGAACATCCTCGAATGGAACGACGAGAGCACCCGCCGGACGCTCGCCAATGTGGTCGCGGCGGCGCGGCCCGGGGCCAGGGTGGTCGTCATCGAGAACCTCGTCGACAACAGCCCCTCCTCCTTCACCACGGCGATGGACCTGTTCCTGCTGCTCAATGTGGGCGGCCGGAAGCACACCGAGGACAGCATGGTGACGCGGATGACCGAGGCCGGGCTGAAGGTGACCGACATCCGGCCGGTCAACGGCGCGCTGCACGCCTTCGACTCCACGGTGCCCGCCACGGGCCGCCGCTAGGGGTTTCCGACGGATCTTGACGCCTGCGGCGGGCTGTTTCCCCTCCCCGCCCTTTCCCGAAATCGATATGCGGCTCCGCCGCGTGGTGGGGCTCCCTCCGCCCCTGGACCCCGGGGTCCAGGGGCGGAGCCCCTGGTAACGGGAAGGGGCGGGGAGGGGAAAGCACACCACGGTGCCCGCGTCGTCCGTCCTCGACGACGCGGGCACCGTGGCGTGTGCTCGGCTTGTTTCCTGTCGGTCTGTTGGTCCGTTAGCTGTAGCGGTACGAGCTGAGGTGCGCGAACACCACCACATTGGCCGTGTAGTCCTTGGCCGTGTGGTCATAGGCCCCGCCGCAGGTGATCAGCCGCAACTGGGCGTTGGGGGTGTCCCCGTACACCTTCCGGTCCGGGAAGTCGTTCTTCTTGAACGTCTTGATCTTGTCGACGACGAAGGTCGCGACGATCCCGTCCTCGCGGGTGATGGCCACCTTGCCCTGCGGCTTGAGCTGGCTGAGGGTGGCGAACACCGCCGGGCCGACCTTGGTGTCCACATGCCCGGCCACGATCGCGTTGCCGCGTTCACCGGGGGAGGGGCCGCCCTCGTACCAGCCCACCAGGTTCTGCTCGGTGTCCGGAGGCGGGACCAGCACCCCCGACGCGTCCAGCGAGAGGGGGGTGAAGGGCGCGCTCACGCCGATCGAGGGGATGTCCAGATGGGACGCGGGGGAGCGGGGCAGCGCGGGTCCGGGGCGGGACTCGGGGGCGGCCGTCGACTCCGGGGAGTCCGCGTAGTCGTCCTCGACCGAAGTGTCGCTCTCCGGTTCGGAGATGGACGCCGGGGCGCTGGCCGTGGGCCGGGCCGACGCCGGGGTGTTCTGGGAGGCGGCGTCGACGGAGTTGTAGATGAGGAATACGCCGATGATGGCCGACGCGGCGGCCCAGCGGAGGATGCGGGTGTTGCTGTCGGCAGCGCCCTGTTTGGCCGGCTTTCCCATGGGGGTGTTCGCCTTTCTCACAGCGCCTTTCTTACTTGCTTTTCTCACAGCCGCTTTTCACAGCGTTCGTGGCGCTGCCGTGACACCACCGTTCGGCGGAGGTGCCACGGCAGCACGGAATTACGAAAGCGTCAGGCTCAGATCGCGGTGCCGGTCGGCTTGCGACGACGCAGGGCGTAGGCGCCGGCGCCGAGACCACCGAGGAGCAGGACGGAGCCGGCGGCCATGCCGCTGCCCGTGGTGGCCAGGCCGCCACCACCGGTGTGGACGCCACCGCGCGGCTTCTCGCCCTTCTCGTGGTCCTTCCAGGAGCCGCCGGACCAGTCGTGGTCGCCCTTCTTGCCGTCCCACTCGTGGTCGCGCTCCCGGCCCTCGTCCTTGCCGTGGTCGAAGTCGCGGCCCTCGTCCTTGCCGTGGTCGAAGTCGCGGCCCTCGTCCTTGCCGTGGTCGAAGTCCCGGCCCTCGTCCTTGCCGTGGTCGAAGTCGCGGCCCTCGTCCTTGCCCTTCATCTCTTCCTTGCCGTGGTCTTCCCGGCCTTCCTCGCGGCCGTGGTCTTCCCGGCCGTCCTCGCGGCCGTGGTCGTCCTTGTCCTGCCAGGAGCTGCCGCCCTGGCCGTAGCCGTCCTCGGAGGACTCCTGGCTGCTCGAGTACCCACCGTGACCGCCCGGGTCCGAGACGTCGGCGGCGAACGCGGCGGCGGGGGCGCCCAGGGTCAGGGTGGCGGCAATCGCCGCCCCGGTGAAGAGTGCGCGAGTAGATCGCATGAGTCATTCCTTCCGGCGCCGTCACGATACTGACTATTTGCCAGATAAAGGGATCGCATCGGCGTCTTGTCCACCGTCAGCGAAGAGGGCTCCCCCTGCCACTCGACGCGACTTGCGATCTGCTCTGTTGTAAGCCCTCTGGGTGTAGATAAGCGCAATGATCACTCATTTGCCGCGCGAATGGACTGACGCCCTTTCACCTTTTCGGCAGACATCATTCCGATGAGCCCAGTAGTGTGAGATTTTCGCTGACGGGGCATAAGGAAAGGGCCGCCGGGAGTGTGAACTCCGTCGGCGGCCCCGTGCGGCGGGACGCGTCCCCTAGTTCCCGTCGCGCTCCCAGCGGTAGAACTCATGCGCCATGGCGTCCTTGGGCTCGCGCCAGGTCGCCGGGTCGTACGCCTGCATATACGGCTGGAGACGGGCGCTGACGTCGCGGAACTCCGGGTGCTTGGCGTACTTGGTGACCTCGGTGGCCGGCGGCCGGTCGGCCTCGATCAGATGCAGATACACATCGCCGAACTGGAAGAGGCTGCGGCCGGTGACGCCGATCAGCCCCGGCAGTTCGCCGCGGTCGGACTCCGCGAAGATCTTGGCCACCTGGGGGGCCGCGTCCCGCTGCATCTTGGCGACGATCATGGTGCGGTACACACTCATGCCCTCACCGTCTCCCGGGCCCGCTGCTCGATCTTGTCCCGGATGAGATCCATCTGGATACGGGAGTTGCGGTTGATGTGGTCGGTCATCGTCGGGTCGTCGACCGGCGCGTCGGGCCGCATCTCGAAGTCCTGGGTCCAGCGCATGCGGGTGCCCTCGGACTCCTCCTCGTACTCCCAGCGGATGTTCATGTACGCGAAGGGGCCGGGCTCGACGCGGCGGGCCCATACCGTGCGCACATCGCGGGCCGTCTCCCGCTCCGAGACCCAGCTCCAGACCTTGCCGTCCTCGTCGGGGTGCATGGTGAGGCGGAAGGTGGTGGTGTCCCCGGTCCGCTGGAGCACCTCGACCGAGGCGTACTCGCTGAAGAGTTGCGGCCAGTTCTCCAGGTCGTTGGTCATGTTCCAGACGAGGTCGAACGGCGCCTTGATCATGACCTCGTTGTCGGTGTGGCCTGCCATCTTCATGCTCCTGAGGTAAGTGAGGTGTTGATGACGTCGAGGAAGTCCCCGGGGGTCTTGCAGCTTTCGGCACCCGGCTCGATCGGGGTGCCGTACCGGTTCTCCAGCTCGCCGACGATGGCGAGCAGACCAAGCGAGTCCAGGCCGTACTCCTCGAAGGTGGAGTCCGGCCGGGTCTGCATCGTGTCCGGATCGACGGTGAGCCCGGCGCACCGCTTCATCAGCGTGGCCAGTTCCCCATAGGACAGTTGACTGGACATCAGTAATCTCCTTCCGGTCCGCGGAGCACGAGCGCCGCGTTGCAACCCATGAGCCCTCGGCTGAGCACCAGCGCCGTCCGCGGCTCGGCGGGGCGGGAGCTGCGGGTGACCAGGTCGAGCTCATGGCAGACGTCGGTGACGTACGGGGTCGGGGGCACGACGCGGTGCTCCATGGCGAGCACGGCGGCCACCACGTCGAGCGTGGGGGCCGCGCAGTGCACCCGGCCGAAGCCGGTCTTCGGCGCGGTCACCGGGACCCGGGTGCCGTGCGGCCCGAGGGCGTCGGCGATGGCCAGCGCCTCGGCGCGGTCGGCCTCGGGCACGCCGAGGGCGTCGGCGAAGACCATGTCGATCTCCTCCGGCGCGCACTGGGCGTCCTCCAGGGCGACGCGGATGGCCTGGGCCAGCCCCTCCCGGGACCGCTCCCAGCGGGAGGGCCCGGTGAAGGTCGAGCCGTACCCCGCGATAAAGCCCCGGATCCGCACCCCGCGGCGCCGGGCGGCCCCCTCCTCCTCCACGACCAGCATCGCCCCGCCCTCCCCGGGCGCGAATCCGCAGGCGTCCTCGGTGAACGGCAGATAGGCCCGGCCCGCGTCGCGGGCCCGGCTGAGCTCGTCCCAGCCGAGCATGCAGACGATGGAGTACGGGGCCAGCGATGCCTCGGAGGCGCCGGCCACCATCGCGTCCGCCCCCCGCCGGATGGACCGGCGGGCGTGCGCGAGCGCGTCCAGACCGCCGGCCTCGTCGTTCGTCACCACCCCGCAGGGGCCCTTGAACCCGTTGCGGATGGAGACCTGGCCGGTGCTGGCGGCGTAGAACCACGCGATGGACTGGTACGGGCCCACATAGCGCGGCCCCTTGCTGTAGAGCTGCTGGAGCTCGCTCTGGCCGAACCCGCCGCCCCCGGAACCGGAGGCGGTCACCACGCCCACCGCGAACGGCGACATGTCGTCCACCGGCAGCTTGGCGTCGTCCAGCGCGAGATCGGCCGAGGCCATCGCGAAGTGGGTGAAGCGGTCGGTCTGGACGAGGAAACGCTCCTCGATCATCGAGCCCGGATCGAAGCCGCGGACCTGGCCGCCGATCCGGACCGGGAAGTGCTCGCTGCCCTCGCGGGTGATCCGGTCGAGGCAGGGAATCCCCTCCCGGGTCGCCTTCCAGAAGGCGTCGGTGCCCACCCCGTTCGGGGCGATCACACCGAGGCCCGTGATGGCCGCACCCCGGTTCCGGGTGTTCATCGCAGCGTTCATGCCGCCCTCCCGTCCGTCCGGCCCAGCACCACCGCCGACTGGAAGCCGCCGAACCCACTGCCGACCGACAGCACATTGCGCAGCGGGAGGGCGCGGGCGGTGCGCGGGACATAGTCGAGGTCGCATTCGGGGTCGGGGGTCTCGTAGTTGGCCGTCGGCGGCACCACGCCATGGGCGAGTGCCAGGGCGCAGGCGACCACCTCGATGGCGCCGATCGCCCCCAGGGAATGGCCCACCATGGACTTGATCGAGCTCATGGGGGTCTTGTACGCGTGCTCGCCCAGGGACCGCTTCACGGCCGCCGTCTCATGCCGGTCGTTCTGCTTGGTGCCCGAGCCGTGCGCGTTGACGTAGTCGATCTCGTCGCTGTTGACGCGGGCATGGCCGAGCGCGTGGTCGATCGCCTCGGACATCTCCAGCCCTTCCCGCGTCAGCCCGGTCATGTGGTACGCGTTGCCGTAGGTGGCGAAGCCCCGGAACTCGCAGTAGATCCGCGCCCCTCGGGCCCGGGCGTGCTCCAGCTCCTCCAGGACCAGCACGGCGGAGCCCTCGCCGAGGACGAAGCCGTCCCGGTGGGCGTCGAACGGCCGGGACGCGCCGGCCGCGTTGTCGTTGTTCGCCGAGGTGGCCTTGATCGAGTCGAAGCAGGCCACGGTCAGCGGGGTGATCGGGGAATCCGCGGCCCCGGCGATGCACACATCGGCCCGCCGCTCCTCGATCGCCTGGAAGGCGTATCCGATCGCGTCGAGACCGGAGGTGCAGCCGGTGGAGACGGACTGCACGGGGCCCTGCGCACCGGTCAGCTCCGCCACCCCGGATGACAGCGCGCTCGGCGAGAACGCGTGCTGGAGATGCGGACCCGCCTTGCGGTGGTCCACATCCCAGTGTTCTCCGGCATCGCTGACCTTGACGTAGTCCTGCTCCAGCCGGGTGGAGGCGGCGACCGCGCTGCCCAGGGAGACCCCTATCCGCCAGGGGTTGAGCGCCTGGAGGTCCAGCCCGGAGTCCCGGACCGCTTCCTTGGCCGCCACCAGCGCGAACTGCACATAGCGGTCCGAGCGTTCGATCTGCTCGAAGGTCAGACCGCCGGCCAGCGGGTCGAAGTCGCATTCGGCGGCGATCCGGGAGCGGAACCGCTCCGCGTCGAAGAGCGTGATGTTACGGGTGGCCGTACGGCCCGCGGTGAGCATGTCCCAGAACGCCGGAACGCCCAGGCCCCCGGGGGCGACGACGCCGAGCCCGGTGACCACCACCCGTCGGGTCACGACGTCGCCTCGGCGGGTTCGGCGGACTCCGTGTCCACATGGCCCAGCTCGGGGCGCGGCGCCAGGGGGCCGAGGTGGAAGACCATCCGCGCCTCGGCGCTGCCCACATTGCGGAACCGGTGGCGCACATTGATGGGGATCAGGATCGCCTGGTCGGGGCGGAGCGGATGCGGCTCGCCGTCCAGGTCCACCTCCATGTCGCCACTGACGACGTACACGAACTCCTCGGAGTACGGGTGGTAGTGCTCGGTGACCCGTTCTCCGGGCCCCACGATGGCCATCCCCATGAAGCCGCTCGTGGCGCCCACCAGCGGCGGTGTGAGCATGGCGCGCACATCGCCACCGCGCCGGCGGTTGGGGGCGACCGCGGCGAGGTCGACGACGAGAGGGGACTGCGTGGTCATGATGAGTTCCTCCAGGTAGCGTTGCGCGATCCGCGCCACAGGGGGTGGGAAGGTACGAGGGGGAGAGGGGCCGTCAGTGGTCCGCCGCCTGGCGGTCGGTGATCGGGGTCATGTCGCAGTCGGCGAGGAAGCGGCGCAGCCCGTCGTCCACGGACAGGTCGATCACCGCCCCGTCCGCCCCGAGGTCGAGGAGACGGCCCAGCACGGCGGCCGCCCGCCGTCCGCTCACACCGGCCGCCATGGCGGGGTGCCGGTCCAGCGGCACGCTCAGGTCCACCAGCCGCACCACGATGTCGTCACGCTGGAAGATGGTGCTGCTCAGCAGGGTCTTGGCGGACTGCTCCGCGGCCATCTCCTTGTTCACCGCGAGCTCGTCCTGCCGGGCCAGCAGACTGGCCACCGCCGGGCCGCAGCCTGCCTTGACCGGGTAGAGCAGGGCGTGCCGGTGGACGCCCTGGGCGGGGCGCGAGCCGCCGGTCGTCATGTGGTGGACCACCGGAAGCGACGCCCGGGCGAAGAACTCCCGTGCCGAGCTGGGGTCGTCGAGGTTGCGGTCCTCCTCCAGATACGGGTTGAGGGCCTCCTCGGCCGCCCTGATCTCCGGCTGCCGGGCCACGAAGCGCAGCGCCGCGGTCAGATCGCCCTTGACCTCCACGGCCCGCACCACCCGGTTGCCGCTCATGAAGACGGAGGTGCGGGAGAGCCGGGTGGTCTCGTCGACCCGGGCCTCGGGCGAGGCGTAATCGGCCAGGATCTTGGCGACGGAGTCCTCGGTGCCGGGCTTCACGGTGAAGGTGAGCGCCTGGCGGACCAGCCCGTCGCCGACCCGCAGCGCGGCGTCGACACCCCGGGTGGTGACATCGACCGGCGCTGATCCGGCGGTCAGGGTCTCCCGCATAATGCTGAACCGCAGTGAGCGGGTGTCCTCGACACAGCCGTGGAAGGGCTTGACCATCTCCCGGTGCGCGGGAGAGTCCACCCAGGCCAGGAACGGAGGGGCGCTTTCCCATTCGCTGGTGATCAGCCACTGGGAGGGATTCTCGATCGACTGGCAGAGCTGGTCGCTGATGTGCCCGGGCACCGCGGCCACCTGCTGGGACAACTGGTCATAGGCACGCAGAAAGCGCTGCTCGGCACCGCTGTTGACCTGCACCAGCAAGACGACGCGCAATCTGGTGTCGGTGAGAGCGGATTCCACGGTCGTCGGCGCTGGGTTCACCGTGGTCTCCGGAATATCGGACAGGGTGCTCATATTCCACTCCTTATTTCGCGGACGCGTCCTTCCGGGCATCGAGGACACCCGCCCGTTAGACGATCGTGGGGCGCGCCCACCAATGGCGCGAGATATGTGAGCCATCCGAGCGAACGCCTCGTCAGCGTCTCGGAAGAGCCCGGAAACACCGGGCATAGCAGCACAATGAACCGTCTTGCCGACAATGCTGAGCGTGTGCCCGTCCTCATCGCGGGCGGCTCCCTGGTGGGCCTGTCCGCCTCACTGTTCCTGGGCCGACTGGGGATCGGTCATCTATTGGTCGAAAAACACCCGCGCACCTCGCACCACCCGCGCGGACGGGGGAACAACATCCGGACGATGGAACTGTTCCGCACCGCCGGGGTGGAGTCCGCGATCCGCGAGGCCGCGTCCGTCCTGGCCGACAACCACGGAATTCTTCAGACGCCGTCCCTGACCGGTACGGAGGGCCACTGGCTCTTCCGGGAAATGGACCCGGGTGGCAAGGCCGCCCGGATCAGCCCTGCCGGATGGTGCCTGTGCAGCCAGAACGACCTGGAGCCGGTACTGCTGGGCGCGGCCCAGGACCTCGGTGGCGATCTGCGGTTCTCCACCGAGCTGATCTCCTTCGAGCAGGACGCGGACGGCGTCACCGCCGTGCTCCTGGACCGTAGGTCCGAACGGCGCTCCACGGTCCGCGCCGACTACCTCATCGCCGCCGACGGCCCCCGCAGCCCGGTGCGCGAGGCGCTCGGCGTCGAGCAGAGCGGCCGCGGCGAGCTGTTCCACAACGTGTCCATCACCTTCCGCGCCAAGCGGCTCGCGGACGCGGTCGGGGACCGCCACTTCATCGCCTGCTACCTCACCAACCCGGAGGCGGACGGGGCGCTGCTGCCCGTCGACAACCAGGAGCAGTGGGTCTTCCACGCCCCCTGGCACCCCGAGCGCGGCGAGGCGCTGGAGGAGTTCACCGACGAGCGCTGCGCCCGGCACATCCGTACCGCCGTGGGCATGCCCGACCTGGAGGTCGAGGTCACCGGAAAGGCGCCCTGGCACGCGGCCGAGCGGGTGGCGGACCACTACTCCGACGGCCGGGTCTTCCTCGCCGGGGACTCCGCGCACGAGATGTCGCCCACCGGCGCCTTCGGCTCCAACACCGGCATCCAGGACGCCCACAACCTGGCCTGGAAGATCGCCGCCGTCATGGGCGGCTGGGCGGGCCCCGGACTGCTGGAGACCTACGGCATGGAACGGCGGCCGGTCGCCCAGGCCACCAGCGCCCGCGCCGCCGCCCGATCGGCCGAGCACAGCCACCCCGGGTATTCGGCGCCCGCCACCGAGGACCGGGGCCCGCAGAGCAATGTCATGGCCGTCGCGATGGGCTACCGCTATGTGCGCGGCGCGGTCGTCGGCGCCGACCCCGCCGCGCCCGCGGTGCCCGACCGCTTCATGGTCTCGGCCGAGCCCGGCAGCCGCGCACCCCATATGTGGGTGCACCGCTGCGGGGTGCGGCTGTCCACCCTCGACCTGTACGAGCGCACCTGCGTGCTGCTCACCGGGCCGGGCGGGACCTCCTGGTACGAGGCGGGCCACCGCGCCGCCGACGCCCTCGGCGTACCGCTGGACTGCTACCGGGTCGGCGACGGACCGGACCACGAACTCGCCCCCGAACCGGGCACGGACTGGGCCGAACTCCACGGCACCGCCCCCGACGGAGCGGTCCTGGTCCGCCCCGACGGCTTCGTCGCCTGGCGAGTGGAACGCTCGGTCCCCGACCCGGAAGCCGCCCTGACGCGTGCGCTGCGAGAGGTACTGAGCCTGGACGGCTGACCCGCCCCTTCCCGGGCGCCGCTCTCCCGTACGCCACCCGCCCCCGGTCGGTGAGCCGCCCCGCCGACCGGGGGCGGGTGGCGTACGGGGGAGGCGCCCGGGGGGACATGGCTCCAACTCCGATAAGGCGGCGTGCCTGTTAAGGTCTTGCCGCCATGAACGGGTAGCGGTGATGCGCCAGGGTGATGGGGGCGGAGATGCGTCGCAGCGGGTCTGCTGGGGCCGGGTTGGTTGTGGTGTTTCTGCTGATGACCGGGTGCGGAGGAGGCGGCGGGAGCGAGACCAGTCCCTCGGTGACCACAGCGCTGGCCAAGGGGGTGAACACGGGCTGCGGCCACTACCTGAAGCCGGAAACGGTCGCCGCGGCGCTCGGCGACAACAAGTTCGCCGACGTCAACGGGCATTTCCAGGACGGCAAGGGGTCGTGCCTGGTCAACATCTCGCTCAGCGAGTCGGGCCGCGGTACGAGCGGGCCGCCCCACACCTTCGCGAAGCTCTCGCTGCAAATCCTCGATGAGGAGGATCCCGCCCAGATGGCCGAGTACGTCGGCGGGAAGTGTCACGCCACGTCGGCCGACGGAGTCACCAAGACCTTCAAGGGGCCCAAGGGGGCGTGCGGCACCTACCGGGCCGACCCTCCCGAGGAGTTCCTGGCGGGCGGCAGGGTGGAAGCCTACGCGGGCGAGGGCAGGAAGCTGATCACAGTCACCGTCGACGGGGTCGACGGCACGCTGGAGCAGGACCGCGAGCACGCCTTCCAACTGCTGGCCAATGCCCGCGCCAAGATCTCCGGAAAGTGAAGCGCGCACGGTCTGCGAACACCCCTCCGTCCCGGTCAGGACCGCGCCGGGGCCGCGCCCCGGACTTCAGTGTCGGAGCCGCCCGGACCCCCGGGGTCCAGGGGCGGAGGGGGCGTCAGCCCGTGGCTTCGCTCCGCGCGTCGCGGGCGGTACGGCGCCGCCGCCTCCACAGCGCGGGGGCCGTGCTGATCACCACCGTCAGGATCACGGCCGCCGCCACGCCCTCCCACGGTTCGGGGAAGAGCGAGCCGCCCAGGATGCCGATGAGCTGGTACGTCACCGCCCAGGCCAGCGCCGCGGGCCCGGCGCCGCGGGCGAATCTGCGCAGGGGCCAGCGGGCCAGCAGGCAGGCCAGCATCACCGGTATCCGCCCGGCCGGGAGCAGCCGGGAGAGCACCAGAACCGCCACCCCGTGGTCCTCCAACCGCGCCTGTGCCTGGTCCAGCCGTTCCGGCGCCGCGTGGTCGTGGATCCGCTCCAGCCATCGCGAGCCGTTCTTCGAAGCCACCCCGCGGCGCCCGAGCCAGTAGAGCATCACGTCGCCCGTGAAGGCCGCCAGTGAGGCGACCCCGAAGACCACCAGCAGCGACAGCGGGGGAGCGGTCTGGTGGATGGCGACCACCGCGGCCGAGGAGACCACCGCACCGGTGGGCACCACCGGCACCAGTGACCCGAACACCACCAGCAGGAACAGCGAGGGATACCCCACGGCCTGCTGGGTCGACTCGGAGGGCACGCTGCGGGCCAGATCGACCAGGTCCCCCAGAATCGCCAGTTGCCCCATCACCTGGCGGGCTCCAGCCGGACGCACTCCCCGTGCCCCAGCCGGTGCACCACCGCGTCGGGGGCCAGCCGCCCGGCGTGGCGCACGAAGTCGTCGCCGGGGGCGTGGAATTCATGCGGACGGATCGCGTCCATCCCGATCGGCCAGTACGTCCCGTAGTGCACCGGCACCGCGCAGCGCGCCCCCAGCCGCGCCAGCGCCTGTGCCGCGCGGCCCGCGTCGAGATGGCCGGGGCCGAGGTAGGGCCCCCAGCCGCCCACCGGGAGCAGCGCCACATCGCATTCGCCGACCGCCTCCGCCATCCGGTCGAACAGCCCGGTGTCGCCCGCGAAGTACGTGGTCGACTCGCCGCTGAGCACATACCCCAGCGCGGGCACCCGGCTCGGCCCGTACGGCAGCCGCCGCCCGTCGTGCTCGGCCGGTACCGCCCGGATCCGCACCTCGCCGACCGTGTACACATCGCCCGGCGCCATCTCGGTCACCCGCAGCCCCCGCGCCGCCACCACCCGCCGCAGCCCGGGCACCGCCCGCCCGGCCCCGCGCGGCACCACCAGCCGGGTGCCGGGCAGCAGTTTGGCCAGCGAGCCGGGGTGCAGATGGTCGGCGTGCAGATGCGAGACCAGCGCCACGTCCGCCACCGCCGCGGCCGCCGGTGGCACGGCCCCCCGGCGGCGCCGCAGATGCGCCAGGCGCCGTACGAACAGGGGGTCGGTCAGCACCCGCACCCCGGAGTCCCGCACGGTCGCGGTGGCATGACCCCACCAGGTGATCTCCACCGACATCTCCCGCCTCCGTCCCTCGGGCCCGTCCGTCCGATCCTCTCACCCGGCCGACGGGCTCGGGGATCGCGCCCGCCCGCCCGCCGTGGCAGCGAAAACCCATGGCTCGGCGGCAGGCGCGTACGTCACGATGACCGACGCCGCTTCCCGTCCCACGAACGTTCCGCGAACGTCCCGCGAAAGGCCACCGTCGTCCCAATGAGCCGTGCCCTATGAGCCGTGACCTCCACCAGCGCGCCGTCGTCGCCGACGCCCACAACGATCTGCTGATCGCCGTCACCGCCCGCCCACCGCACCGCTGGGCCGGTTACTTCCGGGAGCGCTGGCTGCCGCAGCTCCGCGAGGGCGGAGTGGATGTGCAGGTGCTGCCGGTCTTCATCGACGACCGGTTCCGCCCCGAGGGCGCGCTGCGCGAGACGCTGCGGATGATCGAATGCGCCCACACCCTCGCCGAGGGCAACGCCGACGAGGTACGGCTGTGCCTGGACGGCGACGACATCGACGCGGCCCTCGCCGACGGCCGGATCGCCCTGGTGCTGGCGCTGGAGAGCGCCCCCGGGCTGGACGCGAACGTGGAGCTGCTCCCGACCCTCCACCGCCTCGGGGTGCGCATCGCCTCGCTCGCCCACTGGGGCCGCACCGCCCTGGCCGACGGCAGCGGTGAGGACGCCACCGGAAGCCGGCTCACCGAGGCCGGGGTCCTGGCGCTGCGGGAGATGGAGCGTCTTGGCATCCTCTTCGACGTCTCCCACCTCGGCGCCTCCGGGGTCGCCCATGTGCTGGAGCTGGCCACCCGCCCCGTACTGGCCACCCACTCCTCCGCCCGCGCGCTCCTGGACCACCATCGCAACCTCACCGATGAGCAGTTGCGCGGGATCGCCGCGACCGGTGGCGTGGTGTGCGTCAACTTCCTCGGCGAGTTCCTGGCCACCGCCCAGGCCGACCGCACGGTGGACCGGCTGGCCGATCACATCGTCCATATCGCCGAGGTGATCGGCGTCGACCGGGTGGGTCTGGGGCCGGACTTCATCAAGGAGGTCAGCGATGACACCACCCCGCCCTGCTGCGAGGACGTCGAGTACGCCCGGCTGCTGGTCCCCGGCCTGGAAGGCCCCCGCGGACTGCCTCTGGTGACCGAGGCGCTGGTCCGAAGGGGCCTTCCCGAGGGGGACGTCGAGAAGATCCTCGGCGGCAATGTGCTGGAGCTCTTCCGCAAGGAGTTCGGACGCCCCGCCTGACGGGTGCCCGCTACCGCACGATGTTGGCCGCGAAGGCGTCGATCGCGGCGAACGTGGCCTCCGGGGCCTCCCGGGTGGGGATGTGGCCCGCGCCCGGGATCAGCTCGAACCGCGCCCCCGGGATCGCGGCGGCGTACGCGCGGCCGAAGTCGGGCGGGACGGCGGTGTCCTGCTCCCCCCACACCGCGAGGGCGGGCACGCTCACCCGGGCCAGCCGGTGCAGCAGCTTCGGATCGGACCTCGTCGGGCCCGTGTAGGCCACCAGCGCCTGGAGGGCCGCGGGCGAGGGGCCCCGGCGCGGTGCCGGTTCCGATGCCGGTGCGGGTGCCGGCGCGCCGGAGCCCTGGCCGGAGGGCGATCCGGACGGCGGCCCGGGCGGGGCGGTGGGGAATCGCACCTCGTGCCCCTCGATATGCGGTCCGAAGGCGCCCATGACGACCAGCCCGCCGATCCGGCGGGCCCGGTCGCGCACGGTCATCTCGGCGGCGACCCAGCCGCCGAACGAGGCGCCGACGACCAGGACATCGCGCAGATCGCGGTCGTCCAGCAGGTCCAGATAGGTCTCGACGAGGTCGCCCACGTCCGAGAACCACTCCGGCCGCGGGGTGTCCTCCCAGCCCGGATGGGTCGGCGCCAGCACCCGGGAGGTGGCGGCGAAGTGGTCCACGATGGCGGCCACGGAGGCGGGTCCGCCGCCGCCGTGCAGGACGAGCACGGGCCGGCCCGCGCCCACGTCCCGCACCGTCAGGGGCAGGCCGGGGTAGGGCTCGATGGTGAATCCGGTGGTCTGGTGGGTGGTCATCGGGCCGCACCTCCGGAGGTGACCGCGGTGAAGGTGTCGCACGCGATCCGCAGCCCGTCCGGGCGGAAGAAGCCGGTGAGGTTGTCGGCCGATTGCGCGGCCGCCTCTTCGGCGCGCGCGAACATGGGTGTCTCGTAGGCGTTCAGAGCCGTCTCCAGGTCATTGTGGGTGGTGAGGGCGAGGGCGAGTTCCGCGCCGTCGAGCATGGCGAGGTTGGCGCCCGCCCCCGCGAAGGGGGACATCAGATGGGCGGCGTCGCCCAGGAGCGTGACGCCGGGCGTACGGTCCCAGCGGTGGCCGATGGGCAGGGCGTGGATGGGCCGGGGGACGAGCGGGCCGTCGCTGTCGGAGATCAGCGCGCGCAGCCCCTCGTCCCAGTCGGGGAAGAGGTCCAGCAGCCGCTTCCTGGCCGCCGCCGGGTCCGCCGGGTCGATCAGGCCCGAACGGCTCCACTCCTCCGGTGCCTTGAGCGCGGCGTAGACGCGGATGCGGTCGCCGCCGTTGCGCTGGGCGATCAGCCCCTTCTCGTCCGCCAGGGCGAACATCGTTCCCCGGCCGACGAGTTCGGCGACGGCGGGGTGCCGGGCGTCGGCGTCGTGCAGCAGACAGTCCACGAACGAGATTCCGGAGTAGACCGGGTCGGCGTCGGACACCAGGGGCCGGACCCTGGACCACGCCCCGTCCGCGCCGACCAGCAGATCCGCCTCGACGGTCCGGCCGTCGGGCAGGGTGAGCGTGGGCCGCCCCGCCACACCGAGGGCGACCGCCCGCACCTTGTGGCCCCAGCGGACCGTCCCCTCGGGCAGCGAGCCCAGCAGCAGATCCCGCAGCGCCCTGCGGTCGACCTCGGGCCGCGCCTCGCCCTCGTCTCCCTCTCCCTCGTCTCCCTCGCCCGGTTCCGGCGCGGGGATGCGGAGGCCGACGGCGGCGTCCTTGCCGAGCAGCCGCAGCTCCCCGTCCTCGGGGCGGCTGAGCGGCCGGAACTCCTCCAGCAGACCGGCGTGCAGCAGCGCCCGCCGGCCGGACTCCGGATCCATGTCCAGCGAGCCGCCCTGGTCGCGTGCGGTGGCCGAGGCGTCCAGTTCGTAGACGGTCGAGGCGATGCCGTGGACGTGCAGAACGCGCGCCAGCGTCAGCCCGCCAAGACCTCCTCCGACGATGGCGATACGAGGTGCTCCGGACATGGCAATGCCTCCCTGGCTCGGCCCTGGCTCGGCGCCGGTGCGCGGCGATGGGACGAGCGTAGGGCGACGAACGCGTTCGTGGCAAACACGTTCGTAACGAACACGTCTGTGGCGAACGCGTCTGTGACGAACGCGATCGCCAACAGATACGATGCCGCCATGACAGCGCATCCCCCCGCCCCGCAAAGCCGCCGGGAACGTCCGGCGAAACCGGCCCTGACCAGGGAAGGCATCATCGCCACCACGGTCGCGCTCATGCGTGCCGAGGGCCTGGAGCGGGTCACGATGCGCCGCCTGGCCAAGGAGCTGGACACCGGGCCGGCCTCGCTCTACGTCTACGTCCGCAATATCGCCGAGCTGCACGCGGCGGTCCTGGACGAGCTTCTCGGCGAGGTCGACCTGAGCCCGGCCGGGGCGGGCGGCGACTGGCACGACCGGCTGGTGCGGATCCTCACCTCGTACACCTCGGTGCTCTTCGAGTACCCCGGCCTCGCCCAGTCCGCCCTGGTGGCCCGCCCCTTCGGGAAGCACTACCTCCGCCTGGTGGAGGCGCTGCTGACGCTGCTGGACGAGGGCGGTCTGGAGCCCGACCGGGCCGCGTGGCTGGTCGACCTGCTGATGCAGTACGGCACCGCGACCGCGGCCGAGCACGCCCACCGGGTCCCCGGTGACACCCCCCAGGACCAGGCGGACTGGCAGGCGCTCGCCGCGGTGGTGCGGGACGTCTCACCGCGGACCCATCCGCATATCGCCGCGCTCGGTCCGCGACTGCTGTCCGGATCCCCTCAGGACCGGCTGGCCTGGGGTTTCGATGTCCTGATCGCCGGGGCGCGGCACACCCCGGTGCCGGAGGTGCTCTCCCCGTCCCCGGCGGACATGGGGGACTGAGACGGCGAGCTCAGCGGGCTGAGGCGGCGGCGCTCAGGGGACTCGGACGGCGACGCTCATGGGACCGGCGACGCTCAGCCGCGCCCCGCGGGCCGCTCACCGGTGGTGAGCCGGGCGATGTTGGACCGCTCGCCATAGGTCACCGGCCGGACCCGGTAGGAGGCCCGCTTCTCGTCGGGCAGGGTGATCAGCCCGAAGGAGTTGACATCCGGGTCGAGCACGGCGACCGGACGGAACGAGTCGCCGCCCCGCGGCCGGTCCTCCAGCAGATAGCCCCGCTCGCCCTCGGCGTGGTCGGTCCAGGTGAACCGGATGCCGTTGGCGTGCATGATCTTCGCGCGCAGATCGGTCGGGGTGGCGGCGGGCCGCCGGGCGGGGCTGGTGCGGACACCGGCCCGCCGGATGGTGCGCGGCGGCGCCCAATCGTGCTCCTCGCGCTGTTCCGCCTTGGTGAACGACCCCTTCGGCAGTGTGACGTCCACCGGCCGGGACACGGGTCCGTAATACGGCCGCAGCCGGTAGTAGAAGTGGGTCCGCGGTATCAGATCCGGATGCCGGTAGGTGGTCTGGCCGAGCGGGGCGTAGGTGAGGATCGTCCAGGGCCCCCGGGGCTCGGTCGCGAACTCCACGATCCGCCCCGCGGCGCCCGGAGCCGTCCCGTGCCAGCTCAGCTTGGCGTCGACGGGGGAGCCCCGGGTGACGGTGAGCACGGTGCCGGTCCGGGGCTCCCGGGGAGCTTCCTGGGACGCGCACCCGCTGACTCCGGAAAGCCCGGCGACGGCGAGAACCGCCGCCGCCAGGGCGCGTACCGAGCCGCTCACTTGCGCCAGAACTTCACGTTGCTCCACACCACCGTGGCCGGGCCGTTGCCGCTGCCGGTGCGGTACGCCCCGAACTTGTCGTAGAAGCTGCCGCCGGGGCTGTCCACGGTGTGCTTGAGCGAGCCGTTGATGTACGTACGGTGCTCCTCGCCCACCTCGTGCACCGTGTTGACGCGCACCGTGGCCCCGACCGTCCCCGCGTTGGACAGGGTGTCCCCGCCGTGCACGGCGTACAGCCGCCCGCCCCGCTCGACCGCGAGCATGAAGTACGGACCGGCGTCGCCGTCGGTGTCGTTGAACGTCTGCTTCAGGCTGATCCGGGTGCCGCCCATGCTGGTGACCCGGAAGTACCCCTCGAACTGGTGGGTTCCCCCGTTGTAGGTGTCATAGCGCCGCTCGGCCCGCTGGTCCCCGCTCGCGGTGGAGCAGGTGAGGGTGAAGGTGAGGTCGTCGACCTGCCCGCACCCCCGCTCCTGCACCTTGAACCCCGGCGACTCGGACGACCAGCCGCCCGGTTCGACCTCGGCGTGCGCGGCGCCCGAAGCCGCCAGCAGCAGTCCGCAGGCGGCCGAGATTCCGGCAATGACGCGGTATTTGGTGGACACCGTCCGACTCCTCTACTTGACCCAATAGCGGATGTTGCGGAACCGGGCCTCGGCCCGCCCGTTGCCGTGGTGATAGACGCCGTTCTTGAAGTGGCGGGTCGCCGGGCCCCGGTCGTCGACCGTCAGCACCAGCTTGTCGTCGGCGTAGACCTGGATCTTTCCGGTGCTCGCGTTGTGCGCCACCTTCAGGTTCCACCACTTGTTGTAGATACCGGACTTGATGACGGTGTCCGTATAGCGCCTGAGCGTTCCGCCGTTCTCACTGGACGCCCGGAACATGATGTCGGTGGCCGGTGTTCCGCTGGGGTGCTTGACCCGCAGGATCTGCATGATGTCCGCGCCGTTCGTACCGGACGGCACATACACATCGGCGTCCCACATGTGCTGCCCCGAGGTGTACTCCTGCTTCCACCGCATTTCGGTGCGCGGATCGGTGTCGCTGCCCTCTTCGAGCGGCTCATCGGTGGAGTTCACCCACATCGTGTGGGTCTTCGAGCCCGAGTCGTAGCTGTAGCGCTCGCTCAGGTCGAGATTCCACGGCTTGTGCATCGAGTATGTGAACGACGCCTGTGTCCATCCGTCCGTCGGTGACGCCGCGGCCTCCTTCGCCGTGGCCGTCCCTCCGGACGCGACCCCCGCCGTCAGGATCCCCATGAGTGCGGCGACGGCCATGGCCGTCCTGGTGTGCGGGGAGCGTCTGGCGCGTCTGGTGGTGCGTAACGCGGGCATATGGGCCCACCTCCGGTCCGTTCCGTTCCCTGGCTGGATCATGGTCTAGACCAAGAGTCAAGGTAGGGCAAGGACGATGGCGTGTCCATATCAATGAACGGAATTCACGACTGTGGGTCGACGGGGTCAACTCCGCCGCAGCGCCTTCACCATGACCAGCTCCCTGGTCACACCGTCGGCGAGCAGATCCCCCGGCTCCCGGGCGGCGACGAAACCGTGCCGCTCGTAGAGGGCGATCGCCGGGTCGTTGCCCGGGAGCACCGCGAGCCGCAGCGCCGTGGCGCCCGCCCGCAGGGCCCATGTCTCGACCGCCGCGATCAGCCGGTCGCCCACGCCGTGGCCGCGCGCCTCGGGGCTGACCCAGACGGACCTCAGCTCCGGCGGCCCGCCGTCCCCGGGCAGGCCGCCCGCCATCCCGACGGCCCGGCCGTCCAGCAGGGCGACGACGTGGTGGGCGCCCGGCATCTCCAGCCGGGCGCGCCACCGCTCCTCGCCGCCGCGGTGCCAGTCGGCGAGCCGGGACTTGAAGGCGTGCGGCGCCTCGGCCAGCGCGGCCCGGCGGACGTCCCGCCACAGCGGCCAGTCGTCCCTCGTGACCACGCGCAGCTCCACCATGCGGCCGAGTCTCCCGCATGGTCGTGCGCCGCCGAGTGCCACCGACCGCCGTCGCGTACCGCCGATTCCGAGGGGAGATGGCCGGGTTCGGCCCGCTGTGCCATGCTTTGAGGAGAGGCGCCAACCCTTTCGAGGGGGCGCGGCAGCGAAGGCCCCGCCGGTGGTCATGACCGGTCGCCGCGCGAAGGCCGATCAAGGGCCCGGGTACGCCCCACGAGACCGGCGGTCCGCGCACGGAGGCGGTGCAGGCGTGCTGTGACCGGGCATGTGCTGACGTTCACGGGGACCGCGGTGGTGGCTGTCTATGTGCTGGACGCGGAAGGTGCCGAGCTGCGGTTGGCCGAGACGGTGCGCAGCGCCGGACGGTCGTACGCGCTGCCGGCTCACTACGCGCTGTCCGGGCGCTCGCCCGTCGCCGACGCCTTCCGCACCGGCCGCCCCCTGTGGCTGACCCCCAGCGAACTCGCCGCCTACGGCCCCACCGGCCCCACCACTCCCGAAACCCCCACCACGCCCGGCGTCTCGCTGGGGGTGCTGCCGCTCGGCGGGGACGGCAAGGGGCTGGGGTGTCTGGTGGTGGTGGACGAGGCCCCCGGCGGCATCGACGCCGACCGCCGGGGCTTCATCGAGCTCTACGCCCACCATGTGGCCGCCGGGGTCGAGGCGGCCGGGCCGCAGGCGCTCACCCAGCCCCATCCCGACCTCCCCGGCCCCACTCTGGACCGGCTGCGGGTCGGCTCGTTCGTGCTGTACCTCGGCACCGGCCGGATGACCGCCGACACCCAGGTGCTCGACCTCTTCGGCATCCCGGGGGAGGACTTCGACGGACGGGTGGAGACCCTGCTGGCGGTCACCGTCCCGGACGATGTGCCCGTCCTGATGTCGGTCCTGGAGCCCGACCTGCTGACCTCCGGCACCGCGCACCTGGAGTTCCGGATCCGCCGGCCCAACGGCGAGCTGCGCTGGCTCGGCCTGCGCGCCCGGGTCGAGACGGGGCCGGACGGCACGCCCCGGCGGATGCTCGGCGTGGTCGCGGAGACCTCGTATCTGCGGCCCCGCGCCGACGAGGTGTCCCTGGTGCAGCGGCTGTCCGCCGCCCTGGCCGGGGCCACGACCGTACGGGACGTGGGCCGGGCGGTGGTCGGCGCGCTGCGCGATCCGCTCGGGGCGGGCCGGGTCGCGGTCGCCGAGGTGCAGGCCGATCAGCTCGTGGTCGGCGTCCTCGCGCCCGCCGAGCCCGCCGCCTGGCCCGAGGTGTGGCGGTCCGCCTGGCGGTCCGAATGGCCCGAGCCGCCGAGCCATGCCCTGCCCACGCTGGCGGAGGCGCTGCGGGAGGGCCAGGTCAGCATCTGGCCCGAAGGCGCCGATCTCGAACCCGGACTCGCCGGTATCGGCCCCGGCGGCCTCGCCGTCCTCCCGCTCCCGGCGGACGGCCGGATCGTCGGGGTGTGCCTGATCGGCTGGGAGCGGCGGCATGAGTTCGGCCCGGAGGAGCGCTCGCTGCTCACCGCCACCGCCGGTCTGGTGGGCCAGGCCCTGGTGCGCGCCCACGCCCTGGACGCCGAGCACGAGCTGGCCACCATGCTCCAGCGCAGCCTGCTGCCCCGGAAGCTGCCGGAGCTGCCCGGCGGGGTGGCCGTCACCCGCTATCTGCCGGCGACCATGGGCCTGGAGGTGGGCGGCGACTGGTACGACGTGATCCCGCTGGCCGACGGCCATGTGGCCCTGGTCATCGGGGATGTGCAGGGCCACAGCGCCGCGGCCGCCACCATCATGGGCCAGATGCGCACCGCCATCCGGGCCTATGCCGTGGAGGGTCATCCGCCCGATGTGGTCGTGGCGCACGCCAACCGCCTGCTCGTCGGCATGGAGACCGACCTCTTCGCCACCTGCTGCTACGCCGACCTCGACATGGAGGAGGGCGAGGCGTGGTTCGTCCGGGCCGGACATATCCAGCCGCTGCTGCGCCACCCGGACGGCAGCACCGAGGAGCTGGACGTCGAGGGCGGCCCGCCGCTGGGCGTGGTCGCCGACGCCGAGTTCCCGATGACCGCGGCCGGGCTGTCCTCCGGCACCCTGCTCGCCCTGGTCACCGACGGTCTGGTCGAATCGGCCCGGCTCGACCTGGACGACGGGGTGCGCCGGGCGCGCCAGGCGCTCGCCCGCGCCGACCCGGCCGACCCCGGAGGGGTGGCGGACGAGCTGCTCGGCGGGCACAGCCGCCGGGAGGACGATGTGGCGTTGCTGTTGCTGCGCTTCGACGGGATGCGGGTGCGGCCCACCCGGGCGAGCTGGACGGTGTGGCGGCTGCCCGACGCCGTGATGCACGCCCGCCGCTTCACCGCGCGCACCCTGCGCAACTGGGGCCTGGTGGACGAGCTGGACGTGGCGCTGCTGGTCACCTCCGAGCTGGTCACCAACGCCCTGGTGCACACCCAGGGCGAGGTGCGGCTGAACCTGACGATGACCGCGGACCGGCTGCGGATCGCGGTGAACGACCCCTCGCCGCGCACCCCCGTGAAACCGGCCACCGTGGACTGGGAGGCGACCGGCGGGCGGGGGCTGCTGCTCATCGAGGCCATGTCGCAGACCTGGGGCTCGGTGCCGCTGAGCGGGGGCAAGCAGGTCTGGGGCGAGCTGTCCCTCTCGCCCCCGCGGGAGGAGCCCCCGAGCGGGCCGCCCCCGGAGCAGCCGCCGGAAGGACCGGCCGACGCGGATGACGTACCGCGGACGCGGGGGGCGAGGGGGAGGAGAGGGAGGAGGGCAAGGCGATGAGCCGCTCCCGTACGACCGCCCGGACGCACGCGTGGACGCGCTCCCGGACGCGCACTCCTGCGCGCTCCCGGGCGGACGCCCCGATACGTGCCCGGACGGACGCCCCGACACGTGCCCCGACGCGCACCCGGGCGCGCACTCGCCTCCGCGCGGCCGTCGCCGTCGCCGCGGGCCTGGTCCTGGCCGTGTCCCTCGCCGCCTGCGGCAAGGCGGCCCAGGTCGGCCAGACGGTCGGCGCGACCGGGCCGCACCGCGGGCCGCTGCGGATCGGCCTGTTGCTTCCGGAGAACGAGATCGTCCGTTTCGAACGCTTCGACGCCCCCCTGATCCAGCAGCGGGTCAAGCAGCTCTGCCCGCGCTGCACGGTGAGTTACTCCAGCGCCCAGCACGACCCGGTCTCCCAGCGCAACCAGATCGAAGCCATGATCACGAACGGGGTCGATGTGCTCATCCTGGACGCGGTGGACGCCAGGGCCGTCCGCCACTCCGTGATCCAGGCCCGCCACGCCAATGTCCCGGTCGTCGCCTACGACCGTCTCGCGGAGGGCCCCATCTCCGCCTATGTCTCCTTCGACGGTGCACGCGTCGGCCGGCTCCAGGGCGAGGCGCTGCTCAGGGCGCTGGGCCCGCACTCCAGGAACCGCCAGATCGTCATGATGAACGGCTCGTCGACCGACCCCAACGCGGGCTGGTTCGAACAGGGCGCGCGGTCCGTCCTCCAGGGCAAGGTCAAGATCGTCAAGTCGTACGAGACCGTCGGCTGGCGGCCGGAGAACGCCAACCGCAACATGTCCGCCGCCATCGCCGCCCTGGGTCCCCATGGCATCGACGGCGTCCTCGCCGCCAACGACGGCCTGGCCTCCGGTGTCATCACCGCCCTCAAGACGGCCCGGATCCATCCGCTGCCCCCGGTCACCGGCCAGGACGCCGAGCTGGCGGCCGTTCAGCGGATCATCAAGGGCCAGCAGTACATGAGCGTCTACAAGCCGTTCAAGCCCGAGGCGTACACCGCCGCGGAGATGGCCATCGCGCTGGGACACGGCACCTCGCTCCGCGGGATCACCAAGCAGTGGGTCAACAGCTCCAGCGCCCGTGGCATCCCCGCGGTGCTGCTCGAGCCGGTGGCCCTGACCGTGCACAACATCAGGAGCACCGTCATCAAGGACGGTCTGTATCGCGTCGATCAGATATGCACCAAGAAGTATGTGGATGACTGCCGCAGGGTCGGGCTCATCGGCCGGAACGGCTCATCGCACGACGCGGGATGAAGGGAGGAGCGGATGGCCCGACCGTCGGCCCCGCCCCTGCTGGCGCTGAGTGGCGTCTTCAAGCGCTTCGGCGCGGTCGAGGCGCTCAGGGACGTCGAGCTGGAGATCCACGCCGGTGAGGTCATCGCCCTGGTGGGTGACAACGGCGCGGGGAAGTCCACCCTGGTCAAGGTGATCGCGGGGGTCGAACCGGCCGACCTGGGCACCCTCGAATGGCGGGGCCGCCCCGTCCACGTCGGCCGCCCGCACGACGCCCAGCATCTGGGGATCGCCACCGTCTACCAGGACCTCTCGCTCTGCGACAACCTCGATGTCGTCGGCAATCTCTTCCTCGGCCGGGAGATCACCCGGATCGGCGTCCTGGACGAGGTGGAGATGGAGCGCCGCACCCGCGATCTGCTGGCCACCCTCTCCATCCGCGTCCCCGACGTCCGCAGGCCCGTCGCCGCCCTCTCCGGAGGCCAGCGGCAGACCGTCGCCATCTCCCGGGCGCTGCTCGGCGAGCCGCGCCTGGTCATGCTGGACGAGCCCACCGCCGCCCTCGGCATCGAGCAGACCGCCCAGGTCCTCGATCTGGTGGAACGGCTCCGCGAACGCGGCCTCGGGGTGCTGCTGGTCAGCCACAACCTGGGCGATGTCAAGGCCGTCGCCGACTATGTCGCGGTGCTGCGCCTGGGCCGCAACAACGGGTTCTTCGACGTCACCACCACCTCCCAGGAGCAGATCGTCTCCTCCATCACCGGCGCCTCCGACAACGCGGTGACGCGGCGGGTGACGCGGGAGGGGGAGTTGTGAGCGTGCCCGGCGGGATCGGCGGACCCACCGCCCACGGTGCCGAACGCTTCGCCGACGCGTTCGGGCGCAAACTGGGCGGCGGAGCGCTCGGCTCCGTCCCGGTCGTGCTCGGACTGCTCGCCATCTGGCTGACCTTCCAGATCCTCAATCCGCACTTCCTCTCCCCGCGCAACCTCTCCAACCTCAGCGTGGACATCGTCGGCACCGGCATGATCGCGGTCGGCGTGATCTTCGTCCTGCTGATCGGCGAGATCGATCTGTCGGTGGGCTCGGTGAGCGGTCTGGCCTCCGCCCTGTTCGCCGTGTTGAGCGTCAACTACGGCATGCCCGAGCCCCCCGCCATCGTCCTGGCCGCACTCTGCGGTACGGCGGTCGGCTTCGTCCACGGCTTCTTCACCGCCGTGGTCGGCGTCCCCGCGTTCGTGGTCACCCTCGCCGGACTGCTGGGGTGGTACGGCCTGATGCTCGCCATCATGGGCGCCTACGGCACCATCAACCTCGACGACCAGGGCCTGGTCGCCCAGCTCACCAACTTCTACTTCTCCAATGTCGCCGCCGCCTACGCCCTGGCGGCGCTCGGCACGGCCGCGTACTTCCTGACCGCCTGGCGGGACGTCACCCGCCGCCGCGCCGCCGGAGTGCCCTTCCGCTCCCCGGTCGAGATCGCCCTGCGCACCGGGCTGCTCGCGGTGATCGCCTTCGCCGCCGCGTATGTGCTCAACCAGTTCCAGGGCCTGCCGCTCGCCCTCCTGATCTTCCTGGTCGTCCTCGTCATCCTCGACTACGTCCTGCGCCGCACGGCCTACGGGCGCATGATCTTCGCCCTGGGCGGCGGGGTCGAGGCCGCCCGCCGCGCCGGGGTCAATGTGGCCTGGGTGCGGATCTCGGCATTCATGATGTCGAGCACGATGGCCGCCATCGGCGGCCTGTTCCTGGCCTCCCGCATCAACTCGGTCAGCCAGACATCGGTCTCCACCGACCTGCTGATGAACGCCATCGCCGCGGCCGTCATCGGCGGCACCAGCCTCTTCGGCGGCCGCGGCAGCACCTGGTCCGCCCTGCTGGGTGTCCTGGTCATCCAGTCGATCGCCTCGGGCGTCGCGCTCATGGACATCCAGACCGCCGTCCAATTCATGATCACCGGCGGGGTGCTGCTGCTCGCCGTCGTCGTCGACACCCTGTCCCGCCGCGCGCAATGGGGCACCCGGCCGGGCCTGGTGTTCCGGCGCGACCATTCGCACTAACTAGTCCAAGGGCAGCTGAGGCCGTAGCCCACTGCTGGCATCTCCATTCAGTCGGATCCGCTCCCACGCTGCCGGCAGGCGGCCAGAGCCAGCAGCTCCACGACCGCCGAGTGGGCGTTGGCCAGCGGGAAACCCACCTGCCCTCACATCCCGGGCGAGGCGCCGGGGTGGGGAAATGGCCATGTCCACAAGGGCTGCGGCATACGTACCTCCAGGCCCCCCTTACGGGCATAGGCCGGGAGGGGGACGGCGTGCCTGGGGGAGGTGTCCCCCGATCGGGGCCGGGGGCGGGACACGGCCGGGCCACCGCCCGTAGTCCGATCCTTGTGCGGGACGGTGGTGATCGCAGGGCCGAGGAGGTGAGTACGGTGCGGTTCCCGCGCGCGTGGCGCCGGTTCTGCGCCCTGGGATGTGTTGTCTGTGTGCTTGCACCCTCCCCCGAGGGGCGACGATTCCCCAGGAGAGGTGCTGTGTCGCGATGGAACCCGGTGGCGATGCGATCACGGAGCTCGCGGCCGATCACCGTGAGCTGGAGGATCTGTTCTCGCAGATCGAGTTGCAGCCGGTCGACCACCCCCGGCGGCGGGAGCTCGCGGACCGGCTGACCGCGGAACTGGTCCGGCACACCGTCGCCGAGGAACCGCACCTCTACCCCGCCGTGCGCAAACACATACCGCACGGTGCGGCCATGGCGGACAAGGAACTCGCCGATCACACCAGAGCCGAGGCCATGCTCAAGGACCTCGAAGACCTGAGCGTCGACGACCCGCGGTTCAACGACACGATCGCGAAGCTGAAACTCGAGGTCGCCTCCCACGTGCGCGAGGAAGAACACGAACTGTTCCCGAAACTCGCAGCCACCCACCCACCCGCCCAGCCGCAGCGGAGCGATCTCTTTCACCAACGCGCGGAAGTCGTCGGCCTCGAGCCAACTGCCTCTCGGAATCGCGTTCTTCATCCGGCAGACGGTAGCGATCTTTCCCGGCGGAGGCGTCATGAGGAGTGAGCCTTTGCTGGCTCCGCCGTGTCCTCGCGCGCTGACCCTATCCGCGAATTGGACAGTGGCGGGTCAAGCTGCTTCGCGGACCTCTCGGCTCAGCAGACGGCAGAGCCAACGGAAGCGGGTCCGGCGGGCGTCCCGGGAGACTTCAGCGTGTGGCGCCAGTTGGTCGAATCCGTGGAAGCCGCCTGACCATATGTGCAGTTCAGCATCTCCGCCGGCTTGCCAGATGCGCGTCGCGTACTGGATGCATTCGTCGCGAAAGGTCTCTGCTGCACCGGCGTCGACATAGGCGGGCGGCAACTGGGACAGGTCCGCTGCCCGGGCGGCCGCGGCATAGTACGAGACCTGCGAGCTTTCCCGGTCCTTGCCGAGAAGAGCGGTCCAGCCCAGGCTATTGGCACGGCGGTCCCACACGCCCAGTCCGGTCATCTGGCGTGCTGAGGGACTGTCGTTGCGGTCGTCGAGCATGGGACACATCAGCAACTGGCCAAGGATGCCGGGACCCTTTCGGTCGCGGGCCATCAGGGCCAAAGCGGCCGTGAGTCCTCCGCCGGCGCTGCCGCCGACGGCGATGACACGTTGGCGGTCCACGCTGAGTGTGCCGGCGTGGCGGGCGAGCCACAACAACCCGGCGTAGCAGTCCTCGATCGCCGCTGGGTACGGGTGCTCAGGTGCCAGTCGATAGCCGACGGATACGACCGCCAGCTCGAGGGGCTCGGCCCACTCGTGGAGGATTGTCTGCATTCCGGTGCGGTTGGATCCACCGATCATGCCTCCGCCGTGCATGTGGTAGATGACCGGCGCTTGTTGGCATAGGCCGGTGGGGCGTGCGAAGAGGAGTGAGACGTCCGGTGCTCCGTCCGGACCGGGGGCGAGGAACTCTTGGATCTCGAACCTGCCGTGGTCGTGCAGTTCCTTGAGTGAAGGGTCTTTCGTGGTGAGTTGTGCACGCCATCGGGGGATGTCGTCAGCCGACGTCGGCGCGTTCTCCTGGGGCGCACCCAGGTTCTCCAGCTCCGCGTTGAGTTCGGGGGCGAAGGGCACGGGTGGGGCCGTGAGCTGCGTCTGATTTCGGTTGCTGTTCATACGTCTTTCTTCCTCTCGATGTGTTCGCCGAAGATCTTGGAGTAGAGCGGACAATGCCGTGACCCAGGTACAACGTCGTGGCTGAAGAACGGTCGATCGGTTGGCTGCCGCAGAGGGTTTTGATGCCGAGCACCGCCAGGTCACCCGGCCGTATCTGACATTCACCGAACTCGCCGTGGAAGATGGCGGAGCCCCCGCAGATGAAGACGAGGCGCCGCAGGAGTACGCTACGGGCGCCACGGCACCGGTGAGCGTGTGATGGCGCGCATGGATCGGCGGACAACGGCGTGCGAAGGAGGAGACGGGTCAGTCATGTGAGGACCCGCCTCCTGGCTCCCTTGTCGTAATGCCCGATCCAGGACGACGGTCAGATGCCCAGGTCTCGGCGCTGATGCATCCGTCCGTTTCTGTCGAGCTCGATGATGGTGTCGACGCCGATCCGTTCGAGGAACGCGAAGTCGTGGCTGACGATGAGGAGCGCTCCGCGGTACGCGTCGAGGGCTTCGGCGAGTTGCTCGACGCTGGCGATGTCGAGATTGTTCGTCGGCTCGTCCAGGATCAGCATCTGGGCAGGCGGCGCGGCCAGGAGAAGCCGGGCGAGCGAGACCCGGAATCGCTCCCCGCCGGAGAGTGTGCGGACGGGACGGTCCACGCTGTCACCGCGAAGGAGAAGCCGGGCGAGCTGATTGCGGATGGTGCCAGCCGACGTGCTTGGGGCGACAGCCTGCACGTTCTCCATCGCGCTGGCATCGTCATCGAGTCCATCGAGGCGTTGCGGGAGGAAACCGATGAGTTCGGTGACAAGGCGGCCGTGCGGTCGCCCCGGAGTCGGCTCGACACGCTGAACGAGCTGTTCGATCAGGGTCGACTTCCCGGCACCGTTCGCGCCGACGAGCGCCACCCGTTCCGGGCCCTGTATCACGACGGTTCGGTCCTCATCCTCCAGTTCCGCCAGCCGTCGTCCGCGTGGGACGTCCGGATCGGGCAGGACGAGATGGATGTGCTCCTCGTCGCGGACACGTGCGTCCGCGACGTCGACGGCGGCCTGAGCGGCTTGGACCTTGTTGTCGAGAGTGGAGCGCAGTGATCCTGCGGATGCCTGAGCCTTGCTGGCGCGGTTGCCGGCGAGGATCTTCGGGATGCCGCCGTCCTTCTGGGTCTTCTTCCCTGTCCGCTCACGGCGCGCCAGCTTCGTCTCCGCCTCGATGCGTTGCCGTTTCTCGACCTTGAGCGCTTGCTGAGCCGAGCGTGCGGCCTGCGCCGCAGCCGCCTGCTCCTGCTCCTGGTGCTCCTTCCACGCGCTGTACGGGCCGCCGAACGTGTCCAGGGTGCCGCCGTAGAGCTCGGTGGTGTTGTCCATGTGCTCCAGCAGTTCGAGATCGTGACTCACGACGACGAGTGTCCCGGGCCACTGGTCGGCGAACTCGGCAACTTTGGCGCGCGTGGCGCGGTCGAGGTTGTTAGTGGGCTCGTCGAGCAGTGTGATCGGGGTGCGACGGATGCGCAGCCCGGTGATCGCGATGAGCATTCCCTCTCCACCGGAGACCTCGGCCACGCGGCGGCCGAGGTCTGCGGCGGAGAACCCGATCTGATGCAGCGCTTCGTCGGCACGGGACTCGATATCCCAGTCGTCACCGACCGCATCGAAGTGGCGTTGGTCGACATCGCCGGACTCGATCGCCTTCATCGCGTCGAGGATCCCGTGGATGCCGAGCAGCTCGGCGATGGTGGTTTTCTTTCGCAGGGTGAGCGTCTGCGGCAGGTAGCCGACCTCGCCCACGGTGTCGATCTGCCCGGCAGTCGGCTGCAGGTCACCGGCGATGAGCCGGAACAGGGTGGACTTGCCGGCGCCGTTGCGGCCGATCAGCCCGGTTCGACCGGCAGTGAAGGTGCCGTTGACACCGGCGAGCGCGACGGTGCCGTCGGGCCACTCGAAGGTCACATCGCGCAGTGCGATGGCGGACTTCATAGACATAGGCAGTGCTTCTCTCTTCTCTCACCCATCAGCCAACGGGCGTGACGGGGATCAGTTCTGTGTCGGCTGGGGCAACCCCCGGGGAAGGCGTGGCGAAAAACCTCGCGTGCAATTGCCCGCAGGCGGCTTCGATGCCCGTACCGAACTGGCGCCGCCTGGTCGCGTGCACACCGCGCTCGGTGAGCCCGCGCACGAACTCGTCCACGCGGGTCGAGGACGGTGCGCGATACTCCGGCGCTGCCCCGGCCGCCTCGTTGTAGCGGATGACACTGACGTGGAACAGCTCAGTTCTGGAACGCTGGTGGACCAGCTCGACGAGGGCAGCGCGGTGGTCGTCGCTGTCATTGACGCCGGCAATGAGCAGATAGGCCAGGTAGACCTTGCGACGGCTCTTGACAGCGTGCCGGTCGAGGATGTCAAGGCTCTGCGCGAGCGGGAACGTCTCCTCGAGCGGGACGATCCGCGCACGCTCCCCTGGGAACGGCGAGTGCACCGAGAGCGTGATCGTCACCTGCGGGTGCTCATTCACGAGGCGTGCAAGATTCGGTGCGAACCCGACCGTGGAGACCGTGACCCGTCGCGCGGACATGCCGGCGTAGGAGGCGTCGGTCAGCAGCGTCAGCGCGTCGAACACATGCGGGTTGGCAAGCGCCTCACCCATGCCCATGAACGCGACGCTGGCCGGCCTCGGCAGGCCCGCGCGCATCCAACGTGGATGCATCACCTGCGCGACGATCTCGTCCGCCGTGAGGTTGCGGATCAGGCCGACCGCCCCAGTGGCGCAGAAGGTGCAGCCCAGACCGCATCCGGCCTGCGACGAGATGCACATGGAGTCCCATCCGGCTCGATAGTGCGAGACGACGGTCTCGATCCGCGCTCCGCTGTCCGATGCGAACAGCACCTTCTCGACCTGCTCGTCCCGTTGCACCTCCAGCGGAGTCAGCGGGTGCAACCGCGGCCCGAACCGCTCCGCGAGCTCACCGCGAAGGCGCGCCGGGAGGGCATGGACGTTGGCGAAGGTCTCGGCCGTCGAGCTCCGCCACGCAGTGATGAGCTGGTGAAACCGGAACGCGGGCACGCCCGTCTGCGCGAGATGATCGCGAATGCGCATCCAACGGCTCCTTGCGGTCAGGACGGTGCTCATGCGTCACCACCCGTAGGAGGCACGACCTCACGCCCCCGGTAGAAGCCGCAGTGCTGGCAGGCGCGATGCGGAAGCGTGGCCTTGCCGCAGGCGGGATTCGTGCAGGCGGTGAGGGCCGGAGCGCCGGCCTTCCAGTGCGCTCGGCGATGACGAGTACGGGAACGCGAGGTGCGATGTTGCATGGCAATGCCCTTCGTGAACGGGTTGTGTGAGCCAGCGGAACTGGCAGGACAACCGACCACGGGGCCGTGTGTCGATGCGGCGAGAGGTGCGAGCGGAACCGGCAAAGAGCCACGCTCCTACGGCATGGGAGCCGCTACCCGAATGCCGGGCAGGAGGAGGTTGCATACCAAGCAGGTCGTAATCGCGCGTTCGCAGTCATGCACCCGGGACCAAGGTCGGTGCGATGCGAACGTGCCGGCGAGATTCACGCGGCGGTGTCGACGCCCGGGAAGGGCGGACTCACGCGCGTGCGTTGAGAATCGATCGTTCACTGATGTGGACGACGCCCACACGAGTGAAAGCCACCGGCAGTTCGGTGGCTAGATTTTGTCTACCTCAATCAGTCCCATGCCCGCCATCCTATCAGCCTTGCGTTGCCGGTCGGTATGCAGCCGTATCCGTCAGTGGCGCTCGCTGACCGTGGAAGACATCACCGAGCGTGCCGACGTGGGCCGCGCCACCTTCTGCAGCCACTTCCGCGACCGGGAAGACCTGTTCGCCCGGGTGACCGCCGACCTGCTTGAAGAACTCGCCGAGCGACTGCAGCCCGTCGTCTCCGACAGCACCCCCACCGCAGGCGACGGATCTCTGCAGTTCCTGGAGGTCCGCCACCGTGCCCACGCCCGCGTTGAGGACCGCATCCGCTGCGGCAGGACCACCGGCTTCGGCCGCCTCCCCTCCCGCCACTTCGGCATCAACGCCGTGTGGCTGGAGCTGTCGCTGACCGCGATCGACCTGCTCGCCTGGACCCGCACCCTGCTGCTGGGCGGCGAACTCGCCGACGCCGAACCGAAGAAACTCCGCTACCGGCTACCGGCTACCGGCTACCGGCTACCGGCTACCGCACGCCGCCGCCCGCATCACCCGAGCAGCCGGCCGCATCCACCTGCGGATCGCCGCAACCTGGCCCTGGCGCCACGAACTGACCACCGCGTTCGCCCGTCTGACGGCCTTGCCCCGGCCTGCCACCTGAGCGGCGAACCGCCCCGTCCGCCCACGACCCGAGGAACACGGAGCACCCGGCCCGCGCGCCGGGCCCCCGCCATGCCCACCCGCCCAGAACCATCGCCAACGCGATCAAGCCAGCTCAGTCGACCCCAACCGAAACGCGGAGGTTAGCGGACCGTCTCCGTGCCCGACACGGGAGGGACCGGCCCTGGCCGGTCCCTCCGCCCGACGGCTCTTCTCAAGCCCTCGCGAAGGTCAGGAAGTCGGCCCAGGCGGTAGCGGGTATGCGGAGGCGGGGGCCGTCGGGGTTCTTGGAGTCCCGTATGTGGACGGTGGTGGGGGTGGTGGCGACCTCGACGCACTCGCCGCCGGTGTTGTCGCTGTAGCTCGACTTGTGCCAGTCGTAGGCGACCTCGATGCACTCGCCGCCGCCCGAGTCGCTGTAGCTGCTCTTGAACCACAACAGGTCGTCGCTCATCTCTCACCCATCAACTGCTCGATGAAGCACACGGATTCGTCTGGCCTGAGTGCCTGAGTCCGGATCATCGCATAGCGGCGAGTGAGTGCAGCCACCTTGTCCGGCTTGGAGACCAAGATGCTCTCGCCATGGCTTTCCGTGTAGACCAGGGAAGTGTCCTCAGGGGTCTCGATCACCGTGAACGGACCGCGCAGACCGGCGTGCTCAGCCTGATTCATTGGCATGACCTGGATACTCACACCGGGGCGGGCTGCGCACTCGACGAGGTGCTCGTACTGGTGGCTCATGACTTCCGGGCCGCCAATTTGCCGCCGTAGCGCAGCCTCTTCGAGGATGACGTGGATCAGTGCCCTCGGCTTACGATCGAAGATCGCCTTGCGGTCTAGACGACCTTGCACGAGCTGTTCGAGCTCTGCATCTTCGAAGGGCGGGTAGTTGCACGCGAGGAGCGCCCGGATGTAGCCCTCTGTCTGCAAAAGTCCGTGGATCACCTGGGTGCAGTACGACGCAATGCTCAGGGCTTCCTGCTCCAACTGAACGAAACCCTGGAAGTACACGGGATATCGCTCAAGCCGCAAGTACTTGATCGCGGAACGAAGCAACCCGCCCGCGTCCAGTGCCTTCTCGGCCGCGTCGATGAACTCGTCCGTCGGCGGCTTGGCGCATGTCTCCACGGCGCTCACCGCCGACCCCGTGTAGTTCATGAGCGCGCCGAGCTCGTCCTGGGTCAGTCCCGCCCGCTCGCGCAGAAGCCGCAGGACAGCGGCGAAGTACTGCACGGTCGGCGGAGCGGAGTCCTTCTTCTTCGACTGGGCCACGCGGGCCACCCCCTCAACATCGGTCAACGCCAATCAACCTGCGTTCGACCAGAGTTGTCGGTCGCCGCAGTCGACGCTCTGTTACTGGTGAAGGTAGCCGCCTGCACTGACAGTGGGAGCATGAATGCGGAAAGTCACGATGTAAACCCGCTCCATGGCTGGATGCAGAGGTTTACACCCGTCCCCCCATCCGTCCCCCATGCCCGCCGCGCCGCCGACGCCGCCCTCCGCGCCTGGGGCCTGGACCGGGGCTCGGCCGCCCTCGTCCTGCTCGTCCTCTCCGAGCTGGCGACGAACGCGGTCTGCCATGGACGCGTACCGGGACGGTACTTCGAGGTGCGTATCGCATATGACGCAGAGAAATTGGTCGGGGTAGAGGTGTCCGACCCGCGTGAGGGCTGCCCCGCCCTGGCGGACCCGACCCCGGGCGACGAGTCCGGACGCGGCCTGGCGATCGTGGACACGCTCGCCGACGCATGGGGCGTCCGTGAGCGCATCGTAGGCAAAACCGTCTGGGCCCGAATCCGCCTCTAGCGGCACCCGCCCGGGCGCGCCGCCGTCTCGCGCCTTCGGCGCAATTGAGCATGAGTCGGGGGTGCCGGGCCGGGGGCCGCGTCGCCGGCCGCCGGGCAGGTGGGGGCGAGGGTGAGTGGCGGCATCCGGGCTCGCGGACCGGGAACGTTCCGGACTGCGGGCCGAACGGCCGGTCCAGCGACACACTCGGTCCGGGCGTCCTCCGGGTACCCCTCCAGAAATTGCTTGATCTGGCGCAACTAATATGTCAAGCAATCTCAAAAGGGCACCCCACCCCCCGGCTGTCCGGGGTCGGCCCGAGCCCCGATGGACGCAAGCCGCCACCGAGCCCCACCTCCCACTGCCCCGGCGGTCGGCGACGCGGCCCGCGCCCCCCACCTGCCGCCCCCATGCTCAAATGCGCCGAAGGCGCGAAACGGCGCGGCAGACGACCGACGACCCCAACCCAACCCAACCCGCCCCGGCCCCACCGCGTGCTCAACCCAAGACATGCCGCAAATAGCTCTGCGGATCGGCGAGATAACGGCGCCAGTGGTCGACCAGCTCCAGCTCGCCCCACCCCACCCGCCGCATCCCATGCTCGCCCACTTCCACGATCTCCGCACCGGGCAGCGCCGTCAGCAGCGGCGAATGCGTCGCGCAGATGACCTGCCCGCCGTTCTTCACCAACTCATTCATATGGCCCAGGAGTTCGAGACACGAGGTGAGTGCGAGCCGCTGGCCACCGTCCTGCTCGGGCACGGCCCGTCGGGTGCGGCGTTCGAGCCCATGACGGTCTGCCTGTTTGAACTGCTGGACGCCCACGCGCCCCGGGGCGCATGGGCGTCGCGTCCATGATGTGGATGGTCGCGGGCGAGGAACTCGGCGTCGCCGCCGGGACCGTAACCGCCGGAGCGCCGGCCCAGCAGGCGGGTGCCTGGCCGACCCTCCTCCTCGCAGCGGTGCCCGCCGACCGGCCCGTGCCGTCGTGCGCGAAATGACCGGAGCGGGAACCGGCCGAGTCGCGCATCTGGCCCTGTCCGACGTGCGCTGCGTCTTTGAGTCCGATTATGTGACAGGTGACAACTCTCTGTGACCGTCGTTGGGCCGCGGGACGGCCGTGCGGCGCTGAGGAGGTATGACCCTGATGAGGCTTGTTTCCGCTTCGCGTCTCGCGGTGGCGGCTGTGGCCGCGGTGACGGCGATCATGACGGTGGGTCAGACGGCAGCATCCGCCGGGCCGGCGGATGGGGACGGGAAACCGTTCCTCGGGCCGCTGCACACCGTCTCGACCGTCGCATCGACGGTTCCGGCCAACGGCGACCTGAATCCGTACGGCACCGCCCTGGTCAAGAAGAGCGTCGGTGACCTGCGGCGCGGCAATGTGCTGGTCAGCAATTTCAACAACGCCGCGAACGAGCAGGGCACGGGGACCACTCTGGTGCAGATCAGCCCCCGGGGCACGGCCACGCTGTTCGCCGAGATCGACCCGCAGAACCTGCCAGGACCGTGCCCGGGGGGCGTGGGGCTGACCACCGCACTGTCCATCCTGCCGGGCGGCTGGGTGGTGGTGGGCAGTCTGCCCACGGCCGACGGCACATCCGCCACGGCGCAGGCCGGGTGTCTGCTCGTGCTGGACAGCCATGGAAAGGTCCGGGAGACCTTCAGCGGCCAGGGGATCAATGGCCCCTGGGACATGACCGCGAAAAGCAGCGGTGACAAGACCGATCTGTTCGTCACCAACGTGCTCAACGGCACGGTGGCCGGCGGCGGCGATATCGTGCGGCGGGGCACCGTGCTGCGGATCACCCTGCGCACCCACGACAACCGGCCGCCGACCCGGACCGCCACGACCGTGATCGGTTCGGGTTTCGCCCAGAAGACCGACCCGGCGGCTCTCGTGATCGGGCCGACGGGGGTCGGCCTGCGGGACGGGACGCTCTATGTGGCGGACACCGTCGACAACCGCATCACCGCGATCCCGGACGCGCTGACCCGGCGTACCAGTGCCGGTATCGGCCGCGTGGTCAGCACCGACCAGCACCTCAACGGCCCGCTCGGGCTGGCGATCACCCCGAAGGGCAACATCCTCACCGTCAACAGCGGCGACGGCAACATCGTGGAGACCACCCCGCGTGGTGCCCAGGTGGCCGTGCGCACGCTCGACACCAGCGGTACCCCGCCGGGAGCGGGCGCACTGTTCGGCCTCGCGATCGCCGAGAACCCCGACCGCGTCTACTTCGTCGACGACGCGACCAACACGCTGAACCTGCTGAGCCGGTCCTGAACCGCTGACCCGGGGCCGATCCGGACGGCCCCGGCGCCCCCGGGAACACCCGAGGGCGCCGGGGCCCGAATCCGCGTAGGACAATCGCAGAGGTCCGGTTCAAGCGCGTTCCCAGTGGTGAGCCCTACAGTGATGAAGGAGTGGGGCCCGAGCGGAGTGGGCCGCTCGGCTGGGCGGAGGGGAGCAGTGTCGATGTCGCGGATCATCCGGGGCCGAAACGACGGCGGAAACGGTGACAAGCTGCCCGGTCAGCCTTACCCCGGTCCGCATCCGCCGCCGACTCCCGACGGTGGGCCCGGGGTGCCGAACCCACCCAAGGTCGCATGACGTTCGAGGGCATCGCGCGGTCCGGGCGGGCCGCGTTGGGGCGGGTGCTTCTTGACGCGGGGGTGATGGCGGCGGACTGGGCGCCGACCTTCGCCGCCGTTGACCGGGCCGCGTTTCTGCCGGAGCTGATGTGGCCGTTCGACACGCGGGCACAGGGGGCCGTCGCGATCGACAAGGCCGAGGACCCCAACGCCTGGTATGCCGCCGCCGACAGCGACGTGCCCATCGTGACGCAGTGGGACGACGGCGAGCACACCGGCTCCGCGCCGGGACGGATGTCCACCAGCTCGTCGTCCATGCCCTCTGTCGTCTACGGCTTGCTGCGGGACCTGGCCGTGGACGAGGGCATGGCCGTGCTCGATGTGGGCACCGGCACGGGCGAGACCGCCGGGGCGCTGGCGCATCGCTGTGGCGGCCGTAAGGTCACCACGGTCGAGGTGGACCCCGCTGTGTCGCGTCACGCACGGCAGCGGCTGGCCGCGGCGGGGTTGCGGCCGGAGGTCGTGCTCGGCGATGGCGGTAAGGGCTGTGCGGGCAGCGCGCCGTATGACCGGGTCCTGGCCACCGTCGGCGTTCGGGAGATCCCGGGGGCGTGGATCGAGCAGGTGCGGCCCGGGGGCGTGATCGTCGCCCCCTGGGGCACGTACTACACCCATGCGGACGCCGTCGCCCGGCTGGTGGTGCGTGGGGACGGGACGGCGTCAGGGCGTTTCACCGGGCCCGTCGAGTTCATGAAGCTGCGCGGCCAGCGGCTGTCGCTGCCGCCGCACCATGCCTACGTCCCGGACGAGGGAGAGGGTGGCGCCGACACCTCGACCACCGGCATCCCCGAGGGGGAGTTCACCACCCCGCCGTACGCCGCCCTCCCCTTCGCGCTGGGGCTTCGGGTACGGCATTGCGTCCAGGTGGTGGCGGCCCCGCACGATGGCGCGCGCTCCGTGTGGCTCTACGGGCTGACCGACCGTTCCTGGGCGTGCGTCGTGTTCCGCGAGGCGGAGGCGGAGGCGCGCGTCTGGCAGGCGGGGGAGCGGCGGTTGTGGGATGAGGCCGAGGCCGCGTACGGGTGGTGGGTCGGCCATGGCCGGCCGGATCACACCCGCTTCGGCCTCACGGTCGGCCCGGGCCCCGCCGGTCAGCGGGTGTGGCTGGACGATCCGGCCGACTCCTGGTCCCCGTAGAGCGGGGGGCGGGGGTTGCGGCGACGCGCTCCTGGCCAACTCATGGGCTGCCGTAAGTGGAATCGATCCGTCCTGGTAACCCTCCGTCCGCCGGGTCGCGGGGGCGCTGTGCCACGCTTGAAGCCGGTTCGCGCGCATGGTGCGGGCCGGTGACGTGAAGTGAGGCCGCGGCGTGCAGAAGCCCCGATGGAAGACTGTGGGGGGAACCCTGCTGCGGGTGACGGCGGTGTGGGCGGTGGCCACGCTCACGATGCTGGCGCTCGCCGGGATCCTGCCCGACTTTCGCCTGAAGTCAGATGGCGGTGACAGCGCGACGCGGATCGCGATCACGGCCGCCATCGGCGCCGGAGCCTTCGGCGTGCTCAGCGCGCTGGTGTGGCCGCTGCTCGTACGGGCGTTGCTTCTGATGCCCGCGCTGGTGCTGGGGCTGCTGGTGTTCGTGCTCAACGGCTCGATGCTGCTGATCGCGATCAGCCTGATCCCGGACGGGCGCGGCGCCGTCGAGCCGGAGACCGCCGTCGTGGTCGCGGCCGTGATGTCCGCCGCGTCGTCGGCGACGAGCACCTTCCTGGCCGTGCGGGACGACGGGGCGTACCGGCGGCGGCTGGCCCGGCTGGCCGGGCGGCGCAGGCGGCGGCTCGGTGAGGACGGCGGGAGCGAAGAGCCCCCGGGGACGGTGTTCCTCCAACTCGACGGGGTGGGGCACGCGGTGCTGCGGGAGGCGCTGCGGGAGCGCGACAACCGGCCCCCGGTGATGCCCACCGTCGCGCGCCTGATCCGGACCACCCACAAGGTCACGCCGTGGCGCACCGACTGGTCCAGCCAGACCGGCGCCAGCCAACTCGGCATCCTGCACGGCTCCAACGAGGATGTGCCCGCCTTCCGCTGGTACGAGAAGAAGAGCGGGGAGGTGATGGTGAGCAACCGGCCGACCAGCGCGGCGGTGCTCCAGCGCCGCGCGGCCGCCCGGGCCGGACACGACGGGCTCCTCACGGTGGACGGGGCGAGCCGGGGCAATCTGTTCACCGGCGGCGCCGATCAGCTTGCCCTGGTCCTCTCGGTCGCGGCGCGGCGCGGTCCGCACAACCGCTCCCGCTCCGGATACTTCGCGTACTTCGCCGACCCCGCCAACGCGACCCGCACCGCCGTGTCGTTCCTCGCCGAGGTCGTCCGGGAGATCTGCCAGTCCACGCGCGCCAAGCTGCGCCGCGAGACGCCCCGGGTCAAGCGGGGCGGGCTGTATCCGCTCATCCGCGCGTTCGCCACCGTCGTGGAGCGGGACGTCGTGGTGACGGCGGTGATGGGAGACATCCTCTCCGGCCGTACCGCGATCTACGCCGACCTGGTGGCGTACGACGAGGTGGCCCACCACTCGGGGCCGCGCAGCCGGGACGCCCGGCAGGTGCTCGCCCGGCTCGACCGCTCCATCGCGCTGATCGCCAAGGTCGCCGACCGCGCCCCGCGCGACTACCGCATCGTGCTGCTGTCCGACCACGGGCAGAGCCCCGGCGAGACCTTCGCGGGGGCGTACGGGCTGACGCTGGAGGACCTGGTGCGGGTCGGCTGCGGGCTGCCCGTATCGCGGCGGGCCGGGCGGACCCCGAGCGGGGCGGAGGCGCGCGAGGCGGGGCGGGCGGCGCTGCACCGGCCGGAGAAGCCCGAGGTGGACGGGGACGGGCGGTGCGCCGGGGTCGGCGGGGTCGGCGTGGTCGGTGGGGTGGGCGACACGGCCGCCCCGGCCGGTGTCGCGGGCGGCGGCACCGCCGCGTCCGACCCGATCGTGCTCGCGTCCGGAAACCTGGGCCTGGTCTCCTTCCCCGATGTGCCGGGGCGGATGAGCCGCGAGCAGATCGACGCCCGCCATCCCGCGCTGCTGCGCACCCTCGCCGACCACCCGGGGGTGGGCTTCCTGCTCGTACGGTCCGAGGCGCATGGCGCGGTGGTGCTGGGCGCCGAGGGCGCCGAGCACCGTCTGGACACCGGGGAGGTCTTCGGGTCGAGCCCGCTCACGGTCTTCGGGCCCGGCGCCGAGGCCGCCGTACGGCGCACCGCGCACTTCCGGAACACCCCCGACATCATGGTCAACTCCGCCTACGACCCGGCGCGCGGCACGGTGCACGCCTTCGAGGAGCAGATCGGCTCGCACGGCGGGCTCGGCGGGGAGCAGGGGCACCCCTTTCTGCTGTGGCCGGCCGAGCTGACCCCGCCGGTGGCGGCCGGGGAGGAGCTGGTCGGGGCGGAGCGGGTGCACCGGGTGCTGCGGCGCTGGCTGGAGGAGGCGGACGGGCCCCAGGTGCCGGAGGAGGAGACAGCGGCCACCGGGGAGACGTACGTCCCGGCGGCGGAGGCACTGACGGGAGCGGGAGCGGGCCCGGCGGCGGAGGCCCCGGCCGCGCAGGGGCCGACGGAGGTGGAGGTACCGGCCGACACCGGGCTGCCGAGGGCGTCCGGCACGGCGTGCACAGTGCAGGATCCCCGGTGGGACGGCGCCCCCGCCGCACCGTTTACCGTGGTCAGCCCGGGTCTGCCGAACAAAATCCGGTGATGTGGGCGCACTCGGGCGGTGGGCGCGGACGCCGCCAGGAGCGCCGATGCCACGGAGACCGCCGATGCCACGGAGACCGCCGACGTCGCGGCAGCCGGTCCGGCGGTCATGGCGGGGAGCCCGGCGGCCACGGCCGACAGCGTCGTCTGAGCACGCCCGTGATCGTCTCGCGGCCCGGATCGGCGTTACGTGCGTATCGGGTGTAAGCAGGAGATATGCGCGTTTCGCCCGACCTCACCCGCATCGGTGGGGAAACGCGGTCGAGCCGGGCGCTGTTCGCCATCCCGCTCGTCGTCATCGTGGCGATCACGGTGATCGACCTCCAGACGCCATCGACCGTCCACCTCGGCCCCTTTCTGATCGCGGCCCCCGCGATCACCGCCTCCTTCGCGGGCGCGGGCGGAACCGCCGCGATCGGCGCCCTCGCCGTGGCGGCTCAGGTCCTCATCGATGTGTTCCACGGCGGTATGGCGACCGCCAACCATCAGGCGCAGTTCATCGCCCTGGTCGTGATCTCGGGGCTGGTGACGAGCTTCCGCTATGCCACCGACCGGCACCGGCGCAAGCTGGGCCAGGTGCGTACGGTGGCCGTGGCGGCGCAGGAGGTGCTGTTGCGGCCGCTGCCCGAACGGATCGGGGAGCTGAGGATCGCCTCCCTGTATCTCGCGGCCGACGAGGAGGCGCAGATCGGCGGTGATCTGTACGCGGCCGTCCGCACCGAGGGGGCGACCCGGCTGGTCATCGGGGACGTACGAGGAAAAGGGATGGCCGCGATCGGCGACGCCTCCGTGCTGATCGGGGCCTTCCGGGGGTCCGCGTACCGCAACCTCTCGCTGCCGGAGATCGTCGACCACATGGACAACGCCATGTGCTGGAACTGGCACCACACCGCCGCCGACGAGCGGAATTTCCTGGAGTCCTTTGTGACCGCCGTGGTGCTGGACGTCTACGACGACGGCCCGGTGGCCGGGATGGTGAACTGCGGGCACCCTCCACCACTGCTGCTGCACCGGGGCGAGGTCGCGACGCTGGACGTGCGCGACCCCGCGGTGCCACTGGGCCTGGAAGTGCCGGCGGAGCGGGACTACCCGGTCGAGATGTTCCGCTTCGAGTACGGCGATGTTCTGGTGCTGCATACGGACGGGGTCATCGAGGCCCGGGACGGCGGCGGCGCCTTCTATCCGCTCCCCGAACGGCTCGCGGCCTGGAAGGGCGGCAGCCCACAGGCGCTGGTGGACTATCTCCACGCCGATCTGCTCCGGCATACCGGCGGGGTCGTCAACGACGACGCGGCCATCGTGGTGATCGCCCGCTGCGCCTGAGCCACCGCCCCCGTCGTCCTCGCTCTCGTCCTCGCCTTCCCCTTGCCCTCACCCCCTCACCTCGGTGACCTGGACCTGCCCGCCGGGAACGGGCTCGACCTTCGGCACCCGGCGGGACCAGCGGCCCGCGATGACCGCGCACACCATCAGTTGCAGTTGATGGAAGAGCATCAACGGAAGGATCACCGGCCCGGCCGCGTCACCGAACAGCACCGCGGCCATGGGCAGCCCGGTGGCCAGGGATTTGTTGGAGCCGCAGAAGACGATGGTGACGCGGTCCTCCCGGCCGAAGCCCAGCCGCCGCGCGGTGAACGAGGTCGCGGTGAGGGCCAGACCCAGCAGCGCCGCGGCCAGACCCAGCAGCGCGCACAGCCGGGCAAGGGTGATCTGGTTCCAGATGCCCTCCGTCATGCCCCGGCTGAACGCCGTATAGACCACGAGCAGGATCGAGCCCCGGTCCAGAAGGGCGAGCGCCTTCTTGTGGCGGCCGATGAAACGCGCGGTCCAGCGGCGCAGCGCCTGCCCGGCGAGGAAGGGGAGCAGCAACTGGGTGGCGATGGCCAGCAGTCCGTCGGCCGAGAAGCGCACGTCCGAGCCGATCAGCCACGCCGCGAGCAGCGGGGTGACGATCATGCCGAGCAGGCTGGAGTACGTGCCCGCGCAGATGGCGGCCGGGACATTGCCCCGCGCGGTGGAGGTGAGGGCGACCGAGGACTGGACGGTCGAGGGCACGACACACAGGAAGAGCAGTCCGGTGTAGAGCCGGTCGGTGAGGAGGAACGGGGCGAGGCCGCCCGCGGCCAGCCCCAGCAGCGGGAAGAGCGCGAAGGTGCTGGAGCCCACCACCAGGTGCAGTCTCCACTGCCGCAGGCCGTTCAGCGCCTCGCGGGTGGACAGCCGCGAACCGTAGAGGAAGAAGAGCAGCCCGATCGCCAGGTCCGCGGCATTGCCGACGGCCGTGGCCGCCGCCCCGCTCGCGGGCAGCAGCGCCGCCAGCGCGACCGTCCCGAGGAGGGCGGCGACATAGGGGTCGACCGCCCTCCCGAGCCGGCCCGGCCACGACAGCGGCCAGGACTTCCACATCACATCAATCACCGCTCCCGGCCTGCCACGGCGGGTGGCCGATCTGCGGCAGCACCGGATCCATACCGGTGGCGCCGCCGGTCACGACGTCGATGGCGCCGCCGCCCCCGTCGTGGTCGCTGCCCGCCGTGCCACGGCTGAGCAGCAGGGTATTGAGGGTGCGGTCGACCTCCAGCCAGGAGTCCGCCGAGGAGTTGTCGATGACCACAAGGCCGTTGTGCGGCCCGGTGACCACGGTGGGGGTGTCGTCCGGCTCGCAGTCCTCCCGCGGGGTGCCGCCCGCGGCGCTGCCCACCGGCGCGGGCGTCGCCTTGGCGGAGACCGCGGCGCCCGCGCACAGGACGCCCGCGGTGGCCGCGAGGATGAGCCCGGCCGTGGACGGACGGGACGAGCCGGTGTCGCTTCTGGGCTTACGGCGCCGGCCGGGGCCGGGCCCGAGGAATGTCGAGGGCATACCGCGCGGCCTCGGCTCAGACCCTGGCGGGCTGACGGTGGCCGTGGTGCCTGCTGATGTTCTTCTCCAGCAGTTCCGTGGCGCCCTTGACCCCGATGGCCGCGGCCTCCCGGGAGTCCGGCAGCCGCCCGTCCGCCGTCTTGAGATCGCTCAGCGCCCCGTCGATCGCCCCATGGGCGGCGAACAGACAAGGTGTGCTGTAGATGGCGACATCCACCCCCAGGTCGGACAGCTCGGACAGCGAGAGCCGTGGCGACTTGCCGCCCGCGATCTGGTTGAACAGCAGGGGCTTGTCGCCGATGACCTTACGGACCTTGCGGATCCACTCCACGCTGCGCACTCCGTCGACGAGGACGACATCCGCGTCGGTCTCCGCCAGCGCGGCCGCCCGCCGCAGGATCTCGGGCTCCTCGGTGGCATCCGTGCGCGCCACCACCACCATGTCCTTCCTGCTGCTCAGGACCAGTTGGAGCTTTTCGAGGTACTCCTCGAGCGGCAGGGTCAGCTTGCCGTCCGCGTGGCCGCAGCGGCGCGGGCGCCGCTGGTCCTCCAGGATCACCCCGGAGGCCCCGGTGCGCTCCAGCCGCTGCACCACATGGCAGGCGACCTCGGGATCCACATAGCCGTCGTCGATGTCCACGAGCAGATGGTGCTCGGGGAAGGCGAGCCGCAGCCGCTCCACGAAGGCGAGCATGTCGGGCCAGGCGATGAACCCGATGTCGGGCAGCCCGTAATGCGATGCGGCGAACCCGAATCCGGATACGAAGAAGCCGTTGTAGTGCTGTGCGGCGATGGACGCCGAGTACATGTCGTAGATGCCGATGAGTGGTGTGGTGCCGGATGAACTGATGGCCTTTCGGAGGGCATTGCCATAGAGCATGATGTCCCCTTGAGTTCGGTGCCTTTCGGCGTTGCACGATGGTTATGCGGCCCCGCGGTTTGGTTTACGGAAGGCCAAAAAACAGTAAAGCAACCCGCCGGGTTCCCTGAAGATGCCCGGCCCGGCTCGGGTTGGGGTCGAACCCCCCTTGAGCGCCCTGGCCCGCGTTCCCCGGGTGGTCTGCGACACGCCTGGCATGCCACGGCCTTCGCGGGGTATGCGCAACAAGCCTGTCCACTGAAAAGAGTTGCTTGTGCCTGTCCCAACCGATGTCGAAGCCTCCGCGTCCGCGCCCTCCCGGCACCACCTGCTCTGGCGTGCTGTCCAGCGACGCAAGAACCCTCCACTGCGCCGGAGCGACATCACGGTCACCGAGGAGAAGACCGTCCGGAAAGCGGTGAAGGCCGCCGCGCTGGGAAACGCCATGGAATGGTTCGACTTCGGGATCTACAGCTATCTCGCGGTCACCATCGGCAAAGTCTTCTTCCCGTCCGGTAATGGCACGGCCCAGGTGCTCTCCTCCCTCGCGACATTCGCGGTGGCCTTTCTGGTCCGCCCGGTGGGAGGCATGTTCTTCGGGCCCCTGGGTGACCGGATCGGCCGTAAGAAGGTCCTGTCCTTCACCATGATCATGATGGCGTCCAGCACGCTCGCCATCGGGCTGATCCCCGGCTATGCCGCCATCGGCTTCTGGTCGCCGGCGCTGCTCATCCTCTTCCGTATGCTCCAGGGATTCTCCACCGGCGGGGAATACGGCGGCGCTTCCACCTTCATCGCCGAATACGCGCCCGACAAGCGCCGTGGGTACTACGGCAGCTTTCTGGAGTTCGGCACGCTGATCGGCTACACCGCGGCGGCCGGACTGGTCACCATCCTGACCGTGACGCTCGCCGACTCCTCGATGAACTCGTGGGGTTGGCGCATTCCGTTCCTGGCCGCCGCGCCGATCGGTCTCGTCGGTCTGTATCTGCGGCTGAAGCTGGATGACACTCCCGCGTTCCAGAAGCTGGAGGACGAGGGCGCCACCAGCGCGGGGGAGCGTGAGAGCCTGCCGTTCTGGCAGGTGTTCCGCACCCAGTGGCGTGCGATGGCGCTGTGCATAGCGCTGGTCGCCGCGTACAACATCACCGACTACATGCTGCTGTCCTACATGCCGACCTATCTGTCGGACACCCTCCACTACAGCAGCACCAGCGCCCTGGTCTCGATCATCATCGTGATGCTGGTGCTCATGGCGGCCATCACCTTCGTCGGCCGCTACTCCGACCGCATCGGCCGCAAGCCCGTGCTGATGGCCGGGTCCGTGGGCTTCCTGGTGCTGGCCGTGCCGTGCTTCCTGCTCATCAAGCAGGGCGGGGTGGTCCCGGTCTTCGCCGGACTGCTGCTTCTGGGGCTGTGTCTGCTGCCGTATGTGAGCGTGATGTCCGCCTCGCTGCCCGCGCTCTTCCCGACGAATGTGCGCTACGGCTCGCTCTCCATCGCCTTCAACATCTCCGTATCGCTCTTCGGCGGCACCACGCCGCTGGTGACCGAGGGCCTGATCAGCAGCACCGGGGACGATCTGATGCCCGCCTACTACACGATGCTCGCCGCCGTCGTCGGCATCATCGCCGCCGCCGTGATGAAGGAGACGGCCCGGCAGCCGCTGGAGGGCTCACCGCCCGCCGTGGCCACCAAGGAGGAGGCCATCGCGCTCGTGGAGGCCCAGCGCTCCTGAGCGGCCCCGGGCGGTGTGTTCAGCGCTCCCGAACTCCCCGGGCGGTGTCTCCCCCCGCCTCCATTACCTGGGCGGTAATCGACCCCCGTCCGCGACGGCGGCAGGGTTGAGCCATCGGGTTCCGGGCCGGCGCCCTCCGGTCCGGGACCCGGGTCCGACCAGGTCATTTCGTGGAGGAGTAACCACATGACGCAGTACGACACCGCCGTCGCCCGCTACTTCGAGGCGTGGAACGCCACCGGCCCCGAGGCCCGCGCCAAGGCCGTCGCCGCCGCCTGGACCGAGGACGGCGACTACACCGACCCGCTGGCCGAGGCGCGGGGTCATGAGCAGTTGGCCGCCGTGATCGCCGGGGCCCAGGAGCAGTTCCCCGGCCATGAGTTCCGGCTCACCGGCGCCGTGGACGGCCACCACCACATGGCCCGCTTCTGCTGGGAGCTGGTCTCCACGGCCGACGGCTCCGCCCCGGTCGCCGCGACCGATGTGATCACCCTGGCCGAGGACGGCCGGATCCGCTCCGTCCTCGGCTTCCTGGACCGGGTCCCTACGACCGGCTGAACTGCCCCAGCGCGGCGGCGGTCTCCGGGTCGGCCGGGAGGAACGTCTCGATGGCCAGCTCGGAGACCGTGACATCCATCGGGGTGTTGAAGGTCGCGATCGTCGAGATGAACGACAGCACCCGCCCGCCGTGCTCGATCATCATCGGCAGGGCGAACGGCGGGGTGTCACCGGCGGTCGCCGTCTCCCGGCCGCCGGACTCGGGCAGCGGATAGGCCGCCACTTCGTCGTACAGCGCCCGCAGCGGCAAGGAGCGCATCAGCGCGAGCTGCCGGTCCATCTGGTCCAGCAGATGGCCACGCCATTCGCGGAGGTTGCGGATGCGCGGGGCGAGCCCCTCGGGGTGCAGGGTCAGGCGCATCGCGTTCAGCGGCGGCTTCAGCAGATGCTCCGCCACCCCTTCCAGAAGCGCCGCGATGCCCCGGTTGGCGGCCAGCACCCCATAGGTGCCGTCCACCACGAGCGCCGGATAGGGCTCGTAGCCCGTCAGCAGCCGCTCCAGGGACGCGCGCAGGGCGCTCATCGAGGGGTCGTCCACCGACCGCTCCGGATAGTGCGGGGCGTAACCGGCGGCGATCAGCAGGGCGTTGCGCTCGCGTACGGGGACGTCGAGATGGTCGGCGAGCCGGAGCACCATCTCCTGGCTGGGCCGCGACCGGCCGGTCTCGATGAAGCTGATGTGGCGGGCGGAGGAGTCGGCGCGCAGCGCCAGCTCGAGCTGGCTCAATCGGCGGCGGTCCCGCCACTCGCGCAGCAGTGTGCCCACCCGGGGCGGCGCGGCAGTCGTCATGAGCTGAAGGTAGCCGACGCGGGGTTGCGCCCATGGCAGGGTGGAAGGGCCACCGGTCACCCGCGACGAAGGGATGTGTCATGGCGGTCCAGCCGCTCACCGACCAGGAGATCCAGCAGCGCCTGGAGCAGCTTCCCGGATGGTCGTTCGCTGACGACCGGCTCTCGCGGACGTATGTCTTCAAGGGGCATCCGCAGGCGGCCGGGATGGTGGCGGAGATCGCCATGATCCAGGAGCAACTGGACCACCACTCCGATCTGACCCTCGGCTACAACAAGGTCGGCGTCTCGGTGAACACCCACAGTGCCGGGGGCAAGGTGACCGGGCTCGACTTCGAGCTGGCGGGCCGGATCGAGGAGATCGCCCCGCAGCACGGCGCCCGCGTCGACTGACCGGCCGGGCGCGTACCGTTCCTGACCGGCCGGACAGGACGCCAGGTCACCCCCGGGCGTCCCGGAAGCGGGCCAGCCCCTCCTGGAGGTCCACGATCGGGCCGGGGTAGTCCAGCCGGTCCCGCTCGGCCTTCGGCAGCCGCCAGGGCGTATGGACGCACGCGCCGGTCACCTCGGCCAGCTCCGGCACCCAGCGCCGCACATACGCGCCCTCCGGGTCGAATCGCCGGGCCTGCGCCAGCGGATTGAGGACCCGGTTGGGACGGGTGTCGGTGCCGGTGCCCGCCGCCCACTGCCAGTTGAGCTGGTTGTTGGCCATATCCCCGTCCACCAGCAGATCCAGGAAGTGCCGGGCGCCGATCCGCCAGTCCTGGTAGAGCGTCTTGGTGAGGAAACTGGCCACCAGCAGCCGCGCCCGGTTGTGCATCCAGCCCTCGTGGCGCAACTGCCGCATCCCGGCGTCGACCAGCGGAAAGCCGGTGCGCCCCGCCTTCCAGGCCGCGATCTCCGCCTCGTCGTGGCGCCACCGGTCGCCCCGCGGGCGGTAGTCGGCGTGTGCGGCCTCCGGCCGGGCGGCCAGCACCTGGTGGTGGAAGTCCCGCCAGGCCAACTGCCGTACGAAGGCGTCGGCACCCGCGCCGCCCGCCTTCCGCGCCCGGTGCACCAGCTCCACCGGGGACAGACAGCCGAAGTGCAGATAGGGGGAGAGCCGGGAGGTGGCGTCGCCCGCCAGATCGTCCTGCCGCTCGGCGTAGTCCCCGAGCCCCGACCGCCACCAGGAGCGGACCCGGCGGCGGCCCGCCGTCTCCCCGCCCTCGGGCAGCCCGGGGGAGGGGCTGCCCGGGGCGAGCGAGGTGACCGCCGCCACCGGCTCCGAGCGCAGCCCGGTCGGCACGCTCACGGTGCGCGGCGCGGTGAGCGCCTCGCGCGGTCCGGCCCGCTGCCAGGCGCGGAAGTACGGGGTGAAGACCGCGAAGTGGTCCTTGCCCGCCGGGGTCACCTCGCCCGGCTCCACCGCCGTCACCACCGCGCCGTGCACCCGCAGCCGCCGTCCGTCCGCCTCCAGCGCCTCGCGCAGCCGCTGTTCGCGGCGGTTGGCGTAGCCGCTCACCCCGCCCGCGATATGCACCTCGTCCGCGTCCGCCTGCCGGGCCGCCCGCAGGATCTCCGGCACCGCGTCGCCCCGGCGGACCACCAGCCGCCCGCCGCGCTCGCGCAGCCCCGCGTCGAGATCGGCCAGGGCGTCGGCGAGGAACGCCACCCGGTTGGGGACGGCGAACCCGGTCCCGGCCAGGCCGCGGTCCACGACGAACAGCGGAACGACCCGCTCGGCGGAGCGCGCCGCACCGCGCAGCACCGGGTTGTCGGACAGCCGCAGATCGGAGGTGAAGACGGAGAGGGACGTGCTCATCCCCCTCCCTTACCCCACACCGCCCCCGTATCGACGGATTTCGCCCGATGTCGTCCGCTCACGCCGAGGGGAACGTCAGCAGGACCAGCGGATCGGTCGTCGGCGCCTTCGACCCTCCGGCGGGCTCGACCGTCACCCCCATGGCCGACGCCTTCCCGACCGCACCGCTGAGGACCGCCGCCACGCTCGCACCCGAGGAGTCCATCAGACCGGCCGGGCGCATGGTGCCGCCGTCGCTCAGCCAGAGCTGGTAGATCCGCCCGGCGGGCGGCTCGGGCAGCCCCGAGGCGAGGAACACCGCCCTGTTCAGCCCGCGCGAGACCACCACCGTGCCGGTCGAGCCGTCCGTCATCCGGCCGCTGCGGCTGCGCGCGTCGGGCGCGGCCAGCACCTGGGTCACCTCCTGCGCCTGGGCCACCCGCCGCTCGGAGCGGCGGGCCGTGTCGCGGGCGTCGGACGCCTGCCGGTACTGCCACACCGCGGCCCCGCCCAGCGCGACGGCCGCGGCCACACAGGCCGCCAGCGCGAAGTTCAGCGCCCGCCGCCCGGTGCGCCGCCGGGGACCGGCATGGGACTCCCGGGCCTCCCGGGCCGCCACCCGGGGCGGCTCCTGGCGGACCGTGGCGATCCGCCGCAGCACATCGTCCTTCATGGTCGGGGGCGGGGCCAGGGCCGTGGCCACCGCCAGCTTCCCGGCGGTCTCCCGCAGCTCCCGTACCTCCTGACGGCAGGCGTCGCAGACCGCCAGATGCCGCTCGAACTCGGTCAACTCCCGCCCCGACAGGGCGTGCACCGCGTACGCCCCGGTCAAGGTGTGCAGATCCGCTCTGGTCATGCGCCGACCCCCATGCAGTCCCGGAGCCGGATGAGCCCGTCCCGGAGTCTGGTCTTCACGGTCCCGAGCGGCAGCGACAGCAGCTCCGCCACCTCACGGTAGGAGCGGCCGCGGTAGTAGGCGAGCGTCACCGACTGCCGTTGCAGCTCGGTCAGCGTCCGCATGCACCGGCGCACCTGCTCGCGCTCCAGCCTGGCCTCCACCTGCTCGGTCACCTCGTCGAACGCCGGGGTACGGGACAGCAGCGCGGCGCGCTCCTCGCGGTCGGAGGCGGCCTGCGCCGAGCGGACGCGGTCCACGGCGCGCCGGTGCGCCACCGTCATGATCCAGGCCATGGCACTGCCCCGGCCCGGGTCGAACCGCGCCGCGGACCGCCACACCTCGACCAGCACCTCCTGTGTGACCTCCTCGGCCTGCGCCGGATTGCGCAGCAGACTGCGCGTCAGCCCCAGGACCGGCCCGCTGACGGCGTCGTAGAGGGCTCCGAAGGCGTTCTGGTCCCCCCGGGCCACCATCTGGAGCAGCTCTTCGAGGTCCGGTCCGCGCGCGGCCGGTCCGCCGATGTACACGGGTTCTCTCACAAGCCGTCCTTCCGGGAACGATGCGGCGCACACGGAGGTGTCGTACCTCATTCGTCGCCCGGAGGGGTGCGGATTGGTCAAGGTGCTCCGAACACGCGCGAGGACGGGCGTGGGGGCGTTGGGGGGCACGCGCGAGGACACGCGCCACGTGACGCGTGAGCGCACGCGCGAGGCCGCCGCCGGTCTCTTCGACCGCGGCGGCCTCGGCACCCCGGCGTCAGCCGGTGGTGAGGGTGAGCCCGTAGGCCGTCAGGATCGGGTTCACCGGCTGGTAGTACGTCGTGCCGCCGACGGTGCAGTTGCCGGAGCCGCCGGAGGTGACGCCCTGTCCCTCGCTGCCCGAGATGAACGGGCCGCCGGAGTCGCCCGGTTCGGCGCAGACGTTGGTGCGGGTCACTCCGCTGACCGTGCCCTGCGGGTACTGCACGCTGGTGTCGTGCTGCTGGATGGTGCCGCAGTGCCAGCCGGTCGTCGAGCCGGAGCGGCAGACGGACGAGCCCACCGGCGCTTCCTGGGAGCCGGTGACGGTGACATTGGTGCCGTCGGGGCCGATCACCCACGGCTGCGGAACCCAGTCGGCGTTGGTGGACACCCAGGCGTAGTCATGGCCGGGGAAGGTGGAGCCCTGGAAGCTGCCCTGGGCCACCCGGTTGAAGCCGGTGGTGGTGTCGCCCTGGCTGCCGCAGTGACCGGCGGTGACGAAGCCGTTCCGCTCGCCCTGGGACACCGGGAAGCCGATCGAGCAGCGGCCGGCGTCGTTGATGTAGAACGCCTCGCCGCCCCGCAGGTCGTACAGCGGGCTCGGCCGCTCGGCCGACTCCACCACCCGTACGACCTCGCGGTCCGCGCCGCTGGCGGCGACGAAGGCGGCCGCCTCGCCCGGCTCGGCCGACTGCACCACGACGCTGTTGGTCTTGACGTCCACATACCAGGCGGAGGCGACATCGGCCGCCGGGGCGCGCTCCGAGGCGGTGCGGTCCAGGGCCTGCTTGGCGTCGGTGAGGGCCTTGAGACTGTGCTTGACGACCGCGGCCTTGGCGCCGCCGGCCGTGATGGTGCCGCTCTGCTGCTCATCGGTGGTGGCGACGGTGAGTTCGGCGGTGTTGCCGGTCACCCACGCGCCGGCGTAGCTGCCGCCCAGGCTCTTGCGCAGGCCCGGTTCGGTGGCCCCGGCCCGGTACTCATTGGATATCCGCGTCCGGGCCTCATCGGCCGTCAGGCCCAGATCGCGCTGCATGGAGGCCAGCATCTCGGGGGGCACCTCCCTCCGGGGGCGGGGGGAGGGTTCACCGGGGTCGGCCACCGCGGGTATGCCGCTCCCCAGGAAGAGGGCGGCTATCGCGACGGTGCAACCGGCGGCCAGCTCAAGGCCGTGACGGCGTCTGCGGGACATCTTCTGTCTCCTCGGCTCGGGGCATGGTCACGCTGTGTGCCTATCTGGGCGCCAAGCGTAATTGCCGGGGACGTGCCTCGCTCGGTGGGCGCATGCGCCCCGGATGGGGGGCATGCGCCCGGGATATGCCACGACGCGGGGGTGCGGGGGATACACGGGTCCGCCCCGCCGCGGGGGACGCGACGGGGCGGGCGGTTCGGCGGTGGAGCGCCGGGGCTCAGCCGTTGAAGGTCTCGGGGTCGAAGCCCAGCCGGTTGCCGGCCTCCAGGGAGTCGATCGCCGCCAGGTCCTCGGAGTCCAACTGGAAGTCGAAGACGTCGATGTTCTCCTGGATCCGGGACGGGGTCACGGACTTGGGGATCACCACATTGCCGAGGTCCAGATGCCAGCGCAGCACCACCTGGGCCGGGGACTTCCTGTGCTTGTGGGCGATCGCCGCCAGCTTCGGGTCGTCCAGCAGGCCCTTGCCCTGGCCGAGCGGGGACCATGCCTCGGTGGCGATGTCATGGCGGGCGTTGAAGGCGCGCAGCTCCGCCTGCTGGAGCTGCGGGTGCAGCTCGATCTGGTCGATCACCGGGATGATCGAGGTCTCGGCGAGCAGCCGCTGGGTGTGGGCGGCGTGGAAGTTGGACAGGCCGATGGCCTTGGCGCGGCCCTCGGCGTAGATCTTCTCGAACGCCTTCCAGGTGTCCACGTACTTGTCGACTCCGGGCAGCGGCCAGTGGATCAGGTAGAGGTCCACGTATTCCAGGCCCAGCCTGGTCAGCGAGGCGTCGAAGGCACGCAGGGTCGAGTCGTATCCCTGGTCGGAATTCTGGAGCTTGGTGGTGACGAACAGCTCGTCGCGCGCGATGCCCGACGCGGCGAGCCCCTTCCCCGTGCCCTCCTCGTTGCCGTATATCGCGGCGGTGTCGATGCTGCGGTACCCGGCGTCCAGCGCGGTGCGCACCGCGATCTGCGCCTCGTCGTCCGGGACCTGCCAGACACCGAAGCCGAGCTGCGGCATCCGGACGCCGTTGTTGAGGGTGATGAACGGGACCTTGCTCACGGGCAGTCGATCCTTACGTCGGATGTGGATTGCATGCTTCCGTAGGTACAACGATCAACAAGCGACAGGCATTCCCGCCGGGCGTTCCCGCGGGTCCCGTTCACCAGGGCCGTCCGCGCAGGACGACGACCCCGCCGCCGTCCCGCCCGATGCGCTCCGCCGCCCGCCGCGCCGCCTGCGCCAGCGTGGGCACCTCGCCCAGCAGGCCGTAGAGCCCGCCCGCGAAGGCCGCCGCGGCGTCCAGCGGTCCGCGATGGGCGACCACCACCTCGGCCGCCCGGGCGAAGAGCGCGGCGAGCGGCGCGCCGTCGGGGCAGCCGAGCACCACACCGGGCAGCGGGGCGCCGGTCAGCCGGCGGTAGGCGGCCAGCAGTTCGGCCAGGCGGGCGGCGGGGGTGCGATGCGCCTGGCCGTCGCCATCCTCGAAGACCAGCGTGTGCCCCTCGCGGCGGCAGACCAGATGCAGCACATCCGGGCGTATGGTGAGGATCCGCCGCAGATCGGTGGCGGCCGCGGCGGGGCACCGGTCCACCGTCAGCACGCCCCGCGCGGCCCGCTGGACGGCGGCTAACTCCTGGGACCCCGGGGCGGCGGCGGTCACCAGCACCCGCCGCAGACCGCCGCCGCCCGGCTCCCGTAAGGCGGCGCGGAAGACCGCGTTGTGCGGATAGGTGACACAGGCGGCGGCCAGGACGCGCAGCCTGCCGTCCACGATCCGGTCCGCGGCCACCGCGCGGGCCACCGCGGACCAGAACTCCCCGGCGGTGGTGCCGGTCGCCGCCGGGATGTGCCCGGCCGTCAGGCCCGCCCTGCGCAGCAGCGCCACGGCGGACGGGCCGGGCGGGAAGACCCGCGCCAACTCCCGGATCTCCTCGGTCGTCAGCGCCGGATGTCCGTCCCCGTCCTGGCCGTCCACCGTTCCGCCTCGCTCCTTGCCTGTGCTCGTATCGCCGGTGCCCCGCGCCCGTATCTACTGATCCGCGGTGAGGTGCAGCGGTTCCTCGAGCTCCTCCCGGAAGCGGTGCAGGGTGTGCCCCTCCCGCACCGTCGCGCCCACCGCGACCGCCGCCCGGCTCACCGCCCCGCGCGGTGCCCGCACCACCATGGCCAGCCGGTAGGTCCCGCCGATGCGCGCCGCCGAGGTGTGCCGGATCTCCCAGCCCGGATCGGAGCGCAGCTCACGCCGCGCCTCCAGGAGGACCCGCTCGCCGTACGCGGTGTGCAGCACCTCCCGGAAACCGAGCCGCGGGCCGAGATGGGCCGCGGGCGCCGGTGGCGTGGCCTTCGCCTCGGCGGTGAGCTGGCGCGGGGTCATGGACCAGGCCACCGGCTGGAAGACCGTGGTGCCCCGCCGCACCGGTTCGGCCGTGAGTGTGACATCGAGATTGACCGAGTGCAGGGCGGGGTCCGGCGCGTCCCGGGCGCAGGTCACCGACAGATGCACCAGGTGGTAGACGGCGTTGTCGGCCTCGGTCCGCAGGAAGTCCCGGAGCTCCGGATCCGGTTCGACGAGCTTCGTCGTCACCGGTAAGGCCACCGGCCCGCCCAGGATCACCCGCCCGGCCAGCCTCGGGCCGCTGGACTGAGGTGTCTCCTCGGACAACAGGGACAGTTCACGTTCGGGAAGTTCGGGGAGAATGACATCGATCATTTCGTGCCCCCTTCGCGGCTCAGGAGTGGTATAGCGCCTCGACCTCGACGGCGTATGCCTGTTCGATGGCCTTTCGCTTCAGCTTCAGCGACGGCGTCAGGAGACCATGCTCCTCGGAGAACTGCGCGGCAAGTATCCGGAAGGTACGAATCGACTCCGCCTGCGAGACGGTGGTGTTCGCCGCCACCACCGCGCGCCGGATCTCGGTCTCCAGATCGGGGTCCCGGACCAGGTCGCCCGGCGGCAGCTCCGGCTTGCCGCGCATCGTCAGCCAGTGCGCGACCGCCTCCGAGTCCAGGGTGACCAGCGCCGCGATATACGGACGGTCGTTGCCGACCACGATGCACTGGGCGACCAGCGGATGGGCTCGCACCCGCTCCTCCAGGCCGCCGGGGGAGACCGACTTGCCGCTGGAGGTCACCAGGATCTCCTTCTTCCGCCCGGTGATGGTGAGATAGCCGTCGTCGTCCAGCGTGCCCAGGTCGCCGGTGGCGAGCCAGCCGTCGCGCAGCACCGCGTCGGTCGCCTTGGGGTCGCCCAGATAGCCCTCGAAGACCTGGCCGCCGCGCACCCACACCTCGCCGTCGTCGGCGAGATGCACCGTGGTGCCGGGGATCGGCACGCCGACCGTGCCGAACCGGGTCTGCTCGGGCGGGTTGGCGGTGGCGGCGGCGGTGGACTCGGTGAGGCCGTAGCCCTCGTAGATGGTGACGCCCGCGCCCGCGAAGAACAGCCCCAGCCGCCGCTCCATGCCCGAGCCGCCCGACATCGCGTGCCGGACCCGGCCACCCATCGCGGCGCGCACCTTGCCGTACACGGCCTTCTCGAAGAACTGATGCTGCATGCGCAGCGCGGCGCCCGGACCCGGCCCGGTGCCGAACGCCTTGGCCTCCAGCGCCTCCGCGTACCGCACCGCCACGTCCACGGCCTTCTCGAACACCCCGGCCTTGCCCTCCGCCTCGGCCTTGCGGCGCGCCGCCGCGAACACCTTCTCGAAGATGTACGGCACCGCGAGGATGAAGGTCGGCCGGAAGGTCTTCAGATCCGGCAGCAGCGCGGCGGCCGAGAGCCTGGGCTGGTGCCCGAGCTTGACCTTGCCGCGGATGGCGGCGACTTCGACCATCCGGCCGAAGACATGGGCGAGCGGGAGGAAGAGCAGGGTGGCGGCCTCGTCGCCGCGCTTGGAGTGGAAGGCTTCCTCGTACCGCTCGACGATGTTGTCGCACTCGGCCATCAGATTGGCGTGGGTGATCACGCAGCCCTTGGGGCGGCCGGTGGTGCCCGAGGTGTAGATGATGGTCGCGGGCTGCTCGGGGGTCACGGCCAGCCGGTGCCGCTCGACCAGATCGTCCTCGACCGACTCCCCGGCCGCCAGCAACTCCTCCAGCGCCCCCGCGTCCAACTGCCACAGCCGCCTCAGATGCGGCAGCCGGCCGACCACCGAGCCGACCGTCATGGCGTGGTCCTCATGCTCCACGACACAGGCGGAGACCCCCGCGTCATGCAGCATCCAGCAGACCTGCTCGGCGGAGGAGGTGGGGTAGAGGGGGACGCTCTGGGCGCCCAGGGTCCACAGCGCGAAGTCGAAGAGCGTCCATTCGTAGCGGGTGGGGCACATGATCGCGACGCGGTCGCCGAACCGGACGCCCTGGGTCAGCAGCCCCTTGGCGAGCGCCGTCACCTCGTCCCGGAACTGGCCCGCGGTCACGTCCTGCCAGCGGTCATCCGCCGTCTTGCGTGCCAGCGCCACCCGGTGGGGATCGGCGTCCGCATGGTCGAAGACGGCATCCGCCAGTCCTCCGGCCTGGGGCGCCGTCGCCATCGGGGGGACGGTGAACTCGCGCAATACCTGCTCCTTGAAGCCGCTGGGCACAGCGCCGCGACCGTACCCGATCCGGCCCGGATGCGGGAGAGGTGTTTTGTGCCCGGAACGCACGGAATGCCGGGCGGCCAGTAAGGCGAAAGAGGGTCAATCAGGCGCCGACGAGGGCGGATTGCGTGGAGTCTGGTCCTATGCGCCGCGTGTGTGGCTCATATGTAACGGTCTTCTGCACGAAATCTCTCCGATCGTGGCACAGGCCCGGCCAGGATCGCGGCGGCGAGTCGCTCCGCGGCGGCGTGCGAGGCGCCGTCCTGCCGCCGCTTTCCGTACAACAGTACGAAATCCACCGGGCCGAGGTCGGGCAGCCCGGCCCGTTCGGGGACCGGCGCCAGGCCGGGCGGAATCAGGCCATGGGTGTGTGCCATCACCCCGAGCCCGGCACGCGCCGCCGCGACCAGCCCGTTGAGACTGCCGCTGGTGCAGACGATCCGCCATGACCTGCCGTGCCGCTCCAGCACATCCAGCGCGCGGGCCCGGGTCAGCCCGGGTGGCGGAAAGACGATCAGGGGGAGCGGACGATCCGGATCCAGCCGCAGCCGCTCGGCGCCGATCCATACGAGCCGGTCCCGCCACACCAACTGGCCGCCCGGCCTCTCCTCGGACCGCTTGGCCAGCACCAGATCCAGCTTGCCCGCCTCCAGCCGCTCATGCAGCGTGCCCGACAGCTCGACGGTGAGCTCCAGATCCACCTCGGGGTGATCGCGGCGGAACCCCTCCAGGATCTCCGGCAGCCGGGTCACCACGAAGTCCTCCGAGGCGCCGAAGCGCAGCCGGCCGCGCAGCCGGGTGCCCCGGAACCAGCTCGCCGCCCGTTCGTTCGCCTCCAGGATCGAGCGGGCGAACCCCAGCATCGCCTCGCCGTCCTCGGTCAGCTCCACCCCGTGGGTGTCCCGGGTGAAGAGCTGCCGCCCCACGGCCGCCTCCAGCTTGCGCACCTGCTGACTCACGGTGGACTGGCGCACCCCGAGGCGGTCGGCGGCCTGGGTGAAGCTGAGGGTCTGGGACACCGCGAGAAACGTCCGGAGCTGGGCGGGGTCGTACATGGGGCCACTGTATGCCGAGGTCCGGGGCCCATCACGGAATGCGATGGCAGTCAGAGCGGTATGCAGGATTCCCGATGGCCTTGATCCGGAGCACTATGGACGGGGCCCCGTCCGTGTCCATGCCAGTCCACGCCAGTCCGCGCCAGTCCGCGCCGGATGAGAAAGAGCGAGAAAGAGAACGAATGCCGCACCGCCCGCACCGCCCGCATTTCCTCCGCAAGATCGCCCTCCCCTCCTGGCTCCCGCTGGACGGCTTCATCCTCGGACTCATCGGCACCGTGGCGCTCGCCGCGCTGCTCCCGGTCAGCGGCCGGGCCGCCACCGTCACCGACGGAGCCACCACGGTCGCGGTCGCCTTCCTCTTCTTCCTCTACGGCGCCCGGCTCTCCACCCGTGAGGCGCTGGACGGAGTGCGCCACTGGCGGCTCCACCTGACCGTGCTGGTCTGCACCTTCGTCATCTTCCCGGCCCTCGGCCTCGCCGCGCGCGGCCTGGTGCCGTACGTGCTCACGCATCCCCTCTACACCGGGCTGCTCTTCCTGTGCCTGGTGCCCTCCACGGTCCAGTCCTCCATCGCCTTCACCTCGATCGCCCGGGGCAATGTCGCCGCCGCGATCTGCGCGGGCTCCTTCTCCAGCCTGCTCGGCGTGGTCGTCACCCCGGTGCTTGCCGCACTGCTGCTGGGCGGCAGCGGCGGCGGCTTCTCGGCCGACTCGATGGTCAAGATCGCGCTCCAGTTGCTGGCCCCCTTCCTCGCCGGTCAGCTCCTGCGCCGCTGGATCGGCGGCTTCATCTCCCGCCACCGGGCCGTGCTGCGCCTGGTCGACCGCGGCTCGGTGCTGCTCGTGGTCTACGCGGCGTTCAGCGAGGGCATGACCCGGGGCATCTGGCACCAGGTCACCCCGGCCCGGCTGGCGATCCTCCTCGGCGTCGAGGCGGTCCTGCTCACGGTGATGCTCACGCTCACCTCGTACGGCTCACGGAAGCTGGGCTTCGTCCGCGAGGACCGGATCACCATCGTCTTCGCGGGTTCGAAGAAGAGCCTGGCCGCCGGGCTGCCGATGGCGAGCGTGCTCTTCGGCGCCCAGGCGAGCCTGGCGGTGCTGCCGCTGATGCTCTTCCACCAGATGCAGCTCATGGTCTGTGCGGTCCTGGCCCGCCGCTACGCGGCGCGGGCGCCGGAGGCGACGGTGACTGAGGCGGCGGTGACCGGGGCCGAGACGGGGCCGGAGGCCGCTCGGGCTCGTACGGACAGCGCGGACAACACCGCACTGACCCGCGTCTGACGCCTGCCGCCAGCTTCCGGCGGTCTGGTCTCCGGCGGTCTGGTCTCCGGCGGCCTGGTCTCCGGCGGTCTGTTGTCAGACCCCTCTGGGAGGCTTCGGACATGACGACGCCGACGCTTCAGCTAACCATCGACTGTGCCGAGCCACGCCGGATGGTGGCCTTCTGGGCCGAGGCCCTGGGCTATGTGCCCGAGCCCCCGCCCGGCGGCCATGCCACCTGGCGGGAGTACTGGGCGGACATGGGGGTGCCCGCGGAGGAGCTGCCCCCGGGGGTCGGGGAGACCCCGGAGTCCATCGTGGATCCGGAGGGGCAGGGGCCGAGGGTGTGGTTCCAGCAGGTTCCGGAGTCGAAGGTCACCAAGAACCGGCTGCATCTGGATCTGAAGGTGGGCGGCGGGCGCGATGTGCCCCTGGCGGTCCGCACCGAGCGGGTCACCGCGACCGTGGACCGGCTGAAGGACGCCGGGGCCACGGTGCAGCGGATCATGGACGAGCCGGGGATGGGGTACTACGCGGTGGTGCTCCAGGACCCGGAGGGCAATGAGTTCTGTGTGGTCTAGCCGTGGATGAACGCCAGTCGCGGCGTCACCGCACGCGGTCCAGGGGGAGGCGGACGAGGGCGCCGGAGTGGTGGTCGTCGAGCGGGGCGTTGAACTCGCGGACGCGGCGCAGCTCGGTGTCGGTCAGCGCGCGGCCGTACAGGCGGAACTCATCGAGATCGCCGGTCATATGGGAGCGGCCGTCCACGGCCTGGCCGAGGTGGAGGCCGAAGGGCGCGGTGCGGCTCACGGTGCCCGGGGCATCGGGGGCGGTGACGGCGGTGCCGCCGTCCACGGTGAGGGAGAGCCGTCCGCCGCCGCGGGTCAGGGCGAGGTGATGCCACTGCCCGTCGTTGTACGCGGCGTCGGTGGACACCGAGGCGCTGGTGAAGGTGGAGAAGCCGGTGACCGTCGTCATCAGCGCCCGGATCCGGTTGCTCCCGGGCTCACCGCGCAGCCAGACCTGCGGCTGTTTGCTGCCGATCCCGCCCATCCACAGGAACGGATGCTGCCCGGAGGCGGCCGAATACCGGAACCACAGGCTCGCCGTGAAGTCGCGGGTGCCCAGCGGCAGTGCGGTCCGGTACGGGACACGTACCGCGTCGTCCGTACCGTCGAAGGACAGCCCGCCGCCGAAGCGGCCGTCGCCGCGCGCCGCCGCGCCGCCGAGCACGGTCGCGGACCGGGCGCCGGGCGCGCGGTCGTCGGTGGTGGGGGCGGGCGCCTGGCGGGGGCCCAGCCAGTCCTCGGTGAAGCGGGCGAAGCGGATCTCGTCACGGGCGTCCACCGCACCGCCCTCGTACAGCAGCCCCACCGTGTCGCGGGAGACCGCGACCATGTCGGAGTAGCCGGACCAGTCGGTGGTGACGACCTTGCCGCGCTCGACACCGTCCCAGGTGCGGGCCTCGTCCCAGGAGGAGCGGATCATCATGGTGCGGCGGCGGTCGGGATCGGCGGGGGCCGAGAAGAGCAGCCGGCTGTGGCCGTCGCGGGCCGGATCGCGCAGCCGCAGGATCGACCCCTGCACCTGGGGAGTGGGCAGATCGGGGATGGTGCGGAAGGGGCCGGTGAAGCTCTGGCCGCCGTCCCGGCTGATGGCGTAGTCGCGGTGGCCGAGATCGGTGCCGTCCTGCTCCCGCCCGCTGACGTAGACCGATCCGTCGGCGCGCTCCACCAGCGTCATCTCGGACGGCTTCTGGCGGAAGGTGCCGTCCTCGGCGAGCGGATAGGTGTCCATCGCGCCGATGCGCCAGCGGTTGCCGCCGTCGTCGCTGTAGGCGAGCGCGGCATGGTTGTCGGTGATGCGGCCGCCGCTGTAGCTCTCGGTGTTGAGGGTGAAGACCAGCCGGCCCTTGTGCCGGCCGCGCTGGAGCTGGATGCCGTGGACGGGGCCGGTGGCGTACCAGGAGTTCCACTGGGGCGGCATCAGCGAGGAGCTCAGATCGCGCGGGGCCGACCAGGTGGCGCCGTTGTCGTCGCTGTACTGGAGATGCGGGGAGCGGTCACAGGGGATGTCGCAGCTCTGGGAGTCGTCGCGGCCGGTGTTGTAGGTGCTGGCGAGTACGATGCGGCCGGTGCGCAGGTCCACGATGGGCGCGGGGTTGCCGTGGGTGTCGCCGCCGCCCTCGTTGATCACCTGGAGCGGACCCCAGGTGCGGCCGCCGTCGGTGGAGCGCTTGAGCACCAGATCGATGTCCCCGGCGTCACCACAGTTGTCGACCCGGCCCTCGGCGAAGGCGAGCAGGGAGCCGTCCTTGGCCTTGACGATCGCCGGGATCCGGAAGCACGAGTAGCCCTGTTCCTGCGCAGACTTGAAGAGGACCTGCTGTTCGAAGCCGGAGTCGGCGCGGGCCGCGGACGCGGAGGAATCCGTGTCCGCGGCCCGTACCGGAAGCGGAATCAGGGCCAGCGCCGCGGCGGTGAGGAGCACGGAGGCGCGGCGCCGCCATGGTCTGGCACGGGGGTGGGGTGGTCTGGTGCGGGGACGTGTGCGGAGAACTGACGCCATGGTCACGGCCTGCCCTTCAGACTGCCTCATGGAGGCATCGGCATCTGGACGTCAGGGCCGTCGGGCATCACACCAGGAGGCATCACACCGTCAGGACATCAAGACATCCCATGTCTCACACATGACTGCGGCAGAAAGTGTCTCGTCCTGCGGTCGTCCGGGACAAGGACCGTGCGTCATATCCTCGTGACGCTGGGCCAGTTGAGGTGAGGGCGGGCGCGAGAGGGCGGCGCCCGCCCCCGGCCGCGCCCCGCTCCCGGCCGCCCCGGCCGCGCCCCGCTTCGGTGTCAGCTCATGGCCGACTGGCCCGCTGTGATGACCCTGTCCAGCAATGACCGGGACAGCTCGAGCTCCTCGATGGCCGTGGTCATCCGCTCCCGCTCCGCCCGCAGCTCGCCCAGCAGATCCGGGCAGGTGGGCACGAGGTGCTCACCGTCGTCGCGCAGGCAGGGCAGGACCTGGGAGATGGTCGCCGTCGACAGCCCGGCGGCCAGCAGCGAGCGAATGCGCCGCACCACCGCCACATCGGACGCGCGGTATGCGCGATAGCCGCTGGGCAGCCGCTCGGGCTGGAGGAGGCCCTGCTGTTCGTAGTAGCGCAGCAGCCGCTCGCTCACCCCGGTGCGGCGGGACAGCTCGCCGATCCGCATGGGCCCTCCTCCGCACACCCTCACGCCCAGAACTCTCTTCACGCCCCGAAACTCTCCAATGGATGTCAGAGTTTACGGCTTCGGCTGCACGCCGTCGCACAGAACGCGATCGGTGAGGCGCTGCACGGCCGCCTCGGCCCGGAGCAACTGCTCGTCGTCGTCGGTCTTGCCGCTGGAGCTGATGGTCACCGAGCGCCGCCCGCCCTCGGTGAAGCCGGTCCGCACCATGGCGCCTTCGAGGTCGCCGCCGTGACCCCAGCGGTAGCCGCCGCAGCTCAGCGGCTGCCGTATCATCCCGAGCCCGTACTGGGCATGCGGGAAAGCCACCTCGAAGTCCGGTCCGACGGGGACGGTCCGGCGCATCTCGGCCAGTTGCGCCGGGGGCAGCAGACGGCCGCCCAGCAGCGCGGTGTAGAACCGGTCCAGATCGCGGTCGGTGGTGATGAGCGAACCGGCCGCACCGCCCCAGGAGACGTTCCGGATCGTGGTGTCCGTCCAGGCGCTGGAGCCGGGGAAGCGCTGATACGTATGGGCGTACGGGGCCTTCAGCCGCGGATCGTCCCCGGGCTCATAGGTGCCGGTCAGGCCCAGCGGGCGGATGATGCGCTCGCGGACCTCCTCCGGCCACGCCCGTCCGGTGACCTTCTGGATGATCATTCCGGCGAGGACATAGCCGGGGTTGGAGTAGTTCCAGTCGGGCTTCTGGTCATCGGCCGGGGCGGGTGGGAAGTCGGGCCGGTGCTTCATCGCCCCGGCGACCACCTGCTCGGGGGAGACATGGTCGAACCGGGTCCGATCGAAGTCCGCCGCCGAGTCGCCGGTGTCCTCGCTGTAGGCGTAGTTGTGGATGCCGCTGGTGTGCTGGAGCAGATTCCTGACGGTGATCCGGCGGCCGTCGTTGCCATTGCCGCTCACCACGCCCGGCAGCCACTTGTCCACCGGATCGCTCAGCGAGAGCCGCCCCTCGGCGACCAGTTGGAGGACGACCGTGGCCACGAAGGACTTGGTGACGCTCGCGGCCCGGTAGTGCGCCCCGTACGGCATGGGACGGCCGGTGTTCAGCTCCGCCTCGCCCGCGCGGGCGTGGATCCGGCGGTGGCCGTCGCGCACCTCCACGGTCAGGCCGATGAAACCGGCGTCCTCTAGCGTCCGGGCCACCTCGCGCCGCAACTCGTCCTCGGTGAGCCGGTGGTCGGGGGAGCCGGAGCCGGACGCTGCGGGTGCTGCGGGGGCTGCGGGGGCTTGGGGCGCTGTGGAGGCTCCGGGGTCGGCGGTGGTGGTGGCGGCGGCCGGGACCGCCGCCGCACCGCCGAGGAGGGCGGCGGTGACGGCGGTGGCCATGACGAGGCGTAAACGAGGGCGCTTCGTGGGTGCGTTCATGTCTCACCAGCCTCCGGGTACGGCGCCGCCCCGGCCATGCGGCCAGCCCCCGCGTAAGAGTGGGGGCAGCCCCATGGCCGGAGCACCACGGCCGGAGCACCACGACCGGGCCGCTCCGGCCGGTCGGTCGCTCGGCACGGTCAGGCGCTCGCGGCCGGTTGGGCCCTCGGGCCGGTCAGGCCGACGAGCCGCTGTCCACCACCAGATCCGTGCCGACCACCGAGCCGGCCGCCGGTGACGCGAGGTAGAGCACGGCCGCCGCGATCTCTCCCGCCTCCGCTATCCGGCCCAGCGGATTCTCGGTCTTCATCCGCTCGGCGCGGTCGGCCTCGGTCTCACCGGGCCGCAGGGACATGGGGGCGTCGGAGGCACCGGGGCTGACCGCGTTGATCCGGATCCCCTGGTGGATGTGGTCGAGCGCGGCGGCCCGGGTCAGTGTGGCGACCGCCGCCTTGGAGGTGCTGTACGCGCCGAGGCCCGGGACCCGGAGGTGGGCGCCGAGGTTGGAGGAGACATTGACGATCGCCCCGCCGCCGTGGTCCTTCATATGCGCGATCTGGTGCTTCATCGCCAGCCAGACACCGGTGACATTGGTGCGCAGCACCGCCTCCCAGTCCTCCTCGCTGACCTCTCCGAGGGGTCCCTGGCCACCCATGATCCCGGCGTTGTTGACGGCGATGTCCAGTCCGCCGAAACGGGTGACGGCCTGGTGCACCAGCTCGCGCAACTGCCCGGAGTCGGTGACATCGGCGGGCACGGCGGCGGCCCGGCCGTCGGCGGCCTCGATCAGGCGGACCGTCTCGGCCAGGGTGGCTTCGGTGCGCCCGGCGGCCACCACGGAGGCGCCTTCGGCGGCGAAGGCGAGCGCGATGGCACGGCCGAGGCCGGTGCCCGCTCCGGTGACGAGGGCGGTCTTTCCGGTGAAGCGGTTCACTGCGTGGCTCCTTGAGGAAGCGAGGAGGGACGGGATGGACGGGTCCGCTGGACGCGGAGGTTCAGGGCGGCGACGAGGGCCAGCGCGGCTCCCGTCGCGGCGAGGGAGACGGCATCGCTGCCGAAGGTGAGCACGATGGCAAAGACCACGGTCGGGCCGAGCTCCATCGCCGTGTTCAGCACCCCGCCCGCGAGCCCGGTCCGCTCGGGCGGCACCCCATGGGTGGTGAGCACGGCGGCCCCGGCGAAGGAGGCGGCGGCGCCCGCCGGCAGCAGCACCAGCCCCGGCAACAGCGCGGAGGCATACGAGGTGTGCGGATCGAGCCCGGTGAGGGCGAGCAGAACCAGCCCGGCCGCGGCCGTGGCCAGCCCGGCGGCGGTGACGACGGGGGCGCCGAAGCGGGCTATCAGCGGCCCGGCCGCCCGCCCCGAGGCGAGCAGGGCGATGGCGAACGGCACAAAGGCGGCCGAGGTCCCCAGCGGTGACCAGTCACGGTCCTGCTGGAGATGGAGCGAGAGGGTCACAAAGGTCATCGCGGTCGCGCAGGCGCTGAGCGCGATGGCCGCGAGGGCGAGGGCCCGCCGCCGGTCCAGCAGGAAGCGGGGCGGCAGCAGTGGATCGCCGGCCCGGCGCTCGACGCACCAGAACGCGATGAGCAGCGCGGCGCCGATGAGCAGGGGCACCAGCACCCCGGCCGACGACCAGGGCAGCGCGTCGGTGACCACGAGCCCGTAACTGGCCAGCGTGATCCCGGCCGTGGCCAGCAGCGCGCCCGGCAGATCGAGCCTCCGGCCCCGGCTCGGCGCGGTGTCCGGCAGCAGCCGGGGCGCGAGGACGAGGGCGGCCGCGGCCACCGCAAGGGGCACGGCGAAGCTCCAGCGCCAGGAGAGCAACTCGGCTATGACGCCGGAGACCAGATTGCCCGCGGTCGCGCCGAGCACGGAGAGCCCGCCCCAGGTGGCCATCGCTCTGCCATAGGCCACGGGGGTGGGGAAGACGGCGCGCAGCACGGCCATGGCGGCGGGTGCGATCAGGGCCGCCCCCGCGCCCTGGGCGAACCGGGCCACGAGCAGTGTCCCGATACCGGGGGAGAACGGGGCGGCGGCCGAGGCGGCGGCGAAGACGATGAGCCCGGCGGTGAGGGCGCGCCGCCCGCCGTAGCGATCGGACAGACGCGCGCCGAAGAGCAGCAGCCCGGCGAAGGTGAGCCCATAGGCGGCACTGAGCAGGATCAGATCGGCCCGCTCCAGGCCGAAGGCGCGGCCGATCTCGGGCAGCGGCACGGCGATCGCCGCGAGCGTGAAGATCAGGGTGATCTGGACGGAGCCGAGCAGGGCGAAGGCGTGGCGAGGGCGGGTCGTGGTCGTGGTGGTGGCGGCGGTGGTGCCGGTGCCGCGCGGGGTGTCGGTGACGGTCAACTGTCCCCCCAATATTTGACCGATCGTTTTGATATGCGGGCATGCGAGTGCCCCGGGCCGCCGAGGTCAGGTCGGAGGTGTCGGGTCGGAAGCGTCAGGTCATGGAGGTCAATCCAGCAGTGCCAGCGCCTGCTCCGCGGCGTCCCGCACCCGGGCCGGGTCGTCCGACGCCTTGCCGACCACCCGCAGCCCCTGCATCAGCACGAACAGCATCCGCGCCAGCGCACGGGGGTCGCGGTCCTCGGGAAGCTCCCCCTGGGCCTGGGCCCGTATCAGCGCGGAGCACAGCGGTGTCTCCACATGGTCCCAACTCAGCTCCACCCGGCGGGCGGCCGCCGGGTCGTGTGGGGCCAGCTCGGCCGCCGTGTTGGTCACCAGACAGCCGGCCAGTCGCTTCTCCGGGGAGGCGGCCTCCTCGGCGAAGCGCCGCACCACCGCCCGCACCGCGGGCAGTGCCGGGCCCGGCTGGGACAGCTCGGTCAGCAGGGACGGGTCGCGCGTCTCCGCATAGCGGTCCATCGCCTTCAGATACAGCTCGTGCTTGCTGCCGAAGGTCGCGTAGATACTGGCGCGGCCGATGCCGAGGTGGTCGACGAGGTCCGCCATCGAGGTCGCTTCATAGCCGCGCTGCCAGAACAGCTCGAGAGCCGATTGCAGGGCGGCCTCCGGATCGAATTCCTTCGTTCTGGCCATGCCCCAACCGTAGCACCTAATCAGAACGAGCGGTCAAGAACACTTTCGAGTGAAGACCCGGATATGGAACGCGTGTACGGGGCCCGGTGACGTGCGTAAGCGACCCGGCAGGGGCCGGCCGGCGCAGGGGGCGCTCCCCGCCGGCCGGCCCACCAACCCGTGCAGCGGGCGGACCGCTTCTCAGGTCCCGCCGACCGCTGTCCGCAGAGCGAGTCGCTGCTCGCCCGCGTACACGTTCATCGAAGTGCCACGGAGGAAGCCGACCAGGGTCAGCCCCGTCTCCGCCGCCAGATCCACCGCCAGCGACGAGGGCGCCGACACCGCCGCCAGCACCGGGATCCCCGCCATCACCGCCTTCTGCGCCAGCTCGAAGGAGGCGCGGCCCGAGACCATCAGCACCGACCCCGACAGCGGCAGCAGACCCTGCTGGAGCGCCCGCCCCACCAGCTTGTCCACCGCGTTGTGCCGGCCCACGTCCTCGCGCAGGTCCAGCAGCTCACCGTCCGGGGTGAACAGTCCCGCCGCGTGCAGCCCGCCGGTCCGGTCGAAGACGCGCTGCGCGGCGCGGAGCCGGTCGGGGAGCACGGAGAGCGTCTCCGGCTCGATCCGGACGGGAGAACCCCCGCCGTCCGCCCCGTCGCCGAGACCGTCCGCGAGCGGCCAGCGCGCCGTCGTCCGCACCGCGTCCAGGCTGGCCTTGCCGCACAGCCCGCAGGAGGACGTCGTATAGACATTGCGCTCCAGGGTGATGTCCGGGACCGGCACACCCGGAGCGAGCGTCACATCCACCACGTTGTAGGTGTTGGATCCGTCCTCGGTGGCGCCCGCGCAGTAGACGATGTTCGCCAGCTCGTCCGCGCGCCCGAGGACGCCCTCGCTCACCAGGAACCCGGCGGCCAGGGCGAAGTCGTCGCCCGGTGTGCGCATGGTGATCGCCAGCGGTTTGCCGTTCAGCCGGATCTCCAGCGGTTCCTCCGCCACCAGGGTGTCCGGCCGGGTGCTGACCGCCCCGTCCCGGATGCGGATGACGCGGCGTCGCTCGGTGACCCGTCCCATGTCGATCAGTCCCGGTTCTGTGCGTGGTTCTGTACGTGCTGGTATCCGAAACGGCCCTTGATGCACAGGTTCCCGTGGGTGACGGGATTGTCGTGCGGCGAGGTGACCTTCACGATCTCATTGTCCTGCACATGGAGGGTGAGATTGCACCCCACACCACAGTAGGCGCATACCGTCGTCGTCTCCGTCTGCGCCGACTCGTCCCAGGCCCCGGCCGCCCGCATGTCGAACTCCGTCTTGAAGCTCAGCGCGCCGGTCGGGCACACCTCGATGCAGTTGCCGCAGTAGACACACGCGGAGTCGGTAAGGGGCGCGTCGTGCTCGGTGGAGATCCGGGCGTCGAAACCGCGGCCCGCGACCGCGATCGCGAAGGTGTTCTGCCACTGGTCGCCGCAGGCGTCCACGCACTTGTAGCAGAGGATGCATTTGTCGTAGTCGCGGACGTACAGGTCGTTGTCGACCTTCGGCTCCTCGGCCACCCGGGCGGCGTCCGGGCCGAAGCGGTCCGGCTCGGCTCCGTACTCCTCGATCCACTCGGCGGCGCGCGGGGTCGTCGACAGATCGGTCGAGGAGGCCAGCAGCTCCAGGACGACCTTACGGCTGTGCCGGGCGCGCTCGGTGTCCGTGCGCACTTCCATGCCCTGCTCCACCCGGCGGGAGCAGGCCGGGGCGAGGGTGCGGGCGCCCTCCACCTCCACCACGCACACCCGGCAGGCGTTCTTCGGGGTGAGCGTGTCGCCCTGGCACAGGGTCGGGATGTCCTTGCCCGCGGCGCGGCACGCGTCCAGCAGGGTGCTGTCCTCCGGGGCGCGGACCGGCTCGCCGTCCAGGGTGAGGTCGACCAGACGGCGCGGGGGTCGCAGCGGTATCGCGGTCACTTGAAGGCTCCCAGGCGGTCGATGGCGGACTCCACGGCGTTCCAGGCGGTCTGGCCCAGACCGCAGATCGAGGCGTCCCGCATGACCCGGCCGACCTCGCGCAGCAGCGCGATGTCCCCGGCCGCGGCGGCGCCCGTAAGGTCCTTGATCCGGTGCAGCGCCTCCTCCTGCCGTACGGTGCCCACCCGGCAGGGGACGCACTGGCCGCAGGACTCGTCGCGGAAGAACTCCGCGATGCGCAGCAGGATGCGGGACAGGTCGACGCTGTCGTCCAGGACCAGCACCACCCCCGAGCCGAGGGTGGTGCCCGCGGCGCGGGTGCCCTCGAAGGTCAGTGGGACGTCCAGCTCGTCGGGGCGTACGAAACCGCCCGCCGCGCCGCCGAGCAGCACCGCGCGCAGCGTCTTGGGTGGCCCCGCGAGCTCCAGCAACTCGCCCAGCGTCGCCCCGAACGGCAGCTCGTAGACGCCGGGCCGGGCGACCGTGCCGGAGACGCAGAACAGCTTGGTGCCCGTCGAGGTGCCGGTACCGGTGCGGGCATACGCCTGCGCACCCTCGATCAGAATCGGCAACACATTGACCAGCGTCTCCACGTTGTTGACCGCGGTCGGCTTGCCGAACAGCCCCTTCTCGACCGGGAACGGCGGTTTGCTGCGCGGTTCACCGCGCCGCCCCTCGATCGAGTTGAAGATCGCGGTCTCCTCGCCGCAGATGTACGCGCCCGCACCGCGCCGGATCTCGATGTCGAACGCGAACCCCTGCCCCATGACGTCCTCGCCGAGGAAGCCGCGGGCCCGGGCCCGGTCGATGGCGGTGCGCAGCCGGAGCAGCGCACGGGGGTACTCGCCGCGCAGATACAGATAGCCGCGGTGGGCCCCGGTCGCATAGCCCGCGATGGTCATGGCCTCGATCAGGGCGTACGGATCGCCCTCCATCAGGACCCGGTCCTTGAAGGTGCCCGGTTCGCTCTCGTCGGCGTTGCAGACCAGATAGTGCGGATGGTCCGGCTGCTGGGCGGTGGCCGCCCACTTCCGCCCGGTCGGGAACGCGGCCCCGCCCCGCCCGACCAGCCCCGCCTCGGTGACCTCCCGGATCACCCCGGCGGGTCCGAGCGTGAACGCGCGCCGCAGGGCGGCGTATCCGCCGTGGGTGCGGTAGTCGTCGAGCGACCCCGGATCCACCACCCCGACCCGGCGCAGCAGCACCAGGCCGTCGGCGCCGGTCTGAGGGACCGTGGCGCCGGTCTGAGGGACCGTGGCGCCGGTCTGGGGGACCGCGGCCGCCGCGGGGGGTTCGCCCGGCGCCACGTGCGGCGCCGACGCCGCGTCGGCCACCGCCTCGGCCGTGGCGGGGGCGACGACCGCCGCCTGCGGGGCCTCGCCCGCGCGGATCGCCAGGGCCGCCGGGGCACGCTCGCACAGGCCCAGACATGGGCTGGGCTGCCACACGGCGCCGGACCCGGCCGAGCCCGCCGGGCCCAGGTCCCGTTCGAGCTCCGCGCACACCCGGGCGGAGCCCCGGGCCGCGCACGCCAGGTCCGTGCAGACGTGGACGACGGTCGCCGGACGGGGTTTCACCGCGAACATCGCGTAGAAGGTCGCGACCCCGTAGCCCTCCGCCGGAGGGACCGTCAGCCGGCGGCACAGATAGTCCAGGCCGCCCTCGCTGATCCAGCCCACCCGGTCGTTGAGGGCGTGCAGCCCCGGCAGCAGCAGTTCGCGCCGCTCACGTGCCTCGCGGCCGCCGCGCGCCCAGCGCAGATCGGTGTCGTTGCGGTCGTCCGCGCCCTCCCAGGCGGATTCGGGCGGGCCGAGCAGGGCGTCGACCGCCGCCCGCTCCTCGTCCGTGGGCTTGCCGGCACCGAAGCGCAGATCCACGGTCAGCTCCTTACGGCGGTCACGGGAATCTTCTCGATCCTTATGGCCGACGCCTTGAACTCCGCAGTCCCCGCGATGGGGCAGTTCGCCTCGATCGTCAGGGAGTTGGTGTCCACCTCGTCGGGGAAGTGCATGGTCATGAAGGCGAGCCCCGGCCGCAGCCCGGGATCGATCCACACCGGCGCCACCACCGAGCCGCGCCGCGAGGTGACCCGCACCCGCTCCTCGGTCTCCACCCGGTAGCGGGCCGCGTCCTCCGGGCACAGCTCGATGTACTCGCCGCGCCGCAGCGGAGAGGCGAACCCCCCGCTCTGCACCCCGGTGTTGTACGAGTCCAGGCGCCGCCCGGTGGTGAGCCGGATCGGATAGGCGTCATCGGTCAGATCGACCGGCGGATCGTGCTTCACCGGGCCGAAGGGGGCGAGGGCGCCGCGCCGCGCCGGATCGCCCTCCCACAGCCTGCCGTGCAGATAGGTGGGTTCGAGGCGGTCGGTGCTGGGGCACGGCCACTGGATGCCCTGGTGCTCCTCCAGCCGCTCGTAGGTCATGCCGAAGTGGTCGGGGGAGACGGCGCGCAGCTCGTTCCACACCTCCTCCGCGCTCTCGAACTTCCAGTCGTGGCCCAGCCGCCGCGCCAGCTCGCAGATGATGTCGATGTCCTCGCGCGCCTCGCCCGGCGGCTCCACGGCCTTGCGCACCCGCTGGACGCGGCGCTCGCTGTTGGTGGTGGTGCCCTCCGTCTCGCACCAGCCGGCGGTCGCCGGGAGCACCACATCGGCCAGCTCGGCGGTCCTGGTGAGGAAGATGTCCTGGACCACCAGGTGTTCCAGCGACTCCAGCCGCCGGACGGCCTGTTCGGTGTCGGCCTCGGACTGGGCCGGGTTCTCGCCGATGCAGTAGACGGCGCGCAGTTCGCCCGCCTCCATGGCCTCGAACATCTCGGTGAGGTTCAGCCCGTAGCGCGGCTGGATGACCACGTCCCAGGCGCGCTCGAACTTGGACCGGGTGGGCGGGTCCAGGATGTCCTGGAAGCCGGGCAGCCGGTTGGGGATGGCGCCCATGTCGCCGCCGCCCTGGACGTTGTTCTGGCCGCGCAGCGGCTGCAACCCGCAGCCGTACCGGCCGACATGGCCGGTCAGCAGGGACAGATTGATCAGCGCCCGGACGTTGTCGGTGCCGTTGTGGTGCTCGGTGATGCCGAGCGTCCAGCACAGTTGGGCGCGCTCGGCGGTGGCGTAGGCGTGCGCGAGATCGCGGATGGCGTCCGCCGGGACGCCCGTGACCTTCTCGGCGACGCTCAGGGTCCAGGGCTCCACATGGGCCGCGTACTCCTCGAAGCCGCTGGTGGCGCGCTCGATGAAGGAGCGGTTGGCGAGCCCCGCGTGGATGATCTCGCGGCCCACGGCGTGGGCGAGCGGGATGTCGGTGCCCACGTTGAGCCCCAGCCAGCTCTCGGCCCATTCGGCGGTCGAGGTGCGGCGCGGATCGACGGCGTACATCCGGGCGCCGTTGTGGATGCCCTTGAGGACGTGCTGGAAGAAGATCGGGTGCGCGAAGCGGGCGTTGGAGCCCCACATCACGATGAGGTCGGTGTCCTCGACCTCCGCGTACGACGACGTGCCGCCGCCGGAGCCGAAGACGGCGGACAGCCCCGCGACGCTGGGCGCGTGGCAGGTGCGGTTGCAGGAGTCGACGTTGTTGGTGCCCATCACCACCCGGGCGAACTTCTGGGCCACGTAGTTCATCTCGTTGGTGGCGCGGGCGCAGGAGAACATGCCGAACGCGTCGGGCCCGTGGGCCGCCGTCACGGCCCGGAACCCGGCGGTGGCCCGGCTGAGCGCCTCCTCCCAGGAGGCGCGGCGGAGTTCACCGCTGACCGAGTCCCGCACCAGGGGGTGGGTCAGCCGCGGGTACTGCTTCTGCTGTCGGTCGCGCTGGCGGTTACGGGCCACGACGGGCTCCTTACGGCGGTCACGCCGCGGTGCGACGTGAGGGAACCGAGCGTCCGGGTATCGTCGACAGGATATTGAATACAGTATGCCTCGGGAAGGGGTCAAGGAGTCGAACGACACCTCAACCCCCCTCCCGTCCGCCGGTGCTGGGACGTCGGCCGGTGAAGAGAGCCCACGGGGGGAAGCGAGCTCGGCCGGTGAAGCCGGTAAGGCGGGCTCAGCCCGTGAAGAGCTGGGTGGCCTTGCGGATCAGCTCGTAGACCCCGTACGCGAAGGGCAGCGCCACCCAGGCCCAGACGGCCACGGTCAGCGCGGTGCGGTTGCTGGTGGGTTCGGTCATCGGTCCGCACCCTTCTCGGCGGGCGCCGACTCGGCGGCGTCGGCCGTCGCGGTGGCCGGTTCGTGGAATCGCGGATGGACCGGCCGTACCAGTTCGTTGGCGACGAAGCCGACGATCAGCAGCGCGATCATGATGGTGAGGGAGAGCGAGTACAGCCCGGGGCCGGTCTTCCCCGCCTCCTCCTGGTGGTCGGCCACCTTGTTGACGATGTACGGGCCGAGGACCCCGGCCACCGACCACGCGGTGAGCAGCCGACCGTGGATCGCGCCCACCTGATAGGTGCCGAACAGGTCCTTCAGATACGCCGGAACGGTCGCGAAGCCGCCCCCGTAGAAGGAGAGGATCACCAGCGCGCACACCACGAACAGGGGCTTGGAGGAGTCCCCGAGCTGCGCGATGGCCAGATACATCAGCGCGCCCACGCCCAGATAGATCCGGTACATGTTCTTGCGCCCGATGAGGTCGGACGTGGACGACCAGACCAGCCGCCCGGCCATGTTGGCCGCCGACAGCAGGGCGACGAAACCGGCCGCCGCGGTGGCGGTCACGGGGGTGTCGGTGTCCTTGAAGTAGTCGCCGATCATGGGCGCGGCCTTCTCCAGGATGCCGATGCCCGCCGTCACGTTCATGCACAGCACCACCCACAGACACCAGAACTGGGGGGTGCGCAGGGCGTTGCGCGCGGAGACGTCGGCCGTGCTGACCAGGTGCCCCTGCTCCTGCGGCGGCTCCCAGCCGGCCGGCCGCCAGCCGTCGGCCGGTACCCGTACCAGCAGCACGCCGAGGGTCATGAAGACCGCGTAGGTCAGGCCGTGCACCAGGAAGGTGGTGGCGATGCCGCCGTTGTCGGTGCCGAAGCGCTCCATCAGCCAGCTCGACCAGGGCGAGGCGATCAGCGCGCCGCCGCCGAAGCCCATGATGGCGATGCCGGTGGCCATGCCGGGCCGGTCGGGGAACCACTTCATGAGCGTGGAGACGGGGGAGATGTACCCGATGCCCAGACCGATCCCGCCGATGAAGCCGTAGCCGAGGACGACCAGCCAGTACTGGCTGGTGGCGGCGCCGAGCGAGGCGACGAGGAAGCCGGAGGAGAAGCAGACGAGGGAGACGAACATCGCCCAGCGCGGGCCGTTGCGCTCGACGAGCGTCCCGCCGAAGGCGGCGGACAGGCCGAGCATCACGATGCCGAGCTGGAAGGGGAGTGCGCTGGCCGTGCCCGAGAGGTCCATGGAGGACTCCAGGGGCGGCTTGAACACGCTCCAGGCGTACGCCTGGCCGATGGAGAGATGGACGGATAGGGCGGCCGGCGGCACCAGCCAGCGGCTCCAGCCCGGTGGGGCCAGGGTGCGCGAGCGGTGTAGCGGGCCGAGTCGATCATTGGAGAGCATGTGCCCGGACTTTAAGGATTCAACGAGTCAATGACCAGACGTAGAAGCGCCTTGGATATGTCGGCCGCGTGGACGGGATGGGTAAACTGTAGACAATAACCAATCCGGGTATCCGGTGAACGGCGAGCCAGAGGGGGCGCGATGCTGTCCAGGGGACTGCCGCACGGCGCGGTACCGAAGCTGGAGCGGCCCGGTCCACTCCGCGAGCGCGTCTACGAGGCGCTGCTCGAGCTCATCACCACCCGCGCCCTCCGCCCCGGCCAGCACCTCGTGGAGAGCGAACTGGCCGGGCAGCTCGGGGTCTCCCGCCAGCCGGTGCGCGAGGCCCTCCAGCGGCTGAACACCGAGGGCTGGGTCGACCTGCGGCCCGCACAGGGCGCGTTCGTCCACGAGCCCACCGAGGAGGAGGCCGATCAGCTCCTTACGGTGCGCACGCTCCTGGAGGCCGAGGCCGCCCGGCTGGCCGCCGCGGGTGCCGACGCGGCCGGGATCGCCGCGCTTGAGGAGCTGTGCGCGAAGGGCGAGCGCGCGGTGCTGGACGACGATGTGGACGGCGCGGTCGCGGCGAACGCCGAATTCCACGCCAAGGTGATGGAGTTGGCCGGAAACGCGGTCCTGTCCGAGCTGGCCGCCCAGGTGGGCCGCAGGGTCCGCTGGTACTACACCCCGGTCGCCCGGCAGCGCGGCAAGCAGTCCTGGATCGAGCACCGCGAGCTGATCGCGGCCATCACCGCCGGAGATGAACACGGCGCCACGGCCGTCATGCGCGCTCACACCGAACACACCCGCGTCACGTACCACGACCGCGAGCGGCCCTGACCCCTCCGCCGCACCGGCCGTCGCCGGGTCGCGTCATGCCCGAGTGGCGTCGATGCGCTCGACCGCTTCCTTGGCCTCCTTCAAGTCGGCTTCGGTGAGCTGCCGATAGACCTTGATGGCCTCGAACTTCTTGCCCTCCCGCAACAGGGCCGTCACCCGCCGCAGGTCGGGCCCGACCACCTCGATGCCCAGGTGGTCGAGGATCAGGTCCAGCTTGTGCTCGATACGGTCCGCCCTGCGCTGGATCTTCTTGATCCTCGACTCCAGCAGCGGATATTGCATGACGAGGACCATGAGCAGGATGTACGCCGCCGCTATCTCCATGACCGCCGATCGTAGTGGTCGCAATGGCCGAACCCTTTCGCCGGTCCCGCCCTCCCGAGCCGCTGCCTCTCCGTGCTGTCCCGAAATCAACTCCGCTTTGTCCTGCGACAGGAGAAAGTCGTAGCCAATTGCGGCGCAAGTTCTTCCCACCCCCGACAACCGCTGCTACGTTCCCCGTGAAAGCCCGGTGACATGGATGCCGATGACGGCGGGAGGGGCAGCGTGAGGCGCATGACGGCACGACCGGCCAACGCGCATCAGGCACGACTGCTCCGTCTGCTGCGCGACGGCGGCCCCAACTCCCGTGCTCAGCTAGGTGATCAGATCGATCTCTCGCGTTCGAAGCTCGCCGTGGAGATCGACCGGCTGCTGGAGACCGGGCTGGTGGCCGCGGACGGGCTCGCGGCCTCGCGTGGCGGCCGGCGCTCGCACAACATCCGGCTCGCGCCCGGGCTGCGACTGCTCGGCGTCGACATCGGCGCCACCTCCGTGGACGTCGCCGTGACCAATGCCGAACTGGAGATTCTCGGCCACCTCAACCAGCCCATGGATGTGCGCGAGGGACCCGTCGCGGTCTTCGAGCAGGTGCTGGACATGGCCGCGAAGCTCCGGGCCTCCGGGGTGGCCGAGGGGTTCGACGGGGCGGGCATAGGAGTGCCCGGCCCCGTGCGGTTCCCCGAGGGCGTGCCGGTGGCACCGCCGATCATGCCGGGGTGGGACGGCTTCCCCGTACGGGAGGCACTCAGCCAGGAGCTGGGCTGCCCGGTGATGGTCGACAACGATGTGAACCTCATGGCGATGGGGGAGCAGCACGCCGGAGTCGCCCGCTCCGTCAAGGACTTCCTCTGCGTCAAGATCGGCACCGGTATCGGCTGCGGGATCGTCGTCGGCGGTGAGGTGTATCGCGGTACGACGGGCAGCGCGGGCGACATCGGCCATATCCAGGCCGAACCCGACGGCCGCCCCTGCGCCTGCGGCAACCACGGCTGCCTGGAGGCGTACTTCGGCGGTGCGGCGCTGGCCCGCGACGCCGAGGCGGCGGCCCGCGACGGCCGGTCCGCCGAACTCGCCGCCCGGCTGGAGGAGGTGGGCAGCCTCGCCGCCACGGATGTCGCCGCTGCGGCGTCGGCGGGCGACGCGACCGCCCTCGACCTCATCAGGGAGGGCGGCACCCGTACGGGCCAGGTCATCGCCGGGCTCGTCAGCTTCTTCAACCCCGGTCTGGTGGTCATCGGCGGCGGTGTCACCGGGCTCGGCCATACGCTGCTCGCCGCCATACGGACCCAGGTCTACCGCCAGTCCCTGCCCCTGGCCACCGGCAACCTCCCCATCGTGCTGGGCGAACTCGGCCCGGCCGCCGGGGTCACCGGCGCGGCCCGCCTGATCAGCGACCACCTCTTCTCCCCGGCCTGACGGCCTGACGGCCTGACGGCCTGACGGCCTGATGGCTTGACGGCCTGATGGCTTGACGGCCCGATCCCGCCCGGGGTGACGGCCTGACGGCCCGATCCCGCCCGGCCACGGCCGGTCCGCACCTCGGCACAGCGCAGCAGCACGGCATCCGCACCGCCCCTCGACGTACGCCACGCCGAGGACGAGCCGCACGACCGGCACCACCGAGCCGCACGACCGGCACCACCGAGCCGCACCACCGGCACCACCGAGCCGCACCACCGGCACCACCGAGCCGCACCACCCAGCCCCAGCCCCGCCGCGCCCCCGCAGCGGCTCCGGCACGCCCAGCGACCCGCACCGCATCGAGCGAACCCGCCGAGGAGGCCAGCCATGGCACCGGCACCACCCGACCCGCGCCCGCTCCTCACCATGTCCGCGATCACCAAGTCCTTCCCCGGCGTACGGGCCCTGGACGGCGTCGACCTCGATGTCGAAGCGGGCGAGGTGCACTGTCTGCTCGGCCAGAACGGCGCGGGCAAGTCCACCCTGATCAAGGTGATCGCCGGGGCGCATCAGCCCGACAGCGGCGAGATCCTCTGGCGGGGCACACCGGTCACCCTCAAGTCGCCCATCGCCGCCATGCGCCTGGGGATCGCCACCATCTACCAGGAACTCGACCTGGTGGAGGGGCTGTCCGTCGCCGAGAACGTCTTCCTCGGCCATGAGATGGCCACCGCCGGTTTCGTCCGCTCCCGTGCGGCCCGCACCGCCACCGCCGCGCTCCTGACCCGGCTCGGCCACCCCGAGATCGACCCGGGGCGGCTGGTCGGGGAGCTGTCCGCGGCCGGACAGCAGATCGTCTCGATGGCCCGCGCGCTCTCCCACGACGTCCAGTTGATCGTGATGGACGAGCCGTCCGCGGCCCTCGACCCCGACGAGGTGGACAACCTCTTCCGCATCGTCGGCGATCTGACCGCCGCCGGGGTCGCCGTCGTGTACATCTCGCACCGGCTGGAGGAGATCCGCCGGATCGGTGACCGCGTCACCGTGCTCAAGGACGGCCGCGCCGCGGCCCGCGGGCTGGACGCCCGCACCACCCCGACCCGCGAGGTCGTGGCCCTGATGACGGGCCGGGACGTGGAGTACGCGTTCCCGCGCCGCACCACGGCCCCTCCGCTCGCCACCGCCACGCCCGTACTACGGCTGGAAAACCTCGGCCGGACGGGGGAGTTCGAGCCGATCGACCTCGAAGTGGCGCCCGGTGAGATCGTCGGGCTCGCCGGACTCGTCGGCTCCGGGCGGTCCGAGATCCTGGAGACCGTCTACGGTGCCCGCCGCCCCACCTCGGGCCGGGTCCTGGTGGACGGCCGCGCGCTGCGTCCCGGCAGCGTGTCCGCCGCCGTGCGCGCCGGGCTCGGGCTCGCTCCCGAGGAGCGCAAGGCCCAGGCGCTGCTGATGCTGGAGTCCGTCACCCGCAATGTCTCGGTCTCCTCGCTGCCCCGCTTCTCCCGCGCCGGATGGGTGGACCGCGGCGCGGAGCGGGCGGCGGCCCGCCAGTGCGTACGCGACCTCTCGCTGCATCCCGACGACCCGGAACGGCCGGTGCGCACCCTGTCCGGCGGCAATCAGCAAAAGGCCGTACTGGCCCGCTGGCTGCTGCGCGGCTGCCGGGTGCTGCTGCTGGACGAGCCGACGCGCGGGGTGGACGTCGGCGCCCGCGCCGAGCTGTACGCCGTGATCCGCCGACTCGCCGACGACGGCATGGCCGTCCTGCTCGTCTCCAGCGAACTGCCCGAAGTCCTGGGCCTCGCCGACCGGGTGCTGGTGCTCCGCGAGGGCCACGTCGTCCATACGGCGCCCGCGCGGGAGCTGGACGAGCACCGCGTCCTCGATCTCGTCATGGAAGGGAGCCCGTCGTGAACTCACCCGGGAGCAGGCCGGTGTCCAGCCCCCCGGCCGACCCCGCACCGGTACCGGGCGCGGGCGCCACGCTGACGGCCGGTCCGGTCGGCAAACCGCCGGCCGGCCGCACCGGCACCGATCCGCTGAGCAGGCTGCGGCGCCTGGCCGACCTGCGCAACCTCTCCCTCGTCGGGGTGCTGGCGGTGCTGGTCATCGTCGGCGGCTTCACCAAGCCCGACGAGTTCCTCAGCACCGACAACCTCCAGCTCGTGCTCACCCAGGCGTCCGTCATCGGCGTCGTCACCGTCGGCATGACCTTCGTCATCACCAGCGGAGGCATCGATCTGTCGGTCGGCGCGATGGTCGCCCTCGCCTCGGTGTGGGCCACCACGATCGCCACCCAGGACTACGGACTCGGCGGCATCCTGCTCTGCGCGGTCCTGGTGGGGCTCGGCTGCGGACTGGTCAACGGGGTGCTCATCGCGTACGGCGGGATGGTCCCGTTCATCGCCACCCTCGCGATGCTCGCCTCCGCCCGCGGGCTCGCCCTACAGATCAGCGACGGCAGGACCCAGGTCGTCACCGTCAACCCGGTCCTGGACCTCGGGCTCCCGGACTCCTACGTCCTCGGCATACCGCCGCTGGTGATCATCTTCGCCGCCGTCACCGTCCTCGGCTGGCTGGTGCTCAACCGCACGACGTTCGGCCGGCGCACCGTCGCCATCGGCGGCAACGCGGAGGCGGCCCGGCTCGCGGGCATCGACGTCAAACGGCAGCGGCTGATGCTGTATCTGCTCTCCGGGCTGTGCTGCGGTGTCGCCGCCTTCATGCTGGTCGTCCTCACCGGCTCCGGCCAGAACACCAACGGCAACCTGTACGAACTCGACGCCATCGCCGCCGCGATCATCGGCGGCACGCTGCTCAGCGGCGGCCGCGGCACCATCACCGGCTCCGTCCTCGGCGTCCTCGTCTTCACCACCATCACCAATCTGTTCGCCCTGAACAACCTTCAGAGCGATGTCCAGCAGATCGCCAAGGGCGCGATCATCGTCGCCGCCGTCCTGGTACAGAAGGGTCGTTCGACGCCATGAGGTACCCCACGAGCTCCTCCCCGACCAGCCGCAGAAATCTGCTCCTGGGCACCGCCGCGGCGGGCGCGCTGTTCGCCGCCGGGTGCACCAGCAACGAGAACAACGACAGCGACGAGAACAGCAAGCAGGCCGCGAACACCGCCAATGACAAGCCCGGTAAGGCGGTCACCATCGGCTTCGCCGGGCCCCAGGCCGACCACGGCTGGCTCAACGCCATCAACGAGCAGGCCAAGCGGCGCGCCAAGGAGTACAAGGACGTCACGCTGGAGATCACCGAGGGCTCCAACGACACCGCCCAGCAGATCGGGCAGATCGAGACCCTCATCAACAAGAAGGTCGACGTCCTGGTCATCCTGCCCGCCGACGGCAAGGCGCTGACCCAGGTCGGGCTCAAGGCGATGCGGGCGGGCATCCCGGTGGTCAACCTCGACCGCGTCTTCGCCTCCCCGCAGGCGTACCGCTGCTGGATCGGCGGGGACAACTACGGCATGGGCTTCAACGCCGGGCAGTACATCGGCGAGCAGCTCAAGGGCAAGAAGAACGCCAAGGTCATCGAGTTGGCGGGGATCGACAACCTGGAGCTGACCCGGCAGCGCACCGCGGGCTTCAACGACGCCCTGAAGAACTACCCGAACATCAAGAAGGTCGGCCGCCAGGCCGCGGAGTTCACCGTCGAGTCGGGCCAGTCGAAGATGGCCCAACTGCTCCAGGCCCACTCCGACTTCGACGCCCTGTGGAACCACGACGACGACCAGGGGGTCGGCGCCGAGCGTGCCATCAAGCAGGCCGGGCGCGATGACTTCCTCATGGTCGGCGGCGCGGGCGCCAAGCACGCCATGGACGCCATCAAGGCCGGCAACACCGTGCTGAAGGCCACCGTGCTCTACCCGCCGACCATGGCCGCCTCCGCCATCGACCTCGCCCGCGCGCTCGGCCAGGGCAAGGGTGTCGGCGGCCTCGCGGAGCTGGAGATCCCGGCCTCCCTCACGCTCTACTCCGCCGTCGTCACCAAGGACAACGTGGACGAATACCTCCCCACGGGATTCAGCTAGCCCGATTCAGGGCCAGACCCCCCACCTCGCGTCGGTTTGCGATCGTCAGAAGGAGTCCCATGGAAAGTCCTGAAGCGAAGACGCTCGGCGTCGGCATGGTCGGTTACGCCTTCATGGGCGCCGCACACTCCCAGGGCTGGCGTACCGTCGGCCGTGTCTTCGACCTGCCCGCGCGCCCGGTGATGTCCGCCATCTGCGGACGCGACGCGGACGCCGTACGGGCGGCCGCGGACCGGCACGGCTGGGCCGCGGCCGAGACCGACTGGCGGTCGATGATCGCCCGGGACGATGTGCAGCTCGTCGACGTATGCACCCCCGGCGACAGCCATGCCGAGATCGCCATCGCGGCCCTGGAAGCGGGCAAACATGTGCTGTGCGAGAAGCCGCTGGCCAACTCCGTGACCGAGGCGCAGGCCATGGTGGAGGCGGCGCGGCGGGCGCGGGAGCGCGGACAGGTGGCGATGGTGGGCTTCAACTACCGCCGCGCACCCGCGATCGCCTACGCCCGCCGGATGGTGGAGCGGGGGCGGCTCGGCTTGCTGCGGCACGTACGGGTCACCTATCTCCAGGACTGGATCGTCGACCCGGAGTTCCCCCTGGTGTGGCGGCTGCGCCGGGAGTACGCGGGCTCCGGCGCGCTCGGCGACCTGGGCTCGCACATCGTCGACCTGGCGCAGTATCTGGCCGGGGAGCGGCTGGTCGGCGTCTCGGCGCTCACCGAGACGTTCATCCGGGAGCGGCCGCTGCCCGCCGGTGCGGTGGCGGGGCTCGGCGGCTCCGGGGCGGGCGGGGCGGCCCGCGGACCGGTCACGGTCGATGACGCGGCGCTGTTCACCGGGCGGTTCGGCTCCGGTGCGGTGGCGTCGTTCGAGGCCAGCCGCTTCGCCGCAGGCCGTAAGAACTCGCTCAGGATCGAGCTCAACGGCGATCACGGCTCGCTCGCCTTCGATCTGGAACGGCTCAATGAGCTGTCCTTCCACGATCACACCGAGCCCGCCGCCGACTCCGGTTTCCGCCGGATCCTGGTGACCGAGCCCGAGCACCCCTACCTGGACGCGTGGTGGCCGCCGGGCCACGCCCTCGGCTACGAGCACACCTTCGTCCACCAGGCGCGGGACATGGTGCTCGCGGTCGCCGAGGGGACCGCCCCCGAGCCGTCCTTCGAGGACGGGCTTCAGGTGCAGCGGGTGCTCGCCGCCGTCGAGGAGAGCGCGGAGAAGAACTGTGTCTACACCCCCGTACCCGTCTGAGACAGGAGGCCGGAATGCCCAGACCCTTCACGCTCTTCACCGGCCAGTGGGCCGACCTTCCCCTTGAGGAGGTCTGCCGGCTGGCCCGCGACTTCGGCTACGACGGCCTGGAACTCGCCTGCTGGGGCGACCACTTCGAGGTGGACCGGGCGCTCGGCGAGCCCGGCTATCTGGACGGGCGCCACAGCCTGCTGGAGAAGTACGGCCTGAAGTGCTTCGCCGTCTCCAACCATCTGGTCGGCCAGGCCGTGTGCGACTCGCCCATCGACGAGCGCCACAAGGCCATCCTGCCCGCCCGGATCTGGGGCGACGGCGAGGCCGAGGGCGTCCGGCAGCGGGCCGCGGCCGAGATGGCCGACACCGCCCGCGCGGCGGCCGCCTTCGGGGTCCGTACCGTCATCGGCTTCACCGGCTCCTCCATCTGGCATCTGGTGGCGATGTTCCCGCCGGTGGTGCCGGGGATGATCGAGCGGGGCTACCAGGACTTCGCCGAGCGCTGGAACCCGATCCTCGACGTCTTCGACGCCGAGGGCGTGCGCTTCGCCCACGAGGTGCACCCCAGCGAGATCGCCTACGACTACTGGACCACCCACCAGGCCCTGGAGGCGGTCGGCCACCGCCCCGCCTTCGGGCTCAACTTCGACCCCAGCCACTTCGTCTGGCAGGACCTGGACCCGGTCGGCTTCCTGTGGGACTTCCGGGACCGGATCTACCACGTCGACTGCAAGGAGGCCCGGAAGCGGCTGGACGGCCGCAACGGACGCCTCGGCTCCCATCTGCCCTGGGGCGATCCCCGCCGCGGCTGGGACTTCGTCTCGGCGGGCCATGGCGATGTGCCGTGGGAGGACGTGTTCCGGATGCTGCGCTCGATCGGCTACGACGGTCCGGTGTCGGTCGAATGGGAGGACGCCGGGATGGACCGGCTCACCGGCGCCCCGGAGGCGCTGGCCCGGCTGAAGCACTTCGACTTCGACCCGCCGACGGCGTCGTTCGACGCGGCCTTCGGAGGCGGGGAGAAGTAGCCCGGCCCGTCCGGCGATCGAGGAACCGCCCCAAGGGCCCCTGGGTGGGGGACCGCACACCCCCCTGGGTGGGGGACGCACACTTGCGCCCCCACCCAGCTTTGTCCTGCCCGTGGATGAAGCAGGGGCTACTTTGCGTCAAAGGGGTTTCCGGACCGGACAAACACCGCTACGGTCCTTGAGATGTACCGGTCACATAGGGGCCCCTCGCCCCGGACCGGTCATCCCGGCGCGACGGCGCGCGCCTGTGCCAGTCACGGCGGCCTGACGGCCCGCCCGTACCCCCCTCTTTCCACGGAGGATCAGCGTGCACAGGAAAAGGCTTCGACTGCGCGGGCCCCTCGCGCTCGTCACAAGCGCCCTGCTCGTCGGCGCGGGGCTCGCCCTCACCGCTCCGCCGGCGGGCGCGGATCAACCGGCCCCGGCAGCAGAGCAGTTCCAGCAGGTCACCCTCGCCAAGGGCGTGGAGGAGACCGGCGAGCCCATGACGCTCGCGGTGCTCCCCGACCGCTCCGTGCTGCACACCTCGCGCGATGGCACCCTGTGGCTGACCGATGCCACGGGCGAGACCAAGGTGTCCGGCAAGCTGCCCGTCTACTCGCACGACGAGGAAGGGCTCCAAGGCGTCGGCATCGACCCCGGCTTCGCCGACAACCGCGCCATCTACCTCTACTACGCGCCCCCGCTCGACACCCCCGCCGGTGACGCGCCCACCCAGGGCACGGCCGCCGACTTCGCCAAGTTCGACGGCGTCAACCGGCTCTCCCGCTTCACCCTCAACGCCGACGGGACCCTGAACACCGGCAGTGAGAAGAAGGTCCTCGACGTGCCCGCGAACCGTGGCATCTGCTGCCACGTCGGCGGGGACATCGACTTCGACGCCGACGGCAACCTGTACCTGTCCACCGGCGACGACACCAACCCCTTCGAGTCCGACGGCTTCACCCCCATCGACGAGCGGGACAACCGCAACCCCGCCTTCGACGCCCGGCGCTCCGCGGGCAACAGCAACGATCTGCGCGGCAAGGTCCTGCGCATCAAGGTGGCCGACGACGGCTCGTACACCGTCCCGGACGGCAACCTCTTCGCGCCCGGCACCGAGAAGACCCGGCCCGAGATCTACGCGATGGGCTTCCGCAACCCGTTCCGGATCAGTGTCGACAAGCCGACCGGCACGGTCTACGTCGGCGACTACGGACCGGACGCCGGTGCCGCCAACCCCGAGCGCGGCCCCGGCGGCGCCGTCGAGTTCGCCCGGGTGACCAAGCCCGGCAACTACGGCTGGCCGTACTGCATCGCCGACAACAAGCCGTACCGCGACTACGACTTCGCCACCGGCACCTCCGGCCCGGCCTTCGACTGCGCCGCGCCCAAGAACACCTCGCGCTACAACACCGGGCTCACCGATCTGCCGCCCGCCCAGCCCGCCTGGATCCCGTACGACAACGACTCCGTGCCCGAGTTCGGCTCCGGCTCCGAATCGCCGATGGCCGGGCCGGTCTACCGCTATGACGCCTCGCTCGACTCCCCGGTGAAGTTCCCCGAGTCGTACAACGGGAACTTCTTCGCGGGGGAGTTCGGCCGCCAGTGGATCAAGCGGATCGAGCAGGGCGCCGACGGGGCCGTACAGAAGATCAACGACTTCCCGTGGTCCGGCACCCAGGTCATGGACTCGGCGTTCGGCCCGGACGGCGCGCTGTACGTCCTCGACTACGGCCTCGGCTACTTCAACGGCGACGAGCACTCCGCGCTCTACCGGATCGAGAACGCCACCGACGGCCACTCGCCCATCGCCGAGGCGAGCGCCGACCGCACCTCCGGCAAGGCGCCCATGAAGGTCGCCTTCTCCTCGGCGGGCACCTCGGACGCCGACGGCGACACCCTCGCCTACAACTGGGACTTCGGCGACGGCACGACGTCCGCCGCCACCAACCCCACCCACACCTACAAGAAGAACGGCACCTTCACCGCGACCCTCACCGTCAAGGACCCCACCGGTCGCACCGCCAGCGCCAATGTCCACCTCACGGTGGGCAACACCGCGCCCAAGGTGACGCTGCAACTGCCCGCCGACGGCCAGCTCTTCAGCTTCGGCGACGAGGTCCCGTTCAAGGTCAGGGTGACCGACCCGGAGGACGGGACCGTCGACTGCGCCAAGGTCAAGGTCACCTACATCCTCGGCCATGACAGCCACGGCCACCCCGTCACCACGGCCAACGGCTGCTCCGGCACCATCAAGACCAACGCGGACGGGGAGCACGACCCCAACGCCAACATCTTCGGGGTCTTCGACGCCGAGTACACCGACGGCGGCGGGGGCGGCCAGCCGCCGCTGACCATCCATGACCAGTCCATCGTCCAGCCCAAGCACCGGCAGGCCGAGCACTACGACCACGGCCAGGGCGTCTCGGTGATCAACCACACCCCGGCCAACGGCGGCAGGACGGTCGGCAACATCGAGAACGGGGACTGGATCTCCTTCACCCCGTATGTGCTGGGCAACGCCAAGGACTTCACCGCACGGGTCTCCTCGGCGGGCGCCGGTGGCACGCTGGAGATCCACAGCGGCTCCCCGACCGGACGGCTGCTCGGCACCGTCACCGTGCCGGTGACCGGCGACTGGGAGACCTTCCAGGACGTCAAGACGACGCTGAAGAAACCCCCGACCGGTACCACCACGCTGTCCCTCGTCTTCAAGGGCGGCGCGGGAGCGCTCTTCGACGTGGACGACTTCACGATCGGCACCGGCTGACGAGTTGACGCCCGGGGCCGGGGGTGGCGGCCGCGTACGGCCGCCACCCCCGGCCCGGGAGGAAGGAGCACGACGGATATGCACCCGCACACCTCTTCGCACTCCAGACGCGACTCCGGACCCGACTCCGGCACCCGCTCCCGGCGAGGGGCGCGCCTCGCCGCCGTCGGGGCCGCGCTGCTGCTCGCCCTGACGGCCCTGCCCGCCGCCGCGTCCGGGGCCGCCACCTCGGCCGCCGCCGACGACGACCGGGTCCTGGTCTTCTCCAAGACGGCCGGCTTCCGCCATGACTCGATCCCCGACGGGGTCGCCGCCATCAAGGAACTCGGCGCGCAAAGCGGCTTCGCCGTGGACGCCACCGAGGACGGCGCGGCCTTCACCCCCGACAACCTCGCCCGCTACGACGCCGTCGTCTTCCTCTCCACGACCGGCGACGTCCTGGACGCAGGCCAGCAGTCCGCGTTCGAGGGCTATGTGCGGGCGGGCGGCGGCTACGTCGGCGTCCACGCGGCCGCCGACACCGAATACGACTGGCCCTTCTACGAGGGCCTGGCCGGGGCGTACTTCCAGTCCCACCCCGCCATCCAGCAGGCCACCGTGAACGTCGAGGACCGGGCCAACCCCGCGACCGCGCATCTCGCGCCGACGTGGGAGCGGACGGATGAGTGGTACAACTACCGCACCAACCCGAGGGAACGGGTGCGGGTCCTCGCCACGCTCGACGAATCCTCGTACCAGGGCGGCGCGATGGGCGAGGACCACCCCATCTCGTGGTGCCAGGAGTACCGGGGCGGGCGCGCCTTCTACACCGGCTTCGGCCACACCAAGGAGTCCTACGCCGACCCCGCCTTCCGGCAGCACCTGCTCGGCGGCATCCGCTACGCCACCGGCGCCGCCCACGCCGACTGCCGCCCCGAGCAGGGCTACCGCCCGCTCTTCGACGGCACCTCGACGGACGGCTGGAAGCAGGCGGGCCCCGGCGGCTTCACCCTCGACACCGCGTCCGGGACCCTCACCTCCACCGGCGGCATGGGCATGCTCTGGTACCAGGCGCGCGAGCTGCACGGGTACTCGCTCAAGCTGGACTGGAAGATGGCGGGCGACGACAACTCCGGTGTCTTCGTCGGCTTCCCGGCCTCCGACGACCCCTGGTCGGCGGTCAACAACGGCTACGAGGTGCAGATCGACGCCACCGACACCCCCGATCACACCACCGGCTCGGTCTACGGCTTCCAGTCCGCGGACCTGGCCAAGCGGGACGCGGCGCTGAACCCGCCGGGGGAGTGGAACACCTACGAGATCCGGGTGCAGGGCGAGCGGCTGCGGATCTGGCTCAACGGCGTGAAGATCAACGACTTCACCAACCAGGACCCGGCGCGCAGCCTGCGGCAGGGCTACGTCGGCATCCAGAACCACGGGGAGGGGGACGAGGTCGCCTTCCGCGACATCCGGATCAAGGACCTGCCGGCGAAGGGCGGCGGCCACCACCAGCACCACCACGACGGCTAGCCGCCCCCGGTCCGCCGTCCCGACGGCCCGAGGGGAGCCGTGGGGGCGGCGTGGCGGCGGGCAGGAGTACGCCGCCTCCTTCCCGCCGCCACCCCAACCACCTGTCCGGCGCCGGAACCCTGACGGCCCCGGGTCACCCACCCGGCGGCTCCGGCCGCCCCGCCCCGGCCCCGACTCCCGGGCGCGGGGCGGCCTTGGCCGCGCCCGCCCACGACACCCCTACGCCACCACCGGACCGGCGCCGCCCACGCGGATCCGCGGCGCCCCGAACCACCTGCGCAACCCACGCCCAGCCCCCGGGAGGCAGCAGTGAGCACCCGCCCCGACGACATCACCCCACCGCGCGACGCACCCCGTACGGGGGTCTGGCTCATCGGCGCTCGCGGCTCCGTCGCCACCACCGCCGTGGCGGGCTGTGCCGCCGTCGCCGCGGGGTTGCAGCCGGCGACCGGAATGGTCACCGAGACCGCGCCGTTCGCGGACAGCGGCCTTCCCGCACTCGCCGACCTCGTCTTCGGAGGCCATGACACCGCCACGACCCCGCTGCCCAAGCGGGCCGAGGCGCTGGCCGCCGACGGGGTGCTGCCGCATGGGCTGCCCGCTGCCGTACGCGCCGAACTCGCCGCCGCCGACGCGGCCGTCCGCCCCGGCGGGCCGCAGCCCGGCGACGGCCGCGGTGAGGAGGAGCTGATCGCGGCCTTCGCGGCCGACCTCACCGACTTCCTCCATACGCACGGGCTGGCCCGCGCCGTCGTCGTCAACGTCGCCTCCACCGAAGCGGCCTCGGAGGACACCGGGACCCTGCCGCCCAGCTCCCTCTACGCCGCCGCCGCGCTGCGCGCCGGTTGCCCGTACGTCAACTTCACTCCGTCCACCGGGCTCCACCACCCCCGGTTGCGCGAGCGCGCCGAGCGCTCCGGACTGCCGTACGCGGGGCGCGACGGCAAGACCGGGCAGACGCTGCTGCGGTCCGTCCTCGCGCCGATGTTCGCCCAGCGGGCGCTGGCCGTACGGAGCTGGTCCGGTACGAACCTCCTCGGCGGCGGCGACGGCGCCGCCCTCGCCGACCCGGGCGCCGCGGCGGCCAAGAACGCCGGGAAGGCGCGGGTCCTGACCGATACCCTCGGCGAACTCCCCGACGGAGAGCTGCACATCGACAACGTGCCCGCGCTAGGCGACTGGAAGACCGCCTGGGACCACGTCGCCTTCGAGGGCTTCCTCGGCTCCCGGATGGTGCTTCAGACCATCTGGCAGGGCTGCGACTCGGCCCTCGCCGCACCGCTCGTCCTCGACCTGGCCCGGCTGACCGCCCGCGCCCACGAGGTCGGCCTCGCCGGGCCGCTCCCCGAACTCGGCTTCTACTTCAAGGACCCGGACGGCGGCCCGGCCGCCCTCGCCGACCAGTACGCGGCGCTGGCCGGCCTCGCCGGACGGCTGCGGGGCCGCTCATGACGCGGGCGGCGGGGAAGCGCGGGGGCTGGGGGAACTGGGGCGACTGGGCCGAACTGCTCCGGGTCTCGGCCCTGTTCACCGTGCCCGGTGACGCCCTGGCGGGCGCGGCCGCGGCCCACCGCGGCCCCAACCGGGGCACGGCGCTCGCGGTCTGCGCGTCGCTGTGCCTGTACGAGGCGGGCATGGCGCTCAACGACTGGGCGGACCGGGACATCGACGCCGTGGAACGCCCCGGCCGCCCGCTGCCGTCGGGCCGTATCGCCCCGGGCGCCGCGCTGACCGCCGCGACCGGGCTGACCGCCGCCGGACTGCTCTGCGCCGCCGCCGCGGGCCGCCCGGCCCTCACCACGGCGACGGCCCTGGCGGGCACGGTGTGGGCGTACGACCTGGGGCTGAAGAACACCCCCGCGGGCCCGTCCGCCATGGCCGCCGCCCGCGCCCTGGACCTCCTCCTCGGCGCCACCGCCTCCGCCCCCGCCACCCTGCGCCCCGCCCTCGCCCCGGCCGCCCTCCTGGGCGCCCACACCCTCGCGGTGACCACGGTCTCCCGCCGAGAGGCCACCGGCGGCTCCTCAGCGGCCCCCCTCGGCGCCTTGGCGGTGGGCACGGCGATCGCCTGGGCGGCGACCAGACGCCCGGCCCCCGCTTCGGGCCGCGGCCCCGAGGCAGGCCACCGTGCGCCGCTCGCGACCGCGAATGGCGCCACCACGCCGAGCCGACGCGGCACTCCGGCAGATGCCCCGGTCACCGGCGCCGCCGCTGCGTCCCTCGCGAGGGAACTCTCCCGCACGGGGCTACGCCGCGGTGGTCCGTCCCGGCGACTCGCCGGGGCCCTGGCCGCCCCGGCTTCTTCGAGTCTGGGCAACCGCCCCGGTCGGCGGTGGGTCCCTTGGCGCGCCGTCGCACCGGCGGGCCGAGTCCCTGCCGTGGGCTCGGCGCTCGGCGGTGGGGCCGCCTCGGGGCGGGGGCCGGCCAACGGGTGGAGCCGGAGCGCGGCGGCCACGGCCAGGACCGCCGTGCCCGGCCCGGCGGCCGTCGTCCAGGGCACCACGGCCGCCGTTACCCGCGAGCTAGCAAGGGGCCAGGGCGAACGGGCAGGACGCGGCAGTCCGGCGAGGCGGCTCATCGCGGCGGGCCGACGCGTGGCGGTTGCGGCGGGCACCGGGCACGGCGGTCCGCCGGGCGGGCTCGGCGCACGGCGCGGTGGTGCCGCGAGCCGACTCGCTACGGCGGCCACCGGTGGCGGTCCGCCGGGCGGGCCGCGTGCCGGGGCCGGGTTGCCCCGGACCATCCCCTTGCCCGGCGCGGCGGCCGGCCGCTTCGCGGCCGTCGCCGGGGTCGTGCTCGCCGGAGGCTATGTGGCCACGGTGGCCAAGCCGTTGGCGCATGCCGCGCTCAACCCCTCGCCGTACTTCCTTCAACGTGCCGTCGGCAGCGGCATCCGCGCGATGATCCCGCTTCAGGCCGTGCTCGCCTCCCGCGCCGGGGCGCACCGGACGGCGGCGGGGCTGCTCGCGCTGATGCCCGTCGCCCGTCGGCTGTCGAGAAAGGTCAGCGCCACATGAGCCGTCCCCGCCCGGAATCCCTGCGCTTCGCCTACGGCACCAACGGTCTGACCGACCTCCGTCTGACCGACGCCCTGGCCCTGCTCGCCGACCTCGGCTACGACGGCGTCTCGCTGACCCTCGACCATATGCATCTCGACCCGCTCGCCCCGGACCTCGCCGCCCGCACCCGCCGCGTCGCCCGCGACCTCGAGCGGTTCGGCCTCGGCGTCGCGATCGAGACCGGTGCCCGGTACGTTCTCGACGCCCGGCGCAAGCACCACCCCACCCTGCTCGACCCGGACCCCGATGCCCGCGGCGCCCGTGTCGATCTGCTGCTGCGCGCCGTACGGGTGGCGGCCGACCTCGGGGCGCCCGCCGTGCACTGCTTCAGCGGGGTGCTGCCGCCCGGCGAGTCCGAGGAGACGGCGTGGCGGCGGCTCGCGGATGCCCTCGGGGCGGTGGTCGTCGCCGCCGAGGCGGCGGGCGTGGCCCTCGCGATCGAGCCGGAGCCGGGGCATCTCCTCGCCGACCTCGCCGGATTCCACCGGCTGCGCACGGCGCTCGGCGATCCGGCCGCCCTCGGCCTCACCCTCGACATCGGCCACTGCCAGTGCCTGGAGCCCGACCCGCCCGTCGAGTGCGTGCGCGCGGCGGCACCCTGGGTGCGGCATGTGCAGATCGAGGACATGCGGCGCGGGGTGCATGAGCATCTGCCCTTCGGCGAGGGGGAGATCGACTTCCCGCCGGTCCTGGAGGCGCTGCGCGCCACGGGGTACCGGGGGCTCGTCGGCGTCGAGCTGCCCCGCCACTCCCACGCCGGACCCGAACTGGCCCGCGGCTCCCTGCGGTTCCTCCAGGACGCCGAACGGGCCGCGATCGAGGGAGGCGTCCGGTGCTGACCCCGACCGAGCTGCGTGCCGCCGTGGAGCGGCGACTGGACGAGGCAGGGCGCGCCTGGCTGGACCGGGCCCTGACGGAGGCGGTGAAGAGCGGGCCCCAGGCGGGCGACTCCGGCCCCGCCTCCGCCTCCGCTTCCGGTTCCGCCTCTAACCCCGCCTCCGGTCCCGCCCGCTGGGAGCTGGACTTCGCCTCCGCCGGACGCCACGTCCGGAGCGCCCGGCCCGCCCCCGGCGACCCCACCCCCCACGACCTCCCCGACGCCGCCCGCATCCTGCTCCTCCACGCCGCCGGCGCGGACGCGCCGACCGTCGCGAGGCTGTACGCGCGGGGCACCGGCGCCGAGCGCCGCGCCGTGCTCCTCGCGCTGCCGTATCTCCGTCTCGACGCGGCGGACGCCGTCCCGCTCGTCGAGGACGCCCTGCGGACCAACGACACCCGGCTCGTGGCCGCCGCCGTCGGCCCGTACGCCGCCCGCCACCTCTCGCCGCACAGTTGGCGGCAGGCCGTGCTCAAGTGCCTGTTCACGGGGGTGCCCCTGACCGCCGTCGCCGAATGGGAGCGCCGGGCGCGCGGGGACGCCGAGCTGGCCCGCATGCTCACCGACTACGCCCGCGAGCGCACCGCCGCCGGACGCCCCGTGCCCGCCGATCTCGACCGCGTACTGGCCCAGACGGCCCAGACGGCCCAGACGGCCCAGACGGCCCAGACGGCCCAGACGGCCCAGACGTCCCCGACAGCCCCGGCAGCCGCGACGCCCCCGACAGCCCCGGCAGTCACGGCGTCCCCCACAGCCCCGACGGCCCCCACCCGCGCCCTGACCCGCGAGGAGTCCTGATGCGCATCTTCGACCCGCATATCCATATGACCTCCCGCACCACCGACGACTACGAGGCCATGTACGCCGCGGGGGTGCGCGCCGTCGTGGAGCCGTCCTTCTGGCTCGGACAGCCGCGCACCTCGCCCGCCAGCTTCTACGACTACTTCGACTCACTCCTCGGCTGGGAGCCGTTCCGGGCCGCCCAGCACGGCATCGCCCACCACTGCACCCTCGCGCTCAACCCCAAGGAGGCCAACGACCCGCGCTGCGCCCCCGTCCTGGACGAGCTGCCGCGCTATCTCGTCAAGGACGGCGTCGTGGCCGTGGGCGAGATCGGCTACGACTCGATGACCCCGGCCGAGGACACCGCCCTCGCCGCCCAGCTTCAGCTCGCCGCCGACCACGGGCTGCCCGCCCTCGTGCACACCCCGCACCGCGACAAGCTGGCCGGACTGCGCCGCACCCTCGACGTGGTCAAGGAGTCCGCGCTGCCCATGGACCGCGTCCTGGTGGACCACCTCAACGAGACCACCGTCGAGGAGGCCAAGGACAGCGGCTGCTGGCTGGGCTTCTCGGTCTATCCCGACACCAAGATGGACGAGGAGCGGATGGTGGCGATCCTGCACGAGTACGGGCCCGCGCGGGTGCTGGTCAACTCCGCCGCCGACTGGGGGCGGAGCGATCCGCTCAAGACCCGCAAGGTCGGCGACCTGATGCGTGCCGAGGGCTTCACCGAGGACGACGTCGACCAGGTGCTGTGGCGCAACCCGGTCGCGTTCTACGGGCTCAGCGGCCGCCTGGACCTCGACCTGGACAGCGAGGAGACCGAGGCCACCGCCACCCACGAGGGCAACTCCATCCTGCGCGGCGGCGGCGACCCTGCCGCCGCCGCGCCGACGGAACGGTGAGGAGGACACCATGCGCTTCCGCCACCCCGACGGCTCCACCGTCCACCTCGCCTACTGCACCAACGTCCACCCCGCCGAAGACCTCGACGGCGTCGTGGAGCAGCTCCGGCTGTACTGCGAACCCGTGCGCCGCCGCCTGGGCCGCGACCGGCTCGGCATCGGCCTGTGGCTGGCCCGGGACGCCGCCCGCACCCTGAGCGCCGACCCCGCCGAACTCCGCAAGCTGCGCACCGCGCTGGACACCCGCGGCCTGGAAGTGGTCACCCTCAACGGCTTCCCGTACGAGGGGTTCGGCGCCCAGGAGGTCAAGTACCGCGTCTACAAGCCCGACTGGACCGATCCGGAGCGGCTGGAGCACACCACCCATCTGGCCCGGCTGCTGGCCGCGCTGCTCCCCGACGACATCGCCGACGGCTCCGTCTCCACCCTGCCGCTGGCCTGGCGCACCCCCTTCGACACCGAACGGGCCCGTGCCGCCCGCCGCCACCTCACCACCCTCGCCCAGCGGCTCGACGCCATCCAGGAGCTCACCGGCCGCTCCGTGCGCATCGGCCTGGAGCCCGAGCCCGGCTGCACCGTGGAGACGACCGGGCAGGCCATCGAGGCGCTCACCGCGCCCGGCGGCCCGCCCCTGGACCGTATCGGCGTCTGCCTGGACACCTGCCATCTGGCGACGCAGTTCGAGGATCCGCACACGGCTGTCGACGCGCTCACCGCCGCCGGGGTCCCGGTCGTCAAGGCGCAGCTCTCCGCCGCGCTGCACGCCGAGGACCCGGGGCGGCCCGGGGTGCGGGAGGCCCTCGCGGCGTTCGCCGAGCCCCGCTTCCTCCACCAGACCCGCACCCGGGCCCCCGAGGGCGGTGTGCACGGCACCGACGACCTCGACGAAGCGCTCGCGGGCGGGCTCGGCGACACCGCGCCCTGGCGGTCCCACTTCCATGTGCCGCTGCACGCCCCGCCCGAGCCACCGCTCACCTCCACCCTCCCGGTGCTGGCCGACGCGCTCGCCCGGCTCGTCGGCGGGCCCGCCCCGCTGACCCGCCACCTCGAAGTGGAGACCTACACCTGGCAGGCGCTCCCGCCCGAGCTGCGCCCCCGCACCCGCGACCGGCTCGCCGACGGCATCGCCGCCGAACTCGCCCTCGCCCGCGACCTGTTGACCGACCTCGGCCTCAAGGAGCTGCCATGAGCGACCTGAGCGGCAGGGGCGGCCCGACCCCCCTCCTCGTCCTCGATGTCGTCGGCCTCACCCCACGGCTGCTGGACCATATGCCGCGCCTCAAGGCCCTCGCCCGCTCCGGCTCCCGCGCCGCGCTGGGCACCGTGCTGCCCGCCGTCACCTGCGCCGCCCAGTCGACGTTCCTCACCGGCACCACCCCCGCCGAACACGGCATCGTCGGCAACGGCTGGTACTTCCGCGAAATGGGCGAGGTGCTGCTGTGGCGGCAGCACAACGGGCTGGTCGGCGGCGACAAGCTGTGGGACGCCGCCCGCCGCGCCCACCCCGGCTACACGGTGGCCAACATCTGCTGGTGGTACGCGATGGGCTCGGACACCGACATCACCGTCACCCCGCGCCCCGTCTACTACGCCGACGGCCGCAAGGAGCCGGACTGCTACACCCGGCCCCCCGCGCTGCACGACGAACTCACCGCGCGGCTCGGCACCTTCCCGCTCTTCCACTTCTGGGGGCCGGGCGCCGATCTGGTCTCCTCGCAGTGGATCATCGACGCCACCCGCCACATCCTGCGGACCAGCCCCACCGACCTGGTGCTGACCTACCTTCCGCATCTGGACTATGACCTCCAGCGGTACGGCCCCGACGACCCCCGCTCCCACACCGCCGCCACCGAGCTCGACACCGCCCTCGGCCCGCTGCTCGACGATGCCACCGCCCGCGGCCGTACCGTCGTGGCGCTGTCCGAGTACGGCATCACCCGGGTCTCGCGGCCCGTGGACATCAACCGGGCGCTGCGCCGGGCCGGGCTGCTCGAGGTGCACACCCAGGACGGCATGGAGTATCTGGACCCCGGCGCCTCCAGGGCCTTCGCGGTCGCCGACCACCAGCTCGCCCATGTGTATGTGCGCCGCGCGGAGGACCTGGACGCCACCCGGGCCGCCCTGGCCGGTCTGCCCGGGATCGCCGAACTCCTCGACGACGAGGGGAAGAAGGCCCACGGCCTGGACCATCCCCGCTCCGGGGAGCTGGTCGCGGTCGCCGAGCCGGACGCCTGGTTCACGTACTACTACTGGCTCGACGACGCCCGCGCCCCCGACTTCGCCCAGCTCGTGGAGATCCACCGCAAGCCCGGCTATGACCCGGCCGAGCTGTTCATGGACCCCAAGGACCCCTATGTGCGGGTGCGGGCCGCCACCGCGCTGGCCCGTAAGAAGACCGGGATGCGCTACCGCATGGCCGTCGTCCCGCTCGATCCGTCCCCGGTGCGCGGCAGCCACGGCCGCCTGCCGGACCGCGAGGAGGACGGGCCCGTCCTCCTCTGCTCCCAGCCGGGCGCGGTGAGCGGCCAGGTGGCCGCCACCGACGTCAAGACCCTGCTCCTCCGCCTCGCCGGCCTGACGAACGCAACCGAAGGAGACACCCCGTGAAGAGGGCTCAGGAACACCCCGAACTCGCCGAGACGCTCCGCCGCCGCAGATTCCTCGGCGTCGCCGCGGGTGCCACGGCCGCCACCCTGGTCGGCACGGCCACCGCCACCGCCGCCCAGACCGGCACCTCGGACCGGAGCGACACCTCGGCCCAGAAGGGCCGGGGCGGCCCGCTGGTGCCCCGCGGCCATCTCGGCATCCAGCTCTACACCCTCCGCGACCAGGTGCAGTCCATCGGCTTCGCCCAGGTCTTCAAGGAGCTGGCCCGGTACGGCTACGACCAGGTGGAGTTCGCCGGATACACCCAGGGCACCGGCGACATCACCCTCAAGCAGCTCAAGCGGCTGATGCGGGACCACGGGCTGCGCGGTATCGGCAGCCACGTCGGCTACTACTCCGACGACCCGAAGGCGTACACCTTCGCCACCAACCTCACCCAGGTGCTGGACGACGCCGAGGCGCTGGGCCTGCCGCATGTGGGCACCGCCTCCGGACCCTGGCGCTACGGCTCCACGGTGGACGGCTGGAAGCGCTGTGCGGAGGAGTTCAACACCTACGGCGCGGCGGCCAAGGCGCGCGGGATGAAGTTCTACCAGCACAACCACGCCGAGGAGTTCTCCTTCGCCACCGACCGGCCGGACGTGCGCCTCTACGACGTACTGCTCGCCGAGACCGACCCCGAGCTGGTCCATCTGGAGATGGACATCTACTGGGCGTATGTGGCCCAGTACCGCTTCGGCAAGAAGGCGGACGGCTCCCCGGCGCCCTTCGAGCCGCTCGACTACGTCCTGCGCGCCCCGCACCGCTATCCGCTCTTCCACGTCAAGGACGGGGAACACGACGAAACCGCCACCGACGGCTACCGGATGGTGGACGTCGGTGACGGTGACATCGACTACCGCCGCTTCCTGACCGCGGTCGGCAGGACCCATGGCGGGCAGCGCCACCACTGGATGGTGGAGCACGACCAGCCCGCCGATTCGCTCACCACCGCCCGCCGCTCCGCTCGCTATCTGCGGTCACTGCGGTGCGGCGGACGGGGCTGAGCGAGGGTCCCTCGCGGCGCTAGACGGCCTCGCGGCTGATCGGCTGCGGGTTCGGGGCGATGCCCCGGACCCGTGGCCGGCCGGGTTGCCGCAGCAGCAGGGCCACCGCGGCCGCCAGCATGGAGATGCCTCCGGCGAGCGCGTACGCGCCGTCGTAGCCCCAGGAGTCGACCACCATCGACCCCAGGCCACCGCCGAACAGTCCGCTGATCAGCTTTCCGCTGTACACCAGGCCGTAGTTGCTGGCGTTGTAGTTCTCCCCGAAGTAGTCCGGGGTCAGCGCCGCGAACATCGGGTAGAAGGCGCCGCCGCCGAATCCCGAGAGGAAGGCGAAGAAGAGGAACAGCGCCTCGCTGTGGATGTTGCCGGCCCAGATCACCCCGAACTGGGCGAGGCCGAGGACCACGATGACGAACACCAGGGTCGTCTTCCGCCCCCACAGGTCCGAGAGCCAGCCGACCACTCCGCGTCCGACACCGTTGATGACGGACATGATGCCCATGGACGAGGCCGCCACCAGCGGGCCGAAGCCCACGTCCTTGGCGTAGTCGACCTGGAAGGAGATGCCGAAGATGGACACCCCGGCGGTGAGCACCAGGGACACCCACATCAGCGGCAGCATCCCGGTCCTGATGGCCTCCTTGGGCGTGTACTGCCGCGCCGCCGGCGGGTTCTTCGCCAGGCTCGCCGCGCTCTTGGCGTTGCCGCTGTAGCTCAGCGGGTCGATGTCGGCGGGCCACCAGTTCTTCGGCGGGTCCTTGAAGAACCAGGCGCAGATCGCCACGACGATCAGCACATAGACCCCGATGAGGTCCAGGACCTCGTCGAAGTTACCCGTGTCGAACCAGTAGTTGAAGATGAAGATGAACGGCAGCGCGCCGTAGGCGAACCCTCCGTTGACGAACCCCGTCTTCGCCCCGCGCCGCTCCGGGAACCACTTGCCCACCATATTGATGCAGGTGGCGTAGATGAATCCGGAGCCGAGCCCGCCGATGACGCCGAAGCCGACGATGGCGGCGAAAACGTTGTCCAGGTGGGCCAGGGCCACGAACCCGATCAGACACAGCCCCGACCCCAGGAACATCGCCGCGCGGGCGGTCAGGATCCCCTTCTCCCGCAGCCACCCGGCCGGGAAGGCGATCCCCGCCTGGAAGAACACCCAGACGCTCAGGATCCAGAAGGTGTTGCTCTGGGTCCAGCCGTGCGCGTCCGAGAGCGTGTCCTCGGCCGAGCCGTACGCGTACTCGGACACGCTGATGGCCATCATCGCGATCCACGGCAGATAGACCATCAGCTTCCGGCTGTGGCCCAGGATGTCGCGGTCCGTCTCACCGATGCGATACGTGCGTCCCTTGCTGTCCTGCACTTCACGGAAGGGGAGGGCCCCCTCCGGTCGTTCTGCTGTGCTCATTTCGTCCCCTTGGCTTCGAAGGAACCCGGCCAGCGCCCCCTGTCCAAACTCTTCGTGCTCCGGGAAACGTGGTGGCCTATGTGAGCAGCCCCGCCGACCTGGCCCAGCGGTACTTGGCGCCCAGCACGGCCACCGGCTTCTCGGTGGTGTACGGATAAGCCACGACCCCGCGCTCGAAGAGGTAGGCGCACGCCTCCTCGACCTCGGTGTCGCCCGCGAGCGAGGCCACCACCGGTTTGGCGATGCCCCGGGCGCGGAACTCCTCGACGACCCGCGCGGTCAGCTCGGCGAACACCATCGGCGGGGTGACGATGGTGTGCCAGTAGCCCAGGACCAGTGAGTGGATCCGCGGATCCTCCAGGCCCAGCCGGATGGTCGCCTCGTAGGTGGACGGCGGTTCGCCGCCGGTGATGTCCACCGGGTTCCCGGCCGCGCCGAACGGCGGGATGAAGCGGCGGAACGCGGCGTCCAGGTCGTCCGGGATCTCCATCAGCGACAGCCCGTTGTCGACGATCGCGTCCGACAGCAGCACCCCCGAGCCCCCGGCGCCGGTGATGATGACGACGTTGTCACCCTGTGGCGTGGGCAGCACGGGCAGCGCCCGCGCGTACTCGAGCATCTCGTTCAGGCCCGGCGCCCGGATCACCCCGGCCTGCCGCAGGATGTCGTCGTAGACCGCGTCGTCCCCGGCCAGCGCGCCGGTGTGGGAGCCGGCCGCCTTCGCGCCCGCCGCCGTACGGCCCGCCTTGAGCACCACCACCGGCTTCCTGGGCACCGTGGCCCGCGCCGCCTCCACGAAGGCCCGGCCGTCCTTCAGGTCCTCCAGGTGCATCGCGATGCACTGGGTGCGGTCGTCCTCACCGAACCAGGTGAGCAGATCGTCCTCGTCCACATCCGACTTGTTGCCGAGGCCGACGATCGCCGAGACACCGGTCTTGGTCGTCCGGGCGAAGCCGAGGATCGCCATCCCGATGCCACCGGACTGCGAGGTGAGCGCCACCGGCCCCTTGACGTCGTACGGGGTGCAGAAGGTGGCGCACAGGTCCTGCCAGGTGGAGTAGTAGCCGTAGATATTGGGCCCCAGCACCCGCACCCCGTACTCCTCGGCGATCTCCACGATCCGCCGCTGAAGCTCGTGTTCACCGGTCTCGGCGAAGCCGGACGGGATCAGCACCGCGTTCGGGATGCCCTTGCGGCCGACCTCCTCCAGCGCGGCGGGTACGAACTTCGCGGGGATCGCGAAGACCGCCACATCCACCTCGCCGGGGACGTCCGTGACGCTCTTGTACGCCTTGCGGCCCAGGATGTCGTCGGCCTTGGGGTTCACCGGGTGGATCTCCCCGGGGAAGCCGCCGTCGATGAGGTTGCGCATCACCGAATTGCCGATCTTGCCCTGCTCGTTGGAGGCACCCACCACCGCCACCGAGCGCGGCTGCATCAGCCGGCGCATCGCGCTCAGGATCTCCTCGCGCGAGTAGCGGCGGCGCTCCTGCGGGGCGGGGTCCCCGATCAGCAGCCGCACATCGGCGGCCAGCACCCCGCTCGCGGTGGCGAACACCGGGTTGAGATCGACCTCCGTGATCTCCGGGAAGTCCGCCACCAGCCGGGAGACCCGCACGATCAGATCGGCGAGCGCCCCGCGGTCCACCGCCTGGCCGCCGCGCACCCCGCGCAGCACCTCGGCGGCGCGGATCCCGTCCAGCATCGACAGCGCCTCGTCCTCGGTCGCCGGGGCCAGCCGGAAGGTGATGTCCTTCAGCACCTCCACCAGCACCCCGCCGAGCCCGAACGCCACCACCTTCCCGAAGGTGGGATCGGTGACCGCGCCGACGATGACCTCCTGCCCGCCGTCCGGGACCATCTGCTGCACCTGGACGCCCTGGATCCGGGCCTTGGGGTCGTAGGAGCGGGCGTTGTCGACGATGGCGGTGAACGCGCCCCGCACCTCGGCGCAGGAGGCCAGCCCCACCCGGACCCCACCCGCGTCGGTCTTGTGCAGGATGTCCGGGGACACGATCTTGAGGACGACGGGGAAGCCGATCCGGTCGGCCAGCGACACCGCCTCGTCGACGGTCTCCGCCAGCCCCTCGGCGGGGGTCGGGATGCCGTACGCGTCGGTGATCCGCTTCCCCTCGGGAGCGGTCAGCGCCGTGCGCCCCTCGGCGCGGGCGGCGTCCAGCACCGCGCGCACGGCATCGTTGTCATACGTCACCGTCAGATCACTCCGTCCGTCTTGAGCAGCCGCAGTTCCTCGTCGCCGAGCCCCAGTTCCCCGACGTACACCTCTTCGTTGTGCTCACCCAGCAGCGGGGAGCGCTCGACCTGGACCGGGGAGTCGGAGAGCTTCAGCGGGGAGCCGACGGTGGTGAAGGAGCCGCGCTCGGGGTGGTCGACCTCGACGATCATCTCGTTGGCCGCGAGCGACGCGTCCTCGACGATCTCCTTGGTGGACAGGATCGGCCCGCACGGGATGTTGTGGGCCGTGAGCTGCTCCAGCACCTCCCATTTGGGCAGCGTGCTGGACCACTCCTCGATGAGCTGGAACATCTTGGCCAGCTTCGGCAGCCGCGACTCGGGCGAGGCCCACTCCGGATCCTCGGCCAGCTCGGGGCGGCCGATGAGCCGGGTGATGGGCTCCCAGCCGACCGGCTGCACGATGACGTAGACGTAGTCGTTGGGCCCGCCGGGCGCGCATTTGACCGCCCAGCCGGGCTGGCCGCCACCGCTGGCGTTGCCACTGCGCGGCACCTCGTCGCCGAAGTCCTCATTCGGGTACTCGGCGAGCGGGCCATGTGTCAGCCGCTGCTGGTCGCGCAGCTTGACCCGGCACAGATTGAGCACCGCGTGCTGCATCGCCACATTGACCCGCTGGCCGCGCCCGGTGTGGGTGCGCTGGTAGAGCGCGGCGAGGATGCCCGCCACGCAGTGCACCCCGGTGCCGGAGTCGCCGATCTGGGCGCCGGTGGCCAGCGGCGGGCCGTCCTCGAAGCCGGTCGTGGACATCGACCCGCCCATGGCCTGCGCGACCACCTCGTACGCCTTGAACTTGGTGTACGGGCCCTCGCCGAACCCCTTGATCGAGGCGTAGACCAGCCGCGGATTGATCTCCTGGATGCGCTCCCAGGAGAACCCCATGCGGTCCACGGCGCCCGGACCGAAGTTCTCCACCAGCACATCGCTGCGGCGGATCAGCTCGGTCAGGATCTCCTTGCCGCGCTCGGACTTGGTGTTGAGGGTGATGCTCCGCTTGTTGCAGTTGAGCATCGTGAAGTAGAGCGAGTCCACATCGGGGAGGTCCCGCAACTGCTTGCGGGTGATGTCCCCGGTGGTGTTCTCCAGCTTGATCACATCCGCGCCGAGCCAGGCGAGCAACTGGGTGGCGGAGGGACCGGACTGCACATGCGTCATATCGAGGACGCGGATGCCCGTCAGAGCTTGATTGGCCTGGGCAGCCTGGGACATGGTGGCGGCTCCCTACTTGTACATGGTCTGGTTCATCGTTCCGGGGGCGTACGCGTCCGGGTCCACCCAGACGTTGATCAGCGACGGCTTGCCGGACTCCCGGGCGCGCCGCAGCGCCGGGACGATGTCCGCAGGGTCGCGGACCTCCTCGCCGTAGCCGCCGAGCATCCGCGCGAACTGGTCGTAGGGCACATCGCCGAGGGTGTTGCCGATCCGCTCCCGCTCCTCGCCGTACTTGGCCTTCTGGCCGTAACGGATCTGGTTCATCGAGGAGTTGTTGCCGACGATGCCGACGAACGGCAGGTCGAAGCGGACCAGCGTCTCGAAGTCCCAGCCGGTCAGCGAGAACGCGCCGTCGCCGAAGAGCGCCACCACCTCCTTGTCGGGGCGGGCCTGCTTGGCGGCCATCACGAACGGCACACCGACGCCGAGCGTTCCCAGCGGCCCCGGGTCCATCCAGTGGCCGGGCGACTTGGGCTGGACGACCTGGCCGGAGAAGGTGACGATGTCGCCGCCGTCGCCGATGTAGATCGAGTCCTCGGTGAGGAAGTCGTTGATCTCGCTGACCAGGCGGTACGGATGGATGGGGGAGGCGTCGGAGCGGAGGCTGGGCAGCCGCTTCTCGATCGCCTTCTGCTCGGCGGCGCGCAGCTCGTCCAGCCACTCCTTGCGCTTGCCCGCGCCCCCGTTCATGCGGCCGGAAGCGGCCTGGGTGACGGCCGAGAGCACCAGCCCCGCGTCGCCCACGATGCCGAGGTCGATGTCCCGGTTCTTGCCGACCGTGCGGTAGTCGAGGTCGATCTGGACCACGGTGGCATCGGGGGAGAGCCGCTTGCCGTAGCCCATCCGGAAGTCGAAGGGCGTGCCGACGATGACGATGAGGTCGGCATTGGAGAACGCGTAGCGGCGGGAGAGCTGGAAGTGGTGCGGATCGCCGGGCGGCAGTGTGCCGCGCCCCGCGCCGTTCATATACGCGGGCACATTGAGCGTGCGCACCAGCTCGATGGCCGCGTCGGTGGCGCGGGTGGTCCACACCTGACTGCCCAGCAGGATCGCGGGCTTCTCGGCCTGGACCAGCAGATCGGCCAGCTTCTGCACGGCCTCGGGGTCCCCGGCGCTGCGGGTGGAGGCGCGGTAGTGCCCGGCCTGGGGGATACGGGCCGCCTCCACCGGCACCTTGGCGTCCAGCACATCGCGCGGGATCTCCAGGAAGGAGGGCCCGGGGGCGCCGTGGAAGCACTCGCGGAAGGCCATGGAGACCATGTCGGCGGCGCGGGCGGTGTCCGGGACGGTGGCGGCGAACTTGGTGATCGGCGCCATCATGTCCACATGCGGAAGGTCCTGGAGGGACCCCATCTTGTGCTGGTTGTGGGCGCCCTGGCCGCCGATGAGCAGCATGGGTGACTCGGCGCGGAAGGCGTTGGCGACGCCGGTGACCGCGTCGGTGGTGCCGGGGCCGGCGGTGACGACGGCGCAGCCGGGCTTGCCGGTGATCCGGGCGTAGCCGTCGGCGGCGTGGGCGGCGACCTGTTCATGGCGTACGTCGATGACATCGATGCCTTCGTCGACGCAGCCGTCGTAGATGTCGATGATGTGGCCGCCGCAGAGGGTGTAGATCACCTCGACGCCCTCTGCCTTGAGTGCTTTGGCGACCAAGTGCCCGCCGGAGATGACGTCCTGGCTGTCGTCGGGCATGGCGAATCGCGTCCCTTCGTAGGGGTCGGTGCGTGCCTCGCGGATGGATCAACAGGATTGCATACAGTCGACGTTATCCTGTATGAACTTTGTTATCCCACCATCGGCCGAGCGATGTCCAGGGGGCGTGCGCCACTCGTTCGATCCAGCGCTGGATCAAGCGCTGCTGACCGGTCATCAGGGAGCTGGCAATGGACCTGTACGAACACCAGGCACGGGAACTCTTGCAAGAAAACGGCGTGTTGGTGCCGCGCGCCGAGGTCGTGGACACGGCCGAGGCCGCCCGCGCCGCCGCCGGGCGGCTCGGTGGCCGCGTCGTCATCAAGGCCCAGGTGAAGACCGGCGGCCGGGGCAAGGCGGGCGGGGTGAAGCTCGCCGACGACCCGGCGGCGGCCGAGCGAACCGCACGGCGGATCCTCGGCATGGACATCAAGGGCCACCCCGTCCACCGGGTGATGGTCGCCGAACCGGTCGAGGTGGAACGGGAGTTGTACCTCGGCTTCACCCTGGACCGGGCCGCGGGCCGCTTTGTGGCCATCGCCTCCGCCGAGGGAGGTATGGAGATCGAGGAGGTCGCCGCGCGCCGCCCCGAGGCGGTGGCCCGGATCCCGATCGACCCGGCCGAGGGGGTGACCGAGGCGACGGCCGCCGAGATCGCCGCCGCCGGGGGACTGCCGCCGGAGACGGCCGCGACCATCCGCCGGCTGTGGACCGTCCTGACCGCGTACGACGCCCTCCTGGCCGAGATCAACCCGCTGGTGGTCACCCGGGACGGCGCGATCGTGGCCCTGGACGGCAAGGTCACCCTCGACGACAACGCCCGCTTCCGGCAGCCGTCATGGGACGACTCCGGCGACCGGGCCGGGGACCCGCTGGAGGCCCGCGCCGCGGCCGCCGGGCTCGGCTACGTCAAACTGGACGGCCGGGTGGGCGTCATCGGCAACGGCGCGGGCCTGGTGATGTCCACGCTGGACGTCGTCGCGGGCTGCGGCGCCCGCCCCGCCGACTTCCTCGACATCGGCGGCGGCGCCTCGGCGCAGGTGATGGCCGACGGGCTGTCCCTCGTCCTCGACGACCCCAAGGTGCGCTCCGTCCTGGTCAACGTCTTCGGCGGCATCACCGCCTGCGACGCGGTGGCCGACGGCATCGTGCGCGCCCTGGACACTGTCCCGCTCACCAAACCACTGGTCGTCCGGCTCGACGGCAACAACGCCGCGCGTGGCCGGGCCATCCTTGGCCAATTGGCTCATCCACTCGTCCACCAGGCCGACACCATGGACGGCGCCGCCGCGCGCGCCGCCGAACTCGCCGCGTAGGGGGCGCACATCATGGCCATCTTCCTCACCAAGGACAGCAAGGTCATCGTCCAGGGCATGACCGGCGCGGAAGGCATGAAGCACACCCGGCGGATGCTCGCCGCGGGCACCGACGTCGTCGGTGGCGTCAATCCGCGCAAGGCCGGGACCCGGGTCCACATCGACGGCGCCGCGGTGCCCGTCTTCGGCTCCGTACGCGAGGCCATGGACGCCACCGGCGCCGGGGTGAGCGTCCTGTTCGTCCCGCCGCCCCACGCCAAGGCCGCCGTCACCGAGGCCGCCGACGCCCGGATCCCGCTCGCCGTCGTCATCACCGAGGGCATCCCGGTCCATGACGCGGTCGCCTTCCAGGCGTACGCCCGGGCCCGCGCCACCAGGATCATCGGCCCGAACTGCCCCGGGCTGATCTCCCCGGGCCGGTCCAACGCCGGCATCATCCCCGCCGACATCACCAAACCGGGCCGGATCGGGCTGGTCTCCAAGTCCGGCACCCTCACCTACCAGCTCATGTACGAGCTGCGCGACATCGGCTTCTCCACCTGCGTGGGTATCGGGGGCGACCCGGTCATCGGCACCACCCATATCGACGCCCTGGCCGCCTTCGAGGCCGACCCCGACACCGACCTCATCGTGATGATCGGCGAGATAGGCGGCGACGCGGAGGAGCGCGCCGCGCGATATATCGCCGAACACATCACCAAACCGGTCGTCGGCTATATCGCCGGTTTCACCGCCCCCGAGGGCCGCACCATGGGCCACGCGGGCGCCATCGTCTCCGGCTCCTCGGGCACCGCCACGGCCAAGAAGGCGGCGCTGGAGGCGGCGGGCGTCAGCGTAGGAGCCACCCCCACGGAGACCGCCGCCCTGGTGGTGTCCCTGCTGGCCGAAACCCCCGGCGCCGCCGCATGAGCTGACCCGCACCCGATCCGCGCCCGATCCGCGCCCGATCCGCGCCCCAGGCCACCGTCACGCTCCGTACCGCCACCTTCCTCTCCGTACGGACAGCCGCCCGGCAGCCTTCCCCGACTACCACCTGATCCCCAAGTGATCACTCTCCGTGCCCATCCCCGCCGTCCTCCCAGGTCGACCCGGGGGTGGGTGCCCGGCATACGCAGGTGAAACGCACTCCGAAACCTTGGTATCGTGGTCCATGTCGCCGCGGCCCGCCGCGGAGACACACCTTGTCCGGGTGGCGGAATGGCAGACGCGCTAGCTTGAGGTGCTAGTGCCCTTTATCGGGCGTGGGGGTTCAAGTCCCCCCTCGGACACAGACCATATCCCCAACTTGTGCGGGTCGAGCGTTGCCTCGGCCCGCACGAGCTGTTTTCCGGGCTCGTAGATCAGCTTGAGCCCGAGGTTTTGGTAGACCTCGGCCTTGTCCCGCGGCTCGGCGTCGGGGAGGACGTCAGGGATCGGGCCCAGCGGCTTGAGCATGGCGCGGATCTCGTCCTTGGTCATTCGGCGCTGGCCGGTGATCTTGCGTGACCGGCTGAGTGCTTCGGCGCGGTGGGCCTGGACCTCGGCGGTCCACTGGGCGACGAGTTTCGGGTCCGTTCCTGCTTCCAGGGCTTCGCGGTAGCGGGCGAGCTTGGTGTCGCATTCGGCGATCACCCGTTCGGCGTCCTCTGCGCCTGGGGCGGGTGCGATGTCGGGTTGAGCAGCCTGCATGAGAGCGATGGTCTCTTCCAGTCGGTGGGGAGCGAGGGCCAGGGCAAGCCAGTTGTCGAGCGGGGGCAGGAGATCCTGTTCGGGGAGGTAGACGTTGCGCGGGTGGTTGATCTTGTTGGCCAGGGCGTATTCGTTGGGGAAGCGGCAGCGGTAGTACAGGCGGTCCTGGCTCTGCTGGCCTTGCATGCGCCGCCCGCAGATCCCGCAGTGCAGCAGTCCGCGGAAGACGTACGGGTGGCGGGTGCGCTTGCGCTCGCGGGTGTTCTTGCCTGCGCCCTTGCCCGCGAGCATCTGCTGGACGTGCTCGAAGGTCTCGATGGTGATCAATGGTTCGTGGACGGGAGAGGTGGACCATACCCAGGTCTCGGGCTGGTTCCAGCGCATCCGGGTCTCATGGCCCAGGGCCACGTTGTCGACGTCGAGGAGGACTTCGTCCTTGCGCTGCTTGTTCCACACCTGGTGGCCGGTGTAGCGGGGGTTGGACAAGATCGTGCGGACCGCGCCCTTGGACCAGGCGATGCCGGAGCGGTGGCGATTGCGGGCGCGGTCGTGCGCGGACGGGCAGGGGATGCCCTCGAAGGTGAGGATTTCAGCGATGGCGAACAGCCCGTATTTGGCGACCTGATAGAGGTGGAAGATCCTTTGCACGATCGGCGCGGTGACCGGGTCGGGCTCCAGACGGTGCAGGCGGCGCCCGTCGGCAGCCTTGGCCGGGTTGGGGTGCGGTCCGGCATCGACGAGCCGGTAGCCGTAGGGCGGGCGTCCCCCGAGGTAGCGGCCTTCGATCTTGGCCTGGGCACTCATCGCGGCGCGAACCCGGATCTTGATGCGGTTGCGTTCGCCCTTGCTCATGCCGCCGAAGACCGACATCACCAGGTCATGCGCTTCGGACTCCGGATCGATGGGCCCGCCGACTTCGGGCACCCACAGCTGCACGCCGTAGTGGACGAAGACGGGGAAGGTCAGGCCGAACTGGTTGCCGTAGAAGGCACGTTGCGGCTCGCCGATCACGACCGCCTCGAAGCCACGGTCAGGGTGTTTGAGCGCCTCCAACAGGGCGGAGGCGCGTGGTCTGCGCTGCCAGGGGATCGACCGTGATTGACCGATGTCGAAGAACTGGGTCACGATCTTCCCGCGGGGCTCGATGAGTGCCTCGGCTCGGGTGATCTGCCAGTTGCGGGAGGCTTCCGGGTCCTGCTGGTCCTCGGTGGACACCCGTCCGGCGAAGGCGAAGCGTGTCCTCACGCTGTCCTCCTTCTCTTGCTCTACGCCGCTTCCTCGGTCCTGCTGGGGTCCGGGGGGTGGTCGGCGCCTGTGTGTGTGCGGTGAACGGCCTGGAGTAGCCGCAGCAGCGCCGCCGCGGCAGGCGGGATGAGCACCGGTGGCTCGGAGGGGACCGTGACGGTGACCTCCGGTCCGGGGTGCGGCTCCGGTACGTCGTCCCCGCGAGGGGAGAGGTGCGCTTCTGCGTGGGCTGGGGCGGACGGGGGTTGTGGATGTTTGCTGGGCTCACCCATCGGCATGCCCTCCGTTCCGGAGGCCGGATTCATCGGCTACGCCGGTGGTCCAGCGCGCGATGGGATGAGCCCACCCGAACGTCGAAGCGGTACGAAACAGCTGCTCAGGCCCGGTATTGGGCCTGCGAGTGTAGCGCCGGCCGGGTGAAAAAGGAGGCCCCAGGCAGATAGAGGATCGTGTGTCGGCGCTTGTGGGAGATTTCGCTGTTTTCACGCTCCCTCCCGCTGCTCGTCGGCCGATTGCCTCGCTTGGGACAGTCGCTCTGAGGCGAGGGCCTGGAAGGTCGGATTGAGGTCGATGCCGAGGTAGGAGCGCCCCAACTGGTGCGCGGCCAGTCCAGTGGTTGCCGTACCGCTGAAGGGGTCGAGGACCACCCCGAGGGGTGGGCATCCGGCGGCGATGCATCGCAGCGGGAGTTCCAGGGGGAAGGCGGCGGGATGTGCGGTCTGGCGTCGCGGGGTTACCGGGATCGACCACACGTCGCCGGGGTTGCGTCCGCGGAGCGTGCCGCCTCGGCCGGTGTCGTGGGGTGGGGGCCAGATGCCGCGGGCGGTGTGGGGCTTGGTGGCGGATCGATGCGTGCGGCGGGACAGGGAGCGGTCGCCGGTGTAGGGCTGGCGGATCGGGTCGAGGTCGAAGTGGTACCGGGACTGTTTCACCAGCAGGAACAGCCACTCATAGTGGCAGCTGAGGCGATCGCGGACGGGGAAGGGGGCCGCGTTGACCTTGTGCCAGATGATCGCGTTGCGCAGGATCCACCCGTCAGCCTGTAACGCGAGGGCCACCCGCCAGGGCATGCCGAACAGGTTCTTGTGCGGCAGGTCGGCTGTGGCCCGGAACCTGGGCTGGCGGTACTGGCCGGGGCGCGTACACCAGTAGCCGTCGCTGTTGGCGGCGTAGCTGTCGCCGAGGTTGAGCCAGGCCGTCCCCGTCGGTGCGAGAACGCGTCGCAGTGCAGCGAATACCTGCCGCAGGTGCTCCACGTAGCCGTCCGGGGTGGATTCCAGGCCGTATTGCTCATCGGTCCAGCGTGCGGCGCAGCGTGAGCACTGCCGTGGGTCGTTGATCGTGTTCTGGGGGCTGTCCGCCGACGGATCGGCGAGGTGGGGACAGTGCGGGTTGCCGCCGGTCCAGGTGCCGGTGCCGTAGTCGCGCAGCCGCCAGTACGGCGGGGAGGTCACCACGCAGTCCGCCAACGCAGCGGGCAGGGTCCGCAGGACCTGTGCGGCGTCACCGGTGAGCAGGGTGACACCGCGGCAGGGGTGAGCGGCGGGCGCCGTCGGGCCGCGGTCGGCGGGCGCGGATCGGGTGGTGCTCTTCTGAGCCTGCGGGGCTGGGGTGCCGATGGTGGGTTCAGGCCGGTTCATGCTGCCCTCCGTTCCTAGGTCCCGGGTTCTTCGGGTCGTGGCAGTTCGAGCCGGTCCAGGCCGATGTCGTGGAAGGCGGTTTGGAGGTCGATGCCGAGATAGGAACGGCCTAGTTGACGTGCGGCCAGTCCGGTGGTCGCGGCGCCGCTGAACGGGTCCAGCACCTGTCCGCCGGGCGGGCATCCGGCAGCGATGCACCGCAGCGGGATATCGATGGGGAAGGTGGCGAAGTGCGCGGCCCGCAGCGGGCGGGTGGCCAGTGTCCACACGTCGCCGGGGTTCTTCCCTTGGGGATGGGTGGCGGTGTGCTGTTGTCCGGTGGGACGCAGTGCGGCGCCGGGCGGGGCTGCGGGGAAGGAGCTGGTGTCGGTGTACTTGCCGTGTCCGTAAGTGCTGCTGCCGCGGCGGCGGGCGGTGGCGTCGATACCGCCGTGGCGGCCTTTGTTCGCCCCGCCGATCACGATGCCCTCACCGAGTGCTTCGGGCCGGGCGAGCGGTTCGCGGATCGGGTTCAGGTCGAAGAAGTACCGGGGCTGCTGTACCAGGAGGAACAGCATCTCGTAGCGGTTGGACAGCCGGTCCCGCACGGACTCCGGCATGGCGTTGGGTTTGTGCCAGATGATCGCGTTGCGCAGGATCCACCCGTCGGCTTGCAGCGCGAAGGCGACCCGCCAGGGCATGCCGAAGAGATTCTTCCGGGGGATCACACCGGTGCGGTCCACGTCCGCGCGCTGGACGGATTCCCGCAGGCGCGCGACAGCGGTACGACCGTCCAGGGTGCTTTTGCTCATGGGGTTGTTGGTGTGCCCGGGCGGGGTGGAGCTGTAGGAGTCGCCCAGGTTCAGCCACACCGTCCCGGTCGCGGCCACCACGCGGCGCAATTCGGCGAAAACGGCCCGCAAGTGATCGACATAGTCCTCCGGGGTGGTTTCCAGGCCGTATTGCCGGTCTTCGCGGACTGCTCCGCATCGCAGACAGGTGCGGGGATCGTCGCCCCGGTGCGCAGCAGACGCGGTGTATTCCAGGCTCGGATGCTTGCGCTGTGCGGCGTTGGTGCCGCGGCCGGTGGAATGGGCACACGAGGGGTTGCCGCCGGTCCAGGTGCCGGTGCCGTAGTCGCGCAGTCCCCAGTACGGGGGCGAGGTGACCACGCACTCCGCGCAGGCGTCCGGGAGGTCACGCAGCACCTCGACCGCGTCTCCGGTGTAGAGGGTGACTGAATCGTCGGCGTAGTACGGGGGGATCATGCGGCGGCCCTCCCCTGCGAGGCGTCCACCCGCTCACTGCGGTGAAGCGGGCTGGGCCCGGACGGCGGAGCGGCCAACGCCGCGGCGGCGGCCCGCCGGGGTGTCTGGAAGATCAGCACATCCTGGTGGGCGGGGAGCATGACCGGCTGCCCAAGCGCCCGCTCCTGGCGAGCGACGCTGCGGCGCTGGGCCGCCGAAGCACACGCTACGAGCCGGGAGCCGCGCAACTCACCCAGCAGCGCGACGCACCGCTCCACCGGCAGCAGTCCGACCGCCCACCCAGCACGCAGTACATGCCCGGGCAGGTCGAGCAGAGCATCACGGCTGCGGCGTCGCGGGGCCACAACGATTACATGAGCGCCGGGTCGAAGCAGCGGCCGGCACCGGGCCAGTTGCCTACGGAGGCGGTCAGTGGATGCGCTCTCTCCGGCGGGCGTGCCGGTGCCCCCATCGAGCTCATCTGCCCGGTGCGCACGGGAGCGCAGAGGGGGCCGCCAGGTGGTCAGGAGCAGGTCGCTGTGACCAGCCAGACCGGCGTGGCGCATGGCGGCGGCGTCGGGTGGGCTCTCGAGCACCATTCCATCCGGCACAGCGCCGTCACGTTTGGCGGCGGTGACGTTGGCACGGGCGATGGCCCGCCACCGGTGGTGGCGGGTGATCCCGATGGCATGTCGTCCGGCGCGCAGGGCCTCGACCAGGACCGTGCCGGCTCCGCAGTCGGGGTCGAGCACGGTGTCGCCGGGGCGGGTGTACGCGGCGACGGCGTAAGCGGCGACGGCCGGAGGCATGCGGGCGCTGTCCTGGGTTGTGGCAGGCGAGTAGGGACCGCGCGTGAGTTGGAGGGACGCATCGTCCTGCCCGGTGCTCCACACCGAGAGCCGCGGGCCTACCCAGCACAGCGGCGGGAATTGGTCAGCCATCAGCGCATCTCCCCGGCTTCGGTGTCTACCTCAGCCCGAGGACGTGCGAACAGATACAGGTCAGAGTGGATGCGCATGTGGCGCGCTTTCGAAGCATCGGCCTGACGTTGCGGGAGCGGGGCTGTCGCCTTACGCGGCGGCGGTGCGGTCAGGTTGCTTCGACGGATAGGGATCTCCAACAGGACTACGTGATCGAGGGCGATGAGCGCCGCGCGGTGCGCGGTGTGCGTCAGCCGGTTGCTGGGGTCGATCAGGCGCCCCTGTTGATGGTCACTATGGGTGATGAATGCCAGGGTCCCGTTCGGCATCAGGAGATCGTGCCAGGGGGCGTCGTCGACCCAGTCGGAGTCTCGTGGATCGACGAACGTAATCACAACGTCGTAGCGATCCGGACCGACTGCGGTCGAGCCCGGGTCCGTAGGACAGTCGGTGTGAGTCGGTGTCGGGGCGGGCGGCTGCGGGGGCAGTCCGATCGCCGACTGGTGGATGAGTCGGGGATCGGACAGCCGGCTCTTGGCGGGCCGAGCGGTGCGCACGTGGAGGGTGCGGCCGAGTCGGGCCGCGGTCTGGGCGGCGTCGGTCAGTCCGGTCAGCAGACCGGGTCCTGACTCAGGCGGGCCTGAAGGGAGTTCGGGGTCAGCCGTGGGTTCACTCTGGCGATTGGGCGGGGCAAGGAGCAGCACCTGCTGCCCAGGTTCGCTGTAGAAGGCGACGATCTTGACGATGGCGCCCAGAAGCCACCCGGGGAGGGTTTCCGCGTCCGGGTGGCTCTGGTCCAATGCGACCGGCCAGACCGATCCGGGGCGCGCCCAGCGGCCCCACAGTGCCACCCAGGGCGAACTGGCCTGGGCACCCCCGCCGTTCCGCCAGCCAGAAGGGGCGCACTGGTGTCGCCCCTCTCCACATTGGGGTGGCCTGGTAGCTCGTCGGTTGCGTGTCATACCCGTGCTCCTGAGATCCGTAGTGCTGCATGGACACCAGAAAAGACCGGGATCCGGGCCGGTTTTGGACACCGCCGGACCAAACTCACTCCCGCCCCTCAAGGTCGTGACCGAGCTGAACGCTCTCCTGGAATTCTTCGTCAGCACGCCGACAGATAGAAATGTCGGCGCCTCGGCCTGGCCCCAGGCAACACCTCGGCAGCCCTCCGCGCTTTCTTCCAGAAATATTTGGTCTCTGAGCTCACCGTCCACGCCGAGAGCAGGAACCGGAACGCTCGACTTCACGGGCCTACCGCACTACTAGGGAACACCTGCCAAACGCACAAAACAGCAGGTCAATGCAGCTTAAGGGGCGACTAAGGGCATGCATTCGAAACTGTTCCCCACTACCTCCATATGATCACCTTCAGGTCACGCTTAGGAATCCTTTAGTGATGTCGACGGCGCACAAGAGTGAGTGCCTTGTTGTCTTCTTGGTCATTTCTTGTCGGCGACCTGAATTCATGGATGCGTCGTTTCCACTCCTTGTGTGAAGGAGGGCGTTTCATGACTGGCAGGCGCGCCCATCGCTCGAACCGCCGTCAAACCCAGCAGTTGCCACTGGACACAGCTCGGCAGTGCTTTACCTGGCTGGTGACCGGGCCAGATCCCCTGTCGGTGGACGGCCGGAAATTTTCCGGCCTGCCCAACCGCTTGGTGCCGTTGAACGAGTTGCGGCGCCGCATGCTGCAGCGCCGCTGCCCCCGCCACACCCGGGACGCCGTGTGGACCCACCTGGTGCAACGCTCCCGGGACGAAGGCGCCACCTGGACCTTGGCGTGCACCGGAATGGCGCTGCCCGCCCTCGCCAGCACCTCCCGGTGGCTGGCCGCCCGATATCCCGGCGATCCATTCGATGTCCACGCGGAGGTCCTCTCCGGCTTTCTGCGCGCCCTGGCGGACCTCGATTTGAGCCGCCCGCGGGTGCTCGTGCGGCTGCGATGGGCGGCCTATCGTGCCGGGCACGCCGCCCTGGCCGAAGCCCTCGACGCCCCCACACCGGTGGCCCACGGCTTCCATTCCTCTCCGCCCAGGCCCCCATGGGGGCACCCGGACCTGGTCTTGGCCCAGGCAGTCCGTGAGTCGGTCCTGACCCGGACCGAGGCCGACCTGATCGGCGCAACCCGACTGGAGGAGTCCTCCATCGCGGGCTGGGCAGTCGCGAATCGGACCACGACCGACGCGGCCTACAAGGCCCGCCAACGCGCCGAGCACCGACTGGTCGCCTTCATACGGGATCAAGTGCGGGACAGCGACCCGAACGACCCGGTGGCCGCCAGGGTGCTGGCCGACCCGGACCGGCCTGCCCGACAGCTCCGCGCAGGTTGGTCACGCTCCGTTAGCGACTCACCAGGTAACGCGGCACAGGGCACGGCACAGAAAGCTCGGGATCCGCTGTCCAATTCGCGGCCGAAGACCGGCCTTCTCGGGTGCGGGGGGAGTTCACCCGCCGCATCGTCCATGCCGTCTCCGGAGGTGCCTCGATGCGCCTGACATCATCACTGTCCCGCCGCTTCCGACGCGATCGCACTGCCCACGCCGATCAGGGTGGCCAGCAACGCTCCACGCGACGCATGGCCACATGGGCAGGGCGGTTCCTGCTGATCGTCAGCCTCGTTGTCGCGGTGTCGATCCTGCTGACGTCGGCGGCACAGGCCGAGCCGGTACGGGTCCAGGCGCTGGCCAAGTCGATCAACACGGTCCTGGACAACCTGCGTAACTGGATCATGGGCATCCTGGCAGGTTTGGCCACATTGTTCCTCACCGTCGGGGGCGTGCGGTACATCCTGGCCGCAGGCGACCCGGGTGAGGTCGAGAAGGCCAAGTCCTCGTTCAAGAGCGCCGGCTACGGGTACGGGCTGGCCACCCTGGCGCCGCTGGTGGTGGAGATCTTCAAAGGGATCGTGGGTGCCTGATGCCCGCCGCCCCGCCACCCCCGCCGCCCGTGGCCCGCCGACGCGGCACGCTCGACACAGCCGCCGGAGCGCGCCCTCACCGGCCAGTGGTCCGGATACGGGCCCTGAGTTCGGGCTTCGTAGCGGTGGTCATCGCGGTGCTGTTCGGCTGGCTCCTGGCGTCGGTGGCGCAGGCCGCGCCCGACGCGCCCTCGCCTGCCCCCTCCGGCACCGCCTCAGTCGCCCCCCGCAGCCCGGCGCCGAGTTCGTCGTCGTGGGGTTCTTCGCCAGGAATTCCTCACGTTCCCACCGCACCACCTTCGACGACCAAGAAGGATCCGTGTTCCTCTCCGTCGGGCAGCTCGTCGCCGTCGGACTGCATTCCGCAGCCCAGCAGCAGCGGCGCCAGCTCCGTTCCGCTGCCGACCGCAGAACCGGACGACAGCGACGGTGATGGGGGCGGCCCGGGCGGTGTCGTCGGCTGGATCGTCGAGGGCATCAACGCCGCCATCACCGTCTTCTTCAAAGGACTGGTCACCAAGGCGCTCAACCCGCTGCTGGACCTTCTCGGCAAAACCCTGCTATCCACCCCGATCCTGGACCAACTACCGCGCATCGGCGAGCTGTGGTCGAACTCCTGGCACATCATGCTGGCCTGCTACGGCATGCTCATCATGATCGCCGGGATCGTGGTGATGGCCTACGAGTCCGTCCAGACCCACTACTCCATCAAGGAGATCGCTCCCCGTATCGTGCTGGGCTTCTTGGCCGCGGCCCTGTCGCTGTTCGTCGCCAACAAGGCCATCGCCACTGCCAACGCCCTGTCCCGAGCCGTGCTCGGTGAAGGCGTGGACGAGAACACGGCCGCGAAGACGCTGCGCAATCTGATCCTCAGCTCCATCAACGGTGGCATCTTCGTCATCTTCATGGGTGTATTCATCGCCGGGATGCTGGTGGCGCTCCTTGTCACCTACGCCGTACGCGTCGCCCTGACCATGATCATGGTCGCCGGAGCGCCACTGGCCCTGATGTGCCATGCCCTGCCGCAGACCGACGGCATCGCCCGCTGGTGGTGGCGCTGCTTCTTCGGCCTGCTCGCCGTCCAACTCGCCCAGTCCCTTGCCCTGGTCACCGCCCTGCGAGTGTTCCTGGACCCCGACGGCTTCACTCTGCTCGGCCCCAGCAAAACGGGCCTGGTCGACCTCATCGTCTCCTTGGCCCTGATGTACATCCTGTTCAAGATCCCGTTCTGGATTCTCGGCTCTCTCCGCGGCAGCCACCGGCGTTCCCTCGCCGGGAGCCTGGTGCGCACCTACATCGCCGCCCGAACCTTCGGAGCACTGCGCGGTATGAACTCAACCAGCGCCGCTGGTGCGGCATCGCGATCCCGCACCGGCAGGAACAGCACGCCCATCCCCGCTCGGACTCGCCGCAGCACGCGAGCGCCCAGCCCGCCGGTGATCCGGCGCCGCCCACCCGGACCCGCCCTGTTCCGCGAACCCGTACCCGGAGCAACCCCTCGGTTCGGCCCGCAGATCGGACCGCCGGGCATGCCCACCTTCCGCGCCCCCACCCGCCCGGCCGACGACGGCTCGGCCAGCACACGTTCCACACGCACGCCCCGGCCCACGACACCACCTGGCGCGCCGTCCTTCCGCGCACCCGGATCCGGCACACCCCCACCCGCCCGAACCAGCCGTCCCACCACATCCCCGGGTCGGCCGCGGTTTCAGCCGCCCACCGATCCGTCCCCCACACAGCCGCGACGGACTCGTGATCAACCCGCGCCGGTGACCTTCCGCCCACCAGTGCCCGGTCCCACCACTCCGCGCCCGCGGAAGCGCACCAGTGCGCCACCTCCGCCGCGCTTCAGCTCCCCACCCCCTCATCCCCATCCATCGCCCAGCCACGGACGGCGCAGGAACTGAAGGAGGTGATCTGCGATGACCCAGCCAGTACGTATTCCCGCCGACGTCGACCGTGAGGACACCGTCCTGGCGAACCTGACCGCCCGCCAGCTGCTCATCCTGGCGGTGGCCGGCATCGTGCTCTACGGCACCTGGACGGCCGTCCGTGATGTGGTGCCGCTGGCGGTGTTCGCGGTCGTGGCCATCCCCATCGCGGTGGCCACCGTCCTGCTGGCTCTCGGCCGGCGGGACGGCATCGCACTGGACCGGCTGGCACTGGCTGCCATCCGCCAGCGCATGAGCCCCCACCACCGGGTCGCCGCCCCCGAAGGCATCCACCCGGCCCCCGCCTGGCTGACCCACAGGGCCACTCGCAACTCGCAAGACTTCAAAACCAAGGGGAAGATTGCTCCAGCCGCTCTGGAGCTCCCCGCCGAAGGCGTCAGCGAAACCGGCGTGGTCGACCTCGGCACGGACGGGGTCGCGGCACTAGCGGTGTGCTCCACCGTCAACTTCTCCCTGCGCACCCCGACCGAGCAGGAATCCCTGACCGCCGCCTTCGGCCGCTACCTGCACTCCCTCACAGCCCCGGTCCAGGTGCTGGTACGTACCGAGCGCCTGGACCTGACGGGGCAGATCAGCGAGCTCCGCGAGCAGGCGCCCAGGCTGCCGCATCCGGCGCTGGAGGAAGCCGCCCGCGAACATGCCGACTATCTGGCTCAACTGGGCGCCCAGAGTGACCTGTTGTGCCGCCAAGTACTGCTCGTCCTGCGCGAACCGCTGGGAGCACAGCGGGGGGTCGACGGGCTCGGCGGCCCCTCACCACTCGCGGCTTTCACCCGCCGCGCGCGGTCCCGGGACGCCGCTCAGCCCTCGGCGGAAGCGGCACGCGGGGCGGCAGAAGCCCGCCTGGTGCGGCGGCTCGGCGAGGCCGTCGATCTGCTGAGCCCGACCGGGATCGTCGTCACCCCGCTGGACGCCGGGCAAGCCACCGCGGTGCTGGCCGCCGCCTGCAACCCCGACAGCCTCGTCCCCGTCTCCTCCCACCTCGCCGGAGCGGACGACGTGATCACCCTTGCCCCGACCCCCGAAGACGGCACCGCCCAGTGCGCCTTCGAACGCCCGGACACGTCCGGCCCAGAGGCCGACGTCACCGAACACGACCGGTCGGCAGGGAGGGAATCACGATGATCCGCAAGCGTGCTGGCCGTTCACGCGCGTCATGCCAGGAGGCGCCCATGGCGAGCGCTGGTGCCTTCACTCCGGATGCGCTGGCCGTCAGTCCCCGGCATCTGGAAATCGGTGGGGAACAGGTGGCTTCCTTCGCCGTCACCGGCTTCCCCCGCGAGGTCTACCCCGGATGGCTGCAACCCCTGCTGACCTACCCGGGCCGGGTGGACGTCAGCGTGCACATCGAGCCGATCGACCCGGTCACCGCCGCGACCCGCCTTAAGCGGCAGCTCGCCAAGCTCGAATCCGGCCGCCGCTACACCGAGCAGAAGGGCCGGCTGCTCGACCCGCACGTGGAAGCCGCCACCGAGGACGCCTACGAGCTGTCCTCCCGGGTCGCCCGCGGCGAAGGCAAGCTCTACCGCCTCGGGCTCTACCTGACCGTGCACGCAACCAGCCCCGAGCAACTGGCAGACGAGGTCGCCGCCGTCCGCTCTCTGGCGGCGAGCCTGCTGCTGGACGCCAAACCGACCAGTTACCGCAGCCTGCAAGGTTGGGTGACCTGTCTGCCCATGGGCCTGGACCTGATCCGCATGCGCCGCACTTTCGACACCGCGGCGCTCTCGGCAGCCTTCCCCTTCACCAGCCCCGACCTGCCCCCGAGCGACCCCACCTCCGCCGCCGCCCCCACCGGCGTGCTGTATGGGTACAACATCGGCTCGCAGGGGCTGGTGCACTGGGACCGCTTCGCCCTGGACAACCACAACTCCGTCATCCTCGGCCACTCCGGCGCCGGCAAGTCCTACCTGGCCAAACTCGAACTTCTACGATCGCTTTATCGCGGCATCGAGATCCACGTCATCGACCCCGAAGACGAATACGCCCGCCTCACCCAGGCGGTCGGCGGCACCTACGTCCACCTCGGCGCCGAGCAGGTCCGCCTCAACCCCTTCGACCTGCCCCTGCACACCCGACCGGACGGGCGGCGTACAGCTCCCCGAGATGCCGTTATCCGCCGGGCTCTGTTCCTGCACACGGTCATCGGCGTCCTGTTGGGCAGCACGCTCACGCCGACGGAGCGCGCCGTGCTGGACCGGGCGATTACCGCGACCTACCAACGTGCTGGGATCACGACCGACCCGCGGACCTGGACCCGCCCCGCTCCGTTACTCGCCGACCTGGCAGCCGTACTGGAACAGTCGAAGAACCGCACAGCGCAGGATCTGGCCGCTCGGCTGGACCCGTACGTGCGCGGCGCCTTCTCCGGTCTGTTCGACGGCCCGACCACCAGCAGGCCCGAAGGCCACCTCGTGGCCTTCTCGCTGCGCGACCTGGCCGACGAACTCAAACCGATCGGCACACTGCTGACCCTGGACTCGGTCTGGCGGCGGGTGTCCAACCCGGCCCTGCGCCGCCCCGGGCTGGTCGTTGTCGACGAAGCCTGGTTGCTGATGCAGGAGCCCGCCGGAGCGGAATTCCTGTTCCGCATGGCCAAGTCCTTCCGCAAACGCTGGGCAGGGCTCACGGTCGCCACCCAGGACAGCGCCGATGTGCTCGGCTCCGACCTCGGCAAGGCCATCGTGGCCAACGCCGCCACCCAAATCCTGCTGCGCCAGGCCCCACAGGCCATCGACGAGATCACGGCCGCTTTCAACCTGTCCGACGGTGAGCGCCAGTTCCTGCTGTCCGCCGACCGCGGCCAAGGACTGCTCTCCACAGGAACACAACGCGTGGCCTTCGAAGCGATCGCCTCACCCACCGAGCACCACCTGGTGACCACAGACCCCGCCGAACTCGCCGCCTACGCCGAAAGCGACGCCATCTCGGAGGCCGAGGATGCCTACGTAGCTCTCGAATCCGCCGACGCCGTGGGTGACTACCAGCCCGACAACGGCAGTCAGGTCGAGCTTGATACCGCTTGACTACCGGCGCAAAGCGGTCAGCCCGTCGTGGAAGCCGCCGTGAAGCTGCCATGCCCGCAGTTCTGCGGAGCCGACCATGCCCTCCTCTGCTCCTTCGTACGAAGGACACGCTCATGCCTTCTGCCAAGTCAACGCCGTCTCCCGTGTCACCACCACGCCCGTCCCCGTTGCTGACCCAGAACCGGGAAATGCGCGCGATCGGCGCATGGAACTGGACGCTGCCGGCCTGGGCAGGCCGGTTGCCGGACGGCCGGACATACAACGCCTGTCCCTCTGCGGGGATCTGCCGGCATGTCTGCTACGCCCGGCACGGCACCTACACCTGGCCCACCGTCAAAGCCAAGCACCAGGCGAACCTCCGCTTTGTCCTGGATGACTTACCCGGCTGGGAACAGGCGGTGATCGCCGAACTCGGAGCGGAGAAGTTCCGCGGCGTCTGGGTGCGCATCCACGACTCAGGCGACTTCTTCTCCGACGCCTATACACGCAGCTGGCTTCGGGTGACCCGCGCCCGACCAGCGGTCAACTTCTACGCCTACACCAAAGAAGTAGCCAGGTTTCGCGCCCTGGTGGAACCGGACCCGCCGGACAACTTCTTATGGGTGTTCAGCTTCGGCGGCACCCAAGACACAGCGCTGGACCCCGAGCGTGACCGGGTGGCGGACGTCTTTCCCGACGAGGAATCCATCGCCGCGGCCGGATGGCACTCGCAAGAGGCCAGCGATCTCCTCGCGGTACTGGGCCCGCGGCTGGTCGGGATCCCTGCCAACCGCATTCCGCACTTCCTCAAAAGGCTCAACGGCCGCACGTTCCGCTCCTGGCAAGCCGAGGTCGATGCCGAACGCCAGGCACACGACCGGTCCAGGGCATGCCCCGGGCTACGCCTGGTCACCGGCAACCGTCTGAAGACGCCGAACGACGCCGAGGAGCGGCGCGCTCCCGAGCGCCAAGACCGCGCCGCCTGACAGCAGCCCTCCGCCCTCTTGGCTCTCTCTCCTCATGAAAGGTCCCCATTGCCATGGGTCACAGCGCTCATCTCGTTGCCCTTTCCCCGTTGCACCTCGCTGATTCTCCCGGTTCAGAGGTGCCGGATTCCCCGATCGGGGACTATCTGCGCGACCCTTCCGGCGCAGTGCACGCCGTACTGGCCCACGTCCACACGTGGGTGGTGGTCTGGGGATGGATCGCCGGTCCTGCCGTGATCGCCACGGCCGCGACGCTGGCCTGGGGGCGCTGGTGGTGGCACCGTCGTTGCCGTCGCCGTCTCGCCGCTGACGCCCGTATCGTTCAGATTCTGCCTCCGCCGACGGTGGACGCCGCGGGGGCGGCCGTGCTGTGGGCGAACCTGGTGGGTCTGTTGCGGCCGGCCTGGCGCCGGTGGCTGACCGGCCAGCCGCACCTGGCCTTTGAATATCTCTTCGACCGCGAAACCGTACGCCTACAGGTGTGGGTACCCGGCCAGATCCCGCCGGGCATGATCGAGCGGGCCATCGAGTCCGCCTGGCCCGGCGCCCACACCCGCGCCACCGCCGCCACTGCCCCTCTGCCCGCCACACCGCCTCCGGGACGGCACATCATCACCGCCGCCGGTGAACTGCGACTAGCCCGCAGCGAGGCCCTTCCGATCCGTACCGACTTCCCCCTCGACCCCGTGCGCCCCCTGCTCGGCGCACCGGTCGGGATGGGGCCGAAGGAGCGGGCGGTGGTGCAGGTGCTCGCCCGACCGGTAACCGGACACAGGGTGAAGAAGGCCCGCAGGGCGGCCCGTCATGCGGGCGCCGGACGGTCGACCCGGCTGATCAGCCGCCTGCTGGACTCCCTCACCCCCGGTCATCGCCCCCGCCCCCGCGCCCGGCAGAGCGCCACGCTCATCGACCCCCAGGCCGCTCTGGAGATGGCCGCCGAGGACCGCGTGATCGTGGCCAAGCAACGCGGCGCGCCCTATGAAACCCGCATCCGCTACGCGGTCACCACCACCGTCCCCGAACATGCCTCGGCTGACCACCAGGCGAAGGAGCGCGACCAGGCACGCGGCCGGAGCCACGCCATCGCCTCCGCATTCGCCACCTTCACCGAGCACAACTACTACCACCGCACCCGACTGCACGCCCGTCGCGCTCTACCCCGCCTGGCCGAACGGCGCATGGACAACGGCGATCTGCTGTCGATCCCGGAACTCGCCGCGCTGGCGCACCTGCCGTGGGACGAGACGGTCGCCGGTCTGCAACGTGCCGGGGCAAGGGCCGTGCCGCCCCCGCCCGGCGTCGCGACCACGGGAACGGCGGTGCGGCCGATCGGCCTGACTGACAGCGGCCATCCGCGCCCCGTCGGGCTGCGCGTCCCCGATGCACGGCACCACCTGCACATTCTGGGCGCTACCGGCTCGGGCAAGAGCGAGCTGATGGCACAGATGATCCTCTCCGACGCCGAAGCCGGCCGCGGCGTGGTCGTCATCGATCCGAAGGGTGACCTGGTCAGCGACCTGCTCAGGCGTCTGCCTCTCGAACTCGGGGAGAAAGTGGTGCTCTTCGACGCCGACAGCAAGACCCGTCCGCCCGTACTCAACCCACTCGAAGGAGCAGACGGACCGCGCACCGTCGACAACCTGGTATCCATCTTCTCCCGCGTCTACGCCGCCTCCTGGGGCCCGCGCACCGACGACATCCTGCGTGCCTCACTCCTGACCCTGCGCGCCCAGCCCGGCACCCCCACGCTGACCGACCTGCCCAAACTGCTGTCGAACCCCGCCTTCCGGCAGCGCGCCACCGGTCAACTCGACGACGAGATCCTCAAAGGCTTCTGGACCTGGTACCAGGACCTGTCCGACCCAGCCCGTGCCCAGGTCACCGCCCCACTGATGAACAAACTCCGAGGCTTCCTCCTCCGCCCGTTCGTCCGCCAAGCCCTCGCCGGCGGCGCCTCCACCGTCGACATGAACGACACGCTCAACGGCGGTATCTGCCTCGTACGCATCGCCCAGGACGCGCTCGGCACAGAGACCGCGCACCTGGTCGGTTCCATCGTGGTCGCCCGCACCTGGCAGGCCGCCACGGCCCGCGCGCGTATCCCCCAAGCCCAGCGACACGACGCCTCGCTCTACATCGACGAGGCGCACAACTTCCTCCACCTGCCCTACTCACTGGGCGACATGCTTGCCGAGGCCCGCGCCTACCGGCTGTCGATGACACTCGCCCACCAGTACCTGCGCCAGCTCCCCAAAGAGCTGGAGGAGGGCATCAGCACCAACGCCCGCACAAAGATCATCTTCAACGCCAGTCCAGAGGACGCCCGGCACCTGGCGCGCCACACCGAACCGCGCCTGACCGCACACGATCTGGCCAATCTCGATGTCTTCCACGCCGCGGTCCGCCCCGTGCTCCACGGAGTCGAAGCCCCCGCTTTCACAGCCGTCACGGAAAAGCTCCAGTCCCCTATACGGGGACGAGCCAAGCAGATCCGAAGCGCAGCCTCCCGCAACGCCCGGCCGCAGCCTGGGGCCGCCGCACCCCATAAGCGCCTCGGCACTACGCCCCAGGTCGACCCTCGGCGCACCACCTGACGCCCAGCGATCCGAGCTCGCACCCAACCCAGGTCAGCTTGGCCTGACCTCCTGACCTCCCTCGCTCACTACCCGCTACAGATAGCTGGAGGTGACCATCCCGTGATCACCACTACAGCTCCGCAGCACGCTGTACAGAGCCCTGCAACTCAATACCCGGCCAAGCACTCCATTACGACGCTCGGCAGCCTGACTGACCCAAATGAGCGCACCGACCCCACTGCGGTCCGCTGGCTCCCTGCGGATACCGAGCCGAGTACTCCAGCTTCGTCGTCTACCGCAGCACAGAGGTGAGGCATGGCGAAAGTCGGTATTACCCTCTTGGGAGCGATACTGCTCGTCATTGCTTTGGCCGCAGCCGGAGCAAGCAGCGCACTGTCGGTTCTCGTCGGTGCTGGCGGCGGCCAGCCCAATCGCACCGCCCTCACTGACATACCGCCCCGCTACCTCATGCTCTACCAGCAAGCGGCGACGACCTGCCCCGGTTTGGACTGGTCAGTACCGGCCGCCATTGGCAAGATCGAAACCGACCACGGCCGATCCACCCTGCCAGGAGTACGTAGCGGTTCCAACGACAAGGGCGCCGAAGGCCCGATGCAATTCCTGCGGCCGACCTTCGACACGGTCACCGCCAAGCACCCGATGCCGCACGGGAGAACACGGGCTCCGTCGCCATACAACCCACGAGACGCGATATACGCGGCGGTTGCCTACCTATGCGACTCCGGCGCCCGCAATGGACACAACCTCCATCAGGCGATCCTCGCCTACAACCCCGCTGAATGGTATGTCGCGAAAGTCCTCACTCAGGCCCAGGACTACCAGAGCACCCCCAGCTTCGGCGCTACCGCGAAAGCAAGCCACGCCGCCCGAGAAGCGATCAACTACGCCCAAGGCCAGCTTGGGCTCCCGTACGTATGGGGAGGCAACGGCCCGGCAAGCGGCGATGGGGGATTCGACTGCTCGGGGCTGACCAAGGCCGCCTATGCCACCGCAGGCATCTCCCTACCGCGTACAGCCGAAGAACAGTTCCAGATCGGCCCCCGGGTCCCCCAGGGGCAGCCGCTGATGCCCGGCGATCTCGTTTTCTACGGTGCCCCCATTAGGGGCATTCACCACGTCGGTCTCTACATCGGCAGCGGCCAAATGATCAACGCACCGAACTTCGGAGAAAAAATCAAAATCGCACCCTATCGCTACCACGGTGACGACTACGCCGGTGCGACCCGCCCAGCAGACTCCGCCTCTATCGGATCCGCCTGAGGCACCGCTGCGGCACAACTCCGCCTGGCCGTCTTGCTGCCCTCACAGCACCTTGTTCGTCACTCACGGCTCGCACAGGCCGAGGCACAACTCGTCGCCACGTCAAGGACCCGGCCAGAGACAACACCCAACCGGCTCAGCATGTCCTGTTACCCACTTCTACGGTTCGCCCCGCCCCTCACCCGGAAGTAGGTCCACCTGTGATCACCAACCCCACACCTCAACGCTCTCTGCGCGCCCACCGGCCAAAGCGTCTCAGTCAACGTGCCGCCATCACCGGCGAATACATCGCCCGGCTCGCCACACGCCTCACCGACCGGGACCGCTGGCTGGCCCGCATGCTCTACGAGCACAAAGTCCTCACCACGCACCAGATCGCCGAGATCGCCTATCCGTCCGTCCGGGCAGCCAACCTGCGGCTGCTCCAGCTTTACAAGTGGCGCGTACTGGACCGATTCCAGCCCTTCATCGCCTCGGGCACCGCGCCCATGCACTACGTCCTCGACGTCGCCGGCGCCGCCATCGTCGCGCGCGAAGACGGCCTCGACCCCCGCGACCTGGACTACCGGCATGAACGGGCCATCGGTATCGCCCACTCCCTGCGGTTGGCCCACACTGTGGGCACCAACGCCTTCTTCACTGCCCTCACCGCTCACTCCCGCAGCTCGAACCCCTCCGGACAACTGACCGCTTGGTGGTCCGAGGCCCGCTGCGAGCGGAACTTCGGCGACATCGTACGCCCCGACGGGTACGGCCGGTGGCGCGCAGACCAATCCGCGTTCGAGTGGTTCCTGGAGTTCGACTTCGGCACTGAGCGCCCCGATCGCGTCGCGGCGAAACTCCCCGGCTACGCCAAACTCGCCGCCACCACTGGCATCACAACCCCCATCCTGCTCTGGATGCCCACCACGCGCCGCGAGACCCGTGTCCGCGGCGCCCTCGGCACGGCCTTGAGCACATTGGACGATCCCACCCTGGTGCCGGTGGCGACGTCCAGTGCTGACTTCGTCATCAATGACCATGACGTCCACCCGGCCGCCGCCCGGTGGCAGCCTCTGGATGGTCGGCAGCGCGCTTCACGGCGTCTGTCGCTTGCTGAGCTCGGGCGTGCCTGGCCGCACCTACCACCATTGCCGCTTTCCGCGTCCTCCTCCGTCACGACCGGCAGCAGCGACTCGTGGAAGGAGCTGCCTCCGCCGTCACCGTGTGCCCCTGGCCCGACTCCTCGCCGTAGGACGTGGTGAAGGGCATGGCGAGATAACGGTCGAGTCGGGGCCGAACGTGGTGCAGCAGGCTCGTCAAGAGCGTCTCGAAACTTCGGCATGACGTCCGTAACCGATACAGGGGCCGCCGACACCAGATGTGTTCGGAGACGTTCAGGCGAGACGGGGCGCAGGGTACTGGCCAGAGCATTACGTACCGGTTGGGCCACCGGAATCTTGCGTCAGGGCGCGTAGGAGGTGGCGGCCCGGGAACCCCTCGTAAGGCTGGACGGGGACAGTGATCACCGTGTGATCGTCGAAGACCGGCTCGCCGCGGGGACGGCGTGCGTACGGAAAGTAGCCGTAGTCCACCCCGTCGTCCGCGTCGAAGCTCATCCAGGCGATGAGCTCTTGCTCGCCTTGCCTCAGCGGCAGGTTGGCGACCGCGCGGCCGTACACGCCGTCCTGGTCGAAGAGCCACACCTGTGGGACGGCGAAGACGAAGCGAACCGCGTGAATCTGCTGTGCCTTCTCGGCAGCACGGTGTTCGAACGCTACGGCCGTCGGGTCATCGCGCAGGTAGTCGTAGTCGGAGAGCACCAGGGTTCGGTCTCCTTGGAGCACCACCATGGCGGGGCAGTCCCGTTCGCGGACGGCCCGCTCCAGGCGCCTGGCCACGTTGTGCAGCAGGATCTCGGTTTCGTGGTTCATCCGGCTGCTCACTTCTCGGCAGGACGATCCCAACCCCGGAAATTATAGAAGACCTCCATGATCTCTACAGAAGCCTTGTCACCGAGGTGGGCGAGGTGCTGCAGGGTGCGGCTGACTTCAGTGCGCTGCCGCGATCCTTCGCGGGTCGGCGCCTGGTCCACCGTCGTACCGTCGAGCGCCTCCAGCCGTTCGGCCAGTTTCCTCACGGTCTCCCGTGCCGCGCTCAAGTCGATCTCCACAGGTCCAACCTCCAGGCTCTCCGGCAGTCTCCCGCATCTGGAACGCCTGAGGGTATTCGTTCCTGCGGGTCAGCTGCCGTGGCCTGGCTTTTCGCTGGCCTCGAGGTAGTCCGACAGCTGCTGAAGGAGGAGGCTAGCCGCCTGGGCGGCTTCGCGCAGGATCGCCAGGGCCGCTTCCACTCCGAAGACGTCGGGTTCCCCTAGTGCGGGCAGCGCCTCGGACGGCGTGGCGAGTTTCAGCGGCGCCGGTAGCGCAATGTCAAGTAGCCATCGGGAAAGACCTTCGTCTCCGTCGTCGACGAATTCGCAGTCGAGGATCATCTCGTCCGGAGAAGTGAGTACGTGAGCCATCTGGGCCGCCCGGACCAGGAGGAACACGCCATCCTCCTCACCAGGATCTGTGGGTCTCCAGGCGATCCCAATCCGCGGATAGCCCGTGTCTCGTATCTGATTCGCCTCGCCGAATCCAATGCCCACCTCGTGGGCGACTACGAGTTCGGTCAGCCAGTCACGGGCGACCTTCTCATGCAAGACGAACGGTTCCACGAGGTCTACTCCTCCTCTCAGATTCGCGTGTTTGAGCAACGTGCAGAGACCACACCAGACAACAGGGGACAGCGGTCTATCGCTCGCCGCTGTCACACCTCATCGCTGCTTGGTGGAAGGTCGAGGAGCTGCCGGATCAGGTCGAGCTTTTCGTCAAGGCCCGCGTGACGGCTTCTCCGGATGGGCCTGATCTTCAAGACGTTGATGTCGAGGTCCAGGCCGAGGAGGTCGTGTTGAGGGTCGGCCTTGAGCCGGTAATTGGCCGGATTGATCAGCCAGGCGTCCCAGTCTTCAGCAGGTTGTCCAGAGCGTGCGTTGTGGTCTTTGGGTGTGGTGGTGTCGGGGCAGGGACAGTCCGGGTCGGGGCATGGACGTCCGGCTGGATGTGTGGCGAGCAGTGGTGAACGCCGGTAATGGGATGCCTGGCCGTTGAGCATCGGGCAGTGCTGTTTGGCGTAGCCCAGGCACTCGGGGTGCACGCCGGGTTCGCTGGCCCACCGGGTGCTTACGTCCTGCGGTCGGACGAGCAGGTAGATGCGCTCGCCGAGCCGTTGACCGCAGATCTGGCACAGGCACCGGGTGAGGGCCAGATGCCGCTTGTGCTGGTCGACGCCACCGAATGCGACGTGGCCATCGTGTGTGAAGGCGATCCAGGGCACGACCAAGCCGCCGCTCAATGGACGGTGGATGCACCGAACGGGAACAGGTGGGATGGTGGTCATTCAGATTCCCCGATACTGGTCGCTGATTGTTCGTCGAGTGGCTGAGTGGCCGGAAAATGCGACGGCGCCGACCCTTGGGACGGCGCCGTCGCGCTGGGTGTGAGGGATATCAGCCATCGGTGGCAGGGTTTGTGGCTTTGGGGTCTGTTCGGCTGTCGCTGGCCATGTCGTATAGCTCGGGGTCGAAGGCGACCTGGAAGCCAGCCTCCGTGAGAGCGACGAAGGCGCGAGTGGCACGGGCGTTCTCCTCCTTTGCATCGAGATCAGGGGGCAGTTCGTACCAGCGGTACAGCGGTGGTATTTGCTGCTCTACAAAGCCGTGCCGTATCAGTAGTTCCTGCACTGGCTCTGCCAGAATTTCTTGGTCGTCGCCACCGTCGGCGATGACCGGGCCGCGCCAGCGTCTGAAGATCTCGACGTGGCAGAGCTCACCGTCTCGGCTCTCATGCATGGATGGATGTACTCCTCTCACTCGGTGTGTTGAAACGTGGGAGCCCGCTTGCTGCGGCAACCGTCGACACGTCGGGCAATCGACCCGGGTCCGCGTTACAGGAGCGGCTGTGCCCTCCAGAGCTGGGCCATCTGATCGTCGTTGGGAAACCGTCCGTGCTGGTCGGGCCAAAGCGCTTGCCAGACCGGCGGGGTTACGTCGTAGAGGGCGGCGATGATTGCGAGGCGTTCTGGACGGCTGACCGGGCGCAGACGGAGTAGGAGTCCGTCTTTGAGGACTCCGTCGAGTTCCAGCCCGTCAACGGGTTCAAGGCTGTGATCAGCGAGCGTGTGGGGGAGGGTGTTGAGCAGACCGTGCAATGTCTCGGCGTCCAGCCCTGAGACGGCCAGTTCGTAGCCGCGGTTGTCCTGGGCATGCAATCCGACCGTGTAGGCGAACGGACGCGTTCCGGCGTCGAGGTCGCCGTGCACATATTGCACGGCATGACCGTGTTGCATGATGATCTCCGTCACGCGGCGGAGATACGGACTGCGGATGGTCATGTTGTCTCTTCCCTTGCAGCGCAGAGGCTCAGCGCTGGCGCGGGAGCGTCAGTCGCCGGTGTGCCTTGGTCTTCAGGTCGTCGTCGGTGCCTTCGAGCAGACGCAAGCCTCGGGCGGCGGGCTTGTTGTCTTTCAGTCCGGAGGCGGCGCTGGGCCGGATCGGGGCGTAGTGGTCGACGTAGTCGGTGACGGCCCTTTCGCCCGCGTAGGCGGTGCGGCCAGCGCGCTCGGCCTCGTCCGCGAACAGACTGTGGAGCCGTTCGCGACGGGCCTGGTGGGTCCGTGCCGAGCGAGCGGTGTTGTCGTCGTCCAACGGCCACAGCGTGTCGATGAGTTCGTTGAACTCGTCGATGGCGAGATCGGTACGGGCCAGCGCGGTCTCTTCGTCTGCCCACCGGTCGTAGTACTTGATCGACAGGCCGAGGGTGCGACGGGCTTCCTGGATCTGGTCGGTCGCGTTGCGGGTGTGTCGTACGGTCCAGCGGGTGAGCGCGTCCGCCACGGCGAGGCGTTCTGTGTTCCCGCAGACTGGTCGCCAGGGAGTGACCACGACCTGGTAGGGGGAGCGTCCGTCGTGGCTGTTGATTGCCACGATGAAGGGGACGATGTGGTCGTTGATGCCTTCGGCGTCGACGACCACGTGCTGGGGCAAGCGCATGGCGACGAAGACCTTCTTCCCGCCGCGCAGCGCCCCGGCCGATTCCCAGATCACTCCGGAGTCGTTGACGAGTTCTTGGAGGAACTCGAAGGCTCGTCGGTTCTGGATGACCTCGTAGCCTGTACCGACGACTCCCAGTGAGGCGCCGGTGTCGGTGCGTACCGTGTGGAAGGCCCGCTTGTCCACGCGGGTCTCGCCGTTCCACGGATACATGGCCGGGGCCATATCGACCTGATAGTCGATGCCCCCGAGCTCCAGGACCTTGCCGATGTCACTGGTGCCCCCGGGGATCACGGTGCCCACGTTGTGCCATGCCGGGACGGATGAGTACAGGGCCGCCGTGCCGCGGGAGAGGTCAAGGCCATGCTGCGGGACGCCACGGGCGCTGAGGATCTCCCCGGCGTCCCACCCGGTCAGGACTCGGTAGCGGCCGTCGGGCAGGCGTTCCACCGTCCCGGCGGCGAGGCGGTCCTGGAGAGCGCGTTCCCAGTTGCGGGCGTCCTCCAACTGCCCTGCGCGTTCGGCAGCGAACGCTTCATTGACGTCAATGGACATGCTTACTCCTCTTCTGACATGTGGTGCATCGGATGGCCACCGGTGCGGCCAGGAGCGGCACCGGCGCCCAGGTGCAGACAGGGGGCACTGCTGGCAGAGAGGGCCCTCTCCTGGGAGAGGGAGATCAGGAGAGGGCCCGAGCCCGCCCCATGGCGTATGCGGGGCGGGACCGGCGACGGGGAATGCAGACAAAGCCGCCGCCGGAGTCTTGATCAAACGAGGAAGAGATCCCGTACTATGCGCAACGCCGAATCCGCGGCGTCCGCGGGGATCGGGCTGTGGTCCCCCCGGCGGTCTTCATGGAGAAGCCGCTGAGGGAGAGCGCAACGGATTCCCTAAGGGGCGCACCAGGCCAGTTCCCCGGCCCCCACACACACCGTGATCCGCACCCTGTTCCGAAAGGGTTAAGCATTCGGGCGCCGGAGGCGACGGGCGACAGGTCCCACCGTATTGATACGGGGTTGAGCAAGCCCCGAATACCGATCTTGTGATGGTGATGTCGGGTGTGCCAGGCAACAGGTGCGCAAGCGAACAGAACCGTCGCCCGCCTCCAGACGCTGGTCTCACTGGTTCCCCGTATTCTGCGGGCCCGGCCCGCCACCACGACAGCCGCCGGAGTGGTCCTGTTCGTCGGCTGACGGGCGCAGCGCTGTCGGCCTCAGCAGCACGTGCACGCCGGCGGTCGCGGTGAACGGGGCGCCGGATGTGCGGTCGTGACCCTGGATCATGACCGACCCGTGCTGCTGTTCGGCATACTCGATCACCAGGCCCGCGTACGTACTCTGCTCGTCGCCGCAGACGGTGAAGTGCTCGGCGATCTCACCGAGGAGATCGTTCTCGATCTCATGCCGTTCGATCATGATTTCCTCCTCCCGAGGGCAGGACAGTGACAGCAGGCACCGAATGAGGACCCTGCGGGATGGTGATGACGCGGTCTAAAGCGGTTTGACGCCACCGAAGATCCGGACTTCGAGCTCCTGGTTCTCATCGAGCAGGACGGCCGGCAGGTCCTTCACGCCCTCGCGCTGCGCACGGGCCAGCCGGTGCCATCCGTCGATGATCAGTGCGGCGCCGTCGGCTTCCCGGATCCTGACCAGGATCAGAGGGCGTTCCAGATCGGCGTACAGGACGTGACGTTCGTTCAGCCGGATGGCGCCGAGTAGGCCGAACCACGGCTCGGCGTCCAAGCGGCGAATGGGAAGCGTTCGTGCGATCTGATGAGCCTTGGTGACGTCCCACCGAAAGGCCAGGAACTGGAAGTACTCGCCTCCCTCGTCATCGTCGCCGCGCATCGTGCGTTTCTTCTCAGATGACATGGCATAGCTCTGCGTCAGCGGGCTGGGGCAGGCCCCGGAAGATGGCCCCGACGCACAGCAGTGCAGTCGTGCCCTGGTGGCCGAAGAACTCCTCGGCCACCACATCCGTGCGTTCCACGGCTTCGATGACCGGGCCGAAGTAGTCGAACAGCTTATGAGCTGCTGCCAGGTAGGCCACTTCCTGATCGTTCGCCTGCACGGTGATCACGACGGGCAGCAGATCAGGCGACATGGTCTCGCCGTCGGAGCCAATCGTCGTGTCCCAGCCCGCGACGATGGTGAAATACTCGCGCTGCTCCCTGGCCAGCTCCTGCACCAGGTCGGCTGGGTCGGCCGCCAGCCCGTCACGGAGCCGGTTGACCTGGTCCTCGTTATACCCGGCCTCAACCGAACAATCGGCTGCCAACATTGCGCCGCGAGCCCGCTCGTAGGTCTCGACACGGTTGGCGATCTTTTTGGTGGGTTTCATACCCTGCTCCTGGTTGGCGTGGTAGTCGGTACAGCCCCGTCGTCGGCCGGGCATTTGTCGGGGCAAGCCGTCGTACGACGGCGGGGCTCGATCGGGGATTCAGCGCTCCGTCCCCTCGATCTGAGTGGGCTCGTGGGGCCGGGCTGCGCTTCGGCGCTCCTCCAACACCTGCCGCATCTCTTCTTCGGAGAGCGGCTCAATGTGGCAGCGGTCGCTCGCGACGTACCATTCCGCTGTACTGCGGAGGGGGTTGCCGAGACACACAGCCGCGATGCGGCCGTCCCGGTGCTCGATCTCGCGGACGTGATAGCCGACTTGGACTTTGCCCGCCTGATCGGTCACCTTGACGATCTCTGCCGGGAGGATGTCGGGGTGCACCCAGGGCTTATTTGCCATTTCACCTCCTTCCTCTCTTACTCATCGCGTCTCCCAGACGGCTTTGAAGACGGTCTTGCCGAGGGGAAATTCGGCGATCTCGCCTGTGTACTTGCGGACGTGGGCCTTGTCGCTGATGGCGATGAGCTGACCACCCCATACCGGCTGGCCGTCGAAAAGCACGACCAGGTGCATCCCCATGAAGGGCAGCAGGTCCAGCGCATCCGGGCATTCGAGGTAGGTGACGTTCGTAGTCACGAATACTCCCGGCACCCCATCAATGCAGCCCGGCGGTTTTGAGGACCCGCTCCGCCATGTCCAGGGCAACGCCTGGGTCGTCCCATCCGGGCCCTTGCGTGCTCACCAGCAGGGCCAACTCCACGAGCTGGCCATCAAGGCCGTTGGGCATCAGCCGTACACACAGTCCGGAGGCGTAGGCGAGGTACAAGGTCCAGCCATCCCGGGTGAAGCGGACGCCACCACATTCGGCGTCAGCGACGTCGGTCAGCAGCATGCGGGGAACGGCCGGTTCGGGGATCCGGTACCACATGGTCCCGCCGATGGAGAGATCCACGTGGTAGGTGCCCGAACCCGCAGCCAGGACGTGCGCGTCGGTGAGCGTGCCCGGGAGGCTGGCCCGAGGCGTACCTCCCCAGGTCACGGGATACCGCCAGCCGTCTTGGTGCCACACCGTGACCCCGTTCGGCTGGTGCTCCCCTACTGCGGTCGCCCCAGCCAGCAGTGCGTTGATCTGCTCCGGCGACAGGTGACGGGGCTCGGCGTCGTTATCGAAGGGGAAGACATAGGTGAAGCAGTCACTCCCGTCACCGTCGTCAAGCCACGTGATCTTGTTGCCCTCGATGCGATAGAGGCCCGCCTTGGGCCACTCGGTACGCCCGGTGTTCGGAAATCCCTCGATCACGTAGTGGATAGCTGCCGGTCCGATAGACCTGATGGTCCGCGGGCCTGACAGGTGGGGGTTCTTATGGTTGACGCATTGGAATGTCGTGCAGTTTTGGGCACGGCGCTTGAACTCGGCAAGTCTGACCGGCATGTCCTCCTCCGTTTCTGGGCACGAAAAAAGCGGCTCGCAGATCGGTGAGCCGCTGAAGAGAATGTTGGGGAATTCCAGGGGTCGGGCTTCGTTACCCGGAAAGAACTCTCGCGGATCCGGGTGGCCTCAGGGATGGCCTAGTGGACCGGAACGATGATGCCTTCGCCGTCTTTACCGAAAGCGGCGGCGTTCACCAGTAGCGGTGGGACCCACTTGACTTTCTTGAGGGTCTTCCCGGGCCCGAATAGAAAGGTGTGAGGGTGGCCCCGCCGCACGTGGGGAATCACCTTCCATTCACTTTGGATGGCTGTCCGCCGCAGCCTGTCGACCTGCTCATGGAACTGCTGGATAGCCGGGCCCAGTCGCCAGCCGACGCGGTGTACCTGGACCGCCCTGCCCAGACGTACTCCACGCCGCCGCGCACGCTGCGGTGGCGCTGACACCTTCTCCATGTCGGGCTTATCGCAGCAGACATAGAGCAGGTGCGAGACCACGATCAGGGTGAGGCGTGCCATGTACTCGCGCAGCGCGCTGTCCTGAGGACCCATTTCCCCGCCGATGACGTGGATCACGGGCGCCTCGTCCATCACCTTCCGTGGCGTCGTGTTCTCCGCCGTGGTGGGGGCGGAGAGCTCCATCGTCTGGCGCTCCACCACTGCGCCGTGCCCGTCGAGGACATCCACCACGGCGACGACGGTGTACGGGACCCCTTCGTGTTTGTCGACGTCGACGGTGCTCGCTACCTGAGCCAGGGAAGGGCGGAGCATGAGCACGAATCCGCGCATCGCAGTCGGCCGGCCGAACTGGTCTTGGGACATGATCGGCTTCCGGAAAAGGAACAGCGGGTTCGGGTGGGGTAGGCGTCGGAGCACGTCTCCGGGGAACTCGGAGTCGAGTTCCATGTCCACCAAGCTCTCGGACAGCGATGGGTCGAAGTCGTACACCACCCGCGTCGCCCGCCACATACGGGTGGCCGCGACCATTCCGGCCGCGGCGAGCAGGTGGTCATCGCTGCTGTCACCGCGCGGTGTTGGGACCCGGTCGAGATCCGCTTCCCTGCCCTGGACCAACTGCACCAGTGGCACGGCGTCGGCGTGCCTCAGGAACTTCAGGCGTGGAGTTTCGATTTCGTCCGCAAGCGCCTCCGCAAGCGCGGCACCGGACATCAGCTCCGGCTGCTTCGATGCCCGGCTCATCGCCGTGCTCGCTTCTCGACGGAGTCGATGCGGACCCGCAGAGAGTTACTGTCGGGGCACTCCACCGGCGCGACCAGAAGGAAGCCGGAGGCATAGCTCTCAGAGCCGTGTCCGAGGTCGTGCTGTTCGATCGCTGTGACCTTGAAGTCACGGCCGGTCTCCGGTATCCACACCAGGTCGCCCACGCTGATGCCACATGCTGTCGTCCAGATATCGGCCGCGTAGTAGTGCAAGGCTTCGTCTCCGATGCGCCACGGCGTGTCGTACAGGCCCTCGCAGCCGGGCTGTCCGATGTGGTTGTGGCTGCTGTCCAGGATGGCAGTAAGGGCCCCGGGGGCAACGATATGGATCGTGTAGGCCGCTTTCGTTCCCGCCCTCAGTTCTGTTGCATCCTCGGGTTCGAAATCGGTGATCGAGTAAAAGGCTTCCGCGGTGGCCAGTGGCTTTCCGGTCTCCTGGCGGGCGATTCGGATCTTGGGAAGTGCCATCTATATCCTCCTTTCGATAGGGCGACGTTCCCTGTTCGTCACATGTCCTGGTCACGTCCCATCGACTCACCCTCACGACAAAGACAACGCAGTCGCACGTCAGGAAAAACCAGCCGTCCTTGCCAACTTGGTCTACGGTCATGCTGGTTTTCTTCTCCTTTCTTTTGTGTCGCGTTCGGCTGCGGCCCCAGTGGTGTTACTCGAACCACAAGAGGTCGTGCAGCGCCACGTCTCGGCACCCGAGCGCTCGGTCATCAGGCGGGGTCGCCACGCGACGACCGCTGTGCGCCGACGCAGTCGCGATTCCAATGCCGCTGCACTGCTCCACGAAGGCCCGGACGTCTCATGCCGCCGAAGAGCCATGAGTTGCTTCCTGACGTTCGCGGAATTCGGTCAGTGTCAACGGCCGGGACCGGCCTCCGGAACGATCGCGCAGGATCGCCACGTCGCCCAGCTCAGCACGAAGCTGTCGCTCCTGGCTTTCAGCCTCGGCATACCGCTCCGGGAAGACCTCCAGTACACGAGCCCAGTGGCGGTGGCCACCGCGGACGCACAGGGAGCCGCAGTTGTTGTGTCCGAAACCGAGGGCATACAGATGAGGCGGCTCAAGGCCGGCCGCACGGGCCTGGTTGAGCATCTCGTCCTTGGTCAGGTACGGCGGGTCGCACATCGGGAAGGTAACGGTCCAGGGCGACCAGCCGCGTTCGATCGCGGGCGTGCGGCGCTGCTCCGACCAGTCAATACCGACGTACAACACAGTTTCACCGGGATCGGCGTGCTCCTCCAGCCAACGGCGGCATGGACGCTGCTTCAAGATCTCTGAGCACGACGCCAAGCGGCTGTTTCCGAGGAACCGCTTCTGCCAGAAGACCTCGAACGGGGTGTGCCCGTCGGCGACACGCGTGACTGGCACCCCGATCTGGTCTGCGGCATCGCGCACAAAGCGATACAAGTCCGGGTCTTCGACAAGGGTGTCAGCGAACAGCAGGACCAGGTCCTCTGTGCCATGTTCAGTGAGGACACGCTGAGTGGCCGCCCAACTGCCGATCCCACCGGAGAATTGGACCACGCGGCGGATCACCCTCCTCACACCACCGTGAGGCCCAGGTAGGCAGGAGGACAGGCCCTTGGTTCGAGTAACGGCAGGTTCGAGGTCCGTGGCCGGAGGCTGACCGCCGGGACGGGCCGATATGTTCTCGTCAGCGAAGTCAGCGGACAATTGGTCTCCAATCTGGTTTGCCTGCTCAGGAGTGGTTGCGGCGGGACTCGAACCCGCGACCGCATCGGCTTATAAGACCGGCGCTCTACCAACTGAGCTACGCAACCAAGTGAGTGGGCCGCGCTCCGCTGGCGGTGGCGAAGCGCGGCCCGGGAAGCGGCCGGGCCCAGGGGGTGGGGAGGGAAACCCGGCCGCTGGTCCGATATTCGAAGAGACGAAAGTCAAGCGGCTGGCTCACGGACCGGCGCCGAATCCTCGACCGCAGGGGTCCTAACGGAGGGAGGCGGCTATCAGGCGCTCAGCCCCTGAAGTGCGTCATAGTCGGCCCGGCCGAGGAGGAACGTCGCCACGAGCCGGACAGGCCATGAGGCTTCTTGAGCTGGGGCGCGGTCGGCGAACCGGCCATCGTGATGCGGCGCATCCTGCTGGCCCCGGTAGACCTCCAGTTCACCGGAATCGAAATTCACCAAGTATCCCCACGCGGCGAAGTACGCCGCGAAAGCGGAGGCATCCGCGATGTATCCGCAGGTGAGGATGGCCTGAGGATCACCCTGTGTCTTCCACAACAGTTCGTCCCATGACGGCCCCTCGCGGCCGATGTGCTCAAGGTCGTCGGTGTACGGCTTCAGCCGCTCGATCGCCTCTGCGGTTGGTACGTCCTCATCGGTGACAACACTCAAGTTGCGTGCCGCCCTTCGGGCTGCCTCGAGGTCAGCGAGCTCTGCCCATGCCATTACGGCAGCTCCGAGGCCAGCGGGAGCGCTGTCGTGCTGGTTGTAGGCGATCTTCTCCTGTCCATCGGCTACAAAGCCGAGGAAACCACGGTTGCTCATGAACAACCTCCAGTGTCGGGAAAGGGTGAAGAAGCGACCCTGCGCTTTCCAAGGATGTCGTGATGGCATGCGGGTATCTGTTGAGGTGGGGCAGAGAGGTGGAGGGCACCTGGAGCTTTAACCATTCAGACATGCCTGAACAGTTCCGTTCCGGCCTACCCCGCCCAGAAAGCGACGTTTACATACATACGGCGCTCAGGTGCGGCCAATTACCGATCTCCCTTCGGATACTGGGCGTGGACCCGACCGGATTCGAACCGGCGACATTTCGCGTTTTTAAGACGCGCGCTCTACCTCTGAGCTACGGGCCCAAGGGGGCGCAGGAAGAGTTTTAGTCTCACGGCCTTCGCGGACCGCGCGTACCGGTACCTGCGATGCGTTCGGTATGGACGACCCAGGTGACAGACTGGACTGTGCTGGGCAGCTCGCCGAGCCAGAGTGCAGCTTCGCGGTAGCAGTCCGCCAACAGTGCATAACGGTTAACGCTACCCAGGCCGCGGTCGCGATTTCCGCATGTTTCCCCCACAGCGACATCGTGGGCATGCCGGTCGATTACGACAGCATCGTGATCAGAAGGGTCGGCGATGCATCGGAAGAACATTCCTGTCTTGCGCTCCATGGGCAGCACCTCGACGGGGTCCGTTCCAGCCATAATCTCGGCAACCTTGGTTAGGGCATCTTGGAGGTGGCCGGAAAGTGCACCGGTCTCGTATGCCCGACGGGCTAAGCGGCAGTTCTCTGACCAGCTTTTGTTCGCGGACAGTGCGGCGATCACACCAGCGCCGGTACGTGCATCGCCGTCTGTGATCAGCGAGGCCAGTTCGTTCGCGGCGCGGTACCACATTCGGCCACGCTGCATCTGTTCTGGAGTGGCGGCCCGCCATACGGAGATGATGTTGCGAACGTATCGCTCACGCGTCTCGCTGGATACCCTGACGGGGATCACGACGTGCCTCCCTCCAGATATACGGACTGAGTTCAGATTTCCTTGTTGGCGACCAGCAGATCCAGAACCGCCGGACGCTTGTCGCTCACTCAAATACGGCGTCTAAGGATGCCCGATTACCGATCTTGAACAGGTACTCTTCGGCCGGATGGAAAATCAGCTCTCCCCTTCTCTGAACGGGCAAGTTGAGGAATGGGCGGGATCCCGGTCGAACTCATCTGGGTAACTGTCGGGCAGCATCCCGTTGTCCGGCAGGAGTGCGGGACCTTGGTGCAGGAAGGCCCCAAGGTCCGCCAAGCTACGAACTTCGGCGAGCGGAACCATGGCGCCGCAGACCGGGCATGGGCCGAGCAGGAAAAACGGCTCGTCGTCGTAGATCGGGTTGAGGTAGGAGAACGTGTAGACCTGCTGTTCGTCCTCCGGGTCGCTCGCATGGAGAGTGAGCGGAGCAAGAGGCAGTACAAGGGAGTTCCAGTTGCGGTTCGGCTGCACGTGCGCCGGATCGATGCCAAGCAACGCCGCGAGGCGCACGGCGGCCCGGGCGACGTCAGCTGCCTTGCTGTCAGGTATCAGTGGATGAGTCGAGTGCCGCTGCAACAGCTCGTAGGCGGATGCGGCACGGCTAGCGATGCTCATGGCGAAAGACCTCGAATACTGAATTGGTGTGGCAAGGGGCGAACAGCAACGGACCGCTACCGGAGGCTCAGCCAACGGCCTGCGAGATGACGGACGACACGGCGGTGGACTGGCTCCAGCGGGATGGCCGACGCACGGGGAATCCAGGCTCTGCGTCTGGGCCCTACGGCCTCGCAGGGGCGTGGACGTGCGGCGCTCTCGTTCGTGTACCTGGATGGAGCCGCGTCCGCGTGCCCGTCGCTGTTCCATAAGGTCCGGCCGGCACCGCTGATCCTCCGGTCTGGTGACAAGGTGCCGACGATCTGGCTCATTGCACGCCGGTGGTGCTCAGGGCCAGTTCCTGGAGCTCCAGCCCTGCATCGTTGTTCGCTTCGAGTTCAAGATCGGTCGTGATCTGCTCGATCGCTTCCTTGACGGCGCGGCGCATCGCGGGGAGTCCTCCGGCCTCGTGTACGTAGGCGACAAGATCGGAGACAATGTCCCCGACGAGGAGGGGGGCCAGGTCAGCGTCGAAGCGTGCCCAGCCGTCCTCGCTCGCGGAGTAGTCACACTCGCCCAGCCATTCGAGCACGGTGAGGAGGTGAGACAGGCCCCGTTCCACGGAGGTCGACTTGAGGACATTGTCCGGGGTAATGAAGGGTGACTTCAGAAGCGGTCCGGTGTGTCTCATAGCGGAACTCTCTTTCTAGGCTCGCCATCGCGGGAAGGAGGTTCATCGCCAGGAAGCTGGTCAGAGCGGCTTACGCTGCACTGGTGAGATGGTTGACCAGGCCGATGGCTTCTTTGCCGACGCGGGCGCCGATTTCGCCGTATGGGCCGTGTTGCTTCGCGCCGATGTCTTTTATGTCTTGAGCGCGGAGCCGGGCCGTGGACGTCTCGTACCGTTTGATCAGGTCCGGGGCCTGTCCGATGGTCATCCCCCGCGCTGCAATCCGCGCTCCCGGTGCCAGTCGTTCCACCGGTACAGCATCCATAGGCGGGATTCCGGGGTGTGGGCCAGCGGTGACCACATGGGCAGCCAGGGTGTCGTTCTCGCGCGTATGCGCTTATCAGCGCAGGCGCCATCGGTGGTGTGGTCGCTCGCCACGTAGGTGTGAGGCTGCTCTCCGTCGTAGCACTCGGGTCCGGCTACGCGGTGAAGTCCCGAGGCTCGTCCGACCACTGCCCTTGGCGCAGTTCATACAACGGAGCGTCAAAGCGCTCCGGCGCCAGCGTTGCGCTTGGGGTTACGGCGATCACGCTGCCTTGTCCAGCGGAAGGAGCTTGACGTCATCCACGTCGCGCTCGTTCACGGTCAAGTAACCGTTGCTTCCGTCGATCGGCAGGTCGTCCAGCCACAGATCTTCGTGGTCGGCCAGATGGCTTGCCAGGGCCTCGATGTCATCGGCGACATCGGGCGGGACGTCAAGGCTGAACGGGAAGTCGTAGGTCACCGCCTCGGTTACCGTCAGCATGACACGGATCTTGGTCAGTTCTTCCGACTCCGGTATCTCCTTGATGTTCACAGACTTGTCCTCTCCTCTCTCGTGAACGCCAGGGGCGCCGCCCGGCACGGCGGCGCCCCTGGCATGGCCCCCACCCCCTCTGGGGGGGGGAGTTGAGGGGGTGGGGGGCTGGGTGGCTAAGTGCGCGACGAACACGTCGTCGTCCCCGACCTTGATCTGCACAGCGACCGTCCCTTTCTCGGTCAGCAGCTCGGAGGCGGTTTCATCATGGTGAACGGACACCCGTAATGGAGCGTTGTGGGAACGACGCAGACGAAGACCTGGCCCCCCGCCGACTTGGCTCGACGGGAGACTGGTCGTGTCATCCGGGCCTGGTGGCCGGAACAAGGCGTTCAGGCTGGCTTCGGTCGCGAAGCCCCTGCCGCATGCGGCTATCGCTTCGTCCCTTCCGGCAACAAGTCGGCAGGCGCATGGCTCTCCGAGATCTGAGTGCCGTCGTCACAGGCAACTCACCTTGTGGAAGATCTCGGCCCGCTGTTGCGGGGACCAGTCGCCCGCGAGCCGTACGGATGTCTCGGCGATCTTGCTGTCGCCTTCGTACGGGTCCTCGTACCGGCCGTGGAGCCAGGCATGCTCGGGTACGGCGTCGCCGATCGGGTAGATGGACGGCTCGGTCACGCCAGCCCGTTCAATTCTGTCGACGGCCCAGGCGATCACGTCGCCCTCCCACCATTCGGCGTCGTCCTCGTCGCACGCCTCGCGCACCGTGAGCGTCGGCTCGATGAGCCTGTTCTCCCCCTCCATCCACTCACCGCCGTACCGCCCGCCGGTCGGGGTGACGCCCGTCGGAGTGCGGTAGCTCACGACGCTACGGGTGATCTCAATCGTGTAGCTCATGATTACGCCGCTTCCTGCCGGTCGCGGTTGCGGTGCTTGCGCTCCAGGTACTCCGCGCTGTAGATCGCGGCCTCACCGGAGTTGACCGGCACCCGGCGCGACAGCACGTCGTCAATGCGCGCCACGATGTCCGGGGTCCCCTCCAGCGCCCCGGCACGCTCACGCACGACGGACCACGCCAGTTCCTCGGTGGAGATGGCCACTGCCGGATCACGCGGGGTGCCGATGGCAGGCGCCTGACGGCGACGTGTGGCTCGCTCTCGGGCCTCCTGCCGCTCCTCCTGCGCCGCGATGGCCAGCGCGCCCTCCGCAGGCTCACTCAGGGCATACAGCAGACCTTGGTGTCCCGAGGTGGTCCGCGAATACTTCACGTCCGGGATGACAACTGGCCCGCAGCGCAGAACCCACGCGATCGGGGTCCGATAGCTGAGGACGGTGTAGATGATCTCGTCACCGTCTTCGATGTACTGCTCGCGCCAGAGGTGCGGAAGCCGGTCGCCGAAGGGGAGGTGGTATCCCTCCACGGCGTGGAAGGCGCCGTAGGTGTCGAACGGTTCGCGGCGGGCCAGCGCCTCTCGCGCTGCCCATGAGTGCGTGGCAAACTTCTTCACAGGTCCTGTCCTCTCCAACGATGCGGGACCGTGAGGGCCACCAAGACGCCCGGCGCCGCGTCGTGTACGCGGGCGCCACGGGGCGGCATCCCCGCAGGCAACGCTTGGCGGCCCTCATCTGTCGGGCGGGTGGTCAGAGCCGGCGGCCTCCCTGGCCTGGCTGGATCGTCTATGTGTTGGCCTCACGGGTACGCGGTGCGTGCGCTAGCGGGTGGTGATCACTCGCTGGTAACCGCGCGGCATTCACGCCCGCTGTAGCGGCGCGCGGCCCTATCGGTCGTGCCCAGGCACGTCGACGGTTTCGCCGAGCAGCGCCGGGATCTCCAGCCCTGTGATCCGTCCTGTGCATGATCAGCTTTCTCCTTGCTGTTGACCGTCCCACCAGTCGGGGCGGGAGGCTTGCGGAGTGCAGGACCAGAAAGGCGCACCCCGGCGGGGTGCGCCTTTCTGGGGCCCGGCCGTCACAGCGTTATCTCTGTGCCTGCGGCCAGGTCGAAGATCGCCAGTTGCTCTCGCCCCTTTCCGGCTAAGATCGCGGCCTGCTGATCGGGGAGGATCTCGACGGGGTCGACATAGATCACTCCGTTGGACAGCCAGCCGCCCAGACCGTTCGCGGCCCCGTATCGTGCCGTGACGCTGCGGACCAGGTCCTCGAATGCGTCGAACGGCGCGGCGGCGGAGATGGTGTGCTGCGTCGGAGTGAGGCTCACCGCGTACCCGTCGTTGGGCACGTAGGCGCTCCCGTCCGGGCGCGCCGTGATCGTGAACCCGCCGTTCATGAACAGATCGTCGTACAGAGATTCCACGGCAGGCGTGGTCAGGGTGTCCATGATCAGTCCTCTCCATGCTGATCACGGTCCCGCCCGGCATGGCGGGAGTCTCGCGGGCTGCAAGACCACGAGGGCGCGCGTCCCGGCATGGACGCGCGCCCCTGTGGTCCAGCAGTCAGCGGTCGGCGTGTACGCCGAGCATCGCCAGGAGTCCGGCCCACTCGGCGTTGCCGTACTCGGCCACCAGCCAGGCGATGATTCCGCCCAGCGTTAGCAGCACAGTCTGGGAGGCCACGACGTACAGACCCCGCAGGAGACGCTGCTTATCGGCGTACCAGTGGACGTCGATCGCCACCGAGCAGCCGAACAGGCGGGGGTGGTACTCCCGGTGGATCCGTCCGAGCTTTGGGTGAGGCCGCGTAACGTGCACGCGGTGCCCGTCGGTCGCGTGGTCGATGACCCTCTCGAAGCGCCACACCTGGCCAGCGGTGGGGCCCGACACCATGTGAATCATGGAACCCGGCTCGACCACGGAGGTGGTGGCGTCGTTGATGAGCTGCACGATCCCTCTCCTTGATCATGTGCCTGCAACGGACGGGCGGCGGCACCCCGTTCGAACGGGGTGCCGCACCCATGCCACGCGGCAGTCGCGCTCACTTACGCGTCCAGAAGATGATCTGGCGCGCGGCCGATACCGCCAGAGCGCACCAGGCGATCAGGTGCAAGGCTCGGTCGGACATCACGCGATCCCGAATTGAAGATCGGCCAGCAGGTCGGTATTGCCCTTACGGGCCGCCCAGCGGCGCATACCCGTCGCCCGATGCGGATGGAACGGCGCCCAGTCGGTCGGCCGCACCCGCAGGAATTCCCTGGCCTCGTGCTCCTCGATGGACATGATGATGTCAAGGAGCGCGGCGTACAGATCTTCGTCGGTGCGGTCCTTGACCACCAGCGGGAATTCCGCGTAGGTGGTGATCTCCTGCGGATACCCGACCGCCGCCTGATCCCGGTTGCTGTTGCGGGCCGGGTAATCCACGCGGACAACGATCGTGCTTTCAAACCGCTTTGTGTGATCGCGGGCAGTGAACGTCCAGCCCGGCTTGTAGATCACGTTATGCACTAACTCGATCGCGCTCGCAGTTTCCATGATCCCTCTCCAGCGGGTCATGGGTGCTCCGGCATGAGCACCCCCAGTCAGCGCACGTACGGGACGTGCGCTGAAGTGGGGTTCAGCCGGACGTGTCGTCACTTCGGTTCTTCCATCGGGCGATCAGAGACCTGATTCCGACGAAGGCCGTCGCGGCAAGGCCGGTGACAACTGCTGGCAACGCGGACGTCACAGCCCCTCCCGTGCATCACGATGACGGGCCGCTACACGGGCCGCCTCACGGCTGTGGGTGTGCTGAATAAACACACCACGGCTGTTGATCACGCCCCAGGAACCCTCGTCCGAGTCCCAGTCGACGTCGTACAGCTCACGGTTGCGTGCAGCCGTGATCAGCTGGCGCGCTGTGGAGCTGTTCGGGTTGATCGCATTCCACATGGAAGGTGCCATGATCCCTCTCCAATCGATCAGGCAAGCGGCTCCAGAACGGCATCCCTGAGAGCCTTGTGATCGCGGGCGGCCACCCTTGTCGGATACCCCGCACCGTGGCGAGCCGGACGGGCGCGATCCGGTGAGGCATGATGTGCTCTCACATAAATACGTCACCTAAAACCGCCCGATTACCGATCACGCGAGAGAATTTCGCGAAGCCTTTCACGCCCACAGCGGCATCTAATAAGGATTCGCCATCTCGTCGCATCGCCAAATTAGCGTCTCACTTAAATACGGATCTCGAAAACCCTCAAATACCGATCTTGCAGGGATTCTTCGAAGATCTTCTTAAGCGCGCTTGGTTACGGCAGAGATGATCCCGCGCGCACCTCATAGGTGAAGACCACGTACCGCGCCGTTTGGGCGCCGATACTCTCTCACTCAAATACGGGGCACCGAATCCCCCGAATACCGATCATGGGGCATCCGTGAAGGTCTTTCTAAAACCGCTCACAGGATCCACGCCCTGCAAGGGCACGTCAAGAAGGCTGGTCATGCGTAAATATCTGACGCAGCGCCTAACTCGCTCACCAACGCGAGCGTCGCGCAAGCGTGACGCACTCGGCTACCGCCGAAATGCGTTCTCACCTACATACGGATAACAGAACCCTCCAAATACCGATCTCGCATGCACGCGGGCCCCGAACTCTACGGTTCGGGGCCCAGGAGCGTGCCAACCGCTCCTAGTCGTCCATCTGCGGTCGTGTGCTGCGATAAATCAGCTCATCCCGCGCAGTATCGAGAGACGCGGAAAGCGAGCGCCACTCCTTGGCACCAGTATCCCGCGCACGCTGAACTTTGGACGACGAATTCAGCGGGCCACCGTACATTTCTTGCGCTGTCTTGCCTATGACTCCGGCACGCCCGAGATCATCCGCTGTGCTCGCGTAGCGCAGCATCCGGCGCAGGGTCGGGTACTCACTTCCGTCACCCCAAGCCGAACGAAAGATCATTTCGCTGTTGCCCGACAGGTAGGGGGTCACCGCGAGGGTGCTGAGCTTGTCCGCGTGCGGGATCCCGCGTGTGATCTGTTGTCCCGGCATGACGTCTATTTCATCGGGTTTGACGTCCAGCCGGTACCCGTTCCGCGCCGCAGCGTCGCGCACTGCCCAGTATTGGAGCGTTTTACGGGTGACGATGATCGTTTCGCCGTCTCGCCGGATGTACTGCCACGCACACGGTTCGCGGGAATCGATCCACACGGCGGAAACTTCACATGTCGCGATGATCTCGCCCAGCCTCTTCGCGAAGATCAAAACGGCATCCTGCGTGACGTCGTCACTCACGTCATCCGTCCCGTACAGCGCATAACCGCTACGGGCCGCCGTCGCACTTCCGTCCATACGCTTCCGTGAACGCGTAGAGTCGACGGTCCGGCAGTATCCGCGTGACGTCTTTTGCAGCTCCGCGAAATCGGCTGGTGTCACGCGTTTCATGTCTTCCGCCGTGACCTCTCCGCGCCGCCGATCGCCCGGGGTCCCCTTGTCTGATGGTTGATTGAACACGACCGTCTCCGATCGTTCGCGACACGTACATGGTGTACTGCGTCTCGGTAATTCAATTCTCCCGCGATTCACGCTCCACGCAAGAGCCGGAGCCGCCTTTTTCGAATTCTTTACAAAATTCCCCGACGTCAAGCTGCCGCGACCAATCGCCGCAATTCCGACGGCAGATTGAGGCAGTCAATGAAAGTGAATCAATGAACAAAAGGACCATCCCAGTTACATACCGCAAAAACAAACAGTCAATGCAATCACTCAATTCAATGAAATGTCTATTCTTGCACCACCCCTCAATCACTCCCCCCTGTCTCCCCAGGTGCCCCTGGGTATCGAGTTGCGGGCAGCGCAGGTAGGGGCTGCCGCGCCCCTACCTGCGACAAGACCGGCCAAGGGGGCTTCCGATCTAACAGGAAGGGGAATTGGAAGCCCAGTTGGCAGGGAGATTGGAAGCCGGATTGGCGTGTGATGCATAGCAAGGCGGGCAGAAGCTCGCCAACTGACTGGAAGCCGCTGAGCAAGTGACCTCGGCGTCCATGCGCTATATCTATCGCCGCCGGCCGACTGCGCTATTCACTCGAGGAACAGGGCCTCGCGAAGAATAGCAATTCGTCGCTCAAGGGAGGGGCGGAAAGCGCGGGCCGGGTAGGGCCGAGGAGGGTGGCCAGGGCTGCTTTCGGGGACAGCATCTTGGCCATTGGTTTGGAGAGGGCGAAGGCGCCGTAGAAGGCTGCTGCGGCCGCGGGACGGTCGCTGGCAGTCTTGACGAGCCGGTCCACGTAGCGCTGCATGAGGCGCGCCGCCATGGTGGGGGGTGTGCCGATGGCTTGGGGATAGAGCACGTCCTGGCTGGTTGCCGTCGTCCACGCGCCTTCGGTTGTGCCTGCGATGGTTCGTTGGATGCGGCGGGCGGCTCCGGGACGCATGCTGTGCTGTGCCAGTCCATGGTGGAGTGCGGCTGCGCTGCGGGCGGCGACGGACATGCCGTGGCCATAGATTGGGTTGTAAGTGGCGACGGCATCGCCGAGAACAATGAATCCGTCCGGCCAGTGGGGCAGTCGCTCGAAGTACCGTCGACGGTTTGCGGTGCTATGGGAGCCGTAAACGGGGCTGTCAGGGTGTGCACGGGCGATCAGGTCGCCGACGATGGGGTGGCGCACGCCGCGCGCGAAGTCGATGAAGCGGGATGCGTCGGTGGGAGGCTCACCGCCCCGGGTACCGGAGAGAGTGACCAGCCATCGGCGGTTTTCGATTGGGATGAGGGTGGCGGATTGCCCGGGGCGCGCCGCTAGGTGGTCGGCCTGGACGTTGATGAGGGGGAAGTCGGCCGGCGCCCCCTTAGGGGCGTGAAAGATCCTGGTTGCGTAGGTGAGGCCGGAGTCGACGGTCTCTTCGGCTGGTGCGGTGAGTCCGAGATTGGCCAGCCACGAGCTGGCCTGTGAGGTGCGGCCGGTGGCGTCGACGACGAGGTCGGCCTGGAGCTCCGTCTCCCGGCCGCTCGCCTCGTCGCGTACTCGTACGCCGGTGACGCGAGCGGGGTTGCCGAGGAGCGCTATGGCCCGGCCGGGAGGAGCCAAGGTGATCCGGTCGTTGGCGAGTACCTCTTTGCGTACCACCCAGTCGAGGAGGTCGCGGCTGCAGATGATGATGAATTGCATCCGCGGCCCGCGTCGCAGCCACCCTTGAGCGGTCAGGGAGACCAGCCCGCTGGGCACTCCGATCTGTCGGGCGCCGGCAGCGGTCCATCGTCGGATGGTGCCGGGCAGGAGTGATTCGATGGCGCGGGCACCTCCTGACCACATCAGGTGGGCATGACGGGCCTGCGGAACTCCTCTGCGGGTTCCTGGGCCGTCGGGCAGGTGATAGCGCTCGACAATGGTGACCCTGTCCATGTGGCTGGACAGCGCCGCGGCGGCCAGTGTCCCGGCCAGCCCTCCGCCGAGGACGACAGCGTGTGCGGGTGTGCGCATGAGGCTGGTGTCTCCATCCATAGCAGCAGACTCGCTATTCCTTCCGGGTCGGGTTGAGCGAACCTTCCTCTCTCATCTTTCGGAGTTGAATGAGTACGTCGCGGACGACTGGAGAGTTCGCAAAGGCGCGCGAGACCTCCACTAGCCAAGCCAGTTCACCGATCCCATCGGCCCCGCCTTGGGGGTCGTCCGTGGCCGTGTCCGGTGAAAACTTGATGTGCTGCGCCTTGTCGTCAACGGCTGCCTTAAGACGAGCTGCTTCTACAACCGCGCGGAGCTCGGAGTCAGGAAGGCCAGCTTCTCTTCCAAGGCGCAAGGCGAGGTCCGTGACCTGTGGGTCAACGGAGGAGCGCAGGGCGAGACGGCCATCGTTGATCTCTGCCAAGCGCCGGACGAGGCGCAGCTCGAAATCGCCGCGCGGGATGCGGCCTGTTGGCACGATGGCTGGGGTGGCCTGGCGCAGGGCGCTCCATAGCGGATACAGCTCTCGGTAGGCGCCACGTCGGCTGACTCGGGTGCGCATGTGCGTCAGATGCTGGCCTCGTGAAGGCAGTACGAGGCCGATAGCCATGCATACGGTTGCTGGTGCCGCAAACAGGGGAGCCACATGTGTGCTCAGCCCGTCCCAGTCCGCGCCATACCATCGGGCGATCACCGCTAGGAGTTTGGCAAGGCTGAAGGTAAGGCCACAGCTTGCGCCAATGGCGTTTATTTTGAGTCCGCGGCGCAGCCAGGGTCGGCCGGCCAGTGCGGCCCACTTCCAGCAGAGTCCCATCAAGGCAATGTCAGCGATGGCCAGGGCGATGAGGTATAGGAGAATGAATTCACGGATGAAGGCAGTGCTGGAGTAGTAGGTGTCGAAGTCTACGCGGCGCTCGATGGGGGCCTCTCCGGCTGAGAAGAGAGCGATCAGCGTCGCGATCAGGATGGCGTACGTCGCGGTCCACCGACGTGCGGCGCTCCGTGCACGATCCAGGGGGTGAAGCCAATAGGCGAGTGTGACGCGGGCCGAGGCGCTGAACGCGACGATGACCGCGTATACGAAGAGGGCGGCCAGATTAGGTGTGCCGGTGGTCTTGTTGATGAAAGCGATCGAGGCTGGAGCCGCGCAGAACATGGACACGGACGCGAGGGCAAGCATGACGCACACGGCCCTGCGCAACGGGTTATGCGGTGCCTGCCTTAGATCGCGGAGCTTGAAGCACAGCCCGAGCCAGCCGACTAACGAGCAGGTCCATAAAACGGCGTTCGGATTGCTCATTTTTCTCCCTCGTCCGGGGCGTGTCCCAGGGAAGTCTCAAGCCGACGGACCACCGCTGCGGTTGCGGGCGATTCTGGCGTAGTCCAGATCTCGTTCGGCAACCAGCGGCTCACCTTGGCCATCAGCAACGATGCGAAGAAGTCCGCCTCCTGCTCTGCCTCGCTGCTGCAATGAGTCCGGGAGGCAACGATGCGGGCCACTGTGTCGGGGTCCAGCGAAGGGAACACCAAGCGAGTAGAGGCTTCACCCGCAGCCAGCGTGGCCTCGTGATCCGCTTCCATATGCCAGAACTCGTGGCATGTGATGAGGAGTTGGTGCCAGGGGCTGGTGTCTTTCTCGCACAGTATGTAGTGCGTGCTGTCCGTGGCCACCCATAAGCCGCTGACCGTGTCGGGAGGAAAAGAGACGAGGCGGTGCTGTACGTCTCGGTTGAGCCGCTGCCTCATGCGCTCACACAAAGCGGCCACCACTTGATCAGGCTCGGCGGGGACAGGGAGGTCGAGGTCCCGGACGAGCGCCTTGCAACTACGGCGCATTGCCTTCAGGTCCATCGGATCACCGTGCCGCTGTTGGTTGGTCGTGTTCCAGACCATGACGAGCATCCACGCCCCCCGGCCCCGCCTGGTTCACATGCTCAGTCCTTCGTTTCAGGTGGCTTTGGTGGTGTCCTGTCGGTCTCCAGCACGTGCTCGACGATCTTCGTCACCGCCGCAAGGCCTTCGGGGGTCAGCTCCAAGGCCCGAAGGGCGAGTTGGCGGACTCCCAGGTTGTGGGCGACCTTGGCGAGTTCGATCTCGGCGTCGGTTTGTGCGGCGGTGGCTTCCTCGAGCAGGTAAGCCGTCGGGACCCCGAAGAACCGCGCCAGGGCCGTGAGCAGTTCGGTGGAAGGCTTCTTCTTCGCTCCGGTCCTCAACGCCGAGAGGTACGCGCCTCCGACCCGGATGCTGGGGTTCGCCTGCTTGACGGCTTCGGCTACCTCGCCATTGGTGTATGCGCGCCCCTTCGGACCATCCGGGCGGATGTTGTCGAACAGGCGGTTCAGTCGTTCGGCCAGAGTCGCACTCGGCTCGGCATCGGACATGGGCCCTCACCTCCACCCCGTTTGGCCCAGGCGCTGTCATGAACTCCCAGTTTTCAACCACCGGTTGACAGCCCTGGCGGATCCAAGTCTAGACTCACGCACCGCCATTCATCAACTACTGGTTGAACGAAGCATTCGACCAGTCAACCTGCAATTGATCTACGTCATGCGCAGGAGCGCCGAGGACCACAGTGGGGCAATCGGTCACCAGTCGATGACCGAGTCAGCCGCTTGCGCTCTGCCTGAGCACGGGGGACCAGCCAGCGCGCAATGCCAGACGGCCGACCCGCCCAGGGCGTTGCCGCTGAAATCCAGAGTGAGCGGCCGTCCGTGTGTCCTAGCGCTCCAGCGCAGGGAGAAACCGATGACTGCCACCCCCCGCCCGCTGCCACAACCCCCTCCGCCGACTGACGGCTTACCCAGAGGGGACATGCAGCAGGAAGAACCTCCGCACGGAAGCGGTTCCCGCTGCCCGGCATGCCAGACCCCTTTGACCGACGAGCTCACCGGCGTCCTGGACCGGCGCAGATGGAACCACGACGCCTCGCAAGCACTACTCCAAGCCCGCCGCAGGCCCTGGCCCCTGGCCTTGATCCTGGTCGATCTGGACCGCTTCAAGGACATCAACGACCTGTACGGTCACCCCGCAGGAGACGCCGTACTCCGCGCCGCGGCAACGGCGCTACGCCAACACAGCGGCGAACGAGGCATCGTCGGCCGCTACGGCGGACACACCGGGGACGAGTTCCTCATCCTGCTGCCCGACACCAACCTGGAAGGCGCCCTCGCGGTCGCTCAGAACATCCAGGTCCACATAGGCAGCCTGTCCGTACACGCCATGGCCAGCTGTGATTCGGCCGTGACCATCGCTGGATGGACCGTTTCGATGGGTGTGGCCGCCTGCACGGACTTGATCCCCGGCGACCTGTCCGAGCTGTTGCTGGAGTGTGACGTGGCATTGCGCGATGCCAAGCGCAGCGGAGGCAATCAGATCTGCATCGCAGGCTCGCAAGCCCCGAGGTCCCGCGGCGGGCGCAATCCGGCGGTCGAAGAGGTGCACCAGCTGGCCGACGGTGAAGTGTGCATTCCGCTCGCCCGCTACCTGCGGGCCACCCCCCGCACTTCCCGATCACTCGTGCTGTCGCCCGAGTCGGCCCAGCGGCTTCACGCCGACCTCACCGACGTGCTCAGCCAACTCGCCCGCGCAGAACGATGAACGGGCTCCGCCAGTGGTTGCCCGCATGGATTCCGACGCGAGGAAAACGCGAGGCCATTGCGACAGGCCTGTGGTGGGACGCGATCCGCACGCCGGCGGAAATCGGGTACCAAGTGCTTGGCATCCTCCGTCACCAGATCCGATGTACACCGGGCGCAGTTATCGCAGACCTGGAAGGCAGGGAACCACACCTCTACTTTCTGGTCCGGCGTTCCACAGCCGACCATTGGAGCGCACCAGGCAGTCGCGCACTCGGCAAGGGCTGGTTCCTCGTCGTGCCCAGCCCATCCCACACTGCCCCTCCGGGTCCGTACTGGGCTGTCCCGCCCTGTCCTGATGAACCGCTTCTCATCAGTCCCAAGTTCCTCTGCCTCGCCTTCCACCTGGTGGACATGGAGAGGCAGTCGTCCAGGACACCCCGACAGCAACCATTAGCGTGGAAGGCACAAATGCCCCGCAGCGAGCATCACCGACTCCCAGCAACGAATAGCGCAGAGGACACCTCAGGCGCCGGCGAGGCGCCCAGAGACCACGTCTTCACCTTGAACCTGCGTCATGCCCTCCACATGATCAACGGAGAATGGATACCCGACATCCTGGTCGCACTGGCAGAAGGCCCCAAACAGTACACCGGATTACTGGGCACAATCCGAGCAAAGACCCATGAAGATGGCTGGTCGGAAACTCGGCACCTCTATCTTCAAGAAAGTGTATTGAACCGGACCCTGAGGCGCCTGGAGCGTGAGGAGCTCATCGAGCGTCACCGCGAGCCCACATTTCCCTACCGTGCCCGCTACAAACTGACGTCAGCTGCCGACGAGCTGCTGACAGCTCTCACACCACTGGCGGAGTGGCCCAAACAGCACGCGGACCTTGTGCACCGCGCTCAGCAGGCAGGGCTCAAGGGACAATAGCCGGGGCGCTATCTACCTCACCCTGGCCCTCGCGATGGTGGCTTCACCGATGACACCTTTGTTATCAGCGAAACGAATTGGGGTGGGCGCGAAGTATTCGCCGACCACCCTCATTGTGGCGACGATGCTGTAACTGGCACCGATGCCCGGACCGTAGCCGCTGACGCCTAACTCGTCCACTCGCTGTGTCCAGCGACGCTCAGTTACTGAGGTTGAACTCGTGGTGTCGTGAGGGCTGACGGCTGCTGGTCTGTGCGGTATCACCGAAGGATGCGGTATCCACAAGGCGGGGGCCTGACCTCCGAACGGCAGCAGCGCCGCGAGGAGTTACGACTTCAGGCGGCCGAGCGGTTCGCCCGGGGTGAGACGAACGCCGTGATCGCCAAGGACCTGCGTGTCAGTGTCCGGTCGGTGCAGCGGTGGCGGCGGGCCTGGGCCGAGGGCGGTCCACGGGCCCTGTGCTCCAGCGGCCCGGCCTCGTTGCCGCGGCTGAACGAGGAACAGTTCGTCCAGCTGGAGGCGTTGCTGGCCAAGGGGCCGGCCGCGCACGGCTGGGAGGACCAGCGGTGGACGCTGGAACGAGTCAAGACGGTGATCGGCCGACGTTTTCACCTGACCTACACGATCCAGGGCGTGCGGAAGCTGCTGGTACGCAATGGCTGGACCTGCCAGGTGCCCGCCCGCCGGGCCATGGAACGGGACGACGACGCCGTGGCCGGGTGGGTCAAGGAGGTGTGGCCCTGCGCGGAAGGCTCGCGGCGGCCCGTGGGGCATGGCTGGTCTTCGAGGACGAAGCCGGATTCTCCATGACGCCGCCGCAGGCGAGGACCTGGTCACAGCGAGGCCGCACCCCGGTGGTGCGGGTACGCGGCCGCTCCCGCAGACGGATATCGATCGCCGCGCTGACCTGCTACAAGCCCGGCCACCGGTCACGGCTGATATACCGCCCCCGCCGCGACGACGGCAACCGTGACGGACGCAAGAGCTTCTCATGGCGCGACTACCGCGACCTGCTGATCGCAGCCCACCAGCAACTCGGCGGCCCGATCGTCCTCGTCTGGGACAACCTCAACGTCCACAAGGCCGCTGACCTGCGCGAGTTCGCCGCGACGCAGGACTGGCTGACCATCTACTACCTGCCGCCGTACGCACCTGACCTCAACCCCGTCGAGGGCATCTGGTCCCTGCTGCGACGCGGCTGGCTCTCCAACGTCGCCTTCAGCACACCGGAACACCTCATGCAGCGCATCCGACGCGGCCTGCGGCACCTCCAGTACCGCAGCCACCTCATAGACGGATGCCTCACCGAGACCGGCCTGACCATCAGACCCGCCTGAGCAACCGCACGACATCACAAGTTCAACCTCAGTAGTCGAATTCGACGGCAGTAGCGCAGATTCCGGTGTCGAACGCCATGACGTCGTCCTCTGCTGCGGCCACCAGTGTGCCTTCCTCGCCGAGCGCGAGTTGCCAGCAGTGGCCAGGCAGCGGAAGTTCGTCGACTAGATGGCCGGTGGCGAGGTCCCAGGTGCGCAGACGCTGGTCATCGCCGGCGGCGATGAGCATGCGCCGTCTGTCCTGCATTCCGGTGACGATGCTGCGCGTGAGGCAGGTACCCGCGTCCAGGGTGCGCACGAGGTCACCGTGGGCCGGGTCCCAGACGTGCAGCGCCCCCCGGCATGTCGTGATCACTACAGGACGGCCTGCGAGATCGCAGGCCGCGACCGCGGCGGTGGGTGCAAATTCGAGCTTGGCGGTCACCTGCTGCCGATCCAGGTCGACGATCCACACGGTGGCTGGCCCCCAGACGTCCGACTGGCTGGTCACTGCGGTGTGCATGCGTCCTTGCAGTCTGAACAGGGCCAGCTGGCTCATCGATGCCGCTAGCTCTATCGGTTCACCCGCCAACTCCCCGGTGACCAGGTCCCAAAGGTAGATCCGATGGTCGTGGCCTGCGACGACCAGGGTCGGCCGATTGGCGCGGTGGGCGACGGCTACCGCATACCCAGATTCGCGTCGATCTGCGAACGGGATCGGCAGTCGCGTGGTCCGTCCGCTGCCGGGCGACCAGGCCACTGGTGTGCTGATGTCGCAGACCACCGCGAGCGGTTGCCCTTGCACATCGGCCAGTGCAAGGGCGAGTGGTGAGGAGGTCCTCCACCCGGTTCGAAAAGGCTGGAGGAGCGGCTGCTTGGTCAGCAGATCCCACGCATGGACGGTGCCGTCCACGCCGCCAGTGACCGCGATCCGATGCCCGGCCCGTTCCAAGATTGCGACCTTGGTCACGGCACTGCTGTGCCCGGTGAGCGGGTCACCGATGCGGCGGTGCGTGGACTCGGTAAGGTCCCACAAGCGCACCGTTCCGTCCTTGCCACCAGCGGTCACCGCGAGTGGTCTGCCGTCGACTGTGGCGGTGGCGATGCCCGATGTCTCCCGGATGTGCCCGGTCAGGGTATTGCCGGTCGGACGCCAGTCCAGCAGGTCCCACATAGCAAGGCTGTTGTTGGCGCTGCCGCGGTCGTCGCGGTCGTTGCTCCCGCAGGTCACCATGACCGGGCGGCGCGCGCGCTCGATGACGGACATGCTGGAGACATACCGGCTTTGTGTGACGAGCGGTGGACCGATCTCGGAACCTGTGTGGAGATTCCAGCCTCGCACCGTGCCCTCAACGGCGTGACTGCCTATCAGCGCTATCGGCACGCCTCCCAGCGTCGTCACCGTCATACGGTGGACTGGCTCCGGCGTAGTGATCGTGGGGCGGATCCGGCGGCGTTCCGTCAGGTCCCAGACGTCGACGGTGTTCTCCATCGCGCCGGTCACGATCACCGCGCGGCCATCGAGCTCGGCGACGGCGACCGCGATGGCAGTCCGGACGGGCAGTGGCGCACCGTCCTGGCGGCGGCTTCGCAGATCCCAGACCCGCACGCCATCGAAACCCGCGGACACGGCGATCGGCCTGCCGCCGATGTCGGCCACGGTCACCGCCTCCACCGGGTTGGTATGTCCGGTGAACGGCCAGCCGATCTGCCGGAGCTCCCTCAGGTCCCAAAGGCGCAGCCGACCGACGAAGTCACCGGTGACCGCAATGGGGCACCCATCCAGCGTGCCGAGCGCGAGCGCGCTGATACCGTCGTGCTCCCCGCGCGGTACGGTCTCTATCGTGGGGCCGATCGGGCACTGTTTGGCCAGGTCCCACACCTGGATCGTGCCCCGGTAGCTGCTGCTCACTGCAATGGCACGACCGTCCATAGTCCCCGTCGCCACCTCGACGATGGTGCCTTTGTGCGCGTCGAGGGTGGCGATATTCGCCGGGTGGACCTGTGTCCCCGTGGCGAACCTGACCGGCCACCCGGTGGTGCGGGCGTTGAACTGCTCGTGCAGGTCGTGGGCGCCGAAGCGGGCCGCGTCGAGCGCGAGGATGCGGCAGCGGGCCTGGTGATCGGCGTGGCGGTGCCGGCTGCTGGACGCGCGGTAGCAGACCGCCGCCAACCGGCCCGGTTCGGTGCGTGCCGTTGAGAGCACGGCGAGCAGCGGGCTGGGGTCGGCGTGGAGGAGGAAGCCGGCATCGGTCACCAGCCGGTCCAGCCCTCCCGCGACCGCGGCGTGCTCGGCGAGGTGGGCGCGAGTGTAGGGAGCAGCCTGTTCCCATCGGCGTCGGCCCCCGGCAACAGGGACCCAATCGTAGAGGGCGTCGGCGATGGCGCGGTCCGGGTGGCGCTCGTCGCACCGGGAGCGCAAATGCTCGTCCAATGCCTCGTGGTAGAGCCGGTAGGCGGGTTCGCCGTCGGGACCGGTGGCGCGTTCGACCAAGTAGTTGGCGGCGCTGTGGAACACCCGCGTGAGCTCTGCACTGGTCGGGGCGTACCCGGGTTGCAGCGCGTCCGCGACCGCGAGCCAGGTGTCGTCGCGCGGCAGGCCGTCGCCGCGCGCGAACGCCAACGCGGTCAGAAGCCGTTGGACGAGCGGCTTCTCCTGGCCGAACGCGTCGAGGTACTTCTCCATCGCTTCGCCGATGGTCTCCGGCAACACCCCGTCCAGAGCGGGGTCGGTGACCGGCGGGGTGGTGGGCAGCAGCAACCATCGGCTGGTGACCTGGGCGATCAGGAAGTTGCCGCGCGCCTTGGTGGCGATCGCGGCGGCGAGCGCACGCAGCCGCTCCTGGGGCAGGCCGCGGTAGCGGCCGTCGGCGTCCTCGCCTTCGAGGCGGCGCAGAACGTATGCGGTGACGTCGTCAGCCTGCCGGTAGGGCTCGGCGTCAAGGTCGACGGTCCGCACCGAGCGTCCAAAAGCGGCGAGCACGCGAGCACGGGCCGTGCCCGGCGGCGCGGTCCGCACACCGGCCACCACGCGTGTGCTGCCAGTGCACGCGAGCTCCCACAACAGGCGCGCGATCCGATGGGCTTCCTCCAGCCCGGCGGCCTCCTCGACGGCGTCGGCCAGCACCACGAACGCATGCCCCGTGACCTGCCAGCGCTCCCGCAGCGCGACCACGAGCTCCTCCTGGTCGGCCGCGGTCACACCGGCCAGCATCGCGAGCCGTTCGACCACCTCACCTCGTGTCCTGCCCTTGACATGCAATGCGGCGTCGAACGCTCCCACAGGAGGACGGGGCCCTGCCTGAGACGGCCGCATCCGGGCCTCCCAACCCGGATCGGCCGCGACCAGCAGGTGGGCCAGCACCGCGGACTTGCCCGTGCCCGGGCCACCGGTCACCACCAGCAACGGCTCCGCCCCGGTGAGCCAGTCGCACACCGCCCGCCGGGCCGCGACGCGGCCGGTGAAGTACCAGGCGCCCGAGTCGGATTCGACCTCCGACCCGCGCGCCCGCGGCAGCCAGTGCGTCCTCAGGCTCGGGTCCAGGTCCAGCCGCCAGCCCATCCGCTCACGCAGCCACGGCCAGTGCTCGATGAGTGCGGCGATGGGCAGCATCGGCAGGCCCGTGCCAGGGGCCACCACGCCCACCACGGCGTCGGCATCGAGGTCGAACACCGGTGTCCCCGGCACTGTCGCCTCCGCCCGCAGCGTGTGGTCGAGCACCGCATCGGGCGCGGCCAGCGGCGCCGGTACACACTCAACCGGCTCCGCCAGCCGCAACACTGTCGCTTCCGGCAGCCGGTGCACGGGGCTGGCCACCACATCAGGTTGATCGGCGTACGGGAAGGTGATCAGCACCTCACCTTCGGGCGCCGCCCCGCACGTCAGAACGTGCTCGGCGTCGATCAGCACGCCCGCGGTGTCCCCGAAGGCGGCAAGCCAGGGTGGCCGCTCCGCCAGCCTGTTCACGATTGTCACTGGCCGGGTGCGCGCGCCGTGGAAGTGGATGCCGCCGGTGATCGAACCCGCCTGCACCACGGATCCGTGCACCTCGCCTGACACGATGTTCACCGTGAGACCGTCGTCCCCCATACGCCGGATAATTCCATCGGCCACCGATCCGCGCCGGGATATTCGGACACATTCAGCCTCGCGTGCTCCACCGACCCTTGGGGGGTGGTGCTCGCCTCAGGGTGCCGTGCGGGTCCCCGCAGCCCAGGTGTCGGGCCGCTCGACCTGGGCGCCAGGTGGCGGACCGATGCGGGCTTTCAGCTCGTGTGGGGTGGTCGGAGCGCGGATGGGGTGCGGTGGGGGCAGTTGCTCTGCCTGGCCGAAGGCCGCCACATGCGTCTTGCGGCGGGAGCTGGTTCCGGCCCCGGCTCGGTGGATTTCAGCGGCTGGCCCGCACCGTTCCCATGCCTCATCGACGTCCGGTCCAGGTCGATGTACATGACCACCGACGCCGCCCAAACCAGTCGTGTTCCAAGGCCAATGCCGCAGAGTTACCGGCTGCTGACTCCACCTGATCTGTGATGCGAGCCAGCCCTGGGCAGTGGGTGCAGCAACCGTCGCCTCGATGAATCTACGAACTTGCGCGCTTCTCGCTGCTGGTCTTCGGAACGGTGGACCTCAGCCAGCCCTTCCCCGGGAGCTATCGGCAGAATCAGAACGTCGGAGGAACTCGCACAGGGACACTGTCTCTTGACTGGGAGCTTCGTCCAGTTCACCGAGTGTCTTGGTGAGCAGAGCAAGCGTCCGTGCCACAGCGTCATGCTGACCGAGGCAGGCCTGGAGGCGGGCGATGCCCTCGTAGAGGGCCTCGTTGTAGCGGTCGAGCGTGCGAGCACGCTCCAGCAGGATGAGTGCCTGCTGCGGGTCGGTGTCGTCGAGGGCGTGGGCCATGGCGCCGAAGGCGTCGAGCACGTCGCGGCGCAGAGCTTCACGAGGGGTCTCGACCCATTCATCGGTCAGGTCTTCGGCGAGGTCGCCTCGGTAGAGATCGCCGAGGCGCTCCACCGCGGCCAGGCGGTGCTCGTTGCTGTGGCCAGGGCGGGTGGCGTCGAGAACGTCATGCAGCTCCCACAGGTCGACGCTGACTTGGTCACGATCCAGGGTGTAGGGACCGTCCTGGCGGAGTATCACCTCGGCCAGTGCCTGATGGGTCGCGGTGCGGAGCGCCCGGCGTAGTTGGCTCAGGGTGGCGTGGAGAGCGTTGTAGGGGCGGTCGGCGGGGGCGTTCGGCCACAGGGCCGCTGTGAGTGTCTCGCGGCGTGCTCCGTTGGGGTGCAGGGCGAGGAAGGCCAGGACTTCGCGCTGGCGGGGTGCAAGAGCGCTGGTGATGTCTTGGTGCTCGTCGCCAAGGTGATGGACCACTTGGAGGTTGCCGAGGAGGTTGATCGTCAGTGCGCTGTGGGCCGGTGTGATGCCACGGGCAGGCTGGGTGCGGCGTAGTTCCCCCTTAGCAGTGCTTCGCGAGTTCACCGGCGGCGGTCCGCTACCTGAAGGATCGCTCGTGCCCGCAGCGCTCTCTGGCGGTGCGGGCGTGGCGGCCGGTGGCTGTCGAGCATGTGTGTCGGGTGTCGAGCACGCGTCGCTGCTGGATGCAGGCGCGGACGTTGACGGTGCCGATGGCGGGGTATCGAGGGGCTCGACGCTGCCGATGCTCGGCGGGTCGCTTGCCGACGATGAAGTACGGCTGTCAGTTGACTCCGGACTCGACGGGCCGTGTTCCGCTGGCGAGGCACTGCTTGTCCCGTCGGGGGGTGAGTCGCGGGTAGGCGGTGCGGCTATGGAAGGCGGTTCGCGGGGCGAAGGGTCGGCTTCGCTGAGCAGGTTCAGGAGGGCTTGGCTGTCGGGAGGTGGGAGGGTGAACAGCTTGGCTTCTGCGAGGGTGTTGGCCAGAGATGCGCTTGTGGCACTGACCGTGCCGTCCGGCCGTACGTGAGCGGTTGCTCCGGGGCGCCACTGTCCGATGAGCACGCCGGACAGGCCGAGGCTTGAGCCGTTGTCGAGGATGGCTTGCATCCGCCTGTGGGCATGTGAGGCGGGTGTGGCGACCAGTATGAGTTCCTTCGCGTTTGGAGTGCTCGTCGCTGTGTCGGCCTCTTGGCGGGCGCGGGTGAGAAGTTCGGATTCCAGTTTGTCGAGGGCCGTGTCCAGGTCGTCGACGATGTGCAGTCGGCTGAGTCGCGGCGGGTTGTTGCCATTCTCGCCGACCAGGAGGTGGACGTCGTGGAAGGGGATGAGGATGTCCGGGGCCGGCTGAGGATCGCGTCGTTCAGCGAGCAGCGTGACGACTAGCGCGCGGAGGGCGTCGAGTGCGCCGGGGCCAACCAGGCCGAGGCCTTGAGTACGGGCCAGGTCCAGGACGAGCGCTCGGCCCTCTTTCACAGCGATGAGCCGTTCCGGCCTCGGCAGCGCCGCCACGGCAGAACTTCCAGCCGGGGCCGTCCCATAGCTTTGGCCAGTGAGCGCCCCCGACGTGACGTCAGAGGTGTCGGTATCGGTGCCGGAGGAGAGGTGGGCCTGGTCGTTGGCGAGGCGGAGTGCGCGAACGACGGGCGCGACGGTGAGGTCCTCGCGCTCGCCGCTGCCGGGGCGGTAGCACACACGGCGGCGCCACCGAACTGACAACCAGGCGGCGGAGATCACGGCAGCCAGGCCCAGGCTCACGAACGCCCCCGTGGGCAAGGAAATGCGTGTGCCGCGACCGGTGGGGTGCGCGGGGTCGGGGGCGTGTGAGGAAGTCTGCGGCGTGGACGGAGCAGGCTGGGTGCTCGGTGACCCCGGCGCGGTGGAGTGAGGGGCTGGAGGAGATTTCGGGCTGCCAGGGATGGGGCGATCGCCATGACCGGGGCGAGGGTGCCGGGGTGTGGCGGGGAGATGGAGAATCCAGCCGGGTCGGATGAGACCTGGGGTGGTCAGGGTTCGACCGTCTGGCTGGGGGCGGCCCTCGTTGCGGGCATAGATCTTGGGCCACAGGTGCCCATCGCCCAGTTCCCGTTCCGCGATGCGCCACAGGCTGTCGTAAACACCATCGTGCGGTGGGCGTACCACGACCCTCAACGGCGCTGTCCGCGACGTCTTCTCTGCGTGACTCAACACCGGTTGCGCGAGGACGGATGAGCTGGCGGGGGTCGCGGTGCGGTCGACCACGGTGATGGCCTGGGTGGGAACGCTCTGAGGGGCGGATCGGCTCGTGGTCAGGGCCAGGACGACGGTTCCTACGAGCGCCGTGGCCAGGGCATGCACCAGACCTGCCGGACGGATCTCGGGCCACGCGGTTGTGCGCACCATATCGAGCGCGGTACGGACGACATCGAGGACGAAGACTACCCATGTCGGCCACAGCAGGCAGGCCAGGGCGTTGAGCAGGAAGGAGGTGCTCACCGGGGCGAGCAGGAGATCCTGGATCTCGGTCCAGCTCGTCAGGTGGTCTGGCAGCGGCCAGCCGACGAAGCGCACCAGTCCCCAAGGGATACCGACCGCCAAGGTCAGGAGAAGGAAGGCGGCCAGCAGCGCACGGGCCGCTCGACAGAACTGGCGCAACTGCTGGTGGTGAACCCGTTGGGCCATATCCGCACCTCTCACCGTTCGGGTGCGCTGACCCCGTGGCGGGGGCGGGCGGTGCCGGACCCGGTCACGGTCAGCGTGTCGAGGCGTGCCACTTGCAGTAGCTGGGTGGACTGTTGCACGGTGACGGCGACTGTCACTGTCCGTTCTGTAGCCGTCACTGTGCCGGTGTCGCCGGTGGTAGCGAGGTAGCGGTAGGCCAAAGCACGGGCCTGATCAGGTTCGAGGCGTACCGTGCCGTCGGCCCGGTAGGCATCCAGGTCAATTGCCTGGGCACCCGCGCGGGCGGCTTCCTGCGCCTCACCGAGAGCGCGGATCTTCGCGGCGAGGGCCAAGCCGCCGTCGACAGCTAGCCCGGCGAACAGCACGACCAGCGCCGTGGTGACGACGACGAACACAGTGATCTGCCCCTGGTCATCGGTCAGGCCACGCCCAAGGGGAATGAACCCGCCCTCTTCACTCACGGCCCCTCCTGCGGGGAGTCGATGGACGTCGCCGTGGTGCCGCCGGGAGCTCTGCCGCGGTAGACATCAACCGGCGCGGCGAAACGGGCTTGGAGCACCGTGGTGCCGGGGAGTTGGAGCAGCGCGAGATCGTGCAAGCCGACCGTGCAAGAGACGGCGACGGTGACCGTCGAGCCGGGTTGCAGGCTGCCGCGGGTGTCCACGGTGAGGGACTGGCAGGCGATCCCCGCCTGGTCCAGTGCTGCGGTGGCTGTGGAGCGGGCCTGGCGGGCGGCGGTGGATGGGCTGCGCGCCTGGCTTGCGGCGCGGGTGGCTTGGTGCGCGGCGTCCTCAAGGCGCAATCGCGCATCGGGCAGTCGCGAACAGTAGACGAGGAACCACACCGCCAGGAGCAGGACCGGGATGAGCAGGACGAGCTCGGCTGTCGCTGATCCCTGGTCACCACGGAGAGCACGCAGCAGCCCGCTCCGGTGGTTTGACGAGGAGGCACGTGCAGTGGGGTGGCTCATCGCGCGGCCTGGTCGGCAGGGTGGAACTTCTCCACCGGGCCGGCCGCTTCTGCGTGGACCGGCAGATGCAGGAACGGCACGACGCTGGTGGCGGTTCCCTCCACGCGCACCGAGGCACTCTCCGCGTCGCGGGTCACGCTGATGTGCACGCCGCGCAATGGTCCGTGGCCGAGTTGGTCCAGGACCTGCTGGGCGTCGGATCTGCCGGACTGGGTGGTGCCGTCTTCCACGCGGGTGGCGGACAGGGCGTGTGAGGCGGTGGCCTGCGCCATGTGGGTGGCGTGCGCCCACACGGTGACCTGCGCGATCACCAGGACCAGGGTGAACAGCAGCGGCAGGACGAGCACGATCTCGGTGGTGACCGCCCCGCGGTCATCCCGAGCTCGTTCCAACAGCCGCCGTCTGTCCGAGAGACGGCGGCTCGGCACGAAGTCGCCGGGATGGGGCCGGTGGAGGTCCGTGATGGCTGCCATGCGGGTGGCCTACTTGAACCGTATGTTGCGGGCCGCGTCGATGATGTCCGGGCCGATCAGCGCGCCGACGGACACGGCGAGCGTGGAGAGGATCGCGATCCAGATCACGGCCTCCGAGGTGTATCCCCGGTCATCGTGAGCCAGCCTGCGTAGCAGGGCGGCGGTGCGCGTCATGATCGAGTTTGGCAGCGAGGGCACAGCGGAACTCCTTCTCAGCGTGGGGTTTACAGCGAGGTGGTGACGTGGGCCAGGGCGGGGTAGAAGACGAAGACGATGAAGCCGACCGCCATGAGCGCCGCCGGAAGGGTCATCCATTCGGTCGCCGCGTTTGCCTCGGCCTCGGCCTCGCTGCCTCCTTGATGGCGCAGCGCGGCGGCCTTGGCGGCCAGCGAGGCGCGGACTTTTGCGCCTTCGGTTCCCGCCAGGGAGAGTGCGGCGGCGAGCTCGGACAGCTCATTGATCTCCAGCTCATCGCCGAGCTGTCCCAGAGTCCGCCAGGGAGAGGTGCGGGTGAGCCGGGCGATATCCAGTGCACGGTCCAGTTGTTGAAAGGCCCAGCCGTGCCCGACCCTGGCCGCGTCCGCGAGCGCTCCCTCGACCCCGGCGCCTCCGGCCAGCAGGAGGTGGACGAGGTTCAGGAAGGCGCCAAGCGCGTGGCGGAAGGCAGCCCTGCGCTTGGCTGCTTCGGAGCGCACCATGATGTCCGGCAGGAGAAAACCACCCACCGCCAACGCCAGCGACCCGGCCAGGGGCATGGCCCACGGGAGGGGACGGCCGCCGAGGGTCAACAGGAGCTCAACCGCCGCGGGGAGCAGCAGACCGGTCAGGGCCAGCGCCGCCTTTTCGGCCAGGTGGACCTCGACCGAGCGCTCGGTGATCGCCAGGTCCTTGTTGAGGGAGCTATGGGGCAATCCCAGGTGTCGTATGACCTCAACGAAGGGCCGTCCCAGGTGCTGTGCCCACCCTCCGGCACCCGTACGGACGACAATCGGCGGCGGGGCGGGGTCGGCGCGCAGGCGAGTGAGAAGTGCGTCCAGAGGCGGGCGGGGCGGGATGAGCCACACCCAAAGCGCCCATAGCCCCGCGCCCACACCGGCCGACAACAAGATCAGCACAGTCATCGGCTCGCCCCCTGGTGCTCGATGGCGTCATCGGTGAGGAATCGTTCAGGCTCTTCAATCCGGGCCATCCGGCGCAGCCAGGCGAACCCGACGGTGAAGATCGCCCCGATCAGCAGCAGCATCATCTGCCCAGTGGCGGAGTCGTACGGGCTCAGGAATTCCGGGTTGAGCAGGATCAGTCCCCCGGCGAAGGCCAAAGTGGTGGCCACCACCACGCGGACGGTGGTACGCATCCGGGTGCGGCTGGCGTCGACTCGCTGGCGCATCTGGACCTGCGCGCGGGCGGTGGAGGCCAGCTCGCCCAGCAGGGGCGTGAGCTGCCGTGCCTGGTGCTGTGAGGCCAGTATGAGGGCGGCGATCACCAAATCGGCAGTGGGGTCGTCCAGGTCGGCCTGCAACCGCCGCAGCCCCGCGGTCAGGCGTTCTCCGCCAGCTAGTCGGGCTGACAGGCCCAGCACGTGGGGGCGGATGGCCTTGGGCGCGGTGTGTGCGGTGGCCATGATGGTCTGCTCCAGACCTGCAGCAGCGGCGAGGGTGTCGCGGAGCATTTCGGTCCACCCGGCGATGCCCTCGAGCCGAGCTGTCTGCTGCTGATCAGCCCTCGTCGCCTCGAGGATGTACGGGACGCTCCAGGTGGCCATCGCCGCCAGCAGCGCACCGGCCACCCAGCCGGTGACGCTCCCCATCAGTACGCCAGCCACGCCGGCCGCGGCCATCCACCACCGCGGACGCGATGGCTGACGCGCCGAGTGGCGCAGGCGCCGACGCCACGTACGGGCACCCGTCGGAAGACTGCCGCGCCAGGCACTGATGAGCACGATGAGGCCGGTGGCCGCCCCAAGTCCGCACAGGCCGAGCAGGGCTGCGTAGCCGTTCATGATCGCCACACCCATTCCGGGCGCTTGAGCAGCCCTGCGTCGAAACCGGCGGCGGCAAGGTCTTCTTCCGTCTCGGCGCGCAGCGGGGCCCCGGGCACCGCTCGACCGTCCGAGCCGGGCCGGAAGACTTCGTTGGACACCACCTGCTTGTCGTCGGCATCGACCACTTCCCGGATCGAGGCGACCACCCGGCCTCCGCCTCGCCCGGTATTCAGGTGGACCACGAAGTGCAGGGCCGAGGCGAGCAGGAGGTTCGTGGCCTCCAGCGGGAGTTTCTCCGGACCCTGGACCGCGTAGGCGGCCAGTTTGGTGAAGGCTCCGCGACTGGTGGAAGCATGAAGGGTGCCCATGGAGCCGTCGTTTCCCTGGCTCATGGCGTTGCACATCGGGATGACCTCAGGTCCGCGAACCTCTCCGACGATGACGCGGTCGGGGGACATCCGCAGCGCCCATCGCACCAGTTCCGCCTGGGTGACCGCTCCTTGGCCCTCGACGTTGGCCTCGCGCGCCTGCATCGCCACCACATCCGGATGCCGCTCGCTGTCGGCGTCCAGCCCGAGCTCGAAGGTGTCCTCGATCGTGATCAGCCGCTCCCACGGAGGGATTTCCCCGGCCAGGGCGCGCAGCATGGTGGTCTTCCCCATCACCGTCCCACCGGTGATCAGCACGTTCTTCCGCGCGCGGACCATGGCACGGAGGAACGACACCAAGGCATGGTGGACCGTCCCCAGCTCACGCAGCTCCGCGAGCGTGACCTTCTCAAAGCGGTGTCGCCGAATCGACAGGGACGGGCGAGCGGTGACCGCCATCACGGCGAAGGCACGCTCCCCACCGGGCAAATGGAAACTGACCCCAGGCGTCCCCCGGTCGAAGCGTCGTTCTTCCACTCCGGATCGTGCGGCCAGATCGCGGATGAGCTCAATCAGCTCGGTGTCCGACCTCGTCACGGCAGGCAGTTGCTCGCGGCGGCCGTCGGCGTAGCGGACGAAGACCCGGTCGCCGGTGACGTTGATGTTCTCGATCTCCGGGTTGCGCAGCAGCGGCTCCAGCCCGGCCAGGCCGAAGACCTCGTCCAGTACTTGCATCAGGATCCGCTGTTCGGTCTCCGGCGGTACGACGCTGCCACCGCGGCTCAACTGGATGCGCGTGTGCTCCTCGGCGGCCGCGGCCAGGATCGCCTCCGCCTGCCTGCGACGCTCGCTCGCCGGAACCTCCCGACGGCCCGCTTCCTCGTCAGCTCGGATGCGCTCGGACAGGCGCGCGGACAGCTCTCGGCGCAGCTTGCGCCGCAGCTGCTCCGCAGGAGAGTCGACCGGCACTCCGGCACCGACCAGATCAGCCGGCCCTGGAAGCCTCACCCCCGGCTCTCGCCGCCATTCTCTCCTCTGATCCTGCTGGCCTGCCTCTGTGGGGGTGGGCCAGGCAGGCTGCTCATCGCCCGGCCGCATCATCGGGGCGCACCTCCTCCGGAGAGGGCACTGGTGCCCTCACCCGCCGCGTGGGCGGAGCGAATCGTGCTACTGCGGCGAACCGGGGCAGGCGGCGTCCGCCCCAGGCGGTGGGCTCGGAACGGGCGTGGGAGGAGACCAACGCGGCGATGTCGACGATCGCCTGGCCCAGAGCAGAACGGGTCGGCGTCGCCCGCCGGCCGGGCAGCCCCTCGCAGGCCGCAGCGCCCTTCGGGTCCTCCGGGATACGCGCCAGGACCTCGATCCCTAGCGCTCTGGAGACTTCCCCCGTCGAGCAGCCGTCGCCGACGAGCACCAGACACGGGCGCCGGGACCAGTGCGCGGCCTCCTCAAGTCTCACCGCGACATGAGACAGAGCGTCGTCATGTGCACGAGTCAGGAGCAGCATCACGTCCGCCGCCTGCACGACGGCCATGGCCGGGGAGCCTGGATCAAGGCGTCCACAGTCGGCGATCACCACGGTGTCAGACTGGTCGGCTGACAGCCGCAGTACCGATGCCTGGGCATCACTGATCTCGCCCATCGCCGCCCGTGCCTGTGCGGCGCCCGCGGGCCCGGCCACCACCGAGAGCCCACCGGGGAGCCATTGGGTGTGCTGCCACACCAGACCCGGCTGCGCAGAGCGGCGGGCCGCGACGGCCAGACTCACCAGCCCCGGCAAGAGCTCCAGACGGAATCGGGCCAGCAGATCGCCTCCGGCCGGATCGCACTCCACCACCACCGGCCGCTCCCCGGCCGGCCATCGGGCCCCCATCGCTACGCACGTAGTCGTCACGCCCGGTGAACCCTTCACACTGCACAGGGCCACCAGGGTCACAGCACTTCCTTGCGCACCAGCAGCACGCTGATGCTGTCCGTGGGGGAAGCCGCCACCTCGCGCGCCTCGTCCTCGCCCAGTTGCAAGGACACCACCGCCGTCTCCCCACGCTCCTTGCCCCACACCGCGACCACCGTCGCGTACCACACGGGGGACGACGGGTCCGGAAGCTGAGGCTCCGCAGCGCCTCCCTCGGGCTCAGGCACCTTCACCACGGCAACCCGGCTCCCGCGCTCCAACCCCGCAGGGAATCGTCCTTCCTTCAATCCCACGGCAACCACAGCCTTTCCCCGCGGTGGGATCTGCGGCTCGCCCAGCACCGACTCCGTCAGCAACGTCCCCTTGGGCATGGTGTAGGCCGCCGGACGCCCGACGATCCGGTCGGTCGACCCGGCGGAGATCGCTGCGAGCCCACTGCCACGGGCCAAGCTCACTTCCCGCAGGTCTCGCTCCATCAGCGTCTGCCCCACCGTGACCGGGTGCGCCAAAGCCAGCACCGCTTGCCGGTGCCCCAGGTTCAATGCCACCACTACGCCGCCCGCAGAGCAGCCGAGCACCAAGAGCGCTCCCAGCGGCAGATACGACACCCGGCGTCGCCACCGACCACCGACCAGCCGAGACGGCTCCTCGTCCGCTCCGGGGCGCCGCCGTCCAGAGTCGCTGCCCTCTGGGAACGGGGCTTGGGGAGGAAGATACGTTCGTGTACTCATCACAACCGCCTCCTGGCATGGGCATGGACTATCCGGCACCGGGCCGCACAGCCCGGCGATCGCAAATCGATGTGGGTGTTGTCGCCTGCCCCCGCCACAGGGGGGCGGGCTCATTCGTTGTCGGTGTTGACTGCCTGGCTCTCCGCAACGCGGAACGAGGCGGCCGAAGTCGTCGTCAAACCAGGGAAGGTGCCCGACTGACCGGCTCCGGACCAGGCCACTGACCAGTGCACTGTCGCCGACACCGGATAGGCATCACCTGGCTGCCCAGCCGACGACGAGCGGTAGGTGTAGCCGCAATCCGGCGACGACTTCCTCGAATTAGAACTCCGTCGGGACGCCTGGCTCGGGCGGTAGGGCGTACCAGGGCCATGGCAGACTTTCGACCCGCCATCGCCCATCGACCAGTCCACCGATATCGGCCGCGCCACCGCGGTCACCGACACCCCTGGCAACGACGCCGTAGCCGACGCCCTCTGCCACGCGCCGCGCTCCAGCCACAGCCACGTCGGCAGGGTCACCAACTGCTCGTCCGCCGGGCTCGCTTTGATCTTCGGCGAGGGCAGCCGGAGCTGGCTGCGGGCCTGCTCTGCCAACGCGGCGGGAGAAATCGGGGGGCCGCCATCACCCTCTGGCCCGTCGCGAATCCACACCGGAGGCCGGTAGAGCGCATCCCGTGTACCGCCCGCATCGCACTTGTACACGTACCAGGCCCCGTCTTCGCCAGGCTTCGGTTCGGCAATGGGTCTGGCTATCGCTGACTGGGCCTGAGCGTGGAACACCGCTGGCTCAGCCGTAGGGATGCTGCCAACAAGGGGACCGTGGTGGGAGACCGATTGGGCGTCCGAGGGCGGCTTGTAGTCACTGCGTCGATAGGAGCAATCAGACCGCTTGAAGTCGGGATTGGAGGCATCCGGATCCTCCCGGTCACGGCCACTGCCACCATCGCCGCCGCCTCCCCGCCCAGGCGACTCACCGCCTTCTCCGTTGCCCGGGTTTCCCTTTTGCGGGCTCCTTCCCGCACCCAAGTCGCATCCTGGATAAGGGGTTTGCGTGCAGTCGACGGAACCCCACGAATCATCCGACAAAGCGGGAACCGCGCCCGTCATAACTACCGCCAGCGACAGACACATCGCAGCCGACGCTCGCCTTAACATGAGCCGATCTCCTCGACGGCGAAGCGCGTGACCTTCCACTTACCGTCGGACTGCTGCTTGACCTCGGCCGTAATCGACCGGCGGCCACCGGGCTCATCGTCAGCTAGCTTGCCGCTATCAGCCCGATACTTCAGCCAGTGTGTGGAGTCTCCGCAGTCGGAGATCAGCACCGTATTCGGATCCGCAGGCGGATCCATCGATGTCACCTTCGGGTAGTTCTTCGGCCTTCCCTTGTACACGAATCCATTGAGGTGATCCGCATACATGCCCCGCGATATCGTCGACAATGCATCACCGGTGGCATACCTTGACAGCCTCGGAGACCGCCAGTCCGACGTCTCTCCCGCCTCAGCCATGTCCTGCCACATGCCTACATACACGGCTATTGCTTGCCGACGCGCCGCCCCTGCCGCAGACAGGGAGGACGGCGAAGCTGCCGTCCTTGAGCTCGACCCGCCACCCGCATCCGTAGCGGAGCCCCCACGGTCAGCTGGTTCATCTGCGTTGCAGGCCGCCACGCTCAACACTGCCGAAGCCCCAAGAACCACCCATATGGCCCGATGTCCGCGCGACCAGGGTCCTTGTATTCGCATAGCCACACCACCTCAGGAACAGATCTCGCCACGGCAGACGAACAGATCCACGTCTATCGCGCGTTCTCGTTCCAACTGCAAGGTGCACACGAGCCGCCTTGTAACCTGACTTCAAAGTCTGAACGGCGATACAGGTGATTTGCCCGAATTGGCCAGCACTCCAACCAATGAGAGCGGACGCCGGGGCAGGTCGGGATCTTCCGATTCTCGTCGGCTGCACGACGGTTCAAGTGGCCGGGAACTGGTCGAGTCCTGCGGACTCTGTCTCAGCCCGCCGAACAGAGAACACATCACTCAGGCGCCGCCTCGATCAAATGACACGAGAGCACCGTTCACCCCAGGAACGACTCGAAGGCGTCCTTGCGGCCTCACCCGAATTTAATCCCGCCTGCGAGGCGTTCAACCCAACTCTGAGCTGGTGTGCCCGACGACTCCCCGGAGCGCAGGGCTACAGGCAGGTGCCTGGACGGTGCTGCGCCGAGGCGGCTGCTGTCGCCTACGGGGTAGCATAGACGTTAGGCATCAACAGTTCGCGGATGGTGTTGATGCCGCGCGGTGGTCTCGGCTGCACGAGCTGTTGTGTACTGATGACCTGGGTGCCTGTGTCCTCCGCTGCTTGCGCCACCTTTGTGAGGACGTCCATGACGATGTGCTCGTCGATTCCCTGTTGATACGGGTTGTCCAAGAGCAGTAGGCCAGGAAAGGCACATTCCTCGTCGAGGTCCCTGGCAAGATAGAGAGTGGCGTAGCTGTATGCCAGAAAGAACAGGACCTTTGCTGCGGCCCCCAGCGCGTCGTGCCATGGGCGGCTGCCGACGTAGAAGGTCAGGTCGGTGTCGCGGATGGACACATCGCCGCTGACCCACAAGCTAGATCGGTATGGGGCGAGAAATTCGTTCATTCGCTTAGCGAAGCGCGCACATCGTTCAGTGGATGCGAGGCTTGGCGGCTGGACTGCATTAGGTCGGTTCCTGATCTCTTGTACGCGCTGTTCGGCCGTCTGCAGCACCTGGCGCGCTGCGTCGCGTCTCTGGAGGATCTCCCCGATAGCTGGGAACGCGGACAGCTTTTGTTCCAGTCGTGCCACGGCGGCTGCGATTTCCTCCAGCTCGGCCATGAACGGGGCCAGCTGAGCGACGCGCTCGGCGTTCAAGCGCTGAGCAAGGTGGGCTTGTTGCGCCTGCAGCTCGCGTTGGTAGGTCTCGGCTGCGGTGAGATCGTTGGTGTTGCGTTGGATAACCTCGTTCAGGTCTTCCAGTTCAGACTTGAGAGATCGAACCTCGATCTGTGCTCGCCGTAGGCGTTTGTCATCGTCGACAGGTTGAAAGCACAGATGACACGAGCCTTCTGGGTGCTCGCGATGGGGGTCGACATCTTGTTCGCAAGCGGGACACATCCGGACGGGCAGTGCGTCGAAGACCTCGATGGAGGTGCTGAGCCGTTCCATACGGCCGATCTCTGCTTCGACCATACGCGCTGACCGCTGGTGTTCGGCGCTGACATCTCGGAGGGAGGCGACATCGTCGCTGGCGCGCTTGAGTCGGCTGCTGACGTCTTGGTAAGCGGCCGTCAGGGACGTGTCCAATCCAACTGGCGCGCTGTCGCTGGTCGCGTTCCCTGCTTCGATGCTGGCAATTTCGGCGGTCAGTTGCTCGCGGCGGCGGCGAACGTCCGCCAGCTCTGCCTCGACCTGGCTTCGGGCTGATGCGACCTGTTCGATTGAGCGGGCCATCGGTAGTTCGAGGCTCTCGGAGATTGCTGTGATGGCTTGTAGGGTGCTCATGTTGGCTTGCCTGTCGGCCGAGTTTGCTTCGTCCAGTCGGCGATGGGCGTGGGCGAGGTCGTACTCCCGCCTCTTGCCGTCATAGCGTGTGGGTGCATAGCCCAGTAATTGGCTCACGACAGCCTGGCGCATGTACTCATGTTCCTTGCTTGCGAAGGTGATCCACGAGCCTTCGTCACGGTAGAAGTGCCGCAGGGTGTTCCGAAACGACAAGGGTGTAAGTTGAGGTGCGGTGGACGGGTTGAGTCCGAGAGGGATGGCGAGCGTGGGCCAGCCCAACTCGGTCAGGATCCAGTCGCTGAAGCTGTCCGCTGTCAGCTCGATATCGTTGACGTAGACTTTGTTGAGGAGGCCGCGTACAAGCAGCCTGGTGATGGTGAACGACCGGCCGTCGATTCTGATCTCTGTGGACACTTCGCGGTACTCGTCAACGACGGCAGCTTTCAGCGCGTTGGTGGCGCTGCCTCGGTCTCCCAGGCAGTAGTCGATGACGCGCAGCGTTGTTGTCTTCGAACTATTGCGCACGCCCATCAGGATGTTGAGCTTGCTGGGCTCGAAGGTGTATTCGTCGATCTCGCCGCTGTAGTGGATGAGCCTGACGCTGGCTATGCGGATTCCGCGCTTGGTCGTGTGGGGCGCTTGGGTCATGGCCGGATCTCCTGCTGGAAGGGAGCGTTGCCGACTTCATCCGGGAACAGGTCGTAGATCAGGTTCTTGAGGTCGGTGCCTGACATCTGCGCCAGGTTGCCTTGCATGGCCTGGCAGCGCTGGACCAGCGGCTGGAAGTGCTCCAGTTCGGCTAAGCGTCGGGCAGCCGTTTTGCCTGCCGGCCTCAGCTTGACGCGCTCGGGGGTGCCGCGAGTGATCGTGACCAGGTTTCGCGCCGTGAGAAAGGATAGGAACTGCCGGTAGCGATGATCCCAAGGCCCGTAGCGGTACCGGATCATCGGCGCTTCGATCTCAGAGGTGTCTGCGGTAGTGAAGGCGTCGGTGCGTTCAACGACGCCGTCCAGAGCTGCGTGTGCCCGCTCTAGGAAGCCGGGGTAGCGCAGGAAGAAGTCTAGCTTTGCGAATTTCGTTCGCCCTTCGATGCCGGGTCCGGGATTCGTGCCACAGAGATTGAGGAGCAGCAGCAGCCGGGAGGCATGGAAGTCGACGGCGTCGTCCGGATCCCAGACTCGATGGAGAGGCGGCGTGACTTGACTGCCGATCTTATGAGGCATCTTCGTACCTGTTCTGGCAGCGTGCGGTGATGTCACTCAAGACCGCTAGTGCGTCGCTGAGTGCGACCTCCCCGGACTGTACTTCGGGTATGTCGAGGATGGCTTGCACCGTAGCCATGTAGGCGGCTTGTCCTGCCTGGATCACCCCGCCTCGCCAGCGTGCGGAAGTGACCTGGCAGATCGCGAACACCTTGTCCGACAAGGCGTCGAGGCGCCGACGGCCCAACCCGACGCTTTGACGGCGCGCCTGACGAAACGCCAGCAGTGATTCATGCTGACGCTCAGCCTCTGCATCGGGGATCCCTGCTGGTCGGAGCTTCTGGGTGAGTGTCATGAGACGTTCTGTGGTGCCGTCCTGACGCTGACCAGTGGCCTGTCGGATGCAGTCCTCAAGTATCCGACGGAAGTCGTCCGCAGTGTGCCGTCTCGGGGCCTGTTCTGCTGCGCTACGCGCGATGTGCACGGAGACGAGTTGCTTGAGGACGTTGTCCACCTCCGGGATCATCGGTTCCTGGCCGAGGTAGTCCCGTACATGTGGATACAGACGCTGGAAGGCTTCCTGCTCCACCTGGTCGGCGGTACGCGCTGTGAGGAGGACGTCTAGGCGGTCAACGCACCATGCGATATCCCGACCGTCTGGTAGTTCGAGGTCTGCGAGCTTCTCGATGACCTTGTGACGGCTGGCGCCCGTCACGGGCTGCGGTTGTGCTCCTCGCCCGCAGACAAATTGATACAGGTCGGCTGCCGGTGTCTCGTTGACGATCAAGGTGAAGCGAGCGCCGTCAGGCAGCGGCTTCCCTAGGAAGAGTTTGCCGAGGTAGCTGGTGGCGGCAGTCCGGTATTCAGGCTTTTTCGCCTGGTCTGCCCGGCATACGTCAGCGATGCTATGAGCCTTGCTGGGTCCTTCGACCGTCTTGACCTGCCTATAGGCTGGCGCATCCCCTTGAAGGCAGAGGATGTCCTCCAGGTCCTCCCAGGAGACCTCCGTCCAGCGCCCGTCCAGCATGTCCAGGCAGTCCAGCAGAGTAACGGCGTCCTGGTAGAGGAAACCGCGGCGACTGCGCCGACCTCCGTCTGCAGGCGCGAGCGTCACCATAGCTTCAGCCCGCAAACCTCAAGCGCCCCGCCCGCTGAACACTGGTCACCTGCACGCATACTGCCCCCCGACAGCGATCGACTGAGCGCAGTAGATCACCGAAAGTACGGGGATGGCAACGGAGCGGCATCGCGTCTTGCAGACTCATCGTGCCGACGTGCGGATCGTCGTTCCGGACCTGATCAGGTGTGTGGCGTGGCGGGACAACGAAGTCCCGCTCTTCGCCGGGTGGGGAGGGGTGCGTGGTGACGATCTGCTTCATCACCATGGTGGAGTTCGGATTGACAAAGCACGGATCCAGATAACTCACGTGACTGGCCACATGATGGCGTTCGCCTCCGGCTATTAGCTGCTGTCGTCCCCGGGGCCCGGGGGCCTCCAGCCACGCGTTGATCCTAGCGAGCGCGGTGTACTTCTCGGTCACGTCTTAGACCGCAACGGGGTTTGGAGATACTCACCCGGCCGCATCGTCACCGTCGTCTTGGCCCCGGCAGCGACCAGGGCATTCTCTGAGCGCGAGGAGTCGTGCTGAGGCTGCCTGGCGCCCCGCGGCCGAGGGCATTGAACGTGTCACGGTGTGTGGTTGCCGGGGCTGCCGCGGCTCCGTACAGCACCGAGGTCGGTTCCACTGGTGCAATCGCTCATCCGCGGCTCGAGCCCGGCATGCTGGCCCTCGACCCCCCAGCTCCACGTCGGCCACTGCGCGCCCCTCACCCTTGAGCGGGTAGGCCGCAGGTTGGCCGCGGAGCAGCGACGGCTCGACCACTTCAAGTCCGACGGCCAGCTTCAGGCAGACATCAGCCAGTTCCCTTCCTCCCTTCAGGCTCTCGTCGTCAAAGACCACCATGCGCTGCCCCTTGCGACGGCGTGCGAAGCCGTCGGCACTGTCGAGTTGATTGCAGCGGCTGACCGTCGGGGGCAGCGGGGTGTGGCGGGGCTAGTTCCGGCCTGGCCGTGAGGGCGTCGCGCAGGAAGCTGCGCTTGGAGTAGAAGGTGCGCTGCTTCGCCCAGCCGTGGGCGGCGAGGTAGCTCCGAAGCCATCTGTCGATGTGCTCCATCTCGCGCAGCACCTCGTTCTCGTCGTGGTCCAGGATGCTGCGTGAGCGCCGGTACTCCAGCTCGCACTGGGACAGCACCACCTCGGGCGCCGCCAGGAGGGAGCAGCGGTCGAAGAAGATGCCGTAGACGTGGCCGGTGCGCATCGACTCGCACTGGACGTCGTAGCGGACACGCTGGAAGGGCGGCATGGCACGGACCTGGAGACCCAGTTCCGTGCGCAGGTATTCCTCGAAGCCGTCGGGGGCGACGTCGATGTCGGAGGTCAGCTCCTCGCGGCGGGCGAAGGTGTCCTCCGCGAACCATTTCCGCTTGAGCACGTACCCGGCGGAGACCGTCGGGATGAACGAGGCGTAGCCGATCTCCTGCTCGGGCCGGACGACGTCGAACAGGTGATTCTCGGTGTGGTGGATCTGGAACTCCTCCCGGTACTCCGGCCGGCAGCCCTCCAGCTCGCCGTCACGCAGGGCCTTCAGCAGCTCCAGAGACGCTGCCCAGATGTCGGGCGCCGGATCGAGGGTGTACTTGTACTCCAGCTCCGTTCCGGCGAAGTGGGTACGGAAGTACCGCAGGTGGTTGTTGAGCGCCATGTTCGACTCGGCGTGCGCGGATAGCACAGGGTCCAGCCAGCGCAGGGCCTCGACCGGGCCGTGGCCGACCGGTTTGCGGGTAGTGCGTACAAAGCAGGCGTCCTCGGGGTAGAACCGGATCTGCGCGTATGCGTGGTAGCCACCGCCGGGGTGTTCGGCCAGGTAGCACAGTGGCACGAGCCTCGGTGCCGTGTCTGCTCCGACGAGTCGGCGCAGTGGGGCACCGGCTATGGCGTCGGGGAAGAGAGCGCCGCCGTCGATCAGGGCCGCGCCGAGCCGGGTGCCGCCCGTGCTCAGGGCGTCGACCGGGCAGACACCGAGCGCGTTCCACCGGATGGCCACCGTGGTGCTTGGCAGGCAGACCTCTTGAGGGGGCACCCAGACGAGCACGATCGGCTCGTCCGGCCGGCGCGGAGCCGTCTGGTTGAGGAGGTGGATTCCGCCAAGGACCACCCAAGCGCCTCGCTCCGTTCCGTTGTCACCGCTCATGGCCGGAGTTCCTTTTTGAAGCAGCCGGTAAGGAGGGGCTCTCGCCGCTGACCGCTTCGGCTCGGTCGGCCACCGTGTGGCCCGGGGCACTGGCGGAACAGGACCGCATGGCCTGTGGGCCGTCTGCGCCGCGTGTGCGCGGCGACCGCCTAGGGTGTGCCGAGTGAGTCATGGTGAACTTGGGCAAACGATCTTGGACGCGGTCTCCGACGCCCGCCTCGCTGCGCTGGAGTTCGATGGCGCCCGAGCCTGGCTGGATGAGGCCCGGCAACATCCGATGGAGCCCTTTGCAGCCGAGGTCTGGGTCACCGACCCCGGCTTCGGATACGTCCTGCTGGTCAAACACCGCGTTCGCGGATGGGTTCCGCCCGGAGGCAAGGTCGAGCCGGACGAGACACCGCGGGAAGCGGCAGCGCGTGAACTGCTGGAGGAGACCGGCCTGCATGCGGACCTGCTGCCCGAGCCCGCAGCCGTGGCGGTCCGTTCCTATCGGGCTGGCTGGTCCCCGACCCTGGGGTTGTCCTACGCCGCGATCGTCGATCACGAGGCGCCGCTCGGCGGGGAGAAGGGCCAGCCGGCGGCGTGGATCGGCCTCGACGAGGAGTGGGAGAGCGTCTTCCCCGAGGACCGCGACCGTATCCGCACATACGTACGGCGCCTGGCGGCGGACCACGCGGTCGGCACCTGCTGAGAGGCGCTTCCGGCTGCCGCTCAAAGGACGGTGTCGATCCGGTCGAGGGTGCGTGCGGGCACGGTGAGTAGCTGGAGGTCGTGCAGGAAGCGGACCCACACCGGCTCCAGGCCGGGCTCCTGCTCGAACTTCTCCCTGCTCAGGCGCCCTTCGGCGTAAGCGGCGGTGCGCAGCGCGTACTGCTGGAGCTGGTCGGGATGTATCCATCGGGGGGTACGTACCTCTCGGGCGGAGGGGCAGAGGGAGCCGGATACCTGGGCTTCGAAGATCCACCAGTGGTGGCCGACAGGCCCGGTGGGTGTGCGACGGCACTGGTTCGGCCGCCACTGCTCCAGCAGTAGGTGCAGGTGGGTAACGGTGAGGCCGACTTCCTCGGTGACCTCCGCGTGAGCCGCCGCCTCGGGGCCGCCGTGCTGGTCGAGGTGGCCGGCGACCGGGGCGATCCCGGCTGGCGGAGTCCTCCGCTCGAACATCAGGAGACCGTCCGGGGAGCGGATGAGCACCCCGACGCTGGTGTGGGCGCAGAAGTCCTCTGTGGAGGAGGACGTGGCCGGGGTGGTCACGGCGTGCCGCCCGGCCGCTGGGCTACGACGACGAGCCAGCTTGTCACGGTCGGGGTATCGGGGGTGGTCAGAGCGTAGGCCGCGTCCAGGATCTTCATGCGCTGGGTATGGGTGAAGTCCCCGTCGGGCCGGGCGAACACCGGGATGGACAGCCACGCCTTCTTCTCCGCCATGGTGCTGTGCTGGGCGGTGACCTCGGTGTCGAGGACGTTCAGCCCGGTGGCGGCCAGTTGCTCGGTGACCTTCTGCAGCGGCAGCTTCGGGGCAGCGTCAGCGACGGGGGACGGAGTGTATCCGTGCTCGCGGGCGGCGATCTGGCGGATGAGGGTGTTCATCGACGGCCCGGTGCGTGCGGTCTGCTCGTCGGGGTGGCGGACGCCGGCGAAGCCGCCGCCGATGTTGAAGACGAATCGCCCGCCTGGGCGCAGGACCCGGACGACCGTGGTGAATACCGCGGTGGTGTCGGTCTTCCATATCGCCGAGTTGCACACCACGGCGTCGACGCCGCCGGTAGGGACGTGATCGGCTAGCCGTTCTGCTGGGGCGGTGATCCAGGACAGGCGCGGGTCGTTAAGGGTGCGTCGGCCGACACGTTGCATTGCGGCGGCGCTGTCCAGGGAGACGACCCGGGCCTGGTTAGGGACCAGTTCGAGGATCGCGCGGGCGGTCACGCCGGTGCCGCCGCACAGGTCGACCACGAGGTGGGCGTCGGCCGGGCTCGCACGGTGGGCCAGGTGGCGGCTGGTGGCCCCGTACATGGGGAACTCGCGGGTGAAGGCGGCGTATGCCTCGGCGGTGGTGTGTTCGTCCCAGCCGAGGACGGCGTCCTGGGGTGCCATCGTGGAGTGCCTCGCTTCACGGAACGTCGGGGAAGGGTCAGAAGAGCGCGGACTGCACGGCGGTGCCCGGAGAGGTAAACGGGCCGAGGGTGATGCGGCGGCCTTTGAGGGTGCCGAGGTCGAGCAGGTAGGGCAGATCGTCGTCGCCGTCGAGGACGGCCAGGACGTGAGAACCGGCGCAGGAGAGGGGGACGAGGCCGTGCTCTCCCTCGCGCGGGTCGTGCGGGTAGAGCGCTCGCTCGGTCCCGGCTGTGCGCAGCAGGTCGCCCTCACCGGGCGGCGTCCATGCCTCCCAGACCGCGGGGATGTTCATATCAGCCAGGGCCTCGGCCGCGCGGGCGAGCTCTTTCTCATGCGAGGCGTGGACCGGGGCGAGGTCGCGCAGCTCGGCCAGGGCCCGGAGCTTGGCCGTAGCCCGTACGGTCTGGGGCAGGCCGAGCCGTCGAGTGAGCGCGTCCTCCAGGAAGCGAACGGCGCGGCCGTCGGGGCTCTTGGTGAGATAGGTGGCCATCAGGGCGCCCTGCTCGTCAAGGCGGGACCGCTTGCGCGACTCGGCCGCGGTGCCGACCTTGGTGGTGCCGTCGGCGAACGTCGCCAGGTACAACCAGTGCGGTTGCGCCATGTACGCGGCGAGGGCTACGGGGGCGTGGCCCCCCTGATGGAACTGGTGGGCGAAGCGGAAGTCGTCCTGGCCGGCGCAGCGGGCGCACTGCCCGCTCTGCTCGGCCGCCGCCCGGTCGGGGCAGGGGACGGCTTCGACGCGGTGGGTGTCGACGAACCGGTACCGACCGGTGCACCACCGCCCGGTACCGCTCACCTGGTAGCCGAGGCACTGGTTCATGATCTCGGCGTAGGCCAGCGGCCCGCCGGGCAGCGGGGCGAGCAGGAGACGGGGGTCTCCCGTGGCCCAAGTGATGCCGTGACACACGTACATGCCGCTCGTGGGCCGGGCTCGTGACATGGAGCGTTCCTTTGTAGGTGTGGGGGCGGGTCAGACGGTGAGCTGCAGGCGGTTGGCCAGCGCTGCGGTGGCGGACTTGAAGACCTGGTCGCGGTCCATGTCGGTGACGTCCAGCGACAGCCAGCCACCGCGCTGCTCCTGCTCGCGCAGCTGGTCCAGGACGGTGTCCTGGTAGCGGATGAAGTGCTCGTCGCCGTTGCCGGAGTGACCGGTCTCCAGGGAGGTGAACGAGCCCTTGCGGGCAAGGGCTTCGCGGGCGCCGATCCGCAGGAAGATCACCAGGTCGGGCTCGGTGAGGTGGGCGAAGACCTCTTCGGCCAGATGGGTGGAGACTTCAGGGTTGACCGCGTACCGGGCGAGGATCTTGTGGTGCGCGTTGTCGAGGATCACGTGGGTACCTGCGGCAAGCGCAGGCCGAATCACGAGCTGCTCCTGGAGGGTGCACCAGGCGGCCAGAGCCAGCAACCAGTAGTGATCGCCGCATGCCTGGGCGACGCGGGCGTCGCGCCGGTAGACCAGTGCGTTGAGGTGATCGACGTAGGCGGACAGTGCCGCGTCCATGGGGACTTCGGTGCTGTGCTTGCCTACGAGGATCGTCCGGTGCCCGGCGTTGTTCATGGCCTGGTGCAGACGCGCGGCGAGGGTGGACTTGCCTGCGCCGTCGATGCCGGTGACCGTGATCTCCCGCCCCGGCGTGGGAGCAGGGTGTGCTGCGACTGTCATGGCCGGGTTCCTCCAGGGGATGGGACCGAGGTGTTGGCAAGGCGATCCGCGATGATGCCGCGGATCCGGTCGATCAGTTGGGCGCGCCGCCACAGGACATCGCCGTGGCGCTCATTCGACAGGTCGGCGGGATAGTGCCGAGCCAGATTGTTGGAAATGACGTGGAGGTAGCCGAATCTGATCCCCGCCCGGCACGCCGCCGCCCCCATGGGGCCGATCTCCGGGTCGACGAAGGCGTACTCGGCGTGCTTGGCCAGCCAGTCGCGGTTCTCCAGGAGGATCGACGCGGAGGTGACGTGCAACCCGGCCTGCACGTCGGCCTGGGCGGCGGCGAAATTACCGAAGAAGTCGTCCCAGGTGATCAGCGCGCCGCCGACGAGGCTCTCGTTGCCGGTAGCCAGCCACCTGTTCGGCTCGATGGCGGGGGCCAGCGCCCCGACCTTGCCTACGTAGACGACATCGCGGGCGCCGAGTTCAGCCAAGCGGGCGACGACCCGGCCGGCGACGTCCCCCCAGATGCTGTGAAGGAACCCGAGGAAGACCACCCGGCGGCTGGCGACATCGGCACGCTGCCAGGCGTAGCCGAGCCCGCACGTCCACACGCCGTCCGTGGGGGCGAGGTGCTGAAGGCCCCAGCCGACGATCACAAGATCACCGTCCAGCTCGAGGTCGAGTGCTTCGACGGCTGCACGGCACTCCTCCTCCCCGGGCGGCTGGTAGGTGACGGCGTTAGCTGGGCGGCCGGTCATGGCCAGGTAGGTGGCGATGATCAGCGCGTAGTGCTGGACGTAGTCGGCGCCGGGAAACGCCTTGATGATCAGGTCGCGGCCGTGGACCGTGGCGGTGGGCCGCTCGATGTTGAACAGCTTGCCGGTCTTCTCGTGCCGGGAGACCACCACCGTACGGTCGTAGCCGCCGACGACGCGGATGCTGTCCCAGTCCTGGTCCTGGATGAGGTGGTGGACCTTGATCTCCAGGTAGCGCAACAGGCGGTCGGGGCCCATGGTGTGCCCATCGACGGGAACCGGGGCCGCGCGCAGCAGTCCGTGCACGGGCTCGAGCAGGGAGTTCGGCGTCAGCCTCATCGGCGGGCCTCAGCGATCTTCATGTGGCTGCCGGCCGCCTCGCGGACGACGGCGATGTTCTGCCGGATCAGATCGAAGCGGTACTTGGGGATCGGGCCGAGGTTCTCGATGCGGGGGGTGCTGGGTTTCTCGTACGGGCCGCCCGGCAGCATGGTGATGCCCATCGCACCGAGGATGACCGGCGCCGCGCCGTCTACGGAGGCGATCCACTCGTGCTCGCGCTGCTCGACCAGCTCCAGGTGCCCGGTGCGGCCCAGTCCGAGAAGCCGGTAGACGATCCGCTCCTCGACCATGCCGCGGTCCTCCAGGTAGTGGGTGGCCATCCACCTGGTGCGACATAGCTGCTTCTCGGGGTCAGGACGCCGGGAAGCGGGCAGGGCTATGGCGCCGACATAATCGCTGGAAGCGAAGTGGGCGTAGGTGCGCAGCCATTCCTCGTCGTCCGCGGCATGTAGGACGGCGCACAAGCGGAAGCTGTCGGTGAGGGCGAGGATTTCGCGGGCGGCCTGCTCGCTTGCCTTGATTGTCGCGGCGCCGTTGCGCATGACATCAGGGAGGATGATTTCGCGGGCGCTGACCGCGAGTCCGGCTGCGACGAGGTCCGCGGCTGGCAGGGCATGTCCGAGGTCGAAGACCCCGTTGTCGATGATGATCTCCGCGCCCCGTTCGGCTTCGGCGACGAAGAATGCCCGGTAGCCGTCATCGGAAAGGACTCGCTGGGCGGCCACGTGGTGTACGCGGGCCGGCTCCTGGGCGACGAAATCGTCCAGGTAGGCGGGCGGAGCGATGACGGAGAAGTCGATGTGCTTGGTCACCCCACGGCTCCCCACTGCCCGGTGGCGAGGGTGAGGAACTGCGCGGAGAGCACCGGGTCGGTTTGGAACCGGCCGCCGGCCTGCAAGGTGATGGTGCGGGCTTCCTCCATCCGCACCCCTCGCATGCTCATGCACAGGTGAGTGCCGCGGACGGCTACCGCCACGTCCTTGCCACCGATCGCGGCGGTGATTTCCTCGGCAACCTGCCGCGTGAAGCGTTCCTGTATCTGGAGCCGCCCGGCATGCCGTTGCGCAATCCGCCCGAACTTCGACAGCCCGACCACCTCGCCATCAGGCACATAGCCAGCCACGACCCGCAGGTTCATTGGCAGCATGTGGTGCTCACAGAGCGACCACACGCTCACGCCGCCGACCACGACCAACTGATCGCTCAGGTGGACTTCGGTGAAGCACGTGGCCGTCGCGGCGGCGTCCGGGGACAAAAACGAGGTCCACCAGGCTGCGACCCGAGTCGGCGTCTCGGCCAGACCCTCGCGGTCGGGGTTCTCGCCGAGCGCGGTCAGGAGCTGGCCGACCAGCACGGCGACTCGCTCGGCGTCGACCTCCGGGCGTGAGAGCTCCGCGGCGGGCTGCGGTGGTGCGGCCGGGCTCAGGCCGGCCGCACCGTATATGGCATTCGTCATGGGCTTCGCCTCTTCCAGGGGATGGGGCAACAGAACATGAGCAAGGAGCTGTCAGCGTCCGCGGGCGTCGGCGAAGGCCAGGACGTGCAGGCGTGTCGAGAAGTGCCAGTGGCGGGCCGCGACGGCGTCCGCGATCACCCGTGTGGTCGTGATGAGCGCGTCCGCGGCGGCGCCCTCCGGCATCACCCACACGGGCGCCAAGCCGTACGCGTCCACGAGCTCGGCGACCTCGTCCAGGTCCGGCACCGTGCGGACGACGAACTTGAATGCGGCCCGCCCGCACGCGGCGAAGGCTTCCAGCGCGGCAGGCACAAGCCGCTGCTCCTTGGAGACGCCGAAGCTGGCGATCTTGGGCGACACGTTGAACCGCACCCCGTCCACCAGCAGCGCCGGGTCCGGCACCAGGGTGCCGTTCGTTTCGAACTCCACCCGCTTACCGGCAGCCAGCAGTCCCTGCACCAGGGGGATCAACGCCCGCTGCTGGATCAGCGGCTCGCCGCCAGTGATGACGACCAACTCGACAGGCGACGCAAGAGCCCATTCGAGGAGATCGGCCACGGGCTGCTTCGTCGACTCCTCGCGGGGATCGAATTGGGACCAGTCCCAGGTGTACTTCGTGTCGCACCGGCGGCACGTCAAGTTGCACCGGGACAGACGGATAAACAGGGCGGGACATCCACAGCTAGGGCCCTCTCCCTGGAACGTCGGCTGTTCGACGCCGAAACACTCCGCGATGATCAGCCAGAGCTCGTCAGCGCTCTCGGCGAACGCTGGAGCCGCGCCCTTCGCCATCACCGCTGCTCCACGTCGAAGCGGGCCCAACTGCGCTCCGTCTCGCAGACACGGACCGCGACCAGTCGGCCGGGGATGTCCGCCTCAAGGTTCTGGATGATCCAACCGGCCAGGAACTGGGCCACGTGCTCCGAGGTCGGCTCGAAGGGCAGCACTTCATGGAGGTTCTGGTGGTCCAGCTCGGTGTCCAGGAACCTCTTGAACGGGACGAGCGCCCCGAAGTCGGTGACGAAGCCCGGCGCCTCTAGCGCAGGGGCGGTGAGAATGACCTCGACCCGGTAGCTGTGTCCGTGCTGGTGCGAGCACTTGTGCTTGGGCGGGAGGCTGGGAAGCCGATGCCCAGCCTCAAAATCGAAGATCTTGCCGATGGTCAACGTGCCGACGGGGAACGACGAATCGCTAAAGCTGTTCACGGAACTCCCCCTTTGGGGATCGGCGATACAGGAAACCCGAGGCATTGCCCGGTCGAGCACGGATGGCCGCCTCGGAGGCGCCGTCGAGTCGAGTGCCGCGGCGGCGGGGTACGCGGATCTCGAGATCGGGAACGCCGTGCCGACTGGTCACGGCATTCACTCATCGTCCTGGCGGATGGACAGCAGGTCATTGCCAGATCTGCTTGCGCGCATTGCGGGCAACTCGCAATGTCGGCCCGTCGCGACAGGACACACTCCCCTCGGCGGGGAAGCTCGGATACCGTGACGCGCAGCCAGCTCCATCGCGGGGGGTGCGTAAATGACTACGGTCAGTCGATCGCGTCGCGCCGCTATCAAGAAGGCCGCCGCCGAGATCAGGGAACGGTGCCTGCACAGTGGCAGCGGGGTCGAGCGGACTGCCGATGTGATCCGCGCCAAGCTGCCCGAAGTCCACTCGCTGGAGGCGTGGCGCCTTGCCCTCGGCTGGCCTCGGTCCCGCACCATCGAGCGGGTCGGTGCCCTGTACCGGGCCCGCGGCCTCATGCCACCGGGCATGTCGGAGTCGATGCTCTGCCGGTGGGAACACCGATCCTATGAGCGGCCCAGCCTGGAGTACGTCGAGGTCCTGTGCACGGTCTATCAGGCCCGTCCGGAGCAGCTCGGACTCGACCGTGCCCCTGACTACGAACAACCCCAGTGGGCTCACGGCGCTCGATACAGTGCTCCCGGGCCCCAAGCGTGCGTCCTTCCCGCACGGGAAAGCATGGTGACCATGACGACCTCCGCCGGTCTGCCGGCCGTCCGGGAATCTCTGCACCTCGCGCTGCTCGCCGACCCGGCAGGCAGTACCGCAGTCGTCGAACTGTCCGAGGCGGCGATCGAGCACTACGCACTCGGCTACAGCAAGCACCCGCCCCACCTGCTCTTCACCGAAGTGCACGCCGCCCGGGGCTTGCTGATGCAAGCCCTCACCAGCACCACGCCGGCGCCGGAGCGAATCGAGAATGAGCTGCGGCGGTGCGTCGGCTGGCTGTCCGCCCTCCTGGGCAACCTCGCCCACCATCTCGGCGACCACGCCGGAGCACGAGTTCATCTGGCTACGGCCACGACCTACGGCGACCGCAGCGGAGACTCGCGACTCACGGGCTGGGCCTGGGGCGCTCAGGCGATGGTTGCGCGTGCGGCAGGCCAGCACATCCAGGCTCTGGCCCATGCTGACCGCGGCTTGGCCTGCGCCTCTGCCGGGCTCCCGCGCGCCCAGCTCTATGCCTGGGCACAGCTCCCGTCCCTTGCCGCTCTGAACCGTCAACGAGAAGCGGACGCTGCGCTGGCGGCCGCCATGCGTGAGCTGGAGGCCGACGCAGCGGGCTGGGCGCCAGGAAGGTTCGGCTACGACATCGCAGAGCACCAACTGCACGAAGCCGACGCCGATCGCGCTCTGGGACGGACCGAAAAGGCGGTCACCATCGCCGAGACCTCCATGAACGCCTGCATCGCGGCCACCCCCGGCTGGGCCGCCGCCGCCCTGCTCGTGGCGCAAGCCGAAGCCCCCTCCCAACCGGCCGATGCCGCGCAACGGGCTCTGGACGTCCTGGCCCGCGTACCCGCAGCACGGCTTCGCTCCACTTCCAGGAGCCGCCTCACACAGCTCGACGCCGTCCTCAGCCCGACGCGCGCAACGGGTGTCGACGAACTGCATGACCGTGTGCGCGCCCTCCCTGCAATCATCGACGCCCACGGCACCGCTGCCCCCGCGTGAAGCTGCTCTCACAACCAGAGCCGCGTATCGCGGTCGTAACGGCTGCCGGATGGGGCACCGGCCCGCTTTGGTGATGCCGACGGGCCGTCTGATCACCGTGCGCATGGCGCGGCTTGGGTGAGTACGCGTTCCAGGCGAGCGCGGTTGAAGCGGTACAGGACCATGGCGCGGTCAGAGGCGGCGCGGGTGTCTTCGGTGTCGATGACCTCGATGCGGTCGGGAGCATCAGCCGCACCGCCAGCCGCGTAGCCGCGGTCAATGCGCTGCGGGCCGCCCTGGTGCGGCTTGTAAAACCCCGCCGTAGGGGCGAGCGCCATCTTGCTGTCCACTCCGAGATGGTCGGCCGCATGCCGGGCAAGGTCGACGTATCCGGCGTCTATGAGGGCGGCGTCAGGTCGGGTGTCGCTGCGGCGGTGGCCGTCGGCGTCCACGTAGGTGCGGTGGACCATGTGTGCGCGGTCGGTGACCGTGTCCCAGTTCGGCAAAGCGGTCGGTTCAGGGGCCCTCGGGTAGCTGTTGCTGTCCATGCCGATGAGGGTGACCATGCCGGGTTCGGCGAGGGTGGTCAGCCACCCGGCTTCGGTGAGCCGCTGGTTGGCGTCGAAGAAGCACAGGTGCGCGGAGACGATGTTCAACGGCACGGGGCAGTCGCCCAGTTGCGCCTGTACGTGGCAGGGGTGCAGCCACCATGGCTTTGCCCGCGGTGGCTCCTCGCGGACGTGGAAGAGTTCGGGACGCAGGTACACGGCGGTGGCGATGTCGGCATCAACGTATGGGTTGGGCTCTGCCAGAAAGCCGCGGAGCCCGAGCCGCTTCGCCGCGCTGTTCTTGAGTCGTTGGCCGCCTCCCCGGCTGTGCTTCGCCTCCTGCTGGAGCCAGACGTCCGGCTCACGCTCTGCCAGGATGTCCAGGGCGAGGTCACGGCGTTCACCCTGGCGGCCGCCGTCTGCCTCGATGTTCCAGACAGCTACGTCGATGGTGCTGCTGGCGTTCATGGAGTCCCTTCAGATGGTTGGTGGAACCGGGTACGGGGGTGGAGGGCCGGCCGCGGCTTCCCCACGAGCCGCGGCCGGGGCGCTCATGCGCCGCCTCCTCCGAGAGGCGCGGCCGGGACCTTCCACTGCACGGGGGTGGTCCTCACGACCGGGAGGAAGCCCCAGTCCTTGGGAGCGCTTCGCACCACTCTCAGCGCGGCAGCGCAGGGAATCCCGTCAGGTGGCGACTGTGTCCGCGTCCACGAGGGCGGCGTGCTCGTCGGCCATGATCGCGTTGAAGGTGCGATCGGTCCGATCCATCGCCTCCTCCTCCCGGAAGGCCCCGAACGTCGTCCAGTACACTCGGCCGACCTCGCGTTCCATCACCCACCGCGCCTGGACTCTCAAGGAGGCGGTGTCGAGCAGGCCCACCCGGTACTTGACCGACAAGAAGCTGATCAGCCGGTTGCAGTGCAGAAGCCTCGCGTATTCCTCGACGGGCGGTTCGCCGGGCGCCGTCCACATCGCCCGCAGCTCGGGATCGGAGGCCACCTCGGAGAGCCACACCTGGTGCATCTCCTCAGCGTGCAGGGCGAGGCGTTGCCGGTTCTGCCTCTCGGACTGCATCAGCCTCGCGGCTCCGACTGCGGTGGCGGCGAGAACGACGTATAAGGTCTTCATCTCGGTTTGCCTTTCGTAGTGACTCGTTGTGAAACTCGGGGATCCGAGACCGTGTCGGGCGGTTCTCCAGCGGGTCCCTGGACTCGGGGCCGAGTTCGCGCGCCCTTGATGTACGGAGATTTCACACCTCCACTTCCTTGCCTGACGGGACCGGAAGGCCTCGTGAATTACCGCGTGAGTGCATTTCAACCCCCGCCTCCAAGAGGATCGTTCGAATGAAGCCGAACGACCTCCCTGTGGCCCCGCTAATGTCCCGCACGCTCACCTTGGGGGACCTTTTATATACGGTGCTAACGTCTTTTCGGAACTTTTCGCGGTCCTTGCCGGTGAGTCGCTTTTTCGGCGGTATCTTAGGCAGGTCTTCCAATTTTTCAGCAGTCATGTGCGGGAATCCCCAAGCGATGGAGTTATTGATTCTGTCGTACCTGATGAAACTTCGCGTGGCCGATGTGTTCGGACCGTTCCCGAGCAGGCCGAGTTCCCAGCCACGGTGGATGAGGTTCTCGGTGTTCTTCGCGCCCGTCAGACTGATGAGGATTCGCGCTTCCTCGCGCACGGTATCCACGGTAAGTTCGCTGTTTGTGGCAATCCACGGCAGATCGCGGCCGTCTGCCAAGCCCCGGAGAACAGGGTGCCGCGTGAGGTCACTGGTCACGCCTTCGGTTGTGGGCTCGGGCGGGTCGATTTCCCTCAATGTGTAGACCCGATCTACTAAACCCGGCCATGTCGGCGTACGGAGTTTCCCTGCCGCGTTCTTCAAACAGCAATTCACCCTCGCCGTACACACTCCCATTTTTGCGGCCGACTCAGTTCGTGTCATACCCAGTGCCATAAGCTGGACGGCCTCGCGCTCGCGGGCAGACAGCCCCAGCCAGTCCGGCAGTTGGCTGGTCACAGAAGGTCCTTTCACGTGCGCGTTTGAATGGTGGTTCCAGGGCGACGTGCAGGTGGTGCGAGAGAAATACAGGGCATCTATACGGCGGACTGTACGGTCAGGTCTTTCAGATCCATGGCCGTGCAGCCGTGCAAGGAGACGACCTCGCGGCACGCGAGTGTCCACGGGAGCCTCGGGTCGTCGTACGCCACGAGCGCGAATTCGTTACCGCTATCACGGGGCACCGGCACAAGGGTGTCGGGCGAGTACACGATGCCGGCGACACCCCAGACCAGGACATGTTCCACCAGTACCGCCACATACCGGCTCCGCGAGGGCGGGCCTTCCAGCGCCGCCTCAACAGCGCAGTCCGCGCATGAAGGGGGTGTGACGGTTTTCTCTCCCTCGGCAATCGGCTGTCCGGTTGCCGAGGTCATCAGGAAGAGGTGCCGTTGATCGCCTCGACCGCCAACGGTGGGTTGGCCGCAGCCCTGACACAGCATGTGATACATCGCCTGCCGCTGACGCAGAGCGTGAATCCGGCCGAGCAACGGCCCACCCGCCCCGGGTTTGACCGGCATCCTCACCCACAACGCGCCCCGCGCACGATCAGCGATGCCGTATTCGTCCGCATAGCCGATCCCATAGCCGACGCGGCCCAGCCGCGTCGTCATCGTGGGCTGACGTGCATTTTCGCCTGTCCACGGCGTGATGTACGGCACGCGAATGCTGCCCGCGAAGTACTGATGGGGCCGTGGACGCTGAAGACCAGCAGTGGGGCGATCCGGCAGCGGTCCGCTGGTGGGATACAGGAACTCACTCCGATGCATTGTCAGTCCTTTCCGACGTGCGGTGAAAGCCCCTCTCCGGCTGTGGCAGGACGGCGGGGGAAGTGAGACCTGCCATGTGATGCCAGCCGGAGAGGGAGTGTGGTGCGGCCGGTTTACGCGGCGGCCATGGGAAGGGGCGTCAGACTGACCGGCACGGTGTGTGCTCCGTAGCCGAGGAAGGCGGCCACGAGGACGGGCGAGGCGTAGGTGCTCATTAGTCAGAAACCCACGCGACTGAGCCACCTCTCCGGGTAGGCAACCTCGTCCGCCGTGGGGACGTACGAAGCGTCCTGCCAGACCCTGTTGAACGGGATCACGCCGCCGGCTCCCTCGATGGCTAACGCCACCCAGTGCAGGCCCTGGCCGCGTAGATCGTGAATCTGCGTCTCCGCCCGCTCAACCGCGTCAGCGTTGGCAACCCTGCGGGCCATCCACTTAATCAGCGCGGTCTGCCCGCGGTAGCGCCACGACCTCCGCAGATCCGCAGCAGGCGCTGTGTCCGGCCCGAACAGTCGACGCGCGACCTCCTGCACCACCCAGTCAGCGTGGCCCTCCGCCAGATAGATCAGGCCCTGGTGGGGAGCCGTGAGGTCGCGGTCCAGTACCGGAACGGGCATGATCGCGGGACTGCTGGAGGCTATCTGCCACTGGTGGACAGCCTCGTGCACGACGAGCCGGTACAGCTGGTTGCCGGCGTAACGCAGCCCCGTATGGTGCAGAGCCTTGGGCGCGACGAGGCTCTGCGGTCCGCCCGCGCTGTCGAGCATCGTCCTGCCTTCCGTCATCCACCAGCTCGCCAGAGTCGATGCACGGTAGGTGATCTCTGTCTTCCGCGCCTCGGCTTCCTCATCCGGGGAGGGCGCGGACCGGGCGAAGCTGGCCTCGACCTGGCGGCGTATATATGCCAGCGACTCCGCGCGCCACGCCGAGGGGCTCAGCAGCCGGAACCTCAGCACGGCCGGTGGACTCAGAGCAGTGATGTCCGACACCAGCTCGGCGGTATCTTCCAGCATCCCTGTGATCTGGTCGGCGAGCTGACGCTCGCGCCCGGTCTCATCAAGGACATCGATCACGGTCACGCGTGTATCTCCATATGGTGTGGTTTGCCGAGTCGTTCAGGTTGGTGGCGACCCACCCGCGTCTCGGAGCGTTCGAGGCGGAGGGGCCTTTCCCTCTGCCGCCGTCGGTCAGCCCGGCGCCGGCAGAGGCACCTCGAACGCGGGAAAGTGAACACTGCGGTCGAGGGGACTTCGTTGTGTCTCTGGTAGCGGAATTGGCAGAGGGGTGGCTGACGCGGCTCTCGACCTGGGAGAGGAGCAGCGCCGAAGAGGAGTTGTGGGTCCGCGTCTCGCCTGGTCTAGCCGCCGCCCCTCCCTTCCTGGCAGTTGGAGCAGGGGCGGCGGCCGGCACCCACCAGACGCGGGGGTGGTCCAGTTGACGCGATCATGGAATGACATCGATGCGCCCTGTCTGGGAAAGGCGCTCCAGCAGTTCGTTGGTGACCCACGCCAGCCGTCGCAAGTGGCCGGTGGCCGTCCAGGAGTCGATTGGCCTCTCCTTGGAGCGCACAGTGTGGGCCCGCTCGACGAGCACTGTCGTCTCGTAATCCCGCTGGTCCGCACACCCGGCCAGAGCGATGTTGACGAGCTGCCCGAGGCTGTCGCTCAGGCGACAGGCGAGTTGATCGGCCTCGCTGTCCTCAGGCGCCTGGTGGTCCAAGGCGTCGGCCAGGTCCTCGAAGATCGCGTCGCAGTCGAGCGGATCCCAGCCCCGCATCTTGACCAGGATGTGCTCCAGCGTGTCCGCGTCCAGCGGAGGCACCCACCGGACGACTTCCTGCACTCCGCTTTTCCTGATGGCGTGTGCAGTGACCATTCCGTTAGCCACCGTCCCCTCCTTGCGAGGGGACGGGGATCGAGCACCAGGTGCTGGTGCCGTCGGAGCTAACGCCCCAAGAACCGCCGTGCTGCTGGGTGATCCACTGTACGAGCTGGAGTCCACGACCGCTCTCGGCGTCGTCGTTCGGATGTTGGATCTGAGGCCGCTGGCTGGTCTCGTCCCTGACTTCAAGCCGCAATTCGCCATCGTCAATGCAGAGCGTCATGGTGATCTGGGTACCGCAGCTGTGTTTGACGCCATTGGTAACCAGCTCGGACACCAGCAGCGTCACGTCACCGGCCAACGCAGACAGCCTCCAGTACACGAGGCGCGCCTTGGTCAGGTGGCGCACCTGGGAGATTCGTAGCGCGTCCTGGTCAGGGATGTCCTCTCCGCCATGGCGCGGGCTGATTTCGAAGCACACCGCCATGACGTCATGTGTGCGAAGACCCCTCGGCCGCGCTCCTGGCTCCATGGCCAGGCTCCGCTCTCGGGGCGGCGTTCTCCGTAAGGTCTCGACCATCGCGAATGTCCTTGTCATGAGGCGACCCGCACTCACTTCGTGATCACTCCGCGCCAGAGATCAGACACCGTCCGGAGCGATCGATTGGAGTATTGCAGCCGGTCCTCTCTCTCTGTAACGCTCACAGAGAGAGTGTCCGCATGACTGTTACTACCGTTGCGGTACTCGATCACGGTTCGCCGACTCTGCCGTGTAACTTCCTTATGGCGGCTACGCGCCAGCAAAGGGGAGACTGGCTGCGACTAGTCCGAGGGAGTACCGCGATGACGGAGAAGCCGATTGAACCGGCCGAGTCGGTGGAGGCTGCGGGGCCGACAGCTCGGCGGCGGCAGCTTGGCTTCCGCCTTCTGGCGCTTCGGGAAGCCCGTGGTTGGAGCGCCGAGGAGGCTGGTGAACGTGCCGGCGTCTCGAAGGCAACTGTGAGCCGGTACGAGCGCGCCAAGGGCAACGTGCGGTGGAACTGGGTAGATCAGCTGTGTCGTGCGTACGGCGCATCGGACGAGGAGCGCGAGGCCCTGGTCGACCTTGCCAAGAACTCCAAGGCAGTGGAGGGGTGGTGGGTTCCCTATGCGGGCAAGCTGCCGAGCCCGATGCGGTTATTGCTCGCCCTGGAGGACGAATCCTCGCGCATCGGCCACTACACGGTGGGCGTGATCCCTGGTCTCCTGCAGACGCTGGAGTACGCGCGGTCTATCAAGGCCACACCCAGCAGTGCGCTCCCTCCTGGCGAGGTCGACGAGTACCTGTCCATGCGGATGCAACGGCAGCGAATCCTTGATCGCCCGTCCCCTCCGAAGTACCAGGTGGTTATGGACGAGGCGGTCATCCGGCGCGAGGTGGGCGGGCCGGACGTTATGACGGCACAGCTCGACCACCTGCTACAGCGCAGCCAGGAGCCCAACATCAGCATCCAGATACTGCCCTTCTCCGCTGGTGCATACAGCGCGGCTCTCAACAGCTTCGTTGTGTACGGCGGCCCGGACCCATCACTGGACGTCATCTTCATCGAGAACCCGGTCGGCTCTCTGTTCCTCGAGGAACCGAGCGCCCGGGAAGAGTACGCCAGTGCGATCTCCTTCCTGCGCCAGGAGGCGCTGGACACTGCCTCCTCGGCCGAGCTGATTGCCGAGGTCAGCAAGACGCATCTGCGAAACCGGAAGTAGCGAGGAAACGTACGTGGCCGAACAGCCCCAACTCGACTGGTTCAAGAGCTCCTACAGCGGCTCACCCAACAACGAATGCGTGGAGTGCGCCAACTTGCCCCAGAGCATCCTGGTCCGGGACTCGAAGACGCCGGATGGCCCGCATCTCACGTTCTCCCAAGTGGCATGGGGTGCCTTCGCTTTCGCTGTGGGTACAGGGACTCTTCGGCGAAACTAATCCGCTGAGGACCACCGAGCCCGGCCCGAGGCCCCGCGAGGGCCCCGGGCCGGGCTCGTTGTGGTGGCTTCGTGACGGTGGGTTGCGGTATCCAAGAGGTGGAACCGGTGCCGCCCGGGGTACCAACTCACGAAGTTGGTACCCGATGCGGACCACCTGATGACGCTGGAACAGTCCGCATAAGGGTGTCGAGGAGGACGCTGTGCCGCAGAAGCCGAAGCCCTTGGACGATACCGAGTCCATGGCCCATTGGTTTGGTATGGAACTCCGCAACTGGCGTAGGGCCCAGCGCATGTCTGCCGAGGCGCTCGGCGCAAAAGTGCACCTCAGCGGGGCTTCCATCGTGAAAATCGAGAAGGCTGACCGATCGTGCAACGCCCACCTCGCTACAGCGCTGGACGACGCCCTAGACGCGGGCGGTGCCCTCCGTAGGTTGTGGCGCCGAGTGGAAGAGGATGCGGACAAGCGGCGCGCTGATGCGGACAAGCCGATCACTGGCAAGGGTGCCTCTTCAGCGGCAACTGCGATGGAAGGTAGGAGGGCGCAAGCCGCGGGCATGCCTGATACAGACCCGCTCGACTTCCTGAATCGGAGCCTGACCCCCATGGAGCGTCGTGCATTCCTCGCCACTGGCGGCATAGCCGTCCTCGACCCGGCATCCTTCGGTGATCTAATTCGGGAGTCGGTCCACGCGCAGTTGCCTGATGTGGTGCGGCCGGACGACCTTGAACAGGTCCGTGCTGCTGCCGAGAACCATGCCAGTTGGGACAATCTGTACGGCGGCGGTGGGATCGTTCGAACGGCCGCGTTCGGCCAACTCGCCTGGGCCCAGGGCCTGCTCGACGTCACGTGCCCATCGGAGTACGAAGCGGAGTTGTTCACTGTCGTCGGGCACCTCGCCATCGTGATGGGTGCGAGCGCGTTCGATGCCTATCAGCATGGAAACGCTGCCCGTTTGCTGGACTTTGGAGCACAGTGCGCCGAGAGGGTGGATAACTGGCATTTGAGAGCGTTTGCCCTTAACTGGCGGGCCCGGCAAGCTATTTGGTGCGGAGCCCCAGATGGAGGCTTGACCTATGCCGATATGGGGCTGGTGCGGACCGATCGCCTCACCCCCCGCGAGCGGGCGATGTTACACATCGCCCGTGCTCGAGCCTGGGCCAAGATAGGAAACCGGCAGGAGACCCTCACCGCCATCGGTCAGTCAGACGAAGCCTTCAGCCTGGCCGAGGACGGAGAGGACGCATCCTGGCTGGCGTACTACGACTACGCCCAGCACCATGGTGACACGGGACATGCCGCATTTGATATCGCCTTGCTCCCCGGTCAATCGCCGAGGCTCGCGATCGAGCGCTTAGAAACGGCAATCAATAACCATGCTGACTCTTACGTGCGCTCTCGTGCACTCTCCGGCACTAAGCTAGGAACGCTGACCATGGCTACTGGTGACCCTCAAGAGGCGGTGTGTATCGCTCACCGGGCGCTGGATGAGATCGGCCAACTTCGGTCCAAGCGAGCTGTCACCGACGTGCAGGACCTAGCGAGGGCGTCGGCGAAGTACGCGAAGAATTCGGACGTGGCGGGACTGCGTGAGCGGATTCGGAGGACGGTCCCGGCATGTTGACGCCTCGGGCCAAGGAATCTCTCGCCCTCTTGCGTGAGGTTACTGCTGCTGCTGGCCTATCTTCATATGGAGCAGAACCTATCCGGCTCGCCGAGAACGACCTGTGGCGATTGCCAGGCAACATCGTGGTTCGTATTGCGCGCGCTGGCCAGGAGTATGCAGCAGCGCGTGAAGTGGCCGTGGCTCGTTGGCTCGTCGAAGCCGGCATCCCGGCTGTTCGACCGCTGCCGTTAGAGCAGCCCGTGCACAGTGGTACGCGTGCCGCGACATTCTGGGAGGAGCTTCCTCCCCACCGGCACGGCACCGAGGTAGATATAGCCCCCCTTCTGCGGCGACTGCATGCCCTCCCACTACCGCCGTTCACTGTAGGGCATTTGGATCCGTTTGTTCGGATCGAAGGTCGGCTGGCAGGGGCCCGCTCCCACAACAATGACGACCAGCAGTGGCTCCTCCGTTGGCTCAAGGACCTGCGGCAGGAGTGGAAGGAGCTGCCGCTCGGCGATCCGGAGTGCCTGATACATGGCGATGCATGGGGTGGAAATTGCGTAGTCACGCCGAGCGGGGCAGTGCTGATGGATTTCGAGCGCACCTCACAGGGGCCGCCTGAGTGGGACCTAGCTTCCATTGCGGTTGATTACGAAACTTTCGGCGCAGTCTCGAAGGAAGGATACGGTCGTTTCTGTGAGGCTTACGGATACGACGTGATGAGCTGGGCCGGATATCCGACGCTGCGTGGAATTCGCGAGCTCCGAAAGGTCACTTTTGCTATTCAGATCGCGGACGAGAACCCAGAGGCTCTCGCTCAGGCCCGGTATCGCATCGCGTGTGTGCGGGGACGGCGTGGGCCACGTCCATGGGGCTGGAGAGCCGTCGCTTGATCGTTTAGATCACTCGCGCAGCGCTCTCCGCTATTCGTCGCGAGGGTGCGCGCGTATGGCGCCGCGAAACAGACCGGTGCTGACGCCGCCTCGCTCGCCACACGGAGCCAGTCGATGAGGGCGTGGTCCTGACACCTTGGGCACTCTCTGCGGAATCCTCGCTCCCGGCGCGTCAGAATCAACCGCATGACCTCCGCTGGCTCCCGTCGGGGAAGGTAGCGGACATTTTCGGGACGTTCGGGTGCCGACATCCGGTTCAGCGCTAGATCGGGTGATGTGGCGGTGACACGGCTCTGGCGCCGGTAGCCTTTCGGCATGGATTTAGGGGTGAAACGGCAGCATGGGCGGGGCTCCTCTGCGCATGGGTTTTCGGCTGCTGATGCCCTTTCCATGCGTCAGGCGCGACGGTTGATGGGGGTCCTCACCCGAGCCGATGCCGAGGCGATCCGTCACAGCCGGAACGAGCTCGCTCATGGCTCAAGTAAGGCTCTGGAAAGACATCCGTTCGCAGCCATGGAGCCCGAGGAGCGTGCTGGGCTTGTGCTCTCCGTGAGCCAACGCCTTCCTGATGGACCAGTCGCTGACGCCTTCCGAGGGATCGCTGAGGACATCCGGGTCCTCGGGGATCGGCATCCTGCGGCGAGCTGCCATCTGGCCGGCATGGTGCTGGAGGTCGTGTGGGTTCTGTGGAGGGCGGCGGAACACATCGGTGACCTCGAAGCGGAACAGCAGGAGCGCATCCGCCATCACCCTCGCCGGATGCGGATGCTGGACTCCGCCGAGGTTCCGCTGTGGGTGCTCAGCGCGTTGCAGGGCATGCCCATGATGGATTTGACGGCGCTGACGCCTGAGGCTCTCCTGGTGCTTGCGGGCCGTGAGGACGCCGATGGCCCCGGCTGCCAAGGCGACGGGTCGCTGAGCCAGGCCCGTGCTGCCCTTCGTGTTCTGCGAATGCTGGCGCTCTTGGGTGTCGAGCCCCATTGCTTGAGCGAATTGTTGGCGTTTTTGGCCGTCAGCATCCGTGGCCGTGCTGACACCTTGCCGTCGGCTGTCCAGGATGTCCCGATTCCTGTCTGGCCGTGCCATCCACCCGGCGAGCTCGTTCTGACTGAACCCCGAGTTCCCCGAGCGCCGGGTTGCGTGGTCTTCCGTCGTTCCATCGACAGAGACCGCCGCCAACTGCACGAATGCGGAGTGCGCAGACGGCGCTCGACCGCGTAGTTCGGTGCGAGGTCCTGCTTGATTCAAGAGGACCGGACATGAGCTCAGAAGATTATGCCCTGTGGATCACGACTGTGGCCGCTGTTGGCTCGCTGGCACTTCAGGTGAGGGACGCGTGGCCGAAGAGGGACGTCGACGACCTCAGTGACACCGGTGGGGCGCCGGACGGAGAGCCGCACGCCCCAGAAGAAAGCCAGGACTAGGCCGAATCCGGGTCGCCCGCCGCGAGGCGGGCGACCCGGAACTGCTCAAGAGGTGAACGTGTCAGCGTGCGTGCCCCGATGGGCCGCTGGTGTCGGCAAGTTGCACTTCGAGTCGGCAAGGCGCTTGTCGGCAAAGCCGACATTGAGCTTTCCAACCTCAGGTTGAGGCGTGACGAAGGGCGGCGCCCGCCGGGCCGAGGTGTTGTCCTGGCTGGGCTGGTGCGCGGAGTACGGCTACGACGGCCCGGCGGTTCCGGCCTGGACGAAGCGGCTGGCGGTGCCGGACCCGAGACCCCGGTCCGCTCGAAGATGGCCGTGGACAGGCTCATCGCCCGCCGCGAGGTCCACCTGCGGGAGAAGACGCTGTGGCGGATGCTCTACGAGACCGCCGGGCGGTCGGAGGAGATTCTCGGCGTGAACATCGAGGACCTGGACCTTGCCGCCCGCCGTTGCCCGGTGAAGGCCAAGGGCGCCCGGAGCAAGGCCCGCCGCCGCGGGCAGGCGCGCGAGGACTTCGTGCTGGAGACGATCTACTGGGACGCCGGGACCGCCCGTCTCCTGCCACGGCTGCTGCGCGGCCGCTCCCGCGGGCCGGTGTTCGTCACCCACCGCCGCCCCGGCCCGGGGAAGGTCGTCAGCCCGAGGGATGTATGCCCGGACACCGGCCTGGCCCGCCTCGCCTACGGCCAGGCCCGCGCCCGAGGCGATCTCGGAGCTGACCAGCCTCCTCGCGCCTGGCGGCGCGCGGCGCTGAGTCACCGGTCCCGCTCGAGCGGGTGAGGTGAGAGCGGGACGGGGACGTTACCCGTCTCTCCCCGCTCAAGGACCGGCACATCAACTTCCTGGGCCGCTACCTGTTCACCATCACTGCCAGCGGCCCCGACCGGGGCCTTCGCCCCTTCCGTGGCCCGACCGCGCCCGAAGACGGTGCTGAAGAGAAGTAGTCCCGGTCACGTCTCGAAGGCGTCTTCCCGGGCCAGGCGGGTCCCGAGTACTCGGGATGCAGACTGCCCCCGGCGCGGAGGCGCGCCAGGGGCAGTCTGTATCACCGCTCCGGGTGGCAGCCTGCCGCCCGGAGCGGTCACTGTCGCGAGGCCAACCACCATTGTCCGCGTCGATGAGGTAGGTACCAGACGCTCGCCTGGATCACCCCGCAAACAGGGCAGGGGATCAAAAGCGCTGTTCGCAGATGTCTGAGGGCGCTCCAGATGACGCGGTGAAGGCGGGAGGCGTGCACCTGTGTGGTCCGACCTCCGGGTCACCCCACGGGTACGTGGTGCGTCTCCTGTTCCGAGGTGTTCGGCGCGGACGTGACGGGCGTGCGGATGAGGGCTGCGGCGACGGCGGCGCCGGCCAGCAGGGCGGCGGCAGCACCGATGTACACGGCGGCGTAGCCTTCCACTCCAGTTGCTTCGTAGGTGTTCTGTCCTCCACTTGCATCGATGAAGAGAGCGGTGAAGAGCGCCAGGCCGATGGATCCGCCAATCTGCATCAGGGAGTTGACGACGGCCGACGCTGCCCCGGCGTCGTTCCAGCCGACTCCGGTGAGGGCGACATTCTGAACCGGGACGACAACCCCGGAGAGGCCGATCCCGACGAGCAACAGGCCCGGGAAGACCTGCGCCCAGTAGGAGCCGTCGAGTGTGAGCTGGGCAAGGTAGAGCATGCCTGCCGCGGCCACGACGAGTCCCGCGGTCATGACGTACCTGCCGCCAAAGCGCTGGAAGAGTTTCGTAGAGACGGCAGCCATGGCCATCGTCGACACCGCCATGGCCATCGTCGACACCGCCATGGGCAACGTCGCGAAGCCCGCAACAAGAGGAGAGAGCTGAAGGATGATCTGCAGGTGGTACGCCTGGAAGAGCGTGGAACCGATGTACACGGCTCCCACGACTGCCTGGACGAAGAACGCTCCGGCACGGGTTCGGTCGCGCAGGATCCGAAGGGGAAGGATGGGGCTGGCGGTCTTGGCTTCGATGACGACGAACAGTGCGAGGAGGCCAAGTCCAAGGGCAAGGAAGACAACCGTGGTGCTCGAGGTCCAGCCCTCTTCGGCCAGTGTCAGGCCGTAGACCAGGCTGCCGAATCCGAGTGTGACACTGACGCCGCCCCACAGATCGTGGCCAGTCGCCGAACTCGTCTTCGACTCCTTCAAGAACATTGCCGCGCCGACGACACCCAGCACGGTGAAGATCAGGTTGACCAGCAGGCACCAGCGCCAGCCGGCGAACTCGGTCAGGATGCCGCCGAGTGCGAGCCCGACAGTCGCTCCGGAACCGGCCACGATTCCGAAGACCGCGAACGCCGTTCCTCGTTCCTTTCCGGACGGGAAGATCACGGTGAGCATCGAGAGGGCGGCGGGCGCCAGCAGGGCAGCGAAGGCACCCTGGATGCCTCGCGCGGTGATGAGCTCGGTGCCGCTGTTGGCCAGCCCGTCCCAAGCCGACGCTGCGCCGAAGCCGATGATGCCGACCAGGTAGCTCCGCTTCCGACCCCATGAGTCAGCGACGCGGCCGCCCAAGAGCAGAAGGGAGCCGAAAGCCAGAACGTAGGCGGTGATCACCCACTGCCGCTGCGAGTCCGTCAACCCGAGTTCGCGCTGCACTTCCGGAAGGGCGACATTGACGATCGTGGCATCGAGGACGATGACGAGCTGAGTCATCGAGATGACCGCCAAGGACCACCAACGACGTGGCTCAGGCGCGGCAAAGGACATAGTGAAACCCTCCGGTTTCATCGTCTACATGAAGCCGGAGGTTTCGAGCCTCGGACCAGCGTCTCAGGGCGCCAAGCCATCCCTGGTCGTGTGACCAAGCGGATGAGCAGGCTATCAAACCCGTGGAACGTACACGCCCGGTCCACCGCGCCCAGATCGGGACTGACGTACACCACCTTGCGCCACTTGGGGGCACCAGCCTGTCGTCCGGCTACCGAGGAACAGCCGGACCACCAGGGGATGATGAGTAGTGAGGGTTCCGGCCGGAATCGCTACGGCCGGGACCGCTCACACGCAGCCCGCTTCGAGGGGGTGATCCCCTACATCGAGCGCCGCTATGCAGAGGACGCCGAGCCCGACACCGCCCGAAGCCGGTTCACCGGCTACATGCGCGAGGCGCCGTGCCCTGCCTGCGGGGGAGCCCGGCTCACCCCTGCTGTCCTGGCGGTCACAGTCGGCGGCCGCAATATCGCCCAGGCGTCCGCGCTGCCGCTCGACGACCTCGCCGCGGTACTGCAGGCGCAGGCGCTGAGTTTGACTGATAGCGAGCGGCGGATCGCCGAGGCCGTGCTCGCGCAGATCGCAGAGCGGTTGCGATTCCTGCTCGACGTCGGGCTGGACTACCTCTCCCTCGACCGGCCCGCCGCATCCCTATCCGGCGGAGAAGCGCAGCGCATTCGGCTGGCGACCCAGATCGGGTCCGGGTTGACCGGTGTGCTGTACGTGCTGGACGAGCCCTCCATCGGCCTGCACCAGCGCGACAACCAGCGACTCATCCACAGGCTGAAGCGGCTGCGTGACCGCGGCAACACGGTGATCGTCGTCGAGGAGACTTTGTGGGCCGCCGACTGGGTGGTGGACATCGGCCCCGGCGCCGGCACATACGGCGGGCGGATCGTCTGCTCGGGTCCCGTGGAGGTCTTGGAGGACAACCCGGAATCCATCACCGGCGCCTACCTTTCCGCCCGCCGTGCCATCGTCCTGCCCGAGCAGCGCAGACCGCGCACGCAAGACCGCGCCCTCACCGTGCATCAGGCGACCGAACACAACCTGCAAGGCGTGACCGTGTCATTCCCTCTCGGGGTGTTCACCGCAGTCACCGGCGTCTCCGGTTCGGGCAAATCGACCCTGGTCAACGACATCCTGTACACCGCGCCCTGGCCCAGCAGCTCCACCGCGCGCACCAAGCGCCAGGCCGGCACCGCGCCATCACCGGCCTCGATCACATCGACAAAGTGGTTCAGGTCGACCAAGCGCCGATCGGCCGCAGCCCCCGTTCCAACCCGGCCACCTACACCGGCGTCTTCGACCACCTGCGCAAACTCTTCGCCCAGACCCCGGAGGCGAAAGTACGCGGCTACCAGCCCGGCCGGTTCTCCTTCAACGTCAAGGGCGGCCGGTGCGAACACTGCTACGGCGACGGCACCATCAAGGTGGAGATGAATTTCCTCCCGGACGTGTACGTCCCCTGCGAAGTATGCAAGGGCGCCCAGTACAACCGGGAAACCCTCGAAGTCCACTACAAAGGCAAGTCCATCGCCGATGTGCTGGCCATGACCGTGGCGGACAGCTTGGACTTTTTCGACGGTCATCAGATCATCTCTCGCCACCTGCGCACCCTTGACGACGTCGGACTCGGGTACGTCAAGCTCGGCCAGCCTGCTACCACCCTGTCCGGCGGCGAGGCTCAGCGCGTCAAGCTCGCCGCCGAACTGCAGCGTCGAACCCGCGGTCGCACCCTGTACATCCTGGATGAACCCACCACCGGTCTCCACATCGCCGACGTCGAGCGGCTACTCATCGCGCTCCAACGCCTGGTCAACGGCGGCAACACCGTCGTCGTCATCGAGCACAACCTCGATGTGATCAAGATAGCCGACTGGTTGATAGACATGGGGCCGGAAGGCGGCCACCGAGGCGGTGAGGTCATCGCCGAAGGCACCCCGGAACAGCTGGCGTCCCACCCTCAGTCACACACCGGACGCTACTTGCAAGCTCTGCTGGAGCCGAAGTGAACGCCATCACTGTGCAGGACGCGGAAGAAGTGCTGCTCACCGACGACGAGACCGACGCCCCCGCCCCCCGGCTCGCCTCCGCCGGCGCCTCGATCGACCCAGTGAAGGACTACCTGAGAATGATCGGCAAGATCCAGCTGCTGACCGCCGAACAAGAGGTGGATCTGAGCAAGCGCATCGGCAGGGCTGTACGCCGAACATCTCCGTGCCGAAGACCTCTGCCCAGACCCGTATTACCGCCAGGAGCTGACCGTATTGGCCCTGGACGGCCACCGTGCGAAGAACCGCCTCACCGAGGCCAATATGCGCCTGGTGGTCTCCATTGCCAAGCGTTTCACCGGACGTGGATTGCAGTTCCTGGACTTGATCCAGGAAGGCAATATCGGGCTGATCAGAGCAGTGGAAAAGTTCGACTACGCCAAGGGATTCAAGTTCTCTACCTACGCCACGTGGTGGATCAAACAGTCGGTCACCCGGGCCCTGGCCGACCAGAGCCGCACCATTCGCGTTCCGGCGCACGCCGTGGAGGTGATGAACCGCGTGGAACGGGTTCGTCGGGAACTAATTATCGAAACTGGAGCTGATCCCGAACCGACGACGCTGGCTGAAAAGGCAGGCGTCACGGTGGAGCGTCTGGAAGAAATTGGCTCTTACAACAAGGAGCCCATCTCCCTTGATGCCATATATTCCGATGAGGGTAACACCGCTTTCGGTGACCTCATCGTGGACAGCGAATCACCCGCTCCCTTCAACGTGGTCACAGCCGTCTTCCTCCAGCAAACCATTCGAGCCGTTCTTGCGAATATGACTCCCCGCGAGGCCGGGATCATCTCTCTGCGCTACGGCCTTTACGGGGACCATCCCAAAACTCTCGAAGAAATCGGCAAAGTCTACGGGGTAACACGCGAACGCATACGGCAAATTGAGACTATAACGATGAGGAAGCTGCGCCATCCCTCACGTTCACATATATTGCGTGATTATTTGGATGGCGGCGAGTGACAGAGCACTGAGACCGTCATGAAACCGCAAACCTGAGGAACCCGGATCACTCATCTGCCAGGCTTTCCGCGTCCGCACCGTCAACCTGATGGCGGGGCTGAGTGATTGAACGGCCAACCTCTACAGATGATGACTCAGCCGCCATATGATAGGTCCTTGTCGAACGCACAGCAGCGACCAGCATGCGAGACCTGGCCGCACCAACATGCAGTCGCTTCCGTAGCGTCTCAGCCGAGATCGGCCGTTGATACGCCTTCCAATGCCACGCGTCTTCCGCCAGCGCGCGCTCAAGCAGGTCGGGTCGTCCCCGTCAAACCTGAGCTGACGTTGCTGATCATCTTCGTCCCGGGCATGCGGTTGGTCGACGTTGCCCTTCCCCGGCTCGATTATCTCCGCAGCGTGTTCTACGGAGCGCTCCTGGGCCTCCGCCTGAGGTGACGACTCGCCTCCGACGCCACTGATGGCTTGCAGAAGCCCTGGACCCACTTCTGCCCAACCGATCAACAGCAACGGTCCAACCGCGTCGAAAGCAGCTTTGCCGTTCTGACCGGCCAGCAGCGGATCCGTCACGTTCAATGCCAAGGTCATAAGACTGGAGAAGACCAACAACCGACGCGCTGGCCGGAGCTGCTCCCGACTCGCACCCTGCAGCGCGAGATACCGCGTGCCCAGCAGCAACCCCAACACAGAAAGATCCACCGCTGGGACCACCAAGGGCGCCACCCAGGGCGGCGCGCCCAACCGCAGGGCCAAAGTCCACACATTGCCGAAGCCGAACAAGAACGTCAGCCCCACCACTGCGGCCATGATCAGCGTTACCGCACGGAGAGTGACCGCCCGTTCGAAGGAAGCTCTCGTACGGCCGCTCGCATGTGCCGACCTCTCGCCAGCCATCAGCGCACCCCATGCTGCGCCGTAGGCTCAAAGCTCCCCTTGATCACCAACCTGCCGACGAAATTCCGCAGTTGAGAGCACCCATCCTTCTGTGTAGCGCCCTGCCTGGGGTGCACTGCTACACCCTGCGTTGCCACAGGTCAGAGACCGTATACGACTACCCGTGGGGCTACCTGCGGCTCCAAGGCGCAGGCAACCACGCACAGACCGGCCCAGCGGCACAGTCTGTCTTCGTACCGCGTCTCCTCAGGTCAACAAGGTTGGACGGGGAGCGTCGGCTTCGGTCCTCAGTGCCGCAGGTTCGAGCCATAGGCGGTAACTGCAGCAAGCAGTTGGCGACCCACCACACAGCGCGAAGGTCAGAAGAGGCCAGAGCCTAGCCCTCGCGTGGATGACCTGGGTCTGGCTCCTGGCCTACCGGCTCGTCCTCGTCATGTGGGGTCGATTCGGAAGCGCGACTCTGCTCTCGCTGCTGCGCGACCCAGCTCACCACGTCGCGAAAAGCGGCCGCCTGCTGCCGAGCCAGAGTTGGCGCCCGGTGAGGAGTTGGCCATGGTTGAGTCCAGCAGGTCGACGAACTGGTCGTCGAAGCCGTCGGCACCCACCTCGCCAGCTTCCTCAGCGCGAATCATCATCAGGCGCTCCAGGATGTCGGCGATCTCGACTCCGCCGCCGAGCCCTGAACCGTGTCGATACGGAACTCGAAACGCACATCCCGACGGCGACCGGCGCCACTCACACCGTCGCCCGGACCGCCCCGGCCCACCGCATCACGATCACCGGCCACGACCACGAGCCTGCCCAGACGTCCGCACCCGGACCCGACAGCAACAGGAAAGCCAGCCCAAAGAGTGAATCCGTCCCGGGTCTGGTGGAGCTGCGCGGTGCCGCTGACCGCAGGGCCGCACTGTGCACAGCATGTCGGGCCGGAAGGTCATTCCCGACCTTGATCCGCCCAGAGAGGGGATCTGGCAGCGTTGGCACCGGCAGCGCTCGGAACACTGGTGGCAGCGCGCTATCCGGAACTAGCCGGGCTACTTGTGGAGAACGGCGATGCTCGCGACGAGGCCCCGCCGCGGCGGGAGGATGCGGCGGGACGCTACCCCGGTGTGCCTCCCGTGACGTCCTCACCGGGTTGCCAACCCTCCAGGGCTGATGAGGACGGGGGCCTGTTCGTCCGGCGCGGACGTCGTCACCGTGTTGCGAGCCCTCCAGGGCTGATGAGGACAAGCGGCCGTACTCGTGCTGCGGATGCTGGGCTCGGTGCGGTTGCCAGCCCTTCAGGGCTGATGAGGACGCCCGTCGGCCGCGGAGCGTACGGCGTCGTCGACATGTTGCCAGCCCTCCAGGGCTGATGAGGACCGAAGAGATCCGCGGCTACCTGCGGGCCGTGTTCCCGTTGCGAGCCCTCCAGGGGTGATGACGGCCCGGCCGACCGCACCGGCCGTGCGGCCAGCCTCCGGTTGCGACCCCTCCAGGGGTGATGACGGCCCGAGCTCTGGCCGGGCATGCTGATGCAGATCCCGTTGCGACCCCTCCAAGGGTGATGACGGCCCGGCAGATCGCCGCCGAGACCCGCTCGATCGCCTGTTGCGACCCCTCCAGGGGTGATGGCGGCCCGATGTCCTCGTTGCCCACGTCGCGGTCCACGCTGCGTTGCGACCCCTCCAGGGCTGATGAGGACGGCTCGACCTGCTGACGGAGTACGACCACAAGGTCATGTTGCGAGCCCTCCAGGGCTGATGAGGACCGTATCCGGACTCGGCGGGCAACACCGTCTACCACTCGTTGCAAGCCCTCCAGAGCTGATGAGGACCCGCAGAGGTCGGGCTAGAGCGGGGTGGTTCCCTCCTGTTGTGACCCCTCCAGGGCTGATGAGGACGACCACATGCCGATCCGTATCGGCCGCTGGCAGATGTTGCGAGCCCTCCAAGGCTGATGCGGACCCATCGCCTCGGCAATGGGCTGTGGCGTGTAATACATGTTGCGAGCCCTCCAGGGCTGATGAGGATGACCCCACCGCTATGTGCCGTTGCCATCCCTTCAGGGATGATGAGGACCGGGGTCGATGCCGAGGAACTGGTGCCGCTGCTCGGGTTGCCATCCCTCCAGGGCTGTGAGGATCCCGCGCATTGCGTGCCTGCGTCCGGTACCGGGCCGCGTTGCCAGCCCTCCAGGGCTGATGAGGACGCGCCGGCTGGCTGGTCGCCGGCACCACCGGGTTCATGTTGCCAGCCCTCCAGGGCTGATGAGCACCCGATGCCGTGAAGACCATCGGGTACGCCGCCGTGGTGTTGCCAGCCCTCCAGGGTTGATGAGCACGCAGCGTTACGCGCACAGGCCGTCCCGCGGGGCCTAGTTGCCAGCCCTCCAGGGTTGATGAGCACCGACATCAGGGCATTGGAGAACCGCGCGCCCCTGCGTTGCCAGCCCTCCAGGGTTGATGAGCACTGGCCGCACGGCTGCGCGGAGACGTCCCCGGCCTGACGTTGCCAGCCCTCCAGGGTTGATGAGCACCCCCACCCCCGAGGCCCCGGCCATCGTCGTGTTCTGGTTGCCAGCCCCTCAGGGTTGATGAGCACCGCAAGCGCGACCGGCCGCGCGTCCCCGGCCTGACGTTGCCAGCCCTCCAGGGTTGATGAGCACCCGGGCTGCTCGGCGGTCTCCCCGACCGCGGAACTGGCGTTGCCAGCCCTCCAGGGTTGATGAGCACTCGGGTCGCCCGTGGTAGATGCCGGTGGTGTAGGCGGGTTGCCAGCCCTCCAGGGTTGATGAGCACCCGCTCCACCGGCCGTTTCGCCTGCCTGGTGATGACGTTGCCAGCCCTCCAGGGTTGATGAGCACGTCCTCCCATTGGTGTGGGCGCGGGAGCAGACCGACTCCGTTGCCAGCCCTCCAGGGTTGATGAGCACCGGCACGCCGGGCTACGTCGTCGGCGTCGGTCGGGGGTTGCCAGCCCTCCAGGGTTGATGAGCACCCGGTGACGGATCCGACGCCGCCACCGCCTTCCTCAAGTTGCCAGCCCTCCAGGGTTGATGAGCACGCGGGCAGCCCATCGCCGCACAGATCCTGTGGCGCTGTTGCCAGCCCTCCAGGGTTGATGAGCACTGAGGAGGCGCTCCGGAAGAAGGAGAAGGAGGCCGGGTTGCCAGCCCTCCAGGGTTGATGAGCACCGGCTCGCGCGGCGGCTAGCTCGTCGTGCTCCTGGTCCTGTTGCCAGCCCTCCAGGGTTGATGAGCACCCGGGCCAGGTCGACGACCTCGTCCGCATGTTCGCGTTGCCAGCCCTCCAGGGTTGATGAGCACGGGTGGCGTCGGCGTGCTTCCGGCGCCCCCTGGCGATGTTGCCAGCCCTCCAGGGTTGATGAGCACTCGAGGGCCTGAACCGCGGTCCACCAGTCGGCCGGACCGGGTTGCCAGCCCTCCAGGGTTGATGAGCACCATGGAGCCGGGCGGCCGCTCCACCCCGCTCATCCAGTTGCCAGCCCTCCAGGGTTGATGAGCACCCGCCCTGGAGCGGGTTGGTGCTCATCTCGTTGACCTGTTGCCAGCCCTCCAGGGTTGATGAGCACACGTCCACCGCGGTCGGCAGGTCCAGCCCCGGCACGTCGGGTTGCCAGCCCTCCAGGGTTGATGAGCACCGGTGAGGGCCTGGCCCGTGCCCTCGGCGTGCTCACGTTGCCAGCCCTCCAGGGTTGATGAGCACCCGGACGCCCGGCCGGACAAGGTGCAGCGCTGGGCGTTGCCAGCCCTCCAGGGTTGATGAGCACGGTGGCGGGGTTCAGAGACCCGGTGGCAGGGTCCGCGTTGCCAGCCCTCCAGGGTTGATGAGCACCGGCGGCCGCGTATGGCAGGCCGGGCTGGTCACGCCGTTGCCAGCCCTCCAGGGTTGATGAGCACGAGGGTGTCCCTGCCGATCAGCCGATGACGCCGTTGTTGCCAGCCCTCCAGGGTTGATGAGCACCCGACGGTAAAGTCGCAGGTCAGAAAGCGAAACCGTCGCATCGCGAGCCTCTTTTTGCAGCGATCCGGCGGTAGTGCATCTGTGCAGGTCAGAGCGGTTCACAGGATGTCGCCGGGGCCGCCCAGGGCGACTCCGAGGGTACTGGACTCGACCATGTCCGGGGACCTGGCCGTGTAGGTCACGATGCTGTCGTACTCCGGATCGATGGTGGTGTTCAAAGTGGCCATGAGCGCGCGGTACTGGGCAGTGGAGAGTTCGCCCTGGAAGACGCTGCGTTGCGTCCAGTGGAGGTACTTGCGGCAGGTCTTGAGCACCTTGGGGTTGCGTTCGACGGCGGTGTCGTAGACGAGGATCACGAAGATGCTGATCACCACCAGGGGTGGAAGGGCTTGTACGGCTTGTCTTCGAGGCACAGGCGGACGATCTTGAGGGCTTCGAGGTGGATGAGTTCCTCGTAGCTGACTTTGCGCTTGAGTGTGCGGTGGTAGACGGTCGTTGCCAGTTCTTCCTTCACGAGGGCGGCGACTTTCTTGCGGCCGTCTTTGCTCAGGGAGGCCCTGGCCACGTCGGTCTCGAAGTCGGTCGGCTTCAGCTTCTTCTGGCTGGCGGCGCGCTTGAGGAGTCGTTCGGCGAAGAGAGGCTTGAAGGGTTCGGCCAGGTCGAGGGCGAGGGTGTTGCGGCGGCGGTCGGTGTCGGAGTGGAGGAAGCCGATGGCCGGGTGCAGGGGGGTGGTGCGCAGGGCGGTGAGGACGCGGGCGTAGATGAGGGTGTTGAGGTAGCTGATGAAGGCGTTGCCCGCGTTCGTGGGTGGCCGGCGGGTGCGGCCGTCGAGGCGGAGCCAGGCAGGGAGCTGGGTATCGAGGACTGTCCAGCCGGTGCGGCGGAAGTTCCCTTCCTGCCCCATGATCTCGTCGCTGTCCTTGCAGTCGGGCAGGGCGGTGCGCAGGGAGAGCAGTGCGGGGTCGAGGAGGTCGGTGTCCAGGGCCCAGCGCAGGTTTTCGGCGGTGGCGAGCACGAGGGAGCGGCCCACTGCCAGGCGTTGGTCCGGGTCGGCGGTGATCTCTACCTGGCGTCGGACGACGCTGGCGGAGGACATGGATTCCGAGGGGCTGAAGTGTCCGGCGTGGTTGCCGTAGTGGTCCAGGACGTGGAGGGTCACGCCGTTCCGGCTCAGGAGGGAGAGGGCTGAGGTGTTGATGTCGACGTGGTCGAAGGTGACCAGATCGCGGATGTCGGTGATGGGAATGCGGACCGGGCTGCCGTCGGGGCGCTCGATGCGGACGCTGTTGTCCTCGCGGCGGATGCGGCACGGTTCGGTCAGCCAGTAGGTGCGGCCGACAGCGGGCATCAGTCTCCCCAGCAGTAGTCGAGGTAGGAGCAGCCGCGGCAGTGGGCGCGCTTGAGGCGGGCTGGTGGTTCGGTGGCTGCGATGGTGGCGCGGGCCTGGGCTTCGGAATCCTCGGCCTGGGCGCGGGCGGTGGCGTCCCAGGGGACGTCGGTGGTGCGGCGGATGAGGGGGTAGTGGACGGTGCCGCCGCGTACGGTGATGCCCCGGCGTTCCAGGAGGAGGCAGTAGTGCCGTACCTGGGCGGCGTGGGCGGGTGCCGGTGCGCGGGAGGACTTGGTCTCGTGGACGATGGCACCGGTGGTCACCCAGTCGATCTTCGCTTCGCCGAGGTCGATGTCGCGGCGCCGGGTGAAGGTGGTGTCGTCGATGACCTCGCCGAAAGCGACGAGGTCGCTGCGCTGCTCGGGCCGGTAGCCGCGGCTGTAGAGCCACAGCTGACGGGGGCAGTGGTGGAAGTATTTGATGTGGACGCCACCGAGGGGCGCGGGGTCGTCGGCCGGATCGTGGGCGGGGCCGGTCACAGGATGGTCTCCGGTTCCTGCGGGGGCTTGAGCCCGGTGGTCTCGTCGTACTCGCCGTCGATCACATGCACGCCCAGGCGGCGGTCGTACTGCCCGTGGTAGGTGGGGAGCTGGCTGTATCGGAGAGGGATGAGCAGCCCGGCCGCGAGGAGGAAATGCTCGCTCCTGCCTCCGGCGGTCAGCTGCGCGTATTCCTCGGCATCGTAGCGGTGCAGGACCTCGACGCTGTTGAACTGTTCGCTGAGCGTCTGGGCGAACTCGCTGCGGTCGTGGAAGGGGTCGGTGAAGGTTAGGAACTCGGAGGCGAAGGCGTCGCGGGCGCGGCGGGCCGCCTCGGTCCATTCCTTGCCCCACTTGGTTTCGTAGGCGAGGGCGAGCAGGCGATCGATGTCCTGCTCGCTCAGGGTGTCGGCCCCCTCTTCGATGAGGGTGGTCAGCGCCTGCCACGCGGCCTCCACGGCGCCGGCATCGTAGGGCCGTGGCCCGGGCGTGTGGTGCACGCGGAACTCCACCGGGCCGCCTGGATGCCGGCCGCGGCGATTGACGCGGCCGGCGCGCTGGGCGACGGCCTCGACGGGGGCCAGTTCCACCGCTCCCCGGTCGAAGTCCAGTTGCAGGGACACCTCGACCGTCTGTGTGGCGACCGTAAGCCCACCGCGTCCCGCCGGGTCGCCGGTGCGGCGTTCGGGGTGCCGGGTCAGGAGGTTCTTCTCGATCGCGGCGCGGTCACGGTTCTTGAACCGGGAGTGCAGCAGGAGCGCCGCATGAGGGTCTGCAGGGGCGGCGGCGCGGGCCTCGTCAGCGAGTTCGTCGAACAGTCCCTGGGCGGTGGTCACGGTGTTCGCCACGGCCAGGACGCTGTGGCCCTGCCGCAGCCAGGTACGCAGCCGCTCCAGGCTCTCGGGATCGGCCAGCGGATTCTCGTCCACGATGAGGCGGTGGCGTGCCGGGCTGGTGCCCTGGGGCGCGCGGTGGCAGGCCACGCGCTGGGTCACGCTCTCGTCGATCAGCGTGGTCATCGGCGGTGCGAGCGTGGCGGACAGCACGGCGATACGGCTGCCGAGCCGCTCCCAGAGCCCCATGGCGGCGCAGAGGCGGCCGAAGGTCTCGGGCTCATAAGCGTGCAGTTCGTCCAGAACGAAGAGGGAGTTGGTCTGCTCCAGCAGGACGGAGGAGTACGCGGGGCCCGCGATGGCGCCGCGCAGGAGCTGGTGCGGGGTCGCCACGCGTAGCCGCTGGGCGAACAGCCGCATCGCACCGGCACGGGCCCGCGCGCGGCGGGCCTGGTCGACGGTCGGCTCGCGACGGCCCGCGCCGTGGGCGGCCGCGCAGTCGTCTTCGAGTGCCTGGGTGAGGAGGGTGTGCGCGATCGTGCCGTGCAGCAGACCGATGTCGGCCTGCTGGTCTCCTGGAGCCGGAGCGAGGCTGTGTCGGAAGCGTTCGCGCGCCGCGTTGAGGGATGCGCGATACGGCAGGGTCCAGACCAGGCGGGGCAGGCCGGGCATCGTGGTGAGCTGCCGGGCCGCCCAGGCCAGCCCGGCTTCCGTCTTGCCGCTTCCGGTCGGAGCGATGAGGATCAGATGCCCGTCGACCGCGGCGGCCTGCCGCTGGTGCGGATAGGGGGTGTGCGGGAACCGGTCGAGGTAGTCGGCGGACAGGGGCATGTGGGTCTGGAGGCGCTCGTGGGCCGAGCCGACGTGGTCGGCGAGGGTGAGCGCGCCCTGCGCGAGGACGGCGAGCAGTCCCTGGTGCTCCTTGACGGGAAGCTGCCAGGCAGCCAGCACGTGTTCCAGCAGTGCTCTGGCCCGGTCGGCCAACGTGGCCTCGCCCGGGGTGGCGAACGGGGGGTCGACCTTGAGGAACCCGGCGAGCCAGGCGACCAGTTCCTGATGCAGCCCGCGGGTCACCTGGACCTGCACACCTCCGGGCAGCGGGGTGTGAGTGAACGCCTCGTCCCACCGGGTACGAGCGTTATACGTCTGCGCCAGGGGCGGCTTGCCCCCGGCGCCCGAGGACGAGGAGTGCAGCGCCCGGTGATGGGTCGCGACCAGTGTGGCGATCATCAGCCGGTCCTCATCACTCCAGCCTGCTGCCGTGGCGAGGAGGTGAACGTAGGCCAGGGAGAGCACCTCGTGCCGCTGGCCCCACAGTTCCCCACCGGGCTGGAGCTGTTGCTGGAAGCCTTCTGCGACCTTGCCCGTGTCGTGCAGCAGGGCCGCAGTGCGGACACGGGACCAGAAGGCGGACTCGGTGGCCAGGATCCCGGCTGCCGCGACGCGTGCTTCGATCTGGCCGACCACGTCGTGAACGGTGCGGGAGTGGGTGGTCAGGCGTTCGGGATCGTCCACGGGTGTGGATTTCGCGCGGACCTCCGTCAGCCAGCGCCGACGGCTTCCCGGGGTCAGGGGGTCAGGAGCCACACGGCCTGCCCTTCATCGTCCTGATAGGCGTCCCGGACCGGGTACGGGCCGGTGGCGGTGTCGCACCACAGGTAATCCGCCCACGAGGTCCGAAGGCGGTCGAGGGACACGCTGGCCGCCATACGGTGCACCGTGGCCGCAGGCACGCAATGGCCGCCCATCGGCGCCAGGGCATGATCCACGATCGCCTCGTCGGCCGGGTGCAGCGCGGTACGCCGCAAGACCAGGGGGTGCACGACATCCTGGGACCGTCCCAGGCGCAGAGGCCACACCGGACGGCGCAGCGCCTGGGCGATGCGGTCCCCGTCGCCGCCGGGCAGCCACACCGTCAGATGGACGTCCGCGAGGAAGGGCCGGTCACGGATCGTCATGCCGCCCTTGACCGCGCGCACACGGCCGGAGACAGCCGGATTGGAACCGTCGGCGGAGATGGGGTGGTAGGTCTCCGCGTCCACGCCACCGCCTTCGGACCAAGCCGCCATCCCCAGGGCAAGAGATTCCGCTGGTGCGCCGGTCGCCGCCGCCAGCAGTCCCCGTACGGTCGAGGGCGGCGGCAGGGGCAGACCGTGGCTGAGACCGGGAAAGAGAGGATCACGGAAGGAGGCGACGGGGGCCCAGAATTCCGCCCGCCAGGCCGTCTGTGGATCACGCTGCACGGGCATCACCGGGCGGGATCGTCGAACCAGCCATCCAGCCGGCCCTCACGCAGCTCAGTGGCCAAGCCGCGCAGGATCGTACGAGGATGGTCGATGACGATTGTTCCGTCCGTCAGCTCCTGAGCGCATTCCTTCTCAAAGTCCTCGCGCAGGTCATCCCGGAACCCGGGACGCCAGCCGATGCGGACCGGTGCTTCCCACTCTCCCTTCCACGCCTTCAGCTCGGCGCGCAACACCTCGCCACGCACCCGCAAACCGGTGCCCTCCTGGCCATCGATGCAGTGGGCGAGCGGATTGATACCGCCCTTGAACGGCACCATCACCACCAGGGCAGGCACCCGGTCTCCGTAGTGGAGAGCCTGCTTGGCTCCACCGCTGAGATGTGCCAGTGCCTCCAGCAACAGCGCGGCCCGGTTCCGGCGCTCTTCGACAGGTAGCCGAACGGCAGGCTGATCCCGGAAGCGGACACTGCTCGCCCCGGCCGCGGCGGCATCGGCCACAGCGAGAGCCTGCTCCTGGGTGAGGTAGTTCGGCCTGCCCACACCGTTCGCGTCGGGAAGTGTGAACGTACCGATCCTCGGAATGTCCAGCAGGAAGGGGGCGGCTAGGTCGGCGGTGTAGAACTCGTGCCCGTGCAGAACCGGCTCCGTGACGCCGCGTGACATGACGCCGAAGTCCTCCGTCGGATACGACGGTTCAACCGACATCAGCGTGCCCAGCATGAATGGGCTGTCACGCAGTGTGGTGGCCGCGTCATCCTTCTTGGCCCCGGCCCGCATGTAGCCGAACAGGTCGTCGTCGGCATACCTGACCGGGTCCGCCTCGGTGTTCGCCTTCTGCGCCTTGTTCTGTGCCTTGCCGACCCGGGTAACCGGCGAGGGCACTGCGCCCAGTTCGACCATGCCGTCCCGTGTCCAGCGCCGTACGGCCTGCGCGGAGATGTAGGGGTAGTGGCGGCCGCGGATGCGGGCGAACTTCACCCTGGCCTTGGTGTCCTCGCCCTTGCCGTTGTTCGGTGCTCCCGCCTCGATCGCGAGCACCATCTTTCCTGCCAGGTAAGCCATTCAGACCGCTCCCATCTCGTCGTCTTCGTCGAGGCCGAGCAGGGGCCGCTCCAGCAGCTGCTCGGTCCGGGCTTCCTCATCCGCCGCCTCGGCCCGTGTGTCACTGACGGCCACGCCACGCTCCTGAAGGATCTGGAGCACGGTGGCAGCCAGCAGCATGCGCTGTTCCCAGGCGCGGGGGCGCTGCTGGATCAGCGGCCTCCAGTCCTCCGGGCCCGCCGCCGCAGGACGGCCGTCGAGCGTCAGGCGGAAATGTGCCTGCATCAGCAGGGTGCCGAGCTTGTAGTCGCTCAGCGCGACATTCCGGTACTCGGCCAGCCGGCCCCGGGGGCTGCCGCTGCCGTGTTCGATCCAGTCGGCGACTACGGTCGCCACAGGCTTCAGGTCCGGGTTCATCCCGAGAACCTCCTCGGCGTAGATGAAGGCGAGCCGGGTCAGGGCCGCTCGGTTCCGTGTGCTCCAGCACCGCTCGGGCTCGGCCAAGACGTAGTGCAGCTGCGACAGCAGTGAACGGCTCCGGCCGTCCTCGGCCTCGAACAGCAGCCGGGCCGCCTCGGCCGGACCACTGGTCACCAGCTCTCCGCTCTTCTCGTGCCGGGTGAGGGCCACCTCCAGCAGCCGCCAGCCCCTCCGCAGCTCGGCATTGCCCTCGACGGTGGCCAGGAAAGCGGGTACGGCACGGCGCGTCCGCGATACCCGCAGCCACGGCTCCTGGTTGTCGTTCTTGAAACTCCACAAAGTGGAGGCGGCCGGCAGCCCCGCGCGCAGGGATCGCATGGCTCGGACGGCGACAAGTTCGGCGCGAGCGCCGGCGTGCAGGCCGCTGAGCCCAAGGTGCATGATCTGCTGAGCCCGCCGGACATTGCGTGCCACGAAGGATCGCTCGGCCCCCTCCTCCTCGCAGGACAGAACGGTCGCCGACCCCGCCGTGACCCAAGCGCCGTAGGGAAGGGTCCACGCCGCGATACGGCACCCCCGGCACACAGGCCAGCCCGCGACCCCGGGCGGCAACGTGTTCAGCGCCTTGTTCGTATCGAACATCGGCAGCATCGACTTCGCCCATACCGCCGATGCGGGAGTCCCACAGAAGGTGCACGGGCGGGTGGGTGCGTGCATGTCGTCAGCGGTGAACATCTCCGCGACGGCCACTTTGAGTACGGCACGATCGCGAGGCCGTTTGCTGTGCGTCGCCTTGGAGTTCGGATAGAGAGCGAACAGCACTTTCCACCAGTCATAGGCCGGTGCGTCCTTCGCGGCCACGGCCGCGGCACTCACATCGTCCACCAGGCGGGAGGCCACCGTGTCGAGATCGGTCTCGGTCACTTCCCCGGGCGTCGTCCGCTCGGCCAGTACAGCCACCGCCCGTGCCCCGGCACGCTGCAAAGGATGACTCGTTGCCGCCAGCGGCACCGTGGCCGGTACGACGCTGCCGGACACACTCACCGGATCCACCCGAAGCCCTGCACGGTATCCAGCCCCAGACCCCAGGAGCGCAACGCATCCACGTAGCGAGCATCCGCCTCCATCGCCACCCGCACCTGCGCACCGATACGAGGCGCTCCCCGCACGGTGAACCGCCTCCGCGGTCCAGCCTCGAGCACCCGCAGACCATGCGGCGCCGGGAGCCCCAGGACGTCCGCCTTATGAGCCAGATTGTGCTGAAGCCGTTCGAGGTAATGATCATCCCCCGGCAGGAGGTAGCGGCTCTCGTGCTTGACCACCACCGGTGTGGCCGTGCTCAACTCCACCGGGCCGCCCGAGAACTGACCGCTGACGTCGACGTTGAAGCCACGTACCTTCAGACGCGCCGCGCCCCACACGATCTCAGTCCGGGACGCCAACGACGCCACCAAAGCCGCCGCGATCTCCGGAATGGGCGACCCCAGCCACACCGACCCATCATTCGAGGTCGTGTACACACCGTTCTTCCTCGGCGCGCCCTTGAACTGAGGGCTGGTCATCCCCAATGGCTTCAGCGACTTGCCCCTCCACCCTTCGTCATGCAGCGACTGAGCCATCGCGGCATCGTGGCTGCCGAGCAACTCATACATCACCCCCCGCGCTGGCCCATGCACCTCCTCCCACCGCAGACTCGGCCGATCCGGCTCGACGTCCACCCTGATCCGCATCACACCCCCAACGACTCCGCCAACGACCCTGCCGCTCTGCTGACACAGCGACCAGCCCGGACAGGAAAGGACCCTAGCCGAGCAAAGGGAGGTAAGGTGCGAAAACTTACAAAGTATCTTGAAACGTCTTCATCAGTGCTATATATCGCACTCGTCAAACTCCACCGACGTGTTGCCGCCAGTGGAACCGAACCCGCAAACTAGCGGGCACCACTGACAACAACCCCGCACGGCGTGTAGTGCTCACACGTCATAACGCTCTGACCTGCTCTGATGCACTACTGCCGGGTCGCTGCAAAATCCGCCTGGGAACGCCGCAGGAAGACGTGTCCGACCTGTGGCTTTACCCTCGGGTCGTCATCACCCCTGGAGGGGTCGCAACAGGCTCTTCCGCGGCTTCTCCAGGCGCTCGAGGTCGTCGTCATCACCCCTGGAGGGGTCGCAACGCGTTGATGCCCTCCCAGAACAGGGCACCCATGGTCACGGGTCGTCATCACCCCTGGAGGGGTCGCAACGTGGAGAACACCGCCGAGCACGCGAGCAGCGCGAGCAGTCGTCATCACCCCTGGAGGGGTCGCAACAGGGATGGACCACCTACTGGTTCGCCCCCTTCACCGGGTCGTCATCACCCCTGGAGGGGTCGCAACAGGCCGAAGCCGCCCGCGTATGGGCCGCCACCAAGCTGTCGTCATCACCCCTGGAGGGGTCGCAACATGAACGGTGTGCTCTCCTCGTCGTCGGGGCCGGGGGTCGTCATCACCCCTGGAGGGGTCGCAACAGCACCGCGGACCCCCGCCGCTGGGCTCCCGCCGGCGTCGTCATCACCCCTGGAGGGGTCGCAACATTGCGATGAGGCGTGCAAGATGCGTTGCGTCCGGTCGTCATCACCCCTGGAGGGGTCGCAACGGGGTGACTTGGACCAGGACGGCGCGGGTGTCGCGGTCGTCATCACCCCTGGAGGGGTCGCAACACGGACACGGGTCCGGCACGTGGGACGGCCAGGGTGTCGTCATCACCCCTGGAGGGGTCGCAACCGGAAGCCTTCGCCAGTAGGCCCGGTCTGTTCCCGAGTCGTCATCACCCCTGGAGGGGTCGCAACTCTGACGGCACGAGGCGTGCTCGCGCTCCGCCCACGTCGTCATCACCCCTGGAGGGGTCGCAACCAGGCCCCGGCCGGGGGTGGTGGCGGCTGGGGTGGTGTCGTCATCACCCCTGGAGGGGTCGCAACATGATGGACAGCGGCGGCGCGGCGGACTCGACCTCGTCGTCATCACCCCTGGAGGGGTCGCAACCCGTGCAGTCGGTGATGTTCCGGATCCCCGCCGCAGGTCGTCATCACCCCTGGAGGGGTCGCAACCGGATCATCATGCGGAACTGCTGGGCGGTGTGCATCGTCGTCATCACCCCTGGAGGGGTCGCAACGTCGGCGGCCATCCCCGGGGCCGCGCCCCGTCCCCCGTCGTCATCACCCCTGGAGGAGTCGCAACATGAACCCATGGCTGATCGCGATCCAGAGCCCGGCGTCGTCATCACCCCTGGAGGGGTCGCAACGCGGCGTCCGGCTGGTGCGGTACGAGGGCGGTCACTGTCGTCATCACCCCTGGAGGGGTCGCAACACCCGAACGGCCACGACGCCGTCACCGACGGATACCGGTCGTCATCACCCCTGGAGGGGTCGCAACACGATGAGATGTGGGACCTGTTACGACGCCGCATGCGGTCGTCATCACCCCTGGAGGGGTCGCAACTGCAGGCGTGGAACGACACCGGGGCGACGGCGGACCGTCGTCATCACCCCTGGAGGGGTCGCAACATCAGCCCGAAAATGGTGTCACGCAGGCGGCGGCCCGTCGTCATCACCCCTGGAGGGGTCGCAACAATGTGCCCAGCGCGAGCGCGCCCCACCCTGCAGTGGTCGTCATCACCCCTGGAGGGGTCGCAACCCGTGCAGCCAGTCGCGGGCCTGCTCGATGGTGGTGGTCGTCATCACCTCTGGAGGGGTCGCAACACGAGCCCGGCTGGCAGCTGCTGTACCTCCTCGTCAGGTCGTCATCACCCCTGGAGGGGTCGCAACGCGTGGGTGTACGAGACGATCATTTGGGGTTGCTCCTGTCGTCATCACCCCTGGAGGAGTCGCAACGTCAGCGGCCACTGGGGCGGCTCGCCCGGGCGGCCCGTCGTCTCAGCCCTGGAGGGGTCGCAACGAGCTACCCAGTGCACCTGCCTCGGACTCGACCGAGGCCGTCATCACCCCTGGAGGGGTCGTAACATCCCCATCGCCTCCGCAATTTCCCTCGGTCCGTGGGGGCGCCCGTCATCAACCCTGGTGGGATCGCAACGGACACGTCTGAGCATGGCAGACACAGCGCCTGCCTGCTGTCGCAGCCCTGCTGGGATCGAAAAGTGAACAACGCGACGACCGCCAACAAGGTCCCGGGGTGACATCAGTCCAGCAATATTCACAACGCCGACGCAGTGCTCTCAGTGCCGCTCGTCTTAACACTCCACTCACCAAGCGAGCAGGGGAAATAACGGAACGCTTAAGTAGGCGGAAACCCTCTAGGGCTGATTAAATGCCCAGCAGCGCGCGCCGAGCCAGAATGCTGTTGCGATCCCTCCAGGGCATGGACACCTGCGATATCTCATCCCGCAGCCGCGCTCGCCGTTGACAGATCCTGGAATTTACAAGAACCCGGACAGAGACGTCAAATGGGGGCGATGAATCGACCTGCGGCCGATCAAGGAGGCAGCGCTCTAACAACATCTACGGCCATTCCTCGAAAATCTGATCGTATGCAGCAGGGCTAGATAGCAGGACGCGGCCCGCCGATTGAGCGGGGCTCCGATCATGCAGGTATCCCCTTACCTTTCAGCCCCTCCTCGCCTCGCACAGGCAGGAGGCCGTTACCACGACATTGTTGGCCCCTACGAGTGCCATTACTCGCCCAATCTGCGTAGCGCTCGCCGTTGCCAGAATGCTCGACCACCATGTTGTGCGACTCTCGCGAGCAGCATTCGGATAGTCGAATTCCGTAGCTCTGCGGGCAACCGAGAGGTAGCACGATGGCGGCATTTGCATTGCGACCAGGTGGAGAATTTCCTCCCGACTTTACGATCATCCTTCTTTTGATTCTTTGTTGTAGCATCGGCTACATGATCGGCACTGGCGAAGTAGAGCATGCTGTAATGAATCTCTTCGCGGGCATGATGGGTGTGATCGCGTAACTGACGCCGGAGCAGAAGAAAAGAGGGAAGTACGGCGGCCTGGCCGAGCGCCTTGAACAGGGTATGCCCCCCGGTCAGAGACCTGGTGGCGGACGAGTCGGCCTGTACGCCGGGTTCCGTCTCTCCTGTTACCTCATGGGGGGTGCGCTTAGCACACCTGTATCAAGAGTCGGCCCCTCCGCCCCGGCCCATCCATCGCGCGAACCTTCTCGCCCGCACCAGCGACGCCACTATGACGAGTCGATCAACCTGGCGCGTCGTGAGGCATCCCCTCAGCCTTCATGCGGTCGCAGTCGTCCGCGCGCACCATGGCCACCAGCATCCGGGATCTTGCCGCTCCCACATGAAGGCGCTTCCGCAACGTCTCTGCTGAAATCGGACGTCGATGCGCTTCCCAATGCCGAGCGTCCTCGCGCCGCGCGCGCTGCAGGAGATCGCCCTCGTCAGATTCGGGGTCACTTTGTTGATCAAGACTTTCGAAAGGTGGGGAACATGCGCCCTCGGCATGCGCATGCTCCGTCCCGACGACCGTATGAATCGCAGGGCCCTCCGTGGCAGCATCTGGTCCCAGAGTCGCCGACTCCTCTGCCCCGACGCCGCTGATCGCTTGAAGCAGGCCCGGACCGACCTCTGCCCAACCGATCAGTAGCAACGGTCCGACCGCATCAAAAGCAGCTTTCCCCGACTGGCCGGCCAGTAGCGGATCCGTCACGTTCAGCGCCAGAGTCATCACACTGGAGACAACCAGTAGGCGCCGCGCCGGGCGGAGCTGCTCCGGACGCGCGCCGTGCAGCGCGAGGTACCGGGTGCCCAGCAGCAGCCCCAGCACCGACAGATCAACTGCCGGAGCCACCAGAGGTGCTACCCACGGCGGTACACCCAACCGCAGCGCCAACGTCCACACATTCCCGAACCCGAACAAGAACGTGAGCCCGACCACTGCAGCCATGATCGCTGTTACCCCGCGGAGCGTGATCGCCCGTTCGATGGAGCCACTCGGGCGAGCATGGGCGTCCGTCCACTCCCGGTCAGCCATCAGACCGCCCCCTCCGGCCAGACTGGTCCGCCGGGACATTCCGCTGCAGGGTCGCCAGGATCCGCATCTTCACAGCGAACTTGGGGCTCTGCGATCAGTGGCGCTCCGCCGTGAAGGGCCAGGTCGGCCCGCAACACGACCGGTTGGGGTTTTGGGTCAAGTCCCCCCTCGGACACTTACTACGATTTTACGTATACGGATGCGGGTCGTGACTCAACGGTCACGACCCGCTTCTTCATGTTGTAGGTGAGCGTGAGGCCGAAAGCCTGGTAGAGAGGGGCTTTGCGGTCGGCGGGGGCGGCGATGTAGGTGACGCGGGTCCGGGTGTCCATGCCGGGTTCGGTGTCTCGCATGTGGATTTTGATCAGGCGCGCGGGCGGGTGATCGGGTCGGTGCGTGAACTCGGCGCGGATCTTGTCCAACGCCCAGCCGGGCAGCACTCCGCCGGGGGTGGAGAGCCCGCTCGGTTCATTCAAGGCAGGGGTCCACACGGTGGTCGGCAGAGGGTGGGATGCGCCGGGGCGGCTGGTGGTGCTGCGGTGGTGGTCGGACTTCGTCATCGGCTGGTGGCGCCCGGGAGCGGGGATCCGGCCGTCTGGTGCTGACGTGATCAATAGAGATTCAGACCGCGGGCCTTTGCCACTGGCCCGCAGACTCCCAGCTTTCTGAAAGCACTCCCAAGCCCTCACAGTGGCCGGGGCTGAAGCCGGCACCCGGGCTCCCCCTGCCTGCCGGCACCGTCAGGCGCCGCCAGGCGTTTGGAGGACTGCTCAACGAGTACCCCACCACGCTACTCCGACTGCTTTACCATCCACAGGAAATGCCCAGCTCGGCAGCCTGATCGGAATATTGGCACCCTTCAGGTCGAGGGTGACCCCATCGACGTCGGCCGAGGCCAGGTCCGGCAGTTGTGCGGTGCACAGGAAGGTGCTCGACACCGCCAGGACGGCCGGTGTCGCGCTCGTCGCGTACACCAGCACTGCCAGCGGTATGAAGGCCGCTCCGACAGACGACTACCGAGCCACTGAGAAGGCATGCCTCACTTGAGCAGAGACGGGCCGCCGGAAAATGTGGCGACCCGTCTCGATGACTGTGATTGACCCCCTTACTCAGCGGTGAGAGGTTCCGCGTAGGGAAAAATGAGGTCTCCGGAGGACGAGTCCGGTGGCGACACCACGATTTGCCGTGACCCGTTCTGGAACTGACCGAGCTCGTGGCCGGAAATTCCCTGGAACTGGACCTGCAGAAACCTCGGTTGTGGCCATTCACCCTTCACACCGAACCGGACATCACCCATGACTGTCGGGAAGGTTGTCTCCCGCGCGTACGCCGAGAGGTTCTCGTCGGTGAAACCGCCGGTCGCCTCGACGGCTTGAGCGATCACCTGCATCTTCTGCGGGCCGATCATGGCACCTCCGGCCATCTTCGGCCGGTAGTGGTGAGATCGGATAGCCTGTGCCAGGCCGATCGAGTCGTCCAGGTAGGAACACCGACAGGCAGTACCCCATGCGGACGGGAGCCTGTCCCGCGGCGATGTCAGACGTCGCTTCCGGCGCGTCCTGTGGCGAGCAGCTGCGTCTCCCAGGTGAAGGCGACGCCGGTGGCGCCCCCGTGCTGAAGCAGAATCTCGGTCAAGCCCGGGACCGTCTCCTCACGCGCATAGTCGCGCTGCCACTCACTCATCACGGCCAGCCAGGTGATCGGTACCACTCCCGCCTGGACCATGCGCCGCACGGCCATGTCATGAGCTTCCTTCGAGGCACCGCCCGAGGCATCGGTGACGACGAAGACCTCGAAGCCCTCACCCGCCGCCTGTATCGCGGGCATCGCGACACAGACCTCCGTCCACAGCCCGGCGATGATCAGTTTCTTGCGGCCGGTCGCCTTGACGGCGTCGACGACGCGCTCGTCCTGCCAGGTGTTGACGAACGTGCGGTTGATCGGCTTCTGCTCCGGGAACACGTCCTGTAGCCCCTTGATGAGGTAGCCGCCGCGCTCCTCCAGCACGGTCGTCAGGATGGTCGGCACGTCGAACGCCTTGGCAGCCTTGGCGAGGCCGACAGAGTTGTTCACGATCATCGTGGGTTCGTGGCTGTTCAGGTTGGCGAACTGGAACGGCTGGTGGTCGATCAGGACGACGACGCTCTCCTCGGGCGTCAGCAGCGCCTGCAGTCCGGACTTTGCTTTGTTGCTCATGGGGTCCCTCTCCGGGTGGGTGTATCTGCGTGGGTGTATCTGCGTGTTCAGAGTGCTCAGACGGACGCTGTCGATCCCGACGCCGGAATACGGCCGTGCGCGTCCGCGCAGGCACCCCTGAAGCCGAGTCGGTCAACCACCACGCTGAATCGGCTGATATCGCGTCACGACTGGGCTCGGCCGCAGTATCGAGACGGTTCGCGGCATCAGTAACGGCTCGCCCGATCAAGTGGATGACGTGTCACCTACGTTAGTCATTGACACTTGATGCGTCAACTAGATGCCGATCCGTCGTCCGTACCCGAGCCCACGTAGGCGACCGGACTCCAAAGTGGACGCGCCATCTCCCGCCTGAGGCATGCGTCACGGGTCCCTTGGAGGGTCGCCGCCGCCGTGCTCACCGGGCGGATTCCCAAAGTCCGAACCGAGTTCGGGAAGACGTGGAAGACGTACGGGGTCATGGGGATCACTCCGGAGCTCCGCGCGAACGCGCGAACGCGCGAACGGCCTGGTTTAAGCCGCAAGCGTGCTGAGCGACTCATGCGTCAACACGTCGCCCAGGGACGTGAGGCTGCGGCACTGCGTCGTGACCCACGTGATCCGGAGGCGACAGCGCCACGACCCAGACGTAGATGTGGGCACCGGACACGGGTCACTCTGGCCGGTCGTCCAGGTTCGCGATGATCCTCTCGGCGAGGGTGCGCAGGTGCGTAACCTCGGTCGCGCTGAGGTCGGCGAGCACCGTGTCCCAGGCGAAGACGTCCTGCAACGGCAGTACCCGCTCCACGAGGTCGAGGCCACGCCGCGTGAGGACGGCCTGGTAGGCACGGCCCTTTTCGGGGTGTCCTCGCGGCGGAGCAATCCGTCGGCCTCAAGTGAGCGGAGCGCATGTGACAGGCGGCTCTTGTGGAATCGTAGTGCCCGACTCAGTCGGGTCAGACCCGTGGTGTGCCGATCTGTACCGGCGAGCAACGCGCGGATCTTGAAGTGGCTGTGCGGGATGCCGGCGTCGCGCCGAGTCTGTCGCTCGAGCTCGGCTTCGACCAGGTGCGCGAGGATGACCAGTGACTGCCAGTCCTCCCTCCGCTCCTGCGGCAACCGGGGCCGGGCGAGTTCCGCGGATTCGGCGGAGGCGCGGGCCCGCCGTCCGCTCGACCGAGGCGTCGTGAGATCAGACAATCGGTCATCCGCCTCTCCCGGCTTGCCAAGCGGCGAAGCCTTCGTAATACATTGCACCCGCAGTGAGTTGCCGGCTCAGCTCGTCGGTAAGAGGTTCTCGGTAGACCTTGGCCAGTTGCAGGTGGGAGTGACTGACCTACGAATCCGGCATGCGAATAGCGTTCGCGGTGACCAGCAGTGGCGTGCACAGAAACGTTCAACTCCCGGGCAAGCATCGCTGGCGACGGCTCGGCGTCGGTGAGCCGTCGCTCCGCGAGGTTCTTCGCCGCCTGGGCGAGGGCCGAGGCAAGGTGAGTGCTGGTGGGGCGTACCGAATCGACTTTGCGGCAGGTTATCGAGAGCGGCCCGGACAGGCGCGATACGCACCCGTGGGTCGGCGACGTCGCCGACCTGGACGCCGTCACCGCACTCATGGACGGGGTGGCCGAACGGTTCGGGCGTCTGGACGCACATCGCCGTCGATGGCGGCCTGACCGCCTCGAACGGCCAGGCCGATCTCTTCCACTGACCGCGAGGCGACCATGCTCGGTCCGCCGACTCCGTCGGCGGACCGTCACGAAAGGTCGGGGCTAGCCGAGGAAGGAACGCAGGGCCGAGTTGACCTCATCGGCGTGCGTCCAGAGCAGCCCGTGCGGGGCACCCTCTATTTCCACGTACCGCGCCTCGGGCAGGTCCCGTCGGAAGCGGCGAGCGGTGGCATCGATGGGCAGGATCTTGTCAGATGTGCCGTGCAAGATCAGGGTGGGCTTGCCGCTGTCGCGGACCGCTTGGACATCGGCGCGGAAGTCTTCGATCCAAGCGGGAACGACCGCGTAGGCTGCCACGGGGGCACTCGACGTCGCCACGTTCCAACTCGCGGTGACGGCCTCCTGGCTGATCCGACTTCCGAGGTTTTCCTCAAGATCGTAGAAGTCCGAGAAGAATTGGGTGTACCAGGCGTACCGGTCGCCTTTCGCCGCTGCCTCGATCCCGTCGAACACCTCCTGTGGCACACCTCCAGGGTTGTCTTCGCGGGCGACCAGGAAAGGCTCCAGTGAAGCCAAGAAGGCGATTTTGGCCACCCTCTCATGCCCGAATAGCGAAACGTAGCGGGCGGCCTCGCCCGTACCCATCGAGAAGCCTACGAGGACGACTTCACGAAGGTCGAGCGTCTCCAGCACGGTGTTGAGATCCGCCGCGAACGTATCGTAGTCGTACCCGGAGCCCACCTTCGACGACTTGCCGAAGCCTCGGCGGTCGTAGGTGATGACGCGGTATCCGGCGGCCAGGAGATCTCGCGTCTGCCGCTCCCAACTGTGACCGTTCAGTGGGTATCCATGAATGAGGACAACGGGTTGACCCGCGCCATGATCCTCGTAGTAGAGCTCGACCTGCGTGCTGTTTTCATGACCTACAGTAATGTACCCCATTTACTTTCTCCTCCTGGATCGCTGTGGGATTCGGCGCTCGATGTATCAGATTCTGCGTGTTTCGTGGCTACTTTTCGACCGGCATCGACCACTATCCGCTTTCGCGCCTACGCAGGCAGATACTGTGGCGGACGGCGGGAGGCCGGGCCGGCGAATCCACCCTCCTCGGATCGCCGTCAGCGGCATCAGTCCACGCGCACCTCGTCGGCACGTTCACCTGACGCGGCACGTGATCGGTAAGCGGCCTTGACTTGGTCTTCGACCTGTGTGGCGCGGTAATGGACCATAGGGTTGCCGCTGTTGGTTGCGCCGGGGGACGAGGTTCTGGGCCTGCTTCGAAGCGCCGCCCGAGGTGTCGTTGTTGGCGACCATCGTTGGTTCGCGGGGGCAGCGGGCCGAATGCGGGATGGTCGGCTGACCGACCCGCCTCATTTGGTTGACCTATCATCTATATTAGCATCACTCCTCAAGGACCCGCTGAGGGTCAACATGCTGGTTTGGTCTTCGTGGGGCTGCTGTTGGCGAGGAGCGTGGTGTCAGCGGGTTTCTGGAACCTGATTGTCGAGGGCGCAAGATCGTGTACCAGTGCTCGGCCATGAGTGGCTGGACTTGGTGGACGGCCCCGGTGAGGGTGCCGCCGTTGGCTCCGAAGTGCTGGGCGAACAGACTTTGGGTGCCGAGTTTGCGCAAGTAGAGCGACGCTGTAGCCGACCTTGCTCACATGGCTCGTCCATCTTCTGGCCAATCGGTCGACCAGTTCGTCCAGCGCCCCTGTGTGGTCGTGCCGGTCAGCTCCGGGTTGTGGCAGACACCCGGGGCCGCACTCGACGACCACCTCCACTGATGCCGGTGGTGCGGATCGGTGGGGTTGTGCCCGATCAGCGCGAACAGGTGGTCTCGCTCGTCGGCGGTGAGCTGGAGCGCGCTCGCGAGCGCAGTCGTCACCTGCTCGGACGGGCGCGGCCCGCGGCGTTGCTCGAGCCGCGTGTAGTAGTCCGTGGAAATGAAGGCGCGCTCGGCGACCTCCTCGCGACGCAGGCCGACAACCCGGCGAGCCGACGGCCAGTCCGGAACCAGAGCGGCGCGGCGGCGCCGGAGGAAATCCGCCAGCCTCGATCGATCCACGTGCCCAGGGCACTCTCCCGGCAACTGGGCTGCGAGGTCCACGTCTGCCACCGCGGGTCCGCGCAGCCCTGGTAACTACTCAAGCAGCGGTCGGCGCGCCGGAGGCCGGTCGCACCTCCTGAGTCACGCTGCGGGCGGTGAGCGTGATGCCGGGTGCGGCTACTCCTGCCTTGATAGTCAGAGGTTGACAAGTCAACTATATCGTCGTAGGATTTTGATTGATGGATCAGATGACCCCGGGCCCTTCCTGCTCCGGCGTGGGAAGAGTGGAGGAAAACCCCGTGTACATCGCTATGGCCGTCCGGTGATGTCTCCGTCGGGCTGCGGTCCCGCATGGGGTTGAGCGCCGGTTTCGGTCGCGACCTCCGGATCGGCGGGTCACCTGTCGAGGCGGCTGCGGAGTCGCCGGAGTCCCTGGTGAGAACGGCCCGCGCACCAGGACGCCCTCGACGGATGGCGCAGGGCTACCTTCCATGATCCAAGCAGTCGCGTCCCCTCGCCCGGTCAGTCCGGCTGCTTCTCCATATGGTCCAGGACACGCTTGGAGATCCGGCCGAGTGTGCTGAGCTGGTTCGGGGTCAGGGCGTCGATGAACAGGCGGCGGACGTGCTCGACGTGCGGGGGCGCGGCCTCTTCGATCGCCTTGTAGCCGGCCGGGGTGGCGACGATGAATGCTCCGCGTCCGTCGTCGGGGCATTCCTCCCTGGCCACGAGCCCGCGTTTCGCCATCCGTGTGACCTGGTGGGACATTCGGCTCTTCTCCCACTCCACGAGTTTGGCCAGATCCAAGAAGCGCATTCGCCCGTCGCCTCTTTCGGTGAGGCTGACGAGCACGATGTAGTCGGAGGCGGACATTCCGGAGTCGGCCTGGATGCGGCGGGACAGCCGTCCGATGAGGGTCTCCTGCATGCGGATGAAGCTGTCCCAGGCGGCCTTCTCTTCCCGGTTGAGCCAGCGCGGTGGTGCGTCCATGGGGGCAGTCTAACGAAATCGTTGACAGCTCATCTACTCGCAGTGGCGGCCATGCAGCCCACGGCGAGGCCGCGTCCGTCGCGCCCAAGATGGCTCGGTTCAGAGCCCGCCCTGGTGTGCGAGCCGGAAGGTGCCGGGATCGGTGCCCGTGCTCGCTCTGCGGTATGAGCGTACTCGCCGAGCTTTAAGTTGATGCATCAACCTGATGGGGTTAGGCTGATGTCCTGGCTGACGGGATTCTGTCGAGTTCAGCGGGTTCAGATCCACGAGGAGGACACATGACGGTCGAAGTGAGCGACGTGCCCGAGGCGAAGCGCTACGAGGCCCGCGTCGATGGAGGGCCCAAGGTGGCGGGCATCGCGGAATACATCCGTACGACGGAACTCGTCGCGTTCGTGCACACCGAGGTCGAGGCGGAGTACGAGGGCGCCGGAGTCGGGTCCGCGCTGGTCCGCACCGCTCTTGACGAGGCACGCGCCGCGAACCTGCGGGTGCTGGCCACCTGTCCCTTCTTCGCGGGCTGGATCAGCCGGCACCCCGAGTACCAGGACCTGCTGTACCAGTCCCGCAGCAAGGTCAGTGACTGAAGAGCCGAGCACGGCAGTGAAGGAGGCAGGTATGAGCGGTGGATCCGAGAAGAAGGCGTACCAGGCGCAGTCGATCACGGTGACCTTCGAGGCCAGGCGTTGCCTGCACGCCGCCGAATGCGTCCAGGGTCTGCCCGAGGTGTTCGACACGGCGAAGCGCCCGTGGATCCAGCCGGACAAGGCCACCGCCGAGCGCTTGGCTGAAGTGGTGCGGCGCTGTCCCTCGGGTGCGCTGCGGTACGAACTCGTGGACGGCGGAACAGATACTCCGGCCGGCCAACCGCGATCACCCGCAGTTCCACCGGGCATCTGACCGTGCGCGGGTGAGCTGTGTTCCGCCGCTCACCGCGGGCCCCGGGCGGGTACGGCTCACGGTACGGGCCGCAGGCGTCAATCCAATCGACTGGAAGGTCCTGCGCGGCTGCATGCGCCAGGTGATGCCCTTCGGCCTTCCGGGCGGTCTCGGCTCCGACGTGGCCGGCGTGGTCGACCAGGTCGGCGAGGGCGTGACCGCCTTCAGCGTCGGTGGCGAGGTGCTGGGGGCTTCCATCGCCTCTCCTGCGCGCAGTCCGCGCTCGCCGACCCCACCGCACTGGTCGCCAACCCGGCCTACGTCCCGTGGGAGGTTGCCGCGACCCTGGCCGGTACGGGCATCACCGCCTGGGAGGTTCCCCGCAAGCTGAAGGTCTCCACGGACCTCTCCGGTCGCCATCACGCGGCAGGCAGGTGCCGCGCGGCCGCCGGTGCGAGCATCGGTTGACTAGTCAACCAAGTCAGTGGTTGGCTTGCCGCGGAAGTCTCCTCCTCGTGCGGAGGAACGACGACGCAGCGACCATCCCGAGGAGGAGCGATGGAACCTCGCGTGGCGGACAACCCCGGACGATCGCGTTTCGAGGTCTTCGACGGCGACGAGCTCGCCGGCTTTGCCGAGTACCACCGGTACCAGGACGAGATCGCCTTCATTCATACGGAGATCGACCCGCGGTTCGAGGGCCGAGGCCTCGGCACCGTACTCGCCCGTGCGGCCCTCGACGCGGCCAGGGTGCAAGGGCTCGGAGTGCTTCCCTTCTGCCCCTTCATCCGTGGCTGGATCGGGAAGCACCTGGAGTACACCGACCTGGTGCCGCAGGGGCAGCGGGCGCGGTTCGGGCTGTGAGGCGGGCCGTGCCGCAGACGGAGCAGACCGAGATGTCCGATGCCGTCCAGCCCGTCTGCGTACGAGTCGCTGCCGTTGTCGCCACCAGTTCCGGATCGGATGCGCATCGAGTTGGCGGGCGACCTCGACGACGGCCGGCGTGCACGGCTGCTGCGGATCGCCGACCGGGCCCCCGTCACGCGGGTGGTACGTGGTGAAACGCCCATCGTGCCCGCGCCTGAACACCCGGCGCGGCACAACCCCCTACCGCGGCCCGCCGCCGCAGAAAGGATGCAGCCGTCATGAGTGACCTCGACCTCCAGCCCGGTCTCCGTGAGTGCGGGGGCCGGGCCGACGTGTCCGGGCGGCCCGTCAGGGAACTGCTGAACCCGCGCGAGGCAAGCTTGGGCGCCACGGTCGTCCGTAGACTGCTGCCGAATCTGGGGCGGCGGATGGTGGGCGCCTGGTGCTTCGTCGACCATTTCGGCCCCGATGACATCGCCGACGAGCCCGGCATGCAGGTGCCACCGCACCCGCACATGGGCCTGCAGACGGTGAGCTGGCTGCACGAGGGCGAGGTTCTGCACCGCGACAGCGTTGGCAGCGTGCAGACCCTGCACCCTCGCGAGCTCGGCCTGATGACGTCGGGACGGGGCATCGCGCACGCTGAGCAGAGCGCCGTGCCGCACCCCCGCCTGCTCCACGGTGCCCAGCTATGGGTCGCGTTGCCCGAGGCTTACCGGCACACCACGCCCGCCTTCGAGCACCACGCGGACCTGCCGGTCGTCACGGCCCCGGGGCTGAAGGCCACCGTCGTCCTGGGCGGACTGGACGGCACGGTCTCGCCGGGCACCACGTACACACCGCTGGTCGGCGCCGACCTCGCACTCGCCGAAGGCGCGGATGTACGGCTGCCCGTGGAGCCGGACTTCGAGTACGCCGTGCTGACGATGTCCGGGGCCACCGAGGTCGACGGGGTGCGTCTCGACCCCGGCTCCATGCTCTATCTGGGCTCCGGACGTTCCGAGCTGCCGCTGCGTGCTCTGAGCGACTCGGGGCTGCTGCTGCTTGGGGGAGAGCCGTTTGAGGAGAAGATCATCATGTGGTGGAACCTCATCGGACGAACCCAGGAGGAGATCGCCCAGGGACGCGAGGCGTGGACGTCCGGTGACCGCTTCGGAACGGTGTACGGCTACGACGGCTCGCCACTGCCCGCGCCCGCCTTGCCGGTGACCCCGCTCAAGCCCCGCGGCCGTACCCGCTGACGTCTGGGCCCGCGCAGCACGATCCGCCGGGTCGGGCGACTGGCAACCCCGAAGATCTACCCGGCTCGGCGTGGCCGTAGCCCCAGCGAGCTCTGGCGGATGTGCGATCGTCGTCGGCCGCGGCCGCAGGTGGATCTGTCAACTATATTGGCTGTCGAGAGTCACCTGAGACAGGTGTGCAGCCCGAGGGGAGAAGTCCGGCGATGCGGAATCTGACCGTGGCCCAGCAGATGGTGGACATCCTGCGCCAGGCGGGCGTGGAGCGGATCTACGGTGTGGTGGGTGACAGCCTGAACTCGGTGGTCGACGCGGTGCGCCGTACCGACGGCATCGAGTGGGTGCATGTACGGAACGAGGAGGCCGCCGCCTTCGCTGCGGCAGCGGAGGCACATCTGACCGGTAGGCTCGCGGTGTGTGCCGGAAGCTGTGGCCCCGGAAACACGCATCTGATCCAGGGACTGTACGACGCGCACCGCTCCGGTGCGCCCGTGCTGGCACTCGCCTCGCACATCCCGTCCCACCAGATTGGCACCGGCTTCTTCCAAGAGACCCACCCGGAACGGCTGTTCACAGAGTGCAGCGACTATTGCGAGATGATCAGCACTCCCGGGCAGATGCCCCGGGTTCTGCGAATCGCCATGCAGCGGGCTCTTGGCAACAGCGCGGTGTCAGTCCTGGTGATACCGGGTGATGTCGCGCACGACGAGGCGACTCACCCGACGGGAAGCAGTGACCTGGTCACTGAGCGCGGCCGGGTCGTCGCGCCGGACACGCAGGTTCGGGCGCTGGCCGAGAAGGTGAACGCGGCACGGAAGGTGATGCTGTTCTGCGGTGCGGGAGTGCGGGACGCGCACGCCGAGGTCATGGCGCTCGCCGAGAAGGCTGCCGCCCCCATCGGGCACACCCTCCGGGGCAAGGAGTGGATCCAGTTCGACAACCCGTACGACGTGGGCATGAGCGGTCTGCTGGGCTACGGCGCCTGCTTCGACGCAATGCACGAGGCCGATCTGGTCGTCTTGCTCGGCACCGACTTCCCGTACAACGACTTCCTGCCGCAGGCACGGACCGTGCAGATCGACCACGATGCGGGCCGCCTCGGCCGTCGTACGGTGCTGGAACTCGGGGTCCACGGCGACGTCCGGGAGACGCTGCGGGCTGTGCTGCCGTTGGTCGAGGCGAAGCGGGGCCGTACCTATCTGGACCGGATGCTGCACAAGCATGCCAAGTCGCTGGAGACGGTGGTCTCCGCCTACACCCACGACGTCGAGCGGCACACACCGATCCACCCTGAGTACGCGGCCTCGGTTCTGGACGAACTCGCCTCTGACGACGCTGTGTTCACCGTGGACACCGGCATGTCCAACGTTTGGGCGGCGCGTTACCTGACCCCCAATGGGCGGCGCCGGGTGATCGGTTCGTTCCTGCACGGCACGATGGCCAACGCGCTGCCGCACGCCATCGGCGCGCAGTTCGCTTACGCCGGCCGCCAGGTGATATCGATGTCGGGTGACGGTGGACTGGGCATGCTGATGGGCGAGTTGCTCACAGTGAAGTTGCACGATCTGCCGGTGAAGACGATCGTCTTCAACAACTCCTCCCTGGGCATGGTGAAGTTGGAGATGCTGGTCGAGGGGCTGCCCGAACACGAGACCGACCACGAGCCGGTGGACTACGCGGCGATCGCCCGCGGTGCGGGCATCGAGGCGATCCGCATCGAGCGCCCCGGGGATGTCGTCGAGGGACTCAAGCGGGCGCTCGCCCACGACGGACCGTTCCTGGTCGACCTGGTGACCGACCCCAACGCGCTGTCGATCCCGCCGCACATCTCGGCCGCCCAGATCAAGGGATTCGCCTTCGCTGCGGGCCGGACAGTGCTCGACGGGGGCGTCGGCAAGATGCTCGACCTGGCCCGCGCCAACCTGCGTAACATTCCCCGCCCCTGAGATGATGACGTCCTCATCGAGGCCCAGTATCACGACCTCAGCGATCTGACGAGCGCTGGCGCAATCCACTGTGCCCGGGTCTTAGTGGGGCCATGCTGCTCACCAACGCCGTATCGAGACACTGCCGGCACCGACTTGCCGGTGACGTACCGGCCGGTGAGCAGCCGTTCGTCTTCTCTTGTGACGATTACTTGGGATTCACCCCATGGAACGTGTGTCATCCTGAGCCTCAGGTGATGCGACTCGCCTCGCTCCTGAGGATCGCTACACGGCCGAGGGCGGAGGGCAGGTCGGCAATCTGACGATACTTGTCCGCAATGTGGGGCCTTGCCGCTGGCGCTCATGGCCGATGCGCAGGGCCGCCCGGAGCAGGCCATGGCGCTGCTCGAAGAGCAGTTCACCACGTTCGAGCTATCCGTACGCTCTTTCCGCGCCCCGACCCCGGAAAGCGGAGAAGCATCGCACGCAGTTCTTCGGCGCCCACGCTGGCGCCGAACGGCCCGGTGCCCGGTTCCATTCGTATCCCTTCGGCCAGGGGTCCGGCCATGACGGGGTCGAGGCCGACTGCGTCGACTATGCGCGCGACGGTGGCGAGGCCATCCGGATCGTCACCGGCGATCGCGATTGCCTTGCGTCCGCGCGTTCCCGGACGCTGGGCCCCGTCCTCCAGATCGTGGTAGCCCATGTGGTTGAACGCCTTGACCACCCGTGAATCCGCCAGGTAGTCCTGCACGATCTCGCTGGAGGAGGTCAGCGGGTCGGTCAGGTCCTCGCGGATGCCGTCGACTTCCCACCAGTAGTTCATGGCGTCGATCACGAGCTTGCCCCGCAATGCATCGACGGGGAGAGCGCGGTACTTGCCGAGCGGCAGCGCCAGGATGACGACGTCCGCCGCCGCGGCGGCTTGAGCCGCGGTGACCGGGATCCGTAGTGCGCGGTGCGGATGACCGAAGCACGTCGTAGTCGGCGAGGTCGTATCCGAAGAGGGGGAACGACTCGGTGAACGAGCCGCGTCCGAGGATGACCTCGGCCCGGCCGTTGGACAGTGCGTCCACGGTTGCGAACCGCTGGAACACGCGGACCGGATCGTCGGAGCTGAGCACGGTCACGCCGGAGCTCAGACGGATCCGGCTGGTGCGCGTGGCGATCCCGGCCAGCACAGTCTCCGGGGTGGTGATCGCGAACTCCGGGCGGTGGTGTTCGCCGAGTGCGATGACGTCCACGCCGGTCTCCTCCGCGAGTACGGCCTCCTGGACTACTTGGCGGATGGCCTTCGCGTAGGACACCGGGGTGCTGAAGTCGTCCTCCGGTACGTCTCCGAATGTGTCCAGACCGAAGGCGAGATCAGACATGGTGGGCTCCTGCGCAGACCGATTGTTGAGGTGTCAACCATCTGCGCATTTGCTTGACGCGTCAACCAATTGGAGGGTGGGGCGCTTTAGATGCCACCCACCGTGTGGTGCCTGCTCAGATCTGGTTCTCGCCTCCGTCGACGTAGATGTTCGCGCCGACGACGTAGCTGCTCTGGTCCGAGGCCAGGAAGGCCACGACTGCGGCGGCCTCCTCGGGCTGGCCCATGCGGCCCTTGGGCACGGTCGCGGCGACCTGCTCCTTGATGGCCCGGGCGGTCTCCTCGTCGCCAAAGGCGGCGGTCCCCCCCGGAGTCTCGATCCATGCCGGCGAGACCACGTTGACCCGGATGCCACGGCCCTTGAGCTCGGTGGACCACGTCCGCGCGAAGGACCGGACGGCCGCCTTCGACGCCGCGTACGCGCCGAACGCCTCTACTCCACGGTCGCCGGCAGTCGAACCGACGAGGACGATCGAGGCTCCGTCGTTGAGCAGCGGCAATGCCTTCTGCGCGGTGAACAGCGTGCCTCGGACGTTGACCGCGAAGGTCTGGTCGAAGTGCTCCTCGGTTGTCTGCTCCAGCGTCACGAACGCACCGACCGCCGCGTTCGCCACAAGCACGTCCAAACCCTTGCCTCGCGCCCGGACCGCCTCGTAGAGCCGGTCCAGGTCCTCCGGCTTCGAGATGTCGCCGACGACCGCGGTGGCCCGGTCTGCTCCGATAGTTTTGACGGCGGCCTCCAGTTCGGACTCGCGTCGGCCGGTGACGAACACGTACGCGCCCTCGTCCGCCAGCCGTGCGGCGGTGGCCAGGCCGATACCGGCGCTGCCCCCGGTGACCACCGACGTCTTGCCTTCCAGATGTCCCATGTGGGTGTCTCCATCACTCTCTCGATGCCGATCCGTTCGACATCGATACTGCGAGAGAACGGAGATACTATCCATGATGCAGAGTCCGGATTCCTTTACGTATCGTCCCGGAGGTGTCGTCGGTGCTTGGATTTCGGGATCCAGTGGCTGACGCGATCGGCCTGCTCCGGCCCCGCACGGTGATCGGACCCAGTCTCCGGGCCGCGGGAGACTGGGCTTTGCGCTTCGACACGTTCTTGCATGTGCGGATCGGGGGCCTCGTGCGCGGCACGTGCTGGTTGATCCTCGAAGGGCACGAGCCGGTGCCCCTGCAGGAGGGTGACACCTTCATGCTGGGCAACCCGCCGCCTTACGTGCTGGCCAGCACGCTCGACGCAAGCCCGCGCCCTGCGGAGCCGGTGTGGGCGGGTGCGGAAGACGGGTTCGTGCGGATCGGCCCGGAGTCCGAGGAGGACCTCTACCTCTGCGTCGGGCACATCGCGTTCGACGACAGGAACGCGGCCGTCCTGACCGATCTTCTGCCGCCGCTCGTGATCGTCCGCGTGGCCGATCCTCATGGCAGGCGGCTCGCGCAGCTGATCGATCTCCTGGCCACCGAGGTCGGGGTCGCTGCCGCCGGCGGCCCGCTGGTGCAGAACCACCTCGCACAGATCCTGCTCGTGCACATGCTGCGTGCTCACGCCGGTCAGACAGAGCGGCCCACCGGCTGGCTGGGCGCCCTGAACGAGGACGGCATCGGTGCCGCCCTGCGTGCCGTGCACGCGGACGTGGCCCACTCCTGGAGCCTCAAGGAGCTCGCCGAGATCAGCCACATGTCGCGTTCCGCATTCGCCCGGGCCTTCAAGAGCCACGTCGGTGTCCCGCCGTTGGAGTACCTGATCCAATGGCGCATGAGCCTCGCGCGCGACGCCCTCGCCCGCGACACTCTGTCGATCTCCGAGCTCGCACGGGCCACGGGCTACCAGTCCGAGAGTGCGTTCAGCACCGCGTTCCGCCGCGTGGTCGGCTCATCGCCCGCGCAGTTCCGGAACCAGGCACGGCAGCCACCGCGCTCGGCCGCGAACGGAAGCTGAAGGAGTCGTCCTGTGCTCGGCTGCGCCGCTCACGCCGGCGACGAAGACACCAGCACACCGCCCGCCGACACCACTACCAGCGACGCGGACACGCGTCATAAACGCGACTGGAGTACTACAGCGGCCCGGCGACCTGGCCGGCGGCAACCAGATACACCGCACCACCGTGACCCGGTGGGTGAGGGAAGTCGTCGGCCTGCTGGCGGCCCGCGCCCCACGCCCGGACCGCGCCCTGAAGAAGATCACCCGACAGAGCGGCGGAGTCGTACTGCTGGACGGCACGCTGATCCGCACCCGGCGCAGGACCGGGAAGGAGAACCGGAAGAACTACTCCGGCAAGCACATGTGCCATGGCCTGCTCGTGATCGCGCTCACCGACGACCGGGGCCGACTGCTCTGGGTCTCGGCGGCCCGGCCCGGACGCATCTCGGACATCACCGCCTGCCGCCACGACCAGCTCACCGCCAAGCTGCGGGCGGCCGGATCCGGGGCCATCGCAGACCTGGGATTCGTCGGCCTCGACGACACCGATCTTGACGCCGACCCGGCGCTGATCACCGGCTACAAGGCCGCCCGGAAAAGGCCCCTGACGCGAGGTCGGAAGCTGTCCAACAAGGCGCTGGCGGCCGTGAGAGGGGCCGGTTGAGCACGGCTTCGCCCGCCTGAAGAGCCGGCGGGTCCTCGGCGAGGCCCGCACCGACCCGACATGGGCAACCGCCCTGGTCCGGGCCCTGCTGGTCCTCACGAACCGCGAAGTCTCCCGATGACCGACGATCTTCGCCGAAGTCATCCGCCCACGACCAGCACGAGCACCCCGAACCCCACGCACACCAGACCCGTGACCAGTGACTTCACGATTCACACCGCTCATTGGGAGCACCTCCCACTCGATCTGGTTGTCGCATCAACTATGATGTCGCGGAGGCGGGCCGATGGCCACAGTGTCCGCACGAACGCAGGCCGCGCTGAGTGCGGCCCGAAGGAGGCCCCGACGTGAGCGACCGCACTTGTAGTTCCCCACCCCGAAGGATCTTCATCGACAAACAGAGCCCCAAGGCCTTCCATGCCCTGGTGCAGGTCTCGGAGGCGGTCCGAGCAACGGCCTCCGAGGCCGGGCTCGACCGCACCACCGTGGAACTCATAAACCTCCGCGTGTCGCAACTCAACGGCTGCGCCTACTGCCTCGACGTGCACACCAGAGCGGCCCTGCGCGCCGGTGAATCACCGCAGAGACTCGGAATCCTGAGCGCATGGCGGGACACCGGCCTGTTCAGTCCCTCGGAGCGCGCCGCCCTGGCGCTGGCCGAGGCCGTAACCGATCCGGTGAACGCCGGGGCCCAGACACTCGCCTACGAGGCCGCCCAGCAGGTTCTCTCCGAGGACCAGATCTCAGCCGCGATCTGGGTCGCGATCACCATCAACGCGTTCAATCGCGTGTCGATCATGAGCAAGCACCCGGTACCGCCGCTTCACGACAACAAGTAGAGGCGGTTGGCGCGCCACACTGCTGGACTTCGGCCCAGCCGGTGCAGCGGAGACTCGGTTGACGAGTCGCGCAAATCTTCATGAGGACCCGGAACATCGATGTACGTCACTGCCGCCGTTCTCAGCGTGCTTCGCGCATTTGTCACGCTGAACACGGGTGCATCCAAGGCTTTGCCCAAGGCGGTGTCACCGCGGGGCGGCAGTCACGCAGGGGGTTGAGTGCGGGCGCGGTCCGTTTCATCGGACCGGATGATCGGCGTCGTCGAGGGCTGGTCGTCGGCCGACTTCGGCACGCGAACAGTCGCTTCGTGGTCCTTCGCTCGCCAAGTGTGGTCACAGCCAGTCGTGTTCGCGGGCGTACCGCGCCGCTTCGTGCCGGGTCTGGGCCTGGGTCTTCCGCATCGCATTGGACAGGTAGTTGCGGACGGTGCCCTCGGCGAGGCGGAGCTGCCTGGCGATGACGGACGCGATGTGCGCCGGCTCAGCGGACTTGCTGACGAATCCCTGGACACCGAGCTTCAGTGCCCGGCGCAGTACCCCTGGCCGGGCGTGCCTGGTCAGCATGAGGATCACCTGGTCCGGCCGGACGCTGCGGATCGCCGCGACGGCGCTGAGCCCGTCGACGCCGGGCATCTCCAGGTCGATGACGAGCACGTCGGGCCGGTACCGCGGGGCGGCGCGGACGGCGTCCTCGCCGTCCGCGGCTTCGGCGCGCACAGCGATGTCGCCCTCGAGCGGTAGCGGCGCCGCGAGTGCCTTGCGCAAGAGTGCCTCGTCGTCGGCGAGAACGATGGTGGTTCATCGGGCCTCCTGTGCCTCGGGACCAGGTGACGGGAAGTCGGCAGCGGTCAGGAAATGCCCGTTCTCCTGGTTCACTATGAGCTTTCCCCCGTTGTCGACCACGCGTTGTTCGACAACGGCGAGACCGCTGAGTTCTGAGAGCGGCTTGTCTGATACGCCGTCGTTGACGATGCTGATGCCTGACTCGGACAACGTGATCCGGACTTCACGGGCCTGAGCGTGCCGCAGGATGTTGGTCGTTGTCTCGCGCAGGACTTGGCCGAGCAGCTCGCCCGCGCGACTGTGCGTGCACGCGGTGCGGCGGATGTCCACCTTGATGCCAGCGGCCTCGAACAGGTTCTTCGCGTTCTCCAGCTCAGCGGGGAGGTTGAGTCGACGCTGTGCGTAGACGAGCTCCTTGGTATGGGTGATGGTGTCGCTGACGAGCGAGTAGATCTCGCGCAGTTCCTGCTCCGCCCGGCCGCATCACCGCCATCGTGAACCGGCCACCAGCACACCGAAGGGCCAGACGCCCGCGGTGAGGACCAGGCACGGCACGGCGACCCGGGCCAGACTGCCTGCCGCCCAGGGCCATCAGTGCCGCGACTACACCCAGGCCCAGGACCACAGCGTCCGACCAGGACTCGGCGTCCAGCGCCACCAGGAGAACTCCACCGACAGCGATCACCGGGAGCAGCGTGATCAGGTTGAGCTGTCGCAGCCGTCCCTGTGTCGTCGCCTCGGTAATTTCAGGCATCGTTCAGCCAGTATCCGTGCGGAGCTTCCGATATGCCAGTGACACTGCGTCATGTGCGCCTGCCACGAATGTCATGGCGCGGACGTGATGCGAAGCCACTACCTGGAGTGCGTCACGGCCGGTGGAATCGAGGCATGTCCACAGTCATCGAGGTCACGAAGCTCAACGTCCGCTACGGCGATTTCCATGCCGTGAAGGACCTGTCGTTCCAGGTGCGGCGTGGCGAGTTCTACGCACTGCTCGGCACGAACGGCGCAGGCAAGACCTCGGCTCTCGAAGTCGTCGAGGGACACCGGCCAGCCGAGTCGGGCACCGTCCGCGTCTTGGGGCAAAGCCCGCGCGACGCACTGCCGTGCGCTCGCGGATGGGCATCATGCTGCAGGAGAGCGGCTTCTCTCCGAAGTCCGGGCAGCTCGGGGGACGAGGATCGGAACCGCCGCTGCCGGGGTTCGCAGGCCCAGTCCGCGAGCGGACCTTGCCCGGCCGCGGTATCAGAGGCTGGGACGGCGGGCGGCGCGTCGGCTGTCATCATCGACACCTCCTGCTTGCCGCTGGGCTCGCCCGGCATGTCGACCGTGGACCGCTTGCGAGTTGCCGTCAACGGACCGGAGCAAAGGCTGACTCGAACGGATGAAGATCGGTGTCCGTTGCTTCGGCAGCAGTGTGCTGCCTGCCCGATGGCCTCGGGCACGACCTCCGAGTAGGGACCAATTCGAGGTGGCTCCGTTCGGTGCTTGTGTGGCGGCCCGGTGGGCTGGATCCGCCCGAACGGGACGGCAACCGTTGTTGTGGGTGTCCAGGGGTGTGCTTCTGCCCGGTAGCGTGGAGTTCGAGGCCGCTGCCGAGACCCTGGCGGGCCGGGTGGCGGAGTGGTGGCGGGAACACGATGACGTGGCGGACGCGTTCGTTGTGCAATCAGCTCTCGACTACCGCCGCGACGGGACGGTGGACGGCCGACTGGGGCTGTGGCAGACGGTCCATGTGGAGGAGTTCCTCCTGGACTGGCTGCCGCGGACGCTGACCATACTGCCCGGGCAGCCGGTACCCGGCGGACCGGGGTCACTGCTGGCCCTGACGCGGTACCTCGACGCGGTCGGACTTACCGATCCCCCGCGGGGAGGGCCGGAGGGCACTGGAGCGAGCGGTGAGCCGGGCGGCCGGAGAGTTCGGTGCCCGGATGGCGGACCGTACCCGCTGGGGGCCGGCGAAGTTCTGGACGGTCACCGCCGCCGAGCAGGGTGTGGACATCATGGACCAGGCGGCGATGACACGGTTTGCCGAGCGGGCCGGCGCGAGAAGGTTCCCCACGACCGCGATGTCCTCGACGCGATCATGACCCGGCGGATGACGGCCGGCCCGGCGCAGGTGGAACGGGCCGAACCGCAGATGCCGGTCGCCTTGCCGGAGGAGGACGTGCTGCGCGAGCGGGCCGCCGCGGTCCCGCTGATCGGGCCGCTGGCGGGACTGGCCGGGTGGGCCGGGAGCGAGGGCCGTGCTCTGACGAAGACAGGTCGGCTGCGCCTTGCCGATGCCCGGGACCTCGTCCGCGCTCTGGACACCGGGGATCGGGCCGGCTCGTTCGGAGTCGCACCTGTCCAAGAGCCGGTCACTTCAGCTTTTACGGGTCTTGATCTCCACGGTGAGCTGGGGGACGACGTCGAACAGGTCGCCGATGACGCCGAAGTCGACGAGCTCGAGGATCGGGGCTTCGGGGTCTTTGTTGACCGCGACGATGGTCTTGGAGGTTTGCATGCCGGCGCGGTGCTGGATGGCGCCGGAGATGCCGCCTGCGATGTAGAGATGTGGGGAGACGGTTTTGCCGGTCTGGCCGACCTGGTTGGAGTGCGGGTACCAGTTTGCGTCCACTGCTGCGCGGGAGGCGCCGACCGCCGCACCGAGTGCGTCAGCCAGCTCTTCGATCACGGAGAAAGACTCCGCGGAGCCGACGCCACGGCCGCCGGAGACCACGATCGCGGCCTCGGTCAGCTCCGGACGCCCCGACGACTGGCGCCGGGTGCGCGAGACCACCTTGGTGCCCTTGGCCGCGTCGGAGAAGGTGATGGCGACGTTCTCCACTGTTCCCGCGGCCTGGGCGGGCTGCGGGCTGGTCGCGTTCGCCTTCACCGTGATAACGGGTATCCCGTGCGACACCGTGGAGTCCACCGTGAACGAGGCGGCGAACACCGACTGTGTCGCCACCAGGCCGTTGTCGCCTGGCTTGACGTCCACCGCGTCCGTGATGATGCCCGAGCCGATGCGCAGCGCGAGGCGGGCGGCGATCTCCTTGCCCTCGGCGGAGGAAGTGATCAGCACGGCCGCCGGGGACGCGGCCTTGGCGATCTGCTCCAGGCCATCGACCTTCGGCACGACCAGGTAGTCGGCGAACTCGGCCGCGTCGGCGGCGTAGACCTTGGCGGCACCGTACTCGCCCAGCTTGGCGGCCATGTCCGCGGCGGCATCGCCGGCGCCGAGCACGACGGCGGATGGCTCGCCCAGCCGGCGGGCCAGGGTCAGCAGCTCCAGAGTCGGCTTGCGGACAGCGCCGTCCACGTGGTCGACCAGAACCAGGATCTCACTCATCGTCACAATCTCCTGCAAGAAGTAGGTCGGTCGACTCAGATGAACTTCTGCGTCGCCAGGAAATCCGCGAGTTGCTTGCCGCCCGCGCCCGCGTCCTTCACGATCGTGCCGGCGGTACGCGCAGGGCGGGCGGCGATGGACTCGACCTGAGTCCACGCTCCACCCAGGCCGACCTCGATGGCCTCGATGCCCAGGTCGTCCAGGTCCAGGCTGTCGACCGGTTTCTTCTTCGCCGCCATGATCCCCTTGAAGGATGGGTAACGAGCCTCACCCGACTGGTCGGTGACCGAGACCACGGCTGGAAGTCGCGCCTCCAACTGCTCGGTGGCGGCGTCTCCGTCCCGGCGGCCCTTGACCGTGGTGCCCTCCACGGTCACCTCCGACAGCAGCGTCACCTGCGGTACGCCCAGCCGCTCGGCCAACAGGGCCGGCACCACGCCCATGGTGCCGTCCGTCGAGGCCATGCCGGAGACAACCAGGTCGTAGCCGGTACATTCGATGGCCTTGGCCAGAATGGCGGAGGTGCCGATGGCGTCCGTGCCGTGGATGTCCTCGTCGCCCACGTGCACGGCCTTGTCCGCACCCATCGACAACGCTTTGCGCAGCGCGTCCATCGCGTCGTCCGGGCCCACGGTCATCACCGTCACCTCCGCATCCGCGTGCGAATCAGCGATCCGCAGCGCCTGCTCCACCGCGTACTCGTCGAGCTCCGACAGCAGCCCGTCCACCGACTCCCGGTCGGTCGTCGTGTCCTCCGCGAACCGTCGATCGCCGGTTGCATCGGGCACGTACTTCACGGTGACAACGATCCTGAGACTCATAGCTCTCGCCTTGACGGTAGGGGGCGGTTGATTTCGGTGTGCGGCAGGCCGCTCAGCAGGGTGCGAACTCGGGGGCGGGACATGTGTCCCGGCTTTTCGGAGTTGCCTGCCCGAACGGTTCGCCGAAAGGATTCCGGGGAACGTTGCTCCATCGGCGCCAGCCGTACGACGAGGACTCCCGGTCGGGTTGATCGGTGCATATGGGGTTGTGACCGGGGTGCGAGTCAGGTCGTGACGGCAGCCGCGCGGTCAGGATTGCCCTTATCGGTCTTGCTCATCAGGGTGATGAGGTCGAAGGCCACCGTGGCGGCCGCAACACAGGTGATCTCGGCGTGGTCGTACGCTGGTGCGGTCTCCACCACGTCGGCCCCGATGAGGTTGAGACCGTCGAGCCGGCGAAGCAGGTGCAGGAGCTCTCGGCTGGTGAACCCGCCCATCTCCGGGGTACCCGTGCCCGGCGCGAACGCGGGGTCGAGCACGTCGATGTCGATCGAGAGGTAGACCGGGGTGTCACCGACCCGCTGCCGCACAACATCGACGGCTCCGTCGATGCCCAGGACGTCGAGATCACCGGCCCGGATGACCCTGAAGCCGAACGACGCGTCGTCGGTGAGGTCGAGCTGGTCGTAGATGGGACCGCGGATGCCGACGTGGATCGACTTGTCCTCGACGAGCAGGCCCTCCTCGAACGCGCGGCGGAACACCGTGCCGTGGGTGATCGGAGCCTTGAAGTAGGTGTCCCATGTGTCGAGGTGGGCGTCGAAGTGGATCAGAGCGATCGGGCCGTGCTCGTCCCGTGCCGCGCGAAGCATCGGCAGCGCGACGGTGTGGTCACCGCCGAGCGTCACTATGCGCCGGCCACGCCGGCCGACGACCTCGCGGGCGAACCCCTCGATCTGGCCCATCGCATCGTCGATGGAGTACGGCGTGCACGGCACGTCACCGGCGTCCACGACCTGGACCGCCTCCAACGGCGCCGTATCGAGCTCGACATGGAACCGCGGCCGCAGGTGTCGGGACGCCTGCCGGATGCCCATCGGCCCGAACCGGGCGCCCGGCCGGTACGACGTACCGCCGTCGAACGGGACGCCGAGCACCGCGATGTCGTAGTCGGGCACGGACTCTATGGAAGGAATCCGGGCGAAGGTGCCGGGGCCGGCGAAGCGCGGGACCACGGTGGCTTCGAGGGCACCAATCGGCTTGTGGTCGCTCAAGGGGTGACTCCGATCAAGGTTGGGGGCAGGCCGCGACGGGGAGCCGGGCCAGGCAACCGGCGCACCGATGTGCTCAGGCTCCGGTCTCGTGCTGGACGAGCGCGGGAATCTCCTCCTCGACAGCCACGGCCGTCCGCGGCCGGGCCAGGGCCTTCACCGTGAAGTAGTACAACGGCGAGACGACGAGCAGGCCGGCCAGAAAGGAGACGTCGGTGTTACCGAGCGCCTTGGCGATCGGGCCGGTGTAAGCGGTCCCGATGACCATGAACGGGATCTGCACAGCGACACCGACCAGGTAGCAGAGCACTGCGGGCCAGTTCACCCGGCCGTAGCTACCGCCGTCGCGCTTGTAGAAGTCCTCGACGACGTAGTCACCGTGGCGCACCAGGTAGAAGTCGACCAGATTGACCGCGGTCCACGGCACCAGGGAGCCGAGCAGCAGGGTGAGAAAGCCGTTGTACGTGGCGACGAAGTCGCTCCCAGCGGTGAGGGCTACGGCGAGCGCGAGCGTACACAGTCCGGTCGCGACCACCGCACGCTCGCGGCTGCGAGCTGTGAAGCGCGGCAGGAGGGTCTGCACGATCGTGATCGTGCACAGGGTGCCGCAGTACAGGTTCATCGCGTTCGTCGCGGCGACCCCGACGCTGAACACGGCCACGACCACCAGGCTGATCCCGGCGGTTGCCTTGGTCAAGGCAGAGATGGTGTCCGTGCCGGGCAGGAGCAGCCCGATGCCCGCGCCCAGGAACATGGGCAGTATCGAGCCGATGCTGCTACCCCAGTAGCTCATCCAGAACGCCGGCTTGGAGCCGGTCTTGGCCGGCATATAACGGGAGTAGTCCGAGACATATGGTGCGTAGGCGATCTGCCAGACCGCGGCCGCCGACACGGTGCTCACGAACCCGGGCAGGGTGGCCCCACCCGTATCGAAGAAGGTGTGCGGCACCGGGTGGACGACGAACGCCCAGACGAACGCCAGGAGCAGGATGGCGCCCGAGACATAGGTCATGATCCGCGCATAGGCGTGGATCAGGCTATAGCCCCAGATCGTGGCCGCGATGCTGGCCGCCGCGAGCAGCACGATGCCGGCCTTGCTGCTCAAATGCGGAATCACCGAGGCCAGCGACTGTCCTCCGAAGACCAGGATCGAGACGAAGAACCCGAGGTACATGCACACCACGATCACAACGATCAGCAGCGCACCCCAGGAGCCGAACTGCCCCTTGGTCTGGATCATCTGAGGGACCCCGAGCTGCGGCCCCTGGGCGGAGTGCAGCGCCATGAAGATCGCGCCGACGAGGTTCCCGACGATGATCCCCAGCGCGGCCGACCAGACCGGCTGGCCGTACAGCGTGGTGGCAAGTCCTCCGGTGACAATGGAAAGGATCATGATGTTCGTGCCGAACCAGATTGTGAACATGTCCCGGTTCGTTCCATGCCGCTGGTCGAGCGGGATCGGCTGGATCGTTGCCGACTCGATACTGGAGGCGGACTCGCGGCGCCCGGCCAGTTGCTCGCTCATGACTGCTCCGTGCCGTCGGCGCCTCGAGCCCGGTTGAACATGACGTGCTTGGTACGCGAGTAGTCATCGAGGGCATACGCCGACAGGTCGCGTCCGTAGCCGGAGGACTTGAACCCGCCCCACGGCATCTCGGTGGCGAATGCCAGGTGGTCGTTGACCCACACCGTGCCGAAGTCCAGCCTGCCGGGCAGATCGGCGGCGCGGCGGGCGTTCTCGGTCCAGACCGAGGCGGACAGCCCATAGGCGGTGCGATTGGCCGCCTCGACCGCTCCATCCTCATCGGCGAAGGTTTCCACGGTGACCACGGGCCCGAAGATCTCCTGACGGGTGCACTCGGCACCGTCCGGGAGGTCCACCAGCACCGTCGGAAGCACGAAGTAACCGTCGCCTTCCGGGGCCCTCCCGCCCGTCGCCGCCCGCGCTCCTTCCGCGAAGGCACGGTCGAGGAAGCCGAGCACGCTGTCACGGTGGGTCTTCGAGACCAGCGGCCCCATCTCGATGTGGTCCCCGGCCGCCGGGTCGCCCACGATCAGCGACTCCACCATGGGCACGAGGCGCTCCAGCAGCTCGTCGTGGACGGACTGCTCCACGAGGATCCGGCAGGCCGCGCCGCAGTCCTGGCCCGAGTTGCCGAAGCCGGCGAACCGGATGCCTTCGGCGACCGCGTCCAGGTCGGCGTCCGCGAACACGATGACCGGTGCCTTACCGCCGAGCTCGAGGTGCACACGCTTGAGCGTGGTCGCGGCCGCACCGGCCACCGCCTGTCCGCTCCGCACGCTGCCCGTCACCGACACCAACGCGACGTCAGGGTGGGTGGCGAGCGCCTCGCCGACCACCGATCCGGCACCAGTGACGACATTGAGCACCCCTGCGGGCAACACCTCGGCGAGCAGCTCTGCCATGCGCAGGGCGGTCAGGGGTGTCTGATCCGACGGCTTCAATACACACGTGTTGCCGGCCGCCAGGATCGGCCCGATCTTCCATGCCGCCGTGAGCAGCGGGTAGTTCCACGGCGTGATCGCGGCCACTACCCCGACCGGCTCCCGCACGATCATCGACGTGCGGCCGGCGACATACTCTCCGGCACTCAGACTCAGCTGCGCCCGGACCGCACCAGCCATGAACCGCAGCGTGTCGATCGTCCCGTCGACATCCTCGCGGGCCAGCGGCATCGGCTTGCCGGCGTTGACCGACTCCAGGTGCGCCAGCTCCTCGGCGTTGGCTTCCAGCACCGCCGCGGCCTCGAGCAGCACATCGGCTCGGTCCTTCGGTGTCCGTTGCCGCCAGCCGGGCAACGCCGCCTTGGCAGCGGCCACCGCCTCGTCGACATCGGCCGAGGTGCCGCGCAGAGCTTGTGCGATCGGCTGTCCCGTCGCGGGGTTGAAAATCGGTTGTGTCTCCGTCCCGGTGCCCTTCCAGCCGGCACCGTTGACGAAGTGTGTCAACACCGCGGTCTCCCCACCGGCCGGTGCCAGGCCGTCTCCCAGGGGAACCACCGGGATCTGCGTGTGCGCCTCGGTCATCTTGGAATCCTTCGTTCGTGTTCCTGGGTTCACGCCCGGTGCGCCCATCTCGGACGCACCGGTCTCACTGCTCAGAACCAACGCTGACCTGGTTGTGCGAATGCACAGGCCGCGAGCTCAACGCGTCGCGAAGCCGCGATCGACGACGTCGGCCAGCATGTCGACGTAGGAGTCGACGTCGTCGCGGGCCGTGCGCGGCGGAGCGTCGTAGGCAAGCACGGCCTTCACCTGGGGGCTCAGGAAATAGGCCCCGGCGGTCAGCACAGTGAGGGCCTGGAACTCCTCGGGCCGCTGTTCGGAGAGTCCGTCCAGAGCAGCTTCGGGGTCCTTGCCCGTGCACCAGGCAACCGCCTCGGCGAACGGTTCTGCCAGGTCCGGCCGGTAGCCGAGGGCCTGGTCGAGCAGCTCACCCGGCACACCCGCGGCAGTGGCCGAGGGCATCGGATCGGACGCGGGAATCAGCGCATCGGCGAGTGCGGCGAAGGTGCGCCGCTGGTCGGGATCGATCATCACAGAGTCCTCAGTCGGCGGTGGTCTGGTGGTGGCGGCTGTCGGCGAGGTGGCGCATCGACCGCAGCGCGACCGCCATGATGGTCGCGGTCGGGTTGACACCGGTCGAGGTGACGAACACGCTCCCGTCGATGATGAAAAGGTTCGGTACGTCGTGCGCGCGGCCGTACTGGTCGACGACGGAGGTGGCGGGATCGGTACCCATGCGCGCGGTGCCCAGGAGGTGCCAGCCGCTATCCCGGACGACGGGGATGGGGTGCACCGAGGTCGCGCCCGCGGCCAGGTGGGCCTCGATCGCCCGGTCGACATGGAACGTGAGCATGCGTTCGGTGTTCTCGCTGATGGTGTAGCGAATCTTGGGCACCGGGATGCCGTCGGAGTCCGTGGCGCCCGGGTCAAGGACGACCTCATTGTGGTCCTCGGGCAGGTCCTCGGTGGTGATGCCCCACTCGGTGTACCGGCCGAAGGTTGTGCGCAACCGGGTGTGGAAGGCGGGCCCGAAGCCCTCGCGCCAGTCCTCGCCCGGTTCCCACACGGTGTGGGTGAGTGGGCCGCCGGTCGGCATCAGGTTCCATTTCGCCCCGCGAACGAACCCGCGGCTGGCGTCGGTCTCGTAGAACTGCATCGACTGCAGTGCCTGCCCGGTCGGGCCGAGCCAGGTCTCGAGCTCGTCCTCGTAGGTCCCGTACACCGAGGCGTAGGGATGTATCATCAGCCGCTTGCCGACCAGCCCCGAGGAGTTTGCCAGACCGTCGGGGAACTGCGCAGACGCCGAGTTGAGCAACAGCCGCGGGGTGCCGATCCCGTTGGCGGCCATCACGGTCACGCCTGCGGCCTGGTGGCGCACGACTCCCGTGCGGTCGATGTACTCGGCGCCGGTCACCAGTCCCCGGTTGTCAACCGTGAGCTGCCGCACCCGGGCCCCGGTCACCAGCACAGCACCGGCGGCGATCGCGTCGCGCCAGTGCGTGAAGTCAGTGCTCGCCTTCGCTCCGGTCGGGCATCCCGACTCGCAGGCGCCGTACCGCAGGCACGCGGGGCGGTTCTTGAACTTACGCGACGCGATGGCGTTCGGGGCCGGCCACCAGTGCCAGCCGAGCTTGTCCATGCCCTTCGCCGCGGCGAGGCCGTACTTGCCGATCGGCATCGGCGGCAGCGGGAACGTGTGCGGGTCCGGGTACGCCGGGTCGCCGTCGAGTCCGGACGCGCCGATGTGGTGGGTGACCTCGTCGTAGAACGGCCGCAGGTCCTCGTAGGTGAACGGCCAGTCATCCGCGACCCCGTCGAGAGTCCGGACCCGGAAGTCGGAGGGAAGTGCCCGGACCCAGTGCCCGGAGAACATGATGGTGCTGCCACCCACGCCGTTGAACATCAACGGCTCGATCGGGCTCTGCTCGGTGTCGACCGAGTAGTCGCTCTCCCGTCCGCGCACATTCGGGCTGGGGTGCCACTGCTTGAGGCGGGTCAGCTCCCACTCGGGCTTGCCGCCCGTGAAGTCATCGGGAAGAGCCCAGTCGCCCTGTTCCAAGCAGACCACACGAAACCCGCGGCTGGCCAACTCCAGGGCCGCCACCCCACCGGAGGCGCCGGCCCCCACAATGAGCACATCCGCATCCCCGTGACCATGCTGCGTGTTCACCAGTAACTCTCCCGCTCGCTCAGTCCGCTATGGGCGCGTTCGCACCCACGTCGGTGGACGCCTCCGGTCCGGTCGACTCTCCGGTGCCTACCGGACCAGGGGGTCGAATGATCCGCACCCAGAATGCTTCGGCCCACCCCCCACGGCACCAGGTACATCCGCCACAAGTGAGACCCTCCGATTTGAGCAAATGCACAACTTGCCATATCCGAAACGGTGCCCTGCAATGGGGGTCCGGCCTCCGTGCCGGTATGGCTGAGGCCCCAGCCGATCACGATCGAAGGGTGCTGTCGCCGGGCATCGGAGGCATCGGCAGACCGCGGATCAGGGGCACGAGCGCCGATCCCGGGTGAAGCATGGGCAGGCTCCTCCTCGCATGGATGCCGGGAGGCAGGCCGGGACAGCCGCGGAGCACCAGGAGTGCACGCGCGTGAACAACGACCAGACCGTGATCACCGAGCATCCGCCGTAACAGCTTCCCCGGCGCGGACCACGAAGCCGTGGAACGCCCGCTGGACACCGTCCTCCGCGGGAACGCTGTGCCGGAATGCGTACCGGAGCAGACCGTCCTCTGTCCGTTCGGTCGGCTGCGACGTAAACGACGCGATCGTGATCCTGCGGGTTTGCGAGCACCTGGCCAAGCGCGTGATCCGAGGTGGCATCCCCTTAGGGGATTCCCTTCGCATCGGAGACCGCTGCCGTCACTGAACGAACCGGTCGGTCACGACGGTCGGTTCGGTCAGCGCCCCCCAATTGTGCAGACGCACAAGCATCCTTGTACTTACTTGGTATTATTGCATCGTGACGATCACGATCGCGGATCTGCTGGAGACGCCACATCTGCGGCTGCACCTGCACTCCGGCACGGGCGGACTCGATCGGGAGGTCTCGTGGACCCACACATCCGACCTGCCCGAGCCCTGGCGGTGGCTCGCCGGGGGTGAGCTCTTGATGACCAACGGCATGTCGTTTCCCGCCGACGGCGCCGGGCAGCGGGTCCTCATCGAACGGTTGGCCGACGTCGGCGCAAGCGGTTTGGCGATCGGGGAGCGGATGTACAGCCCGCCACTCACCGACGAACTCGCCGAGGCGAGTGAGCGTCTGGGGTTCAGCGTTCTGACAGTCCGCTTTCCCATGCCGTTCATCGCGATCTCCCGCGCCGTTGCGGTCGCCAACCTCCTCGAGGAGTCCGATCGGCTGATCCGAACGGAGCGGATCTACCACGCCATGCAGCGGACGCTGACAAGTCACCGGGAATCCTCGGCGCTTTCGCGGGCACTCTCCCAGCAACTGGGCTGCGAGGTCCACGTCTGCCACCGCGGGTCCGCGCAGCCCTGGTACCCGGAAGACCCGCGCCTCGACCCCACGCTCACCGACGCGCTGCGCCGATCCACACCGGATTCCTCAGACCTGCGAGCGGGGGCCTTCGCGGTCCCGCTCGAGGACGGGCGCGAGATGAGACTGATGGACATCCCGACGCAGTCGAGCGCGGTCCTCGTCCTCGTTTCGAGCGGGCGCAACGTGCTCGACGCCATACTCATGCAGCACGTGGTGACCGTGATCGCTCTGGAGCTGTCCCAGTCGTTGATCAGCATCGAGCACCGTCGTCGGCTGGGTGCCGAACTGCTGGCGCAGCTCATGGAGGGGCGGCTCGACGAGCGCAGCGGACGTCGTCAGATGAAGGCCCTCGGCCTGAACGTCTCCAAGGCGACCCTCTTCGCGATCACCTCCGATGCCCTCGCGAAGCTGCGAGAGTTCCACATCGTGCTATGGCGCAACAGAGTGCCCCATCTCGTGGTACACCGGTCAGGCGTGCTCTACGTGTTCTGCGTCGAAGGCGACACGGTCCATGCGCTGATCCGCTCGAACCTCGGCGGAGAGGCCCTGGCAGGGATCAGTGGCCCGATCCGGACCGTCGAACGGGTCCCGGAAGCCTCGCGTGAGGCAAGCTGGGCGGTCCGCGCGGCGGCTTCGGTCACCTCGCGCACCGTCCGGTACGGCGACGCAACGCCGTTGCTGGGCGTCACGGGAACCGACGACGCCACCGCCCTGGTGACGCGCGTGCTCGGCGCGCTCATCGAGTACGAGCGGGTGCACGAGACGGAGCTGTTGCGGACACTCGAGGCATTCCTCGACAACCAGCGCTCCTGGCAGAAGACCGCCGATGTACTCCATGTGCACCGGCAGACCGTCCTGTACCGGATCCGCAAGGTCGAGGCGATCACCGGACACAACGTGACCGATACACGCGATATTGCCGAGCTTTGGCTGGCCGTGCAGGCTCGCGCACTTCTTGGACCCTGAACGGAGTGCGAACTGCATGGTGGTCACGACACGGAGTCCGCGTGGCGACAGGTCGAGGCGCACTTCGCCACCCAACAGACCAGCTCCTACGCCCAGGCCGTCGCTCTCCTGCGTGACCTGTGCGACGCCTGCGACCACGTCGGCAGCGGAGCGGACTTCCGGCAGCGCACAACGCGCCCGGGTGAGACGTACCGGCGCCGCCCCGGCCTCGTCCACCGCCTGAACACGCACAACCTCCGGTAACAGGCAGGTAGGACGGACCCCGAACTTCGGATAACGGCTCAGTGCCGCCGCTCATCCGCAGCCTCTCCCGGCCACCCCTTTCCCGATCTCAAGGCCGGGCACGCTCGCGAGCGCCTTCGGCCCGGCCCTCGGAACGGGCGATCGTCACGAGCGTGCGCGACCCGGTAGCCTCGACGCGCAGCCGCTTCCGCAGCATCTCCGCCGAGACCGGGCGCTGGTACTACGCGGTGCCAGGGGTTCGGAACCGCGGCTACGGCAATGCCGGCACCGTCGTGAGGGGCGTAAGCCGTGGGGTACTGGTCCAGATCCCCCTGGCCATCGAGGTCGCAAATGATGATCTCAGCGCCTTCGGCGGACATGGCGGCGTGGCCGCGGCCCTGACCGCGGCCACCGCCAGTGATCAAGGCGACCTACCCGTCGAGAACACCCATTCTCAGACCTCCTCGTCCGTAGCGTTCTTGGCTGCATAGATGAGGTGCCTGACAGTGGCGACGTCGAAGTACTCTTCGATTCGCGTGATCTTCCGGTCGCTGACCGCGATGTACATTGCCGCGTCGAGCCCCACCTGTTCCCCGTCGGGCAACTGCCCCCGCAGGACGTGCTGTTGGAAGACACCGGCGCCGACATCGGCCCGCCGGGTAACGTCGAAGCGCATGCCGTGAATGGCTCCACCGAGCAAGCCCAGTACGACGAGATTGTCCTCGAGCCCCTGATCGCCGGCGCCGTCGTTGTGCCAGATCGCAACGTCCGAGGCGTAGATGCCGCGGACGGCGTCGACGTCGCCGCGCTCCACAGCTCGGAAGAAGTCGTCGACGACGGTGATGTTCGTACTGCTTTCAGGCATGAGTGTCTCCAGGAGATGGACCCAGGGATGGGCGAAAATGTGTGTCCGCAGGCAATGGCTGGTGCGCGACCAGCGAAGACGGCGGACTCAGTCCCCCATGGCCGCGAGGATGAGATCGAGCACGGATTGGTCGGGGCAGGGTGGGACCGGTGCCTCAGCCAGTGAGCCGAGGATTTCGCAGGCTTCGTCGACGCGATTGGCGTGGATGCAAGGGCTATGGCCGGTGAGAACGACGCTCGGGTCGAGCCTCTGGAGCGTGGTGACATTCGCGGCAAAGCGGCGCGGGTCCGCCGTCGGCCACCCACCTGCATCGGTGCAGCGGGAAATCGTAGACACAGCTAAACCGTTCGACCAGTGCCCAGCTACACAGCAGTGTCGCGTTGGGGCAGCGCGCCATAACGGTTTCCAGGTTGCCCGTGTGGTCGGCGTCCTCGTGCGAGACGAACACCCAGCGAACATCCTCCGGCTCCACAATGGAGAAGACGTCGTCGAGCCACTGCTGGCGGTTGCGAGGCGAGCCGGTGTCGATGATGACGGGCTCCTGGCCGGTCAGCACGGCGGAGTTGATGGGAACGCAGAGGGGCCGGCCGAGCGCGAACTGTACGTCCTGGATGAGGTGCGCATCCGGTCCGATGCGCTGGAACGGGTGGTGCTCGAATCTGAGTTCTTCGGCAGGCATCGTTGCTTCCTGATCTGCGGAACGATTGCTCAAACCGTCGGCGCGACCTCGGTCATCAGGGTCTCCATCATCTCGATGAGCTCCTTGACCGAGCGGAAGACCGGCTTCATCTCGATCATGCTGACCCCCGCGTCGCGATACTCCCGGCACCGTGCGGCGATCTCGTCCGGTGTGCCGACCAGGTTGCGGACCGGCAGGTGGTCACCGAAGGCGTTCTCCAGGGTGCCCCGGCAGGCCGCCCGCGCTGCCGCGGTGGTGTTGTCCATGCGCCAGAACAGGTCGAGTACGCACTCCGGTGGCCGGTGCCCCGATTCGGCGAGCGCGGCCAGGCCGCCGGCGACCTCATCGGGGGTGGCGTGGTTGGGCAGCCACCAGTAGCCGCCCCGGGCCGTACGCCGCAATGCGGCGGGCGAGTTACCGGCGATCAGGATCGGCGGCCCCCCGGCCTGTGCCGGCTTGGGGAATACCTCGATTTCCTTGAAGCGGACCAACTTCCCATCGTAGGAAGCGCTGTCGTCGGTCCAAATGCGCCGGAGCGCCGCGAGTTGCTCGTCGGCGAGCCGGCCACGTTTTGTCACGTCCACGCCGAGCGCGGCCATCTCCACCGTGGCATTGCGGGAGAGCGTTTTGAGGACCTGCGGGTCACGGTCGGTGCCGGACAGCCCGACACCGATTCCCAGGAGCATCCGCCCGCCGGAGAGCTGGTCGAGCGTGGCGATCTGTTTGGCCGCAAGGATGGTCTCGCGCACCGGCAGCAGCATGACGCTGGTCAGCAGCCGGATCGTGGAGGTGATCCCGGCGACGTAGCCGAACGTGGTGAGCTGCTCGAACACGGTTCGACGGTCATTTCGGCCTTCGTCGTCCTCGGCACCGCAGCCGAGCCACACGCCATCGAAGACGATGTGGTCCTGCATCGACACGGCCCAGAACCCGAGTTCCTCGGCGGCCTGGGCGACATCGCGGATCGCGGCAGTGTCCCCGACGCGGTTGGACTGTGGTAGTGCCACTGCGAATTTCACGGTCTCGTCCTCCAGGTTGTGGATTGGCAAAGAGAATCGTTCAGTTCTGCGGCAGCCAGGACGGAGTCATGCCGCTCGAACGCAGCACGTGGTCACGGGAGCGCTCCGCGTCGGCCCGGAGCCGGGCGAGGTCGACCCCGACGAGCTTGCCGGCCCGCTTGCGGATCTCGCCGCGGACGATCACCGTGTCGACATTGGCCGTGTCGGCACTGGTCACCACGGTGGCGACGGGGTCGACCAAGGGCATCGTGTTGATGTCATCCGCCCGGATCAAGACGATGTCCGCGTCCTTACCGGGAGCCAGGGTCCCGATGCGATCGGCCAGTCCACAGGCCTGGGCACCGGCACGTGTCGCGAAGCCGAGCACGTCCGCATGGGTGAGTGCCGGCGCGAATGCGACATCGACATCGTCGCCGAACGAGGAGATGCGGCCTTGGGCGAGCGCGGTCCGCATCTGGGTGAACATATCGCCGGGGACCGAGGTGGCGACGTCGATGCTCAGCGAGGGCGTCACCCCTTGCTCCAGCATCCGCGTGATCGGTGGATGGCCGTGCCCCATGAGCATCTCGACGTACGGAGCGACCGAGGCAGAACCACCGGTGCGTTTGATCATCGCGAGCTCGTCGTCGGTACTGGTGTTGGCGTGGACGTAGGTGGTGTCCGGGCCGAGCAACCCTGCGCGGTCGAGCTCGGCGATCGCCTGCCCGTGCACGCCCGTGATCCGCATCCCCACGTGGACGGAGATCCTGGCTTCCAGCTCGCGAGCAAGCCGCCAGTCATGCACGCACACCTCGGGGCGGCTCACTCCTGGCCCGCGGACGGCAAGGGCGAAGGTAAGGAGGTCGTCCTCCGATGAGAAGTACTGCTCGCGGATACGGCGGGCGTCCGCTGGATGGCCGAGTTCGCTGTAGGCCCACCATTCGCCACCCGCGGGCGTCCCATGGGCGTACATCGCACGGATACCGGCCGCGCGCAACGCTGTGATGCCGGCGTCCGCGTGCTCGGGCGTGTTGTTGCAATGCGACCAGTCCACGATCGTGGTGATGCCCGCGTTGAGGGCCTCGAGCGCGCCGAGCAGGTTCCCGGTGCAGACGTCCTCGGGGCGGTAGGCGGGGCCGATGGCACCGATCACCTGGGCGAGGTATCCGTCCAGCGTGCACGCCGGCAGTACGCCGCGCAGCACGGTCTCCCACATGTGCCGATGGGTGTCGACGAACCCCGGGACGACGACAGTTCCCGCGGCGTCGAGGGTTTCCGCGTCTCTCACGGGGAGATCCGGACCGATCTGAGCTATCTTCCCGTCCTCGACGAGTACGTCAGCGCGGGGCAGATCGCCCAGTGCCGGGTCGAGGGTCAGGACGAATCCGTTCTTGAGCAACAATCTTGACGGCATCGTTCAGCCTCCGTTGTTCGGTGTGCAGAGGGGCAACAGGGTTCCGGCGTCGGCCGATCGCCGCTGACGTAAAGGTTCTGACAGCCGGTCGATGGCGAAGGACCACACGGAACGTTCAAGGTTTCTGGGGCAGCAGAACCGGTCGGCCGTGCGCCCCTTGCTCAACTGCCGTGTACGCATCGGCGGCCCGCTCCAGCGGATAAGTCGCGAACACCGAGTGCGATAGCACGCGAGGAGGTCGACACCGGCTACCGCCGCCTGCGGTGGGATGCTGATCAGGCAGACCCGGCCACGAACTCCCATCGCGTTGAGAATTACCGGGGTGAGCGCACCGCCGACCGTGTCCACCGCCCCGGTCGCACCCTCCGCACCCACTGCCCGGGTGAGCTGCTCGAGGACTGGTGCCCCGTCGTCCGGCCTCCACCACCTCGACGAGTCCCGGGAGTGTCTAATCAACGGCCCTGTCTCACATTCGGTGGTAACGGAGCGTGCTGCTATCCGAGGAGGATGCGGTGCCGGAGCAAGGTGAAGCCTGCTCGTCCGTGCATCTGGCGCGCGATCCGTTTGGTCTTCGTGTTGACGCCCTCGGTGGGGCCGTTGCTGTACGGAAGGGTGAGCCCCGCGATCACGGCGTCGAGGTCTCGGTCCAGGCCCCGGGTGAAGGTGCGCAGATGAGGCAGGTCGGCCTCTCGGACTTGGGCGATCCAGCGCGTGAGTGCGTCGGCGTTGTCGGCGTGCGGCGTAAGGAGCGGGGCGAAGTCTCTGATACCGGCTGCGAGTTGGGTCATCTCGGGGCAGGAGGCGGTGAGTTTGGCCAGGAGTTCGTGCTGCTCGGTCTTGAGGTTGTCGGGCCTGGTCAGCAGCATCCGGGCGAGCCGCCGCGGGGAGATGTGGCTGCGGTCGGCGTCTGCGCGGCCTTGGTTGATGTACTTGTGCAGGAGGTTGAGGCAGCCCGTGAAGCCGAGGGCTTTGATCTCTTCGAAGAGGTGCTTGACGGGGGCGGCGGGGTCCTCGGCTCGGCGTTTGCGCAGGTGCTCGCGGTAGGGGTCGACGAGACTGGCGCGGTATTTGGGGACGCGGAGCATCCGTTCGGGCTGGTCGGCGCGGGCATAGCGTTTGACGGTGTTCAGGGCGAGTTGCAGGCGGCGGGCGCATTCCAGCAGGCCGGCGCCTTGGTTGAGGAGGTCGTGGACCTGGTGCCAGCGTTCGAGGGTGGTCTGTGCGCGGGGCCCGTCGTAGATGGGTGCGTCCAGTACGGTGGCCCAGCAGGTGCTGTGGGCCTTCACCTCGCTGAGGGTGGCGTCGCACAGGTTGTGCCACAGATGCCAGCGATCTCCGACCTGCACCGCGTCGGGCAGGGCGCGGCGGATGGCCTCGGCATAGGTCGCCGAGCCGTCACGACACACGACCTCGATACCCGGGTGCTTGCGCAGCCACGCCTCAAGGGTGTCGGCGGTGCGGTCGGGCAGCACGTCGATCCGCTCATGGGTCTCGGCGTCGATCACCACGGTGGCATAGCGGTGCCGTCGGCGCAGGGCGAAGTCGTCGACGCCGATCACACGGGGTGTCCGCCCGGTGGGCAGTGGGATGCGCAGTAGGGTGCGCAGGGTCGTGTGACGCGACAGGCCCACCGCGAGTACCGCCAACAGGCGTGCACCCGCTCGGCCCGCTAACTCCGCGACCACGGCCTTGACTTGCCTGGTCAGGCGGGCGGTGCGGCGCTGGTATCGCTCCAGGACTCCGGGCACCTGTTCGCGGAAGGTGTGGCGGCAGCCGCGCGTGGGACACACCAGGCGCCGGACCCGCACACGGACCACCACCCGGCGGTCGTCGACCGGCACGTCGGCCACCGTCCGCAGCTGATATCCGTGTACTCGCCCGGTCGGCGCCCCGCACACCGGGCAGACCGCGGCCTCCGTCGGCGTCCGGGCTCGCACCACGATCCGCTCGCCCTCGTCGGTGACCCCCTCTATGACCAGCGGGGACAGCCCCGAAAACACCGTCTGCACGAGCTCGTTGACATTCTTCACGGGAATGTCAACGACCCTCACGACTCTCCGTTACCACCGAATGTGAGACAGGGCCGTTAAATTGACACACCCCCCAGCAAGACCAGGAACAGCAGGGGTTCGATCAGCCCCCACCCCGCGGCGGTGGTGTCGAAAGGACAGCAGCGTGAACGGGCGGTCGAGGGGCCGGGGTTCACGGACACCGAGGCCAGTGCGGTTCAGGTATCACCGCTCCCAGCCCGACCGACAGCCCGCCTACCTGGGGCAGCTCCAGCCAAAGCGTTTTGCGGAAGGCCGTGAACTGGCAGCCTGGCAGGCGGTGTTGGCACAGTCTGCTCATGCGGTGAGGGCAGGGCGTATTCCGGAGACCTTATGCGCGGTGGCGGTACGGGTGCCGCGCGGCCGCGGGGGACTCCACATCCAGCCGGTTGTCTCCTTGGCGATGCGGGGGTTGGCGTTGACCGACACTGTGATCGCCGTGGTGGTGGGTTGGACACGGTGGCCCTCAGCAGCAGCGCGCCATTCCCGCTGCGGCAGATGTTCGCGGCTGTGCCGCCCTCCTGGCTCAGATGGACAGACGAGCCGACTTCTCGTGCGCCGCGGCATCCTCCTCGATCTGTTTCACGCTCCGTTACCACCGAAGGAAAGCCGGAGCCGTGGCCGTACCGCCCCCGCCGACGCCTCGGATGGTGCTATCCGCTGAACGTGTAGGGAGCGAAGCCGCCCATGTCGGGCGTTGCGATGAATACGGCGCCGGCGGCGATTTCCGGGTCGGTCAGGCCGAAACGTGAAGTGGTGATGCAGAGCTGGGAGTAGTCGGGGCCCACGAAGGTGCAGGCGGTGACTTGTTTGACCGGCACTGCTATCTCGGCGTCGGGTCGTCCTGTGTGGTCGAAGTGCAGCAGCCGCCCGGAGCCGAACATGGCCAGCCAGACGCCGTCGGCCCGGTCGACGGCGATGCCGTCGGGGAACCCCTCGGTTGTGACGTCCGCGAACGGCCGGCGCCCGGCGATTTCGCCGTCCGGGCCGAGTTCGAGGATGTCGATTCTGCCGGTCAGGCTGTCGACGTAGTAGCCGCGTGTGCCGTCTCGGGTCCAGGCCAGCCCGTTCGAGCAGCCGATGCCGTCGATCGCCTGGACGACGCCTCCGGTGGGATCGAGGCGCCACAGCGCGCCGGCGCCCGGTGTCAGGTCGTAGGCCATGGAGCCGCACCAGAAGCGGCCTTGGGGATCGCAGGCTCCGTCATTCATGCGCACGTCCGAGTTGGTCCAGCATTGCATCGTTCCGGTCACGGTGAAGTGCTCGTTCACCAGGCAGAAGCCGCGTTCCAGGCCGACTACGAATCCGCCATCGCGGCGTGGCCGGAGGGCGGCGAGGGTTTCGCCGAAGTGCTCGCGGCGCTTCTCCTGTCCGCCGGCGTCGATCAGGACCGCATCGCCGGCCAGCATGTCGAGCACCGCGAGTCCATGGTGGCCGAGCCAGACCGGCCCTTCGCCATGGTGGGTCAGGCTCGTGGTGAACTGTTCGGCTTCGATGCGTTTCATGGCCCCTCCTCAATCGGCTCGTCGGTGAGCACGCCATCCACGCGGCGTGGAATCCGGTCCGGATTGGCGTTGCGAAGCCACGGCGGCAGCGGGTCCGCGGTCAGTGCCTTCGCGGTGGTCTGTGCGAGAGTGGCGGGTTCGAAGGCACCGGCGTGGTCAGGGGCCGGCTGTCCGTTCGTGACCAGTTCGATCGCGGCGTGGGCGAGGAAGTCCCGCATCGCGGTGGTCAGGACCGCGCCGTTCATGGGGTTGACACCGGTCATAGTCATCTGGGCAACCCTTCGAACATGTCCCGGTCATCGGTCATGACATTGGACAGGGCCCCGACCTGATCGATGGTGACGATGACCCGGTCCCCGGGGCGCAGTCCCTCACCGAGCGGAGGCACGATGCCGGTTCCGGTGCTCAACACGACGCCATCGGGGAACTGCTCGCCCCGGGAAAGCCATTGGACCAGTTCGCCGTATCGGCGCCGCATGGCGGAAGTCCTTGCCTCGCCGGAGAACACGAGTTCCGGGCCCCGGTACACCGCCATGGTGATGAGCAGGTCCTCCGGTGTGTCGATGGACCACCATGGCACGATCGCGGTGGACAGCACGCAGCCGCCGGGAAACAACTTCGCCTGCGGCAGATAGATCGGGTTCACCGCCTCGATGCCGCGCGCGGTGAGGTCGTTGCAAACGAGCGCGCCCACGATCTCCGCGTGCCGATTGAGGACAAGTGCCAGTTCCGGTTCGCACACCGAGTCGTCGCAGTCCGGGCGCAAGCCACCGGGATCGCCGTCGGTGAGCACCCGCCAGGCGGCGGACTTGAAGAACAGCTCCGGTCGGTCCGCCTCATACACGTGGTGGTAGATCTCCTCGAAGCCGGACTCTTCGGCGCGAGCGGAGCGGGAGAGCTGGTAGGTGATGCCGGCGCCCCACACCTCGGTGCGGCCATCGACCGGCGCGAGGAGTTCGGCCTCTGCGGAATCGACTCGGCGCCCGCTCGACACGGCCTCCTCCACGGCCCGCCGGATGTCGGCGACTTTGTGTTGCAATACCTCCGCCATCGTGGCAAACGGGAGTTCGACGAGGTATTCGTCCTCATGCACGCCGACTTTCGTCGTCCCGTCCGAAGTACGCCAACGAACAAGCCTCATGATGACTCCTGTCTCAGGAATGGGACGTTCAGGCGGCCTCGAGCCGACTGATCCGGCGTCGGGTCGCCCCGTCCTCGCGGAGCCCCGTCACGAGCTGCAAGCCGAGCCCCGGCTCGTTGGACAGAACCGCCTTCCCCTCGCGGATCCGCGGCAATCCTGTGACTACCCGCGGGTACCACGTCCGCAGATACGCGCGAACGGTCTCCTGGAAGAGGGTGTTGGGCTGCGACATCGCCAGGTGGAAGCACGCGGCGAGGGTGATCGGGCCGGTGCAGTCGTGTGGGGCGATGGGTATGGCGAACGCGTCCGCGAGGCCGGCCACCTTGCGCGCCTCGGTGATCCCGCCGGTCCACTGCACGTCCAGCGTCGCGTAGGAGATCCTGCCCTGCTGGAGCAAGGGCAGGAAACCGCGTCGGCCCAGCGCCGTCTCACCGAGCGCGATGGGTACCCCGACTTCCTCGCACAGAGCGCCGACCGAGTCGATCGCGTCCGGCCGGATCGGGTCCTCGACCCAGAAGGGCTGGAACGGTTCGAGCGCACGGCAGATCTCGACCGCGGCCCGGCGCGACCACAGGCCGTGCAGCTCAATCATCAGGTCCATATCCAGGCCCACGGCGTCACGGATCTCGCCCACGATGGCCAGGGCCTCGTGCAGCTCCCTCGGGCGGATCCGGGTGCCCGCCGATGCCTCGGCGGCCCGGTCGAAGGGCCAGATCTTCATGCCGCGCAGCCCCTCTTCGTAGAGTTCCTTGGCCAGGGCGGCGGGTCTGGTGAGGAAGGCGTGCAGGTCCTCGTATGCGCCGGCTGCGGAGTCTCCCCAGTTGGCGGAGGTCTGCCGCGACGTGCGCTGGATGTAGCCGGGTCCGGCGCAGGTGTTGTAGACGTCTATGGTGTCGCGGACCGGGCCGCCCAGCAGCCGGGCGAGAGATTTGCCGGTCCGCTTGCCCAACAGGTCCCAGAGCGCCATGTCGACCGCGCCGTTCCCACGCACCTCGACGCCGCCGCCCTGGAACCCGACATACGGGGCGAGCAGCGCCGCCACTGCCTCGGGGGCCGGATCCTCCCGGCCGAGGAGCAGCGGCACGACATGATCGTGCAGGTACGCCTCGACCGCGGCCGACTGCAAGAAGGAGTCGCCGAGACCGGTCTGGCCGTCATCGGTGTGCAGTACGACGACGCACAAATTGTTCTGGAACTGAGGTCGCAGAGTTTCCAACGCTACGATGCGCATGTACGTCGCATGCCTTTCCGTTGTTTCACCGACAGGGCGTTGATGGTCGTCCGGAGGAAAGCGGCCTGGCTTGCGGCCGCGATCCGGGTATGCGGATGCTGAGCTCGTCAAGGCAGGCGCTGGTCTCGCGGCGTTCACGACGGCGGTCCACAACGAGTCCGCGCCGGGACTTCTGGCCGCGGTGTGCATTGGTCGCCGGGTCCCGCTGGTTCACCAGGGTCTGGTCTTGATGTCTGCCGCCGTGAAGCCGGCCATCGGCCTCCGGCTGACGTTGCACTCCAACTCCTGGGCCCGCGGCCCGCCGACGGGAGCGTGCCGTGGGCCCCAGTCCCGGAGAGGATCCCTGCCTCCGGCGCGGCAGCGATATCCGCACCCGGAGGTAGAGTGGGACGAAGACTGGTAAGACCGGTCATGCCGCAACGTATACGCGGGACTCTGCGGCGGCGTCAAGCGCCCGCCGGTGATTCCCTCACCCGGCCAGGCGTCGCGGCGCTCGGTGCCCACCTGATCCACAGTGATGCGGAGGTTGACATGGGGACGGCTTCGAACTCGGGCCCTTGGGGTCTGGCCGGACGTCGTGTGGTCGTCGCCGGTGCGCTCGGCGGGATCGGACAGGTCATTGCCGCGGCGTTCCGGGAAGCGGGCGCGCACGTCCTGCTGACCGACCTGACCGACGCGAGTGCGGCCGTCGAGGCGGTGACCGCGGCAGGCTTCGACCCGAGGATGTACGCGGCCTGTGACCTCACCTCGGAGGACGAGGTCCGGGCGCTCTGCGACCGGGCGGATGAGGTGTTCGGCGGTCTGCCGGACATCGTCTGCGTGCATGCCGGGGTCGTCGGTTCGCATCCCGTCGTCGACTACCCCATCGCAGCCTTCGACGAGTTGATGAAGGTGAACCTGCGCGGCTCCTTCCTCCTCGCCTCGGAGGCCGCGCGGCGCTGGCTCGCGGTTGAAGCGCCAGGGACCCTGGTATTCACCACGAGTTGGGTGCAGGACGTGCCCTGGCCGGAGATCGGCCCCTACTCGGCCAGCAAGGCCGCCGTCCGGTCGCTGATGCGTACCTTCGCCCGCGAACTCGCCCCGCGGGGCATTCGCAGCAACGCGGTCGCGCCCGGCATTGTCGGCGTCGGCATGGCCAGGCGCCAGTGGGACACCGATCCCGCGTACCGGGCCCGCGCGCAGCGCGCGATCCCCCTCGGCCGCCTCCAGACCCCGGAGTCGGTGGCCGATGCGGTGCTCTTCCTGGCCTCGCCGTTGTCCGCCTACATGACGGGCGCCACGCTACTGGTCGACGGCGGGGCGAGCCTGTATCCGATGGACGAGTGAAGCGCATCTGGTCATACCAGTTGAAGAAGTGTAGTCTCGCGATTCGCCAAGATCATCCACCCTCGGACCGCGCACTCGCCGTGTCCAGACCGAGCCAGGTCCACCCGCGCCGCACGCACGACATCGCCGGTCCTCCCCACCGCTGCCCCACGATCGCCGATCCCTGTCGAAAGGCCGCAAGCGATGCTCGCTGCCCGATGGCACGGCCGTTACGACATCCGCGTCGAGGACGTCGTGCCGCGCGTGCCCCGTGATGACGAAGTGCTGGTCAAGGTCCACTGGTGCGGTATCTGCGGCACCGACCTGGAGGAGTACCGCGCCGGACCGCTCATTATCCCGACTGACGAGCCGCACCCGCTCAGCGGTCGGATGGCGCCGCTGACGCTCGGACATGAGGTCGTCGGCGAGGTCGTCCGCGCCGCCCGCGACGGAACCGGCCCGCCTGTGGGGACTCGTGTGGTTCCGGACGTGGTCAATGGCTGCGGCCAATGCTGGTGGTGTCTTCGGCACGAAGAAGGGCTGTGTCCCAGCGTTTGCGTTCCGGGCCAGCAGGACGACGGTGGCCTGGCGCGGTTGATGATCGCGAAAGCCCGGACCTGCGTATCGGTGCCGCCCGGACTGCCGATGGAGACCGCCGTCCTCGCCGAACCGGCTGCCGTGGCGGTCCGCGCGGTCCGCAAAGTATCCGAGATCATCGGCGCCGTCGCCCTGGTCGTAGGCGGCGGGACGATCGGCCAGCTCACGGCACAGGCCGTGCTGGCCGCGGGCGCCGCAAGCTGCTGGCTGGTCGACCCGTCGGAGTACCGGCGCCGCTTCGCGGAGGCCCACTCCGCGGTCCGCTCCTGTTCACCCGGCGACCTCGATGCCGCCCTGGCCGACCTCGATGCGCCAGGCGTTGATGTCGTGTTCGAATGCAGCGGCGCCGACGGACAGTTGACGCGGTCCTTCGACCTCGTACGGCCGGGCGGCCTGGTGGTGGCCGTAGGGCTGGGCTCCGGGGCACAGCCCGTCCCACTGCCGGCTCTCGTCCTCGGCGAACGCCGGCTCGTCGGCTCCGCTGCCCATCTGTGGGACGCCGACGTCGCCCAGGCAGTGCGGCTGCTGGCCGACGGCCGGCTCGACGCCGCAGACATGGTCACCCACCGGATCCCGCTACAGGATCTGGTGACCGTCGCGCTTCCCCTGCTGTCGCAGCCTGACCCCGAGGTCCTGAAGATCGCCATCGACTGCCGTTGACCGCATGATCTGGCGCCCGCACCGTGCCCGGTGCGGGCGCCGGATATCAGGGCGACCAGCGGATCCCCCTTGCCCGAGGAGCGGCGCAGGGCGCGGGAATGCCTGTGCGGCGATGGCGCCGGGCCGCTCGGATCCGACTACGAGGGCCGTCCCCAGGCGTCGGTGCTCGGCACGACTCGCGGCCATACCTTGAACGCGTCCGTGCCCCCGGCACTCTCGAACGGGCCGGGAAACGGCACACTGTTGGCACGTTGGACCCCGAGGAAGTCGCTCGATACCGACATATGCGATCCGTCGGGGTTCGTGAACGCCTGGTCGGAGGTCGGCGCTTTCGCAAGTGTGGCGGTGCTCACGAGCGCTTGGGTCGATCGCCACGACTCGACGCGCGGCACTACGAGATACCAGCCGTCGGACTTCTTCGTGAGTGCGGGCGTGTACGCCACCGAGGCAGCGTCCACTCCACCCTGTTCCTTTTCCGATGGGGTTGCACCCTTGGTGTGGACGTTTGCCTTCATCGTGATTGGACAGGACGCGCTTGCGGAATCCCAGACCGAGAGATCGGCCGAGGCGCCGAGGATGTTGTTCATCCACTGCTGACCGCCGATCGGGATGTCCACCTTGGCGACCGTGGTCGTTGAGTGCGGCTCCATATAAGGCGTCTGTCGCTCGTCCGCGTTCGCGGTCACGGCCCCGGTTATGAGGTTGTGTGCCCCGGCCACCCCGTCCGACACGCACCTGAGCCCCCCGGCCGACAACATGACGTTGTTCGCGATGAGCAGCGGACCGTGATCCACCTCGGCAAAGATGTCGATGTCGGCGTTGTGGTGGAACAGGTTCCGCATGACCTGGGTTCCTTGTGCCATCCAATCCAACCAGATCCCGGCATAGCCTCCGGTGTTGTAGATGTGATTCTCGGCAATGACGACATCAATGGCCCCATGAAGCTTGATGCCGCCCATTTCCGCTCCACCCCAGATCCCTTGGCTGTTGGAGTGGTAGATCTCGTTCCCGGTGATCCTGCTGCCGATCCCGCCGAGAGAGCCCACGATGCCGGTCTGGCCGCAGTGATGGATCGTGTTGTTCCGGACGATGTGGCCACCGATGTTCGCGAACGACCAACCGCCCGAGTCCTGCGCGTCAGAGATCGTCAAATAGTAGCCTTCCGTCGTGCCGCGCAGCCCGTCGTATTCATCCGAGTACTTTCCCAGCGCGATGCCACAGCACCTGGAGTAGGCAATCTCGTTGCCCTCGATGACCCATCCCTTGCACCAGTAGGCGCTTACCAGTCCCCATTGTCCCATCGTCGGTGCGCACCAATTCGTGGCGGCATTCCGAAGGGTGAAGCCCCGGATGGTGATGTAGTTGAGGTTGGTCGCGGCCGGTTTGAACGCCGTACCTCGGATACCGACCTCGACTGTTCCCTTGTTGGGGTCAACCCCGGGAAACTTCGCGGTGAGCGTCGTGTAGCCGCTCTCGTCGTAGCTCGGCTTGTAGCTCGGCGCCGTCCCTTCCACAAGACCGTCTACGTCTGACCACCACGATGCGTTTGGGCTCGAGTTCACCGCATCCAGGCTCGTTGCTTCCGGCAGCCAGGCGCCATCGAGGTACACCATTCCCACGCGATGGATTCGCCCGTTGGCGTCGAACCAGTCGCCGTGCACCTGCCATGCGTAGGGGTTGAACCCGTTGAAGTACGAATTCTTGATCTTTAGCTGGTAGACATCGCCGGAGACCCGGGTCCAGCTCTCGAAGACATCGGAGCCCGTCACCGTCACCGAAGCCCCGGCGTCGGCCGCGTAGGTGATCCGCATGTCGTCGCTGGTGCCGCCCCGCGGGGGGATGACCTCCTCTCGGTAGGTCCCGGCACGGACCAGGACGACGTCGCCGGGCTGGGCCTTCTGCGCCGCCGCGTTGATCGTCAGTAGTGGCGCGCCGCTCGTCCCGTCCGCTGTGTCACTCCCGCTCTTGGAGACGTAGTAGACGGTTCCCGTCGCCGCCGCCGCGTTCGAGGTCGTGGCCGGTGCGAGCCCGAAGGCGAGCCCGGTTGAGGTTCCGGCGCTGACCGCGAGGAACGCCCGGCGCGAGACATCCCGGCGTATGGCGGAATCCGGATGTCGCTCATTCATGTGAACCCTCCCGTGTGCCACTCATGCAGCCTCGACACTCTCTGTGCGCTGATCTGCCGCCATGGAAAGCGATGCGACTGATGCGGTTTTACCGGTCAGACCACATGTATAGCCGTGCCGTATCGACTGTCAATGGTTGCGGAGCAACTGTCGGGTTCGCCCTCCTATGAGTTCATGGCCTCGAGCGACCTGCCCTTCGTCTCCCTCACCCACATGAGGACGAACGGGATGGAGAGCGCGGCACAGACGGCGTAGATCACGTAAGCGCCCGACAGGCTCCAGTCCGCGAGGCTGGGGAAGCTCACGGTGATGAGCCAGTTGGAGGCCCATACCGCCGTCGCGGCCAAGCCCAGGGCCGCGGCCCGGATGCGGTTGGGAAACATCTCGCCGAGCAGCACCCACAGCACCACGCCCCAGGAGAGGGCGAAGAACAGCACGAAGGAGTGCGCGGCGATCAGCGCTGTCGTGCCCTGTGCGTCAGGGATGGTGACCTTGCCGCCGGGGCCGCTCCGGTAGGAGAAGGCCCAGGCGACGAGGCCGAGCGAGACCGCCATGCCGACGGAGCCGATCAACGCGAGGGGCTTGCGACCGATCCGGTCGACAGCGGCCATCGCGATGGCGGTTCCGATGAGGTTGGTGATCGACGTGGTGAACGAGTAGAAGAACGAACTTGACGGGTCGATACCCACGGACTGCCACAGTGACGACGCGTAGTACATGATCACGTTGATGCCGCAAAGTTGCTGAAAGGCGGCGAGGCCGATACCGATCCAGACGATCGGGAGGAGACCGAAGCGTCCGCCGAGCAGGTCCTTGAAGACCGGCTTCCGCTCGCTGGACACGCTCTGCTCAATCTCGGCGATACGGGCGTCCGGATCGGCGGCCGGCCCCTCGACCCGGAGGAGCACCCGCTTGGCGTTGTCGCGCCGGCCCACGGAGATCAGATAGTGCGGCGACTCCGGGATCATGACGGTGAGGATCCCGTAGAGGGCCGAGGGGATCGCCATGATGCCGAGCATCCACTGCCATGCCTCGTATCCGGCGATCTCACCGCGCTGTTCGCCGTTCGCGGCGCTGAGTACGCCCCAGTTGATGAGTTGGGAGACAGCGATACCGATGACGATGCCGGCCTGCTGGAAGGAGGCGAGTCTCCCGCGATGCGCCGACGGTGAGATCTCCGCGATGTAGGCGGGTCCGATCACCGAGGCCATGCCGATCCCCACCCCGCCGATTACGCGCCACGCCACGAGGTCCCATAGCCCGAACGGCAGAGCGGAGCCGACGGCGCCGGCGGTGAACAGCGCGGCGGCGATCCGCATGGTGGGGACTCTGCCGATGTGGTCGGCAAGACGCCCCGCGGCGGCCGCACCTATCACGCCGCCGATGAGCGCGGATGCCACCACCTGTGCGAGAGTCCCCGAGCCAATGGCGAAGCGGTCCCGGAGGGCCTCCACCGCGCCGTTGATGACCGCGCTGTCGTATCCGAACAGGAAGCCGCCCATCGCGGCCGCGGCGGCAATGAAGATCACATGGCGTAGATCGCCCGTTGGTGCCCCATGACCTGAGGTCGGCTTCGTCCTGGTTGTATTGGTCATGCCGTTTCCTTCGGTTCAGTCCAAAATGTCGGGCATGCTAGTTGCGGCCCTGCCCTTAGGGCGTAGGGCAGTGAGGCGCATGGGGCCGCCGGCCCGGCTGGGGTGATGGTCGGGCGATCGGGAGTGTCGGCCGTCCGCCGTGGAAACCCTCAAAGTGGGGACAAGGGCAGTTGGGCAAGGTGGCGTCGTGGGCCGAACGCCTGCTGGAGCTTGGCCGTTGCTGGGCCGCTCGATGCGATGCCGGTCTTGCCGGTCAGCCGAGTGGGATCCGGCACCGGGGATGGTGCTGTAGCGGGCCTCGGCGAATAAGGCGCGGCGCGACGGGTCGGCGTCGACTTGACCGATCCATGCGGCAGGGCGCCAAGGAGGGGCGAGGGCCGTCGTGGTGGTTGACTCCGGCCCCCCAAAGCCGTGACGCATGGCTGATCCGGCGGCCAGATGTTCCGGGTGGACGGGAACTACTCAAGGCGGGTCTTCGGGCGGGGCACCGTGAACACGACGTCGCCGATGCCCGGGCAGTTGGGTCCGGGCGGCTGTGCCCGGACGGGGACTGTGGTGCGGATCTGTGCACTGCTGAGGAACACGGCCAACGTGCCTCTCTCTTCGGGACCAGGCCGGCCACACCGGTCGGGGAGGAGGAGTGACACACCGCCGGTCTGACCGGTTATACCGCTAGCTCTCTTTTCCCCTGCGCGGTGTCGGTCTGTCAAGACATCGACCGCCGTCACTTGCGCGTGAATCCTGAACAAGGGTGCTGTGACGACACGGGCTCGACGGCCAGGTCCCGGCAGCAGCACAGCTCGCGTCCGAGATCACTCCGCACACGGCGGGAGATCGAGCCCCCTGGTCACCGATGGAGAGTGGTGGAGGCAAAGGCGACCGGGAGGGATCAGCGTCCGCCCGTCAGCTCCTCCTCGAGTCGGGCGACATCGATGCCCCGACCCGCCAGAACGTCCTCCAGCGGGACGTCCAGGTCCTCTCCATAGAGGTCCAGGGCCAGCCGCAGATGTTCGGACATGCCGCCCCGGGCGGCCTCCGCGTCCCGCCGGGCGATGCGCTCATAGATGGTCACGTGCCAGGGGTCGGCGGCCCGCAACACCTCGCTGTCACTCAGGCTTCGCAGCATCAGGCCGTACACAAGCGGGCGAATCGCCCCGAACATCACTACGATGACCGGATTGCCGCTGGCCCGGGCCACCGCCTCGTGGAACGCGAGATCCGTACGGGCGAGCTGCTGGAGGGTGCGGGCGGCCTGGTGCCGCTCCAGCGCCGCACGGATCTCTTCGATCTGTTCGTCGCTCCCGTACTGCGCGGCCATCCCGGCCGCCTGGCACTCCAGCATCGTGCGCGCGGTGACAAGGTGTCGCGGCGTGACACCGGTGCGCTGCGCCAGCCGGGTCAGCGGCCGGGCCAGATCGCTGGCCACCACCCCGCGTACGAACGAGCCACGTCCGGGATAGATCTCGATGTACCCGCGTTCCTGTAGGCCGCGGAGCGCTTCGCGGATTACGGGCCGGCTGACCTTGTACTCGGCACACAGCGTCCGCTCGGACGGCAGTCGGTCCCCGACCTTGAGCGCACCGCTCAGGATCCGCTGTTCCAACTGGATCAGCACCTGCTCCTGGCTGACGTACGGCGGCGGTGCGCCGAAGTTCGCCGGGGTGTCCGATGTCATGGCGTGCTGACCTCCTCAAGGCTCCCGGGTAAGGATAGACCGGCATGACCACAGTCAGCCGGGCGGTTGCGAAGCCTGGGCCGGAGCAGGCGTGCGGGTGCGTGGCGCCGCTGCCCGATCCGCCGGAGCTCCGGTGCGGGCGCCACGGTCATGACGGGCCGCCGCCGGACGCGGATGCGGCAGCAGTCCTGTCGCCCGAACCTCGGCCGGAGTGCATTAACTGTATGAGCCCTTATGGCGATTCCGGGTTGCGCCGACGGAAGCACAATCTCCGAGACTAGGTCTTTATATAAAACCTTCAGCGTGCCTTTTGGCGGCATGCCTCGGTGATATAGGTTCTATGACCAAAGACATTGCGGTTGGTCTGTGTGGACAATCTCTTTGTAGGCGCTTTCATGATTTCGACCATGTCGGCTTGAATTAGCGGACTGCCTCAGGTGTGGTCGCTCGGCGAGGTGCCCTGTCGCTGCTGATGATTTGCTGTGACCCGCCCTGTCAAGAAGGCATCGCATATGCATGTGCTGCTTTTCTGCTTGCGGGGTACCTTGTTTGACTTCCGGGAGGATTCGGATGGTGGGCAACGACAAACTGCTCGACTACCTCAAGCGGGTCACCACGGAACTCGACCTGACCACCGAACGCCTCCGGGCGACCGAGGAACGCGGGCGTGAGCCGATTGCCATCATCGGGATGGGGTGCCGCTTCCCCGGCGGGGTGGATTCACCGGAAGACCTATGGCGACTGATGATCGAGGGCCGGGACGTCGTGTCGGACTTTCCGACCGACCGCGGCTGGCCGCTCGCGCCGCCGGACGCCGTCGTACTGCCCGGTGAACCCGGTGTATCCGCGGCCGTCCCCATCCGCCGCGGTGGGTTCCTGGCCGGTGCCGACGAATTCGACGCCGGGTTTTTCGGCATCGCACCGCGCGAGGCGCTCGCGACGGATCCACAGCAGCGGCTGCTGCTGGAGATCGCCTGGGAGACCTTCGAACGGGCGGGGATCGACCCCGAGTCGCTGCGGGGCAGCCGCACCGGGGTGTTCGCCGGGACGATGGGCTCGGACTACGCCCTCTCCGCGGTCCCCATACCGACCGACCTCACCGGGCACCTCGTCACCGGGGCCTCGGGCAGTGTCGTCTCGGGGCGCATCTCCTACACCTTCGGTCTGCGCGGCCCCTCGATGACCGTGGACACCGCTTGTTCCTCGTCCCTGGTCGCTCTGCACCTGGCGGCACAGTCCCTGCGCTCGGGCGAGTGCGATCTGGCGCTGGCCGGCGGGGTGTCGGTGATGTGTACCCCGGCCGTCTTCGAAGTGTTCGCCCAGCACGGCGGCCTCGCACCGGACGGGCGCTGCAAGTCCTATGCCGCCGCGGCCGACGGAACCGGCTGGAGCGAAGGGGCCGGTGCGCTGCTGGTGGAACGGCTCTCGGACGCGCGACGCAACGGTCATCGGGTACTGGCAGTCCTGCGCGGCTCCTCGGTCAACTCCGACGGCGCGTCCAACGGCCTCACCGCCCCGAACGGGACGGCACAGCAACAGGTCATCGAGGCGGCGGTGGCCGCGGCCGGACTCTCCATGGACGACGTCGACACGGTGGAGGGGCACGGCACCGGCACCAGGCTCGGCGACCCCGTCGAGGCGCGCACGCTGCTGGCCACGTACGGCCGCGACCGGCCGGCCGAACGGCCGCTGTGGCTGGGGTCGGTCAAGTCGAACCTCGGCCACACGCAGGCGGCGGCAGGCGTGGCCGGCGTGATCAAGATGGTGCTGGCGATGCGGCACGGAGTGCTGCCCGGCACCCTGCACGTGGACGAACCCAGCGACCAGGTGGACTGGTCGGGCGGCGCGGTCCGGCTGCTCACCGCGTCACGGGCCTGGCCGGAGACGGACCGGCCACGGCGGGTGGGAGTCTCGTCGTTCGGGGTGAGCGGCACCAACGCCCATGTCGTGCTCGAAGAGGCGCCACCGGCGACAGTGCTCGAAGAGGCGCCACCGGCGACCGTACTCGAACAGGCGCCACCGGCGGACTTGCCCGGACAGGCGCCGCCGCCCCCCGCCGAGCGACGCCGCACACCGCACGTCGTCGTGCCCTGGCCGCTCTCGGCCCGTTCACCGGAGGGGCTGCGCGCCCAGGCCGAGCGTCTGCGCGCGCACGTACGCGAACACGACCGGCGCCCGGCCGACGTCGGCTACTCGCTCGCGCTGACCCGCACGGCCCACGACCACCGTGCCGTCGTGCTCGGGAACGACCGGACGTCCCTCCTGGAGGGTCTGGGCGCGCTCGCCGAGGAGTCCGGGCACGGTGTTCACCTCATCCGGGGGCGCCGGGCGGAGGCGGCGCGGCGGCCGGTCCTGGTCTTTCCCGGCCAGGGCACGGAGTGGGACGGGATGGCCCGCGAACTGCTGGACGCGGAACCGGTGTTCGCGGCCCGGATGGCCGAGTGCGCCACCGCGGTCGGCGAATACGTCGACTGGTCGCTGCTCGACGTGGTGCGGGGCGTCGACGGCGCGCCGGGACTCGACCGGGTGGATGTGCTCCAGCCGGTGCTGTTCGCGACGATGGTGTCGCTGGCGGGCCTGTGGCTGTCGTACGGGGTGACGCCCGCGGCCGTGGTCGGGCACTCCCAGGGCGAGATCGCGGCCGCCTGTGTGTCGGGGGCGCTGTCCCTTCGGGACGCGGCGCGCGTGGTCGCCCTGCGCAGTAAGTCGTTGCGGCGGCTGTGCGGCCTCGGCGGGATGCTCTCCGTGGTGGCGGCGGCCACCGAGACGGCGGAGCTGCTGGAGCCGTGGCGCGAGCGCCTGTGGGTCGCGGCGGTCAACGGGCCGACGGCCGTGACGGTCTCCGGCGACGCCGCCGCCCTGGACGAGTTCGAGCGCGAACTCTCCCGCCGGGGCATGCTGCGCTGGCGCGTCCCGGGAGTGGACTTCGCCGCGCACACGGGCCACGCCGATCTGCTGCGGGAGGAGATCGAGGCGTCCCTCGCGGGCATCGCACCGCGCGGTGCGGCCGAGATCCCGTTCTACTCCACGGTCACCGGCGGCCGTCAGGACACATCGGGCCTCGACGCCGGCTACTGGTTCCGCAACCTGCGCCGGACCGTCAGGCTGGACACCGCCGTACGCGCCCTGCTCGACGCGGGACACGGCCTGTTCGTGGAGGTCGGCCCGCAGCCCGTGCTGACGATGGGCATACAGGACCTGATCGACGAGTCCGGCCGGGACGCCGCCGTCGTCGGCACGCTGCGGCGCGGCCACGGCGGCCGGGAGCAGTTCCTGTCCGCCGTCGCCGAGGTCCATGTGCGCGGGGGCGCCGTCGACTGGCGCGCCGCCTTCACCGACGCCGAACTCGTCGACCTGCCCACCTACGCCTTCCAGCGCAAGCGCTACTGGCTGGCCGACGAGCGCGGCCGGGAGGAGTGCGGCCGGGAGCAGCGCGAGCGGACTGAGAGCGAGCGGACGGAGACCGCGCCCGCGGCGCTGACGGCGGACGCGGCGGCCCGGCCGTTCTGGGACCCCGTGGACCGCGGCGACCTGCCCGCGCTGACCCGGCTGCTCGGCGTCACGGGTGACACCCCGTTGGAGGCGGCACTGCCCGCCATCGCCGCCTGGCACCGGCAGGCCCAGGAGCGGGCCGCCGTGGACTCCTGGCGGTACCGGATCGCCTGGACGCCCCTGGCGCCCGCCGGGACGCGGGCCCCGCAGGGCACCTGGGTGACCGTCCTGCCGGAGGCGCACGAGCAGGACGAACGGGTCCGAGCCGTGCTCGCCCGCCTGGAGGACGGCGGCGCGGAGGTCAGGACGGTGACGCTGTCGACGTACGACGCGGACCGCCGGCGGATCGCCGAACGGCTGCGGGACGCGCTCGGCGGCCCCCAGCCGGTCGCCGGAGTGGTGTCACTGCTGGCCCTGGCCGAGGAACCCCACCCGGACCACCCCGCGCTCCCCACCGGAGTGGCGCTGACGCTGGCCCTGGCGCAGGCCATGACGGCGGAGGCCAGGAGCACGGCGAAACTCTGGTGTCTGACCTGGGGTGCGACGTCCGCCACCGGCCGGGCGCCCAGCCCCGCCCAGGCGCAGATCTGGGGCCTGGGACTCGCGGTCGCGCAGGAGCACCCGAGGCTGTGGGCGGGCCTGGTCGATCTGCCCGCCGCGCCCGACCCCGCCGCCGAGGCACGGCTGAGCGCGGTCCTGGCGGGCGGGACCGGTGAGGACCAGATCGCGCTGACCGCGTCGGGCGCGACGGCCCGCAGACTGGTCCGGGCCGGCGCCCCGGAGCGCGCCGGCGAGCCGTGGCGGCCACGGGACACCGTCCTGGTCACCGGCGGCACCGGAGCGCTGGGCTCACACGTCGCCCGGTGGGCGGCCCGCAACGGCGCCCGGCACGTGGTGCTGCTCAGCCGCCGGGGCGCCAAGGCCCCGGGTGCCGCCGAACTGGCCGCCGAGCTGGCCGAGTCCGGCGCCACGGTCGCGTTCGAAGCCTGCGACACGGCCGACCTCGCCGGGCTCGCCGAGGTGCTCGCCCGCATCCCCGAGGAGACACCGCTGCGCGCGGTGGTGCACTCCGCCGCCGTGAGCGGCGACCACGCGCCGATCTCGGAGACGACGGTCGAGGAGTTCGCCGAGGTGGTCACCGGAAAGGCCGTGGGCGCGGCCAACCTGGACGCCCTGCTCGCCGACACCCCGCTGGACGCCTTCGTCCTGATGGCCTCGCTCTCCGGCGTACTGGGCGGGGGCGGCCACAGCGCCTACAGCGCGGCCAACGCCCATCTCGACGCCCTGGCGGAACGGCGCCGGGCCGCCGGACGGCCGGCCACGTCGATCGCCTGGGGCGGCTGGACCGAGACCGGTCTGTCGGACACCCCGGACGAACTCCGGGAGCTGTTCCACCGGCTCGGGGTCAGGGCCATGCCCCCCGGCCCGGCGATCACCGCGCTGAGCCGGGCCGTCGCGGACGGCACGCCGACGTCGGTGGTGGCGGACCTGGACTGGTCGCTGTTCATCCCCGCGTTCACGGCCCTACGGCCGAGCCCGCTCGTCGCGGACTTCGCCGGCGGCCCGCCGACCGACGGCCCGGACCGGGCGGCGCCGCTGCGGGAACGGCTGGCCGGGCACTCCCCGGCCGAACAGGAGGACATCCTGCTCGACCTGGTGCGCGAACGCGCCGCCGGCGTGCTGCGCCAGCCGGAACCGGAAGCGGTCGAGGTCGACCGCAGCTTCCGTGGCCTGGGCTTCGACTCGCTGATGTCCGTCGAACTGCGCAACCGCCTCAACGCCGCCACCGGACTGCGGCTGCCGACCACCGTGGTCTTCGAGTCCCCGACCCCGCAGGACCTCGCCCGCCGACTGCGCTCCGAACTCGCGCCGACGGACGACACCGGAGCGCCGGTGGCCGCCTTCGCCGAACTGGACCGGCTGGAAGCCGGTCTGAACACCACCGCCTTCACCGCCGAGGGGCGGGCCCGGGTCACCGCCCGCCTGGCCGCCCTCGTGGCGAACTGGACCGCCGCCGCCCCCGGCGGCGAGGCGGCCGAGGTGATCCCGGAGGGGGCCGGCGACGAGGAGATGTTCCGGTACCTGCACGACAACTTCGGCATCTCCTGACACCAGCCGGCCGACCCACCGACCGAGGAACGACCATGTCCCAGGACGACCGTCTCCGGCGTCTCCTGCGCGAGACCGCCGCACAACTCCACCACACCCGGCAACTGCTCACCGAGGCCCGGGCCCGCCCGCTGGAACCCGTGGCCATCGTCGGCATGGCCTGTCGCTACCCCGGCGGCGCCGACTCGCCCGAACGGCTGTGGGAGCTGGTCACCACCGGAGCCGACGCCATCTCCGCGTTCCCCGCCGACCGCGGCTGGCCATCGCCCGGTGCCGGACCCGGCCAGGGCGGATTCCTCCATGACGCGAGCGGGTTCGACCCGGAGTTCTTCGGCATATCGCCGAAGGAGGCGACCGGGATGGACCCCCAGCAGCGACTGCTGCTGGAGACCGCGTGGGAGGCCGTCGAGCGGGCCGGGATCGATCCCTCGACCCTGCGCGGCAGCCGCACCGACGTGGTGGTCGGCGGCGCCTTCACCGGTTACGCGCTCAGCACCATGGGCGCCTTCGACGGGTCGGAGGGCGACGCGGTCACCGGCAGCTCGACGTCCGTGCTGTCCGGCCGGATCTCCTACACCCTCGGACTGGCCGGCTCCGCCGTCACCCTGGACACCGCCTGCTCCTCCTCGCTCGTCGCCCTGCACCTCGGCATCCGCTCACTGCGTGCGCACGAGTGCGACCTCGCGCTGGTCGGCGGAGTCACCGTGACCGGATCGCCGACGCCGATCGCCGAGTTCGCCCGGCAGGGCGGCCTGGCGGCGGACGGGCGGTCCAAGGCGTTCGCCGACACCGCCGACGGCATCGGCTGGGGCGAGGGCGCCGGCCTGCTGCTGGTCGAGCGGCTCTCCGACGCCCAGCGGCACGGGCACCCCGTGCTGGCCGTGGTACGGGGCAGCGCCACCAATCAGGACGGCGGGTCCAACGGCATCACCGCGCCCAGCGGTGCCGCGCAGCGCGCCGTGATCCAGCAGGCGCTGGCCGACGCGGGCCTGTCTCCGGCGGACGTGGACGCGGTCGAGGCCCACGGCACCGGTACCAGCCTCGGCGACCCCATCGAGGCCCAGGCGCTGCTGGCCACCTACGGACAGCACCGGCCGGCCGAACGGCCGCTGTACCTGGGGTCGGTGAAGTCGAACCTCGGTCACACCCAGGCGGCGGCGGGCGTGGCCGGGGTGATCAAGATGGTGCAGGCGATGCGGCACGGCGTACTGCCCCGCACCCTGCACGTCGGGCAGCCGTCGTCCCATGTCGACTGGACGGCCGGTGCGGTGGAACTGCTGCGCGAACAGCGGGCCTGGCCCGAGACCGGCAGGCCCAGGCGGACCGCGGTGTCCTCGTTCGGCATCAGCGGCACCAACGCACACGTCGTACTCGAAGAAGCGCCCGTGACCGACGCGCACGACACCGCCGTGGCCGACACCGCCGTGGCCGAGGAATCCCCCGGCCCGCTGCCGCTGCCGTGGGTCGTCGTGTCGGCGAAGAGCGAGCCAGCGCTGCGCGCGCAGGCGGCGAAGCTGCACGACCACCTGGACCGGCGACCGGGAGCGACCGTCCCCGACGTGGCCCGTGCGCTGGTGACCAGCAGGTCGCTGTTCGACCACCGGGCCGTGGTCACCGCCCACGACCGGGGCGAACTGCTGGCGGGCCTGCGCTCGTTGTCCCAGGGGACGCCGGCCGACCGGGTGGTCACCGGCGTGGCCGGCCGCGCCCGGACGGCGGCGCTGTTCACCGGGCAGGGGTCGCAGCGGCCCGGCATGGGGCGTGAGCTGTACGAGCGGTTCCCCGTGTTCGCCGAGACGTTCGACGCGCTGTGCGACCGGTTCGACGCGCTCCTGCCCACTCCGCTGCGCGAGACCGTCTTCGCCGAGCCCGGCACCCCCGAGGCAGCCGCGCTCGACCTCAGCGGCTTCGCGCAGCCGGCGCTCTTCGCCGTGGAGGTGGCGCTGTACCGGTTGTACGAGTCGTTCGGCCGGACCGCGGACTTCGTGCTCGGGCACTCGCTCGGCGAGATCTCCGCCGCGCACGTGGCAGGCGTACTGTCCCTGCCGGACGCGGCGCGGATGGTCGCGGCGCGCGGTTCCCTGATGCAGGAACTGCCGGGCGGCGGGGTCATGAGCGCGGTGCGCGCGGGCGAGCCCGACGTACTGGCGGTGCTGAGGGACCTGCGCCGGCCGGTGGACATCGCCGCCGTGAACGGCCCCGACTCGGTGGTGGTGTCCGGCGCCGAGGACGAGGTGGTCCTGGTGGAGCACGCCGCGTCCGCCCGGGGCTGGAAGACCACGCGGCTCGCCGTGACGCACGCCTTCCACTCGGCGCTGATGGACCCCATGCTCGACCGGTACGCCGAGGTGCTGTCCGAGGTGTCCTTCGGCGAGCCGGTCACCGGGTTCGTGTCCACGACCCGGGGCCGGGTGGTGTCCGGCGCGGAACTGGGCAGCGCGGAGTACTGGCTCGACAACGTGCGCCGCACGGTGCGGTTCGCCGACGCGGTGCGCGCACTCGACGCGACAGGCGTCGGCACCTACCTGGAGATCGGCCCGGACGCGGTGCTGTCCTCGCTGGCGCAGGACTGTGTCCCGGACCCCCGGCGCGCCGTGTTCGTGGCCACGCAGCGCCGGGACGAGGGCCAGGCGGAGACGTTCGAGCGGGCGTTGGCCCGGCTGATCGTGCGGGGCGGCCAGGCACCGGCGCCGAGTCGGGCCGAGGGCGCCCGGCGTCGGCACGTCGAGCTGCCCACGTACGCGTTCCAGCGCGACCGGTACTGGCTCGGCTCGACGCTCCCGTACGCCGCGCCCGCCGACGACGGGCCGGACTGGCACTACGGGATCACCTGGCAGCCGCTGCCCGCCGCGCACCCGGCCCCGCCCCTCGGCGGCACCTGGCTGCTCGTCCTCCCCGTGGACGGCGCCGCCGGCGACGGCGTCGCCTCGGCCCTCACCGCCGCCGGCGCCCATGTGTCGCGGCTGACGGTCGCCGACCCCGACCGGGCGGCGCTGGCCGACCGGCTCGGTGCGCTGCCCACGGCGCCCACCGGGATCGTGTCCCTGCTCGACGGCGCCACCGACCCGCTCCCCGGCCTCGTGGGCGTGCCGACCGGCCTGGCCACCACCCTGGTCCTGGCGCAGGCGCTCGGCGACGCGGGCCTCACCGCACCCCTGTGGTGCGTCACCGCCGGCGCGGCCTCGGTGTCCGGAGAAGCGGTCAGCGGCCCGGCGGGCGCGGCGGTCGCCGCACTGGCGAGGGTGGTGGGACTGGAGCACCCCGAACGGTGGGGCGGCCTGGTCGATCTGCCCGCCACACCGGACGGCGCGGACCTGACCGCCCTCGCGGAAGTACTCGCCCTCGACCCCGGCGAGGACCAGGTGGCGATCCGGCCGTCGGGCCGTTACGCACGCCGCCTCACCCGCACCCCCGTACCCCGGGGCCGGCAGCCGTGGCGGCCCACCGGAACCGTGCTGATCACCGGCGGCACCGGCGGGCTCGGCGGGCACGTGGCCCGCTCGCTGGCCAGGAGCGGAGCCGGGCATCTGGTCCTGCTCAGCCGACGCGGCCCGGACGCACCGGGCGCACCGGCACTCCGCGACGAACTGACCGCGCTGGGCGCCCAGGTCGACGTCGTGGCCTGCGATGTGCTCGACCGCGACGGGCTCGCCTCGGTACTGGCCGGACTGCGCGCCCACGGCAGCCCGGTGCGGGCCGTCGTGCACACCGCGGGGGCCCCGCAACCCACCCTGCCGATCGCACGGACCAACCCCGGACAACTCGCCGAGGTGATGGCGGCCAAGTCCGCCGGGGCCGTCCTGCTCGACGAGCTGACCGCCGAGGACGACCTCGAAGCCTTCGTCCTGTTCTCGTCGGCCGCCGGAGTGTGGGGGAGCGGCGAGCAGGGCGGCTACTGCGCGGCCAACGCGGTGCTCGACGCCGTGGCGCACCGGCGGCACGCGCGCGGCCTGGCCGCCACCTCGATCGCCTGGGGCGTGTGGGCCGGTCCCGGTATGGCCGAAGGAGCCGGCGACCGGTACGCCGTCCGGGGCCTGCGGCCGATGGACCCCGACCTGGCGGTACGGGCATTGCACCGGGCCGTGGCGAGCGGCGCCCCGGCACCGGTCGTCGCCGATGTGGACTGGGCCCGGTTCGCGACCGGTTACACCGCGGCCCGGCCACGCCCGCTGATCGCCGGCCTGGTCCCGCGACCCGCCCCGGCCGGCCCCGCCGCCCGGTCCGACCTGCGCGCGCGACTGGCCGGACAGTCCGGCCAGGAACAGCGGGACACACTGCTCGACGTCGTGCGGCGGGAGGTCGCCGCGGAACTCGGGCACGGTTCGGCCGACGCGATCGAGCCCGAACGGCCGTTCCATGAACTGGGCTTCGACTCGCTGCGCGCGGTCGGCCTGCGCAACCGGCTGACCGAGGCGACCGACCACCCGCTGCCCACCGGCCTGATCTATGACCACGAGACGCCGGCCGCGCTTGCCGAGCACCTGACCACGCTGCTGCGCGAGGAGACGCTGACCGGACCGGACACCGGGACCGAGGACGGCGGCGGGCTGCACGCGCTGTACCGCAGACTGGCGCTGCTGGGAAAGATGCGGGCGATCGAGTCGCTGTGCGTCGGGGTGGCGGGCCTGCGGGAGACCTACGACGACCCCGCCGACTTCGATCCGGCACCCCGCCTCGTACGCATGGCCCACGCCGACCACGGACCCACCCTGTTCGCGTTCCCGCCGTTCGCCCCCGTCGAGCCGGCGATCCAGTTCGCCCGGCTGGCCCGCTACTTCCAGGGCCGCACCAACCTCGCGGTGGTCCCGATCCCGGGCTACCGGGCCGGTGAACCGCTGGCGGCCACGGTCGACGCGCTCGTCGGGGTGCTCGTCCGGCAGGTGCTGCACGCTCGCGGCGACGGGCCGGTCGTCATCCTCGGCTACTCGTCCGGCGGCTGGCTCGCCCACGCCGTGGCCGAGGGACTGGAGGCGGCCGGCGTACGGCCCTCCGCCCTGGTGCTCCTCGACACCTACCTGCCCGACGGCATGTCCCCGGCGCTGCGCCGCGCCATGAACTACGAACTCGTGGTGCGCCGGGAGACCTTCGCCCGGCCCGACGTGACCGCCATCACCGCGTACGGCACTTACCGGCGCCTGTTCCGCGACTGGCAGCCGGGTCCGGTCGCCGCACGGACCTTGTTCCTACGGCCGCGGGACTGCGTACCCGGCTCACCGGACGAGCCCGCCGTCACGGACTGGCGCTCGCACTGGCCGCCCGGCCACGAGGCCGGTGAGGTCCCCGGCGACCACTGCACGATGGTCGGCGATCACTCCGACACCACGGCGGCGGCGGTGTGGTCCTGGCTGTCCGCGCTCCAGCCGCACGACAAGCAGCACGACGAGCAGCACGAGAAGCAGCACGAGAAGCAGCACGACGAGCAGCACGACAAGCAGAACGGCAACAGGAGGACCCCGTGAGCGAGACCCATTGGCTGCACCCAGGCGAGACGACCCAGCTCGACCACCGGATGCTGATCGAGCGGGCCGCCGTCACCGATGTGGTCGTCGCGGCCGGGCTGCTGTTCGACTCCGGCGAGTTCGAGACGCTCGGCACCCTCTACACGGCGGACGCGCTCTTCGAGATGAGCCCCGCACCCGAAGGCTTTCCCGCCACGGTCTCCACCCGGGAGCAGATCACCGACGGGCTGGCCCGGCTGTGGCAACACAACCGGGAGACGGTGGGCGTCCACTCCCGGCACGCCACCTCCAACCTGCTGGTCACCAGGCTGGGCCCGGACACGGCCGAGGTGTACTCGATCTTCACCGTCACCGGCAGCTACACCGACGGCCGGCTCGGACTGCGCCGGCTGGGGAACTACGTCGATCTGCTGCACCGCGAGGGCACGGCGTGGCGCATCGCGCACCGCCGGTTGTACATGCAGGGGCCGCCGCCGGTGTGGCCCGCCGCCGGGCGCGGTACCGATCAGCCCGGCTCCGATCAGCCCGGCTCCGATCAGCCCGGCACTGAGCAACTCGCCTCTGAACAGCGCGTTTCCGAGCAAGTCGAGGAGTCGGGGGCGTGAAGGCGACGAACGACCCGAACCCACGCACCGGCCACCCCGGCGAACCCATCGCCGTGGTGGGCATGTCGTGCAGGCTGCCGGGGGCCTCCACGCCCGACCGGTACTGGCAGATGCTGCGCGACGGCGTGGACGCGGTGGGGGAGGCGCCCCCGGACCGCTGGCCCGGCTCCGCGCTGCCCCACCGCTTCGGCGCCTTCCTCGACGACATCGCCACCTTCGACGCGGCGTTCTTCGGTGTCTCCCCTCGTGAGGCCGCCGCGATGGACCCACAGCAGCGACTGCTTCTGGAGCTGAGCTGGGAGGCCCTGGAACACGCCCGAATCGTCCCGGCACGGCTGCGCTCCACCGCGACGGGCGTGTACGTCGGCGCGATGTGGGACGACTACGCGACCGTGCTGCTCCGGGCCGGTACGGACGCGATCGACCAGCACACGATGGCGGGCACCGGCCGGGGCGTCCTGGCCAACCGCGTCTCGCACACGCTCGGGCTGCGCGGCCCCAGCATGACCGTGGACACCGCCCAGTCGTCCTCGCTGGTCGCCGTGCATCTGGCCTGCGAGAGCCTGCGCCGCGGCGAGTCCGCCACCGCCATCGCCGGCGGGGTGAACCTCAACATCCTCGCCGAGACCACCCTGGGAGCGGCCAGGTTCGGCGGACTGTCGCCGCAGGGCCGCTGCTTCACCTTCGACGCGCGGGCCGACGGCTATGTGCGCGGTGAGGGCGGCGCGCTGCTGGTGCTCAAGAGGCTGTCCGACGCGCTCGCCGACGGCGACGAGATCCACAGCGTCATCCTCGGCGGCGCCGTCAACAACGACGGCGGCGACACCCGGCTCACCGTGCCCAGCGCGGCGGCCCAACGACAGGTCGTCGAAGAGGCGCACCGGCAGGCGGGCGTCGACCCGTCGGACGTGCTGTACGTCGAACTGCACGGCACCGGCACCAGGGTCGGCGACCCCGTCGAGGCGCGGGCGCTCGGGTCGGCACTCGGCGCACACCGCCCGCCCGACCAGCCGCTGCTGGTGGGCTCGGCCAAGACCAACATCGGCCACCTGGAGGGCGCGGCGGGCATCGCCGGCCTGCTCAAGGTGGTGCTGAGCATCCGGTATCGACAGCTTCCGCCCAGCCTCCACTTCGAGCGGGCGAACCCGGAGATCCCGCTGTCCGAACTGCGCCTGCGCGTGCAGACCGAGCGGGACGCCTGGCCGTCCGGGCGCCGACTCCTCGCCGGGGTCAGCTCGTTCGGCATGGGCGGCACGAACTGCCACCTCGTGCTCGCCGAACCTCCGGCCCGCGACAGCGCACCGCGCGGTCGCTCCGAGGGTGAGGTGCCGTGGCTGGTCTCGGGCCCCACCCCGGGCGCCTTGCGCGCCCAGGCGTCCGCCCTGCTGTCCTGGCTGGACGCCTGCCCCGGCACCGACCCCCGTGCCGTCGGGCTGTCGCTCGCCCTGACCAGGACGCACTTCGAGCACCGCGCCGTGGTACGTGGTCCGGGCCTCGCCGAGTACCGGCGCGGACTGGCCGACCTCGCCGAGGGCCGGCCGCCGGCCGACACCGGGACCGAGTGGCTGACCGGACTGCCCGGCGACCCGGCCGGCTTCACCGACCTCCCCACGTACGCCTTCACCCGGCAGCGGTACTGGGCCGGCGAGAGCGCGCCCGTGCCACGGGCCGCGCCGAAGGACCTGCTGGAGCTGGTCCGCACCCATATCGCGATCGAACTGGGCTTTGTCACCGGCGAGTCGATCGACCCGGAGCTGACCTTCGAGGACCTCGGGGTCGACTCCGTCGGCCTGACGAAGATCAGCGCCGCCCTCAGCAGCGCCACCGGCCTTCGCCTGACGTACCGCCCGATGTTCCGGTACCCGACCCCCGCACGGCTCGCGGGCTTCCTGCGCGCGGAACTGGCGGGCACCCGGCCCACCGAACCGATGCCCGCCCTGACGGCCCCGCCCCCGGCCCCGACGGCGGACGCCCCGGCCTCGGACGACCCGATCGTGGTCGTGGGCATGGCCTGCCGCTACCCCGGTGGCGTGCGCTCGCCGGAGGACCTCTGGCAACTGGTCAGCGAGGGCCGCGACGCCATCACCCCCTTCCCCGCCGACCGAGGCTGGGACATCGAGCGGCTCTACGACCCCGACCCCGACCACCCGGGCACCTCCTACACCCGGCACGGCGGCTTCCTGCACGACGCCGACCGGTTCGACGCCGACTTCTTCGGCATCAGCCCACGCGAGGCCGCCGCGATGGATCCGCAGCAGCGCCTGCTGCTGGAGGTGTCCTGGGAGGGCATCGAGCGGACCGGGACGGACCCGACGTCCCTGCGCGGCAGCCGCGTCGGGGTGTTCGTCGGCGCGACCTCCCAGGAGTACGGCCCCCGACTGCACGCCGCCGACAGCGGCACCGAGGGCTACCGGCTGACCGGCAGCACGGTCAGCGTCCTGTCCGGCCGGGTCGCCTACACGCTCGGCCTGCTCGGCCCGGCCGTCACCGTGGACACCGCGTGTTCCTCGTCGCTGGTGGCCGTGCACCTGGCGACGCAGGCGCTGCGCCAGGGCGAGTGCACGCTGGCCCTCGCCGGCGGGGTCACGGTGATGGCGAACCCGGGCATGTTCGTGGAGTTCAGCCGCCAGCGCGGGCTGGCACCGGACGGCCGCTGCAAGCCCTTCTCGGCGAGCGCCGACGGCACCGCGTGGGCCGAGGGCGCAGGTGTGCTGGTCCTGGAACGGCTGTCCGACGCGCGGCGCAACGGCCACCGGGTGCACGCCGTCCTCGTCGGCTCGGCCATCAACTCCGACGGTGCGAGCAACGGACTCACCGCGCCCAACGGCGCCGCCCAGGAAAGCCTGATCCGCCAGGCGCTCGCCGCCGCCGGACTGGCCGCCCACGAGGTCGACGCGGTGGAGGCGCACGGCACCGGCACCACCCTCGGCGACCCGATCGAGGCCGAGGCCCTGCTGTCCACCTACGGCCAGGGCCGGCCCGCCGGACGTCCGCTGTGGCTGGGCTCGCTGAAGTCCAACATCGGACACGCCCAGGCCGCGGCCGGCGTCGCCGGCGTGATCAAGATGATCACCGCCATGGGGCACGGGTCGCTGCCGGGGACCTTGCACGCAACCGCCCCGTCGCCGCACGTGGACTGGTCGGCGGGCGACATCGCGCTGCTGCGCGAGTCCGTGCCATGGCCCTCGTCCGGCAGGCCGCGCCGCGCCGGGGTGTCCTCGTTCGGCATCAGCGGCACCAACGCGCACGTGATCCTCCAGGAGCCCTCGCCCGACGAGCGCCCGCGGCCGCCGCGCCCCGCACCCGGCGCCGTACCCGTCGTGCTGAGCGCCAAGGACGACGACGCCCTGCGCGAGCTGGCCGCCCGGCTGTCCGTGCTCGACGCCGAGCCGGTCGACCTCGCCTTCTCGCTGGCGACCACCCGTACCGCCTTCCCCCGGCGGGCCGTCATCGTGGCCGAGGACCGGGCGCGGCTGCGGGCCGGACTGTCCGCGCTCATCGAGGGCAGGTCCACGCCGGACGTGCTGCGGGCGAGCGCGAAGGCCGCGGGCGGCACGGCGTTCCTGTTCACCGGCCAGGGCAGCCAACGGGTGGGCATGGGACGTGAACTGTACGTCGCCTACCCGGCCTTCGCCGACGCGCTCGACGAGGTGTGCGCGTTGTTCGATCCGCACCTGGACCGCTCGCTGCGCGAGGTGATGTTCACCGACGAGTCCGGGCTGCTCGACCGGACCCGCTACACCCAGGCGGCGTTGTTCGCCCTGGAGGTGGCCCTGTTCCGGCTGGTGGGGCACTGGGGCCTGCGCCCGGACCACCTGCTGGGGCACTCGGTCGGCGGGATCGTCGCCGCGCATGTCGGCGGCGCGCTGTCGCTGCCGGACGCGGTCCGGCTGGTCGAGGTGCGCGGCCGGCTGATGCAGGCGCTGCCCGCCGGCGGCGCGATGTTCACCGTACGCGCCTCCGCCGAGGAGGTCGCCGCGCTGCTCGACGGCCACCAGGACTCGGTGGGCATCGCCGCGGTCAACGGCCCCGGCTCCGTGGTGATCTCGGGCGACGAGGGCCCGGCGCGCCGTATCGCCGAGCAACTGGGCGGGCGGGTACGGCGGCTGCGGTCCAGCCACGCCTTCCACTCGCCGCACATGGCCGCGATGCTGGAGGACTTCCGCCGGGAACTCGGGGAACTCCACGCCACGGCCCCGCACATCCCCATCGTCTCCGACCTGACCGGCGGCCTCGCGACACCCGCACAACTGGGCTCACCGGACTACTGGGCCCGGCACGTGCGCGAAACCGTCCGGTTCGAGGCGGGCCTGCGCCACCTCGACGCCCAGGGCACGACGGGCTATCTGGAGCTGGGGCCGGACGCGGTGCTCGCCGTACCGGCGGGTGAGGTCGCCACCGATGCCACCGCCGTCGTCGTCCCCGCGCTCCGGCACGACCAGTCCGAGGTGCGGACCCTCGCCACCGCCGTCGCGCACCTGGGCGCCCGCGGTGTGCCGGTCGACTGGCCGGCGTACTTCGCCGGCCGGGAGCCGCGCCAGGTCGAGCTGCCGACCTATCCCTTCCAGCGCCGGCGCTTCTGGCTCACCGGCGACGCCTCCGCGGCGGCCGGGCATCCTTGGCTGACCGACGTGACCGAACTGGCCGACGAGCAGGGCTGGCTGGCCACCGGACGACTCTCCGCCCAGGACACCCCGTGGCTGTCGGAGCATGTCGTGGCGGGCAGGGAACTGCTGCCCGCGGCCGCCTTCGCCGAACTGGCCCTGTACGTCGCCGGCCGGGCCGGTGCCGAACACATCGCCGAACTCACCGTCGAGCAGCCGCTCATCGTGTCCGAAGCGGACGGCACGGACCTCCAGGTGGTCGTACGGCCGGTGAACGCGTCCGGCCAGTACCCGTTCACCGTGTTCGCCCGGGGCGAGCACGACACCGACTGGACCCGACACGCCACCGGCGCCCTGGATTCCCGCGCCGCCGCGCCGCCGCCTCCCATGCCCGAGCAGTGGCCGCCGGCCGGTGCCGAGCCGCTGGACCTGACCGACGCCTACCCGCGACTGGCCGGGCTCGGCTACGACTACGGCCCCGGCTTCCAGGGCCTGCGCGCCGCGTGGCGGTCCGGCGCCGACGTCTACGCCGAGGTCGAACTGGCCGCCGAGCCCGGCCGGTTCGGTCTGCACCCCGCCCTGCTCGACCCCTGTCTGCACCCCGTGGTGCTCGGATTGCTCGGCCGGGCCCGTACCGGTCTGCTGCCCTTCTCCTTCACCGGCGTGACCCGGTACGCCGTAGGCGCGAGCGCACTGCGCGTCCGGCTCACCACGACCGGCGACGACACCGTCGCGCTCACCGTCGCCGACACCTCCGGGGCACCGGTCCTGGCCGTCGCGTCGCTGGCGCTGCTGGCCATGGACACGAGCGTGCCCGACGCACTGCACACGGTCGAGTGGGTGCCCCGCACCACGGACGGTACGGGCGCCTGGGCCGAGGGCCGGACACCGGTGGTCGCGGAGACGACCGTGTCCGCCGGTCTCGACGCCGGCACCCCGACCGCGGACATCCTGCTCGTCGACTGCACGTCCGAGCAGCCCTCGCACGACGTCGTCGGCCGGGCGCACGCCCTGACGGCCGGGCTGACCGCCCTGATCCAGGACTGGCTGACCCAGGAGCGGTTCGCGGGCACCAGGCTGGCGGTGCTCACCAGTGGCGCGGTCGCCGTGGAGTCCGACCCGGAGATCGAGGATCCCTCGGGCGCGGCGGTCTGGGGCCTGGTGCGCACGGCCCAGCTCGAACATCCCGGGCGGTTCCTGCTCATCGACGCCCGGCCGGCCGACCGGGCGGACGTCCATGCCGCCTTGGCGGGCGCCCCAGCCACTCGAGCCGTCGGCGAGCCCCAGTTGGCGCTGCGCGACGGCCGGCTCTTCGTGCCGCGCGTTCGCCGTCTGCGCCCCGTCCGCGAGGACCCGCGGAGCCTGAGCGGCACGGTCCTGATCACCGGCGGGACCGGTGGCCTCGGCGGACTGCTCGCCCGGCACCTCGTCACCGCCCACGGGGTGCGCGACCTGGTACTGACCAGCCGGGCCGGCCGGAACTCGCCCGGCGCGGCCGAACTGGAGGCCGAGCTCACCGAATCGGGCGCCACCGTGACGGTCGCGGCGTGCGACACGGCGGACCCGGGCGCGCTGGCGGACCTGCTCGCGACACTGCCCGACCTGGACGCCGTCGTCCACACGGCCGGTGTGCTCGACGACGCCACCCTCACGTCGATCACCCCGCAGCAGATCGCCACCGTCATGCGCCCCAAGGTGGACGCCGTCGTACACCTGGACCGGCTCACCCGCGACCGCGACCTGTCCGCGTTCGTCGTGTTCTCCTCCGCGGTCGCCGCACTCGGCAACCCCGGGCAGGCGGTCTACGCGGCGGCCAACGCGTTCCTGGACGCCTTCGCCCGGCACCGCGGGGCACAGGGCCGGCCGACCCTGTCACTGGGCTGGGGACTGTGGGCCGACGGCGTCGGCATGGCACGGCGGATGAATCCGGCCGAGGAAGCCCGTATGCGACGCGGCGGACTGGGGACGATCACCGAGGCGGAAGGACTCGCCCTCTTCGACGCGGCCCTGTCCGGCGAGCACGCCCATGTGCTGCCGGCCAGGCTCACCCGCCGCCGCCCCGCACGGTCCACGCCCACACCGGGCGACGGCCTGCCCGGTCTGCTCGCCCGCCCCGAGTCCGAGCGCGCCCGCGCCGCACTCGACCTCGTCCGCACGGAAGTGGCGTCCCTGCTCGGCCACTTCGACCCGGGGACTCTCGACCCGGACCACTCCTTCAAGGACCTCGGGTTCGACTCCCTCACCGGGGTCGAGTTCCGCAACCGGCTGCACACCCTCACCGGGGTCCGGCTCCCCGCCACGATCGTCTTCGAATATCCGACCCCCACCGCGCTGGCGGGTCATCTGCTGGACGAGATCGCCGGAACCGGGTCCGCCGCCGACGAGCCGGACCGCACCCCCGTGTCGCCTTCCCCTTCCCCTTCGATCTCCCCTTTCCCTTCCCCTTCCCCTTCCACCTCCACCGACGACGATCCGATCGTCATCGTCGGCATGGCCTGTCGCTATCCGGGCGGGGTGCGCTCGCCGGAGGACCTGTGGCGACTGGTCGTCGAGGGCACCGACGCGATCTCGGACTTCCCCACCGACCGGGGATGGGACCTCGCGGCGCTCTACGACGAGGACCCGACGACGACCGGCACCAGCTACACCCGGCACGGCGGCTTCCTCTACGACGCGGCCGACTTCGACGCCTCCTTCTTCGGCATCGGGCCACGGGAGGCCCTGGCCACCGACCCGCAGCAGCGCCTGCTGCTGGAGACGGCGTGGGAGGGCCTGGAGCACGCCGGGATCGTCCCGGCGTCCCTGCGCGGCAGCGCCACGGGTGTCTTCACCGGCGTCATGTACCACGACTACGCGGGCAGGCTGCTGTCCGCTCCCGACGACCTGGAAGGCCATCTGCTGATCGGCAACCAGGCGAGCGTCGCCTCCGGCCGGGTGGCGTACGTGCTCGGCTGCGAGGGGCCCGCGGTCACCGTGGACACGGCCTGTTCCTCGTCCCTGGTGGCGCTCCACCTGGCCGCGCAGGCACTGCGGTCCGGCGAGTGCTCGCTGGCTCTGGCGGGTGGTGTGGCCGTGATGGCCACGCCGCACACGTTCGTCGAGTTCAGCAGGCAGGGCGCGCTGTCGCCGGACGGTCGGTGCAAGTCCTACGCCGACGCCGCCGACGGCACCGGCTGGTCCGAGGGCGTCGGCATGATGGTGGTGGAACGGCTGTCCGACGCCCGGCGCAACGGACATCAGGTGCTGGCGGTGGTCCGGGGGAGTGCCGTCAACCAGGACGGCGCGTCCAACGGGCTCACCGCGCCGAACGGCATGGCCCAGCAGCGGGTGATCCGGCAGGCGCTGCACAACGCGGGTCTCACCGCCTCGGACGTCGACGCCGTGGAAGGACACGGCACCGGAACCCGGCTCGGCGACCCGCTCGAGGTGCGGGCGCTGCTGGCCACCTACGGCCGCCGGCGGACGGCGGACCGCCCCCTTTGGCTCGGCTCGGTGAAGTCCAACCTCGGCCACACCCAGGCCGCCGCGGGCGCGGCGGGCGTCATCAAGATGGTGCAGGCGATGCGGTACGGCGTACTGCCGCGGACCCTGCATGTCGACCGGCCGACGTCCCAGGCGGAATGGTCGACGGGATCGCTGCGGCTGCTGACCGAGCCACAGGCGTGGCCGGACGCCGACCGGCCACGGCGGGCGGCGGTGTCCTCGTTCGGCGTGAGCGGAACCAACGCACACGTCGTCCTCGAAGCCCCGGAACCCGCCGACATCGCCGCACCGGTGGGCACCGACGAGATGGCCCCGGTGCCGTGGGTGCTCTCGGCCAAGTCCCCCGAGGCACTGCGCGCGCAGGCCGCCCGGCTCCTGGACGTCGTCGACGAACGGGACGCCACGGACGTCGCCCTGTCGCTGGCGACCACCCGCACGGTGTTCGAACACCGTGCCGTCGTCGTCGGCGCGGACCACGCCCGTCTGCGGGCCGGACTCGTGGCCCTGACCGAGGGGCGGGATGTGCCGGGCGTGCTGACCGGCGCGGCGAGCGAGGACCGCCAGGTGGTGTTCGTGTTCTCCGGGCAGGGCACGCAGTGGGTCGGCATGGCGGCCGAACTGCTCGACGCCTCACCCGTGTTCGCCGCCCGGATGGCCGAGTGCGCCACCGCGCTGCGCCCGTTCGTCGACTGGTCCCTGCTCGACGTCGTCCGGGACCGGTCCGAACTGGACCGGGTGGACGTGGTCCAGCCGGTCCTGTTCGCGGTCATGGTGTCCCTGGCCGAGCTGTGGCGCTCGTACGGAGTGACCCCGGCCGCCGTCGTCGGACACTCCCAGGGCGAGATCGCCGCCGCCTGCGCCGCGGGTGCGCTGTCCCTCACCGACGCGGCCCGGGTCGTGGCCGAACGCAGCAAGTGCCTGCGCCGGCTGTCCGGCACGGGCGGAATGCTGTCGGTCACGCTCCCGGCCGACGAGACCGCGCGGCTGCTGGAACCCTTCGACGGGCGGCTGTCGATCGCGGCGGTCAACGGCCCGGAGGCGGTGATCGTCTCCGGCGACCGCGGCGCGCTCGAGGAACTCGAACGCGAGCTGTCCCGCCGGGGCACACTGCGCTGGCGACTGTCCGGAGTGGACTTCGCCGCCCATTCGGCACAGATCGAACCCATCCGGGAGGAGATCGAGACCGCCCTCGCCGCCGTCACACCCCGGACGGCCACCGTCCCCTTCCACTCCACCGTCACCGGCCGGCGGCACGACACCTCGACCCTCGACGCCGCCTACTGGTACCGCAACCTGCGTGAGCCGGTGCGGTTCGCCGAGGCCGTAGGGGACCTGGTCGGCCAGGGACTGACGCATTTCGTCGAGGTGAGCCCGCACCCGGTGCTGCTGCCCGCGGTCCAGGACGCCATCGACGCGGCCGGTGTGGCCGGTGCCGTGATCCCCTCGCTGCGGCTCGACGACGGCGGGCCGCAGCGGTTCCTGACGTCGCTGGCCGAGGCGCATGTGCACGGCGTCCCGGTCGACTGGACACCGGCGGCCCCCGGCGGGCGCCGGGTCGATCTGCCCACCTACGCCTTCCAGCACCGCCGTTTCTGGCTGGAGCAGGGCACCGCGCCCACCGCGGACCCGGCCGGTCATCCGCTGCTGAGCGGTTGCGTCGTCCTCGCCGACGGCGCGGGCCTGGTGCTGACCGGCGACTGGTCCCCGGCCACGCATCCCTGGCTCGCCGACCACACGGTGCTGGGCTCGGTGGTGGTGCCGGGCGCGGCGCTGATGGAACTGGCCGTGTGGGCGGGCGACCAGGTCGGGTGCGACCTCGTCGAGGAACTGGTCCTCCAGACGCCGCTGACGGTGCCGGAGCGCGGTGTCCGGGTGCAGATACGGGTGGGCGCGGCGGACGGGACCGGACGCCGTGAACTGACCGTGCACTCCCGATCGGCCGACGAGGACTGGCGACTGCACGCCGACGGCTCCCTCACGGCCTCCGGGCCGTACACCGTGGACCCGCTGGTGTGGCCACCGGACGGCGCCGCGCCGGTCGACGTGAGCGGGCTGTACGAGCGGCTGGCGGACATCGGCCTCGACTACGGGCCGGCGTTCCGGGGCCTTCACACGGTGTGGCGGCGCGAGGCCGAACTGTTCGCCGAGGTCGAGCTGGCGCACGGCGTGGAAGCGGACGGGTTCGGTGTGCACCCGGCCCTGCTGGACTCCGCGCTGCACGCCCTCGAACTTGCCGCCGTCGAGGACGGCACACCGCTTCTGCCGTTCTCCTGGAACGGCTTCCGCCTGCACGCCACCGGCGCCTCGGTCCTCCGGGTCCGGCTACGGCCCGGCCGGACCGGCGGGATGTCGCTGACGGCCGTCGACCGCACCGGCGCACCGGTGATCTCGATGGACTCGCTGAGCACCCGCGCGGCGGCGGGGGACAGGCCCCGCGTGGACTCGCTGTACCGCGTGAACTGGGTCGAACGTACACCCGCGGTGGCGACGCCTCCCGCCTTGCGCTGGGCGGTCCTCGGCGCGGACGGCGCACTGCCCGGCGAGTCCTTCGCGGACCTCGACGCGGCGGCCGGGGCCGGGCCGGACGTGGTGCTCGCGGTCTGCCCGGTGTCCCAGGACGTGGTCACGGGCGTGCACGAGTCGGCCCACTGGGCCCTGTCGCTGCTGCGGTCCTGGATCGAGGACGAGCGTGTCTCCTCCGCACGGCTCGTGGTCGTGACGCGCGGTGCCATGGGCCCCGGCGACAACGTGGCGGCGGCACCGGTGTGGGGACTGGTCCGCTCGGCCCAGGCCGAACACCCGGATCGGTTCGTGCTGGTGGACCTCGACGACCACGAGGCGACCAGCGCCGTTCTGCCGGCCGCGCTCGACCTGGGCGAACCCCAACTCGTGATACGGCAGGGCACGGTCAGGGCACCCCGGCTCGAACCGGCGCCCGCGGAAGAGGCCGTATCGCCGACGGACCCCGACAACACCGGCGCCGTATCGCCGATGGACCCCACCGGCACCGTCCTGATCACGGGAGCCCCCGGCGCGCTGGGCAGCCTGGTCGCCCGCCATCTCGTCGCCGAACACGGTGTACGGCACCTGCTCCTGGCGAGCCGACGCGGCCGGGCGGGCGACGACGCGGCCGCTCTGGAAGCCGAGTTGACCGCCCTGGGCGCCGAGGTCCGCCTCGCGGCATGCGATGTCTCCGACCGGGCCGCCCTGGCCGCGCTGCTGGCGACGGTGCCGGCGGAGCACCCCCTCGTCGCGGTGGTGCACGCGGCGGGCGTACTGGACGACGGCGTGCTCTCGTCGCTGACCGACGAGCGGATGGACCGGGTGCTGCGGCCGAAGTCGGACGCCGCGTGGTTTCTGCACGAGCTGACCCGTGAGGCCGACCTGTCCGCGTTCGTCCTGTTCTCCTCGGTGGTCGGGGTGCTGGGCAACCCGGGCCAGAGCAACTACGGGGCGGCGAACGCGTTCCTGGACGCGCTCGCCGAACTGCGTCGCGATCAGGGGCTGGCGGCCCAGTCGCTCGCGTGGGGACTGTGGGCCGAGACCGGCCGGATGACCGGGCATCTCGACCCCACCGAGCTGCGGCGACGGGTCGCCCGGACCGGCGTCTCCCCCCTGTCCACAGCGCATGGCCTCGCGCTCCTGGACGCGGCCCTCGGCCGGCCGGACGCCGTACTGGTGACCGCCCGGCTGGACACGGCCGCCTCCCGCGCAGCCGACGCCGGCCCCATGCTGCGCGGCCTGACGCCGGCACCCCTACGGCGCGTGGTGGACGACGGTGCGGCCGGGCCGAGCCTGGCGGAACGCCTGGCCGCCCTGCCGGAGGCCGCGCGCGAACGGACGGTGAGGGATCTGGTGCAGCGGCAGACGGCCCTGGTGCTGGGCCACGACCGACCCGACGCCATCCGGATGGACCGGGCCTTCAAGGAGATCGGGTTCGACTCGCTCGGCGCGGTGCAGCTCAGGAACAGACTGGGCGCGGAGACCGGGCTGCGGATATCCGCGTCCGTGGTGTTCGACCACCCGACCCCGCTCGCGCTGGCCACCCACCTGCGCGGCGAACTCCTCGGCGGGCAACCATCCGTAGGGGAAGCCCCGGCCACGCGGAGCGCCGACGCGGTGCCGACGGCCGACGAACCGATCGCGATCATCGGCATGGCGTGCCGGCTCCCGGGCGGTGTGCGCTCCCCCGAGGACCTGTGGGAGCTGCTGCTCCGGGGCGAGGACGCCATCGGCGAGTTCCCCACCGACCGCGGCTGGGACGTCGGTGAGCTGTACCACCCCGACCCCGACCGGCCCGGCAGGAGCTACACGCGCGCCGGCGGCTTCCTCTACGACGCCGCCGACTTCGACCCGCAGTTCTTCGACATCAGCCCGCGCGAGGCGCTCTCCACCGACCCGCAGCAGCGGCTGCTCCTGGAGACCTCCTGGGAGGCGTTCGAACGGGCCGGGATCGACCCCGAGACGGTGCGAGGCAGCCGAACCGGGGTCTTCGCCGGGATGATGCACCAGGACTACGGCTCCCGCCTGCGCAAGGTGCCCGAGGAACTGGAGGCGTACGTCGGCATCGGCAGCGCGGGCGGTGTGGCCTCCGGCCGCGTGGCCTACACATTCGGCCTGGAAGGCCCCGCGGTGACCGTCGACACCGCGTGCTCGTCCTCGCTGGTGGCGCTGCACCTGGCCGCGCAGGCGCTGCGCAACGGCGAATGTTCGCTGGCGCTCGCGGGCGGGGCCACGGTGATGTCCACGCCCAGCCTGTTCGTCGAGTTCAGCAGGCAGCGGGCGCTGTCCCCCGACGGCCGGTGCAAGTCGTTCGGCGAGACCGCCGACGGGGCCGGCTGGGCCGAGGGCGTGGGCATGCTGCTCGTGGAGCGGCTGTCGGACGCCCGGCGCAACGGGCACACCGTCTACGCGGTGATCCGCGGGTCGGCGGTCAACCAGGACGGCGCCTCGAACGGGATGACCGCGCCGAACGGCCCCGCCCAGCAGCGGGTGATCCGTCAGGCGCTGGCGGCGGCCCGGCTCTCCGAGTCCGACGTGGACGTGGTGGAGGCGCACGGCACCGGCACGGCCCTGGGCGATCCGATCGAGGCGCAGGCGCTGCTGGCGACCTACGGCCGGGACCGGGAGCGCCCGCTGTGGCTCGGATCGGTCAAGTCGAACATCGGACACACCCAGGCCGCGGCCGGTGTCGCCGGAGTGATCAAGACGGTCCTCGCCCTGCGGCACGCGACCCTGCCCCGGACCCTGCACGCCGACCCGCCGACACCCCACGTGGACTGGTCCGCCGGTTCGGTACGGCTGCTGACCGAGACCCGGCCGTGGCCCGAGGACGGCCGTCCGCGCCGCGCCGCGGTGTCCTCGTTCGGGATCGGCGGCACCAACGCGCACCTGGTCCTGGAGCAGGCTCCGGCCGACGACCGGGCCGACCTGCCGACCGACGCGCAGGCCCCCGATCGACTCGCTGCCGGGGCGCCGCTGCCGTGGATCCTCTCCGCGCGCACCGAGCCCGCACTGCGCGCCCAGGCCGCCCGCCTGCTGCCGGCCGCCGACCGCGCCGTACCGGACATCGGGTACTCGCTCGCCACCACCCGGAAGGCGTTCGAGCACCGGGCGGTCGTCCTCGGTACGGACGCGGCGGCGATGCGCCGCGGGCTGACCGCGCTCGCCGCGGGCGGTGCCGACCCGGACCTGGTCCAGGGCGTGGCCGACACCGGCGGACAGGTCGCGTTCGTGTTCCCCGGCCAGGGCTCGCAGTGGCCCGGGATGGCCTCGGAACTGCTCGACTCGTCCCCGGTCTTCCGGCAGGAGATCGAGGCGTGCGCCGAGGCGCTGGCGCCGTACGTGGACTGGTCCCTGACGGATGTGCTGCGCGACGGACACGGCCTGGACCGGGTGGATGTCGTCCAGCCCGCGCTGTTCGCCATGATGGCGGGACTGGCCGCGCTGTGGCGCTCCTACGGAGTCCGTCCCGCCGCGGTGGCCGGACACTCCCAGGGCGAGATCGCCGCCGCGTACGTGGCCGGCGCGCTGTCGTTGCGGGACGCCGCCCGCGTCGTCGCCCTGCGCAGCCGGGCCCTGGCGACGTTGTCCGGCAAGGGCGGCATGGTCTCCGTCCCGCTCCCGCTCGACCAGGTCCTGGCCCGCGCCGAGGCATGGGGCGAGCGGCTGTCGGTGGCCGCGGTCAACGGGCCGAGCGCGGTCGTGGTGTCCGGCGAGACCGGGGCCCTCGAAGGACTGCTCGCCCAGTGCCAGGCCGACGGAGTGCGCGCCCGCCGGATCGCGGTGGACTATGCCTCCCACTCGGCGCAGGTCGAAGAGGTCCGCGAACAGTTGCTGACCGACCTCGCGCCGATCACCCCGCGCCCGGCGGAGATTCCGCTCCAGTCCACGGTCACCGGCGAGCGGATCGACACCACCGTCATGGACGCCGAGTACTGGTACCGCAACCTGCGCCTGACGGTGCGCCTGGACGAGGTCGTGCGCCAACTCGCCGAGGCCGGCATCGGCGCGTTCATCGAGATGAGCCCGCACCCCGTCCTCACGGCGGCCATACGGGCGACCGCGAACGACACGGCCGTGATCGGCTCGCTGCGAAGGGACGACGGCGGCCAGGACCGGTTCCTCGCCGCGCTGGCCGAGGCGTATGCGCGTGGCGTCGACGTGGACTGGTCCAAGGTCTTCGCCGGGTTGCCCACGCGCCGGGTGGACCTGCCGACCTATCCGTTTCAACGGCAGCGGTACTGGCTGCCGAGCGGCGAGGAGACTCCGGCGGACGACGCGTTCTGGACGGCGGTGGACAGCGGCGACGTCGACGAGTTGGGCCGGACGCTGTCGCCGGACGCGGACCACGACCCGGAGGCGCTGCGCACGGTTATGTCCGTGCTGACCACCTACCGGCGGACTCGGCGCGAGGCGACGGCCGTGGACTCGTGGCGGTACCGGATCGCCTGGCGCCCGATGCCCGGGACACCGTCGGCGTCGTTGTCCGGCACCTGGCTCGTGGTGGTCCCGCTCCACGGCGTACGGCGGGAATGGGCCGACGGATGCCTGGACGCGCTGACCGCGGCGGGCGCACGGGTCGTCCCGGTCGAGGTGGACCCCGCCGGCACCGGCCGCAACGCACTCGCCGCCCGGCTCCGGGACGCCACCGATTCCCCCGTGGACGGTGTGCTGTCGCTGCTGTCGCTGGACGAACGGCCGACTCCCGTCGTCCCGGCCGGTTTCACCGGCACGGTCGCCCTGGTGCAGGCGCTCGGCGACGCGGGCCTGACCGCTCCGCTGTGGTGCGCCACGCGCGGCGCCGTGGCGGTGGGCGACGGCGAACCCCTCGCCAGCGCCCGGCAGGCGCTGGTGTGGGGGCTGGGCCTGGTGGCCTGCGTGGAGCATCCCGACCGCTGGGGCGGACTGGTCGACCTGCCCGAGACGATGGACGCCCGCGCCGGGGCGGACCTGTGCGCGCTGCTCGCCGCGACGACGGGCGAGGACCAAGCGGCGGTGCGCCCCTCCGGGGTGTTCGTGCGCCGGCTGGTGCGCGCCGGCCGTGCTCCGGACAGCGACTCGCCGTGGTCCCCCCGAGGGACGGTGCTGGTCACCGGCGGCACCGGAGCGCTCGGGGCGCAGGTGGCCCGCTGGCTGGCCCGTCAGGGAGCCGAACACCTCCTGCTGGTGAGTCGCCGTGGCCCGGACGCACCGGGCGCGCCGGAACTCGAGGCGGAGCTGACCGGCCTCGGCGCCCGGGTCACCCTGGCCGCGTGCGACGTGTCCGACCGCGCGGCCCTGGCCGAACTGCTCGCCACGGCGCCCGACCTGTCGGCGGTGGTGCACACGGCCGCCGTGCTCGACGACGGCACGGTCGGCGCCCTCACGCCGGACCAACTGGACCGCTCGCTGCGGGTCAAGATGGGCGGCGCGCTCAACCTGCACGACCTCACCCGGGACCGCCGGCTCTCCGCGTTCGTCATGTTCTCGTCCCTCGGCGGCACGATCGGGCTGCCCGGACAGGGGAACTACGCGCCGGGCAACGCCTTCCTGGACGCGCTGGCCCGGCACCGCGGGGACCTCGGTCTCCCCGCGACCTCCGTGGCCTGGGGAGCGTGGGCCGGCGGCGGCATGGCCCGTGGCGCGGTCGCGGGAACCCTGCGACGGCACGGGCTGCCGGAGATGGAGCCGGAATCGGCACTCACCGCACTGGGCCGGGCCCTGGCGGCCGGCGAGAGGTACGTGGCCGTCGCCGACGTCGACTGGCGGCGCTTCCACGTCGCCTTCACCGCGCTGCGGCCCAGCCCGCTGCTGCGGGAAGTGCCCGAGGCCCGCGAGATCACGGCGGAGATGACGGTCGCGGCGGAACCCGGCTCCGGCGAGACGTCCCTGGCCGAACGGCTCGCCGCGCTGCCCGAGGAGGACCGCGCCCGCCGGCTGCTGGACCTGGTCGGTGCGCACGTCGCGGCCGTACTGGGGCACGCACGAGGAGAGGTGGCGACGGACCGCGCCTTCCAGCAGCTCGGCCTCGACTCGGTCACCGGAGTCGAACTGCGCAACCGGCTCGGCGCCGCGACCGGTCTGACGCTCCCGGCGACCATGGTGTTCGACCATCCGTCGCCCACCGCGCTGGCCGGGTACCTCGCGAGCCGGTTCGCCGACGGCGCCGGGGCACCGGGTGACGAGTTCGACCGGTTGACGGAGCGGCTCTCGTCGGCGAGCACCGCCGAGCGCGCCCACCTCACCACGAGGCTGCGTTCCCTGCTCGTGAAGTGGGGCGACTTCGGCGAGAACGGCACGGACCCGGCCGAGTCCCTGCGGACGGCCGAGGACGACGAGCTGTTCTCGTTCATCGACAAGGACCTGGGAGTGTCATGACCACGAGTAACGAGGAAAGGCTCCGCGACTACCTCCGCAGGGTCACGGCGGATCTCCACAGGACCCGACAACGGCTGGTCGAAGCGGAGTCACCGGACCCGGAGCCGATCGCGATCGTCGCGATGAGCTGCCGGTACCCGGGCGGTGTGCGTTCCCCGGAAGACCTCTGGGAACTGGTCCACGCGGGACACGAGGGCATCTCGCCCTTCCCCGCCGACCGCGGCTGGGACCTGTCCGCCCTGTACCACCCGGACCCCGACCACCCCGGCACCACCTACGTCCGCGAAGGCGGATTCCTGCACGACGCCGCCGACTTCGACGCCGCGCTCTTCGACATCTCCCCCCGCGAGGCCCTGGCCATGGACCCGCAGCAGCGGCTGCTCCTGGAGACCTCCTGGGAGGCGTTCGAACGCGCCGGGATCGACCCGGTGTCGTTGCGCGGCAGCGACACCGCGGTGTTCACCGGTGTCACCTACCAGGACTACCGGTCCCGTCTGCGGCAGGTGCCCGAGGAACTCCGGGGCCATCTGGTGACGGGGAACACCGCGAGCGTCGCGTCCGGCCGCGTGGCGTACACCTTCGGCCTGGAAGGCCCCGCGGTCACCCTGGACACCGCGTGCTCGTCGTCCCTGGTGGCACTGCACTGGGCGGCGCACGCACTGCGCTCCCGCGAGTGCTCGCTGGCCCTGGCCGGCGGGGTGGTGGTGATGGCCTCGCCCGAGATGTTCGTCGATTTCGGCCGGCAACGCGGACTGTCGCGGGACGGCCGGTGCCGCTCCTTCGCCGCCGACGCGGGCGGTTTCGGCTCCGCCGAAGGCGTCGGCCTGCTCCTGCTGGAACGCCTCTCCGACGCCCGCCGCAACGGACATCCCGTCCTCGCGCTGCTCCGTGGCTCCGCGGTCAACCAGGACGGCGCCTCCAACGGGCTCACCGCACCGAGCGGACCGGCCCAGGAACGGGTCATCGGACAGGCGCTGACCGACGCCCGGCTGGCCGCGTCCGACGTGGACGCCGTGGAGGCGCACGGCACCGGAACCCAGCTCGGCGACCCCATCGAGGCACGGGCACTCCTGGCCACCTACTGCCGGGGGCGGGAGCGGCCGCTGTGGGTGGGGTCGGTCAAGTCGAACATCGGGCACACCCAGGCCGCCGCGGGCGCGGCGGGCGTGATCAAGATGGTGATGGCCCTCAGACACCGGATCCTGCCCAGGACGCTGCACGCGGACGACCCGTCGCCGCACGTGGACTGGTCGGGGAAGCTCGCGCTGCTCACCGAGCACGTGCCGTGGGCGCGGGACGACGGACGCCCGAGGCGGGCCGCGGTCTCGTCCTTCGGAGTCAGCGGTACCAACGCCCATGTGATTCTCGAAGAGGCCGGGCCCGAAGCGGCGCAGGCACCGCCCGCCACCGCCCCCGACCTGGTGCCATGGGTGCTGTCCGGCAGGACGCGGGACGCGCTGCGGGGCCAGGCGGTCCGGCTGGCGCGGTTCCTGCGCGCCACGCCGGACGTGCCGGTCGCGGACGTCGGGTACAACCTGGCCACCACTCGTGCCGTACTCGAACACCGTGCCGTGGTGGTCGGGAACGGTCGCGAGGAACTGCTGCGCGGGCTCGACGCGCTGGGCACGGGCACGCCCACGGCCCACGTGGTGCGCGGCGCCGCGACGGCGACCGGCCGGGTCGCCCTCGTCTTCCCCGGCCAGGGCACGCAGTGGACCGGAATGGCCCGTGAACTGCTGGCGACGGAACCGGCGTTCGCCGCCCGGATGGCGCAGTGCGCCGAAGCGGTCGGCGAGTACGTCGACTGGTCGGTCCTCGACGTGGTGCGCGGCGCCGAAGGCGCGCCCGGAACGGACCGGGTGGACGTGGTCCAGCCCGTGCTGTTCTCGATCATGGTGTCGCTGGCGGAGGTATGGCGCTCCTACGGCGTCGTGCCCGAGGCCGTCGTCGGGCACTCCCAGGGCGAGATCGCGGCCGCCTGTGTGGCGGGAGCCCTGTCGCTGAACGACGCGGCACGGGTGGTCGTGACGCGCAGCAGGGCGCTGCGGCGACTGTGCGGCCGGGGCGGGATGCTCTCGGTGGTCGCACCGGCCGCCGAGGTGAGCGCCCTGCTGCGGCCGTGGGACGGCCGGCTGTGGGTCGCGGCGGTGAACGGCCCCGCCGCGGTGGCGGTCTCCGGCGACGCCGACGCCCTCCACGAGTTCGAACGCGAACTGTCCCGCCTGGGCGTACTGCGCTGGCGACTGGCCGGAGTGGACTTCGCCGCGCACTCCGCGCACGTCGACGACATCCGGGCCGAGATCGAGGCCGGCCTCACCGGCATCGCGCCGCGCGAGGGCGACATCCCGTTCTACTCCACGGTGGACGGGGCCCGGCTGGACGCGACCGCGCTGGACGGCGAGTACTGGTACCGCAACCTGCGGCACGTCGTCCGCTTCGAGGCCGCGGTCCGGGCACTGATCGGCGACGGGTTCACCGCCTTCGTCGAGTCGAGCGCGCAGCCCGTGCTGACCGTCGGCACGCAGGACACCGCGGACGCCATGGGCGTGGAGATCGTCGCCGTGGGCTCGCTCCGCCGTGACCAGGGCGGGCCGCGGCGGCTGCTCACCTCACTGGCCGACGCCCATGTCGCCGGCGTCCGCATCGACTGGACCAGGGCGTTCGGCGACACTCCCAGGCCCCATGCCGACCTGCCCACCTACGCCTTCCAGCGACAGCGCTACTGGCTGGCGGACACCGCCGAACCCGCCGACGCGGCCGGCCACGGGCTCGACACCACCGGACACCCCCTGCTGGGCGCCGCGCTGGCACTGCCGGAGTCGGACGGCGTGGTACTCACCGGACGGCTCTCGACGCGCTCCCACCCCTGGCTGGCGGACCACACCGTGTTCGGCTCGGTACTGGTGCCCGGCACCGCGCTCATCGACATGGCCATCCGTGCCGGGGACGAGGTCGGCTGCGGTCACCTCCGCGAACTCACCCTGGAGAAACCGCTGATGCTCGCGGAGACCGCCGGTGTCCACATCAGGGTGTCGGTGCGGGCCGCGGACGAGTCGGGCGACCGGCCACTGAGCGTGCACAGCCGCCCCGAGGACGCACCACCGGGCACCGGCTGGACCCGGCACGCGGTCGGAGCCGTGACGTCGAGCGAGCCGGCGGAGCCCGCTGCGTCGGTCACGCAATGGCCGCCCACCGGCGCCACACCGGTGGACCTGGACGGCTTCTACGACCGGCTGGGCAACGCCGGACTGGGCTACGGCCCCGCGTTCCGGGGGCTGCGGGCCGTGTGGCGGCTCGGTGACGAGATTTTCGCCGAGGCGGAGCTGCCGGAGAACGCCGAGCCCCGCGGCTTCGGGCTGCACCCCGTCCTGCTGGACTCCGTGCTCCAGGCCGTGCTTCCCGACCTGCTCGACGCGGGCGCCGCCGGGACCGGACCGGGACAGGTCCGGCTGCCGTTCTCCTTCGCCGGAGTGAGCCTGCACGCCGTCGGCGCCGGCCGCGTGCGCGCCCGGATCTCGCCCGACGGCCGCGGTTCGGCGGTCGTCGAGGTGACCGACGACGCCGGACAGCCGGTGGCGTTGGCGCGGTCGCTCGTGACGCGGGCGGTCACCGCCGGACAACTGCGCGGGGCGAGCGACTCGCTGTACCAGGTGCGGTGGACACCTGTCGCGGCCGGGCCGCCGTACACCGGCCGGTGCGCGATCCTCGGGCCCGACACGCTCGGCCTGCGCGCCGGACTCGAAGCGGCGGGAGTCCAGGTGGACATGTGCCCCGGACTGGACGCGCTGGGGGAGGCCGTACCCGATGTCGTGGTCGTGCCGGTCGACGGTCGCCACGGCGACACGAGGACAACCCTGCGCGCGACGCTCGAACTCGCCCAGCGGTGGCTCGGCGACGAGGCGTCGGGCGGGTCGCGGCTCGTGGTGGTGACGCGCGGCGCCGTCGCCACGTACGCCGGAGAGGACGTGCCGGACCTCGCCGCCGCGCCGACGTGGGGCCTGCTGCGAACCGCGCAGTCCGAACACCCGGACCGGTTCGTCCTGATCGATGTAGAAGACCCAGAAGAGGCAGAAGACGCAGAAGGCTCGGAGAACCTGGACGACACGGCGACGGACCGCGGCCGGGCGCTGGCCGACGCGGTGGGCTCCGGTGAGCCGCAAGTGGCCGTCCGCGGCGGCGTCCCGCTCGCCCCGCGGCTGGTCCCCGCCGCCTCGGCCGACCGCCTGACACCGCCGTCGGACTCACGCACCTGGCGCCTGGAGACGGCGCGGACCGGCACGATCGGCGGCCTCGCCCTGGTCGACCACCCGCGGGCACGCGAGCCGCTGCCCGCCGGGCACGTCCGGATCGCCCTGCGCGCCGCCGGGCTCAACTTCCGCGACGTGCTGATCACCCTGGGCATGTATCCCGGCGAGGCGGTCATGGGCACCGAGGGCGCCGGGATCGTGCTGGAGACCGCTCCCGGCATCACCGACCTGCGACCCGGCGACCGGGTGTTCGGACTGCTGGCCGAGGGCGCCGGACCGGTCGTGGTGGTCGATCGGCGCACGCTCGCGGTGATGCCGGACGACTGGTCGTTCGTACAGGCCGCGTCCGTGCCCGCCGCCTTCCTGACGGCGTACTACGGCCTGGTCGACCTGGCGGGTCTGCGGCCGGGGCAGTCCGTCCTGGTGCACGCGGCAGCCGGCGGTGTGGGCATGGCGGCGGTCCAACTGGCCAGGCACCTCGGCGCCGAGGTGTTCGGCACCGCCGGCCCCACGAAGTGGGACGTGCTGCGCTCCTCCGGGCTGCCCGAGCGGCACATCGCCTCCTCCCGTACGACCGGCTTCGAGGCGCGGTTCCGCGAAGTCACCGAGGGCGCGGGCGTGGACGTCGTACTCAACTCGCTGGTCCGGGACCTCATGGACGCGTCACTGCGGCTGCTGCCGCGCGGCGGCCGGTTCCTGGACATGGGCAAGACCGACGTCCGGACCCCTGCCGACGTGGCCGCCGCGCATCCGGGCGTGACGTACCGCGCGTTCGACCTGCTGGACGCGGGCCCGGAACGGATCGGGCAGATGCTCGCCGAGATCGTGGAGCTGTTCGAGCAAAAAGCCCTCCGACACCTGCCGCTGACCACCTATGACATCCGCAGGGCACCCGAGGCGTACCGGCACATGAGCCAGGCGCGGCACATCGGCAAGATCGTGTTCACGGTCCCCGCCGCGCTCGACCCCCAGGGCACCGTGCTCGTCACGGGCGGCACCGGAACGCTCGGCCGCGCGATGGCCCGCCACCTCGTCACCGGACACGGCGCACGGCGGCTGATGCTGGTCAGCCGGCAGGGCATGCGGGCTCCCGGAGCGGACGACCTGGCGACCGAACTGACGGAGCTGGGCGCGGACGTGGCCGTGACCGCGTGCGACGTCACCGACCGCGCCGCCCTCGCGGACGTCCTGGCGACCGTGCCGGCCGAGCACCCGCTCACCGCGGTCGTGCACACCGCGGGAGCCCTCGACGACGGTGTGGTCGAGTCGCTGACACCGCACCGGCTCGACACGGTGACCCGTCCGAAGATCGACGCCGCGCGCCATCTGCACGAGCTGACCCGGGGCGCGGACCTGGCGTTCTTCGCCCTGTTCTCCTCCGCCGCCGGATTGCTCGGCGCGCCGGGACAGGGGAACTACGCGGCCGCCAACACCTTCCTGGACGCGCTCGCCCACCACCGGACCGCGCACGGGCTGCCGGCGGTGTCGCTCGCCTGGGGTCTGTGGAGCGAGCGCAGCGGCCTGACGGGCCACCTGGGCGCCGCCGAACTGCGGCGCAAGGCCCAGCGCGGAGTGCTGGGACTGTCCACCGAGGAAGGTCTCGCCCTGTTCGACGCCGCGCTGGGCACCGGCGAACCGGTGACGGCACCGGTCAGACTCGACACAACCGCACTGCGCGGCAGCCGGCTCCCGATGCTCCAGGGCGTCCTGGGAGCGCCGTCCCGGCGAGCCGTACGGAGCGCGGGCGATCCGGACTCGCTGACCCGACGCCTGCTCCGGCTGCCGCCCGGCGAACGGCATCAGACGCTGGTGGACCTGGTGCGCGGCCACGCGGCGGCGGTGCTCGGCTTCGCCGGGCCGGACGAGATCGCGGCCCGGCGCGGCTTCCAGGAGCTGGGTTTCGACTCGCTCACCGGGGTCGAACTGCGCAACCGGCTCAAGGCGGCGACCGGCCTGCGGCTGCCCGCGACCCTCGTGTTCGACCACCCGAGCGCGTTCGCACTCGGCGAGTTCCTGCACGCACAACTCGTCCCGGACGGCCACGCCGACGCGCGGGACGTGCTCGCCGCGCTCCACGGACTGGAGAGCACCCTGGCCGGGCTCCCTTCCGACGCCGCGGCCCGCGCCCAGGTGATGGCGCGGCTGAGAGCCCTCCTGTCGGCCGAGAACAGCGCCCCGCCCGTGGACGGGAGCGACCTCGACTCGGCGACCGACGACGAACTGTTCCACATGGTCGACGACCAGGCCGGAGGGTGACGCCGCATGGCGAACGACGAGAAGCTCCACATGTCGAACGATGAGAAGCTCCGCCAGTACCTCAAGCGGTCGATCGCCGACGCCCGACAGGCACGGCAGCGGGTGCGCGAGCTGGAGGACCGGGACCGGGAACCGATCGCGATCGTCGCCATGGCCTGCCGCTACCCCGGCGGCGTGGTCTCGCCCGAGGACCTCTGGCGCCTGGTCGAGCGGGGCGAGGACGCGATCACGCCGTTCCCGACGGACCGGGGCTGGGATCCCGACGAAGCGGCTGACCCGCGTATGCGGCCGCCCGTCGGTGGATTCCTGCGGGGCGCCGACCGGTTCGACGCGGAGTTCTTCGGCATCAGCCCCCGAGAGGCGCTGGCCATGGATCCGCAGCAGCGGCTCATGCTGGAGACCACGTGGGAGGTCCTCGAACGGGCCGGAATCGACCCCGAGTCGCTGCGCGGCGCCCCGGTCGGCGTCTTCGTCGGCAGCGGCAGCCAGGACTACCTCCCGACGAACGGTCAGGCCCCGGCAGGCGCCGACGGATATCTGCTCACCGGGGCGTCCTCGGCCGTGCTGTCCGGCCGGGTGGCCTTCGCCTTCGGCTTCGAGGGGCAGGCGGTGACCGTCGACACGGCCTGCTCGTCCTCGCTGACCGCACTGCACCTGGCGAGCCACGCGCTGCGCCGGGACGAGTGCTCGCTCGCCGTGGTCGCCGGGGTGACCGTGATGGCCTCACCGGTCGTGTTCGCCGAGTTCGGCCGACTGGGCGGTCTCGCCCCCGACGGCCGGTGCAAGGCGTTCTCGGCCGCCGGGGACGGGGCCGGGTTCGCCGAGGGTGTGGGTGTGCTGCTGGTCGAGCGGTTGTCCGTGGCGCGCCGCGAGGGACATCCGGTGCTTGCCGTGGTGCGCGGCAGCGCGGTCAACCAGGACGGTGCGAGCAGCGGACTGACGGCGCCGAACGGCCCTTCGCAGCAGCGGGTGATCGGACAGGCCCTCGCCAACGCCGGACTGTCGGCCGCGCAGGTCGACGTGGTGGAGGCACACGGCACGGGTACGGCACTCGGGGACCCGATCGAGGCACAGGCGCTGCTCGCCACCTACGGACAGAACCGGGACCGGCCACTGCTGCTCGGCTCGATCAAGTCCAACATCGGCCACACCCAGGCCGCGGCGGGGATCGCCGGTGTGATCAAGATGGTCATGGCGCTGCGCGAGGGCGTGGCGCCCAGGACGCTGCACGCGGACGAGCCGTCGAGGAACGTGGACTGGTCGGCCGGAAAGGTGAGGGTGCTCAGCGAGGCGCAGCCGTGGCCGGACACGGGCCGACCGCGGCGGGCGGGCGTGTCGTCGTTCGGGATCAGCGGGACGAACGGGCATGTCATTCTGGAGGCCGCGGAGGCGCTCGAGGCCGTCGAGCCAGCGGAATCCGCTCCGGCCGGCGCCCCGGCACCGGTGCTGCCCTGGGTGCTCTCCGCGAAGAGCGAAGCGGCGCTGAGCGCGCAGGCATCGCGGCTGCGCGAGTCGGTCGCGGCCCGGCCACACCTCACTCTGAACGATGTCGGGGCGTCGCTGGTCGCGACCCGCTCGGCGTTCGAGCATCGCGCCGCCGTGGTCGCCGGGGACCGGGACGGGTTCCTGCGCGGGCTGACGGCTCTGGAGTCCGGTGACGACACGGCGGCCGGTGTGGTGCGGGGCGTGGCCAGGAGCGGAAAGCTGGCGTTCCTCTTCTCCGGCCAGGGCTCCCAGCGGGTCGGTATGGGCCGGGAGCTGGCGGCGAGGTTCCCGGTGTTCGAGTCCGCGTTCGCCGAGGTGTGCGCCCGGTTCGACCGGTATCTGGAGCGGCCGCTGCGGGAGGCGATGTCGGACGCCGCTCTGCTGGATCAGACCGTCTGCACCCAGGCGTCGCTGTTCGCGGTGGAGGTCGCGCTGTTCCGGCTGGCGCGGTCGTGGGGTCTGCGCCCCCACGCCCTGGCCGGGCACTCGATCGGCGAACTGGTGGCGGCCCATGTGTCCGGAGCGATGTCGCTGGACGACGCTGCCGCGCTGGTCGCGGCACGCGGGCGGCTGATGCAGGCACTGCCGGCCGGCGGGGCGATGGTCGCGATCGTCGCCCCGGAGGCCGACGTCGCGCCGCTGCTGACCGAGCGCGTGTCGATCGCGGCGGTGAACGGCCGCTCGTCGGTGGTGATTTCGGGCGACGAGGAAGCCGTACTCGCCATCGCCTCGCGGTTCCGGCGGACGCGGCGGCTACCGGTGAGCCATGCGTTCCACTCGCCCCTGATGGAACCCATGCTCGACGAATTCCGCCGGGTGGCCCGGGCGCTGTCGTACGGCTCCCCGCAGATCCCGGTCGTGTCCAACGAAACCGGCGAGCTGGTAACGGAGTTCACGGCCGACCACTGGGTACGGCACGTGCGTGAGACGGTGCGCTTCGCCGACGGGCTGCGCACCTTGGAGTCGCGGGGCGTGACGACGTTCCTCGAACTCGGGCCCGACGCCGTGCTGACGGCGACGGCCGACGGCGCCGCGACGATCCCGCTCCTGCGGAAGGACCGTCCGGAACCGGAGACCGCGCTGACGGCACTGGCGCGACTGCACGTCCGCGGCGTCGACGTGGACTGGCCGGGCTTCTTCGCCGGGGCCGGCGCCCGGCGCGTCGACCTTCCCACCTACGCCTTCCAGCACGAACGGTACTGGCTGCCCGCCGGCCTCGGCCGCTCCTCCGCCGAGCATCCGCTGCTGGAGACGTCGGTCGAACTCGCCGGGAGCGGCGGCGCGGTGTTCACCGGACGGCTCTCCACCGCCACCCATCCGTGGCTCGCCGACCACCAGGTGCTCGGCAGCGTTGTACTGCCGGGAGCCGCCATGGTGGAGTTCGCGCTGCACGCGGCCGACCGCACGGGTGGCGACGGAGTGGAGGATCTCACGCTCGAAGTGCCGCTCGTGCTGCCGCGGCAAAGGCGGGTGGAACTGCAAGTGACCGTCGACGACGGCGCGTTCGTCATCCACTCACGCCCCGTCGGAGCGAGCGAATGGACACGGCACGCCAGTGGCGCCTTCGCCGAGGACCGGCCGGAACCAGAACCCGCCCTGGCCGAGTGGCCGCCGAAGGACGCCGAACCGGCCGACGTGTCCGAACTCTACGAACGCCTGCGCACGGCCGGTCTCGCCTACGGCAGGACGTTCCAGGGCGTGCGGGCGGTGTGGCGGCACGGCGACGACGTCCTCGCCGAGGTGGCCCTGCCCGACGAGGTGACCGCGGAGGCCGGCCGGTACGGGATGCATCCCGCGCTGCTGGACGCCGCCCTGCACGCGGCCGGGCTGACCCTCGCCGACGACGGCACACGGCTGCCCTTCTCATGGCGGGGAGTGCGCCTGCACGCCGTACGGGCGACGTCTTTGCGGGTTCGCCTCTCGCCCGTGGGCCCGCAGGAGTTCACCGTGTCCGCGGCGGACGAGTCCGGGGCGGCAGTGCTCTCGATCGGCACCCTGGCCCTGCGGCCCGTGTCGGCGGGCCGGCTTCAGGCGGCCCGCGCCAAGGAGACGCTGTTCCGGGTGAGCTGGGAGAACACACCGGCGACCGGCGGGGCGCTCGCGGGAACACGCGTGGTGCTCGGCCCGGACGAGCTGGGTCTCGCGGACGCGCTCGGCGCCCCACAGGTCGCCGAGCTCGCCTCGGCCGACAGCTCGGTGTCCGACCTGGTGGTGTCCTGCGCGGCCGGCGGCCCGGACGTCCGCGCCCGGCTCGACCGGGTGCTGCGGCTGACACAGGCATGGCTGGCCGAAGACCGGCCGGCGGCGTCGCGCCTGGTGGTGGTGACCCGGGAGGCCGTGGGACCGGACGCCACGGACCCGGCCGGCGCGGCGGTGTGGGGCATGCTGCGCTCGGCACAGTTGGAGCACCCGGGCCGTATCGTCCTGGTGGACTTGGACGGCCAGGACGCGTCACTGCGCGCGCTGCCCGCGATCCTGTCCAGCGCCGAGCCCCAGATGGCCGTCCGCGTCGGCAGGGCGTCGGTGCCGAGGCTGGAGCGGGTGAGACAGTCCGAACCGGGCCCTTCACCCTTCCGCCCCGGCGGCACGGTACTCATCACCGGTGGGACCGGTGTGCTGGGCAAGGCGGTGGCGCGCCACCTGGTCACGGCACACGGGGTACGTCATCTGCTGCTGGTGAGCCGGGGCGGGCCGGCGGGCGCCCCCGACCTCTCCGACCTGTCCGACCTCGGCGCCGAGGTCTCGGTCTTCGCGTGTGACGTGGGCGATCGTGCGGCACTGGCAGGGGTTCTCGCGTCGGTCCCGGCCGACCGTCCGCTGACCGGCGTGATACACGCCGCCGGTGTGGTCGACGACGGCGTGGTGTCGTCGTTGTCGCCGGGGCAGGTGGACACGGTGCTGCGGGCCAAGGCGGACGGCGCGCGGCATCTGCACGAGCTGACCGGGGACCTGGACGCCTTCGTGCTGTTCTCGTCGGCGGCGGGAACGCTGGGCTCGGCCGGCCAGGCCAACTACGCGGCGGCGAACGCCTACGTGGACGCCCTGGCACAGCACCGGCGCGCCTCGGGACTGCCGGCGACCTCCGTGGCATGGGGCCCGTGGGAGGAACTCAGCGGGATGACGCGGGGTATGAAGGCGGCGGACCGTGCGCGGCTGACGCGGTCGGGGATCGCCGCACTGCCCACGGAGGACGCCCTGTCGTCCTTCGACGCGGCGGTGACGGCGGACGAGGCGGTGGTCGTGGCCATGCGGCTGGACACCTCGGCGCTGGGGGATCATGTGCCCGCTGTGCTGAGCGGGTTGGCCTCGCGGCGGACCCCGCGCGAGGCGGCGACGGTCGGGTTGCTGGAGCAGCTCGCCCCGCTCTCCGCGGACGAACAGGACCGGAGGGTGATCACAGCGGTCCGCACGCAGGTGGCCGCGGTCCTCGGATTCCCGGGCCCCGAGCGAGTGGACACCGAACAGGGCCTGGTGGACATGGGTTTCGACTCCCTGACGGCGGTCGAGCTGCGGAACCGGCTGAACACCGCCACGGGCCTGCGGCTGCCCGCCACCCTGGTCTTCGACTACCCGACCCCCACCGCCCTGGGCCGCCATGTCGCGACGGAACTACGGCGCGGCCGCGGCGGCGACGATCCGGGCGGGCCGGCCGCGGCGCTCGCCGTCCTGAGCGAAGTGGACCGGCTGGAGGGGCTGCTGTCCGCATGCTCACCGGGCGAGGACGGATACGCGCGGATCACCGGCCGGCTGCGTGAACTGATGGCGACATGGGACGGCCTCGCGCACGGGGCGCACAAGACGGAGGAGCCCGGCGGGGAGCCGGAGAGGGAGCCGGACCGGAGCACGGTCACGGCGAAGTTGCAGTCGGCGTCGGCGGACGAGGTCCTCGCCTTCATCCAGAAAGAGTTCGGCAGGTAATGGGCGCGATGAACGAAGACACCCTCCTCGATCACCTGAAATGGGTGACGGCCGAGCTGCACGAGAGCCGGGAGCGGCTGCGCGCGGCGGAGTCCGCCGGGCGGGAGCCGGTGGCGATCGTCGGGATGGCATGCCGCTATCCGGGCGGTGTGCGCACCCCGGAGCAGATGTGGCGACTCCTCGCGGGCGGCGAGGACGCCGTCTCCGGCTTCCCGGTCAATCGCGGGTGGGACCTCACCCGCCTCTACCACCCGGACCCGGACCACCGCGGCGCGTCGTACGCACGGGAAGGCGGGTTCCTGCACGACGCCGACCTGTTCGACGCCGAGTTCTTCGGGATCTCGCCGCGCGAGGCGCTGGCGATGGATCCGCAGCAGCGGTTGCTGCTGGAGACCGCGTGGGAGGCATTCGAAGATGCCGGTATCGATCCCGCAGCGGTACGCGGCAGCCGGACCGGCGTGTTCGCGGGTGTGATGTACCACGACTACGGCGCCCTCCTCGAGCAGTCGGCCCAGGATTTCGAGGGCCACGTGGGAAGCGCGAACGCCGGCAGCGTGGCGTCCGGCCGGATCGCCTACGAACTGGGCCTGGAAGGGCCCGCCGTCACCATCGACACCGCCTGCTCGTCGTCGCTGGTGGCCCTGCACCTGGCCTGCCAGGCCCTGCGGCGCGAGGAGTGCACGCTCGCCCTGGCCGGCGGCGTGACGGTCATGGCCGACCCCCGGCCGTTCATCGAGTTCAGCCGACAGCGAGGCTTGGCGGCGGACGGCCGGTGCAAGTCGTTCGCCGACGCGGCGGACGGCACGGGGTGGTCCGAAGGCGTCGGCCTCCTCCTGGTCGAACGGCTCTCGGACGCGCGCCGCAACCGGCACCCCGTGCTCGCGGTGGTACGCGGCAGCGCGGTCAACCAGGACGGTGCGAGCAGCGGCTTCTCCGCGCCCAACGGCCCTTCCCAGCAGCGGGTCATCCAGCAGGCCCTGGCCGACGCCGGGCTGGAACCGTCCGAGGTGGACGCCGTGGAGGCCCATGGCACGGGCACGCGGCTCGGTGATCCCATCGAGGCACAGGCGCTGCTGGCGACCTATGGCCAGGGCCGTGACCGGCCGTTGCTCCTGGGCTCGGTCAAGTCCAACATCGGTCACGCGCAGGCCGCCGCGGGTGTGGCCGGGGTGATCAAGATGGTGCTGGCGATGCGGCACGGAGTGCTGCCCACCACCCTGCACGTCGACCGGCCGAGCCACCTGGTCGACTGGTCGGCGGGAGCCGTGGAACTGCTGACCGAGGCCAGGGACTGGCCCCGGGGCGGGCGGCCGCGGCGGGCAGGGGTCTCCGGGTTCGGTGTGAGTGGCACCAATGCCCATGTCATCGTCGAGGAGCCGGAGGCCGGGCCCGGGTCCGGGGCCGGACCGGACGCATCGTCAGACGCCCATCCCGCGGCCGTCCCCTGGCCGCTGTCCGGGCACACCCCACAGGCCCTGCGCGCACAGGCCGGCCGCCTCCTGTCGTACCTCGGGGACGGCGACGGCCTCGGCCTGCGTCCCGTCGACGTGGCCCGCTCCCTCAGCACCACCCGCTCCGTGCTCAACCACCGCGCGGTGGTGACCGGCGAGGACCGCGCGGAACTGCTGTCCGGCCTCGCCGCGCTCGCCGCGGGCGACACCGCCCCGGGTACGAGCGTCGCGGCGGCCGCGTCCGACGGGCCCACGGCGTTCGCCTTCACCGGCCAGGGCTCGCAGCGGCTGGGCATGGGCCGGGAACTGTACGAGACCTTCCCGGTGTTCGCCGCGGCGTTCGACGAGGTGAGCGCCGAACTGGACCGGTATCTGTCCCGTCCGCTGCGCGAGGTGATCTGGGGCGACACCCCGGATCTGCTGGAGCAGACCGAGTTCGCCCAGACCGGACTGTTCGCCGTGGAGACGGCGCTGACCGCGCTGCTGCGGTCCCTGGGAGTACGGCCGGACGTCGTCCTCGGCCACTCCGTCGGCGAAGTCGCCGCCGCGCACACAGCCGGGGTGCTGTCCCTGCCCGACGCCGCCCGGCTGGTCGCCGCCAGGGCCCGGCTGATGCAGACGCTGCCCGCCGGCGGGGCGATGGTGTCGGTGGCGGCCGGGGAATCGGCGGTGCTGCCCTTCCTGAACGAGCAGGTCGCCCTCGCCGCGGTGAACGGACCGGAGGCCGTGGTCCTCTCCGGCCCCGAGGAACCCGTCCTCGCGGCCGCCGCCCGACTGGCCGCCGACGGCATCCGCACGACACGCCTGGCGGTGAGCCACGCCTTCCATTCGCCCCTGGTCGCCGGAATGCTCACCCAGTTCCGGGCCGTGGCGCGGACAGTGGCCTTCGCCCCGCCGGCCATCCCGTTCGTGTCCGCCGTCACCGGCACACCCGTGACGGCGGCCGAGCTGTGCTCACCCGACTACTGGACCGCGAACATCCGTGACACGGTCAGATTCGGCGACTGCGTGGACAGCCTCACCACCCAGGGGGTCGCACGCTGCGTGGAGATCGGGCCCGACGCCGTCCTTGCGCCCATGGCGCGGTCGGCCGTGCCATGGGTGCCCGTACTGCGCAAGCGCCTCGCCGAGCCGACGGCGTTGCTCACCGCGCTGAGCAGCCTGTACGTGCAGGGAGCGACGGTGGACTGGCCGGCCTGGCTGGCCGGTGCCGGACGCCGCGTACCACTGCCCACGTACGCCTTCCAGTCCAAGCGGTACTGGCCCGCCGCGGCCGTACGCGACCGGCACACGCACCGCACCGCCGACGCTCTCGACCACGGCATCCTGCACCACATGGTCGAGTCACCGGACTCCGGCCGGCTGGTGGTGACCGGCCGGCTGGACCGGCACGCCCAGCCGTGGCTGGCCGATCACGCCTTCGGCGGCGTGGTCCTGTTCCCCGGTGCCGGCTTCGTGGACCTCGCGGTCACGGCCGGGGCGCTGGCCGGCTGCCCGGTGCTGGCGGAGCTGACCGTCCGGGCGCCGTTGCCCGTGCCCGAGGAAGGCGAGGTCGACCTCCAGGTCGTCCTGGACCCGGCCGATGCGCAGGGCGCCCGCCAGGTGTTGGTGTACGCCCGCACCTCCGGGCGGTCCGACTGGACCTGCCACGCCACAGGCGCCCTGTCGGCCCGGGAAACCCCACCGAACCCGGGCCCGGCCCACTGGCCGCCCCCGGGCGCCACCGAGATTCCCCTCGCCGGCACCTACGAGAGCCTGTACGAGCAGGGTTACGACTACGGCCCGGCCTTCCAGGGGCTGCGCTCGGCATGGCGGACGGACGACGCCGTGTACGCCGAGGTGAGCGTCGACGACGGCGCTTCACACAGCCTGCACCCCGCCCTCCTGGACGTGGCCCTGCACGCGTCGGTGTTCCTGCGGGCGGCCGGCGACCGGGGCGGGCTGCCGTTCGCGTGGAGCGGGGTCTCGGTGCACGCCACCGGCTCCTCGGTGCTGCGCGTGCGGCTGGCCCGTGCGGGCCAGGACGCGCTGACCCTGGAGGCGAGCGATGAGACGGGCAGCCCGGTCGTCCGCGTCGAGTCGCTGGCCGTACGGCCCGTGGCGCCCGGCGCGCTGACCGCCGTACCGCTGGTGGACCAGGCGATGTGCACGCTCGACTGGCGCCCGGCGACGACCTCCGGCGGCACCTACGGCGTCGCTCTCGTCGTACGCCGTTGCGGCGGGGGCCCGGAGCCGGCCGAGGCCGGCCGGGTGCTGGGGCTGCTCAAGGAGTGGCTGGCCGGCGATCGGCCCGCGCACGAGCGGCTGGTGATCATGACCGGCGCGGCGGTGGCGGTGACCCCGGGCGAGGACGTCACCGATCTGGCGGGCGCGGGAGTGTGGGGCCTGGTGCGCTCGGCGCAGTCCGAACACCCCGGCCGTTTCCTGCTCGTGGACACCGACGGCACGCACGACGACACGGCGCTTCTCGCCGCGGCTGCCGCCGGTGAGACCCAGATCGCGGTCCGCGCGGGCCGGATGCTGGCACCGAGGCTGGTCCGGGCCGCGGCCGCCGCACCGCTCACCCCGCCCGAACCCCTGGCGGACCCGGACACGACGGTGGTGATCACCGGCGGCACGGGCGGACTCGGCGCTCTTGTGGCCCGCCACCTGGCGACCGCATGCGGTGTCCGGAACCTTCTGCTGCTCAGCCGCCGCGGAATGGCCGCCGAGGGAGCCGCGGACCTGGCCGCCGAACTGGGGGCGCGGGTGGCCGCCGTGGACGTCTCGGACCGTGACGCCCTGGCCCAGGCGCTGGCCGGGATCCGTGTCGGCGGTGTGATCCACGCGGCGGGCGTACTCGACGACGCGGTGATCGAGTCGCTGACCCCGCAGCGCGTCGAGCGGGTGATGCGCTCCAAGTCGACCGCCGCGCTGGCCCTGCACGAGCTGACCGAGGACCAGCCCGTGTCCTTCTTCGTGATGTTCTCCTCGGCGGCCGGGATCCTGGGCAGCCCCGGCCAGGGCGCCTACGCCGCGGCGAACGCGGTGCTCGACGGCCTGGCGGCGCGCCGCCGGGCGCAGGGCCTGCCGGGCCAGTCACTGGCATGGGGCCCGTGGGGCGGTGCCGCCGGGATGACCGCCGCGATGAGCGAGACCGACCGGACCAGACTGGCCAGGGCGGGCGCCGCGGCCCTGTCGCCGCAGGAGGGGCTCGCGCTGTTTGACGCCGCGCTCAGCAGGGACGACGTACTGCTGGTGCCGGCACGTTTCGACCTGGCCGCCGCCGGAACCGTGCCCCCGCTGATGCGCGAGCTGGTCGTCCGGCGGGCAGCGCACCGTACGTCCGAACCGCAAAACGTGCTGCACCGGCTGACCGGGCTGTCGCAGGAGGAGCGCCGGCGCGCGCTGCTGGACGTGGTGCGCTCTCACGCGGCCGCGGTGCTGGGGCATCCCGAGCCGGAGTCGGTGAGCGCCGAACGGGCCTTCAGCGACCTGGGCTTCGACTCGCTGATGGCGATCGACCTGCGCAACCGGCTGAACGCCGCGACCGGGCTGCGGCTTTCGCCGACACTGGTCTTCGACCAGCCCACCGCGGCCGAACTCGCCGCGCATCTCGACTCGCTGACCGAACCCCCGACCCCCGGTCAGCCGGTCCTGGAGGCGCTGGACCGCCTGGAGTCCCTGATGCCCACTCTGGCACCGGACGACGAGACCACGGCGCAGGTCGGCAGCCGTCTGCGCCGTCTCCTGTCGGACCTGGGGCAACGCCCGGCGTCCGGTCTGGACCTCGCCGATGCGTCGGCGCAGGAGGTACTCGATCTCATCGACAGCAAGTTCGCACTGCCCGACCGGCCATGAGAAGTCAGGCGCGACGGAGCGGAACGGGAGCGTCGAGCGCGCTCCGGACCATGCGGCCACGGCAGCGCACGCGGATCTGGACGGAGAGCGGGGGCGTGGTCCGCGCAGCCGTGTCATGCTGGAGGTGGAGGGGAAACGGGGTGCTCGCCCTCCGCCAAGGTTTCTTGATCTTGAAGGGACCAGCCATGCCGAACATCACCCCGTACCTGGAGCGCAACCGCGCTTTCGCGGCCTCCGGCGCCCAGGGGGACGTCCCCGGGATTCCCTTCGTCCCGTTCGGGCAGATGTACCTGATCACCTGCATCGACCCGCGCGTGGAGCCCGCGGCCGTCCTCGGCGTCCGGCTCGGGGAAGCGATCGTCGCGCGCAACGTCGGCGGCCGCGTGACCCCCGCGGTCATCAAGGACCTCGCCTGGATCGTGCACCTGCACGAGAACAAGACCCCCGACGCGGACTGGTTCGAGATCGCCGTCATCCACCACACCGACTGCGGCTCGGGACTGCTCGCCGACGACGACCTGCGCGCCGGCTACGCCGCACGCGGCGGCTGGGACGAGCAGACCTCCTTGAAGATGGCCGTCCTGGAGCCGTCCGAAACGGTCCAGGAGGACGTCGCCAAGCTGCGCTCGGCGCCCGAGCTCGCGCCGGGCATCGGCGACATCGCGGTCGGCGGCTACGCCTACGATCTCGCCACGGGGGAGGTCACCACGGTCGTCCAGTGAGTGGTCGCGGCAGCAGCGGCCCTCCGTAGGTCCAGCGGAGGCCGCCGCTGGACGCGGCGGCCCCCGCCGACGGTGAGAACCGCGTTGGCGGCGGGTTACTTGCCCCCGGCCGGGGTCTCGTCTCCGGTCAGCATCGGCAGCAGCAACGCCGCCGACCAACTGAAGTGGGGCGAGTTGAGCGGCGCGCCGGTGACCGGGTCGTAGTTCTCCATGATCGGACCGTTGCCGGAGAGCCCGGAGGCATGCGCGAGGAGCCGGTCGGTGAGGGCATCGGCGTCCTTGCCGTAGCCGTAGCGGCGCAGCCCGCCGAGGGCGAAGTACGCCTGGTCGAGCCAGACGGGGCCGCGCCAGTACGCGGTCGGCGAGAAGTACGGGGAGCTCTTGGCGACCGTGGGGAACGGCACCCCGGTCGCGAACTCGCCGGGGTCCGTCAGCCGGGCGCGCACCGTCCGGGCCTGCGCGGCGGACGCCGTGCCGGTCCACAGCGGGATGGCGCCCTCGATGCCGCGCCCGCGTGCGGTGAGCGGCTTCCCGGTGCCGAGCGCGGTGTCGTGGAACCAGCCGTCGGCCGGGTCGTACATCGTCTTCCGTACCAGGGCGTGGGTGGCGGCCGACTTCTCCTGCCACCGCCGGGCGTCGCGGCCGTGCCCCACGACGGCCGCGATGCGTGCCAAGTAGCCCTGGTCCGCGGCGAGATACGCGTTCAGGTCGACGGACTCCTGGTTCAGGGAGTAGCCGAGGAGGGTGCCGTCCGGCGCCCGGTTGGCGACGACGGAGGTGCCGAGCGCGGCGTCGTAGCGGGGCGCGTTGTCCATGCCGCTCTCCCAGGCCGCGGCCTGGCGCCGCTGTTCGGGCGAGTCGTTGGCGGGGTCGACGGTGGCGCCGTACTCGGCGAGGCCGTTGTGGTCGTGGTCCCGGTTGCGGTACCACCAGTCCTGGTAGGCGGCGAGTTTCGGGTACATCTCGCGCAGGAAGGCCGTGTCGCCGCTCCGGCGGTAGACCTCCCATACGGCCCAGGCGGCCAGCGGGGGCTTGGAGTTGCGCTCGTTCCAGTTGCCGCCGCCGCGCGCGGGGTCGTTGTAGAAGATGGCGTCCGGGATCATTCCGGCGTCCTGCGGCCGGGTCCGGGAGTCCGGCCGGATCTGCCAGTCGAACATGGAGCGGATCTGGGACTGGGCGAGCCGGGGGTCGAAGCGGGCGGTGCCGACCGCCTGCTTCCAGGTGTCCCAGGCCCAGAGGCCGCCGGTGAACCACTTGTACGAGATCGACGGTGTGATGCCGTCGTGCTTGATCTCCCCGGCCGCACCGCGCCGGTTGGTGACGAGTGTCTCCAGCGACTTCACGGCCATCCGCCGCCGGTCCGCCGGCACCCCGCGGGTCACGTCGCGGACATAGCGCCGCCAGCGCTCGTCGGCGGCGGCGGCCTCGGCCGAGGGGGCGGCGAGGACCTGCCGCGCCCGGTGCGCCTCGCGGGTGCGTTCGGCGGCGGTGAAGGTGTAGGACTCGGTCCAGTCGAAGCTGTGGGAGCGCCCGGGGGCGAGGGTCACCGGGGCCGTGGCCGCCGTCCGGTAGGTGTCGCCGTCGAGGGTGGTGCGGACGGGTTCCTTGTGGGTGATCTCGAAGCGTTCGGTGCCGTCCGTGAGGTAGTCCCACTCCTTGCGGACTCTTGCGAAGTCGACGCCGACGCCGGTGGGTGTGGCGGTGAGCGAGGGCGCGTCGCGCATCGGCGCGTCCTCGGGGCGCAGCAGGCTGCCGGTCCAGCCGGCGTGCAGGGTGCGCGCCGCCGTACCGGTGTTGCGCAACTCGGCTCGTACGAGTGCGCTGCGGTCGGTGGCGAACCGCAGCTCCAGCGTGAGGCGCAAGCCGCGTCCGAGGTCGTAGGACTGGCGCAGCAGCCCGGGCAGCGAGGTGAACCGGGGTGTGCCGCCCGCGGCGAGGTCCAGGGTGTGCCCGCCCTCACTGAGGCGGATGCGGCTGAAGGAGGTGCTGAGCCACCACGGGTATTCCTGGGCTATGTAGAGCGGCCCGGTGAAGCCTCCGTACGCGGCGCGGTCGCCCTTCTCGGGCAGGGCGTAGGCATGCCAGGCGCCGCGGTCGGCGAAGACGGTGACGGGGTTGTTGTCCTTGTCGTCGCCGGGCAGGGCGGCGGTCGGGGTGCCGTGCAGATCGAGGACGTCCGCGTAGCGGGACGGCGGCCGCGGACGGTCCGCGGTGGAGACGGCGTGCGAGGCGGCCTGCGGGGCGGCGAGCGCGCCCGCGGCGAGCAGGAGCGCCGTCAGGGCGTACAGGGGCCGGTGTCCGGTCACTGGTCAGTTCCTCCGGGGGAGTCGGGGGCAGGGGAGCCGGGGGCGGCGGCGACGCGGATGACCGCGGCGCCGAGCGGTTCGAGAGTGATGTGGCCGTGAACGGCCTCTCCGGTGAGCAGATCGGTGCCACCTGCGGCGTACGCGCCGGTCAGCGGGGTCCGTGCCGGGCGGTCGCCGTGGTTGAGGAGGAAGAGATAGGTGTCCCGCGCACCGGCGCGGACCGTCACCTCCACGCCTTCGGGGGCGTCCAGGACGGGCCGTACACCCGCCGCGGTCAGGGCCCGGTCGAGTATGTCGCCGATGTCCTCGCCGAGGTGGCAGCTCACATACCAGGCGGTTCCGGAGCCGTACGGGTGCCGGGTGACGGCGGGCCGGCCGGCGAGCGGGCCCGAGGTGTACGCGTCGGCGGTCTCGGCGCCCTCGGTCACGATCCACTCGGTCCACAGCGTGGCCTCGGCTCCGGAGGCCAGGGTGACCGTCTCCCCGTCGGGGACCGGCCAGAACTCGTCCACCGACAGGCCCAGTACCTCCCGCAGCGGACCGGGCGCTCCTCCGTCGTGGATGTGGTCGTGTCCGTCGACGACGCCACTGAACGGTCCGCAGACGAGGTGGCCGCCGCCGCGCACGTAGTCGGCGATCCGGCGGGCGTGCTCCGGGCGCAGAAGGTGCAGGTTGGGCGCGAGGACGGCCCGGTAGCCGTCGAGGGCGGCATCCGGCGGGACGAAGGTGATCGTGATGGAGCGGGCGTGGAGAGCCGTGTACCAGGGACGCAGCAGCTCGGGCCAGCGCATCCGGGCCGAGGGGTGGTCGTCGCCCTCCAGCGCCCACCAGGAGTCCCAGTCCAGGACGATCGCGACGTCGGCGGTGAGCCGGCTGCCCGCGATGTCGCCGAGGCGGGCAAGTTCGGCGCCGAAGCGCACCGTCTCGCGCCAGCCGCGCGAGGCGGTGCCGCGGTGCGGCAGCAGGGCGCTGTGGTACTTCTCCGCTCCGGCGCGGGAGGCCCGCCATTGGAAGTACATGATGCCGTCGGCGCCGCGGGCCAGGGCCTGGAGCGACCACAGCCGCTGGAGGCCCGGTTTCTTGGGGACGTTCACGGGGCGCCAGCTCACCGCCGAGGGGGCCTGTTCGAGGAGCAGCCAGGGGGTACCGCCGTTGAGGGAGCGCATCAGGTCGTAGTTGAGGGACGCGGTGATGTGGGCGTGCGGGTCGGCGGGGTCCGGGTAGGCGTCGTCGGAGACGAAGTCCTCGGCCTGCGCCCACTTCCAGTAGTCGAGCGCCTTGAACATCGACATGAAGTTGGTCGTCGCGGGAGTGTCCGGGCCCATTTCCGCCAGAATCTCGCGTTCGGCGCGGTGCAGGGCCAGGAGCGCGTCGGAGCAGAACCGCCGCCAGTCCAGAAGCTGGGTCGGGTTGACCGGTCCGGGCGCGGTGCGCGGCGGTTCGATCTCGTCGTACGTGGTGTAGCGCTGCGACCAGAAGGCCGTTCCCCAGGCGTGGTTGAGGGCGTCGATGGTGCCGTAGCGCTCGCCGAGCCAGGCCCTGAAGTGGGCGGCCGAGCGGGGGCAGAAACACTCCGTGACGTGGTCGCCGTACTCGTTGTGGATATGCCACAGGGCGAGGGCGGGATGGTTCGCGTACCGCTCGGCGAGGGCGCGCGTCAGCCGCAGTGCGGCGGCCCGGTACTGGAGCGAGGACGGACAGTAGTGCTGGCGCGAGCCGAATTCGAGGCGTACGCCGTCCGCGGTGACGGGCAGGATCGCCGGGTGGGCGCGGACCAGCCACGCGGGCGGTGAGGCGGTGGCGGTGGCCAGGTCGACGGCGACGCCATGGGCGTGCAGCAGGTCCAGGAGCCGGTCGAACCAGGCGAAGTCCCAGGTGTGCGGGCCCGGCTGGAGCCGGGCCCAGGAGAACACGCCGACGGTCACCATGGTGACCCCGGCCTCCCGCATCAGCCTGGCGTCCTCGGCCCAGACCTCCTCGGGCCACTGCTCGGGGTTGTAGTCACCGCCGTACAGCAGGCCGGGGACCCGGGTGAGACGGGTCCGGCCGGGGCGGCTCATCCCTTCACCGCCCCGCCGAGCAGCCCGGCCACGAACTGCCGCTGGAAGAGCAGGAAGAGTGCCATGAGCGGCAGCGTCGCGAGCAGCGAGCCGAGCATCAGTCCCGAGTAGTCGACCCGGGAGAGACCGGTGAGGGTGTTGAGTGCGACGGGCACGGTGTATTTGTCCTCGGTGTTGAGCATGAGCAGCGGCCAGATGAAGCTGTTCCACTGGGTCATGAAGGTGAAGATCACCAGGGCGCCCAGTTGGGGGCGCACACACGGCAGCACGACCTGGTAGAAGGTGCGCAGTTCCCCGGAGCCGTCGACGCGGGCCGATTCGAGGAGTTCGTCGGGGAAGTCGACGAAGCCCTGTCGCATCAGCAGGATGCCGAACGAGTTCGCCAGGAACGGCAGGATCACGGCCTGGTAGGAGTCGATCCAGCCGACGCTCGCCATCATCTGGAACAGCGGCACCAGCAGCACCTGGAACGGGATCATCATCGTCATCAGCACCGCGCCGAGCAGCAGACCGCGGCCGCGGAAACGGTACTTGGCGAGCCCGTAGCCGCACATCGCGGAGATCAGCGAGCTGAGCGCCGTGTGCACGACGGCGATCCCGACGCTGTTGAGGAGCACCCGGCCGAATCCGATGGTGTCCTGGAGGCGTATGAGATTGTCGAGCAGCCGCCCGCCGGGCAGGAACGGCGGCGGCGAGCGGAAGAGTTCCGGTGTGGAGTGCGTGGCGGCGATCGCCATCCACAAGAACGGCACCAGGCTGACCACGGCTCCGAGGGCGAGCAGCAGCCGTACCAGCAGGCGGCCGGCGCGGCGGGCCGGATGGACCCGTGCCGGGGCGGGGGTAAGGGGGGTCACCGGCGGCGCTCCCTTCCGAACACCAGGTACTGGAGGGCGGAGATCGCGGCGATGAGCGCGACGACGACCCAGGCGATCGCGGCGGCGTAGCCGAAGTCGAGCTGCTGGAAGCCGACCTTGTAGAGGTAGACGACGGGGGTGAGGGTCGCGTCGTCGGGGCCGCCGCGGGTGAGGACGTAGTTCTCGTCGAAGAGCTGGAGGGTGCCGATGGTGGAGGTGATGACGCAGAAGAGCACCACGGGCCGCAGTTGCGGCAGGATCACCCGGAGGTAGGTGGTCACCGTCCCGGCGCCGTCGATCGAGGCGGCCTCGTACTGTTCCTTGCCGATCGCCTGGAGTCCGGCGAGCAGGATGACGGCGTTGTATCCGGTCCAGCGCCAGGTGAGGGACACGATGAGGGAGACGCGGGCCCAGGTGGGGCTGTTGAGCCAGTCGACCGGGCCGGCGCCGAGCGCGCCGAGGATCTGGTTCACCAGGCCGCCGTCCGTCTTGAGCAGGACCTGGAAGACGACGGCGTACGCGACGAGGGTGGTGACGGCGGGCAGGAAGTAGACCGCGCGCCAGGTGCCGCGGAAGCGGAGCCATGACTGGTTGAGCAGGACGGCGAGGGCCAGTCCGAGGCCGATCATCACCGGGACCTGTATGGCGAGGATGACGCCGGTGTTGAACAGCGACTTCAGGAACGCCGGGTCGTCGAACATCCGCTGGTACTGGTCGAGCCCGACCCAGCGGGTGGTGCCCGCGTCCTCGGAGGTGAAGCTCTGGAGCAGGCTGGCACCCAGCGGATAGGCGAAGAAGAGGGCGAAGAGGGCGGCCGCGGGGCCCGCGAAGATCCAGGCGGCCAGGCGCGGGCGCCGTCGTCCGCCGCGGGCCGCGGAGGGTTCGCGTACCGGGGCGGCGCCCCGGTCGAGGGCGGTGGGGGCGGTGGGGGCGGTGGGGGCGGCCATCGCGCTACTCCGCCCTCTTGCGGCCGGTGGCCCTGGCGAGTTGCCCGGCGGCCGAGCCCAGGGCGCGGCGCGGGTCCCGGCCGTGCAGCATCACGCCGGTGACGGCGGAGATCATGATGTCCGCGGCCTTGGCGTCGTCCTTGTCGTACTCGACCGGAGGGATGTTGCGGGCGAGGCGGGCGAAGACATCGAGGGTGCGCTGACCGCCGAAGTAGTCCTGCCTTTCGCTCAGATAGGGGTCGTCGAGCGCGGGCAGATAGGCGGGGAAGAGACCTTCGCGTTTGAGCATGGAGATCTGGTTGTCCTTGCGGGTGAGCAGGAACTCGATGAAGGCCCAGGCCAGCCGCGGATTCTTGCTCTGTGCGGGCACAGCGAGGGTGGATCCGCCGATGTTGGAGGTGCGGATGGAGCCGGCGGTGAAGCCGGGCAGCGGGACCACCCCGAACCTGCCCTTCAGCTCGGGCATTTCGGAGGTGAGGGTGCCCGTCCACCAGGCGGCGGTGGGCGTCGTTGCGGCCTTGCCCTCCTTGGTGCCGGTGACCAGTCCGTCCCAGCCCCTCTCGTAGGCCACCAGGCCCTCGTCGCCGAGGGCCTTCATCAAGGTCAGGGCCTTGACAGCGGCCGGGGTGTCGACGGCGACGCGGCCGCCCTTGAAGTAGGACTGGCCCTGCTGTTGCAGCAGCATCGGGAAGATCCCGGCGTCCTTGTCCGCGGGGTCCTGGATGATCAGCTTGTGGCCGGTGGCCTTCTTGATGCGGATGCCGGCCTTGACGTAGTCGTCCCAGGTGAGCAGGGAGCGGGGGTCGACACCCGCGGCGCGGAAGTGGTCGGTGCGGTAGTAGAGAGCGCAGGGGCCGATGTCCCAGGGCAGGGCGAACAGCTTGCCGCCGGGGCCGGTGACCGTGTGCCATGCCGCGCGCTCGAAGTCGCCGCCGTAGCGACCGCCGAGGCTCATCAGGTCGTAGAAGCCGGCCGGGAAGTTGCCTATGTAGCGTGGCATGTGGGTGCCCTCGACCGTGAGGACGTCCGCGAGGCCCGTGCCCCCGCGCAGCCCAATGGTGATCTTGTCGTAGGCGTTGTCGTAGCCGATGTCGACGACGTCGACGGTGGTACCGGGGTGGCGCTTTTCGAAGTCGCCGGCGAGGCGCTTCATGGCCTTGGCGGCCACATCCCACGACCAGACGGTGATCCTGCCGCTGACCTTTCCTCCCTTGTCGTCCGCTTTCCCGTCGATCTCGGGAGCCCGTCCGCCGCCGCCCACGCCACCCATGGCACAGCCGCTGAGCAGGGATGACGCCGTGGCCGCGAGGCCCGTGGCCAGAACGGCCCGCCGGGTGGGTCTCGTTGACACTCTTGCCTCCTGGTGCCTGAATGCATAATGCTGTATTCAGAACACTGAATGACGGAGTCCGCCGTCAAGAGGTGTACAAGCAAAGACTTTTGAAGCCGGCCGCCCCCGGCCGGGCCAAGCTGCTTGCCTACGCGAAAGGCACGGCATGACGTCGTCCGAGAACTTTGTCCACCCCTACATCCCGAACTCCGTGCCGTCAGTGCGGCAGGCGATGCTCGACGAGATCGGTGCGGCGAGCATCGAGGACTTCTACGCCGACATCCCGGCCGGGATCCGGCTGCACCGCCCCCTCGACCTGCCGGCTCCGCTGCGTTCGGAAGCCGAACTCACCCGGCATATGGAGGAACTGCTCGCCCGCAACACTTCGACACGGCAGGTCCTCAGCTTCCTCGGCTCGGGCTGCTACCCGCACCATGTGCCCGCGGTCGTGGACGAGGTGGTCAACCGCAGCGAGTTCCTCACCGCGTACGCGGGCGAGCCGTATGAGGACCACGGCCGCTTCCAGGCGCTGTGGGAGTACCAGTCGATGATGGCCGAGCTGCTCGACGTCGAGGTCGTCAACGTCCCGGTGTACGACGGCTTCCAGGCCACCGGGACCGCCCTGCGCATGGCGGGCCGCGTCACCGGGCGCCGCCGCGTGCTCGTCGCCACCGCGATCGACGCGGACAAGCTGTCCCGCCTACGGGACTACGTCCGTCCCGACCATGACATCACCGTGGTCCCGGTCGACCCCGAGACGGGCTCCGCCGACCTCGACGCGCTGCACCGGGAGCTGGCCGCCGGTGACACCGCGGCCGTCTACGCGGACGCCCCCTCGGCCCTCGGCATCGTCGACTCGTCACTGCCGCGGCTCGCCGAACTCGCCCACGGCGCGGGCGCCTTGTACGTCGTCGGCTGCAATCCGCTCACCCTCGGCGTGCTCGCACCCCCCTCCGCGTACGGCGCGGACATCGCCTGCGGCGACATCCAGCCGCTCGGCATCCACCAGAGCTTCGGCGGCGGCAACGCCGGCTTCATCGCCACCCGCGACGAGGAGCGGCTGGTCGCCGAGTACCCCTCGCGCCTGTTCGGGCTCGCGCCCACCTCGGTCGAGGGCGAGTACGGCTTCGGCGACGTGGCACACGAGCGGACCTCCTTCGCCCTGCGCGAGGAGGGCAAGGAGTGGGTCGGCACGGCGGCCGCGCTGCACGGCATCGGCGCCGGTGTCTATCTCGCCCTGATGGGACCGCAGGGCATGCGCGAGATCGGCGACACGATCCTCGCCCACACCGCGTACGCCCGGCAGCGCCTGGCCCAGGTGCCCGGCGTCGAGGTCCCGTACGGCGACGCCCTGCACTTCGCCGACTTCACCGTGCGCTACACCGGCGGCAGGACCGCCGCCGAGATCCGGGCCGACCTCAAGGAGCGCGGCATCTACGGCTCCGTGCCCACCGGCGAGCACGAGGCCGCCTTCTGCGTCACCGAAGTCCACTCCAAGGCCGACATCGACCGGCTCGCCGCCGCCCTCGAGGAGATCGTCAAGTGACCGCCCACCACGCCCCCGCACCCGTCTCGCCCGAGGACGCGCGGATCGCGCCCAAGCCGCGTCTGCGCCGCTTCCAGCAGGCGTCCTGGGACGAGAAGCTGATCTTCGAGCTCGGTTCGCCGGGCGAACGCGGTGTCCTTGTCCCGGCGCCGGACCCTGCCATCGCCCCGGTGGAGATTCCCCCGGCGCTGCGCCGCGCCGAGCCGCCCGCCCTGCCCGAGATGTCACAGCAGCAGGTACTGCGCCACTATCTGCGTCTGTCGCAGGAGAACCTGGGCGCCGACCTCAACATCGACGTCGGCCAGGGCACCTGCACCATGAAGTACAGCCCCAAGGTCAACGACCAGTTCGTCCGTGACCCGCGCATCGCCGCGCTGCATCCGCTCCAGGACGAGGACACCGTCCAGGGCGTCCTCGGCATCATCCACAGCCTGGAACTGCTCCTGAAGGAGATCTCCGGCATGGACCGGGTCTCCCTCCAGCCGGCGGCCGGTTCGGCCGCGATCTACACCAACGTGGCCATGATCCGCGCGTACTTCGCCGCGCGCGGCGAGCTGGCGCAGCGCGACGAGGTCATCACGACGATCTTCTCCCACCCGTCCAACGCGGCCTGCGCGAAGACGGCCGGATTCAAGGTCATCACTCTCCACCCGGACGCGGACGGCTACCCGGACATCGAGGCGCTCAAGGCCGCGGTCGGACCGCGCACGGCCGCGCTGCTGATCACCAACCCCGAGGACACGGGCATCTACAACCCGCGCATCGAGGAGTTCGTACGGATCGTGCACGAGGCGGGCGGCCTGTGCTCGTACGACCAGGCCAACGCCAACGGCATCCTCGGCATCACCCGCGCCCGCGAGGCCGGGTTCGACCTGTGCCACTTCAATCTGCACAAGACGTTCTCGACACCGCACGCCTGCGGCGGACCGGCGGCCGGGGCGTGCGCGGTGACGGAGGAGCTGGCACCGTATCTGCCCCGCCCCACCGTCGAGTTCGACGGCGAGCGCTATCGTCTGGACGACGACCGGCCCGAGTCCATCGGAAAGATGCGGCCGTTCTACGGGGTGGTGCCGAACCTCGTGCGCGCATACGCATGGATCATGTCGCTCGGCGCGGAGGGACTGCGCTCCGCCGCGGAGACCGCCGTCCTCAACAACAACTACCTGCTCCACAAGATCCGGCGGATCCCGGGGGTCTCGGTGCCGTACGCCCAGGGGCGGCCGCGCGTCGAACAGGTCCGCTATAGCTGGCAGAAGCTGCACGAGGACACCGGGCTGCACTCCGAGGACATCGGGCTGCGCGCCGCGGACTTCGGCACCCACTACTGGACGAGCCACCACCCGTACCTCGTCCCCGAGCCGATGACGCTCGAACCGACCGAGTCGTACACCCGCGCCGACCTCGACGAGTACGCGGCGATCCTCACCGAGATCGCCCGCGAGGCGTACGAGTCGCCGGAGACGGTCCGCACGGCCCCGCACCGTTCGACCATCCACCGGATCCGCCCGGAGACCCTGGACGACCCGGCCACCTGGGCGGTCTCCTGGCGCGCCTACCGCCGCAAGATCCTTGGTGAGGCCACCCGTTGACCAGGATCGGCCTGGTGGTCAACCCGGTCGCCGGACTCGGCGGCCGGGTGGGCCTGGGCGGCACCGACGGCCGGGAGCGCCGCCACCGCGCCCTCGCCCTGGGCGCGAGGCCCCTGGCGGGGGAACGGGCGGCCGCGGCACTGCGTGAGCTGCGTGAACTGCGGGCGGGATCGGGCGTCGGTGCCGGGGCTGGTGCTGGTGCCGGTGCGCTGGGTGGCGCGGTCGCGGAACCGGAAGTCGTCACCGCCGCCGGAGCCATGGGGGCCGACTCCGTCGCCGCCGCCGGGCTGACGGCGCGGGTCGTGTACGCCCCGGGGGCCGGGGACGAGACCTCGGCCGAGGACACCCTCGCCGCCGTGCGCGCCGTCGTCGCCGAGGGAGTCGACCTGCTGCTTCTGGCCGGTGGCGACGGTACCGCCCGGGACGTGCTCACCGCGCTCGACGGGGTGCACTGCCCGGTACTCGGGGTGCCGACCGGCGTCAAGATGCACTCGGCCGTGTTCGGCGTCAGCCCGCGCGCGGCGGGCCAGGTCGCCGCCGCGTGGCTCGCCCGCTCCGGCTCCGTACGCCTGCGCGACGCCGAAGTGATGGACCGGGACGAGGATGAACTGCGCGCCGGACGCGTCGCCTCCCGCCTCTACGGCTGGCTCCCCGTGCCCGACGTGCCCGTGCGCGTCCAGCAGCGCAAGACCGGCAGCACGGCCGGTGCGCCGGAGGCGGTCGGCGGCATCGCGGCCGAGGTCGCCGAGCGTGTCGGCGACGGACTGCTGGCACTCGGCCCCGGCGGTACCACCCGCGCCGTCGCCGCCGCGCTGGGGGCCGATGTCTCCCTCACCGGCGTCGACGTGCTCGCGCTGCGGCCCGGTCACCCCGCGGAGGTCGTTCTGCGCGACGGGGGAGAGGACGCCCTCCTCGCGGCGGGTCCGTGCTGGATCGCCCTCTCTCCCATCGGCGGCCAGGGCTTTCTCCTCGGCCGCGGCAACCAGCAGATCTCGCCGCGTGTCCTGCGCGCGGCGGGCGGCCGGGAGCGGCTGCTCGTGCTGTGCACCGAACAGAAGCTGGCGTCCTTGGGCGGCCGCCCTCTCCTCCTCGACACGGGCGACGAGGCGCTGGATGCCGAACTGGCGGGCCATCTGCCCGTCATCACCGGCCGCCGCCGAACGTCGCTGTACCGCCTGACCACCTGAACCGCCCGAACCGCCTGACCCCCTGAGCTGCCTGACCGCCTGACCGTCCGAGCGCCTGGACCGCGCCCCCTACCCGGTAAAGGAACCCCTCATGATCACTCTCAACGGCAAACGTGCCATCGTCACCGGCGGAGCCACCGGTATCGGCCGGGCCACCGCTCATGTCCTCGCCGAACTCGGCGCCCGCGTCGTCATCGCCGACATCGACACGGACGGCGGCGAGCAGACCGCCAAGGACACCGGCGGCGTCTTCGTCCGCTGCGACGTCTCGCGACGCGAGGACTGCGAGGCCGTGGCCGCCGCCGCGCGGGAGTACTTCGGCGACGCCGACGTGCTGTTCAACAACGCCGGCATCATCCGCCGCTCCACCGTCTGCGAGATCACCGAGGACGACTGGGACCTGGTGATGGCCGTGAACGTCCGCTCCATCATGCTGATGAGCCGCCTGGTGATACCGGGCATGGCCGCGCAGGGCGGCGGCTCGATCATCAACACCGGCTCCGGATGGGGAATTTCGGGTGGCCGCCGCGCCGTCTCGTACTGCGCCTCCAAAAGCGCCGTCGTCAATATGACCCGCGCCATGGCCATCGACCACGGCCCCGACAACATCCGCGTCAACTGCGTGTGCCCCGGCGACACGGCCACCGGCATGCTCGCCGAGGAGGCCCGGCAGCTCGGCGAGAGTTCCGACGCGTTCTACGCCGACGCCGCCGACCGGCCCCTCGGCCGGATCGGGCAGCCGAGGGACATCGCACAGACCGTGGCCTTCCTCGCGTCCGACGCGTCGTCGTTCACGAGCGGGGCGATCATCCCGGTCGACGGAGCCGGTACCGCGTGACTCGCCGGTAACGGATAATCGACCGGACGGAAGAGGAGGGCTCCCCCACATGCCAATCGAAAACCGCCCGCTGCGCGAACAGGTCAAGGAGGAACTGATCAAGCGCCTCGGGCGCGGCACCATCGCGACCAACGAGCCGATCAACGAGGGACAGCTCGCCACCGAGCTCGGAGTCAGCCGTACTCCGCTGCGCGAGGCACTGATCACGCTCGAGCGCGAGGGCGTCATCACCAGCGACCGTGGCAAGGGCTTCCGGTTCACGCCGCTGAGCGCGCAGGAGTTCCGTGATCTGACCGCGATCGTGGCCGCGCTGGAGACACTGGCCCTGGAGTCCAGCGATCCGGAGCTGCTGCGGGCGACGGCTCCCCGTCTCCTCGAGGAGGCACGGGCCTTCTCCGCGCCGCAGGCGCCGCACGACGTCATAGAGCGTTACGACGACGCCTGGCACGACCTGCTCCTGTCGGGCTGCACCAACGACCGGCTGATGAAGCTGATCACCTCGATGAAGGTGACGATGCACCGCTACGAGCGGGTGGCCCTCGGCGACACGGACACCCTGGAGCGCTCCGCCGTGGAGCACGAGCGGATCGCGGAGTGCCTACAGCGCGGCGACATCGACGCGGCCGTGGCGGCGCTCAAGGAGAACTGGAACAGCGGGATGCACCGGATCCTGGAGCACTTCAAGGACTGAGGGCTTACCCGGGGCGGCCTGTCGTCAGCCTGAACAACCCCAGGTCGTCCACGGGTGCCCCGCCGGGAGTTGGGGCCCCGAGCCCGTGCCCTGCCCGTCGGCACGGGACCGGCGCCTGGCTGGAGCGGGAGCTGCCGATCGTCGCGGAGGGCACCGATCAGCCGTGGGTGTCGGGTGGAGGCCACTTCACAGCCATCCGCCAACGTCTCCTCGCGGATGTCCTGGCCCCGGGGCGGCGGCGTCCGTGCTTCAGGGCCGGAAGATCCGGTCCAGGTGGTAGTGGAGGACGGCCGTGGCGGACTCGGCGTCGCGCTGGCCCACCAGGACGCTGGTGCCGAGCCCCGCGGACATGGCCAGCAAGCCGACCGCTTCTGCATGGGTGTCCGTGCCGGCCCGGAGCAGTCCGGCGTCCGCCGCCTGCCGCAGCAGACCGGTGAGGGTGATCTCGGCAGTGTCGGGATCCTTGATGAAGGGCTGGGCCGCGAGGGCCTCGTCGGTGACCGACAGCACGGCGTACGAGGTGTAGAGGTGATGGAACAGGCGGCTCTCCTCGTCGACAGGTAGGGCCGCCGTCAGCAGTGCCTCGATCACCGCCCGTGGCCCGGGGTTGTCGCCGGCGGCGTGGACCTGGGCGGTCACCCGTTCCCCGAACCTGTCGGCCAGATGCCGCAGTCCGAAGAGGAGCAGCTTCTCCTTGGACTCGAAGTAGTACTGCACCAGCCGCAGTGAGACGCCCGCCTCGGCCGCCACGTCCCGCATACCCACAGCGTGCAGCCCTTGTCGTCCGGCGGCCCGGACGAGGCCCTGCGCGATCTCGGTGCGTCGCTCTGCGTGATCCACGCGCTTGGGCATGGTTCGACTCTCCGCTCCTCGGATCGGGTCTCCGATTTTTGATGATACAGCCGTACCATCTTTGTGGTACGTTCGTATCACAAAGACCGACTGCCCAGGAGGTGGCCGTGCCCGAGCCCACAACAGCCCGTTCCCAGTCCGATGTCGGCCGCTTCGTCAGCGACGAGTGGCGTGCGCGCTACTTCGCGGCCTGCGACGCGGTCTACGCGCTGGGCGCGCCCGCGTCCTGGGAGGAGGACGTGGAGACCTCCTTCGGGACCACGCACGTCTACCGCTACGACCCCGAGGACCCGGCCGCCCGCCGGCGCACCCCCCTCGTCCTCGTCCACGGAGCCGGCTCCTGCTCCGCCATGTGGTACCCGAACACGCCCGCCCTCAGCGCCGAACGGCCCGTCTACGCCATCGACACCCCGGGCGACCCGGGCCGCAGCGTGCAGCGCGCGCCCATCCACGAGCCCGAGCGCGCCGCGCAGTGGCTGGACGAGACCCTCGCCGGGCTCGGGCTCGACCGTGTGCACCTCCTCGGCTCGTCGTACGGCGGCTGGCTCGTCCTGAACCAGGCATACCGCGCGCCGGAACGCCTCGCCTCGGTCACGCTGCTCGACCCCGGGGGCCTGGAGAAGGTGGGACTGCGCTTCTTCGTGTGGATCTTCGCCAGCCTGTTCGCGACCTTCGCTCCCAAGGCGCTGCGGCCACGGCTCGCGTCCTGGCTGGAACAACCCGTCCTCGTCGTCCCGGAACTGCGCACCATGATCCGCACCGGCGTCCGCGCCTACCGCATCCGCCGACCCGTGCCGCACCCCCTCACCGACGCCGAACTGGGAGCCGTCCGCACGCCGTTGTACCTGGTGCTCGGCAGGCGCAGCCTCCTGGTGCACCCCGACCGGCAGGTCGAACGCGTGCCCCGGCTGATCCCCGGCGCACGGGCCGAGATCATCTCCCGGACCGGCCACGGCCCGCAGATCGACCACGCGGAGCTGACCAACCGGAAGATACTCGACTTCATGAACGCCGCCGACCTCGGCCTGCCGACATCGCGCTGAGGACCGTCCCGCGGGTCACGAGCGAAGCCGAAGTCGGGCCGCGGCTACAGTCACGGTGCCGTGAAAGACTGCGCGGGGCGCAATCGGATCGCGGTGCCGCCGCCCGCGACGAGTCGCAGTGTGAGCACCGTGGACGATCGCACCGTTGTGGTCCGGACATCGATCGGCAGCGGGTTGTCGTGCCAACTGGTGTCCGCGGCGTCGCGGTAGATCTCGGCCCGGTACCGGCCCGGTCCCAGGAACCGCAGCGGCACCCGCAGCGTCCGGTCCTGCTCGTCGGTGATCGCGCCGAGATACCAGGTGTGGCCCTTCCGGCGGGCGGCGACCGTGTAGTCGCCGATCACGCAGTCCAGGAACCGGGTCTCTTCCCAACTGGCCGGGATGTCCTTCAGATAGGCGAAGCCCGGGTGGGAGCGGTAGTTCTCCGGGGTGTCGGCCAGCATCTGGAGCGGGCTGAAGAAACAGGGAGTACAGCGCGAGTTGCGTGGCCGATGTCATCTGTACGCGGGTACCGAGCCCCGCCGGGTCCCAGGTCACGTTGAGCACGCCGGGGGTGTAGTCGGCCGGACCGCCCATGAACCGGGGGAACGGCAGGATGGTGGCCTGCTCCGGCGGATTTCCCAGCTTCCCCATGGGTCATACTCGGATAGTCGATCAGCGCCGCCTCGTGCACGACGAGGTGGCGGTGACCGTATAGGTGTCCAGTCCGGTCTGCGCCGGCAGGTGGTAACGGAATCCGACACCGTCGTCGAAGGCCCGGACGACCAGGTCCAGCCGTATCCCACTCGCCGACTGCACGGTCCGCACCACGCACTCCCTGGCATGGTTGCGGACGAGCGCGTCGGGACCCCACACCGGACGCCACGACTCCTTGATCGTCCTGCGCTTGACGGATTCCACCACCAGCCCGCTGGTCAGCGACGGCCGCCCGTCCAGGTCGAGCCCGAGCCCAGAAGACGCGACCAGCACCCGGCCATCACGCACGACCTGATACCGAAGATCCCCGCTCGCCGTCAGAACGGTGACCCGCAACCGGCCATTCGGCGAGTCGACCGTGACGTGGCCGGACGTCCCGGCGAACGAGGCGGCCCTGGCGGGGGCGCTGAACGCCCCGGTGAGTGCGGCGCCGGCGGTGGCGCCGAGAACCGTACGACGGCCTGGCTTGCTGACCACTTCACCCTCCATCAAGGCTGACCGGGTCGTGCACAACAGACGGGATACGTCCTGTCGGATGCGGGGACTTGTTCCATGGGCGCGGGGTGCGATGACGACAGTGCCGTCGTCACCCTTCCCCGAGCCACCGCCGCGAACCGGATGTGCGTGCCTCAGGCCGGCAGCGAGGCAGGCATGACCATGCGTGCGCGGTCGTTCAGGTCGCGGGCGGCATGATTCTTCAGGTGCGGTTTGATCAGTCGGAGCATGCTCTGCATTCGCTGATCAGCCCTCCCTGATTGGACCAGCGGGTAATCGTCGAGTGCGCTGTGCCAGGTAGCGCATGCCGCTTCCAGATGCCCTACTGCGATTTGTCGCTCGGCCAGCATGGCGCGGTGCCGGACGCGGGCGCGCCGATAGACGTCATACCTCAATCGGTCTGACTGCTTCATTGCTTCGATCGCGCCAGTCACGTCACCAAGTTCGTAGCGAACCTGGCTGGTGTGATAATTCAAGGCCGCCGGATCGTACGATCCAAATGCCTTCTGCTGGGACTCGGCCTTGTCCATGGCAGTTTCGGCTTCCCGAAGGTACATGAGAGCCTTGGTCTTCTCGCCAATCTGTGCCGAAGCGTGCGCCTGTTGACCGGCAAGAAATGCCCGCATTCTGGGTCCGGCCTTGGGGGACGCGGCAGCGGCGGCATCGGCGAGCCGCATTGCGGCCCTGCCATGTCCCAGGTCGACTGCCTGAACGCTCATTCCTCGCAGCGTGGTGCAGTAAGTTAGGTGATCCTCCGAGGCTCCAGCTAATGCCAAGGCTTTCAAATAGTACTGCTGAGCCAGCCCGTGAATTCCCTCGTCCACGGCCATGTATCCGGTGAGATAGCACAGGTCGGACGCTGCGGACATCATCGCTTTACGGACCGCTTCCGTGGCGTCGGCCCGGAGGTATGGAGTCACCGTATTGACGAGGAACGCCGCGGCCATGGGGCGCGCATGTCGGCCGCCGAACTGATCATCAAGCTCTGAGATCCGTTCGGTCATGGCCACAACCGTATGGACGTCAGGCATCCCTATGCGCTGCACCCGCCCCGTCTGAACCGCTTCCATGCGACCCACGACGTCCGGCCAATTAGGCACCGTTAGCGCGACAGAGAAGAGGCTCGCGCCAAGGACGCTGCGCCGTGAGGGGTCCATGTCCTGCCTCCCCAAGTCGATCAACGCCTCCACGGTACCCGGGCGTGCGTTCGACTCGTCTGCGGGCAACGCGAACCCCGCCTGAGCATGGGTGATCGGGCGGCCCAGTTTCCGGGCGAACGCCTCCAAGATCAGCGGCCGAACAGCCTCTTTCGGCATGTGCCCCCTAAACCACTGATGAGCGGATGGTTCCCGGTACTTCTGGGGCGTTCCGCGTTCGGTGCCGATGCGGTTGACCTCCTGGACGAACTGCCGCAGTGTCCACCCGGTCTCTCGGAACAGCCGCTCCAGGCCCTCGTTCGGCTCCCGTTGGCTCACTCCGCGCTCATCTCCTCAGCAAAGGCGGGTGCTTAAAGCATTTAAAAGCTGCCGCTCTTGTCACGGTACCGCGATGCGTAGTGGCGCGGTTGCCTAGAGCGAGCAGGACCCCCGCGACCGTGCGACCGGCCCGGGGGCATGGTCAACGCTGCGTAGGGAGCGTCAACGTGAGAGAGCGTATCGCCCGATCCATGGAACGGTGGGGGCGAAGGTTATTCCCCGTCCCTGGGCGCCATCGGACAACCAATGCGTTACAGCACACCCCGGCACGCGTCGCCGTGCCCGTATCCGTTCCGACCTGTGTGCCTGCCGGTGACGCGGATTCACCCACGCTTCAGCTACCGCGTATCCCGGCCGGTGACCGCTTCCCGATCGCTTGGGACACCGATCCCGTGCCGTTGTACGTGCTCCGGTACGAGCGGCAGCGAGCGCTGAGAGTCTCGCGGTGAGCGCGATCGAGCCTCCGGCGCAATCGCAGGAGGCGCAGCAAGGCGCGCCCAAGCCCCCAACTCAGAAGGAGTTGGACCAGCGTGCGGAGACCCTCAAGAAGAAGATCGACAAGCACCTTGGGCGCGGAGGGCGGACCCGATGACCTTGTGTGCCACGTGCACCCGCCTGAAGCACAACAAGGCGAAGGCCATGGAAGCCGGTGACTATCGGCTGGCCGCCGATCTCGAACTGAAGATCCGGCACCATCCGGACGGCCACAAGATGCCCCCCGTCCGGTGCTCGCTGAGGGGGGATCGGGTGAATGAGCCGACGCCGTACAACGGGCCTCAGCCGGGCGAGGAGGCTTACGACGCTGCCACGGGGCATGTGGGCATTCTCCAAGCCATCTGTGATGTCAAGGAACTCACCTTCGGCCACCAGATGCCGGGCCCGCTCGTCGCGTTCCTCCGCCCCGAGAAGGGCGGACAGGAGTGGATGACTGACTCCAAGAACGTCAAGTTCCCGGAGGAAGTGCGGCCGCATCCCAACTCCGTCGACGATCTGCCCTGACACGTTCTATAGCTCCACCCGCCGGACGGTGTTGGTTCCCGTCTGGTGGGTGGGTGAGGCCCCGCCCCGATCGTTCGCAACAGGAAGGGCTAGCGATCGGGGCGGGTCAGCAAGTGCCGAGCCCACTCCGACCAGGGAGGGAACACAGCAATGACAGCAGTACTGAACGACCAGAAGACCGGCCGGTCATTGATCGGCGAAGAGCTGTTCAGCAGCCTCGCTCACTTCGTCGTCACCCACAACGGGCAGACCCCGGAGCGGGCCGCGCTCTTGGAGAGGACCGGAATTCATGGCCGACGCAGCGCCGTACGGGATCCCCACCAGCGTCTCGGAGACGCTGGCGGCGGCTCGTACTGAATCGGCGCGGATCAACGGTCTGGGATGTCGAGACGCGGCACGGCCGGTTTGCCGTCAAGCTCGGCTATCCCATCAAAGCAACAAGTGAATGGGAGGCCCAGGAGTGGACTGCCCTGGCCCCCGGCCGTGAGGGCGCAATCTTGCAGCACCTCAACCGGAATCACGTCAGTTATGGCGACTGGGAACACGGCACCTGGAACGTCCAGCCCTGGCACCGGGGCAACAGCCTGTACGACCTTTGGCAGCCGCACCGCGCCAAAGGGGCCTGGCCAGAGCCCGACCTGGGTGAAGCGCTGTCGTGTGCGGAAGCCGTAGCCGCGTTGCACGCCACGGGATGGGCGCACGGGGACATCCAACCCGCGCACCTGATCATCAGCCATGAGGGAACGGCGCTCATTGATCTCGCACTGGCCCAAGGCGGCGCCATCCCCGCCGCGTACGACTTCAGCTATCGGGGCTGTCTCGTCCACTACGAGAGCCCCGAGATCTCCCGGAGCGTACTGGAGACCGGTACGGCCACTCCGACCCTGGCAGCGGACGTCTACGCCCTCGGCGCCTCGCTCTTCATCAGCGCGACCGGGCTGCGCCACGTCGCGTATCCCGACGACGCCGGCCGCAAGGACCAACGGCAAGCCATCGTGGATGGACCACACCGACCGGTGAACGTGCACGGGGTGCTCGGCAAGCTCATCGAAGCCATGCTCAGCCCCGATCCGGCCGACCGGCCGAACAGCGCCGAAGTCTGTAAGGAACTGAGCAACGGGCGCTGAGCTCTTGATCGCACGGCGGACCGTGAGCGCACTCGGCGCCATGCTCCACTGGAGCGTCGTGGTTCAGCCGCCATCCACCAGGTCGTTCCGGTAGGCGTAGCCCACCGCCTGGGCGCGGTCGGTGGCGCCGGTCTTGGCGAAGATCCGGTTGATGTGCGTTTTCGCGGTGGCCTGGCTGACGACGAGCCTGGCGCAGATCTCCGCGTTGGACAGGCCCTGGGCCGACCCGCTGAACAGGCAGTCCCTCAGCGCGACATGCCTGTGCGTGATGTACGACCCGTTCTCCCGCACCTGCGCCATCGCCTCCGCAGGACATCCGCCGCCCATGCTCGCCGGACCCGACGAGACCCCCCGCGTAGTCGACCTGACGGCGGGCGCGGCCCCCCGTTCGCCACCACCACCGTCACCGTCGCCGACGGGGATCTCCTCGCCCTCTACACGGCCGCGCTGTCGGCCGCCCACCGGTCCGAGGACGGCACCGGCGGCCCGCCACTGCTCCGGCAGGTACTCGCCGACGCCGACCGGCCCCTCCAGGACCTGTGCGACGACGTCCTCTACCGGCTGCGCGGCGACGCCCTCTCGGGCGATGCCATCCTTCTCCTCGCCCGCACCCACGCCTTCCCCGCCGAAGCCACCGCCACCTGGCCCCTGGACGACGACCCCACCGCCCCGGCGATCGCGCGCCGGCACGCCCGGTCCCAACTCGCCACCTGGGGCGTGGACGAGGACACCACCTACGCCACGGAACAGATCGTCAGCGAACTGGTCACCAACGCCCTGCGCTACGGGGCGCCACCCGTGCGCCTGCGCCTCATCAAGGATCGCAACCTCACCTGCGAGGTCCACGACTCCAGCCCCACCGCCCCCCGGCTACGGCACGCCGGGATCGTCGACGAGGGCGGCCGCGGCCTGTTCATCTGCGCCCAACTCGCCCAGAACTGGGGCATTCGCTACAACGGGCAGGGCAAGACCGTCTGGACCGAGCAGCCCCTCGCACAGCGGCCCTCCAACAGCTCAGCTCGTAGAGGTCCGACGCCACGACGCTCATTTTGTCCGGGAGGACCGACTTCGCCGTATTCACGATCCTACCGGCGACCTCACCCGCGTCCACCGGTGGCATCACCCGCGAGCAGCGGCAGGCTCCCCGAGGCCACCGAGTTCATCCCTGCTCCGGTCGACACACTGGGCGAGGCAACGCGTATGGGACAGCCCGAAAATTCCGTACAGCAGCACACTCAGTCCCAGCAGTGCCGGCACGAGCCAGAATCCGGCGCGCGGCTGCTCGCCGTAGAGCGTCACACCGAGAAAGAAGCTCACCGTGGCATCGCCGAGCGTCAAGGCGGGTTGCGAGCCGATCAGCGGGCCCCCTTGCATGGCGACCCCCAGCAGGAACAGGGAAAACGCGCCGACGGCCGCGAAGCTGTACGTCTGCCACGCGGTGAAGAAGGCGACCGCGCCCTGATCGGAGAGAATGTTCATGGCCGACTTGACCAGCGCCGCGGTGACGGCGTTTCCGATGGCCGCCGCTGCCGCCAGCGAGGCCGCTCGCATCAGACCGGCGGGGCGCCGCAGACCGGCCAGAACGAGGGCGGCGCCGATCCCTCCGGTGACCGCGAGCGCCGGCACCCACCAGATCCCGGGCACCTGATCGCGCCCTCCGGTGGGGGCCAGCGAGAAGAGCACCAGCGCCAGCCCACCGACGATGCAGGCCACGCAGATCCATGCCTTGCGCGACACACCGACACGGAAGACCAGCCCGCCGATCACCAGGGCCAGCGGAAGTTCGAGAATGAAGATGGGCTGGACGGTGGCGAGCGATCCGGTGGCCAGCGCGAGGGCCTGAAAAAGGGCGGCGAAGACAACGCCGAGCATCCCGCCGAACCAGACCGGAGTGTGCAGCAGGTCGCGGATCAGCCCGAGGCGCAATGATCGCGACGCGGGAACAATGAGCGCGGCGCGGCGCTGCAACACCGTCCCGAGCGCATTGCTGACGGCCGCGAGCAGGGCGAACACGACGGACAGCACGATCGTCGTCGTCACCATGGGCACCACTCCCGGGCTCGCGTTCTTCTCTCCTGGTTCTCCTGGTTCTCCTGGTGCGCTCCCCGGGCCCTTCCGCCAGGCTACACAGCTCGGGCGCGGCGATGGCCTCCGCCGATTGCGGGCGGAGGCCATCGGAAGCCGGTCCGGGCGGTGCCGCGGCCTCCCGTTCTCATGCGTCGGCCGCCACCGCCCCGATGCCCTGGAGCCGCCGGTGGTCGGCGAGGGCCGGGAGCGAGGTGAGTGCCGGGGGAGCGGGGGGCTCGCCTTCGAGGCCGGAGACGTGGTCGAGGAGGACGCCCTCGCGCAGGCCCCAGGGGCAGGTGGTGAGCCGTTCCACCGCCATGACCTCCATGACGGCCTCCGCGACGATCGCACCGGCGAGGGACTGATGCGCCCTGGAGGCTGAGATGCCGCGCAGCCTCGCTCGCTGCTCGTCCGTTTTGGCCGCGAGTTGGGGCACCCAGGGCCCCAGGTCCTTCCGGCTGAGACTGTGGAGCGCGGGCAGGCCATTGCGGGGCTGTGGCTTTCCGGCGAGGCGGGCCAGTTGTGTGAAGGTCCGGGAGGTGGCGACGCAGGAGAGGGGCGCCGGCTGGGCGCGCAGTTCGGCCGTGCACTGGCCGAGCACGGAGCGTACATGCCGGCGCAGCGCACTGACGTCCCGCTTCTTCACCGGTGTGGCATCGGGCAGATGGTGGCGGGTGAGCCGGTCGGCGCCCAGGGGCAGGGAGACGGCGAGGTCGGGGTATCTGCCGCTGCCACAGGCGATTTCCAGCGAGCCACCGCCGATGTCGAGGAGCAGGATCCGCCCCGCCGACCAGCCGAGCCAGCCGCGCGCCGCCCTGAACGTCAGCCGTGCCTCCTCCTCGCCGGTCATGAACCCCACGCGGATCCCGGTGGCGGCCTCGATCTCGCCGAGCACGGCGTCCCGGTTGGTCGCGTCCCGCACCGCCGATGTGACGAAGGGGATCAGCCGGTCGACATGGTGGGCGAGAGCGGCCGCGGCACTCGCCGTGACGGCGCGGACCAGGGACCGGATCGTGTCAGGCCGGATCACCCCCTGGCGGTCGGTCGCCTCGGCCACGCGGACCGGCTGTTTCCACGATGTCACCGGCTCCGGGGGCCTGCCCGGACCCAGGTCGGCGATCATGAGGTGGACCGTACGGGATCCGATGTCGATCACTCCACAGCGCATATGCCCTGAGTGCCCCACTCACCGCAGGTTCAGACCTCCGTTGATCGCACTTCACCTGGAGAACACCTGGACGGCCCGGCGGTGTCCGGAACACCATCAGCGGCGAGTACCCGCACCGGGCCGCGGTGTGCGTGCTCAAGAGGGGGAGAGCTGTTACGGGGTGGTGGGGTCGTTTACGCTGTCGCTCGCTCGAACGGTGAGAGACGGGGTGACGGGGAGCATGTCCCGATCGGAGCACGGTCGACCGGCGATACCGCCCGTTGACCCGGGGGGACAACCGGGGTGGCCGACAGCTCCGCCACCCCACAGCCCACTGGGGCAGGCTGATCCTGCCCAGGCCGGTCCGTACCGGCTCGAGGCGATTTTGGGCGCGGGCGGGATGGGCCGCGTCTACCTGGGGCGTACGCCGGCCGGCAGCGCGGTGGCGGTCAAGGTCGTACACCGCGAATACGCGGGCGACGCGACGTTCCGTAAGCGCTTCGAGCAGGAGGTGGCGGCGGCCCGGCGGGTCCAGGGGCTGTACACCGTGCCGGTCGTGGACGCGGATCTGCGGGCCGATGAGCCCTGGCTGGCCACGGCCTACGTGCCCGGGCCGTCCCTCCAATACGCGGTCGCCGAGAGCGGGCCGTTGGCGGCCGATGCGGCGCTGGGGCTGATCGCCAGGGTGGCGGAGGCCCTTCAGTCCATCCACGCCGCCGATGTGATCCACCGTGACCTGAAACCCTCCAACATCATCCTCACCGCCGAGGGTCCCAAGGTCATCGACTTCGGTATCGCCCGGGCCGCGGACGTCACCACGGTGACCGCCACCGGAATGCGCACCGGAACGCCCGCCTACATGGCGCCCGAATACATCAGGGGGCAGAGCGTCACCGAAGCCGGTGATGTGTTCGCCCTCGGAGTCGTCGCCCACTTCGCCGCCACCGGACGGCTCGCCTTCGGCGGCGGCACCGACCACGGCGTGGTCTACCGCATCCTGGAACAGGCTCCCGACCTCGACGGCTGCCCCGAGCCCCTCCGGGCCATCGCCGCCGGATGCCTGGAGAAGGACCCGGAGCGGCGGCCGACCCTCGCCGAGGTCATCGAGCGGTGCCTCCCGGGTGAGACGACGGGCATCGCCGACGCCCACCCACCCACCGTGGTGTCCCCGGCAGGGCCCGAGCGCCGGACACCCGGCCCGCCGGGCGCCCCCGGCCTGCCCGACGCCGAGACACGCACCTCACCGTCGCCGCGCGGGTCCGGGCCCGCCGCCCCCGTACCGCCGCCGTCCGCCCCGGCCGCGCACGACCCGGCACGGGGCGCCGCCCTCGGCGGTCCCGCGACCCCACCGAGCGCGGACACCTCGCCGAACCCGCCGGTCCCGGACCCGCTCACCACGCCCGCGCCGGGGCTGCCCGTGCTGCTCGGCGGAGTCGGGATCCTCATCCTCGCCGTCGTCCTGATCGCCGTCTACCTCCCCGGCTCTTCCCCCGACCGGGGCCCCAGCTACCCCTATCGCTCGTTCGAGCCGACGGCCGCTATAGGGCCCACCGGGCAGTCCAGGGACACCGAAGGCATGGCGTTCAGCCCGGATGGCAAGACGCTCGCCACGAACAGCGACGACGGCAAGGTGCGACTGTGGAATGTCGCCGACCGCAAGCCACGCGCCACCTTCATCCAACGCGACAGCGTGGGGAATGACGGGTTCGGGGGCCGCAGTGTGACGTTCGGCCCCGACGGCAAGCTCCTCGCGGCCACCAATATGACCGGTTGGGTGACCATGTGGGACGTGGCCAAGCACCGGCAGGTTCGCTTCCTCGGCACCACAGCCGATGGCGGCGAAAAGGTGGCCTTCAGCCCGGACGGCAAGCTGTTCGCCACCGGCAGTCAGACCGGTTCGGTGTTCCTGTTCGACACCAACGACCACAAGGACGACAAACTCGCCTACTACGACCAGGAGGCCAAAGTCACGGGCGTGGCCTTCAGCCCGGACGGCCGGACGTTGGCCTCCGCGAGCGACGACTCCGACAGCAACCTCACCCCGAAACACTCGGTGCGGCTGTGGGACGTGGCACATCGCGATCCGGAACCCTACGGCCAGGACGATCCACGGCTCACCATCTCCCCCGCGCAAGGAGTCCTGAGCCTGGCGTTCAGTCCGGACGGCAAGACGATCGCCACCGGCAGCTACGACGACAAGGTGCGGCTGTGGGATGCGAAGACCGGCCGTCAGCGCGCCACCCTCGGCGACTCCTACCAGACGAAGGTCGACCACCTGGCGTTCAGCCCGGACGGCAAGACGCTCGCCGCCCCCGCCGGACAAGGGCTGTTGCTGTGGAACGTGGCCACCCGCAAACCACGCGCCATCCTGCTGACCGGCGCGCAGGGGCCGGAGAGCACGGTCCGGGACGTGGCCTTCAGCCCGGACGGCCGCCTCATCGCGGGCAACGACACCAAGCACCACAAGGTGTACCTGTGGAAGAACCCCGAATAGAGCGCGCGGTGAGAGTCGCCGCGGCGGTTGACCCTGACGCAGGGGCAACCTCGCAGCATGGGCGGTATGACGACGACGCGCCACTTCACAGTCCACCACGACGGCGTCACCATCCCGGTGTCCCGCGGTGGCCGGGGACAGCCACTTGTCCTGTGCCCCGGCCTCAACTCCACCCAGGCCGATCTGCACGAGCTGACCGAACTCCTCCGACGCGACCACGACGTGGTGACCTTCGACCTCAGGGGCCATGGCCTCGCCTCGGCCGCCGACCGGTATTCCTTCGACGCGTTCCTGAGCGATCTCTTCGCCGTGCTGGCGGAACTGGAACGCCTCGACCTGCCCTCGCCGCCCGTGCTCGTGGGCTACTCGCTGGGCGCGGACCTGGCCGTGTACTACACGGCCGAGTGTCCTGACGCCGTGGCCGGGCTCGTCCTCATCGACGGGGCGAACCCGCTGCCCGAACCGTTCATCACCGAGGCCGATCTCGTGGACTTCCGAGCCATGGCGGAGGATCCGGCGACCCGGCGGGAGATCGAGCGGGCCAAGGGCAGCGCGCGGCAGGTGTTGCTCACCGCCCAGGACGTCCTCGACCTCCAGCTCGAGATGGATGTGGTGCGGTCCGGAATCCTCGACCGGTACCGGAAGATCGACTGCCCCATCCGCATGATCATGTCGACGTCGATCGCCGGCGACAGCACGGAAGGGCGTGCGCCGCGGCACAACCGGCTCTGGCGTGCCGGTATCGATCGCCTGGTCCGCGAGCGTTCGCATATCTCCACGTCCTGGCTCGACGCCGACCACCGGCTGGTCTTCACCAACACCCCCGAGATCGCGGAGATCATCCGAAGCACACCCCCTCGTCCGACAGGCTGACTTCGCGAGCGACTCCGAGGAGACTGGGACCGATGCTGACCATCGGCGAGCTGGCGTCGTACGCCGGAGTGACGGTGCGCGCGGTGCGGCATTACCACGCCAAGGGGCTGCTGCCGGAGCCGGAGCGGGACCACTCCGGCTATCGGAGGTACGGCGCCGACGCCGTCGTCGAGCTGATCAGGATCCGGATCCTCGCCGAGGCCGGCGTACCGCTGGCGCGCGTACGGGACTTGCTACGGGCCGACGAGGAGGAGTTCGCCGCGGCGGTCGCGGACATCGACAAGCGGCTACGGGCGGAGATCCGGGAGCGGCAGCGGCACCGCGAGCGCGTCGCCCGCCTCACCTCCGGGGACAGCCTGGCGCTGCCCCCGGAGGTGGTCGAGTTCCTCGACCGGCTGCGGGCCCTCGGGGTCGACGAGCGGATCGTCCAGGTCGAACGCGACGGCTGGATCCCGCTGGCCGCGCACGCCCCCGAGCGGGTCCCGGAGTGGATGGCACGCAAGCGGGAGCAGATCGCCGACCCGCGGTTCATCGCCTTCTACCTCACCCTGGGCCAGGCACTCGACCGCACGGACGACGACCCACGGCTGGTCGAACTGGCCGACCAACTGGCCGCCTACCTCACGCAGATGGCCGAAGAACGGGGCGAGGACTACATCGACGATGCCGACATCGCCCCACCGCTCGCCAAGGTGATGGACACCCTCGCCTTCGACACCATGCCATCGGCCCGTCGGCTGATCGAGCTGCTGAAGCAGCGGGGCTGGACCGGCTGGACCAAGCTCGAGCGCGTGGCCGTGACCCGCGACCGCGGTGGGGCAGCAGGCGGCCCGCCACGAATATCCGGTGGCGGGCTCGGGCGCCGATGATGAGGATCGCGGGATGCATGTCTTCCTGGAGACCGAACGGCTCGTGCTGCGCCCGCTCACCGAGGCCGACGCCGACCACCTCTTCGCGCTGGACAACGACCCCGACGTCATGCGCTTCCTCACCGGCGGCAAGCCGACGAGCCGCGAGACGCTCCACGCCCGGATCCTGCCGCGCCTTCTCCACGACCACCCCTGCTTCGGCACCCGCGGCTACTGGGCCGCCGAGGAGAAGGCCACCGGCACCTTCCTGGGCTGGTTCGAGTTCCGCCCCCTGGACGACCACAGCCCCGCCGTGGTGGAACTCGGCTACCGGCTGAACAAGGCCGCCTGGGGCAAGGGTTACGCCTCGGAAGGAGCGCGGGCCCTGATCGACAAGGGCTTTACGGACCTCGGGGTGGAGCGGGTCACCGCGGACACCATGGCGGTGAACACCCGCTCGCGGCGGGTGATGGAGAAGGCGGGCCTGTCGTTCCTCCGGAACTTCACCGGGGACTGGCCGGACGCGATCGAGGGATCCGAGCACGGCGAAGTCGAGTACGAACTCACCCGGGCCGCCTGGGAGCAACGCCGATAGCCGCACCCGCGGTCGGCCGATCGACGCGTAGGCCGGATCAGCCGTGCGTGGTGGCCGGTGGGCCGGCGACGGTGGTGAGCCGGAGCTTGGTCTCGTCCTCGCTGCCGGGCACGGCGGTCATGATGACGATCTTGAGTTCGGAGTCGCCGTCGGTCAGGGTGTCGCAGTCCACCGTGACCGGGCCCACCGACGGGTGGTCGATCGTCTTGTGGTCCTCGAGATGCGCGGCCACCTCTCCGGCCGCCCATAGCTCGGCGAACCTCCGGTTGCCCGCGTTCAGTTCGCGGATCAGCGCGGCCAAGCGGCTGTCCTGGGGGAAGCGGCCGGTGGCGCGGCGCAGGTCGGAGACAACGGCGGCGTCGGTGGCGGCGGGGTCCGCCTCGGTCACCGGCCACCGCGCGAGGTGGGCGGGACCGGTGGCCACCGGGAATCTGTCGCGAGCGAAGTTGCGCAGCCGTGGCGGCGAGGCGGAGGGGTCGCCCAGGAGGGCGGCCCACCCATGGTTCCACCACACCAGTTGCCAGTCCGCCGCGAACACGGCGACCGCCACGTCCCCGAGCCGGACGAGCACCCGTTGCACACCGGGCGGAAGATGGTCGGAGATCGCGCCGACCACCGGCGGGACGAGCCGGGCCAGCCGGTACAGGTGATCCCGCTCGGCGGTGGACAACTGAAGGGCGCGCGCCAAGGACGCCACCACCGACGCCGAGGGTGTCATGGCCCGCCCCTGCTCCAGGCGTACGACGTAGTCGACCGACACCCCGGCCAGCTCGGCCAGTTCCTCGCGCCGCAGCCCGGCCGCCCGGCGCCCGCGGGCCACCGGCAGCCCGGCGGCCGACGGAGGCAGCCGGTCCCGCCAGGTGCGGATCATCGCGCCCAGTCCGGTTCCGGGAGTCGTCGGCATGCTCGCCATCCTCCTCCATCCCCGGCCGTACGGGTCGGTGCGAGGGTGGTACCGGTCTTCCTACCGTCGAAGTCTCCCTGGTCCGCCGCCTTCGCCGGGACCAGCATCGAACGCATGACGATCACCTTCATCACCGGAGCCAACAAGGGTCTCGGCCGTGAGACCGCCCGCCGTCTGATCGAGTGTGGCCACACCGTGCTGGTCGGAGCCCGCGACCGGGAGCGGGGCGAGGAGGCCGCCGCCGCGCTCGGCGCACGCCACGTCCCCATCGACGTGACCGACGACGCGTCCGTGGCCGCCGCGGCCGCGAACGTCGCCGCCCACGAGGGAAGGATCGACGTTCTGATCAACAACGCCGGTGTGCACGGCCCGGCCGGCGACCCCGGCGATCTCACCGCCGCCGACGCCCTCGCCGTCCTCGACGTCAACGTCATCGGCGTCATCCGCACCACCACCGCGTTCCTGCCGCTGCTGCGCCGCTCGGACGATCCTGCGATCGTCAACGTCAGCAGCGGTATGGGCTCCCTCGCCCTCACCCATGACCCCGCCCGGGCCGAGTCGCGCGTCGTCGTGCCGCTGTACGCCTCATCCAAGGCGGCGCTGACGATGCTGACCACGCAGTACGCCAAGGGGCTCACGGGCATCCGGGTCAACGCCGCCGACCCCGGATACACCGCGACCGACCTCAACGGTCACAGCGGGCCCCAGACCGTCACCGAGGGCACGGACGCGATCGTCGCCCTGGCCACCGAGGGGCCCGGCGCCGGCACCGGCCGCCTCGTCTCCCGCCACGGCGAGATCGCCTGGTCCTGAAACAGCCGTAACCGTGTGCCCGACCGGCCGGGCGACGACGGAATTCGTTGTTGATGCCCCCGCTCACAGGCCATATCCGCAGTGTCGGGCGGCTGGTGCTTACGTGTTTAATCACCGAGGCTGGCGCGTCATTACCTCATCACACTCAGGGAGTGAGCATGGGCTTTGACCTGGCCCGCCGTCGTTTTCTGTCGGCCGCGGGCGCGGCGGGTGTCGCGGGTGCCCTCGGGCTGGGCGGCTCCGAGGCGTTCGCGGCCTCCGGCCGTGGCTCGTCCGGATCCCGTGGCTCGTCGGGATCCCGTCGTTCGGCCGCGACGATCATCCACGGTGGGCGGGTGCTGACCGGTCTGCCGCATGTGCCGCAGCAGGAGGCCATCGCCGTGGGGAGGGACGGGAAGATCCTCGCGGTCGGCCCGGCGGCCCTGGTGCGGCGGCTGGCCGGCAGGGACACGGACTTCGTCGACGCCCGCGGTGGCACCGTCATGGCGGGGATCATCGATGCGCACGCACACTGCCTGGACGCCGGGTCGCGCTCCCTCAACCCCTCGCTCGGCGATGAGACGTACACCGTTGCCGCACTCCAGGCGAAGCTCACCGAGTTCCTGAACGCGAGCAAGGACCAGGAGCCGGACGGCTGGCTGGTGGTGGAGGACTGGAACCCGGTCGGCCTGCCCGCCGGGACCGAGACCCACCACCGCATCCTGGACGCGCTGCCGACCCACCGGCCGATCGCGCTCAGGGGCTCGGACGCCCACAACACCTGGGTCAACAAGCGCGCCCTGGAGCTGGCGAAGATCACGTCGAGTACCCCGGACCCGGCCGGTGGCCGCATCGTCCACGACTCGGCCGGAGCGCCGTCCGGACTGCTGAAGGACACCGCGCAGGACATCGCCGAGGGGGTGATTCCGCCGCCGGACAAGGACAAGCTGCTCGCCGCCGAGGCGAAGGCCCTCCGCCACGCGGCGTCCAGCGGCATCACCACGTACATGGACGCGGCCACCGAGGCCGAAGGACTCGGCACCTATGCGGGCCTGGCCGACTCGGGCCGGCTGCTCCAGCGGGTCATCCCGGCGCTGCGCCTGGACCTCGACCTCATCCGTGACCCGAAGGCCGCGCTGGCCTACGTCGAGGAGCAGCGAAAGAAGTACGCGGAGGTGCCGGGCCTGTGCTTCGGGACCGCGAAGGTCTTCCTCGACGGAGTGATCGAGTACCCCGCGCAGTCCGCCGCACTGCTGGAGCCGTACCTCGACGGCCACGGCAAGCCCACCGACAACCGCGGCGACCTGTACGTCAGCTCCACCGAGTACGGGCGCCTGTCGGCCGTACTGGACCGGGCCGGCTGGCAGATGCACGCGCACGCCATCGGTGACCGCGCGGTGCGCACCGCGCTGGACGGCTACGAGGCGGCGATACGGGCCAACGGCCGCCGTGGCAACCGGCACACCATCGCCCATCTCCAGATCGTGCACCCGGACGACTTCCGGCGCTTCGCGCCGCTGGGCGTGGTCGCCTGCATGCAGTTGCAGTGGGCGATTCGCGATGTGTGGACGGTGGATTCCCTCCTGCCCTACATCGGCCCGGAGCGCCACCGGCTGATGTATCCGGCACGCAGCCTGGAGCGGCACGGCGCGGCGCTGTCCGGGGGATCGGACTGGCCGGTGGACCCGCTCGACTCCTTCAACCAGATCCGCACCGCCATCGACCGGAAGGGCGACGACGGGGCGCTGTACCCGGAGCGGGAGAGCATCAGCCGGACCACCAGCCTGCGCATGCACACGGCGGGCTCGGCCCATCAGCTCCGCATCGACGGTGAGACCGGTGTGCTCACCCCGGGCCGGGCCGCCGATGTGATCGTGCTGGACCGGGATGTGACCCGGGTGCCGGTCAAGGACATCACCGGTACGAAGGTGCGGCTGACACTGGCGGGCGGCAGGCGGATCTGGGACGCGGATCAGCCGGACGCGCGGACCTCCGCCACCTCGTTCGGGGCCCGGCCCGCCTCCCTCGCCTCCGTGCACGGCCGCCATGCCGCCTGCGGCTGCCAGAGCTGACGGCCTGGCCACCTGGCATACCGCCTGCCTCGCCGGGCCCAGGGGGTGTCCGGCGGATCGTGATGCCTGCGGCGGGCTATTCCCCTCCCCGCCCCTTCCCTCAACTGGGGCTCCGCCCCGGACCCCGGGGGACGCAATCCAGCCCCTCCGGCGTTTGAGGAGCTGGGTCCGGGGCGGAGCCCCGGTGGGGGCCCGGGGCCGGGCCCCCTTAGTAGCCGACGGTGAAGTGTTCGTCCTCGCTCGGGCTCTCGAGCTCGTCGAGGACGGCCACGGCGAGATCCTCGGCCGAGATGAGGGACGCGCCGTCGGCGCCGGTGATGAGGGTCGTGGTGCCGCGTCGGTAGGTTCCGGTGCGCTCTCCGGGTTCGAGGACGGCGGGCGGGCTGAGATAGACCCAGTCGGCCGGATGCGCCCGGCAGGCGTCCAGTTGGGCGGCGCTGGCGGCGGCGATGGCGCGGAACTCCGGTGGCACATACTCCGGACTGTCGATCACCAGCCGGTCGGGGCGTCCCGGGATCCGCAGGGGTGCCGCGCCGCCGACGACGAGTATGCGCGTCCCGGCTGTCGCGGCCGCGGTGAGCAGCGCCGTCGTGGTCGTGACGGCGGTGTGTTCATGGCCGGGGGCGGGGCGGGTGGCGGCCACGATCGCGTCGGTTCCGGCGAACACCCGGTTCATCCGGCCGGGGTCGTTCGCGTCGCCCTCGGCGGCGGTCGCCCCGGGCGGCAGGGTGGTGGGCGGCTTGTCGCGGAACACCGCGACGAGGTCATGGCCCCGGCTCGTGGCTTCGGTGACGACGCGTGAGCCGACCATGCCCGCGGCTCCGACGACGGCGATCTTCATCGAGGTGTCCCTTCCGGGGTGGGGGTGGAAACGGAGTCGTGCGAGCGGGTGCGCGGCGGAAGCTGTCCCGCGACGATCGCGGCCAGTGAGAGCGCGAAGCCCACGAGTTGGATCGGGCCGAGTGTCTGGCCGAGCAGGACGGCGCCGAGAACGGCGGCGACCAGCGGCGAGAGCAGGGCGAGAACCGCGACCGAGGAGACGGGCAGGGCGGTGATGCCCTGGAACCACAGGGCGTAGGTGATCAGACCGCCGACCAGCCCCAGCCACAGGTAGCCGAGGGCGGCGGCCGGGTCGATCGCGGGCGGCGATCCCTCGACGAGGAAGGCGAGCGGCAGCAGAAACAGCCCTCCCGCGGTGAGTTGCCAGCCGGCGAAAGTGGCGGGACCGACGTCGGCGGGGCGCCCCCAGCGCTTGGTGAGCGTCACGCCGAGTGCCATCGTGGCCGCGCCGGCCAGGCCCGCCACGATTCCGGCGGTGTCGAGTGCCGCGTCCGGCCCGATCACCACCAGGCCGACGCCGACGACGCCCGCCACGGCCCACACCAGCCGCCGGGCGGACAGCCGCTCATGGAGCACGGTGACGGCCAGGACGGCGACGACGAGCGGCTGGGCCGCCGCCAGGGTCGCGGCGACGCCTCCCGGCAGGCGCTGGGCCGCGATGAACAGCAGCGGCAGGAACAGCCCGATGTTCAGCACGCCGAGCGCCGCGGCCTTCCCCCACCAGGCTCCGCGCGGCAGGGTGCGGGTGACCGCGAGCGCGATCAGCCCGGCGGGCAACGCGCGCAGGAGTCCCGCGAACAGTGGGTGGCCGTGGGGGAGAAGCTCGGTGGTGACGACATAGGTCGTGCCCCACACCGAGGGAGCGAGCGCGGTCAGGGCGGTGCGTGGCAGATTTCCGTGGCGGAGATTTCCGTGGCGGATTCCGCCGGCTCCGCCGGAGACCGCCCGTGTGGTGTGACGTGTCATGTCCCGCAGTCTCATCGAGCGGCAATCAATGAGTCCAATACATGTTTTTCACCCCATCCATCTTCATTCACGATGGATCCATGGAGCTTCAGCAGATGCGTTACGTCGTCGCCGTCGCCGAGACCAACAGCTTCACCCGGGCCGCCGAACGATGTCTGGTCGTCCAGTCCGCCCTCAGCCATCAAGTCGCCCGCCTGGAGCGGGAACTGGGCGCCAGACTCTTCGAGCGCACCAGCCGCCGGGTGCGGCTGACACCGGCCGGTGAGGCGTTCCTCCCGGCCGCCAGGCAGTGTCTGGACGCCGCAGAGCGCGCGGCCGCCGAGGTCGCCGCGGCCGTCGGAGAGGTGCGCGGACGGCTGGCCGTGGGCGTGATCTCCACCGTCACCGCGGTCGATATCCCCGGCGCGCTGCGTGACTTCCGCGAGCGGTACCCGCAGGTGCGCATCAGGCTGCGGGTGGCCGCGAGCGACGACCTCGTCGAGCAGGTCAAGGAAGGCGCCATCGACGTGGCGTTCCTCGGGCTGCCCACTACGGCGCGCCCCCAAGGCGTCGCCACCCATGAACTCGCGCGGGACCGGCTCGTCGCCGTGGTCGCGCCGGACCATCCGATCGCCGGGGAATCGGAGGTCGACCTGCGCCGGCTCTCCTCCGAGGTGTTCGTGGACCTTCCGGCCGGGACGGCCGGACGCGCCCAGTCCGACCTGGCCTTCGAGGCCGCCGGGCTGGGCCGTGTCGTCGGCTTCGAAGTGACCAGCGCGGACTTCATCGCCCGGCTCGTCCGGCCGGGCCTCGGCGTGGCCATGGTGCCCGCCGCCTACGTGCCCCATCTCGCCGGTGTCGTCACCATCGAGGTGGCCGACGCCCCGGCCCGTGTCGAGTACGTCGTCTGGAGCCGGTTCAGCCGCACCCCGGCGGCGACCGCCTTCCTCGCCGCGCTCGACATCCCGGCAGCGCACGGCTGACCCGCGTGGCGCGGCGCATCGGTCATGACGCGTCCCGGCGGGACCGGCGCATCGAGGAGGACCGGACCTCCAGACGGGTCTCGATCACCACGGGCGGCGGGGTGTGCGGCGGGTTCTCCACCAGGCTCACCAGCGCGTCGACGGCCGCCGCACCGGCCTGCTCCGGGGCCAGCGACACCGTGGACACGGGCGGGTCGGTGCGCCCGTAGGCCGGGTCCTCGCTGCTGCACACCACCATCAGGTCGTCCGGCACCGCGAGACCGCACCGCGTGGCCGCCTCCAGGACCTGGCGGCCACAGGGGTCGTACAGGGCGAACACCGCGTCCGGCCTGCTCCGCCCGCCGTCCCCGGTCAGCAGGGCGTCCAGCAGCGGTTCCTCGGAGCCGTCCTCGGCGAACGGGACCACGCACGGCCGCATCCCGGTGCCCGAGCACCACCGCCGGTAGGCCGTCACGCTCGCGCGGGTGTAGTACTCCTGGGTGGGCCCGGCGATCAGCGCGATCCGCTCCGCGCCCTGCCCGGCCAGATGTTCCAGGACACGGCGGGTCATGGCCTCGTGGTCGGTGTCGACCCAGGTCTCCCGCGCCCGCAGCTCGCCGGGACGGCCGTCGAACACCAACGGCAGGCCGCGGGCGCGCAGCAGCCGCACCACGGGGTCGCTGGGCGGACTGTCCACCAGTACCACCCCGGCGGCCGGCAGGGTGCGCCACATGTGCTCGGCGGGCCCCGAGGGCATCGCCATCAGCGCGTAGCCATGCCGATGGGCGGCGATGGTGGCCGCGCTGATGGCCCGGGCGAAGTACGGCACGCTCGCGAAGTCCCACGCACTCTCACCATGAGCGGTCACCGCGAGCCCCAGGGTGCGCCCGCCGCCGCCCGCCGGGCCGTAGCCGAGCGCACCGGCCACCGCCTTCACCCGGGCCCGCGTCGGCTCCGAGACCCGGCCCGTGCCGTTGAGCACGTTGGACACCGTCGCGGTCGACACCTCCGCCGCCCGTGCCACCTCCGCGATCGTCACCTTGGACACGCCCGGCAGAATACGCTCCCGCGCCACCCCCGACCGCCCCCGGCGCAGGCAGCCGCCGACCTCCGGGTGGGTGCGGCGCACCCACCCGCGGCTCCCTGGTCCTGATTAGCCTGGCCGTCGTGGAGAGCGAGAACAAACTCGGTGACTATCTGCGCGCCCGCCGTGCCATGACCGCGCCGCCCGACGTGGGATTCCCCGACGACCCCTCCCGCCGGGTTCCCGGTCTGCGGCGCGATGAGGTGGCGCTGCTCGCCGGGGTGAGCACGGACTACTACATCAGGCTCGAGCAGGGCCGTGAGCGGCACCCGTCCGAGCAGGTGCTCCAGGCCATCGCGCGGGCGCTGAGGCTCGACGACGCGGCGGCGGCGCATCTGTTCCGGCTCGGCCTGCCCGTCCTCGGGCCGTCCGGGTCATCGACGGCGACCGTCAGTCCCGAGCTGCGGCGGCTGATGGACGGCATGCACGACGTGCCCGCCTTCGTCGTCGGCGCGGCCCAGGACGTCCTCGCCGCGAACGCGATGGCGCGGGAGCTGTACCGCGGTTTCGCCCGCTACGACAACCTGCTGCGGATGATCTTCCTCGATCCCTTCGCCCAGGAGTTCTACGGCGACTGGGAGAAGGCGGCACGGACCGCGGTGAGCAATCTGCGGGCGTCCTCGTCGCGGTTCCCGGGCGATGAGCGCATCGAACGCGTCGTCGGCGAACTGAGCGTGCGCAGCCCCGCGTTCGCCACCTTGTGGGCGCGCTACGAGGTCCGCCCGCGCACCCACGAGGACAAGCACTTCCGGCACCCGCGGGTCGGTGAACTCCATCTGCACTTCGAAGCGCTGGCCGTCACCAGCGCCCCGGGCCAGCATCTGTCCGTCTACAGCGCGGAGCCCGGCAGCACCAGCGGCGATGGCCTGATCCTGCTGGGCCGGCTCGCCGAGCAGAGCGCCGCCTCCGCCGAGCAGAGCGCCACCTCCGCCGGGCAGAGCACCGAACTCACCGACGCCGGATGACGGCCACGCCCGCCAAGTCCACCTCCCCTTGAGCACCTTCACCGACGAAAGACCGATCCATGCTGCTGCCCTTCGACGAGGCGGGCCACGGGCACGCCGTCGTCCTGCTCCATGCCCGGCCCACGGACCGCACCATGTGGCGGGCGCACCTTCCGCTGCTCGCCGAGGCCGGCGTGCGGGCCATCGCCCTGGACCTGCCCGGCCACGGTGCGGCGCTCGTGCCCGACGGGCGCGTGGTCGCACCCTGGGCGGACGTCCTCGCCACGCTCGACCACCTCGGGGTCGACCGCTTCGTACTGGCCGGGAACTCGCTCGGCGCGCTGGTGGCGCTCCAGGTGGCTGTCACGGCACCCGGCCGGGTGGCGGGCCTGGTCCTGGTGGGCTACCGCCCCCATGACCAACCAGCTTCCCCTCGTCTGCGGCGGGCCTGGGACAGCGAGAGAGCGGCACTGGACGCCGGTGACATCGACGCCGCCGTACGGGCCGGGGTCGACGCCTGGACGGCGGCGGACGCACCCCGCGAAGCGCGGGCGCACGCGACCCGCATGCTGCGCGACCAGTTGCGGTCCCAGCTCACCCATGGCGAAGCGGCCCAGGTGGCGGACCCGCTGGACGAGGACCCGGCCGCGCTGCGCACCCTCGGCGTCCCGGCCGTGGTGGGCGTCGGCGAGCGCGACATGCCCGACTTCTTCGAGGGCGGCGAGAGCCTGGCGCATGAGCTGGGCGCGGATGGCGTGGTGGTCATTCCGGGCGCGGGACATCTCGCACCGCTGGAACAGCCCGCGGCCTTCTGCGACCTGGTCGTGAACGTCATGAAGGGTGAGTAGCCCCGCGGCCCCGACCGGGACCGCGCCCGGTGTCCCGGCGGCTCACATCTGGGTTTCGGAGGTGGGTGCGAGCTGATGGCGGCCGGTCAGCCAGTCGCGGCGCAGGAGCAGCAGAGTGCTCTCCACGTCCCGGACATCGGTGGCCGGCAGCCGTACCTCGAAGCGGGTGCCGGGCCGCCCGTCGGGCCGGTCCAGTACGGCGATCCGTCCCCGGTGCAGGTCGATCTGCTGGGCGACCAGGGTCAGGCCGAGGCCCGAGCCGGGGCTGTCCGGGCCCCGCCGGAACCGCTGGAAGACCTCCTCGCGGCGCTCGGGAGGGATGCCGGGGCCGTGGTCGTCCACCGTGAGCACCGCGACCGGCTCACGCGGGTCGCGGGACGCGCGCAGGGTGACCTCGATACGGGCCGTACCGTCGGCGGCGCGGCCATGGGTCCAGGCGTTGGTCAGCAGATTGTCCACCGCCGAGCGCAGCCCCTCCTCCCAGCCGTGCACCAGCAGCCCCGTGGTGCTGTCTACGGACACCTCGGCGCCCGCGTGGGTGCGCCGCAGATCGGAGACCGACGCGTCCACCAGCTCCGCCAGGTCCAGCGACGCGAACGCGTCCGCCTCGACCAGATCGCCCTGCGCGAGTGCCCTGAGCATCACCAGCAGCCCGAGCAGCCGGGCGTGCTCGCGCCCCAGGTCCTCCAGCACCTCCGCCCGGTCGCCGGGATCCAGGCCGGGGTGGTCGGTGAGGATGTCGATGTTGGTGCGCATGCTCATCAGCGGGGTGCGCAGCTCATGGGACGCGTTCGCGGCGAACGCGCGGGCGGTGGCCAGCGCCTCCCCGGTGCGTTGGACCTGCTCGTCGTAGCGGGCGAGCACCGTCTGCACGGTGTACGCGAGGTCGTCGACCTCGGCGATCCGGGTCGGGGCGTGCTCCAGGCGCGTGGCGCTGGTCCTGGGGTCCAGGCCGCTGGTACGCCGCTGCAACCGCCGCAGCGGCAGGACCGCCCGGGTGGCGATGGCCCAGGTGGTGGCCCCGGCCAGCGGCGCGGCCAGCAGCGCCCCGAGCACCACCCGCCGGCGCACCAGCGCCAGCTCCTCCTCGGCGGTGTCCGGCGAGAACAGCCACAGATTCGGCGGCGCGTTGCCCTTCTTCGCGGCACCGACCCGCAGTGACAGGGCCAGCCAGTCCGTGTCGCCCGAGGCCACGGTGACCGGCTTCGGCGCGCTGCGGGGCAGCGAGGGGAACGGATCGGGCTGCGGACCGGCCGTGACCGTGCCCCCGGGGGCCCCGGGCGCGGTCAGCCGGACGCCCACGTCCCGCGCGGAGTTGACCAGCCGCCGCTGCCGCGCCTGCTCCATGACCGGGCGGTCGGCCCCGGCCACCTCCAGGTACGCCTTGGCGTTCTTGGCCAGGACCGTCGCGCGGGCGCGCAACTGGGAGTCCTGGCGCGCCCGCAGATCATCGGTGACCAGATGCAGCAGCAGCCAGCCGGAGGCCAGCACCAGCAGGGGCACGCTCAGGCCGACCGCGAGGGCGATACGGGTGGACAGCTTCACGGTGCCTCCCCGGCAGGCAGACGCTCGCCGTCCGTGTGCCGCGGCCACCGCCGTACCGCCGCGTCGTCGTCCACCCTGGGCACTCGCCCGTCCCTGCCCGCCATGCTCACCCCTGTCTCGCGGCGTCCGAACGAGTCCGTCCGAGGAGACCGATCAAATCATCGTCATGACCCGTGTCTCCATACCGAGCGGACCGCCGGACGACGGGGCCGGAGACCATGAGCGCTCCGGCGACGTCGTACACGGTGGTGCGGGACAGCCCGCACGGCGTCCCCAACTGACCGCGTGTCAGCGGGCCGTGCTCGGGCAGCAGACGCAGCACCAGCGCCTCGTGTCCCTTGCGTGGTCCGGTACGACGTGTGGCCAGGCGTCGTACCGGAGCCGGGACGTCAGGAGCCGAGAGCCTCGGTGAGCGCGTCGGCCAGGGTGGTGGTGGGCCGGCCGATCAGCCGGCGCAGATCCGAGGAGACGGTGAAGAGCTCGCCGCGCCCCAGCCCGAGGTCCGAGTCGGCGAGGACCTCGGCCAGTTCGGCGGGCAGCCCGGCGTCGAGCAGCGCACCGCGGTACCGCTCGGCGGGGAGGTCGTTGTAGACGACCCTCTGGCCCGAGGCGGTGGACAGCGCGGCGGCCAGCTCCGCGAGGGTGAAGGCGGTGTCCCCGCCCAGTTCGTACACGGAGCCGGCGTGGCCCTCGGAGGTCAGGACGGTGGCCGCGGCTTCCGCGTAGTCGCGTCGCGCGGCGGCGCTGACCCGGCCGGTACCGGCACTGCCGGGCACGGCTCCGGTCTCCAGATAGACCGGGATCTGGGACGTGTAGTTGTCCAGGTACCAGCCGTTGCGCAGCACGACCCAGGCCACGCCGCTGTCGCGCAGATACCGCTCCGTCTTCGCATGGGCGTCGGCCAGGATCATGTTCGCGGAGTGTGCGTTGAGCGTGCTGGTGTAGGCGATCAGTCCGGCACCGGCCCGCTTGGCCGCGTCGATGGCACGGGTGTGGTTGTCGAACCGCTCGCCGACGGTCGTCGTCGACACCAGCAGGACCTTCCGCGCACCCTTGAACGCCTCGGCGAGGCCCGCGGAGTCGGCGAAGTCGGCCTGCCGCACCTGGACGCCCCGCTCGGCCAGATCGGCCAGCCGGTCGGTGTTCCGCCCGGTGGCGATGATGTCGTGCGGCGCCACTCCGCGGCGCAGCAGGTCCGCCACGACGAGTCGGCCGAGCTGGCCGGTGGCTCCGGTAACGGCGATGGACATGTCTCTACTCCTGGTACGTAGTTCCGAGGGGCTTGAACGCCCCTCGGAAGTACATCCGAGAGACTCCCCATTGGGAAGTGACCACTTTTTGGTTGGGTAACTCTCCAAAAGAGAGCATCGAGTAGGCTGGCGTGTCGGAGAAGCCGGACGAGGCCGGTGAACGAGGCTGAGGAGAACACGGGCATGGCGAATGCACCGCGCACCGACTGGGATCCGTACGCCGGAGGCTGTCCGTCCCGTGACGTCCTCGACCGCATCGGCGACAAGTGGACCGTGCTCGTCCTCGGCGAACTGGCGAATTCCGGCGCCAAGCGGTACACGGCGCTGCGCAGAAGGCTGGACGGGGTGAGCGAGAAGATGCTCACGCAGACGCTGCGCGCCCTGGAGCGGGACGGTCTGGTCCGCCGGACCGTCCATCCCGAGATCCCGCCCCGGGTCGAGTACGAGCTCACCGAACTGGGCGTGACCCTGCGCGGGCCGCTGCTGGCGCTGACGGACTGGTCGATGCTTCACATGAACGAGGTCCTGGAGGCGCGGGCCGCCTACGACCAGGGCAAAGAAGCCTCGCCCGAGTCGGAAGGCCGAGGCGGCTGAGCCGGGGCGGCTGAGCCGGGGCGAGGGCCGGCGGTCGGCCCGCTCGTTCCCGGCTCAGATGTGGGGGAACGGTTCGGTCAGCGAGGTGAGTACGTGGTCGGCCTCGGCGGCCCGTAGCTCCTCGGCGGTGTAGTGGCCGCTGGCGACCCCGACCGCGGTCGCGTTCGCCGCGCGCGCGGCCTCGATGTCGCGAGGGGTGTCCCCGATCACGTAGACGTCGGAGCGGGCCAGATCGTGTCCGTGCAGCCGGGCGGCCTTGGCCATCGCCAGCCGGGTGATCTCCGCCCGGTCCGGGGAGTCCGAACCGTAGGCGCCGAAGACGAAATAGCGGCCCAGTCGGCCCGGTTCCATCTTGATCCTGGCCGCGCCCTCCATCGCGCCGGAGATCAGCCCGAGGATGATCCCCGCGTCCGTGATCCGCCGCAGGGTGTCCTCGACGCCGTCCAGGACGCGATACCCCTCCGACACCCGGATGTCCTCCGACAGATGCCAGAGATACGCGGCGTAGAGGCGGGCCATCTCATCGTGACTGGGCTCGCGGCCGAGCACGGCCCGGAAGGTTTTCCGGCCGACCTGTGGATCGGTCTCCCCGGCCGAGGTGTGGTCCCCGATATCGGCGGCCACACCGTGCAGCCGGTCGAACGCCCAGGCCCAACTCCGTTTTCCCGAGCCTCCGGTGTGCACCAGCGTTTCGTCGATGTCGAAGAGCGCTGCTATCGGTCCGGCCATGGCATTCTCCTCCGGCTCCGCCTGTCTCCAGGGTGCGTGATGGCGCCGGGGGCGGCCAGTTGCGTCGCCGCGGCGTTGGTGGTGCGGTTGACATGACGGAGCTAGCGCCCCCGAACCGATTCCAGCTCCATGGCGAGGAGATTCCGCCTGGAGATGGTTTTGGCAAGGGCGGCAAGACGGTGGCCGCGACGCTGGGCAAGCTCGGCCGGCGCGTGGTGATGGTCGAGCGGTCGGCGAAGATGTACGGCGGCACCTGCCCGAACGTCGGCTGTGTGCCGAGCAAGGCACTGGTCCACCACTCCCACAAACGCCGCCCGCAGGACGTGCCACAGGAGTGATACGAGCGCTCCGTCACCGAGGTACAGGCGCTGACCAAGTTGTTCCGCGGCGAGAACTACGACGCGTTGGACGGCCTGGACACCGTCACGGTGCTCACCGGAGCCGCGGCGTTCACCGATCCGCACACCGTGCGGGTCGAATGCGCCGACGGACCCCTGACGATCATCGCCGAGACGATCCTGATTGGACGAGGGCATCGAGATCGTCACCGGTGCGCACACCACGGAAGTCCGGGACGGCGAAAGCTCGGCGACCGTCGTCTACGAAAAGGACGGCCGACCGCACACGGTGGAGGCCGACGCGGTCCTGGCCGCCACCGGCCGCGCACCGGTCATCGGCGATCTGGCGCTGGAGGCCGCCGGTGTGCGCGTCACCGAGCGCGGGGCGGTCGAGGTCGATGAGCATCTGCGCACCAGCAGGCCGCATATCTTCGCCCTCGGAGACGTCAACGGCGGGCCGGAGTTCACCTATGTCTCCCTCGACGACAGCCGTATCGTCCTCGACCAGCTTCTCGGCGAGGGCAAGCGCTCCACCGACGACCGGGTCGCCATCCCGCACACCGTCTTCATCACCCCGCCGCTGGCCTCCGTCGGGCTCACCGAGAAACAGGCCCGGGCCGCGGGGCACCAGGTGAGGATCGCGAGCCGGCCGGTCGCCGAGATCGCGGCGATGCCGCGTGCGTACATCGTCGAGGACACCCGCGGGATGATGAAGTTCGTGCTCGACGCCGAGACCGACGAGATCCTGGGCGCCGCCCTGCTCAGCGTGGACGCGCAGGAGATGATCAACACCGTCGCGCTCGCCATGCGGCACGGCATCAGGGCGCATGAGCTCCGCAACGCCGTCTACACCCACCCCAGCTCCACCGAAGCCTTCAACGACGTCCTCGCGACACGTCTCCGGACCCGCCTGCGGACACCCGCGAGCCCCGGCGGCCGAAGTTGAGGGTGGATACGGGCGAGCCTAGGCTGGTGGCAGTGGGCACACGAGATGGCCCACACTCGGCCGAACGCCCCACCATCGTGTCTGGCACGGCGGTCCCTCCCCAACCGGACCCGCCCCATCGCACGGCCGCCGCTCGGCTCCGGCCCTTATGGCCAGGCCCGTGGACGCAGTGCACAAGCGCAGACAGCCATCGAGCGCGCAGACATCCATCGAGCGCACGGAGGGCGGCCATGACCGACCTGGACACGCTGTCGGTGAACACGATCCGCGGACTGTGCATGGACGCGGTGCAGAAGGCGAATTCGGGGCACCCCGGCACGCCGATGGGGATGGCGCCCCTCGCGTACACCCTGTGGCAGCGGTTCCTTCGCTTCGACCCCGCCGATCCGATCTGGCCGAACCGTGACCGTTTCGTGCTCTCCGAGGGCCACGCCTCCGCCCTGCTCTGGTCGCTCCTCCATCTGACCGGCGTGCGCACGGTCGACCCCGAGTACGAGGTACTGGGCCGTCCGGCGGTGACCCTCGACGATCTCAAGTCCTTCCGGCAGCTCGACTCGCGCTGCCCCGGCCACCCCGAGTACCGGTGGACGAGCGGCGTCGAGACCACCACCGGCCCGCTCGGTCAGGGAGTCGCCACCTCCGTGGGCATGGCGATCGCCGGCCGCTGGCTGGCGGCGCGGTTCAACCGCCCGGACTTCCCGCTCTTCGGCTTCGATGTGTACGCGCTCGCCGGGGACGGCTGCATGATGGAGGGCGTCTCCTCCGAGGCGGCGTCGCTGGCCGGACACCTGCGGCTGTCCAACCTGTGCTGGATCTACGACTCCAACCGGGTCACCATCGAGGGCCACACCGACATCACCTTCACCGAGGACGTCGCCGCCCGCTTCCTGGCCTACGGCTGGAACGTGACCACCGTCGCCGACGCCAACGACCTCGACCGGATCAGCCGCGCCTTCCACACCTTCCATGCCGAGGCAGCCCGCCCGACCCTGATCCTCGTCCACAGCCACATCGGCTACGGCTCACCGGTCGAGGACTCACCGAAGGCACATGGAGCGCCGTTCGGGCCGGAGGGGGTCAGAGCCACCAAGCGCGTCCTCGGCCTTCCGCCGGACGCCGACTTCCACGTACCCGACGGTGTGCCCGACTGGTTCGCCCGGGGCATCGGCGCCCGCGGCGCCGAACTGCGCACCGACTGGGAGAAGATGTTCGACGCCTATCGCGGTGCGTACCCCGATTTCGCCGACGAGCTGGAGCGCATCCAGCGCCGTGAGCTCCCGGACGGCTGGGACACCGCGCTGCCCACCTTCCCGGCCGATCCGAAGGGCCTGGCCAGCCGCGATTCTTCGGGTCAGGTGCTGAACGCGGTGGCCAAGGCGGTGCCCTGGGTCCTCGGCGGGTCCGCCGACCTGACGCCGTCGACCAAGACCCGGCTGACCTTCGGGGGAACGGGCGACTTCCAGCCCGGGGTCCGGTCCGGGCGCAATCTGCACTTCGGTGTCCGGGAACACGCGTCCGCCGCCGTCGCCAACGGAATGGCGCTGACCAAGCTCCGCCCGTACTGGTCCGGATTCCTGATCTTCTCCGACTACGCCAAGGCGGCCATCCGCCTCTCCGCGCTGATGGAGATCCCCACCGTGCACATCTTCACCCACGACTCCATCGGGGTCGGCGAGGACGGCCCCACCCACCAGCCCGTCGAGCAGCTCGCGGGGCTGCGCGCCACGCCCGGGCTGCTGGTCTTCCGCCCGGCCGACGCGAACGAGGTCGTCGAGACCTGGCGGGTGGTCGCCGCCCTCCGCCGGGAGCCGGCCGCGCTGGTCCTCTCCCGCCAGCCCCTGCCCACCCTGGACCGCGATCGGCTCGCGGCGGCCAGTGGTGTCGCGTGGGGTGCCTATGTGCTGGCGGACACGGACCGGGGCGAGCCCGAGGTGATCCTGCTCGCCACCGGCTCCGAGGTGGCGCTCGCCCTGGCCGCGCACGAGGAGCTCACCGCCGAGGGCATCGCCTCCCGAGTGGTGAGCATGCCGTGCTGGGAGCTGTTCGACCGTCAGCCGAGGGAGTACCGCGACCGGGTGCTGCCACCCGCGGTGACCCGGAGGGTCGCGGTGGAAGAGGGCTCCACCTTCGGCTGGGACCGGTATGTCGGCCCCGGCGGGGCCATCGTCGGAATGCACACCTTCGGCGCCTCCGCACCCCTCAAACAACTGCTCACGAAGTTCGGATTCACCCCGGAGCGCGTCGCGCAGGTGGCGCGCGAGCTGGTGGCTCCGGGCTGAGCGGGCCATGACGTGACAGGAGAGCACATGGCTACCGACACCCCCATGCAGCTCGGCATGATCGGGCTCGGCCGGATGGGTGCGAACCTCGTACGCCGGCTGACGCGCGACGGCCACCACTGTGTGGTCTATGACGTCAACGAGAGCGCGGTCAGGGAGCTGGAGGGCGAGGGCGCCGTCGCCGCCCGCTCACTCGGCGATCTGGTGGCGAAGCTGGAGCGGCCACGGGCCGTCTGGCTGATGCTGCCCGCCGCCGTCGTACAGTCCACCCTCGATCAGCTCACCGACCTCCTCGACCCGGACGACGCGGTCATCGACGGTGGCAACTCCTACTACCGCGACGACATCACCCGCGCGGCCCAGCTCGCGCCGCACCGGCTGCACTATCTGGACTGCGGAACATCGGGCGGTGTATGGGGACTTGAGCGCGGCTACTGCCTCATGATCGGCGGCGAGCAGGAGCCCGTGACCCGGCTCGACCCCATCTTCCGGACCATCGCGCCCGGCACCGGCACCGCCGAGCCGACACCGAGCAGACACGCCAACGGGTCGGCGCCGGAAGGCTATCTGCACTGCGGTCCGAGCGGGGCCGGCCACTTCGTGAAGATGGTCCACAACGGGGTCGAGTACGGAATGATGGCCGCGATCGCCGAGGGGCTCAGCATCATCGAGCACGCGGACGCCGGGCTGCGCAAGCGCTCCGCGGACGCGGAGACCACCCCGCTGCGCGAGCCGGAGGCGTACCAGTACGAGATCGACGTCGGCGAGGTCGCCGAGGTGTGGCGGCGCGGCTCGGTCGTGGGCTCCTGGCTTGTCGACCTCACCGCGGACGCGCTGGCCCGGTCACCGAAGCTGGACGAGTTCACCGGGCGCGTCTCGGACTCCGGTGAAGGGCGATGGACGGTACGGGCCGCGGTCGACGAGGGCGTACCCGCCGCCGTGATCACCACGGCGCTCACCGACCGGTTCGCGTCCCGGGGTCTCGGCGAGTTCGCCGACCGGGTGCTGTCCGCCATGCGCAGCGAGTTCGGCGGACACGCCGAGAAGCGGAGTGGGCGATGAGCGGCCCGGACGACCATGTGATCGTGCTCTTCGGCGCCACGGGGGACCTCGCCAAGCGCAAACTCCTGCCCGGGCTGTTCCACCTCGCCACGGCGGGCCTCCTGCCCGACAACTACCGCATCGTGGGCTCGACACCGGCCCGTTCCGCCATGAGCGACGACGCGTTCCGCACCCTGGCACATGACGCGGTCGCCACCTTCGGACGGTCCAAGCCGACCGGGCCGGTGTGGAAGACCTTCGAGGAGTCGCTGTCCTTCGGCGCCGCCGACCCGCAGGACCCGGGCCCGCTGCTCGCCGCCGTACGGGCCGCGGAGGACTCCCTCGGCGGGCCGTCACGCCGACTGTTCCACCTGGCCATTCCGCCCTCGGCGTTCGCGTCCATCATCGGCCTGCTCGGCGACACGGACCTGGCAAAGGACGCGAAGGTGATCGTGGAGAAGCCCTTCGGCACCGATCTCGCGTCGGCACAGGCGCTCAACGAGACGATCCACACCGTGTTCGACGAAACCCGGGTCTTCCGCATCGATCACTTCCTCGGCAAGGAGTCGGTGGACAACATCCTCGCCCTCCGCTTCGCCAACGGGATGTTCGAACCCATCTGGAACCGGGACCACATCAGCTATGTGCAGATCGATGTGCCCGAGACGCTCGGCCTCGAAGGCCGTGCCCACTTCTACGAAGGCACCGGGGCCTTCCGCGACATGATCGTCACGCATCTGATCCAGGTGCTCGGCATCGTGGCGATGGACCCACCGGTCTCGCTCGCCGCCCAGCCGTTGCGCGACGAGAAGGACAAGGTCTTCGAGGCGCTGCGCCCCATCGAACCCGCGCATGCCGTGCGCGGCCAGTACGAGGGCTACCGCGACGAACCGGGGGTCGCCCCCGACTCGTCGACCGAGACCTTTACCGCGCTGCGAATGGAGGTGGACAACTGGCGGTGGGCCGGAGTCCCGTTCCATCTGCGCTCCGGCAAGAACCTCGCCCAGCGCCGCCAGGTGATCACCCTCGGACTGCGCGAACCGCCACTGCGGATGTTCGCCACCGACCTCGCCGCTCAGCGGCAGGACCGCGGCAACAAGATCGTGATCGACTTCGGGGACCCCGGGTGGATCGCCGCCGCCTTCCTCGCCAAGGAGCCCGGCCCCGCCATGCGGCTCGAACCGGCGACGATGTCCTTCGGCTACGCCGGCTCCTTCTGCGAGGAGAACGGACTCGAAGGCTATGAACGCCTGATCCTGGACGCCATGCTGGGCGACCAGTCGCTGTTCACCCGGTCCGACGGCATCGAACACATCTGGCGGGCGTCCACGCCCCTCCTCGAGAACCCACCGCCGGTCCAGCCGTACGCCCCCGGCTCATGGGGCCCGGAACCGGCCATCACCGACCTGATCGCACCACACCCGTGGCATCTGCCGGAAGCCGTCCAGATGTTCCCCGGAACCGGAACCGGCACATGACCGACCGACGCTGCGCATGGGCGCTGAGCTCTGACGCGATGGCGGCCTACCACGACGCGGAGTGGGGCCGCCCCGCCCACGACGATCGGCACTTGTTCGAAATGCTCCTCCTGGAAGGGGCCCAGGCGGGGCTGTCCTGGTCGACCGTGCTCAACAAGCGCGAGAACTACCGCCGCGCCCTCGACGGATTCGACCCCGAGATCATCGCCTCCTACGGCCGGTCACGGCTGGACGAGCTGCTCGCGAACGACGGCATCATCCGCAACCGGCTGAAGATCGCCTCGACAGTGAAGAACGCCCGCGCCTTCCTCGGCATCCAGGAAGCCTTCGGCTCTTTCGACACCTACCTGTGGGACTGGGTGAAGGGCACCCCCATCGTGAACCACCCGTCGCCCGGCGATCCGCTTCCGAGCAGCACAGACCTCTCCGACCGCATCGCCAAGGACCTCAAGCGCCGCGGGTTCACCTTCGTCGGCACCACGATCGTCTACGCCTATCTCCAGGCGGTGGGGGTCGTCGACGACCATGTCGACGGCTGTCCCGCGAAGTCGGGCTGGAGGCCCGTCCGATCGCGAGCGGCCATCCGCGGGGCTACGGTGAAATGGGGGTCTCGCATCGTGATCGAGAAGTTCGGTGGACCGGACAGCCTCGTCTATACGGAGCTACCCCCTGGCCATGCTGCGCCGAGGCGGCCGCGCCTGCCTGGCGGGCTCGACCCGATCAGGGACTTCAACCCGCTGCTTCAGATGTCCAGCGGCGTCTACCTGACCTTCTTCGGCAGCTTTGTGTTCGGGACGCCCGGTTTCCCGCTGTCCGATGTGCCGCTCCAGGCGATCGCCGCGCCCGCTGGTTCGACGGTTGTCTCCGGAGGACCGGGACCCACCTCGCCGAGGCGTGTCTCGGGTGGCGAGAATCGGGAGCTGTTTGGCATTCTCGCCGCTGTTTGACTCGTCGGGGCATTCATAGGCTCTTGGCATCAACCGCTGACGAGAAAGCTCCTCACATGACCGACGGGAACAAGAGCACAAAGAATTTCGCCCGGCGCACGGTGCTGCAACACGGCGCCGGTATCGCCGCGGTGGGAGCGATATCCGCGCTCACCACCGCGGCATCCGCCACGCCTGCCGCCGCACGCACCACGGGGGCGAAGTCGGCAGCGGGCACCCTGCCCTCGACCGTGGCCGGAGTCCGCATCCCCGATAGCAGACTCGCCCGGGAAGCCGCGACCTACGCACAAGGCGTGTGCTCCGAGACAATCTTCAATCATTCCCTGCGGACGTATCTCTTCGCCTCTCTGATATTCGACCGGCGCGGCGTCGCCTATGACCGGGAACTCGTATTCCTCGCCGCGGTTTTGCATGACCTCGGACTGATGGAGGCGTTCCAGACCCCGACCGAGCGCTTCGAGGTCGACGGCGCCGATGCCGCGCGGAAGTTCCTGACGCAACGGTATATGCCCGCCGAACGAGCGGAAGTGGTCTGGGACGCGATCGCCCTGCACACCAGCGTCGGCATCGCGACGCGGAAGAGGCCGGAGATCGCCATGATCTCCGTGGGCTCCGGTATGGATTTCGCCGGAAACGACCTGAAGCAGATCCCGTCCGACGCTCTTCAGGACGTGCTCACCACCTTCCCCAGGAAGGGCTTCAAGAAGGACGCGGTCGACAAGATGATCTCGCTGTGCCGCACCAAGCCCATGGCGGAGCTGATGCACCCCTTCGCCGAGGTCGGCCGCCGTCATATCCCCGATTTCGCGGTGCCCACCGTGGAGGATCTGGTGCTCGCCGCGCCCTTCACGGAGTGATGGAGCCGTCCCGGTACGGCGCCACCGGACGGCGGGCGAGGGCGCCGCGCGAGGTTGGCGCGGCGCCCCATGGGTCCGGTCCACCGGCCGGATGAGGGTCGGGTCGTAGGCGTACGCCGTGCCGCGACCGTTCGGCCGCTACGCCGCGATGACGGCCGCCGTGGTGCGACCGCCGTCGACGTCCAGCACGATGCCGTGGACGAACGCGGCCTCGTCACCGGCGAGATAGACCGCGGCGTGCGCGATGGCCTGCGGACTTCCGATGCCCCCGGCCGGGGTGCCGTTCATCATGACGTCGCCCGGGTGCACCTCGCCGGGTACGGGGGTGTGGACCACTCCGGGAGAGATCGCGTTCACCCGCACCCCGCGCGGGCCGAACTCGGCGGCCCAGGCGCGCGTCAGGGTCTCCATCGCGCCCTTGGAGGAGCTGTAGAGCGCGCCGACGGGGATGCCCAGCCGGGCGACCCAGGACCCCAGATTGATGATCGCCCCGCCACCGGCCTCGGCCATGGCCGGGGCGACCGCGGCGGTCAGGAGGAACGGCGCCTTCACATTCACCGCGTAGACGCGGTCGAAGGTCTGCTCATCGGTGTCCGCGGTGCTGTCACCGGGGTAGACACCGGCGTTGTTGACCAGGACGTCGATGCCCCCGCCCAAGGCGGACGTCGCCGCCTCGGCCAGGGCGCGGGACGCCTCCGCGCTTCCGTCCAGATCCGCCTGTACGAAGTCGGCCCGGCCGCCCCGCGCGCGAATGGCGCCGACGACCTCCGCGCCCCGCTCGGCGCTGCGCCCGGACACGATCACGTGTGCGCCCTCGGCGGCGAACAGCTCCGCGATCGCCCGTCCGATGTTGCTGGTCGCACCGGTTACCAGCGCCCTCTTGTCCTTCAGCCGTCCACTCATCACGCGCTCCTGCCACGCTCGTTACCCGCACCATCGATGTCCCGCGGGACACGACCTCGATCTCGGTCGGGTCGTACGCGCGGGCACCGCCCGGATCCGCCCGGGGGCCATGCCACTGTGCGAAGAAAAAAATGGACTTGCAAGTCCATTCGTCGCGGGCCGGGGCGACCCGCCCGCCCGCCGCCACCCCGGTCAGGCCGCGGCGCGCCGCAGATCCCCGATGCCCTGATCGAGCGCGGCCCGCAGATGCTCGGCCCGGCCGGTCGACTGGAGAATCGCCACGCCGCCCTGGATGCCCGCCAGCAGGGCGGCCGCGCGGTGCTCGACGTCCAGATCGGCGGGCAGGTGTCCGGCCGTCTGGAGGGCCCGGATACCGGTGGCCAGGCTCCCCTGCCACTGGCGCATCAATGCCACCACCACATCCCGGGCGCCCGGGGTGGAGCGGCCGAGATGCAGGACCAGCGAGCCCAGCGGACACTCCTCGCCCTGCTCCTCGTAGCGCTCGACCACCACATCGCGCCACCGCTGCCACGCCTCCCAGGAGTCCAGGCACCCGAGATAGGGCTGCTGGTCCGCGAGGACCTGGTCGGCCTCGTGGTACGCGACCGCCAGCAGCAGCTCGTCCTTCCCGGTGGGGAAGTAGTGGAACAACTGGCTCTTGCTGGTGTGGGTGCGAGCCATGACGTCATCGAGGGTGGCGATCGACACGTCCTTCTCGCGCAGCACCGCGGCCGCGCCCTCGATGATCCGGTTCCGGGTGGCCTTCCCCTTTGCCGTCAGCTCCTTGCGCATGACGTCCCCTCTCGACTGGACTGACTGGTCCAGTCTACTGAGCGAGGTTCCTGGTCAGGGGCCGGGCGCCTCATCCGTGGTCGGCCAGCGCGGCATTGAGCTGGACGACGTTCACCCGCCGCTCGCCCAGGAAGCCGAGTACGCGGTCCTCGACGTGGGCGGTGACCAGCGCGTGCACGGTCGACGGTCGCAGACCGCGGGTCTTGGCGACCCGGTTCACCTGTTCATAGGCGTACGCCGGGGAGATATGCGGATCGAGGCCGGAGCCGGAGGCGGTGACCGCGTCGGCCGGGACGTCCCTGGGGGCGACACCGTCGAACCTCGCGATCGCGGCCCGCCGCGCCTCGACCGACCGCACCAGGACCGGGTTGTTGGGGCCGAGGTTGGAGGCGCCGGTGGCCAGGGGGTCGTAGCCGCCGGCGGACGGGCGGGGCTGGAACCAGGCGGGATCGGGCCTGAGCGTCTCCTTGGGATTCCCCGGGTGTGCCTTGGGGAGGGCGAAGTTCTGGCCGATCAGGCTGGAGCCCATGACCGTGCCGTGCCGGGTGATCCGTGAGCCGTTGGCCTCGTGCGGGAAGGCGCCCTGGGCCACTCCGGTGACGGCGAGCGGGTAGAGGACGCCGGTGACGACGGTGAGCACGAGCAGGATCCGCAGGGCGGACAGGTGGGTACGGACCGCGGTGGGAAGCGAGCGGGTCATGGCGGTGCCTTCTTCCGGGTCGTCCTGACTGGTTGTCCTGACGGGTCGTCCTGGCGGGCAGTCGGTCAGCGGAGTCCGGGGATGAACTGGATGACCAGGTCGATGAGTTTGATGCCGAGGAAGGGCAGCACGAGCCCACCGAGGCCGTAGACCCCGATGTTGCGGCCGAGCAGGTCCGCCGCCGAGGAGGGCCGGTAGCGGACACCGCGCAGGGCGAGCGGGATCAGCGCGACGATGATCAGCGCGTTGAAGATGATCGCGGAGGCGATGGCCGACGTCGGGCTGTGCAGCCGCATGACGTTGAGCTTCTCCAGGCCCGGATAGACCACGGTGAACATCGCGGGGATGATGGCGAAGTACTTCGCCACGTCGTTGGCGATGGAGAAGGTGGTCAACGCGCCACGTGTGATGAGCAGTTGCTTGCCGATCTCCACGATCTCGATGAGCTTGGTGGGGTCGGAGTCCAGGTCGACCATGTTCCCGGCCTCCTTGGCGGCCGACGTACCGGTGTTCATGGCCACCCCGACGTCCGCCTGCGCCAGCGCCGGGGCGTCGTTGGTGCCGTCGCCGGTCATCGCCACCAGCTTGCCGCCCGCCTGCTCCCGCCGGATGAGCGCCATCTTGTCCTCGGGCGCGGCCTCCGCCAGGAAGTCGTCCACCCCGGCCTCCTCCGCGATGGCCCGCGCGGTCAGCGGATTGTCGCCGGTGATCATGATCGTGCGGATGCCCATCCGCCGCAGCTCATCGAACCGCTCCCGCATCCCGTGCTTCACCACGTCCTTGAGGTGGATGACGCCGAGCACCCGGGCGGCCGCGCCGTCGGCACGTTCGGCCACCACCAGCGGGGTGCCGCCCTCCTGCGAGATCCGGTCCACGACCGCCTGGACATCGGCGCCGGACCGGCCACCGTGCCCGGCCACCCAGCCGGCGACGGCCGAGGCGGCGCCCTTGCGCACCTGACGGCCGCCGATGTCCACCCCGCTCATCCGGGTCTGGGCGGTGAAGGGCACGAACCGGGCCTCGCCCAGCTCACCCTCGTCCCGCGCCCGCAGCCCGGACGTCTCCTTCGCCAGGACCACGACCGAACGGCCCTCCGGCGTCTCATCGGCCAGCGACGACAACTGGGCGGCGTCCGCCAGCTCTTCGACCGCCGTCCCGCCCACCGGCAGGAACTCGGCGGCCTGCCGGTTGCCGAACGTGACGGTGCCGGTCTTGTCCAGCAGCAGGCTGTTGACGTCCCCCGCGGCCTCGACGGCGCGGCCGGACAGGGCGAGGACATTGCGCTGGACGAGGCGGTCCATACCGGCGATGCCGATCGCGGACAGCAGCGCGCCGATGGTGGTGGGGATGAGCGCGACCACCAGCGCGACCAGGACCACGATGGACTGCTCGGCCCGGGCGTAGATCGCGAACGGCTGAAGGGTGACCACGGCGAGCAGGAAGATGATGGTGAGCGAGGCGAGCAGGATGTTCAGCGCGATCTCGTTCGGCGTCTTCTGCCGCGCCGCGCCCTCCACCAGCGCGATCATCCGGTCGATGAAGGTCTCGCCGGGCTTGGAGGTGATCTTCACGACGATCCGGTCCGACAGCACCTTCGTACCGCCGGTGACCGCCGAACGGTCGCCGCCGGACTCGCGGATGACCGGCGCCGACTCGCCGGTGATCGCCGACTCGTCGACCGAGGCGACGCCCTCGACCACGTCCCCGTCCCCGGGGATGAGCTGCCCCGCCTCGACCAGCACATGGTCGCCCAGCCGCAGTTCCGCGGCCGGTGCCTCCTCCTCCGCCGCATCCGTCGCCCCCGGCCGCCAGTCCACGAGCCGGCGGGCGACCGTGGCGGTCTTCGTCCGCCGCAGCGTCTCCGCCTGGGCCTTGCCCCGCCCCTCGGCGACGGCCTCCGACAGCGTGGCGAAGAGGACGGTCAGCCAGAGCCATACGGTGATGACCCAGGCGAACACGCTGGGACTCCGGCAGGCCAGCGCGGTGGTGAGCAGCGCGCCGACCTCCACCACGAACATCACCGGGCTTCTGACCATGCCCCGCGGGTCCAGCTTCCTGGCGGCGTCGGGGAGGGAGGCGAGGAGCTGTTTCGGGTCGAGCAGACCGCCGGAGACGGGGCGGGACGGTGAGGACACTACTGGAGCCCTTCCGCGAGCGGTCCCAGCGAGAGAGCGGGGAAGTAGGTGAGGCCGACGACGATGAGGACCACGGCGGTCAGCAGACCGACGAACTGCGGCCGGTGGGTGGGCAGCGTCCCGGCCGTGACCGGCACCGGGGCCTGCCCGGCGAGCGACCCGGCCAGCGCCAGCACGAACACCATCGGCAGGAAGCGGCCGAAGAGCACGACGAGGCCGAGTGCGGTGTTGTACCAGACGGTGTCGACGCCGAGTCCGGCGAAGGCGGAGCCGTTGTTGTTGGCGGCCGAGGTGAAGGCGTACAGCACCTCGGAGAAGCCGTGCGGCCCGGGGTTGAGCATCCCCGCGCGCTCACCGGGCAGCGCCATCGCCAGGCCCGCACCGACCAGCACGACCGCGGGGGTGGTCAGGATGTAGAGGGAGGCGAACTTCATCTCCCGCCCGCGCAGCTTCTTGCCCAGATACTCGGGCGTACGTCCCACCATGAGCCCGGCCACGAACACCGCGATGACCGCCAGGACGAGGATGCCGTAGAGGCCGGATCCGGTGCCGCCGGGCGCGATCTCGCCCAGCATCATGTTGAAGATCGTCATCCCGCCGCCGAACGGCGCGTACGAGTCGTGGGCGGAGTCGACCGCGCCGGTGGAGGTGAGGGTGGTGGAGGCGGCGAAGAGGGCCGAGGCCCAGATGCCGAATCGCTGTTCCTTGCCCTCCGTCATACCGCCCGCGGCGTGGCCCGCCTGGCTGCTGACGCTGTGCAGCTCGGTGACGGTGACGACGGCGACCGAGACGGCCCAGATCAGCGCCATGACCGCCACGATCGCGTAGCCCTGGCGGTTGTCCCCGGTCATCCGGCCGAAGGTGCGCGGCAGCGCGGCGGAGATCACCAGCAGGAGGTAGATCTCCAGCCAGTTGGTGAAGGCGTTGGGGTTCTCGAAGGGGTGGGCGGAGTTGGCGTTGTAGAAGCCGCCGCCGTTGGTGCCCAGCTCCTTGATGACCTCCTGCGAGGCCACCGGGCCCCCGGTGACGCTCTGGTGGCCCCCGGCGATGGCCGGGATGGATTCGGCGCCGTGGAAGTTCTGGATCACACCGCCCGCCGCCAGCACGATCGCGAAGACGAACGCGAGGGGGAGCAGGACCCGCAGCACGATCCGCGTCAGATCCACCCAGAAGTTGCCGACCCGGTCGGTCTCCTTACGGGTGAAGCCGCGGATCAGGGCGGCGACGACGGCGATGCCCACCGCCGCCGAGACGAAGTTCTGCACCGCGAGCCCGGCCATCTGCACCAGATGCCCCAGGGCCGCCTCGCCGGAGTACGACTGCCAGTTGGTGTTGGTGACGAAGGAGGCGGCGGTGTTGAAGGACTGGGCCGGAGGCATCGGCGGTCTGCCGAGCGACAGCAGCAGATGGTTCTGGAGCCGCAGGAATCCGTACAGGAAGAGCACCGAGACCGCGGAGAACGCGAGCACCCCGCGCAGATAGGCGCTCCACCCCTGATCGGCGTCCCCGTCCACCCCCGCCAGCCGGTGGACCAGCCGCTCGGCGCGCAGATGCCGGGGCGCGGTGAGGACGCGGGCGATGTAGTCGCCCAGCGGCCGGTAGGAGAGGGCCAGGGCCGCCACCAGTGCCAGCACCTGGAGCCAGCCCGCGAGGGTGCCGCTCACTAGAACCTCTCCGGGAAGATCAGGGCCAGCACCAGATAGCCGAGCAGGGCCCCGGCCACGATCAGCCCCACGAGGTTGTCGGCGCTCACAGCCGGCCCGCCCCCTTCGCGACCGCGCCGATGACGGCGAACACGGCGATGGTCAGGACGATGAACACCACATCTGACATGCGGACAACTCCCCGGTGGGTCGGGTCGTAAGGGCCGCCGTGACCGCGTATCACCTCGGCCACCGACGCCCCTTGTTAGCGCGACCCCGACGCCCCGCCCGACGATGTCGACGGTGTTTTGGCGCAAATCGGGCCGATGGAGTGAACGGCGGTATCGGAACCCGGTCGTCGGGCGCCGCCGTCCCGACGTTCTCCCGCCGTCGGCCGCGCGGGGCCATCAGGGCCGCGTCAATCCCCGAGGGCATGGCGTCAGGGTGGCGACAAGGCCCATGAATCGCCCCTCCGCGCCGTGCGAGGTTGAGGTCCGGCGGCGGAGAGAGCCGCGGAACGGCCGCTCAGCGGTGTATGGGTATCAGCGCGATGACCAGCACCGTCGCCGCTGACACCGCGGGCCGGCGCGTACACGGTGCACGGCACCGTTACCTGAGTGCGCGACGGTTCCCGTGGGAGGCACCGCCTTCCGCCCTCCCCGCTCTCTCCGCCGCATGCCAAGGCCCCGCGGGGCGGCGATCCCTGGAATCCGCCACCGCCCCCGCGGGGCCTTGGTGTGTGTGGGCGGTGGCCGCTCCGCGCGGTCACCGCCCCCCTGTGACTACAGCCCGACGTCGCGGCCGCGGATGTCGTCCAGCGACTCGCGGCGTACCAGCAGCCGCGCCCTCCCGTCGGCCACGGCGACCACCGGCGGGCGGCCGACCAGGTTGTAGCCGGAGGCCATGGACAGGTGGTACGCGCCCGCCACCGGCACCGCGAGCAGGTCGCCGGGGCGGATGTCGCCGGGCAGCTCCGCCTCGCCCGCCAGTACGTCCCCGGCCTCGCAGTGGCGTCCGGCCACGGTGGCGGTGGCGAGCGGCGCCGTGCTGGTGCGGCCCACGAGCCGGGGCGCGTAGCGCACCCCGTACAGCGCCGGGCGGGGGTTGTCGCTCATCCCGCCGTCCACCGCGACGAAGGTGCGGTGCCCGGTGCGCTTGACGGCCAGGACCCGGTACAGCGCGATCCCGGCCGGTCCTACGACCGCGCGGCCGGGTTCGATGATCAGCCGGGGCACGGGCAGTCCGGCCGCGGCGCAACTGTCGGCCAGTTCGGCGCGCACCCGGGGCCCGAGCGCGGCGATGTCCAGGGCGGGCTCGCCGGGGCGGTAGGCGATGCCGTAGCCGCCGCCCAGATCCAGCTCGGGGAGGGTGATCCCGTGCTGGTCGCGGACCCGGGCCAGCAGGCCGACCATGCGCCGTACGGCCGCCAGATAGGGCTTGGCGGAGGTGATCTGGGAGCCCAGATGGCAGTGGAGGCCGGCCAGTTCCAGATGTGGCTGGTCCAGGATCCGGGCGATGGCGTGGTGTGCCGAGCCATCGGCCAGCGACAGGCCGAACTTCTGGTCGTCGGTGCCGGTACGGATCTTGGCGTGGCCGCCCGCGGCGATGCCCGGGGCGACCCGGACCATCACCTTCTGGCGGCTGCCCTCGGGCACCGCGACGGCCAGCCGGGCGATCTCCGAGGGGCTGTCGATGACGATGCGCCCGACCCCGAAGCGCAGGGCGGCCTGGAGGTCGTACGGGCTCTTGGCGTTGCCGTGCAGCACGATGTGCTCGGCCGGGAAACCGGTGGTGACCGCGAGCTCCAGCTCGCCGGCCGAGCACACGTCCAGACCCATGCCCTCCTCCTCCACCCAGTGCGCCATGGCGCGGCACAGGAACGCCTTGGCGGCGTAGAGGACGGCGGCCTCGGGGAAGGCGTCGTGGTAGGCGCGGCAGCGGGCCCGGACCTCGCCCTCGTCGAGGAGGTACACGGGGGTGCCGAAGCGGTCCGCGACCTCGGTGAGCGGCACTCCGCCGACGGCCAGGTCCCCGTGGGCGAGCGGGGTGGTCGAGGCGGGCCAGACGGACAGCGCGCCGTCGAGGGGCGGCGGGGTGTGGGGCGGACGGGGCCCGGTGCCGGCGATCAGTGGCGTGACCATGGCGTCCTCCCTCAACCGAGCCATACGCCGAGGAACCCGACGAGGGCCGCGGCCCCCGCCACCCGCAGGGCACCGAGCGTCCGCGGGCGCCGGGCGGGCGTGGTGTCGTCGCGGCGCTCCGGCACCGGCCGCGCGACCTCGCGGACCGCGAGCCGCGGGTCCACGGTGAGCGAGGTGGCGCCGAGCGGCTCGGTGAGGGCGCGCAGCGCCGGTTCGCCGAGCCGGATCCACGGCTGCCGGGTGCCGAGGACGGCGGTCAGCCGCTGTCGGGTGGAGAAGCCAACGGCGGTACGGCCGCCATGGGCGGTACGGAAGATGCGCACTGCGCAGCCGGCGGGCCCCGGCCGGACGGGGACGTACAGCAGGCGTCCGGCCGGGACGGGTTCGTCGGGCTCGGGGTCGTCTCCGTACAGATGGTTGGTCATGACGTGCCTCCAGGGGGAGCGGGGAAGGCCCTGGACCGGACGGCGGACCGGGGCCCGGACAGGACGGTAAGTCCCGCGCCTTGTGGAGGGAGGCGGTCCCTGACGCGACGCTGACGCGAGGACGGGAAGTCTTGACGCGACGCTGTCGGCGGCCCCCCCCGTGCACGCGGCCGTGCCTCCCGTGCACGCGGCCGTGGCCCCGCCCCTCCGCCTCGTCATGGCCCCGGTGGCGCGGTCGTCGAGCCACAGGGTGGGGCCGTCCACGTCGAAGCTGGGCATGACGGCGCAGCGGGCCCCGCCCGGCCGGCCGGACGGCGGTTCGCGGTGCATGGCGTCCTTTCGGTCCTCGAGGGCCGCGGGGTCCGGCCCGGGCGGTCAGCTCTTGCGTGGCCTGGGCTCGGCTCCGTCGATCAACTGGCCGCGCAACACGGTGAGTTGATGGGAGGCTTCGACGGCCCGGGGTTCGTCCAGCGAGGCGAGGGCCAGTACGAGGGTGTCCATGACGACGATGCCCGCCAGCGATTCGGCGGTGATGCCGGTGGGTGTGTGCGGGGCGCTGATCACCACATCGGCGTGGGTGGCCAGGGGGCCGGTGGGGACGTCGGTGACCAGTACGACGCCCGCGCCGACGGCCCGCGCCCGGTCGGTGAGCACGGTGAACTCCCGCAGCCGACGGCCGGGATGCAGGATCACCACCGCGTCCCCGCGGCCGAGGCCCAGCAGTTCGTCGGCCATGGTGAAGCCGGTGGCGCCGACGAAGCGTGCCCGGCGGCCGGCCCGGCGCAGCTTCAGCACCAGATGCCGGGCGGCGAGTTCCGAGGCGCCGACACCGTAGGCGACCACCTCGCGCGCGTCCGCGAGCATTTGCACCGCTTGCTTGAGCACATCCGTCTCCAGCAGGCGGCGGCACTGGTCCAGACGCTCCGCGGCCTCGTCGAAGACCCGGTCCTTGACCTGGTCCAGGTCATGGCGGCCGACGCGGGCGATGCGCTGCTTGAGTCGCTCCTCGGGGGCGGTCGCGGAGGTGAAACCGGCGGCCAGCTCCCGCTTGAGCGCGGGCAGGCCGGCATAGCCCAGGCGCTGAAGGGCGCGGACGACGGTGGCGTTGCTGGTGCCGCTGGCCGCGCCCAGCTCCTGTGCGCTCGCGAAGAGCAGATTCTCCGGTGGGGCGCTCACCAGGTACTGGGCCACCACCCGCTCGGAAGCGGACAGCTCACCCCACATATCCCGGACCGCGGCGGCCAGCCGTGTCGCCCCGGTTGGATCTTTCGGTTCGCTCATTACAGCTATTGACTTCCCTGTGACGGACATTACTATCTGGGCTCATCGTTCCAAGAACGCTGATTTCTGAAACAAACATTACAGCCCCTCGTGGGTCCGGGCCTCAGAACACAGGAGTGCCATGACAGCCGCCCCCCTCCCCATCGTCGAGATCTCCGGCCCGCCGGCCGAGCGCGGCCGCCAGTACGGCGAGGCGGCGCGCGGAAGAATCGGCGCGGCGCTCGCCTACTACGAGCAGGCGTTCGGCGAATCGTCGGGGCTGACCTGGGACCAGGTCACCGCGCGCGCCGAGCGCTGGCTGGAGCCGGTGCGCGCATACGCCCCCGAACTCGTCGAGGAGATGAGCGGGATCGCCGACGGGGCGGGGGTCGGGCTCCTGGACGTGCTGGCGCTGAACGCCCGCGGCGAGATCATCTACGACCAGACCTTCGCCCGGATGCGCGCCCGGGCGGACGCCCCGGCGGATGTCACCGAGGACCGGGAGGTGACCGACGGCTGCACCTCCTTCGCCGTACTGGGGGAGGCGAGCGGCGACGGCCACGTCTACTGCGGCCAGAACTGGGACTGGCGGGCGGGTGTCGCGGACACCGTCATGATGCTCCGGATCGTCCAGCCCCCGCACCCCACCGTGATCATGCAGGTGGAGGCCGGGCAGATCGGCCGCCAGGGCGCCAACTCCGCGGGCGTCGCCCTCAACGCCAACGGTCTCGGTGGCCGCTTCGACGACGCCATCGGGCTGCCCCAGACCGTGATCCGCCGCCGGGTCCTGGACAGCGAGTCCATCAGCGAGGCGGTCGACGTGCTGTGCCGCACCCGCGGCCACATCGCCAGCAACGCCCTGCTGACCTGCCGCGAAGGCTTCGCCCTCGACCTGGAGACCACGCCGGGCGCACACGGCTGGATGTATCCCACCGAGGGACTGCTCGTCCACGGCAACCACTACCAGACCACCGTCCCCGTCCAGCTCGCCGCCCGCTACCGCCCCGAGTCCTCCGATTCGCTGATCCGGGTGCCCCGGGCCGAGGCCGGTCTGCGCCGGCTCCGCGAGGCCACCGCGCCGGACGAGTCCCGCAAGCTGATCCGCCAGGCCATGTCCGACCACCTCGGCCACCCCGAGGGGCTCTGCACCCACCCCGACACCCGGCAGCCCGAGGTCAAGTGGTGGACGACGCTGCTGTCCTCCTGCGTGGACCTGACCACCGGCGACTACCACGTGACCCCGGGCACCCCCTGCGATCACGAGTACCAGCATCTGCCCTGGAACCTCTACGACGGTCCGCACGCCCCCAACTGACGCGTCTTCACGTCCGAACGACCAGAGAGCCTGCCATGAGAACCAAGCTCTGTACCACCGCAGTCGGCCTCGCGGGAGCCCTGCTGTTCACCGCCGGGTGCTCCGGCGCCACCTCCGGGTCCGGCGGCGCGACCGTGGATCCCGCCAAGCTCAAGCTCACCGACACCACGACCAAGGCCACCGGCGCGGCCACCACGGTGAACTGGCTCGTGGAACAGGAGCCCGCCTCCCTGGACATGGACGCCCAGGGCGGCAGCAGCACCCGCACCGTGATGGCCAACATCTGCGAGCGGCTGCTCCTGCTCCGCCCCGACATGACCACCACACCACGGCTGGCGAAGAAGGCCGAGTACACCGGCGACAAGAAGCTCGTCCTCACCCTCCGCGACGACGTCACCTTCCACGACGGCGCCAAGATGACCGCCGACGACGTGGTGTGGAGCCTCAAGCGGCACGCCCGGCCGGAGATGAACGAGTCGGACGAGTACGAGGACGTCGACACGATCACCAAGACCGGCCCGTCCGAGGTCACCATCACCTTCAAGAAGCCGAGCGCCCTGTTCACCAAGGCCCTGGCCGGTGACGCCGGGATCATCATGGAACGCGAGGCGGTCGAGAAGCAGGGCGACGACTTCGGCACCCCCGGCCACCCCGACGCCTGCACCGGACCGTACCGGCTGAAGAGCTGGAACTCCGGCTCCGCCCTCACCATCGAGCGCTACGCGCACTACTGGGACAAGGGCATCCGCCCGTTGACGAAGGAGGTCGTCTTCCGCTGGGCCTCCGGCAGCGCACTGGTCAACTCGATCTCCACGGGCGCCGCCGACGGCGCCTATCTCACGGCCACCGGCCCCGCCGCCGTCCTGTCCAAGAAGAAGGGCATCCGCGCCTACTACGGCCAGAGCACCACCGCCTGGTCGCTCAGCCCCACCAAGAGCGGTGCGCTGAAGGACGCCAAGCTGCGCAAGGCGCTGTCGCTGGCCATGGACCGCAAGGGCATCGCCAAGTCCGGCTTCAACGGCCTCGCCGAGCCCTGGGCCACCCCCGTGGGCCCCGGGGCGTGGGGCTATGAGAAGGCCGCCTTCCAGAAGGCGCAGAAGGAGCTGGAGCACGACGGCGCCTACACCGCCTCGCCCTCGCCGGACGACATCGCGCGGGCCAAGAAGCTGGTCGAGCAGGCCGGGGCGCCCGGCGAGCCGATCATCGTCTCCAGCGACGGCAGCGAGAGCCAGACCGTCATCACCAACGCGGTGCGCGGCGCGGCCCAGAAGATCGGGCTGAAGGTGACCGTCAAGACGATCGCCTCGAGCCGCTACGACGAGTTCTTCTCCGACCCGAAGTCCCGCGACGGCTTCGACCTGATCCCGGTCGACTGGTACATCTCCAAGGCCGACCCGGCGGGCTTCTACGACAACGGCATCACCGGCAACGCCAACAACTGGCTCGGCTACTCGGACAAGGGCTATGACGCCCTCGTCGGCAAGGCCCAGCAGACCATCGACGACGGCGAGCGCGCGAAGCTCGTCATCGACGCGCAGAGGAAGTTCACCGACGACGCGGTGTGGATCCCGCTGGTGCAGGTGCCCTCGGTGATGGTGCTCGGCGACAAGTACACCGGCCCGCCGGCCTCCATGGTGTCGATGTACTACCCGTGGGCCGCCGACCTCGGCACGAAGAAGGGCTGACACCATGATCCGCGGACTGCCGCGGCGGATCGCCGGCCTGCTCGCCACGCTGCTCGCCGCCTCGTTCGTCATCTTCGCCGCCGTCTACGCGGCCCCCGGGGACCCCGCCGTCCTACTCTCCGGCAGCAGACAGGAACTCACCCCGGAGAAGCTCGCGGCGGTCCGCGCGGAGCACCACCTCGACGATCCCCTCGTCGTCCAGTACGGCCGGTGGCTGTGGGACGGCCTCCAGGGCGACCTGGGCCGGTCGTTCCAGTACCGGGACCATGTGGCCGACCTGATCGGCGCCCGGCTGCCGACCACCCTGGAACTCGTCGCCTACGCCACGGTGTTCTTCGTGGTGCTGGGCGTCGGCTCCGGGGTGCTGGCGGCGCTGCGCCGCGGCTGGGTGGACTCGGCGGTCGTCGGCGGCACCACGCTCGCCGCCTCCGTCCCCGCCTTCGTCGCGGCCATCGCGCTGGTCTCCCTGTTCGGGGTACGGCTCGGCTGGTTCCCGGTGACCGGCCAGGGCGAGGGGCTCACCGGCCGGCTGCACCATCTGACGCTGCCCGCCTTCGCGCTGGCCCTCAGCGCACTCGCCGTGATCAGCCGGGTCACCCGGCAGGCGATGGCCGAGGCGTACGCCTCCGACCATGTGGAGGCCGCCCGCGCCTCCGGGCAGACGGAGCGCCAGATCGTCGTCCGCCATGTGCTGCGCAACGCGCTCGGCCCGATCGTCACCATGTGCGGGCTCGTCATGGCGGGCATGCTCGCCGGAACGGTGGTGGTCGAGACCGCCTTCGGCCTCAGCGGCGTCGGCTCACTGCTGGTGAGCGCCATCACCACCCACGACTTCCCGGTCACCCAGGCGGTGCTGCTGCTGATGGTCATCGGCTATGTCGTGGTGACCACCATGGTCGACCTGGTCCATCCGCTGATCGACCCCCGGGTCGCGCCGGGCGGGACGCCGGGACGCAAACCGGAAGGAAAGACCGCATGACGACGGTGACCGCCGGGGCCCTGATCCCGGTGCGGGTACGGACCCGACGGCCGATACAAGTGATGATCGCGGGCGGTTTCCTCGCCCTGGTCGTGGTGGCGGCGGTGTGCGCTCCCCTGATCGCCCCGCACGCGCCCGACGCGGTCGACCTGTCCGCCTCGCTCGCGGGGACCACCTCCGACCATCCGCTGGGCACCGACGCCTCCGGACAGGACCTGCTCTCCCGCGTCCTGTACGGCGCCCGGTCCAGCCTGCTGGCACCCCTGGCCCTGCTCGCGCTGGCCGCGCTGCTCGGCGTCACCATCGGCACGGTCGCGGCGTGGCGCGGCGGCTGGGTGGACACCCTGCTCTCGCGGGTGACCGATGTGATGTACGCCTTCCCGGGCCTGCTCTTCGTCGTCCTGGTGATCGCGGTCTTCGGCGACGGCCTCACCACGTCGATCGTCGCCCTGGGACTCGCCTACGCGCCCACCATCGCGCGCTACACCCGCAGTCTCGCCCTCGCCGAGCGGTCCCAGCCGTATATCGACGCCTACCGGGTCCAGGGCATGAGCGGGACCCGGATCTGCGTACGCCATCTCGTGCCCAATCTGGCCGGTGCGCTCGTCGGCTATCTCGTGGTGCTCTTCGGCGAGGGGCTGATGAGCCTGGCCACCCTCAGCTATCTGGGCTTCGGCGCCGGATCGCCCTCGATCGACTGGGGGCTGATGGTGCAGGAGGGGCAGGACGCCGTGGTGCAGGAGGCGCTGCTGCCGGCCCTCGTACCCGGCGCGGCCATCGCCGCCGTCGTGGTGGCCTTCAACATCGTCGGGGTCCGGGTCTCGGACCGGCTGGGCAAGGGGAGGTAGGCGGCCATGCTGCTGGACATCGAGGATCTCACCATCCGGCTGCCCGAAGGCGCCGCCGCCCGGCCCCTGCTCGCCGAGGTGTCGCTGAGGGTCGGCAGGGGCGAAGTGGTCGGCCTGGTCGGCGAGTCCGGCTCCGGCAAGTCCACGACGGCCCGGGCGGTGCTGCGCATGCTCCCCGACGGGGCGCGGACCTCCGGCTCCGTACGGGTCGACGGCGAGGACGTCCTTGCCATGGACCCGGCCCAACTGCGCCGGCACCGCTCCCGCACCGTCTCCATGATCTTCCAGGACCCGCGCTCGGCGATGAACCCGGTCCGCCGGATCGGGGACTTCCTCACCGACCCGCTCACCCGGGTCCTGGGCCTGTCCCGCCGCGCGGCGGTGACGAAGGCGATCGAGCTGCTGGCCTCGGTGGGCCTGCCCGACCCCGAGCGCCGGATGCGGCAGCGCCCGCATGAGCTGTCCGGCGGCATGCTGCAACGGGTCGTGATCGCCGCCGCCCTGTCCACCGGCCCCGACCTCCTCCTCGCCGACGAGGCGACCAGCGCGCTGGACGCGACCACCCAGGCGGAGGTCCTGGCCCTGCTGCGGGGCATCCAGGAGGAGCGGCGGCAGGACGGCAGCGGCCTCGGCACGCTCTTGATCACCCACGATCTGCCGCTCGCGGCGGCCTACTGCGACCGCGTGTATGTGATGTACGCGGGTCGCGTGGTGGAACACCAGCCCGCCCACGGGCTGTTCGCCGACCCCAGGCATCCCTACACCCGCGGCCTGCTGGAGTGCTCGCCCACCCTGGAGGACGACCGCGAACCGCGCCCCATCCCCGGCCGCCCGCCGTCCCTGTCCGACGCCTTCACCGGCTGCCCCTTCCTCCCGCGCTGCGCACGGGCCGAGGCGGAGTGCGAGAGCTGGGCGCCGGTGGCGGTCCCGTTCGGCGGCGGCGACGGCGGTGGCGACGGACCGGAGGAGGGCGGCTTCGCGGACGGTGGCTCCGCCGCCTGTCGCCGACTGGAACTCGTATCGAGGAGCAGCGCATGACCGAGCCCGCACTCGTCGTAGAGGGGCTGCGCAAGAGCTATGCGCTCCCGGGCGGTGGCCGGACGACGGCCGTGGACGATGTCTCGTTCTCCGTACCGGCCGGCGGCTCGCTGGGCATCGTCGGGGAGTCCGGCTCCGGCAAGACCACGGTGGCCCGGATCCTGGTGGACCTGGTGCGCCCCGACGCGGGGACGATCACGGTGAACGGACGGGAGCGCACGCCCGGGCGGCGAGGCGGCGCGATGCCGCTCGGACCGGGCGCGCGCAGGGCGGCCCGGCTGGGCCGCGCCCGCGAGATCCAGATCGTCTTCCAGGACCCGTATGTATCGCTCGACCCACGGCTGACCGCGCGTCAGTGCCTGCGTACCGCGCTGCGGCTGCACGGCCGGTACGAGGGGCAGGCCGCCACCGACCGGATCACCGAGCTGCTCGACCAGGTGGGCCTGGGCAAGCGGGAGGGCGACGCCCGACCGCGGGGCCTGTCGGGCGGACAGCGCCAGCGGCTGGCCATCGCCCGCGCGCTCGCCGTGGAACCGGAGGTGCTGGTCCTGGACGAATCGGTGGCGGCGCTGGACGTGTCCATCCAGGCGCAGATCCTCCGGCTGCTCGCCGACATCCGCCGGGAGACCGGCGTGGCCCTGGTGTTCGTCAGCCATGACCTGGCCGTCGTACGGCACATCACGGACGACACGCTGGTGATGCGGCGCGGCCGCGCGGTCGAGACGGGTCCGACGGCCCGGGTGCTGGACACCCCGGCGGACCCGTACACCCGGCTGCTGCTGTCGTCGGTGCCGCATGACGGCTGGGATCCGGCGGAGACGGTACGGCTGCGGGCGGAACTCGCCGAGCTATGACCGCGACCGCCGATGGCGAGACATCGGCTCACTCCGGCCCTCGGTGCCCCAATGTGGAGAGCTGGGCCCGTCTCACCTGCGAATACGTAGCACGTTGAATTTCTATACGTCGGAGGTATTCCCAGGTGCCCAAGTGCACTGCACCATTCCGGTAGTTCATCACCGGATATGGGAGGCACATACGTGACCGCGCCAACAGGGGACGGGATCTCTCGCAGAGGTGTGATCGGCACGGCCGCCGCGGTCGGCGCCGGAGGCTGGCTGGCCGGATCGGGCACCGCCTGGGCCGCTCCCCAGGTGTCCGGCGGAGCGGCGGCCCTGCCCGAACGCATGGCCAGGGCCGCCGCCCCGCGGTGGCGGCGGATGCCGGGCGACTGGAAGGACGGCCCCTTCCTGGCCAACGGCCTGCTCGGCGCGGTGGTGTACAAGGGCGAGACCCCCAACTCCGTGAAGGTCATGCTCAGCCACACCCAGGTACAGGACCAGCGCCCCCAGTGGCGCGCCCCCTACGGCTTCTCCCGCCTGCCCATCGGCCACTTCGACCTCACCCTCGCCGGAGAGGTGACCGGTGTCGACTGGACGCTCGACCTCTGGGACGCCGAGCTGCGCGGCACCATCACCACCACCCGGGGCAGCGTCCGCTTCACGATGCTGGTGCACAACACCCGTGGCGCGCTGCTGATCTCCACCCGGCCCAGCGCCGGTGAGGAGGCCGCGGCCTGGTCGTTCACCTGGCTGCCCGCGGCCTCGCCCCGCACCAAGGACAAGCCCGCCGACTACACCGGCAACCCCGACCCCCGCACCGGCTCCACGGGCGCCACCCACTACGTCGAGCAGCCGCTGATCGCGGGCGGCGGCTGGACCACCGCCTGGCGGGAACGGCGCGTGGGCACCGGCAGGCTGCTGGCCGCCCATATCGTCTACCGCCACCCCGAGGACCTGTCGCACACCACCCGACTGGCCGTCGCCGAGGTGGCCCGGACGCTGGCCACCGACCCCGACGAGCTGGTGCGCTCCCACCGCGCCTGGTGGCACCGCTTCTACCAGCACAGCCTGGTCTCCGTACCCGACAAGCGGCTACAGAGCTTCTACTGGATCCAGCTCTACAAGGTCGCCTGCGCCACCCGCGCCGACGGGCCCTCGATGTCCGAATGGGGGCCGTGGTACCCGGAGACCGGCGGCAGTTGGACCGCGGTCTGGTGGAACCTCAACGTCCAGATCGCCACCTGGCTGGTCCAGGGCTCCAACCACCTCGAACTCGACTCCGTCACCTCCACCTTCGAGGAGTTCGAGAAGAACCTGCCGCTGTCCGTCCCGCCGGAGTACCGGGACGGCGACACCTACGCGCTGGCCCACCCCTCCGACTGGCTGCTGCGCCCCGGCGACAAGACCGTCGGCATCCCCGGCACCGCCACCAAGACCGACAACAACGGCAATCTCATCTGGGCCATGCACAACATCTGGCTCAGCTACCGCCACACCATGGACATCCGCATCGTGCGCGACGTCCTCTTCCCGATCCTGGTCAAGGCGGTGAACTTCTACGACCACTTCCTCCACGAGGGCGGCGACGGCAAACTGCATCTGCCGCTGACCCGCTCACCGGAGTGGGCCGACGCCGAGGACTGCACCTACGACCTCTCCCTGCTCCGCTGGGGCTGCGCCACCCTCCTGGACTGCCTGCGCATCCTCCGCACCGACCACCCCCGCGCCCGGCGCTGGCACGAGATCCTCGACCGGCTCGTGGCCTACCCCCGCGATGCCACCGGCATCATGATCGGCGCCGACAAGCCGCTCACCGAGTCCCACCGCCACTTCTCCCATATGCTCTGGCTCTACCCGCTGCACGAGCTGGACTGGGACCGCCCGGCCGACCGGGACATCATGCGCACCACCTTCGACCACTGGGTCAAGGACCGCAGCCTGTGGGCCGGTTACAGCTACGCCGTCGCCTCCTCCATGGCCTCGCGCATGGAACGGCCCGAGGAGGCCCTGGACTTCCTCACCTTCCTCACGGACGGCAACCTGATCAAGAACGCCTGGATCACTCCGAACACCATGTACGTCGAGGGCGGCAACCTCGCCACCGAAAGCCCCCTGACGGCGGCCCAGTCGATCCTCGAGATGGCCGTCCAGAGCCACAACGGCGTCCTGCGGGTCTTCCCCTCCGTCTCCCGCCGCTGGCCCGACCTCTCGGTCCAGTCCCTGCGCACCCAGGGCGCCTTCCTCGTGGACGCCGACCGCTCGGCCGGGCGCACCCGCTGGATACGCGTCCACAGCGAGGCCGGTGCCCCGCTCGTCCTGCACCACGGCATCCCCGGCCCGATCGACGTCCGCGACTCCCGCGGCCGCCCCCTCCACTACCGCACGACCGGCCCCGGCCGCGTCGAGATCCCCCTCGCCCGCGACGCGACGGCCCTCATCACCCCCCGGGGCCACCGCCCGGACCCGGCCCCGCGGGACGTCCCGGCCGTCGGCGACGCCAAGCCGTGGGGACTGCCGGACTGAGCCGCACCGGCCCGCACAAGGGCATGAGCGCACCCCTGCCGTGTGCTTGTTGAGCTCGTCCCTGACCTGGGTCGTCGCCTTGCTACGGCGGCTCCACCGCAGATGACCGCTTCCAGCGACCACAAGAGCCCGCCATCGACGATGGCGGGCTCTTCAACGCCTCTCAGGGGGCGGCTGCGCCGTTTACGGTGTAGTCCTCGCACCAGGACGCGGCTAAGCCCGCGTAACACGCGCTGCGCCGGTGCTCTTCCTCCACTCTCCTGCCCACCAAGTTCGCCCCGAGCATGACCACGATGGTGAGGCACACGACTGCCCCCTGCCCCCAGGCCACCCCCGATGCACCGCGCACAGCGGCCACGATCGCCGCAACGGCGGCGATCACGGCCACAACAGCCGCCTTCGCGATGTATGGACTGATCGGGTCTCCGACGTCCAGCGGATCCCAAGAGAAGTAGGAAGCGCCCCAGGCGAGAAAGATCAACACCAGGGCCGTCAGCTCAGCGCCGACCAGGACACACCCGCTGCACCCGCTTGGGATTCGCTCAGCCACCTGCCCAGCCCATCACGACCCGCACGGGAGGCACATGAGTACCTGTACTCAGGACCTTTCTCGCCACAGATGGCGCGAAAGATGCCCTCGAACTGGGCTCCGACGCTTCCCCGGTGGCATTGGTGTCACCTCTGGATGTCGAAAGCCCCGGACGGCAGACCGTCCGAGGCTTCTTCCCTGCTCAGGTAGAGAGCCGACGGTCGGGTTCGAGCCGACGACCTTCGCTTTACAAGAGCAGGGGTGCGCCGTGGGCTCGTTGGTTGCGATTTTCGCAAGACGGGGTTAGCCTGCCCTTATGGACGAGACTGTGACCGACCGTGTGCGCGAGGTCATGAGCGCGGTCTCCCTCCAGCAGGCCGCGTTCGCGGAGGGCGTCGGGCTCACCCCCGACAAGCTGTCCAAGTCGCTGAGCGGCAGGCGTCGTTTCACCTCGCTCGACCTGGCCCGCATCGCGGAGCTGGGCCAGACCACGGTGGACTGGCTGCTCACCGGTCGCGAGCCGCAGCGTCCCGCCTTCGCGGCACGCGCCAGCAGTCCGTTCGCCGACTCCGACCCCGACTCCGGTCTCGCCCTGAAGGAGCTGGTCCACCGGTTCACCACCGCGTACGACGTGCTCGACCTGATGGGCCGATCCCGCTCGCTGCCTTCCCTGCCCCGTCCCAAGGCGGACCTGGAGCAGTATGTCGACCAGGGGGAAGCGCTGGCCCTGGACGCCTTGACGGCACTCTCCGCTCGCGGAGTGACGTCGGTGGCCGCATGCGAGACCTCCGACCTCGCCCACGCCCTCGAAGAGCACTTCGGGATCGACGTGGCACAGACGGATCTCCCACGGGGCCTCGACGGGGCGGCCTGGCAGACGGATCACTTCCGGCTGGTGCTGCTGGCGCGCACCGGGGTGTGGACCCGGCAGCGCTTCACGCTGGCCCATGAACTCGGCCACATCCTGGCCCGTGACGCACAGGAGATGCGCACCGAGACCCATCTGGCGCCCGGCAGGCAGAAGGACCACACGGAGATCCGTGCCAATGTCTTCGCGGCGAACTTCCTGATGCCGCAGGCGGAGATCCATGCCGAAGTGGGCACCGAGTCGGCCGGCACCGGGGTGTCCGATGACGCCTTCCGCGCTCTGGTCGTCCGTTTCAAGGTCTCCCCGAGCGCGCTCGCCGCCCGCCTGCACCAGCTCGGCCTGGTCACCTTCCATGACCGGAACCGGCTGCGCGGTGTGACCACCGAGGTCTGCCATCTGTTGGCCCAACGAGCCGATCTCCACGAGAACCGCGTCGCCGCGGCCCGGGCCAGACGCCTCCCGCTGGCCCCCGCCCGTGGCCTCTACGAGGGCTATCTGGCGGGTGACACCACGCTGCGCCCGCTCGCGGCCTACTTCGGCATGGACCCGAACGCCCTGCATGACGCCCTGGACCCCGAGCAGCCCGCGGCCACCGTTCCCGCCGCGGACGCCGAGAAGGGCGACCTGATCTTCCAGCCATGACGGCCACGCATCGCACCTGGTGGTTCCCCGACAACACGGTTCTGTGCAACTTCGCGGCCGTCGACCGGCTGAGCCTGCTGGAAAAGGTCCTCGACAGCCGGGGCCGCTGGACCCAGGCCGTCGCCTACGAGGCCACCCGCTCGGCGCGCTACCTGCCCCGGCTGCGCACGGTCGCCGCCGACGGCTGGCTCGGCAGGCCGATCGAGATCGACGACCCGCACGAGACCCAACTCGTCGACCGCTTACGGCGGTTGGTCTTCGCCGGTGACCCGGCGCGCCCCCTCCAGCACCTCGGCGAGGCCGAGACCCTGACGCTGATCCAGAACCGGCCGGAATACACCGGCTCGGTCTGGATCACCGACGACGGCGAGGCCGGCCGCTTCGCCCGCCGCAAGGGGATCACGGTTCTGGACACCGTGGACATCGTCCGGGTGGCCGTGGCCGAGGAACTGGTCGTGGCGCACGAAGGGCACCGCCTTTTACACGCCATGACGGAGCAGGGCCGTTATCTGCGAGGCATCCCCCCGTACCCCGAGGACCTGCGGCACTGACCGGCAGCCGCCTCATCACCCCACCGCTCGCTCCGGGCGAGCTGGGTCGTGGTCTCGGACATAGACGGTGACTCGCGCCCCGTTGACATGGGTTGTTCCGTACTTGTGGAAGTAGCGCCGCAGGGTGCTTGTTTTCGCTTCCTCCTGAGGGTTGGTGGGCGAGTGCGCACCCGCCGGGCCGCGGACCGCGACGATCCGGTCGAATTCCAGCATGCGTGCCGCGATGTCCTGGGCGGGAAGCTCCACACCTGCAAGTGTGTTCGACGAAACGGCGTCCTGTGCCAGGGCGAGATCCGTCAGGAAACGGGTGTCCTCGGGGTTGGCCGCGGTCAAGAGCCGGTGCTGGCCGGAGAGATAGAGCAGTCCGTCGCCGGGACGGCCTTCCTTGCGTACGGCGGCGCCGATGGCGGTGACGTCATTGCTCCGGCTCTGGGGCGTCCTCAGCGAAAGGCTCGGCGGGACGAGCGCGGCCAGTACGGCAACCGCCGCGACCCACGCGTTGCGGGAAGACCGCTGCCGCCGGTGGAAGTAATCCATCCAGGCGCCCAGCAGCAACGCGATTCCGATATTGCTGTAGAGCACATACCGGTCGACGAAAAGGGGCTTGACCAGTGAGACGATCAGCAGCAGAAGGCCCGGGAGCACAAGAATCGGCAAAGCCAGCACGGAAAGCCGCACGGGCCCCCTCACCCCCAGGGGCACCCGGGCACACGCCACGCCCACGACCGCCACAACCAGGAGATAGCGAAGCCGCACCGGTCCGCCGATCCAGGACACCTGCCCCGACTGCCCCGCACTACAGATCGCCAGCGGCAACAGCCCGGCCACAACGCCCGCGGCGGTCACACACCACGCCCTCAGCGCCGGTCCTGGAACACGGGAGACGACCAGTGTGACGCCGTGTGCGACCAGGGCGAGAACCGCGAACTCATGGAGCAGACAGGCCAGCAGCATGGTGGAGCCATAGACCGCCCACCGCCACCGGGCGCGATGCGGGACGCTGACCACGAGCGCATAGGTGGCCCAGGTGACCAGGGCACAGACCATGGCATACGAGCGGCCTTCCTGCGCGTACTTCTGTACCTGCGGAAGAAGCGGAAACACCAGCCCGGCCAGCAGCCCGGCACGGGGTCCCGCCAGGCGTAGCCCCAGAAGCCCGACTAAACTCGCCGCCACGGACATTGCCAGCACAGACGGCAGCCGCAACGTCAGCAGCCCTCTGCCGAAGAGGCCGAAGATCTCATGCATCACGGCGTAGTGGAGGGCATGGACCAGATCGATCTGCTGGGCGGTGAGCCATATCTGCGATAAATCGCGGTGCGCGAGCTGATAGGTGACGGACTCGTCCCCCCACATGGTGTTCTTCCTGCGGATACCCCAGAGCCCTAGAGCGATGGTCAGCGACAAGGGCGCGATGATGACAACGGCTTTGGCCGGGCCCGGTGATGGTCGACGGGCGGGTACGGGAGGGGAAACCGTCCTGGCCACGGCGGGGGCACGTTCATCAAGGGACATCAGCAGCAGGGCCTTTCGGCAGTGGCGAAGAAGCTCCGCCAGCGTGCCCGGACCCCGTTGACCGGATGCTGATCCAACCTGACCGGCCGATCAGGAAGGCGGGCCGGCACTGTGCAAGGCTGCGCCACATGCGCATCCTGGTGGTCGAAGACGAGGTGGACCTTGCCCACACCCTGCACACCGGTCTCACTGCCGAGGGCTACAGCGTCGACCTCGCCCATGATGGCCGACACGGACTGTGGATGGCCCGGACCGGCGAATACGCCCTTGTCGTACTGGACTTGATGCTGCCCGGTCTCAACGGCTACAAGGTCTGCGCCCAGTTGCGCCGGGAGGGCAACGCGACCCCCATCCTGGTACTCACCGCCAAGGACGGGGAGTGGGATCAGGCAGAGGCCCTGGACACGGGGGCCGATGACTACCTGGCCAAACCCTTCTCCTACGTCGTGCTCGTCGCCCGGCTGCGGGCCCTGGTCAGACGAGCCGCCACAGTCGCCCCGCCCGTCCTTGCCGTGGGCGACCTCTCGTTGGATGTCGCCGGCCGGGTCTGCCACCGGGCCGGGGCCCGGGTGGAACTCACGCCCAGGGAGTTCGCCGTGCTGGAGCTGCTGGCCCGCCGGGCGGGCCAGGCGGTGTCCAAATCGGATCTGCTCTATCACGCGTGGCCCGACGAAGCCGAGGATCCCAACCTGGTGGAGGCGCGCGTCAGCGCCCTCCGCAAGAAGGTGGACGCCGCGTTCCACCGGCAGTCCCTCCAGACCGTACGGGGCACCGGCTACCGGCTGGTGGACGACCGTGAACGCGACTGAGCCGCGACGCCGCTGGTGGCCGCGTTCGGTACGAGCCCGCGCGGCCCTGGCCGCCGCAACGGCCGCCGCCGTCATCCTGGTCGGCACCGGCTGGTGGGTGCACCAGGAGGTCTACCGCGAGAGCATGACCATCGCCGAAAACCGTGCCGAGCGGAATCTCGCCGCTCTCGTGGATCGGCTGAGGGATGGTTCGGTTCCCGGTCCCGCAAGCGCCGCGCCGTACGAGGTCGTCGCGACCGGCCGGCGCACCGCTGTCGCCTCCGGCGGAGCCATGCAGGACTTCGATCCCCGCGGCCGCCATGTGCTGCCCGCTCCACCCGCGCTCTCCGCCCCGACACCAAAGGATGACAGTGACCTCGGGGGCTATACGAGGTGGCCCCTGCGCATACCGGAGCGCCGCGACTACAACCCCGTGCACGGGTACGACTTGGCCGGCAAGACCTACTTGGTCTTGTACCACGACATCTGGGCCGGTGAGCTGGGAAGCGACAAGGCCGCCGCTCTGGGCGTCACCGCCGACGCCACGCTGCGGGCCTATGTGGTGGTACTTCCGGACACAGCCGAGGCGATCACCAGGACCACCGACGACCTGCTGCTGCGGGCCGGGCTCGTCGGCCTTGTGCTGATCGCCGCCATCGCCTACTTCACCGTCCGCATCGCGCTGCGGCCGGTCGAGGCCATCCGCGTCCTCACCGCCTCGGTCACCGCGAACGACCCCCGCGAACGCGTCACCGTCCCCGCCACGGGACACGAGATCACCGCCCTGGCCACCACCATCAACACCACCCTCCAGCGCCTCGACAACGCCGCCGCCCAGCAACGCCGCTTCGTCGCGGACGCCGCCCACGAACTGCGCAGCCCCCTCACCACACTGCTGGCCAGCCTGGAAGTCGCGCTCGCCTACCCGGAACGCACCGACTGGCCCGCCGCGGCCACCACCGCCGCACGGCAGACCCGCCGCCTCCAGGCCCTCGCCGAAGACCTGCTGCTCCTCGCCCGCCTCGACACCCGCACCCCCACAGCCGGCCCCGAAACCGTCGACCTGACAGCCCTCGCCTCCCGGATGACCGAGCAATACCCCCTCACCGAACGACCGTTGACCCTCACCTGCGACAGCACCGCCCCCGCACACGCCCACGGAAACCTCGGCGAATACGAACGGCTGCTGCGCAATCTCATCGACAACGCGGCCCGCCACGCGGCACACCGCATCCAGATCACCATCCGAAACCAGGACGCCTGGGTCGTCCTCACGGTGCACGACGACGGACCGGGCGTGCCCACCGAGGACGCCGAACGCATCTTCGAACGCTTCGTCCGGCTCGACGACGCCCGCTCCCGCGACCACGGCGGCACCGGCCTGGGCCTCGCCATCGCCCGCGACCTGGCCCACCGCCATCGAGGCACCCTCACCCTCACCCCCCGAACCCTCGGAGCATGCTTCCAGCTACGCCTTCCCCGAGCCCTCGCCCCAGCCGAGAAATGACGCGCCTCACCGCGGTAGCCCTTCGGACCAGACGATCGCCGAAGTCAGCAGTCCGACTGGGACTCCTGGAACTCCACCACGCCCCCGCCGTGTACGTGGGCCCACTCGGTCAACACGGCGATCGGCTTCACCAGCGTCCGGCCGAGGTCGGTCAGCACGTATACGACCTTCCCGTCCCCGGCGTGGCGGTCGACCAGTCCGTACCCCTGCAACCGCCGCAGCGTCTGGGTCAGCACCTTCCGCGAGATCCCGCCGATCAGGTCGACCAGTTCGCCATGCCGGCAGGGTTGCCGGCTCAACGCGAACAGCACGACCACGGCCCACTTGTCGGCGATGATCTCGATCGCCAACCGGGCCGGGCAGTCGGCGAGGAAGTCGCTGCCGGGGTACTCATACACGCCCCGACGATAGCCCGCCACCAGGAACCAGGAGGTACCTGGCGCCTTACTAGCGTCCCCGGCAGGAACTACCGAGGGAAGGAAGCCATGACCCACATCCTCGTCGTCGGCGGCACCGGGGCCATGGGCCGACATGTGATCCAACGGCTGCTCAGCACCACGGACGCTGCCATCACCGTCCCCACCCGCGACCCGGAGTCCGCCCACGCCGTCGAACTCGCCGCTTCCGCGCCCGGCCGCGTGGAACTGGTCCGCTTCGACCCGGCGGCCGTCGACACTCTGGTCGGGAACGCCGATCGCGTGTTCGCCAACACCGACTTCTTCGCGACGGGCAGCGCCGTGGGCGAGTACCGGCAAGGGCTGGATCTGCTGGCCGCCGCGGCGCGAGCGGGCGTGGAGCGGTTCATCTGGTCCTCGTTGGACAGCGCGGTGACCCTGACCGGCAATCCCGTCCCGCACTTCGACAGCAAGGCCGCCGTGGCTGCCCACATCGGCCTGATGCGGTCGGAGGAGATGCTCCGCCAGGAGGCCGATGGCTGGTACACGAACCACGTGTCGGTGCTCACCACGGCGCCGTACTTCGAGAATCTGCGTTACCGCCTCACTCCCCGACCGGATGGTCGGGGTGGCCTGGTCTTCAGGCTCCCCCTCGGCGCTGCCGGCTACCCGCTCATCGCCCTCGACGACATCGGCTGGTTCGTCGGCCACATGTTCGACAACTGGCAGGGCTGGGGCGCCCGCGACCTGGCGGTGATCGGCGACAGCCTCACCGGCGACGAGATCGCCGCCACCTTCGCACAGGTGACAGGCGTCCCCAGCACGTACGTCCCGATGCCGCACGACGACCTGCGCGCTGCCGTCCCTGACTTCGGACACGACTACGTGGCGATGTTCCAGTTCTTCGCCGACCGAGACCTTTACACCCGCGACCGGGACATCACCCTGCTGCGCCGCCTGCACCCCGACTTGATGACCTTCGAGGACTGGCTGCGCCGCACCGGGTGGATGGGAGCCTGACCACCGAGCCTTACGCCGTCAGCTCCCCGCCGCCGCGAACGGGACCTGGGCGGTGGGCTGTTCGGCGGTGGCGGGGGAGTGGAAGGGGTGGGACCACAGGCCCTGCCGCCGCAGCAGGGGCAGGACGCCCTCGCCGAACCAGTACGCCTCCTCCAGATGCGGATAGCCGGACAGGATGAACTCGTCGATCCCGAGGCGGTGGTATTCGGCGATCCGCTCGGCGACCTCGGCGTGGCTGCCCACCAGAGCCGTGCCCGCGCCACCGCGGACCAGGCCCACCCCGGCCCAGAGGTTGGGGTAGATCTCGAGGTTGTCCAGACTGCCGCCGTGCAGGGCGAGCATGCGCTGCTGGCCCTCGGACTCGCTGCGGCCGAGCCCGGCCTGGATGGAGCGCACGGTCTCCGGGTCGAACCCGTCGAGCAGTCGGCCGGCCTCGGCCCATGCCTGCTCGGCGGTGTCGCGGGTGATGACATGCAGCCGGATGCCGAAGCGGATCGTACGGCCCTGTTCGGCGGCGAGGGAGCGGATCCAGGCGATCTTCTTGGCGACCTCGGCGGGGGGTTCGCCCCAGGTGAGGTAGACATCCGAATGGCGGGCGGCGACCTGGCCCGCGGCGGGGGAGGAGCCGCCGAAGTACACCTGCGGGAGCGGATCGGGGAGCCGGGCCAGCTTGGCGCCCTCGACCTGGAGGTGTTCACCGGTGGCATCGACGGTCTTGCCGTCCCACAGGTCGCGGACGATGCCCAGGAACTCGCCGGTGCGGGCGTAGCGGGCGTCCTTGTCGAGGAAGTCGCCGTAGGCGCGCTGCTCATGGCTCTCGCCGCCGGTGACCACGTTGAGCATCAACCGGCCGCCGGTCTGCCGCTGGTAGGTGGAGGCCATCTGGGCGGCGAAGGTGGGCGAGAGGAAGCCGGGCCGGAAGGCCACCAGGAACTTCAGCCGCTCGGTGTGCTGGCTGACCATCGCGGTGGTCAGCCAGGCGTCCTCGCACCAGGCGCCGGTCGGGGTGAGAGCGCCTTCGAAGCCGAGGTGTTCGGCGGCGCGGGCGATCTGGGTGAGATAGCCGACGGACGGCGGGCGGTCCCCTCCGGCCGAGGTGACGGGGGTGCCATGGCCACCGCCGACGACATGGCGGCTGTCGCCGTTGGTGGGCAGGAACCAGTGGAAGGTGAGGGACATGGCGCGACTCCGATCAAGGGTGAGCAGGTGCTACAGGAGGCCGTGGCGGGGTGGCTTCGTGCCGTTCAGCACATAGCGGCCGATGTGCTGGACCTTCCAGCGGGCCGGGTCGTGCAGGGTGTGCGTACGGGCGTCCCGCCAGTGGCGGTGCAGGCCCAGGGCGTCCAGGGCCGAGCGGGTGCCGGACACCTCGAACAGCGAACTGCCGGTCTCCACGGCCGCGTTGGCCGCCGCCACCTTCGCCGCGGCCACCGCGATCGACGCCTCGGCCGCGGTGTCCTCGTCGAGGTGGCCACGGGCGGCGTCCACCGCCCGGGCGGCGGCGGACAGCAGGGCCTCGGCGCCCCGGACCTGGAGGGCCAGCTCACCGAAGCGCTGAATGAGCAGCGGATCCTCGGCGGCGGTCTCGAAGCCGCTCTCGAACCAGGGACGGCTCTTGGTACGGACGAAGGTCACCGCCTCCGCCAGCGCCCCCGAGGCGATCCCCGCGTCGATGGCCGCGTGCAGCAACTGCGCGCTGGCGCCGTGCAGTTGGGGACCGCGAAAGGTGAGATGGTGCGGTACGACCCGGTCTGCCGGGACGGGCACGGCCGCCAGCCGGACGGTGCCGCTCGCGGTCGTCCGCTGGCCCATGCCGTCCCAGTCGTCCACGACGGTCAGACCGGGCGCGTCCCGTGGCACATAGGCCACATGCAGTTCGTCGTCCGCCGCCCGGGCCAGCACCGGGATCCAGTCGGCGAACAGCGCACCGGTGGAGTAGTGCTTGACACCGGTCAGGGTGTACGAGCCGTCGGCGGCCGGGGCGAGGCGGGTGCGGATGTCCTGGAGGTGCCGGGTGCCCGCCTCCGACTGGGCGTTGCCGAACCGCTTCCCCGCCAGCACCTCGCCGAAGAAGAACGCCTGTTGTGCCTTGGTGCCCTGACGGCGCAGCACATTGATATACGAGAAGTGGCTCTGCGGGATCTGGGCGAGGCTGGCGTCGGCGGCGGCGAGCAGCCGGAACACCTCGGCGAGGGTCACGGCCGACACATCCGCGCCGCCGTACTCCGCCGGGACGGTGATCGCCGGCAGCCCGGACGCGGACAGCCGGTCCAGTTCGGCACGTGGCAGCCTGCGCCGTGCGTCGCGCTCGGCGGCGCCGGTACGGAACTCCTCGGCCAGCGCCGCGGCCACCTTCAGCGCCTCGGTGTCATCGGCGATGACATGGGCGGGCTCGGGCAGGGACGACACGGTCAGCTCGCCGCGGCCAGGACGGTGGTGTGGCCGAGCGCCGCCGAGAACTGGTCGACGACCTGCTCCAGCGCCTCGGCGGCCCCGGCCGCCACGCTCACCCCGCCGTCCGGCTCCACCGTGATGTCCTTGTCCAGGGTGAACCAGCCCTGGACGATATGGGCCGCGCCCATGGAGGAGAGCACCGGCCGCAGCGCGTAGTCGATGGCCAGCACATGGGCGGTGGTGCCACCGGTGGCCAGCGGCAGCACGGTCTTGCCCGCGAGCGCGTACTGCGGCAGCAGATCCAGCAGGGACTTCAGCAGCCCGGAGTAGGCGGCCTTGTAGACCGGTGTGCCCACGACGAGCCCGTCCGCCTGCTCGACCAGCGCCTTGGCCCGGACGATGGCCGGATGCGAGAAGTCCGCGCCGAGCAGCGCGGCGGCGGGCAGGGTGCGCACGTCGAGCGGCACCACCTGATGGCCCTGGGCGGTCAGCCGGGCGTCCAGGTGGCGCAGCAGCCGGGCGGTGCGGGAGGTGGCGGAGGGGGAGCCGGAGAGGGACAGGACGGTGGCCATGAGCAACCCTTCGTGATGCGGTCGGGGCGGTGGGATCGGGAGCCGGTGGGATCGGGAGCCGGTGGGATCGGCGGCGGGAACGGCGGCGGGGTCAGGACAGCGCGGGCACCGGCTCCGGCAGCTCCGCCTCCAGCTCGCGGACCAGCGGCAGCACCCGCTTGCCGAAGTACTCGACCTCCTCCAGGTAGTGCAGGAAGCCCAGCAGGAAGAGGTCCACGCCGAGCCGCTTGTAGGCGACGATGCGCTCGGCGATCTGCTCGGGGGTGCCGATCAGCCCCGTACGGAAGCCGTCGTTGTACTGGACCAGGTCCTCGAAGGATGAGTCCTGCCACATGCCCTTGCCGTCGGCGGTGGACCGGCCCGCCTGCTGGACGGCGCCGCGGAAGCCGTCCACGGCCTCGGTGTCGGCCTTGGCGACGATCTCGCGGAGGGTCTTGCGGGCCTCGGCCTCGGTGTCGCGGGCGATGAGGAAGGCGTTGAGGCCGAAACCGGGCGCGGGGCGGCCGACGGTGGCGGCGGCGGCGCGGACGTCGCCGATCTGCTCGGTGACGCCGTCGAAGTCCTTGCCGTTGCTGAAGTACCAGTCCGAGACCCGGCCCGCCATGGCGCGGGCGGCGGTGGAGTTGCCACCCTGGAAGATCTCCGGATGCGGGCGCCCCGGGCTGCTCAGCGGCTTGGGCTTGAGGGAGAAGTCCCGGATCCGGTAGAAGTCCCCGGCCAGTTCGGCGTGGTCCTCGGTCCAGATCGCGCGCAGCGCCCGGATGAACTCCTCGGAGCGGCGGTAGCGCTCGTCATGCTCCAGCCAGGGCTCGCCCAGCGCGGTGAACTCGCCCTTGAACCAGCCGCTGACGACGTTCACCGCGAACCGCCCGTCGGACAGATGATCGGCGGTGGCGCCCAGCTTGGCCAGGACGCCGGGATGCCACAGCCCGGGGTGGACGGCGGCGATGACCTTCAGCCGCTGGGTGGCCAGCAGCAGCGCGAGGCTGAAACTGGTCGACTCATGCTGGTACTCGGCGCCATAGCTGGCCATGTAGCGGACCTGGCTGAGGGCGTAGTCGAAGCCGTTGTTCTCGGCGAGCACGGCCAGATCGCGGTTGTAGTCGTAGCCCCAGTCGGTGCGCTGCTCGATGGTGCTGGTGACCAGTCCGCCGCTGACATTGGGCACCCAATAGGCGAAACGGAGGGGTTCTGCGGGCATGGGGAACTCCCGGTGGAGCGAATACGGGCATGACGAATCGGCGCCCCGGCGTCGAGCGGAATTCATCCGGGGCGGGGCGCGGAAAGACCGGGCAGCGCGAATGAGCGCAAAGGCGGGGCAGCGCGGCCACATTTAACTCGGTGGCGGCGGCTAAAAGCCTTTCCCGATCATGGGAGGCGGCGGGGAGCGAAGCGGAGGCGATCCCTCAGGGCTCGCTCGGACCCGGCGTCAGGTCAAGCCGGACAGCAACAGGACGCGCTGGAGACACGCGCGAGGTCGACATGGCGTCGCCGCGTGAGGTCCTGTCGCTTCATGTCACCGATCCAACCAGGGAGAAGTCCTGCCGGTCAAGAAGGCCCGGGCGCCATTCCATATCCCGGACGCATGGGCCGGGCCGCGGAATTCCGCGGCGCCCGCTTCGAGATTACCCGGGACGCGGGCCGGGGAGTGAGTCGGTATTCATGAGACCGTGATAGGGATCCCCTTGAAGCGGGCGCACCTGGCGGGCAGGGTGCGCCGTGTGCGCATTGAACAGCTCGAATACATCGCCGCGGTCACCCGCCTCGGATCGCTCCGCCGCGCCGCCGAGGAACTGCATCTGTCCCAGCCGGCGCTCAGCGAGACCGTACGCAATCTCGAACGCGAACTCGGTGTGGATCTGCTGGAGCGCAAGCGCTCCGGCGCCACGATCAGCGCGGAGGGGCGGGAGTTGCTGCCGCATATCGCCACCGTCATCGAGGCCGTCGACCGGCTGCGCGGCGCCGCCGGTGACCAGCACCGGGTCAGCCGGATGATCCGGCTGGGCACGGTCAACACCGCGACGGTCCCGCTGCTGATCCCGGCCGTCCGGGAGTTCCGCGCGACCCACCCGGTGACCCAGGTCGAGGTGGTGGGCGCGCAGCAGACCGAGATCCACCGGGCGCTGCTGGAGGGCGGCGTCGACCTGGGCCTGGTCAACTACCTCCGGGGGGACGACGTCCCGCCCGACCTCGAGACCACCGAGCTGCTGCGCGGCCGCCCGGTGGTCTGTCTGCGCCCCGACAGCCCGCTGGCCGCCCGTCCGGCGGTGAGCGCGGCGGACCTGGTGGACGGGCGCGAACCGCTGATCGTGATGCGCTCCGGCTATCTCATGCACCGCTTCATCCACCGGCTGCTGGCCGGGCGCACCCCGTCCTTCTCGTACTCCACCGACGGCGCCGAGATGGGCAAGCTGATGGTGGCCGAGGGGCTCGGCGTCACCGTGCTCCCCGACTTCAGCGTCATCGGCGACCCCCTGGAGCGCGGTGGCACGATCACCCACCGGCCGCTAGCGGACGGCGAGGACACCGAGGTGCTGCTGGTGATCCAGCGCCGCCGCTCGGGCTCCGTCCCGCGCGCCGTACGCGATCTGCACCAGCTCTTCGTACGGCGCGCGGGGACCCCTACAGCTCCCTGAGCGCGGGCAGCAGCCGCTTCTCGGCCCAGTCCAGGAACGGCCGCTGATGGTCACCGCCGATCTGGACGAGGGCGACGTCCGTGAAGCCCGCGTCGACGAAGGGCCGGATCAGCTCCGTGAACTCCTCGACGTCATCGCCGCACGGAATGGACGCGGCCACGTCGTCGGGCCGGACGAACTGGGTGGCGCCCGCGAAGGAGGCGGGCCCCGGCAGCTCCGAGTTGACCTTCCAGCCGCTCCCGAACCAGCGGAACTGGTCATGCGCGCGGGCGATCGCCGCGTCCCGGTCGGGGTCGTAGCAGACCGGGATCTGGCCGATCCGGGGCTTCTCACCACCGCCGTTGCGCTCGAAGTCCCCCACCAGCTCGGACTTGGGCTCCGTGGCGATCAGGATGTCGGCCAGCCGCCCGGCCAGCCGGCACGACTGCGGCCCGGAGACGGCCACGCCGATGGGCGGCGGCTGGTCCGGCAGATCCCACAGCTTCGCCGAGTCGACGTCGTAGTGGGTGCCGTGGTGGGTGACATAGCCACCGCCGAACAGCGCCCGGATGATCTCGATCGCCTCTTCCAGCATCTCGTGGCGCACATCGGCCGACGGCCAGCCCTGCCCGATCACATGCTCGTTCAGGTTCTCACCGGATCCGAGCCCCAGCCGGAACCGCCCCTCGGACAGTAGCTGGAGCGTCGCCGCCTTCTGCGCGACCACCGCCGGGTGATAGCGCACGGTAGGGCAGGTGACATACGTCGTCAGCGGGATCGAGGACGTGGCCTGCGCGGCGGCGCCCAGCACGCTCCAGGCATACGGGGCGTGCCCCTGTGAGTCCAGCCACGGGAAGTAGTGGTCGGAGGTCACCGAGAAGTCGAACCCGACCTGCTCGGCCCGGACCACGTCGCCGACGAGCTGACGTGGTCCGGCCTGCTCGGTCATCATCGTGTATCCCCATCGAACCATGGCTCCCGAGTACCGCCCCCTCCGGCGTCCAAACGAGACGAACGGGCTGGTCACCGTGGGTCGTGGCGGCTCACCTGCGGTAGACGCGGGACGCGGTCACGGCGCGGGCCGGTCGTCGTGCTCCTGGCGGTCGTCGCGCCCCTGCTGGTCGTCGTGCTCCTGGTGGTCCTGCCAGCGGTAGCTCTCGGGGAGCAGCTCGGCGACGGGCACGGCGCGCGGGCGCCCGCCCGCGCCGACGATGACGCGCAGGTCCGGGAAGTAGTCGAGCATCACCTGGCGGCAGCGGCCGCAGGGAGGGATCACCCCGCGGTCGCGGTCGCCCACGGCCACCATGGTCACCAGGTCGTACGCGCCCTGGGCGGCCGCCGCGCCGATGACGACGAGCTCGGCGCAGGGGCCGCCGGTGAAGTGGTAGGCGTTCATCGCGGTGATGATCCGCCCGTCCCGGTCGCGGGCCGCGGCCGCCACGGTGTGGTTGTCGCCGCGGCCGCGCGCGGCCGCCACCTGGGCCGCGGCCCGGATGAGGTCATGGTCGACGGAATGAGGCGTGGTCATGCCTGGAGCTTGGCAGAGATGACCGGGGCCAGGCGGTCGGTGATGGTGCGGTGGCCCTTGTCGTTGGGGTGGACCGAGTCCGAGAGGTCGTCGGAGGCGAGCCAGCCGGTGGTGTCGACGTAGGACGACTTCGCGTCGCCGAAGGCGGTGACGGCGGCCTTGGTCTCGGTGCCGAAGCGGCCGCTGAAGGTGCGCAGGGCGAAGATCCAGGCGTTCGGGTAGGCGGTGCGGACCTTACGGAGCAGGCTGGTGTACGACGTCTGGAACCGCGCCGAGCTCACCCCGCGCCCCACGTCATTGGTGCCCAGGTTGATGACGACGGCGCTCGCCTGGTAGCGGGAGAAGTCCCAGTCGGGCGTGGCGGCGTTGGGGTTCAGCTTGGTGAACTGCTGCTCCAGGCTCATCCGGTCGTCGGCGGTGTCGACGAGCGCGGCGCCGCCCTGGGCGATCTGGGTGTGGTCGGCGCCGAGCCGTTCGCCGATGAGCCAGCCGTAGGCGGTGCGGGCGTTCTGCGAGGTGGTGGTGCCGACGGTGATGGAGTCGCCGACGAATTCGATCAGCTTCTTCGGGGTGGACGGGGTGAAGGTGGTGGCGCCGCTGTCGAGGGTCAGGCCCTGGAAGACCGCGTCCCCGTGATAACTGCCCGCGATCACCTGATAGTTGACCTGAAGGGTGTGGTTTCCGGCGGCGAGCGGGGTGGGGGTGAGGTTCACCGTGCCCTTGGCCTCGTCGTAGAACGTCGCCGGGCCGCCGTCGATGCTGGCCCACAGGTCGATCGCACCCCGCTGCTCGAGCTTGACGGTGCGGCCGGTGAAGCCGGTGCGGAAGTACGCGCCCGCCCAGTAGGGGGTGTAGGCGGTGGTGGAGCTCTTGGTGTCCCAGCGGCCGCTGAACCTGATGTTGGGGTCGCCCGGCCGCCCGGGTGCGGCGGCCTTGAGGGGTGCGGAGCCGAGTTTCGCGGCGATGACCGGGGCCAGACGGTTGGCGAACTTGGTGTGGCCCGCCTCGTTGGGGTGGCCGTTGCCATCCTCGTAGTCCGTGCCGTCGGTGAGCCAGCCGCTGGTGTCGACGTAGTACACCTTCGCGTCCCCCGCGCCGTTGCGCGCGCTCACCGCCGCCCTGGTCTCCGCCGGATAGCGCTTCTTGAGGGTCTGGACGGCGAAGAGGGCCGCGTTCGGGTACTTCGCGCGGATGTCGCGCAGGAGGGCGGTGTACGCCGACTGGAACTCGGTGCCCGTGACGCCGTGCCCGATGTCGTTGGTGCCGAGATTGATGACCACCGCGCTCGCCTGGTAGCGGGAGAAGTCCCAGTTCTGGTCGCCGGTGGAAGCCGTCTTGAAGAACTGGGCGGCGAGGCCCACACAGCCGCCCTTGCCGACCAGGCAGTAGCCCGAGCGGGCGATCTGGGTGTGCCGCATGCCGAGCTGTTCGCCGGTCTTCCAGCCGTACGAGTCCAGCGCGAGCCGGTCCGTGAGGGCACCGGCGGTGATGGAGTCGCCCACGAACTCGATGAGCCCGGACGGGACGCGGGGGGCCACCGTGCCCGCGCCCGAGTCGAGGACCAGGCCCTGGAAGACGGTGTCACCGGAGCGGTAGGAGACGCGGAGGGTGTGGTTGCCCTGAGGGAGTGGCGTCGGGGTGAGGTTCACGGTGCCCCTGACACCCGCGTAGAAGACATCGGTGCCGCCGTCGACGCTGGCGTAGAAGTTCACCGCATCTCGGGCCTTGATCTTCACCGTGGTGCCGGTGAACGCCGTCCGGAGGTAGCCGCCGGTCCAGTTGGGGACGGCGGCGGTGGCGGAGCCGAGGTCCCAGCGGCCGGTGTAGGCGATGTTGGGGTCGGTCACCGAGCCGTTTCCCAGGGCCGCTGCCCGTGCGGTGGTGCCGATGCTCAGCCCCAGCACACAAAGCGACGCGGTCATGACAAGGAGAAGCAGTCTGCGTAAGACGGGCGGAATCGATGGCATGGGGGTCCTCTCGGGGGAGGGTGCGGGAGTGGGCCTGGGAGCGCTCCCAGGCTTGGTCGCCTCACGATGGAAGCGATGAATCGGTTCAACGTCAAGGTGTGCGGCCACGGTTACGATGTGCGCCATGGCGGAAACCGGTGGGGTGCGCGAGGTGAAGTCCGCGGGCCGCACCGTGGAACTGCTGGAGTTGCTTGCCGCGCGCGGCGACCAGCCCGCCCGGCTGCGCGAGCTGGCCGAGGAGCTGGGGGTCCCGCGCAGCAGTATGTACGCCCTGCTCAAGACCCTGATCGACCGCGGCTGGGTGCGTACCGACGTCACCGGCTCGCTGTACGGGATCGGCATCCGCGCGCTGCTCACCGGCACCAGCTATCTGGACAGCGACCCACGGGTGCGGGCGGCGCGGCCGTATCTGGACGAGGCGTCCGACGCGCTGGGCGAGACCATTCATCTCGCCCGGCTGGACGGCGGCGATGTCGTCTATCTGGCCACCCGTGAGTCGCATGAGTACCTCCGCCCGTTCAGCCGGGTCGGGCGGCGGCTTCCGGCCCATGTGGGGGCCCTGGGGAAGGCGCTGCTCGCCGAGCGGATCGACGGCGAACTCCCGCTGAACGGTGAGGAGTTGACGCCGATGACGCCCAACACCCACCGCACCCGCGCCGCGCTCCTCGCCGATCTGGCGCGGGTGCGGGAGCGGGGCCACGCGGTCGACCGGGAGGAGGGGGTCGTGGGCATCGTGGGCTTCGGGTTCGCCCTGCGGTACGACGTCCCGGCGGTGGACGCGATCAGTTGCTCCGTGCCGACGGCCCGGCTGACGGAGGGGCGGGAGGAGCGGATCGTCGGGGTGATGCGGGAGATCCGGGCGAAGATCGAGGCGGTCGTGCCGAGAGGGACCGGCGCGAGTCCGCAGTGGCGCCCGTAGACGGCTCGTTCAGGCCCAGCCCCGGTGGGCTTTCAAGCCCAGCCGCCCCGGTGGGCTTTCAGGCCCAGCCCCGGTGGGCCGCGCGCACTCCGGCCTGGAAACGGCCGGTGGCGGCCAGCCGGAGCTGGAGGTCGCTGACCCGGCGGCGCAGGGTGCGCAGACTCACCCCGAGATGGCGGGCGATGGCCTCGTCCTTCATGCCCGCCGCGAGCAGGCCGACCAGTCGGCGGTCCACCGCGCTCAGCTCCTCGTCACCGTCGTCCGGCGTACCGCTCAGCGGAGTCCCCTGCTGCCAGAAGGTCTCGAAGAGCGTCTGGAGGGCGTCGGTGAGGGCGGAGTGCCGCACGATCACCGCGGAGTAGGCCAGACCGACGTCCGAGCTGGTCAGCGGCAGCATCGCGGTGCGACCGTCGACCACCAGCAGCTTCATGGGGACGGTCGGCAGCACACGGGCCTGTTCGCCGAGCGCGACCATGCCCTCCGCGTAGGCCAGCAGGTCGGGGGATTCCAGCGAGGTGATGGAGTACAGGGTGCGGTAGGCGACCCCACGGCGCAGCACCTCGCTCTGGAGATCCAGTTGCGGGGTGAGCGGGGCGAGGTAGGGCGGGGAGTCGAAGAGGCAGACCTCGTGTTCGGCGCGGGCGTACAGCTCCTCCAGCCGTGCGGCGTTGGCGCTTTCCCCGCAGACCACCTCGATGAGCGAGGAGGGTTCGACGCGCAGCAGCCCGGCGGCGTAGATCTTGGCCATGTCGTCGGCGGTGGCGGCGAGCAGGTCGGATTCGCTCTCGCGCTTGCGGATGAGGGCCCGTACGGCGATACGGGGGTCCACGGGCCGCAGTCCCCCGGTGGAGTCGGGGGCCTGGATCAGGCCGAGGCGGAGCAGTCGGGCGCAGGCGCGGCGGACGCGGGCCGGGGACGCGCCGATCAGCCGTGACCAGACGGCGATGCCCGCCTCGGGCTGGTGGAGGATCGCGTGGTACAGCGCTTCGTCGAAGTCGGAGACCCCTGCCGCGGCCCAGGGGCTCGGGCTCGTGGCAGGGGTCTCGTCGGATGCGGATACGGATGCTCTGCTGTCCACTGGCGGCGGCTCCAGCGCGTCGATGAAACGATTCGATCAACGGCACGCTAGACGTTGTTTGTTACCGCCGAAGGAAGGCTTTCGGCCTACTTCAGGCCATATGCGCGAATGACCGTTTGATCGATTCGATTGCCGTCGGCGTCGGCGGCCTGGACGCGCAGGCTGACGAAGCCGTTGGTGGCGCCGAGCGGGGGATGGCCGACCGTGGCCCGGTAGCCCGTGCCGGAGCGGGTGAGCTCGACCTTCTTCCAGGTCGTGCCGTCGTCGTAGGACACCCATGCCTTCGCGCCGGTGAACTTCGCGTCGGCGCCCTCCTGGTGGCGAGGGGTCACGCCGAAGCCGAACTTCCGCCCCGCCTTGGCCTGGCCGAGCAGGTCCACGCCGAGGTCGTAGTCGATGGAGAGCAGGGGGAGGGCCGTCGCCTGGGCGGTGTGCGCGGAGGCGAAGTCCCATCGCGTGCTGGTCCTGGTCGAGTATGCCGACCAGGCGGCCTTTCGCTGGGCGTCGATCGTCAGCCGGTACGCGGCCTTTCCGGCGGGCACCTGGAAGGTGCCGGAGCCGTACGGGGCCTCGCCGACCGGCTTGCCGTCCGCGTACAGGTTCGTCCGCACCGTGTCGAACCCCTGGGCGACCCCGCCCGAGGAGCCGTAGTGGCCGGGGCCGGAGTCGGCGAACTCCGGGATGGCGAGGGTGAGTTCATCGCCCTCGCGCTCCGAGACACCGAACTCGGCGGCGGTCGTCGGACGGATCACGGGCGCCAGCCAGTTCACCGTCTGCTTGGTCCCGGGCCGATATGTCACCAGTGGCGACCACTGCCGTCCGCCGCCGCTGTCGAAGTCCTGCTTGACGGTGCGCCAGACGCGGGTGTCGGGGTCGGCGGTGTAGTACTCGGTGCGCTCCGTTCCCAGCGGCACGTCGTACGCCGACTCCACCGAGAAGAGCTGGTAGGGGCGGTAGGTGTGGGTGGCCTCGGCGCCGATCCCACCCTTCACCCCGCTGTGGTAGCGGGCCGTGACCTTGGTGGTGTTGCGGCTGTCGACGGGGTACGTGAGGTCCTCGCCGATGGCGCCGGTTTCCGGCAGCAGCACGTCGTACACGAACGGGCTGACCGCGGTGCCGCCGAGTTCGACGGTCACCTTGCCCTTGCCGCCGTCCGCGGTGAGCAGGGAGAGCAGCCGGTCGCCCTCCTCGCCGGGCACGGACATGACGGGGATCGTCGCGCTGTCGACCGCGGTGATCCACTGGCCGGCCGTCGTCCTGCGGTACACGATGGCGTACGCGGCGCCCGCCTTGGTGGCGTTGGCGACGGCGTCCTGCGGCCATCCGTCGGGCGCCAGGCCCATCAGCACGGCCTTGCCCTTCACATCCAGGCCCTCGAAGTCCTCGGGCGTACCGGCCCCGGCCGACACCAGCCGCACCTTGTGCTTACCGTCGATCTTGACGGGCCAGCCGGTGTACGTAGTCGCGTATTCCGGGTTCAGCGTCACCTGCTCGGGGCTGGTGACGCTCGCGGTCAACTGGGTCTTCGCCAGCCGCCATCTGCTGTAGAACTCGAAGAGGCCGCCGGTGACCTTCTCGGTCGGCGCCGCGTAGATGTGCTTCCTCCACTTGCCCATGATGTACGTCAGGCCGAAGGAACTGCCGCCTTCGCGCTCCCGGTGCCAGGAGGTCGTGACGCCCTGGGATTCGACGTCCTTCTCCTTGGTCCGTGGCTTGATCTCGACGGCCTTGCGGGCGTCGAGGGTGAGGGAGGTGTCGCCCGTCAGCTCGATCTGCGGATCGCCCACGACGCTCGTCGCGACCTCGTGCCTGCCGCTGTCGAGCACCGGGATCCAGGTGGCGAGGGAGTACGTGCCGGCCGGGAGCTGGAAGGAGTCGGAGCCGAGCAGGTAGCCGAACTGGTTCTGGCTCGCGTCGCCGAGCTCCTGGAGGGTGTAGAGCCCGCTCGGCGCCTGGTTGCCCTCCCGGTCCAGCAGCTTGACCTTGAGGTCGTAGAGCTTCTCCGCCTTCTCGTAGGCGACGGCCGTGGTCACCTTGACCGCGCCGTCGTCGCCGGTCGCCGTGATGAACCCGGCATGGCGGCCCTTGCCCGCCTTGGCCGGGTCGACGGTGACCGGGACCTTGACCGCGCCGTTCGCGGGCACGGTCACGGTGTCGGAGCCGAGCGAGAGGGAGTCGCCGTCGACCGAGGACGCCAGCTTCAGCGTCACCGGCTTCGCGGTGGCGTTGGTGTATCTGATGATCCTGGGGTCGGGCTTGTCGGCGTCGTACGCGTACTGGCCGTAGCTGAGGGTCGGGGTCCCGAAGACGCCCTGGGTGGCCGCGCGCGGCACGTCGACCCGGCCGTCGCCCTGGGTGAAGGGGCCGTCCGCCGCACTGGTCCTGGCGGTGCTGGCCAGTGCCTCCTTGAGCTGCGAGCCGGTCCAGTCGGGGTGGGCCTGCGCGACGATCGCCGCCGCGCCCGCGACATGCGGGGTGGCCATCGAGGTTCCGCTCGCCGTGGTGTAGAGGTCGTCGACCGGCGTGCCCATGGACGTACCGGCCGCGCGGGCCGCCGTGATGCCCACTCCCGGCGCGGTGATCTCGGGCTTGACCGCGTAGTCGCCGGAGCGCGGCCCACGGCTGGAGAAGGTGGCCCACTTGTCGGACTTGTCGACGGCGCCGACGGTGAGGGCCGAGTCGGCGATGCCGGGAGTCTCCAGGGTCCCTTCGAACGGTCCGGAGTTGCCCGCCGCGATCACGAACAGCGCCCCGGAGGACGCCGACAACTGGTCGACCGCCTCGCTCAGCGGGTCAGAGGGGCCGGACGCCGGTCCGCCGAGCGACATGGAGACGACCTTGGCACCGGAGGCGGCGGCCCACTCCATGCCCTCGATGATCCACGACGAGTAGCCCTCGCCCGCGTCGTTCATCACCTTGCCGACCAGCAGCTTCGCGCCCGGTGCCACGCCCTTGTACTTCCCGGAGGATCCGGCGCCGCTGCCCGCGATGGTGTCGGCCACATGGGTGCCGTGGCCGTGGCCGTCCTTCACGGTCTGGTCCGGGACGAAGCTCTTGGAGTCCTCGACGGCGTCCTTGACGTCCGGATGCGTGGTGTCGATGCCGGTGTCCAGCACGGCGACCTTCACGCCCTTGCCGTCGTATCCGGCCTTCCACATCTCCGGGGCGCCGATCTGCGGGACGCTGACGTCGAGCGACGCCTTGACCTTCCGGTCCAGCCAGAGCTTCCGTAACCCCTTGTCATGGCTGATGCCGGCCCAGAAGCCCGCCGCGTCGGCCTTCCTGGCGCTGAACGCCGCGCCGTCCACGCTGGGCAGGCTGAAGGTCTTGCGCGCGCCCTCGGGGGCCGGGTGCGCGGCCTTGGTGCGATAGGTGGCGATGACCGGGAGCGAGCCGGTCTTCTTGTCGTCGTAGCCCTGTTTGACGAGCTGTGTGATGTTGAACAGGTCCGCGTCGAGCTTGTTCGCGGAGAGCAGCTTCAGCGCGTCGACCGGGACGACGCTGATCTCCTTGTCGCTCTCGTTCGTCACGAAGTCCACGGACTCGCGGCCGTGGCCTCGTTCGACGTCCACGGCGGACCTGCCGTCGGCGCCGGTGGTGACGGTGACCGTGTCACCGGTGATCAGGGTGACCGTGTGCTGTTGCGTACGGACCGGTGCGGCCGGTGTTCCCGTGGCCCCCCGCTGGGACGGCTGCCCGCTCGCCACCGGGGTGGCCAGGCCGCCGAGCACACCGGCGACGCCCACCGCGGCCAAAAGGCGGCGCGATCTTCGCATCGGTTGGCTTCCTCCCTCATCGCATTCCGACCGTTGTGCCGGAAGTGCGATCAGAGTGGTCGCCGTGGGCCGGCGTGCTCAAGGGAATGCCGTGGCCGGGTAGTGCCAATGCTCCGATCGGCCATGGGGTGACGGAGGGCTGGGGGAGTGTCCGCTGGGGTCAGGGGGTGGCGCTGCCGTTCGGTTACGTCTGCTTGATCATGTCCGCGCACTTCTCGCCGATCATCATCGTCGTGATGCACGGATTGACGGCGATGAGATACGGCATCGCCGAGCCGTCCGCGACCCGCAGCCCCGTCACGCCCTTGACCCTCAGCCGCGCATCGAGCGGGGCGTCCGCGTCGTCGGGCGCGCCCATCCGCACCGTGCACGCCGGGTGGTAGACGGTGTTGTGGGTTTCGCGGATGTAGGCGGCAAGCTCGTCCTCGCCGTGCGCATCGGGCCCGGGGGTCAGCTCGGCGCCCGCCCACAGGGCCAGCGCGGGCCGGGCGGCGATCTTGCGGGCGAGCAGCAGACCGCGGGTCATGATGCCGATGTCGTAGGGGTCGGTGAAGTAGCGGGGGTCCACGCGCGCCTTGTCGCGGAAGTCGCGGGTGGCCAGCCGTACGGTGCCCCGGGAGCGGGCCCGGGTGACGTTCGGGGTGAGGCAGAAGGCGTTCTCCGAGGTGGGGTAGCCACGGCGGTAGGTGTTCATATCGAAGGGCATCGCGCCGTAGTGGAACATCAGGTCCGGGCGGTCCAGGTCAGGCTCGGTGGCGGCGAAGATGCCGATCTCCCACCACTGGGTGGAGGTGTTGATCATGGGTTGCTCGGCGTTCCACATGATGACGCCCTCGGGGTGGTCCTGGAGGTTGCCACCGACCCCGGGGGAGTCCACGAGCACCTCCACCCCCGTCTCCCGCAGATGTCCGGCCGGGCCGATACCGGAGAGCATCAGCAGCTTCGGGGTGTCGATGGCGCCGCAGGAGACGATGACCTCGCGGCGGGCGTGCACCCGCAGGGTGTGGATCAGATCGGGGGAGAGGTACTCGACGCCGGTGCAGCGCACGTTCTCGTCGAGGACCAGCCGTTTGGCCTGCAACCCGGTGCGGACCTCCAGATTGGGCCGGGAGTCCATGACGGGGTGGAGGTAGGCGACCGAGGCGGAGCAGCGGGTGCCGTCCTCGCGGGCGTTGATCTGGAACCAGTTGGCGCCGCGCGTCACCGTCGTCCCGGTGTTGAACGGGGTGATCGGGATTCCCACCTCCTCGCAGGCCGCCAGCACCGCCCGGCCGCACGGGTCCTCGGGCGGTACGGTGCGGATCCGGACCGGGCCGCCGCGGCCGTGGTGGTCGCCGGGCGCGTCGTTGTCCTCCAGGCGCCGGTAGAGCGGGAAGCAGTCGGCGGCCGACCAGCCGTCCAGGCCCATGGCGGCCCATTCGTCGAGGTCCTCGGCGGGGGCCCAGAAGGCGATGCAGGAGTTGTGCGAGGAGCAGCCGCCGAGCACCTTGGCGCGGGCGTGGCGCAGAAAGCTGTTGCCCTTCTCCTGCGGTTCGACCGGGTAGTCCCAGTCGTAGCCGGAGCCCAGCAGCCCCATCCAGCGGTTCAGCCGCAGGATGTTGTCGTCCCCGACGTCGGACGGGCCCGCCTCCAGCAGGCAGACGTGCACCGAGGGGTCCTCGGACAGCCGCGCCGCGACGACCGATCCGGCCGTACCGCCGCCCACCACCACGTAGTCGAACTGGTCCACGGGCCTCTCCTCCTCACGTCCTCACGTCGTCACGGGGTGGTGGCGGCCGCGTGTTCGGCGAGCACACCCGTACGGGTCCGCTGGACGAACCAGTAGTAGGTGAAGCCGCCCAGTGCGACCACGCCGACGAACAGGACCGCCCCCCAGCGCAGATACCAGTGCTGTGGTCCGGTGGCGTTGTACACCTGGGCCCGGGGCCAGGCGAGGTTGACGGTCATCGCGGTGCCCCACAGCACGGCCAGCACATTGACCGGCAGCCCCAGTTTCCCCAGCGAGAAGCGGCCCTCGGCCGGGCGCCATCGGCCCCTCAGCCGCCGTACCAGCATGGGCAGGGTGACCATCAGATACGCGAAATAGATCATGATGATCGCGATGCTGGTGACCACGGAGAAGATCTGCGGCTGGTTGATGTTGAGCACCAGGATCGCGATGGCCACCAGCCCGATCAGAACCGCAGGCAGCAGCGGGGTCTGGAACCGCGGATGGACCCGGGCCAGCCGGGAGCCGCCGGGCAGATTGTTGTCCCGGGCCATGGCGAACATCAGCCGGATGGCGGCGGTGTGCACGGCCAGCGCGCATACGGTGATCGCGATGACCACGCACCACAGCACCAGCAGCCCCACACCGTGGCCGAGCGTGGAGAGCACCACGAACTGAAGGCCGTTCACCGCCAGCCGCTTGTCGTGGAGGTCGGGCACCGCCATGAGCGCGAAGAGCAGAATGAGCCCGCCGAGGGCGAACGACGCCACCAGCGCCCGCAGAATGGCCCGCGGCGCGTTACGGCCCGGGTCCACGGACTCCTCGCCCAGCGAGGACGCCGTGTCGAAGCCGTACATCACATACGCCGAGGCCAGCGAGGCGGTGAGGAACGCGCCCAGATAGCCCAGCGATTGACCCTGGCCATGGTCGAAGGTGTCCACCACCACGGACGGGCCGCGGGCGACGTTCGCGGCCAGCAGCAGGATCAGCACCACCGTGGCGATCAGCTCGATGGCCACGCCCGCGGAGTTGATCCTGGCCATCAGCTTCACCCCGAAGCCGTTGACCATCATGGTGAACAGGATCAGCACACTGCCGAGCAGCACCGCGTTGGCCGCGCGCTCGGTCCCCGTCGAGCCGTCGCCGATGAACTGGAACAACGAGGAGATCTGCGGCAGCGTCACCTGGTACGCGAGCGCCACGGCCGCCAGCGACACCATCGAGGCCGTCATCATCATCCAGCCGCCCAGCCAGCCCACATGCGGACCGCCCAGCAGCTTGGACCAGTTGTAGACCGAACCGGCCACCGGATAGCGGCCGGCCAGCTCGGCGAAGCTCAGCGCCACCATCAACTGCCCGCAGAACACCATCGGCCACGACCACCAGTACGCCGGGCCGCCGTGCGCGACACCGAAGTAGAAGAGCTGGAAGGTGCCGGTCAGGATGGAGATGTAGCTGATCCCGGCGGCGAAGGTGTGGAAGTTGCCCAGGGTGCGCTTGAGTTCCGGGCGGTAGCCGAGTTCGGCGAGCGAGTCGTCGTCATGCGAACCGTCCTCCGGCCGGGGCTTCGGCGGTGGTTCGGCGGACTCGCTCGCCGTCATTCGAACCACCGCTGCGGACGGGGCGCGGTGTTGCGCCAGATGTGCTTGAGCTCCTGGTACTCATGCAGCCCCGACGGGCCCAGCTCACGGCCGATACCCGACTGCTTCATCCCGCCCCACTCGGCCTGCGGGACATACGGATGGAAGTCGTTGATCCATACGGTCCCGGCCCGCAGCCGGGACGCCACCCGCTGCGCCTTCTCCGCGTCCTGCGTCCACACCCCGCCCGCCAGGCCGTACACCGTGTCGTTGCCGAGCGCGATGGCCTCGTCCTCGTCCCGGAAGCGCTCCACGGTGAGCACCGGGCCGAAGGACTCCTCCTGCACCACGGACATGTCCGGGGTGCAGTCGTCCAGGACGGTCGGCAGGAAGTAGTAGCCCTTCGCCAGTTCCGGATCGTCGGGCGGGGTACCGCCGCAGCGCAGCACCGCCCCCTCGTCGATCCCCGCCGCCACATAGTCGACGATCTTCTGGCGGTGCCCGGCGGAGATCAGCGGCCCGGTGCGGGCGTTCTCGTCGAACGGCCCGCCCAGCCGGATGTTCCGGGCGCGATGCACGATCTCGTCGACGAACGCGTCATGCAACTGCTCCTGGACCAGCAGCCGGGCGCCGGCCGAGCAGACCTGTCCGGAGTGCAGGAACACCGCCGTGAGCGCGTAGTCGACCGCGGTGTCGAAATCGCAGTCGGTGAAGACGATATTGGGGTTCTTGCCGCCCAGCTCCAGGGCCAGCTTCTTCACCGTGGGCGCGACGGCCGACATGATCCAGCGCCCGGTGGCCACCCCGCCGGTGAACGACACCATGTCCCCCCGTTCGTCCGTGACCAGCGGCGCGCCCGCGGTGGCCCCCGAACCCAGGATCAGATTGCCGGCGCCACCGGGCAGCCCGGCCTCCGTCAGCAGCCGCATCAGATGGATCGCGGTGTGCGGGGTCAGCTCGCTGGGCTTGAGGACGAAGGTGTTCCCGGCGGCCAGCGCGGGCGCCACCTTCCAGGCCGTCTGGAGCAGCGGGTAGTTCCACGGCGTGATCAGCGCACAGACCCCGACCGGTTCGTGCACCACTCTGCTGTCGATCTCCGCGCTGCCCACCTCCATCACCCGGCCGGCCCCGGCGGAGGAGGCGAGATTGCCGAAGTAGCGGAAGCAGTTCGCGATGTCGTCGAGGTCGTACTCGCTCTCGACCATCCGCTTCCCGGTGTCCAGAGACTCGGCGCGGGCGAGCGTCGGCTTCTCGCGCTCCAGCAGATCGGCCACCCGCAGCAGCAGCCCGCCCCGGTCGGCCGCCGGGGTGCCGGGCCACGATCCGCGGTCGAACGCGTCCCGGGCGGCCGCCACCGCGGCGGCGGCGTCGCCCGGCCCCGCCTCGTCGACCACGGCGACCAGCGAGCCGTCCGCCGGACAGCGGATCTCGCGGCTGTGTCCGTCGAGGGCGGTCGTCCAGTGGCCGCCGATGAACAGCTCCGGCATGGGCTCCTCCGGGCTCGGACGACAGGGCCGGTCCCAAGGCGGATCCGTCGACGCACCCGGCCGGCCCACACACTGAGCGTAAGCGGCACGGGTCACGCTCGCACGGCGTGGGGGAGGCGGGGGTGCGGCGGGTGCGGCGGGGCGCGAGCGGGTGCGGCGGGGGGTGAGCGGGTGCGAAGGGGACGCGAGCGGGCGCCCCGGCGGCCTTGGTGGCCTCGGTGGCTCTGGCGGCCCCGGTGGCTCTGGCGGCCCGGGTGGTCCCGGTGGCTCTGGCGGCCCTGGTGGTCCGGTGGGCCGGTGGCCCGGTGGGCCCGGTGGCCCGGTGGCCCGGTGGCCTTGGCGGTCCTGGCGATCCCGGCGATCCCGGCGAGCCCGGTCGGGTCGCGCCCAGGGTTGCCGCCGTACCTCGGACGCCGCGTGCTCCGTGCTGGGCTCGGCCGGGTCGCGCCCGGGGGTCGCCACTCGGCTGCGGGTCGCCGGGGCCGTGTGCATCGCGGCCCGGATCGCGGCACGCGCGGGCGGGACGCGAGCGACCGCGGCCGGGCCCGAGCGACCGCGGCCGGGCACGAGGGGCCGGGGTGGCGGGTGCTCCGGGAAACCATTTCCCGGCGATACGTGTGACCGGAGGTGTGAGCGGCACAATCCCTGGCATGGTCAACGCGTCCGAAGCCCACCGCGGCCCCGAAGTCCACCATGGCCCCGAGCCCCACCGTGGTCTCGAAGCCCAGGTGGGCTCCGAAGTCCACCATGGCCCCGAATTCCACGGCGCCCTCGTCGACGAGCTGCTCGCCGTCCTCGATCCGCTGCCCTTCCCCAGCCGGATGCGGGAGCTGGCCGGGCGGGCGAGGGCGGCCAGTGTCGAGGGGCGGCTGGGGGCGCTGATCGAGGAGCTGGAGCGGCGGGGGACGTACGAGCGGCGGCTGGCGGCCGTGGCCGCGGCCGCCGGTGGGCGGACCGCCCATCTCGCGGCGCGGCTCGCGGATCCGGACCCCGTGGTGCGGCACCGCGCCCTCGAGACCGCCCGCCGCGGCGGCCCCGCCGCCGTCGCGGACGGCGCCCTGGAGGCGGCCTTCGACGACGCGCCCGCCACCGTACGGCGCGAACTGGTGCGCACCGTCGTGGCCGGGCGGCGCACCGCGCTCGCGGACCGGCTGATCGAGCCGTACCGGGATCGCTGGGGCGACGGCGAGGCCGCCCGCCTGCTCCCCGGATGCGGGCCGGAGACCGTGGCGCGGCTGCTGCCCGGGCTGTTCCACGCCGTCCGCGCCTGGCGGCCCCTCGTCTCCCGTCATCCGGTGGCCGTCCTGGACGAGGCGGCGCGCCAACTCACCGCGCTGCCCGCACCGCTGCGCACCGACTGGTGGACCCGTTACGCGCCCTGTGTCGCGCTCGCCGCGCCCGCCGAGCCCCAGCGGGTGCTGGAGCTGCTGGAGGACCACTGCCAGGGCCCACTGCCCGCCTCCGTACGGGCCCGGCTGTCCGCGCTGGTGGCGGCCGAGCCCGGCGGCACGCTACGGCTGCTGCTCGCCCCCGAGCACAGCGGCACCCGGCGCCGGCTGGACCGGGCCGTGCTGCGCCGGATCGTCCGCGCCGACCCGCCCGAGCTGGCCGAACTGGGCCGCGCCCTGCGGCACGACGCCGACGCGGACGCGCTAGCCCGGCTGCTGGCCGCGCTGCCGCCCGCCCGCCGCGCCGCGTTCTACGACGCGGCCACCGATGGACGCGACCCTGCCCACGCCGTCATCGAACCCGCCGTACTCGAAGTCCTGCCGCGCCCCCGCCGCCAGGCCGAGGCCCGCCGGATGGCCGCCCGGGCGCGCGAGCGCGGCGCGCCCTGGACCACCGTGCTGGAGTCGGTGGCTCATCTGCCGGTAGAGGAGGCGCGCGAGGAGCTGCTGGCCGCCGTGCGCCGCTCCTCGGCCGAGGACCGCGCCCTGGCCTATCCGCTGCTGATCCGGTGCGTCGCCCGCTCCGGTGACCCGGACGCCCTCACCGACCTGCTGGAGCTGCTGGAGCGGCTGCGCACCGAACAGGACCCGGTGCGCTCCGCGGCGCTCGGCGCGCTCGCCCGCACCCACCCCGCGTTGTTCACCGACGACGCCGCCGAGCATCTGGACCGCATCGCGGCCGAGGCGATCTCCGCCCGCGATTCCTCCTCCGCCACCCGGCAGGCGCTGCGCCACCTCGCCGTGGCGCTGCTGCGCGAACACGCCGTCACCGGGCGGCGGCAGTTGCTGGGCTGGGCGCTGCGCACCCTCACCCGGCTCGCGGGCAGCGTCGGCGCCGCCGACCTGGGCCGCCTCGACCACCAGTTGCGGCGCGGCCAGGAGCAGGCGGTGTTCGAGGCGCTGCGGCCCTGGCTGGAGGCGGGCGCCGAACGGGTCGACCACGAGCTGACGTTCGCCCTCGCCCGCTCCCTCGGGCGGCGCGCCCACACCCTGCCCGAGCTCCAGGAACTCCTGTGGCAGGCCATCTCGTTCGGCAGCGATACGACGGTCCGCACCGCCATCGGGCTGTGGCTGGAACCGCCGGCGGAGCGGGACGCCCGCGTGGCCGAGCTGCTGACGCATGAGCCCTCGGCGGCCGTGCTGCCGCCCGTCCTGGCCGTGCTGACCCGCCGTCGCACCGATCTGCTCGACCTCGTCCTCGACGACACCCCGCCGTACGGGCGCTTTTTGACCCCCGGCACCCACTGGACCCCGCCCACCGGCCGGAACACCGGCCGCTGGCTGCCCCGCCAACAGGCCGCCGCCGCCCGCCTCCTGGACCGCGCCGCCGCCGACACCTCCCTGCGGCCGCGGCAGCGGGCGGCGGCCGTCACCGACGCCGCGCCGATCCCCGGCACCGGCGCGGCCACCGTCCGGACCTGGGTCGATGCCCCGGACGTGGTCCCGGCCGACGCCTCGGATGTGGTCCTGGCCGAGGCCGCCCTCGCCGCCCTCGCCCGGACCGACCGCCCCGGGGACGCTCTGCCCGCCCTGCTGGCCCACGCGGGCGGCGACCGGGCCCGGGTGGCGGTGTACGCGGCCACCAGAGCGGCCCGGTACGCCGAGCCATCACGGCTGGGGCGGCTGGTGCGCGGGGTGCTCGCACCGGACGGGGTCGCCACGGCCGTACCGCCCGTCCCCGCGAAGGTCACCAGCCGTAAGGAGGCCGTCCGGCTCGCCGCCACCCTGCTCCCGGTGACCGACGCCGCCGCGCTGCTCGCCGACGCCTTCGAACTGTCCGGCCAGCACCCCGATGTGCAGGCCGCCTGCGTCGCCTTCGCCACCCGGCCGCTCGACGCCGAACGCTCCTGGGAGCTGCTGACCGCCGCCGCGAGCGGACGGCGCGAACTGCGCCACGCCGTGCTGCGCACCCGCCCCCTGGACCTCCCCGAGGCGCACCGCGGCCGCTACGCCCAGCTCATACGCGTCGTCTGCGACACCGACGACCCCGAGGTGGCGGCGGCCGGATACGGGGCGCTGGCCGGGTGGTCACCGTGGGCGCCGGACGCGGCGGCCGTGCTGGTCGAGGCCGTCACCGACCTGGGCAACCGGGCGAGCTGGCGGCCCGCCGCCGACGCCCTGCTGGACCTGATGGCCGCGGCCCCCGACGGGTCGCCCGGCGACAACCCACTGGCCTGGGCGCTCGCCGCCCTCGTCACCGCCGACGCCCGGCCCGGCGGCCCCGACGCCGAACCGGACCGCGACCGCCCCGCCCGCCGCCGCATCCAGCACCTCGCCGACCGGCTCGCCACCCGGGCCCGGATGCGGCCCCGCGTGACCCGGCGCACCGCGCGGGCCGCGGGTGAACTCCTCGCCGGATACGAGACGTTCATCCCGGAGGCCGCCCATGTGCTGGTGAACGCCCTCGACCTGGACGCCCGCCCCGGCCCGCTGTCCGCCGGGCTCGCCCGCCTCGCCCGGCTGCACACCACCCGCCCCGCGCTCGCCGTCCACACCGCCGACGCCCTGCGCCGACGGCTGAACACCGCGCTGCGGCCGGGCTCCGACGCCGGTCTGCTGCGTGCCGCGGGCCAACTCGACGAGGACGGAGGCCACGCCTCCGGGCTGTTCGCCGCGACCCTCACCGAGGTGGGCGGGGCACGTACGGAATGGGCGGAGCCCTGGCGGGAGCGGCTGCGCTCGCTGCGCGGACACCCGCACGCGGATGTGCGGGACGCGGCGCTGCGGCTGACGACGACGGTGGAGTGAGGCGGGTGTCGCCGGTGGCGTGAGGCGGGTGTCGCCGCCGGGTGCTCACTTGCTCACTTGCTCACTTGCTCAGTGGCTCATTCGCTCAGTGGCTCACTCGCTCGTGTGCCAGGAGCCGTCGGTGTAGTCGTAGGCGTACTGCGGGCGTCCCTTGATGCTGCTGGTGCGGAACGGCGAGCCCTGGTCGTCGATCCGCAGCGTCCCCGAGCGGCCACCGCTCGCCCAGTCCAGCTCCAGGTACCAGCTACAGTCGCAGCCCGCCGTACGGGCGTTGACCAGCAGCACCTCCGGGTCGGAGGCCGAGACGCGGTAGGGGAAGCGGACGGCGGGGATCGGCTTGCCCGCGTCGTTGCCCTCGGTGGGGTGGGCCAGCGGACGGGCGGCGTCCAGATTCACCGAGAAGGCGCGCGGGGTGAGGGAGCCCCCGCAGCCGTTGTCCATGGCGAACGACGACCACGCGAGCGGGGTGCGGCGGCCCACGACCCGTACATGCAGGGCCTGGAGGACGACCGCCGACGAGGCCCGGCCCTGCACCGTGACCTCGACATTGGTGGTCCCGCCGTGCACCGCGCCATGGGCGGCGGCCCAGGTCGGGGCGTCCTGCTCGGTGGGCGGCGGGGCGACCTCGGACGGGGACCGGTCGATGAGATAGCGGTGGCCGCAGCCGTTCTCCCAGACATGGGAACGGGTGGAGAGGGTGAGCGGGACCTGGGTGGAGCCGCCGCCGTCCGAGCCCTTGGAGGCGCCGGGCGCGGGAGAGCCGGAGGCGCCCCCATTGGCCCTCTGCTCCTTGCCGCGCTCGCCCTTACGGTCCTTGTCGTCGCCGTGCGGTGCGCCGGACGCGTCGTCGCCGTCCGTCTTCTGACGGTCCAGATGCCCGCGGGCGCTCGGCCCGGAGCGAGGCGTGGACGAGGGGGCGGCGGAGGGCGGTGAGGCCGCCGCGTCCTTACGGCCGTCCTCGCCGGGCGGCCGTACCTCGACCGCGGTGACGGCGAGCACGACGACGGCGGCGGCCCCGGCGAGTAACGCCCATGGCCGCCGCGCCCGTGACACGACGGCGCTGCCGCCGTCGCTCCCGGGCACGGCCCGCAACCGCCGCCGCGCGGTGGGCGTGGACGGGGCGTTGCCGGTGGGCGTGGACTGGGTGTTACCGGTGGGCGTGGACCGGGCGTCGCCCGTAGGCGCGCCGGGCGGTGGCGCGTGTCCGGCCGACGCGGACAGGGGCTTGCCGTCGCCGGTCCGTTCGGTGGCGTGCCCGGGCTGCTGCCCGGTGCCGCCCTGGTGCGCGCCACCTTGGCCGAGGACCGCCCGATCCGGCCCGGTGGCCCCTTCGGGGCGACCCGGTGAGAGGTCGGGCTCGCTGGCGGCCGTGGTGCGGCCGTTCGGGGTGCCGGTCGTGGAGGCGGCTTCGGCGGGTGTGGATGGACGGGCAGTGGTGATCTGCGCGAGGTTTGCGGCCCCGGCTTCGGCGGCCTTCGTGCGGTGTTCGGACCCGACTTCGGTGGTCCCACCCGGAGGAGGGGCCGTCACCGAGTCCGGGCCCGACGTGGCAGCGAGCCCCGGACGGCGGTCGGCGGCCGGGTGGGCGTCGGGCGAGGCGGCGCTTTCGGAGGTGGCCGACGTCGCCGACAAGTCCTCGGCGCCTTCTCGTCTGTCGGCTGCTCGCCGTGACTTACCGTCAGCGGACCGCGGGTCCGCCTCCCGCGCTGCGCCGTCCACGGCCGGGCGGCCGACCGCGCTCTCGCGATCGGCCTCCAGCCCGGTGCCGTCTGCGGATCGCGTGTCCGCCTCCCACGCGGCGCCGTCAGCAGGCCGCGCGTCCGTCTCCCGCGCTGCGGCGCCGCCCGTCGCCGGGCGGTCGGCCCCGCCCCCGCGCGGGGCCGACGCCGTGCCGCCGCCCGCCGCGCGGCCGGTCGCGCTCTCGCGGTCGGCCTCGCGTGCGCGGCGTCTGGAGGCATCCGCGAGGATCCAGCGGCGGTGAAGGGCGAGCAGTTCCTCCGGGGTGGCGCCGCACAGCCGGGCGAAGCGCTCCACGGAGGCGTACTCCGCCGGGACCGCGTCGCCGTTGCAGTAGCGGTGCAGCGTGGACGTGCTGACGTGCAGTCGTGTGGCCAGCGAGCCGTAACTGCGGCCCGATCGCTCCTTCAGCGCCCGCAGTCTCTCGGCGAAATCCTCAACCTCTTTGGCGTTCCCCACGCCCACCACCCCCCATTTCGTCCCCGGCACCGCGACTTCGTCCCGTGGGCGTTCCACGGGCGCGTTCCAGGGTGCTGTCATACCCCCAAGTCAGCGTACGTGCAGGCGTTCCAGCGTCCCGTATGCCCCGCCGGTCGTAGCGGCCACGGCCAGGTGGCGCACACGCTTGTCCTGCCGCCGCGACCTCCCGGTGCGGCGGCGGACCTGCACAGATGCTGAGATCGTGAAGAGACGGGGAAACACCTCATGCGCAAGCCCACGCACTCATTCCGCTTCCGCGGTGCCGCGCCAGGCGTCGTGGCCGCGGCCGCCGTCGTGGCCGTGGCCGGGACCGGGCCGGCCCAGGCCCACGCACCATCGGCCCGGGCGGAGGCGCAGGCGGCCGTGCTCCAGGGCACCCCCGGCCACCTCGTGCCGAGGGAGCTGCCGCCGCATCGGAGTTCGGACTGGTACGCCGGTGATGTCACTCGGGGCCTGCCCGAGACCGCTCCGTTCTGCGTGGAGAAGACCCTGCCGTCGGCCGGGGCGACGCATCGCACGTTCTGGACCGAGTACGACACGAGCGCCACGCAGATCGTGGTCAGGACCGGCACGGTGGAGGCGGCCCGCAAGCTCGCCGCCGCGGCCGAGAAGAAGATCCAGAACTGCGCCGCGGACTGGGTGCGTGACTATCCGGAGGGCACCGCCTCCGGGCGGGACTACGGCGCGCTGACCGCCGAGGACGGCGCCCATGTCTACGGCGTCCACACCTCGTACCCGGACTCGGAGCCGGGCATCCACCTCTTCGGCGTGGGACGCGACGGCCGGACCGTCACGGTCGTGTCGTGGGGCGAGATGGGCGGCTACGACCAGGCCCCGGTGGCCGACTTCAAGCGCACCACCACGACCGCGGTGGTGAAGCTGTACCACCCCTGAGCAGGCCCTGACGGCGCCCTGACGGGGGCGGTGCGGGGGCCGAGGGCAGACGGGCCCACGAGGGTGACGGCCCCGAGGGCCGGACGGGGGCGATGCGGCCTGAGGGGCCGACGGGGCGAACGGGGGGCCATGCGGTCTACGGCCAACGAGGGTTACACGCCCAAGGAGGCCGACGGGGGCATAGCCAGACGGGGGCTTATGGGGGACGTGGCCCGAGGGGGCTGACGGGGGATGAGACGGCCTGAGGGGCCGACGGGCCGACGGGGGTGACAGGCCCGAGGGGCCAACGGGGGAATGGGGCCGGTGGCGGCTACGCGTACACACGGGGGTACGCGTGGCCGCCATCTCCGCGTGTCCGGGGCCAGCCGGGGCCCTCCGGGGGCGAAGGACCCCGGGACGGCCGGGCTCAGGGCCTGCTGTGCCCCGTACGGCGAAGGGCCCCGAACCGGCCGGGACCCGGGGCCGGGCTGCCGTATCCCGTACGGAGGCGACGGACCCCGGGACGGTCCGGACCCGGGGCCGGGCCCGCCCTATCCCGTACGGAGGCGACGGGCCCCCGGGGCGGCCGCGCCCCGGGGAGGATGACCTGTCCGGCGCCGCCGGGACCTCGGGGCGGAGGGTCGATCATGGGGGCGCGTGGCCGATATGGTCGAGGTACGCCGCCCCACCGGACGCCCGACCGTCGGAGGTTCCCATGCCGAACGGCTCGCTCTCCCTCGCCGCCTCCCTCTACCTGCTCTCCTACGACCCCGAGACCGGCATGCCCACCGGCGCTCACACCGCCCTCCTGGTCCGCGCCGCCGCCCTGACCGAACTCGTTCAGCGGGGCATGCTCACCGACACCGACGGCAGCCCCTGCCCGGTGGCCGACGCCGCCACCGGAGACCGGGCGCTCGACGGGCTGCTGGAGCTGATCGGCGAATCCCGGCCGCGAAGCTGGCAGATCTGGGTGGGACATCAGCCGCGGCTGACCGAACACGCGGTCCGCGACCAGATGGTGGCGGCCGGTTATGTGCGGGCGAAGGGGAGGCGGGTGCTGGGGCTGTTCCCGGCAAAGGAGTACACGCTGGAACGGCCCGATCAGGTGGCCGGGATGCGGGATGACGCGGTGCGTGTACTGCACGGCGAGCAGCCGGCGGCCGAAGTGTCCGAACGGGACGCGGCGCTTGTCACCCTGGCGGCGGCGGGCGAGCTGAGGGCCGTGGTGACGGCCACGGACGCCAAGGTCCGCAAGCACCGGATCCTCGAACTGGGGGAGCGCTGCGGGGGCATGGGGCCGGTGCTGGAGAAGGTGATCGCCCAGGTGCGGACGGCGCTCGCCGCCGCCGTCGCCACGGCCATGCTGGCGGCGACCACGACCGCGACCGCCACCTGACCTCTCACCGTAAGGGCGGGCTCAAGCGCCTGTACGGGCTCACGGGTGTCCGTAAGGTCGGTAAGGGCGGGCTCACAGGTATCCGTACGTACGGGCTCCAGGCGTCCGTACGGGCGGGCGGGCTCACGGATATCCGTTCCGGCTCAGGCGTCTCTCAGCAGTGACGCCAGGCCCTGGTCCAGGTCGAGCTCCCCGGCCTCACTGCCCTCGGGGACGATGGCGAACGAGCGGCCGAGGAATCTGCGGAGATCCGCGGTGTCGAACTGGACCATGGCCATGCCCTCGGGGGCGTGGAACTCCAGGACCGTCCGCCGCGGTCCGCACGGCCACATCTGCACATCCCCGCTGCCCGCCGGGCCGCGCAGCCCGGCCGAGAGCAGCTCCCGCCCGAACGTCCACTCCACCGCGGAGCCGTCGAGGGACGCGGAGGGCGGGAACGAGACGCGGACGGCGAACGGGTCGTCCCGCTCATAGCGCAGGCACGCCGGAATCGCGCGTGACTCGGGCGTCGACGCGATGAGCTGTGCCTGGACGGCTTGATCGATGACAGTGGTCACGTCGGCTCCCTTGCGATAGGTGCGGGGCGCGTCGCCCTTTCGTTGGTTAAGACGTTTGGGCGATCAGGGCAGTGCACCCGCTTTCGACGTGACGTGCGTCACGAGTGTTTTTTCGAGGGGACATAGGGCATTTAGGCTTGCCAAACCATGCAAGGTCTCGGGGCGCCGTGCGGAGCTGTTACAGAACGGCGGCATTGACGAGGCACCCACCCCAGGGGTTGTTCCACCATGACCGAAGGTCACGCACCGCTCGACGCGGCCGCCTACACCCGTATCTACCAAGCCGAATATTCGCGTCTGTGCGGATATGCCCGAACTCTTACCGGTAACCCCTGGGTTGCCGGGGACCTGGTGGCCGAGGCGCACTACAGCGTGTGGCGCCGGCTGCGTGCCGGGCATCGGCTCGGCGCCGACGCCGTCCCCGCCGAGCTGACGAGCGCCGTAAGGGAGCTGTCGGCCGGGGCGGGGGGCTGGGGCCCGGCACAGCAGGCGTCGTACCTCGAACCGCTCGTGGAGGTCCTCCATGAGCTGCCGCAGCGCTGGGTGAAGGTGCTCTGGCTCGCCGAGGTGGACGGGCTGCCGCCCCAGGACGTGGCGTGGCGCACCGGGGTGAGCCCGGACGGCGCGGCGGCCCTGGTGGAGCGGGTCCGGGGGAGCGTGCGCCAGGAGTTCCTGCGTGCCCAGCCCGGCTATCCGGCGAGCGCCGCGTGCGGTGAGCACTGGGAGCGGCTGCCCGGCCATGTGCAGGGCACGGACTCCCCGCATCAGGCCGAGCTGATCGCCGTGCACATCGACGGCTGCCGGGACTGCCGGGGCCGGATGGAGCAGCTCGTCGCGGCCGACGACCGGCTGCCCGCACTGACCGGCCCGGCGCTGCTGGCGCTGTACGACCGCGGCATGGCGCGCTTCCTGGCGCCCCTGGCGGCCGCCGCAGCGGTGGGCGCCGCAGCGGTGAGCGACGCAGGGGTGGCCGGAGTGGGCGCCCTGGCGGCCGGTGGTGCGCACGCGGCCCCCTCGAACGGCCCGCTGGTCTCCTCCCGCCGTTCCATGCACCATCTCGTCCGCGGGCAGGTACGCCAGGCGGGGCCGGTGGCGGTCGCGGCGGCCGCGGGCGGGGTGCTCCTGGTCGCGGGGGCGGCGGTCATGACGGGGCTCGCCCTGACGGACGGCGGCTCGGCGGAGGCCCAGCAACCGGCCGGGGTGTCAGCGCCTTCCATATCGGACACATCCGACTCTTCCGCTCCATCCGGCTCCTCGTCGGCCTCGGGTGCGTCCGCCACGTCCGGGGCCTCGCGGCACTCGGACGGGTCGCGGGCGGGTGCCCCGGGGGAGGCGTCCCGGAACCGGCCGTCCACGTCGAGTGTGCCCACGGGGCACTCCCCGGCGGATGTGCCGTCCAGTGCCGTCTCGCCCCTCGCGGAAGGCGCCGTCGTCCGCTTCCTCCGCTTCGCCCTCGTCCCGGCCGCCGTCGTCCGGCTCGCCCTCTTCATCCGCCTCCTCCTCCCCGTCGGGCAGCCCGTCGCACCGGCCGACCGACGAGCCGACCGGGAAGCCCACGGACGGCGGGACCAAGGACCCGGAGGGCACCCCGAGCGGACAGCCCACGGACGAGCCGACGCAGCGGCCCACGGCCAAGCCGACCGACCCCGGCTCCGGCGACTCCCGTGGCTGCGTCTCGCTCGTGGTCCGGCTCTGCGTCTCCCACTAGGGAGGGTCGCGGGTCGTCCTGAGCGCCTTACGGTTGGCACCGTCCGCCGCGCCCTATGGTCGGCGCCGTCCGCCGCCTTCCCGATCGTCCGTTCACGCGTCCATGGACGTCGATCCCGTGCATGGGCTAGCTTCCAGGCCCATGAGGGGCATGGGGATCGTGGGCATGATGAGACGTGCGGTGGCGGCCGGGCTCTGCGGGGCGGCGCTCGCCGCCGTGGTGGCCGTGCCCGCCCATGCGCGACCGGCGGGCGGCGAGGGCCGGTTGGGGCTGGGCTGGCAGCTCAAGGAGAGCGGCACCGACGCCCGGTTCCGTGGGCTGGCCGCGATCAGCCGTACGACGGCGTGGGTCGCGGGCACCAAGGGCACGGTGCTGCGGACGCGCGACGGCGGGCGCAGTTGGGCCAATGTCTCGCCGCCCGGTGCGGAGGGGCTGGAGTTCCGCGATGTGGAGGCGTTCGACGCGCGCCGGGCGGTGGTGCTGGCCATCGGCGAGGGCGAGGCGTCACGGGTCTTCCGCACGGAGGACGGCGGCGCCACCTGGAGCGAGAGCTTCCGGAACACCGATCCACGCGCCTTCTACGACTGCATGACGTTCTTCGACGCCCGCCATGGGATCGCGCTGAGCGACCCGGTGGACGGCCGGTACCGCATCCTGGCCACCGGCGACGGCGGCCGCAACTGGCGCGTCCTGCCGTCGGACGGGATGCCAGCGGCGCAGCCGGGCGAGGCGTCGTTCGCGGCGAGCGGGCAGTGCCTGGTCGCCGCCGGGAGCCGCGGCGCGTGGTTCGCCACGGGTGGCGCCGCCACCGCCCGGGTGTTCCACTCCACCGACCGGGGTCGCACCTGGACGGTGACCGATGCGCCGATCCCGGCGGGTGACCCCGCGCGCGGGGTCTTCGGGCTGGCCTTCCGCGGCGACCGTAAGGGCATCGCCGTCGGTGGCGACTACCGCCCCGGCGAGCCGTCCCCGCGGGCCGCGGCCGTCACGGGGGACGGCGGCGCCCACTGGACCCCGTCCGCCCAGCCGCCACCCGCGTACCGCTCGGGCGTCACCTGGCTCCCGTACAGCGCCCGCGCGGCCCTCGCGGTCGGCCCGACGGGCACCGACCTCACCCTCGACGCGGGCCGCACCTGGCGCCCCGTCGACCAGGGCTCCTACGACACGGTCGACTGCACTCCGGACCTCGCCTGCTGGGCGGCGGGCGAACAGGGCCGCATCGCCCGGATGGAGCCGACGAGCGGTCCGTAAGGACACTGCTGCCCCTTTCAGAGGTCCGTAAGGACCCCGCGGCCGTCCCGCGCGGTCCTTACGGCTGCTGTTGGCGGTGTTCGGCCAGGGCCGGGGCCGTGCGGGTGGCCAGGAACTCGGTGATCGTGTACTCGCCGATGCCCGCGACGATGAAGGGATCACTCGCCACCATCTCCTCGATCCTCGCCCGGTCGTCGCCGAGCGCCAGGATGACCCCGCCGTCGCGGGGATTCTTGGGGCCGGAGGCGAGGAAGGCGCCGTTCGCGAAGTGGTCGTCCACCCAGGCGAGGTGTTCCGGGCGGGCGGCCTCGACGCGGTCGGCCGAGGCGGTGTATGTGATCTCCAGTACGAACATGACGTGCAGGCTAGTAACGTGAGCCACACGATGACCAGCGCCGTCGATCCACGCTATGAGCTGCCCCGGGACTGGCCCTCGACCGAGGCCGAGGCCATCGCCGTCCAGGAGCGGACGCGGGCGTCCGTGGTCGTCGGCGGGGAGCTGCCCGAGCCGGGCACCGGCACCGGCGCGCTCGTCGGGGTGGACGTGGCGTACGACGACGAGCACGACCTCGTCGCGGCCGCCGCCGTCGCCCTGGACGCCCGTGACCTCGCCGTCGTCGCGGAGGCGACCGCGGTCGGCCGGGTCACCTTCCCGTACGTCCCCGGGCTGCTGGCGTTCCGTGAGATCCCGGCCGTCCTCGACGCGCTCGGCGACCTCGCCCTGCGGCTCGGCCGCCGCCCCGACCTGGTGGTGTGCGACGGCTACGGCCTCGCCCACCCCCGCCGGTTCGGGCTGGCCAGCCATCTCGGGGTGCTCACCGGGCTGCCCACCATCGGCGTCGCCAAGAACCCCTTCGGCTTCCGCCACGCCGACCCGGGGCCGCGCCGCGGCGACTGGTCGGCGCTGCTCGACGGGGACGAGGAGGTCGGCCGGGCGCTGCGCACCCGCGACGGTGTGAAGCCGCTCTTCGTCTCCGTCGGCCATCGGGCGACCGTCGCGGACGCCTGCGCGTACACCCTGCATCTGGCCCGCGACTTCCGGCAGCCCGAGACGACACGGCGCGCGGACGCGCTGTGCCGCCGGGCCCTGAAGGCCGCCACGCTCTGAACGCGGTGTGGTGAGTCCGACGTCCGAACGTGGCGGCGGTGCACGCGGTACTTCGAGCACGGCGCCGGGCGAACCCCTGTACCCCCCGGCGTCGCCTGCCCCCGGGGTGCCGGATGCCTCAGACCCGTCGCGTCTCGGCCAGGAAGCAGCCGAACTCGACCGCGCGCACATGCACCGCCGCCACCCGCGGGTCCGCGTACAGCTCGGCCAGCCCCTCCTCGATCGTCGGTTCGCCGTCGTTCAGCAGTCGGCCGCCGAGGATGTTGCCCTCGGCGGAGTACGCCCGCAGCACCCGCCGCTCGCCCGGGATGCCGTCCGCGATCCCGGGGCCGCTCCAGCCGTCGCACTCGTCGGGGTGGATGAAGACCGGGCCGACCTCGTCGTACGGGCCGGGCCTGGCCCCCGTCTCCTGCGCCCAGCGGCGCAGCGGGGCGTAGGAGACGAGCGCGATGGTCTCGTACGGCCGGCTCCGGCCCAGGCAGCAGCGCATCGGGCTGCCGCCCTCCTCGTCGTCCACCACCACGCGCGGCGGGTTTCCCGCGTCGTCCGTGATCCGCAACTGCTTCAGCACCTCGGGCGCGATGGCCCGCATCTCGTAGTTCTCGCTCATGCGTTCCAGACTGGCCGGTGGGCTCCTGGAGTGCTGGCGGGATTCGGACGGGGCGCTGAGGCGGGAATGTACTTGACAGGGCGGTGGCACTCCGTCAGATTCGGCCCCGAACATAGGACGTCCCACGTCCTAATTGCCCTGCTATCCAGAAGGCTGGGTGTCGATGAGTCTTCCGGCTCCCCTCACCGGTGTCGTTCCGCCCCTGTGCACCCCGCTCACGCCCGCGGGCGAGGTCGACACCTCTTCCCTCGCCGCGCTCGCCGAGCGGCTGATCGACGCGGGGGTGAGCGCGCTGTTCGCGCTCGGCTCCAGCGGCGAGGCCGCCTATCTGAACGACCGAAGCCGCGTCACGGCCCTTAAGGCGGTCATCGAGGCCGCAGGCGGCCGGGTGCCCGTCCTCGCGGGCGCGATCGACATGACGACCGCGCGGGTCCTCGATCACGCCCGTACGGCGGCGGAGTTGGGCGCGGACGCGATCGTGGCCACCGCGCCCTTCTACACCCGCACCCATCCCCTGGAGATCGCCGACCACTTCCGGCGGCTTCGCGACGGGATGGACGTGCCGCTGTTCGCATATGACATCCCGGTCTCCGTCCACTCCAAGCTGACGCCCTCGATCCTGCTTCCGCTGGCCGCCGACGCCACCCTGGCGGGGGTCAAGGACAGCAGCGGGGACGACGGGGCGCTGCGGCGGATGCTCGTCGAGGTCCGGCGCCGCGGCCTCAATGACTCCTTCACGGTGCTCACCGGCTCCGAACTGTCGGTGGACGGCGCCCTGCTGGCGGGGGCCCATGGCGTCGTCCCAGGGCTGGCCAATGTCGATCCGGCCGGGTTCGTCCGGCTGTACGAGCACGCGCGGGCGGGGCGCTGGGAGCAGGCGGCCGCCGAACAGGACCGGCTGGCGGCGCTCTTCGCCATCACCGACGCCGGGGACCCGGCGCTGATGGGCGGCAGTTCGGCGGGGCTGGGCGGCTTCAAGGCCGCGCTGCGGCTGCTGGGCGTGATCGAGTGCGCGGACACCGCCGCGCCCCAGGTGCCACTGGGCGAGGCGGCCGTCAAGACCGTACGTCAACTCCTCGAGGAGGCAGGGCTGTTGCCGTGACCGAAGCCACCACGGTGCCCTGGTACCGAGAGGTCTCGCGGGGCCAGTGGAAGTCCATGTTCGCCGCCTGGATCGGCTATCTGCTCGACGGTTTCGACTTCGTACTGATCACGCTCGTGCTGACCGAGATAGCCGACGAGTTCGACCTGAGCACGGCGTCGGCGGCGAGCCTGGTATCGGGCGCGTTCATCACCCGCTGGCTCGGCGGGGCGGTACTGGGCGCGCTGGGTGACCGCTACGGCCGTAAGGCCGCCATGATCGTCAGCATTCTGCTCTACTCGCTCGGCACCTTCGCCTGCGGGTTCGCCTGGAACCACATCAGCATGTTCACGGCCCGCCTAGTGATTGGCATGGGCATGGCTGGCGAGTACAGCGCGAGCGCCACCTATGTCCTGGAGAGCTGGCCCGCGCGGCTGCGCAACCGCGCCTCCGGCTTCCTCATCTCGGGCTACTCGGGCGGCACCATCATCGCCTCCGAGCTCTACAAGTGGGTGGTGCCCCACTGGGGCTGGCGCTGGATGTTCTGGATCGGCGTGCTGCCGGTGCTGGTCGCGCTGTGGGTGCGGCGCGCGCTTCCGGAGGCCGGGGACTGGCACGAGGAGGTGGCGACGGCGCAGGCGCGGCCCAACCCCTTCCGGCCGCTGTTCGCCGGACGCTCCCGCGCGAGCGTCAACACGGCGCTGACCGTGGCCGCGAGCGTCGCGCTCTTCCTGGTCTTCACCCCGATGGGCGCGGGCTGGCGCCGGCCGCTGTCGCTCCTGGCGGCGGGATGCCTGATCGCCTTCGCGGCCCAGCTCGGCGGACGGCGCCGCTGGCCGCTGTATGTGGCCCTGACCTGCACCGTCTTCTGCGCGTTCCTCTACAGTTGGCCGATCCAGGCGCTGCTGCCCACCTATCTGAAGGAACAGCTCGGGTACACCCCGTCCGAGGTCACCGATGTGATGTTCTACGCCGGGTTCGGGACGATGGCCGGCTGCTGGCTGGCGGGGTTCGCGGGCGACTGGCTCGGCACCCGGCGTGCCTACGTCTACACCCTGATCGCCTCGCTGGCCTTCGTCTTCCCGGTGTTCGCGGTGCAGGACACCCTGGTCGGACTCGGCGTGCTGCTGTTCTTCCTGCTCGCGCTGAGCCAGGGGATCTCCGGCATCCTGCCGAAGTACATCGCGGGTCACTTCCCGACTCAGACGCGGGCTGCCTCGCTCGGCTTCGTCTACAACACCGGGGCGCTCGGCGGCGCGGTGGCGCCGGTGCTCGGCGCCCATCTCGCCGAGGGCATGTCCCTCGGGCGGGCGCTGGCGGTGCTCACCTTCGGACTGACGCTGGTGGTGATCGTGCTGGTCGGCTCCGATCTGCCGCGCCGACTGGGCCGGCTCACCGATCCGTCGGGCGACGAGGACCATCTGGTGCCCGAACAGCCGCTGTCGACGACCCGGCCCGATGTGGAGAAGACCTGACCCGGAAGGCCGGTCGGCGCCACACCCGGCCCGCCGTACCGCCGCAGGGGCCAAACCCGCTTGCCGGGCAAGGGGCTTGGTTATCCACAGGCTCATGGGAGGGCTTGTGGAATGCCGGACGCGTTCTTAGCATCGGCGGTGTTACAGCGGTGGTGTCACACGATTGGGGGACGTCATGACGGTGGCGGCGGAGGACGGGGCGACGGCGGCCGGTCCGCTGGCCGGAGTGCGGGTGGTGGAACTGGCGGGGATCGGGCCGGGTCCGTTCGCCGCCATGGTCCTCGCCGACCTCGGCGCCGATGTCGTCCGCGTCGACCGCCCCGGAGGCACCGGCGGCCTGCGGATCGACCCGGACTACGACCTCGCCAACCGCAACAAACGCTCGGTGCTCCTCGACCTGAAGGCCGAGGGGAGCGTGGCCGCCGTGCTCGACCTCGTGGAGCGCGCCGACATCCTCATCGAGGGCTACCGCCCGGGGGTCACCGAGAAGCTGGGCCTCGGCCCGGAGGACTGCCTGGCACGGAACCCCCGGCTGATCTACGGCCGGATGACCGGCTGGGGGCAGGAGGGCCCGCTCGCCCGCACAGCCGGCCATGACATCGGCTATATCGCCGTCACCGGCGCCCTCAGCATGATCGGCGCCGCCGACGGCCCGCCCATCGCCCCCGCCAACCTCCTGGGGGACTACGCGGGAGGCTCGCTCTACCTCGTCATCGGGGTCCTGGCCGCCCTCCAGCACGCCCGCGCGGGCGGCCCCGGCCAGGTCGTGGACGCCGCGATCGTCGACGGCACCGCGCATCTGACCGCCGCCATCCACGGCATGATGGCCGCCGGTGGCTGGCGGGACCAGCGCGGCACCAATCTCCTCGACGGCGGCTGCCCGTTCTACGGCACCTATGAGACCGCCGATGGCGGCTATATGGCGGTCGGGCCCCTGGAGCGCAAGTTCTACGCGGAGTTCATCGAGCTGCTGGGGATCGCCGACCAGGCCCCGGCCCGCGATGACTTCGACAGTTGGGCCGCGCTGCGCACCGCCATCGCCGACCGCTTCAAGCAGCGCGACCGCGAGGAGTGGACCGCCGTCTTCAGCGCCACGGACGCCTGCGTCGCCCCCGTGCTGTCGCTGCGGGAGGCCCCGGCCCATCCGCACCTCGCCGCCCGCGCCACCTTCGTCGACCACGGCGGGATCACCCAGCCCGCGCCCGCCCCGCGCTTCTCCGCCACCCCGGGCACGGTGCGCCGCGCGCCCGTCCGGCCCGGGGCGGACACCGCCGAGGTGGCCCGCGACTGGGGAGTCACCTCGCTCGTCGAGGGAAACCCGTCAGGAACGGCATGAACGGCATGAACGACATGAACGCCTTGAGCGCCCGTCCGCTTACCGCCGGCCCCCTGAGCCGTCCCGCCCGAACCCTCCCCTGAAAGGCCGCTGAAGTGAGCACCGAAGCGTATGTGTACGACGCCATCCGCACCCCGCGCGGGCGCGGTAAGGCCGACGGTGCCCTGCACGGCACCAAGCCCGTCGACCTGGTGGTGGGCCTGATCCAGGAGATGCGGCGGCGGTTCCCCGAGCTGGACCCGGCGGCCATCGACGATGTGGTCCTCGGCGTCGTCAGCCCGCTCGGCGACCAGGGCTCCGACATCGCCAAGATCGCGGCCATCGCGGCCGGGCTGCCGGACACGGTCGCGGGCGTCCAGGAGAACCGCTTCTGTGCCTCCGGCCTGGAGGCCGTCAACCTGGCGGCGGCCAAGGTCCGTTCCGGCTGGGAGGACCTGGTGCTCGCGGGCGGCGTCGAGTCGATGTCACGCGTGAAGATGGGCTCCGACGGTGGCGCCTGGTTCGCCGACCCGATGACCAACTACGAGACCGGCTTCGTACCGCAGGGCATCGGGGCCGACCTCATCGCCACCACCGGCGGCTACAGCCGCCATGACGTGGACAGCTTCGCCGCGCTCTCCCAGGAGCGGGCCGCCCGGGCCTGGAAGGAGGGGTACTTCGACCGCTCCGTGGTCCCGGTCCGCGACCGCAGCGGGCTGACCGTCCTCGACCGGGACGAGCACATCCGCCCCGGCACCACCGCCGAGACCCTGGCGGGCCTGAAGCCGTCGTTCGCCACCATCGGCGAGGCGGGCGGCTTCGACGCGGTGGCGCTTCAGAAGTACCACTGGATCGAGGCCATCGACCACGTCCACCACGCCGGGAACTCCTCGGGCATGGTGGACGGCGCCGCCCTGGTCGCCATCGGCAACCGCGAGGTCGGCGAGCGCTTCGGGCTGACCCCGCGCGCCCGGATCGTCTCCGCCGCCGTCTCCGGCGCCGACCCCACCATCATGCTCACCGGCCCGGCTCCGGCCACCCGTAAGGCGCTCACCAAGGCCGGGCTGACCATCGACGACATCGATCTGGTCGAGATCAACGAGGCGTTCGCGGCGGTGGTGCTGCGCTTCGTGGACGACATGGGGCTGAGCATGGACAAGGTCAACGTCAACGGCGGCGCGATCGCGATGGGTCATCCGCTGGGCGCGACCGGCGCGATGATCCTCGGCACGGTGATCGACGAGCTGGAGCGGCGCGACGGGCGGTTCGGGCTGGTGACGCTGTGCGTGGGAGGCGGAATGGGCATCGCGACGGTGGTCGAGCGGCTCTAGGGGGGCGCCGACGGATCGTGACGCCTGCGGCGGGCTGTTCCCCTCCCCGCCCCTTCCGGCACCTGACGATGTGCGGCTCCGCCGCGTGCGGGGCTCGGCCCCAGGCCCCGGGGTCCTGAGATCCGCCGGACGCCCTCGTAGAGCCGAGCGGCTCTCAGACGCCGCCGTTCCCCCTCCTTCCCGCCCCCTCCCCGCGCCCTTCCTCTTCGCCCTGGAGACCTCAGATGAGCCACCCCACCACCGCCTCGACCATCCGCTGGGAGCAGGACGACGAGGGCGTCGTCACCCTGGTGCTCGACGACCCCGACCAGTCCGCCAACACCATGAACGCCGCGTTCATCGACTCCCTCGACGCGATCGCCGACCGCGTCGAGGCCGAGCGGGACACCATTCGCGGCATCATCGTCACCTCCGCCAAGAAGACCTTCTTCGCCGGCGGCGACCTCAACGACCTCCTCCAGATCGGGCCCGACCAGGCCCAGGAGGTCTATGAGAAGAACCTCCGCATCAAGCGCGGGCTGCGCCGGATCGAAACCCTCGGCAAGCCCGTGGTCGCCGCGATCAACGGCGCCGCGCTCGGCGGCGGGCTGGAGATCGCGCTCTCCTGCCACCACCGCATCGCCCTCGACGCTCCCGGGGCCCGGATCGGCTTCCCCGAGGTCACCCTGGGCCTGCTCCCGGGCAGCGGGGGCGTCGCCCGTACCGTACGGCTGCTGGGCGTCACCGACGCGCTGCTCAAGTGGCTGCTCCAGGGGGCGCGGTACAGCCCCCGGCGCGCCCAGGAGGCGGGGCTGGTGCACGAGGTCGTGGCCACCCCTGAGGAGATGCTGACCCGGGCGCGGGCCTTCATCGACGCCCACCCCGAATCGGCACAGCCCTGGGACGACAAGGACTACCGGATTCCGGGCGGCACCCCGGCGCAGCCGAAGTTCGCCGTCAATCTGCCCGCCTTCCCCGCCAATCTGCGCAAGCAGCTAGGCGGCGCGCCCTACCCGGCGCAGCGCAACATCCTGGCCGCCGCCGTCGAGGGCTCCCAGGTGGACTTCGAAACCGCGCAGACCATCGAGGCCCGGTACTTCACCGAGCTGGTCGTCGGCCAGACCGCCAAGAACATGATCCAGGCGTTCTTCTTCGATCTACAGGCGGTCAACTCCGGGGCCAACCGGCCCCAGGGGATCGAGCCCGGTCAGGTCCGTAAGGTCGCGGTGCTGGGCGCCGGGATGATGGGCGCGGGCATCGCGTACTCATGTGCCAAGGCGGGCATCCAGGTCGTCCTCAAGGACGTGTCCGCGGAGGCCGCCGCCAAGGGCAAGGCGTATGCCGAGGGGCTGCTGGCCAAGGCGCTCACCAAGGGCCGTACCACCGAGGCCAAGCGGGACGAGCTGCTGGCCCGGATCACCCCGACCGGCGATCTGCGCGACCTCGAGGGCTGTGACGCGGTCATCGAGGCGGTCTTCGAGGACCCGGCGCTCAAGCACAAGGTGTTCCAGGAGATCGAGGGCGTCGTCGCCCCGGACGCCCTGCTGTGCTCCAACACCTCCACCCTCCCCATCACCCTGCTCGCCGAGGGGGTGCAGCGCGCCGACGACTTCATCGGACTGCACTTCTTCTCGCCCGTCGACAAGATGCCGCTGGTCGAGATCATCAAGGGCGAGCGCACCGGCGACAAGGCGCTGGCCCGCGCCTTCGATCTGGTGCGGCAGATCAACAAGACCCCGATCGTGGTCAATGACTCCCGCGGCTTCTTCACCTCCCGCGTCATCGGCCACTTCCTCAACGAGGGTGTGGCGATGGTGGGGGAGGGTGTCGACCCCGCCTCCGTGGAACAGGCCGCGGCTCAGGCCGGATACCCGGCCAGGGTGCTCTCCCTGATGGACGAGCTGACCCTGACCCTGCCGCGCAAGATCCGCGAGGAGACGCGCCGGGCGACCGAGGAGGCGGGCGGCGAGTGGCGGCCGCATCCGGCCGACGCGGTGCTCGACCGCATGGTGGAGGAGTTCGGGCGCCCCGGCCGCAGTGGCGGGGCGGGCTTCTACGACTACGACGAGGCGACCGGCAAGCGGGGGCGGTTGTGGGCGGGGTTGCGGGAGCATTTTGGGCGGGGTGGGACCGGGGGGTCGGGCGGGTCTGGTGGTTCGGGTGGCGAGGGCACCCGTGTCCCCTTCGAGGACATGATGGAGCGGATGCTCTTCAGCGAGGCCATCGACACGGTGCGGCTGCTGGAGGAGGGCGTGCTGACCTCCGTCGCCGACGCCAACATCGGCTCCATCCTCGGCATCGGCTTCCCCGGCTGGACGGGCGGGGTGTTGCAGTACATCAACGGCTACGAGGGCGGCGTGGCCGGTTTCGTCGCCCGTGCACGGGAGTTGGAGGCGGCGTACGGGGAGCGGTTTGCTCCGACTGAGCTGCTGTTGGAGAAGGCTGAGCGTGGGGAGCGCTTCACGGACTAGGGGGTGTCGGGCGGGCCACGCGGCGGCGCCGCATGTCGAGGCTTTCCCCTACCCGCCCCTTCCCACAACCGGGGCCCGGCCCCGGCCCCCGCCGGGGCTCCGCCCCTGGACCCCGCTCCTCAATCGCCGGAGGGGCTGGTTTGGGTTGCCCCTGGGCCCGGCTCCTCAATCGCCGGAGGGGCTGGATTGACGGGACGGGCCCAGGCGGCGTTCGAGCTGCTCGGCTACCCCTGGGCACCGCTCTCGGGTGATGTCCAGGAAGGCCGCCAGTACGGGGGAGCGGTCCTGGGTGCGGAAGGACATCACCAGTTCCGGCAGTTCCACCCGGGGGCTCACCTCGCACACCTGGACGTCCGGTCGCGCCGCCACCCGCAGACATGCCGGGCCGAGCCCCACCCCGACCCCGCACGAGGCCAGCCCGATGATGGTGTGCGCGTCCCACGCCTCGGTGACCCCACCTGACCGCGTGGGGGTCGACGCCTCCGTGCCCTCGTCCAGCAGCGCGGCCAGCCAGGCGGCGACCACCGGTTCCTCATCCGCGGGTGCCAAGATCAGGTGCTGCCCCCTGAGTTGCTCGACGCTCACCTTGGACTGCCCGGCGAACGGATGGGCGGCGCCTACGACCGCCACCAGATGGTCCCTGCCGACCGTGACCGACACCAGATCCTCGGCACCCGCGCCCCGGGGCGCGCCGCGACCGATGGCGATGTCCAGCTCGCCCGCGAGCAGCGCCGCCGTGGACCGGCGCGTCGACATCTCCTCCAGCCCCAGCCGCACGTCGGGCCGGTCCCGGATGAACTGGCCCAGCACGGACGGCAGCAGCTCCAGCAGCGCCGAGCCGATGAAGCCGAGCCGCAGCCGTCCCGTCTCGCCCCGGGCGGCCCGGCCCGCGTCCGATACGGCGGCCGACATCTCGGCCAGCGCCCGGCGCGCCCTGGCCAGGAACGCCTCGCCCGCGGCGGTCGGGAACACGCCCCGCGCCGTACGGTCGAAGAGCCGTGCGCCCAGCTCCCGCTCCAGCGCCGCGATCTGCTGCGACAGCGGGGGCTGGGCGATCCCGAGGGCGGCGGCCGCCCGTCCGAAATGCTGGTGCTCGGCCACCGCCAGGGCGTACCGCAGATGTCGTGACTCCATCGGACCGAGGATAGCCGAGCCGATATCCAGGAGATATCGGCGGCGGGGTTGTCAGATATGGCGGTGGATAACGCCACGCCGTGGCGGTGGACTGTTCTCCATGAGCGCCATGAGTTCCAGAACGCCCTCGGGCGATGACCATCCCGTGAGCGAGATCCACTCCGCCCCCGCCCCCTCCGGCACCGTGTTCGTGCTGGTCCACGGCGCCTGGCATGCCTCCTGGCAGTGGGCGGCCACCCAGCGCGCCCTGGCCCGGCTCGGCGCGGCGAGCCTCGCCGTCGATCTGCCGGGGCATGGCTTCGAGGCACCGCTGCCCTCGGGCCACCACCTCCCCGGCCAGCCGGGTTTCGCCACCGAGAAGTCGGCGCTGGCCGGGCTGACCCTGGAGGAGTGCGCCGGGGCGGTCGTCACCGCGCTGCGATCGGTGCGCCGGTATCCGAAGGTCGCCCTGGTCTCGCACAGCGCCGGTGGCGCCTCGGCCTCCCTGGCCGCCGAGCGGGCCCCCGAACTCGTCGACGAGCTGATCCATCTGTCGTCGTTCGTCCCCGCCGGGCGCCCCCGCTTCGCCGACTATCTGGCAGCCCCCGAGCAGACCGCGACCGGACGGGGGCAGGGGCTGATGCTGGGCGACCCGGAGGCCATCGGCGCGTTCCGGATCAATCCGTTCTCCGTCGATCCGGCGTATGTGGAGGAGCTGCGGCTGACCTACTACCACGACGTCCCGGCCGGGTCCTTCGCCCGCTGGTACCAGGCCCTGAGCCCGGATCTGCCCTTCGCGGTGCCGACCACCCTGATCGCCCTGACCCGGGAGCGGTGGGGCCGGATTCCGCGCACCTTCATCCGGTGCGCCGAGGACTGGGCGTGCACCCCCGCGTTGCAGGACCTGATGATCGCGGAGGCCGACGCGGCCATGCCGGACCAGCCCTTCACCGTGCGGTCGCTGCCGGGCAGCCATTCGCCGTTCGCCGCCCGCCCCGAGGAGCTGGCCGCCGCGCTCACCGGCGGCGCATGACCGATGCCGGTGCCCCGGGGCGGCCGGCCGCTCGCCGCGCCGCCCCGGGCCCGCTCAGTCCGCGTCCTGCCCGTACCAGGCCCGCAGCTCATGCTTCATCGACCGCTGGAACGCGATCACCAGCGCCTCCACCACCAGCGGCTGCATATCGGCCGACAGCGACTTCTTCGCCCGCACCCGCTCCGGTCCGCTCCCGGACTCGTGATCGCGGTCGGGCCCCCACACCTCGTCCCGGAACAGCCGGCCGAGCTCGCGTGCCGCGGAGCGGGTGTGTTCGAGGACGACCGTATGGGCCGTGCGTATCGTCTCCATCTCGATCGGCACGTCCAGCAGCCGGAGCCCCAGATGGAGCACCTTGGGATCGATCCGGAAGCGATCCGGGTCGTCGGTGCGCTCCAGGGCGTCCAGTGCGGCCAGCCGGTCGATGTCCTCGTCGGTGAGCTCCCGCCCGGCCCGCCGGTCCAACTGCTCGCGGGTCGTCTCCTCGGGGGCGTCCGGGCCCCAGGAGGCGACCAGGGCCCGGTGGAGCGCCAGATCGTCCTCGCTCAGATCCGGTGGCAATTGGCTCAGATAGCGCTCGATGGCGGACAGGGTCATGCCGTGGCGCTGCAACTGTTCGATCAGCGCGAGCCGGGATAGGTGCTCGGGGCCGTAGTGGCCGACCCGGCGCGGGCCGATCACCGGCGGCGGAAGCAGTCCGCGGGTGCTGTAGAAGCGCACGGTGCGCACGGTCACCCCGGCGCGGGCCGCCAGTTCATCGACGGTGAGGGTGGGTTCCTCGGTGCCGGGGGTGGTCATCGGCCGTGCCTCGCTCTCCGCGTCGTCCTGCTCCGCCGGGCCGCTGCCCGATCGGGTTCATCAGTATTGCTGTCGCAGCACCGCTGTGAAACCTCTCCCCGCCACCGGCTCAACACCGGGTTCAGCACGACCTGTTGACGATCTCTTTACCGATGAATAGCGTGCCTCGCTGTTCAGCTCTGTTGGTTTCCTTCCGAATCTGTGAGGTGGGGTCGGATTGAGCTCGGAACGCGGCAGATATGGGATACGGCGACTGATCGGGGCGGTGCTCGCCATGACCACCGCTGTCGGCCTCGGTCTCACGGCCGCGGACACGGCCGTCGGGAGGCCGTCGGACGCGGGCAAGTTCCCCGCCGATGTGCATACGTACCTCGAGGACCCGGAGCGGACCGGCGAGGGCCAGGAACCCCCGCACACCCGGCTGCGGCCGGACGGGCCCGACCGCAAGGCGTGGGAGCGCAGCCTGGACGGATCCTGGCGGTTCGCGATGGCCGACCGGCCGGAGGACGCGCCGAGCGGCTTCTGGAAGGACGGCTACGACGCCTCGGCGTGGCAGCGCGTGCAGGTTCCGCACACCTGGCAGACCGACGACCTCGACCATCCGGTCTTCCGCAACGTGCAGAGCGAGGTGGCGCCGGACGATCCGCCCAAGGTGCCCCGTGACACCAATCCGACCGGGGCCTACGTCCGGGACGTCACGGTGCCCCGGAACTGGGACGGGCGCCGGCAGGTGATCCGCTTCGACGGGGTCACCTCCGGCTGGTTCCTGTGGATCAACGGCCACTACGTCGGCTACGACCAGGGCGGCTATGTGCCCGCCGAGTTCGATGTGACCGACTATCTGCGTCCCGGCGCCACCAACCGGATCGCCGTCCAGGTGCACCGCTGGAGCGCGGGATCGTATCTGGAGGACTACGACCAGTGGCGCTACGCGGGCATCTTCCGCTCCGTATCGCTGTACTCCACGCCCACGACCCGCATGGAGGACGCGTACGTCACCACCGATCTCGACGCCTCCTACCGGGACGCCACGCTGCGCACCGAAGTGGAAATCGCGCGCACCGGAAGCGACAAGAGCGGACCCCATCAGGTCACCGGTGTGCTCTACGACTCCAAGGGGCGTGAGGTACGGCGGCTGACGGCCGAGGAGAACGCCGGGAAGGCCGAGCTGACCGGGCAGATCGCCAGCCCCGCCAAATGGTCCGACGAGACGCCGAACCTCTACGCTCTGGTGCTCACCCTGCGCGATCCGGACGGCAAGGCGATCCAGACCGTGCGCCAGAGCGTCGGATTCCGCGAGATCGAGGTCAAGGACAAGCAGCTCACGCTCAACGGCAAGCGCGTCCTGATCCGCGGCGTCAACCGCGCCGAGACCGACCCCACCACCGGGCGCCATGCCACCCGCGCCCGGATGGAACAGGACGTCCGGCTGATGAAGCGGCTGAACGTCAACGCGATCCGCACCTCCCATTACCCCTCGGACCCGTATCTCTATGAACTCGCCGACCGCGAGGGCATCCTGATCGACGACGAGATGGAGGTCGAGACCCACAGCCACGAGAACTGCCCGAACGACTGCCTGGCCGAGCGCCCCGAATGGCAGAAGGCGTTCCTGGAGCGCCACCAGGGCATGGTGGAACGCGACAAGAACCACCCCAGCGTCATCATGTGGGACACCGGAAACGAGGCCGGGCTGGGCAAGGCGCACTACGCGATGGCGCGGTGGACCCGGGCGAACGAGCCCACCCGCCCGCTGTACCACCAGTCCAACAGCCCCGACGGCGACGCGCCCTACGCGGATATCGCCGGACCCCGCTATCCGACCCCGGCCTCCCTCGAAGCCAAGGCCAAGACCTTCACCAAGCCCATCGTGATGGGCGAGTACGCCCACGCCATGGGCAACAGCCTCGGCAACTTCCGCGAGTTCTGGGAGGTGATGCGCGCCTACCCGAACGCCCAGGGCGGCTTCATCTGGGACTGGGCCGAGCAGAACATCCGCCGTCCGCTGATCACCACCCCCGACTCCTCCGGCAACGACATCGCCGCCTCCCTCTCCGGCAAGCCCAAGGTGGTCGACGGGTACGGCGGCAAGGGCAAGGCGCTGTATCTGTCCGGTCTTGACGACTTCGTCGAGGTCTACCGCGATCCGAGGCTCGACCTCACCGGCAGCGCCGTCACCCTCGACGCCCGCGTCAAACCGGCCGAGCCGTGGACCGGGGACTTCACCATCGTCAGCAAGGGCGACCAGTACGTCCTGCGGATGAAGGACGAGGACACCCTCGAATTCACGATCACCAGCGGCGGCAAGCCCCGCACCGTCACCGCCCCCGTGCCCGACGGCTGGACCGGCGCCTGGCACCGGGTCACCGGCACCTACGACGGCTCCGCGCTGCGCCTGTATGCCGACGGTAAGGAGCTCGCCGAGACCGCGTGGAGCGGCCGTATCGACTACACCGGCTTCGACCTCGGCGTCGGCCGGAACAACGACACCATGGAGGACGGCTGGACCGGCCGCACCTCCAAGGGCACCATCGACCAGGTCCGGGTCTATGACACGGCGCTCGGCGCGGAGCGGCTCGCCCAGGACCAGGACCCCCGCGGCGACGCCCTGATCGCGCTCGACTTCGACGACTTCACCCGTAAGGGCAGCTATCTCTCCTACGGGCTCTATGAATCCGGTGTGGACGGCCTGGTCACCGCCGACCGCGACCCGGAGCCGGAGACCGCCCAGCTCGCCTGGGTGCAGGCGCCGATCCGGATCACCGACCCGGGTGGCGAGGGCGCCCGCACCGGCAAGGTGAAGGTCACCAATGAGCGCGCCTTCACCGGCACCGATGATCTCGCCCTGCGCTGGACGGTGACCGAGGGCGCGCGGACCGTCGCCGGCGGCACCCGCGCCCTGGACGTCGGTCCCGGTGAGAGCGCCACGGTCCAGCTCCCGGCGCCGCCCGCCAATCCCGGGGGCTATGAGCGCCATCTGACCGTGCGGGCCGTCACGGCGCACTCCACCGACTGGGCCAAGGCCGGGCATGTGGTGTCCTTCGGCCAGTTCGCGGTCGGCGGCGACAAGGTGCCCGAGCCCGCCCCCGCCCCGGCCGCAGGCGAGCCCGCCAAGGCCGAAGAGCGCGGCGACACCATACGGGTCAGCGGTGAGGACTTCCAGTACACCTTCGGCAAGAAGGCGGGCACGCTCACCTCGATGCGCGTGGCGGGCCGCGAACTGCTCCGCTCCGGCCCCGAACTGGACGCCTGGCGCGCCCCGATCAGCAATGAGCGCTCCGACTGGGGCACCGCCGAGGGCAAGCGCTGGCGGACCCTGGGCCTCGACCGGCTGCGCACCACCGTCGACGGGGTCGAGGTGACCCCCGGCGACGACGGCACGGTCACCGTCACCGTCCGCTCCACGGCCGCCGCGCCCGATGTGACCGGCGCGTCCTTCGGCCAGACCGTGGCCTACCGGGTCGATGGCGCGGGCCAGGTCCGGATCCGGCATCAGGTCGAGGCGCGCGGCGACTTCCGCACCCTGTCCTATCTGCCCAGGATCGGTCTCCAGCTCAAGGTGCCCGAGCGGTACGGCACCTTCCGGTGGTACGGGCGCGGACCGGTGGAGAACTTCAACGACCGTAAGGACGGCACGCCCATGGGCGTCTGGTCCTCCTCGGTCGAGGACCAGTACGTGGAGTATCTGAAGCCCCAGGACCACGGCAACCACGACGATGTGCGCTGGGCGTCCCTCACCGACCGCGGCGGTGCCGGACTGCTGGTCTCCGGCGATCTGGAGGCTGGCGCCAGCGCGTACGACGAACTCGACCGCGCCGCCTATCCGCACTTCCTCAAGCGCAACGACGGCTGGAACACCCTGCACGCCGACCACGCGGTCACCGGCGCCGGCGACACCCCCAACCCGGTGCGCGACCAGTACCGGGTGAAGGCCGACAGCGCCTACGACTACACGCTCACCCTGCGCCCGCTCACCGGCGGCGCGGGGGCGCACACTGGAACAGGAGGGAGGTAACCGCACCACCGATGGCCCCATGAGCACGCCGATGGCCCCATGAGCACGCAGCGCCCCCGCCGCCGCACCGAAGGCCACGACCCGCCGCCCGCCGGCGGCATCCTGTGGGCCGTGGCGGGGGAGCTGCGCAGCCTGCTCGCCCTGCCGGCCGCGATGACCATGCAGGTGGCGCATCCGGCCGTCGGGGCGGGCGTGGACCAGTACTCCGTCTTCCGCACCGACCCCTGGGGGCGCGGCGAGCGCTCCCTGCGGTCGGTGCAGCTATGGGTGTACGGCGGGGCGCGGGCCCAGGCGGAGGGCCGCCGGCTGCGCGGGCTCCACGCGGCCATCGAGGGCGTCGACGCGCACGGCCGCCCGTACCGCGCGCTGGACCCGCCCGTCTACGCCTGGGTGCACGCCACCGGCTATCCGGTCTATCTGCGCGCCCAGCGCTATCTGGGCACCCGCCCCTTCACCGCCGCCGAGGAGCGGCAACTGTACCGGGAATGGCTGCGGATCGGACGCGTGCTGGGCATCGGCGACCGTGAGATGCCGGGATCCGTCGAGGAGTTCTGGCCCTACTACCGCGCGATGGTGCGCGAACGGCTGGAGCCGACCGTCGTCGCCCGTGAACTGGCCGCGCCCGACGCGCCCGTCCCTCCGCCGGGCCCGCTGCCGCTCCGGCTGCTGTGGCCGCTGCTGCGCCCGCTGTTCACCCGCTTCCGCGCGTTCCTCACCGTCGGGCTGATGCCGCCGGACGCGCGGGAGGCGATCGGGCTGGGGTGGACGCGGGGGCAGGAGCGGCGGCTGCGGTGGTTCGGGAGGGTCGTCCGGGTGGTGGTCCCGCTGCTGCCCGAGCGGCTGCGCTATCTGCCCATCGCGCGTGAGGCCCGGCGCCGCGCCCGAGCCGTACGGCCGTGACCAGGGGATATGCCGAGCGCCATGGCAGCACGGCGGCGCCGCCGGGCCCCGGCCGGGCTGGGGGACCCGGCCGGGGCTTTTTGGCTCAGCGGCCGTGGGTGCTGTGCGTGTCCTGGATCCGCTGCCACGACTTCGGCCGCACCGGCGCCTTGGCCGGGCTCAGCTCGGCCGCCCGCGCCTTTGCCGCGGCGGGCTTCGACGGGGTGAACAGCCAGGTGTCGAAGAGCGTGGCCAGCGGCTTGCCGGACACCTTCTCCGCGTAGGTCACGAAGTCCTTGACCGAGGCGTTTCCGTACCGGTTCTCCGCCGTCCAGCCCTTGAGGATCGCGAAGAAGTCCTTGTCGCCGATGTGGTTCCGCAGCGCCTGGAGGGCCAGCGCGCCCCGGTCGTACACCGCGTCATGGAACTGGTTCTCCGGCCCCGGGTTGCCCGGCTCGACCTTCCAGAAGGGGTCGTCGGCCGGGTAGGAGGCGTAGGTGTAGTCCGCCAGCTCCTGCGCGGTGCCCTCGCCCTCCTTCTCCGACCACAGCCACTGGGCATAGCTGGCGAAACCCTCGTTGACCCAGATGTCGCGCCAGTCCTTCAGCGAGACGCTGTCGCCGAACCACTGATGGGCCAGCTCATGCACGATCAGCGAGGTGTTCGCGCCCTTGGCGAACCCCTTCGGGCTGTAGAACGGCCGGGTCTGGGTCTCCAGCGCGTAGCCCGTGGGCACATTGGGCACATAGCCGCCCAGCGCGTCGAAGGGGTACGGGCCGAAGACGGTGGACTCCCAGTCCACGATCTCCGCCGACCGCTCCACGCTCGCCCGCGCCGCCCCCGCGTTGGCCCCGAGGTCCTTGCTGTAGGCGTTGATCACCGGCAGACCGTTCGCGGTCGTGTCCGTCGTGATGTCGAACTTGCCGACCGCCAGCGTGGTCAGATACGTGGCCTGCGGCTTGCCGGAGCGCCAGTTGTAGCGCGTCCAGCCGAGCTGGGAGCTGGTCGACTGAAGGGTGCCGTTGCTGATCGCCTGCGTTCCGTCCGGCACCGCCACCGACACGTCGTAGGTGGCCTTGTCGAGCGGATGGTCGTTGCTCGGGTACCACCACCACGCCGACTCCGGCTCATTGGCCGCGATCCCGCCGTCCGGGGTGCGCAGCCATGAGGTGAACCCGCTCGCCACCACCTTCGAGGGGGTGCCGCTGTAGCGCACGACCACGGTGAAGGGGCGGTCGGAGGTCAGCGGCGCGGCCGGGGTGATCTCCAGCTCATGGTCGCCGGTCCTGGCGAACGCGGCCTTCTTCCCGCCCACCAGCACCTCGCTCACATCGAGCGCGAAGTCGAGGTTGAACCGGGACAGATCCTGCCGGGCGTCGGCCACGATCGTCGCCGTGCCCTCTAGCCGGTCGGTCTTCGGCTGGTACTTCAGCCGAAGGTCGTAATGGGAGACGTCGTAGCCGCCGTTGCCGTACGAGGGGTAGTAGGAGTCCCCGATGCCGGGGGCGCCCGGCGTGGCATCGGCCGCCGACGCCGGGATCGCCAGCAGCAGGCAGGCCGCGGCCGCGCCCGGGACGAGAAGTCTGTGGTGACGCACGAGTCCTCCAACTCGTAGGGGAGAACGATCACTCGTGACCTTATGTACTCCTCACACGCACCTCACGTCCATCACGCCGTCCGACATCCAATCGACATCCGGCCGCAACGCGAATCGACTCGGACACGATCGCGACACGTATCGCCCTCTTCTGTACGGGAGTTGACTCGCGCTACCGTCCGGCCGTGCTGCTACAGACGCGGACACCCCGCATCCCCTGGACCACGCTTGTGCTGTCGGCGGTCACCGCGCTCGTCGCGGCCGCCATATCCCTGCTGCCACCGCTCGGCGCCCCGGCCGCCCACGCCGCCTCCGCCGCGCCGAGCGCACCGGGCAGCGGATCCGAGAGCAGACCCGTCTACTCCTACGAGAACGCCATCCGGGAATCGGTATGGGTGGACACCACGATCGACGGCGACGCGGACGGAAGGACCGACCGGGTCGCCGTCGACATCGTGCGGCCGCGCGAACCCGCCGCACAGGGCCGCCGCATCCCCGTCATCATGGACGCCAGCCCCTACTACTCCTGCTGCGGACGCGGCAACGAGAGCCAGACCAAGACCTATGACGCCGCCGGGAAGCCGGTCCTCTTCCCGCTCTTCTACGACAACTACTTCGTACCGCGCGGCTACGCCACCGTCCTGGTCGACCTCGCCGGAACCAACCGCTCCGACGGCTGTGTGGACGTCGGCGGCCGCTCCGACATCCTCTCCGCCAAGGCCGTGGTCGACTGGCTGAACGGCCGCGCCACCGCGTACTCCACCCGCACCGGCGGGCAGCCGGTCAAGGCGAGCTGGTCCAACGGCGCCACCGGCATGATCGGCAAGAGCTACGACGGCACCGTCGCCAACGGGGTCGCCGCCACCGGCGTCAAGGGCCTCAAGACCATCGTGCCGATCGGCGGCATCTCCTCCTGGTACGACTACTACTTCGCCAAGGGCGCCGCGCTCTACGACTCCGGCCCCGACGGACTCTCGGACGCCGTCGAGAGCGATGACGCCCGCGCCCACTGCGCCGCCGTACAGAAACGTCTCGTCGAGGGCGCCCCGCGCAGCGGCGACTGGACCGGGCCGTGGAGCGAGCGCGACTATGTGCCGGCCGCGGACAAGGTGCGGGCCAGCGTCTTCGCCGTGCACGGCGCACAGGACCTCAACGTCCGCACCAAGCACCTCGGACAGTGGTGGAACGCGCTCGCCGACGCGGGCGTCGAGCGCAAGATCTGGCTCTCCCAGACCGGGCATGTCGACCCGTTCGACTTCCGGCGCGCAGAGTGGGTGCGCACCCTGCACCGCTGGTTCGACCACTACCTGCTCGGCATCGACAACGGCATCGAGCGCGAGCCGATGGCCGATGTCGAGCGCGCCCCCGACCAGTGGTCCACCGACCAGGTCTGGCCCCCGTCCGGCACCCGGCAGACCACATTGCGTCCGCGCGGCGGCGCCACGGCAGGAGTGGGTGTGCTCGGCACCGAACGGGCCGAGCCCGGCGCCACGGAGACCTTCACCGACGACCCCGCGCTGAGCGAGGCCGACTGGTCCGCGGCGATCGACACCTCGACGCCCGGCAAGGCGGGCTTCACCACCGGTGCGCTGAAGAAGGACCTGCGGCTGTCCGGCTCCGGCACGGTCACCGTCACCGCCACGCCCTCCACCGCGAGCGCCCATCTCTCCGCGGTCCTGGTCGACCTCGGCCCGGCCACCATCCGGAACTACACGGCGAGCGGCGAGGGCATCACCACCCTCGACCGGCGCACTTGCTGGGGCAGCAGCACGGCGGGCGACAGCGCCTGCTTCAAGGAGACCGCCGCGGACCGGGCCAACGTCGACTACACGGTCTTCAGCCGGGGCTGGGCCGACCTCGGCAACTTCGCGGACGACGGCAAGGGCCGCCCGCTGACCCCGGGCAAGGCGTACACCATCACCCTGGACCTCGCCGCCACCGACCATGTCGTCCCGGCCGGCCACCGCCTCGGCCTGATCATCGCGGGCACCGACGCGGGCCTGCTCGAACCGCCGTCCACCACCCCGCGGCTGACGCTGGACCTGCCCCGCACCTCGGCCCGGCTGCCGCTGGTCGGCGGCGCGCCGAAGGCCGCGGCCGCTCCCTCGCGTACGGCGGCCACAGCGCCCCTGAAGGGCGTACGGGCCCCGCAGCACCGCACCCCGCTCCCGTCCACGTCCACCCACGACTGACCCGCGCCGGTGGGCCCCCGCCGCCGCGCGGGGGCCCACCGGCGGCGGCCCGGCAGGACGCCATCACCGACATCGCCCCACGTATCCCTCTCCCCCCAGGAGGTCCTTCGTGTTCACGCGGTCACCCCTCATCCGCAGCGCCGCCTGCGGCGCGATCGGTGCGCTGCTGACCGGGTCGTTCCTCAGCGCGCCAGCGCGGGCCGAGCAGCGTCCGCCGCGTACGGGGTTCGAGATCAGCCATGGCGCACGGTGGACCACCCAGGCCGAGGAGGCGGACTTCCTCGCCGCCGTCGACGAGTCCGCCCCGCGCGTGGCCGTCGACCGGATCGGCGCCACCGCCCAGGGGCGCCCGCTGCGGCTGGTGCGGATCGGCGCCCCGGCCGCGCCCGCCGACCCGGGCAAGGCGGCGCGCGGCAACGTCCTGCTGCTGATCTGCTCCCAGCACGGCGACGAGCCCTCCGGCCGCGAGGCGTGTCTGTCCACCGTCCGCGACCTCGCCTACGCCAAGGACCGCCGGACCCGACGCTTCCTGGAGCGCACCCAGGTGCTCGTCGTCCCGACCGCCAATCCCGACGGCCGCGCCGCCGACACCCGCGGCAACTCCGACGGCGTGGACATCAACCGCGACCATGTCGCCCTCACCACCGCCGAGTCCCGCGCGATGGCGGGCGTCATCCGCGACTGGCGCCCGGACACCGTCTACGACCTGCATGAGTACGGGGCGACCGTCCCGTACTACATGAAGGACCTGCTGGCGCTGTGGCCGCGCAACCTCAACACCCAGGATCCGGTGCACCACGAGGCGCGGACCCTGTCGGACACCTATGTGCGCCCGAGCGTCGAGGCCGCGGGCCACACCACCGGCGTCTACGGCATCTGGACCGACCCCGGGACCGGGGAGCCGGTCAAGCAGGTGGCGGGCGACGGACAGGAGCGGATCCTGCGGAACACCGCGGGCGTCAAGCACTCCATAGGGCTGCTGGTCGAGACCCGCGTCGACCCGCTCACCGACGCCGAGAAGGCCGACCCCGCCGTCAACAACCGCCGCCGGGTGGGCTCCCATCTGGCCGCCCTGAACGGCGCCTTCGACTTCATCACCGAGCGCCGCGGCCGGATCGAGGCGGCCACGACGGCGGCGCGGCTGGCCGGCTACGCCGACCGGGGCCCGGTCCACCTCGGCGGCGCGGACAACGAACCGCCGGAGGAGGACACGGTCCTGAACGATCCGCCGTGCGGCTATCGGCTGGACGCCGCCCAATACGGCGAGGTGCGCGACGAACTGGCGCTGCACGGGGTGACGGCCCGTCACGTCAAGGGCGACGGGGGCGCGTTCGTACCGCTGCGCCAGTCGGCCCGCGCGCTCGTACCGCTGCTGCTGGACGGCCGCGCCGCATATCACCTCACCACCGGGCAGCCGGTGGACAAATGCTGACATGACGCATTGGTGGCATACTAAAGCACCGGCCACGTGGCCGGTTGGCATGCATCTCAGGGTCCTGGGTAGCCGGAAATCCGTCAGCCAAACCCCCAGTGAAAGGTTTTTTGCGTGCCGCAGACAGGTACAAGCGCGGGGGACGTCGGCGGCGATCCCCCGGCCACCGTGGATACTCCCGGCGCCGACTCCGCCGGGCCCCATGCGGCCCCCCGGACGGACCGCGTGGTGTTCGGCGTCTCCGCCGCGCTCACGCTGGCCTTCGTCATCTGGGGGTCCGTAGCCAGCGACACCCTGGAAAGAGTCTCGGACAGCATGCTCTCCGGGCTCATACACAACGGCGGATGGGCCTTCGTCCTGGCCGCGTCGGGGTTTGTCATTTTCGCCCTCTGGCTGGCCATGAGCCGCTACGGCAAGATCACCCTCGGACAGGAGGGCGAGGAACCCGAATTCCGCACCGTCTCATGGGTCGCGATGATGTTCAGCGCGGGCATGGGCATCGGGCTGATGTTCTACGGCGTGAGTGAGCCGCTGTCGCACTTCGTCTCCCCGCCGCCCGGGACCGACCCCGGCAGCGCGGCCGAGAAGATGCAGACCGCGATGTCCACCACGCTCTTCCACTGGACGCTGCACCCCTGGGCCATCTACGCGGTCGTCGGCCTGGCCATCGCGTACAGCACCTTCCGCCGTGGCCGCCGGCAGACGATCAGCGCGGTCTTCACCCCGCTCATCGGCTCGAAGAACGCCAACGGCTGGGGCGGCCGGGTCATCGACATCCTGGCGATCTTCGCCACGCTCTTCGGCTCCGCCGCCTCGCTCGGCCTCGGCGCGCTTCAGATCGGCAGTGGTATCGAGGTGCTGGGCTGGAAGAGCGACGTGGGCACCGGGCTGCTGGTCGCCGTCATCGCGATCCTGACCGTCGCCTTCATCGCGTCCGCCGTCTCGGGTGTCGCCAAGGGCATCCAGTGGCTGTCCAACATCAATATGGTGCTGGCGCTCTTCCTCGCGGTCTTCGTCTTCGTGGCCGGTCCGACCATCATCATCCTCGACCTGCTGCCGACCTCGATCGGCTCGTACATCGGCGATCTGCCGCAGTTGGTGGGCCGCACCGAGGCCACCGGCGGCAAGTCCGTCGCGGACTGGCTGAGCAGTTGGACGGTCTTCTACTGGGCCTGGTGGATCTCCTGGACGCCGTTCGTCGGCATGTTCATCGCCCGGATCAGCCGCGGCCGCACCATCCGGCAGTTCGTGGGCGGCGTGATCCTGGTGCCGAGCACCGTCAGCCTGCTCTGGTTCGCCATCTTCGGCGGTTCGTCGATGAAGCTCCAGGCCGCGGGCAAGCTGGGGAAGGAATCCACCCCCGAGGGGCAGCTTTTCGGGGTGCTGGACCAGTACCCGATCGCCGGTGTGATGAGCGTCCTGGTGATGATCCTGGTCGGCATCTTCTTCGTCTCCGGCGCCGACGCGGCGTCCATCGTGATGGGCACGCTCTCGCAGAAGGGCGCCTTCGAGCCGACCCGCTTCGTCGTCGTCTTCTGGGGCGTGATCACGGGCGCGGTGGCGGCCGTGATGCTGCTGATCGGCGGCGGTGGGGGCGACGCCCTCACCGGGTTGCAGAACCTGACGATCCTGGTGGCCGCGCCGTTCACGCTGGTGATGGTGGGGCTGTGCTGGGCGCTGCTGAAGGATCTGCGCCGCGACCCGCTGATCGTGCGGGGCGAGCGGGGCGAGGAGGCCGTCGAGATGGCGGTCATCGCCGGTCATGAGAAGTACGACGGGGAGTTCGAGATCCGTATCGGCCCGGCGACCACCTCCGACGCCGACTCCTCGTCCGGGGACGGGGACGGCGCGGACCGATCGGGCGATCGGGCCGCCGCGGCCGAGCGCGGTTAGCCGCTCCGGCCGCCCGGCGCGGCCGTGACACCTGCCGCCCGGACCCGATCGGTCCGGGCGGCGCATCGTGTCGGTCCGGGTAACTGCGCCACGGCGTAAGCGGCGACCCGGGCCGCCCGGCGCACCGCCGGTTTCCCCCTGATACCGCCCCGTAACGGGAATACTTGGGGCATGACCTCCGAGTACGTGACGTTCGGGCTGGCGCCGGCGATGCGCGCGGGCGGTGTGCTGGCCGATGGCACGTACCAAACCCACCGCGACTTCCTGGACTTCGTGGTGGACGGCAGGCCCCTGCTGGCGCGCCTCGCCGATCTCGACGCGGTCTCACCGCTCGCCGCCGACCTCGGGCCCGCCGCCCTCGCCGAACAGGTGCGAAGGCTGCTGCTGGAGGCGGGGACGCCGCTGGCGGGAAACCGGTGCGTCATCTACGGCTGCCCGGAGTGCGAGGAGCCGGAGTGCGGGGCCGTCACCGCCGTCGTCGAGCGGGACGGGCCGGACATCGTCTGGCGTGACTTCGTCTGGCAGACCGGCGAGACCCCGGACGTCGAGCGCGACGGCTACCACGACATCGGCCCCTACCGCTTCCACGGCGAGCAGTACCGGGCCGCGCTGAAGCGGCTGCTGACCGCCGACGGCGCGCCCGCGCCCGAGGTCCCGACGGGCCCGAGGGCGCTGCTGATCGGACAGCGCGCCGCCGTCCTCGCCAAGCTGGCCGCCGCGCTGCGCACCATCGGCATCGGCGCCGAGATCACGCTGGACGCGGTCGGTGCCCACGCGGATGAGCTGCGCAAATACGGTGCGGTGGTCTTCGGCCGGACGGTGGGCCCGGGCGAGCGCGACGCGGTACGGGACGCCTTCGCGGCGGCGCGCTCCGACGCGGTGTGCGTCACCGCGCTCGCCCCGATCGTCCCCCTGCTCGTGGCCCAGGTCGAACAGGCCCTGGACCGCACCCCGCACGACCGCCGCCGCCTCCTCGGCCTGACGGCGGTGGCGGGCGGCGCCGAGGCGATGGTCGAGGTCGCGTCCGCCTGCCGGGTGAGGCTGGCGGCCCACCGCCTCGACCGGCTGTCCCGGCCCCATGCGCGCGAACTCTTCGACGCCGTCCTGGACCCGGGCACCCACCACATCCCCCTGGACCCCCGCGCCACCCGCGGCCGGTCCTTCCTGACAGCCCGCACAAGCGACGCGGTACGGGTCACACCCGTAGAACGGTGACGGCGCGCGCCGCCCCCACGCCCTGGAGGGTCCTCGATCGCCGGACGGGCTGATATTCGGCCCGTCCGGCGATCGAGGACCGGGGTCCGGGGCGGAGTCCCACGCGCGGCGGAGCCGCATATCGACAGAAGCCGGGAAGGGGCGGAAGGGACGGGCTGGGGAAAGCCGCCTCCGCCCGGCCTCGCGCGTCATGGCGGGGCCGGGCGGAGGGGCGAACCGGTATTGCCCGGAGGGCTAGCGCTTCTTCGGGTCCAGCAGGCCCGCCCGCCGGAGGGCGTCGGCCATCGCGCCGTTCACCGGGGCCGCGTCGCGGCCTCCGCCGCCACCGCGCTGGCCACGGCCGCCGCCGCCCTGACGCTGCTGAGGCGCACCGCCCTGGCGCTGCTGGGGCGCACCGCGGCGGCCCCCGCCGCGCTGGCCGCGGGCGTCCTCGGAGCGGTTGCGGTCCCGGCCGCCGCCGGACGCCGCGCCCGCCTCGTCGTCGAGCCGGAGCGTCAACGAGATCCGCTTGCGCGGGATGTCGATGTCCAGGACCTTCACCCGGACGATATCGCCGGGCTTGACCACATCCCGCGGGTCCTTGACGAACGTCTTGGACATCGCGGAGACGTGCACCAGGCCGTCCTGGTGCACACCGACGTCGACGAACGCCCCGAACGCCGCCACATTGGTGACGACGCCCTCCAGGATCATCCCGGCCGACAGGTCGCCGATCTTCTCGACGCCCTCCTTGAAGGTCGCGGTCTTGAAGGCGGGACGCGGGTCGCGGCCCGGCTTCTCCAGCTCCTTGAGGATGTCGGTGACCGTCGGCAGACCGAAGGCGTCGTCCACGAACTCGTCCGGCCGCAGGTCCCGCAGCACCGTCGTGTTCCCGATGAGGGTGGACACGTCGCCGCCCGCCTTGGTGACCATCCGGCGCACCACCGGATACGCCTCGGGGTGCACGCTGGACCCGTCCAGCGGGTCGTCGCCGCCGCGGATGCGCAGGAAGCCCGCGCACTGCTCATACGCCTTGGGGCCGAGCCGGGCCACGTCCTTGAGCGCCTTGCGGTTGACGAACGGACCGTTGGCGTCGCGGTGGGAGACGATGTTCTCCGCGAGGCCGGTGCCGATGCCCGAGACCCGGCTGAGCAGCGGGGCGGAGGCCGTGTTGACGTCCACCCCGACACCGTTCACACAGTCCTCGACGACCGCGTCGAGCGAACGGGAGAGCTTCACCTCGGACAGATCGTGCTGGTACTGGCCGACGCCGATCGACTTCGGGTCGATCTTGACCAGTTCGGCCAGCGGATCCTGGAGCCGGCGCGCGATGGAGACGGCGCCGCGCAGCGAGACATCGAGGTCCGGCAGCTCCTGTGAGGCGAAGGCGGAGGCCGAGTACACCGAGGCGCCCGCCTCCGAGACCATCACCTTGGTGAGCTTCAGCTCGGGGTGCCTGCCGCACAGCTCGCCCGCCAGCTTGTCGGTCTCGCGGGAGGCCGTGCCGTTCCCGATCGCGATGAGCTCCACATTGTGCTCACGCGCCAGCCCGGCCAGCTTGTCCAGGGCCTGGTCCCACTGGTTGCGGGGGACGTGCGGATAGATCGTGTCCGTGGCCGCCACCTTGCCGGTCGCGTCGACCACGGCCACCTTCACCCCCGTACGGAAGCCGGGGTCGAGGCCCATTGTGGCGCGCGTCCCCGCCGGGGCGGCGAGCAGCAGATCGCGGAGGTTGGCGGCGAAGACCCGGACGGCCTCGTCCTCGGCGGCCTGCCGCAGCCGCAGCCGCAGATCGATGCCGAGATGGACCAGAACGCGGGTGCGCCAGGCCCAGCGCACCGTGTCGGCCAGCCACTTGTCGGCGGGGCGGCCGCGGTCCGCGATGTCGAAGCGGTGGGCGATGGAGCGCTCGTAGGAGGTGGGGCCGGTCTCCTCGGAGGGCTCCTCCGGCTCCAGGGTGAGGTCGAGGACCTCCTCCTTCTCGCCGCGGAACATCGCCAGCACCCGGTGCGAGGGCAGCTCGGTGAACGGCTCGGCGAAGTCGAAGTAGTCGGCGAACTTGGCGCCCGCCTCCTCCTTGCCCTCGCGCACCTTGGTGGCCGCCCGGCCGCGCTCCCACATCCGCTCACGCAGCTCGCCGATGAGGTCCGCGTCCTCGCTGAACCGCTCGGTGAGGATGGCGCGCGCCCCGTCCAGCGCGGCGGCGGCGTCCGCGACGCCCTTCTCGGCGTCCACGAAGGCCGCCGCGGCGGCCGTGGGCTCCACGGTCGGGTCGCCCAGCAGCCCGTCCGCCAGCGGCTCCAGCCCGGCCTCGCGGGCGATCTGCGCCTTCGTGCGCCGCTTGGGCTTGTAGGGGAGGTAGATGTCCTCCAGCCGGGCCTTGGAGTCCGCGGCGAGGATCTGCGCCTCCAGCGACTCGTCCAGCTTGCCCTGGGAGCGGATCGACTCGAGGATCGCGGCGCGCCGCTCCTCCAGCTCCCGCAGATAGCGCAGCCGCTCCTCCAGGGAGCGCAACTGCGCGTCGTCGAGCATTTCCGTCGCTTCCTTGCGGTAGCGCGCGATGAACGGCACGGTGGAGCCGCCGTCGAGCAGCTCGACGGCGGCCTTGACCTGCCGTTCCCGTACGCCGAGTTCCTCGGCGATCCTGCCTTCGATGGACGTCGTCACGATCACGCTCCGCTTTCGGTATGCACTGCTCCTGCATTGTGGCAGGTGGCACTGACGAAGCGGTCGCGGCCGACGCTTTCGGCGGGCCGGGAGGGTCGGGATACGGGCCGGGCGAACACCGGTATCAGCCGGAAACGGTCATCACACCCGCCTGCGACGCGGTCCGCTCGCCACGTCGGAGGCGCCGCCGAAGAGGCGGGCCAGGGCGCGGAAGGGGAGCGTCACCACGGTCGCGATGGCGGCACCGATGGCACGGAGCACGTCGGCGATGGCACGGAACACGCTGGATACCTCCTGTCGGTCGGTGGCGGCTCGGCGGCGGCCGCCGGGCACCGTTCGCTACGCGGCGCACGGGCTGGTGCCGGCGTACGCGGCGCGCGGTGTGGGCGCCCGGTTGTCAGACGGCCGATCGCGCACGACAAGCGGGTATCCCGATGTGCTCCTGCCAAACCCGACCCCCGGCCGGGCCCGTCGGGCCCCCGCCGGGGCCGGGCGGACAACGTCCGGCCGGGCCGCCCTGGCCGCCGCCGGGGGTGCCTGCGGGCGTGCCATACCGGTGGGGCCAGGTCTGGGGCGCGGCCCCCGTCCGGGGTCTGGGGCGCAGCCCCACGCGCGGCGGAGCCGCATATCGACAGGAGCCGGGAAGGGGCGGGGAGGGGAGCGGCCCGGAGGTGAAGGCGTGTCGCGCCCGCGCTTCCGGTCGCCGCGGGGCGGGCGTCGGCGGCCACGGCCGCCGTACTGCGGGCAGGCGTCCGGGGCCGGGCCTCGCCGGGAGGTGCGGCCCCGGACGGGCGGGCCGGGGGGCCGACCGTCAGCTCTTGCCGCGGAGGTCCGCCGGGAAGGCGCCGTTCTCGCGGGCGGTGGTGGAGAAGGCGGTGGCCAGCTCGGTCAGCCGGGCCACGCCCTCGGCGCCCAGGTGCTCGTACGGCGCCGCGTCCAGGCGGTCGGTCTCCTTCTCGAGGTGCTGGCGCAACTGCTCACCGGCCTCCGTCAGCTCGTTGTCCGCGGTGAGCACCCCCCGGTCGCGCAGCCGCTGCCGGCCCGCCTCCCACTGCTCGGCGCTCCAGCCGCGGGTCCGCAGGATCCACTTGGTGGACATGCCCTGTCCGGTCGCGGTGTGGGAGGCCAGCGCCTCGACCGGGTCGAGCTCGGCGCTGACCAGGGTCATCAGATGGCCGTCGCCGCGGTGTTCGCGCAGCAGCGTGGCGGCGTGCCACAGCGCCAGATGCGGGGCGTCCGGGACGGGCAGATCGGCGTGGGCGGCGTACAGGGGGCGCGCCGGGCGCGAGCACGCCTCGGTGGCGCGCAGCGCCAGCTCCGCGGCCTCGGCCATCTCCTTGGAGGCTATGACGTCCTCGCCCAGCACCCGCCGCAGCACCGAGTCGGCGGCCCGCAGCCGGGCCTCCAGGGCGGCCTCGGGGGAGACCACGTCCCACGCGGCCGGAATGTGGCGGGCGATCAGGTCATGGCTGAAATTGAAGAAGGTCGCGGTGATGGTGCCCGCGGTCGCTCGGCCCATCGGCGCCGCCCGTCCGACGAAGTAGCCGGCCGCGCTGTCCTCCAGGCCCAGCTTGGCGAGCTCCTGGCCGAAGTCGGGGGCGAAGTAGATGGCGGAGTGGAGCGGGTTGACGACGCTGTAACAGCGACGGGCGGCAAGCTCGGGAAGTGTGGTCATGGCCGCACGCTACCGACAGGTAGTGACCCCCGGTAGCCCGGGTATCCCCAAGATCCATCGGGCCCGCGGGATCCGGCCACCCGTACGCCGTCGCGATCCCCGCCAAACCCCATCTGCCCGCTCGATCCGGCCATCTTCCGGCCCTGGTCATCCGGCCGCCGTCATCCGGCCACGGTCATCCGGCCGGTGGGGTCCAGCGGAAGCGCGGGGTGCGGCGTTCGAGGAAGGCGGCTATGCCCTCGCCGGCCTCCTCGCTGTGCCGCGCCTGTTCCCGCCAGTACGCCGCCCGGTCCGGCTCGACGGGCCCGGCCGCGAACTCCTTGGCCGCCGCCTGGGTGAGCTGCGACCGGGAGACCAGCGAGCGGGTGAACTCCGCCACCCGCTTGTCGAGTCCGCCCGCCGGCAGCACCTCGTCCACCAGCCCGGTGCGCAGCGCCCGTTCGGCGTCGATCAGTTCGCCCGAGAACAGCAGGAACTTGGCGGTGGCCGGTCCCACCAGCTCGACCAGCCGGCGGGTCGAGCTGGGGGCGTAGACGATGCCCAGTTTGGCCGGGGTGATCCCGAAGCGGGTGTCCTCCTCGGCGAACCGCAGATCGCAGGCGGCCGCGAGCTGGCAGCCACCGCCCACGCAGTAGCCGCGCACCGCGGCCAGGGTCGGCTTGGGGAAGGCGGCCAGCGCCTCCTCGGCGGGCAGCGCGAGCCCGGTGGACTCCTCGTAGGTGGCGCTCAGCGAGCCGATGTCGGCGCCCGCGCAGAAGGTGTCGCCCTCGCCGGTGAGCACCAGGGCGCGTACGGCGGGGTCGGCGGCGAGCCGGGTCAGCAGCGGGGGCAGCGCGCGCCACATCCCGGGGGTCATAGCGTTGCGCTTGGCGGGATGGCGGATGACGACGGTCGCTATGCCGTCGGCGACCTCGTGCTCCAGACAGGGCTCCATGTGGCGGATCGTATCCGGGCCGGTCACGCCGGAGTCACCATGGTCGGAACCCTGGTGGGCAGGAACAGTCGAGCGCGTGACCGTGGCATACGCCAACGATCAAAAACGCTCGATAAGCGTCAAGTTGTGCGTACTCCATCGGTCCGTACCAAAGCTTCTCAACACTCGGTACGAGTGGTCGGGCGCGGCGAGGGGTGGGTATCGGACATGGAGATCCTCGGGAGAGTCCCCTCCGAAACGGGACATGCCCCGCCCCCGGCCCCGCCACCGGCCCCCTACGAGGGGACCTGGCGGTTCACCGCACCGGCCCTGGACTCCTCCGTGCCGCAGGCCCGGCACGCGGTGCGCGATCTGCTGGCCCATCAGCGCGTGCCGGTCGATGACGACCTGGTGGAGAGTCTGCTTCTGATCGTCTCCGAGCTGGTCACCAACGCCGTACGGCATGCCGCGCTGCTCTCGCCCGAGATCGCCGTCGAGCTCTCCCTGAGCCGGGACCGGGTCCGGATCGCCGTCGAGGACAACCACCCCTACCGGCCGGTCGCGCTGATGGCGGACCAGGGCGGGACCGGCGGGCGTGGACTGCTGCTGGTGACGGCGATCACGGAGGCGGCGGGCGGGGTCTACGACGTCGACCACACGGCGAGCGGCGGCAAGATCGTCTGGGCCGCCCTTCCGCTGCCCGGCGCGGCTACCAGCCGGCCGCCGTCCCGGTGAGCTCCCGGACCGCCGGGCGGGCCGCGTCCAGCACGGTCATGAACCACGCCGAGAACGGTCCCTCGTCGCGCAGCTTCTCCAGCTCATCGGGGGTGACGAAGGCGATCTCGCCGATCTCCTCGGGATCCGGGCGCGGGGTCGCCCGCACCAGCCCGGCGAAGAGGTGGTTGTACTCCTGCTCCACCAGGCCCGAGGCGGGGTCGGGGTGGTTGTAGCGGACGGTGCCCGCCTCCCGCAGCAGCGCGGGCGCCACGCCCAGCTCCTCACCGGTGCGCCGGGCGGCGGCCACGAAGGGCGGCTCACCGGGGTAGGGATGGCCGCAGCAGGTGTTGGACCAGACCCCGGGGGAGTGGTATTTGCCCAGCGCACGGCGCTGGAGCAGCAGCCGCCCCCGGTCGTCGAAGAGGAAGACGGAGAACGCCCGGTGCAGCCTGCCGGGCGCGAGATGCGCGGAGAGCTTCTCCGCGGTGCCGATCGTCGTACCGTCCTCGTCGACCAGCTCGAGCATGATCGGGTCTGCGGAACCGCTCGGCGCGGAGGGCGCGGCGGTCTCGGCGGAGGCGCCGCTGGCAGGTGTGATCGGCATGACCATCCTCATAGTTCCGACTCGTGAACATCCAAGTCTGCCGCACATGTGCCCCCTGTCTGTGTCAGTGGCACAGCTTGGCTTCGTGATCAGCATGCCCACCCGGTTCGAGCTGGAACGTGCAGTGCCCGACGTCGAAGTGGTTCCCCAGACATCCCTGCAAGGCATGCAGCATCCGCTCGTGGCCCATCGCGTCCAGAGCCCCCGGGGCGACCACCACATGCGCCGAGAGCACCGGCATCCCCGAGGTGATGGTCCACACATGGAGATCGTGCAGCCCCTCGACCCCGGGCAGGCCGAGGATGTGGGCGCGTACGGCCGCCATGTCGACATTTCGCGGCGCCGCCTCCAGGAGCACGTTCAGCGTCTCGCGCAGCAGCTTGTACGTCCGCGGGACGATCATGAGGCCGATCACCAGGGAGGCGACGGGGTCGGCCGTCTGCCAGCCGGTCGCGAGGATGATCCCGGCGGACACCAGCACCGCGACCGAGCCCAGCGCGTCCGCCGCGACCTCCAGGAAGGCGCCCCGGACGTTCAGGCTGGTGCGCCGGCCGCCCCTGAGCAGGGCCAGCGACACCAGGTTCGCCGCCAGGCCGATGGCGCCGAAGACGATGGTCAGGCCGCCCTCGGTGGCGGCCGGGGTGAGGAACCGCAGCACCGCCTCGGAGAGGATGTAGCCGCCGACGCCGAACAGCAGCAGACAGTTGGCGAGGGCCGCCAGGATCTCGGCGCGGGCATAGCCGTAGGTGCGGTGCGGGCTCGGGGGACGGCCCGCGAAGTGGATCGCCAGCAGCGCCAGCCCGAGCCCGAGCGCGTCCGTCGCCATATGGCCGGCGTCCGCGAGCAGGGCGAGGGAGTCGGCGAGCAGACCGCCGATGATCTCCACGGCCATCACCGTGACCGTGATGGCCAGGGCGATCCGCAGCCGCCACCGGTGGGCGCCGCCTGCGGTGGTGTGGCCGCGCGCGTGGTCATGACCTGCGCCCATGTGCGTACGGCCCTCCTCCCGGCGGCGCGGTCCCCTGCTCACCAGTGAACTACGGCGCCGGGGCGCGGCCGGATCAGCCGCGCCGGTGCCCGGCCGGGCAGTGGCACCCGCGCCCGGTCAGCGCCACCCGTGCCCCCTCAGCCGCGCCGGGCCTCGGGGTGGTGCAGGCACCAGCCCTCCCAGGCCGACTCCACCATCGCGCGCACATCGTGCCGGGCGCTCCAGCCCAGCTCCTTGGCGATCAGTTCGGTGGATCCGACGACCCGGGCCGGATCGCCCGCCCGGCGCGGCCCGACCACCGGGGTGAGCTCCGGGCGGCCGGTGACCTCCCCGATCAGATCGGACATCTCGCGCACCGAGACGCCCTGACCGGTGCCGATGTTCACCGTGAGGTCGCCCGGCTCCCGCTGTGTGGCCAGCCGGCGGGCCACGGCCAGATGGGCGGAGGCCAGATCCTCGACATGGATGTAGTCGCGGACACAGGTGCCGTCGGGGGTGTCGTAGTCCTCACCGAAGATCCGGGGCGGCTCTCCCTCGGTGATCCGCTCGAACATCATCGGGATGATGTTGAACACTCCGGTGTCGGCCAGCTCGGGGCGCGTGGCACCCGCCACATTGAAGTAGCGCAGACAGGCCGTGGAGAGGGAGTGGGCCGCGCCCGCCGCTCTGACCAGCCATTCTCCGGCCAGCTTGGTCTCCCCGTACGGATTGATCGGCAGGCACGGGGTGTCCTCGGTGACGAGTTCCACATCGGGCATGCCGTAGACGGCCGCGGAGGAGGAGAAGAGGAAGCGGCCGACACCGGCCGCGACCGCCGCCTCCAGCAGCACCGTGAGCCCGTGCACATTCTCGCGGTAGTAGCGCAGCGGCTGCTCCACGGACTCCCCGACCTGCTTCTTCGCCGCGAGATGCACCACACCGGTAACCCGCAGGTCGGCGAGGGTGCGGTCCAGCAGCTCACGGTCCAGGATGGAGCCGCTCACCAGCGGTACGTCCTCGGGCAGCCGCGCCCGGACCCCGCTGGACAGGTCGTCGAGCACGGCCACGGACTCGCCCGCCTCGGCCATGGCCCGCACGACATGCGACCCGATATATCCGGCACCACCTGTGATCAGCCATGTCATGCCCCGCACCCTATCCGTGGCGGGACGGTCGCCGTTTGTGGAGGACAGCAGCCATCCACCATGATGATCCGCGGCACGCGGAAGTGGTCGTTCCCCCGATCGTGTGGTGAATGTGCGGTGAACGGCGGCTTCCATCAATCCGATAGCCTCTGCCGGACGTGCCGCCGGCCCCGCGGGGCCAGGGCGTGCGATGCCCATGGCCCGGAGGCCCCGGCCAGTGCCATCAGCGGCGCGGCCACCATGTCAGCAGCCAAGGAGTGAGTTCGTCTGTCGACCGCGATTCTCACCGGTGCGCCGGTCGCCGGCTCGTCCCTCGAGGACGGCCTGCGATCGCTGGGCTTCGACGTGCGTACGGCGACCGACGCCGCCGCGGTCACGGCGCAGCTCGCCACCGTCCCGGCGCATGAGCGGGTGGCCCTCGTGGACCCCCGCTTCGTCGGCCATGTCCATGCCCTGCGGCTGGCCCTCACCGACCCCCGCTTCCCCGCCGCCGCGGTGCGCGGCGCGCTGAGCGTCCAGCCGGAGGCCCGTACGGCGCTGGCCCGCGCGGTGACGGCTACGGCCGCCACGGCGCGGGCCCCCGGGCATGGCAGTGGGGCGCCCGCCGCCCCCGCGCCCCTCGGCGCCGCCGGGACCGGAACCGGGACCGCGCCGGGCACGGGCGCCGTAACCGCCGCCGGCACCCCGGGCCAGGTGGCCCGCACCGGCGCCACGGAGGCGGCGGCCGAGACGGACCCGAACGCGCACGCCACCGCCGGTGCTGTCGGGACGGCCGCGCCGGACCGCGTCGCCGACGCCGCCGTGCGCGCCTCCGGCGAGGCGTACGCGCCGGGCGGCACGGGGAGCGGAAGCCGGACGCGGCCGTCCGGGACCGCCACCGCCCGAGGCGCCGCCGACGCGCCCACCGCCGACGGTGTCACCGACGCCCACTCCAGCGTGGACGACCTCGCCGCCGCCCTCGACGCCGAAGGCGTCACCGTTCACCGCCCCGAGCTCGGTGTGCTCGTGGCCGACGTCCCCGCGGACGCGGAGGCGCGGGCTGCCGCGTGCGACGCCGTGGCCGCGGTGGACGACGAGCGGGTGCGGCTGCGGTCCGCCGTGAAGGCGCGGGACGGCTTCTTCACGACCTACTGCATCAGCCCGTACTCCCGCTATATCGCCCGCTGGTGCGCCCGGCGCGGGCTGACTCCCAATCAAGTCACCACCGCCTCCCTCCTCACCGCGCTCATCGCCGCGGCCTGCGCCGCCACCGGAACCCGGCCCGGGTTCGTCTCGGCCGGTGTGCTGCTGATCGCCTCGTTCGTGCTCGACTGCACCGACGGGCAGCTCGCCCGCTACTCGCTCCAGTACTCCACGCTCGGCGCCTGGCTGGACGCCACCTTCGACCGGGCCAAGGAGTACGCCTACTACGCGGGACTCGCCCTCGGCGCCGCCCGCGCCGGTGGCGGCGGTGATGACGTATGGGCCCTCGCGCTCGGCGCGATGGTGCTCCAGACCTGCCGCCATGTGGTGGACTTCGCCTTCAACGAGGCCAACCACGACGCCACCGGCAACACCAGCCCCACCGCCGCCCTCTCCGGCCGCCTCGACAGCGTCGGCTGGACGGTCTGGGTGCGTCGCATGATCGTGCTGCCGATCGGTGAGCGCTGGGCGATGATCGCGGTGCTGACGGCGTTCACCACGCCCCGTATCACCTTCTATGTGCTGCTCATCGGCTGTGCGCTGGCCGCCTGCTACACCACCGCGGGGCGGGTGCTGCGCTCGCTGACCCGCCGCGCGAAGCGCACGGACCGCGCGGCCCTCGCCCTCGCCGAGCTGGCGGACTCCGGTCCGCCGGCCGAGCTGGTCGCCAAGGCCGCCCCCCGCAAGGCGAGTTCGTACCTCGCCCCGCTCTCGGCCGCCCTCGGAGCCGCGGCCGTCCTGGCCGGCACCGCGGCCGCCGGTTTCGGCTCCTGGGTGCCGGTCGGATGCGCCGTGCTCTACGCGGTCCTCGCGGGCGTCGCCGTCGCCGCGCCCCTCAAGGGCCCCCTCGACTGGCTGGTGCCGCCGCTCTTCCGCGCCGCCGAATACGGGACCATCCTGATCCTGGCGGCTTACGCGGAGGTGAACGGCGCCTTGCCCGCTGCTTTCGGGCTGGTTGCGGCGGTCGCCTACCATCACTACGACACGGTGTACCGCATCCGCGGCGGCACGGGGGCACCCCCGCGCCGGCTGGTGCGGGCGATCGGCGGGCACGAGGGGCGGACGGTGGTGGTCACGGCCGCCGCTGCCCTGCTGCACCACCAGAACCAAGGTTTCACCATCGCGTTGACCGCTTTGGCGGCGGTCCTCGCGCTGGCGGTGCTCATCGAGAGCATCCGCTTCTGGGTGTCCTCAGGAGCACCCGCTGTACACGACGAAACAGGAGAACCCGCATGATCGGCCTCGTGCTCGCGGCCGGCGCCGGACGGCGTCTGCGCCCCTACACCGACACGCTTCCCAAGGCCCTGGTGCCCGTGGGACCCGAGGGGAAGGAAGGCGAGCCCACCGTCCTGGACCTGACCCTCGGCAACTTCGCGGAGATCGGTCTGACCGAGGTCGCCATCGTCGTCGGCTACCGCAAGGAGGCCGTGTACGAGCGCAAGGAGGCCCTGGAGCAGAAGTACGGCCTCAAGCTCACGCTGATCGACAACGACAAGGCCGAGGAGTGGAACAACGCCTACTCCCTCTGGTGCGCCCGCGACGCGATCCAGCACACCGTGATCCTCGCCAACGGCGACACCGTGCACCCCGTGTCCGTCGAGAAGACCCTGCTGGCCGCGCGCGGCAACGGCCAGAAGATCATCCTGGCCCTGGACACGGTCAAGCAGCTCGCCGACGAGGAGATGAAGGTCGTCGCCGACCCCGCCAAGGGCGTCCAGAAGATCACCAAGCTGATGGACCCGGCCGAGGCGACCGGCGAGTACATCGGCGTCACCCTCATCGAGGGCGAGGCCGCCGCCGATCTCGCGGACGCGCTGAAGGCCACCTTCGAGCGCGACCCCGACCTCTACTACGAGGACGGCTACCAGGAGCTGGTCAACCGCGGCTTCAAGGTCGACGTGGCCCCGATCGGCGACGTCAAGTGGGTCGAGATCGACAACCACGACGATCTGGCGAAGGGCCGTGACATCGCGTGCCAGTACTGACGAGGCTCATCCCCTCGCCACTCGTCGTCGACATCCGCGCGGGCGCCCTGGACGATCTCGCGGGGGTCCTTGCCGATCAGCGGATCTCCTCCTCCGGCAAGCTGGCCATCGCCATCAGCGGCGGCTCCGGCGCCCTGCTGCGCGAGCGGCTGTCCCCGGCACTGCCGGGCGCGAGCTGGTACGAGGTCGGCGGCGGCACGCTGGATGACGCGATCAAGCTCGCCGACGCCATGAAGTCGGGGCACTACGACGCGGTCGTGGGGCTGGGCGGCGGAAAGATCATCGACTGTGCGAAGTTCGCCGCGGCGCGCATCGGCCTTCCGCTGGTCGCCGTCGCCACCAACCTCTCGCACGACGGTCTGTGCTCCCCGGTCGCCACCCTCGACAACGACGCCGGACGCGGCTCGTACGGGGTGCCCAACCCGATCGCGGTGGTCATCGACCTCGATGTGATCCGTGAGGCGCCGGTCCGCTTCGTCCGCTCCGGTATCGGCGACGCCCTGTCCAATATCTCCGCGGTCGCCGACTGGGAGCTGTCCCACCGCGAGACCGGCGAGCAGATCGACGGCCTCGCGGCCGCGATGGCGCGCCAGGCGGGCGAGGCCGTGCTGCGCCACCCCGGCGGGGTCGGCGACGACGGCTTCCTCCAGGTGCTGGCCGAGGGGCTGGTGCTCACCGGCATCTCCATGTCGGTGGCGGGGGACTCCCGCCCGGCCTCCGGTGCCTGCCACGAGATCAACCACGCCTTCGACCTCCTCTTCCCCAAGCGTGCTGCCAGCCACGGCGAGCAGTGCGGCCTGGCCGCCGCCTTCGCGATGCGGCTGCGCGGGGCGCACGAGGAGTCGGCGCACATGGCCGAGGTGCTGCACCGGCACGGTCTGCCCGTGCTGCCCGAGGAGATCGGCTTCACCGTGGACGAGTTCGTCCAGGTCGTGGAGTTCGCTCCGAAGACGCGCCCCGGCCGCTACACGATCCTCGAGCACCTCGACCTGTCAACCGACGCGATCAGGGACGCATACGCCGACTATGCCAAAGCAGTCAGTCAAGCCATCAGTGGCTGAACTCCGCCCGGTCGTCCACCCCGCGGGGGTCAAGGACCGGCGGAGCGGTGAGCACTGGGCCGGGCGCCTCTATATGCGGGAAATCTCGCTGCGCTGCGACCGGCACCTGGTGAACACCCGGGTCACGCCCAACCAGCTCACCTATCTGATGACCGTCTTCGGCGCCCTCGCCGCCCCGGCCCTGCTGGTGCCGGGGATCGCGGGCGCCGTGCTCGGGGTGCTGATGGTCCAGCTCTACCTGCTGCTGGACTGCGTCGACGGCGAGATAGCCCGCTGGAAGAAGCAATTCTCGCTGGGCGGGGTGTATCTGGACCGGGTCGGCGCCTACCTGTGCGACGCTGCGGTGCTCGTCGGCTTCGGCCTGCGCGCCGCCGATCTGTGGGGCTCCGGGCGGATCGACTGGCTGTGGGCGTTCCTCGGCACCCTCGCCGCGCTCGGCGCCATCCTGATCAAGGCCGAGACCGACCTCGTCGGGGTCGCCCGGCACCAGGGCGGTCTGCCGCCGGTCAAGGAGGCGGCCGCCGAGCCGCGCTCGTCCGGTGTGGCGCTGGCCCGCAGGGCGGCCGCGGCGCTGCAGTTCCACCGGCTGATCCTCGGGATCGAGGCGTCGCTGCTCATCCTCGTGCTGGCGATCGTGGACCAGGTGCGCGGGGACCTGTTCTTCACCCGGCTGGGCGTTGCCGTACTGGCCGGTATCGCCCTGCTGCAAACCCTGCTTCACCTCGTGTCCATCCTCGCGTCGAGCAGGCTCAAGTGAGCATGAGCGCCATGAAGGTCGGAGCGGTCGTCCTCACGATGGGCAATCGCCCCGAGGAGCTGCGCGAACTCCTCGACTCGGTCGCCAAGCAGGACGGCGACCCGGTCGAGGTGGTCGTCGTGGGCAACGGCTCGCCACTGCCCACGCTCCCCGAGGGCGTACGGACCATCGAGCTGCCCGAGAACGTGGGCATCCCGGCGGGCCGCAATGTCGGCATCGAGGCGTTCGGACCCGGCGGCTCGGACGTCGACGTACTGCTCTTCCTCGACGACGACGGGCTGCTGCCGGGCACCGACACGGCCGAGCTGTGCCGCCGGGCGTTCGCCGACGATCCGGAGCTGGGCATCATCTCGTTCCGCATCGCCGACCCCGACACCGGCGTCACCCAGCGTCGCCATGTGCCCCGGCTGCGTGCCTCCGACCCGCTGCGGTCCTCCCGGGTGACCACCTTCCTGGGCGGTGCCAACGCGGTCCGTACCGCGGTGTTCCAGCAGGTCGGAGGGTTGCCCGACGACTTTTTCTACGCGCATGAGGAGACCGATCTGGCCTGGCGGGCGCTGGACGCCGGCTGGATGATCGATTACCGGTCGGACATGGTCCTGCACCATCCGACCACCGCGCCGAGCAGGCACGCGGTCTACCACCGGATGGTGGCCCGCAACCGGGTCTGGCTGGCCCGGCGTAACCTTCCTGCGCTGCTCGTGCCCGTCTATCTGGGCGTCTGGCTGCTGCTCACACTGGCCAGGCGTCCGTCGAAAACCGCACTTCGGGCCTGGTTCGGGGGCTTCAGGGAGGGCTGGAAGACACCGTGTGGTGCACGCCGACCCATGAAGTGGCGTACGGTATGGCGCCTGACCCGACTGGGCCGACCTCCTGTCATCTGACAAGCTCGTATCGAAGAGCATCGGGCGCGACCCGGGGCGCGGCCCCGCTCAGCGCACCCTGAAGACGAAAGTGTCAACTGTGAGCGAGACTACGCACGACGGTGCGGTAGCCGTGAGTGGCCCGCCATCAGCCGACGAGGGCCTGTCCCCGGCCGAACTGGCGCGGAAGTACGAGCTGTCGGTGAGCGGCGCCCGGGTGAGCCTCGGCGAGTACATCCGCCAGATGTGGGGCCGGCGTCACTTCATCGTGGCCTTCTCGTCGGCCAAGCTCACCGCCCAGTACAGCCAGGCCAAACTGGGCCAGGTGTGGCAGGTGGCGACCCCGTTGCTCAATGCGGCGGTGTACTTCTTCATCTTCGGCCTGCTGCTGAAGAGCAGTCGCGGTATGGCGAATGACATGTACATCCCGTTCCTGGTGACGGGTGTGTTCGTCTTCACCTTCACCCAGGCGTCCGCCATGGCGGGCGTACGGGCGATCTCCGGGAACCTGGGGCTGGTGCGGGCCCTGCACTTCCCTCGGGCCTCGCTCCCCATCTCCTTCGCGCTCCAGCAGCTCCAGCAGCTCCTGTTCTCGATGATCGTGCTGGGCATCGTGCTGGTGGGCTTCGGTCACTACCCGGCCTTCGCGTGGCTGCTGATCATTCCCACGCTGGCGCTCCAGTTCGTCTTCAACACCGGGCTTTCGCTGATCATGGCCCGGATGGGGGCCAAGACCCCGGACCTCGCCCAGTTGCTGCCGTTCATCCTCCGCACCTGGATGTACGCGTCCGGCGTGATGTTCCCGCTGGCCCGTACGCTTGAACACGCCGGGGCGAGCAAGTGGATCTCGGACGCCATGCTGGGGAACCCGGCGGCCGTGTACATGGATCTGATGCGGTACGCGCTGATCGACGACTACACCGGGGCGAACCTGCCGCCGCACGTCTGGGCGCTGGCCGTGGGCTGGGCGGTCCTCTTCGGCGCCGGGGGATTCGTGTACTTCTGGAAGGCAGAGGAGCAGTACGGCCGTGGCTGAGCAAACTCTGGACAAGACTGCCGAGGCCGCCCAGGCGGCTCCCGCACTGTCGCGTGTGCCGACCGTCATCGCCGACGACGTCCACATCGTCTACCGCGTCAACGGCGGCCCCAAGGGGCGGGGCAGCGCCACCGCCGCCCTGAGCCGCATCATGCGCCGCAAGGGCGCCCCTGGTATGCGCGAGGTGCACGCGGTGCGCGGGGTCACCTTCGTGGCGTACAAGGGTGAGTCGATCGGCCTGATCGGGTCCAACGGCTCCGGTAAGTCGACCCTGCTCAAGGCCGTCGCGGGGCTGCTGCCCACCGAGCGCGGCAAGGTCTACACCAACGGCCAGCCGTCGCTGCTCGGGGTGAACGCGGCGCTGATGAACGACCTCACCGGTGAGCGGAACGTCATCCTCGGCGGTCTGGCCATGGGCATGTCGCGTGAGCAGGTCCGGGAGCGCTATCAGGGCATCGTGGACTTCTCGGGCATCAACGAGAAGGGTGACTTCATCACTCTGCCGATGCGCACGTACTCCTCCGGTATGGCGGCCCGGCTGCGCTTTTCCATCGCCGCGGCCAAGGACCACGATGTGCTGATGATCGACGAGGCGCTGGCCACCGGCGACCGGAAGTTCCAGAAGCGCTCCGAGGCCCGTATCCGCGAGCTCCGCCAGGAGGCCGGCACGGTCTTCCTCGTCAGCCACAACAACAAGTCGATCCGGGACACCTGTGACCGGGTGCTGTGGCTGGAGAAGGGCGAGCTGCTGATGGACGGCCCGACCGACGAGGTCATCAAGGCGTACGAGAAGGAGACCGGCAAGTAGCCGCTCCGCGAACGCCGACTCCATAAACCATCAGGCCCCGCCGGGCAACCCGGCGGGGCCTAGTTGTCCACAACCGGACCACTTACCCCGGATCAGGAATGGGTGTGGACGCATGGCACGTTGGGGAGGGCAACGGGGGAATCTGCACGGGGGGCTGACGGGGTGGCCAAGAACGGGGCCGTGGGCGGAAGCAGCCATGCCGAGAGGGTGTTCCGCGTGCAGCGGGCCTTCACCCAGCTCGGCGGACGGGCCCATGGGCCCGGGGCACTGGCCAGAGCGGCGGGGCTGGACGATTCGACCGTCTACCGGATTCTCCAGTCCGGGGTGCACCAGGGCATCTTCGTCCGCGAGGGCCGGGGGCTCTACCGGCTGGGCTCGGCGGCCCCGCAGCTCGGTCTGAAGGCGCTGGCTCACTCGCCCGCGCCGGAGGCCGCCCATGCCCTGCTGGAGGCGCTGCGCCGGGCCACCGGGGGGCTGGCCTTCCTCTATCTGCTGGCGCCGTTCGGCGGCGCCCACCGGCAGTGCGCCGATATGGCCGTGGGCGACTCCGATCTGACGGAGCTGGGGATGACGCCGCGTGCGGTGCAGACCGTCGAGCACTCGCTGCGGGTGGGCGCCGCGGGGCGGGCGATCCTGGCGTATCTGCCGGAGACGATCCAGTCGGAGGTGCTGGACCGGCCGGTGCCCGTCGAGGCCGGACCGGGGGCCTTCCGGGACGATGTGCGGCTTCTCGCCTCGCTGGACCGGATCAGGACGCGGGGCTACGCACTGGGCCATGAGGAGTGCGCGGCGGGGTGGAACGAGTGCGCGGCGCCGGTCACCTGGGACGGACTGGTCATGGGATCGGTGCTGGTGATGAAGCCCAAACAGGTCATGACGCGGTGTCCGGTGACCGTCATCGGGGCGGTGGAGCAGACGGCGGCGGCGCTGGCCGATCTGGGGCGCGGCAGTCCGTCCGAGCCGGATGAAAATGATTCGAGACTGAAGTAAATTTACGGTAACACGAGTAAACGTGAAGTGCATTTCCCGCGCTTCACCAGCCCTTTCTCGCGAGGCGAGAAAGGGTCGGAAATCCTTGACTCGTACGGGTGTACGGCCGCAATAATCAAGAGGGCAATCCAGTCTGATTCTTGCATGAGCGGTGGCTCGAAGCGCCGCACACTAGGGGGAAATGTCACCGTGTCCGACAGGGGCGGTCTTGCCGTCGTGCCCGATATTCCCGCACCGAACTGGACGCGGGAGCTTGAGCGTGTGCCGTTGTTATCGGCCAGGGAGGCCCAGGCGTTTGTGCTGCTCGGCGCGGGGTGGTCCAACCGCCGTATCGCGCTGCGGCTCCAGGTGACCGAGCGCACAGTGAAGGCGCATGTGGCGTCAATACTCGCGAAACTCCAGGTGGAATCGCGGCTTCAGGCCGGTCTCGTCGCCCTCAGCTACCGATACCTGTACCAAAGTACAGTTTCCGGGAGGATCGTGGCCGGATAGCGTTGCCCGCGTCTGCCCGTTTATCCCTCGGCCGGATATCGACTTGACCCGACCCGCCACACAGCAAACGCGCCGTCATAGGAAAGGTATTCATGTCTGACCGTTCCGGCCCGAGCGGAATGAACCCCGTGTGGACGCTGGTGGTGTCCGGACTCACCGTCTTCATGGCCGCCTTGGACAACCTCGTCGTGATCACCGCGCTGCCCGCCATCCAGAAGGACCTGGGCACCAGCCTCCAGGACCTGGAGTGGACGGTGAACGGCTACACCCTCACCTTCTCGGTCTTCCTGATGGCCGGTGCGGCCGCCGGGGACCGGTTCGGGCGCCGCCGGGTCTTCCTGGCCGGCCTCGTGGTCTTCACCGGGGCCTCCGCCGCCGCGGCGCTGTCCGGCAGTGCGGACGCCCTGATCGCCGCCCGGGCCGTACAGGGCCTCGGGGCGGCCGTGGTGATGCCGCTGACGCTGACGCTGCTGACCGTCGCCGTCCCCGAGCGCCGGCGCGGTCTCGCGCTGGGCGTCTGGGGCGCGCTCAGCGGTCTCGCGGTCGCGCTCGGCCCGCTGATCGGCGGGGCCGTGGTGGAGAAGATCTCCTGGGAGTGGATCTTCTGGGTCAATGTGCCGATCGGCGTGCTGGTGCTGGCGCTCGGCCTCTGGAAGCTGGCCGAGTCCACCCGCCCGGACACCTCGCTCGACCCGGTGGGCACCGTCCTGGTCAGCCTCGGGGTGTTCGGTGTGGTCTACGCGCTGGTGTCCACCACCGAACACGGCTGGTCCAGCGGCCGGGTGATCGGCTTCCTGGCCGGCGGCCTGGTGGTCCTCGCGCTCTTTGTCGGCTGGGAGCTGCGCACCGCCGAACCCATGCTGCCGATGCGGCTGTTCCGCAATCGCGCGTTCAGCGCGGTCAACGCGGCCAGCCTGCTGATGTTCGCGGCCATGTTCGGCCTGGTCTTCCTGCTCACCCAGTTCATGCAGAACATCCAGGGCTTCTCGCCGCTGGAGGCGGGCGTGAAGATGCTGCCGTGGACCGCGATGCCGGTCGTGGTCGCCCCGCTGGCGGCGCTGCTGACCGCCCGGCTCGGCAACCGTCTCGTGGTCGCCGCGGGCCTGCTGTTCGAGGCCGTGGGTCTTGGCTGGCTGGCGTCCGTGGTCGGCGCGGACACCGCCTACGCCGACCAGGTGCCCGGTCTGGTGCTCGGCGGAATCGGCCTCGGGCTGTTCTTCTCGCCCGTCGCGGAAATGGCGATGAGCATCGTCGCCCCCCGCGACCAGGGAATCGCCTCGGGCGCCAACAACACCTTCCGGGAGCTCGGCGGCGCACTCGGCGTCGCGGTGCTCACCTCCGTATTCACCACACTGGGCGGATACGGCTCGCCCCAGGAATTCGTGGACGGGCTGCGGCCCGCCGCCTGGATCGGCGCCGGAATCGCCGCCCTCGGTTGTCTCGCCATTCTCACGGCACCGCGCGGCCGCACCGGACCCGGCGAAACGAAGGTGATCTCTTCGGGCGCCGCCGAGGATTCATACACGGGAAACCTCCCGAGTCGATCGCGTAATTAAATTCGACAGAGCGAAGACAGAGCGAAAAAGATGATCCACCGGTTCCCCGGATCCCGGGTGACCGTTGGGTATGGGGGTCGCTATGTACGACGTCATTGTGGTAGGAGCGCGCATCAGCGGGGCATCGACGGCGATGCTCCTGGCAAGAGCTGGATACCGGGTCCTTCTCCTGGACCGGGCCAAATTCCCCGGCGGCAAGGGGGCCGCCACAAATCTGGTCCACCCGCCGGGAATTCTCCGGCTGAAGCGCTGGGGACTGCTGGACGAGGTGGCGGCCACCGGCTGCCCGCCCATTCACTCGTACGGTCTCCAGAGCGGCCCCGTCCAGTTGATGGCCAAGCTGCCCGCCGTCGAGGGCGTGGCCGAGGCGTACTCCCCGGAGCGCGCCAAGCTGGACGAGATCCTGCTCGAGGCCGCTGTCAAGGCCGGGGCGGAGCTGCGGGAACAGGTGGCGCTGCGGGAACTGCTGACGGACGCCCAGGGCACCGTCATCGGCGTCCGGGCCGAGACCGAGGACCGCACGCCGCTGGTCGAGCACGCCCGGCTGGTGGTGGGCGCCGACGGCTCCAACTCCACCGTCGCCCGGCTGGTGGGGGCCGAGAAATACGACTCCCACCCGGTGCTCAACAAGAGCCACTGGTCGTACTGGGCCGATCTGCCGCACGACGGCAAGGTGCGCACCTACCGCCACCGCCATCAGCACGCCTTCACCTGGCCCACCCACGACGGCCTCACCATCGTCGGAGTGGCCCTGCCGGTGGGGGACTTCAAGGCGTCCCCCGACCAGGAGCGCGATGCCACGGTCATCGCCGCCTTCGAGGACGTCGACCCCGAGTTCGCGGCGCGGCTGCGGGAGACCCGGCGCGTCGACAAGTGGATGACCGGCGCGGTCCCCAACTTCCTGCGCCACTGCCACGGCCCCGGCTGGGCCCTGGTCGGCGACGCGGGCTACACCCGCGACCCCATCACCGCCGCCGGTATCACCGACTCCCTGCGCGGTGCCGAACTGCTCGTGGAGGCCGTGGAGCCCGCCCTGTCCGGCGACCGTGACCTCGCCGCCGCGCTCGCCGACTACGCCCGGCGCCGGGACGCCCTGGTGGGCGGCCACTTCCGGTACACCCGCGACCATGCCGAGATCGGCGACTACAACCGCGAGGAGCTGGAGTTCATCCGGGCGATGGCGCGCAGCCCGCACCACGGCAGCGGCATGGTCGGGATGTTCGCCACGATCGTGCCGCCCGCCGAGTTCTACTCCCCGGCCAATATCCACGCCCTCTTCGACCACATCCCGCCGGGCCCCGAGCCGGGCTGGAAGATCCGGATGGTGCGCTGGCTCGTCCGCGGCGCCCCCAGGCATCTGCCCCCGGCGACCCGGCTCGCCGACCGGCTGATCGCCGCCAACCTCGGGAGCATGGGCACCTTCCTGCTCGACTCCCCGGCCGCCGGCGCCGTCTAGCCCGGCCCTCCCGCGGCAGGCCCGTTCGGCACGGCCGCGACCTCATAACGGCCATTGGCCGCCCACAGCGCCGCGTCACCCGCGCGGGTGACGCACCTCATTCACCGTCACCACCCCACCCATGGAGGCATCGGCATGCCCAGCAATCCGTCCACAGGCGTCACGACGGCCTTTCTCTTCCCCGGACAAGGCGGCTTCGACGGCGAGGCGCTCCGCCGGGCCAAGGAGCGCCATCCCCAGATCGGCCGGGTCTTCGAGCGGCTCGACGCCGTGACCGAGGAGCTCTACGCCAGCCGCATCTCCGAGGTGCTCTTCGGCGAGCGCAAGGCCGATCTGCGCGATCTGCTCGACAACGACCCCTGGGCTTCCCAGGTCGCCATCTACGGCGCGGGCCTGGCCGCCTACGAGATCCTCGCCGCCCAGGGCGCCACCCCCGACGTCCTGGCCGGGCACAGCCTCGGCGAGATCACCGCCCTGGTGGCGGCCGGGGCCTTCTCGGTCGAGGACGGGGTCCGGATCGTCGCCCAGCGCGTCGCCGTGATCGAGCGGCAGGGCGGTGTCGACGGCCGCATGGTGGCCCTGGCCGCGAGTGCCGAGCGCACCCGCAAGCTGCTGGAGCTGGTGGACGAGCCGCTGCTGGCCGTCGCCACCGAGAACCACGACGAACAGACCGTGGTCAGCGGTCCCGCCAAGATCCTGGACCGGGTCGTGGCGATCGCCGGACAGCTCGACGTCGGCGCCATCGAGATCGACACCCCCTTCCCCTTCCACACCCCGGCGCTCGCCCCCGCCGCCCCCGAATTCGCCGCCTACGTAAGGAAGCTGGACCAGCATCCGCTGAACCGACCGGTCTACTCGCCGATCCTTCAGCGCTACTACGAGCCCGGCGATGTGCTCGCCGAGCTGCTGGCCGAGCACTTCACCCGGCCGGTGCGATTCGCCGCGGCCGTACGGCATCTGCGGGAGAGCGGCGCCGAGGTGTTCGTGGAGGCGGGCGGGCGCGCCGCGCTCTCCAAGCTGGTCGCCAAGGTGACCGACGGCGCCGAGGTGCGGTCGCTGCCCACGCTGGCCCTGACCGGCGGACGGCTCGCGCTCGACGGAACCCTCGAGGCGCTGCGCGAGGCCGGTCTGGCCGCGCCCGAGCGCGGCGGGCTCGCCGAGCTGCTGGCCCCCTCGGTGCCCTCCGACGTCTTCGCGGCGTACTGGAGCGAGCGCGGCCATATGGTGCTGGAGCTGGTTCGCACCGAACTGGACGCCTTCCGCAAGTCCGCCGAGACCGGGCGAGGCGAGCCCGAGCCCGCCGCGGAGCCCGAGGCCGCTTCCGAGCCCGCGCCGCAGGCCCCGGCATCGCCGGCCTCGTCCTCGTCCGCGTCCGAGCCGCGGCCGGAGGGGTACGACCGTGAGCGGCTCTTCGAAGAGCTGCGGACCCTCTACGCCGAGGCGCTCGAATACCCCGAGGACGTCTTCGAGGACGAGGTACAGCTCGAGGCCGAGCTGGGAGTCGACTCCGTCAAGCAGGTCGAGCTGCTGTCCAGGGTCTCCAGTCGGTACGGGCTGCCGCCGCGCGAGTCCGGCTTCCGGCTGGCCACCTACAACACCATGGGCAAGATCACGGACTTTGTGCTGGAGCAGATGAACGACCAGGGGGCCCATGCGCCCGCCTCCGCCACGGGCTGAACCGCCCACCCCCTCGTCGCAGAAGGAGTCAGTCGTTCCATGAAAGACCTCACGGGGAAGGTGGCCCTGGTCACCGGAGGTTCCAAGGGCGTGGGAAAGGCGATCGCGCGCACCCTCGCGGCCCGCGGCGCCGACATCGTCCTCAACTATTTCCACTCGCACGACCAGGCCAAGCGCACCAGGGACGAACTGGTGGCAACCGGCGCCCGGGTCGAGCTCGCACGGGCCTCGGTGGCCCGGCAGGAGCAGGTCGACCGGATGTTCGCCGAGATCGAGGAGCGCCACGGGCGGCTGGACATCCTGGTCAACAGCGCCGCCAACGGGGCCCTGCTGCCCCTGGCCGAGGTGACCGACGAGGACATCGCCAAGGCCATCGACACCAACTACAAGGGGGGACTGCGCTGCGCCCGCGGCGCGGCCCCGCTGATGGCGCGCACCGGCGGCGGGTCGATCGTCACCGTCTCGGCGCTCGGCGGCTCGCAGATGGTGATGGCCAACTACTCGGCCTGCGCCCCCGCCAAGGCGGCCGCCGAGGCGGCGACCCGCTATCTCGCGGTGGAGTTCGCCCCGCTCGGCATCCGGGTGAACACCGCCTCGGCCGCGATGCTCGAAAGCGATGTCGCGGACAAGTTCCCCCGGGCCCGGGAGATGCAGGAGGTGATCGCCAGGGCGACGCCCTTCGGACGGCTGGGCACCGCCGAGGAGTTCGCCGACGTCGTCGCCTTCCTGGCCTCCGACGCCTCGCGCTGGATCACCGGACAGTTGGTGCTCGCGGACGGGGGACTGACGCTGGGCGCCGCCCTCCTGTCCCCGCCCGCCGCCGGTCCCGTACGGGAAGAGGCCGCACCGGAGCCCGAGCCCATCGTGGCCCAAGTGCCGGAGCCCGAGCCCATCGTGGCCCAAGCGCCCGAGGCCGAGCCCGTCGCGGCGCCCGAGCCCGCACGTCCCCGGGCCGCCGCCGTCGCCGAGGCCGTCACCGAGACCCCGGACACGCCCGGCCCCGACCTGCCCCCCGATGTCCCCGACGACGCGATCGCCGTCGTCGGCATGGGCCTGGCGGTCGCCGGGGCGAACAGCCCCGAGGAGTTCTGGAAGCTCCGTACGGCCGGTGACGAGCTGTTCGTCAAGATCCCCCGGGACCGCTGGCGGCATGAGAACTTCCACGCCGCCGACACCGCCGCCGAGGACAAGGCGTACGCCGACCGCTGCGTCTTCATCACGGACTTCGAGGCCGCCCCCGGCTCCGTCGACAGCATGGCCGACGGCCCGGACGACCATGAGCTGACCACCATGTGGCTGCGCCACAGCCTGGTCCAGGCCCTGGACGGGGTGCGCCACCAGGACACCGACCGCTGCTCCTTCGTCGTCGGCTACACCCCCGACGGCAGCCAGCACCTCGAAGAGGCCGGGGTGCTGGACAGCGTCACCCGGATGACGCACGACATCCTCCGGGACCTGCCGCTGGAGGACGGCGAGCGCACGGCCCTCGGCGGCGACATCGAGGCGGCTCTGGCCCGCCGCTACTGGCGCGCCGGCCAGGACCGCTCGCGCTTTCTGCCGCACCGCGTCGGCGAGCTGGCGATGCGCGGGCTGCTGCCGCCCTCCACCGAGCTGCACATGGTGGACACCGCCTGCTCCTCCTCCCTGTACGCGATCGACATCGCCGCCAAGGGCCTGCTCATGGGCAAGCAGGACATCGCGGTCTGCGGTGGCGCCTTCGCGCTCGCGCCGCGCGGCACCGTGCTCTTCTCCAAGCTCCAGGGGCTCTCCAAGCGCGGTGAGGTGCACGCGCTGGACGAGGACGCGGACGGGGTGATCTTCGCCGACGGCGCCGCGCTGGTCGTCCTCAAGCGGCTGAGCCGGGCGCGGGCCGACGGGGACGAGGTGCTCGGGGTGCTCCGGGCGTTCGGCTCGTCCTCCGACGGCAAGGGCAAGGCCATCTACGCGCCCAACGCCGCCGGTCAGAGCCTGGCCGTGCGGCGCGCCCTGGAGGCGGGCGAGGTCGAGGGCAACGCGGTGAGCTGGGTCAACGCCCACGCCACCGGCACCCCGGCCGGTGACCTCGCCGAGTTCACCACGCTGCGGGAGTACTACGGCACCGCCGGACCGGCCGCGGTCACCTCCAACAAGTCCCTGATCGGCCACACCGGCTGGGCGGCGGGCGTGGTCTCGCTCATCGAGAACCTGCTGGGCCTGGCCGAGCACACCATCCCCGGTCAGTTCCGCTTCTCCCGGCCCCGCGAGGACTTCCGGCTCGCCGAGACCGGACTGGAGATCACCCCCGAGCACAAGGAGTGGCCGGGGAAGCCGGACGGCCCCCGGCTGGCCGCCGTGTCCGGGTTCGGCTTCGGCGGCACCAACGCCCATCTGATCGTCTCCGAGCACCGGCCGCGCCCCGCCGCCGCGAACGCCACCACCACCGACCGGGCCCCCGCGACCGTCACCAAGGTCCCCGACCCCGGCAGCCGGGTGGCGATCGTCGGCTGGTCGGCCCATCTGCCGGGGCTGGCGGGCCGCGAGGAGGTCACCCGCTGGCTGGGCGGCGGTCCTCGCCCCGGCGACAGCTTCGGCGAGCAGTATCCGGCGCCGCCGTTCAACAAGGTGCGGCTGCCTCCCAAGACCATCCGGGCCCTGGACCGCTGCCAGCTCATGATCGTGGAGTGCGCCCATCAACTCCGCGACCAGATACCGGACTTCTGGCAGGAGCGGGCGCTCAAGACCGGGGTGTTCGTCGGCCATATGGGCCCGACCCGCGCCGCGATGCTCTACGCCAACCGCTGCTATCTCGACGACATCGCCGAGGCGATCGGCGAGTTGGACTCCGATGCCCTGCCGGGTGTTCTGGAGCGGCTCGGCGACCGGGTACGCGACATGATCCCGGCCTCCAACGAGGACTCCTTCCCCGGCCAGATGCCCAACATCATCTCGGCCCGGGTGGCGAACTACTTCGACCTCAACGGCCCGAACATGACGATGGACTCCGGCTTCGCCTCCGCCGTCTCCTCCATCACCTCCGCGGGCCGCTATCTGCGCACCGGGGAGCTCGACTTCGCGCTCGCGGGCGGGATCAACGGCAACAGCCTCCCGGAGTACCGCACGCTGATCGGCGAGCTGCTGCCGCCGGAGGCCGAGGAACTCGCCGAAGGCGCCTTCCTGTTCGCCCTGACCACCGAGGAGCGGGCCCGCGCCGCGGGGCTCGAGGTGCTCGCGTACGTGGACGAGCCGCTCGGTGCCGTCGAGGCGGGACGCGGCGAGGCCGCCCCGGACGAGATCCTGCTGTGCGGCGCGCCCGCCCCCGAGCACGCCCGCTATCTTGGCGCGGCCGGCGGGCTCGCCGTCCTCAAGGCGCTGCACCGGCCCGCGGGCAGTGTGGAGATCGCCACCGACGAGAGCGAGGGCGCCGCCGGGGCCCGGCTCCGGCTGACCATCCCGGGGACCGGTGCGGACGCCGGGCCCGGGCCCGCCGAGGCGGCCCCGGCCGCGCTGCCCGCCGCGTTCGCCACCGACGGACGGCTCGCGGACGGCACCCCCGTACGGGTCCGCCGCCAGGTGCCCGTGCTGACCGAGCTGCCCGCGCGCACCGTGCGCGAGCGCACCCCGTTCCTCCCCGCGGGCGCGGTGGTGCTCACCGACGCGCCCGAGCTGCTCACCGGTGCCGTGCCGCCGGAGGCGGACCTCACCGTCCTGTCCACGGCGCCGCTCGGGGCCCCGCGCCCCGGCTGGCACCATCTGCCCGAGGTCACCGAGGAGTCGGTCCGCCGGGCCCTTGCCGGTGCGGGCCCCGGGACCATCCACCTCAGGGTGGTCGCCGACCTCGGCCGGGCGCCCACTAACGGCCCCGCACTCCGCCTCACCGCCCTGCACGATGCCGCCTATCTGACCCTCCAGCACGTCTACGACGACCTGGGCGACCCCGGCTCCTCGGCGGTGGCGCTGCTGCTGGGCGCCGCGCCCGGCGGCACCCCGCATCCGTACACCGGGCTCTTCACCGGGCTGTGGAAGACCGCGGCCCTGGAGCGTGACGCCTGCCTCGCCTTCACGCTGTGCACCTCCGCCACCGGCCTCACCGAGGCGATGGACCTGGCCGAGGAGGAGAGCGCGGCCGAGCGGGTCTTCCCCGCGGTGTTCGACATCGACGGCGTACGGAGGACGTATCTGCTCTGCGACGAGCCGGGCGCCCCGGGCGAGGAAGCGCGGGCCGTGCTCGGCCCGGACTCCGTCGTGGTGGTCGCCGGGGGCGCCCGGGGTATCACCGCCGAGGTGGTCAAGGCGGTCGCCGAGCACTTCCGGCCCCGGATCTACGTCCTGGGCAGCAACTCCCTGGACGACTGGCCGCCGGAGACCTATGAGGGCACCGACGAGGAGTTCGCCGCCCGCCGCGCGGGCTACATCAAGACGGAGATCGCCCGGCGCGACGGCCGCACCGTCGCCGACATCAACCGCGCCTTCGACCGCATGGTCAACGCCCGCTGGGCGCGCCGGAACCTGGACGAGATGGCCGCCCACAGCGGTCCCGGCCGGGTCACCTACCTCGCCTGCGACATGCGCGACGGCGACGCGGTGGACGGGGCGATCGGCCGGGTCCTGGCCGAGCAGGGGCGGATCGACCTGCTGGTCAACGCCGCCGGGCTCCAGCGCTCGGGGCTGATCAAGGACAAGAGCTTCGCCGAGTTCACCGCCATCCGCGATCTGAAGCTGGACTCCTACCTCCACCTCAAGCGCGCCCTGCGCACCGCGCCGCCCCGGCTGTGGTGCAACTTCGGCTCGCTGCTGGGGTACTTCGGACAGCTCGGCGAGGCCGACTACGCGGCGGCCAACGACTTCCTGGCCGCCGCCGCGACCCACACCCGGGCCACCGATGCGCGGACGGAGGAGTTCACCATCGGCTGGACGCTGTGGGAGGGCGTCGGCATGGGCGCCAACGAGCTGACGAAGGCGTACTACGAACGCGCCGGGTCGTACAGCAACATGGCCGTCGCCGAGGGCATCCACCACTTCGTCCAGGAACTGCACGCCCCCGTGCGGCGCCCCTCCGTCGTCCACCTCGGCGACGCCGAGCGCGCCACCGTCGAGCGCTTCTACCCCGGCTATCTGGCCACCACGGGCGAGGCGGAGCGGCCCGGGTTCTTCCTGCGCCGGCTGCTGGAGTCCGATGAGCGGTCGCTGGTCTACGAGTGCCCCTTCGACCTTGCGACCGACGGCTATCTGGAACACCACACGGTGCGCGGCGAGGCCACCCTGCCCGGCACGTTCGTCACCGAACTGGCCGCCGAGGCCGCCCGCGCCCTGGTCCCCGGCAAGCGGGTGATCGCCTTCGAGGATCTGCGCTTCGAGCACTTCCTGCGGGTTTACCGCGACCTCCCGGCCGGTCCGCGGCGCATCCGCGCCGAATTGGTCGACAGCCCCGGGGAGGTGACCGTCGTCCAGGTGCGGATCACCGAGGACGTGGTCGCGCCCAGCGGAGTGGTCCTGGTCAAGGACCGGGTCCACTTCCTGGCCCGGGTGCTGCTCGACACCGAGGCGCCCACCGCGCCGCGCTGGGAGGAGTGGCCGGTGGGGGAGGAGACCCCGGTCCCCGACCCGTACCACCAGCCCGGCTCCCCGGTGCGGCTGACCGGCCCGTTCGTCTCCACCACCGACACCCGGATCCACCCCCGGGGCAAGCGCGCCCGCTACGCGCCCGACATCCCGGCCGGCGATCCGGTGTGGTCCCGGTTCACCGTGCCGTCCATCCTGCTCGACGGGCTGGCCCGGGTGGGGGTGCTGGAGCTGCTCGACGGGCATCTGGTGCCGGTGGCCGCACCGCTGTCGATCCGCCGGATCGATCTGTACGAGGAGATCAGCGACCACGATCTGGCCGCCTCCGGCGAGCCCGTCGACCTCTTCGTCACCCCGCCCGGCTTCGATCTGACGGCCGACGCCATCAGCAACCGCTTCGTCGCGGTGCGGCCCGACGGCCGGATGCTCCTCCAGATGAAGGACATGCGGGCCACCCTCATCGGCTATATCGACGCCGAGACCGGCGAGGCCGTCCCCGTCGAACAGGCGTCGGCGGGGGAGGACCGGACATGACCGTGGCGAAGGACGGCGCGCCGGTCCAGCCGGTGACCCGGATGGTGTGGCGGCTCACCGAGCTGCCGCGCCCCGCCGGGCCGCACCCCCGGCTCGCCGGGATGCGGGTGCTGCTGATCGGCGGCGAGGAGGACATCGCCGCCGGTGTGGAGCGCGAACTGAAGGAACACGGCGCGCTGGTGCGCCGGGAGCCGGACGGCCCCGGCCCGGTGGACGCCATCGTCGACCTCACCGTGGGCCGGGCCCACGACCCGGACCCCGCCGCCTTCGCCGGGGCCTGGCGTCAGGCGCTGACCGGGACCGTGACCGCGCTGCGCGGCGTCTACGACGACTGGGCGGCCGAGACGGCCGCGGACCGGCTGTTCTATCTCGCCGTCAGCTACCTCGGCGGCGGGATGGGCCGGCATCCGCGGGACGGTCTGGAGCAGCCCCTGGGCGGCATCTGGGCGGGGCTCGCCAAGAGCCTGCACCGGGAGTTCCCCAATGTGAACGCCCGCGTCGTCGACATCGACCTGGCCGCCTCCGCCGACCTGCCCGGCATCGTCGCCGCCGAGCTGGGCCGCACCGGCGAGATCGAGGTCGGCCACCGGGACGGCCGCCGGTTCACCCTCACCCCCGAGGACCGGCCCGTGGCCCCGCCCGCCCTCACCCTCGGCCCCGAGGACACCGTGCTGATCTCCGGCGGCGGCCGGGGCATCGGCTGGGAGCTGGCCCGCTCACTGGCCGCCCGGCACGGCGTACGGGTCGTGGTCACCGGCCGGGAGCCGTTCCCGAGCGGGGACGAGCCCTGGTTCGGCGTGGACGAGGCCGGGTGGAAGCGGTACGAGAAGGAGGTCTGGGCGGGCCGTACGAAGGGCGAGTCGCCCGCGAGGACCCGGGCCCGGCTCGCCCGCACCCACCGGCTGTGGGAGCTGGCCACCCATCTGACCCGCGCCCGGCGGGAGGGGCTGCGCATCGAGTACGCGCGCTGCGACTTCACCGACCGCGCCCAGGTGCGCGAGCTCATCCGGCGCGAGGACGCGCTGGAGGGCGGCAGGCTCGCCGGAGTGGTGCACAACGCCGGAGTGGACACCTCCGCCCGGCTGCCGAAGAAGACCGACGAGGAGATCCTGCGCACCGTCGAGGTCAAGATCGAGGGCTTCCTCAATGTCTTCGAGGAGGTGCGCGGGCGCGACCTGAAGTTCTTTTGCAGCGTCGGCTCCCTCACCGGACGGCTCGGCGGCATGGTCGGCCAGCTCGAATACGCCGCGGCCAACGACGGGCTGGCCCGGCTCGGCCAGTGGGCCGCCCGCCGGGCCGCGTTCCCCGTGATGACCCTCGCCTGGCCCACCTGGGACCGCATCGGCCTGATCGCCAACTTCGCCGCCACCCTGCGCTACATGGCCGCGATCGACGTGGCGGACGGGCTGGAGCGCTGGCGGGCCGAACTGCTGGGGGCCTCCGAGGGCGAGGTCACCTTCGTCGGGCCACTCGGCCAGGCCATCGACCCGGGCCAGGCCATCGGCTATCCGGTGGTGCCCGCGCTGCCCGGTTTCGCCACCGCCTATCCGAAGATCTTCCACCTCGGCGAGGTGACCGCCTACCAGCCGCACGCCCGGATGACGGCACGCGTCGTCCTCGATCCCGAACACACCCCCGCGCTCGGCGACTTCCGCATCGACGGCGCCCCGGCGCTGCCGCTCTCCCTCCTGCTGGAGAACGCCGTGCGGGCCGCCGAATGGATCGTCCCGGAGGACTTCCCGGCGCTCACGGCCGGTGTTCCGGAGGAGATCGTGGTGCCGCTGTCGCTGCTGCGCCTGGACGGCCCCGCGATCCGGCTGGTCCGTGAGACCCGCGGCTTCCACGAGGGGCACAACTGGATCGTCGAGGTCCGCTACCGCCGCGAGGGGGCCGTAGGCGGCCCCGAGGCGAGCCTGCGCATCGTCCACGAGACCGGCGGGCCACGGCCGCCCGCCCCGCCGAGCCCCACCGCCCGGCAGACCACCACCCTCCGCTCCGGGCCGCCGTTCCTGCACTGGCGCGGCGCCGTGGTGCCGCTGTGCGCATGGGGAGCGGGGCCGGAGGGCCGGCCGGTGGCCGAGGTGCCGCGCTGCCTGCCGGCCGACCTGTGGGCGACGCCCCTCGTACCCGGGACGGCGCTGCCGGTCGCCGCGCTGGAGAACGTGGTGCGGCGGTGCACCACCCAGGGCGACGGCCTCTCGGTCACCGCCGACCCACTGATCCTCGGCCGCATCACACCGCACTCCGCCGAGCGCGGACCCACCCGAGTCGAGGGCGATCCCTCGCTCGGCGTCTGGCGGATCACCGACACAGACTCCGGAGACCCCGTGGCGACCGTCTCGGGACTCTCCGGCCCGCTGGGAAACACCACGCGATAGAAAGGGAACCGCATGTCCACTCCCGAACAGAACAAGGCCGTCCTCGAGCGCTACTACGAGCAGTGCCTCAACAAGGGCAATCTGGACGTCATCTACGAGGGCGCCACCGAGGACCACATCAGCCACGGCACCGCCGAGAACGGCAAGGAAGGCGTGGAGCACCTGAAGGAGTGGGTGCGGCTCCAGCGCGCCTCCTTCCCCGACCTCCAGGTCACCGTGGACGACTGGATCCTGGACGGGAACAAGGTCGTCAGCCGGTTCACCGCACGCGGCACCCACACCGGCGACGCCTACGCGGGCATCATCCCGGCGCAGGGCCGCGCGCTGGAGATCCCCGGCATCGTCATCGACGAGTTCAACAACGAGGGCAAGATCGTGGAGAGCTGGTTCTCCATGGACAGCTACGACCTCGCCACCCAGCTCGGGGCGTTCGACGCGCCCCCCGCGTGACCGGCCGCTCGCCGGCCCCGGGACCCGGGGCCGGCCTCCCGGTCCTCATCACCGGCTGCTCCTCCGGCATCGGCCGTGCGTGCGCGCTGCGGCTGCACCGGGCCGGGCATGCCGTATACGCCACCGCGCGGCGGCCCGAGACGCTGGACGAGCTGGCGGCGCTCGGCCTCCGCACCCTGGCGCTCGACGTCACCGACGAGGAGTCCATGGCCACCGCCGTCGCCAAGGTCGAGGCGGAGCACGGCGCGGTCGGGGCGCTGATCAACAGCGCCGGCTACGCCATGTCGGGCTGTATCGAGGAAGCCTCCATGGCCGAGGTGCGCGAGCAGTTCGAGACCAATGTGTACGGACTGGTCCGGCTCAGCCAACTGGTGCTGCCCGCGATGCGCGCCCACGGCGGCGGCACCATCGTCAACATCTCCTCCATCTTCGGCCGTTACGCCGTCCCCGGCTCGGGCTTCTACAACGCCACCAAGCACGCCGTGGAGGCGCTCAGCGACTCGCTGCGCAACGAGGTGGCCGACTTCGGGGTGCGGGTCGTCCTCGTCGAGCCGGGCCCGGTGCGCACCACCCGCTTCGGCGCCACCTACGTCGCCAATCTGCGGCCGGTGAGCCGGACGTACGAGACCTTCCGCCGGGAGAGCGCCGAGTACTTCGAGGCGATCTACACCGGCAGCCGCCGGACCCTGGCGGGCACCTTCGCGATCCAGTCCGACGACGTGGCCCGGCGGGTGGCGAAGGTGGTGGCCAAGGGCGCCCGCGGCTCCCGGCCGCGCGCCCGCTACCCCGTCGGACTGCTCGCCCACAGCACGATCGCCCTGCGGCGCCTGGCGCCCGACGCCCTTTTCGACCATCTCTTCGTGCGCCGCCTCTTTCCGGTGCCCCGCGAGCCGCGGCCGCGAAAGCAAGGAGACCACCGATGAGCACAGCGACCTCCGCACCGCGCCTGGCACCCGGCCCCAAGGGCGTCCCGCTGATGGGCAGTCTGGGCCCCTGGAAGCGGAACACCGCCGAATTCCTGCTCGGTCTCCAGCGCGACCACGGCGAGATCGTCCGGATGCGGCTCGGCCCCTTCCTGGTGCACCAGGTGACCGAGCCCGAGGCGGTGCGCCGGGTGCTGGTGGAGAACAACGGCAACTACGTCCGCGGCCCGCTCTACGAGCAGTTCGGCGTGGTGATGGGCAAGGGACTGCTCACCACCGACGGCGAGTTCTGGCGTGCCCACCGGCGGGCGGTGCAGCCGGTGTTCCTGAAGAACGCCATCACCGACATCATCCCCAACATCATCCGGGCCACCGAGGAGATGCTGGAGAGCTGGGAGGCGAAGGCCGCCGCCGGTGAGCCGGTCGACCTGATGACCGACATGCTGCGGCTGACCCTGGTCACCCTCAGCCGCTCGCTGTTCGCCTACGACATCAGGCCGGACTCGGCCATGCTCAAGACGATCGTGGACGATGTGGTGGAGGTGATGTTCCGGCGCGGCACCGCCACCGAGATGCTGCCCTCATGGGTGCCGACGGACCGTCAGCGCAAGATCCTCAGGATCCACCGGGTCTTCGACCGCATCGTGGCCGATGTGCGCCGAAGCTACGCGGAGACGGGGGAGGGGCCGCTGATCGCGCTGATGGAGCAGGCCACCGACCCGGCCACCGGTGAGCCCTGGACCGATCAGCAGATCAAGGACGAGCTGCTCACCGTCTATCTGGCCGGTCATGAGACCACGGCCGTATCCCTGTGCTGGACGCTGCTGTCGATCGCCGGCCACCCCGGCGTCCAGGAGGAGCTGGACGCCGAGATCGCCACGGTGCTCGGGGGCGGGCTGCCGGACGTGGCGAGCGCCGAGTCGCTCACGTACACCAAGATGGTCGTCGACGAGAGCCTGCGGATGCACCCGCCCATCTGGATCTTCCCCAGGGCGGCGGTGGACGCGGACACCCTCGGCGGCTATGACGTCGAACCGGGCTCCTCGGTGCTGCTGTCCCCGCTGGTCTCCCACCACAACCCGCGCCACTGGGACAACCCGCTGGCCTTCGACCCGTACCGGTTCACCCCGCAGGCCATCAAGGAGCGGCCGCGGATGGCGTACCTCCCGTTCGGCTCGGGGCCCCGGCAGTGCGTCGGCAACTTCATGGCGCTGCTGGAGCTGCGCATCATCGTGGCCATGGTGAACCAGCGCTTCCGGATCAGCCGGATCCCGGGGACCGAGCTGAGGTACGGCTCGCCGGTGATCTCGCTGCGGCCGCTGGAGAACGTGATGGTGACGGTGACCCCGCGCGAGCGGAGCACCGCCGCGCCCCGCCCGTCCCGGCGGACCGCCCCCGCCGCCCCCGCCGCCTGCCCCCACCACCCGTAGGCCCCGCCGTCACCCGGATCCGGCCCGATCCACCCGTTGGTGGCCGTACCCGCCCTTTCCCATCCGCCGGAAGGCTGTACGGGTGGTAAAAAATCCGTAAACGCCTTGGGGGAGGGCGAGTTGGGAAGCGCGCCCCTATGGGCGACCGGCCGCCGGCGTGTGCGCCGCGGCCGTCGCGGAGAAGGCGGCGGGCGCGCGCAAGGCGGTGATCATGGACGTGCGCACCCCCTTCAAGTCGCGGTCCGAAGGCGTAAGCGGAAGCTGATTTCGGGGCCGGGCGGGACCCCGTCGCCTTCCCCGATGGCGTGCGGACGATCTCGCCCGGGAAAGCGCGTCAGGAACTTTCGCGGAGTGAACCGCTGATCGAATACGAACCGAACAGGCGTGGTGAGAAACGCGCCCGCACCAGCGGCGGGGAGCCGGGGTGGGAGATCGTTATCGACGGGGCGCGGACGCTTTTCGGGGAAAGCGCGTCCCGTCGTGATGTTGACGGGAAAACAGACCCGGTACGGGAGGACCCGGGGGGCGAGGTCCGCGGGAACCGCCCGGTCCGGGCTTCTCGGAGCCGACCTGGCCGCATCGCGAAAGCCCGTGGCCCGGCTGCCCGGATATGGGAGACAAGGGCGGTATCGCTCTTGAGGTAACCACCCTTGCTTCCGGCGCATCGTATTCGTTATGGACCGGATGGTGTGAGTGGATCTGCCCCGGGTGAACCACGCGGCGGTGATCCCGTGTCACCGCGACATCCTCCGGCTGAGCCGCGGAAACCCCGGACGGCCGAACGCCCCGGCGCCGCCGACCGGAATGCCGTGACCCGTTCTGTCCCGGCGTTCGGGGCTCTCCCGGCGGGCCGAAGTGGAAATCCACGGTGCCGACCGGTCGGTTTTCTCTCCGCTCCTGGTGAAACGGGTGGGGCGGGCCGTTTCCCCGCATCTGCCGAGTCGGGCGAGAACGCAATCCCACCTCCGCTGAGCGCGTTTACCGCAGAGTGGCTCCGAGTGCGGAGACCGGTGATTCCCCGGCCGTCGCGAGAGCACTCCCGCGCCTTCTTCCCGAATGAATGTCCGACGTATGTACGGACGCTCCCCCGTGCCGTCCGCTGACCCGGACGGTGGTCGCTGAGCCAACCGGCGGGGCAACCCCACGGATCTGTGGCAGGGTCGGAGGACTAGCAGTTGAACCAGAGCCACTGTCGCTGCCGCTGTTCACTAAACGGAGGCGCTGTATCGTGTGCGTGTACGCCGGGTTGTCGAGCGGCGCAGCATCAGGGAGGGGGACGCGTGTCGCCAGGGGAAGCGCACGTCGCACCGTACTCACGGCGCGAGCGCCTGCGCATCGCGACCATCCGTGAAATCAAGGACGTCGCCCGGACGCTCCTGGTTCAGGAGGGCCCGGAAAATGTGACCATCCGCGCCATCGCGCGTGAGATGGGCATGACCGCGCCGGCCGTCTACCGCTACTTCAGTAGTCGGGATGCGCTGATCCTTCAGTTGCGTGTGGACATTTTCGAGGAGATGGCCCGCTTCATGCGCGGGGTCCTCGGTCAGCACCCCGAGGAGGAGCCGGGCCGCCGGTGGATCAGCGGCGCCCGCGCGCTGCGCGTCTGGGCGATCAAGCATCCCCATGAGTTCGGGCTCATCCTCGGCCCGTGGGCCCCGGGGCTCGGCCGCGAGGAGACCAAGCCCGAGCGCCATATGAGCTGGGTCTTCGGCTCCGTCTACTCCGATCTGGTCGCCGATCTGTGGCGGGTGCGCGGCTTCCCCGCCCCGGAGGTCGAGGAGCTCGACCCCGGGCTCGCGACCACCCTCACCGCGCTCAGCGAGGACCAGGACGTCGACATGCCCCCCGGCGCCATCGCCGTGATGCTCCGCTGCTGGGTGCGGCTGTACGGGGTGATCTCCATGGAGGCGCTCGGCCATATGTCCTTCGCCCTCTCCGAGGGCCAGCACTTCTTCGAGTTCGAGCTCCGCGATCTGTGCCGGGTGCTGGACATCGCCGAGTTCTACGAAGAGGTCGTCTGAGGCCACGCGATGGCCCCCCGGAGACCGGCCCGGGGGCGTTGGCCGGTCACCCGCCCGGCGCCACGTCGGAGGTCACATAGGGGTATCGCCCCGTACGCCTGTACACCGAGAGGCGTAAGCTGTGGCAATCACCGTCCGGATCATGCCGGAGCCGGCCGTTGTCCCCTGTTCGGGGGCCAGGGGCCGGAGCCCGTTGACAAGACGGAGCGGCGTGTCCGGATCGTGCCGACCCTGGTAACCGGTGTAGAACGGGGGATGTGACGGCATTGGCTAGACGGCCCATCTCCAGCGCTCCCGCGGGGCCCGGTCGCCGGGATCCACGTGGCGTCCTGGGTCTCGCCCGTACGCCTGGCTGTCCACGGTGACCGTCGAGGACGAGCGCAGCGGGTCCCATACCACGTCGAGCAGCCGAAGCGGCGGGCAGGAAGCCGCTCGTGCCGTGCTGGACAAGGCCGCCCACGAGAACTTCCCCGTGGCCCCCTTCTTCCTGCCCCGCGCCTGGCGCACCGATCTGATGGCCGTCTACGGCTACGCCCGGCTGGTCGACGACATCGGCGACGGCGATCTGGCCCCCGGCGGCGCCGACGCCGAGCTGCTCGGACTCGACCGCGACCAGGCGGGCGACGCGCTCGCGATGCTGGACGCCTTCGAGGCCGACCTCCAGCGGGTCTTCCAGCCCTTCGGGGAGCCGCGCCATCCGCTGCTGGCGGCCCTGCGCCCCACCGTCCACCGCCATGGGCTCACCCCCGAGCCCTTCCGCGGCCTGATCGAGGCCAACCGCCAGGACCAGCGTATCCGGCGGTACGCCACCTACCAGGAGCTGCTCGACTACTGCGAGCTGTCCGCCAACCCGGTCGGACGGCTCGTCCTCGGCATCACCGGCACCGCGAGCCCCGAGCGGATCCGCCACTCGGACGCCATCTGCACCGCCCTCCAGATCATCGAGCATCTACAGGACGTGGTCGAGGACCTCCGCAGGGACCGCGTCTATCTGCCCGCCGAGGACATGAAACGCTTCGGTGTGACCGAGGCCGACCTCGCCGCCCTCAGGGGCGGCGTACGGTTGCGCGCCCTGGTCGCGAAGGAGGCGGAACGCGCCGCTGCCCTGCTGAATGAAGGCACCCCCCTGGTGGGTAGCGTCCACGGCAGGCTCAAGGTGCTGCTCGCCGGATTCGTGGCCGGGGGGCGGGCCGCCTTGCGGGCGGTCGCGGCCGCGGGACATGACGTACTCCCTGGACCGCCCAGGCCCACCAAGCTCAGCCTGCTGCGCGAGGTGGGGGCGACACTGCGAAGAGAGGGGTGAGCCGGACCGTGAAGGGATCTCCGCACGCGTCCGCGCCAGTGCTCGCGGCGTACCGCTATTGCGAGGCCGTGACCGGGCACCAGGCCCGCAACTTCGCCTACGGCATCAGGCTGCTGCCGACGGAGAAGCGCCATGCGATGTCGGCGCTGTACGCGTTCTCCCGCCGGGTCGACGACATCGGCGACGGCCCCCTCGACCCGGAGGCCAAGCGGGCCCGGCTGACGGACACCCGTGCCCTGCTGGACCGGATGCGGGGCGGCGGGATCGAGGAGGACGACACCGACCCCGTCGCCGTCGCCCTCGCCCATGCCGCACACCGCTTCCCGATCCCGCTCGACGCACTGGACGAGCTGATCGACGGCGTGCTGATGGACGTGGCCGGGCAGACCTACGAGACCTGGGACGACCTCAAGGTCTACTGCCGCTGTGTGGCGGGCGCCATCGGACGGCTGTCGCTGGGCGTCTTCGGGACCGCCCCCGGCACCGGCCACAGCGAGGACGAGCTGGAGCGCGCCCCGTACTACGCCGACACCCTCGGGCTCGCCCTTCAGCTCACCAACATCCTCCGGGACGTCCGCGAGGACGCCGCCACCGGGCGCACCTATCTGCCCGCCGACGACCTCGCCAAATTCGGCTGCGCCGACGCGTTCCGCGGCTCCACCGCACCGCCCGACGCCGACTTCACCGGCCTGGTCCACTTCGAGGTGCGCCGGGCCAGGGCGCTCTTCGCCGAGGGCTTCCGGCTGCTGCCGCTGCTGGACCGGCGCAGCGGGGCGTGCGTGTCCGCCATGGCGGGCATCTACAGCAGACTCCTGGACCGGATCGCCAAGGATCCCGCGGCCGTCCTGCGCGGCCGCGTCTCGCTGCCGGGACACGAGAAGGCGTATGTGGCGGTGCGCGGGCTGGCCGGTCTTGACGCCCGCGCGGTCGAGCGCCGCGGCACCGGGAGGCCGGTGTGACCCATTCGACCCTGGGCTCGGCCCCGGCCGCCAGACGCGGCGCCGCCGGGCGCAGCGCGCTGGTGATCGGCGGCGGGCTCGCCGGTACGGCGGCGGCGCTCGAGCTGGCCGACGCCGGGCTGCGGGTCACCCTGGTCGAGGGCCGCCCCCGGCTGGGCGGCCTTGCCTTCTCCTTCCACCGCTCCTCCCCGGCCGGCGAGCTGACCGTCGACAACGGCCAGCATGTCCACCTGCGCTGCTGCACCGCCTACCAGTGGTTCCTGGACCGGGTCGGCGCCGCCCGACTCGCCCCGCTCCAGGGCCGGTTGGACATCCCCGTCCTCGACGCCCAGGGGCGCGGCGGGCGGCGGCTCGGCCGGCTGCGCCGCACCGCCCTGCCGGTGCCGCTCCATCTGTCCAGGAGCCTGGCCACCTACCCCCATCTCTCCCTCGCCGAGCGTGCCCAGGTGGGCCGCGCCGCGCTCGCGCTGGGCCGGCTCGACCCCCAGGACCCGGCGCTGGACGGAGTGGACTTCGCCGGCTGGCTGCGCCGCCACGGCCAGTCGCCGCGCGCCGTCGAGGCGCTGTGGGACCTGGTCGGCGTGGCCACGCTCAACGCCACCGCGCCGAACGCCTCGCTGGGCCTTGCCGCGATGGTCTTCAAGACCGGGCTGCTCTCCCGGCCCGACGCCGCCGACATCGGCTGGGCCCGCGCCCCGCTCGGCGAGCTGCACCACACCCACGCCCACCGCGCCCTGGACGCGGCGGGCGTGACGACCGAGCTGCGCACCCGGGTCACCGCCGTCACTCGCACCCCCGAGGGCCGCTGGAGCGTGGCCATGGCCGGGCGGCCGGGGGAGGAGCCACCGGCCGAGGCGGACGTGCTGGTCCTGGCCGTACCGCAGCGCGAGGCGCACGCCCTGCTGCCCGACGGCGCCCTGAAGGACCCCGGCAAGCTGCTGCGCATCGGCACCGCGCCGATCCTCAATCTGCATGTGATCTACGACCGCACCGTGCTGCGCCGCCCGTTCTTCGCCGCGCTCGGCTCCCCCGTCCAGTGGGTCTTCGACCGTACGGACGCCTCGGGGCTCAGGGCCGCGCCCGGGGCCGGGGACAGCCAGTATCTGGCGGTGTCGCAGTCCGCCGCGTACGACGACATCGACCGCCCGGTGGCCGAGCTGCGCGACCGCTATCTGCCCGAGCTGGAGCGGCTGCTTCCGGTCGCCCGCGGGGCAGCGGTGCGCGACTTCTTCGTCACCCGGGAGCGCACCGCCACCTTCGCCCCCGTCCCCGGCGTCGGCCTCCTCCGGCCCTCCGCCCCGACCGACGCGCCCGGCCTCTACCTGGCCGGCGCGTGGACCGCCACCGGCTGGCCCGCGACCATGGAGGGCGCCGTGCGCAGCGGTCTTTCCGCCGCCCGGGCGGCTCTCGGCCATCTCGGCCGCCCGCATGTGAACTCGCTCCCCGCCCCGGGCGGGGAGACGCCCAAGGAGGCGGCATGAGCACCACCACCAAGAACAGAGGAGAGACCGTGACCCCGGCGACCCCCGCTGTCGACACCGCAGGAGTCATGGCGCTGCTGGAGCGCGGCCGCACGCTCGCCACGCCGGTGCTGCGCGCCGCCGTGAACCGGCTGGCCCCGCCCATGGACACCGTCGCCGCCTACCACTTCGGCTGGATCGACGCCGAGGGCAACCCGGCGGAGGGCGATGGCGGCAAGGCCGTACGCCCCGCGCTCGCCCTGCTGTCGGCCGAGGCGGCCGGCGCCGCCCCCGAGGCCGGGGTGCCCGGCGCGGTCGCGGTCGAGCTGGTGCACAACTTCTCGCTGCTCCACGACGACCTGATGGACGGGGACGAGCAGCGCCGCCACCGCGACACCGTCTGGAAGGTGCACGGCCCGGCCCAGGCCATCCTGGTCGGTGACGCCCTGTTCGCCCTGGCCAACGAGATACTGCTGGAGCTCGGCACCGCGGACGCCGGGCGGGCCACCCGCCGGCTCACCGCCGCCACCCGCAAACTCATCGACGGCCAGGCCCAGGACATCTCCTACGAGCACCGCGAGCGGGTCACCGTCGAGGAGTGCCTGGAGATGGAGGGCAACAAGACCGGCGCCCTGCTCGCCTGCGCCGCCTCCATCGGCGCCGTGCTCGGCGGTGCCGACGACCACACCGCCGACACCCTGGAGCGCTACGGCTACCACCTGGGCCTCGCCTTCCAGGCCGTCGACGACCTGCTCGGCATCTGGGGCGACCCGGAGACGACCGGCAAGCGGACCTGGAGCGATCTGCGCCAGCGCAAGAAGTCCCTCCCCGTGGTCGCCGCGCTCGCCGCCGGCGGCCCCGACTCCGAGCGGCTCGCCCAGATCCTCGCCGCCGACGCGCACAAGCCGGAAGAGGAGTTCGCCGACTTCTCGGAGGAGGAGTTCGCCGTCCGCGCCGCGTTGATCGAGGAAGCAGGTGGCCGGGACTGGACCTCCCAGGAGGCCCGCAGACAGCATGCGACCGCCCTGGCGGCGCTGGACTCGGTGGACATGCCCGCCGAGATCCGGGCGCGGTTCGTGGCGCTCGCCGACTTCGTCGTCGTACGAGAGAGATGATCGCCATGGACCGCTAGTTCGCAGTCGCCGGCCGGCACCCAGCCGGGGTGCCGGCCGACGGAAGCCCCAAAGACGGCAGATGACCACACTGCAGAGGGGAAGCCATGACAGCGACACCGACCGTCCAACCCTCCGAGTCATCCGAGTCCAAAACCTTAAGTGTCGCCCGTGACGCGACGGCCCGTGCGGTGGAGCACCTGCTGTCCCGCCAGGACGAGCGGGGTTGGTGGAAGGGCGACCTGGAGACCAACGTCACCATGGACGCCGAGGATCTGATGCTCCGGCAGTTCCTCGGCATCCAGGACCCCGACACCCTCGACGCCGCGGCCCGCTTCCTCCGCTCCCAGCAGGGCGCCGACGGCACCTGGGCCTCCTTCCACGGCGGCCCGCCCGAGCTCTCCACCACCATCGAGGCGTATGTCGCCCTGCGGCTGGCCGGGGACGAGCCCGACGCCCCCCATATGGCCGCCGCCTCCGCCTGGGTGCGCTCCCGCGGCGGCATCGCGGCCGCCAGGGTGTTCACCCGGATCTGGCTGGCGCTCTTCGGCTGGTGGCGCTGGGAGGACCTGCCCGAGCTGCCACCGGAGATCATCTACTTCCCGAAGTGGCTGCCGCTCAACATCTACGACTTCGGCTGCTGGGCCCGGCAGACCATCGTGCCGCTGACCATCGTCTCGGCCAAACGCCCGGTGCGCCCGGCCCCCTTCCCCCTCGACGAGCTCCACACCGACGCCCGCAGACCCAACCCGCCCCACCCACCGGCCCCCATCGCCTCCTGGGACGGCGCCTTCCAGCGGCTGGACCGGGCCCTGCACGCCTACCACAAGGTCGCCTTCCGCCCGCTGCGCCGGGCCGCGCTGCGCTCCTGCGCCCGCTGGATCGTCGAGCGGCAGGAGAACGACGGCTGCTGGGGCGGCATCCAGCCCCCCGCCGTCTACTCCGTCATCGCCCTCCATCTGTGCGGCTACGACCTCGACCACCCGGTGATGCGCGCCGGTCTGGAGTCGCTCGACCGCTTCGCGGTGTGGCGCGAGGATGGCAGCCGGATGATCGAAGCCTGCCAGTCCCCGGTCTGGGACACCTGCCTGGCCGCCATCGCGCTCGCCGACGCCGGGCTCCCCCCGGACCACCCGGCGCTGGTCAAGGCCGCCGACTGGATGCTGGCCGAGCAGATCGACCGGCCCGGCGACTGGTCGGTGCGGCGGCCCGGCCTCCCCTCCGGCGGCTGGGCGTTCGAATTCCACAACGACAACTACCCCGACATCGACGACACCGCCGAGGTCGTCCTGGCGCTGCGCCGGGTCGACCACCCCGAGCCCGAGCGGATCGAGGCGGCCGTGCGGCGCGCCATGCGCTGGACCCTGGGCATGCAGTCCAAGAACGGGGCATGGGGCGCGTTCGACGTCGACAACACCAGCCCGCTCCCCAACAAGCTGCCGTTCTGCGACTTCGGTGAGGTCGTCGACCCTCCGTCGGCCGATGTCACCGCGCATGTGGTCGAGATGCTCGCCCACGAAGGGAGGACGTACGACGCCCGCACCCGGCGCGGTATCGCCTGGCTGCTGTCCGAGCAGGAGCCGAGCGGCGCCTGGTTCGGCCGCTGGGGCACCAACTACGTCTACGGCACCGGCTCCGTCGTCCCCGCCCTGATCGCCGCGGGCGTCCCGGCCTCCCATCCGGCGGTCCGCCGGGCCGTCCGCTGGCTGGAGAGCGTCCAGAACGAGGACGGCGGATGGGGCGAGGACCAGCGCTCCTACCTCGACGCCGAGTGGATGGGCCGGGGCGCCTCCACTGCCTCGCAGACGGCGTGGGCGCTGCTCGCGCTGCTGGCGGCGGGGGAGCGGGACGGCTCGGCCGTCGAGCGCGGGGTCACCTGGCTCGCCGAGACCCAGCGGGAGGACGGCTCCTGGGACGAGCCGTACTTCACCGGCACCGGCTTCCCCTGGGACTTCTCCATCAACTACCACCTGTACCGGCAGGTCTTCCCGGTCACGGCACTCGGCCGGTATGTCCACGGCGAGCCCACCGGGGCGCGACCGCGGAGCGGCTGATGTCCGCCGATCCGGCCCCGGAGGCCGGCGGTGCTCCGCTGCTGATCGCCTGTGCGCTCGGCATCGAGCGGTTCGCCCTGCGCGGCGCCGGGACCGGCGCCGCCGCCGGGCCCGTGTCCGTGCTCCGTACGGGCATGGGGCCGCAGGCCGCCGAGCGCGCCGTGACCCGGGCGCTGACCGGAAGGTCCGGTCAGCCCGGAGAGCCAGAGGTGTGCGGGCAGCCGCGCACCGCCGTCATCGCCACCGGCTTCTGCGCCGGACTGGCCCCCGGCATACACCCCGGGGACATCGTTGTCGCCGACGAGACCCGCGATCCGGCGGGCCGCACCGAATGCACCGGCACCCGGATCCTCGCCGACGCCCTGTCACATCTGATCCCCGGCGGCCCCCGCCGGAGAGTTCACATCGGCCCCGTCGTGGGCTCCGACCATGTGGTGCGCGGTGCGGAACGGGCCGCACTGCACAGCACCGGCGCCATCGCGGTGGACATGGAGTCCGCCGCGACCCTGCGCACCGCGGTAGGCCACGGCGTCCGTCCGGTTGCGGCCGTCCGGGTGGTCGTGGACGCTCCTGAACATGAACTCGTCCGTATCGGCACGCTGCGCGGTGGAATATCAGCTTTCCGGGTACTGCGGACCGTTCTTCCCGCTTTCTTTCACTGGCACCGTTCTTCGCTGCTCCCAGGAGGTGAGCTAGATGGCCATGCCTCTCCGCCAGACCATCCGGGTCGCGACGTATCTTTTTGAACAGAAGATGATCAAGCGGCGGGACAAGTTCCCGCTGATCGTCGAGCTAGAGCCGCTGTTCGCATGCAATCTCAAGTGCGAGGGCTGCGGAAAGATCCAGCATCCGGCAGGGGTCCTCAAGCAGCGCATGCCCGTCGCCCAGGCGGTGGGCGCGGTGCTGGAGTCGGGTGCGCCGATGGTGTCCATCGCGGGCGGCGAGCCCCTGATGCATCCGCACATCGACGAGATCGCACGGCAACTGGTGCAGCGGAAGAAGTACGTCTTCCTGTGCACCAACGCGATGCTGCTGCGGAAGAAGATGCATCTGTTCACCCCCTCCCCGTACTTCGCCTTCGCGGTGCACATCGACGGGCTGCGGGAGCGGCACGACGAATCGGTCGCGAAGGAGGGGGTGTTCGACGAGGCGGTGGAGGCCATCAAGGAGGCCAAGCGGCGCGGCTTCCGGGTCACCACCAATTCCACGTTCTTCAATACCGACACCCCGCAGACCGTCGTCGACGTGCTCGACTTCCTCAATGACGAGCTCGAGGTGGACGAGATGATGATCTCGCCCGCCTACGCCTATGAGAAGGCGCCCGACCAGGAGCACTTCCTGGGCGTCGAGCAGACCCGCGAGCTGTTCCGCAAGGCGTTCGCCGGAGGCAACCGGCGCCGCTGGCGGCTCAACCACAGCCCGCTCTTCCTCGACTTCCTCGAGGGCAAGGCGGACTTCCCGTGCACCGCGTGGGGCATCCCCAACTACTCGCTCTTCGGCTGGCAGCGCCCCTGCTATCTGATGAGCGACGGCTATGTCCCGACCTACCGCGAGTTGGTCGAGGAGACCGACTGGGACAAGTACGGCCGCGGCAAGGACCCGCGCTGCGACAACTGCATGGCCCACTGCGGCTATGAGCCCACCGCGGTGCTGGCGACCATGGGCTCCCTCAAGGAGTCGCTGCGCGCCGCCCGGGAGACCGCCGCCGGAAGCAACGGGTGACGGGATGAGCTCAGCGCAACCGGTCGCACTCGGCCTGCCCGCCATGCCGGGCAGGCCGCTCGCACCACGCCGGGTCTCCCGCCGCCTCCAGGTCGGTCCGGTGGCCGTGGGTGGCGACGCTCCGATCTCGGTTCAGTCGATGACGACGACGGTGACGGCGGACATCGGGGCGACGCTCCAGCAGATCGCGGAGCTGACGGCGTCGGGCTGTCAGATCGTGCGGGTGGCGTGTCCGTCGCAGGATGACGCGGACGCGTTGCCGGTGATCGCGAAGAAGTCGCAGATCCCGGTGATCGCGGACATTCATTTCCAGCCGAAGTATGTGTTCGCGGCGATCGATGCCGGGTGTGCGGCGGTGCGGGTGAATCCGGGGAACATCCGGCAGTTCGACGACAAGGTCAAGGAGATCGCGAGGGCGGCCTCGGACGCGGGTGTGCCGATCCGTATCGGGGTGAACGCGGGGTCGCTGGACAAGCGGCTGCTGGAGAAGTACGGGAAGGCCACGCCGGAGGCGTTGGTGGAGTCGGCGTTGTGGGAGTGCTCGCTGTTCGAGGAGCATGGTTTCCGGGATATCAAGATCTCGGTGAAGCACAACGATCCGGTGGTGATGGTCAATGCCTACCGTCAGCTCGCGGCGCAGTGTGACTATCCGCTGCACCTTGGGGTGACGGAGGCGGGTCCGGCGTTCCAGGGGACGATCAAGTCGGCGGTGGCGTTCGGTGCGCTGCTGAGTGAGGGGATCGGGGACACGATCCGGGTGTCGCTGTCGGCGCCTCCGGCGGAGGAGGTCAAGGTCGGGATCCAGATTCTGGAGTCGTTGAATCTGCGGCAGCGGCGACTGGAGATCGTCTCGTGTCCGTCGTGTGGGCGGGCGCAGGTGGATGTGTACAAGCTGGCGGACGAGGTGACGGCCGGTCTGGAGGGCATGGAGGTTCCGCTGCGCGTGGCGGTCATGGGGTGTGTGGTGAACGGCCCCGGTGAGGCGCGTGAGGCGGACCTGGGTGTCGCTTCGGGCAATGGCAAGGGGCAGATCTTCGTCAAGGGTGAGGTCATCAAGACGGTGCCGGAGTCGAAGATCGTGGAGACCCTGATCGACGAGGCCATGAACATCGCGCGGCGCATGGAAGACGAGGGGGTCCCGTCGGGCACCCCCGACGTCACCGTGGGCTGATACACCGAGGAGGGGAACCGACATGCCGTTGCTGGAGAACATCCGGGGCCCGCACGACCTCAAGGCGCTGACCGGTGAGGAACTGGACGTGCTCGCCCAGGAGATCAGGGAGTTCCTGATCGACGCGGTGGCCAGGACCGGAGGCCATCTGGGACCGAATCTCGGCGTGGTCGAGCTGTCCATAGCCCTGCACCGCGTCTTCGACTCGCCCGCCGATCGCATCCTGTGGGACACCGGGCACCAGTCCTACGTCCACAAACTGCTCACCGGCCGCCAGGACTTCTCCAAGCTCCGCCACAAGGGCGGACTGTCCGGCTATCCGTCACGGGCCGAATCCGAGCACGACATCATCGAGAACAGCCATGCCTCCACCGTGCTGGGCTGGGCCGACGGCCTCGCCAAGGCCAACGAGGTGCGCGGCGCCACCGACCATGTCGTCGCCGTCATCGGGGACGGGGCGCTGACCGGCGGGATGGCCTGGGAGGCGCTCAACAACATCGCCGCCGCCCGGGACCGCCCGCTGGTCATCGTCGTCAACGACAACGAGCGCTCCTACGCGCCGACCATCGGCGGGCTCGCCAACCACCTCGCCACCCTCCGCACCACCGACGGCTACGAGCGCTTCCTGGCCTGGGGCAAGGAGGTGCTCCAGCGCACCCCCCTGGTCGGCCAGCCGCTGTACGGCTCGCTGCACGGCGCCAAGAAGGGGTTCAAGGACGCCTTCGCACCGCAGGGCATGTTCGAGGACCTCGGGCTGAAGTACGTCGGCCCCATCGACGGCCATGACACCGAGGCGGTCGAGTCGGCCCTGCGCCGCGCCAAGCGGTTCCACGGCCCGGTCCTCGTCCACTGCCTCACCGAGAAGGGGCGCGGCTACCGGCCCGCGCTGGAGGACGAGGCGGATCGTTTCCACACCGTCGCCGCGATGGATCCGCTCACCTGCGCCCCCCTCATCCCCTCCGGCGGCCGCTCATGGACCTCGGTGTTCGGGGAGGAGATGGTGCGGATCGGCGCCGAGCGGCCCGATGTGGTCGCCCTCACCGCCGCGATGCTGCACCCCGTGGGCCTCGCCGGGTTCGCCGAGGCGTATCCCGAGCGGGTGTGGGACGTCGGCATCGCCGAGCAGCACGGGGCGGTCTCGGCGGCCGGGCTCGCCACCGGCGGGCTCCACCCGGTCTTCGCCGTCTACGCCACCTTCCTCAACCGGGCCTTCGACCAACTGCTCATGGATATCGCCCTGCACCGCTGCGGGGTGACCTTCGTCCTGGACCGGGCCGGTGTCACCGGCACCGACGGGCCGAGCCACAACGGCATGTGGGACATGTCCGTCCTCCAGGTGGTGCCCGGGCTGCGGATCGCCGCCCCGCGCGACGCCGACCAGTTGCGCGCCCAGTTGCGCGAGGCGATCGACGTGGACGACGCGCCGACCGTCATCCGCTTCCCCAAGGAGTCGGTGGGGCAGCCCATCGCGGCGATCGACCGCGTCGGCGGGATGGACGTCCTGCGCCGGGGCGAGGACGTCCTCCTCGTCGCGGCCGGGGCCATGGCCGGCGTCGCGCTGCGCGCCGCCGAGCTGCTGGCCGAGCGCGGTATCGGCTGCACGGTGGTGGATCCGCGCTGGGTCAAGCCCGTCGACCCCGAGCTGCCCGGCCTGGCGGCGCGCCACCGGCTGGTGGCCGTCGTCGAGGACAATGTGCGCACCGGCGGGGTGGGCGCGGCGGTCGCCCAGACGCTGCGGGACGCCGAAGTCGACCTGCCGGTACGGACGTTCGGCATCCCCGAGGAGTTCCTGGCCCATGCCAAGCGCGGTGAGGTGCTCGCCGACATCGGGCTCACCCCCGCCGAGATCGCGGGCCGGATCGGGGCGGCCCTGACCCGTGTCGCGGTCCGCCAGGAGCGGGCGGGCACGGCCGCCGAGGACCGTACCGCCGCCCGGGCCCGTACCGTCGCCGCCAAGGAGAGCCAGGCATGACAGCAGCCGAGCAGCAGCCGCGTTCGGGCTTCGACCTCGGGAAGCTGCTGGCCGAGCGTGCCTCGGAGCGGTACGACCTGCACACCCGGCATCTCAACCACCAACTGCCCCGGATGCTCCAGACCATCGGATTCGACAAGGTCTACGAACGGGGCGAGGGCGCGTACTTCTGGGACGACGAGGGCCAGGACTACCTCGATATGCTCGCCGGCTTCGGGGTGATGGGCCTGGGCCGCCACCACCCCGTCGTCCGCAAGGCGCTGCACGACGTCCTGGACGCCGACCTGGCCGATCTGACCCGCTTCGACTGCCAGCCGCTGCCCGGGCTGCTGGCCGAGCGGCTGCTGGCCCACGCCCCCCATCTGGACCGGGTCTTCTTCGGCAACAGCGGTACCGAGGCCGTCGAGACGGCCCTGAAGTTCGCCCGCTACGCCACCCGTAAGCCCCGCATCCTCTACTGCGCCCACGCCTTCCACGGGCTCACCACCGGATCGCTGTCGGTCAACGGCGAGGACGGCTTCCGCAAGGGGTTCGCCCCGCTGCTGCCCGACACCGCCATCGAGATGGGCGATCTCGACGCGCTGGAGCGGGAGCTGGCGCGGGGGGACGTGGCGGCGTTCGTGGTGGAGCCCATCCAGGGCAAGGGGGTGCACGAGACCCCGCCCGGCTTTCTGCGCGCCGCGCAGGAGCTGCTCCACCGCCACAAGGCGCTGCTCATCGCGGACGAGGTGCAGACCGGCCTCGGTCGCACCGGCGACTTCTTCGCCTACAGCCACGAGGACGGCGTCGAACCGGATCTGGTGTGCGTGGCCAAGGCGCTCTCCGGCGGCTACGTACCGGTCGGCGCGACCCTCGGCAGGGACTGGATCTTCCGGAAGGTCTACTCCTCGATGGACCGGGTGCTGGTCCACTCCGCCAGCTTCGGCGCCAACGCCCAGGCCATGGCGGCCGGGCTCGCCGTCCTCGCCGTCATGGAGGACGAGCGGATCGTGGCCAACGCCCGCCGCACCGGCGACCTGCTGCGCGAGCGCCTCGCCGCGCTCGTGGACCGCTACGAGCTGCTGCACGACGTCCGCGGCCGGGGGCTGATGATCGGCATCGAGTTCGGCAGGCCCAGCTCGCTGGGGCTGCGCAGCCGGTGGGCGATGCTCCAGACGGCGCGCAAGGGGCTGTTCGCGCAGATGGTCGTCGTCCCGCTGCTGCGGCGCCATCGCATCCTCACCCAGGTGTCCGGGGACCATCTGGAGGTCATTAAGCTGATCCCGCCGCTGATCATCGGCGAGCGGGAAGTCGACCGGTTCGTCGAGGCGTTCACCGCGGTCATGGACGACGCACACCAGGGCGGCGGCCTGATGTGGGAGTTCGGCCGGACTCTCGTCAAGCAGGCGGTGGCCAACCGCTGACCGATGGGGGACCCGGCATGATCGACGCGACCGCCGTACAGGCCGTCAACACGATGACGGCGAGGTGGGCGCGGGCCGCCGTGGCGGACCAGGGCACGGTCTTCGCCGCCACCGGGGTCTGGCCGCTGCTCGCCCTGCTCGCGGGCGGCGCCGGCGGCCCGGCCCGCCAGGAGCTGGAGGACGCGCTGGGCGTCGGCGCCGACCGGGCCACGGCGCTCGGCGGCGAGCTGCTCCGGGCGCTGGACGGCATGGCCGGTGTCGACGGCGCCACCGGGCTGTGGACCCGCCAGGACCTGCCGATCCGGTCCGAGTGGGAGGCCGCGCTGCCGCCGGGCGTACGGGGTGCGCTCACCGGGGACACCGAGCACGACCGCAAGGAGCTGGACGCCTGGGCGTCGCGGTGCACCCGGGGCGCGATCGCCGAGATGCCGGTGCCGCTCAGCCCCGCCACCCAGTTGGTGCTGGCCGGGGCGCTCACGGTGCGGACGGCCTGGCTCCAGCCCTTCCAGCCGGGTTGGCTGATGCCCGGGAGCGGACCGTGGCAGGGCCGGTCGCTGGCCGGGCTGACCCGGTTCACGGACGACCTCGACGGGGTGCTGCGGGTCGTCCCCGACACCCCGGCCGGTCCGCTCACCCTCTCCGGGATCGCGGGCGGCAACGGGCTGGATGTGCATCTGGTCCTCGGCGCCGAGGAGGCACCGGGCGGCGAGGTGCTGGAGGCCGGGATCGGGGCGGTGGCCGGGCGGTACGCGGGATGGCCCGGCTCGGCGCTGCCGCCGGGCGCGGCCGGGCCCGGAGTCGAGGTCATGGAGGTCGAGAGCTGGGACCCCACGCCCCGGGTGACGCTCACCACCCCGCAGTTCACCGTGGCGGCACGGCACGATCTGCTGCGCCGGGCCGAGCTGTTCGGGCTGCGTACCGCCCAGGACACCGCGCGCGGCCACTTCCCGGGGATCAGCCCGGCCGCGCTGGCGCTGTCCTCCGGGGAGCAGTCCATGACCGCCTCGTTCAGCGCCGAGGGGTTCTGGGCGGCGGCGGTGACCGCGTTCTCCATGGCGCCCGGCTCGGCGCCGCCGCGGCAGAAGGCGAAGCTGATCAGTGTGCGGTACGACCGGCCGTTCGCCTTCCTGGCCGTGCATCGCGCCACCGGTCTGGTGCTGACGGCGGGCTGGGTCACCGAGCCGGAGGCCGGGGCCGACACCATGTGGTGAGCCGTGAGCCGTGAGCCGTGAGCCGTGAGCCGTGAGCCCCGGGGCGGGCTGTCGGTCCCGGAGCGTCGGCCCCGGGGCGGGCGCGGCTTGGCGCTGTCGGCCCCGGGGCGCGGTGCCGTCAGCCGGTGAGCAGCCGCTCGCGGAGCCGCTCGCGCCGCTCGGGGGTGAGCCCGAGCCCCTCGGCGAGATAGCGGTCGGTGCCTCCCCAGGTCTCCTCGATGGTCGCGAAGGCCGCCGCCAGATATTCGGCGCGTGCGTCGAAGAGCGGCAGCAGCAGCGCCATGACCTCGGGGGACATCGGGTCGGTGCCGTCCCCCGGATCGCCCTTGCGCCAGATCTTGTAGCGCCGGTGGGCGGCGGCCGACGCGAGGTAGTCGGCCTCGATGGCCTCCCGTTCGACGCCGAGGGCCAGCAGGGTCACCGCGATGGACAGCCCCGCCCGGTCCTTGCCGGCCGAACAGTGCATCAGCACCGGCGAGCTGTCCTCCGCCATATCGCCGAGGATCCGGCCGTGTTCGACGATCCGGGTGGTGATGATCCCGCGATAGGAGCCGATCATGCGCTTCTCGGCCCGGCCCTCGGCGAGCAGCTTGCGCAGGGTGTCCAGATCGCCCTCGCGCACCATCGTCCAGAACCCGGCGCCGTCGGCCGGGTCGGAGAGCGGCAAGTTGACGTTACGGACCCCGCTGAGCGTGACGTCCGGGCCCTCCAGCTTGATGTCGGCGGCGTTGCGGAAGTCGAAGACGGTGTGCAGGCCGAGCGCGTCGAGAAAGGCCGTGTCCGCCTCGGTGGCATGGGCGAGATGGCCGCTGCGGAACAGTACGCCGGGCCGCACACGGCGGCCGTCGGCAGCCGGCAGTCCGCCGAGATCACGGAAGTTGCGTACCCCCACAAGCCGAGTTTCGGCCTCGGGGACCTGCGGCGACTGCGACTGCTGCGTCACGGGCTCTCCTTCACCATCGGCCGCCGACGCGGCTCGTCGACGAGGCGGGCTGAAGCCGACCATACGACATGGGTGCAACGGGCAATCGGTCTGCCGCCGGTGCGTGGGCATTGCCGCACCGGCCCGCCCTCCCCGATCATGTTGACACCTGTGGAGAATTGGGGGAGCTCGATGATCGAAACCGGTGGAAGCGGTCGGCTCTGGGTGCTCTCGGGGCGGCACAGCAGCTATGCCCTGTACGTCACCGACCGCGATGAACTGCTCCATCTCCACTGGGGGCCGAGGATCGCGGTCCAGGACGCCGAGGCCCTCGCCGCCGAGCCCGGGCCGCCGCAGCGGCCGTTCGAATCACCGCTGGACGGGCGCGAGGAGTACCCGGTGGAGGGCGGCCCGCGGTTCGCCCGCCCCGCCCTGTCCGTACACGCCGGGGGCGTACGCGGCACCGAGTGGCGCTTCAGCAGCGGCACCGTCCTCGACCCCGGCACCGGCCAGGAGCTGCGGCTGCGCTTCCACGACCCGCTGCACCACCTCGACATCACCCTCCACTACCGGATGCTGGACGACGGCGATGTCATCGAGCGCTGGACCACCCTCACTCACACCGGCAACGCCGGCCAGGAGCCCGTGGAGCTGCTGCGCGCCGACTCCGCCGCCTGGTCGCTCCCGGCGCGCGACCGCTGGCGGCTGTCCCATCTGCACGGCCGCTGGGCCGCCGAGAGCCGACTGGCCCGCACCGAACTCACCCCCGGTGAGAAGGTGATCGGCAGCCGCCGCGGCCACACCAGCCACCACCATCTGCCCTGGATCGCGCTGGACGGCGGCGAGGCCACCGAGGAGAGCGGCGAGGTGCACAGTTGCGCGCTCGCCTGGTCCGGGGCCTGGCGGATCGCCGTCCAGCGGCTGGCCGACGGCGCCGTCCAGGCGGTCGGCGGGGTCGGCCACGACGACGCGGGCCAGCTCCTCCTCGCGCCCGGCGATTCCTTCACCACCCCCGTCTTCGCGGGGCTGTGGACCGACGGCGGCTTCGGGGCCGCCAGCCGCGCCTGGCACGCCTGGCAGCTCGCCCGGGTGGTCCCCGGCGCCGACCGGTCCCGGCCGGTGCTCTACAACTCCTGGGAGGCCACCGAGTTCGAGGTGGGCGAGGAGCAGCAGCGCTCGCTCGCGCGGTTGGCCGCCACCATGGGCGTCGAGCTGTTCGTGGTCGACGACGGGTGGTTCGGGGCGCGCACCAGCGACCGGGCCGGGCTCGGCGACTGGACGGCCAACCCGGAGCGCTTTCCGCACGGGCTGAAGCCGCTGGCCGACGAGGTGCACGCGCTGGGGATGCAGTTCGGCATCTGGGTCGAGCCGGAAATGGTCAACCCCGACAGCGACCTCTACCGCGCCCACCCCGACTGGGTGCAGCACCACCCCGGCCGGGCCCGCGCCGAATTCCGCAACCAGCTCGTGCTCAACCTCGCCCGCCCCGAGGTGCGCGAATATCTGTGGGAGCGGCTGGACACCCTGCTGAGCGGCGCGCCCATCGACTATGTGAAATGGGACTTCAACCGCTCCTTCTCGGACGCCGGCTGGCCCGGTGACGCCTATCCGCGGCGGCTGTGGATCGACCATGTACGCGGGCTGTACGAACTGCTGGAGCGGCTGCGCGCGGCACACCCCCAGGTCGCCTTCGAGTCCTGCTCGGGCGGCGGCGGCCGGATCGACCTGGGCGTCCTGGGCCGCACCGACCAGGTGTGGACCTCGGACAACACCGACCCGCTGGACCGGCTGGCCATCCAGCACGGCTTCAGCCAGCTCCACCCGGCCCGGGTGATGGCCGCCTGGGTCACCGACAGCCCCAACGCCATGGGCAACGCACGCGTCAGCTCGCTGCGCTTCCGCTTCATCAGCGCGATGGCCGGAGTGCTGGGCGTCGGCGGCGATCTGACCCGCTGGAGCGAGGCGGAACTCGCCGAGGCCCGCGACTGGGTGGCGCTCTACAAGCGGGTGCGCCCGGTCGTCCAGCACGGTGAGCTGTACCGGCTGCGGCCGCCGGAGGGCGACGGGCTCAGCGCGGTGCAGTACGTACGCGGCGAGGAGACCGTGGTGCTGGCCTGGATCCAGGCGCAGCACTACGGCGACGCACAGCTTCCGCTGCGGCTGCGCGGGCTCGACCCGGCGGCCACCTACCGGGATCTGGAGACCGGGGAGGTGCACCGGGGAGCGGTGCTCGCGCACCGGGGGCTGCGCACCGGGCTGGGCGGCGACCTCGACGCCGCCGTATTCCACCTTCGCCGAAACTGACCAGGTGGGATAGATCACCCCACGTCAAGCCCTGGTTACGGTGGCGTAAGTCACGCCGTCGGGTGAATGATGTCCCGACGTGGCAGACGATAAGGAGAGATTCAGCAACGGATCCATCGGGTCGTACGCAGCCGTCGGCGACAGCTTCACCGAGGGCGTCGGCGACCCCGGTCCTGATGGAGTGTTCGTCGGCTGGGCCGACCGGCTCGCGGTCCTGCTGTCCGACCAACGACCTCACGACGATTTCCGCTACGCCAACTTGGCCGTACGCGGTCGACTCCTTGACCAGATTGTCGCGGAGCAGGTGGCGCGCGCCATCGAGCTCGGCCCGGAACTGGTCACCTTCTGTGCGGGGGGCAATGACATCCTGCGCCCCGGCAGCGACCCCGACGATGTCGCCGAGCGCTACGAGGCGGCCGTCGCCGACCTCAAGGCGCGGGTGGGCACGGTGCTGCTGTGCACGGGCTTCGACACCAGAGGGGTGCCGGTGCTGCGTCATCTGCGGGGCAAGATCGCCACGTATACGGCGCATGTGCGGGCGATCGCCGACCGCTACGACTGCCCGGTGCTCGACCTGTGGTCGCTGCGCTCGGTGCAGGACCGCCGGGCCTGGGACGCCGACCGGCTGCATCTGTCGCCGGACGGGCACACCCGGGTCGCGCTGAGGGCCGGTCAGGTGCTCGGGCTCGACGTACCCGCCGACCCCGATCAGCCCTGGCCCCCGGAGGGGCAGCGCACCGCCGCCGAGGTGCGCCGGGACAACATCCACTGGGCGCGCGAGTATCTGGTGCCCTGGATCGGCCGGCGACTGCGCGGTGAGTCGTCGGGTGACCATGTGGAGCCCAAGCGGCCGGATCTGCTGCCGCTGCGGCCCTGAACGTTCCGTGACCCGAAGCGGTCCCGGAGGAATAGGGGCAGACCCCCGTTGGCGCCCCGAGGCTGACCGCCTCGTGCGCTGTCGCTGCCCCTATTCCCTCGGCACCGCTCGCACGTAGGTCGTGCCTGGATCGTGCGTACGTCGTGGATGGGTCGTACTCGTCCGTGCCCGTCCGTACGGTCGTGCCCTCGCAGGGCCGCTACGTCGCCAGATAGGCCCAGACGGCGCGGCCCGCTCCCCCCTGGTTCGGCCTGACCCCCCAAGCCTCCGAGAGTGCCTCCACCAGCATCAGCCCGCGGCCGCCCTCCTGGTCCGCGGTCACCGACCTGGCCTCCGGCACCGTACGGGCGCACCCCTGGTCGGCCACCTCGAGCCGCAGCCGGGTCCCTATGAGCTGGAGTGAGCAGCGAACCTCCTCGCTGGAGGTGTGGCGCACCGCGTTGGTGAACAGCTCGGAGACGATCAACTCCGCGCTGTCCCGGGTGTCCTGGTCGATGCCCCATGAGCGCAGCCGCCGGACGACATGCCTTCTCGCCTCGGCGACGGACGTGCTCAGCGCCGGCAGACGAAACACGTCGTGGCGGGGCGGAGCGACCACGGTGCCGCCGCGCCCTAACCGGAGAGCCTCATAGGAAGGAGCCACGCCGACACTATGCTCTGTCACACTCGCGTATGGCAAGGTTCAATCTGTAAATTACAGAATCGCAAGCGCAGGCTGTTCGGAATGCTGAGCCCATGCCAGACTGCTGTGTCGTGAAGGTACTTGGAGGGGAACGGTAGTGGCGGATGCGCGGGCGGGCGGAGCCCCGACCGTCCTGCGAGTCGTGCTCGGCAAACGGCTCCAGGACCTTCGGGAGAAGGCCGGGCTGTCGTTCGAGCAGGCCGGGCGCGCCCTGGACGTCACGCATGCCACGATCCGCCGGATGGAGAAGGCCGAGGTCGGCCTGAAGCTCCCGTACGTCGAGAAGCTGCTGCGTACATACGGCGTCGCCGACCCCGAGGAGGTCGAGGGGTTCCTCTCCCTCGCGCGCGAGGCCAACAAGGCCGGCTGGTGGCACCGGTTCCGCGACGTCCTGCCGGAGTGGTTCAACACCTTCGTCAGCCTGGAGGTCGAGGCCAATCTGATCCGGGCCTACGAGCCGCATTACATTCCCGGGCTGCTCCAGACCGAGGACTACGCCCGCGCGGTGCTCCGCGCGGGCATGCCGCATGCGCCCGAGTCGGAGATCGAGCGCAATGTCGCCCTCCGGATGGAACGTCAGGCCCTGCTCACCCGGGACAACCCGCCGATGCTGTGGGTGGTCATGGACGAAACGGTGGTGCGCCGTCCCATCGGCGGTTCCGAGACCATGCGGGCCCAGATCGCGCGGCTGATCGAGGAGGCGGAGGCCCCTCATATCCGGTTGCAGATCATGCCGTTCGACGCCGGCCCGCACCCGGCGATGTACGGCCCCTTCCATATCTTCCGGTTCCCGATCCCGGAGCTGCCGGATATCGCGTACACGGAGTCGCTGGTCAGCGGCTCCTACTTCGACCAGCGCGATGATGTATCGGCATTCCTGGAGGCCCTGGACCGGATGTGCGCGCAGGCCGCGCCTGCACAGACGACTCAGGCCATTCTGAGTCGCATTCGCAAGGAGATCTGAACGATGGATCGCATATGCGGGAGCCGCGTCTACAGCGGCATGCCGGCAAGGGACCTCGGCAGCGAGGGCTGGCACAAGCCTTGGAGTGGCGGCAACGGGGGAAGCTGCGTCGAGGCGATGAGGCTGAAGGACGGGCGGGTGGCGCTGCGCCAGTCGACCGATCCGGACGGACCGGCACTGATTTACACCCCGGGGGAGATGAAACGCTTCATCCAGGGGGCGAAGTCCGGGGAAGCGGACTTCCTGTTTCTGTGACGTCCGGTTCCGCGACGCTCGTGACCAGGGGGATCGAGGGGGAAACCGTGTGACCGACCGACCACGAACCGACCGGCGCGGGCGGCGCCGGGACGCGTTCCAGCACACCGCCCGCGAACACGTCGTACAGGGGAAGCGACTCCAGGTGCACATAGCCGATATGGCAGTCGCAGACGGCTAGCGGACAGGGACGGGGTCGTAGCGCCGCGCGGTACGACCCGTCGTAGAGATTGCCCAGTTCCGTCGGGACGAAATGGCAGCGGCGCACCGTGCCGTCGCCGTCCACCGAGATCACCGAGGCGCCGGTCCGGCATGGCAGACCGGCGCTTCGGTGCGGATGGCGGCTGTAGCCGAAGAGCGGGTCCAGCGCGGTCCACTCGGCCGCCTCGGCGTCCGTATAGGTATGGCCCTCGGCCGCGTTCACCCACAGATACACCTGGTTCGGGAGATCCGCGCGCAGTCGGCGGGCCCGGTCCAGATGGGCGGGCAGCCCCACGATGCCGACGCTGTGGCGCACCCCGCGCCCGGCCAGCTCCCCGCACTTGGCGAGAAACCGGTCGTACGGCGTCTGGCCCGGGTGGTAGGTGCACCACAGGGCGAGGGTGGCCGGGTCGGCCTCGGCCGTCCAGCCGGTCCGGCAGCTCAGATTGGTCTGGATGGCGACCCGCCGGACCTGCGGCAGATGGCTCAGCTCGATGAGCGCGCGGCGGTACCAGGAGCGCACCAGCCCCTCGCCCCACGGGGTGAACAGCACCGACAGCCGGTCGCCGGTCTGCTCCGCCGCCCAGGCGGTGAACCGCTCCAGCGCGGCGCGGTCGGCGCGCAGCCGCTCCGGGCTGTCCCGTCGCTTGGCGAACGGACAGTACGGACAGTCGTAGTCGCACGAGGCGAGCGGACCCCGGTACAGAATGGTCAAGTCCACGCCTGAACCCCTCACTTCAGGTCGTACGCGGCCATGGCGGCGCGCACGGCGGGCGAGAACAGCTCGGGGCCGAGCGCGTCGGAGTGCGCCAGCCCCTCGGGGGAGAGCCGCAGCCGTCCGGGAGCCGCCGCCGCGTCCAGCCAGCCGCGTGCCGCGAACCGGGCCAGCTCCTCGGGGAAGTCCTCGGCCGGATCGGTGCCGAACCGGGCCCGGTAGCCCGCCGCCGCCATCCCCTCGGCCTGGAGGACGGACTGGAGCAGATGGCGCCGGCGGGCCTCGTCGCCGGTCATCCTCCGGCCGTGCTCGGCGCGGGCGAAGTCGGCCGCGGGCCGGGAGACGAAGTCGTCGATGATGCCGCGGATCTCCCGCATGTCGACCGCGTAGTCGAACGAGTAGTGCAGGGCGGAGGTGTAGGAGCGGGCGCCGCAGCCCAGGCCCACCATGCCGTCCGTCTGGCAGGCGTAGTCCTCATCCCCGGTCACGGGCGCGCCCTGGGCGCGGAACATCCGCATCGAGACCTGCTCATAGCCGTGGGCGAGCAGATGGTCGCGGCCCGCGCGGTACAGCCGCAGCCGCCGCTCGTCCCACTCCGCCTCCGCCGCCCGCTCCGCCTCCGGCTCTCTGGCCTCCTTACGGCCGAGCCCGGTCAGCGGGCGGACATAGAGGGGATAGAGATACAGCTCCTCCGGGTGCCAGGCCAGGGCGGCGTCCAGGGACCGGCGCCAACTGTCCTCGGTCTGACCGTCGATGCCATAGATCAGATCGATGTTGAGCACCGGTATTCCCGCGTCCCGGATCCGGCCCAGCGCCGCCTCCACCTCGGCCCGGCGCTGCGGCCGCACCGCCGAGCGCGCCTCCGCCTCGACGAAGCTCTGCACCCCCAGGCTCAGCCGGGTGGTGCCGCGCCCGGCCAGCACCGCGAGCCGGTCGGCCGTGGCGGTGGCCGGGGACGCCTCGACCGAGAGCGGCACGGCGGCCAGGTCCGCGCCCATCCCCTTCTCCGCGATATCGCAGAGCCGCTCCAGCTCGGCCGCCTCCAGGAACGTGGGGGTGCCGCCGCCGAACGCCGCGGCGGCGAACCGGGCGTCCTCGCCGAGCGCCTCGCGCACCGCACCCGCCTGCCGCTCCAGCGCGTCCAGATAGGCGGTCACCAGCCCCTCGGGGGCGCCGATCCGGGTGAAGAGATTGCAGAAGCCGCAGCGCACCTCGCAGAAGGGGATGTGCAGATACAGCGACAGCGCGTCCTTCGGCTCGGCCGCCCACAGCTCGCGCAGCGCGGGACGGTCCACCAGCGGCCGGTAGGCGGTCTTGTGCGGATAGGCGTAGACGTACGACTGATAGGGGCGGACGGTCGAACCGAGCGTGCTGATGTTCATCGGGCCTCGAGGAAGAAGTGGGTGTACGGCACGGTCCAGACGACCTCGTGGCCGAGCCGGTGGCCCGTGTAGCCGTCGTCGCCGTACGCGGTGCCGTGGTCGGAGCAGACGATCGCGAAGGCGGGGCCGCGGGCGCTCAGGGCGGCCAGGAGCCGCTCGACATGGCGGTCCACGTACTCCAGGGCGGCGGCGTGGGTGGTGCGGGTATCGCCCGCCTCGCGGGTGGCGCCGGGCAGATGGAACCAGTTGGGCTGGTGCAGCGCGGAGACGTTCATGAAGAGGAACAGCCGCCGGCCGGGGTCCAGACCGGCGATCACCTTCTCGGCGCGGTCGATCTGCGCCTCGAAGGAGGTGGCGGAGGTGACCCCGAACTCCGGCTCCCAGTGGCTCTCCTGGAAGTAGCCGGGCAGCACCGAGCCCAGCGGCCCCCGCTTGTTGAAGAAGCCGACCCCGCCGATACACACCGTGTGGTACCCGGCCGCCGCGAGCCCCGACACCAGATCGGGCGTCTCGAAGACATAGGTGCCCGCCGCGGTGGTCTCGCTGCCCGCGAAGCGGGCCGCGAACAGCCTGCGGTGCGGTCCGGGGGTGGCCGGGGTCGGCAGGAAACCCGCGAACATCGCCTGGTGGGAGGCGTAGGTGAAGCTGCCGGGGGCGTGCCGCTCGGCCCAGGCGCCGCCGGGCATCCGGGCGCTGAGATTCGGCGTCCGGCCGGTGGCCGCCAGCTCGGCCGCCACGTCGTAGCGCAGGGTGTCGAGGGTGATCAGCAGCAGATCATGGCCGCCCACGACGTCGTTCATATCGGGCTCGGGCAGCGGCGTGGCGGGCTCGGGCAGTGGCGTGGCGGGCTCAGGGGGCGGCATCGGAGCGGGCGTCCTTCCGGGTGCGCAGTACGGCGGCGACCTGGGCCGCATAGGTGTCCAAGCCCTCCGCGCCGCTGCCGGGCAGACCGGTCAGCCGGGGCAGCAGATCGCCGAAGGCGTTGACCTCGCCGACGGCGAACCGCCGCCACCCCGGGCCGGGCAGCAGATCCACCCCCACGCACAGGGTGCGCGGGAAGCACTCGGCCGCCCGTTCCGCGGTGCCCAGCACCTCGCTCCAGGCCACCCCGCTAGCCTCCGCCGCCGCGCGGGCGGCGGCCAGATCACCGCGCACCCCGCCGAGGTGGAGATTGGTCATGGGGGAGCGGCTGGTGCGCACCACGGCATGGGTGGCCCTGCCCGCCACCACCACGATCCGCAGATCGGCGACGCGCCTGTCCTGCGATGCCTTGGGCAGCCAGCGCTCGATGTGCAGCCCGTCCGGCGCCAGGGTGTCGATGATCGCGGCGATCTCCGCCTCGGTGTCGTACCGCCGCACCCGCAGCGAGTTGAACAGTCGGCCGTCCTCCATGCGCTCCACGGAGGTCGTGGCCCGTACCCGGCCGGGGCCCGCCGTCTCCACGGCGAGCACCCCGGACGCGGACGAGCCGTGGGCCGGTTTGACGAAGGCGCGCCGCAGCCCCGAGGTGCCGAGCGCCGCGCGCACATCGTCCCAGCCGCGGACGGGCGGCGCCTGGGGCCCGGAGGTCGGCGAGGGCGGGACCGGGACGCCCGCGCCGTCCAGCACCCCGTGGCACAGCCGCTTGTCGAACAGGACGGCCAGCTCCCCGGGGTCGTTCAGCAGGGTGGCACCGGCCGTGCGTGCCGCCGTCGCGATGCCCCGGACGGCCTCGGTGAACCGCGCGTACCAGCGGCCGGTGCCCTCGACCCGGGTGGGGTCAAAGGCACCGCGCAGCAGCCACTCCACCTCCTCGTCCTCGCCCGGCGAGTCGATCCGCACGGTTTCGGCGGGCCCGAACGAGGCGCCGACGGTCAGCACCTCGTGCCAGGCCAGCACCCGGGGCGCGGGCAGTCCGGCGGCCACGGCGGCGTCGGAGAACATCTCCACCCGGCGGCCGCCCGGATTGCCGACCACGGCGAAGCGCGTCTCATGCATGGACGGAAGCCTCCCGGTCGTGTTCTCGATGGGGCAGGGGCATCACTCGGCGACGGCCGTGTAGCGCGACACCTCGTCGTCGTACTCGTCCTCGTCGCCCTTCTCGGCCATCACGACCTTCACCCCGGACGGCTCCAGGGCCGTGCGCAGCCGCTCCTCCATGGCCGCGGAGAAGTAGTTGTGGTCCAGATCGAGCCAGGTCAGATGGGTGAGCGGCTGGCCGTCGAGCAGTGCCGCCGCGCCCTCGTCGGTGAGCACGCCCATGGACAGGTCGAGGAACGCGAGCTGGGCGACCACGGGGGCCGCCGCCATGGCGGCCGCGATCTCGTCCTGGAGCTCGCTGTTCTGCACGCCCAGGTGGCGCAGTGCGGGGAACCGGCCGCCGCTCAGGATCGGAGCCAGGTCGGCGACGGTGGCATCGCCCCCGTACTCCTCCACCCCGAGCCACATCTCCAGGCGCTCCAGCGCGGGCAGGTCGCTGGCGGCGACCCCGCGCACCACCGCACCGGGCAGCCCGCCGGTCTCGAAGCGGAGCGTGCGCAGATGGGCATGGGCGACGGCGGGGAAGGACAGCCCGCTGCCACCGCGGACGCCCAGCTCGCGCAGGGTGGGGTAGGCATGGAGGACCGGTGTCACATCGGACTGCTGGATCCAGGAGATCTCCGACTCCTCAGCGGTGATGTCGCCGATGAAGACGGCCTCCAGCGAGGTCAGCCGGTCCTTGGCCATGAGGAGCTGCTCAATGGCGTCGTCGGCGTCGCCTTCGTAGGTCTCGCCCCACTGGCCGATGATCAGCGCCCGCACCAGGGAGGGGTCCACCGAGGTCAGGAAGCGCTGGAAGCGCTCGTCGAAGTTCTCGTCCGACTGGTCGCGGTAGGGGTCGTAGGAGATCCGCCAGGCGACGGCGCCCGGCTCGGGCAGCTCGGTGGCCTCGTCGGGCAACGGGAAGTCGAAGGCCGGAAGGCCGTACAGGTCGTCCAGGTGGTAGACCGACATGGGTGGTATCTCCGAAGTGTTCGCGTGGGTGTGCCTGGTTCCGAATGGCGTGCGAAGAGTTGTACCAAGCCCCACCGACAGCCGCTCCGGCGGGCGTTGGCGGACACCGTCCGGCTGTCGGACGGCGTTGTCGGTGGCTCCCCGTAGCGTCATGACCATCGACCGGCCCGCTGGGCCCGGTGGGTCCAACACGGCTGTGGTGAAAGGGAATTGGCATGTACCGACAGGGCGACGTCCTGATCGTTCCGGTGGCCGCGGAGGCGCTGCCGCAGGGCATCGACGCGCTGCCGCGGCAGCCGAGGGACGGGCGGGGCCGGCTGGTGCTGGCGCTCGGCGAGGTGACCGGGCACGCCCACGCGGTGGTCGGACCGGGCGCGCTGATGCGCGAGTCGGGCCCGTTCGGCGTCTCGTATCTCCATCTCCCCGACGGCGGGCGGGTGGTGCACGAGGAGCATGCGGCGATACCGCTGCCCAAGGGCTGGTACCGCGTGGTGCGCCAGCGGGAGTACGTGCCGGGCGCCGTGCGCGTCGTGGCGGACTGAGGGCGGGGGAGCGACCGATGACGGCGGCAACGGCAACGGCTACGGCGAAAGCAACGGCGATGGCGACGGCGATGGCGATGGCGGTGGGGAACGGCATGAGTGGTGTGAACGTGCTCGCGGACGAGGACCGGACGGCACACTGGCGCACGGTCGCCGCGGCCACCGGCCCGGCCGACCGCGAGGCGGCCGAGGCGGGCATCCGCCGCGCCTATGAGCAGGCCGGGCTCACCGCGCCCGAGCGGATCGTATGGACCGGTTCCCCGCTGGCCGCCACGGCGGCCGTGATGCTGCTGACCGGGCAGGAGGACCGGCTGCCCCGGGAGTTCGCCGAGCAGGCGGCGGGCACGCTGCGGGCGGCCGGGGTCGAGCCGGTCGCGGGCGGCGCGGGCGCGTCGGTGCGGGAGGCCGTGCGCACCCACCCGTGGGCGCGCGCCCGGCAGCGGCTCCATGACGAGCTGGGCCCGGCGGGCTGGGCCGGGCGGTGGGCGCTCGCGGCGGCGCCGCTGTGGGAGATCACCCGCGCCCTGACCGAGCGCGTCCGCACCGGGGTCGTCGAGGCCCTGGCGCCGGACCCGGACCGCGGGACGGCCGTCCGGCTCGCCCTGCTCGACGCGGTGCTGGGGCAGCATGACGCGCCCTGGCTGGCCGCCGTCGCGGACGGGGCGGAGCCCGGCCCGCTGGCCGGTGTCGCCGCGGTCGCCCGCGCCACCGGCTGGTGGTGGCCGTACGAGAAGGCCGTGATCGTCGCCGAGCGCCCGGTCGAGCTGCACCGCGACGAGGCCGGCCGTCTCGACCGCGGCGACGGCCCCGCGCTCGCCTTCCCCGACGGCTTCGCGCTGTACGCCTGGCGGGGCATGCCGGTGCCCGCGGAATTCCTCCGGCAACTCGGCGAGCTGACCCCGGACCGCATCCGCGCGGAGGAGAACGCGGAGCTGCGCCGGGTGATGCTGGAGCACTACGGCTATGACCGCTATCTCGAGGAGTCCGGGGCCGAGCCGGTACACCGTGACGAGACCGGGGTGCTGTGGCGTATCGCGCTGGACGGGGACGAGCCGGTGGTGATGGTCGAGGTGGTCAACTCCACGCCGGAGCCCGACGGTACGCACCGCACCTACTGGCTGCGCGTACCGCCCCGGGTCCGGACCGCCCGCGAGGGCGTCGCCTGGACCTTCGGGGTGGACGCCGACACCTACCGGCCCGAGCGCGAGACCTGATCGCGGGTCAGCTCGGCGCACTGCTCCCGGACTTGCTCCGGCGATGGCCCGATTGCTCATTCCGCCACAAGGTTTGGTCTATACCTTGACTGGTATAGACCAAGCCGCTTGAGTGTCCCTCAGCATTGCAGGGCCCCCCACGCGAAGGAGATCGGCCCCATGTGGAGACGACGTGTTCTGGCGCCGCTCGCGGCGACCGCGGCGGTGTGTGCGAGTGTGCTTGTCATGCCCATGGCCTCGACCGCCTCGGCGGCGGGAACGACCGCCCAGGCGGCCTGCGACTACCCGAACTGGGTCGCGGGCAGGGCGTACGTCACCGGCGACATCGTCCGGTACACCGACGGCAAGTACTACCGCGCGGAGCACGACAACCCGGGCTATGACCCGGTGATCAGCACCTGGTACTGGGAGCCCTTCAACTGCGGCGGCGAGGGCCAGAACCCGAGCGGCTTCGTGGTGAGCGAGGCGCAGTTCAACCAGATGTTCCCGAACCGGAACTCGTTCTACACCTACCAGGGCCTGACCGCCGCCCTGAGCGCCTACCCCGGCTTCGCCAACACCGGCAGCGACACCGTCAAGAAGCAGGAGGCCGCCGCCTTCCTGGCCAACGTCAACCACGAGACCGGCGGCCTGGTCCACATCGTGGAGCAGAACACCTCCAACTACCCGCACTACTGCGACTGGAACCAGCCCTACGGCTGCCCCGCGGGCCAGGCGGCCTACTACGGCCGTGGACCGATCCAGTTGAGCTGGAACTTCAACTACAAGGCCGCGGGCGACGCACTCGGCATCGATCTGCTCGGCAACCCCTGGCTGGTGGAGCGGGACGCCGCGGTGTCCTGGAAGACCGCCCTGTGGTTCTGGAACACCCAGACCGGGGCCGGCTCGATGACCCCGCACGACGCCATGGTCAACCAGCGGGGCTTCGGCGAGACCATCCGCGCCATCAACGGCAGCCTGGAGTGCAACGGCGGCAACCCCGGCCAGGTGCAGAGCCGGATCGACGCCTACCAGCGGTTCGTCCAGATACTCGGCACCACCCCCGGCTCCAACCTGAGCTGCTGACCGGCTGCTGAGCGGCCACTGACCGGCCGCTGACCGGGCCGCCGAGCGGTCATCCGGTCGGAAGCGAGGAAATTGAGGTGCGGCGCTCCGCCGCTCCGCGCCAGCCTGGAGCACATGGCGTGGACGGTGACGTACGACCTCGATGAGTTCCGGGCCGCGGCGGGCGACTTTCTGGGCGCCCGCCCGGCCCGGCACACCACTTTGCTCACAGTGGTCTCCTCCCTGGTGGCCGGGGGCAGCGGCAGATACGGCGAGCAGCCGCCGGTCTACGGATGGTGGGCCGGGGAGGGCTCGGTGGAGGGCGCCTTTCTGTGCACCCCGCCCTACCCTCCGCTGCTCTCCCCGCTGCCCGGCGAGGCGGCCCGGGCGCTCGCCCGCACCCTCGCGGGCGACGGCGAGCAGAAGATCACCGGAGTGAACGCCGGGCGCGAGACCGCCGAGACCTTCGCCACCGCCTGGACGGAGCTCACCGGCGCGCGGAGCGACGTCGAGCAGAGCCACCGGCTCTATCGCCTCGCCACCCTCACCCCGCCCGATCCCGCGCCCCCGGGACGCCCGCGGACCGCCACCGCGGCCGACCGTGATCTGCTGCTCACCTGGTTCGAGGGGTTCGCCCGCGAGACCGACGCGCTGAGGGGCGATGTCGCCGCCCTGGTGGACGACAAGCTCAGCCACGACGGGATCACCCTGTGGGAACTCGACGGCCGGCCGGTGGCCTGTGCCGGGATCAGCCGTACGGTCGCGGGCATGGCCCGGGTCTCCCTCGTCTACACCCCACCTGAGCTGCGCGGACGCGGTTACGCGGGCGCCGCCACGGCCGCCGTGAGCCGGGCCGCGCGGGCCGCCGGGGTGCGGGAGATCCTGCTCTTCACCGATCTCGGCAATCCCACCAGCAACGCCCTCTACCAGCGTCTCGGCTACCGCCCGCTGGAGGACCACCTGGTGTTGTCGTTCACCTCGGCCGAGCGCACCGTTCCGGAACAAGGTCACCCCTCGTAAGAGTTGTGTGATTGCAGCCCAACGGCACCGCGCGTTGGAGTGCCCCCGCCCTCTCACCCTGGAGGATCCGTGACCGGCTCCCATCCGACACGTTCCCGGTTCGCCGCCGCCCTGCGCCCCGCCGCCTTCGGGGCGGATCCCGCCGGGGAGCGGATGGAGCGCATCCGACGGTCGCCGAACTTCGCGAACGGTGTGTTCGTCAACCCGGTGGGCGCCCGCACCGGCCCGTCCGGCTCGATGCTGAAGTTCGCGTCCACCTACTTCCGCAAGGAGGAGCGCATCCGCCGGGCCCCGGCCGGGGCCGTGCCGGTGCACCCCACCACCGTCGCCGATCTGGCCGCCCCTCCCGCCTCCGGGCTGCGGCTGACCTGGATGGGGCATTCCAGTGTGCTCGCGGAGATCGACGGGCGGCGGGTGCTGTTCGACCCGGTATGGGGGCAGCGCTGTTCGCCCTTCTCGATGGTGGGCCCCAAGCGGCTGCATCCGGTGCCGGTGCCGCTGCGGGAGCTGGCGCCGGTGGACGCGGTGGTCATCTCCCATGACCACTACGACCATCTGGACATGCCCACGATCCGGGCGCTGGTGCGCGGCCACGCCATGTTCGTCGTCCCGCTCGGGGTCGGCGCCCATCTGGAGCGCTGGGGCGTCCCGGCCGACCGGATGACCGAGCTGGACTGGCATGAGTCCACCGAGGTCGCCGGGCTCACCCTCACCGCCACTCCGGCCCGCCACTTCTGCGGGCGCGGGCTGCGCAACACCCAGCACACCCTGTGGGCATCCTGGGTGGTGGCCGGCCCCGAGCACCGGGTCTACCACAGCGGGGACACCGGCTACTTCCCCGGTTTCGCGGAGATCGGCGCGGCGTACGGGCCGTTCGACGCGACCATGGTGCAGATCGGCGCGTACTCCGACTACTGGCCGGACATCCATATGACCCCCGAGGAGGGCATGCGGGCCCACCTCGATCTCCAGGGCGGGGACCCGGCGAAGGGGATCATGCTGCCGATCCACTGGGGCACCTTCAACCTCGCCCCGCATCCGTGGGAGGAGCCCGCCGAGGGCACGGTGTCGGCGGCGGAGGAGGCCGGGGCGACCGTGGCCGTTCCGCGTCCGGGCCAGCCGTTCGAGCCGGGGCCGGGGCTGCCGCTGGAGCCGTGGTGGCGGGCGATCGCGGCACGGCCGGTGACGAAGACACCGGCCGGGGCCGAGGGCGCGGCCGAGCCGACCGCCCTCACGGGCTCGTCCGGAGCGTCCGGGACGGCTGGTGGCGCTGACCCCGCGATGCCCATACCCCAGTCGTAGCAAGGGAGTTGGTGCCGCCTCCCGGAGGCGGACCGGCACCGGGCTTCTTTGTCGAATGGTGTCGAAACCCTTGTGGTGGACACGACGCGCTCGCTTGAATGGTTAGGAAAGGTTCCTAACGGATCGTCTCAGGGCCCGGGGCTGCCCCGGTGTGCCCTGGGGCGGCCGCGCGCACTTCCCCCACAGTCGACAGGGAACGGAGTCCCCATGTCCCCCATGCCCCGGAGGATCGGTCTCGCGGCGGTGGCCGTCGCCGTACCGGCCGCGCTCGTCTTCACCGGTGTCGGAGTCGGGCAGGCGTCCGACCACCTGCCGTCGCCGGCGCACACGCACCGCCACTCGGCGCACAAGGCCACCGCGGCGAGCAACCTGGACGACCCGGCGAAGAAGGAAATCGCCATGAAGCTGGTCTCCAGTGCCGAGAACTCCTCGCTCGACTGGCGCGCCCAGTTCAAGTACATCGAGGACATAGGCGACGGTCGCGGCTACACCGCGGGCATCATCGGATTCTGCTCCGGCACCGGCGACATGCTGGACCTCGTCGAGTACTACACCGAGCAGAAGCCCGGCAACGTCCTGGCCAAGTACCTCCCCGCGCTGCGCGACGTCGACGGCACCGACTCCCACGACGGCCTGGACCCGAACTTCACCAAGGACTGGAAGAAGGCCGCCGCCGACAAGGCGTTCCAGGACGCCCAGGAGCATGAGCGCGACCGCGTCTACTTCAACCCGGCCGTCAAGCAGGGCAAGAGCGACGGGGTGGGCGCGCTCGGCCAGTTCATCTACTACGACGCGATCGTGATGCACGGCCCCGGCGACAGCAAGTACAGCTTCGGCGGCATCCGTAAGACCGCCCTGTCCAAGGCCAAGTCCCCGGCGCAGGGCGGCAACGAGACCACGTACCTCAACGCCTTCCTCGACGCCCGTAAGGAGGCCATGAAGAGCGAGGAGGCGCACAGCGACACCAGCCGCGTCGACACCGAGCAGCGGAAGTTCCTCAACGAGAAGAACTTCGACCTGGCGCCTCCGCTGAAGTGGAAGGTCTACGGCGACCCGTTCGAGATCAACTCCTGACCGCCGCACCGGTCCCCGCTTGCTAAGCGGGACGCTGTCCCATATTTTTAACCGGGACAGCGTCCCGTTTATTTTTGATGCGGATGGAGCGGAAATATGTCGACATATCTGCTGGTGCACGGTGCTTGGCACACTGGCGAGTGCTGGGAGCGGGCGGTCCCGTTGCTGGCGGCGGCCGGACACCGGGTGGTCGCGCCGACGCTGACCGGCTACGGCGACACGGCACATCTGCTCGGGCCCGAGGTGGGGCTCGATACACATGTCGACGACATCGTCGGGCTGATCACCGAGGAAGACCTCACCGATGTGGTGCTCGTCGGGCACAGCTATGCCGGGCTGGTCATCTCGTCCACGGCCAACCAGGTCCCGGACCGGATCTCGCATCTGGTCTATCTCGACGCGATGGTCCCGGAGCACGGCGAGAGCGCGGCCGATGTCATGCCCTTTGCCCAGGGCATGATCGACCAGGCCCTGGCGTCCGAGAGCGGCTGGCGGATTCCGCCCCTGGTCGGGATGGAGCCGTCCGCGGATCTGTTCGGGGTCACCGATCCGGCGGACGTGGCGTGGCTGCGCTCGATGCTGTCGGATCAGTCGGTGCGCTGCCTCCAGCAACCGGTCCGGCTGGACAACCCGGCCGTGAAGACGATCCCGCGGACGCATATCCACTGCGTCGCCAATGTGCCGCCGGGCATGACCCGGCGGCCCGTCCCCGCGATCCAGCCCAACGGCTCCCCGGCACAGGTGTGGGAGTTGGAGACCGGCCACGACTGCATGGTCACCATGCCGGGCGAACTCACCGAACTGCTGCTCAAGCTCGGCTGACCCGCTCGCCCGGCCCCGGCCGCACCGACGGCCGGGACCAGGCGCCGCGCCGGTCGCCTCTCAGCCTCCCGCCGCCTCCACCAGGGCGCGCATGATCCGTACGTCGTCGCCCGCCTCCGGATGCCACTGGACGCCCAGCACGAACCCCTCCACGTCGGGCAGTTCCACCGCCTCCACCGTTCCGTCGTCCGCGGAGTGGGCCGAGGGGACCAGGCCCTCGCCGAGCTGGGCCACGGCCTGGTGGTGGAAGGTGGGGACGGATACCGGGTCCGGGAGGATCTCGGCCAGGAGCGTGTCCGGGACCGGCTTCACCTCGTGGTGGTCGAAGACGCCGGGCCGGCCCGCGTGGCCGTCCAGGTGCTGGACGAGGGTGCCGCCGAGGAAGACGTTCAGAAGCTGGTGGCCGCGGCAGATGCCCAGCAGGGGAGTGCCCGACGCCAGGGCCGCGTCGATCAGGGCCAGCTCCCAGGCGTCCCGCTCCCGCGCGGGCGGCCCGGTGCGCGGGTCCACCTCGGCCCCGTACCGCACGGGCTCCACATCCGGGCCGCCGGAGATGACGAGCCCGTCGAGGCGGGAGACGATCCGCGCGGCGGCGGCCGGGTCCTCGTCCGGCGGCAGCATCGCCGCCAGGCCGCCCGCGCGCTGGACGAGCCGGTGGTAGCCCGCGGGCAGCAGCGCGGCGGGGAGGTTCCAGACACCCCAGCTCGCCGAGGATTCGAGATAGGTGCTGACGCCGATCAGGGGCTTGGACACCGGGGACTCCGCTCTTCGAAGATCTGTGCACTCAAAGTGTGCTCAATGTGCGCTCGATGTGCGCTCAATCGCGGGACAGTTCCGCCTCGGCCTCCGCCAGCGCGGCGAACTCCTCCTCCGGCGCGGCCGCGACCAGGCGATGGCGACTGTAGAAGGCGAAGTAGGCCAGCGCCACCGCGTAGACGCCGAGCGCGATGAAGGCCGCGTCCTTGTCCACCAGGAAGGTGGCCACCAGCGCGGAGCAGGCCAGGACGAAGGCGATGGACGACGTTACCGTGCCGCCCGGGGTGCGGTAGGGGCGGTCCAGGCCCGGCTCGCGGCGGCGCAGGACGATATGGGAGAGCGACATCAGGGCGTACGAGATGGTGGCGCCGAAGACCGCGGTGTTGAGCATCCGGGCGCCGTCGCCGGTCCAGGCCGCGAGGGCGAAGCCGATGGCGCCCGGCACCAGCAGACCCAGGAACGGGGCCTTGCGCCTGCTGGTCAGGGAGAGGAAGCGGGGCAGATAACCGGCCCGGGAGAGGGCGAACAACTGGCGCGAACCGGCGAAGATCAGGGAGAAGAAGGAGGCGACGAGCCCGGCGAGGCCCGCGTAGTTGACGATGCGGGAGAGCACGGTGGCCTTGCCGTCCGGCTGAAGCGCCTCGACCAGCGGATTGCCCGCATCCTGCACGGCGCCCGAACCGCGAGCCCCCGTGGCCGCGAGGAAGGTGAGCAGGGCGAGGACCAGCAGGATGCCCATGGACCAGGCCATGGCCTTCGGCAGCGTACGGGCCGGATCCCGGGTCTCCTCCGCCGCCAGCGGCACCCCCTCCACCCCCAGGAAGAACCACATCCCGAAGGGGAACGACGACCAGATGCCGAGCAGCCCGAACGGCAGCCAGGACGTGGCACCGGCGGCCGAATGGTCCACCGGGATGTCGTTGAGCGAGCCCGCGTCGAAGTCGGTGAGGGCGCCGATGGCGAAGACCAGCAGCGCGGCCACGGCGATGGCGGTCACGACCAGGCTGAACCGCAGGGCCTCGCCCACGCCCCACAGATGGATGCCGATGAAGAGGACGAAGCAGGCCAGATAGACCGGCCAGCCCGACTCCAGGCCGAAGAGCCCGAGCGACTCGACGTAGTCGCCGATGAAGATGGAGATGGCGGCGGGGGCCAGGACGTACTCGATGAGGATGGCCGTACCGGTGAGAAAGCCGCCCCAGGGGCCGAGGGCGCGCCGCGCGAAGCCGTAGCCGCCGCCCGCCGTGGGGAGGATCGCGGCCAGCTCGGCCAGGGCGAACACCATGCAGGCGTACATCAGGCCCATCAGCAGGGCGGCGATGGCGAGCCCGCCGAAGCCGCCCTCCGACAGGCCGAAGTTCCACCCCGAGAAGTCGCCGGAGACGACATAGGCGACGCCGAGGCCGGTCAGCAGCAGCGGGCCCGCGCTGCCGCGCCGCAGGGTGCGGCGCTCCAGATACGCGTCCTCGGGGGACGGCGCCTGGGCGCCGCCCGGCGGGGCGCCGCCGACGGAGGCGCGGGCGGATTCGGTGCGGGCGGACTCGGTTCCGTCGGCCATGGGGGGACTCCTGCTCCACACGAGGGGGCGATGGCAAAGGTGTGGGGCCATACCTTTGTCTGCCGGTCGGCGATGCGCAAGACCTCTGCGTAAAACCGTGGTTAAGCGCCGGTGCTCGCCGGGCCCCGCGCCCGGGCGGACGGGCCGGGTGCGGACGGGCCGGGCGCGGACGGGCCACGCGGGGCCCGGTCAGCCGCGGGCCGGCCGGACCAGGAAGCCGCGCAGCAGCGCCGCCGTGCCCTCGCAGTGCTCCCGCATCACCTCGCGCGCCCCGTCCGCGTCCCCGTCCAGCACCGCCTCGACCAGCGCCCCGTGCTGGGCCTGGGAGTGTTCGAGGTTCTTCACCAGCAGCGGGATGCAGTCCAGCAGGTCATTGACGGTCGCGCGGACGGCCGCGTACTGGGCGGCCAGCGACGGTGAGCCCGCCAGCTCCGCGAGCGTGAGATGGAGCATCGTGTCCAGGCGGCGGTAGTCGGCCAGCGGGGCGTCCCGCGTGGCGTCCAGGGCCGCCCGCAGCCGCCGTACCTGCCCGTCCCCGAGCCCGTACGCGGCGCACAGCCCCGCCGCGCCCACCTCCAGGACCTCGCGGAACCGAAGGGTGTCCTCCACGTCGACCGCCGCCACCCGGCGCCGCAGCTCGTCCTCGCCGCCCTGGGCGGGCTCGGGCCTGGCCCGGACGAAGGTGCCGCCGTAGCGGCCGCGGCGGCTCTCCACCAGCCCCTGGTCCTGGAGCACCTTCAGCACCTCGCGCAGGGTCACCCGGCTGATCCGCAGCCGGTCGGCCAGCTCCCGCTCGGCCGGGAGCCGGCCGCCGTCGGGGACCAGCCCCAGCCGCAGCACCTGGAGTATCTGCTCCAGCGCCTCCTCGAAGCCGTTCCCCGCCCGCACCGGGCGCAGCACCGGCGCCAGCCGGTCGTCCGCCGCGCTCCCGTGCTCACTCCCGCTCTCGCTCATCGAACCGTCCGCACCTACTTCCCAATCAATGGTCTGCGGTATTACCTTAAGGCCACCCCGCGCCCCCCAACCCCGCTCCGCACCTCCGTCCCGCTGAATTCTCCGACGCTTCTCCGACGCAGGAGGCCCCACCGTGGCAGACCGCACGCCCCCGCTCTCGGTCGACGAGCTGACCCGACTGGTCGCCGCCGGGGAGATCGACACCGTCGTCCTGGCCTTCACCGATATGCAGGGAAGGCTCCAGGGCAAGCGGTTCGCCGCCCGCTTCTTCCTCGACGACGTCCTGGCACACGGCACCGAGGGCTGCAACTACCTCCTCGCCGTCGACACCGAGATGAACACCGTCGACGGCTACGCCATGTCCTCCTGGGAGCGCGGCTACGGCGACTTCGCCATGCACGGCGACACCGCCACCCTGCGCCGCACCCCCTGGAACCCCGGCACCGCCCTCCTCACCGCCGACCTCGCCTGGCACGACGGCAGCCCCGTGGTCGCCTCCCCGCGCCAGATCCTGCGCCGCCAGCTCGACCGGCTCGCCGAGCGCGGCTGGACCGCGTACACCGGCACCGAGCTGGAGTTCATGGTCTTCCGGGACAGCTATGAGCAGGCGTGGAACACCGGCTACCGCGGGCTGACCCCCGCCAACCAGTACAACGTCGACTACTCCGTCCTCGGCACCGGCCGGGTCGAGCCGCTGCTGCGCCGCATCCGCAACGAGATGGGCGCCGCCGGGATGACCGTCGAGTCGGCCAAGGGGGAGTGCAACCTCGGCCAGCACGAGATCGCCTTCCGCTACGACGACGCCCTGACCACCTGCGACCAGCACGCCGTCTACAAGACCGGCGCCAAGGAGATCGCGGCCCAGGAGGGCATGGCGCTCACCTTCATGGCCAAGTACGACGAGCGCGAGGGCAATTCCTGCCATATCCACCTCTCGCTGCGCGACGAGGCCGGGCACCCCGTGCTCGCCGACGACGACGGCCCGTACGGCATGTCGAAGACCATGCGCCACTTCCTCGCCGGACAGATCGCGGCGATGCGCGACTTCACCCTGCTCTACGCCCCGAACATCAACTCCTACAAGCGGTTCCGCCCCGGCTCCTTCGCGCCCACCGCCGTCGCCTGGGGCCCGGACAACCGCACCTGCGCGCTGCGCGTCATCGGTCACGGCCCCTCCCACCGGCTGGAGAACCGGCTCCCCGGCGGCGACGTCAACCCGTATCTGGCCGTGGCCGGAATGGTGGCCGCCGGGCTGCACGGCGTCGAGCAGGAGCTCGAGCTGCCCGAGGTCTGTACCGGCAACGCCTACACCGGCGACGCCGAGCACGTCCCGACCTCGCTGCGCGACGCCGCCGAGCTGTGGCGGAACAGCCCCATAGCGCGGGCCGCCTTCGGCGACGAGGTGGTCGAGCACTACCTCAACATGGCGCGAGTGGAGCAGGACGCCTACGACACCGCCGTCACGGACTGGGAGCGCTTCCGGTCCTTCGAGCGCATGTGAGGAACGACCGAGTGAGCAACGAACCCTCCCCCCAGCACCCCCACGAGCACCAGGTCCTCAATCCGGCCACCGAGGAGGTCATCGCCACCGTCCCCGCCGCCACCCCGCAGGACGTGGCAGCCGCCGTCGCCCGCGCCACCGAGGCCCAGCGCGGCTGGGCCGCGCTCGCGCCCGCCGACCGCGCCCGGCTGCTGCGCCGCTTCGCCGCCGTCGTGGACGGCCACATCGAGGAGCTCGCGGCGCTGGAGGTCCGCGAGGCGGGCCATCCGATCGGCAACGCCCGCTGGGAGGCGGGCAATGTGCGCGATCTGCTGGACTACGCGGCCGGGGGAGCGGAGCGGCTGAACGGCGCCCAGATCCCGGTGGCCGGTGGCCTGAACGTCACCTTCCATGAGCCGCTCGGCGTGGTCGCGGTCATCGCACCGTGGAACTTCCCCATGCCCATCGCCGCCTGGGGCACCGCGCCCGCCCTGGCCGCCGGAAACGCCGTGGTCCTCAAACCCGCCGAGACCACCCCGCTCACCGCGCTCCGGCTGGCCGAACTCGCCCTGGAGGCGGGCCTTCCCGAGGGGCTCTTCCAGGTGCTGCCCGGGGCCGGGCCGGTCGCGGGCGCCGCGCTGGTCGAGCACCCCGGCGTGGCCAAGGTCGTCTTCACCGGCTCCACGGCCGTCGGCAAGGCGATCATGGCCAAATGCGCGGCGGGCGTGAAGCGGGTGACCCTCGAACTCGGCGGCAAGAGCCCGAACATCGTCTTCGCCGACGCCGACATCGAGCGCGCCGCGGCCGCCGCCCCCGGCTCCTTCCTGGACAACACCGGCCAGGACTGCTGCGCCCGCAGCCGCATCCTGGTCCAGCGCGGCGTCTACGACCGGTTCATGGAGCTGCTGGCGCCCGCCGTGACCTCCTTCGCGGTCGGCGACCCGGCCGACCCCGCCACCGCCATGGGCCCGCTGATCTCGGCCGCCCAGCGGGAGCGCGTACGGTCCTACGTACCCGAGGACGCGCCCGCCGCGATCCGTGGCGAGGCCCCCGAGGGCAAGGGGTTCTGGTACCCGGCCACCGTGCTGGAGGCCACCGGGCCCGGGGACCGCGCCGCCGCGGAGGAGATCTTCGGCCCCGTCGCCGTCGTCCTCCCCTTCGAGGACGAGGCCGACGCCGTACGGCTGGCCAACGCCACCGACTACGGCCTGTCCGGCTCGATCTGGACCCGCGACGTGGGCCGCGCGGTCCGGGTCTCGCGCGCCGTCGCCGCCGGGAACCTGTCCGTCAACTCGCACAGCAGCGTGCGGTACGCCACCCCCTTCGGCGGCTACAAGCAGTCCGGCCTGGGCCGGGAGCTGGGCCCCGACGCCCTTACCGCCTTCACCGAGACCAAGAACGTCTTCATCAGCACCGAGGAGCAGTGACGTGACCGAGACCCCCGTGTGCCGCCGTCTGGTGGGCCGTACCGCCGTCGTCACCGGAGCGGGCAGCGGCATCGGCCTGGCCACCGCGCGCCGCCTGGCCTCCGAGGGCGCGCAGGTCGTCTGCGCCGATATCGACGAGAGGGCGGGCAAGGCCGCAGCCGACGAGGTCGGCGGGCTCTTCGTCCGGGTGGACGTGACCGACCCCGAGGAGGTCGAGGCGCTCTTCAAGACCGCCTTCGACACCTACGGTTCGGTGGACATCGCCTTCAACAACGCCGGAATCTCGCCGCCCGACGACGACTCGATCCTCACCACCGGACTCGACGCCTGGAAGCGCGTCCAGGAGGTCAACCTCACCTCCGTCTATCTCTGCTGCAAGGCCGCGCTGCCCTATATGCGGCAGCAGGGCAGGGGCTCCATCATCAACACCGCCTCCTTCGTGGCCGTGATGGGCGCCGCCACCTCGCAGATCAGCTACACCGCCTCCAAGGGCGGAGTGCTGGCCATGTCCCGCGAACTGGGCGTGCAGTTCGCCCGCGAGGGCATCCGGGTCAACGCGCTGTGCCCGGGGCCGGTCAACACCCCGCTGCTGAAGGAGCTGTTCGCCAAGGACCCGGAGCGGGCCCAGCGGCGGCTGGTCCATGTGCCGGTGGGCCGGTTCGCCGAACCGGAGGAGATCGCCTCCGCCGTGGCCTTCCTGGCCAGCGATGACGCCTCCTTCGTCAACGCCGCCGAGTTCCTCGTGGACGGCGGGATCGCCGGGGCGTACGTCACTCCGTTGTAGTCCTGTGCGCAGTCCCGCCATCCGCGGTGTACGGACCGCACCCCTGGCCATAGGCTGACCGTGTGACCATGAACACGCCCCCCGGCTGGTACCCCGATCCCGGCTACGCAGGTAACGGCCCCGCCATGGAACGGTGGTGGGACGGTTCCGCCTGGACCGAGTACACCCGTGACGCCTCGGGCGCCGCGGACCCGGCCTTCGGCCCGCCGCCCCCGCCCTACCTTCCGGGGCGGCAGGGCGGCCGGGGCCGCGGCCCGCGGATCGCGGCGGTCTCGGTCGCCGCGGGCGTCGTGGTCGCCGCGATCGTCGGTGGCATCGTGCTGCTGGGCGACGGCGGCGACGGCGGTGGTGGCAACGCCCAGACCGGGCCCGCCGCCCCCAGCGACTCCGCCTCGCCGGACGGCGGCGACCCGGCCCCGGACCTGCCCAGCCCGGACAGCCCCTCGGACGGGCCCAGCGACGCCCCCAGCGCACCGCCCAGCTACGACCCGGACACCGCCCCGGACCCCGGCAACGGCATCAGCCTGCCCGTGCTCACCGGCTGGCAGGCGGGGCGCAGCAGCTCCGGCGGCGCGGGCGTCACCACCTCCCGCTACCCCTGCCCGGGCGACCCGTCCACCGAATGTGTGCGCGGCGGCGCCTTCTCCCGGACCGCCGAGGGCTACAAGGCCACCTCCGCCAAGGGCATAGCCAAGGAGGACATCGCGCAGAACGCCGAGGAGTCCTACGGCACCGACGAGGACAACGACCGTAAGGCGTACGGCGGGATCACCTCCCACAAGGAGCTGAAGGAGTCGGCGGTCGAGGTCGCGGGCGGGAAGGGCTATCTGGTCCGCTGGAAGGTGGTGACGAAGAAGGGCGACGACGGCGTCGTCCAGTCGCTGGCCTTCCCGTCGCCCACCGTGCCGGACACGATGGTCGTGGTGCGCTTCGGGTTCGACGAGAGCGACAAGGCGCCGCCGCTCAGCGATATGGACAAGATCGTCAAGGGCATCGAGGCACTGACGGGCGACGGCCGGTCCATCTAGGCGCGTCGCCGGTCGTCCGGGCCGCGGGCGCGCGGTGGTCAGAGGAACGTTCTGCCCTCGCCCCGGTACGTCGGCGCGTCGGCCACCACCCGGTCCCCCTCGATCAGCCGCAGTGTGTCGAACCGCTCGCACAGCTCACCGGCCTTGGCATGCCGGAACCACACCTTGTCGCCGATCAGCAGATCGTCGGCGGCCGTGCCCAGCAGCGGGGTCTGCACCTCGCCCGGCCCCTCCATCGAGTCGTACACCAGCCCCTCCGGCAGATACGGCACCGGCAGCCGGTCCCGGCCCGGCGCGCCCGACGCCGGATAGCCGCCGCCGAGCACCGTCACCACGCCCACCCCCGGCCGGCGCACCACCGGCTGGGCGAACAGGGCCGCCGGGCGGCCGTGGAAGGAGGTGTAGTTGTCGAAGAGGCGCGGCTGGTAGAGCCCGGATCCGGCGGCGATCTCGGTCACCGCGTCCTCCGCGGCGGTGTGCTGCACACTGCCCGTACCGCCGCCGTTGACGAACTCCAGGTCCGCCACGGCCCGCACCGCCCGCACCACCGCGGCCCGGCGCGCCGCGAGCTCCCGGCGTGCCACGGACTGCATCAGCCGTACGGCGCGCGAGCGCAGCGGATTGCCGGGCACCGAGTCGCCCACGCCCGCCACATGCCCCTCGTACGCCATCAGCCCGACCAGCCGGAAGCCGGGACGGCGGTCGATCGCCCGGGCCAGCTCGGCCAGTTGCTCGGGTTCGCGCAGCGGTGAGCGCAGCGCCCCGACCCGCACCCGCCCGCCGAGCATCCGCAGCGAGGTGTCCAATTCCAGACAGACCCGGACCTCTTCGGTCCCGGCGCGAACGCTGTCGATCAGATCGAGCTGGGCGAGGTCGTCCACCATGACCGTCACGGCCTCGGCCAGCTTGGGGTCGCTGGTCAAGGTGGCGAAGCCGTCCCGGTCGGTGGAGGGATAGGCGAGCAGGACGTCGTCGAACCCCTCGCGCGCCAGCCACAGCGACTCCGGGAGCGTGAAGCTCATGATCCCCGCGAAGCCGTCCTGGGCCAGCACCCGCTCCAACAGCGCCCGGCAGCGCACCGATTTACTGGCGACACGGATCGGTTTGCCTCCCGCCCGGTGGACCAGATCCCGGGCGTTGTCGTCGAAGGCTCCCAGGTCGACAATCGCCACGGGCGCTTCGAGATGGGCGGTGGCCCGGTCGTACCGGGCCCGGTCAGCGGCGGCAGCGGACATGGACGCAGCTTGCCAGACTGCCATTACCACTGGGTAGAGGGCGCCCGGTGCGCAGGGCCCCCGGCTCCCCGTAGAGTGTCGCGCACGCCACGACCGGCAGGTCAGCGGCGTGTTGTCCGTATACGGGCCCGCCTGCCCGAAAGGCGGTGGGTGGTGCGGCGAACCGGACGGAGCCAGGTGAAACAGGTGTCGACGGCTGCGAGGTGGTGCAGGTGAGCACCGACGCGGAACAGGCGCACTCACCCCACAGCACGCCCCCACCACGCCCCGCACATCCCCCGCGCACGGCGCCCACGCAGCCTTCCGCGCCCCCGCCGCGCCCCGCCGCCCCGCCCGGGTTCACCCCGGACCCGGACACCCCCATCCTCGGCGTACGGGCGAAGGTCCCGTTCTCCAGGGGCACCGCCGGGGCGTCCGGCACCCGGGTGCCCCCACGCCCCTCCGCACCGCCACGCCCCGGCGCGCTCTTCGCCGACGACGGGCTCTTCGCCGACGACGGGCTCTTCGCCGACGACGGGCTCTTCGCCGACGGCGGGCGGGGTGGCCGGCGCCGTCCGCCCAGCCGTACGGCGGCCGCCGCCGCGAGCCTCGTCCTCGGCCTCGGGCTGCTCGGCGGCGCGGCGGCCGGGAGCTGGCTGGGCGATGACCCGGACGCCCCGCCGTCCACCGCCGACACCTACGCCCACGCCCGCTCCGCCTGGCACAGCGTCCCCGTGGACGACCTCTTCCCGCGCACCCTGCGCGGCAGGGGCGAGGGCCCCGGCGGCGCCGACCGCGTCTGGACCCGAATAGCCGTCGCCCCGGACAGCAGTTGCGGCGGCGGATTCGACCCACTGCTCGCCAAGGCGCTGGCCCCGGTGGGCTGCAAGCGGCTGGTGCGCGCCACCTACACCGACGCCACCAGCACCAGCGTCACCACCGTCGGATTGCTGATCACCACCTCCGGCCCCACCGGCATGCGGACGCTGCACCAGCGCTTCGTGACCGAGAAACTGGACGAGCGCACCGATCTGATGCCCCGCGCGTACGCCGCCAAGGGCACCGCGGCGGCCGGTTTCGGCGACGACCAGCGCGCGAGCTGGCGGATCCGGATCCTCACCGACGCCCCCGTCGTCGTCTACAGCGTCAGCGGCTTCGCCGACGGCCGTAAGGTCACCGACCCGCAGTCGGCGGGCGAGGCGACCCAGCGGGGTGCCACCTCGGCCCCAGCGCAGTCGGGCCTCGGCAACGACGCCCGAGCCATCGCCGACGCGATCGAGCCCATATTCCGCCGGGCCCTGTCCACGTTCACGGAGACCACGTCATGACCGGGATCGGGCGGCGCCTGGCGGTGGCTCTCACCGCCGCCGGGCTGACCCTGGTGCTCGCCGCGCCCGCGGACGCCGACGGCATACAGGCCCAGGAGTGGGCACTGGACACCCTCCGTGTCCACGAGGCATGGCAGACCACCAAGGGCTCCGGGGTCACCGTCGCCGTCCTCGACACCGGCGTCGACGACAGCCACCCCGACCTCGAAGGCCAAGTGCTGCCCGGTAAGGACCTCATCGGCTTCGGCGCCCGGCGCGGCGAACGCGCCTGGGCCCGCCACGGCACCGCCATGGCCGGGATCATCGCCGGTCACGGCCATGGCGCGGGCGGCGGCGAGGGCGTCCTGGGCGTCGCGCCCAAGGCGCGGATCCTGCCGGTGCGGGTGATCCTCGAGGACTCCGACGCCGCCCGCAAGAAGGCCCGTTCGTCCCGTGGTGGCGCGCTGGCCGCCGGTATCCGCTGGGCCGCCGACCACGGCGCCGACGTCATCAACCTCTCGCTCGGCGACGACAGCGCCTCCGCCCACCCCGAGGCCGCCGAGGACGCCGCCGTGCAGTACGCGCTGCGCAAGGGCGTGGCCGTGGTCGCCTCCGCGGGCAACGGCGGCGAGAAGGGCGACCGGGTCTCGTATCCTGCCGCCTATCCCGGGGTGATCGCCGTGACCGCCGTGGACCGCTACGGCTCCCGCGCCGCCTTCTCCACCCGCCGCTGGTACGCCACCGTCTGCGCACCCGGCGTCGACGTGGTCATCGCCGACCCCGACAAGCGCTACTACGAGGGCTGGGGGACCAGCGCCGCCGCCGCCTTCGTCTCCGGCTCCGTCGCCCTCGTCCGCGCCGCCCACCCCGAGCTGAGCCCGCGCCAGATCCGGGACCTCCTCACCGAGACCGCCCAGGACGTCCCGGAGGGCGGCCACAGCGACGCCCTCGGCGCGGGCCTGGTGGACCCGGCGGCGGCGATCGCCGCGGGCGGCAAGATGAAACCGGAGGCCCAGCGCCCCGCCGTGGCCTCCTCCCCACAGCGCTACTTCGGCAACGGCCCCGGCCACGCCCAGGGCGCGCACGACGACTCCGGTCCCAACGAGATGGCGCTCCTCGCCGGAATCGGCGGCGCGGCCCTGGTGGTCGCCGCGGTCGCCCTATGGCGCGGCTCGGGCCCCCTGCGGATGCCACGCAGGCTCCGCGCGGCGCTTACGGGGATCCGGGCGCGCTGAGGCCACGTCGATCCGGGCGCGCCGAGGCCACGTCGCCCGCCGCGTCGTCGGCTCGGGCCCGGCGCGCGCTGGTCGTGGTGATGTGCTGCGTGCGCGCTGAGGCCGGTCGTCGGCCTGCGTCGCGTCGGTGACGCGATGCGCGCCGGAGCCCCGGGCCACGGTCACGGGGCTGAGTGCGTCGGCGAGCGCCGCGCTCAGCCCCTGCCCCGTCACGTCGTCCGCCGGCCGCGCCGCGCCGCCCCGTCCGCCGCCCGCCGCGTCGGGCCATCGCCGCCCTCGATACCCTCATGGCGTGGCGCTCAAGAACATTCCCGACCCTGGCTTCTCCGGCGACGACGGCTCCGCCGACCCCCGGCTGACCGCGGCCCTCGCCGCCTGGGCCGATGACCGCTCGGCCGAGCCCGAGGTGCTCGCCGCGCTCGCCGACGCCCGCCTCCTCGTCCCCGTGATGGCGATCCTCGGCGAGGTGGAGGAAGGGCCCGACGGTCTGCGTCGCGAGAAGAGCAGCGACATGGCGGTGCCCACGCTGGAGGCCCCCGGCGGCCGGCGCGCCCTGCCCGCCTTCACCTCGCTGGAGACGCTGGCCCGCTGGCGCGCCGATGCCCGGCCCGTGGCCGTACCGCTGCGCCAGGCGCTGGAGGCCGCCGCCCATGAGAAGGCGGACACGCTGGTCCTGGACCTCGCGGGCCCGGTGCCGTACCAGCTCACCGGCCCCGCGCTGCTGGCCCTCGCCGAGGGGCGGACCAGCGCCGATCCGCTCGCCGACCCGGCCGTGACCGAGGCCGTGCGGGCCGTGCTGGCCGCCGAGCCGGAGGTGCTCCGGGCCCATCTGGCCCCGGCGGCGGACGCCGACGGGATGCTCGCGCTCGCCCTGGTGCCTCAGGCGCCCGCGCGGGAGACGGCGCACCGGGTGGCGGGCGCCCTGGCCGCCGACGAGGTACTGCGGGCACGGCTGGTGCGCGGGCTGACCCTGGCGCTGCTGCCGCCGGACGCGAAGGTCCCCGGCGAACCGCTCTTCAGCCGCTGAGGGGACGGGGCCCCGGCCCGCTGATGAGGCGGGGCCCATCCCGTTGCGGGGGCGCGCCCCGGCCTTCCCCATGAGGACCAACAGGCGAATCGTCCCGATTCCCCCCACAATGCTTAGGCGACTGGCGGTCGGAATCTGCGTGAGGAGAGCGCCATGGAGACGAGAACGGTCGTAGCGGAGTTCATCGGGACCGCGATGCTGGTCCTCTTCGGAGTCGGTTCGCTGGTCCTGGCGGGCGACTACATCAACGCCCTCGGGATCTCGCTCGCCTTTGGCTTCACGCTGATCGCGATCGCCTACGCGTTCGGACGCATCTCGGGCTGCCACATCAACCCGGCGGTGACCCTCGGCGTGCTGCTGGCCAAGCGCATCGACATCCGTACGGCCGTCCAGTACTGGGTCGCGCAGTTCGTCGGCGCGATCGTGGGCGCGGCGGTGCTCTTCCTGCTCGCCAACCAGGTGCCCAGGCTCCAGACGGCCGACGCCTTCGGCAGCAACGGCTACGGCGGCCGCTCACCGGTGGGCATGGGCGCGGGCGGGGCCTTCCTCGCCGAGGTGCTGCTGACCTTCCTGCTGGTCTTCGTCTTCCTGGCGGTGACCCACTCGGTGGCGCTGGTCGGCGGCGAACCGATCCCGGTGGGCCTGGCCCTCGCCGCGGTCAATCTGATCGGCATCCCGCTGACCTGGGCCTCGGTCAATCCGGCGCGCAGCTTCGGCCCCGCGATCTTCGCGGGCGGCGATGCGCTGGGCCAGTTGTGGCTGTTCATCGTGGCACCGCTGGTCGGCGGGGTGCTCGCCGCCGTGGTGCACCGGTTCACCCATCTCCATCCGGCGGGCCAGGCCGACCGGGAGGAGGCCCATCCGCCCCCGGCGACCGGACCGTGGGGGCGGCTGCGCGGCGGCCACCGCCCCGAGGCGGGCGGTCAGGAGACCAAGGGCCCGGAGGCGGCCTGAGCCCGAGCCCGAGCCCGAGTCAGGGCCGGTCTCGGGGGCCCGGGTCCGGAGGAGAGGCACGGGCCCCAGGGGGCAGCCGTCAGCCGAAGACCGGGCCGGTGAACTTCTCGCCGGGCCCCTGCCCCGGCTCGTCCGGCACCACCGACGCCTCGCGGAAGGCGAGCTGAAGGGACTTGAGCCCGTCCCGCAGCGGAGCGGCGTGGAAGGAGCTGATCTCCGTGGCGCTGGCCGTGACCAGCCCCGCCAGGGCGTTGATCAGCTTCCGCGCCTCGTCCAGGTCCTTGTGCTGGGGGCCCTCCTCGGCCAGGCCCAGGTTGACCGCGGCGGCGCTCATCAGGTGCACCGCGACCGTGGTGATCACCTCGACCGCGGGCACATCCGCGATGTCCCGGGTCATCCGGTCGAAGTCGGGGGCCGGCGGCTGCCCGGCGTTGGCGTCGCTCATGGTGGTCGGGGCTCACTTCCTGAGGGATGGTGGGCCCCAGCCTAGGCGGCCGCCCCGCGCCGTACGCACGGGGCGGGTGGGTTCACAGGAACGCCGAGGACGCACCGGGTGAGCATCCCGGGCCAGTCCTGGTATCGTAGATAAACGACCGGCCGGTCACGTGCGTGTCCGGCCCACAAGTGGAGGCTCCCCAGCTCCCACCTCCCGACCCCCCGGGTCGGCAGGTCATCGGTCAGGCTGCGCCCCGCGGTGATATCGCGGCGGTGCTCCCGGTCAATGAGGAGCCCCGCCTGTGTACCGTCCGGGGCGTTTTGTGCGTCACGGCGCGGTGGTCTCAACCGAAACAGACTTACGCGGCAGTCCGCCAGGCGGTCGCGTGGTGCAACCGAGGAGGATCCATCAGCGCCGAGCCCCGCATCAACGACCGGATTCGCGTCCCCGAGGTGCGACTCGTCGGTCCCAGTGGCGAGCAGGTCGGCATTGTGCCGCTTGCCAAGGCCCTGGAGCTTGCGCAGGAGTACGACCTCGACCTGGTCGAGGTGGCGGCGAACGCCCGTCCGCCGGTCTGCAAGCTCATGGACTACGGAAAGTTCAAATACGAGTCGGCCATGAAGGCCCGTGAAGCGCGCAAGAACCAGGCGCACACGGTCATCAAGGAGATGAAGCTCCGGCCGAAGATCGACCCGCACGACTACGACACCAAAAAGGGTCACGTCGTCCGGTTCCTCAAGCAGGGTGACAAGGTCAAGATCACGATCATGTTCCGTGGCCGTGAGCAGTCGCGGCCCGAGCTTGGCTACCGGCTGTTGCAGCGGCTCGCTGAGGACGTCCAGGAGTTGGGCTTCGTCGAGTCCAACCCCAAGCAGGACGGGCGCAACATGATCATGGTTCTCGGTCCGCACAAGAAGAAGACCGAGGCGATGGCCGAAGCCCGCGAGGCGCAGGCCGCCCGCAAGGCGGAGCGCCAGGGCGTCAGCTCCGTCGAGGAGCCCGCCGAGGAGCCCGCCGAGGCGTGATGGGCGAGGCGAGAGCCTCGACCGCCCACCCGGAGCCGCACGGCTCCGGAGTCCAACCGAAACACATGACGCTTCCGGACGCCCGGATCGTGGCCAGCCCCGCGCCGCGGCCGCCCGGACAGCGCCCTGACGAGGAGAGTACGGCGACATGCCGAAGAACAAGACGCACAGCGGTGCCAGCAAGCGCTTCAAGCTCACCGGCTCCGGCAAGGTGGTGCGCCAGCGCGCCGGTCGCCGCCACCTTCTCGAGCACAAGCCGTCCACGCTGACGCGCCGCCTGGCCGGAAAGGTCGAGATGGCCCCCGCCGACGCCAAGAAGATCAAGAAGCTTCTCGGCAAGTGACGCCCCCGCCCCGCTTCGGCGGGGCGAGCGCCAGACCGGGACCTATTCGTTTCCGGGCCGCGTGAGTCACCCGCGGCCCCGTACAAGGAGTTAACAAGTGGCACGCGTCAAGCGGGCAGTCAACGCCCACAAGAAGCGCCGGGCGATCCTCGAGCAGGCCAGCGGCTACCGGGGCCAGCGCTCCCGCCTGTACCGCAAGGCCAAGGAGCAGGTCACCCACTCTCTGGTCTACAACTACAACGACCGCAAGAAGCGCAAGGGCGACTTCCGGCAGCTTTGGATCCAGCGGATCAACGCCGCTGCCCGCGCCAACGGCATGACGTACAACCGCTTCATCCAGGGGCTGAAGGCCGCCAACATCGAGGTGGACCGCAAGATCCTGGCCGACCTCGCCGTGAACGACGCCGGTGCGTTCGCCGCGCTGGTCGAGGCGGCGCAGAAGGCGCTGCCGAGCGACGTCAACGCGCCGAAGGCCGCGTAAGCGCTGCGCTGAGCCGTACGCCATGGACCCGCAGGTGAACGCGTACCTGCGGGTCCGCGCATGTGGGTGCCGCTGAGGTTTCGCTGCCGGGTGCGGGCCGGGTGGCCGGGTTGTGCCCACCGTGTTCCGCTTCGCGGATCGGCTGGGGCGGGGCGCGGGCGTTGGCTCTTGGCGTTTCGTTGCCGGGTGCGGGCCGGTGGCCGGTTGTGCCCACCCGTTCCGCCCCGCGGAACGATTGCCCACAACCTGGCATACCCGGTCCGCGGAGCGCCCGGCCGCCGGCGCGGCCGAGCGGCCCCGGCTGCCGCCGTTCCCCGGAGGGCCGGGGGCTTGCCCCCGGTTTCGGGGAGGGGCGGGGTGGGGGAAATCCGCCCCGCCGCACGATCGTCGCTCACGACCAGGAATCGAGAACCCATGGCCGCTCCCGAGCTGACCTCGCTCAAATCGCCGCGCGTCACCGCCGCCCGGCGGCTTGCCAAGCGCAGCTTCCGCGGGAAGGAGCGGCGGTTCATCGTCGAGGGGCCGCAGGCCGTACGGGAGGCCATCGCGCACCTCGTGGAGGTGTACGCCACCCCCGAGGCCGCCGAGCGCCACGCGGACATCCTCGCCGCCGCCCGCGCCGCGAACCTTCCCGTGCTCACCGCCTCCGACGAGGTCATCGCGGAGATGTCCGACACCGTCACCCCGCAGGGCGTCGTCGGGCTGTGCCGCTTCCTCGACTCGCCGTTCGAGGAGATCCTGCGCGCCCGGCCGAGGCTCGTCGCCGTCCTCGCCAACGTTCGCGACCCCGGCAACGCCGGGACCGTGCTGCGGTGCGCCGATGCCGCCGGGGCGGACGCCGTGGTGCTGACGGACGCCTCCGTGGACCCCTACAACCCCAAGGCCGTACGGGCATCCGTCGGCTCCCTCTTCCATCTCCCCGTCGCCGTCGGGGTGCCCGTCGAGCGCGCGGTGGGCGGGCTGCGGGAGGCCGGGGCGCGGGTGCTGGCCGCGGACGGGGCGGGGGAGCGGGACCTGGACTCCGAGCTGGACGACGGGCTGCTGGGCGCCCCCACCGCCTGGATCTTCGGCAATGAGGCATGGGGCCTGCCGGAGGCTACCCGCGCACTCGCGGACGAGGTGGTGCGCGTTCCGATTCACGGCAGGGCCGAGAGCCTCAATCTCGCCACGGCCGCCGCCGTGTGCCTCTATGCCTCCGCTCGTGCGCAGCGCGCTCCCGCAGGGTGCCGCTCCGTCACATCGACCTAGTAGGGTTGCCCCCTCTGGGAGGGGACCCGAGAGGGGGTGTGGGGATGGACGTCAGGACCTCCGGCGCCAGGGCGGCCGACGCCCATGCGCCCGGAGCGGGGCTGACCGGAGAAGCGCCGCCTGGAGCAGGGCTGCCCGGAGCGGGGCCGCCCGGAGCGGGGCCGCCCGGCGCAGGGCGCGACCTCTCGTCCACCGGGCCGGGCCCCGGCCTGCCCGGCGGCGCGCCGGACGGCTTCGCGCCGCACCCCGACGATCTGCCCGACGGCCTGGTGGTGGCCGATGAGACCGGCCTGGTCACCTGCTTCAACGCGGCGGCGGCCCGGATCACCGCCACCGACCCCGCGGACGCGATCGGCCGCCGGCTCGAGGTGGCCCTGCCGTTAGAGGACCTGGACGGCCGGCGCTGGTGGGCGCTGACCGATCCGTATGGCGGGCTGGCCATCCGGGCCGGGCAGCCCGAGCGGAATCTGCTGCTGCCGGGCGGGCGCGAGGTGCTGGTCTCGGCCCGCTATGTACGCGAGCGGCCGACCGGGCCGGTGCGCCGGGTGGTGGTCTGTCTGCGCGGCACCGAGGCCCGCCGCCGTACCGAGCGCAGCCATGCCGAGCTGATCGCGACCGTCGCCCATGAGCTGCGCTCGCCGCTGACGTCCGTGAAGGGCTTCACGGCCACGCTGCTGGCCAAATGGGAGCGGTTCACCGACGACCAGAAGCGGCTGATGCTGGAGACCGTCGACGCCGACGCCAACCGGGTCACCCGGCTGATCGCCGAGCTGCTGGACATCTCCCGGATCGACTCCGGCCGGCTGGAGGTGCGCCGCCAGCCGGTCGACCTCGCCGCCGCCGTCCGCCGCCATGTGCAGGCGCTCACCGCGGCCGGGCACACCGCCGAGCGGTTCCTGATCAGGGCCAGGGGGCCGCTGCCCAGGCTGTGGGCCGATCCGGACAAGATCGATCAGGTGCTGGGCAACCTGCTGGAAAACGCGGTGCGCCACGGCGAGGGAACGGTCACCATTGACATAGCGCCCGCGACACCGGCCAAGCCGGTCGCGGAAGGCCCCCCTGTCGAAAGGACCGCCGTCACCGTGAGCGACGAAGGCCCCGGTATCCCGGAGGAGTCGATGAGCCGCGTCTTCACCCGCTTCTGGCGGGGCAGCAAGCGCGGCGGCACCGGCCTCGGGCTCTACATCGTCAAGGGCATCGTCGAGGCGCACGGCGGGACGATCACCGTCGACCGGGCCCGCGGCGGCGGCGCGGAGTTCCGATTTATCCTGCCCGTGGGCACTCCGGCCTATCTGGCCTGAGCCACCCGCGGGCTTCTTCGGCACGGGGCGGACCCCGCGCGGCGGCCGCCGCGCGGCGTCCCCCGGAACAGCACCCCTCCCGCGCCCCTTAGACTCGGGCTTTGGCACCTTTGGCGTCCCTTGCACGGGGCGCAGCGGTCGCAGCCAGTCGAGCCGGGGTCGCGCAGCCGGGGGGCACCTCCCAGCGGTAGCTGGGGGACAAACGGAAGTACGGGAAGAGATGTCGGCACCCAATAAGTCGTACGACCCTGTCGAGGTCGAGGCACTGAAACCGGAAGAGATCGCCCGCAGGCGGGACGAGGCGCTCGCCGCCATCGCCGCCGCCGGCGACCTCGAGGCGCTGCGCGAGGTGAAGGTCGCCCACACCGGCGACCGCTCGCCGCTCGCGCTCGCCAACCGCGAGATCGGCGCCCTGCCGCCGCACGCCAAGGCGGACGCGGGCAAGCGCGTCGGCCAGGCCCGCGGCCAGGTCAACCAGGCGCTGAAGGCCCGGCAGGAGGAGCTGGAGGCGGAGCGTGACGCCCGGGTGCTGGTCGAGGAGGCGGTGGACGTCACCCTGCCGTACGACCGCACCCCGGCCGGCGCCCGCCACCCGATCACCACGCTCTCCGAGCGCATCGAGGACGTCTTCGTCGCGATGGGCTACGAGGTCGCCGAGGGCCCGGAGGTGGAGGCCGAGTGGTTCAACTTCGACGCGCTCAACTTCCCGCCCGACCACCCCGCCCGCGAGATGCAGGACACCTTCTTCGTGCGCGGCGCGAAGGACGGCGAGTCGTCCAATGTGGTGCTGCGCACCCACACCTCGCCGGTGCAGATCCGGTCGATGATCGACCGCGAGCCGCCCATCTATGTGATCTGCCCGGGCCGCACCTTCCGCACCGATGAGCTGGACGCCACCCACACCCCCGTCTTCCACCAGGTCGAGCTGCTCGCCATCGACGAGGGCCTGACCATGGCCGACCTGAAGGGCACGCTCGACCACATGGTGCGGGCGCTGTTCGGCGAGGGCATGTCCACCCGGCTGCGGCCGAACTTCTTCCCGTTCACCGAGCCGTCCGCCGAGATGGACATGCTCTGTTACGTGTGCCGGGGCGAGTCCGTGGGCAACCCGGACCGGCCCTGCCGCACCTGCTCCAGCGAGGGCTGGATCGAGCTGGGCGGCTGCGGGATGGTCAACCCGCGGGTGCTCATCGCCTGCGGTGTCGACCCGGACAAGTACAGCGGGTTCGCCTTCGGCTTCGGCATCGAGCGGATGCTGATGTTCCGGCACAACGTGGAAGACATGCGAGACATGGTCGAGGGTGATGTGCGCTTCACCCGGCCCTTCGGGATGGAGATCTGATGCGGGTCCCGCTTTCTTGGCTGCGGGAGTACGTCGACCTGCCCGCCGGTGAGACCGGCCGTGACGTACAGGCCAAACTCGTCTCGGCCGGGCTCGAGGTCGAGACGGTCGAGCAGCTCGGCGCCGGCCTCAAGGGCCCCCTGGTCGTCGGGCAGGTGCTGGCCATCGAGGAGCTGGAGGGGTTCAAGAAGCCCATCCGCTACTGCCAGGTGGACGTCGGGCAGGCCAACGGCACCGGTGAGCAGCAGAACATCGTCTGCGGCGCGCGGAACTTCGCCGTCGGCGACAAGGTCGTGGTCGTGCTGCCCGGCGCCGAGCTGCCCGGCGGCTTCGCGATCTCCGCGCGCAAGACCTACGGCAAGACCTCCGAGGGCATGATCTGCTCCGCCAGCGAGCTGGGCATGTCCGACGACCATGACGGCATCATCGTCCTGCCGCCGGAGTACGAGGTCGGCACCGACGCCATCGAGCTGCTGGAGCTGGTCGACGAGGTCCTCGACATCGCGGTCACCCCCGACCGCAGTTACTGCCTGTCGATGCGCGGCATCGCCCGCGAGACCGCGACCGCCTACGAGCTGCCGCTGCGCGACCCGGCCCTGATCGACGTGCCCGCGCCCAACAGCCACGGCTACCCGGTCCAGGTCACCGACCCGATCGGCTGCGACCGCTTCACCGCCCGCACCGTCACCGGGCTCGACCCCGAGGCGCACTCCCCGATCTGGCTCGAGCGCCGGCTGCAAAAGGCCGGGATGCGCCCGGTCTCGCTCGCGGTCGACATCACCAACTACGTGATGCTCGAAATCGGCCAGCCGCTGCACGCCTACGACCGCTCCCGGATCAACGGGGCGATCGGCGTGCGCCGCGCGGAGCCGGGCGAGAAGCTCACCACCCTCGACGGCACCCAGCGCGCACTGGACGCCGAGGACCTCGTCATCACCGACGGGAGCGGGCCCATCGGCCTCGCCGGTGTCATGGGCGGCGCCAACACCGAGATCGCGGACGCCACCGCCGACGCGGAGACCGGCCGGGTGGCCGGCACCACCGAGGTCGTCATCGAGGCGGCCCACTTCGCCCCCGTCTCGGTCGCCCGCACCGCCCGCCGCCACAAGCTGTCCTCCGAGGCGTCCCGCCGCTTCGAGCGCGGCGTCGACCCCGAGGCCACCTCGGCGGCGGCGCAGCGCACCGTCGACCTGCTGGTGCTGCTCGCGGGCGGCACCGCCGAGGTGGGCGTCACCGAGATCATCGCGCCCAGCGCCCCGCACACCATCACGCTGCCCGCCGACCACCCGGACAAGGTCGCGGGGGTGTCCTACGGCCGCGAGACCGTGGTGCGCCGCCTCCAGCAGATCGGCTGCGACGTCTACGGCGCCGACGACCTCACCGTCACCGTCCCGAGCTGGCGGCCCGACCTCACCGACCCCAACGACCTCGCCGAGGAGGTCATCCGGCTCGAGGGGTACGAGAACCTCCCCTCGACGCTGCCGCAGCCGCCCGCCGGGCGCGGGCTGACCGAGCGTCAGCGGCTGCACCGCCGGGTCGGCCGGGCGCTGGCCGGGGCCGGATATGTCGAGGCGCTGAACTACCCGTTCATCGGCGAGGCGGTCCTCGACCAGTTCGGGCTGGCCGCGGACGACCCGCGGCGCGATCTGGTCCGGCTGGTCAACCCGCTCTCGGACGCCGAGCCCGCGCTCCGTACCACGCTGCTGCCCGGGCTGCTCGCCGCACTGCGCCGCAACGCCGGGCGCGGTGAGCACGACCTCGCGCTCTTCGAGACCGGCCTGGTCTTCCGTGCCACCGGTCATGAGCCGGCCGCGGCCAGCCTGCCTGTCGACCGCCGTCCCACCGACGAGGAGATCGCCGGGCTCGACGCCGCGCTGCCGTACCAGCCGCGCCGCGTCGCCGTCGTCCTCGCGGGCGACCGTGAGCAGGCCGGCTGGTGGGGCAAGGGCACCCCGGTGAGCTGGGCCGACGCGGTCGAGGCGGGCCGGATCGTGGCCCGTGAGGCGGGCGCCGAGCTGATCGTCCGCCAGGACCAGCAGGACCCCTGGCACCCGGGCCGCTGCGCCGCGCTGCTGGCCGTCGTCGACGGCGAGGAGATCCTCGTCGGCAACGCCGGTGAACTCCACCCGCGGGTCACCAAGGCCCTGGGCCTGGCCGAGCGCACCTGCGCGATGGAGATCGAACTCGACCGCCTGGAACAGGCCGGCACCGGCGGCGTGACGGCACCCCATGTCTCCACCTTCCCGGTGGCCACCCAGGACGTCGCGCTGATCGTGGACGCCTCGGTCGCCGCGGCCGATGTGGAGACGGCGCTGCGCGAGGGCGCGGGCGAACTGCTCGAATCGCTCCGCCTGTTCGACGTCTTCACCGGTGAGCAGCTCGGCGAGGGCAGGAAGTCGCTGGCCTACGCGCTGCGCTTCCGCGCCCCGGACCGCACGCTGACCGCCGAGGAGATCGCGGCCTCCCGCGATGCCGCGGTCTCGGCAGCGGCCAACCGCACGGGCGCCACCCTCCGCGGAGCCTGACCCCGACCGGCTCCGCCGGTCGCCGCACCATGGCAATGGGGCGCACCCCACAACGGGGCGCGCCCCATTGCCATGTCCGGGCGCGCCGCTCTGCGGGCCGGCCGGTGCGCGGTCGCCCTCTTGCGTGGGGCGCCGCGAGTGTCGTGGCGGGGTGGGCCGGGCGTTGTCGGCGATTCCGGCGGGGTGGGGCCGCGGGCCGCGGGTGCGGGGCTTGGGGCTTGGGGTCGTGGCCCGGCGCCGCGTCGTCTCGGTGGGCGGCGAACAGCCGACACCGCGTCCGCGGGGCGGTGGGGTGTTCGGGTGGCTGCCCGAGGTGCGGTCACTCGATCAGGTGAGATCCGGAAGGTGCTGGTCCAATTGGCAGGAGCTGTCGCCAGAATCGTGCCGGTCGCACGGCCCGCGCGGGATCGACCGTCCAGGGGCCCGGCCGACCGCCTCATTGGCCGGCGTTGGGGGCGACACATGATCGGGACATCGGCAGTCGGCGGCGCGTTCGTACGGAGGGCACGGAGTCTGCGGGCGGTCACCCGCGTGGCCCCCTGTCTGTGGGTGCTCGGCGCCCTCTGCTGGGCGCTGCTGACCCCGCACCACACCGAGGTCGTGGCCCTCCTCGCCGCGGCACCCGCCATCGCCTGCGCGACCAGCGGCCGCCGCAGATGCATCGTGCTGCTCGGCGGCGCCGGCCTGCTGTTCGCCCTCGCGCCTCCGACCGCCCTGGAGCCCGACGGCGACGGGAAGGAGCCGCACGCCGCCCTGGTCACCTGCTGCGCCACCCTCGGCGTGGCCGTCGCCTGCTATCTCACGGCGGGCCGCAAGCTTCGGCTGCTGCGCGAACTGGAACAGCTCCGGGCGGTGGCCACCGCCGCGCAGGACGTGGTGCTGCGGCCGCTCCCGGCCCGACTGGAGGGCATCGAGCTGGCGGGCGGCCACCTCTCGGCCAGCCGGGGCGCCGCCGTCGGGGGCGATCTCTACGAGGTGTTGGCCACCCCGTACGGCGTCCGCGTCATCATCGGCGATGTGCGCGGGCACGGCCTCGCCGCGATCGGCACCGTCGCCGCCGTCCTCGGCAGCTTCCGCGAGGCCGCCCATGAGGAACCGCTGCTCAGCGGGGTGCTGCGCCGGCTCGACCGCGCCCTGGAGCGCCATCTGCGGGCGCGCACGAGCGGGGAGTGCCCGCTGGACAGCCATGTGGACGAGGAGTTCGTGACCGTCCTGCTGCTGGAGGTACGCGCGGACGGCGAGGTCACCGCGCTCAACTGCGGCCACCCCTGGCCGTACCGCCTCCACGAACAGCCGGTCGGTCCGGCCATGGCCCGGCAGACCGCGCCCGGCGAGGTGCTGCCGCCGCTCGGCCTCTTCCCGCTGCCCGCCGAACTCCCCACCGCCCGCTGGAGCGCCCTGGGCGTCGGCGACACACTGGTGCTGCACACCGATGGCGCCGAGGACGTGCGCGACGCCCACGGCACGTTCTTCCCGCTGCGCCGCGCCCTGTCCGAGGCCGCGGGCCCCGGGCCGCTCGTCCCCGCGGCGGTGGTGGCGGGGGTGCGGTCGGCGCTGCTGCGCCATACCGGTGGGCGGCTCACCGACGACGTCGCGCTGCTCGCGCTGCGCTTCGACCGCTGCCCGCTGTCCGCCACCACGGCCCTCACCCGCCCGGCCGCCGACGCCCACCGGGGCTAGCTAGTGCCGCGTCAGTCAAGGTTTGCCCGGTAGCGAGGCGTCCTGGTGCGGTCAGCCGCAAGGCGCCGAACCGGCCTCGCGGGGGCGGGCCTGCTCGGTCGGTTCGGCAACGCCGCCGGGGGCACCTCCCAGCGGTAGCTGGGGGCGGCCGTGCCAGGGCGGCGAGCGGGGCATGATGCGGCACTAGCTAGTGGCCCGTTGGGGGCTTGCCCGCGATACCAGGGGTGGGACCGCGGTGCACAGTGCCCTTTTGCATGACGAAATCGATGTCCGCAACGGCCGTGATGTCGTCGAAGGGATCGGCGGGCAGTGCGATCAGGTCGGCGGTCGCGCCGGGCTGGAGGCGTCCGAGGTCGGGCCGGTCGAGCAGGTCGGCGGCGACGCTGGTGCCAGCGCGAAGGGCCCGCACGGTGGCGATACCGGTCTTGACCATCGCCGGAAACTCGCGCCAGTTGTCGGCGTGCGGGAACATGCCGGCGTCGGTGCCGAACGCGATGCGCACGTCGCTTGCGGCCACGTTGTGCGCGGACTCCCGGAGCTGGTCGGCGTAGCGGGTGAACTTCACCCGTTCCGCTGGATCCTTACCCTCCCAGTAGCTGTCGTCGTCGAGGTGGTCGAGCGCGTCGAGGACCATGAACTGGGTCGGCACGAGGAAAACGCCCCGTTCAGTCATCTGCGCCAGTGTCGACGCCGAAGCGAGGTTGCCGTGCTCGATCGAGCGAACACCGGCGGTGACGGCACGCGACACGCCCTCGTCACCGTAGGCATGCGGCGTGCAGGGGATGCCCAAGTCGAGCGCCGTGGCGACCAGCACGTTCATCTCCTCCTGCGTGTAGGTGGTCTGCGTGGGATCGTCTGAGGGAGTGGCGAAGCCGCCGGTGGCGCCGAACTTGATCCAGTCGGCGCCGGCACGGATGTTCTCGCGGACCCTGCGCGTGATCTCGTCCGTGCCGTCTGCCAGCGCGCCGATCTCGCGGTCGAAGTGTGACGCGAGGAGTGTCGAGGCGTCGCCGTGCGCGCCCCGCGCGGAGATCAGGTACGGCGCGACGATCATCCGCGGCCCCACGATGTGACCACGGGCGATGGCGTCGCGCAGATACAGCGTGACCGGCTCGGCGGCGAAGGTGGCCAGGTCGCGGATTGTGGTGAAGCCGCGGTGGAGCAGGTTGCGCAATACCGGCACGGCGCTCAGCGCGATCGCCGCGGACCCGTCGGATGCGAAGGCACGCAGGAGCCGGGTGGGATCGACGGTGGTGTGGATGTGGCAGTCGATCAGTCCCGGCAGCAGCATGCGATCGCCGAGTTCGACCACCTCGGCGCCGATGCGGTCGACAGTCGGACCCACCTCGGCGATCCGACCGTCGCGCACGGCCACCTCGGTGCGCCCGGAGGGCCGGTCCGCGAGCCCGTCCCAGCTCCGGTCGGCGACCAGCACCACCGCGCCCTGTTCCGTGTCACAGCCACGTCTTGTCACAGCGTTACCCTCCGCTCGCGCCCCACCAGGTATCACTCGCTCGCCATCGGTCCCGCCGGGGTCCAGGATGCCAGCGCGGCGACAGGCCGCGCATCGCGTGTCGGCCGTTCGGGTCAAAGCGGTGCGCGCACTGTGACCTGGTGAGACAGTGCCGGGGACGTCAAGACGAGCGACGGCGGGAGGTGCGAGGGGTCGACGATGCACGGCTATGGAATGTTGCACCTCGTACTCGACCTGCTGGGCACTTTCGCGTTCGCGTTGAACGGCGCGCTCACCGCGATGCGGGTGGCACGTCTGGACATCGTCGGCGTGCTCGCGCTCGCCATGGTGACCGCCCTGGGCGGCGGAGTGCTCCGGGACGTGCTCGCCGGCGCACTGCCCCCGGCAACGTTCAGCGACTGGCGGTACCTGGCGGTCGCGGTAGCCGGCGGCATGGTCACGTTCCTGCTGTGGCGGCACCTGGAGCGCTACACGACGCTGATCACGGTGTTCGACGCGGCCGGCCTCAGTCTGTTTGCGGTGACCGGAGCGACCACCGCGCTGGAGTATCACATCGGCGCGCCGCAGGCCGTGCTGCTCGGCATGGTGACCGGAGTCGGTGGCGGCACGTTACGGGACGTGCTGGTGTTGCGCTTGCCGACGATGCTGTACGCAGATCTGTATGCGATCCCCGCGCTGCTGGGGGCTGGGATCACCGTCGCATGCGAACGCACCGGCGTCTACGGTGTGCCCGCCGCGCTGGGGGCGGCCATCGCCTGCTTCACGCTGCGGATGATCGGCGCTCACTACGGGCTCAACGCGCCAGGGCCGCACCGCGCAGACGGCATTGCCGGGTCCGACGACAAAACGGCCCGGTAGCCAGGGAAATGACCGGGCAGCAGTACTCTTCCCCCGGCCCGATTCACACCCCGTGCGAACCGCCCTCCACTACGCTGGCGCCACCGAGCGTTTCGGGAGGGCGAGATGGAGCCCAATACACTGCTCGACTCCGTGCTCGACGAGGCCGGAGTCTCCCACGCCGGACTGGCCGCGCATGTCAATGAGGCAGGCCGGGCCCGGGGGATGAAGCTGCGGTACGAGCACACCGCGGTGGCCCGGTGGCTGAAGGGCCAGCGGCCGCGCGGCCAGGTGCCGGACCTCATCTGCGAGGTGCTGGGCGAGCGGCTGCACCGCGCCCTCACCCTGGATGACATCGGCCTCGGCACCCCCGGCAGCCGCCGGGGCGGCCCCGCCACCCCGCTCGCCGGATTCGTCGAGCGCGCCACCGCACTGTGGCGCTCCGACGAACAGCAGCGCCCGCATGTCGTCGAGGCCCCGGCGGTCACCGGCACCCCCGCCGTCATCCCGGTGTGGGAGTGGGAGAACCCTCCCGAGGACTCCGATGTCTCCCGGCGCGGCCTCACCCGGGTCAGCATGACCGACATCGAGACGCTGCGCGCCGCCCGCGCCCACTACGAGCAGATGTACAGGAAGGCCGGTGGGGTCGCGACCCGCACCCGGGTGGTGGGGTTCCTCAACTCCGAGGCCGCACCGCTGCTGCGCGGCAGCTACGCCGACGACACCGGCCGCCAGTTGCACCGGGCGACCGGCGGCCTGGTGGCCATCGCCGGGATCTGCGCGTACGACTCCAACACCCACGGCCTGGCCCAGCGCTACTTCCACCAGGCGCTGCGGCTCGCCAAGGCCAGCGGCGACCGGGGCCTGGGGGCCTATGTCATAGCGCTGCTGGTCAATCAGTCCCTCTTCATGAAGGAGTACCGGCAGGCGGTCGCCTTCGCCGAATCGGCGCTGCGCGCCGCGGGTTCCCAGATCACCCCCGCGCTCGCCGCCGACCTCTACGCCATGCAGGCCAAGGCGTACGCCCGGCTCGGCGACGGCGCCGGGGCGCTGTCCTGCATCCGGCGTGCCGAGACCGCCGCCGACCGGATCAGACCGGGGCAGGAGCCCGATGAGACCGGCTACGTCCAGCCGGGTCTGGTGAACGTCCAGGTGGCCGAGGCGCTGCTGAGCCTCGGCGACCTCGGCGGCGCCCGCGAGCACGCCACCGCCGCGGTCGGCACCCCCGCGCACGACCGGGGCCGGGTGCACCGGCTCGCCATGCTCACCCATATCGAGCTGCGTCAGGGGGACGTGGACCGGGCGGGCGCCACGGCGGTGGAGATGACCGAGCGCGCGCGGGGCATGGAGTCCCAGCGGTTACGCGACCGGTTGCGGGCGGTACGGGAGCACCTCGCGGCCAGCGGAAGCGCCGCGACGGCCGAGGCCGCCGCGCTCATCGACGGGGCACTGCGCGTTCCTCTGTGACCAGCGGTTCCGCTCGCGGTCCGCACTCTCGTCAGCGGGTGGCCCACGATGGCCTCCCGTTTCGACGAAAGGTGGCTGACAGTGCGATGGAAGAACCTCAGGGAGCGGACCGTGTACGAGAACCGATGGTTCCGGGTCAACCTCGCCGACGTCCGGCTCCCCGACGGGCGCCATTTGGACCACTATCTGATCCGGCTCCGTCCCGTGGCCGTGGCCACGGTGGTGAACGCGGCCAACGAGGTGCTGCTGCTGTGGCGCCACCGGTTCATCACCGACGCCTGGGGCTGGGAGCTGGCCGCGGGCGTCGTCGAGGACGGTGAGGACATCGCCGACGCCGCGGCCCGGGAGATGGAGGAGGAGACCGGCTGGCGCCCCGGCCCGCTGCGCCATCTGCTCTCCGTCGAGCCGTCCAACGGGCTCACCGACGCACGGCACCACATCTACTGGGCCGAGGAGGCGTCGTACGTCGGGCCCCCGGAGGACGACTTCGAGTCGGACCGCCGCGAGTGGGTGCCGCTGAAGCTGGTGCCCGACCTGGTCGCACGCGGTGAGGTGCCCGCGGCCAATATGGCGGCGGCGCTGCTGCTGCTCCACCACATCAGGCTCGGGTAGGCCGGGCCGCCGTCCGCACCGGCGCTAGTGTCCCGCTGCCTGCCATATCGCCAGGGCCAGGGCGGTCACCCCGGTCAGGGCGGCGATGGAGGGCAGCGGCCAGCGTCCGTGCTCCAGCATCCGCATCCGTCCGCCCAGTTGGTTCACATCCTCCTCGGCCTGCTCTCCTCGGTGGTCGAGCAGGGCCAGCCGGCCGTCGACGCGGGTGAAGCCCACTTCGACGGTCCGGCGCAGTTCCGTCAGCTCCACGGCTAACGCGGCTTGCTCGGGCTCGGTGGTCACGGGTTGATCCCCTTCCGGATGTAACGTCCGTGCAGTGGTGACGCTCCGAGTCAAGCGCATGCTCAGGTGGTGCGGGAGCGTGTGTGGGGATGGTGTGTGAGTCACCGGCGCACACCCCGTGCGAAAGGCGGTACTCAGCGGGTACGCGGCGGGTACTCATGGGGGACGGCGGTCGGGGGAGGGACCGCGCGGGGCGGACAGACCGGATGGATCGGATGGACCGGGCAGAAGGGACGGATGTGCGACTGATCGCCGCTCCGATGTGGGCATTCGGTGTCGACCAGGGAGTGAGGCAGTTCGCCGAGCTCGGCATCGCGCTGGTGCTGTCCACTCTGATCGGGCTCGAGAGGGCGGTGCAGCAGAAGAGCGCCGGGCTGCGTACCCACACCCTGGTGGGCGTGGGCAGCGCGCTGTTCATGCAGGTCTCCCAGTACGGCTTCACCGATGTGCTGTTGCGCGACCATGTGGGCCTGGACCCCTCACGGGTGGCGGCGCAGGTCGTCTCCGGTATCGGTTTCATCGGCGGCGGCCTGATCTTCGTGCGGCGCGACGCCGTCCATGGGCTGACCACCGCGGCGACCGTCTGGCTCACCTGTGCGGTGGGCATGGCCTGCGGCGGTGGTCTGGCCCTGCTGGCCACCGCGGTCACCGCGGTGCACTTCCTGGTGATCCGCGGCTATCCGCTGCTCACCCGCCGGCTGCCGGCCCTCTGGTCGGCCGAACGGGTGGAGTTGCAGCTCTCCTACCGGGTGGGCGCCGGGCTGCTGCCTCGCGTCCTGGAGCTGTGTACGGCCGCCGGGTACCGGGTGCTGCGGGTCCGGGTGGACCGGGCGCCCTGGAAGGGCCGGGACCGCACCACCCGGATCGTCCGCGCCGAGGAGGAGGCCCGGCCCGCCGATACCGGTGTCGCCGAGGTGCAGCTCGCCCTCGAGGGCACCGGGGACGTCCTCCGGCTGGTCGGGGCGATCTCCGAACTGGAGGGCGTCCTCGGCGCCGACGCGGGCCATGACCTCGACGGCTCGGAGTGACCTCGACGGCTCGGAGTGACCTCGACGGCTCGGAGTGACCTCGACGGCTCGGGGCGACGAGGAGGAGTACGAGGCGACAGCGCCCGGTGCGTGCTCAGCACGAGTAGAAGCCCGAGCCCGACTTGCGTCCCATCCAGCCCGCGTCCACCATCCGCAGCAGCAGCGGGGGAGCTCGACCGTTGACGAGTGCCGTCCGCCCCGCCGCCCGACTGGACCCTTGCCCGTCGCAGGGCCGTCGGCGACCGCATCCGCGAACTGCGGACCTGGCGCAACCTCACTCAGGAGAAGCTCGCTGAGAAGTGCGACATGGACCGGCGGTCCGTGAACCGAATCGAACAGGGGTACCAGGCGCCAGGGCTCGACACCCTCCAGAGCCTTGGAGAAGGCCAGGATCACTTCGGCGCGGTCCAGACTGCGCTGGCCCTGTTCGAACTTCCTCACGGCTGAGAGAGAGTAGCCGGTCACTTCGGCGAGTTTCCGCTGATCCCAACGGCGGCGCATGCGCAGACGTTTGAGCCTTTGCCCGTTGGTCCGTGTTCCGTCCGGCATGTCTGTCTGATGGGGCATACTGGTGCTCCGTTCTGACGTAGACACTCTGAACGGTACCCCCGGTCAGTGCCGGGGCACGGTCGGTCGGCCCCCATTTCGGTGGGGCCGCCGCGCTTCCTTGACACGACGAAACCCCCTCGCCCGGTCCGAAGATTCAGACGAGGGGGCATCTTGTGTCAGAGGCGGCGCCGGTCGGGAGCAAGCGCGGTCGGCGTGGTCGGGCTCGGGTCGGGCTCCGGGGCAGGTGGTCCGTTGCGGCGGCAGACGAGGGCGTCGGGGTCGTCCGGCAGCGGCTGGAGGCTGTACCCGTCCGGGCAGGTCTGCCCGTCCCGCCCATCGGCCCCATCCCGGCCGTCCTTCCCGTCCGCGCCCGGCGGACCCGCGGGTCCCACTGGGGAGTAGGCAGCACAGCAGAGGAGCCCTGCCCGATCTGATCTCGGGTGGGGCTCCGTCGTACCTGCGCGCCCTCAGGGGGCGCAGATTCGAACCCGCGCCCACCGGACCGGCGCCCGGCTGCTCTGAGCTGACTGAGCTCCCCCGCGCGGGCACACACTCCGCCCAGTATGGCCGTGACCACGGCGCCCATGCGGCGGTTGGGCAGCGCATGGACGAGGCGCAGACGTGGGCGATGATCGAGGAGCCCGGCAAGCGCGAGCCGCTGATCACCCGAGGCGAAGCACGCGCCACCGTGGCGCTGCTGCATCTGCGCTACGAGCAGGGTGGCCCCGGGGCCGACGCCGCGGTCGAGCCGGCGGCCGGACTCGGCTGCCGGCCGCCGCCGAGTAGGCCCCCTACACCGGCAGCGCGTTGCCCCGGTCGTCCAGCCACACCTGCTGACCGGCAGGCGTCACCGTGAGCCCGAACTGCGTGCGGGCCGGGCGACCAGCATCCGCCCACCAGGCGTGGGCCGCCTCGACCTCGGCCCACAGCCGGCGCGGGCCGTGCTGCTGCACGTCGTACTCGACAGCGTCCGGCTCGTAGTCGACCGACGCCCACGACCCGGTGCCCGCGTCGGCGAGCCATAGCGTCCACGCACCGTCAGGCCCCTGGCCCGTAGCCCACTGGCAGCCGGGAACCAGCACTCCGACCGCGAACCAGGCGTCATCGTTGCCGAGGACGTGCGGGTCGAGTCCGGTGTGGCTGTCGTGGGTTTCGCCCCCGGCCCGGGTGATGGCCATGACGTCCCGCGGCGGTGCCTGTGCCCTCATCCACATGAACGCCGCGTCGTCCACAACCCGGCCGGATGCCACAGGTCCGTCGGGGCAGTGCTCGACGGTGAGCTGGAGGAGCACGCCGTTGCGCAGCATGGTGCCCCACGGGATCACGATGATCCCGCCCGGCTTGGTCTGCTCGATCCAGGCGCGCGGCACGTCGTGCACGGAGCAGGTCGCAATGAGCCGGTCGTACGGCGCACGCGCCACCCAGCCCTCAGCGCCGTCACCGGTGACCACGGTGGGTGCGTACCCCGCGGTCTTGAGGCTGGCGCGCGCCCGCTCGGCCAGTTCGGCGTCGACCTCCACCGAGGTGACCTGCTCGTCGCCGAGCCGGGCCGCGAGGAGTGCTGCGTTGTAGCCGGTGCCCGCGCCGATCTCCAGTACGCGGTGACCGTCCTCGGCTCGGAGTGCGGCGAGCATGCGGGCGACGATGCGCGGCATGCTCGCCGAGCTGGACGGCGTGCGCGCCACCTCGGCGTCGGGCGGGTCCTCGACCTGGGTTACCAGTGCCTCGTCGGCGTAGGCGAGATGCTCCCACCGGTCGGGGTCGGCGGCTCGGTCGAGGGGCGTGTAGCCGTCGTCGCCGCGGACCCAGATGCGGTCAGGGATGAACCGGGCACGGTCGACGCGCAGAAATGGGCCGCGCCAGTCGGCGGAGAGGTGGCCGCCGTGGCTGAGCATCTGGGTGAGTGCGGCGGGGCCGTTCGCGGTGAGCATGCCGCCTACTTCGGCTGGGGCCTGGGTGGGGTCGGCTGGGCTGGAGGGATGGGCTTGTCGGGCTTGTGCCCGTCGCCTTCGGCTACGTCCGGCTTGCCGCTGTGCTTGCCCATGGCGCTCCCTCGTCTCGTTGAAGTGAGGGCCATGGTGGCGCGGGCTTGGGGTGTGCGGTACGGCGCACGGGTGCTTGCCTGGGGGTGCGCGCGCCGAGGTGTGGCACCGGGCTGGGCGTATGGCCCGTGCCCCGCACGTCATCGTCCAGACTGCCCTCACCCACCGGCGGCCGGACCGTGCGCGTGAACGGCACGATCCTCGGTAGGGGCGGCTGTCCGTGGTCCGGGATGGCCGCCCTACTGATGTCCGCAGAGACCTGCGGGCTACCTCTTCGAGCGGGTGTCAGCGCTGGTCATCAGTACGAGTAGAAGCCCGAGCCCGACTTGCGTCCCATCCGGCCCGCGTCCACCATGCGCAGCAGCAGCGGGGGAGCGGCGTACAGCGGCTCCTTGTACTCGGCGTACATCGAGTCGGCGATCGCCGCGATCGTGTCCAGGCCGATCAGATCGGACAGCTTCAGCGGGCCCATCGGATGGGCGCAGCCCATCTCCATGCCGTTGTCGATGTCCTCGCGGCTGGCGATCCCGGACTCGAACATCCGGATGGCGGAGAGCAGATACGGGATGAGCAGCGCGTTGACCACGAAGCCCGCGCGGTCCTGGGCGCGGATGGCGTGTTTGTCCAGGACGTCGTGGACCAGCGCCTCGGTGCGCTTGATGGTCTCGTCACCGGTGGTGAGCGCCGGGATCAGCTCCACCAGCGCCTGCACCGGCGCCGGGTTGAAGAAGTGGATGCCGATCACCTGATCCGGGCGGGAGGTGGCGACGGCCAGCTTGACCAGCGGGATGGAGGAGGTGTTGGAGGCGAGGATCGCGTCCGGACGGGTCACCACCTGGTCGAGGACCTGGAAGATCTCCGTCTTGACCTGCTCATTCTCGACGACCGCCTCGATCACGAGGTCACGGTCGGCGAATTCCCCCAGGTCGGTGGTGAAGCTCAGCCGGTCCAGCGTCGCGTCGCGCTGCTCCTCGGTGATCTTGCCGCGCTCGGCGGCCTTGCCGAGGGAGTTGGTCAGCCGGGTGCGCCCTATCTCCAGGGCCTCACCCGTGGTCTCGGCGACCATGACGTCCAGGCCGGATCGGGCGCACACCTCCGCGATGCCCGCACCCATCTGGCCACAGCCCACCACTCCGACGCGTTCGATGTCGGTCACATCGTGCCTTTCGCTGGTCCAACTGTCCGTTGTGCCGTCCCCCTGTCGCCCCAGACGTTACCCTCCGGTTATCGGCGAGGGGCGGGCCGGGGCCGGATTCCCGGCCCCGGCCCGCCCCCGTCCCCGTCTTGTGCACGGGGCTCTCACACCGCGGTCACGAGGTGTCGCCGCGCAGGATGCCGCGGCCGTTGGTGGCCACGTAGACCCGGCCGTAGACGCGTGGGTCGCCGGTGATCGAGGCGCCCGTCCAGCCCCACTGGTGGGCGTCGTCGTTGATCCGGGTCCAGCTCGCCCCGGCGTCGGTGGAGCGGAAGATGCCGCGCACCCCGCCGATCTTCGCGCTGGTGTAGAGCGCCTGGTACGAGGCGCCCGGCGCCGCCTTGCCGAAGCCGATGGTGTCCGCCTGCTGGACGCCGCTCAGCTTGGTGAAGGTCGCGCCGGAGTCCGTGGAGTGCCACAGCCCGTACGCCCCGGCCGCGCTGCCGCCCGCGAGCCAGATGTCGCCCTCGGCGCCCGGCAGCGCCTTGAACCGCACCGGGCCGTCGGCCGGCAGCCCGGCGGACGCCCTGGCGGTGAAGGTGGCGCCGCCGTCGGTGGAGACGTAGAAGGTGCCCGCCTTGAAGCCGTAGAACTTCTTCGGGTTCTTGCGGTCGGACTCCACGACCGCCCCGGCCGGGATGCCGCTCGACGCCGACCAGGAGCTGCCGAAACCGGTGGTGTGGTAGACGGCCGAGGTGCCCTCCGGGGCCCAGACGAAGCCGCTGCCGTCGGCCGCCGCGGCCACCGTGCCGCCGCCCGTGACCCCGGACGGCTCGCTGCCCTGGAACCAGTTGGCGCCGTTGTCGGTCGAGAAGGCGATCCGCGGGGCGGAGTCGTTGTTGCCCACCCGGACCACGGTGTTCGCGTTGGTCTCGGCGTAGTCCAGGCTGGTGGTCGTGGTGAACGTCGGCGAGGTGTACATCCTCGCGGGCACCGCGTCCAGGTCGGTGTGGCGGAAGCCCCCGATGTCACCGAGCGCGCTGAGCAGCGGGGCGCCGGTGGGCGGGCTCGCCAGATCGTTGACCGCCGTCTCCTCCAGGCCCTTGACCATGGGGGTGATGGTGATGGTGCCGCCGGTGTCCCAGTTCGCGAGGTTCTGGGTGCCGTAGACCGTCGCCCCGGTGCCGTACATCATCCGGCGGGAGTCGAACGGGTCGATCTCCAGCGCCTCGGTCATCCAGCCCAGCTTCGGGGTCACTTCGGGCGGCGAGGGATTGGCGCCGAAGGTCAGCCAGGGGACGGACGAGACGTCCTGGGTGTAGCGGAGGGACCGGTTGGGATAGCTGGTGAAGTCCCAGGCCCGGGTCCAGGTGGCGCCGGAGTCGGTGGAGCGGAAGATCTGGGTGTCCGGCCACCAGGAGCTGTAGCCGGTCACCATCAGCGTGCCGGGCGTCGCGCGGTCCACCGTGAGCCCGCTGTAGCCGAAGTAGGTGTCGGCGTCCGTCATGGGGCTGATGTTCTTCCACTCCCCGGTGGCCGTGGTGTACCGCCACACCTGGCCCTTCTCCCCGTCGTAGGGGCCGCCCTTGTCGCTGGTGGTCAGGTACAGATAGCCGTTCTTCGTATCGAGGACGCCCTTGTGGGAGAGATAGCCGGTGGGCTGCCCGGCCACCCGCGACCAGGTGGCGCCCGCGTCCGTCGAGCGGTAGACGGTGTTGTTCTTGTCGGCCACGCCCACGTAGACGGTCTTCGTCGCGCTGCCGGAAGAACCGGTGCGCTCGTCGAAGGTCACCCACACCACGCCCTGGTTGTCGCTCAGATAGCCGCTGGTGTCGCTCGGGTCCTGGACATAGGTGCCGGGGTTGGGGAAGGACGTCACCTTCGACCAGGTGACCCCGGAGTCGGTGGAGCGCCACAGCCCGTTGCCGCTCGGCGCGCCGAGGTAGAGCACGCTGTTCCGGTTGGGGTCGACCGCCAGCCGTTCCCCCATGCCGCGGCCGGGCATATTGCCGCCCAGCTTGAAGGGGAGGGTGGTGGACTGCCAGGTGGCGCCCCGGTTGGACGAGCGCAGGACGGCACCGTTGCCCGGGTCCCAGCCGTTGGTGTACGTACCGGCCGCCACATAGACCTTGTCGGGATCCACGGAGTCGCTGGCCAGGCTCACCACCCCGGTCCAGCCCCAGTGGTCCCAGTCCAGCGAGTCCAGCAGCGGCACCCACCGCTTGCCGGACTGGTCCCAGCGGTACGCCCCGCCGATATCGGTGCGGGCGTAGGCGAGGTTCTTCTCCTTGCGGTTGAAGACGATGCCGGGGACGAAGCCGCCGCCGTCCACGCGGACGTTCTTCCAGGTGTAGGCGTCGGCCTGGGCCGTGCCCCGGGCGGGGGCCGGTTCGGGGCGGGCCGCCGCGGGGGAGGCGGCGGCGGTGAGTAAGCCGCCGACGAGTGCCAGCGCGGCCATGAGCGCGCCGAGCGGTCTGCTGCCTTTGCTGCGCACGGGAACTTCCTCTCCGGACGTGGGGGTAGTGAGGGGTGCGGGCCCTGCGGGCGAGGCTATTTGGGAGCGCTCCCATGCGTGCGTCATCCGATGCTAGCGGCCGGATGGCCGTGCGAGAAGGGTGAAGTCAAGCGGTCCTCAAGGGGGGTTGGGCTTGCGTGGCCCGGATTCGCGATAGGCATTGCCGGGCGCCCCACAAGGGCCCCATCATCAGCGGGAGTTGCCTCCTCCGGCGCGATGCCTGCCCGGGGCCGGAAGGGTGACGGCCTCCCGGGGCCGCGGTCCGGGCCGGTGGCGGGCGGCGGCGCCACGTAGGCGACACGACCGAGGCGAGGAGTTGGGCATGGGTCGGATCACGCGCAGAAGTCTGACGGCGGCGGCCGCCGGAGCCCTGGCCGCCACCGTCACCGCGGGGGACGCGCTGGCACAGGGGCGGGGCGGTGGGCACCGGCCCGAGTTCCGCGGGATGTGGCTGGCCACCGTCGCCAACCGCGACTGGCCGTCCAAGCCGGGTCTCACCGCGGACGCGCAGCGGGCCGAGCTGCTGAGCTTCCTGGACACCGCCGTGCGCCGCCGGCTCAACGCGGTGGTCTTCCAGGTACGGCCGACGGCGGACGCCCTGTGGCCCTCACCGTACGAGCCGTGGGCCGAGTGCCTCACCGGCGTCCAGGGCCGGGACCCGGGCTGGGATCCGCTGGGCACCGCCGTGCACGAGGCGCACCGGCGCGGCCTCGAGCTGCACGCCTGGTTCAACCCGTACCGGATCGCCAACCACACCGACCCCTCCCGGCTGATCCCCACCCATCCGGCCCGGGTGCACCCCGAGTGGGTGGTGCCGTACGGCGGGAAGCTCTACTACAACCCCGGGCTGCCCGAGGTCCGCCGCTTCGTCCAGGACGCCATGCTGGACGCGGTCGCGCGCTATGACATCGACGCCGTCCACTGGGACGACTACTTCTACCCCTATCCGGTGGCCGGCCAGGTCTTCGACGACGACGCGGCCTACGCGCGCTACGGCGCGGACTTCCCGGACCGGGCGGCCTGGCGGCGCGACAACATCGACCGGCTGGTGTACGAGACGGCCGTGCGCGTCAAGCGGCTGAAGCGGCGGGTGCGGTTCGGCATCAGCCCCTTCGGCGTCTGGCGCAACCAGGCCACCGACCCGCTGGGCTCCGCCACCACGGCAGGGGTGCAGACCTACGACGACCTCTTCGCGGACACCCGCGGCTGGGTGCGGCGGGGCTGGCTCGACTACATCGTCCCGCAGGTCTACTGGAACATCGGCTTCGCCGCCGCCGACTACGCCGCGCTCGTGCCCTGGTGGTCGGAGGCGGTCCGGGGCACGGGGGTGAACCTCTACATCGGCGAGGCGCTCTACAAGGCGGGCGATCCGGCGCAGCCCGCACCCTGGCAGGACCCGGCGGAGCTGTCCCGGCACCTCACCTTCGACCAGGGCTTTCCGCAGGTGCGCGGCAATGTGTACTTCTCGGCCAAGGAAGTGGCCGCCGACCACAACGGCGCCATGGCGCGTGTGGTCGCCGACCACTATCCCCATCGTGTCCGTCCGCCCCGCTGAGCCGGGGCACCGGGCTCGCTAACGCTGCCCGGGTCCGGCGGCCAGATGGCGGACGACCGAGTCGGGCCCGGGGGAGAACAGGCACTCGTGTCCGTCGTCCTCGTAACGCACGCGGTAGGGCGGTTCCCCGTCGGTCCCGAGCACTTCGATGATCTCCGCTACACGATCGTGAATCCCGACAACCCTGCCGTGCACCAGCAGCTTGTCGCCTACGGTCGCCTCCATGTGCGTGACCTCCTGTCCGCTGGAGGGCAATGCGATCCCTGTGGCCAGTCTATGGCCGGTTGTCCTGGTTTGCCCCCGCCAGGGGGTGATTCGGGTCCCCCGCTTCGGGGACCCGGCTCGCCGCTTCGGGGATCCGGTCCGCCGTTTCGGGAGTCCGGTCGGCCGCTTCGGGGATCCGGTCCGCCGCCGTGGGCCCCTGTGCCCGGCCCGCCACCGCCGGGGTGCGCACGGTCCTCGCCGCAGGGACCCGTGCCCGCTGCGTCACCCCGATGCACACCAGCACCGCCACGGCGGCGATCGGGGCGGCGGGGGTGAGCTTCTCGCCGAGGAGCAGCACCGACCACACCAATGTGAGCAGCGGCTGGGCCAGTTGGAGCTGGCTGGCCCGGGTCACCCCGATGGCGGCCATCCCCCGGTACCAGACCACCATGCCCACGAACTGCGAGCCCACCGCCAGCCACAGCAGTCCGGCCACCGCGCGGCCGCCGAGGTGGACGTCCTCGGCCGACACCGCGAGCACCGCGCCCGCCACCGCCAGCGGCAGACAGCCCACCAGTGCCCAGCCGATCACCTGCCAGCCCGGCATATGGCCGGCCAGCCGTCCGCCTTCGGCATAGCCCGCCGCGCACACCGGCAGCGCGGCGAACAGATACAGATCGCCCGCGGTGGGCGCGCCGCCGCTCTGCTGGAGCGCGAAGGCGATCACGACCGCGGCCCCGGCCAGCGCCGCCGCCCAGAACGTGCGCGAGGGCCGCACCCCGGTGCGTACGGCGGAGAGGGCGGCGGTGGTGAGCGGCAGCAGGCCGACCACCACGGCCGCGTGTGCCGTGGTGGAGGTCTGGAGGGCGAGCGTGGTCAGCAGCGGGAAGCCCACGACGACCCCGGCCGCCACGACCAGCAGCCCCGGCCAGTGGCGGCGGTCCGGCACCGGCACCCGCAGGGCGGCCAGCGCGCCGCCCGCGATCAGTGCGGCGAGCACCACCCGGCAGGTGGTCACCGACCAGGGGCCGAGGCCGGTCAGCGCCCAGGCGGTGCCGGGGAAGGTCAGGGAGAAGGCGGCCACGCCGAGCATGGCGAGCACGGTGCCGGTGCGGGCGGCGGACGGGGTGTCGTCCCGGCCCGGGGCGGTGTCGTCCCGGCACCCGGTGGGGCCGCCGCTCACCGCTATCGCACTGTCTTCAGTAGCGCTATCCTGTGCTGTCATGGAACAGCGTAGCAGTGTGGCCGAACTCGCGAAATCGCTGCGGAAGGAGCTGGACCGCTACTCACCTGGAGAGAAGCTGCCGTCCAGCCGTGTTCTGGTCGAGCGCCACCGGGTGAGCCCGGTCACCGTCTCCCGCGCCCTCGCCGCCCTCGCCGCCGAAGGGCTGGTGGTCACCCGCCCCGGCGCCGGTGCCTTCCGCGCCGACCGCCCCGGGGCCCGGGCTCCCCGCCCGGGCGACACCTCCTGGCAGGAGGTCGCGCTGAGCGTGGAGACGGCCGGCGAGCCGGTGCGGCGCTCGGTCGACGCCTCCGGCGTCCTGGCCACGCTCGCCGCCCCACCGCACGGGATCCTGGAGTTCAACAACGGCTATCTGCACTCCTCGCTCCAGCCGGAGCGGGCACTGTCCGCCGCCCTGGCCCGCGCCGGACGGCGGCCCGGGGCATGGGAGCGCCCCCCGGTGGAGGGGCTCCCCGAGCTGCGCGCCTGGTTCGCCCGCGAGATCGGCGGCCCGGGCGGAACCCTCGGCGCCGCCGACGTGCTGATCACCGCGGGCGGCCAGTCCGCCCTCACCTGCGCGCTGCGCGCCCTCGCCCCGCCCGGCGCGCCCGTCCTCGTCGAATCCCCGACCTACCCCGGGGTGCTCGCCGCCGCCCGCGCCTCCGGGCTGCGCCCCGTCCCGGTGCCGGTGGACACCGAGGGGGTCAGGCCCGAGCTGCTCGCCGAGGCGCTGCGGGCGACCGGCGCCCGGGTCTTCGTCTGCCAGCCGCTGTTCCAGAACCCCACCGGGGCGATGCTCGCCCCCGAGCGGCGCCGTGAGGTGATCGGGATCGCCCGTGCGGCGGGCGCGTTCGTGGTCGAGGACGACTTCGCCCGCCGGCTCGTCCATGAGGACGCGCCCCCGCTGGCCCCCACGCTCGCCGCCGACGACCCCGACGGGGTGGTGGTCCATGTGTGCTCGCTCACCAAGCCGACCTCGCCCAGCCTGCGGGTGGGCGCGCTCGCCGCCCGCGGCCCCGCGCTGGGACGGCTGCGCGCGATCCAGGTCGTCGACAGCTTCTTCGTGCCCCGCCCGCTCCAGGAGGCCGCCCTGGAACTCGTCGGCGCCCCCTCCTGGCCCCGCCATCTGCGCAACGTCGCCGCCGAGCTGCGCACCCGCCGCGACGCGCTCGTCACCGCCGTCCGGCGCGAACTGCCCGACCTGGAGCTGCGTTATGTCCCGCCCGGTGGCTACCACCTGTGGCTGCGGCTGCCCCAGGGCACCGACGAGACCGCGCTGGACTCCGCCGCGCTGCGTGCCGGGGTCGCCGTCGCCCCCGGCGGCCCGTACTTCTGCGCGGAACCGCCCGCGCCGCATGTGCGGCTGAGCTTCGCGTCGGTGGCGGGCGTCGGCGAACTGGCCGAGGGCGTACGGCGGTTGAGCACGGCGTGGGACGAGGTGCTGGCGGGGGCGTAGCGGTGTCCGGTGCGGGTCCTGCCGCCCGCGGCGGGCTGTTCCCCTCCCCGCCCCTTCCCGATACCTGACGATATGCGGCTCCGCCGCGTGCGGGGCTCCGCCCCAGACCCCGGACCGGGCGCCCCAGACCCCGAAACCGGGCTTGGCCCCCAGGCCCCGGTACCGGGGCTCTGCCCCCAGGCCCGGGGTCCAAGGGCGGAGCCCTGCCACGCGGCGGAGCCGCACATCGACACAGCCCGCGCCCTTCAGGGCGCCCCGGCGGCCCGCGTCGCACCCTGCCCGCCACCCACGATGCGCACGGTGTTCATGAGAGGGCCGCTTCGAGCCGCCCGGTGACCCGGCGCACACCGAAAGGCCCTGCTCTTCTTCCTGGTTACGGGTCCTGGAGCCGCGGCCGTGACCGTACGATGCCGGGATGACGTTTCGGCTGACGCTGGTCGCCGCCGGTCGCAGCTCCTCCCGGCTGGGGGAGCGCTTCGGTGACGACCGGCCGCTGGATCCGGAGGGCCGGCTCGCCGCCGAGCGCGCGGCCCCCGCGCTCGTACCGCTGGCCGCGGCCGAGCTGCGCTACTGCTCGCCGTCGGCCCGCAGCCGGGAGACCGGCGATGCGCTGGGCTTCACCCCGCTGGTCCAACTCGCCCTGCGCGACTGCGACATGGGCCGCTGGGCGGGCCGCTCCCTCGCCGATGTGATGGCACGCGAACCGGGCGAGGTGGACGCCTGGCTAGGCGATCCGCGCTCGGTGCCGCACGGCGGGGAGTCGCTGCACGCGTTCATCATGCGGATCGGCGGCTGGCTGGACACCCGCCCGGCCGAGGACCACGCCAAGATGGTGGCCGTCGCCGACCCGGGGGTGGTCCGCGCCGCCCTGATGTACGCCATCAAGGCGCCGCCGCACTGCTACTGGAACGTCGACATACGCCCGCTCTCCACCGTCACCCTCACCGGCCGGGCGGGCGAGTGGCGGCTGCGCGTGGACGGGGTGTGAGGGCAGCGCTCACGGCGCCTCGGTGATCTCCTCGGCCAGCAGATCCATCAGCAGGCCGTCGTGCCACGTGCCGTCGGGGCCGCGCTCGTAGGAGCGCATGATGCCCACGGGCCGGAAGCCGACCTTGCCGTAACAGCGGATCGCGGCGGCGTTGTCCGCCGCCGGGTCGATCACGATCCGGTGGTGGCCGTGGTCGGTGATCAGATGGCGGGCCAGGGTGCGTACGGCGTCGGTGCCCAGCCCCCGCCCGTGCACCGCCGGGTCCAGATAGATGTCGATGCTCGCATGCCGGTAGTCGGGCTCGTCCTCCGCCGCCCACTGGATCATGCCGATCACCGCGCCCCCGTACTCGATGCTCAGATGCTCGGCGCCGGGCTCGGCCAGGTCCTCGCGCACCGCCGCCACCAGGTCCTCGCCGCCCCGCCAGCGCGCGTGGACCTCGGGCTTCGCGCGGATCGCGGCCAGGACGGGGACATCGGAGGGGTCGGTGGGGCGCAGCACCACCTGTGCGCCCCGCAGGGTTCTCGGCATGGTCGGGACGATCCCAGGAACCGCGGGCGGTGGCCAGGGCGCGTCGTTCTGCCCAGGGCCCTTTCGGGAAAGGGCCCGGCACCAGATATCTTGATGTCGAGCAATGTTGCAGACGTGGAGCGGAGCACCCGGTGACTGACTCGACCATCATCTATACGCACACGGACGAGGCCCCTGCCCTCGCGACGTACTCGTTCCTGCCGGTGATCGAGGCATACGCCTCGACGGCCGGGGTCACCGTGGAGAGCCGGGACATCTCTCTGGCGGGACGGATCATCGCCCAGTTCCCGGAGCACCTCGAAGAGGGCCAGCGCATCCCCGACGCCCTCGCCGAGCTCGGTGACCTTGCCAAGACCCCTGAAGCCAACATCATCAAGCTGCCGAACATCTCGGCCTCGATCCCGCAGCTCAAGGCCGCGGTCGCCGAGCTCCAGGAGCAGGGCTACGCGCTGCCGGACTACCCGGACGACCCGAAGACCGACGAGGAGCGGGAGATCCGCGCCCGTTACGACAAGGTCAAGGGCTCCGCCGTGAACCCGGTGCTGCGCGAGGGCAACTCCGACCGCCGCGCCCCCGCCTCGGTGAAGAACTACGCCAAGGCGAACCCGCACCGCATGGGCGCCTGGACGGCCGATTCCAAGACCAATGTGGCCCATATGGACACCGACGACTTCCGCTCCACCGAGAAGTCCGCGGTGATCCAGGAGGCCGGTTCGCTGCGCATCGAGCTGGCGGGCGACGACGGCTCCACCACCGTGCTGCGCGAGTCGGTGCCGGTGCTGGCGGGCGAGGTCGTGGACGCCTCCGTGATGCGCGTCGCGGCGCTGCGCGAGTTCCTCTCGGCGCAGGTCGGCCGCGCCAAGGCGGAGGGCGTGCTGTTCTCGCTGCACCTGAAGGCCACGATGATGAAGGTCTCCGACCCGATCGTCTTCGGCCACGCCGTACGGGCCTTCTTCCCCAAGACCTTCGCCGAGCACGGTGAGGCGCTCGCCGCCGCCGGGCTGACCCCGAACGACGGTCTGGGCGGCATTCTCAAGGGCCTGGAGGCCCTGCCCGAGGGCGCGGCGATCAAGGCGTCCTTCGACGCCGAGCTGGCCGAGGGCCCGGAGCTGGCCATGGTCGACTCCGACCGCGGCATCACCAACCTGCATGTGCCGTCCGACGTCATCGTCGACGCCTCCATGCCGGCCATGATCCGCACCTCCGGCCACATGTGGGGCCCGGACGGCGAGGAGCACGACACCCTCGCGGTGATCCCGGACAGCAGCTACGCCGGGATCTACCAGGCCGTCCTCGACGACTGCCGCGCCAATGGCGCCTTCGACCCGGCCACGATGGGCTCGGTGCCCAACGTCGGCCTGATGGCGCAGAAGGCCGAGGAGTACGGCAGCCACGACAAGACCTTCGAGATCCCCACCACGGGCACCGTCCGCGTCCTGGACGCGGCGGGCAACGTGGTCATCGAGCAGGTCGTCGGCGCCGGTGACATCTTCCGGATGTGCCAGACCAAGGACGTGCCGATCAAGGACTGGGTCAAGCTGGCCGTCACCCGCGCCCGCGCCACCGGCGACCCGGCCGTCTTCTGGCTCGACGAGGGCCGTGCCCACGACGCCAACCTCATCGAGAAGGTCAAGGCGTACCTGCCCGAGCACGACACCGAGGGCCTGGACATCAAGATCCTCTCGCCGGTCGACGCGATCAAGCTCTCGCTCGAGCGGATCCGCCGCGGCGAGAACACGATCTCGGTCACCGGCAACGTCCTGCGTGACTACCTGACCGACCTGTTCCCGATCCTGGAGCTGGGCACCAGCGCCAAGATGCTCTCGGTCGTCCCGCTGATCAACGGCGGCGGGCTGTTCGAGACCGGCGCGGGCGGCTCGGCGCCCAAGCACGTCCAGCAGCTCGTCAAGGAGAACTACCTGCGCTGGGACAGCCTGGGCGAGTTCCTCGCCCTCGCGGTCAGCTTCGAGCACCTCGCGCAGAAGACGGGCAACGCGCGGGCCCAGGTCCTCGCCGACACCCTGGACCGGGCGACCGGCTCCTTCCTCGCCGAGAACAAGTCGCCCAGCCGTCGCGTCGGCGGTATCGACAACCGCGGCAGCCACTTCTACCTGGCCCTGTACTGGGCCCAGGAGCTGGCCCGGCAGACCGACGACGCGGCCCTGGCCAAGGCGTTCGCCCAGCTCGCCGAGGTGCTCACCGCCCAGGAGCAGACCATCGTCGACGAGCTGCTCGCCGTCCAGGGCTCCCCGGCCGACATCGGCGGCTACTACCAGCCGAACACGGCCAAGGCCGCGGCGGTCATGCGCCCGTCCGCGACCTTCAACCAGGCCCTCGCCACCCTCGGCTGACGCCCCGGCGCACCGCTGCGCCCCGGCCGGAACTCTCCGGCCGGGGCGCTGCGTTTTCTCCGCCATGGCCTGTCCTGCTGCCGATGGCGTAAGACTTCAGAGCCATTTGCCCGCCGGTCCGTACCCCCAGCGGCGTAGGGCATCCCATCCCAGCGAGGGTTTCTCCTCAACTGCCCCATGAGAAAGGGTGATTGCGTCACAACACAGACTGCCCATAAGGACTCCCCACGTGCGAACCAGACCATTCGTCCATGTCCTGGCGGCGAGCACCCTCGCGGCCCTGGTACCGGCCCTCGCCCCGGCCACCGCCTCCGCCGCGGGCAACCCCCTGGAGCCGTACCTCGGTCAGAAGCCGGCCTGGCACCGCTGCGCCGACGACACTCCGGCCTCCTACCGGTGCGCCACCATCAAGGTCCCGCTGGACTACAGCCGCCCCGACGGCAAGAAGACCGATCTCGCGATATCGCGCATGAAGACCAGCACCGCGGCCGAGCGCCGCGGTGTGCTGCTGCTCAACCCCGGCGGCCCTGGCGGCCCGGGCATCGGCATGCCGCTCTCGCTGGCCACTGAGCTGCCGAAGTCGGTGACGCGGAAGTACGACCTCATCGGCTTCGACCCCCGCGGGGTCGGCCGGAGTTCCCCCGTCACCTGTGGTCTGACCGGCAAGGAGGAGAGCTGGGAACGCCCCTACCGGGACGAGACGTTCACCCGGGACGTGAAGTGGGCGCGCACCGTCGCCGAGAAGTGCGACAAGGAACAAGGCGACAAGCTGCGCCACATCACCACCCGGAACACCGCGCGCGACATGGATGTCATCCGGGCCGTGCTGGGCGAGAAGAAGATCTCCTACCTGGGGTACTCGTACGGCACCTACCTCGGCGCCGTCTACACGCAGATGTTCCCCCGGCGCGCCGACCGCTTCGTGCTGGACAGCTCCGTGGACCCGGAGCGGATATGGCGCGGCATGATCCAGATCTGGGCCGAGGGCGCCGAACCCGCCTTCACGCGGTGGAGCGAGTGGACCGCCCAGCGGCACAGCACCTACAAACTGGGCAAGACCCCCGAGGCCGTTCGCAAGACCTTCTGGGACCTCGTCGCCCAGGCCGACCGTGAGCCGATCGAGCTCGACGGCCAGAAGCTGACCGGTGACGACATCCGCGGCGGCATCCGGGCCTCGCTCTTCACGGTGCGCGAGGGCGCGGAGGCCATCGCCAGGCTGAAGAAGGCGGCCGACGGGGCTCCGGCCCGCACCGGCGAGTCCACGGCGCCCAGCCGTCCCAGCCGGCCGGCCTTCGGCAGCGCCGCGGCCCCGGACAACGGCACCGCCGCCTTCTGGTCCGTCGTCTGCTCCGACACCCGCAACTGGCCGCGCGACCCCGAGCAGTACCGTAGCGACGCGCTGCGGGACAAGGCGAAGTATCCGCTGTACGGCGACTTCGGATCCACCATCAAGCCGTGCGCCTTCTGGAAGAAGGACGGCAGCGAGCCCGCCACCAAGGTCGACAACAAGGTCGGCGCGCTGATCCTCCAGAACGAGTGGGACTCGCAGACGCCGCTGGCCAGCGGTCGCGGTATGCACCGGGCCATGAAGGGCTCGCGGATGGTCACCGTCGCCGGAGGCGAGGGCCACGGCGTCTACGGCTACACCAAGTCGTGCGCGGACAAGTCGGCCACCGGCTATCTGTCCACCGGCCGTCTCCCGGCGCAGGACCTGACGTGCCGTACGCCCGCGTCACAGCGCGAGCAGGGCTTCAAGAAGCTGCCCCTGCCCGCGCCTTCGGGACTCCCGGGGACGACGAACGGCTTCTGATCCGTTCCGCCGGACGATGCGGTGAGGTGGGGCTCCAGCAGGGCTGGGGCCCCACCTCACGTAGGTGCGTCTACCGGCCCGCGGGCGCCGGTGCGAGACCGTCCTCGACCAGCCCGGCGAGGACCGCTTCGCCGAGGGCGTGCACGGCGGACTGGGGCCGGACCATGACGGTGAACTCCTTGATCCGGCCGTCGTCGGCGAAGTGCAGCAGGTCGATGCCGTGGATCTCCTTGTCGCCCACCCGGGCGCGGAAGAGCAGCACCGCCGACGCGGCGGAGGTGCCGTCGGTGCTGGTCCGCGCGGTGCCGGTGTAGTCGCCGACGTAACGGAAGTCCTCGAAGGTGCGCAGCAGGACCCCGAAGAGGCCCAGCACCATCGGCTTGCCCTCGAAGGGGGTGAACTTGACGGGGCTGTAGAGGCGGATGTCCTCGGTGAACAGCTCGTCCAGGGCCGTCAGGTCCTTGTCGTCGACGGCGGCACGGAAACGGTCGGCAGCGTTCATCGCGGCCCCACCTTCGCTAGTCATGGATGTGATTAGTCATTTTCATGACTACCATGGTTCCGTGTCCGGCGGCAGAGGCATGAAGGCAGCGGCATGAAGGAGGCGGTCCCATGGCCCTACGGCACGCCGTGCTGGCAGCACTGCTCGAGGGGGAGCTCAGCGGATACCAGCTCACCAAGGCGTTCGACATCGGCGTGGCGAACTTCTGGCACGCCCAGCCGCAGCAGCTCTACGCCGAGCTGACCCGTCTGGAGAAGGACGGGCTCATCGCGGGCCGGGAGGTGGCCCAGGAGACCCGCCCCACCAAGCGGCTGTTCCGGGTGACCGACGCCGGGCTGGCGGAGCTGGAGGAGTTCACGGCCGCCTTCGCGAAGCCCTCCTTCATCCGCGACGACCTGCTCGTCAAGGTCCAGGCCGCCGACCACGTCGACACCGAGACCCTGATCGGCCAGCTCACCGAGCGGGCCGCCTTCGCCCAGGCCAAGATCGACCTCTTCGGCAAGCTGCTGCGCAAGATCCGCGGTGACCTCGCCGAGGAGGAGTTCCTTCGCCGCGGCCGCCCCATCGGCCCGTATCTGACCTGTCTGCGCGGTCTGGCCCTCGAACAGGGCAACCGCGACTGGTGCGAGCGCACGATCACGGTCCTGCGACAGAGGGAGCACACCCATGCCCGGCACTGACGTGCCCTACCGCCGCTATGTCGCGCTGGGCGACAGCCAGACCGAGGGGCTGGGCGACGGCGACGAGGCCACCGGTCTGCGCGGCTTCGCCGACCGCCTCGCGGAACACCTCGCCCACCACAACCCGGGCCTCTCCTACGCCAACCTCGCCGTACGGGGCCGCCTGGCCGCGCAGGTCCACACCGAGCAGCTCGCACCCGCGCTGTCCCTCCGCCCCGACCTGGCCACCGTCGTCGCCGGGGTCAACGACCTGCTGCGCCCCCGCTTCGACGCCGACCATGTCGCCCACCACCTGGAGGCGATGTTCGCCGCGCTCACCGCCCAGGGCGCCCGCGTGGCCACGCTCACCTTCCCCGACCCCGCCCGCATCACCCCGCTGGCGCGTCCCCTCGCCCCGCGCGTCGTCGCCCTGAACCAGCGCATCCGCGAAGCCGCCGGGCGCCACGGGGTCACCGTCGCCGAAACCAGCCGGCACCCCGTCGTCGCCGACCCCCGGCTGTGGAGCAGCGACCGTCTGCACGCCAGCCCCCTCGGCCATCAGCGCATCGCCGCCGCCCTCGCCCACGCCCTCGGCCTGCCCGGCACCGACGACACCTGGACCCATCCCCTGCCCCCGCTGGCGACACCCGTGCCCACCGGATGGCGCGCCGCCCCCGGCGAACTGCGCTGGACCGCCACCTTCCTCGGCCCCTGGCTCACCCGGCGCCTCCGTGGCCGCTCCTCCGGCGACGGTCACACCGCCAAGCGCCCGGACCTGGGCCCGGTGGACGCGAGGCGCCCGGGCTGAGCGGAGCGGTGCGACCGTCAGAAGTCGTACGGCTTCTCGGTGCTCCAGTTCAGCACGTCGGCCTCGTTCCAGCGGAACTCCGGCTGCTCGCCCTTGGAGTCGACGGAGTAGAAGGGGCCGTCCTGACCGTCCGCGCCGCGCAGCGCGATGGCGAACGACTGCGCCGTCTGGTTCTTCGAGCCGTAGTCGAAGAGGTTCACCGCGCTGTACGCCGTGCCGCCGGGCCGGAGCGTGATGCGCTTGTCGCCGGCCGTGTCGTCCTTCTTCGAAAGCGGGAGTGTCTCGCTGTCGACGTCGCCGTCGAGCTTCACGGACGGGTACGAGGTGACCCAGCACGGCTTGTCGCCCTCGTTCGACGCGGTGATCAGCAGGTGGTCGCCCTGCTGCCCGGCGAGCTGGTGCACCGCGGTGACCATCATCTCGTCGCCGCGGCACTGCTGGGCGGCGGTGGCGGCCTTGTTCGTGAGCTCGTCCGACCCGCCCGAGGCGGTCGTCGAGCGCTCGCCCGTCTTGGTGTCACCGCCGCTCTTGACCTGCTCCGCGCCGCCCTTGGCGTCCCCGTTGGACACCGACCGGCTCTGCGAGGTACCGGCGGCCTTGTCGCCGCCCGCCGCCTTCGAGTCGCCGTCGGCGCCGCCGCAGGCGGTCAGGCCCAGCGCCAGCGCGGCGGTGACGGTGGCCAGCGCGGCGGTACGAATCCGGGAAGTACGCATGATCAGGTTTCTCCTGCGCCTTGTGCGGGAGCCTTCTTTGGTGTCCCGCGGTGTGAACACCACTCTTCCCGGGGCCGCTGACGTTCTGGAAACGCCGCACTCACGTCTCACTCACGTCCCGCAAACGAACCGTGAGCGGCGGGGAGGGCTTTGCATAACACTGCGATCAATCGTATAGTCATGCCATCGTGTGAGGGAGGAAGACGGCAATGGCCATACGTGCTGCGGTGGCGGGCGCGAGCGGATACGCGGGCGGCGAACTGCTGCGTCTGCTGCTCGCCCACCCCGAGGTGGAGATCGGCACCCTGACCGGCAACTCCAACGCCGGGCAGCCCCTCGCCGGGCTCCAGCCCCATCTGCTTCCGCTGGCCGGGCGAGTGCTTGAGCCCACCACCGCGGAGGCGCTGGCCGGACATGACGTGGTCTTCCTGGCGCTGCCGCACGGACAGTCCGCCGCCGTGGCCGAGCAGCTCGGCGACCAGGTGCTGGTCATCGACTGCGGCGCCGACTTCCGGCTGAAGGACGCGGCGGACTGGGAGAAGTTCTACGGCTCGCCGCACGCCGGCACCTGGCCCTATGGCCTCCCCGAGCTGCCCGGGGCCCGCTCCGCGCTGGAGGGGACCAAGCGCATCGCGGTTCCGGGCTGCTATCCCACCGCCGTCTCCCTCGCGCTCTTCCCGGCGTACGCCGCGGGGCTGCTGGAGCCCGAGGCGGTGATCGTCGCCGCCTCCGGGACCTCCGGCGCGGGCAAGGCGCCCAAGCCGCATCTGCTGGGCAGCGAGGTCATGGGATCCATGAGCCCGTACGGCGTCGGCGGCGGCCACCGGCACACCCCCGAGATGATCCAGAACCTGTCGGCCGCGGCGGGGGAGCGGGTCTCGGTCTCCTTCACCCCGACCCTCGCCCCGATGCCCCGCGGCATCCTCGCCACGTGCAGTGCCAAGGCCCGGCCCGGGGTGACCGGGGAGAGCCTGCGCGCCGCGTACGAGAAGGCGCTGCGGGACGAGCCGTTCGTCACCCTCCTCCCCGAGGGCCAGTGGCCCGCCACCGCCGCCGTCCACGGATCCAACGCCGCGCTGCTCCAGGTCGCCCATGACGAGGCGGCCGGCCGCGCCATCGTGATCAGCGCCATCGACAACCTCACCAAGGGCACCGCCGGTGGCGCGGTGCAGAGCATGAACATCGCCCTCGGCCTCCCCGAGGAGCTGGGACTTTCCACGATCGGAGTCGCTCCATGAGCGTTACGGCAGCCCAGGGCTTCACGGCCGCCGGCGTCGCGGCAGGCATCAAGGAGAACGGAAACCCCGACCTCGCACTCGTCGTGAACACCGGCCCGCGCCTCGACGCCGCGGCCGTCTTCACCTCCAACCGCGTCAAGGCCGCCCCCGTCCTGTGGTCCGAGCAGGTCCTCAAGGGCGGCCAGGTCTCGGCCGTCGTCCTCAACTCCGGTGGCGCCAACGCCTGCACCGGCCCCCTGGGCTTCCAGGACACCCACGCCACCGCCGAGAAGGTCGCGGACGCCCTCGGCCACAGCGCGGGCGAGATCGCCGTCGCCTCCACCGGACTCATCGGCGTCCGGCTGCCCATGGACGCGGTGCTGTCCGGGATCGGCAAGGCCGCCGAGGCGCTCTCCCCGCACGGCGGCGAGAAGGCCGCCATCGCCATCAGGACCACCGACACCGTGCACAAGACGGCCGTCGCGCAGAGCCCCGCCGGCTGGACCGTCGGCGGTATGGCCAAGGGCGCCGGGATGCTGGCCCCGGGGCTGGCCACCATGCTCGTCGTCCTCACCACCGACGCCGATGTGGACGCCCCCGGGCTGGACACCGCGCTGCGCGTGGCCACCCGCACCACCTTCGACCGGATCGACTCCGACGGCTGCATGTCCACCAACGACATGGTGCTGCTGATGGCCTCCGGCGCCTCCGGGGTCACGCCCGAGGCCGCCGAGTTCGCCGAGGCGGTCCGCGAGGTCTGCGCCGATCTCGCCCGCCAGTTGATCGGGGACGCCGAGGGTGCCTCCAAGGACATCCGGATCGAGGTCGTGGGCGCGGCCACCGAGGACGACGCCGTGGAGGTGGGCCGCTCCATCGCCCGTAACAACCTCCTCAAGTGCGCCGTGCACGGCGAGGACCCCAACTGGGGCCGAGTGCTCTCCGCGATCGGCACCACCTCGGCCACCTTCGAACCGGACCAGCTCAACGTCGCGATCAACGACGTCTGGGTGTGCAAGAACGGCTCGGTGGGCGAGGACCGCGAACTGGTCGACATGCGCTACCGAGAGGTCCGCATCACCGCCGACCTGGCGGCGGGCGGCGCCTCGGCGGTCATCTGGACCAACGACCTGACCGCCGACTACGTCCACGAGAACAGCGCGTATTCGTCATGAGCGAGCCGACCGCCCGGAAACACACCGCCCTGCCCAAGGCCCGCATCCTCATCGAGGCACTGCCCTGGCTGACCCGGCACCACGGCAAGACCGTGGTGATCAAATTCGGCGGCAACGCCATGGTCGACGACGAGCTGAAGGCCGCCTTCGCCCAGGACGTCGTCTTCCTGCGCCACGCGGGCCTGCGCCCCGTCGTCGTCCACGGCGGCGGCCCCCAGATCAGCGCGCAGCTCGACCGGCACGGTCTGGTCAGCGAGTTCAAGGCCGGACTGCGGGTCACCACCGACGACGCCATGGACGTCGTACGGATGGTGCTGGCCGGACAGGTCCAGCGCGAACTGGTCGGGCTGCTCAACCGGCACGGCCCGCTCGCCGTCGGCATGACCGGTGAGGACGCGCATCTGATGTCCGCCACCAAGCACTTCGCCGAGATCGACGGCGAACAGGTGGACATCGGCCGGGTCGGCCAGATCACCGAGATCGACACCGGCGCGGTCCAGGCCCTGCTGGACGACGGCCGGATCCCGGTCGTCTCCTCCATCGCCCGCAGCGCCGACGATTTTGATGAAAGGGCCCAAGTTTACAACGTCAACGCCGATACGGCCGCCGCCGCCCTCGCCGTCGCGCTGGGCGCCGAGACGCTGGTGGTGCTCACCGATGTCGAGGGCCTCTACGCCGACTGGCCCAACAGCGACGATGTGATCAGCAAGCTCACCGCGAGCCAGCTCGAGAAGCTGCTGCCGGAGCTGGCCAGCGGCATGGTGCCGAAGATGGAGGGCTGTCTGTACGCCGTGCGCCACGGGGTCACCACCGCCCGTGTGCTGGACGGACGCGTACCGCACGCCATCCTGCTGGAGATCTTCACCGACGAGGGCATCGGCACGATGGTCCTGCCGGACGGGACCGTGATCGACCAGCAGGACAAGGGTCACCAGGACAACCAGGGGGAGGACCAGTGAGCAACGCGGAGCTGAAGCAGCGCTGGCAGGGGGCGCTCATGGACAACTACGGCACCCCCCGCCTCCCGCTCACCCACGGCAAGGGCACCAAGGTCTGGGACGCGGACGGCACCGAATACCTCGACTTCGTCGGCGGTATCGCCGTCAACTCCCTCGGCCATGCCCACCCCGCCGTCGTCCGGGCCGTGTCCGACCAGATCGCCACCCTCGGCCATGTCTCCAACCTCTTCGTCGCCGAGCCCCCGGTGGCGCTCGCCGAGCGGCTGCTCCAGCTCTTCGGCCGCTCCGGACGCGTGTACTTCTCCAACTCCGGCGCGGAGGCGGTCGAGGCCGCCGTCAAGATCGGGCGGCGCACCGGGCGCACCCATATGGTGGCCACCACCGGCGGCTTCCACGGCCGCACCATGGGCGCCCTCGCGCTGACCGGCCAGCCCGCCAAGCAGGAGCCGTTCCTTCCGCTGCCCGGCGACGTCACGCATGTGCCGTACGGGGACGTGGCGGCGCTGCGCGTGGCCGTCACCACCGACACCGCCCTCGTCATCGTGGAGCCCATCCAGGGCGAGAACGGCGTCGTCGTGCCGCCGGCCGGCTATCTGGCGGCGGCGCGGGAGATCACCCGGGCCACCGGCACCCTGCTGGTGCTCGACGAGATCCAGACCGGCATCGGGCGGACCGGGCACTGGTTCGAGCACCAGGCGCAGGGCGTCGAGCCCGATGTCGTCACCCTCGCCAAGGGGCTCGGCGCCGGGCTGCCCATCGGCGCCACCCTCGCCTTCGGGCCCGCGGCCGACCTGCTGACCCCGGGTCAGCACGGATCGACCTTCGGCGGAAACCCCGTCGCCTGCGCCGCCGCGCTCGCCGTCCTCGACACGATCGCCGCCGACGGCATCCTGGACCGGGTCAAGCGGGCGGGGGAGCGGCTGCGTAACGGAATCGAATCGCTCGACCACTCTCTGGTAGCCCGGGTCCGCGGCGCCGGGCTGCTGCTCGGTATCGTGCTCACAGAGTCCCTCGCACCGCAGGTGCAGCAGGCGGCTCAGGACGCGGGACTCCTGGTGAACGCGGTCGCGCCGGATGTGGTCCGGCTCGCCCCGCCGCTCGTCATCGCCGACGAGGAAGTGGACACCTTCCTCCGGGAGCTGCCCGCCGTTCTGGACGCCGCACGCGAGGGTGACGGGGAACGACGAGCCGGAGACTGACGACACCGATGACCGAGGCGCAGCACACCGACGCGCAGCACACCGACGTGCAGGACGCCAACCACGGCGGACCGGCCGTGCCGCAGACCCGCACCGCACGCCACCGCCGGATCGTGGACATCCTGAACCGGCAGGCCGTGCGCTCCCAGAGCCAGCTCGCCAAGCTGCTCGCCGACGACGGGCTCTCCGTCACCCAGGCGACGCTCTCCCGGGACCTGGACGAGCTGGGCGCGGTGAAGATCCGCAACACCGGCGGCGAGCTGATCTACGCGGTGCCGAGCGAGGGCGGCGACCGCACGCCGCGCGCCCCGCTCGGCGAGTCGGCGAGCGAGGCGCGGATGGCCCGGCTGGCGGCCGAGCTGCTGATCTCGGCGGAGGCGTCGGCCAACCTCGTGGTGCTGCGCACCCCACCGGGCGCCGCCCAGTTCCTCGCCTCGGCCATCGACTCGGCGGAGCTGCACGACATCCTCGGCACCATCGCGGGCGACGACACCCTCATGCTGATCAGCCGCGACCCGGTGGGCGGCCAGCAGTTGGCGGACCATCTGCTGCGCCTGGCCCAGAAGGAACGCTGAGGCGCCCCGTTTGGGCGCGGGGCCGTGTCGATGTGCGGCTCCGCCGCGTGGTGGGGCTCTGCCCCAGGCGCCGGGGTCCAGGGGGCGGAGCCCCTGGTAGCGGGAAAGGGCGGGGAGGGGAAAACCGCCCGGAGACCCCCTAGGCGCTCGCCGACTTCTCCGCCCCGCGCGCCCGGTACGACATCCAGGCCGCCACCACCGCGCCCGAAACGTTGTGCCAGACGGAGAACACGGCGGCCGGAAGCGCCGCCAGCGGGCTGAAGTGGGCGGCGGCCAGGGAGGCGGCGAGCCCGGAGTTCTGCATGCCGACCTCGAAGGCCATGGCCCGGCTGGCGGGCGCGCCCAGCCGGGCCACCTTCCCGGCGCCGTATCCCAGCGCCAGGCCGAGCCCGTTGTGGAGCACCACGGCGAGCAGCACCAGGGCCGCCGCCGACTTGATGGCGTCCGCGCTGGCGGCCACCACGACCGCGACGATCACGCCGATGGTGACGGCGGACAGCCAGGGCAGCAGCCCCAGCACCCGGTGGATGTACCGCCCGGCGACCAGCCGTACGACCAGGCCCCCGATCACCGGCAGCAGCACGGTCTTGAGGATGTCGGTGACCATCGACCCCGCGTCCACCGGCAGGAACTCCCCGGCCAGCAGCAGCGTCAGCGGCGGGGTGACCAGGGGCGCGAGCACCGTGGAGACGGTGGCGACCGAGACCGACAGGGCCACATCGCCGCGTGCCAGATAGGTGACCACATTCGAGGCGGTTCCGCTCGGCGCACAGCCGACCAGGATGACTCCGGCCGCCAACTGCGGGGAGAGACCGAGGGCGTTGGCGATCAGCCACCCCAGCCCCGGCATGATCACATAGTGCGCGACCAGGCCAAGGGCCACCGCCCACGGCCGCTTGACCACACCCGAGAAGTCCTGCGGGGTCATGGTCAGCCCCATGCAGAACATGATCACGCCGAGCAGATACGGCACATTCGGTGCCCAGCCGCTGAAGGTGCCGGGCGTGGTGAGGCCCGCCGCCCCGGCGGCGAGGACCAGGATGGGGAAGACGGTGACGGCCCGCCGGGCCGCCCGGTCGGCGGAGGTGGACTCCGGCGACGGCGAGGGCGCCTGCGCCGCCGTCGTCGAGGGGTCCGCCGCGGAGCTCTTCGATTCGGATCGCACCGCGTGATCGAACGCTTCCGGAGGCACCTTCCGCAACACCGTCTCGTTATGTGGTCACTACACCCACTATGGTGAGCCGAGAGGCGGCAGCGGCAGCGGAAGCCCCGGCAGACCGTCGATGCTGCTGGCGATGTGCTCCTTCTTGTGGAAGTAGCGGTCCAGCGACGCGTCGTCCTCCCGCCGGAAGCGGTCGCCGTGCAGTGTGCGCTCCTCGCGATAGTCCATGAAGGGGACCGCGTAGCCGCAGGTGTCCCGGATCAGCTCGGCCGTCACCACGATGACCGCCCGCAGCCCGTGGGCGTCCATGTCGATGCCCGGGAAGTGCTTCAGCAGCGCGCCGAAGCGCGGATCGTCACGGAACACCGGCTCGCCCCGGCCATGCACCCGCACGATGTTCGGCGGGCCGGTGAAGGCGCACCACATCAGGGTGATCCTGCCGTTCTCCCGCAGATGGGCGATGGTCTCCGCGTTGCTCCCCGCGAAGTCCAGGTAGCCCACGGTCAGTTCGTCGAGTACGGCGAAGGAGCCGGTGAGCCCCTTCGGGGAGAGGTTCACCGTGCCGTCCCCGTCCAGCGGGGCGGTGGCGGTGAAGAAGATCTTCTGTTCTTCGATGAAGGTGCGGAGTCTGCCGTCGATGCGTTCGTACACCTTGCCCATGTGGCGCATTATCCTCGCGGGTGGCCGCCCGGGCGATGGTTCCATGGGTGTATGGCCGCCAAGAAAGCCTCCGCGCGCGCGTCCGCGACCGGGCCCGCGATCCGTATCCGCCGGGTGTACGAGACCCCCGGCCCGGACGACGGCACCCGTGTCCTGATCGACCGCGTCTGGCCCCGTGGCCTCGCCAAGGCCGACGCCCACCTGGACGAATGGACCAAGGACGTCGCACCCTCCACCGAACTGCGCCGCTGGTACGGCCATGAACCGGACCGCTTCCCCGAATTCACCCGCCGCTACCGCGCCGAACTCACCACCCCGGAGCGCCAGGCGGCCGTCGACCACCTCCACGCCCTGGCCACTTCCGGCCCCCTGACCCTCCTCACGGCCGTGAAGGACCTCGAGCACGGCCATGTCCAGGTGCTGGCCGAGGCGATCCGCGGCCAGGAGTGAGCGCCGTGACGGTCAGCCGCTCGGTGTGTCGTCGTCGTGGAAGCACCGGGACGTGACATCGACGGAGATCAGCGGCCATCACTGGGCCAGGGCGTGGTCGACGAGGCGGAGGGCGGCCCTGGCCTGGGCCTCGGCTGGTGCCTCGTCGGTGCGCAGCGTGAAAGTGGCGGTGGTCGCGGCGCGGCTGCCGTCGGCTGTGACGCCGCTCTCCGAGACGATTCCGAGGTGGGTTCCGCCGTGGAACCATATGCCCTCGCCGTTCCGTCCCCCGGGCCGCCAGGCGATGCCCATGCCGTAGCGCACGCCGTCGGCCGGAATCCAGCCGTCGGCCGCCACGGTCCGTTTCATCGCGGACAGTTGGGCGGGGCGCAGCAGCCGGCCGCCCAGCAGCGCGCGCAGGAAGACGGCGTGGTCGTGGGTGGTACTGATGATGCCGCCGTCCGCGCCGCCGCCGGAGGCGAGGGAGGTGTCGGTCAGATGCGGGCTGCCGGGGAACTGTGTGTATGCCGTCGCGGTCGGCTGCGGGACATACGCGGAGGTGCCCGGAATGAGGGTGTTCCTGAGCCCGAGCGGTTCGATGATGCGTTCGTGGATCTCCTGGGCCCAGGGGTTTCCGGTGACCTGTTCGATGATGAGGCCCACGATGACGTAGTTGGTGTTGGAGTAGCCCCAGCGCTGTTCCTCCGCCGGGTCGGCGGCGTCCGGCACCCACAGCGGAGGCTCGCTCAGGGCGGCCTCCAGTTGTTCCCGCGGCGTGGAGGCCCGGAACCGTGTCTTGAGGTAGCCCTCGGGGGTGAACACGTCCTCTCCGCCCGCTGCGGCGAGGTAGTCGTTCAGGCCGCTTGTCTGGCGGAGCAGATTGGCGATGGTGATCTTGCCGCCGTTGTTGCCGTTCCCCTTGACCACCCCTGGCAGCCACCGTTCGACGGCGTCGGTCAGTGCGAGTCTGCCTTCGCCGGCCAACTGCATGGCGATGGTGGCGGTGAAGGGTTTGGTGTCGCTGCCGAGGCGGTAATAGGCGTCCCAGGGCACCGGGCGACCGGCCGTCAGATCCGCTGTGCCGGCCCGCGCGAGGGTGCGCCCCCGCGCGCTGCGCACCTCCGCCAGCACTCCGGTGGCCCCGGTCGCCCGGATCGCGTCTACGTCGGCCTGGAGGGCGTCGTGTCCGCGTGGCCGCGCGGCGGTGGGCACCGCCGAGGCGGTGCCGGAGCCGGTGCCCACCAGAACGGCCGCCGCGGCAGCCGCCATACCCTTGCGCCGGCTGATGACCGGTCCCCTCGGGCTCATCGGGCGGCTCCCGTGGGGGCGCAGGTGATGTCGTCGGCCGGCAGCGTTCCGCCGCGCAGGTAGTCGTTGACGGCCTGGTCGGCACAGGGGACGGGCTGGTGGCCGTCGATGCCCCGCCCGTAGACACCGTGCGAGCGGATGTCCGCGGTCACCAGGCGCGAGCCGGTGAGCCTGCGGTGCAGTGCCAGGGCGCCGTCGTAGGGGACGTTGTTGTCGCGACGGGCCTGCAACATCAGGACGGGCACGTTGTTGTGGATGGAGGTGCCCGGCTCGCGCGGTTCGGTCTTCCAGAACGCGCACGGTGCGATCATCCCGTTGACCACCGGGCCGAAGACCGGCTGCGTGGCGCGGCTGCGAACGCTGTTGTGCCAGTACGTCTCCGGGTTCTTCGGCCAGCCTCCAGCGGGCCAGCCGCCGTCACCGCACATGAACAGCGCCCCGCCCACCATGCTGTCCTCCAGGTCCGGCGAGTTGAGCAACTGGAGCATGGCGGCGAGCTCCGGGCCGGGCTCGACCGGCTTCCCGGCGTCGGCGTCGGCCAGATCGCGCACCACCGAGGCCAGGGCGGCGTCGTTCTCCTGGTGCTGGACGAGCTGCCGGAGCAACAGCCGCAGCACGGGGGCGTTCAGATGCTGTCCGCCGACCGCCACCGGTCGGCGCTCGGCGTGATCGAGCAGCTCCTGAACGGTGGCCCGCACCTGGCTGCCGGTCGAGCCCAGCCGGTACCGGTCGTTGTGCCGGGCGGCCCATCCGGCCCACTCGTCCAGCCCCGCCTCCAGCGGGTCGCCGGCCCGCTGGAACAGCTCGTACTGGGTGGCGGCCGGATCGGTGGAGGAGTCGATGACCACGCGGTCGGCCCGGCGGGGGAACAACTGGGTGTATACGGCGCCCAGGTCGGCACCGTAGGAGACGCCGTAGTAGGACAGTCCGGATTCGCCCAGCGCGGCCCGGATCGCGTCCATGTCGCGGGCCACGTTCCGGGTCGAGGCGTGCGGCAGCAGCTCCGCGTTGTCCCCGTACTCCTGGCAGCGCCGAGCCGTGTCCCGCGCGGACCGGACCGTCTCCTCGAAGTCCTCGCGCGGGGAGGTGACCGGGCCGGGTGGCGGCGAGGGATGTCCGGGCGCGCAACGGATGGGGGTGCTCTCGCCGAGGAACCTCGGGTCGAAGCCGATCAGGTCGTAAGTGTCCGCCACCTCCTTCAGCGCCGGGCGGAGCGCGAGGGTGTTGGCGAGACCGGTCCCGCCGGGGCCACCGGGGTTGGACAGCAGAATGCCGCGCCTGCCGGCCGTGGAGGTGGCCTTGATCCGCGATATCGCGACCTGGATGGTACGGCCGCCGGGGTCGGAGTAGTCGAGGGGGACGGTCACCTTGGCGCACTCCGCCCCCGCCGCGTTCAGCTCCGTCTGAGCCTTTGAGCAGGGCCCCCAGACGAGGCGCTGGTGGTGGGCAGGGGCACCGTCAGTGGGTTGACGTGGTGCGGCCGTGGCGGGCACGGCCGCGGTGAGTAAACCGGCCAGACCCAGGCTGATGGTGGCCGCGGACGGGACGCGCATGGTGCTCCTCGGATCGGACGAAGCTGTCACCCACGACGCTAGGAGCGCACATGACGCCGGACCATGCGGCTGCCCGGTTCACATTTCCTGGTGAGTGCGGTATTGACAGGCAGCGGACTCCACTCCCAAGCAGCGCACTGGGGAGGGGAGGGGCGGGTACCTGAGTACTCCTGCTCAGAGTGCCTGAGTACTCCCGCTCGGAGTGTCAGTGGGACGCTCGGATCGGACACCGGCCCTACACGCACAGCCCCGCCGTATAGCGGGCGAAGCCGCTGGTGTGCCAGGTGGCGCCGTCGGCGGTGATGACGAACGCCTCGGCGTCGGCGAGCCGTCCCAGCCAGGGGCGGGCGCGGTCGGCGCCCATCGCGCAGGCCGCCGTGGCCCAGGCGTCCGCGTCGGCCAGGCTGGTGGCGATCACGGTGACCGAGGCCAGGCCCTGGGCCGGGGGGCGTCCGGTGCGCGGGTCCAGGATGTGGCAGCCCCGCTCGGCCGGGCCGGAGGTGGCCACGGCCAGTTCGCCATGTGCCTCCACGACCGCCGCCAGCTCGCCCCGGCGCAGCGGATCGGCGATGCCCACCCGCCAGGGGCCGCCGTGCACCTGGACGTCGCCGCCGCCGTTCACACACACCGACCCGGCGCCCGAGGAGACCAGCATCCGGGCGGCGCGCTCCACGGCCCAGCCCTTGACCAGGCCCGTCGGATCGGGCCGGCCACCGGCGTAGCGGGCGCTGAACCAGCCGCCGCTGCGGTGCTCGGCCTCCTCGCACATCCGCAGCACATCCTGGACCTCCGGGTCGCACCGCGACAGCGTCAGCTCACCGCGCCGCAGCCGGCTGATCTCGCTGTCCGGGCGATAGGTGGAGAACAGCTCGTCCACCCGGTGCAGCCCCACCACGGCCCCGTCCAGCGCGGCCTGCACCCGGGGCCGGTCGGCGGCCGCGACCTCGCGTAGGTCGAAGGAGAAGACCGTGCCCATGACGTGCTCGACATGGCGCAGCGGCTCGGGTCGGTCCGTCTGGTACGTCATCGGGCACCCGCCTTGTCGAGAGCGCTCTGCAAGGACTTGGCATAGCCCTCGCTCGTGTAGGTGGCACCGGAGACCGTGTCCACCTTCGCCGCGGAGACCGCCTGCTGATTGAGCTTCGGGATGGAGTCCTTGGCGATCTGCTCGCTCCGCGGCCCGGAGTTCGGCGTCTTGACCGCCTGTGCGCCGGTGATCTTCCCGCCGCTGACGGTCAGGCTCACCTGGACCGGGCCGTACTGGGTCTGCGCGACGTCGCCGGTGACCGTACGGGCGCCGCCCGCGCCCGCCCCGGCCCCCGCGCCGCCGCCCGGCGGTGCCGTGGCCGCGACCGGGGGCGCCTGCCCCGGCTGGTTCTGGGCGACGGCGCCACCGCCCCCCGAACCCGGCTGCTTCAGTGCGAGCAGCAGCACCACACCGGAGACGGTGGCGGCCGTGCCCAGGACGATGCGGCGCAGCGGATGCTTCCTCTTCATCGGGACTCCTTCGTGGATACCCCGGCCTTTCAGGCCGGGGAGGAAACGAAGCTCCTGCGGAGCAGGGCAGGGAAGGCCGGATCGCCGTCAGGGCGATCCGGCGTTCACCGAATTCCGGCCGACATCCGCTACTCACACGCGAGCTGATAGAGTGTGAGGTGTGACGCAGCAGGTCAAGCGGGCGTTCAAGTACCGCTTTTACCCCACGGACGAGCAGGCGGCCGAGCTGTCGCGCACGTTCGGCTGCGTCCGCCTCGTGTACAACAAGGCGTTGGATGAGCGCACGCGGGCCTGGTACGGCGAGCAGCGTCGCATCTCCTGTGTGCAGTCGTCCGCCGCGCTGACGGAGTGGAAGAAGACCGGGGAACTGGCCTTCCTGGCGGAGGTGTCCTCGGTCCCGCTCCAGCAGGCGCTGCGCCATCTTCAGACGGCGTTCGGGAACTTCTTCGCCAAACGGGCCAAGTATCCGCGCTACAAGTCGCGGAAGACGTCGCGGGCGTCGGCGGAGTACACCCGCAGTGCCTTCACGTGGCGCGACGGGCGCCTGACGCTGGCGAAGACGGCCGGGCCGCTGGACATCCGCTGGTCGCGTCCCCTCCCGGAGGGTGCCGAGCCCACGACGGTGACGGTGTCCCGCGACGCCGCCGGGCGCTGGTTCGTCTCCCTGCTCGTCGAGGACACCATCGCCCCGGCCCCCGCCACGAACGCGGCGGTCGGTATCGACGCCGGGGTCACCTCTCTGGTGACCCTGTCCACCGGGGAGAAGATCGCCAACCCCCGGCACGAACGGCGCGACCGTAAGCGGCTCGCGAAGGCGCAGCGGGAGCTGTCCCGTAAGGCGAAGGGCTCGGCGAACCGGGAGAAGGCCCGCCGCCGCGTCGCAGGGGTGCATGCGCGGATCGCTGACCGGCGCCGGGACTTCCTGCACAAGCTGTCGACTCGTCTCGTCCGTGAGAACCAAACGGTCGTGATCGAGGACCTGACCGTCCGTAACCTGCTGAAGAACGGCAAGCTTGCGCGTGCCATCTCGGATGCGGCGTGGACGGATCTGCGCATGATGCTGGAGTACAAGTGCGCCTGGTACGGGCGTGAACTCGTGACGGTCGACCGCTGGTTCCCGTCCAGCAAGCTGTGCGGGGCCTGCGGCACGGTCCGTGGGAAGCTGCCGTTGAACGTCCGTGAGTGGACGTGCGACTGCGGCACCGTGCATGACCGCGATGTGAACGCGGCACGCAATATCCTGGCCGCCGGGCTGGCGGTGTCTGCCTGTGGAGACGGTGTGAGACCTCAACGGGAGTCCTCCCGGACGGGGCGGTCGTCGGTGAAGCAGGAACCCCAGCGGGCAACCGCTGGAATCCCCCGCCTATAAGCGGAGGCGGAAGTCAAGGCTTCCCCTCGGTCACAGCTCGAACGACTGGGGGCTCGAACAACTGGGTCACGGCTCGAATGTCTCGGTCACAGCTCGAAGGATTCGTGGTGGATCCGGCGATCCGGAACGCCCGCCTCACGCAGCGCCCCGTACGCGTGCTCGGCCAGGCCCGGTGGGCCGCACAAATAGACGTCGTGGTCCTCGATATCGGGGAGCAGATGGCCCAGCCGCTCCGCGGTGATCTCCGGCCGGGCGCCGTCCGGGCCGTTCACGGCGTACAGCAGCCGGGCCCCGCGCTCGGTCGCGATCTGTTTCAGCTCGTTCCACAGCGCCAGATCCCCGACGCTGCGGGCCCGGTACAGCAGGGTGAGATCGCTGCCCTTGCCCGGCAGCGTCTCGAACAGCGCCCGGATCGGGGTGATCCCGGCCCCGCCCGCGATCATCAGCACCTTGCCCTGGCTGCGCCGTGCCGCGGTCATCGCGCCGTACGGCCCCTCCGCCCACACCCGCGTCCCCGGCTGGAGCGAGGCCAGTCCGGTGCTGTGGCCGCCCACCGCCTTCACCGTGATCCGCAGCAGCTCGGGCCGGGGCGGCGCGGAGAGCGAGTACGGATGGGAGCCCCAGCGCATGCCCGGGGCCAGGAACCGCCACCGGAAGAACTGCCCGGCCTGTGCCCCGATCCGGTGCAGCTTGCGCCCCTTGATCAGCACCGACACCACCCCGGGCGCCTCCGGTACGACGGCCTCCACCCGCATCCGGTGCCGCAGATTCAGCCGCAGCGGCACCAGCAGCCGGTACCAGAGCGCCAGCGCGGTGACCGTGCCGTACAGCGCGTACCAGGCGGTCTCCGCGGTCTGGTTCCCGACGAACTCCGCACCGGTCGCGAGCTGGTGCCAGAAGGTCAGGAAGACCGCGGCGTAGGTGAGCAGATGCAGGTAGTACCAGACCTCGTACGACATCCGGCGGCGCACCATCCCGGCCGAGATCAGCCCGATGACGACCAGCGTCCCGGTGCCGACCGTCGCCTTGATCATGTCCGGGTAGTCCGTGACCACGGTCACCGACTGGTCGACGAAGCCGGTGCCGGCCTGTTCCGCGTATCCCGCGATGATCAGCCCGACATGCGCCACGATCAGGCACAGCGCGTACCGCCCGCTCATCGCGTGCCACCGCGCCACCCGGTCCGACCCCACCCGCCGCTCCAGGGCCGGAACGCGCGCCATCTGGAGGACGACGAGGGCCAGGACATAGCCACCGAGCAGCCCGCTGAGCCGCCCGGCGTGGGTCAGCCACTGTGCGGTGCCCTCGACGTTCGGAGTGTTCTGCCACCACAGCGACAGCACCGCCGCCGCGCCCGCCCAACTGAGCAGGATCAACGGCACGGCCGGCGAACGGCGAGGCTGGATGCGGCGCATGGCCTGCCGCCGCCCGGCCCGGCTGTTCAGTAGCGTCGTCACGGCCTGTCCCCTTCCCTTGGGCTCCGGCGCAAGGGAATACGGCCGCGAGCACGGGATGACTCAAAGGCCGCCGGGATTCACAGGTTTCGGTCGGGGTTCACAGGTTCGGGCCCGGAATCACAGGTTCCGGGATTCACCGGCGGTGGCGGCGTACGGGCATCCGCAGCTCGCTCACCACTGGCAGATGGTCGGACGCCTCCGGGTCGGCCGTGACCACCTGGGCGGTGAGCGGGCGCAGATCGCGGGAGGCGAGGTGGAAGTCGATACGGGCGTGCGGGTCGAGGGCGTCGTAGGTGAAGCCGTCGCCGCTGCCGGCCCGCGGCCATACGTCGTCGAGCGCGCCGGTCAGGATCCCGATCTCCGGGGTCCCGGGCGTGGCGTTCAGGTCGCCGACCAGGACGGTGTGTTCGGGGGAGGACCCGAGGAGTTCGACGATCCGGGCGGCCTGCCGCTCGCGCTCCTTGTTGTCGTCGTGCTGGAGATGCGTCACGGCGAACTCGACGCGGATGCCGCGCACGTCCAGGGTGGCCTGGAGCAGACCGCGCTGCTCATGGCCGGGGACGAGCGGAAGGTGGGTGTTGGTCCACGACCGGATCGGCCCCCGGGAGAGCACCGCGGTGCCGTACTGACGGCGCGGTCGCCCGGGCTCCTCCGGGTCCAAGTCGAGGTTGGCGCCGAAGACGTGATGCATCCCCAGCCGCTCGGCCAGCCAGGCGGGCTGGTCGGTGAAGCCGCTGCGCTTCCAGTACCGGTCGACCTCCTGGAGGCCGATGGCGTCCACCCGCAGGTCCTCGATCACCCGGGCGACGCGTTCCAGGTCCGGTACGTCGGCGGGGCTCGCGCCGTGGTGGATGTTGAACGTGGCCACGCGTAGTGGCCGCGGACCCGTGGCGGCGGCCGCCACCCCGGACGTCCCGGCGGCGGCCGTGGCGCCGAGGCCGGCCGCCACGGCGAGGAATCTGCGTCGACTGGGGGCAGTATTCAGGTGATTCATGGCGGTCAGCGTGCGTTCCGGTTCCGAACGTCGTCCCACGGCGCCATGAACGGCCCTGGGCGGGCGGGAGTCGCCGTCGCGTTCCAGCGCCGGGGAACCGCGAACGATGTCACCGATGGTCGAACTTGATCGGGTAGGACACCGTAGAGCGCGGTATGGGCTGCTTCTTGCTGCCCTTCCCGCTCTTGGTGCCCTTCCCGTCGTCCTTCTTCTTCTCGAAGTGGACCGGATACCGGGCCGTCTGATGCGGATTCGGCGACTTGCCGTCGCGGGTGTTGCCGTCACCGTGGTTGTTGATCACCATCACCCCCACCACGATCGCGCCGAGCACCATCATCTGCTTCTTCTGCACGGGCCCCGACTCCCCTTCGGTCCGCAGCGGTCTCTCCCCAGCACCGACCATGGTGACATCACCCCGTCGGCGGCACGAGCGGTCCGCGCGCCCGGTCAGACGGAGATGACCTCAAGGCCGCTCTCCAGGCCCTTGAAGTCGTCCGGGTTCCGTGTGTAGAGCGGCAGTCCGTGCGCGGCGGCGGTGGCAGCGATCATGAGGTCCATGCGGCGCGGACGAGGATTGCGGTTGGCCTTGAGCGTCAGGGCGACCATGGTGCCGTATCGGCGGGCGGCTTCCCGGTCGAAGGGGACGGTGGAGAAACGCGCCTCGATGTCGGCCACGCGCTGCGCTCGGGTGAGCGTCTCCACCGGATCAGTGGCCATGGCGACGCCTTGGGTCAGCTCGGCAAGGACCGCGGAGGGGACGGCGGCCTCGACCGGGAGCCGGTCCGACGGGATGTCCACGAGATCGATGACAACACAGGTGTCCAGCAGACCCTGCGGCCGTTGTTCCCTCACATGTTCAGCCACCTGACTTCCCCCACGGGTCATCCTGTTCGCTGACCCGGTCCTCGTCGCGGAAGAAGGCATCGGCTTCGGCCCGCATCGCGGCGTGATCCACGCGCGGGGCGTTGCGCCACTCGCGCTGAAGTTCCTGGACGGGGACGAAGCGACGGCGACGGGTCTCCAGGGGGCGGACCTCGGCGATTTCGACGCCGTTCCTGGTCACGTGGTACGTCTCGCCCGCTTCCACATCGTCGAGCACCGCCTTGGAGCGGGCCGCCAGTTCGCGCTGCGTGATGGTTTTCATGGCTCCAGTGTAATGCGGCGCATTGCATCGTGTCGCGCTGTAATGCGGAGGCTTGCGGCCACGCGCCGCGGCTCGCGTCACCTCTCGCTTTGACGAACCATGCGGCGCAGTGCATACTTATGCTCAAGCATGCATGGATCGTCAATGGATCGTAAGGAGGCACCCGTGGCCGAGCGCGTCGTACTCGCCTACTCGGGCGGCCTGGACACCTCCGTCGCCATCGGCTGGATCGCCGAGGAGACGGGTGCCGAGGTCATCGCCGTCGCCGTGGACGTCGGCCAGGGCGGGGAGGACCTGGACGTCATCCGCAAGCGCGCGCTCGCCTGCGGGGCGGTCGAGGCGGAGGTCGCGGACGCCAAGGACGAGTTCGCCGAGGAGTACTGCCTTCCGGCGATCAAGGCCAACGCGCTGTACATGGACCGCTACCCGCTGGTGTCCGCGCTGTCGCGGCCGACGATCGTCAAGCACCTGGTCGCCGCCGCCCGTAAGCACGGCGCCGGGACCGTCGCCCACGGCTGCACCGGCAAGGGGAACGACCAGGTGCGGTTCGAGGCGGGCATCTCCTCCCTCGCACCCGACCTGACCTGCATCGCGCCGGTCCGGGACTACGCGATGACCCGGGAGGCGGCGATCGCCTTCTGCGAGGCCAAGGGCCTGCCGATCGCGACCACCAAGAAGTCCCCGTACTCGATCGACCAGAACGTCTTCGGGCGGGCCGTGGAGACCGGCTTCCTGGAGGACATCTGGAACGCGCCGATCGAGGACGTGTACGAGTACACCTCCAACCCGGCCACCCCGCGCGAGGCCGACGAGGTGATCATCACCTTCGACAAGGGCGTCCCCGTCGCGATCGACGGCGAGCCGGTCACCGTGCTCCAGGCCGTCCAGCGGCTCAACGAGCGGGCGGGCGCCCAGGGCGTCGGCCGGATCGACATGGTCGAGGACCGGCTGGTGGGGATCAAGTCGAGGGAGGTCTACGAGGCGCCCGGCGCCATCGCGCTGATCACCGCCCACCAGGAGCTGGAGGCCGTCACCGTCGAGCGCGAGCTGGCCCGCTACAAGCGGCAGGTCGAGCAGCGCTGGGGCGAGCTGGTCTACGACGGTCTGTGGTTCTCGCCGCTCAAGCGGGCGCTGGACGGCTTCATCACCGAGGCGAACGAGCAGGTCTCCGGCGAGATCCGGATGACCCTGCACGGCGGCCGGGCCGTCGTCACCGGGCGGAAGTCGCAGGCGTCGCTCTACGACTTCAACCTGGCGACCTACGACAGCGGCGACACCTTCGACCAGTCGCTGTCCAAGGGCTTCATCGAGATCTTCGGGATGTCCAGCAAGATCGCCGCGAAGCGGGATCTGCACCAGTAGCCTGCGTACCGGCGTCAAGCCCGCGTACGAGACGTGCGAGACGTACGAGACGTGCGCGACCACATCGAAGCCGCCTTCCCGCCCCGCGGCGGGGAGGCGGACGCACACCACCTGGCCTGAGGAGCAACAGCGTGAGCAACGGCAACAGCGGCGACGTCCGGCTCTGGGGCGGCCGCTTCGCCGACGGCCCGTCCGAGGCACTGGAGAAGCTCAGCGCCTCCGTGCACTTCGACTGGCGCCTGGCGCCGTACGACATCGCCGGATCCCGCGCCCACGCCCGGGTGCTGCACACGGCGGGGCTGCTCACCGCCGATGAGCTGGAGCGGATGCTGGCGGGCCTGGACCGGCTGGAGGCCGATGTCGCCTCCGGCGACTTCACCGGCACCATCGCCGACGAGGACGTGCACACCGCGCTGGAGCGCGGGCTGCTGGAGCGGCTCGGCCCGGACCTCGGCGGCAAGCTGCGGGCCGGACGGTCCCGCAACGACCAGATCGCCACCCTCTTCCGGATGTATCTGCGCGACCACGCCCGGATCCTCGGCGGGCTGATCGCCGACCTCCAGCAGGCCCTGGTGGGGCTCGCGGAGGCACACCCCGATGTCGCGATGCCCGGCCGTACGCACCTCCAGCACGCCCAGCCGGTGCTCTTCGCCCACCATGTCCTCGCCCATGTCCAGGCGCTGTCGCGGAACGCGGAGCGGCTGCGGCAGTGGGACGAGCGCACCGCCGTCTCGCCGTACGGCTCGGGCGCGCTGGCCGGGTCCTCGCTCGGGCTCGACCCGCAGGCGGTCGCGGCCGACCTCGGCTTCGAGCGGGGCTCGTCCGCCAACTCGCTCGACGGCACGGCCTCCCGTGACTTCGTCGCCGAGTTCGCGTTCATCACCGCGATGATCGGCGTCGATCTGTCGCGGATCGCGGAGGAGATCATCCTCTGGAACACGAAGGAGTTCTCCTTCGTGACCCTCCACGACGCCTTCTCCACCGGCTCCTCGATCATGCCGCAGAAGAAGAACCCGGACATCGCGGAGCTGGCACGTGGCAAGTCCGGCCGGCTGATCGGCAACCTCACCGGGCTGCTGGCCACGCTCAAGGCCCTGCCGCTCGCGTACAACCGCGACCTCCAGGAGGACAAGGAGCCGGTCTTCGACTCCTGCGACCAGCTCGAGGTGCTGCTCCCGGCCTTCACCGGGATGATGGCGACGCTGACCGTCAACCGTGAGCGCATGGAGGAGCTGGCCCCGGCCGGGTTCTCGCTCGCCACCGACATCGCCGAATGGCTGGTGCGGCAGGGCGTGCCGTTCCGGGTGGCCCACGAGGTCGCGGGGGAATGCGTCAAGGAGTGCGAGCTGACGGGCATCGAGCTCGACCAGCTCACCGACGAGCAGTTCGCCAAGATCTCCCCGCATCTGACGCCCGAGGTCCGCGGCGTCCTCAATGTGCCGGGCGCGCTGGCCGCGCGCGACGGCCGCGGCGGCACCGCCCCCGTGGCGGTGCGGGCCCAGCTCGCGGAGGTCAAGGAGGATCTGGCCGCTCAGTACGCATGGGCGGGCGCCAAGCGCTGACCATCGGCTCATCGCTGAACGTCAGCTCGTATGGGAGAGGTGGGGACCAAGCCATGGGTTTCGAACGACTCGCGAAGATCGCGACCCCCGGGGCGGGGGCGGCCCGGATCGGGCTCGGCCTGGCCGCGGTCGGCCGCCCCGCCTATATCAACCTCGGCCGGGACCGGGACCTCCCGGCCGAGCGCCCGGTCGAGGTGATGCGGCAGCGCAGCCATGAGCTGCTGGACGCCGCGTACGCCGCAGGGGTGCGCTATCTGGACGCGGCGCGCTCCTACGGCCGGGCCGAGGAGTTCCTCGCAAGCTGGCTGCGCGACCGCCCGGACGCCGCGCGGAACGTGGTGGTCGGCTCCAAATGGGGCTATACGTATGTCGCCGACTGGCGTACGGACGCCGAGACGCACGAGGTCAAGGACCATGGCGTCCAGACCTTCGAGCGGCAGCGCGGGCTGACCGACGCGCTGCTCGGCGACCGGCTGGACCTCTACCAGATCCACTCGGTGACCCCCGAAAGCCCCGCCCTCACCGACCGCGAGCTGCACGCGCGGCTGGCGGAGCTGGCCGCCGAGGGGGTGACGGTCGGCGTGTCCACCAGCGGTCCGCGCCAGGCCGAGGCGATCCGCGCGGCGCTGGCCGTGGAGGTCGACCGGCGCCCGCTCTTCCGTACCGTCCAGTCCACCTACAACCTGCTGGAGCCCTCGGCCGGGGCGGCACTGGCCGAGGCCCATGCGGCGGGCCGGGCGGTCATCGTCAAGGAAGCCGTGGCCAACGGCCGCCTCACCGAGGCGGCCGAGAGGCTTCCGGCGGCCCTGCGCCAGGTGGCCGAGGAGACGGGCGCGACTCCGGACGCCGTCGCGCTGGCGGCGGTCCTCCACCGCCCCTGGGTGACCGTCGTCCTCTCCGGCGCCGCCACCACGGCCCAACTGAGCTCGAATCTGGCCGCCGCCGACCTCCGCCTGGACGAGCGCCGGCTCACCGAGCTGGAGCGGCTGGCCGAAACCCCGGAGACCTACTGGCACCACCGCTCCGAACTGCCCTGGTCCTGACCCCTGGCGGGGCCGTCGGCTGCTTCCAGCCCGGCCGGCGATTGCGGCCACGCCCGAAGGGCGTGCGGGGGACGGGGGAGGGACGCGGCTACACCGCGCTCAGGAACGAGCGGACCGCGCGGGCGTACGGCCGGGGCGCGTCGTCGTGGATCCAGTGACCGCACCCGGCGAATTCGCGGAGCTTCGTGTTGGGGCGGCGGGCGGCCATCTCATGGGCGTGGCCCGGCGGCAGCAGCGAGCTGTGCTCGCCGCGCATCAGCAGCGCGGGGCAGGAGGAGCCCAGCCAGTCGTCCCAGAAGTCACCGCACATGGCCTGCTGGGACGCCATCATATGACTGGGCTCGAACAGCAGCCGCCAGCCGCCCGTTTGGGGGTCCCGCTCGGCGCTGTCGAGGAAGTACGAGGCGTCCGGAATGCCCCGGGACTCGATGTCGGCGCGCAGTTTCTCCCGGTCCACGGCCCAGGTCGGCCACCCCGAGACGTCGAGCACCGGATGGCTGACCACCGGACGGTCCGTCACCGCGCCGATGTCCTCCACGACGAGCGCGCTCACCAGGTCCGGATGGCGGGCGGCCAGGGCGTACGCGCCGACCGCGCCGGTGGAGTGGGCGACGACCGGGACCGGGCCCAGACGCAGCTCCCGCAGCAGCGCGGCGGCATCGGCCACATACTCGTCCAGCGTGAACGGGCCACCGCCGCCGGTCAGCCCGTGCCCCCGCTGATCGAGGGCGATCACCCGCCGCTCGGGGGCGAGGGCGGCGGCCAGCGGCGCGTACATCCTGCCCCGGCCGAAGTGGCCGTGCAGGGCCAGCACCGGGTCGCCCGGTCCGCCGAAATCGGTCAGGGCGAATCGCCGACCGCGCAACGTCACGAAGTCGGGGGAGGGCACGGTCATCGTGGTCACCCGCGGCACCATAGTGCCCGGGCCCAGTGGTGACCAGCGGGTAGCGGAATCAGATCTTCCGCCCCTCTTCCGCCCCGCTGCCGACGGTCGACGCCGACCGGAGACGGTACCGCCGCCGCCCGGCCGCGGAACCGCGGCGCCCCCGACTCACCACCCCCGACGCACCACCACCGCGGCGGCCCGGACACCGGACCGCCGCGGGTTTCGCCCGAAACGTCAGGCCGCCGCCTTCGCCTTCGTGGCGTAGATGTCCACGTACTCCTGACCCGAGAGCCGCATCACGTGGCTCATCACCTCGTCGGTCACCGCCCGCAGCACATAGCGGTCGCGGTCCATGCCCTCGTAGCGGGTGAACTCCAGCGGCTCGCCGAAGCGGACCCGCACCCGGCCCGGCCGCGGCAGCCCCTTGCCGCCCGGCTGGATCCGGTCGGTCCCGATCATCGCGAACGGCACCACGGGCGCGCCGGTCATCAGCGCGAGGCGGGCGATACCGGTACGGCCGCGGTAGAGGCGGCCGTCGGGGGAGCGGGTGCCCTCGGGGTAGATGCCGAAGACCCGGCCCTCCTCCAGTACCCGGCGCCCCGTCATCAGCGCCGCGACGCCGCCGCGTCCGCCGTCCCGGTCCACCGGGATCATGCCGACGCCGGTGAAGAACCAGGCCATCAGCCGGCCCTTGAGGCCCTTGCCCGTGACGTACTCGTCCTTGCCGATGAAGAAGACCTGACGGTCACAGACCAGCGGCAGGATCATCGAGTCGATGAAGGTGAGATGGTTTCCGGCGAGGATCACCGGGCCCGAGCCCGGAATGCCCTCGGCCCCCTCGACCCGTGGGCGGAACATCAGGCGCATCAGCGGACCGAGTACTGCCTTCAGAAACGCGAATCGGGACACGGGCCCTCCGGTCGGGGTCAAGGTCTGGGGCGCACCGTCGTACGGTCCGTCAACCTCGTACCGCACCGGAGCGCCGATGAGGACGATACTCGCCGGTTGCGCCCCGGCGCACACCAGGTTCACCCACCTGGTACGCAGTGTTGACCCGCGTTCCCTCCACGTTTCGTCCGATGTCTCCCGTAGGAAAGCTGCCCACGCCTACCATCAGCCCATCTTCTGACTGGATTTGACAGGTGTTGAACACCACATCAAGGAGTGCAGATGGAGCGGGAGCAACAGCCCGGACGGCGCGCCCTGCTGGGGGCCGCGGCCCTCGGCGCGGGAGCGGTGGCGCTGAGCGGCGCGGGCACGGCGACGGCCGCGGGCACGCGGTCGGCGCCGGGCGCGGCGGTCGCCGCGGGGACGTCCGGACGGGGCCATGAGCTGCCGGTTCCCACCGTGATCGGCCACCGCGGCGCCAGCGGCTACCGGCCCGAGCACACCCTCGGCTCCTACCAGCTCGCGCTGGACATGGGCGCGGACATCGTCGAGCAGGACCTGGTCCCCACCAAGGACGGCCATCTGGTCTGCCGCCACGAGAACGACATCACGGCCACCACGGATGTCTCCGCGCACCCGGAGTTCGCCGACCGCAAGACCACCAAGACGGTCGACGGCACCAAGCTCACCGGCTGGTTCACCGAGGACTTCACCCTCGCCGAGCTGAAGACGCTGCGCGCCAAGGAGCGCATCCCGGGCAACCGCCAGCGCAACACCCTCTACGACGGCCGCTGGGAGGTGCCCACCTTCGAAGAGGTGCTCCAGTGGGCCGAGCGCGAGGGCCGCAAGCGCGGCCGCCGGGTGTGGCTGTACGTGGAGACCAAGCACCCCACCTACTTCCGCAAGCTGGGCCTCGGCCTGGAGGAGCCGCTGGCCAAGCTGCTGCGCCGGTACGGCCGCCACAAGAAGGACGCGGCGCTGTTCCTCCAGTCCTTCGAGCCGAGCAGCATCCAGCGGCTGCGCAAGCTGGTCGGCACCCCGTCCGTCGTACTGCTGTCCACGATGGACAGCCGGCCCTGGGACTTCGTCGAGGCGAACGACCCGCGTACGGTCGCGGACCTGGTCAAGCCCGAGGGGCTCAAGTGGATCGCGAGCTACGCCCAGGGGATCGGCCCCGATCTGTCGGTCATCATCCCCAGGACGCCGGACGGCAAGCTGGGCACGCCGACCAGCGTGGTGAAGGACGCGCATGCGGCGGGGCTGATCCTGCACCCGTACACCATGCGCAACGAGAACACCTTCCTCCCGGCCGACTTCCGCCGCGGCACCGACCCCAATGCCTACGGTGACGCTTTCGGTGCGTTCAAGGCATACTTCGCGACCGGAATTGACGGCATCTTCTCCGACAACGCGGACACCGCCCTCCTCGCGGCGGCGGACTTCCGCAAGTAGTTCCGCACATACGGGTGGGTGACGGCGGGGCCGCGCGAGCGTCAAGGCGCGGCCCCGCCGCTTCCCCGGTCGGGTGAGACCACGGTCACCCGGCAACCACCCCACGACCCGGCCTCGTCCCGCCCGGCATGGACCTTGTGAAACGACTGGGCCCGCTGCTGGCCGCCGAAGCGGCGGCCGAGGCATATGGCGTCGGCGTCGAGCCCGCCGAACTCGAACAGGCCGTCTGGCTACGGCTGCTGGAACGCACCCGGGACACCGGACCGCCGCCCCACCCCGCCCGCTGGCTGCGCTGCGCCGTACGGGCCGAGGTGCGCGGGGCCAGGCGCCGGGCGCGCCGCGAGGTGCCGTACGACCCGATGGCCGGCGGCCCGCTCAGCGGCCCCGAGCCCCACCCCGCCGAACACGCCGTGCTGACCGCGGAGACCCGCCGGACGCTGCGTGCGGCGGTGCGGCGGCTGCCCGGCCGCTGCCCCGCGCTGCTCGCGGCGATGCTCTCCCGCTCCGACCTCACGTACCGCGAGATCGCGCACCAGTTGGGAATGTCACAGGGCAGTCTGGGCCCGGTACGTTCCCGATGTCTGGCTTGCCTGCGCAGAATGCTCATGGCGGAGGTTGCGGCTCCTGAACCATGGGGAAAGGAGCGATAGACAACCGGCGCCTCGGAGGCGGACGCCCACCATGCGGCGCCTCCACCCAGGCCATGAACCCTCGGTCGCACACCTACCCTCACCGCGGCCGGGGGACCGAGAATAGGGGAGGCATGCGCACATGGGCATGAGCGTGACCATCTCCGCGGCGACCGCGGACGACGCCGAGCAGATCCTGAAGCTGCAATATCTGTGCTACCAGGGCGAGGCGGAGCTCTACGGCGACTACTCGATCGAACCGCTGACGCAGTCGCTCGACGACCTGCGCGCCGAACTGAGCGGGGGCTGCGTGCTCGTCGCCCGGCTCGGCGCGGAGGTCGTCGGCTCGGTCCGCGGAGTCGTCGACGAAAAGGGGACCGCCGCCATCGGCAAGCTGATCGTCCACCCGCGGATGCAGCGGCACGGCCTGGGCGGACGGCTGCTCGCGGCCATCGAAGGGCGGCTGACCGAGGACCGGGCCGCCAAGCGCTACCGGCTGTTCACCGGCCACCGCAGCGAGGGCAATCTGCGGCTGTACCGCCGCTACGGCTACGCCCAGGTGGGCACCGAGGAGGTCAACCGCCGGCTGAGCCTGGTGACCATGGAGAAGGACGCCACGGCCACCGCGTACGCGGCCAGCGCCTGATACTCGGACGCGTGGGTCAAGGCCCGCCGGGGTTCAGCCCCGGCGGGCCTTCCTCAGCCACAGCAGGCCCGTGACCGGCAGGAAGATCGGGATGAACAGATAGCCCATCCCGTAGTCGGACCACACCGTCTGGTCGGGGAAGGCCGAGGGGTCGGCAAGGGTCCAGGTGCCCACGGTCAGCACCCCCACCAGCTCCGCCGCACAGCAGACCATCGCCGCCCTGCGCGCGCCCTCGCCGCCGCGCACCAGCGAGACCGTGATGAACGCGTACACCACGGCGGAGACCGCCGAGAGGATGTAGGCGAGCGGGGCCTCCTGGTACTGGGCGATGAGCTGGTAGATCGAGCGGGACGCGGCGGCCACGGTGAAGACGCCGTAGAGCAGCACCAGCAGCCGCCCGGGGCCCTGCCCCAGCCCGGTGCGCGCGTCCGCTTCCGCTTCCGTCTTCCCGGCCGTCGTCCCCACCTTTGGTGATTCAGCCACCGGCGCCTCCCCAGATGTCGTACAGCCGCACCTCGAGCACGGCCAGCACCACGGCCGCCGCGGAGACCGTCGCCGACCCCCAGCGGGTCCGTTCCGTGAGCGACATGAACGCCGCGACCGGCACCGCGAGCGCCGAGCCGATGAGATAGGCCACGAAGATGGCCACCCCCTGCTGCGGATCGGCGCCGCCCGCCAGCCGCACCACTCCTATGCCCAACTGCACGATCGCCAGCAGTGCCACCACGGCCATGCCGATGAAGTGCCAGTCCTTGGTCGGCTGGTCCCGGTAGGCGGCGAAGCCGCACCACGCGGCGAGAAGGAGCGCGGTCACACCGAGCGCGACCGTCAGCGCGTCGATCAACGGGACCTCCGCGCGGTGCGGCGGCGCACCCGACGGCGGCGCACACAGGGAGTGACAAGCATGGGACGAGGGTAATCGGCCCGCCCGGCCGCGCCGCGCTCGGCCCCGCGCCCGAGGGCGTCCGCGAGCCCCACGTACGCTGCGGCTCATGAAGATCTCCGCTGACGCGCTGTTGTTCGACAACGACGGGACCCTCGTCTCCTCCCTGGACTCGGTGCATCGCTGCTGGACCCGCTGGGCCGATGAGCAGGGGATTGAGGCGGAGGACTTCGCCCGGGTCGAGCTGCATGGCCGCCCGGCCGACGACATCATCGCCGATCTGCTCCCCGCCGACCGTGCCCCGCGGGCCCGGGCGCGCATCGACGAGCTGGAGCTGGCGGACGTGCCGGGCGGGGTGAAGCTGCTCCCCGGCACCGCCGAGCTGCTGGCCGGGCTGCCCGCCGCGCGCTGGGCCGTGGTGACCTCCGCCAACCGCCCGCTGGCCGAGGCCCGCCTGGCCGAGGTGGCGATACGCCCCGGAACGCTGATCACCTCCGACGACATCACCCGCGGCAAGCCCGACCCCGAGCCGTTCCTGCTGGCGGCCGAGCGGCTGGGAGTCGACCCGGCACGCTGTGTGGTCTTCGAGGACGCCCCGGCCGGGCTCGCGGCGGGCCGTGCGGCCGGGATGCGGACCGTGGCGTTGACCACAACGACCGCCCGCGAGGAGCTGGTCGCCGACATCGTGGTCGAGGACCTGTCGGCCGTGTCCGCACGGCTTCTCGACGGGGGCGTGGAGATCACCTGCCGGGTCTGAACCGGGTCCGGCGCCCCCGTTCCCTGTCCACGGACTGATCAAGCATGTCCGCTATACGGACACCCCTGATGGGTCCGTACCCGTGTCTGCTTTACTTACAGCCATGACCACGACGAGCTGCCGCATCCCTGCGACCGAGGCGAACCCCACGCCCGGTGCTCGTTGTCGGTGTCGAATGTGTGACTGCTGAGGGCCCCTGCCCGAGCCTCGCGCCCCGAAGCGAGACCGGCTGAGCCGGACCCGTGCGCCCAGCGCGCCGGGCCGCGCCGCCCCGCGTCACCGGAACCCGAAACGCGCCCACACATCGCGCATCTCCTCGGGTCCGCCCTGCCGCGTTCCGAAATGAACGAGCCGTGCCCGGCGGCACCAACCGCCGTGCACTCAACAGTGACGGAAACCCTGTGATCACCACCACGGACCTGACCAAGGTCTACCGCTCACGAGGCCGCGAGGTCACCGCCCTCGACGGTGTCGATCTGCATGTCCGCGAGGGTGAGGTGTACGGCGTCGTCGGCCAGAGCGGCGCCGGGAAATCCACCCTCATCCGCTGCGTCAACCTCCTGGAGCGCCCCACCTCCGGCACGGTCACCGTGGCCGGCCAGGACCTGACCGCACTCGCCGGGCGCCGCCAGAGCGCCGGCTCCGCGCTGCGCCAGGCCCGCAGCCGTATCGGCATGGTGTTCCAGCACTTCAACCTGCTCTCCTCGCGCACCGTGCGGGACAACGTCGAGCTGCCCCTGGAGATCCTCGGCGTCTCCGGCAAGGAGCGCACCCGCAAGGCCCTGGAACTGCTGGAGCTGGTGGGCCTCAGTGACAAGGCCAAGGCGTACCCCGCGCAGCTCTCCGGCGGCCAGAAGCAGCGCGTCGGCATCGCCCGGGCGCTGGCCGGCGACCCCAAGGTGCTGCTCTCGGACGAGGCGACCTCCGCGCTCGACCCCGAGACCACCCGCTCGATCCTCCAGTTGCTGCGCGACCTCAATGAGCAGCTCGGCCTGACCGTGCTGCTCATCACCCACGAGATGGACGTCGTCAAGACGATCTGCGACTCGGCCGCGCTGATGCGCGACGGCCGGATCGTGGAGTCCGGCCAGGTCAGCGAGTTGCTGGCGACGCCCGGCTCCGAGCTGGCCCAGGAGCTCTTCCCGGTCGGCGGGGTGCCCTCGGGCGAGGACCGCACGGTCGTGGACGTCACCTTCCAGGGCGAGGCGGCCACCAAGCCGGTCATCTCCCAGCTCTCCCGTACCTACAACATCGACATCTCGATCCTGGGCGCCGCGATGGACACCGTCGGCGGCCACCAGGTCGGCCGGATGCGGATCGAACTGCCCGGCCGGTTCGAGGAGAACGTCGTCCCGATCGGCTTCCTGCGGGAGCAGGGACTCCAGGTCGATGTCGCGGCCATCGCCGACGGCCCGCGCGCGAACCCGACCCCGCTGCTCAAGGAGGGCGCCAAGTGACCTGGTCCGAGATGGAGCCCCTGCTGGAGCAGGCATGTTGGGACACCCTCTACATGGTCGGCTGGTCGGCGGTGATCGCCGTCGTCGGCGGACTGCCGCTCGGTGTGCTGCTGGTCCTCACCGACCGCGGCGGAGTGCTTCAGAACGTCGTGGTGAACAAGGTCGTCGGGCAGATCGTCAACGTCGCCCGCTCGATGCCGTTCATCATCCTGATGGTCGCCCTGATCTCCTTCACCCGGGCGATCGTGGGCACCACCATCGGCCCCGAGGCCGCGATCGTGCCCCTGGCCATCGGCGCCATCCCCTTCTACGCCCGGCTCGTGGAGACCTCGGTGCGCGAGGTGGACGGCGGGCTGGTCGAGGCCGTGCAGTCGATGGGCGGCTCCACCTGGACCGTCGTCCGCAAGGTGCTGCTGCCCGAGTCGCTGCCCGCGCTGATCTCCAGCGCGACCACCACGATCGTCGCACTCATCGGCTACTCGGCGATGGCCGGCACGGTCGGCGCCGGTGGCCTCGGTGACCTGGCGGTCCGCTACGGCTATCTGCGGTTCGAGACCAAGTTGATGTGGATCACCGTCGCCATCCTCGCGGTGGTCATCTCCGTCATCCAGTTCGCGGGCGACATCGCCGCCCGCGGCCTGTCGCACCGCGGCCGCTCCTCGGTCGCCCCGCGGCTGGTGCTGCTGCGCGGCGGCGCGTCCCGGGCCGGGAAGCCCGCCGCGGCCCCGGAGCCGCGGACCGCGCCCGCCGAGATCGAGTCCGTGGAGCCGACCAAGGTCCCCTGAGCCCCCACCCCCCACCCACCTCCGTACCCCCCCCGTACCACCCGGCCGTCATTCCGCTTCCGCACCCGCGGCGGATTCGTGCGCCCTCGAAGAAAGGCACTTTTCGTGCGTAACGCCACCAAGACCGTCACCACTGTCCTCGCCGCCGGTGCGCTCGCCCTCGGCGTCGCCGCTTGCAGCCCCTCGTCCTCCGACGACAAGAACGGCGCGCTGGTCGTCGCCGCGAGCCCGGTCCCGCACGCGGAGATACTCAACTACGTCAAGGACCACCTGGCCGACAAGGCGGGCCTCAAGCTGGAGGTCCGGGAGTTCACCGACTACAACACGCCGAACCTCTCCACCCAGGACGGCTCGGTCGGCGCCAACTACTTCCAGAACCAGCCGTTCCTGGACGACTTCAACAAGAAGAAGGGCACCGACATCGTGCCCGTCGTCACCGTGCACCTCGAGCCGCTCGGCCTCTACTCGCACAAGGTCAAGAAGGCCGATGAGCTGGGGAAGGGCGCCACCGTGGCCGTCCCGAGCGACACGGTCAACGAGGCCCGCGCGCTGAAGCTGCTGGACGCGAACGGGGTCATCAAGCTCAAGAGCGGTGTGGGCAACGAGGCCACCCCCAAGGACATCGTCACCAACCCCAAGGGCCTGAAGTTCAAGGAACTGGAGGCCGCCCAGTTGCCGCGGTCGCTCGACGACGTGGACGCCGCGGTCGTCAACGGCAACTACGCCATCGAGGCGCACCTCAAGCCCGCCAAGGACGCCATCCTCCTCGAATCGCCCAAGAACAACCCGTACGCCAACTTCCTGGCCGTGAAGAAGGGCAACGAGGACGACCCGCGGGTCAAGAAGCTGGCCAAGCTCCTCACCTCCCCCGAGGTGAAGAAGTACATCAAGGACCAGTACCAGGGCTCCGTGCTCGCGTCCTTCTGAGCCGCGGCGCACCGCGACACCACCGCAACGATCGCGCCAACCTTCCCGCCCACCGGCGGATCCCCAGGGCTCCGCATCCGGACCACAACCGGATGCGGGGCCTTGCGATTCACCCCCCGTGCTGCATTCTCCCTGCGTGATGCTGCATGCTGGGCCTCTCTACGGCCCTGAAACGACCCCCGGTTACGGAGCGGCGCATGACATCCACCTTCCCGGACATCTCCATCAGTACGGAACGGCTGGTGCTGCGCCCGTTCGAGGAAGCGGACATACCCGCGCTCGCGGACATGATGAACGACGAAAGCATCATCGCCTGGACCCGGGCGCCCCATCCGTACAGCCCCGCCGACGCCCGCGACCAGGCGCTGCGGCTCGCCCCTGCGGAACGGACCACGGGCCGGGGAATCGTCTTCGCGGTCGCCGAATTCCTCACCCAGCGGCTGGTCGGCATCGTGCATCTGACCCATACCGACTGGAGATTGCTGGCCACCGAGGCCAGCTATATCGTCGCCCCCTGGGCGCGCGGTGAGGGCTATGCCTCGGAGGCGGTGCTGGCGGTGGCCCGCTGGCTGTTCCAGGACCAGAAGTTCGAGCGCCTGGAGCTGCGCACCGCCGCCGGCAACACCGCCGCCCAGCAGGTCGCCCAGAAGGTCGGCTGCATCAGCGAGGGTGTGTTGCGCAACGCCTGGATAGCCCGCACCCAGACGGAGGACGGCGGCTGGACCGATATGCGCACCGACCTCATCGTCTGGAGTCTGCTCGCCGAGGACCTCGACGGCGTCCCCGGCCAGAACTCCGAGCCCGAGGGCTTCGGCGTCTATCCCACCTACTCCGACTGGGGCTGACGCCCCGACCACGCCCCGGCCGGGGCGGAGATCCGGCGCATTCGCGCCGCCCGCGCCCCCGGCGCACCACCTCCGCGCCCGCCCCCGCTCCGGCGGTCCGGACCAGCCGGGGTACTCTTCGACCGCGCCGAGCACCCGCGCCTCGGCCGCATCCGGGACCGCGCCCCGCGCATCCGCGGCACACCGGCCGCGACCCGCCCGTGAACCTCACAGGCACACCACGCGACGTACGCGGCCCACCGCGACGCACCGACAGACCCGAACCGCCGCACACAGGGGAGAACAAGGACGATGGCCGACCGCGTCACGGTGATCGGTTGGGACGGCACCCCGCTGACGGACGCGGCCCGCTCCGCCCTCGCGGCGGCCACCCTCGTGGCCGGCGCCGCCCACCACCTGGCGCTGCCCGAAGTCCCGCCCGGCGCCGAACGGATCCGGCTCGGCAGCGTGGACCTCGCGGCCCGCCGGATCGCCCAGCACCGCGGCTCCGCCGTGGTCCTGGCCGACGGCGACCCCGGCTTCTTCGGCGTCGTCCGCGCCCTGCGCGCCCCCGAGCACGGACTCGAGGTCGAGGTCGTCCCCGCCGTCTCCTCCGTCGCCGCCGCCTTCGCCCGGGCCGGAATGCCCTGGGACGACGCCCAGGTCGTCGTCGCCCACAGCCGCGATCTGCGCCGCGCGGTCAACGTCTGCCGCGCCCACACCAAGGTCGCCGTCCTCACCTCGCCCGGCGCCGGCCCCGCCGAACTCGCACTGCTGCTCGGCCCGGTGCACCGCACCTTCGTCATCTGCGAGGCGCTGGGCACCGAACGCGAGCAGGTCACCGTCCTGACCTCCGACAAGGCCGCCGACCACGCCTGGCGCGACCCCAACGTCGTCATCGTCATCGGCGGCTCCGGCATAACTCCCGTCCGCGGCGGCCCGGCGGCCGGTGCCGCCCGCGGCGCGCTACAGAGCGGCGGCTGGATCGCCGGACGCGACCCCGGCTACCCGGGCGCCGTCCGCGGCTGGGCGCTGCCCGGCCCCGCGTACGGGACCGTGCTGGGCGAGAGCGAGTCCCCGCAACTGCGCGCCCTCCAACTCGCCCGGATCGGCCCCCGCCTGGGCGACCTGGTCTGGGACATCGGAGCGGGCAGCGGGGCCGCGGCCGTCGAGACCGCCGGGTTCGGCGCCGCCGTCATCACCGTCGACCGCGACCCGGACGCCTGCGAGCGCACCGACACCCTGGCCCGCCGCTTCGGCGTACAGCTCCAGGTCGTCCAGGGCGTCGCCCCCGGGGTGCTGGAGGACCTGCCGGAGCCGGATGTGGTGCGGATCGGCGGTGGGGGCGCGTCCGTCGTCGCCGCGTGCGCCGCGCGCCGCCCCGAGCGCATCGTCACCCACGCCGCGACCCGAGACGAGGCGGAGGCCATCGGCCAGGCCCTGGAGGACGGCGGCTACGCCGTCGAATGCGTGCTGCTCCAGTCCGTCGAACTGGACACGCGGGGTTGGACGGAACGGGAGCGCGCGGTCGCCTTCATGCTCTGCGGCCACCGCCCGCACCAGTGATTTTGTCCTTGTGACGTTCACCCCGAGCTTCGCCCCGGTGACCTGCCCCGGGCACCGCGCGAGGTAGGCTGGCGGATCGTTGTACTGCCTGTACCGCTGCCCGGCGTTCGGCGCTTTATTGGCCAAAGGCCGGAAAATGCCCCTCCCTTGGCGGGGCGGCGGTAGGCAAGCCTCGGGCGTGTCTACGTGCCGCGCACGGCGCATGCTCGTTCTTGCTCAGGGGGCTTGCTCTCGGCGGTAGGCGGTTGGAAGGAGCACTAACGATGGGCGAGGGGTACGCATGACCGACACCGGCCAGGTCCCGGGAGAGGGACTGCCGGAGAACGCAGGCGGACGACTCGGACATCCGCACCCGGCGGATGTCCATGCCCCGCCTGCCGACGCCGGTTACATCGAACAGCCGCATCCCGGTGTCCCTCCAGGCGCCGCCTACACCTTCCTCGACGGGCCCGAACACGTCGGCGAGGAGGACGATCTGCTGCTGATGCCGGGCGCCCAGGGCGCCTGGAGCGAGCAGCAGGCCCAGTACCAGACCGGGGCGTACGAGGCGGGTGTGCTCGACCCCGGCGCCGCCGCGTACGCCGAGACCCAGATGCCCGAGCCGCAGCCCGTGGCGGAGCAGCCCGTACCGCAGTCGGCCCCCGCCCAGGCCGCGTACGCGGCGCCCGCCGCCCCCGCCCGGCGACCGCTCCATATGGGCCCGCCGGTGCCCGACACCTCCAACGGCGTGGTGCGTTCACTCGCCGACCGGGGCCCGGCCGCGGGCCGGCACGCCGCGCCCGTACGCCAGCCGGAGCCCGAGCCGCAGGCCGCGCCGGAGCCACAGGCCGTTCCGGAGTCGCAGGCCGTGCCGGAGCCGCAGCCGCAGGTGCCGCACCAGGTCGGGGCCCAGCCCGAGTACGGGGCGGGGCCGCAGCAGGGCGTTCCGGTGCCTGAGCAGGGCGGGATGGCGGAGCAGCAGTTCGCCGGGCCCGAGCACTTCGCCGGGCCCGAGCAGCAGTACGCGGAGCCCGAGCAGTTCGCCGGGCCCGAGCAGCAGTTTGCCGGGCCCGAGCAGCTTGCCGAGGCCGAGCAGCAGTTCGCCACACCTGAGCAGCTTGCCGCGCCTGAGCACTTCGTCGTTCCCGAGCACCCGGTCATGCTCGAGCAGCCGCTGGCGACCGACTACTCCACCGCGCCCCAGTACGCCGCCGGGCCGCAGTACTTCACCCCGCAGCCCGACGACCTGAGCCGGCTCCCCGGGCCTCAGCTCGCGGACCTCCCGCAGATGGTCGACGCCCCGCAGCCGGGGGACGCCTGGGACTCCACGCCGCCTGCGCAGCAAGCCGCCGCTCCCGCCGAGGCGGTCGGTACGGCTGAGGAGCCTCAGGCCGCGGAGGGGCCCGAAGCGGATCCCGCTCCCGAGCAGTTCGCCCAGCCCGAGGCGATGGCGCCGGAGGCACAGCCGGTCGCGATGGACCAGGCGTACGGGGACCCGGCGGTCGCGGACCCGCACCAGATGGGCGCGACCATCCCGGCCCAGGCCGGGGAGCCCGTCATGGCGCCCGCCCCGGAAGCCGCCGTGGCCGAGGAGCAGGTCCTCGACATCCCGGCCCAGGCCCAGACCGAGCCCATCACCGAACAGCCCGAGGCCCGGCCCGCCCCCGCCCCGGAGGCCGTACCGGAGATCCCGGCGCAGTTGGCCCATGAGCCGGTCACGGCCGAGGAGCCGTACGCTCCGGCCGCCGAGGCCCCCGCCCAGGAACCGCCGGATCAGCCCGCCGAAACGGTGGAGCAGGCCGCCGTGGACCCGGCGCTCTCGATAGTGGCCGATGTGGCCGACGTGGCCGATGAGGCGCCTCAGCCCGAGGAGGCCGCCGCCGAGGAACCGGCCGCTGCCGAGACGCCTCAGCGGGAGGCGCCCGTCGAGCCGGAGGCCGAGGCCGCGCCCGAAGCGGAGGTCGTACCGGAGGCGGAGACGGAGGCTGCGGCGCCGGAGGAGCCCGCCGAGACGCCTGAGCAGGCGGCGGCCGAGCCGGAGCCCGCAGCCGAGGCCGTGGCTGAGGAGCAGGCTCCCGAGGCCGAAGCGGCGGACACCCCGGAGGCCGAGGCCACCGAGAGCGAAGCCGCTGAGCCGGAGGCACCCGAGACCGCCGAGGCCGAGGCGGCACCCGCCGAACCGGACGCGGAAGCGGCGGCCGAAGCGGCGCCGGAGGCCGGAGCCGAAGCCACCGAGCCCACGGCGGAGCCCGAGGCAGGGACGGAGGCCCAGCCCACCGAGCCCGAGGCCACGACGCCCGAAACGGCACCCGAAGCCGGAGCCGAAGCCACGGAGCCCGAACCCACCGAGCAGGAAGCCCCGGAGCCGCTGGCCGGTACCGCTGAGGCCGCTAGCCCGGAAGCCGTTGAGCCCGCAGCCCCCGAGCCCGCAGCCCCCGAGCCCGCAGCCCCCGAGCCCGCAGCCCCCGAGCCCGAGGCCGGCGCGGCCGAAGCCCCCGCGCCCGAGGCCGGGACCGCCGAACCGGAGCCCACAGCCCCGGAAGCCGCCGAGCCGGAGCCCGAGCCTCAGACGGAGCCCGAAGCGGCCACCGAGCCCGAAGCGGACACCACCCCCGAAGCGGCCCAGGAATCCACACCGGAGCCCGACGCCGACTCCGACGCCGACGCCGAGACCCACGTCGACACCGAGCCCGACTCCGAGCTCGAGCCCGAGCCGATCCCCATCCCCCTCGGCCCTCGCGCCGAGGGGTACGACGAGGCCGAGCGCGCCGCCGTCCACCGCGTGATGCGCGAGCGCCGGGACATCCGTAACGGCTTCCGGTCCGACCCCATCCCGCACGAGGTGCTGCTGCGCGTCCTCGAAGCCGCGCACACCGCGCCCAGCGTCGGGCACTCCCAGCCGTGGGACTTCGTCGTCATCCGCTCGGCGGAGACCCGGCGCGCCATGCATGAGCTGGCCATGCGCCAGCGGGACGCGTACGCCAAGTCCCTCCCCAAGGGCCGGGCCAAGCAGTTCAAGGAACTGAAGGTCGAGGCCATCCTCGAGACCCCGGTCAACATCGTCGTCACCGCCGACCCCACCCGCGGCGGCCGCCACACCCTCGGCCGGCACACTCAGCCGCAGATGGCGCCGTACTCCTCCGCGCTCGCGGTGGAGAACCTGTGGCTCGCCGCCCGCGCCGAGGGCCTCGGTGTCGGCTGGGTCAGCTTCTTCGACGAGCGCGAGATGGTGCGGGAGCTCGGGCTGCCCGACCATCTGGAGATCGTGGCGTATCTGTGCGTCGGGTACGTCGACGAGTTCCCGCAGGAGCCGGAGCTGATGAAGGCCGGGTGGTCCAAGCGCCGCCCGCTGTCCTGGGTCGTCCATGAGGAGACGTACGGCCGCCGCACCCTGCCCGGCGGCGATCCGCACAATCTGCTCCAGGAGACCTTGCGGGGCATCCGCCCGCTGGACGCCAAGGCGCTCGGCGAGGCGTGGGAGCGGCAGAAGCGGATGACCAAGCCGTCGGGTGCGCTCGGCATGCTGGAGATCATCTCCGCCCAGTTGAGCGGGCTGTCCCGGCAGTGCCCGCCGCCGATCCCGGAGCCCGCGGCCGTCGCGATCTTCGCGGGCGACCACGGAGTGCACGCCCAGGGCGTCACCGCCTGGCCGCAGGAGGTCACCAGCCAGATGGTGGCCAACTTCCTGGGCGGCGGCGCGGTCTGCAACGCCTTCGCCGCCCAGGTGGGCGCCGAGGTGTGCGTCGTGGACGTCGGGGTGGCCGGCGATCTGCCCAGCACCCCCGGGCTGCTGCCGCGCAAGGTGCGGGCGGGCACCGGAGACTTCACCGTCGGCCCCGCGCTCACCCGCGAGGAGGTGCTGCGCGCCATCGAGGTGGGCATCGAGACGGCCCGCGATCTGGTGGCCGCCGGGAACAAGGCGCTGCTCACCGGAGAGATGGGGATCGCCAACACCACCGTGTCGGCCGCCCTGGTCTCCGTCTACACCGGCGCCGACCCGGCCGAGGTGACCGGGCGCGGCACCGGCATCAACGACGAGATGCACGCGCGCAAGATCGATGTCGTACGGCGCGGTCTCGAACTGCACCAGCCCGATCCGGCCGACCCCATCGGCGTCCTGACGGCGATCGGCGGCCTGGAGCACGCCGCGATCGCCGGGCTGCTGCTGGGCGGCGCCTCGCTGCGTACCCCCGTGATCCTGGACGGGGTGAGCGCGGGCGCCGCGGCGCTGGTCGCACGGGCCATCGCGCCCGAGGTGCTGGCGGCCTGCATCGCGGGCCACCGCAGCGCCGAGCCGGGCCATGTGGCGGCTCTGAACAAGCTGGGTCTGCGCCCCCTGGTCGACCTGGATCTGCGGCTCGGCGAGGGTACGGGTGCGCTGCTCGCCCTTCCGGTGGTGCAGAGCGCCGCACGGGCGATGCACGAGGTGGCCACGTTCGACTCCGCAGGGGTCACGGAGAAAAACTGATGCGTGCCCCCGCCGCGTAGGGTGTCGGCGGGGGCTCCGCCTCAGAGCCGATCAAGCTCCAGCCGATCAAGCTCCAGCCGATCAAGCTCCAGTAGAGCAAGCCCCAGTCGATCAGCCGCTCCAGCGCCGCAGCGGCCGCGCATTCGCACGAGGAGAGCCGCACCGCCATGTCCGAACACTTCGCATACCCCGTCGGACTGCGCCTTTCCGGTCGGCGTGTGGTCGTCCTCGGGGCGGGGCAGGTCGCCCAGCGCCGGCTGCCCGCGCTGATAGCGGCCGGTGCGGACATCCTGCTGATCTCGCCGTCCGCCACCGCCTCCGTCGAGGCCATGGCAGAGGCGGGGGAGGTGCGCTGGGAGCGCCGCCGCTACCAGGAGGGCGACTTCGAGGGCGCCTGGTACGTCCTGATCACCACGGACGACCCGGAGGCCAACGCCACCGCGTCCGCCGAGGCCGAGGCGCGCCGCATCTGGTGCGTCCGCAGCGACGACGCCGAGGCCGCCTCCGCCTGGACCCCGGCCACCGGGCGGAGCGAGGGCGTCACCGTCGCCGTGCTCACCGGACAGGACCCGCGCCGCTCCGCCGCCGTCCGGGACGCCGTGGTGGAGGGGCTGCGCGACGGCACCCTCGCCGCGCCCCGGCACCGCACCCGCGGCCCGCGGGTGGCGCTGGTGGGCGGCGGGCCGGGCGATCCGGACCTGATCACCGTGCGCGGCCGCCGCCTCCTCGCCGAGGCGGACGTGGTGGTGGCCGACCGGCTCGGCCCGCGCGATCTGCTCGATGAACTCCCGCCGCATGTCGAGGTGATCGACGCGGCGAAGATCCCGTACGGCCGTTTCATGGCCCAGGAGGCGATCAACCACGCGCTGATCGAGCACGCCAGGGCGGGCAAATCGGTCGTCCGCCTCAAGGGCGGCGACCCCTTCGTCTTCGGGCGCGGTATGGAGGAGGCGGAGGCGCTCGCCGAGGCCGGTATCCCGTGCACGGTCGTCCCCGGCATCTCCAGCTCCATCAGCGTCCCGGGCGCGGCCGGGATCCCGGTGACCCACCGGGGCGTCGCGCATGAGTTCACGGTGGTCAGCGGCCATGTCGCGCCCGACGACCCCAGCTCCCTGGTGGACTGGGCGGCGTTGGCCCGGCTGCGCGGCACACTGGTGCTGCTCATGGCCGTGGAGAAGATCGGCGCCATCGCCGCGACCCTCGTCGCCCACGGCCGGGCCGCCGACACCCCTGTCGCCGTGGTCCAGGAGGGCACCACCCCGGCCCAGCGCCGGGTGGACGCGACCCTCGCCACCGTCGGGGAGAGGGTCGCGGCCGAGGGCGTACGGCCCCCGGCGGTCGTGGTGATCGGCGATGTGGTCGCCCTCTCCGCCCGTGACCACCGCTGACGTAAGCGGACGTAACCGCCGGTAACTTATTCACGTCGGGCTCATTGGCACCGCATCCAGGACAAGGCAGTATCACTTAAGTGGCTGATCTCATCACCGTCGATGATCCGGACGACCCGCGGCTGCGCGACTACACGGGTCTGACCGATGTGGAGCTGCGACGCAAGCGGGAACCGGCCGAGGGCCTGTTCATCGCGGAAGGCGAGAAGGTGATCCGGCGCGCCCGCCTCGCCGGCTACGAGATGCGCTCGATGCTGCTGTCGTCCAAGTGGGTCGATGTGATGCGGGACGTCATCGAGGACGTCCCCGCCCCCGTCTACGCCGTCAGCCCCGAACTGGCCGAGCGTGTCACGGGCTACCACGTCCACCGCGGCGCCCTCGCCTCCATGCAGCGCAAGCCGCTGCCGGACGCGGAGTCGGTCCTTCGGAACGCGCGGCGCGTCGTCATCATGGAGTCCGTCAACGACCACACCAACACCGGTGCCATCTTCCGCAGCGCGGCGGCCCTCGGCATGGACGCCGTACTCCTCTCCCCGGACTGCGCCGACCCCCTCTACCGGCGCTCGGTCAAGGTCTCCATGGGCGCCGTCTTCTCCGTGCCGTACGCCCGCCTGGAGAGCTGGCCGCGCGGGCTGGAGGCGGTCCGGGACGCCGGGTTCAAGATCCTCGCCCTGACCCCCGACGAGAAGGCCACCACCATCGACGACGCGGCCCCGCACCGCCTGGAGCGGGTCGCGCTGATGCTGGGCGCGGAGGGCGACGGGCTCTCCACCCAGGCGCTGATGGCCGCGGACGAGTGGGTGCGGATCCCGATGGCCCACGGTGTGGACTCGCTCAACGTGGGCGCGGCGGCGGCGGTCGCCTTCTACGCGGTCACCTCGGGCAGGCCGGGGCTCTGACCGCTACGGGGTCCGGCGCGTGGCAGGGGCTTCGCCCCTGGATCCCGGGGCCTGGGGCGAAGCCCCGCCTTCCAGCCCCTCCGGCGCTTGAGGAGCGGGGTCTGGGGCAGAGCCTCGCCTTTCAGCCCCTCCGGCGTTTGAGGAGCGGGGTCTGGGGCGGAGCCCCCACGCGGCGGAGCCGCAAATCGACGCTGCGTGGGAAGGGGCGGGGAGGGGAGCAGCCCGCCGCAGGCGTCACGATCCGTCGGACGCGCCCTGGCGCCCGTCCGGCTCGACTGCCGTCGAGTCGGCCGCCACCGAGTCTGGTGCCACCGACGAGACTGCCCCCGACCCCGTCGGCCTGGGCGGCGCGCCCAGGCCGTTGGCCGGACCCTGACAGCCCTGCGCCGCCGCGATCCCCAGCGCCACCAGCAGCGTCACCACGACGAACACGGTCAGCCGCTGCCGCAGCAACCGGCGGTTCGGCCCGCTGGGGCGGCGCCCGCCCGGCGAGGTGCGAACGGTGTTGACCGGGCGCCCCGAGCGGTCCGTACGCGCGGGCGGCCGCGGACCCCGGCGCTGCGCCTGCGCCGGACGCGCGGGGGTGTTCCGCCCCGTGGGGCGGCCCGAGGCCCCGCCCGTACTGGCTCCCGGCCGCGAGGACGGGGACCCGTTCCGCGGCGCCGGCGTACTGCCCGGACGCCGCTCCGTGTGCTGGTCGGCGTATGCCTCGGGGCGCCGCGCCGGGGCCCGGCCCGGCCCGCCGCCGTAGCCCCCGGTGCCGTGCCCATGCCCGGTGCCGTGGCCGGTGCCGTGCCCGTGCCCATGCGCCTCGCGCGCCGCGATCTCCTTCAGCCGCAGCGACAGTTGCAGAGTGCTCGGCCGGTCCTCCGGATCCTTCGCCAGACAGGCGTGGAGCAGCGGCGCCAGGGCGTCGGGGACGCCCAGCAACTGCGGCTCCTCGTGCACCACCCGGTACAGCATCACCTCGGAACTGCCGTGCCCGAACGGTGAGTCCGCCGTCGAGGCGTACGCGAGCGTCGCGCCCAGCGCGAAGACGTCGGTCGCCGGGGTCACCGCCGCGCCCCGCACCTGCTCGGGCGCGAGGAAGCCGGGCGAGCCGACCGCCGTGCCGACGTGGGTGAGGGTGCTGGCCCCGGTCGCCCAGGCGATGCCGAAGTCGATGATGCGCGGGCCCTTGGGGGAGAGCAGGATGTTCGAGGGCTTGAGGTCACGGTGGACGACCCCCGCCTCATGCACCGCCAACAGCCCCTCCGCCAGCGCCGACCCGATCGACGCGACCTGGGCGGCGGGCAGCGGGCCCTCCTCGTTCACCTTGTCGTGCAGGGAGGGGCCCGGTACGTACTGAGTGGCGAACCAGGGGCGGTCGGCCTCCAGATCGGCGGCCACCAGCCGGGCCGTACAGCCGCCGCGGATCCGCCGCGCGGCGGAGACCTCCCGGGCGAACCGCGACCGGAACTCCCGGTCCTCGGCGAGATCCGGCCGGATCACCTTCAGGGCCACCCGCTGCCCGCGCCGGTCGGAGCCGAGGTAGACCACCCCCATGCCGCCCGCGCCGAGCCGCCGGTGCAGCCGGAAGGAACCGACGACACGCGGGTCCTCGCGCCGGAGCCGCATCATCGCCATGTCCGTCCCCTACCTCCGGTGGGGAGCCCCTCCCTTAACCCCTGGTGGGGAGCCCCATCCGCTGCCGTCTGCTTGCCGTTTGCCGCTGATCTGCCGTCAGTCCGCCGCTGTTGTCCGTCGCTGTCCGTCTGACGTGCACAGCTTACGGATTGACGGCCCCGCGCGCTGAGAGGCCGCGCATGCGTCGGCCGATGGATTGTCAGTGGTGCCTGGGATCCTGGAGAAGTGGGCCGGAATCGTGGCAATCCACGCTCGGCTCCGTGCTGCGTGATCTCAAAAGGCCGTCTCAGAAGGGGGATTGAGACCGTGAAGGGTGATCGTGTGGAGATAGTCGTGGACGCGGGGGACACGACGCGGACATATGAAGTGGTGGCCAGCAGGGCGGGCCGGAGGGTCGAGACAGCGGTCCGGCGGGGGGTGGTGGAAGTGAGCGAAGTCACCCGTAATGGGTCCGTGGTGCGGACGGCCCGCTTCATGGCCAACCGCGTCCTGGCACTGGTGGAGCAGCCGGTGCCGCGGGGCGAGGAGGGAGACGGTGAGTAGAGCACGCACGCGCTCGGAGGGGCACACTCCATGGGCTCCGGAAGGGCTCCGGAAGGATCGATTCCCCGGACCCCTCCGGGAAGACCCCAAGGCGTGAGGGCGCATCTCCACCCAGGGGAGTAGTCGACGCCTCCCGGGGTCATCCTCCGGGAGGCCCGGCAATCGGTACGAAGGCATGACGCCGAGGACCGGGGTGCGCGCCTAATGTTGTGGTCAAGCGGCGGGCGCAGCACTCGTCCCCCGAGGTCAGACGCTCGCCGCCCCCAGATGTGACGGAGGAGGGACGATGGCGGACACGGCTGGACGCACAGTCATCCACACACGTCGTCGCAGGTCCGTGAGCGCGGCGGCCGACGCCTTCGGCGGCCCGCAGACCGGCACCCGCCACCCTCTGGTCGCGGCGGCGATGGTGCTGCCGATGGCCATCCTCCTGACCATCACCTTCGGCGGCTGGGAAGCCGTCGTCACACAAGCGTCGTCCGTGGCGGGAATGCTGGGGCGCTGAGCGCCCCAGGCCCGGGAGAGCGGCCCGGGCCGGGGACTTCCGGCCATTAACCCCGTGGGGACGGGGGTGCGGCGGACGGCACGAATGCCCGGACAGCTGGGGAGCTGTCCGGGCATCGCGCCGTCCAGGCGCGTTCGGAACCGACGCGGCCCGCCGCAAAGGGGGCCCTCAGCCGGAGACGGTGCGCCCGGGCCGCCGTTCCCGCTGTGATAAGTCAGCTCAGCTCAGCTCGGCAGACCACCTTCCGCGGCCGAGGAACGTACGACCGTCGGGTGTGATGTCCACCCGGGCCCCTCGTACCGGCAGCTCGCCGTTGCTGAGCCAGTGGTCGCGGACCTTGTCGAGGGCGTCCCACAGCCGACGGGGGCCGCCCTGGTGCACGGCGCCGCTCGTCACCGGCCGCTGTCGCACGTGCCCACGACCCATCGGCGTGCGCCATCAGCGCGACGCGCCGCTCGCCGTCCTCCCGGTACTCGTGCTCGATACCGGGCACGGTGATGTCCAGCATGGAAGCGAGGTCCCACGCGTTCGCCACGTCGAGGACGGGATACGGACCGCGAGTCACTTCATCGCCGTCCAGCTCCGCGGCCTTGGCGAGGCGAACGGCCGCACCGGGCGGGTAGTCGTCGCCGTGGCGAGCGTGCATGAACCCTGCCCGCTCCCACTCGACGCGCCCGGTCGCGCCCCCGTCCTCGTCCTTCTCGGCCGTGACGAGGAGGGAAGTACCGGCGATCGTGGTCACCAGCCGACCGCCGGGGCGGAGCGCCCGGAGCCAGCTTTCGGGGATCGTGCGTACGGACACGGTGGCGACGATCCGGTCAAAGCGCGCGGGCTCGTACGGCAAGTCCCTGGTCGCGTCGATCGTGTCGAGCGTGGGAGCGACCCCAGCCTCGCTCATCCGCTTACGGGCGGCCTCGGTCAGGTAGCCGTCGACGTCGACACTCGTCACCTGCTCGTCGCTCAGCCGACGGGCAGCGAGGGCGGCCCCGTACCCGCTTCCCGTGCCCACATCGAGCAGCCGGTCGCCATCGCCGATATGGGCATGCTGGAACATGCCCACGACCAGGCTCGGCAGGGTGGCCGAGGACGTCGGCCGACCGTACGGCCGGTCGGCCGCCGTGGCGTAGTCGGCGTGTAAGGGGCCGACACGGGTGACGAGTGAGGTGTCGCGGTATGCCGCTTCAAGCCAGCGGTCCGGATCGGTGGGACCGTCACGCAGCTCCCAGCCGTCGGCACCGCGCTTCCACCATCGGGGGGATGAACAGGTGCCGTGGCGTGGCGGCGACGGCCGGCGCCCATCGGGAGTGCCGGTGTGTTGAGACGTCGGCCAGAGCGGCGGCGCACGTGGTCCAGTTCACGCGTGGACTCCAAGAGAGGGCGGCGGGGCGGGCGCGAAGTGCTTCGGGTTGCAGGCGGGCGTACGGGCGGGATCGCAGTCGTTCGAATCGTCCGGGGTACACGCGTCGGCGCGCGGCTCGGGCACGGCCGCAATCATCTCGGCCCATCGGTCGCTGTGCAGGATCTCGGCGAGGCGCTGTTCGCGGACGTTGCCGGCGACCATGAAGCGGCTGAGGATGCAGCCGGACACGGCTCCGTCGGGGGAGACGGATACGCGGTGCCGGAAGCAGTGTCCGCACAGCTCGGCGGCGGTCGGCGTGCCCGCGTCCGGCGCGGCCGCGCGGCCGATCTTGCGCATGCGGTCGACCCGCATTTCCTTGATGCCGAGCCGGTGCAGCTCCGCTTTGGCCTGCTCGACGCGCTGCGCCTCGATCACTTCGACGATGCCGGCGCGCATGGGGATACCGCGGCGGACCGCTTCGGCGATGTTCGCCCTGGTGCGGTCGAGGCTTCCGCGCGTGCGGGTGATCTGCTCGTGCTGGGCCCGGTCGTCGCTGTAGTAGGACGTGGCGAGGCAGACGCCCTTACGGCTGAACGAGTCCCAGAGGGACGGCCGTACGTGGGTGAGATTCGAATGCACCTCGACACCGAGGCCGACATCGAGGGCTTCCTCGATGAACTGCGGGAGGTGCGGTGAGAGGGTCGGCTCACCGCCGATGAACTGCACCATGGGGATGCCCAGCTCGGCCACGTCCGCGATGACGCGTGACCAGTCGTCGCGGGTCATGTGCCCGGCGGGTGCCTGCGGGCTGCTGTTGGTGCAGCAGTGGGTACACCGGAGTTGGCAGGTGCCGGTGATCTCCAGCTCAATCGACTGGATACCGGAAATGACAGATGTGCTCATGTATGTGCCTCCATGATGAGGCGGGCGCGACCCTGGCCCTGCGGTCGCCTGGGGTGGTGCACCGCGGGGCGGACTCCCTGCCCTGCGGTCGGCGGCGGTGCCTGGCTGCGCCGACCACAGGGTGCCGGGGAGGGTGGCGCGGGGATCGCGCTGAGCAGCAGACCTGGGCATGCGGTGCGGAAGACGGACAGCGCTGGCCACTTGGCAGAGGGATGCTGACGGCGACTCATGCGCCATCTCCTGATCGGACCTGCCGTGCAGCCTCCTCGTGGGCGCGCAGCAGCCGCTCGCCCTCCGGGCAGACGGCGCCGGGTGTCCGGCAGGCCAGGCAGCCTGCGGCGTGCTCGATGGCCGCGCGCCATGGCTCACCGGCGAAGGGGGCGGCGGTCTCGGCGGCCGTCATCGGGTCCTGCCCCGGTCGAGGGCGCGGCGCCTGGCGGCGGCTTCCGCGACCACGTCACGCCGGTAGGTCCGGGCGTGCCGGGGGCAGGCGTAGACGGTGCGCCCGGCGCCGCTGCCGCCGTGCTGAACATCGACGATGACTGGCTCGTCGGTAGGGAGTTCACAGCGATAGCAGGTCTGGCGGCCTTGTGGGACGGGTCCGAGCTCGGCGCGGTCGGCCTCGGCCAGCGCCCTCCACAATTTCGGGGCGTCCGTCAGATAGTGGGAACGGTCGAGCGGCACGCGCCAGTGGGTGCTAGGGCCCTTCGTCCGGGAGACGGGGGGGGCACACCAAGGTAGTTGCTCTCGTTGGCCCATTGGGTGAGGACCCGGACTTGCCGCAGGTGCCAGCTTTTGGCGGAGCCCACCTTCACGAGCCAGTACAAGGGGAAGTGCTTGTCCTGGATGACGGCGCCGGTCTCGTCGCCGAGTATCTTTAGGACGCGTTCTCCGACAGTGGGGGCCGCGCGAACGGCGTCCCACCATCTACCTGCGGGTAATGCCTCGACGTCCCCGGCGGGTGGCGGCAGCCAGGGCAGGGCTGGCTGTGGGTCTGCGATCACGACACGGCCCCTCGTGGCCGATTTGTATCCGTGTCGTCACGCTAAGTGTGGTGACTCGCGTCACTCAATGGCACTTCCCTCGGGCTGCCGAGGGAAGTGCCAACGAGCGTTACAGCGGCAGGCTGACCGCGTCTGCGAGCGTTCGCATCTCCGGCGTCAACGTCCGCCGCTTCTCGACCACATCGCCGAGAATGTCGCGTGCGTACCGCTGGCTGGCCAGCCACTCCGGCGCCTCGGCGTGCACGCTGGTCAGCATGTCCACAGCCTCCGGGTACTGCCGCATCATGGTGTGGGCCTTCGCGACGTCGAGCCGGTGCCGGTGGTACTCGGTGCTCACCGCCTGCCCGCCGGGCTTCCCGGCCGCAGCTCGTCCGGACCGCTTCGGCTTCACCGCGCGCAGTACCTTGTCCGGCTCATCCAGCACGATGTGCCGCTCGCATGCCTTGTACCGCACAGTGGTTGGGCCCCATGTAGTGAGGCGCTCACTACCTCGGGGTAGCTCGCGCCCCAGTAGCACGGAGACCGACTGGGCGAGGCGCATCGTGTCGGCCGCCTCCCCTCGCCGGTTGTCACGCAGAGCTGCGGCGCTCGCCTGCATGAGCAGCCAGCCGAAAGCGGCGAGTTCCTCCGGTGTCGCCCTGGACATCTTCGGCTCGACGTCGTCCGCCCACTTCGTGGCCAGCTCCCGGGACGCGGCCAACCTGCCCTGCCGGACGAGAAGCCAGCTCCAGGTAGCGATGATCCCCGACGCCCGCAGCCGGTCCGGCGCGTCATCGAGGGCGCGGCGCAGTGCGGTCTCCGCTGCGCCGAATTGGCGGACCTGGGTCAGCACCGATCCGGCGATCTGTAGCAGGTGGGAGCGTACGTCCCGGGCCTCGGCCGAGTCGCCGAGCGCGTCAGCATCCGCCAGGAGCGGGGTCAGGAGTCCGGTCAACTCAGCGAGTCGGTTGTCAAAGTAGGCGGAACGCACCTCGGGGAGCATCGCGCGCACGCCCTCGACCGTGGGGGCCTGGCTCATGCGGACCGTCGCGACTTGGACTGCCTGCCCCAGCGGACGCCAGGGCTTGCCCTCGGTCGCGGACTCCTCGTCGTCCCGCTCCAGGAGGTAGCTGGTGGGGACGCGCAGCGCGGAGGCGAGTTTGTGGGCAGTCTCCATCCGGGTGTCGGTGATCTCGCCCTGCTCCAGCTTCCGGATCAGCGAGAGCGATACGTCTGATACGTCGGCCAGCCCCCGCTGCGTCAACCCGCGCCGCTTGCGGACCTTGCGGAGGCTGGAGCCGATGTCAGTCTCTTCGGGCATACTGAACTCCGTTCTGAACGCCACACTCAGACGGTACCCCTGGTCGGCTCCGGGGTGCGCTCGGTCGGCCCTCGCTCTCGTGAGGCAGGCGTTTTCCTGCCCTGGTGCGTTGTGTTGCCACCTGGTGGCGAGCTGCCATGCGGACAGCATGAGGCCGTACAGGGTGACCAGCGAGGCTACGGACGGCAGGGCACAACGAGGGTTCAGTTCGATCACAGGGCCGTGAGAAGCAGTGTTTGGAGCTTGTGCGCGACAGCGCACGTGGCGCTTGGCCGCGGTGGGTTCAGGACGTCACGCCACCGGCCCCAGGCGCCGGGTCGTCGCCCAAAGCAGCAGGGCTGCGCCGCTGAATGCCGCTCCCAGGGCGGACACCGCCGGCCATCCGGCCGCCGCGTACGCCGTGGAGGAGCCGATGGCGCCGAGGGCGCTGCCGGCCGAGTAGAAGACCATGTAGCCGCCGATGATTCTGCTTCCCGCGTCCGGTTGGGCGGCGTAGATGAGGGACTGGCTGGTGACGTGCACGGCCTGGACGGCGAAGTCCAGGAGGACCGCTCCGATGGCCAGGGCCCAGAGCGACTGCCGGGTGAAGACCAGGGGGAGCCACGACGCGGTGAGCAGGACGAGTGCGATACCGGTGGTGCGCTGGGCGAAACCGCGGTCGTTCCATCGGCCGGCGGCTCCCGCGGCCGCGGCTCCGGCCACTCCGGCGAGCCCGAACGCGCCGATCGCGGTGTGCGTCAGTGACCAGGGGGGACTGCTGAGCGGCTGGACGACGCTGCTCCACAGCGTGCTGAAGGACGCGAAGACCAGCAGCGCCAGCATGCCGCGGACCCGGAGCAGAGGGTGGCGGGCGAACAGGATGACGGTCGATGCCAGGAGACGGCGGTACGGCATGGTGGCCGTCGGCGGCAGGCCGGTCGGCAGGGCGAGGCGCAGGAGGATGGCGAGCGTCGCGGTCACCACGGCCGCGAGGAGGTAGACGGCGCGCCATCCGGCCAGGTCGGCCACGACGCCTGCCACGGTGCGGGCCAGCAGAATGCCGGTGATCACCCCGCTGGTGACCGCTCCGACGACTCGCCCCCGAAAGGCGGGAGCGGTGAGGTGGGCCGCTGCGGCGACCATGGTCTGGGCGACGACGGCGAGCGCACCGACCGCCGCGAGGGCGGTGAGCAGTGCGGCGGTCCCGGGTGCCAGACCCGCGATCAGCAGCGCGGCGGCGAGCAGGCCGAGCTGGAGTGTGATCAGCCTGCGCCTGTCGACGAGGTCGCCGAGCGGGACGAGCAGAAACAGACCTGCGGCGTATCCGAGTTGGGTGATCGCGACGATGGCGCCGAGCAGGCCGGGGCCGAGCGCGAACTGCTCGCCGAGCGTGACCAGCAGGGGCTGGGCGAAGTAGACGTTGGCCACCGCGCTGCCGCAGGCGATGGCGAAGAGCAGGATCAGGCGCGCGGATGGCGGCCCGGACGGAGCGAGTGCGGTGTTCACGGCCGTCCGGCCGTCGGCCGTCGAGCAGTCGCTCGGCATATGGCGCCCCCTCATCGATGGTTGCAAGTTGCCACCATCCGGACCTTAGGCCAGGAGGTAGCATGTTGCAACCAGGCGAGTTGCAGCCAGATGTATTGCGAGGAGGAAACGCGATGGTCGCCCGTACGCGATTCGACGCCGAACCGTGTCCCGTTGCCCGGTCGATCGACGCCATCGGCGACTGGTGGTCCCTGCTGATCGTGCGCGACGCGTTCGACGGCAGTCGCCGCTTCGGCGAGTTTCAGCGAAGCCTGGGCATCGCCAAGAACATCCTCAGCAGCCGGCTGCGCACGCTGGAGCGGACCGGAGTGATGGAAGCCGTGCCCGCCTCCGACGGCAGCCGCTACCAGGAATACGTGCTCACGGAAAAGGGCCGCGCGCTCTTCCCGGTCGTCGTGGCGCTGCGCCAGTGGGGCGAGACGCACTGCTTCGGTCCGGGGGAGGAGCATTCTCGGCTCCTCGACCGCCGGAACGGGCACCCGCTGAACCCGCTGGAGATCCGCTCCAGCGACGGGCGTTCCGTCGGCCCGGACGAGACCATCGTCGAGAAGCTCGGCGGTGCGGACGGCACGGACTGACTCGTCCTACGGCCACCCACCGCACGGCCCGTCCTTGCACGCGCGGCGTCAGCGCGGGCGCAGGCCGTTGATGAGCAGCGTGCAGATGGACTCCAAGGCGGCCTCGGCGCCCGGGGACCGCCACTCGGGGGCGTGCGCCGGGTGGTGGTAGGCCATGGTGGCGTCGAGGACGGTCCGGGCCGTCGCGGTGGGGTCGGGGGAAGTGAAGTCGCCGCTGGTGACGCCGTCGGCGATGATGGCGCGCAGTTGCTCGATCAGGCCGGTCATATGGTCGGCGGCCGCGCTGCTGTGCTCGGCCGCCAGGACCCGGTAGGTGGCGAAGAGCTCCGGGTCCTCGGACAACAGCTTCCGCTTGGCGGCGAACAGCGTGGTGAACCAGGTGCGCAGCCGCTCGGGCGGAGCCTGCCGGGCGTCGGCCGCGACCGCCGCGAGGGGCTCGCGCGCCCGGCCCAGCCAGCGCCGGGTGACGGCTTCGCGCAGCGCCGCCTTGGACGGGAAGTGGCGGTAGACGCTGGCGTGGCTGACTCCCAGCGCCCGCGCCACGTCCAGCACCGTGGCCTTCGCCGGTCCATGGCGGCGCAGCACGTCTTCGGTGGCCGTCAGGATGGTCTCGGCGTCGAGGGGGCCCGTACGCATCAGCGCTCGCCGTTCCGTACGCACCGCACCGCGCGGCTCCCGGCCCCGGCGGCGGGCACCGGCTGCTCCCTCACTGCCAGTTCCTCCCCGTGCCTCGTCAGAAGTAGTGGCTGGTCAGAAGAGTGCGAGCGGGTTGACGGGCACCCCGGTCAGCCCGTGGATACGCGGCGGCGCCACGGTGAGCAGGAAAGCATAGCGGCCCAGCTCCGCGCAGACGGCGGCGAGCTCGTCCACCTCGGCGGCGTCGATCAGGGGCAGGCCCATCATCGGCAGGGCGACCCGGTGCAGCGGCAAGGGGCAGGCGGGGTCCAGGTCCGGGTGCGCGTCGCCGATGTCGCCCGCGTAGAGCGACACGCCGCGCCGGTGCATCCAGCGCACCGCGTCCAGGCTCATCCCCGGCATCGGCCGCTCGGGGTCGGGTGTCATGGGCCATCCGCAGCGCACCACCAGGGCGTCCCCGGACTCCAGTCGTACGCCCTGGCGTTCCTCGGCCGCCTCGAGGTCCCGCGCGGTGACCGCGTGGCCACTGGGCAACGGGCCGTCGGCCGCCAGGTCGAGCAGGATCCCCCGGGTGGCGAGCCCGGCGGCGAACGCCGTCGTGGAGCCGTGCCGGGCACCGGCCGGTGTCACGGCCTCGTCCACGGGTCGCCCCGGATAGACCTGCCCGTCGCGGACCGCGTGCCCCAGCGCGTCGAGGTGCGTCGAGCGCGGGTGGTGATTGGTCACCAGCATCACGTCCGCCATCGCGGGCGCCGGAGAACCGACGTACACCATCATCTGCTGAACGGGCGAGGCGTCTTGGGTGGACGGCGCGAAGGGGCCGCTGATGAGTGGCGTCGGCCGGATCGGAATCGCGAGTGACACCGTCCGCCCGGTGCGGGCCTCCGCGGCGCCCCTGGCGCGGGCCTCCGCGGTGATGAGGTTGAGCGTGCCGAGCTGGTCGTCCTCACCCCACCGGCCCCAATTGCTCGGCAGTTCCTCTGAGTTGCTCGTTCCCGTCTGCGATGCGTCCATGGCGCCGGACCGTACCGGGTTGAGGTTACAGAATCCAAACTCTGTAACCTTGGAGCGTGACGCCCCATACGCCCACGGCCCGCACTCGGGTGAGCGCCCGACATCAGGAGGGGCGGAGCACCGGCACCCCGCCCGGCAGGGGCTACGATCCCGGGGCAGCCGATGACATGGGGGAGCCGTGAGCCAAACCGCGGCACAGCTCGTCGCCGCCCTTCGCCGGGGCCGGGGGGACGCCGCCGCCGAGGTGACCGTCCTGGCCGACCGGCCCGACGCCACCGTCGTGCGGTGCGGCCATGTCGTCGCCAAGGCGCACCCGCCCGGCACGGATCCGGCCGAGCTGGCCGTCCGGCTCGGGGTCGCGGCCCACCCCCGGTGCGCGGAGATACTGCTGCCGCCGGTCGACGACGGCATGGCCGCGCTGCCCGACGGCCGCCGGGTCACCCTCTGGCCGTACGGCGAACCCGTGGCTCCCGACGCACCGGAGGCCGCCCCGTGGGTCGAGGCGGGGAAGCTGCTGGCCCGGCTGCACGCCGTGCCGGTCGCCGAACTGCCCGGCCCCCTCCCGGCGATGCGCGGCCCGGTCAAGGCGGCCCGCGCCATCGCCCGGCTGCGGGCGGCGGAGCTCCCCGACGGCACGGCCATCCGGGCCGTGCTGCGCGCCTGGGCCGGACTGCCGGGCTGGGCACGGGGAGTGGACCGCACGGACCGCACCGACCGCACCGACCGCGCGGACCTGCACCACACGGACCGCGCGGACCTGGACCGCACGAACCGCGGGGACCGTGGGGATCACGGGGGCCGCCGGGATCGCGCCGACCGCCAAGACGCCAACAGCCTCTGCCATGGCGATCTCCACCTCGGTCAGCTCATCCGCCACCGCGCCACCGACTGGCGGCTCATCGACATCGACGACCTCGGCCTCGGCGACCCGGCCTGGGACCTCGCGCGGCCCGCCGCCTGGTACGCCGCCGGGCTGCTCGCCCCCGAGGACTGGGACCGGTTTCTGGGGGCGTACCGGGCGGCGGGCGGTTCCGCCGCGGGGCAGGGCGACCCCTGGCCGCGGCTGGACGTGCCCGCCCGCGCCCTCACCGTGCAGACCGCCGCGCTCGCGCTCGCCAAAGCGGCGGCCGCCGGACGGGCGTTGGACGAGGCAGAGGAGGCGATGGTGGAGGCGGCTGTCCGCATCGCCAGGTACATGGAGGCCGTAGGGTGAAGGCCACGCGGCCGGACGGATGTTCCGGCACGTTGTTGTCCGAAGCATGAGGAGTTGAGCGGACCATGCAGTGTCCCAAGTGCCATGCGCCGATGCACACGTATAACCGCAATGGCGTCCAGATAGAGCAGTGCAGTGGCTGCCGGGGGATCTTCCTGGACTACGGGGAGCTGGAGGCGCTGACCAGCCTTGAGGCGCAGTGGACCCAGCAGATGCCGCCCGCCGCGCCCGGCCCGCAGGGGTACCCGGCCGCGCCCGCGCCCGCGTGGGGCGCGCCGCAGCACGGCGGCCACCACGGTGGTCACGGTGGTCACCACGGCCACCACAAGCGGGGCTTCGGGCACATGCTCTTCTCGTCCTGAGGACTGAGAGCTGAGAAACGTCAGAGGGCCGGAGCTCTCGCTCCGGCCCTCCGCCGATCTGTGTGGACGATACTGGGATTGAACCAGTGACCTCTTCCGTGTCAGGGAAGCGCTCTCCCGCTGAGCTAATCGTCCGCAGGACTGCGTGCGCGATACTGGGATTGAACCAGTGACCTCTTCCGTGTCAGGGAAGCGCTCTCCCGCTGAGCTAATCGCGCAGGTGGATCCGCGAGGATCCCAAGTGGATCCGCAAAGATCCGAGTGGACGATACTGGGATTGAACCAGTGACCTCTTCCGTGTCAGGGAAGCGCTCTCCCGCTGAGCTAATCGTCCGAGGTGGAGACGGGATTTGAACCCGTGTAGACGGCTTTGCAGGCCGTTGCCTCGCCTCTCGGCCACTCCACCAACCGTGGAGGTCGAAACCCCCACTCCGAGCGGACGACGAGATTCGAACTCGCGACCCTCACCTTGGCAAGGTGATGCTCTACCAACTGAGCCACGTCCGCAGGTGTCGTTTGTCCGGGGCGCTTCCGCGTCCCGGCGACGTGTTGAACTCTAGCGGATTCCACGGCCAGCTCAAATTCCGTTTCCGCAGCGTGCTGCCCTGCTCGGGCGCCTCGCGCCCTCCCGAGGCCGCCCTGACCTGGGCACCATAGACTCGCAACCGTGCACGATCTGCCCCCGCTCGCCCGCTTCGGCGGCCTGCTCGCCACCGATCTACGCGATGTGACCAGTGATCCATCGGCCCTGGACACCCAGGGTTTCTGGGCCGTTGTCGCGGACTTCGAGGGCCGTCTGGTCTGTGCCCGCTTCGGGGACGTAAGGACCGAGCCCGTGCCGCCCCCCGCGCCCGGTGGCTGGCGCGGCCCCGCGGCCGAGGAGTGGACCTCGTCGCTGGACCGGGCCGCCTACACCGCCGGGGTGCGCGACATCCGGCGGCGCATCGCGGCCGGCGAGGTCTACCAGGCCAATCTCTGCCGGGTGCTGACCGCGCCGCTGCCCGATCCGGCCGGGGCCGATGTGGACGCGCTGACCGCGCTGCTGGCCCTGGGAAACCCCGCTCCGTACGCGGGCACCGTAAGGCTGCCGTCCCACGGGGTGGAGGTCGCGACGGCCTCGCCCGAGCTGTTTCTGCGGCGCTCTGGGCGCACCGTGGAGTCCGGCCCCATCAAGGGCACCGGCCGCGGCCCCGAAGACCTGCTGGAGAAGGACCACGCCGAGAACGTGATGATCGTGGACCTGGTCCGCAACGACCTGGGCCGGGTCTGCGCCACCGGCTCGGTGACCGTCCCGGCCCTGTGCGCGGTCGAACCGCATCCGGGCCTGGTCCACCTCGTCTCCACGGTGCGCGGCGAACTCGCCCCCGGCACCGGCTGGCCGGAAGTGCTCGCGGCCACCTTCCCGCCCGGATCGGTCACCGGTGCGCCCAAGTCCAGCGCGCTGCGCGTCATCGAGGAGCTGGAGACCGCGCCCCGCGGCCCGTACTGCGGCGGCATCGGCTGGGTCGACGCCGACCGCGGCACCGGTGAGCTGGCGGTCGGGATACGGACCTTCTGGATCGACCGCGGCCCGGCCGGGGCCGTGCTGCGGTTCGGCACCGGGGCGGGCATCACCTGGGGCTCCGACCCGGAGCGCGAATGGGACGAAACGGAACTCAAGGCCGCCCGGCTGCTCGCGGTAGCGTCGGGCGTACAGCAGCCGACGGGAAGGGCGACGCGATGAAACCGGCCATCTGGCTCGATGGATCCCTCTGCGACGCGGACAGCGCCAGGGTGTCCGTCTTCGACCATGGGCTCACGGTCGGCGACGGTGTCTTCGAGACCGTCAAGGCCACCGAGGGACGGCCGTTCGCCCTCACCCGCCATCTGCGGCGGCTGGCCCGCTCCGCCGCGGGCCTGGGGCTTCCCGAGCCGGACCTGGACGAGGTGCGGCGGGGCTGCGAGGAGGTGCTGGGGGCCCACCCCGTGCCGTTCGGACGGCTCAGGATCACCTACACCGGCGGGCTCTCGCCGCTCGGCTCCGACCGCGGCACGGCCGGACCCACACTGGTGGTCGCGCTGGCCGAGGCGTCCCGCCGGCCCGACGCCACGGCCGTGATCACCGTTCCCTGGGCACGCAACGAGCGCGGGGCGCTCACCGGCCTGAAGACCACCTCGTACGGCGAGAACGTGGTCGCGCTGGCCCGCGCCCGCGAGCAGGACGCCACCGAGGCCCTCTTCGGCAACACGGTCGGCGCGCTCTGCGAGGGCACCGGCACCAATGTCTTCGTGGTCCTCGACGGCGAGCTGCACACCCCGCCGCTCGCCTCCGGCTGCCTCGCCGGGATCACCCGCGCCCTGGTGCTGGAGTGGGTGGGCGCCAAGGAGACCGATCTGCCGATGGAGGCGCTGCGCCGGGCCGAGGAGGTCTTCCTGACCTCCACCACCCGCGACGTGCAGGGCGTGCACCGGGTGGACACCCGCACCCTGCCCGGCGCCCCCGGCCCGGTCACCGCCGAGGCCCTGCGGATCTTCACCGAGCGGGCCGCCGCGGACATCGACCCCTGACCGGCCGGTAGCGGCGGATCCGGGCGGAAACCGGGTGACGTCGGCCCGGCGGACCGGTAGAACACCCTCGTGACCACCACTCTGCGGCCCATCGCGACCGAACAGCACACCGACGGCGGCGGGCGTGCCCGCTCGTACGAGATATGCGTCAACAGCCGCCCCGTCGGCTCCCTCCAGCTCACCACCGACGCCCGCCTGGGCCCGGCGGCCGGGCGCATCGAGCGGCTCCATATCGACGAGGGCGAGCGGCACCGGGGCCGCGGCACGGTCGCCGCGCTCGCCGCCGAGGAGGTGCTGCGCGGCTGGGGCTGCACCCAGCTCGTGGTGAGCGTCCCCGCACCGGCCACGACCGCCCTCGGGCTCGCGGCCGCGCTCGGCTACCTCGAGCGCGGCCGCAACATGGTCAAGCGGCTCACGGAGCCGCCCGAGCTGCCCGGGGACAGCGCGATACGCCCCATGACGGAGGCCGAATACCCGGCGTGGCGCGTCCACCAGCGAGCCGGATACATCGCCGACCTGCTGGAGCGCGGAGTCACCCGGCAGCAGGCCGAGACCAAGGCGGACAGCGACTACGCGACGCTGCTGCCGCAGGGCCCGGACACCCCCGGGGTCCTGCTGCGCGTCCTCGCCCACGGCGGTACGGACGTGGGCACCCTCTGGGTCGCGCTGCGCGAGGGGGAGCCCGACGCCGCCGAGAGCGGGGAGGCGTACGTCTACGCCGTCGAGATCGCCGAGGAGCACCGGGGCCGCGGACACGGCCGCACCCTGATGCTGGGCGCGGAGCGCGCGAGCCTGGCACACGGGGCGCGCAGCCTGGGCCTGTATGTCTTCGGCGGCAACACCCCGGCGCTGCGGCTGTACGAGTCGCTGGGCTACGAGCCGACCGAGTACCAGCTCTACAAGCCGCTGCTCTGAGGGCCGGCCTCTTACGGTCTGCTCCAACGGCCTTACGGGGCTCTGCCGGGGGCCTTACGGCCGCTCGGCGATGAGGCGGGCGGCGATCTCCTCGACGCGCTCCCGCAGCCCCTCCTGGCTCTTGCCGCCGTCGAGCCGCTCGCCGCCGATCACATACGTGGGGGTGCCGGTGACCCCGATCGCCTTGCCCTCGGCCTGGTCCGCGTCCACGATCAGGATGTGCCGGCCGTCGACCAGCGCGGTGTCCATCTCCTCGGCGTCCAGCCCCAGTTCCCGGGCCACCTCCACCAGCAGCGGCTCACCGCGGGTGCCCAGCTCCTCGGTGCGCTCCAGGACGGCCTCGACATACGGCCAGCCGCGCCCCTGCGCGATGGCCTCCTCGGCCGCCTGGGCCGCCGCGTGGGCGTGCCGGTGGCGCTCCAGCGGGAAGTGGCGCAGCCGGATGTCCAGGGCGTCCTGGAAGCGGTCGCGCAGCGCGCGCAGATCGCCCAGGGCGGTACGGCAGTCGGGGCACTCCAGCTCGCACCAGACGTCGAGCACGGGGCGAGGGGAGGGGTCGGTGTGGCTCATGGGGCCAGTCTTCCAGCCCCTGGTCCCCGCTCCGTACCCGGAGATGTCCCTGATCCCGGGCCTGGGCCATGGCCCCCGCCGCCTTACGGGGTGCAGGATGGACATAACGGAGTGCAAGTCGCGGGAGGAACGATGCTGACCGACACCATTTGTGCCGCGCTGTCCGCGGCCGGTCTGGGCATCGCCGGGCTGACCGCCTACCGCAAGCGGTTCCTGGCCGCGACCCGGATCGCCGCCTACGCCCTGGTCCCGCTGGGCCTGGCCATGACCGGCATCCTGGACTGGCTGACCGACCTGGTCTTCAAGCCGAGCATCTGGCTGGGCTTCGGCCTGCTGGGCCTCTCCTGGGCGCTGTTCATGATCACGCGGGCGGTCGAGCGTCGCTCCGGCGGCACCCGTAAGGAGCGCAGGGCGGCGGCCGCGGCCGAGCGCGCCGGGGTGTCCGCGAGGGCCTCGGAGCCCGCGCTGGGGTCCGGCCGAGGAGCCGCCGGGACGAAGGCGGCGGAGCGGCCGAAAGCCAAGGGCGGAACGAGCTCTGGCACAGATGACTTCTCCGACATCGAGGCCATACTCAAAAAGCACGGGATCTGACAAGCGACCGATCAAAAAACGATCACCGGTCGCAGGCGGGGTGAGGGCTGGGTCATGATCTCCGCGAGATGCTGCAATCACCGCCCGGGGAGCAATCCCCCATCGAAGGACCCCCTGTTCCGCCGAGCGACGAGACCCGTGGCTGTCTCTTCGCCCTCTCTCAGCCGCCGCTGATGCTGTTCCTGGCGTTCATCGGCACCCTGCTCTTCGTGACCGCCCTTCACGACCTCCACCGGTGGTGAGGCGGCACCCCGCCTGTTCCCCCACCGCCCGTTGGCTCCTTTCCGCCCGGCCGCCGACCGCCGGGCGCGGGCGGTCAGCTCGCGGCCTCGCGGCGCCGGGCCCGGTACGCGGCGACATGCAGCCGGTTCCCGCACGTACGGCTGTCGCAGTAGCGCCGGGAGCGGTTGCGGGACAGGTCCACGAAGGCGTGGCGGCAGTCCGGGGCCTCACAGCGGCGCAGCCGCTCCCGCTCGCCCGCCACCACGATGAACGCCAGCGCCATGCCGCAGTCGGCGGCCAGGTGGTCGGCGAGCGAGGCCCCGGGCGCGAAGTAGTGCACATGCCAGTCGAAGCCGTCGTGGTCGGTGAGCCGGGGCGTGGTGCCGGCCGCGGCGATCATCGCGTTGAGCAGCTCGGCGGAGCGGCGGGTGGCGGCCTCGTTCCCAGCCGCCGAGAAGACCTCGGCGAACCGGTCCCGTACGGCCCGGACGGCGGTCAGGTCCCGCTCCCCGAGCGTGCCGATGTCGCTGATGTCGTTGCGCTCGACGAACCGGCGCAGGGCGGCGACATCGGCGAGGTCGTCCCGGTCCGCACCCTCGGGCGCGGTGTTCACCAGATCGACGACCGCGTCGAGCGCGCACCGGGTGTCGTGGTTGATCAGCACGATTGGCTCCCTGGCCGGCTGGGTCGGCGGCTGCCCCTGGGCGGCCCTCGATCTGCCCGACTCTAGTCCTGCCGGGCCCCGGGCGGTCACCGGACGGCCCGGGCGGGCACGCGACGGTGCCGCGCGGGCACGCGACGGTGCCGCCGCCGCGGGGGATGCCGCGGCGACGGCACCGTCGCCTGCCTCTGCCGTTGTCGGGTTGCCATGGTCGGGATGGTCGGTACTGAAAGGTTGCGCATGTCGCGTGGATCGCGCCCAGGCTTGCGCCGTCTCCCCGAGTCGGACGGCCGAGCGCTCAGCTCTTGCCGGGTCTCAGCTCTCCGCCAGGATGTGGGAGAGCTCTGTGTCGAGGTCGAAATGACGGTGTTCGGTACCGGGTGGCACCGCGGCGTCGGTTCGCTTCAGGAACGACTCCAGGGCCCGCGCCGGGGCTTCGAGCAGTGCCTCCCCCTCCGGGGAGCTCAGGGCGATGCAGACGACTCCCTGGCCGTGGCTGCGGGACGGCCACACACGGACGTCGCCGGTGCCGGTGGGCCGGTGCAGGCCCTCGGCGAGAAGATCGCGGGCAAACACCCATTCGACCGTCTCTTCGGCTCCGGTGTGGAAGGTGGCGTGCACGGCGTAAGGGTCGGCCGTGTCATACCGCAGGCCCGCGGGTACAGGCAGTGAGGATTCGCTCGACACAACGAGGCGCAGGTGCAGCTCGCAGCTGACCGTGGTGTTCATAAGCGCCAGGGCCTTTCGCTCAGTGTGCGCTCGGGGATTCGCACGTCGGCGAAATCGACATGCCACCTACGGTGCCGTTGTAAACCCCTCTGACCGTTTTGCGGCGCTTCCGGTAGCTCTTGCGGCCCAGCTCCGACATGGCTACTACCGCCGTTCCGGTGACTTCAAATGATCAGGTAGGTTGGGTCACATGAATGCGGAGAGTGACGGGCGGCGGGGGGCTGCCGAAACGGCATCCCAGGCCGCGACGGGGGGCGATGAGCCGAAGCGGGAGCCGGTGTGGGGTTCCCGGGCGCCGCGGTTCATCAAACGGTCGCGGCCGCTCCATCTGAGCTGGCAGGTCGGCGTCTTCATCGTCGGCCTCGGGGTCGTGGTCCTGGGCATCATTCTGCTGCCCCTGCCCGGTCCGGGGTGGCTGGTGATCTTCGCCGGAATGGCGATCTGGGCGACCGAGTTCGTCTGGGCCCAGTTGGTGCTGGCCTGGACCAAGCGCAAGGTCACCGAGGCGGCGCACCGCGCGCTGGATCCGAAGGTGCGCCGGCGCAATCTCATACTGACCACGATCGCGGTGGTGATCTGCGCCGCGGCGGTGACGGTCTACGTGTGGAAGTTCGGCATCGTGATGCCGTGGAAGATCGAGCAGTGACCGGTCCGGGGTCGTAGGACTGGTCATGAGCACGGTCCGGCATACGCTAATGTTGGCCGTGCGCCAGGGCGATTAGCTCAGTGGGAGAGCGCTTCGTTCACACCGAAGAGGTCACTGGTTCGAACCCAGTATCGCCCACCCTGGACCGAGGGCCCGGAAGGCATCAGCCTTCCGGGCCCTCGGCGTTCTCGCATGCCCCAAGGTGTCGGCGGCTGTCCGAAGGTGTCCGGTGACGGGAAGCCGTCGATGCCGTCCGGCGCAGGTTGTCGAAGCGCTTCGCCTCAATCCTGATCGATCCTGTCCGAACCGTTGACGTACGCCTCACTGGTCCCTAACTTGTCCCGGCAAGCGCTTGCCTAAAACGTTTCAACCAACGAGGGCGGTCGGACGGCCTGCCCGTGGAGGGGCGTGTCATGGGTGCTCGGCGATGGACGGCGAGGGCGGGAGGGGTCCGCGCGGCGGCGGCCGTGGTGGCCGCGCTGGGGCTGCTGGCCGCCGGCTGCGGCGGGGGGAGCGGCTCGGGGGGCGGCAAGGTCACCATCCGCTACTCCTGGTGGGGCGCCAAGGACCGCGCCGAGCTGATCCAGAAAACGGTGAAGCTGTTCGAGGAGAAACATCCGAACATCAAGGTCAAGACGGACTTCTCGGAATACACCGACTTCTGGAGCAAGTTCAACACCCAGGCCGCGGGCGGAAACGCCCCCGACGTCTTCCAGAACTCCTACGCCTTCCTGCGCAAATACGGCGACAAGAACCTTCTCCTGGATCTGAATGGTCAGGCCAAGGCCGGAAATCTCAGCCTGAAGGGATTTCGTAACGGGCTGGAGAAGGCCGGGGATATCGACGGCAAGCTCCTCGGAGTGCCGGTCGGGGCCAATACCTTCGCCCTCTTCTACAACCCGGACGCGTTCAAGAAGGCCGGAGTGACCGTCGAGGACGGATGGACCTGGGACGACTTCTTCACGGCCGCCAAGAAGGTACGCAAGAGCGATGACACGCGCTACGGGGCCAGCGACAACGCCAATGTGATGTACCTCTACGACCTGTATCTGCGGCAGAACGGCAAGGCGTTCTTCACCAAGGACGGCAAGCTCGGCTTCACCAAGGACGACCTCGCGAAGTGGTGGAGCCGGTGGCAGCGGCACGCCGAGGCCGACGAGCTGGTGCCGGCCAAGAAGGCCGAGCAGGCCAAGCCCAAGGCGTCGATCAGCGCCGATCTGTCGGCCTCCGAGTTCACCTGGGACAACTTCCTGGTCCGCTTCGCCGCCGAGACCAAGACCCCCCTCGACCTCGGGCCCATCCCGACCACGGACGGCAAACGGACCGGCCAGTACCTCTCCTCGCTGATGCTCAGCGGCTCCGCCCGCACCCAGCACCCCGAGGAAGTCGCCCAGTTCATCGACTTCATGACCCATGACCCCGAGGTGGGCAAGGTCATGGGCTACAACCGCGGCATCCCGGCGACCACCACCCAGTACGACGCCTACCAGCCGCGGGGCGTCGACGCCAAGATCGCCGCGTATGAGAAGAGCGTGAGCGCCGAGCTGGAGCCGATCACCCCGCATCCGGCCGGTGCCGATGTCGCCGAGGCCGCCTTCTTGAGGATCTACACCCAGGTCGCGCTGGGGCAGACCTCGATGGACAAGGCCGTCGACCAGTTCTTCGACGAGGCCGAGTCCGCGCTCGGCTCGTGAGGAGAGCTTCCGTGACATCGACCACGACGCGTACGACGGACGGAGCGCGGCCGCCCACCGGCAAGTCCCGGGCCATGGCCGCCCCCGGCCGCCGCCCCGCCCCCGCGGCGGGGCGGTGCCGGGGCCGCCGGGAGAACCTCGCGGGCTATCTCTTCCTGACGCCCTGGTGCATCGGGATCCTGCTGCTCACCCTCGGCCCGATGCTCGTCTCGCTCTATCTGGCGTTCACCGACTACAACCTCTTCGACTCGCCGCGGTGGATCGGGTTCAAGAACTTCCAGGACCTCTTCCAGGACGACCGCTGGTGGACTTCGGTCCAGGTGACGCTGAAGTACGTACTGATCGGCACCCCGCTGAAGCTGGCCGCGGCGCTCGCCGTGGCGCTGCTGCTGGTCAAGCCCCGTAAGGGCCAGGGCTTCTACCGTTCGGCGTTCTACGCCCCCTCGCTCATCGGGGCCAGCGTGAGCGTCGGCATCGTCTGGCGGGCGATCTTCAACGACGATGCGATCGTCGACAAGTCGATGAGCCTCTTCGGATGGGACGTCGGCGGCTGGATCGGCGACCCGGACTGGGCGCTGCCCACCCTCATCACCCTGACCGTCTGGCAGTTCGGTGCGCCCATGGTGATCTTCCTGGCCGGGCTGAAGCAGGTGCCGGGCGAACTGTACGAGGCCGCCGAGATGGACGGCGCAGGACGCTGGCGGCGATTCCGGTCCATCACCCTGCCGATGATCTCCCCGGTGCTCTTCTTCAACCTCCTGCTGGAACTCATCCACTCGTTCCAGGTCTTCACCTCGGCGGTGGTGATCGCCGGGTCGGGCACCAACACCGGCGGTCCGGGCGACTCACTGCTGGTCTACGGCTGGTACCTCTACGAACAGGGCTTCCGCAATCTGCGCATGGGCTACGCCGCCGCGATGGCCTGGATGCTGATGCTCGGCATCGGCCTGGTGACCGCCGTGCTGTTCAGGACCCAGCGCGGCTGGGTGCACTACGAGGAGGAGGCCGGATGAGCGTGTCCCGGCGCGCCGCGCGGGCCGGACTGAGGAGCCGCGCGGCGACGAAGGAGCGAGCAGTGACGAAGGAAGCCCGCGCAGGGGAGCGCGCCGGGACTGAGCGGGAGGCGCCGTGAGTGCTTCTGCGACGGTCGGGCGGCAGCGCAGGGCGCGCTCCGTGATCTGGCATATGGGGGCGCTCGCCGTGCTGGCGGTGATCCTCTACCCCGTGGTGTGGGTGATCGGCGGCTCGTTCAAGCCCGGAGACCAGATCATCGGCAGCCTCCAGTTGCTGCCCACCGATCCGATCACCGACAACTACCGTCGGCTCGGCGATGGCATCGCGGACGTGCCGATCTCGACCTTCTTCACCAACTCGCTGCTGATGGCGGGCGGTTCGGTGATCGGTGTGCTGTTCTCCTGCTCGCTGGCGGCCTACGCCTTCGCCAGGATCCGCTTCGCGGGGCGCGACGCGCTCTTCACGCTCATGATCTCCACCCTGCTGCTGCCGTTCCAGGTGCTGATCATTCCGCAGTACATCCTGTTCCAGAAGCTGGACCTGATCAACACGTATGTGCCGCTGCTGCTCGGCAAGTACCTGGCGGCGGACGCCTTCTTCGTCTTCCTGCTGGTGCAGTTCATGCGCGGGCTGCCCCGGGAGCTGGACGAGGCGGCCCGGCTGGACGGCTGTGGCCATCTGCGCATCTACTGGAACATCGTGCTGCCGCTGTGCCGCCCGGCCCTGATCACCAGCGCGATCTTCACCTTCATCTGGTCCTGGAACGACTTCATCGGACCCCTGCTCTACCTCAACGAACCGGACAAGTACACGGTCTCGCTGGGTCTGAAGCTCTTCATCGACCAGGACTCCGTCGCCGACTACGGAGGCATGGTCGCCATGTCGCTCGTCGCCCTGCTGCCGGTGCTGCTGTTCTTCCTGGCCTTCCAGCGCTATCTGGTCGAGGGCGCGGCGACCTCCGGACTGAAGGGCTGAGGCCCTCATGGGACAAGCCACGGGACAAGCCACGGGACAAGCCACGGGACAGGCCACGGGACAGGCTTTGGGAAGCGCCGCCGTACGAGGCACTGCGCGGCGGTTGCGCTTCGCGCTGTTCGCCGAATGTCTGCTGACCGGCGTCTGGATGGTGCTCGCGGCCCTGCCGGTGATCACCCTGCTGCCCGCATTCGCCGCCGGGTGCGCCCACCTTCGCCGCCATCTGGACGGTGAGCGGTCCACCTGGCGGGACTTCCTGACCGGGCTGTGGGAGGCCGCCCGCAGCGGCTGGCGGTTCTCCCTGCTGTGGTGGGCGGCGCTCGCGCTGCTCGCCTTCGATCTGCGGGTGGCCCGCACCGGAGCCCTGCCCGGCGGGCCCGCGCTGATCGCCGTCAGCGTGGCGGGCCTGCTCGCGGTGCTCGTCCTCGGGCTGCGGACGGCGACCGTAAGGCGGCCCGGCACCGCATGGCCGACCGCCGCTCGTACCGCTGCCCGCCAGGGCCTGGCCGCCGACCTGGGCGGATCGCTGCTGCTCATCGGCGGGCTCGCGGTGCTTGCCGTCGCCGCCTGGCAGATGCTGCCGCTGATCGCCCCGGCGGCGGGCGCCCTCGCGGGCTGTGCGGTCGCGGTGGAACGCCGCGCCCGCGTCTGACCCGCCGCAACCCGCTCCCGGCGCCACCTGCCTCCCGGCGGGCGCCACCTGCCTCCCGGCGGGCGCCACCTGCCTCCCGGCGGGCGCCACCTGCCGCCCGCCCCCAGTGCCGCCGCCCCCCGCTCATGTCATGCACCTGCCCCTGTACGAAAGGTGAAGCGGACATGCCCCCGATCCCCCGACGCAACCTCCTCAAGGCCGCCGCCGTCACCGGCGCCGCCGTACCGTTCTCCTGGCTGCTCGCCAAGAACGCCCCGCAGGCCGCCGCCGACAGCCCCGCCGCCAAGTCCGCCGACGAGCCCGTGGACATCAACTGGCTGGAGGACGGCGGCCTCGGCGCGGCCGCGGGCTCCACCTTCGGCGTCCCCTGGCCCAAGGGCACCCACCCCGGCGACCGGACGTTCGCGCTGACCACCGCCGACGGCAAGGAGGTGCCCCTCCAGACGTGGGCCACTGCCCACTGGCCCGACGGCTCGCTCAAATGGACCGCGCACGCGGCGGGGGAGGGGCTCACCGGCAGCGCCTACAAGCTCACCACCGGCACACCCGCCGCGCCCGCCAAGAAGATCACCGTTGCCGAGAGCGGCGGCCGGATCACCGTCGACACCGGAGTGATCAGGGCCGTGATCGGCAAGGACGGCCAGAGGCTCGTACGCTCCGTCACCCGCGGCTCCACCGAGATCGCCCGCGACGGCCGATTGGTCCTGCTCCGCCAGGGCGACCTCGACGACGGCGACCACGGCAGCGCCGCCTGGGAGCGGTTCGACGGCGAGATCAGCGGGGCGAAGGTCGAGCAGCGGGGCCCCGTACGCGCCGTCGTCCGCATCGACGGCAAGCACCGCAAGGGCCGCCGGGCCTGGCTCCCCTTCAGCGTCCGGCTCTACTTCTACGCGGGCGCCGACTCGTTCCGCATGGTGCACACCATCACGTACGACGGCGACCAGACGGCCGGTCATGAGTCCGGGGACTTCATCCGCGGCCTCGGCGTCCGCTTCTCCGTACCGATGCGCGACCAGGCGTACGACCGCCACATCCGCATCGGGGGCGAGGGCAGGGGATTCCTCACCGAGGCCGTCAAGGGCGTCACCGGGCTGCGCCGCGACCCCGGCGCGGGCGTCCGCACCGCCCAGGTCAAGGGCGAGAAGCTGCCCGACCCGGCCACCTGGGACCAGCGCGTCGCCTCCCGGCTGCACCTCATCCCCACCTGGGGCGACTACACCCTCGCCCAGCTCTCCGCCGACGGCTTCACCCTGCGCAAGCGCACCAAGCCCGGCCACGGCTGGATCGCGGCGGGCGGCGGCGGCCGGGCGAGCGGCTTCGGCTACGTCGGCGGGGTCAGCGGCGGACTCTCCTTCGGACTCCGCGACTTCTGGGAGAAGTTCCCGGCCCAGCTCGACATCCGCGGCGCCGCCGGGGACGCGGCCGAGGTCACCCTGTGGCTCTGGTCGCCCCAGGCCCAGCCCATGGACCTGCGCTTCTACCACGACGGCATGGGCCAGGACACCTTCCCCGAACAGCTCGAGGGCCTCGAGATCACCTACGAGGACTACGAACCGGGCTTCGGCACCCCCTACGGCATCGCGCGCACCAGCGAACTCACCTTCTGGGCCAACGCGGCCACCCCCGACGCCGACACCCTCGTCCGGCAGGCCGCCGCCGTACGCACCCCGCCCCAACTGGCCGCAGGCCCCGCCGACATCGCCCGCGCCAAGGTCTTCGGCGGCCTCTTCGCCCCCGTCGACCGCTCCACCCCCGCCAGGGCCAGGATCGAGGACCGGCTGGACTTCCTCTTCGACTACCACAAGGGCCAGGTCGAACAGCGCCGCTGGTACGGCTTCTGGGACTTCGGCGACATCATGCACACCTACGACGGGGACCGGCACCAGTGGCGGTACGACGTCGGGGGCTACGCCTGGGACAACTCCGAGCTCTCGCCCGACCTGTGGCTGTGGCTGGCGTATCTGCGCTCCGGCCGCTCCGACATCTTCCGCTTCGCCGAATCCATGACCCGGCACACCGGCGAGGTCGACGCCTACCACCTCGGCGAATGGGCCGGGCTCGGCACCCGGCACGGCGTCCAGCACTTCGCCGACAGCGCCAAACAGCAGCGCATCTCCACCGCCTTGTACCGCCGCTACTACTACTTCCTCACCGCGGACGAGCGGACCGGCGACATCATGCACGCCCTCGTCGACTCCGACGAGACGTTCCTCGTCCTCGATCCCCTGCGCAAGGTCCGCGAGGACCCCGACTACGAGCCCGATCCGCACGCCCTGTCCATCGGCTTCGGCACCGACTGGAGCGGCCTCGCGGGCGCCTGGCTCACCGAATGGGAGCGGCGCGGCCCGAAGGCGAAGAAGGCCGAGGCGCGGCTGCGCTCCACCATGGAGACCATCGCGGCCCAGCCCAACGGCTTCGTCCAGGGCAGCGGGCTGTACGACCTCGACACCGGTAAGTACGCCATCGAGGACGAGCCCAAGGTCAGCGTCTCCCATCTGTCCGCGGTCTTCGGCCTGGTCGAGGTCTGCGCCGAGGTGATCGAACTCATCGACCTGCCGAAGTTCAAGGAGGCGTGGCTGGACTACTGCCGTTACTTCAACGCCACCAAGGCCGAGCAGAAGGCCCGCTACGGCACCGACTTCGGCTCCCTGATCCTGGTCCAGGGCCACTCACGGCTCGACGCCTACGCCGCCGTCCAGCTCGGGGACGAGAAGCTGGCGGCCCGCGCCTGGCAGAAGTTCACCGAATTCCACGAGGGCGACGGCTACCCCGATGCCACCACGAGCTGGAAGACGGTCGAGCTCGAAGGCCCGCGGGTGCTGGAGCCCGGCGTGGAGGCGGCCTGGGTGAGCACCAACGCCACCGCCCAGTACGGCCTGGCCGCCATCCAGAACCTGGCGCTCGTCGGCGACAAGCTGCCGGGCTAGCCACGCGGTCCCGGTTCCGACGACACTTGAGGGCATGGACTGGTGCCATTACCGCTTCCACAGCCGATGGGACCTCGACGCCGCCCCCGCCGCCGTCTTCGCGGCGCTGGCGAACGGCGACGACTATCCGCGGTGGTGGCCCCAGGTCCGTGAGGTCCGGCGGATCGACGAGCGCAGCGGCGCCGCCCGCTTCCGCTCCCTGGTCCCGTACGACCTGCGGGTGACCGTCAGCGAGGCACGCCAGGACCCGGCGGACGGCGTCCTGGAGATCGGCTTCTCGGGCGATCTGGAGGGATGGGCGCGCTGGACGGTGCTGCCCCATGGGACCGGCACCCGCGCCCTCTTCGAACAGGAGGTGGTGGCCCGCAAGCCGCTGCTGCGCCGCCTCGCGCTCCCCGGCCGTCCGGTCTTCCGGGCCAACCACGCCCTGATGATGCGCTCCGGGCGGCGGGGGCTGCGGGCACATCTCGCCGCACGGCCCGCCGGTCCGGCCTCCCCGCCCTCCGGTGGGCATACGGTTTGAACCAAACCCGCCGCGACCTGTATTGTTCAGGTCGTTCCACCGGGGGAGACCCTGATGGGGACAACCCGGGCGATTAGCTCAGTGGGAGAGCGCTTCGTTCACACCGAAGAGGTCACTGGTTCGAACCCAGTATCGCCCACCACCCCATGAGGCCGGGCCGCCAGCAGGCGGCCCGGCCTCATGTCTGTCCGCATGTCTGTGGGCATGTCTGTCCGCCGGCAAGGCCGGTCCGTGTGCTTGTACGGCCAAGAGCTGGGTATCCGGATAAAACTTCCGTGGGTGACGATATGGAGGGGAACTCATGGCCGTAGCCAGCGCAGCCGTCCTGTCCCTGGACTGTGCCGAACCCGAAGAGCTCGCCGAGTTCTACGCCCGGGTGCTCGGCGCCGAGATCCAGCCGATGACCACCCCCGACCGGATCGAGATCGTCGCACCCGGCGGGTCGCGGATGGCGTTCCTGCGGGACCACGGCTTCGCCCCGCCGAGCTGGCCGCGGCCGGACGACTCCCAGCAGGCACATCTGGACCTGCTGGTGGAGGACATCGACGCCGCGGAGCGCCAGGTCATCGACCTGGGCGCCCGCCCGCTGGACACCAAGAACAACGGCGGCCCGCGCGACACCCGGATCTACTCCGACCCGGCGGGCCATCCCTTCTCGCTCCGCCGCGCCTGAGCTCCCTGCTCGCTCCTCCGCGCCCGAGCCCCCTTCTCGCTCCGCCGCGCCTGAGCTCCCCTCTCGCTCCGCCGCACCCGAGCGTCAGGCCGCACCCGAGCGTCAGGCCGCGGCCGCGAGGTCGGGACGCAGCGGCCAGGCCGGATCGCAGACCTCGTCCGAGCCGTTGAGCGCGAACCACGCTTGCAGCCCCCGGGCCTGCGCCGCGTACCAGACCGTCTGGCGGGCGTGCAGCTCGGCGGGTGTGAGCGTCTCCAGCCGGGAGGCGAACCGGCGGCCCACCGCCCGCACCACATGCAGGGATGCCGCCGCGTCAGCCGCCGCTTCATGCGCGCCGGTCAGCTCCACCCCGTAATGCGCGCACAGATCGAGCAGGGTGCGGCGGCCCTTGCGATAGCGGTCCAGATGCTTGTCCAGCACGCGCGGATCCAGCACGCTCATCGAGCGCAGCGAAAGATAGCCCGCCAGACTGGAGTTGCGATGCCGCTTCAACTCCCGGTCCAGCAGGGTCAGATCGAACGGCGCGTTCATCACCACCAGCGGGGTGCCCCGCGCGGTCTGCTCGGCTATCGCCCGCGCCATCTCGTCCATCACCGGCGCCGGCCATCTGCCATGACTCTGTAGATGGGCATCGGTCAGGCCGTGTATCTCGGTGGCGGCCGGCGGCACCGGCACCCCCGGACTCACCAGCCAACGCCGGATCTCCGGCAGACTTCCGGTCCCGCGCTGTACCACCAGCGCCGCCGACACGATCCGGTCATGCTCGACATCGACACCCGTGGTCTCCGTGTCAAAGGCGGCAAGCGGCCCCTCGAACCAGGACGGCATGGCCCCAACTCCTCGTGCTTTTCCCGTCGATGACTCCTGCATCCCGCCCCGACCAGGTGATACCCGGAGCGAGCACCTCGAACCGCCGCTGTTTGCCGAGGTCCTGACGCGGAGACAACACAGGTGTACGTATGCCGGCGACGACCGGAAGGCGTCACGGACATGACGCTCGCGAAACCCGACCCGGCCCCGACGGTGAGCGGCCTTGCCCTGAGCGGATCACCCCCCGTGCGTGGCCAGATCGCGACCACCGCATGCATGGAGACCCTTCAGGTGGGGTATCTGCACGCGGTCGCCGCCGCCGCGGGCTGCTCACTGGCCCAGCCCTTTCCCGACCACGGCATCGACTGGCATGTCAGCCACAGCGCGCCCGGCCACGCCGTGGACGACGAGGTCACCATCAAGGTGCAGCTCAAGGCCACGTACCAGATCGCACCGGACCCTCCGGGCCCGACCTTCGCCTTCACCCTCGACAACGACCACCTGATCAAGCTGGCCCGCAGCCCGGTCTCCGTGCACAAGATCCTCGTGGTGATGATCGTGCCGCGCAGCCAGGAGGACTGGCTGCGAGCCGGGCATGACCGACTGTCCCTGCGCCACTGCTGCTACTGGATCAACCTGGCCGGCCACTCGATCACGGGCCGCCGCCGGACCACCGTGCGGATCCCGACCTCGCGGGTCTTCGACGACCGCGCGCTCTGCGAGATCATGACCCGGGTCGGGGCGGGAGGGAGACCGTGATGGACCGACCGTGGCCCCAGGACGACCCGGCACCCCCGACCGTCCCGCACCCCGACGAGACCGATCCGGCCGTCCTCGGCGCCCTGCTCGCCCGGCACGGCTGGCGCCGCCGCGGCGGCACCCCGGGGCGCTACGCCCGCTGGACGCCGCCGGGCCGGACCGCGGGCGCCACCAGCCTGCTGGTGCCCGAGAGCCGGGACTTCCCCGACAGCGGCGATCTGCTCGGCGAGGCGTTGACGGCGCTCAGCCGAAGCGCCGCCCCCTCCGCCCGCGAGGTGCTCACCGGCCTCGCCGTGCCCAGCGATGAGATCCGCTGGCGGCGCGAGGTGCCCGAATCGCCCGGCGGCACCTCCGCCTGGTCCGCGCAGGAGCGGCTGCGCGCCGCCGCCCGCGGCACCCTGCTGGCCGCGGCGCTCGCCGCCCGGGGCCGGGCGGGCTACTACGGCGCCCGGCACCGCCGCGCCGCCGAGGCATCCCTGGAGCGGGTGCTGACCGGGCCCCCGGGCGCGGATTCCGGCGGCCGCGAGCTGACCGTCTTCGTGCCCGTGGAGGAGGACGGCCGCGCCACCGCCGTCACCCTGCTGCGCGCGCTGTACGCCCTCCGTGACGCCGCCGACTACCACCGGACGACCGGCGGCATGGAGGTGTACGACGCGGCGGTCGCGGCCGGGGCCTGCCGGGAGCTGACCGAGGCGGTGGTCGCGCTGGTCCAGGGCACGGAGGGGGCGAGGGTGGCGCTGGAGTGGTCACCGGCCGCCGGTCCGCCGCCGGGGTTCGCCGCCCGGCCCGATCCGGTGGAGTTCTCGCCCGGCGATCTGCCGGGGCTGCGGGAGGCGGGCGCCCGCTATGTCCGGGACGAGCCGGCGGTGCCCGTATGCCTCACCGGTGCGGTGGTGCGGCTGCGCCGTACCGGCCCCGGCGGTCCCGGGACGGTGCGGCTGCGGGTGCTCTCCGGGGCCGATGTCGCACAGGTGCGGATCACCCTGGACGAGGAGGACTACCGGATCGCCGGCCACGCCCATCTGGTGGGGCTGCCGATCCGGGTGCGGGGGCGGCTGGAGAGCCGCGGCGGCTTCCGGCGGCTCAGCGGGGCCACCGGCGTCACCCCGGTCCAGGTGGACGAGGCCGAGCGGGACCGGCTGGTCAAATCGCTCCAGGAGAACCTGGACTTCTTCGAGGAGGCATGCGGCGGCGGCCCCTGACCGGCCGCCCCGGCCGTGACGGCGGTCGTCCCGGTCCGTGACGGCGATCGTCCCGCGCGGTGACGGCGATCGTCCGGGTCCGTGACGGTGGTCGTCCCGCGCGGTGACGGCGTGCACAACCGTTTCGCGGTCCCACCCGTCGGCTCGGTACGATTCACGCTGCGCCGCATTCGCCGCGGTGAGCCATCCATCAGTCAGGAGAGACCGGTGTCAGACGTCCGTGTGATCATCCAACGCGATTCCGAGCGGGAAGAACGCGTGGTGGCCACGGGCACTACGACGGCGGACCTCTTCTCCGGCGACCGCTCGATCGTCGCCGTACGCGTGGCCGGGCAGCTCAAGGACCTGGCGTACCAGCCGGCCGAGGGCGACGAGATCGAGCCCGTGGAGATCACCAGCAAGGACGGCCTGGACATCCTGCGCCACTCCACCGCGCATGTCATGGCCCAGGCGGTGCAGGAGCTGTTCCCCGACGCGAAGCTGGGCATCGGCCCGCCGATCAAGGACGGTTTCTACTACGACTTCGACGTCGAGACCCCGTTCCACCCCGACGATCTCAAGCGCATCGAGAAGAAGATGCAGGAGATCCAGAAGAGGGGGCAGCGGTTCTCCCGCCGCGCGGTCACCGACGACGAGGCGCGCGAGGAGCTGTCCGCCGAGCCCTACAAGCTGGAGCTGATCGGGCTCAAGGGGTCGGCCGCGGACGCCGCCGAGGGTGCGTCGGCCGAGGTCGGCGCGGGCGAGCTGACCATCTACGACAACCTCGACGCCAAGTCCGGCGAGCTGTGCTGGAAGGACCTGTGCCGCGGTCCGCACCTGCCGACCACCCGGAACATCCCGGCCTTCAAGCTGATGCGCAGCGCCGCCGCGTACTGGCGGGGCAGCGAGAAGAACCCCCAGCTCCAGCGGATCTACGGCACCGCCTGGCCGACCAAGGACGAGCTGAAGGCGTACCTGGACTTCCTCGCCGAGGCCGAGAAGCGCGACCACCGCAAGCTGGGCGCCGAGCTTGACCTGTTCTCCTTCCCCGACGAGCTGGGCTCGGGCCTCGCGGTGTTCCATCCCAAGGGCGGCGTGATCCGCAAGGAGATGGAGGAGTACTCGCGGAAGCGGCACGAGGAGTCGGGGTACGAGTTCGTCAACACCCCGCACATCACCAAGGCCAAGCTCTTCGAGACCTCCGGCCATCTGCCGCACTACATGGACGGCATGTTCCCGCCCATGGAGTTCGAGGGCCAGGACTACTACCTCAAGGCCATGAACTGTCCGATGCACAACCTGATCTTCAGGGCGCGCGGACGGTCGTATCGCGAGCTGCCGCTGCGGCTCTTCGAGTTCGGCACGGTCTACCGGTACGAGAAGTCCGGCGTCGTCCACGGTCTGACCCGGGCCCGGGGCTTCACCCAGGACGACTCGCACATCTACTGCACCAAGGAGCAGATGGCCGATGAGCTGGACAATCTGCTCACCTTCGTGCTGGACCTGCTCCGCGACTACGGCCTGAACGACTTCTATCTGGAGCTGTCCACCCGGGACGACTCCGACAAGTTCATCGGTGGGCCGGAGCAGTGGGAAGAGGCCACCGAGGAACTGCGCAAGGCGGCCGAGAAGCAGGGCCTGGAGCTGGTCATGGACCCGGGCGGCGCGGCCTTCTACGGCCCGAAGATCTCGGTCCAGGCCCGGGACGCGATCGGCCGTACCTGGCAGATGTCGACCATCCAGGTCGACTTCAACCAGCCGGAGCGGTTCGAGTTGGAGTACACCGCGGCCGATGGCTCGCGTCAGCAGCCCGTCATGATCCACCGGGCGCTCTTCGGTTCGATCGAGCGCTTCTTCGCGGTGCTGCTGGAGCACTACGCGGGCGCCTTCCCGGCGTGGCTGGCCCCGGTGCAGGCGGTTGGCATCCCGATCGGCGACGGCCATGTGCCGTACCTGGAGCAGTTCGCCGCGCAGGCCAAGGCGAAGGGCCTGCGGATGGAGGTGGACTCGTCCTCGGACCGGATGCAGAAGAAGATCCGCAACGCGCAGAAGTCCAAGATCCCGTTCATGGTGATCGTCGGTGACGAGGACGTGGCCAACAACGCCGTGAGCTTCCGCTACCGCGACGGCTCGCAGAAGAACGGCATCCCGATGGACGAGGCGCTGGCCGAGATCGCCGACGCCGTGGAGCGCCGGATCCAGGTCTGATCCACTGCGGTCTCCCATGGAGGCCGGGATTCCGAGGGGCGGCCCTGACCAGGGCCGCCCCTCGGCTCTTCCTCACCGCGGCCGGGCGAATATGCTGGCCCGCATGACGAGTGAGCCGGAACAGCAGATCGGAGTGGGGACGCCTGACGCGTTCCAGCGCCTGTGGACGCCCCATCGGATGGCCTACATCCAGGGGGAGAACAAGCCGACCGGCCCGGGCGCGGGCGATGGCTGTCCGTTCTGCTCCATTCCGGAGAAGTCGGACGAGGATGGCTTGATCATCGCTCGAGGCGCCTCCGTGTACGCCGTGCTCAATTTGTACCCGTACACCGGCGGCCATCTCATGGTCGTCCCGTTCCGGCACATCGCCGACTACACCGAGCTCACCGCCGAGGAGACGATCGAGCTGGCGGAGTACACCAAGGCCGCCATGACCGCGCTCCGTACCGCCTCGGGTGCGCACGGTTTCAACATCGGCATGAACCAGGGCACCGTCGCCGGAGCCGGGATCGCGGCGCATCTGCATCAGCATGTGGTGCCGCGCTGGGGCGGGGACACCAACTTCATGCCGGTCATCGGCAACACCAAGGTGCTGCCGCAACTCCTCGCCGACACCCGCCAGTTGCTGGCCGACGCCTGGCCGCAGGCCCAGGGATAGCCACCGAGCCGTATGCCGTATGCCGTATGAGGAAGGCCCCGGCCACGCGGCCGGGGCCTTCCTCATACGGTGCGTACGGCGGCTTACGCGTCGTACAGGTCGGCCTTCTTCGGGGCCGCCTCCTGGATCTGGCCGCTGAGGGCCAGCGAGCGGTTGCCGAAGCGCTCGGTGTCCACGCCGTGGTGCTTGAGCACCCCGAGGGCCGCCTCATGGACCACCCGCAGCACCGGGGTGGCGGTGCGCAGCGCGTCGTCCGCCATGAAGCGGTGCCGCCAGGGCTTGTCCGCCCAGGCGTGCCGCAGACCGAACGGCTCGGGCAGGACCAGCTTGCCCCCGAGGTAGTCCAGTATCGGCGGATACCAGGTGAAGGGGGCGCGCGCGGTCAGCCGCACGACCTCCTTCGCGTTCACCAGCGGCAGCGGGATGGACTTGGTCTCCCAGAACCGGAAGGTCTTGGAGACCGTCTTGCTGGGCGCCGACGGCTTGTTGTGGAACAGCGGATGGATCGGCCCCAGCGCATGCCCGGTGACCTCGATCCGCAGCGTCTTGTGCAGGAGGGTCACCGTGATCATCAGGGTGATCACCAACTGGCCGTCCCAGAGCACGAACTGCACACCCAGGTAGTGCCGGTCCCCGGCGCCGAACTGCTGCTTGTCGCAGATCCGCTGGAGCTCGACGCCCTTTATCTGGAAGCCCTCCTCCTCGGAGGTGCCGCCGCGCTCGACGGCCTTGGCTCCCTCGCCGATCGGCGAGACCACCCAGTGGCGCACGGAGGGCTTGGGGAAGCCGCCGGTGTGCAGCGGGGTGCGCTCCAGCATGCGCAACTGGTCATGGATCGCCCGTATGACGTCCCAGCTACGGAAGGGGTCGATCTCCTTGTCGGGGTCGGCCGAGACCAGGTCCTCGGCGAGCTGCCAGCTTCCCCAGCGGGTGCCCATGCCCAATATGCCCTTGGGGCCGGCGTAGAAGACCACATTGCTGTGCTGCTCGGCGGTGAGCTTGTGAAGCGCCTTGCGCAGCTCCTCGGCGGCGGTCTGGCCCGGGTGGTTGGGCACCGTCTCGGGCACCTTGGCGCCGATGCCGCCGCCGGAGAGCAACCCGCCCCAGGAGTCCCGGAGCTCCTTGGCGGTGCGCTCGCAGATCTGCTTGGCGATGTACCAGCCGATCACGGGGGCGACCACGACACCGCGCAGATATATCCCCCAGAAGCCGCTGAAGGGCAGCTTGATCAGGAAGATGAGGACCATCACGCCGAGCGCCACCAGCAGCGCGGTGCCCAGTGCCCCCATCCGCTTGTCCTGGGCCCCGGCGATCGAGCGGCGCAGTTGGAAGACGCCGAGCCAGAGCAGTGTCCCGGGCAGGAACAGCACCCCGAAGATCACCATGACGGCGGTGAGCCGGGCGTCACGGGTCTTGCGGATGCGGTTGGCGGCCAGACAGTGCTCGACGACCGTCTGGGGCTCTATGCCGAAGGACTGGATCACCTGGCCCCGGCCGCCGCCGAGCATTCTCATCTGGACGGCGCGCGCGAACGCCTCGCCCAGATTCGGCTCGAAGAGCGACATTCTCGGTGCCTTGACCTCGGAGACCGTCCACTCCGAATTGGCGTCGAGCAACTTTGCCACGGGGTCGTCGCGGTAGGCGGCCGAGGCGAGTGCCTGGGTCGCTGCCGTCTGTCCCGCCGCTCCCGACAGGGGAACCTGCGCCCCGGGACTGAAGTCGAATCCGTCCGTCACCAACGCCCCCAATACGGCACGCTCTTGCGCTGCGACCTCAGCGTATCCGGGGTGTGCACCACCTGTCGCCAGTGCGTGTGCGGCCTGTGGAAAACCCTGGTGGAGAAGACCGCCCGCAGGCCCGCCGCCGGGCGACGGAAGGCAAAGGCCCGCCCGCCCCGGCGCGGTGGGGCGGGCGGGCCGTGAAATACGCCCTGGACCGACCGTGAGATACGCCACGGGCGGGCCGTGAACTACGCCTCGGCGGACACCTGTTCGCGCATCTGCTCGGCCAACTGATGGGGCATCGCCTCATGCCGGGCGTAGCAGCGGTTGAACCGTCCGGTGCCGTGCGACAGCGATCGCAGATCGACCGCGTACCGGCCAATTTCGATCTCCGGCACATCCGCCTTGATCAGGGTCTGTCCACCGCCCGACTGTTCGGTGCCGACGACCCGGCCGCGCCGGCCGGACAGATCGCTCATGACGGCGCCGACATAGTCGTCCGAGACCAGCACGCCCAGCTCGACCACCGGTTCCAGCAGGTCGATCCGGGCATCGGCGGCCGCCTCGCGCAGCGCGAGCGCGCCCGCCGTCTGGAAGGCGGCGTCGGAGGAGTCCACCGAGTGTGCCTTGCCGTCCAGCAGCGTGACCCGCACGTCGACCAGGGGGTAGCCGGCCGCGACGCCGCGCGCCGCCTGGCCGCGCACGCCCTTCTCGACGGACGGGATGAACTGCCGGGGCACCGCGCCGCCGACGACCTTGTCCACGAACTCGATGCCCGAGCCCTCCGGCAGCGGCTCCACCTCGATCTCGCAGATCGCGTACTGGCCGTGGCCCCCGGACTGTTTGACATGGCGGCCGCGCCCGGCCGACTTGCCCGCGAAGGTCTCACGCAGCGAGACCTTGTACGGCACCGCGTCCACCTGGACTCCGTACCGGCTGCGCAGCCGTTCCAGCGCGACGTCCATATGCGCCTCGCCCAGGCACCACAGCACCACCTGATGGGTGTCCGGGTTCTGCTCCAGGCGCATCGTCGGGTCCTCGGCGACCAGCCGGGACAGGCCCAGCGACAGCTTGTCCTCGTCCGGTTTGCTGTGTGCCCGGATGGCGACGGGCAGCAGCGGATCGGGCATCTGCCAGGGCTCCATGAGGAGCGGCTGGTCCTTGGCCGAGAGGGTGTCCCCGGTCTCGGCGCGGGTCAGCTTGGCCACGCACGCCAGATCGCCCGCGATGGCCTGGGCGAGGGTGCGCTGCTGCTTGCCGAAGGGCGCGGACAGGGCGCCGACCCGTTCGTCCACGTCGTGGTCCTCATGGCCGCGGTCCTCCATACCGTGGCCGGAGACATGGACGGTCTCGTCGGGGCGGAGCGTGCCGGAGAAGACCCGCACCAGGGAGATCCGGCCGACGTACGGATCGGAGGAGGTCTTGACCACCTCGGCGGCCAGCGGACCGTCCGGATCGCAGCTCAGCGGCGGGTGTGCGGCGCCCTGCGGGGTGGTGACGGCGGGCGTCTCGCGCTCCAGCGGGCACGGGAAGCCCCCGGTCACCAGGTCCAGCAGCTCGATGGTGCCCAGGCCCTGCTTGGACCCCTCGACGGCGGGCGCCGCCGCCAGTACGGGGTGGAAGCTCCCGCGTGCGACGGCCTTCTCCAGGTCCTCGATCAACGTCTTGACGTCGATCTCCTCGCCGCCGAGATAGCGGTCCATGAGGGTCTCGTCCTCGCTCTCGGCGATGATCCCCTCGATGAGCCGGCCGCGGGCCTCCTCGATCAGCGGAAGCTGGTCCTCCCGGGGCGGCGATTCGGTGCGCGTCCCCGAGGAGTAGTCGAAGACCCGCTGGGTGAGCAGCCCGATGAGGCCGGTCACCGGGGCGTGCCCGTCGGGCCCCGGCTCGCCCCGCAGCGGCAGGTACAGCGGCAGTACCGCGTCGGGGTCGTCGCCGCCGAAGCTGTCCCGGCACAGCTCGGTCATCTCCTCGAAGCTGGCGCGGGCCGCTTCCAGGTGGGTGATCACGATGGCGCGCGGCATGCCGACGGCGGCGCACTCGTCCCAGATCATGCGGGTGGCCCCGGTGATGCCCAGGGCGTCCTGGGCGGCCGAGACAACGAAAAGGGCCGCGTCCGCCGCTCGCAGACCGGCCCTGAGTTCCCCGACGAAATCGGCATAGCCGGGGGTGTCCAGGAGATTGATCTTCATCCCGCCCCATTCGACGGGGACCAGGGAGAGCTGAATCGAACGTTGCTGCCGGTGCTCGATTTCGTCGTAGTCGGAGAGGCAGCCGCCGTTCTCGACTCTGCCCGCCCGGTTGACCGCGCCGGTCGCCAGTGCGAGGGCCTCCACCAGCGTCGTCTTTCCCGTCCCACTGTGGCCGACCAGAACCACATTCCGCAGGGAGCTGGGCCGGTCGGCCGCCGCTGCCCTTCCGGCGGCCCCTGGGTGTGTACTCGTCTTGTCGCCCATGTGTCTCGCCTCCCGGTCGACACCTTGCGATACTTCGAGCTTTCCACCGCTGTAACGGTGCGTCCATACGTCACACATGCGGCCGTAGCGCGCGGGTGGTCACGGAGCTGTCCGACAGGTGCACGGCGCCCCTCCGGGGCGTGGCTACGATGGGCGCTCCGGTGGCCTCTTGGTCACCCGGCCCGTATCGACCCCCCGGGAAGGCCATGCTGAACAAGTACGCGCGTGCATTCTTCACGCGTGTTCTCACACCGTTCGCCGCCCTGCTCATCCGTCTGGGGATCAGCCCCGACGCGGTGACCCTCACCGGCACCGCCGGCGTGTGCGCGGGCGCACTGGTCTTCTACCCCCGGGGGGAGTTCTTCTGGGGAACGGTCGTCATCACGCTGTTCGTCTTCTCCGACCTGGTCGACGGCAATATGGCGCGGCAGCTCGGGCGCTCCAGCCGCTGGGGCGCCTTCCTCGACTCCACACTGGACCGGGTGGCCGACGGCGCGATCTTCGGTGGTCTGGCGTTGTGGTACGCGGGCAGCGGGGACGACAATGTGCTGTGTGCGGTGACGATCTTCTGCCTCGCCAGCGGCCAGGTGGTCTCGTACACCAAGGCACGCGGCGAGAGCATCGGGCTGCCGGTGAACGTCAACGGGCTGGTGGAGCGCGCCGAGCGACTGGTGATCTCCCTGGTGGCCTGCGGCTTCTCGGGGCTGCACAAGTTCGGCGTGCCGCATATCGACATCCTGCTCCCGATCGCGCTGTGGATCGTGGCCGTCGGCAGCGCGGTGACCCTCGTCCAGCGGGTGGTGACCGTGCGCCGGGAGGCCGCCGAGGCCGACGCCGAGGAGCGGGCGGTGCCCCAGGGGGGCGAGACGCGGTGAAGGACAGGCTGACCGACGCGCTGTACGGGCTCGGCTGGAGCGCGGTCAAGAAGCTCCCGGAGCCGGTCGCCGTGCGCCTCGGGCAGCGCATCGCAGACGAGACCTGGAAGCGGCGCGGTAAGGGCGTGCTGCGGCTGGAGGCCAATCTGGCGCGGGTGGTGCCGGACGCCTCGCCCCGGCGGCTGGCCGAGCTGTCGCGGGTGGGCATGCGCTCGTATCTGCGCTATTGGATGGAGTCCTTCCGGCTTCCGGCGTGGAGCTCCGAGCGCATACAGAGCGGCTTCGACGTCAAGGACGTGCACTATCTGGTGGACGGTCTGGCCGAGGGCCGGGGCGTGGTCCTGGCGCTGCCGCATATGGGCAACTACGACCTCGCCGGGGCCTGGGTGACCACACATCTGGGGGTGCCCTTCACCACGGTCGCCGAGCGGCTGAAGCCGGAGTCGCTGTACGACCGGTTCGTGGCCTATCGCGAGGGGCTGGGCATGGAGGTGCTGCCGCACCAGGGCGGGAGCGCCTTCGGGACGCTGTCCCGGCGGCTGCGCTCGGGCGGTCTGGTGTGCCTGGTCGCCGACCGCGATCTGTCGGCCTCGGGCGTGGAGGTGTCGTTCTTCGGCGAGCGGGCGAAGATGCCCGCCGGGCCCGCCGCGCTCGCCCTCCAGACCGGTGCCCTGCTGCTGCCGGTGACCCTCTGGTACGACGAGTCGCCGGTGATGCGCGGGCGGGTGCATCCGCCGGTCGAGGTGCCCGGGGACGGGAACCGCGCGGAGCGGACCGCCGTCATGACCCAGGAAGTCGCCGACGCCTTCGCCTCGGGGATCGCCGAGCACCCGGAGGACTGGCACATGCTCCAGCGGCTGTGGCTCGCGGATCTGGATCGCGGTCCCGGAAGCCCTGGAACTCCCGGAAGTCCTGGCAGTCCCGGCAGTCCTGGAATGGAGAAGCCTTGAGGATCGGGATCGTCTGCCCGTACTCCTGGGATGTCCCAGGCGGCGTCCAGTTCCATATCCGCGATCTGGCCGACCATCTGATCCGGCGCGGCCACCAGGTCTCCGTGCTGGCCCCGGCGGACGACGAGACCCCGCTGCCGCCGTACGTGGTCTCCGCGGGCCGCGCCGTGCCGGTGCCGTACAACGGCTCGGTGGCCCGGCTGAACTTCGGCTTCCTGTCGGCCGCGCGGGTGCGCCGCTGGCTGCACGACGGCCGCTTCGACGTCATCCACATCCACGAGCCCACCTCGCCCTCGCTCGGCCTGCTGGCCTGCTGGGCGGCCCAGGGGCCGATCGTCGCGACGTTCCACACCTCCAATCCGCGCTCCCGGGCCATGATCGCGGCGTATCCGATCCTTCAGCCGGCGCTGGAGAAGATCAGCGCGCGCATCGCGGTGAGCGAGTACGCGCGCCGGACGCTGGTGGAGCACCTCGGCGGCGACGCGGTCGTCATCCCCAATGGCGTCGACGTGGACTTCTTCGCCGACGCCGAGCCGAAGGAGGAGTGGCAGGGGGAGACGATCGGCTTCATGGGCCGGATCGATGAGCCCCGTAAGGGGCTGCCGGTGCTGATGCGCGCCCTGCCGAAGATCTTCGAGGCCCGGCCGGGGGCGCGGCTGCTGATCGCCGGGCGCGGCGACGAGAAGGAGGCCGTGGCCGCCCTGCCGGCGCCGCTGCGGGAGCGCGTCGAGTTCCTGGGGATGGTCAGCGACGAGGACAAGGCCCGGCTGCTGCGCAGCGTCGATGTCTATGTCGCGCCCAATACGGGCGGCGAGAGCTTCGGCATCATCCTCGTCGAGGCCATGTCGGCGGGCGCCGCGGTCCTCGCCAGCGATCTGGACGCGTTCGCCCAGGTGCTGGACGGGGGAGCGGCGGGTGAGCTGTTCGCCAACGAAGACGCCGACGCCCTGGCGGCGGCCGCGGTGCGGCTGCTGGGCGACGACAAACGGCTGGCCGAACTGCGGGAGCGGGGCAGCCGGCACGTACGGCGCTTCGACTGGTCCACGGTGGGGGCCGACATCCTCGCGGTCTACGAGACGGTGACGGACGGGGCGGCGTCCGTGGCCGCGGACGACCGTACGCGGCTGTGGGCGCGTCTGGGGCTCGCCAGGCCCTAGCGGCCCCGGGGGCTGGCGGCCCCGGGGCCGCCCGGGAGGGGCGTACGGCGCCGTACAAGGCCGCTACGAGCGGCCCCGGCGTGCGGGCTCCACCCCGGACTCCCGGGGCGCCAGGCGGTAGCGTGGCGGGCCGTGAGCACCTTGATCTGGATCGCGGTCGCGCTGGTCGTCATCGCCGTCTACCTGAGCTGGACCGCCGGACGCCTCGACCGGCTGCACAGCCGGCTGGACGCGGCGCGGGCCGCACTCGACGCGCAACTGCTGCGGCGAGCCTCCATCGCACAGGAGCTGGCCACCGCCGGAGTGCTCGACCCGGCCGCCTCGATCGTGCTGTACCAGGCCGCGCACGCCGCCCGGCAGTCCGAGGAGGAGCACCGCGAGGTCGCCGAGAGCGAGCTGAGCCAGGCGCTGCGGGCCGTCTTCCAGGACAGCGCACAGGCCGAGGCGGTACGGCAGGCGCCGGGCGGTGAGGACGCGCTGGGGGAGCTCGCGGAGTCGGTGAGGCGGGTGCCGATGGCCCGGCGGTTCCACAACGACGCGGTGCGCGCGGCGCGGGCGCTGCGCCGCCATCGCACGGTGCGCTGGTTCCGGCTGGCGGGTCATGCCCCGTTTCCGCTGGCCTTCGAGATGGACGACGAGCCTCCGACGGCGCTTGGGCGGGTGCCCGGCGCCGAGGAGGCCGAGCGCTGATGGAAGCCGTGCGGTGCGCCGGTAGCGGAGCCCGCCCCCTGACACCTTCCGCGCACTGAGGATTCACCGGCTGTTTCGAGCCACCGGCCTTCGATTGGCCCTTGCCGTGCCCCGGCCCGAGCCGCTTTTGTCATTCGTGTAGCACACACGCTCGCGACCTGGACCAGATGGCCGGGTCATGTTCCGGTATCGAACGGCCCTACGATGGGCTCATCGCACTTTTCATTATCGAGTGAGGTCAAACCGTGTCCATCACGCCCGCCAGCACGCCCAACTCCGACGCCCCCGCGACCGGCACCGCCCGCGTCAAGCGCGGTATGGCCGAGCAGCTCAAGGGTGGCGTGATCATGGACGTCGTCACCCCCGAGCAGGCCAAGATCGCCGAGGACGCCGGTGCCGTCGCGGTCATGGCACTCGAGCGGGTGCCGGCCGACATCCGTAAGGACGGCGGTGTGGCCCGGATGTCCGACCCGGACATGATCGAGGGCATCATCGGCGCCGTCTCCATCCCGGTCATGGCCAAGTCGCGGATCGGCCACTTCGTCGAGGCGCAGGTGCTCCAGGCGCTCGGCGTCGACTACATCGACGAGTCCGAGGTCCTCACCCCGGCCGACGAGGTCAACCACAGCGACAAGTGGTCCTTCACCACCCCGTTCGTCTGCGGAGCCACCAACCTGGGCGAGGCGCTGCGCCGGATCGCCGAGGGTGCGGCCATGATCCGTTCCAAGGGCGAGGCCGGTACCGGCAACGTCGTCGAGGCGGTCCGCCACCTGCGCCAGATCAAGGGCGAGATCGCCCGCCTGCGCGGCCTGGACAACCATGAGCTGTACGCGGCCGCCAAGGAGATCCGCGCCCCGTACGAGCTGGTCGCCGAGATCGCGCAGACCGGCAAGCTGCCGGTCGTGCTGTTCTCCGCCGGCGGTGTCGCCACCCCGGCCGACGCAGCCCTGATGCGCCAGCTCGGCGCCGAGGGCGTCTTCGTGGGCTCCGGCATCTTCAAGTCGGGCGACCCCGCCAAGCGCGCCGCCGCGATCGTGAAGGCCACCACCTTCTACGACGACCCCAAGGTCATCGCGGACGCGTCCCGGGACCTCGGCGAGGCCATGGTCGGCATCAACTGCGACACCCTCCCCGAGTCCGAGCGCTACGCCAGCCGCGGCTGGTAACCGGCGCCCGTACGGCACCACATGGCACCACGCGCCCGGCGTCCCGGCCCGGCGCGTGGTGCTCCTGACGTTCGAGAGGTCTTCGCTTCCGTGACTACGTCGTCCACTGCTTCCCCGCCGACCGAGTCCGCGCCCGACGCGCCCGTGATCGGTGTGCTCGCCCTCCAGGGCGATGTCCGCGAGCATTTCGCCGCGCTCACCGCTGCCGGTGCCACGGCCCGGCAGGTCCGCCGCCCCGAGGAGCTCGCCGAGGTCGCGGCCCTGGTGATCCCGGGTGGCGAGTCGACCACCATGTCCAAGCTGGCGGTCATCTTCGGACTGTTGGAGCCGCTGCGCGAGCGGGTCCGGGCCGGAATGCCGGTGTACGGTACGTGCGCGGGCATGATCATGCTCGCGGACAAGATCCTCGACGGCCGGGACGACCAGGAGACCATCGGCGGCATCGACATGATCGTGCGCCGCAACGCCTTCGGCCGTCAGAACGAGTCCTTCGAGGCCCGGGTCGACATCGAGGGCATCGAGGGCGGCCCGGTCGAGGGGGTCTTCATCCGCGCGCCGTGGGTCGAGTCCGTGGGCGGTGGAGCCGAGGTGCTCGCGACGTTCGACGGGCACACCGTCGCCGTCCGGCAGGGCAATGTCCTGGCGACCTCGTTCCACCCCGAGCTGACGGGTGACCACCGGGTGCACAAGCTCTTCGTGGATCTGGTCCGCGCCGCGGGCTGAGGCGATCCCGGTAGGATCTCAGGCGTTGGTACAGCATTGGGTAACGCGAAGGAGACAGGCGGATGTCCGGCCACTCTAAATGGGCTACGACGAAGCACAAGAAGGCCGTGATCGATGCCAAGCGCGGCAAGCTCTTCGCGAAGCTGATCAAGAACATCGAGGTCGCGGCCCGGATGGGCGGTTCCGACCCGGAGGGCAACCCGACGCTCTTCGACGCCATCCAGAAGGCGAAGAAGCAGTCGGTTCCGAACAAGAACATCGACAGTGCGGTCAAGCGCGGTGCAGGTCTCGAGGCCGGTGGCGCCGAGTACGAGACGATCATGTACGAGGGCTACGGGCCCAACGGCGTGGCCGTGCTCATCGAGTGCCTGACCGACAACCGCAACCGCGCGGCCTCCGATGTCCGCGTCGCGATGACGCGCAACGGCGGTTCGATGGCCGACCCGGGCTCCGTGTCGTATCTGTTCAACCGTAAGGGCGTCGTCATCGTCCCCAAGGGCGAGCTCGGCGAGGACGACGTGCTGGGCGCGGTCCTGGACGCGGGCGCCGAGGAGGTCAACGACCTCGGTGAGTCCTTCGAGGTGATCAGCGAGGCCACCGACCTGGTCGCGGTCCGTACCGCCCTTCAGGAGGCGGGCATCGACTACGACTCGGCCGATGCCAACTTCGTGCCCACGATGCAGGTCGAGCTCGAGGAAGACGCCGCGCGCAAGATCTTCAAGCTGATCGACGCTCTGGAGGACAGCGACGACGTGCAGAACGTCTTCGCCAACTTCGACGTCTCCGACGAGGTCATGGCCAAGGTGGACGCCTGAGGGCGGATCGGCACGGCGGTCAACGCCTTCGGCCAAGCCGACGGGCCGGCGGGGCACCACCCCACCGGCCCGTCGGCGTTGTCCGCGCCGGTGTTGTCGGCGGCAGCCGCTAGCCTGCAAGAACAGGTGACCGAAGCAGCGGTGAGGGGAGGGGCGCGGTGCGGGTGCTGGGCGTGGACCCGGGGCTGACCCGGTGCGGCGTCGGCGTGGTCGAGGGGGTCGCGGGCCGCCCGCTGCGGATGCTCGGCGTGGGCGTCGTCCGGACCGGGGCGGATCTCGCGATCGGCGACCGGCTCGTCCTCATCGAGCGCGGCATAGAGGAGTGGCTGGACGCTCACCGGCCCGAATTCGTCGCCGTGGAGCGGGTGTTCAGCCAGCACAATGTGCGCACCGTCATGGGCACCGCCCAGGCCAGCGCCGTCGCCATGCTGTGCGCGGCCCGCCGCGGGCTCCCGGTCGCGCTGCACACCCCCAGCGAGGTCAAGGCGGCCGTGACCGGCTCCGGGCGGGCCGACAAGGCGCAGGTCGGCTCGATGGTGACCCGGCTGCTGCGGCTGGACGCACCGCCCAAACCGGCCGACGCGGCGGACGCCCTGGCGCTCGCCATCTGCCATATCTGGCGGGCCCCCGCGACCAACCGCCTCCAGCAGGCCGTCGCCGCCCACCGCACCACGAATAGCGCCCGCACCACGAATAGCGCCCGCACCACGAATAGCGCCCGCACCGCGAATCAGGCCCCCACGACGAGTCCCGCCCGCCCCACGAGCACCGCGCGCACCACGAAAGGCCGTATCTCATGATCGCGTTCGTCTCCGGTCCGGTGGCGGCCGTCGCCCCGGACACCGCCGTGATCGAGGTCGGCGGGATCGGGATGGCGCTCCAGTGCACCCCCGCCACCCTGGCCGGGCTGCGCGTCGGCCAGCAGTCCCGGCTGGCCACCTCCCTCGTCGTCCGTGAGGATTCGCTGACCCTCTACGGCTTCGCCGACGACGACGAGCGCCAGGTCTTCGAGCTGCTCCAGACCGCCAGCGGGGTCGGCCCCCGGCTGGCCCAGGCCATGCTGGCGGTGCACTCCCCGGACGCGCTGCGGCTCGCGGTGTCCACCGGGGACGAGAAGGCGCTCACCGCCGTCCCCGGCATCGGTAAGAAGGGGGCGCAGCGGCTGCTGCTGGAGCTGAAGGACCGGCTCGGCGAGCCGCTCGGCTCCGCCGTGCCCAGCGCCCGCTCCGCGGCCGCCCCCGGCTGGAGCGACCAACTGCACACCGCGCTGGTCGGCCTCGGCTACGCCACCCGGGAGGCCGACGAGGCGGTGGCCGCCGTCACCCCGCAGGCCGAGGAGGCGGTGGCCGCGGGCGGCAAGCCCCAGGTGGCGCAGTTGCTGCGGGCCGCTCTTCAGACCCTGAACCGCACACGGTGAGCCACCGCGGCCGCGGCCGGCCGCGACCGGCGGCACCACTCCAGACGACATCGCGAGGCGAAACGCAGTGAACTGGGACGAGACCCCATCGGCCACCGCCGACGACGCCCCGCCCGGCCCGGGCGGCAGGCTGGTGGGCGCCGACGCCGACGGCGACGACCAGGCGGTGGAGGCCGCGCTGCGCCCGAAGGACCTCGGCGAGTTCGTCGGGCAGGAGCGGGTGCGCGAGCAACTGGACCTGGTGCTCAAGGCGGCCCGGCAGCGCGGCGGCACCGCCGACCATGTGCTGCTCTCCGGCGCGCCCGGACTGGGCAAGACCACCCTCTCCATGATCATCGCCGCCGAGATGGCCGCCCCGATCCGGATCACCTCGGGCCCCGCCATCCAGCACGCCGGCGATCTGGCCGCGATCCTCTCCTCCCTCGCCGAGGGCGAGGTGCTCTTCCTGGACGAGATCCACCGGATGTCCCGGCCCGCCGAGGAAATGCTGTACATGGCGATGGAGGACTTCCGCGTCGACGTCATCGTCGGCAAGGGGCCCGGGGCCACCGCCATCCCACTGGAGCTGCCGCCGTTCACGCTGGTCGGCGCCACCACCCGGGCCGGGCTGCTGCCGCCCCCGCTGCGCGACCGCTTCGGCTTCACCGGCCATATGGAGTTCTACGCCCCGGCCGAGCTGGAGCGGGTCATCCACCGCTCCGCCGGGCTGCTCGATGTGACCATCGAGGCCGAGGGCGCCGCCGAGATCGCGGGCCGCTCCCGCGGCACCCCCCGGATCGCCAACCGGCTGCTGCGCCGGGTTCGCGACTACGCCCAGGTCAAGGCCGACGGCGTGATCACGCGCGAGATCGCCGCCAGCGCCCTCGCCGTGTACGACGTGGACGAGCGCGGTCTGGACCGGCTGGACCGGGCGGTGCTCAGCGCCCTGCTCAAGCTGTTCGGCGGCGGCCCGGTGGGGCTGTCGACCCTGGCGGTCGCCGTGGGGGAGGAGCGTGAGACGGTCGAGGAGGTCGCCGAGCCCTTCCTGGTCCGGGAGGGGCTGCTGGCCCGTACGCCCCGGGGGCGGATCGGCACCCCGGCGGCCTGGGCCCATCTGGGGCTGACCCCGCCGCCGCAGCCATCCGGCGGCGGCCAGACGGGGCTCTTCGACGCATGAGGGGCCATGCCGAGGCATAAGCGCCCGCTTAACCCGGCATCATGGCGTAGAGGACCAATAATGGCGGGGTCAGGAACCCCGGTACCGCGCCGGGCGTTGTTCCATTGGCGTGGGCTCGCTTAGACTCCGCCGATGCCGTCCGTATGCCGTCCGCTCACTGTGCGGTATACCCACCCCCGTAGACCAGGCCGCCCCCCGGCGGTCGTGTGAAGGAATTTCCGTCCCGTGAATCCCGTAACTCTCCTGCCGTTCATCGTGCTCATCGGGGCCATGTTCCTGATGACTCGTTCGGCCAAGAACAAGCAGCGCCAGGCCCAGCAGATGCGCAATGACATGCACCCGGGCACCGGCGTGCGGACCATTGGCGGCATGTACGCGACGGTCAAGGAGGTCCACGACGAGACGGTCCTCCTCGAGGTGGCCCCCGGCGTGCACGCGATCTACGCGAAGAACGCGGTGGGAGCCGTCCTGGAGGACGCCGAGTACAACCGCATCGTGCACGGCATCGAGCCCGACGAGGACGTCGACGCCGCCGACACCCCTGTCGTTCCCGACGACGCCTCCTCGCTGACCGAGGCCGCCGACGCCGGTGATGGCGACTCCTCCGCCGACAAGGCCGACGCGGCCGACGCGGCCGACGAGGCGGACGAGAAGGCCGGGAAGACGGACGTCAAGAAGATCGACCTCGGCAAGGACGACGCCGCGGCGGACGCCACGACGGCGAGCACTTCCGAGGACGAGAAGCGGGACGGCGGCACCGACGCGAAGTAAGTCCGTCATACGGGAAACCGCGGCGCGCCCCCGCTTGGTGCGCCGCGGTTCCCTGAACGGTCTAGGCTCCGGCGGGGGCTCGTCCCCACAAGACTTCGTGGCCGCTCCGCGCACACCCGATGCGGGGCGGTTGGACAGGGAGATACGAGAAGGTGGCAGCACCGAAGAAGGGCCGCAGGTCCTCCGGGTCACAGGGCAGGCCCGGGCGCGCCTTGGCGGTCATCCTGATCGCCATCGTGGCGCTGACCGGAGGCATGTTCGTCTCCGGTCACACCACGCCGCGACTGGGTATCGATCTCGCGGGCGGCACCAGCTTCACGCTGGAGGCCAAGAACCAACCGGGCAAGCCCAACGCGATCAACACGGACAATATGAACACCGCCGTGAGCATCATCGAGCGGCGGGTCAACGGTCTGGGCGTGTCCGAGGCCGAGGTCCAGACGCAGGGCGCGAAGCACATCATCGTGAACATCCCCAAGGGGACGAACGCGAAGCAGGCCCGGCAGCAGGTCGGCACCACCGCCCAACTCTACTTCCGGCCGGTGACCACGACCACCAGCGGCCAGAAGACCCCCGACCCCAGCTCCACCCCCAGCCCGTCGGCCACCGCCGGCGGCAAGGGTGACGACAAGGGCGGCAAGCCGTCGGGCTCCTCGTCGGCTTCCTCCTCCGCCAGTCCCAGCACCCAGGGGCGGGCCCTCTCCGAGGGGCTGAAGGCCGACAAGAAGCCCAGCGAGACCCCCTCGCCGTCGAACACCCCGAAGCCCGACCCGTCCAAGACCCCGCCCGTCTCCGCCGCCCAGCAGAAGCTGGCCAAGCAGTTCGCGGCCCTGGACTGCACCAAGCCGGCCGCCCGCGCCGCGGCCGCCGACAGGGCGGCCAACGCCAAGCCGAGCGACCCCGTGCTGGCGTGCAGCGAGAAGGGCGACTCCAAGTTCGTCCTCGGCCCCTCCGAGGTCGAGGGCACCGACGTGGACGACGCCTCCGCGGTCTTCGAGAGCCAGAACGGAGCGGGCTGGATCGTCCAGCTCGACTTCAACGGCAAGGGCTCCAAGAAGTTCGCCAAGACCACCGGCGAGCTCACCACCAAGCAGTCCCCGCAGAACCGCTTCGCGATCGTTCTGGACGGCGAGGTCGTCTCCGACCCCGAGGTCACCCAGGGCGCCATCACCGGCGGCCGGGCCACCATCTCCGGTGGCTTCACCCAGCAGAGTTCCGAGGACCTGGCCAACGTGCTGTCCTACGGTGCGCTCCCGCTGTCCTTCGACATCGCGGACGAGACCACCGTCTCCGCCGCGCTCGGCGGTGAGCAGCTCGACGCCGGTCTGATCGCCGGTGCCATCGGCCTCGCGCTCGTCGTGATCTACCTGGTCGTCTACTACCGCGGTCTCGCCCTCGTGGCCATGGCCAGCCTCGGCGTCTCCGCGATCCTGACCTACACGATCATGGTGCTGCTCGGCCCGGGCATCGGCTTCGCGCTGAACCTGCCGGCGGTCTGCGGTGCGATCGTGGCCATCGGTATCACCGCCGACTCGTTCATCGTCTACTTCGAACGGATCCGCGACGAGATCCGGGAGGGCCGCTCGCTGCGCCCCGCCGTCGAGCGCGGCTGGCCGCGGGCCCGGCGCACCATCCTGGTGTCGGACTTCGTGTCGTTCCTGGCCGCCGCGGTGCTCTACATCGTCACCGTCGGCAAGGTGCAGGGCTTCGCCTTCACCCTGGGGCTCACCACGCTGCTCGACGTCGCCGTGGTGTTCCTCTTCACCAAGCCGCTGATGACGATCCTCGCCCGCCGCCCGTTCTTCGGGAACGGCCATTCGTGGTCCGGACTGGACCCCAAGCGCCTCGGGGTCACGCCGCCGCTGCGCCGTCGCCGTTCCGCCGCCCCCGGCCCCGCCGACACTAAGGAGGCGTGAGATGTCGCGACTCGGCACTCTCGGCGCCAGGCTCTACCGAGGCGAGGTCGGCTACGACTTCGTCGGCAAGCGGAAGATCTGGTACGGCATCTCGATACTGATCACCATCACGGCCATCGTGGGCCTGGCGGTGCGCGGCCTGAACATGGGCATCGAGTTCTCCGGCGGCGCGGTCTTCACCACTCCGAACACCAAGGTCTCGGCCTCCGACCTGCGCAAGACGGCGGAGGACGCGTCCGGTGGTCACACCGTCGTGGTCCAGGAGCTCGGCCGGGGCGGCCTGCGCATCCAGATCAGCGAGCTGGGCACCAAGGAGGCCCTGCCGGTCCAGGAGAACCTCGCCAAGGAGCTGGGCGTCAAGACCAGCAAGATCGACACTCAGTTGGTCGGTCCGAGCTGGGGCGAGCAGATCGCCAGCAAGGCATGGCAGGGTCTGGCGATCTTCATGGTGCTGGTGGTGATCTATCTCGCCATCGCCTTCGAATGGCGGATGGCGCTGGCCGCCCTGATCGCCCTGATCCACGACCTCACCATCACCGTCGGTGTCTACGCACTGGTCGGCTTCGAGGTCACCCCGGGCACCGTGATCGGTCTGCTGACCATCCTCGGTTATTCGCTCTACGACACCGTCGTGGTCTTCGACGGTCTCAAGGAAGCGTCGAAGGACCTCACCAAGCAGACCCGCTTCACCTACAGCGAAATCGCCAACCGCAGCCTCAACTCGACCCTGGTGCGGTCCATCAACACCACGATCGTGGCGCTGCTGCCGGTCGGCGCGCTGCTGTTCATCGGTGGCGGTCTGCTCGGCGCGGGCATGCTCAACGACATCTCCCTGGCGCTCTTCGTCGGCCTCGCCGCCGGTGCGTACTCCTCGATCTTCATCGCGACCCCGCTGGTCGCCGATCTCAAGGAGCGCGACCCGAAGATGAAGGCCCTGGCCAAGCGGGTCAAGGCCAAGCGTGCCGCGGCCGCCAAGGCCGAGGCCGCCGGGTCGTCGTCCGACGAGGAGGACGCCCCCGACCTGGAGGACGCCGCCGCGGCGCCCGCCGGGGTCGTCGGCCAGCGCCGCCAGCCCGCCGCCCGTAACCGGGGGCGCGGCCGCCCGTCGGGCAAGCGGCGATGAGCGGGGGAGCCCGACGATGACCGAGACGACGCGGACCGCGGCGGACAGTCCCGACGGCAGGCCCGACGGATTCGGCGCGGCCGCCGCCGAGGAGCTGCGCACCCTGCTGCTCAGCCGGATCCAGGACGTGCCGGACTACCCCCAGCCGGGCGTGATGTTCAAGGACATCACCCCGCTGCTCGCCGACGCCACCGCCTTCGGCGCGCTCACCGAAGCCCTCGCCGAGCTGTGCGTCCGGCACCGGGCGGACAAGGTGGTGGGCCTGGAGGCACGCGGCTTCATCCTCGCCGCCCCGGCCGCCGTCCGCGCCGGAATCGGCTTCGTACCGGTCCGCAAGGCCGGCAAGCTCCCCGGGGCGACGCTCGGCCAGGCGTACGAGCTGGAGTACGGCACCGCCGAGATCGAGATACACGCCGACGCGCTGGAGCCCGGCGACCGGGTCCTGGTGATCGACGACGTACTGGCCACCGGCGGCACCGCCGAGGCGTCCCTGCGGCTCATCCGGCGGGCCGGCGCCCAGATCGCCGGGGTCGCCGTGCTGCTGGAGCTCGGCTTCCTCGACGGCCGCGGCCGTCTGCTGGCCGCGCTGGACAGCGCCCCGCTGGAGGCCCTGATCACGGTCTGAGCCGGATCACGGGCCCGCAGGCCGGGCCGAGGCCCGCACACCGGGCCGAGGCCCGCACACCGGGCCGAGAAGACCGCCGGAGGGCGGGGACCGCGCACCACCGGTCCCCGCCCTCCGCCATGCCGCCACATGCCCCCGTCATGCCGCCACATGGCCCCGTCATGCCCGGCTTGGCAGTCGGCAGGCAAGCGGAGTGGCGGGATCGATACCATGGCAGTCTGACCTTTCGAGGTCCGGACCGCTTGAGGAGTGCTCTTGCCAGACGAGGCCCAGCCGCTCTCGCCCAAAGTCCGTCCGGGCGGAACCCCCTCCGCACAGCCGGACGCGCCCACCGCCGCCGAGCCGACGGCGGCCTCCGGCGTGCCCAGGAACAGCGGCGACAGCCCGGTCCGGCGCGGCCCCGAGCAGACGAGCCCGAAGCCCGCCGCGGGCCGCTCCAGCAACCTGCCCGCCACCACGCCCCCCGCGCGCCCCGTACAGAGCCCCGCGCCCCGCTCCGGCTCCTCCAACCGCGTCCGGGCCCGCCTGGCGCGCCTGGGCGTCCAGCGCTCCAGCCCGTACAACCCGGTGCTGGAGCCGCTGCTGCGGATCGTGCGCGCCAACGACCCCAAGGCGGAAGCCTCGACGCTGCGCCAGATCGAGCGCGCGTACCAGGTGGCCGAGCGCTGGCACCGCGGGCAGAAGCGCAAGAGCGGCGATCCGTACATCACCCACCCCCTCGCGGTGACCACGATCCTGGCCGAGCTGGGTATGGATCCGGCCACTTTGATGGCCGGGCTCCTGCATGACACCGTCGAGGACACCGAATACGGCCTGGACACCCTGCGCCGGGACTTCGGCGATCAGGTCGCGCTGCTCGTCGACGGCGTCACCAAGCTGGACAAGGTCAAGTTCGGCGAGGCGGCCCAGGCCGAGACCGTGCGCAAGATGGTCGTCGCCATGGCCCGGGACCCCCGGGTGCTGGTCATCAAGCTGGCCGACCGGCTGCACAACATGCGCACCATGCGCTACCTCAAGCGGGAGAAGCAGGAGAAGAAGGCCCGCGAGACCCTCGAGATCTACGCCCCGCTCGCCCACCGCCTGGGCATGAACACCATCAAATGGGAGCTGGAGGACCTCGCCTTCGCGATCCTCTACCCCAAGATGTACGACGAGATCGTGCGGCTGGTCGCCGAGCGGGCCCCCAAGCGCGACGAGTACCTGGCCGTCGTCACCGACCAGGTCCAGGGCGATCTGCGGGCGGCCCGGATCAAGGCGACCGTCACCGGCCGACCGAAGCACTACTACTCCGTCTACCAGAAGATGATCGTGCGCGGCCGGGACTTCGCCGAGATCTACGACCTGGTGGGCATCCGGGTGCTCGTCGACACCGTCCGCGACTGCTACGCGGCGCTGGGGACCATCCACGCGCGGTGGAACCCGGTGCCCGGGCGGTTCAAGGACTACATCGCGATGCCCAAGTTCAACATGTACCAGTCGCTGCACACGACGGTCATCGGGCCCAGCGGCAAGCCGGTCGAGCTTCAGATCCGCACCTTCGACATGCACCGCCGCGCCGAGTACGGCATCGCCGCGCACTGGAAGTACAAGCAGGAGGCGGTGGCCGGCGCCTCCAAGGTGCGCACCGATGTGCCCCGTAAGGCGGGCAAGGACGACGCCATCAACGACATGGCGTGGTTGCGGCAGCTTCTGGACTGGCAGAAGGAGACCGAGGACCCGGGCGAATTCCTGGAGTCCCTGCGCTTCGACCTGTCCCGCAACGAGGTCTTCGTCTTCACGCCCAAGGGCGACGTCATAGCGCTTCCGGCCGGTGCCACCCCGGTCGACTTCGCCTACGCCGTGCACACCGAGGTCGGCCACCGCACCATCGGGGCACGGGTCAACGGGCGGCTGGTGCCCCTGGAGTCGACCCTCGACAACGGCGATCTGGTGGAGGTCTTCACCTCCAAGGCGGCGGGCGCCGGACCGTCCCGCGACTGGCTGGGCTTCGTCAAGTCGCCCCGCGCCCGTAACAAGATCCGCGCCTGGTTCTCCAAGGAGCGCCGCGACGAGGCCATCGAACAGGGCAAGGACGCGATCGTCCGGGCGATGCGCAAGCAGAACCTGCCCATCCAGCGGATCCTGACCGGAGACTCGCTGGTCACCCTCGCCCATGAGATGCGCTACCCCGACATCTCCGCGCTCTACGCGGCCATCGGCGAGGGCCATGTCTCCGCGCAGAACGTGGTGCAAAAGCTCGTCCAGGCGCTCGGCGGCGAGGAGGCGGCCAACGAGGACATCGCCGAGACCGCCCCGCCCATCCGCCGCACCAAGCGCCGCTCCAGCGCCGATCCGGGCGTCGTGGTCAAGGGCGTCGAGGATGTGTGGGTCAAGCTGGCCCGCTGCTGTACGCCGGTCCCCGGCGACCCCATCATCGGCTTCGTCACCCGCGGCAGCGGCGTCTCCGTGCACCGCGCCGACTGTGTCAACGTGGACTCGCTCTCCCAGCAGCCCGAGCGCATCCTCGACGTCGAATGGGCACCCACCCAGTCGTCGGTCTTCCTGGTCGCCATCCAGGTCGAGGCGCTGGACCGGTCCCGGCTGCTGTCGGACGTCACCCGCGTCCTGTCCGACCAGCACGTCAACATCCTCTCGGCGGCCGTGCAGACCTCCCGCGACCGGGTGGCCACCTCGCGCTTCACCTTCGAGATGGGCGACCCCAAGCACCTGGGCCACGTCCTGAAGGCCGTACGGGGCGTCGAGGGCGTCTACGACGTCTACCGGGTCACCTCGGCCCGCGCCCGCTGAGAACCCGCGCCCGCCGACCACACGACAACGGCGGCCCCCGGCGCCTTCGCACCGGGGGCCGCCGCCGTCGTATCGGCCGGATCAGCGGAACATCAGCCGCCGAACTCCTGGAGACCCTTCAGCGCCTGGTCCAGCAGCGCCTGCCGGCCCTCCAACTCCTTGGAGAGCTTGTCGGCCTTCGCGTTGTTCCCCGCCGCGCGGGCCGCGTCGATCTGCGTACGCAGCTTGTCGACGGCGTCCTGAAGCTGCCCGGTGAGCCCCTGGGCACGCGCCCGCGCCTCGGGGTTGGTGCGCCGCCACTCCGCCTCCTCGGCTTCCTGGATGGCGCGCTCCACCGCGTGGATCCGGCCCTCGATCCGGGCCCGAGCGTCCCTCGGCACATGGCCGACGGCCTCCCACCGCTCGTTGACCGAGCGGAAGGCCGCGCGGGCCGCCTTGAGGTCCGAGATCGGCAGCAGCTTCTCGGCCTCGACGACGAGCTCCTCCTTACGGGTGAGATTCTCCCGCTGCTCGGCGTCGCGCTCCGCGAAGACCTCGCTGCGTCCCTGGAAGAAGATGTCCTGCGCACCGCGGAAGCGGTTCCACAGGTCCTCCTCGGCCTCGCGCTGCGCACGGCCCGCGGCCTTCCAGTCCGCCATCAGCTCCCGGTACCGGGCCGCGGTCGGACCCCAGTCGGTGGAGCCGGAGAGCGCCTCGGCCTCGGCGACCAGCTTCTCCTTGGTCTGCCGGGCCTCCTCGCGCTGTGCGTCCAGGGCCGCGAAATGCGCCTTGCGGCGCTTGGAGAACGCCGAGCGGGCGTGCGAGAAGCGGTGCCACAGCTCGTCGTCCGTCTTGCGGTCCAGGCGCGGCAGGCCCTTCCAGGTGTCCACCAGGGCGCGCAGCCGCTCCCCGGCCGCCCGCCACTGCTCGCTGGCGGCCAACTGCTCGGCCTCGGCGACCAGGTCCTCCTTGGCCCTGCGGGCCTCGTCGGCCTGGACCGCCTTGGCCGCCTTGCGCTGCTCGCGGCGGGCCTCGACGTCCCCGGCGAGCTTGTCGAGCCGCTTCTTCAGCGCTTCCAGATCGCCGACCACATGATGCTCGTCGACCTGGTGCCGGATGTGGTCGATGGCCGCCGTCGCGTCCTTGGCCGACAGATCGGTGGTCTTGACCCGGCGCTCGAGGAGACCGATCTCGACGACCAGACCGTCGTACTTGCGCTCGAAGTAGGCGAGGGCCTCTTCCGGCGATCCCGCCTGCCACGATCCGACGACCTGCTCACCGTCGGCCGTACGCACGTATACGGTCCCCGCCTCGTCGACGCGGCCCCAAGGCTCGCTGCTCACAGCGCCTCCTCCACATGATGCCGGGGCGGGCGCGCGGCCCGCCGGCATCGTCCACAGTTTCTTCCGGCCGGGATGCGCCCTGGCCGGTCTCACGGCAGGGTGGCGGCCTCCGGGGCAGGCACCCTACACAACGCCAACATAGGCGACCGGTGCCCCGGCTGTCCGTATCCTGCGCGACCGAAATTTCGCAGTACGCGCGTCGGCGACCTCAGGACTTGCCGACCGTCGCCTTGTTGATCACGACGCTGGCGTTGGGGGCGGTGTTCATCGTCTGGTCCGGGGCTCCGGCCCCGGCGTCGGCGATCTTCTTCAGGACCTTCATCCCCGCCTCGTCCACCTTGCCGAAGGGCGTGTAGTACGGCGGGAGCTGGCTCTCCTTGTAGACCAGGAAGAACTGGCTGCCGCCGGTGTTCTTGCCCTGTTTGGTCTGCGGGTTGTACTGGTTGGCCATGGCGACGGTCCCGGCCGGGTACTTGCCGCCCTTGATCGAGGGGTCCTTCAGGTTCTCGTCCGGGAGGGTGTAGCCGGGGCCGCCCGCGCCGGTGCCCTGCGGATCACCGCACTGAAGCACGTAGATCCCCGAGTTCACCAGCCGGTGGCACTTGGTGTGGTCGAAGTAGCCCTCGCCCGCCAGGAAGCTGAAGGAGTTGACCGTGTGCGGCGCCTTGCCGGCGTCCATGGCCACGGAGATGTCCCCGCAGGTCGTCTCCAGCTTCATCGTGTACGAGGCCGACTTGTCGACCGTGAGCGCCGGCTCCTTCTTCCACGACAGCTTCTTCGGCTTCTTGCCCGCGACCGCCTTCGCCTCCTTGGCACAGGGGTCCGGCGCCTTGCTGGTGGGGGCGGCCGAGGGGGTGCCGGACGCCGCGGCGTCGTCCTTCGTCTTGTCCTTGTCGCTCCCGGACAGCGCGCCCGTGGCCGCGATGGCACCGCCACCGGCCAGGACCACGGCCAGTACGGCGGCGATCACGACATTGCGCTGGCGCGTCTTGTGCCGGGCGGATTCGCGCCGCTGCTGCTGGCGAAGGTACTTCTCCCGGGCGAGTTGCCGCCGCCGCTGCTCGTTACTGACCACCGGGTCGTCTCCTCAAGGCGTGTGCCGTCAGTGTCCTGCTGTTGTGCGTGAGGGCTCGGCCGTACCGTATACGGGTTCGCTGTGGTGGGGGCGCCGCCGGTAGGCTCTGAAGCCGCCGACAATCTTCCACCGGACGACTTCTAAGGACGATCGTGCTCATTGCCGGGTTCCCCGCCGGGGCCTGGGGGACCAATTGCTATCTGGTCGCCCCCGCCGCCGGTGAGGAGTGCGTGATCATCGACCCGGGCCATCAGGCGGCCCAAGGCGTCGCGGAGGCGGTTGCCAAGCACCGGCTCAAGCCCGTCGCCGTCGTCCTCACCCACGGCCATATCGACCATGTCGCCTCGGTCGTCCCGGTCTGCGGCGCGCATGACGTACCGGCCTGGATCCACCCGTCCGACCGCTACATGATGAGCGACCCCGAGAAGGCGTTCGGGCGCTCCATCGGCATGCCGCTGATGGGCGAGCTGACCGTGGGCGAGCCGGACGACGTCAGGGAGCTGGCCGACGGCGCCGAGCTGAAGCTGGCCGGTCTCGACCTCACCGTCGCGCACGCCCCGGGCCATACCAAGGGGTCGGTGACCTTCCGGATGCCCGAGCAGGCGGACGTCCCGTCCGTCTTCTTCGCGGGCGATCTGCTCTTCGCCGGCTCCATCGGACGCACCGATCTGCCCGGCGGCGACCACGCCGAGATACTCGAGTCGCTGGCCCGTGTGGTCCTGCCGCTCGACGACTCGACCGTGGTGCTGTCCGGCCATGGCCCCCAGACCAGCATCGGCCGTGAGCGCGCCACCAACCCGTATCTGCGCGAGGTGGCCGCCGGCCTGGGAGACGGCGCGCAGCGCCCGGCTCCGCGACGAGGAATGTGACGAGAGACTTCCGTTGAGCACCTTCAAAGCCCCCCGGGGCACGTATGACCTGATCCCGCCGGCCTCCGCGGCGTACCTGGCGGTGCGCGAGGCGATCGCCGCACCGCTCAAGCGCTCCGGCTACGGCTATGTCGAGACCCCCGGTTTCGAGAACGTGGAGTTGTTCGCGCGCGGCGTCGGCGAGTCCACCGACATCGTGACCAAGGAGATGTACACCCTCACCACCAAGGGCGGCGACGAGCTCGCGCTGCGCCCCGAGGGCACCGCCTCGGTGCTGCGCGCCGCCCTGGAGGCCAATCTGCACAAGGCCGGATCCCTGCCGGTCAAGCTCTGGTACTCGGGCTCTTACTACCGCTACGAGCGCCCGCAGAAGGGCCGCTACCGCCACTTCTCGCAGGTCGGCGCGGAGGCGATCGGCGCCGAGGACCCGGCCCTGGACGCCGAGCTGATCATCCTGGCCCACGACGCCTACCGCTCGCTGGGGCTGCGCGACTTCCGCATCCTGCTGAACTCGCTGGGCGACGCCACCTGCCGCCCCGTCTACCGGGCCGCCCTCCAGGACTTCCTGCGCGGCCTCGACCTGGACGAGGACACCCGGGCGCGCGTCGAGATCAACCCGCTGCGGGTGCTGGACGACAAGCGCGAGGCGGTGCGCGAGCAGTTGACCGGCGCCCCGCTGCTGCGCGACTACCTGTGCGAGGAGTGCAAGGCGTACCACGCGGAGGTGCGCGAGCTGATCACCGCGCGCGGCGTGGTCTTCGAGGACGACGCGAAGCTGGTGCGCGGCCTGGACTACTACACCCGCACCACCTTCGAGTTCGTCCACGACGGGCTGGGCTCGCAGTCCGCGGTCGGCGGCGGCGGCCGCTACGACGGGCTGTCCGAGATGATCGGCGGCCCGGCGCTCCCCTCGGTGGGCTGGGCGCTCGGCGTCGACCGTACGGTGCTGGCGCTGGAGGCCGAGGGCATCGAGCTGAACCTCCCCGACGCCGTCAGCGTCTTCGCGGTGCCGCTCGGGGAGGAGGCCAGGAAGGTCCTCTTCGGCGTGGTCGGCGAGCTCCGTACGGCGGGTGTCGCAACGGACTTCGCCTACGGCGGCAAGGGCCTCAAGGCCGCGATGAAGGCGGCCAACCGCAGCGGTGCGCGCTACGCGATCGTGGCGGGCGAGCGCGACCTCGCCGAGGACGTGGTCCAGCTCAAGGACATGGAGTCCGGCGAGCAGGCGCCGGTGCCCCTGGCCGAGGTGGTCGAGGCGATCCACTCGCGCCTCGCCTGAGCGAAGCTCGAAGAGGGGCCCGGGGATTCCCCGGGCCCCCTTTCGTCTTGTCCGGCCCTACCGCAGCCGCCGCACCGTCAACTCGGCCGGGGCGGATTCATCCCGCCAAACGGTGCCGATCCGGGAACGCCATTCCCGTCCCCGCAGACGGGGTCCCGGCCCAGCACCGTGACCTCTCCCGGGTCCCGGCTCCGACGGCCCTGGAGGATCTCCACCGTGGGTTTCGTCCGCCATATCCCCTGAGCGCGACGGTGCCGCGCCCGTCCCGGGGACGACCGGGAAGCCCGTCTTATGTCCTCCGAACGGGGGACAGGGCACCATGGCATGGCCTGGATAAGCGGGCCGTACGGCGGGGGCGGGTGCGGCACAATGGCCGTGCCCGACGGGGCTGGACACGGTGGAGAGCGACGGACGGCGAGTATGGCGACGACAGTGATGGACGACGTGGAGTCCGGCGAGGCGCGGGAGGGCGTGCGGACCGGGACGGGGGGCAGTCGCGTCTTCGCCCTGCTGCTCGTGATCACCGGTGCGCTGGGGCTCCTCGCGGCCTGGGTCATCACGATCGACAAGAACAAGATCCTCGAGTACAAGGCCGACGGTAAGGTCTTCACGCCCGGTTGCAGCCTCAACCCCGTCGTCTCCTGCGGCAACATCATGGAGAGCGACCAGGCGCACGCGTTCGGCTTCCCGAACCCGATGCTCGGCCTGGTCGCCTACGGCATCGTCATCTGCGTCGGCATGTCCCTGCTGACCGGGGCGCGCTTCCCGCGCTGGTACTGGCTGACCTTCAACGCGGGCACGCTCTTCGGCGTCGGCTTCGTGACCTGGCTCCAGTACGAGTCGCTGTACGTCATCGGCTCGCTGTGCCTGTGGTGCTGCCTCGCCTGGGTCGCCACCATCGTGATGTTCTGCTACGTCACCGGCCACAACCTCAAGCACGGATACCTTCCCGCCCCCGACGGGCTCCGGCGCGGGCTCATGGAGTTCCACTGGGTGGTCCCGGTGATGTGGATCGGGGTCATCGGGATGCTGATCCTGACCCGCTGGTGGGACTTCTGGACGGGCGCTCAGGGCTGAAGCCCGCACTTGCCGAACGCTGGGCCCGGCGGCGTTGTCGGAGGGTTGGCATAGGCTTCCCGTCGTGGAGCCAGACCTGTTCACCGCCGCCGCAGAGGACCGCCAGGAGAAGGATCCGGCCAGCAGCCCGCTGGCCGTGCGGATGCGCCCGCGCACCCTCGACGAGGTCGTGGGCCAGCAGCATCTGCTGCGCCCCGGATCGCCGCTGCGCCGGCTCGTGGGCGAGGGCGGCGGCGGTCCGGCCGGGCCGTCGTCGGTGATCCTGTGGGGCCCGCCGGGTATCGGCAAGACGACGCTGGCGTATGTGGTCAGCCAGGCCACCCAGAAGCGCTTTGTCGAGCTGTCGGCCATCACCGCGGGGGTCAAGGAGGTCCGGGCCGTCATCGACGGCGCGCGCCGCTCCTCCGGGGCCTACGGGCGGGACACCGTCCTCTTCCTGGACGAGATCCACCGCTTCAGCAAGGCCCAGCAGGACTCGCTGCTGCCCGCCGTGGAGAACCGCTGGGTGACGCTGATCGCGGCCACCACCGAGAATCCGTACTTCTCCGTGATCTCCCCGCTGCTCTCCCGCTCGCTGCTGCTCACCCTGGAGCCGCTGACCGACGACGATCTGCGCGGGCTGCTGGGGCGCGCGCTCACCGACGAGCGCGGGCTCGGCGGAGCGGTCACCCTCCCCGAGGACGCCGAGGCGCATCTGCTGCGCATAGCGGGCGGCGACGCCCGGCGGGCGCTCACCGCGCTGGAGGCGGGTGCCGGGGCGGCCCTGGACAAGGGCGAGGCCGAGGTCACCCTCACCTCGCTTGAGGAGGCGGTCGACCGGGCCGCGGTGAAGTACGACCGCGCGGGCGACCAGCACTACGACGTGGCCAGTGCCCTCATCAAGTCCATCCGCGGCTCGGATGTGGACGCCGCGCTGCACTATCTGGCCCGGATGATCGAGGCGGGGGAGGACCCGCGGTTCATCGCCCGCCGGCTGATGATCTCGGCGAGCGAGGACATCGGCCTCGCCGATCCGACCGCCCTGCCCACCGCCGTGGCCGCGGCGCAGGCGGTCGCCCTGATCGGCTTCCCGGAGGCCGCGCTCACCCTGAGCCATGCGACGATCGCCCTGGCGCTCGCGCCCAAGTCGAACGCCGCGACCACGGCGATCGGCGCGGCGCTGGCGGATGTGCGGGCGGGCCTGGCAGGGCCGGTGCCACCGCATCTGCGCGACGGCCACTACCAGGGCGCCAAGAAGCTCGGCCACGCACAGGGCTATCTCTACCCGCACGATCTGCCGGGCGGGATCGCGGCGCAGCAGTACGCACCGGACAAGATCCACGGCAAGCGGTACTACGAGCCCACGCGGTACGGCGCCGAGGCGCGGTACGCGGATGTGGTGGAGCGGGTGCGGGCGCGGCTGCGGGGCGACCCGCCGCCGTCCGCCGACGGTCCGGCCCCGGCCTCGTCGTAACGTCGTAGCGGCCTGGCCGGCGGCCGCCGCACCCGCGCCGATCACCCCCACCCGCGGACTCAGCCCGTCACTCGCGGGCTCAGCTCGTGGCCGCGTCGAACAGGGCGTGCATCGCGTACCGCAGCTCGGTCACGTTCCGCACCGGACCGGGGAAGTCGAAGCGCGCGTCGAACGGCCGGTCCGCCTCGTCCGTGAAGCGCACCCGCAGACCGAAGCGGTCCAGCGCCACCGGGGTGGCCGCGCCCCGGGTGCAGACCACGTCGGAGCGGTCGCCGAGCAGGGCGCACAGCCCGCGCATCTGCTCGCTGTGGGCGGCGTGCAGATGCTGGAGCAGATCGGCCTCGTGCCGCACGAGCGGATCGGGGTCGGCGGTCGTGAAGTCGTCCGGCTCGACGCCGTCCGCGCCCCACAGGTCGTCCACGCACGCCTCGCCGACCTCCAGCCGCAGCAGCGTCCAGGCGGCTCGTCCGGCGGGCCCCACGCCGGTGGCCGGCTCACCGGACCGCCGGGGTCGCGGTGCCTGGTCGAAGCCGAGCAGCTCGCCCACCGGATGCCGCTCGGCCAGCAGCGCCGCCGCGGTGCGCGTGCGCTCACCGCAGGGGACGGGGGTGAGCCAGCCGGCCACCCAGGCGCGGCCGCGGATCCGCTGGGGCATCGCGACCGGGGCGACATCGGTGATCTCCATCACGCAGGTCAGCTCGTCGTCCTGGGCGTGTGCGGCGGCCCGGGCGGCGGGGGAGCCGCTGGGAACCAGCAGCAGCACATCTCCGTCCGGAGCGACCGTCCGGGCGGCCGGACAGTCGGCCCCCAGGTCATCCAGGGCCTCGATTCCGGGAATCGTCAACGAAGCCGTAGCCTTGGATTCAACGAGAGTACGTACGCGCTCTGCCGCCGATGGCCGCAGGGCGTCTTCCATGGGACGCGGCTGACCCTCCTCGGGGCTCTGACCAGTGCTGGGCAGGGGGATCCCAGGTCGAAACATGCGTTCTCCTCGGCTAAGGTAAGGCTCACCTAACTTACATGGAGGTTCGTTCCCCGTGAACCAGTCGCGTCCCAAGGTCAAGAAGTCGCGGGCGCTGGGCATCGCTCTGACCCCGAAGGCCGTCAAGTACTTCGAGGCCCGCCCGTATCCGCCGGGCGAGCACGGCCGTGGCCGCAAGCAGACCAGTGACTACAAGGTCCGGCTGCTGGAGAAGCAGCGTCTGCGCGCCCAGTACGACATCAGCGAGCGCCAGATGGCCCGTGCCTATGACCGCGCTCGGAAGGCCGGCGGCAAGACGGGCGAGGCTCTGGTCATCGAGCTCGAGCGCCGTCTGGACGCGCTCGTGCTGCGGTCGGGCATCGCCCGCACCATCTACCAGGCCCGCCAGATGGTCACCCACGGCCACATCGAGGTCAACGGCCGCAAGGTCGACAAGCCGTCCTTCCGGGTCCGCCCGGACGACGTGGTGATGGTCCGCGAGCGCAGCCGCGACAAGCACCCCTTCCAGGTGGCGCGCGAGGGTGGTTACGCCCCCGACGGCGAGACCCCGCGCTACCTCCAGGTCAACCTGATGGCGCTCGCCTTCCGCCTCGACCGGGACCCCAACCGCAAGGAGATCCCGGTCATCTGCGACGAGCAGCTCGTCGTCGAGTACTACGCCCGCTGATTCGGCGGAGCGCGCAGTACCCAGCCAAGCCCGCGGGTTCCCCTCGACGCCGGTCGACGGGGAACCCGCGGGCTTGTCCGATGGCGGGCCCGGGAGCGGGCCCGGCGGCCGTTATCCGTTTCGGGTGCGCGTCCGCGGCGCGATAAGGTCGATACCTGCCGCCCGCGCCCGGATACCGCCCGAGAGCGGCGGGCGACGAACGACGAGCACAACCATCACGAACGAGCACGAACAACGACGACGAGCGGCGACAGGGAGCGGTGCGACGTGTCCGGTGGAGAGGTGGCCGGGATCCTCGTGGCCGTCTTCTGGGCGATCCTGGTGTCCTTCCTCGCCCTGGCGCTGGTGAGGCTGGCCCAGACGCTCAAGGCGGCCACCAGGCTGCTGGCGGAGGTCACCGACCAGGCGGTTCCGCTGCTCAGCGAGGCGTCCGCGACCGTGCGCGAGGCCAACACCCAGCTCGCCCGGGTGGACTCGATCGCCTCCGACGTCCAGGAGGTCACCTCCAACGCCTCCGCGCTCTCCTCGACCGTCTCCACCGCCTTCGGCGGTCCGCTGGTCAAGGTGGCCGCGTTCGGCTACGGCGTCCGGCGGGCGATCGGCCGCAAGGGACGGGAGCAGGACGAGCCCGCGCCCGCGCGCACCGTCGTCATCGGCAAGACCCTGCCGTCCGCCCGCTGGGGCGGCCGTCGCAACCGTGGATCGAAGGGCTGACAGACCGGATGTTCCGCCGCACATTCTGGTTCACCACCGGCGTCGCCGCCGGGGTGTGGGCCACCACCAAGGTCAACCGCAAGCTCAACCAGCTCACCCCGGAGAGTCTGGCGGCGCAGGCCGCCGACCGGGCGGTGCTGGCGGGCCGGCGGATCAAGGTCTTCGCCCTCGACGTACGGGACGGCATGGCCGACCGCGAGGCCGCGCTCAAGGACGCGCTCGGGCTCTCGGCGCCCCCGCCGGACGACCGCAAGCAGCTTCCGGCCCAGCGGGGCCGGGCCCAGCTCACCCACACCACTCCCCACAAGCTCCACAAAGCCGGAAATGAGGACCACTGATGGAGTCGGCTGAAATCCGCCGCCGCTGGCTGCGCTTCTTCGAGGAGCGCGGGCACACCGTCGTGCCGTCGGCGTCGCTCATCGCGGACGACCCGACGCTGCTGCTGGTCCCCGCGGGCATGGTCCCCTTCAAGCCGTACTTCCTCGGCGAGGTCAAGCCGCCCTTCGACCGGGCCGTCAGCGTGCAGAAGTGCGTGCGCACCCCGGACATCGAAGAGGTCGGCAAGACCACCCGCCACGGCACCTTCTTCCAGATGTGCGGGAACTTCTCGTTCGGCGACTACTTCAAGGAAGGCGCCATCAAGTACGCCTGGGAGCTGCTGACCAGCCCCCAGGAGGAGGGCGGCTACGGCCTCGACCCCGAGCGGCTGTGGATCACCGTCTATGAGCAGGACGACGAGGCCGAGCGCATCTGGCGCGAGGTGATCGGCGTCCCCGCCGAGCGGATCCAGCGCCTGGGCATGGGCCCGAACTACTGGTCCATGGGCGTCCCCGGCCCCTGCGGCCCCTGCTCCGAGATCAACTACGACCGTGGTCCGGAGTTCGGCGAGGAGGGCGGCCCGGCCGTCAACGACGAGCGCTACGTGGAGATCTGGAACCTGGTCTTCATGCAGTACGAGCGCGGTGCGGGTGAGGGCAAGGAGAACTTCCCCATCCTCGGCGAGCTGCCCAGCAAGAACATCGACACCGGCCTCGGCCTCGAGCGCCTCGCGATGATCCTTCAGGGCGTGCGGAACATGTACGAGACCGACACCCTGCGCGTCGTCATGGACAAGGCCACCGAGCTGACCGGGGTCGCCTACGGCGCCGCCCATGACTCCGACGTCTCGCTGCGCGTGGTCGCCGACCATATGCGCACCTCCGTCATGCTCATCGGCGACGGCGTCACCCCCGGCAACGAGGGCCGCGGCTATGTGCTGCGCCGCATCATGCGCCGCGCCATCCGCAATATGCGCATCCTCGGCGCCACCGAGCCGGTCGTCGGCGAGCTGGTCGACGTCGTCCTCAAGACGATGGGCCAGCAGTACCCGGAGCTGCTGACCGATCGCAAGCGCATCGAGACCGTCGCCCTCGCCGAGGAGTCGGCCTTCCTCAAGACGCTCAAGGCCGGCACCAACATCCTCGACACCGCCGTCACCGACACCAAGGCCGCCGGTGGCAGCGTGCTCGCCGGTGACAAGGCGTTCCTGCTCCACGACACCTGGGGCTTCCCGATCGACCTCACCCTCGAGATGGCCGCCGAACAGGGCCTCTCGGTGGACGAGGCGGGCTTCCGCCGGCTGATGAAGGAGCAGCGGGAGCGCGCCAAGGCCGACGCCAAGGCCAAGAAGACCGGCCACGCCGACCTGTCCGCCTACCGCGAGGTGGCCGACAGCTCCGGCCTGACCGAGTTCACCGGCTACAGCCACACCGAGGGCGAGTCCACCATCGTGGGCCTGCTGGTCGACGGGGTGTCCTCGCCCGCCGCCACCGAGGGCGACGAGGTCGAGGTCGTCCTGGACCGCACCCCGTTCTACGCCGAGGGCGGCGGCCAGCTCGCCGACACCGGCCGGATCAAGCTGGACACCGGCGCCGTGGTGGAGGTCCGGGACGTCCAGCAGCCGGTGCCCGGCGTCAGCGTGCACAAGGGCGTCGTCCAGGTCGGCGAGGTGACGGTCGGCGCCGGTGTCCACGCCCGGATCGACGTCACGCGCCGCCGCGCCATCGCCCGCGCCCACAGCGCCACCCACCTCACCCACCAGGCGCTGCGCGACGCCCTGGGCCCGACCGCCGCCCAGGCCGGTTCGGAGAACTCGCCCGGCCGCTTCCGCTTCGACTTCGGCTCGCCGGCCGCCGTGCCCGGCGGGGTGCTCATGGACGTCGAGCAGAAGATCAACGAAGTGCTCTCGCGGGAACTCGACGTCTCCGCCGAGGTGATGAGCATGGACGAGGCCAAGAAGCAGGGCGCCATCGCCGAGTTCGGCGAGAAGTACGGCGACCGGGTGCGCGTGGTGACCATCGGCGACTTCTCCAAGGAGCTGTGCGGTGGCACGCATGTGCACAACACCGCCCAGCTCGGTCTGGTGAAGCTGCTCGGCGAATCCTCCATCGGCTCCGGTGTGCGCCGGGTCGAGGCCCTGGTGGGCGTGGACGCCTACAACTTCCTCGCCCGTGAGCACACGGTCGTCTCCCAGCTCACCGACCTGGTCAAGGGCCGCCCCGAGGAGCTCCCGGAGAAGATCTCCGGCATGCTGAGCAAGCTCAAGGAGGCCGAGAAGGAGATCGAGCGGTTCCGCGCCGAGAAGGTGCTCCAGGCCGCCGCCGGTCTCGCCCAGGGCGCCAAGGACGTCCGGGGCACGGCCCTGGTCGCCGCCAAGGTGCCGGACGGCACCTCCGCCGACGATCTGCGCAAGCTGGTCCTGGACGTACGCGGACGCATCCCTGGTGACCGTCCCGCCGTCGTCGCCCTCTTCACCGTGGCGGGCGGCCGTCCGCTGACCGTGATCGCCACCAATGAGGCCGCCCGTGAGCGCGGTCTCAAGGCCGGTGACCTGGTCCGCACCGCCGCCAAGACACTCGGCGGCGGAGGCGGCGGCAAGCCGGACGTGGCCCAGGGCGGCGGCCAGAACCCGGACGCCGTCGGCGAGGCCATCGAGGCCGTCGAGCGGCTTGTCGCGGAAGCGGTCTGATCGCCGTGCGACGCGGCAGGCGGATCGCCATCGACGTCGGGGACGCCCGGATCGGGGTCGCCTCGTGCGACCCCGACGGGATCCTCGCCACACCCGTGGAGACCGTGCCGGGACGCGACATCCCGGCCGCCCACAAGCGGCTCGCGGCGCTCGTCGAGGAGTACGAACCGCTCGAAGTGGTGGTCGGCCTGCCGCGCTCGCTCAGCGGGCGCGAGGGGCCGGCCGCGGCCAAAGTGCGCACCTTCGCGCGTGAGTTGGCGCGGCGGGTCGCCCCGGTGCCGGTACGGCTCGTCGACGAGCGTATGACCACTGTCACAGCGTCCCAGGGGCTGCGCGCCTCCGGGGTGACGTCGAAGAAGGGCCGCTCGGTGGTTGACCAGGCGGCCGCCGTGGTGATCCTACAGAGCGCGCTGGAGACCGAGCGGGTCTCGGGCAGGGCTCCCGGAGAGGCCGTCGAAGTGGTCATCTGATCGCGGTACGGTAACGTTCCGCGCGACATGGCCGCCGCCACCCGTGCCACGAACACGCCGAGCGGTGACCACCTCCGTCGCTAGGGGATCGATGACTGAGTACGGCCGGGGACCCGGCTCCCAACCGTGGCATCCCGAGGATCCGCTGTACGGGGACCGGGAATGGAGCGGCCAGCCCACGGTGGCCGGTCAGGATCCCTATGCGCAGGCCCCCTACGCTCAGGAGCCGTACGCACAGGACCCCTATGCGCAGGACGCCTACGGCCAGGGTCCGTACGGTCAGGGCTCCTACGGGCAGGAGCCGTACGCCCAGGATCCCTATGGGCACCAGCAGTATCCGCACGGATATCAGCAGGATCCCCAGCAGCACCAGCCCCAGCAGCACCAGCAGCCCCAGTGGGACGGCCAGGACCCCGGCTACCCGCATCAGCGGCACCCGCAGGAGTACCCCGGCCAGGGCGTTCCCTACCCGCCCCAGGACGGCTCGTACGGGGGCATGGACCCGCAGGATCCCTACGGGAGCCACAGCGGTTCCTATCCGACGCAGGACCCCTACCAGGGACAACAGCAGTCACCGCAGGCCCCCTCGGGACCCCGGGGCCCCCATGTGCCCCCGCAGACGCAACAGATGCCCACGGTCCCCGCGGAGCACCAGGTGCCCCGCCAGCGCGAGGCCCCCGAGGACCCGCCCGCCCGGGCGGATGACGAGGACGACCACCCGTTCTTCACGGACGGCGGCGGCCGGGGCCCGGACGACGCGGCGGACGACGACGATGACGACGACGAGCCCGGCGCGCGCGGCGGCAAGAAGGGCAAGGGCAAGCAGCCCAAGAAGCGCCGCAGCGGTGTGGCATGCCTCTTCGTCACCGTCGTCCTGGTGGGCGCCGTCGGCGGAGGCGGCTACTACGCCTACGACTTCTGGCAGACCCGCTTCGGCCCCGCACCCGACTACTCCGGCGACGGCACCGGCCGGATCGAGGTGGAGGTTCCCTCCGGCTCCGGCAATGCCGAGATCGGCTCGATCCTCGCCGACAAGGGCGTGGTCAAGAGCAGCGGCGCCTTCGTCAAGGCCGTGGAGGACAGCGGCAAGTTCGTCCAGCCGGGCACCTACAGCCTGCGCAAGGAGATGTCCGGCGCGGCGGCGGTCAAGCTGATGCTCGACCCCACCAGCAGCAACGCCCTGATCGTCACCGAGGGCATGCGCGACGCCACGATCTACGCGGCGATCGACAAGAAGGTCGGCGTCAAGGCGGGGACCACCGCGGGCATCGCCAAAAAGGAGGCGAAGAACCTCGGGCTGCCCTCCTGGGCCGACGACAACAGCAAGATCAAGGATCCGCTGGAAGGGTTCCTGTATCCGTCCCGCTACAGCGTGGGCAAGGGCGCCAAGCCCGCGGACGTGCTGCGGAAGATGGTCGCCGAGGCCAACCGGAACTACGGCAGCCAGGACCTGGAGGGCAAGGCGAAGGAGCTGGGCCTCAAGTCCCCGCTCCAGCTCATCACCGTGGCCAGCCTGGTCCAGGCGGAGGGTGTCACCCACGACGACTTCCGGAAGATGTCCGAGGTCATCTACAACCGGCTCAAGCCCGCGAATCCGGAGACCTACGGCAAGCTGGAATTCGACTCCACGTACAACTACATCAAGAATCAGAGCAAGATCGATATCCCGATCAATGAGATCAAGCAGTACAACAACCCGTACAACACGTACTTCTACAAGGGACTGCCGCCCGGTCCGATCGGAAACCCGGGCCATGACGCGCTGAAGGCGGCGATGAACCCGACCAGCGACGGCTGGTATTACTTCATCTCGCTCGACGGCAAGACGAGCCAGTTCTCCAAGACCTACGCGGATCACCAGAAGTGGGTCGACAAGTTCAATAAGCAGCGCACGAACAACGGCTGAGGAAAGATGTCGGAAAACCGCAGGGCAGCGGTGCTCGGTTCGCCGATCGCCCACTCCCTGTCACCGGTGCTGCACCGCGCGGCCTACCGGGAACTGGGCCTGAGCGGCTGGACGTACGACCGCTTCGAGGTGGACGAGACCGCGTTGCCGGACTTCTTCAAACACCTCGGCGAGGACGGGGGACCGGCCTGGGCCGGACTCTCCCTGACCATGCCGCTCAAGCGCGCCGTCATCCCGCTGCTGGACGAGATCAGCGACACCGCGGCATCGGTGGAGGCCGTCAACACGGTCGTCTTCACCGACGACGGCCGCGGGCACGGGGACAACACCGATATCCCGGGCATGCTGGCGGCGCTGCGCGAGCGCGGTGTCGGGCGCGTGGAGCGCGCCGCCGTGCTGGGTGCCGGTGCCACCGCCTCCTCGGCGCTGGCCGCGCTCTCCCGGATCTGCGACGGCGAGGTCACCGCATACGTCCGCAGCGAGGCCCGCGCCGCCGAGATGCGGCAGTGGGGCGAGCGGCTGGGCGTCGCGGTGCGCACGGCGGACTGGGGCGACGCGGCCGAGGCGCTCGGCGCGCCCCTGGTGATCGCCACCACCCCCGCGGGCACCACGGACGTGCTCGCGGCGTCCGTACCGGACCGCCCCGGCGCGCTCTTCGACGTCCTCTACGAGCCCTGGCCGACCCCGCTCGCCGCCGCCTGGTCGGCGCGCGGCGGCTCGGTGGTCGGCGGCCTGGACCTCCTGGTCCACCAGGCGGTACTCCAGGTCGAGCAGATGACGGGCCGAGCCCCCGCGCCCCTGACCGCGATGCGCGAGGCGCTGGCGGCCCGCTGACCTGCCTCACGGGCCCCTCGGCGGCCCCCGCCGGGCCCTGCGCGACCGTCCCCGGCCCGTCTCCGGCCCGCCGCGACCGTCCACCCCATGGACCACGCACCGATGAGACTCCCGGGTCGTGGGAGGATCGGAGGTGCGGGCCGGAGTCGCGCGGACCGGGTCGCGCCGCAAGACGTCGAGGCACGCGCATGAGGGAGCACCGTTGAGCAGGTTGCGCTGGCTGACCGCGGGGGAGTCGCACGGCCCCGCACTCGTGGCGACGCTGGAGGGGCTGCCCGCCGGGGTGCCGATCACCACCGACATGGTGGCGGATGCCCTGGCCCGACGGCGGCTCGGCTATGGCCGCGGTGCCCGGATGAAGTTCGAGCGCGACGAGGTCACCTTCCTCGGCGGCGTACGCCATGGCCTGACCCTCGGCTCCCCGGTCGCGATCATGGTCGGCAATACGGAGTGGCCGAAGTGGGAGCAGGTCATGGCCGCCGACCCGGTGGACCCCGAGATCCTCGAGGGACTCGCCCGTAACGCCCCGCTGACCCGCCCGCGCCCCGGCCACGCGGACCTGGCCGGGATGCAGAAGTACGGTTTCGACGAGGCCCGGCCGATCCTGGAGCGCGCCAGCGCCCGGGAGACCGCCGCCCGGGTGGCCCTTGGCACCGTCGCCCGCTCCTACCTCAAGGAGACGGCCGGGATCGAGATCGTCTCGCATGTCGTGGAGCTGGCCGCCGCGAAGGCGCCGTACGGCGTCTACCCCAAGCCCTCCGACGTCGAGAGGCTGGACGCCGACCCGGTGCGCTGCCTGGACGCCGACGCGAGCAAGGCGATGGTGGCCGAGATCGACCAGGCCCACAAGGACGGCGACACCCTCGGCGGCGTCGTCGAGGTGCTCGCCTACGGCGTGCCGGTGGGCCTCGGTTCCCATGTGCACTGGGACCGCCGGCTCGACGCACGGCTGGCCGGTGCGCTGATGGGCATCCAGGCCATCAAGGGCGTCGAGGTCGGCGACGGCTTCGACCTCGCGCGGGTGCCCGGTTCCAAGGCCCATGACGAGATCGTCTCCACGGACGAGGGCATCCGGCGCTCCTCGGGCCGCTCGGGTGGCACCGAGGGCGGACTGACCACCGGCGAGCTGTTGCGCGTCCGGGCCGCGATGAAGCCGATCGCCACCGTGCCGAAGGCGCTGGCCACGATCGATGTGACCACCGGCGAGCCGACCAAGGCCCACCACCAGCGCTCCGACGTCTGTGCCGTTCCGGCGGCCGGGATCGTCGCCGAGGCGATGGTCGCGCTGGTCCTGGCGGACGCGGTCGCGGAGAAGTTCGGCGGCGACTCGGTCACCGAGACGCGACGTAACGTACGGAGTTTCCTCGAGAACCTGGCCATTCGGTGAGCCGGCAGGTCGGCGAGGGGCCGGTCGTCGTGCTGGTCGGGCCCATGGGCGTCGGGAAGACCACCGTCGGGCAGGCGCTCGCGCAGCGGCTCGGCACCACCTTCCGCGACAGCGACACCGATATCGTCGCGACGGCGGGCAAGGAGATCTCGGAGATCTTCATCGACGAGGGCGAGCCGCATTTCCGTGAGCTGGAGCGGCAGGCCGTACGGACCGCCGTCGCCGAGCACCGGGGCGTGCTCGCGCTGGGCGGCGGCGCCGTCCTCGACGAGGGCACCCGTGAGCTGCTCGTCGGCCTCCCGGTCGTCTTCCTGGAGATGGGCGTCGCCGAGGCCGTCAAGCGCACCGGTCTTGACGCCCCGCGCCCGCTGCTCACGGTCAACCCGCGCCAGCGCTGGCGTGAGCTGATGGAGCAGCGCCGCCCGCTGTACACCGAGGTCGCCCGCGCCGTCGTGTCGACCGAGGACCGCACCCCCGAGGACGTCGCCGAGGCCGTCCTGGACGTACTGGAGCTGAAGAACGCATGACACCCCCTGTGGCCGAGACCCCTACGCGCATCCAGGTCGGAGGCACCGCGGGCACCGCGCCGTACGAGGTGCTGATCGGCCGGCAGCTCCTCGGCGAACTCCCCGGCCTGATCGGCGAGGGAGCCAAGCGCGTTGCCGTCCTGCACCCCGAGGCGCTGGCCGAGACCGGTGAGGCCATCCGCCAGGACCTCGCCGAGCAGGGGTACGACGCCGTCGCGATCCAGTTGCCCAACGGCGAGGAGGCCAAGACCGCCGAGGTCGCCGCGTACTGCTGGAAGGCGCTCGGGCAGACCGGCTTCACCCGCACCGATGTGATCGTCGGCGTCGGCGGCGGCGCGACCACCGATCTCGCCGGATTCGTCGCCGCGAGCTGGCTGCGCGGTGTGCGCTGGATCGCCGTCCCCACGACCGTGCTCGCCATGGTCGACGCCGCCGTCGGCGGCAAGACGGGCATCAACACCGCCGAGGGCAAGAACCTCGTCGGCGCCTTCCACCCCCCGGCCGGGGTGCTGTGCGATCTGGCCGCGCTGGACTCGCTGCCGGTCAACGACTACATCAGCGGGCTCGCCGAGATCATCAAGGCGGGCTTCATCGCCGACCCGGAGATCCTGGAGCTGATCGAGCGGGACCCGGCCGCCGCCCGTACCCCCGCAGGGCAGCACACCGCCGAGCTCATCGAGCGCTCCATCCGGGTCAAGGCCGAGGTCGTCTCCAGCGACCTCAAGGAGTCCGGACTGCGGGAGATCCTCAACTACGGGCATACGCTCGCCCACGCCATCGAGAAGAACGAGCGTTACAACTGGCGCCATGGCGCGGCCGTTTCCGTGGGCATGGTCTTCGCCGCCGAGCTGGGGCGGCTGGCGGGCCGTCTGGACGACGCCACGGCCGACCGCCACCGCGCCGTCCTGGAATCCGTGGGCCTGCCGCTCACCTACCGTGGCGACCAGTGGCCCAAGCTGCTGGAGACCATGAGGGTCGACAAGAAGTCCCGGGGTGACCTGCTGCGTTTCATCGTCCTGGACGGCCTCGCCAAGCCCACTGTCCTGGAGGGCCCGGACCCGGCGGTGCTGCTCGCCGCGTACGCCGAGGTCTCCCGCTGACGCGCTAGGCATCCGTCGTCGCCGATGGCGTCGCGGTTGTCGTCGCGTCACAACTCTGTCATCGCCTTCGAAGCCCGCGGCACCGCCGCGGGCTTCGAACAGCTCCCCGGCCCCTCGCAGTTGCGGCCCTTGCCGGACGAATTGCCTGGCCGGCAAGGGGCGACGGGCACACAATGGGTTTGCGGGGCGTTCACACAGCGGCGCTCTGGGCAGGTACCGTTCGGTAGGAGCGGCCTCACCGCCGTATCAACGTGACAGTTGTCGGATGAGAACTGCCTGTACGAGACGGAGTGCCACCGGATGCAGCATGCAGTGGGAGCTCCGCTGCCACCGCCCCACCAGCCGGGGCCGGTGCCCGGTCCGCAGGGTGCGGGCTGGGCCCAGGGCGCGAGTGCGAACCATCACCCGGGACCTCACCCCAATCCCCCCGCCCCGCCCGCGCCTCCGGTGCCCGGGCATCCCGCACCCCCCGCGCAGCACCCCGCACCGCCCGCGCAGCACCCCGCACCGCCCGCGCAGCATCCGGTATCGCCGCCACCGGCTCCGCCCGCGCATCCCGGGGCGCCGCTGGAGACGGTGAACACCACCGGCCATATCCAGTTGCCGCCCGGCGGTCCGGTGCCGCTGCCGCACCCCCCGGCGGACCCGTCGGTCGCCGATGTCTCGCAGGCGGCGGTGGCGGTGCTGCTGATCGGACCGGCCGGTGCGGGCAAGACGACGGTCGCGCGCCACTGGGCCGATCGCCGCCGGGTGCCGACCGCGCATATCAGCCTGGACGATGTGCGGGAGTGGGTCCGGTCCGGTTTCGCCAACCCCCAGTCGGGGTGGAACGAGAATTCCGAGGCGCAGTATCGTCTGGCCCGCCGCACCTGCGGCTTCGCCGCCCGTAACTTTCTGGCCAACGGGATCTCCTGCATCCTCGACGACGCCGTCTTCCCCGACCGCCCGGTCGTCGGCCTCGGCGGCTGGAAGCGCCATGTCGGACCCGGTCTGCTGCCGGTGGTGGTCCTTCCGGGCCTGGAGATCGTCCTGGAGCGGAACGCGGCCCGCACCGGCAATCGCCGCCTCAGCGACGAGGAGGTGGCGCGGATCCACGGCCGGATGGCCGGGTGGTACGGCTCCGGCCTGCCGATCATCGACAACTCCACCTACGACGTGGAGACCACGGCCCGCATGCTCGACGAGGTGGTCACCCGCTCCATCGCCAGCCCACCGAGCTGGTAGGCGCCCCCTTTTTTTTGAGGCTCGGTTCGCCTCCGGGGCGCATAAGTCTCCCCCAGCTACCGCTGGGAGGTGCCCCCTGTCGACGGTCGACCGTGCTCGGCCCCTTCGTTCCTCAGGGGCCTGCGCGCGCTCTCCCTTTCGACAGCGACGCGCCCCTTCGGCTCACTCGCCGGAGCCACTGGAGGAGCCGTCCTCCCCGAGCGTGCGTACGCTCGGGGACATGTCCGAGGTGTACGCGGCCCGACGTGCCCGTCTGCACGATCAGTGCACCGCGGCCGGGAGCGCGGCGGCGCTGGTGTCCCGGCCCGCCAATGTGCGCTATCTGTGCGGCGCCGTGCCGCCCGGGGCGGTGCTGCTGCTCGGCCCCGTCCAGGATGTGCTGGTGGCCGCCGAAGTCCCCTCCGCCCCACCGCTCTCCCCGTCCCTCTCCTCCGGTCCGGCGCGTTCGGACGAGCCCCGGCTGCTCATCCTGCCGGGCGCGGACGGCGATCCGGTGGTGGCCGCCGCCGATCTGGCCGCGGCGGACGGCGCCGACTCGCTGGCCGTCGAGGAGCACGATCTGACCGTCGCCCGCCATCGGGCGCTCGGCGCCGCCGCGCCCCGGCTCCGCCTGGCCGATCTGGACCGCGCCGTCGAGCAGTTGCGGCTCGTCAAGGACGACGAGGAGATCTCCTGTATGCGGATCGCCGGGGAGCTGGCCGACCAGGCGCTCGGCGAGCTGCTGGAGTCGATCCTGGTGGGCCGCACCGAGCGTCATCTGGCGCTGGAGCTGGAGCGCCGGCTGGTGGACCACGGCGCGGACGGCCCGGCCTTCCCCACCGTCGTCGCGGCGGGGCCCAACGCGGGCCGCCCCGGCCATCTGCCCACCGACCGGCGGGTCGAGGAGGGCGACTTCCTCACCATCTGCCTGGGCGCCGACTACCGCGGCTACCGCTGCCAGGTGGGCCGTACCTTTGTCATCGGGCCCTCGCCCGCGGACTGGCAGGTCGAGCTGTACGACGCCGTCTTCGCCGCCCAGCGGGCCGGTCGGGAGGCGCTGCTGCCGGGCCGGGCGTACTGCGATGTGGACCGGGTGACCCGCCAGGTGCTGACCGCGGCGGGCTATGGAGACGCCCTCGAATCGTGCACCGGACACGGTGTGGGCCTGGAAATCGACGAGGACCCTCGGCTCACACCGTCCGCCATGGGTAAACTGGACGCTTGTGTGCCGGTCACCGTCGAGCCGGGGGTCCACCTCCCGGGACGGGGCGGTGTCCGGATCGATGACACGCTCGTCGTCCGCCCCGAGGCGGACGGCGGACCCGAGCTACTCACCATCACGACCAAAGAGCTGCTCGCACTCTGAAGATCAGGGCGCGTCGGCGGCTTTCTGGTCTCCGCCAGCGTAGTCCAGGAGAACCCGCAACCGTGGCATCCACGAACGACCTCAAGAACGGCTTGGTGCTCAAGCTCGAAGGCGGCCAGCTCTGGTCCGTCGTCGAGTTCCAGCACGTCAAGCCCGGCAAGGGCCCCGCCTTCGTGCGCACCAAGCTCAAGAACGTGCTGTCCGGCAAGGTGGTCGACAAGACCTTCAACGCCGGCGTGAAGGTCGAGACGGCCAATGTCGACAAGCGCGGCATGCAGTTCTCGTACAAGGACGGCGAGAGCTTTGTGTTCATGGACATGGACACTTTCGACCAGATCTACATCACCCCCGAGGTCGTGGGCGACAACGCCCGCTATCTGCTGGAGGGCTTCGAGGCCGTCGTGGCGATGTACGAGGGCAACCCGCTGTACGTCGAGCTTCCCGCCGCCGTCGAGCTGGTGATCGAGTACACCGAGCCGGGCGTCCAGGGCGACCGCTCCACCGGTGGCACCAAGCCCGCCAAGCTGGAGACCGGCTACGAGATCGGTGTGCCGCTGTTCATCACCACCGGTGAGAAGATCAAGGTCGACACCCGCTCCGGCGAGTACCTCGGTCGGGTGAACAACTAACCGTGGCTGCCCGCAACAAGGCCCGTAAGCGTGCCTTTCAGATCCTTTTCGAGGCCGATCAGCGCGGCACCACCGTGCAGATCGTGCTCGCGGACTGGATCCGGCTCGCCCGGACCGACGACCGGCAGCCGCCGGTCAGCGAATACACGATGCAGCTCGTCGAGGGATATGCGCAGCACATCGACCGGATCGACGAGCTGATCGCCACCTATGCGGTGGGCTGGACGCTGGACCGGATGCCGGTCGTCGACCGGAATATCCTGCGGCTGGGCGCGTATGAGCTGGTGTGGGAGGACGAGACCCCGGACGCGGTGGTGATCGACGAGGCGGTGCAGCTCGCCAAGGAGTTCTCCACCGACGACTCGCCGGCCTTTGTCAACGGTCTGCTGGGCCGTATCAAGGAGCTGAAGCCGAGTCTGCGTCGCGATCAGGAGCACCCGGAGCACCGGGCATAACCGCGACGGGGCCGTCACACCGGACTACGAGCCGGACCGCCGGGCCATACGACGGACGCCACACAGGCGCGTCAGAGGCCGCACAGGCGCGTCATACGACAAAGCCGCCGGGGGCGGTGGAGGACCCAGAAGGGCCCCACCGCCCCCGGCGGCACGTTTCTGCTGGTGAAGAGCGAAAAGGGGACGCGGACTCAGACGTCCTCGTGCTGGACCGCGCGGCGGGCGTCGGCGCCCAGCACGCCCCAACTGATGAGCTGCTCGGTCAGCACGGACGGCGACTGGTCGTAGATAACGGCGAGGGTGCGCAGGTCGTCCTGGCGGATCGAGAGCACCTTGCCGTTGTAATCGCCACGCTGGCTCTGGATCGTCGCGGCATACCGCTGAAGCGGGCCTGCCTTCTCGACCGGCACATGGGCCAGTCGCTCAAGGTCCAGTACCAGCTTCGGCGGCGGCTCGGCGGCCCCGGCCGGGCTTGTGCCCGGAAGCAGCTCCTGCACCGGGACGCCGTAGAAGTCGGCCAGCTCGGCGAGACGCTGCACGGTCACGGCGCGGTCGCCGCGCTCGTACGATCCCACCACCACGGCCTTCCAGCGGCCCTGGGACTTCTCCTCGACACCGTGGAGGGAGAGGCCCTGCTGGGTGCGGATGGCGCGGAGCTTGGCCCCGAGCTGTTTGGCGTATTCGCTGGACATAAAGCTCCCCGGACGCTGTATCGACGTGCGGCTGTGCCGCGCGGCTGGTCACTCACTGTGAGGTTACGCAGCGTAATTTCCATTCGTCAAGCCGAACGGAGCGGAGGGGCTCCGGCCAGGGGTGATGGCAGGAGTACGGCGGACCCCTGCTAGTGTGAATGGCGCAAATCCGACCGTCCTTTAAGGTCCGTCCCGTGAGGCGGAGAAGGAGGTCCGTTTCTTATGGACGCCCGTACCTCGGACGCCGCGCGCCCCGTGCTGGAAGCACCGGATATCGCGCGCGTTCTCACCCGCATCGCCCACGAGATCGTCGAGCGCGCCAAAGGCGCCGATGACGTGGTGCTGCTCGGCATTCCCACCCGTGGTGTCTATCTCGCCCGGCGGCTGGCCGCCCGGCTCGAAGAGATCACCGGCAAGCCCGGCCGGATCCCGGTCGGCTCGCTCGACATCACGATGTACCGCGACGACCTGAGGCTGCGCCCGGCCCGCGCACTCGCCCGTACCGAGATCCCCGACGACGGCATCGACGGCCGTCTGGTGGTCCTCGTCGACGATGTGCTCTTCTCCGGCCGCACCATCCGCGCCGCGCTCGACGCCCTCGGTGACATCGGGCGCCCGCGCGCGGTGCAGCTCGCGGTCCTCGTCGACCGTGGTCACCGTGAACTGCCGATCCGCGCCGACTATGTCGGTAAAAACCTCCCCACGTCGCTGCGGGAGACGGTCAAGGTCCAGCTCACCGAGGAGGACGGCCGCGACAGCGTGCTCCTCGGGCTGCGCGAGACCACCCCCGCGGACGGGAAGTAGCGCCCCTCACCGACGGCGAGTGCCGCCCCGGCGACCCCGGGGAACTCGTCCGAGAGACCACCGGTGCCGCCATGACACCGGTCCCCGCGCCTGCCCGCCCGTACGCCCGCACACCTCCTTCACCCACGGAGCAACCGGATGAAGCGCCACCTCATCTCGGCCGCCGACCTCTCGCGCGACGACGCCGTCCTGATCCTCGACACCGCCGAGGAACTGGCCCGGCTCGCCGACCGGCCGATCAAGAAACTGCCGACCCTGCGCGGCCGTACCGTCGTCAACCTCTTCTTCGAGGACTCCACCCGCACCCGCATCTCCTTCGAGGCCGCCGCCAAGCGGCTGTCCGCCGACGTCATCAACTTCTCCGCCAAGGGCTCCTCGGTCTCCAAGGGCGAGTCCCTGAAGGACACCGCGCTCACCCTGGAGGCGATGGGCGCCGACGCCGTCGTCATCCGCCACCACGCCTCCGGCGCCCCGCACCGGCTCGCCACCTCCGGCTGGATCAACGGCGCTGTGGTGAACGCGGGCGACGGCACCCATGAGCACCCCACCCAGGCGCTGCTCGACGCCTTCACCATGCGCCGCCATCTGATCCCGGACGCCTCCGGCGTCGGACAGGACCTGGCCGGGCGCCGGGTCACCATCGTCGGCGACATCCTGCACAGCCGGGTGGCCCGCTCCAACGTCCATCTGCTGGCCACCCTCGGCGCCGAGGTCACCCTGGTCGCCCCGCCGACGCTGGTCCCCTTCGGCGTGGAGAGCTGGCCCTGCGAGGTCTCCTACGACCTGGACGCGGTGGTCGGCAAGACCGACGCCGTGATGATGCTGCGCGTCCAGCGCGAGCGGATGAACGCCGCGTTCTTCCCCACCGAGCGGGAGTACGCCCGCCGCTACGGCCTGGACGGCGACCGCATGGCGCGGATGCCGGAGCACGCCATCGTGATGCACCCCGGCCCCATGAACCGCGGTATGGAGATCACCGCGGAGGTCGCGGACTCCGACCGCTGCACCGCCGTCGAGCAGGTCGCCAACGGCGTCTCGATCCGCATGGCCGTCCTGTATCTGCTGCTCGGCGGGAACGAGTCCGCCGTCGCCACCGCCCGCACCGAGGAGAGCAAGTGACCATGAGCGACACCCACAAGACGCTGCTTCGCGGGGCGAAGGTGCTCGGGGGTGAGCCGCGGGACGTGCTGATCGAGGGGGAGCGCATCGCCGCGGTCGGCACCGGGCTGGACGCGGACGGCGCCACCGTGCTCGACGTCGCCGGACAGATCCTGCTGCCGGGCCTGGTCGACCTCCACACCCATCTGCGCGAGCCCGGCCGGGAGGACTCCGAGACGGTCCTCACCGGCACCCGGGCCGCCGCGGTCGGCGGCTTCACCGCGGTCCACGCCATGGCCAACACCTTCCCGGTCGCGGACACCGCGGGCGTCGTGGAGCAGGTGTGGCGGCTGGGCCGGGAATCCGGATACTGCGACGTCCAGCCGGTGGGCGCGGTGACCGTGGGCCTGGAGGGCAAGAAGCTCGCCGAGCTGGGCGCGATGCACGACTCCGCCGCCGGGGTGCGGGTCTTCTCCGACGACGGCAAATGCGTGGACGACGCGGTGATCATGCGCCGCGCGCTGGAGTATGTGAAGGCGTTCGACGGCGTCATCGCCCAGCACGCCCAGGAGCCCCGGCTCACCGAGGGCGCCCAGATGAACGAGGGCATCGTCTCCGCCGAACTGGGCCTGGGCGGCTGGCCGGCCGTCGCCGAGGAGTCGATCATCGCCCGCGATGTGCTGCTCGCCGCGCACGTCGGCTCCCGGGTGCACATCTGCCATCTGTCCACCGCGGGCTCGGTCGAGATCGTCCGCTGGGCCAAGTCCAAGGGCTGGAACGTCACCGCCGAGGTCACCCCGCACCATCTGCTGCTCACCGACGAGCTCGTACGCTCCTACGACCCCGTCTACAAGGTGAACCCGCCGCTGCGCACCGAGGCCGATGTGATGGCGCTGCGCGAGGCGCTCGCCGACGGCACCATCGACTGCGTGGCCACCGACCACGCCCCGCATCCGCACGAGGACAAGGACTGCGAGTGGGGCGCCGCGGCCATGGGCATGGTCGGCCTGGAGACGGCGCTGTCCGTGGTCCAGCACACCATGGTCGACACCGGGCTGCTGGACTGGACGGGCGTCGCCGACCGGATGTCGGTGCGGCCCTCGGCCATCGGCCGGCTGACCGGCCACGGCCGTCCCATCGCCGCCGGGGAGCCCGCGAACCTCACCCTGCTCGACTCCGCTTACCGTGGTGTGGTGAACCCCGCGGGCTTCGCCTCCCGCAGCCGCAACACCCCCTACGAGGGCCGCGAACTGCCGGGCCGCGTGACGTACACCTTCCTGCGGGGCCGGGCGACGGTTGTGGACGGGAAGCTGGCGTGACATCTGAGAGCCATCCGGTGGCGGGCCTCGCGGGATTCGCGGGCCTCGCCGCCGAGCAGAAATCGCAGGACGTGACGGACTGGGCCGCCCGGATCGGCTGGGTCGTCGGGCTGCTGCTGGTCATCGCGCTGGTCTACTGGCTGATGCGCGAGGGCTGGAAGTGGCGCGGCACCCTCCAGGGCGACCTCCCCGAGCTGCCCCAGGCCCCGTCCGACCCCGGTGAGCCGCGACTGACGATGAGCGGCCGCTACCACGGCTCCACCACCGCCGGGCAGTGGCTGGACCGGATCGTCGCCCATGGGCTGGGCACCCGCAGCCGGGTCGAGCTGACCCTCACCGACCAGGGCGTGAGCGTGGTCCGGCCGGGCGCCAGGGACTTCTTCATCCCCGCCGCCGAGCTGCGCGGCGCCCGGCTCGACAAGGGCATCGCGGGCAAGGTCCTCGCCGAGGGCGGGCTGCTGGTGATCACCTGGCAGTTGGGCGAGAAGCTGATCGACTCGGGCTTCCGCTCCGACCACGCCGCCGAGCACCCGGCCTGGGTCGACGCCCTCACCACCCCCGACAGCGACCAGAACCACCCCACCAACCAGACGGAAGGTGCCGAACGATGACGACCTCCACCCGGGGCGCCAGCGCCCCTGCCGTACTCGTCCTGGAGGACGGCCGCACCTTCCGCGGCCGGGCCTACGGGGCCGTGGGGGAGACCTTCGGCGAGGCCGTGTTCTCCACCGGAATGACCGGCTACCAGGAGACCCTGACCGACCCCTCCTACCACCGCCAGGTCGTCGTGATGACCGCCCCGCACATCGGGAACACCGGCGTCAACGACGAGGACCCGGAGTCCAAGCGGATCTGGGTCTCCGGCTATGTGGTGCGCGACCCGGCCCGTACGCCCTCCAACTGGCGCTCCCGCCGCTCGCTCGACGAGGAGCTCACCGCCCAGGGCGTCGTCGGCATCAGCGGGATCGACACCCGCGCCCTCACCCGCCATCTGCGCGAGCGCGGCGCCATGCGGGTGGGCATCTTCTCCGGCCAGACCGTAGCCGACGAGGCCACCCTGCTCGCGAAGGTGCGGGCCGCCCCGCAGATGAAGGGCGCCGACCTCAGCGGCGAGGTCGCCACCACCGAGACCTATGTCGTCCCGGCGATCGGCACCAAGAAGTTCACCGTCGCCGCGATCGACCTGGGCATCAAGGGCATGACCCCGCACCGGATGGCCGAGCGCGGCATCGAGGTGCACGTCCTGCCCGCCACCGCCACCGCCGAGGACATCTACGCGGTCGGCCCGGACGGGGTCTTCTTCTCCAACGGCCCGGGCGACCCGGCCACCGCCGACCACCCGGTCGCCCTGATGCGGGCCGTGCTGGAGCGCTCCACGCCGCTGTTCGGCATCTGCTTCGGCAACCAGATCCTCGGCCGCGCGCTCGGCTTCGGCACCTTCAAGCTGAAGTACGGCCACCGCGGGATCAACCAGCCGGTGCAGGACCGCACCACCGGCAAGGTGGAGGTCACCGCCCACAACCACGGCTTCGCCGTGGACGCCCCGCTCGACGCGCCGTCCGACACCCCCTTCGGCCGCGCCGAGGTCTCCCATGTCTGCCTCAACGACAACGTGGTCGAGGGGCTGCGGCTGCTCGACCGCCCCGCGTTCAGCGTCCAGTACCACCCCGAAGCCGCCGCAGGTCCGCATGACGCCGCGTACCTTTTCGACCGCTTCGTGTCCCTGATGGAGGGCCAGCGTGCCTAAGCGCACCGACATCCAGTCCGTCCTGGTCATCGGCTCCGGCCCGATCGTCATCGGCCAGGCCGCCGAGTTCGACTACTCCGGCACCCAGGCGTGCCGGGTGCTGAAGTCCGAGGGCCTGCGGGTCATCCTGGTCAACTCCAACCCGGCCACGATCATGACCGACCCGGAGATCGCCGACGCCACCTATGTCGAGCCGATCACCCCGGAGTACGTCGAGAAGATCATCGCCAAGGAGCGCCCCGACGCGCTGCTGCCCACCCTCGGCGGCCAGACCGCGCTCAACACCGCCATCTCCCTGCACCAGGCGGGCACCCTCGACGAGTACGGCGTCGAGCTGATCGGCGCCAATGTCGAGGCGATCCACAAGGGCGAGGACCGCGACCAGTTCAAGACGGTCGTCGAGGCCGTCCACGCCAAGATCGGCCACGGTGAGTCCGCCCGCTCGGTGATCTGCCACTCCATGGACGACGTCCTCGCGGGCGTCGAGCGGCTCGGCGGCTACCCCGTCGTGGTCCGCCCCTCCTTCACCATGGGCGGCGCGGGCTCCGGCTTCGCCCACGACGAGGACGAGCTGCGCCGGATCGCCGGCCAGGGCCTGGCCCTCTCGCCGACCACCGAGGTGCTCCTGGAGGAATCCATCCTCGGCTGGAAGGAGTACGAGCTGGAGCTGATGCGCGACCGCAACGACAATGTCGTGGTCGTCTGCTCCATCGAGAACTTCGACCCCATGGGCGTGCACACCGGTGACTCGATCACGGTGGCCCCGGCGATGACGCTCACCGACCGCGAGTACCAGATCCTGCGGGACATCGGCATCGCCGTCATCCGCGAGGTCGGCGTCGACACCGGCGGCTGCAACATCCAGTTCGCGGTCAACCCCGAGGACGGCCGGGTCATCGTCATCGAGATGAACCCGCGCGTCTCCCGCTCCTCGGCGCTCGCCTCCAAGGCCACCGGCTTCCCCATCGCCAAGATCGCCGCCCGGCTGGCCGTCGGCTACACCCTGGACGAGATCCCCAACGACATCACCGAGCAGACCCCCGCGTCCTTCGAGCCCACGCTCGACTACGTCGTGGTCAAGGTGCCGCGCTTCGCCTTCGAGAAGTTCCCGGCCGCCGACGCCCGGCTCACCACCACCATGAAGTCGGTCGGCGAGGCCATGGCCATCGGCCGCAACTTCACCGAGGCGCTCCAGAAGGCGCTGCGCTCGCTGGAGAAGAAGGGCAGCCAGTTCGACTTCACCGGGGAGCCCGGGACCAAGGCCGAGCTGCTGACCAAGGCCGCCGTCCCGACCGACGGGCGGATCAACACCGTGATGGGGGCGATCCGCGCCGGGGCCACCCAGCAGGAGGTCTTCGACGCCACCCGGATCGACCCGTGGTTCGTGGACCAGCTCTTCCTGATCAACGAGATCGCGGACGAGCTCGCCGCCGCCGACAAGCTCGGCCCCGAGCTGCTCGCCGAGGCCAAGCGGCACGGTTTCTCCGACGCCCAGATCGCCGGGATCCGCTCGCTGCGCGAGGACGTGGTCCGCGAGGTGCGGCACGCGCTGGGCATCCGGCCCGTCTACAAGACGGTCGACACCTGCGCCGCCGAGTTCGCCGCCAGGACCCCGTACTTCTACTCCTCCTACGACGAGGAGTCCGAGGTCGCCCCGCGCGAGACCCCCGCGGTGATCATCCTCGGCTCGGGCCCCAACCGCATCGGCCAGGGCATCGAGTTCGACTACTCCTGCGTCCACGCCTCCTTCGCGCTGCATGACGCGGGCTATGAGACCGTCATGGTCAACTGCAACCCGGAGACCGTCTCCACCGACTACGACACCTCCGACCGGCTCTACTTCGAGCCGCTCACCCTGGAGGACGTGCTGGAGATCGTCCACGCCGAGCAGCAGGCGGGCCCGGTCGCCGGTGTGATCGTCCAGCTCGGCGGCCAGACCCCGCTGGGCCTCGCCCAGGCGCTCAAGGACAACGGTGTGCCGATCGTCGGCACCTCGCCCGAGGCGATCAACCTCGCCGAGGAGCGCGGCGCCTTCGGCCGGGTACTCACCGAGGCCGGGCTGCCCGCGCCCAAGTACGGCACCGCCTTCTCCTTCGCGCAGGCCAAGGGCATCGCCGCGGAGATCGGCTACCCGGTCATGGTCCGCCCCTCCTACGTCCTCGGCGGCCGCGGAATGGAGATCGTCTACGACGAGCCCTCGCTCGCCGCGTACCTGGAGCGGCACGCCGGGCTGATCTCCGAGCACCCCGTGCTCATCGACCGCTTCCTCGACGACGCCATAGAGATCGACGTGGACGCGCTCTACGACGGCGAGGAGCTCTACCTCGGCGGCGTCATGGAGCACATCGAGGAGGCCGGGATCCACTCCGGCGACTCGGCCTGCGCCCTGCCCCCGATCACCCTCGGCGGCTTCGACATCAAGCGGCTGCGCGCCTCGACCGAGGCCATCGCACGCGGTGTGGGCGTCCGTGGGCTGATCAACATCCAGTTCGCGCTGGCCGGGGACATTCTGTACGTACTGGAGGCGAACCCGCGCGCCTCCCGTACCGTCCCCTTCACCTCCAAGGCCACCGCCGTACCGCTGGCCAAGGCCGCCGCCCGGATCTCGCTGGGCGCCACCATCGCCGGGCTGCGCGCCGAGGGGCTGCTGCCCTCCAGCGGCGACGGCGGCACGCTGCCGCTGGACGCGCCGATCTCCGTCAAGGAGGCCGTGATGCCGTGGTCGCGGTTCCGGGACGCCTCCGGGCGCGGGGTGGACACCATCCTCGGCCCGGAGATGCGCTCGACCGGCGAGGTCATGGGCATCGACTCGGTCTTCGGCGCGGCCTACGCCAAGTCGCAGGCCGGGGCGTACGGGGCGCTGCCGACCAAGGGGCGCGCGTTCGTCTCCGTCGCCAACCGCGACAAGCGCTCGATGATCTTCCCGGCCCGGGAGCTGGTCGGCCTCGGCTTCGAGCTGCTGGCCACCTCGGGCACGGCGGAGGTGCTCAAGCGCAACGGGATCAGCGCGACCGTGGTGCGCAAGCACAGCGAGGGCGAGGGCCCGAACGGCGAGAAGACCATCGTCCAGCTCATCCACGAGGGCGAGGTCGACCTGATCGTCAACACCCCGTACGGCACCGGGGGGCGGCTGGACGGCTATGACATCCGTACGGCGTCCGTCGCCCGCGGGGTGCCCTGCCTGACCACCGTCCAGGCGCTCGCGGCCGCCGTCCAGGGCATCGAGGCGCTGGGCCGGGGCGCGGTCGGCGTCCGATCGCTCCAGGAACACGCGGAACATCTGACCGCCGCCCGCGAGGAGTGAGGCGAGGGAGGGGGACACCGGCCGGTGTCCCCCTCTTCATGAGCCCGCCCTTCTTCATGAATCCGCTCGCTCACTGCCGCAGAAAGCCCCTCATGTACGCGCTCCTGTTCAACCTGATCTTCCGGCGCATGGACCCGGAGAAGGCCCATCACCTGGCCTTCTCCTGGATCCGGCTGGCCGCCCGCATCCCCGTGCTGCGGACGTTCGCCGCCGCCGTCCTCGCCCCCCGCCACAAGGCGCTGCGCACCGAGGCGCTGGGCCTGCGGATGCACGGGCCCTTCGGGCTCGCCGCCGGATTCGACAAGAACGCCGCCGGAATCGACGGCATGGCCATGCTGGGCTTCGACCATGTCGAGATCGGCACGGTCACCGCCCAGCCGCAGCCCGGCAACCCCAAGCGGCGGCTCTTCCGGCTGGTCGCCGACCGGGCCCTGATCAACCGGATGGGCTTCAACAACGAGGGCTCGGCGGCGGTCGCGGCCCGTCTCGCGGCCCGGCGCCCGGCCTTCGCCACGACGCTCGGCGTCAACATCGGCAAGACCAAGGTCGTCCCGGAGGAGGAGGCCGTCGCCGACTATGTGACCTCCACCGAGCGGCTCGCCGCCCACGCCGACTACCTCGTCGTCAACGTCTCCTCGCCCAATACCCCCGGACTGCGGAATCTCCAGGCCGTGGACCATCTGCGGCCGCTGCTGACCGCGGTCCGCGAGGCCGCGGACCGTACGGTCACCGATCGCCGGGTGCCACTTCTGGTCAAAATCGCGCCGGATCTCGCCGACGAGGACGTGGACGCGGTCGCCGATCTGGCGGTCGAGCTGGGCCTGGACGGCATCATCGCCACGAACACGACCATCGCTCGCGACGGCCTCGGCCTCGTCTCCGACGCGCGGCTCACCGCCGAGACCGGCGGCCTGTCCGGCGCCCCCCTCAAGGCGCGCTCCCTGGAGGTGCTGCGCCGCCTGTACGCCCGTGTGGGCGACCGGCTGACCCTCGTCGGGGTCGGCGGGATCGAGACCGCGGAGGACGCCTGGGAGCGGATTCTGGCCGGTGCCACGCTGGTGCAGGGCTACAGCGCCTTCATCTACCGGGGCCCGTTCTGGTGCCGTGAGATCCACCGCGGCCTCGCGGAGCGGCTCGCCGCGAGCCCGTACGCCACCCTCGCCGAGGCCGTCGGCGCGAAGACATCCGCGTAACGCCTCCGGCGGCGTTGTTCCCCACCCCGCCCCTTCCCGAACCGGGGGCGAGCCCCCGGGCCCCCGCCGGGCCCCCGCCGGGGCTCCGCCCCGGACCCCGCTCCTCGAACTCCCCCGGCTACCGCTGGGAGGTGCCCCCTGAGGGGCCCGGGAGGTGCCGGAGGGGCTGAATTTCCTGAGGAGAGACCAATGACGACCCCCACCCCCTTCGGTGCGCGGCTGCGCGCCGCCATGGACGCCCGCGGCCCGCTGTGCGTCGGCATCGACCCGCACGCCTCCCTGCTCGCCGACTGGGGCCTGGGGGACGATGTCGCGGGTCTGGAGCGGTTCACGAGGACCGTCGTGGACGCCCTCGCCGAGCGGGTCGCCGTCCTCAAGCCGCAGTCGGCCTTCTTCGAGCGGTTCGGCTCGCGCGGCATCGCGGTGCTGGAGCGGGCCGTCGCCGACGCCCGGGCCGCCGGGGCGCTGGTGCTGATGGACGCCAAGCGCGGCGACATCGGATCGACCATGGCCGCGTACGCCGCCGCCTATCTGGATCCGGCCTCCCCGCTGTTCTCGGACGCGGTCACCCTCAGCCCCTATCTCGGCTTCGGCTCGCTGCGCCCGGCGCTGGACGCGGCGCGGGCGGCGGGGGCGGGCGTCTTCGTGCTGGCGCTGACCTCCAACCCGGAGGGCACCGAGGTGCAGCACGCGGTACGGCCCGACGGCTCGACCGTCGCGGCCACCGTGCTGAGGGCGCTCAAGGACGAGAACGCCGCCGAGGCCGCCGAGGGCCGCCTCGGCTCGTACGGCGCGGTCGTCGGCGCGACGCTGGGCAGGGCCCCGGAGGAGGCGTGTGTCGATCTGACGATCGACGGGCCGCTGCTGGCCCCCGGCATCGGCGCCCAGGGCGCGACCCCCGCCGATCTTCCGGCGGTCTTCGGCCCGGCGATCAAAAATGTCGTTCCGAGCGTCAGCAGGGGGGTGCTCCGGCACGGTCCGGACGCCGCGTCGCTGGTCGCGGCGGCCTCCCGAATGGCTGAGGAAGTGCGGGCCGTGGCCGAATAACCCGGCTACTTTGTCCGTAAATGTCCGAGTCGAGCGAGTCTGACCAGGACTTTTCGTCTGTTCTCGCTGACTGGAGCGGGATCGGCCGCTAGTCTCCGACGAGAGCGAACGCGCTGCTGCGTTGCGCGTTGCTCCCCAGGTGAGGGGCGACTAGGTTCCTCACCGGTCCATATCCGACAGTTCGACATCCGAGGTGACGTAGGCGTGGCTCTTCCGCCCCTTACCCCTGAACAGCGCGCAGCCGCGCTCGAAAAGGCCGCCGCGGCTCGCCGGGAGCGCGCCGAGGTCAAGAATCGACTCAAGCACTCCGGCGCGTCCCTGCACGAGGTCATCAAGCAGGGCCAGGAGAACGACGTCATCGGCAAGATGAAGGTGTCCGCTCTCCTGGAGTCCCTGCCCGGCGTCGGCAAGGTCCGCGCCAAGCAGATCATGGAGCGGCTCGGCATCTCCGAGAGCCGTCGTGTGCGGGGTCTGGGCTCCAACCAGATCGCGTCGCTCGAGCGTGAGTTCGGCGGCGCCGCAGGCTGACGCCGCCCGGCGTTTCCAGGCACTCCCGGGAACCTGGATAATCGCTCCATGGCAGCACACTCCGCACGACCGCGACTGACCGTGCTCTCCGGCCCCTCAGGGGTCGGTAAGAGCACGGTCGTCGCTCATATGCGCAAAGAACATCCCGAGGTCTGGCTCTCGGTCTCCGCCACGACCCGCCGACCGCGCCCCGGCGAGCGGGACGGCGTCCACTATTTCTTCGTGGACGACGGGGAGTTCGACAAGCTCATAGCCAATGGTGAGCTGCTGGAGTGGGCCGAATTCGCGGGCAATCGCTACGGCACCCCGCGCGAGGCGGTCATGGAGCGCCTCGGCGCGGGCGAGCCGGTGCTGCTGGAGATCGACCTACAGGGCGCACGGCAGATCCGCGAGTCCATGCCGGAGGCGCAGCTCGTCTTCCTTGCTCCGCCGAGCTGGGAGGAGCTGGTGCGCCGGCTCACCGGCCGGGGCACCGAGGCGCCCGAGGTCATCGAGCGGCGCCTGGCGGCCGCTCGGACCGAGCTGGCCGCCGAGTCCGAGTTCGATACGACCTTGGTCAATACCTCCGTCGAGGACGTGGCGAATGAGCTGCTAGCCTTGATGCGAGTGGCTTGATCTTCGATTCACTCTTGCCATGAGGCGTAATAAGGAAGGCTAGAGAGTGTCCTCTCCCATGACCGCGCCCGAGGGGATCATCAACCCTCCGATTGATGAGCTGCTCGAGGCCACCGACTCCAAGTACAGCCTGGTGATCTACGCGGCCAAGCGCGCGCGGCAGATCAACGCGTACTACTCGCAGCTCGGTGAGGGCCTGCTCGAGTACGTCGGTCCCCTCGTGGACACCCACGTCCACGAGAAGCCCCTCTCGATCGCGCTCCGCGAGATCAACGCGGGCCTGCTGACCTCCGAGGCCATCGAGGGCCCGGCCCAGTAGGTTTCGATCGCTTCACCCACGGCCCGGCAGTGACTGCCGGGCTCGTGGTGTGTCATGGGTACGTGACGCGACCCGGCGTACCGTGACTGGACGTACGACGGACGACGTACCCGGTGGGGAGCCGAGCGATGGACAAGCCCAAAGTGGTCCTGGGCGTCAGTGGCGGGATCGCCGCCTACAAGGCGTGCGAGCTGCTGCGCCGCCTCACCGAGTCCGGCCATGACGTACGCGTCGTGCCGACCGCCTCGGCGCTGCACTTCGTCGGCGAGGCGACCTGGTCGGCGCTGTCCGGGCAGCCGGCGGCGACCGAGGTGTGGGACTCCGTCCACGAGGTGCCGCACGTCCGCATCGGCCAGTCCGCCGATCTGGTCGTGATCGCCCCCGCCACCACCGATCTGCTCGCCAAGGCCGCCCATGGCCTGGCGGACGATCTGCTCACCAATACCCTGCTCACCGCGCGCTGCCCGGTCGTCTTCGCGCCCGCGATGCACACCGAGATGTGGGAGCACCCCGCCACCCAGGAGAACGTGGCGACCCTGCGCCGTCGCGGCGCGATCGTCATCGAACCCGCCGTGGGGCGGCTCACCGGTGTGGACACCGGCAAGGGGCGGCTGCCGGACCCCGGGGAGATCTTCGAGGTCTGCCGCCGGGTGCTGGCCCGCGGCGCCGGGGCGCACACCACCGATCTGGCCGGCCGCCATGTCGTGGTCAGCGCCGGCGGCACCCGCGAGCCGCTGGACCCGGTGCGCTTCCTCGGCAACCGCTCCACCGGCCGGCAGGGGTACGCCCTGGCCCGTGCCGCCGTCGCCCGGGGCGCGCGAGTGACTCTTGTCTCGGCCAACAGCGAGCTGCCCGACCCGGCCGGCGCCGATGTGCTGCGCGCGGGCACCGCCGCACAGCTCCGGGAGGCCGTGCTCAAGGCCGCCGCGGACGCCGACGCCGTGGTGATGGCCGCCGCCGTCGCCGACTTCCGCCCCGCGCACTACGCCGAGGGGAAGATCAAGAAGCGCGACGGCCAGGAGCCCGAGCCGATCGCCCTGGTACGGAATCCGGACATCCTCGCCGAGATTTCCGCCGAGCGCGCCCGCCCCGGCCAGATCGTGGTCGGCTTCGCCGCCGAAACCGACGATGTGCTCGCCAACGGCCGCGCCAAGCTCGCCCGCAAGGGCTGCGATCTGCTGGTGGTGAACGAGGTCGGGGAGCACAAGACATTCGGCGCCGAGACCAACGAGGCCGTGGTGCTCGGCGCCGACGGCACCGAGACGCCCGTACCGTACGGCCCCAAGGGCGCGCTCGCCGACACCGTCTGGGATCTGGTGGCCGACCGCCTGGGATGAGCCCGGACCCCGGGCCTCGGGCGGCGTCCGGCGGGCCTCGTACAGGGCCCGGCGGACGCCCTCGGCGGGGCCCGTACTGCGGCCGATCGGGCTCATGACACGTGCCTGCCACGGCGGGGTGGGGCTGTATTTCGGCTTGAGGCAAGGTATGTTCCCGGTCACGGGCCTGCCCGTTCTGTGGGACGGGGATGCTTGACCGGTGGACTTGCCGGATAAACTGGCCCAGGAACCGCACCGGGCGCAGCTCCCGAGCGGTCCGACCATGATCAGCCAGCAGCCGCTGCAACCCCAGGGAGCGATGTGTCCCGCCGCCTGTTCACCTCGGAATCCGTGACCGAGGGTCACCCCGACAAGATCGCTGACCAGATCAGCGACACCATCCTCGACGCCCTTCTCAAGGAGGACCCGACCTCCCGGGTCGCCGTCGAGACGTTGATCACCACCGGCCTGGTGCATGTGGCCGGCGAGGTGACCACCAAGGCGTACGCCCCGATCGCGACGCTCGTGCGGAACAAGATCCTCGACATCGGCTACGACTCGTCGAAGAAGGGCTTCGACGGCGCCTCCTGCGGTGTCTCGGTGTCGATCGGCTCACAGTCCCCCGATATCGCCCAGGGCGTGGACTCCGCCTACGAGCTGCGGGTCGAGGGTACCGCCGCAGGTGAAGAGGAAGACGAGCTGGACAAGCAGGGCGCGGGCGACCAGGGCCTGATGTTCGGGTACGCCTGCGACGAGACGCCCGAGCTGATGCCGCTGCCGATCAACCTGGCGCACCGGCTCTCCCGCCGGCTGTCCGACGTCCGCAAGAACGGGACCATCCCCTACCTGCGCCCCGACGGCAAGACCCAGGTCACCATCGAGTACGACGGCCACAAGGCGGTCCGCCTGGACACCGTCGTCGTCTCCTCGCAGCACGCCTCCGACATCGACCTGGACTCGCTGCTGGCCCCCGACATCCGGGAATTCGTGGTCGAGCATGTGCTGAACGAGCTGGTCGAGGACGGCATCAAGCTCGACACCGAGGGCTACCGCCTGCTGGTCAACCCGACCGGGCGCTTCGAGATCGGCGGCCCGATGGGCGACGCCGGCCTCACCGGCCGCAAGATCATCATCGACACCTACGGCGGCATGTCCCGCCACGGCGGCGGCGCCTTCTCCGGCAAGGACCCGTCCAAGGTCGACCGCTCCGCCGCCTACGCCATGCGCTGGGTCGCCAAGAACGTGGTGGCCGCCGGCCTCGCCCAGCGCTGCGAGGTGCAGGTCGCGTACGCCATCGGCAAGGCCGAGCCGGTCGGCCTCTTCGTCGAGACCTTCGGCACCGCCGCGGTCGACGCCGAGAAGATCGAGAAGGCCATCTCCGAGGTCTTCGACCTCCGCCCGGCCGCGATCATCCGCGACCTCGACCTGCTGCGCCCGATCTACGCCCAGACCGCGGCGTACGGCCACTTCGGCCGCGAGATCCCCGACTTCACCTGGGAGCGCACCGACCGCGTCGACGCCCTCCGCGCGGCGGCGGGCCTGTAGGACCCCCGCTTTCGGTCACGGATTCCGCGAAGGCCCGGACGCCCCTCGGCGTCCGGGCCTTCGCGTGCCTCGCTGTCCGTGCGGTCTGCTAAGACTTGATCTGTGAGCAGGGACAACGAGCGGCCGAAGGATCCGGCGGAGGCGTCGGAGGGGGAGCAGCTCGCGCTCATTCGGGAGACCGTGCGCAAGGCCAAGGGGGAGCGGGCCAGGCCGCGGACCTGGCGGGGGGCCAAGCTGGCCGGGGAGCTGCCCGTGGCGCGGGTGCTGGTGGACAAGGGGCCGGTCCACCTCGACAAGCTGTGGGATTACGCGGTGCCGGCCGAGATGGCCGCCGAGGCCCGGCCCGGGGTGCGGGTGCGGGTGCGGTTCGGGGCCGGGACGGGGAAGGTGCGCGAGGGGCGGCGCGAGGGCGGTGGGCTGCTCGACGGGTACATCATCGAGCGCGTCGCCGAGTCCGAGTACCGGGGCCCGCTGGCCGCCCTCGCGCAGGTGGTGTCCCCGGAGCCGGTGCTGGGGCCGGGGCTGCTGGCGCTGTGCCGGGCGGTGGCCGACCGGTATGCCGGATCGCTCGCCGATGTGTTGCAGCTTGCCCTGCCCAAGCGCAACGCTCGCGCCGAGGGCGAGCCGTCATCGCCGCCGCTGCCCCCGCCGGAGCCGCCCGCGCCCGGAAGCTGGGCGCGGTATCCGGCCGGGCCCGGGTTTCTGGAGGCGCTTGCCCGTGGTGACCGGCCGCGGGCCGTATGGACCGCGCTGCCCGGGCCGCACTGGCCCCGGGAGTGGGCCACCGCCGTGGCCGCCACGCTCGCGTCCGGGCGCGGCGCGCTCGTCGTCGTGCCGGACGGGCGGACCGCCGAGCGGGTGGACGCGGCGCTCACGGCGGTGCTCGGCGGTCCGGGGCGGCATGTGCTGCTCACCGCCGACCTCGGGCCCGAGGAGCGCTACCGCCGCTGGCTGGCGGTCAGCCGGGGCTCGGTCCGGGCCGTGGTGGGCACCCGGGCGGCGATGTTCGCACCGGTCCGGGAGCTCGGGCTGGTCGGGGTCTGGGACGACGGGGACCGCAGCCACAGCGACGACCGGCTGCCCCAGCCGCATGCCCGCGATGTGCTGCTGCTGCGCGCCGTTCATGAGAAGACGGGCTTTCTGCTGGGCGACCTGGGCCGCACCGTCGAGGCCGCCCAACTGGTGGAGAACGGCTGGGCCAGGCCGCTCGAAGCCGACCGCGAGCAGGTCCGGGCGGCCGCCCCGCTGATCCGTACGGTCGACGAGGGCGAGGTGGCCCGGGACGCGGAGGCCCGTGCCGCCCGGCTGCCCACGCTCGCCTGGCAGACCGTACGGGAGGCGCTGACCCGGGGCCCGGTGCTGGTGCAGGTGCCGCGCCGGGGCTACGTCCCGAAGCTGGCCTGTGAGCGCTGCCGGGAGCCCGCGCGCTGTGCGCACTGCTCGGGCCCGTTGGAGGCGCGGGACGCGGAGCACCTGGTGTGCGGATGGTGCGGGCGGGACGAACCCGCCTGGCACTGCCGTGAATGCGGGGGCGTCCGGCTGCGGGCGTCCATAGTCGGGGCCCGGCGCACCGCCGAGGAACTGGGCCGCGCCTTTCCGGCCGTGCCCGTGCGCACCTCCGGCCGTGACCATGTGCTGACGTCCGTACCCGACCGTCCGGCGCTCGTCGTGAGCACGCCGGGCGCCGAGCCGGTCGCCGAGGGCGGTTACGCCGCGGCGCTGCTGCTCGACGGCTGGGCCCTGCTCGGCCGCCCCGATCTGCGCGCCGGTGAGGACGCGCTGCACCACTGGCTGGAGGCGGCCTCGCTGGTCCGCGGCCATGGAGATGGGGGCGGGGGCGAGGGGGGTGACGGCCGGGGCGGCACCGTGGTGATCATGGCCGAGCCGACGCAGCGGCCCGTTCAGGCGCTGGTGCGCTGGGACCCGGCCGGTTATGCGGCGCGCGAGCTGGCCGAGCGGTCCCAGTTGGGCTTTCCGCCGATCTCCCGGATGGCGGCGGTGACCGGCCCCGCGGAGGCGGTGGCCGAGCTGATCGCCTCGGCCGGGCTCCCCGAGGGGGCCGAGACACTGGGCCCGGTTCCGCTGCCCCCGGCGCCGCCGGGACGTCCGCGCCGCCCCGGAGACCCGCCGCCGGGCGAGGTCTGGGAACGCGCGCTGCTACGGGTCCGCCCCGGCCAGGGCAGCGCCCTCGCGGCGGCCCTCAAGGAGGCGAAGGCGGGCCGCCTGGCGAGGGGGGAGAAGGATCCCGCGGTGCGGGTGGATCCCTTGGACATTGGCTGACCAAAAAGGGGGGGCGCTCAGCCGTGGCGGGGGCTGGGGAAAGGGCTGGGGCGGGGGTCCTCGCGGAGGGACGGGGTCGACTGCGGCGGGACCGTGCGCGCGGCGGGCACCGAGGGTACGGCGGCGGGCTCGGCCGGGCGGCCCGGGGACGGTTCGCCGCCCTCGGGCGCGTTCTGCGCGGTGGCCCGGCGCGAGCCGTAACGGCGGTGCACCGCCTGCTTGGTGACGCCGAGCGCGGAGCCCACCGCGTCCCAGGAGAAGCCCAGCGAGCGGTCGAAGTCGACGGCGGCGGTGACCAGTGTCTCGACGCTGTCGCGCAGTTCCTGGGCGAGCCGCACGGTGGGGGCCGGAGCCCGTCCGTAGACCACGAAACCGGCGGACGGGCCGGTGCGCCGGGGGCGGTAGACGTTGCCGAGCTGGGCGGTGAGCGTGCGCAGCGCGTCCACCTGCCGGCGGACCCGCTCGATGTCCCGGACCAGGAGGTGCAGGCTGGCCCGTGCCTGGGCGTCATGAGTTGCGTGGTCGGCCATGTACAAGCCTCTCGAACGGGCGTTGACGGGGGATGGGGGGATTTGGGATTGGGGGGGTGGAGGGGGAAGTCGAGCGTACGGCGGGAAACGCATCGGGCCGCGGCAGCGGCCCGATGCGGTCAATCTGCCTTGACCAACGCGGCACCCGCCCGTCGGTCACGGTCCGGGGCGTGCGGGAGTCCGCCCGTACGCCCCCTCGGCCGGCGGACCATAGACTTCAGGGGCTGTTTGCGACGTTCGCCGTATCCGCTGTGTGAGAGGTAGTTCGCCACCCATGAGGCTCGTCTTCGCCGGTACCCCCGAGGTCGCCCTGCCCGCTCTGGACGCGCTGATCGCGTCGGAGAAGCACGAGGTGGTGGCCGTCGTGACCCGTCCCGACGCGCCCGCCGGGCGCGGTCGCCGGATGGTGGCCAGCCCGGTCGCCGAACGGGCCGAGGAGGCGGGTATCGAGGTGCTCAAGCCGGCCAAGCCGCGCGATCCGGAGTTCCTCGCCCGGCTCGGGGAGATCGCCCCCGACTGCTGCCCGGTGGTGGCCTACGGCGCGTTGCTGCCCAAGGCAGCGCTGGAGATCCCCGCGCACGGCTGGGTCAATCTGCACTTCTCGCTGCTCCCCGCGTGGCGGGGCGCGGCACCCGTGCAGCACTCCGTGCTCGCGGGCGACGAGATGACCGGCGCCTCGACCTTCCAGATCGAGGAAGGGCTGGACTCCGGGCCGGTGTTCGGGGTGGTGACGGAGGAGGTGCGGGCCTCCGACACCAGCGGCGATCTGCTGACCCGGCTCGCGTTCGCCGGTGCGGGGCTGCTCGAGGCGACGATGGACGGCATCGAGAACGGCACCCTGCTCCCGGTGCCGCAGCCTGCCGAGGGCATCTCGCTCGCCCCGAAGATCACCGTCGAGGACGCGGAGATCGACTGGACGGCGCCCGCGCTGCGCGTCGACCGGCTGGTGCGGGCGTGCACCCCTGCCCCGGGCGCGTGGACCACCTTCCGCGAGGAGCGGCTGAAGGTCGTCTCGGCGCGGCCGGTGGCGGACCGTACGGATCTGGAGCCCGGGCGGTTGGCCGCGACCAAGAAGGCCGTGTACGTGGGCACGGGCAGCCATGCCGTCGAGCTGACCTGGGTGCGGCCGCAGGGCAAGAAGCCGATGCTCGCGGCGGATTGGGCGCGCGGGGTGCGGATCGCGGAGGGCGAGCGGCTCGGAGCCTGAGCGGCTCGGAGCCTGAGCGGCTCGGAGCCTGAGCGGGGCCGCGGGGCTGAAGCCGCTCCAGTGGCACGGCGATCCTGGACAGGTGCACAGGGCTGACGCCTGGACAGGTGCACAGGGCTGACGCCTGGACAGGTCCACAGGGCTGAAAGGCGGCCATCGGGCGCGCCGGGCGGTGGATGTTGACTTCAACCTCAGTTGAAGTCCTACGTTCCTCACGAGACCTCGGAGGTACGTGATGGATATCGAAGTGACCGCCTGGCATTCCCTGTATCAGGCATCCCATGCCAGCGACGACCGGCGGCCCTTCTCCCGCGAGACGCTGCGCCGCATCGGCGCCTTTGCCCGTCCGCACCGCCGTCGGCTTCAGCTCTTCCTGGTGCTGAGCACGGTCACGGCGGTGCTCGCGGTGGCGACACCGCTGCTGGCGGGCCGGGTGGTGGACGCGATCGTCCACCATTCGGGACAGGACACGGTGCTCGGGCTGGCCGGGCTCATCGCCGCGATCGCCGTGGCGGAGGCGGCCCTCGGGCTGCTGACCCGCTGGCTGTCGGCGAACATCGGCGAGGGGCTGATCCTCGATCTGCGCACCTCCGTCTTCGACCACGTCCAGCGGATGCCGGTGGCGTTCTTCACCCGGACCCGCACCGGTGCGCTGGTCAGCCGGCTCAACAACGACGTCATCGGCGCGCAGCGGGCGTTCAGCGACACCCTCTCCGGAGTGGTCGGCAATATGGTGACGCTGCTGCTCACCCTGGTCGTCATGATCGGGATCTCATGGCAGATCACCCTGCTGACGCTGGTGCTGCTGCCCCTCTTCCTGCTGCCCGCGCGCCGGGTGGGCGGAAAGCTGGCGAAGCTGCGTCGCGAGGCGGCCGCGCACAACGCCGCGATGAGCACCCAGATGACCGAGCGTTTCTCCGCGCCCGGGGCGACCCTGGTCAAGCTCTTCGGCCGGCCCGCCGACGAGTCCGCCGAGTTCGCCGCGCGGACCCGGCGGGTGCGGGACATCGGGGTGCGGACCGCGATGGTCCAGGTCTCCTTCGTGACCGCCCTGACCCTCGTCTCCGCCCTGGCCCTCGCCCTGGTCTACGGCCTCGGCGGCTGGTTCGCGCTGCGCGGGCGGCTCGACCCCGGCGCCGTCGTCGCGCTCGCGCTGCTCCTGACCCGGCTGTACGCGCCGCTGACCGCGCTGGCCGGGGCGCGGGTCGAGGTGATGAGCGCGCTCGTCAGCTTCGAGCGGGTCTTCGAGGTGCTCGACCTCGAGCCGCTGATCAAGGAGAAGCCGGACGCCCGCGAGGTGCCCGACGGGCCCGTGTCCGTCGAGTTCGACCGCGTCGACTTCGGCTACCCGGCCGCGGACAAGGTCTCCCTCGCCTCCCTGGAGGAGGTCGCCACCCTGGACACCCGCGGCGGCGTCCAGGTCCTGCACGAGCTGTCCTTCCGCGCCGAACCGGGCCAGATGGTCGCGCTGGTGGGCTCCTCCGGCGCCGGGAAGTCCACCATCGCGCAACTGCTGCCCAGGCTCTACGACGCCGATGGCGGCGCCGTACGGCTCTCCGGGGTGGACGTCCGCGATCTGACGGCCGATTCGATCCGCGCCACCCTCGGCATGGTCACGCAGGACGGCCATCTCTTCCATGACTCGATCCGCGCCAATCTGCTGCTGGCCCGGCCGGAGGCCACCGACGAGGAGTTGTGGGAGGTGCTGCGCCGGGCCCGGCTGGAGGGGCTGATCGCCTCCCTGCCGGATGGGCTCGAGACCGTCGTGGGCGAGCGCGGCTACCGGCTCTCCGGCGGTGAGCGCCAGCGGCTGACCATCGCCCGGCTGCTGCTGGCCCGGCCCCGGGTGGTGATCCTCGACGAGGCCACCGCACATCTGGACTCCACCTCGGAGGCGGATGTGCAGGAGGCGCTCGGCGAGGCGCTGGACGGGCGCACCGCGGTGGTGATCGCCCACCGGCTGTCCACGGTTCGGGCGGCGGATCTCATTCTCGTCGTCGAGGGCGGGCGGATCGTGGAGCGCGGTACGCACACCGCGCTGCTGGCCGCCGGAGGGCGCTACGAGGAGCTGTACCGCACCCAGTTCGAGCAGCCGACCGAGGCGATGGGCGACGGATCCGCCGCGGACGCAGCGAGTGCCAGCGGCACCAGCGCCGAGGTCACGGCCCTGGACGGCGGCCCCACGGCCGCCGAGGCCCCGGCGACGTAGGCTGGTCCCTTCAAGCCCGATCCGTCCCCCGGAGCACATTTCCCGTGACCGACCAGCCCCGTCGTCGCCGTCCCCACGCCCCGAACCGGCCTGGCAAGCCCTACCGCCGCCCGCAGAAGGACCCCGTGCGGATCCTCGCCTTCGAGGCGCTGCGGGCGGTCGACGAACGGGACGCGTACGCCAACCTCGTTCTCCCGCCGCTGCTGCGCAAGGCGAGGGAGAGCGCGGAGGCCGGTGGGCCGCGGTTCGACGCCCGGGACGCGGCGCTCGCCACCGAGCTGGTCTACGGCACCCTGCGCCACCAGGGCACCTACGACGCGATCATCGCCGAATGCGTGGACCGCCCGCTGCGCGAGGTGGATCCGCCGGTGCTCGATGTGCTCAACCTCGGCGCCCATCAGCTTCTGGGGACCCGGATCCCCACGCACGCCGCCGTCTCGGCGAGCGTGGAGCTGGCCCGGGTGGTGCTCGGCGACGGACGGGCCAAGTTCGTCAACGCCGTGCTGCGCAGGATCGCCGCCCATGACCTGGACGGCTGGCTGGAGCGGGTCGCCCCGCCCTACGACGAGGACCCCGAGGAGCATCTGGGCGTCCGCCACTCGCATCCGCGCTGGGTCGTCTCCGCCCTGTGGGACGCCCTCGGCGGCGGCAGTTCCGGGATCGAGGAGCTGCTGGCGGCGGACAACGAACGGCCCGAGGTCACCCTCGTCGCCCGGCCCGGCCGGTCCACGGCCGGGGAGCTGCTGGACGCGGTCGGCGAGGGGGCCGCGGTACCGGGCCGCTGGTCCCCGTACGCGGTGCGGCTCACCGAGGGCGGCGAGCCCGGGGCGCTGGAGGCGGTGCGCGAGGGGCGCGCCGGGGTGCAGGACGAGGGCAGCCAACTCGTGGCCCTCGCCCTGGCGAACGCGCCGCTGGAGGGGGAGGACCGGAGCTGGCTGGACGGCTGCGCGGGCCCCGGCGGCAAGGCCGCGCTGCTCGCCGCGCTCGCCGCGGAGCGCGGCGCCGCGCTGCTGGCCGCCGAGAAGCAGCCGCACCGGGCCCGGCTGGTGGCCAGGGCCCTGGCGGGCAACCCCGGCCCGTACCAGGTGATCGCCGCGGACGGCACCCGCCCGCCGTGGCGGCCCGGCGCCTTCGACCGGGTGCTGGTGGATGTGCCGTGCACCGGGCTCGGTGCGCTGCGCCGCCGCCCCGAGGCGCGCTGGCGGCGCCGCCCCGAGGACCTCGACGGCTTCGCCCCGCTTCAGCGCGGGCTGCTGCGGGAGGCCCTGGCCTCGGCGCGGATCGGCGGCGTGGTCGGCTATGCGACCTGCTCCCCGCATCCGGCCGAGACCAGGGCCGTGGTCGAGGACGTCCTCAAGGGGCGCGGCGGCCCGGCCGTCTCCGCGGAGTGGATCGACGCCCGTCCGCTGCTGCCCGGGGTGCCGGAGCTGGGCGACGGCCCGGACATCCAGCTATGGCCGCACCGGCACGGTACGGACGCCATGTATCTGGCCCTGCTGCGCCGCACGGGCTGACCGCGCGCGTTCTTCTCGCGGGTTCCCGGAGCGAGCGCCCCGGGGCATCGCACGGCCGCCGTGAGCGGGCATCGCACGGCCGCCGTGGGCGGGTGCGTCAGTCCTTCGGGACCGCCGGAAGCGCTTCCTGGGGCCGGTCGGTCGGGGCGTAGACGGTGGCCGTGCGGGCGGTGGGGTTGAGGTCCTTGTGGACCGCGCGCGCCACCGCCTCGATGGTGGCCACGCCCGCCTTCATGGTCCGGTTGTCCTGGGTGAGCACGGTGAGGGTGTAGTCGTGGCCGCCGCCGGTGAAGGCGCCGATGCTGTGCACCCGCCAGCCGTGGGTGGACCGTTCCAGCCAGCCGTTCTTCACCTGGATCCGCACCCCGCCCGGGGCACCGGCCGGGGTGCCCCAGCGCTGTTCCCGGATGACCTTGCCCATCAGCGAGAGGATGTAGCGGCGGGAGGCGTCGGTCAGCACCGTGTTCGGGTGGGTGATCAGGTCCAGGAGCCGCTCCTGGTCGTTGGCGGTGATCCCGGTGAGGCCCCAGTAGCCGTCCTTGCCGGGCACGGTGGCGTCCATGCCCGCCGCCCGCAGGAACGCCTTGACCCGGGAGGCTTCGAGCTTCTTCCACAGCTTGCTGGTCGAGGCGTTGTCCGACTTGGTGATCATGGCCTTGGCGAGGGTCTTCTCGCCCTTGGTCAGCGGCCGGTGGTGGCGCTGCGCGTCCCACAGCAGCGTCGCCAGGACCGTCGCCTTCACCACGCTCGCGGAGTCGAACCGCTGGTTCGCACGCAGGGCGCAGCGGGTGTGGGTGGTGTGGTCGCGGAGGCTGATCGCGATGCTGCCGGACCGGCCGCGCAGCGCCGCGGCGATGTCCCTGGACAGCTTGCCCGCCAGCCCGGACTGGTGCGAGACACAGACCGGCCGCGGTGCCGTGGCCGCGGGAGAGGCGGAGGCGGGTCCGGCCCCGGCGACCGGCGATACGACGACGGCCGCTGTCAGCGCCGCGCACACCGCGGTGCGCGGCTGCCGGGGTAGTCGATCTCTCGTCATGGTGGATTGCCTGTTTGCACGTGACGTCTAGGGGTTTCCTTCGACTTCTTCATGGTCCCGGCTCCGCCGCCGTGCGTCGATCGGAGCGGATACCCAAGTGATCACGGCGGTACGGGCCGTAGCGATGATCCCGGCTCCATGGACCGGCACGGACCGTGGGAGGCTTGGTGGCATGGCCTTGCAGATCAACCCCAGCATCCTGTCCGCAGACTTCTCCCGCCTCGCGGATGAGGCGAAGGCGGTCGAGGGTGCCGACTGGCTCCACGTCGACGTCATGGACAACCACTTCGTCCCCAACCTCACCCTCGGGGTACCGGTGGTCGAATCGCTGGGCAAGGCCACGGAAACCCCGCTGGACTGCCATCTCATGATCGACGACCCGGACCGCTGGGCGCCGCAGTACATCGAGGCGGGCGCCGGTTCCGTCACCTTCCATGTGGAGGCCGCGGCCGCGCCGGTGCGGCTGGCGCGCGAGATCCGGGCCAAGGGCGCGCGGGCCTCGATGGCGCTCAAGCCGGCCACGCCCATCGAGCCGTACGAGGATCTGCTGCCCGAGCTGGACATGCTGCTGGTGATGACCGTGGAACCCGGCTTCGGCGGCCAGGCGTTCCTCGACATCATGCTGCCGAAGATCCGCCGCACCCGGCAGCTCATCGACAAGCATGGACTCCAGATGTGGCTCCAGGTGGACGGCGGGGTCTCGGCCGACACCATCGAGCGGTGCGCCGAGGCGGGCGCCGATGTGTTCGTGGCGGGCTCCGCCGTCTACGGCGCCGACGACCCGGCCAAGGCCGTAGAGGCGCTGCGGAGGCTGGCCGAGAAGGCAACCGGTACCCCCGGAACATGAGGCGGCGTAGCTACCGGTCGGTGAACTCAAGGGTGAAGGGCGAACCAACTCCGCCGTTTCTGACAGGATGAACGGTGAGTCCGGACAGTGAATAGTGAGGAGACCGCGGTGTCGACGGGCCGTTCAGCCACGCGGATGGGACCCGCCGAACTGGTGCAGGCGGCGGCCATGGCGCGCCGCTTCTACCTCGAGGGCAAGTCCAAGATTCAGATCGCCGAGGAGTTCGGCGTCAGCCGCTTCAAGGTCGCGCGGGTGCTGGAGACGGCGCTCGAGCGCGATCTGGTGCGCATCGAGATCCGGGTTCCCGCCGAACTCGACGCGGAGCGCTCCGACGCCCTGCGCGCCCGCTACGGGCTGCGCCACGCGGTCGTCGTGGAGTCCCCGGCGGACGCCGAGGCGGACACCCCGGACCCGGAGAACCTCGGCGAGGTCGCCGCGGACCTGCTGGGCGAGCTGGTGACCGAGGGCGATGTGCTGGGGCTGGCCTGGGGCCGGTCCACGATCCACATGGCGGCCGCGCTGCACCGGCTGCCCCCGTGCACCGTCGTCCAGCTCACCGGCGTGTACGACGCGGGCACGGCCGAGCGCGGCTCGGTCGAGGCGGTGCGCCGCGCCGCCGCCGTCTCGGGCGGTGAGGCGCACCCCATCTACGCGCCGATGCTGCTGCCGGATACGGCCACCGCGGACGCCCTGCGCGGCCAGACCGGTATCGCCCGCGCCTTCGAGTACTTCGACAAGGTGACCGTGGCCTGCGTCTCCATCGGCTCATGGGAGGCCGGGATCTCCACGGTCTACGACATGCTGACGGAGAAGGAGCGGGCCCACTACGAGAGCCTGGGCGCCGCCGCCGAGATGTCGGCCCACCTCTTCGACGCCGAGGGCCGCCGCATCGGCCGTGACCTGGGCGAGCGCTGCATCACCGTGGAGGCCGACCGGCTGCGCCGGATCCCCGAGGTGGTGGCCATCGCCGGTGGCCGCCGTAAGGCCGAGGCGATCGGGGCGGTGCTGAGGTCCGGCCTGGTCACCAGCCTGGTGACGGACACGGCCGCCGCGGACTATCTGCTCGCCGAGACCACCCCGGCCGCCCACCCCGCCCTGGACCGCGCCGACCCGGACGGCGCGTAGCGGACCGGACGCGGCGGGCGAGGGGGAACGGCGGGCGAGGGGAAACGGCGGGCGAGAGGGAAACGGCGAGCGGCCCGCCGCTCGCCTCCCATGGCTCCTGGCCGGGCCCCGACCGCTCAGGGGCGCGCCCCGGCGGTGCTCCGCCGCATGGGGTCACTCGCCCTTGAGCGGGCGCTCGGGTAGCGTTTCGATGTAAGGCAGGTTGCCTGTCGGCACCGGAGCAGCCCCCGCAGCGCCTCTTTGGAGGAGTCTACGAATGCGGGGGTGTTTTGTTGTGTCGCCATGGGAGTGACCTGCGTCGTTTCGCGTGAAAATGTGAGGCTCATGCGTTTCCTCGAGCCCGGTACGGGGCGCCACGTGGAATCTTCCCCGGTTCCCTACGACCTGACGTACGACGATGTGTTCATGGTGCCGAGCCGCTCCGCGGTCGGCTCCCGCCAGGGCGTGGACCTGGCCTCACCCGACGGCACCGGCACCACCATTCCACTCGTCGTCGCCAACATGACCGCGATCGCCGGCCGCCGCATGGCCGAGACGGTCGCCCGTCGCGGCGGCCTCGTCGTCATTCCGCAGGACATCCCGATCGACGTCGTCACCGACGTGGTCCGCTGGGTCAAGAGCCGCGATCTGGTGCTGGACACCCCGATCGTCCTCGCTCCGACCGGCACCGTCGCCGACGCGCTGTCGCTGCTGCCCAAGCGGGCACACGGCGCGGGTGTGGTGGTCGAGGACGGGCGTCCGGTGGGCGTGGTGACCGAGTCCGACCTGACCGGCGTGGACCGCTTCACCCAGCTCTCCGAGGTGATGTCGCGCGAGCTGATGGTGCTCGACGCCGCCATCGACCCCCAGGAGGCGTTCAACCGCCTCGACGCCGCCCACCGCAAGCTCGCCCCCGCCGTCGACGCGAACGGGAAGCTGGCGGGCATCCTGACCCGCAAGGGCGCGCTGCGCGCGACGCTCTACAAGCCCGCGGTGGACGCGGGCGGCCGACTGCGGATCGCGGCCGCCGTCGGGGTCAACGGCGATCTGGAGGGCCGTACGAAGGCGCTCCTGGACGCCGGGGTGGACGCCCTCGTCGTGGACACCGCCCACGGCCACCAGGAGTCGATGATCACCGCGCTCAAGGCGGTCCGGAGCCTTGGTCCGCGGGTGCCGGTGGTGGCGGGCAACGTGGTCGCCGCCGAGGGCGTGCGCGACCTCATCGAGGCCGGTGCCGACATCATCAAGGTCGGCGTCGGGCCGGGCGCGATGTGCACCACCCGCATGATGACCGGCGTGGGCCGGCCGCAGTTCTCCGCGGTGCTGGAATGCGCCGCCGAGGCACGGAAGTTCGGCAAGCACATCTGGGCGGACGGCGGCATCCGGCACCCCCGCGACGTCGCCATGGCGCTCGCCGCCGGGGCGTCCAACGTCATGGTCGGCTCCTGGTTCGCGGGCACGTACGAATCGCCCGGCGACCTCCAGCACACCGCCGACGGCCGGCCGTACAAGGAGAGCTTCGGCATGGCCTCGGCACGCGCGGTGCGCAACCGCACCAGCGACGAGTCGGCCTACGAGCGGGCCCGCAAGGGGCTGTTCGAGGAGGGCATCTCCACTTCGCGGATGTTCCTGGACCCGGCCCGGCCGGGAGTCGAGGACCTGATCGACTCGATCATCGCGGGTGTGCGCAGCTCCTGCACCTACGCGGGCGCCGGGTCGCTGGAGGAGTTCCACGAGCGGGCCGTGGTGGGCGTGCAGAGCGCCGCGGGCTACGCGGAGGGCAAGCCGCTCCACGCAAGCTGGGACTGAGGCTCAGGAGTTCGGCCCGCTCCGGAGGCGGACCGAGCCCCCAAACACCACAGCCCCCACTCGGCTCGGGTGAGTGGGGGCTGTGGTGGTGTGTCGCGACGCGGTCTCACCTCGCCAGTCCGCGCTCACCCCGGGTGCGGGGCAGCGCGTGGCGCGGCGGGCTGGTGAGGGTGATCTGCCGGACCAACTGGTGGAACGAGACCAGCGCGGCGACCGGGGGAAGACCGGCCACGGCCATGCTGGGCGCGTTCCTCGGGGCGTGTGCGACGCACAGGAACACCGCGATGGTGGAGAAGAGCACCACCACGGCCCATGAGTGCGCCGCGCCCCGGCGGTGCAGGGCGGCCCGCAGCACCGACAGCGAGGCGACCAGCCAGGGCCCGTAGACCAGCAGGGGCCACCACGCCGCCATGGACTCCGAGGTGCTAGGGGAGGCCAGATAGCGCAGCGGGCGGTAGGAGATCATTCCGCCGAGCACGCTCAGCATGGCGACGATGACCGTGGTGACCGCCGCGAAGATCAGGCTGATCACATGCAGCCACGGCAGCGTCGGCAGCCGGAAGCGGACCCGGCGGCGCTTGCCGCGCCCCCGCACATGCGTGGGGGAGGGGGTGTGGAGCGGGGCGACCGGTCCGATGGGGCCGGTGGTGTGCACCGGCTCCTCGGGGGAGGTCGTCTGGAGCAGCCGGGCCAGGTCTCCCTCCAGGTCCCAGCGGCCCTCGATGCTCTCCGGGTCGGGCAGGGGGAAAGGATTCATCTCATAATCGGCTGCCGCCTCGTAACGCTCCCCGGGAGGGGGCGGGGGGGCGTGCCGGTGGCCGGTGGGTGGGGGCCCGTAGCCGCCCGGCCTCGGCTCGGTGTACGTCATGCCTTGACGCCCGGTTCCGGCGTATCGGACCGCTGGAGGAAGTCCGCCTCGATCCGGCCCAGCGCCCGGAGGAAGTCCTCCCAGACTCTCGCGCAGTATTCGAGCGGATAGCGCTCGCTGTCACCCCCCTGGTTTGGGGGCCGGAACACGGGTTCGGCACTGAGGCGGGAGTGATCGGGTGGTTGCAGGCTGTCAGTGGTCACGTCCCCACCAACGACCGCTAAAATGGTGCAGTATCGCGGCATTCGGGTGAAACGAGCGCTGACTCGCGCAGTGTCTCGCAACGATTCCCCGCCGAGCGCCCCCGCGCGCAACGTTGCCACGGGGATGCGCAACCATGGTGCATTACGGCCGTCGGCGGACGGCTCATAGGGTCTTGCGCTGACGTGGAGTGGCGGGGACCGACTGCTCGGCGATTCCCACCTGCGGGTTTGCTCTTCGGGCACCCGTATGTCCGCAGTCGGTCGCCCACCACCCGATGGCAGCGATTAAGGAGCCACCCCTGTGTTGGAGCACGGCGCAGCACCGTCCGCCACCCAGCAACCGGAACCAGACCCTCCGGTCGGCGGGCTGGGCGCCCGGCTGATGCGGCGCAAGCCGGTGGAGCGGCTGGTCGCCGAGGGCGGCCGGGGCGAGGGCGGCAGTCTGCGGCGCTCCATGGGCATGTGGCAGCTCACCATGATCAGCATCGGGGCCACCCTGGGCACCGGCATCTTCGTGGTGCTCGGCGAGGCCGTGCCGGACGCCGGTCCCGCGGTCGTCGTGTCGTTCGTCATCGCCGGGCTCACCGCGCTGTTCTCCGCGCTCTCGTACGCCGAACTGGCGGGCACCATCCCCGTCTCCGGCTCCTCCTACTCCTATGCCTACGCCACGATGGGCGAGCTGATCGCCTGGGTCTGCGGCTGGTGTCTGATCCTGGAGTACGGCGTCTCGGTGGCGGCCGTCGCCGTCGGCTGGGGCGAGTACCTCAACGAACTGCTCGACGGCACGCTCGGCGTCACCATCCCCGACGCCCTGGCCGCCCCGCCCGGCGACGGCGGGATCTTCAATCTGCCCGCCCTGCTCGTGGTGCTGCTGGCCATGGCGTTCCTGCTGGGCGGCGCCAAGGAGAGCGCCCGCGCCAACACGGTCATGGTGGCCGTGAAGATCACGGCACTGATCCTCTTCTGCGCCGTCGCCTTCACCGGCATCCGGGCCGGCAACTACACCCCGTTCATGCCGCTGGGCATGGCGGGCGTCAGCGCCGCCGGCGCCACCCTCTTCTTCTCCTACATCGGCTTCGACGCCGCCTCCACCGCCGGTGAGGAGGCCAAGAACCCCCAGCGCGACCTGCCCCGCGCGATCATGCTCTCGCTGATCATCGTCACCGCGCTGTACTGCCTGGTCGCCGCCGTCGCGGTGGGCGCCCTGCCGTGGAAGAAGTTCTCCGGCTCCGAGGCCGCGCTCGCCTCGATCATGAAGGATGTCACCGGACAGGACGTCTGGGCCGTGCTGCTGGCCGCCGGAGCGGTCGTCGCGATCGCCTCCGTGGTGCTGACCGTGCTCTACGGCCAGACCCGCATCCTCTTCGCGATGTCCCGGGACGGGCTGGTGCCCAAGGTCTTCTCCACCGTCCACGCCAGGACCGGGGTGCCCCGCGCCAACACCGTGATCGTCTCGCTCTTCTGCGGGGTCCTGGCCGCCGCGATCCCGCTCGGCCAGCTCGCCGACGCCACCAGCATCGGCACCCTCTTCGCCTTCGCGCTGGTCAACATCGCCGTGATCGTGCTGCGCCGGACCCGGCCCGAAATGCCCCGCACCTTCCGGGTGCCGCTGTCCCCGCTCTTCCCGGTGATCGGCTTCGCGCTGTGTCTGTGGATGATGGGCAGCCTCCAGTTCGTGACCTGGGTGGTGTTCGGCTGCTGGATGGCCGTCGGCCTTGTGCTGTACTTCGCATACGGCTTGCGCCGATCCCGACTGGCCACAGCAGAGAAGTGATTGCCCCCCAGTGCGACTGAATGATCTCGACGAACGCATCGTCCACGCCCTCGCCGAGGACGCCCGCCGCTCCTACGCCGACATCGGCGAGCTGGTCGGACTGTCCGCGCCCGCCGTCAAACGGCGGGTGGACCGGCTGCGCGCGGAGGGAGCCATCACCGGCTTCACGGTGCGGGTCGACCCGGTGGCGCTGGGCTGGGAGACCGAGGGCTTCATCGAGCTGTACTGCCGCCACAACACCTCGCCGGACGCCATCCGCCGGGGCCTGTCGCGCTATCCCGAGGTGGTGTCCGCGTCGACCGTCACCGGCGACGCGGACGCCGTCGTCCAGGTCTTCGCCTCCGATATGCGCCACTTCGAGCGGGTGCTGGAGCGGATCGCGGGGGAGGCGTTCGTGGAGCGCACCAAGTCCGTACTGGTGCTCTCGCCCCTGCTGCGGCGGTTCAGCTCGGGTGCGCCGACGTAGGCGCTCCGCTGGACGTGCCGTGATGTGCCGTTGATCGTCCGCGGCGCCATCGTGGGGCATGCGCAATGAATCGACGCGCACCGATCCCCATGCGTCATGAATCGACGCCGGACGCAACGAAGCCGTCTTGTTGGGCGATCCGGAGGCAACGTACTGTTTTTATGCCCGTACCCCTCCCCTCAAGGTCTGCCATGTCGCCGCTGCGCACCGCCCTGCTCCAGAACTCCGGTCACCCCGGCGATCCCGCCGGAAACCTCAAGGTCCTCGACGAGGCCGCCGCCAGTGCGGCCGCCGACGGGGCCGGGCTGCTGGTCACCGCGGAGATGTTCCTCACGGGATACGCGATCGGCGGCGGCGGTGTACGGGAGCTGGCCGAGCCCGCCGACGGGCCCAGCGGCCGGGCCGTGGCCGAGATCGCCGCGACGCACGGTCTCGCCATCCTCTACGGCTACCCCGAGAGCCACGAGGGCGCGGTGTACAACTCCGCACGGCTCGTGGGCGCGGACGGCGCCGAGCTGGCCAACTACCGAAAGTCCCATCTCTACGGCTGCTTCGAGCGGGGGTCGTTCACCCCCGGTGAGGTCCCCGTCGTCCAGGCCACCCTCGGCGAGCTGACCGTCGGCATCCTGATCTGCTACGACGTCGAGTTCCCGGAGAACGTACGGGCCCATGCCCTGGCCGGGACCGATCTGCTGCTGGTGCCCACCGCGCAGATGCACCCCTTCGAGTTCGTCGCCGAATCGGTGATTCCGGTGCGGGCCTTCGAGAGCCAGATGTATATCGCCTACGTCAACCGCAGTGGTGTCGAGGGCGAGTTCGACTTCGTCGGCCTGAGCTGTCTGGCCGGGCCCGACGGCGCCACCTGTCTGCGCGCCGGCCGCGGCGAGGAACTCCTCCTCGGCGATGTCGCCCCCAAGCTGCTGAGCACCTCGCGCCGGATCAACCCGTATCTGCGCGACCGCCGCCCCGGTCTGTACTCCTCCCTCGGCTGAACCGTCCTCGGCCGATCCCTCCTCACCTGATCAGCCCGGCCCCCCGCCGTACCCGAAACACGCTCTGAGCACCAACCAGCAAGGAATCCGTACCCCATGACGTCCACGGTGCCCACCGCCGTCCATGACGAGCAGGAAACGCGGGCCCAGCAGGCCCTTCCACCCATGACCATGTTCGGCCCGGACTTCCCCTACGCCTACGACGACTTCCTCGCCCACCCGGCGGGCCTGGGACAGATACCCGCGACCGAGCACGGCGCCGAGGTCGCGGTCGTCGGCGGCGGTCTCTCCGGCCTCGTCACCGCGTACGAGCTGATGAAGATGGGCCTGAGGCCGGTGGTCTACGAGGCCGACCGGATCGGCGGACGGCTGCGCACCGTCGGCTTCGACGGCTGTGACGACACGCTGACCGCCGAGATGGGCGCGATGCGCTTCCCGCCGTCCTCCACCGCCCTCCAGCACTACATCGACCTGGTGGGCCTGAAGACCCAGCCGTTCCCCAACCCGCTCGCCCCCGACACCCCCTCGACCGTCGTCGACCTCAAGGGCGAGTCCCACTACGCCCGCACCATCGACGATCTGCCGCCGGTCTACCGCGAGGTGGCCGACGCCTGGAACGCCTGCCTGGAGGAGGGCGCGGACTTCTCGGACATGAACCGCGCCATCCGCGAGCGCGACGTCCCCCGGATCCGGGAGATCTGGTCGCGGCTGGTCGAGAAGCTGGACAACCAGACCTTCTACGGCTTCCTCTGCGACTCCGCGGCCTTCACCTCCTTCCGCCACCGGGAGATCTTCGGCCAGGTCGGCTTCGGCACCGGCGGCTGGGACACCGACTTCCCCAACTCCATCCTGGAGATCCTGCGGGTCGTCTACACCGAGGCCGACGACCACCACCGCGGCATCGTCGGCGGCAGCCAGCAACTGCCGCTGCGGCTGTGGGAGCGCGAGCCCGAGAAGATCGTCCACTGGCCCCAGGGCACCTCGCTGTCCTCGCTGCACGGCGGTGCGCCCCGCCCGGCCGTGACCCGGCTGCACCGGGCCGCGGGCGACCGCGTCGTGGTGACGGACGCGAGCGGCGACATCCGCTCGTACCCGGCGGTGGTCTTCACCGCGCAGTCCTGGATGTTGCTCTCCAAGATCGACTGCGATGACTCGCTCTTCCCGATCGACCACTGGACGGCGATCGAGCGCACCCACTACATGGAGTCCAGCAAGCTCTTCGTGCCGGTGGACCGGCCGTTCTGGCTGGACAAGGACGAGATCACCGGCCGGGACACGATGAGCATGACGCTCACCGACCGGATGACCCGCGGCACCTATCTGCTGGACGACGGCCCGGACCGGCCCGCCGTCATCTGCCTCTCCTACACCTGGTGCGACGACAGCCTCAAGTGGCTGCCGCTGTCGGCGAACGAGCGGATGGAGGTCATGCTCAAGTCGCTCTCGGAGATCTATCCGAACGTCGACATCCGCAAGCACATCATCGGCAGCCCGGTCACCGTGTCCTGGGAGAACGAGCCCTACTTCATGGGTGCGTTCAAGGCCAATCTGCCCGGCCACTACCGCTACCAGCGCCGGTTGTTCACCCACTTCATGCAGGACCGGCTGCCCGCCGACAAGCGCGGCATCTTCCTCGCGGGCGACGACATCTCCTGGACGGCGGGCTGGGCCGAGGGTGCCATCCAGACCGCGCTCAACGCGGTGTGGGGAGTCATGCACCAGTTCGGCGGCGGCACCGACCCGAAGAACCCCGGGCCGGGCGATCTGTACGACGAGATCGCGCCCGTCGAACTCCCCGAGGACTGAGCCGGTCCCAGGACTGTGACGCCGACGGCAGGTCATGAGGCCGTCGGCGGGCCGCTTACGCCGTGGGCGGGCCGCTTACGCCGTCGGCGGGCCGCCTACGCCGTCGGCGGGCCGCCTACGTCGCCGGCAGAGGAGTGAGCAGAAAGCGCCCGACCAGGCCCACGGTCGTATCGACGCGCTCCGCGAACTCCTCCGCCAGCTCCGGCACCCCGCGCAGCCCCCACAGCGCGCGGAACGCCGCCCATGCGGCGTCCCGCGCCTTCTCCAGGCTCCAGGAGCCCAGGAGATGGGTGAGCGGATCGGCCACGTCCAGCAGGTCGGGGCCGGGCATCAGCTCCTCCCGGATCCGCTCCTCGATCCCCGTGAGCAGCGCGCCGATCCGGTCGAAGTCGCCCTCCAGGGCGTCCGGTTCGAGATCCCGGGCCCGGCAGGTGTCCAGCAGCGCGAGCGCCAGGTCATGGCCGATATGGGCGTTGATCCCGGCGAGCGCGAACTGCACCGGGCGGACCGCCGGATGGCCCCGCAACTGGAACAGCGGCCGCCAGCAGGCGGGCGGCCGCCCGCCCGTGGCCACCGCGTCGACCGCCGCCAGATAGCGCCCGGCGAACCGCACGTCCAGCTCCTCGGTGGCGGACGGGTCGTGGAAGTACCCGTCCGCGAGCCGGCGGCCGACCTCCTCGGTGACCGACAGATACACCCCGTTGAAGACCGCCACCCCGTCTCCCGGCGGCAGCGCCGCGCCGAGCGCGCTCATGCGCGCCAGAACGCTTCTCACGGTGCGCGGCGCGAGCCGCGCGTGCGTGGGCATCGTCATGGACGCCAGAGTGGCAGGCCGGACCGGTACGGTCCCTGCCGTACGCCGCCGCTTCCCCTGGACGGTCTAACGCCCCGTCAACCGCCGTATCACAGCACCCCCGCGTCGCGGGCCGTCCAGATCGACGGGTACAGCGGCCGCCAGCCCAGCTCGTCGCGGAGCCGGAGGTTGGAGGTGATCCCGGACCAGGGGTCGTCGTCCGTCCGCCCGGTCATGCCCTCGGGCAGCGGCGCGCCCATGAGCTGGTGCAGTTCGGCGGCGGTCGTCGGGGCGTCGTCGACGATGTTGTACTTGCGGCCCGACACCGAGCCGCCGGCCGTGCCGCCCGGTGCGCGCAGCAGCCGCAGCAGCGCCTGGATGACATCCGCGTGGTGGACCATGGCGAGCCGCTTGCTCCCGGCCCAGTTCGCCGCGTGCGGCAGAAAGTTCGCCACATGCGGATCGCCGTCCCCGTACACGAAGGCCAGGCTGCCGATCCGCAGGTCGAGGCCGTGCTCGCGGTGCAGCGCCAGCAACTCCCGCTCCGCCTCCGCCTTCGAGGCGGGGTAGGCGCCCCACAGCAGCCCGCCGGGCACGCTCTCGTCATCCTCCGTGAACGGCCGCCCGCGCGAGGCGCCGTACACCAGATTGGTGCTGACCTGGAGGAACCGGCTCGTCCCGGCCTCGACCGCGGCCCGCCCGAGAGCGACCGCCGCGTCCCGGTTGACCGCCCACGCCTCCTCGTCCGGCACCCCGCGGAAGGCCGCCGCGATGTTGACCACGGCGTGCACCCCCTCCATGGCCCTCCGCAGATCCTTCTCCTCGCGCAGATCACCCACGGTGAGCTGGGCGCCCTGGGCGGCGAAGGGCGCACCGCGCTCCTCGTCGCGCACCAGCACCCGTACCTCGGTACCGGCCGCGGGCCGCTCCAGCAGCCGCTTGGTGAACCGCCGTCCCACCTGGCCGGTCGCACCCGTCACCAGAATCAAGGGCATCAGCATCCGCCTTTCGTCTCGTTCGCTCGGCCTCAGCCTGCGGCGGCATCGGCGGGGCCGGGAGAGACCTCCTCATCCAGGGATCGGCAGACCCTGGATACGCGGCGCGGGCCCGGCGACCATGGGAGCGTGCATCGATCGGAACTCGCGGACTTCCTGCGCCGCTGCCGTGCCCGTCTCGGCCCCGCAGAGGTGGGTCTGACACCCGGCCCCCGGCGCCGTACGCCCGGACTGCGCCGGGAGGAGGTGGCCCAGCTCGCGGGCATGTCGCCGGACTACTACACCCGGCTGGAGCAGGCCCGCGGCCCGCGCCCGTCCCGCCAGATGCTGACCGCGCTGGCCCGGGCGCTGCGGCTCACCGATGACGAGCGCGACCATCTCTTCCACCTGGTGGGGGAGGAGCCGCCGCGCGACCGCCGCACCTCGGAGCATGTGCGGCCCGGTCTGCTCAGGGTGCTGGACCGGCTGTACGACACCCCGGCCCAGGTGATCACCGACTGGGGCGAGGTGCTGGCGCAGAACGCGATGGCGGCGGCGCTGGTCGGCGACATCACGGCGCGGCCGCTGGGCGACCGCAATATCGTCCGGAGCTTCTTCACCCGGCCCGACGCCGCCTCCGGCGCCCCGGGGATCTTCCCGAGCGAGGAGATCGAGGAGCACGCCCGGCTGCATGTGGCCAACCTCCGCGCCGTGTTCGCGGCCCGCCCCGACGACCCGGGCCCGGCGGCCCTGGTGGCCGAACTGCTGTCGGTGAGCGCGGAGTTCGCGGCGCTGTGGGAGGCCCATGAGGTGGCCGTACGGCACTCCTCGGTCAAGCGGTTCGTCCACCCGGTGGTGGGCGTGATGGAGCTGGACTGCGAGGTCCTGCTGAGTTCGGAGCACGCCCAGCGGCTGATCGTCCACACGGCCCGCCCGGGCAGCGAGTCCGCCGAGCGGCTCGAACTGCTCCGGGTGGTGGGCCTTCAGGACCTCGCCCCGCGGGGGTAAGTCCTCCAGCTATCAGGCGGGCCGGTCGTCGTCGTATCCGCTGGTGCCCGCGTCCAGCAGGGGCTCCTGCGGCTTCAGATGGGCCGGGGCCAGGGCGCGCAGGACGTGGTAGCCGAGCAGCACCACGATCGTGCCGAGGGCGATCCCGCCCAGCTCGAAGTTCTGGCCGATCTTCAGGCTGACGCCGCCGACGCCGATGATGACGCCCGCCGCGACCGGCACCAGATTGAGCGGATTGCGCAGGTCCACCTTGTTGTGCACCCAGATCTGCGCACCGAGCAGCCCGATCATGCCGTAGAGGATGACGGTGATCCCGCCCAGCACCCCGCCCGGTACCGCCGCCACCACCGCGCCGAACTTCGGGCAGAGCCCGAAGAGCAGCGCGAAGCCCGCGGCCGCCCAGTAGGCGGCGGTGGAGTACACCCGGGTGGCCGCCATGACCCCGATGTTCTCGGAGTACGTCGTATTGGCCGGGCCGCCGACCGAGGTGGAGATCATGGTCGCGGCGCCGTCCGCGGCGATCGCCGTACCGAGCTGGTCGTCGAGCGGATCGCCGATCATCTCGCCGACCGCCTTCACATGCCCGGCGTTCTCGGCGATCAGCGCGATCACCACCGGCAGCGCCACCAGCACCGCCGACCAGTGGAAGCTGGGCGCGTGCAGGGACGGCAGACCGATCCAGTCCGCCTTGCCCACACCGGACAGATCCAGCCGCCAGTGGTCGGTGACCCGTCCGCTGCCGTCGATCGAGTGGATCCTGCCGAAGACGCGGTCGAAGACCCAGGAGACCGCATAGCCGAAGACCAGCCCCAGGAAGATCGCGATACGCGACCAGAAGCCCCGCAGACAGACCACCGCCGCCCCGGTGAGCAGCATCGTCAGCAGCGCGGTCCACTGATCGGCGGGCCAGTACGTACCGGCGGTCACCGGTGCGAGATTGAACCCGATCAGCATGACCACCGCGCCGGTCACCACCGGCGGCATCGCCGCGTGAATGATCCGGGCGCCGAACTTCCGTACCGCCAGACCGCTCAGCAGCAGCACCCCGCCGACCACCAGGATCGCCCCGGTGACGGCGGCACTGCCGCCGCCCTGCGCCCTGATCGCGGCGGCCACCCCGACGAACGACAGGCTGCACCCCAGATAGCTGGGGATCCGGCCGCGGGTCGCCAGCAGAAAGAGGATGGTCGCGACGCCGGACATCATGATCGCGAGATTGGGGTCGAGCCCCATCAGCACCGGGGCGACAAAGCTGGCCCCGAACATGGCCACGACATGCTGTGCGCCGAGTCCCGCCGTCCTCGGCCATGACAGCCGCTCATCCGGCCTGACGACGGCGCGGGGGGCGGGGGTACGCCCATCACCGTGCAGGGTCCAGCGCACGCCGAGGCCCATGACTGCTCCACTTCATCGCTACGGGGAATTCGCAGCAATGTTAGTTGGCCGAAAATGTGTGCCTTGCAGCTATGTGGCGGTGCTCTCGGTGACGTCCTCGGTGAAGTCCTCGGCCAGTGACTGGGCCTCGGCGTAGGAGGGCAGGTCGGCGGCCTGATGGGCGGGGGCGGGGGCGTCGGGGTGGGCGATCGTCCAGGCCAGTTCGACGGCGCGGTCCAGGGCGGCCCGGAAGAGCAGCGAACCGCAACTGATCCGCCGCACCCCGAGCTCCGCGAGCCGCTCATAGGTGTGGCGGCCGGGGGTGAAGAGGATGTTCAGCGGGATCTGACCGAGGTCGTCGGCCAGTGCGCCGATGTCGTACTCATCGGTGAGCGCGGGCACGAAGATCCCGTCCGCGCCCGCTCGCACATACCCCTCGATGCGCTCGGCGGCGGCGGACAGCGAGGGCGGGGTGCCGCCCCCGATCGCGGCGAGCCAGTGGGTGTCGGTCCGCGCGTTCACGAACAGCCGGGGCACCCGCTCCTTGACGGCCGCGAGCACCGCGCACTGGTGGGCCAGCGGCGCGAGGGTGCCGTCGGGGCGGCCGTCCTCGATGTTCACGCCGACCACCCCGGCCCGGTCCAGCTCGGCCGCGAGCGCCGCGACCTCCTCGGGCCGCTCGCCGAACCCGCCCTCGATGTCGACGCTCACCAGCGCCGGGAGTCGGGCGATGCCGCGGGCGAGGGCGAGGTTCACATCGCGGGCGGCGCCCGTCGCGTCCGGCAGCCCGGCCGCCGCGGCCACGCCGAGGCTGGTGGTGCCGATGGCGGGGAACCCGCGCCGGACGAGGGCGGCGGCGGAGGCGTGGTCCCAGGCGTTGGGCAGCAGCAGGGGGCGCTCGCCGTGGTGGAGCCGGTGGAAGGCGGTGTGGCGGTCGGGCGCCGGGGCGCCGCTCATGTCGCTCATATCACCGACCGTAGAGCCGGATCACTTCGGCGCTCACCGAACAGTGGCGCCGCCCGGGACCGGCGCGCCTGCCCTCCCTTCCGGTCAGGGAAGCGAGGCCCGGGACGCGGACGGATCGGGGTCCACGGCGGGGCCCGCGGCGTCCGTCTCCGCCGGGGTCCGCAGCACCCCCGCCCCCGCCACCAGCCCCAGCGTCAACGTCGTGACCAGGCAGAACGAGATCGTCAGCGAGGTCAGGTCCGCGATCGAGCCCATCGCCGCCGGAGCGATCAGCCCCGAGGTGTACGTGATCGTGGCGACGCCCGCGATGGCCTGGCTCGGGGCCGGGCCGCTGCGCCCGGCGGCGGCGAAGGCCAGGGGCACCACGACCGCGATGCCCAGGCCGATGAGGCCGAATCCGGCGATGGCGAGGCCGGCGCCGGGGGCGGTGACCACCAGGATGCCGCCGACGGTGGCGAGGAGGCCGCCGGTCCGTACGGTCCGCACCGGCCCGAAGCGGCCCACCACCGCGTCCCCGATGAGCCGGGCACCGGCCATCGTGCAGGAGAAGGCGGTGGTGCAGGCGGCGGCGACACCGGGGGAGGAGTCCATGACATCGCGCAGATAGACCGCCGACCAGTCCAGGCTCGCCCCCTCGGCGAAGACCGCGCAGAATCCCACCGCGCCGATGATCAGCGCGGAGCGGGGCGGGAGGGCGAACCGGGGCGGCGGGTGCTCCTCGGGGGCGCTGCGCAGGTCGAGCACCCAGTGGCAGGCCACCGCCCCGAGCACCGTGAGGATCCCGGCGGCGATACCGAGGTGGAGCCGGGCGTCGGCCTCGGCGTGCGCGGCGATCGTGCCCGCCGCCGAGCCGGTGAGCGCTCCCGCGCTCCACATGCCGTGCAGCCCGGACATGATCGAACGGCCGAGGCGGTTCTCGACCTCCACACCGAGGGCGTTCATGGCGACGTCGGACGTCCCGGCCGTCGCGCCGAAGACGAACAGCACCCCGCACAGCCAGACCAGCCCTGGCGCCAGCGGCGGCATCACCAGCCAGGCCGTCCACAGGGCGAGCAGGCCGCGCAGCGCCGCGCGGGCGCCGAAGCGATGGCTGATCCGCCCGGCCAGGGGCATCGCGACCGAGGCGCCGATGGCGGGAAAGGCGAGCGCGAGGCCGAGCTGACCGGCGCTGAGGTCCAGCCGCTCCTGGATCCAGGGGATACGGGTGGCGAAGTTGCCGGTCACCGCGCCGTGCACGGCGAACACCGCGGCCACGGCGATCCGCGCCCGCCGTACGGGGCGCATCTCGGACGCCCCCGCTTCCTTGAGCCTGCCCATGCTTGTCGCACCCTCCCCGTAGCGCCGGCCCGTGCCGTGGTCCACGGGAAACTATCAGGAAGGGTCCCTGATAGATAGGGCTTTTCCCGTGGCCTTCTGGAAGGATCCCGGCATGACGTCGACGAGCGTGTCCGTGGCGGGCCGCACCGCCTCACCGAGTACGGCGCGGGCCATCAACGACCGCCTCGCCCTGCATCTGCTCAAGGACGAGGGGCCGTTGACCGCGGGGCAGCTCAAGTCGCTGACCGGGCTGTCCCGTCCCACCATCGCGGACTTGGTCGAGCGGCTGCGGCAGACCGGGCTGGTGGCGGTCGTGGGGGAGTCGGGCGCGGAGCGCCGGGGGCCCAACGCGCGGGTGTACGGGATCGTGGCCGACAGCGCGCATGTGGCCGGGGTCGACGTCCGTACGGACAGCGTGGCCGTATGCGTGGCCGATCTGCTGGGCCGGACCAAGGCGGAGGAGTCGCTTCCGGTGGCCCCGGACGGGGATCCGGCGCGTACCGTGGCGGCCGCGGTGGCCCTGGTGGAGCGGGCCGCCGAGCGGGCCGGGGCGGCGCGGCTGCATCACATCGGCATCGGGGTGCCCGGTCTCATCGACCCCGCCACCGGGGAGCTCAACTCCACCGGCGGACTGCCTTCCTGGCACCGCGAGCTGGCCACCGCGCTCCACGCCGACCTCGCGGCACCGGTGCTGCTGGAGAACGAGGTCAATCTCGCGGCCGTCGCCGAACAGCGGATGGGCACGGTGCGCGACCGCGACACCTTCGTCCTGCTGTGGCTCGGCCACGGCATCGGGGCGGCCGTGGTGCTCGACCGGGTGCTGCGGCGCGGGGCGTCCGGCGGCACCGGGGAGATCGGCTTTCTGCCGGTGCCGGGCACCTCGGGGCTGCCCTCCGCCACCGGCTGCGACGGCGGGTTCCACTCCCTGGTGAGCAGCGGCGCGGTCTGCGAACTCGCCCAGGAGCACGGTCTGGAGACCGCGGCGGGCGGCGAACGCGGGGCGGGGACGGAGGGCTCCGGCGCGGCCGAGGCGGCAATCCGCGCGGCCCTCGACGCGGGGGAGCGCGGCGAGGCGTTCCTGGACGCGCTGGCGGCCCGTATCGCGCTGGGCGTCGCGGCGATCTGCGCGGTGCTCGACCCGGGGTGCGCGGTGCTCGGTGGTGAGGTCGGCCGGGCCGGGGGCGACGGGCTCGCCCGCCGCGTGGAGGACCATGTCGCGCGGCTGTCGCCGCTGCGGACGCGGGTGCGCGCGGGGGTCGTCGGCGGCGGCGGGGTGTTGCGGGGCGCGGTGCTGACGGCGCTGGACGCGGCGCAGAACGAGCTGTTCGGCGCGCCGTAGCCCCTACCCCGCGGATCCTGCGGCGGCAGCCCCTTGAGGCCGGCGCGACGATCCGCCGGACAGGGGCTGGCCCGCCGGCCGGCGCCCTCCCGGGGTGAGGGCATTCTGTGCGATCTCTTGTCGTGCCCATGGAGCCGCCCTACTCTGAGCCCGATCTCAAGTCTGAATAGCGTTCAGATATCTGATTGGAGTGCTCAATGGGTGCACCTCCAGCGGGACGCGGGCGGTTCGCCCGGGCGCTCGTCACCGCCTCCGCCCTCCTGGCCGTCCTGGCGATCCCCGCCGCGCCCTCCGCGCAGGGCGCCGAGTCCGTGCGGCATTCCGGCTCGGTGCCCCGGACGGTGGTGCTCGACGGGCCCCGACTGTCCCTCACCAAGCTGAAATTGCAGTTGGGAGACCGGAATCTGCGGCGGACGGTACGCGATCTGACCGCCCAGGCCGACCAGTGGATGAAGCAGGGCCCCTGGACCGTCACCGACAAGGACCAGATGCCGCCCAGCGGCGACAAACACGACTACTTCAGCCAGGCCCCCTACTGGTGGCCCAGTAAGCCCAAGACCGACGACAATCCGTACGGCTGCCCTTACGTTCAGAAGGATGGCCAACGGAACCCCGACGTGGACAAGATGACGGACCGTCCCGAGGTCGGCAAGGTCTTCGAATCCGCCTACGAGCTCTCCCTGGCCTGGTACTACACCGGTAAGCGGGCCTACGCCGAGCACGCCGCCGACATCCTGCGCACCTGGTTCGTCACTCCGGCGACCCGGATGAACCCGAGCCTGAACCACGCCCAGTTCATCCCCTGCATGTACGACGGCCGCTCGATCGGGATCATCGACTTCTCCCAGGGCTTCACCAGCCTCCTCGACGCCGCCGCCCTGCTAGACACCGGCGCCCCCGGCTGGTCCAAGAGCGACCACGACGGCTTCCGCACCTGGAACAAGCAGTTCCTGGACTGGCTGGTGAACAGCGACTTCGGGAAGGAGGAAGGCGCCGCCGAGAACAACCACGGCACCTTCTACGACATGCAGGTCGCGGCCATCGCCACCGCCGTGGGCGACCGGGACCGCGCCCGCCAGGTGCTCCGCGACGCCCGCACCAAGCGCATCGACACCCAGATCGCGGCCGACGGCACGCAGCCGCAGGAGCTCGAGCGCACCCGCAGCTTCCACTACTCGACGTTCAACCTCGTCGCGTACACGCGGATGGCCGCCATCGGCAAGCATGTCGGTGTGGACCTGTGGCACTACACCGGGCCCGGCGGCGCGAACCTCTTCAAGGCGGTCGACGTCCTGCTCCCGGCGGCCACCGGCGGCGCGCCCTGGCCGTATCCGGAACTCGACCTTCGCGCCTACGCGGCGAGCGACATCGTCCACGCGGCGGCCGACGCCGGGGACCGCAAGGCCCGCGCGGCGGTGGACAAGCTCCAGGCCCCGCCCGGCGGCGACCTGTGGGCCCTGCGGCCGGCGGTGGAACAACTGGACAGCATCGCGCAGGGGTAGTGGGGCAACGGGCTTTCTCCCCCACCCCACCCCACCCCTCCCCGAACCGGGGCCCCCGGCCCCCGGCTCCCGTTCGGGACCAGTTTGAACGCCGCGCATGCCGCCCTGCCCCGGCGTCCGACAGGCGCCAGGGGCAGGGCGTCCCCGCGGCGGTCCTCGGACCGGCGGTCGCGGAGGCGCTGGTCCGGGCCCCCGGGGCCGGGGTTGTGGACCCGTTCGGGGCCGGTCTGGACGCCGATGAGTCCGTTGAGGTCCCGGCGCCTCTGAGGTGACCGGGGCAGGTGTGGGTCCGCGCCCGGTCGCCGGTGGTGGACGCGTCGGTCCGGGGCTGCCGGGGGCCCGGGGCCTGCCCCCGGTTCGGGAAGGGATGGGGTAGGGGAAACGCCCCCCGGCCCGGGGCGGGTGAGGGAGGCCACATTGGTCCTGCCTCCCACCTGCGCCGATGGCCATGGCACACTAAGGGCGTACCAGTGACGTCAGCGCACTCCGGGGTCGGTGAAAATCCGAACCGGCGGTTACAGTCCGCGACCCGTCCGCCGCCAGCGGCCGGTTGACCAGGTGAAATTCCTGGACCGACGGTGAAAGTCCGGATGGGAGGCAGTGCGCGGCGGTAGCGACATCACCGGTGCGCCGCCTCGGCGGTCCGTTCTCGCGTATGCGGGGCGGGCCTTTGTCGAACCTGGCGTGCCGGCGGCGGCGTTCCCGTTTCCTTGTCATCTCGACAGCCCCGGAGTCCGTGCCCGAAGAGGCAGGAGGACCCGGTGGCCACCGCAGCCGAAGCCCAAGCGATGCGCCATGCCGTCGCGCTCGCAGCCCGCGGCCTCGGCCACACCAGCCCCAACCCCGTCGTCGGCTGCGTCATCCTCGACGCCGGTGGCCGCGTCGTCGGCGAGGGCTGGCACCAGCGGGCCGGTGGTCCGCATGCCGAGGTCCACGCGCTGCGCGCCGCGGGGGAGCGGGCCCGTGGCGGCACCGCCCTCGTCACCCTCGAACCGTGTGACCACACCGGCCGCACCGGCCCCTGCTCCCAGGCTCTGATCGCCGCCGGGATCGCCCGCGTCCACTACGCCGTCGGCGACCCCACCGCACAGGCCCGGGGCGGCGCCGCCACCCTCGCCGCCGCCGGGGTCGAGGTCGAGGCGGGGCTGCTGGCCGAGGAGGCCGAGGCGGTCAACGAGCCCTGGCTGACCGCGATGCGCCGCGGCCGCCCCTTCGTACTGTGGAAGTTCGCCGCGACCCTCGACGGCCGCAGCGCCGCCGCCGACGGCACCAGCCGCTGGATCACCTCCCCCGAGTCCCGCGCCGATGTGCACCGGCTGCGCGCGGAGGCCGACGCCGTCGTCGTCGGCTCCGGCACCCTGCGTGCCGACGACCCCCACCTGGCCGTACGGGACCGGGAGGGAGTCACCCAGCCGCTGCGGGTCGTCGTGGACACGGCCGCGACCATCAAGCCCGGCGCCCGGATCCTGGACGACGCCGCGCCCACGCTGCTCGCCGTCGCCGAGGACGCCAGTACCGCCCATCTGCCCCGGCGGCCGGGCGTGGAGACCGTAAGGCTGCCGCGCGCGGACGGCGGCCTCGCGATCCCCGCGCTCCTGGCCGAGCTGCACGGCCGCGGGGTGCGCTCCGTCCTGCTGGAGGGCGGGCCCACCCTCGCCGGCGCGTTCCTCGCCGCGGGCGCCGTCGACAAGGTCGTCGGCTATCTCGCTCCCGTCCTGCTCGGCGCGGGCCCCGCCGCCCTCGCCGACGCCGGAATCACCACCATCGCGCAGGCGTTGCGCCTCGAGACGGCCGACGTCACCCGGCTCGGCCCCGATCTGCGCGTCACCGCCGCCCCCGTCGCCCCCGCCCCCCTCGCCGAGGAGAACTGAAGTGTTCACCGGAATTGTCGAAGAACTGGGTGAGATCGTCGCCATCGAGCACCTGGGCGACGCCTCCCGCTTCCAGGTGCGCGGCCCCGTCGTCACCGAGGGGGCGAAGCACGGCGACTCCATCGCCGTCAACGGGGTCTGTCTCACCGTCGTCGACCTCATGGAGGACGCGGAGGGCACCCGGTTCAGCGCCGACGTCATGGCCGAGACCCTGGACCGCTCCAGCCTCGGCGCGCTCGACATCGGCTCCCGGGTCAACCTGGAGCGCCCCATGGCGCTGGGCGGACGGCTCGGCGGCCACATCGTGCAGGGCCATGTGGACGGCACCGGCGCCATCGTGGACCGCAAGCTCTCCGAGCACTGGGAGATCGTGAAGATCTCGCTGCCCGCCGAGCTGAGCCGCTATGTCGTCGAGAAGGGCTCCATCACGGTCGACGGCATCAGCCTGACCGTCGTCGACGCGGGCCCCGACTACTTCACCGTCAGCCTCATCCCGACGACCCTCGCGCTCACCACGCTCGGCGTCAAACAGGCCGGAGACCCGGTCAACCTCGAGGTGGACGTGCTCGCCAAGTACGTCGAACGGCTGCTGGGACGGGACAACGGCAACGGCCCGCAGGGCAACAACCCGCGGAACAACGGCCCGCAGGGCAACGGCACGCAGGACAAGGAGGCCACAGCATGAGCGAGGCATACGCGGTCACAGACCCGCACCCGAGCGGTCCGGCCGCCCCGGCCGCTCCCCTGCGAGCCGCGCACTGGCCCGACGAACTGGCCCTGGACCCCATCGAGCGGGCCATCGCCGACATCGCCGCGGGCCGCCCCGTCGTCGTCGTGGACGACGAGGACCGGGAGAACGAGGGCGACCTCGTCGCCGCCGCCGAGATGATCACCCCGGAGATCGTCGCGTTCATGATGAACGAGTGCCGGGGACTCATCTGCGCGCCCATGGAGGGCACCGACCTCGACCGGCTCCGGCTTCCCCAGATGGTCGAAGAGAACACCGAGTCCATGCGGACCGCCTTCACCGTCTCGGTCGACGCCACCGCCGAGCACGGCGTCAGCACCGGGATCTCCGCCGCCGACCGGGCCACCACCCTGCGGCTGCTGGCCGACCCGGGCACCGTCCCCGGCGACCTCGTGCGCCCCGGCCATATCTTCCCGCTGCGCGCCCGCCCCGGCGGCGTGCTCGCCCGCGACGGCCACACCGAGGCCGGGGTCGACCTGGCCCGGCTCGCCGGACTGCGCCCGGCGGCCGTGATCTGCGAGATCGCAGGGGAGGACGGGGTGATGCTGCGCCTGCCCGACCTGGTCGCCTTCGCCCGCAAGCACGACCTGGCGATCGTCTCCATCGCCGATCTGATCGCGTACCGCAAGCCCGCCGAGCCGCTGGTGCGGCGCGAGGCCGAGACCCGGCTGCCCACCGCCTTCGGCGACTTCCGGGCGTTCGGCTACCGCGCGTCCGACGGCGTGGAGCACATCGCGCTGGTCCAGGGCGAGATCGGGGACGGCGAGGACGTGCTGGTCCGCGTCCACTCCGAATGCCTCACCGGCGATGTCTTCCACTCGCTGCGCTGTGACTGCGGCCCCCAGTTGCACGCCGCGCTGGAGCGGGTGACCGCCGAGGGCCGCGGCATCGTCCTGTATCTGCGCGGCCACGAGGGGCGCGGTATCGGGCTGCTGTCCAAGCTGCGCGCGTACGAGCTTCAGGAGCTGGGCCGGGACACCCTGGACGCCAATCTGGAGCTCGGCCTGCCTGCCGACGCGCGGGACTACGCCGCGGGCGCGGAGATCCTCGCCGACCTCGGCGTGCGCTCGCTGCGGCTGATGACCAACAACCCGGACAAGACCACCGGGCTGGTCCGGCACGGGCTGCGGGTCACCGGCCGGGAGCCGATGCCCGTCCAGGCCGGGGAGCACAATCTCCGCTATCTGCGGACGAAGCGGGACCGGATGGGGCATGACCTGCCCTGGCTGGACGGCGACCGCGCCGAGCCCGTTTCCGCCTGCGGCAACCAGTGACCACCTCGAATACCCCCGTACACCAGCACATCAGCGAAAGCACCGAGGAGAGACGTGAGCGGTAAGGGCGCCCCCGAACTGTCCGTGAAGAACTGCGGGGACCTGCGCGTCGCCGTCATCGCCGCACAGTGGCACGAGAAGGTGATGGACGGGCTGCTCGACGGCGCCCTGCGCGCCCTCGGCGAGCTGGGCATCGACGAGCCCACCGTGCTGCGGGTGCCGGGCAGCTTCGAGCTGCCGGTGGTCGCGAAGGTGCTCGCGGGCCGCGGCTATGACGCGATCGTGGCCCTGGGCGTCGTCATCCGCGGCGGCACCCCGCACTTCGACTATGTGTGCCAGGGCGTCACCCAGGGGCTGACCCAGGTCAGCGTGGACACCGGCGTTCCCATCGGCTTCGGGGTGCTGACCTGCGACACCGAGGAGCAGGCCCTGGACCGGGCCGGGATCGCGGGCTCCAGCGAGGACAAGGGCCATGAGGCGGTCACCGCGGCCGTCGCCACCGCCACCACTCTGCGGTCGGTCGCCGAACCCTGGCGCTGAGGGGTGTCGCACGGCCCAAGTAGGATGACGCACACCATGCCCAAGAAGACGTTCGAGGAGCTCTTCACCGAGCTCCAGCAGAAGGCCGCCACGGCCGACCCCGCCACCTCCCGCACCGCCGAACTGGTCCACTCCGGTGTGCACGCCATCGGCAAGAAGGTCGTGGAGGAGGCCGCCGAGGTGTGGATGGCCGCCGAGTACGAGAGCGACGAGGCGACCGCCGAGGAGATCTCCCAGCTCCTGTACCACCTTCAGGTGATGATGGTCGCCAAGGGGCTGACCCTCGACGACGTCTACGCCCACCTCTGACACCCCCCCCGCACACCCTCACCCTCGCAACCGAAGGAAAGAGCACTCATGCTGCGCATCGCCGTCCCCAACAAGGGTTCACTGTCCGAGCCTGCGTCGGCGATGCTCCATGAGGCGGGCTACCGGCAGCGCAAGGACCGCCGGGAGCTGGTCCTCGTCGACGCGGAGAACGAGGTGGAGTTCTTCTTCCTCCGCCCCCGCGACATCGCCGTGTACGTGGGCTCCGGCCGGCTCGACATCGGCATCACCGGCCGTGATCTGCTGCTGGACTCCGGCTCCAAGGCCGAGGAGATCATGCAGCTCGGCTTCGCCGGGTCCACCTTCCGCTACGCCACCCGTCCCGGCACCGCGAAGGACGTCAGCGAGTTCGGCGGGATGACCGTGGCCACCTCCTTCGCCGGACTGGTCACCAAGCACCTCGCCGACAACGGGGTGGACGCCGCCGTGGTCCACCTCGACGGCGCCGTCGAGACCGCCATCCAGCTCGGTGTCGCCGAGATCATCGCGGATGTGGTCGAGACCGGCACCACTCTGCGCAACGCCGGGCTGGAGATCATCGGCGAGCCCATCCTGGAGTCCGAGGCGGTCGTCATCCGCCGCACCGGCGCCCCCGGCGACGACCCCAAGGTCCAGCAGTTCCTCCGCCGGATGCAGGGCGTCCTGGTCGCCCGGCGGTACGTGATGATGGACTACGACATCCGGGTGGAGCAGGTGGAGCGCGCCGTCGCGCTCACCCCGGGCCTGGAGTCGCCCACCGTCTCCCCGCTGCACCACGAGGGCTGGGTCGCGGTCCGTTCGATGGTCCCCGCCAAGGACGCCCAGCGGATCATGGACGAGCTCTACGACCTGGGGGCCCGGGCCATCCTCACCACCGGCATCCACGCCTGCCGCCTCTGACGGCCCGCCCCGCCCTCCCTCCCGTTCCCTTCTCATCCGAGAGGCCGACCCACGTGTCCGCCGCCGCGCCCCCGCCCGCCCTGCCCGTCACCTTCCGGCCGACCAGGACCCGCGCCGTCCTGATGACCGTCGGCGTCGCCGTCCTGGTCGTCCTCACGGTCGTCGCGCTGCTGCTGGAGCGGCTGGGGCCGGGGGAGAAGGCCAGCTTCATCATCACCGGGCTGCTGTTCTTCGGGGTGCTGACGCTGCTCAGCCGCCCCAAGGTGGTGGCCGAGGAGGGCGGCGTGACCGTCGTCAACCTCACCACCAAGCGGCGGCTGGAGTGGGCGGAGGTGCTCCGGGTCAATCTGCGCCCCGGCGACCCCTGGGTCTATCTGGACCTCGCCGACGGCACCAGCCTGCCCGCGATGGGCATCCAGCCGGGCATCGCCAAGGCCCGGGCCATCAGCGACGCGCGGGCCCTGCGCGCCCTCGCCGAGCAACACGGCACGGGCCGTGCCATGGACTGAGCCGCCCGGCCGGGCTGCCCGGCCCCAGCAGTGCTGAGCTGCCCCTTTTCGCCCGTTTCCGCCCCTGCTGGGCGGGTCCCGCCGGACCGGCCGGGAAACTGATCGGCACTCCAACGGCGTGAGGGGCCTGCCCGTCACGCCCCATCCTTGATTACCCTGTTGCCGGGGCCGAACGGTGCCCCGCCCCGCCTCTCCCTGTGCGCACGCACCCCGTGCGCCCCGGCGGGCTCCCCTGCGACCCGAGGAGTGACTCCCTCCGCAGATGGACGGATCGTCCTGTAGTACCTGCGCCGCCGCCGACCACAAGGCGGCGGCATGAGCACCACCCTGTCCCTCCTGCTGCTCTGTGCGGCACTTGTCCTGATCCTCGCCAACGGCTTCTTCGTGGCCGCCGAGTTCGGCCTGGTCACCGTCGAGCGGCCGGACGCCGAGCGAGCCGCCGACGAGGGCGACAAGCGCGCCCGTACCGTCGTCGAGGCGCTGCGCGAGCTGTCCTTCCAGCTCTCCGGCACCCAGCTCGGCATCACCATCACCTCGCTGATCGTCGGCATGCTGGCCGAGCCCGCGCTCGGCCATCTGCTGACCGCGCCGCTGGAGGCGGTCGGACTGCCGCACGGCGCCGTCTCCGGCATCGCCGTCGTCCTCGGCATGCTGCTGGCCTCCGCGGTCCAGATGGTCATCGGTGAGCTGGTGCCCAAGAACTGGGCGGTCTCCCGGCCGCTACAGGTCGCCCGCTTCGTCGCGGGCCCGCAGTACGCCTTCGCCCGCTTCTTCCGGCCCGTGATCGCCCTGCTCAACACCGTGGCCAACCGGCTGGTGCGGGCGCTGGGCGTCGAGCCCACCGAGGAGCTGGCCTCCGCCCGCACCCCCGGTGAGCTGGTCTCACTCGCCCGCCATTCGGCGCGGGCGGGCGCGATCGAGCAGGACACGGCGGATCTGTTCGTCCGCACCCTGTCCCTGGGCGAGCTGACCACCCAGCATGTGATGACCCCGCGGGTGCGGGTCAGCGCCCTGCACTCCTCGGCGACCGCCGTGGATGTGCTCAACCTCACCCGGGCCACCGGGCTGTCCCGCTTCCCCGTCTACCGCCACCGGCTGGACGAGGTCATCGGGATGGTGCACCTCAAGGACGCCCTCGCGGTGCCCGCGGGGGACCGGCTGCGCACCTCCGTCAGCCGGATCGCCCAGCCGCCGCTGCTGGTCCCCGAGACGCTGCCGGTCCAGCCGCTGCTGGAGCGGCTGCGCAGCGAACAGCCGATAGCCGTGGTCGTCGACGAGTACGGCGGCACGGCCGGGGTGGTCACCCTGGAGGACATCGTCGAGGAGCTGGTCGGCGAGGTGCGCGACGAGCACGACGACGAGGCCGCGCAGACCCCGGACCTGGTGCAGGCCCTCACCGAGGACGGCCGCACCGCCTGGGACGCCGACGGCGGCTGCCGCGTCGACACCCTGCGCCGGATCGGCCTCGACGCGCCCGACGGGCCGTACGAGACCGTGGCCGGGCTGGTGGCCGATCTGCTGGCGCGGATCCCCGTCCCCGGCGACACCGCCGAGCTGCCCGGCTGGAAACTGGCCGTCCGCCAGGTCGGCCACCACCGGGCGGAGCTGGTGCGCATCGTCCGTACGAAGCCGGGTACGCCGCTGAAGGTGAGCGCCGGCGCCGCGGCCGGGGAGGGGACCGGACGATGAGTGTGGTACAGCTTCTCTTCGCAGCCCTGCTGGTCCTGGCCAACGGCTTCTTCGTGGGCGCCGAGTTCGCCCTGGTCTCGGTGCGCCGCAGCCAGATCGAACCGCGCGCGGCCGAGGGCTCCGGGCGCGCCCGTACGGTCCTGACGGGCCTGGAGAACCTGCCGCAGATGATGGCGGCCGCCCAGTTCGGCATCACCATCTGCTCGCTGACCCTCGGCGCGGTCGCCGAGCCGACCGTCGCCCAGCTTCTGGAGCCGGTCTTCCACACCGTCCATCTGCCCGAGCAACTGGTGCACCCCCTCGGCTACGCCATCGCGCTCGCCGTGGTCGTCTGCCTCCATCTGCTCATCGGCGAGATGGTGCCGAAGAACCTGGCCATGGCGGCGCCGGCCAAGACCGCCCTGTGGCTCGGCCCCGGGCTGGTCGGCTTCGCACGGCTGTGCCGGCCGGTCACCGCGCTGCTGGGGGCGTGCGCCCGGCTGGTGCTGCGGCTGTTCCGGGTGGAGCCCAAGGACGAGGTCGAGGCCGTCTTCACCAGCGAGCAGCTCACCCATCTGGTCGAGGACTCCCGGCAGGCCGGGCTGCTCGACCCCGGTGAGCACGAGCGGCTCGCGGACGCCCTGGAGCTGGGCAGCCGCCCGATCACCGACGTCCTCCTGGACCCGGCGGGCCTGGTCACCGTCGACCCCTCGGTCACCCCCCGGGAGATCGAGGAACTGACCGTGCGCACCGGCTACTCGCGCTTTCCGGTGCGCGGCCCCGGCGGCGCCTTCATGGGCTATCTGCATGTGAAGGACGTCCTGGAGCTGGAGTTCCCGGAGCGGGCGGTGCCGCAGCGGGTCTGGCATCCGATCGAGACGCTCCGGGCGGAGCTGCCGCTGGACGACGCCCTGACCGCGATGCGCCGGGCCGCCTCCCATCTGGCGGCCGTCGCGGACGGGTCGGGGGCCGTGCTGGGGCTGGTGGCTCTGGAGGACGTCCTGGAGAAGCTGGTGGGCGAGGTGCATGACCCCGCGCATCGGGGTGGGGCCCGGGAGCGGGTGGCCGAGCCCAGGGGTGAGGCGGCGCCCGCCCTGTCCAAGGAGGAGCGGGCGATGGTCGGCTGACCGCGCGCTAGCGCCTGCGGCGGGCCTTTCCCCTACCCGCCCCTTCCCACAACCGGGGCTCCGCCCCGGACCCCGCTCCTCAATCGCCGGAGGGGCTGATTTCAGCTCCGGGGTCCAGGGGGCGGAGCCCCGCCCGTCGCAGGCGCGCGCTACCCCAGGGGCGGGTCCTGGGGGTCGCGGTACATCGGACCGCGACCGGACAGGACCTCCCCGTACGCCTGCATCAGATCCGGCAGCCGCAACGTCGCCAGGTCGTCGCGCGTGGGCGTACCGCTCCACCCGGAGAGCCGCAGATCCCGATACGCGCAACTCTTCTCGTACAGCGTGCGCAGGAACCGCCCGTTCCCCAGCTCGTCGATCCAGCTCTGGTCCACCACATGGCCGCTGATGCTGCGCAGTTCCTCCACGGCCTCCTCGTCCCACACATCCCCGTTCTCCGCCGCCAGCACCTCACCGATGCGGGTGAGCTCCAGCGGGCGGTAGCTGGGGAAGTCGACGCGGGTGGTGAAGCGGGAGCCGAGGCCGGGGTTGGCGGCCAGCAGCCGGTCCATGCCCTCGGGGTAGCCGGCGAGGATCACCACGAGCCGGTCGCGGTTGTCCTCGGCGCGCTTGAGCAGCACCTGGAGCGCCTCGTCGCCGTACGCGTCGCCCTTGCTGTAGCCCGAGTTGGACAGCGAGTACGCCTCGTCGACGAAGAGCACCCCGCCGAGCGCCGAGTCGATCAGCTCATTGGCCTTCACCGCCGTCTGGCCCAGGTACTCGCCGACCAGATCGGCGCGCCCGGCCTCCACCAGATGGTCGCCGCCGAGCAGCCCGAGGGCGTAGAAGACCCGGCCGAGGATGCGGGCCACGGTGGTCTTGCCGGTGCCGGAGGGGCCGGAGAAGACGAAGTGCCGCTTGGGCGGCTGGACCGGCAGGCCCTGCCCGGCGCGCAGCCGCGCCATATGGAGCTGCGCCGACAGCGCCCGCACCTGCCGCTTGACCGGCTCCAGGCCGACCATGCGCTCCAGCTCCTGGAGCGCGCTCTCCAGCAGTACCGGATCCGAGGGGCCGGGCTGGGCGGGCAGACCGGCCCGGGCGCGGGTGCCGCCCGCGCCCACCACGGCGGGTCCCATCAGCGGCGGGCCCTCGGGCCCCTCGGCCGCGGCCCGCGGATCGCGGCCGTCGGCGGGCAGCGTATCGGCGGGGTCGGTGGTGGTGTCCCGGCCGTCGCCGGCGTCCTGGCCACCGGCCCCGGCCAGCGAGACGGCGGCGAGATCCGCGGGCTCGTCCAGCCCGTCGGACTCGGCTATCGCCGCGAGCCGGGCCGAGGTGTCCATGAAGGTGGAGTCGATGCGGTGCACCGCGCGGTAGAGGGGGAGCGCGGCGGCGCTGCGCCCGGTGCCCTCATGTGCGCGGGCGAGCCAGTAGCGCAGCTCCTTGCGCTGGGGCTGTTCGCTGCGGCAGCGCATTAAGGCGGCGGCGAGCAGCGGCTCTGCCTGGCTGTACATCTCCAGCCGGACCCGCGCCATCCCGGCGAACAGACCCGCCTCGATGCCGAGGAACGGATCGTCCAGCAGCGGCTCGGTGTGGCGCACCAACTGCTCCCAGTCCTTGACCAGATAGGCGCGGCAGGCGTGCAGAAAGCGGGCCTGCGGATCGGCCTCCACCGGCGGGCAGCCGGCCAGCGCCCGGTCCAGCTCGGGCACATGGCGGCCGTCGAGCCAGTGCGAGGCGTGGGCCAGCAGCAGGTCCCGGCTGGTCTCCAGCACCGGCTGGACCCACCAGCCGAGCCAGTACCAGGAGTTGAGGGTGCGGCGGTGGCGGGCGCGCTGCTCGCCGAAGCGGTCGCGGTGCCGGTACATCCGCAGCAGCGCGGCCGCGGTGTCGGCCCGCAGCGCGTGCAGTCCGAGCCAGGCGTCGGCCATTCCGGGATCGAGCCGGGTAGCGGCCCGGAACTCCTCCTCGGCCTGTGCGTACGCGCCCATCGTGTAGGCGTCGACGGCTCGCAGCCAGGCGAGGTCGGCCGGGGCGTGCGAACCTTGCGTGCCGAAATCCATCACGTCCCCCACAACCCCAGCCCCCGTGGATGCCGCAGGGGCGAATGCCCCTTTCGCATCGTACCTGCGCAGCGCGCATGGGCCGAGGGTGCCGCACTGTTGTTCGTCGCAATCACACAAGGCCGGGTAGGTGTGCGCGGAGGCGTGTAAGGGGCGCACAGGGACCGGAACGGTTCGTCACCCAGGGTGACGGGGCGGCGGCGCAAAGCAGCGGAAAACCGGCCCCGGACAGGACGAAGCCCCCGATCACGGGGGAACAACCGGGGGCTTCGCGTTGTGGGACGACTCGTACGAGTCGCACATTGAGAACGTAAGACCTGTATGGGCCCCAGGTCAAGCCGAGTTGGGGTACGCGTCATGCGTCGGGTGCGGGCCTCGGGCCCGGTCGGGAGCGCCGGTTCACGCTGTGTGAGGCCAGGGCGCGTCTCCGTCGTTCGCCGCGGGTCCCGGTAGCACCTCATACCCCTCCTTTCGCTGCACGACCAACGTTCCGGCGTACGGGCGGGAGGGGTCGGCGGCGAAGTGCGCACGCTCGGCGGGCAGCCATCCGTCCCAGAATGCGGACAGCTCCGGGCCGTCCCGCAACTGTCCGCGCTGCCAGGAGTCCCGCTCCGGCAGATCCATCCACAACAGCCGTGCCAGCCGCGGGCGCACCGCCCGGCGGCCGCTGCCCACGCCCTCCAGCAGCACGACCGGCGCGGGATCGAGCCGCCGCCGGGCGGTGGCGAAGCGGCGCTCCACCCAGTCGTACGGGGCGTAGTGCGCGGCCGTGCCCCGGGCCAGCGGGGCGAGGACCTCGTTCCGCAGCCGCCCGGCCCAGCCGAAGAGCTGCTCATGGGTGGCGAAGTCGTCCGTGTGCAGCACGGGGGCGCCGCCGAGTGCCTCGGCGAGCCGCCCGGCGAAGGTGGTCTTCCCGGAGCCGGCGTGACCGTCGACCGCGACCAGCCGGACCGGTCCGCAGGACGGCGGCAGCGCACGCAGGCGCCGCGCCAGCGCGTCCAGGCCGCCAACCGGTGGGTATGTTCGCATCGGGGACCACCATACGGCCCTTCCGGTTCGTTCACTCCATTGGTTCACACCAATATTGATGGCGCGGGTAGCGGGGGAATCACTGGCCTGAGACCACTCGCAGCGGCCATAGTTGTGCGACTGTCGCGCACCCGCCGCCCACTGGACTGGACGACGACTGGGGGAACCCCGCATGACCAGATCTGGATCCACGCCTCGCCGCTCCGTGCTCGCCGCCGCGCTCGGCGTCGCCGGCGCCGCCGCCGTCACCACGGCGGCCGCGACCGCCGGGACGGCCCGCCCGGCCGCCGCCGCGACACCGAGCTCGGAGGGGGCCGCCGCGGCCCCGGCGGGCTCGAAGGCCGCCCGGGTCGCGGAGTACCACGGCTGGAGCGGCCACGCCGACTGGCTGGCCGGTGCCGCCAAGGGGGTGCGCGCCGAGGCCGGGGCCCGCCCCGGCATCGTGCTCGCCCGCCCGCTGGGCAGCGTGGACTACACCGATCCGCACACCGGCACCAAGGCCGCCTGGGAGTACGCCACCTGGACCTCCCCGGTGCGCACGCTCTCCGTGCCCGCCACCGAGGCCATCGTCTCCTGGAACGCCCGCACCCCCGCCGGCACCTGGATCCAGATCGAGCTGAAGGGCACCTACACCGACGGCACCGCGACCCCCTGGTACGTCATGGGCCGCTGGGCCTCCGACGACGGCGCCTCCTCCATCCGGCGCACCTCGGTGGACGACCAGAGCGACGACAAGAGCTCGGTGTGGACCGACACCTTCTCCATCGACGACCCGGCGAGCGGGCTGCGGCTGGCGAAGTACCAGGTGCGGCTGACCCTCTACCGCAAGCCCGGCACCAAGCTCACCCCCACGGTGTGGCGCATCGGCGCGATGGGCTCGGACGTCCCCGACCGGTTCGAGGTGCCCGCCTCCACACCGAGCCTGCCCAAGGGGCGCGAACTGGGCGTACCGCGCTACTCGCAGGAGATCCACAAGGGCCAGTACCCGGAGTACGACAACGGCGGCGAGGCATGGTGCAGCCCCACCTCCTCGCAGATGATCATCGAGTACTGGGGCCGTAAGCCCTCCGCCGCCGACCTGTCCTGGGTCAACCCCGACTACGCCGATCCGCAGGTCTGCCACGCCGCCCGGGCCACCTTCGACTACCAGTACGACGGCTGCGGCAACTGGCCGTTCAACGCCGCCTACGCCGCCACCTACCGCGACATGCAGGGCGTGGTCACCCGGCTCGGCTCGCTCGCCGACGCCGAGAAGCTGATCGGCGCCGGCATTCCGGTGATCACCTCGCAGTCCTTCCTCAAGACGGAGCTGGACGGCGCGGGATACGGCACCTCGGGCCATCTGATGACCGTCATCGGCTTCACGGCGGACGGCGACATCATCGCCAACGACCCGGCCTCGCCCAGCAACGACGCGGTCCGCCACATCTACAAGCGGCGCCAGTGGGAGAACATCTGGCTGCGGACCAAGCGCTACGACGCGAACGGCAAGGTGGTCTCGGGCACCGGAGGCGTCTGCTACCTCTACTTCCCGGCCAAGCCCAGCTCCGCCCAGCGCCGGGTGCTCGGCGAACTCGGCATCCGCTGAGCGGGCGCCCGCCGAACGGGACGCGTGCCGCCCGCCGCCGGGCGGCACGCGATCCGCTCACCGCGCCATCGGTGACGCATATCCTCATGAGCGAAGCGTGTCGATGCGCTTCCAGACGCGGACGGCCAGCTCATAGGCGGTCAGTTCGTCGCAGAGGGCCGCGGTCCGGCGCAGCAGCGCCTGGGCCTCCTCGGTACGGCCCAATTCGGCCAGCGCCTCGGCCTGGATGAGATTGGCGCGGACCAGATCGGGGCCGGTCAGCGGCGCGGAGCCCGCGCTGAGCCGGGGGTAGACCTCGACGACCTCGGCGGCGGCGCCCACGGCCAGTTCATAGCGGGCGCGCAGCGCGACGATCCGGGTGGTCTCGTCGGGGGCGTTGACCATGGGGCCGACCTGCTCGGCGGCCTGAAGCCAGGGCAGGGCGGCGCCGGGGTCGCCGTCGTCCAGCAGGACATTGCTGGCCGACCGCATAAAGCGCAGCCAGTCGCGCACCGGAGTGTCGGGCGTGGTGAGCTGGGCGCGGGCCAGGTCCAGATGGCGGCGCGCGGCGGTGGCCATGCCGAGCTGGGAGTACGCGATGCTGGAGACCCAGTGGGCCCGGCCGCGCACGGGCGGCCGGTGGCCCTCGGCGAGCGAGAGCATCTCTTTCAGCAGCAGCTCGACCTGGCCGAGGTCATTGAGCTCACAGAGCACCGAGATCAGGATGCCGAGCAGCCGGACATGCTCGAACGCGCCGGTGAGCTCGGCCGGGCCGATCTCGCCCAGCGCCGTATAGGCCGACTTGCGCGCGTCCGTCAGCCGCCCGGTGTCGCGCTGCGCGGTGGCCAGCTCGGTGAACAGGACGACGCGCAGATGCGGATCGGTCCTGGCCCACTCCTGATCGGCGAGGCGCTCAAGCAGCGCCAGCCGGTCGGGCTGCCGCCCGGCCGACCGCAGCTCCTCCTGGAGCGCCAGACCGAGGTCGAACTGGAGGGCGGTCGTGCCGCGCTCGACCGCGGTGGTGTAGGCGGTCGCGAGCAGCTCGGCCGCGTGGGCGTGGTCGCCCAGCTCGGCGGCGCCGCGTGCGGCGGAGCGCGCGATCACCAGGTCGAGGCCGCCGGGCTCGGCAGGGGCGGCGGAGGACCTGTCACGGCCGGTCAGCTCCTCCAGCGGCATCTGGAGCACCTCGGAGAGATGGAGCACGAGGTCGAGTGTGGGGGAGCGCTGACCGGACTCCAGGAGGGAGATATAGCTGGCGGTCACGATGTCGCCAGCGAGTCGGCGTTGGGAGAAGCCCAACTCCTCGCGTCGCCGCCGGACACGCTGACCGAACTCTGGCTGCTGACTGTGTTCGGCTCTCATGGCTGTGACTATTGTAGCCGGATTCTCGCCCCCTGGCCATCCTTTGACCTGCGGGGGATGGAGGCAGTTCGGTGTATTGACGATAGTCACCAACTAAAGTTATCGTTTGGGTGTCCGCTGCCGGAAGGACGCGCCGTGATCGACACACTCCTCGGAAACGACCTGGTCATCAATGAGGACTCGTGCAATCTGAGCTGCACGTACTGCCTCACCGGCCAGAGCAACCTCAAGCAGTCGCACCACGCACAGCTCATATTCGGGCCGCCGACCCGGGACCGCTACGCCGAGGGCAGCCTCCTCGGCCGCCGCCTCCCGCTCATCGCCGGGCGCATCGACGACACATTCCGCGCGCCGATGCTCAAGGTCACCGGCGGGGAGATCTTCCTGGTCGCCGGGATCATGGACTATCTGCGCGAGCAGGCCGCCCGGCACGAGGTGCTCATCGTCCAGACCAATGGGGTGCTGGTCCGCGAGGAGCATCTGGAGGAGCTGCGCGGCTGGAAGAACGTGGTGCTTCAGGTGTCGCTGGACAGCCACCTGTTCTCCGGCAACTCACACCGGGTGCAGACCGAATCGCTGCACGGCAAGGTGCTGCGCCGGATCGAGACGATCCTCGACAGCGGTCTGCCGGTGGAGATCTACGGCGTGCTGAACGACCGCAGCGCCCCCGAGGCGCCGGCGTTCGCCCGCTGGCTCGCGGACCGGGAGCGCCCGCCGACCTTCTTCCCGTTCCCGGTGCGGGGCCCCGACTCCGAGCGGTTCGCGATGCGGCCGGACCAGATCGTCCATATCGAGGAGCTGGTCGACCGCTACGACGAGCTGGCGGCGGTGCTGCCGCCCCGCCCCTACTTCGACCGGCTGCTGTCGTTCCTGCGGGAGGGCGAGCGGACCTTCCGCTGCCATCTGCCACGCCTGGTCATCTCGACCTTCAGCGACGGCATGGTGACCCCGTGCCCGAACATCTGGTTCTCCAATATGGGCAATCTGCTGGAGGACGACCACCCCGAGTCGCTGCGGCGGGTCGGCGAGACCGGTCTGTACACCGCGCTGCTGGCCGAGCGGCCCCGGCTCAACGCGTGCAAGGGCTGCTTCACGCCCTGGGACACCCTGTCGATGTACTTCGAGGACGAGATCACCCTCGACGAGCTGTGTCAGGCCCCCACCTACGCCCCGCCGGTGATCCGGGAGTTGATCGCCGAGCGCAAGCGCCTCTACAAGGAGGGGCGCGACGGGGTGAGCTGCGGTGGCTGACCTGGCGATCACCGCGGGCGGCCGCGACGGAGTGGACGGGCTCGACGGGCTCGACGGCGTCGAGCCCGCGACGACCGTCGCGCTCGCCGGGGCCAACGGCGGCCCATGGCTCGCGGCCTACCGCACGCTGATCGACGCCGGGGCCGTGGTGCTGCTTCTCGACCGCGACGCGCCGCCCGCCGAGCACCGCAGACTCCTGGACGCGGCCGGGGGCGGACGCCTCGTCGTCGTGGACGGCGACCGCCTCACGGTCACCGGCGCCCCCGCGTCCTCGGGCCACCCGCCGGGCACCGTACTGCTGCCCAGCTCGGGAACGACCGGCGCGCCCAAGCTGGTCCCGCGCTCGACGGACTCCCTGCGCGCGGAGGGGCGCCGGCACGCGCGGTACGCGGGCCTGGGCGCGGATGACACGCTGCTGCTGCCGCTGCATCTGTGGCATGCCTACGCACTCGGCTGGGCGCATGCCGCGTTCGAGGCCGAATGCGCGATCGCCGTGGTCCCGCCGACCGCGCTCGGCCGCTGCGCGGAGCACATCGCCGCCGGGGCGACCGTGCTCGCGCTCGTCCCGACCATCGCGCGCCTGCTCGCGCGGCGCACCGGCAAAGCGGTGCCGGACAACGCGCTGCGCCTGGCCATGGTCGGCGCCGGCCCGGTCGACGCGGCGCTGGAGGAGCGGTTCACATCCGCGTTCGGGATCGGCCTGGCCCGCAACTACGGCTCCACCGAGACCGGGGCGCTGTTCAGCGGCGCGCCCGGCAGCCCGCCCGGCTGCGTCGGATTCCCGCTGGACGGCGTGGAGTTCCGCGTCGTCGCCCCGGACGGCGCCGATATGCGGCCCGGTGCGCAGGGCGAGCTGCTGGTGCGGGTGGACGGCGGCGCCTGGCACCCCATGGGCGACCTGGCCTCCTACGACCCCGCCACCGGGCTGCGGCTGCTGGGCCGCCGCACGCGGGCCATCCGGCGCGGGGACCGGTGGATCGCGCCGGAGGAGATCGAGGCCGCACTGTGCCGCCACCCGGACATCGCCGACGCCCGCGTCTACCCCGTCCGGCACGGCACCTCGGTCGCGCTCCAGGCCGAGGTGGTGCATGTGCGCGGACCGGGCGTGGATGTCTCCGGCCTCGGCGAGCATGCGAAGGCGCTGCTCGGCCCGCAGAAGGTGCCCGACCGTGTCCGGTGCGTCGGCGAGGTGCCGCGCGGCCGGGTCGGCAAACCCCTTCCGCCGCGCGCGCTCACCCTGGCGGGCCGGGACGCCCTGGTCGCCGCCGCCACCGCCTACAAGCGCAGCGAACTGCTCTTCACCCTGGTGGACCTCGGCATCGTCGAGGCGCTCGGCGAAGGAGCGAGGACCGCGCCGGAACTGGCGGCGCGGCTGGGCCTGGACGAGGCGGCCTGCGCCGAGTTGCTGCGCGCCGCCGAGGACGCCGGGCTGCTGCGCCCCGAGGACCCCGTCCCCACTGCCGGTGGGGGCACCGGTGGCGCGGATACGGCGCTGGTCGCGCTGGAGGCGGAGCTGTCGCGGTCGTGGGTGACCCGCGAGGCCCTGGCGGAGGTCGTCCGGTCCGGGGCCGCGCTCCGCCCGTTCGACCGCGAGGGGCCCTCCGAGCGGCTGCGCGAGGTCTATGAGACGGCCCTGCACGGAGAGGCCGCGCACCGCCGCGCCCGCAGCGGCCTGGCGCTGGCCCGCTTCGCCGCGGGCCAAAGACTCCTGGAGGTGTCCGCCGGGCCCGGTGTCTACCGCCACGTCGCCGGCGAGGGCACCTACGCCGGGCGCGGGCCGCTGCCCGAGGGGGTCTTCGACCTGGTGGTGCTCGCCAACGCGATCCACGGCCCGGCGGCCGACCTGCGTGCCGTCGCCGAGCGGCTGGCCCCCGGCGGGCGGCTGCTGGTGGACGACGTGTTCCTGGACGCGCCCGAGGGCGTCCCCCCGGAGACCCGGCTGGACTGGCTCACCCACGGCGGTACTGCCTGGCCCACCGAGGCGGCGGCCACCGCCGGGCTCGCCGCCGCCGGGCTGACCGTCCGGCGGACCCTGCACCTCGGCCGCCCCGCCTGCACACTGCTGCTCGCCGCCCGGGAGCGGCCGTGACCGGTCCGCGTGTGGCGCTGGTGACCGGCGCGAGCGGCCTGCTCGGCGCCGCGATCTGCCATGCCCTCGCCGACGCGGGCATGACCGTCCTGCCCGTATGCCACCAGGGCCTGGACCGGGCGGTCGCACTCGCCGCGAAGATCGGCGCGCTCGACCCCGTCCAGGCCGACCTGACCGATCCGGCCGCCGCGATGGGCCGGATCAGGGAGCGCGGGGTCGTGCCCGGCGTCCTGGTGTGCGCCCACGGCAGGACACTGCGCCGCTCGGTCCTGACCCCCGGCGACGACGACGGCCTGTGGGACGTCAATGTCCACTCGGTCACCCGGCTGGCCGGGCTCGTCGGCAAGGGGATGCTGCGCCAGCGGGGCGGCCGGATCGTGCTGGTCGGATCCCGCGCCGGAAGCGTCGGGATGCCCGGCCAGGCCGAGTACGCGGCCACCAAGGCCGCGCTGTCGGCGTGGGCGGCGTCGGCCGCCTGGGACTTCGGCCGCTTCGGCGTCACCGTCAACGTCGTGGCGCCCGGCGCCGTCCAGCCCGGCCCCGGCTCCTCGCTCTACACCGAGGAGGAGAACCGCGCCGTCACCGACCGCATCGCGCTGCGCCGCCTCGCCACGCCGGAGGAGGTCGCCGACGCCGTGGCCTTCCTGGCCGGGCCGCGCTCCGGCTACATCACCGGGCAGACGCTGCTGGTGGACGGAGCCGCGCGATGGTGACGCCCGGACGCACTCCCGCGACGAAAGGACTCTGACGTGACCCTCGACCCGACAGCCGCGCCCCCGGCCCCCGTCCGCCCGATCGACGCCGACGACCTGCCGCCGTGGCCCCAGCACGACCACACGGAGCGCGCGGCGCTGGACCGTGTCCTGGCGCAGGGACAGTGGTGGCGGGCGGCGGGCACCGAGAACGAGGACTTCGAGCGCGAGTTCGCCGCGTACAACGGAGCGTCGCGCGCGCTCGCGGTGACCAACGGCACCGCCGCGCTCGAACTGGCGCTCCGGCTGCACGGCATCGGGCCCGGCGACGAGGTCGTGGTGCCCGCGTTCACGTTCATCAGCACCTCGCTGGCCGTGCAGAACGTGGGCGCGATCCCCGTCCCGGCGGACGTGGACCCCGATACGTACTGCCTGACACCCGAAGCCGTCCGTGCCGCGCTGACCCCGGCGACCCGCGCGGTGATCCCCGTCCATATGGCCGGCCATCTCGCCGATATGCACGGGCTGGGGGACCTGGCCGCCGACCACGGCCTGGCGCTCATCCAGGACGCCGCGCACGCCCAGGGCGGGGTGTGGGACGGGACGCCGGTCGGCGCGTTCCCCACGGTCGCCTGCTACAGCTTCCAGAACGGCAAGCTGATGACCGCCGGGGAGGGCGGGGCGCTGACCCTGCCCGACGAGAAGACGTACGAGCAGGCGTATCTGATGCACACCTGCGGGCGGCCCCGCGGCGACACCACCTACCAGCACATGACGGGCGGCTCCAACTACCGCGTCAGCGAGTTCACGGCGGCGATCCTGCGCGCCCAACTCGCCCGGCTGGCCGGGCAGACGCGGATCCGGGAGCAGCGCGCCGCCCTGCTCGACGCGCTGCTGGCCGAGGTGCCCGGGCTGCGCCTTCAGGCCCGCGACCCGCGGATGGACGTCAACCCGCACTACATGTACCTGCTGGCCCTCGACCCGTCGGCGGGCCGGGCGGCACGCGACGCGCTGGTGGCGGGGCTGACGGCGGCGGGCGTCCCGGCGTGCGTCAACTTCCCGCCCGTCTACCGCACCGGGTCCTTCCACGCGGGCCCGGTGCCCACGACGCCCGTACCGGAGCTGGCCGAGCGATGCGCGGTGGCGGAGGACCTGGGCGCCCACGGCCTGTGGATCCACCACCGGGTGCTGCTGGCCGAACCGCGGGTGGTGGAGCGCGTGGCCACCGTGGTCGCCGCCCTGGCCGCGCGGGCCGGTGACGCCGTGGTGACGCGGTGACCGCAGCGCTGCGAGTGGGCCTGCTCGGATACGGCTGGGTCAACCGGACGGTCTGGCTGCCGCGGATCCGCCGCCATCCGCGCCTGGAACTGGCGGCCGTCCACGACCCGGAGGCCGCCGGTGTCCCGGCGGCCACGTCCTGGGCCGGTCTCCTGGACGCCCGCCCCGACGTGGTCGTGATCGGCACCCCCAATCACACCCATGCCGCGCTGGCCTCCGCCGTGCTGGAGCGCGGCATACCCGTGGTGGTGGAGAAGCCGCTGTGCCTGAGCCGCGCGGAGTTCGACGCTCTGGCCGAGCGGGCGCGCGGAGTCGGGCTGCTGGTCAGCCGGGCCGCCGTGCGCCGCGAGGATGTGCGGCGCCTGGCCGGTGCTCTGCCGCCCGGGCCGCTGACCGTACGGGCGAGCTGGCTGCGCGCGGGCGGGGTGCCGCGCCCCGGCTCGTGGTTCACCGGCCGCGCCACGGCGGGCGGTGGAGCGCTGCTCGACCTCGGCTGGCATCTGGCCGATGTGGCGCTCGGGCTGCTGGGCCGGCCCCCGCTCGTGGCGGTGGCGGCCGAACTGCGCACACCGGGCGGCGAGCACCCCGGTGGGCACACCCCCGGGCGGGCCACTTGGCGCGGCGACCGAGCCGGTACGGGTCCGGTGGACGTCGAGGTGGACGGCACGGTGCGCGCCGAGTTCGAGGACGGCGCCCGGCTGGTGCTGCGGGCGGCCTGGGAGAGCGAGGTCGCCACCGACCGCACCCGGTTCGCCGTCGAGGGCGGCGGCGAGCGCCGGGTGCTGACCGGGACGTTCGGGTTCAGCCCGAACCGGGTGGCCGAGCCCGCGCTGACCGCCTGGGGGCCCGACTCCTACCGCCGCGTCACCCTGCCGGACCCGGTCGGGCGGGAGTACGACGCGCAGGTGGAGGCCATCGTCGGCTTCGCCTCCGGGACCCTGGACTGGGCGGCGGAGCTGGCCGAATCCGCCGCCGTGGTGGACCTGCTGGAGGCCGCCTACCGGGCGTCGGGCCGTCCGCTGGCCCTGCCGGAGGGCACGGCCGTATGAACGGGCTGAGCGTCGTCATCCCGACGAAGGACAAGCCGGAGTCGCTGCGCGCCACGCTGGCGTGTCTGCTGGCCGATGGACCGCCCTCGGCCGAGATCGTCCTCGTCAACGACGGTGAGGCCCCGATGGCCGTCCCGGCGGACGCGCCGGTCCGCGTCGTCGAGGGGCCGCGCCGAGGCCGCGCCGCCGCCCGTAACACCGGTGCGCGAGCGGCCATCGGCAGCCGCCTGCTGTTCGTGGACGACGACATCCTCACCGGCCCCGGCTTCCTGTCCGCGCACGCCGCCCACGGCACCGGGCCCGGTTTCGTCCACGGTCCGCTGATGGAATTCCCCGCCGCGCGCCGCTGGCTGGCGGCCCATGGCCCCGACCCGGTCGCGGCCGCCGCCGTGCTGAACGGCGGCGAGCGGCTGGTCCGCAACAACCTGGAGGCCACTGTGCTGGCCGTGGCCGCCGGGACGGTCCCGGCCCGGCTGGGCTGGCTGGCCTGCGTGGGCGCCAATCTGTCGCTGTCGCGGGCGGCGTTCGACCAGGCGGGCGGGTTCGACGAGGGCTTCGGCACCCGCTGGGGCTGTGAGGACCTGGAACTGGGGGTGCGGCTGCTGGCGGCGGGGCACCGGCCCACGGTGGACCGGGCCGCGCCCGGCGTCCATCTCACCCACGCCCGCCCCGACCGCTGGGAGCAGCATGAAGTCACCCACCAGCGGTTCGCCTCGCTCCACGACACCACCGACGTCCGCGCCCTGCCGCTGCTGCTGACGGGCAGTCCGGCCGCCTACTTCGCGGCCGTGGAGCCTTCCTGAGCGGCCAGGCGGTGCTCCCGCCACACCGCCGGGGTGCGGGCGTGCCCGGCCAGCGCCCGGCCGAACCGCAGCGGCCCGCCGAACATCTCCGTCACCTGGGAGCGGTAGGCGAGGGCACCGCGCAGCCAGGCGGAGAAGTCGGCCCGGTGCTCGGTGACCGCCATGCCCAGACCGCCCGCCGGGGGCGGCCGATAGGGGAACTCGGCGTAGTACGCGATCTGGACGCCGGTCCCGGCCGCCGCGCGCTCGGCGGCGACACGCGCGATGACATGGTCCACATGGGTGCGTCTCGCGAGGGGAAGCAGCAGCAGGTCGGCCTCGCGCAGATACGGGCCGAGCGCTGCCGCGACCGCCTCGGCCGTCCCCGCGTCGTCGGGGTGTACGGCGCGGCGGCGCGACAGCGGCCCCGGGTAGCGGTCCTCGCGGTGCACGGCGTCGGGGAAGCCGAGGCCGACCGCCCGGACCGGCCAAGCGGCCAGCGCGGCGGCGTCCTCGGCCCGGCGGACGGCGGCCGCGGGGCCGCCGTCGAAGACCGTGACCACGGTGAGAGCGTCCGCGCCCGCCGCCCACGCGCCGAACATCCCGCCGCAGGACCACACGGCGTCATCGGGATGCGGGCTCACCACGACCCGGCGCATCAGCCCTCGATCTCGGCCGGCGGCGCGATCTCCGGGCGGCGCCGGCCGAGTTGAGCCGGATCCGGGCCGCTGAGCGGCAGCGGCTCAGACATCGTGGGCTCCCGTCGACGTCTCCCGTACGGGGGAGGGCAGGCCGAACACGGCGAGCAGGTCGAGGGCGGTCCCCGCGTAGTGGTCGGGGCCTTCGGCGCGCAGCGTCTGCGGGGCGGTCTGTCCCCAGCCCGCCGCGACCACGGTGGCGCCCGCGGCCCGGCCGGAGCGCATGTCCAGCACGCTGTCGCCGACGAAGAACGCCCGTGCCGCGCCGGGGGCGTCGGGCAGTGCGGCGAGCGCGGTCAGCACGATCTCCGGATCGGGCTTGGGCCGCGTCACCTGGTCGCTGCCGATCACGACGTCCAGGCCGTGGGCGATCCCGGCCGCGCTGAGCGCCTGCATGGCGCGTTCGTAGGTCTTGCCGGTCGCGACGGCGGTCGGCACCCCGGCCGAGGCGAGCGAGGCCAGCACCACCGGGATGCCCGGGTGCGCGGTGACCAGCTCGATATGGCGGGTGCTCTCGGCCGCGTAGACCGCCGCCGACTCGGTGGGCAGGCCGAGCGCTTCGAGGATCCGGGGCAGCGGCGCGCCCATATGGGCCAGGAACGTGGTGAACGGCGGATCGCCCGGCCGTCCGGCGGCCCGCCAGGTGGCGGCGAAGGCGCGGCGCATGTTCTCGGTGGTGTCGAGCAGGACGCCGTCCAGGTCGAAGACGACAGCGGAGGTAGCGCTCATGACCTCGATGATTGCGAGCGTGATGACCAAAGTCAATGCGGATGTTTGACTTTAGTTGTCGACCTGCATACCGTGGCTCCATAAGCGGTGAGCAGGGGGGGACCGACCATGCCGCATACCGCACCACCCAAGGCCGTCGTGCTCGGCATCGACGGAGGCAGCCTCGATCTGATCGAGCCGCTGGTCGCCGAGGGCGCGCTGCCGGTGCTCGGCAGGCTGCTCGCCGACAGCGCACACGGCCCGACCACCACCACCTGGCCGGCGCACACCGCGCCCGGCTGGAGCACGTTCGTCACCGCGCGCCGCCCCGGCGGCCACGGCATCTACCAATTCTTCGACACCCAGGACCCGGTCTACGGGGACCGTCTGGTCGGCACCGGCGACTACGGCTGCGACACCGCCTGGGAGTGGTTCGCCCGGCAGGGCTGGAGCGTCGGGCTGGTCAACGTGCCGATGTCCCACCCGCCCCGCGAGGTCCCCGGCTACCAGCTCACCTGGCCGCTGGCGCGGACCCTGCGCTACAGCGAACCGCCGGGGCTGCTCGGGGAGCTGGCCCGGGCGGGCGCGGGCTTCAAGGCCGATATCGCCGCGATGTTCCGGGGCGACCTGTCCTACGCGGAGGCCGCCGTCGAGCATGTCAGGGCGCGCGGCCGGACGATCCAGTACGTGCTGCGTGAGCGCCCGGTCGATGTCTTCATGGCGGTCATCACCGAGATCGACCGCATCTGCCACCACTACTGGCACTTCGCCGACGCCTGCCACGACCGCCACACCCTCCCCGACCGCCAGGAGTGGGCCGACGCGATCCGCGCCACCTATGTCGCGATCGACGAGGTGTTCGGCGAGATCCTCGACGTGGTGGGCGACGAGACGCCCGTACTGCTGCTGTCGGACCACGGGTTCGGGCCGGGCCGCCACAACGTCGCCGTCAACGCCGTCCTCGCCGAGGCCGGGCTGCTGGCCACCCGGCCCGCCGCCACCCCGCCCGCCGCGGGCGACGGCCTCGCCGACTGGTTCCGCGCCGACGGCCGCGAGGTGGACTTCACCCGCACCCGCGCCTATATGCCCACGCCCGGCTGCTACGCGGTCAACGTCAACCTCGCGGGCCGCCAGCGCGACGGAGTGGTGACCGACCCGGGCCCCGTCCTGGCGGAGGCCGCCGAGCTGCTGCTGGGGCTGCGCGCCCCCGACACCGGCGAGCCGGTCTTCGCCGCCGCGCTGCCGCGCGCGGACGCCTACCCGGGCCCGATGGCGCACGCGGCCCCCGATCTGCTGCTCATCCCCGCCGACGAGGGCGTGCTGGCGAGCCCGGCGATCAGCGGCCCGCTGTGGCGGCCCAGTGAACAGACGGGTATGCACCGCTATCTGGGGATGTGGGCGCTGCGCGGGACGAGCCTTGCGCCCGGCCGCCGCACCGCCCCCGTCGCACTCGCCGATCTGATGCCCACGCTGCTGGCGGAGGCCGGCCTGACCTTTCCGGCCGCCGTCCACGGCCGCCCGCTCCAGTGGGACGGCTGGGACGGCGCCGACGGTGGACGCGCCTTCCTCGCCCCCGGGGAGACCGTCTCCGCGGTGGCGTCCGGGGGAGCCGAGGAGACGGCGCGGCTGAGCGAGGAGGAGCTGACCGCCAAGGCGCTCGGCGCCATGGGCTACCTGTGAGACGGCGACCGATCCGGTGAAAGCGACCGATCCGGCGACCGCGGCCACTCCTTCGAGCCACGACTGGCACAACATCCGGCCCGCCCGGGCCGCCCGACAACGTACGGAGGTCTGATGAACGACACCAAGGACCGTCTGCGCCGCGTGCTGGTGGAATCACTGCGGCTGGATCTCGCCCCCGAGGCGGTGCCCGACACCGGCCTGCGCGAGGCGGTCGGCATCGACTCGGTGATGGGGCTGGAGTTCCTCATCTGGGTGGAGAACGAGTTCGGCATACAGATCCAGGACGAGGACCTCAGCGTCGAGCTGGTCGACTCGCTCGACACGCTCGCCGCCTACGTGGACGAGCGCGCGGCGCGGACCGCCGCCGCCCGGGATTGACGGGGGGGCGACAAGCGTGAGCTTCCCGGTGGTCATCACGGGCATGGGCGCCGTCACCGTATTCGGCGACGGCTGCACCGCGCTGTTCGAGGCGCTGCGCAAGGGCGAGTCGGGCCTGCACGAGCTGCGCGGCATCGCGGTCGCGCGCGGCAAGAACCGCTCGGCCCAGATCGAGGACCCACGCCGGACGGGCCCCTGGCGGCTGTCGGACATGGCCGTGGACGCCGCCCGCGAGGCGCTCGCCCAGGCGGGCGGGCCCGCGCCGGGCGTCACCGGCCTGTACGTGGGCACGACCGGCGGTGACAACCGGGCGCTGGAGGACCGCTGGGAGGACTTCCTGGCCGCCCGCCGGGCACTGGCTGCCGGGGCCGACCCGCAGGTGGACGACGAACTCGCCGAGGCGATGGTGCGGTTCCCGATCGGGGTGCTCGCCGATGTGCTGGCGCACCGGCTCGGCATCGAGGGCCCCCGCTACGCGGTGACGAACGCGTGCGCGTCCGGCACCACCGCGACCGCGATGGCGCTGCTGGCGCTGCGTCAGGGCACCGTGGACCGGGCCGTGGTGGTCGGCGCCGACCACCTCAAGGCCACCTCCTACTGGGGAGCGGAGCGCGCCGGGTTCGTGGGCCACGACCTGCGCCCCTTCCACGCCGACCGGGACGGCAGCGTCCTCGGGGACGGGGCCGGGGCGCTGGTCCTGGAGCGCGCCGCCGATACGGCCGCGCGCGGCGGCACCCCGCTGGCCGGGCTCGCGGGCTGGGCCATCACCTGCGACGACAACCCGCATGCGATCATCCCGCCGGAGGACGGCGCGTCCAACGCCGAGGCGGTCCGGCTGGCCCTGGCCGACGCCGGGATCTCGCCGGAGGAGGTCGACTACTTCAACGCGCATGGCACCGGCACCCCGTTGATCGACCGGCTGGAGACCGCCTCGGCGCGGCTGGTCTTCGGCGACCGGGCGGGCCAGGTCGCGATCAGCAGCACCAAGTCGATCGTCGGGCATCTGGCCGCCGCGTCCCCGATCATCGAGGCGATCGCGACCGTGTACTGCCTCACCGAGCAGTGGGTGCACCCCACGGCCAAGCTCGACCGGATCGACCCCGCGCTCACCTTGGACTACGTCCCGCTGCGCGGCCGTCCGCAGCGGATCCGCGCGGCGGTGTCCAACTCGCTGGGCGGCGGCGGCACCAACGCCGTCCTGGCGTTCCGCCCACAGGACTCCGCCCAGGCCACGCCGGACCCGTTGGAGCCCGCCCCCGACGCCTTCGAGCCCGTCCCCGACGTGGTGGTGACCGGGACCGGCGCGGTGAGCAGGCTCGGCGACGGCCCGGACGCCCTGGAGGCCGCCTACGGTCCCAACGCCGCACCCGGGCGGACCCGGCCCTACTCGGTGCTGGACCATATCGACGCGGCGGCGGGCTACCAGTACCTCAGCCGCTCGGCGCAGCTCGGGTTCGGCGCGGCGGCGCAGGCGATGGCCGACGCGGGCCTGCCCGTGCCTCTCCCCGCCGAAGGGCCGCTCGCCGGCCGCCGGGTGGCGGTGGTCATGGGCACCGCCGTCGGGGGCTTGAGCGCGATGGCCGAGACGCTGTGCCCGCATCTGTCCGCCGACCCGACGCGGATCACCCCCTCGATGTCGCTGGACCACGGGCCGCAGCTCGCCGCGACCCTGGTGTGCCGGGCCGCCGGTGTCACCGGCCCGATGGTCACCCTGATCAGCGGACCGGCCGCCGGTCTCCAGGCGGTGGAGGTCGGCCGGGCGCTGCTGGCGGCCGGGGCCTGCGACATCGTGATCGCGGGCGGCGGCGACGCGGGCGACGCCCCGACCCGGGACGCGGCGCGGCTGCTGGCGAGCCGTCAGGGCCGGGCCGGGGAGGAGCCGACGGACAGCGCGGCATGTGTGGTGCTGGAGCGCGCCGACGGCGCGCGCGAGCGCGGCGCGCCGGTACGTGCGGTCGTCACGGGTTGCGCGAGCTGGTCGGAGCCCCAGGCACCGGACCGGACCGAAGCCGCGGCGGGCGCCCTGACCCGCTGCCTTACGGCGGTCGGCGCGGCCGGCGCCGACCGGCCGCACCTCTCGTACCACGTGGGCAAGGGCAATCTGTCCGACACCGGCGAGGTCAAGCTGCTCGCCTCCGGCTTCCAGCCCGAGGCGCTCGGCGGCGCGCTGGCCGCCGGGCCGCTGCTGGCCGTCGTCGCGGCGGTCGCACGGGTCGCCGTCGAACCCGGCGCGGCCGCGATCGTGTCCACCGTCGCACCGGGCGGCTCGGCCGCCGCGCTGCGGCTGGCCGGTCCGGACGGGGGGCGCGGATGAGCGCCCGGGCACGGGCCATCGCCCTGATCACCGAGGGGGCGTGCCCGGAGCTGATCGACCGGTGGGGCCCGGAGCGGCTGCCGCATCTGCACCGGTTGCGCGCGCTGGGCGCCGGCGGGCCGCTGCGCTCGGACTTCGTCCCCTACGAGGCGCCCGGGCTGTTCAGCGCGTTCACCGGATTCGCTCCCGATGAGCACGGGTGCTTCTCCTACTGGGATGTACACGCACCCGACTACCGGCCGGTGGTGCTCGACGGATCCGCCGCCCGCCGCCCGTTCCTGTGGCGGCGGCCGGAACTGACGGGCCGCCGGATCGCGCTGGTGAACCTGTTCGGCACCCATCCGGTGGAGCCGGTCGACGGATACTGCCTCAGCTATCCGATGCGGGCCACCGTGCAGGCATGCCATCCGCGGAATCTGCCGGTGCTGCTGGCCCGCGAGGGTGTGCGGCCGGTGCACGATGTCACCGTCTGGTTCACCGGCGGCCCGAAGGACCCGTTCGTCTCGGGTGTTCTGAACGCCGACCGGCAGCGCGCCGACGCGGCCCTGGCGATGCTGGACGGCCGGGTCGGTAGCCGCCCGGACCTGACCGTCCTCAACCTCACCGCCATCGACCGGCTCTCGCACGTCTACTGGCAGGAGACCGAGCCGGGCAGCCCGGTCCCCGAGGCCGACCAGGCGGTGCTGCGCGCCTACCAACTGGCCGACCGGGTGCTCGGCCAACTGCTGGAGCGGCTCGACGACCACACCAGCCTGCTGGCGTTCTCCGAGATCGGATTCGGGCCGCTGCGCTCCTACCGGTCGGTCAACGACGTACTGGCGGCGGCCGGGCTGCTCACCCTCGGCCCGGACGGCACGCCCGACTGGTCGCGGACGACCGCGTTCGAGGCGGTGCAGGGCGCCCAGGGCGTCAATCTCAACCTCGCGGGCCGCTACCGGGACGGCACCGTCCGCCCCGCCGACCGCGCCCGCGTGCTGGCCGATGTCGCCGCCGTCCTGGAGGAGCACATCAACCCGGCGACCGGCACCCGGTTCCTCACCCGCGCCGTCCCGCGCGAGGAACTGCACGCCGGCCCGGCCGCCGACGCCGCGCCCGACCTCGTACTCGACCCGGCCGACTGGCGGTATCTGCCGCTCGGCGACCCGTTCTGGTCCGGCCGCACCAACCGGATGCTCCAGAGCGGCTGGCACCGGCGCGACTCCTACTGGGCCGGGGCGGGCGCGGCGTTCACCGCCGGGCGCGGCGGCCCCGCCCGGCCGCTGGACATCGCGCCGACGCTGCTGACGATGCTCGGCCTGGACCCCGCCCCCGACCTGCCCGGTACGGCCCTGACCGCCCCCGCGCTGCGACCGGCCCCGGCGGGTGCCTCATGACCGGCACCCTCCTGCCCCTGGCGGTGACCCTCGACGCCGATGGCGGTGCGTGCGTCGCGGGCCTCGACCTGGACGGCCGCTGGATCCGCCCCGAACCCGTCACCGCCGAGCAGGTGGGCCCGGACGGTCCCTACGCGTTCTTCCAGCCCGTCCGGATCGGCCTCGGCCCCAGCACCGAGCCGGACGCCCGCCCCGAGGACCGTGCCGTCATCGCGCCGCCCCGGCCCGCCGGCCCGGCCCTCGACCCCGCGCTGCGCGAGCACCTGCTCGAGGACACCGCCGACGAGACCGTGGAGAAGGCGTTCGCGGGCGAGCGCAGCGCCGGTCTGGTGCCCACCGAGGTGTGCCGGATCTACGGGCGGCGCTCCACCGGCGGCCGCTCCTTCCTGCGGCTGGAGTTCACCGACGCCTCCGGCGCCGAGCACGACTGGATCGTGCGTGACGCCCGGCTGGTCCGCGCGTTCCCGGCGCCGTTGGAGGAGCCGCTGCCGGACCTGGCGGGGCCCTGCTTTCTGTCCATCGGCCTGACCAAGCCGAACGGCCGGTTCCCCGGGCGGTTCCGGGGCTGCCATCCCCTCGTGGTGGGGGTTCTTTCCGAAAGGGGTGACGTGAGTGGCTTCGGCGCTGCGCGACCTTGAGAACGACACGGTGCAGGTGCTGCGCGAGGTGCGCGGCCGGTTCACCAACCCGGCCCTGCTGTGGTCGATGGGCAAGGACTCGACCACGCTCCTGTGGCTGGTCCGCAAAGCGTTCTTCGGGGACGTGCCCTTCCCCGTCATCCACATCGACACCTCCTACAAGTTCCGGCAGATGTACGAGTTCCGCGACCGCTGGTCCCGGGAGTGGGGCCTGGACCTGCGGGTGCATCGCAACGAGAAGGCGCTGGCCGCGGGGATGGGCCCCACCGCCGCCACCAAGCTCGAATGCTGCACGGCCCTGAAGACCAACGCCCTCCAGGAGGCCCTGGAGGCCGGCGGACACGACGCCGTACTGCTCGGCATTCGCGGGGATGAGCACGGAGTGCGCGCCAAGGAGCGGGTCTTCAGCCCCAGGGACCGGTCCTTCGGCTGGGACTACCGCAACCAGCCGGCCGAATTCTGGGACCTGCGGCAGGCCGCGGTGGACGAGGGCGGCCATATGCGCGTCCACCCGATGCTCTCCTGGCGGGAGATCGACATCTGGGAGTACGTGCGGCAGGAGGGCATCCCCGTCCCCGACCTGTACTTCGCGAACGACGGGAACCGCTACCGGTCGATCGGCTGCGAATGCTGCTGCTCGCCGGTGCGCAGCGACGCCGGGACGGTCACCGACGTGGTCATCGAGGTCCGCCGCTCCCGCGAAGGCGAGCGCGCGGGCCGGGCACAGGACAAGGAAGACGCGGCGGCGATGGAGAAGCTCCGCGCCCTCGGATATATGTGAGGCGGCATCAGTGACGACACCCGTACTGCCCGAGGGGGGACCGACCCCCGCAGCCACCGCCCGTGACGCCGACACCCTGCGCGTGGCGTTCGTGGGGGAGGTGGACCACGGCAAGTCCACCCTGCTCGGCCGGCTCCTGCTGGACACCGGCAGTGTCACGACCGACCGGCTGGAGGTGCCCGTCGCGGACGGCGGGCTGGCGTTCCTGCTCGACGGGCTGACCGAGGAGCGCGCCGACCTGTTCACCCTCGACACCGCCAGCGCCGTCCTGGAGACCGGAAGCCGCCGCTATGTGCTGATCGACGTGCCCGGCCACGCCGAACTGCTCGTCAACATGGCGACCGGGGCGTCCCGCGCGGAGGCCGCCGTGATCGTGGTGGACTGCCGCGAGCGCGCCGCCGAGCAGACCCGGCGGCATATGCGGGTCCTGGCGATGATGGGCGTCACCGCCGTCGTCTGCGCCATCACCAAGATGGATCTCGCCGGCTGGGCGGAAGCGGAATTCCACACCGCCGCCCGGCAGGTGGCCGCGCTCGCCGACGAGATCGGCCTGACGCTGGTGGCCGCCGTCCCGGTCAGCGCGATGACCGGCGACAACGTCACCGCCGCCGGCACACGGCTGCCCTGGTACGCGGGCCGTCCCCTGCTCGACACCCTCGCCGACCTGACCCCCTGGGGCGATGGCGGCGCGCCGCTGCGCGTCGAGGCCCAGGACGTGGTCGACGGGCGGGTGCTGGCCCGGGTGCTCAGCGGTGAACTGCGCACCGGGGACCGGCTGGTCGCACCCGGCGAGGACGCCCGGACCGCCCTGGCCATCGAGCGCTTCGGGGAGCCGCCCCAGGAGTCGGCCGCCACGGGCGACAACATCGGGCTGGTGCTGTCCGGGCCGCCCTGTGCGCCGGGCACCCTGCTCGCACCCCCCGACCGGCGGCCGCTGCGCGGCGACCGGTGGCGGGTGCGCGTGCTGTGCACCGCCGAGGACGGGTTCGCCGAGGGCGCCCGGTGCACACTGCGCCGGGCCGGCGCCGACCTGACCGGCCGTATCGCCCGGGTGGAGCGCCACTGGGACAGCGCCCGGCGCGCCCCGGCCGCGACCGACCGGGGCCCGGTCCGGTTCAGCGAGGTCGCCGAGCTGACCATGCTGCTCGACCGGCCCGCCGACGGCGACGACGTACGGGTGTGCGCGCCGCTGGGCCGCTTCATGCTCACCGACGGCGCCGCCCGCATCCTCGGCCTGGGCATCGTGGACGAGATCGCGGGGGAGGACCGGCGATGAGCGCGATGGTGATCGGGCTGGACGGCGTCCCGTACTGGCTGCTGCGCGATCTGGCCGGCCAGGGCGTCATGCCGAAGACCGCGGGCCTGCTGCCGCAGGGGAGCCTGCGCGCCATGAGCGCGCCCGTCCCGGAGATCAGCTCCACCTCCTGGGCCAGCTTCCTCACCGGGACCGACCCCGGCACCCACGGCATCTACGGATTCGTGGACCTGCGGCCCGGCACCTATCGCACGTACTTCCCGGGCTACGGCCATCTGAAGGCCCCGCCGCTGTGGGAGGCGGTCGAAAGGAACGGCGGCCGCAGCGTGATCATGAACGTGCCGAGCACCTACCCCGCGCCGCCGCTGCGCGGCACGCTGGTGTCCGGGTTCGTCGCCCCCGACTTCGACCGGGCCGTGTACCCGCCCGAGCTGCGCGGGCCGCTGCGCGCCCTGGACTACCAGCTCGACGTCGAGGTCGGCGATGTGACCGCCGACCCGGACGGGTTCCTGGACCGGGCGGAGGCCGCCCTCGCCGCCCGCCGCGCCGCCTTCGCCCATGTCCTGTCCGACGGCTGGGACCTGGCGGTGTGCGTCATCACCGAAACCGACCGCGTCCACCACTTCCTGTGGAGTTCGCTCACCGACCCCGCCGCCCGGCTCCACGGGCGTGTCCTCGACTTCTACCGAAGGGTGGACGAGGCCGTTGCGGAGCTGGCCGACCGTGCCGGGGACGGCGCGCTGTTCCTCGCCAGCGACCACGGCTTCGGCCCGGCGCACACCCAGTTCTATCTGAACGCCTGGCTGCGGCGGGCCGGGTATCTCGCGCTGCCGCCCGGCGCCGAGTCCCTGGAGGAGATCGACGAGCGCACCCGGGCGTTCGCGCTCGACCCCGGCCGTATCCACCTCAACACCGCCGACCGCTTCCCCCGCGGCGGACCGCCCACCGACCCCGGCGAACTCACCGCGCGGCTGCTCGCCCTGCGGCTCACCGAGGACGGCCGGATCGCCGAGGGCGGCCCCGGCACCCCTGTGGTCTCCGAGGTGCTCTCCGGGCCGAAGATCTACGCCGGGCCGTGCGCGGACGACGCCCCCGACCTGGTCGTGATGCCCGCCCCCGGCGTACAGATCCGGGGCGCCTGGGCCACCGACCAGGTCATCGGGGACGCCCCGCTGACCGGCACCCACACCCGCCCCGACGCCACCTTCTGGTGCCGGGGCGACCAGGGCACCGAGCCCCTGCATATGCGAGACGTGGCGCCGACCGTCCTGGCCTCCCTGGGCATCGACCCGCCACCCGGAACCGAGGGCACCGACGTGCGGGTCATGCGGCCGCGGAACGAGGAGGACATCCGATGCTGACGTCCGGGAAAGAGCTGGGGCTCCAGCCCCGGGAGAAGCCGGGGCACTTCGAGATAGCGCTCGACGCCAGGATCACCGACCCGGTCGCGTTCCGGGTGAGCTTCGTGATCCTGCTCGACGGCGACCTGGTGATGTCCCCCGAGCACCTCGGCGTCGCCTATATGGCCGCGACGCTGCGCGCTGCGGGCTTCTCCTGCGAGATCCGCGAGGCCGAGCACGGCCGCCACCAGGAGGTCGTGGACGCCATCGCGGCCTACGCCCCCGGCCTGGTGTGCTTCACGCTGATGAGCCTGAACGTGCCGAGCTGCGTGGAGTTCTGCGCGGCCCTGCGCAAGGAGATGCCCGAGGTGGTCATCGCCTGCGGCGGCCCCGCCGGGACGTTCACCGGCACCGATGTGCTGCGGGTCAACCCGCACGCCGACATCGTCGCGGTCGGCGAGGGCGAGCCCATCATCCTGGACCTCGCCCAGCGTCTCGCCCTCGGCGAGGACATCGCCGACTGCCCCGGCATCGGCTACCGCGACGCCGACGGCGGATACCGGCAGAACCCGGCCCGCCCGCTCGTCCACAACCTGGAGGTGCTGCCGTACCCGGTCCGCGATCAGCTCATCGCCCATGGCAACAAGCTCGAGTACGTCCGGGTCAGCACCAGTCGCGGCTGCGTCGCCCGCTGCACCTTCTGCTCGGCCCCCAACCTCGGCAACCGCGTCCAGGCGGGCAAGGCATGGCGCGGGGTCGGCCCCGGCTATGTCCTGGACGAGGTGGAGCAGCTCGTCCGGGACCACCGGTTCCGCACCTTCGACTTCATCGACTCCACCTTCGAGGACCCCGACGGCGGCCGGGTCGGAAAAAAACGTGTCCGCGCCATCGCCGAGGGCATCCTCGACCGCGGTCTCGACATCTACTACAACGTCTGCATGCGCGCCGAGAACTGGTCCGACTGTGCCGAGGACCACGATCTGCTCGACCTGCTCGTCCGCAGCGGCCTGGAGAAGGTCAACGTCGGCATCGAATCCGGCGTCCCCGAAGAGCTGCTGCTGTGGGAGAAGCGCGCCACCGTCGAGGACAACATCACCATCATCCGGCTGCTGCGCGAGCACGGCATCTATCTGGCCATGGGGTTCATTCCGTTCCACCCCTACGCCACGGTCGAGACCCTGACCCGGAACGCCGACTTCCTGCGCGAGCACGCCGGGCACAACCTGCGCCGGCTCACCGAGCGGCTGGAGGTCTACCCGGGCACCTCCATCGCCCGCAAGCTCGCGGACGACGGCCTCCTCGGCCACGCCTACGAGGACAACCTCGACCCCTACGACTACCGCCACAGCGATGAGCGCGTCGAGCGGCTCGCCGTCCACTTCGCCTCGCTCTACAACGACGAGGACTATCACAAGCGCGGCGTCATCACCGATCAGTCGGCGGTGTTCGAGTTCGAGACGTTCAACGTCGTCGTGCAGACCTTCGTCTCCCGGCTCTACCGCCGCTTCCACGCCCTTCCGGGGGCGATGGAGGTCCTGGAGCGGTTCAAGGACTTCCTGCACGAGACCCGCCAGGACATGGGGCGGCAGAACCACGAGTTCTTCATGGAGAACCTCGACGACGTCCTCACCGACCGCCTGGACCACGCCAAGCGCCGCCGCCAACTGGAGCAGATCGAGGCCCGCTTCCGCTCCTGCATCGACCGCATCCGCGCCGAGCAACTGCGCGTCGGGATGCGGCTGCACCGGTTCGGCGCGGATGTCACCGCCATCAGCTCCAGCCTCCCGCCGGTGACCCCCGGCGGCGCGCCCCGCTCGTACAACGGGGGTGCCCCCACGTGGTGACCCACCGGACCGCCGACGTCGCGGTCTGCACGCTGCGCACGCATACGCTGCCCGCGCGGCTGGCCGGCCACCCCCGGGTGGCGGTCGCGGCCCCGCTGGCCACCGCCAACCTGGGGATCGAGGAGCTCGTCAGGGGCGCCCTCGCCCGTCCGGCGGTCCGGCATCTGGTGGTGTGCGGGCACGACTCCCGGCTGTTCCACCCCGGCCAGAGCCTGCTGGCGCTGGCCGCGCACGGCACCGCCCCGGACGGCACCATCATCGGAGCCCACGGCCACCGGGCCCGTCTCCCCAATCTGCGGCCGCCCGTCGTGGCCGCCTTCCGCCGCCGGATCGCCGTCCACGACCTGCGCGGCCAGGACGACCCGGCCGCCGTGCTGGCCGCCGTCGACGCCCTGCCCCGCCACGCCGACGACCCGGACGGGGCGAGCGATGTGAACGGCCCGGACTGTGTGGCCGGTGTCCTGGGGGAGGAACTGGCCGCCAGCACACCCCGGTTGGTGCCGCTGGCCGCTGTCGGCCGGGTCCGTCCGATCGCCTCGGCCGGCGCCGGCTGCTTCGTCATCTCCCTGGACCGCCCGGCCGGCCGGATCGTGCTCCGGCACTACGGCGAGGATCTGGCGAGCGGGCATGAACTGCGCAGCCGCAGCGCGACCGCCCTCACCCTCGCGGCCGTCGCCCACGGGCTCACCGACGACCCCGCCCACGCGGGCTACCTGGGCGGTGAACTGGCCAAGGCCGAGACCGCGCTGCGGCTGGGCCTCGCCTACGTCCAGGACCGTCCGCTCGACTCCCGGTCCGCCGATCCGGCCCCTTCCCTCCCCTGGGCCGGCCCGGTGACCGCCGAACCCCCCAAGGGAGTAGCCCTGTGACCGCTGAAACGACGGCGCCCGCCCCGGCGGCGGCCCCCCCAAGCCTCAGCCGTCGGCTGTGGGTCTTCGGCGGCATCCTGCTCGGGATGCTGCTGTCCACCCTGGACCAGTCCGTCGTCGCCGCGGCACTGCCGAGCGTCGTACACGACGTGGGCGGGCTCGAGCACTTCGCCTGGGTGTTCACCGGGTACGGGCTCACGCTCAGCATCACCACCATCGTCGGCGGCAAGCTCGGCGACCTCTTCGGCCACCGCCTGGTGTACCTCGGCGGCGTCGTGGTGTTCATCGCCGGGTCGATGCTGTGCGGACTGGCCGGGAACATGAGCCAGTTGATCGCCTTCCGGGTGATCCAGGGCATCGGCGGCGGCGCGCTGGTCGTCGCCTCCTTCTCCCTCATCGGCCAGTTGTTCGAGCCCGCCGAGCGCGCCAAGTACGCCGGGTACTCCACCAGCGTGTTCGCCGTCGCCAGCGTCGCGGGCCCGCTCGTCGGCGGCGCCGTCACCGACGCGATCGGCTGGCGCTGGGTGTTCTACGTCAATCTGCCGCTCGGCCTGGTCACCCTCGCCGTGGTGGCGTTCCTGCTGCCCACCGCCGCCACCCGTGGCCGACCGAAGATCGACTACCCGGGTGCGGCGCTGCTGGCGGCCCTGTCGGTCTGCGTGGCGCTGCTGGCGGGGCGCGTCGGCAGCCTGGACGCGGTGCTGTCCACGCGCGGTATCGCGCTGATCGTCGCGATCGTCGTGCTCATTCCCGCGTGGATCGTGGTGGAGCGCCGCGCGGCCGAACCGATGATCCCGCTCAGCCTGTTCCGCAACTCCACCTTCGTCCTGTCGAACACGATCACCATGCTGGCCGGGTTCGCGATCCTCGCCACCGTCAACTTCCTGCCGCTCTTCCTCCAGGCCGCCTCGGGCGCGTCGGCCGTCACCTCCGGTCTGCTGCTGATCCCGATGATGTTCGGCCTGCTCATCGCCTCCACCCTGGTCGGCCGCCGGATCGCCGAGACCAAGAAATACCGCTGGTTCCCGGTGGCCAGCATGGCCGTCGCCGCGGTGGCGTCGTATCTGCTGTCCACCATGGACGCGGACACGCCCTGGCCCCTCGTGGTGGCGTACTCGGTGCTGCTCGGCGTCGGCTCCGGCCTGTCGATGCAGGTGTTCATGGTGGCCGTGCAGAGCTGCGCACCGCCCGCCCAGATCGGCGCGGTGACCGCGACGGTCACCTACGCGCGGCTGGTCGGGGCCTCCTTCGGGATCTCGGCGTTCGGCGCGGTGTTCTCGGCGCGGCTGGCCACCGAACTGCCCCGGCACGTACCCGGCGACAGCGCCCGGTCCATGACGAACCTGACCGCCGACGCGCTCGACAAGCTCCCCGGCGACCTGCGGCACGGCTTCACCGAGGCGTACGCCGACTCGCTGGGCACCGTCTTCTTCGTCGCGGTCCCCGTTCTGCTGCTCGCTCTCGTACTGTCGCTCGCGATGCGCGACCGCGCGTTGGGAGAGTGAGGAGCAGCCCTATGGAGAGCGACCTGAGGCAGATCCCCGGCGTCGGCAAGGCCGTCGAGGGCGACCTGCACGGCATGGGCATCCACCGCGTCGAGGAACTCGTCGGCCAGGACCCCGAGGAGCTGTACGACCGGCTGATGCTCGAACAGGGGGCCTATGTGGACCGCTGCATGCTCTACGTCTTCCGGTGCGCCGTCTACTACGCCGAGGGCGGCAGGGAGCCGGAGAAGCTCCGTTGGTGGAACTGGAAGGACTCGAAGACACCATGACCGTCATATCCGCCGTGCCCACCCTCCCGGTGGGCGCGCTGTTCAGCCAGACCCGCCGCGAGTTCGCCTCCTGGTATTCGCGGCTGTGGGGGCCGCTGGGGGCGCTCGCCACCGGCGTCTCCCGGCCCCGGCCGGGGGAGCGGGTCCTGGACGCCTGCTGCGGCTCCGGCGCGTCGGCCCTGCCCGCCGCCCGTGCCGTCGGTGCCGCCGGCCATGTCGACGCCGTCGACATGGCCGGCGCCCTGCTGGACCAGGGCCGGGCCGAGGCGGACCGGCAAGGGCTCGCCCATCTGCGGTTCCACCGCGGCGATGTCACCGCATGGCGCGCGGACGCCCCCTACGACCTCGTCCAGTGCTGCTACGGCGTGTTCTTCTTCCCCGACATGGACACCGGGACCCGGCATCTGGTGGACCTGCTGCGCCCCGGCGGCCGGATAGCCCTCAGCACCTGGGTCGGCGGCGGAATGGACAGCATGGTCCGCCGCGCCCGCGAGGCCGCCTCCGCGATCCGCCCGCTGCCCGCACCGCCGACCGCCCCCGACCCGCGCACCCGAGTGGACTCCGCCGACGGACTCGCCGCCTGGCTGCGCTCCTTCGGCCTCGTGGACATCGCGGTGCACCGGGTCGACTACCGCGTCCCGCTGCTCGGCGACGACGCCTGGATGTTCCTGCTCGGCGCCGCGCCCCGCCGCTTTGTGCTTGGCATGGACGAACAGCAGCTCGGCCGCGTCCGGGACCGGCTGCACGCCGACATGGCGGCCGCCGGCCACTCCCACCTCGACGCCAGCAGCCTCATCGCGGTCGGCGTCCGGCCGCGATAGCCGTCCGGATGGCACCGCCCGTGGATAGGCTCGCACCGTGAAACCCGACGACGTCACCGCGCACTGCCTCGCCCTGCCCGGCGCGGCCGAGGACTTCCCCTTCGGCGACTCACCGGCCGTCTACCGCGTCGGCGGCAAGATCTTCGCGATCCTCAGCGAGGGCGCGGTACCGCCTCGCGTCAGCGTGAAGCTGCCGCCCGACGAGGTCCTCGCGATGCGCGCCCAGCACCCGGACACCGTGCTGCCCGGCTACCACCTCAACAAGCGGCACTGGGTCACCGTGCTGCTGAGCGGGGGCCTGGAGGCCGAAGAGGTGCGCGAACTGCTCGGGGAGTCCTACGAGATCGTGGTGGCGTCGCTGCCCCGCCGACTGCGACCCGCCTGACCGTCCGTTCGCCCCGCCCGGCGCCTGGGGCTCACTCGCCCCACTTCAGGTAGATCACGGGCTGCTCGCGGAACGGGAGCTGCCGCAGCGTCATATGGCCGAGGCCGAGGGTCTCGCGGATCGCGGCGGTCACCCCGGGCCACCGGGGATGCCCGAGTTCGTCGAAGGCCACGATGCTGCCCTTGGCGAGATGGGGCCGGATCGCCTGGAGCACCTCACGCGTCGGCTCGTACAGGTCGAGATCGAAGAAGGCCATCCCGATGACCGTCTCCGGGTTCTCCGCCAGATAGCGCGGGACCGTCTCCCGGACGTCTCCCTGGACCACAAAGGTCCGCTGGACATGCGGAATGGGATCGCCCGCCTCATGCGCGGCGAGCACCTCACGCAGATGGTCCACCTCGTTGCCGGGGACGGCGAACCTGCCGACGGCCGCACTCGGGCTCACCTGGTCGATCTCGGCGAGGTCGGGAAATCCGGTGAAGGTGTCGAAACCGATGATCCGGCGGTAGGAGTTGTACGGCTCGTACAGGCCGCGCAGCGCGGCGAGGGTGGCGAGATGGCATCCGTGCAGCACACCGAACTCCATGATCACGCCGGGGATCTCGGGCAGCATCCGGTACAGCGCGTCCATCGTCAGCAGATCCGCGAGCTGATGGCGGCGGAGATACACCGGGAGATTGTCGATCAGATACACGGGCGGAATGGGCGTCTCGGTCAGCAGTTTGGTGAGCCGCTCCCGCACCTCCTTCTCCTGCGCCGACTCATGTGGCAGGAGCCGCGGGTTCTTGTGCTCGACATCGGTCATCGGGAACCTTCGAGGAAACCTTCGCCTTCAGGCGGGGGAGGAATCGGGCTCCTGCGGTGCAGGGCAGGGGATGGTGAATCGCCGCCAAGGGGGTTCGGTGTCCGCCGCTGACAACTCGGCAGGCGGCCACCATCTGATGCGGTAATTTGTGAGCCATGGCCACTCACGTAAAGCGGGCATTCAAGTTCCGCTTCTATCCGACCGATGTGCAGGCGGCCGAGCTGTCGCGCACGTTCGGGTGTGTGCGGAAGGTCTACAACATGGCGCTCGCGGCCCGTACGGAGGCGTGGGCGCTGCGGCAGGAGCGCATCAACTACAACGCCACGTCGGCGATGCTGACGGCGTGGAAGAAGACCGAGGAACTCGCCTATCTGAACGACGTTTCCTCGGTTCCGCTCCAGCAGACCGTGCGGCACCTGCAAGGGGCGTTCACCAACTTCTTCGCCAGGCGGGCGAAGTACCCGCGGTTCAAGTCGCGGAAGAGGTCCCGCAGCAGCGCGGAGTACACCACCAGTGGATTCCGGTTCCGGGCGGGGAAGCTGACGCTGGCGAAGATGAGCGAGCCGCTCGACATCGTCTGGTCGCGTCCCCTCCCGGAAGCCGCTTCCCCCTCCACGGTGACCGTGTCGCAGGATGCCGCCGGGCGCTGGTTCGTCTCCCTCCTCGTCGAAGACCCCGCCGTCCAGCCGCTTCCCGCCAGCGGCCGGGCGGTCGGCATCGACGCCGGGCTCGACCACCTGCTCACTCTGTCGACCGGCGAGAAGATCGCCAACCCCCGGCACGAGCGGCGCGACCGCGCCCGCCTCGCCCGCGCGCAACGCGACCTCGCCCGCAAGGCCAAGGGGGACGGCGCCAACCGGGTCAAGGCCCGCCGCAAGGTCGCCAAGGTCTACGCCCGCATCGCCGACCGCAGGCGTGACCACCTGCACAAGCTCACCACTCGGCTCGTGCGTGAAAACCAAACGCTCGTGATCGAGGACCTCACCGTCCGGAACATGCTCAGCAACGGCAAGCTGTCCCGGGCGATCTCCGACGCGGCATGGTCGGAGTTCCGCAGCATGCTGGAGTACAAGGCCCAGTGGTACGGCCGGGACGTGATCGCGGTCGACCGCTGGTTCCCCTCCTCCAAGCTCTGCTCGAACTGCGGCGCCTTGCGGGACAAGATGCCGCTCAGCGTCCGCACCTGGAGATGTGGCTGCGGTACGGCCCACGACCGGGACGTCAATGCCGCGAAGAACCTTCTGGCCGCCGGGCTGGCGGTGTCGGCCTGTGGAGCCGGTGTAAGACCTCAACGGGAATCCTCCCGGACGGGGCAGTCGGTGATGAAGCAGGAATCCCCACGGCGCGAGCCGTAGGAATCCCCCTCGTTCGCGAGGGGGAGGAAGTCAAGAACGCGATTTATCCGATGTCCGTCGGCGAACCCTCGCATCAGGCCATGCGCAACGGGCCCTTCGTTCCGCTGTTTGAACGCATGACCAAGAAGGCGCTTCCGGCCTTGAACGATGCGCGTGCCCGCTGGGGGCTGGCGCCGCTGAGTGCCGCAAGGGAGCAGTACATGCGGGCGGACCGGTGCATGGTGGCGACCTTTCCCACGGTGGACCCGGCGGCGGACGCGGTCCCCGAGCGCGTCCATTACGTGGGTCCGGGCTTCGCGCCACCACAAGAGCGCGCGGGCGATATGGGCGCTACGCGCCGCGTGCTGATCAGCCTGTCGACCACACCGCATTCCGCTCAGCCGAAGCTGGTGCGTTCCCTCCTGGAGGCCGCCGAGGGAATCGACGCCGAATTCCACTTCATCGGTGGAGTCGTCCAGGGTGAAGAACTGCCGGGAAATGTACGCGCGTCGGGATATCGGCCCATCGAGGAGCTGCTCCCTGAAAGCGCTGTCCTGGTGACGCTCGGCGGTCATGGCACTTTCGTACGGGGCCTGGCCTTTGGGGTCCCCATGCTGGTGATCCCCTTCGAGCAGGACGCGTTCAACAACGCGCGGCGGGCAGCGGAATTGGGCGTGGGCCGTCATCTTCGACTCGACGCGTCCGTGGCCGCTCTCGGAGAGGAACTCCAGCGCCTGCTCACGGACGGCAGTTACCGGCTGGCCGCGAAAGACGTCGCCGACCGGCTTCGCCGCTAATACCGGCCGGAGGCCGCCGCCCGGATCATCGCCGAACTCGTCGCCTGAGCCGAACTCGTCGCCTGAGCGGGACTCGTCGCCTGAGCGGAACTGGCCGCCTGGCGGGACCGGTCGCCCGATCAGTTCAGGAAGCAGCTCTGCGAGAGCGCGGTGTCAGCCGCCTGGCGGTTCACTCCGTCCGACGCCGCGCCGGTGCCGTCCGGCGCGGGCAGGCCGGAGGCCCGGTGGCTGTCGTAGTCGCCCGGGCCGTAGAGGAACAGCAGGGGCGCCTTGGCGGCGTCGGCGTTCTGCACCCGCATCCGGATGCGCTCCAGCTCACCCGCGATGATCTCCTCGCGGCGGCGCGGCGAGGACGACCGCTGGATCCGCGCCCTGAGGTCGGCCAGGAAACCCTGACGCGCCAGGGTGTCGGGGGTGGAGCCGATGGCCGCGGAGGACTCGCCGTCCGTCACCGAGGCCCAGTGCACGAGGGGCCGGCGCGACCAGGAATCCGGCCGGAGATAGGGCAGCAGTGCCGTGACCAGTTCGCCCGCCGACCAGCTCATCCGGTGGATCTTGTGGTTTCCCGGGTCGCGGGTGTTGAGGACGCTGAGGGTGAGAACGCCGCCGCCGTCCGCGGGGGCGGGAGCGTGGGCGAGCATCGCCAGCAGCCGCCCGATCGCGGTCACCTCACATATATAGGCGCCGTTCTCATTGGTCAGCGGGACGGCCTCCGGGCCGGTCTGGATGCGGCCGCGCCCGTCGAGCGGCGAGAGGTCGGCGATGTGCTGACCGACCGAGAGGGTGTTCGGTGTCGCGCAGAGCACCTGGCCCATCCCCGGGGTGGGCTGTGCGGCGTCCACGCGGCGGAGCGGGACACAGCCCGTCCCGAGGAACAGATCGACCAGCCGCCCCGTGGGCACGGACGGGATCACCGGACGCACCTCGCCGCGCAGCCGATCCACGAACCGGTCGCCGAGCTTGCGGTAGTCCAGGGAGAAGTCGAACGCGAGCCGCCCGCCCACCGCGTGATACAGGGCCAGCGCGGCGGGAGGCAGGAACTCCTCGGGGTCTCCGGTGATTTTGGCGTGCATGCGCCGCGCCGCCGCACGCCCGATGCCATGGACCATCTTGCCGTCGAAGATCGAGAGCGAGAAGGTCACCGACCCCGGCCCGGAGGCCGGCAGCGCATGCAGCCGCTCGGCGACGGCCTGGGCGAAGCGCAGATCGGCTTCCCCTTCCGCGCTGAGTCCCTCGGGCGGCGTGAGCAGTGTGCGCTCGCTGAAGGGGTCGTAGATCCCCGATCCGAACCAGGCGTTGGTCCCGTCCGAGCAGAGCGGGACACCCACGGTAACGACGCAGGACCAGCCGGCGGCGACCGCGTCCGCGAGCGCCTCGGCGGTCGCCTCGGGGTCCCGTTCCGAGCCGATTGAGGGGAACGGGCCGACCGAAGCGGCCTCCGCCCCCGATTCCTGTTCCGACACGCCCGCATCCCCCCTGCACCTTGGCGGACATCGAGAGGCCGCCTTCCGGAACACCGACGACACTGGCAGGCGGATGTGGCGACTCTAGGCCCCCTTGTTGACTAAAGTCAAGGCACGGGAGGGGTGGCTGGCCCTTGTTCGGGACCCCCCCCCGGGCGGTCCCGAATAATCTTCCGAGGCAAACCGAACAAACGTTGACAATCACTATAGTCATCGAATCTTATGGTTTGAGTCGGGCCGGGCGGCAGCCGCCCGGCCGGCGGTGTCGGAGCCGCAGGCGACCCGCGGCACTCCGCACCCGCATCCGCACCCGCATCCGGTCATCGCCCACCGCCGAGAGGTCAGCATGAAGGCCCTGTCCCGCCACGCCACAGCCATCCGCCCGTCTCCCACCCTGTCGCTGAACGCACGGCTCAACGAACGCGTGCGGGCGGGCGAGCGGGTGCTGAACCTGTGCGTCGGAGAGCCCGACTTCGCCATGCCGGAGGGAGGCCGCACCGCCGCGCTGCACGCCCTCGCGGCGGGTGCCGACCGCTACACCGATGTCGCCGGGCTGCCCGAGTTACGCGCCCGCGTCCAGCGCAAGCTCCATGAGCAGAACGGCCTGGACGTCGGGCCGGACCAGATCGTGGTGTCGGCCGGGGCCAAGCACGCGCTGTACAACGCGTTCTTCGTGCTGTGCGAGGCGGGCGACGAGGTGATCGTCCCGGCTCCCTACTGGGTGACCTACCCCGAGCAGGTGCGGGCGGTCGGCGCGACTCCCGTGATCGTGCCGACCCACGCCGACACCGCGTACAAGCTCACCGCCGCACGGGTCGAGGAGGCCATCACCGCGCGCACCAAGGCCATCGTCCTCAACAGCCCCGGCAACCCGACCGGTGCGACCTACACCGAGCGGGAGCTGGCCGAACTCGCCGCGGTCGTCGAGCGGTACGACCTGTATGTGGTCGAGGACCTCATCTACGAGCACTTCTTCTACGAGGAGGGCACCGCGCCCAGCATGACGGCGTTCCCCGCCCTCCGGGAGCGCACCGTGCTGGTCAACGGGGTGTCCAAGTCATGCGCGATGACGGGCTGGCGGGTCGGCTACACGGTGGCGTCCCCCGCGATCAGCGCCCTGGTCCGGCGCATCCAGAGCCAGTCCACCTCGAACGTGGCCGCCATCGCACAGCATGCGGCGCTCGGCGCGCTCGACGACGTGCCGTGGCGGCTGCTGGCCGGGTATCGCGAACGGCGCGACGCCGCCCACGCCCGACTGACCGCGGTCGACGGCGTCGAATGCCTGCTGCCCACCGGGGCGTTCTACCTCTTCCCGGATATCTCCCGCCTCCTCGGCGGGGACCACGGCGGACGGCCACTGGCCACGGCCGACGACTTCTGCGACCGGCTCCTGGAAACCACCGGCGTGGGCCTGGTCCCCGGGACCGCCTTCGGCGCGCCAGGACACGTCCGCATCACCTATGCGACGGACCCGGCGGTGGTCGCGGAAGGGCTGGACCGGCTGGGGGCGTTCGCCCGCGAGATCCGTCGTACGACCGTCGGTTCGCGGGGCTGACCCATTGCCCCGGGCCGTGCGACGCCGGGGCCGGGCGGCGCGGCACCCGCCGCCCGGCCGGCCCCGGCCGACGGCCGGCCCGGGGTGTGGTCACGCGGCCTGGAAGTGCGGGTTGTAGATGAGGCCGATCAGATCGCCGGTGGGGTTGCGCACGACCGCGACCTCGATGCCGCCGCCGACCTCGCGGCAGGACGAGCGGGACTCGCAGCCCGCGGCGAGCAACTGCGCCTCGGCGTCGGACACATCGTCCACGCCCCAGTAGACGATCGGGCCTTCGTCGGGGTCGCCGTCGGGGTCGAGCGCGAGTTCGTAGCCGCCGACGTCGTATCCGACGTAGAACGGCTCGTCGAAGTAGGGCTCATGACCGAGGGTCGAGTTCCACCAGAGCTTGGCGGCCTCCAGGTCGCGCGCCGGGTAGACAACCGTTCGAAGACCCAGAAACTTCACACTCACCGGAATACTCCTTCGATCGATTCGGCCAGTCAATGTTCTGGCGGAGCGACGATAGCGTAAAACCGTTCCGGATCGGTACCGGAGAAAGCGCGGTCATCGCCCGGTGGGGGGCGTTACCCGCGATCTCGTCCTGCCGTAAATCGAGGTAATGTCGAGCGTCGCGGCCCCGGCTTTCCCAAGATTTGAACCTTCTTTCGGAAGCGGAACTTTCTATTCCAGTGGGGCGCTGAGCTGGGCGGCATCCAGGGGAAGCCCTTTCTTGTCGGAGCGCGGACATAACGCCTGAACGGCCCGGCCGGGAGCCGATCTTCTGTCGATCTCCAGCCGACATCCAAGACCTTGACATGGATTTTTAGGTGATACAGACTCTCCCGTGTAGTTACGGGGGACTACGGGGGAGGCTGGCATTCGCACTCTGGATGAGTTGGTTCGTGCCAGAAAGATTCTGGCCATGATCGAAGCCGCGGACGAGCTGGGGTTGCTCACGGAACTCGCGCGAGAACCGCTGACTCCGACCGAGATCGCCGACCGGGCCAAGATTGACCGGACCATGGCATATAATTTCCTCACCGTTCTGGTATGGAATGGAATTCTCACCCGGAATGGTGATCACTTCGCGCTCGACGAGGCCCTCCGCGCCGAGGTGACGAGCGGGGCGCTGCCCCTGCTGCGCATCGAGGGATGGGCCACCCGGGATCATCTGAACGGCGCAGGGATCGTCGCCGCGCTGCGCGGGCACCGCCGCCCGCCGGAGATCGACGACCGCTATGTGGGCGCGCTGGCCGACGCCATGCTGCGCGGCGCCCGGGCCAGCGCACCACATCTGGCCCGGCTGCCGCTGTGGCGCGACCGCGCCCATCTGGCCGATCTGGCGGGCGGCAGCGGTGGTTACGCCATCCTGCTGTGCCGGATGTATCCGCATCTCAGAGCCACCGTGTACGACCGCCGGGAGATGCTGGAGCACACCGCCCGGGCGGTGGCGGAGGCCGGGCTGGACGACCGGATCGCGCTGGAGCCATGGGAGTTGCGCGACGACCCCGTCCCGGCGGGGCACGACTGCGCGCTGCTGTCCCACGTCCTGCATCTGCTCGACGCCCCGGCGCGGGCGGAGCTGCTGGGCCGGGTCCGGGCCGCGCTGGCGGATGGCGACCCGGTCGTGGTGCACGACTTCCTGCCCGGTACGGCATCGGGTGCGCCGTCGCCGGAGGAGGCCGCCTCCGCGATCGACTGGCTGGCGAACGGCTCGGGCTTCCTGCCGGGCCCGGACGAGCTCGGCGCGGAGCTGGCGACCGCCGGAATCTCCGTGCGCGGCGTCACGCCGATCGCCGCCACCCGTACGGCCGTTGTGTCCGCGGCTTGCACGCTCGGCCTTCCGGGCCGCCATCCGAGCCCCAGCGGCTCCGCGGAACGGAAGGCCCGACGTTGAGCGACGTGACGAAGGAACTGGACGCTTCCAGACAACTGGAGGCCGCCGCGGAATCGGACGCCGCATGGGCCCGGCCGGATGGCTCCTGGGACAGCCCGGCCGCCGCCGAGTCCCCGGACGACTACCTGGAGCGGCTGCTCCGCAGCCTGGACGACCGCCGGTCCGAGCCGAGCCAGTGCGATGGTTTCGCCCTCTGTGGCGATTGGCCTTGGTAGCCGCTGGTAGTTCTTGGTAGCGGATACGGGGGCGTGAGGAGAATTCTCACGCCCCCGTCGCACCACTGTGAGTCCGGCCCGGCTCGGCCGCGATCACCACAGCGGTGTCCGGGCAACTCATGCCGTCTATTGCCTGCTCGGCGATGGCTCCCCATGGGGACTCGAACTCGCTTATGCAGAGGAATTCATCGGGGAGTGGTCCGTCGCCCCGATCCTGGGTGACAATAATTTTCATGGCGCCGGACTGGGCACGCAACCGCGGAACAGTATCCGCGTCCAGGGTGCCCGGGTGTTCGCTTATCCGGTTTCCGGCCCCAGAACATACGGCGTGGTCGACTTCGACGAGGACGGCAAGGTCCGCTCCGGCGAGGAGAAACCGGCCAAACCCAAGTCCCGTTACGCCATCCCGGGGCGGTATTTCTACGACAATCGAGTCGCGAAGATCGCTGTGGAATTGAAGCCCGGCGCCCGTGGTGAGCTGGAAATCACCGGAGGGAGTGAATTCAGCCCATCCGGACCAGGGCGATCCGCGGTGTGCGTGGCGGCGCCGAGAACGGAGCCGAGCGCCGCCACGCACACACCGGGCGACGGAATAAGGCGTTCAGGAGGCGTTGAGCGCCACGGTGGGGTGGAGACGCGAGGCGCGGATGGCGGGGTAGAGCCCCGCGAGCATGCCGATGACCAGCGTGGCCCCGAAGCCACCGGCCGCCGCCCAGGCCGGGATGACCGTCGTCCAGCCCTGGGCCTGGGCGAACGCCCAGGTCGCCACCGCGCCCAGCACCACCCCCACCAGCCCGCCGAGCGCCGACAACAGCAGTGACTCGGTGAGGAACTGAAGCCGGATGGCACCGCGGGTGGCCCCGATCGCCCGCCGCAGACCGATCTCCTGACGGCGTTCCAGCACCGAGATGACCATGGTGTTGGCCACCCCGACCCCACCCACCAGAAGCGCCACGGCCCCGAGCCCGAGCATCAGCGCCGTCAGCCCCTTGTCGGTGGTCGCCTTCGCCTCCAGGGCGTCGGAGGGCCGTGAGACCTTGACGGTGCCCTCATGGCCGGGGTTGACGCTCCGGGCCAGTACGGCCGCCACATCCTCCACCGACGCGTCCGTGGAGCGTTCGAAGATGGTGGTGGGGTGGCCGTTGAAGCCGAAGTACCGCTCGGCGGCCGGGAATCCGACCATCGCCACCCGGTCCAGCGTGGGCACCAGCTCGACCGGCCGGAGAATGCCCACGACGACCACATAGCGGTCATTGACCATGATCTTCTCGCCGGGAGCCGTGACCCCGAGCCGTTTCGCGGCGATCGAGCCGAGCACGGTCACCGGCAGCCGCTCATTGGCGGAGTTCAGCCAGACGCCCCGGTCCACCTCGGCGCCGAGCGCTTCCAGCAGATCGGGCCGGGCGGCCTGGGTGGTGACCCCGGCTGTCCGCTCCTCCGGCACCACATCGCTGCGCCGGATACGGGTGTCCACCTCGCCGGTCGCCGTGGCGTGCCGCACCGGGCCGATGCGTTCGACCATCGCGACGGCGTTCTTGGGCAGGACGACATCGTTCCCCAGCGTGTCCTCCCCGGCCTCGGCGGTGAGCAGATTGGTGCCCAGCCGGTCCAGCCGGGCCATCAGATCGGCCCGGCTGGAGGTGGAAAGACCCACCACCGCCACCATCGTGGCGATGCCGATCGCGATTCCGAGGGCGGACAGCACCACCCGGGTCCGGCGTGCCCGCAGTCCGACGGCGCCCACGCGGAGGATGTCACCGGCGGCCAGCCGGGAGGGCTTCAGCCCGCGGCCCCTGGACGTCCGTGCTGCCGCGGTCCTACGGCCGGTCATGACCTCACCTCACGGGTGGCGGTGTCGGGCGTGGCGGGCCCGGAGTCCGCGACGACCTCGCCGTCACGGAAGCGCACCCGCCGCGGCAGCGCGTCGGCGATCTCGTGGTCATGGGTGATGACACACACCGTGGTGCCCGCCGCGTTCAGCTCCCGCAGCAGCTCCAGCACGAGCTGCCCCGACGCCGAGTCGAGCGCGCCGGTCGGCTCGTCCGCGAGCAGCAGTTCGGGCTCGCCGATCAGCGCCCGGGCGATGGCCACGCGCTGCTTCTCACCGCCGGACAGCTCATGCGGCCGGTGGTCCAGCCGGTGGCCGAGGCGCACCCGCTCCAGCGCCGCGCGGGCCCGTGCCCGGCGCTCGCGCGGGCCCACCCCCGCGTACAGCAGCCCGTCCGCCACGTTGTCCACCGCGTCCCGGCCGGGGGAGAGGTGGAAGTGCTGGAAGACGAAGCCGATGTGACGGGCGCGAAGGGCGGACAACTGGGCGTCGGAGAGCGTGTTCACATCGTGGCCGGCCACCCGGACCGTGCCCGTGGTGGGGCGGTCCAGGGTGCCGATGATGTTCAGCATGGTCGACTTCCCGGAGCCGGACGGACCGACGATCGCCAGCAGTTCACCGGAGACGACGGTCAGATCCACCCCGCGCAGCGCGTGGACCCCGCCCGGATAGGTCTTGGTGGCGCCCACCAGTTCGATCACGGCCGCCGGGCGGTGCGGTGCGGTGGCGGTCACTGCTCGGCCACTCCCACCGTCATGCCCTCGCGCAGCCCGGCCCCGCTGACCTCGATCTGCCCGTCGGCCGTCATCCCGGTGTCGACCCGCACCATCCGGGTGGTGTCGCCGTTCACCAGCTCCAGTCCGTAGCCGCCGTGCTCACCGCGCAGCGCCACCACCGCCTCGACCGGGACGGCCAGCACGTTGTCGTGGCTCTCGCTGACGAAGGTCACGTTCACCGTCGCCTTGCTGTCCTCCCCGGAGGTGGCCGAACGGCCGCCGTCCAGGGTGACCTCCACGGTGATGCGGTCCTGTGCCCCGCCCGAAGCACCGTCCCCGGAGGGCTCGGGGCGGACGGTGCCGGACACCGAGCCGCGCTCGGTCCGTCCGCTGGGCAGCGTCACCTTCACCGTGGTGCCCTTGGAGGTGAGGGACACATCCTGCTGATCCAGCTCCGCCCGGACCACCGGCTTGGTGGAGGCGACGGTGAGCACCGGCGTGTCCGGGCCCACCTGATCCGCGGCCGCGGCGTCCGCGGAGACGACCTTCACCCGGTCGGGCTGGAAGACCACGTCCCCCTTGCCCACGGTGCCGGTGGGGGTGCGGTTGAGCGACTTCTGCCAGTTCTTGACGGCCGCCTTGGTCGCCGCGTCGTAGCGCGGATCGATGTACAGCCCGGCACCGAAGCCCAAGTCCCTCAGATTCCGCTCCAGTTGAAGGACATCGGAGCCGCGGTCCCCGGGCTTCATCTCGCGGAACATCGGGATCTGCCCGTACAGCAGGGTGACCGGCTTGTCGTTCAGCTCGTACAGCGCCTGCCCCTGGGTGACCGTGCTGCCCGCCTCGGCCGCCACGGTCACGGTGCCGTCGACGGCGGAGGACACCTTGCGCCGCTGGGCGTAGTCGAGCTGTCCGTCGACGGTCTTGCTCTGGACCAGATCGGTACGGACGATCTTGGCCGTGGCGGGGGGCCGGTCACCGTCCCGGGACGAGGCGTCCGCCCCGTTCCCGCCGCCGAGCGCCAGGGCGGCGGCGCCGGTCGCGGCGGCGGCGACGGCGCCACCCGCGAGCCATGCGGTACGACGCCTCACTGCATACCGTCCAGACCGTCGAGCAGCTTGTCCTTGCACGCCTCGCGCGCCTGCTTGTACACCGAGGACTCGGTGTCGATACGGGGGTTCGTCGGGTCCGGTTCACCGCCGGGTATCGCGTTGCCCGCGGACATGGTGGGGTTCTGGAACTCCGATACGCCGTGGTCCCGCATGCAGGTGGCGTGCGCGAGCATGGACTCGTAGTCCTTCTGCGCGTCCCGCCTGGGCTCGAGCTCCAGCGCCTTCCGCAGCTCGTCGGCACAGGCTCCGTCCTTGCCGCCCTTGGTCACCTCGCCGGTGCCGGTGGGGTCATCGAGTTTGCCGATCTTCTCCCAGTCGAGATGGCCACTGAGCTTGGGGTCGGGGAAGTCCTTGGCCCCGCCCTTGGTGCGCATACAGCGCACATAGTCGAGCTGGGCGTCGTAGAAGGCGCTCTTGCCCTTGGCGGAGCCGCCGCCGGAATCCTTCGAGCCGCTGCCGGAGTCCTTCGAGTCGCCGGTCTTCCCGCCCGGAGCGGAGGCCACCCCCTCCACCCTGGTGGAATCGCCGTCACCGCCGCAGCCCACCGCGAGGGCCAGAACGGGCAGCGCGGCGAGGGCGGCCAGCGTGCGCCGGAAGGCGGCGCGGGACGTGGTGTGGTGTGTCATGCCGATCACCTTCCGGCGATCACATGATGGCCCGTCCATGAGCACATGATGGATGTGTAACAAAGCCCACCCGCCTTTGATTCACCGGCCTGACCAGCGGATTCCAGAGAATTCCTGGGTCATAATCGCCGCATGCCGCATGTACTGCTCATCGAGGACGACGCCTCCGTACGGGATGGAATGGAGCTCGTGCTGCGCCGCCACGGCTATCAGGTGTCGGTCGCCGCCACCGGCGAAGAGGCCCTCGCGCTGCTCGACGCCCCCGCGGAGACGGCGGGGACGGCCGTCGAACTCGCGGTGCTCGATCTGATGCTGCCCGGTATGGACGGCTTCGAGGTCTGCCGCCGGATCCGGGCCCGCTCCACCATGCCCGTGATCATGCTGACCGCGCGCGGCGACGATCCGGACATCGTCGGCGGTCTGGCGGCCGGAGCCGACGACTACGTGGTCAAACCGGTCACCGCGCCCGTACTGGAGGCCCGGATCAAGGCGGCGCTGCGGCGCGCCGACCCCGTACCGCGGCGGCCCGGAGAGGTCCACGCGGGTCTGGTCATCGACCGGGCGGGGCTGACCGTCAGCCGCGACGGCACCCCCGTCCCGCTGCCACCGACCGAACTGCGGCTGCTGCTCGAGCTGTCCGCCTCGCCGGGCCGGGTCTTCAGCCGTGAGCAACTGCTCTCCTCGGTGTGGGACCACTCCTTCCTCGGGGACTCACGGCTGGTCGACGCCGCGGTGGGACGGCTGCGCGCGAAGATCGAGGAAGTGCCCGCCCGGCCCCGCTACATCCAGACGGTGCGCGGCTTCGGCTACCGGTTCGGTCCGATATGAGGCGCTGCAAGCCGCTGAAGCGCTTCCGGCCCCGCCTGGGCGGGCTGCGCACCCGGCTCCTCATCGCCTTCGTCCTCGTCGCACTGATCAGCACCGTGACCGCCACCGCGCTCGCCTACCGCGAATCGCGCACCGCCGTGCTCGCCCGCACCCAGGACGCCTTCCAGGCCGATGTCCGCGACCGCGTCGACAGCGTCGCCCCCGACTTCGACATGCCACCCGACGTCCGCACGCTGACCGCCATGGCCGACTCGGTCTCCTCCGGGCTCTCCGGCGCCCCGCTCGTCGTCACCCGCTACCACGACCTCACCGCGTCCTCCGACGGCCTGGCGGACCGCACCCGGATCACCCCCGAACTGCGCGCCTCGGTCCGCTCCTCGGGCCGCACCCGCTTCCAGCGCGTGGAGTACCGGGGCCGGCCGTATCTGGTGGTCGGCACCCCCGTCACCTACGACGGCGGCCGGGTCTCCGGGCTCGAGGTGTTCGCCGTCACCTCCCTGCTGGCGGAGCAGGAGCACACCGACGCCCTGCTGGACTCGGTACGCGGCGGACTGCCCCCGGTGCTCGGCCTCGCCGCGCTGCTGGCCCTGCTCGCCGCCGGGACCGTACTGCGGCCGGTGCGCGAGCTGGGGCGGGCCACCCGGCGGCTGGCCGACGGCGACCTCGACTCACGGGCGGAGGTCAAGGGCCGTGATGAACTCGCCCGTCTCGCCGCTGACTTCAACACCACGGCCGACGCGTTGCGGGCCTCGGTGACCGATCTGCGCGACCAGGAGGCCAGGGCGCGCCGGTTCGTCGCCGATGTCTCGCACGAGCTGCGCACCCCGCTGGCCGCCATGACGATGGTGACGACCGTGCTCGACGAGGACGCGGCCCAGTTGCCCTCGGACGCCGCCCGCGCCGCCCGTACCGTCAGCGACGAGACGGCGCGGCTGGCCCGGCTGGTGGAGGACCTGATGGAGATGTCCCGCTTCGACTCGGGCGCGGCCCGGCTCGACGCGGCCGAGACCGACCTCGCGCCGACCCTCCGCGGCACGCTGGAACTGCGCGGCTGGACCGAACAGGTGGCGGCGCGGCTCCCGGAGGGGATACGGGCGGTGGTGGACCGGCGGCGGGTGGACGTGGCCGTGGCCAATCTCGTGGGCAACGCGCTCCGGCACGGTGCGCCGCCGGTGACGGTCACCCTCTCCGCCACCGCGGACGGGGTGGTGGTGGAGGTCACCGACCGGGGGCCGGGGCTGCCGCCCGACGCCCTCGACCAGGTCTTCGACCGCTTCTACAAGGCGGACAGCGCCCGGACCCGCTCGGAGGGCAGCGGCCTCGGCACCGCCATCGCGCTGGAGAACGCCCGGCTGCACGGCGGCACGATCGAGGCGGCCAACCGGCCCGCCGAGGAGGGCGGCGGAGCCGTGTTCACCCTGCGGCTGCCCCGCCACCCGCGGCAACCCGGCGGGCGGGACGGCGCCGGACGGGAAACGGCGGCGGGCGGTGGGGTGCGATGAGCCGCTTCCGTACGGTGGCAGGGGCAGTGGCCGGGGCCCTGGTCCTCGCCCTGGCCACGGCCGGCTGTGGAGTGCGGCCCACCGGGGTGGTGGACGGCGGTGAGCCCGCGCACGGGCTCACCAAGGATCTGCGGATCTACTACGTCCGCGGCTCCGGGCTCCAGGGCGTCACCCGCCCCGATATCACCCTCCAGGGACTCGGCGGCGTTCTCAAGCTGCTCTCCGACATGCCGGCCTGGGCCGAGGAGCGGGGGCTCGTCAACCTGGTCCAGCTCGGTTCGTACTCGACCAGCGGCACGGGCCACCGGATCACCCTCCACGCGCCCGGCGCCTCCTTCGACAGCCCACGCGACCGGCTGCCCAACGGCCAGCTCGTGTGCACCCTCGCCCGCGCCCAGTCCTTCCTGCACCGGGACGAGGCGATCCGGCCCGACGACGTCCGGGTCTCCCTGGACGACGGCGAGCGGACGTACGGCCCTTACCAGTGCTCGCAGTTCCTGACCTGAACGTGTCGCGCGGAGGCTGAATGTGTTACGTGGCGAATCAGGTGGCGGACCGAACGCGTCACGCGGCGGCGCGCACCTCCCGGGCGGCGTCCGCGTGGAGCGCGACGCGGACCAGGGCCGCGGCCAGCCGGGGAAGGTCCTTCTCGGCCACCAGCCGCCCCAGCGCCCCCGCGCTCTTCGGCAGCCCGACGCGCTCGGCGCCCTCCAGCGCCTTGCGGTCGAAGTACGGGGCGAACTCGGGCCAGACGCCCTGCGCCTCGCGCAGGAAGATGTTCACCCCGGCGGGCCCGATGCCCTTGACCTCCGCCAGCAGCTTCTTCGGGTCCCCGGCCTCGCGCATCCGCCGCAGATCGCCCCCGTACTCGCGGTTCACCAGCTCGGCCGCCGCACCGAGCTGGGTGGCGGTCCGCTCGTCGTAACGCCGGTAGCCGCCCTCGCCCAGTGCGTCGACCCGCTGCTGCCAGGTGGCCTCCGCCATCCGCCGCGGATCCCGCATCCCGGCGTCGAAGAGGGCGCGGGCGGCGGCGACGGCGATATCGGAGCTGATCCGCGCGGACAGCAGATGCGCGAGTACGAGGAGCTGGTAGAGCGGGCCGGGAGTGTCGCGGAGCTTGATCCCGGCCTGCGTGGCGAAGGTCGTGCCCTGCTGGTCGAGCAGGGTGCGCGCCACGCTCGCGTATCTGTCGCCCATTGCCATCCCGCCTCGTCGTGTGGTGCCGTCGCGTCGGTCACGGGTGCCCGGTGGCGCCGCGCTCACTCGGGGCCGCCGCGCATGACCTTCCAAATGCGGGTGGCCACCTGGAGGTTGAGCCTGCTGTCCACATCCGCGAGATTGCTTCCGCTGATCTCGCGGATGCGCTGGAGCCGGTAGCGCAGGGTCGAGCGGTGGATCACGAGCGCCTCGGCCGTCTCGCTGTAGTTGCCGCCGCGGTCGAAGTACTGGGAGAGGGTCTCCACCAGGTCGGTGTGGTGCAGGGCGTCGTAGTCCAGCAGCGGGCCCAGCCACTCCCGGACGAACCCCTCGACCTCCCGGTGGTCGCTCCCGGTGCGCAGAATCCGGTACAGCCCCAGGTCGTCGTAGAACGTCATGCCGCTCGCGCTGTTGGAACGGCGGCGCACCTCCAGCGCCCGCAGCGCCTCCTGGTACGAGCGGGGCACCTCGTGCGGGGTGTCGCAGGCGGCGCCCACCCCGATCGCCCCGCTGTCCGTGCCGAGCTCACGGCTCAGCGCCGAGTGCAGCGACCGCTCGCCCGGTGCGCTCTGGGCCACCAGGACCGCCGCGTCCGAGCGCAGGGCGGGCAGGATCCGCAGGCCCATGCCCGTGGCCGCCCGGCTCACGGATTTGAGGAACACGTCGTCGGCCGGGCGGTCGCTCCAGCGCACCACGATCACATGGTGCGGACCGTGCAGATCGTGGCCGACCGCCTCCGCGCGGGCGTACGCACTGGTGTCGTCCGCGCCCGAGAGCAGATCGTCGACCAGCTCCCGCCGCAGCCTCAGCTCCACCTGGGCCAGCTCGCGCAGATGGGCCAGCTCCAGGCCCAGCGAGGTAGCGGCGTGGTCCAGCGCGCGCCCCGCCCGCTCATCGGCCCGGCCGTCCGGGTCCACCAGGAACAGCACGCCCAGCACCTCGCCACACGGATCCGCCACCGCGACCAGCCGTTCCCGCACCCGCACCGGGCGCGCCCGGCGGGCGGCCTCTCGCAGCAGCTCCTCGCGCTGTGCCGGATCGGGCTTGGGGTAGGGGTCCGGGCGGCCGGGGCCCGCCCAGGCCCGGAGGTTGCCGAACCGGTCCTCGGCGGCGGCCGCCAGCCCGGTGATCCGGTACAGCGTCCGGACGATCCCGTCCTCGCCGTCACCGTGGGCGGCCGAGCGGGCGAGGGCGTCATGCACCTCCCGCAACTGGGAGAGATCGGTCAGCGAGGCGTCCAGCCGCCGCCGAATCGCCTCCCGCTCGTCCCATGCCCGGCGCAGCTCCAGGGCCTGGGCGCGCTCGCGGCGGTGCGCGGCGGCGGCGGACAGGGCCGCGGCGGTCTGCCGTACGAGCAGGGTGAGCAGCAGCCGTTCGTCCTCGCCGGGCCGGTCGCGGTAGCTCACGACCAGGGCGCCGTACAGGCCGTCCGGCGCATGGGGACCGTCGGGCGCGTGTGGTGTGCCCGGTGCGCGCGGCCCGCCGGGTTCGCGCAGCCCGAATGCCCAGCCCCAGGCCCGCCGGGGGAGCCGCACCGGCCCGTCCCGTCCGGCCAGCTTCCTCACCTGCGCGTCCAGGGCCTCGGTGGCGCGCCGGCCGTCGTGCGGACAGCGGACGAGACCCTCGCCGAGCCGTAGGTATCCCGCCTCGGCGCGGCCGGTCCCGACCGCGCCGACCTGGGCCATCGCCCGGCGCAGTATCTCTGCCCCGTCCTGGCCGTCGCTTCCGTCGCTCCCGTCGGTCCCTTCGATCCCGTCGAAGCTGGTGAACAGGGTCAGACAGCGGTGCAGCAGCAGATCGTGGGCGACACCTGGTGGGGCCATTCGGTCACTCCGTGCGTCCTCATGTGTCCTGTGCGTCCTCATGCCTACTCGAGATGGCTTCTGGAGATGCCTCCTCGATCGAGATGCCTCCTCGGGGAGATCCGCCCGGGCGAGTACCCACTTCATGGCAATTCACCGCATGAGGGCGAAAACGGTGCACGCATTTCGATCTCCTGGGCGCAGTGGACGGGCCCGGAGGGGGAGCGGACGGGCCGGGAGGACGTGTCTCCCGTCTCCTCGCCCGGTGCGGCGGTCGGAGCGCGGGGACGTGATGGATTTCCCAATTCGACTGCCTCCGGGCAGGATTGGCGGTGCGTCAGAAGGCGGATCCCGACGGGTTCAGCGGAGCCGCTTTCAATGGCCCGCCCTCTGGAGGGTCGAGGTCAGCGCGGGGTTCGAGCCGCTGGCAGATGCCGGTGGCAGGTGCCCGGCATCCCCCGGTGGCGCACGTCTCCATGATCAGATCCGGATTACAGTTTTCCGTTTTTCCTTTCCTTATCGAACGGTTGATCAGTAATCTCGCCTCAGCAGCGGGTTGCCGTGCCGCTCTTCGTCGTGCTCAACTTCCCCGAGGACGCGGACGACCCGAGGGCGGCCCCGGAAGCCGGAAGAGGGCGAAGGAAGTGCAGGACGTGGAAGCCGCCTGGCGGCCGGAGGGCATCGACGCCACAGGCGAGGACGCGGCACGTGACAGGGACACAGCCCATGGCGGCTGCCCCGGGGAGCGCGCGATATGACCTCCGAATCGGGCGGGCCGAGATGTGACCGCGGCGCCGGGGACGCCGCCGGGCACCTCGCCCCCACGGAGAACGATGCGCTGAGGCGGTTCGCGGGCATCTGGTGCCGGGCCGTCCACCCGCTGGCGACCACGACGATGACCCCCGACGAGTTCGAGGTCTATCTGCTGCCGCTGGCCCACCGGTTGAGCGCCGCCCTGCGCGGCTCTCCCTTCGACACCGAGGCGGCGTACGCGGTCGGGGCCGCGCTGGTGAACGCCCAGTGCACCGAGCCCGAGGCGCTGCCCGCCATCCTGGGCGTCATCGACGCGCACCTGGTGTCCTGCTCGTCGCCCCCCGGGCACCCGTCCTCCGGGCCGCCCTCCGCCGCGCCGTCCGCCGAACTGCCCGCCGCGCCCGGCCATGAGCCCCTGGCCGAGGAGCACGAGCCCCTGACCGAGGAGGAGGCGCGCGCCCGCTGCGTGCGGCTGCAACACGCCCTCGCCGCCGGGTTCGTCCGCGAACTGCGCAAGTGCGAGCGCGATGAGCAGGAGGCCATCTCGCGGGCCGCGCTGGCCGCCCGGACCGAGGCCGAGAAGGCGCTGCACGCGAGCGAGGCCAAGTTCCAGGCCGTCTTCGAGGGTGCCGTCATCGGCGTGGGCATCGCCGGACTCGACGGCGAGGTGCTCGTCGTCAACGACGCCATGGCCCGGATGTTCGGCGGGATGGACTTCTTCCGCCCCGGCCGCAACGTCACCGAATTCGTCCACCCCGACGACGTACCGGGCGCCCATGAGCTCTACCGCGAGCTGGTCAACGGGGAGCGCGACCACTTCCGCATCGAGAAGCCGCACTACCGCGACGACGGCAGCGAGCTGTGGACCAATCTCACGGTCACCCTGCTGCGCGACTCCAGCGGCGCCCCGCAGTATCAGCTCGCCCTCGCCGAGGACATCACCGAGCACCGGCAGTTGCGGGAGCGGCTGCGCTACGAGGCCACCCACGACGAGCTGACCGGACTGCCCAACCGCACCCTGTTCCTGGAGCGGCTGGACCAGGTGCTGGCCGCGGGCGCGGACGCCGAGCGGTTCGGCGTGTGCTATCTGGACCTGGACGGCTTCAAGGCCGTCAACGACAGCCTCGGACACTCCGCCGGTGACCGGATGCTCAAGGCCGTCGCCAAGCGCCTCCAGAACTGTGTGAAAGCTCCCGCCGAGCTGATCGCCCGGGTCGGCGGCGATGAGTTCCTCGCCCTGGTCACCGGCCCCGCGGCGCAGGCCGACGGCGCCGGGCTGGCCCGCCGGATGCTCGCCGCGCTCGCCGAACCCGTCCGGGTCGAGGGCCGTGAGCTGCGGGTACGGGCCAGCATCGGCGTGGTCGACGGCCGGGCCGGGGAGATCGGCCGGGCCGAGGTGCTGCGCAGCGCCGACATCACGATGTACCGGGCCAAGGCCGCGGGCGGCAATCGCTATGAGATCGCCGACGCCGACTCCAACGCCCGGGTGATCGCCCGCCACAGCCTCACCAACGGACTGCCCTCCGCCCTGGAGAAGGGCGAGTTCTTCATCGAGTACCAGCCGCTGGTACGGCTCACCGACGGCACCGTGCGCGGTGCGGAGGCGCTCGTACGCTGGCTGCATCCGGTGCACGGGGTGCTCGGCCCCGACCAGTTCATCCCGCTCGCCGAGGACACCGGGCTGATCGTCCCGCTCGGCCGCTGGGTGCTGGAACAGGCCGCCCGGCAGGCGCGGGAGTGGCGCGACGCCGACGAGGAGGACGGCGAGCCGCTGCGCGTCAACGTCAATCTCTCGCCGTGCCAGCTAAGCCACCCCACGCTGGTCTCCGACACCGTGGCGGTCCTGGAGAACGCCGGGCTGTGCCCCAGTGCGCTGTGCCTGGAGGTCACCGAGAACGACCTCATCGGCGCCGACGAGAGCGCCCTGCGGCCCCTGCGGCAACTCGCCGACCTCGGCGTGGACATCGCCCTGGACGACTTCGGCACCGGCTACTCCAACCTTTCGTACCTGCGCCGGCTCCCGGTCTCCACGCTCAAGCTGGACCGTTCCTTCACCCGGGGCATGCAGCGCGCCCCGGCCGATCCGGTCGACGTCAAGATCGTCGAGGGCATCGTCTCGCTCGCCCACACGCTGGACCTCGCGGTGACGGTCGAGGGCGTGGAGACGGCCGTACAGGCCGAGCATCTCCGGGGCCTGGGCTGCGACACCGCCCAGGGCTGGTACTACGCCCGCCCGGGCCCGCCCGAGCGACTGCACACCCTGGCACTGGCCGACGCGAGCTGAGGCCACGAGGGGGAGATGCGCACCGCCTTGCCGGCGCCACGCGCCGCGCAGGCGGTGTGCCGCGCGGGTGACGCGCCGCGCGGAGGATGCGCCTACAGGTCACGCGCCGCGTTGGCGATGCGTCGCACAGGTGGCGCGCCGCGCAGGGGACGTTCCAAGCGGGCGAGGTGTCCCGCAGGCCACGCGCCTTGCAGACGCCGGACCCCGCAGACGCGGCGCCCCGCAGGTGAACGTGCCGAGCAGGCCACCGCCCCCGGCAGATGCCGCGCCGGGCTCAGCTCGCCGTGTCGTCCAGCAGCCTTGAGCGGATCAGGAAGCGCACACCCTCCGGTGCCTCCAGGGAGAAGCCGCTGCCGCGCCCCGGCACCACGTCCACCGTGAGATGCGTATGCGCCCACCGCTCGAACTGCGAGGCCGACATCCAGAAGCCCACCGGCTCCTCGACCCCGTCCACCTCCAGCTCCGCGAGCAGCACATCCGACCCGCCCGTACGGAACTCGCCGAGCGGATAGCACATCGGCGCGCTGCCGTCGCAGCAGCCGCCCGACTGGTGGAACATCAACGGGCCGTGCTCCGCTCGCAGTTGGCGGATCAGGTCGGCCGCGGCCGGGGTCAGCGCGATACGTTCCATGGGCGATCCCTCTCCGATCATGCTCACCGAGCGGTCAGGGGCCAAGCCCAGCGAACCCCTCGCCACGTTGCGAGAACGTTGCCCACGCGACGTCCCGCGACCGGGCCCGGCCCCCGTGACCGCGACCGTCCGTGACGGGCACGTCGGCCGAACGGCAGCGGCTCACCCCACTTGCCCCACCGGCCCCACCGCCTCGCCCTCGGGCGAGCCCGTCGGCGCGCCGGTCCATCGGCGCAGGGCGGCTTCCAGGCCGGTGACGGCGGTGAGGTCGGTGGTGTCGGAGGCCCAGGCGACGACTCCGTCCGGGCGTACCAACACCCCGGTCGGCGTCGCGTGGTCGTCGCGCACGAAGCTCACCCGCCCGGCCCAGGCCGAGGCGCGGCGGGCGAACGTGCCGTCCGGAGTGCCGTCGAGCAGCAGGAACCCGCCGCCGTGACCGTGGTCGACCAGCCGGGAGCCGTCCCCCAGTCGCAGGTCGGGGACGTACCGGCCGATCAGCGGATGGTCGCCGGGCAGGTCGACGCGCTGCGTGACACCGGAGATCTTCTTGACCGCGTAGGTCGCGCCCTCCCGGGTGCTGAGCAGATCGGCGACGACCTCCCGGAGCGCGGCCGACTTGGCGTCCCCGCGCATCACCCCGATCTGGGCGCGCGTCCAGTCCAGCACCCAGGCGCCAAGCGGACGCCGCTCGGCGTCGTACGTGTCGAGCAGCCCTTCGGGTGCCCATCCGGCGACCACGGCACCGAGCTTCCACCCGAGGTTCATCGCGTCGCCGACCCCGAGGTTGAGCCCCTGACCGCCGAACGGCGAGTGCACATGCGCGGCGTCGCCGGCCAGCAGCACCCGCCCCGCCCCATAGGTGGCGGCCTGGCGGGCGTTGTCGGTCCAGCGGGTCGCGGCGCCGTGCAGCGCGGTCAGTGTGACGTCGGTGCCCGAGACCCGGCGCAGACTGGTCTGCACGTCATCGAGGGTGACCGGCGCCAGGGGGTCCCCCCGCGCGAGCGAAGCCGAGCGTGGGGGAGGTCGGCGGGAGGGCCGTCGAACTCCACGGTGACCACTCGCCCGGGCTGTGGCCCGTAGCGGTACGTCCCCCGGGCCGACCACACCCATCCGTCGGCGAGCATCGAAGCGTCGGCGATATCGGCGACGGCCAGGTGTCTGGTGAGTTCGGGGCCGGTGCCGGGGAAGTCGATGCCCGCGAGGCGGCGTACGGTGCTGCGCCCGCCGTCGCATCCGACCAGCCACCCGGTGCGCACCGGTCCGGCGGTGGTGCCGACGAGCACGCCGTCGCCGGTGTCTTCGAGCGCGGTGACCTCCACCCCGCGACACACCGGTAGGCCGAGTCGCGCGACATGTCCGGCCAGCAGCTCCTCCAGTTCGCGCTGCGGCACCAGCTTGCCTCCGTCGACCGCGGTGTGGGCGGCGAGGTCGGGATCGGACCAGTCCACGAGGTCGGCGTCGAGGACCATTCCGGCGAAATGCCCGGTGAACGGTGGCCCGGGCGCGGGCCGTCCGCCACCGGGCGGCTGGTCGTCGGCCGTACGGGCGAACGACCCCACCCGCTCCAGCATCTCCCGCTGCACCTGTTCGGCGGCGGGCAGCAGGCCGCGGCGGTCCAGCGCCTCGGCCGTCGGCACGTTGATCGCCCCCGCCTTCATCGCCTCGCTCGGTTCGGCCAGCCGCTCGAGTATCTGCACCCTCGCCCCGCAGAGCGCCAGCTCCGCGGCGAGCACGAGGCCCACCGGCCCGGCTCCGACCACGGTCACGTCCATGTCCTGGTTCACATCCACTGTTACGAACAGTGTTCTATGTACGAACAGTGTTCGTGTCAAGCTATGATGGGTCGGGTGAACCCGAGAGAGCGACGCGCGGCGCGCCACCAGCCGCCGAACCCCGACGCCGAAGCCGCCCCCGGGCCGCGGCGCCGCACGGCCCCGATCACCGTGGAGCAGGTCATCGACACCGCCCTGGATGTCGTCGCCGCGGAGGGCTATGAGGCGCTGACCATGCGCCGGCTGGCCGGTGCGCTCGACACCGGACCCGCCTCGCTCTACGCGCATGTGGTCAACAAGGCCGACCTCGACGAGCTGCTCATCGGGCGGCTGTGCGCCGAGCTCGTCCTGCCCGAGCCCGACCCCGTGGCCTGGCGGGACCAGATCCGCGGTGTATGCGCCCAGATGCGCGACCAGTACCTGAAGTACCCAGGAATCTCCCGCGCCGCGCTCGCCATGGCCCCCACCGACCTCGAGATCCTGCGCGTCAGCGAAGGAATGCTGGCGATCCTGCTCGCCGGTGGCGTCGCCCCGCAGACCGCGGCCTGGGCCATCGACGCCCTCCTGCTGTACGTGGCCGCCTACTGCCTCGAGGTGTCGATCGCGCGCCGGCGATCGGCGCGGGATGACGCTGCGTGGGTCCTCGACCGCGATGAACTGCTCCGCCGGTTCACCGCCCTGCCTGCCGAGACCTTCCCCCACACCACCCGCCATGCCGCCGAGCTCACCGCGGGTGAGGGCCACGACCGGTTCGACTTCACGCTCGCGCTGCTGGTCGACGGGCTGGCACGCCGCTAGCGGCCGGGCGCCCTCGCCGAATTCCTTGACTTTCCTGCCGGGAAAGCAGGACGATGACTTTCCTGATAGGAAAGTGAGGTCTCGTCATGGAGGACATCGCTCCTGAGCAGGCCAGTGCGGCACTGGGCGTGGTCGACCGGGCCCAACGCCAGGTGGCCGAGGAAGTCGGCCTGCCCCGCGGCTACTGGTGGGCGATGGCGGGCGGCTGGCTTCTGCTGGGCGTACTCGGCAACGTACTGCCGCAGTGGCCGGCCGGGATCGCGACCGTGGCCTTCGGCGTCGGACACGGGTGGCTCGCCTCCCGTCTGCTCGACGGCCGTCGGCGCACGGACCGGCTCCAGGTGAGCGCGGCGGTCGCCGGCCACCGCATCCCGCTCGTCGTGTTCGGCATGCTGCTCGGACTCATCGGCGCCACGGTCCTGGTGGCGCTCACGCTCGACGCCGACGGCGCCGCCCACGCCGCCATCTGGGCGGCGGCGCTGATCGCGGCCGTCGTCGGGTTCGGCGGACCGGAAATCCTGCGTGTGCTGCGTCGTTGGGCGCGGGCATGACGAAGGCACGGTTCGACGAGCTGATCCATCCCAGCACCCGGCTGTCGCTGGTGGCGACACTGGCAGCCGCCGACTGGGCCGAGTTCGCCTTCCTCAAGGACCGGCTGGCGATGTCCGACTCGGCACTGTCCAAGCAGCTCACGACACTCGAAGAGGCCGGGTACGTCGCCACCGAACGCCGCCTCAGCGGCAGCCGCCGCAAGGTACGCGCCCGGCTGACCCCCACCGGCCGCGACGCCTTCAACGGCCATGTCGCCGCACTGCGGGAAATCGTCGCCGCCGCGAGTCCGGCCGAAAGGCCGGCGACTCGCTCATGACGTGTGTCTCTATCCGCTGATCCCGGGATTGCTCGCCATGATGTCCTCGGCGGTTTGCCAGAGGCGGGGCAGGAACCGGCTGACCTCCCCGGCGCGGTGGCGGATGTCTTCGGTCGAACTGATGCCGAGATCGCTGACGGCTGCGTGGAACGCGGGGGCGAGAGCGCGGTGCAGCTCGGGGGCGTCCGCCGCCAGGATGGTGTGACAGCGGGCGAAGGTCGCGATGATCCAGAAGACGGCCTCGTGGTGGTCGCCACGGTCGATGAGCTCCTGGCTGCCGTTGATCGCGATCGGCCGCGCGGACGGGGTGATGTCACTGCTGAAGAGGAACGGGGTCCTCGCGACCTCGGCGGTGGCGTCGAAGGTTCTGGTGAGCTCCCGCAGATGGTGCCGGATGCGCCGGGCGGACAGGTTCCGGCAGCCGAGGAGCTCCAGCAGCTCCGGGTAGCGGCCGAGGTGCCCGTATTCGGTGAGCACCTCACGAGCGGCCAGATAGCGCAGACGCACAGTGGGGTTGCGCAGTGCGGCGACCAGCAGCACATGGGTGGTCACACCGGTGGGGAACAGCCAGGACAGCACCTGTTCATGGAACGGCGCCGAAGCGTCGATCGCCGCGAGCCGGGTTTCGATCCGACGCCGGGCGTCCTGACACCGGCGACGAACCCAGGGCCGCGCCGCGAAGTGGCCCGCGACATGCGCCTGCACTGTGCGCAGGTGCCCGGTCGGATCATCGATGATCGCGTCGGTCCGGAAGCTTCCGGCCAGGTGATAGGAGGCGAGGACGTCGTCGGCGGAAACGAACTGGGACCAGGGCAGGTAGCTGACTTCCAGCAGTGTGCCCCGGTAACGGAGCTTGCCCGGTTTGGCGGGCGGGTCGTCCATGGCGGTGATGACGACGATGTCGACATCGGAGGAGGGCGCCAACTCGGCGTCGTCCGGCAGGCCCACCGTCGACCCGCTGAAATACGCCCCCCGAAAGCCCACATCGGAGCGGGCGTGCCGGGCAACCCATTCCACCGCGATAGAACGTCCCGCCCCTACCTTCACCACGCATCCCCCTTGCCGCGACGAGCGCATGAGCTCCATTGTCCCAGTACGCCGCGGCCGCACCCGGCAGCTACGAGCCGCGGCGAGACGACCGGACGGGCTCGGGCGGTCGGCATGACGTGGGGTCAGGGGCCCCTGTTCGGCGCCTGGAAGAGGACGAGCAGGCGCTCGGCCTCGTCGTAGGCGGTCGTCGCGGGCTCGTCGTCGCCGGGACGGCGTTCTGACGGCGGTCCGGGGCGGACAGGTTCACCGGGCGCGTCAGTGCGCGTGGAGCCGGGCTCTGGCCAGTGAGAGTGCGGCATCTGTCGGGGGCACACCGGAGCGACGCGCATGCTCGATGACCGTGGCCACGCGCTCGCCGACCTGACGGACCCGGTGCTCCGCTCGAGCGTTGTCATGGCCGAGGATCCGCTCCTCGAGGAAGATCAAGCCGCCCGCGTTGACGCAGAAGTCGGGCGCGTAGAGGATTCCGCGGGCCTCGAGCGCGGCGGCGTGCTCGGGGGCGGCGAGCACATTGTTCGCGCCGCCCGCGATGATCCGGCAGCGCAGCTCCGGCAGGGTGCGGTCGTTGACGACGCCTCCGAGGGCGCAGGGGGCGAGCACATCGCATTCGGCGACCGCCGCGGTCGCGGGGTCGATGACGCGCGCTCCAATGGTTCGGGCAACGGCATCGGCTCGTCGAGCGTCGGTGTCGGACACCAGCAGCTCCGCGGACTCCGCCGCCAGAAGGCGGGCGAGCGCGGCACCCACGTTGCCCGCGCCTTGTACGCACACGCGTACGCCCCGAAGACTCCCGTCGCCACCGGTGGCGCGCAGACACGCCCGTATCCCTTCGAGGACACCGAGCGCCGTCATGGGGGAGGGGTCGCCGTCGGCGCAGACCGGTGAGGCTACGGTGCCGATCACCTTCAGGTCTGCCTGTGTGGTGCCGACGTCGTTGACGGGGATGAAACGCCCGCCGAGGGTGGCGATGAAGCGACCGTGGGCACGCAGCAGCGCCTCGGTCTTGTCGCGTGCCGGATCACCGATGATGACGCTCCAGCCGCCGCCGAGATCGAGGCCCGCGGCCGCGGCCTTGAGGGTCATGGCCCGGGCGAGGCGCAGGCCGTCTTCGAGGGCGGCGGTCTCGTCCTCGTACGGGTACATGCGGACGCCGCCCAGCGCGGGGCCGAGCGTGGTGTCGTGGCTGACGACGAGGGATCGCAGCCCGGTCTCGGCGTCGTGGCTGAACAGCGCCTGCTCGAACCCGCCGGAGCGGAGCCGGTCAAAGATCGTGGAGGTCATCCGGGCATCGTCGCAGCGGCCACTGACAACTGGGCTCGGGTCGCGGCTTCGAGGGGACGTCCGCCGCATCGGGCACCGTCCCGGAACGGGTCCCGCCCACCGCATCAGCGAGCCGAGCCGGTTCGCCGATGCGGTGGCGGTGGCCCGGCTCAGACGCCGGAGGAGATCTCAACCTTCTCGTCGGACCCGGTGTCCCCCTCGGCCGCCTCCGGCCTGCGGTTGCGCCGGACCGAGGAGAAGAAGGACCAGGCGATCAGGACGACGCCGACCAGGCCCGTGATGACCTCGTGGATCTCGTACTGGATGGTGACGAGCAGGATCACGGCGAGGGCGCCGATCGCGTAGTGCGCGCCGTGCTCCAGGTAGACATAGTCGTCGAGGGTGCCCTGGCGGACCAGATAGACCGTGAGCGAACGGACGTACATCGCGCCGATGCCGAGGCCGAGCGCCATCAGGACGATGTCGTTGGTGATCGCGAAGGCGCCGATGACGCCGTCGAAGGAGAAGGACGCGTCCAGGACCTCCAGGTAGAGGAACATGAAGAACGCGGCCTTGCCGGCCATCACGACCGCCGGGACCTTCTTGCCGCTCCTCTTGGCCTCTTCCTCCGCCTCGTGCTCGCGCTCCTCCTCTTCCTCGAGCTTGTTCTCGAAGAAGCCGGAGAGGCCGGCGACGATCAGGTAGGTGATCAAGCCCGCGATGCCGGCGATCAGGACGGTCTCCGTCTTGTCCGCATGGATGCCGCCGTGCTGGTGGGCGTTGGTGGCGAAGGTCATCGCGGAGACGAGCAGCACGATGAGCGCGATGCAGACGGAAAGCATGTCGACCTTGCCGAGCTTGGCGAGCGGACGCTCCAGCCAGCCGAGCCACTTGATCTCCCGGTCCTCGAAGATGAAGTCGAGGAAGATCATCAACAGGAACATGCCACCGAAGGCGGCGATCGACGGATGGGCGTCGGTCACCAACTGCTGGTACTTGTCCTTGTCGTCGAGCGCGAGCCGCACCGCCTCGATCGGACCGATCTTGGCGCTGATGGCGACGATCACGACCGGGAAGACCAGGCGCATGCCGAAGACCGCGATCAGGACGCCGATGGTGAGGAAGATCTTCTGCCAGAAGGCATTCATCTTCTTCAGGATCCCGGCGTTGACCACGGCGTTGTCGAAGGACACCGAGATCTCGAGGATGGACAGGATCGCCACGACCCCGAAGCCGGTCCACCCCCCGTAGAACACCGCCGCGACCAGGCCGAGCGCGGTGACCGCGAACGACCAGCCGAACGTTTTCAGAAGCACTGGCTACCCAATCGTCTTGTACGGGGCTCCCCCGCGCCGTACCTGGTTTTGCGAAACATTGACCCACGAAGTCTAGGGCGATGCCTCGCGGCCCCGACACATATTCCGGGCCAACAGCGCGAAACTTTCACTCGCCGCCGTGCCGGTGGAGGAGGCCACCGGCCGCTGTCAGGCGGTGGACTGACCGAGGGCCACCATCAGGAACAGCAGCATGACCAGTACCCCCAGTCCGATGCCGCCCACTCGGGCGCCACCTCGAGGGTGGAACATCCCCACGATGGTCCCCAGCGTCGCGAACGGCACCGCGTACCGTGCGATGGCTATCAGCGCATCGCCGAAACGCTGCGGGCCCCGGACACCGTCCGGGCAGGAATCGCAAGCGATGGCGAAGAGAGGCCCCACCAGCCCCACGAAGACTCCGAGGACCAGCACTCCCACCGCGAGAACGACCAGCCCTGCCCAGCCGACGGCGCTGCGCGGACGAGGGGCGGCGCGGCGGTCCGGTCCGGCCGCACCGTCAGAAGCAGTTGTGGTGTTCTCCATGCGAGGGACGCTAGGGAACCAGCCGAACCGCCGGTATCCGCTGCCGTACTCATATCGAGATCACTACTCCTCGGCTACGGCGCCGCAGGCCGCGAGGGGTGCTCTGCGCGCAAGCGGCGACCGGCGCGGGCCACCATGCGGTCGTCGCCGAGGACGCCTCGGCCACCCCGGCCACCCCGGCCCGTGCGGCAGCGTTCTCACAAGGCGCGTAGCCCCCGGTCGGTGAAGGCGATCAGCCACGCGAAGCTCTCGTCGATGTCGGTGCTCCACTGGAAGCCGCCCGCCGCCTGCAACGTGGCGAAGCCGTGGCAGAGGCTGCGGAGCATGCGCAGGGCGTGGTTCACATCGGACTCGGCGATGTCGTAGCCGCGCAGGACCGCCGTGAACGCGTCCAGCAGCCGCTGACTCGCGGTGGCCAGCGGATCGTCCGGACCGGAGGGTTCCAGGCCGATCGTCGCGGCGTACCGGCCGGGGTGCTCCAGGACGAAGGCGCGGAAGGCCCGCGCCGCGGCCGCCAGGGCGTCGCGGCCCGCGTACCCCTGGACCGCGCCGCCGACGGCGTCGGCGGCCTCGCTCAACGCCAGGGCCGCGATGCGCCGGTTGAGATCTTCCTGGCCGCTCACGTGCTTGTACAGGGAGGGGGTGCGCACGCCCACCCGTTCGGCCAGCAGACCCATCGTCAGGCCGGCGATACCCACCTCGTCGGCGAGGGCGGCCCCGGCCGCGACCACGGCCGTCGGGTCCAGGCCGGCCCTAGGCATGAGCGGTGTCCGAGCGGACGAAGGCGAGCATCAGCGAAACCACCTGGTCGGGGAACTGGTCGTGCGGGTAGTGCCCCGCGCCGTCGATCATCTCAAGGTGACCGAGGCCGGACGGCAGGGCCTCCACGATCGCCGAACCCTCGGCGTGCGGGTCGGCCCAGTCGGGGTCGAGTGTGCCCATCACGACCAGCACCGGGCAGCGTACGTTGCCGAGTTGCGCTCCGGCGTCGGTCGGGGCGCTGCGGCCCATGCCCTGGAGGGCCTTCATCCGGCCCGGCTCGCGCATCAGGGAGTCGACGCGGCCGAGCCGTTCGGTCCAGTCGGCCGGTTTCACGCCTGGGTAGGCCACGTCGAGGTACGAGCGCCAGAGCGGCACACTGCCGAACACGCCCGTGCCGAGCAGCCGCAGCATGCCCTGCCGGAAGCGCTTGACCCGCAGGTCGCCGAGGCGGATCGACTGCTTGCGGGTGAACGGCGCCAGCTCGACCACCGCGGTGATCAGCGAGGGCTCGCGCGCCGCGGCGATGGTGGCGGCGCCGCCGGAGATCGAGTGGCCGACGAGGAGGGCCGGGCCGCCCAGGTGGCGGATCACGGCGAGCAGGTCGCCGGCGATGGCGGTGCGGCTCCAGGCAGGCCAGCCGGCGCTGGACTCGCCGCAGCCGCGCAGATCGACCGCGGCGACCCGATAGCCCGCCGCCACCAGCGGCGGGATCACCGCACGGTACGCGGCGCGGCTGTCGCCCATGCCGTGGGCGAGAACGATCAGCGGGCCGGACCCCGCCACCTCATAAGCGATTGTGCCGCCGTCGACGGCAAGGTACTCGGTCATGGCATCCCTCAGCTCTGGCTAATTTCGTTAGCTAAAAGCTAATTCAGTTAGCCGAGCCTGTCAACGAGAGTGCCCGCGGTACCGGCGCCGCCGGAGATTGCCTCAGGAGGGCAGGGCCCACCTGCCGGTGTGCTCTCCGTTGGTCTGTAGAAGCGAGTCCATCTGGTACGTCACGGCCGTGATCTTCGCGTCCTGCGGCACGTTGAAGATCACCCAGCCGGTGGTCTTGTCGCCCGGCTGGAGGATCATGGTGAGGTCCAGGGAGTCACCGGCGGTGGGGATGCCGGGCTTACCGGGGTACACCTTGCCGGTCGAGTCGACGACCTTCGCCCCCAGGTTGCCGGGGTCGTCGTAGGTGGCGTCGCCGGTGCTGACGATCGTGAACTCCGTCGCGACCAGGCGCTGCCCGTCGGGGGCCGCGAAGGCGTCCAGCGACGGTTTGGCGTTGTCCTCGTACTTGGTCAGGGTGATGTCGGCCCGAACGTTCTTGCCCGTGGCGCCCATACCGGGCAGCCCCTCCAGCGAGAGGGTGTCACCGAGCTTGGCGCTGCTCGGCGTTGTGCTGCTGGGTGTGGCGTCCGGCGACTGCTGACCGCCGGAGGCGGTGGCGCCGCTGGAACCGGCGCTCTTCGTGGCGTCGGCCTTGCCGCTGTCCCCGTCCGAACCCCCGCACGCCACAAGGGCGGCGGCGAGCACGACGGCTGCGGCGGCGGATGTGATGGAGCGGTGCATGGAATTCCCCCGTAGTTGCCAGTGGGTCTGGCGGGTGTGGCGACATGGGAATTCTGCTGGCCGTGTGTGGGTGTGGAGTGTCTTTCCTGTCACCAAACGGCATCAGGGGGCCACGGCAAACGGCGCTACGGCCGCCGCCAGGCCGAGAAACGTCGGGCAGTTGTTCAGTGCGCTGAAACGGCGGCGCCCGGCGACACCGTGACGTCACGCCGATCCGGTCGCGCGCTGTCAGGTTAATAACCACTACTTTCAGTAATCGTGCTGGCCGGTAAACGATCGGACGGCGGAGACCATGGCAGGCAACACGGAGCCCAGGACAGAAGACAAGATCAAAGACGCTATGCGGGCTGCTCCCGCCTACATCGCGGAGTCGGCCACGGTCGTCGACACGGACATGGAGACAGCCCTACGGGACGGGTCGCCCGACTGGACCTGTGTGCCAACCCCTCCCGGCAAGCCCCACCCGGGTCCGATGTGCAACGACCCGACCATGATGCAGTGGTTCAAGGAGCTCGCTCAGAGAAAGACACCGACGATCGGTCGCATCGGGATCTCCTACATGCTGCAAGGAGAAACCGGCGCGGACTTTGATGACCCCCATGCCACGCAGCCCCCCGCGGGCAAGGACTGGTACCGCGCCGGACCCCACGTGATGTTCGTCTTCCCCAAGGGCACCGGCCACCTGCTGCGAGGAATCGGGCACGACACCACCTCGGGACTGCCTTACATCAGACCGATCCCGGGCGCCGAACCCCTGCTCGTCGTCCCGATCGCCAAGCCCGGCGAGCAAACTTGCGGATGCCCGAACGCCTGCACCTGCCAGGGCTAGAAAGCGCCGAGCCGCCGCGTCGCGGATGGGTCAGTGGCGCCTCGCTCATGCGAGGCGTCGCCGAGTGGCGGCGTGCGTCGCTCATGTGTCGACCGCGCGCAGGAGGCCGTTGGCCGGCACAGGCGAGTACTCGTGCTCGCTCATCTCCGAGACGCCGGAGCCGGGCGGGCGCGGCACTGCCCTGTCCGGGGCTCGCCACCACGCGTCGGGTCACGGATGGAATCGCCACCGGCCTTCAGAAACGACATCCACCTTGCCGTCCCTGACGCGAACGCCCGTCTCGTCGTCGATGAAGTAGATGGGGAAGTCCGCCCGCGCGGCGATGCGATCAGCCCAGGCGTCGTCCCGCTCGGGGAAATCCGGCGAGTACAGGTGGGGCTTGAGATACCAGTCGAAGAGCCCGAACGGCGGCTTCACGGTCGTCGCGCCGAGCACGTGGAGGTCCGCGGCGTCCCCGATGACGTCGGCGGAGTGCCCGGTGAGATTCCGGCTGAAGATCATTGATCCGGCGCTCACCCCCACATAGACCCGGCTCTCCAGCGCCTCCAGGAAGCCGTCGGCCAGGCCGTTGCCGGTGATGCTGCGCGCGAGGTGGTAGTGACTGCCGCCCTCGACATAGATGACGTCGGCGTGAAGCAGCCGGTCGAGCACCATCTGCCGGGGCAGGCCGTTCAGCTCCAGAACGTCGAACTCCCGCCAGCCGAGGCCGTGCAGCAGGTTCATGTCCGCGACGACCCACCCGTGGTCCCCGGGCTCGGCAACGGACGCCGTGGGGACGAACACGACGTTCGCCGACCCGAACGGCTTTCCCAGCATGTCCCGCAGCGCATCCCGCAGCGTCTCGTTGCGCAGGCCACTCGCCGTCAACAGAAAGTTCATCGGGCGAGCCAAGCACGACTGACGGGCGCGTGCAACGAACCCAGGATCCACTCGCCCGGTTCGACGACATCCTCGCCGCGGTCGCGCCCGAACTCACCGGTCAGGTGAGATTGATCTTGGCTTTCCGGGACCGAGGGGAGAGGCCCATACCGAGCCCGACGCGGGGCGGATCAGCAGCCTCGCTACGTCCGGGACGAGGCCAGGAATCAGTACCAGGCCCCGCATTTAACCCAGCCGTTGTTGAGGTTGTTCACGCACACGCGGGCCTTGTAGCCACGGCCGTCGTAGTGGAAGTGGGTGCTGGCCTTGTTGAGGTCCCCTCCTGTGCCCGCACTGTCCGCCCACTTGGTCTGCTGATTGTGATCGATCTCCAGGCGCATCGCGCAGTCGGAGCCGCTCCAGGTCTGCACGAGCCCTTGCACCTTGGGGCCGGGCTTCTTGCCGTTCATCCACGCCTTGCAGCCCGGAATGGTCACCGGTGAGGAGGAGATGAAGTAGACCGCAGAAGCCGCCGAGGTGGCGACGCGGCTCCGGGATGTCGTCGTGGCGTGGGCCGGGGAGGCCAGGCCGATCGTCACACCGGCCAAGGCGGTCGCCATCGTGATGGCAGCAAGGTTTTTGGATCCGTTCACTGTGTCCTTCTCCCATTGACGTGGTTGGTGACAGGACCATCTCGCAGCAGCGGGGCACCGTGCCATCGGTGTCGGGCAAGTGACGACATCCCGGGACGTCCACGCCTGTGACCTGTGCAGAACTGCTCACACGAGACGTCTGCGTGGGACACGATGGGTCAGTTGAGGCCGACGAGGGGCTGTCAGCCGGCGGGCAGGACGACATCGACGCCGCCACGGCTTGCAGGAGCGGCAGACGGGCTCACCGGCCTTGCTGACGACTGCCGCGACGCCCGCATCACCTACACACCGCCCGCTGAACCCGAAGCCCGACCGCCGGCCCCGGCCATGCGGCCGGGGCCACGCCCCAATGCGCTTTCCCGGAGCCACAGGTGCCCATCGAGATCCAGCGGTCCCCACGACGGGATCAGACGGTGAGGACGAGCTTGCCCTGGAGGTGACCGCCGTCGAGCAGCCGGTGCGCGTCGGCGACGCGCTCGAACGGGAACGTCTCCTGTACGTGGACCCGGAGCCTGCCCTGTTCGACGAGTTCGACGAGACCTCGCAGGGCGACCGGATCGGGGTCGACCGCGATGCCGCTGAAGCGCATCCCGGCCGCCTCGTACTTGGCGGCGAGCCCCAAGTCCTCCTCGGCGACCGCCGTCACCAGGTGGCCGCCTGGGCGGAGCACTTCGAGCGACCGCTCGACGGTGTCGCCGCCGATCGTGTCGAGCACCACGTCGACATCGCGGACCGCCTCGGCGAAGTCGACCGCCGTGTAGTCGATCACCTCGTCGGCGCCGAACCCCTCGACGAACGTCCGCTTGCTCCCACTGGCGGTCGCGATCACATGCGCGCCGAGCGCCTTCGCGATCTGGATCGCGACGTGGCCGACCCCGCCACCACCGCCGTGGACCAGGACGCGGTCGCCCTCGGTCACGCCGCCGAGGTCGACGAGGCCCTGCCACGCCGTCAGCCCGACGACCGGCAGCGCCGACGCCTCGATGTGCGAGAGCGACGCCGGCTTGCGTACCAGGTGGAGCGCCGGCGCCGCCACGACCTCGGCGTACGCGCTCGCCGCCCGCGGGAACAGCGGCATCCCGAACACCTCGTCGCCGGGCCTGAACCGATACGTCAGCGGCCCCTCCTCGACCACGCCGCTGATGTCCCAGCCGAGGATGAACGGCGGCCGGCCGAGCAGCGGGGGGAACTCGCCGGCGCGCAGGAGCGCTTCCAGCGGGTTCAGCCCGATCGCCTTGACGCGGACGAGAACCTCGGTCGGGAGGGGCTGGGGCTCGGGCGCGTCCACGACGGTGAGCACCTCGGGACCGCCGAGCGTCTGCTGGGTGATGACTCGCATGACTCTCCTGGCTTTCAGCTTCGAAGGGGGGAGAACCCAGGCTAGATTTTCGATAGGAACCACCAGGTACCTTGGGCGCCATGAGCGGTTTCGGTCCCGGTGGTCCCTTTCTCGCCGACTGTCCGGCGCGTCTGGCGATCGAGCTCATCGCCGACAAGTGGACGGCGGTCGTGCTCTACGGCCTCAGCAGGGGCCCGGTGCGCCATGGCGAGCTGATCGAGCTGATCGGCGGTATCTCCCGCAAGATGCTCACCCAGACGCTCCGACGGCTCGAGGCGCACGGACTCGTCCGCCGCCACGCCTACGCCGAGGCGCCGCCCCGCGTCGAGTACGAACTCACCCCACTCGGGGCGACACTGATCGATCCGATCCACATGCTGACCGAGTGGGCGAGGGCGAACGGCGACGCGGTGCTCGACGCGCTCGACGCCGGCCCCGGGCCGGTCGCCCAAAGCGACTGAGGCCGTCGAGTTTCGACTCGCGGCCCGGGGCGAGACCCGGGCGGCGGTCGCAGCGCCCGGCCACAGCGCCCGGGCGTTCAGCCGTCCGTGGGCTGGTCCTGGGAAAGCAGGCTGGAGATCGGCACCTCGCTCGCCCAGCGGTGGGCCAGCGCCTGGGCGCGGACGTCGGCCAGGTGGTTCACATGCTCGAGCAGCCGGGTGCGGGCGAGGTCCGGGTCCTGGTTCTCGATGGCCTCGAAGACGGCACTGTGCTGGGCTTGAATGACGTCACGGTCGAGGAGCCCGACGAAGACGGTGTTCGTCATCGGCCGTACGAGGTGTACCGAGGTCATGGCCAGTTCGCGGATGCGGTTGCCGGCCACCCGTGTGATCGCGGTGTGGAACTCGAGGTCGGTGGCCAGCCACTCGGCCATGTCGAGCCCGTGACCGCGGGCCCGCAGGGCCGGCGCGATCAGGGCCGCGCTCTCCGGGTGGCGTATGTCGTTGCCGGTCAGCTCATGGAAGCGGTTGAAGCGATGCTGCACGCCGGTGGACCCGAAGTCCTGCACCTGGAGGAGGTCCCCCTGCCCGAGCCCAGGGCCGGGCGAGGTCCTGATCCGCACCCGGGCGCTGGGCCTGAACCGGGCGGAGTCGATGTTCCGTCTGGGCCAGTACGGCATCGACCCCGTCTTCCCGTCCGGTATCGGCTACGAGGCGGCCGGAGTGGTCGAGGCCCTCGGGGACGGCGTGAGCGGGCTGAGTGTGGGCGACGCGGTCAGCCTGGTGCCGTCCTTCGCCATGACCGACTACGCCGTGCACGGCGAGGCGGTCCTCGCCCCGGAGCACGCGGTCGTCACCCACCCCGAGCGCCTGTCCTTCGAGGAGGCGGCCTCGGTGTGGATGCAGTTCATCACCGCCTACGGCGGCCTGGTCGACCTCGCGGGCGTCCGCCCCGGCGACACCGTCCTGATCTCCGCCGCCTCCAGCAGCGTCGGCCTCGCGGCCATCCAGGTCGCCCACAAGGCCGGTGCCCGCGCCGTCGCCCTGACCCGCACCAGCGCCAAGCGCCGGCAGCTCCTGGACGCCGGCGCCGACGAGGTCATCGCCACCGCCGAGGAGGACGTCCCCGCCCGCGTACGGGAGCTGACCGACGGCCAGGGCGCCCGGGTCATCTTCGACGCCGTCGGAGGAACGGCCCTGGCCGACCTGGTCACCGCCGCCGCTCACGAGGCCCACCTCGTTCTCTACGGCCTCCTCGACCGCACCCCCGCACCGCTCAACGTCGGTGAGGTCCTCTTCAAGCACCTCACCATCCGCGGATTCGAACTCTTCGAGATCACCACCGACGACCGGCGCCGCGCCGAAGCGGTCGCCTTCGTGACCGACGGCCTCGCCAAGGGCGAGCTGACCCCCACCGTCGACAGGACGTTCCCGCTGGAGGACATCGCCGAGGCCCACCGATACCTGGAGGCCGGCGGGCAGGTCGGAAAGATCGTCGTCACCGTCCCCAGGAGCTGAACGTGCCGGCGCGGGACCGATGCGGGCCGGTGGAGTGCTGTTCTCGCCGCGCCGTGAGGGGGGTCAGACCGCGGGCGGGTACGGGCCGGCCGCTTCGGGGAGCAGTCGGGCGTTGAGGCGGTCCTCGCTCGGCCAGCGCACGTCATGGACCCAGCCCAGCTTCTCGAACACCCAGATGAGGCGCGCCGACGGGTCGAGCTGGCCCGACAGGACGCCGTGGCGCGCGCCCGTGGGGTCGGCGTGATGTGAGTTGTGCCAGCTCTCGCCGAAGGACAGCAGCGCGAGCGGCCAGAAGTTGGTGGCCTTGTCCCGACTGATGAACGGGCGTTTGCCGGCGACGTGGCAGACCGAGTTCACCGACCAGGTGACGTGGTGCAACAGCGCCATCCGGATCACCCCGGCCCAGAGGAACCCGCTCAGCGCGCCGGTCCAGGTGCCGGTGACGAGCCCGCCGACCAGTGCCGGGGACAAGAGCGAGACGGCGGTCAGCGGCCCGAAGAGCCGACCGACGAGCCGCAGGTCGGGATCGGCGGCGATGTCGGGCGCGAACCTGGCACGGTTGCTCAGCTCGCGCTTCAGCATCCACCCGATATGAGCGTGGACAAGCCCCTTGAGCAGCGCGCGGGTGTCGGTCCCGTAGCGCCAGGGCGAGTGCGGGTCGTCCTCTCGGTCGGCGAAGGCGTGATGGCGGCGGTGGTTCGCCACCCACTGGACCGGTGAACCCTCGACACCCAGCGAACCCGCGACGGCCAGGGCGATCCGCAGGCCCCGCCGTGCCTTGAACGAGCGATGCGTGAAGAGGCGGTGATAACCGACCGTGAGTCCGAAGCCGGACACGAGGTAGGCGACCACCGCCATGCCGACGTCCAGCGCGGACAACAGGCCCCATCCCCATACGAACGGCGCCGCGGCGATCAGGCAGATCGGCGGGCCGACGACGAAGATCCACATCGCCACCCCCGCCGCGGCCGTCTGCGGGGCGTCGAGCAGCGGCTTGACCTCGGCCGCGGTCTCGGCGTCGCGTTCGGCGGCGGCCTGTTCAGCGCGGTCAGCCTCGCTGGGGTACATCGATTCCTCGCCGTTGCTCGAACCACTTCGGATGTGGACACGGCATACGGTTCCACCGGATGGCAGCCGCGCAGGTCGTCGCCGATGTCCAGGGTGTGAACGTCGAGGGACCGAACCACCGTCAGCCAGGCGCCCTTTTTCGGTGTCCAGTGTCCGCTGGGCTGGCTGGCCCGGGGATGGCCCGGATCTCGGAGGCTGGGGGCCTTCGAACCTGATTCGACGGCGCCGGCAGTAGCGCTCCAGAGGGCCATGCCCACCGTGGTGAAGAGCGGTGGCCAGGCGCGTGCCGCGGGTGGCGGGCAGAGCAGGGCCGTGACCCGGCGTGGCAGGGGGCCGGGTGCGGCGAAGGCGGCGACTGTTGCTGCCGGCGTGTTGCGCGAGGCGAGGGCGGCCTTGCCGATCGCGCGGGCGACGGCCTTGCGGCTGCCGACGACCTGGGCGGCTTCCTCGTCCGCCCATCGCTCCGCCGTGTAGGCCACGGCGGAGCGCAAGGGCAGCAGGAACGGGTTGGCGCACGCGGCTAGTTGGACGGTCGGCAGATGGTGGTGGTGGCGGGCGGCGAGGTGGGTGCGCTCGTGGGCGAACAGCGCGCGGCGCAGTCGTCGGGCAGCACTCCCACCTCCGTGCTGGGCAGCTCCGCCAGCGCTTGGTGGGCGCGGCGTCGTATCCGGTGGTGTCCACAGGAACGACCGTCCCTCCCGCCTACGGGCGACGGCTTGCTTGGCCGGCAGCCGGGCCGGCACCGTCGTCACGGTCGTGTACGCGAGGTCGGCGGCCAGGTGATCCCGCACCCAGCCTGCCGACACCGGGTCGCCAGCGGCATGCAGCGCGGAGAGGACTTGCGTCTCAGCGCTTCCAGGGACTGATGGCCGCCGTGACCACCCGGCCGAAGGCGGCCACGGACGTGGTGGGGGTCAGTCGCGCGAGTTGCCGAACAGGAGACGGTACGCGACGAGTAGCACGAGAGAGCCGCCGACGGCCGCACCCCACGTATAGAGGTCGAAGAACTGTTTCTCCACCGGGCGGTCGAGGAATCGAGCGGAAATCCAGCCGCCTATGAAGGCGCCCGCGACGCCGATGAGGGTGGTGCCGATGAGACCGCCCGGGTCACGTCCGGGCAGAAGGATCTTGGCGATGGCCCCGGCGAGGAGGCCGAGGATGATCCAGCTAATGATGCCCATGTTGTTGATGTCCTCCATCCGGCCTGGCCAAGTCGGGACACACCTGGCCGACAGCAGTATTGCTCGGTTGCGCAATTTTACAGATATTGGGGAAGACGCGTGTCTGGGCGCCTGCGGTTGCGTATACACCGGGAGGTCAGGTCGTCATCGGTCGACCGGGCGTCATGTGCGTCTTTGGTGGGTGCGGAGGCGGGGTTGGCGTCCGGCTCGACGACGGCAACACGCTCGCCCCGGCACCGTCAGGGGTCCGAAGACGGAGTCGCCCGCTGAGCTTCGCGCCGCGCCCATCAGGGGCTCGCCGCGTCGAAGCCGTACCGCAGCGGCTCGTGTTCCACGCGGAGGTCCCGACGGTAGATGTACAACGCCTCCGCGCGCACGCCGCCGAGCGCGGCATCCACCTCGCAGGGGTATGTCACCTGAATCGCTCGCGGTCGGCCGGTGACCCGGACTCGCAGTCCGTCTGCGGGGCCATCATCGAGTACCGCGGCTTCCTGTCCCGTTGCGTCGCTGGTTTCCATCCAAGACAGTTTAGTGGTTGCGCAACTATGGAATTGTTGTGTCTTGGGTCACACGCACCGTTCGGCGCTTCGGATGGCGTGGGGCGAGTCTGGACGGCGGGCGTGCCGGGGCAGACTGCCCCGGCACGCCCGCGTCCTGTCGCAGACGCTGACTGCCCGTTCGGGGTGAGCCGGGGCTGTCAGTCCTTCTTCTCACCAAGGCGCTCGACGAAGTCCTGCGCCTTGTCGACTCCTGTGTCGATCTTTTCGCTGTATTTGCCGCCGGTCCTGTCGTCGATGAAGTCGCCGGTTTTCTCCAGCCCTGCGGAGATCTTTCCGCCATGGCTCTCGGCGAGGTCCGCGGCCTTCTGCTTGAGGTTCTTCAAAGCGTCGAACATCCTGTGCGTATACCTCCGGCTGATCTCGGTCGTTCCGGGTGTGCGGTACCGGCGCGGCGATGTGGCGCGGGCCTGGGTGCCGGCACCCGTTCCTTGGTGATGGGGCTTGTGACGGTGGTGAGGGTCGGCATCGCGCCCTCTCCGGGCGGGAACCAGGAGCGTCGGCCCGCTGGCTCCGCCGGGATGCTGTCTCAACTGTCTGGCGCTGTGGACGCGCCCAAGATTCAGGTCGGCGGAGTCGAAGCCGAACTCGAGCTGCCCGAGGGCTTCGAGGACCGCTGTCCGTGTTGCCCGAAGGTTGCGGCGGTCCGGTTGTACCGGCGCCGCCGCGGGCTTGTGGTTCTACTTCGTGGCGGATTCCAGCGAGGCGAGTGTGGAGGCCCACTGGAAGTACTTCAGATTGGCCAGATCCGCCACCGTCTTGATGCCGAACGCCTCGCGCAGCAAATCGCCGTGACGGTCCGACACGCCCTTCAGGGCGGAGACGGGAGCCGCGAGGATCTCCGAGAGCTCCTTGTCGGCCCATGCCTTGTCCACCATGTTGCCAAGGTCTATCGCAGCCAAGCTGTCCTCCTGATTCCCGCCGGGCGCCGTGGTGGCCCGGTGACCGCGTCCGCGGCCGAATGAAAAACTACAGTGGTGTAGATACAGTTCCCGACTGGGAGCGGACCGAGGGCTTTTCGGCCACGCCGGCGACCCTCCTTCACCCCGCTGGTCGCAGTGGGCGTGAGTATGAGACGGCGTTAGTTGACTGGTGCGGGGCTCTGTCGAATGGCTGAGGGCGCATCGCTGCCACCGCGCCTGCGACGCTGTCGCGACGGGGTCGTCCGTGGTGCCCTGCTGCCGTACGTGTACGCGATGGTGGACTGGGTCTTCTTCGCCGCCGACGACCCCCAGCGCTGCGGGTCCATCGCCCCGCCGGCCATCTGCCGCGGCGAGGTGTTACGGGTGAGGGGTGATGTCGGGGAGAAGGTCCTCCGACTGGCCGGTGAAGGAGTTCACCGTGAAGACGGTCCGGTCGCCACGGGGGCCCGTGAGCCGGGCGAGGAAGCCCTTATGTTCGGCGGCCTGCCCGGGCGCCGCTCATGCTCGCCCGACGGTGAGTCGACGTGCTCTGGGCGATGCCGTGTGGTGCCGTGCCCGCCCGGCAGCCGCCGACCCTGCCGGGCCATTCCACCGTGACGCCTTCGAGTTGTACAGTTGCGCAATACTGCAAGCATGCCAAGGGGTGGCTCCCGGCGGCCGACAAAGAGGAACGAGGTGAGTGTGGTGCTTCGCAATGGACTGGAACCCTGGCACCTGCTGATCGTGGCGATTGTGTTCATTCTGCTCTTCGGGGCGAAGAGGCTGCCCGACACCGCTCGGTCTCTGGGCAAGTCCCTGCGCATCCTCAAGAGTGAGGCCAAGGCCATGAAGGAGGAGGGCGGGCAGGCGGCCGCGGCCTCGTCGGCGTCCGCTGCCACCGACACGGCCGAGCAGCCCTCATCCCGCGTTGTCCAGGCAGCCTCCGGCGAGCCCTCCTCGGCGCGCGCGGGCCGAGAAGATCACACCACAGGGCGGTGAGTCCCGTACGGCACGCGTCTCCTGGGTGTTGGCGCGACAGGGGGCACGGCTGCGAAGCAGTCGGCCGCCTGCCGGCGAACCAGGGAACCGCGTCCGCCGACAAGGCGCCTCGATGATCGGCTCGACAGTGGCCCGGGGGGAGCCGAGGGATTCCGCGTGGCCCCAGGAGGGGTGGTCACGTCGTTTCGGGGTCGAAGAGCGGACGCTCCGACGTGGCCGCTCCCTCCTTCGCCAAGGTCACCCTCTTTGCCGGGGTCACGTCCTTGGCAAGGTCGACGCCAGGCGCCGCCGGGACGTTCTCTGTCGAGATATCCGCTGCTTCGCGCACCGCGTCCGCGATCTGAGTCAGCTCCTTGCGCGGGTCGAGAGCGTCGCGGAGCTCCTCAAGGCCGAGCCCATCGCTGCCCAGGACGTGCTTGTGCACGAACCTCTTGGGATGCAGGTCCTCGAACTCGAAGTCCTGGAACTCCGGGCCCAGTTCGGAGCGGATGTCCTGCTTGACGCTGTAGCTCGCGCACCTTGCGCAGGAAGCCCGTCACGTTCTGGATCAGCTCCGGGAGCTTGTCCGGGCCGAAGAGCGGCACGGCCAGGATCATCAAGGCGGCCGGCTCCATCGGGCGCCTGGGTGCCCCGGCGCCGCATGTGCGGGCCCGGCTGGTTGCACCGGCCCCTCGGCGAGATCACCGTCACGCTCGTCGCCGCAGCCGCGATCACCGTGCTGTGCACGCCACCCGTGCGGCGGATCTTCCGGTTCATGATCGAGCCCACCATGGAGTGGGCGTTCCGGCGGGGGACTGTGCCTTGAAAGACGTCACTCAACTCGCCCCGTAAAACGGGTCATTGGGCCCGAAGAACGTCACGGGGTGGGGCCGTGAACCATTCCCGGGAAATAGTTGCTAGATTGCGCAATCACACAACCATAGGTCGGGGTCGGCAGTCCCCTGTGTAGAGCCGGACGCACGAGGGGTGTACGGATGACCAACAGCCGCAAGAAGACCGCGTCCAAGCGGCACGCCCCGGCGCAGTCAACCGAGCGGTGCCGGGACGCCTCCCGTGCCCGGCGGCGCAAGCGGAGCCGTACGCGGATCGCGCTGACCATAGTGCTGTCGCTGCTGGTGCTCGTGGCGGCGGGCGCGGGCTGGGTGTACTGGCAGCTAAACGGCAACATCAGCACCTTTGACGCGGACGGCATCTCCGGGGACCGGCCGGACGACTTCTCCAACGGCCAGAACGTCCTCGTCATCGGCTCGGACGCGCGTACCGGAGGCAACAGCGAGCTGGGCGGCGGCGACAAGGGCGACATCGGGCGCTCCGACACCGCGCTGCTGCTGCATGTGTACGCCGACCGCAAGCACGCCGTGGCCGTGTCCATCCCCCGCGACACCCTCGTGGACATCCCACCCTGCAAGCTGCCCGACGGGAGCTGGACCAGGACGCGGCACGACATGTTCAACGCCGCGTACTCCGTCGGACAGACCGCCAAGGGAAATCCTGCCTGCACGCAGAACACCGTGGAGCACCTCACCGGCCTGCGCGTCCACCACACGATAGTGGTCGACTTCAAGGGCTTCGCGAAGCTCACCGACGTGGTGGGCGGCGTCGAGGTGTGCGTGCCGCAGGACGTCTACCAGAAGGACCTCAACCCCAACCGCGCGGACCGCGGCGAGCGCATCTTCGCCAAGGGCGAGCAGCGTGTCGCCGGACAGAAGGCCCTGGACTACGTGCGCATCCGGCACGGCATCGGCGACGGCTCCGACATAGGCCGCATCAAGCGCCAGCAAGCCTTCATCGCCGGCCTCATCAAGAAGATCAAGAGCGACGGACTCACCCCCACCAAGCTGCTGCCCCTTGCGAACGCCGCCACCAAGTCCATGACGGTCGACCCCGGTCTGGGATCCGCCAACAAGCTGATCTCCTTCGCGATGTCGATGAAGCAGATCGACCTGCACAACACCAAGTTCATCACCATCCCCTGGCGGTACCAGGGTGAGCGGGTCGCCATCGTCGAGCCGGAGGCCGACGCCCTGTGGGCCGCTCTGAAAGCCGACCGCACCCTCGACGGCAAGGACGCCGGCGGAAAGAACGGCGACAAGAAGCCCAAACCCTCACAGAACGCCAGGCCGGTCTCCGGCGACGGCATCGCGGTGGCCATTCACAACGGCACCACCACCGGCGGCCTCGCCTCACGCGCCGCCAAGGCGCTCACCGACCACGGCTTCATGATCACCGGCACCGGCAACGCACCGAGCCAGGACCACTCCACGACCACGATCACCTACGGACCCGGCCAGAAGACCCAGGCCGAAACGGTTGCCCGGCTCTTCGCCAAGGCCGGACTCGAGCCGGTGTCCGCCGACGGCATCACCGTCACTCTCGGCCAGTCGTACGCGGACAACCCCTCGGCCGCACCATCACCCGAGCCGACCATCGTCCCCTCCAAGGTGGCCGACGGCGCCCGCTCCGCCGACGACGACGCCTGCTCCAACCTCTCCTACGGCTGATCCCGGCCCCGCGACACGTCCCAGCCGCTCCGCGTGCCGTCGTTCGCGGCGCCGCATGGCCATCGCCAACGCGGCCGCGTACAGCGTCAGGACGGCAGCGAGCTGCGCGTAGTACGCGAGCGGCAGTGCCGTCATCCCGAGCGGTGGACCGAGCGGGGAGGGGGGAACCAGGACGCCGACGGCGGCGAGGACGGCGGCTGCCCAGCCCACCGGGCTCAGTCCGCCCCTGGCGCCGCGGCGGCCCGTGTGCAGCAGGACCATGACCAGTGCCTGGGTGAGCAGGTTCTCGGTGAACCAGCCGGAGTGGAAGATCGCCTCGTCGTTGTCGCTGCCGGGGCCGTACATGGCGAGGGCGAGCAGGGCGAAGGTGGCCAGGTCGGCCAGGGCGTTGAGGGCGCCGAAGCCGGTGATGAAGCGCAGCAGGCCACGCGGGCGCAGCACGGCGGGACGGCGCAGCGCGGCCGGGTGAGGGCGGTCGTAGGCGAAGGCGAGCTGGGCGGCGTCGAAGCATAGGTTCTGCACCAGGACCTGGGCGGGCAGCATCGGCAGGAAAGGCAGCAGGACGCCCGCGGCGAGCATCGCGATGACGTTGCCGAGGTTGGAGGAGAGGGCGATGCGCAAGTACGCCGTGATGTTGCCGCCGGCGTGCCGTCCCGCCGTGACGGCACGGCCGATGGCCGTGAGGTCTTTACCCCCCTTGTCCTGCTTCTGTTGTCCGGCGAGGACCACGTCGGCGCCGTCCCGGGTCACGGCCACCGCGTCGCGCGGGCAGATGCCGATGTCGGCGGCGCGCAGGGCGGGCAGGTCATTGGCGCCGTCGCCGAGGAAGCCGGCCGTGTGTCCATCGGCACGCAGGGCGGTGACGATGCGGGCCTTGTGGTCGGGCGAGCAGCGGGCGAAGACGGTGGTACGGCGTGCCGCGGCGGCCAGTTCGGCGTCGGTGAGCAAGTCGACGCGGTCGGCGGTCAGGACGCCGTCGACCGCGAGGCCGAGATCGTGGCAGGCGCGGGTGGCGGTTCCCGGGTGGTCGCCGGTGAGGATCTTCACGTTCACCCCGCGGCCGGCGAGGTCGCGCAGGGCGGCGGCCGCGGTGTCGGTGACCTCGTCCCGCAGCGTCACGAATCCCCGGAAGGTGAGATCGTGTTCGTCGGCGTGGGTGTAGGCGCGGAGGCGTGCGGTGCGGTCGGCGGTGGCGACCGCCAGCAGGCGCAGACCGTCGGTGGCCAGGCGGTCGGCGAGCGAGTGCAGCCTCGCCCGTTCCTCTTCGCCGAGGGCACACCGTTCCAGGACGGCCTCGACGGCACCCTTGACGATCAGGGTGTGGGTGCCGAGGCGGCCCGGGGTGCTGACGACGGCGGTGGCCAGGCGGCGTACCGGATCGAACGGCAGCGCCGCCACCGGCTCGTAGGCCATGGCCTCCGCCTCGTCGACGGCATCCAGCAGCGCCTCATCCAGCATGTCGGGCACGGGCAGGTCGGCGAGCTGCAGAGTCCACCAGGCGTTGACGGCGGCCCAGCGCAGCACCTCGGCGTCGTTCTGGCCGTCCGCGTCCAGGGCCCGGTGCACGACGGGCCGGTCCTCGGTGAGGGTGCCGGTCTTGTCCAGACACAGCACGTCCATGGCACCCAGGTCGTGCAGCGCGGGCAGGCGTTTGACGATCACCCCGTGGGTGCGGGCGAGGAGCGCGGCGCCGCGGGCGAGGCACGTCGTGACGACGACCGGCAGCATTTCGGGGGTCAGCGCGACCGCCACCGCCACCGCGAACGGCAGAGTCTCCAGGCCGCGTCCGTCCACGGCGGCGTTGGCCATGAGGACCAGCGGCGGGGTCAGCAGCGTGAAGCGGACGAGAATCCACGAGACGCCGTGCACCGAACGGTCGAAGGCACTGGGGCCGCGCCGCTGGACACCCGTATGCGTGCGCGCGAACTCCGTATGCGCCCCGGTTGCCTCCACAACGGCCGTGCCACTGCCCGACGCCACGCTGCTGCCCTGGAAACACAGGTGCGGTTGCCCGAATACGCCCCGGCCGTAACGGGCGTCGGGCACGTCGACCGGGTACTTGTCGACGGGCTGTGACTCTCCGGTGAGCGCCGCCTGGTACACCCGTAGTCCACTGGCCCGCAGCAGCCGTACGTCTGCGGGCACCAGATCCCCGGGACCGAGACTGATCACATCGCCCGGCACTAGCTGGTCGACCGGGATCTCGCACACCACCGGAGCGGCGTCCCGCGAGTCGGCCCGGCGCAGTACGCTCGCCGTGGTGGCGACCAGCTCGCGCAGATGTGCCATGGACCGATCGGCCCGCAGCTCGCCGGATATGCGCAGCCCGCAGCTCACCACCACGAGGAAGGTGATCACGGTCGCGGTCGCCCAGGAGGCCACCGCCGCCGACACGAGACCGAGCACGAGCAGCACCGCGGTGAACGGATCGCGCAGGCCGCGCAGCAGCCGCCGAGGCCAGGGAGTGGCGCGCCGAGTGGGCAGGACGTTTTCACCGAAGCGGGCCAGACGCTCCTCCGCCGCCTGCTCGGTCAGCCCGCGCGGCCCGCTGTCGAGGGCGCGCAGCACTTGCAGCGCGGTCGGCGCCGCACTCCCGCCGCTTCCTGGGGATGGTGTCGCGGCGGTCGAGGGGCCGCTCCCCGCGGCCATGGCGCGCTCAGGCACCGGTTTCGTGCACCAGACGCACCGGCGCCGCGGCCTCGTTCCGCGCGCGGTCGGCGAGCTGGCCGACCATCAGACGCACCACGGTCACGACGTCGGGGTCATCGACGAAGTACACCTGACGGCGGCCTTCCCGCCGGGAGCGGACGAGCCCCGCCAGCTTGAGCTTGGTCAGATGCTGACTGATCGCGGGCAGTGCCCCGCCCACCCGGTCGGCGAGATGCGTCACATCGCTCTCCCCCTGGGCGAGCGCCCACATGATGTGCAGCCGCGCCGCCGAAGCCAGCAGCCCGAAGGCCGCCGCCGCCTCGGCGAGGACGTCGGCGGAAGGATCTTCAAACTCGCGCACGTCGCCCTTCGCCATCGCCGACCTCCGTAGCCCTGAACCACCCGTTCACAAGGCTCCCCAGTCTAGGCGTGGCGGTACCCACCCGATCCGAGGTCACTGATGCGCCTCCTGGCAGATGCCGGGCTCGGTCGAGAGCGGGTGGAGCGAAAGGCGCCTGACAGGTGAAAACCCAGGTCAGGCGCCCTTTTTCGGGCGTCTAGAAGAAACCCAGCTTCTTCGGCGAGTACGACACCAGCAGGTTCTTCGTCTGCTGATAGTGGTCCAGCATCATCTTGTGGGTCTCGCGGCCGATCCCGGACTGCTTGTAGCCGCCGAAGGCGGCGTGCGCCGGGTAGGCGTGGTAGCAGTTGGTCCACACCCGGCCCGCCTGGATGGCGCGTCCGGCGCGGTACGCGGTTGTGCCGTCCCGGGTCCACACCCCCGCGCCCAGCCCGTAGAGCGTGTCGTTGGCGATGCCGATCGCGTCCTCGAAGTCGGTGAACCGTGCCACCGCGACCACCGGTCCGAAGATCTCCTCCTGGAAGACCCGCATATGGTTGCCGCCCTCGAAGATGGTGGGCCGGACGTAGTAGCCGCCCTCCAGCTCGCCGCCGAGTTCGGCGCGGCTGCCGCCGGTGAGGACGCGGGCGCCCTCCTGCCGGCCGATGTCCAGATACGACAGGATCTTCTCGAGCTGGTCGTTGGACGCCTGGGCGCCGATCATGGTGTCGGTGTCCAGCGGATGCCCCTGCGTCACCTTCTCGGTACGGGCCACGGCAGCGTCCATGAACGCCTGATAGTGGCCGCCTTGGACCAGGGCCCGCGAGGGACAGGTGCACACCTCGCCCTGGTTCAGGGCGAACATGGTGAACCCTTCCAGCGCCTTGTCCAGGAAGTCGTCGTCGGCGGCCGAGACATCGTCGAAGAAGACGTTCGGGCTCTTGCCGCCGAGTTCCAGCGTGACCGGGATCAGGTTCTCGCTCGCGTACTGCATGATCAGCCGGCCGGTGGTGGTCTCCCCGGTGAAGGCGACCTTGGCCACCCGGGAGTTGGACGCCAGCGGCTTTCCGGCCTCCACACCGAAGCCGTTGACGATGTTGACCACACCCGGCGGCAGCAGATCGGCCACCAGGCTCATCCACAGGTGGATCGAGGCGGGCGTCTGCTCGGCGGGCTTCAGCACCACCGCATTGCCCGCGGCCAGCGCCGGGGCCAGCTTCCAAGTGGCCATCAGGATCGGGAAGTTCCACGGGATGATCTGGGCGACCACGCCCAGCGGCTCATGGAAGTGGTACGCGACCGTGTCGTGGTCGAGCTCGGAGAGGCTGCCCTCCTGGGCCCGGATCACCCCCGCGAAATAGCGGAAGTGGTCGATGGCCAGCGGGATATCGGCGGCCAGCGTCTCCCGTACCGGCTTGCCGTTCTCCCAGCTCTCCGCGACCGCGAGCGCCTCCAGATTCTGCTCCATCCGGTCGGCGATCTTCAGCAGCACCGAGGCGCGCTCGGCGGGTGCCGTACGGCCCCAGGCGGCCGCGGCCGCGTGGGCGGCGTCCAGGGCCCGCTCGACGTCCTCGGCGGTGCCCCGGGCGATCTCGGTGAACGGCTGCCCGTTCACGGGGGTCGGGTTCTCGAAATAGCGGCCCCGGGCCGGCGGTACGTACTCGCCGCCGATCCAGTGGTCATAGCGCGGCTGATAGCTGACGACCGAGCCCTCGGAGCCGGGGTTTGCGAAACGCGTCATGGGGCGGCCTCCCGTGGTGTACGCGTGCGTGGTGTACGGGTGATGGGTTCCCGTTGTCGGACACGTCGTTCGTGTGCGTCCGTGTCGTTCATGTGCGTCCCGGCCCCGCCCGCGCCGACACGGGCGGAGCCGACGGGGAGGCTAGCCGCGGCCACGTTGCGGGGACGTTGCGTCCCGGTGGCCGCCCCCTTGCGGTGCGGCGTGGTCTCCGCGTTGCGTGCCGTCTCCGTGTCGGACGCCGCCCCCGTGCTGGGCAACGCCCGCCAGTCCGTACAGCTCCCGCAGCCGCCGTACCCGCGCTGCCGGAACCGCCCGCCCCGGCGCATGGGCCGGAAGCGCGGTCAGCAGCGCCTCCGCGACCTCCAGATCGTCCTCGCCCCAAGGCGTCTGCGCCCAGCGCCGCAGCAGCTCCGGATCGCCGTGGGACAGCACGGTGCGCCGCAGCCCGTCCTCCAGCACCCGGCGCATCCGGCACACCCCCGGCGCCTCCGACAGCGGCAGCAGCGGCCCCGGATACGCCCGCAGCGCCGTATGCGCGTCGCCGGAGGCCAACGCCTCGGCGGCGTCGGCCAGATCGGTGCTCACGGGCGCGCAGAGCCGGTACGGGCGCGAGCCCAGCAGGGGGCCCACCAGGCGGCGCAGCCGCGACAGCTCGGCCCGCAGCGTCACCGGGGAGCGGTCGTCGGCCCGGGGCCCGTACAGCTCCAGCGTCAGCCGGTCGCCGGACAGCCCCTCCGGATGGCCCGCCAGCAGCACCATGATCTCGCTGTGCCGCCGCCCGAGCCGCAGCCGCCGCCCGTCGACGACCAGCAGCGCCTCGTCCCGGCCCAGCGCCGTCAGACTGATCCGCGGCCCGCGCGCCCGCGGCTCCCCGGCGGCGAGCTGGGCCTCGGCGGCGCGCGCGGTCGCCTGGACCAGGGCCAGGCTGTGCGGGGCGGCCAGATGGTCCCCGCCGGTGATGTCCACCGCGCCCAGCAGCCGTCCGGTGTGCGGATCGTGGACGGGCGCGGCGGCGCAGGTCCACGGCTGCACACTGCGGTTGAAGTGCTCGGTGGCGAAGATCTGCACCGCGTGGTCGACGCTGAGCGCGGTCCCGGGCGCGTTGGTGCCCGCATGGCTCTCGTCCCAGCGCGCCCCGGCCACGAAGTTCATCCGCTCGGCCTGGTTCCGTACGCCCGCGTGCCCCTCGACCCACAGCAGCCGGCCCTGTTCGTCGCAGACCGCGAGCAGATGGGCGCCGTCGTGGGCGATGGTGCCCAACAGCTCCCGGAACAGCGGCATCACCCGGGCCAGCGGATGGTCGGCGCGGTAGGTGTCCAGCGCGTCGTCCGCCAGGTCGATCGGCGCGTTGCGCTCCTGGGCGACGCGCGCGTCGGCCGAGCGCCGCCAGGACTCCGCCACCACCGGCCGCACCGCCGGGCTCACCGATCCCTCGGTCAGAAACGCCTCATGGGCGCGGCGCACGGCACGGGTGCGCTCGGCGGGGTCGGTGCCGGACGCCATCGCCAGCCAGGGATTGACCATGGTGCCTCGCTCAGCGGTACGGAGGGCGGAATGTTCGGAGGTCCAGGGTTCCAGGGTTTCGGGGGTTCGGAGCCACGGGGATACGAGGAGACGGTACTAAGGGCCGGACGGAATGGGGGAGTCGGCCGTCAGGTATGAGCGGGCAGGGAGGGGGCGGGCACGACCCCGGGCGGGGAGGCATAGCCGCAGGAGTGGCAGATCTTCCACCCGTCCTGGTTCACGGCGAGTTGGCCACCACAGCTCGGGCACTGCTCGGAGCTCATGATCGTTCCTTTGGTTCATGCGCACGAGGCGGTGCGGGCCACCCGTGCGCTCAGATTTCCTTGTGGGGCGGATGCCCCGCAACAGTCAGAACAAGCCGCGTTCAGGTACGGGCACCGGATGGAGCGTGTTCACAGCGGGTGTGCGGCGTGGCCGGGGATCTCCCCTTGCGCTTCCCGCGCCCCCTCGCACGCCCGCTTGAACGCTTGAATGACCGGTCGGCTGCCGGTCGAGCCCGCAGCGCACGTCCGGCCCGCCGCGCACGACAACGCGGGCGGGGAGCCGGTGAGGGCTCCCCGCCCGCGTCATCAGGGGGTTCGTACGGGGTTCGTACGAGGTCGTACGAGGGTTAGCTGATGGACTTGATCAGCTCACCGTTGGTGGTGTCGCCACTGAGCTCCCAGAAGAAGGTGCCGCCCAGGCCCTGCTGCCGCTTGTAGTTCATCTTGCCGGCGATGGTGGCGGGGGTGTCATAGCTCCACCACTGGTTGCCGCAGTGCGCGTAGGCCGTCCCCGCGACCGTGCCGGTCGCCGGGCAGGAGTTCTTGAGCACCTTGTAGTCCTCGATGCCCGCCTCGTACGTGCCGGGCGCGGCGCCGGTCGCCGTGCCGCCGGGGGCGTCCTGGGTGACACCGCTCCAGCCGCGTCCATAGAAGCCGATGCCCAGCAGCAGCTTCGAGGCCGGGATGCCGGCGCCCTTGAGCTTGCTGATGGCGGCGTCGGTGTTGAAGCCCTGCTGCGGAATGCCGTTGTAGGAGTTGAGCGGCGAATGCGGGGCGGTGGGGCCCTGTGCGGCCCATGCGCCGAAGAAGTCGTACGTCATCGGGTTGTACCAGTCGACGTAACTCGCGGCGCCCGCGTAGTCGGCGGCCTCGATCTTGCCGCCGGAGGAGGCGTCGGCCGTGATCGCCGCGGTCACCAGATTGGACGAACCGAACTTGGCGCGCATCGCGGCCATCAGGTTCTTGAAGGCGTCCTTGCCGCTGGTGTCACAGCTCAGCCCGCAGGCGTTGGGGTACTCCCAGTCGATGTCGATGCCGTCGAAGACATCGGCCCAGCGCGGGTCCTCGACCAGGTCGTAGCAGGACTGCGCGAAGGCCGCGGGGTTCTTGGCGGCCTCGGTGAACCCGGAGGACCAGGTCCAGCCGCCGAAGGACCACAGCACCTTGAGGCCCGGGTGGAGCTTCTTCAGCTTGCGCAACTGGTTGAAGTTGCCGCGCAGGGCACCCGCGTCCCAGGTGTCGGCCTGGCCGTCGACGCTGCTCGCCGCGTCGTACGCCTTGTCGTAGTCGGCGTAGGCGTCGCCGATGGCGCACTTGCCGCCGGTGACATTGCCGAAGGCGTAGTTGATGTGGGTGAGCTTGGCGGCCGAGCCCGAGGTCTCGACGTTCTTGACGTGGTAGTTGCGCTGGTAGATGCCCCATTCGGTGAAGTAGCCGACGACCTTGTCACCGGCGGCCTTCGTGGCGGGGGCCTCCGCGGCCTGGGGCGCCGCCTTGGGTGCGGCCTTGGGTGTGCCGGTGCTTTGGGGTTCACCGGCCGCGGCCGAGCCCGCGAGCAGAGTGGCGGTCAGGACCGCCGTACAGAGCGCCGCGAGCGCGGCCGACAGTCTGCCTGGTCTGAGCATGGAATCTCCTCGGTGGGGGGTGAGGGGAGAGTGAACAGCCCGACGACCTGCCCATAGCTTGACATGAACGCGCAGGGCAGGGTGGGGAAAAGGTAGAAGGACTAGACCAGTGGGGTCAATGGTCTGGGCCAATTTGCTCCGCGCGTGCGCCGTTGGTGGGAATGCGCGTAAGAAGGTGGTGGGCGGTGGTGGGCGTTCGTGTGCGAAGTTGGCCGAAGATCGGGCAACCGGTGGCGGAAGGCCCGGGATCGGGCATACTCCAACCGCCGCGATACAGGTCACCACCCCTCGCGATCCGGGCGGGCGGGCCGGCCGGCGGCAGCAACACCGGTGGCGCCGCCACACCCCGGCGCACGTCGCCGCAGCGCCTGAACAGGGGAGAGGAGAGCGCCGCCATGACCGACCACGGCCCGCAGCCGGTGGAACGCGAGCTGCCCACCGAGGAGGCCCGCGACCTGATTTCGCTCGTCCGCGAGCTGATCGAACGGGAGATCAAGCCCCGGGCCGCCGAGGAGGAGGCCGCCGGGCGCTTCCCCCGCGAGCTGTTCACCCTGCTGTCCGAGTCCGGGCTGCTGGGGCTGGTCCAGCCCGAGGAGTTCGGCGGCGGCGCCCAGCCGTACGAGGTCTATCTACAGGTTCTGGAGGAGCTCGCGGCGGCCCGGCTGACCGTCGGCCTCGGCGTCAGCGTCCACACCCTGGCCTGCCACGCCCTCGCCCGCTACGGCAGCAAGGAGCAGTTGGCCGAGCACCTTCCCGCGATGCTGGGCGGCGGTCTGCTCGGCGCGTACTGCCTCTCCGAGCCCTCCTCCGGCTCCGACGCGGCCGGGCTCACCACCCGGGCCACCCGCGACGGGGACACCTGGACGCTTCAGGGCAGCAAGGCGTGGATCACCCACGGCGGTATCGCCGACTTCTACACCGTGCTCGCCCGCACCGGCCCCGAGCGCACCCGGGGCATCAGCGCCTTCCTCGTCCCGGCCGACACCCCCGGGCTCTCGGCGGCCGCGCCCGAGCACAAGATGGGCATGGCCGGTTCGCCGACCGCCCAGATCCACTTCGACGGGGTGCGGGTCCCCGACACCCGCCGCATCGGCGAGGAGGGCCAGGGGTTCGCGATCGCGCTGTCCGCCCTCGACGCGGGCCGACTGGGCATCGCGGCCTGCGCCGTCGGCGTCGCCCAGGCGGCGCTGGACGAGGCGCTCGCGTACACCGCGCAGCGGCGGCAGTTCGGCCGTCCGATAGCCGACTTCCAGGGGCTGCGCTTCATGCTCGCCGACATGGCCACCCAGATCGAGGCCGGGCGCGCCCTGTATCTGGCGGCGGCACGGCTGCGGGACGCCGGGCGGCCGTTCTCCAAGCAGGCGGCGATGGCCAAGCTGTTCTGCACCGACGCCGCGATGCGGATCACCACCGACGCCGTCCAACTGCTCGGCGGATACGGCTACACGGTGGACTTCCCGGTCGAGCGCTATATGCGCGAGGCGAAGGTCCTCCAGATCGTGGAGGGCACCAACCAGATCCAGCGGGTGGTCATCGCCCGCGCTCTCGCGGGACCTGAGACCGGCTGAGCCGGGTGTCCTTGGACCGGCTGAACCGGGTGAACCGGGTGTTTCGGGACAGGTCGAGCCAGGAGTTCCGGGACCGGCCGAGCCGGGTGTTTCGGTAGGGGGCGCGGCATGCGCCCCCGCCGTTCGCCTACCGCCGCGTCACCGGGAAGCGGACCGGCTGCGAGCCGGGGCCGCCGAGGTGCGAGAACGGCTGCGTCCGCCAGTCCAGGCCCGCCGGAAGCGTCAGCAGCAGCGCGGCGTCCCGCTCCCGCGCCTCCAGCGACGCGTCGGCGGGGGCGGCGTCGGCCGCCCGGCGGCCGGTGCCGGCACAGACCGTGAGCCCGAACGGGTCCCACGGGGAGGAGCAGAGCGCGTGCTCGGGAAGTACGTCCTCGTCGGCGAGGAGCGCGATGGGGCGCGCGCAGTCCGGGCAGATCACCCGGAACATCTCATAGGTGTCGTTGTGCTCGTCGGTATCGATGTCGCCTGCGTCGAGGCGCTCGAGATGAGGCATGTGTTTCCCCCTCGGGTGGGCTGGCCGGGCGCGTCGGCCTCGACCACAGCAAGCATTTCCCTCGCGGCCGCATAGGTAATCGCGGCAACTCATAGGACAGCCACGAGGAGATGTGGTGTTCGTCACATGCCCGGTGCAGGTGTGGCGTACGGGCGTCTGTGTCCGGTGTGCCCACCCGTTGTGCCGGAGCCCTCCCGACCACATAAGGTGATCGGCTGTGGAGGAGTTGGACAGACAGATCGTGGAGCTGCTCGTCAAGGACGGCCGGATGAGCTACACGGACCTGGGCAAGGCCACCGGCCTGTCCACATCGGCCGTGCACCAGCGGGTTCGCCGCCTCGAACAGCGGGGCGTGATCCGCGGCTATGCCGCCGTCGTGGACCCCGAGGCCGTCGGGCTGCCCCTCACCGCGTTCATCTCGGTCAAACCCTTCGACCCCAGCGCGCCCGACGACATCTCCGAGCGGCTCGCCGAGGTGCCCGAGATCGAGGCGTGCCACAGCGTCGCGGGCGATGAGAACTACATCCTCAAGGTGCGCGTCGCCACCCCGCTGGAGCTGGAGCACCTGCTCAGCCGGATCCGCTCGCTGGCCGGGGTCTCCACCCGCACCACCGTGGTTCTCTCCACGCCCTACGAGTCGCGCCCGCCGCGCGTCTGAAACGCCCGGCCCTTCCTGCCGGGCCCCTTCCTGATCCCCCTCGTCCGATCCCCCCGATCCCCCTCATCCGATACCCCCGAGGCAGCCCGCCGTGAACGACCCGACCCCCGCCCAGGCCCCCGAAGGCCGTACCGTCCTGCTGCGCGGAGGCGAGGTCCACAGCCCCGCCGATCCGTTCGCGACCGCGATGGTCGTCGAGCGCGGCACCATCGCCTGGGTCGGCTCCGAAGGGGCCGCGGACAGCTTCGCGGACGGCGTGGACGAGATCATCCGGCTGGACGGGGCGCTGGTCACCCCCGCGTTCACCGATGCGCATGTGCACACCACCGGGACCGGGCTCGCCCTCACCGGACTCGATCTCACCGGCGCCCGTACGCTCGCCGACGCGCTGGAGCGGGTGCGCGCCTTCGCCGCCGCCCGCCCCGCCGACCGGGTGCTGCTCGGCCACGGCTGGGACGCCGCCCGCTGGCCCGAGGGACGGCCGCCGTCGCGGGCCGAACTCGACGAGGCGACCGGCGGCCGCCCCCTGTACCTCACCCGTATCGATGTGCACTCCGCCGTCGTCACGACCGCCCTCCTCGACCGGGTCCCCGGCGTGTCGGACCTGGCCGGTCACCGGACTGACGCCCCCCTGACCGGCGCCGCCCACCACGCCGTCCGGGCCGCCGCCCACGCGGCCGTCACCGAGCGGCAGCGCACCGACGCCCAGCGGGCCGCCCTCGCCCGCGCCGCCGCGCTCGGCATCGGCTCCCTCCACGAATGCGCCGGGCCCGACATCTCCTCCGAGGACGACCTCACCGGGCTGCTGAAGCTCGCCGCCGGGGAGCCGGGACCGCGGGTGTACGGCTACTGGGCCGAGGCCGCGAGCAGCGCCGCCGACCTGGACAAGGTGCGCGAACTCGGCGCCATCGGCGCGGCGGGCGACCTCTTCGCAGACGGGGCGCTCGGCTCGCACACGGCGTGTCTCCACCAGCCGTACGCCGACACGCCGCACAGCGGCACCGCCTATCTGGACGCGGCGGCCATCGCGGCCCATGTCATCGCCTGCACCGAGGCCGGGATCCAGACCGGATTCCACGCCATCGGGGACGCCGCCGTCACGGCCGTCGTCGAGGGCGTACGGGCCGCCGCCGACAAGGCCGGGCTCGCCCGCGTCCGCGCCGCCCGCCACCGCGTCGAACACGCCGAGATGCTCACCCCGGAGACCATCGCGGCCTTCGCCGACCTCGGCCTCACCGCCTCCGTCCAGCCCGCCTTCGACGCCCTGTGGGGCGGCGAGGACGGCATGTACGCCCAGCGGCTCGGCCCCGAGCGGGCCCGCACCCTCAACCCGTACGCGGCGCTGCTGCGCGCCGGTGTGCCCCTGGCGCTCGGCTCCGACAGCCCCGTCACCCCGCTCGACCCCTGGGGCACCGTGCGCGCCGCCGCCTTCCACCGCACCCCCGAGCACCGGATCTCCGTCCGCGCCGCCTTCACCGCCCACACCCGCGGCGGCTGGCGGGCCATCGGGCGGGACGACGCGGGCGTCCTGGTGCCCGGCGCGCCCGCCGACTACGCGATCTGGCGGACCGGTGAACTCATCGTGCAGGTGCCCGACACGCGGGTCGCCGGATGGTCGACCGACCCCCGCTCCGGCACCCCCGGCCTGCCCGACCTCACCCCCGGCGGCCAACTGCCCGTCTGCGTGCGCACGGTGGTGGGCGGACGCACCGTCCACCTCCGGCCGGACGAGTGACGCGCGGGCGCCCCGTACCGCCGAACGATGAGCCCACGGCCTGTCGTGGCATCTGAACATCGTCCGTACTGACCTGGTCATTTGAGGAAACGGCGCAGGTCATGTGGCTGTTGACAGGGTGCGGTCGGTGGCCGGTAGGTTCGGCCTCGTCCACCACTGGACGCCCGACCGGGGAATCTTCACGCAGTCGTCGAACGCCGCTGGGCCAGAGGGAGACGCGCCGCCGTGGTGCGCCGCCACTGGGAGCCAGGTCCAGCGCACGGGGGCGAGGGAGGGATCGCCGGGTCGGCAGGTGCGACCCGGGAGGGGCCCGGACGCTCAGTAGACAACGGCTCTCGGTCGATCCGCAGCCAGCGGGTCCCAGGTCGGCCCGAAGGGCGTCGGGCCCCCACTCCGCACGCGCACACCGGCGGACCGCCCCCCGACGCGGGGGCGGGGCCGCCGCTGGGCGAGGAACCCCCGCCATGGCCGAAGCGTTTCCATGGCCCGAGGTCACAATCCGCACCTCGGGACAACTTCTGGGCGCCCGCGTTATACGGTCACTTCACCACAGCACGACCTGTAGGAAGGCCGCACCGTGCCATCGGGTTCCGACACCACCGCCGAAACCGCCCCCACCGGGCCGGACGCAGACCGTCCGGGTCCGCGGTCCGGCCCCGCCGTCACGCCGCCCTCCGGCGGCGCCGTCGAGGGCGGTGACACCGCCGAGGGCGGGGAGGCCGGGACCGCAGCGCCCGCGACCGGGTCCGAGCCGTCCGCGCCCGAGCCGACCGCGTCCCAGCCGACCGCGCCCGAGCCGACCGCGCCCGAGCCGTCCACCGGAGAGCGGCGGCCCGGCCGGCTGCGCCGTCTGGGCCTGCTCGCCCGCCGCGAGGCGCGGCGCAGCGCGCTCGCGGCGGCCGGCGGGCTCGCGCTCGGCCTCGCCTTCCCGCCGTTCGGGGTGTGGCCGCTGTCCCTGGTGGCCGTCGCGGCCCTGGCCCTGCTCACCCACGGCCGGACCGCCCGCCAGGGCGCCTGGACGGGCTTCGCCTTCGGGGTGCCGTTCTTCCTGCTGCTGCTGAAGTGGCTCAACGTGGTGGGCTGGGACGCGGTGATCGGCCTGTCGATCATCCAGGCGGCCTTCCTGGCGCTGATGGGGGCCGGCCTGGCCCTGGTCTCCCGGCTGCCGGTGCCGGCCCTGTGGCCGCTGTGGACGGCCTGTCTGTGGATCGCCGAGGAGTGGGCCCGCGACCGGGTGCCCTTCGGGGGCTTTCCCTGGGGCCGGCTGGCCTTCGCCAACACCGGCTCGCCCTACACCCCGCTCGCCGCGCTCGGCGGCGCCCCGCTGGTCACCTTCGGCGTCGCGGTGACGGGCGGAGCGCTCGCCTCCGCCGCCCTCCTCCTGTGGCGGCTGCACCGCGCCGGCGGCCTCTCACCGCGCGGCGCTCTGCCCGCCGCCGGGGCCGTGGCCGTCGCCGCCGTCGTGACGGTGGCCGGATTCGCGGTGCCCATCCCCACCGCCGCCGCCGACTCGGTCGACATCGCGGTCGTCCAGGGCAATGTGCAGCAGCCCGGTATGGACTTCCTGGGCCGCCCCATGATGATCCTCGACAACCATGTGAAGGCGACCCTGAACCTGGCGAAGGACGTCAAGGCCGGCCGGATCGCCAAGCCCGATCTCGTCATCTGGCCGGAAAACGCCTCCGACCTCGACCCCTTCCAGTATCGGGAGGCATACGCCCGGATCGACGAGGCCGTGAAGGCGATCGGCGTTCCGGTGCTGGTCGGCGCCCTGGTCGACCATCCGACCAAACAGGGCTATGTGGAGAACCAGGGCATCGTCTGGGACCCGAAGAGCGGCCCCGGCGCCTCGTACACCAAGCAGCACCCGGTGCCCTTCGGTGAGTACGTCCCGTTCCGCCAGGAGCTGAGCAAGATCATCACCCGGCTCCAGCGGGTGCCCCGCGACTTCTACCCCGGCGACCACACCGGTGTGCTCAACGTCGGCCCCGCCCGGCTCGGCGATGTGATCTGCTTCGAGGTCGCCTACGACGAGATCGTCCGCGACACGGTCAACGCGGGCGCCCGGGCGATCGTCGTCCAGACCAACAACGCCACTTACGGGCGCAGCGGCCAGCCCGAGCAGCAACTGGTCATGTCCAAGCTGAGGGCGATCGAACACGGTCGGCCGGTGATCACCGCGGCCACGAGCGGGATCAGCGCCGTGGTCTCCCCGGATGGCACGATCGAGCAGCGGACGAAAGAATTCACGCAAGATGTGCTCACCGCGCGCATCCCGCTGCGTGACGGCAAGACCCTGGCCGACCGCGTCGGTGCGATCCCCGAGTGGGTGCTCGCTATGGTGGGCGTTCTGTCCTGCGCGGCCGCGATCACGATCGGCCGTCGGGGACGTACGGACGAGAAGGGGCAGTAGCCGTGAGCGACGCACGCGAGGCCGAGGAGCCGCGCCGGAGCAACGACCGTGATGATTCGTCTCACGGGCGGAGAAGCGAACAATCCGACGCCGTGAGCGACGCGCGCGAGGCCGGTGAGCCGAGCGAGAAGGCCGCGGAGCCGCTGGCCGGAGCCGGTGAGCCGAGCGAGAAGGCCGAGGCGTCCAGCGCGAAGGCCGAGGAGCCGGGCGCCGGAGCCGTAGAGCCCAGCACGAAGGCCGACGCGCCCAGCACGAAGGCCGACGAGCCGCGTGCGGAAGCCGACGAGTCGCTCACCGACGGCGCGGACGTGGAGCCGCGCCGCGAGCGTCAGGACGACGGTGGCCGGCGGAAGTACGGTCCGCTCGGTACGACCTTGGTGATCATCCCGACCTATAACGAGGCGGAGAACATCAAGTCGATCGTGGAGCGGGTCCGGGAGTCGGTTCCGGACGCGCACATCCTCGTCGCGGACGACAACAGCCCGGACGGCACCGGCAAGGTCGCCGATGAGCTGGCCGCCGAGGACGACCGCGTCAAGGTGCTCCACCGTAAGGGCAAGGAGGGCCTCGGCGCCGCCTATCTGGCCGGGTTCCGCTGGGGCATCGAGCACGGCTACGGCGTGCTGGTGGAGATGGACGCCGACGGCTCCCATCAGCCCGAGGAGCTGCCCCGGCTGCTCACCGCGCTCAAGGGCGCGGATCTGGTGATCGGTTCCCGCTGGGTGCCCGGCGGCCGCATCGTCAACTGGCCCAAGTCCCGCGAGTTCATCTCCCGGGGCGGCAGCACGTACTCCCGCCTGCTCCTCGATGTGCCGATCCGCGATATGACGGCCGGCTATCGCGCGTTCCGCAAGGAGACGCTCGAGGGCATCGGCATGGACGAGGTCGCCTCCCAGGGCTACTGCTTCCAGATCGACTTGGCCTGGCGGGCCATCAAGGCGGGCTTCCATGTCATCGAGGTTCCGGTGACCTTCATCGAACGCGAGCGTGGCGAGAGCAAGATGAGCCGCGACATCGTCACCGAGGCGGCCTGGCGGGTCATGTCCTGGGGCGTGGGCTCGCGGGTCAACAAGATGCTGGGCCGCAAGGAGCCGTAAGCCCGGCCTCGCGCTCGGAGTAGTCCCGCAGGCGTCCTTCCGTCCCGTACCGGACACTTGAGGCGGAAGGAGGCGGAACATGGCTAAAGCGACCACGAAGAGCGGGAAGTCGACAGCGCGCGGCATGGCGGCCCGAGGGAGCGCCAAGTCGGGCAGCATGGAGATGCGGACCAAGGAGGATCTGTACCGCGAGGCCCAGAAGGCGGGCATCGAGGGCAGGTCCCAGATGTCCAAGAGTCAGTTGATCTCGGCACTGCGCCACCGCTGACCACGGGACCGGGCGCGGCTCGGTCTCAGCGGACCCCCGGGACGGTCAGCACCGTGAGCAGCGCCGTCCCGGCGACCAGCCAGGCGACGTAGTCGCCGATATGCCCGGACTGTAGCCGCCGTACGGGCGCGAGCAGAGCGGCCGTCCCGGTGCGGACCGGCCGCCGTACCGCCAGTGTGGCCAGGGTGATGGCGAGGGCAGTGGAGAGCAGCCCGAGCAGGATCCCGGTCGCCTGCCAGTGCGGCGGCACGGACGCCGGGACGGCCGCGGCGCGTCCGTCCAGCACCGACCGCCGGTAGCCGCCGGTGTCGGTGAACAGCGACCCGGCCCGGCCCACCGCGGAGGCGACGGCCGGGATCGCCCCGACGGCCAGCGACCCGGCCAGCAGCGCGGCGGGCACCGCCAGCAGCGGCACCGGGATGCGTGCGAGGCGGCGGCCGGTCTCGGGCTCCTCCTCGCCGGTGGTCTCCGGGCCGCTCGCGTGATGCCCGTCCCGGGGCCGCCGCCCCACTCCGGCGAAGATCCGCAGCCCGGCGCGCAGCACCGCGCCCCCGGTCACCGCCGACACCAGGACGTAGAGCGCGGGCAGCCAGGCGGCGGTGTGCCCCGCGGCCTCCTCGGCGACGACCTTGCCGAGCCCGGAGCCGAATGGCGGCAGCCCGCACAGCGCCAGCCCGCCCACCGCGAACAGGGCGCCGACCTCCGGCAGATCCCGGGCCCGGCCGAACAACTCGTGCTCGTCCACCGACGCGTACCGGTCCAGCAGCACCCCGGCGCAGGCGAAGAGGGCCGCCTTCACCCCCGCGTGGCCGAGGACATACAGCGCCGTGCCCGAGATCCCCTCGGGGGTCAGCACGGCGACGCCGATCAGGAACAGCCCGGTGTGGGACACGGTCGAGAACGCCAGCAGCCGTTTGAGATGGCGCTGCTGCCAGCACATCACCGCGCCCAGCAGACGCCTCCTCGGCCCTCTCTTCGGACTCCGCTCCGAACCTCTCTTCGGACTGCTGGAGCCTCTGGGGCACCTCGCACGTTGGAACCCATGAGATCCCCTCGATCCCCTTGGCCACGCGGCCCCGGGCTCCGTTTCGCGCACGGGTCCGGGCACACTTGGAGGCATGATGACCGGCGCATCCCAGCAGAGCGACCCGACCCGCCCGAAGCGCTCACGCGCCCGCACCTTCGTGCCGCTGGGGATCGCCGCCTGGCTGGTTCTGGAGATCTGGCTGCTGACCCTGGTGGCGGACCTGGCCGGTGGGCTGACCGTCTTCCTGCTGCTGGTGGCGGGCGTGGTGGTGGGCGGGGCCGTGGTCAAGCGCGGTGGCCGCCGGGCGTGGCAGAGCCTGGCCGGGGCGATGCGGCCGGGCGGCGCCGAGGAGCCCTCGGTGCGGCCCGGAAGCTCCTTCACCATGCTCGGCGGGCTGCTGCTCATGGTGCCGGGGCTGATATCGGACGTGGCCGCGCTGGTGTGCCTGTTCCCGCCGACCCGGGCGCTGCTGCGGCGCCGTGCGGAGAGCGCGCTGTCGCGCCGGATGGGCTTCGTCCCCGGATCGCCGTCCGACCCCTTCGTTCAGGCCCGTGAGGAGTGGGAGCGCCGGGGCGGGCAGGCGCGTGCGGAGCGGGGCACGGTCATCCAGGGCGAGGTGATCAAGGACGGGGACGACCGGGACCGGAACGGCGATGCGGAGCCGGGCCCCGGACTGCGGCCCCGCGACCGGGGCTGAGCCACCGGGGTCACGCCAATGCGAACAAGGGCCGGGGCCACTGCACAGCAGTGGCCCCGGCCCTTGTCATCTATCTCAGTGCTGCCGCTCGGATTCAGGCAGACTTACGGGTGTCACGCGGATGCACGGCGATGTTCATCGCACCGGAGCGCAGGACCGCCAGCCGCTCGGCCAGCACCTCCTCGAGCTCCTCGCGGGTACGCCGCTCCATGAGCATGTCCCAGTGCGTGCGCGCAGGCTTGCCCTTCTTCTCCTCAGGTCCGTCGCCGTCCACCAGGAGTGCCATGGCGCCGCACGCCTTGCACTCCCACTCCGGCGGGATCTCCGCCTCTACCGAGAACGGCATCTCGAATCGATGGCCGTTCTGGCATGCGTACTCCACCGCCTGGCGCGGGGCCAGATCGATGCCGCGGTCGGTCTCGTAGCTGGTCACCACGAGTCGCGTGCCGCGGAGAGCTCGCTCACTCATGAATCGTGCCTCCCGGGCTTGTCGCCCACAGGACAGGTGTCGCTGTCGTCGTCATCCGGTCAACGTCCGGTCGGCGGTGAAGATTCCCGTATTGGGACATGCGTCGCCCGTCGTGCCGCCCCGTTGTTCTACCCACAGGCGCCCGGTTTGTCACATCTGGCAGCAGATGTCACCCAGCGTTTCTGGTACTTTAGCGCGCAGTAACGGTCCGCCTGGTAGGCCAAGGGCGTACACTACCGCCCCGATCGCGTCAGCCCTAAATCAGGTCCCGGACCTGGGGCTCGGCGCCGCCGCGCGCCACGATCCCGGGGCCCGGCGCCCCGGCGGGCGCGGGGGCCGAGGTCCCGGCGGGCGCCGGAATCGCGAAGACGCGCAGGAAGAACTGCGACAGCGGCCCGATGGTCAGCGCGAACAGCACCGTACCCAGCCCCACCGACCCGCCCAGGGCGAAGCCGGTGGCCAGCACCGCCAGCTCGATCCCGGTCCGCACCAGCCGGAGCGACCACCCGGTGCGCCGGTGCAGCCCCGTCATCAGCCCGTCCCGCGGGCCCGCCCCGAACCGCGCCGAGATGTAGAGACCGGTGGCCACGCCGCACAGCACGATCGCGAAGAGCAGCATCGGGATCCGCACCGCCAGCGACTCCTGCTCCGGTATCAGCCACATGGTGGCGTCCATGACCGGCCCGAGCACCATCACGTTCGACACTGTGCCCAGGCCCGGTCGCTCGCGCAGCGGGATCCACAGCAGCAGCGCGACGAGGCCGACGATGACCGTCACCGTGCCGATCGACAGCGGGGTGTGCTCGGCGATGCCCTGGTGGAAGGCGTCCCAGGGGTCGAGTCCGACGGCGGCGCGCAACTGGAGCCCCATGGACGCGCCATACAGGACGAGTCCCACGTAGAGCTGGACAAGGCGGCGTGGAAGGTGATCGGACAATGCGAGCTCCTGGTGTGAGTGGCCTGCGGCATGTCACTCTGTGGCCTGGAACCAGTCCAGTTCTACGGCCAATTCCCGAAAGGTGGACCGCATTCGATGAGTCCATGGACGTCCGCGGTCGGCGCACCCCAACTGGCCCGGCTGCTCGGGTCGCAGCACACCCGTGACGGCGTGGCCGCCGAGGCCGCGGCCTCACCGACCGGGGGCCGCCGCGTCCCCGCCTACCGCTCCCTCGCCGACGGCGTACGGCTGCTCATCCTGGAGGGCCGGGTTCCGGTCGCGGCCCGCCTCCCCGCCGAGCGCGAGCTGGCCGCGGGGCTCGCGGTCAGCCGCACCACCGTCGCCGCCGCCTACGAGGCGCTGCGCGGCGAGGGGTTCCTGGAGTCCCGGCGCGGCGCCGGAAGCTGGACCGCCATGCCCGCCGGAAGCCCACTGCCCACCCGGGGGCTCGATCCGCTCCCGCCCGAGGCCGCGGCCTCCGTCATCGACCTCGGCTGTGCCGCGCTGCCCGCCCCCGAACCGTGGCTCACCCGCGCCATGCACGGCGCCCTGGACGAACTCCCGCCCTACGCCCGCACCCACGGCGACTACCCCGCCGGGCTGCCCGCCCTGCGTCAGGCGCTCGCCGACCGCTACACCGCGAGCGGCATACCGACCATGCCCGAGCAGATGATGGTCACCACCGGCGCCATGGGCGCGGTCGCCGCCGCCTGCCGGCTGATGGTCCGGCCCGGGGAGCGGGTCGCCGTCGAATCACCCAGCTACGCCAACATCCTCCAGTTGATGCGGGAGGCGGGCGCCCGGCTCGTGCCCGTCGCCGTGGCCGACCGACTCGGGGGCTGGGACATCCCGGCCTGGCGCCAGGCCCTCAGCGCCGCCGCACCCCGCCTTGCCTATGTCATCGCCGACTTCCACAACCCCACCGGCGCCCTCGCCACCGAGGAACAGCGCCGGCAGCTCGTCGACGCCGCCCGCGCCGCCGGAACGGTCCTGATCGCCGACGAGACCATGACCGAGCTGCGCCTGGACGACGAGGTGGCGCTGCCCCGCCCGGTCTGTGCCTTCGACCCCGGCGGCAGCACCGTGATCACCGTCGGCTCGGCGAGCAAGTCGTTCTGGGCGGGGATGCGCATCGGCTGGGTGCGCGCCGCGCCCGATGTCATCCGCAGCCTGGTCGCCGCCCGCGCCTACGCGGACCTGGGCACCCCCGTCATCGAACAGCTCGCCGTCGCCTGGCTGCTGAACACCGGCGGCTGGGAGGAGGCCATCGAGGTGCGCCGGGCGCTGGCCCGCGGCAACCGTGACGCGCTCGTCGAGGCCGTCCGACGCCATCTGCCCGACTGGGAGTTCACCGTCCCGCACGGCGGGCTCACCCTCTGGGCCCGCACCGGTGGCCTCTCCGGCTCGCGCATCGCGGAGGCGGGCGCCCGGCTGGGGGTGCGGGTGCCGTCGGGGCCCCGCTTCGGGGTGGACGGCGCGTTCGAGGGGTACGTACGGCTTCCGTTCACCGTCGGGGGAGCGGTCGCCGAGAAGGCCGCCACCCGGCTGGCCGCCGCCGCCGACCTGGTGGCCTCGGGCGCCACGATCGAGGCCGAGTCGCCCCGTACGTACGTGGCCTGACCCGCCGGGACGTCCCCCGCCGGGATGTCCCCCGCCGGGACGTGCTTCGGCGGGACGTGCCCCGCCGGGATGTGTTTCGGCGGGTCACCCCGTCTGGCCGCCCCGGCGGGTCATCCGCCCACGGGCGCCGCGGCCTGGGGCGCCGCGGGGTCCGGGGCGGGGAGCAGCCGGAGCACCGCCTGCCGCTCGGCCTCGCTCACCGCCTCGTCGTACGGATCGGGCGTGGCCGGCACCTGGAGGCGGTGCACCGGGCCCGCCCCGAGGCGGGCATAGCCACGGCCGGGAGGCACCTCGGGCGTCGGCGTGGTGTGCGGCGGCGTCCCGAGGACGGCCGTGACCTGCTCGGACGAGACCGGGCCCAGCACCACCCGGGCCCGGGTGTGGCGCCGTACGGCGTCGCTCAGCCCCTCCGCGGCATCGAGCTGATCGGCCACCACGACCCGTACGTTCGCCGCCCGTCCGTGCCGCAGCGGCACGGCCAGCAACTCCTGCGGGTCGGTGCGGCCGTCGGCCGCCGCGAGATGGCTCATCACCGACGGCCGGTCCAGCAGGATCCACAGCGGGCGCTGGATGTCCTCCGGCGGCGAATGTCCCAACTGGCGGGCGCGGTTGGCGCCGATCAGCCGGCGCTCGGTCTCATGGCCCGCCCACTCCAGCGTGGCCAGCATCCCGGCCAGCCCGGACTCCACCGCGAGCACCCCCGTACGCCCGCCCAGACACGCGTACTCGCCGGTGCCGCCGCCGTCCACCACCAGTACCTCGCCAGTGGGCAGCGCCTGAAGTGCGATGGAGCGCAGCAGGGTCGTGGTGCCGCTGCCGGGCTGGCCGAGCGCGAGCAGATGCGGTTCGGTGGAGCGGGGGCCGGTGCGCCAGACCACCGGCGGTACGTCATGGGTCTGTGGTCCGTCCCCCGTCGCCCGCTCGACGCCCGCGCCCACCGCGTCCCCCGCGCTCTCCTCGCAGTTCTCCGGCTCCGCCAGTACCGGCAGCGTCCGCTGCACCGACGACGGGTCGGTGAAGCCCAGCACCGTCTCGCCGGGCGCGGTGACGAAGCGCTGGGCGTGGATCGCGGTGGACAGGGCGGGCAGCACGGTCAGGCCGAGGCCGTTGGCCTCCTCGTCCCACTCGAACAGATATTCACGGCCGCGTCCCGACTTCGCGTACAGCAGTTGCTCGATCCGGGTGCGGGCCGCGGGCTCGCCGTCGGTGAAGTACGCGGGGTAGCGCAGCCGCAGTCGGGTGAGCCGTCCGTCCTCGTCGAAGGCGAAGGAGTCGAAGACCGTGGACCAGTCGCCGCCGTGGCTGTAGAGCGGGCTGGGGTCCTCGGCGGCGGAGAAGTACGGCACCAGCGCCTCGTAGAGCATGCGCAGCCGCTCGGCCCCGTCCGTGCCGGGCGTCCCCGATGCGGCGGGGGCGCGCCCCCGCCCGGCCCAGCCCGCCGCGCCGAGCAGGCTGACCATCGCCGCCAGTGGCCCGTACGGCAGCAGGAAGAGGACGAAGCCGCAGGCGACCACGAGGACCAACACTGGTCCACGGCGGTCGCCCGGCAGCTCCATCCACTTGCGCCGCCCGGTGGCGGCCAGCACGCGCATCCCCCGGGAGAGCGCGACCAGGGGGTGGAGGACATCGGCGACGCCGTCGGCCGCGGTGCGGGCGAACGCGCGGCCACGGAGGAACGGGATGAGCGGGGTGCCTCCGGCGCCGCCGAGGCGGAGGCGGGGGAGCGGTCTCCGGGCCACGTCAGATCTTGATCCCACCCAGGAGGCTGGCGAGGCTCGCACCGCCTGCCTTGATGCTCGGCGCGATCGCGGTGGACGCGAGATAGAAGCCGAAGAGCGCGCAGATGATGGCGTGCGACCCCTTCAGCCCGTCCTTGCGGAAGAAGATGAAGACGACGATGCCGAGCAGTACGACGCCGGAAATGGACAGGATCATCACGGTCTCCTGGCTGATGGGGGACGGTCAGTCACCATGAGTGGTTCCAGGATCACAGCATGTATCTACCGGGCGAAAGGTGCAATTGGGTGGATTATCGGTGTAATCATCACCATGGAGGCGTGGCGCTCCGAGACGGCTGCCTCCTCCCGGGGAGGTGACCACCTCCCCGGGAGGAGGCAGCCGTCTCGGAGCGCCGTCCTTAGGGTGGGTGATCACATACCGAGGCAGCGAAGCCGGAGGCGACAGGCCATGACCCAATCGAACCCCGAGAGCGAGCCCGCCCACGACCCGGAGGTGCTGCAACTGGCGGCCAAGGTCTTCGACCTGGCCCGGCAGGGTGACACCGACACGCTCGCCGCCTATGTGGACGCGGGCGTCCCGGCCAACCTCACCAACGACAAGGGCGATTCCCTGCTCATGCTCGCGGCCTACTACGGCCACCCCGCGACGGTGTCGGCCCTGCTGGAGCGCGGCGCCGACCCCAATCGAGTGAACGAACGGGGCCAGACGCCCATCGCCGGGGCCGCGTTCAAGGGCGAGGAGGAGGTGCTGAGGGTGCTGCTGGCCAAGGGCGCCGACCCGCGCTCCGGATCACCCTCGGCCGTCGAGACGGCGCGGATGTTCGGGCGGGACGATCTGCTCGCGCTCTTCCAGGCGTCGGGCGCGGAGTAGCGGGGCCGCACGGCGGCGGCCGGGGCCTGCCCTTGGCGGCCGGACGCCATCGACCGTTCAAAAGGTGAAGCGCGAGACTTCATTCAGACCGTGAGTTAAGCGATGAAACCAGTCGGCGTCAAGAGCGGCCGCGTCAGGTAGGTTCGGGCAGGGGGGAAGGAGCCCGATGGGTCAGATGAACCGACGGACCGTCCGCGACCTGCGGCGCGGCAACCGCTCGACGCTGCTGCGCCAGCTTTACTTCCAGGGCCCGGTGAGCCGTCAGGAACTGGGGACGCTCACCGGGCTCAGCTCCGGCTCGGTCAGCAACGTCGTCGGCGAACTGCTCGCCGACGCACTGGTGGAGGAGGCCGGATCCGTCGAGTCCGACGGCGGCCGCCCCCGTACGCTGCTGCGGGTCGCGCCGGGCAGCGGCCATCTCATCGGGGTCGACGTCGGCGAGACCCATGTGCGCGTGGAGCTGTTCGACCTCATGCTGACCGAACTGGCCCGGTGGGAGCATCCGCTGACGCCAGGCGGGCTGGAGAGGGACCCGGAGCCGGTCGTCGGCCACATCCTGACCGGCCTCGAAGCGGTCGTCGCCAAGAGCGGCACGGAGCCGGAGGCGGTCATCGGCGTCGGGGTCGGTGTCCCCGGCGTCGTCGAACAGGGCGACGAGGTCCTCGTCCACGGCCCGACCGCCGGCCGGGACGCGGTGCCGCTGGAGCGGCTGCTGCGCACCGGCACCGGTCTCCCGCTCTTCATCGACAACGGCGCCACCGCACAGGGGCAGGCCGAGATGTGGTTCGGGGCGGGCCGCGGCGCGGACAACGCGGTGATCGCCCTGATCGGGTCCGGCGTCGGCGCGTCCATCGTGACCGCCGGGGCGCCGTACCGGGGCGCGACCAGCAGCGCGGGGGAGTGGGGGCACACCGTCGTCCAGGTCGGCGGGCGCGCCTGCCGATGCGGTGCGGTCGGCTGTCTGGAGGCGTACGTCGGGGCGCAGGCGGTGCTCGACCGCTACGGGCGCGCGACGCGCGGCGACCGCGCGGGGGCGGGCGGCGCGGGGGAGAGCGGCGCGGGGGAGAGCGGCGCGGACGGTGTCGAAGAGGGCGGCGCGGACGGTGCCGGTGAGGACCAGCAGGCCGCGTTCGCCGCGATCGTGGGAGCCGCCGGAACCGAGGCGCGGGCGCGCGAGGTGCTCGAGGAGACCGCCGCCTACCTCGGCGCCGGGATCGCCGATCTGATCAACCTCTTCAACCCCGAGCGGATCATCCTCGGCGGCTGGGCCGGACTGCTCCTCGGCGGCCGGGTCCTCCCCAGGATCCGGGCCGCCACCGCCTCCTACGCACTGCACCGGCCATACGCCCAGACCGAGATCGGGCTGGCCGAACTGGGGCCCGACGCCGTGGCGTTGGGCGCGGCCACCCTTCCACTGGCGCACTTCCTCGCCACCGGTGGCGCGCGCTGAGGGTTCGACTTCTGTCGGTTCAGGGGGAGTTGGGTCGGAGCCTGCCTCAAATTCTTTGAGGCAGGAAGGTCCAGACCTATTGACATGACTCGAACAGCGCTGGACATTGTGTCTCCCCGGAGGTGACCGATGACCGCCCAGGCGCAGGCAGCCCAGCCCTCGCTGCGCACCACCGTGCGCGATCCGCGGCACGGCAGCCGCGCCTCACTGCTGTGGACGCTGTACTTCCATGCCCCGCTCACCCGGCAGGAGCTGGTCCGCCGTACGGGGCTCAGCGCCACCACCGTGCGCACGGTCATCGGCAAACTGATCGCCGAAGGTGTCGTCACCGAAGGCGCGGTCACCGAAAGCCTCATCACCCAAGACGCCATCACCAGCGGCACGGTCGGCAAGGACGGCGTCATCACGGACGCCGCGAGCAAAGACGCCGTCACCAAAGGCATCGTCACCAAGGGCATCGTCACCGAAGGCGTCGTCACCGAGGCGGAATCGGCCCTCGTCGCGGCGGGCCGCCGGGCCGCCGCCCGGCTGCGGCTGGTCCCCGAGCACCGCTACGTCATCGGCGTCGAGGTCGCCGACACCCGCGTCCGCGTCGGGCTGTTCGACCTCGCCCTCACCCAACGGGCCGGTGTCGTATACCCGTTACCCTCCGCGGAGCGCGACGCCAAAACCGTCGTCGGCCACATCCTGACCGGTCTCGACGCCGTCATCGAGGAAGCCGCGATCCCCCAGGGGCACATCCTCGGCGCCGGTATCGGCGTATCGGCCACCGGCTGGAACGCCCTCCCCCTGGAACGGCTGCTGAGCACCGGCACCGCACTGCCCCTGCACATCGACAACGGCGCCGAGGCCATGGGCCGGGCCGAGATGTGGTTCGGCGCCGGACGCGGCGTTCAGCACGCGGTCGTCGCGGTCATCGGCTCCGGTGTCAGCGCGAGCGTCATCACCCACGGCGTCCCCTACCGTGGCGCCACCAACAGCGCGGGCGAGTGGGGCCACACCACCGTCCAGGCCGGGGGCCGCCGCTGCCGGTGCGGCGCGCGCGGCTGCCTGGAGGCGTACGTCGGCGCCGAGGCGGTCCTGGAGCGCTTCCGGCAGGCCCGGCGCGGCCGCACCATCCCCGGCGCCGACAACGAGTCCACGTTCGCCGGGCTGCTCGCGGCCGCCGACACCTCCTCGGCCGCACAGCGCGTGCTGGAGGAGGCGGCGGTGTATCTGGGCGCCGGAATCGCCAACCTGGTCAACCTCTTCAACCCGCAGCGGATCATCCTCGGCGGCTGGGCCGGGCTGCTGTTCGGCGCCCGTATGCTGCCCCGGATCCGCGAGACGGTCGCCGCGCAGGCGCTGCGCCGGCCGTACGCCCACACCACCATCGGGCTGTGCCGCCTCGGCCCCCACGCCGTGGCGCTCGGCGCCGCCACCGTCCCCGTCGGCCGCTTCCTCACCGAGGACGCGCACCGGCCCGCCCGTCGCCTGGCCACCACCCCCCGACGAGCGCTGACGGGCACCCCTGTCGACCGTTCCCCGACCGCCACTCCCCGACGAGCGCTGATGGGCGCCCCTCCCACCCGTACGCCCGTGCCATAGCGCCACGGGCCCCGGCCCCCAGCCGCCGGACGCATACCTTCCCCCCACCGGACCGGCACCCACCGGTCCCATCCCCCACACAGGAAGGCACCACCGCTCCATGAGAAAAACCGTGCGCAACACCGTGATCGGTCTGCTCTCCGCGACCGCGCTCGCCGCCACCCCCTGGCTCACCGCCCCGGCCACGGCCACCCCCCAGGCCGCCCCTCGGGCCACCGACAAGGCCGCCGCCGCCGAGTTCACCGACAACTTCGACGGCCCGGCGGGCAGCGGGGTCGACGGCTCCAAGTGGGGCGTGGAGACCGGCGACAACGTCAACAACCACGAGCGGCAGTACTACACCGACGGCAACAAGAACGCGGCGCTGGACGGCAACGGCAACCTCGTCATCACCGCCCGCAAGGAGAACCCGGCCGACTACAACTGCTGGTACGGCCGGTGCGAGTACACCTCCGCCCGCCTCAACACCTCGCAGAAGTTCACCACCGCCTCCGGCCATGTCGAGGCCCGGATGAAGCTCCCTCAGGGCCAGGGCATGTGGCCCGCCTTCTGGATGCTCGGCGACGACATCGGCAGCGCGGGCTGGCCCAACTGCGGTGAGATAGACATCATGGAGAACGTGGGCTTCGAGCCCAGCACCGTCCACGGCACTCTCCACGGCCCCGGCTACTCCGGCTCGGGCGGCATCGGCGCCGGCTACACCCTCCCAGGCGGCGGCAAGTTCTCCGACGCCTTCCACACCTTCGCCATCGACTGGTCGCCCGACAAGATCACCTGGTCCGTCGACGGCAACGTCTACCAGACCCGCACCCCCGCCGACCTGAACGGCAACCGCTGGGTGTTCGACCACCCCTTCTACATCATCCTCAACCTGGCCGTCGGCGGCTACTGGCCCGGCGACCCGGACGGCAACACCTCCTTCCCGCAGCAGCTCGTCGTCGACTACGTCAAGGTGACGGGCGGGAGCTGACGGAGACAGCCGATGTGGAAGCCCGCTGAGCGGTGGCCTCAGGCCGTCATCCGGGGCGGACCGCCGCCGAGACCGCCACGATCAGGGCTTCCACATCGGCTCCCCACCGTGAGACGAGCGTGAGGCCACGGGCCGGGTCCACCCACAAGAGGTGATTGCCGCCGTTGCCCCGGGCGCAGCGCCCGGTCGACGGGGCCTGTGGCCACACCACGCGGCCATCGTTGAGCCACCAGGACAGCCCGTACTCCGGTTTGACGGAACACGGCGTCCACAGCTCCGCGATCCAGCGCCGGGACACCACCCGGCGCCCGGCCCACTCCCCACCCTCCAGGCAGAGTCGGCCGATACGCGCCAGGTCGAGCGCGCTGATCCACAGCCCGCCGCCCCAGTGGGCGCCGCCGGACACCACGGGGAGGCGGACGCCGCCGACGTCCACGTGGGAGTTGGCGTAGCCGTGCCACGACCATGAGGCGGAGGCCCCGATGGGCTCCATGACACGGGTGCGCAGCACCTCCGGCAACGGACGCCGGAACAGCACGGTGAGCGCGAGCGCCGTCAGATTCACCCGGACGTCGTTGTAGGCCCACCCTTCACCGGACGGGCCGCCCGCCGATTCCGTGCCCTCGCGGACGCTCTGGGCGTCCACACGCGTCGGCTTTCCCCACAGCTCGCCCTCCCACTGGCTCGTCTGATCGAGCAGATGCCGCCAGGTGATCCGGCACCCGTGCTCGTCCGCGAACTGGGGCAGCCCCACGGAGGTGTGCACGGGCTCGTCGAGCCGCAGCAGCCCCTCGTCGAAGGCGACGCCCGCGACGAGGGACAGCACGCTCTTGGTCGCGCTGAAGGCCATCTCCACCCGGTTCGGATCGCCCCAGCGGGCGAGCACCTCTCCGCGCCGTACGACCACACCACTGGGGCCGTGTCCGTTCAGCAGCGGCCCGAGCACCTCGCGGTGCGAGGTGTCCGCCACCTGGGCCGCGAGATAGCTCTCCATGTCCTCGACCCCGGCCACGGGCCGCCCGGCCCGCTCCCGCACGGCCCTTTCCAGCGCTACGGGGTCGACCCCAGTCCAGGCATCGTTCACCGGGCCATCGTCCAGGCACATGCCTCACGTGACAATGCCGTCCCCCGTCACCATCTCTTTGACCTCAGCTCCTTACCAGGCACCGGGGCGCCTTGACCCGCAGGAGGATCAGCAAGGCGGAGGCGAGCAACACGACGCCCGAGACGGTGAATACGGTGACGACGCCGCCGATACCGAATATCAGACCGCCCGCGGCGGCGCCGCCGGCGATGGCGGACTGCACGCCTACCACCACGAGTCCGCCCGCACTTTCGGCCTGGTCGGGCACCATACGAGTCGCCCAGTTCGACCATGCCACCGATACGCCGCCAAAGGCCAGGCCCCAGAGGACCACCAGGAACACGTACCCGGCCCGCCCGGCGGGAAGGAGCGCCACGCCCAGTGCCGCGACGCCCATCAGCGCGGGTGTCAGTGTCAACGCCAGACGCAGGCTGATCTCCAGAAGCCATCCGGACACCAGCGTGCCCACGAGGTTCGCCACTCCGAAGACGAACAACAGCAGCGCCAACGCGTCGACGTCGACTTTCACCACGTTTTCCAGCGCGGGCCGGATATAGGTGAACAGCGCGTAGTGCCCAATGTGAACCAGCAGCATTCCCACGATGCCCACCCCGAAGCCCGGGCGGCGCAGCACCTCCCACAAGGTGCCCAGCCGTGCCGTGCCATGGGGCGCCATCCGGGGCAGCGTGAACAGTTGGAACACCAACGTCACGACCCCGAGTCCGGCCGCCGCCAGGAAGGTGCTGCGCCAGCCGGCCAGGTCGCCGAGGTAGCTGCCGAGCGGCACCGCCACGATGGTCGCCACCGCGATGCCGCTGAAGATGATCGATACCGCCCGTGGAACCAGAGCCGCGGGCACCAGACGCATCGCCACCGCCGCGGCCATGCTCCAGAAGCCACCGAGTGCGACACCCAGCAGGATCCGCATCAGCATCAGCACTGCCATATTGGTGGCCACGGCCACCAGCAGATTGGATACGATCAAGAGGACGGTGAAGCCGAGCAACACCATCCGTCGGTCGATCCTCCGGGTCAGGCTCGCCGTCAGCAATCCGGAAATCATCGCGGCCGCCGCCGTTACCGTCACCGCCTGCCCCGCCAGGGCTTCCGATACTCCCAGGTCGGCGGCCATCGGAGTCAACAGGCTGGTCGGCAGATATTCCGCCGTGAGCAATCCGAATACCCCCATCGCCAGTGAGAACACCGCCGCCCAGGACGGCGAGACCGGTTCGGGCGGCACCAATTCCCCATCGGCCGCTTCGCCGGGATTGGCATCGGGCATGGTGGTGCACACATCACTACTCAACTGTTTGCTTCTCCCTGAATCGCATGAGAGCTTCGAGTCAAGGCTAGGTACGAATTTCAGGATGAGCTATGACAGAGCGTCTGCGATATTTGACCGAGAGTCCGGGCGAGGGGAGTCCGGACGGGGGGAGTCCGGGCGGAGGAGCTCCGGACACAGCGCCCGCGGGCGGAGGGCCCGCGGGGCAGTTCGCCCTGTCGTCCGACCTCATCAGCGAACTGCTGACCAGCATGCGGCTGCGCGGTGTCCGCTATCGTCGCGTTCACGCCGGCCCGCGGTTCGGCCTCAATTTCGATGCCGAGCCCGGACGCGCCTATTTCCACTTCCTCGCCGTCGGCTCCGCCGTCCTGCGCACCGAGGATGGAACCCGCCACGAACTCTCGGCCGGAAATGCCGTATTCATGCCCCACGGCGAGTCCCATCAACTGCTCTCCGGTCCGGATATACCGGTCCGGGGCATAGACAGTTTCGATGCGGTCCCGCTCAGCAATGCGGTATGCGATGTGGATGCCTGCCCGAGTACCAACCCGAACCCCAGCGCCATCTTCTTCAACGGCTTCATGGAATTCGACCTCGGTGGAATGCAGGGCATCGGCCGGCTGATGCCCGATGTCATGCTGGTCGATGCCGGGGGAAAGCGTTACCCCGGGCTCATGCCGATCCTCACGTCGATGAGGCGCGAAGTCTGCGCCGGACGTGTGGGTTTCGCCGGGATCCTCGCCCGCCTGGCCGAGGTGGCGGCGGCCATGATGGTGCGGGGCTGGATCGAATGCGGATGTGACAACTCCTCCGGCCTCGTGGCCGCGTTGCGCGACCCCCGCCTTGCCTGCGCCCTCCTGGCCCTGCACCGGCAGCCGGGGCATCACTGGACCGTGGCGGAGCTGGCGGCGGAATGCAATGTCTCCCGGTCCGTTTTCGCGGACCGCTTTCAGACCACGATGGGCATGCCGCCCCTCCGCTACGCCACGGAGCTGCGGATGCTCCTGGCCGGGCAGTGGCTGGCCCAGGACACGGTGCCGATCCAGTCCGTGGCGCAGCGCCTCGGCTACACCTCGCAGGCCGCTTTCAGCCGTGCCTTCAAACGCGTCACCGGCCGGCCGCCCGGCGCCAGCAGGGACACCCCACGGCCAGGGGCTGCTGAGAAGGCGGATTGACGCGGGAGCGGCGTAGCCTCGGGGTTCATGGACACCTCCTGTGCCACCGCTGCCGCGCGGGTCTGTGACCGGATCGAGGCCGCCGACGGGGAGATTCGGGCCTTCGTCCCCGAAACCGGCCGCCGAGAGCGGCTGTTGCATGAGGCGCGGATGGCGGATGCGCGGTGGAACGGTCGTCCGGGCGGGCGGCCGGTGTTGTTCGGTGTGCCGGTGGGCGTCAAGGACATCGTGCATGTCGACGGGTTGCCCACACGGGCCGGTTCGGACGTTCCCGCCGAGGCGCTGGCCGGACCGCAGGCGTCACTCATCGATCGGCTGCGGGCGGCGGGTGCGCTGGTGGCGGGCAAGACCGTCACCGCCGAGTTCGCCGTGACCGCCCCCGGCCCCACCCGTAATCCGCACCATCTCGACCACACCCCCGGCGGCTCCAGCAGCGGTTCGGCCGCGGCCGTCGCGGCGGGGATGGTGCCGCTGGCGATCGGGACCCAGACGATCGGTTCGATGATCCGCCCGGCCGCCTACTGCGGGGTCGTCGGCTTCAAACCGACCCACGGCCGCATCCCCTCCGACGGCGTGATCGCCAACGCCCCGACCTTCGACACCGTGGGCCTCTTCGCCCCCGACGTGGCGACCCTCGCCCCGGCGGCGGACGTACTGTGCGACGGCTGGCGGCCGTCCGGCGACGGCGGGGAGGCGACGACGGGGCGGCGGCCGGTGCTCGGCATCCCGCTCGGTCCGTACCTCGACCGTGCCGACGCCGAGGCCAGGAGTTCCTTCGAGGAGCGGGCGGGGCGCCTGGAGGCGGCCGGATTCACGGTCCGCCGGGTGCCCTTCCCGGACGACTTCGACCGGGTCGTGGCGGAACGGGTGGTGATCGGCCGTTACGAACTGGCGCGGACCCACGCCGTATGGTTTCCGCGTTACGCGGAGCGGTACCGCGAGCAGACCGCCGAGGCGATCCGGCAGGGGCAGCGGATCGGCGACGACGCGTACGCCGCGGCGCTTGGCGAACGTGCCGCCTTCCGCGACCGGCTGGTGGCCGCCATGGACCGGGACGGCATCGACCTGTGGATCACCCCGGCCGCCACGGGCCCCGCGCCGTACGGCCTGAAGAGCACCGGCGACTCCGTGATGAGCCTCCCCTGGAGCTATGCGGGAGTCCCCGCCCTGGCCCTGCCCGCGGGCCGGGCGGCGGGCTCCCTTCCGCTGGGCGTGCAGTGCGTGGCCCGGCCGGGGGCCGACGAGCGGCTGCTGGGATGGGCCCTCGATCTGGAGTCGACCCTCGACGGGTCATCCGCACCCGTATGATGGGTATCCACTCCCATGTACGGAGTTGGGGACGAGATGAGTGCCACATGGTGGCTTATGCAAGGTGAGGCCGCAGTCGGCGAGTTACGCCAGTACGGGGTCGACCAGCCGGTTTTTCTGTGCCACTTCACGCCGGGACCGGCCTGGGATGCCGTCCGGGCGCATTTCGAGGCATGGTCCGCGCTGCGCGGACCGGACCCCGACGGAAGCCGTACCGCCCATGTCATCCGGTCCATCATGGACCTCGGGCTGCGGCTGGTCCCCACGGACGACAGCCCCTCGATGACGCTGTTCACCGAATGCATCCTGCGCATCGACGGCCATACCGCCCGGCTGCGCTGCTGACGTGCCGCCGCGCACGTCCGTTTCCCCCGCCGCTCCGGGCGGGTGACGGGTAGCGTGCCCCCATGGACATCGGTGATGTGGTCGAGGACTTCGAGCTGCCGGACGAGAGCGGCGCCGTCCGTTCGCTGAGTGGGCTGCTGGCGGACGGTCCGGTGGTGCTGTTCTTTTATCCGGCGGCCTTCACCCCCGGCTGTACCAAACAGGCGTGCCACTTCCGGGACATCGCCGCGGAGTTCAAGGAACTCGGCGCCCAGCCGGTCGGGGTCAGCGCCGATTCGGTCGAGAAGCAGGCGGAGTTCGCCCATGCGTACTCCTTCGGCTATCCGCTGCTGTCGGATCCGGAGGGGACCGTACGGGAGCGGTTCGGGGTGAAGCGCGGGATCGCGGCGGTGCCTACCAAACGGGTCACCTTTGTGATTGACACCGACCGCAAGGTGCTGGAGATCGTCAAGAGTGAGTTCCGGATGAGCGTGCACGCGGACCGGGCGCTCGAGGCTCTGCGCGGCAGGAGCGCGTAGGGCCGCCTGACGCGGCCGCGTACGGAAGGCCGAAAACACGTGCCGACGGGGGTGGTGGCGGAGGCGCGGGGGGGGGCTTCCCCCACCCCGCCCCTTCCCGAACCGGGGCGCTGCCCCGGCCCCCGCCGGGGCTACGCACCAGACCCCGTTCTGGGGGCTCCGCCCCCGAACCCCCGGCGGGGGCGGCCCCCCTTGGACTGCCCCCGCACTCTTCTGACCAGCGAGCGCGGTACGGGTGGTGCAGGCGCGTACGGCCCGGGGCCGGTCGCCACGACCGGCCCCGACCGTACGCGACCGTCAGCTCAGCCGCGAGAACGTGAACGAGAACTCGGCCGGTGCCACGTCCAGGCGGTGCTCGTCCAGCACCCCCGGGCCGCAGGACTGGGTGCCGATGCCCTGCTGCCCGTGGTCCAGGTTCACCCACACCGTCTCGTTCGACGCCTCGAGATCCGGTGTGTGCTCGGCCGCGTCGAGCTGCTCGGTGGTCCAGCGGCGCGCGGTGAACCAGAAGGCCGGCTCGCCCTCGATCCGCACCCCGGAGCCGTCGGGCGCGGTCAGCCGCACCCAGCGGACATCGATCCGGGCGCCGTTCTCCTGCGGGCGGACGTACGGCGTCTGGAGCTCGTCGACCGACAGCGCCCACCGCCCGACCCGCGCGGCGGCACGCGTGTCCGGGTACGCCTCGCCGGGTCCGCCGCCGAACCACTCGGCCTCGCCCAGCACGGCCGGGAGCCCGAGCCGCAGGCCCAGGCGCGGCAGCGGGCAGGTCCACTCGCCGAGCGGGGTGACGGAGACCGCCAGGCTCAGCCGTCCGTCCTCATCGGCGGTCCAGCGGTAGACCGTCTCCAGACCGAAGTCGACGGCGGCGGGCGCGACGCGGGTACGGACCGTCAGCGCACCGTCCGGCGTCGTCTCCACCGCGTCGGTCCGGTGCCGCACCCGGTGCAGCCCGAACGTGCGCCAGATCAGGCCCCAGCGCTCGTCCGGCTGCCAGGAGGCGCCGTTGTCGTTGTCGGTGGGCGCGCGCCAGATGTCCAGCCGGGGCGGTTCGGTGACCGGGAGCCCGCCCAGTGCCGTCAGGGCGCCGGTGGCCGCGTCGAAGACACCGGGGCCGAGCACGATCCGGTCGCCGTCGCTGCGCGCCGCCTCCCCCGAGGCGAGGGCGCGCGCCCGGCCGGTGCCGGAAGCGGTGGTGGGGAGCTGGGCCCAGGCCACCGTATGGCCCGCCTCGGCCCATGCCGTCGGCGCCGCGAGCCGCGCCTCGACGGTCCACCGGGTCTCCGCCCCCGCCTCGGCGGTGCCGGGCGGTGCCGGGAGCTTCAGATCGGCGGACTCGCCCGGCGGCAGCGGCGGCACTGCCAGCTCACCCGAGCCGATCGCCTCGCCCTCCGCCTCGTAGCTCCAGGTGAAGACGAGATGGGACAGATCGGCGAAGTCATGGCCGTTGGTGATCCGGACCGTGCCCCGCGCCCCGTCGCCCTCGATCCGCACCGGCTCGATGACCTTCTTGTACTCGATCAGCCCCGGGGAGGGGGTGCGGTCGGGGAAGACCAGCCCGTCGCAGACGAAGTTCCCGTCGTGCAGCTCCTCGCCGAAGTCCCCGCCGTACACGTGGTAGAAGCGGCCGTCCGGGGCGCGCCGGGTGAAGCCGTGGTCGATCCACTCCCAGACGAAACCGCCCTGGCAGCGCTCATGCGCCTCGAACAGCCGCTGGTACTCGCCCAGTCCGCCCGGCCCGTTGCCCATGGCGTGCGCGTACTCGCACTGGATGAACGGCAGCGCCCGGCGCTTCGCGTCCAGCTCCGGATCGCCCCACGGCGCCTCGGTGCGCCGGCCGATCTGGTCGACCTCCTCGTGCGGTGCGTACATCCGCGAGTAGACGTCCGTGTCGGCACAGGACATGTCGCCCTCGTAGTGGATCACCCGGGACGGGTCGCGCTCCCGGATCCAGTCGGCCATGGCGGACAGCCCGCGTCCGGTGCCGCACTCATTGCCCAGCGACCACATCACGATGGACGGGTGGTTCTTGTCGCGCTCGACCATGCGCTCGGCGCGGTCGAGCAGCGCCGGGGTCCAGCGGTCGTCGTCCACCGGGTTGTTCCGCCAGTCCAGGACGCCGAAGCCATGGGTCTCCAGATCGCATTCGTCGATCACCCACAGCCCCAGCTCGTCGCAGAGCCCGAGGAAGGCCGGATGCGGCGGATAGTGGCTGGTGCGCACGGCGTTGATGTTGTGCTGCTTCATCAGCACCAGATCGCGGCGCATGGTCGCGAGGTCCACCGCCCGCCCGTTCTCGGGGTGGAACTCATGCCGGTTGACGCCGCGGAAGAGCACCCGACGCCCGTTGACCTTGAGCAGCCCGTCCTCGACCACCACGGTACGGAAGCCCACGTGCAGCGAGACGCTCTCGCCCACCGTGGTCAGCCGCGCCGCGTACAGCCGCGGTGTCTCCGCCGTCCACGGCTCGACGGGGACGGTGGCGCTCTCCCCGGTGGCCAGGTCAAGCCCCAGCTCGGGGACGGTGACCCGGCCGCCGGGGTCGGCGTCGATCCGCAGCGTGCCCTCGCCGGTGGTGTGGTCGTACGAGGCGTGCACGAAGTAGTCGGCGAGCGCGCCCTCGGGGCGGTGCTCCAGCGTCACCTCGCGGAAGATACCGGGCAGCCACCACTGGTCCTGGTCCTCCAGATAGCTTCCGGAGGACCACTGGTGGACGCGGACGGCCAGCACGTTCCCCGACGGCTCGAGCAGGCTCCCGACCTCGAACTCATGCGGCAGCCGGCTGCCCTTGAAGGTGCCCAGCTCCTCGCCGTTGAGCCAGACCCGGGCACATGACTCGACGCCCTCGAAGCGCAGCACCGCGTCCCCGCCCTCCGGCCAGTCGCCGGGCAGATCGAAGACGCGCAGATGGTCGCCGGTCGGGTTCTCGGCGGGGACATGCGGCGGATCCACCGGGAAGGGATAGAGCACATTGGTGTAGATTGGCGCCCCGTGGCCGTGCAGCACCCAGTGGCCGGGCACCGGGAGCTCGTCCCAGCCGCGGGCGTCGTAGCCGGGGCGGGCGAAGGAGTCGTCCTCGGCGGTGGCGGTCGGCGACAGCCGGAAGGACCACGTCCCGTTCAGGCTCAGCCGCGCGGCGTCGGAGGATGGGGTCCAGGGGCGGGGCGGCAGCGCTCCCGCGCCGGGGGAGACGTCCTCGTAGTAGGGCGGTGGCGTGTGCTGCGTGGAGCTCATCGTTCTCCTCGGTCAGCCCTTGGAACGGCTTCTTGGTGTGGTGCGGCGGTTCTTCGGTCCCACCGACGCGAGCGAGCCCTCCAGGGCGAGGGTCGCCGCGCCGAGGCTCACGGGGTTGGACGGGATCGGGCACAGCACGATCTCGGTGTTCGCCAGCGGGCGGCGCAGCGCGCGCACCGCCACCGCCGCGCGCACCTCGGCGAGCAGTGGCTCCCCGAGGGCGGCCGCGACCCAGCTACTGAGCACGATCACTTCCGGGTTGAGCAGATTGATCAGATCGGCGAGCGCGGCGCCGAGATAGCGCGCGGTGGTGTGCACGACCCGCACGGCCACCGGATCGCCGGCCGTGAGGCCCCGGCCGAGCGCCTCGATGGTGGCCGTCTGGTCGTCCGGGTGCAGCAGCGGGCTGTCCGGGCTCAGCTCGCGCAGATTCCGCATGATGCCGGGGGCGCCGACATAGGTCTCCACACATCCCTGGTTGCCGCAGTGGCACTGCCGTCCGTCCAGGACGAGGGTGGTGTGCCCCCACTCCCCGGCGCTGTTGCTGACCCCGCGGTGCAGGGTGCCGCCGAGCGCCAGCCCGGCCCCCACGCCCGTACCGAGGTTGACCACCACGGCGTCGTTCCGCCCGCGCGCCGCCCCGAACCACTGCTCGGCCACGGTGCAGGCACGCAGCGGATTGTCGAGGTGGAGGGGGTACGGGAGGTGCTCGGCCAGCAGCCGCAGCAGCGGGACGTCATGCCAGTCCCAGTTGGGCGCGAAGACCGAGACCCCGCCCTCGCGGTCCACCTGCCCCGGCATGCTCACGCCGACGCCCAGCACCCGCTCCGCGGCCACGCCCGACTGCCCGACCACCGAGGCCACGGCGTCCGCGATACGCCCCACCACCTTGCCCGGATCGTTCTCCTCCGGGCGCAACTCCTCGTCCGCGCGGGCCAGGACGGTCAGCGCCAGATCGAACAGCTCGACATGGATATACGTCTCCGCCACATCCACGCCGATCAGCGCGGCGCCCGAGGAGTTGACCGCGAGCAGACCGCGCGGCCGGCCGCCGTCGGAGTCCTCGTAGCCGACCTCGACCAGCATCCCGAGGTCGAGCAGCTCCCCGACGAGATTCGCCACGGTGGCCGGACTCAGCTCCGTCGCGGCGGCCACCTCCCGCCGGGAGACGGGGGATCGGGCGACGATATGGCGCAGCACGCTGTAGCGGTTGGCGGTGCGTATATCGCGGGACGTGCGCTTCACGCCGGAATCCCCTCTGCGCTGCATTGCGCTGCGCGGGCAGATGCGGTGCCGTGCGGTGGCGGCCGCCGCGCCAGGCTAGAGCGTGGGCCAGACCTTGGACAACCCCTTAGCCCAACCCCTGTACGAAGTGAAGGGGCAGCGGGGGAGGCCATGGGGTAGTGGCATTCGGTACCGTGCGTCAGCCGGCTTCGAGCACCGGCTTCGAGCACCGGCTTCGAGCACCGGCTTCGAGCGCCGCTCGTCAGTCGGCCTCGAGTACCGCGCGGACGACGGGTCCGGCGGCATCCCCGCCGTGGCCGCCGCCGGTGACCACGGCGGCTGCCGCCACATCGTTCCGGTAGGCGGTGAACCAGGCGTTGGTCTTGGGCTGGCCGTCGATCTCGGCCGAGCCCGTCTTGGCCCCGATGTCGCCGGTGAGCCCGGACATCGCCCGGGCGGCGGTGCCGCTCGTCGCGGTCAGCCGCATCATGGCCCTGAGCTGCGACCGGGTGGCCGGGCCGAGGCCGCGGTCGCTGGTGGCGATCTCGCGGTGGTCGACCGAGCGCGGCACGATGACGGGCTGCTTGAAGGTGCCGGTCTGGGCGGTGGCCGCGACGGAGGCGATGGTGAGCGGGTTCATCTGGACCGTGCCCTGGCCGATCATGGCGGCGGCCTTGTCGTCGCCGCTTCCGCCCGGCACCTCGCCGTCGAAGGTGGTGACGCCCACCCGCCAGTTGAGCCCGAGGCCGAACACGGACCGGGCCTCCTGGGCCACCGCGCCATCGGGCACGGTCCCGGCGAGCGAGACGAACGCGGTGTTGCAGGACGCCGCGAAGTCCTGCGCGAAGGTGGCGCCGGGGTTCTCGCTGTCCTCGACGTTGTGGAACGTCATGCCCTGTGCGTACGCCGCCGTCTTCGGGCATGGCACCAGGTGTCCCGGGCTGACCTTGCCCGCCTCCAGCAGAGTGGCCGCGGTGACTATCTTGAACGTCGACCCCGGCGCCGTCTGCCCCTGCAACGCGGCGTTGAACTCGGCCTGGTCGGAGTTGGCCACCGCCAGGATCTCCCCGGTGCTGGGCTTGAGCGCCACCACGGAGGCGCCGTCGCGGGTGGCCACCGCCTTCTCCGCGCGCTTCTGCACCCCGGCGTCGAGAGTGGTGCGCAGCGTGCCAGGCGTGCCCTTCTTCACCACATGAAGCGTCGCTCCGGCGGTCCCGTCGGGCTTGACCGCCGACACCTCCACCCGAGCCGAGCCCCCGGCGTCCGCCCCGTATCTCGCCCGAAGCGCGATCAGTACCGGGTCGAGCGAGGGATAGCGGCCCTGCCGCAGCTCCTTGCCGTCGCGGTCCAGCACCCGCACCGGCGGATTGTCCGCCAGGTCCGTCCGCACGGACTCATCGGCCGCCAGCTTGGGATGGAGGACCGAGGGTCTCCAGTCGACCAGCGGTTTCTTCGTCGTCCGGCCGCGCACCACGGTCAGCCGGGACTCGTACGTCCAGCTCGAAAGGGTCTTGTCGAAGACCACTTCGGCCTTGACGGTGAACGGCACCGTGGTGCCCCGCGCCGTGCCCGGGCTGAGCGTCACCTTCCGCACATGACCGTCGTCGCGATAGCCGCTCAGCGCGCCGATGGCCGCCTCGGCGTCGTTGGTCAGCCCGGCGGCCAGCATGTCATTGCCGTCCGCCCATGCGTCCAGGAATTCCCGGGCGGTCCGCCGGGTCTCGTCCGCGGTCACCGGACCGTCATGGGGTGCGGTGGTATTGCCGCTGGTCACGCCCGTGTAGAGGTTGTATCCGCCGTACCCGGCGACGCCCAGAAGCCCCGCCGCCACCGCTCCGAAGACGACCTTGCCCACAGCCCCCATGGCGCCCCCCGGCTTTTCAGATGTGGTCGGCTCGTGCCGCTCGTGCCGCTCAGGCGGCCTTCTCGACCTCGCCGCGCAGCGCCCGTGTGTAGACCTTCAGCAACCGGCTGTACTCGGCCCGCTCCGAAGGCCGCAGTGCCCGGCCTGCCCGGGCCCGCAGAAAGACGCGAATCGCCTCATTGGCCTGGTCGGTGGAGGAGGTGGTCAGTAAGGCAGGTTGTTGAGTAGGAGTCGGACGCATGCCATAAGAGTAGAGGCCCCTACCGACAACAGCATCGGCTTAAACCGCCCAACTGCGGTGTTACCGGCGGTATGTGAGGAAGACCGCATCCCCCGCACGGGTGTTCCTTCGCCTGCCCCTATGGCATATGCCCCGCCGTGGCCGGGGTATGCGCCCCTGCTTCATCAGCTCTGACCAGCGGTTTCCGGCCCGGCCGGCGACCCTGCGAGGATCACCTCGAGGGTGCGGGGGCCGTGGACGCCCTCGACGCGATCGAGTTCGATGTCACTTGTCGCGGACGGGCCCGAGATCCAGGTCAACGGGCGGGCGGGGTCGAGGCGTTCAAGGCCCTCCGGGACGGAGCCCACGACCTGGTCGGGCACGTGGATGACGCAGATGTGGTGGTCGGGAACCAGGGTGATACGGCGGCGGCCCTGGTCGGGGGCGGCGTCCAGGACCACGGTGCCGGTTTCGGCGATGGCCACCGCGCAGGCCGTCACCACGCTGGAGACGGCGTCCAGGTCGTGCGGGGTCAGCTCCGCCGTGTCCGGGATCCGGCGCACCGCGTCGGGGACGGCGGACAGCCAGGAGTCGGGCAGGCCGGGGGGTACGGCCACGCTGGTCGCGCCGCGATCGGCGAGGAGGCGGGCGATCAGGGCGGGGAGGGAGGGGGTGTCGGCGCGGTGGACGATCGCGCGGTAGTCGGCCAGGTTCTCGGCGAGGAGGTCCACGGTCTCGGCGGGGGTGCGGTCGCCGTGGACGCGGTGGTAGGTGCGCTCGACCGGCACCGCGTCGGGCGTCTCGGCGCGCGGCACATCGGCCAGGGCGCGGCGGATACGGGCCATGACCAGGGTGCGGGAGCCGGGGTCCTGGGCGTCGGGGCCCTGGGCGTTTCGGGCGCCGGGGCGCTGGGTGCTTTGGCTGCCGGGGTCCTGCGGGGTCATGTGGTCTTCCTTCCCTCCGTGCCGCTACCGCCCCGGGTGCGTTGCCACCAGTCGCGGAACGACTCCTCCGGCACCTTCGGCAGCTCCCGCGTATCGCTCCACGCCCGCCCCGGACCGGGCAGTCGGCGCGGATGGAAGCGGCGGGTGCGGGAGGCCAGGCGCTGGCCGGTGCGCAGCACCCCGGGGTGGTCCAGGGCCCAGCGGGCGGCACGCATCGCGGCGCGCTCGGCGGCGTGGCCCTTGGCGGGCTTGATGACGGTACGGGTGCCACGGACGGTTACCGGCCCGCCCTCGACCACGCGCTCACGGAGGTGGACCAGGACCTCCGGGATGTCGATGGCGACCGGACACACCTCGTAACACGCCCCGCACAGGGATGACGCGTACGGGAGGGAAGCGTCCAATTCGCTCTGGGTGCCGCGCAGTTGAGGGGTGAGAATCGCGCCGATCGGGCCCGGGTACGCCGAACCGTAGGCATGGCCGCCCGCCCGCTCGTACACCGGGCACACATTGAGACACGCCGAGCAGCGGATGCAGCGCAGCGCCTGGCGGCCCACGGTGTCCGCGAGGGTGTCGGTGCGGCCGTTGTCGAGGAGGACGAGGTGGAAGGTGCGGGGCCCGTCCGCGTCCGTGGTGCCGGTCCAGGTGGAGGTGTACGGGTTCATCCGCTCGGCGGTCGAGGAGCGGGGCAGAAGCTGAAGGAAGACCTCCAGGTCCTGGAAGGTGGGGATCACCTTCTCGATGCCGACGACGGAGATCAGCGTCTCGGGGAGGGTCAGGCACATCCGGCCGTTGCCCTCGGACTCCACGACCACGAGCGTGCCGGTCTCCGCGACCATGAAGTTGGCGCCGGAGATGCCCACCTTGGCGTTAAGGAACTTCTCGCGGAGATGCAGCCGCGCGGCCTCCGCCAGATCGGCGGGCGCGTCGGTCAGCCCCTCCGGGGCCGGGCGGCCCCACTCGGCCATCTTCGCCGCGAAGATGTCACGGATCTCGCCCCGGTTGCGGTGGATCGCCGGGACCAGGATGTGCGACGGAAGGTCGTCGCCGAGCTGCACGATCAGTTCGGCGAGATCGGTCTCGTACGCCGTGATCCCGGCGGTGGCGAGGGCGCCGTTCAGCCCGATCTCCTGCGTGGCCATCGACTTGACCTTGACGACCTCGCGCTCGCCCGTCGCCCGCACCAGCTCGGTGACGATCCGGTTCGCCTCGTCCGCGTCCGCCGCCCAGTGGACGTGGCCGTCGGCCGCCGTGACCGCGCTCTCCAACTGCTCCAGATAGTGGTCGAGATGGCGCAGCGTACGGTCCTTGATGGCCGCGCCCGCGGCGCGCAGCGGCGACCAGTCGTCCAGTTCGGCCACCGCCGTGGCGCGCTTGGCGCGGATGGTGTGGGTGGCGTGGCGGAGGTTGGCGCGCAACTGGGTGTTCCGCGTCGAGGCGTCGGCCGCCACCGGGAAAGCGGGCATCCCCAGGTAGGTGGCTTGGGTTCCGCTCACCAGTCGTGTCCTTCCCGATGGATTTCGCTCACCTGATGGTGTCCGCTCGCCTGATGCCTTGCCTTCACCTGGCGGTCTCCGCTCACCAGACGTTTCCTTCCGTGCTGGCCAGGATCTCGGCGATGTGGACCGGGCGGACCGCGGAGCCCTGGCGGGCGAGTGTGCCGCCGATGTGCATCTGGCAGGAGTTGTCGACCGTGCACACGGCCTCGGCACCGGTCGCCGTGATGTTGCGCGCCTTGTCCGCCCCCATGGCCGCCGAGACGGCCGCGTTCTTGACGGCGAACGTACCGCCGAAGCCACAGCACTCGTCGGCGCCCGGCAACTCCACCAGGGTCAGCCCCTTCACGGCGGCGAGAAGCGAACGCGGGCGGTCGCCGAGCCCCAGCATCCGCAGCCCGTGGCAGGTGGGGTGGTAGGTCACGGTGTGCGGGTAGTACGCGCCGACGTCGGTGACCTTCAGTACGTCGGTGAGGAACTCGGTCAGCTCGTACGTCTTGGGGACGGTCTCGGCCGCCGCGTCCGCGAGCTCCTGGCCACGACCCTCGGCGGCGGCCTTGGCGCCGATCCGGGGGTAGTTGTCGCGCACCATCGCCGCGCATGAACCCGAGGGGGCCACCACATAGTCGTAGTCGCGGAACGCGGCCGCGTAGCGGCGCACCAGCGGTTCGGTCTCGTGGCGGTAGCCGGTGTTGAACTGCGGCTGACCGCAGCAGCTCTGCCCCTCCGGGAAGCCGACCTCCACGCCGAGCCGTTCGAGAAGCGTGACGACGGCCTGGCCGGTCTGTGGATAGAGGGTGTCGTTGACGCAGGTGATGAAGAGCGCTACGCGCACGGTTCCTCCTCGTCGCCCAGGCCGGTGGTGGCCCTTGTGACCTGTGCGTCTCCTAGCCGGGCGGCTGCCCGGTCCCACGCCGAATGATCACCTGTGGGCTCATACTGCCTCAGAGGCTGGGTGCTGTGAAGCAGCGCGCGCAATTCTGGCAAACCACCGGTGATCGCTCCGGCCGCCCGGGCCTGGACCAATACGTTTCCGAGGGCCGCCGCCTCGGCCGGGCCCGCGACGACGGGGAGCCCGCAGGCGTCGGCGGTGAGCTGGCACAACAGGGTGTTGTGCACACCGCCGCCGACGATGTGCACGGTGCGGACCGTACGGCCGGACAGCCGCGTGGCGTCGGCGATCGCGCGGCGGTGGGCCAGGGCGAGGGAGTCCAGGACGCAGCGGGTGGTCTCGGCCGGGGTACGGGGGACGGGCTGGCCGGTGCGGCGGCAGGCTTCGGCGATGCGGTCGGGCATGTGGTGCGGGGCGATGAAGGCGGGGTCGCCGGCGTCGACCACGGAGCGGAGGGGGGTGGCTTGGGCTGCCTCTTGGAGCAGGGCGGTGAGGTCTGTGCCGGTGGCTCGCATGTTCTCGGCGTTCCAGGTGCGGACGCACTCCTGGAGCATCCACAGCCCCATGATGTTGCGCAGATAGCGGACCGTGCCGTCCACCCCCAGCTCATTGGTGAAGTTGGCCGCGCGGCTCGCCTCCGTGAGCACCGGCGCGTCCAGCTCCAGCCCGGCGAGGGACCAGGTGCCGGTGGCGATGTACGCGAAGTCGGGCGTGGTGGCCGGGACGCCGACGACGGCGGACGCGGTGTCGTGCGAGCCGACGGCGGTCACGGGGAGGGGGGTGGTGAGGCCCGTCTCGGCGAGCACGTCCCGGCGCAGGGTCCCGGCGGGGTCGCCCGGGTGGCGCAGGGGCGGGAAGAGCGTCAGGTCGATGCCCAGGGCCTGTGCCACAGGGGTGGCCCAGTCGCGGGTGCGGGGGTCGATGAGCTGGGTGGTGGAGGCGTTCGTCAGCTCGGTGCCGGGCTCGCCGGTCAGCCAGTACGAGATGAGGTCGGGGATGAGGAGGAGCCGGTGGGCGGCGGTGAGGGTGGGGGTGCCCTGGGCCGCTATGAGCTGGTAGACGGTGTTGAAGGGGAGGTGCTGGATGCCGGTGGCGGCGTAGAGGGCCTGGGGCGAGAGCGTCTTCGCGACCTTTTCGGGTGCGTGGGTGGTGCGGGTGTCGCGGTAGTGCACGGGGTTGGCGAGGAGGGTGCCGTCGGCGGCGAGTAGGCCGTAGTCGACGGCCCAGGTGTCGATGCCGATGCTGGTCAGGGGGTGTGGGGCGCTGTTCGCCGCTGCCTTCAGGCCGTTCAGGATGCCCTGGTAGAGGGACAGGATGTCCCAGTGCAGGGTGCCCAGGACGCGGGTGGGCTGGTTGGGGAAGCGGTGTGTCTCGTGGAGGGTCAGCCGTTCGGGGGCGACCTCGCCGACGATGAGTCGGCCGCTGGAGGCGCCGAGGTCAACGGCGGCGAAGCGGTGTTCTGTGGTGGGCACGTGGACCTCGTGGTGGGTGGGGTGCGGGGGTGGTTGCTGTGGTTCGTACGGGGCGGGGGCCGGGGCCTCCGGGGCGGGGCCCTGGACCGTATATTTACGGCGCCGTTGGCCGGGGGCGTTGGGTGGGCCGGAGATCGGCGCCACAAATGCACGTAAGCGTCCAGGACCCCACCCCTCCGACCCCGTCCCCCTCACGCGCGTCTCAGCGCAGGAACGCCGCCGCCACCCCCGCGTCGACCGGGATGTGCAGACCCGTGGTGTGGGCCAGGTCGCCGCCTACGAGCGTGAAGACCGCGTTCGCCACGTGGGTCGGGAGTACTTCGCGCTTGAGCAGGGTGCGTTGGGCGTAGAACTCGCCCAGCTTCTCCTCGGGGACGCCGTACACGGCGGCGCGTTGTGCGCCCCAGCCGCCGGCGAAGATGCCGGAGCCCTGGACCACGCCGTCGGGGTTCACGCCGTTGACCCGGATGCCGTGCTCGCCCAACTCGGCGGCGAGCAGGCGGACTTGGTGGGCCTGGTCGGCCTTGGTCGCGGAGTACGCGATGTTGTTCGGGCCCGCGAACACCGCGTTCTTGGAGGTGATGTACACGATGTCGCCGCCCATGTTCTGGGCGATGAAGGTCCGTGCCGCTTCGCGGGAGGCCAGGAAGCTGCCTCGGGCCATGATGGTGTGCTGGAGGTCCCAGTCCTGGGTGGTGGTTTCGAGGAGGGGCTTGGAGATGCTGATCCCGGCGTTGTTGATGAGGATGTCCACGCCGCCGAAGTCCAGGGCTGTTTGGGCGAATGCCGCCTTGAGCTGCTCTTCGGAGGTGACGTCGGCGACGACTGAGGTGGCCTTGTCCGGGCCGCCCAGCTCCTGTGCGACGGCTGCGGCTGAGGCTGCGTCGATATCCGCCACTACGACGCATGCGCCCTCGGCCACCAGGCGGTGCGCGATCGCCTTGCCGATGCCTGAGCCGGCGCCGGTCACCAGGGCGATACGGGTGGCGAGGGGCTTGGGCTTCGGCATGCGCTGGAGCTTGGCCTCTTCCAGCGCCCAGTACTCGATGCGGAACTTCTCCGACTCCTCGATGGGGGAGTAGGCCGACACCGCTTCCGCGCCGCGCATGACGTTGATGGCGTTGACGTAGAACTCGCCTGCCACGCGGGCGGTTTGCTTGTCCTTGCCGTAGCTGAACATCCCGACGCCGGGGATGAGCACGATGGCGGGATCCGCGCCGCGCATGGGAGGGGAGTCGGGGGTGGCGTGGTTGTTGTAGTAGGCCGCGTAGTCGGTGCGGTAGGTGGTGTGGAGTTCCCTGAGGCGGTTGATCGTCTCGTCGAGTGGGGTGTCGGGCGGAAGGTCCAGGACCAGGGGGCGGACCTTCGTCCGGAGGAAGTGGTCCGGGCAGGAGGTGCCGAGGGCCGCCAGGCGTGGGTGTTCGGCGCGGGAGACGAAGTCCAGGACGGTGTCGTCGTCCGTGAAGTGGCCCACCTGGGGGCGGTCCGTGGAGGCCAGCCCGCGGATCACGGGGGCCAGGGCGGCCGCGCGGGCGCGGCGCTCGGCCTCGGGGAGGCTGGGGTGGACGACGGGGCCGAACGGGTCCGCCTTGCCGCGTGCGGTGAGGAACTCCTCGGCGGTGCGGATGATGCGGAGGGAGTTCGCCTCGCACTCGGCGGAGGTGTCGCCCCAGGCGGTGATGCCGTGGCCACCGAGGATGCAGCCGATGGCCTGGGGATTGGCCTTCTTGACGGCGGCGATGTCCAGGCCCAGTTGGAAGCCGGGGCGCCGCCAGGGCACCCACACGACGTGGTTGCCGAAACACTCCTTGGTCAGCGCCTCGCCGTCGGCCGCGCAGGCGAGGGCGATGCCGGAGTCGGGGTGGAGATGGTCCACGTGCGCGGCGTCGACCAGGCCATGCATGGCGGTATCGATGGACGGCGCGGCCCCGCCCTTGCCATGCAGGCAGTAGTCAAAGGCCCCGACCATCTCGTCCTCGCGCTCCACCCCCGGGTAGACCCCGGTGAGCGCCCGAAGCCGATCCAGCCGCAGCGCGGCAAGCCCGGAGTGGGTGAGTGTACCCAGATCGCCACCGGAGCCCTTGACCCACATCAGCTCGACGTCCTGGCCCGTCACGGGGTCGGTCGCGGTGCCCTTGGCGGAGGTGTTTCCGCCCGCGTAGTTGGTATTACGAGGGTCGGCACCGAGCCGGTGCGATCGCTCCAGGAGCGCGGCCGCCTCGGGATGAGGTTCTGCGGTCATGTCGTCCTCTTCGTGTGGACCAGGCTGGTCTCGGCGGGAGACGTGTCCCGCATGGGTGTGTTTGGGGGCCGGTAGTGGTCGGGTGTGGCGCCAAGGGGTTCGGGGCGACGCCCCGCGTGTTGGGGGCGACTTTCCCGGCGAGTTCGGTTCGGAGTCCCGGGGTTTGGGGCAGCGCCCCGGGGGTGTGGGGCGAAGCTCTGGACCCGGGTGGAGTCCCGCGTGTTTGGGGCGGCTCCCTGGGGTGTTCGGGCGGAGCCCCGCCGGGTTCGGGGTGGAGTGGGTCGGAACCGCGCGTGTTTGGGATGGCTTCCTGGGGTGTTCGGGCGAGGCCCGTCGGGCTTGGGTCGGAGTCCCTGGGGTTTGGGACACCGCCCCGGGAGTTCGGGGCGAAGCCCCGGGGGCTCGATCCGAGCCCTGGGTGCTTGGGGCGGCTTCTCGGGTTGTTCGGGCGGAGCCCCAAGGGGATCGGGGCAGCGCCCCGGGGTGCGGGGCGGAATTCTGGGGAGCCGAGGTCGGAGTCCCGGGTGTCTGGGGCGGCGTTCTGGGGTGTTGAGCCCTGGCGAGTTCGGTGCGGAGCCCCTGGGATTTGGGTCGGAGCCCCCAGGGTCTGGGGCAACGCCCCGGGGACGTGGGGCGGAGCCCCGGGGGCGGGGCGGGGCGCAGCCCCGGTGGTCCCGGGGGGCCGGGGGCTTGCCCCCGGTTTCGGGAAGGGGCGGGGTGGGGAAGGGCCCGCCGCAGGCGCTACGCGCCCGCGCGCTACGCCCCCCACCCCGCCTGCTGCCCACCCACCCGCTCCGAAACGATCCGCTCCGCCCACCCCGAGCCCCGATACGCGCCCATCGGGTCGGGCCCGATGCCCAGTTCCTCGCGGACCTCGGCGAGCAGCGGCCGTACATCGGTGTTGTAGGCGTCCATCAGGACCGCGTTGGCGCCCAGCACATCGCCCGTGCGCTGCGCGGCGGCCAGCGCGTCACCGTCGACCAGGAGGGCCTTGGCCGTGGCTTCCTGGACGTTCATGACGGAGCGGATGATCGCCGGGATCTTGGGCTCGATGTTGTGGCACTGGTCGAGCATGAAGGCGACCCCCGAGGTCAGCCCGCCGCCGCGGACCACCTCGTACATGATCCGGAAGAGCTGGAAGGGGTCGGCGGCGCCCACCATCAGGTCGTCGTCCGCGTAGAAGCGGGAGTTGAAGTCGAAGGCGCCGAGCTTCTTCTCGCGCAGGAGGAGGGCGACGATGAACTCGATGTTGGTGCCGGGGGCGTGATGGCCGGTGTCGACGCAGACCTGGGCCTTGGGGCCGAGCTTGAGGCAGTGGGCGTAGGCGGTGCCCCAGTCCGGGACGTCCGTGGTGTAGAAGGCGGGCTCGAAGAACTTGTACTCCAGCAGCATGCGCTGGTCGTCGCCGAGGCGGTCGTAGACGGCGCTCAGGGCCTCGGCGAGACGGTCCTGGCGGGCCGCGATGTCGTCCTGGCCGGGGTAGTTGGTGCCGTCGGAGAACCAGAGCTTGAGGTCGCGGGAGCCCGTGGCGTCCATGATGTCGACGCACTCCAGGAGGTGGTCCAGGGCCTTGCGGCGGACCGCCGGGTCGGGGTGGGTGACCGAGCCCAGCTTGTAGTCGTCGTCCTGGAAGACGTTGGAGTTGATGGCGCCCAGTTTCAGGCCGCGTTCCTCCGCGTATTTGGCGAGCGCCCCGTAGTCCTCGACCCGGTCCCAGGGGATGTGGAGGGCGACGGTGGGCGCCACTTTGGTGAAGGCGTGCACCTGGGCGGCGTCGTCCAGCTTCTCCTGGGGGGAGCGCGGCACACCGGGCTGGGCGAAGACCTTGAACCGGGTTCCGGAGTTGCCGTACGCCCATGACGGCGTCTCGACCGCCTGGCTCTTGAGGGCCGCCTTCACGGCTGGAACGTCAGACATGAATCTCCTTAATGAAACGATTCAAGAAACCTAGCCGCGCGGTCGGCCACGCGTCAAGAAGTGGTGGGTCCCCGAGCCCACGGCGAACACCGCGCAGCCGTCCGCCATCCGCAGAAGGTGCCCGCCGTGCCGGGTCACATCCGCTGCGCGGCGCGCGGGGACCCAGATCTGTGCGGTGGTGTTGACGGGGATGGACACCGTGAGGGTGAAGTCCTCGCCCTGGGACCAGCGGGTGGTGACCGGGCCGTAGAGCGAGTCGTAGCGGCCCTCGGCGGAGCGCACTTCGCCGCCGGGGCGGGGCCGGATGAGGATCTCGCGGAAGCCGGGGGCGGCGGGGGCGATCCCGGTGATGTTCTGGTACATCCACTCGCCGACCGAGCCGTAGGCGTAGTGGTTGAACGAGTTCATCCCGACGTCCTGGAAGCTGCCGTCCGGCTTGATGGAGTCCCAGCGCTCCCACATCGTGGTGGCGCCCCGGTCGATCTGGTACCCCCAGGAGGGGAAGGTGCGCTGATGGAGCAGGCGGTAGGCGACGTCGGTGTGACCGGTCTCGGTGAGCGTCGGGAGCAGCCGGGGGGTGCCGAGGAAGCCGGTGGACAGATGCCAGTCGCGGTCCTGGATGAGGGCGACGAGGCGGTCGGCGGCGGGCTTGCGGAGGGCGGCGGGGAGCAGGTCCATGGAGAGCGCCAGGACGTACGCGGTCTGGGTGTCGCCCTTGATCCTGCCGTCGGCGGAGACATAGGCCGTGGTGAAGGCCGTCTTGATGCGGGTCAGAAGGTCTTCGTAAGGGGCCGGGTCCTCGTCCAGGACCTGTGCCGTGCGGGCCACGAGGTCGGTGGCGTGGGCGAAGTAGGCCGTGGCGATGACGTCCTTGGGGGTCTCCGCCTCGACGCTGAGCCAGTCGCCGTAGCCCTCGGCGGGCCGCAGCAGGCCGGTGCTGTGCTGTTCGAGATAGGTGATCCAGCGGCGCATGGCCGGCCAGTTCTCGCGCAGGACGCGGGTGTCGCCGTATGCCTGGTAGAGGTTCCAGGGCACGGTCACCCCGGCGTCGCCCCAGCCCGCTACGCCGTCGCCGACGTCGCCGAGGTTGGGCGCCACATTGGGGAAGGAGCCGCCGTCGGTTTGGCCGTCGCGCATGTCCTGGAGCCACTTGGTGAGGAAGCGGGCGGACTCCATGGCGTACGCGGCGGTGCTGGAGAACACGTTGATGTCGCCGGTCCAGCCGAGCCGTTCGTCCCGCGCCGGGGTGTCGGTGGGGATGGACAGGAAGTTGCCGCGCAGGCCCCAGGTGATGTTGGAGTGCAACTGGTTGAGCATCGCCGAGTCGGTGTGGAAGGACATGGTGAACGGCGCGGCGGTGTGCATGACCCGGCCCGTGACCGCGTCGAGGGAGGGCTTTCCGGGGTAGCCCGTGACCTCGACGTAGCGGAAGCCGTGGAAGGTGAAGCGCGGCTCGTAGGTCTCGGGGCCGCCGCCCTTGAGGGTGTACGTGTCGACGGGGCGGGCGGTGCGCAGATTGGCCGTATAGGCGGTGCCGTCGGGGCTCAGCACCTCGGCGTGGCGGATCCGGATCTTCCGGCCGGCCGGACCCGAGACGGTGAGGCGGACGCTGCCGACCATGTTCTGACCGAGGTCGAAGAGGTGGACGCCGGGGGCGGGTTCGGTGACCTCGACGGGCTTGATCTCGCGTTCCACCCGGGTCGGGGCGTCGGTCTGGGCCACCACCTCGGCGGTGATGTCCGCGGCCGTGACGGCGGGCTGCCAGCCGGTGTCGTCGAAGCCCGGTGAGCTCCAGCCCGGCGTCTCCTTACGGGCGTCGTACTCCTCGCCCATCAGCACGTCGGCGGTCAGCAGTGGGCCGGTGGCCGCGCGCCACTGCTGGTCGGTGGTGATGCGCTCGGTGCTGCCGTCGGCGTACACGACTTCCAACTGGACGAGCAGGGCGGGGTGTTCGCCGTACTGGGCCTGGCCGAGCCAGGCGATGTTCCCGGCGTACCAGCCGGGGGCGAGGGTCACACCGAGGGCGTTGGCCCCGGGGCGGAGGGCGTCGGTGACGTCATAGGTCTGGTACGCCACCCGCTTGCGGTAATCCGTCCAGCCGGGCGCCAGTTGATCGCGGCCGACGCGGACGCCGTTGAGCTGCGCCTCGTACAGGCCCAGTGCCGTGGAGTGGAGCCGGGCGCGCGCGACGGGCTTGGTGAGCCGGAAGGTGCGGCGCAGTTGGGCGGGGGACTGGAGGGGGAGCACCCGGCCCCAGGGCCCGCTGCCCCAGGCCGCCAGCTTCTTGGCGGTGGCCCAGCCGCTGTCGTCGAAATCCCGGTCCGGCCAGGCGGCGGGGGGTTTCGCGTCGGTCGTGCGCCAGGTGGCGTCCGTGTGGTGGTGGGTGGTGGTGCCGTCCTCGGTGGTGAGCTCCAGGGTGGTCAGCAGCCCCGCCGGGCCCTTCTCGGCGTTGGTGGCCGAGATGGCGAGGGTGGCGGCGCCCTGGTGGAGGAATTCGGTGACGTCCACGGTGGCCGGGTGGCTCCATGCCTTGAGCACACCCAGTGCCTCGCGGGCGGCGACCTCGGTGCCGTTCACATAGGCGGTGAAGCCGTCGTCGGCGGCCACCACCAGCCGGGCGCGCCGGACGGTGCCCGTGACCTGAACCGTGGCGCGGAACCACCGGGTGGCCGCCGGGGCCTCGGTGGCCGGATCCCCTTCGGGGAACCAGATCCAGGAGGCGCCGTCCAGGGCCGGGGGCGCGGTCAGCGCGGCGGGCGCGGTGATCCAGCGCGCCCGCCACTGCCCGTCGCCCAGCAGCCCGGTCTCCCACCAGGCGGGGGCGGACCACGGGGAGGGGCGGCCGTGGTCGTCCCAGACCCGCACCGACCAGTGGTAACGGGTGCGCGGACGCAGGGCCGGACCGTCGTAGGGCACCAGGACCGATTGGCGCGAGGTCTGCTTGCCGCTGTCCCAGACGTCGGGGTCGCCGAGCCGGTCGGGGGAGGTGGCGACCCGGATGTGGTACGCGCTCTGCGACTGGTCGCGGGCGTCGGAGTCGAGGATCCAGCTCAGGCGGGGGTGGGGGATGTCGAGGCCGAGCGGCTGGGGCGCGTACTCCACCGTCGTGCTCCGGACCCGCAGTCCGGCGGCGGGGCGGTCCTCGGCGGCGGCGGACGGGGTGAGAGCGGGCAGACCCGTGAGGGCCGTACCGGTGGCGGCGGTGGTGGCGAGCAGGTGGCGTCTGCTGATCATGGGCTTCCTCCAGGGATGGCTGGATGGGAACGATCGATGAAAACGATTCAACCCAAGGCGCCTGGACCGTAGGGCCGGATTTCCGGGCGCGTCAAGGGGGCTGAATCGATGTGGGCATATCCCGTGCACACCCCCTTGACGGCCGCAAAGTGCACGGCTAGCTTCCCGGAATCCAGCATTGAAACATTTCATTTCCCGCCCTGGGTATGCGTCAGGAGACTCCGTGAGCCAGCCTGCTTCGACCGGTGTGCCGGTCCTCGCCCTCGAGGGGGTGAACAAATCCTTCGGCGCCGTACGGGCCCTTCGCGATGTCTCGCTCGAGCTCTTCGCCGGTGAGGCCCATGCCCTGGCCGGTGAGAACGGGGCGGGCAAGTCGACGCTGATCAAAGCCCTCGCCGGGGTGCACCGGCCGGATTCCGGCCGGGTGCTGCTGGACGGCGAGCCGGTGGTCTTCCACGGCCCCGCCGACGCGCGCGACGTCGGCATCGCCGTCATCTACCAGGAGCCGACGCTCTTCCCCGATCTGTCCATCGCCGAGAACATCTTCATGGGCCGTCAGCCCCGCCGGGCCCTCGGCCGGATCGACCACAAGGCCGTACGGACCTCCACCGGCGCCCTGATGGCGCGGCTCGGCGTCGACCTCGACCCGGACCGGCCCGCCCGGGGGCTGTCCATCGCCGATCAGCAGATCGTCGAGATCGCCAAGGCGCTCTCCTTCGACGCCCGGGTCCTGATCATGGACGAGCCGACGGCCGCGCTGACCGGAAGCGAGACCGCCCGGCTCTTCTCGGTCGTCGAGACGTTGCGCGCCGAGGGCGCCGCCGTGCTGTTCATCTCGCACCGCCTGGAGGAGATCTTCGAGTTGTGCCAGCGGGTCACCATCCTGCGGGACGGCCGGTGGGTGGCCTCCGAGCCGCTGACGGGGCTGACCCAGGACGATCTGGTCCGCCGCATGGTCGGCCGGGATCTGGCCGAGCTCTACCCCAAGCAGGACAGCCGGGTCGGCGAAACCGCGCTGTCGGTACGGCGGCTGACCCGTGAGGGCGTCTTCCGGGACGTCTCCTTCGAGGTGCGGCGCGGTGAGATCGTCGCGCTCGCCGGGCTGGTCGGCGCCGGGCGCACGGAGGTCGCCCAGGCCGTCTTCGGCGTGGACCGGGCGGACGCGGGCGAGGTGCGGGTCGACGGGACGGTGCTGCTGCCCGGCTCGCCGACCGCCGCCATGGACGCCGGGCTCGCGCTCGTCCCCGAGGACCGGCGCCAGCGGGGCCTGGTGATGGAGCTGTCCATCGAACGGAACATCGGGCTGACCGGCCTCGACCGACTGGGCCGCGCGGGCCTCGTGCGACGGACGCTGGAGCGCGGCCGGGCGGCCGACTGGGCGGTCCGACTCCAGTTGAAGTACGGCAGTCTCGCCGACCACGTCGGGGTGCTCTCCGGCGGCAATCAGCAGAAGGTCGTGCTGGCCAAGTGGCTGGCGACCGAGCCCACGGTGCTCATCGTCGACGAGCCGACGCGCGGGATCGACGTCGGCACCAAGGCCGAGGTGCACCGGCTGCTGTCATCGCTGGCCGCGGACGGCCTCGCGGTGCTGATGATCTCCTCCGATCTGCCCGAGGTGCTGGGCATGGCCGACCGGGTCCTGGTGATGCACGAGGGCCGGCTGGTCGCCGAGATCCCGCGCGCCGAGGCCACCGAGGAGTCCGTCATGGCCGCCGCGACAGGGCTCACCGGCGACACCCGCGACATCGATGTCACGGGCGACCCCGACGCCACGGGCCTCACCGGCGAAAGGACACGGACGTGAGCGTGACCGTCGAGAAACCCGGGAAACCCGCCGCCGCGCCCGAGACGCCGCGCTCGGCGCGCTCGCTCGTCGACGCCGTCTTCCGCGCGCGGGAGATCAGCATCGCCGGCGCCCTTCTGCTGCTGGTGCTGTTCACCTGGATCGCCGAGCCACGCTTTCTCAACGACCAGGGCATCAAGGACCTGTTGCTCAACGCCGCGATCCTGGTGCTGCTCGCGGTCGGGCAGTCGGTGGTGGTCATCACCCGCAATATCGATCTGTCGGTCGGCTCCGTGGTGGGCCTGTCCGCCTTCGCCTGCGGGAAGTTCGTCTCCGGCACCGACCACGGGGTGCTGACGGTCCTGCTGCTCGGCCTGCTCGTCGGCGCGGGCTGCGGCATCGTCAGCGGTGCGCTGGTGAGCTTCGGCCGGGTGCCCGCGCTGGTGGTGACCCTCGGAATGCTCTACATCATCCAGGGCGTCGACTACTGGTGGGCGCAAGGGCAGCAGATCAACGCGGCCGACGTGCCGCAGCCCGTACTGGACCTCGGCAGCGGCAGTGTGCTGGGCATCCCGTATCTCCCGCTGATCGCCTTCGCGGTGCTCGCCGGGACCGCGTACGTCCTGCGCACCTACCGCAGCGGCCGTGAGCTGTACGCCATCGGCTCCAGCCCGGAGGCCGCCCGGCTGGCCGGGGTGCCGATCCGGCGGCGGGTGCTGGGCGCGTATCTCTTCTCCGGCGCCGTCTCGGGCTTCGCGGGCGCGCTGTGGCTGGCCCGCTTCGGCACCGTCGTCGCCGACAACGCCCACGGCTGGGAGTTGACCGTGGTCAGCGCGGTGGTGGTCGGTGGCGTCGCCATCGTCGGCGGCACCGGCACGGTGTGGGGCGCGGCGCTGGGCGCGCTGCTGCTCACCACCATCGGCAGTGCCCTGGCCGTGCTGAAGGTCGACTCCTTCTGGCAGGACGCCATCGCGGGTGCGCTGCTGCTGGCGGCCATCAGCGTGGACCGGATCGTGAGGGTGCGCATGACCCGTGCGCTGAGGAAGAGGAGCGCTCGATGAAGCTCAGGTGGGACACCGCCGTCGGGGTGCTGCTGGTGGCCGTCTTCCTCACCGGCCTCGGCACCACGGACGGCTTCGCGAGCCGCGACAACCTCGCCTTCGCCTTCAACGACATCGCCGAGGTGGCGCTGATGGCGCTGCCGATGACGCTGCTGGTGGTGGCCGGGCAGGTGGATCTGTCGGTGGCCTCGATGCTCGGTCTGGGCAGCGCGCTGACCGGCCAACTGTGGGACGCGGGCTGGGCGTTCGAGACCATCGTGCCGATCGTGCTGCTGGTCGGGGTGGCCGGGGGGCTGCTCAACGGCTGGCTGGTGACCCGGGTCGGGCTGCCCTCGCTCGCCGTCACCATCGGGACACTCGCCCTCTACCGGGGGCTGGCCTCGGTGGTGCTCGGCACGGGCGCCATCACCGACTTCCCCGAGACGTACGCCAAATGGTCCGTGGACACCACGACCGTGCCCGGCACCTTCCTCACCTATCCGGTGGCGCTGTTCATCGTGCTGGCCGCCATCGCAGCGGTGGTGCTGCACGCCACGGGCCTGGGCCGGTCGCTGTTCGCCATCGGCGCCCAGGAGGACGCCGCCTACTTCGCGGGCATCCGTGTCAAACGCGTCAAGCTGCTGTTGTTCGTCGTCAGCGGGCTGATCTCGGCCTTCGCCGGGGTCGTGTTCACCCTGCGGTACGGCAGCGCGCGGGCCGACAACGGCCAGGGCTTCGAAATGCTCGTCATCGCCTCCGTCCTGCTGGGCGGCGTCGACTTCGACGGCGGGAAGGGCACACTGTTCGGCGCCGTCGCCGGGGTGCTGCTCATCGGCGTCCTGAAGAACCTGCTGACCCTCAACGACGTGGCCAACGAGGTCCAGGTGATCGTCACCGGGCTGCTGCTGGTGGCCTCCGTCCTCACCCCCCGCCTGATCACCACCGTGAGCGCCTGGCGTCACCGGCGCGCCGCCGCCTCGACCAGTTGATCCACCCACGCACCGCGAAAGGTCTTCTCATGATCCAGTCCACTTCCGGACGCCGCCGCGCCGCCGCCACCGCCGCCGCGGTCTGCGCCCTGGCCGTGGCCCTGGCCGGCTGCGGCGGCACCACCAAGAAGGACAACGACAACAGCGGCCCCGCCAAGACCGACGCCAAGGCCGACCCCGGCGCACCCCTGAAGAAGGGCCTCAAGCTGGCCTTTCTGCCCAAGCAGATCAACAACCCCTACGAGAAGCTCATCGACGAGGCGGGGATCACGGCCGCCGGGGAGTTCGGCGGCAAGGGCAAGGAGGTCGGCCCGTCCGACGCCAGCGCCTCCTCCCAGGTGTCGTACATCAACACCCTGGTCCAGCAGCGCCAGGACGCCATCCTGATCGCGGCCAACGACCCCAACGCGGTCTGCGGCCCGCTCAAGCAGGCCATGAAGAAGGACATCAAGGTGGTGGCGTACGACTCCGACACCGCCCCGGCCTGCCGTCAGCTCTTCATCAACCAGGCCGGCTCCGAGGAGATCGGCCGTAGCCAGGTCCAGCACCTCGCCAAGCAGCTCGACTACAAGGGCGAGATCGCGATCCTCTCCGCCACCCAGAACGCCACCAACCAGAACACCTGGATCCGCTTCATGAAGGACGAGCTGAACAAGCCCGCCTACAAGAACATGAAGCTGGTCAAGACGGTGTACGGGGACGACGACGACCAGAAGTCCTTCCAGGAGACCCAGGGCCTGCTCAAGGCGTATCCGAAGCTCAAGGGCATCATCGCGCCCACCACGGTCGGCATCGCCGCGGCCGCCCGCTACATCAGCGGCTCCTCATACGAGGGCAAGGTCGTGCTGAACGGACTCGGCACCCCCAACCAGATGCGCAAGTACGTCAAGGACGGCACTGTCGAGCAGTTCTCGCTCTGGGACCCCAAGAAGCTCGGCTACCTCGGTTCGTACGCCGCGGCCGCGCTCGCCTCCGGGCAGATCACCGGGGCCGAGGGGGAGAAGTTCAAGGCCGGGAAGCTGGGCGAGTACACGGTCGGCAAGAACGGCGAGATCATCCTCGGCCCGCCCACCGTCTTCGACAAGGCCAACATCGACAAGTTCGACTTCTGAGGGCGGTCCGGCGATGCGGCGGGTGTGTTTTCTGCTGAAGGTCCGCCAGGACCGGATCGAGGAGTACCGCGAGCGCCACGAGGCCGTCTGGCCCGAGATGCGGGCGGCGCTCGCGGAGACCGGCTGGCACAACTACTCGCTGTTCCTGCGCGAGGACGGGCTGCTGGTGGGCTATCTGGAGACCGAGGACTTCGCGGCGGCCCAGGCCGCGATGGCCGCCACCGAGGTCAACGCCCGCTGGCAGACCGAGATGGCGCCCTTCTTCGAAGCGCTGGACGGGGCGCGGCCGGACGAGGGGATGAAGCCGCTGACGGAGGTCTTCCACCTCGCGTAGCCGCGGGACGCGGCGGTCCGGGCAGCGCCCCGAAGGGGCGCGGGGCTGTGTCGATGTGCGGCTCCGCCGCGGCTGTGCCGATGTGCGGCTCCGCCGCGTGGGACCAGCCACGACGACGCCGCAGTCGGCCGACGACGCAATGGTTCGGGAGGGGGCGGGGTGGGGACAGAAGCTCGCTCCGCCCCCCCACAAGCGCACCAGGAAAGGAACGGACATGAGACCACTGGCCATCGCCGTCCTGGCCACCGCCCTGCTCGGCGCCGCGGCCCCGAGCGCGGGCGCGGGCGCGACCCCGGGTTCCGTCGCTGCCCCCGGCCCGGCCATCGGCAAGCTCGTCGACACCCAACTCGACGCCAAGGCAATCTACTTCGAGTCGTACGACGGCCTGGTCAACAACAACGCCTTCCAGAAGAACGGGCTGCTCACCTACAAGGGCTATCAGTACGCCGTCTGGTACACCGGCGACCGCAGCGCGGTCATCGGGCGCCGCGCGCTCACCCAGCAGAGCTGGCAGACCGTCACCCTGCCGCACCGGCTCACCGCCGATGACTCCCACAACGTCATCTCCATGGGAATCTCGCGGATCGACGGCCGGCTGCATCTGAACATGGACTCCCACAGCAGCGGCTTCTTCTATGTGAAGTCGGTGGCCGGGCTGGTGGACGACCCCGCCGGACACCCCTGGACCATTGGCCAGTTCGGCGCGGTCCGGACCACCCTCGACGGCCTGACGCTCACCTCCCAGTTCACCTACCCCCAGTTCATCGCCACCCCCGAGGGCCGACTCCAGCTCAGCTACCGCTCCGGCGTCTCCGGCAACGGCCGAAACGCGCTCGCCGAGTACGACGGCAGCAAGTGGACGGCGCTGGGCGCATGGTCCTCCGCCACCGGCACCTACGCCGGCGAGCATGGCTCCAGCACCGCCCGCAATATGTATCTGCACGGCATCGACTACGGGCCCGACGGCCGGTTGCACGCCTTCTACACCTGGCGCGAGCAGAACAACGCGGTGATGTGCGCGAGCGGCGGTCTCACCAACCACGACACCGGCTATGTGGGCAGCTCCGACCGCGGCCGCACCTGGCGCACCGCGGCGGGCACCGCCGTCGGCACCACCGGTGGCGCCGACACGGTGGCGGTCGGCGACGCCGGGACCGTTGTCGACCCGCTGGGCCCCGACCACTCGCTGATGAACCAGGAGAGCCAGGCCACCGACTCCGCCGGACTGCCGCACGCCCTGATCAGCTATGTGCCCGGTCGCTTCGGCCAGTGCACCACCGACTACGCGGCCGACCGGAAGGCCAACGGCCGCACCTTCCACCTCTTCAAGGACGCCGCGGGCACCTGGAAGAAGACCGAGATCCCGGTGCCGCCGGGCTCCACCCAGCGCAGCCACCTGGTCTTCGACCGCTACGACAACGCCTACGCCGTGATGCCGTACGGCAGGATCGTGGCCGCGTCCAAGTCCTCGGGCTGGACGGACTGGAAGACCCTCTTCGACGGCAGCGGGCTGAACGCCTTCGGCGAGGTCGTCGTGGACGACACCCGGCTCGCGCAGGACGGCGTTCTGTCGTATCTGTACCAGCGGCGGTCCAGCGGCACCACACCCTCCGCCCTCCGCGTCATCGACTTCACGCTCCCCTCCTGACGGATGGCACCCGGAGTGGGCATCAAAGAGGTGGCGCGCGAGGCCGGGGTCTCGGTCGGCACGGTCTCCAACGTCATCAACCGCCCGGAGTCGGTGTCCGAGGAGACCCGGGCCCGGGTGCTGTCCACCATCGAGCGCCTGGGCTATGTACGCCAGGAGTCCGCGCGCCAGTTGCGGGCCGGTCACAGCCGCATCATCGCGCTGCTGGTGCTGGACATGGCGAACCCGTTCTTCGTGGACGTGGCGAGTGGCGCGGAGCGTGCGGCGCGGGAGGCGGGTCTTGGGGTGATGGTGTGCAACAGCGCGCAGAGCCCGGAGGAGGAGGCCGACTACCTCGGGCTCTTCGCCGAACAGCGGGTGCGCGGGGTGCTGATGACCCCGGCCGATATGACCGGGCGCAACCTCGCCTCCTTCCGGCGGCAGCCCATTCCGTTCGTCCTGGTCGACCGGGTGCTGCCCAGCGCCGAGGGATGTTCGGTGTCGGTCGACGATGTCACCGGCGGCGAACTCGCCGTCCGCCATCTGCTGGGCCTCGGTCATCGCACCGTCGCCTATGTGAGCGGGCCGATGCGGCTGGCCCAGTGTCGCGACCGCCGCGAGGGCGCGCTGCGTGCCCTGCGCGAGCGGGGGCTCTGCGGGTCCGCGCTGCGCCATGTCGAGGTGGAGCGGCTGGATGTGACGTCCGGGCGGGACGCGGGGGCGCGGCTGCTGGGCATGTCACCGCGGCCGACGGCGGTGTTCTGCGCCAATGACCTGCTGGCGCTGGGGGTGCTCCAGGCGCTGTACGGGGCGGGGGTGTCGGTGCCGGGGGAGGTGGCGCTGGTGGGGTATGACGACATCGAGTTCGCGGCGGCGGCCGCGGTGCCGCTGACGTCGGTGCGCCAGCCCGCGTTCCGGATGGGGCGTATGGCGGCCGAGCTGCTGATCGAGGAGACGGGGGAGCGGGCGGCGGACCACCGCCACCAGCGGATCGTCCTCCAGCCCGAACTCGTCGTCCGAGGGTCGAGCCTGGTCCGCTCCCGCGGCTGAGCCGGGGCCCCGCGGTGGCCCGGAGCGGGCCTGAGGCGGTGGGGAGCGGCCCGCGGCGGCGGCCCGGTCCTGCCCGACCGGTCGAACAGAGCACTACCATGTTCCCGCGACCGCGGTGGGTCGCGGGAAGACGGAGGCTCCGGGTCGTGGGACGCATGGTGGGGATCAAGGACGTCGCGCGGCAGGCGGGAGTGTCCGTCGGAACCGTCTCGAACGTGATCAACCGGCCCGAGATGGTCGCCGAGGCCACGCGCGACCGGGTGCAGGGCGTGATCGAGCGCCTGGGCTACGTACGCCAGGAGTCCGCGCGTCAACTGCGCGCGGGGCGCAGCCGCATCATCGCGTTGCTGGTGCTGGACATGGCGAACCCGTTCTTCGTGGACGTGGCGAGTGGCGCGGAGCGTGCGGCGCGGGAGGCGGGTCTTGGGGTGATGGTGTGCAACAGCGCGCAGAGCCCCGAGGAGGAGGCGGACTACCTCGGTCTCTTCGCCGAGCACCGGGTGCGCGGCGTGCTGGTCACCCCGGCCGATGTCACCGGGGCCAACCTGGAGGGCTTCCGGCGCCACGACATCCCGTTCGTCTTCGTGGACCGCGAGGTGCCCAGCGCCGACGGCTGCTCGGTGTCGGTCGACGACATCGAGGGCGGGGCGCTCGCCGGCCGCCACCTCATCGCCCAGGGACACCGCTCGGTGGTCTACGTCAGCGGTCCGATGCTGCTCCCGCAGTGCCAGGACCGGCGCGCCGGGCTGCTCGGCGCGTTCGCCGAGGAGGGGCTGGCGACGGAGGCGATGGTGCATATCGAGGCCGAGCGGCTGGACGTGGCCTCGGGCCGGGACGCGGGCGCGCGGCTGCTGGGCATCTCACCGCGCCCGACGGCGGTGTTCTGCGCCAACGACCTCCTGGCGCTCGGAGTGCTTCAGGCCCTCTTCGCGGCCGGGGTGTCGGTGCCGGGGGAGGTGGCGCTGGTGGGGTACGACGACATCGAGTTCGCGGCGGCGGCCGCGGTGCCGCTGACGTCGGTACGCCAGCCGGCGTTCCGGATGGGGCGTACGGCGGCCGAGCTGCTCATCGAGGAGACCGGTGAGGAGATGGCGGACCATCAGCACCGGCGGATCGTCCTCCAGCCCGAACTGGTGGTCAGGGATTCGACTTTCGCGGCGCGGCCGGGGGCCTGACCTCGGGGTCACCGGTCTCCTCGGCGTCGGGCAGAGCCTCGGCGTCAGGCAGAGCCTCGGCGTCGGGAAGGGCCCCGCGTTGGAACCGGGGCCCTTCCCGACGCCGAGGCCCGGTCAGACCGGGGGCTTGACCGCGACGACGGGGACGGGGCTCTCCAGCAGCAGCCGCTGGCTCACACTGCCCAGCAGGGCCTTGCCCACCGGCGAGCGCCGGCGGATGCCGACGACCAGCCGGTCGACATCGGGCCGGGCCTCGATCTCGTCCAGAACGGCGTCGACGGGGTCGCGGTCGCCGGGACCGCTGCGCTCGACGATCGTGATCTTCAGGTTCTCGGGCAGGCCGGAGCGGTCCAGCGCCGACAGGCGCAGATTGACCAGCACCAGATCGGTGCCCAGCAGCCGGGCCTCGGCGATTCCCGCGGTCAGCGCGTGGTCTCCCTCGCGGCCCTCGGCGATGGCGGTCAGGACGGTCATGCTGTGGAGCCCTCCTTCCGGAGCGGCGCGGATGAGGAGTAGCGGGTACGGAAGTCGTCCTCCAGCTCTTCCAGCGAGCGGCCCTTGGTCTCGGGCACACAGGTCGCGATGAACAGGAGGGCCAGCACACCGAAGGCGGCGAAGGCGAAGAAGGTGTTCGAGATCCCCATGGCCTTCACGATGGGCGGGAAGCCGAGGGCGACCAGGGCGTTCGCCATCCACAGCACGAAGATGCTGATGCCGATGGCCAGGCTGCGGATCTTCAGCGGGAACATCTCGGAGAGGATGAGCCAGACCAGCGGACCGATGGTGGCCTGCATGGAGAAGACGAAGAGCACGACGAACACGAGAATGAACCACGCCTTCACGGTGCCCTCGGGCATCAGCAGCGCGGAGAGGCCGACGAGCAGGTGGAACGTCGTGGTCAGGGTGAACCCGCCGATCAGCATGGTGCGCCGTTTGAGCTTGTTGATGACCGAGACGCCCACCGCGATGCCGATGACGCTGAAGGCGCCGTTGAGGGTGTTCGCGATGATGGCGGAGTCGCCCGAGAACCCGGCGTCGCCGAGCAGTTGTGTGCCGTAGTACATGACGGAGTTGATGCCGGTGAACTGCTGGCAGAAGCCGAGCCCCGCCCCGATCAGGATGAGCACCCGCACCCAGCGCACCCCGAGATCCACCCGGCCCGCGGTCTTGGCGACCCGCTCCTCCTCGGCGAGGCGGTGCACCTCCGCCATCTCGGCGCGGGCCCGCTCGGGGGCCCGGACCTGGGACAGGACGGCGAGTGCCTCGTCCTCACGGCCCTGGGCGACCAGCCAGCGCGGGCTCTCCGGCAGCCGCAGCATGCCGATGAACAGCCCGATCGCCGGAAGGAGGGCGACGAGCAGCATGAGCCGCCAGATGCCATCGCTCTCGCCCCAGAGATTGAAGATGATCGCGTTGATGACGAACGCGGCGAACTGGCCGGAGACGATCATCACCTCGTTGCGGGTGACGATGGAGCCGCGGCGCTCGGCCGGGGCGATTTCGGCGAGATAGACCGGGACCGTCGCGGAGGCTCCGCCCACGGCGAGGCCGAGGATGAAGCGGAAGAGGGCGAGCACCTGCCAGCTCGGCGACAGTACGCAGCCCAGGGTGCCGACCATGAACACCAGGGACAGCAGCAGGATGTTGTGGCGGCGGCCGTGCCGGTCGGAGAGGACTCCGCCGATCATGGCGCCGAAGGCGGCGCCGAAGATGAGGTTGCTGACGACGATTCCCTCGGTGAGCGCGGTCAGCCCGAGGTCGTCGGTGAGGGGGTCGAGGGCGCCGTTGACAACGCCGGTGTCATAGCCGAACAGCAGCCCGCCGAAGGTCACGATGACGGCGACCAGGCCGAGCCGTCGTGAATGGGGGCCCTTGGTGTCCGGTGGCAGTTCGGGGTCCTGGTGTGTGATGCCCGTGTCCTCTGAGTCGAGTCGGGTGTTCATCGTCGTGTCTCCTCGTGGAGGCAGCGGAGGTCGTGGTGGCGCCCCGGCCGGCTGCGGTGTGTTTCCCGATGTCGACTGAGTGGGCGGCGTACGTGGGCCCGGTGCGACGGCGCGGCCATTCCGGCAGGGGTCACCTGCCGTGCGGTCTCTCATGGCCGGCCGGCCGCGATCGCGCGGCCGCGCAGAGCCTTTGTCTTTTTGTCAGTACAACTAGTACGTACAAGTGCTACGTACTATGGGAGTGCGGTGTGATCCATGTCAAGACATAAGCACGGGGAGGTACGGATGGACGATCCAGGGGGCACCGGCCGGTCCGACGGCCGGGGAACCTCGGCAGCGCGCCCCAAGCGCCCGACCATGTCCGATGTCGCCGCGCGGGTCGGTGTCTCGCAGGCCCTGGTGTCACTGGTGTTCCGCAACCAGCCCGGCGCCAGCGCCGATACGCGCCGCCGCGTGTTCCGGGCGGCCGAGGAACTCGGCTACCGTCCCGACACCGCCGCCCAGTTGCTGCGCCGCACGCGCAGCCGGCAGTTGGGCGTGCTGTTCACCATGCGCCAGCCACACGACGTGGGCGTCGTCGAGGCCCTGTACGCCGCCGCCCGGAAGCACGGCTACACCCTCGTGCTCAACGCCATGGTCGACACCCGCGACGAGCGTCAGGCGATGGACGAGCTGCTCGGACTGCGCTGTGAAGCCATCATCACCATCGGTACGACGTTCGAGCGGCACCACCCGGCCACGGGTGTCGGCGGGCCCTTCGTCGTGGAGATCAACCCGCTGACGCGAGCCGCCGGTACGGATGTCGTCCGTACCGCCGAGCGGAGGGGGATGCGCCAGGCCGTCGACCATCTCGTGGCCCAAGGACACCGCGCCATCGCGCACATAGACGGCGGCACCATGCCCGCCGCCGACGACAGACGACGCGGATACCGCGCCGCCATGCGCCGCCATGGACTCGCCGACCACATCCAGGTCCACCCCGGCGACTACACCGAGGAGTCCGGAGCCCGGGTGGCCCGGGACCTGCTCGCGCGGGCCGAGTTGCCCACGGCGGTCATCGCCGGGAACGACCGCTGTGCGCACGGTCTGCTCGGCACGTTCCTGCGCGCGGGCGTCAGGGTGCCCGAGGACGTGTCCATCGTCGGCTACGACGACAGCCAACTCGCCCGGCTGTCCTTCATCGACCTCACCTCGGTACGCCAGGACGCCGCCGAGGCGGCCGACCGCGCCGTCCGGGCGGCCGTCGAACGGCTCGACGAGGGGCGCACCACCGACCGGGACATCGTCCTCGACCCCACCCTCGTCGTCCGGGGAAGCACCGGCCCGCCCCGCGCCACGTCAATGCCCGACGGCGACCTTCTCCGGTGACGGCCGGCTGTCGTACGGGGCGGCCAGCAGCTCCTGGATCTCCCGTACGGCGGCCCGGCCCGCCCGGTTGGCGCCCACCGTGCTGGCCGACGGCCCGTAGCCGACCAGATGCACCCGGGGATCCCGGACCGCCCGGGTGCCGTCGACGGTGATCCCGCCGCCCGGCTCGCGCAGCCGCAGCGGGGCGAGATGGTCGATCGCGGCGCGGAAACCGGTGGCCCAGAGGATCACATCCGCGTCGACATGACGCCCATCCGCCCAGGCCACCCCGGACGGGGTGATCCGCTCGAACATCGGCAGCCGGTCGAGTATCCCCTTCTCCCGGGCCCGCTGCATCGCCTCCGTCATGGGCAGCCCGGTCACCGACACCACGCTCTGCGGCGGCAGCCCCCGCCGGACCCGCTCCTCCACCAGTGCGACGGCGGCGCGCCCCTGGTCCTCGCCGAACGGCCCGGTGTGGAACACCGGCGGGCGGCGGGTGACCCAGGTCGTCTCCGCCGCCACCTCGGCGACCTCCAGCAGATGCTGCACCCCGGACGTACCGCCCCCGACGACGATCACCCGCTGCCCGGCGAACGCCTCGGGCCCCGGGTACTGCGCGGTGTGGAGCTGGCGGCCCCGGAAGGTCTCCTGTCCCGGGTAGCGCGGCCAGAAGGGCCGGTCCCAGGTCCCGGTCGCGTTGATCAGCGCGCGGGCGGACCAGGTCCCGGCCGAGGTCTCCACCAGCAGCCGCCCGTCGTCCCCGTCCCGTACGGCGTCGACATGCACCGGCCGGACGACCCGCAGATCGAAGGCGCGCTCATACCGTGCGAAGTAGGCCGGGACCACCTCGGACGAGGGCCGCTCCGGATCCGCGTCGTCGCTGGTCAGCCGCATACCGGGCAGGTCGTACATCCCGTGCACCTTGCCGTACGTCAGCGACGGCCACCGGAACTGCCACGCCCCGCCGGGCGCGGGCGCGTGGTCGAGCACCACGAAGCCGGTCCCGGGCTCGTACCCGGCCCGCCGGAGGTGATAGGCACCGGACAACCCGGCCTGCCCGGCACCGATGACCACGACGTCCACGCTGTTGTTCATGCTTCTACTAACTCTGCTCGGGGGCGGTCTCTTCCCGGTCCTCCAGCCGCCGCCCCCGGCTCTCGGCCACCCGCAGCGCGTCATACAGCGCCTCGGCGAGCCGATGCCCCACGAAGCGCAGCTCGCAGGCGTCGGCCTTGCGGTCCCGGAGCAGCGGCCGCGCATGCCCGAGAAGCTCGGCCCCGGTCCGTAGCTGTACGGCCTCCATCTCGTCGGCCAGCCGGGAGAGGTAGCTGGTGCCGGTGTCGTCGGTGACGAGGAAGCAGGGCTGCCCGTTCAGTCCGGGCCAGGGCAGCAGACGGGGGCGTGATGAAGGCATGAGGGCTCCATGGCGTTCCGAGGTTCGGCTACCGCGAGTGATGAGGCGGTGGCGGAAACAGCTTCGGACGCGCGGAAGCTGGCGCGCAAGATGACAGCTAATTTCCGCTTCAGATGGCATATGTGACCGAGTGGGCAAATGGCCTGATACGGCGGTCTGTCCTTGCCAGACTCAGAACTCGCACGGCGACATGGCAGGCTCGACTCCTCCGGAGGCATACTCGTGGCAGCACCAACGGGACCGACGGTCCGTCGCATGCAACTCGGCTGGGAGCTCAAGCGGTTGAGGGACAAGGCCGGATTCACCCTCGCGGAGGCGGTGGACGGGTTGACGTTTTCCACCACGAAACTGTTCCGGGTCGAGAACGGCCTCTCGGCCCTGCCCAAGGCCGCAGACCTGAAAGCCCTCTTGGACCGATACGGCGTCGAGGACGAGGACGACGTGGACTTCCTGGTCGAGATCCACCGGGATTCGCTCAACCGGGGCTGGTGGTCGCTCTATCGCAGTGTCCTGCCGTCCGGCATGGGGATGTACATCGGGCTGGAAAGCGGTGCTCGGAGCATCCGGGCTTGGCAACCGAATGTGGTCCTCGGGTTGTTGCAGACCGAGCGATACGCCCGGGAGATGTTCCAGACCGCCAAGCCGGTTGAGGAGACGACGACGGAGTTCGTCGAGCGCCACATTCAGATCCGAATGGAGCGCAAGAAGGCTCTGACGCGCCGAGACAGTCCGGTGGAGCTTTGGGTCATCCAGGAGGAAGCGACATTGCGGCGGGTGGTGGGCGGCCCGGACGTGATGCGTGAGCAGTACGAGGAGATCCTTGCTTTCGCGCAACTCGACAACGTGACCGTCCAGATCCTCCCGATGACCACGGCCACCTACCGGACAGGTGCCAACTTCACCCTGCTGGAGTTCGGCAGCCCGCTTCCGACGGTGGTGCAAAGCGACGCCGCCGACGGGTCGGAGATCAGCGACAAGGACACCACCATCTGGACCTTCTCCCGCAGGTTCGAGGCCCTGCGGGCAGGCGCTCTCGCGCCTGGGGAGACACCCGCCTTCCTGCAACGACTAGTACGGGAGATCTGACATGACACACCGCATAGCTTCTGATGTCGCACCCGAAGGTGCCTGGTTCAAGTCGTCCTACAGCGAGAACAACGGGACCGCGTGCGTCGAGATCGCCCACCTGCCCCACACCGCCCAGGTCGGCATCCGCGACTCCAAGGACAAGACAGGTCCCGCCCTGGTCGTCCCGGCCGGGGCCTGGGCGGAGTTCGTCGCCGCAGTGCGCAAGGTCTGACGGCGCTGCCGGGCGCGGGCATCGGCTCGCGCCCGAAAACCGTTCGCGGAAGGCGTCCGCCCCCAACTACCGTGCTCCGTCGTGGACATCGACGATCCCAAGGACGTGGTCAGGCGCGGATACGACGCGCTCTCCCGCCACTACGAGCAGTCCTACGCCACCGAAACCAAGTACCAGCCCTGGCTCGGCGCCCTCCAGCAGCGCATTCCGCCCGCCGCCACCGTGCTGGACCTGGGGTGCGGCTGCGGCCTGCCGGTGGCCCGCGCGCTGGCCGCCGCGGGGCACCGCGTCACCGGTGTCGACATCAGCGGGGAGCAGATCCGCCGGGCGCGGGAGCTGGTGCCGGAGGCCGAGTTCCGCCAGGCCGATGCCACGGCCGTGGAGTTCCCGGCCGCCTCCTTCGACGCCGTGGTCTCCCTCTACGCCCTGATCCACATCCCGCTGGCGGAGCAACCTCCCCTCCTCGCCAGGATCGCCACCTGGCTACGCCCGGGCGGCTGGTTCCTGGCCACCACCGGGCACACCGCCTGGACCGGCACCGATGACAACTGGCTCAGCGGTGGCGCCACGATGTGGTGGAGCCACGCCGACGCCGCGACCTATCGGACGTGGCTCACCCAGGCCGGACTGACCGTCGAGGGAGAGGAGTTCGCCCCCGAGGGCGACGGCGGTCACGCCCTGTTCTGGGCGCGGCGGCCATGACGTGTCTCGGGATCTCGTCTCAGCCGACGGGCCCGTCCTCACCGGACTTCTGCCAGGCGCAACTGCCGAGCGTGGCCCGGCCCTTCTCGACCAGCGGGTCGGCGATCCGGGCCGGTGGCATGGAGCTGTGGCCCCGGTAGCAGATCACGGTGTGGTCCCTGTGCCCGGCGAGGTCGACGAGGATCTGGTCCCAGTGCCGGTACTGCACATCATGCCCAGAGTCGGCATAGCTGCGCACGGCCGGATTGCCGGGCAGGTGCTGCTTCCAGGTGTCGATCGTGCTGGGCGGCACGGTCGTGTCCTTCTTCCCGCTGTAGAGGGTGACGGGGGCCGTCAGCTTCGACAGATCGGGGCCGGGCCGCTGGCAGTAGAGTTTCTGCTCATGCACCTGAGGCGCGGGGTCGGACTTCTGACCGCGCTGGTTGTAGGTGCGGGCGCCGTCCTCGAAGGCGGTGTCGGCGAAGCCGGGGATGCGTTTGGTCGGGCTGTCGTCCGGCAGCGCCCACCAGACGCGGGGATCGGCGATCTGCTTCTCCAGCGACTTGCCCAGCTCGTCATCAGACATCGAGCAGTAGGGGCGCTTCGCGCCGTACGGCGGCAGAGCGGCGGCCAAGTGCAGTGACTGGACCCGGTCCGGGGCCAGGGACGCCAGCTCGGCGGCGTACGGACCGCCACCCGAGATGGCGATCACGCTGACCTTGCGCACCCCGACGCGGTCCAGTACCTGTAGCGCATCCTTCGCGAAGTCCGCCTTCCCCAGGCTCTTGTCGAACTCCGTGTCCCCGAAGCCGTTGCGCTCGACCGATATCAGCCGCAGCCCGAGGGACTCGCGGGTGCTGCGCAGGAAGTCCGTCATATGGGCCACTCGCGCGCTGGTGCCCGTGCCGCCGATGTAGAGCACCGGCTTTCCGTCCCGGGGCCCGTCGTCGATGTAGTGGGCGGTGCGCCCCGAGTCCAGTTTCATCCCCCGGACCTCGGGGCCGAGCGAGTCGAAGTCGTCCTGGATCCGGACCCGGTGGACATCGGTGGCGTGCGGCTCACGTGGCGCCGTGGCCGTGGCGGTGGCGCTCACGGCCCCGGAGCCGGTGAGCAGGACGGTGGCGACGGCGGTGGCGGCGATACCCGTGACAAGCGTTCTGGGCACGTGTCTCTCCTGGTCATAGGGGGAGGTGACGCAGTGGGCGGGACGATCGCCACCTACCCCCTTTGATCGAGAAGACACTGGAGGACGGGCTGCCTTGTGTGGTCGTTGTGCCAGATCGCGGCGGTCAGCGCGGTGGTGCACACGCTCGCGGTCCCGGCCCGCGTGCGTGCCGAGCGCCGCTCATGCCTCGGCGGATGCGCCCGTCGCCGCCGCGATCAGGGCGGTCGCCGCCGCGCGGGAGGTCGCGGCCACCGTGGAGTCGTGGTCCATCAGGGCGGAGATGCCGGCGCCGTCGTAGAGGAGTTGGAGCTGGTGGCCCAGGGCGTCGGGGTCGGCGGCGCCGGCCTCGGCGGCGAGGCGGGTGAAGAGTTCGCGCATCCAGCCGCGGAAGGCGTCCGCCGCTTCCTGGACCAGCCCGCCGGGGCTGGCCTCGGCGCCGGCGCGGATGAAGGCGCAGCCGTGGAAGTCGGGCCGGTCGAACTGCCGCCCCTGGGACTCGAAGACCGCCAGCATCTTCTCGCGGGGCGTGTCGCGCTCCGCGACGGCCCGGGTGATCCGGTCGGCGGTGCCCGCGTGCCGGGTGTCGAGGTACGCCCGGATGAGCTGCTCCTTGCCGCCGAAGGTGTTGTACAGCGACGCCTTGGCCACGCCCGCGTGCTCGGTGACCCGGTCGATCCCGACGCTCTGCACGCCCTCGGCGTAGAACAGCTCGTTCGCGGCGGCGAGCAGGCGCTCACGCGCCGACGGCTTCGCGGTGCTCTGGACACTCGCCATGACGGTCACTCCTTCAGACAGACCTGTCTACATTATGCCCCGGCCGCATGCCTCCGGCCGAGTCCCAACCGAGTCTCGACCGAGCCCGGCCGGAGGCCACCCCTCAGCCGTTGCCGCCGACCCGCTCGCCCGGCAGGACCGCCGCCCCGTCCCGGCCGCCGCGCAGCAGCCAGAGCAGTGCGAACGCCGCGAGGACGATCACGGCGACGCCGTACTCCTGTGCGGTGGCGGTCAGTCCGCCCGCGTGGACGACGAGGAACCCGGCGATCACGGCGGGCACCCCCATGCCCAGGTAGGAGACGACGAAGAGCAGCGACAGCACCCCGGAACTCTCATGCGGCCGGGCCAGCGGCATCACCGTACGGATGCCGCCCTGGAACCCGCTGCCGAAGCCGACGCCCGCGATGGCGGTGCCGACGAAGAAGCCGGTGGGGGAGGAGTCGCGGATCGAGACGAGGGTGAGGGCCACCCCGGCGATCAGCGCGAGGATGCCGATGAGCATCACCGTCCGGGTCGCCGCCATCCGCAGGACCAGCACCGAGACGGCGGCCACGCCGGCGAGCACGAACAGGCTCAGCCCGCCGAGGACTTCGGACCCGGAACCGGTCAACTGCCGTGCGAGGGACGGGCCGAGCGACCCGTACAGCCCGGCCAGCGCCCAGACGGCGAACAGCACCGGCGCGGCCACCAGCATCGGGCGGCGTACGGCACGCGGCAGCTTGATCTCCGGCGCCAGGCTTGCCAGCGCCCCCGGCTTGCGGGTCGCCGTCTCCGCCATCAGCGCGACGGCGACGGCCTGGAGGACGAAGACCGCCAGCAGCCCGAGGTAGACCAGATGCGTGGGGGCGGGCAGGAACTGGACGACGAGGCCGGAGACCAGCGCGCCGGTCGCCGTGCCGATGCCCGGGACGACCGCGTTGGTGATCGTGCCGCGCGGCCGGTCTATGTCCATCATCCCCGCCCCGATCGCGCCGAGCGCGGCGCCGGTCGACAGTCCCTGGACGATCCGGGCGACCATCAGCCCCGACACGCCGTCGGCGGTGGCGAACACGACCATCGAGGTGGCCTGCGCCGCCAGCGCGGCCAGCAGCACCGGCCGCCTGCCGACGTGGTCGGAGAGCTTGCCCATGGTGAGCAGCCCGAGCAGCACGGCCACCGCGTAGACGCCGAAGACCACGGTGGTGGTGATCGGGTCGAAGCCCCATTCGGCCTGGTAGGCGGCGTAGAGCGGGGTCGGCGCGCTGGAGGCCGCCAGGAACGAGATGGTGATCGAGGCGAGTACATACAGCGCCACGTTCGGCGGCAGCCGCCGGCCCCGCGCGGATACGGCGGCGGAGTCGGATCCGGCGTCGGCGGGCGCCGCATCGGAGGTGCGCGCCGGTTTGGACGCCGGGACGACCGAGAGATTCGTCATGACCTTCCCCGTTCGAAGTATGAGTAGACCTGTCTATCTAATCGCGAATGATATTAGACAGACAGGTCTAATCAGGTCAAGCGGAAGAGGCGAGCGTCGCCCGGGGCGCGCTCAAGCGCTCAAGCGCTCGCGGGCTCGCGGGCTCGCGGCGGGCTTCTGGCCCGCGAGGCCGGGCCTACCGCTCCGAAGCCGGCAGGTGGTTCATGAAGTCCTGTGGCCGCAGGGCCCGTTTGACGATGCGGGTGTCGCCGATCCAGCCGTAGAAGCCCTGGCCGAAAGACATGACGGATGGTTGCTATTTCAACCATTATCCATGAGCGCCTGTCTCGCCGATTACTACGGATCACCAATTTGAATACGAGGTCCGATTACTTTCGGACGCTCCAGTGCCGGGATCCGGATACCCAGCCGCGAAATCAAGCCGAATTTACCTTCGCAGGCAACCTCCATTTGGTCGCGGACATGCCAATCGCCTGCGTGCGTCTGTTCGATGAGGCCGCCCCATGGCGGCACGGGCCCTCGGCGGCTTTTGCCGGCGCGCGGCCGAGGCCCCGGCGGTGGTCGCGGCCGGGTATCGGTGAAATCGAGCCTCGATCGCCTCGCTTCTCGAGCTTTTACTTTGCTTTAACCGGGCTATATTCGGACTTTATTCACCCGTGGTGAGTTCGATTGCTAGGGAATTCCAGGTTTCCCTGCCTGTCATGCTGGTCGTGAAAAGTCACTCCTGGGAAAGGTCTGAAGATGCCGCGTTCCTTCCTCGCAGAGTTGGCCGCACCGGGGTGCAAGGTGCCGGTGCGGGCATGTGAACTGGAGTCGAGCCCGGTGTGGCTGTTCGCTTCGATCGGCGAGTATCCGGTGTACGACGAGGTCGCCTACGACGCGATGATCAAGGACGAGCGTCGGATGGGCGCGTACCACGACGCCGTCCGGCGCTACGCACCCGGCCGGACGGTGCTCGACATCGGCACCGGGCAGGACGCGGTGTGGGCGCTGGCCGCCGCCCGCGCCGGGGCGCGACACGTATGGGCCGTGGAGGTCCTTCCCGAGTCCGCGCGGATCGCCCGGAAGAACATCGAAAAGGCAGGCTTCGCCGACCGGATCACGGTGGTGGAGGGGCTGTCCACCGAGATCGAGCTGCCCGAGCCCGTCGATATGTGCGTCTCCGAGATCATCGGCACGCTCGCCGGCTCGGAAGGGGCGGGGTCCGTCCTGCGGGACGCGCGGGAGCGCCTGGTGAAGCCCGGCGGGGTGTTCATCCCGCACCGCAGCGCCACCACCGCCGTCGCCCTGGACCTGAACAGCGCGAACCTCGGCACGCTCCCCGGCTTTCCGCCCCTCGTCTTCCGTTACGTGGAAGAGGTGTTCGCGTCGGTGGGCCGCCCCTTCGATCTGCGGGTGGTCCTCGAAGGGCTGCAGGACAACCCGAGGGTGCGGCAGCGGTCGTATCTGTCCGATACCGTCGAGGTGGAGCCGCTGGAGTACAACGGCGACCTGCAGCCGGAGGGCGTCGACGCCGTCGAGCTGACCTTCAGCCGAGCGGGCCGTTTCTCCGGGCTCGCGCTCGGCGTGCGCCTGTGGGTGACCGAGGACGACGAGCCGCTCGACTCGCTGGTCCAGTCGAGCAATTGGACCCCGGTGTACGCCCCGCTGTCGGAGGAGGGTCTGCAGGTACGGCCGGGCGACCGGTTCGAGTTCGACTTCACCACGACGATGAGCGATGACGGTGTACACCCCGACTACGCGCTCGTCGGCGAGCTGTACCGGGCCGGTGGCCCGGCGGTGCCCCTGAAGTGGAGCTCCACGCACCACGGGGACGGTTTCCGTGAGACGCCCTTCTATCGCTCGCTGTTCCCCGCCCCCTGACACCACACCATCGTCAGCGGTCCGCCGCCCCGGCGGATGCGACCGCTTCCAGCACCAGCCGGGCGAACTCCTCCGGCCGCTGTTCGGGGAACGGCACACCGGCCTCGGGCACGATGTGCCCCGTGGCGGACAGGGCGTTCACCATGGGCTCGAAGCTGGGCATCGACGGATCGTCGTCCTGCCCGCAGATGACCGTGGCCGGGGCGGTGATCCGTGGCAGTCGCTCGTCCATCGCGAACAGCCGAACGGCGATATGGCCGTCCTCCGCCCGGTCCAGCACCCGCACGGCGTCGGCCATGAACCGGTTGAGCGCGGCCTCCTGTCCGGGCTCGTAGAAGTGCCTCCGCCGGTTCCACAGCTCCATGAGGTGGGAGCCGTCCGGTTTCGGCTGCACCCAGTCGACCGGGCGCTTCCACGCCGCCCGGGAGCGCTTCTCCGGGGTGATGAACGGGGTCGCGGAGAGCACCAGGCTCCGCACCCGGGCGCCCAGGCGCGCCGCCACCTCCACCGCGATCACGCCGCCGGTGTGGTGGCCGACCAGGTGGAACGACTCCAGTCCCAGCCCGGCCACCAGGTCCTCGACCCCGTCGGCGAACATCTCGATGCTCTGATCCTCCGCGGGTTTCGCCGACGCCCCGTAGCCGACGGTGTCCATCGCGATCGCCCGGTGCGCGGCGCCGACCAGCGGAAGCACATCGCGGTACTCGGTCCATGACCGTGGGGTCTGGTGGAGCAGCAGCACCGGCTCGCCCTCGCCGCACTCGACATGGTGCAACTGGCCGAAGCGGCTGGAGGTGTAGTGGGCGGTCAGCATATGCACTCTCCCGGTATGGCAGGTTGGTGAGCCCGCGGCCCTGGTCGTACTTTGTACGGAACTCCTCGGGTGGCGTCAAGGACCGGGCGGCCGGGGCCTGCCCCTCGCCCGGAGAGTTCCGTGAGGCGGTACGCCCCTCCGGCCGGACGCGGGCACGGCAGGTCAGCACGGCCTCGTCCGGCAGTCCCGCACCCGCCGTGTTCCGCGTAACGGAACAAAAGTTGGCTCGTGGCGGGTCGCGCGTCTATACCGGAGGCCACATGGGGAGCGCCGGGGGCCCGGCACCCACGTTCCACCTCAGGAGGTAGCCCGTGCCGAATGTGCCCGACCGCGTCCCGACGGACGCCTTCCCCGGGGCGGTGGTCAAGGCCGCCGACGCACTGGCGGAGGCCGCCCGCGGCGGGACCGCCTGCCCACCGGTGCGCACACTCCTGGCCGACGGTGACATCGAGGCCGCCTACGCGGTGCAGCGGCTGAATCTGCAACGCGAACAGGCCGCCGGCCGCCGCATCGTCGGCCGGAAGATCGGTTTGACGTCGCCGGCCGTGCAGCGCCAACTCGGCGTGGACCAGCCGGACTTCGGCGCCCTGTTCGCGGACATGGCCGTGCCGGAGGGCGGTGAGGTGCCCGCCGGGCGGCTGCTCCAGCCCAAGGTGGAGGCCGAGGTGGCGCTGGTGCTCGGCAGCGATCTGCCGCACGCCCGGTGCACCGTCGTCGACCTGCTGCGCGCCACCGACTTCGCGCTGCCCGCGCTGGAGATCGTGGACAGCCGGGTGCGGGACTGGGACATCTCCATCGTCGACACCGTCGCCGACAACGCCTCCTGCGGGATGTACGTCCTCGGCGCCTTCCCGGTGCCGCTGACCGCGGTCAACCTGCGCTCCGTACAGATGAGCATGAGCCGCAACGGCGAGATGGTCTCCGAGGGGACCGGCGCCGACTGCCTCGGCGGCCCCCTCAACGCGGCCGTCTGGCTGGCCTCGGCCCTCGCCGAGCGGGGTGACCCGCTGCGGGCGGGCGACCTCGTCCTGACCGGGGCCCTGGGACCGATGGTCCCGGCGGCCCCGGGCGATGTGTTCCAAGCCCGTATCTCGAACCTGGGCGCCGTAGGAGTCGGGTTCGCCGCGGAAGGAGACAACCGGTGAGCAGCGAGACGAACACCCGCACCAAGGTGGCGATCATCGGGTCCGGCAACATCGGCACCGACCTCCTGATCAAGGTGCTGCGGCTCTCCGACACCCTGGAGATCGCCGCGATGGCCGGTATCGACCCCGACTCCGACGGGCTGGCCCGCGCCCGCCGGCTGAAGGTGGCCACCACCCACGAGGGCGTGGACGGGCTGGTGAAGCTGGACGAGTTCGCGGACGTGGAGATCGTCTTCGACGCGACCTCCGCCGGTGCCCACAAGCGCCACGAGGAGGTGCTGCGCCCCCTCGGCCGTACCCTCGTCGACCTCACCCCGGCGGCCATCGGCCCCTATGTGGTGCCCCCGGTCAACGGCGACGCCCACCTCGGCGCGCCGAACGTCAACATGGTCACCTGCGGCGGCCAGGCCACCATCCCGATCGTCGCCGCGGTGGGCGCGGTCACCCCCGTCCACTACGGGGAGATCGTCGCGTCCATCTCCTCCCGCTCCGCGGGCCCCGGCACCCGGGCCAACATCGACGAGTTCACCGAGACCACCGCCTCCGCCATCGAGCGCGTCGGCGGCGCCGCCCGCGGCAAGGCCATCATCATCCTCAACCCGGCCGAGCCGCCGCTGATCATGCGGGACACCGTGCACTGCCTGGTCTCCGGCTGCGACACCGAGGAGGTCACCGCCTCCGTCGAGGAGATGGTCGGCCGGGTCCAGGCGTATGTGCCCGGATACCGCCTCAAGCAGAAGGTGCAGTTCGACCAGGTGAGCGCCGACGACCCGCTGCGCTCGCTGCTGCCCGCCGAGGCCGCGGGCGGCGACGCGGTGAAGGTCTCGGTCTTCCTCGAGGTCGAGGGCGCCGCCCACTACCTCCCGGCCTACGCCGGAAACCTCGACATCATGACCTCGGCCGCGCTGCGCACCGCGGAGCGCCTGGCCGCACACCGCTCCGGCGAGGAGGCCGCACGATGACCACGACCGACGCCGCCGCAACCGCCCCCACCCCCTCGGCCCCGCCCGCCCTGTACATCCAGGACGTGACCCTGCGGGACGGCATGCACGCCGTCCGCCACCGCTACACCGTCGAGCAGGCGAGCACCATAGCCGCCGCCCTGGACGCCGCCGGGGTGGCCGCGATCGAGATCGCCCACGGGGACGGCCTGTCCGGCTCCAGCGTCACCTACGGCATCGGCGCCCACACCGACTGGGACTGGATCGAGGCCGTCGTCGGGGCCTCGGGCAAGGCGATTCCCACCACGCTGCTGCTGCCGGGCATCGGCACCCTGCACGATCTGAAGCGGGCCCACGCCCTCGGCATCCGCTCCGTGCGCGTCGCCACCCACTGCACCGAGGCCGACATCTCCGCCCAGCACATCTCCGCCGCCCGCGAGCTGGGCATGGACGTGGCCGGGTTCCTGATGATGTCGCATATGGCCGAACCGGCCGAACTCGCCCGCCAGGCGGGGCTGATGGAGTCCTACGGCGCCCACTGTGTGTACGTCACCGACTCCGGTGGCCGGCTGACCATGGACGGTGTCCGCGACCGCTTCCGGGCCTACCGCGAGGTGCTCGACCCGGCCACCGAACTCGGCATCCACGCCCACCACAACCTCGCCCTCGGCGTGGCCAACACGGTGGTCGCCGTCGAGAACGGCGTCACACGCGTGGACGCCTCCCTCGCGGGCCAGGGAGCGGGGGCGGGCAACTGCCCGCTGGAGGCGTTCATCGCCGTCGCCGACCTGATGGGCTGGAAGCACGGCTGCGATCTGTTCCCCCTCATGGACGCCGCCGACGACATCGTCCGGCCGCTTCAGGACCGTGAGGTCCGGGTCGACCGGGAGACCCTCACCCTCGGCTACGCGGGCGTGTACTCCAGCTTCCTGCGCCATGCGGAGGCCGCCGCGGTCCGCCACGGTCTGGACACCCGCGCGATCCTGGTCGAGGTCGGCCGCCGCAAGATGGTCGGCGGCCAGGAGGACATGATCACGGACATCGCCCTGGACCTCGCCGCCCGCGCGAACACCGCCTCCTGACCGCCCGATCGGCTCCGGCCACCTCATCTCGTCCGCGTCTCACAGTCCGCCGGACCGGCGGTTCGCCCGAGGGGGAAAATGCCCGAGGGCGGCTGTACGGTGTGCGGTACGACGGCGCCGGGCGCGTCGCCGGTTTCCGGTGGTGTGAGAAGAGGAGAGTCCAGGTGGCGGGTCCGCGGTCGCGTGCGAGGGCGCTCACTGCCGAGCGGATCATCGAGGTGGCCACCCGGATCTGCGACGAGGAAGACATCGAGGTGCTGACCATCCGGCGGCTCGCCTCGGACCTCGGCGTGGGCGCGATGACGCTCTACAGCTACTTCCGCAGCAAGGAGGAGATCCTCGACGGCATCGCCGACCACGTCATGGGGAACTTCCGGCTGCCCACCGCCGAGGAGACCTCGCCCGAGGCGGTCGTGCGGGCCCTGGCGCTGGCCTTCCTCGACATGATGCGGGAGCACCCCAGCATCGTGCGGCTCTTCGCCACGCGGGTGAGCACCGGTCCGCAGTCCATGCGGGGCGCGTTCGAAGCGGTCATCGGCAGGCTGCGCGAGGCGGGGTTCGCGGACCGGGACGCGGTACGGGTCTACGGCCTGATCGTGCAGTACAGCTTGGGATTCGCCAGCTACCAGGCCCCCCGCCCGTGGGGGAAGGCGGACCATCCCGAGGCCGAGGAGCTGCGGCGCCGGCGCAGGCACTTCTACGGGGCCCTGCCACGTGAGGACTTCCCCAACATGGTGGAGCTCGCCGAGGACATGACCACGCTGCCCAGCGACGAACAGTTCCTCTTCGGGCTCGACTGCCTCATCGCGGGCGTACTGCGGCAGACCGGCGACTGAGGCTCGCTGCCTGGTTTCCTCAAGCCCCGGGTCCTTCGGCCCGGGGCTGAGGTGTCTTCTGTCCGTATCCGTCGTGGGTGCCGTCGGGATCCTTGACGGCATACACCGAACGGTACATAGTACGACCACTTGCGATCGCTGAGCCGACTTCGATTCGGCACCAGGCGTCCTGCGGTTTTCCAAGGCCCGCTGCATCTGTCAGGGGCGCGCCGCCGCTACCTCTTCCCACGCCTCGCCCGTCCCTACGGACAAAGGACCCTCATGACAGCAACCCATGTTCCTGACCACGGCCGGGACCAGAGCACACGAGCGCTGGTCGCGGGCTGGATCGGCACCACCGTCGAATACTACGACTTCTCCATCTATGGACTGGCCTCGTCGGTGGTGTTCGCCAAGCTCTTCTTCCCCACCTCGGACCCGGTGATCGGCACGATGCTCTCGCTGTCGACCTTCGCCATCGGCTTCCTGGCCCGGCCGATCGGCGCGGTGGTGTTCGGGCACTTCGGCGACCGGCTGGGCCGGAAGTCCACGCTGGTCGCCACGTTGGGACTGATGGGCGTGGCGACCTTCGTGGTGGGTCTGCTGCCGACCTACGGCCAGGTGGGGATCGTGGCGCCGATCCTGTTGATCATCGCCAGGCTCGCCCAGGGGTTCTCCGTCGGTGGCGAATACGGCGGGGCGGTCCTGATGACCATCGAGCACGCGGACCACGGGAAACGCGGATTCCGGGGCTCGTTGATCAATACCGGCACCTCGGCCGGACTCCTCCTGGCCAACCTCGTCTTCCTCGGAGTGCTCCAGCTCCCGGACGGCCAACTGCACTCCTGGGGCTGGCGGATTCCGTTCCTGCTGAGCGCGGTGCTCGTCGGGGTGGGCCTCTTCGTGCGCCTCAGCCTGGAGGAGAGCCCCGAGTTCGAAGCGGTCAAGGCCCAGAACACGGCGGAGCGGCTGCCCGTGGTCGAGGTGTTCCGCGAGTGCGGCGGACGGGTCGCGCTGATGGCCTGCGCCATCCTGAGCGCGGGGGTGGCCTTCACCCTGGCCAGCGTGTACAGCCTGGAATACGCCCGCACCGGGCTGGGGCTGGACAAGGACGCCATGATCTCCGTCCTGCTGCCGGCCATCGTCGTCATCATGGTCTGCGTGCCGCTCGCCGGCAAGCTGGCGGACCGGTTCGGGAACCGCAGGGTCTTCCTCGCCGGAGCGGCCTCGCTGATCGTGCTGCCGTTCGTCTGGCTGGCGCTGCTGGAGACGCGGGAGTACTGGCTGATGCTGCTGGGCTTCACGCTCCTGTTCATCGGCTACTCCGTCAACTACGGGGTGGTGCCGGCGTACTTCTCGCAGGTCTTCCCGGCGCGCCTGAGGTTCACCGGCATGTCGATCGGTTTCACCATCGGGCTGATCGCCGGGAACGCGTTCTCCCCCGACATAGCCACCTATCTGCTGCACACCACCGGCGGGTGGCTGGGCATCGCGGTGTACATGGCGGCGATGTCGGTCGTCTCGGTGATCGCGGGCCTGTTCCTCCGGGAGGAGGGCGACCCCCCGCAGCCGCCGCCGCGCGATCCGGCTCCGCATGACGTGGCCGACAGCGGCACCGCACAGGTCCATTGACTCTCGTACGTCGTACCGTACATAGTACTAACAACGGACCGAGCCGTCAGGAGGAGACCGTGAGCGAACCACTGGACGACCCCGACGGCGTCCTGGACCTGCGGGTCGAGCAGTTGCGCCGGGAATCCGATGGTGTGGTCTCGGTGACCCTGGCCGACCCCGGGGGCGCCGCCCTTCCGGCCTGGACCCCGGGAGCCCATCTGGACCTCGTGCTGCCCGGCGTCACCCGGCAGTACTCGCTGTGCGGCGACCCGGGCGACCGGTACACATACCGCTTCGCGGTGCTGCGCGAGGAGCGCTCCCAGGGCGGCTCGCGGTATGTGCACGAAACCCTGCGCGTCGGCGACCTGGTCGAGGTGGGGGGCCCGCGCAACCGCTTCGCCCTGGTCCCCGCCGAGCGGTATGTGTTCCTGGCCGGTGGCATCGGCATCACCCCGCTGCTGCCGATGGTGGCCGCCGCCGAGGCGGGCGGTGCGCGGTGGTCGCTGGCCTACGGTGGCCGACGGCGCTCGTCGATGGCCTTCCTGGACGAGCTGGCCGCGTACGGCGACAAGGTCGACGTCGTCATCCAGGCCGAGCGCGGCCCGCTGGATCTGGACACCCTGCTCGGCACACCACGGCCGGACACCGCCGTGTACTGCTGCGGTCCCGAGGGGCTGCTCGCCGCCGTCGAGCGGCGGTGCGCGTCCTGGCCCGAGGGCAGCCTGCACCTCGAGCGGTTCGCGGCGAAGCCCGCCGAGGCGGGCGATTTCGCGCCCGACGGCGAGTTCGACGTGGTCTGCGAGCGCGCCGGGACCTCGGTGCGGATACCCGCCGGCCGCTCGATCCTCGACTGCCTCGACGAGGCGGGGATCGTCGTCCCCAGCGCCTGCCGGGAGGGCGTGTGCGGAAGCTGCGAGACCAAGGTGCTGGCGGGCGCGGTGGAACACCGCGACTCCCTGCTCACGGCGACCGAACGGGAGTCGGGCCACACCATGATGCTCTGCGTCTCCCGGGCCGTCTCCGGTGAATTGGTGCTGGACCTGTGAAGCGCCGCCCTCCCCGCCCGGGAACGGGGCCGGGCGCGGGTGCGGCATCGGATGTGAATCGTGGAAACGGACTCGGAGAGCAATCATGGTGAACGACCCAACGAACGCGGGAAGCGACACCGGGCCCGTAGCGGAACCGCCCGTGGCCCGGCGCAGGCCACGTACCCCGGCCGCACACGCCACCCGTGCTCCGGCCCCTTCGGCCGCGTCAGTGGCATCGGTGGCATCAGTGGCGGAACGTCCGGTGTCGGACCCCGAGGGGCAGGACTGGTCCGCCTGGCCCGTCTACAACAGCGCCACCCTCGGCTTCCGTAACTTCTGGTACCCCGTGCAGTGGGCCGGACAGATCGGCGAGAAGCCGGTCCCGATCACCCTGCTCGGGGAGAAGATCGTGCTGGTCCGGGACAACGGCGTGATCCGTGCGCTGCACGACCGCTGTCCCCACCGCGGGGTGCCGCTGTCCCTGGGGCGGCGTCAGTTCCCCGGCACCATCAGTTGCCCGTACCACGGCTGGACCTACGACCTGACCGACGGCAAGCTGCGCGCGGTGCTCACCGACGGCCCCGACTCGCCGATCTGCGGCAAGATGGCGGTCCGCACCTACCCCGTCGCCGAGCGGCTGGGCCTGATCTGGGTGTACGTGGGCGACGGCGAGGCCCCGCCGGTGGAGCGGGACATCCCCGAAGAACTCCTCGCCGAGCCGTTCGTCATGGGCGGCAGGACCGACATCCGCAAGGGAAACTGGCGGTTCGCGGCCGAGAACGGCTTCGACGAGGGCCACGCCAAGTACCTCCACAACACGGCCCTGTGGCGGCTGTTCAAGGTCATGCCCGCCTGGAACAAGACCCGTGTCATCGAGTCGGGGTCCTGGCTCATCCGGGTCCAGGACGAGGTGCACTGGGAGGCCGACTACCCCGGCATCGGCACCTGGTCCAACAAGCGCTGGTGGAAGCGGGCCGCGCTGCCGGACCGCCCGGGCAAATCGCGGAACATCAACCCGGTGATCGCCAAGCTGGACCTCCCCGGCTTTGTCTCGGTGCGCCTGCCCGGACTGCTCCGGGTCGCCTACCCGCACTTCATCCACTACGAGTGGTACGTCCCCGTGGACGCCGACCACGTCCGCTATGTGCAGATCATGGTCCGATACGAAACGGGGCCCAGGGCCGCGCTGTTCAAGGCCAAGTACCTGACCGCCATCCGGTGGCTCTTCCACGGGCAGTTCACCGGCCAGGACGCCTGGATGGTCGACGTCATGGACGCGCCGCCGGAGCGGCTGTACCGCCCCGACCTGTCCCTGACCGCCTGGCGCCGCCATGTCGAGCGCGGCGGTCTGACCGTCCAGCCCCACCGCCACAGCACGACCCCCGCCCCTGACGCACGCCCCTGATCCCCCCTGATCCCCCCCTGGTTCACGTCCTCCTGAACGAGCAGAGGTTCCCTCCATGTCACGTACGGCGCTACTGACGGGCGTCGCCGGCGCCCTCGTCGCCCTCGCCGCCGCCGCGCCCCTGCGGCGGGCCGCGGGCGCCCTGATCCTCAAGACCACCGGCACCGTGGTCCGCGACGAGCGGCCCCGGGCCGCCCACACCACGTCCGTGAACCCCGATGGCCGCTGACACCGCTGCCCTCGGCCCGCGGCGCCGGGCCTGGGCCGAGGCCGCGTGGCAGCACATCGACGACCGCCGCCTGGCCGAACTCGTCGTCGGCATGGTGGGCATCCCCAGCCCCACCGGCGAGGAGGGGCCGCTGGCCACCTGGCTCGCCGACCAGCTCACCGAGTCCGGTGCCGAGGGCCGCTACCAGCCCATCGACGCGGCCCAGGGCAACGCGGTCGGCCGGTTGCGCGGCGACGGCACCGGTGCCGATCTGCTGCTGTACGCGCCGATCGACACGCTCACCGTCGGCACCGAGGAGGAGGACCTGCCGTGGGCGGGCCCGGTGCTGCGCCCCGATATGCGCGCGGAGCCGACCGTCGACGGCCACTATGTGCTCGGCCTGGGCGCGAGCAACCCCAAGGGGCACGGCGCCTGTCTGATCGCCGCCGTCGAGGCGGTCCGGCGGGCGGGGGTGCCGCTGCGGGGTGATGTGCTGGTCGGGCTCGGCGCGGGCGGTATGCCGACCAACCGGCGGCCCGTTCCGCACGCCCGCCACAACGCCGGGCAGGGCAGCGGCTGTTCGTATCTGCTGGAGCAGGGGCTGTGGGCGGACTACGCGCTGATCGCCAAGCCGGGCTGGACGACGGCCTGGGAGGAGGTCGGCCTGTGCTGGTTCGAGGTCCGCCTGGGCGGAACGTACAGCTACGTGGGCAGCCGTCACCGCATGCCGTACCGCAACCCCATCGTGGACGCCGGTCTCGTCATCGCCGGGCTGGAGCGGTGGCTTCCCGAGTACACCGCCCGGCACACCGATGGGCTGGTCGCCCCGCAGGGCAACATCGGCTCCATCGAGGGCGGCTGGCCCCGGACCGCCTCGCTCTCCCCGGCCCTCTGCCGGTTCACCGTCGACCTGCGGATCAGCCCCAGGACCAGCCCCGCGCAGGCCCGCCGGGAGTTCGCCGAGGCGATGGAGACGATCCGCGCCGCCCACCCGGGGATCGACCTGGACTGGGAGATGACGCTCGCCATCCCCGGCACGTCCACCCCGGAGGACAACTGGATCGTACGGGCCGGAAAAGCCGCCTGGGAGGAGCTGGCGGGGCGCCCGCATGAGCCGATCCTGCTGAACAGCGGCGCCACCGACGCCAACATCCTGCGCAATCGGGGCATCCCCACCGCCCGGATCGGCATGGACCGCATCGGCGAGGACGCCCCGCTGCCACTGGACTTCCCCGCCGGAATGAACGTCGTGGACCTCCGCGAGGCACATCGCCTGACCCGCTGCCTGGTGCACGCCGTGATCAACACCTGCACCCGCACCCGGGCGGACCTGACCGCCGCGGAAGGAAGTGCCCCGTCATGAGCTCGCTGGACCCCGCGGCCGAAGCACACGCACGAAAGAGGTATCCCGCATGACCCTATGGACCGAGCTGACCGGCGTGGAATTCCGCCTCGGCTATGTGTACGCGGGCGAGCTGCGCACCCGGACGCTCCAGGCCGGGGCGGGCGATGCCGTGGTCTTCCTGCACGGCACCAGCGGCCACCTGGAGGCGTTCGTCCGCAACATCCCCGCCCATGTGGCCGCCGGATACGCCTGCCACGCCATCGACATGATCGGCCACGGCCACACCACCGGCCCCGACGCCCCGTACCGCATCCCCCGCTATGTCCAGCACGTACTGGACTACCTGGACGCGAACGGCATCCACCGCGCGCACTTCGTGGGCGAGTCGCTCGGCGGCTGGGTGGCCGCCCGGCTGGCCGCCGACCATCCCGACCGGGTGGACCGGCTGACCCTCGTCGCCCCCGGCGGCACGGTGGCCAACCCGGAGGTGATGGAGCGCATCAGGACCAGCACCCGCGAGGCGGTGGAGCGCGACGACATCGCCCTCACCCGCAAGCGGCTGGAACTGCTCATGTTCGACCCGGCGAACGTCAGCGACGAACTGGTCGAGGTCCGCCACGCCATCTACCACCGGCCCGAGTTCATCAAGGCGCTGCCGCATCTGCTGTGCCTCCAGGAGATGGACAACCGCGTCGAGGATCTGCTCACCCCCGGGCAACTGGCGCGGATCACCGCCCCCACACTGATCGTCTGGGGCGCGCAGAACCCCTTCGGCGACGTCCCCGAGGCCCACGCCCTCCAGCGGAACATCCCCGGCTCGACGCTGGAGATCTTCCCCGAATGCGGCCACTGGCCCCAGCATGAACACGCGGACCGCTTCAACGCACTGCACCTGGACTTCCTGAACGGGGGGCAGGCATGAACACACCGGAGAAGAGCGGGATACGCGTCGGCGTCCGCATACCCCCGTGCGACCGGGTGGACCGGCTGGCCACGACCGCCCGGCGGGCCGAGGAACTGGGCTTCGACCAGGTGTGGTTCCCCGACTCCCAGTTGCTGTGGCGGGACGTGTTCACGGTCCTGACCGCCGCCGCGCTGGGCACCGAGCGGATCGGCCTGGGCAGCGCGGTCACCAACCTCGCCACCCGGCACCCGGCCGTCGTCGCCTCGGCCGCGCGCAGCGTCGCCGAACTGGCCCCCGGCCGGTTCACCCTCGGCCTCGGCGTGGGCAACAGCTCGGTCGGCCCCATCGGCATGCGCCAGAGCACCGGGGCGGAGCTGCGCGACGGACTCGCCACGCTGCGGGCGCTGTTCGCGGGGGAGGAGTGGGACTTCAACGGCGTACGGTCCCGGCTGCGCGACCCCGATCCGAACGTGCCGATCCACATGGCCGCCAGCGGCCCCCGCAATCTGCGGCTCGCCGGGGAGATCGCCGACGGTGTCATCCTGCTCAGCGGCGTCTCACGGAACACCCTCGCCAGTGCCACCGCCCGGGTGCGGGAGGGCGCCGAGGCCGCGGGCCGCACCGCGGCGGCCATCCCGCTGACGGTCTCGGCGTTCTGCGCGGTGACCGACGACATCGAGGCCGAGGCCCGGCTGCTCAAGCCGATCTGCGCCTCGATCGCCCAGAACGGCGGCGCGCCCTTCCTCGCCCTGGCCGGGATCGAACTGGAGGTACCCGCACGGGTGGAGGGCGTCTATCCGGACCTCGTCCACGCCGAGGACTGGGACGCGGCCGTCGAGATCTGCTCGGCCTGGGTGAGCGATGCGGCGGTGCTCCGGTTCGCCCAGGAGTTCTGCCTGTTCGGCACCGCCCAGGAGATCGCCGAACGGCTCACCGCGCTGCACGCCGAGGGGGTGACCGATGTGTTCCTCCAGCATGTCGGCTCCTATGATCCGCCCACCGAGCTGATCGAAAGCGTCGGCTCCGAGGTGCTGCCCGCCCTGCGGCCGGAAGCCGGCCGGTGAGCGTACTGGAGGAGCTGGTCCGGCGCGGCCGCCACGGCCCGCGCACGGCCGGGCCGGACATCCGGTCCCGGGCGGCCCTGCACATCCTGGACACCCTGGGCTGTGTGGTGGCCGGTGCCTCCCATCCGCTGGCCGCGCAACTGGCCACGTTCACGGCGCGGACCGGTGACACCGGTGAGCTGTGCACCCCCGCCATGGCCGGGACGCACTCCCCGCGCACGGCGGTGCTCATGGAATCGGTGCTGGCCCACGCCGATGAGTACGACGCCCTGCACCCCGCCGCGGCGGTCATCCCGGCCGCCGTGGTGGTCCCGGCCGCCCTGGCCGTGGCCGACCGCGAAGGGCTGCCGGGCAGCGCGGTGACCGACGCCGTGATCACCGGCTATGAGGTGGTCGTCGAGGCGGGGCTGCGATTCGGCGGGCCGAGTCTGTACGGCAGGGCCTGGTGGCCGACCGCGGTCTTCGGCGCGCTGGGGTCGGCGGCCGCCGTGGCGCATCTGCTGCGCCTGGACGAGGAGGAGACGATCGCGTCCCTGGGCCTGGCCGCGGCCGGGCTCGGCGGACTGCTCAGTGCGGATGAACTCGGCGCGGGCCACTATCTGCTCGCCGGGCGCGCGGCGGCGGACGGAATGGAGGCCGCCTACCTCGCCCGGGCCGGGGCGCGGGCCAGCCGCACCCTGCTGGATCAGCCCGCCGCCGCGGCCCTGGGAGCCGGCGCCGCAGCCCCGTCGCCCGAGGGGCAACCGCACCTGGCCGACTGCGTGTTCAAGGCGTACCCGTGTGCCCGGCCCCTGCACGCGGCGCTGGAAGCGCTGGACACGCTGGCGGACAGGGGACTGCCACTCCACACGGCCCGCCGTATGGAGATCCTTCTGCCCGCGGCGCTGCTGCGCTTCGTCACGGCCGACCGGGCACCCGCGGGCCCCACGGAGGCCGCGGCCAGCGCGGCGTTCGCCGTCGCCGCCTGGCTCCACGGGGCCGCGGGGGACGTGGCCTTCTTCCGCGGCACCCTGCCCGAGGACGCCCCGGAGGTGGTCCTCGGCCACGCCCCCGCACTCGATTCCGGTCTGCCCGACCACTGGGGCGCCCGGGTGCTGGTGGATCTCGCGGACGGACGGCGGGTCGAGCAGGAGATCGTGAGCGCGGGCGGTGGCGCCGCCGGGGCCACGCCCACGGAGGCGGTCACGGCCAAGTTCCGCCGCCAGACCGGAGCGGACGAGGACGACCCGGACTGGGCGCGGTGGATCGAGCGATGCCTGACGCTGGACACCGTCCCCGACATCGGTGACCTGCGGCGGGACCTGTGCCGACTCGGCCGGAAACCCCGTCGGCCGTGACCACCGGCGCCTGAGGTCGGCGCCCCCGTCGCACACCGCCCACCACGGTGGCGAACTCGGGGGCGCCGTCGTGCATCAGGATGCTGCTGCCGGTCGGCTAGGAGGCGGTGCACGAACCGATGGTGGGGGCCGACCAGTCCCCGTTCGCCATGACCGTGAAGCCGAAGCTGGTCGACGCTCCGGCACCCAGATTGCCGTTGCCGCTCGGCCGCATCGTCATGACCTTGCCGCTGCCGTCCCAGCTAGGACTGCCGTTCCAGGTGGTGGAGACGGTCTGCGCGGAACGCACGGTCACCGTCACCGTCCAGCCGCTGATGGCGGAACTGCCCGCCCGTACCGTCACCTGACCGTTGAAACGGTCGCCCCACCGCTGCGTCTCGGCGTACGACACGGTGCACGTCCTGTCGCCACCGCCACCGCCACCGTCGCCGGTGCCGCCCAGCGCGGCGAGCACCGCGCTGTACGCGGGCTTCTTGCCGTAGTTGTCGTCGAACAGCAGCGGAGTGCCGCCGGCGCGCCATGAGTACTTGTCGGGGATGCCCCATACGGTGATGCCGGTGCAGCGGGACACGGCCAGACACGCCTGGGTGACGCGGCGGTAGCTGTCGGCCTGGGCCGTGCCGGAGCCCTCGATGTCCAGCTCGGTGATCTGCACATCGACGCCGAGGGCGGCGAAGCGCTGGAGGTTCTGCTGGTAGTCACCGGGGACCGGGGACTGGTTGTTGAAGTGCGACTGGAAGCCGACGCAGTCGATCGGCACACCGCGGGCCTTGAAGTCCTTCACCATGTTGTAGACGGCGTTGCTCTTCGCGTTCTGACCGTCGGTGTTGTAGTCGTTGTAGCAGAGTTTGGCGTTGGGGTCGGCCGCACGGGCGGTGCGGAACGCCTCCTCGATGAACCCGTCGCCGAGCTTGTCCTGGAACGGCGAGCTGCGCCGCGCACCGCTGTTGCCGTCCTGGAACGCCTCGTTGACCACATCCCAGGCGTAGATCTTGCCCTGGTAGTGCTGCATCACCTTGGTGATGTGGTTGTTCATCGCCGAGCGCAGCTCGGTGGCGCTCAAACCGCCTACCCAGCCGGGCAGTTGGGAGTGCCAGACCAGCGTATGGCCACGGATCTTCATGCCCTTGCCCTGCGCATGGCCGACGATCTGATCCGCGGAGCCGAAGTTGAACGAGTTCCGCGACTGCTCGACGGCGTCCCACTTCATCTCGTTCTCGGGTGTGACGGCGTTGAACTCGGTGTCCAGCGTGGCGGCGTACGGGGCTTCGCCAAGGTGGCCCGCGGCAACGGCGGCACCGAAGTACCGGCCCTTGGCCGCCGCCGCGCCGCCGAGGGTGCTCGCGGCGCTGGCGGGACCGGACAGGGCCAGAACACCGGCCGCGGTGAGGAAGCCGACCGCGCCGAGGCTGAACGCCCTTCGGACGCGTAACCGAGGATGCCGATCTCTGTGTTCCTGACGGGAATTGATGACCATTGCTGTCCCTTCTTCGAAGGCCGAGCGGGTGGCAGTGGTGTGCCGATGGGCAACGATCGCTGCGGAGTATGCTGCGGGACCGACGCAACGTCAACGCTTCCTTCCGGAATCATTCCGGTAGAAGCACTCGCTGGTTCCTCCGCCTCCCTGCCCCTGAGCTGCTGCTCTTCGATGTGCACGTGCGGATGTCGGCCGCAAAGAAGATCTCTCCAAGCCAGTCTCCGAAAAATTTTCGGAGCGGCGGTGATGTGTTATCGGTCGCGTGGCCGTCGTCGGAGAGCAGGTGCAGTCAGGTGACGGATACCGTCCCAGGCCCCCTCCGGTGAGGATTTTGCTGCCAATCGACTTTCCGACACATGAGGCGAATATCCATGCAGCAGATAACGCTGGGCGATGTCACCATCACACGCGTCGAGGAATACTACGGCCCGGTCGACCTGACGCCCCGGGCCTTCTTCCCGGAAAGCCCGGAGAAGGTCTGGGAGGACAACGCGTCCTGGCTGGCCCCTGACTTCTACGACCCCGCCGCCGACAATGTGCGATCCGCGATTCAGACCTGGGTCCTGCGCAGCGAGGGCAAGACCATTCTCGTCGACACCGGTGTGGGCAACCACAAGCACCGGCCCTACGCACCGGTGTGGAGCTATCTGAACACCGACTTCCTGGGGAATCTCGCCAGGGCAGGGGTGCACCCGGAGGACGTCGACATCGTGATCAACACACATCTGCATGTCGACCACGTGGGCTGGAACACCCGGCTCGACGGTCGGCAGTGGGTGCCGACCTTCCCGAATGCCACCTATCTCATGCCGGAGCGCGACTTCGAGTTCTGGAATCCGGAGAATGAGCACAAGACAGTGTTCGGCAGGGGCAATCAGAATGTCTTCGAGGATTCCGTCGTCCCCATCCAGGAAGCGGGCAAGGCGGTGCTGTGGGACGGCAGCCTCGAGATCGACGCCAATCTGCGTCTGGAACTCGCCCCCGGACACACCCCGGGATCGTCCGTGCTCGCCCTCGATTCCCGAGGCGATCGCGCGCTCTTCGTGGGGGACATGCTGCACAACCCGGTGCAGATCGCGGATCCCGACACCAATAGCTGCTTCTGCGAGAACCCGGCCGAATCCCGCGCCACCCGCCGCCGGATCCTGGGCCGGGCGGCCGAGGAGAACACTCTGGTCTTCCCCGCCCACCTGGGCGGTCATGGCGCCGCGGAGGTACGGCGCGACGGCGGCGGGTTCGCCATCAAGGAATGGGCGGCCTTCGCGCGTCTGTGACCCCGGACCCGTCTGTGATCCGGACCGGAGCGATACCGAGGAAGAGACACACCCCGCATATGACGAACACCTTCGCCCCCATCGTGGCCACCTCCCAGGGCGCCGTCCGCGGCCGCCGGGAGGAACACGCCACCGTCTTCCGGCACATCCCCTACGCCGCCCCGCCACGGGGCGCCGCCCGGTTCGCCCCGCCGGTGCCCCACCCGCCGTGGGACGGTGTCCGGGATGCCACCGCCGCGGGCCCCACGGCGCCACAGCCGGGGCGCGACGCGTTCGGCGACCTCGACATGTCCCCGTACTTCGGGCAGGGCTGGGTCCCGGGCGAGGACTATCTCGCGGTGAACGTCTGGACGCCCGACACCACACGCGGCGACCTGCCCGTGATGGTGTTCGTGCACGGTGGCGGGTTCGTGGCCGGGTCCACCCGGTCGGCGCTCTACGACGGCACCGGCTTCGCCCGTGACGGAGTCGTCCTGGTCACCCTCAACTACCGGCTCGGCGTACCCGGTTTCCTGCACCTCCCCGACGCGCCCGACAACCGGGGTCTGCTGGATGTGATCGCGGCCCTGCGCTGGGTCGAGGAGAACATCGCGGCCTTCGGCGGCGACCGGTCCCGGGTGACGCTCTTCGGGCAGTCGGCGGGCGCCACGATCGTGGGCGCGGTGGTGGCCGACCCGCGGGCCGAAGGTCTCTTCCAGCGGGCGATCATCCAGAGCGGCAACGGCCTGGGAGCGTTCACCCCCGCCCAGGCCGACCGGGTCACCCGGGCCCTCGCCCGCGTCCTGGGGGCCGCCCCGACCGCCGAGGCGCTGGCGTCGGTCCCCGACGAGCGCCTCGTCGAGGCCATGCCCCAACTCGCGGGCATCGATCTCACGGTCGACGGACACTTCGATCCGCTGATCGGCCTGAGCCCGTTCAGTCTCGTCCTGGACCAGCAGCCGGCCGAGGCCGTGGCCACCGGCCGCGGCGCGGGCGTCGACCTGCTGCTCGGCACGAACGCCGAGGAGGGCAACCTCTATCTGGTCCCACTCGGCCACCTGGCGTCCTCGACCGAGGAGGATGTCCACGCCGTGGCGGCACGCTCCCACCCCGCCCCTCAGAAGCTGGTGGAGGTCTACCGCCGCGAGCGGCCCGGGGCCTCCGCCGGGGAACTGCGGTCCGCCATCATGACGGACGCCCTGTTCGGCGCGGGCACCCGGCGGCTCGCGGCCGCCCACGCCCAGCACCCCTCGTCGCGTACCCACGTCTATGAGTTCGCCTGGCGGTCGCGGGCCCTGGACGGGCGGCTCGGCGCCACGCATGTCATGGAGCTGCCGTTCGTGTTCGACCGCACCGATCTGCCACCGCTCCACGGCCCCGAGGCGATCCTCGGCCCGGCCGAGCCGCCCGCCGGTCTCGCCTCCCGCGTCCACGCCACCTGGATCCGGTTCGCGAGAACGGGCGACCCCGGCTGGCCGCCGTACGAGAGCGTGCGCCGGACGACCATGCGCATCGCCGAGGCATGGACGCGGGTGGCGGATCCCGGCGCCCCGATACGCCGGGCCTGGGAATAGCGGTCTCGCGGGCGGTCACACCGCCGTCATCACACGGACCTCGGCTTCGGCGCCCATCGGGACCTCCCGGTGGGCGCCGTTCCGTTTTCCGTACGCGCCATCTCCGGCGGCGGTGTTTTTCGCCCCCGGCAAGGGCTTGACCAGAGGCGAAGTGGCTCCTACATTCCTCTCACCCTCGAGGTAGATCGATTAACCACTCGTTAACCGCCTGGTTGGAGACCCCCGCAGTGCACTCACCGCTGACTCGGCGCGGCTTCCTCGCCACCGGTTCCGGCCTGGCCGCCGCGACCGTCCTGCCCGGCCTGTCCGGCTGCTCCGCACTGACCGGAGCGGACTCCGATCCCGATACCCTCGTCGTGCACAGCCAGCTCGGCACCACCGCCCCGGGATCGCCGACCTACCTCGCGGCCCTGGACCGGTTCCGCAAGGAAAATCCGGGGCTCAAGGTCAAGAACCTCATCAACGGCGACGACCTCGCGCAGGTCTACGAGACCTCGCGGCTGGCCCGCAAGGAGCCGGACGTCGTCATGGTCAACCTCTACGACAAGACGCTGGCCTGGACCGACGTCGGCGCCACGGTCGACGTCAAGCGCTACCTGGACGACTGGGGGCTGCGGACGCGGGTGCTCCCGCAGGCGCTGGCCGAATGGACCGACGCCAAGGGCCGGGTGCGGGCCTTCCCCTACTTCGCCACCAACTGGCCGATCGCCTACAACCGGGCACTGCTGGACCGCGCGGGCGTCGACGCGATACCCACCACGGGCGATGAGCTGATCGCCGCGGCCCGCAAGCTGCGCGCCAAGGGGATCGCGCCCGTGACCGTCGGCGGCAACGACTGGACCGGGCAGAAGCTGCTCGCCCAGATCATCCAGACCTTCCTCACCGAGGACGAGGCCCGGCACGCCTACACCACCGGGGACTTCGGCAGCAGGGGCGCCCGGGAGGGCATCGACTACTTCGTGACACTGCGCGACGCGGGCGTCTTCGCCGACAAGGCGCAGGGCCTCACCTCGGACACGATGACCACGCAGTTCAACACCCAGGCCGCGGCGATCGAGTCGGCGATGTCCTCCGCCCTGGCCAAGGTGCCCGAGAAGGTGGCCCGGCACACCGAGGTCGGCGGCTGGCCGCTGACCGGCGGCGCCGTCCACGACAAGCCCACCATCCTGCGCACCTACACCCTCATCGGGTTCTGGATCAGCCCGAACGGCACCAAGAAGATCGACGCCGTCGAGAAGTTCCTGCGCTTCATGTACCGGCCGGACACCGTCTCCCGGTTCATCAAGGAGAGCGGCCGCGACATGGCGCTGCGCTCCGACACCCTCAGCACGGACTTCCCGCTGGTCGCCGCGGCCCAGCGGCTCGGCGGCGCGGTGAGCCAGGCACTGCTGCCCGATGTGTACGTCCCGCCCGCCGCCGCCCAGCCGCTGATCACCGCGACCAGCACCTCCTTCACCCGCGGCACCAGCGCCGCGAAGGTCCGCGCCGCGCTCGAGACCGCGTACCGCTCCGCGTGAACCGCCCGCCCGTTCGCTCATATCCCGAGCCCGACTCCACGGGAGCCACCTCATGACGACGCTGACGTCGACCCCGGGCGGGGCCGCGGTCCGCCAACCCGCACCGCCCGCCACCACGGGCCGTAGCGGCACCCCCCGGCAGGGCGGCACGATCCTCGCCGTCCCGGCGCTGGTCTGGTACGCGGTCTTCATGATCGGCCCGTTGATCGCCCTCTTCGTGATCGCCGCCCTGCACTGGCCGGGCATGCTCCAGCCGGTGTCCTTCGCCGGTCTCGGCAACGTCCGTACGGTCCTCGACGACCCCGTCTTCTGGGACGCGGTGAGCAACACCGCCGTCCAGTTGGCGGTGGCGCTGCCGATCATGATCGTGTGCGCGTACATGCTGGGCTACTACGTGGCGCAGAAGCCGCCCGGACACCGTGTCATCCGCTATCTGCTGTTCATCCCCGGCCTGATCTCCACCCCCGCCAAGGCGATGGTGTTCTACGCGGCGCTGTCCCCGGACGGGCTGGCCAACGGCGCGCTGAAGTCGGTGGGGCTCGGTTCGCTCACCGACGCCTGGCTCGCCTCCCCGTCGACGGCCCTGGCCTGTCTCATCGCCCTGGACGTGTGGAGCGGGATCGGCTTCACCGCCGTCCTGTTCGCCGCCCGGCTCGACAGCGTCCCGGACGACCTCGGCGAGGCGGCGCAATTGGACGGGGCCGGGCACTGGCGGACCATGTGGCGCATCCACTTCCCCGTGATCCGCGACTACGTCGGCGTCGTCACCATGCTTCAGTTCCTGTGGACCCTCTTCGGTTCGGCCCAGCATGTCCTGCTGCTGACCCAGGGCGGCCCCGGCAGTTCGTCCACGACGCTGTCCTTCCTCGTCTACCAGAAGGCGTTCATCGCGGCCGACCTGGGCTACAGCCAGACCGTCGGCGTCATCCTCTTCCTGGCCGGGCTCGTCGGGCTGCTCACCATCCGCCGCGCGTTCCGCCAGAACTACTGACCCGAAGGCGCTCACCATGAAACTCGGCAAACGCTGGCTGCCCGCACACCTGCTGGTGTGGACCTATGCGGTGCTGCTGATCGTGCCGCTCTACTACTTCCTCGCCTCCGCGTTCAAAAGCAACGAGGAGATCTTCGCCCATCCCTTCGCGCTGCCCTCGTCGTTCGGCTTCGGCAACTTCCGCACCGCCTACGACAGCGCCGACCTGGGGACGGCCGTCGTCAACTCGGCGCTGGTGACGGCCCTCGCGCTGGCGCTGACCCTGCTGCTGGCGCTGCCCGCGGCGTTCGCGCTCGCCCGCTCGAGGAGCCGGCTCGCCTCGGCGATGGAGAAGATCTTCTCGCTGGGCTTCCTCATCCCCACGTTCGCGGCGCTCTTCCCCACCTTCCTGCTCGCCGCCGCCACCGGGCTGTTCCACACCCGGCTGTTCATGGTCCTTTTCCTGCCCGCCACGGCGATGCCGTTGTCGGTGGTGATCCTGGTGCAGTTCATGCGGACCATTCCCAGGGAGATGGAGGAGGCCGCCCGGATGGACGGGGCGTCCACCTACACGGTGCTGCGGCACATCTACATACCGATGTGCCTGCCCGGCATCGCGACCGTGCTGCTGCTGAACTTCCTGACCTTCTGGAACGAGTATCTGTACTCGCTGATCATCATCGGCCCGGACCCCGAACAGCGCACCGTGCAGGTGGCCCTGCCCACCCTGAAGGCCATCACCGGCACCGACTACGGTGTTCTCACCGCCGGTACCGTACTGACCCTGGTCCCCGTATGGGTCGTCTACACGGTGCTCCAGAAGCGCATGCAGCAGGCGCTCGTCAACGGGGCGGTCAAGGCGTGAGCACACCCGCCGTGCAGCAGGGCCGGCGCCCCACCATCAAGCAGGTGGCGGCCGCCGCCGGGGTGTCGACCGCGGCCGTGTCCCAGGCGTTCAACGACAAGGGCCGGCTGTCGGAGGCGACCCGGGCGCGCATCCTGGACACCGCGATGGAACTCGGCTGGTCGCCGAGCGCGTCCGCCGCCGCCCTGCGCAGCGCCCGCACCCGCACCCTCGCCCTCGTCGTCCGGCGCCCCACCGATGTGCTCGGCGCGGACCCGCACTTCAGCGAGCTGATCACCGGCATCGAGGGCGAACTGGCGCCCCGCGGCTACGGTCTGCTGCTGCACCTGGTCGCGGGCGCGCAGGAGGAGAACGCCCTCTACAAGCGGCTGGCGGCCGAGGGCCGCGTCGACGGGGCCGTGCTGACCGACGCCCGCGCCGATGACCCGCGCCCCGCCCTGCTGACCCGCCTCGGCCTGCCCGCCGTGCTGCTCGGTCCCCCCGACCGCGCCGCCGCCGTGCCGCGCGTCGGCCTCGGCCACCAGGACGCCGCCGTCGAGGAGGTCGTCCGCCATCTGCTCGGGCTCGGCCACCGGCGCATCGCCTATGTGGCGGGCCCCGCCGACCTGCGGCACACCCGGCTGCGCGGCGGTGTCTTCGAGACGGCCCTGAAGCAAGCGGGCCTGCGGCCCTACGCGGTCCTGCACACCGATTTCACCGAAGTGTCCGCCGTCGCCGCCACCCAGGCCCTGCTGGAGCCCGCCGACCGGGCCACGGCGATCGTCTACGCCAACGACTCCATGGCCATGTGCGGCATCGGCGCCGCCCAGCGCGGCGGGCTGCGCGTCCCCGACGAGCTGTCCGTCGTCGGCTACGACAACCTGACGCTCGGCCGCTGGCTGCACCCCCGGCTGACCACGGTCGACCAGCAGGTGCGGCGGGTCGGCGCGGCCGCCGCCCGGCTGCTCCTCGCCCGCTGCGGCGAGGACGTCGAGGAGACGGTGCTCGACGACCGGCCGCGGCTGGTCGTCCGCGAGTCCACCGGACCCGCCCCCGGCTGACACCCACGTCCAACCCCCCACCCGCACCACCGACACCCGAGAAGGACCATGCGACGCCACAGCGCCCAGCTCATCCACCAGCCCGCCGTCCTGCCCTGGCTCGGCGCCAACTTCTGGTCCCGCACCGGCGGGCCCCTGATGTGGCGCGACTACGACCCGAAGACGGTCCGCGCGGAGCTGCGGGTGCTGCACGAGCACGGCCTGACGATGACCCGGTCGTTCTTCTACTGGCCGGACTTCCATCCGCAGCCCGACCGCGTCGACGAGACGCTGTGCGAACGCTTCCGCGACTTCCTCGACGCCCACACCGAGACCGGCATGGGGACGGTGCCCACCTTCATCGTCGGCCACATGTCGGGCGAGAACTGGGACCCCGCCTGGCGCGGCGGCCGCGACCTCTACGAGGACGTGTGGATGGTCGGCCGCCAGGCGTGGTTCGTGTCCCAGATGACCCGCCGCTTCAAGGACCACCCGGCCGTCACCGGCTGGCTCATCACCAACGAGATGCCCGGCTACGGCCGGATCTACCAGGTGGATCCGCCCTCCTCCGATGTGGTGACGGCCTGGGCGCAGGCCATGTGCAACGCCGTACGGGCCGCGGGCGGCACCCAGCCGGTCTCGCTCGGCGACGGCGCGTGGGGCATCGAGGTCACCGGCCGCGACAACGGCTTCTCACTGCGCGACACCGCCGAGTACGTGGACTTCGTGGGCCCGCATGTGTACCGCTCGGACACCGACCGGCCCCGTCAGCACCTGCGCGCCGCCTTCGAGTGCGAACTGGCATCCGTCACCGGACAGCCCGTCGTCCTGGAGGAGTTCGGCCTCTCCACCGACACCGTCTCCGACCGGAACGCGGCGGTCTACTACCGGCAGACCCTGCACAACTCCCTGCTCGGCGGGGCCACGGGCTGGATCGCCTGGAACAACACCGACTACGACGACCTGTGGGACCGCTCGCCGTACGACCACCACCCCTTCGAGATGCACTTCGGCATCACCGACAGCACCGGAGCCCCCAAGGCCCCGCTGCTCGAACTCGCCGCGTTCGCCGATGTGTTGAAGGACGTGGACTTCGCACACTGCCGACGCGCCGACGCGGACGCGGCGCTGGTCGTGCCCGCCTTCCTGGAGCGCGGCTACCCCTACAGCAGGCCCGCCGACCGCCCGCTGATCTTCACCTCCCTGCACCAGAGCTACGTGGCCACCCGCGCCGCCGACCTGCCGGTGGGCTTCACCCGGGAGGCCGACGGACTGCCCGGCGACGCGGCCCTGTATCTGCTGCCCGCCACCCGCCAGCTCACCACCCGCACCCGGCGTGAGCTCGAACGCCGCGCCCACGCGGGCGCCACGGTCTACCTCTCGTTCTGCTCCGGCGAACACCCCGGGACCCGCGGCCCGTGGTTCGACGACCTGGACGGGCTGTTCGGCGTCGAACTACAGCTCTCCTACGGTGTCGCCGAGCCCATCGAGGACGATGTCCTGGAGATGACGTTCACCGAGGACTTCGGCGGGCTGAGCGCCGGGACCTCGCTGCGCTTCCCCGTCGCGGGCAACGAGGACAGCCGGGCGTATCTGCCGGTCGTGCCGCGCGATGCCCGGGTGGTGGCCGTCGACGCGCACGGGCGGCCCGCCCTCCTGGTGCGCGACACCGGGCACGGCCGCACCGTCCTGGCCACCTACCCCCTGGAGCACATGGCCGCCCGCACCGCCCGTGCCAACCCCGAGGACACCCACCGGCTGTACGCGGCGCTCGCCGATGTCGCCGGGGCCCGCCGCCCGGTGACGGTCGACAGCCCCCATGTCGGCGCGGACCTCCTCGTCCATGACGACGGGCGCCGCTTCGTATGGCTGGTCAGCCAGAGCCCCGACGAGCTCACCGTCCGCCCCGTCGCCGACGGCACCCTGCGCGACCTCGCCTCCGGCGCACCGGCCGCGGAGGTGTCGCTCGGCCCGTACGGGGTGCGCGTCCTGGAGCTGCGGTGACCGGCCACCTCTACCGCGACCCGGCCGCGCCCGTGGCCGACCGGGTCCGCGATCTGCTGGGGCGTATGACGCTCACCGAGAAGGTCGGCCAGGTCAACCAGCGCATGTACGGCTGGCACGCCTACGAACGGGACGGCGACGGCCACCGGCTCACCGGCGCCTTCCGCGCCGAGGTCGCCGCGTACGGCGGAATGGGCGCCCTGTACGGGCTCCAGCGGGCCGACGCGTGGTCCGGCGTCGGCTTCGCCGACGGCATCACGGCGGCGGACGGGGCACGGGTCGCGGGCTCCGTGCAGCGGCATGTCGTGGAGAACACCCGGCTGGGCATCCCGGTGCTGTTCGTCGAGGAGGTACCGCACGGCCACCAGGCCCTGGACGGCACCGTGTTGCCGGTCAACCTCGCCGTCGGCGCCACCTGGGACCCCGGGCTCTACGAGGCGGCGGCCGCGGCCGTCGGCGCGGAGCTGCGGGCGCGCGGCGGCCATGTGGCGCTCGTCTCCGCCCTCGACCTGGTGCGCGACCCGCGCTGGGGCCGAGCGGAGGAGTGCTTCGGCGAGGACCCGTATCTGGCGGCGCGGCTCACCGAGGCGCTGGTGCGCGGCATGCGCACCGCCGATGTGGCCGTCGTGCTCAAGCACTTCGCCGGACAGGGCGCCACCGTCGGCGGACGCAACAGCGCGGCCACCGAACTGGGCGCCCGCGAACTGCACGAGATCCATCTGGCGGCGGCCCGGGCCGGGATCCGCGCCGGGGCCGCCGGGGTGATGGCGGCCTACAACGAATTCGACGGCCTGCCCTGTGTCGCCAGCCGCCCGCTGCTGACCGAACTCCTGCGGGAGAAGCTGGAGTTCGACGGCATCGTGATGGCGGACGGCACCGCCGTCGACCGGCTGGTCCGGCTCACGGGCGACCCGGTGGCCGCGGGGGCCCTGGCCCTGAACGCCGGATGCGATCTGAGCCTCTGGGACGCCTGCTTTCCGCGGCTGGCCGAGGCGGTCGCCCAGGGGCTCGTCACGGAGCGGACCCTGGACACCGCCGTGGCCCGGGTCCTCACGCTGAAGTTCCGCCTGGGCCTCTTCGACCAGCCCTCTCCGCGCGCCGGTGAACAGCCTTATGACCCAAGTGAGTTGAGCGAACGCATCGCCCGTGCGTCCATCACACTGCTCGCCCACGACGGGGGAGTGCTGCCGCTGGCACCCTCCATCCGCCGGATCGCCGTCCTCGGCCCGAACGCCGACTCCATCGCCCAGCAGATCGGCGACTACACCGCCCCGCAGCGCCCCGGCTCCCACCATGTCACGGTCCTGGACGGCATCCGGTCGGCCGCCCCGCCGGACACCGAGGTCAGCCATGCGCCCGGGTGCGATCTGGTCGGCGGCGACCTCTCCGGTGTCCCCGAGGCGGTCGCGCTGGCGGCAGCGGCGGATATCGCGGTCCTCGTCCTGGGCGGGTCCAGCGCGCGGTCGGGCGACACCTCCTTCGACACCAATGGCGCGGCCGTCGTGACCTCGGCCGACTCCGCCGGTATGACGTGTGGCGAAGGCGTCGACCTGGCCGATCCGCGCCTGCCCGACGGACAGTTGGCGCTCCTGGACGCGGTGGCGGCCACGGGCGTGCCGGTCGTCGTGGTCCTCGTCCAGGGCCGTCCGCACGCCCTGCCCGACCTCTCCGGCACCGCCGGAGCGGTGCTGAGCGCCTGGTACCCGGGGCCGTGGGGCGGACGGGCCGTGGCCGATGTGCTGTTCGGCGCGGCCGGGCCCGAGGGGCGGCTGCCGGTGTCGATCCCCCGGTCGGCCGCGCAACTTCCGGTGTTCTACAACGCCAAGGACCACGGCTACCGCGGCTATGTGGACCAGCCCGCCACCGCCCGATACGCCTTCGGCCACGGCCTGTCGTACACCACGGTCGCCTTCGAGCCGCCACGGCTGTCCCGGGCCCGCGTCACCCCGGACGATCCCACCCTCACGTGCCGGGTCACCGTGCGCAACACGGGTGAGCGGCCGGTGCGCGAGACGGTCCAGCTCTATCTGCGGCGGCTGTCGGGCGGTTCCTCCTGGCCCCGTGTCCGTGAGCTGCGCGGATTCGCCCGCCTCGACCTGCGGCCGGGGGAGGAGGCCGACGCCGTGTTCGCGATCGACGCCGGCACCCTCGCCTCCGTCACCCGGGACCTCGGCCTCGCCGTCGAACCCGGAGAGCTGATGCTGGAGACCGGACCGTCCTCCGCCGCGACACAGGGGGCGCGGCTGGTGATCGGCTGATGCCCGGCCGGAAGCGGGGTGTTGGGCCGGGGCGTACTCGACACTTCGGGCGGGCCGTCCTACAGTCACGTGCCCGGCAGGGACCGCCCGGCCGCTGACCCAGGGGAAGGCCGCATGCCGATCAGGAGATCACTCAGGTATCTGACGGGACTCGCGGCGACCCTCGCGCTGCTGGCCACGGCGCCGGGGCCGGTCGCCGCCGCGCGACAGCCGGCCGCGCCCGCCGCCCGCGCCACCGCCCCGGCCGCCACTCCCGCGGCCGACACCTGGCAGCCGCCGCTGTCCACCCGCGGCCGGTACATCGTCGACGCCAAGGGCGACCGCTTCCGGCTCAAGTCGGCCAACTGGGACGGTGCGCAGGGGTCGTGGACGGGCAGCGGCAGCATCGACGACCCCGCCAACCACCACGCCGGCCAGAATTCCCACGGCATACCCCTCGGCCTGGACCGGGTCCCCCTGCCGACCCTGCTCGCCGACTTCCACCGGCTCGGCATCAACAGCATCCGGCTGCCGTTCTCCAACGAGATGATCCACGCCACCGCGACCGTGCCGGACAGCGCCGTGGCCGCCAACCCGCAACTGCGCGGGAAGACACCGCTCCAGATCTTCGACGCCGTGGTGTCCGCCCTCGGCCGCGACGGGTTCGCCGTCATCCTCAACAACCACACCAACACCACCCGGTGGTGCTGTGGAGTCGATGGCAACGAGCGGTGGAACAGCGGCCAGACCACTCAGCGCTGGGTGGACGACTGGGTCTTCATGGCCCGCCGTTACGCCGATGAGCCACGCGTCGTGGGCGCCGACCTCTACAACGAGGTGCGCCGCGACATCCTGGACGACCCCAACTGGGGGCTCGGCGACGCGCACGACTGGTACGCCGCCGCGCAACAAGCCGCCGACCGCATCCTCACCGACGGCAACCCGGACCTCCTCATCGTCATCGAGGGCATCAACTGGACGGGGATCCCGGTCGACGGGCTGCCCCATGAACGGCCCACCCTGGCGCCCGCGCGCACCCTCTCGCACACCCTCGTCAACGCCCACAAGCTGGTCTACTCCGCGCACTTCTACGGCTACACCGGCCCCCGCCACAGCGGCGCCACCGGCATCGGCGAGACTCACGACCCCCGGTACCAGGACCTCAGCCGCGACGAGCTCCGTAAGGTCCTCACCGACCAGGCGTTCTTCGTCGCCGAGGACACCGGACGGCACTACACCGCACCCGTGTGGATCAGCGAGTTCGGCATCGGCGCGGCCGAGACCGGCGCCCGCCCGCGCGCCTGGTTCACCAACCTCACCGACTACTTCGCCGACCACGACGCCGACTTCGCCTACTGGCCACTGGTGGGCTGGGAGGGCAGCGACGACTGGGCGCTGCTGCGCTACGACTCCGCGGGCCACCGCACCGGAGTCCTCGACCAGGGCGACTGGCGCACCACGCCCTGGCAGCGGCTGATGACCGCGCCCGAGCACACCGGAACCGTCGACCCCGTCCCCACCTGGCGCATGCTCGCCACCGACCACGGCGACCAGGTGCAGTCGCTGATCGAGCGGGCCCACGGCGACTGGGATCCGGGCGCCTACAAGGCCGCCTGCCCCGACGGGCTGCGGCTGATCGGCCTCGGCCACACCGCCGGGCGCGGACTGTGCACCGACACCGGCGCCGAGGACCCGCGTGCCCCCGGCACCGCCCATACGGTCGTCACGGACGAGCGGTATGTGCCCGCCGGTGGCGACTGGGCCTCCGGCCACACCAAGTTCCAGTGCCCCTCGGACAACTTCCTGATCGGCTACAGCCGCCGTGGCGGCCGGGTGTCCGCCGCGCTGTGCGCCCCGGCCCGCACCCCGCTCGGCACCACGGGACGCACCGTGTGGTTCGACCGGTCCGACAACCGGCCCGCCGACGCCGCCGGGGGCGACTTCGCCCACGGCGCCTACAAGGGGCAGTGCGCGGCCGACGAGTACGCCGCCGGAATCGCCTTCACCACGCGGGTGGGCAGCTCCGGGAGCCCGGACGCGCTGCTGTGCCGCCGGCTGTCCTGAGTCCGCCAGTCGTACCGCGACCCTTGCCCGGATCTGACGGTCCGTCATATCGTGAGGTGGTGCGCGCAGCCGTTGTCGCACGACACCCGCCGAACCGGATCAGGAGTTACGGGTGGAGCCGCACACCACACCCGGGACCGCGCCGAAAGTACGTGCCCGCGCGGTGACCCGCACCTTCGGGCACGGAACCCGGCAGGTGCACGCCCTCGGACCACTCGATATGGACATCCAGCACGGGGAGTTCTGCTGCATCGTCGGCCCGTCCGGCTGCGGCAAGTCCACCTTCCTGCGCATCGTCGCCGGACTCGTCCGCCCCAGCGGCGGTGAGGTCGAGCTGCGCGCCGGCCGGCGCCATCCGGCCGCGATGATCCCGCAGGACTACGGCATCTACGACTGGAAGACCGTACTGGCCAACGTCCGCTTCGGCCTCGATGTGCAGCGCGTACCACGCAAGGCCGCCGACGCGCGGGCCAGGGACTGGCTGGCCCGGCTCGGTCTCGGCGACTTCGCCGACGCCTACCCCGCCACCCTGTCGGGCGGGATGCGGCAGCGCGTGGCCATCGCCCGCGCGCTCGCGGTGGAGCCGGAGGTGCTGCTGCTGGACGAGCCGTTCGCCGCGCTCGACGCCCAGTTGCGCACCATCCTCCAGGACGAGCTGCTCGCGGTGTGCCAGGCGACCCGTACCACCGCACTGTTCGTCACCCACAGCCTGGAGGAGGCGATCGTGCTCGGGGACCGGGTGGTGGTGATGTCGGCCAGACCCGGCAGGGTGATCGCCGAACGCCGCCCGCCGTTCGAGCGCCCGCGCACCGGGGCGATGCGCCGCGCCCCGCGGTTCGCCGCGCTCCAGTCCGAGCTGTGGGAGCTGCTGCGCGACGAGGTCCAGCGGGCCGGGCCCGGTGCCGCCGCTCCGGCGGACCCGGTGTCGGACCCGGCGGGGAAGCCCTCATGAAGAGCGAGAGCGCGCCCGCCTCGGCCCGGACCGCCCGGCCCGGTGACAGCGGCGGCGGGCCGGCCGAGACCGTGCTGGTGCGGCGCCCCGGACCGGGGGAGCGCGATCCCGTCCGCGCCCACCGGCGGCGCCGCGGCATCGAGCTGGCCCTCGCCCTCGCCGTGCCCGCCGCGCTGATCCTGCTGTGGCAGCTCGCCGCGGATCGGCACTGGATCGACTCGCGTATCTATCCCGCGCCGTCCACCATCGCGGCCGACGGCTGGCAGCGCGCCGCCGACGGCAAGCTGTGGCCGGATGTATGGGCCACGCTCCAGCGGGTGGTCGCCGGGTATGCGCTCGGCACCGCCGCGGGCTATCTCTTCGGGCTGCTGATGGGCGCGCTGCGGATGGTCCGCGCCGCGCTGGAACCGCTGCTCGACGCCCTGTACGTGGTGCCCAAGCTGGCGCTGCTCCCGGTGTTCCTCAATATGTTCGGCCTCGGTGAGGGCCCTCAGATCGCGCTCGTCGCGACCACCGTCTTCTTCTTCGTCTGGATCTCCACGATGGCCGCCGTGATGGGCGTCGCCGAGGGCTACCGGGAGGCCGGGCAGGTGTTCGGCGCCGGGCCCTGGCAGATGTTCCGCCATGTCCTGCTGCCCGCCTCGCTGCCGCAGGTCCTGGTCGGCATGCGGGTCGCCTCCGGAGTGGCGGTCCTGGTCATCGTCGCCTCCGAGCAGATCGCCGCGAACGACGGCCTCGGCCACCTGATCTTCGACTCGCGGACGCTGTTCCAGAACGATGTGATGTTCGTCGGCATCGTCTGCGTGGCCGTACTCGGCGTGGTCTTCTCCGAACTCGTCCGCTTCATCGGCCGTCGGCTCACCCCCTGGGCGCCGCGGGACCGTGGCCGCCCCCGGCCCTGACCCTCACCCAGGCCCTGACCCTCACCCCGGCTCCGACCCCCAGCCCCGGAAGGCGGCACCATGGCACGGAGACTCTTCCTCGCCCGCGCCCTGATGACGGGCGTGACCCTGTTCGGCGTCCTCGGCTCCCTCGCCGCCTGCGACGCGCAGACCTCGGAGTCGGCGCGCTCCGGCACACCGGGCAAGCCCCGCCCCATCACCCCCGTCGCGGGCTGCGCCAAGGGCTGGACCGACCCCGCCGACGCGTCCGCCGCCCGCGCGCCCGCCCGCTGCTCACCCGGCGCGCCCGCGCCGAAGCCGCTGAAGAGGAAGACGAAGATCGTCGTCTCCGCCAGCACACTGACCGCCGAATACCTCGCACCCCTGCGGATCGGCATGGAGAAGGGCGAGTTCAGTAAGGAGAAGCTGGACGTCGAACTGAAGCTGCTGCCCACTCCGGACGCGCTTCCGCTGCTCGCCAAGGGCGATATCGACGTCCAGTACGCGGCGCCGGAGGCCGCCGTGCTCAACGGCATCCGCCAGGGGTTCGACATTCGCTGGGTCGCCGGGAACTTCACTCCCGCGCCCGGCTCCAAGAGCGGATTCTGGGTCAGGCTGAAACCGGGGGAGACGGCGGGCGAGGTCAGCCTCAAGGGCCGTACGGTCGGCACACTCATCGGCAAGGGCTCGGTCATCATGTACCCGATGGAGAAGGTGCTCGCCGCGCACCAGGCCGACGTGGACAGCGTCCGCTTCCAGCAGCTCGGCCCGGCCGAGGTCCTCACCTCGCTGAAGAACGGCGGAGTGGACGCCGCATGGCTGCTCGACCCGGTGTGGCGCCAGGTGGACGGCGACGCGGGCTACGCCTTCCTCGGCGGCCAGCCGCGCGGCGAACCCCTCGGCGGGCTGCTGTTCGGCCCCGATCTGCTGACCGGGAACCCGGACGCGGGGGTGGCGTTCCTGCGCGCCTACATCCGCACCGTCAACACCTACTTCGCCGGGGACTACAAGAAGGACCAGGCATTCCTCGACGACCTCGGCGAAGCGCTCAAGACCGAGCCGGACACACTGGCCGCCGTACCGTCGCTCCGCATGGACTGGGAGATCCGCGCGGGCACGGTGGACCGGCTCCAGAAGGCGTACGCCACCGCCGGGGTCGTCGAGGGCGACCCCCTGCCCGAGGACCGGGTCGTGGACCGCTCGTTCTACGCGGAGGCGGTCGGCCACAAGCCCTGACGCGCTCCACGACCTGGGCCATGGAGGTCCGCCACGCTGTTCAGCCCGCCGAACGGCCGATAGTGTGGCCTGCGCCGTAGCGGGCCGACTCTCGCTCCGTGCCGCGCGTCGGATGCCGTGTGGCTTCCCCCACACGGACCCCGCGGCCCGGTCGGAATGGCCCAGCTGTCGCACTAAGGACATGAAATGCACTTCCCTGCTTCCGCGCCGTCCGAGCTGGCGTCCCTGGCGGTTGAGCCGCTGGTGACACGGGACTTCGAGACCCGGCCCGCCGCGGTCTACGCACGCCTGCGGGCCCGGTACGGGCCGGTGGCACCCGTCGATCTGCACGGGGTGCCGGTCTGGCTGGTGCTTGGTTACCGCGAGGTGTGGGAGGTGCTGCGCGACGAGAGCGCCTGGAAGAAGGACGTCCAGCACTGGCGGTGGCTGCGCGAGGGCCGGGTGCCGTCCGACTGGCCGCATCTGCCCGGCTACCAGGTCAGCCATCTGCTGGTCCAGGACGACCAGCGGCACAAGGCGACACGCGCCGCCGTGGAGGAGGCACTCGCCCCCTTCCAGGACTCCGACGCGCCCCAGTCCTGGGAGCTGGCGAACGCCGTCTCCCGCCACGCCGACGAGCTGATCACCTTCTTCGCGGACGGCAGCGAGAGCGGATGGGTGGACCTCGGCGCGCAGTTCGCGCGGGCGCTGCCGCTGATGGCCGTCAACCGGCTGTTCGGCTTCCCGGTCGACCAGGGCGACGACGTGTTCATGGACTCGTGGCGCATGGTGGACGGCGGCCCGGACGCCGCCGCGGCCGTGGGCCGGCTGGTGGCCGCGACGACCGAACTCGCGGCGTACAAGAGGCAGCACCCCGGTGACGACCTGACCACCCGGCTGCTCGCCATCGAGCCCCCGCTGACGGTGGAGCAGATCGGCCTGGAGCTGTACGCGATCATCGTCATCATGTCGGAGCTGGTCAGCCACGCCATCACCAACAGCGTGCTGGAGGTGCTGGCCGGGGAGGCCGGGACGCGGGCCGGACTGATGGCGGGGCCGGTCGAGGAACTGGTCAACCGCGTGCACATAGCCTCGCCGCCGTGGGTCAACCTCACCTTCCGCTTCCCCGCGGTCGACACCGACCTGGGGGATTTCCGGCTCGCCGCGGGCGATGTGGTGGTGCCCTCCATCGCCGCCGCGCACGGCGACCCGATGTTCGCCACGCCCGGCAGCCAGGACGCGTCGGTGAGTTCGCGTGCCCATCTGGCGTGGGGCGCGGGGGCGCACCAGTGCCCGGGCCGGGGGCTGGCCGACATGATCGTCACCACGGCGGTGGGCAAGCTGTTCGAACGGTGTGACTTCGAACTGGGCCTGCCCATCGACCAGTTGCCCTGGCGCTCGTCCACGCATGTACGCGGCCTGAAGTCCTTCCCGGTCCGGTACCGGATGCGGACGCGGCGGGCCCCGATGCCCCCGGCCGCCGGAGCCGCGGCGCCCGCCCCGCTGCCGGAGCCCGCGGCACCCGCCCCCGCCGAGCCGGAACGGCCCCGCTCCGCGCTCTGGCGCTTCCTGGCGAGCCTGCGCCGAGGCTAGGGGATGGATGGTCCGGGCGGAGCGTGACGCCTGCGGCGGGCTGTTCCCCTCCCTGCCCCTTCCCGATGCTCCAGATGGGTAGTTCTGGGATCGACAGTGGTGGTAACGCAGCAGTTCAAAGCAGTCTCGCACCCCTTGCGCTCCCCCCGGGGCATGGAGACGAATACGACGGTAGGGGTCGGCGTCACTGAGACGCTGCGCGGGGTCCGGTGTATCCGGCTGTCAGTGCGGACGGACGAGACCACCAGCCCGGAGCGGCAGCGGGAGGCCGACGACATAGCGGCGGCGACGCTCGGTGTCGACTTCGGGCGGGGCAGCGGGGTCCGTGAGGCTGTGGACCTGGATGTGAGCGCGTCGAAGGTCGGTCCGTTCGATCGTCCGCAACTCGGCGGATGGCTCGCCCGCCCCGATCCTCACTCGTGAGGAGTTCGACCAGGTGGCCGCGCTGTTCGCGTCCCAGTCCCGTGCCGAGGGGGCTGCGCAGCGCAGCGACTGTGGCGCGCTGCTGTTGCGCGTCATCCACTGTGAGGGGTGCGGCGGGCGGATGTACCTCAACAAGTCGTCGGGCAACTATGGGTGTGCCTCCTGCAAGTACGGGACGCACTGCCCGCCTAAAACGGCAGCTAATCCCTGATCCATGATTCCCCGTTCGCATTGTCCTGTCGAGCATCGAAACCCCCGTTCCCGCCCACCATGGCAGGTGCGGGGGCTTCAGCCTCTCACCGGCTACTTGGCTTGCGATTTGCCAGCGCGGGAATTGCGGCGATGGAGTCAGAGGTAAGGCGTTCCCAGAAGATTCCGGGCGGACGTGGATGGGGTGGACACTCGATAGTTTCATCTGGAGTAACAATAAGGTCCACTCGAAAGTCGTGTTCGGACTCGGGTAGCTCTTCTTTCACGACTTGGAGAGAGTGAACCGTAGTCGCGATAAGTGTGTTCGGGCCGATGAGGCCAGCTTCCTGCAGTAGGGCTACTTCAATATCGGAGTATCCGGCGCCTTTCCCTAGCCGTACACCCTTTGAGTTAACGGCAACACTTCCGCACACGATCAAGTCAACGACCGGCATCTCATGCACGCCTACCGGCTGCGCGACTCTTGCTGCTGTTCGCCGTTCGGCGGCTTCGATCGGCGGAATGCTGAGACTTTCAGGGTCCAAGAGGTAGAAAGGATTCTCCGTCGCCAGCTTCGGCGATGCCATATAAATCCGTTTGCCCTCTTGGAGCGCCCGAGCACGTACAGGCAACTGGGCTTTGTCTGGAACCGCCTTGATGACGCTTGCAGTCTGCCAGGCAAGATGTTCAGCGAGACGGGCAGCAGCAGAGTCCGCACCGATGAAAGAAGGGATACGGCCCGTCACGTCCCCGTGCGTGGGCTCCAGTCGAGCCCAGACGCGTTCGCGGACGGCTTGTTTGGCATGCTGAACTTGCGCCCTATTCATCGATGCCTCTTTCTGCTTATGCGGATGCAATGAGATTCAGAAGCCGGTCATTGAGTTCATGTACTGCCGGGACGGCTCGCCATGGTTGCAGTTCACGACCTGCCTGAAAGATGAGGTTCAGCCCGCCGCCGCCACGGTTACGTTCTACAACGTCAATCGCTTTGCCGAGCGTACCCGCAGCTTCGTCTACCTTCCTTTGTCGAATGTACGCAAGAGTCAGATTCCCCAGGGCGATAGCATGAGATTTTGACCCCTCACGCAACTCTTTAGCTGTGTCCTCTAGGACTGTCTGCGCGCGAGTAGTTTCATTTAGGAAAAGAAAGCAAGACCCAGTCAATCGCCCGAACTGCCCAGGAGAGAACATCGACACGCCAGCATCGTTGGTGCTAACTTGACTGAAATGCCATTCGGCGTTTCTCAATGCTTTTTCGCAGTCTCGGCGTTGCTGCAACATCGCGTAAGCCTCGGCCGTGTGTAGCACAGCCAGTCCCGCAAGAACATGGCTGGTATTCTCAACCGTGTCGGCGGAGCGCTGTGCAATTTCTAGACCGGTACGCGGATTCTTCTCGCCATATAGGGAAACAAAAGAAGTACGCAGTAAGGCCAGCCCCTCGGCAACGGGGTCGTGTAATTCGCGTGCCGCCTCGGCAGCTTGAGCGAAGTAAGCGCGAGGGGTGTCGTGGTCGGTCCTCCCCGAAGCATCCCAGACCAATTGCCCCATTAACGTGGAGGCTTCCGCCTGTGCGGCATAGAGGTCTCGGCGAACAGCATACGTGGTCGTGTGAGTATGCCAGTACGCGAGTTGCCCTAAATGCTGCCCGATTTCGGCGATTAGCGCCGTAGACGGCTCAGTGACATAGCGCGCGTCCAGGGTTTGCACTTGTTGCCGGAGTTCAGCCACCGCCAATAGGTCAAGGCTTCCGGGGTTCTCCTGCACGTACTGAGTACGCGCTTTGGCCTGCGAATCAGTCACAGCCTCGACGGTAGTGCCGGTGTTGGTGGTTCCGTCAATGTCATTTGGGGAACCCTCCCATGGCCGTTTCGGTAGTCCGAGCATTTCGCCGAGAATGCCGAAGCCGTCGGAAATACGTTCGATCACTTGTTGGCTGCGTACGCCACGTACACCCCGGATGATGTCGCTCACACGGGAACTCGTCATTTTGCCGATGGCGGCGGCCATGGCCGCATGGCTTGAGCCTGTACGCCTGTTGACGAGGCGGAAGATCTCCTGGAAGTTGCGGGTAGCGCATGCCCGCTGCATGGCCTCGCTCCTGAGGAGCGTGTCAGGAATCGTCAGCGGGTAGCCAGCGCGTTGCGTCTCGCGTTCGTCCATGGCCCACCTAGCAGGGACGGAGGTGATCTCCCCAGCGTAGTCCCCGGTTCCTCGCAACGGGGTTCCCCAAAGTCGCTTGCGGGGTTCCCCATTCGCGGTTCTCTCGGAGGTCTGCCGCCTTGAAGCTCATGGAACACGTGCAGTGCGCCCCAAAGGGTGCCCCCGCGACGGGCCAACGTCCGGGGGCGCGGGCCACCTGTACACATGAGAGAAAGGACAGGCAGCCGTGCGCAAGAGTAGCCACGATCACCCGAACGTGGGGATGCTGGTACGAGATACGGCCACCGACCGCCTGGGTAGCTACATGGGCCGGGGCGAACCATGCTTAATGCTCGGGCCCCAGCACGGTGGCAAGGAATGGCAGGCACGCCCGGAAGACCTTCGCCCGGCAGAGGTGAGCCGTGCCTGAGCGCGAAGTCTCCGAACACCCCCGCGCCGCTGACATTGAGCAACTTCAAGCCGCGTACCTCATGCACCGGACCGAGTGCCAGACGTGCACGCCCGACCAGTCGTGCGACATAGCGCGACGGCTGGAAGAGGCACGACGTGCGGCAGGGGTGTCATGAGTGCGAATTGTGCGGAGTGCGCCCGCCTGGAGCGCGAGAAGGAAGAGGCGCGTCAGGCGGGGGACCTGAGCAAGGTCACCGACTGTGCCGTGTTACTCAAGCGCCCCCCGACCACAGCAAGAGGAGCGCTCTCTGGAAGGGGGCGGGCATGAACCGGGCCACGTACCGTTTCCGTGAGTTCCAGCTCATCCCCGACACCGAGCCTGACGCCGAACCGATCACATTCGCCATGCAGTGCGCGGTGTGCGAGCAGACCGGGGAGCCCGGCGACGAGCAGGCCGCCGCGCACGCATGGGCGACCGGCCACCTGAAGGCGAACCCGGAGCACTTCACCTATCGGGAGATCAACACCCGCCCCTGCCGGTTCGAACCGGGAGCGTGGCAGTGACGCGAACCATCCTTAAAGGCTCGGACCTGGTGCTCAGCGCCGAACGCGCCCAGGGAGCGCCGGACGGGATCTATCTCGCCGAATGCATGACGTGCCCCGCCATGTCGGGGCGGGTGGACAGCGATCCCGGTCCCGTCGCGCGCTGGGCCATCCTCCACACCCAGCAACAAGGGCTGAATCACGGTCAGTTCCTCGTGACCGTTGAGCGTCACTGGCGCGTGGACCCCATACGGCCCCAGGACGGACACGGCACGGCTATGCCGCCCCCGGCCCGCAGCGCCGGCCAGGCGCCCGCCACGCACCGCGCCCCCGGACGCTGGGGTGCCTGCTGGCGGCGCGTCGTGGCGTGGCTGGGGCGATTCGCCGGACCGCTGGTCCTGACCATGTTCATCGTGACCGCCGGACTCGGCGGCTACCTCATCGGGACCGGCCAGGACACCGGCTGACCCGCTGAAGCGCCCGCACGGCCGGGGACGCTCCCCCGTAGCCTCCAGTCGCGCGGGAACGGTGGCTCTCCCGACCGGACAAGCCCCGAGCCCGATGGGCAGACGTGCCCACGCCGAGCGGACGCGCTTGAGGCTCCCGCCCCGGTCCGCCCCTTCACCGGAGCGCCGCGCACCGCGCGGTCAGAGCGCCACCAACCAGCCCCGCCCCCGACTGATCACGACCGGGGGCGGGGCACTTCCATGCCCGCTGACCTGCCGGTATGCTCCAGAACACTTACTTACGAGCATCGGGGCTTCCCGAAACTGGGGCTCCGCCCCAGACCTCGGACTGGAGCTGCGCCCCTGGACCCCGGGTTGGGGCTGTGTCCCCAGGGCCCGGGTCTGGGTTGCGCTCCAGGGCCCGGGTCGGGGCTGTGCCCCCAGAGCCCGGACTTGGGGCTGCGCCCCCGGACCGAGGCTGTGCCCCAGAGCCGGGGTCCAGGGGCGGAGTCCTTGGTAGCGGGAAGGGGCGGGGAGGGGACAGATCCGCCGGACACCCGTAGGCGTCCGCGCCCAAGCTCGGCGCGTAACCCCCTTGTGCTGGACCGCCGGCCCGTAGTCCGCTGACCTCCATGAGGAGCATGAGGGTCATGAGCGCTATGAGGAAACCGAGCCTCGCCACGCTGGTCGCCGCCCTGGTGGTGGGCTCCCTCTGTGCGGGCGCACCTCGACCGCGGGCCGAGGCCGCCGAGGCCGGCGGCGGCATGTCGTCGCCGCCGACCGCTTCCCCCGCCGAACTCGGCGTCGATCTCGACACCGTGACGATCCCCGAACTCCAGGCGCGCATGGCGGGCGGCTCGCTGACCTCGTCGGCGCTGACCAGCGCCTATCTGCGGCGGATCAAGGCCATCGACCCCACGATCCACGCGGTGCTGCGCACCGACCCGACCGCCCTGCGGCAGGCGGCCGCCAGCGACGCCAGGCACCGGCACGGCGCCACCCGTGGCCCGCTCGACGGCATCCCGGTCCTGCTCAAGGACAATGTGAACACCCGCGGCCTGCCCACGACCGCCGGATCGCTGGCACTGGCCGGCAGCCCACCGGACACGGACGCCGCCCTGGTGACACGGCTGCGCGCGGCGGGGGCGGTGATCCTCGGCAAGACCAATCTGTCCGAGTGGGCCAACTTCCGCGCCACGAAGCCGACTTCGGGGTGGTCGGCGGTGGGCGGGCAGACCAACAACCCCTATGTACTCGACCGGAACCCGTGCGGGTCATCCGCCGGTTCGGGCGCCGCGCTCGCCGCCTCGCTGGCGCAGGTGGCGGTCGGTACCGAGACCGACGGCTCCATCGTGTGCCCGGCCGGGATGAACGGGGTGGTGGGCCATAAGCCCAGCCTCGGCCTCGTCAGCCGGGCCGGAGTGGTCCCGATCTCCGCCGAGCAGGACACCGCGGGGCCCATGGCGCGCAATGTGATCGACACCGCGCTCACCTTCTCGGTGCTCAGCGGCGACCGCACCGCGGCCGGGCCGACCAGCCCCGGCGCGCTGCGCGGCAAACGGATCGGCCTGTGGCGGCTGCCCTCGCTCGGCCCGGAGGTGGATGCCGTGATGACCCGGACCGCGAAGCGACTGCGTACCGCGGGGGCCGAGGTCGTCGAGGTGACGCCGCCGTATCAGCAGCGGCTGGCCGAGCTCGAATTCCCGGCGCTGCTCAGCGAGTTCCACCGCGACATCGACGCCTACCTCGCCACCCGCGAGGGGCCGCGCGACCTCGCCGAGCTGATCGAATTCAACCGCGCCCACCCGGCGGAGCGGACCTGCTTCGCCGGTCAGGAGCTGTTCGAGCAGGCCCTCGCCGCGCCTGCCACCACCGACCCCGAATACCGGGCCATGCGCACCGAGTTGAAGGATCTCTCCCGGCGTTCCATCGACGAGACCATGGCCACCCATCACCTGGACGCCATCGCCTCGCCGACCAACCCGCCCGCCTGGACGACGGATTGCGCACGGGGCGACAACGACGTGATCCCGTCCTCGACCCCCGCGGCGGTGGCCGGATATCCCTCCCTGTCCGTGCCCGCCGGGTTCGTGGACGAGCTGCCGGTGGGCCTGCTCCTGATGGCCGGTGATCACGAGGACACCGAGCTTCTGTCGCTGGGTGCCGGGGTGGAGCGGCGACTTCACGCCTGGCGGGCGCCGCGCTATCTGCCGACGGTGGGGACCGGCGCCTCCCGCTGAGGTGTCCAACCCGTGGCGTCCGGCCCAGTGGCACCGGCCGGACGCCACCGTTCACCAACGAGATCGGGACATCTTCCGCCGCACCCGAACGGGCGTCGGGAAGTCTGCCCCAATGGCCATGGATTCTCGCGCTAGTGTGCGCGCGTGAGCCTTCATGTCGTCATAGGATTCGGGCCCGCCGGAGCGGCCACCGCTCGGTTACTGGCCGAAAAGGGTCATTCGGTACGGGTCGTCACCACATCGGGCCGAAGCCCGGAACCGGGCATCGAGCATGTCGCGCTGGACGCGACGGACAGCGCACGACTGACCGAGGCCGCGCAAGGCGCGGCCGCCATCTACAACTGTGCCGCACCGCCCTACCACCGCTGGGCGAGCGACTGGCCCCCGCTGGCCTCGTCGCTCTGCGCGACCGCCGAGGCGACCGGGGCCGTCCTGGTCATCCTGGGCAACCTCTACGGCTACGGCCCGGTCGAGGGCCCCATGACCGAGGAGCTGCCGCTCGCGGCCACCGGCACCAAGGGGCGGGTGCGCGCCGCCGTGTGGGAGCAGGCGCGGGACCTCCATGAGCAGGGTCGGATCAAGGCGGTCGAGGTACGGGCGTCGGACTTCTTCGGGCCCGGAGTGACCGACGGCGGGCATCTGGCCGCGCGGGTCATGCCGAAGGTGCTGCGCGGCAAGCCGGTCTCCTCGCTCGGGGACCCGGACACCCCGCACAGTTGGAGCTATATCCCCGATGTGGCCGCCGCCCTGGCCGAGGTCGCGGGCGAGGAGCGGGCCTGGGGCCGGGCCTGGCACGTACCGACGGCGCCCGCGCGGTCCACCCGGGAGATGGTCGACCGCCTCGCCACGCAGGCGGCCACCGGGCCGGTCGCGGTGCGCAGGCTGCCGTCCGCCGTGCTCGGTCTCGCGGCGCTGGTCTCCCCGCTGCTGCGCGAACTGAAGGAGGTCCGCTACCAGTTCGACGCTCCCTTCGTCATGGACGCGAGCGCCTACCAAGCCGCGTTCGCCGTGCGCGCCACCCCCGTCGACGAGCAGGTCGAGGCGACGGTCGAGTGGTGGCGTGAGCGACTGTCCACCGCCGGGTGACATCCGTGACAGCGAAGGGATCCCCAGTGGGTTCAGCGGGAACGCGGCGTGATGACGTCGCGATCGTGGGAATGGCCTGCCGGTTCCCGGGGGCGCGCAACGTCAACCAGTACTGGCGGCTCCTCAACGAGCCGCGGGCGCAGTTCGCCGCCGTCCCCGACTCGAGGTGGCGCACCGCCACCTTCCTCAGCGACAACTTACGTGACTCGTCCGCGGCCTATACGGACACCATGGCCCTGCTGCCGGACGTGGGTCACTTCGACGCGGCGCACTACGGCATTCCGCCACGGCGGGCCAGATCGATGGATCCGCAGGGCCGGCTGCTGATCGACCTGGCCCGGGAGGCGATCCAGGACGCCGGATGGGAGGCCGAGGGCTTCGACCGCGAGGAGACCTCGGTGATCACGGCGCTCACCGAGAGCGGCTACCGCGAACTCAGCACCATGCAGATCCGGATGCGCCAGCTCACCGGCGGCGAGTTCGGGGCGCGGGCGAGTGACCCCCGGTGGCCGGAGGCGGTCCGCGCGGTGGACGGGCTGCACGGCTCCTCGGTGGCCGGGCTGCTGCTCAACATGGGCCCGAACACGGTCAGTTCGGTCTTCGATCTGCACGGCGAGAGCTATGCGCTGGACTCCGCCTGCTCCGGTGGACTCATGGCCGTGGCCAACGCCGTCTTCGCACTGCGCGCGGGGCGCTGCCGGATCGCGCTCGCGGGCGGCGCCCAGCTCATCCTCGCCCCGGACCTGCTGGTGGGGCTGTGCCGGATCGGCGCCATCTCGCGCAGCGGCAGATGCCTGCCGTTCGGCGCGGAGGCCGACGGCTTCGTCCTGGGGGAGGGCGCCGGGGTCCTGGCGCTGCGCCCGCTGGCCGACGCGCTGGCCGCGGGTGACCGGGTCTACGCGGTGATCCGGGGTGTGGGCACGGCCAACGACGGGACGGTGCAGGGCGGTATGCACCCCCAGCCGGCCGGTCAGCTCAGGGCCCTGCGCCGGGCCTACCGCGACGCGGACCTGGCCCCCGAGGCGGTGGGGTACCTCGAGGCGCACGGCACCGGAACCACGGTCGGCGATCCGGTCGAGGTGGGTGTGCTGCGGGAACTGCGGGGCGAGCGGGGCGCACCGGCCTTCCTCGGCGCGGTGAAGGCGGTGGTCGGGCACGCGCTCAACGCCGCGGGGATCGCCGGACTCGTCAAGACCGTGCTGGCCGTGCACCGGGGGGTGATACCCCCGCAGCCGGACTTCGACCTGGCCGACCGCTCCGGACTCGACGCCGCGCGGCTGACCATCCCGACCAAGCCGACCGGCTGGCCCGAGCCCGGGCAGCCGCGCCGGGCGGGGGTGAGCGCCTTCGGCTTCGGCGGCACCGGTGTCCATCTGGTGGTGGAGGAGTACGCCACCGCCCCGGCCCGCCCCGCACCGGACGGCGGACCGCGTCTGCTGGTGCTCAGCGCCCGCGACCGGGCCGGGCTGGCCCGTTATGCCCGGGAGCTGGCACATACCCTCGCCGATGACCGGCCGCCGCTGGCCGGGGTGGCGGACACCCTGGCCCGCCGGGCCCCCCTCGCCGAACGGCTCGCCGTGGTGGCGGAGGACGCCGCCGACGCCGCCGCCCGGCTGACCGCGGCGGCCGAGGCCGTCGCGGCGGGCCGCACCGGAGATCTCGGGGCGGGGCTGGCGGTCGGTACGGTGCCACCCGGTGAGCCGCCGGAGGCCGCCGTACCGGAGCCGGGCACGCTGCCCGCCGACGCCCGCCCGGCCGCACTGGCCCGGCTCGCACAGCGCGCGGTCACCGGCGCGGGCCTTGGCCCGATGCGGGAGCGGATACCCCCCATCACCCTGCCGCCGAGCCCGCTCGCCCCCCGCCACCACTGGGTGGTGGACGAGTCGGCACGCGCTCCCGAGGAAGCCGACACCGCCTCCGCAGCCGTGGGGGAGGGCCGGACCCCGGAGGGCTCGCCCGCTGCGGCGCGCGGCGGCGGGGCCTCCGCCGGGTCCATCGTGCTCGAAGAGCTGTCGCGGACCGGTGTCTTCCCGCTCGCCGACCTGACCGAGCGGATGCAACTGGTGACCGACCTCGGCTTCGACTCCCTGATGCTCCAGGAGCTGGAGGTCAACATCGGCAAGCGGATACCGGGATTCCGCACCGAGGAGATCTTCTCGCCCGACCTCACCGTGGCACGGCTGGTCGCACTGGTCGATCCGCACCTCACGCGGGAGCCGGCCGCCGGTGCGCCACTGCCCCGGCAGACGCGGGCGGACTGGGACGCGGCGACCGCGTGCGCCGATGACTTCCCCGAGGTGCGGCAGTTCGAGGAGCGCCTGAGCGTGATCACCGGCAGCGGCGCGGACTTCCCGTACTTCCGGGTCCATCAGGGCAACATCCGTGACACGACCATGATCGACGGACGGCCGTATCTCTCCTTCGGCAGCTACAACTACCTGGGGCTCTCCGGCCATCCGGCGGTCAACGAGGCCGTGCACCAGGCGGTGGACCGGTACGGCACCTCGGTCTCCGCGAGCCGGGTGCTCTCCGGCGAACGGGAGCTGACCGTACGGCTGGAGCGGGCGCTCGCCGACTTCCTCGGCGTCCCGGACTGCCTGGCGCTGGTCAGCGGCCACGCCACCAATGTCACCGCGATAGGGCATCTCGTCGGCGCGCGGGACCTGGTGGTGCACGACGCGCTGGCCCACGACAGCATCCTCCAGGGCTGCGCCTTGTCCGGGGCGGCGCGGCGCCCGTTCCCGCACAACGACATCGAGGGGCTGGAGGACGCGCTGCGGCGCAACCGGTCCCGGTTCAGACGGGTGCTGATCGCCGTCGAGGGCGCCTACAGCATGGACGGCGACCTGGTCGACCTGCCCGCCGTGATCGAGCTGAAGCGGCGCTACGGTGCCCTGCTGATGGTCGATGAGGCGCACAGCATCGGCACCGTCGGCGAACGCGGCCGTGGCGTCGGCGAGTTCTTCGGCGTCGACCGGTCCGGCGTCGATCTGTGGATGGGCACCCTCTCCAAGACGTTCGCCAGTTGCGGCGGCTATCTCGGCGGCTCGGCCCGGATGGTGCGGTGGCTGCGGCATACGCTGCCCGGCTTCGTCTACAGCGTCGGGCTGACCCCCGCCAACGCCGCCGCGGCGCTGGCCGCCGCCGAGCTGATCCTCGCGGAACCGCACCGGGTGGCCGCCCTGCGGCGCAACGCGGAGCTGTTCCTGGGCCTGGCCGGCGCGGCCGGTCTGGCCACCGGCTCCAGCGCCCACACGCCGATCGTGCCGTGTGTGCTCGGCGACTCGGCGCGGACCCTGCGCATCGCGGACCGGCTGTTCGAGCGCGGTGTCATCGCCGATCCGATCTTCCACCCGGCCGTCGAGGAGGGGCTCGCCAGGCTGCGGTTCTTCATCACCAGCGAGCACCGTGAGGACGACATCCGGCGCACCGTGGCCATCCTGGCCGAGGAGGTGGCAGCCACCGGGGGATGAGGGGGACACCGTCGGATCCACGTCAGATCAGGGTGCGTTCGATCCGGCTGAGCATGGCGTCCTGACCGGATTCCGCGGAGTCCTCGGCCGGGGCGGTGCCGTGCCGCTCCTCGGTGCCGCCCACCCGCTGGGAGAGCAGATAGGCGATGATCTCCGCCTCCTGCTCCTGGACGTCGTCGTAGGTCGCGCGCAGGAGCATGTCACGCACGAGGTCGGGGTCGAGGTTGGGGAAGAGGAGGCGGGCGCTCGCCTCGTCCAGCCAACCCGCCCCGCGATGGCAGCAGATGATGTGGCCCAGCTCATGCAAGATGATGTGCTCCTGATGCGCGCTGGTCGTGTTGGCGTCGTAGAAGATGAGGTCCTCGTCGCGGGCGGCGACCCACATGCCGCACGGGTGCGTCGCGGGCATCTGCATCGGGACCAGCGTGATGGGGCGGCCGCGGACCTCGCCGAGATAGCGGCAGAGCTCGGCCACATCGGCCATCTCCGGCAGGTCGAGGTCGGCGATCCGCCGCGCACCGGCCTTCCGGAGCTTCTTGAGCTGACTGCGCCGGTCGTGGTCGGCCGACCGTCCCTTGTTGGCGCCCCTCACCCAGCCGCACCCCTCATTCCTGGTCCGAGGTGTCGGTGACGGGCGGAAGGCCCTGAAGCTGCCGGTACTGGTCCATGATGGTCGTGATGGCCTCGAGGTTCTCCTTCTTCATCCCGGCCGCCCGCATCGCCACGGCGCGGACCCCGGCCTGCCGGAGCGCCTCGATGGCGGCGACCTCGCTGAGCACCGACTCGGCCACCTGGTCGTCGAAGAAGTAGGCCACCGACACGCCGAAGAAGCGCGCCAGGGCGGCCAGCAGGTCCGGTGAGGGATTGGAGCGCTTGCCCGTCCGCAACTGCGACAGATACACACCCCCGACCTTGAGCTCGGGGTTGGCCCGCTTCAGCTCCTCCGCCACCTCGGCGTTGGTCCAGTGCTTGCCCTTGGGACGAACCGTCTTGAAGAGGTTGTCCAGACGCACTGCCAGCGTGGGCCGGTCGTCAGTCTCGGACATGCGAATCTCCCTCCCTCACCTCCTCGGCTTTGCCCCCGGCTAATCGTCAGTTTCGCAGATTAGCGGTCAGTTGACAATCTGGCCCAACTCCGCCAACGTGGACCTCGCCGATAGCTGCCAGCTAACTCCGCTCACGGGGGTGGCCGAGTGGGTTGTCAGTCCTATCGGCCCAGCTCGGCCCGGCCTTCCAGGGCGGTGCCGAGCTGGGCCGGGCGGGGGCCACCCGCTCGGCCCGGAAGAGGAAAACGGGGGAATCACGGGGGAAATCCCGCTCGGCCTGACGGGGGCAGACCGGGCGGGATCCCTCTCTCGGCGCTCTTTCTCAGCGCGTTTTGGCCAGCCGCCGGTAGGCGGACGCGACCTTGGTGAGCCAGACGACCTCGGCGGTGAAGTTGTCCGTGTCGCGGTCCTCGAAGTCGCCGGTGTCCGCGTTGTCATCGGGAATGGTGCCGGTGCGCTTGGCGTGCAGGGCCTGCCTGATCTGCGCCGCCTCGGCGAACGCCTGCCGGGACTCCTCGCTCCCTTTGGGGTCCGCCTGGCCGTCGCCGCCCGAGGTGCGGTCGATGTAGGGGCGCAACTCCCGCCAGCCGTCCCGTATTTCGATCACCCGCCGGTGCAACCGGTAGTCGAGGTCGGAGACCGCGGCCCCCGGCGGCTCCAGGACGATGTCCGGGGAGGACTCGTACAGATCCCGCCACAGCGGATACAGGGCCCGGTAGGACCGGTAACCGCGCGCCCACTCCAGCAGCTTGGTGGCCGAGGGCCCCCAGGAGGAGATCGTCAGGGCCAGCGAGAGGGTGACGATGCCCAGCGCGCTGAAGACGTTGGCGGCAATGGTCCAGCCGCCGATGTCGAGCCCGCCCGCGGCCGTGAGGATGTTGACCACCCTGGCCAGGCAGTAGAGGAACAGGATCACCGCGGCGACGGAGAGCATCCGCAGCGCCTGCCCCAGCGAGGTCCTGCCCGCCATCCGGGCGTAGGGCACGCACTGGCGCAGGATGGTCATACACGGAACCGCCTGGGAGACCATGAAGACCAGGAGGTAGGTGAGGATCAGCGGCTGTCCGCTGCCGGTGTTGAAGTCATCGGCCGGCCGCCCGGGGCCGTCGGCGATGAAGAACAGCGCCGTCAGCAGCGCGTCGAGGGCGACGCCGATGAACAGCCAGTAACGGGCCCTGCGCCCCGACTCCTCGGTGGCGGACGCCCAGTGCAGCAGGATGATCTGCGCGCTGACACAGAAGGCCACCGCCGACAGATGCATCACCAGGATCGCGAGGTTGCCGACGCCCAGGAAGCGCTCGCTCCCCATCGCGAAGGCACCCATCGTGAAGGTGAGGCACTGGAGCAGCAGGGTGATCACGAGAGTGCGGTAGGCGGTGTCCCGCCAACTGCGCCTGACCTGGAACAGCCGGTAGATCAGCGCGGCATACGACGAGAGCGCCGCGATGGCGAAGAGAAAAGTCTTGATGGTGGTCACGGCCCTTTCCCCCACAGGTGCCGAACGGTTTCAGTCGGTGTGCTCGCCCAAAGGAACCACGAGTCCGATCCCCTCGGCCGCCACCGCGATGGCGTAGTCGAAGAACGCGGTCTCGTCCCGGACGCTGTCATGGGTACGGCTGAAGACCTGGAAGACCAGCAGCCCGACCAGACTGCTCCACAGCACGATGCCGCGCTCGATGAGGTCCGAGAACGGAGCCTCGGGCACCCCGCCGAAGAGCGCCTCGGCATCCGGCAGAAGCAGCGACGGCCCCGGCATCTGACGCCGGGGCGCGCTGAGTTCACCGGCCTCCAGCGCCGAACGCACGATGCCGGCCAGCACCGCGGGGGTGCGTGAGGCGGGCGGGACCGTGTCCTGCGGGGCGTGATAGCCCGGCACGGGCGAGCCGTAGACCAGCGTGAACTCGGCCGGGTTGGCGAACGACCAGCGCCGCAGCGCGCGGGTGGCCGCGAGGAGCCGCCCGCCCGCCGGCGCCCCGGCCTCCCTGGCCGCCTGATCGGCCTGCTCCATCGCGGCGCCGGACTCGTTGTAGGCGTCGATGAGCAGCGCGGTCAGCAGCGCGTCCCGATGCGGAAAGACGGCTTCCACATCGCTGACGGAGAGTCCGCCCTCGCTGGCGACGGCGTCCAGGGTCAGCCCTCCGGCCCCCAGTTTCACCAGCAGTTGGCGCGCTGTGGCCTTGATGACCTCCTGCGGCCTGGTGTTTTCATCGGCGGAAGCTGTTCCGGAAACATCCATGGGCCAAACCGTACCGGTGCGACCGCGCTTCGCGCCCTGTGGACCCTCACCCTTCAGGGGTCTTCGCGGCTATCGTGAGCGGGAGGTGAGGGGCTGGACGGGGCTCGGCGGGGAACGCGCGCCGACGCCGCGAGGGAGGGGCTGCTGTGGACGGCGGCACGGTGGGGCTGCGGATCGCATCGGCAGTGGTCGTGCCGGTGGTCAAACGGCTGCTGCTGCCGCCCGCGAGCGCGCCGGGGGCGGAGTACGGCGAGCGGCCCGTACCGATCCGCCGGCTGGTGTCCTTCGCCCGGGAGCACCGCACCCTCACCGAGGACGATCTGCACAAGCTCGCCCGCGAGCTGGTCCGCCGCGCCGTGCGGGCCGCCGGGCCGCACGATCCGCCGATCGGCGCCGACGAGCACGACTCCGTCGGACAGGCGCTGACCCGCACCCTGCACGCCCTCGGCGATCTCGACATGGACGACGTCCACGCCTTCGCGCTCGGCCCCGAGCGGCTGGCCGCCGAGCTGTCCCGGCGCGCGGGCCCCGATACGCGCAGGCTGCTGAGCGACGACGCCGCCCGCTTCCACGACCGGCTCCTGGAGACGGCCTGCCTCCACCTCATGCGCTTCTTCAGCCAGCGGCCCGGATTCGCGGCCCGAGCCCAGATCGAGCAGAGCCGCGAGATCCGGGAGCAGAGCGAGAAATTGGACTCAATCCTGCGGCGGCTGCCGGACATCAGCCACCAGGACATCCAGTTCGAGGAGGAGTACGCGCGCTACGTCGTCGAGTGCCACGGCAGGCTCACGATCTACGGCGTCGACCTCCGCGAACCGGACGGCCAGGACTGGCCGCTGGAGACCGCCTATCTGAGCCTGGAGGCCAGGCCGTACCGCGACGGCACCGACCGGGTGCCGGTGCTGGGCGGCGAGCCCGGCGCCGACCGGGACACCGAGGCCGAGCGGACCGCGGGCCCCGCCGAGGCGGTCTTCGCCAGCCATGAGCGCGTCCTGCTGCGCGGCGTCGCCGGCACCGGCAAGACCACCCTCGTCCAGTGGCTGGCCCTCTCCACCGCGCAGCAGGACCGGGTGCCGGGCGGGCTCTCGCAGCTCTTCGGACGCGTCCCCTTCGTCCTGCCGCTGCGCACCCTGGCGCGCAGGGACTCCGAACTGCCCATGCCCGACGACTTCCTGCGCTGGATCGGCTGCCCGCTGGTGGGCACCGAGCCCGACGGCTGGGCCGCGCGGGTGCTGCGGCACGGGCGCGGGGTGCTCCTGATCGACGGGGCCGACGAGATCCCGAAGGACGACCGGGCCCGCGTGCGGGCCTGGCTGAAGAAGCTGCTCGCCGTCTTCCCCGGCAATCTGTGGCTGCTCACCTCCCGCCCCTCGGCCCTCGAACGGGGCTGGCTGGCCCGTGAGGGCTTCCAGGAGTTCGCGCTCGCCGCGATGCGGCCCGCCGATATGAAGCAGTTCATCCGACGCTGGCACACCGCGGCCGGAGCCTCGCAGGAGCTCGGCGAGTCGCTCTCGCTGTCGCTGCGCAGCAGCCCCGAGCTGAGCCGCCTGGCGACCAATCCGCTGATGTGCGGCCTGATCTGCGCCCTGCACCGGGAGCGGCGCGGCTTCCTGCCCCAGGGCCGCGCCTCCCTGTACGAGGCAGCGCTCTCCATGCTCCTGGAGCGGCGCGACCTGGAGCGCGAGGTCTACGGCCGCAGCCGTCCGGCACTGGACCAGAAGTCGGCCACCGAGCCGCTCCAGAGGCTCGCGTACTGGCTGATCCGCAACGAGCGGACACAGCTCGACCGCCCCGACGCGGTGAACGTGGTGCGGCGGCTCCAGCCCTCCGTCCCCCGCCTCGCGGACGTCGGAACGGCGGAGGAGGCCCTTCAGCATCTGCTGGAGCGCTCCGGTCTGCTGCGCGAACCGGCCCCGGGCGCGGTCGACTTCATCCACCGCACCTTCCAGGACTTCCTGGGCGCCAGGGCCGTGCTGGAAGAGCGCGATATGGGCATGCTGGTGAACAACGCACACCTGGACCAGTGGGAGGACGTGGTGCAGATGGCCGTCGCACAGGCTCGCCACCAAGAGCGTGCCGACCTGCTGACCCGCCTGCGCGAGCGGGGCGACCGGGAGCAGGACGCCACCGTCCAGGCGCGGCTGCGGCTCCTCGCCCTCGCCTCCCTCGAACAGGCCACCCGCCTGGAGCCGACGGTGCGCGAGGCCATCGAGGACCGGGCCGCCCGGCTGCTGCCGCCGCGCAGCCTGCGGGAGGCCAGGTCACTGGCGCAGACGGGCCCGCTGCTCCTGGGCCTGCTGCCCGACGCCAAGGACCTGGAGGGCGACGAGGAGCTCGCCACCGTCCACGCGATATGCCAGATCGGCGGGGACGCCGCCATCCCCAGGCTCCGCGAGTTCCTGGGCACCGGCCAGCCCGCGGTGCGCGCCCAACTCCTCGCCCACTGGGACCGGTTCGACACCAAGGTGTACGCGGAGGAGATCGTACGGCCGCTCCTCGACACCGCCCCCGAGGAGATCGTCACGGTGCGCTCGCCAGCCGAGCTGGAGGCGCTGCGCAGCATGTCCGGCTATCAGCGCGTGGGCCTGCACGGCGACTTCGACCCGGCGGAGATCCGCGCCTCGCTCGACCCGCGCCACCTGCGCGAGCTGCGCCTGCGCAACACCCTGCAACTGGAGGACCTCGCCCTGCTCTCCGCCTACCCCGAGCTGGAGACGGTCGCCTTGCAGGGATGCCGGAACGTCAAGGACCCCGCGCCGCTGACCCGACTGCCCCGGCTGCGGAGGCTGGAGCTGCGCGACCTCCCCCAGTTCGAGCCCCTCCTGAAGCTGGCCGACTGCCCCCGGCTGGAGGGGCTCCTGGTGGGGCCGGAGGTGCCCTGGCGCGGTCTGCCCGACCTTCCGCGCCCCGCCGAGCTGCGGCTGCTCTCCCTGCCGTCGTCGGCGGCGCAGCTCGCGGGGATCGTGGAGTGCCGGAAGCTGGAGGAGCTGCGTCTACAGGACGCCAGCGAGCGCCTGGCGCCGGACGAATGGGGCTCCCTCATCGCCGAGTTGCCCAATCTGCGCAAGCTGACGCTCTCCCCGCAGCAGCTCAGCATGCTGCTGTTCGCCCCCCGTACCGAGATCCCCCAGGTCACGCACCTGGACGTATGGGCCAGGGCCGGTTCCGCGGTTCCGCTGCGGCGGATAGCCAGGCGCCTTCCGGGGCTCGAGGAGATCCATCTGTCGCAGGTCGCGGAGCTCGATCTCGCCTCCCTCGCCGGACTGCCCCGGCTGCGCCGGGTGCGGCTGGTCTACCCGGGCGAGATCCGCGGCGCGGACTCGCTCCCCGACAGCGTGGAACTCGACATCTACCCGCACCCCTGACCGGCACCGCCGCATACCCGGCTCACACCCGGTGTCGCGATTACCTGGTGGGATGTTTACCCAACGGGTAAGTTCATGGATGTAGGCGTAGTTGGTACGGATGTCAGCGGCTGATGTCTCGGGGGAGCGGTGCCGCCCGTCTCCGAGGTCACGGCTGCCGGGCAGCAGAGGACGACTGAGGCGGGACGCAGCAGGATGCGCGTATCGGAAGGGTCACCGCTCTATGGCCGGGACCCTCTGCTGCGCTCGCTCGTCCCCCGGCTGACCGGCCTGGCCTACGACGAGCGGTCCCGGGTGGGCCGCGAGCACCAGGGCGATCTGCCCGTGGTGCTGGTGACGGGATACCACGGCATGGGGCGCAGCGCGGTGCTCGAGGAACTGGCCGCGCGCTACCGGGACCGGCTGCCGCTGGCCCACGTCCGCGCCGTGGCCACCGAACCCGAGACCTTCCCGCCCGCCCCGGCCGACGGCCGCGCCCCCACCGCCTCGACCCTCGTCGAGATCCTCACGGAGCTGGTGTGCGGGCTCGCCCCCGATGTGCGCCGCCGCTTCCCCGTCCTGGTGCCCGGCCTGTTCGCCGTCTCCGGCTGGTACCGCGGCAACGGCGAGCAGCGCGACGTGGCCTGCCTGACGTTCGCCCGGCTGCTGCTCGCCTGCCGCCTCGCCGACGGGGATGAGAACGCGCTGAGACACGCCTGGGCCACCGCTGTCGAAGGCCGTCTGGAGACGACCGGCGCGCAGACCGACGCGGAGTGGGGCCGGGATTCGGTCACCGCCGCCGTGGTGGCGGAGTACACCGACCGGTATCAGCCGGCCGCGGCACAGGAGTGGTACCGGCGGCGCTTCCCGAGGGGCGCGGACGGCCAGGATCCGCTGGTGCTGCTCGGGGAGTGGTTCCAGCGCGGCGGCGACTACCGGCACGCCGCCGAGCAGAGCCTGATGGCCGCCTTCCTCCACGATGTCGCCTCCTCCTACGGCAGGATTCAGCGGTGGAACCGGGAGCCCTGGCCGCTCATCCTGCTCGACGACGCCCACTGCCCGCCGGGGCAGGACTTCCTCGACCTCCTCCTCGAGCACCGGGCGCTCCCCGAGCGCCCCGACCACGAGGAACTCGTCGTCGTGGCCACCCGCCTCGGCGGCTTACCGGAGAACGCGTCCGCGGCCATCCGCCGCGACCTGCCCGATCTGGTGAAGTCCTCCGGCTGGCAGCGCAAGGGCCTGGCCCCGTCCGCCGGACTGCTCGCCGTCCCCCTCACCCCGCTGAGCCGGGACGACATCCTGCCCCTCCTGGTGCCGGACTGGCCCGCCCGGCCGCTCCACCCCCATCTGGCCTCCGCCGTGCACTCCCTGACCGGCGGGCATCCCGCGGTGACCACCGTCCTGTGCGCGGCGGTCCTGGACGCCACCAAGCGGGGCCGCGGCGTGGGCCCGCGCGACCTCCTCGAACTCCACGCGAAGGACGGCCGCGCCGTCACCGAAGCACTCCTGGAGCGGCTGCTCCCCAACCGGCGCCAGCGCGACCGGCTGACCCTGCTCTCGCTCGCCCGCGACAGCACCGCCGCGGAGGCGCTGGCCGAGAATCTGCGCCTCCAGGGCCCGGACCAACTGCCCGCCAACTCCGCCACCGACTACCTCGAAGAGCAGCAGTGGCAGCAACTCACCCCGCCCGACCAGCCGTTGGTCACCGACGCGCTGCTGCGCACGCTGCTCGTACACGAGGCGCGCCGCACCTCCTCACGGGCCGAGGACGGCCGCAGTTGGCAGGACATCCACCGCTTCCTGCGGATGCACCACGCCCAGCGCGGGGAGAGCGGCGAGGCGGACGCCCTGCGGCACACCCTCGCGGCCGGAAACGCGGAGACGGTGGTGGCCATGCTGACCGAGGAGTTCCAGTCCGAGAAGGACGCCCACGCCGCCGCCCACTGGCTGCTGTGCCTGCGGTACGCCGCCACCGCGCCCACCCCACCGGCCGCGGAGTGGACCGACGAACGCATGCAGATCGCCCTCGGCGCGCACGACGGCCGGTACGCCGAACTGCATGAGATCGAGCGCTGTGTGAACCGGCTGCTGCACGCCCTGTGGCATGTGTCCGAGCCGCACGCCGAGCCGGACCCCGATATGTGCAAGGCGGTCGGCGAAGAGCTGGCCTACCTCTCCCCGCGCCACCCGTCCTGGCACGCCGTCCTGGGTCAGGCCGCCCGCAGTTGGCCCGCGGCGGCACGGAAGAAGCGCCCCTTCCCTATCTCCGGTCAGTGAGGAAGCATGCTGTTCCGTCTGTTCCGCCGTCACCCTCGTGAGTGGGGGCCGCTCGAATGGCTGGCCGTCGTCGGACTCGGCGCCCTGGTCGCCGTAGCGATCACCGTCGTCGTCAACGTGGTGCAGGGCCCCGGCAGGTGCGGTGACGATCTGCGGGACATCGACGGCGACTGCGTGGGCGTCACCGCGGAAGCCTTCGAGGCCGACCCGGGCATCGAAAGCCTCATCGGGGCGGTGGCGGACGAGAACGCGCGGGTGCGGCAGGACTGGGAGGATCCGTCGAGCGGACCCAAGATCCCGTATGTGCGGATCGCGCTGATGATGCCCTTCACCGCGGACGACCACAGCGCCATGACGGTGGACATGATCCGCCGCGGACTCGCCGGTGCCCTGGCCGCCCAACGGCAGGCCAACCGCTTCGGCGGCCCGCACTACCAACTGCTGCTCGCCCCCGACGGCCGGAACCTCGACCGCTGGGAGCCCGTCGTCGACCGCCTCGCCGAGCTGTCCAAGGACACCCGGGCGCCACTGGTCGGCGTGACCGGCATCCCGAGCAGCACCCCCGAGACCCGAAGAGCCATCGCCGCGCTCAGCAAGCACAGCATCCCCACCGTCGGCCCGGTCATCACCGCGGCCAACATGAACTCCCCGTACTTCTTCAAGACCTCGCCCAACAACGACCAGTTCGCCCGCGCCCTGGGGCTCTACCTGGACAAGAAACCGGCCGGCCACCGGGGCTTCCTGGTCTGGGACAACCGCAGCGAGGACGTCTACTCCCAGAATCTGCGCAGCGTCTTCGAGCGGCACTTCGGCACGGCGTACGACCTGACCAACCACAACTCGAACTTCACCGGCACCTCCGGAACCGACAAGGGCATCCCCCAGCGGTTCACCGACGCTGTGCAGAAGATCTGCAACGAGAAGTCCGACACCGTCTTCTTCGCCGGCCGCGACCAGGACCTGCCCGCGTTCATGGAGCGCATGGCGCAGGAGGGAAGCTGCGGGCGCACCACGACGCTGCGCATCCTGAAGGTCGGCATCGGCCTGGAGCCCACCCTCACCGCGGACGCGCCCGCCCGATGGCTGGACGAGGCACGGGCCACGATCGTGGACGCCTCCTCCGTCGACCCCGCCTGGTGGGCGGGGAAGAGCAACCCCAAGAAGGCGCTCGGCCGCTTCCTCGACCGCTTCGAGGAGATACGGAAGCAGCACAAGCTGGGCAGCAAGCCGCTGGACGACGGCTACGCCGTGATGTACCACGACGCCTTCGCGCTGCTCGCGGGCGCAGTGGACCGCACCTTCGCCGAGATCAACGAGGGCGGCAAGAAGGCCCCGGAGGCGATGAGCATCCCGACCAAGGACGATGTGTACAACACCCTCATCATCCCGAGCATCGCCGGCAACTCATGCAGCTCCTGCCTGGTCGGCGCCGGAGGGACATACGGCTTCGAGGGCCCGGGCAAGAACGACCAATGGGCCGTCTGCAAGCCCGTACCCGTGGTCGAGTTCCCGTCGAGCACCCGCTCCGGCGCCCCGGGGGCGGCCGCCCTCTACCGCACCTACCGCAGCGGCTCCAAGAGCGCCTGCCCCTCCTGACGCGACGCGACAGTGGCGGCTCAGTCCGTCTTGTGCGCCACGCCGCCGTAGTAGCCGATCTCGCCGGGCCCGGTCGGCGGCGGGGCGTCCGGGCGCCAGAACGGGACCTCGGTCAGACCGGGCTCGACCAGGGTGAAGCCGTCGAAGAGCCGCTCGACCTCGGCGCGGGACCGCAGGTTCAGGGTGGCGGAGGCGTTGTTGTACACCGCCTGGGCGGCGCTGCGGTCGGCGAAGTCGCCCGTGGCGTGGGAGAGCACCAGAAAGCTCCCGGCCGGCAGCGCGTCGCGCAGGGTGGCGAGCACCCGCCCGGGCTCCTCAGCCTCGGTGAGGAAGTGGACGATGGCGACGAGGAGCAACGCCACCGGCTCGTCGAAGTCGATGACCTGGCGGACCTCGGGGTGCTCCAGGATGGCCCGCGGGTCGCGCAGGTCGGCCAGCGCGATGCTGGTGGCGGCGGAGCCGCGGAGAAGCACATTGGCGTAGGTGTTGACGATCGGGTCGTTGTCGACGTACGCGACGCGCACGTCCGGCGCCAACTCCCGGGCGATCTCATGCACATTGGGGGAGCTGGGCAGTCCGGTGCCGATGTCGAGGATCTGCCGGATGCCGCCGCCGACCACATGGCGCACGGCGCGCCGCAGGAAGTCGCGGTTGGCCCGTACGCCGCTCCACACCTCGGGCGCCGCGGCGGCGAGCCGGTCACCCGCCTCGCGGTCCACCTCGTAGTTGTTCTTGCCGCCCAGCAGGTAGTCGTAGATCCGGGCAGGGTGCGGCCTGCTGGTATCGATCTCCTCGGCGCGGAAGCCGTTCTCCGTCACGCTGTTGCTCCTCTCGACGGCCGTCACGGCCCCCGCATGCGTGTCCGGCTGTCGAACAGCTTCCCATATCGACGCCGCGCCCGGCCGCCGGAGTTCACCCGCGGCCGGCTATCCGGTGTCAGGCGGGCTCGGCCGCCTTTGCCTCGGCGGGCGTCGCGTCAGTGGCCTCTGCTTCGGTGGGCGCTGCCTCGGTCTCGGTCTCGGCCTTGGCCACTGTCTCGGTCTCGGACTCGGCCGCCGCCGCCGCTGCCGCGGCTGCGCGGGCCTGGCCCTTGCGGCGTGACCGCTTGCCGTACACGCCCGTCCACACGCCGAGGGAGGCGAGCACGGCGTAGATCAGGACCGGGCTCAGGACCACCATGGTGTCGGTTCTCAGCGTGTACGACAGCACGATCCGGACCGCGGACTCCATGCAGTAGGCCACGCCCCAGACGGTCGTCATCGTCAGCATGGCCTTGCGGAAGCCATCGACGTTCCACAGGCCGTTCCACCAGGCGGTGCTCGCCTCGGTGCCGTCGGTGGCGAACTTGCGCCCCAAGTAGAACATCAGCGGGCGCGGCGTCAGCAGCGTCGCCAGGCACAGCAGCCCGAAGAGCCCGGTGACGGCCGAGTCCTTGATCAGCAGGGCGCGGGCCGAGTGCGCGCCGACGGTCGACACCACGGCGGTGATCACGATGAACACGAGGGTGACGATGGCGAGTTCATCGAGACGGCGGCGCCAGACGATGTGGACCGCGCCGTCGACCACCGGCCAGGCGCTGCTCAGCAGCAGCGCGGCGAATTCGCTCCAGCCGTGGTCGCGCAGCGCGTTGTAGGTGAGGATCGGCGCGGCGACGTTGAGGGTGAGAGTGACGACCCAGCCGAGAATGGCGGCGCCCCTGGACCGGGCGGGTGCGGCCGGTCGGTCGCTGATCGGTGGCGCTTGTGGATCGGGTGCGCTCGAAGCGCCTTGCGCGGTGGTGTCCTGAGTGAGCACGGTTCCCCTGTAAGTGTTTCCGGTAGTGCGAGAAAAGAGAAACGTAAAGCAGCCATGTCGTAAGAGGACAGTGCCGGGACATCAAATGTCGCCAAAATCTCGGCAGAAGGTTGTTTCAAGGGGCCGGTATCGGTCAAGTGGCTGCTCGGAGCGGTATTCCGTGGCCCTCTCCGGTGTTTTGGGGCGTCAAAGGCCATTGCGGTGAGAGGCCCCGAGAAAAGCCCTTTGTGAACACGATCCGGTAAACGACAGTTTCCGTTGTGTAAGGGCGCACCCGGAAAATCCGGTCGCTACCCCTGATAGCGGGTCATTGCGGGGCTTCTATGCACACCTGGGTGACCTGGAGGAGTGTCGTTCGTTGGGCGTCCTGCGCGGGCCGTCCCACTGTGGGCGCCGGCGCGGTGAGCCAGGGAGGGTGGCATGTTCGTCCGGCTGGGGCGTTTCGACGTCGCGCGCAGGGTCTGGGTGCTCGCGGGGGCGGTGCTGGTGCTGGTGGTCTCCTGCTGGGCGTGTTCCGGGCTGTCCGGGCGGCTCAGCTACGGCGGCTTCATGGCACCGGCCGCCGAGGCGAGCCGGGCGGCGGACGCGATCCGGAACGAGGTGGGGGAGGGTGGCGCGGATGTCCTGGTCACCTTCCGCAGCGAGGAGTTGACCGCCGCCCGGCCCGCCTTCCGGGAGGCGGTCGAGGACGCGCTGCGCCGGGCGCCCAAGGGCACGGTGGACCGGGCGACGACGGCCTGGTCCTCGGCCAATCCGCTGCTGGTCTCCCTCGACCAGCACGCGACCGTGGTGCCGATCCTGCTGAAGGGCGATGGGGAGACCGGCCGCACCCAGAGCTATCTGGCGCTGCGGGACGCCCTGCGCGCACCGGGGTTCGAGGTCACCTGGACCGGGCCGAGCGCCATCATCTCGGAGATCGTCCAACGGTCCCAACGCGACCTCGTACGCACCGAGTTGATGGTGCTGCCGCTGATGATGCTGCTGATGGTGTTCGTCTTCCGGGGTGTGGTCGCCGCGCTGCTGCCGGTGGTCACCGGAGTCCTGGCGACGGCCGCGGCCCTCGCCGCGCTGCGCGCGGTGGCCGATGTCATCGAGGTCCCGTATGTGACGGTCAACCTCGTGGTGGCCATCGGCCTTGCGGCGGGCGTCGACGCCGGTCTGCTCATCGTCAGCAGATTCCGGGAGGAGCTGCGGGCGGGACGTACCCCGGCGGAGGCCGTCGCCATCACCGTCGACACCGCCGGGCGGACGGTGGCGCTGTCCGGCGTCGTCATGACCTTCATCGCCGTGGGCCTCGCCTTCTTCCCGCTCGGTTTCGTCCGCGCGCTGGGCATCGGCGCGGCGGCCGGGCTGCTGGTCGGGGCCCTGGTGACGGTGACGGTGCTGCCCGCGCTGCTGTTCTGTCTGGGCGAGCGCGTGGACGCGCTCTCACCGGCCTGGCTGCGGCGCCAGGGCGGCCGCCGGGACGGCGCGCTGTGGGGCCGGGTGGCCCGTGCGGTGATGCAGAAGCCCATCGCCTACACCTGCGCCGTCTCCGCGCTGCTGCTCGCCCTCGCGGTGCCGTTCCTGCACACCGTCATCGGCTTCCCCGACCAGCGGATGCTGCCCGCCGGGGCACCGGCCCGGGTGGCGGCCGAACGCATGGAACACGACTTCGCCGTCTCCGGCCTCGGCACCTTGCAGGCCATCGCCACCTTCGACCACCCCGTGGACCGCGGCCGGGGCCACGCCGACCTGCTGACCTGGACACGGAATGTCTCCGAACTGCCCGGCGCCCGGGGCGTGCTGGTGGCCGGGACCACCGGGCACAAGGCCGTCATCTACGTAGGCCAGGACCACCGGGTGGAGAGCGACTCCGCCAAGTCACTGGTACGGGACGTGCGCACGCTGCCCGTACCCGGCGGCAGCGGTGTGCTGGTGGGCGGCGCGTCGGCCCTCGCCGTGGACACCATGGACACCTTCTACCGGCTGCTGCCCCGGGTGCTCGCCTTCATGGTGGTCACGAGCTTCGTGCTGCTCACCGTCGCCCTGCGCTCGCTCGTGCTTCCCCTCAAGGCGCTGGTGATGAACGGCCTGTCCATCGGCGCCTCCTTCGGCGCCCTCACCTGGATCTTCCAGGACGGACACGCCAGCAGGCTGCTCGGAGCCGAACCGACGGGCTATGTGGACGCGCTGGCACCCATCGTCATGCTGTTCCTCCTCATCGCGGTGTCCATGGACTACGAGCTGTTCCTGCTGCTGCGCATCCGTGAGCAGTACCGCCTGCTCGGGGACGACCGGGAGTCGGTGGCGGTGGGGATCGAGCGCTCGGGACGGGTGATCAGCGCCGCGGCGGCGGCCGTTCTGGTGGTGACGGCCTGCTTCGCGACCAGCAGCGTGGTCATGGTGAAGGAGATCTGCGTCGGTGTCTTCCTGGCGGTGCTGATCGACGCGGTGCTCGTACGGGCGGTGCTGGTACCCGCCGTCATGCGGCTGCTGGGCGCGGCGAACTGGTGGTGGCCCGGCGCCTCCTGGGCCTTCGGCAAGTCCGGGAAGCCCCGCTCGGGCAAGGGCGGGCGGAAGCCCCGCTCGGGCAAGGGCGGGCGGAAGCCCCGCTTGGGCAAGGGCGGGCGGAAGTCGCCTACCGGCAAGGGCGGGCGACCGGAGGCCGCCCCGGAACACGCGGCACGGCTTCCGGCCCCCGCCGAGGCGTCAGCCGAACGTCAGCCGCCCTGAGCCGCTGCCCGAGCCACCGGCCAGCCTGCCCTGCGTCCAGCAGTCCCGGCCCACGCCGCGGTCGTCCACCGTGATGTCGACGCCCACGGAGCCCGCGAAGAGGCCCCTGGCGATCTGCACGTTCTCGGCCCTGAAGGTGACGTTGCCGTCGGCGTCGTTGGTGAAGCGGAGCTTGCCGCCACCGGTGCTGGTGCCGACCCGCGCACCGCCCGGCCCGATCCACTCCGCCGTGCCCGTGCCGGTGCCGATGGCCGCGCCGCAGGTGCCCTCGGCCATGCCCTCCAGGGTGACCCGCACCTTGGAGAACACGGCGGAACCGAGGCAGTTTCCGGTGATGGTGGCCCGGTAGCCCGCGACACCGCTTTGGTCGCGTACGAGCACCAGGTCGGGGTTGGTGGGCTCCACTGTGGCCGTGCCCTTACAGGTCACCGGCAGGGGCACGGCCGGTGCTTCGGTGGCCGCGCGGGCCGGGGGCTGCTGCCCCAGTAAGGCCACGGCGCCCGCCGCGGCCGCCAGCAGCCCGAGGGCCGCCGTATGGACGAGGGCGCGCCTGCGCCCGTTCGCTGAAGTCACGCACTTCTCCCAGGTCGGGCCACCCGAAGGGGGCCGCTTCCGATGATTGATCCGTCCGATGATGGCGGCCGGGGGAGCGGTGGCCGTTGGTCCGTGCGGGTGATTCACCCGCACGGTAAGCAAGGTGTACCCGTTGTCGTGAACGCGCTCGTCGGCCGCTGACGCGCCAGCCCGGGGTGGTGACTTGGGCGCCGCCCGGGCGTTGTTCCGGCTGCCGGTCGGTGTCACCGGCGGAGGGGTGGTGGAGGATGACGGGGAAGCGAATCGGGAAACCGGCCGGGAAGCCGACGGGGAAACTGCCGTTTCCGGACGCGGCTCTCGTGGCGTACGGGAAGGCGCATCCCGGCACCGGACTGACCATCGGCGTGGTGCTGGAGCTGGAGGGTCCTCCTCCCGACCGGCACCAACTCGTGGCCTCGCTAAGGCCGGTGGCGGAACTGCTGGGCACCGGGCCCTCGGACGGCGGCCCGTGGCGTGACGCGGATGAGTACGCCGAGTACGCCGATTACGCCGAGGCCGCTTTGGAGCGGGGCCTGTCCGACGTGGCGCAGGAGGCGCTGGCCAGGCCACTGGAGCCGCACCGCTGGTCCTGCTCCACGGTGGCGGGGCTGCCGGGCGACACGTCGGCCCTGGTGTGGCGGGCGGATCACCGGCTGCTCGACGGTGCGGGAGTGGTCGGCGTACTGGCCGCCTGGACGGGAGCGAATGGCCTGGCGGCCGATGGCTCGGATGCCGAGGGCTCGGGCGTCGCTGGCCTGGCGGCCGAGGGCTCGGGCGTCGCTGGCCTGGCAGCCCATGGCTCGGATGCCGATGGCTCGGGCGCCCACGGCCTGGCCGCCGATGGCTCGGATGCCCATGGCTCGGGCGTCGCTGGCCTGGCCGTCGATGGCCTGGCAGCCCACGGCCTGGCAGCCCACGGCCTGGCAGCCCACGGCCCGGCCGCCCACGGCCCGGCCGCCCATGGCCCGGGCGCCGATGGACCTGTCGCCGCCATTACGTCCCCCGCGCGGGCCGAACCCTGGCGGGCGCGTGGCGCCCTGCACCGTGCCGTCACCGATCCGCTGCGCGCGGCCTGGCTGTGCGGGACGCCCCTGCTGGGGCGGCGCCGGAGCAGCGCGGCGGAAGCGGACGGTGGCCCGCCCGCCACCCTCTCCTACGCCTGCGCGGAAACGGACCTCGGTCTGCTGCGTGGCATCGCCCGCCGCCACGGCACGACCGTCAACGACGTATACCTGGCCGCGCTGACCGGGGCGCTGCGCGCCCGGCCCGAACTCCTCGGCCCCGACGGGCAGATGCGCGCCCTGATCCCGGTGAACGTCCGTGGCCCGGGAGACGCGGCCGTGCTGCGCAACCGCCATATCCCGCTCCGGATCGCGCTCCCCGTGGCGGAACCCGACGCCGGACGCCGCCTCGCCCTCGTCGCCGCCCGCACGGCGGACCGGGCCCGCGCGCTGCGCCATCCGCTGGTGCGCGCGGTGTTCCGGTCCGTCCCCGCCGTGGCCGGAGGATGGTGTTTCGAGCGGTACTTCGACCCGGCCCGCGCCACCCTCCTCGCCAGCAATGTGCGGGGCCCCTCGTCCCCGCTGGTGGTGGCCGGGCGGCGGATCCGGCGCGTACTGCCGCTGAACTTCCTCCCGGCCGGACACCACCTGTCCACCGTCCTGGCCACCGCCCAGGACCAGGCCGCGGTCGGCTTCACCACCACCGAGCCCCGCCGGGCCGCCGAGTCGTTCGCGGCCGCCTGGCTGGGGGAGTTGCGGGTGCTCGCCGCGACCGGGCCGTGGGGCAGGGGCCAGGCGGCCGGGGCGGGCGCGATCGCCTCTCCGGCGGCGTCGGCGAGATAGGCGGCGTCCGGGGACTTGGGGCCGGACGATCCATCGGTGTCCTGGAGCAGCGTTGGCTTCGCCACCCGGCGCCCCGGCGGGCTGCCGAGTCGTGGGGGACTGGTCAGGCTGCCGGGGCGGGTGCGACCGCCTCTCCGGCCGCGTCGGCGAGGTAGGTGGCGTCCAGGGGCCTGGGGTCCGGCAGGCCCGCCGTGTCCTGGAGCAGGTTGCGCCGGTCGTACGTCCGGCGTTGCGCGGTGAAGACCAGTAGCGAGGCCAGGTGGTGCGCGAACAGCGACTCGTACGGGTCCGGGTCGTCCAGGTCGTCCACCAGGTCCAGGGACAGCCCCGGGTACAGCCGCTCCAGGACCTTCACGGCCGTCGCGAAGGGTGTGTTGTGCGGATGGGTCAGGTGCACCGTGCGCACCCCCGCCGGGGCGCCCGGACGGGCCGCCGCCACACGCGCGGCGCACACCGCCGCGCGGGCCGCGTACTCCACCGGGACCAGGTTGAGCGCCCCGCCGCCCCCCGCGCGGACCCGCACTCGCAGACCGCTGCCGTGGGCGTCGCCACCGTCGAGGAGGGAGGCGAGCGCCGGGTCGTCCTCGGCCCTGCGGCGCAGCGCCTCGTGGATGAGGAACGCCAGCACCGCCAGCGGCTGGCGCTGTCCGCTGCCCTGGGCGGGCCGGTCCGAGACGAGCAGCGACGGCCGCAGGATCGTGGCGCCCCGGCCGGTGCGGGCGCTCCAGGCGTGCACCGCGCGTTCGGCGGTGTACTTGCTCTCCTCGTACGGCGTCAGGAAGCCGTGGCCGCCGTCCAGGTCGTCCTCGCGGATGTGCCCCTCGGCGCGTCCCCCGGCGACGTACGCGGTGCTCAGGTGGACGACCCGCGCCCCGGCCGCCTCGGTGGCCAGGTCGAGGACGCGCCGGGTGCCGAGGACGTTCGCCTTGAACAGCGGCACCGGGTCGTCGTGCAGCGCGAGGTGCGCGGCACAGTGCCAGACCACCGAGCACGCGTCGGTTAGGGCGCGGCGCTCGCCGTCGATCAGGCCGAGGCCGGGCAGGGTGAGGTCGGCGGACACGTACCGCAGGTGCCCGCGCGGCGTCGCGGTGCCGGCCAGGCCGTCGAGCCCGTCGAGCGCCGTCTCGACCCGCGCCCGCAGACTCTCTTCCCCGCCCCGGCCGAGGACGGTGATGGGCCGGTCGTCGCCGTCCTCGGCGAGCAGATGGCGCAGGATGCGGCTGCCGAGGAAACCGGTCGCGCCGGTGAAGAGTAGGGCCATGGCGGGCTCCAGACGTCGAAGGGCGGGTGAGGGCGAGGGCATGGGGATCCGGCGGCGCGATCCGGCGGCGGATCCGAGGGGCCACGCGATCCGGTGGCGGATCCCACCGAGTTGGGACCGTGCCGGGTCCACACCAGGACCGCCGCCGGGGCGCGTGCCGAGGACACCACACGACCGCACCCCGCCGCGCCGCCCGGCCCGCCGTACACGCGCTCCGTACGCACGCCCTGTACACGCGCTCCGTACGGGCCCCGTCGACGCACATCACCCGAATGGGCTAAGCGGCCCGGGTCGGCTCCGTTCACCTCACCGAGTGCACTTCGCCGCCGTTCCCTCCAACGGGTGTACAGGCGGCCTCGACGGTGCCCCGTCTGGCCTAGTGTGCGTCGCTGCCGAGAGCGTGACGCGGGCTTCCCGCCGGTGTCGCGAAGTGACTTGAGAAAGGCCCCGGTATGCGTCAGGACGAGGCCGAACCGATCGCGGTGGTGGGGGCGGCCTGCCGGCTTCCCGGTGGCATCCGGGACCTGGACGGGCTCTGGGAGGCCCTGGAGCAGGGCAGGGACCTGGTGGGGGAGGTGCCCGCGGACCGGTTCGACGCCCGCCTGTTCACCGATCCCGCCGCACCGCGCCGGGGCAAGTCGTACACCGCGGCCGGGGGTTTCCTCGACGACGTGGCCGGGTTCGACGCCGCGTACTTCGGGATCTCCCCCAAGGAAGCGGCCCACATGGACCCCCAGCACCGGCTGCTGCTGGAACTGACCGCCGAGGCGCTGGACGACGCCGCCGTGGACCCGGCCACGCTGGCCGGTTCGGACACCGCGGTCTTCGTCGGCATCTCCGACGCCTCCTACGGCGCGCTCCAGATGTCCGCGCTGCGCACCGTGGGCGCCTACACCATGTCGGGCGCCGCCTCGTCGATCGCCGCCAACCGGGTCTCGCACGCCTTCGATCTGCGCGGCCCCAGCATGGCGATCGACACCGCGTGCTCCTCCTCCCTCGTGGCCCTCGACCGCGCCTGCCGCACCCTGTGGGAGGGCGGCGGCCGGGCCGCCGTCTGCGGCGGGGTCAACGTGCTGCTCAGCCCGTTCCACTACGTGGGGTTCTCGCAGGCGTCGATGCTCTCCCAGCGGGGCCGGTGTGCCTCCTTCTCGGCACAGGCGGACGGGTTCGTGCGGGCCGAGGGCGGCGGCGTGGTGCTGCTGAAACGGCTGTCGGACGCGGTGGCCGACGGCGACCGGATCCACGGACTCGTCCTGGGCACCGGCAGCAACAGCGACGGCAGGACCATGGGTCTTGCGCTGCCCAGCCCCGAGGCGCAGGAACGGCTGCTGCGCGAGGTCTACGACCGCGCCGGGGTGCACCCCGACGAGCTGGTGTACTTCGAGGCGCACGGCACCGGCACCCCGGTCGGCGACCCGCTCGAGGCCCTCGCCATCGGCCGGGCCCTCGGCGTACGCCGGATCTCCGGCGCCCTCCCGCTCGGCTCGGTGAAGACCAACCTCGGCCATCTGGAGCCGGCGTCCGGCATGGCCGGTCTGCTCAAGGCCCTCCTGGTACTGCGGCACCGCACCGCACCGGTCTCCCTCCACGCCGAACCGCCGCACCCCGACATCGACTTCGAGGGCCTCGGGCTACGGCTCACCACCCGGCCCACGGCCCTCGCCCCCGCCACCGTCGGCGGGCGCGCCGTCGCCGGGGTCAACTCCTTCGGCTTCGGCGGCGCCAACGCCCACGCCATCGTGGCCGACCCCCCGCCCGCGCCGGACCGCCCGCGACCCCCGCGCTCACCGGTGCCCCTGCTCGTCTCGGCCCGCACCGCCAAGGCACTGTCGGCGGCGGCCGAGGCCACGGCCACCCACCTGGACGAAACGACCCCCGACGACCTCTACGACCTGGCCCACACCTCCTGCCTCCGCCGCGGCCGCCACGAGCACCGCGCCGTCGTCTGGGCCACCACCCCGGCGGAAGCGGCCCACGCACTGCGCACCTTGACGGCACCGGAGCCGGGGCGGCATGGCGCAGACGGCCCTGGTGGGGAGTCGGTTGTGCCCGGTGGTGAGGTGGCCGTGCCCGCTGGAGGGTTGGCCTCGCCGACTGCGGAGCCGTCCGCGCCCACCGGTGAACCGACTCCGCCCGGCGGCAATCCGACCGCCCCCACCCGAGCGCCGGCCGCCCCCGGTGCGGTGAGTGTTGCCGCCGACACTGGGCGCGTCGCCTTCGTGTTCTGTGGGAACGGCTCGCAGTGGGCCGGTATGGGGGCGGATCTCTTCGACGTCGATGGCGTCTTTCGTCGTGCGGTGTGCGAGGCCGACGCCGAGCTCGCGCCGCGTCTGGGCTGGTCGGTGGCCGATCGCCTCAGCGCGCCCGCCGGGGAGGTGGACCTGGCCGCGACGGAGGTGGCCCAGCCTCTGCTGTTCGCCGTGCAGTTGGGCATCGGCGCGGTGCTGCGCGCCCGGGGGATCGAGCCCGCCATGGTCGTCGGCCACAGTGTCGGGGAGGTGGCCGCCGCCCACACTTGCGGAGCGCTGTCCTTACCGGACGCCGCGCGGGTGATCGCCGAGCGTGGCCGGGTGCAGGGGGCCACCGCCGGCAGTGGCCGGATGGCCGCCGTCGGGCTGTCCGTCGACCGGGCCGCGAAGGCCCTCGCCGGGTACGGGGAGACGCTGGAGATCGCCGGTGTCAACAGCGCCGAGGACGTCACGGTGGCCGGTGACGCCGAGGCCCTGGCGCAGCTCGGCGCGGAACTCGCCGCCGAGGGCGTCTTCTTCCGGGATCTGGGCCTCGACTACGCCTTCCACAGCCGCCACATGGATACCGTCGAGGATGAACTCCGCGCCCGCTTGGCCGATGTGACGCCGTCGCCGGTCGGCGTGCCGTTCTACTCGACCGTCACCGGTTTCCGCGCCCGCGGCACCGATCTCGACGCGGCGTACTGGTGGCAGAACGTACGCCGCCTGGTGCTCTTCGCGGACGCGGTGCGGCGCGCCGTCGCGGACGGGGCCGGAATCCTCCTGGAGATCGGGCCCCACCCCGTCCTGCGCGCCTACCTCCGGCGCGTGGCGTCCCGGCGCGCAACCGCCGCCATCGGGACCGGCACCGGGACCGGCACCGGGACCGGCATCGGCACCGGCACCCGCACCGGCCGCACCGTCGTCCTGCCCACCCTGCGCCGCGGGGTGGACGGTCCCGCCGCCCTCGGCGCCGCGGCGGCCGGAGCGCTCGCGGCCGGGGCCTTAGCCGACCTCGCCCGGCACTTCCCGGTGCCGGGCCGGGTCACCCGGCTCCCCGCCTACCCGTGGCAGTACGAGCGCCACTGGTCCGGCACCCCCCGCTCGTGGGCCAACTCCAGCGGGGACGGTGTCATCGTCCACCCCCTGCTCGGCGAACGCATGCCCACCGCCGTCCCCAGTTGGGAGGGCGCGATCGAGCCCGTCCTCGTGCCCTGGCTCGCCGACCACCGGCTCGGCGGATCCGTCGTCATGCCGGCCACCGGATACGTCGAAGCGCTGCTCGCCGCGGGGCGCGCCGTGCACGGGCGGCCGGTCGAGGTGGCACACCTCGACGTCAGCGCCAGCCTCGTGGTGCCCTGGGCGGACGCCTCCGCCGTACGGCTGCGGGTCGGCCTCGACCCCAACACCACGCTCGCCACGGTCACCAGCACCGACGAGCGCGGCCCGGAGCCACGGGCGCACGCGCGGGCCCGGGTGCGCCCGCTGCTGAGCCCGCGGCCCGAGCCGGTGGACCCGGAGCGGCTGCGCGCCCGGTGCGCGACGCGCCTCAGCGGCGAGGAACACTACGCCGCCTGCGCCGAGGTGGGGCTCGGCTACGGGCCCGCGTTCCGGACGCTGGACGAGGTGCGCGTGGGGACCCGGACCTCGGTCGCGACCTACCGGTACGAGACCCCCGGCGGCGCCCCGTACACCGCGCATCCGGCGCTGCTAGACGGAGCCCTCCAGACCGGTGTCGCCCTCCTCCACGACCGGCTGCGGGAGCGGGGCGCCTATCTGCCCGCGTCCATCGGCGCGGTGCGGGTGTGGTCGACGCCGTCGCCCACCGGGATCATGTGGGTCACCGAACGCGACGCCACCCACAGCGAGGTCTGCTGGGACATCACGGTCGCGGACGCCGACGGCACCGTCACGGCACGCCTGGAGGAGTGCAGGCTGCGCCTGTTCCCGATCGCCCGCACCACCCCCGTCACCCTCCACCACACCGTTCCGCGGGCCGCTCCCCGGGCCCACCTCCCGGCCGCGCCCTCACCCCTGCCGCCCCCCGAGGCCATCCTCCGGGACGCCGCCCCGCGCCTGGACGCCGTACGCGAGCGGTGGCGCGCGGCACGCTACGACCTGACCTCGCGTCATGACGAGGAGCTGACCGCGCGCTCGGCCGCCGCCGCGCTGGCCCGGCTGCTGCCCGACCCCGCCACGCCGTTCACCGCCGACGCCCTCGTGGCGGCCGGTATGGAGGAGCGCCACCGCCCCCTGATCGCCCTGCTCGAACCCCTCCTGCTCCGTCACGGCCTGCTCACCGAGACCCCCGGCGGCCGATGCGAGACCCCCGGCGGGCGGTGCGAGACCCCCGGCGGCCGGTGGCTGACGCCCGACGCCCGCCACACCCCGCCGCCGGTGCGCGAGGCCCTCGTCCGGGCCCCCGGGGATGTGCACCGGATCGCCCTGGCGACACATCTGACCCGGCATCTGGCGGACGTCCTCACCGGCCGCGCGAGCGCCCTGGCACTGCTCAGCGCCGAACCGGCCGCCCACCTCCTGGAGCAGTACTACGACACCGCGCCGGTCTCCCGCTTCCACAACCGCCTCGCCCAGGCCCTGCTCCGCGCTCTGCTGGCCCACTGGCCCGCCGACCGCGCGCTGCGCGTCCTGGAGATCGGCGCCGGTACCGGCGGCATGACGGCGGCGCTGCTGCCCCTGCTGCCCGCCGACCGCACCCGCTACCGCTACACCGATGTCTCACCGGCCCACCCGGCCCGCGCCCGCAACCGCTTCGGCGACTACGACTTCGTCGAGTACGGCACCTTCGACCTGGACCGGGACCTGGCCGAACAGGGCTACCACCCACAGGGCTTCGACCTCGTCGTCGCCGCCAACGCCCTGCACACGGCCAAGGACCTGGAGCCCGCCCTGCGCCGCGTGGCCTCGCTCCTCGCCCCCGGCGGACACCTGCTGGCCTTCGAATGCCATGAGCCGGAGATCCTGCTCCCCGTCTTCGGCGCCCTCGACAGCTTCCACCACCGCACCGACACCGGCCTGCGGCCCGGCTCCCCGCTGCCGACCCGCGAGCAGTGGCCCGCGCTCCTGCGCCGATGCGGCTTCACCTCCTGTGCCCGCACCGGCGACACCGAGCCGCCCGGCCGCGACCACGCCTCCGTCTTCCTCGCCGCGGCCGAAGGCGCCCCCGCCCCCGCCGTCGCACCGCCACCCCCCGCCCCGTCCGCCGCGTACATCGTCTGCGGTGACACGGCCGACGACCCGCTGCCCCACGCCGTCACGGAGGCGCTGACCGCCCACGGCGCCGGGCACAGCGTCCTGACCGACGCCCACACCGACGCCGCGGCGTGGACCCGGGCACTGACCGAGGCGGGCACCGGCGAGACGACCGTCGTCCTGATCCTGGGCGGCGCCGAACCCGACGACCCCGAGGAGGCCGTCGCCCGCGCCACCCACGCCGGCCAGACGCTGCGGGCCGTCGCCGAGGCGCACCGGTCCCTCGGTTCACCGGCCGGGGTCCGGCTATGGCTCGTCACCCGGCCGCACGGCGCCGAGGCCACCCCCGGACCGATCACCCACCCCACCGACGCCGCCGCCTGGGGCGTGGCACGCTGCCTGGCCAACGAGGAACCGGACCTGCGCGGGCGCCGCCTGAGCCTGTGCCGGGGCGACGACCCGGCCGCGGACGCCGCCCGGCTGATCCGCGAACTGCTCGAGACCGACACCCCCCAAACCGCTGAGGACGAGGACGAGATCGTGCTCACCGCGCACGACCGCTTCGTCCCGCGCGAGCGCGCCATGCCGCCCGCCGTCCCCCTCGCCGACGGCGCGGCCCCGCCGCCGTTCGCCCTGCGGGTGCGCAGGCCCGGTCTCTCCTACCGCCTCGCCTGGCAGGAGACCGCCCCGCCGGTCGCGGGTCCCGGAGAGGTGGTCGTCGAGGTGCGCGCGGCCGCCCTGAACTACCGGGACATCATGCAGACGGTCGGGCTGCTGCCCACGGAGGCACTGGCGGGCAGCCCACGCGAGGAGAACCTCGGGCTCGAATGCGCGGGCGTGGTCACCGCCCGCGGGCCCGGCGTGGACCGCTTCGCGCCCGGGGACCGGGTCGTCGGACTGCTGACCGGGGGTCTCTCGTCCCACGTGGTCAGCCCGGCCCGCAATCTGTGGCCGATCCCCGCGGGAGTCACCTTCGCGGAGGCCGCGAGCGTGCCCGTAGCCTTGTGCACCGTCCACTACAGCCTGCTGTACACCGCCCGGATGCGGGCGGGGGAGACCGTGCTCGTGCACGGCGCGGCCGGTGGCGTCGGCCTCGCGGCCCTCCACTACGCACGGGCACACGGCGCCACGGTCATCGCCACGGCGGGCAGCGAGCCCAAACGCGACCTGCTGCGCGCACTCGGTGTGGCACACGTCCTCGACTCGCGCTCGCTGGACTTCACCGTCGAGGTCATGGATCTCACCGGCGGCAGGGGAGTGGACATCGTCCTCAACTCCCTCTCCGGACCGGCCCTGGCGCGGGGCCTGGAGGTGCTCCGCCCCGGCGGCCGCTTCATCGAACTCGGCAAGCGCGACTTCTACGAGGACCGGACCCTGCCGCTGCGCCCCTTCGGCTCCCATATCTCCTTCCACGGCGTGGATCTGACCACCGTGCTGCGCGACCCCCGGCTGCTGGGGGACCTCCTGGAGGACGTGGGACGGACCCTGGGGGACGGCCGGGCGCCGGAGAAGGGCCCGGAGTTCCCGCCGCTGCCGCACACCGTCTTCCCCGCCGCCCGCGTGGCGGACGCCTTCCTGCTGATGCGCCACTCACGCCACATCGGCAAGGTCGTCGTCGCGTTCGACCCGCTGGACGAGCCCTGCGCCGTCGAACCCGCCGCCTCGCTCGCCGCTCCGCCCGCGCGTACGACGTCCACGGCACCCCGCCTCGACCCCAACGCCTCCTATCTGGTCACGGGCGGCACCAGTGGCTTCGGCGCGGCCACCGCACAGTGGCTCGCCGGGCTCGGCGCCCGGCATCTCGCCCTGGTGAGCCGCAGCGGGGCCCGCGGTCCGGAGGCCGCCGCCGTAGGCGACGCGCTCGCCCCGGACGGGGTACGGGTCACCGCGTATGCCGCGGACGCCGCCGACGCGGAGGCGATGCGCCGGGTACTGAAGGACATCGAGGAGAGTGGCCATCCGCTGCGCGGTGTGGTCCACGCGGCCATGGCACTGGACGACGCGCCCCTCGCCGAGCTGACCGCCGAGCGGATGAGTGCCGTCCTGCGACCCAAGATCGCCGGAGCCCAGGTCCTGGACACCCTGACCCGCGGGCGTCCGCTGGACTTCTTCCTGTGCTACTCCTCCACGACCGCCATGGTGGGCAACTTCAAGCAGTCGGCCTATACGGCTGGCAACCTCTACCTGGAGGGCCTGGCCCGGCTGCGCCGCAGGCACGGCGAACCGGCGCTCACCCTCGCCTGGGGCGCCATCGACGAGATCGGCTACGCGGCCCGCAACGATCTGCTCGACTCCCTCCACGGCCTGGGCATCGAGCCCCTCGCCCCGCACACCGCCCTCGACCACGGCCGACGGCTGCTCGGCGACGACCGGCCGGACACCCCCGCCGTGGTGGGCGTCTCCCGGACGGACTGGTCGCGCGCCGCCGTTCTGCTGCCCCTGCTGCGCGCCCCGCGCCTCGGCGACCTCGTACCGCCCCAGGTGGGGGACGGGGAGGCCACCCGCGAGGAACTCCTGCGCAGGCTCTCCCTCATGGACGAGGAGACCGCCCTCGCCCACCTCGTGGACCAGCTCACCCGCCTGCTCGCGGAGGTCCTCCAGATGGACCACGAAACACTCGACCCGCACCGGCGCCTGGACTCCTACGGCATGGACTCGCTGATGGCGGCTCAGGTGCTCGTCTCGCTCAACCAGCGCTACGACCTCGACATCCCGCCCATGGAACTGCTGCGCAGCAACGGCACCATCGCCGAGTTCGCCAGGATCGTGCAGCTCCGGCTGGGGTTGCAGGTCACGGCTCCCCCCGGCCCCGCAACGGAATCGCCCGCTGCCACGGCATCCCCCGCGCCGCCCGTCCCACTCCAGGCCGGACCGGACCGCCCGCTCACGGCAGGTGGTGCGCGGTGAGCGAACCACAGCCGCGGAGGGGCCGGTCCGCGCCCACCCCCACGGGCATGCCACGCCAGACACCGGCCGAAGTGGCCGGACGCCTGCTGCGTACCGCGGCCAAGCACACCTACGACCCGGCCCTCGCCATCGACTGGGACGCCCCGCCCGAGCCCGGTCACTGGTATCTCCAGCCGGAGCGGATGTCGCTGTACGCCACCCCCACCTGGCACCGGCTGAGCGAGGAGCGGCGCCTCGCGCTCTCCCGCAGCGAGTGGACCAACATGATCAGCATGGCCACCTGGTTCGAGCTGACCTTGATGCAGATGCTCACCGGCCAGCTCACCGCCCGCGACCCGGCGTCGCCACGCACCCACTACGCGCTGAGCGAGGTGGCCGACGAGACGCGCCACGTCGCCATGTTCGGCCGGGCACTCGGCACCCTCGGCTGCCCGGCCTACCGGCCGCCCGCCCTCGTCCGGCATCTGGGCCGGGCGGTGCTCCCGCAACTACGCGGCGCGAGCCTGTTCGCCGCCGCCCTGCTGATCGAGGAGGTCTACGACCGCTTCCAGCGCGAGGCCATGGGCGACGAGCGGGTGCAGCCCCTCGTACGGCAGGTGTCGCGGCTGCATGTGATGGAGGAGTCACGGCATATCCGCTTCGCCCACTCCGAACTCCTGGACGCCCGGCGCGGCAGATCGGGAGCCGTCCTGGAGTTCCACCGGCAGCTCACCGCCTGGTGCGCGATGCTGGCCATGACCACGTACACCAACGCCCCGATCTACCGCGCCGTGGGCCTCGACCCGCGCCGCGCCGCCCGCGAGGCCCGCGCCAATCCGCACTTCCGGCGGACCATGCGCTGGGCGGGCGAGCGCCTGGTCGCCTTCCTCACCGACGCCGGAATGATCACCACGCTCCAGCGCCCCCTGTGGCGCCGGAGCCTGCTGCTCGGCTGAACCGGCCACCCGGGAGGCGCTGAACACCCCCGGGACGCGCTGAACACCCCCCGGACGCAGGGAACTTCGGGCGCACGGCACTTCAACTGAAGATCGCGATGGCCTCGATGGTCAGCTCACCGGTCCCCGGGTTCCAGTCCCGCACCTTGCCCAGGCAGCGCGCCGGGAACGTGCCCTCGTGGCTGTCGTCGTTGCGCAGCCCGTCCGTGGTGCACAGGACACGGACCTGTGGCCCCTCGGCCGGATCCTCCGGGTCGCCGTACGGGGCGAGGAAGTCGGTGCGCTCGGGGGTCTGCCCGGCCTTGCGGAACCGGCCCCGGATGGAGACGAAGTCCTCGATGTCGCGCAGCCGGACGCTGTCCGCCGCCCCCGGACCGGGGCGGTCGACCGTGTCCAGGGCCCGGGCCAGCGCGTGGTTCCAGGTGATGGTGCCGGTCCTGAGATCGCCGTGGACGATGGCGTCGGTCCGCTCCAGCGTGTCCACGATGAGGCCGATCGCCGTGATGGGCCGGGCGCTCTCAATGTACATGCTGATTTCCTCGCGGCTGACGTTCCTGCCGCCGCTGACGCCCACGCCGAAGAGCCGGGCCCGCAGCGATCCGTCCGTGGTGCGGGTGATCCGCTGCTCGACCTCCCGCTCCAGCGCCTTCTCGTAACGGCCCATCTCGTACAGGTTCATGATGGCCCGGTCATGGAGGTAGAGGCAGATGCCCTCGGTCGGCTTCTCGGGGTTCGGCCTGAGGCGTCTGCGATACCGCCGCACCCGGACCGCCAGCCAGACCACGACGGCGATCAGGCTCACGGCGGTCGCCGTCCACACGAGCATCCAGGGCCACCAGACGCTCCACCACATCCCGTTGTCAACAGCCACGGATCTCCTTGAAGGCGTCGGGAAGGGAATGGGCGCCCGCGTCCACCATGCGCCCGCCGGTCGTCCGCGCCGCCCGGGTCAGCTCCGCGGTGTCCGCCTCGCCGAACCGGAGCGGGAAGGTGGGGACGTCGCGGACCGCCTCCGGCCGCGCCGCGTACCGGCGCTGGAACTCCCCCAGCCTGATGCCGGAGGTGTTCTCGCCATCGGTCATGAGGACGATGGAAATGGGCTGTCCGGGGTGGTCGCGGGTGATGCGGGACGCCTTACGGTAGGCGTGGTCGAGCGCGGACCAGATGGCGGTGGAGTTGTCGAAGTCGTCCGCCGCCACAAAGGACTTCACGGAGTCCAGGGCCCGCCGCCCGTCGACGGTGACATCGCGCTCGGCGAGCACGCTGCCGCCGAAGCGCATGACGGTGATCTTCTCGCCCTGGTAGAAGCGCACGAACTTCCCCGTGGCGGAGGTGTCGGCACCGCTGAGTCCGTTGAAGGTCGAGCGCAGCGAGGCCACCCGGGCGCCCCGCATCGAGGTGGAGAAGTCGAGGAGGAAGATCACGTGGTGGGCGGTGGGCAGCCGGGGATCGCCGTAGTCCTCCACCAGTTGGTCCACCACCGCCCGCTGGTCCGGGAAGTACAGCGCGTTGCCGATGTCCGCCCGCAGCCGGGGGTCCCTGCGCACCTGCGCGCCGAGCGGCCGGCGCAGCGTGTGTTCCATGATCTTCTTCTGTGTCGACGGGCTCTTGAGCCAGTCCGCCACCTTGTCGTACGCCTCGCGCTTGGCCGGGTCGAGGAGGAGCAGCGGGTAGTCGGACAGCACCATGCCGTCCTTCGGGTAGACGATCTCCAGCTTCTGGTGGAGCTTGCCGCCCGCGTTGAGCGAGAGCAGCTCCGATTCATAGGTGATCAGGGCGTCGAGCCGGTCCTGGTGGGCGATGTACCGCTCGCGCAGGTCCGCGCTGCTGTCCGCGGTGAGCTTCTGGCCGGTGCGGAAGCCGCGCAGTCGGTCGCAGGAGATGTCCTTGGCGCGCAGCGCGCTGCCGGTCCCGGCCGCGGCGGTCGCGACGCCGACGAGCGCGGAGAGGCCACTGTTGGTGCGCTTCGGATCGGCCATGCCGAAGCGCACCGAGCCCGCGGCGGCGGCGTCGGCGATGTCCGCCCAGGACACCTGACCGCCCTTGGCCCTGGCCCGCAGGGCCTTCGCCGTCTCCGGCTTCACGCCGACGACCACGGGGGAGAGCATGGTCGTGGTGGCGAGCGGTTTGGCGGTGGACCTGGACTCCTTGAGCCGGAGCTGGAAGTAGCGGTCGGAGGAGAGCCAGGCGAGGTCATGGTGGTACGCACCGGGCGTCAGCCCGTTCCCGGCGTCCACGGTGGACTCGTACTCCATCTCCAGATCCACCCCCGTGTCCCGGCGGAGGTCGTCGAGCAGCGGCTCCATGTCCCTCAGCTCCGAACTCGCCAGCACCCGCAGAGTGGTGGACTTCTGGTCACCGGAGCTACAGGCGGTGGCCGTGCCGAGCAGGGCCAGACAGAGCGCGAGGACGATCCCGCGGCGGGGGGTGCGCGGCCTCATCAGGGCGACTCCGGGGTCTGGTTGGGCGGCGGGCAGTCGCCGACGGAGGTGATCATCCGCTCCAGCAGCGGCAGTCTCGGCAGCGTCGCCTTGGTGTCATCGGCGGCCGAGGCGGGCGCCGGAATGCCGTGGTCTTCCAGGAACCGGTACAGCTCGGTGCTGGTCGCCCTGCCGCTGGAGTCCAGGACGCGGAAGCCCAGTTCCATCGCGCGGCGCTGGAGCTGTTCATCACCGGCGAGCAGTTCCCCGAGCCGGTCGCCCTTGGGGGTCAGCGCGATGTACTCGGGCTCGGTCAGGAATTGGGTCGACGGATAGAGCAGCACCCGCTGCGAATCGGGCTTTCCGGTCTGCTCCCGCTGCCGGAGCTGGTACGCGAAGTACTGGTGCTCATAGACCACCACGATCGGGGCGAGACCCTTTCCCTCGGGCACCTCGTAGGTCTGGAACATCTGCTCCGAGGGCAGCCCCTGGGATACCAGCGTCGGCTTGATCTTCCGGGCCACGCGGTCCGCCGCCGCGTTGTCCGTCGGGACGGTGTTGCCGTTCTCGACGAAGGCGACCAGCCCCAGATACGTACCGGCGTGATTCGCCTCGCAGACGTTCGACGTCTGGGCCAGAATCGTGTTGCCGTTCTCCGTCCGGTGCTTCCTGATGCCGATATCGCTCCATTTCTTCCCGCCCGCGCTCAGCTCGATGAACCGCTTCATATTGAGCGTGTAGTAGAGCGTGCTGCGGCCGTCCTCGCCGACGCCCTGCCGGGGCGTGGCGAGTCCGTTGTCCCGCAGGGTTTCGGCGTATTCGCGGTAGGTGGCGAGGACGATGGGGCTGACGAAGGCGGAGTGCCCCTTCGCGTAAGCGTTCTGCCTCTTGCGGTCGTTCTTGATCAAGTCGGCCGCGGGCTGGCCGGACGGAAAGGCGAAGTCGTATCCGTCGAAGCCGGTGGTGGCGATGTCCCGGGAACCCATGCGGGTGATGTGCACCTTGATGCCGTGCTTCATCAGGATGCGCCGGACCTTCTCGTCCTCGAAGAACTCCGACTTGGAGGCGATCTTGCCTTCGAGTGTGGTGACCCCGTCGAAGGGGAGCAGCAGGTGCCCTCCAGCGGTGAGTGCCAGCAGCCCGGCCACCGGAATGGCGAGCGCGGTCACAAGCGAACGGAGGGTGCGGCCCCGCAGGGGGAGGCGTCGGGAGGGGCCACGGATGGCTAAGCGTGGCTCCTCCGCATGGGGTCTTTCCGCGGTCACCGGCTCCTCCTGCCTGAGAAAGGGGAAAGATCATTTCCCTTGGCCTTGGCGGAGCGGTGAATTCCACAGAGATATGGGCCGAATTCGCTGTGGTGGTCCCCATGTTGAGGGCTGCCCGGCCCTCGCGCCGCACTTCGCACGCTCGGTTAACGCCTCAAAGCGGCGCTTTTCGGCCACCTTTGGTTCGTACCTGGCAGTGATCTCTTCCGGTGGCGAACCTGTGGGCGTAAGAGTGCCCACTGATCCTCCGTCACATCGACCCCGCCATCTTCTTCATATTGCCCACGTCACATTGATCCACCGTCAAGGAAGGATCCGCCTCATGTGGTACCGACGGATCGGACAGACCGCAGCGCACCGCGCCGGAAGGCGCGGCGCCCGCGCCCTCGCGTCCGGCTGTGTCCTGGCCGCCCTCGGGCTGACGGCGGGCCCCGCGCCCGGCGCCCTGGCCGCCCCCGCCCCGGTGCGAGGCGCCGCCACGGCCGCCCCGCTGCCGGGCTCCGCCACGGCCGCGTCCACCGTGCCGGTCTCGGCCGGGACGACGGCCCACACCGTCACCCTGGTCACCGGCGAGCGGGTCACGCTCCGCGCGGACGGGAGCGTCGTCGTGGCGCCGCGGCCGGGTGCCGAAGCGGACTATGTCACCCGGCGGTTGGACAACGATGTCTTCGTCATTCCGCTGACCGCGCTGCCCTACCTGGGCCGCACCCTGGACCCCGCGCTGTTCAACGTCTCCGCCCTCGCCGAGGCCGGTGTCACCACCACCCCGGTGCGGGCCCGGGCCACCGCGGGCGCCACGGCCCCGCCCTCGGGCCCCGCCTTCGGCGCGGCACTGGCCAAGCAGATCGGCGCCGAGGCGGCGAAGGGATCCGTGGGCGAGGGCCCGCTGTTCGGCGGCGTCACCTCCGTCGCACCGGCGGTCGCCACCGTCGGCATACGGGACACCCCGCGCCCGTCCGCGCGGGCGGACCACCCGGTGAAGGTCACCGTGCTCGGTACGGACGGCAAGCCGCTCCCCGGCACCACCTCGTTCGCCCTGGCCAATGCCGACGACGCCGCCCGCTACCAGGAGCCGTTCCTCGATGCCGTGGACGGCGAGGCGCGGGTCGAGGTCCCCGCGGGCCACTACACCGCCATGGTGTCCGCCCCGGCCTTCGACAGCGCCGGTGAGCCCGCCGGTGTGCGCATGGCCACCGCCGAGTTCACCGTCCCCGACGGCGGCGCCGGCACCGAGGCCGTGCTCGACCTGCGCAAGGCGACCGAGCGGGTCACCTTCTCGACCCCGAGGCCCGCGGAGGAACACCAGCTCATCCTCCACTACCTGCGCCAGGACGCGAAGGGCGCGGTGGCGGTGGGCGGCGGCGTCGGCGTCTCCGGCGGCTCGCCCGTCCAGGTGCAGCCCTCAGGCCGCCCCGTCGCCACCGGCGACCTGCGCTTCAACGTGTACACCCACCGTACGGCGCCCGCGGACGCGGCCACGCCCTACTCCTACGACCTCAAGCTGGCCAACCCCGCCGGCACGATCGCCAAGGACCAGCACTACAAGGTCACCGGACGCCAACTGGCCACGGTGCGCAGCAATTACCACAGCGATACGCCGGGCCGGGCCGAAGAGGTGGCGCGGCTGATGTACCTGCCGTACGAGACGAGCGGCGAGGCGCTGTCCGAGCCCTTCAAGGCTCCGGCGCGGCGCACCGAATACGTCGGCGGCTCCGCCGGTGCCTCCTACGCGGACTGGCTCAAGGCCGGGGAGCGGCGCTTCGTGTCCCAGCGGCAGGCCCTCGTGCCCGGCCGGACCACCACCGTCGACTGGCTGCGCGGCCCGCTGGTGCCGGGCTTCACCGAGCCCGCGCGGGGCGCCGCCGCGGACGAGACGTGGTACTGCGCGGCCTGCCGCAAGGGCGACGCCCTCATCTTCTCCCTGGCCTCGGCCACGGTCATGGACTCCGCCGGACACCACGTCCTCGCGGTCCCGTCCGACATCACCTCCTCGCATTTCGCGGTGGTCTCCGGTGACACGACCCTGTACGAGGGCGACGGCGTCCCCGGCGGCATCCTGACCGTGCCGCCCAAGCGGGCCCCGTACACGGTGGTGTACGACCAGACCAGGACGAACGGCGACTTCCGGCAGTCGCTGACCACGCACACCGAGTGGAGCTTCGCCTCGGGGCACTCGGGCGCCCAGACCGTGCCGGACAACTGGACGTGTGTGTCGGAGGCGGGCGAGTACGACGGGCCCGGGGAATGCTCGGCGCTGCCAGTCGTGGTCCCGCACTACCGGCTCGATGCCGGGCTGGACGGCACGAGCCCGGCCGGTGACGGCCATCTCGTCGTCGGCTTCGGGCATGTGCCGGGCGTGGTGGCCCCGCCGGCGGTCACCAAGGCGAGGGTCGAGGTGTCCTTCGACGACGGCGAACGGTGGACCGCGGCGGCCACCACCGCGCTCGGCAAGGGCCGGTTCCGCGCGGATTGGACCACTCCGGACGAGGCGGCGGGCCGGGACGCCTCCCTGCGCGTCACCGGGACCGACGCGGGGGGCAACACGGTGACGCAGACGGTGAAGAGCGCGTTCACGGTGGCCGCGGCCCGCGGTTAGCCCGTGTCCGGCGGGTCGTGACGCCTGCGGCGCGCCGTTCCCCTCCCCGCCCCTTCCCGAAACTGGGGCTTCGCCCCTGACCCCGGCCTAGGGCTTCGCCCCTGCCCCCGGATCGGGGCTTCGCCCCTGCCCCCGGATCGGGGCTTCGCCCCAGGCCCCGGCCCAGGGCTTCGCTCCAGGCCCCGGCCCAGGGCTCCGCCCCAGGCCCCGGATCGGGGCTTCGCCCCAGGCCCCGGCCCAGGGCTCCGCCCCAGGCCCCGGCCCAGGGCTCCGCCCCAGGCCCCGGCCCAGGGCTCCGCCCCTGCCCCCGGCCCAGGGCTCCGCCCCAGGCCCCGGCCCGGGGGTTCTGCCCTCCACCCCGGGCCCGGGCTCCGACCCTCCCTGCCGCAGCCATGCGGCTTCGCCGCGTGGCGGGGCTCCGCACCGGACTTCGGGGTCCAGGGGCGGAGCCCCTGGTAGTGGGAAGGGGCGGGGAGGGGAAAGGTCCACCGGGTGGTCAGTCCGCGTCGTCCTTCGCCCACCGCGAGGTGACCGTGCCGATGGCCGCCGCCGCGTGCCGGATCCCCGTGTCGCTCGCGCGCACCGACCGCGCGAACTCGACATGCAGGAACGGCACGTCGTCGGCGGCGGCCCTGCGCCCCTGGACGTTGTCGCGGCCCTCCAGGGGACAGGCGCGGACCCAGGCACGGCAGACGGAGAAGTGCCGTGCGGTGAGCGCGGCGGCGAGGCGGCGGGCGTCCGCGCGGCCCGCCGAGCCCGTGCCGGTGGAGGCGACGGCGTCCCGGCCCGGCACCGAGTCGTCGGCGAAGCCGTGGACCTGGACGCCGGGCAGACCGCGCCGGGCCAGCTCGTCGCAGACCGCGTCGAAGACGGAGTCCGTGCGGTGGGCGGCGTCGGCCGCGTCGCCGTCCCCGGCTCTGCGGTGGGCGCCCGCGAGCACCAGGACGCCGCCGGGGGAGTCCAGGAGTACGCGGGCGCCGAGCCGTTCGGTGTCCGCGTCGGAGACCGGGTGCGGCACCTGGACCGACCAGCGCGCGGATGCGGACAGATCCACATAGACCCGGCCCCAGCCGCGCGGGGCGGGTCCGTCCTCGGTGCGGTCGGACAGTTCGGCGTAGCGGCGGCCGGTGCCGCTGTCGGTGAGGGTACGGAGCCGGAATCCGGCGTCGGACAGCCGTGGGCGGGCGCGGTCCGGGTGGCCGTCGAGGATCAGGCCCACCGCGTCGGCGACGGCCCGGCGTTCGGCGCGGCGCGGCTCCCGGTAGCCGGAGTCGGGGCCGAACCCGGCGGTGAAGTCGGTGATCCTGCGCTCCAGCGCGACCTCGGGGGCATCCGCACCGTCCGAGGCGGCGCCACCACCCGACCGCCCGATCGTATACGCGCTCAACCCCGCCAGAAGCAGACCGAACGCGACCGTGACAGCCGCCGCGATGATCGACTTCGCTCGTATCTCCGCCATGACCGTCTCATCGTAACGACCCCTCTTACGGGGGCATATCGGGAGGATGCTGGCGAAGAGTGACGTCCAGATGAACGCCCGGCAAAGGGCGGAAGACCGTCGTTTGCCCGGCCTTGGTCAATGACAAACACGTTTTCTCGTTTTTTCTTTAGGATGTGCAACCCTTTGATCCGTCTGGCTGTCTGACGGTCCGGATCGCACTCGAGTGCGCTCTGTGTGGTGTGAGTTGCATGAGAGGAGCCCATCCGTGGCCGCTTCGCGTTCGAAGCGGCGGCACAAGGTCCGCCGAAGGGCCGACATGTCGCTTCTGGGAGGTATCCGGCCCCCCATAGCGGTGCTGTCGGTTCTGCTCCTCTCCCTCGCGGGAATCACCGCCCTCACCCTGGGCAAACCGGACAACGCCCTGGTCCCCAAGGCGGTCCTGACCTCACAGCAGTACGTCGCCGAAGACGGCGCCATCGCGCTGCGGGCATCACTGGACGAGTCCGTCACCGATCTCACCAGCACCGCGACCCTCTTCAACGAGGGCCGGCCGGTCTCCGCCGACACCGTCCTGGACAAGGTCGGCAACGTCTACCAGAAGTGGCGCGGCACCGCCGTCATCGAGATCAAATCGGGCAAGATGCTCGCCGCCCGCGGCGAGAACGTCCCGCTGACCGCGATCGATCTCACCAAGCTCTCCCGCAGCGACGGGCTGGACCCGCGCATGGTGCGCCTGGAGAACGGCCAGACCCGGCTGATCATCGTCGCCCTGCTGTCCTGGAAGGGCCAGCCGCAGCAACTGCTGGTCGCCTCCAGCACCCTCAGCTTCCCCGGTGTCGACCTCGGCCCCGGCCGCGCCATCGGCGTCGTCGACTCCACCGGCCATCTGCTCTCCAGCCATGGCGCCCTGGACAGCGAGCGGGCGCGGAAGCAGCTCACCTCGTTCGCCAAGACCGCCGCGCGCAAGGGCCGGCAGCACCCCGTCAAGGCCAAGGAGCCCGGCGCGGGCGGCTACACCGGCGTCAGCGGCCATCTCACCGGTGGCGCCGCCAAGGAGGTCCGTACCGTCGGCGGCTATGCCACGCTCGCCGCCCCCCAGGCGGGTGGCGCCACCACCGCCAGCAGCCTCGGCCTGACCGTCGTCACCGAGGTCGACGTCTCCGCCAAGGTCTCCCAGATCACCCGCCCCGCCTTCGGCGTGGCCGCCGCCGGTGCCCTGCTGGTCATCGGCGGGCTCGCGGTGATCGTGCTGCTGGGCACCGTGCAGCGCCCGCTGATCCGGCTGTTCCTGGAGAGCCGCCGCCTCACCCGCGGCGATCTGGCCCGCCCGGTGAGCGTGCCGAGGGCCGGGGAGGCCGCCCGGGTGGGCGCCGCCCTGGAGCGGCTGCGCCGGCAACTCCAGGGCGAGCCCGCGGACGTCGAGGGCCCGGCCGTGCGCAAGGGCCTGGGCGCCCGCGCCCTGCTCGCCGTCTGCGCCGTCCTGCTGCTTCTCTGGTCGGTCCCGCTGATGCTGCTGCTCAACCGCGCCGACTCCGCCGTCAAGGTGCCGGTCCAGATCGTCCACGACCAGAACTCCCGCACCATCACCCTCAGCGACCGGGTCCGCCGCGCGCTCAACGAGGGCCACGCGGATCTGTCCGCGGTCGCGGCCCTGATCGGGGACCGCACCACGCCCGAGGACATGAAGGAGGTGCTGGAGCGCACCATGCAGGACCACGACCGCTATGAGTCGGTGTACGTCCTCGGCGCCGACGGCGAGATCCTCGCGCGGGCCGGTCGCTCCCCGCACCACGCGGACGGCAAGGGCCCCTCGAAGCAGGCCCTCGAGGTGACCGGCGAGGGCGGCAAGAAGCCCGTCGTCACCGCCACCGCCAAGGCACCCGGCCGGGGCGGCGCCGCCGTCGTCGGCGAGTTCCGCATCGAGTTCGTCAACGCGCTGCTGGGCCGCCAGGGCATGGGCGAGGTCCGTGTCGTGGACGCCAAGGGCCGGGTCATCGGCGGCGACTCCGGCTATATCGCCTTCGAGAAGGCGCCCTCGCATCTGAACTCGCTGCTCGCCACCAAGCAGGCGCACGCCACCGTCCAGCGCGGTGGCACGGTGCGGGTCGCGGCCGTCGCGCCGTTCAGCGGCGGCGGCGCGGCCAAGTCGCTCCAGTGGTCCCTGGCGAGCTGGCAGCCCGCCTCCAGCCTGGCGATCCCCGAGTACAGCCTCCAGAACCGGACCGTACTGGCCGGGCTGCTGGGGCTGACCGCCGCGGCCGCCTGCCTGGGCTGGCTGCACATCGTCGTCGTACGGCCGCTGCGCGCCCTGGCCGGGCTGGCCGAGGCGCTGGCCGCGGGCGACCGCAAGACCGTGCTGTTCCCGCGCCACCACGACGAGGTCGGCGCCGTCGTCCGCAGCCTGGAGCTGATCCGGCAGCAGCTCCAGGAGCAGCCCCGCAAACGGGACGGCGGCAGCCGGACCCCCGCCGGAGTCGGAAGGAACTGAGGCTCTCACCGTGCTCTTCCTCTACACCGTGCTCGTGGTGTGCGAGGCCGTCCTGCTGATCGCCGGCATCGTCGAACAGCGGCGGCACCAGACCAACCTCGACATGATCCCCACCCGGGTCCTGGTCAACGGCATCCGCGGCAAGTCCTCCATCACCCGGCTGTGCGCGGGCGCCCTGCGCGGCGGCGGGCTGACCACCGTCGCCAAGACCACCGGTACGGCGGCCCGCTTCATCCACCCGGACGCCACCGAGGAACCCGTCTACCGTAAGTTCGGCATCGCCAACGTCGTCGAGCAGATCGGCATCGTGCGCCGCGCCGCCGCCTACAACCCGGAGGCGCTCGTCATCGAGTGCATGGCGGTCATGCCGGCCCTCCAGGAGATCAACCAGTCCAAGCTGATCCGCTCCACGATCGGCGTGCTGTGCAACGTCCGCGAGGACCACCTGGCCGAAATGGGCCCCACGCTGGACGACGTGGCGCGCTCCCTGTGCCGGTCCATGCCCGAGAACGGCATCTGCGTCACCGCCGAGCAGGACCGTTTCGACATCCTCCAGGAGGAGGCGGACGCCCGGAACTGCCAGTTGATCTACGCAGACCCCAAGACGGTCAGCGACGAGGAGCTGCGCGGCTTCAGTTGGTTCACCTTCAAGGAGAACGTGGCCATCGCGCTCACCGTCGCCGAGCTGGTGGGTGTCGACCGCGAGACCGCCCTCAAGGGCATGTACGACGCCCCGCCGGACCCCGGTGTCCTCTCCGTCGAGCGGTACGCCACCGAGGACGGCAAGAAGCTGCGGTTCGCCAACGTCTTCGCGGCCAACGACCCCGAGTCGACGCTGATGAACATCAACCAGTTGCTCGACCTCGGCGCCATCCACCGCCCGCTCAACGTCGTCATCAACTGCCGCCCCGACCGTGTCGAGCGCAACGGCCAGATGGGCGAGATCATCCCCGATCTCGACCCCGAGCAGGTCTTCGTCATCGGGCATCCGGCCAAGTCCGCCATCGACGCCATCCCGGCCGAGTACCGGGGCCGGGCGGTGGACCTCGGCGGCGACCGTCGGGACCCCGAGGAGTTCATGGCCGAGCTGCTCGGCCGGCTCGGCCCCGACTCCTCCCTGGTGGCCATCGGCAACATCCACGGCCAGGGCGAGCTGCTCCTGGAACACCTCGCCGAGCTGCCGGCCGACGACAGCGCCGACGAGGTACCGGCGGCAGTGGCGGCCGCGTCGGCACCGGCGGCCGACGAGCGCCATGTCGAGCACGTGGACACGATGCAGCTCTACGCGCCCCGTCTGGACCCCTACCAGCGGTACCCGGAGGCGTACGAGAGCCGGTACGCGCCCCAGGCGCAGGTGCCGCACCAGCGCACCTCCGAGCACCCGTACGACCAGGACTCCCGGGAGCCCTGGCCCGCGGTGCTGCCCACCCCCGGATCCGCGGCGGTGGCACCCACCCGCGAATCCCCGCAGCCCCGTGGCCTGTTCGAGCCGCGTGTCCCGCCCGCCCCGCCCGCCGACGACTCCCAGCAGGGGCAGAACCCAGGAGAGCAGCACCGTTGATCCCCGCCGTCCTCACCCCTGAGATCGCCGCCATCGGCATCGCGATCGGGCTGCTCTTCTCGCTGGTCTGCTATCTGACCACCAACCTCTCGCCCGGCGGCATGATCACCCCGGGCTGGCTGGCGCTGACCCTCGTCGAGGATCTCCAGCGGGCCGCGATGGTGGTCGGCGTGACCGTGCTCACCTATGTGGGCACGCTGCTGATGCAGAAGTTCGTGATCCTCTACGGCAAGCGGCTGTTCGCCGCGGTCGTGCTGCTCGGCGTGACGCTCCAGGCGACCGTGATGATCATCCTGTCGCTGGAGTTCCCGCTGATGTACGCGAACCAGACCCTCGGCTTCATCGTCCCCGGACTGATCGCCTACCAGTTGGTCCGCCAGCCCCGGGGGGCCACCCTGCTGTCCACCGGGTCGGTGACGCTGATGGCCTATGTCGTCCTCACCGCCGGAATCCTCCTCGGCGTCATGCCGTCCGCCTGACCCACGACCGGAGCCGATCCCATGCCACCCAAGAAGAAACGCCCCGTCCTGCACGCCGCCACCGTGCTCGCGCTGCTCGGCGCCAGCGGCTATCTGACCGTGGAGCTGAGGAAGGACGAGCAGGCCAAGGCGCCCGCCACCCAGGCGGTCATCGACGAGCTGAACCAGGAAGGCGGCACCGGGCGGCCGGGCGGCAAGCAGACCTGGGAGCGGCTGAAGAACCCCGCGCGCACCATCCTGCGCGGGGAGAACGGCCAGATCCTCGCCACCTTCACCGACCGCGCCCGCACCGCCACCCTGCGTGGCCCCTCCCGCACCTTCAGCGAGCCCGCCAACACCAAGTCCAAGGTGATCACCGAGGACTGGGTGCGGCTGATGCCGGAGGCGTGGACCGCGGGCGCCGAGAAGGAGCAGTGGTTCAAGAGCTGGTTCAAGGAGAACTACGGCAGCGAGAAGGAGGACCTCTTCGCGATCGCCTTCCAGTATGTGCAGGGCGCGCCGGTCAAGAAGGACGCCCAGGGCATCCCGTACGCGGGCGACGCGGTCTTCGGACCGTTCAAGGCGGACGGCGTGGACCGTCTGGAGCAGAACGACTTCTACGACTACCTCGGCATCTCCTACACCTTCCGCGACGGCACCACGCTGGCCCCGCGCCAGGACCGCTACCGGGCGCTGGACTGCTCCGGCTTCATCCGCATGGTGATGGGCTATCGCGCCCGCTTCCCCCTGATGGCGACCAACGCCCTCGGCGACGGGCTGCCGCGCACCGCCGACGGCATGGCCCGCTCCAAGACCGGGGTCGACGTCATCAAGATGCGGGGCCCCGCCCCCTGGTACACCCGGCCCACCAACATCGACGTTCTGCAACCCGGTGACCTGCTGTTCTTCAAGATGGATCACCGCACCGGCAACCATATGGACCATGTCGCGTTGTACCTGGGGCTGGACACCGACGGCCACCGGGTCTTCGTCTCCAGCCGCAAGGAGCAGAACGGCCCCACCATCGGCGACAACGGCGGTGTCTCCCGTATCGACGGCAACGGCTTCTACGCCGGGCTCTTCCGCAGCGCCAAGCGGCTCTGAGGACCCGCGAGGAGAAAATACGCGAAAAACGGGCAAAACTTTTCCGCGTCGCAGCAGACTTTAACGCCTCGTTTCCTTGTAGCGTTCGCGTTTATGCGGGTAGGTTCTAGCGCCATGACCGCATCCCAGACTCCGACCACTGCCGAGGAGCTGCGCGGTGCCGGCCTGCGGGTGACGGCCGCCCGTGTCGCGCTGCTCGAAACCGTCCGGGACGGTGACCATCTCGGTGTCGAGGCGATCGCCTCCGGGGTACGCGATCGCGTCGGCCACATCTCCCTTCAGGCCGTGTACGAGGCCCTCCACGCGATGACCGCGGCGGGCCTCGTACGCCGCATCGAACCGGCCGGCAACCCCGTCCGGTTCGAAGGACGCGTCGGGGACAACCACCACCACGTCGTGTGCCGGTCGTGTGGTGCCGTCGCCGATGTCGACTGTGCCGCCGGTGAGGCGCCCTGCCTGACCGCGTCCGACGACCACGGCTTCTCGATCGACGAGGCCGAGGTCATCTACTGGGGCCTGTGCTCCGACTGTTCCACCGCCACGAGTTCCTGAGCACCATGATCCGCCCAGCTTGGAAGGATTCCCATGTCCGAGAACCATGAGGCAATCGTCGTAGACGCGAAGACGGAGGAGGCGGGGGGCTGCCCGGTCGCGCACGAGCGCGCTCCGCATCCGACTCAGGGGGGCGGCAACCGTCAGTGGTGGCCGGAGCGGCTCAATCTGAAGATCCTGGCCAAGAACCCCGCCGTGGCGAACCCGCTGGATGAGGGGTTCGACTACGCGGAGGCGTTCCAGGGGCTCGACCTCGCGGCGGTGAAGCAGGACATCGCCGAGGTGCTGACCACCTCGCAGGACTGGTGGCCGGCCGACTTCGGCCACTACGGCCCGTTCATGATCCGTATGGCGTGGCACAGCGCCGGCACCTACCGGATCAGCGACGGCCGCGGTGGGGCGGGCGCCGGTCAGCAGCGCTTCGCCCCGCTCAACAGTTGGCCGGACAACGGCAACCTGGACAAGGCGCGCCGTCTGCTGTGGCCGGTGAAGAAGAAGTACGGCCAGGCGCTGTCCTGGGCCGACCTGATGATCCTCACCGGCAATGTCGCCCTGGAGTCCATGGGCTTCACCACCTTCGGCTTCGGCGGCGGCCGCGAGGACGTCTGGGAGTCCGAGGAGGACGTCTACTGGGGCCCGGAGAGCACCTGGCTCGGGGACGAGCGCTACACCGGTGACCGCGAGCTGGAGAACCCGCTCGGCGCCGTCCAGATGGGTCTGATCTACGTCAACCCGGAGGGCCCGAACGGAAACCCGGACCCGATCGCGGCGGCCCGCGACATCCGTGAGACCTTCCGCCGGATGGCGATGAACGACGAGGAGACGGTCGCGCTGATCGCGGGCGGCCACACCTTCGGCAAGACCCACGGCGCGGGCCCGGCCGACAACGTCGGCGCGGACCCCGAGGCCGCCTCCATCGAAGAGCAGGGCCTGGGCTGGCGGAGCACCTATGGCACCGGCAAGGGCGCGGACGCCATCACCTCGGGCCTGGAGGTCACCTGGACCACCACGCCCACCCGGTGGAGCAACAACTTCTTCGAGAACCTCTTCGGCTACGAGTGGGAGCTGACCAAGAGCCCGGCCGGCGCCCACCAGTGGCGGCCGAAGGAGGGCGCGGGCGAGGGCACGGTGCCGCACGCCCACGACTCCTCGAAGAAGATCGCCCCGAACATGCTCACCACCGACCTGGCGCTGCGCTTCGACCCGGTCTACGAGCCGATCTCCCGCCGGTTCTACGAGCACCCCGACCAGTTCGCGGACGCCTTCGCCCGCGCCTGGTTCAAGCTGACCCACCGCGACATGGGCCCCAAGTCGCTGTACCTGGGCCCGGAGGTCCCGGCGGAGACCCTGCTGTGGCAGGACCCGCTGCCGGAGGCCGAGGGCGAGGTCATCGACGCCGCGGACATCACGGCCCTCAAGGCCAAGCTCCTGGACGCGGGCCTCAGCGTCGCCCAGCTCGTCTCCACGGCATGGGCGTCGGCCTCCACCTACCGCGGCAGCGACAAGCGCGGCGGCGCCAACGGCGCGCGCATCCGCCTCGAGCCGCAGCGCGACTGGGAGGTCAACGAGCCCGGTGAGCTGGCCACCGTGCTGCGCGCCCTCGAGGGCGTCCAGCAGGCGTTCAACGCCGGTTCCGGTGCCAAGAAGGTGTCGCTGGCCGACCTGATCGTGCTCGGCGGCGCGGCCGCCGTGGAGAAGGCCGCCAAGGACGCCGGATACGACATCGAGGTGCCCTTCACCCCGGGCCGTGTCGACGCGACCGAGGAGCAGACCGACGCGGAGTCCTTCGTCGCGCTGGAGCCGGCCTCCGACGGGTTCCGCAACTACGTGGGCAAGGGCAACCGCCTCCCGGCCGAGTACCTGCTGCTCGACCGGGCCAACCTGCTGACCCTGAGCGCTCCGGAGATGACCGCCCTCGTCGGTGGCCTGCGGGTGCTGGGCGCCAACTACCAGCAGTCGGCGGCCGGTGTCCTCACCGAGACGCCCGGGGTGCTCACCAACGACTTCTTCGTCAACCTGCTCGACATGGGCACGACGTGGAAGGCCACCTCGGAGGACCAGAGCACCTTCGAGGGCCGCGACGGCGCCACCGGTGCGGTCAAGTGGACCGGCACCCGGGCCGACCTGGTCTTCGGGTCCAACTCCGAGCTGCGGGCGCTCGCCGAGGTCTACGCGAGCGATGACGCGAAGGAGAAGTTCGTGAAGGACTTCGTCGCCGCCTGGGTCAAGGTCTCCAACCTCGACCGGTTCGACCTCGTCTGACCCATCTGGGCACGACGTCCAGGCCGGCCCGCACGGGCCGGCCTGGACGTTTTTGCGCCCGGCGTTCACCTTGTTGGTCAGCCCGAACTCCGGCCCGGACAGGGCCGACCGACACACTTTGCCGGCTCTTTACAACGCACCGCGCCGCTGCCTCGTCTCTCCGCTCGATCCGTAACCCGCCCGCCGCACAGCGGGCGGACCGACGAAAGAGAGCGATCCATGCGCCGAACTGTCCTCAGCGCGATGACACTCGCGTGTACCGCCGTCCTGGTGAGCACCGCGCCCGCGTTCGCCGACGGGAAGACTCCGGCCCCCCGCGACCCCTCGTCCGCCGCGACCCCGGCCCAGAGCGCGGAACCCACCCGCGGCCCGGCCGCCAGCCCGGTCCCCAGCCAGCAGCGGACCCGGCCGGGCGCCGCCACCCCGGTCCCGAAGGAGGAGCCGACCAAGACGCGGGACCGCGGCCAGGTCGGCGTCATCCCGAGGGGCGCGCCGAACACCGGCGTGACGGCCGAGTCCTCCGGCTCCGACGCCGAGGGCCAACTGATCGGCGGGGGCGCCGCCGCGGCGCTCGTCGCGGGCGGCGCGGCGGTCTTCGTCGTCCGTCGCCGGCGGGCGACCGGGGCATGACCCCGTTCTCCAGGCGCGCGTTCGCCACCGCGGCGATGGCCTCGCTGCTCGTGGGCTGCGGCGGCCACCCGGCCCGGCGGACCACGGCCGCGTCAGGCTCCGGGACGACGTCACCGCTTTACCCGACCCCCGTGAAGGCGACGCGTCCCCTGGGGCGTTCGGTCCCGGTCCGGATCCAGATCCCGGCCATCGGCGTCGACACCCCGGTCATGCGGCTGGGGCTGGCGCCGGACGGAAGTGTGCGGGTGCCGCCGGTCACGGAGCACGACCAGGCGGGCTGGTACCGGCACTCGCCGACACCGGGGCAGAGGGGCCCATCCGTCATCCTCGGCCATGTCACGGTCGGCGAATACGGTGACGGGGTCTTCCGCCACCTCGCCCGGCTGCGCCGGGGCGACCGGATCGTGGCGCGCCTGGAGAACGGCACGGCGGCGGTGTTCGCCATCACCGCCGTACGGACGGTGGCCAAGGCGGACTTCCCGGCGGACGACGTCTACGGGGACGTGGGCCGTCCGGAGTTGCGGCTGATCACCTGTGGCGGCCCCCGCTCCGGCGACGGCTACCTCGACAACGTGATTGTCTTCGCCGCGCTGACCTCCGCCGGCTCCTGACCACCCCTGGATCCCGGGCCGACGGAACCCACACCGGCGGCCCGGGGTCTTCCCCTCCGAGTGCCATCACGACCATGGAGTGCGTTGAAACGGTCCCGTGACAGGGCGGCGTCCGAGCTGTTCGCCGCCCTCTACCCACGCCTCGCCGGCTGGTGCCGCCGGCTCGTCGACGACGACGAGACGGCCCATGAGATCGCCTCCGAGGCGTTCACCCGGCTCTGGGCCCGCTGGACGTCCGTGGAGGAGCCCCGTGGTTTCCTCTACGTCACCGCGGCCAATATCGTCCGGGACCACTGGCGCAAGATGGAGCGCGAGCGCAAGGCCATGCGCCGGGCCACCTCCGAAGCCGCCCTCCGCCCCCACGCCGAACAGTCCGACCCGTCGGTACGGCTGCTCGTACAGTCGCTGCCGGAACGACTGCGCGTTCCGATCCTGCTGCACTACTACGCTGATATGCCGATCCGGGAGGTGTCCGTACTGACCGGGCGCAAGGAAGGAACCGTCAAGGCCGACCTCCACGCGGCCAGAGAACTGCTCCGCGTCCACCTGAGGAGAAGCCTTGACCCGACACTCTGACGACGGCCCGGAGCTGGAACCCGACGACCCCCTCGCGGTGATCCTGCGGCCCACCTCCGACTACCTCGGCCCGCCCCCCGGCCGGTACGAGGCGATCCGCCGCGCCGCGGCCCGCCGTCGGCTGCTGCGCACCGCGGCCGGGGTCGGCGTGTCCTGCGCCGTCGCCGCCCTCATCGCGCTGCCGCTCCGGCTGACCGCGCACGAGACACCCGCGCGCCCGACCGTGCCGCTCGCCCCGCCGCCCCCGACGGGCCGTACGACGCCCCCGCTCCCTTCGGCGCCCACCGGTCGTCCCTCGGCGTCACCCACCCCGTTGGCGCCGTCCAAGGCCCCGGAGCAGCGTGCCACCCGTGGGCCCCGAGGCGAGACGACGGGCCCCCGGGACAGCGGGGATGTCCCCTTCCCCGGGCGGTCGACGGCACCAAGCTCCTCGGCGCGGGCCGAGCCGTCGGAGAGTCGCAGGGACGCCCTCCCCGACGCCATTCGCCGGCCGTAGGCGGCCCCGCTCGGGGCCGCCCGGAGCGGGGTCCGGCCTACGCCTTCGAACCGATGCCGGTCAGCGACCGGACCTCCATCTCCGCCTGCTTCTTGCGGTCCGAGGGGTCCTTGCTGAGGACCGTGCCGAGGAATCCGCAGAGGAAGGAGAGCGGAATCGACACCAGGCCGGGGTTGGTGAGGGGGAACCAGTGGAAGTCCACGCCCTTGATGATCGACGTGGAGCTGCCCGAGATCGCCGGCGAGAAGATGATGAGGATCAGGCCGGATCCCAGACCGCCGTAGATGCTCCACAGCGTCCCGGTCGTGTTGAACCGCCTCCAGAACAGCGTGTAGAGGATCGTCGGCAGATTGGCCGACGCGGCGAGCGCCAGCGCCAGCGACACCAGGAACGCCACGTTCTGGCCGTTGGTGACGATGCCGCCGAGGATGGCCATGAAACCGATCACGAGCGCCGTGAGCCGCGCGACCCGGATCTCCGAGCGCGGGTCGGCCTTGCCGTTGCGGATCACGTTGGCGTACACGTCATGGGCGAACGAGGCCGAGGCGGCCAGGGTCAGTCCGGCCACCACCGCGAGGATCGTCGCGAAGGCCACCGCGGAGACGACGCCCAGCAGCATCGCGCCGCCGATCTCGAAGGCGAGCAGGGGAGCGGCGGAGTTCTCGCCGCCGGGGGCGCTCACGATCCGGTCCGAGCCGACCAGCGCGGTGGCGCCGTACCCGACGATCAGGATCGACAGATAGAAGATGAACATCGACCAGGAGCACCAGACCACCGAACGCCGGGCCTCCTTGGCGTCGGGCACGGTGTAGAAGCGCATCAGCACATGCGGCAGGCTGGAGATGCCGAGGACCAGTGACAGCGACAGCGAGACGAAGTCGAGCTTGGTCATCGAGTTCTCGCCGTACCAGCCACCGGGGTTGAGCAGATCCGCGCCCAGCGAGCTGTTCTGCGCCGCCTGGTCGAGGATCGCCGAGAAGCTGAATCCGAACTTGCCGAGCAGGAACACGCTCATGAAGGTCACGCAGATCAGCAGCAGGCCCGCCTTGATGATCTGCACCCAGGTCGTGCCCTTCATGCCGCCCACCAGGACGTAGAAGACCATGACGAGGCCGACGCCGGTGATGATGAGGGCCTGCCCGCCCTTGCTGTTCACATTGAGCAGCAGGGCGATCAGACCACCCGCGCCGGCCATCTGGGCGAGCATGTAGAAGAACGTGATGACCAGCGTGGAGTTGGCCGCCGCCGCGCGCACCGGGCGCTGCTTCATGCGGTAGGCCATCACATCGCCGACCGTGAACCGGCCGGTGTTGCGCAGCCGCTCCCCGACGAGCAGAAGGGCGACCAGCCACGCCACGAGCCACCCCACGGAGTAGAGGAACCCGTCGTAGCCATGGACCGCGATGGCCCCCGAGATGCCGAGGAACGAGGCCGCGGAGAGGAAGTCGCCGGACAGGGCGATGCCGTTCTGGACGCCGGTGAAGGCGCTGCCCGCGGCGTAGTAGTCGGAGGTCGTCGAATTTCTGTTGGTGGCCTTGTAGACGACGAACAGCGTGATGATGACGAAAGCGAAGAAGACGCTCAGGTTGATTATCGGGCTGCCGGTCGTGCGGGCTGCGATCTGCAATGTCATTCCTTGCCGACTCCCGCCAGCTCGTGGACCGTGTCCACCTGCGGGTCAAGTTTCTTGCGCGCGAAGCGCCGGTACGTCAGGACGATCGCCATCGTCGATACGAACTGAAGCAGACCGAAGACGGTGCCGGTGTTGACCGCGCCGAACAGCTTGCGGCTCATGAACTCGTGGTCATAGGCCGAGAAGAGCACGAAGGTCATGTACCAGCACAAGAAGAAGGCGCTCATCGGGAAGATGAACCAGAGCAGTCTCTTACGGAGAAGTTTGAACTCCGGGCTCTGCTGAATCGCCTCGAAATCGGGCTCCCCGATGTCGGCACCGCGATCGGTGAACCCCGGTCCGGTGGCCCGCTCGGATGGCAAGGAAGCGGGCGGTCGCACCGATTTATTCATGGTCTTCTCCGGGGTGTTTCTGACGAGGCGTCGGTTCGGAGCGCCCGCGCTCGAGCGGTGGAAGGAGGGGCGACCGGCGGGCCCTTGACGCCGCAAGTGTAGTGAGGTGCCGGGCGCAGTCAACGTCGCCCCCGGCTCTCACCGGTGCAGGTGGGCGGGCGTCAGGGTGGACGTCGGGCGTCGGCGCACAATCGAATATGGCAGGAGTGGTCGCTGAACCTACACTTTGTCTCTCCTTCCCGTGTTGTCCATTTTGACGCAGTGTCAGGTTGGCGATGGCCGCTGAGGGTTGCGCCTTATGGCCGCCGAGGGTTGCGCCTTGAGGACATTTCGGCACCCGGCGTTGTGTCCCAAGTGTCGCCACTGGTAGAACCTCACCTCGGGTAGAACGTCCCATCGTGCGCGAGCATGAGTGCTGCGAGCGTGCCGCTGTGCAGTGAGTCTGCCACTGGCATATGACGGCAGCCCGGTGCTCGCCACTGCCTCCCCCGAGGTGTTTGGATAGGTTCAAGAATGCAGTCTGCGGGGGTGCTCTCAAGAAGCCGGAGGTAGGTTGATCTGTGGGTTTCCTCGATCGCTCTCGCATCATCGCAGGGGCGGGGTGGAATCGTTGGCTGATTCCACCGGCGGCGCTTGCGATCCACTTCTCCATCGGCCAGGCGTATGCCTGGAGCGTCTTTAAGATACCTCTGGAAGATTCCCTAGACATCTCGGGGACGGCTAGCGCCCTCCCCTTCCAGATCGGCATTCTGGTGCTGGGGCTCTCTGCCGCGTTCGGGGGAACGCTGGTCGAGAGAAAAGGCCCGCGCTGGGCCATGTTCGTCTCGCTGGTGGCCTTCTCCACCGGTTTCCTGGTCGCCGCCCTCGGCGTCGCCACGCGCAATTACTGGCTGGTCGTTCTCGGATACGGCGGCATCGGCGGGGTCGGGCTCGGCATCGGCTACATCGCGCCGGTGTCCACCTTGATGAAGTGGTTCCCCGACCGGCCGGGCATGGCCACCGGTACGGCGATCATGGGGTTCGGCGGCGGTGCGCTGATCGCCTCTCCCTGGTCGACGGAGATGCTCAAGGCGTTCGGCAGCGACACCAGCGGCATCGCGAAGACCTTCTTGGTGCACGGCCTGGCCTACGCCGCCTTCATGTCGCTGGGCGTGGTGCTGGTGCGGGTGCCACCCGAGGGCTGGCGGCCGGCCGGCTGGACGCCGAGCGACGACGCGGCCAAGCCGCTGGTCACCACCGCGAACGTGTCGGCGAAGAACGCGGTGCGCACGCCCCAGTTCTGGCTGCTCTGGATCGTGCTGTGCATGAACGTTACTGCTGGTATCGGGATCCTGGAGAAGGCCGCCCCGATGATCCAGGACTTCTTCCAGGACACGGACAGTCCGGTGAGCGCGAGCGCCGCCACCGGCTTCGTCGCGCTGCTCTCCCTGGCCAACATGGCAGGTCGCTTCGTCTGGTCCTCGGTCTCCGACCTGGTCGGCCGGAAGAACATCTACCGCCTGTACCTGGGCGCCGGTGCCCTGCTCTACCTCACGATCATGCTCGAGAAGGACAGCAGCACCGCGCTGTTCGTCGCCTCGACCATGGTGATCCTGTCGTTCTACGGCGGTGGATTCGCCACCGTTCCGGCCTACCTCAAGGATCTGTTCGGCACCTACCAGGTCGGCGCGATCCACGGCCGGCTGCTGACCGCGTGGTCGGTCGCCGGAGTCGCCGGACCGCTCATCGTGGACTCCATCGCGGATTCCGCGCATGAGTCCGGGGACACCGGCCCGGCCCTCTACACCTTTTCGTTCACCCTCATGATGGGGCTCCTTGTCATCGGCTTCATCGCGAACGAACTGGTGCGGCCGGTGAATCCGAAGTTCCATGAACCCGAGCCGGTCCAGGCGGAGTCGGCGTCCCCGGAGGACACCCCCGACCCCCTTCCGGCAGAGAGGCGGTAAGCCGGTGACTGACGCAGACAGCCCTTCGCCGGACGTGGCCAAGGCGGGCTCTCCCGTGGTCATGGTCGTGGCATGGCTGTGGGTGGCTGTGCCGTTTCTGTACGGTCTATACCAACTGGCGGAGAAGAGCAGCAAGTTGTTCGAGTAAAGGCAGGCGCGCCGACGCATCGCCGAAAGCGATGTGGCGGCGCGCTGCCGGGCGTTCGACTTTCCCCAGCCGGGGAAATCCCAGGAGAAACGGCATCGTGATACATCCCTGTGGGCAAGCCGGTCCGAGCGCGGAGCGCGCCTCATGACCCCGGGCAGGCATGCGGCCGCGCGCGATCGCTCACCGTCGTGGTGGGCCGGCGTCGTGGAGTGGCGCAACTGGCGGCTGCCCGTGAAGCTGGGTGCCGTTCTGGTGGTGCCCGCCCTGCTCGCCGTCGCCTTGGGCGTCGTGCAGATCCAGCGCGACGTCGCGCGCGCGAACACCTACGCGGACGTGCAGCGGCTGGTCAGACTGCGCGGTGGGCTGATGCCGTTGATCGGCGATCTACAGATGGAACGGACGATGTCGGCCGCGCGGCTGAGAGACCGCGCGGCCGCCGATCCGGCCATGCTCCGGCAGCAGAATCAGCGCGTCGACCGCGCACAGGCCGCCGTCGCCCGCACCACCAAGCGGGCACAGGGGCTCGAAGGGGTTACGGCGAACCGCTACCGCGACGCGTTCAAGCTGCTGGACGGGCTGCCCGAGCTGCGCAAGAAGGTGACGTCCACGGACATCGGCTCGTGGACCGCGGTGACCGAGTACAGCAAGATCATCAACAGTCTGCTCGACCTGGACCAGGCGCTGGGCAGCCGGTTCGGTGAACCCCAGCTCTCCGGACCGGCCACCGCGCTGTACGACCTGGAGCTGGTCCAGGAACAGGTCCACCTCCAGCATGTGATCGTCATGGGCGCGCCCGACCCCGGCACGCTGAAGGACCCCAAGCTCATCAGGGCGCTCCAGGAGTCCGACATCCGTCTGCGGGACAAGCTGGGCGACTTCCGGGCCGTGGCCACCGCGGGGGACCAGCGCGCCTACCAGCGGACGGTCACCGGCCCCGAGGTCGAGCGACGCACCCGGCTGCTGGACACCGTGCTGTCCCAGGCGGGTTCGCAGAGCTCCGGACGGAGCGGCGCCGATGCCGCGCAGTTCTCCGTCCGCGACTGGAACCGCAGTTCGGAGGCGACCGGAACGCTCATCAACACCGTGGAGAAGCGGCTTGCCGACCGGCTCCGGGTGACCTCCGCCAAGCTCCAGGACGAGACGAGCGACCGGGCCGGTGCCGAGTCCGTGCTGCTCTTCGCCGTGCTCCTGCTCGCCTTCGCCATCGGCATCGCCATCGCCCGGCATCTGCTGCGGTCGCTGACCGTGCTGCGCTCCACCGCGCTCGACGTGGCCGAGCGCCGGCTGCCCGAGGCGGTGTCGAGCATCCGCGAGGGCGAGATGGCCACCACGTCGATCAGCGCCGTGCCCGTCCACACCACAGAGGAGTTCGGGCAGCTCGCGCGGGCCTTCGACGCGGTGCACGGCCAGGCCGTGCGGCTGGCCGCCGAGCAGGCCGCGCTCCGCGGCGACCTGCGGGACACCCTGGTCAACCTCTCCCGGCGCAGCCAGAGCCTGGTGGACCGGCTGCTGCGCCTGATGGAACAGCTCGAACTGCACGAAGAGGACCCGGACCAGTTGGCCAGCTTCTTCAAGCTGGACCACCTGGCGACCCGGATGCGGCGCAACAACGAGAACCTGATGGTTCTGTGCGGCAGCACCCCGGTCCGCCCCTCCGAGCAGCGCGTGCCGCTCGACAATGTGCTGAGGGCCTCGGTCTCCGAGATCGAGCACTACCGGCGGGTGGTGGTGGAGCCCGTTCCCGCCGCCGAAGTGATCGGGTACGCTGCCGGTGACCTGGCGCGAATGATCGCTGAGCTGCTGGACAACGCCACCGCGTTCTCCCCGCCGGAGACCCAAGTGGTCGTCAGCAATACACTGCGCCTGGACGGTTCCGCACTGATCGAGGTCCGCGACGAGGGATTCGGGATGAGCGGGGCCGAATTGGCCAAGGCTCATCGGCGCGTAGCGGGGGACGTATCCGTGGAGGTACCTACGTCCCGGCAGATGGGCTTGACCGTCGTCGGCCGCCTGGCCCGTCGCCACGGCGTCACCGTGGAGCTGATCTCGGAGCGCGACACCGGCGGTGGGCTGCGCGCGGGGGTGCTGGTCCCGGCCAGGCTGATGCTCGCGGACAAACCCGCCCTCGCGGGCCGGGAGAGCTCCCTGCCCGTCCGGCGCACCTCCAACGGGACGGCCGAGCCGGTGGGCACCCGCCGGGAGACCGGCGCGGCCCCGTCGGCGCCGCTGCCGCGCCGCGCGACCGACGGCGCCCGCTCGCTGCGCGCCGGTGGGGATTCCTCGGTCGGCTCCGGCGACACGGGCCGCACCCTGCCGACCCGCCCCAGCGGCTCGCGGGCGTTCGTGGATGCCTCGCAGCCCGGCGGACTGCCGCGCCGGATACCCCCCGCCAAGGCCGGCCCGCCCGCCCCGGTCGGCGAGGGCGCCCCGGGGAAGGCCGCCGCTCTCGGGAACGGCAACGGCAAGGGGCACGCCCCCGCGGACCGCCGTGCCGTACAGCCGCCCGGACAGCCCCCGCTGCCACCGCGGCGTTCACGTCCGGCCGCTCGGGACGACGCCTCCTCGTCGTGGTTCGCCTCCACCGAGGCCAAGGCGGCCCCGGCGGGCCCCCCGGCCGAGGAGACGGCCGAGAGCCGTAAGCCGGCGGACCGCCCGGCCTCCGAGCTGCCCCGGCGGCCAGTCCCCGCCGCGCCCGCGTCCCCCGGTGAGAGCCGGCCGGATGCCACCGACGACCCCGGCCAGATCGTCCACGAGCGGCCGGGCGCCGCCGACGCGGGCGGAGTCACCCAGGCCGGGCTGCCCCGGCGGGTGCCGCGCCAGGACCCGGGTACCGACCGGGCCAAGCCGCGCGCCACCGAGGAGCGCCTCAAGCCGCGTGCGGCCGGTGACGAGGAATCCGCGCGGCGGAACGCCGGCCGCACCCATTCGTTCCTCAGCAATTACCAGTCGGGCATCCGCCGGGGTCAGCCCGACGGACGCGACGAGACATAAGGTCTCAGCGAAGATGGACAGGAAGAACCAATGACCTCACCCCAGCTACGGGAGGTGAGCCAGTTCGGATGGCTGGTCACCAACTTCACCGAGCGTGTGCCCAACGTGGCGCACGCCGTGGTGGTCTCGGCCGACGGACTGTTGCTCACCGCGTCGGACGGGCTGGTGGCCGAACGGGCCGAGCAGGTCGCCACCATTGCCGCCGGGGCCATCAGCCTGATCCAGGGCGCGGCCCAGTGCCTGATGACCGGTGATGTGCGGTCCTCGGTCATCCAGATGGAGCTCGGGAACATGCTCCTGATGTCGATCGAGGACGGCTCGTGTCTCGTGGTGCTGGCGGCGCCGGACTGCGAGATCGGTCAGGTGGCCTACGAGATGACCGTACTGGTCGACCAGGTCGGCGAGATGCTGACCCCGGAGCTCCGCGCTGAGTTGCAGGAGCTGAACCTGCGCGGCGTGAAGCGGACATCAGCCCAATAGGCCGGACGGGGAGATGATGAGCACCGGTGAAGGCCCTTCCGGGCAGGGACCTGGGAGAGAACAGGGGGCGGAGGACGAGCAGACCTTCGCCGACGTGCTCAACGCCTTCAGCTTCGGCAAGGGGCGACGCGGGCGGAAGGCGGCTCGTTCCGAGGGGACGCCGGAGGCCCCGTCCCGCCGTGAGGGCGGGGACGGCCGGCCCGAGGAGCCCGGGGAACCCTTCCCGAGGGCGTCGCCGGAGCCCGGGGCGCCGGCCGCCTGGGAGCCCGAGCACGACGAGAGCCAGGGCCCGGCCGCGCTCGTGCGCGCCTACTCATGGACGGGCGGCCGGACCAGGTCCCACCATCACTTCGAGGTCGAGACCCTGGTGACCACCACCGAGCTGGGTCACCGCTCGACCGACGTCCTGCAAGCGGACCACCGCCCGGTGATCGCGCTGTGCCAGGAGCCGAGGTCGGTGGCCGAGGTGGCGGCCATGCTCCTGGTGCCCCTGGGGGTGGCCAAGGTGCTGCTCGGCGACATGGCCGAACGCGGGCTGATCGTCGTTCACCGGACGGCCTCCGAGGAGGGCGCCGCGCCGGACCGTGCCCTGATGGAGAGAGTGCTGGTGGGACTCCGGCGGATCTAGTGTGTTCGGCGCGCGGGGACCGACGGGTTCCCGCGCGTCGACATGCCCGCATCTGTGCCTAATGTCCACTGCGTAGCCCCTCCGTTCTGATCGCTTGTGCGTGTTCCGAGCCGACACTGAGCAGTTTCACGCTCTTGACGTGGCTCGGTCTGATCGGTTTACTCCCTGGCACGCCGATGTCGAATACTCGGCGACAGAGGTACGCCCAGCCGGTATGCGGCCCCCGCCGTGAGTCCGGCCCGAGTCGCCAGGTCGCTGTCTGCGACCGAGGCGGGGCCGTGCCCACGGATCATGGAGCTCTCAGCGATGAGCCTGAACCGTTCGCGCATCCGTACCACTGTGGGCGCCGCCGTGGCATGCGCCGCGGCCGCCGCGGCCGGCGTTCTCGCCCCCGCCCCCGCCTCGGCCGCCACGGCCGCCCTTCCGCCGGTCCACGCGGGCTTCGACTACCAGATCGGCGGCGCCTACACCCCGCCGTCCGGGGTGGGGGTCGTCAGCCGCGACCACAGCGCCTCCCCGGCACCCGGCCTGTACAACATCTGTTACGTCAACGCCTTCCAGACGCAGAAGACCGGCCAGCCCGGCGGCCCCGCGGACTGGCCCTCCGACCTGCTGCTCAAGAACGACGACGGTGCCGTCATCATCGACCCGGACTGGGACGAGGCGATCCTCGACATCACCACCGAGAAGAAGCGGGAGGGCATCGCGGAGAAGATCGACGCCCAGATCGACGAATGCGCCGCCAAGGGCTTCGACGCGCTGGAGCTGGACAACTTCGACACCTTCACCCGTGATGTCGTCGAGGGCCGGATCACCGAGGAGCACGCCCAGACCTACATCCGGATGCTGTCCGCCTACGGCCACGGCAAGGGCCTCGCGGTCGGTCAGAAGAACACCGTGGAGCTGGCCAGGAACCACGCGGCCAACGGCCTCGACTTCGCCATCGCCGAGGAATGCGGCAACCCCGAGTACAACGAGTGCGCCGACTACCTCGCGGCGTTCGGGAACAACGCCATCTTCATCGAGTACACGAACGCCGGGATGAAGAACGCCTGTAAGTACGGCGACCGGGTCAGCGTCGTCCAGCGCGACCGCTATGTCCTGCCCAAGGGCGAGAACGGCTACGTCCGCAAGACCTGCCCGTAGTCCCGGCAGGGGACGGTGTGCGGCCGCCGCGGACCGCGGCGGCCACACACTCACCGAACATCTGGAGGCAGTTATGGACGCGGACCGCAGTGGCCGCCGCGGGCCCTCGCGCCGTGGCATCCTGCGCGGCGGTGGCGCGCTGGCCCTCACCGCGGCAGCGGGTACGGCGGTGGCGGGATGCGGGACGGGCCTGGGCGTGGACTCCGACGGAACCGTGCACATCGAGGTGTGGCACGGGCAGAACGGCCCCTCGCTGAAGGCGTTCAAGCGGCTCGTGGCCAACTTCCACCGAAGCCACCCCGCCATCCGGGTCGATATCGGCGGCGGGGTGCTGGCGGACGACATGCTCCAGAAGGTGATGGCCGGTCTCGTCGCCCAGTCGCCGCCCGACGTCGCCTATATCTTCGGCTCCGACCTGGCGAGTGTGGCCAGAAGTCCCCAGCTCGCGGACATGACGTCGGTCGTGGAATCCCAGCCGGTGCCCTGGAACCAGTACTGGCCGGCCGCCCGGGAGGGCGTCATGGTCGACGGCGTGGTCCGTGCGGTGCCCGCGGTGCTGGACTCGCTCGCCGTGGTGTGCAACAAGAAGCTCTTCCGCGAGGCCCGGCTGGAGCTGCCCGCACCGGGCTGGACCTGGCAGGACTTCACCGAGCTGGCCCGGAAGCTGACCGACCGCGGCAAGGGCACGTTCGGCACCGGCTGGCCCGGCGCGGGCGACGAGGACACGGTGTGGCGGCTGTGGCCCATGATCTGGGACCTGGGCGGAGAGGTCATCGCCAAGGGCAAGCGGGAGATCGGATTCACCGGTGAACCCGGTGTCCGCTCCCTCGATGTGCTCGCCGAACTGGCCCGGGACAAAAGCGTCTACGTCGACCCCAAGCCCGGTGGCGAGCAGATGTACCAGGCGTTCTCCACCGGCCGGCTGGGCATGGTCGCGACCGGCCCCTGGCAACTGCCCGACATCCGCCAGGCGAAGCTCGACTATCACGTCGTCCCGCTGCCCGGCTTCCACGGCCGGTCGGTGACGATCTCCGGCCCCGACACCTGGAGCGTGTTCGACAACGGCTCCGCGCGGCTGACCGCCGCCCGTACGTTCATCGGCTGGCTCATGGAGCCCGACCAGGCATATCTGTGGGACTCCGAGGCGGGCAGCCTGCCGCAGAGCCGGCCCGCCGAGCGCCGTCCGAAGTGGCGGAGGCACGCGGCCGAGGTCCCCGGTCTCCAGGTGTTCACCGAGGTGCTGGAGACCGCGCGGGTACGGCCCGTGGACCGGGCCTACCCCAAGATCTCCATGCCGTTCGGCGAGGCCATCACCGCCGTCCTGCTCGGGAAGAGCACACCGGCCAAGGCGCTGCGGCGGTGCGCGGACGAGGCCAACGCCGCCATGGCCAAGGTGCGTTGAGGAGTACCACATGTCCCGTCTGCCCACCCCCATCACCCGTCCGGCATCGCGGACACCGGCCGGGTCCGCACGCCGCAGAGGCCGCCGGGAGGCCGCGACCGCCTGGGCGTTCGTCCTCCCCTCCGTCCTGATCATCCTCGGCCTGAGCGTCGTCCCCGTCCTGTGGTCGCTGCTGCTGTCGTTCCAGTACAGCGACCTCCTCACGCCGAGCGTCTGGGTGGGCTGGGACAACTACCGTCAGCTCGCCGACGATCCGCAGTTCGCCCAGGCCGTACGCAACACACTGGTGTACACCGCGCTGTATGTGCCGCTGAGCATCGGCCTGGGGCTGGCTCTCGCGCTGGTCCTCAACCGCCGCATCCGGTTCTCCGGCCTGTACCGCACCCTGCTCTTCGTGCCGTTCGTGGTCTCGGCCGCCGCCCAGGGCGTCCTGTTCTCCTTCATCCTCGACCCGGAGTTCGGCGCGGCCAACGCGCTGCTGCACCGCCTCGGGCTCTCCCCGCAGGGGTTTCTGTCCGATCCGGCCCAGGCCCTGCTGGTCCTGGTGGCCATCTCGCTGTGGAGCGGCACCGGCTTCTGCGTCGTGATCTACCTCGCCGCCCTCCAGGACGTACCCCGGGAACTCATCGAGGCCGCCACCCTGGACGGCGCGGAACGCCGCCATGTGCTGCGCCATGTCACCCTGCCCACCATCGCGCCGGTCAGTGTGTTCCTGCTGCTCTGGCAGACGATCAGCGCCCTCCAGGTCTTCGACCTGGTGTATGTGACGACGAAGGGCGGTCCGCTCGGATCGACCACCGTGATCGTCTACTTCGTCTGGGAGCAGGCGTTCCGGAACTTCACCGCCGGATACGGGGCCGCGGCGGCCTACGTCCTCGGCGTCGCCCTGCTCGTGGTCGCCACCGGGCTGCGGCTGGTCCGGCGCCGCGACGACCGCCGCCTCAAGGGAGCCACGTCATGACGGACCTGTCCCACCTCCCCGGGAGCGCCACCGACCGGCTCCGGCCGGTCGGCCGGACCACCGGGGAGCCCGTGGCCCGGCCACGCCGCCGGTTCCGGCTGCCGTTCAGCCCATGGCATCTGCTGCTCGCGCCCCTGGCGCTGCTCTTCGCCGTACCGCTGATCTGGCTGGGGCTCAGCTCCGTGATGAGCGACGCGGAGATCAACCGGTTCCCACCGGCGCTCTGGCCCTCCGGGATCCACCTGGGCGGCTACCGCTTCGTCCTCGGCAACGCGATGTTCCCGCGCTGGTTCGCCAACTCCCTCATCGTCTCGGCCGTCGCGGTCTTCTCGAACCTGCTGCTCGGGACGCTGGGCGGATACGCCTTCGCCCGGATGCGGTTCGGCGGCTCCCGGGTGCTGCTGGTCCTGATGCTGGCGACCATGGCCATCCCGTTCCAGCTCACGATGATCCCGACCTTCCTGGTCATGCGGAAACTGGGGCTCGTCGACACCCTCGGGGCGCTCATCGTGCCGTCGCTGGTGACGCCGTTCGCGGTGTTCCTGCTGCGGCAGTTCTTCCTCTCGCTGCCCAGGGAACTGGAGGAGGCCGCCTGGATCGACGGGTGTTCGCGGCTGCGGGTGCTGTTCCAGATCGTGGTCCCGCTGTCCCGCCCCGCGCTGAGCACCGTGGCCGTCCTCACCTTCCTCACCACCTGGAACGATCTGTCGTGGCCGCTCATCGCCCTCAACCACGACGCCAACTACACCCTCCAACTGGGCCTGACCACCTTCCGGGGACAGCACCACACCCAGTGGTCGGCCGTGATGGCGGGAAACGTCATCACCGTGCTGCCGGTGCTGCTCGCCTTCCTCGCGGCCCAGAAGACCTTCGTCAGGTCCATCACCTCCACCGGTCTCAAGGGCTGACCACGGCCCCGCACCGCCCTTCCCTCACCACTCGTCAGGAAGCCGTATGCCGCCCACCTTCGACCTGCTCGTCATCGGGGACGCCAACCCGGACGTCATCGTCGGACCGCTCACCACCCCGCTCGCCTTCGGCCAGCGCGAACAGCTCATCGACAGCGGTGCGCTCACCCTCGGCGGATCCGCCGCGATCACCGCGTGCGGCGCCGCCCGGCTGGGGCTGCGCGTGGCCTTCGCCGGACGTATCGGGGACGACGGCGCCGGACACTACATGCGCGACCAACTCGCGGCACAAGGCGTCGACATCAGCGGGCTGCACCTGGACCCGAGCCTGCCGACACCGCTCACCGTCATCGTGACCCGCGACGACGACCGGGCCATCCTCACCGCGCCGGGCACCCTCGCCGCGACCTCGGGCCGCGATGTGCCCGAGCCTCTGCTGACCTCGGCCCGGCACGTCCACGCCGCGTCCTACTTCCTGATGCCGGGGCTCGCCGCCGATCTGCCGGACCTCTTCGACACCGCCCGCGCGGCGGGTGCCACCACCTCGCTCGACACCAACGACGACCCCTCGGGCCGCTGGGACCGCGCGGCGCTGGCGCCCGTCCTCGCCCGGACCGACATCCTGCTGCCCAACGCCGCCGAGGCGCACCGGCTGGCCGGCACCGACGGCACGTCCGTCGCGGCCGCCGCCGAACTCCTCGCACACCAGGTCTCGCTGGTGGCCGTCAAGAACGGGGCGGACGGCGCCCTGTGCCACGACGGCCGGACCCTGCTCACCACGGCCGGTATCCGCGTGACACCCCAGGACGCCGTCGGCGCGGGCGACAGTTTCAACGCGGGCTTCCTCGCCGGACGGCTCGCGGGCCGGCCCATCGCCGAGGCGCTCGACCTCGCCGCCGCCTGCGGTGCGCTGTCGACCCGTGCCGCAGGCGGCACCACCGCCCAGCCCACCTGGGAAGAAGCCCTCACCCACCTCACCGTCAACGGAGACAGCCCGTCATGACCAACCCCAAAATCGTGCTGATCGGCGCCGGAAGCGTCGTCTTCACCCAGGGCCTGCTGGCGGACCTCTTCGCCTTCCCGGAGCTGAAGGCCGCGCGGATCGCCCTGCACGACATCGATACGGAACGCCTGGCCACCGCCGAGGCCGCCGCCCGGTACATCGCCGAACGGCGCGGCGCCGACGCGCACATCACCGCACACGCCGACCGGCGCGAAGCACTCGACGGCGCCGACTTCGTCATCAACCTCGTCCAGATCGGCATGGGGGAGGCCACCCGCACCGACTTCGAGATCCCCGCCCGCCACGGAGTGCGGCAGACCATCGGCGACACCCTCGGCGTCGGCGGCATCTTCCGCGCCCTGCGCACCTTCCCGTTCCTCAAGGCGCTCGGCGAGGACATCGCCGCCGTATGCCCCGAGGCGTGGCTGCTCAACTACACCAACCCGATGGCCATGAACGTGCAGTACCTCACCGCGGCGACCGGCCTGACCCGGGTGGTCGGCCTGTGCCACTCGGTGTACTGGACCATGCACGACCTGTGCGCCCTGCTGAAGGTCCCCTTCGACGAGATCACCTACCGCGCCGCCGGGGTCAACCACCAGGCGTGGGTGCTCCGTTTCGAGCACGACGGCACCGACCTGTACCCCCGGCTGGACGAGCTGATCGCCGAGAACGGGCAACTGCGGCGCCGGGTCCGCGTCGACATGTACCGGCGGCTCGGCCACTACCCGACCGAGACCAGCGAGCACTCCGCCGAGTATGTGCCCTGGTATCTGCACCACGACAGCGAGATCGAGCGGCTGCGGCTGCCCATCGGCGCCTATCTCGGCATCGTGGACGAGAACGTCGCCGCCTACGAGCGGACCCGCGACGACCTGGCGGCCGGTGCCTGCATCGACGTCGAGGGGACCATGGAGTACGCCCCGCAGATCATCCACTCGATGGTGACCGGCACCCCCAGGACCGTCTACGGCAATGTGCCCAACCACGGCCTCATCGAGAACCTTCCGGCCCACGGCGTGGTCGAAGTGCCGTGCCTGGTCGACCGGTCAGGTGTCCAGCCGACCCGCGCCGGTGCGCTGCCCCCGCAGCTCGCCGCGCTCAACCGCACCTACCTCAGCATGAACGACCTCGTGGTGCGGGCCGCCCTGGACGACGAGCCGCGCCATATCCGGCACGCGGCCATGACCGACCCGGCGACCGCCGCGGCCCTGCGGGTCGAGCAGATCTGGGAGCTGTGCGACGACATGGTGCGCGCACACGCCGAACGGCTCCAGCCCGGGCTGCGCGCCACCCTCGGGAGCTGAAAGCCCTGGCCGCCACCGGCGGAAAGGACGGTGCACACGCACCGGGTGCCCGGACCGACCGGCGGCTGACGGCCCGCGGTCAAGCGGCGACCGCGCCGGCGGATTCCGGGCCGCTCAGGGCCGCCGAGAACTGGTCGACGAGCCGTTCGAGCGCTTCCCGCGTGGCGGGGTCCACCACGACCCGCCCGTCCTCCCGTACCTCGATGTGCTTGTCCAGCACGAACCACCCCGGGGTGATGTGCGAGGGGCCCATGGAGGCGAGCACGGGCCGCAGCCCGTAGTCGATGGCCAGCACATGGGCGGTGCTGCCGCCGGTCGCCAGCGGCAGTACGGTCTTGCTCTCCAGCGCGTACTGCGGCAGCAGATCGAGCAACGACTTCAGCAGCCCCGAGTACGCGGCCTTGTAGACCGGGGTGCCGATGACGATGCCGTCGGCGCGGGCGACGAGTTCCGTGGCGCGGACGATCTCCGGATGCCCGAAGTCCGCGTGCAGCAGGGCCTCGGCCGGAAGCGTGCGGACGTCCAGCGGGACCACCTGGTGCCCCTGCGCGGTGAGCCGGGAGTCCAGGCCGCGCAGGAGCCGAGCGGTGCGGGAGGTGGGGGAGGGGCTGCCCGAGATGGAGAGGATGGTGGACATGGCGGGGGTTCACCTCGTGATCGTCGTGCGGAAGGAGTGGACACACGGGTCGGTACGGCCGGCCGCCACGGCGGCCCCGGTTCCGGTCCCGGCGGACTTCACAGCGCCTTGCCCGGGTTGAGGATGCCGTGTGGATCGAAGGCGGTCTTGAGCCGGCGCTGGAGTGCGTGCTGGTCCGGGCCGAGCTCGTCGCCGAGCCAGCGCCGCTTGAGGGTGCCCACGCCGTGTTCGCCGGTGAGCGTGCCGCCGAGGCGGAGCGCGGCGGTGAAGATGTCGCCCGCGGCCTGCCAGGCGGCGTCCGGGACGGCGGGGAGGGACGGGTCGAGGACCAGAATGGGGTGGAGATTGCCGTCCGCGGCATGGGCGAAGGTGAAGATCCGCACCCCGTGGCGGTCGGCAGCGGCGTCGACCGCCCTTACGGCGGCGGCCAGTTGACTCCTGGGCACGGCGATGTCCTCGATCAGCGGGCGGCCCAGCCGCTCCAGCGAGGGCAGGGCCAGCCGGCGCGCCGCGAGCAGCCGGTCCGCCTCGGCCGGATCCCCGGTGACCTCGACCGAGGCGGCCCGTCCGCCCAGCTCCCGTACGGCCGCGTCGGCCTCGGCGGCCGCGCCCCGCCCGTCGCACTGGAGGAGCAGCAGCGCGCCGCCGCGTGAGCGCAGATCCGTACCCTGGGCGTCGTCCACCGCCCCCAGCACGGGGCCGTCGAGCAGCTCGGCCATGGCCGGCTCCACACGGGCGGGGGTGAGTGCGGAGACGGCCTCGGCGCCCTCGGCGAACGTGGCGAAGTACGCGGCGACCGTGACCGTCTCCTCCGGCATCGGGCGCAGCCGCACGGTCGCGGCGGTGATGACACCCAGGGTGCCCTCGGAACCGGTGAGCAGGCCCGTGAGGTCGTAGCCGGTGACGCCCTTGACCGTGCGCCGACCGGTCCGGATGAGCGTCCCGTCCGCCAGCACCGCATCGAGGCCCAGCACCGCGTCCCTGGTCACCCCGTACTTGGCGCAGCGCAGCCCGCCCGCGTTGGTCGCGATGTTCCCGCCGACGGTCGAGATCGCGGCGCTCGCCGGGTCGGGCGCGTACCGCAGTCCGAACTCTCCCGCCGCCCGGTCCAGTCCGGCGGTGATGACACCCGGTTCGACAACGGCGATCTGCTCCTCGGGGCGCAGCTCCAGGATCCGGTTCATGCGCGACAGATCGAGGACGACACTGCCGGTGCCCGCGCTCGCCCCGCCGGACAGTCCGGTCCCCGCCCCGCGTGGCACGACCGGCACCCGCAGGGCGTGTGCGTGCCGCAGAGCCGTCTGGACGTGCTCGGCGCGCGTGGCGTGTACGACCGCGAGCGGGACGCCGCCAGGATGGCTGCCGGAACGGTCGGTGGCATACGGGCCGGTGGCGTCGGGGCCGGTGCTGAGCGCACCGTCGGGCAGTGCGCGGCGCAGCGCCGTCAACAGCGCGGTGGCATCCGCATCACCGGCAGGCGTATCACCGGCGCCCGTGCCATCGGTGCCCGTGCGTTCGGCCGTACCGGGGCGGGACAGCGGGATGGTCATGTCTTCCTCTCGCTAGGCGCGCCGAGCGCCGCCGCGCCGACGGCGAGCAGCGCCGTGTCCTCCTGCGGGGCGTGGACCGGGGCGCACTGGACGTCCCTGAAGTGGCGCTCCAGGGGGTTGTCGTGGGACAGCCCAGGATTGCCCAGCAGCCGTACCGCCAGGGTGACCGCCTCGGTGGCGTGCCGGTCCGCCAGGACGCGGGCGCCCAGGGCGTGTTCGGGGGTGTACGAGGCGTCGGCCGCGTCCACGCGCTCCGCGCCCCCGAACACCAGTTGCTCGGCCGCGTCCAGCCGCAGCGCGATCTCACCGGCCGCGCGCCGGAAGCGCTCGGTACGGGCCACCGGGTGGCCGAGGTTGGCGGGGACCCGCTCATGGGCGAAGCGGTGGAAGTACCGCTGGGCGGCGCGTGCCACGCCCAGGTAGAGGGCGGCGAGCGGCAGATGAAGGGCGGCGCCCGCGCGGTTGTCCTGCTCCGCCGCGGTGCCGTGCTCGGCCAGGTCGATGACGTTCCCCGCGGGGATCTCGACGTCGCGCAGCGCGATGTCATGGCTTCCGCTGGCGCGCAGCCCCAGATGGTCCCAGCGGTGGGTGATCTCGATCCCGGGCGCGGTGCCGGGGACCACGAACGTGCCGACCCGTGGCGTGGGCTCGTCCGTGGTGGCCCAAACCAGCAGCCAGTCCAGCCCCTCCACACCGGTCGCGAAGCGCTTGTGGCCGCTGAGCGACCAGCCGTCCGCCGTGCGCCGGGCGACCGTCGCGGGCAGCCCGCCCCGCGCGGGCGAGCCGAGTGCGGGCTCGACCCGGATGTGGTTGAGCAGCACCGGCCGCGCAGCGGCCTCGGCCAGCACCTGTCCGTACAGCTCCTGCGGCCAGTGCGCCCGCACAGCCTGACGACGGTGGATCGAAAGGCTCATCGCGGTGATCAGTGCCACCGACGGATCGCCTTCCCCGAGCGCGTGCAGGATGCGCGCGGTGGCCGCCACCGCGAGTGCGGGGCCGCCGTACCGCTCGCCGACGGTGGCGGTGAGCAGCCCGGCCTCGTGCGCGGTGCGGATCCCCTCGGCCGGAAACGTGCCGTCGCGGTCATGGGCGGCGGCGGTCGTGGCGAGCTGCCGCGTCACGGAGGCCAGCGAGGAAAGATCCGGGACCGGCAGGGACAGGTCAGTGGTCATGAGGCGAGTGCCTTCCGAAGCGGCGCGCTCAGCCGGTCGGTCCAGAAACCGCTCACCGTCAGCTCCCGCTTCACCGCCCCGAGCGCACCGAAGGCGTCGGCGACCTTCTGCTCGGAGGCGGTGGCCTCGGCGCTCACCGGCCGTATCCCGGTCCTGCGCTGGGCCTCGCCCGCCGTGAACTCCTCCAGCGCCTGATCCACCGGCTGGTGGGTGGCGGCGGCGATGACCTTCGCATACTCCTTCTGGCGTCCGTCGCGCACATAGGCGTATGCCTTGTCGATACGGGCCAGCAGATCCGCCAGCGCCCCGCGCTCGGCCGCGCTGTCGAGGGTGTCGTCGGAGGCGGTCCACACGAAGTTGCCGGAGAGGATGTCCTTGCCGGAACCGATGGTGCGGGCGCCCCGCTGATGGGCGGTGATGACCGCGTTGCCGTATCCGGCGAACGCGTCGATGGAACCGCCGTTCAGCGCGGCGATCCCCTTGTCGGGATCCAGCGGGGCGGCCCTGATGTCGTCCCAGCCGAGCCCGGCCCGCTTCAGCAGTTCGTAGAGGAAGTAGTGGGCGGTGGTGTTCTTGACGTAGCCGACCTTCTTGCCCTTGAGCTCCGCGATCGAGGTGATCTTCGATCCCTTGGGCGCGACGACCTCCTGGTTGAGGGTGTTGCCGCGCCGCACGGCGACGACCTTGAAGTTCGGCTTCCCGTCGGCCGCGGCGAACACCGGCGGGATCTCGCTGGAGCTCGCCACGTCCAGCGCACCGGCGCGCATCGCCTCCAACTGCCTGTCGCCGCCCTGGAACAGGCTCCACTTCACCTGGTACGGAGTATCGTCCAGATGCGCGAACTTCAGCAGCGCCTCCTCCTCCTTCCAGCCGGTCGCGCCGACCCGGAGGGTGGCCGAGGACCCCTTCCCGCCCCCGTCCGCTCCCGCGGAGCCGCCACAGGCGCTCAGGGCGCCGACGGCCACCGCCACGACGATGGTGAGAGCGGTACGGGCGCGGGCGCGCCGGAAACGGGAGCGGGCCGGTGGCCTGGACATGCGGGTGATGCCTTTCATGAGGGGAACGGGGAGGAGACGGCGGCCGGGCGTCAGGCGGCCGAGGTGGCGGCGCGGTGCGCCAGCTCCTGACGGACCAGCGGCAGTACATGACGCCCGTAGTCGATGGCGTCGTTGAGCGGGTCGTAGCCGCGGATGGACAGCAGCTCGCAGCCGATGTCGACGTAGTCGAGCAGTGCCTTGGCGACCGTCTCCGGGGAGCCGACCAGCGCCGTTGAGGCACCGGCGGCGTTGGTTGCCGCGGCGGGCGCGGTCCACAGGCAGCGGTCGTGCACCTCGCCGCGCTCGGCGACGGCCAGCAGCCGCTGCGATCCGACATTGGACGGGGTGCCCTGGCCGACCGCCGGGTAGTGCCGGCGCTTGGCCCGCTCGGCGTGGTTGGCCTTGACCGCGCCCAGGGTGCGGTGGGCCTTCTCCCAGGCCAGCTCGTCGGTGGGGGCGATGATCGGCCGGAAGGACACCCAGATGCGCGGCCGGGGCCGGCCCGCGGCGTCCGCGTACGCGTTCACCGAGGCGATCTGCTCGGCGGTCTCCTTCAGCGGTTCGCCCCACAGCCCGAAGATGTCGCCCTGCTGCCCGCCCACCCGGTACGCCTCCTGTGACGAGCCGCCCACCGAGATGGGGATGGTGCCGTGGTACGGGGTGACATCGGAGCGGAAGCCCTCGAAGCGGTAGTACGGGCCCTCATGGGAGATCGGACCGTCGGCCTCCCAGACGCTGCGCAGGATCCGGATGTACTCGTCCGAGCGGTCGTACCGCTCGCTCTTGCTCAGATAGTCGCCCTCGCGGCGCTGCTCCTCGTCGTTGCCGCCGGAGATGATGTGCACCACCAGCCGTCCGGCGCTGATCTGGTCCAGCGTGGCCAGTGCGCGGGCCGCGTGGGTGGGGAAGACCACCCCGGGGCGGTGGGCGAGGACCGGTTTGATGCGCTCGGTGTGATGGGCGACGAACTGGGCGAGCTGGAGCGCGTCCGGGGCGGCCGAGTGGTAGGTGACCAGGGTGTAGTCGAAGCCGGAGTCGTCCAGTGCGCGGGCGTAACGGCGGGCGTGGTCCACATCGATTCCGGACCCCGCGGTGGGGTCGCCCTCGGTGGCGGGGTTGGGGTGGACGGCGCTGATGAACTCGACGGGCATGGCTGCGGTCACTCCTTGACGAGGCTGGTGTCGACGTGGTCGGCGAGGACCGGCTTGGGGGTGAGCACACCGATGTCGTGCATGGTGTCGCCGACCTTCTGCACGGACCGGATCACCGGCTCATGCACCGGGAGCAGCTCGCTGTTTGCCTGATGGACCAGGGCCTTGGCAACCGTGGCCGAGGCTCCGTTGTTGTGCTGGATGGCCTTGGCGTATGCGGCGGGGTGCGCACGGGACCAGGCCAGCGCCTTGCCGAGACGGCGCAGATAGTCGGTGATGGCCTTCTTCTTCGCCGGGACCTGGAGGGCCTTCTCGGAGGCCCCGATGAAGCCGTAGCCGCTCACCCGCCCGTTCGCCCCGTTGACCAGGAGGCGGCCCCCGTGCTGCTCGGCCACCGTCTTGTACACGCCGAACGTGGCCCAGACCTCGACCTTGCCGGAGGTGAAGGCGGCCTGGGCATCGGTGGGCAGCAGATACTGCACATGGACGTCCGAGTAGCTCAGCCCCGCCTGCTCCAGCGCGTGCGCCAGCAGATATTCGGCGATGGACCCCTTGGCCGAGGAGACCACGACCTTCTTCCCCTTGAGGTCCTTGACGCTCTTCACCGGTGAGTTGTTCCGGACCACGATTCCGGTGTGGGTGCCGTCGTTGTGCAGCGCTCCGACGGCCTTGACCCGGACCCCGCCGGAGAGTGCCTGGAGCGTGGGCAGATCGGCGGCGTACGAGGTGTCGGCGGCCCCGGCCTGTACGGCCTGGAACAGCGGTGCGGCGCCCTCGAACTCGGCCCATTTCACCTTGTACGGCGTTCCCTTCAGGGCGCCGGAGGCGTCGAAGAGCGTCTTCAGGTTCTTGGCCTGGTCGCCGAGGGTCAGTGTCACTTTCGACGGATCGGTCTCGGACGCCGCCTCGCTGTCGCCCGCACAGGCGCTGGTGGCGAGGAGGGCGGTGAGCGACAGCACGGCGCCGAGCGTGCGCACCGCGGCCGTGGCCCTGTGGTGTCCGGTGTTCGGGCGGTTCATGCGGTTCCAGTGGTTCATGCCGTCACCTCTTCCCGGTGGTGCGAAGTCGCCGAGGCGTCCTCGACGCCCAGTCGCCGCAGGAGTTCGCCGCGCAGTGCCACGAAGTCGGGGGAGCCGAGGTCACGCGGGCGGGCGAGGCCCACCTCCGCCTCGTAGGCGATCCGCCCGCCGTCCATCACCAGCACCCGGTCGGCCAGCAGCAGCGCCTCCTCCACGTCATGCGTGACCAGCAGCACCGAGCAGCCGTGCCGCTGCCACAGATCGGCCACCAGCCGCTGTGCCCGGACCCGGGTGAGCGCGTCGAGCGCGCCGAACGGCTCGTCCAGCAGCAGCAGTTCGGGCTCGTGCACCAGCGCGCGGGCCAGGGACACGCGCTGGGCCTGACCGCCGGAGAGCGTGCGGGGCCAGACGCCCGCGTACTCCTCGATGCCGACCTCGGCCAGATAGCGCTCGGCGAGCGCGCGGTCCCCGCCCGGCAGACCGAGCACGACGTTGTGCCACACCCGTAGCCATGGCATCAGCCGCGGCGACTGGAAGGCCACCGAGCGCCGCTGCGGTACGTTCACCTCGCCTTCGTTCTCGCTGTCCAGCCCGGCGAGGATCCTCAGCAGCGTCGACTTTCCGCAGCCGCTCTGGCCGAGCAGGGCCACGAACTCGCCCCCGCGGATGGTGAGGTCGAGCCCTCCGATCACCGTCCGGTCGCCGAAGGCGCGGGTGAGTCCGCGGACCTCCACACTGTTCGGGCCGTTCACCGCGACACCGCCGGTGTTGTCGTGCACCGCGCTCATGCTCCCTCCCCGTCGAACGAGGCCCGCCAGTCCAGCAGCCGCCGGGACAGCAGCCGTACCGCGAAGTCGCACAGCAGCCCCAGCACCGCGTACACGGCGAGGCACAGAACGATCACGTCGGTCTGGAAGTACTGCTGGGCGTTGCTCATCAGATAGCCGATTCCGGCGTCCGCGTTGACCTGCTCGGCGAAGACCAGGGCCAGCCACGCGGTGGACAGCGCGTACCGCAGCCCCACCAGCGCACCGGGCAGGGCGGCCGGCAGGATCACGTACCGGATCAGCCCGATACGGCCCAGGCCCACCATCCGCCCGGCCTCGATGAGCTGTGCGTCGGCGGAGCGGATGCCGCCGTAGATGTTGAAGTACAGCGGATAGGTGACACCGAGCGCCACCAGTGCGATCTTCGGTGTCTCGTCGATGCCGAACCAGACGATGAACAGCGGGATCAGGCCCACCCAGGGGATTGCCCGGAACATCCCCATGGACGCGTCGATGACGTCCTCGCCCAGCCGGAACAGCCCCGCGGTGAGCGACAGGGCGAGCGCCACGGCCGCGCCGATGAGGAAACCGAGGGCCGCGCGCCGACCGGAGGCGGCGATGGCCCGCGGCAGCTCACCGGTGCCGATGAGATCCGCCCCGCGCCGCACGACGTCGACGGGGGAGGCCAGTACGGACTCGGGGAGCACGCCCGTGGCGGCGGCGAGGAACCAGAGCAGCAGCAGCCCGACGGGCCCGGAGGCCCGCCGCACCCCGCGCGGCACCCGGAGGGGGGACCGCCGCCGGGTGCGCGGGGTGGCGGGGCGGGATGCCGGTGTCGCGGCGGGTTCGGCGGGCGGCGTCTTCACCGCGCGGCGGACCGGTGGTGGTGCGGAGGTGCGCGGCGGCGGTGAGGTGCCGGACACGGGGGAGTGCGGGGAGGGCATGATGCGGCCTCTCGGTCGGGGAGTGTGCGAAGGACGGGTGCGGGACGGCGGATCAGCGGGGCGGCGGATCAGCCCGGCAGCGCACCCGCGGCCGCGGGGCGTGAGGCATCGGCGGACCAGGCGGACCAGGAGCCGGGGTAGAGCGCGGCGGTGATGCCGACGCGGGCCAGGGCCGCGACGGTGTGGGCGGCCGTGACCCCCGAGCCGCAGTAGACACCGACCTCCGTCGTGCCGTCGGCGCCCAGCGCGGCGAAGCGGCGGGCGAGCTCCTCGACGGAGCGGAATGTGCCGTCCGGCGCCAAGTTCTCGCCGGTCGGGGCGGACCGGGCGCCGGGAATGTGCCCGGCGCGCGGATCGACCGGCTCGGTCTCGCCCCGGTACCGCTCGGCCGCTCGCGCGTCCAGCAGTACGCCGGTACGCGCCACCTCGGCCGCCGCGTCGGCGTCCAGTACGGGCAGCCGCCCGGCGGTGAGCACGACGTCCCCCGCCGCCGGCCGGGCGGGCTCGCCCGACTCGACCGGCAGTCCGGCCGCGCGCCACGCGGCCAGCGCCCCGTCCAGCAGCGAGACCCGCTCGACCCCGGCCCATCGCAGCAGCCACCAGGCGCGAGCGGCCGCGGTGTTGCCGTTGTCGTCGTACACCACCACCGGTCGGCCTTGGTCAAGTCCCCAGCGGCGTGCGGCCCGCTGCAACGCACCGGGATCCGGCAGCGGATGGCGGCCGCTCTCCGGGGCGGGCGGAGCGGAGAGTTCGGCGTCCAGGTCGACATGGACCGCCCCGGGGATGTGCCCGGCGAGGTAGTGCTCATGGCCGTGCGAATCGCCGAGCCGCCACCGTACGTCCAGGACGACGGGCGCCGGATCATCGTGCAACAGCCGGGAGTACAGCTCGGTCGGCGTGGTGAGGACGGGCGCGGTCATGCGGGGTCCTCCGGGACGGCGATGAGCGGCAGTCCGGGATCCGACCGCAGCCGCTCCAGGAAGAGGACCACCGTGGCGGCGGCGGTGCGATGGGTCACGTCGTTGAGGACGTCGTGCCGGGTGCCGGCCAGGCTCACCAGCTCCGCGCCCGGCAGGCCGCGGTAGACGCGGCGGACCTCATCGAGGGGACTGACGGTGTCCTCGGCACCGTGCAGCCCGAGCACGGGAACGGAGATCCCCTCCAGCGCGGGCGACTCCAGAGCCGACGGGTCCTCCAGGGCGCCGCGCCGGAACGCGGAGTCGGCGGTCAGCCTGCCCCGGTGGGTGGGGCAGGCGGTGCGCCGGTCCAGTTCGTCCTCCCAGTCCGCGGCCCCGGTCGCCGTGGGGCGTGCCGCGGTCGGCAGCCCGGCGAGGATCAGCGCGTCAGGACCGGGGGTGCCGAGCCCGGCGAGGCGGGCCGCGTGGGACGCCCCGGTGTCGGAGCCGACCAGGACGACGGGGCCCGGAAGCGTCTCGTCGCGCAGCAGCTTGGTGGCCGCCTCGGTGACGGCCTCGGGGTCGGCCGAGGCGTCCTCCAGGGCGCGGACGCGGTAGCCGTCGGCGGCGATCCGGCGGCCGAACCGCTCGTACACCCCGCCGTGTTCACCCCGTCCGGGGAAGAGCACGAGCGTGCCGCGCGGGGCGATTCCTTCTGGTTCGTCCCAGGAGTGGACAGGTTGAGCAGAGGGCATGGCAACTCGATTCGTCGACAGTGACGCCGCCCGCACAGGCGAGGCGGAGCGGCCGAGCCGGAGGCGGGACGGAACAGGAGGAGGCGAGGGCGCGAAGGGGCCTGGCGAGGCGATGCGCGGAGAACGGGGAACGGGCGAAGACCCGGCGAACGGCCGGGAAGCCGGGAGTCAGCGACAGCGCATGGCGCCGGTGCGGCCGAAGTCGACCACGCGCCGCCGCGTCAGCCGGGCTCCGGCGGCGCGGCACCCCGCCGGTCCGGCGGCCGACGGCCCGGATCCGGTGCGGTGGGTGCGCGGCGCGAGGGCCGCCACGAGCGCTGTACGCGACATGTCCTCAGGGTGCAGGAGACCGGAGTTGGCCGTCCAACGATGATTTGCCATCAAAATCGATCACGAATTCTGATCGATTGGTGCTAGCCTGCGCACATGCGACCGGTACTGGACATCGTGGCGTTGCGCAGCCTCATCGCCGTCGCCGACTACGGAGGCTTCCACCGCGCCGCCGGCGCGCTCGCCCTCAGCCAGTCCGCCGTCAGCCAGCACATTCGGCGGCTGGAGAAGGCCCTCGGACGCTCCATCGTCGAACGCGACGGCAGGAAGACCCGGTTCACCACCCACGGCAGCCGGCTGCTGGAAGAAGCCCGGCTGATCACCGGCGCACACGACGCCGCCGTCCGCCGACTCCTGGGGGAGGACACGGCCGACGTGGCGCCCGTCGTCATCGGCGCCACCGAACATGGCGCCGACCAGATCCTGCCCGTCCTGACCGAAGCCGTACGCGACACCCGGCCCGGTGCCGAGGTCCGCGTGCGCATCGACCGCTCGACACGGCTGACGGACGCCGTCGAGCGCGGCGAACTCGACCTGGCCGTCTACGTCACCGAGGCCGCCTCCGCCCCGGGCGCCCCAGTGGGCGAACTCCCCCTGCGCTGGTACGCCGCCCCGGGCTGGAACCCACCCGCCGCCCCCGCCCCGCTGCCCCTGGTCGCCATCAGCGACCCGTGTGTGATCCGCCGCCGCGCCCTGACCGCACTGGCCTCTCACCACACATCCGCCACCGTGGTCGCCGAGGCCGGATACCTCGCCGGAGTCCTGGACGCGGCCCGCGCCGGACTCGGCGCCGCCCTGCTGGCCATCCCCGGCAGCCCGTACCCCGACGGCCTCACTCCCCGCCACGACCTCCCCGCCGTCCCCCCGGTGCGCATCAGCGCCCTGGCCCGCAGTGGCTGCGACCCCTCTCTGGCCGGGGCCACCATCGAGGCGGTGCGCGCTCTGCTCACCTATCGCGAGGCGGGCACCGCGGTGTGAGCCGGCGCGGAGCGCCCGGGCTCGGCCACGCGGATCCGCGTGGGTGGCCGGGCCCGGTGGCCGGTCGGCCCTCCGAGGTGCCGCCGGTCGCCTCGCGGAGCACGTCCCGCACCTCGCCACGCGGCCACGCGTGTGCGGGATCGCTGTCGTGCCGGTGATGCCGGGTGACGACCACCTGGGGCGGCGGCAGCTCGAGCGGGAGCCGCCGGGCGACCAGGCCGAGCCGCGCCGAGGCGGGGCGGCAGACCCGCTCGGCGACGACGGCGACGGCGTCCGAGCGGGAGACCACGTCCAGCGCCACGGTGCTTGTCGGCAGGGACGCGATCACCCGTCTCCGCAGGCCGCGTTCGGCGAGCGCGTCGTCGACGGCGTCGTGCAGTCGGCCCCGGCGCGAGGCGGTCACGAGGGCCGTGCGGAGGAGCTTGTCGATGTCGATCCTGCCCTTGGCGAGCGGATGCTCCCGCCGCAGGGCCAGGACCATCCGGTCGGGGCCCACCACCTCGGAGGAGATCTCCGGGCGCCCCGGCTCGTTCGCGCCGATCTCCAGGTCGACCTGGCCCCGGGTGAGGTCGGGCTGGTCGGCCGACGACTCGGCGAGCAGGCTCAGGTGGATGTTCGGGGCCGTGGCGCCGATCCTGGCGATCAGCGGGGCGGCGAGGGCCGCCAGCGGCGCGTCATGACCTCGCACGGTGAAGTGCCGGTTCAGGCGGGCAGTTGAGATCCATCTGCGCCACGGCAAGGGATGCCCCGGACGGATTGCGCCGGGCGTCATGTCCGTCCGGCTCCGGCGGCTGCCCCCGGCGACTGCCCACGGGGTCGGGCCACGGGTTCAGGCCAGCGGGGAGATGGGGGTCGGCAGGGCGATCGTGGAGGTGGCGTGGGCGATGTTCTCCGGGCCGTTCTCGGGGGGCCAGATGCCGCGTTCGTAGGACTCGCGGCGGATCTCCAGCCGGGCGTTGAGGTCGGGGAAGGGCCAGATGTGGGTGATACGGGGGAGGCCGTCCAGGCCGTACATGGCCGTCGTCAGCGGGTGGAGCCGGGTGCGCTCCGGCACCGCGGCCTCCCAGCCCGCCATCGTGGGCACCAGGCCGCCGACCTTGAGGTGGTAGGTGCGGAACTCGTACACCGAGCCGTAGTGGCCCGGCTCGACCGGTGGCAGGAAGGGGAACGGGACGTAGCTCTCCACCTGGAAGCCGGTCAGGTGCTCACCGATGCCGAACGGGTCGGCGCTGGTGAGTACGCGAGTGCGCTCCTCGGTGAGTTCCTCGGCGTTCTCGAAGCCGCGCAGCAGCAGCAACTGCCCGACGATGACGCCGTGTTCGGGCTCCCAGCAGCCGAGCAGCCGGCCGCCGGTGGCGTCGCTCGTGGTGTAGGTCTCCAGCGCGGACAGTGCCTTCGGGACCGTGCGCAGCTTGAGCGAGAGGGTGGCGAGTTCATAGAGCATGGTCGATGTCCTGACCGTTCCTTTGTCGCGGTTCGCGGGGGTTTCCGGCGGCCGGGATTGCGTCGCCGGGCACCACGAACTAAAGTGAAACATCACTTCACTTCAGGGGCAAGCGCAGAGGAAGGCCAGCCGTGGACACCACCGCCGATGTACCCGGTGCGCGCCGCACTCAGGACCGTCCCCGGCGCCCGCGCAGCATCCGGGCGCATGACGCGGTGCTGACCGCCACCAGCGCGCTCATGCGCGAGGTGGGCACGGCCGGGGTCACCATCGACCGGATCGCCGGGCGGTCGGGGGTGAGCACGGCGACCATCTACAAGCACTGGCCCTGCAAGGCGGCGATCATGGCGGAGGCGTTCGGCCGCGACGCGGCCGAGGCGGTGGTGGTCCCGGACACCGGCCGCCCCGTCGAGGATCTGGTCACCTTCGCGACCGACCTGCTGACCTACTACACCAGTCCGGAAGGTGGCGTCTTCGGGCAGTTGCTGGCCGCCTGCGCGACCGAGCCGCAGGCGGCGCCGTACTTCCATGAGTTCTTCCTGGCGCCCCGCAGGGCGGCCCTGGAGCCGTACTGGGACCGGGCCGCCGAGGCGGGGCTGACCAGGCGGGGCGTGGACGCCGCTACGGCCACGGACGTGCTGCTGGGCGCGCCGGCGTTCCGCCTGATGGCCGGGCATGGATCGCTGGCCCCCGAGGAGGTGCGCAAGCTGGTGGAGTACGCCCTGCACGGTCTGCTCGTCCCGGCGGCCGACGCGGCGGACACGCCATAGCCGCGGAGTGGCCGGTGCTAGCGGGTGTACACCTCCGCACGGTCCACGCTCACGAATGAGGCACCCGACTGGGCGTTGTGCTCGCCGGTCACGCGGATGCGCAGGGTGTGCCGGCCGTAGGGGAGCCGGGGGCTGAGGTATTGGAGGGTCTCGCCGGTTCGGATCGCGCCGTAGAAGTCCCGGCGCTGCTCGGCGCCGCCGTCGACGCTGATGGCCGCGATGCCGTTGCCGGTGTCGCGGACCGAGAGCAGGGCGATCCGGGTGCCGGTGAAGGAGAAGGTGGCGGTGTTGCCGGCCTGGTCGCTCCAGTGGTCGTCGCCCCAGAAGCACTGGGTGGCGCAGCCGGTCCCCGAGTTCCAGGTGCCGGTGAACGTGGCGCTTCCGTCGCCGCTGGACCGGCCGTCGTCATTGATCCAGTAGGTGCCCGCTCCGGGGTCGCCGGACGGCAGGTCCTGGGTGGCGCCGGTGGCGAGCGGACGGCCCAGGTTGGGGCTGCCGTCGGCGTTCCAGGTGATCTTCTGGGCGCGTGTGGTGCGGTCGGTGTAGGTGTTCACCGATGTGGTCTTGGCGTGGTAGACGATCCAGTCCTGCGTGCCGTCGGGGGAGCGGAAGAAGGCGTGGTGGCCGGGGCCGTAGACGCCGTGGTCGTCGGCGCGGGAGAACCGGGCACCGGTGTGCTGGGTCCAGTTGCCGGGCACGAGCGGGTCGGCCGTGGACGGCAGGGACATCATCCAGACCTGGTAGTCCGGCTTGCCCGTGTCGCAGGTGGAGTACGTCATCCAGGTGCGGCCGTTGCGGTAGAGGAACTCGGCGCCTTCGCGCACCTCGGGGCAGCCACCGGCCGCGTTCAGGGCGACGGCGTTGCCGGAGACGGTGTAGGGGTTGGACATGGGGGCGATGTTGATGCCGTTGTGCTGGTACTGGTTGATGCCGGAGTAGGCGAGGTAGAGGCGTCCGTTGTGCTGGAGGATGCCGGGGTCGATGGCGAAGTCGGACGCGTGGTTGGGCGGCGTGAGACGGGACTTGAAGTGGTAGGGGCCGGCCGGGTCGTCGCGGTCCGACTCCAGCACATAGAGCCGGTGGTGGTCGTCGACGCCGTCGTCGGCGGTGTAGTAGAGGTACCAGCGGTCGCCGAAGCGGTAGAACTCCGGTGCCCAGATGTGCTGGTTGCGGGAGGGATCGGTGTCCGTCCATACGGTGATGGGGTCGGCCTCGAGCAGGGTGCCCAGCGAGGAGGAGCGCCACATCCGGATGCTGTCGCCCTGCGTGGTGGTGAGGTAGTAGTTGCCGTTCCAGACGGTCATATACGGGTCGGGGCCGGTGTTGAGGGGGTTGCGGAAGGTGCCCGCGGCGGCGGTGTGCGGTCTCGAGGTGGCGGCGTGTGGTGTCCCCTTGGCGGGGGACGGGGCCGCGGTGGCGGCGGGTGGGGCGGCGAGCAGGCCCCACAGGATGGCCAGGAGCGCGGTGAGCAGTGCCGCGTGGCGGCGGGTGGTGCGGGGGTGCATGGGCGCCTCCTTGGGGCGATGTGCGTACGACGGGTGGGGTCCGGACCGGGTGGCCGTCCCCGTGTCGGGGTGGCGGGTCACAGGCCGTCCGCGGCCGTCAGCGCGCCGAGTGCGCCGGCCTGGGTGCGCCAGTCCACCTGGTTCGGGGTGGTGCCCGCCCAGCGCTGGCCGAGCCGGTTGAGGGGGTCGCGGTCGGTGGTCCAGATCGAGTCGGCCTGCTTGGTGATGTACGCCCGGTAGGTGGCGGATCCGGTGGCGTCCGCGAGGTCGGCGAGGTGGCGCATGAAGATGCCCTTGAACTGCTTCTGGTTGTCGTCGCAGGCGCCGGTGCCGGTGTCGCAGGACTCGGTGAGCACGCCGTCGCGGGTCAGCGCCGTCGAGGTGATCGCGGCATCGGCCAGGCGGCGGGCGGTGTCCAGGTACTGGCCGTTGCCGGTGGACCGCCACAGCTCGGTGAAGGCGCCGATGGCCAGGCCCTGGTTGTAACTCCACACGGTCTGGCCGTTGTTGCGGCAGTCGCCGGTCAGCCCGTCGTTGACCAGGCCCGCACCGTTGATCAGCCCGCTGCCCCGGTACCAGGTGGCGGCCGTGGCCGCCCGGTCGCCCCATACGGTGTCGCCGGAGATCCGCTGGTGCAGTGCTGTGGTGAGCCACAGATACAGCCCGTTGGTCACCGCGTTCTTGTAGGTGCGCTCCCGGTCCCACCACACACCGCCGCCGCAGCTTCCGGTGTCCCAGTACTGGTGGACGTAAGTGGCGATGGTGACCGCCTCGTCCAGATAGCGCCGCTCATGGGTGTGGTCGTAGGCGGCCAGCCAGGCCACCCCCCACCATGCGGCGTCGTCGATGGCGCGGCTGATGAAATGGCCCTCCACCGCGTCGGAGCTGCGCACTCCGGCCGGGAAGGTGCCGCGGTTCTGCTCGAAGGTGCGGGCGATGACCCAGTCGTAGTCGTGCCGCCCGGTGCGCTGGGCGAAGTCGATGAGCGAGGTGACCGCGACGGCCGAGTTCCACCAACTGCTGCGCCACCAGCCCTCGTACGTCTGGTACGACGCCATCAGCGCGTCGGCCGCGGCGCGTGCCCGGCTCGGCGCGGGCCGCACCCAGGCCGTGCAGCTTCCTTCCTGGTGGGTGGACTCCCGGCCGCATGCCCGGACCGCGCCGCCGAACATCAGCCCGCGCGGATCCCGGGTGGCGAACATGGCCGTGCGTGTCGAGGTCTTGCCCGAGGACACGCTCGTACGGCCGAGCGAGGAGCCCTCGGGCCAGGTGGCGCCGCTGTCCCAGGAGCGGTCGAGCCAGATCTCGTCGCCCGCGCCGCCGCTTTCGATGACGCCCCATGCCATCCCGTTGCGCTGGTCGACATGGAGGCTGATGGTGCGCCCGAAGAGGGTGGCGGATGGCACCGGGCGGTCGTCGCCCGCCGCGGTGGCGGGGTCGGCGCCGTCGCAGGACGTGCCGTCGCACACCGTGGGGTAGGCCCAGTTGGTGCAGGTGACACCGGCGGCGTCACCGCAGGCCCGGATCCAGCCGCGGCGGTGTGCCACCGGGTCGGTGAGGTTGTACATCAGGGTGCGGGTGCCGGTCCAGGTGCCGGGGATGCTCGCCTTGCCGAGCAGGCCCTCCCAGGTGGCGCCCCGGTCCCAGGAGCGGTCGAGCCAGACCGAGTCGCCGCTGACGCCGTTGTCGATGCTGGCCCAGGCCATGCTGTCGGGGTCGGATACATGCAGCTTCAGGATCCGGCCGCCCAGGTTCACCTGCGGTACGGGGAAGGTGTCGCGCTGCGCCTTCGAGGGGTCGAGGGTGTCGCATGCCAGTGCGCAGACCGGGGTCGCGGCACGGGACGGCGTGGGGAGGAGGACCAGACCGGCCAGGGCGATGGCCAGGGTCAGGAGTCCGCGAAGGACACGGTGGAGCCGCGCTGACATGACGTACCCGCCTTTCCGTAGGGGGCCGTGCGCATGAGCGTGGGGGAGGAGAGAAGTGGCGGCCGCCCGTGCGATGGGGCGGCCGCCGGAGGTGCGCGGCCCGTCGTTGCGGGCCCGCGGCGGTCGGTCAGGGAGCCCAGGGTGGCTCGATGGCCCAGGTGGTGTCCTCGGTGAAGCCGGCCGGGTTGTCCCAGGTGTGGGAACCGCCCGACTGGGCCAGCCACAGCTCGGCGTTGATATGCCGCAGATACTGTCCGGGGAAGCCCGCGGCCGACATCCGGACGCCTCCGCTGCCCTGGACCGGGCACCAGGTCGCGTCCTCCTTGGACACGGTGGAGCCGTCGGGTGCCTCGCGCCGGACGCGGAATTCGCGGTGGCGCAGGTATTCGCCCGGGTAGTTGCGGGACTCGAAGGAGTAGCAGAGCTTGTTCGCGAGACCCGGCCTGACCGTCCAGGTGGCGTCCCGTTTCAGCAGGTCGGCGCTGGCGGTGTTGACCACTTCGGTGAAGCCGAGGCCGTCGTAGTGGCGGATGTAGCGGTCGGTGTAGCCGGGTGTGGTGACCCGGATCGACACGTTCTGTCCGACCGGCAGTTTCACCGTCGCGCCCAGTGACCGGGAGGCCGCGATGAGGGCCTGGTTGGCGGCCCGGACCCGGGCCTGGTCGACCTTGACCACCTGGCGGTCGTAGGACATGAGCCCGTTGGCTTCGTTCTCGACGTCGGTGATCTGGGTGTAGACGGAGGCGGAGAGACCGCCCGCGGGCATGGTGTTCTCCCGTATCCCGTCGAGCAGGCCGATGAGCCGGTTGTTGAGCGCGGTCGTGGTGGGCTGGTCCTCGTAGCTGAATCCGCCGCCCGGGTACCACTCATGGCCGGGCACCCGGTAGCCGAGGCCGCCGTACTCGCCGAGCACCGAGGCGCGTACCGGTTCGGTCGGGGTGTTGCCGGGCCCGACGTAGTTGTGGTTGTCGATGACGTCGCCGTTGCCGCCGTCCTTGGCGGCGCAGCAGTTGACGCCGCTCATGTTGTCGACGAGGCGGGAGGGGTCGTACGCCTTGACCATGTCGGCGATGCGGGCCTGGTCGTACTGGCCCCAGCCCTCGTTCTGGTCCACCCACTGGATGAGCGAGGGCGAGCTGCGGTGCTGGTCGATGATGGCGCGGTATTCGCTCTCCCACTGGGTGCGGGCGGCGGTGTCCGGGGTCTTGCCGCTGTCCATCGAGGGCATGTCCTGCCACACCAGCAGCCCGAGCCGGTCGGCCCAGTAGAACCAGCGCTGCGGCTCGACCTTGATGTGCTTGCGGACCATGTTGAAGCCCAGGTCCTTGTGTTTTTGCAGGTCGTATTTGAGGGCCTCGTCGGTGGGCGCGGTGTAGATGCCGTCCGGCCAGTAGCCCTGGTCCAGGGTGCCGGTCTGGAAGACGAACTTGCCGTTGAGGACCGGCCGCCGGACCCCGCCCACGTCCTTCACCGCGATGGAGCGCACGCCGGTGTAGGAGCCGACCTTGTCGGCCGCGGTGCCGGTCAGCTCGGCCGTGACGTCGTAGAGGAACGGATCCTCCGGCGTCCACAGGTGGGCGCCCGGCACCGGTACGGAGAGTTCGGTGCCCACCGTGCCGGTGGCGCTGCCGACGGTCGTGCCGCCGCTGGAGACGGTGACCTTGACGCTCGTACCGTCCGCGCCTCCGGCGCCGCGCACCGTGACCCGCAGGGTGTTGTCCTCCAGGCGCGGGACCATGTCCAGGCGGGTGATGTGGGCGGTGGCGGTGGGCTCCAGCCAGACGGTCTGCCAGATCCCGGACGAGGCGGTGTAGACGATGCTCTTGCCGGGGTGCGGGGTGACGTCCTGGACGCGCTGTTTGCCGATGGCCTGGCCGCCGGTCTCCGTCGGGTCGTACACGGAGATGACGATGGTGTTGGTGCCGCCGTTCAGCAGGGGCGTGATGTCGTACGAGAAGGCGTCGTATCCGCCGCGGTGGGCGGCGCCGGCCTGGCGGCCGTTGACCCAGACCGTGGTTTCCCAGTCGGAGGCGCCGAAGTTGAGCTGGATGTGGCGGCCGTTCCAGCCGGACGGCACGGTGAAGGTGCGCTTGTACCAGAGCTTGTCATTCTGGGTGATCTTGCGCTGGACGCCGGAGAGCGCGGACTCGGGCACGAACGGCACCCGGATCTGCTCGCCGAATGTGGCCGGCTGCCCGGCGTCGCGGGAGGTGACCGCGAAGTCCCAGATGCCGTTGAGATCGGCCCAGTCGGGCCGGGTGAGCTGCGGGCGCGGATATTCCGGCAGGGGATGGTCGACCGGGACCTGGTTCGTCCGGTTCGTCAACGGGCTGGTCATCGGGGCGGGTTCGGGGTCCCAGGCCGCGGCGGCGTGGGAGGGGCCGGCACCGGAGACGAGCAGGGCGGTGGCGGCCAGCGCGGGGACCACGGTGGCGGCAACGCGCCGTCGCCAGGTCCGTCTTGGACGGAGAAGGGCGGGGAAGCGGAGGAACAAGTGTTTCAGCACGCTGCTGCTCCATGGTCCGGTTGGCGCCGCCGCCCGGTGGGCGGCGGAACTCTTCCACAGGGAACACTTGCTGCACGAATACCAGAGCATTCACGGCCGGGGTTTGTCCATAGCTGGGACAACGTTGTCGGCCTTGCTGGGCCTCGTGCGGAGCGTCAGCGTGCGGGAGGCGGTACGGTCCGGCTCACACCGCCTGGGACGGCCCGGCGGCGTCCCCCGGCGACCAGTGGGGCCGGATACCGGCGATATGGCAGGTCATGAAGTACAGCGGAATCGGCGGTGTGTACGGCGAGTCGTCCTGGGGGTGATGGATCAGGCGGGGAAGCCGGGAGCGGGCGCTCAGATCGGTCATCTGGGCACCCACCGCATAGCTGGTGAACGTCGGCCAGGCCACGTCGATATGCGATCCGGACGGCACGATCCACCACCACCGGTGGTCGTCGGCGAAGACACAGCCGATGCGGGGCAGGCACTTCATCACGCTCCGGCCGACGTCCGCGGGCATCCCCACCGCGTCATATCCCAGCCTGGCGGGCAGTCCGTCCGGCAGACGCAGCCGTCCGCCGTGGCCTCGCCAGCGGTTCGGCGCGCCGAGTGACGGGGCCTCAGGGGCTACAAACTGTCGGTCCATCGGTCAGTGACACTCTTCCGTGCGCGCCGGCAGCTCGGCCCAGATGATCCGCCCCGGCCCGCGCTGGGCATCCCTGACGCCCCAGGCGCTGCTCACCGCGCCGACCAGCAGCAGCCCGCGTCCCCCGTGCTCATCGGGGTCGGGGGTGCGGGGCGCGGGGAGGGTGTGGGCCCGGATCTCTTCCTCGACCTCGAGGCGCAGATGGTCCGCGCCGATGCTCAGCCTGCACTCCACATGATCGCTGAGCGTATGGGTGATCGCGTTGGTGACCAGTTCGGAGACCACGAGGAGCGCGTCCTCGCACACCTGGGCGCTCATGCCCCAGGCGCGCAGCCGCTCGCGCACGGCCGTGCGCACCGTGCACACCGAGGAGGCGATGGCCGGCAGCCGTAAGGCGACCGCCGGATGCGTGTCCCGCTCCCGGGACGTCCGAAGGGGAGTCAGGGGAAGGGCGAGGGGAGCCACGAGCGGCCGCCTTTCGTCTGCCTGCGCGTCATGGACCGTGCCGTTCCCGCACTGCGCAGTGCCTACGGACGTACCCACGCAAGCGTTCCCACCGTGATCGGACGGTGCGACCACTGTGACAGGTGCAACGAACGAGTTGCAAGCGGTAACTTGGAAATTGCAAGTTGCCATCGGAGGTTCCGCTTGCCCGGTCCGGCGACCGTGACAGACTGCATCCGTAATGCCCGGTGTGGGGAGGTAGAGCGTTGGCCGCGGAATCCGCATGGGGCGGTGCACCCTCTGTCCTCCGCATGATCCTCGGCAGGCAGTTGGAGGAGCTGCGGACCCGCGCCGGCCTGACATACGACGCGGCGGGCGCGGCGATCGGGGTCAGCCACTCGACGATCCGCAGGATGGAAGCCGCCAAGGTGGCCCGGCTCCGGCTCGCGGATGTGGAGAAGCTGCTCCAGACGTACGGCGTCACCGACCGGCATGAGATCGACACCTTCTTGAAGTCGGTCCGCGAGGCCAACAAGCGCGGCTGGTGGCACACTTACCGCGATGTGATGCCGGACTGGTTCGCCGCGTATCTGAACCTGGAGCAGGCGGCGCTTCAGATCCGCGCCTACGAGGCGCAGTTCGTCCACGGGCTGCTACAGACCGAGGACTACGCGCGTGCGCTGCTCAGCGCCGGTAATCCGCACGCTCCGTCGGAGGCCACCGAGCGCAGGGTCGCCCTGCGGATGCAGCGCCAGGAACTGCTGTCCCGGGAGTCCCCTCCCCGGCTGTGGGTCGTGATGGACGAGACCGTGCTGAGGTGGCCGGTCGGCGGCCCGGCCGTGATGCGTGCCCAGATCGACCACCTGATCGAGATCAGCGCGCTCCCGCAGGTGACCGTGCAGATCATGCCGTTCGGAAGCGGTCCGCATCCGGCCATGCGGGCCGGTGCGTTCCATGTTTTCCGGTTCAGGGCCGCGGAGTTGCCCGACATCGTCTACCTCAGCGGCCTGGTCGGCGCGGTGTATCTGGACAAAGAGGAAGACGTGGTGGTGTATCGCGAGGTCCTGGACCGGATGGGCGCCCAGTCGGTGCCCGCCAGGAAAACCGAGGCCGTCCTCGGCGCCATTCGCAAGGAGCTCTGAAGTGCACCACCACATACGCAGCGGCATGCCCTCCCATGATCTCGGCACCAGGGGCTGGTCCAAGCCGTGGAGCGACGACGCCGGGGGCGCCTGCGTCGAAGCCAAGAAGCTGCACGACGGGCGGGTGGCGCTGCGTCAGTCGACCGACCCCGACGGCCCCGCGCTGGTTTTCACCACCTACGAGATGACCCGGTTTCTGGCAGGTGTGAAGGCGGGCGACGCCGACTTCCTCTACTAGCGCCACGGCATCGCAACCTTCCCTGTCCGTGCGGGGCCGGCCCGGCCCCGCACGGACAGGGGGCCATATCGACAGCGAACTTGACGATCCACTGGGAGGGGACGCCTTGAGCGACAACGGATGGTCGGCCGACCGCATCGACACCGAGAGCGCGCATTCGGCACGTATCTACGACTACATCCTCGGCGGTAAGGACTACTATCCGGCCGACAAGGAAGCGGGCATCGCCATGTCCCGGGAGTGGCCCGCCCTCCCGATCCATATGCGGGCCAACCGCGACTTCATGAACCGGGCCGTGCGCTATCTGGCCGAAGAGGCGGGGATCCGGCAGTTCCTCGACATCGGGACGGGCATCCCGACCTCGCCCAACCTCCATGAGATCGCCCAGGCGGTCGCCCCGGACTCCCGGGTCGTCTACGTGGACAACGACCCCATCGTCCTCACCCTCTCCCAGGGGCTGCTCGCCAGCACGCCCGAGGGCAGGACCGCCTATGTCGAGGCGGACATGTGCGAGCCCGCCTCCATCCTTCGGGCCCCCGAGCTTCGCGAAACCCTCGACCTCGGCCGCCCGGTGGCCCTGACGGTCATCGCCATCGTGCATTTCGTCCTGGACAAGGACGACGCGTACGGCATCGTCAACCGCCTCCTCGAGCCGCTGCCCTCCGGAAGCTATCTGGCGATGTCCATCGGCACCGCCGACTTCGCGCCGGACGAGGTGGCCCGGGTCGCCCGCGAGTACGCGGCCCGCGACATGCCCATGCGGCTGCGCACCGAGGCCGAGGCCCAGCGGTTCTTCGACGGCCTCGACCTGGTGGAGCCCGGCCTCACCCAGGTCCACAAGTGGCGCCCGGACGGCACCTCCACCGAAACCATCAAGGACGAGGACATCGCCATGTACGGGGCGGTGGCCCGCAAGCCCTGAGGCTCTTTTCCTCCGGCGTCCGTCCTCCACGGGCCCGCCGGTACGGGCCGCCGCGTCATCGCGGCCCGTGCCGGCGGGCCCTTCGCCGTGTCCGGGCCCGGGCGGACGTATCCCGACGCCGACTTGGCCTGAACCGCACCCCTGCCACATTGCCATCCCTTTGTAATGCCTTTACTCGGCTGTTAGTCTCGGCGACCGGACAAGATCGGAGAACCGCCGACCGACAACCGTTCCCGAACCATCCGACGACCGACGCGATCGCCCTGTGAAGCCACTGCTACGTTGAGGTCGTCGCACGGCGACCGGGCGGGAAACACGATGGCCCTGGACGAACCCGGCACCGAACTCCCCGTTTCCGAGGCCCAGTCGGGCGTATGGCTGGCCGAGCGGTCCCGGCCCGACCTGTCCTCGCCCTATCTGTGGGGTGAGTACACCGACATCACCGGAGCGCTCGACACCGACGTCCTCGTGGCCGCCGTACGGCAGGCCGTGCGCGAGACCGAAGCGCTGCACGTCCGCTTCATCGAGGCGCCGGACGGCCGGCCGGTCCAGCGCGTGACGAGCCCGCGCTCCACCTCCTTACCCGTGCGCGACCTGCGGCAGGAGACCGACCCGCACGCGACGGCCCTGGCCTGGATGCGCGAGGAGCTGTCCCGGCCCGTCGACCTGGCCGAGGGCGAGCTGTTCGACGGCGCCGTCCTGCGGATCGGCGACCAGCGGCATCTGCTGTTCCACCGGGTGCACCACATCGCCCTCGACGGCTTCGGCATGACCCTCCTCTCGCGGCGCGTCGCCGAGCTCTACGACAGCCTCCTGTGCGGCGGCCCGATACCCGGGAACGGGTGGAGCCCGCTGCGCGCCGCCCTCGAGGAGGACCGCGCCTACCACGCCTCGCCACGGCGGGAAGCCGACCGGCGGTGGTGGCTCGGCCGGATGGAAGGGCGTCCGGAGTTCCTGAGCCTGGCCGCGCGCCCGGCCCCGGTGCCCGCGGGCTCGCTGCGGCGGACCAGCGTCCTGTCCGAAGCGGAGTTCGCGCAACTGCGGTCGGCCGCAGGGGAGATGGGGCAGCGCTGGTCGCGGCTCGTGGTCGCCGCGGCCGCCGTCTTCGCCCACGCGATGACCGGCAGCCGTGATGTCGTGCTCAGCCTGCCGGTCACCGGACGGGTCGGCGAGCAGAGCCGTCGCGTGCCCGGCATGACGGCTAACGTGCTGCCCCTGCGCCTGCCGGTCGACCCCGCGGCCACCTTCGCGGACCTGGCGGCCCGGGCCGACGAGGAGATCGCCCTGGTCCAGCGGCACCAGCGCTACCGGGGTGAGCGGCTGCGCCGCGATCTGGGCTACCCCGAGGACGGCCGCCGCTTCTTCGGGCCGGTGCTGAACATCCAGCGCTTCGCCTACGGCCTGCGATTCGGATCCGCCACCGCCACCGTGCACAACGTCCAGGCGCCGCCCTCGGAGGACCTGTCCCTGGTGGCGTACGACCGCGGCGACGGACCGCTCACCATCGACGCCGACGCCAACCCGGCCAACCACTCCCCGGAGCTGCTGCGCGAGGCAGGGGAAAGGTTCCTGCGGGTGCTGCGCCAGGCCGCCGCCCGCCCGGGCCGGACCCGGGTGGCGCGCTATGCCGTCACCTCGGCCGCCGAACGCGACCGGCTCCGGACGGCGGGCACCGGGCCGCGGCAGCGGACCACCGGCCCGGCGCGGACGGCCCTCGCGTGGTTCCAGGCCCATGTGGCCCGCGCCCCCGGGGCGTTCGCCGTGCGGTCCGCCGCGACCGGCGAGCGGCTCACCTACCGGGAACTCGACGCCCGGGCGGACACCCTCGCGGCCCTGCTGACCGCGGCGGGCATCACCGCCGAGACACCGGTGGGCCTGCTCGTCGAGCGTTCGCCCGATCTCGTGGTCGCGGTGCTGGGCGTCGTCAAGGCGGGGGCCGCGTATCTGCCGCTGCACCGCGAGGACGGACGGGCCCGCCTGACCGCGATCGCCGCCGACGCGGGGGCGCGGTTCCTGATCACCGACGCCACCACCCGGGACGACGACATCGCCCTGTGGTTCCGCGCCCGGGGGCACCGCACCTTCGTCCTCGGCGATGAGCGACCCGCCCCGGAGCCCGGCCCGGAGGGCGTGGCCTCGTATCGCCGCCCGGAGGTTGTGCCCCCGGAGCACGGTGTGGGGGCCGTGCCCCAGGATCACCGCCCGGCGGCCGTGCACCCGGAGCACCTCGCCTGCGTGATGTTCACCTCGGGCTCGACCGGCGCCCCGAAGGGCGTCGCGATCACCCATGACAACCTCGTACGGCTCGCCGCCGACCGCTGGTGGACCGAGGACGGCGCGGAGCGGGTGCTGCTGCACTCCCCGCACGCCTTCGACGCGCTCACCCTGGAACTGTGGGTGCCGCTGCTCACCGGTGGCGAGATCGTCATCGCGCCACCGGGCCGGATGGACATCGGTGTCCTGCGTGAGGTCATCGCCGCGCACCGCGTCACCGGCCTGTGGCTGACGGCGGGCCTGTTCGCGGCGGTCGCCGAGGAGGACCCCGGCTGCCTCGCCGGTGTCCGCCAGGTGTGGACCGGCGGCGATGTGGTCGCCCCCGAGGCCGTACGGCGCGTCCGCGCCACACGCCCCGCCCCCGCCGTCATCAACGGCTACGGACCCACCGAGACCACCGTCTTCGCCACCCGGCACCCGGTGGACCACCTACCGGCCGAGGCCACGTCGGTGCCGGTGGGCACCGCGCTCGACGGCACCGCGGTGCACCTCCTCGACGACGCGCTGCGCCCCGTCCCGCCCGGCGTCACCGGCGAGGTCCACCTCTCCGGGGCCAGGCTGGCGCGTGGTTACCTCGGTGCCCCGGCCCGCACCGCGGAGCGCTTCGTGGCCTGCCCGTTCGGCCCTCCCGGCGCCCGTATGTACCGCACCGGAGACCTTGCCCGCTGGAACCCGGACGGCACCCTGGAATTCGTCGGCCGTGCCGACAGCCAGGTCAAACTGCGCGGCTATCGCGTCGAACCCGGCGAGATCGACGACGCGTTGTGCCGCCACCCCGCTGTGACGCGCGCCGCCACCGTGCTCCGCGAGGACCGGCCGGGCGAGCGCAGGCTGGTGTCGTACGTCGTCACCGGGCAGGGGGAAACCACACGGTCGGGAACCACGCGGTCGGAAACCACGCGGTCGGGAACCGCACAACCCCGAACCGTGCCCCCGGACGTGGATGTGGACGTTGACGCGGGCGTGGATGCGGGCGTGGACGTCGACGCGCTGAAGCGCCACGCCGCCGACCACCTGCCCGCGTTCATGGTGCCCTCGGTGATCGTCCCGGTCGCACGGCTGCCGCTCACCCGCAACGGCAAGCTCGACCGCGCCGCCCTGCCCGCCCCGCCCACCCCACGGCCCGACCGCGCGGCCGCGGGCGGGCCCCGGACGCCCGCCGAGGAGACGCTCGCCGCGCTGTTCCGCGAGGTGCTGGGCGAGCCGGACATTCCGCCGGACAAGGGTTTCTTCGCACTGGGCGGCGACAGCATCCTGGCGATCCACCTGGTCAGCCGGGCCAGGCGGGCCGGGCTCCCGCTCACCTCCCAGGACGTCTTCCGCCACCCCACGGTCGCCGAACTGGCCGCGGCGATGACCGACCGGCCGCTGCCGCCCACCGTCCCGAGCGAGGGCGGCGCGGACCCGACGGTCGAGCCGACACCGGTGATGCACTGGCTGCGTGAACGTGGCGGCCCCATCACCGGGTTCGCGCAGTCGATGGCGCTGCGCACCCCCGCCGGGCTCGATGTGCCCAGGCTGCTCACCCTCCTCGAAGCGCTGCTCGACCGGCACGACATGCTGCGCCTCCGGCTGATGGCGCGGGACTCCTCCTGGGAGCTGCGGACCGAACCCCGTGGCCGGATCGCACTGGTCCGGCATGACGCGGCCGGTTGGGACCGGCAGGCGCTGGAGGCCGCCGTACGGGAGCACGCCGCGCGGGCCGGCGAGCGGCTGGACCCCGTGGAGGGGCGCGTCGTGCACGCGGAGTGGTTCGACGCCGGGGCCGATCGGCCCGGCACTCTCGTACTCACCGTGCATCACCTCGCCGTCGACGGGGTGTCGTGGCGGATCATGCTCGACGACCTGCGCCACGGCTGGCGTGCGCTGGCCACCGGCCGGACCCCGGCACCGCAGGCGGTCGGCACGGCGTTCGGGAGGTGGAGCCGGGCGCTGGCGGCGCATGCCCGGGGCGCGTCGGTCCTGGCCGAACTCCCGTACTGGACCCAGGTCGCCAACGCGGTGAGCCACCTGCGGGCCGAGCCGCTGCCGGACCCGGCGCGGGACACCGAGGCCACGCGACGCCACCACACCCGCACCCTTCCGGCCGCGCCGACCGCGGCCCTGGCGGAGCGCGCCACCGCCGCGTTCGGCGCCTCGCTGAACGAACTGCTGCTGACCGCGTTCGTCCGGGCCGTCGCCGACTGGCGGGGCACGGGTGAGACGGCCGTCGGCCTGGACCTGGAAGGCCACGGCCGGGAGGAGTTCGCCGCCGGTCTCGAACTGTCCCGTACGGTCGGCTGGTTCACCACCATTCACCCGTTGCTGCTCGACGCGGGGGACCGGGACACGCCCTGGGACGTTGCCGTGGCCCGGGTCCGCGCGGCACTGCGCGACGTACCGGCCCATGGCCTCGGCTACGGCCTGCTGCGCCATCTCAACCCGGAAACCGCCACCCGGCTGGCCGCACCGGCACCACCCCCGATCGCCTACAACTACCTCGGCCGGTTCGAGGCGGACGGCGAGCGGGACTGGAGCCCGGACGGGAGCGTCCTCGCGTCCAGCGCGTCGCCGGAGCTGCCGCTGGCGCACGCCGTCGAACTCGACTCCGTCATCGTCGACCACCCCGAAGGCCCGCGGCTCACCGCCATGTGGTCCTGGGCCGGTCGCCTGCTGGACGACGCGCGCATGGCCGACCTGGCGGGGAGCTGGTTCGATCACCTCGCGGCGCTGGCCGCCGCCGCGGACGAGCGACCCGCCGCACCCACTCCGGCCGGGCCGATCGGGGTGGGCGAGCGACCCGTGGCATCCGCGGCAGACCGTGCGGGCGAGGCGTTGCCGCTGGCGCCGCTCGCCCAAGGGCTGCTGTTCCACTCCCTCTACGACCGCGACGAGAGGGACGCGTACGATCGCGACGAGGGGGGCGAAAGCGGCGGCGCGGACCCCTATCTCGTCCAGTTCGTCTTCGAGTTGACCGGCGAACTCGACGCCACGGCGCTGCGTGAGGCCCTGCGTGGGCTGCTGCACCGGCATCCGAACCTGGCGGCCGGGTTCCGGCCGGACGCCGTCGGCAGGCCCGTGCAGGTGGTGCCGGACCGGATCGACGTTCCGTGGCGGGAGGAGCGGGTGGCCTCTCCCGCGGAGGAGGCCGCCTACCTCGAGCGGGACCGGCGTCTGCGGTTCGATCTCGCCGACCCGCCCGCGCTGCGCGCCACTCTCCTGCGGGCCGCCGAGCGGCGGCACGTCTTCGTGCTGACGGCCCATCACATCCTGCTGGACGGCTGGTCCTGGCCGATAGCGGTCCGGGAGCTCTTCACCCTCTACGCGGGCGGAACACTCCCGGCCGCCACGCCGTACCGCGCCTACCTGGACTGGCTCGCCACGCGCGACGCCGAGGCCGACGAGGCCGCCTGGCGCGGCGTTCTGTCCGGGCTGGACGGCCCCACCCTGGTCGGCGGGGAGCGGGGCCGGGGCGGCGCCGGCCACGCCCGGGCCGAGGCCGAGCTGGACACCGCGGTGACGGACGAGCTGCGGCGGGCGGCCCGGGCGCACGGGCTGACCGTCAACACGCTCGTACGCCTCGGCTGGGCCATGCTGCTGGGTGCCCACACCGGCCGTGACGACGTCGTCTTCGGTGCCACGGTCTCCGGCCGCCCGCCCGAGCTGCCCGGTGTGGAGAACATCGTCGGCCTGCTGATCAACACCATCCCGGTCCGGGTCCGCCTCGATCCTTCCCGAACCGTCGAGGAGACGCTGCGCGCGCTGCGGGATCAGCAGCTCGCCGTCCTCGAGCACCAGCACGCCGATCTCACCCGGCTCCAGCGGCTGGCCGGACCCGGCGCACTCTTCGACAGCCTTATCGTGTTCGAGAACTACCCCCTGGACGCCGATGTCCTGCGGGATGTCGCGCCCGGCATCGAGATCACCTGGCTGCGGGTGCTGGACGGTACGCACTACCCGCTGTCGCTCATCGTCCTGCCCGGCGACGGAACGCGGCTGGGCCTGCGGCTCGACCACCACACCGGAGTCCTCGACGCGGACGCCGCCCGGCGCCTGCTCGACCGGCTGGGTGCGCTGCTCCGCCGTATCGCCGCCGCGCCCGGCGCCCGGCTCGCCGACATCGGCCTGCTGCTGCCGGACGAGCGGTCATGCCGGGCCCCGGCCACCGAGCGGGCCCCGGCCACCGAGCGGGCCCCGGCCACCGGGCGGGCCCCGGCCACCGGGCGGGCAGCGGGCCCGACCCTGCCCGGGCTGTTCGAGGCGCGGGCCGCGATACGTCCCGACGCCCCCGCGCTGACCGACGGCGACCGCACCCTCACCTACCGGCAGGTGAACGAACGGGCCAACCGCCTCGCGCGGGTGCTGGTGGCCCGTGGCGCGGGCCCGGACCGGCTCGTCGCCCTCGCCCTGCCACGCGGCGCCGATCTGGTGACCGCCGTCCTCGCCGTGCTCAAGTCCGGCGCGGGCTATCTGCCGCTGGACCCGGCCACCCCGCCCGAGCGCGTGCGACACGTACTGGGCGAAGCCCGCCCGCCCCTGGCCGTGACGACGGCCGAATCCGCCGCCGTACTGCCGCCCGGCCAGGACCGGTTGCTGCTGGACGATCCGGAGACGGCCGCCGCCCTCGCCACGGGCCCGGCCGGGGACCCCGGCCGGTGCACCGACCCGCACACCACCGCCTATGTCATCCACACCTCCGGCTCGACCGGCACGCCCAAGGGCGTCGTGGTCACGCACGACAACGTCGTACGGCTGCTGGAAACCACCGATGAGCGATTCGGCTTCGGGCCGGACGATGTGCACGCCCTGTTCCACTCGTACGCCTTCGATGTGTCCGTATGGGAGCTGTGGGCGGCCCTCGGCCGTGGCGGGCGGCTCGTCATCGTGCCGCACACGGTCAGCCGTTCGCCGCGCGAAATGTGGCGGCTGCTCGCCCGCGAACGGGTCACCGCCCTGTGCCAGACACCGTCGGCCTTCTACCAACTCGCCCAGGCGGCAGCCGACATGGCGCGGGAGGCCGACGGCCCGCCCCGGCATGCGCTGCGCGTCGTGGTCTTCGCCGGAGAGGCACTGGACCCACGCCGGATCCGCCACTGGTATCCCGATGGCCCAGCCGAGCACGGCCGCCCCCGGCTGGTGAACATGTACGGCATCACCGAGACCACCGTGCACTCCACATACGCCGAACTGACCGACCCGGCCGACACCCGCAGCGCCATCGGCGAGCCGCTCGCCGACCTGCGACTGCACCTGCTCGACCATGCGCTACGGCCCGTGCCGCCCGGCTGCCCCGGCGAGATCTACCTCTCCGGCCCCGGTGTGACCCGCGGCTACCTGGGACGGCCGGCGCTGACCGCGACGCGTTTCGTGGCCGACCCCTTCGGCCCGCCCGGCGCCCGGATGTACCGCTCGGGAGACCTGGCGCGCCGGTGGCGGGACGGCACCCTGGAGTACCTGGGCCGCACCGACCAGCAGGTGAAGGTGCGCGGTTTCCGGATCGAACCGGGCGAGATCGAGGCCGTCCTGGAGCGCCACCCCGACGTCGTCCAGGCCGCGGTCATCGCCCAGAACGCCCAGAACGCCCAGGACGCCCAGAACGCTCAGGACGACGGCGGGGGCAACGGCGCGGGTGGCGTACGGCTCGTGGCCTACGCCGTCCCCGCGACGGCGGACACCCGCCTCGACCCCGCCGCCCTGCGCCGCCACGCCGCCGGCCACCTGCCCGGATATATGGTGCCCGGCTTCGTGGTGCCGATCGCCCGGCTGCCGCTGACCCGCAACGGCAAGCTCGACCGGCGCGCCCTGCCCGCACCCACCGAGGGGCTGCGGACCGGGGCCGGACGCGCGCCCGCCACCGAGCTGGAGCGGTTCCTGTGCCGCGCCTTCGCCGAAACGCTCGGCCTGCCCGAAATCGGCGTGGACGACGGCTTCTTCGACCTCGGCGGCCACTCGCTGCTCGCCACCCAGCTCATCAACAAGATCCGCGCGGGCCTCGGCATCGACCTCGCCATCCGCACGCTGTTCGACGCGCCCACCGTGGCAGCGCTCGCCCCGCGCGTCATCGCGCAGCGCGAGCCCCGCCGGGCGTCGGCCGGACGTCCGGCGGTGCGCCCGCCGCTGCGCCCCGGGCTGCGGCCGGACCGTGTCCCGCTCTCGTTCGCCCAGCGCCGCCTGTGGTTCCTCTACCACTTCGAGGAGGCCGGTCCGACCTACCACATGCCCTTCGCCTTCACGCTCGACGGCCCGCTGGACACCGGTGCGCTGCGCGCCGCGCTCATGGACGTCCTGACGCGCCACGAGATCCTGCGCACCGTGGTGGAGGTCCACGACGGCGAGCCCTGGCAGTGCCCCACCACCCCCGTCGAGCCGCCCTTCGCGACCGTGTCGTTGGACGAGGCGGACGGGTACGGCGCCGATGCGGCGCGCCTCGTCGAGCGGCTCACCGCCGACGCCGCCCGCCCCTTCGACCTGGCCGCGGAACCGCCCCTGCGGGCAACGCTGTACGTGCTGGGCCCCGACCGGCACGCCCTGCTCCTGCTGCCCCACCACATCGCCGCCGACGGCTGGTCGCTGACCCTGCTCACCCGCGACCTGTCGGCCGCCTACCGGGCCAGGGCCACCGGCACCGCCCCCCGGTGGGAGCCGCTGCCCGCGCAGTACACGGACTTCGCCCTCTGGCAGCGGGAGTTGCCCACCGACGCCGCCGCCGCGTACTGGACGCGTGCGCTGAGCGGCATCCCACAGGTGCTTCCCCTGCCCACCGACCACCCGCGCCCGCCGACCACCTCGCACCGCGGCGGCACTGTCGAGTTGACCCTGGACGCCCAACTGCACCGTGGGCTCACCGCCCTCGCCCGCGAACACGAGGCGAGCATGTTCATGGTGCTGCACGCCGCGCTCGCCGCCCTGCTGTCCGGGCTCGGCGCGGGCGAGGACATCCCGATCGGCACGGCGGTCGGGGGCCGCCACGACGCGGCGCTGCACGACACCATCGGCTGCTTCGTCAACACGCTGGTGCTGCGCACCGACCTGTCGGGGACCCCCTCCTTCGCCACGTTGCTGCGCCGGGTGCGCGCGGCCGATCTGGACGCCTTCGATCACCAGGAGCTGCCGTTCGAGCAACTGGTCAAGCTCCTCAATCCGCCGCGGTCCACCGCACACCACCCCGTCTTCCAGGTGATGCTGGCCTTCCAGGACACCGGGAGCGCCGACCTCGACCTGCCGGGGATCACCGCGCGGCAGATACCGGTGCACGGCGACCGGGCCCGCCTGGACCTGCTGTGGAGCCTGCGGCAGGAGTACGACGGGACCGGCGCGCCCGCGGGCGTGACCGGGGTGCTGGAGTACAACGCCGACCTGTTCACCCGGGGAACGGCGGACGCGCTGAACCAGCGGCTGGCCCGACTGCTCCGCGCCGCCGTGGCCGACCCCGGCCGGGCCGTCGCGGACCTGCCCCTGCTCACGGAGGACGAGGAGCGACGGACCGTCACCGCGTGGAACGACACGGCCTGGAACGACACCGCCTGGAACGACATCACCGGGAACGACACCGTGCACGAGGCGGCCGGGGCGGCGGGCATGGTCGAGCTGTTCGCGGCACAGGCCCGCCGTACCCCGAACGCGCCCGCCGTGATCGGGGCCACGGAGACCCTGGACTTCCGGCAGCTCTCCGAACGGGTCGCGGACCTCGCCCGGACGCTTCAGGACCGTGGCGCGGGCCCCGGCCGGTTGGTCGCCGTCGGGCTGCCGCGCGGCACCGGCCTGATCACCGCGTGCCTGGCCGTGCTGGCCTCCGGCGCCGCCTATCTGCCCTTCGACCCCGACCTGCCGCCCGAACGGATCGACGCCCTGCTCGCCGACGCCCGCCCCGCCCTCGTGCTGCGCGCGCCGGACATGGGGGCCGCGGGCACCGGCGTCGCGGCCACCGGCACCGGCTCCGCGGACGCCGAGGCCCCGGCCACCGGCGGTGCGGGCATGGGCGCCGTGGACGTCGGCCCCCCGGACACCGAGGCCGCGGGCACCGCCCCCGCGGCCGACGGCGCCGCGGCCACCACCGGCGCCCCGGCGACCACCCGCAACCCGAAACCCACCGGCGACCCGGCCACCACCGGCGACCCGGCCACGACTCGTAACCTGGCCACCACCGGCGACCCGAAGCCCACCCGCGACCCGGCCACCACCCGCGACCCGGGCACCACCGGCGACCGAAAGGCCACCCGCGACGCGGCAACCACCGGCGACCGAAAGCCCACTCGCGACCCGAAACCCACCGGCGAGCCCTGGGTCCTCACCGCCGGGCCGGTCACGCCATCCGGCCCTGCCCGGCTGCCCGCCGACGCCGCCTACGCGATCCACACCTCCGGCTCCACCGGCCACCCCAAAGCCGTCGTCGTCCCGCGCCCGGCGCTGATCAACCTGCTGGCCACGATGCGCGAACGACTCGGTGTCCGCACCGACGACCGCGTTCTGGCGGCCGCTCCGGCCGGCTTCGACATGTCGGTGCCCGAGCTGTTCCTCGGCCCTGTCACCGGGGCCGCCACGGTGGTCGCCGACGCCGCGACGCTCCGCGACCCGGACGCCCTGCTCGCCCTTCTGGCCCGGCACCGCGTCACGGTCATGCAGGCCACTCCCTCGCGCTGGCAGACGCTGGCGGCCCGGCGGCCCGCCGCGCTGCACGGCATGCGTGCGGTGATCGGCGGCGAGCCCGTCCCCGGCCCGCTCGCCGAGACCCTCACCGGCCTCGGCTGCCGTCTGCTCGCCTGCTACGGCCCCACCGAGACCACCGTCTGGTCCGCCTGCCACCCCGTCACCGGCCCCCAGGAGCCCGGTGTCCCCTTGGGCCGCCCCGTCGCCAACACTCGCGCGTACGTTCTCAACCACCGGCTGCGGCCCGTGCCGCCCGGTGCCATCGGTGAGCTGTACCTGGCCGGGGCGGGCGTCGCCCACGGCTATCTGCACCGTCCTTCGCTCACCGCGGGGTGCTTCGTCGCCGACCCCTTCGGCCCGCCCGGCACCCGTATGTACCGCACCGGCGACCTGGCCTCCTGGCGGGCCGACGGCACCTTGCGCTTCCACGGCCGCGACGACGACCAGATCAAACTGCGCGGGCACCGCATCGAACTCGGCGAGATCGAGGCCGCGTTGACCGCGCACCCCCATGTGCGGGCCGCCGCCGCGGCGGTGCGCGACCTGGGCCCCGACGACCGGCGGCTGGTCGGCTACATCGTGCCCCAATCCGCCGGAACGGGCGGCCTCGCCGATGCCGGCCGCGCCGGGGCCGATCCCGCCGGGGCCGACCTCGCCGGAGCCGACCTCGACCTCGACTCCGTACGCCACCACCTGGCCGCGCGGCTGCCCGGCTACATGCTGCCCGCCCGGCTCCACCCCCTCGACCGCCTTCCGCTCACCCGGAACGGCAAGGTGGACCGGCGCGCGCTGCCCGAGCCCGAATGGGGCCGCGGCACCGGTGGCCGGGCGCCGGGCACGCTGCGGGAGGAGGCACTGTGCCGGCTGTTCGCCGAGGTGCTCGGCCTGCCCCGGATCGGGGCCACGGACAGCTTCTTCGAACTGGGCGGGCACTCGCTGAGTGCCACCCGGCTCACCTCCCGGATCCACGAGGTGCTCGGCCTGCGGCCCACCATCCGCGACCTGTTCGAAGCGACCACCCCGGCCGCCCTCGCCGCACGTCTCGACGACGGCACGCCCGCGGCCCACGGCCACCTCATCGCGTACCGCACCGGCGGCGAAGCGGCGCCGGTGTTCTGTGTGCACCCCCTGAGCGGCCTCGGCTGGCTGTACGCCGGGCTGCTGCACCACGTCGACCGCGCGCATCCGCTTCACGCCTTCCGGGGCGAGGGCCCCGGCGGCATCGGCCAACTGCCCTCCAGCATCGAGGAGATGGCCGAGGTCTACGTCGACGAACTGCGGTCGGTGCGCCCGCACGGCCCGTACCACCTGATCGGCTGGTCCTTCGGCGGTCTCGTCGCCCACGCGATGGCGGTACGGCTGCGGAAGCTGGGCGTCGAGCCAGGGCTGGTCTGCGTCGTCGACACCCTGCCGCCGCACCCCGGCGGAGCACCCGGCGAAGCACCCGGCGGCGGGCCCGGGGAACGCATCGACGAGGAGCGGATCCACCGCATCCTGCTGACCGCGGCCGGATACGACGAGCGGCGATTCCCGCCCGGAGCAGCGGACTTCGCCACGGTCACCGCCGCGCTCCGGGCCGAGGGCAGTGTGCTCGCCACTCTCACCGAGGAGGACATCGCCCGCGTCGTCGCCGTCTCCAAGAACAACGCCCGGCTCCTGCGGGGCTACCGGCCACCGGTGCTGGACGGCGATGCCGTCCACGTGGCGGGTGCCGGAAACCGCCCGTCGCTGCGAGCGGCGTGGCGTCCGCTGGTCACCGGCACGCTCACCGTCCACGAGGTCGACCACGACCACGAACGGATCATGCAGCCCCAGCACATCGGCGACTTCGGCCGGATCCTCGCCGACGAACTGCACCGAATGGAAGGGGCACGCCGAGTGGAAGGGCCACGCCGAGTCGAGGGGCCCCGACCCGTCGAGGAGCCGCGCCCGGCCGAGAGGGCGCGGCGATACGAGCGCACCGCCCGAGGGACGGAGAACCCATGACATCCGTGGCGCACCGAGCCCCGCTGGACACGACGGAACTGGCACGGCGTTTCCGGGCGCCGCTGCGCGGCCTGGAGGAGCTGCCGGCCGGCGCCCGCGTCGTCATCCGGCTCCCGCATGGCGAGCCGCTGGCCGGGGCCCTCCTCACCTGCTTCGACCTGGGGCTCGTGGCCGTACCGCGCCACCCGCGCAGCTCCGATGCGGAACTGGCCGACACCGTACGGCGCGTGGACGCCTCGGCCGTCATCGACGCACCCCGCGACCGAGCACAGCCGCTCCGCTCGCGGACCCTCCCCGGCGCCCCGGCCGATCCCGGGGGAGCGGGCCTGGCGTTCATCATGTTCACCTCCGGGTCCACCGGCACCCCCAAGGGCGTGATGCTCAGCCGCCGCGCCGTCCTCGGCAACGCCACCAAGACGGCGCGGCTGCACCGCTTCGCGCCAGGCCGTCCGCACGGCACCTGCCTGCCGCTGTACCACTGCAACGCGCTCGTCATGTCGCTCATCGGCACACACATCACGCACACCCCACTGGTCCTGCACACCGCCTTCGACCCGGAGGGCTATCTGCGCGAGCTGGCGGCGGGCGGCGCCCGCACCGCCTCGATCGTTCCCGCCCTGCTCACCGAGCTGGTGGAGGCGGGCCCCGCCTGGCCGGACGGCCTGGACTACCTGATCACCGCGGCCGCCCCGCTCACCGGCGACCTCGCCCGGCGATTCCACCGGCGCTACGGGCCACGGCTCCGCCAGGGATACGGGCTCACCGAAGCGGTCAACTTCAGCTTCACCATGCCCGTGTCGACCGAGGAGGACTTCCCGGCGCAGTACCTCGACCGCTTCCCGCCGGTCGGACTCCCGCTGCCCGGCACGGAGGTACGGCTCGCCTGCGGCGAGGTGTGGATCAGAACACCGGACATGATGGACGGCTACTGGCGTGACCCGGGCGGCACCGCACAGACACTCACCCCCGACGGCTGGTTGCGCACCGGCGACCTCGGAGAGTTCCGCGACGGGCTGCTCGTGCTCAGGGGGCGCGCCAAGGAACGCATCGACCGTGGTGGCGAGAAGCACTATCCGCTGGACGTGGAGCGGATGTGGCACGACGCGGGGCTGCGCGGCCGGTTCGCCGCCGTCCCGGTGGCCGAGACCACTCTCGGCCATGAGGTCGGCCTCGTCACCGACGAGCTGCCCGGCACCACCCTCGACGCGGTGCGGACCGTCTGCGAGCAGGCCGCCGTACGCCCCGCCGCGGTCCGCTGGGGCGGCTTCCTGGCCACCGCCACCGGCAAGCCGCAGCGCACCGCGATGGGCGGCACCCTGGCCGTACGGCGGGTCTCCGCCGCCCGCTACGAACGACTGCTGCGCTACGCCGCCGCCACCGCCCGGACCCTGCTCGCCACCGGCCCGAAGGAGGACACGTCCTCGCGGGACCTGGACCGTGACCCGCACCGCGCACTGCGCGCGATCGCGCCGTACGCCTCCGACGAACCGGCCCCCACCGGAGACGAGCCGGCCTTCGCCGCGTTCGACTTCCTGCGCGCACATGTGCGCGAGAACGGGATCGACACGCCCCTGCCGGAGGTGGAGAAGGCGCGGTGGCGTGCGTATCTGCGGTCCCGGTGGCCGCTCTCGGAATACACCGAACTGGCCGCCCGGATAGCGGAGTCGGCGGACGAATCCGTCACCGAGGGCGGCGTATCCGCCGCGCCCGGGCCGGTGGAGTTCGGCGCATGGTGGGAGTCCGGGGACGGCACCCTGCGACTGCTGCCGCATGCCCCCGCAACGGTCGACGGCATGCCATGGGCGGTCGACTACCTGTGGCGCTGTCTCGCTGACGACCACGGGACGGCCCGTGCCGACCGCTGGACGTGGGTTCGGCGGCCGCGTCCCGGCCGCCCGGCCACCGTGGGCTTTTCCGTTCTGCGCGCCGGCCGCCATGACCTGGGCGGCGTCGTTTGGGATTCACAACCGAGGGAGTGACATGCCGGAACAGGACACCGAGCCCGCGCTGAAGATCGCGACCTGGGCCACCAGGACCGTGCGCCACCAGCACACCGGACTGCATGTGGAGCATGCTCCGCTGCCCGTGCCGGTCCACGGCACGGCGTCGGCCAGCGGGCGCGAGCTGGTGACCAACGGGGACATCGGCGCCGACCTGATCCGGCTGCCCGCGGGCGCCGGGTTCGTCCCGCACACCCACCCCGGCCACCACGTCCTGACCGTGGTGGCCGGTATCGGGACCATCACCTACGACGGCCGCATCCACGAAACCCACGCCGGACAGACCTTCCTGATCGAAGGCGACATCCCGCACGCCGTCGGTGCGATCACCGACCATCTGATCCTCGCCGTCGGCTCGCCGCACAAGCGGATCGGCGCGGACGACCGGATGACCCCGGTGGCGTACGAGGAAGTGGTCGCCGACGACGGCGAACTGACCTGCCTGATCTGCCGCCGTACGGCCGGTCCGCCCCGCTACCTGCACACCACGGGCTGCCCCCACTGTCCCTGCCGGACATGTGCGGGCATGCCCGGTCAGGACCGCTAGAGCGCTGCCCGTGCGGGCGACCCCTCAGCGCGAAGGTTGCCCCGCCCGATCGGCCGCCCGTCGCGGCTGATCGGCCGGGGCGGCCGTGCGCTGCCCGGGGCCCCAGGTCTCGCGGGTGGACAGCACACCGGCGAGTCCCACCAGCGCGATGCACACATACAGCCCGGCCGGGCCCGCCCAGCCGAAGGACTCCGCGAGCAGGACGGCGAGGAACGGCGCGAAACCGGCCACCGACGCCGCCGTCTGGTAGCCCAGTGAGGCCCCGGAGGTGCGGGTGGCGGTGTTGAACAACTCGGCGAACCAGGCCGCCTGAGTGCCCGTCAGTGCCGCGTGGATCACCCCGATGCCGATCAGGAAGATCAGCACGATGAGCACCGGGGCCCCGGAGTTGGCCATCAGGAACATCGGGAAGCCGAAGAGTGCGGCCAGCACACAGGCCACCAGGTAGACCGTGCGGCGGCCCACGCGGTCCGTGAGCGCCCCGGAGAGCACGGTGGTGGCGGTGGCGAGCAGACTGGCGGTGACCACACCGGCGAGTGCCACGCCACGGTCGCCGGAATCGCGGTCGGTGATGTAGGACAGGAGGTAGGTGGCGGTCAGGTAGTAGGCACAGGACTCCACGACGCGCAGGGCGATGATGCGCAGGATGTTGCGCCAGTCCTCGCGCACCACGCTGAGCAGCGGGTTGCGGACGGTGGCGCCCTTCGCCCGGGCGGCCTCGAACTCCGGGGACTCGGTGAGCTTCATCCGGATGACCACTCCGGCCACGATCAGCAGGGCGCTGGCCAGGAAGGGCAGCCGCCAGGCCCAGTCGGAGTCGAGGGTGGAGGAGAGCAGAAAGGCGATGTTGGCCAGCGCGATCCCCAGCGGGTTGCCGGCCTGCGGTATCGCCGAGTACAGGCCGCGGCGGGTGCGCGGCGCGTGTTCGTACGTCATCATCACGGCGCTGCCCCACTCGGCGCCGAACGCCAGCCCCTGAATACAGCGGATGACCACCAGCAGCACGGGCGCGAACACCCCGACCTGGTCATAGGTGGGCAGCATGCCGATCAGGACGGTGGCGATGCCCATCGTCAGCAGGGCCGCGACCAGGACCGGTTTACGGCCGTGGCGGTCGCCGAGGTAGCCGCCGATGGCCCCGCCGATCGGTCGCATCAGAAAGCCGACGCCGAGGGTGACGAAGGCCAGCAGAGTGCCGACCACCGGGGCCGAGTTGGGGAAGAACGCGTCGCCGAAGTACAGGGCGGACGCGGTGCCGTAGGCGACGAAGTCGTAGTTCTCGACGCAGGTGCCGACGGCGGACGCGAGGGCCGTGCGGACGCGTCCACGCGTGGGCGGCGGGGTCGGGGACGAAGCAGGAGCGCTCATACCGGTCTCCTTCGTTCGGAGGTGTGCCAGAGACGTCAGATGTGGTCGGCGAGTTCGCGGGCCGAACGCAGTTCCAGATCGCGGAGCTTGGCCACGCGGCGCACCGTGTCGGCGTCGTCGTCGAACGTCGCGGTCAGGAACGCCGCCAGGACCTCCGTGGCCATGGCCGGTCCGATCAGCCACGCACCCATGGCGAGCGCGTTGGCGTCGTCGTGCTCGACGGCCTGGTGAGCGGAGTACACGTCATGTCCGAGACCGCATCGAATGCCCGCGATCTTGTTGGCGGCCATCAGCGCACCGGCGCCCGTCCCGCACACCAGCACGGCGCGGTCGGCCTCGCCGCGGCGTACGGCGTCGCAGGTGGCGAAGGTGATGTCGGGGAAGTCGACGGGGGTTTCGGTGTCCGGGCCGAAGTCGGCCACCTCATGTCCCAGACGTCGCAGCACCTGGCGGACGTGTTCCTTGAGCGCCAGCCCCGCGTGGTCGTTGCCGAGTGCGATACGCATGGTCAGCCTTTCGTCGTGCCCCGGGCAGGTGAGGGTGGTCCGCGAAGGCCGCGCCGAGGCGGCGGGGCCGCACGATGGGCGGCTCCGCGGAGCGGGTGTTCGGCTGTGGGTGTTCGGGCTGTGAGTGTTCGGGCTGTGGGTGTGTGGGTGGGTCGGGGCCGTCAGACGGAGGGATGGACGGCGGAGTGATGAACGGCTGCGGTGTGCGTCGGCCGCGCCGACGATGACCGGCGGGGGATCAGCCGCATCGGCAGGACGACGGACTCTGCCGTGCCGCCGTCGATGACGTCGAGCAGAAGCCGCATCGCGGTCGCCCCTAAGGCGCGGGCGTCGTGGGCCACCACGGTGAGCGGGGGATCGAGTTCGCCGAACCACTCGATGTCGTCGAAGGCGACCAGGGCCAGATCCTCGCCGATCCGCAAGCCCCGTCGGCGCACCTCGGTCACGGCGCCGACCGCCATCAGGCTGTCGGCGGCGAGCAGCGCGGTCGGCGGCCGGTGGTTGGCGAGGAGTTTCGCGGCAGCCGTGCCACCGCTCGCCCGGCGGAAGTCGCCCGCCGCGATCAGCGCGGGGTCGTCGTCCAGATGGTGGCGGGCGATCGACTCCAGGAACGCGCTCAGCCGCGCCCGCCCGGTGGACACGGACGGCGGTCCGCCGATGTATCCGATACGGGTGTGGCCCTGTTCGGCGAGATGGGCGACGGCGAGTTCGACCCCCTGTGCGTTGTCGGCGGTCACGCTGGGCACATCGAACCCGTCGACGGTGCGGTCCACGAAGACCAGCGGCACCCGCGCCTGTTCCAGAGCGCGCAGATCGCCGCGGCCCTCTCCTTGGGGAGCGATGATGATGCCGTCCACCCGCTGGGTGAGGAACACATCGAGGTAGGTGTCCTGCTGTGCGGTGTCCTCGTTGGCGTTGGCCAGCAGGGTGACGTACGAGGAGGCGAGCGCGGTCTGTTCGGCGCCGTGGGCGATGTCCGCGAAGAACGGGTTGCGTACGTCGGAGACAAGGAGCCCGACCGCGTGGCTGCGCGCCGAACGCAGCGCCTGCGCCCGGGCGTTCACCCGATAGCCCAGCTCGGTGGCGGCCGCCCGCACCCGTTCGCGGGCCGCGGGGGAGGTGGCCGAGTGGCCGGAGAGCACCCGCGACGCGGTCCCCACGGAGACACCGGCGCGCGCTGCGACGTCCTTGAGGGTGACGGTGGCGTCCACATGCGGCCTTTCACTGGGTCGGGCTCGTGCGGGTGCGGCGAAGTCGCCGCCCTGGTGGTGAGGTCGGGGGAGGGACAGGGACGGCGTGGCTCGGGATGAATCCCACTGGAACCGTTTCCATGGAATCGATTCCAGTGGGATCTTGGTGGACGCACCGACCCGCGTCAAGGGTCATGACAAGGCTCGTTCGGCTGTCCCGCCCCCCGGCCGCCCGCCAAGGGTCAGGTGCGAACCGGTGCGGACCGGACCGGAGTTGCTACGCCCGCCAGTTGTAGCGGCGCTCCGGGCGGCCGGCGGTGCCGTAGCGCAGCGAGACGTCGGCGTTGCCGGTGGTGTGGAAGTACTCCAGGTAACGGCGGGCGCTGACCCGGGAGATGCCGATCGCGGTGGCCGCCTCGGCGGCGGAGACGGTGCCGTCCGCCTCGCGGAGGGCACGCTCGACGAGCTGCGCGGTCTCCACGCTCAGGCCCTTCGGAAGGGCCCCGCCCGCCGGGGGTGCGAACGCCCCGGCCAGGACCCGGTCCACATCAGCCTGGCCGCGGACGACCGTGGTGAGCAGCCGTCCGCGCTGGGTCGCATAGCGTTCGAGGCGAGGCTTCAGATCCTCGTAGTCGAAGGGCTTGAGGACGTAGTCGACCACACCCTGGCGGACCGCGCCGCGCACCGCGTCGGCCTCCCGGGCCGCGGTGATCACCATGACGTCGCAGTCGTGCCCGGCGGTGCGCAGCCGGGGAATGACGTCCAGGCCGAAGAGGTCCGGCAGATAGAGGTCGAGCAGGACCAGGTCGGGACGGAGCGCGTCGACCGCCTCGATCGCCTGCTCGCCGGTGTGGGCGGTGCCGACGACGCGGAACGGCGCCACCCGCTCCACGAAGGTGCGGTGGACACGGGCCACCATGAAGTCGTCGTCCACGACGAGCACATCGATCGTGCCGGCCGACTCGGTCATCGGGTCGCTCCTTCCGCCACCGCGTCGGCGGGGTGGCTGACGGACATGCGGGCGCTGAACATCGCGCCCTGAGGGGTGTTGGTCACCGCGATCTCGCCACCTCGGCGCTCGCAGACGAGCCGGGTGAGGGCGAGCCCGATGCCGCGCTCGCCCTCCCGGGCGGCCTTGGTGGTGAAGCCATGGGCGAAGACCTCCTGGGCGAGTCCGGGGGCGACACCGGGGCCGGAGTCGCGTACGACGATCTCCACACTGGCGTTGTCCTGGCGCAGCTCGACCTCCACCCATGGCTCGTCCTCCACCCATGGCTCGTCGCCGTCCCGGGCCACGGCCACCTTCCCGGCCCCGGCCACCTTCCCGTCGCCGCGCTCGGACGTGGCGGCGTCGATGGCGTTGTCCACCAGGTTGCCGATCACGGTCGCCACATCGGCGGCGTCCTCGGGCGTCAGCCGGTCCAGCGCGGTGCGGTCCGAGAGGCGCAGGGCCACCTTCCGCTCGGCGGCCTGCGACGCCTTCGCCATCAGCAGCGCGGCCACGGCGGTGTCCCGGACCCGGCGGCCGATGGACATGTCCATCGACTGGCGGCGCTGGTTCAACGCCCGGATGTAGCGCACCACCTCCTCCTGCTCGCCGATCTGGATCAGCCCGGAGATGGTGTGCAGTTGGTTGGCGAACTCGTGGGTCTGCGCGCGCAGCAGCTCGGAGGTGCTCCGGAAGGAGCCGATCTCGCGCTCCAGCCTCGCCAGCTCGGTGCGGTCCCGCAGGGTGGTGACGGAGCCGAGCGGCCGTCCGTCCTTGACGACGGTCATCCGGTTCATCACCAGGACGCGGCCGTGCCGGACGACGACCTCGTCCTTCGGGTCCGTCGATTCCTTCCGCGCACCGGCCAGCACATCCAGCAGCCGTCCCTCGATGCCGAGCTCGGCCAGATTCCGGCCCACGCAGTCCTCGGGCAGATCCAGCAGCCGTCTGCCCATGTCGTTGACGAGCGTCACCCGGTGCTGCGGATCGAGCGCGACAACGCCCTCGGCGATGCCGTACAGCATCGCCTCGCGGTGCTCGGCCAGCCCGGTGATCTCACGCGGCTCCAGCCCGAGCGTCTGCCGTTTGACGCGCCGGGCCAGCAGCCAGGAGCCGACGACGCCGAGCGCGCTGGCGACACCGAGGTAGACCGGCAGATACGAGGACGCGCCGCTCAGCCGCTGCCACATGGTGGGAGACGCCTCGCCGATCATGACCGTGCCCAGATGCCGCCCCAGATCGTCGCCCGTCGCACCCAGGACCGGCACCTGGGCCACCAGCTCCCGGCTGCCGTCCCAGTCCAGCGTGCCCGACCAGCCGCGCCCCGCGCCGACCCCCTTGCCCAGCGGCAGCCGGTCGCCGAGCACCGTGGGATTCGTCGAGCTGACGACGCGGCCATCACCGTCGGCCACCGTGACGGACGTCACCCGCGACTGCACCCGGGACGAATACACCAGCGGGGCCAGCGCCTCCGCAGGTGAGGGGCCCACCAGCCGGCTGCGTACCAGCGGCTGGGCGGCGAGCTGCTCGGCGAGCGCACCGACCCGGCGGCCCTCCACCCGGTTGAAGGTGGCCTCCGACTGGGCGAGCGAGACCGCGGCGACCGCCATCAGCACCACCACGACGATGGCGAGTTGCAACACCAGCATCTCGCCCGCGAGCGTTTGACGACGGAACGCGGCGACCACAATGAACTCAATCTCTCCTGCTGACACAACCTGGGCGCATTTCCCACCAGGCTGCACAATCATGGCGTCCGCCGTATGGGAAGCGAAAGGGAGGTGCCATGAGAGGCCGCACCCGCGCCCTGTCCGGCCTCCTGGCCGCTGTGCTGTCCCTGCTCGTCGGCGCGTGTGGCACCTGGCCGGGCCCCGGGCACACCGCGGACGACGGTCTGCGGATCCTGGTGCCCAACACCCCCGGAGGCGGGTACGACACCACGGCACGGACCGTGGCCCGGGTGCTGGAGGAGACCGGGACCGCCTCGGACACGGAGGTGTTCAACCTGCCCGGAGCCGGTGGCACCGTCGGTCTTCAGCGCACCGTGGACGAACGGGGCAACGGACGGCTCGCCCTCCAGATGGGTCTCGGTGTCCTCGGCGCGGCGCATGTGCAGGGTGCGAAGGTGACCGTGGCGCGCACCACCCCGATCGCCCGCCTGATCGAGGAGCCCGAAGCGGTGGTCGTCCGCGAGGACTCCCCGTACCGCACCCTCGCCGACCTGGTCACCGGGTGGCGCGAGAACTCTGGAGGCGTCACGGTCGGTGGCGGCTCGTCACTGGGCGGCCCGGACCATCTGCTGCCCATGGCGCTGGCCGGCGCGGTCGGCATCCAGCCCAAGCAGGTGCGGTACGCCGCCTACGACGGGGGTGGCGGCGAGCTGCTCCCCGCCCTGCTGGACGGCCGGGTCGACTTCGCCACCAGTGGCATCGGCGAGTTCCTCGACCAGATCGCCGCAGGTCAGCTCAGGGTGCTCGCGGTCACCAGCGACCGGCCCGTGGCCGCGCTGCCCGGGGTGCCGACGCTGAGGGCCGCCGGGATCGATCTCGTCTTCGACAACTGGCGGGGGATCGTCGCCCCGCCCGGCATCAGCTCCGCGGACCGCAAACGCTGGATCGAGGTACTGACCGCGCTGCACACCTCCCGGCAGTGGAAGGCCGAGCTGACCCGCCACGGCTGGACCGACGCCTTCACCACCGGTGGCGCCTTCGCCACCTATCTGGCCCGGCAGGACAAGGCCGTGGCCGAACTGGTCGGACACCTGGGACTGGACTGACCGACACCCCTCCGGGGCGGCCGCCGCCGGTGACCGCCATGGCGGCCGCCACCGGCCACCGCCTCACCCCCGCATGCCCATCCGCACCACCCCCTGACCCACCCATGCCCTCGACCCGGATCACCCCCCTGACCCACCCATGCCCTGGTGGCCGTACGAACCCGCCCGCATGTCCCGTAATGACACACATGTCCCGGAAGGCACCGCATGACCGCACACACCTGGTGGCTGCTGCTCATCCTCACGGTGGCGATAGCAGCACTGATCTACCTCATCAACTCCCGGCTGCGGGTGCACCCGTTCGTCGCGCTGATCCTGGTCAGCGTGGGCACGGGGATCGCGGCCGGGGAACCCGCCTCGAAACTCGCCGGATCCATCGAGGAGGGCGCCGGCGGCACCCTCGGTGACGTGGGCGTCACCCTCGCCCTCGGCGCCATGCTCGGCCGTCTGCTCTCCGACTCGGGCGCGACCGACGCCATCGCCCGCGCCCTCGTCGCCCGCGCCGAGCCGCGCAGGCTGCCCTGGCTGGTCGGTGCCGCGGCGTTCGTCATCGGCGTGCCCATGTTCTTCGAGGTGGGCCTGATCGTGCTGCTGCCCTTGATCTTCAGCGTCGCCCGCAGGATGGAGGCCCAGGGCGGCACCAAGGGCAGCCCGTACGTACTCCTCGGCGTGCCCGCCATCGCCTCGCTGTCCACCCTGCACGGCATGCTGCCGCCCCACCCCGGCCCGCTGACCGCGATGACCGGTCTCCACGCCGACCTCGGTCTCACCCTCGGCGTCGGCATCGTCTGCGCCGTGCCCACCGTCATCCTGGCCGGTCCCGTCTACGCCCGCTGGATCGCGCCCCGGCTTCCCGACGTCGCCCCGGACGCCGAACTGGTGGCCCAGTTCGCCGGGGCCGAGCGGCAGCCCGCCGCGGCCACTTCCGGACCCGGTGCGCAGGCGGGCGCGGACGCGCCCCGCCGGACCGGTGTGCCCACCGGCCTGGCCGTGGCGGCGGTGCTGGTCCCCGTCGTCCTGATGCTGCTGCGTACGCTCGCCGAGACGGTGCTCGACGAGTCCAGCGGGCTGGGCGCGGCGCTCGTATTCGCCGGAGAGCCGCTGGTGGCGATGCTCGCCGGTTTCGTCTTCGCCCTCGCGGTGACGTTCGCCGGCTCCGGCCGCTCCGGTGAGGAGACCCGCGCCTCCTTGACCGACAGCCTGAAGTCCATCGCCGCGATCCTGCTCATCATCGGTGGGGGAGGGGCGTTCAAGCAGGTTCTTCAGGACTCGGGCATCGGCGATGCCATCGCCTCGGCCGCCGAGGGAGCCCATGTCAATGTGATCCTGCTGGGCTGGCTGATCGCCCTGCTGCTGTCGCTGACCACGGGCTCCGCCACTGTCGGCATCGTCTCCGCCACTGGCATCGTGGCCCCGCTGATCGGTGACGGCGGGGGCCTGGAGGCATCCCTGCTGGTGGTCGCGATCGGGGCCGGTTCCCTCGGCCTCAACTATGTCAACCACGCCGGGTTCTGGCTGGTGAAGGAGTCGTTCGGAATGGACCTCGGCCAGGCCACCAAGACCCAGACGGTCGTACAGACCCTGGTCAGCGTGCTCGGCCTGGCGATGGCCCTGCTGCTGTCGGTCTTCGCCTGAGCCGAGGCGGCGGCCGGGCGGTCGCGGTGGGCCCGGTCGCGGCGGTATCGACCGCGACCGGGCCCAGGAGTTCTCCGTCCGCGCCACCGGACTGACGAATCAGCGACCGGCGTCCGTGGGCGCCTCACGGCCTGTTGGCGGTCTCAACCGTTGGTGGCCTCGACCTCATCCGCACTTCGCCCTTCGGCGGACCGTGTGCCGCTGTGATCAGCGCGCAACGCGGTGAGCGTCCCCAAGGCGGTGAGAGCGGCGAAGCCGAACAGCAGCCAGCGCGCGGAGGAGACCAACGATGGTCCACCGACATTGACCAGGAAGCCGGCGAGCGCCGCACCGAACGCGGTGGACATCGTCAATACGGTCGCGATCGCCGCGGCCGCCTTCTCCCCTTCCTGTTTGTCTGTCGTGCTGGCCATCGCGGCGACGGACAGATGAGGCATGGCCAGGCCGATTCCCGCGCCCGCGATCAGGAGTACGGGCAGCCAGGCGATGACCGCCGGCACCGATGGACCGCGATGTTGCAGCAAGGCCAGCGTGGCGAGCCCGGCGGAGAGCAGCCCGGGACCGGCCACTCGCAGCCGTCGGACCGTTTGCTCCCGGCGTGCCGAGGAGCTGATCACCTGGATCACCGACCAGCCCAGTGACAGAGCCGCGCCGAAGAATCCGGCGGCGACCGGCGGAAGGCCGCCCAGTCGCTGGCCGAACAACGGGAGAAAGGTCTCCACCGCGACACCGGAGGCGAGAAGGGCGATGGTCAGGTAGACCCACCGCAGTGCGGAGCCGCCCTGGTACGTCAGGCGGGGCAGGACGCGCACACTCCCGCGCCTCTCCGTCCGTACGAATGCCCAGGCCAGCGCCAGCGCCAGGGCCAGGAACACCGCCATGACCAGCGCATTCGAGAGAATCCCGGCGATGCTCACCGCGCCTGCGGCCCCGATGACAAGCAACAAAGACCTCGTTGCCACCGGAACCGCGGCTCCCTCGGTACGGCCACTGCCCGGGAGAACCCTTGGTACCAACGCCGCCAGCACCACGGAGACAAGGGCCAACACCACGAACGCCAGGCGCCAGGAGCCGAATTGCGCGAAGAGCCCGCCCAGAGCCGGGCCGAAGAAATTGCCCAGACCGAACATGGCGGAGATCAACGCACTGCCACGTACCCACAGATGGCGCGGCAGTGCCGAATGGATCAGAGCGAACCCCAGACCGGTCAGCAAGCCTGCCCCCAGCCCCTGGACACCGCGGCCGACGAGCAGCACCGGCATCACCGGACTCGCCGCGCAGAGCACCGAACCCACGGCGAAGACACCGAAGCCGAGTAAGTAGGAGCCAACGTTGCCGCTCCGGGAGAGCGTCCGGCTCACGAGCATGGTCGCGACCACTTGGGCGATCAGGAACACGGTCGTGTTCCATGCGTAGAGGCGTTCACCGCCGATGTCCGCCACCGCCGTCGGCAGCAGGCTCGCGGCCAGATAGATGTTGATGGCGCCCACGAGTACGCCACCGGCCAGCACCACAGCGGTGCCCGAATGTCCGCCAAGTTCCCGCCACGACCCGACGCTTCGACTGCTGTCCATAGGCGATCCTCGCTCCCGCTGTTGATTCCTGACGGGCATCATGGCGGGGCGCGGGAACCCGGTAATCCGGCAAAACGGACGTGATCTGCGCCACAACTGCTCGTAGTTGATATGGCTTTTCTCCCGGATAGAGGCCGTATGTCATGACTCCCTTGACGCCGAAATCGCCTTCTGCCAGCGTGCTCGCCATGCCTCGCAACGCAGTCATCGGTGTGGACATCGGTACCTCGAGCAGCAAGGGCGTTCTCGTCGGCCTCGATGGCACACTGATCCGCTCGGCCACTCGGGAGCACACCCCCGCAAGGCCCGGCCCCGGTCACTTCGAGATGGACGCTGCCGTCTGGTGGCGCGAGTTCGTCGAACTCGCCCGGGAGTTGACCGCCGCCGATACCGCCGCCGCCGATACGGCCTCCGGTGACACCGCCGTGGTCGCCGTCGGGGTCAGTGGCATGGGGCCCTGCGTTCTGCTGGCCGATGAGCGCGACACCCCGCTTCGCCCCGCCGTTCTGTACGGGGTGGACACCCGCTCGGTCCAGCAGATCCAGCGCATCGAGGCGCGGCTCGGCGCCGAGGAGATCATCCGCCGCTGCGGTTCCGCCCTGACCACACAGGCCGCCGGGCCCAAAATCGCCTGGATCGCGGAGGAGGAGCCCGAGGTCTACGCGCGGGCACGGCGGCTGTACATGCCGAGTTCCTGGTTGGTCAGGAAGCTCACCGGAAACTACGTCCTGGACCACCACTCGGCCAGCCAGTGCACCCCGCTGTACGACACGCTCGCCGGCGAGTGGTACGCCCCCTGGGCCGCCGAGGTCGCCCCCGGCATCGAACTGCCGCCACTGCGCTGGCCCGGTGAGGCGGCCGGGGCCCTCACCGCCGAGGCCGCCGAGGAAACCGGTCTGCCCGCCGGGATCCCCGTCACCACCGGCACCATCGACGCCTGGGCCGAGGCCCTGAGCGTGGGGGCCCAGCACCTCGGCGATCTGATGCTGATGTACGGCACCACCATGTTCCTCATCCACACCGTGCCCAAGCCGCTGACCAGCCCATCCCTGTGGGGCACGGTCGGCGCCCTGCCCGGAACCCGGAATCTGGCCGGTGGCATGGCCACTTCCGGCGCGGTCGCCAACTGGCTGCGGGACCTGTTCGCCGACGGCGACCACGCCGAACTCACCGCGCTGGCCGCCGAGTCGGGCCCCGGCGCCAATGGCCTGCTGATGCTCCCGTACTTCTCCGGCGAGCGGACCCCGATCATGGACCCGGACGCCCGCGGAGTGATCGCCGGGCTGACCCTGTCCCACACCCGTGGCGACCTCTACCGGGCCGCACTCGAAGCCACCGGTTTCGGTGTCCGCCAGAACATCGAGGTCATCGAGGCGGCCGGCGGCGACATCCGCCGCGTGGTGGCCGTGGGCGGCGGCACCCAGGGCTCCCTGTGGACGCAGATCGTCTCCGACATCACCGGCCGCCCGCAGGAGCTGCGCACCATCACCATCGGCGCCGGTTACGGTGATGCTCTGCTGGCCGCGCAGCTCGTCGGGGACGCCACCATCGAGGACTGGAACCCGGTGCGCGAGACGGTGACACCCCGCGCCGAGCACACCGTGCGCTACGACGAGCTGTACGCCCTCTACCGGCGGCTGTACCCGGACACCGCCGCGACCGTCCACGCCCTGGCGGCACTCCAGGAGCGCTGAGAGCTCTTCCGCATCCTGAAAGCGATTCACTTCGGCGATGCCGATGTATCCCGGTCCGATGCTTGTATTTTGAATTGGATTCGGTTTTGCTGGAAGGGTCGTCAAGGGCGTGCCGTCGCCCTCGGCGAGCCATCGAGCTCATCGCCGGAGGGGAGTCGCATGCGCGTGGAGAATGTGGACCTGCTGGTCATCGGTGCGGGCATGGCGGGGCTGACCGCCGGTGCCCGCGCCGTTCGCAACGGTCTGTCCGTCATGGTCGTGGAGATCGGTACGGACGTCGGCGGTTCCGCGCGCTTCGCGGGTTACGCATGGACCGCGCCGAGCCATGACGTCATGGACCAGCACAATCCATCGGGAGACACCGCGCTCAAGCGCGCCCTCGTGGATCGGTTTCCCGAAGGCGTCGCATGGATTCGTTCACTCGGCGTGGACATCAAGGACGCGCAGCGCGTCCTCAGTTTCGGCCGCGGGCACCAGTTCGACACCCATCAGTATGTCGACACCTGCCGTCGGACCGTCCGTGAAGGCGGTGGCACATTGCTGTTGGAGACGTGTGCCGAACGGCTGGTGGTCGAGGACGGGGTCGTGGCGGGGGCGGAGCTGCGGCCGGCCGATGGCGCGCGCATGCGTGTGCGTGCCGGGTCCACGCTCATCGCGACCGGCGGGTTTCAGGGCGATCCGGAACTCCGTACCGCCCATGTGCACCCCCGTGCCGGAGACATGCAGCTCCGCTCCAACTCCTTCAGCCACGGCGGCGGTTACCGTCTGGCCACCCAGGTCGGTGCCGCCACCGGCTACGATGACGCGGGCTTCTACGGCCATCTCATCCCCAGCGGCGTCTCGTTCGCCGACCCGGCCGACTTCGTCGACCTGTCGCTCTACTACAGCGAGCACGCCCTCCTGTTCAACCTGCTCAACGACCGGTTCGTGGACGAGACGCTGGGCGACCACCTCACGGCCATGGCGTTGCTGGAGCAGCCCGAGAGCCGGGGTCTGCTCATCGCCGACGCCCGGGTGTTCCGTGACTGGGTCGTCGGGTCGTACGTCGAAGGCGCGGTCGCCGTGGACAAGTTCGCTCTGGCCGGCAAGCGGGGCGGCCGTGTGGGACTCGCCGAAGACCTCGAGGAACTGGCCTACCTCCCGGAGGAATGGGGGTATCGGGGTGAGGCCGTACGCGACGCGGTCAAGCTGTTCAACGAAGACGCCGCGGCGGGGCTGGAGCCGGTGCCCGGCCGACAGCTCGACCGCCTCCCGCTGGACGAACCGCCGTACTACGTGATCGAGACCGTACCGGCCATCACGTTCCCCTTTCACGGTGTACGCATCGACGACCGGGCCCGTGTCCTGCGACGGGACGGCGAACCGCTCCACGGACTCCTCGCGGCCGGGTCGGACACCGGCGGCCTGTGGCATCGCGCCTACGCCGGTGGCATCGCCTCGGCCCTGGTGTTCGGCCTGACCGCCGCGGACACCGCCACCGCCGCCACCACGACGGCGACGGCGGCACAGACGAGGGCGTCACAGGCGACGGCCTGACCGCTCACCGCCCCACCACCCGGCTCGTCCGCCGCGACCGGGTGGTGGGGCATCGTCCCCGCGACGGGGCGGTGGGGCGTCAGCGTGCCGTCCAGCCACCGTCCACGTACAGCTCGGAGCCGGTCACGAAACTCGCGTCCTGGGAGGCGAGGAACGCCACGGCCCCCGAGACCTCATCCGGCGTGCCGAGCCGCCCCATGGGGGTGCCCTCGACCATCGCGGTGTGACGGGGAGTGCCCCGCCACAGTTCGCGCGAGAGAGGGGTCTCGATGAAACCGGGATGGACCGAATTGACGCGGACACCGCGCGTGGCCCAGTGCAGGGCGGCGTTCTTCGTCATCAGCCGCACCGCACCCTTCGCCGCGTGGTACGAGAACTGGCTGCCGAAGCCGCCCACCGTGCCGAAGATCGACGCGATGTTGACGATCGAGCCGCCACCGGAACGTTCGATCGCGGGTCCGCCGTACTTCATGCCGAGCCACACACCACCCTGGGTCACCGCGATGACCTTGTCCCAGGACTCCTGGGTCTCCGTCTCCACGGTGCGCATCCGGGCGATACCCGCGTTGTTGACGAGCACGGACAGGCCGCCCAGTTCGGAGACCACGCGCTCGACCGTGCCGCGCCACGCCTCCTCGTCGCTCACGTCCAGCGCGAGGCCCAGCGCCCGCGCCCCATCGGCCGCCAGATCCTTCGTCAGCTCCTCCGCCAACTGCTCGCAGCGGTCGGCGTCCACATCGGTCACCACCACCCTGGCGCCCTCGGCGGCAAGCCGCCGCGAGATGGCGGTTCCTATACCCCCGGTCGCGCCGGTGACCAGGGCGATCTGTCCGGACAGTCGGTCTCGCACGGGCTCTCCTCCGTCTTGCGTGGCGTTTCGCGTGGCATCTTCGGTGTCGGCCGCGGCATCTCCGGCGTCAGCGGTCACGGCAGCAGCTCCAGCCCCGAGCGCAGCAGCGCGGGCACCGCGGAGCCGACCCGCTCGAATCCCGTTCCGACCGTCTGCCCCGCCGAATAGCGGGCGTGGATGCCCTCCGCGATGACGGCGAGCTTGAAACAGCCAAGCGCCTGGTAAAAGGGCAGGCCATCGATGTCCCGTCCGGACTTCTCGGCGTATCGCTCGGCCACCTCGCGGCCCGAGGGAAAGCCAGGATTGGCCGTCGGGACGTGGCGCGCCGCGAGGACCGGTTCGCAGGTCCGGTCCCAGTACATGAGCAGCATCCCCAGGTCGGCGAGCGGATCGCCGAGCGTGGCCATTTCCCAGTCCAGGACGGCGGCGATCCGCCCGAACTCGCCAGGTGCCAGGATGACGTTGTCCAGGCGGTAGTCGCCGTGCACGATGGCCGGGGCGCCGCTCGCGGGCAGCGAGCGGGCCAGCCTGCCGTGCAGTTCGTCCAGGCCGGGCAGGCTCCGCGTGGCGACCTTGTCCCACTGCCCACGCCATCGCCGCACCTGGCGCTCCAGATAGCCGTCGGGCCGGCCGAAGTCGCCGAGCCCGACGCCGGCGGCGTCCACCGAGTGCAGGGTGACCAGGGCGTCCACCAGCGCGTCAGCGGCGCGCCGCGCGTCGTCGGGCGGGAGCGCTGCGGCCTCGTCGCCGTCGCGCAGCACCGTGCCCGCCACGAAGTCGACGACGCAGAACGGCGCCCCGATCACCTCCGGGTCCGTGCACGACAGTACGGCCCGGGCGACCGGCACCGCGGTGTCGCCGAGCGCCGCGACGACGCGGTATTCGCGGTCCATGTCGTGTGCGGTCGGTGTCAGCACCCCCAGTGGCGGCCGTCGCACCACCCACTGGTGTACGCCGTCGGTCACCGCGTAGGTGAGATTGGAGCGCCCGCCCTGAAGCAGCGTGACCGTGAGCGGGCCCGCGCACTCGGGTACGTGGCGCTCGAAGTAGCGCTGCAACGCGGCCACGTCCACTCCGGCCACCGTCGTCCCGGAGCCGGTCACCGGATGCCCCGCCGCTCCCGCGCCGCCCGCACCGCGCGTTTGGCGATGGCCCAGCGATGGGTTTCGGATGGGCCGTCGTAGATACGGAACGGACGCACCTCGCGGTACAGCCGCGACAGCGGGGCGTCCCCCGAGATGCCGAGCGCACCGCATATCTGGACGGCCCGGTCGACCACCCGGTTCACCGCCTCGGACACGTAGGTCTTGGCGATCGAGGTGTGCTGGGCGGCCGGGCGGCCCTGGTCCAGCTCCCAGCAGGCCCGCCACAGCACCGCCCGGCTGGTCTCGATGTCGATCTCGGAGTCGGCCAGCATCTGCTGCACCATGCCCAGTTCGGCCAGCGGCTTGCCGAAGGCGGAACGGTCCGCGGCGCGCTCCAGGGCGATGTCCTGCGCCCGCCGGGCCACGCCGAGCCAGCGCATGCAGTGGGTCATGCGCGCGGGCCCGAGGCGCACCTGGGCATACGCGAAGCCCTGGTCCACCTCGCCCAGTACGGCGTCGTCCGCGACCTCGCAGCCTTCGAAGGCGATTTCGCTGTGCCCGCCGAAGAGGCCCTGGTCCAGGGTGTCGATATTCCGGACGAGCTTCATGCCGGGGTTGTCGGCGGCGACGAGGAACATCGTGGCGCCGCCCGGGTCGCCGGGGTCGCCGCTGGTGCGGGCCATGCAGATGGCGAAGGCCGCCCCGTCGGCACCGCTGATGAACCACTTGCGGCCGTCGAGCCGCCAGCCGCCGTCGATCTTCGTCGCGGTCGTCGTGAGCGCACGCGGGTCGGAGCCGGCGCCCGGCGCCGGTTCGGTCATCGCGAAGCACGAGCGTGCCTCACCGGCCGCCAGCGGGCGCAGATACCGCTCCTTCTGCTCCTCCGTGGCCACCACCTCGAGCAGATGCGTATTGCCCTCGTCGGGAGCCGCGCAGTTGAGCGCGAGGGGTCCCAGCAGCGAGTACCCGGCCGCCTCGAACACCACTGCCTGTCCGCACAGGTCCAGCCCGAGTCCGCCCCATTCGGCGCCGACGTGCGGGGCGAACACGCCCGCCTCGCGGGCCGCGTCCTGAAGGCGGCGGCGCAGCGGCTCCGGCCCGGCATGGACGTTGCCGTCACACGCCTGCTCCTCGGGTATCACCACCTCCCGTACGAACTCGGTGGTGCGCCGTGCGATCCCGGCGACCCGTTCATCGATCTCGAACCCGATGGGCACGTTGCACTCCCGAGCTTGGCTACTGCCTACTTGTACGGCGACACTTCGCTTCGTGGGCGCGCGACCGCGTACCCACGAAGCGAAGCTGGTCTGAAGCGCGGGGGACCGCACACGGCACACCCCGCTCCTTACGAGTAAACCGAATCCAATTCAGATCCTCAACCGGTCGGGCGTGTGTGGATGGGGCGACCCTTTCGCGCGGCGCTCCGCCCCAGGCTGAGCCGCAGGTCGTGCGCTGTATGCACGGGCCCTTCCGGTCTGTGTGCCTGATCATGTCCATGGCCTCTGCCGCTCCCCCGGAGAAAACTCGTGTTCGATGGCTAGCTGTACTGAGTTCAGTTCTGTAGCGTCCCGGGCGTCGGCAGGGTACGGACCGTGCCGCGGGGAAGGGAGCCGGATCATGAGCACTACACAGAAGCCAGCGCCGCCGGGGGAGGAGCCCGCGCCGCCGGAGGAGTCGGCGTCGTACGATCCGCGTACGGTGCGCCGCGCGATGCTCGCCGGGAGCATCGGCACCCTGATCGAGTACTACGACTTCAGCATCTACGGCTATCTCGCCGTGGCGATCGCTCCGCAGTTCTTCCCGGGCGACGATCCAGCGGCCTCGACGCTGGCGGCGCTCGCGGTGTTCGCCACGGGCCTCGTGGTGCGGCCGATCGGCGGTGTCTTCTTCGGATGGATCGGCGACCGCTGGGGGCGTCGCAAGGCGCTGGTCTCCTCGGTGCTGTGCATGGGGGTGGCCAGCAGCATCACCGGACTGCTGCCGACCTACGGCCAGATCGGTGTGCTCGCCGCGGTACTCCTGTTCATCACCCGGCTGGTGCAGGGCATCTCCTCGGGTGGCGAATCGGTCGGCGCCTACACCTACATCTACGAGTCGGCGCCACCCCAGCGCAGAGCCTTCCTCGGCTCCGTCACGCCCATCGGGTCCAACCTCGGGTTCATGTTCGCGGCCGCGACGGCCGGAGTGATCTCCGCCCTCACCACCAAGGAACAGATGGGCGACTGGGGCTGGCGGCTGCCCTTCCTGATGGCCGTGCCGCTCACGCTCCTCTGTCTGTGGGCCCGGCTGCGGATCGAGGACACCCCGGAATTCAAGGAGGCCGCAGAGCGCGCCGACATCCCCACGGCTCCGATCCGCGAGGTCCTGGCCACTCACCGTACGGCGCTGCTCCAGTCCGTCGGCCTGGCCATGGCACAGGGCGGCGCCATCTTCCTCGGGCTGACGTACATCGGCATCTACATGACCACCAACCTGGGATACGACACCACGCTGGTGTACTGGCTGAGTGCGGGTGTCGTGCTCGTCACCGTGCTGCTCATGGTGCCGGCCGGCCGGCTCGCCGCCCGATTCGGCTGCCGGCGTGTCCTGATGGGCGGGCTGCTGGGCTTCCTGGTGACCGCCTACCCCGCGATGGCGCTCATGGGCCAGGACAGCCTGGCGCTGGCCGGTCTGGCGTATATGCTCCTCATGCTGAGCAGTGCGTTCGTGCAGGTCCCGGCGGCGAGTCTGTGGCCGCATCTGTTCGAGCGCCGGGTCCGCTACACCGGTATGGCCATCGGGTACAACGTCGGGACCGTCCTCGCGGGCGGTACGGCTCCGTACATCGCGGCCTTCCTGGTCGACCGGACCGGGAACCTGCTCTCCCCGGCGTTCTTCGTCATGCTGGTCTGCCTGATCGGCATCGGTTCCCTGCTCACCGTCCGCAAGGATGTATAGCGGGCGGTCGACCCGTGGCGGCGGCAGGCCGCCACGCCCGGCCGCGGGCATCTCGGCGCCACGCCAATCCGCGCGCCGCGCTAATCCGCGGCGGAGTGGCCGCCGTGGCCGATGGTCTGGCCGCCGTCGATGAGGAACTCCCCGCCCGTGGTGTACGAGGCGTCGTCGCTCGCGAGGAAGAGCACCATGCGGGTGACCTCCTCGGGCTCCCCGATACGCCGCACCGGCTGATGGGCGAAGAGCGAGGGTGAGGCGGTCTCACCCATGGACGTACGGATGACACCCGGGTGGACGGAGTTCACCCGCACCCCGCTGCCCGCCATGTCCAGTGCGGCGGCCTTGGTCATCCCGCGCACCCCCCACTTGCTCGCCACATAGCCGATGCCACCGGCGAAACCCGTCATACCGGCGGCCGAGGAGACATTGACGACGGCCCCGTGGCCGCGCTCGCGCATACCGGGGAGGACGGTGTGCATGCCGAGGAACGCGCCCACCAGATTGACGTCGATGATCCGGCGGAAGTGCTCGGGCGACTGCTGCTCCACACCGCCGTAGTGCATGATCCCCGCGTTGTTGACCAGGACATCCACAGGACCGAGGGTGTCCTCGACCGTGCGCACGACCGACCGCCACTGCGCTTCGTCGGTGACGTCGAGGTGGCAGTACCGGGTGTCGGGGAGTTCCCCGGCCAGGGCCTCCCCTTCGTCGTCCAGGACGTCACAGACGGCGACCCGGGCGCCCTCCGCGATCAGGCCCCGTACGTGTGTGGCACCCATGCCCCGGGCACCGCCGGTGACGATCGCCACTTTTCCGTCGAAGCGCATGCTGAACTCCCCTTCCGCGTACGTGAGTTGCCGACGTCCGTGCGTTGCCGCATTCGTGAGCCCGCGCGCCCGTGAGCCTGTGCGCCCGTGAGCCCGCGCGCCCATGTGTCCACAAGCCCGCGCGTCCGTGGGCCCCGTGTCCATGAGCCGGAGCCATCAGTCCACCGCGAATGCGATCAGTCCGGTACGAGCACGGTCCGGCCCTGCGCCCGGCCCCGGCGAAGCCGGTCGATCGCCTCCGCGGCGGCGGACAGCGGGAAGCGCTCCGTCTCGACGTGAAGCGCCCCCGAACGTGCCAGCGTGACGACCGCGGCCAGTTCCTGGCGCGTTCCCCAGAAGGGCAGTGAGAGCCGGAAACCGGGTGGGAGGACACCCGGTTTGGACACCGTCAGGCTGCCGCCGCCGCTTCCCACGACGGAGAGTTCGCCGCCGGGGCGCAGGATGCCGGTCGCGAGTTCCAGCGTCTGTGGGGCGCCGACGAAGTCGAAGACGGCGTCCGCTCCCACGCCACCGCTGCGTTCCCTCAGGACGCGGGCGGTGTCCGGCCGCATCAGGGTGCCGAAGTCCGCGCCGGAGCGGTCCGCGAGAGCCAGGGCGTCCTCCCGGACGTCCACCGCCAGCACACGGCTCGCGGTGGTCGCGCGGAGGGCCTGGACGGCGAGGTGGCCGAGCCCGCCGACACCGATGACGACGGCGGTGGTGCCCTCGCCGAGGGCGTGCCGGAGTCCGGCCACGGCGTGGTAGGACGTCAGGCCCGCGTCGGAGAGCGGGGCGGCCTGGTCGGCCGGCAGATCGCCGATCGGCACCAGATGGCGGGCGGAGGGAACGAGCAGATACTCGGCCATTCCGCCGTCCCGGCCCAGTCCGGCCCCGTGCCAGCCGAGGGTGTTCCGCCGGTCGCAGTAGTTGTCGGAGCCCGCGGCGCACCGGGCGCAGGAGCCGCAGCCCCACGGCCCGTAGAGCACCACGCGGTCACCTGCGCTCACCCCGTCGGCGGCGGGCCCCAGGGCCGCGACCTGCCCGGCGACCTCATGGCCGAGGGTGAACGGCAGCCGGTAGGGGAGCGCGCCCGGAGCACCGTCGATGACATGCAGATCGGAGCGGCACAGACCGGCGGCTTCGACCCGCACCAGCACCTCGGTGCCGTGGGGGACGGGCCGCTCGACCTCTGCCGGTGCCGGAGCCTCGCCCCAAGCCGTAAGCCGCAGTGCCCTCATCTTCACCGTCCCGGGTCTTGTCAGCGCTGCGACTGCCACGGTAACAGAGGTGAAGTCGGTTCAATAGATGTCTGAGGCAACGGAAGGGGATCGGTGTGACGAGCGAAGAGGTCCGCGCGGGGAGGTTCGCCGACAGGGTCGCGATGGTGACGGGAGCCGCCTCGGGCATCGGCGCGGCGGTCGCCCGGCAACTGGCCGCGGAAGGGGCGCGGGCCGTCGTCCTGGCGGACGTGAACGGCGACGGCGCGGCGGCCGTGGCCGGGGAACTGCCCGCCTCCCGGGCACTCGCACTCGACGTCACGGACGTGGCGGGCGTCGACAGTGCCGTCCAGGATGTACGGCGCCGGTACGGGCGCCTCGACATCCTGGTGCACGCGGCGGGGGTCGACGATCCGCAGGCGAAGCAACGCATCGCGGACGCGGCCGTCGAAGGCCGTCCGGTCGAGCTGACCGATTCCCTCGACGACGCCTCCTGGCAGCGGGTCCTGCGCGTGAACCTGGACGGAACCTTCCATGTGCTGCGCGCCGCGGTGCGGGTCATGCGGCCCCGCGGGGCCGGGGCGATCGTGGTGATCGGATCGTCGTCGGCCTTCGACGCGCCCGTCGGCTACCCCCACTACGCCGCCTCCAAGGCGGGTGTGCACGCCCTGGCCCAGGCCGTGGCGAAGGAGGTCATCGCGTCCGGGATCCGGGTGAACCTGGTGGCGCCGGGGCCCACGGACACGGGGATGGCGGCCCGCACCCCCGAGGCGCTGCGGTCGGCCTTCGCCGACCCGCGGGTGCGCCCGTACGCGACGCCCGAGGAGATTTCCGAGATCGCCCTCTTCCTCGCGAGCGATGCCGCGGCGAACCTCGTCGGCGCGGTGCTGCTCGCCAACGGCGGCCGGTTCACCGCCTGAGCGGAGCCGGGCGCACCCCGATCCGGGGCGCGCGTCGATCCCGCCCGCCCGATCCTGGCGCCGGATGGTCTTGCCTGCCTGGAGTCCCATGCCTACGGTCATGAATTGAGTTCAATTCTTGCGCTCCTCGCCCGCCGTACGAGCACGATGGAGATCCCATGCACCGTCGCCACCCCGAGATCGACCCCCAGTTGCTGTCCGAAACGGACGAGCAGCGACAACTGCGCACCGTCCTTCGGGACCTCTATGCCGAGGCGAGTGGCGTCGAGGAGGTGCGCAAGCATCTGGCCACCCCGCGCGGATACGACGAGGCGCTCTGGTCCCGGCTCGCGGGCGAGATCGGCGTCCACGGCCTGGCCATTCCGGAGGAGTACGGCGGGTCGGGCTTCACCTTCGCCGAGCTGGCCGTGGCCCTGGAGGAATCCGGGCGCGCCCTGTACTGCGCGCCGCTGCTCCCCACGGTGGTCCTGGCCGCACACGCCCTGCTGTTCAGCGGCGACCGTACGGCATGCGAGCGCTATCTGCCCCGGATCGCCGAAGGCACGCTCACCGCCACCGTGGCCGGGTTCGGCCCTGACGACCGCCCCGGTGAGTCCCGCGAGCCCGCCGTCACCGCGGAGCAGGGGAGCGACGGCTGGGTGCTGCGCGGCCGGGCGGACTTCGTGCTCGACGGGGCCGGCGCCGAGCTGATCCTCGTACGCGCCGGAACGCCCGCCGGACCTCGGATCTTCGCCTGTGAGCCCGCCCCTGACACCTGCCTGCGGACTCCGCGCCGCGTCCTGGACGAGACGCGGCGCCAGGCGCTGGTGGAGTTCAGGGGTGCCCCGGCCACCGCCGTGGGCACGGCGGAGGAGGCCGAGGGCACTGTTTCGGCCACGCTGGACACCGGGCGGGCCGCGCTGGCGGCCGAGCAGGTCGGCGGCAGCGGGCACGCGCTGGACGCCACGGTCGCCTTCGTGACCCAGCGCCACCAGTTCGGCCGCCCCATCGGGTCCTTTCAGGCCGTCAAGCACCGGCTGGCCGATGTGCTGGTGGCGCTGGAGGCGGCGCGTTCGGGGTCCGCGTATGCGACCGCCTGCGCCGCCATCGCCTCGCCGCAGTTGCCGGTGGCCGCCTGTGCCGCCGCCGTGGTCTGCTCCGAGACCTTCCGCCTGGCGACGGCCGAGTACGTCCAGTTGCACGGCGGGATCGGCTTCACCTGGGAGCACCCGGCTCATCTGTACGTGCGCCGGGCGCGCGGCGCCGAGGTGCTGTTCGGTACGGCGGACCAGCACCGGACCCGGCTCGCCGGGCTCGTGGGCCTCGCCATCCGGCCCGCCGCCTGAACCCGAATAGGTATGTCTCGATCAAGGGCTTGACACCGTGCGGCTCTGGAATCAAAGTTGTAGTGAATTCAGTTCAGTTTCAGAGGGGTGAGGGATGACAACGGAAGAAGAGATCCAGTTCGAGCGCGACGGCCACGTCGCCCGTGTGTGGCTCAACCGTCCGTGGAAGAAGAACTGCGTCACCGTGCCGATCCTGGACCGGCTCGACGAGATCATCACCGAGGTGGACGAGGACCCCGAGCTGCGGGTCCTGGTGGTGCGCGGCCGTGGCGGCACGTTCTGCTCGGGGTTCGACCTCGACAGCCTGAAGGCCGACTACGTCGGCAAGTCGAACGCGATCGACGTCGCGGTGAAGTCCGCGAAGGTGTGCGACCGCCTGTACTCGATGAAGACCCCCTCGGTCGCGGTCCTGGAGGGCCATGTCACCGCGGGCGGCTTCGAGATCATGATCTCCTGCGACTTCGCCATCTCCGCCGACGACGCGAAGATCGGCGATTTCCACATCCGCCGCGCGCTGTTCGGCGGGGCCGGTCCGATCTACCGGGTGCCGCGCATGATCGGCATCCGTAAGACCAAGGAGCTGATGCTCACCGGCAAGCTGCTCTCCGGCGTCGAGGCCGCCGAGTTCGGCCTGATCAACAAGTCGGCCCCGGCCGAGGAGCTGGACGCGACGGTCGAGGAGTTCATCAGCCACCTCGCCGACAAGAGCCCCTTCACCATGTGGCTCACGAAGATGACGATCGACCGAAGCCTGGACGCCGACACCCAGTCCCTGATGGTGATGGAGCACCTCGCCGTGGGCGTGGCGCTCAACTCCGAGGACGCGAACGAGGGCGTGTCGGCGTTCCTGGAGAAGCGCGAACCCAAGTGGCAGGGGCGCTGATCCGGATGACCACGGATCCGCGGAGCCCTGCCGCCGGCGGGCTCCAGGGCGCACGCTGCTCCGGCTGCTCGGTGACGGTGTACCCCGCGGACGACACGTGCCCGCGCTGCGGAGGGCCGGCCGATCCGGCGGCCCTCCAGGGCACGGGCACGCTGTGGACCTGGACGGTGCAGCGGTACGCCCCCAAGTCGCCGCCCTACCAGGCCCCGCCCGGAGGCTTCGAGCCGTTCGCACTCGGCTATGTCGAGCTGGCGGAGGGCGTGCGGGTGGCCGCCGTCCTCGATGTCGACGACCTCGACGCCGTCCGCATCGGCATGCCGCTCTCCGTGACCGCCGGTCCCGGGGTGCCCCGGGCCAGGCCCACACCCCTGAGCGAGGAGGGCTCTTGAGCACCGATGTGCTGATCTGCGGCGCGGGGCGCACCCCGTTCGGCCGGTCGGAGGCGACCGGCCGGCAGCTCGCCGTCGCCGCCGTGAACGCCGCGCTGGCGGACGCCGGGATCGCGTGGTCGCGGGTGCGGGCCGCGTTCGGCGGCAGCGACAGCGCGGGCCTCGCGGACACCCTGGTGGCCCAACTCGGCCTCACCGGGCTGCCGTTCGTCAATGTGAAGAACGGCTGCGCCACCGGTGGCAGCGCACTTATCTCCGCCGTGAACGCGATCCGCTCCGGTATGGCGGACGTCGTCCTCGCCGTCGGCTTCGACAAACACCCGCGCGGCGCCTTCGATCCCAGGCCCGAGGACTGGGGTCTGGGCGCGGAGTACGGCAGCGACGGGCTGATGGTGACCACCCAGTTCTTCGGCATGAAGATCCAGCGCTATATGCACGACCACGGGATCACCCCGCGGACCCTGGCACTGGTCGCCGAGAAGGCGTACCGCAACGGCGGCCTGACCCCCGAGGCATGGCGGCGCGAACCCGTGTCCGCCGCGGAGATCCTGGAATCCGGCATGGTCAGCGACCCGCTGACCCGCTTCATGTTCTGCTCCCCGGGAGCGGGCGCGGCGGCGCTGGTCCTCTGCTCGCCCGAGGCCGCCCGCGCGATGGACGGCACACCGGTCACCCTGCGCTCGGCGGCCGTACGCACCCGGCGCTTCGGCTCGTTCGAGGTGTTCAGCCCGTGGATTCCCGGGGGCACACTGACCAGCGTCAGCCGTGACGCCTCGGCCGCCGCCTTCGAGGAGGCGGGGCTCGGCCCCGGCGATGTCGACGTCTGCCAGCTTCAGGACACCGAGAGTGGCGCCGAGGTCATGCACATGGCCGAGTGCGGATTCTGCGAGGACGGCGAGCAGGAGCGGCTGATCGCCTCCGGCGCCACCGGGATCGGCGGGACACTGCCGGTCAACACCGACGGCGGCTGCATCGCCAACGGCGAACCCATCGGCGCCTCGGGACTGCGCCAGGTCTACGAGGTCGTCCAGCAACTGCGCGGCCGGGCCGGTGAGCGCCAGGTCCCGGACCGCCCCAGGATCGGCTTCACCCATGTGTACGGCGCCCCCGGCGTGAGCGCCTGCACGGTCCTGTCCCGTTGAAAGTCCCGCCGAATGTCCGGCGGAATGTCCCGCCGAACTGCCCCCGATCGGAGGTGGAGGAAGAGATGAGCGGTATCCCGGAACCCGATGAGTTCCGCGCCGAGGCCCGGGCGTGGCTCGCCGGAGCGGCCCGGCCCCGCGCCACGGGCGGGGAGTGGGGCAGCGGCTCCGACTCCGTCGCCGTATTCGAGAACTGGACCGAGGAGCAGGAGCGCGAGCACACCGCCCGCGTCCAGGAGTGGGAACGCACCCGCTACGACCAGGGCTGGTCCGCGCTCAACTGGCCGCAGGAGTACGGCGGACGGAGTCTGCCCGCGTACTACGAGCAGCTCTACCGCGGCGAGGAGGCGGCCTTCGACGTACCGCACCGCCCCGAGATCTTCCCCGTCACCCAAGCGCTCGTCGCCCCCGCGATCGGCCTGTGGGGCACCGAGGAACAGAAGAGCCGCTGGCTCGTGCCCATGCTGCGCACCGACGAACTGGCCTGCCAGTTGTTCTCGGAGACCGAGGCGGGCTCCGACCTCGCCGCGGTGCGCACCCGGGCGGTGCGCGAAGGCGACACCTGGGTGCTGACCGGGCACAAGGTGTGGACCTCCGGGGCCCGCGTGGCGACCTGGGGCGTGGCGGTGTGCCGCACCGATCCGGACGTCCGCAAGCACGCCGGGATCACCGTCTTCCTGGTGCGCATGGACGCGCCGGGGGTCACCGTACGGCCCATCCGGCAGATGACCGGTGGCACCAGCTTCAACGAGGTCTACCTGGACGGTGTGCGGGTGCCCGACACCGACCGGCTCGGGCCGGTCGGCGAGGGATGGCGGGTCACGCTCAGTGTGCTGGCCGCCGAACGGCTCGACTCCGGCAGCCTCGGCCTGGACAACGCCGACCGGGCGCTGGACCTGGCCGGAAACCTGGCGCGCCCGCTCACCGGTGGCGAACAGCAGCGGGCCGCCGACCTCCACCTCCGCACCCTCGTCCAGCGGCTCATGGGACTGCGGGTGACCGCCGCCCTCGTCGCCGGGCGCGAACCGGGCGCCGAGGCATCGGTAGGCAAGCTCTACGCCACCGAGACCATGCGGCGCACCAGCGACCTGGTGTCCGAGCTGCTGGGACCGAGCCTCGTGGCGGACACCGGGGAGTGGGGCACCTACGCCTGGACGGAACACCTCCTGGGCGCCCCCGGCTACAGCATCGCGGGCGGCACCGACGAGATCCAGCGCACCATCCTCGCCGAGCGCGTACTCGGCCTGCCCAAGGAGCCCGTCCGATGAGCATGGCCACCGAGGTGCCGGAGCTGGCCGCCCGGGTCCGCGACCGGCTCGCCCGCCACCACCCGGGCACGCCGGTCGGCGAGTTGACGGTGCTGCCGGGCGGCCACTCCGGGCTGACCTACGAGGTCGCGGCCGGGGACGCCCGCTACGTCGTCAAGGCGGTGCCTCCGGGGCAGCGGCCCGTCGGGCGCAACGACGTCCTGCGCCAGTCACGGGTGCTCGGCGCGCTGGCCGGATCCATGGTGCCGGTACCGGGCGTCGTGGCCGTCGACGAGACCCAACCGGCCTGGTTCGCCATGGACTTCGCGGCCGGGGAGGCCATCGAGCCGGTACTGGACGACCACGAGGTGGCCCCCGCGACGGCCCGCGCCCGGATGCTGGAGATCGCCTCCGTCCTGCGCCGGCTGCACGGCACCGATGTGCACACGCCCGGGCTCGACGCGCCCGCACCGCTGGACGCCGCCGGTGAGCTGGAGCGGTGGAGCCGCACCCTGCGGGCCGTTCCCGTCGAACTGCGGCCCGGCGGGGAGGAGTTGCTGGCGCGTCTCGCCGACGGCGTACCCCACGGCCTTCCGCCGGTACTGCTGCACGGCGACTTCCGGCTCGGCAATGTGCTGTGCGTGGGCGAGCGCGCGGTGGCCGTCGTCGACTGGGAGATCTGGAGCGTCGGCGACCCGCGCATCGACCTGGGCTGGTTTCTGCTCTTCGCCGACCACCGCAACTTCCCCCAACTGGGACACGCCGTGCCCGGACTGCCCGGCGAGGCCGAACTGCTGGACACCTACCTCGACGGGCGGCCCGCGCTGCCGGCGATGGACTGGTTCCGGGCACTCGGCCGCATGAAGATGGCCGCGATCATGGGCCACAACCTGCGCCGGCACCGCGAGGGCAAGCACCACGACCCGGACCAGGAACGCCTGCCGCCCACCATCGCCGCGATGATCCGCACCGCCCGCGACATCCTCGGCTGATCCGGCAGCGGTACGCCCCCACCCAACAGGAGCAATCGTGGATTTCGGATACTCGCCACGGGCGAGTGAACTCCAGGACCGCATGCGGTCGTTCATGGACGAACACGTCTTCCCCGCGGAGGCGACGTACGACCGGCAACTGGCCGAAGGGGAGAACCCGCACGCCCTGCCGCCGGTGATGGCCGAGCTGAAGGAGAAGGCCCGCGCCGAGGGCCTGTGGAACCTCTTCATGGCCCACGGCGACTGGGGCGCGGGGCTCACCAACCTCGAATACGCGCCGCTCATGGAGCTGGCGGGCCGCTCCATCATCGGCCCCGAGGTGTTCAACTGCTCGGCGCCCGACACCGGCAACATGGAACTGCTCGCCCTGTACGCCACCCCCGAGCAGCAGGACCGCTGGCTGCGCCCGCTGCTCGACGCTCGGATCCGCTCCTGCTTCGCCATGACCGAGCCGGAGGTCGCGAGTTCCGACGCGCGCAACATCCGCACCCGCATCACCCGCGACGGCGACAGCTACGTCGTCAACGGCCGCAAGTGGTACACCTCCGGGATCCTCGACCCCGACTGCAAGCTGATCATCCTGATGGGCAAGACCGACCCGGACGCGCCCACCTACCGGCAGCAGTCCATGCTGCTCGTCCCCCGGGACACCCCGGGCGTCACGGTCCTGCGCGACCTGCCGATGTTCGGCTACACCGACCGGCTCGGACACGGCGATGTGCTCTTCGAGAACGTCCGCGTGCCGGTCGAGAACATCCTCGGCGGGGAGGGCGAGGGCTTCGCGCTCGCCCAGGGACGGCTCGGTCCCGGCCGGATGCACTACGCGATGCGCGCCGTGGGCTTCGCCGAGCGCGCCCTGCGGCTGATGTGCGAGCGCGTCACCGAACGCACCGCCTTCGGCGGACCGCTGGCCGACCAGGGAGTGGTCCGGGAGTGGATCGCCCGCAGCCGCATCGAGATCGAGCAGTTGCGTCTCCTCGTCCTCAAGTCGGCCTGGCTGATGGACACGGTGGGCAACTCCGCGGCCCGTATGGAGGTCGCCGCCATCAAGGTCGCGGCGCTGGAGGTCGCGCACAAGGTGGTCGACCGGGCGGTGCAGGCACACGGCGCGGCAGGCGTCAGCGACGACACCGTACTGGCCCGGCTGTACGCCATCACCCGGGCGCTACAGATCGCCGACGGCCCCGACGAAGTCCATCTGCGCACGGTGGCCCGCCAGGAACTCGCGCAATACAAGAAGAAGACCGGCACGGAGACAGGAGCGGCGTGAGCGCCAACAGCCTCGACGGCAAGGTGGCCGTCATCACCGGTGGATCCCGTGGCATCGGCCTCGGCATCGCCACCGCCTACCGGGCGGCCGGCGCACATGTGGTGATCGCGGCCCGTAAACCGGCCGGACTCGCCGAGGCCCGCGAGGAGTTGCTGCGCGTCAAGGGCGACGGCGATGTGCACACGGTGGTGGCGAACGCCGGTGAACCCGAGCAGGCCGAGCGGTGTGTCGAGGAGACCATGGCCCGCTTCGGCCGCCTCGACATCCTCGTCAACAACGCGGCCACCAACCCGTACCACGGCGATCTGCTCGACCTGGACCTGCCGCGCGCGGAGAAGACCGTCCGCGTCAACCAGTACGGCATGATCGCCTGGACCCGGTGCGCCTGGCGGGCCTGGATGGCCGAACACGGGGGAGCGGTGGTCAACATCGCCTCCGTCGGCGGGCTCATCGTCGACCCGCATATCGGCTACTACAACGCCACCAAGGCCGCCATGCTCCATATGACCAGGCAGCTCGCCTACGAACTGGGGCCGCACGCCCGCGTCAACGCCATCGCCCCCGGCCTGATCAAGACCGAGCTGGCGCGGGCGGTATGGGAGGTCCGCGAGCCGATCCTCACCGCCAAGCTGCCGCTGCGGCGCCTGGGCACTGTGGAGGACGTGGCCCACGCCGCGCTGTTCCTGGCCTCCGACGCCTCCTCCTGGATGACCGGCCAGACCCTGGTGCTCGACGGCGGCGCGACCGCCCTGCCGATCGGGGTGGAGGGATGAGCGCGCCCCGGCCCGCCGCGGAGCTGTTCTCGCTGCGGGGCAGGACGGCCGTGGTCACCGGTGCGTCCGCGGGGCTCGGCGCACGCTTCGCCGCCGTCCTCGCACAGGCCGGCGCCACCGTGTTCGCCGCCGCCCGGCGGATCGACCGGCTGAAGGAACTCGCCGACTCCGACACGCGCATCCACCCCGTCGCCTGCGACGTCTCGCTCGCCGCCGACCGCGCGCAGCTCACCGGGACGGCGCTGGCCGCCACCGGCCGCATCGACATCCTGGTCAACAACGCGGCCACATCCGGCGAGACCCGCGCCGAGGACGAATCCCCGGACGCGTTCGCCGATGTTCTCGGCGTCAACCTCACCGCCCCCTTCCACCTGGCACGCCTGGTGGCGGAGGTACCCGCCGTGGACGGCGACCCGACCCGGAGCGTCATCAACGTCTCCTCCATCCTCGGCCTGGTCACCGCCGCCCCCCTGGGCGGCGCGAGCTACGCGGCGTCCAAGGCCGGGCTGATCGGGCTGACCCGGGAGCTGGCCGGACAGTGGGGCGGAAGCGGGACCCGCGTCAACGCGCTCGCCCCTGGCTGGTTCCGCACCGAGATGACCGCGGACCTCTTCGACGACGAGCGCTCCAGCCGCTGGGTCGAGCGCAACACCCTGCTGCGGCGCGGCGGCGACGCCCAGGAACTCGACGGCGCGCTGCTGTTCCTGGCCTCGGACGCCTCCTCGTACTGCACCGGGCAGGTGCTGACCGTCGACGGCGGATGGACCGCGCGATGAGGGTCGGCATCGAGATCGACGACGGACTGGCCCGCGTCACCCTGCGCCGCGGCGAGGCGGGCAACGCCATCGACCTGGAGATGGCACACGGACTGCTGGACGCGGCGCGGGTCTGCGCGGCCGAGTCCGTACGGGCCGTGCTGCTGACCGGCGAGGGGAAGTCCTTCTGCGTCGGCGGCGACCTCGGGGAGTTCTCCCGGCTCTCCGGCCAGCCGCTGGAGAAGCACCTCATCACGGTGACCGGCGCGCTCCACGAGGCCCTGCGCATGTTCGCGGCGGGCGACGCGCCCGTGGTGGCCGCCGTGCAGGGCGCCGTCGCCGGTGCGGGCATCGGCCTGGCCGCGTCCGCCGATGTGACCCTCGCCGCCGACAACGCCTCGTTCACCACCGCCTACACCGGGATCGGTTACTCACCGGACGCCGGAGTGAGCTGGTTCCTGCCCCGGCTCATCGGCCCGAAGCGGGCCCTGGACCTGCTGCTGACCAACCGCCGCATCAAGGCGGCGGAAGCCGAGGCCATCGGCCTGGTGAGCCGGACCGTCGCCCCCGACCTGCTGGCCGCCGAGGCCCTCCGCACGGCCGAGGCGCTGTGCGGCGGGCCCACCGCCGCCTTCGGCGCCACCCGCCGTCTCGTCGCCACCGGGCTGACCTCGGACCTCGGCACGCACCTGGACCGCGAGGCCCGTGCGATCGCCGCCGCGGCCTCCTCCGCCGCGGGCCGCGAGGGCGTCGCCGCCTTCCTGGGCAAGCGGGCGCCCGACTTCACCCGCGCCGCCCCCAGCACCTGACACCTCCCCGAAACCCCTGGAGCCCCACCGTGTCGGAAGCATTCATCGTCGGAGCCGTCCGCACCCCCGTCGGCCGCCGCAAGGGCACGCTCAGCGGCGTGCACCCCGCCGATCTCGGCGCCCACGCACTGCGCGCCCTGCTGGAGCGCACCGGAGCCGACCCGGGCGCCGTGGACGACGTGTACTTCGGGTGCGTCAGCCAGATCGGCGCGCAGACCGGCAACGTCGCACGCACCGCATGGCTGTCGGCCGGGCTGCCGCAGCACGTCCCCGGCACCACCATCGACCGCCAGTGCGGCTCCTCCCAGCAGGCCGTGCACTTCGCCGCCCAGGCGGTCGGCTCCGGGGCCGCCGATCTGGTGGTGGCCGGCGGGGTGGAGGTGATGAGCCTGGTGCCCATCGCCAGCCCCATGACCGTTGGCGAACAGGCCGGTATGGGCAGCCCGTACGCGGGTGACGGCTGGCGCGAGCACTTCGGCGACCAGGAGGTCTCCCAGTTCCGCGGGGCCGAACTGATCGCCGAGAAGTGGGGCGTCTCCCGGGTGGACATGGAGGAATTCGCGCTCACCAGCCACCAGCGCGCCCTCGCCGCCCAGGCCGACGGCGCCTTCGACGACGAGATCACCCCGGCCTTCGGGCTCACCGCCGACGAGGGCCCGCGCGCCGACACCACCCTGGAGAAGATGGCCGGGCTGAAGACCCTCACCGAGGACGGCCGGCTGACCGCCGCGGTCTCCAGCCAGATCTCCGACGGAGCCGCCGCCCTGCTGATCGCCTCCGAGGAGGCGGTGCGCCGCCACGGCCTGACCCCGCTCGCGCGCGTGCACACCATGGCCGTCGTCGGCTCCGATCCGATCCATATGCTGACCGGTCCGATCCCCGCCACCGAGAAGGTCCTGGACCGGGCCGGGCTGTCGATCGGCGACATCGATCTGGTGGAGATCAACGAGGCGTTCGCCTCCGTCGTCCTCGCCTGGCAGAAGGAGATCGGCCCCGACCCGCAGCGGGTCAACGCCTTCGGCGGCGCCATCGCGCTCGGCCATCCCCTCGGCGCCACCGGCGCCCGCCTCATGACCACGCTCGTCCACCAACTGCGCAGGACCGGTGGGCGCTACGGTCTTCAGACGATGTGCGAGGGCGGCGGCATGGCGAACGCGACCGTGCTGGAGCGCCTTTGACCCGGCTCTGTTCACGTCGATTGGCAACTGAGTTCAGCTTGGGGCTACTCTCGGGTACGGACACGGTGGGCGGCAGCCAGGAGACGAGGCATGGCGACGAGAATCGTTGAACCGGAAGCGGGACCGAGGTCCAAGCGCGCCGCCATCCTGGCGGCCGCCGTCGACTGCTTCGGCGAGACGGGGTTCGAGGCCACCAAGTGGTCCACCGTGGCGGAGCGGGTCGGCATCGGGCAGACCGCGCTGTACCACTACTTCGAGTCCAAGACGCACTGCCTGCTGACCATCATGCGGCTGGAGCTCCAGCGGTCCCATGACAAGTTCACGGAGGCGACCGAGGGCGTCGAGGACCCGACCGAGGCGCTCCGGGCGGCCGTGCGCGCGGCCTACGACGTATCGGACCAAGAGGTCCTCCAGATGCGGATCCTGCACAACCACATGGATCTGCTCTCCGGCACGCGCAAGTCCAAGCGGGAGGAGGCCGAGCGCGTCGAGGCCCGCAAGCTGGTCCAGCTCGTCGAGCGGAACTGGACGAACCTGCTGGTCCGGGGCATGTCCATGGGCGCCTTCCCGCTCCGGGACGCACAATTGCTGGGCTCGGGTGTGCTGGGCCTGATCGTCAGCGTCTGGCGGTGGTACCGGCCCTCGGGGCCGACGCCGCTGTCGGAGGTCAGCGAGCTGATCGAGGGCGCCTGCGTACGCATGGTCGCCACCTGACCCCCTGAGCGGCCCCCTGTCGCTTCCGGCCCCCGGCGGATATCCGCCGGGGGCCGTTTCACGTTTCGTACGGACTCTTGTCAGCCGTGTTTCCCCGGGATTAGCATCCAACCTGAATTGAACTGAACTCAGGTTGATCTGGGGGCCGTCGCAGCGGCCCCGGATCCCCGGGAGCGCTCGGCCACCCCATCGAAAGGGCGCAGTCATGACGTTGCGCACGTATATGGCCAGTATGGACAGCGACCAGCCGGAACGGACGCTGGACCTGCTCGAACCCGACTTCCGCTTCCTCATCGCCCTGCCGGGCAGTGAGGTCACCGGCAAGTCCAAGGAGGACTTCGCCGCCTACATCGCCGGCCGGAATCCCAAGGACCGGTCGCATGAGATCCTGCGCCACAGCCGGGACGGCGACGTCGAGACCGTGTACGGGGTGGTGACGGAGGGCGGGCGGTACACCGGCTCCTTCCTCTCCGCCGCGGTGATCTCGCCCGGCGGGCTCCTTTCGCGCTACCAGTCCTTCTTCACCACCTCCTTCGAACTGGTCGACTGGGCGGACGACGGGAGCCGGGCATGACGGACACCCCGGCCGCGGCCCCCTTCCTCACCGCGTGGTTCGAGATACTGGACGGTGACGAGCCGTCCCGGATCCTCGACCTGATCAGCGACGACTTCTCGCTGTCCATCCTGTTCTCCACCGGCGACGGCAACGCCACCGACTTCGCCGGGGACCGCGCCGCTCTCGTCGGCTATCTCGAACAGCGTGAGAAGGGCACCCGCACCCACCACATGCTGTCGGCCACCACGCTCGGCCAGGACGAGCTGTTCCTGGGCGAGGTACGGCGCGCGGGCGTCCCCGAGGCCAGCTTCGTCGCCGCCGGGCAGGTGAACGGCGAAGGCCGGCTGCGGCGCCTGCTGATCGGGCGCTCATCCGAGATCCGCTTCACCTGAGCGGTATCGGATCCGCTCACCACCCCCATCCCCTCGACCCCGTGCGGAGCACCGTCATGTACAACCTCGTCCTGCTGGCAGCCCGGCCCCCGGAGTGGACGCATGAGCAGTTCATCACCTGGTGGCGCGGCGACCACGCGGAGCTGACCTACCGCCTGCCCGGGCTGCGCGCCTGGCGCCACACCGATATCGACACCGCTCTGGAGCCGCGTTCCGAGGGCTGGGACGGGATCTCCGTGCTCAGCTTCGACTCCCCGGAGGACCTGAAGAAGGCCCTCGCGAGCCCCGAGTGGGCCGCGGCCGTCGCCCAGGTCGGCGACATGAAGGGCCGCCGGATCGCGGTCATGGGACACGAGGCGGAGATGTTCGCCGCCTGAGGATTCCGGGCCGCCCGGCGCGGTCCGGCGGCAGGGCAAGCACCAGAGTTCGGCAAACGGAGTTCGGCACAGCGCAACGAGGGGCAGGATGCGACAGGTAGTGCGGGAGTTCCAGCAGAAGGCGGAAGAGGCCGACTTCATCGCCGTGATCGACGACACCGGCAGCCATACGGCCCGGCAACTGCTCGACGAGGCCCAGCGGCTGGCCGGAGCGCTGTCCGCGGGCGAGCCCGACGGCTCGGTCGGCACCGTCCTGGTCCAGGCGGACAATTCATGGCGCACTGTCGCCGCCACCCTCGCCGTAGGACTGCGGGGCGGAGTCCTCGCGGTGGTCAATCGGCACACCACACCCGCCGAGTTCACCGCCGCATGGGAGGACATCCGCCCGGACGCCGTCGTCGCCGAGCCCTCGGCGATGGACGAGTGGGCGGTGCCCACCCGGCTGCCCGACCCGGCACGGACGGTGCTCGACGGCTGGGCCTGCCGGTCCGCACCCGAAAAACGCGAGGTGTCGCGGTGGTCCGGCGGTGCCCTCATCGGCCTCACCTCCGGATCGACCGGGCGTCCCAAAGGCGTCGTCCAGTCCGAGCAGGCCCTGCGCTACGCCGCCACGAGCACCATCGACGTCAACGGCCTGGCGCCGGGCGACGCCATCGCCGCGATCGTGCCGCTGTCGTCCACGGCGGCCTACTGCTTCGGGGTCTATCTCTCCCTCGTGCTGCGCGGGCCCCTCGTCCTGACCGGGAAGTGGGACCGGGCGGTCGCACTGCGGCGGATGGCCGAGGCCGGTGTCCGCTGGACCATGTGCGTACCGACCATGGCGCTTCAGATGGGCACCGAAGCGGCCGGCTCCGGCATCCTGCGGGGCGTCCGGTCGATCACCGTCGGCGGCGGGCCCATGGACCGCGGAGCCCTGGCCAGGGCCGAACAGTCCCTGGGCACCAAGATCCTCCGTGTCTTCGGCATGTCCGAATGCCTGGGCCACACCACGCCGAGCCCCGACGACCCCGAGGAGATCCGGCTCGGCAGGGACGGCCGCCCCTTCCCGGGGACGGACGTACGCGCGCTCACCATCGACGGTCAGGCGGCCGGGCCGGGAGTGACCGGCCGGGCGCAGGTCCGCGGCCCCTCCCTCTTCCTCGGATACGCCCGCGAGGGCAGAACCGATCCACCGACGCTGACGGAGGACGGCTATCTGCCCACCGGCGACCTGCTGATGGTCCACGAGGACGGCACCCTCACCATCATGGGCCGCGAGAAGGACATCATCATCCGCGGCGGCCGCAACATCGACATCACCGAGATCGAGCGCGCGGTCGCCAGCCATCCACGCGTGGCCACAGCCTGTGTCGTGCCGGTCCCCGACGAAGTCCTCGGCGAGCGCGTGGCGCTGCTCGTCGTCGCCGAGGACGGCGGCGGCGTCGAGCTGGCCGAGGTGACCGGCCATCTGGAGAGCGTCGGTCTGTCCAAGACCAAATGGCCCGAGTACGTCTACGACGTCGAGGAACTGCCCCAGACGAAGGTCGGCAAGCTCGACCGGGGCGGAGCCCGGGACCTGGCCATCAGGCTGCACACCCGCGAAGGAGGATCATGACGGCACGGTTCGACCAGGCTCCCTGGGCGGCGGCCGGAATCCAGACCGTACAGCCCGGGGTGCACCGCGTGCCGCTGCCACTTCCGGGCGACGGGCTGCGCGCCGTCAATGTCTACCTCCTGGAGGATCTGGCCGACGACGGCATCGTCATGATCGACGGGGGCTGGGCGATCCCCGAGGCGCGCAAGGTGCTCGAGGACGCCCTGGCCGCCATCGACCGCGACCCCGGCGACATCAGCCACATCCTGGTCACCCACATCCACCGCGACCACTACACCCAGGCGGTGGAACTGCGCCGGCTGCTGGGCTCGCGCGTCTACCTCGGCGCGGGGGAACGCCCCGGCCTGGAGATGCTCCACCGGCTGCGCAGCGACCAGCCGGTGGGCTCATTGCGGACCCTGCGCGCGGCGGGAGCAGGGGACCTCGCCGACCAGATCGAGGCGATGGACCACGGCGGCTACGACCCGAGTGTGTGGGAGGCACCCGACCGCTGGCTCGGCGCGGAGACCCTGCGCTTCGGCGAGCGCGAACTGCGTGTCGTCCCCACCCCCGGACACACCAAGGGCCATGTGGTCTTCCTGGACGAAGAGCGGGGGCTGGTGTTCTCCGGGGACCACGTCCTGCCGCATATCACCCCGTCCATCGGCTTCGAGCTGACCGAGCCCGGCGGCCGCCCGCTCGCCGACTACCTGGACTCGCTGCGGCTGATGACCCGCTACGCCGACGCCCGCCTGCTGCCCGCACACGGGCCGGTGGCCGACAGCACCCACACCCGGGTCGCCGAACTGCTCGACCATCACGACGAGCGGCTGGCCAGAAGCCTGGCGGCGCTGGGCGAGAAGACACTCGACGCCCACGCGGTGGCGCGCCGGCTCGCCTGGACGCGCCGGGCCGTGCCGTTCGCGGAGTTGAGCGCCTTCAACCAGATGCTCGCGATCAATGAGACGGCCGCGCATTTGGATGTCCTGGTGCTGCGGGGCCGGGCGACGGTGGCATTCGCCGACGGTGTGCATCAGTACTCGCGAGCGGCACCGGGCGGGTTGACGCCGCCCTCATGAACCCGGCAACTGAACACGGTATGGCACTGAGTACCCTCCCAAGGCGCTGAGTGCCACGCCGGTGGCCAGTCAGTGGCTAGTCGTCCCCCAACGTCTTCTCGATCTTCTGCACCACGCGCCACAGGGGAGCCTTCCGCGGCGCGACGATGACGACCACATCGTCCTCCTCGCTCTCCGGCGCGGGGACGGGCTCGGCGCCGCTCTCCGTGGATCCGTCGGCACTGCCCCACGTCTGCCGGACGAATGCCAGCGACTGATCCACCGCCTTCGCACCATCGCCGTGGCCCCCGCCGCGCAGCCAGGTCCGCAGTCCGTTGTTGTGCGCGGCGACGATGGCCGCGGCCTGCACTTCGGCCCGCAGCGCTCCGTTCGGGTCCCCCGCATAGCGTTGCCGCAGGTAGTGGGCCAGGGTGCGCTCGTAGCGGTGTACGACGGACAGCTCGTAGCCGCGCAGGCTGGGCACCTCGCGGGTGAGCCGATAACGCTGCACGGAGAACTCCGGGTTCGCGGCGTACATCCGCATGACGAGGCGGGCCGCGTCACAGATCACATCGAGCGGTTCGCCGTCGGTGCTCGTCGCGAGGAAGGCGCTCATCTCGGTCAGGCAGCGCTCATGGTCGGGGAAGACGACGTCTTCCTTGGACGGGAAGTAGCGGAAGAACGACCGGCGCCCCACTCCGGCCCGCGCGACGATGTCGTCCACCGTGGTCCGCTCGAAGCCATGCTCCACGAAGAGCTGGAACGCGGCCTCGATGAGCACCTCGCGCATGGGTGCCTTGCCGGACGGCTCGGGCCCGCTCACCGCTGGGCCGCCCTGCCCTCGTCGCCTACGTCCGCCATGAAGGGAACGTAGCATCAGCGTGCGGCGAGGGCGACACTGAGTACCTTTACTGAGGGTACCGAGTGCCATACCCTCGTTCAGGTGCTCCGGTGGGGCAGCGCGGACATCCACGAACAGTAAGGAGAGCCGGCGTGAGCTTGAGGATCGTTGTCTGTGTGAAGTACGTGCCCGACGCCACCGGCGACCGGCACTTCGCCGAGGACCTGACCGTCGATCGCGACGATGTGGACGGCCTGCTGTCGGAGCTGGACGAGTATGCCGTTGAGCAGGCCCTCCAGATCGCCGACGAGGCCGACGATGCCGAGATCACCGTGCTGACGGTGGGTCCGGAGGATGCCAAGGACGCGTTGCGCAAGGCGTTGTCGATGGGTGCGGACAAGGCCGTGCATGTCGAGGACGACGATCTGCACGGTACGGACGCGCTGGGTACGTCGCTGGTGCTGGCCAAGGCCGTTGAGAAGACCGGCTATGACCTGGTGGTCTGCGGTATGGCGTCCACGGACGGGACGATGGGTGTGCTTCCGGCGATGCTGGCGGAGCGGCTGGGTGTGCCGCAGGTGTCGCTGCTGTCGGAGGTGTCGGTCGAGGACGGCACGGTGAAGGGGCGCCGTGACGGGGACAGTGCGACCGAGTTGCTGGAGGCGGCGCTTCCGGCGGTGGTGTCGGTGACCGACCAGTCGGGTGAGGCGCGTTATCCGTCGTTCAAGGGCATCATGGCGGCGAAGAAGAAGCCGGTGACCTCCTGGGACCTGGAGGACCTGGAGATCGAGTCGGACGAGGTCGGTCTCGAGGGCGCCTGGACCGCGGTGGACGGCGCCACGGAGCGCCCGGCCCGTACCGCGGGCACGATCGTCAAGGACGAGGGCGAGGGCGGCAAGCAGCTCGCCGCCTTTCTCGCGGAGCGCAAATTCATCTGATGCCGCCTCGCGGGTCAGAAGTTCATCTGAGCCCCGCTGTCCTTACCGTCCGTTTCTTTCGCATGTCGCAGGAGAGCGATTCCCATGGCTGAAGTCCTTGTCTATGTCGACCACGTGGACGGTGTCTATGTCGACCACGTGGACGGTGCCGTCCGCAAGCCCACCCTGGAGCTGCTGACTCTGGCCCGCCGTATCGGCGAGCCCGTCGCGGTCGCGCTGGGCGCTGGTGCGGAGAGCACCGCGTCCGCCCTGGCCGAGCATGGTGCGGTGAAGGTGCTGACCGCTGACGCGTCCGAGTTCGCCGACTACCTCGTGGTGCCGAAGGTCGACGCGCTCCAGGCCGCGTATGAGGCGGTGTCCCCGGCCGCCGTGCTGTTCCCGTCCTCCGCGGAGGGCAAGGAGATCGCGGCGCGTCTCGCGGTCCGTATCGGGTCGGGCATCATCACCGACGCGGTGGATCTGGAGGCCGGTGACGAGGGCCCGGTCGCCACGCAGTCGGTGTTCGCCGCCGCTTTCACCACCAAGTCCCGGGTGTCCAGGGGGACGCCGGTGATCACGGTGAAGCCGAATGCGGCGGCTGTGGAGGCCGCTCCGGCCGCGGGTGCGGTCGAGGCGCTGTCGGTGTCGTTCTCGGAGCAGGCGACGGGGACGAAGGTGGTCTCGCGTACGCCGCGTGAGTCGACGGGCCGTCCGGAGCTGACCGAGGCGGCGATCGTGGTCTCCGGTGGGCGTGGTGTGGGCGGTGCGGAGAACTTCCCCGTCGTCGAGGCCCTCGCCGACTCCCTGGGTGCGGCCGTGGGTGCGTCGCGTGCGGCGGTGGACGCGGGGTGGTATCCGCACACCAATCAGGTCGGTCAGACCGGTAAGACGGTTTCGCCGCAGTTGTACGTGGCGGCGGGTATCTCGGGTGCGATCCAGCACCGGGCCGGTATGCAGACCTCGAAGACGATTGTGGCGGTCAACAAGGACGCCGAGGCTCCGATCTTCGATCTGGTCGACTACGGCGTGGTCGGTGACCTCTTCGAGGTCGTCCCGCGGTTGACCGAGGAGGTCAAGACCCGTAAGGGCTGATGTCGGACCGGCAGCCAGGGACGAGCCGAGCCGGGAATCCGAGGGCAGGAGGGCGCCGTGGAACATATTGTTGGCCGATGCGCGCACACCGTATAGACCGCCCAGCCGATCTCGATGTGGTCCGTGAGTCCTATGACCGGGTGGCCGACAACTACGCCCACATGGTGGTGACGACGGGAGTCGGCGACATCCGTCGCCATCCCTGGCTCAAGGCATCCATCGACGCCTTCGCCGACACCGTGGGCGACCTCGGGCCGGTCCTCGACGTCGGCTGCGGACCCGGAACGGTGACCGCCTACCTCGCCGAACGCGGACTCGACGTGTCCGGAGTCGATCTCTCTCCCCGCATGATCGAAAACGCGCGCCGTCTTCATCCGCGATGCCGTTTCAGCGTCGCCTCCGCCACCGACCTCGACCTCGCGGAAGCGTCCCTCGGCGGCGTACTCGGGTGGTGGTCGCTGTTCAACCTCCCTCGCGACGTCCTTCCCCAGGTCCTCGCCCTGTTCGTGCGAGCCCTGAAGCCGGGCGGACACTTGATCACCGCGACACACGTCGGCGACGAGGACCTGATGCGCACCGAGGCTTACGGAGGTGTGCCCGTGAACTGGACGACACACAAGTGGCGGCCCGAACAGTTCGTCGACCTGATCGAGCGGGCCGGCCTGCACCCGGTCGCCGAACTTCGGCTCCCCGCGGATGAGCACACCGGGCCCGGTGTGGTCATCATGGCCAAGCGCCCCGGCTGAGGACCGGGCTCATGAGCGGGCCGTGAGGAATTCGATGAGCGCGGCATTCACCTCTGCCGGGCGTTCCTGCTGCGTCCAGTGTCCGCAGCCCGCCAGTTCGAGCGGCTCGCGCCGCAGGCTGGGCATCAGATCGGGCAGGCTCGCGATGAGTTCGGGCGTGCCGGGGAAGGCGGGAACGGGGTCGCGGTCGCCGTAGATGTACAGCGCGGGCGGGGTGATGACGGCGCCCTGCCACGGCGCCGTCAGTTCCCAGTTGCGGTCGAGGTTGCGATACCAGTTGAGGGCTCCGGTGAACCCCTTGGAGAAGCTCTCGGTGAGCGTGTCGAGGTCGTCCTCGGTGAACCACCGCGGCAGTACCTCGGGGTCCGGCATGGTCGCGAGCCAGCCCCGCTCGGGGTCGACCAGCGGCAGCTCGACCGTGCCGGGAGCGTCGCCGGAAATCGCGTAGAAGATCTTCCGCAACGAGGTGCGGGTGTCCCTCGCGAACTCGGCGTCGGCGACACCGGGGCGGTTGAAGTAGTTCCAGTAGAAGCGGCCACCGAACCTCTTCTCCATGGCGGCCAGCGGAGGCTGCGCACCGCGGAAGGGAGGTGGCACGCTCAGACCGGCCACCCCGAGCACCATGTCCGGCCGCAGCAGCGCGGTGTTCCACGCGACCGGCGCGCCCCAGTCGTGCCCGACCACATACGCCTTGTCCTCGCCCAGCGCCCGGATCAGGCCGACGACGTCGCCGACCAGATGGAGGATGCTGTACGCCTCGACGTCGTCGGGACGGTCGCTGCGCCCGTATCCACGCTGGTCGGGGGCGACGACCCGGAAGCCCGCCTCGACCAGGGGGCCGAACTGGTGGTGCCAGGAGTGCCAGGACTCGGGGAAGCCGTGCAGAAGCACCACCAAGGGGCCTTCGCCCGCCTCGGCGATGTGCAGCCGAATCCCGTTCGTGTCGACCATTCGATGCTCAGCCATGTACACGAGCGTACGCGCCATGATCGTCGGCAACCGCGCACCATCGAAACGGGTCAGCCGCATCCGCAGTTGCGAGGCAAAGCGCTTGCTCTACATGGCATGAGCTGGTCCATCAGTCAATCGGGCTGGCATCTGCATATGCACCGGACGCGGGTTCGGGTACGGTCATCCGGGAGGCGGTAGCCCGGGTGGACGGCGGCTGCCCCGGTATGAGTGGAGCCTGATGAGTCCGGCGCGGGTCGCGGGTGTCCTGGTCGTGGAGCACATGCCGCATGAGGGCACGTACGCCCTGGGTACGGCGCTGGCGGCGGCCGGGCTTCCGGTGCGGGTGTGCCGGACGTGGGCGGGGGACCCGGTGCCGGACACGCCGGCCGATGTGGTCGCCCTGGTGGTGATGGGCGGGCCGATGGCGGCGTACGAGGACTTTCCCAGCCGTACGCGGGAGTTGGCGCTGTTGCGTGCCGCGCTCGATGCCGAGGTGCCGGTGCTCGGCGTGTGTCTGGGTGCCCAACTGCTGGCCGTGGCGGCGGGCGGCATGGGCCGTGCCGGGACCGCTGGTCCGCAAGTCGGCTGGGGCGGGATACGGATGTCTCCGGCCGCGCGCACCGACCCGCTCTTCACCGGCGTGCCCGAGCGGCTCCGCGTCCTGCATTGGCATGGCGACACCATGGACCTGCCGTCCGGTGCCACCCTGCTGGCCTCCTGCGACCGCTATCCGGTCCAGGCGTTCCGGATCGGCGGCTCGGCCTGGGGTCTTCAGTTCCACCTGGAAGTGGACGCGACGGCGGTCGGCGCCTTCGCCGAGGCGTTCCCGGCCGAAGCGGCCCTCGCACCGGAGCTCGTCGAGTCCGCCCCCGTTGAGCTGGCCGCCCTGGCACCACACCGTGACGGCGTGTTCCGCCGCTTCGCCGCCCTTGTCGCGGAGCGGGCGGCGCTGACCGCGACCCGTACCTTCTTCACACCCCGCGCCGCCGTATGGGAAGAGCGATTCACCGCCCAAGGCCCGGTCTACGCGGCGGCCGTCTCCCGGATGGGGCTGCGTCCGGGGCAGTGCGCGCTGGACGTGGGCTGCGGCAGCGGCCTGGCGCTGCCCGCACTGCGTGCCGAGGTCGGCGAGGAGGGTGTCGTTCTCGGCGTGGACGTCACCCCGGCGATGCTCACGGCCACCGTGAAGGAAGGCCGCGCCGGCCTCGCCCGGCTGCTGCTGGCCGACTCCTGCCGACTGCCGTTGCCGGCCGGGGCGGTGGACGGCATCTTCAGCGCGGGCCTGGTCAACCATGTGCCCGACCCGGCGGCGGCCCTGCGGGAGTGGGCCAGGGTCACCGCCCCCGGCGGTGTCCTGCTGCTCTTCCACCCCTCCGGCCGCGCCGAACGCGCCGCCCGCCACGGCCGTCCCCTCGACCCGGACGACCCGCTGGCCGAGCAGAACCTGCGCCCCGCCCTCAGCGCGGCGGGCTGGGCGCCCACCTGCTACGAGGACGCGCCCCACCACTTCCTGGCCCGCGCCGTGCGCATCGGCTGACGGCCCGGACTCGCCGCGCCCCAGAGCTTCCAGATTCTCGTTGATGTCCTCGAGCCGGCTTCGGTGATGTCGTGTCCTCCTGATCGAGGAGAATCGGACGATGCTCATCACCGCTGACCGAGTCCTGGTGGACACGGACACCTACCTGGAGGACGGGGCCGTCCTCACCGATGGCGAGACGATCACCGCCGTAGGCCCGAGGGAGAAGGTCATTCGGCAGGCAGCGCCGGATGCCGAGCACATCTCCTTCTCCGGCACGGTCATGCCCGGCCTCGTGGACGCCCACGTTCACCTGATCTTTGACGGCAGCCCGGATCCTGTCGCCGTCCTGCGTGCCACCGACGAGGAGTTGCTCGGCCAGATGCGGCAGCGCGCCGAGCGGCTGCTGCACACCGGCGTGACGACGGCGCGCGATCTGGGAGACCGCGACGGACTCGCGTTCCGCGTCGCCCGGGAGATCGAGAAGGGCAGCCTGCCCGGCCCGCGTATCCTCGCGGCCGGAACTCCGGCGACCCCGCCGGGTGGTCACTGCCACTTTCTCGGCGGTGAGGTCTCGGGCGAGACCGAGGCCCGCGACTTGGTCCGGCGTAACATCGCCGCGGGAGCCGCCGTCATCAAGGTCATGACCAGTGGGGGAGGGCTCACCAAGGACGGCCCGCGAAGCTGGCAGAGTCAGTTCTCCCGCGCCGAACTCCACGCTCTGGTCGATGAGGCACACTCCGCGGGACTGCCGGTCGCCGCGCACGCCCATGGAGCGGACGCGATCACCGAAGCCGTCGACGCCGGGGTCGACACCCTCGAACACTGCACCTGGATGACCGAGACCGGGTTCGACCTCCGCCGTGATGTCCTCCGGCGCATCGTCGACCGCGATATCGCGGTCTGTGTGACCGTGAGCCCCCATTGGCGCATGCTGCCCAAGGTCTTCGGCGAGGAGCGCGCGAAGGTGATGTTCGACCAGGTGCGAAAGATGGCCGAGGCCGGAGCACGAGTGATCGTCGGCACCGATGCCGGGGTCCAGCGCACCGGCTTCGACGGCATGCCCGGCGCGCTGACCTTCTACGCACACCTCGGCATCCCGAACGGCACCGTCCTCGACATGGCCACCCGCCGGGCCGCCGAGGCGCTGGGGCTCGGCGAGGTGACAGGACGTGTCGCCCCGGGCCTCCGGGCCGATCTCGTCCTTGTCGACGGTGACCCGCTCAAGGATCTGGATGCCTTGGGGCGGGTCAGGACCGTCGTCAGCGCGGGCCGCAGGCACGAACAGGAGTAGTCCCCGGACAGCGTGGTCCTGCGATTCCGGGGATAAGCCGGGTACTGGTTGAGCCCCGCGGGTGCGCTGATGCTTCTTCCCACAGGCCGGCCCGCCTGTGAAGAAGCGCATCACCTTCGGAGGCGATCATGCCGAAACACCTTCTCTTCCACCTGGCGGCGACCACTGCCGGCGCCGTGATCGGACTTACCGCGGTCTCGTCAACGGCGGAAGCGGCCGCGCCGCCCCTCTCGCACCCGCGGATCGTCGCCCACTTCGACCGTCCGGCCGGGCAGGTGGCGGAGAGCGTCACCGTGCGGCCGGACGGGTCGGCGGATGTCGGTCTCATCCTGTCCCGGCAGGTGGCTCACGTCGCGCTCGACGGACGTGTTGAGGTATTGGCGACCATGCCTCTCCCCGCGGATGGGGGAGTGAACACCCCCGGCACCGGATCCGCCTCGGTGACGGGCATCGAACGAACGGGAGATGGAACCCTCTACTTCCTGTATTCGGCAGGGGACGAACGCCTCACCGGTCTATGGAAACTGCGCCGGGGAGGCAAGCCGGAGCGCGTCGCCGCCCTGCCGGCGTCGAGCTTCCTCAACGGACTTGCCAGGGACGGCCGTACGGGGAACTTCTACCTCACCGACTCCACCCAGGGCGGAGTGTGGCAGGTCGGACCGCACGGCGGAACTGCCAAGCTCTGGGCCGCGGGAGAGGATCTCGCCCCGACTCACTTCTTCGGCGCCAACGGCGTGAAGGTGCACAACGGAGCTGTCTGGGTCTCCAACATCGATCGAGGAACCATCCTTCGGATACCGCTGACGGACAAGGGAACCGCGGGTCCCCATCAGGTCATGGCATCCGGACTCGACAGCGTCGATGATTTCGCCTTCACCGGCCGCGGTGATCAGCTACTGGCCGCACTCAATATCCCGAGCGAGCTGCTCCTCATCACTCCGGGCAAGCCCGACCGTACCGTCCTCGATGAGAGCGACGGTCTGGAGAACACCACATCGGTGGCGGTCGACGGCGATGCGGTCTACGTCGCCAGCGGTGCGCTCACCACAGGCGGTGACGCGAATCTTCTGACGGCCCATCTCGGTCACCAGGACTAAGGCGACCGCGGCGGCTTTATCCCAGGAACGGCAGTACCATGCTACCGACCGCAGGGTCGGCAACAATGGGAACATGAGTCGTCCCGAGAACTCGCTGGGGAACGCGCTGCGTACCTGGCGTGCCCGAATCACGACGGAAGACGTGGGACTGCCGGCCACCCGCCGGCGACGCACCGCCGGCTTGCGCCGCGAGGAGCTTGCCCATCTGGCGGGAATATCCACGGATTACCTTCTCCGTCTTGAACAGGGCCGGTCCCAGCGCCCATCCCGCGACGTCGTGGCCTCACTCGCCCGCGCGCTGCGACTCAGTACGGATGAAACCTGCCATCTGCACCTGGTGGCCAGGCTCCTTCCGCCGACGCCTCCCAAAATCCCGCAACTGATGCCGCCTGGTGTACAACGACTCGTCAGCCGCTGGGGAAACATTCCGGTGGGAGTGTTCTCCGCCTCATGGACCCTGCTGGCATGGACATCCATGTGGACGGCCTTGCTGGGTGACCCGTCCCGTCGATCGCCGGAAGAACGAAACCTGGTGCGCGCGGTATTCAACGAGCCATCGGACACGGGTCATCCGCTCTTTCCCGCCGAGCAGGGCACCGCGGAATTCAAAGCCGCTCTCGTCGCAGACCTTCGGATAACGCACGGAGCATATCCTCATGATGAGGACTTCGGAGTTCTGATTGATGAGGTCATGAGTGACAGCGAAGAGTTCCGGACCCTGTGGAGCACCCCAGCACTCGGCTCCCGCCTGGGCGGCCACAAACGCCTGCGGCATCCGCTTGTGGGGGAGATAAGTCTCGACAACGATGTGCTGAAGATGCCGGACCACGATGTGAGGGTCGTCACCTACACGGCAGAGCCGGGCACGTCGGACGAGGAAAAGCTGGAGTACTTGCGCATTGCCGCCGCCCAGACCGCCGTCTGACGGCATGACGAATTTCGCGGATGCCCCGGTTCGCGGCGGAGGCCCTGGGAGCCGTGTCCGTCAGGCTCGGGGCGCCTCAGCCGGTCCCGTAAGGTCCGGACCGCCCATCGCGAGAGTCTTCGTTCGGGGAAGGCCGGTGACGATCAGGTCGAGGGCGAATTCGAAGCGTTGGTCGAAGTTGTCGGGGCCGACGTAGGGCAGGGCCGCGGCCAGGGCTGGGTAGGTGCCGGCCGGGACCTGGTCCGGGGGGAGGGCCGGTGCGGTCTCCTGGGCGGCCTGCTGTTCCTGGGTGAGGCCCAGGGTCAGATAGAAGATCGACCAGTGGGTCCACGCGGCTGTGCATGGTGTGTGGCCGGCTGCCAGCAAGGTGGCGATCACGGTGTCGGCGTAGCGCAGCGTGTGGGGCTCGGCGGCGAAGACGCCCGCGACCATCCTGGCGGCATCGCGGTGGGAGAGCAGCGCCGCGCGGCAGCGGCGGCTCAGCTCTTTGAGGCGGTCGGGGAACGCCTCGGGCAGCGGCTCGTCGAGACAGTGCGCGAGGAGTTCGTCGGCGGCCAGTTCGAGGAGACGGCCCTTGCTGGAGGCGTGCCAGCGGACGGTGTTGTGTTGTACGCCGAGCCGGGCGGCGACGGTGCGCATGGTCACCCCGCCCAGTCCGTGTTCGTCGAGGACCGCCAGTGTGGCGGTGACGATCTCGTCCCGTGTCGTGCCCATCCGATGCGCCTTCCGGTCGGCTTCCAGATGCCTGTTGTCCAGTGGACAATTCTAGGGCATGCTCACCCTTGTCCAACGGACAAGGGTGAGAGGAAGTGGTTGTCATGCTCGACGTGCTCATCGCCGGGGCCGGCCCGGTGGGACTCTGGCTCGCCGCGGAGTTGCGCCTGCGCGGAGCGGAAGTGACCGTCGTGGAACGCCGCGCGGCACCGGACGGACGGTCGCGCGCGGTCGGCATGCAGGCCGGCACGCTGGACACCTTCGCCACCCGCGGACTCGCGGAGCGGTTCATCGAACGCGGCACCCCGGTGCCGACCGGACACTTCGGCGCGGCGACCACCCGGCTGGACTTCTCCACGGTCGGAGCGGTGCACCCGTACATGCTGGCGCTCGGTCAGGCCGTCACCGAACAGCTCCTGGAGGAGCACGCGGTTTCCGTGGGCGCCCGGGTGCTGCGCGGGGAGGAAGCCGTCTCGCTCACCCAGGGGCCGGACGCCGTCGAGGTGGTGATCCGGGCCGGCGGCACCCACCGGACCGTGCGGGCCCGCTGGGTAGTGGGCTGCGACGGCACCCGCAGCGCGGTGCGCCAGGCGGCCGGCATCGACTTTCCCGGTCAGGACACCACGCTGACCGGGTGGCTCGCCGACGTCGAACTCGACGATCCGCCCACCGCGCCGCTCGCCGCCACTGGACCGGCCGGTTCGTTCCTGGCGGCCCCGATCGGCGACGGTGTCCACCGGCTGGCGGGCCTGTCCACGGCCACCATGCACCGCGACACCGGCGATCCGCTGACCCTGGAGGAGGTACACGAGCAGACCCGCGCACTGCTGGGACGGGAGCTGGGTATCCGCAACCCCCGGTGGCTGTCGCGCTACGGCAACGCCACCCGCCAGGCCGCACGGTACCGGGCCGGACGGGTGCTGCTGGCCGGGGACGCGGCGCACATGTTCTTCCCGGCCGGTGGCCAGGGCATGAACGTCGGTATCCAGGACGCCACCAACCTGGGCTGGAAGCTCGCCGCAACCCTCCAGGGCCGGGCGCCCGACGGACTCCTCGACAGCTACGACACGGAGCGTCGGCCGGCCGCCCGCGCCGTCATCGACAACACCCGCGCGCAGCTCGCCCTGTTCGCCGCGGCGAGCCCGGAGCAGATCGCGCTGCGCGAGGTGTGGTCCGCCGCGCTGGCCGAACCGGAGACCAACCGCCTGTGGGCCCGCCGGATCGCCGGCTTCGGCGATCCGCTCACCGCCGACACCGCACCCGGCGCGCACCCGCTGAACGGCACCCGCCTGGCCGGCCTCGCCCTGGACACGCCACAGGCACCCACCGCCCACCCCTTGATGCACCACGGCCGGCCATTGCTGCTGGACCTCGGCGGGACGCGGACGCCGTGCCCCGCGAGTGATCTGGAACAGCGGGCGGCCACCGTCAACACCGAAGCGGCGGACCCGATTTGGCGGGACGTCACCGCCGTCCTGATCCGGCCCGACGCCCGGATCGCCTGGGCCGGCACCGACACCGACCCGCAGCGCCGGGCCGCGGACTGCCTCACCGCCCTGAGCGCCCTGTGCCGCTGAGCGCGCTCGGTGGTCCAGGACACATGATCAGCCCGCCATGACCGTTACTGTCCTCACGGAATCGTCCGCGACCTGCGCGGCCCACTCCGGGTTCTCGAACGGCGGGTAGTGCCCGATGTCAGGCACCCTCAGCAGCCGTGCCACCGGGCCCATCTCTGCGACCGTGTCATCGACCAGCTCATCCTGTACGAGGAAGTCGTCGGTGCCCTCCGAGAACTCAATGGTGTCAACTGAGATCTCGAAGAGAATGTCGCGGCCGCGTCACTGTGCCTCGACGACGAAGAGGTGCGGGCAATCGGCTCAGCGTCTAGATGATGTTGAGGCGGTCGAGGAACGGTGTCGCGGCGGATGTGTCCCCCGTGATGTGGCAGTGGTCGCGCCAGGGTTTGCGGGTGGTGGCCCAGGCGATGAAGTCGAGGGCCGTGCTGTGGACCTGGGTGGTGGCGTCCGCGCCGGGTGCCACGGTCAGATGCCCGTCCGGCCCGGTCGCGGGGAGGATGGTGACGGTGGTGGCGCCCGGCCCGGTCAGATCGAGGACGAGGGGTTGGCCGACGGTGGCGGTGAGTTCGGGCCCCTGCATCTGGGGGAGGCCGGCGAGCATGAAGTCGATGGCGGGGGCGACCTGGTCGTCGGTCGGTTCCGGCAGGGTGAAGGGGAGCGGTCCGTCGGGGGCGAGCATGTCGTCGCGCAGGTGGCAGAAGACGTTGAACGCCATGGTGTTCGCCAGGAGATGGCGCGGATACGTCCCGAGTCCGGGCACCTCGACGGGCTCGTCTGCGCCGGGCGGTTCCTGGGCCGCTTCCAGGAGGTCCAGTTGCCGGGGGGTGCTGTGCCGCCACTCGTCGAGGACTTCGGTATGGCTCCGGCCACGGCGTTCGTCGACGCGCAGATCGTGGTAGCGCTCGCGGTTCTTCGGCAGGGAGGGGTCGGGTGGCGGCGGATCCACCGCCTCGGAGGCGAGGGCCGCGAGGTGGGCCACCACGTCGATGACGCGCCAGCCGGCGCACGCGGACGGCAGCTCCCACTGCCCGTCGTCCACCTGGGGGACGATCTCGGCTAGTTGCGCCGTGCTCGAACGCGCGGCGGCGAGGCCGGCACGGGTCATCGTTCCTCCCTCGCCTCTCTCGAATCTCTCGCCTCTCGCGAATCCCTCGAGGCGGCGGTCCGGTCAGGACGCGGCCTGGCGGCGGGACGTGCGGTAGGTCGCGGCGACGCCCGCGCGGCCGAGTCCGTCGTCGGCGGCGAGGTGGAGGCGTTCGCTCACGACTTCCGCGATGCCCTCGACGGCGGTCAGGACCGCACCTCTTCCCGCGCCTTCTGCTGGGGGGAGGCGGCCAGAATGGTCAGGGTGCCGGCCACGGCCGGTTCCTTGCTGCCGAGGAGCGCGCCGTCAGTACGACATCGGCGCCGCGGCACGCCTCGGCAGGCGTGTCGCACACCGTGGCGCCGGTGTCGGCCAGCGGTTCGGCGGCGGCGCGGGTGCGGTTCCACGCGCGCAGTCCCAGTCCCGCCGCCGTGATATTGCGTGCCATGGCCTTCCCCATGGTGCCCGTGCCGAGCACCGCGACCACGGGCCTTCCCTGCCCGGACGACGAGGTCCGGTTCGCTGCGCTCATCGTCGCGCCTCCATGCGGGCACCAGGGGGTCAGGCGTCCTGGCCGATCCAGACGGTCTTGGCGTTCATGAACTCCCGCATGCCGAGGTCCGACAGTTCGCGTCCGTAGCCGCTGCGCTTGACGCCGCCGAAGGGGATCTCGGGGTAGCTGGTCGTGTTGCCGTTCACGAAGGCCATGCCCGACTGCACATCGCGGACGAACAGTTCGCGTTCGGCCTCGTCCTCGGTCCACAGGTTCGATCCGAGGCCGTAGGGGTGCCCGTTGGCCTCGCGCAGGGCGTCCTCCAGCGAGGGGACCGCCCACACCTGCGCCACGGGGCCGAAGACCTCCTCGTGGTACATCCGCATCTCCGGCGTGACGCCGGTCAGCACGGTGGGCGGGTAGAACCAGCCGGGCCCGTCCGGGCGTTCGCCGCCCAGCAGTACCGTCGCGCCCTTGCCGACGGCATCGTCGACGTAACCCACCACATCCTGCCGGCCGGACTCGGTGGCCAGCGGCCCGACATCGGTGGCCTCGTCCATCGGGTCACCCACCACCAGCGCCCCCATCTTCGCCACGAACATCTCGATGAAGGAGTCGGCGATGTCCTGGTGCACAAAGAACCGCTTGGCGTTGATGCACGACTGCCCGTTGTTCAGGCACCGCGCCTTCACCGCGACATCGGTGGCCCGCTCCAGATCCGTGGAGGGCATGACGATGAACGGATCGGAGCCGCCGAGTTCGAGGACCACCTTCTTGATCTCATTGCCCGCGATGGTCGCCACCGACCGCCCTGCCGGCTCACTGCCGGTCAGCGTCGCGGCCGCCACCCGCGGGTCGCGCAGCACCTGCTCCACCCTCCCCGAGGAGATCAGCAGAGTCTGGAACACATCCTGGGGGAACCCGGCGTCACGGAAGAGTTCCTCCAGGTACAAGGCGCACTGCGGCACGTTCGAGGCGTGCTTGAGCAGGCCCACGTTCCCCGCCATCAGCGCGGGCGCGGCGAACCGCATGGCCTGCCACAACGGCAGATTCCACGGCATCACCGCGAGCACCACACCGATCGGCTGGTACGAGACGAACGTCTGCTTCGCGCCCACGCGCCCGGCGTCGGCGTCCATGTCCCGCAGGAACGCGGGGCCCTCGGCGGCGTAGAAGCGGAGCCCGTGGATGCACTTGGCCACTTCCTCCTCCGCCGCCCGGAAGGTCTTGCCCATCTCCGTGGTGATCATCCGGCTGACGCTCTCGATCTCCTTCTCCAGGCGTTCGGCCGCATGCTGTAGCCATGCCGCCCGTTCCTCGACGCTCGTCAGCCGGTACGAGGCGGCCGCGGCCGCCGCCCGGGCGAGCTTGTCCTCCAGTTCCTCCGGAGTCAGCTCCTCATACCTCCTGAGGACCTCACCTGTCACAGGACTCGTCGTCGCAATAGCCATAATTCGACGTTAGGACGGTGGGATAGGGCCCGCAAATTCACCCATTTGCCTCAGACGGGATGCGGGGTGGCGGGCCACCCCACTCATCGCCGTGAACCTGGGCACATCACCAGGGCACCACTCCGTTGTCGTCGAAGAGCTGACCGGTGGGGCCGTCGTCGGGCAGCGCGGCCAGCCGGATGGCGATCGCCGCGCCCTGCTCGGCGGTCTGAGTGCCGCTGAACCCATTGAGGTCGGTGGCCACGTAGCCGGGGCAGGCGTTGTTGATCAAGATATTGGTGCCACTCAGCTCCTTGGCGTACTGGATGGTGACGGCGTTGAGGTAGGTCTTCGTCGGCGCGTAGCCCCCGCTGATCCCTCCGAGGTCGACGCCGGGCGTGGTCTGGAGGGCCAGCGAGCCGACATGGCTGGACTGATTGACGATCCGCGGGTGCGCCGAGTGGCGCAGCAGCGGCAGCATCGCGTTGGTGACCCGGATGACGCCGAAGACATTGGTCTCCACCAGCCGCCGCACGGTCTCCAGCTCGATGGTGGTCGGCTCCTCCGGCCAACCGCCCGCGACTCCGGCGTTGTTGACCAGCACATCAAGGCGTCCCGCCCGCTCCTCGATCAGCCGCGCCGCGCCGGTCACGCTCGCGTCGTCGGTGACATCCAAGGGCACGCCGAACGCGTCGGCACCCGCCGCGCGCAGTGCGGCCACGGCGTCCACCCTGCGCTGCTCGTCTCGCACGCCGACACCGACACTCCAGCCCAATGCGCCCAGCCCGGCCGCGATCGCGTACCCGATTCCCTTGTTCGCGCCGGTGACCAGCGCGATGGTCTTCTCACTCATGACAGCGAGCATGGCCGCGCTTCGACCGGGCACCAACACCGTCTCGGTCATGCAGCGATACCCGGGCGGCATCGATCGAACTCCACCGGAGTTACGGTGCGTGGATGGAGATACGCGAGCTGCGGTACTTCGTCGCCATCGCCGAGGAACTGCACTTCGGCAAGGCCGCCGAACGGTTGGAGATGGCCCAGCCGCCCCTGTCCCGCGCCATCGCCGGGCTCGAACGACAGCTCGGGGTCACACTTCTCGAGCGCACCAGCCGCAAGGTCACGCTCACCGAGGCCGGGGCGGTGCTGCTGTCCGAGGGGCGCGCGATCCTCGGCGCGGTGGCCGCGGCCGAGCGGCGTACCCAGCAGGCCGCGCAAAGGTGCTCCCGCCTTGTCCTCGCCGTGAAATCCGGCACCGCCGGTGAGCTGCTGGCCAAACTCCTGGACGCCTATCGCGCGGAGCCCGGCGCGGCCACCGTCGACCTGTTGCTCTGTGAGGCGCATCAGCAACAGAAACTGCTGCGGAATGGGCAAGCCGATGTGGCCCTGCTGCACTTGCCATTCGATTCGGTGGCCGGACTCGACACCGAAATTCTGCATACCGAGCGACAGGTGGCGATCGTGCCCGCCTCTCATTCACTCGCCGGGCGCCCACAGCTCCGGATGGCCGAGGTCACCGAATTGCCGGAACTTCCGATGGCTCGCTGGCCCGGTCCCGATGGCACCTATCCGAAGGGACCGGGGGCAGAGGTACGGAACCTGACACAGCTCTTCCAACTGATCGCGCTCGGCCGTGGCACCGTGATCATCCCCGAGTCCGCCGGCGCCGACCTGCGCCGGGATCTCGCCGCCGTGCCGGTCCTGGATGCTCCGCCGGTGACCACGGTGATCGCTTGGCCCGCGCAGAGCCGACTTCGCGCGGTCGCCGACCTGATCCGCGTAGCGACCGGTCTGTGACCGGCTGTTCATGCCGTCCGCCCCGGCGGCGCCGCGGCCATCGATCGCGCCGCGGCCATGCGCGGGGACTCGGTCTACGCGCCACGGCCATCTACAGTGCTGTAGATTTTCGATGCCACCACCCCACTCATCCATGGAGAAAGCAGGCACCCATGCTAGGGATAAGCGAGCTGGCCCTCCTCCTCATCGTTGTCATCGTCGTCATCGGGGCCAAGAAGCTCCCCGATCTGGTCCGTTCCATGGGCAAGTCGGCCCGTATCTTCAAGAGCGAAGCCAAGGCGATGGCATCCGATGACGACAGCCGGCGGGACCCCTCCGTCCCGAGGGTCATCCAGGCCCAGCCCGGCGATGTGATCAGCTCCCGGACGACGGACCCCGAGCCGGGCAGCGGGAGCAGCGGCACCGGACCGCGCTGACGCCGCCGCGAGGGGCGTGTGGCCTGCCGCTCGTGGTGCCCAGGTCCGCTTCGAGGTCGTCCAGGGCCTGCCGAGCGGCCGCGATCCGTTGACGCAGCGGCTCCGGAGCGGGTCCGATGGGTGCGGGGCCCGGCGGTTCGGCCTGCTCCGCTTCCTCTATGGCGCGGGCTTCCTCGAGGGAGTTGATGACCACGCCGATGAGCAGGTTCACCAGGACGAATGAGCCCAGCAGTACGAACGAGGCGAAGTAGACGATGGTCCAGCGGGAGATCTCCAGTCCCGCCCGTACCGCGTCCCCCAGCCCGTCCAGGGTGATGAGCAGGAAGAGGGTCAGGACGGCCCGGCCGATCGAGCCGTAGTGCTCCGGGTCGTCATCGGCGAAGAACACCCAGCCGACCATGGCGTACACATACAGCACCAGCGTGCCGACCAGCAGGAAGCTCAGGGTGCCGGGAAGGCTCTTGCCGATGGCCGTGATCACCACCCGTATCTGTGGCAGGAACCGCGCGGCCCGCAGCACCCGTGCCAGGCGCAGCAGCCGCAGAACCGTCGCGTTCTCGCGTGTGATGGGCAGGAAGGCCAGCGCCACGACGGCCATGTCGAACAGGTTCCAGGGATCGCGGAAGAAGTCCCCGGGCCGGTCCCCGTGGGCCACCATCCGCAAGAGGATCTCGGCCGTGAAAATCGCCAGGAACCCGTGTTCCAGCGCCTTCAGTTCGGTGTGCCAGTCCGCCACCACACCGCTGTACGTCTCGACGCCGAGGACCGCGGCATTGGCCATGATGACGCTGAAGACCACCCCACCGAACCAGCCCGAGTCGACGACCCGGCGGGAACCCTCCACGAGGGCGTGCACCTTGGGCGCGGCAGTACCGTTCACCATCTCGCTTCCATCAGTTCTGAGCCGCCACTCGCAGCCGAGGTTGCCCCGTATCCACCTATGGCAGCAGGCCGAACACCGCTGCCCCTACGTGCTTTCGCGATATCCGGTCGAGCAGGACGATGGAAGCCGCTTCCGCCACCGGTTCGGGGACCGGCCGCACGGCACCGTCCGGGTATGCCGTGTCGGGCCCGGGTAACGCGTGCAGCAGGCGGTCAATACCCCGCTGGTGCCGGGCGAAGACGCGTGGTGGAGCCCACCGGCCCCGCGCCTTCTGCCCCGCCAGCGCCTCGTCCGCCCCGACGTCCAGGAGCACCACGTGCAACTCCCGTTGCTCCCGCCGGGTGTGCCGGGCCAGCCAGCGGCGGAGCCAGGGCCGACTGCCGCAGTCGTGCACCAGCAGGGGGGACAGGCGGCGCATCCGCCGACGTAACCCCTGAAAATGTCTGAGTCGAGACCATGGCCGGTATACGCCGTACGGCAGCCAATCGGGCATGGCCGCCTCGCAGGCGAGCCGGACCGCCCGCGGATCGATGGCGGGCGCCGCCTTGGACCAGCGTGCGATCAACGTGCTCTTTCCGCTGCCGGGCAGGCCGGAAACGACCACCACGGCGTTGGCCGGGTAGGCCAGGACGGCGGGGGCGTCGGCCCTCCCGCGCAGGTCGACCACGCCCCGCGGCCGAAGGCATCTGCCTGGCGGGCGGCTCGGCGGCGCCGCCGAGCCCACCTCGTCGATCGTGCTCACGGATGCCTCTTATTCCGCGGTCACACCACGAAGACGGCCGACTCCGCCTGAGGCGGGATTGCCGCCTTTGGGCAGGCTCACAGTCACGGGGCACGGCTCCTGGGTTTCAAGTGACCAACACACGGGGGGCGGACGGGCGCGAAGGCTCGCGGAAGTAGATTTCCGCTGTCGCCGGGTGCCGGATCCGGCCATAAATCTACAGCACTGTAGAAGCAGGGGTGTGCCGCAACCGATCATTTGAAGCCAAGGGGGCGAGGGGTGCCGCGGCGGCGCGTGAGGGGACTCTACAAACCTGTAGATTCTGTTTTCTCCTCACAATGGAGGTATTACTGAGAAGGAGATGCAGATGACGCTGTGGGACCGCCTCAAGGACACGGTCCAGACGATGCAGGCTCAGCTCACGGCGAAGAAGAACGACTTGCGGAGCGGGGCCTTCCGGGACGCGAGCATGGCGATGTGCGCCCTGGTGGCCGCGGCGGACGGCACGATCGATCTGTCCGAACGGCAGCGCGTCGCCCAGCTCATCGCCACCAACGACGTGCTCCAGAACTTTCCCCCGGACGAGCTGCACCGCCGCTTCGAGGACCACCTCGACGCGCTCACCACGGACTTCGCCCTCGGCATGGCGAGCGCCATGCGGGAGATCGGCAAGGCGAGGAGAAGGCCCGCCGAGGCCCGGGCCGTCATCCAGATCGGCATCGTCATCGGCTGCGCCGACGGCTACTTCGACGACAGCGAACGGGACGTCGTCCGCGAGGCTTGCTCGGCCCTGGACATCCCCCCGACCGAATTCGACCTCCACCGCCCCCTCCGCGTCCCCCGCCCGTACCGGGGCCCGGACGAGCTCCCGCCGGTGGCCGGTGACCAGGCGTCGGAGCGGGCCGACTCCGGTGCGGCGCAGGGGATACGACCCGGGGCCGCCGTACCCGGCGACGACCTCCAGGTCTTCCTCAAGGCGCTGACCAGCGGAACCCGGCAGAGGCTCTTCGCACACTTCCTCGACGGCGAGGAGCTGACCGTCGGTGAGGTCGCCGAGCGCACCGGACTCGGCCCGTCGACCACCTCCGAGCACCTCGCGGTCCTCCGGCGCGGTGGCCTGCTCCAGTCGACGCGCAGCGGCAAACTGGTCCGCTACCGCGCCGACCGGGAAGGCATCGCCGAACTGCTCGGCCAGCTCCACTCCTACCTCCTCGCCCCCTCGCGGGCCCACGAGCGGGCGGGGGAGCGGGCCCACGGGCGGCGGCTACCGGGATGAGTCGGGGTACGCGGCGGTCGCGCGGATTTCGACGAGGAGTCCCGGGCTGGCGAGGCCGCTGACCCCGATGATCGTCCAGGTCGGGTAGGGCGCTTCGACGAGGCGCTGCTTGGCCTCGACGAAGCCGGACAGGTGCTGGCGGATGTCGACGTGGTAGCTGGTGACGTCGACGAGGGCGGACAGGTCGAGGTTCTCCAGCCGAAGGATCTCCTCGATCTTCCGGATGGCGATCTCGGTCTGCTCCTCGATGGTGTCCGGGATGGTTCCGTCGGCTCGGCGGCCGATCGTTCCCGCGATGAACAGAAGGCCGTGCGCGCGGACCGCGGCGGAATAGCCGAAGCCCGCGAAGGCGCTGGTGGTTTGCCCGAAGACCGCGTTGTCCTCGGGGATCTCGACGGTGTGGACGGTCATTGTGGTGCTTCCTTTTCCTTGTTGACGGAGTTGTGGAGTCGGCGGAGTCAGTTGCCCCAGCGGGACGAACTACAGGCGTGCTCCAGCCGGGTCCGGCCGTAGGTTTCGCGTTCGCGGAGGAATTCGCCGGGAATCGTGTACCGAGGTGCGTTCGCCGGGTTCTTCGCGGCCTGCGCGACGATCGCGTCGGTGAGTGAGCGGATCATGTCCAGCCGTGGATAGGCGGCGTGCACGGCGTCGGCCTGCTCATCGGTGACGGCGTCGATGTGGCCGCCCCCCAGTGGGCCGCCGAAGTCGAGGGCGACGCCTTCGCGGACGAGCACGCACAGCGTGCCGTGGCGTTCCGCGATACCCGGCGAGGTGTGCAGGGCGATGGCCTGCCAGACCTGGTCGGCGTCGGCCGTGGGCACTCCGCGTTCGATGAGGAACGCGGCCGCCCGGTCGGCGCCTTCGACCTCGAACCGATGGCTGTGCGGGCCGTCCGACGCCACACCGAGGTCGTGCATCGCGCACGCGGCGAACAACAGGTCGTCGTGGTAGTCGTGGCCGACGGCCAGGCCGAGGCGGCCGGCCACCAGCCGGGCGAACAGATAGCTGCGGACGCTGTGGTTGAACACGGACGGCGTTTCCAGCGGTCGGACGAGGTTCACGACGGCGTCGGCAAGCGGTGTGCCGGGCAGCGTGATCAGGTCGGCGGCCGCCTCGTGGGTAGATCCGGTCATGTCCTCAGCCTCGCCGCGACCGCCCTGACCTGGCGAGAGGCAAAATTTCCTTACTTCGATAGAATCTTGCCATGACAGTGCATCGAGTCGCGGTCCTGGCGCTGGACGGGGTCACCCCGCTCGACCTGGCGATCCCGACGCAGATCTTCACCACCCGGCCGGAAACCCCTTACGAGATGACCCTGTGCGCGCTGGACGCGAAGGTGGTCACCAGCGCGGGTTTCGCCCTGGTCGCCGACGGGGAGCTGGCGCAGGTGCGCACCGCCGACACCGTGGTCGTGCCGGGATTCGAACCGAACCTCCGGCTGCCGGACGCCGTGCTCGGCACGCTGGCCGAGGCCCGCGACCGAGGCACACGTGTGGTGTCGATCTGCACGGGCGCCTTCGCACTGGCCGCGGCGGGCGTGCTGGACGGGCTGCACGCCACGACCCACTGGAAACACATCGACGAGCTCGAACGGGACTTCCCGGCCGTCAAGGTCGACCGCGATGTGCTCTACGTCGACGAGGGCGATGTGCTCACGTCGGCCGGGGTGTGCTGCGGTATCGACCTGTGCCTGCACCTCGTACGCCGCGACCTGGGCGCGGTGGTGGCCAACGAGATCGCCCGCGGTCTGGTGGCCGCCCCCCATCGGGACGGTGGACAGGCCCAGTACGTACCGGCTCCCGTCGCGGTGGCCGGTGAGGCATCGCTGTCCGGTACCCGGGGATGGGCCCTGCACCGGCTGGGCGAGCCGCTCACACTGCGCGTACTCGCCCGGCACGCGGGTGTCTCGCAGCGCACCTTCATGCGCCGGTTCACCGAGGAGACGGGCACGACCCCGTTGCAGTGGTTGCAGGGCGCCCGCCTGAGCAGGGCGCGGGAACTGCTGGAAACCACGGACCACCCGATGGACCGGGTGGCGCGGGACTGCGGACTGGGCACGGCGGCCAACCTGCGGTTGCACTTCCGGCGCGCACTGGGCACCACCCCCACCGCCTACCGCCGCACCTTCGGCCGCTCGACGCCGCCCAGTCCGGCCGGTTCACCAGCAGCCATGCGCGCGGACTGAAAACGGCCACCACGACGCTGACGGCCCGCTCCGGTGACCGCGTGGCGTGCGTGGTGTCACGGGCGCTCTGTCTGCGTGGGCAGCGGGTCGAGCACGGGGTTGGTGAGGTGCTGGTAGATGATCGAGGTGCGGAAGCCGACGATCTCCCGGCGGTTGGTGAACTGGTCCAGGAGAAAGGCGTGCAGGTGGTCGATGTCCGGGACCGTGACGTGGACGAGGAAGTCGTCGCTGCCGGCCATCGTGTAGACGGAGACCACCTCTGGAAGCTGGGTCACCGACTGCTCGAAGGCGGCGACGACCTCCCGGCGCAGCGGCCGGACCTGGGTGAAGACCATCGCCTGCACGGAGCGGTTGAGCGCCCGCAGCGAGACTTGGGCCCGGTAGCCCTGGATGATGCCGCGCTTGTGCAGCAACCTGGTGCGTTCGAGGCAGGTGGAGGGGGCGATACCGAGCTTCTCGGCGAGGGCCCGGTTGGACTGCCGACCATCGGCCTGTAGATGGTGCACGATCGCCGAATCAAGTTCATCCATGACTGCCTCCTGGATCGCCATACCGAACTTACTTCGGCGTCACGTCAACCATTCCGTGCATCAGCCTAGCTTTGGCGGCATGAGCCGAGCGCTTGCACACGAAGACGTGACTATTCGACGTGGCCGCCGTTCCGGGCTGCCGCTGATCGTGGCCATCCACTCCCGGGCCCTGGGCCCGGCGGTCGGCGGCTGCCGACTGCGCCGCTACGACACCTGGCAGCAGGGACTGGCCGACGCGCTGCGCCTGTCGGAGGCGATGACCTACAAGGCCGCGGTGGCCGGTCTGGACTTCGGCGGCGGCAAGAGCGTGGTCGCCCTCGACAACGACACCGCGCTCACCCCACAGTCGCGTGCGGCAGCGCTGGAGGACCTGGGCGAGCTGATCGCCTCCTTCCAGGGTTCCTACCGCACCGGCCCCGACGTCGGCACCGGCCCCGAGGACATGGTGGTCCTGCGGCGCTTCTCGCCGTACGCGTACTGCGCGCCCGAGGAGCACGGCGGTACCGGCAACTCCGGAGGCCCGACCGCCACCGGCGTCCTGGCGGCCCTGCGCGCCGGTGCGCGGCATGTATTCGGCGATGCCTCCTGCACCGGACGGACCGTGGTGATCAGCGGCTTCGGATCGGTGGGCAGCGGTATCGCCGCCGGCCTGGCCGCCGAGGGCGCGCAGGTCGTCGTGTCGGACCTGGAAGCCTCCCGTAAGGAGGCGGCCCTGGCGAGCGGATACGGCTGGGTCGAGCCCGGTCGGGCTCTGTCCGCGCCGGCCGACATCCTGGTCCCGGCCGCCGTCGGCGGCGTACTCGATGACGTGACCGTCCCCCGGATCACCGCGCGCCTGGTCGTCGGCCCGGCGAACAACCAGCTCACCGAGGAGCGGGTGGCCGATGTCCTCGCGGAGCGGGGCATCGTCTGGGTGCCCGACTATGTCGCCAGTGCCGGCGGTATCGCCTACGCCCTGAGCCGGGAGTCGGAAGGCTACAGCCACGAGGCCGCGCAGCAACGGGTGGAGGGCATCGGCGACACCGTGACCCACATCCTTGACCTGGCGCACTCGACGGGCACCACCCCGCTGCGAGCGGCCCACCAGATCGCCGAGCGCCGACTGGCATCCTCGGCCTCGGAGTTCCAGGGCGCCTGATGGCCGGGGACAACACCACCCCGACCACGCTGCAACGGGGCGGTCAGCTCCCAGAGTTCATCAGGAACCAGACGCTTCGATAGATCAGCACCCACGACCGGCATCGTGCCGCACGAGCATCACGTCACGTGAGACAACCTCTAAGCCTTGATCGGTGCGGCCGACCTGGCGGCCCGCTCGATCTTCGCGTAGTAGGCCGCACGGGCTTCCTCGTCGATCTGCTGCTCGTTCTCGGCGCGCACCCCGGTCCGGCCGTCGAGGCCCTCGCGCAGGATATCGGCGTGCCCGGCATGCCGGATGGACTCGCCGAGGACATGGACCATGATGGCGAACAGGTTCGTGTTGGGATAAGGCTCCGGCCACCACGGCACGTGGCCGGGGGCGTCGAGGGGAAGCTCGTTGATCGTCGCATCCGAGTGTTCCCATGTGCGCCGGTAGAACTCGATGATCTGATCGCGAGTCTCGTCCTCGGTCGCCCGCAGATCGCTGCCGTTGGAGTCCTGCCACCGGGGCAGCGGTTCCGGGGAAGGGCGGTCGAAGACCTCGCCGAAGTACCTGGCCTCCACGGTGGCCACGTGTTTGACCAGGCCGAGGAGGTTGGTCCCGGTCGCTGTCAAAGGCCGGCGGGCGTCGTATTCGGACAAGCCGTCGAGTTTCCAGAGCAGCGCCTTGCGGTCCCGCCGCAGCCTCCCGTGCAGGTTGTCTTTCGCGAATTCATCGATCACGCGGCATGAGCCTGCCATGGGCTGCTCGTGGTCTCAAGATCCAAACGCTCACTGCGCGGGCGTCCGGGGGCGCGGCACGAAGTGGAAGGGACGGCCGCCGTTGTCAACAGTGAGCGTCCCGTGACGGCCGGCACTCGACCACTCCAATTCAAGGAGCCACTCGATCTCGAAGGCCGAGGCAGCGGGGTGGACCTCGAATAGTTCAGGGTCACTGCTGGTGACGGTGAACGGAAAGTCCGGGCCGTCCAGGGGCCGGAGAACCGGGTGATCTGCGTCCAGGTCGGTGGTGAACCCCCGTGTCTCCAGGTGGCTCATGATCAGGCCCCAATGTTGTGCAGGACGCGGGACTTTACGGGAGAGCACGACAGGACGCATTCCCCTGAGCACCACGGCCTGTGCAGCGAGCCCTTCCACGAGCACGCTGGCCCCATCTTCCGGAGTCCACGTGCCTGCCCACGCATGGGGGGCGGCTGGTTCGTCTGCCCACCGGTAGACGTCATTGGCCGTCCGGATGCCTGAACCGGTCGCCATACAGGGGGTCTCGAGTTTCCGCGACTGGTTGGCGTGGTGGATGGTGACGCCACCATGAATGACGCCCGCTTGGACAACCGGACCGTCCACGTGCGAACGGTCGGACAAGGAGTTCTCGGTGTGCAGTCGCTGCACTGGCTCTGTCGGTTCCTCAGGCACGCCCAACTCCCCCATGTGATCCCACCAGTGCCAACGGTTCCATCAGCGTGGCACAGGTCACCCGGGGCCGTCCGGATTTCTGTGTTCTCGTGCGCTTCTTGAAACGCGGAGGTGTCGTTCTCCTTGTAGATCTTGGCGAAGGGGCCCCAGCGCAGGCGACGGCGCGTATCCTCGGCGTCTTTGTGCCGACGGTCGACGCCCAGGGGCTGGACCATGCCGCGATCCGTCGTTGGGGTGCGCCGCCGCATGCGCGGATACTGGGCGCATGCGTATTGACTTCGAGCCCGAGGCCATGGGGCCCACTCCGTTCTACAAGCTGCTGACCTCGGTGATCGTGCCTCGGCCGATTGCCTGGGTGTCGACGGTGGGCCGGGATGGCTCCGCGAATCTCGCTCCGCACTCGTTCTTCACCGTGGCGGCCGTGGCTCCGCCCATCGTGCAGTTCACCTCCGTGGGGCGTAAGGACTCACTGCGGAACGTCGAGGACACCGGGGAGTTCGTGGTGAACCTCGCGCCGGAGGGGCTGTTCGAGCAGATCAACGCGACCGCGACGGACTTTCCGCACGGGGTGAGCGAGTTCGAGGCGGTGGGGGTGGCGCAGGAGGCGAGTGCGCGGGTGAAGCCGCCTCGGGTGGCGGGGTCGCCGGTGGCGTTGGAGTGTGTGGTGCACAGCACGATGGGGCTCGGCAATTCGACGGTGGTCTTCGGGCGGGTGGTGCATGCCGCGATCGACGACGCGGTGATGGTCGACGGGCATGCGGAGATCACCCGGCTGCGGCCGCTGTCCCGGCTGGGGAAGAACGAGTGGGGCACGGTCGGTGAGGTGCTGGATCTGGCCCGGATCCGTTACGCGGACTGGGAGGGTCAGGGGCCCGAGAAGGTGTGAGGCCAGGGGCCGGAGGAAGGGGCCGCGGTGATCGAGAGCGTTGTGTTCGACATCGGCTCGACCCTGGTCCGTGAGGACCGCTACTGGGGTTCCTGGGCCGACTGGCTCGGGGTGCCGCGGCACACTCTGTCCGCGCTGGTGGGGGCCGTCGTCGCGCAGGGGCGGGACGACAAGGACGCGCTCCGTCTGGTGCGGCCGGGCGTGGACATCGACGCCGAGTGGCGGGCGCGGGAGGCGGCGGGGCGGGGGGAGTGGCTGGACGAGTCGGATGTGTACCCCGATGTGCGGTCCGCGCTCGCCGGGCTGCGGGAGTCGGGGCCGCGGGTGGTGCTGGCCGGGAATCAGACGCTGCGGGCGGGTGCGCTGCTGCGGGAGCTGGGGCTGCCGGTCGATGCCGTGGCGACGTCCAGTGAGTGGGGGGTCGCCAAGCCCGATCCGGAGTTCTTCCGGCGGGTGGTGGCGCTCGGCGGGGCCGCGCCGGGGGACACGCTGTACGTGGGTGACTATCCGGCCTTCGACATCCGGCCGGCGAAGGCCGCCGGGCTGCGGGCCGCGCATATCCGCCGGGGGCCGTGGGCCTATCTGTGGGCCGATACCGCCGACGCGGCGATGGCGGACTGGCGGATCGACTCGTTGAGTGAGCTGGTGGAGATCGTCGCCGAACGGTCGGTGTGAGCGTCCCCGTGGCCTGCCGGCTCAGGGCAGGGGCGTGCGCTGGGTGAGGAATTCACACCCGGTGTGATGCGAGTGCTTGCATATATCTACCGCACACCCTTCCCCGGTGCCCCGCATGGCGATTGACTCGTCCCATGCCGCTCAGGGGGCGCCAGACCTGAGCGAAGGGGCCGCCGGACTCCTCCCTCCTCGGCCGGCGGCCCATCTCCCTGTCCGTGTGGAGAAGCGCGTCAGCCCGCCGACTCGGCCGCGTGGGCGCTCAGCACACCGAAGCCCACCAGTGCGAAGAGCGCGAGGCCCAGCAGAATCCGGTAGATCACAAACGGCATGAAGCTCTTGCTGGAAATAAACTTCATAAACCACGCGATAACGACATATCCGACAACGAAGGCGATAACGGTCGCGAAGATCGTCGGGCCCCATGCCGTATGCCCCTCGGACGCGTCCTTCAGCTCGAAGGCGCCCGAGGCCAGCACCGCCGGGACCGCGAGCAGGAAGGAGTAGCGGGCCGCCGCCTCGCGGGTGTAGCCCATGAGCAGTCCGCCGCTGATGGTCGCGCCGGACCGGGAGACGCCCGGCACCAGCGCCATCGCCTGGCAGACGCCGAATATGAGGCCGTCGCGGATGCTGAGCTCCTTCAGCGTCTTGCGCTGGTTGGCGACGCGATGCCGGCCGCCCGACTCATCGCGCGCCGCACGCCGGTCCGCGAAGCCCAGGACGACGCCCATGACCACGAGGGTCGTGGCGATGAGCCGCAGATCGCGGAACGGACCGTCGATCGCGTCCTGGAGGGTGAGCCCGAGCACACCGATGGGCAGCGAGCCGACGATCACCAGCCAGCCCATCTGGGCGTCGTGGTTGCCGCGCCACTCCTTGCTGAAGAGCGAGCGGAACCACGCCGACACGATGTTGACGATGTCCTTGCGGAAGTAGATGAGCACCGCGAGCTCCGTGCCGATCTGGGTGATCGCGGTGAACGCGGGCCCAGGGTCGCTCCAGCCGGCGAACGCGGCCGTGAGCCGTAGATGGGCGCTGGAGGAGATCGGAAGAAACTCAGTCAACCCCTGGACCAGCCCGAGGATGAATGATTCAAACCACGACATTGAGTCTTCGCTATCCAGAGGCTGATCGTGCGCTGATCGATTTCTGGCCAGAGATGGCCAGGCGTGACCGATTCAGGCGGGGTGGTCGGTGGGAAGCCGGCGGTCGAGGATCAACTGCCGGGTGTGGGCAGCGTAGCGTCCCCGGGTGCGCGGCCCATCAAGGGCCTGGTCGGACCATCGGTTCATCGCTTTGACCTTGGGTACTCGGCGCTCGGCCGCCCGGCCGCGGGCGTCCTGGTGAGGATCAGCCGTGGACGGCTGTGATCAGCCGTGGACAGCCCGGACAGCCCAGTCAGCAGCCCGGACAGCCGAGGAGCCGAGGAGCCGAACCGTATGACCGCGATCGGGCACGACGGAGGACAGGGAGGCCGAGGGAACGGGCCCGGCGGGACGATCACCACCAAGGTCCCGGCACGGCTGGACCGGCTGCCCTGGTCACGCTGGCACTGGATGATCGTGATCGGCCTCGGCACCGTATGGATCCTGGACGGTCTCGAAGTGACCGTCGTCGGCAATATCGCCAGCCGCCTCTCCGAGCCCGGCAGCGGGCTGCCCATCACCGACGCGCAGGTCACCGGGGTCGCGGCGGCCCTCTATGTGGCCGGGGCCTGCGCCGGGGCGCTGGTCTTCGGCTGGCTCACCGACCGCTACGGCCGCAAGAAACTCTTCCTCATCACCCTCGGGGTCTATCTGGCCGCCACCGCGCTCACCGCCATCGCCTTCTCCGCCTGGTGGTTCTTCCTCTTCCGCTTTCTCACCGGCTTCGGCATCGGCGGGGAGTACGCGGCCATCAACTCCGCGATCGACGAGCTGATCCCCAGCAGATACCGGGGCCGCGTCGATCTGGTCATCAACGGGAGCTTCTGGCTCGGCGCGATGGGCGGCTCGCTGCTCTCCGTGCTGATGCTCAACCCGGACTTCTTCCCGCTGAACGTCGGCTGGCGGCTCACCTTCGCCCTCGGCGTCGTCCTCGGCCTGGTCATCCTGCTGGTGCGCCGGAACGTCCCGGAGAGCCCTCGCTGGATGTTCATCCACGGCCGGGCGGAGGGCGCGGGGGAGCTGGTCGCGGCGGCCGAACGGCGGATCGAGGACGAGACCGGGCGGCGCCTCCCGGAGCCGGACAATGCCATCACCATCAAGACGCGGAAGAGCACCGGCTTCATCGAGATCGCCCGGACGCTCTTCCGGGCGTATCCCCGGCGCGCGGTCCTGGGGCTGGCCCTCTTCATCGGGCAGGCGTTCCTCTACAACGCCATCACCTTCGGCTTCGGCTCGATCCTGGTGCGGTTCTTCAATGTGCCCAGCGGCGACACCGGCTACTACTTCGCGGTCATCGCCTTCGGCAACTTCCTCGGTCCGGCCCTGCTGTGCGGGCTCTTCGACACGGTCGGCCGCCGCGTGATGATCTCGGGGACGTACATCCTGTCTGGTGTGCTGCTGTTCATCACCGCCTGGATGTTCGGCAACGGCTGGCTCAGCGCGACCACGATGACCGCCTGCTGGTGTGTGGTCCTCTTCTTCGCCTCGGCCGGTGCGAGCTCCGCGTATCTGACGGTCAGCGAGGTCTTCCCGATGGAGACGCGCGCCCTGGCCATCGCCTTCTTCTACGCCATCGGCACGGCGGCCGGAGGCATCACCGGGCCGCTGATCTTCTCGAATCTGACACAGAGCGGAGTCGTCGCCGACACCGCGCTGGCCTTCTCCATCGGGGCGGCGCTCATGGTCGCCGCCGGGCTCGTGGCCGCCTTCCTCGCCATCCCTGCCGAACAGCGCCCGCTCGAGGACATCGCCGAGCCGCTGTCCGCCCGCGCGGCGGCCGCTTCCGCCTCCGCGCACGGACCGGCCGGGGGCTGAGCGGGTCGCCCACCGCGGGTCCGCTGCTCGTCAGGTCGACGGTGGTGTCTCGCTCGCGGTCGCGTCCTCGCGGAGGCGCTCCCCGGGGCCCGTGAGCCGCGGTCGGCCGCGTTTGCGCCAGGCCACCAGCGCCCCCGCGACGGCGGGCACCGTGATGAAGGCCATCGCGAGGAGGAAGACGGGCGAGGTGGGGGTGGTGGCGCGGCTGCCCGCGACCACGTAAGCGGCGGTGTTCGGCACACTGCCCAGCCCCGTGGCCAGCAGGAACGACGGCCAGCCCATCCGTGAGACGGCCGCGCAGTAGTTGGCGGCGGCGAACGGTACGCCGGGGAACAGCCGGATCGCCAGCATGGACCGGAACCCGTGGTGGCTCAGTTGCCGGTCCGCCGCCGTGAGCCAGCGGCCCCGCAGCAGCGGACGCAGCGCGTCCTGCCCCAGCAGCCGGCCGAGACCGAAGGCGATCCCGGCGCCGATCACCGTGCCGCCGAGGGCTGTGAGCAGCCCGGCCTGGATGCCGAAGAGCGCACCGGCCGCCAGGTTCAGCAGCGGCCTGGGCACCAGCGCGGCGGTGCCCACCCCGTACGCGGCCGTGAACAGCAGCACGGCCGTCCCGCCCGACAGCTCCGGCCAGCCGTGGGTCAGCAGCCGCTGCGGCTCCCACAGCCAGACCGCGATCGCGGAACCGATGAGCAGCGCGGCGAGCAGCCCCAGCCGCGACCACGGCGAGAGGAGCACGGCGCGGGCGCGGCGCGTGGCCGGTTTCGCGGGCGGTGCGGCGACATCGAGCATCGGTGGAGCGTAACCGACCAAGCCGGGCGGGCACCGTGATGTCGTCGCGTTGTCGTCCGATTGTCGGCAGACCGTCGACAGAGGGTCGGCAGACCGTCTCGAACCAGTCGGCGAACGGCCCGAAACCAGCCGCCGGACGGCCCGAAACCGGTCGGCAGGCGGTCCGAGCCCCCGCCGGGCGGTCCGAGACCAGCCGCCGGGCCCGGGCCGGACCACCGGAAACGGGCAGGCCGGACCCCCGGCCAACCATCTCAAGGGCACCGGGCGTTCGCTCCCGGACCTCCGGTCCCACCGGCCCCGTGCACACCGAAAACCATTCGACGCGGACCGTACAGTGCGCGAAGATCACAGCATGTTCCGGCTCGCCTTCCTCACACCGACGTCCGCGGTCGCGGACGCGCCGAAGGCTGCCGTCCCCTCTCTCGCTCCGGCCGCGGTCGCCGCCCTCACCACGGATCCGCCCGCCGCCGTTCCCGCCGTCCGCCTCCACGGCGCCCGAAGCTGACCCTCCTCGGACAACTCCGACGGATCCCCCAGGGGGAGGGTCGGCGAGGTTCTGGGGTCCGCGCTTCCCACCCCCGCTGACGAGGAGAGACCGTCGCATGTCCAAGCAGACCTATGTGCGCACCAAGCCGCATCTGAACATCGGCACCATGGGCCATGTCGACCACGGCAAGACCACGCTGACCGCCGCCATCACCAAGGTGCTGAGCGAGCGCGGCACCGGCGGCGCCTACGTACCGGCGGACCGCATCGACCGGGCGCCGGAGGAGGCCGCGCGCGGCATCACCATCAACATCGCGCATGTCGAGTACGAGACCGACACCCGCCACTACGCGCATGTCGACATGCCCGGCCACGCCGACTTCATCAAGAACATGGTGACCGGCGCCGCCCAGATCGACGGGGCGATCCTCGTCGTCTCCGCGCTCGACGGTGTGATGCCGCAGACCGCCGAGCATGTGCTGCTGGCCCGTCAGGTCGGCGTCGACCACATCGTGGTGGCCCTCAACAAGGCCGACGCGGGCGACCTCGAGCTGACCGACCTCGTCGAGCTGGAGGTGCGCGAACTGCTCTCCGCGCACGGCTATCCCGGCGACACCACGCCCGTCGTACGGGTCTCCGGGCTGCGGGCGCTGGACGGCGATCCGCGGTGGACCGGGGCGATCGAGGCGCTGCTGGACGCCGTGGACATCTATGTGCCGACGCCCGTGCGCCACACCCAGGCCCCGTTCCTGCTACCGGTGGAGAACGTGCTGACCATCACCGGCCGCGGCACGGTCGTCACCGGCGCCATCGAGCGCGGCACGGTACGGGTCGGCGACCGTGTCGAGGTGCCCGGCACCGAAGTGGCCACGGTGGTCACCGGTGTGGAGACCTTCGGCAAGTCCATGGCGGCGGCCGAGGCGGGCGACAATGTCGCGCTGCTGCTGCGCGGGGTGGCGCGGGACGCGGTGCGCCGCGGCGATGTGGTGGCCGCGCCCGGCAGCCTCGTGCCGAGGCGGCGCTTCACCGCGCGGGTGTATGTGCTGTCGGAGGCCGAGGGCGGCCGGCGGACCCCGGTGTCCACCGGCTACCGCCCGCAGTTCTACCTCCGTACGGCCGATGTGGTCGGCGCCGTGGACCTGGGGCCCGTCGCGGTGGCGCGCCCCGGGGACACCGTCACCATGGCGGTCGAGCTGGGCCGCGCCGTACCGCTGGAGCCGGGGCTCGGCTTCGCGATCCGCGAGGGCGGCCGCACGGTGGGCGCGGGCACGGTGACCACCGTGCTCGACCAGGCGTAGCGACGACCGGTCCCGCTCGCCCGCCACCTCCGGCAGGAGGCGGGCGAGCGGGAGCCACGGAGCCCGTGCCGTCACGGGGCACGAGCCCCGTGACGGCACAATGAGACGGTGAACGAGCCGATACCCGTAAGCCGCGCCGTGGACGGCGGCACCGCCAAGCTGATGCCGGACCTGGACCGCCCGCACGCCTGGCTGCTCACGGTGGACGGCGCCCCGCAGTCGTATGTCGACCTCGACGATCCGGTCCATCTCGAATTCGAGTACGCGCGGCGGATCGCCCATGTCCTGGACGCGGCCGCCGACCCCGGCGCCCCGCTCGACGTTCTGCACCTGGGCGGCGGGGCGCTGATGCTGCCCCGCTATCTGGCCGCCACCCGCCCCGGCTCGCACCAGGTGGTGATCGAGGCCGACCGGGGGCTGCTGGAGCTGGTCACCGAGCATCTTCCACTGCCGTCCGACGCGGGGATCACGGTGCGGCCGCAGGACGCCCGGACGGCGCTGGAGACCGCGTCCGAGGGGTCCGCCGATGTCATCGTGGCCGATGTCTTCGGCGGTTCGCGGGTGCCCGCGCATCTGACCTCCGTGGAGTACGCCCGCGCCGCGGCCCGGGTGCTGCGGCCGGGCGGCTGGTACGTCGCGAATCTGGCCGACGGGGCGCCGTTCGCCTTCCTCCGCTCCCAACTGGCCACCTACCGCACGGCGTTCGCGTATCTCGCCCTGATCGCGGAGCCGTCCGTGCTGCGCGGCCGCCGGTTCGGCAACGCCGTGCTGGTGGCCTCCCGGTCCGAACCGCCGGTCGCCGTGCTGGCCCGCCGCACGGCGGCCGACGCCTTCCCGGCCAGGGTCGAGTACGGGGCGGCGCTGGAGCGTTTCATGGGCGGCGCGGAGCCGGTACGGGACGCGGACGCCACACCGTCGCCCGAACCGCCGGACGGGGCGTTCAGCGTGGGCTGACCTGCTCCGGGGCGGTGTCCGTGGCGGCCGGTCCGCCCTCGGTGACGGGCGTGGTCTCGCGCCGGCGCAGCCGCCGTACGTCCGGGACCGCCAGCACCGCCAGCGTCAGCGCCAGGATCAGCGCCGAACAGCCCCACAGCGACGCCGACCGGCCGAACGTCTCCTCGGCCGGGCCCGCGAGCGCCGTGGCGACCGGCACCATGGCGACCGAGCCGAACCAGTCGTACGCCGAGACCCGCGACAGCTTGTCCTCGGAGATCTCCTGGTGCAGCGCGGTCATCCAGGACACCCCGAACACCTCGACCGAGAGGCCGACCAGGAACATCACCACGACCAGTGCCGGAATCGCCACCGGGACGGCCAGCGCGGCGGATGGCAGGGCGAGCGGCAGGATGCTCAAGGAGCCCGCGAGCAGCAGCCGCCGTGGCCGCCAGCGCATCATCAGCAGACCGCCCAGGATGGTGCCCGCGCCGAACGCCGCGAGCGCGAACCCCCAGGGGCGCGCGCCACCCAGATGCTCCTCGGCGACCAGCGGGCCGAACACCGACTCGGCCGCCCCCACCACCGCGTTGACGACGGCGAACTGCACGATGATGGACCACAGCCAGGGCCGGGAGATGACTTCGTGCCAGCCCTCGCGCAGATCCCGCAGCATGCCGCCCCCGGGTTTCCGCCGGGCCACGGCGCTGACGTCGAGCAGGGCGCGCAGGGCGGCCGCGATCGCGAACGCGGCGGCGTCGACGGCCAGCATCCAGCCGGGGCCGACCACCGCGATCAGCGCACCGCCGACCGCCGCCCCGCCGATCTGCGCACCGTTCATGCCCATCCGGAACAGCGCGAAGGCGCGGGCGGCCTGTTCGCCGGTGACGCTGGAGAGCAGCATGCCCTCGGCGGCGGGGGAGAAGAACGCCTGCCCGGTGCCGCCGAGCGCGGAGAGCACGGCCATCTGCCACAGCCGCGCCTCGCCGGACAGGACGAGCACGGCGAAGAGCGCCTGCGAGAGGCAGTTGAGGCTGTTGGCGGCGACCATCACCCGGTGGCGGGGCAGCCGGTCCGCCAGCGCGCCGCCGATCAGCAGGAAGACGACCAGCGGAAGCGTGCGGGCCGCCGCCACGAGCCCGACGTCGCCGCCGTCCCCACCCGCCTCCAGCACCGCGAACGCCGCCGCGATGAGGGCTCCGGCGTTTCCGAGGCCCGTCACCACGGCGGCGGTGGTCAGCAGTGTGTAGTTGCGACCCGCCCACGCGGGGCGGCGCGGTCGGCGGCGCGGGGCCGGAGGAGTCGTCACATCGGGACTATCCCTGGGGGCGGGCCCCGGCGTCCAACCGTATTCCGGCCGCCGTCGGCGGGCGGTCAGTCGGTGGTCAGGAGACCTCCGACTTCACCGGCCGCAGCGAACTCATGATCTTCTTGATGGTGGAGTCCGGGACCTCTTCCTTGGTGCCCTTGACGGAGTAGAGGACCCACGTCGCGAAGTCACCGTTGGTGTCCGTGTAGGTCACCGTGACGGACTTGCCGTCAGTGGTGCACTTGTCGGTCTTCTTCACGCCGGTGACGGTGGCCGACGCGGTGTAGCCCTTGAGGCCGTGGTCGCTGGTGAACTTCTTGGCGTCGGTGACCTTACGGGTCCCGGTCTGGTCCTGGTCGAAGGCGGCGAAGACCCAGTTCTCGGCCTCGATCTTGGCGGCCGACGCCTCGCTCTTGGCGCCCTGCGCACCCTTGGAGCCCGCTCCGGCGGCATGGCTCTTGTTGACGTAGCCGTCCTTGTCCTTGACCGAGCAGTAGTCCTTCTTGTACCTGGCCGGAGCGGACATGACAACGAGCGGCTTGCCCTTGTCGTCCTCGAAGCCCGTGCTCAGCCCCGGCGATTCGACCGTCCACTCCGGGGGGACGTCGAAGGCGTTGTGCCGCTTGGGGCTGACCACCGGCTTCCAGCCGGGTATGACCGCCTTGACGTCGCCGGCGTCGCCTCCGGCGCGCGGGTTGTCCGCACCGCCGCCGGCCGGGTCCTCGGTCGTCGGTTCGTCGGAGGCCGGAGCGGACGAGGGGGCGGTGGACGTCTTGTCCTTCCCCTTGGACTCGTCACCGCCGCCGCTGTCGTCCTTGCCCAGGACCAGCGCACCGGTGATGGCGGCGGCCGCGACGACCGCGATCGCCGCGACGATGGCGATGGTCGTCGTCCGCTTCTTGTTGTCGCGCGGCGGCTGCGGCGCGCCGGGCGGGCCGGACGGCGCGCCCCACTGCTGGCCGGTCGGCTGCGGCGGCCCCTGAGGCGGACCCTGCGGCGGGCCGTAATCGGGCTGCTGCGGCTGGCCGTAGCCCGGCTGCTGCCCGTACCCCGGCTGCTGCGGCTGGCCCGGCTGCCCCGGCTGCTGCTGGGGAGGCTGCTGATAGGGATTCGGCTGCTGGTATCCCGGCTGCTGATACGGGTTGGACTGGTCGTATCCCGGCTGCTGGTACCCCGGCTGCTGATAGGGGTTCTGACCTTGCGGGTTGTTCTGCTCGCCCCCGGGCGGCTGCTGTCCTGGCCACATGGCGAGTAACGATAGAGGGGGCCGATGACGGCTGCTACGTCTGCCCTGCGAACCGCCCCTTCCGCCGTTTGCTACTGGATGGTAACTTCCGTGGCATGTCAGAAACTCAGCCTTCCGTCGGTGAGATGCTCGCCGCCACGGTTCCCATGGTGCGCACCCTGAACCTGGAGTTCCTCGAGGCGTCGCCCGAGCGAGCGGTGCTGCGCCTGCCGGACCAGCCCGACTTCCACAACCACGTCGGCGGCCCCCACGCGGGCGCGATGTTCACCCTGGCCGAGTCCGCGAGCGGCGCGATCGTGCTGGCGGCGTTCGGCGATCAGCTCGGCCGTGCCGTGCCGCTGGCCGTGCGCGCCGAGATCGGCTACAAGAAGCTCGCCAAGGGTCCCGTCACCGCGACCGCCACCCTCGGCCGGACCGCCGCCGAGGTGGTCGCCGAGCTGGACGCGGGGAAGCGCCCCGAATTCCCGGTGAACATCGCGATCACCCGGGAGGACGGCGCGGTCACGGGCGAGATGTCCATCGTATGGACCCTGCGTCCCCAGTCCTGAGCGGTCATCCCTTCGCCGGAGTCGACGCGAGCGGGAGCACGACCTGGGGATGATGGCGACCGCGCGCCGATTGAGTAGTCTTCCCGGGGTGCGCCGCACTCCCGTCCGGCGCACGCCGGGAAGCGATCGCCACATGGGGAGGAACCGGCGTTGCATATCGAGGAATGGCTTGAGACCGTACCCGCGGTCAGCGTGTATCTGCTGGTGGGTCTCGTCATCGGCCTGGAGAGCCTGGGAATCCCGCTTCCCGGTGAGATCGTCCTCGTCAGCGCGACGCTGCTGGCGGCCTCGCAGGACCACATCAACCCCTACGTCCTCGGCGCCAGCGCCATCGCGGGCGCGGTGATCGGCGACTCCATCGGCTATCTCATCGGCCGCAAGGGCGGACAGCCACTCCTCACCTGGCTGGGCCGTAAATTCCCCAAGCATTTCAGCGCCGAACATGTGGCGACCGCCGAGCGCTCCTTCCAGAAGTGGGGCATGTGGGCGGTCTTCGTCGGCCGCTTCATCGCGCTGCTGCGTATCTTCGCGGGCCCGCTCGCGGGTGTGCTTCAGATGCCGTACTGGAAGTTCCTCATCGCCAATGTGCTCGGCGGCATCATCTGGGCCGGTGGCACCACCGCGGTCATCTACTCCCTGGGCAAGGTCGCCGAGGACTGGCTCAAGCGCTTCTCCTGGCTCGGGCTCGTACTGGCCCTGCTCTTCGGGCTCGGCTCGATGCTCGTCATGAAGTGGCGCTCCAAGAAGGCCAAGCCCGCCGCGGTCACGGCGGCCGACTCCGAGACGGCCGAGCCGCCGCAGCCGGTCCCGGCCGGCGACTAGGACGGCCCCGCCGGTCGAAGCGATCCGGCGACCAGAGCGGCCCCCGCCGGTCGAAGCGATGGGACCGGCCAGGGCGAGGAACGTGAAGGGGACGACCAGGTGGGAGTAACGGTGCACGACGCCTTGATCATGGGAATCAGCGGCAAGGAGCCACAGATCGCCCCCGAGGCGTTTGTCGCCCCCACCTCGGTGGTGATCGGCGAGGTCGTGCTGGCCGCGGGATCGAGCCTCTGGTACCAGGCGGTGCTACGGGGCGACGGCGGCCCCATCGTCATCGGCGCCGACAGCAATATCCAGGACAATTGCACGGTGCACGTCGACCCCGGATTCCCCGTCTCGATCGGCGAGCGGGTCTCCGTCGGGCACAACGCGGTCGTGCACGGTTGCACGGTCGAGGACGATGTGCTGATCGGCATGGGGGCCACGGTCCTCAACGGCGCCCGGGTCGGTACCGGATCGCTGGTCGCCGCCCAGGCCCTGGTGCCGCAGGGGATGGAGATACCGCCCGGCTCCCTGGTGGCCGGAGTGCCGGCGAAGGTCAAGCGCGCCCTCACCGACGAGGAACGGGAAGGCATCAAGCTCAACGCCCAGGTGTACGCGGACCGGGCGAAGCAGTACCGGGAAGCGCTCAGAGGCGGCGAGTAGCTCGATGTGATCGGATGGTGGTCATGGACTGGGAAGCCTTCGCCGAGCGCATGGCCACCATGGCGCGGGACCTGCTGGCGCAGGCATCCGTGGAGGCCACTCTCGAGCGGATCTCCGAGTGCGCTGTGGACATCGTGGACGGCTGCGACGCGGCCGGCATTCTGATGCTCCACGGCAAGCGGGCGGAGTCCCTCGCCCCCACCGACGGTCTGGTGGTCCGCTCCGACCGGCTTCAGGAGCGGCTCGGCGAGGGGCCCTGCTACGACGCCGCCCGGCGGCTGGGCGGTGAGCGGGTCTTCCGGATCAGGGACTTCACCCAGCCCGAGGAGCGCTGGCCGGCCTTCGTCAGCCAGGCCCGCGACCTCGGCATCGGCAGCATGATGGGATTCCTGCTCTACACCGAGCACGAGGACCTCGGCGCCCTGAACCTCTACTCGGCGCGCCCCGCCGCCTTCACCAAGGCCAGCGAGACGGCCGGCTGGCTGCTCGCCTCGCACGCCGCGGTCGCCTTCTCCAGCGCCCGTACCGCGGACCAGCTCCAGCGGGCGATCGAGACCCGGCACACCATCGGGGAGGCCATGGGCATCCTCATGGAACGGCTGAAGATCACCGAGGATGACGCCTTCGCGCTGATGCGGCGGGTGTCCCAGGAGCGGAACGTCAAGCTGCGCGACCTCGCCCGGCAGATCTGCGAGAGCGGCGGTATCGACGGCTGACGGGCGGTGCGACGGCTGACGGGTGGTATCGACGGCTGACGCATCGGGACGGGCGGTATGCGGTATCGACGGCTGACGCATCGGGACGGGCGGTATGCGGTATCGACGGCTGACGCATCGGGACGGGCGGTATGCGGTATCGACGGCTGACGCATCGGCCGGAGCCGACGCATCAGCCGAACGGCTCTTCCGGCCCGTGGTCTGGACCGGAAGGGCCTGGCCACCGAGTTCCCCCGGGGGTTCGCCGACGGCTTGCGGGGCGGGTACCCGGCCCGCCCGGTGCGACACCCTCATCCGTCCGCCCTCATCCGTCCTTGGACAGGACGTGCGGGGCGTGGGTCCTGACCGCCTCCATCAGCTCGCCCATCGACGGGTTCACCATGGGCCGGCCCGCCACCGTCACGGTCGGCACGGTCTCGTTCCCGTCCGCGACCGATCGGACGAACGCGGCCGCCTCCGGATCCCGCCAGATGTTCACCTCGGTGTGCCGCAGCTTGGCGAGGCGCAGCCGCGTACGCAGGTGCATGCAGAACGGGCACAGCGGCCGCCAGTACACCACCACTCCGTCTTGGTCCTCACGGTCCGCCATCACGAATCCCCTCCTCGAGCCGCCGGGTCGGGCGCCGCACCGAGCGTAGCCGTGTCCCGTACCCACTCGGAGGGGTCCGTACCGGGCGCCAGGTGGCGACGAGGGCCGCGGCCAGCAGGAGTTCGGCGACGTCGCCGCCGTAGTACATGATCTCCGCGCCGCCCTGGACCTCGGCGATCGGGGCGTGGACCCCGACCCAGAAGCCTCCGTACATCAGTTGGGCGATGGTGGCGTGGGCCGCGATGGCGAGACCGAGGACCACCAGCCGGGCCGGCACACCGGGCCGGGCGGGGGCCGGGTCGGGACCGGCGATGACATACGCGAACAGCCAGCCGGAGAGCAGGAAATGGGCGTGCGTGAACCAGTGCCACCCGGGTCGGCCCATGACGGTGTCGTAGAGGGGGGTGAAGTACAGCAGCACCAACCCGCCGGTGGTCAGCAGCAGGGCGGTGACGGGGTGGGCGAGCAGCCGCGCGGGGCGGGAGCGCAGCACGGCGGTCAGCCGTCGGCCGCGGTGTGGGGGCAGGGCGCGCAGCAGCAGGGTGACCGGGGCCGCGAGCACCAGCGCGAGGGGTGCGTACATCCCGAGCAGCAGATGCTGGGCCATATGGCCGCGGAAGTCCCGATGGGCGAACGGTGCGAGTGGGGGGAGCAGCGCCACGGCCAGGAGGACGAGCCCGGCCGCGAAGCTCAGCGATCGCGTGGGCGGCCAGCCCTGGGCGGGGTTGCGGCGGCGGGCCCGGCGGACGGCCAGTGCGTAGGCGGCGGCACACACCAGCAGGGCGAGGGCGGGCAGCCATACGTCCAGGGGGCCGCCGCCCCCGCCACCCCCACCGCCCCCGCCGTGCCCATGGGCGGGGTGCGCCGCGCCGCCACCCATCACACGTGTCCGGTGGCGCGGGGCGCCTCGGGGTCGGAGGCCGTGCCGCCGCGTTGCAGCAGATGGCCACCGGCCACCAGAAGGGCGCCCAGGATCAGGAAACCGGCGTCCCACCACGGCTGCTCCGGGCCGCTGCGGACATGGTGGATGCCGAGGATCTGGTGATCCAGCACCCCCTCGACCAGGTTGAACAGGCCCCAGCCGACCAGGATCCAGCCCCACAGGACGCGCGAGCCCCACACCCGGCGGCGGTCGTGGGTGACCCGGGCGTAGAGCAGGGCCAGCCCCAGCAGGACCGCGATCCAGCACACGGCGTGGAAGATCCCGTCCCACACGGTGTTCATCTCCAGCCCGGAGACGGTGTGCGGGTTGTAGTACCTGACCCCGACGCGGTCGTGGTTGGTGCTGCTGAGCATGTGATGCCACTGAAGCAGTTGGTGCAGCAGGATCCCGTCGAGGAATCCGCCGAGCCCCACGCCCAGCACGATCCCCGGCAGCCGGATGGTGTGCGGTGTGGGCAGACCGGCCCGGGTTTCGTCCGCCGTGGTGGCCATCACCGCTCTCCGTCCTGACGACAGTTCTGACGACGGTCCCGACGGCAGGGTGTTCCCGCGCGCCCGTCGCCACCACGGTTTCCCGGCCGGACGGGCTTCGTCACCGGTCCGCGCCGTCTTTCCGCCATACGCCGAGCCGGGGCGGGGTGGGGCGAGCCCGGACGGGAGCCGGCGGCGTGAGCTCAGCCGGGCCGGGGCGGGGCGGCGTGGGCTCAGCGGGGCCGGGGCGGGGTGAGGTGGCGTGGACTTAGCCGAGCCGAGCCGGAGCGGGTGGGGCTCAGCCGGGCCGAGCCAGTTCAAGGTGAAGCCGGGGCGGGTCGTCCGTCAGGCGGCGGTGACGGTGAACAGCCCGCCGTCCGGGTCGCGCAGGATCGCCTGACGGCCCGTGGGGGAGGCGGTCGGCGCGAGGGCGACGGTGCCTCCGGCGGCGCGGGCCGCCGCCACCGCGGCCGTCACATCGGGGACGCGGAAGTGGACGTACCAGCGCGGCCGGACCTCCGGGTCGGGGGCCTGCTCGACGGCGCCGCCGTGGACCACCGCCAGCTTGCGCCCCGCCTTGCGCACGGTCACCTCGTCGTTCTCGTACCCGATCGAGCAGTTGCCCGCCGGGGATGCCCAGCCGAAGACCTCGCCGTAGAAGAGGGCGGCCGCGAACGCGTCACGGGTGCGCAGCTCCAGCCAGGGCGGGGCGCCGTCCGGACCCGACGGCCAGCCGGGCAGCGCCTCGCCCGCCCAGAAGCCGAAGACGGCGCCGTCGCGGTCGGCGGCCAGCGCGGCGCGGCGGCCCGGGCCGAAGGGGAGCGGGCCGACGCCGACGGTGCCGCCCCGCTCATGGATCCGTGCCGCTGTGGCGTCCGCGTCCTCGACGGCGAAGAACGGCGTCCAGGCGGCCGCGCTCCGGAGGCTGCTCGCGAGTGCTCCGACCCCGGCCACCGGCGCGCCGCCGAACAGCGCCGTACGGAACTCCTCACCCCGCCCGGTGGGACGCCAGGTCCACCCGAGCACCGCGGTGTAGAACTCCTGCGCCGCCTGGAGGCTGGGGGCGGCGAGACTCACCCAGCAGGGGAATCCCGGCCGTGCGTGGCCGATCGGCTTCATGGGCACCACTCCTCACACTCCGCCCCGACACCACCGCGGGGACTGGAGCGGTGTACCCCGACGGCGGGGGTGCCATGCCCTCTCCACGGCCGAGGCCGAGGAGGAGGCCGAGGAGGAGGCCGAGAGGAGGCCGAGGCGCGGGGTCAGGTGTCCGGGGTGATGTCATGCCAGATGTTCCGGGCCTGGATCAGCAGGGTGCCCAGGCCAGCGGTCCGCGTCCGCGGTCCGCGGCCCGCTCAGCCCGTGGCCAGCAGCAGCGTCCCGACCAGGGCGAGTCCGGCGCCCGTCGCCTGGACCACGCGCAGCCGCTCGCCGAGCAGTCCGCGGGCGGCGAGTGCGGTCACCACGGGGTAGAGGGAGGCGAGCACCGCGGCGACGGTGACCGGGCCGTGGTGGGCGGCGAGGTTGTACGTGCCGTTCGCGGCCACGTCGGCGAGGCCCACGAAGGCGAGCGCGGGCAGCGATGCCCACACCACGCCCATCCCGCCCTCGGGCAGCCCGGGGTTTCCGCGCCGCACGGAGAAGAGGAGCGCGGAGCCGCCGACCGCCACATTGCACACCCGCTGGACGAACAGCGCGAGGAAGAGCCCGGTCAGGGTGGACGACGCCTCGGCGATCAGCGCCATCACCGAGCCGAAGCCCAGCGCGGCGACCAGGGTGAGCAGCAGCGTCTGCCGCTGGACGGGCGCACCGCCGGTCTGCGGACCGCTCGCCAGGACCACGCCCGCGACCGCCACCACGACCCCCGAGACCTGGAGCAGCCCGGGACGCTCGCCGAGCACCAGAGCGACGCCGAGGGGCACGATGACCCCGCCGAGCGCGCCGAGCGGGGAGACGACGCCCATCGGGCCGAGCGCGAGGGCGCGGTAGAAGGACAGCATCGCGGCCGGGCCGACCACACCGGCCGCCGCCGCGAACCACAACTGCGGGCCCGCCTCGGACCAGCCGCCGGTGGCCACCACGATGGCGCCGAGGACGGTAACCGCGATGATCTGGGAGGCGACGACCACGGTGAGCGCGGGTGTGCGCCGGGTGAGCAGCCCTCCGCCGAAGTCGGCCAGCCCCCAGAGCAGGCTGGTGGCAAGAGCGAAGAGCGCGGACATGGTGAAACCTCGCCGTACAGTGTGGTGGACGTGGGAGTACAGCCCACAGTAGTTCACTGCACTCGACTACGCCATTCACTATTTTGGACGGACCGGATCGTGACGGACCTCGATCAGCTCACCCAGTCGCTCGCCCGCAACCTCAAGCGGTGGCGCAATGAACGCGGCTTCACCCTCGATGCCCTCGCGGCCCGCGCCGGGGTCAGCCGGGGCATGATCATTCAGATCGAGCAGGCCCGTACGAATCCGAGCGTGGGCACCACGGTCAAGCTCGCGGACGCGCTCGGCGTGAGCATCACCACCCTGCTCGACTACGAGCACGGGCCGCGGGTGACCTTCGTCCCGCCCGAGCAGGCGGTGCGGATGTGGTCCACCGAAGCGGGCAGCTATACGGCGCTGCTCGTCGGCACCGAGGCGGGCGGTCCGCTGGAGATGTGGGGATGGCGGCTGATGCCCGGCGACGAGAGCGCCTCCGATCCGCATCCGTCCGGCACGGTCGAGCTGATCCATGTGACGGCGGGCGAGCTCACCCTGGTGCTCGGCGGCGAGGCGCACACCGTCCCGGCCGGCACCTCCGCGGCTTTCGAGGCGAACACCCCGCACACCTACCGCAACGAGGGGGCGGCGCCGGTGGAGATGACCATGGCCGTGTCGGTACCGCCCGCCCGCTGACGCCATCCGCCCCTTCGTCCCCCGCACGGCCTGCTAGTTTGACGGCATGAGTACGCCGATGGATGCCTTCGACGACGTCCGGCCCGCCGTCGAGTGCCTGGACCTGCTGACCGCCCCCGTCGCCGAGGCGCTGCGCGACTGGCGTGGCTCGGAGCCGGTGGAGCAGGTGCTGTTCGTGGACACGGACCCGGACAAGGCCGACACCGCCACGCTCGTCGAGAACTACGGCCCCTGGCTGCTGGAGCAGTCCGCCAACTGCGTCGTCGTCGCGGGCAAGCGCGGCGGTGAGACCACCCTCGCCGCCTGTCTGGTCCTGGCCCACACCCGCGCGGACGTCAACGGCGTGGTGCGCCGCCATCTCGGCGCACGCAAGGCGTCGTTCGCCCCGATCGACACGGCGACGGGCGAAAGCGGCATGGAGTTCGGCGGCATCACCCCGATCGGCCTGCCCGCCACCTGGCCGCTCCTGGTGGACTCCGCCGTCGCCGACATCCCCTACGCGCTCATCGGCAGCGGCAGCCGACGCGGCAAACTCATCGTCCCGGGCAAGCTGCTGGGCGCCCTGCCGGGCGCGGTGGTCCTGGAGGGCCTGGGCGCCCCTGGCGCCTGAACCCGTCCGCACTGGCGACCCCGGCAGGGGCTGTTTGCGTGGGTCAGGACGCTAACCCTGACCGCTTCGCCATGGCCAGGAGGTCCCGGCGGCTGCGCTGGTGCATGGTCCACAGAACGCGCAGCACCTCCCGCGCCATCGGGTGGATCTCCGCCATCTGCGGGGCGACCCGGAAGGCTTGCTTCAGCGCCTCCTCCGCGCCGACGAGATCCTTCGTCGCGAGACGAGCGCGGGCGGCGTCGATGGCCAGTCGGCCGATGCGCGACGGCTTGAGACCTGCGGGAGGCGTCGTCAACAGCGGTGTCGCGACCTCCGCCGCCTTGTCCGGCTGGCCGAGTTCGATGCGGGCGGCCAACTCGTACAGCGCTGTGTTGCCGGGGCCGAACGTCAGATTGTGCTGAAGGACGTCAGGGCCGGTGATCCGCTCGGCGAGTGCCGTTGCCCGACGGACATGGTCCGCGGTGGCAGCCTTGTCCTCATGTCTGGACGCCAGGACGACGCCGCGCAGATGCAGCGAGCCCAGATGGACGACCCGCTCCAGGTCGTCGCCCGGAGCCAGCTCGTAGCGAACGATGGCGCGTTCAATGATCGCCAACCCGTCGGAGTACTCGCCGGCCGACTGGTACGTCCCCGCTTCGTTCCACGCGGCAGCCGCCTCGGCCGAAGGGTTCCACGTCTGATGGGCCGCCCACTGCTGACGGCTGACGATCATGTCCGCCAGGTCAGGCTGGCGAAACCGATGGGCGCAGGCGTACGCGCAGCTATAGACGTCAGCAACTTGCCCCCACGCCGTGGCGTCGCCGTCGCTCTCCATGGCCGTCGCGGTGACCTGGCCGAGCAGTCTGGGGAGGAGCTGGAGCAACTCCAGGTAGTTCGTGTCCGCCCGAAGCCGGGCGGCACGCTGGAGCGAGGCAGCGAGTTCACTGGGTGGCGGAACGTCCTCGCGCGGCAAGGTGTGGCGGCGGACGACGGTGCGAAGAGCGTCCATCAGCTCGTGTTGCTTCGACGGATCGCTGAACGGATCGCCGTAGACCCTGGCCGTTGTCACGCGCAGCGCGGAGGCCGCGGAGGCGACGAGGGGCGGAGTCGCCGGGCGCAGCCCTGTCTCGATCTTGCTCAGATACGACAGGGAGATCCCCATCTGTCGGGCCAGGCTGGCTTGACTCGTCCCGCGGACTTTCCGGAGTACCGCGATGTTCTCACCGGCTGACGGTGCGCTGTGCATAGGTCCACTGTCGCACGCCAATTCGCCTGCGTCCTTGCCACGAACGGCTTCTGACGGTCTGTTGTGCAAGCTTTGTGTCAACTGATCACGAGCCACCCGCAGTTATCTGGTCACACAGGGGAAACAAGTGACCGGGAGCCGCGATGACCACTCACGACGAGCCAAGGACCCTCGTATTCATCTACGACCGGGAGGAGACGACGCAGACGGATCGGCTGAACACGCGCATTGCCCTCTGCCGAGCCTTCGCCGCCCAGATGAATTGGGAGGTGGTCGGCCAGTGGGTTGATCGCGGAGATGCTGCCGTATCCGAACGCCGCCCGTTCTGGCAAGGCATGATCGCCGCGATGCGCCATGAAGGCCGGGGTCGGCGCTTCGTATGTCTCGTGGCGAGTTGGGAGCGCATTGCCTACGACCCGGTCACCAGTGACAGGCTGCGGCAGCTCGTGAGCAATATCGACGGGGTGTGCGTAGCGGTCGACGACGCGGCCGGTGAGGTGCAGCCCAGGTCGGAACCTGCGGCCATCCGTGGCGTCGACGCGAACGGCAAGCCGCGTACCTGACTGGCTTCCTCGTCCCTCATCCACCAGAGCCCCTGCCTGTCGTGGTGCTGGAACGCCAGGGCGGGCAGGAAGCGGTCCGGGATTGCCTTGGTCGGCTCCGTCCCGGGCCGTGGCCTCCGCTCCGATTCCCGTTGTGTGGCGAGTGGAGGAGCGGGGGCCGCACACAGCTTCGCCCCAGTCGCGTGCTTGGAGGCCAGTGACCAGGGCGAGGGCAGCACACCACGCACAGAAGCGCACCACGCACAGAGAAGAGGCACGCGCATGAATCACGGTACAGCTCTGCTGTCCGACGAGGACCGAGCGGCCGTCGTCGACACGGTCATGGTCAACAACCCCGACATGGCGCCGCAACAGGTGCGGCGGCAAGGGTGTCGTTCCGTAGACCATCGGCTCCGACGGCGACCCCGTCCGTGCGCTTCCCTCGTGGCGCCGGGCGGGGTCGTGGCCCGCGCGTCCCAGGCGGGCGGGACGGCGCGGGTCGGTTCGGGGGTTTACCGTTAAGTCCTTAACTGTTAGCGTTCGAGGCATGGACCAGTCGGAACGCGCTCCCACCAGTCCGCTCGAACGGCTCAAGGTCATCAACTGGGCTCAGGTGCGGGCCGGACAGGATTGGATTCGCTCCCGGGGACTCACCTTGCAGCAGGCATTTGTGCTCAGCTACCTCGCCGACAACCCCGGTGCCATCCAGCGCGATATCGCGCGGGCGACGCGTACGACCGCGGCGAATGTCTCGGGCGTCTTGCGTGGACTCGAAGCGCGGGGTCTCGTTGAACGCCGCTTCGAAGACGGCGATGAGCGCAGCAAGCGCGTCTTCGCCACCGATGCCGGCATTGAACTCATCGCTGGACATGAGGAGGCGATGATCGCTGTGGACGAGTCGATCCTCGCGCCGCTCACCAGGTCGGAGCGAGCCGCTCTCCAGGCGCTGCTCGACAAGATCACCGCTCATCTGCCGAACCCGGGCGACTCGTAACGCGCTCGGCCGAGACGCCAAAACCACTTCCCATTCCCCCGTGCCGGCATCGGCCGACACGCGCTCGAACCTGCCCGGACAAGCGTGCCCAGCAAGCAAAGGTGCCGTCACCATGACGCAAGCAGACCAGACACTGACCATGGTCCGAGAGGTGTGCGCCCTCGGACGTGTCGAGTTCGAACGACCGCACACCGCCGAGGGCGACCCCGACGCCGGGCGTGCGCTCGTACAGGGACTGCACGCGATCGAGCCGGGCGGTGGGCCCAGTGACATCTCCCTGTCACTCGAGCTGTTGGCGCCCCGCGCCCCGTACTTCGACCAGCTCGTGCTGGACGCTGTCGCGACGGGGATTCCCCAGGTCGTCAACCTCGGTGCCGGCTACGATGACCGCGCCTTGCGGTTCCGGCATTCCGGCGTGCGGTTCTTCGACCTCGACCTGCCCGACATCGTCGCCGACAAGGCTCGTCGGCTCGAAGCAATGGACACCGAGACCACGCACGTCACCCTGGCCGCAGTGGACTTCGGCACCGACGATGTCGCCGAGGTGCTGGCCCGCGCCGGACACGACGCTCGGCGGCCGACCCTCTTCATCGCCGAACATCTTGTTCTGTTCCTCGAACCGGACGACGTCGAGCGGCTCCTCGCCGGGGTCTCCGGCCGTGCCGCGAGCAGGAGCGCCCTGGCCATCACCGCCGAAGTGCATCCTGTCGGCCTCGACTCCGGCCTCGTCGTGTCGACTGTGGACGACGTGATGTTCGGCGGTGCCAGTCCCCTGCGCACGATCCAATCCCGCGACGCCTGGCTGGCACTCTTCAAGCGGAACGGATGGCAGATCGAGGGCGCTGACGAGGTGACGGCAGCCGATCACTTCGAGCTTCCCGTAGGCGGCCAGTCCATCCCGATCCAGACGCAATTCCTCACCGCGACAGTGTGACGCCTGCGCGCCCTGGGTAACGCGGAACTCCAAACATCGGCAGTACGGCGGTGCGCTCAGCCCAGCCGGGGGATTTCGATGGCCGGGCAGCGGTCCATCACCAGGGCGGGCCCGGCGGCGCGGGTGCGCTCGTACGCGGCCTCGTCGATGACGTCGAGCTGGAACCAGACGGCCTTGGCGCCGATGGTGACGGCTCCGTCGGCGACCGGGCCCGCTCCGGGTTTCCGGCAGTGTAAGCACCCCGCCGAATTTCCGGCCGATCGCCCGTAGTGGGCGAACGCGTCACTGAGCCCGGTCGGCTTCGAAAGGATTCGAAACAGGACACGGACGCGATGCCTTCGCAGCCGTCCGCGTCCACGCGGGCGTAACAGTCATCGGCTGCGCCGTCCGTGTCCGCTCGGATCGAGGCCCGCCTACCGATAACCCGGCGCCAACCACCGGTGAACTCCGTACAACCAGCTCCGCCTTTCGACGGTCACACCAGATAACCCGCACCCGTCGACCGAGTGGGAGCCTCCGTGCCACACAGATGCCGCGTCCTGACGTACGCCATCGCAGCCGGTGCTGTGGCCACCGCCGGGTTGGTGTTCCCGTCCGGCGCCACCGCTGCCGCGCCCCGTACCGCCACGAGCGACTTCAACGGCGACGGCTACGCGGACCTCGCTGTCGGCGTCCCGGATGGGACCGTCGGCGGCCAGGCCAAGGCCGGGTACGTGAACGTCGTCTGGGGTGGGCCGAAAGGCGTCGGCGCCTACGGAAGCATCCGTGTCACCCAGGCCACTCCCGAGGTTCCCGGCACCCCGGAGGCGGGCGACCGCTTCGGCGCGTCCGTGGCCCTGGTGGACCTCAACGGCGACGGCATCGCGGAACTGCTCGCCGGTGTCCCCGGCGAGGACGTCACCGACCGCGGTACGGACGCAGGCATGGTCATCGCCATAGGGGGCTCGACGGACGAGCCGGGACCGGGGGCGACGGTCCTGACCGGGCCGTCGCCGTCGGCTGCGTACGGCAAATCGGTCGCGGCAGCCGAGCTGACCGGCGACGACAACAAGGAGATCGTGATCGGCGGCACGGACAAGGTCGTCGCTCGTGTCATCCAGGGTGAAGACAGCATGATCACCACCATCGTCGCCGCCCCGATGGGCGGCCGCGCCCCCGTCCTGGCCACTGGCGACTTCGACAGCGACGGCACGGCGGACCTGGCCGTGGCGTACTGGACCGCGGGCAACCCCAACACGCAGTCTCACGTGCGCCTGTGGAAGTGGGACGCCGACCGGTCCGAGATGGCCAACTTCTGGAACACGGACAACGCCGGCGTGACCGCCCTGGCCGCCGGCGACTTCGACGGCGACGGCCACGACGACCTGGCCCTCGGCGAGTGCCGTGAGATCGCCGACGAGAACATCGACGACCCCTGCGGCCCCGAAGAACTCGCCAAGGGCGGCGGCATCCACCTCCACTACGGAAGCCCCGCGAGCGGCTCGTTCGGCAGCCGCACCCAGACTCTCAACCAGGACACGGCGGGTGTCCCGGGCGTGGCCGAGGACGGCGACCGCTTCGGCGCCGCCCTCGCGGTCGCCGACGTCAACCGCGACGGCCGCGACGACCTGATCGCGGGCGCTCCTGGTGAGGCCATCGGAAGCAGAGCGGGGGCGGGCGCCGCCTGGCTGCTCTCCGGCAGCGCTCAGGGCCTGCTCGACGCAGGCGGCGCTGCCACATCCGTCTCCTGGAACCAGGACACGCCCGGTGTCCCAGGCGTCGCCGAGGCGGGCGACACCTTCGGCGCGGCGGTCGCCTCGGGTGACTGCAACGCCGACGGTGTACCGGATGTCACGGTCGGATCCCCCGGCGAGAATGCCTCCCTGGGCGCCGCATGGCTCTTCCGCAGCGGCTCGGCCGCCGGCTCGACGGCCTTCTCGCCCCGCACGCTCCGCCTCCCGTACCTGTCCACGGTTCAGAAGTACGGCAAGCCGCTGAGCAGCCGCTGAGCGCACGCTAGTCTCGCTACCACCGTTGGATGGCTTCAGGACTGTGGCAGGAGATCATGGAGGTTCTGGCGGACGAGAAGGCGACTCCGGTGCCCGCCGCTGGTGCTCTGCCATCCCTCCGCATCAGGTGCCATCCCATTTCGTATGGAATGCGCGCCGTGAATGTCCTCAGCCCAGTCGTGGAATCTCAATGGCGGGACAGCGGTCCATGACCATGGCGAGCCCGGCGGCGCGGGTGCGTTCGTACGCGGCCTCGTCGATGACGTCGAGCTGGAACCAGACGGCCTTGGCGCCGATGGCAACGGCCTCATCGGCGACCGCGCCCGCCAGGTCACTGTTGACGAAGACATCCACGACATCGAATTCGAACGGAATTGCGGAGAGTGTCGGGTATCCCTGCTCGCCATGCACCGACTCGGCTTTGGGATGTACGGGTATGATCCGTTTGCCGTAGCGCTGGAGAACCCCCGCGACCCCGTAGGCCGCGCGCTGCTGGTTGGAGGACAGGCCGACTACCGCCCAGGTGTCTCCCAGCTCCGTGAGGATCTTGCGGACCGTCGCCGGATCGCCGTACATGCTTGCCTCCTGCGAGTGCGAGAGTCGCCCTGTCCGCAGCACAACAGAAACCGCATGCGAGGGATTCCCGGGCGCCGGGGTGATCGACGGAAACTTCATGGCTGGATCACCCTGTGCCGGTGGGAGCGCATGAGCCTGGGTAGAACTTGAAGCCCACGGGGTTGGCCCAGGCAGCCCAGCCCCGGGACACCGCCCACCAGCCGTCGGCAAGACAACGTGATCCGTTCTTTCACCTGCGCGGATGGCCTTTTCGGCACTCGCAACGTTCCGCCACGACATGGACAAGCGGCTCGACCTCCTGCCCGTCCCTGTACCCGGCCCTCGTCGAGCAGTGCTCAGCGCGCCGGACGGTAGGTCGCGATGATCACTCCGCTGCTGGTCGGCTGAGCGCTGACCAGCTCCAGCTTCTTCAGGGTGGCGTCGTCGGCGAACAGCTTCTTGCGGCCCTCGCCGGCCACCACCGGGTGGATCAGCAGTACCAGTTCGTCCAACAGGTCCTGTTCCAGAAGCGAACGCACCAGCGTGGGGCTGCCCGCGACGGTGATGTCCTTCCCCTCGCCCGACTTGAGCTCCTCGATCGCGGCCGGCAGATCGCCGTTGATCAGCGTGCTGTTCGCCCAGTCCTCCACGCTGTCCAGCGTGGAGGAGACGACGTACTTGGGCGAATCATTGATCCACTTGGCGAAGCCGGCGTCCTCGCCGTCGGTCACCGTCGGCCAGTACCCGGCCCACTCGGTGAAGGTCGCCCGGCCCAGCAGAATCGTGTCGGCCGTCTCCAGCGTCTTTCCCAGCGCCGCGCCCATCTCCTCGTCGAAATCGAACTGCCACTCGTTCGGCGACTGGGCGACACCATCGAGCGAGACGAACAGACCCGAAACAACCTTGCGCATGATTCCTCCGTGATGAGTTCGGGGTCGTCTGCCCGGTCCCGGCCGAATAGCGCTCCGGGCGGGGCGGGCCGACCCCGTCGGCTACGTCAGGAAGACTATGCGGGCACCGGGGAGGAGGGCTTGTACAGAAGCGACAGCGGCTCCGCCCGGCCCGGAGCACTCAGCTCAGTGGCGGTCCGGCCGATGAACCGGGTCAGGGACCGCGCCAGGTGCGGCTGGTCGAAATAGCCCAGATGGTGCACGACGTCCTGCGCCGGCACCCCCTCCTGGATCAGAACCGCCGCCTCGCGGGCACGGTGGATCTGCCGGATGGCACCCCGGGTGAGGCCCGTCGCCGCGACGAAACGCCGCTGGAGGGTCCGCTCGGAGACATCGGGGGCCGCGCCGCCGAGCACCGCGGGCACGATCGGGTCGCAGTCCACGATGCCCTCACGCACCATGCGCCGCACGAACGCCTCCGCGTTGTCGTAATCGGGCACGTGCCAGGCGGAACCCTTCAGCCACACGGAGCGCCGCGTCACGTCGGGGATCTCCGCGCTGCCGCCCACAAGCCGGCTGATCGGCACGTGAGGCATCGAGGTGCCGAGAGCGAAGCTGATACCGAAGAACGTGGCGTCCTTGGGAACGGGAGCCAGACAGGCCCTGGGCTCCGGGCCCAGCACGGCCGCCTGCACCTGGCCGTCGTGCTCCCAGAAGACAAGCTCCCAATGCGACGCCGCGATCGACGTCATCCGGCCAACCGCGATGCTGCGGCTGCGCCATACCCTCTCGATGGACGGCAACTCCGACGGCCGACTCTCGATCTCCAGACCCAACCGGATCGCCCCCGTTCACCGCCGCCTGCGCCGCCTGCGCCGCCAGTGTGTCACGTCGCACGGACGGCCAAAGCTCGTGCGAGACGCGCGGGCGGTCAGCGCATCACCGCTGTTCAGGAGGCCGGCGTAGACCTCTGCCGGAGTGCGATAGCCATGGGTCCTGCGCGGACGGTGGTTGAGTTCGTGGGCGATGTCGTCCGGGTCGGCCTGACTGAACGTGCGAAGGTCCGCGCCCTTGGGCAGGTACTGGTGGAGCGTTCCGCCGAGCCGGTCTCGTCTGTGGACTTCCAGGTGGGTGGGCTGGGCTTGTTGGGGGATGGGTGCGGGTAGTGGGCGGCATGGGGCGGCGTTTTTCAGTCCCCGGTCGGATGTGCGCCGGCGCCCAGAATCCTGATGCGACGGGTGCTGTGCTCGATGACGGCGAAGGCGTACAGGCGCGCTCCGGTCAGCGTGCGGACTTCGAAGAGATCGCAGGCGAGAAGGGCCTCGGTCTGGCCGCGGAGGAAGTCGGCCCAGGTGGTGTTCTGCCGTTCGGGTGCGGGTGGGATGCCGTGCTCGCGGAGGATCTCCCGGACGGTGGAGGCGGCGACGTCGATCCCCAGCGCGGCGAGTTCGCCGTGGATCCGGCGATATCCCCACGAGGCATTTTCCCTGGCCAGACGCAGGACGAGGGCACGGATCGAGCAGCGTCCTGGGCCGTCCCTGGTCGGCTTCGGAGAGCGGGCGCAGACGGAGGCGTGGTGTGGTGAGCACTGGCCTCAGCCCGACGGGTGGCGGATCACGTCCGCTGTGTGCCGTCGCCTGGCTCCACTCATCAGGCCCCCTTGGCATCGATCATCCAGGGAGCCGGGAGGCGTTCTACCGGCGGACCGCCGAGATCAGTCCGCCGGGCCCCTCCTCGCGCTGCGGCGGGGTGCTGATCGGACGGCCGTAGGCGGCGGCGCGCTCGCGCAGGGTGTGGCTGTCGGCGTCCCAGCCGTGCCCGGCCAGCCAGCCCACCGGGTCGTCGGGCATCTCCGAGACCCACATGGACGCCGCCGATCCCGGCGCGGCGTCCGCGCCGAAGCGCTCGATCACGCCGCGCGAGCCCAATGTCAGCCCCATCCGACTGCCTGCCGCCGACTGCGTGCTGATCCGGGCCAGCAGTAGCTCCACCGCGTCGTCGGGCAGATAGATCAGTAGTCCTTCGGCGATCCACGCGGTCGGCACGGTCGGGTCGTGCCCTGCGGCGGCCAGCGCGCCCGGCCAGTCCTCGCGCAGATCCACCGCGACGGTGATCCGCTCGCAGCGTGCGACGGCCCGCTCCTGGCGCAGTACCGAAGCCTTGAAGTCCAGTGGCGCGGCAGTGTCGACCTCGAACAGCCGGGTGCCCTCGGGCCAGTCGATTCGGAAGGCCCGGCTGTCCATGCCGGCGCCGAGCAGTACGACCTGCCGGACTCCGGACGCGGCTGCCTGCCGCAACAGGTCGTCGAGGAACTTCGTCCTGATGACGATGGAGAACGACACGGCCAGTCGGCGGCGTCGCGCCGCTTCGTCATCGGGCGGCGGCGAGGAGGGCCACAGGCCGCCGGCGGTGGCGAATGCCTGTGCCAGTGGGTCGCGGAACAGCGCGTTCTCCCGCTCGGTCTCCAGCGCCCGCACCCTGGCCACCCCCACCGCCGTGGCCCACACTCCCGACGGCCGCACCCGCTCCTGCTCATCAGTCACCGTGCCAGCCTAGATGTTCGATTCGCGAGCATCCGTCGGCAGGGTGACTCCCTGGACGCCCCGATCGGTCAGGATCGTGCGGCGGTGCTCGCGGTCCGCTCCACCGCGCGGCTGATCCGGTGGGGCGACGCGGGGGATCAGCCGAACCGGAGGCACGGGTCAGTGGTCCTTCAGCAGAAGGTGCAGCAGCGTCACGACACCGACGCCGACCAGGAGAGCGGTGCCGAAGGAAGGATGTTCGAATGCGACGTACACAGAGCCACCGCCCGCCAGCAGCAACAGCGCTGTCCGCTGGTCCATCTGACCGTCCATGAGCAAGCCCTCCCAAGTGGTGCGCCCGCGCGTGGTTTTCAGCGGGCTCCTGCCATGGAGAGGGCGCATCGACGGAGTCATTACGCGGGTTTCTCGCGCACGGTCTCGGGCTCGTTTCCGCTCGCGGCCTCCCGTAGACGGTCCACTTCGGCCGTGAGTTCTTCCACGCGGCGGTGCAGCGCCTGGACGCACACCAGGGCGACGCCGAGGCCGTCGACGACGGGGATTCTGGTGTCGTCCTGGTTGAAGCCGAAGGCGGCGTGCCAGTCCTGGGCCATCGGTCCGAGGTGACGCACGCTTTCGGGCTCCCAGTGGTAGCGCCAGGTGCTGACGGGCGGCGCGGCCACGGTCCGCAGGACCGCGTAGCCGTTGACCGCGCCGACCGGGGCCACACCGCCGCTCTCCCGTGCCTCGGCCGAAGGCCGATGCGGGGCGCCGCGGTCAGCCGCCCAGGACCGCAGACGGAAGAACCGCACCCCTACCGGCTCCAGTCGACCGCCGGCGGCGTAGAAATGGACCTGCGCGCCGCGGACGGGCTGTCCGGTGACGGCGTCGACGACGGTCGCGCTGATGTTCTCCAACTGCATCTGCGTGACGTTCAAAGAGCCCTGACCGGCGGCAATGTTGACCGGCTTCAAAGCGGGACTGACACTCCGGACCGGCCCGGTCATGGCCGCGTACGCACCGTCGAAGTCGATGCTCAACAGCGTCACGGCACAGTACGCCCGCCGCCTCGCCGACACGAACGTCATCGTGAACGCCGCCTGCCCCGGCTATGTAGCGACCGACTTCACCGGCTTCAACGCGCCGCGGACACCCGAGCAGGGCGCCGCGACAGCGATCCGGCTCGCCACCCTGCCGGACGACGGGCCGCGCGGCGGCTTCTTCGACGACGGGGGTGTCGTGCCCTGGTGACCTGACGGGCCGATGTGCCGCTTGCCGCTTGCCGGGGGCCGGGGGCCGGCCAGAGTGTCAACCCCGACGAAGGTCAGGTACTCGTCCTCGCCGTTCGCCAGAGGTGGCGGGCCTTCGCCGTTCCTACGGTCACTGGCCATGGAATCAAGGACGCGATACGGCTTCGGCCGTCGGCTGTCGGCCTCGGCGGCGCTGTGTGCCGCCGGGGCGGGAGCGGTGAGGTGGCTGTCGCCCGGTGGGCTGGGCGACGCGGATCGGAAGGAGGTCACGGGCGGCGCCTCGGTGTCGGTGTACCGCGAGGTGACCGATGTGGTGGCCGGGGCGCCCTCGTGGGCGGGGGCGCTGCTGGAGGTGGCCACCGCGGGCACGCTGGTGGCGCTGGGGCTGCTGCTGCTGTGGACGGGGTGGTCGGCCTTCCGGCGGGCGGACGCCTCCGGTGCGGCCGGGGCCGTCCTCACCGGTATCGGCACCGTGGCCGCCTACGCGGCCAGCGAGGCGGTGAAGCTGGTGGTGGACGAGGAGCGGCCGTGCCGGGCGGTACGGGGAGTCGCGGCGTCGGCGGAGTGTCCCGAGGCGGGGGACTGGTCGTTTCCGAGCAACCACGCCACCCTGGCCACCGGGATCGCGGTCGGGCTGACGGTGCTCAGGCCCCGGCTCGCCGCCGTGGCGCTGCCGTTGGCGGGGGTGGCGGCGCTGCTGCGGGTGGCGGTGGGGGTGCACTATCCGCACGATGTGGCCGCCGGTGCGCTCCTGGCCGCCGCCGTGGTGGTGGCGACGCTGATCGTGGCGAGCCCTCCGGCCGCGCGGGCGGTGTCAGCGCTGTTCGGACGCCGGTGGGGGAAGGATTCCGGCCTCATGGGCCACCACGGCGGCGGCCGCCCGGTTCTCCACGCCCAGCCGGGCCAGGATCGAGCTGACATGGGCCTTGACCGTTCCCTCCACCACATGGAGCCGACGGGCGATCTGACCGTTGGACAGCCCGCCGCCGAGGAGGGCCAGCACCTCGCGCTCCCGGGCGGTCAGGGCGCCGACCCGCTCGCGGGCGGCGGTGCGGCGGTCGGCCAGGGCCGCCGCGCCACCGGAGGCGAGATGCGCCACCACGCGGGCGGCGACCTTCGGTGACAGATAGGCGGCGCCATCGGCCACCGCGCGCACCCCCGCGATCAGCTCCTCCGGTTCACCGGACTTGATGAGGAAGCCCGTGGCACCACCGCCCAGCGCCCGCAGGATGTAGTCGTCCTCGCCGAAGGTGGTCAGCATGATGACGCCGGTGTCCGGCGCCGTCCGGTGGATCTCCCGGGCGGCCTCGATCCCGCCGGTGCCGGGCATGCGGATGTCCAGCACCGCCACCCGGGGGCGGTGGCGGTGCACCAGCTCCACCGCCTGGCGGCCGTCGCCGGCCTCGGCGACCACGGTGATGTCCGGATCGGTGGTGAGCACCGCCCGGATGCCCGCGCGGATCATCGGCTCGTCGTCGGCGATCAGGACCCGGATCATCGGACGCCCTTCCCGGTGAAGGCGTCGGCGGTCACCAGGGTGCCGTGCCGGAAGCACAGCCGGTACACGTCCCCGGACCGGTCGTCGAAGGGATCGGCCGTCATCGCGTAGTACTCGCAGACAAGACCGGCTCCCCTCGGTTCGGCCGCCGTCGGCCGGTGGCCGGTCTGGCGCCCGGGCAGATACTCCGCGATCCGGTCACGGTCCTGTCCGATGCGCAGCCGGGCGTAGTCGTCCGGGGCCAGCACCGACTGCCGGGCCCTCAGGGTGTCCCACACCCGCAGTGTCCCGATCAGCAGGGCGCCCGCGACCAGGGGCACCATGAGGGCCGCGACCAGGGTGCGGCCGAGCCGGCGGCGGGCGCGCCGGTGGTCATCCGCCACCGCGCCGTCCGGGTTGCCGGGAACGTCCGGGGCGCCCCCGCTGCGCGGGGCGTCCGTGCCGTACGGGGCCTGCGGGGCGTCCGTGCCGTGAAGGGTGCGCGGCGTGGCCTGCGCCGTACGTCGCGCCACGGGGTTACGGGGAAACGTGGCGCGGACCGCGAAACCGCCCGACTCGGCGCCGTAGCCGAACGTGCCGCCCGCGAGCCTGACGCGCTCGTCCAGGCCGATCAGACCGAAGCCCGCGCCGCCCGAGCGGAGGGGGACGACGGTGGGCGCGGGGCCGTTCGCCACCCGGACCTCGGTTTCCGCCGCCGTATGCCGGACCCGTACGGCCGCCTCCGCGCCGGGCGCGTGCTTGGCCACATTGGTCAGCGCTTCCCGCACCACACGGTGCACGGCGCGCTCCACGTCCGACGGCAGTTCGCCGGGCTCGCCGTCGATCCGCAGCCGGACCGTGAGCCCCGCCGCCGACGCCCGCTCCACCAGCTCCGCCACCCCGTCGCAGCCCGGCTCCGGCGGCGCGCCGTCCGGCTCCTGGCGCAGTACGCCGATCACCTCGCCGAGCCGGTCCACGGCGGCCGCCGCCCTGGCCCTGATGTCCCGGGCGGCCTCCCGGTGGCCGTCCGCCAGCCCGGGCGCCAGCTTGAGGGCCCCGGCCGAGAGGGCGATCAGACTGAGTTCGTGGCCCAGGACATCGTGCATGTCCTGGGCGATACGGGCCCGTTCCCGCAGCCGGGCCTGCTCGGCGATCAGCCGCTGCTCGCGCTCCAGCCGCGCGGCCCGCTCCCACCCCGCCCGGACCAACTCCCGGTACTGACGGCAGAACCGCCCCACGAACCACGGCAGTACGACCGCCCCCGCCACCACCGCCACGAAGCGGTCGGCCCACGTGATTCAGGACGGCACCGCGGCGACCGCCACCACAACGCCCGCGACCACCCCGGTCAGCCCCACCGCCGTGGCCCATGTCCGCCCGGGCCGCCACCCCGCCATGAACGCGCACAGCGCCGTGGGCACCACCCACCACAGACTGACCACGCTCAATCCGGCGGCGGCGACGGTGGCCGCGAGCGGAAGGTGTCCGGTCGAGCAAGCCCCCGGGCGGCTCAAGAAGGCCCCCGGTCGGCGGCCGATGAATCCGGTTCTGTGTGTCGTCATGTCCCCCACCTGCGTGATCAGCCGACTCGCAGAGGTGACCTTATGAAAACCGTGGACCGGCGGACACTGCCGAAAGACCAATCCCCATCTGCGCACGCCGCACGGCATCCGGCCGACGCCCAGGAGACGCATGCTGGTTATAGGGGCGGAAGCGGAGGGAACCCGACTCATGCGCTCGGCAATCATGAACCGCCGACCGCGACCGACCGAGGGGGCGGAAGGAGAGGAAGAGACCATGCCCGCAGGATCCAGCCGTAAGCGTGAGCGGCAGTACGAGCACATCAAGGAAAGCGCCGAGCAGCGCGGCGCCTCCACCGGCCGGGCGAAGGAAATGGCCGCCCGTACGGTGAACAAGGAGCGCGCCCGCGCGGGCGAGTCCAAGTCCGCCGGCAAGACCTCGACAAAGGACCCGAAGTCCGCGCCGCAGCGTGGCGGCCAGCGCTCCGGCAGCCGGACGGGCCCCAAGGGCCCGACGCGCGACCAGCTCTACAACGAGGCGAAGCAGCGCGGCATCGAGGGCCGCTCGAACATGACCAAGGATGAGCTGGCCAAGGCCCTGGGCCGCTGACCCGGATACGCCGCACCTTTCCGCGGTGCGCCGCCCTCCCCGCGAAACAGCGGGGCGGGGCGGGGCCGGGCGGGACATACGCATGACCAGCGCACCCGGGCCGGGACATAAGCTGGCCCGATGCAGGAGCGGTACCGGACGGTCGCGCGCGAGGGCGTGCACGAGATCGAGATCAACAGATCGCGCTTCCTCTGCACGCTCGCGCCCGCCGCGACCGAGCAGGAGGCGCAGGACGTCATCCAGCGCATCAGGAAGGAGCACCCCACCGCCACCCACAACTGCTTCGCCTACGTCATCGGCGCGGACGGCGGTGTGCAGAAGGCGAGCGACGACGGGGAGCCGGGCGGTACGGCCGGGGTGCCGATGCTCCAGATGCTGCTGCGCCGCGAGGTCCGGTACGCGGTGGCCGTCGTCACCCGCTACTACGGGGGCGTGAAGCTCGGCGCGGGCGGTCTGATCCGGGCGTACGGCGGCGCGGTCGGCGAGGCGCTCGACGCGCTGGGCACCGTCACCCGGCAGCGGTTCCGGCTGGTGACCGTCACCGTCGACCACCAGCGGGCCGGAAAGCTGGAGAACGATCTGCGGGCCACGGGGCGGGCGGTCCGGGAGGTGCGCTACGCCGAGGCCGTGACCATCGAACTGGGCCTGCCCGAGGCCGATGTGGACGCCTTCCGCGACTGGCTGGCGGACGCCACCGCAGGCACCGCCGCATTGGAGCTGGGCGGCGAGGCGTACCAGGACGCGTAAGGACGGCCCTGGCCTACGCCGGTGAGCGCACCGAGGGCGGGGACGGAGCGGACTCCGGTGTGCTCCGGTCGCTCCGCACTCTCCGGGGCAGGCCGATTCTGGACGGGCGGCCCTGGGCTGGGCGGCCCTGGCCCGCGCGGGGCGCGGGCCGCAGCCGGATCGCGGCGTCGAGGCCGCCGCCGGGTGCCCGGGCCAAGGTGGCCTCCCCTCCGCTCGCATGGGCGAGCCGCTGCACCAGCGACAGCCCCAGGCCGGTGCCGCCCTTCGGGGCGTCCGGCGCGCGCCAGAAGCGGTCGAAGGCGCGGCGGCGCTGATCGGCGGTCATGCCGGGCCCCTCGTCGATGACATGCAGTTGGATCCAGGCGGGCCGCGCGGGGAGATGGCGCCGGTCGGGGGCCGTACAGCGCAGCACGATGGTGACGGTGGAGCCCAGGGGCGTGGCACGCAGCGCGTTGGAGAGCAGATTGTCCAGGATCTGCTCCATGGCTCCGGGCACCGCGAGCGCATGGCCGGCCGGGTCGCCGAGCAGGGCGAGATGGGCCCCGTGCCGTTCGAAGAGCGGGGTCCAGGTGTGCAGGCGCTCGGCGCACACCTGGTCCAGGTCGACCGGTTCGGGGGTGACGGCGCTCTCCTCCATCCGTGCCATCGCCAGCAGCCCCTCGACCATCCGGGCCAGCCGGTCGGTCTCGGTCATCGCGGCGTTGAGGCTGTCCCGGGCGTGTCCGGTCATCTCCGCCTCCAGGTTGTCCAGCCGCAGTCGCAGCGCCGCCAGCGGCGTCTTGAGCTGGTGGGACGCCTCGGCGGCGAAGGCGCGCTGGGAGGCCAGCAGATGTTCCAGCCGGGCGGCGGTCTGGTTGAACGTGGCGGCGAGGCTGCGCACCTCCTGCGGGCCGGAGGTCACCGGGGCGGGCGTGGTGAACTGTCCGTCGGCCAGCCGGTGCGCGAACCGCTCCAGCTCCAGGATGGGGCGGCTGGTCCAGCGCGCGAACACCAGCCCCACGGCGGCGATGGCCGTAAGGACCGCGAGCCCGCCCACGGCCAGCAGCAGCCAGATCCGGTGGACGCGGGACTCCACCGCGTCCGTGGGCACGGTGAGGCGCACCGCGCCCTGGAGAACGTCGCCGTGGACGACGGGGGCGGCGACCGAGAGATAGCGGACGCCGCCGATGGTGGAGGTCCGGACGTCGATCGCGTCCCGGCCGCGCAGGGCGGTGGCGATCTCGGGGCGCGACGCCAGGTTCCGCGACTCCGTGGCGGACAGCGCATGCGAGGTCGCCAGCAGCTTGCCGTCGCCGCCGACGATGACCACCCTGCCGCGGATGCGCTCGGCGCAGTGCCGCGCCCGGTGCGGCAGTTCGCGCCGCTCCCGGCCCGCCGTGATCGACAGCGAGGCGAACGCGGACACCGACTCGGCCTCGTCCTCCGCCGAGGAGATGATCTGCTCTCTCTCGGCTCTGCTGTAGACGTAGCCCAGCGGTATCCCCAGGCTCAGCAGGATCAGAACGGCGAGGCTCAGATACCCGAGCAGCAGACGTCGGGTCACGGCCGGGCGGCCTCCGGGACTCCCGGCATCCCGGACGGAACCCCCGAAGGGACTCCCGGGTGGACGGCGAGACGGAAGCCCACCCCGCGCAGGGTCTGGATCCAGGCCGGATCGCCCAGCTTGCGGCGCAGAGTGGCTACATGCACATCCAGCGTCTTGGTCGGCCCATGGAAGTGGGGGTCCCAGACGCGGTCGAGGATCTGCTGACGCGAGTACACGGCGCCGGGATCCTCGGTGAGCAGGGCCAGCAGCTCGAACTCCTTGGGGGTGAGGGTGACGGGTGTGCCCCCCACCCACACCTGACGGGTCCGGCGGTCCACGACCAGCGGCTCCTGTTCCCGGGGCGGCGGTTGCACGGCGGCTGACGCGGGTGCGGCGGGGGGAGTGGCGGTGAGGGCCGGGTCGGCGGCGGTGGCCGTGGTGGTGGCGGTGGCGGTGCGCTGGGTACGCCGGGTCACCGCGCGGATCCGGGCGATCAGCTCCCGCATGCTGAACGGTTTCGCCAAATAGTCGTCCGCGCCCAGCTCCAGCCCCAGGACACGGTCGGCCTCCTCACCCCGCGCGGTGAGCATGATGATCGGCACGTCCGACACCTGCCGGATGCGGCGGCAGACGTCGATGCCGTCCATGTCCGGCAGTCCCAGGTCGAGCAGAACGATGTCCCCGTACGGCCCCTCCAGCCCGGCAGCTCCTGTGCCGACATGACCGACCATCAGTCCATACCGCCCCAGTCCCTCGACGAGGGGCTCGGCGATCGTGTCGTCATCCTCGATGAGCAGCGCTCGTACGGTCATGGGGACCTGTGTACCTCAATGCCGGAATGGATTTCTGGTTTTTGTAATGTTGCGAGTGCGGGTCCGAATATTGGAGAAGAACTTGTCATGCTCTAGTGTTCGTTTAGCCTTCGCCTGGTACAGCCCTCCCTACGGTGATTCGCATCTGGTTCAACCACCCGTCAGGGAGGCATGATGAGGGCTCTGCTCGAACACGCCCGCTCGTTCCGGCGCCGTGCCGATTTCGGCCATGGCGAATACCGGGAACTGGCCGACGGACAATTTCCCGAATTCCGGCTGCGTAACGCGGACAAGGAACTCGATCTCGATAGCGACGGCGACGTCCGGGCACGGTCATGACGAGTGGACGACATGCCCGTGGCCGGATTCAGCCCGTTTCATCGCCGTCCTACGACATCGACGAGGTGTTCCCGCCGGAAGGGGTGCGCGACGCCCGGTCGACTCAGCCGATGCCCGCATATGCGCCCGCCGCGGGAACCGTAAGGGAATCTGCTCCCGGCTTCCATAAGGCCGATGGCGGGGCGGGAGACACCGCCAGGGGCAAGGCCAAGGGCGAGGTAAAGGGCAAGGTCGGGGGAAAGCTCGGCGGGACCGGTCAGGGCGTCGACCTCGGCACCGAGATCACCGCCTCGCTGGTCGTCTTCCTCGTGGCCCTGCCCCTGTGTATCGGTGTCGCCGTCGCCTCCGGCACCCCGGCCGAACTCGGCATCATCTCCGGTGTCGTCGGCGGGCTGGTGGTCGGTATGACCCGGGGCAGCGCCCTCCAGGTCAGCGGCCCCGCCGCGGGGCTCACCGCACTCGTCGCGGAGACTGTGGAGGCCCATGGCATCGCCATGCTCGGCGTGATCGTGCTGATGTCCGGGCTGCTCCAGATCGGCCTGGGGATGATCCGGCTGGGCCGTATGTTCCAGGCCATCTCCATCGCCGTCGTCCAGGGCATGCTCGCCGGAATCGGGCTGCCGCTGATGTTCAGCCAGTCCTATCCGCTGGCCGATGCCGCCGCCCCCGGCACGGCCATCGAGAACATCCTCGGTTTCCCCGCACACGTCCTCGACACCTTCACCGACGCACAGACGGCGATCGCCGCGCTGCTCGGCATCGCCACGGTCGTCCTCAGCTTCGTCTGGAAGAAGGTGCCGGGGCCGGTCAGGAAGATCCCTGCCGCGCTGGTCGCCGTCGCCATCGGCATCCTGGTCGCCGCGCTGCCCGGCGTGGAGGTGAAGACCCTTCAGGTCGGCGATCTGCTGGCCTCCGTCCAGTTCCCCGGGCCGGAGCAGTTCGCGGGCCTGGCCGATCCCGCGGTGCTCACCGCCGTCTTCACCTTCACCGTCATCGCGTCGGCGGAGAGCCTGTTCACGGCCGCCGCCGTGGACCGGATGCACGACGGTCCGCGCACCCGCTACAACACCGAGCTGATCGCCCAGGGCGCGGGCAACACCGTCTGCGGCATCCTCGGCGCGCTGCCCATGACCGCCGTCGTCGCCCGTAGCTCGGCCAATGTGCAGGCCGGGGCCAAGACCCGGCTCTCCCGCACCCTGCACGGCCTGTGGCTGCTCGCCTTCGCGCTGCTGCTGCCGAGCGTCCTCGCCCTGATCCCGATCTCGGTGCTGGCGGGTGTGCTGGTGCACAGCGGCTGGAAGCTGCTCGCGCCCGAGCAGTTCCCGAAGATGTGGCGCCAGGACCGCGGCGAGTTCGTCGTGATGACCATCACCACGGGCGTGATCGTCGCCACCGCGCTGCTGGAGGGGGTGCTGGTCGGGCTCGCGGCCGGGATCGTCCTGGCGGCGCTGCGGATGTCGCAGACCTCCGTCGAGCACCGAGTGGAGGGCGACGCCGCCGAGCTGGTCATGACCGGCAACGCCACCTTCCTGCGGCTGCCCAAGGTCATCGACGCGCTGGAGGCCGTGGGGTCGGCCGGGACTCCGCGGATCCGGCTGGACCTGATGGGGGTGACCCATCTGGACCATGCGTGCCGCAGCCAGATCGAGGAGTTCGTGGCGCAGAAGCGGGCGTCGCAGACCGTACGCGTGGAACTGCTGCTGCCCGACCTCCCGGCGGCGAAGCAGAAGCAGAAGCCGAAGCGGAGGCCGCGGCCGGAGTCCTCGCCCGAATCGCGGCCCGAGTTCTCGCCCGAGTCCCGGTCCGAGTCCCGGTCCGAGTCCCGGTCCGGACTCCGGCGGCAGCCCGTGTCCCCGTCGTGGCCGCCGCCCCAGCCCCACGAGCGGGCGTACGAGCGGTCGTCGTCCGGTGCGCTGTACGACGCGTTCTACGCACCTTCCCGGCCGGGCCCGTCCGCCGAGTGGTACTACCTGGACACTCGCCCCTTCGAGGGACTCCAGGACTCCGAGGAAGCGCGGTGGAGGGACTACCACGGCTAGGCAGGGGCCAGGACATCGGCCGGGACACGGGCGGGAAATACGAGGTCCATGAGAGACCGGGCACCGACCGCGGCTAACGTGGTCGGTGCCCGCGCCGTGCGTACGTCGCGGGTGTGATGCTGGCCACTGGGGTGGAGGAAGGACAGAAGTGCAGGTCGGAGACCGCTTGTGAGATTGCTGCACACCTCCGACTGGCACCTCGGACGGTCCTTTCACCGGGTCAGCCTCCTTGCCGCGCAGCGGGAGTTCATCGACCACCTCGTCACCACCGTGCGCGAGCGGCACATCGACGCGGTGGTCGTCTCGGGTGATGTCTACGACCGGGCCGTGCCGCCGCTCGCCGCCGTCGAGCTGTTCGACGACGCCCTGCACCGGCTGGCGGACCTCGGCGTGCCCACGGTCATGATCTCCGGCAACCATGACTCGGCCCGCCGCCTCGGCGTCGGCGCCGGGCTGATCGACCGGGCCGGGATCCATCTGCGCACCGACCCCGCCGGATGCGCCACCCCCGTCGTCCTCTCCGATGACCACGGCGAGGTGGCCTTCTACGGTCTGCCGTATCTCGAACCCGGCCTGGTGCGCGAGGAGTTGGGCGCCTCCGCGGCCGGTCATACGGCGGTGCTTGGCGCCGCCATGGACCGGGTGCGCGCCGACCTCGCCACCCGGCCGTCCGGCACCCGCTCCGTCGTCCTCGCGCACGCCTTCGTCACCGGCGGCGCGGTCAGCGACAGCGAGCGGGACATCACGGTCGGCGGAGTCGCCTCCGTACCCGCCGATGTCTTCGACGGCGTCGAGTACGCCGCGCTCGGCCATCTCCACGGCTGCCAGACCATCACCGAGCGCATCCGCTACTCGGGCTCCCCGCTGGCGTACTCCTTCTCCGAGGCGGCCCACCGCAAGTCCATGTGGGTGGTGGAGCTGGGGGCGGCGGGCGAGGCCCCGTCGTGCGAACGGGTGGACTGCCCGGTGCCGCGCCCGCTGGCCCGGATCCGCGGCCCGATCGAGGAGTTGCTGGCCGACCCGGATCTCGACCGCCACGAGGAGGCGTGGGTCGAGGCCACGCTGACCGACGCGATGCGGCCGCATGAGCCGATGGCCCGGCTGGCGCGGCGCTTCCCCCATGTACTCACGCTGGTCTTCGACCCCGAGCGGCCCCCCGAGGATCCGCTCGCCTCGTACGCACAGCGGCTGCGCGGCCGCTCGGACCGGCAGATCGCCGAGGACTTCGTGGCCCATGTGCGGGGCGGGCGCGGCCCGGACGAGGCGGAGCGCGCGCTGCTCGGCGCTGCGCTGGAGGCCGTACGGAGCGAGGCGCACGAGGGCCTTGTGGCCGGTGAGGCGAACGGCGCCGCGGCGACCACGGCGGCGCGGGCCACGGCGGGGGAGGCGGCGCGATGAGGCTGCACCGGCTCGCCGTCACGGCCTTCGGCCCGTTCGGTGCCACCCAGGAGATCGACTTCGATGAGCTGTCCGCCGCCGGGCTCTTCCTGCTGCACGGGCCGACCGGCGCCGGTAAGACGTCCGTCCTGGACGCGGTCTGCTACGCGCTGTACGGCCAGGTGCCCGGCGCCCGCCAGGGCAACGGGCTCTCGCTGCGCAGCGACCACGCCCAACCGCTGACCCCGACCGAGGTCGTTCTCGAATTCACCGTCGGCGAGCGGCGCCTGGAGATCACCCGCCGCCCCGAGCAGCCGCGCCCCAAGAAGCGGGGCACGGGGATGACGCGGGAGAAGGCGCAGACCCTGCTGCGCGAGTACGCCCCGGCAGCGGCGCCCGCTTCGGCATCCGGCTCGGCCTCCGGGCCGGGGCAGTGGAAGGCACTCAGCCGCTCCCACCAGGAGATCGGCGAGGAGATGGGGCAGTTGCTCGGCATGAGCCGGGAGCAGTTCTGCCAGGTGGTGCTGTTGCCGCAGGGCGACTTCGCGCGCTTTCTGCGCGCGGACGAAATGGCGCGCGGCAAGCTGCTGGGCAAGCTGTTCGACACCGGCCGCTTCGCCGCCGTCGAGGAACGGCTGGCGGAGCTGCGGCGGGCGGCGGAGAAGCGGGTCGCGACGGGGGACGAGCGGCTGCTCGCGCTCGCCCACCGGATGGCGCAGGCGGCGGGCCGCACCACGGAACTCGACGGGCATCCGCTGCCCGAGATGACCCCCGGGGAACCGGGGCTCGCCGACGCCGTCCTGGAGTGGGCCGCCGTCGCCCGCACCGGCGCGCGCGAACGGCGGGACATCGCGCTCTCCGCCGTACGCGCCGCCGAGTCGGCCCACGACGCCGCCCAGCGGGCCGCCGACGCGACACGCGAACGGGCCGAGCTACAGCGCCGCCACACCGAGGCCCGCCGCCGGGCGGACGACCTCGAACGGCAGCGGCCCGACCACGACCGGCTGCGCGAGCTGCTGGAACGAGCCCGCGCGGCCGACGCGGTGGTTCCCGCACTCGACCTGCGCACCGCCGCCGCCCGCGACCACCACGCCGCCGAAGCCACCGAACGCCAGGCCCGCGCCCGGCTGACCGCCGAACCCGGCCTGGCGGCCACGGCCCTCGCGGCGACCCCGGACGTCCCCGGCCAACGCACACCTCCTGGCCGGGCCACTGCGCCCGCCGTGTCCCTGCCGCCGCAGATCCCCGCGTCCCCGGAAGAGGCCACCGCGTCCGCGGGGGCCGCCGCCGCTGTGGGTGCGGTGCCGGACGAGGATCCCGCGGCGGACGTGCGGGGCCGGGCGTCGCTCGGTGACGCTGGAGACTCGAAGCCGCCGCGGCCCACCGATGCGCAGTCGGTCAGGCGCGGGCGTACCGGAACGGGCGCGCTCGCCCGGGTGGGAGGCACCGCCGCGCAGGCAGGGGTGGCCCCGGGCACGCCGGACCAGGAGCCGCCCGCGGTGGCGGGAGCCCCGGGCATGCCGTCGCAGGTGCCGGAGGCTGTCTCCGCCGCGGAAGAAGGCGCGTCGGGTGGGCGCGCCACCGGTCGGGCCACGGCCTCCGAGAGCGGGGTGCCGGACGAGGGCCTCCCGGATGGGCAGGCAGGTGCCGGGGCGGCCGCGGCGGGCGGCGGGGGTGCCGTCCCGGACCCGGCGTCGTCCGGTGCGGCGGCTTCGAGCGTGCCGTCACAGGGGCCGGGCTCGGGTGAGCCCGGTGCGCGGGGACGCGCTGTGCCCCAGGCGGGGCCGTCCGACGGCGAAACCGCCGGCACGGAGGCGCGGGGCGCGTCGTTGCAGGCGTCAGGGCCCACGTCCCGGGGCGAGGGTGCGTCACACCCTGATGCGGCGGGTCGGTTCGCGAACTCGGCGAGTCGTGGCGGGACGGCTCCGGGCCCGGGCGGTGCGTACGGCGAGCGGGACCGGTGGGCCGGGGCGCGGGGCGTTGACGCCTCGGCGGTGCTCGGCGAGGCCGATGCCGAGTGGTTGGGGCGGGTTGAGCGGCGGGTGCGGGAGGAGCTTGGGGCGTTGGGGGCCGCGCGACGGGGGGAGGCGCGGGCGGAGGCCGTGGTCGGCGAGATCGGTGCGCTCGACCGGGAGGCCCGTGCCGACGACGAGACGATCGAGGAGGCCGCCGAGTGGCTCGCCGGGTGGGACGAGACCCACCGGGCGCATCAGCGGCGGGTCGAGGCCGCACAGGAGGCCGTCAACCGGGCCGAGCAGCTCGGCGGGCGGATCGAGCCCGCCGAGCGGCGCCTTGAGGCCGCCAGGCGGCGGGACCGGCTCGCCGGGCAGGAGCGGGCGGCGTGGGACGAGCTGTTGCGGGCGCGGGAAGAGGCCGCCGGCGCGCGGCAGAACTGGCTCGACCTCAAGGAGGCCCGGCTGCGCGGCATCGCCGCCGAGCTGGCGGCCGGGCTGCGCGCGGGAGAGCCCTGTGCGGTGTGCGGGGCGACCGAGCACCCCGGCCCGGCCCGGCCCGGGGCCGGGCATGTGGACCGTACGGCGGAGGAGACCGCGCTGGCGGACTACCAGCGCGCCGAGGAGGTCCGCGAGGAGGCCGAGCGCACCCGGAACGCACTCCGCGAGGCCCACGCGGGCGCGGAGGCCACGGCGGAGGGCGAGGACGCGGCCGAACTCGGCCGGGCCCTGGCCGGGTTGCGGGCCGGGTACGCCGAGGCCCGTGATGCGGCGGCCGACGGGCACGCCGCCCGCGCGGCCCTGGACCGGGCCGAGGGCGAGCACGCACGGCGTACGGCGCAGCGGCAGGAGGCCGAGCGGCGGACCGCCGCCCGCACCTCGCGCCGCGAAACCCTGGCCCGGGAGCGGGCCGCGCTGCTGGCGGAGCTGGAGCGGGCACGCGGTGCGGACGCCACCGTCGCCGAGCGCGCGGCGCGGCTCGAGCGGCAGGCGGGGCTGCTGGCCCGCGCCGCCGAGGCGGTGCGCGGTGCCGAGGCGGCCGCGAGCCGGTTGAAGGAGGCCGACGCCCGGCTCGCCGACGCCGCGTACCGGGCCGGGTTCGAGACTCCGGAGCAGGCCGCCGAGGCCGTGCTGCCCCCGGACCGGCAGCGCGAGGCGCGCCGCCGTCTCGACGCCTGGCAGACGGAGTCGGCGGCGGCCGCGGCCGAGCTGTCCGACGCCAGGGTGCTCGCCGCCGCGCAGGCGCCCCCGGCCGACCCCGCGGCGGCGCAGACGGCGGCCGACGCGGCCACCCGCGCGCTGCGCGAGGTCTCGGCCGCGGACGCCGCGGCCCGCACCCGCTGCGAGGACCTCGACGCGCTCTCCGCGCAGGCGGTCGCCGACGCCCGCCGGCTCGCCCCGCTGCGCGCGGAGCACGACCGGATCGCCCGCCTCGCCTCGCTCGCCGCGGGCACCTCCGCGGACAACGAGCGCAGGATGCGGCTGGAGGCGTATGTGCTGGCGGCCCGGCTGGAACAGGTCGCGGCGGCGGCGAGCGCGCGGCTGCGTCATATGTCCTCCGGGCGCTACACCCTGGTGCACTCCGACGCCCGCTCCGGCGGACGCGGCCGCTCCGGCCTCGGGCTGCATGTCATCGACGCCTGGACCGGCAGCGAACGCGACACCGCCACCCTCTCCGGCGGCGAGACCTTCTCCGCCTCGCTCGCCCTCGCGCTGGGCCTGGCGGACGTGGTCACCGACGAGGCGGGCGGGGTCCGTCTGGACACCCTCTTCATCGACGAGGGGTTCGGCAGCCTCGACGAGCAGACCCTGGACGAGGTCATGGACGTGCTCGACTCGCTGCGCGAGCGGGACCGTACGGTCGGCATCGTCAGCCATGTCGCCGATCTGCGCCGGCGGATCCCCGCCCAGTTGGAGGTCGTCAAGGGCCGCGAGGGCTCGGCCGTACGGCATCGGATGGCCGCCGCGCACTAGCGGGTGTCCGGCGGATCGTGACGCCTGCGGCGGGCTGCTTTTCCCCTCCCCGCCCCTTCCAACAACTGGGGCTCCGCCCCAGACCCCGGACCGGGGCTCCGCCCCAGACCCCGCTCCTCAAACTCCCCCAGCTACCGCTGGGAGGTGCCCCCTGGAGGGGCTGGAAGGTGCAGGGGCGAAGCCCCCGCGTGGTCCGACGGACAGCCTGTAGTGGGCGGGCCGCACCCGTACGGATGCGGCCCGCCCTCACCACAGGCGCGGAGGCGACACCGAGCTCAGAGCGCCGACAGCTCCTCCACCAGGTCGTCGAGCCCCAGCGAACCCTGCGACAGCGCCGCCATATGCCACTTCTTGGCGTCGAAGGCGTCGCCGTGCGCCTTACGGGCCGCCTCCCGCCCCGTCAGCCAGGCCCGCTCGCCCAGCTTGTAGCCGATGGCCTGGCCCGGAATGCCCAGATAGCGCACCAGCTCGCTGTCGAGGAACTCCGCCGGACGGCCGCAGTGCAGCCCGAAGAACTCACGCGCCAGCTCCGGAGTCCACCGCTCACCGGGATGGAAGGGCGAATCGGCGGGGATCTCCAGCTCCAGATGCATCCCGATGTCGACGATCACCCGCAGCGCCCGCATCATCTGCGCGTCCAGATAGCCCAGCCGCCGCTCCGGGTCCGACAGGAAGCCCAGCTCGTCCATGAGCCGCTCCGCGTACAGCGCCCAGCCCTCGGCGTTGGCGCTGACCATGCCGACCGTGGCCTGGTAGCGGGAGAGCTGGTCGGAGACGTGCGCCCACTGGGCGAGCTGTAGATGGTGGCCGGGGACGCCCTCGTGGTACCAGGTGGAGACCAGGTCGTAGACGGGGAAGCGGGTCTCGCCCATCGTGGGCAGCCAGGTCCGGCCGGGGCGGGAGAAGTCCACCGACGGCTGGGTGTAGTACGGCGCCGCCGCGCTGCCCGGCGGCGCGATCATCGACTCGACCCGCTTGACCCGCTCGGCCAGGTCGAAGTGGGTGCCGTTCAGCTTCTCGATGGCCTCGTCCATCAGCTCCTGAAGCCACACCCGCGTCTCCTCGACGCCCTCGATATGCGCACCGTGGGTGTCGAGGTGGCGCAGCGCCTCCCACGGGTTGGCGCCGGGCAGGATCTTCTCGGCCTCGGTGCGCATCTCGGCGTGGATACGGTGGAATTCCGCCCAGCCGTACGCATACGCCTCGTCCAGGTCGAGATCGGTGCCGTTCCACAGCCGGGCCCAGCGGCGGTAGCGCTCGCGCCCCACCACATCGGGGGCGCCCTCGATGGCCGGGGCGTAGGTCCCGCGCAGCCAGTCGCGCAGCTCGACCAGCGCGCCCGTCGCCGCGGCGGCGGCCTCGTCCAGCTCACCGCGCAGCGCGTCCGGCCCCTCGGCGGTGAAGTCGGCGAACCAGCCGCCGTCCGTGCCGATCCACTCCGTCAACTGATCGAGGACCGTGGCCACCTGCCGGGGACCGGCCGGCAGGCTCCGCCGCAGCCCCTCGGCGAGCGAGGCGCGGTATCCCTCCAGCGCGGCCGGTACGGCGCGCAGCCGGGCCGCGACGGCCGCCCAGTCCTCCTCGGTCTCGCTGGGCATCACGGTGAAGATGCCGCGCACCGAGTGCAGCGGGGAGCTCAGATTGCTGACCGCGCGCAGCCCCTCGTGGGCGTCGTGCACGGCGAGCTCGGCGGTCAGCCGCTCCCGCAGCAGCCGGGCGCAGCGCCGCTCGGCGTCGCTGTCCGCGCCGGGGCGCGCCTCGGCCTCGGCCAGCCGGGCCAGGGTGGTGCGGGAGAGGTCGGCGACGGCCTCGGCCCCGGCGGGGGAGAAGTCCGGGAGGCGCCGGGAGCTCTCGGGAACGCCCAGGTAGGTGCCGGTGATCGGGTCGAGTTCGATGAGGGCGTCGACATAGCTGTCGGCGACCTGACGGGGCAGCGGAGCGTTCTTGGTATCGGACATGCGGCCCATCCTCGTACGTTCCGGGGTGCGGCGTCAGCACCACGGGAGTGTGACGAGCGGGAACAGAGGTGTGCTACGAGATTGCTGAGCCGTCTCGGGCGGGCGGCAGCAGCGGGCCGCAGCTCCACTGCTGGAAGATCAGCCTGGTCTCGACCCGGGCCACCTCGCGGCGCGAGGTGAACTCGTCCAGCACCAGCCGCTGGAGATCGGCGGTGTCGGCCACCGCGACATGCACCAGATAGTCGTCCGGCCCGGCGAGGTGGAACAGCGCCCGGGACTCGGGCAGCGCCCGGATCCGCTCCACGAACGGGCCGACCAGCTCCCGGCGGTGGGGCCGCAACTGGACCGAGAGCAGGGCCTCGAGACCGCGTCCCAGCTTGGTGGGGTCCAGGCGGAGTTCATGGCCGAGGATCACGCCGGAGCGGCGCAGCCGGGTCACCCGGTCCAGACAGGTCGAGGGCGCCACGCCGACCTGGGCGGCCAGATCGCGGTAGGTGGTCCGGGCGTCGTTCTGGAGCAGCCGCAGAATCTGGAGGTCCACCGGATCGAGAGCGACGGTTTCGGCCATCGGCCGAACGTAGCACGGATATCGGCCGCGAGCGTCCGGTGGTTGTTCACCCTTCACCCATGGACATCAGGGAGAGCACGGAGAGCATGGGGACCGCGCCGGGCGCACCGGGCCCGCGCGACGGGACCGGACGGCACGCGTTCGCCACCGAGGCCGTCCACGCCGGGCGCGAGGACCTTCCGGCCATGGGACTGCACGCCGTACCCCTGGACCTGTCGACGACCTACCCCTCGTACGACAGCCGCCAGGAGGCCGCCAGGATCGACGCGTTCGCCGCCACCGGCGCCCGGCCGGACGGCCCGCCCGTCTACGCCCGCCTGGACAATCCCACCGTCGCCCGCTTCGAGACCGCCCTGGCCCGGCTGGAGGGCACCGAGAGCGCGGTCGCGTTCGCCAGCGGCATGGCGGCGCTCAGCGCGTGTCTGCTGGCGCGCGGGGCCCAGGGGCTGCGGCATGTGGTCGCGGTCCGCCCGCTGTACGGGTGCAGCGACCATCTGCTGGACGCCGGGCTGCTGGGCACCGAGGTCACCTGGGTGGATCCGGCCGGGATCGCGGAGGCGATACGCCCCGACACCGGCCTCGTCATGGTGGAGACCCCGGCCAATCCGACCCTCGCCGAAGTCGACCTGCGAGCCGTCGCCCACTCCTGCGGCACGGTCCCGCTGCTCGCGGACAACACCTTCGCCACACCGGTGCTTCAGCGCCCGGCCGAGCGGGGCGCGAGCGCGGTCCTGCACAGCGCCACCAAGTACCTCGGCGGACACGGCGATGTGATGGGCGGCGTGGTGGCCTGCGACGAGGAGTTCGCCCGGGCGCTGCGCCAGGTGCGGTTCGCCACCGGCGGGGTGCTGCATCCGCTCGCCGGATATCTGCTGCTGCGCGGACTGTCCACGCTGCCCGTACGGATGCGGGCCGCCTCGGCGACCGCGGCCGAGCTGGCCCGGCGGCTGGCCGCCGATCCCCGGGTGGCCCGCGTCCACTATCCGCGGATCGGCGGGGCGATGGTCGCCTTCGAGACCCACGGCGATCCGCATGCGGTGATCGCCGGGGTGCGGCTGATCACCCCGGCGGTCAGCCTGGGCAGTGTGGACACCCTCATCCAGCACCCGGCCTCCATCAGCCACCGCATCGTGGCCGAGGGGGACCGCCACTCCTCGGGGATCGGCGACCGGCTGCTGCGGATGTCGGTCGGGCTCGAGGACGTCGAGGATGTCTGGCGCGATCTGGACCAGGCGCTCGACGGCGGCCCGGCGGGGCGCGGCGCCCACCGGGCCAAGCGCGCGGCCTACGGCGATGTCCCGGCGGGTGTCGGCGCGAGTGCGGCCGGTCTCAGCGCGAGTGCGGCAGCGGGGGGACCGGTGCCGGTTCCGGTGCCGGGTCCAGGCGGGCGCTGATCACCAGCGTGCCCTGCTCGATCTGGTAGTCCAGCGGCAGTTCGAGGGAGCGCATCGCGGTCACCATGCCGGTATTGGCCGACTGGGTGACGGCGTACACGCTCTCGTAGCCGGTCTCGGCGGCCATCGCGACCAGCCGCCCCAGCAGTTGCCCGCCGACGCCGCGCCGCTGCCACTCGTCCTCGACGATCAGCGCGACCTCGGCCTCGTCCCCGTCCCACAGCAGATGGCCGAGGGCGACCAGCCGCCCGGAGGCGGTGTACGCGGCCAGGGTGCGGCCGAAGCGCGGGCTCAGCAGATGGGCCAGGTAGCGGTCGGCGTCGCCGACCGGGCCGTGGTAGCGCAGTGCGAGCGTCGCGGGGGAGCAGCGGGCGTGCATGTCGCGGGCCGCAGCCAGGTCGCCGCTGTCGGCACGGCGCACGGTGATGGCGTTGCCCTCGGGTAGCGTCAGCACATCGCCGTCGTGCGGGATCCGCGGGCCGAGCCGGGCGTCCAGCTCGACCAGCGCGCGGGCCCGGGCGAACTCGGTCGGGGTGAACGGCAGATACGGCCGCTCGATGACGATCGCGCCGCCGGACGGGTCGCGCAGCCGCATCACGGTCTCCTCCAGGACACCTTCGGCGGGCGGTGTGCTCTCCGGGGAGCGGCCGCTGAAGGACTTCGCGGGAACCGAGCGGATGGTGCAGCGGCCGAACAACTGGCGCAGGGCGAGCGGGAGTTCGGCGGCGTCCAGGGCGGTACGGGTGGCCAGGGTCAGCGCCCGGGTCGGCGCGTCCACCAGGTCGTGGGCGTCGGCCCGCTCGACCCAGGTGTCGCTGCCCCCGGCGGCCGCGACGGCGTCGGTCAGCTCGGCGGACGCCAGGACCTCGGGCGCGCGCAGCAGGAATTCGTCCACCGTGCCGTCCGTCAGCGGATGGGTTTGCAGGGCCAGGATGTCGACCCGGTGCCCGGCCAGTGCCGCGCACAGCGCGGCGAGGGCGCCCGGCTCGTCTCTTACGGTCGTGCGCATCCGCCACAGCGTGGTGGCCTCGGGGGCCGTGGTCTCCGGGGCGCCCGCGGCGTGGGCGCTGTGCGCGTCGGCCGCGGGCGAGGGTGAGCTGCCCGGGGGCGCGTGGTCCTGGCGCCGTGACCACCATGCGACCAGCTCGTGCCGCCAGCGGGGGCGGTGCCGGGAAGGGGGCTCGGGGGTCGCTCGAAATGTCATGCAAACACCCTCGCGCAAAGGTGTTGCGTGATCACGAACGGACTGTGACCTATGGGTTAAGGGCGCATCTGATAACAGAAGCTTATTTTGTCCGAAATCAAAAGGTTGAAGTCCGAGGTTCCGGCTGAAGGCCGCCACCGCTGAACGCCGTCACCGTTCGGCGACCGGATCCGCCCATCCGGCGCCCGCCCGGATCGCCCACACCGTGGACCTTCTCGGGGATGCCGCGCGGGGCACTTCCCCCGTGCGGACGCCCGGTTATTCACTGGGCGTTCGTAAGAGCGGCATCTTGCACCGATAACAAACACACCAGCACAGCAGTTCTACGAGCAACGGAGGGCACCATGGGGCGGGAATCCGGCAGAGGGATCGGACGGCGCACGGTACTGACGGGATCGGCGGCCGCGTCGGCGGCGCTCGCGGTGCCCGCCGTGGCATCGGCCGCATCGGCCGCATCGGCCACGTCCGGCACGTCCGGGGCGCCCGCTCAGGCGCTGTCGGGGCGGCCAAGCGCCCAGTGGGGCGTCCAGGTGGGCGATGTGACGACGTCTTCGGGGCTGGTGTGGGTCCGCTCGGACCGTCCGGCCCGCATGATCGTGGAGACGTCCGCGACCGAGTCCTTCGCGCGGGCCAAGCGGTGGCCGGGCCCGCTGGTCGGCCCCGGCACCGACTTCACCGGCCGCACCGCACTGCACGGCCTGCCCGCCGGGAGCCAGGTGCACTACCGGGTGCTGCTGGCCGACCCGGAGGACCCGCGCCGCACCAGTGAGGCGGTCCACGGCACGTTCCGCACGGTTCCCGAGCGCCGTAAGGACGTGCGCTTCGTCTGGTCGGGCGATCTGGCCGGGCAGGGCTGGGGCATCAACCCGGACCACGGCGGCTACCGCATCTTCGAGGAGATGCGCCGCCGCGAGCCGGACTTCTTCCTGTGCAGCGGCGACAACATCTACGCCGACGGCCCGATGACCGAGACCGTCAAGCTGCCCGACGGTTCCACCTGGCGCAATCTCATCACCCCGGAGAAGACCAAGGTCGCCGAGACGCTCGACGAGTACCGCGGCAACTTCCGCTACAACCTCCTCGACGCCGCGCTGCGCCGCTTCCACGCCGAGGTGCCGACCATCACCCAGTGGGACGACCACGAGGTGCTCAACAACTGGTACCCGGGCGAGATCCTGGTCGACGACCGCTACACCGAGAAGAACGTCGACGTGCTGGCCGCCCGCGCGCGGCAGGCGTTCGCCGAGTACTTCCCGATCAGCACGCTGCGGCCGGACGCGAGCGGCCGGGTCTACCGGGTCCAGCACCACGGCCCGCTGCTGGACGTCTTCGTGCTGGACTGCCGCACCTACCGCGACCCCAACTCGCCGAACCGCCAGCCGAAGGACGCCCAGGGCATCCTCGGCGCCGAGCAGTTGGCGTGGCTCAAGCGCGAGCTGTCGCGGTCGCGCGCGGTGTGGAAGGTCATCGCCTGCGATATGCCGCTGGGTCTGGTGGTCCCGGACGGGAACACCGACTTCGAGGCCGTCGCGCAGGGCGACCCGGGCGCACCGCTCGGCCGGGAGCTCCAGATGGCCGATCTGCTCCGGCACATCAAGCACCGGAAGATCACCGGCACGGTGTGGCTGACGGCGGACGTCCACTACACCTCGGCGCAGCACTACGACCCCTCGCGGGCGGCGTTCAAGGACTTCGCGCCGTTCTGGGAGTTCGTCTCCGGCCCGCTGAACGCGGGTGCCTTCCCCTCGGTGAAGCTGGACGGCACGTTCGGCCCCGAGCAGCCCTACGTCAAGGCGCCGACCGTGGCGAACGTCTCGCCCGCCGAGGGCTTCCAGTTCTACGGCGAGGTGGACATCGACGGCGACAGCGCCGAGATGACGGTCCGGCTGCGCGAGGACGGCGGCAAGGTGCTCTTCACCAAGGTTCTCCGTCCGGGGCTGGTCGGCCAGTAGCCGTATGCGGCGCGGTGCGCGGCCCGGTGCGGAACACCCACGGGGCCGCGCACCGGGCGGCGCGCGGGAACAGCGGGAGATCCGGGGTGCCGGGCGGAAGGCCGGTCGTCAGCGGCTGCCGTCCAGGATGACGCGGGCGACCAGCGCGGGGTCGTCGTTCATGGGCACATGGCCGCAGCCGGGGAGGCGGACCAGCCGGGCGCCGGGGATGACCCGCTTGGCGCGGACGCCCTGGCGGCGCGGCAGCACCCGGTCGCGCGAGCCCCAGGCGATGGTGACCGGGACATCCGGGATGTCATGCGTGAACATCTCGGAGTCTCCGGCGGCCAGCATGGCGTCGAAGCCGACCGCCTCACGCATCGCCCGCGTCTCGGCGACCACCGCGGCCGGGGAACGCCGCGCGGGCCGGGCGTAGATGGCGCCGGTCAGCGCGGCCCGTCCGGCCGCGCCGCGGGCCAGCCAGGCGACCAGCGGCGGCGGCAGCACCCGCGCGCCGGCCCGCATCGCGGACAGCACGCCGAAGGCGTAGCGGCGCTCGGCCTCGTTCCAGAACTGGGCCGGGGACAGCGCGGTGACGGACCGTACGAGGCCGAGGCGGCCCAGCTCCAGCGCGAACAGCCCGCCGAGCGAGTTCCCGGCCACGTCGGGGCGTTTGACGCCAAGGGCTTCGAAGAGCGCGCCGAGCACGGGGATGACGCCGTCGAGGTCGTAGGGGATGCCGTCCGGCAGCGCGTCCGACGCCCCGAAGCCGGGCAGATCCACGGCGATCACCTCGCGGTCGACCGCGAGGATGTCCAGCACCGGCTCCCACGCCTGCCAGTGGTGGCCGATGCCGTGCAGCAGTACCAACGGCCCCCCCGCGCCGCGCCGTTCGAGGACGACCCGGGCGGTGCGGGGGCCGCCGGGGGAGGCGACGGCAAAGGAGAGGGACGCGGGCATGGGATGGCTCCTCGCGATCGGCGTTCGGGCAGGCGCGCATGCGGCGTATGAGACAGCATGTCAGCAAGAGTTACCGGAAGGTAGTCCCAGTGGCCGGATCAACGGCGCGGCGCCGACCGTGAACGAGTGCGCGATGCGCGCGGCCGGCCGGGCGCCGCTACCGGGATTCATTCGCAGTGCATCGGGCTTCAGCCCGGTGGTGAAGCGAATCTGAGGGTGGCGACGCGGAGCGTCGCCGCATCTGGTCCGGCGGAGCCGGGCAGGGCTCACACCGGTCGGTTCTGCTGCTCGATGTACTGCCTGACCGCGGAGAGCGGGGCGCCGCCGACGGTCCCGGCGAAGTAGGAGCCCGACCACAGCTTGTTGGCCCGCCAGTAGTGGCGCACCAGGTCTGGGAACTCCTGACGCAGGTGGCGTGAGGAGACGCCCTTGAGAGAGTTGACGAGCTTTGCGACGGCGACCTTGGGGGGAAGTTCACCAGCAGGTGGACATGGTTGGCCTCGCCGTTGAACTCCACCAGCTCGCACTCGAAGTCCGCGCAGACCGACCGCATGGTCTCCTCCATCCGCACCAGGTGATCGTCCGTGAACACGTTGTGCCGGAACTATGCAAAAGGCCAAGTGCACGTGTATACGAAAGTACAGTGCTGACCAGTTCTGATCTCCTGCATCTCTCCCATAGCCCAAGTGGGTACGGTGCCTCTCGTGCGGCTTCGGTACAGCTTTCGCCTGTACCCGGATCACGCCCAACGCGGCGCGTTGGCACGGGCATTCGGGTGCGCCCGCGTCGTGTTCAACGACGCTGTGCGCGCCCGTGAGGACGCCAGGGCGGCGGGAGGCCCGTTCCCGAAAGCCGGGGAGCTGTCCACGCGTCTGATCACCCAGGCCAAACAGACCGGGGCCCGCTCCTGGCTGGGCGAGGTCTCCGCGGTCGTGCTCCAGCAGTCCCTGCGCGATGCTGAGACGGCCTACAAGAACTTCTTCGCCTCCCTCAAGGGCGAGCGCAAGGGGCCCGGACTGGGGGCGCCGAGGTTGAAGTCCCGCAAGGATGCCCGGCAGTCGATCCGGTTCACCGCCAACGCCCGCTGGTCGGTCACCGGCAGCGGGCGACTGAGCCTGCCGAAGATCGGGGCCGTCAAGGTGAAGTGGTCACGCACCCTGCCCACCACCCCCACCTCCGTCACCGTGATCAAGGACGCGGCCGGGAGGTACTTCGCCTCCTTCGGCATTGACACCGACCCGGCTGCCGACGCTGCCCGGATGCCCGACAGTGACCAGACCGTCGGCATCGACCTGGGGCTGACGCACTTCGCGGTCCTCGATGACGGTACGAAGATCGACTCTCCGCGGTTTTTGCGCCGCGCGGAGAAGAAGGAGAAGAAGCTGAAGAGGGCCCAGCGGGAGCTGTCCCGCAAACAGAAAGGATCCAGGAACCGGGAGAAGGCCCGTCAGAAGGTCGCCCGCGCGCATGCCCACGTCGCCGACGCGCGCCGTGAATTTCACCACCAGCTTTCCACGAAGCTGATCCGCGAGAACCAAGCCATCGGCGTGGAGGACCTGGCGGTGAACGCACTGGCACGCACCAGACTGGCCAAGAGTGCACACGATGCGGGCTGGTCACAGTTCGTGGCCATGCTCGTCTACAAGGCCGACCGGTACGGACGCACCCTGATCAAGATCGGCAGGTTCGTGCCGACCAGTCAGACCTGCTCGTACTGCGGCCACGTGGACGGACCCAAACCCCTCCACATCCGGGAATGGACCTGCCCCGCTTGCGGAGCCCTCCTCGACCGGGACATCAACTCGGCACGCAACGTGAAAAAGGCCGCCGGACTGGCGGTATCGGCCTGTGGAGCGCCGACAAGACCAGAACCCGTTCTGGCACAGCGCAACGAAGCAGGAAGCCACGGATTCCCTCCCGAAGCCTGTGCCGCGTAGCGGCACAGCAACGAGAGAGAAGGCCAGAATCCTCGGGCTTCAGCCCGAGGAGCAAGTCAAAGCCCGCCCGCGACCCGCAGCACCGCGCCCGTCGTGTACGACGCCTCCGGCGACAGCAGCCACGCCACCGCGCCCGCGATCTCCTCAGGCTCGCCCGGGCGCCCCATCGGCACCCGCCCCTGGACGCGCCACGGCCGCTCGGGGTCGCCCATCCGCGCGTGGATGTCGGTCAGCGTCATCCCGGGCTGGACGGAGTTGACCCGGATCCCCTCCGCCGCCAACTCCTTCGACAGTCCGACGGTCATCGTGTCGACCGCCGCCTTGCTGGCCGCGTAGTGCACATACTCCCCGGGGCTGCCGGTCGTCGCCGCGCCCGAGGAGATATTGACGATGGCGCCGCCCTGCCCGCCGTGGCGCGTGGACATCTCGCGCGCCGCGCGCCGGGCGCACAGCAGGGCCCCGGTCACATTGACGTCCACGACGCGCCGCATCACCTCGGGTGAGGTCTCGGTGAAACGGCCCAACGGCCCGGTGATCCCCGCGTTGTTGACCAGGCCGGTGATCGGGCCCAGCTCCTCCCGCACCCGGTCGAACATCGCCTCGACCTGATCCGCGTCACTGGTGTCGGCCTGGACGACCACCGACCGCACACCCTCCGCGCGCACCGCCGCCGCCCACCGCTCGGCCGCGTCCTCGGCGTTCTCATAGCCGATGGCGACGCTGTGCCCGGCACGGGCGAGCCGCACCGCCACCGCCGCTCCGATCCCGCGACTGCCCCCGGTGACCACCGTGACCTGGTCCATGCCCATCCGCTAGCTCAGCTCCCGCCCCGTTACGCATTTCGTTCCGACGGTCACCGACGATAACCGGTCAAAGGATTGGTCTTGACCAAGTTCGCACGCCGCCTTATGGTCACATTGATACTGCAACAACCTTTAATAAAGAAGCGCGCATAACTGTGAAGGCGCGCACGTCTGTCGGCCGTCGGAATCAAGGGGGACAGCGTGGGGACCACGCAGCTTGAATCGGTGCCTGAGCCCAAGTACTGGCATCTGAAGACCGTGCTCAGCGACGCGCTCGACTCCGAGTTCGCGGTCGGGGAGATCCTGCCCAACGAGCGTGAGCTGGCAGCCCGCTTCGGCGTCGCCCGCGCCACCCTCCGACAGGCCCTCGAGCAGCTCGAGCTGGAGGGCAGGCTCCAGCGCCGCCGCGGCGTCGGCACCACCGTCGCCCCGCCCCGCGTCGGTGTGGCCGTCGGGGACTACGCCCACGGCTGGACCGACACCTCCGGCGAGGACACCTGGCAGACCGTGGACAGCACCGAGGCCGTGCCGCCCGCCGAGGTCGCCCGGCTCCTGGAGCTCGACCCCGACACCCCGGTCCACCGGGTGCGCCGCACCCGGATGTCCCACGGCCAGCCGCTCGCCGCCGAGCTGCTGTACGTACCGGCCGGCTCCGTCCCCGGCCTCGCCGCCATCGACACCCCCAGCGGGCTGGCCCGCGCCCGCGCGGTGCTGCGCGAGCTGCGCCGGCTGGAGCTGGAGGGCCGTGAGCAGACCGTGGAGCTGGGCTCGGCCCGCGCGGACGACGCCAAGGAGCTCGACCGGCTGCCCGGCGCCCCCGTCCTCCTCGTGACCACCCGCTATGTGGCCGAGGGCCGCACCGCGGCCGTCGCCGTGGCCACCTACCGGGCCGACACCTGCCGGCTCACCTTCGGCGACCCGGCGGGCGAGGAGCTGCTGGCGGGCTGATCCGGGCCCGCTCCCTGTCGACGCCCGCTCTGTGCCGTGGGCCCGCCCCGCGTCGTCGGCGCGTACGCACTCCGCGGCCCGAACCCGAAACGTCCCGGCCCGTCCCAGCCCGCCCCGCGTCCCGCGTCAGCGGCTCGCGCGGCGGGTCGTCACCGTGCTGTCGACCGCGAAGAGCTCCTGCTCCACATGGTCGAGGGCCAGCCGCAGTGCCCCCGTGGTCACCGCCGCCTCGCCCAGCAGCGAGAGCGTGACCTCCGGGGCCCGCAGGCAGTAGCGGGACAGCTCATCGCGCAGCGGGGCCAGCACCCCGTCCAGCCCGGCGGCCCAGCCGCCGACCACGACGACCTCGGGGTCCAGCGCCAGCACCAGGGCCGCCGTGTCGTGCACCAGCCTGCGGACGAAGCGGTCCACGGCCGCGGTGGCCCGTACGTCGCCGTCGCGGGCCAGCGCGAAGACATGCGCGACCTGCGCCTCGTCCAGCGGGCTCAGCGGCTCCCCGGTCGTGGAGAGCACCTCCTCCGGGGCGGCCTCGCGGCCCAGCAGATGCAGCGCCCCGATCTCCCCGGCGGCGCCGCCGAAGCCGCGGTGCAGCCGACCGCCGATCAACGACCCGGCCCCCGGGCTCAACCCGGCCAGCACGAAGACCACATCGTCCGAGCCGACCGCCGCGCCCTTCCAGTGCTCGGCCACCGCCGCCGTGTTCGCGTCGTTCTCCACCAGCACCGGACAGCGGAAGGACCGCCGCAGCCGCTCGCCCAGGGGCAGCCCGGTCCAGCCGGGGAGCGCCGTGCACAGATGGACGGTGCCGTCGGCCTCGACGATGCCGGGGCTGCCCACCCCGACCGCGCGCAGCGAGAACCGGGCCACCCCCGCACGCCGCAGCAGATCCGCCACGGCGGTGCGCACCCGCTCCAGCCGCTCGTCCGCCGACGCCTTCTCCGAGACCTCGCGCACGATCGAGCCGAGCGCGCGTCCATCGAGGTCCGACAGGAGCGCGGCGACCCGGTGCGCCCCTATCTCTATGCCCAGCAGATGCCCGGCCTCGGCCCGGAAGCGGAAGCGGCGCGCGGGGCGGCCCTGGCGGCGGACGCCGCCCTCCTCGGCGGGCACCTCGACCACCAGACCGCTGTCGGCCAGCCCGTCGATCACGCCCTCGACGGTGGGCCGGGACAGCCCGGTCACCCGCGTGAGATCGGTCAGGCTCGCGCTACCGGCACAGCCGCCCGCGTCGTCCGGGCCATCGCCGGTGGCCGTGCCGGACGCGGTCGCCGCGCGCAACGCGTGCAGTACCACGGCGGAGTTGATGCGTCGCAGCAGAGACGGATCCCCGCCGGTGAGCCGCCCCAACGTCGGCCTCCCTCCCAGTGCGTATCTGCCGGATCGTATCCGCTGGACGGGGAGGCGGCGAGTGTCTCCTCCCACCCGGACCGCCCGGTCACCGAGATGGTCATCTGACGGGCGGCCAGATGTCCGACCCGCACGGTTTACTGACATCATGACCAGTACGGCGGACCACGTGGCCACGATCGAGCAGTTGCGCGCGCGGGACTTCCCCGCGCAGCGGGCCGCCGACGGGCGGGTGGCGAGCGGCCCCGGCTTCCATGTCGCCGACCTCCGCGTCAGCGAGGAATTCTGGGACGCCGATCTGACCCGGGTCGAGGAAGTGCTGGAGGAGTTCGAGGCCGAGCTGAGCGTGCTGGTCCAGGTGCTGACCTTACGGTGGGGCGCCCCCGATGTCCTCGATCTCACCGACTCCCTGGAGCGCTCGGCGATGGGCGAGCCCGTTCCGCCCCCGCTGGACACCCTGTGCGGCTATGTGCCCGAGCTGAGCATCTGGCGCCTCGACGGCCGCTGGGTCGGGCTGGGCGTGGGGCAGGGCGACCGCGAGCTGCCGTTCCAGTTGCTGGTGGCGATAGGGGAGGAGGGCACGATATGACGCCCCTCCGTCCCGTCTCGGCGTCCGGCTAGCCGTCCGCCTCGGCGGCGGTGCGCAGGCGGCCGTACTCCTCCGCCATCGTCGTCAGTGTCCAGTGCGCGTTGAGCCCGCTGGGATTCGGCAGGGCCCAGATGCGGGTGTCGCCTATCGTGCGCGTCTGCGGGCCGATCTTCGCCTTCTTGTCGCCGAACGCGACCCGGTAGGCGGTGACCCCCGCCACCGCCAGCCAGCGCGGCCGCAGCCGGAGCACCTTCTCCTCCAGGATCCGGCCGCCCTCCCGGTACTCCTGGTCGCTCAGCTCATCGGCCCGCGCACTGGCGCGCGCCACCACATTGGTGATGCCCAGGCCGTAGCGCACCAGCTCCGACTGCTCGGACGGGTGCAACTGCCGCGGGGTGAAGCCCGAAGCGTGCAGCGTGGGCCAGAAGCGGTTGCCGGGGCGGGCGAAGTGGTGGCCGGTGGCGGCCGTCATCAGCCCGGGGTTGATACCGCAGAAGAGGACCCGCAGGCCGTCCGCGACCACATCGGGGACGAGGCGGTCGCGGGCGGCCTCCAGTTCGGCGGGGGTCATCGCGGGCGTCAGAGGATCGAGCCGGGGGTGTAGGCGGCGGCCGCCGGGCGCTCCTTGACGATCTCCTCGATCCGGGCGACCACCGCGCCGACCTGGTTCGCGGCCGCGCCCGTGAAGGAGAGCTTGTCGTCCATCAGCGCGTCGAGACCGGCCCGGTCCAGCGGGATGCGCTCATCGGCGGCGAGCGAGTCGAGCAGCTCATTGCGCTCCGCGCCCTGCTCGCGCATGGCCAGCGCCGCCGCCACCGCGTTCTCCTTGATGGCCTCATGGGCGACCTCGCGGCCCACCCCGGCCCGGACGGCACCCATCAGCACCTTCGTCGTGGCCAGGAAGGGCAGGTAGCGGTCAAGCTCACGGGCGATCACGGCGGGGAAGGCGCCGAACTCGTCGAGCACGGTCAGGAAGGTCTCCAGCAGCCCGTCGAAGGCGAAGAACGCGTCCGGCAGCGCGACCCGGCGCACCACCGAGCAGGAGACATCGCCCTCGTTCCACTGGTCGCCCGCCAGCTCCCCGGTCATCGAGGCGTAGCCGCGCAGGATCACGGCGAGGCCGTTGACGCGCTCGCAGGAGCGGGTGTTCATCTTGTGCGGCATCGCGGACGAGCCGACCTGGCCGGGCTTGAAGCCCTCGGTCACCAGCTCATGTCCGGCCATCAGCCGGATGGTCTTGGCCAGCGAGGACGGGGCGGCGGCAAGCTGCACCAGCGCGGTGACCACGTCGTAGTCCAGCGAGCGCGGATAGACCTGGCCGACGGAGGTGAACGCCTGCGCGAAGCCGAGGTGGGCGGCGACCCGCCGCTCCAGCTCGGCCAGCTTCTCCGCGTCGCCACCGAGCAGGTCCAGCATGTCCTGCGCGGTGCCGACCGGGCCCTTGACGCCCCGCAGCGGATAGCGGCCCAGCAGGTCCTCCAGCCGCCCGTACGCCACCAGCAGCTCGTCCGCCGCGGTGGCGAACCGCTTGCCGAGCGTGGTGGCCTGCGCCGCCACATTGTGCGACCGGCCGGCCATCACCAGCTCGGCGTGCTCGGCGGCCAGCTTGCCGAGCCGGGCCAGCACCGCGACCGTACGGTCCCGTACCAGCTCCAGGGAGAGCCGGATCTGGAGCTGTTCCACGTTCTCGGTGAGGTCTCGGGAGGTCATGCCCTTGTGGACGTGCTCATGGCCGGCGAGGGCGTTGAACTCCTCGATCCGGGCCTTCACATCGTGGCGGGTGACCTTCTCGCGCTCGGCGATCGAGGCCAGGTCGACGGTCTCCAGGACCCGCTCGTAGTCGGCGAGGGCGGCGTCCGGCACTTCGATTCCCAGGTCCTTCTGGGCGCGCAGCACGGCGAGCCACAGCCGCCGCTCGAGCGTCACCTTGTACTCGGGGGACCACAGGACGGCCAGCTCCGCGGAGGCGTAGCGGTTGGCCAGGACGTTCGGAATGCGCGGCTTACCAGTCACGTGCACAGAGTCTACTGGCCGTCCTCGCAGGCCAGACCGGTGGCCGAGGGACGCCTCCGCAGGGCCCGGGGCGCGGGCGGCGCACCGGTCCCGCGAATGGAGCTACGGATCAGCTACGGATCGCTGAGGATCAGTCCTCGTACGGCAGCAGTTCGGCGCGCTTGGGGGCGCGGCCGTCGCCCGAGGAGCGGCCGGTCAGCCGCCTGCCGATCCATGGCCCGAGGTGCTGGCGGGCGAACCGCACATCCGAGGTGCGGCGGGCTATCCAGCCGACGGGCACCGGGGGCGGCAGGGGCGCGTTCCAGTCGGACTCCGGCTCATGGCCCAGCGCCTGCCAGATGGCCTCGGCGACCCGCCGGTGCCCCTCGGCGTTCAGATGCAGCCGGTCCTCGTCCCACATCCGGGGGTCCCCTACGGCCTGGGAGGCGAACAGGTCCACGACGGTCGCGTCATGGCGTGCGCCCAGCTCGTCGATGACCGAGAACAGCCGCTCCATCCGTGGCTGGAACCGCTCGAACACCGGCCCGCGCCGCCCCGGGCTGCGCATCAGCACCAGCCGCTTGCAGGTGGGCGCCAGCCGCTCGACGGCCTCCTCCAGCAGGGCGCACACCCGGCCCACATCGCATTTGGGCCGCAGCACATCGTTCAGCCCGCCGACCAGGGTCACCAGATCGGCGCCCATGGCCGCCGCCGGGCCCGTCTGCTCCTCGACGATCTGCCCGATCAGCTTGCCGCGGACCGCGAGGTTGGCGTATCGGAAGCCGGGGCTGTGGGCCGCGAGCCGCCCGGCGAGCAGATCCGCCCAGCCTCGGTAGGTGCCGTCCGGGAGCCGGTCCGACATGCCCTCGGTGAAGGAGTCGCCGACCGCGACAAAGCTGCTGTAGGTGATGTTCGTCTGCATGGCGCAGGCGATCCTATCCCGGTGTGCGGGCTGCGTTGACCGCCGACCGCGAGCATGATGAGCCGCATGGCGATGACCCACATCTACTTCGAGGGCGGGGCGCGGAACGGGACGACCGCCAGTTGGAATGTGGAGCCCGGCGCGGACATCTACGACGACAACATCTTCCGGCCACCGGAGCTGTACCGGCGGACGAACCGCACCAAGGTCATCGGCCGGATCGAATACGTGATCTTCCGCTACGACCCGATGGGCACCCGGCCCGGCACCGGCCCGGGCAGCGCCCCCGGCCCCCGCCGCTGAGCCTCGTGCGACCGTCCGGGCGATGCCCTCCGGTTGGCCCGCTTGGACCGCGCGGGGTTCCGCGTGCCGTGTGGCGGGGCAGTCTGGTCGACGTGGATGCCTTCGAATGCGACCGCACGACCATGGCCATCGTCGCCGCCGCGCTCGCCGACGACGGGGAGGGCGCCGCCGCCCTTCTGGAGCCGCTCGAGATGCGCGACGCGTGCCGGGTCGCGGTGCGGCTCGCCGCGATGGCCGCCCATGCGCTGGTGGCGGTGGCCGAGGAGGGCGGCGGCGGACGGGAGGAGGCGCTGGCCCACTGGCAGGAGTGCATCATCGCCCATGAGTCCAGACGCACCGAGGAGTGACCGGACGCGACGGGGAGCGACCGGACGCGACGGGGAGCGACCGGACGCGACGGGGAATGACCGGACGCGACGGGGAATGACAGCGCGCGCCCGCATACGTGATCAAGCGACCAGCTCGCGCAGCACGTCCTCCATCGTCACCAGCCCCTCCAGCCGTCCGTCCGCGGCGATGACCGCCGCAAGGTGGGTGCTGCTGTCGCGCATCGCGGTGAGCACGTCGTCCAGCGGTGTATGCGACCGCACCCGGGGGATCGGGCGTAGCTGATCGGGGCGGAACGGCACATCCCGGGGCCGTGCGTCCAGCGCGTCCTTCACATGCAGATAGCCCAGGATCCGCCCGGAGTCGTCGACCACCGGGAACCGTGAGAAACCGGTCCGCGCCGCCAGCTCTTCCAGCTCCTCGGGGGTCACCCCGAGCTGCGCCTTGACCACCTGATCCATGGGCAGGACGACATCCCGCACCCGTCGCCTGCCCAGCTCCAGCGCGTCCCGCAGCCGCTCGGTGGACCGGTCGTCCAGCAGTCCGGCCTCGCTGGAGTCCGAGACCATCCGGGCCAGCTCGGCATCGGAGAAGGTCGCCGCGACCTCGCCCTTGGGCTCCACGCGCATCAGCTTCAGCACCCCGTTCGCCAGGGAGTTCACGCCGAAGATCACCGGCCGCAGGGTGCGGGCGAGGGCCACCAGGGGCGGGCCGAGCAGCAGCACGGTGCGCACCGGCTCGGCCAGCGCCACGTTCTTCGGCACCATCTCGCCGAACAGCATGTGCAGATAGGTGGCCACGGTCAGCGCGATCACGAACGAGACCGGATGCACCAGACCCAGCGGCAGCCCCACCACATGGAAGAACGGCTCCAGCAGATGCGCGATGGCCGGTTCCGCCACGGCGCCCAGCACCAGTGTGCACAGCGTGATCCCGAGCTGGGCCGCGGCCAGCAGCGCGGAGAGGTGCTCCAGGGCCCACAGCACGGACCGCGCCCGCCGGTCGCCCTGCTGGGCATGCGGATCGATCTGGCTGCGGCGCACCGAGATCAGGGCGAACTCCGCGCCCACGAAGAAGGCGTTGAGGACCAGCGTCAGCAGGCCGATCAGGAGCTGGAGGACGGTCATCGGCCCGTCGCCCCCTCGGCACCGGGCACGCCGCCGTCGCCATCGCTCCCGGTCCCGCGCAGCGGCGACCGCAGCCGGACCCGGGCCGCCCGGTGGCTCGTCACCTTGCGCACCTCCACGGACCAGCCCTCCAGCTCGACGGTGTCGCCGACGGCGGGGATCCGGCCCAGCTCGGTGGCGATCAGCCCGGCCAGGGTGTCGTACGGGCCCGGCGGCACCCGCAGCCCGATGCGCTTGAGCTGATCCATGCGGGCCGCGCCGTCCGCGTCGTACAGCGTATGGCCCTCCGCGTCCCGGCCCATCGGCATCAGATGGGGGGTCTCCTGCGGATCGTGCTCGTCGCGGACCTCGCCGACCACCTCCTCGACGATGTCCTCCAGCGTGACGACCCCGGCCGTACCGCCGTACTCGTCGATGACCACGGCCATGCTGCGCTGCGCCGAGAGCCGGTCCAGCAGCCGGTCCACGGTGAGTGACTCCGGGACGAACAGCGCCTCGCGCATCAGATCGGAGACCGGGCGGCGGGGCCGCTCCTCGGCGGGGACCGCCAGGACGTCCTTGATGTGGACGAGGCCGGTCACCGTGTCCAGGCTGCTCTGGTAGACGGGGAAGCGGGACAGCCCGGTGGCGCGGGTGGCGTTGGCGACGTCCTCGGCGGTGGCCCGTATGTCCAGCGCCACCACCCGCACTCTCGGGGTCATCACGTTCTGCGCGGTGAGCTCGGCGAGGTTCAGGGTGCGGACGAACAGTTCGGCGGTGTTCTTCTCCAGCGCGCCCTCCTTGGCGGAGTGGCGGGCGAGGGCGATCAGCTCCTGCGGGCCGCGCGCGGAGGCCAGCTCCTCGGCGGGCTCCAGGCCCATCCGGCGCACGGTGCGGTTGGCGGTGTTGTTGAGATGGCTGATCAGCGGGCGGAAGACGGAGCTGAAGACGCGCTGCGGGGTGGCCACGGCCTTGGCGACCGGCAGCGGCCGGGAGATGGCCCAGTTCTTGGGCACCAGCTCGCCCACGACCATCAGCACGACGGTCGACAGAAAGGTGCCGAGCACCAGCGCGGCCGAGTGTACGGCCGACTGGGGTACGCCGATCGCGGTGAGCGGCCCGGCCAGCAGGGCCGCGACGGACGGCTCGGCCAGCATGCCGACGACCAGATTGGTCACGGTGATGCCGAGCTGCGCGCCGGAGAGCTGGTAGGTGAGGCTCCGCACGGCCTTCAGCGCCCCGGCCGCACCGCGCTCCCCGCGTTCGGCCGCCCGTTCCAGCTCGCTGCGCTCGACCGTGGTCAGCGAGAACTCCGCCGCGACGAAGGCGCCGCAGGTCACCGCCAGGAGGAGGGCCACGGCCAGGAGGAGGACTTCGGTCATCGGTTCACCTCCGTCCCATGATCCGCCAGGGACCGGCGGAACGCAGCCCCCGCGCCGCCGCGCCGGGGATCGCCGCGCCGGGTCAGCGGGACAGCGGCTTGACCCAGCGGCTCCACTGCGGCTGGCGCTCATAGCCCGCCGCGCCCCACGCACGGTGGGCGAGCCCGTTCTCATCGAGCACCATCGCGTCGCCGCGCCGCCCGCCCAGGGCCGTGAACCGCTGCTCGGCCGCCGCCAGCAGGGCCGTCGCCACGCCCCGGCGGCGGTGCCCGGGGTGGACGGCCAGCCGGTACAGATGGCAGCGCCAGCCGTCGAAACCGGCGATCACGGTTCCGGCGAGTTCCCCGTCCCGCTCGGCCAGCAGCAGCGACTCCGGGTCGCGGTCGAGCAGCCGGGCCACTCCGTCCCGGTCGTCGCTGATGCTGGTGCCCTCCGCCGCCTCCTTCCAGAAGGCGAGCACGGTGTCGAGGTCGGCGGGGGCCGCGGCCCGTATCCGAAGATCGTTCATGGCCGCATCCCATCATCGGGCGGACCGCGGCGTCGACGGGAATTCCGCCTGTTCAGCTCCCGTGCAGCTCCTCGATCACCGGGGCGAGCGCCGCCATGTTGTGCTCCAGCACGGTGAAGTACGAGAAGCCGAACCGCTTGCGGTGGGCCCGCAACTGCTCCGCCATCTCCTTGGCGTCGCCCAGCAGCAGCGCGGGGTGCTCGAGCATCTGCTCCTCGGTGAGGCCCGGTGCGTACGGGGCCAGCTCACGCACCTTGGCGCGCCGGTCGGAGCTGGGCCCGGCCATCTGGATGAGGTAGTTCAGCTCGATCGCATCGCCCGGCTCATCGGCCCCCTGCTCCGCCCGTCCCGCCTCGGCGGCGAAGCGGCGGAAGGCACCCACCCGCTCCTCCAGCGCCTCGGGGCTGATGAGCTGAAGAGCGCCCTGGGGTTTGCCGGGGGCCTGCACCGCCCCGGTGAAGGCCGCGATGTCCGCATGGCGCGCGGCCAGCCGCAGCAGCCGGTCGCCGTTGCCGCCGAGCAGCAGCGGCGGGCGCGGGGACTGGACGGGCCGCGGCCGGTGCTCGGAATCGGTCAGCAGACGCTCCAACTCGGCCACGGTATGCACCAGGTGGTCCACCCGCTCCCGGGGTGAGCCGAAGGGCAGCCCGGCGCTGTCGTGCTCGGCCTTGACATAGCCGGCGCCCAGGCCGAGCTCCAGCCGGCCGTCGGTCAGCGCGTCGCAGGTGGCCACCTCCCGGGCGAGCAGTGCGGGGTTCCAGAACCCGGCGTTGAGTACGAAGGTGCCCAGCCGTGGGCGCTCGGTCGCCTCGGCGGCGGTGGCCAGCGCCGGGAACGGGGCGGGGTTGCCGAGGTGGTCGGGGATGAGCAGCACGTCATAGCCGAGTTGCTCGGCGTGGCGGCACTTGGCCCGCCATGCCTCGGCCGATTCAAGGGTGAGCAGATTGACTCCGAAGCGGAACGGCCTTGCCATGAGCCCTCCTTGAGCGCGGATACGGCGAACGTATCCGAGATCGGCGCCGTTCGCGGCCCCCTCGTCCGCACTCTCGCTCACTCGCCCTCGTTCACCGGTCCGGCCGATCGGGCACCGGCCGAGGCCGGGGGCCCGGGGGCCGGTGCCCGGGGCTCAGCTCAGCGGGTCGGGTTCCGGCTCGGCGCCGTGCGTGGCCGTGGTGAAGATATGCATCCGCTCCAGCACCGCCTCGGCCGTGGGCCGCTCCATCCGGTCCACGATCCGGCCGTCGGCGAGGAAGAGCACCAGATCGGAGTGGGCGGCGGCGCTCGGGTCGTGGGTGACCATGACGACCGTCTGGCCCAGCTCGTCGACGGCCTCCCGCAGAAAGCGCAGCACCTCCAGGCCCGACCGTGAGTCCAGGTTGCCGGTGGGCTCATCCGCGAAGATCAGCTCGGGGCGGGAGGCGAGCGCCCGGGCGCAGGCCACCCGCTGCTGCTGTCCGCCGGAGAGCTGGGCGGGCCGGTGCCGCAGCCGGTCCCGCAGCCCGAGGGTGTCGATGACCCGGTCCACCCACTCCCGGTCGGGCTTATGGCCCGCGATGTCCATGGGCAGGGTGATGTTCTCGGCCGCGTTGAGCGTGGGCAGCAGATTGAACGACTGGAACATGAAGCCGATCCGGTCGCGCCGGAGCTGGGTCAGCTCCTTGTCGCCCAGGCCGGTGATCTCGGTGTCGCCCAGCCATGCCTGGCCCGACGAGACCGTGTCGAGACCGGCCAGACAGTGCATCAGGGTGGACTTGCCGGATCCGGACGGGCCCATCACCGCGGTGAACCTGCCCCGTTCGATCTCCACGTCCACCGCGTCCAGCGCGAGCACGGCGGTCTCGCCGCTGCCGTACGCCTTGGTCAGGGACCGGGCGCGGGCCGCCGCACGGGCGCCGCCCTCCGCGAATCCGTCCGTCTTCGTCGCCGCCGGTGTGGACACGATGCCTCCCCGTATCGGAACGTCGTGCCCTCGATGGTAGGGACCCGGCCGCCGATGCGCCCACCCGCGGACGCGGGCGTACACGAATGCGACGACCGACGCGAAGTGATGCCCGGCGTTACGGACGCGTGGGCGACTCCGGGCGGCGCGCGGCGCCCAGTACGCACGGGGACGTCGGCAGCGTCGGGCCCCGCTCGGGGATGCGCAGCCGGCGATGGCCGATCGGCTCGAAGCCCGCGGCCGCGATCTCGGAGCGCACCTCGCGCGCCGTATGGCAGCCGCCGAACATCAGCGGCCACACCGTGCGGTCCAGCGCCCGCTGGGCCGTCGCCAGGACCCGCCCCTCGGCGCGGCCGTGCTCGAGGAAGCGCAGCTCACCGCCGGGCCGCAGCACCCGCAGCAGCTCGGCGAGCGCCCGCCGCACATCGCGCACCGAGCACAGCACCAGACAGGCCACCGCCGCGTCGAACGCCTCGCTCTTGACCGGCAGCGCCTCGGCGACGCCCGGCACCACGTCCACCGGCACCCCGGCCCGCAGCCCCGCCCGGGTGGCCAGCCGCCGCAGATGGCGCTCGGGTTCGATGGCGACCACCTCGGAGACGGCTTCGGGGTAGTGGGGGAAGTTCAGCCCGTTGCCCGCGCCGATCTCGATGACCCGGCCGGACAGCCCGGCCAGCAGTTCGCCGCGCAGCTCACCGATCCCCGCCCGCTCGTCGGCCAGCGGGCTCATTCTGGCGTAGCAGCGGGCGAAGAGCGGGTGGTGGACGGCGTCACGCGGGGGTGTGCGACGGCATACGGGCATGGGAGCTCCCCCTTGTCCCAGGTACGGGCGATTTGTCCCAGGTGCGGGCGATGGACCGATACCGGGATTCTGCCCACGCGGAGGGCGTCGCTACGCGGCCAGCCGCGACGCGTCCCAGCTCCCGTCCAGCCGGGGCGCCAGCCAACCGGGCGCCTGGGCGCGGAAGTCGGCCGGCGGAAGGGCCGGGGCGCCCTGGGGGATGGCGCCCAGCAGCGGAACGCCGGATGAATCCGGCAGATCGGCCACATTGCAGCGGGAGGCGAGATCCGCGGCGGCGGGCCAGCTTCCGATGACGACGCCGGGGCACTCCAGCCCGCGGGCGCGCAGCGCCTCGGTGGTCAGGGTGGTCGCGTTGAGCGTGCCGAGGCCCGCGTGGGCGACGACGAGGACGGGTGCGCCGAGCAGCCGGGCCGCGTCGGCGAGCGTCGCCCCCGTCTCATCGAACCGTACGAGCAGCCCGCCCGCGCCCTCGACCAGCACCAGATCGTGCTCGGTGGCCAGCTTCTCGGCCGCCTCCGCCACCTCGTGCGGCCGCACCGGCGGCCGTCCGGCGCGGCGGGCGGCGGTGGCGGGGGCCAGCGGCTCGGGGTAGCGGGCGAGTTCGAGCACGGTCACCGCACCGGCGAGCCGGGCCACCTCCGCGGCGTCGCCCGGTTCGCCCTCCGCGACACCGGTCTGGGCGGGTTTGAGCACCGCCACCGAGCGGCCGCGGGCGAGCGCCGCGGCGGCGACGGCCGCCGTGCTGACGGTTTTTCCGATTTCGGTGCCCGTGCCGGTGACGACCAGTACTGACATCTTCGTTTCCGTTGCCTTTCGCTTTCGTTTGTGCTCCCGGTCTGCCCCGGTGTGCGGCCGGTCCCTTCCTGTGGGTGGGCGGCCGGCCGCGAGCGGGGCAGGCGGGTCAGACGGCCGCGGTCGCGGCCGTCCGTACCGCCGTGCAGATCCGGGCCAGATCGTGGTCGCCCGTGATGTACGGCGGCATGGTGTACAGCAGATCGCGGAACGGGCGCAGCCATACGCCCTCGCGCACCGCGGCCCGTGTCGCCGCCGCCATCCCCGCGTCGTCCAGCGGACGGTCGAGCTGGACGACGCCGATCGCGCCGAGCACCCGTACCTCCCGGACGCCCGGCAGTTCGGCCGCCTCCGCGAGCCCGTCGCGCAGCCCGGTCTCGATCCGCTTGACCTCCTGCCGCCAGTCGTAGGAGAGCAGCAGATCGATCGAGGCGCAGGCGACGGCCGTGGCCAGCGGATTGCCCATGAACGTCGGGCCGTGCGCGAGCACCGGCACCTCGCCGCGCGAGATGCCGTCCGCCACCCGCGGGGTGCACAGCGTGGCGGCCAGGGTCAGATAACCCCCGGTCAGCGCCTTGCCCAGACACATCACATCGGGGCACACCCCCGCGTGCTCGGCGGCGAAGAGGGTGCCCGAGCGGCCGAAGCCGGTGGCGATCTCGTCGAACACCAGCAGCACATCGTGCTCGTCGCACGCCTCGCGCAGCACCCGCAGCAGCGCGGGGGAGTGGAAACGCATCCCGCCCGCGCCCTGCACCACCGGCTCCACGATCACCGCGGCCAGCTCATGGGCGTGCCGGGCCACCAGCTCGCGGACGTGTGCCTCGTACGCCGGGTCTGGGTCCGCGTCGAAACCGGGCGGCGGCGCGTCCGCGAAGATCTGCTCGGGCAGCACTCCGGACCACAGCCGGTGCATGCCGCCGTCCGGGTCGCACACCGCCATCGGCTGCCAGGTGTCGCCGTGGTAGCCGCCGCGCCAGGTCAGCAGCCGCCGCTTGGCGGGGCGGCCGAGGGAGCGCCAGTACTGGAGGCACATCTTCACCGCGACCTCGACCGACACCGAACCGGAGTCGGCCAGGAACACATGGCGCAGCGGCTCCGGCGTGATCTCCACCAGCCGGGTGGCCAGCCGGACGGCGGGCTCATGGGTGAGCCCGCCGAACATCACATGGCTCATCCGGTCGAGCTGACCCCGCGCGGCGTCGTTGAGCGCCGGGTGGTTGTAGCCGTGGATGGCGGACCACCACGACGACATCCCGTCCACCAGCTCGCGGACGCCCTCCACCGGCTCGGCCAGCCGCAGCCGGACCCCGGCCGCGGACTCCACGACCAGGGGGTCCTGGCGGCCGGGCATCGGGCCGTACGGATGCCAGACGTGCTCGCGGTCCAGCGCCCGCAGCTCGGCCGGGGTGAGCGGCTCAGGCATTGGGCGGCAGATCCGTGCCCGCGCCGCGGCGGCGCACCGCGACCAGATCGGCGTGGGACCCCTCCGCGGCCGCCGGGGTGGAGGCCGTGACTCCGGCCGCCGCCTGGGCGGGTACGGCGTCGGCGGGCGCCGCGTCACCGCACGGGCCGCAGCCACCGCCCTCGCCGCCGTGGCCACCGCAGCCGGAACCGGCGGCGGCCAGCGCGTCCGCGCGGTGCTTGGGCAGCGTCGTGGTGTCGGTGCCCTCCACCTCGAAGCCCGCGTCGGCGATCATCGCCAGATCGTCCTTGCCCGACTGGCCCTCGGTGGTCAGATAGTCGCCGAGGAAGATCGAGTTCGCCAGGTTCAGGGCCAGCGGCTGGAGCGTCCGCAGATGGATCTCGCGGCCGCCCGCGAGCCGCACCTCCACGTCCGGGCAGACGAACCGCACCATCGCCAGGATCCGCAGACAGCGCTGCGGGGTGAGGTTCCAGTCCCCGGCCAGCGGGGTGCCCTCGATCGGGATGAGGAAGTTGACCGGCACCGAGTCCGGGTCCAGGTCGCGCAGCGAGAAGACCACGTCCACCAGGTCCTCGTCCGACTCGCCCATGCCCGCGATCAGCCCGGAGCAGGCGGACATCCCCGCCGCCTGGGCCTGCTGCACGGTCGAGACCCGGTCGGCGTAGGTGTGGGTGGTCGTGATGTCGCCGTAGGTCGCCTCGGAGGTGTTGAGGTTGTGGTTGTACGCGTTCGCCCCCGCGTCCTTCAGCCGCGCCGCCTGGCCGTCGGACAGCAGCCCCAGACAGGCGCAGATCTCGACGTCCTGGTGCTCCTCCTTGATGGCGGCGATGGTCTTCGAGACCCGGTCCACGTCGCGGTCGGTGGGACCGCGCCCGCTGGCCACCAGGCACACCCGCTTGGCGCCCCCCGCGACCCCGGCGCCCGCCGCGGCGGCCGCCTGCTCCGGCTTGAGCCAGGTGTACTTGAGGATCTCGGACTTCGAGCCCAGCCGCTGCGAGCAGTAGGAGCAGTCCTCGGGGCACAGCCCCGACTTCAGGTTGACCAGATAGTTGAGCTTCACCCGCCGCCCGAACCAGGCGCGGCGCACCTTGCCCGCCGCGGCCACCACATCGAGCAGCTCGTCATCGGAGGTCGCCAGGACGGCGAGCGCCTCTTCGCGGGTCGGCGATTCGCGCCGCAACCCCTTGTCCACCAGCGTGTTCAGCAGGTCCATGGCGACGATCCTTTCCTACCCCACCGCTCCCGGCCAAGGAGGGACCGTACAAGACGCGCGGATCGGGGTGTGGGTATTGCCACACCATGACCGGGCATGGAGGGGGCTACGTTCTATCCGGACCCGACAGTCGGTGCCCTTGACGAGGCCACGGAAGGCGAGGCAGCCGATGCCCCAGGACCGCCCGGACGACGCGTTCGCATGGATCGACGCACAGCGGGAGCGGCGCGACCGGGCCGGGCTGGTGCGCCGGCTCAGCCCCCGGCCCGCCGACTCCCCGCTGCTCGATCTGGCGAGCAACGACTATCTGGGGCTGGCCCGCCACCCGGAGGTGACGGCCGCCGCGGCCGCGGCGGCCGAGCGCTGGGGCGCGGGATCCACCGGATCGCGGCTGGTCACCGGCTCGACCGAGCTGCACACCACACTGGAGCGGGAACTCGCCGACTTCTGCGGTTTCGAGGCGGCCCTGGTGTTCTCCTCCGGCTACGCCGCCAATCTGGCCGCCGTCTCCGCGCTGAGCGGCCGGGACGCCCTGATCGTCTCCGACGCGGGCAATCACGCCTCGCTCATCGACGGCTGCCGGCTCTCCCGCGCCGAGGTGGCCGTCGTTCCGCACGCCGACCCGGACGCCGTGCGCAAGGCGCTGGGCGCGGCCGACGAGGACGCGCGGGAGCAGGCCGCCGAGGGGACCGGAGCGGTCCCGGCGCCCCGGCGCGCCCTCGCCGTCAGCGACTCGGTCTTCTCCGTCGACGGCGACGCCGCCCCGCTGGCCGCCCTCGCCGGGGCCTGCCGTGCCCATGGCGCGGCGCTGGTGGTGGACGAGGCGCACGGCCTGGGGGTGCTCGGCGAGGGCGGGCGCGGCGCGGTGCACGGGGCCGGGCTCGCGGGCGCGCCGGATGTGGTGGTCACGGCCACCCTCTCCAAGTCGCTGGGCAGCCAGGGCGGGGTGGTGCTGGGGCCCGCCCGGGTGATCGAGCATCTGGTGAACACCGCACGCACGTTCATCTTCGACACCGGGCTCAACCCGGCGGCCGTGGGCGCCGCCCTGGCGAGCCTGCGGCTGCTGCGCCGGGAGCCGGAGCGCGCCGCCCGCGTCCGTACGGTCGCCATGGGGCTGTACGGACGGCTGACCGCCGCCGGGCTGACCGCGGTGCGGCCGGACGCGTCGGTGGTGTCGGTGCGGGCCCCGTCGCCGGAGCAGGCGGTGCGCTGGGCAGCGGACTGCCGCGCGGCCGGGCTGCTGGTGGGGTGCTTCCGCCCGCCGTCCGTCCCCGACGGCATCTCGCGGCTGCGGCTGACGGCGCGGGGGGATCTGACGGAGGAGCAGGTCGACAGGGCGGTCGACGTGATCGTGAAGACCGCGCCGACCGCCTGATGGCTCACTGCCGGGAGGGTGAACGGATCAGCCGTTCACAGGCGGAACAGATACTTCACTGACGGATCAGCTTCCGGTTCCGGCCGAGCGGGAGGTGCCGGAGCCGAGGCCGTCGTCCTTGAGCCCCTCGAGGAAGGAGACCCAGGTCGACGGGGTGAACAGCAGGACGGGGCCCGCCGTGTTCTTCGAATCGCGCACGCCGAGCTGGTCGGACCCCAGCAGGGCCGTCTCGACGCAGTTGTTCATTCCGACGCTGTAGCTGCTGCGCAGCCAGTGGACGGACTTGGCGGACATACTGGACATGGTGCCCCCTCAGGCGCCGCCCCCGATTTTGTTGATGAAGGACAACGATTCCTCAGGTGTCAGGGCGCGGGTCCGCAGTACTTCGAACGCGGCGCTGTACGCCCGGAGGTCTTCTTTCCGCTCCAGATAGAGGCTACTCGTCAGGTGGTCGAGAACTACTACGTCCAGGTCACTAATGTGCGGAAAAGAGAAAATAATGAAAGGACCTGTCATACCAATGGGCATTCCGATAGAGAATGGCAGCACCTGAAGTCGCACCTGAGGCAATGCGCACAGTTTGGCCAGATGGCTCAATTGCGCTGCCATCACCTCCGGTCCGCCCACCTCGCGCCGCAGCGCCGCCTCGTCCAGCACCGCGTGCAGTCGCAGCGGCCGCTCGCCGTGCAGCACCGACTGCCGCGCGATCCGCACCTCCACCAGCGAGTCCACCTGGGGCCGCGGCAGATCCGGGAGCGCCGCGAGGGTCACCGCCCGGGCGTAGTCCGGGGTCTGGAGCAGACCGGGCACCACCGTGGTCTCCAGGGTGTACGCGTCCGACGCCTCCGCCTCCAGGCTGATGAAGTCCCGGTAGGCGGGCGGCAGTAGATCGCGGTACGCGTACCACCAGCCGCGCCGCGACCCCTCCGGATCCGAGGCGCCCCCGCGGCACAGCGCCTCCAGCAGGGCGCGCAGCTCCGGGTCGGCGACCTCGTAGAGCTCCAGCAGCCGCGCCACATCCGAGGGTTTGGCTCCGCTCCGGCCGGTCTCGATCCGGCTCACCTTCGACTGATGCCAGCCCAGCCGCTGGGCGGCCTCGCCGCTGGTGAGTCCGGCCAGATCGCGCTGGCGGCGGAGTTCCGCACCGAGCTTGCGACGTCGCACCGCCGGGCCGTACCGCATGAGTTCTCCCTCCCGCCTTTCCCCTTGCCGGCGCGGCACCCACAGCGCGTGTCGCACCAGTGGCCCAGTGTGCCTTCCAAATCCGGTTTTCCGTAGCAGAGTTCACCGCTTTGGGCGACAGATATATGCATAACTCGGTGGATCGCCCCCGTTGCGGCGGCCATCGGTGGCACTCTGACGCGTAGAGCCGTCAGGGCAGCCCACGACTCACCGGCTTCGCAGCTCCACCTTCCAACGCGTCCGCAGGCGCGCCCCGGCGGGAAAGGGACAGGCCGTCATGGCAGACCATCAGGAAGCATCCGTCACTCTGCCGAGCGCACCGGCGTCGGTTCCCGCGGCACGTGCCTATGTCACGGACGTGCTCGCCGAATGGGGGCTCGGGCAGGGAGGGGAGGCCGCCGACACCGTGCGGCTGATCGTCTCCGAGCTCGCGACCAACGCCGTGGAGCACACCGTGGGCCAGTCGCCCACCTTCACCGTGGACCTGCGGCTCGACCGCGAGCAGCGGCTGGAGATCGGGGTCACCGACAGCCACCCCAAGTGGCCCCGCTGGCTGCCGCTGGCCACCCAGCAGGACAGCGGGCGCGGCATGGTCATCGTGCGCTGTCTGGCCGCGGAGTCGGGCGGCGAGGTGTTTGTCACCCCGACCGCGGACGGCGGCAAGACCGTCTGGATCGCCCTGCCGTGGACCGTGCCGGTCCGCTGACCCCGCTCACAGCACCCGCTGGGCCTGCCCCTCCGAGGCCCGCGCCTCGGCGAGCTGACGGATCCGGGTGAAGACCCGCCCGGCCGCCGGGCCGATCAGATAGTGCGGCATGTCGCCGCGCTCGATCACCCCGTACCGGCTCGTGCCCATCAGATACGAGGAGTACAGGATCAGCCCGCTGGGCCGGTGCATATCGACGGTGAGCGCCGAGAAGCCGGGGAACTCGTCCGTCTGATAGACGTGCAGGCCCTCCGCCTCCGCCCCATAGCGCTCCTTGAAACGGCCGAACCGCTCCAGCGAATCCTTGATCTTCCGCGTCATGTCCTCCTGGTACTGGCGGGAGAGCGTGGCCGCCGCGTCCGAGGACGGGTCCAGCAGATAGCAGCGGTAGGTGCCGCCCCGGCGCAGCAGCCCGAGGATCGCGTCACGAAAGCGGGCCGGACGCTCGGTGGTGACCAGCCGGTTGGAGGAGGTGCGCAGCGCCGTCCCCATGTCGAGGACCTCCTCGCCCGCCGCGTCCAGCAGCCGCGCCTTCTCCTGGGGGCTCGGCCGCTCCGGATACGCGTGCACCGGGGAGCCCTCCGCGAGCCCCCGGCCCGCCAGCCACGCCTTGGCCGCTCCGCCCGGACCGCCGTCGCCCGCCATCAGATAGACGTCCTTGCCCTCATGGCTTCCTACATGGGCGAACAGCTCCGCATACGGCCCCGCGGTGCGGTACACATCCTCCGAGACCGCCAGGCAGTCCGCCGGAGTCGCCTTCTCCAGATGCGCGGCCAGATTGATGTCGGGGGAGTGGATGGTGCCGGTCCGGCCCTCGCCGGTGTGCCGTATCGCCCCCTTGTGCAACGCCATCCGCACATGCAGCTCCCCGTCCACCCCCGCCTGCGCGAACTCGTCGCGCAGATGGCGCAGGTCCAGGGTGAGAAAGGTGCGGGCCGCCTCCAGCGCGACATCGCGGGCCACGCTCTCGCTGTCGTCATGGACCGCGAAGAAGCCCCCGTCGCCGCGCCAGCTCCATAAGTCGCTGCGGGCACAGCGCCGCTGCGCCGAGAGCTGCCCGATCCGGGCGCGCATCCGCTCGCGCAGCAGATCGAAGGCGTGCGCGGCGCGGTCCCTGGGGTTCGAGCGGACGATCGTCGAATAGCCGGAGGTGTCGACGAAGAGGAGATACACCTGGTCGTAGGTCCGGTCGGCCTGGAAGGGCTCACCGTGGAACGGCTCGCCGTGCGAAGGCCCGTTCATGCCGGCACCAGACCGCGTTCCACGGCGCTGCGCTCCACACAGAACTCATTGCCCTCGATGTCGGCCATCACCACCCACCCCAGGCCGTCGTCCGTCCGCCGGTCGTCCACTACGGAGGCGCCGAGCCCGATCAGCCGCTCCACCTCGGCGTCCCGGGTGCCCGACGGGGGCTGGATGTCCAGGTGCACGCGGTTCTTGACGGTCTTGGAGTCCGGGACCCGGATGAAGAGCAGCCCCGGCACCCCGGCTTGCCCCGAGCTGATCAGCACCTCGTCGTCGTCCGGCTCCGAGTCCTCCAGGGGGTAGCCGGTCAGCCGGGACCAGAACCGCGCGAGGGCATGGGGGTCACGGGCGTCGATGGTGATGTGCCGGACCGGGTTGAGATACGCCATGACAAGCCTCCGGTGGTCGACGGGGCCGGTCCACGGCGGTGTGGCCCGGCCCCGTCAACCTACCCACGGTCACTGACACCTACGGCGGGGTCAGCGCACATGTCCGTACCAGACCTTCTTGGTCCAGATCCGCTCCAGCCGCACCACCGTGCCGGTCTTGGGGGCGTGCCAGATCCGGCCGCCGCCCGCGTACAGGCCGACGTGGTAGACCCCGCTCCCGGAGTGGAAGAACACCAGGTCCCCGCCCTTGCGGGAACCGGCCTTGATGTGGCGGGTCCGGTTGTACTGCGCGGCCGCGGTGCGCGGCAGCCGCTTCCCGGCCCGCTTGTAGGCGTACAGCGTCAGCCCGGAGCAGTCGAAGCGCCTGGGCCCCTGGGCCCCGTACTTGTACGGTGCGCCCTTCTTCGACGCCGCGATCCGCAGCGCCTTGGCCGCGACGGTCGCGGCCTCGGCCTCCGGTGGATACCCCGGGGCCGCCACGGTGCCCCCCACAGCGGCGACGGTGAGGGCTGAGACGGCGCTCGCTCGCGAGAACATCCTGGGGATACGTATGTGCTCAGACATCACGCGCCACCCTTCGTGGGCCGACTCCGCCCCGGTGCGGTGGCGGAGTCCTGTCGTCCGTCCCCTGGGATGGTCACGCAGCCGCGCCGCGGGTTCCGAGTCGAGAGGGCGCGGTGTGACGGTGGTCACGGCGGGGCCGTTCGGGTGATGCCTGCCGCCCCACCCACGTCCGTGACCTGCGCGAATGGCCGCGCCGAGGCGTGGTGGGGCGGACGGGGCGCGGACCCGGGGCGCCTCCGGGCCGCAAGCCGGGCCCGCCCGGGCCGCCGGAATCCCACTCCGCCGTTCGGGTGACGGCTCCGGGTACCGACGGGCGACGGATCCGCGCTCCCGGCGGGCGACGGCCCCGCGTCCGCGAGGGGCGGCTGCCCCGCGCTTCCGGCGGGCGCGTCTCAGGCGCGCAGCGCCGGGGGCAGCGTGACCCGCTCCGCGCGCCGCTCCCCGTCCAGCACCCGCAGCGCCCGGGCCAGGGTCGCGGCGTGCAGCTCGCTCTCCCCGCGCTCATGCATCAGCGCCAGCGCGTCCCGCAGCGCGGTGGCCTTCCCCACCAGGGCCTGGGCGGCCCGCAGACCGCCGTAGGTGTCGCGGCCGCGCGCCGGGTTGATCCGGCCCAGCAGATCGACCACGTCCAGATAGCCGTCCACGACGCCCCCCTCCGCGCGGGTGAGCGCGGGCAGCGGGGGCAGCTCCGGTGGCAGCACCCCGCTCACCTCGCCCGCAGTGGCGCGCCCGGCCGCTTACGGCTCTGGGTGACCTGGTCCACCAGCCCGTACGCCACCGCGCCCTGGGCATCGAAGATCTTGTCGCGGTCGATATCGGCCCGGATCCGCTCGGCGCTCTGCCCGGTGTGCCGCACCAGCATCTGCTCGAGCGTCTCCTGGGTGCGCCGCAGCTCATTCGCCTGGATCTCGAGATCGGAGGTGGTGCCCTCGACCGGCTCGGCGAACGCGGCCTGGTGGATGAGGATCCGCGCGCCCGGCAGGGCCAGCCGCTTGCCCGGGGTGCCGGCGGCCAGCAGTACGGCGGCGGCCGAGGCGGCCTGGCCCAGGCAGATCGTCTCGATGTCGCAGGAGATGAAGCGCAGGGTGTCGTAGACCGCCGTCATGGCCCCGAACGAGCCGCCGGGCGAGTTGATGTAGAGCGAGATGTCCTGGTCGGGCGCGGCGTGCTCGAGATGGATGAGCTGCGCGATCACATCGTTGGCGGCGGTGTCGTCGATGGGGGTGCCGAGGAAGACGATGCGCTCGGAGAGCAGCTTGGAGTACGGGTCCATGGTGTGCGTCCCCGAGCTGGTGCGCTCGGTGAATTCGGGCAGGACATAGCGCGCGGTCGATCGTTCCATCGCGTCACCTCTCGGCGTCGTCGGGCGTCGTTGGCTTGGCTCCGTAAAAAATGTACAGGATGTACATCCCGATATGATGGGAGCATGGCTTACGAGATTCCGGTGACGCAAGCCCGTGCAGAGCTCGCGGAGCTGATCAACCGCGTGGTGTACGGCGGCGAGAGGGTGGTCGTCACGCGCCACGGGAAGCCGCTTGTCGCCCTGGTGTCCGCCGCTGACCTGCGGCGGCTTGAGGAGATCGAGGCGGACGCGGAGGAGCGCGCGGAGGAGCAGGTGATCAGTACCGTGTCGGCGACGCGCCCCACCTCGTCCGCTCCGGGTGAACGGCGGCGCTTCGGCATCGCGGCGGAACACAACGGCCCGGACGCCGGGGATCGGCGTCCGGGCCGCGAGAAGTGACGGACGGGACGGGACCGGCTCAGCGCCGGTCGGGTGCTGGGATGCTCGTCAGGAGCTGAGCGTCCAGATCGCGTTGGCGATGGCGTCGGTGTTCAGGTCCAGCGCCTTGTCGTCGATGTTCGACGTCTTGTCACAGGCGGAGTGGTAGCACGGGTCGAACGCCTCGCCCGCCTTGCCGCCCCACTTGTCGGCCTGCTCCTGGCTCATGGTGGCCTCGGCACCGGTGAACAGACCGCCGACCCGCACTCCCGCGTCCTTGAACGGGGCGTGGTCCGAGCGGCCGTCGCCCTCGGTCTCCGGGTCGGTGGAGATGTTCTTCGCGCCGTACCAGTCGGTGAAGACCTTCTCCAGCTCGGGGTCGTCGTCATAGACGAAGTAGCCCGGGTTGGGGGAGCCGAGCATGTCGAAGTTGAGATAGGAGTCGATCTTCGACTTGTCGCCGTCCGCCAGGCTGTCGACGTAGTGCGTCGAGCCGACCATGCCGTCCTCCTCGTCGCCCCACCAGGCGAACCGCAGATGCTTGGTGGGCTGGAGGTCGGCCTTGGCCACGGCGAGCGCGACCTCGAGGATCGCGGCCGAGCCGGAACCGTTGTCGTTGATGCCGGGGCCGGCCTCGACCGAGTCGAGATGCGATCCGGCCATCACGACCTTGTCCTCGGAGCCGCCCTTCCAGTCGGCGATGAGGTTGTAGCCCTTCTTGCCGCCGGAGGTGAACTCCTGGACGGAGGTGGTGAATCCGGCCGCGTCCAGCTTGCCCTTGATGAAGTCCACGGACTTCTGGTAGCCGGGCCGGCCATGGGCGCGGTTGCCGCCGTTGGCGTCGGCGATGGACTGAAGTTCGCCCAGATCGGCCTTGACCGCCGCGACGTCCACGTCGGGGGCCGCGGCCTTGTTGTTGGTGGCCTCGGCGCCGGAGGCGCCGGTCAGCAGGGCCGCGGTGAGCGCGGCACCGGTTGCCGCCGCGAGGGTACCGCGGCGAAATGACACTATTCGCTTCACAGTTGGGCTCCGTTGTGATGTGGGGGGTTGGAGCGGAACAGGTGAATCATGGTGGTGCGGTGATGAGAATCGGGGGTACGCGGCGGGGCCGTCAAGTGCGATAGGCGGACACAGAGGTCCGCCGAGCGGAAATCGGGTGCCGGGCCGGAGCCTGTCCGAGGCCCGTCCGACCGTCTTGACCAGCGGCGATGGGGGACTGATCAGTTAACGCTGACGAAACGCCACGGAACTAGCCTGCTCAGTCCGGGTGCGAGCCGCTCCGGACGTGCTAGCGGGTGGTTTCCGCCGGGCGGTACGAAGATGGGGGGGATGAGGTGGGAAGCATGCGATTGACCCCACATGAGCAGGAACGTCTGCTCATCCATGTGGCCGCCGACGTGGCCGAGAAGCGACGGGCCCGGGGCGTACTCCTCAACCACCCCGAGGCGACGGCGCTGATCACCGCCCACATCCTGGAGGGGGCCCGGGACGGCCGCGGCGTCGCCGAGCTGATGGCCTCCGGCCGCCAGGTGCTCACCCGCGACGAGGTCATGGAGGGCGTCCCCGAGATGCTCCACGACGTCCAGGTCGAGGCCACCTTCCCCGACGGCACCAAGCTGGTCACCGTCCATCAGCCGATCGCCTGACGGGAGGGCGTATCCGTGATCCCCGGAGAGATCCGCCACGCCGATGAGCCGGTGACCCTCAACGAGGGGCGGCCCGTCACCCGGCTCACCGTGCTCAACGCCGCCGACCGGCCCGTCCAGATCGGCTCCCACTACCACTTCGCCGAGGCCAACCCCGGCCTCGACTTCGACCGCGCCGCCGCCCGCGGCAAGCGGCTGAACATCGCCGCGGGCACCGCCGTGCGCTTCGAACCCGGCATTCCCGTCGAGGTCGCCCTGATCCCGATCGCGGGGGAGCGGATCGTGCCGGGGCTGCGCGGGGAGACGGGAGGACGGCTCGATGACTGAGCTCCACCGCGCGGCGTACGCCGATCTCTTCGGCCCCACCACCGGGGACCGTATCCGGCTCGCCGACACCGACCTGTTCATCGAGATCGAGGAGGACCGCGGCGGCGGACCCGGCCGGGCCGGGGACGAGGCGGTCTTCGGCGGCGGCAAGGTGATCCGCGAATCCATGGGCCAGTCCCGCGCCACCCGCGCCGAGGGCACCCCCGACACCGTGATCACCGGCGCGGTCGTCCTCGACCACTGGGGCGTCGTCAAGGCGGATATCGGCCTGCGTGACGGCCGTATCACCGGCATCGGCAAGGCCGGGAACCCCGACACCATGGACGGCGTCCACCCCGACCTCGTCATCGGGCCCGAGACCGAGGTCATCGCGGGCAACGGCAGGATCCTCACCGCGGGCGCCATCGACGCCCATGTCCACTTCATCTCCCCGACCCTCGTCGAGCAGGCGCTCTGCTCCGGGATCACCACCCTCGTCGGCGGCGGCACCGGCCCCGCCGAGGGCACCAAGGCCACCACCATCACCCCCGGCCCCTGGCATCTCGCCCGGATGTTCGAGGCGCTGGAGGGATATCCGGTCAACATCGGACTGCTCGGCAAGGGCAACACCGTCTCGCGCGAGGCGATGTGGTCCCAACTGCGCGGCGGAGCCCTCGGCTTCAAGATCCATGAGGACTGGGGGGCGACCCCCGCCGCCATCGACGCCTGCCTCGGCGTCTGCGAGGAGAGCGGCGCCCAGCTCGCCATCCACACCGACACCCTCAACGAGGCGGGCTTCGTCGGCGACACCCTCGCCGCCATCGCCGGGCGCTCCGTGCACGCGTATCACACCGAGGGCGCGGGCGGCGGGCACGCACCCGACATCATCACCGTGGTCTCCCAGCCGAATGTGCTGCCCAGCTCCACCAATCCGACCCGTCCGCACACCGTCAACACCGTCGAGGAACACCTCGACATGCTGATGGTCTGCCACCACCTCAACCCGGCCGTCCCCGAGGACCTCGCCTTCGCCGAATCCCGCATCCGGCCCAGCACCATCGCCGCCGAGGACGTACTGCACGACCTCGGCGCGATCTCGATCATCTCCTCCGACTCCCAGGCCATGGGACGGATCGGCGAGGTGGTGCTGCGCACCTGGCAGACCGCGCATGTGATGAAACGGCGGCGCGGGGCGTTGGCCGGGGACGGCCGCGCCGACAACCACCGGGCACGTCGCTATGTCGCCAAATACACCATCAATCCGGCGGTCGCCCAGGGCCTCGACGGGGAGATCGGCTCGGTGGAGCCGGGGAAGCTGGCCGACCTGGTGCTGTGGGACCCGGCGTTCTTCGGCGTCAAACCGCAATTGGTGATCAAGGGCGGACAGATCGCCTACGCGCAGATGGGCGACGCCAACGCCTCCATCCCGACCCCGCAACCGGTCCTGCCGCGCCCCATGTTCGGCGCGCTCGGCCGCGCGGCGGCCACGGGCTCGGTCAACTTCGTGACCCAGGCGGCGCTGGACGACGGGCTGGTGGACCGGCTGGCGCTCGGCAAGCGGTTCGCCCCCATCCGCTCCACGCGAGGGGTCACGAAGGGGGACATGCGGGAGAACGACGCCCTGCCGCGGGTCGAGGTCGACCCCGATACGTTCACGGTGACGATCGACGGCGAGCCCGTGGAACCCGCCCCGGCGGGGGAACTGCCCATGGCCCAGCGGTACTTCCTCTTCTGACGGGACCGTCATGACCAGGAACGAGATCCCGCCGCCGCCCACTCCCGGGGATGGCCGCGGCGGCGCGGCCACGGGTGGCCGGTCGGCGGACTCTCCCCCACCCCGCCCCTTCCCGCAACCAGGGGACGCCGCCCCCTGGACCCCCGCCACTCCGCCGCTTGGCGGCCCGGATCAGGCCCGTCAGACGGCGGAAGGCGCAGCTCTCGGGCGAGCGGCGGGCGCGGGGCAACGGGGCATGCGTGGCCGGCCCGGGGCCGGGGCTGTGGCCCCCGGTGCGGTTGAGGGCGAAGCTGGTGGCGGGGTTCAGGGCGAAGCCCGTGGTGGGGTTCGCGGCGAACTGCCCGGTGGGGTTGGGGGTGAACTGTCCGGTGGGGCCCGGGGCAAAGTGCCCGGCGGGGTCCGTGGTGATGCGCCCGGCGGGGTCCGTGGTGATGCGCCCGGTGGGGTCTGGGGTGAAGCCCGTGGTGAGGGCTGCGAGCCCCCTGGCGGAGTGAAGGGCGGAGCCCGCGGAAAGGCCAGGGGCGAAGCATCCTGTGGGGTCCGTAATGAAGCGTCCGGTGGGGTCTGGGGCGACGTCCCTGGCGGGGTTCAGGGTGAAGCGTCCAGTGAGGCCCGGAGAGAGGTGCCTGGTGGGGTTCGGGGCGACACCCCCGGCGGGGTTCGGGGTGAGGTGCCCGGTGTAGTCCGGGGCGGAGCCCGTGGTGGGGTCGCCGCGTTGCTCGTCCTTGCCGATGGTCGGTTCCCCGCCGGAGGCCATGCCCACTCCGGCGGCGCCGAAGGCGCCGTCGCGGCGGGGCGGATCCGTGATGCGGCCTCCCTGGAGGCGTTCTGCCGGGGGCGGTTGCACACTGCCGGGCTCACCGCGGCCGGGCTCGCCGCCGCTGCCGCCGCCGGGCTCGACCCGCTCGTGCTGGACGAGGCGGCGGACGCCCGTACCCCCGCCTCCGCGCTGCGCACCACCGCCCGGCGGCTCGGCCGCCAGTTGATGCGTGCCGCCCGCGCCACCTGGCCGTCGCCCGAGCTGGACGCCCTGGCCGCGGCCCGGCCGCGCGGGGCGCATCAGCCCGTGGTGCTCGGACTCGTCGCGCGCGCCGCCGGACTCGGGCCGCGGGACGCCGCGTACGCCGCCGGGTACGAGGCGGTGAGCGGGCCCGCGACCGCCGCCGTACGGCTGCTGAGCCTGGACCCCTTCGACGCCACCGCCGTCCTCGCCCGCCTCGCCCCCGAACTCGACCAGGTCGCGGCGCGGGCCGCCAACGCGGCGCGGCGCGCCCTCGACGAGGGCCCGTACGCGCTGCCCGCCGCCTCCGCACCCCTGCTCGACATCGCCGCCGAACAGCACGCCACCTGGTCCGTACGCCTCTTCGCCTCCTGACCGTGACCGAGGCAGCGACCCGAGCGACCCGTATCCCCCCGCACCCCGTTGGAGCACCGGAGCCGTCATGCATCTCGACCACGCGGACACCTACCCGCCGCGCCACACCTACGGCGCCGCCGACCCCCACCGCCCCGACGGCACCCGCCGGGCGCTGCGCATCGGCCTCGGCGGGCCGGTGGGCTCGGGCAAGACCGCGACCGTCGCCGCGCTGTGCCGGGCGCTGCGCGACCAGCTCTCCATCGCCGTCGTCACCAATGACATCTACACGCGCGAGGACGCCGAGTTCCTGCTGCGCAACGCCGTACTGCCCGCCGAGCGCATCACCGCCGTGGAGACCGGAGCCTGCCCGCACACGGCGATCCGCGATGACATCTCGGCTAATTTGGAGGCGGTCGAGGAGCTCGAGGAGACCCTGGGCCCGCTCGATCTGATCCTCGTCGAGTCCGGCGGTGACAACCTCACCGCCACCTTCTCCAAGGGCCTGGTCGACGCGCAGGTGTTCGTCATCGATGTCGCGGGCGGCGACGACATCCCCCGTAAGGGCGGCCCCGGCGTGACCACCGCGGATCTGCTCGTCGTCAACAAGACCGACCTCGCTCCGTACGTCGGCTCCGACCTGGAGCGCATGGCCCGCGACGCCAAGGCCCAGCGCGGTGAACTCCCCGTCGCCTTCACCTCCCTGGTCGCCGAGGACGGCGTCCGCCCCGTCGCCGACTGGGTCCGCGCACGCCTGGCCGCCTGGACGGCGGCGGCATGACGTCCGCCCCGGACGCGGCGGCCCGCGCGGAGCCGCCGTGGGCGGGTGGCCCGGCCACGGTGGGCGGGCCACGGCCGCACCCCGCGCCGCGTACGTCCGGGCGCGGCTCGGCGCGCGAAGCCCCGGGCACGGGGCGCGCCCCGCGCACCCCAGCCGCCCCAGCCGCCCCAACCACCGCCCTACAGGCCACCGCCCGCATCCTCGCCGAGGCCGACGGGCGTGGCGGTACCGCGTTGCCCGTACTCGTCGGGGACGGGCCGCTCGCCCTGCGCCGCACGCGGGCCGTGGGTGGGGAGGCGCGGGTCACCGTGGTCGGGGCCATGAGCGCGCCCCTCGGCGGGGATCGCATCGCTCTGGAGGCGACGGCCGGACCGGGCGCCCGGCTGCACATCGGTTCCACCGCGGCCACCATCGCCCTGCCCGGGCGGACGGGCCGGTCCGCGCACTACGAGATCCGGCTGACCGTCGCCGACGGCGCGACCCTGCACTGGCTGCCCGAGCCCCTGATCTCCGCCCAGGGCAGCGATCTGCGCATGACCACCCGGGTCGAACTCGCCCCCACCGCCCGCCTGGTGCTCCGCGAGGAGCAGATCCTGGGCCGTACCGGCGAATCCCCGGGCCATCTGACGGCCCGCCTCACCGTCCACCGCGCCGGGCGGCCCCTCCTCGACCAGGAGCTGTCGTACGGGCCCGGCGCCCCCGGCTGGGACGGTGGGGCGGTGCTCGGCGGTCACCGCGCGGTGGGCCAGCTCCTTGTCGTCGATCCGTCCTACGATCCGTCCAACGACTCGTCCGATGACCCGCCCTACGACCCGTCCTGCGCCACCGGCCCCCTCGCTCCCCGCGCCCTCTCCGGGACCGCCGTTCTCACGCCACTGACCGGCCCCGCCGCCCTGGCCACCGCCGTGGCCCCGGACGCGCTCCAGCTCCGTCGCGCCCTCGATGAGGCGGCCGCGGCCGTGGGCTGATGTTCACGTCTTGATAAAGAAACGGCGGTTTGCCCTGTACTCGGCGGTAAGCAAGACAGAAGAATCCTGCCTGACACTCTGTGATCATCGCCGCTCCAGGCGGCGCAACATAAGCAGGGGGATTACTACGTGAGACGCACAGCACTCTTCGGCGTGGCCGGTGGTGTGATCACCGGGGCGCTGATAACCGGTGCGCTGGCCGCCCCCACGGCTGGGGCCTCGGAGCGGACGCCCGGTGGGGCCGCCGAGGCGCGTGGCGTGGCGGTGGCCGCGGCCAAGGCCGCGAAGCAGGGCATCGACTGGGCGGACTGCCCGGCCGACTGGGGGCTCGCGAAGCCCATCCAGTGCGGCTATGTCACCGTCCCGCTCGACTACGCCAAGCCGAACGGCCGCACCATCAAGCTCGCGGTGGACCGGATCGGCAACACCGGCACCGCCTCCGAGCGGCAGGGTTCGCTGATCTACAACCCGGGCGGGCCCGGCGGCTCCGGGCTGCGCTTCCCGACCCGGGTCACCAACAAGAACCCGCTGTGGACGAAGACTTCGAAGGCGTACGACTTCGTCGGCTTCGACCCGCGCGGGGTGGGTCACTCCACGGCCATCTCCTGCGTGGACCCGCAGGAGTCCGTCAAGGCCCCGAAGCTGGACCCGGTGCCCGACAGCGAGGCGGACAAGCGCGTCCAGCGCAAGCTGGCCCGGGAGTACGCCGAGGGCTGCAAGGAGCGCAGCGGCTGGATGCTGCCGCAGATGACGACGCCCAACACCGCCCGTGACATCGACGTCATCCGGGCCGCGCTCGGCGACAAGAAGCTCAACTACCTGGGCGTGTCCTACGGCACCTACATCGGCGGCGTCTACGCGACGCTCTTCCCGACCCATGTGCGCCGGCTGATCGTGGACAGCGTGGTCAACCCCTCGCGGGAGAAGATCTGGTACCAGGCCAACCTGGACCAGGACGTCGCCTTCGAGATGCGCTGGAACGACTGGAAGGCATGGGTCGCCAAGAACGACGCCGCCTACCACATCGGCGACACCCCCGCGAAGGTCCAGAAGCAGTGGGAGACGCTGCGCGCGGCCGCCAAGAAGAGCCCCATCGGCGGGGTCGTGGGCCCGGCCGAGCTGCTCGCGTTCTTCCAGAGCGCTCCGTACTACGACTCGTCGTGGGCCACGGTCGCCCAGGTGTGGAGCGACTACCTCGCCGGTGATGAGAAGGCGCTGGTCGAGGCCGCGGGCCCGGACATGTCCGACACCGCGGGCAACATCGCCTCGGAGAACAGCAACGCCGTCTACACCGCTGTTGAGTGCGCCGACGCCAAGTGGCCGACCAGTTGGGCGAAGTGGGACCGGGACAACACCCGGCTCCACCGCGACTACCCCTTCCTGACCTGGTCCAACGCCTGGATGAACCTGCCGTGCGCCACCTGGGGTGCCAAGCAGCACACCCCGCTGGAGGTGGGGGCCGCCAAGGGGCTGCCCGAGACGCTGATCGTGCAGAGCACCCGTGACGCCGCGACCCCGTACGACGGCGCGGTGGAGCTGCACAAGCGGCTGAAGGGTTCGCGTCTGGTCACCGAGAAGGACGCCGGTTCGCACGGGGTCACCGGTCTGGTCAACCCGTGTGTCAACGACCGGGTGGACGCCTACCTGCTCAAGGGCACGGTGGACGCCAAGGACGTGACCTGCGCTCCGCACGCCACGCCGGTGCCCGCGAAGTCGGGTGCGTCCGCCAAGGCCGCCAAGGCCGCGAAGGCCGCCAAGGAGGCCGCCGCCCTCGTCAAGTAGTCGACGAGAAGCGGTATGTGGTGAAGGGCCGGGCCCGTGCGTTCCCCGCACGGGCCCGGCGCCGTTTCCCCCGAGCGATCAGGGCGTGTGGCCGCCGCTCCGCAGCCACGCGTCCTCGGCCGCGTAGTCGAACAGATCGGCCATCGGGTCGTAGGCGGCCGCCATGTCGGGGAAGGCGGTGCGCCAGTCCGGGGTGGCCGCCAGCCGGTCGGCGAGCCAGGCGACGGTCGCCGGCAGCGATTCCAGGTAGCCGGTCACCGGGCGGTAGCCCAACTCCCGTTCGGCGGCGGACATGTCGTAGACGAGCGGATGGGCCAGGCTCCAGGGGGTGCTGCCGATATGCGGATGCGGCGGCTCCCCGTCGATCAGCACCAGCTCACCGCGCACCCCCAGCACCGCGTCCACGGCGGTGGCGATGTCGGCGACCGTCGGAGCCTGCGGATCGCCCGCGTTGAGCACCCGTGAACCGGGCCGGTGGGCGGCCAGCCGCACCAGCTCCGCGATGTTGTCGACATGCACCGGATGGAACCGGCTGCGGCCGCCGTACGCCAGAATCCGCACCGGCCGCCCGTCCAGCGCCCGTTTGACGAAGTACAGCTCACGGGGTGTACGGCAGTACGGGCCGTGGATCGCCCCCGCGCGCAGCAGGGTCGTCGGCAGCCGGTCCCCGGCGGCCAGCAGCTCCCGCTCCAGCGCGACCTTCCGGCCGCCGTAGCCCTCGCCCGGCGGGACGGTGCGCTGGGACTCGGGGAGCGGCATGGGATAGCGCGGGGCGCCGTCCGGCTGGTCCTGGGTCCCGAAGCCCCGGCCCTGGTCGTCCTCGTACACCGCCCCGGTGGACATCACCACCGCCGATCCGATGCGGTCCGCGAGCCCCAGCAACTGCTGTGCGTGCGCCTGCCCGTAGGCGACGCAGTCCAGCACCACATCGCAGCCGTCCCCGATCAGCGCGGCCACCGCGGCGTCGTCGTCCCGGTCCACCGCCACGCTCACCACGGAGGCGGGCCAGCTCTCGTCACGGCCCCCGCCGCGCGAGGCGGCCCGCACCCGCCATCCCTCGGCGGCGAGCGCGCGCACCGCCGCCCGGCCGATCTGCCCCGTCGCCCCGATCACACATGCACTGCCAGTGGTCATGCCGGGACGCTACGGGCCCGGCCGCCACGTTGCCCAGACTCCTTAGCCACGAGCAGATTCGCCCGTGACGCGATCATTCACGGTCAAACGGTGAGTACAAGATGATCGCTTTTTCACGCTCTCTGAATTCACCGTGATGCATTTCGAAGAAAAAGGCATATTCGATTCGCGCGTCCATGAAACCGCTAAGCTCCAGGGCCCATGGCGGGCTGGCTCAACGCCCGTATTTCGTACGCGTTTTCTCTTCGCTGTTTTTAAGGATGTCCATGGTTTTCGCCGGCACCTCATCCGGAGGCCGACGGCCCGCCTCCACGCTCGTATGGGTCATCCCTCCCGCCGCGATGGCGTTCTGCGCGGCGCTGGCCGTCGTCGTGGTCCCCTCCGGGGCGCGGGCCACGGTCGCCTGGTGCGGGGTGGCGGCGACGTTCGCGGTGGCCCTGGCGGCGGCCGAGGCGATGCGCCGCGGCCGGCTGATCACCACGCTGCGCACCCGGCTCACGGCCCAGGAGACCGGGCTGCGGCAGCGCCTGGTGGACCAGGAGGCGGCGCTCCGGCGGCTGGCCCGGGAGCTGCTGCCGGTGGCGGTGACCCGGCTCCAGCGCGGCGCCATGGTGGACGAGGCGATGCGGGCCATCGACCACGCGCCCCGCCTCGACCCGGACTTCGACGCCACCCACGAGCTGCTGCTGCGGTCGGTGCTGGAGGCCGTACGGGCCGAGGAGGACCTGAGGGACGCGGGACAGCGGGCCTTCGTCAACATCGCCCGCCGGGTGCAGGCCATCGTCCACCAACAGGCCCAGGACATGCGGGAGATGGAGGACAAGCACGGCGCCGACCCGGACGTCTTCGAGGACCTGCTCCACCTGGACCACGGCAACGCCCTCATCGGCCGGCTGGCGGACTCCATCGCGGTCCTGGGCGGCCAGCGCCCGGGCCGCCAGTGGCAGAAGGAGGTGCCGCTGTTCAACGTCTGCCGCGGCGCCATGTCCCGCATCCTCGAATACGAGCGGGTGGATCTGCACTCGGTGGCGGACATCGCCATCGTCGGGCCCTCGGTGGAGCCGCTGATCCACGCCCTCGCCGAACTGCTGGACAACGCCACCCGCTACTCGCCGCCCAAGACCCGGGTGCATCTGACCGCGATCGAGGTCCAGTCCGGGGTCGCGATCGAGATCGAGGACGCCGGGGTGGGCCTGTCGGAGGAGGCGCGCAGACGCACCGACGCGGTGCTGGTCCAGGCGGCGACCGGATTCGACCTCAACGACCTGGGCGAGACCCCGCGGCTCGGGCTGGCCGTGGTCGGCCGGCTCGCCGTGAAGTACCGGTTCCAGGTCTCGCTGCGGCCCTCGGCGTACGGCGGGGTGCGCGCGGTGCTGGTCGTACCGCAGGACATCATCTGCCCCACCCCCGCGCCCGGCGGCGCGATCGCCCGCGCGGCCAAACTGCCCCCGCCCAAGCCCATCAAGCGGGCCACGCCCCTGCCCTCGCCCACCCGCACCAGCCCGATCGTGCAGGGCCGCCCCGGCCCCGGCTTCCGGCAGAACGGCGCCGGACTTCCGCAGCGCCGCCGCCGGATGCCCATGGTCGCCCCGCCCATCAGGGTCGACTCCGGACCCCCGGCGGCGCCCCCCGCGCCCCGCGCACCGGCCGGGCCGCCCGTACAGCCGGGGATCTGGCTGGACGCCTTCACCAAGGGGCTCAACGGCGAGCCGATCCCGGCGACGGACGCCGGTACGGCCGCGCCGGACACCCGGAAATCCCCCGGCACCCCGGATACCCCCAACACCTCGAATCCCTCGAACCCCCCGCTCCCGTCGGACAAGGATGAGTAGGCAAGTGACGCAACCGCGGTTCAACATGGACTGGATGCTCCGGGACCTGGCGTCCAGCGTTCCGCAGACCCGCCACGTGGTCCTGCTGTCCTCGGACGGCCTGTGCATGGCCCAGGTCGGTACGGACAAGGACACCGCCGACCGGCTGGCCGCCGCCTGCGCCGGGCTTCAGAGCCTCTCCGGCGCTATCGCCGCCGAATTCCCCGACGGGGACGGGCGGATGCGGCTGGTCGTCATCGAGGTCGACGGCGGCTTCTTCTATCTGATGGCGGCCGGCGTCAGCTCGTATCTGGCGGTGCTCGCCGAGGACAGCGTGGACGCCGGGCTGATGGGCCAGTGCATGAGAGACCTGGTCGCACGGCTCGGCGAACACCTCAGCAGCCCGCCGCGCGTCGACGGACGGGTGACATGAGCGAGCCCGGCAAGGCGTGGGAGGAGGGCGGGCCCGAGCGGCTCTACACCGTCAGCCGGGGCCGCGCCCCGCACGAACCCCGGCAGCGGCCCGTCGAACTCGTCAGCCTGATCGTGGCCCGCGCCGAACCGGAGCCGGGGATGGCCCCCGAGGCCGCCGCCGTGCTGCGAATGTGCCCGTTCCCCCTTTCGGTGGCCGAGATCTCCGCGTATCTGGTCCTGCCCGTCTCCACCGTCACCGTGATCCTCGCGGAGCTGCTGGGGGACGGCCGGGTGGAGTCCAGGGCGCCGGTCCCGGCAGCCGTGCTGCCCGACCCCGAACTGCTCCAGGCGGTGATGCATGGACTACAGAAACTCTGAGGTGTCCGAGGAAGCCGCGGCGGCCGGGGAAGCCGGGGCATTCGTCGGACCGCGCAGCGAGGACACCCTCCCGGCCTCCGCGGCCGCCGCCGTCAAGGTGGTGATCGTCGGAGGCTTCGGGGTCGGCAAGACGACCATGGTCGGCTCGGTGAGCGAGATCCGCCCGCTGACCACCGAGGAGACCATGACCCAGGCCGGGGTCGGCGTCGACGACATCGCCGGGATCGAGCGCAAGACCGAGACCACCGTCGCGATGGACTTCGGCCGGATCAGCCTCAACGAACGGCTGGTGCTCTATCTGTTCGGCACCCCCGGCCAGGAGCGGTTCTGGTTTCTGTGGAACGGCCTCTTCGAGGGCGCCCTCGGTGCCGTGGTCCTGATCGACACCCGCCGTCTGGAGGTCAGCTTCGACGCGGTCGGGCGGCTGGAGGAGCGCGGTGTGCCCTTCGTGGTCGCGGTCAATGTGTTCCCCGAGGCCCCCGTCCACCCCATGGCGGAGCTGCGCGCCGCCATGGATCTGCCCGACTCCGTACCGATGATCGACTGCGATGCCCGCGACCGGGCCTCCAGCCGCGACACCCTCCTCACCCTCGTGAGTCATCTGCAATCCCTCCACACCGTGACCCCGGAGACACCGTGACCTCTCATCCCGACGACCCCGGCACCGGGACGGCCGATCTGCCGCCCACCCGGTGCCCCGTCCACCCCGCGCCGTCCGACGCCGGCCTGGTGGACCTCCTCGGGCCCGAGAACGAGAAGGACCCGATGAGCCTGTACGAGCGGCTGCGCGCCGAGCACGGCCCGGTGGCCCCGATCGTGCTCGACGGTGGCATACCGGCCTGGCTGCTGCTGGGCTACCGCGAGAACCTGGAGGTGTCCCGCACCCCCTCCCGCTTCTCCCGCGACTCCCGCCACTGGCACGCCTGGAAGGACGGGAGGATCACCGCCGACTCACCGCTGCTGCCGGTGGTCGGATGGCAGCCCATGTGCACCTTCGCCGACGGCGACGAGCACGAGCGGCTGCGGGCCGCGCTCACCGAGTCCATGGGGCGCCTGGACCGCCGGGGGATCCGCCGCCACGTCACCCGCTTCACCCATCAACTGGTCAACGACTTCTGCGCCGACGGGGGCGCCGAACTGGTCACCGCCTTCGCCCAGCAACTGCCCATGCTCGTCCTCACCCAACTGCTGGGCATGCCCGACGAGTACGGCCCGCGGCTGGTCGAGGCCACCCGGGACCTGATGAAGGGCACCGAGACGGCCCTGCGCAGCGACGCGTATGTCACCGGCGCCCTCCAGAGCCTGGTGGACCGCAGACGCGCCGACCCCGGCGAGGATCTGGCGTCCTGGCTGCTGGCCCACCCCTCCGGCCTCACCGAGGAGGAGGTGGTCCAGCATCTGCGGCTGGTGCTGCTCACCGGCAATGAGACCACCACCAACCTGATGGCCAACACGCTGCGCATGGTCCTCACCGACCCGCGCTTCCGCGCCTCCCTGGCCGGTGGCCATATGACCTTGCCGGACGCCATCGAGCATGTGCTGTGGAACGAGCCCCCGCTCACGGTCATCCCAGGCCGCTGGGCCACCGGCGACACCGAGCTGGGCGGTCAGCGGATCAAGGCCGGGGACATGCTGCTGCTGGGGCTGGCCGCCGGAAACGTCGACCCGGCCATCCGCCCCGACATCGCCGCGCCGATGTACGGCAACCGGTCCCATCTCGCCTTCAGCGGCGGCCCCCATGAATGCCCGGGGCAGGACATCGGCCGCGCCATCACGGACACCGCCATCGACACCCTGCTGCTGCGGCTGCCCGATCTGCGGCTGGCCGTCGACGAGTCCGAGCTGACCTGGCTCTCGTCCTGGATCTCCCGCCATCTCGTGGCGCTGCCGGTGGAGTTCATGCCCCGCCGCCCCGAGCCGGAGAGCATGGAGGACCCCTCCGCGACCCTCTTCGCCCCTCGGCCACAATGGCTGCCCGAGGAGGCCCCGGAAGCGGCCACCGAGGGGTCCGAGGCGACGGCTCCCGGGCGCGTCCCGTGGTGGGTGGCGTTATGGCGGTGGCTGCTGGGCAGGCCCTCGGGATCCGCTCCGTAGGGATGGCGGCGGCCCCGCCGCTCAGCCCCGGGCCACCACGACCCCCACGGTCAGCAGTCCGAGCACCACCCAGGTGAACCACAGCCAGCCGTTTCCCCCCAGGGCCACGGTGTAGGCCGTCACCAGCACCAGGCCGCCCACCGTGGCCACCGTCATCGTCTTCGCGGATCCGGGCATCCCCGACCTCCTCACGGCGGTCCTGACGCCCCTTCGCCAGGACCCGGGCCGCTCAGGCCCGGGTCCATGGTCTCGCGGTCGGGGTCCCTGCCGCTAGCAGGCCGCGGGCCCCGCCCTCACCGGCTCCGGGACTGGAGCGAGGCCAGATAGGCGTTGTACGCCGCCAGCTCCTGGTCGCCGTCCCGGTCCGCGGTGCGGTCGATGCGCCGAGCCTGGCGCTGCTCGGACTTGTACCACTGGTAGACCAGCGCCACCAGGACGATCACCGACGGGATCTCGCTGAAGGCCCAGGCGATCCCGCCCGCCCAGGTCTGGTCCGACAGCGCGTCGATGCCGAGCCGGGCGGGCGGATGGTCGTACACGCCGACCATGGGCTCGGACGCCATCATCAGCGCGATGCCGAAGAACGCGTGGAACGGCATGCCCGCGAACAGCTCCAGCATCCGCATCACATAGCCGGGCCGGTGCGGGCCCGGGTCCACGCCCATGATCGGCCAGAAGAAGACCAGGCCCACCGCGAGGAAGTGGACCATCATCGCGATATGCCCGGCCTTGCTCTCCATCAGGAAGTCGAAGAGCGAGGTGAAGTACAGCGCGTACAGGCTCGCGATGAACAGCGGGATCGTGAACGCCGGATGGCTGATGATCCGCATATAGCGGCTGTGCAACAGCGCGACCAGCAGCTCCCGGGGCCCCTTGCGGCCGCGCCCGGCCGCCGGGAGGGCCCGCAGGGTCAGCGTGACCGGCGCGCCCAGCAGCAGCAGGATCGGCGAGACCATGCTGATGATCATGTGCTGCACCATATGGACGCTGAACATGACCATGCCGTAGTCGTTCAGCTTGGTGCACATCGCCACCGCGATGGTCAGCACCCCGAGCACGAAGGAGACCAGGCGTCCCACCGGCCAGGCGTCACCGCGCCGCCACAGCCGCGCGGCGCCCCAGCCGTACAGCCCGAGCGCCAGCACACAGCCGACCAGGAAGAACGGATCGCCGCCGAATTCCAACCCGCGCGACAGCGTGAACGGCGGCAAATCCATCATCATGCCGTGCCCGCCGTGATCCATCCGGTGCTCCTCCCAGTGCGCACGAAATGTGCTCGCACCAGCCTAGAACCGCATCGATCACAGCACGCACTCGGCCTCGGCGTACCGCTCGGCGGGGACCGTCTTCAGCCGCTCCACGGCCGTCGCGAGCGGCACCAGGTCGATGTCCGTGCCGCGCAGCGCCGTGATCGTGCCGAAGGCGCCGAGGTGGGCCGCCTCGACGGCGTGCCAGCCGAAGCGGGTGGCCAGCACCCTGTCGTACGCGGTCGGGGTGCCACCGCGCTGCACATGGCCCAGGATGACCGCCCGCGCCTCCTTGCCGAGCCGCCGCTCCAGTTCGACGGAGAGGTGGCGGGCGATGCCCGCGAAGCGCTCATGGCCGTAGACGTCCTTGCCGCCGGCCTCGTAGTCCATCGTGCCCTCGAGCGGCTTGGCGCCCTCCGCCACCACCACGATCGCGAACTTCTTGCCCGCCTCGAACCGCGCCCCGACGGTCTTGGTGAGCTCCTCGATGTCGAACGGGCGCTCCGGGACCACGATGGCGTGGGCGCCCGCGGCCATGCCCGAGTGCAGCGCGATCCAGCCGGTGTGCCGCCCCATGACCTCGACGATCAGCACCCGCTGATGGGACTCGGCGGTGGTCTTGAGCCGGTCCAGGGCCTCGGTGGCGACGCCGACCGCGGTGTCGAAGCCGAAGGTCACATCGGTGGAGGCGATGTCGTTGTCGATGGTCTTGGGCACGCCGACGATCGGCAGCCCGGCGTCCGAGAGCAGCCGGGCAGCCTTCAGCGTGCCCTCACCGCCGATGGGGATGACCGCGTCCAGGCCGAGCTCCGCCACATGCCCCTTGGCGCGCTCCACGCCGTCCCGCAGATGCTCGGGGCGCACCCGGGTGGAGCCGAGGATGGTGCCGCCGAGGGCCAGGATGCCGCCCACGGCGTCCAGGTCGAGCTTGCGGTAGTCGGCCTCCAGCAGACCCTTCCAGCCGTCGTGGAAGCCGATCACCTCATCGCCGTGGTCGACGGTGGCGCGGTGGACGATTGACCTGATGACCGCGTTCAGGCCGGGGCAGTCGCCGCCGGACGTGAGCACACCAATGCGCATGGCACGCATACCTCTGTCTGAGCTGGGGGCCGACGGCCGGACCGCGTCGTCCGGCGGGACCCCGCCACCCTACAAGCGGCCGGGCGGCGGGGGCGCTGTCGTCCGTCGGATGTCCGCCATGCGGGCACCCTTCTCCCCAGTGGCGGCGAAGTGGCGCCCGAGCGGCGTCCGGGTGACGCTCGGGCGAGCGGGCCGTGGCTCAGGCGGGCTGGGACGCCGCCGCGATCCGCTCGTTGCGCAGCGCCTCGTACCACTGGTCGTTGACCGGCGGCAGCGCGTTCACATCGAGGGCCAGCTTCAGCAGATGGTCCGCGATATGCGGGTTGCGGGCCATCACCGGGCCGTGCATGTACGTCCCGAAAACGGTGTCGTGGTAGGCGCCCTCGAAGCCGTCGCCCGTGCCGTTGCCGTTGCCGAACCGGACCCGGGCGAAGGGACGGGCGGTCGGGCCGAGGTGGGTGACGCCCTGGTGGTTCTCGAAGCCGGTCAGCGGCGGCAGCCCGAGCCGCTCGTCGATGTCGGCCAGCACGTCCCCGACGCACCGGGCGCCCTCGCCACGGGTGCTGACCACGTCCAGCAGCCCCAGACCCTGCTGGCGCTGCCCGAGGTCGTTGATGAACTCATGGCCGAGGATCTGGTACCCGGCGCACACCGAGAAGACGATCGCCCCGTTGGCGACCGCGCGGCTCAGCCCGCCGTCCCGGATCAGCCGCTCGGCGGCGAGCCGCTGCGGGCGGTCCTCGCCGCCGCCGATCAGATAGACGTCCCCGGAGGTGGGGATCTGCTGGTCGGAGCGGACGTCCAGCCGGGAGACCTCCAGCCCGCGCTGCCGCGCCCGGCGCTCCACCACCAGGACGTTGCCCTGGTCGCCGTACGTGCTCAGCAGGTCGGGGTAGACCCACACCAGACGCAGGCCGTTCTGGCTCATGCTTCGCATCTTCGTGCCTCTCGTACGGGGGGTCAGTTGCCGACCCGGCGGCGCAGGTCCTGGAACGCGGTGTAGTTGGCGATCACCTCGATGCGGCCGGGCGGTGAGATCCGCACCGCCTCGTCCGCGTCGGCGCAGACCCGGAAGTCCAGCCCGGCGACCTCCAGGCGCACCGCGAGGTCCAGCTTACGGTCGCCGATCACGCAGATCGGGTGCCCGGCGAGCCGGGTGTAGTCCACGTCCCACAGCCAGGAGGTGTCGGTGCCGTCGGCGCCGCGGGCGTTCACCGAGAGGATCACCGGGGTGGGCGGCGGGTCGATCAGCGAGAAGGTCTCCAGCCAGCCGGCCGGGTTCTTCGCCAGCAGCAGCCGCATCTGGCGCTCCAGGAAGGTGACCACGTCATACCGGCCGGCCACGGCCTGGACCTGGTACATCCGCTCCAGCGCGACCTGCGGGGGCACCCCGAAGGCGGCGGCGACGGCGGCCGAGGTGGCCGCGTTGGCCTTGTTGGCACGGCCGGGAAGCTGGAGGTGGATCGGCCAGGCCGCGCCGTGCGGGTCCAGGACGTAGTCGCCGTTCAGCGCCCAGCTCGGGAGCGGGCGGCGGAAGCCGCACTCCGCGCAGACCCAGTCGTCGCCCGGGCGCTGGAGCACCCCGCCGCAGGACGGGCAGGACCAGGCGTCGTCCTTCCACTCCTGCCCGGCGGCGACCCACACCACATTGGGGCTGGAGGAGGCGGCCCAGACGATCAGCGGGTCGTCGGCGTTGGCGATCACGATCGCCTTGGTGCCGGTCAGGCCCTCGCGCCACTTCTCGGCGAGCATCCGGGTCTCGGCGGCGCGGTCGAGCTGGTCACGGGAGAGGTTGAGCAGCGCGATGGCCTTGGGCTCGGTGTCGCGCGCCACACCGGCGAGGTACTTCTCGTCGACCTCGATGACGCCGTACCGGGCGTCGGAGCCGCCGGCCAGGGCCGAGGTGATACCGGCCGGCATATTGGCGCCCAGCGCGTTGGAGACGACCGGGCCGGCCGCCCGCAGCGCCTCGGCGATCAGCCGGGTGGTCGTGGTCTTGCCGTTGGTCGCCGACACCAGGATCACGTCCAGGTGCTGTGCCAGCCTGCTGAGCAGATCGGGGTCGAGGCGCAGGGCCACCTTGCCGCCGATCACCGATCCGCTGCCGCGGCCCGCGGCCTTCGACACCGCCGCCGCGGCCCTGCCCGCCGTCACGGCCAGCTTGGCACGTGGCGACAGCGGCTCTGAGTTGCCTGCCATCGTCTCTCGATCCTCCTCGCATACCGGCGCCGCACCTGCCCCCCGAGGCGCCGGTGGTACGCCCCCTCCGCGCCGCATCGCCAGCCGGGAGGCCACGGTCGGGTAGCAGCCTATCGAGATCCGGCGGCTGTCCCGAATTCCGTCACCCGCGCGGGACACTTCCCCGGCCCCGTAGGCTTGGCTGCCATGCGACATGGCGTGATACCGGGCAGCCGCGGAGCGGTGCGGCCCATGCGGTTCCTCGGCGATCCGGGGCTGCGCGCGCCGTGCGCGGAGGTCACGGCGTTCGACGCCGAGCTGGCCCGGCTGATCGAGGACATGTACGCCACGATGTACGCGGCGCACGGGGTGGGGCTCGCCGCCAATCAGATCGGTGTGGGGCTGAGGGTCTTCGTCTTCGACTGCCCGGACGACGAGGACCACCGCCATCTGGGCCATGTCGTCAACCCCCGGCTGGCCGCGGCCGACGGGGTGAGCGTGCGCGGGCCGGAGGGCTGTCTGTCGCTGCCGGGCATCGAGGCGGGCACCCCGCGCTACGACCGTGCGGTGATCGAGGGTGTGACGATGACCGGGGAGCCGGTGCGGATCGACGGCACGGGCTTCTTCGCGCGCTGTCTCCAGCACGAATGCGACCACCTGGACGGCGGGCTGTTCCTCGACCGGCTCTCCGGGCTGCGGCGGCGCAGGGTGCTGCGGGCGGTCCGCCGGGCGCCCTGGGCGGAGTCGAGCGGCGCGGGGGCGTAGGCCCGCTCCGGGGCGTAGGGCCGCTCCGGCCGGATCGCGGCGGGGTGCGAGCGGAAGCCGGGGGCTCAGAAGCCCGGTGCGCCGACCCGGTCGTCCGACAGCGACAGCCGTCCCCACAGCAGATCGGTGAGATGGTGCACCAACTGGCCGCGCTCGCACGGGCGGTCGCGCAGCCACCAGTCACCGGCCGCGTGCATCATCCCGACGATCCCGTGGCCCCAGACCCGGGCCACCTCGTCGCCGCCGGGTCCCAGCTCCAGCCGCTCGGCGATCACCGTGGCCAGCTCCTCGCCGAGCCTGCGCAGCAGCGGGGCGGAGTGGTGGCCGACGTCGAAGCCCTGCTCGGGCTCCTGCTGGCCGTGGTCGGCCGGATGCATCAGGAAGCGGTACACCTGGGGCCGCGCCTCGATCGCCGCCAGATAGGTGTCCAGCGTGGCCTCCACGCGGTGCCGGCGGTCCTCGGCGGGCGCGTCCAGGGCCGCGCGCAGCGAGGCGAGCAGGGCGTCGGTGTGGCGCTTGGCGAGCGCGCGGTACAGGCCGCCCTTGTCGCCGAAGTGGCGGTAGAGAATGGGCTTGGTGATGCCCGCTTCGGCGGCGATGGCGTTCATCGAGGCTTCTGGTCCGTCGCGCAGCACCACCCGGTCCGCGGCCTCCAGCAGCTCCTTGCGCCGCTGCTGGGCCGTCGTCCGCTGGTCGTCCCGCTGGCTGGTCCCGGTCCGCATGCGTTGCCTCCCCGCCCCCGATGTCGTACTCGCGCTCTCGCGCCTCGCGTTTCCCGGCGCGATCGCGCTCCGCGCTCTGCGCAACGTAACACCCGCGGGGGTCGCGGGGCCCGCGTGCCCGGGGGAGTTGACATCGTCTACTGGTCGGTAACAGACTGCGGTTACCGCAGGTAATAAGCACGTGGAGGGGTCATGGCGGAGTTCTCGTTCGAGCTCGACGACGATCAGAAGGCGGTGCGCGACTGGATCCACGGCTTCGCCGCGGACGTCATGCGCCCGGCCGCCGCCGAATGGGACGAGCGCGAGGAGACCCCCTGGCCGATTATCCAGGAGGCCGCCAAGATCGGCCTGTACTCCCTGGACTTCTACGCCCAGCAGTACTTCGACCCCACCGGCCTCGGCATCCCCATGACCATGGAAGAGCTGTTCTGGGGCGACGCGGGCATCGCGCTGTCCATCGTCGGCACCGGCCTGGCCGCCGTCGGCGTCCTCGCCAACGGCACCGAGGAGCAGATCGGCACCTGGATCCCGCAGATGTACGGCGACGCGGACGACGTGAAGGTGGCCGCCTTCTGCTCCTCCGAGCCCGACGCGGGCTCCGACGTCGGCTCGATGCGCACCCGCGCCGTCTACGACGAGGCCAAGGACGAATGGGTGCTCAACGGCACCAAGACGTGGGCCACCAACGGCGGTATCGCCAATGTCCATGTGGTGGTCGCGGTCGTCGACCCCGAAATCGGCTCCAAGGGCCATGCGTCGTTCATCGTCCCGCCGGGCACCCCCGGTCTGTCCCAGGGCCAGAAGTTCAAGAAGCACGGCATCCGCGCCTCGCACACCGCCGAGGTGGTCCTCGACCAGGTGCGGGTGCCCGCCAACTGCCTGCTCGGGGGCAAGGAGAAGCTGGACGAACGCCTCGCGCGCGCCCGGGAGAAGGCCAAGGCGGGCGGGGAGCGTCTGAAGAACGCCGCCATGGCCACCTTCGAGGCGTCCCGCCCGGCCGTCGGCGCCATGGCGGTCGGCACCGCCCGCGCCGCGTACGAGGTCGCGCTCGACTACGCCAAGACCCGGCAGCAGTTCGGCCGCCCCATCATCGACAACCAGGGCGTCGCCTTCCAGCTCGCCGACATGCGCACGCGGATCGACGCCGCCCGTCTGATGGTGTGGCGCGCCTCGTGGATGGCCGTGACCGGCAAGCCCTTCGACTCGGCCGAGGGCTCCATGTCCAAGCTGTTCGCCAGCGAGACGGCCAAGCAGGTCACCGCCCAGGCGGTGCAGATCCTCGGCGGCAACGGCTTCACCCGCGAGTACCCGGTCGAGCGGATGCACCGCGACGCCGCGATCTACACGATTTTCGAGGGCACCAGCGAGATCCAGCGCCTGGTCATCGCCCGCACCCTCTCCGGCGTCCAGATCCGCTGAGCGCTCCGCTGGAAGTGTCGCGATGCGTCGTCGGCCGACTGCGGAGCGGCGGGCGCGTCAGACGGGGCCGACGCCCGCGCCAAAGCGCCGCTTCCGGGAGGCGAACGCGGCCAGCAGCGCGCGGAGCTCCTCACCGGTGAAGTCGGGCCACAGGGTGTCGACGAAGAAGAGCTCCGCGTAGGCCGCCCGCCAGAGCATGAAGTTGGAGATGCGCTGCTCCCCGGAGGTGCGCACCAGCATGTCGATGTCCGGCAGATCGGCATGCGGCAGATGGCGGGTGAACAGGGCCTCGTCGATGAGCCCGGGGTCCAGCGCGCCGTCCGCCGAGGCGCGGGCCAGAGCGGTGGCGACGTGGGCGATCTCCTCCCGGCCGCCGTGGTTGAAGCAGAAGGCCAGCGTCATCGCGCGGTTGTCGCACGTATCGGCCTCCGCGCGGCGCAGCGCGGCCAGCGTGGCCCGGGGGAGCCGGGCCTCCGAGCCCAGCCAGCGCAGCCGCACCCCCCGCTCGCCGTAGCCCCGGAAGACGTCCGCCAACTGGGCGGTGAGCCGCATCAGGGCGGCCACCTCACCGCGCGGGCGGTTCCAGTTCTCGGTGGAGAAGAAGAACAGCGACAGATGTTCGATGCCCTCTTCCAGGGCCGTGTCCACCACCCGCGGCAGCGCCAGCACCCCCGCCTGATGGCCCCGGGTGCGGGAGAGGCCGCGCAGGGCGGCCCAGCGGCCGTTGCCGTCCATGATGATGGCCAGATGCCGCGGCCGCCCCGGTGACTCGTCCTGGGGGCCGCGGCGTTGCCGTACGACGGCTGGCGCACCGGCGATCGACGCCCGCAGCAGCCGCTTGACGGAGGGCACTCTCCAGGCTCCGACCTCGAACACCCACCCGTCCCTCCGCCTAGCTTCCCGGCGCCGTGTCTGACGACGCGACGGGGGCGGGGGTTACCTCCCCGGTGGCCGAACCATTCGTTTGGTCGTCACGGCCGTCACGGCTTGCGGGCCACGCCCCCATGGACATCGGTGGTCTCGATGTCCGTCTCGGAGGGGCCCGGCCGCCACAGCGGACACGACACGATACCGGGCTCGATCAGCTCCAGACCCTCGTAGAAGCGGCTGATCTGCGCGACGCTGCGCAGCACATAGGGAACGGCGCCGGTGTCGTCGTAGCCCTGCTGTGCCTCCTTGAGCGCCTGGTCGGTGTCGGTGCTGTCGTAGTGCACGAAGTAGCTGCCGGACGGTAAGGCGGCCTGGAGCCGCCGCACGACCGACACCGCCTCGTCGTAGTTCTGGATATGGCCGAGGATGCCCATCAGCATCAGGGCGATGGGCCGGTCGAAGTCGAGCGTCTTCGCCGCGGCCTGAAGGATCCGCTCGGGCTCGTGCAGATCGGCGTCGATGTAGTCGGTCACCCCTTCCCGGGTGCTGGTGAGCAGCGCCTGGGCGTGCCGGAGCACCAGGGGGTCGTTGTCCACGTAGACGATGCGGGCCTCGGGCGCCACCCGCTGGGCGACCTGGTGGGTGTTGTCATAGGTGGGCAGCCCGGTGCCGATGTCCAGGAACTGCCGGATCCCGCACTCGCCCGCCACATGGGTGACGGTACGGATGAGGTACGCGCGCGAGGCCCGGGCCATGGTCTCGATGTTCGGGGCGACCTCGCGGTACTCGTCACCGGCGATCCGGTCGATCTCGTAGTTGTCCTTGCCGCCCATCCAGTAGTTCCAGATCCGGGCCGAATGCGGCACCGTGGTGTCGATCTTGTTCAGGGCCTGCTGGTCCGGGGTGGACGAGCGGTCGGTCATGGAGCCATCTCCTGCCGTGCGTGTGGGGTTCGCGGGGCACCAACGTAAGCCCGGTGCGGGGGAGTTCAGCGACGCTGGGCGCAGAACGGCACGGGGGAGCGGATGCGCGGGAGGGGCCGGGCGAACGAGGACACCGGCTCGGGCGCCGCCTCGCCGCGGCCCGGATCCGGATCCGGGCCGCCGCCGGAGGCCGGCCGCTCCTCGATGGTGAGCACCGGGGCGTGCTCGGCGAGAGTGGAGAAGGCGTGGTCATAGCCGGTCACCGCGGCGCCGATCTCCGCGAGGGCCGCCGCCGAGGCGCCGCCCGCGGCGAGCCGGTCCTCCAGCACCTGGACCGGGGCCGTCACATGGACGAAGGCGCCATGGCGCTCGGCCACCGCGTCGGCGAAGTCGAACGCCTGAATCCAGGTCACCCGGGAGTGGCCACGGCGCAGCGGTCCGTAGACGAGCTCGCCGACCAGTCCGGCGTCGACCGCGAGCGCCCCGCCGTGCAGCAGGAGTTCGCGGTACGGCCGGACCGGGTCCACATGGGGGAGGTCGGGGGAGGCGCGGGCGACGGTATAGCCGTGCCGGCGGGCGAGTCCGGCCAGCAGCGCGTCCCTGCCGACCCCGTCGCAGCCCTCGACGATCAGTGTGCGGTGCTGTGCCACCGCATGGTCGAGGTTCATTTCCGGCATCCTGTCGGTCCCATATAGCTCTCAGCTCTGCGAGGGGGACGACGCCGCCGCCCGCCACGGCGTCTTCAGTGTGCGTGGCGGGACGGCAGGGGCGGGAGTGCGGTGCGGGGTTGTGCGGTTGTGCGGGCGTAGTGGTTTTCGAGGGGCCAGCCGTGCGTGGCCCCGCTGAGCAGGTCGGAGGAAGTCCGCTACGGTTCGGGCAGCGCCCCGAAGGGGCGCGGGGCTGTGTCGATGTGCGGCTCCGCCGTGGCTGTGTCGATGTGCGGCTCCGCCGCGTGGGACCAGCCACGACGACGCCGCAGTCGGCCGACGACGCATCGTGACACTTCCAGCGGAGCGCTTAGGCGATGAGGAAGTCCGCTTCGCCGGACTTCGCCGCCTCCAGGAAGGACGCCACCTCCGAGCGGGTGTAGATCAGCGCGGGTCCGGCCGGGTCGGTGGACTGGCGCAGCGCGACCCGCCCGTCCGGCAGTCGCTTGGCCTCGATGCAGGTGCCGCCGTTGGACCCGCTCCAGGGCTTCTCCCAGCCCTCCGTGCCCAGGTCCGTGGCCGGCATTCCGCTGTAGACGGGGTCGTGCATCTCAGTGCTCCTTACGCAGTTCGGCCAGGATGGTGCTGGAGTCGCCGATCCGCTCGGCCTGGACCGCCATCCGGTCCAGGACCTCGAGATAGGCGACGACTTCGGCCGGCTTGTCCACATAGACCGCCCCGGTGAGGCTCTCGGTGTAGACGACGTCCGGCAGTTCGGAGAATCCGAAGCGGAAGTAGTGGAAGGGGCCGAAGGCCCCGGGGTGCGGCCCCGCCGCGAACCGCATGATTTGCAGCCTGACCTTGGGAATCTCCAAGGTGTCGATCAAGTGGTCGATCTGGTCGCGCATCACCTGTGAGCCGCCCACGGGGCGGCGCAGCACCGTTTCGTCGAGGATGGCCCAGATGGTCGGCGCGTCCGGCTTGGTGAGCAGGTCCTGGCGCTGGACGCGCAGGGCGATCCGGCGCTCCAGCTCCTCCTCGGTGTCCCGGGGAAAGCCCATGCGCAGTACCGCTCGGGCGTAATCCTCAGTCTGGAGCAGCCCGGGGACGTAGTGGGGCTCGTACGCGCGAATGACGGTGGCCTCACTCTCCAGACTTACGTAAGCACTGAACCAGTCCGGAAGCACATCGCGGAACTGATGCCACCAGCCCGGCTGGTTGGCCTCCCGTGCCAGGGTGAGGAAGTCCTCCATCTCCGGGCCGCGGACGCCGTAGTTCCGCAGCAGCTCCTTGAGGTACGGAATCTTGAGACCGACTTCCGCCTTTTCCATCCTGCGCACGGTCAACGGGGTGACCTCGATGGCTTTCGCGGCTTCCTCGAACGACACCTTCGCCCGCTCGCGCAGATGCCGCAGACGCTTGCCGAGAACTCTGCGCAAGACGGTGGGGGCGGCGCCGGCCGGCCGTGCCTCGCTCACGTCCCGCCTCCCGGAGGAATGGCTGTCATATGCCTGCACAGTGTGCCACGCGATGGATGACACTGACAGAGCGAGTCGATCGGTTTGAAATTATCAGAACGAAGGTTGCGGGGTGATGGCTTCACCACGCATAGTGAGCACGTGACCCATCTCACCCTCTATGGCGAGGGCTCCCAACTACCCATGTCCACAACGTCGTTGAGGTGCCCGGCCAGATGGTCGGCGCCGCGCGATGGGGAACCCGCAGACCGCCGTGGCTCAGAACGGGGACGGTCACGGTGACGCATCACGCACAGCCGGTAAGCGGGCGCCAAGGCGCCGTGGCCAACGTCGGGTTGGCCGCGGCTCTGAAGGAATCCGGGTGCTCCTACGCCTCATTGGCCCTGCGGGTCAATGAACTGGGCCGTAGGCAGGGGCGCGAGTCGAACTACGACAAGGCGTCCGTCACCCGCTGGCTGCAAGGCGGACAGCCGCGTGGCACCACGCCGGAGCTGATCGCCGCCGTGCTCTCCCACCGGCTCGGCAGGCCCGTGGCCCCCGCCGAGCTGGGATTCATCTCCGACCGACAGCGCCCGGTCGTGGCCCGCGCGCTGGCCTACCGGGAGGACGTAGCAGAAACCTTGCACACGCTCGCCGAACTCGGCTCCACCGACATATCCCGCCGCAGCCTGCTGGGTGCGGTGCCCTTCGTCGCCGGCGCACTGGTGACCCCGCAGCGCGAATGGCTGCTGTGGCTGGTCGAGAACCAGGACACCGCCCGGCTCGCGGCCGCGACCGAAGGCGGCCGCGTCGAACAGGTCCACGCGGCGATCAACATGTTCGACGAGATGGACAATCGCTTCGGCGGCGGCCAGGTCCGCGCCAGCATCGTCCTCTATCTGTCGACCGAGGTCGTCCCCATGCTCCAGCAGCGCGGCGCGCCCCCTCAGGAGCGGCGCCAGTTGTTCACCGCCGCCGCCAAGCTGGCCGCCATGGCCGGCTGGAGCAGCTATGACAACGCCGAATACGGCCTGGCCCAGCGCTATATGACCCAGGCGCTGCGGCTGTGCGCCGAGGGCGGCGACCGGGTCCTGGGCGGTCAGATCCTGGCCGGCCTGTCCCATCTGGCGACCAACCTGGGCCAGCCCGAGGCGGGGGTCGAGTTGGCCCGGGTCGGTGTCGCCACGGCCAAGCACGCCGGAAGCCCGCTCGGGCTGATGCGGCTGCACGCCATGGCCGCCCGGGGCTACGCCGCCCTGGACCAGCCCCGGGAGGCGTCCAAGTCGCTGCGCGCGGCCGACGCCCAACTGGAGGCCAGCCAGGGCCCCGAGCAGGAGTCGCCCTGGGTGCGCTTCCTCGACCACCACTATCTGGCTGCCGAGGCCGCGCTGTGCTTCCGCGACCTGGGCAACGCCACCGAGGCCGAGCACGCCGCCACCGAATCCGTGCGCGCCAACGCCGACCGGCGCCGGCGCCAGGCCATCAGCAGATCCGTGCTGGCGACGTCCTATCTCCAGCAGAACCGGCTGGACGAGGCCGTCGGCACCGCGGGCGAGGCGCTGGACACGCTCAGCGGGGTGCACAGCGAGCGCTCGATCCAGGCGCTGCGCGACTTCCGCACCCGGCTGCGGCCGCACCGCGGGGAGCCCATGGTCCGGGAGTTCGAACAGCGCTCCCGGACGGTGCTCGGCGTGGCCGCCTGAGGCTCCGGGCCCGGGGCTCCGCCCCGCCCGGTGCCCCGGCGAAGTCTCCGGCCGCTCCGTGTGAGCGGCCGGTGACGTGTCCGGAGCGCCTCCGCTCGGGGGAGCGCCGGGGGGTCAATACCCTCCCGGCGTGGGGGCGTTCTGGGCTCGGTCGACGGGCAGATGCGCACCGGAGACCCCGCTCGAGGCGTCCGAGAGCAGGAACGCCACGACCTGGGCGACCTCCCGCGGGGTGACCAGTTCACCGCGCGGCAGCTCGGCCGCGAACCGGGCGTATGCCGCGGGCTCTTCGGTGCGCATCCGGTCCCACCGCTTCCCGGGGATCAGCATGGACCCCGGGGAGACGGCGTTCACCCGGATCCCGTCCGGGCCCAGCTCACGGGCGAGCGAGGCCGCGAGATGGATCTGGGCCGCCTTGGCCGCCCCGTACTGCGCCTGGGGTCCGGGCTTCCAGCCGGAGATGGAGGCGATCACCACCACGGAGCCGCCGCCCGCGCGGCGCAGATGCGGCACCGCGGCCTTCACCAGCCGTGCCGTATGACCCACGTTCATCTCCCAGGTCAGCGACCAGTCCTGGGGACCGGCGTCCTCGATGCCGCGGCCGCGGGCGCCACCGGCGCAGGCCACCACGCCGTCAAGACCGCTGAAACGTATCCCCGCCGCCTCGACGAATTCCTCCAGCGATCCCGGCTCGGTGACGTCCAGCGCACGGGTGAACAACTCCCCGTGGCCCTCGGCGCTCAGGGACGCCGTGAGGGACCGCAGATCCTCCGGCGTCCGCGCACACGTGGCCAATCGCGCCCCACCGGCGGCCAGTAGCCGTACGATCTGTTCACCCAGCCCCCGGGAGCCCCCGGTCACCAGGACCCGTTTGGCGTCCACACCGGACCGCTGCCCCGGGCCGAGCCGCCCCTCGCGGTCGTCGCTCACGCTTGCCACGTCCGGACCGTACAGCCCGAACCACTACGCCCGTACAACCGGACAACCCCCATGCCCTCTCGCCCACCGGCCGGTCCAACCGTTTGTCTACATGAACGGCGACCGACGGCGCTTTGCGCTGCCTTCGAAGGAGGAACCATGCCGGTATCCGGCACTCACCGCGACCGGGCCGTCTCCGTCCGTGGCAGCCGGTCCAGGCGGGTCGGGTGGGGTGTGCGCACCACCTGTCACCAGCTCAGATGCCAGGCGGTCGGTCGCCAGAATGCGCTTACCCGCTCATCGGAGCATCAATCACCCCATGGGCCCGTATGCCACCACAGCCCACAGACCGACGAGGAGCGTGAGGACCGACACCGTGAGCCGATCCTTTCCAGGACTGTCGCACAGGCCGGCGTCGGCCGATGAGGAGAGCGAGACGATGGGCGCGAGCCATGGCATCGCGGTCTCCACGGACCGCCCGCGAACCGATCCGGTTACCGGGTCGCGAACTGATCCGCTTACCGGGCCCCGAACCGATCCGGTCACCGCGCCGGGAGCCGATCCGGTCACCGCGCCGGCCGCCCCGGCGATCCCCGTCCCCGGTTCCGGAGGGGAGAGGACGGTGATCCCGCTGGACACCCGCCGGCTCTTCCGGGCGGAGTTCCCCGCCCTTCCCGACCGCGCCGCCGCCGTACGCCGGATGGTCGCCGGGCATCTGCGCGACTGGCGGCTCGGCGGGATCGTGGACCATGTCGTCCTCGCCACCAACGAGCTGTTCGCCAACGCCGTGGAGCACGGCAGCTCCGGCCCCGCCGACACCGTCACCATAACCGTCTCGCTGGAACGCTTCGGCCGTGAGCTGCGCGTGGAAGTGGCCGACGGCTCGCCCGTGATCCCGGTCGTCCGCAAGCCGGAGCCGACCGAGGAGTCCGGACGAGGGCTGGCCATCGTCGAGGACCTGGCCCTCGACTGGGGCACCGAGCCGCCCGACCCCGGAGCCCGCGGGAAGAAGGTGTGGTTCACCCTGCCGCTGGTGGCCACCTCATGAACGCGTGGGCGCGCGGAGACCGCCGGATGCGGGTCACGGTGGAGACCGACGCGGCCGAATGGCTGCTGGCCGCGAGCGACGACCCCGGGCGGGTACGGCTCCAGTGGGCCAGCGGCACCGGCCTCGCCGATCTGCCGGTGGGCCCCGTCTTCGACCTGGTGCGGATGTGCGACGACATCGGCACCGCGGTGATCCAGGCGCTGCGGCGGCGCGATGCGGCGGGGCCGGTGATGCTCGCCACCGCCAGCCATGTGGCGTCCTTCCTCGTGCCGCCCGGATCGGCGGCCGAGTGGAAGGGCTGGCTGGCCGGGACGGCGTACGCCCGCCGCCGCGCGGTGGCCGCGGCGGGGCCGGGGCGGGTGCTGCGCTGCCCCAGGCCCGGCTGCGTCCGGCAGGGCCATGTCTGGCTGATCCGGCCCGGCGGCCCGCTCACCGACAGCCGTACCCTGCGCGCCGCCCTGGAGGAGGCCATCGACCGGCCCGGCCTCCCGGATGCGCTGTTCCGCTGAGCGCTCCGCTGGGCGTGTCGCGATGCGTTGTCGGCCGACTGCGGCGTCGTCGTGGCTGGCCACGCGGCGGAGCCGCACATCGACACAGCCGCAGCGGAGCCGCATATCGACACAGCCCCGCGCCCCTTCGGGGCGCTGCCCGAACCGTAGCGGACTTCCTCCGGCCTGCTCAGGCCCTGTCCGGTGGACCTCGGCGCCTCGCCATCAGCGGTGGGCGCCGCGGGCCCGTGACGGTCCGCCGGACACCCGTGACGGTCCGCCGGACAGGGGGGCGGGCCTAGGCCGCGGGCGCCGGGGCGAAGGCGGCGCGGTGTGCCTCGGCGAAGGCGCGGAAGGAGCGCGGAGCGCGCCCGGTGACCCGCTGGACGGTGTCGGTCGTCCGGTCCTCCGCGCCGTGCCGGATGTCCTCGTCGAGCCCGGCGAGCACCGCGGCGAACTCCGACGGGATCCCCATCGCCGTCAGCCTCTCCCGCAACTCCCCGGGCTCCACCGCGACATGGCGGGCCGGCCGTCCGGAGACCTCTGCCACGATGCGCGCCGCCTCCGCGTAGCCGAGCGCCTCGGGGCCGGTGATGACGTGGTCCGTGTTGTGCGGGCGCTCGTCCAGCAGGGCGCGGGTGGCGACGGCGGCGATGTCCGTCGCGTCGACGAAGGCCACCTTGCCGTCCCCGGTGGCGGTGACGATCTGGCCGTCGCCGCGGATGGCATGGGCCACCGCATGGTCACCGGTGAAGTTCTGCATGAACCACGAGGGCCGCAGCACCGCCCACTCCGGAACGGTCTCCTTCACCAGCGCGTGCAGCGCGCCGAGGCCCGTGGGCGCGTCGGCGACCGCGGAGGAGCTCAGCAGCACCACCCGTCGTACGCCCTGGGCGACAGCGGTGTTCAGGAACGGCTCGACCACGGGCCGCGGCTCGGCCACCCCCAGGGGCGAGACGAGATAGATCCGCTCCACGCCCTCCAGCGCCGCCGCATGGCCGGCCGGGTCGTGCCAGTCGAACCGGACGGCCTCGCCGACCCCGGCCGCTGCCGCCGCCTCGGGCCGCCGGGTGGCGGCCAGCGCCCGCGCGCCCTCCGCACGCACCATCCGCAGCACCTTGGAGCCGGTGTTCCCGGTGGCACCGAGGACCAGAACGGTGGGTTCAGCCATTGGTCCGGTCCTCCTCGGCGCCGAAGCCGACCTCGCTCAGCATCAGCGGGTTCCAGTAGTCGCGGTACGAGGCGATCTCGCCGTTCCGGACGGTGATGACGGCGATGTACGAGGGGCGGAGCGGGCGGCCGGACGAGACGGCCACGGCGTCCATCGAGAACTCCACGATCAGCACCTCCGGGTCCTCGGTGCGATGGATGACCTGATGCGCGACGGCGCGCAGATCGATGTGGTCGGCGTAGTCCCGCACGTACTCGCGTACGGCCTCACGCCCTTCCAGCAGCCGCGGCCGGTCGGCCGGGGCGAAGGGGAACTCCATGGTGCCGTCGACGGCCCACAGATCCGCGAATCCCATCATGTCGTGGTCGAGCAGCAGTTCCTTCGCCCGCTCGAACACCTTGATGCGGTCATCCATGACGTACTTCCTTCTCACAGGGTGATGCCACAACCAACGGACGGAACGGTACCGTCCCGTTCGTGCATCATAGAACGAGACGGTATCGTCCTGTCCATCTGTTAACCTTGAAGCCATGTCGGACACCAACCGGCGCCCCCCGAGCGGCGCCGCCACCCTGCGCGCGGACAAGACCGCCGCCATCGCCGAGGCCGTTCTGGACGAGCTGGCGGAGCACGGATACGGCCGGCTGTCGATGGAGGCCGTGGCCAAACGGGCCGGAGTGGGCAAGAGCGCCCTGTACCGGCGGTGGCCTTCCAAGCAGCGGATGGTCATCGCGGTCGTGTCGGAGCTGAGCGTCGCCCTGGTCGAGGAGCCCGACACCGGATCCCTGCGCGGCGATGTGCTGGCCGCACTGCACGCGGTCGCCGACTGGCTGACCCATCCGCGGTTCTCGCGGATCCTGCCGGACCTGATCGCCGAGGCGCAGCGGGACGAGGAGCTGTTCCAGGCCCTGGCCCGCTGCATCGGCGAGCCGCGGCGCGCCCGCGCCATCGGCATGCTGGACCGGGCGACCGAGCGCGGTGAGCTGCCGCGGGACCTCGACCGCGAGCTGGCGCTCGATCTGCTCGGCGGGCTGGTCTACTGGCGCGTCTCGGCCCGTGGGGCGGTCCTGGAGCCCGGCTACTTCGAGCGCGCCGCCGATATGGCGCTGCGGGCCCTGGACGCCCGGCCGCGCGGGGAGTGACGGCGCCGCGCGGGGAGTGACGGCCGGGGCGGGGCCGAAGGGTGTACGGGACGCCAAGGTGGCGGGGCGCCACCTCGACGGGGCTCCTCTCCACCGGACTCCTCCTCCGGATGGGCCGGAGAACAGGGCATGGCGGTGCGCGGCCGCGCATCATCGCTTAGTGACGAGCGGTGGTGAGCCGCCGCGCGTCCTCGACCCTAGGAGCCCCCATGTCTACCGGCCTCTCCGTCCACATCGGACTCAACCAGGTCGACCCCGCCGCGTACGACGGCTGGAGCGGTGAGCTGGGCGCCTGTGAGCAGGACGCCGTCGACATGGCCGGGATCGCCGACGCCGCGGGGTTCGATGTGACCGACCCGCTGCTGGGCCCGGCCGCCACCGCGGAGACGGTCACCGCCACCCTGGAGGCCGCGGCCGGGCGGCTGGCCGAGGGGGACATCCTCTTCCTCACCTACTCGGGCCACGGCGGTCAGGTGCCCGACCTCAACCACGACGAGACCGGGGACCGGCTCGACGAGACCTGGGTGCTCCACGACCGGCAATTGGTCGACGACGAGCTGTTCGAGCTGTTCGGGAAGTTCGCCAGGGGGGTGCGGATCTGGCTGCTCTCCGACAGTTGCCACAGCGGCACCGTGGCCCGGCGGCTGCCCGAGATGCTCAGCGCCCAGGAGCTGGACCGGCGGTTCAGCACCGCCGATCCCGCGGAGGTCGGCCGCAGGATCCGGGCCATGCCCCAGTCGGTGCAGTCCGCCGTCTACCGGCGCGACCGGGACGCCTACGACCGCATCCAGAACACCCGTACCGCCAAGGACCGCGCCAAGATCGACGCCAGCGTGCTGCGGATCTCCGGCTGCCAGGACAACCAGACCTCCGCCGACGGGATCGTCAACGGCCTGTTCACCGCCACCCTGCTCGAGGTCTGGCGGGGAGGTGCCTTCGCGGGCAGCTACCGCGGACTGCACCGGGAGATCGTCAAGCGGATGCCGCCCGACCAGACGCCCCACCTCTTCCAGGTGGGTGCGCCGAACTCCGCATTCGCCCGGCAGCGGCCCTTCACCATCTGAACCGGGATCCGTAGCGTGCCCGCGTCATACCCGTGTGCGGCGACCCGCCGAGCGAGGTATGACAGTAGGAGGGCACGGCGAGCCGGTGAGGTGCCGGTATGACCACGCATGACCGTGTTGACCAGGAGGACGAGGCGGGTATCGGCAGCATGGCGACCGCCCCGGGAGGTGTGCTCGATCTGCTGCGGGTCGCCGCCGTGGCGCTGGACGTCGAGGGACGGATCGCGCTGTGGAGCCCGGAGGCCGAGCAACTGTTCGGTTATCGCGCGGCCGAGGCGCTGGGTCGCCGCGCGGACAAGCTGCTGGTCCACCCGAAGGACCGGCGGGCGGCCGTGGAGCTGTTCGCACGCGTACGGGCCGGTGACACCTGGGCCGGCGTCTTCCCGGTCCGCCGCCCGGACGGCTCCACCCTGAAGGTGGAGTTCCACACCATGGGCCTGCGCGACGCCCACGGCGAGGGCTACGCGCTAGGGCTGGCCGCCGACGAGGGGACCGTACGGCGGCTGGAGACCGATCTGGCCGTATCCGGCTTCCTGATCGGACAGTCGCCCGTGGGGCTCGCGGTGTTCGACACCGAGCTGCGCTGGCTGCGCGCCAACCCGGCCCTCCAGCAGATGAACTCCATCACCGAGCCCCAGGTGCGCGGCCACCGCGTCGGGGAGGTGCTGCCCGGGCTCGACGTCGAGGCCATCGAGGCCGCCATGCGGCATGTGCTGGAGTCCGGCGAACCGCTGCTGGACCAGCAGAGCATCGGCCGGACCCCCGCCGACCCCGACCATGACCACGCCTGGTCGGAGTCGTACTACCGGCTGGAGGACCCCAGCGGCCGGATCCTGGGCGTCGCCGTCTCCATCATGGACATCTCCCGGCGCCACCGGGAGACCAGCGAGATCTCCGAGGCGCGCGAGCGGCTGGCCGTGATCGCCGATGCCAGCGTCCGCATCGGCACCACGCTGGATCTGCGGCAGACCGCCCAGGAACTCGCCGATGTGACCGTGCCCCGGCTCGCCGACCTCGCGGCCGTCGACGTCCTGGACTCCGTGGTGCACCGCGAGGCCACGCCCCGGGTGTGGGCCGACGGCTCCGCCCGCTTCCGGGCGCTCGCCGTCGCCGCCGGCTACCCCACCGACGCCGTCCACGCGGCGGACCCGGTCGGCGAGATCGCCCGCTACGAACCCACCCGGCTGATCACCCAGTGCGTCCGCGAGGCGCGGCCGATCCTGGTGCCGCACGTGACCGAGCAGGACGTACGCCGGATCGCCCGGAACGACGACGCCGCCCGGGTGCTGCTGCGCGAGGGCGTGCACTCGTACATCGCCGCCCCGCTGATCGCCCGCGGCAGTGTGCTCGGCACCCTCAGCCTGCACCGCACCATCAACCCCCGGCCGTTCGACGAGGAGGACCTCACCCTCGCCTGCGAACTGGCCATCCGCGCCGCCCTGTGCATCGACAACGCCCGGCTCTACGCCCGCGAACGCGACGCCGCGCTCACCCTCCAGCGCAGCTTGCTCTCCCAGCAGCCACGCGACCTGGACGGCCTGGAGATCGCCTCCCGGTATCTGCCCGCGGTCAGCGCCGCCGGCGGCGACTGGTTCGATGTGCTGCCGCTCCCGGACGGCCGGGTCGGGCTGGTGGTCGGCGACGTCATGGGCAAGGGCATCCACGCCGCGGCGATCATGGGCCAGTTGCGCACCGCCACCCGGGCCTTCTCCCGGCTCGATCTGCCCCCGGCCCAGGTGCTGTGCCATCTCGACGAGATCACGCCCAGCCTGGGGGAGTCCATCGCCACCTGCCTCTACGCGGTCTGCGATCCGCGCACCGGGCGGTGCGAGATGTCCACCGCCGGCCATCTGCCACCGGTGCTGGTGCAGCCCGGCGGCGAGGCCGAGCTGATCGACATCCCCACCGGCGCGCCACTGGGCGTCGGCGGCGTCCCCTTCGCCTCGGTGGAGCGGGAGCTGGCCGAGGGGGCGCTGCTGGCCCTGTTCACCGACGGCCTGGTGGAAAAGCGCCATCAGTCCCTCGACGTCGGACTGCACACCCTGGTCCAGTTGCTGCGCCGCCACCAGGGCCCGCTGGAGCGGATCTGCGACCAGGTGCTGGCCGCGCTGCACGGGGCGCCGGACGACGATGTGGCCCTGCTGCTGGCCCGGCTGCGCCGCCCTCGCCTGCCGGAGACGTCCGTGGTTACCGTGGAAGGTGGCTGAAGAAGGGCCGACACATCACCCACCCCATCGATGAAACGACGTCCCGATGGCTCAGCTCGCCCGCCGCTTCACCGTAGTGACCGCCCTGGTGGCCGTAGCCCTGGGGACCACGGCCTCCCTCGCCGGTGCCGCGGAGCCGCCGCACCCCAGGCCCACCCCCAAGGTCGCGGTCATCGGCACCGGAGGCACCATCGCGGGCGTCAGCAGGTCCAAGGTGTCCTTCGACGACTACGAGGCGGGCAAGCTCCGGGTGTCCCGGCTGGTCAACGACCTCAGGCCCGAGGTGAACCGGATCGCCGATGTGACCACCCAGCAGTTCGGCAACAAGGACTCCAACAACTACACGATCCCCGAGTACCGCCGGCTCACCGCCGCCGTCGACCACGCCCTGAAGTTCAACGACGGGGTGGTGGTCACCACCGGCACCGACACCATGGAGGAGTTCGCGTACTGGCTGGACCTGACCGTCCGCAGCGACAAGCCCGTGGTGCTCACCGGCTCCATGCGGCCCTGGACGGTGGTCGGCTCCGACGCCCCGGCCAACCTCTACAACGCGATCCACCTCGCCGCCAGCGGGCGCACCACCTGCTTCGGCACCGTGGTGATGCTCAACGACCAGATCCACGCCGCCCGCGAGGTGCGCAAGTCCGACACCCTGCGGCTGAACGCGTTCAGCAGCGGCAGCAGCGGTGAACTCGGCGTCATCGACCAGAACCACATCCGCGTCAACCGTGCGCCGGCCCGGGTCGAGCAGTGCGGCAAGCCCGGCTGGAAGACCCCGTTCGACCTCGACCGGATCGCCCGGCGGCCACTGCCCGAGGTCGACATCGCCTACAGCTACCAGGGCGCCGGACCCCAGGCCATCAAGGCGTTCGCCGACGCCGGGGCGAAGGGGATCGTCACCGCGGGCACCGGCGCGGGCGGCCTCTCCCCGGCCATGACCGAGGCCCGGGACGACGCCGTCAAGAACGGGGTGGTCATGGTCTCCGCCTCGCGCACCGGCTCCGGCGCGGTCTACGACCCCCGTGTCCACGGGGTCATCGGCGCCCAGGACCTGACCCCGCAGAAGGCCCGGCTGCTGCTGCTTCTCTCGCTCGCCACCACCCATAACGAGCATCGGATCCAGACGTGGTTCCACACCCTGGGCACCGGCCAGTTCACGGCCCGTCGTTAGGGTGCGGCGCCACTGCCGCGGAACGTGGCGCGGTAGGCGCTCGGTGACACCCCGAGGGCGGTGTGCAGATGCTGCCGCAGCGAGGCGGCGGTGCCGAACCCCGCGTCGGCCGCGATCCGGTCCACCGGCAGATCGGTCTCCTCCAGCAACTGCCGGGCGCGCTCGAGGCGCCGCTGGGTCAGCCACTGCACCGGGGTCATCCCCACCTCTTCCCGGAACCGCCGGGAGAAGGTCCGTACGCTCATCGACTCCCGCTCGGCCAGCTCCCGCAGGGTCGGCGGACGGTCGAGCCGGGTCAGCGCCCAGGCGCGGGCCGCGCCGGTGGAGCCGCCGCGCTGCTCCGGCACCGGCCGCCGGATGAACTGCGCCTGGCCGCCGTCGCGATGCGGGGCCACCACCGAGCCGCGGGCGACCTCGCCCGCCACCGCCGCGCCGTGGTCGCGCCGGATCATATGCAGGATCAGATCGATACCGGCGGCGTCCCCGGCCGAGGTCAGCACCTCGCCCTCGTCCGCGTAGAGCACGTCCGGGTCGAGCGCGACGGCCGGGAACAGCTTCCGGAACCGGTCGGCCTCCTGCCAGTGGGTCGTCGCCCGGCGCCCGTCCAGCAGCCCCGCGGCCGCCAGCACGAACGCCCCCGTGCAGATCGAGGCGATCCGGGCGCCGGGGCGGATCCGGGCGAGGGCGGCGGTGAGCGGGGCGCCCAGGCGGCCCTCGGTCTGTGGCTCGTCCGGTTCGTTGGCGGCCGGGACGAGCACGGTGTCGGCCTCGGCCAGCGCCTCCGGACCATGCGCGACCCGCATGGTGACGTCGGAGTCGGTGCGCACCTCACCGGGGGCCGGCGCGCAGGTCACCACCTCGTACAGCGGCTCACCGGCGGCCGATACGGCCCGGCCGAACAGCCGGTGCGCCATGCCCAGCTCGAACGGCAGCAGCCCATGGCGCACCAGCACCGCCACCCGATGGCGGCCGGGGTGAGCGAAGACGGACATGGCGCGATTCTCGCAGCCGCCGAGGATCCGGCCATCACTTCTTGGCCCGGCCCATCACTTCTTGGCCCGGCTCGGCTGCACCCGCTTCGGCTCGCCCGCCATCTTCGGATGCTCCGGCGGATAGGGGAGGTCACCGAGCCCGTGCTCCCGCTCGTCCCGCGTGGCCAGCTCCAGCGCGGGCTCCAGGCGAAAGGCGTGCTCGTCCATGTCCGCGTGCAGATCGCCCAGCTCGCGGTAGCGCACCGGCATGGTGGCCAGGTCGAAGTCGCGCGGCCGGGCGTCGGGGACCTCCTCCCAGCGCAGCGGCGCGGAGACCGGGGCGTGGGGGCGGGGGCGTACCGAGTAGGCGCTGGCGATGGTGCGGTCCCGGGCGGTCTGGTTGTAGTCCACGAAGATCTTCTTGCCGCGCTCCTCCTTCCACCACTTGGTGGTCACCCGCTCCGGGGCCCGCCGCTCCAGCTCCCGCGCGATCGCGATCGCGGACCGCCGAACCTGGGTGAAGGTCCACTCGGGCGCGATCGGGACGAAGACGTGCAGCCCCCGGCCGCCCGAGGTCTTGGGCCACCCCCGCAGCCCCAGCCCGTCCAGCACCTCGCGCAGCTCCTGCGCGGCCCGTACCGCGTCCTCGTAGTCGGTGCCCGGCTGGGGGTCGAGGTCGATCCGCAGCTCATCGGGGTGTTCGGTGTCCCCGCGCCGCACCGGCCACGGATGGAAGGTCAGGCTGCCCAGATTCGCCGCCCACACCACGGCCGCCGTCTCGGTGGGACAGATCTCGTCCGCGTGCCGACCGCTGGGGAAGGCGATACGGCCGGTCGGAATCCACTCCGGGAGGTTCTTCGGGGCCCGCTTCTGGAAGAACGACTCCCCGTCGACCCCGTCCGGATAGCGCTCCAGCGTCGTCGGCCGGTCCCGCAGCGCCCGCAGCGCGCCCTCGCCGACCGCCAGGTAGTAGCGGGCGAGGTCCAGCTTGGTGAACCCGCGCTCCGGGAAGTACACCTTCCCGGGGTTGGTCACCCGCACCGTGCGACCGCCGACCGTGAGCTCCACCGACTCTGCCATACGGCCACGCTAGGCCCGCCCGCCCGAGGCCGCCTCCCGGCGGGCGCGCGGCCCGCCACGGGAGCACAATCGGACATCATGGACCTTCCGGTGATGCCTCCCGTCGAGCCGATGCTGGCCAAGGCCGTGGCCACGATCCCGCCCGGGATGCGTTACGAGGGCAAATGGGACGGCTTCCGGGCCATCGTCTTCCGCGACGGGGACGAGATCGAGATCAGCAGCCGCACCACCAAGCCGCTCACCCGCTACTTCCCCGAACTGGCCGAGGCGCTGCTTGCCAACCTGCCGCCGCGCTGCGTCCTGGACGGCGAGATCGTCATCGTGCGCGGCGGACGGCTGGACTTCGACGCCCTGCTGGAGCGGATCCACCCCGCCGACTCCCGGGTGCGGCTGCTGGCGAAGAACACGCCCGCCGGCTTTGTCGCCTTCGACATCCTCGCCCTCGGCGACGCCTCGCTGCTGGACACCCCGCTCAGCGAGCGCCGCGAGGCGCTGACCGAGGCGCTGCGCGACGCCCGGGACCCGGTGCACCTCGCCCCCTGCACCGACGATCTCGACGTGGCCCGGCAGTGGTTCGAGAGTTACGAGGGGGCGGGGCTCGACGGCGTTGTGGCCAAAAGCCCCGACCTGCGCTATCGCCCCGGCGAGCGGGTGATGATCAAGGTCAAGCACGAGCGCACCGCCGACTGTGTGGTGGCCGGGTACCGCGTCCACAAGTCCGGCCAGGGCGTGGGCTCGCTGCTGCTCGGCCTGTACGACGCCACCGGCCGGCTCCAGCACGTGGGCGTCAGCGCCGCCTTCACCGCGCGCCGCCGCCAGGAGCTGCTGGCCGAGCTGGAACCACTGGCCATGGAGACCGTCGAAGGCCATCCCTGGGCCGACTGGGCGCGCGAGGAGGCCCATGCCAAGGGCCGGATGCCGGGTGCGCCCAGCCGCTGGACCGGGGTCAAGGATCTGTCGTGGCTGCCGCTGCGCCCGGAGCGGGTGTGCGAGGTGGCCTACGACCATATGCAGAGCGGCCGCTTCCGGCACACCGCCCGCTTCCGGCGCTGGCGGCCGGACCGGGAGCCCGGGCAGTGCACCTACGAACAGCTCGAGGAGCCGGTCTCCTACGACCTGCGCCAGGTGCTGGGGTCCGCCCCAGGGCCGTAGCCGCCAAGCGCTCCGCGGGAAGTGTCGCGATGCGTCGTCCGCCGGCTGCGGCGCCGTCGTGCGTCACCGCTTGCCGCCCCGGGCCGGGTGCCTGGCCATCCGTACGAACCAGTCACGCGCCACCTCGGCGGCCTCCTCCAGCGTTCCCGGCTCCTCGAACAAATGGCTCGCGCCGGGCACCACATGGATCTCGTGCGGGGCCACGAGCATGGCGGCCGCCTGCTGGTTGAGCCGCAGCACCTCGTGGTCGTCACCGCCCACGATCAGCAGCACCGGCGCCCGCACCCGGTTCAGCGCACCGCCCGCGAGATCGGGCCGGCCGCCGCGGGAGACCACGGCCGCCGCCCGCTCCGGCCGCTCCGCGGCGGCCGTCAGCGCCGCCGCCGCTCCCGTACTGGCGCCGAACAGCCCCACCGGCAGTGCCGAGGTGGCCGGATGGTCGCCGAGCCAGTTGACCGCGGCCACCAGCCGGCGGCCCAGCAGCGGGATGTCGAAGCGCAGTTCGGCGGTGATCGCGTCCACCCGCTCCTCGGCATCGGTGAGCAGATCGAAGAGCAGGGTGGCCAGATCGGCGTCCTGTAGCACCCGGGCCACCGCGCGATTGCGCGGGCTGTGCCGGGAGCTACCGCTGCCGTGGGCGAACGCGACGACGCCGATGGGCTGGTCGGGAAGGGCCAGATCGCCCACGAGCATGGCGTCGTCCGCGGCGATACGGGCGGTCTCGGAGCGCATCGGCCACCTCCTGCCGGGGGTTGCGGGGCTGGGCTTGCGGCTAGGCGTAGGCCATGAGCCCTTGCCGCAGCTCGCTGTAGAGCCGGGAGAGCCTGCGGGATATGTGCATCTGCGAGAAGCCCAGGATCTCGCCGATCTGACTCTGCGAAAGCCCGGCGAAGAACCGCAGATACAGCACGTAGCGGTCCTGCTCCGACAGTTCGGCGATCAGCACCCGCAGCGCCTCGCGGTTGACGACGCGTTCGATCGCGGCGTCGTCCGCGCCCACCGTCTCGGCGAGCAGCCGCTCCTCGGCGCCCTGGACCGCGGCGTTGAGGGAGAGCGGAGTGCAGGAGGCGCTGGCCTCCAGGCCCGCCTTCACGTCCTCCTGGGCCATACCGGTGCGCAGGCAGATCTCATGGATGGTGGGGGCGCGCCCGCCGAGCTCCTGCTCCAGCGCGTCGCGGGCGGAGCGGGTACGGGAGCGGACCTCCTGGATGTTGCGGGGGATGTGCAGCGTCCACAGATAGTCGCGGAAGTGGCGCTTGAGCTCACCGGTGATGACGGGTATCGCATAGGAGGGGAAGGCATGCCCGAGGTCGGGGTTGTAGCGGTCGACGGCCTTCACCAGGGCCAGCGAGGCGACCTGGGTGAGGTCCTCCATGTTCTCGCCCTTGTTGCGGAAGCGCAGCGCCAGGCGTTTGGCGACGGGCAGCCAGGCGCAGATGATCGCCTCGCGCAGCGCGTCGCGTTCAGGTCCGGACGGGAGCCGGGACAGACGCAGGAAGGCACCGCCGGTGTCGGGAGTGTCGTCATGGCGTCGTTGGCGAGTCGCGGTTGCTGACATGGTCACTCGCCTCCGTGTTCCGATGTCACGGCGGTTCGCCACCAGATTCGCATGCGCCCCAACACCTCGCAATTCGACCAAATTGGTGATGGTGTGCACGCCTTTGGGTGGTATGGGTGTTTCATCTGGTTCGTTCCGATGGTGGCGGGGTAAGGCCAGGGGATGAACACACGCCTTCGTCTCGCCCAGCAACCCGAGGCGGACGCCCTGCTCGAGCGTGACCCACTGGCCCTGATGATCGGGATGCTGCTCGATCAGCAGGTGCCCATGGAGTGGGCGTTCTCCGGTCCGTACACCATCGCGGGGCGTCTGGGCAGGGACCGGCTGGACGCCCGGGAGATCGCCGCCCACGACCCCGAGCGGTTCGCCGCGCTGCTGTCGGAGAAGCCCGCCGTGCATCGCTACCCGGGCTCGATGGCCGGGCGCATCCAGCAGTTGTGCGGGTATCTGGCCGAGCACTACGACGGCGATCCGACCGCCATGTGGTGCGATGTCTCCTCCGGTGCGGAACTGCTCCGGCGGCTGAACGAACTGCCCGGTTTCGGCAAGCAGAAGGCGCAGATCTTCCTCGCGCTGCTGGGCAAGCGGCTCGGGGTGCGGCCCAAGGGCTGGCGCGAGGCCGCCGGGGCCTACGGCGAGGAGGGCGCGTATCGCTCGGTGGCCGACATCACCGGGCCCGAGTCGCTGGACAAGGTCCGCGCCCATAAGCAGGAGCTCAAGCGGCAGGCCAAGCAGGCCAAGGGCGGCGCGGGCTGAGCGGGGCTGCTCGTGTTCAGGCGGTGCCCAGCGCGTCCCGCAGGGTGTCCACGGCCAGGGTGAGCGCGGCCCGCGCCGCCCGTGTGTCGCGCAGCGCGTCGAGCATCAGGAAGTCATGGATGATCCCCTGCATCCGCAGGGCGGTGACCGGCACCCCGGCCGCCCGCAGCTTGGCCGCGTACGCCTCGCCCTCGTCGCGCAGCACATCCGCCTCGCCGGTGATGACGAGGGCGGGCGGCAGCCCGGTGAGCTGGTCGGGGGTGGCGCGCAGCGGGGATGCGGTGATCTCGGAGCGGTGCGCCGGGTCGGTCGTGTACTGGTCCCAGAACCACTTCATCGCCTCACGGGTGAGGAAGTAGCCCTCGGCGAACGCCTCGTAGGAGCCGGTGTCGAAGGCGGCGTTGGTCACCGGGTAGAAGAGCACCTGCCGCACCAGCGACAGATCGCCGCGCTCCTTGGCGAGCAGGGTGAGGGCGATGGCCATGTTGCCGCCCACCGAGTCCCCGGCCACCGCGATCCGGGAGGCGTCGAGCCCGGCCCCCTCGCCATGGGTCACGATCCACTGGCCCACGGCGTAGCTCTGCTCCAGCGCCACCGGGTAGTGGGCCTCGGGGGAGAGGTCGTACTCGGGGAAGACGACCGCGGCGCCCACTCGGACCGCCAGCTCCCGGACCAGCCGGTCATGGGTGTGGGCGTTGCCGAACACCCAGCCCGCGCCATGGATGTAGAGAATCACCGGAAGGGTGCCGACGGCCTTCGGAGGGCGGACGATCCGCGCCTTGACGCCGCCCGCCGGGATGCCGCCGACGCTGATCCACTCCTCGTCCACCTCCGGTTTGGGCACCTCGCCGGACTGCACCTCGTCGAGCGTGCGACGGCCCTCCGCGGGCGTCATCTGGTACGGATACGGCGGTTTGGCGGTGGCCTCGGCGAACGCCGCGGCGGCGGGTTCGAGGACGGGGCGGGCCGGAGCGGTGATGGACATCTGCTTCTCCTTTTCCGGTCCGATTCCGTCCGACGATCTCACCTCGGCCGCCGCGGCACCCACCGCTGTTACGCCACCCGGGCGTCCGTCGGGCCCGGGCGGCCCGGCGACGGCCTCACCTGATCGGGCCCGGGGCCGGTGATGGCTCGGGAACCGGGTCGGGGCCAGGCGGCTTGGGCACCGGATCGGGGGCCGGGCCCGGTGTGGGGCCGGGGGTGGGGTTCGGCGGCGGCTCGGGCGGAGGGGTGGGAATCGGGTCGGGCGGCGGCCCCGGGGGCGGTCCGGGCACGGGGCCCGGTGCGGGACCCGGTTCGGGGCCGCCCGGACCGGGCGACGGGGTCGGAGACGGCGGCCCGGGATCTCGCTGCGTCGGGTGGATGAGGGTCGGGTCGGTCTGCCGTGCCACGGTGTCCTCCAAAGCTCGTCGGCGGGTGGCCATGTCGTATCCGGGGCGGGTGCCCCGGTCCCCGGGGATGTACGCATGGACTCGGCGCCGAACGCGCGAGCGGCGGGGAAGGCGGGCGATAATTCCTCCGCCCGGCGGAAGCGGCGTCGCTAGCATCGCCGTCGTCATGCGACGTTTTCCTGATCCGGATCCCGGAAATCCAGACCATCGCTCACCTATATCCTATCTGTTATGGATTGCCGCTTATCAACGTAATGCCATATTCCTTGGCGCTCTCTATGGAATTGTCCATGTGCTGGCCCAGGCCCTGGTGCCCGCCGCCGTCGGCAAGGCCATCGACGCCGGGATCATCGCCCGTGACCAGCGGGCACTCCTGTGGTGGGGCGGTGCGGTGGTGGCCCTTGGGACGATTCAGGCCGCCGCCGGAATTCTGCGCGACCGCGCCGCCCTCACCACTCGGCTGGGCGCCGCCTATCGCACCGCACAACTCATCGCCCGCCAGGCCGCCCGGCTGGGGGCGACCTTGCCGAAACGGGTGGCCAAAGGCGAGATCGTGAATGCCGGAGTGGCCGATATCGGCCGTCTCGGGGAGGCGCTCGCCGAAACCGCCCGGGGCAGCGGTGCCATCGTCGCCATCGCCGTCGTGGCGGCCATCCTGCTGGGCACCTCCTGGCAGCTCGGCCTGGTGGTGCTGCTCGGGGTGCCGCTCATGGTGGGGACGGTGGCCCTGCTGATCCGTCCGCTGCACCGGCGCCAGCAGCGGCTGCGCGAACAGCAGGCCGAGCTGACCGGCCGCGCCGTGGACATCGTCGGCGGGCTGCGGGTGCTGCGCGGCATCGGCGGCGAGGAGGTCTTCGCCGACCGCTATCGCGCCGACTCCCAGCGGGTGCGCGCGGCGGGCGTGGAGGTGGCCCGGGTGGAGGCGCTGCTGGAGGGTGCCAAGGTGCTGCTGCCGGGGCTGCTGACCACCGTCGTCGTCTGGCTGGGCGCGCACTACGTGGCGAGCGGGCGGATGGGCCCGGGACAGCTCGTCGCCTTCTACGGCTACGCCGTCTTCCTGGTCGATCCGCTGCGCCGGCTCACCAACGCGGCCGGGCGGCTGACCCAGGGGCATGTGGCCGCCCGCCGTATCACGGCGTTTCTCGCGCTGCGGCCCGAGTTCGCGCTGGGGGCTGCCGCACCCGCTCCGTACGAGGGGCCGGACCGGGGGCCCGTCTCGTACGAGGGGCCGTACGAGGGGCCCGCTCCGTACGACGGACCCGCCCCGCTCGCCGATCCCGCCTCCGGGCTGATCGTGGCACCGGGCCGGTTCACCGCCGTGGCCTGCGCGTCCCCCGCCGACACCGCGGCCCTCGCCGCGCGGCTCGGCCGCTACACCGACTCCACCGTCACCCTCGGGGACACCCCGCTCGGCGATCTGCCCCCGGACGGGATACGCCGCCGCATCCTCGTCGCCGACAACGACGACCGCCTCTTCGCCGGTCCGCTCCGCGAGGAGCTGCGTGGCCGGGGGAGCGACACGGAGCTGGAGCGGGCCGTCGACGCCGCCTGTGCGCGGGACATCGCCGAGGCGCTCCCGGACGGGCTCGACGACCTCGTCGCCGAGTCCGGGCGCAACTTCTCCGGCGGCCAGCAGCAGCGGCTGCGCCTGGTGCGCGCGCTCATGGCCGACCCGGAGGTGCTGATCCTCGTCGAGCCCACCAGCGCCGTCGACGCCCACACCGAGGCCCGTATCGCGCGCGGGGTGAGCGAGCTGCGCGCAGGACGGACCACGCTGGTGTTCACCACCAGCCCCGTGGTGCTCGACCGGGCGGACCATGTCGTCTACGTGCAGAGCGCGAAGGCCGTCGCCCAGGGCTCGCACGGCGATCTGCTCGCCGATGTCCGCTACCGGTCCGTCGTGGCGCGGGAGGAGTCGGCATGAGCACCCACACCCCGCTGCCGGTCGCCCCGGCCGGCGACACCCGCGCCTACGCGCGGCGGCTGGCGCTGCGCCACCCGCGCGAACTCGCCGCCGTGCTCGTCCTGTACGCGCTCGCCGCGGGCTGCGGACTGGTGGGCCCCCGGCTGCTGGGCGACCTGGTGGAGGACACCCGTGACGGCGGCGGCGCCATCACCCGTACGACGCTGCTGATCTGCGCGTTCGTCATCGTCCAGGCGCTGCTGACCCATGCCGCGACGTACGCCTCGGCGCGGCTGGGCGAGAAGGTCCTGGCCGACTTGCGCGAGCGGTTCGTCGGCGATGTGCTCGCCCTGCCGCTCGCCACCGTCGAACGGGCGGGCGCGGGCGATCTGGTCACCCGCACCATCCGGGACGTGGAGGTGCTCGCGGGCTGTGTGCGCCGCGCGGTCCCCGCCACCATGACCGCCCTGGTCACCATCGCCGTCACCTTCGGCGCGCTGTTCGTGGTGGGCCCGCTGCTGGCCCTCCCCTGCCTGGTCGGGGTGCCGGTCCTGTGGGTCGCGGCCCGGTGGTTCTTCGGCCGGTCGCGCGAGGCGTTCCTGCGCCAGAGCGCGTCCTACGCGCGGATCACCGAGGGCCTCACCGAGACCGTCGAGGGGGCCCGTACCGTCGAGGCGCTGGGCCTGGCCGGGCGGCGCGCGGAGCGCACGGACCGCGACATCGCCGGGTCCTACGCGGCCGAGCGCCATACGATCGGGCTGCTCACGGTCTTTCTGCCGGTCATCGACACCGCCTATCTGCTGCCGGTGGCCGCGACCTTGGTGGTCGGCGGGCTCTTCGCGCTCCACGGCATGGTCTCGCTCGCCGCCGTCACCGCGGCCACCCTCTACGTCCAGCAGTTGCTGAGCCCGGTCGACACGGTGCTGTACTGCCTGGGCGACCTCCAGGCCGGCGCCGCCTCACTGGCCCGGCTGCGGGGCGTCCACCGCACCCCCGATCCCGGAGCCGACGCCCCCACAGCGGCCGCGCCCCGGCACCGGGGCCTGGCGCTGCGCGAGGTGCGCTACGCCTACCGGGACGGCCGGGATGTGCTGCGCGGGATCGACCTGGAGATCGAGCCGGGGGAGCGGCTGGCGGTCGTCGGGCCGTCGGGCGCGGGCAAGTCCACCCTCGGCCGCCTGCTCGCCGGGATCCACGCACCGCGCACCGGCTCGGTGACCGTCGGCGGGGTGCCGCTCACCGCGCTCTCCCCGGACCGGCTGCGGGGCCAGGTGGCCCTGGTGACCCAGGAGACGTATGTCTTCTCCGGAACGCTCCGGGAGAATCTGCTCATCGCCGGGCCCGAGGCCGCCGACGCCGAGCTGGAGCGGGTGCTGGACGTGGTCGGGGCCCGGGAGTGGGCCCTTGAGCTGGGGCTGGACGCACGGGTGGGGGCGGGTGGCGCGGCCCTGGCGCCGGACCGGGTGCAGCAACTGTCCCTCGCCCGGCTGGTGCTGGCCGATCCGCACACCCTGGTGCTGGACGAGGCCACCTCGCTGCTCGATCCGCGCGCGGCCCGCCGTCTGGAGCGCTCCCTCGCCGCCCTGCTCGAGGGGCGTACCGTCATCGCGATCGCCCACCGGCTGCACACCGCGCATGACGCGGACCGGGTGGCGGTGATGGAGGACGGGCGGATCAGCGAACTCGGCCCGCACCAGGAGCTCGTGGCGCGCGGGGGTGCGTATGCCGCGCTGTGGGAGTCATGGCACGGTCGTACGTGAGGGGTGCGGCCCACTGCCGGATGGTGGATCAGCGGGCGTCGCGGGGCGAGGGTCACTCGCCCCCGACGACCGTGACCTCGACCCCCTGGGCCCGTAGCGCCCGGATCTCGTGGGGGTCGGCGCCGTCGTCCGTCACCAGCGTCCAGCCGGGCGGCAGCCGCACCCAGGTGTGGAAGGGGCGGCGGCCGATCTTCGCGGAGTGCGCCAGTACGTACACCGCGTCCGCCCGGCGGGCCATCAGCTCCTTCAGCCGGGTCTGGCTCAGATCCGCCTCGCAGATGCCGTGTTCGGCCGTCACCCCGTCGGCGCCCAGGAACACCCGGTCGAAGGTCATGCGCTCCAGGGCCGCCTCGGCGAGTGGGCCGAGGAAGCTCTGGCTCAGCGGCCGGAGCGTACCGCCGAGGCATTCCACCCGTACGGTCTCCACATCGGCGAGCTCCTGAAGTGCGGTGAGCCCGGTGGTGGCCAACGTGAGCCCTTCGGCGGTGCGCAGCTCATGGGCGAGCGCGCCGACCGTCGAACCGGCGTCGAGCAGCACCGTCTCCCCGGCGCGGATCGTCGACGCCGCCCAGCGCGCGATGGCCCGCTTGGCCTCGAACGCCTCGCCGGTGCGCTGGCGCAGCGACGCCTCCGGGTGGGCGACCAGGGCCATCGCCCCGCCGTATGTCCGCGCCAGCCGCCCGTCCGCGGTGAGCTGGGCGAGGTCGCGGCGGATGGTGGAGGCGGTGACGCCGAAGGTGCGGGACAGCTCCTCCACGCTGGTCAGGCCCGTGGTCGTGGCGAGGTGGACGATCTGGTCGCGCCGGGCCCGCGCTCCGTTCGCCGGCATCTCTCTCGCGTCTCTCGCGTTCCTCAACGTGGGCTCGGCCTCGCGTTCCTGGGCAGGGGCTGGGCGTCAGCGGGCGGGACCGGCGTCAGTGGGCGGGGGACGGAGCCATCTCGGCGGCCTGCCGCAGCGCCTCGATCATGCTACCGGCGTCGGCCGTGCCCGTACCGGCGATGTCGAAGGCGGTGCCATGGTCGACGGAGGTGCGGATGACGGGCAGACCGACGGTCAGGTTGACCCCGGCCTCCAGACCCAGCACCTTGACCGGGCCGTGCCCCTGGTCGTGGTACATCGCCACGATCAGGTCGTAGTCACCTCGCCCGGCCAGGAAGAAGGCGGTGTCGGCGGGGAGCGGGCCGCGGGCGTCGATGCCGTCGGCGCGCAGTACCTCCAGCGCGGGCACGATCTTCTCCTCCTCCTCGCCGTAGCCGAACAGTCCGTTCTCCCCGGCGTGCGGATTGATCCCGCACACCCCGATCACCGGTTCGGGGGTCCCGGCGCGGACCATCGCCTCATGGCCGCGGCGCACGGTGCGCTCGACCAGACCCGGCTCGATCTTCCGTACCGCGTCGATGAGTCCGATGTGGGTGGTGACGTGAATGACCTTCACCGTGGGGGTGGCCAGCATCATCGACACCTCCTCGACGCCGGTGAGCTGGGCCAGCAATTCGGTGTGGCCGGGGAAGACATGGCCGCCCGCGTGCAGCGCCTCCTTGTTGAGCGGCGCGGTGCAGATGCCCTGCACCTCACCGTTCAGGGCGAGTTCGGCGGCGGTCCGTACGTACTGGTAGGCCGCGTCCCCGGCCAGCGGTGAGAGCGTGCCCCAGGGCAGCTCGGCGGGGAGCAGCCCGAGGTCGACGACGTTGATCCGGCCCGGGGTGAACGCCGCGTCGGCGGGCGCGTCCACGGTGACGACCTCGCACGCGATATCGCGCAGCCGGGCCGCTTGCCGCAGCCGCTCCGCGTCCCCGATGACCACCGGACGGCAACGCCGCAGGGTGTCCGGGTCGAGCAGCGCGGGGACGATCACCTCGGGTCCGATGCCGGCGCCGTCGCCCATGGTGACCGCGATGAGCGGAAGCGGGGCGGAATCGGCGTCCGCACCAGCGGCCCCGGTGGGGGCGAGGTTGGTGGAGGAGTTCATGAGGTGACCTTCCGTTCCATCGGGTGGGGGCGCAGCGCCTGAACGATGTGGCGCAGGGAGTCGGGATCGCCGAAGCTGCCCGGTCGGGTCACGACGGACCGCCCGTCGGGAGTCGAGAGATGAACGGCCCCGTGGTGCACCTGGCCGACCGGATCGAGCTCGGCCACGGCCAGGGCATCCAGCACCCGGCGTGCCGTCTCGCCGCCGGTCAGCACGAGGTCGACGGCGCCGTGATGCGCGGCGACGGCGTCGCGGATGACGCGAGCGAGCCCGAACACCAGCCGCCGACCGGACACGGACATGGACCCGGACCCGGGCCCGGGTCGCGCGCCCGCGTCGTCGGCGGGGCCCGCGCTCGGGCTTCCGCCCGGCCCCGCGTGGTCGGCCCCGCCGCCGGATGGTGGCGGGGTGGCGGGCCGGGAGCCGGGCGCTGGGATAGGTGGCGGGCCGGGCACGTCGGCGGGTGCGACGGCATCGTGCTCCGCGCGGGGGGACGGGACGGGCACCGCGCGGTCGGTTGTCGGCGCCGGGCCGGGGGCCACCGGCGAGGGGCTGGGCGAGGTGGCGAGCGAGACGACCGTGACCGGGGCGGTCAGCGGGGGCAGCCGCGGCGGGGGACCGTCCGACAGCAGCCCCGCGAGCGGGAGTTGGTGGTGGGTGGCCCCGTCCTCGACCAGACGCCGTATCTGTTCGGCGGCCGCGGGCTCGGCCGTGCCGACGACGACCAGCACGGGTCGGCCGGTGCCCGCCGAGGGCGCCGCGGTTCCGGCCGCCGACGAGTCGGCGGCCGCCGCCGGTGTGGTGGCGGGGCCGGACTGGGGCGCAGTGGTGACGGCGGCGCCCGGAGCCGGTGTGGTGGTGGGGGCGGCGCCGGCGTTCGCCGAGAGCACCGTGGGTCCGGCCGTCGACGCGGTTGTCCCTGCCGGTGTGGTGATGGCCGGGGCGTTGGCGGCGCCCGGAGCCGTGATGGGGGCGTTGTCGGCCGGGCTTGTGGTGGCGGGGGTGGCCGGGGCCGGGCCGGCGGTGTCGGCGGCCGGAGCCATGATGGGGCCGCTGTCGGCCGGGCTTGTGGTGGCGGGCGTAGCCGCGGTCGGGTTGGCGGTGTCGGCGGCCGGAGACCCGGTGGGGTCGGTGGTGGCCGGAGTCCCGGTGAGGTCGGTGACAGCCGGACCCGTGGTGGGCTTGGTGGTGGCGGGGCCGGCCGGGGGCGCAGTGGCCGTGTCCGGGGACGGAGCCGTGGTGGCGGTGGTGGTAGCCGGGACGGTGAGGGCCGGAGCCCCGGTGGGGTCGGGGGCGGTCGGACCCGTCTCCGCGGAGGTGGCCGGGGCCGTGGCGGTCGGAGTCGCCGACGCCGCGGTGGCCCGGGTGGCGGTCGGAGTCGTCGTGGCAGGAGGGGCGGTCGTCAGGTGGCGGCCCAGGGCCACGGCCAGGCCGCCTGAGCCGACCAGGCGTATCCGGGGGCCCTCGGCGAGCGATGCCTTGACCACCGCGTCGAGATCGGCGTCCGTCTCCGCGTCGCAGATCGCCACCCGTCCCGCCGCCACGGCCGCACGCAGCGCGGCCGACAGGGCAGGCGGGGACGCCCGTACGGTCGTCAGCGGGATCAGCGCGGTCGGCAGGCCGCCGAGTGCCTGGGACACCGAAGCGGGCGGAGGCACGGTTTCGGCGCGCCATGCGTCGCCCTCATGCAGCGCCACCCCGCCGATGTGGACCACCCCCGAGCGCACCACGCGCCCGGCGATCGGCAGTGCGGGCGCGAGCACCACACCCGCCCCGCCCTCGGCGAGCGCGGCGATCTCGGCGGCGACATTGCCCCGCAGCAGCGAGTCGATCTTCTTCAGTACGAGGGTTTCCCCGTCGGCCTCCCCGCCCGTGTCCCCGTCCGGCGAGGACAGCCGTAGCGCGTCGCGGACCGCCTCGGCCGCCTCTGTGGCGGGCCGGTAGCGGGAGTCGAGGTCCAGGACGGTCGCCTCGCCGGGATGGCGGGGGTCCAGGACGCTCACCCCACCCCCGCTCACCACCCCGGGCCTCCCCACAAGCACGACCCGGCTGCGCGTTGTGCGCGAGCAAAGGGCGGCCGCCACCTCCGCGGCGCCCGACAGGTCATCCGCGATGGCCAATAGCCTCCGGTTGGGTGTCATGTCCACCGGCACCTCCTCGAATGACCCTGACGGACGGAGCGATCCGATGGCGTGGACATCGGCTCCGTGGTGCCGATGATGGCATACGTTGCGCGAAGTGCGCGAGGAGTATTGCGTAAAGCGCGCAGCCATGTCACGGTGACCGCCGCGACACTTTGACCCGTACGGCCGTCATCCGGGCGCCGAGCGGGTCGAGCGATCCGGTCGCTCGCCTCAGGAACGCCGAGAGGTCAACGATGACCCGTATCCCCTTCGGTCCGGCCCTCAGCCGCCGGTCCGTGCTGCGCCTCGGAGCAGGCGCCTCAGCAGGTATCGCCCTCGCCCCGCTGACCGGGTGCGCGGGCCCCACCGGTGCCCCCGGGCCCGGCGCCATCAGCCTCGGGCTGAACCGCTCGCTGGTCAGCCTGGACAACAAGCTGAACCAGTTCGACGCGGCGGTCACGGTGCAGCGCGCGGTGCGCCAGGCGCTGACCCGGATCGGCAAGGGGCTCCGGCCCGAACTCGTACTCGCCGACCGCTTCGAGATGACCGGGCCCACCGCCTGGACGGTGCGGCTGCGCCAAGGAGCCCGCTACTCCGACGGAACGCCGGTCACCGTCAAGGACGTCTCGACCGCGCTCAGGATGTACGCGGGCGTCAACGGCTCGTTCATCGTCGGCCTCTTCCCCGAGATGCCCACCGTCGAGCCGGTCGACGAGCGCACCTTCCGGCTGCACACCAAGCGCCCGGTGCCCATCCTCGACCAGTTGATGGCCAACATCCTGATCAGCCCCGCCGCGCGGAACCGGCCCGAGGAGCTGTCCGGCGGGGTGGGCTCCGGCCCGTACGTGGTCAGCTCGGCCAACTCCGGCACCGGTGAGTACACCCTGGACGCCAACCCCCGGTACTGGGGGCGGCGCCCCACCGTGGACCGGGTGCGGGTGCGCTTCGTCCCCGAGGAGTCCAGCCGGGTCGTCGCCGTGCGCAGCGGTGAGCTGGATGTCATCGACACCATCACCCCCGACTCCGCCGAGCAGCTCAAGGGGCTGCCGGGGGTGCGTCTGGACCGCACCTCGGGCACCCGGGTCAATCAGCTCTTCTTCAACTTCCGCAAACCGCGCGGACATCCGCTGGCCGACGCCCGGGTGCGCGAGGCGCTCAGCTACGCCATCGACGGCGAGGCCCTGGTGCGCGATGTGCTCACCGGCTCCGCCCAGCAGGCCGAGGGCGTCATCCCGCTCGCCCTCAAGGGCTCGGTGCGCACCGGCCGTTACGTCCATGACCCCGGCCAGGCCCGTAAGCGCCTCGCCGCGCTGGGCGCGAGCGATCTCAAGGTGAAGATCATCTGGGAGTCCGGCGAGTTCCCCGCGGACACCTCGGTGATGGAGGCCGTGCTGGAGATGCTGCGCGCGGTCGGTGTCCGCGCCACCCTCCAGCAGTTCGAACCGGGCGGCGACATCCAGCAGTGGCGGCAGGGCCGCCGGGGCGACTGGGACGTCCTCGGCAACGGCTTCTCCGTTCCCACCGGCCACGCCTCCACCAGCCTCCAGGGCATGTACGGCGGCACCGCGGAGAAGGAGCGGACCCGGGACACCTACCAGGGCTATGTCTTTCCGCGGATCGCCGCCCGGCTGGCCGACGCCTCCGCCGAAACCGATGAGAAGACGCGGAACACCAAGCTCGCCGCCGTCCAGCGGCAGATCTGGGACACCCGCCCCTGCCTGTGGGCCTTCGTCCCCGATGTGGTGCTGGCCCGCCGCACCCGGGTGCGCGATGTGCGCCTTCTCCAGCTCAACTCCTACGATCTCGCCGCCGTGCGTCTGGAGGGCTGAGCCGTGACGCGCTATCTGATACGCCGCCTGGGCCAGAGCGTCCTGACCGTCTTCCTGACCCTCTCCACCGTCTTCGTCCTGGTCCGCATGGCCCCCGGCGACCCCGCCGCGGCCCTGGCCGGGCCCAACCCCTCAAGCGCCGACCTCGCCCGGATCCGGGAGCAGTTCGGCCTGGACCGCGGACTGCTCAGCCAGTACGGGCTCTTTCTGCGCGATCTGTTCACCGGCGACCTCGGCACCAGCTACTCCTTCCACGCGCCCGCCCTGGACGTGGTGCTCGACCGGGTGCCGTACACCATCACCCTCTCCCTCTCCGCGATCGCCCTCACCGCGCTGGTGGCCGTGCCGCTGGGCGTATGGATGGCCCGCCGCGCCGACACCAAGCGCGAGCTGGGCGCCAATGTGCTGACCATCGCCGGGCAGTCCATGCCGGACTTCTGGATCGGCGTGATGCTGCTGACCCTCTTCGCCGTGGCCGTACCGGTGCTGCCCGCCTCCGGCTTCACCACCTGGGGCGGGCTGGTGCTGCCCACCGTGACCGTGGCGATCCTCCAGATGGCGCTGATCTCCCGGCTGGTCCGCCGGGAGATGGTGGCGGCCCTCGCCGCGCCGTATGTCACCGTCGCCCGCTCCCGCGGGGTCTCGAACCGCGTACTGACCTGGCGCTACGCCATGGGCAACTCCGCCATCCCGGTGCTCACCGCGCTCGGCACCCGCTTCGCCGCCATGCTCAACGGCGTCGTGGTGGTCGAGGTGGTCTTCGGCTGGCCCGGGGTCGGCTCGCTGGTCGTCCGCGCCCTGGAGACCCGCGACTATCCGCTGATCCAGGCGACCGTCCTGGTCACCGCCGCCCTGGCGGTCCTCGTCCAACTCCTCATCGACCTGGCCTACCCGCTGCTCGACCCGCGGGTACGCCTGGGAAAGGCGGCCTGAGATGAAAGGCGCCCTCGAAACCCCCGCCGAACCCCCAGCCCCCGCGAAGTCCGGCCCCGCGCCCCGCCCCAGCGCGGTCACCGCCCGGGACCTGGCCCGCGCCACCGCCACCCGGCGCCGCCGCAGCGCGAGCCTCAAGCTGTGGGCGGGCGCGGTGTGCACCCTGCTGGTGGTGGTCCCCGTCGCCCTCGCCCAGGTGCTGCCGCTGCCCGGCGCGGGCGAGCAGGACCTCTCCCGGCGCCGGCTGGCCCCGCTGACCGACGGCCATCTCTTCGGCACCGACCAACTCGGCCGCGATGTGCTCTCGCGGGTGCTGCACGGCGGCCAGGTCTCGCTGTCGATCGGTGTGCTCGCCGTCGTCGTCTCCGGCCTCATCGGCATCGTCGCGGGCGCCGCCGCCGGGTACTACGGCCGCTGGGTGGACGCCGTCGTCTCCCGGCTGCTGGAGGCCCAGATGTCGCTGCCGCTGCTGATGATGCTGCTGCTCGTGGTGGCCCTCTTCGGCCCCTCCGTCACCGTCATCACCTGCGTCATCGCCATCGCCCAGTGGCCCGAGGTGGCCCGGCTGACCCGGTCGCTGGTGCTGGTCGAGCGGGAGAAGCCGTATGTGGCCGCCGCCCAGGTGCTGGGGCTGCCCCGGATCGCCATCCTGGCCCGTCACATCATCCCCAACATCGTCCGCCAGGCATCGCTCGTGGTCCTGCTGCTGCTCGCCCAGGCGGTGCTGCTGGAGAGCGCGCTGAGCTACCTCGGCGCGGGCCCCCAGCGGCCGTTCGCCACCTGGGGCCGGATCATCTCCGACGGCCAGGACTACATCACCACCTCCTGGTGGCTGGTGACCCTGCCCGGCCTCGTCATCGTGCTGCTGGTGGTCGGGGTCAACCTGCTGGGCGACGGACTGCGCGACCGTACCCGCCGACGTGCGACGGAGGGCTCCCGATGAGCGACACCAACGGCACCAACGGCGCCCGCGAGACCCCCGAGATCCACGACACCAACGGCCCCCGCGACACCGGCGCCCCGGGCCCCCTGGTGGAGGTCGAGGACCTCCAGATCGAGCTGATCACCGACCGCGGTGTGGTGCGCGCGGTCGACGGAGTCGGCTTCACCATCGGCCCCGGCGAGACGGTGACGATCATCGGCGAGTCCGGCTCCGGCAAGTCCACCACCGCGATGGGCCTGCTGCGGCTGCTGCCCGACGGGCTCGCCGTCCTCTCCGGGACGGCCCGGATCTTCGGCGCCGACGTCATCGCCGACGCCAAGGCCGCCGGGCGGATCCGCGGCCGCGGGGTCTCCCTGATCCCCCAGGACCCGATGACCGCGCTCAGCCCGGTGCACACCATCGGCCGCCAGCTCGGCGAGGCACTCCGGCTGCGCCATCCGGGAATGTCCCGCGCCGACGCCCGCGCCCAGGGCGTCGAACTGCTCGGCCGCGTACGGATCCCGCACCCCGAGACCCGCTGGGGCGCCTACCCCCACCAGTTCTCCGGCGGCATGCTCCAGCGTGTCCTCATCGCCATCGCGCTGGCCGCCGAGCCCCGGCTGCTGGTGGCCGACGAGCCGACCTCCGCGCTCGACGTCACCGTCCAGGCGGGCGTCCTCGATCTGCTGATGGAGCTCCAGGAGCGCACCGGCATCGGCATCCTGATGATCACCCACGATCTGGGCGTGGCCCGGCTGGTCTCCGACCGCATCCACGTCATGCGCGGCGGCCGGTTCGTGGAGTCGGGGCCGGTCGAACAGATCGTGGACCACCCCCGCGAGCGGTACACCCGCGATCTGCTCGCCGCCGTGCCCACCCTGGGCCCCTGGCACGAGACCCCCGCCGCCGCCGTCACCGAGGAGGCGCTGTGACCACACCCCTGCTGGCCGTCGAGGACCTGGTGGTCGAATACCCGGTCGCCGGCGGTGTCTTCCGCGCGGTGGACGGCGTCAGCTTCTCCGTCCCGCCCGGCGGGGCGCTCGGCGTCGTCGGCGAATCCGGCTGCGGCAAGTCCACCATCGCCCGCTCCCTGGTCCGGCTGCTGCGCCCCACCGAGGGCCGGATCCTCCTCGACGGAACGGATATCGCGGGCCTGCCCGAGCGGCGGCTGCGCCCGCTGCGCAAGCGGGTGCAGATGGTCTTCCAGGATCCGTACGGCTCGCTCGACCCGCATCTGACGGCCGAGGAGATCGTGGCCGAGCCGCTGCGGCTGAACGGCATGCGCTCGCGCGCCGAACGCGCCCGCCGCGCCGCCGTCCTCATCGACCAGGTGGGGCTGGACTCCGGTGCGCTCCAGCGGCGCCCGGCCGAGTTCTCCGGCGGCCAGCGCCAGCGGATCGGCATCGCCCGCGCCCTGGCCAGCGGCCCCGAGCTGCTGGTGTGCGACGAGGCCACCTCCGCGCTCGACGTCTCCGTACAGGCCCAGGTGCTCCAGTTGCTGCGGGAACTCCAGGCCGAACAGGGGCTCGCCTACATCGTCATCTCCCACAACCTCGGAGTGGTCCGCGAGATCAGCTCCGAGGTGGTGGTGATGCGCGCCGGGAGGATCATCGAGTCCGGGCCGACCGGCAGGGTGCTCTCCGCGCCCGCCGACCCGTACACCAGGGCGCTGCGGCGGGCGGCGCTCGACCCGACGACCATGCGGGGACGTAAACCGCGCGCCCTCGTGTCCGCGATCGCGACCGACCACGAACCAGGAGCAACGCAGTGAACGCGCATCCGCAGCCCCACACCACCACCCAGGCGTCGCCCGGCGGGGTCGCCCTGCCGGGGATCCCGGTGCCGCTCTCGCGGCTGGTGCTGGGCACCATGACCTTCGGCGACACGGTGGACCGCGCGGGCGCCGCCGCGATGCTGGACACCGCCCTTGACGCCGGGGTGACCGGGGTGGACACCGCCAACGCCTACGCGGGCGGCACCACCGAGACCATCCTGGCCGAGCTGCTCCCCGGCCGCCGCGACCGGATCGTGCTCGCCACCAAGGCCGGTATGCCGCACCCCGACACCGGCGACCACTCACCGCTGTCCGCGCGCGGCATGCGCGCGGCCCTCGAAGGCAGCCTGCGCCGCCTGGGCACGGACCATGTCGACCTGTTCTATCTGCACCAGCCCGACCGCTCCACACCGCTGGAGGAGACGCTGGGCACGGTCGCCGAGTTCGTCGCCGAGGGCAAGATCCGGGCGCTCGGCGTCTCCAACTACGCCGCCTGGCAGATCGCCGAGCTCACCCACACCGCCGACCGGGTCGGCGCACCGCGCCCGGTGGTGGCCCAGCAGCTCTACAACCTGCTGGCGCGGCGGATCGAGGAGGAGTACCGGGAGTACGCGGCCACCAGCGGACTGCGCACCATGGTCTACAACCCGCTCGGTGGCGGGCTGCTGACGGGCCGTCACACCTTCGCGGAGCAGCCGGAGTCGGGCCGCTTCGGCGACTCCCGGGTGGCCGCCATGTACCGGCAGCGCTACTGGGACGCCGGGCTCTTCGAGGCCGTACGGACCCTGTCCGGGATCGCCGGGGAGGCGGGCATCCCGCTCGTCGACCTCTCCCTGCGCTGGCTGCTCGGCCGGGACGGGGTGGACGCGCTGCTGCTCGGCGGCTCCCGCGTGGAACACCTGAGCGCCAATCTGGCCGCAGCGACCGCGGGCCCCCTTCCGGCGGATGTGACGGCGGCGTGCGACGAGGTGGGCGCCCAACTGCGGGGGCCGATGCCCGCGTACAACCGGTAGGCCCGTGGCTTTCCCCCACCCCGGCCCTTCCCACAGCATCCATATGCGGCTCCGCCGCGTGGCAGGGGCTCCGCCCCTGGACCCCGAACGCCCTTCGGGCGGGTCCTTCCGGACCGGGGTTCCGGAGGCGCATCGGGCCGCGCGGCCCGGTCTCCCGGTGCCTTGCGGCCCGGCCGCACACATCCCCGTACCACCGCAACCACGAGGAGCCCGGCGCCCATGACCGCCGACCATGACACCGCGATGCCGCCGACGGACGGACGGCTCCGGCCGCGCCCGGGCGACCCGGCGCGCCAGGAGGCGTTCCTGCCGGCGCCCGCCGTGCAGAACCACGCCGCGAACCTCACCGTGCTGCCGGGCGGGGACCTCGGCTGTGTGTGGTTCGGCGGCACACAGGAGGGCGTACCGGACATCTCCGTGTGGTTCTCCCGGCTCGCCCCGGGCTCCGGCGCCTGGTCGGAGCCGGTCCGGCTCTCCGGCGACGACACCCGCTCGGAGCAGAACCCGCTGCTCTTTCCCACCCCGGCCGGGGAGCTGTGGCTGCTCTACACCGCCCAGCGGGCGGGCGACCAGGACACGGCGGAGGTCCGGCTGCGGGTGTCCGCCGACGCGGGCGCCACCTGGGGCGCGCCGCGCACGCTCTTCCCGGCCACCGAGGCGGGCGGGGTGTTCATCCGTCAGCCGGTGGCCGTCCTGGACTCCGGGCGGTGGCTGCTGCCGGTGTTCCACTGCGTGGCCACCCCGGGGGTCAAATGGGTCGGCGACCACGACACCAGCGCGGTGATGATCAGCGACGACCAGGGGCGGACCTGGTGCGAGCGGCCCGTGCCCGGCTCGACCGGCTGTGTGCACATGAACGTCCACCAACTGCCGGACAGCACCCTGCTGGCCCTCTTCCGCAGCCGCTGGGCGGACGCGGTGTACCGCTCGCACAGCACCGACGGCGGGGAGACCTGGAGCGAGCCGGTCCGCACCGAACTGCCCAACAACAACTCCTCCGTGCAGTACGTCCCGCTCGCCGACGGGCGGCTCGCGCTGGTCTACAACCACAGCAGCCGGGCGGACGCCACGGCCCGCCGTGTCTCCCTCTACGACGAGATCGACGACGAGGGGCGGACCGGCGAGCCGCCCGCCCCGGCCGCGACGAGGGACGACGCGGCACCCGGTGCCTTCTGGGGCGCGCCGCGCGCCCCGATGACCCTCGCGCTCTCCTCCGACAACGGCCTGACCTGGCCCGTACGGCGCGATCTGGACACCGGCGACGGCCACTGCCTGACCAACAACTCACGCGACCGGCTCAACCGCGAGCTGTCCTACCCCACCATCCGGCAGGGCGCCGACGGCACACTGCACATCGCGTATACGTACCACCGCCGGGCCATCAAGTACGTCCGGGTCACGCCGGATTGGGCGGCCGATGCCTGAGCCCCGGCACGCCGTGGTCACCGGTGTCAGCTCCGGTATCGGCGCCGCGATCGCCACCCGGCTGCTGACCGAGGGGTGGCGGATCACCGGGATCAGCCGTACGGCCCCCGGGCGCCCGGTCGCGAGGCTGCACTGGATCCCGGCCGATCTGTCCCGGCCGGAGGAGCTTCCCGAGGTGCTCGCCGCGGTGTCCGGGGTGGACGCCATCGTGCACGCGGCGGGCGTTCAGCGCTCGGCGCGGCTCGGGGAGCTGAGGCCCGAGGACGGGTCGCTCATGTGGCGGATCCATGTGCAGGCGGCGGGCGTCCTGGTCGACACGCTGGTGGACCGGGTGGCGGACGGCGGCCGGGTGGTGCTGGTGGGCAGCCGGACGATGACGGGCGTCCCGGGCAAGAGCCAGTACGCCGCCACCAAGGCGGCGCTGCCCGCCCTGGCCCGGTCCTGGGCGGCCGAGCTGGCGCCCCGGGCGGTCACGGTGAACGTGGTGGCGCCGGGGCCGACCGACACCCCCATGCTGCGCGACCCCGGCCGCAGCGGCACACCGCCGGTGCTGCCACCGCTGGGCCGGCTCGTCCGTCCCGAGGAGGTGGCGGGGCTGACGTCGTTCCTGCTGGGCCCGGAGGGCGGCGCGGTCACCGGGCAGACGCTGGTGATGTGCGCGGGCGCCTCACTCTGACGGGGGCGGGGCCTCCGGGCGGGCGAGCGCCAGCAGCCTCGTGGTGTCCCCGGGCCGGGCCTGGAGCGAGGGCAGCAGCAGGGTCCACAGATCGGCCAGATGGTCCTCGACCAGCCGCCGCCCGTCGAGGGCCTCGGAGACGGTGTGCAGTCCGAAGAAGGCGAAGACGACGGTCCGGGCGGCGGCCAGCGGATCGACATGCGGGGCCAGATCACCCTCGGCACGGGCCTTCTCCATCATCTGCCCCACGGCGTCCATCCACCCCACGAAGGGCGGTGGCATGGGCGCCTCGATCAGGGTGCGCTCGGTCCACAGCCGGGCCCCGGCGCGGACCAGGAGGTCATCGCGGAAGGCGCGGGCCACCGCGAAGCTGAGCCGCACGAGTTGCTCCAGGGGCGGCGCGTCGAGGGCCGTGAAGCGCTCGATCAGCGGGGGCCAGGTGGCGAAGTGCTCCTCCACCACGGCGAGGGCGAGCCTTTCCTTGCTCGTGTAATGGAAATAGATGGCGCCGCTGGTGTGACCGGACCGGGAGGTGATGTCGCTGATGCTCGTGCCGGCGTATCCCCGTTCGTCGAAAAGGAACGCGGCGGCCTCCAGAAGGGATCGGCGTGTTTGCTCGGCCCGTTCTTGCACGTGTTCGCCGTCCTTCAGCAGCCCGTCGGATGTGACGGGGAGAACTTAGCGGACTTTCGGCCTGTGATGGTGATGAGGCGAGACAGGTCAAACATTATTAGTATTTTAAGGTGATCGTTCGTGAGGCTCATGGCCTTTCGGAGCCGTCCGGTCCCACCGGGCGGCCGCTGAGCTGGTCCCGCACGGTGGCGCGGGAGGCGGTGCACCGGGTCTCGGTGGCCGAGGTGCTGCTCACCGACGTGCGTACGCACGGTGACAACCGGTTCGAGGCCGCCGCCCAGTGGCCGCGGTCCCATCCCACCTTCCCGCACGGCGGAGACGGCCGCCACCATCCGCTGATGATCGCGGAAACCCTGCGCGAGCTGGGGATCTACATCCCCACGCGGTACTACGCGGTGCCCGCGGGGGCGCACTTCCTGATCCGGGACCTCTCCTACCGGCTGGACCCCGAGACCGAGCCCCGGGCGCCGTACGGCGCCTCCGACATCACCTGCCGGGCCGCCGTCACCGACATCCGCACCACCCCCTGCGGACGCTTCGTCTCCGGGATGCGGCTGGATGTCGTGCTGTCCGCGGGCGGCAAGCTCTTCGCCTGGGCCGGGGGCACCGCGCGCTTCCTCGACGGCACGGCCTACGCGGAGACCCGGTCCGCCTTCCACGGGCACACCGCGCGCCGCAGGCTGCGCGCCGCGGTACGGCCCTCACCTGCGCAACTGGCCGTTCCGGCGGCCCGGGACGTGCTGGTGGTACAGGACGGGGGAGTGGTCTACCTCGACCCCGCCGACCCCCGCCATCCGTTCTTCTTCGACCACTGGAGCGACCATGTGCCGGGCCTGGTGCTGCTGGAGGGCGCCCGTCAGGCGGCGGCGCTGGCCACCGGCGGGACGCTGACCCGGCCGGTCGCCTGCCGCATGAAGGCGATCCGCTTCACCGAGTCGTTTCCGCCGGCCGTGGTCGAGTGCACCTCCCATGGCCGGACGTGCGTCTTCCGGCTGCGCCAGGCCGATATCTGCACGGCGGTCGGGGTGCTCCAGTACCTCTGAGCGACGAACACACTGTGCGACGAACTCATGGGCGACGAACGGCCTGACCGACGAACAAATCGCCGACACTGAGTGACCCCTTGCTTACTCCGGGTCAGCTAACTAACGTAGTGATCGTTATGTTTCGGGCAGGCGAACCTCACGGCCTGTACGACAGCAGCGGTCGGCGCACGGCGCCACTTCCGAGCCGCCAGAACATTTCCACTCAGCGGCTCCCCGCAAGTACAGGCACTCCCTGCGCCGATTCCTCCACCTCCCATGGAACGGCAGACAGATGACAGCCGAAAAGTTTCTCGGATGGACCCCAGCCGCCATCGTCTTCGACTGCGACGGCACCCTGATGGATTCCGAACGACACTGGGTGGAGGCGCGCGAAGTGGTCCTCAGAAACCACGGAACCGCCCCCGACGAGGAGTTCGCGCAAAGCACGAAGGGGCTCCACTACACCGAATGCGGCCGCATGCTGGCCGAATTCGCCGGCCGCCCCGAGCTCGCCGACGAGATGACCGAACAACTCCTGGACGCCTTCCGCCGGCTGGTGGCCGAGGACCCGGTCACCATGCCGGGCGCGCCCCAACTGGTGGCGAAGGCGGCGACGTTCGCCCCGCTGGCCGTGGCCAGCAACTGCCCGCGCGACGTCGTCGAGGACGGGCTCGCCAAGGCCGGGCTGCTGCGGTACTTCGGCCATGTGCTGGTCCCCGAGGGGCAGGTGCGGCCCAAGCCGTATCCCGACGTCTATCTGGAGGCCGCCCGGCTGTGCGGTGCGGCCCCCGAGGACGCCCTCGCGGTGGAGGACTCCCACTGTGGATTTCTGTCCGCCTCGCGCGCCGGGCTGAGGGTGCTCGGCGTCGGGCCGCGGAAGCCGGTGGACGAGCCTCCGCCGGTGGATGTGTGGGTCTCCACGCTCGCCGACCCGGAGCTGGTCAAGTGGGCGGACTCCCGGGCGGCCTGAGGGGCTGATCCGCGCTCACCGCCTGGTCGGCGGGTTCCGGGCGTCACTTCTTCCCGTCGTGGCCCGGATGGCTCGCCGAGCCGTCCATGCCCTCCATGCCGTCCATCCCGTCCCCGTGCTTCATCCCGCCATGGGAGGCGCCGTGGGACATCCCCTGCTCGAGGGATCCGCCGAGCTTCTCGCGCAGCGGCTCCAGCGAGTTCATGGACAGGCCGGTGACCGACCAGCGCTTGCCGACCAGGTACATGCCCCCGTAGTCCTTCGACGTCGTCAGCCAGTCGTGCTGGCCCTTGTCGGTGGCGAAGGTGACCATCGTGAACCGCTTCCCACCGGATCCGCAGGCGCCCTGGCGCAGCTCGTCCGCCTCGGTGATGACCGTGGCCTTGCAGCCGATGGCGTCGGCGATCTTCGTCAGCGGCGCGGGCTTGCCGGGCTTGGCGAACTCCTTGGTGGCGGGGGACACCTTCTTCTGCTCGTGCTTGGCGCCGTGTGCCTGATCGCCTCCACCGCAGCCGGCCAGGAACAGCAGGGCCGCGCCGACCGCGGTGGCCCGGAGTGCGAGTGACACATCAACCTCCCGTAGAAAATCCGGCGGGGCGGCCCTGGGCCGGACGGCCTCGGGCCACCCGCCGCGGTGGACCGTAAGTGAAGGAGTCTGTCCTACTGGCCCGCCTTCTTGCCCTTGTCGGTGACCGCGAACCAGGTGCCCTTGACGCCCTGGCCGTTGATGTCGCCGGGCTTCTTGTCCCCGGTGAAGGTGTACAGCAGCCAGCAGTCGAACGCCGCCTGCTTGGTGCCGTCGGGGCGCTTGAAGGAGGTGACCTTCGCGGCGTCGAGCCCGGCGACCTTCGTGGTGTCCACGGCCTTGACGGGCTTCCAGGTGTCCAGGCAGGCACCGAGGCAGCCGGTCTTCATCGGCCAGGCGCTGTCCTTGTCGAACCGGTAGACGGTCATGCCCTTGCCGTCCACGATGATCTTGCCCAGCTCGGCGTTGTTGTTGACCATGAGCTGGAGGCTGTCGTCCGCGGCCGCGGTCTTGCCGGCCGGCTTTCCGTCGGGCGCCAGCGCGTTCCAGGTGCCGCCCACCCCCTGGCCCTTGGTGTCACCCGGCTTGGCGTCGCCCGCGAAGCGGTAGACCGGCCAGCCCGCCAGCGTGAGCTGCTTGGTGCCGTCGGAGCGGGTGACCGAGCCCAGCTTGTCGGCCTCGATACCGGTGGTGGCCGCTGCGTCGTCCGCGGGCACCGCGGGCCACTTGGTGGCGCAGTCGTCGTTGCAGTTGGACTTGGCGGGCTTGGGGGTGTCCTCGTCGAACCGGTAGAGGGTCCAGCCCTTGCTGTCGGTGATGAACTTGCCGAGCTTGGCGTCCTCCTTGACCGCCAACTGCTTCGCCGGACCGGTCCGCTCGGCCTCACCGCCCGCCGCGGCACCGGTGTCGCCGCCCGCCTGGTACCCGCCGGTCGCGCCAGCCACCGCGCCCGCGCCCGCCGACGCGGAGGCCCCCGCACCCACGGTCTGACTGCCACCCGCCGGCTGCACATTGGCGCTGCCCGCGGAGTTGTCCTTGCTGCTGCCGCAAGCCGCCGTCAGCAGAACCATCGCTACCGACACCCCGGCGAACGCGATGTGACGCTTCTCCATGACCATCCCTCTGCAATCTCGATCGGTCCGGCGATGATTGCGCCGACGTCATGTCCATACGGAGCCCATGCGGACCGGCGCTCAGCGGCTTCCGAATTTGTCATCCGACGCAAAAAACGCCGGATCCCTGAGCGCACAGCAGTCGACGGCCGTTGCGCACGGCCGTCGTGGTGTGGGGTGGTGCGATGGATCACCCTGTGGCCTACTCCTCGATCCGCAGCGCCAGGGCGGGGCAGCGGCGGACCGCGCGGACCGCCTGGGCCCGGAGCTGCCGGGGCACATCCATCTTGGCCGAGGCCGGATAGCCGTCGATGCCGAGCGTCAGCACCTCGGGCGGCAGGATGTCCGCGCACAGCCCATGGCCCTGGCACAGCGACCAGTCGACCAGCAGCTTTTCCACCGGCCCCCGCTGGGGACGCTCATCGCGCGCCGAGGGGTTCAGCGGGGCGGGCGGCAGGGCCCGCGGCAGCGCGTCCTCCGGCAGCGGCAGGACGCCCATCGTGGGCCGTCCGCAGCCGGTGCCGAGCGCATGCGCCTCGAACTCCTCGGGGAACGCGTCCAGCGCGGTGGTCACGAATCCGGCGGTGCCGTCGGGATGGCTGCATGCCCCGCGCCCCCGCACCGAATTGACATAGGCGCGCACATTGTCGATCGCGGACTGGCCGCCGCCGCGCTCCACCTGGCCGATGGCGTCCGCCAGCGCCGGCAGCCCGATGAAACAGGGCCCGCACTGACCGGCCGTCTCGGCCGCCAGCCAGCGCGCCACCCGCGCGGTCTCGCCGAGCGGGCAGGTGTTCTCCGGGATGGGCAGCACCGCCCCGGCGCCCAGCCGGGCGCCGTACTTCTTCATGGACTCCCGGGAGATCGTGGCGGCGTTGATGCTCCGGGGGTCCAGCCACTTGCCGTGGTAGCCACCCACCAGCACCGCCTGGCCGGCGGTGAGACCGCACAGCTCCAGGACGTAGGTCAGCGGCACCCCGGTGGGCGTCTCCAGCACATACTTCCCGCCGACCGTCAGCAGCGTGGTGCCCGGTTCGGTGGGCAGCCCCACCGAGCGGTACGGCAGGGCGCCCATCCGCGCCGCCACCGCGAGCTGGGCGAAGGTCTCGGTGTTGGACAGCAGGGTGGGCAGTCCGCTGAGCCCGCTGTCGCTGGTGCGGATCTTGCGGCCGTTGGGGATGGCCGGGGCGCCGCTGATGCCGTTGATGACCGCGCCGCCCTCACCGGCGACGAACCGGTCCGGGGTGCGGTTCACCGACACCGGGACTCCGCTGGGGCCGCGTTCGGCGATCGCGGCGGCCAGGGACTCCTCGACATCCGTACGGTGCACCGCGATGGCGACCTCCTCGGCACCGAGCGCCTCGGCGGCCAGCACGGCGCCGTCGATCACCAGATGCGGGGTGTGCAGCAGCAGTGCGGTGTCCTTGAGGCAACTGGGCTCACCCTCGCTGCCATTGACCACCACGGCGCAGCGGCCCTCGCGCCGGCCGGCCGACTCCACGACGGCCTGGACCTTTTTGGCGAAGGGGAAACCGGCGCCGCCGCGCCCGCGCAGATCGATGTTCTCCGCGAGCGCCACGAGTTCATCCGCCCGGAGGGCGGGCATGGTGCCATGAACGGTCAGATGGCCGACCCGGTCGAGCCGGTACACCTCGTCGAGCCCGGCCAGCAGCCGGGGCGGATCGACACAGGCGAGCCTGGGTTTGGTCGTGATCACCGGTCCCACCCGCGAGAGGCACCGAGCGGCTGACTGTCACGCGAGCCGGGCTCGGCCGAACGGGGGCGCGGCACGGTGGGATCGGCCCGCCGGGTCCGGCCCTCCTGCATGCTGCGGGCGGGCGGGTTCCTGACCTCGATGCCGTCCGCCCGGTCGACGTCCTGGCGGCGGCGGGCGACCAGCCGCAGCCACAGCGCGATGGCCACACCGGCCAGGGCGGCGATATAGCCGTAGGTGGCCCAGGTCTTGGCGGCGCGTCCCGCCTTCAGACCGTGGATCAGCGCGGCGCACCACGCCGGATAGGCGCCCACATGCAGCGCCCGCCACCAGCGGTACCGCCAGCGGGAGTTGCCGGCCGAGGCGAACGAGCTGCGCACCGCACCGGTCACCGCGGCGATCACGAAGAGATAGCCGGCGATGGTGCCGAGCCCGATCAGCACCGGCTGATTTGCGTCAGCGAACGGCAACACGATGGACGCGGCGTTGGTGTGGCTCTCCGCGATCTTGACCCAGATGTGAACGGCCAGGAAGAGCAGCCCGGCGACCGCGGCCGCCCGGTGGACGGCCTGGGCCATCAGCCGCTGCCTGGTGTGCAGGATGAGCTGGTCGGTCGCGGCGAGCCCCCACAGCACCGCCGACGTCAGACAGACCAGCGCGAGCACACCCGCGCCGAAGTCGAGGAACACGAAGGTCTTGGAGAACGCGCCGGCGTCCCACGCGACGTACAGGGTCGCCGCGATGGAGCCGAGGATGGCGTAGATCCGGATGTGGCGTGGCCATCCCATCCCGGATGGGTCACGCTGCTGAGTCCGGCGAGCGGCCCGTCGTCCGCCTCGAGCCCGGCGTCCCCCGTGACGCCCCTGCGACGAGGGCAGCGGCGTTTGGGACATGGACATTGGAGCCTCCCGATCGCGCGGATTCGCGCGGGTGACGAGATACGTCAAAGTCGTCTTGGGGGCGCCAGCTTCTCGGAAGTACACGTGATCTCCATAAGATTTGTCGTAACGTGACAACTTCTAGTGGACGGACCCCGCCCACGCCGTTCCCGGCTGCTCCACTGTCGTTTCAATGGCAAAGAACCGGCAAAGTGCCGGGACCGGGAGGGGGCCGGGTCCTCTATGACGTAGCGGAGGACCCTCGACTCCCTGACCGGTACTGGACGAACCGGTCACGGAGGCAACCTCCACGGACCTGGCCGACCCCCCAACGGCCAGGTCTCCCCCCGGCAAGAACGAGGTAATGATGGGCGAACTCGTGAACCGCATCTGGTCCCGCCCCCGTGGCGAGTGGACCCGTGTGCTGCGCAATGAACTCCCGTCCGTGGCCGACGAGGTGGTTGAGAACCTTCGGCACAGAATTCCGGGATTCGCCGAACTTCTGGAGGACTCTGAGCGAGACAAGGTCCGAGGAGGAGTCGAGCAGGCCCTCCTGACGGCACTCGGCCACCGCAGGGCGGGCGAGGACGGCGCGGGCGAGCAGCCCGCCACCCCCGCCTCCGAGGAGGCGCTGGCCGAGGTGCCGCCCGAGCGGGCCCGGCGCGATCTGTTCGAGGCCCTCATCGGTGAAGTGGCGGTCTCCGAGCGCACCCTGATGGAGCTCTCCCGGGCCGCCCGGTGGCCACTCCCCGAGACGGTGCAGGCCATCGCCCTGCCCACCCCGGGCGAGGCGCCGCAACTGGCCGCCGTGCTGGGAGACACCCTCATCGGCGCGGTCGGCGACGAGCTGTGCCTGCTGATCCCCGACCCGGACGCGGACCCGGGCCACCCCACCGCGGACACCACCGCCACCGCCGCCCCTCAGGAAGGCGACCGGGAGCCGGAGCGCGAGGCGCCCGCCGAGCCCGGCACCCGGGCGGCGCTGGAGACCGCGCTGCGCGGCCGTACCGCTGCCGTGGGCCATGTGGTGCCGCTCAACGACGCGTCCTCGTCGGTGCGTTGGGCCCGGCGCCTGCTGACCCTGGCGCCCGGTCGGCCCGGCCCCGAGGCCCGGGTGCTCTTCGTCGACGACCATCTGTCGATGCTGCTGCTCCTCCAGGACGAGTCGCTGGTCCGGGCGCTGGCCTCCCGGTGGCTCAAGCCGCTGGTCGGGCTGACCCCCCGGCAGAGCGAGCGGCTCCAGATGACGTTGCTGGCCTGGCTGGAGGGCGGTGGCGCACCCGAGGCGGCCAAGGCCCTCAAGGTGCATCCGCAGACCGTGCGTTACCGGCTGCGCCAGATCGAGAAGCTCTTCGGGCCGGGCCTGCGGGACCCCCGAATACGCTTCGAGCTGGAGATGGCGCTGCGCGGCCGCAGGCTGATGGCGCAGATGGACCGGATACGGCGGCACGCGTCCCGGGTCGGCCGCCGCACCCGTGCCGGTGCGCCCCCCGGTGTCCGGCCGCTGGGCATCGCCAGGGAGGCGCGCGTCAACGGACTCTGACCCGCAGAAGGCGAACCGCCGGCCGCGCTCACGCGGTCGGCGGTTCTCGCTGTCGTGGGCCGGTCCGGACGCCGGGCGCCAGGCCCCGGACGCCGATCGCCGGAGGGCCCTAGCCTCGCGCCCCGGCGGGCGCCGCCGTACGCGGGGCCGTGCGCATCGCCGCGCTCAGGCCGAGCAGTTCGCCGTACGCGTGGGAGCAGAAGGCGCATCCGGCCAGATGGCGCGCGAGCGCCCGGCCGCGCACCCCGCCCCGGCGCACCGAGGCGCCGATCAGACCGCTGTAGTGGCGGCACCGGTCGTCGCGCGCCGACTCCAGATGGGCCCGCAGATACGACTCCCGCAGCCCCTCCCGGGCCCGGAAGGCCAGCGAGGTCACCCCGCTGGGGGAGATGCCCAGGGCCACGGCCACCCGGTGCGGGGGCTCCTCCTCGACGAGGGTCAGCCACAGCACGGTCTGCCAGCGCTCGGGAAGTCCCCGGAAGCTGCGGATGAGCAACCGGCGGTCCTCCCGGGCCACCAGATGCTGCTGGGGATCGGCCGTGGACGCGTGCTGCCGCCAGGACTCGAAGTCGGCGGTCAGCAGCACCCGGCGCTCCCCGGCGCTCCACTCCGTCGCCGTATGGCGCACCACCGTGAGCAGATACGGCCGCCAGGGGCCCCGCGGTCCGCCCCCGGCGCGTACGGCCTGGAACGTGCGGAAGAACGCCTCGGAGGCCAGGTCCTCGGCGTCATGCGGGTCACGGCAGCAGGTCAGGGCGTAGCGCAGGGTCGCCGCGTGGTGGCGGCGGTAGAGCAGGTCGCCCGCCGCCGGGCTGCTGCTGCCCGACCGGTAGCCCTCGACCAGTTGCCGGGTGAGCTCCTGATCCGGGACGGGGCGGACCGGGCGGTCGGTATGTTCCCGGCCCTGGAGCCCCTCGGTGTCCGGATGTCCCGCCGCCGGAGGGTCGCCCGCCGCGTCGTCGTCCGCGGCCTGGTGTAAGTGCGCGGTGGCAGCGCGGCGCGCGCCGGCCGAACGGCCGACGCGCGCCTGGTGACTGTGTTGCATCAGCCGCACTGCTTGCCGCTGTTGATGCAGTCCACCGCCTCGTTCATCAGGTCCTCCGACATCACGTTGATGAAGTCGTCGTGGTCGGTGATGGGCTTGTGCAACTGCTCGGGGAAGCCGTCCACGGCGAACGGGGTGTTGGCCGGCACATCGTAGGTGATCGTGTTCACGAGCTGGGGGATGGCCTGGAAGCCATTGGGGCAGGAGCCGTCCTCGCCCGCGAACGCCACATGGTCACGGTGGTTGGCGCTGTCGATGTTCTGGCCGTCCCAGCAGCTCTGGAAGTCGAAGGTCCGGGTGACGGAGCTGCCCTCGGGGCAGAGCGGGTACTTGTCGGTCAACTGCCGGTCCTCGAAGCCGGTGCAGCTCCAGGAAGCGTTGGCGTTCTTGTCGCCGTTGGTGAACGCCTTGGCGTCACCGGTGATGATCCGCAGGAACTTCGGCATCGCCGTGACCTTGCTCTGGGCGTTGCCCTTGAACTCGATCTTGGAGCTGGTGGGGGTCAGGATCGTGCCGACGTTGCCCTCCTGGCCGCCGCCGAGCTCATTGGCGTCCGCCTCGTCCTTGCCGTCCTGGGCGCGGACCACGGGCCAGTAGTACGTCGACTTGTCGTCCTGGTTCTTGCAGGAGGTGCCGCCCTGCTCGAAGGTCTGGTTGTTGGCGAAGGCGTCGTTGCTGTCGTTGCCCACGTAGTCGTGGGTGTGGTGGGCGCCGTTGCCGACACCGGGCGCGACGATCACGTTGTCGCTGTTGCGCAGCTTGGGGTCGCCGACGCCGCACTCCGTGGCGAAGGTGCCGGTGGAGCCGTTCTGCTGGGCCTGCGGCGGCTGCTGGACGTTCGGCTGCACCTTGGTGATGTCGACGAAGTCGTCCTGCGAGGGGCCGTTGCCCGCCTGGCCGCCCGCGTTGCCGGGCACATCGTTGGCGCCCTCGCCGCCTTGCTGGTCGCCACCCTGCTGGTCGCCGCCCTGCTGGCCGCCTTGCTGGTCGCCGCCCTGCTGCTGGCCACCCTGCTGGTCGCCCTGTTGGTCGCCGCCCTGCTGGTTGCCCTGCTGCTGACCGCCCTGGGTGGCGACCTCCTGCCACTTGCAGTCGGTCATCCCCTGGAGCTGGGAGTTGTCGCCGCCCATGGCCGAGCCGATGTTGTCCATCGTCCGCGAGCGCTCGTCGTTGAGCTTGGAGAGCACCGCGTCGCTCGAACCCTGCTGCTGGTTCATCTGCTGGTACGCCTTGGCCACCTGGTTGTCCAGCTCGGCCAGGTTCTTGTCGACCTTCGGCCTGGCCTTCTGCGGCACATCACTCAGCTTCTGCCCCACATCGGGGCACTGGATCGTCCCCGCCTTCGCGGCCACGGTGTGGTTCTGGCCGGAGTCGCCCTTGTCGCCGTGGGCGGACGCGTTGGCGGCGATGATCGCGGCCCCGCCACCGCCGAGCGCCAGTGCGGCGACGATGGCGACGGTTTTATTGGTGAACCGCCCGCGTTTGTGGGTCTGTTGCCTCATAAGATCACTTCACTTAGTCGTTAGAGGGTGTCGAAGTCGACAAGCCCGGTGTCCTCGAGGACCGTGATGTGGTCGAGAACGATGGCATTGGCCCTGGTGGCCAGAGATCTGACCATGGAGTTGCGGCTCTCGGCTCGCACCTGCGCCACAAGGTTGAACACCTTGCCGTGAGCGGCGCGCAACCGGTTTGCGAACACCCGCTCGAACTGGGCGCTGCTGCCGGCGCTGGTCATCTCGTTCAGCCAGCCCTGTTGCTGCGCGTTGGGCTGGTTGGGCAGCGTGATCCCGAGTGCCCGGCCGACCTCCTCGGAGCGGCGGTCGAGCTCGGTGTGTCCCTCGATGAGATGCTCACCGGCGGTCTTCACCGCGTCCCGAACGTCCCGCTGCTGGGCGAGCCGGCCGGCGGGGAGCTCCCACGTTCCGGCGAGCCTGACTTTGCGGACAAAGTCCCGGTCAGTGGCCGTGAGCGGCCCGTACTGGGTGCTGACCGTCCCACCGCCGTCGTCCGTGACGCCGTTGCGCGGCAGGGCCGCGCTGCTCTCGCCGAACAGCGACACCGGGATGAGGATCGCCGCCAGGGTGACGGCGAGCGCCCCAATGATGAGCCCGGTGCCGATGGTTCGGCTGGAGGCGATGGGTCTGGTGAGGTTTGCTGGTGGCACAGCGCCCTCCTTGGTTCGGAGTGACACCGGACGCTAGTACCTCGTGTGGCTCGGTCGTGGAGACCTCATCACCAGTGAATAAAGCCGGGACAGAGATCACTTCCGGCTGCTACCCTGCGCGGCCGCGAACCGCGGGGGTGTTGAGAAGTTTTTTTCCCGCCCGGTTGAGCAACTCACCGGGCCCGTACGTACGGCAGGGAGAACCCGGTGCCCGGCCGCTCCCGAGCGGCCCGCCGCGCACCGTCCCGACGACCCGGAGGCGCCCCGCCGTGGATACGACAGCGCGGAAGACCACGCCCACCAGGCCCCGTCATCCGCTGAGAGCCGAGGCCGGATGCGGTGACTGCCGGTACTGCCCCAGTTTGCCGTCGAGGACCCGGGCATCGGGGTGGTTCAGCTCCTGGAGAATCTCCAGGGCCCCGCGCCAGTCGATGAGCGCGGTGGCCAGGTCGCCCTGGGCCAGCCGGGTGTCCCCCTGGTGGTGCAGGGTGTCGGCCTCCAGATACCGGTCGCTGATCTCGCGGTAGATGGCGAGCGCCCGGCCGTATGAGGTGAGGGCGGGCTCATACCGTCCGATGTGGTGGTACGCGTACCCCAGGCTGTCCAGCGCGGCGGCCTCGCCGGCCGCGTCGCCGATCCGCCGGTGCAGTTCGACGGCCTGGCGGCAGTGGGACAGCGCGTGCTCGTACTCACCGCGGAGGATATGGGTCCAGCCGATCTCGTTGAGCACACTGGCCTGTCCGCTGAGGTGTGCCGCGGCGCGGTAGTGGCCGAGCGCGGGCCGGTAGTGGTCCAGCGCCTCCTGGTAGCGGCCCTGGGTGTTGGACAGAAAGGCCAGCGAGCGCAGGGTGCGGGCCTGTCCGCCCGCCTCGCCCAGCTCCGTGAACAGCTCCAGCGCCCGCTCCAGATGGCCGCACCCCTCCTCGTACCGGCCCAGCCGTCCCTCGGCGAACCCCAGGGTGCGGTGGCTGTGCGCCCGGCCGAGCCGGTCGGACAGGGCTCGGGCCGCCCCCAGCGCGGTGCGCTGGATGGCGGTCTGCTCCTGCCAGTGGCCGCGCCGGTCCAGGAAGAGCTCCAGTGTGACCGCCAACCGCCAGGCGTGGGACGGGAATCCGTGGTCGCGGGCGTGCTCGACGACCGACAGCAGCACGACCCGCTCGGCCGAGAGCCATGCCTCGGCGCGGTCCTGGCCGCCGAGGTGTTCGGGCGCGGCGTCGGGCCGGGCCGGGGACAGCGGCAGCGGTTCGGTGCGGTGCGGGGCGAGCAGCGTGGCGGCGGTGCGCGCGGTGTGCAGATAGTGGTCGAACATCCGGTGCCGGGCGTCGTGGCGGATCTCGTCCGTGTCGTGGTCCTGGACCAGCTCCATGGCGTAGGCCCGCAGCAGATCGTGGAAGGTGTAGCGGCCCGGGGCGTGCTCCACCAGCAGATGGGCGCAGGTGAGCGCGGTCAGCAGGGCACGGGTGACCCGGAGCGGGAGCCCGGCCAGGCTCGCGGCCGCGGCGGCGGAGACCTCGGGCCCCGGATGGAGGGCGAGCAGCCGGAACAGCCGGGCGGCCTCCCGGTCCAGGGCCCGGTAGGACCAGGAGAAGACGCTGCGCGCGTCGGTGCTCGGATCGGCGCCCGCGAACGCGTCGAGGTTCCCCTGGCTCTCGCGCAACTCCGCGGCGACAGAAGAAAGGGGAAAGGACGGACGGGTCGCGGCCCGGGCGGCCACCACCGCCAGCGCGAGCGGCAGCCGCCCGCACAGCCGGATGATGGTGGCCACCGCCTGCGGCTCCGCGGCGACCCGGTCCGTGCCCAGTCGCCGGACCAGCGCCTCATGGGACTCGGCCGGGGACAGCGGCCCCAGAGTAAGGGGACGGGCCCCCTCGCTCGCTATCAGACCGTGGAGCTGATTGCGGCTGGTGACGATGGTCAGACAGCCGGGGGAGCCGGGCAGCAGCGGCCGGACGTGCTGGGAGTCCACCACGTTGTCCAGCAGGATCAGCATCCGCCGCCCCGCCAGCAGACTGCGGTACAGCGCGGTCTTGGCGTCGAGCCCCGTGGGCACCCGGTTCGGCGGAATCCCCAGCGCGTGGAGGAACGCCCGCAGCGCCTCGTTCGGCGACATCATCGAACCGGTCGGATCGAAGCCGCGCAGATTGGCGTAGAGCTGCCCGTCCGGAAAGCGGTGGGCGATCCGGTGGGCCCAGTGCACGGCCAGCGTGGTCTTGCCGATCCCGGCCATCCCGTCGATCGCGCTGATGATCACCGGACCCGGTGATCCGGCGTCGGCGCCCTCGGGCAGCAGAGTATGGACACCGGCGAGTTCGGCATGGCGTCCGCTGAACGCGGGCAGGTCGGGCGGGAGCTGCGCCGGGCGGATCACCGGGTCGGGCGGCGCCGCCGGAGGGGCCGGCTGGACCGGCTCGGCGGGGGCCGGGGTCGACCGGGGCACCACCTCGCGATGGGCGGCGCGCAGCTCGCGGCCGGGCGGGACGCCGAGCTGATCGGCCAGCCGGTCGCGCGCGGTCGAGAAGACCTCCAGCGCCTCGGCCCGCCGTCCGGTGGCGGCGAGTACCCGGATCAACTGGGCCTGGAGGGTCTCGTCCAGCGCATGGTGGGCGGCGAACTGCTGGAGCACGGTGGGCAGTTGCTCCGGAACCTCGGCCGCCAGCGCCGTGGTGGCGGCCTCCTTGGCGATGGCCAGAAGTTCCCGGTCGACACCGGAGAAGACGGGATGGGACTGGATGTCGGGCGGGACTCCGGTGGCGGTCGGCCCCTGCCACAGGGCGAGCGCCTGTGAGAAGAGCTCGGCCGCCCGCTCCGGCCGGCCCTCGGCGGCGGTGCGCCGCGCCGATTCGCTCAGCTCCCGGAAGCGCAGCAGATCCAGCGCGTCCGCGTCGGCGTTCAGCCGGTAGCCGCCCGAGCTGCGCACCAGCCGGCTGCCCTCGGCCCGCGTCGGCAGACCGGGTTCCAGCAGCCGGCGCACCGATCCCACATGGCGGTGCACCACATTCACCGCGGTGCTCGGCGGATCCTGCGCCCAGAGCACATCGACGATTTCGCCGAGCGAGACGGGCTGTCCCGCCCGCACCAGCAGCAGTGCGAGCAGGGCTCGCTGTTTGGGCGGACCCAGGTCCAGTTCGACCTCGTCACGCCACGCCCTGACCGGGCCTACCACCGTAAATCGCACAACTAGGGATCTTAGTCGAGCCCGTTTCGGGCACCGCGTTCTTCCGGCCGCCGTACGACGTCAGACTTTCGTCACTCAATCGGCGTCGCCCTTCTTTTACGCTCGCGCCATTGACACATCAGCCTCGGGGGGAACGAGACCATGAACATCCGCACGGCGGCCGTCACGACCGACGCCGACATCTACTTAAGGACGCTGTACCGACGGCACGGTTCGGCACTGCACCGGCTGGCTGCCCGGATGCTGGGCGGGGACTGGCACCGGGCGCAGGACATCGTGCAGGAGGTGGCGATCCACGCCTGGCAGCGCCCCATGGACGTCGGCCCCATGGACGACACCGTCCGTAACCGGCTGTTCACCGTGGTCAGCGACCTGGTGACCGATGGCCACCAGGACCAGGCGGAGCGGCCGGTGGAGATGGCCGGTGAGGCGGAGATGGCGCTGCTGGCGGCGCCGGACGCGGTCGATCAAGCGCTCACCGCCCGGCTGGTGTGGGACGCGCTGGCCGACCTGGCGCCTCCGCAAAGGGAGGTGCTGCTGCATCTGCACTACCTGGACCGCAGTGTCGGCCAGACGGCCCGGGCGCTCGGGGTGCCGCCCGGAACGATCAAATCGCGGACGTACTACGCGACACGGGCCCTGCGGACGGCCCTGCGGGAGCGTGGCGTCACCGAGTGCTGACCACCTCCGGATACCCGCCGACTGCTTTCTGATCGAATGATCGCTACTATGGCGGTGTTTCGAGTACAGACGAAAGCCGATCGCGTCAGGGGTGGGGAACATGCGGGAGTCGGCGCAGAAGCGGCAGGCGCGGATCGCGGCACTGGTGGAGGCCCGGGGCAGCGCGCGGATCACCGATCTCGCGGATGAGCTGGCGGTGTCCGTGGTCACCGTACGGCGGGACGTGGAGGAGCTGGCCCAGCGCGGGGAGGTGCGCCGCGGCCACGGGGTGGCGCGCTCGCTGCGGCCGATGGCCCAGGAGTCCACCGCCACCGGCGACACCATCGGCATGGTGGTCCCCGAGCGCAACACCTATCTGACCGAGGCCGTCCAGGCGGCGCGCGAGGCCGCCGAGAAGGCCGGACTGCGGCTCGCGCTGCACATCGCCGCGGACGAGCGCGGCACCGAGCGCGCGGTCAGCCAGGCGCTGGACGCGGGCGCGCGGGGCCTGCTGCTCTCACCGCGCTGGCGCACCGAGGCGGAGGAGCGGGCTGACCACGCCTGGCTCGGCACCCTGGAGCTCCCCGTGGTGCTGGTGGAGCGCCGGCCCCACCGGGGCAGCGCCATCTACGGCCTGGACTGTGTGCGCTCGGACCACGCGTACGGAGTGCATCTGGCGCTCGAGCATCTGACCTCGCTGGGGCATCGGCGGATCGTGCTCGCGGCGCGCGACGACAGCCCCACCGCACGGGTGATCCGCTCGGAGTTCGCGGCGCAGACCGCGGCCCGTGGCATCCGTGAGGGGTGCCCGGTGATGCTCAGCTCGCGCACCGCCGGGCCCGATCCGCGCCCGCGCGACGCGGGGGAGGCCGACCTGGCCGACGCGGTGCGCCGGGCCGGGGCCACCGCCGCGCTGATCCACGGCGACATGGACGCGCTGGTGCTGGTCCAGCGGCTGCGCGAGGCGGGTGTCGAGGTGCCGCGCGACTGCTCGGTGGTCGCGTACAACGATGTGGTGGCCGATATGGGGCAGATCGCGCTGACGGCCGTGGCCCCGCCCAAGGGTGAGGTCGGCCAGGCCGCGCTGGAGCTGCTGACCCGCCAGTTGGAGCGGACGCGGGCCGGGCGGTGGGCCGGGGCCGCCCGCCATCTGGAGCTGCTGCCGGAGCTGGTGGTCCGGGATTCCACCGCCCCGCTTCTCTGATTGTTTGACCGCTTTAGTTTCTTCTGTTCGATGTATTGACGGCTTTTCAGTCAAGCGCTCAAGATTCCCCTGACTCCACCGCTGAATCAGGGGAGGGCCCATGCCTGGTCATAGACGCCCAGGTCGCTCGGCAACCGGACGCCGGGCGACGGCGGGCACCACCGCACTGCTCACGCTGCTCGCCCTCGTTCTGGCGGGCTGCTCGGGTTTCTCGACAAGTCGCGGATCCGACACCGTCGGCGACGGTCCCGTACGGCTGACCTTCTGGTCGGCGCTGCGCGGCAGTCAGGAAGTCGTCGACGAGTTCAACCGCACCCACGACGACATCAAAGTCGAATTCCAGCAGGTCCCCTCCGGGGAGCAGGGCGGCTGGACCAAGCTCAGCAACGCCGCGCGCGCGGGCAACTCCCCCGACGTGGCCACCATCGAATACCCCCAGTTGCCCGGCTTCACCATCGACGGCGTGCCCCGGGACATCACCAAGCTGCTGCCCGACTCGGTACGCAAGAAGATCCTGCCGCAGGCGCTGGACCTCACCACCTTCGACGGGCGCACCTACGCCGTACCGGTGGACATCGAGCCGATGGTCTTCCTGTACCGCAAGGACATCTTCACCAAGAACCACATCCCGGTCCCCAAGACCTGGGCGCAGTTCGAGAGTTCGGCCCGCAAGCTCAAGCAGGCCCAGCCCCGGTCCCGTATCGCCAGCCTCTTCACCACCGGCGGCACCCTCTATATGGCGGGCTACGCCTGGCAGGCCGGGGCGAAGTGGTACGACACCGTCGGGGACACCTGGCAGATCTCCATGGACGACGCCCCCACCCGTAAGGTCGCGGGCTACTGGCAGCGGCTGATGGACGACGATCTGGTGCGGGTCGAGCCCGGGTCCAGCCAGCAGTGGCGGGCCCATCTGCGCAGCGGGGAGACGGCCGGCTACCTGGCGGGCGCCTGGGCCGCGGGCTCGATGATGGCGTCCACCCCCGACGGCAAGGGCAAATGGGCCATCGCGCCGATGCCGCAGTGGGATCCGGCGAAGCCCAAGGTGAGCACCCAGGGCGGCTCGACCTTCATGGTCACCAAGGACAGCCGGCACCCCAAGGAGGCCATGGAGTTCATCTCCTGGATGGTGACCAGCCCCGGCGCCCTGAAGGCCAAGCTCGCCAGCGGCGTCAGCAGCGCCTTCCCGTCCGTGCCCAGCCTGGTGCCGGTCGCCCGTAAGGAGATGGACACCAGCTACTACTCCGGCCAGGACATCTTCGGTCTCTTCCAGAAGGAGGCCGAGCGGATCGCGCCCACCTGGAAGTGGGGCCCGCGGATGACCTCGACCACCAGCTCCGGTGACGACGGGCTGGCGAAGGCGGGGGCCGGCAGCGGCGACATCCTCAAAGCCCTGCGCGATGCCCAGAGCCGGACGATGCCCGATCTGAAGAGCCTCGGCCTGTCGGTCACCACCCGCTGAATCCCCTCTTCTCCCGTCTCACCCCGAGCCGCACCTCTTCCCGCCTGAGCCGAGGTAATCCATGAGCACTGTCATGTCCTCGAAAGGGGCGGCGCCGCCATCGGCGGTCGCCGCCGACCCGCCCCGCAGAACCGGACGACGCCAGCAGAGGTTCGCCGCCGCCGTTCTGCTGACCCCCTTCACGGCGCTGCTCGTCGCCGTGTTCCTGGTCCCCGTCGGCTACGCCATCTACCTCAGCCTCTTCTCCGAGGACCACGAGGGACTCGGCTTCGGCGGCGGACGCACCGTCTTCACCGGACTGCGCAGCTATCTCTCGGTGCTGGAGGACCCCAGCTTCCTCTCCGGGTTCGGCACCATCGCCCTCTACTGCGTGATCTTCGTCCCGCTCGTGGTCATCAGCGCGCTCGCGCTCGCCCTGCTGCTCGACTCGGGCCTGGTCCGGCTGCGGCGGACCGCCCAGATGCTGGTCTATCTGCCGCACGCCGTGCCCGGCATCATCGCGGCCGTCATCTGGCTGTACCTCTACACCCCGGGGCTCAGCCCGGTCATCAAACTCTTCGCCCAGGCCGATATCACCATCGACTTCCTCGGTCTGCACACCGTGCTCCCGTCGATCGTCAATATCGCCCTGTGGAGCGGGCTCGGCTACAACATGATCATCTTCTATGCCGCGCTCCAGGCGCTGCCGCGTGAGGTGATCGAGGCGGCGACCATCGACGGCGCCGGGGGCATCCGCACCGCGCTCCAGGTCAAGGTGCCCATCATCAGGGGCTCCCTCGTCATGGTGTGCATGTTCTCCCTGATCGCCGCGCTCCAGTTGTTCACCGAACCCATGCTGATGAACCAGGCCACCCCGATGGTCAACTCCCGCTTCACCCCGAACATGTACATCTACGACGCGGCCTTCCGCCGCAACAACTACGGACTCGCCTCCGCGGCCTCCGTCATCCTCCTGATCGTCACCTGCGTCCTGTCGTATGCCGTGACGCGCTGGTCGGGCCGCCGGGAACGGAGAGCGTGATGACCACGACCACACCCACCACCCCCGTGAACGCCCCCCAGGGACCGCCGGCCAGACCGCTCGGCAAGCCCTTCGGGCGCTCCAAGCTGACCAGCCGTGGCATCGCCAACGCGGTGGTCCTGATCGCCGCCCTCTACACCATGCTGCCCGCGCTGTGGCTGGTGCTGGCGTCCACCAAGAACGCCGACGCCCTCTTCGGCAGCGACATCCTCTCCTTCGGCGACTTCTCCTTCGGCCGCAACCTCTCCGACCTGTTCTCCATGGGCGGCGGGCTCTACGGCGAGTGGTACATCAACAGCCTGCTGTACGCGGTCGTCGGCGCCCTGGTCGGCTCGCTCATCAGCGTCGCCGCGGGCTACGCCTTCGACAAGTACGAGTTCCGGCACAAGGAGAAACTGTTCGGCCTCGTGCTCACCGGCGTGATGGTGCCGCCGACCGTGCTGGCCCTGCCGCTCTATCTGGTGGCCTCCAACATCGGCATGGTCAACACCTTCTGGTCGGTGTTCATCCCGGTGCTCTTCAACCCCTTCGGCGTCTATCTCGCCCGCCTGCTCAGCAGCGGCTATGTGCCCAACGAGGTGCTGGAGGCGTCCCGGGTCGACGGCGCGGGCGAACTCCAGACCTATGTGCGGGTCAGCCTGCGGATGCTCGGGCCCGGATTCGTGACCGTCTTCCTCTTTCAGCTCACCGCCATCTGGAACAACTTCTTCCTTCCGATGGTGATGCTCTCCGACCAGCACCTGTATCCGCTCAGCCTCGGCCTCTACACCTGGAACAGCGCCGCCACCGTCTCGCCCGAGTACTACCCGCTCGTGGTCATCGGCTCACTGCTCGCCGTCGTGCCGCTGATCGTGGCGTTCGTGATGCTTCAGCGCTACTGGAAGTCCGGACTGACCGCAGGGAGCGTCAAGTGACCGACCCGCACCTCTCCGCCCGCCACCGCCCCCGGGCCGCCCTGGCCATGGCCGAGCGCTCCGCCCGGCAGGTGCTCGGATCCGGGAGTATGGACCGGCTCACCGAACTCCTCGACCTCGACCCCGGCCTCGTCCTCGACGACTTCACCACCCCGGCCGCGCGCCGCGCCCTCGCCGACGCGGAACTGCTGGTCACCGGCTGGGGCTGCCCGCCCCTGGACCGCCGCGCACTCGACGCCGCGCCCCGGCTGCGCGCCGTCGTCCACACCGCGGGCACCGTGCGCCACCACATCACCGACGCCTGCTGGGAGCGCGGTATCGCGGTCTCCTCGGCGGCCGCGGCCAACGCCGTACCCGTCGCCGAATACACCGTCGCCATGATCCTGCTGTCCAACAAGCGGATCCTGGACATCGCCCGGGACTACCGCGCCGAGCGGCGCACGATCGACTGGAACGAGCGCTATCCGGACGCCGGCAACTACCGCCGCACGGTGGGCATCCTCAGCGCCTCCGTCATCGGCCGCCGGGTGCTCGAGCTGCTGCGCCCGTACGACCTCGACCTGCGGCTGTACGACCCGTTTGTCACGGCTCAGGAGGCGCGGGAACTCGGCGCGGTCCCGGTCGGCCTGCGGGAACTCTTCGCCGGCAGCGATGTCATCAGCGTCCACACCCCCCTGCTGCCCGCCACCGAGGGGCTGGTCAGCCGGGAGCTGCTGGCCGCCATGCCGGACGGCGCCACGCTCATCAACACCGCGCGCGGGGCGGTGGTGGACCAGGACGCGCTCACCGAGGAACTGGTGGCCGGGCGGATCCGCGCCGTCCTCGATGTCACCGTGCCGGAGGTGCTGCCCGCCGCCTCACCGCTGTACGACTGCGACAACGCGCTGATCACCCCGCATATCGCCGGATCCAAGAGCGGTGAGCTGCGCCGCCTGGCCGACCTCGCCATCGGCGAGATCGAGAACTATGTCACCGGCCGCGGCTTCGCCCACCCCGTACGACCGGAGATCCTCGACCGCTCGGCGTGAGAGGACGCGCCCTCTCACGTCCCGCGACCTCAGGAGGCCCACCCCGCCATGCCCGAGCTCCCCTTCCCCCTCCCCGCCGACGACCGCACCCTCAGCCCCCACACCGGCTACACCCGCGCCCACTGGGAGGCCGCCGCGGACGGCATGCTGCACGCCGCCCTCCGCTACGCCACCCCCGGCCACGGCCTGATCGACCTGCCCGGCCCCCCGTCGAGGTCCGGGGTGCGCTCCGATGGGCTCGAAGGGTTCGCCCGCACCTTCCTCCTCGCCGCCTTCCGCACCGCCGGGGCCGCGGGCAAGGACCAGCACGGCTTCCTGGAGCGCTACACCGCGGGCATCGCCCGCGGCACCCTCACCCCCGGGCGCGAGGACGCCGAGTCCTGGCCGGTGATCGGCCATCACGGCGCCCACGGTCAGCCCATGGTGGAGTCCGCGTCCGTGGCCCTGGGCCTGCGGCTGACCGCGCCGTGGACCTGGGAGACCCTGCCGTCCGACGCCCAGGACCGCACCGAGGAGTGGCTGCGCGGTGCGCTGCGCCATCAGCCCGCCCCCAACAACTGGTATCTCTTCCCCCTCACCGTCGCCGGTTTCCTTCAGTCAGTCGGACGCGGTGACGCGGAGACGGCGCGCGCCATCGAGCGCGGGCTCGGCCTCCTGGAGGGCTGGTACGAGGGCCAGGGCTGGTACTCCGACGGCGACGGGCGGTCGTTCGACCACTACAACGGCTGGGCGCTGCACATGTACCCGCTGCTCCACGCCCATCTGGCCGCCGACCAAGCGCTGCTGGACCGGCTCGGCCCCCGGCTGCGCACCTTCCTCGACGGCTTCTCGCTGCTCTTCGACGGCGACGGCGCCCCCATCCACCACGGACGCTCCCTCACCTACCGCTTCGCCGCCGTCGCCTCGGTGGCCCTCGGCGCCCTCACCGGCCACACCCCCCTCGCCCCCGGGGCCACCCGCCGCGTCCTCAGCGGAGCGCTGCGCCACTTCCTGGACCGCGGGGCGCTGACCGAGGACGGGGTGCTGAGCCTGGGCTGGTACGGGCCGCACGCCGCGACCCTCCAGCGCTACTCCGGGCCCGGCTCGCCCTACTGGGCCTCCAAGGGGTTCCTCGGCCTGCTGCTCCCGCCCGACCACCCGGTGTGGACCGCCACCGAGGAGGCCGCGCCCGCCGAGGGCCGGGACCGGGCGGTGGCGCTGCCCGCCGCCGGGTTCCTCGTCCAGACCACGGGCCGGGACGGGCTGGTGCGGCTGCACAACCACGGCAGCTACAAGCTCCGCCCCTGGGAGGCCGAGCACGGACCCGCCGACCCGCTCTACGCCCGGCTCGCCTACTCCACCCGCACCGGGCCCACCAGCGCGGACAACACCCCCGACAACCACATCGCCATCGAGGTGCGCGGAGTGCGCAGCGCCCGGCTGCGCATCCACCCGCTGGCCGCGGGCCCCGACTGGCTCGCCTCCTCCCACACCCCCGCCTTCCCCGACGCCGGCCCCAAGGTGCCCTCGATGCGCGTCGACAGCCTGACCCTGGTCCGCGGCCGGCTCGAAGTGCGCGTCCACCGCGCGGTCGGCGTCCCCGCCGGGACCCGGATCCACCACAGCGGCTGGGCCGTCGCACTGCCCCCGGGCTCCCCGGCCGAGACCGAACAGGGCGCCGAGATACGGCTGGACGGGGAGGAGGTGGCCGGTCAGCTCCTCGGACTGCACGGCTGGCAGAGCGCCACCGCGGTCCGGGCGCCGCAGGGCACCGCGTACGGGCCATGGGCCCTGGTCCCCGAACTCACCGGCACCGTCGGCGAGGACCCCGCCGGCACCCTCTTCGTCGCACTGGCCTCGCTCACCGGCGAACGAGCCCCGGCCCCGCTCGCCGATCTCGCCACCGCCGAGGTGACCGGGCTCGCGGTCACCGTACGGCTCCCGGACGGCCAAGGCGTCGTGGTGGACTTCGGCGCGGGTGACGTGCCCACCGTCACGGAGGCGGGCGCATGACGCGGCTCGGCATCTGCTCGGTGACGCTGCGCCGGCTCGACCCGGACCGGGTGATCGCCGCCGTGGCCGGGGCGGGCCTGGAGTGCGTCGAATGGGGCGGTGATGTCCATGTGCCGCCCGGCGACGAGGACACCGCCCGGCGGGTCCGCGACGCCACCGTGGCCGCCGGGCTCGCCGTCGCCTCGTACGGCTCCTACTACCGCGCCGGGCGGAGCGACCCGGAGGAGTTCGACGCGGTGCTGCGCTCCGCCGTGGCGCTCGGTGCCCCGCGCATCCGGATCTGGGCGGGCGCCACCGGCACCCGCGAGACCCCGCCCGAGGGGCGCCGCGCGGTCGTCGAGGACACTCGGCGCGCCGCCGCGCTCGCCGCGGACGCGGGGGTGGAACTCGCCTACGAATTCCACCGCAACACCCTGACCGACGGCGCGGACCACACCCTCCGGCTGCTGGACGAGGTGGACCGCGCGGAGGTCGCCACCTACTGGCAGCCGCCGGTCGACATGCCCGACGCCGAGGCGCTGAAGGGGCTGGACGCGCTGGGGGACCGGATCGCCGCGGTGCACGCCTTCTCCTGGTGGCCCGGGACCACCCGGCTGCCGCTGACCGCCCGCGCCCCGCTGTGGCGCAGCGCCTTCGAGCGGCTGCGCACGCACCGCGCCGCGGTGTCCGCCGACGGCCCGCCGCTGGATGTCCTGCTGGAGTTCGTCCCGGACGACGACGAGCGGCTGCTGCCGCGGGAGGCGGCCACGTTGCGGGCGCTCGCCGACGTGTAGGGGGTGTCCGGGGGGTCGTGACGCCTGCGGCGGGCTGCTCCCCTCCCCGCCCCTTCCCGCAACTGGGGCTCCGCCCCAGACCCCGCTCCTCAAGCGCCGGAGGGGCTGGAAGGCGGAGCCGCATAGCGATGCTGCGGGAAGGGGCGGGGAGGGGAAAGATCCTCACCGGGGGGCGCGGGAGGCGCCCCCGTAGGAGGTCTCCTCCTCGATGGTGCCGCCGAACTCGTCCCGGAGCCTCTCCATGTTCTTCCTGGGCGAGGAAGACAGCACCCAGCGGTTGCCGACCAGATAGACCCCGCCGTACATCTGCGCGGTCTCCAGCCAGTCGCGCTGGCCCTTGGCGGTGACGAAGTCGAGGAAGAGGAACTTGCCCTTGGCGCTCTTGCAGACGGCCTGCCGGTAGTCGTCCACCTTGGTGGTGAACTCCGGCTCGCAGCCGGCGGCCGAGGCGAGCTGCTCCACCCGCGCGGCCTTGGGCGCGGCGCTCGCGCTCGGCCGGGCGGCGTTTCCCCCGGTCTCCGCCTTGGCGTCCGCCTTACCGTCCCCGCCGCAGCCGGCGACGGTCAGCAGCGCGCCCACCGCCGCCGCGACCGCCATCGCGCGCGGGCCATGGCGGCGCGGGGGGCGGTCGGCGGTCCGGAGCGGGTGCGGAGCGTCGGCGTCGGCGGCGTCGTACATAAAGGGCCCTCTCGCATCGGATCCGGGTCGCGGCTGCGTCCATCGCATCTACGGATACGGAGAGTCGGAGCCGATCGTTCACCGTCCTCCCGCCGTTCCGCGTCAGGCGGGTGCGTACCGGCGCGGCCGGGCTGTCCGGACCCTTGACAGCCAGGTCGGATGCTGGATTACTGGACCGCGCCCGAATGGTAACCGAATGTTCGGTCGGCAACCGGAGGTGGTGGACGCCCATGGCGGAATCCCTGAGCGTGGCCCCGCTCGACGACGCCGAGCGGATGAGCCCCGAGGAGCTGAGGGCGCTCCAGCTCACCCGGCTGCGGGCCACCTTGCGCCATGCGTACGACCATGTCGAGCTGTACCGCAGGAAGTTCCGCGCGGCCGGGGTCGGCCCCGAGGACTGCCGCACCCTGGAGGACCTGGCCCGGTTCCCCTTCACCACCAAGGACGATCTGCGCGACACCTACCCCTTCGGGATGTTCGGCGTCGAGCAGAGCGAGGTGCGGCGGCTGCACGCCTCCAGCGGCACCACCGGCCGCCCCACCCTCGTCGGCTACACCGAGCACGACCTGGCGGTCTGGGCGGAGGTGATCGCCCGCTCGATCCGCGCGGCCGGCGGCCGGCCCGGCCACAAGGTGCATATCTCCTACGGCTACGGCCTGTTCACCGGCGGCCTCGGCGCCCACTACGGCGCGGAGCGGCTCGGCTGCACCGTCATCCCCGCCTCCGGGGGGATGACCGCCCGGCAGGTGCGGCTCATCCAGGACCTCAGGCCCGAGATCATCATGATCACGCCGTCCTATCTGCTGACGCTCCTCGACGAGTTCGAGCGGCAGGGCGTCGATCCCCGCTCCACCTCCCTCCAGGTCGGCATCTTCGGCGCCGAACCCTGGACGGAGGAGATGCGCCGGGAGATCGAGGAGCGCATGGACATCCACGCGGTGGACATATACGGGCTCTCGGAGGTGATCGGCCCCGGCGTGGCCCAGGAGTGCGTGGAGACCAAGGACGGGCTGCATGTCTGGGAGGACCACTTCTACCCGGAGATCGTCGACCCGTTCACCGACGCGGTGCTGCCCGGCGGCGAGGAGGGGGAGCTGGCCTTCACCACCCTCACCAAGGAAGCGCTCCCCGTCATCCGCTACCGCACCCGCGATCTGACCCGGCTGCTGCCCGGCACCGCCCGCCCCGCCTTCCGGCGCATCCAGAAGATCACCGGCCGCTGTGACGACATGCTCATCGTGCGCGGGGTCAATGTCTTCCCCAGCCAGATCGAGGAGATTGTGCTGCGGGTCCCGGCGGTGGCCCCGCACTTCCAGCTCGAGCTGACCCGGCGCGGCCGGATGGACCATATGGCGGTGCGGATCGAGGCCCGCCCCGGCGCCGGCCCCGAGCAGCGCGCGGCCGCCGCGGTGGCCATCGCGCGGGGAGTGAAGGACGGGGTGGGGCTCACGGTGGAGGTGGCGGTCGTGGACCCGGAGACGCTGGAGCGCTCCGTGGGCAAGATCCGCCGGGTCCGGGACCGGCGCACCGAGAGCTGAGCACCGCCCCGGGCGCCCTCCTCGGACGGGACGTGGCGCCCGGGACGGAGGGCCCGGAGCGGACGGGCTCAGCGTGCCAGTTCGAGAGCGGGGAACTCCTGGTGCAGGGGCAGCCGCGCCCCGCAGACGGTCGCCTGGGCCTGTGCCGCGACCCTGCGCCGGTCGTCCACGTCCCGCATCGGCCGCAGCGCACGGTGCACGGCCACCCGCACCGTGAGCCCGTCGGCGCGCAGCACCCGGCGCAGCGAGCCGCCGAAGTCGTCCTCGCCGACGAAGGCGGCCACCGTGGTCGGGACACCGTGCTGGACGTACTCCAGCGTCACCGGTCGCACCGGCGCGCCCGCGTCCAGCGCGGCCTGGAAGGTGGCCCGCCGGAAGCTGCCGCCCGTGCCCGAACACCAGGTGATGCCCTGCGGAAAGGCCATCACCGACTGGCCGTCACGCAGTCGGGCCGCCATCTCCCGTACGGTGTCGGGGAGTTCGCGCAGCGAGCCGCGGTCGATGTACATCGTCCCCGCGCGGGTGGCCAGCGGGCCGATCAGCGGCCAGCCCGCGATCTCCCGCTTGGCCAGCATCACCACGGGCTCCACCGCGAGCAGCGCGAGGATGTCCAGCCAGGAGATGTGGTTCGCCACGACGAGCGTGCCGGTGCCGCCGGGCGCGCTGAGCGTGCTGTCGCCCGTCACCTCCAGCCGGATACCGAGGGCGTCCAGCAGCGTCGCCGCCCGCGCCCGCAGCGTCTCGGGCTCGGCGATCCGCCGGCCGGACAGCAGCGCGCCCATCACCGCCCCGACGAAGACGGCGGCCCGCCGGGCGCCCCGGGTGGCCGGGACGCGGTCGGCGGCGTGGGAGACACAGCCGGGAGTGCACGGGGACCAGCCCGCCCAGGCGTGCTCGGGCAGACTCATCGTGGCCGCGTCGGTCACTGGGATTCACCCAGGAAGTAGCGGCGGTAGCGGTCGTTCATCCGCTCGGTGTCCAGCAGCACGAAGAAGTCGGCGTCGTTGAAGGCCCGGTCGTGCTGCGGGGAGCCGCACATCCAGGCGCCGACCCGCAGGTAGCCGCGGAGCAGCGGCGGCAGGTCGGCGTAGCTGGGCTCGCCGTCCAGCGGCCGCGAGGGTATCCACGGGTCGAGCGGGTGGACCCGCATCTCGGGCGGGGCGGCGTGCTTGCTGGTGCCCAGCAGCCAGGCGTTGGCCGCGGCCCCCTCGCCCTCGGCGAGCGGAACCGAGGCACAGCCCGCGAGATAGCGATGGCCGGACAGCAGCACATAGCGGGCCAGACCGGCCCACATGAGGTTGATGACGGCGCCCGTGCGGTGGTCGGCGTGGACACAGGCCCGGCCGGTCTCGACCATGGACGAGCGGACCTCGGTCGGAAGGCCGCGCAGATCGAACTCGGTGTCCGAGTAGAGCCGCTCGCTGCGCCCGGGGGGAAGCAGCCGGTAGGTGCCGACCACGGTGCCCGTCGCCGTGTCCGTGACGATCAGGTGGTCCATGATCTCGTCGAACTCGTCCACGTCGCGGCCGTCGACCGCGGCGTCCAGCCGGCCGCCCCTCTCCTCGCCGAACACCTGGTAGCGCAGCCGCTGCGCGGCGTGGATCTGCTCCTGGGTGTGGGCGATCGAGGTGACGTACGAGCTGGTGGGCGCCGTCGTCGAGGACGTCGTGAGCACGGACATTCCTGTTCTCCGTTCAAGGGAAGTCAGGAGCGGTGGGGACTGGGGAAGAGCGGAAGAAACGCCTCACTCGCCGTGCGGTGCGCTGAGGCGGCGCGCACTGCGGGCTTTCACCAGTCTTGCCGTGGCGACGTACGTCACAGTGTCCGTGTGGTGATTCGGCGACTGCCAGTCGATGACGAACACATGCCGCTGGTCGGCCCGTGGTTACGGAGCGGTAGCGCCGGTGCCGCCGCTGTCATCGCCGGTGCCGGTGCCGGTGCCGGTGGCGGTGCCGGTGGCGGTCCGGAGCGGGAAACCGAGTGAATGGGCGGCGGTGGCGGGGGTGGGCTGGGACCAGTAGTCGCTGACGGCCTGGGCCGAGGACAGGGAACGAGTTTCGGCCAGATCCAGATAGAGGACGCCGTCGAGATGGTCGGTCTCATGCTGGACGATCCGCGCGGGCCAGCCGGTGAACTCCTCGTCCAGCTCCCGCCCCGTCTCGTCCTGCCCGCGCAGCCGGATCCGGTCCGGGCGGCTGACCACGGCCTGCCAGCCGGGGATGCTCAGACACCCCTCGAAGAACGCCGCCCGGCCGTCGCCGACCGGTTCGTAGACGGGATTGACCAGCACCCGGTACGGCTGCGGCACCCGGTCGCGCGCCTCCCGCACCTCGGCCGCCACCTCCGCCGGGTCCTCGATCACCGCCAGCCGCAGTGGCACACCGATCTGCGGGGCCGCGACCCCCACCCCGGGCGCGGAGTGCATCGTCTCCCGCATCGCCGCCAGCAGCCGGTCCAACTGGTCCGCGGTCAGTTGGCCCTCGTACGGCAAGGCCGGTTGCCGGAGCACGGGGACGCCCGCGGAGATGATCGGCAGCGGGCGGGTCCCGGAGAGCAGTTCGTCGACGAGTTCGGAGACGGTGGTGGTCGGCATGGGGACAGCCTGACAGACGATCACCGGGGGCGTGGCAGGTGCTCAAGCGGTGGGTGCACATAAGCGGCGGGTGCTCACCATCGGATAAAAGGTGAACAGGGCGCCGATGCGGTCCGTAGACGCCGGTGAGCCGCCGGGAACATCCCACGCCCCCGCGGCTCGGCCGAGTCTCCCGGCTCGGCCGCTGCCGCCCCGCGGGGCTCCCCCGTTGTGCACGGCGGGGCGGCAGCCTTCCTGGCCGTAGGCCGTGTTCGACGGTGCTGGGCGCCTGCGGCGGGCTATGCCCCTCCCCGCCCCTTCCCGAAACCGGGGCTCTGCCCCAGGCCCCGCAACCGGGGCTCTGCCCCAGGCCCCGCAACCGGGGCTCTGCCCCAGGCCCCGCAACCGGGGCTCTGCCCCAGGCCCCGCAACCGGGGCTCTGCCCCAGGCCCCGCAACCGGGGCTCCGCCCCAGACCCCGCAACCGGGGCTCCGCCCCAGACCCCGCAACCGGGGCTCCGCCCCAGGCCCCGCAACCGGGGCTCTGCCCCAGGCCCCGCAACCGGGGCTCCGCCCCAGACCCCGCAACCGGGGCTCCGCCCCAGACCCCGCAACCGGGCTCCGCCCCAGACCCCGCAACCGGGCTCCGCCCCAGACCCCGCAACCGGGGCTCTGCCCCAGACCCCGCAACCGGGCTTCGCCCTCCAGGGCCCCGAAGCCGGGGCTTCGCCTCAGGCTCCGCAACCGGGTTTCGCCTCAGACCCCGCAATCGGGGCTCCGTCCCGGACCCCACAACCGGGCTCCGCCCTCCAAGGCCCCGGACCGGGCTTCGCCTCAGGCCCCGAAGCCGGGGCTTCGCTCCTTCCTTCGGCATCGATATGCGGCTCCGCCGCGTGGTGGGGTTTCGCCCCAGGCCCCTGGACCCCAGGCCCCGGGGTCCAGGGGCGGAGCCCTTGCCACGCGGCGGAGCCGCGAATGCATGCTGCGGGAAGGGGCGGGGAGGGGAGAGACCCGCCGGGCACCCCGTGGGCGGGCCGTGAGCCCTACTCGGCCCGCGCCTCCGGCAGCAGCTCCCGGATGTCGCTCGGCAGCACGCCGTAGAGCTTCTCCATCAGCTCCGGGTCCACCGCCGAGTCCAGCACCTCGAAGAAGGCGGCCGCCTCGCGCAGCGCCTCGTCCTCCGTGTGCTCGGTGCGCCAGGCGACCCGGCCCGCGAAACCGGTGAGATCGAACCGCTCGCCGTGGTCCCGCCGGTGTGCCCGCTCCTCTGGCGTGCCCTCGTGTGCGGCGGCGACCCGGCGCAGGGGCTCGCCCGCCTCCCGCGGCAATTGTGCCGCCATATGGTCCGCCAGTCCGCCCGGGATGCGCTCGGCGAGGGTTTCGAGCGTCGCCCGTATCGCCCGCTCGGCCGACTGCCGGTCGGGAAGCTGGGCCCGGGCCTGGACCAGGCCCGTCAGTTCTTCGTAGCGCATGGTCGGCGCTCCTCGTGGTCGGCTGCCCGGCTTGTGGTGCCGAGTGCCCCGTGCCGTTCGCTCAAACCGTCGCCGGGCGCCCGGTCTCCGGGGTGTCCTCCCGCGCGGCGAGCAGCGGGCCGAGCACCCGGGTGCCGGGTCCGGTGCGTCCGCCGGGACCCGGGAGCTGGGTGGTGTTGCCGACCGTCAGGGGCTCCCCGCAGTGGGCGCACGCGGACACCGGTGTGGTGTCCAGCCCGCAGCCGAGATGGCGGATCCGGGCCGGCTGCCCGGCGGGACCGGCGTACCAGCGGTCGCCCCACTCCATCAGGGCGAGCAGTACCGGATAGAGGTCCTCGCCCTTCGGGGTGGCGCGATAGTGCTCACGCGGCGGACGCTCCTGGTATCGCTCCCGGACCAGCACCCCCTCCTCGACCAGCCGGGACAGCCGAGCGGCCAGAACCTTCCGCGATATGCCCAGGTCATGGGCGAGATCGTCGAAGCGGGTGACCCCGGTGAGCACATCCCGCATGATCAGCGCGGTCCAGGCGTCGCCGAACAGATCGGTGGCGCGGGCGATCGAGCAGGCCACATCGGCGAGCGGAGTACGGGTCATGACACAACCCTAGCCGAGTTCCCTGAGGGAACTTAAGGATGTTAGGTTTCCTCGGGGAACCGGGCGAGCCCGTCCGGGTCACCCCAGGCACCGGTGAATCCGCGAATCCGCGCACCCGTGAGGGAGAAGACGATGGCCGCCGCCCCGCACATCGAACTGGACTCACGGTCGCCGGAGGCCGTCGACGGCCGTCAGATCCGGGCCGTCACCTTTCAGGACAGCCGTCTGGAGTACGTCCGCACCACCCTCAAGAGCGCGGACCTCTCCGCGTCCGGAAGCCGCGCCGTGGTCGTGGGCAGCGGCCGCGGGCTGCTGGCCCGCGGGCTGGCCGGACTCGGCTTCGGTGTCGTCGCCGTCGACCCCTCCGCCACCGCGACCGAGATGGCGCGCGAGGCGGGCGAGGGCGAGCACCCCGGGATCGAGTACCGCACCGCGCCCGCCGAGCAACTCGGCCTCCCCGACGGCGCGTTCGACCTCGCCTACTACGCGGACACCTTCGAGATCACCTCGGAGCTGGACCGGGTGCTCGCGGAGGCCGCCCGGGTGCTGCGGCCCGGCGGTGTGCTGATCTACGACACGGTCAACCGCACCCTGCTCTCCCGGCTGATCTACCTCGGCGCCTTCCAGCGCGTCCCGATGACCCGGATCATGCCGGCCGGCCGCTACACGGCTGCGCGGCTGCGCACCCCCGCCGAACTGACCGCCGCCCTGGACCGGCAGGGGCTGCGCAACGAGGACATCTGCGACTTCAAGCCCAAGGACCCGCGCAGCCTGGTCAAGGCCACCATGGCGCGCCGCAAGGGGCAGATCAGCGATGAGCAGATCCCGCCGATCGTCGACTTCGTCCTCGCCCCGGACGCCCGGCCGCTGGTCACCTACCTCGGCTACGCCCGCAAGGGCTGACCCGGCGAGCCCGGCACACCAGCCCGGCGGGGTGGGCGCACACTGGTCGCTGTGACTCGTCAGCGCAGTGCCGGACTCCTGCTGTACCGCGATGCGGGCCCGGCGGGCCGTCCGGCCATCGAGGTGCTGCTCGCCCATATGGGAGGCCCGTTCTGGGCCGCCAAGGACGCGGGCGCCTGGACGGTGCCCAAGGGGGAGTACGACGAGGACGAGACCCCGGAGGCCGCCGCGCGCCGGGAGTTCGAGGAGGAACTCGGCATGCCCCCGCCCGGCGGCGAGCCGATTCCGCTCGGCTCGGTGACGCAGACCGGGGGCAAGGAGGTCACCGTCTGGGCGCTCGCGGGGGATCTGGACCCGGAGCGGATCACCCCCGGCACATTCACCATGGAGTGGCCGAAGGGGTCCGGCCGGATGCGGGAGTTCCCCGAGATCGACCGGGTCGCCTGGTTCGGCCCGGACGAGGCCCGCCGGAAGATCGTGACCAAGCAGCGGATCTTCCTGGACCGGCTCGAGGAACTGCTCCAGGGGCCGGACGGCGCGAGGGCCGGGGACTAGGCGGAAGACGCGGGTCCCGGGGACGGGACGGAAGGCCCGAGCCCCGGGGACGGGACGGACGGCGCGGGCCCCGGGCGTGCGTGACCGGGGCCCGCGGCCATCCGCCGTCAGCTCACCCCGTTCCTCCCGTATCGCAGCGCACCGTGGCCGCTCCCCAGTCGGCGTGGTCATGCGCGTTGCCGTCGCCGCCGTCGGTGACCCGCAGCCGGAGCCGCTGCGCGCCCTCGATGTCGGCCTTCACCGGTACGGCCGCGTCCGAGCCGCGCAGCGTCTCGCCGCGGTACACCCGCTCGCCGTCGGCGTAGACCTCGAAGACGACGCTGCCGTCGGCCCCCACCTCGTCGTCCACGCCCGTCTCGGCCGTGAAGGACGAGCAGTTGCCGCCCAGGAAGACCTCGACCGTGGAATCGGCGTGCACGCCGAGGCCGCGCTCGTAGGCCGTGCCGCCGACGGTCAGGGTCTTGCCGTCGCCGGGGGCGGACTCGCCGTTGCTGTGGTCGCGTTCGACCGGGCCCCAGCCGTTGTCCGCGGTGAGGAAGTCGAGCGTGGACACCGCCACGTCGCCGCGCGGCGGGGGAGGCGTGCCGTCGATCTCGGCCGACGCCGAGCCGCTCACCCGCGCACCGCCCGCCGAGGTGGCGCGGACGTCGGCGACGGCGGGCCGCAGACCGTCCGGGGTGTCCTCGCCGCGGGTGATCTCGGTCCGTACGGTCGCGGTCCGGCCCGCCGCGAGGTCGCCGAGGTCGAGGGTGCCGGGCTCGGCGGTCCACCCCCCGGCCAGGCCGAAGGCCGCCGTGACATCGCGCAGCGGGGTGTCGCAGGGGTTGCTGACGGTCAGCTCCGCCGGGGTGGACTCGCCCGCCGCCACCGTGGTGTCGGCGGCGGTGAGCCTGGCCTCCGGGGCGCAGACCACCGGGCCGCGCGGGGTGCCGGTGCGGGCCTCGGCGCCGGTCAGCGGGCGCAGCCGCAGGGTGTAGGCGTACTCCTTGGCGGGCCGCACCTGGTATTCGGGCAGCACGGTGTGGAACGTCTCGCTCACCCCGCTCACCGCGTGGTCCAGGTGCAGGGTGTTGCCTCCCGGGTCCTTGCGGAGGGCGAACGGATAGGCGGCGCGGTCGATCCCGGTGTACGGGGTCACCCCGGCCGAGAAGTCGCCCGACACCAGGAGCCCGCCGCTGCCGTCGGACAGCGAGGCCCAGCGGACGTCCTCGTGGTTCCCGTAGTCCTGCGGCTTGGTGTATCCGGCGAACTGCTCGGCCACGTCCGTGGAGTACACCCCCACCGGTGCGCCGTCCTCGCGGTCGGTGTAGTTCTCCTGCGGCCCGCGCCCGTACCAGGTGAACCGGTCGTAGCGGTCGGGCAGCCGGAGCGAGAGCCCGATCCGGGGCAGATAGGGCACCGTGCGCGCCGCGCCCCGGGCCTCGACGCGGTGGTCCAGGCGCAGCTCCCCGGTGCCGCTGACGGTGTACCGCAGGGTCTGGGCGAACGAGGAGTCCTTCACACCGGGCGCGGCGGCGGAGGAGGGCACGGTGACGACGACCTCGCCGTCCCGCTCGTCCGCCGTGACCCTGCCCGGCTCGGTGCGCAGCCGGTCCAGGCCCGCCTCGCGCCAGGGCCCCTCCTCGGAGCCGATCTCATTGCTGAGCGGGGCGCGCCAGGCGTCCAGCTCGGGGCCGGAGCCGAGCAGCTCCCGGCCGCCGGACTTCATGGATACCAGCTCGCCACTCGTCCGGTCGAAGCCGTACGAGAAGCCCTCGCCGGTGACGGTGAGGCGGCCATCGGAGGTGGTGGCCTCCACCTTCCCCGGTGCCCGCGCCGGTACCGTGCCCGCGAGCTGCCGGCCGCCGATGTCGAACTGCTCGACCGCCACCCGGTCTCCCGCCTTCGCCCAGGCCGTGTCCGCGGCCCGCACCGCCTCCACGGTCAACTGCCGGTCGGCGTCCCGGGGGTTGGCGGGCGGTTTCGGCAACTGGAGGGTGGTCCGCTCACCCGGGGCCAGGCCGAGCGCGCGGCTGCCCTGGGCCAGGGTGCGGGCGCCCTCGGTGATACGCCAGCGCAGCCGGAGGTCGTCGGTGCCGGTGAAGGACCGCTCGTTGCGCACCTCGATCCGCCCCGTACGGGCCTCGTCGCCCGAGATACGGATCGGGGCGTGGACCGCGGCCATGGCGCGGGCCTCGGGCTGGACGGTGCGGTCGGCGGAGACCACCCCGTCGACCCCGCCGGTCCCGGCGCCATAGGACAGGAACTCTCCCTTGCGGTCGAGCCGGTCGAAGTCGAGCGCGAGCACCGCGTCCGTGCTGGGGTCGGCGGCGAGCTGATCGGCGCTCAGCGCCTTGTGGTAGACGCGGACCTGGTCGACGGTGCCGTGTGCCATCCGGGTGCGGATGTTCTCCTGGTCGGTCTCCGGGTTGCGGCCGATGTTCACCGGCTGCGCGGAGGAGCCGACGGTGCCGGTCCAGTCGGCCGACGCGGCCTGCTTCCCGTCGATGAGCAGCCGGAGCGTCCGGCCGTCGAAGGTGCCGGAGACGCGATGCCAGGAGCCGTACCAGCCGCCTGGGACATCGGCCGCGACGGTGTGCCAGTCGCCGTCCCCGTAGACGAAGAACTCCAGGGTGTCCTTGTCGCGCATCTTCAGCGCATAGCTGTGGTCGCCCTTGGCGATCACGGTGAAGGAGCCGGTCCAGTCGGCGGGTTTCACCCAGGCGTCCAGGGTGAGCGCGTCCGAGACCGTGTCCAGCTTCGGGTCGCGGTAGACCTCCACGAAGTCGTCGAGACCGGACAGCTCCAGCGCCTTGCCCCGGTGGCCCGCCACCAGACCGGGCTTCCCGGAGACGTAGGAGAGGATGTCGTTGCCGGAGGTGTCGGGGGTGGTCAGCAGCGGCTGGGTGATGTTCTGCTCCGCCCAGTCCCAGATGTAGCCGCCCTGGACCTGCGGGTACTTCCGTACGACGTCCCAGAACTCCCGGAAGTTGCCGAGCGAATTGCCCATGGCGTGGGCGTACTCGCCCATGATGATGGGCTTGGTGGTGGCCTTCGCCTTCTCCTCCAGACCCGAGGGGGAGGGGTAGCGCGGGCCCCACACATCGGCGAACGGGGCGTCGCCGTCGGGGCTGTTGGGCTGGTGGTAGACCGGCCGGGCCGGGTCCTCGCGGTCCAGGAAGTCGGCCATCGCGTAGTGGGCCTTGCCCAGTCCGGCCTCGTTGCCGGTGTCCCACATCAGCACGCTGGGATGGTTCTTGTCCCGTTCGTACATCGCCGTGAGGCGGTCCATGAACGCGGCCTGCCACTCGGGCCGCTCGGCCAGACAGTCGTCCGGGCAGGCGTCGTGGTGATGGGTCTCGATGTCCACCTCGTCGTCGATCCACAGGCCACGGGCGTCGGCCAGTTCGTAGAGGTAGGGATCCGAGGGGTAGTGGGAGGTGCGCACGGAGTTGATGTTGAGCTGCTTCATCAGGGAGACGTCCGAGGCGGTGCGCTCCCGGGTGGCGTGGCGGCCGGTGCCGGGGTCGGTCTCGGCGCGGTTGACGCCCTTGACGAGGATGCGCTTGCCGTTGACGAGGAGCTGTCTGTCCTTGATCTCGATCTCGCGGAAGCCCACCGGCTGGGCCGTGGTGTGGGTGACCTTGCCGTCGGCGTCGGTGAGCCGGACGACCAGGGTGTAGAGGTCGGGCGTCTCATCGGTCCACTTGGCCGGATCGGCCACATCGGCGGCGAGGGTGGTGGATCCGCTGCCGCCGTCCACCGTTCCCGACATCGTTGTCACCTTGCGTCCGCGACGGTCGTAGAGCGTGCCGAGGACCTTGCGCGCATCCGTGCCGCGCCGCGGGCCCTTGGCGGCCACCTCGACCTCGGCGGTCAGCCGGGCGTCGCGGTAGCGGGCGTCCAGATCGGTCTTGACCGTGATGTCCCGCAGATAGGTGGCCGGGGTGGAGTACAGCCCGACCGAGCGGAAGATGCCGGAGAACCGCCACTGGTCGTAGTCCTCCAGATGCGCCCCCGAACCCCAGCGGTGGACCTGCACCGCGACGGTGTTGCGGCCCGGGTGCAGCCGGTCGCTGATGTCGAACTCGGCCGGGGTGTAGCCGCCCTGGTCATAGCCGGCGTACGAGCCGTTCACCCACAGCAGATAGCCGCTGGTGACGCCCTCGAAGCGGAGAAACGTCCGGCGCTTCTCCCAGCTCTTCGGCAGCTCGAACGTCTTGACGTAGGCGCCGGTCGGATTGACGTCGTGCGGGACCTTCGGGGGAGCGTCCGGATACATCTCGGTGGGGATGTTCCGGAACACCGGATGGTCGAGACCGTCCGTCTGCCAGGTGTGCGGCACGCTCACACTGCGCCAGCCGCTGCTGGAGGTGTCGTAGCCCTCGGTGAAGAAGTCCTTCGGCACCTCCTCGGGGCGGTCGGACATATGGAGCTTCCAGGCGCCGTCGAGCGAGGCGGTCCAGCGGCTCCTGGAGCCGCCGTCGAGGGCGCCGGCGGTGTCGGTGTACGGGGTCAGCCGCGCATGGGCGGGCTCCTGTCCGACCGAGGTGACCTCGGGGTCCTCCAGCAGCTTGTAGACATCCGCGGGCGGATCGGGGGGATTCGCCGCTGCCGCCGGGGAGGCGGGGGCGGCGAGCGCGAGGGCCAGGGCGAGAGCGGCGATCCGGGATATCCGGGAGGTGCGGGAAGCCCGGGAGATGCGGGAGGTCCGGGGGATTCGGGGTGGCCGGGGTGGCCGGGAGAAGCGGGGGAGGAGGAGGCGACGGCGGAGGCGTAGGGGCATCTGGTGGTCCACCCTTCTTGGGTGTCGAAACGCTCCAGAGCGAACAGGCCCGCACATTAGCCAACGTGCTCCCGCACGCCAAGATGTTCCGACCCACTCACTGTCGGCCGGGCGCGGCTACCGTGAAGAGAGTGAGGGCCGTGCGGAATGCCGCGCCGGGCGCGGTGAAGCCGACGGAGGCACCGTGGGTATGGAGAGCACGAGGAGTACGGAGTCCCTGCCCCAGCTTCGACTGGACGAGCTGCTGGAGGAGCTCCAGTCGCGCATCGACGGGGTGCGCGGCACCCAGGACCGGGTGCACAGCCTGCTGGAAGCCGTCCTGTCGGTGGGCCGGGAGCTGGATCTCTCGCATGTGCTGCGGAGGATCGTCGAGGCCGCCGTGGTGCTCGTGGACGCCGAATACGGCGCGCTGGGGGTCATCGGCGAGGATCAGCGGCTGGCGGAATTCCTGCCGGTGGGCATCGACAAGGAGCGGATCGAGGCGATCGGGCATCTGCCCTCCGGCCACGGCCTCCTGGGGGAGCTGATCCGCCGCCCCCAGCCGCTGCGGCTGGCCGAGCTCTCGGAGCATCCGGCCTCCTACGGCTTTCCGCCGGACCATCCGCCGATGGGCTCCTTCCTCGGGGTGCCCATCCGGGTGCGCGACGAGGTCTTCGGCAACCTCTATCTCACCGAGAAGCGCGGCGGTAAGGAGTTCGACGGCGAGGACGAGACGGTGCTGTCCACCCTCGCCGTGGCCGCCGGAGTGGCCATCGAGAACGCCCGGCTGTACGAGGAGACCCGGCACCGCCAGCGCTGGCTGGAGGCGAACGCCGAGGTCACCCACAGCCTGCTGTCCGGAGTGGACGAGACCCGGGTCCTGGAGCTGATCGTCGAGCACGCCCGCCGGATCCTCTCCGCCGATCTGGGCGTGCTGATGCTGCCGGTGCCCGGCACCGACGAACTGGAGGTCGCGCTGGCGGCGGGAACCGACGCCGAGGACCACCGCGGTCTGGTGCTGCCCCGCCGGGGCACCTTCGGCGGGGCGGCCTTCACCGCCTCCGAGCCGGTCACCAGCACCGATGTCCAGAACGACCCGCGGATCACGGTCGGCCCGCAGCGCTGGGAGGGGCTCGGCCCGGCCGTCGCGGTGCCGATGCGGACGAGCGACGGAGTGGGCGGAGTGCTCTCGCTGGCCCGCATGGCGGACAGCCCCGCCTTCACCCAGATCGAGACCGACACCCTGCTGGGCTTCGCGGGCCAGGCGGCCATCGCGATGAAACTGGCCGAGCGACGGCGCGACGCGGAGCAGCTCGTGCTGCTGGAGGACCGCGACCGGATCGCCCGCGATCTGCACGACCTGGCCATCCAGCGGCTCTTCGCCGCCGGAATGACGTTGCAGTCCACGCTGCGCTTCGTCCAGCACCCGGAGGGCTCCGAACGGCTGTTGCGGGTGGTGGACGACCTGGACGACACCATCAAGATCATCCGCTCGACGATCTTCGGACTGCGCTCGCACGAGGCGGGGCCCGCGGTCCAGGGGCTGCGAGTCCGTACCGCCAAGACCATCGAGGAGGCCGTGCCCGCGCTCGGCTTCACCCCCTCGCTGCGCACCGAGGGCCTGGTCGACACCGATGTGCCGCGCACCGTCGCGGACGACATGGTCGCCGTCCTGGCCGAGGCGATGTCGAACATCGCCCGGCACGCACGGGCCGACGCCGCCGAGATCTCGCTGGTCGTGGCGGCCGGGCGGCTGACCCTCATGGTCACGGACAACGGGGTGGGCGTCCCCGAGGGCGGCCGCCGCAGCGGACTGCGCAACATGGCCGAGCGCGCCGAGAAGCTCGGCGGCGAACTGGAGCTGGGGGAGCCGCCGGGCGGTGGCACCCGCTTGGTGTGGGGGGTACCGCTGCCGGAGCGGTAGACGGTGGCTGTGCCGCGTCAGCGGGGCCCGTTGCCGGGTCAGCGGCCCCCGTCCAGGGTCTCGGCGTCCAGGGTCTCGGCCGCCTCGCTGCGCGGAGTGGCCGGCCCCACCGGTCCGTAACCCAGCCGGATCAGCATCTGCACATGGCCGGGCGTCCGGTGGGCGTCGCTCAGCGACCACCGCAGATCCGACCACTCCAGCGCCTGGTGCAGCAGGGACGCCCGGACCGCGTGCGAAGTCGCCAGCAGCAGTACGTGTTCCAGCGCCTGCCCGGCCCGCAGCCAGTCGGTACGCCGGTCCTGGTCCGTGGCCAGTACGGCGATGGCCGGGTCGCTCTCGAACGCCACGGTGGGCGGATCACCGCCCCGGCGGCCGTCCGGCCCCGGGCCGAGGTAGTCGCGCATCGGCAGCCGCCCGGTGACGTCCCGTGGCCCGAGGGCGGCCGCAGGGATGCCGTACGGCCCGGTCTCGCGGACCCAGTCGCGGCTCTCGGCGAGCCGACGCGGATCCCCCGAGGTGCGCCGCTGCGCCTCGGCGGTCAGCCGCAGCAGCCGCGAGGTCTCCTCGGGGCCCGCCAGCCACAGCGTGGCGCCGTGTGCGCACGCCGCCTCCGCCAGTTCGTAGCGCACCCGTGGTGGCAGTCGGCGCCCGGAGAAGGGGGAGCGGCTGCTGTGCCGCCGCCAGATGACGTCGTACAGATCCTGGTGCCGGTCGTCGTGGTGCGGGGCGTCGTGGTGGTGCGGGGCGTCGTGCCCGTCGCCGTCCTGCCCGTCGACGTCGTGGGGCGACGCGGCCAGCCGCACCGTGGCCAGCAGATCGGGCTGTGACCGGTACGGCAGCAGCCGGACCACCGGGTGCCAGCCGAAGTGGGCCACGGCGACCCGCAGATTGAACACGGCGGCCCCGGCGGAGATGCTCAGCGCCCGACCCATCGGATCGGCGTACCGCAGCGCCCGCTCGGGGGCGGCCCGGACCTCCAGCGTGACGGTGTCGGGGTCCAGCCGATAGCGCCACGGCTGGGTGTTGTGCATCGACGGGGCGGCCACGGCCGCGGAGATGAGCTTCTCCAGGATCGCCGCGTCGAGCGTTGCGGGCTGCATGGGGTCTCCTCGCGCCGGTGGCGCCGTCGGTGGTGGGGCCGTAAGGGGCCGTGGTCGGGCGTCCGTCGGGGTTACGGACGGGGGGCGGTGCGGCCCCGGATCCGGGTCATCCCGGATGGTCGTCGGCGGCGGGCGGGGCCGAGTGGGTCGCCAGTACCGCCGCCTGGATACGGCGCTCCACGCCCAGCTTGGCCAGCAGCCGGGAGATGTGGTTCTTGACCGTCTTCTCGGACAGGAAGAGCCGCTTGCCGATCTGCCGATTGGTGAGCCCGTCGCCGATCAGCACCAGGATTTCCCGCTCGCGCGGGGACAGCCCGGCCAGCACCTCGTCCCTGGGCTCCTGCGGGGCGGTGTCCCCCCGCAGGGTCCTCATCAGCCGGGCGGTGGTGGCCGGGTCCAGCATCGACTGGCCGGAGGCGACGGTACGCACCGCCGAGACCAGGTCCGACCCCTTGATCTGCTTGAGCACATAGCCCGCCGCCCCGGCCATGATCGCGTCCAGCAGGGCATCGTCGTCGTCGAACGAGGTCAGCATCAGACAGGCCAGATCCGGCATCCGGGAGCGCAGCTCGCGGCAGACCGTGATGCCGTCCCCGTCCGGCAGCCGGACGTCCAGGATGGCCACGTCGGGCCGTAGCGCCGGGCCCCGGGCCAGCGCGTGGTCGACGGTTCCCGCGTCGCCGACCACCTCGATGTCCGGTTCGGCGTCCAGGAGGTCATGCAGTCCGCGCCGCACGACCTCGTGGTCGTCGAGGACGAACACCCTGATCGGTGTCGCCGGTGCCGCCGGTGTCGCTCGTGTCTCGGTCATGGGCTCTCGCACTGTTCGTCCACCGTCCGCCCTGCCCCCGGTGGGAATCGTGGCGCAGCAGGTCAGGGCGGTACCAGGGCCGAACGGGCCCCCAAGGGGGCTGCCCGGCCCTCGTCCCGCCCTCCCCGCGCGTGCGACGGTCACGACATGGGCACGGAAGTGCGGGGGCGGCGGACATGGCGGTGGCGGCGCAACCCGCTCAGACGCCGCTCGGATGTGATCGAGGCGTGGGTCGTGCTGGTCACCGGCGTGGTGATGGCGGTCGGCGGCCCGGTGGCAGGGGTGGCCGCGGGCACGGCCGTGGACGCGTCGCTCCAGCAGGAGCGGGCGGACCGGCACCGGGTGCCCGCCGTCCTGAAGGAGGACGCGCCCGTCGCGCAGCCCGCGGGCGACGGGTCCACCACCGGCCAGGTGCGCGCGATCGTCCGGTGGACCGGCCCGGACGGTACCGTCCACACCGGCACGGCCCGGGTCCACGACGGCAGCAAGGCGGGCACCGCCACCGAGGTCTGGACCGACGGCCGCGGCCAACTGGTCCAGCGGCCTCCCACCCCCGAGCAGATCGCCACCCGCGCGGTGCTCGCCGGGACATCGGCCGCGGCGGGCGTGGGCGCGATATCGCTGGCCGGACGCGGTGTGGCGCGCTGGCGCCTGGACCGCGCCCGCACCCAGGAATGGGGCCGCGCCTGGGCCGAGGTCGGCCCCCGCTGGAGCCGCCACATCCGATGACCCGCGATCACGAAGCGCCGTGCCCGGCGGGTCTTCGGCGTGTGTGGCATCGGTGGCGTCCGCCCGGCGGGCGGCACGGCGCCGGGGCGCCTCCCCTGATGCTGCCTGGGCCTGTGGTGCCCGGGGTCGGGGCGCTGCCCCCGCTGGCGCTGGGCCGCCGCATTCGGTGAGGCCCGATGACGTAGGGCTGTGCCTGGCCGGTGTTGGCGTGTGTGGCATTGGTGGTGCCGCCCGGTGGGTGGTACGGCGCCGGGGCGCCTCCCATGATGCTGCCCGGGCCTGTGGTGCCCGGCGCCGGGGCGTTCCCCTCGCTGGCGCGGGGCCGCCGCATCCGAGGAGGCGCGATCGCGTACGGCTGTGTCCGGCCGGTGTTGGCGCGTGTGGCATCGGTGATGCCGCCCGGCGGGTGGTACGGCGCGGGGCGTCTCCCAGCGGTGGCTGGGGGCATCGCGCGCCGCTGCGCCGCCTACCGGCAATGCGCCGCCGCGCGGTGGCGTTGGGTCGCCACCTCGGGTGATGCCCGGCTACGCGTCGCCGTGCCCGGCCGGTCTGCGTGCCTGTGGCACCGGCGCATGATGCCGCATCTGGTGGGCCCCATCGCGTACCGCCGTGCCCGGCCGGTCTGCGTGCCTGTGGCACCGGTGGGTGAGGCCGCCGGGCGGGCGGCGTCCGGCGCCGGGGGTGCCGCCCAGCAGTTGCTGGGCGGCATCGCGCGCCGGGCCGCCTACCGGCGGATCGTCGCCGTGGTAAGCGCGGCGGCGCGGGAGGTGGCGTAGGGGTGCGTCTTCGTCGTCTTTGTGTCGGGCGCACGCGCACTCGGACGTCCCAGCCACGCCCGCCGGGCCCCCGCGCGGCCGGGCGCGCCCCCGGCGGACCCCGCCCGGCGGGGTTCGCCGGGGGCGCGCCGCGCACCTACCGTCGCTGGGCCGTATGTGGTGCCGCCGTGAGTTGGTTGTCGAAGTCGACCACGCCCTCGATCGCTCGGATGAGGCGGGCCGCCGCCGGGATGAGGACGGCCTCTTTGACCCGGCCGGTCAGGGTGACCACGCCCTCGTTCACGCTCACCCGGACGGTTTCCCCCGCGGCCGGGAACAGGTGGGCCACCACCTCGCGAAGTACCTCCTCCTCGATGTCGTCGTCCGGCCGCAGAAAGACCTTCAGCAGGTCGGCGCGGCTGACGATGCCCTCCAGTCGGCCCTCCTCGTCCACCACCGGGAGCCGTTTGACCCGCTTATGGGTCATGATCCGCGCGGCCTCGGCCAGCGTCGCGCTCGCGTGCACGGTGATGGCGGGGGTCGTCATCAGCTCATCCGCCGTCACCGCGCCCGCCTTGGCGATACCGGGGAGGTCGGGCAGTTGCGCCACCCGTGCCGGATCGCTGTCGCGGAACTCCTCCTTGGGCAGCAGATCCGCCTCGGAGACCACGCCGATGACCCGGCCCTCGCCCTCCAGCACCGGCAGGGCGCTCACCCGCCACTGCTCCAGCGTTCTGACGATCTCCTTGAACGGCGCTTCGCGGCCGACGGCGACGACGGTATGGGTCATCACATCGCTCACAATGTGCGCACTCCGGGGCACGGCATCCTCCTTGGTCACGCTGCCTGTCTTCCGCCCGCCTCGCTGTCGGCCGCCAGCCGGTGCTCGATCCGGTGGCGTACCCGCCCCGCGAGCCCGGCCAGTCCGGCGGAGGTGGCCGGCCGGGGCGGGACCGGGTGGCGGATCCGCCGGGCGTGCGGTGGCAGCCCCGCGAGATCGGTGTCGAACCGCCGCCGCGCGCGGTCGAGGGTGTCGGGAGCTCCGGTGCGCCTGCCCTCCCGCATCACGGTCTCCAGCAGCGGCGCCCCGCCGTGCGGCGGAAGCTCGTCGCGCTCGCCGATCACATCGGCGTAGCCGGGGCGGCGCCACACCTGCTTGGTCCCGGGGGCCGTGGCCTTGGCCGAGGACAGTTTCATCACCGGGGTCCCGTCGTAGGCGACCAGCTTGTACGCGGTGTCGAGGGCGGCGGCGTCGGCCGACACCCCCATCCGGGTGCCCACGGCGAAGACATCGATCGGCGCGCCCGAGTGGACCAGCTCCTCCACGGAGTACTCGTCGAGCCCGCCGCTCACCACGATCCGCACCTCGGGCAGCCCCGCCGCGTCGAGGATCTCCCGCGCCCGCACCGCCTGTTCGCCCAGGTCGCCGCTGTCCAGCCGGATCGCGCCGCTGGGTCCGGATTCCAGCTCGCTCAGCACCCCCGCCGCGGTGGCCACTCCGCTCGCCGTGTCATAGGTGTCCACCAGGAAGGTGACCGGGCCGGGATGGGTACGGGCGAACGCGCGGAACGCGGTCTCCTCGTCCGGGAACGCCTCGATGTACGCATGCGCCATCGTCCCGCTCGCCTCGATCCCGTACGCGGCGGCCGCCGCCACATTGCTGGTCGCCGTGAACCCGGTCATCGCGCTCAGCCGCGCCGACTGCATCCCGGCCCAGGGGCCATGGGTGCGGCGCAGCGAGAAGTCCACCACCGGGCGCCCCTCCGCGGCCAGCACACACCGGGCCGCCTTGGAGGCGATGGTGGTCTGATGGCTCAGTTGCCCCATCAGATACGTCTCGACGAGCTGGGCCTGTGGCAGCGGCGCGGTCAGCTCCAGGAGCGGCTCCCCGGCCAGGACGATCCGCCCCTCGGGCACCGCCCGCACCTCGCCGTCGAAGCCCAGCCCCAGCAGGGGTTCGAGGTCCTCGTACGGACGGTGCGTCGCCGCGGCGAACGCCGCCACGTCCTCGGGTTCCACACGGAAGCCGGACAGAAAGTCCAGCGCCGGCTCCAGCCCTGCGGTGACCAGGAAGCCCCGCTCGGGCGGCAGGTCGCGGACGTAGAGGTCGAAGGTGGCCGGGCCGGTCATGCCCTCGCGCAGATACGACAGGGCCATCGTCGCCTCGTAGAGGTCGGTGGTCATCGCCTCCGACATGTCACTCTCGCCTCCCTTCGGACATCAGCCGCTCCCTTCGGACATCAGCCGCACGGGACGACCGCCACCGGGCACGGTGCGTGGTGCACCGCCGCGTGGATCACCGAGCCCAGGCAGGGGACGGGGTCCGGCTCCGTCTCCTCGCGGCCCAGCACGAGCAGCCCGGAGCCCGGCGCGGTGTGCATCACCCCGAGGGCCGGGCGCTCGGCCGTGAGGGCCTCCGCCACCGGCACCCCCGGGTACTTCTCCCGCCAGGGGCGCAGCGCCGCGTCCAGCGCGTCCCCTGCTCCCGCCTCCCCCGACTCCTCGTATTCCGGCCCGCTCGTGCCCGCGCTCGTGCCCGCGCCCGCGTGCACGGCGCGCAGCGCACCGCCACGCCGGGCGGCGGCGTCGAAGGCGAACCGCAGCGTCTCCTCGTTCGTCCCCCGCAGACACACCCCGACGGTCACATCGGCGGTCAGCGGCCGGTCGTCGGCGTGCACCATGATCACCGGCCGTTCCCCGTGCGCCAGCACATGGCGGCCGGTCGATCCGAGGAGGTAGCCGCCGGGGGTGCCGCGGCCGCGCGAGCCGAGCACCAGCATCTCGGCGTCCCGGGCCGCGTCCAGCAGGGCGGGCACCGTCTCGCGCGGCACCAGCTCGGCCGAGACCCGCAGCCCCGGATGGGCGTCCCGCAACTCGCCCACCAGGTCGGTCAGCAGACGCTGCGCCCAGTAGTGCAGGTCGTCCTCGTGGGGGAGGGTCGGGGCCTCGGGCGACGGCGGGTTCCAGGCATGGATCAGCCGCAGCCGCAGATCGCGCAGCAGCGCCTCACGGGCCGCCCAGTGTGCGGCCGGCGGGCTCTCGGCGAAACCGTCGACACCGACGACGATGGGCGCTCCCATACGCGTCACCTCCCCGCTCACGTCTCCCGGGCCACCAGCGGCCGGGCGGCCTCGCCGAGCGCGATCTTGATCGCGCCGGTGTCGGCCGCGCGGGCGAAGACGTCGTACGCCTCCTCCATCTGGTCCAGCTCGAACAGATGGGTGATCAGCGTGGACGCGGGCAGCCGCCCGGCGGCCAGCAGGGAGAGCAGAGTGGGGATGGAGAAGGTGTCGACCAGCCCGGTGGTGATCGTCACGTTCTTGATCCACAGCTCTTCGAGATGCAGCGTGGCGGGCCGGGCGTGCACCCCGACATTGGCGATCCGGCCGCCGGGCCGCACCATCCGGGTGCAGGTCTCGAAGCTCCGCGGGTTCCCGACGGCCTCGATCACCACATCGGCGCCGAGCCCCTCGGTGAGATCGTCGACCAGCCGCTCCGGGTCCTCGCCGGAGTCCGCCACCGCGTCGGCTCCGACCCGCTTGGCGGCGTCCAGCCGGGCCGGGTCCGGATCGACGGAGATGATCCGGCCGGGGGAGAAGAACTGCGCCGTGGCGATCGAGGCCAGCCCGACCGGCCCGGCGCCCACCACCACGACCGTATCGCCCGGCCCCACCCGGCCGTTGAGGACGCCCACCTCATAGGCGGTGGGGAAGGTATCCGCCAGCAGCACGGCGTCATGGCCCTCGACCGGCCCCGTCAGCGGATGCGTGGACAGATCGGCGAAGGGCACCCGGACATACTCGGCCTGGGTGCCGTCGATCAGGCGCCCGAGGATCCACCCTCCGCCGTCACGGCACTGCCCGTAGCTGCGCTCCCGGCAGAAGCGGCAGTGGCCGCAGGCCGAGATGCAGGAGAGCAGCACCCGGTCGCCGGGCCGGACCCCGCGGACATCGGCACCGGTCTCGACGATCTCGCCGACCCCCTCGTGGCCGAGCACCCGGCCGGGGCTGACGTCCGGCAGCTCGCCGCGGAGAATGTGCAGATCGGTGCCGCAGATGGTCGCGGTGTCGATCCGGACGATCGCGTCGGTGGTGGCCTCGAGTTCGGGGTCGGGCACCTCCTGCCAGGAGAACTGCTCCGGCCCGTGGAAGACGAGTGCTTTCATGGTCGCTTCCCTCTCCTCCGATTGTTCGCGTTCTCCTCCGGTTGTTCGCCTTGGGCTTCCGCCGCGGTTCTCGGCCGCCCCGTCGCATGGCGTGTCATCCGGTCGGGCGCCTCGTGCGGCGCGGTGGCCGAGTGGCCCGGGGTCTCATCGCTGGGGCACGATCGCGACCGGGCAGGCGGCGTGGTGCGCCACGGCCTGGGTGACCGGCCCCAGCCTGGGACCGAACCCCACCTGGCGCGGACCACGGCCCACGACCATCAGCGCCGTTCCCGCCGCCACGCCCACGAGCTGCCGGGCCGGGCTGTCCGACGCGATCTCCTCGAAGACCCGCACCTCGGGGAACTTGTCCCGCCACGGCGCCAGCACCTCGCCCAGCGCGTGCTCGGACTCCTTGCGCGCGTCGCTCAGCCCCACGTCCACCACCCAGGGGGCATCGCCCCGGATGGCGGGGACCCGGCTGGCGTAGACGGCCCGCAGCACACCGTCGCGGCGGGCCGCGGCGTCGAAGGCGAACTCCAGGATGTCGTCGCCCGGCTCGCCCGGCTCCACCCCGACCACCACATCGCCCTGCCGGTCCTCGTGCGCGTCCGCCCGCACCAGGACCACGGGGGTCATGGCGCGTGCGGCGAGCTCCAGACCGACGGAGCCGAGGAAGAATCCGGCGACCGTGCCGATCGAGCGGGACCCCACCACCAGCAGTTGGGCGCGCTCCGCCTCGGCCAGCAGGACGGGCGCGGGCCGGCCGGGGATCTGATCGGTGAGGATCGCCATGTCCGGGTGGTCGGCGTCCAGCTCGGCGCTGGCCGAACCCAGGGCGCGCTCGGCCCAGTAGTGCCAGGCGGCCTCCCGGCCCGGTGTCAGATCCTTCTGATCAGGCCCCGGCCAGGCGTTCACCAGCCGAAGTGGGGCGTCGCGCGAACGGGCCTCATGGGCAGCCCATCCGGCGGCGGCCAGACTCTCGGGGGAACCGTCCAGCCCGACGGTTACGGGGCGCGCCATCGCTGCCTCCTTCCCGGCAGACCCACTCGGCACCTCGGCCCGCCTCGGGGACGTACGAGCCGCCGGCCGCCGGCCGCTGTCCGTCAGCCGACGGCTGATCACGCGCGGCCACTCGCGACGCGGCGCCGCATGCCCGACCGCGGCCCGCACGCGTGCCCTCACGGCGGCGACGCGCCCCTTGTCCATGGCCGCTTGTCCATGGCCGCGGTCACCGCTGGGAGGCGCCCAGTCCGAGGCGTGGCGCCGGGGGCGCCCACTTCTCGCGGGCCCTGATTGCGCGGTGCACGGAACTCAGGCGTCCGCTTCTCCGCGTCTGCCGGATGCCCCCGGTGCCATCTCCAGCGGACCATGACCGGGCCCCCACCGACAGGGCCGACCGGTCCCGGCAGGGTCCCAGGGACCAGGTCTTCCGGCCCTTTCCACCGCCCTGGCCCGACACGGCCGACCGGTCTCCGCGCCGGGCCGGGGCCCATTCCGTCCCGGCCCCCGAGCTACTCCACCGGCACCAGCACCACCGGGCAGTGCGCATGGTGGAGGGCCGCGTGGGTGACCGGGCCCAGTTGCATGCCGAGGCGGGGGGTGCGCCGGTGGACGGCGAGTACCAGGACGTCCGCCGCTCGGGACGCCTCCACCAGGGCCTGGGCGGGGGCGGTGTGGGTGGTGTGCTCGCGTACCCGGATCTGCCCGAACTCCTCGCGCAGGCCGGCCACCATGCCGTGGGCCACCGTCTGTTCCCGCTCGGCGCGCAGCGCCACCACCTCGCGTGCGGGCAGCGCGTGATCGCCCGCGAAGACCCGGGGCCGCGGCCAGGCGTAGAGCACCCGCAGCCGGGCGCGGCGCCGCTTCGCCTCCTCGAAGGCGAACCGGGCCGCCGCCGCGTCCGCGCCGCTCTCCACCCCGACCAGCACCTTGCCGTGGCTCTCGGGCCCGTACGTCGTCGTCGGCCCGCCGCGTACCACCAGCAGCGGGCGCCGGGTGTGGGCGGCCAGCCGCAGCCCGACCGAGCCGAGCAGCAGCCCGGTGAAACCGCCAAGACCCCGGGTGCCGATGACGATCAGCGCGGCGTCCCCGCCGATCCGCAGCAGCTCGGGCACCGCGTCCTGCGCCGTCAGGGTGGGCACGATCCGCAGCTCCGGATCCTGCTCCTGGGCGCGGGACACGGCCAGCCGCAGCACGGTTCTGGCGATCTCCACCGCGGGCCGCCGGGGTTCGCTGTCCGGGTCGAAGGCGAGCGGGTCGGTCCGCGCCCACGGCCAGGCGTGCACGATCTCCAGCGTGGCGTGACGGCGCCGCGCCTCGGCGACCGCCCCGTCCAGCGCGGCCCACGCGCTGTCCGAGCCGTCCAGGCCCACCACCACCCGGCCGTCCCGCACCGGCTTGGCCGGGTGGGTCATCGCCGCGCACCTCCCCGGCCGGCGGAGTCGTCGATCAGATAGGTGAGCCGGTCGACCACGGCCACCACGCCGTCCACCTGTCCGGTCATCCGGACCGCGATGGGGATCTCGCTGTGCCGGTCCAGTTGTCCCTCCAGCCGTACGATCCCGTCGGTCACGGTGACGGCGACCGACTGCGGGCCCAGCCACAGCGAGCGGACCAGCACCTCGTCGATCACCTCGGCACGGATCTCGTCGTCCGGGCGGAGGAAGACCCGCAGCAGATCCCGGCGGGTGACGATGCCGATCAGCCGCTCCTCCTCGTCGACGACGGGGAGCCGCTCGACGCGATGGCGGTCCATCGCGCGGGCCGCGTCCACGATGCTGTCCTGGGGGCGCACGGTGACCGCGGGGCGCGACATCAGTTGCCCGGCCGTCGGGGCGGGTTCGCTGAGATCGGTCCCAGTGATCATGCCGACCACCTTGTCGTCGTCGTCCACCACGGGCAGCCCGTTGAAGCGGTGCCGGGAGAGCAGCGCACCGACCTCGTCGAACGAGGTCATGGAACTCACCCGGACGACGTCGTCGGTCATCACGTTGCCGATCTTGCGGTGCTTCATCCGTGCCTCCCCGGTCGGTCCCAGCCTCGGACGGCGACCCGCCCGCCCTCTTGGGCTGCCCGGGGTCCGATGCGGACCGTTCGGCCCGCATGGGCACCCTGGGCCGAACGACCCCCGGCGGGGCCGAAACGCCCCTCGCGCCGGATCCCGCACGGCCGCGAGGGTGAAGAGGCGTCGGCACAGTGCGGCCGCCGCGCGGAAGGTGGTGGAAACGGTGGAGACGGCGGACCTTCCCCTCGTCGTGGGCGTCGACGGCTCGCACTACAGCCTTCAGGCCGTGGACTGGGCGGTGGAAGCGGCGGCCCGGCACGGGGTGCCGCTGCGGCTGATCCACGCCTCGCTGTGGCAGCGGTACGAGGGCATCGCCCCCGCCGCCGACCCGGCGCGCCCCTGGGAGCTGATCCGGGACGAGGAGATCGCCACCTTGGCCGCGGAGCGCGCCCACCGGTGCGGACCCGAGGTGAAGGTCTGCGCCGAGGTCCTGCCGGAGGACCCGGTCGCCGCGCTGCTGCGCGCCGGCCGGGACGCCTCGGGCCTGGTCACCGGCTCCCGCGGCCGCGGCGAACTCGCCGCGCTGCTGCTCGGCTCGGTCAGCCTCGCGGTCGCCGCCCGCGCCTCGTGCCCGGTCACCGTCGTACGCGGCGGCGAGCCCAACCGGCGCGGTGCCTTCGGCCGGATCGTGCTCGGCGTGGGCGAGACGGCCGGCCCCTCGGCCGCGACCCGGTTCGCCTTCCGCGAGGCCGAGGTGAGCGGCCGCACCCTGGAAGGCGTACGCGCCTGGCGCGCCCCGGCCGGTGAGGTGACGGATGAACTGCTGCTGGAGGGGGACCCGGTACGTGCCCACTGGGCACGGGCGGAGCGGACGCTGGATCACGCCCTGCGGACCCCCGGACGGGACCACCCCGAGGTGACCGTCCACCGCGAGACGGTCGAGGGAACGGCCCGCAAGGCGCTCCTCCACGCGGCGGCCACCGCCGATCTGCTGGTACTCGGCGCCCGCCGCGGCCACGGGCACGCTGTGGGGCTGGAGCTCGGCCGCGTCGCCCACGCGGCACTGCACCACGCGCCCTGCCCGGTGGTGATCGTGCCGGAGCGGGTCTGAACGGCTGGGACGCCGCGACCGGCGGCGCCGGGTAGCGCGACCGGCGGGCGGATGACGCGACCGTTGGGCAAGGCAACCGGACACCACGGGGGCACACCACCGGACACCGGATACCACGAGGGAGAGAGGTCCATGCCAGACGCACCGACCACGACGGGCTCGCCGGACAGCGGGCTCGGGGACGACCGGATCCGCGCCCTGGACGCCCACTGGCGCGCCGCCAACTACCTCGCGGCGGGCCAGATCTATCTGCTGGCCAACCCCCTGCTGACCGAGCCGCTGCGCCCGGACCACATCAAGCCCCGGCTGCTGGGCCACTGGGGCACCTCACCCGGCCTCAACCTCGTCCACACCCACCTGAACCGCGTCATCAAGGACCGCGACCTGGACGCCATCTGTGTCTGGGGCCCCGGCCACGGCGGTCCCGCGGTGCTCGCCGGTTCCTGGCTGGACGGCAGCTACTCCGAGATCTATCCGGATGTCGGCCGGGACGCGGCGGGCATGGCCCGGCTCTTCCGGCAGTTCTCCTTCCCCGGCGGGGTGCCCAGCCATGTCGCCCCCGAGACCCCCGGCTCGATCCACGAGGGCGGTGAGCTCGGCTATTCCCTCGCCCACGCCTACGGGGCCGCGCTGGACAACCCCGGACTGCTGGTCGCCTGCGTCATCGGCGACGGCGAGGCGGAGACCGGTCCGCTGGCCGGCTCCTGGCACGCGAACAAATTCCTGGACCCTGTCCACGACGGCGCCGTGCTGCCGATCCTCCATCTCAACGGGTACAAGATCGCCAACCCCACGGTCCTCGCCCGGCTGCCCCGGCCCGAACTCGACGAGCTGCTGCGCGGCTACGGCCATGAGCCGATCCACGTCACCGGGGACGAACCGCTCGCGGTGCACCGGGCCATGGCGTACGCCCTGGACGAGGCCCTGGACCGGATCGCCCTGCTCCAGCGCACCGCCCGCGAGGAACGCACCGCCCGCCAGGAGGGCGCCGCCGAGCGGCCGCGCTGGCCGGTGATCGTGCTCCGTACGCCCAAGGGCTGGACCGGGCCCGAGGTGGTCGACGGGCTCCCCGTGGAGGGCACCTGGCGCGCCCATCAGGTCCCGCTGCCGGGCGTCCGGGAGAACCCGGAGCATCTGCGGCAGCTCGAGCGCTGGCTGCGTTCGTACCGCCCCGAGGAGCTCTTCGACGCCGACGGGCGGCCCCGGCCGCCGCTCCTGGCCGACGTCCCGGAGGGCGACCGCCGCCTGGGCGCCAATCCGCACGCCAACGGCGGGCGGCTGCTGCGCTCGCTGCCGCTGCCCGCCCTGGAGCGGTACGGGGTCCCCGTGGACAAGCCCGGTGCGACCCTCCACGAGCCGACCCGGGTCCTCGGCGGGCTGCTGGAGAGGGTCATGGAGGACACCGCCGCCCGCCGCGACTTCCGGGTGGTCGGCCCCGACGAGACCGCCTCCAACCGGCTGGAGGGCCTCTTCCGGGCCACCGGCAAGGCGTGGCAGGAGGCCGTCCTGCCCACCGATGAGCACCTCAGCCGCAGCGGCCGGGTCATGGAGATCCTCTCCGAGCACCTCTGCCAGGGCTGGCTGGAGGGCTATCTGCTGACCGGGCGGCATGGCCTCTTCTCCTGCTACGAGGCGTTCGTGCACATCGTCGACTCCATGGTCAACCAGCACATCAAATGGCTGAAGGTGTCCCGCTCACTGCCCTGGCGGCGCCCCGTGGCCTCCCTCAACTATCTGCTGACCTCCCATGTGTGGCGCCAGGACCACAACGGCTTCTCGCACCAGGACCCCGGTTTTGTCGACCATGTGCTCAACAAGAGCCCGGAAGTGGTGCGGGTCTATCTGCCGCCGGACACCAACACCCTGCTCAGCGTGGCCGACCATGTCCTGCGCACCCGCGACTACGTCAATGTCGTCGTCGCGGGCAAACAGCCCTGCTTCGACTGGCTCGATCTCGACCAGGCACGCGCCCACTGCGCCCGCGGCGCCGGGACCTGGGACTGGGCCGGAACCGAGAACGGCGCGGGGGAGCCGGATGTGGTGCTGGCCGGCGCGGGTGACGTGCCCACCCAGGAGGTGGTCGCGGCGGCCGGGATCCTCCGCCGCCATCTGCCCGATGTGGCCGTGCGCGTGGTCAACGTCGTCGACATGACCCGGCTGCTGCCGAAGGAGGAGCATCCGCACGGGATGTCGGACCATGAGTTCGACGCCTTGTTCACCCGCGACCGGCCGGTCATCTTCGCCTACCACGGGTATCCGTGGCTGGTGCATCGGCTGTCCTACCGCCGGGCCGTCCACCCGCATCTGCATGTGCGCGGCTACAAGGAGATGGGCACCACGACCACACCGTTCGACATGGTGGTCCGCAACGACCTGGACCGCTTCCGGCTGGTGATGGACGTCATCGACCGGACCCCGGGGCTCGCGGCGCGCGCCGTGGCCGTACGGCAGCGGATGCAGGACGCCCGCACCCGCCACCACGCCTGGATCCGCGAGCACGGCACCGATATGCCCGAGGTCGCCGAATGGTCCTGGACCGGCTGAGGACCGGCCCGGATGCTCCCGCCCGGCGGGCCGACGGGCTCACCGGGCGGGCGACGGGCTCACCCCTCGGATCGACGGGCTCAGCCGGTGGGGAAGTAGCCGTCCAGATAGGCGTTGCGGAACTTCCCCGCCGGGTCGTGCTCGGCCAGCAGCCGCGCGAAGTCGGCGGCCCGGTCGTACGAGGAGAGGATCCGCTCGGGGGCGGCCGTCGTCAGCTTGCCCCAATGCGGCCGCGCGCCCAGCGGCAGCAGCGCCTCCTCCATCGCGGCCACCACCTCGATCACCGCGTCATGGTCGGGGACCCAGGTGAAGTGGAACGCGACGCTGTCCCTGCCGTACGCGGGGCTCAGCCACAGCTCGTCCGCCGCGACCGTACGGACCTCGGACACCTGCACCACGGGCGCGATCCGGTCGCCGAGGCCGCGCAGCGCGGCGAACGCCGCCGAGGCGGACTCGTGCGGCAGCAGCAGCTCCGACTGGAGCTCATCGCCGTTGCTGGGGGTGAAGTCCGGTCGGAAGTGCGGCAGCCGCTCATGCCACGGCCCCGGCGCGCCCAACTGCTCGGTGCAGTGCAGCGGCGGCATCGCGGGCACCGGATGGTGGTGGCGGACGGCCGGGACGGCCCCCAGCCACGGCTGCCCGGGCTCCGGGGGATCGGGCAGATCGGTGCGGCACTTCAGCCACACCACCCCCTCGCCCGAGTGCCAGTCGGTGAAGACGCTGACGCTGTAGGCGGCGCCGAAGATCTCCTCGAAGCTGTCGTCCAGCCGGTCCAGCGGAAGCCCGGTCCACACCCACTGGGCCACGTCGTAGGTGGGCTCGATGTCCAGCGTCATGGCGGTGACGACGCCCAGTCCGCCGAGGCCGACCACGGCCCCGTTCAGCCGGTCCCGGTCCTCGTCCCGGCTCATCCGGGTCACCTCGCCGTCGGGGCCGACGATCTCCAGCCCCGCGACCGCCGCCGCCAGACACCGCTGGGCGCTCCCCGAGCCATGGGTGGCGGTGGCACAGGCTCCCGCGACCGTGATGTGCGGCAGCGAGGCGAGGTTGGCCAGGGCCAGGCCCTCCGTGTGCAGGGCCTGGGCCACATGGGCGTAGCGCATGCCCGCCCCGATGGTCGCGGTGCGCTTGCCGGGGTCGATCTCCACCCGGTGCGGCAGCCGGTCCAGGTTCACCAGATCGCCCTCGGTGTCGGCGATGCGGTTGAAGGAGTGGCCCGTGCCGAGCACCCGCACCCGGTCGGCGGAGCGGACGATCCGCCGCAGCTCGTCGATGGTGTCCGGGTGGTGCAGCCGGGCGGCGGAGAAGGTGATGTTCCCGGCCCAGTTCGTCGGGGCGTGGGTGGTCGGCATCCGTGTCGTCCTGTTTCCGCTGGAGGGCGATGGGTGATGGTGTCCTGACCTTGGTACAGGGCCGCACCCTGATCCGTACAGACCGGGTTGCGCCGTCCCTGACCTGTCCATGACCCGTCGACGATTCGCTTCCGCGCCCCGTCCAAGACCGTCCATGCCCCGTACGGCCCAGCAGGACGGGCCGCCGTGCCGCCGCGCGCCCAGGATGGGCGCATGACTGACCCGAAGGCTGCCCCGGAGGCGAACCACCCGAGGTCGGCACTGATCGGCGAGCTCTGCGCGGAGTTCGCGGGCACCATGGTGCTGATCCTCTTCGGCTGCGGCGTCGTGGCCCAGGTCGTGGCCGGTGGCGCGCTCACCAAGCCCCCGGGCGGTCTCGGCGACCACGACTCCATCGCCTGGGCCTGGGGCCTGGGCGTCACCCTCGGTGTGTATGTGGCGGCGCGGCTCAGCGGGGCCCATATCAACCCGGCGGTCACCGTCTCCCTGGCGGCCTTCAAGGGCTTCCCCTGGAGCAAGGTCCTGCCGTACGTGGGGGCCCAGACGCTCGGCGCGTTCGTCGGGGCGCTGCTGGTGCGCTGGAACTACACCGAGGCGCTGGGCCACGCCGACCCGGGGCACACCTTCAAGACCCAGTTCGTCTTCTCCACTCTCCCCGGCAACGGCGTCCTTCCGGTCAGCGAATGGGGCGCGCTGCGCGACCAGATCATCGGCACCGCCATCCTGGTACTGCTCATCTTCGCCGTCACCGATCTGCTGAACTCGGCCCCCAAGGCCAATCTGGGGCCGCTCATCATCGGCCTGATCGTGGTCGCGATCGGCATGGCGTGGGGCGCCGACGCGGGGTACGCCATCAACCCGGCGCGTGACTTCGGCCCCCGGCTGGCCAGCTTCCTCACCGGCTATCACAGCGCCTGGCGGGATCAGTACGGGGACATCTACTTCTGGGTGCCGATCGTGGGCCCGCTGGTCGGGGGGCTGATCGGCGCCGCCCTCTACCAGGTCCTGATCACTCGCTACCTCCCGGTGGCCACACCGGAGGTGGGCCGCACCCCCACCCCCGAATAGCCGATCCGGGCCGGACCCCACCCACGAGAGGCGGCATCATGCCGGAATTCGTCGGTGCGGTGGACCAGGGAACCACCAGCACCCGCTTCATGATCTTCAACCACGACGGCGACGAGGTGGCTCGCTACCAGCTCGAGCACCGCCAGATCCTGCCGCGTGCGGGGTGGGTCGAGCACGATCCGGTGGAGATCTACGAGCGCACCAACTCCGTGATGCAGAACGCCCTCCGCGAGGGCGGCCTCTCGCCCGCCGACCTGACCGCGATCGGCATCACCAATCAGCGCGAGACCACGGTGATCTGGGATCCGCGCAACGGCCGCCCGTACTACAACGCCATCGTCTGGCAGGACACCCGCACCGACACCATCGCCGCCGCCCTCGAACGGGACGGCCGTGGCGAGATCATCCGGCGCAAGGCGGGGCTGCCGCCCGCCACCTACTTCTCCGGCGGCAAGATCAAATGGATTCTGGAGAACGTCGAGGGCGTCCGTGAGGCCGCCGAGCGCGGCCACGCCCTCTTCGGCAACACCGACGCCTGGGTGCTGTGGAACCTCACCGGCGGCCCCGGCGCCGGTATCCACGCCACCGATGTCACCAACGCCAGCCGCACCATGCTGATGAACCTGGAGACGCTGGACTGGGACGACGAACTACTGGAGATCTTCGGCATTCCACGCGCGATGCTGCCGACGATCAACCCCTCCTCCCACCCCGAGGCGTTCGGCCAGGCCCGCACCTCCCGCCCGCTGCGCACCGCCACCCCCATCACCGGCGTCCTCGGCGACCAGCAGGCGGCCACGGTCGGCCAGGTCTGCTTCGCCCCCGGCGAGGCCAAGAACACCTATGGCACCGGTAACTTCCTGCTGCTCAACACCGGAGCGGAGCTGATCCGCTCGACCAGCGGGCTGCTCACGACCGTGGCGTACCAGTTCGGCGACAGCCCTCCCGTCTACGCCCTGGAGGGCTCGATCGCCGTCACCGGCTCGGCCGTCCAGTGGCTGCGCGACCAGATGAAGATGATCGACGACGCCCCCGGGAGCGAGCGGCTCGCCCGCACCGTCGAGGACAACGGCGGGGTGTACTTCGTGCCCGCGTTCTCCGGGCTCTTCGCCCCGTACTGGCGCTCCGACGCCCGGGGCGCGATCGTCGGCCTCACCCGCTTCAACACCAATGGCCATATCGCCAGGGCCACCCTGGAGGCCATCTGCTACCAGAGCCGGGACGTGGTCGAGGCCATGGAGCGGGATGCCGACATCCACCTGGACGTCCTTCGGGTGGACGGCGGGGTGACCGACAACGAGCTGTGCATGCAGATCCAGGCCGATGTGCTGGGCGTACCGGTCAGCCGCCCCGTCATCGCCGAGACCACCGCCCTGGGCGCCGCCTACGCAGCGGGGCTGGCCACGGGTTTCTGGCGGGACACCGATGAGCTGCGCTCCCACTGGAGCGAGTCCAGGCGGTGGGAGCCCCAGTGGGACCAGAAGGCCAGGGAGGAGGGGTACACGGGCTGGAAGAAGGCCGTCCAGCGCACCCTGGACTGGATCACGGTCGAGTAGGCCCCGGAGCACGGGACCCGGTTGCGCCGGGCGTCCGACGGCGTTTCGCTGGAAGTACCCGGTGGTGGCCGAGACACCCTGGGACCGGCCGTTTCCGCCACCACCGCCGCCCGTCAGCATCCGACGCGGAGGTGATCCAGGTGAGATCCGCGGCTCCGATCTGCGTCCGCGTGTCGTGCCGTTCAACGTGGCCCGCGGATTCTGCGAGAACTGCCTCGCGGGCGACACCGGCTTCTGTCTCACCGTCAACCCCGGTTTCGCGGGCGGTGCCTACGGCTCTCCCCGGGCGAGAGCGTGGCCGTCTATGGCGCGGGCCGGACCGTACCGGCGGCGAGGGCATCGACAAGGGCATCGACGCGGTGGCCGGCTTCGTGGTCTCGCATGAACTCCCGTTGGCGCAGGCCCCGCATCCGGTGCTCGCGGCCTGAGGTCACTCAATAGGGTGAAATGCACCATACTTGGCTATATGCATCCGAACGGCTGTCTCGTTCAGCTCCGGGAGGAGGAGCGATCATGAAGAACGCTCGGGTGGCGCTGGCCTTCGTCAGCGGCTATCTCTTCGGGCGCGGCCACAGGGGGACCCTGATCCTCGGCCTCGCCGGTCTCGCCGCGGGCAAACGGCTCTCCGGTATGAGCCCACCGGGCGCCCAGGCACTGAAGTCCTCCGAACTCGGCAAGCTGGGACAGGAGATCGGCAGCCGGCTGGTCTCCGCGGGCCGGGAGGCGGCCATGTCGGCGGCCAGTAACCGCATCGACGCCCTGAGCGACCGGCTGGAGCACCGCGCCACGGCGCTGCGCACCGGCGGCGCGGGGGGCGGGGAGCCGGAGGACGGGGAGCATGAGGAGCCGGACGAGCATGAGGAGCGCGAGCCACGCGAGCGCACCGGCAAGCAGCAGCGCAAGCCGGCCGACCGTCCGGCGCAGGCCAGGAAGCGGACGGCTGCGAAGGGCCCGCGCGACGAAGCCAGAGGTGAGGGCCATGGCTGAGGAAACTCCCAAGGGACGGGCCGGCGGGCGCGGCGCGCTGCCCACCGACCGCCTGGTGAAGGAAGCACAGGGCCTGCTGATGGCGCTGGGCGAAAAGGCTCTGGAATCGGTCACCCACCTGGGAGGAAACCCCGGGATCGGCGGCGCGCTGAAGGGCGGGCTGAAGAGCGAGCTGGAACAGGTCAAGGACAAGGTCGTCGACACGGCCAAGGACAAGGTCAAGGACCAGGTCAAGGAAAAGGTCGTCGACAAGGCCAAGAGCTTCATCCCGGGCCTCGGCGGTGGCGGCGACGGTGGCGGCAAGGGCGGCAAGAAGCTCAAGGTCACCAACATCGTGGAGCAGATCGACGTGGGCGCGCCCCTCTCCCTCACCTACAACCTCTGGACGGAGTGGGAGAACTTCCCCTCGTACATGAAGAAGGTCGAGGACGTCCAGAACAAGGGCGAGGAGGAGAGCGAGGACGAGGACGTGCCCGGGACGGAATCCGAGTGGAAGGCCCAGGTCTTCTGGTCGCACCGCAAGTGGCAGGCAGAGGTCGTCGAGCAGGTGCCCGACAAGCGGATCATCTGGACGTCACGGGCGGACAAGGGCCATGTGGACGGCACGATCACCTTCCATGAGCTGGCCCCCGAGCTCACCCGGATCCTGTTCGTCCTGGAGTACTGGCCGCAGGGCTTCATGGAGCGCACCGGCAACCTCTGGCGTGCCCAGGGCCGCCGGGTGCGTCTGGAGTTGAAGCACTTCCGCCGTCATCTCATGCGCGAGGTGCTGCTCAACCCCGACGAGGTCGTGGGCTGGCGCGGTGTGGTGCACGACGGCGAGATCGTGGAGGGGGACGAGCGAGAGGAGGGGGAGGGCGAAGAAGGCGAAGAAGGCGAAGAGCGCGAGGAGTACGACGAGGAGGAAGAGCCCGAGGAGTCCGAGGAGTCCGAGGAGTACGAGGACGAGGAGCCCCGGGACGAAGACGAGGAGGAGTACGAGGACGAGGAGCCCGCACGGCGCCGCACGCGCCGCTGAGGGATCCCGCCCCGGGAACGGGTGAGCGCGGTGACCGTAGCACGCCAGCAGCAGAGCCAGTATCTGGACCGGGCGAGTTCCAGCGCCCTGGTCGACGTGGTCGACCTGATCCTGGACAAGGGCCTGGTCATCGATGTGTATGTGCGGGTGTCCCTGGTGGGCATCGAGCTCCTGACCATCGACGCCCGGATCGTCGTCGCCAGCGTGGACACGTATCTGCGGTTCGCGGAGGCGACCAACCGCCTCGACCTCGCCCGCAGCGGCACCGAGACCCACGGCCTGCCCGGCCTCATGGACGACCTCCGGGAGGGCGGCGGCAAGAAGAAGACCAAGGGCGCCCTGGAAGGCGTCAAGGAATCGGTCTCGGATCTGCTGCACGACGATGACGATGACGACGAGGACCGGGAGCCCGAGCCCGAGGAGCGGGAGAGGCACCGGCGTACGAGGGGTTCCACCAGCCACAGGGAGCGCGAGCGGTGATGGCCGAGGACGCACGTGCCTGCTATGTCTACGGGGTCGTCACGGACGACCGGACCGATGAGGCGGTCAAGGACCTGCCCGCCGTCGGGGATCCGGAGGCGCCGGTGACCCTGGTCCGCCACCGCGGTCAGGCCGCGGTGGTCAGCGAGGTGCCTGTCGGCAAGCCGCTGGGCACCCCCGAGGATCTGCGCACCCATGCCAAGGTGCTGGACAGCCTGGCCGAGCAGGGTCCACCGGTGCTGCCGTTCCGCTTCGGCACCGTGGTGCGCGACACCGCGGCGGTGACCGACGAGCTGCTGGCCGAGGGGCACGACGACTTCGCCCGCGGCCTCGACCGGCTCCGCGGCCGCTCGCAGCTCACCGTGCGGGCCCGGTATGAGCAGGACGCGGTCCTGCGCGAGGTGGTGACCGAACAGCCGGAGGCCAGACGGCTCCGCGAGGAGCTGCGGGGGCTGCCGGAGGAGGAGGGGTACGAGCAGCGGATCCAGCTCGGCCGGCTCGTCCTGGACACCATCGACGCGAAGCGGAGCGTGGACGCGCTGGAGCTCGACCGGCGGCTGGGGCCGTACGCACTGGCCTCGGTGTCACAGGAGGCGGCGTCCGCCGAAGGGCTGGCCAACGCCTCGTTCCTGGTGGAGGACGCGAAGCGGCAGGCATTCGAGGAGGCGGCCGAGGAACTGGCCGAGCACTGGCACGGCCGGGTCCGGCTGCGGCTGATCGGCCCGCTTGCGCCGTACGACTTCGTGGCGGACGCGATTGTCGAAGGACCCGGAGGAGAGGAAGGCGACGAGTAGCCATGGGACTGTTCACCGGCCTGGCCACGCTGCCGCTGGCCCCGGTGCGAGGTGTCGTCTGGGTCGCCGAGCGGCTCCATGACGAGGCCCATCGGCAGCTCTACGACCCCGAGGTGATCAAGCAGCGGCTGGAGGAGGTCGCGGAGGCCCGCGAGAGCGGAGAGCTCACCGAGGAGGAGGCGGCCCGCGAGGAGGACGAGTTGGTTCGCAGGCTGATGTCCCAGGGGCCGCCCGGCGGGGGCCTGGAGGTGTGAGCCGTGCCCCCTGAGGAACGGCCTCGCGAGGAGGGGCACCGCGAGGAGCGCCACGACGAGGAGCGCCATCGCGAGGAGCGCAGCCGTGAGGAGCGGCCGCGCACCCGGCCCCGTGCGGAACGGGACCGGCATGAGCGGGGCCATGAGCGGGAGCGGCCCCGCCGTCCCGCCCTCGACGCCCGCGACGCCGCGCGGAGAGCGGCCCGCCATGTGGAGGGGCTGACCGGACGGGCCGCGGAGGGCGTCACCTCCCTGGAGCGCGGGAAGGACGGCTGGGTCATCGGCATCGAGGTCGTCGAGACCCGCCGGATACCGGACTCCACCGACATCCTCGCCGAGTACCAGGTCGAACTGGACGACAGCGGCGAACTCGCCTCCTACCGCCGCACCGAGCGCCACTACCGGGGCAGGGGGGATGACCGGGCATGAACCAGAGCTCCGACTGGAACGCGCCGGTCCGGCGCACCGGCGGCGCACGCGAACCGGCCCGGCGCGGCGCCGAGCCCTCCAGCCTGGCCGACATCCTGGAGCGGGTGCTCGACAAGGGCATCGTCATCGCCGGTGACATCCAGATCAATCTGCTGGACATCGAACTGCTGACGATCAAGATCCGGCTGCTGGTCGCCTCCGTGGACCGGGCCAAGGAGATGGGCATCGACTGGTGGGAGCACGACCCCACGCTCTCGTCCGGCGCCCGGGACGTCCTGGAGGAGAACGAGCGGCTGCGGCGGCGCGTGGGCGAGCTGGAGGAGGGCCCCGGCGCGCACGAGGTGGACCGCGGCGCGGAGCGGGAGGACGAACGGTGACCGATTCCCTCGCCACCTGGCTGTACGCGGTGCTGGCCGCCCCCGAGGACGGCGCCCCGCCACCGGGGCTCACCGGCGTGGCGGACGAGCCGGTGCGCCTGGTGGAGCAGGCGGGGCTGGCCGCCGTCGTGGGCTCCGTACCGCTGGAGGAGTTCGACGAGGACGCGCTGCGCGGCCATCTGGAGGACCTGGAGTGGCTGGAGCGCACGGCCCGCGCCCACCACCGGGTGATCAACGGCGCGGCCCGCCAGGGCCAGGTCATCCCGCTGCGCTTCGCCACGCTCTACCACGACGACGACCGGGTCCGCGCGATGCTCCAGGAGCGCCGGGAGGACTTCACCGCCACGCTGCGGCGGGTGGCGGGCCGCACCGAGTGGGGCGTCAAGGCGTATGTCGACCCCAGGTCCTTCCTGCCCGACCCGGATGAGCCCGCGGGCGGCGAGGACAGCCCCGGCACCGCCTATCTGCTGCGCCGCCGGGCCCAGCGGCAGGACCAGGAGACCGCGCATCTGCGGGCGACCGAGCGGGCGGAGGAGATCCACGCCTCCCTCGCCGCGCTGGCGGTGGCGACGGCCGCCCATCCACCGCAGGACACCGCGCTGGCCGCGTACGAGGGATGGATGGTGCTGAACAACTCCTATCTGGTGCCCGACGGCCTCACCGAGGAGTTCACCGCCCTGGTGACCACGCTGGGGGAGCGCTACCCCGCCGTCACCCTGGAAGTCAGCGGTCCCTGGCCGCCGTACTCCTTCACCGCTCCGCCGAAGCGGGAAGGCCAGGACGGCCAGGACGGCCAGGACGGCCAGGAAGGGCAGGCAGGAGAAGCCGGAGAGGTCCGGCCGGAGGAGGCGCCGCCGTGACCCGTGCGATCGAGCGCAGGGAGGTGGCCCTGGTCGACCTGCTCGACCGGGTGCTCGCCGGAGGCGTGGTGATCGCGGGGGAGATCACCCTGAACATCGCCGATATCGACCTGGTGCGGATCTCCCTGCGCGCCCTGATCGCCTCCGTACGGGTGGAGAACGAGGAGGAGGAACGAGGAGGAAGGGAGGGGGTCCGCCATGACGGCTGACCGCGCTCCCCGGCCCGGCCGGCGGATCGAGGTGGACGAGGAGTCGGTCCGCAAGAGCCTGGCCGGTCTGGTGCTCACCATCGTCGAGCTGCTGCGGCAGCTCATGGAGCGGCAGGCGCTGCGCCGCGTCGAGCAGGGCGGCATCAGCGATGAACAGATGGAGAAGCTCGGGCTGACGCTGATGGCCCTGGAGCAGAACATGGCCGAGCTGCGGGAGCACTTCGGGCTGACGGAGGACGACCTCAACCTGGATCTGGGCCCGCTGGGCCCCCTGCTGCCCCGCGACTGACGGGCCCCGCGGCCGGGCCCCGGTCACCCCGCGCGTCGGCCCCGGCCACTTCAGGCCCCTGACCTGGGGGTCCGGCGCCGATTCGCGAGACACCCCGGCCGGGCCCGTCACCCGCCGAGTAATGTGCGGGTGTGGGGATCACGCTCAACCTCCAGCGCGCACGACCCGCCGATGTGTACGTCGGCCGGTCGGCGCTGGCCGAGCTCATGTCGGTGCTGCACATCATGGCCGAGCCCGACCACCACCCCGAGGCCCAGCGCTGGACGCACCGGCTCGGGACGGCGATCTCCCCCTCCCTCGCCCATGAGATGAGCGCTCTGTCCCCGCTGTGGGCCCGGCTCCGCTGCCGGCTGCTGTTCCCACTGGGGCTCCCGCTGGACCAGCCCTTCGAGGACGAGCTGCGCCATCTGGAGAAGCTGCCGCTCGAGGAGTTCGTGGGCCTGTGCTCCCAGGGCGTGCTCGGCTTCCGCGAGGCGGTGCCCCCGGCCGGCAGCCTGCTCACCGACCCCGAGGCCGCCGAGCGCTATGTGACCCAGTGCGAGCTGCGGTCCATCCGGCGCGGCGAACTGGCCCACGATCTGGTGGCCTCGCCCGAGGGGCTGCGCGGCCGGCTCCTGTGCTTCCTCGACTCCTGCCACGAGGCGTTCTTCGCCTCCGAGTGGCGCACGGTCCGCGACCGGCTGGAGTCGGCCGCCGCCCGGGTCGGCGGCGACATCCGGCGGCGGGGTCTGGCCGAGGTGCTGGCCGGGCTCAGCCCCACCGCGGTGGTCTCCCGGGGCGGGGAGCGGGTGCGCTACGACAAGCTGGCCGTCGCCGAGATCGAGATCGGCCCGCGCCCGCTCTTCCTGCTCCCCTCCGTCCATGTCTGGCCGCATCTGACCGTCAAGGACGAGGAGTGCCACCCCGTGGTGCTCCAGTTCGCCGCCCGGGAGGACGGGACGGCCGATCAGCTCACCCAGGCGGAGCTGCGGGCCCGGATGTCCGCACTGGCGTCCCTGGGCCGGATGGAGATCTGCCGCCATCTGCTGGGCGAGCCCATCACCACCTCCGAACTGGCCCAGCGGATGGGGCTCGCCGATACGCAGGTCTCCCGCACCCTGCGCCAGCTCAGGGACGCCGGGCTCATCGAGTCCGAGCGCGAGGGCAAGTACGTCTACCACCGGCTGGCCACCAGCACCCTGCTCCGGCTGGGGCAGGACGTGCTGGCGACCATCATGCGGTGACGGCCGGGCCACCGCGGCCCGTCAGCCCGGCCGGGTCCACAGCAGCACCGCCGAGGGGCGCTCCGCGTCCATGTGGACGCGGTTGGTCGCGACCACCTTGCGGCGGCTCACCGCCTCCGGCACCCCGGTATTGGAATTGACGTCGAACCGGGGGAAGTCGCTGGAGGAGATGTCCACCCGTAGCCGGTGCCCGGCCTCGAAGCGGTTGGCCGTGTCCGGCGCCGGGATCTCGATCTCGTAGATCTCGCCCGGCTCCAGCGGCTCCGGGCGCTCGAACGACTCATGGAAGCGGCAGCGGAAGATGCCCTCGGTGAGGTTCATCGCGAAGCCGTGGGGATAGTCCTCGTTCGGCGGATGCACATCGACCAGCTTCACCGTGAAGTCGGTGTCCGGCGCGGAGGAGGAGATGAACAGCCGCGCCGTGACCGGCCCGGCCACCTCCAGCGGCTCCTCCAGCGGCGGGGTGGCGAGCGAGATCACATCGGGCCGGGAGTTCAGCGGCAGATACGGCGGGCGGGCGCCGTAGAACCGCTCGTCCGGCACCTGGTCGAAGGCGCCGCCCACCATCACCGGCTCCCCCGAGGTGACCTGGCCGCCCAGCGTCGGCACCGGGTCGTTGGGGTCGAAGTCGTACTCCACCCAGGCCCGTGTCGCAGCCGGCCGCTCCGCGCTCAGCTCGCCCGAGGCGTGGCAGTAGAACGCCGTCTCCCGGGTCCCGGCCGGGGGCCACTGGGTGTCGGTGTGCCACCGGCCGCCGTGCCGCATCCGCCCGGCCTCGTCCCGCCGGCCGTCCCCGCCGCCCATCAGGAAGTACCGCACCCGCGGGATCGACTCCGGATCGCCGCCCCCCAGCACCGCGTCGAACCAGCGCTGCCGGAAGGACAGATACGAGGTGTCCACATTGCCGCTGAAGGTCGCGGCGGGCCCGAAGTCCACATCGCCGGCGAAGGTGACACAGCGCAGTCCGTGCTTCCACGGGCCCATCACCAGATACGCCGGGGACCGCTTGAGACGGCCCATGGTGGTGAAGTTCTCGATGGTGGAGCGCACATACGGGTCGTACCAGCTCGACATGTGCAGGCTCGGCACATCGGGGAAGCGGTCGTAGTGGCCACGCCCGTAGATGGCCGGCTGGCGCCAGTACGCCCCGAAGGCGTCATGCCGCCACTGGTCGAGCAGATAGCGCTCGTAACTCCCCACCTGACGCAGCGGGGAGACGCCGGTGCGCCACGGCAGCACGGTGAACCAGTCGCGCAGATCCGTCCCCGCGAACGCCTTGCGCACCAGCGGGTCCCGCTCCGCCTCCGGGCTCTCCTCACCGTGCCGGAAGGCCCAGGTGATCTGCTTGAGCTCGAAGGCGCCGCCCATCCGCATCCCGGCCTCGTAGGCGCTGGCGAAGCCGCCGGAGTCCATGAACATCGCGGACAGGCCGGTGGGGGACTCGGCCGCGGCCGCCGTCTGGGCGTGGGCCGAGTAGGACACCCCCATCATGGCCACCCGGCCGTCGCACCAGGGCTGGGCGGCGATCCAGTCGATGGTGTCCGCGCCGTCCGGCCCCTCGCCCAGATACTTCACGAAGGTGCCGTCCGAGTCCCCGCGGCCCCGGCAGTCCTGCCGCACCACGTGGTACCCCGCGCGGACGAAGAACGCCGAGGTCTCCTCCGGCGTCGGTACCGGCTCGTCGTGGCGGCTGCGGTCGGAGTCGCGTATGTCGCGGCGGCCGTAGGGGGTCCGTTCGAGGATGACCGGACGGGGTCCGGGCCGCTCCTCGGCGCTGAACAGATCGGCGGCCAGGACGATCCCGTCCCGCGTCGGAACGCGCAGGGTGCGTCGCCACACCCGCTCGTCCAGCAGCCGGGCGGGCTCCTCCCAGGCGGCCCGCTCTCTGTCCCCGCTCGTTTCGGTCTGGCTGGTTCGTGCCATGGAAGATCTCACTGGGTCTGGGATTGCTTGGAGCCGTTGAGGGCGAGCTGGGACCGGGTGACCGTGGACAGCGGCAGCCCCCACTGGCCGAAGAGCTTGGCGTAGGTGCCCGATTCGTACATCTTCCGAAGCCCCTTGACGATCACGGAGGCTAGCCCGGTGCCCTTCTTGGCCTGGATGCCGTAGATGGCGGACGCGGCGGGCAGGTCCATCATGTCCTTGATCTCGAGCGTCTCGAAGCGGTCCTGCGCGTTCTGGCTGGCCGAGGTGTTGGAGGCGCTGGGCGCGGCGACCGCGTCCACGCGCTTGCTCTGGAGCGCCAGCGAGGCGGCGGGCAGATCGGTGTAGAGCTTCGCGTCCACCGACGGCTTGCCCTTGGCGGCACACCGCTTGTTCTGCGCGGCGAGCACGTTCTGCGTTCCGGCGCCCTTCTCGACGCCGACCTTGTGCCCGCAGACCTCGAGACCGGTCTTGGGGCGGAAGGAGCCGTCCCCCAGCACCAACAGCGTCACACTGCTCTGCGCGAAGTCGGCGAAGTCGACCTCCTTCTGACGCTCGATGAAGTCACCGGAGGGGGCGCTGAGGTCGATCCGGCCGGACTTCAGCCCCGGGATCACCGCGTCGAAGTTGGTCCGCTCCACCTTGATCTTCACATCGAGCAACGAGGAGAGCTGCGCGGCCAGTTCGGGGACCAGCCCGGTGATCTTCCCGTCGGACTCGAAGGTGACATACGGCGCGTACTCGCTGACACCCATGATCAGTGTCTTCTTGGTGTACTCCTCGGGCACCTCGGCCGCCAGCGCACTGTCCTTGGGCTCGGGGGCGAGCGTGGCCGCCGGATGGCTCCGCTTGGCCTTGCCGTCGCCGGGGGTGTCGTCCACCGAGCAGGCGGACAGGGTCAGGGTCAGGGAGGCCAGCAGGGCACATGCGGCGACATGGGGACGGTTGCGCATGGGTGCTCCATTCCAGGAGATGGGGGGTGGCGGATGCGGAAGAACGGGACCGGTCAGCGGCCCCAGACGGTCTCGGCGACGCGCCGTACGTTGCCCCCGGCCAGCTTTCCCACGTCCGGTTCGGAGTAGCCCCGCTCGAACAGCCACCGGATCATGTTGCCGACGGCCTCCGCGGGGTTCTCGCAGCCGCGTACATACGCGACCTCCTCGTGCGGCGGCAGTTCGGGGGCCTTGCCGTCGTGCGCGTCGTCCTTGCCGAAGAGCGGGGCGAACGTCCGGTGCCAGGCGGTGTGATCGCCGAAGTTGGTGTCCGGGCCGAAGGCCACATGGTCGATGCCGACCAGATCGATACAGCGCTCGATGTGCTCCATCACCGAGTCCAGGCTGTGCCGGGGGTGCTGGGCGGTGATGGTCGTATGCGGCGCCGCCTCGACGCCGATGAACCCGCCGGACCCGGCGCAGGCCCGGATCACATCGTCCGGCTTCATCCGCGGGGTGGGCCACAGCGCCCGGGACCCGGCATGGGTGATCACCACGGGCGCGGCGGAGCGGCGCACGGCGTCCAGGGCCGTCGCGTCCCCGCTGTGCGAGACATCGACGATGATCCCGAGGTCGTTCATCCGGCGCAGCGCCCGGCGGCCGAGCAGGGTCAGACCGGTGTCACCGGTGTCGGCGAGCCCCGAACCGAGCTGATTGCTCTCGCTGTAGACCAGGCCGAGCAGGCGGACGCCCAGACCGTAGAGCAGATCGAGCCGGTCGATGTCATTGCCGATGGGGGAGGCGGACTCCAGGGTCAGCACCACGCCCACCTGATCGCCGGCCCGCGCCCGGTCGGCCTCCTCGAGCGTACGGACGGGCGTCACCAGCCGCTGATGGGCGAGATCCGCCTGGCGCATGGCCAGATCGGCGACCGCGTCGTCCCAGTCCCAGGGGGCATGTGAGCGGATCATGCTCACCGCGGCCGGGCCGCCGTCGAAGAACAGGTCGACCCCCGAGTGGGCGATGCCCTCGTAGGGGATCGACTCCCGGCCCTGGCGGCGGTAGGCGGCGAAGTCGCCCGGATCCGCGGGGCGCAGCGAGAGATGGTCATGCGCGGAGATCACCGGATGGCGCTCCTCGAAGTCCCGCGCACGGACCTCGACGTCCTCGCTCCACTCCAGCGCGGACCCGGGGACCCGGCCGAGCGCGGGCGCCAGCTCGAAGGCGCGGAAGTCCTCCCCGGCCTCCAGGTACTGGTAGGAGCGGTAGGAGTCCCACAGCTCCAGGCGCCGGAGAGTCTTGGCGGGCAGGGGAAGTTCGGTGCTCATGGGCTGACCTTCGACAGGAACGTACGGGTGCGGTCGTGTGCGGGAGTGCGCAGCAACTGGTCAGGGGCACCTTCTTCGACGATCCGGCCGTCGTCCATGAAAACGATCCGGTCAGCGATATCGGCGGCGAAGCGCATCTCATGGGTGACGACGACCAGCGTCATGCCCTCGCGGGCCAGGTCCCTGATGACGCTGAGCACCTCCTGCACCATCTCGGGGTCGAGGGCGGAGGTCGGCTCGTCGAAGAGCATCACCTTGGGGCGCATCGCCAGGGCGCGGGCGATGGCCACCCGCTGCTGCTGGCCGCCGGAGAGCTTGTCCGGGAAGCTGTCCAGCTTGTGGGCGAGCCCGACCCGGGTCATCAGCTCCACGGCCCGCTTGTCGGCTTGGGACTTGGAGAGCCCGAGCACCCGGCGCGGGGCCTCCACGATGTTCTCGCGGGCGGTCAGATGCGGGAACAGATTGAAGCTCTGGAACACCATGCCCATCGCCGAGCGCTGGGCGGCCAGCTCCCGGGAGCCCAGCTCATGCAGGGTGCGGCCGCGCAACTGGTAGCCGATGACGCTGCCGTCGACCACCACCACGCCCTGGTCCGGCACCTCGAGGTGATTGACGCAGCGCAGCAGCGTGCTCTTTCCGGATCCGGAGGGACCGATCAGACAGACCGTCTCACCTCGGTGGATATCCAGGGAGATACCGTGCAACACCTCGGTGCCACGGAACGACTTACGGATCCCACGCAGGGAGACGACCGCCTGCGATTGCTTTTCCGATGCCACGGTCATACCGAGTGCTCGATCCTCTTCACTTTCCCGGCCTTGTCGGCCGAAATCAGGGTGTGCCGTCCCAGACGTCGCTCCAGGCGCTGCTGTAGAAGAGTGATGACGCCAGTGATGATCATGTACCAAATGGCGGCCACGATCAACAGCGGAACGGTCTGGAAGTTCTTGGCGTAAATGAGCTGGACCGAGTAGAGCAGGTCAGCCAGGGTGATCACGCTGACGAGGGAGGTGGCCTTGAGGAGAGATATCAGCTCATTTCCCATCGGCGGGACGATGACCCGCAGCGCCTGGGGGAGGGTGATACGGAAGAAGATCTGAGTCGGCGTCAACCCCAGCGCGGACGCCGCCTGATGTTGTCCCTCGGGCACCGCGAGCAGCCCCGAACGGATCAACTCCGCGATGTACGCGGTCTCATGGAGGGTCAGGCCGATGATCGCGGCGGTCAGCGGACCGATGACGTCGTTCGAGTCGAAGGTGATGAAACGCGGCCCCCAGGGAATGCCGAGGGACAGTGTCGGAAACAGCGCGGCGAGGTTGTACCAGAACAGCAGTTGCACCAGCATGGGAATGCTGCGGAAAACCCAGATAAACGCCGCGGCGACCGTGGACATGAGCCGGGAGTCGCCCATCCGCATAAGAGCGACCAGGGTGCCGGTAACCAGTGAAATCGCCATGGTCACCGCGGTCATTCCAATGCTGACCCCGATGCCCTTCAGTACCCGGATTTCAAAGAAGTATTTCGCGACGGTGTTCCACTCGAAACGAGGGTTGGTGAATATCGTGGTGACCGCCATCGCGGCCAGTACCAGCACGATCGCATTGGCCACCAGAAGTCCGGGACGCCGTCGCTTCGCGCGTGTGAGCACGGTTGGCTCGGGTAGTGCATCGACGTTCGGGACTTTGGTCATGGTGTGCCTTCGGACGGTCGGGTCGCGGCAGAATTACCGCATCCTAAAACCGCACGTGCGGGCGTTCACCAACAGTTGACACAGAACGGTCAACCGTAAACGGGGGAATGTGCCCGTCCGCCCGGAGCGGCCGAGTGGGCGGACGGACAGGCGGACGGACGGGTGTCGGTGGACCGGGCTCCGCCGGGCCTACAGCGCCTTTTCGAAGGGCAGCGGGCCGATGGTCTCCGGGTCGGCCGAGATATCGAACAGCGGGGTGTAGCCGGTGGCCAGATACAGTCCGCGCGCCTCCGGCTGGCGGGGCCCGGTGGTGAGGTAGACCCGGCGGTAGCCGCGTTCGGCGGCCGACCGCTCCAACTCCGCCACCACCCGGCGGGCCAGCCCGCGCCGCCGGTGGCCCGAGTGCGTCCAGATCCGCTTGAGCTCCGCCGTCCGCCCGTCATACCGCCGGTACGCACCACCGGCGACCGGCTCACCGTCCTCCAGCAGCAGAAGCAGCTCCCCGTGCGGCGGGGCGAACTCCTCGGCCGGATAGCGGTTCAGCTCACGATCGGCCGACCTGCCGTAACGGGTGGAGTACTCGTACGCCAGCTCGGCCAGCAGCGGCTCGACCCGCGGATCGTCCACCGTCACCCGGGCCACCGTCAGCCGGGGCGCGGGTTCGGCCGCGAAGGGCGCGCCGGAGCGCGGACCGGGCTGCGAGCCGTCGTCGGTGGCGGCGGTGCCGAGGAACTCCACGGACATGGGGTGACCTTTCGGGAAGCGGAGACATGGCGAGACAGGGGAGAAGCGCCCCGGAACCGGAACATGGCGGTTCGCCGGGTGATGGCGCGTCAGCCGCGGAAATGGCAGACGAGGGCCCTGGGATCAGAAGAGTCTGAGATCAAAGGAGGGCGGCCGGTGGGACGGCCCGCTGCCGGGTCAGCCGGAACAGGAGGCGGACCACACCCGACCGAAGTCGATGTGGTCGCGTGTGACCAGGGGCAGCTCAGTCCTCACCCGCATCATTCAGCCCCGCGCGGGCCCGTTCCGTCAACCGCTGTCCACATGATGGCCCGTATGCGCCCCCGCCACGACAGCCGCCCGTATCCCCCGCCCGCGTGGCGGAAGGGGGATACGGGCGGCTGTCGTCGGCCCTGGGTCAGCGGCCTGCCACCGGCTGCGGTGTGCCGGACCGCTCCGAGGGTGCCGTGAGCCGGTCCGGACCGCGGCCCGGCAGCAGCGAGGCGACCGCGAGCGCCACCAGCGCGGCGCCGCCGCCGATCACGAAGGCGGTGCGGAAGCCGTTCAGGGACGGGACCTCGGTGGGCCCGAACGCGGTGGTCATATGGGCGAGGACGACGCCCACCACGGCACTGGCGGTCGAGGTGCCGATGGACCGCATCAGGGTGTTGAGGCCGTTGGCCGCGCCCGTCTCGGACACCGGCACCGCCGACATGATCAGCGCGGGCATGGCCGAGTACGCGAGGCCGATCCCGGCGCCGATCACACACGAGATGATCACGACCTGCCAGGCGGCGTCCATCAGGAAGACGCCCATGCCGTACCCGACGGCGATCACTCCCGCGCCGAGCATCAGCGACACCTTGGGGCCCCAGGTGGCCGTGATCCGCGCCGACAGCGGTGAGATGGCCATCATCACCAGACCGGACGGGCCCAGGCACAGACCGGCGGTCATCATCGACTGGCCCAGCCCGTACCCGGTCGCCTCGGGCATCTGAAGCAGTTGCGGCAGCACCAGCGACATCCCGAACATCGCGAAGCCGATGACGATGGAGGCCAGATTGGTGAGCAGAACCTGACGCCGGACGGTGGTGCGCAGATCCACCAGCGGCCCGGTCACCCGCAGCTCCCACCGGCTCCACAGCAGCAGCACGACCACCGCGCCGCCGAACAGCCCGATGGTGGTCGTGCTGCCCCAGCCCCAGTCGGCGCCCTTGGAGATGGCCAGCAGCAGGCAGAGCAGCCCGGCCGACAGCCCGATGGCGCCCACCAGGTCGAACCGCCCGCCGCCGCGCACCGGGGACTCCGGTACGAGCGCCAGCACCAGCGCGATCACCACCACGCCCAGGCTCGCCGAGACCCAGAACAGCACATGCCAGTCGGCGTGTTCGGCCAGCGCCGCGGCGCCGGGCAGGCCGAGGGCACCGCCGACGCCCAGCGAGGAGCTCATCAGGGCCATCGCCGAGCCGAGCCGTTCGGCGGGCAGCTCGTCCCGCATGATGCTGATGCCCAGCGGGATCACGCCCGCGGAGAAGCCCTGGAGCGCACGGCCGACGATCATGGGCGCGAGGGCGTCGGAGAGCGCGCACACCACCGATCCGACCACCAGCATCGTCAGGCTGAGCAGCAGCGTCCGCCGCTTGCCGTACATATCGCCGAGCCGCCCCAGTACGGGGGTGGCCACGGCGCCGGCGAGCAGGGTGGCGGTGATCGCCCAGGAGGCGTCCGAGGCCGAGGTGTGCAGCAGTCCCGGGAGATCGGGGATCAGCGGCACGACGAGGGTCTGCATCAGGGAGACGACGATTCCGCCGAACGCCAGGACGGCGACCACCGGTCCGGAGCGCGGCGGGTGGGCGGTCGTCGCCGCTTCGGAGGCATCGGGGGTCGGAGGTAAGGAAGTCACGGTGGTCCTTCGTCGGGGCGCGGCCGATCCACGTCAGGTGCGGCAGCAGTGTCGCATAAATTTGTGTAACTGGTACGTCAAATATAGCCGCCGCTCTCGCCCGTCGGCTCGGCGGCACCGGCCGGTCCGCCTCGTCGGATCGGCGATGCCGTGGCGACGGGCGCGCACGATGTCCACGGGCAGGTCGGATGCGGTCATGGCGCGAGGCGGCGTTCAAGAGGCCGCGGTCAAGGCGCCGGACGGCCACGAGCGGCACCCGAGTCGACTTGCGTAGCCTGGGGCCTGGCACGACGGGGGCGAGCGAAAGGACACCGGATGGCCGGGACCGCGGAGGGGACCGTCCGCAGGGGACGTGGGCGCCCGCCCCGCCTGTCGCGCGAGCAGATCGTCCGCAGCGCCGCGGAGCTGGCGCTCCGCGAGCCGGAGGTCGCGCTGACCGTCAAAAAGGTCGCCGAGGCGGTCGGTTCCGCCCCCATGGCGCTCTACCGCTACTTCCCCGACCGCGACGATCTCCTCCAGGCGGTGGCCGACCGGGTCCTGGCCGAGACCCAGCACAAGGACCCGCCGGGGGAGACCTGGCAGGAGCGGCTGCGCTCCTGGATGCACAGCAGCCGCGACTATCTGCTGCCCCACCGCCAGTTGCTCCCCTATATGGCCGCCACCCAGCAGCCCGCCCGGATCTCCTCCCTGGTGACCCTGACCCGGATGCTGCGCCCCCTGCGGCTGACCGAGGACGATCTCGCGCTGGCCGTGACCCTCATCGGATCCACCGTCATCGGCCACGCGGTCTACGAGACCCACCGCGGCCCCGTCTCCGCCCGCAAGCTGGACGCACTGAGCGAGGCGCTGGCCCGCTACCCCCAGGAGGAGCGGGAAGCGGTCGCCCCGCTGCTGTCGAGGCTGCCGCGGGCGCAGAGCAGGCTGTACGACGTGGTGGTGGACCGTACGGTCGCCGCCATCGAGGCGCTGGCGACGGAATGACCCGCCCCGGGGCCGTCACGCCCCGGAACGGGTCATCGCCATGGCCGAGCCGTGTGCCTAGGTGGTGCACTCCATGGACGCCGGGTCCGCCGCGTCGCGGATCAGCGCCCGATGGGCCCGGCGCAGCCGCTCCACATCGGGCTTGATCTCCTTGCGGTCATAGGTGAGCAGCCCGTTGAGCTCGCCCTCCACATCCGTGATCTGGGTGTAGACGGCCCCGCTGCTGCCGTTGCACGCCACCAGTTCGCGCACCTTGTCCAGCAGCTTCAGATACTCCTCGGTGTACTGGTCCTTGTCGACGCCGACATAGGTGTGCTGCACCGGCCAGGCATGGCCCGGTATGGCCAGGCCCAGCCCGCCGTACTCACCGGTGACGCCCGCCCGTGAGGCGTCGGGGCGCGGATCGCCCGGTCCCGGATAGGCGTGGATATCGGCGAGGTCGCCGTTGCCGGTGTCGTTCCAGCCGCTGGCGCCGTCGATGAGCCGGGTGGGGTCCCAGCCCTTGGCGAGCTCGGGCACCTTCGGGCCGCCGTACTGGCCCCAGCTCTCGTTGAAGGTGACCCAGATGGCGATCGACGGACTGCTGATGTGCTGGTCGATCATCCGCTTCATCTCGTGCTCGTACTGCGCCTGCGCCTTCTCCGACGGGGTGACCGTGTTCATGGCGGGCATGTCCTGCCACACCATCAGGCCCAGCCGGTCGGCCCAGTAGTACCAGCGGTCGGGCTCGACCTTGATGTGCTTGCGCACCGAGTTGAAGCCCATGCGCTTATGCATCTTCAGGTCGTACGCGAGGGCCTCGTCGGTCGGCGCGGTGTGCAGGCCGTCCGGCCAGAACCCCTGGTCGAGGGTGGCCATGGAGAAGATCGGCTTTCCGTTGAGCACCGTGCGCCGCTTGCCGTCCACCTCCTTGACGGCGATGCTCCGCATGCCGAAGTAGCTCTCCACCCGGTCCGCCGAGGCGCCCCGGCCGACCGTGACCTTGAGCTGGTACAGATGCGGATCGTCGGGGGACCACAGATGCGGCGAGGGCACGGGGACGGTCAGCGGCTTCCCGGTGCGCCCGGTGGCGGTGCCGACCACGCGCCGTCCGTCGTAGGCGGTCGCGGTGACCGGGACACCGTCCCGCACCCCGCGGACCTCGGCGGTGAGGGCCTGGCCGGGGACGTCCGGGGTCAGCTTGAGCGTGTCCACGTGGTCGGTGGCGACCGGCTCCATCCAGACGGTCTGCCAGATGCCGGAGGAGGGGGTGTAGAAGATGCCGCTGGGGTCGAGGCGCTGCTTGCCCATCGGCGGGTTCTCGCCGTCGGCCGCGTCCGTCGGGTCGTAGACGCCGACGATCAGCTCCTGGGTGCGGCCCGGCCGCAGGGCGTCGGTGACATCGGCGCTGAACCGGTCGTAGCCGCCGCGGTGGTCGGCCACCCGGGTGCCGTTGACGTACACCTCGGCCTGCCAGTCGACGGCGTCGAAGTTCAGCCGCAGCCGCTTCGCGTCGCCGACCTTCCAGTCGGCCGGCACGGTGAACGTCCGCCGGTACCACATGCGGTCCTCATGGCGCTCCACACCGGAGAGCTTGGACTCCACCGGGTACGGCACCAGGATCCGCTCCTTGAGCCGCTGCCCGACGGGCGGCTTCTCGCCCTCCTTCGCGGCGGCGAACTGCCAGTCGCCGTTGAGGTTGCGCCACTGATCGCGGGTGAGCTGGGGGCGCGGGTACTCGGGGTGGGCGTTGTCCGGGCCGACGTCCTTGGCCCAGGGGGTGCTGAGCTGATACGTCGATGTGTTGCCGCCGAAGGACACATACGGCTCGATGGCGCCGTCGCCGTCCTCCAGGCCGCCCTCGCCGTCATAGCGCACAACGGCCTCGCCGCCGCGGCCGACCACCGGCTCCTTCAGGGCGAGCAGCAGCTTGGACGGGTCGGAGGCGTCCAGCCGGGCGCGCCCGAGCGGCCAGGCCGCGCCGCCGATGACGGCGGTCAGATGTGACGTCAGATCGGCCGGGGGAGTGGTCAGGGGCTGGGCGAAGTCCAGCAGCAGGGTGCGGCCGTCGGGCCGGACGGCGCTGGTCAGGGGGCCGTCGTAGTCGAAGTCGGCGGGCAGCCGGAAGGCGGACGCGGGCACGGGCGCCTTGGCCGCGCCCGGCGGGGTCCAGGACAGATGGAGGTTGGAGCCGCCGTAGTGCTCGAAGTACTCGACCTTGATGTCGTACGCCTTGCCCGCGGTGAGCTCGACGGGCTGGGAGGTCTGCTCCTTGTCCCAGTCGTCCACCCAGTGGTCGATGACCGGTTTGCCGTCGATCCACAGCCGGAAGCCGTTGTCGCCGGTGATCGAGAAGGTGTGCGCACCGGAGCGCTCCGGTGTGATCTGGCCGGTCCAGCGGACGCTGACGTCGTCGGACCGTCCGGTGGTGGCTTGCAGCCGCGGCTCCAGATTGTCGAAGTCCAGGGCGGTGTCGAGGCTGGTGGCCTTCAGCTCGTGGAAGTCGAAGGCCCCCGAGGCGGACTGGAGGTAGTAGTCGCCGCGGAGGCCGTGGACGACCGGGGAGTCGTCGGAGCGGGTGTCGGCCGCGGCCGGACCTGGACCGGTCAGCAGACCGAGCGCGCCAAGCGCCAAGGTCACGGTCGCGACCACGGATCTGGCGAAAGATGAACGAAAACGCACATGTCCTCCTTGCTGGAACAGCTACTGAGGCTGCTGCTGGGACAAGTGGGGCGCCGCCATTGCGCCATCCCCAACAGAACCTGTCAATAGTGAACGCAAGGCAACAGCCTGCCTGTTGGGTACTGAGCCTTGACGGGAATGCGCTTTCTTCCTAGCGTGCGATTCATAGATGTGACTGGAATTCAATAAGCTGCACAGAGGAGGCCCGTGATGGGGCGACGGATCGTGGTGTCGGGCGGCGGTACCGGCATAGGACTGGCGGCCGCGGAGACCTTCGCCGCCGAAGGGGACCGGGTGGTCATTCTCGGGCGCCGCGCCGAGGTGCTGCGCACGGCGGCGGACAAGCTCAACGCCGCCTACGGCCCCGACCTGGTCACCTGGACCAGTGCGGACCTCAGCGACCCGGGGCAGACCCGGCGCGCCGCCGAGTTCATCGCGGCGGACGGTGGGGTGGACGTGGTCGTCACCAACGCCGGAGGCAATGTCGCGGCCTCCAACGACGGCACCCTCGAAGGCATCGCCGACCAGTACCAGCGGAACTTCGCGGCCAACGTGCTGACCGCCGTACTGCTCACCGAGGCGCTGCTGCCCCACCTCACCCGGCCCGGCGGCCGGATCGTCCATCTGTCCTCGGTCGCGGCGCTGCGCGGCCCCGGATCGTACGGCGGCACCAAGGCCGCGCTGCACACCTACACCTTCGAGCTGGCCAAGCGGCTCGGCCCGGAGGGCATCACCGCCAACGCGGTGGCTCCCGGCTATGTCGAGGACACCGAGTTCTTCGGCGACCGCGGCACGCCCGAGTTCATCGCCCAGCAGATCGGGCAGACGCTCACCGGACAGCCCGGGACGCCCGTCGAGATCGCGGCCGCCATCCGCTATCTGGCCTCCCCGGAGGCCGCGTACGTCACCGGGCAGGTCCTGCACATCAACGGGGGCGCGCAGTTCGGCCGCTGACCCCGCCTCACCCCCGGCGCCCCCGCCGGACAGGGCCGTGGATCGGATCCGCGCCAGGGCAGCGCGGATCCGATCCGCGCTAGGGCCATACGGCCCTGGAGCAAGGGCCGCGCAGCCCTGCCGCCGCGTTCAGCCGTGGTCCAATCTGGTCCTCCACACAGGTGGGGGGAAGACGGACGGACGGCCGCACCGAAGGAGTCAGCTCGCTGACTCCAAACCATCTTCGGGCGCGGCCGCCCGTCCGTCCTGCGTTACCACTGCTTCACCACGCACCACGCAAGGGGGGACCTCATGTCCGCATACACCGCCCGCATCGGCGCGGCACTCGCCGCCGGCTGCGCGATCGCCCTGCTGTACCCGGCGACGCCCGCCGGTGCCGCGGGCTCCGTACACCTTTCCAAGATCTACTACGACTCGCCCGGCACCGACAACGGGAGCACCTCCAGCCTCAACGGCGAGTACGTCCAGATCAAGAACTCCACCTCACGCGGGGTCAGCCTCAAGGGCTGGGTGCTCGTCGACGCGAGCAACCACAAGTACACCTTCCCGAGCTACACCCTCGGCGCGGGCAAGACCGTGACCGTGCGGACCGGCACCGGCTCCGACACCTCGGCCACCAAGTACCAGGACCGCCGGGCGTACGTCTGGAACAACGACGCCGACAAGGCCACCCTCCGCAAGACCGGCGGCTCCACGGTCGACACCTGCTCGTACAACAGCAGTCGGGTCGACTACAAGATCTGCTGAGCGCCCGCCGCGCGGGGGCGCGGCGCAGCCGGTGAAGTCCCGCGGCCCGGACGACAATGGGGGTGTCGAGGGAGGAGAGCCGGTGAGCGGCCGTGGCGGACTGGGTGTGGGAGTACGAGGGCTATGAGCCCGGCGAGGAGCGGCTGCGCGAGTCGCTGTGCACGCTCGGCAACGGCTATCTCGCCACCCGGGGCGCGGCCTGCGAGGCGGCGGCCGATGAGACGCACTACCCGGGCACCTATGTGGCGGGCTGCTACAACCGGCTGACGTCGGTGGTCGGCGGACGGCAGGTCCAGAACGAGGACCTGGTCAACCTGCCGAACTGGCTGCCGCTGCGCTACCGCGTCCACGACCCGGACCGGCCCGTCGGCACCGGCGGCTGGCTCACACCCGACGGGGACGAGCTGACCGGCTACCGGCAGACCCTCGACCTCCGGCACGGCACCCTCCTGCGGCGGCTGCGGTACACCGACCGGCACGGCCGGGTGCTCCACGTCGACCAGGAGCGGCTCGTCCACATGGGTGATCCGCACCTGGCGGCGATGCGCACCACCTTCCGGGCCGAGGGCTGGTCCGGCACCGTCGAGCTGGAGTCGGGGCTCGACGGTGCCGTGGCCAACACCGGCGTGGCCCGCTACGCCGCGCTCTCCGGCCGCCATCTCGTCGACCGGCGCACCGGCTCCGCGGCCCCCGAGACCGTATGGCTGAGCTGCCGCACCACCACCTCCGAGGTACGGGTGGCCATGGCCGCGCGTACCCGGGCCGTCCGCGGCGCGCCCACCGGCAGCGGGCAGCGGCTCACCGAGAGCGCGGCGGTGCGCACCCTGGCCGTGCCGGTCGGGCCGGACGCCCCGGTCATCGTCGAGAAGACCGTGGCGGTGTACACCTCCAAGGACCCCGCGATGAGCGATCCGACCCAGGCCGCCCTCGACGGAGTGGCCCGGGCGCCGGAGTTCGGGAAGCTGCTGGCCTCCCACCACACCGCCTGGGAACACCTGTGGCGCGAAGCGGCGCTGGAGGTCCCCGGCGAGGCGGGCCACATCCTGCGGCTGCATCTGTTCCACATCCTCCAGACGCTCTCGCCGCACACCGCGGAACTGGACGTGGGCGTCCCGGCCCGCGGCCTCCACGGCGAGGCGTACCGCGGCCATGTCTTCTGGGACGAGCTGTTCGTGCTGTCGTATCTGAACCTGCACTTCCCCGAGGTGTCCCGGGCCCTGCTGCACTACCGTCACCGGCGGCTGCCCCAGGCGTGCCGCGCCGCCGCGGACGCCGGGCGGGCCGGGGCGATGTACCCGTGGCAGAGCGGCGGCGACGGCCGTGAGGAGACCCAGACGCTGCATCTGAACCCGCGCTCCGGCCGCTGGCTGCCGGACCACTCCCGGCTCCAGCACCATGTGGGCTCGGCGGTGGCGTACAACGTGTGGCAGTACTGCCAGGCCAGCGGCGACACCGACTTCCTGTACACCAAGGGCGCCGAGATGCTGGTGCAGATCGCCCGCTTCTGGGCGGACACCGCCGTCATGGATCCGGACCACGGGCGGTACCGCATCCGCGGGGTGGTCGGGCCCGACGAGTATCACGACGGCTATCCCGGCACCGACCGCCCCGGGATCGACGACAACGCGTACACCAACGTCACCGCCGCCTGGGTGCTCGACCGGGCCCTGGAGCTGGCCCGTACCCTGCCCGAGCCGCGCCGCCGCGAGCTGTTCGAGCGGGTGGGCCTGGACCGCGCGGAGCCGGAGCGCTGGGAGGACGTCTCACGGCGGCTGCTGGTCCCCTTCCACCGGGGAGTCATCGGCCAGTTCGAGGGCTACGGGGAGCTGGCCGAACTCGACTGGGACGGCTATCGCGCCCGCTACGGCGACATCCGCCGGCTGGACCGGATCCTGGAGTCCGAGGGCGACTCCGTCAACCGCTATCAGGTCTCCAAACAGGCCGACGCGCTGATGCTCGGTTACCTCTTCGCCCCCGCCGAGCTGTCGGGCCTCTTCCGGCGGCTCGGCTACGTCCTGGACGACGACGTCTGGCAGGCCACCGTGGCGTACTACCTGCCCCGGACCAGCCATGGCTCGACCCTCAGCGAGCTGGTGCACGGCTGGGTGCTGGTGCGGGCGCGCCGGGACGAGGCGTGGCGGCACTTCCAGGAGGCGCTGCTCGGCGATGTGGCGGACGTCCAGGGCGGCACCACCGGCGAGGGCATCCACCTCGGCGCCATGGGCGGCACCCTCGATCTGGTGCAGCGCGGCCTGACCGGGCTGGAGACCCGCGAGGACGCGCTGTGGCTGGACCCGGTGCCGCTGCCCGAGCTGTCCGGGCTGTCGGAGTACCGGTTCTCGGTGCGCTATCGCGGCCACTGGGGCGTCGCCCTGCGGGTGCGGGCCGGGAGGCTGTGGATCAGCGTGCCGGACTCGGAGGAGTCCCCGATCGAGGTGCGGCTCGCCGACCGCTCGCTGACCGTCGCCCCGGGGGAATCCCGCTGGGTTCCGCTGCCGCCCGGCTGAGCCCCCGGGCTGAACGCGCGTGCTCGACCCGCGCGCTCGACCCGCGGGCTGAACTCCGGATGGGAGTTCCCTTCGGCCCGCTCAGCCGAGGCCGGGGACCACCAACGCCAGCCAGACGACCGGGGGCACCGCTACCACCATGATCCCGCCGTAGACCATCAGTTGCCGGAAGAACCGGTCCCGGTCCACATCCGGCGCGTTGGCCAGCACCAGCGCCCCGTTGGTCGAGAAGGGGCTGACATCGACGACGGTCGCCGACACCGCGAGGGCCGCGATCATCCCCACCGCGCCGATGTCGCCCTGGGCCAGGAAGGGGACGGCCAGCGGGATCAGCGCGCCCATGATGCCCACCGAGGAGGCGAAGGCGGAGACGATCGCGCCGATGTAGCAGAGCAGCAGGGCGGCGAGCAGCGGAATCCCGATGTCGCTGACCGCCTTGCCCGCGTAGTCGATGGTGCCCATCTCGTCCAGCACCCCGACATAGGTGAGCACACCGCAGATCAGCAGCACAGTGGGCCAGGTGACCTCGTTGACGGCCTTCTTGCCGTGGTCCGGCCAGAAGACGCTCAGGGCCACGGCGAGGGTGATCGAGGTGAGCCCGGCGTCCAGATCGAAGGCGAGCACCGCGACCACCAGCACCACCAGCGCGCTCAGCGTGGCGATACGGGCCGGGGTGAGCCGGCCCTCCGCCTCCGCCGGGGCCTCACCCGCCCCGTCCTCCCGCGCCTCCCCGGCGGCGACGGCGGTCCGGGGGAGCTTCAGCCCGCCGCAGACGACGAAGACGACGGCGGCGATGATCAGGTTGACCACCAGGCTCGCGAGAAACAGCGTGACCTCGTTGCCGGGCAGCTTCTCCCGGTCCACGATGCCGTTGACGATCGAGCCGTAGATGCTGATCGGGGAGAAGCCGCCGCCCTGGGCGCCGTGCACCACCATGGCGCCCATCAGCAGCGGGCTGATGTGGTACCGCGCGGCGAAGGAGAGCGCGAGCGGAGCGACGATCGCGACCGCCGCCGGGCTCACCGCCCCGATCGCGGTCAGCACCCCGCTGATCGCGAACATCACCCAGGGGATCAGCGCGACCCGCCCGCCCACCAGCCGGATCGAGGCGTGCACCAGCCAGTCGGTGGTGCCATTCGCCCGGGCGAGGGCGAACAGATACGTCACCCCCACCAGCACCACGAACAGATCGCCCGGGAACCCGGCGAAGATATGGTCCGCGCTGAAGTCGGCCACCAGCTCGCCCACGCCGAAGGCGGCGGCGAAGGACAGGGCGCCCATGTTGATCGAACGAGTGGTGGCGATGACGAAGACCACCACCAGCACGAGTATCGAGATCAATTCGTCGGACATCGCGCGCTCCCGTCACGGGGACCCGGTCGGCGGACCGGGGACGGTCGGGCCAAGTGGCCTGCTGGCTGACTCACGTTGGGGGCCGGGCGGTTCGGCAGTCAAGACATCGGTGGCAGATTGGCTCAGCCAATTGACCAGTGCTCCACCGGTCCGTCAGACCACCGCACCATCCCTCCACCCGGTGCTACGCTGCGAATCGGGACCATCACAAACCGCGATGGGGGGAGCCCGTATGGCCGGGGACGCGCTGCGACCGATGAACCGTCAGCGTCTGTACGAGCAGGTGCTGGAGAGGCTGCGCGCCTACGTCGAGGAGGGCGGGCTGCGCGCGGGCGACCGGCTGCCGACCGAGCGCGAACTGGCCCAGCGCCTCGGGATCAGCCGCGCCTCCGTCAAACAGGCCATCGTCGTACTCGAGGTGCAGGGGCTCGTCGAGGTGCGCCAGGGCGGCGGTATGTGCCTGCTGCGCGACAGCCTCGACACCGAGCCCGTCGAGCGGCTGGTCGAGCGCCGCCGCAGGCTGCCCGATGTGCTCGACGCCCGTGAGGCGCTGGAGACCAAGCTGGCCGAACTCGCCGCCGAGCGCCGCACCGACGACGACCTCATGGCCCTCCAGCAGGCCCTGATCTGGATGGAGGACGAGATCGAGTCCGGGCGCCACGGCATCGAGGGCGACCGCCGCTTCCACGCCGCCGTCACCGCGGCCGCGCACAGCCCGCTGCTCGGCGAGTTCATGCGCTCCATCGCCGACCAGATCGCCGAGAGCCGCGAGGAGTCGCTGCGTCAGCCCGGCCGCCCCAGGCGTTCGCTCGGTCAGCACCAGAGCATCCTGGACGCCATCGCCGAGCGCCGCCCCAGGGCCGCCGCCGCGGCCATGCGCCGCCATGTCCGCACCGTCGCCCAGGTGCGGCTGCTCAACTGGAATCCGGACGACGCCCCATGAGTCCGCGCGGGTATCCGTTCCGAGTGTGACCGATCACGGTCTTGGTCTGGACTTTCCCCCCTGGCTCGCTAGGCTCGGCGCGATCGACACGTGAAAGCGCTCTCACCCGCCGAACAGAAGGGGAACTTCCATGAGACGGAAGCCCGTTGTCCGTGCCGGACTGTCCGCACTGCTCGTCCTCGGCGCCCTCTCGGGTGCCGGCGGGGCCTTCTCGACCGCCGCCGCGGCCTCCGGCGCCGACGCCCCCGCGGCGAAGCCCGCCGCCGCGCCGGCGCCGTCCGCCGGCCTCGTCCGCGCGCTCGGCCGGGACCTCGGCCTGACCGCGGACCAGGCGCGCGAGCGGCTCGGCCAGGAGGCCGCCGCCATGAGGCTGGAGCCCAAGGCCGAGCGCGCCGCGGGCGCGTCCTACGGCGGCTCGTGGTTCGACACGAGCAGCGGAAAGCTGGTCGTCGGCGTCACCAGCGCCGAGCGGGCCGCGTCGGTACGGGCCACGGGCGCCACCACCCGGATCGTGAAGCACAGCGCCGCCGCGCTCGACGCCGCCAAGGCGCGCCTCGATGACCAGGCCCGCGAGAAGGCCGCCCCGGCCGGGGTGAGCAGTTGGAGCGCCGACCCCCGTGCGGGCGGTGTCGTGGTCCGGGTCCGCGAGGGCCGCGAGGGCGACACCGCCGTCCGCGCGTTCCTCCGCGCGGCAAAGCGCGCGTCCTCGGTCCCGGTCACCGTCGAGAAGGCCCCCGCCCAGGCGCCGACGACCTTCGCCGCCGGTACGGTCGGCGGTGACCCGTACTACACCGGCAACGTCCGCTGTTCCATAGGCTTCTCGGTCCAGGGCGGCTTCGTCACCGCCGGGCACTGCGGCCAGGCGGGCGGCTCCGTCAGCGGCTGGGACGGCTCGTACATCGGCAACTTCCAGGGCTCCTCCTTCCCCGGCAACGACTACGCCTACGTCAGCGTCGGCAGCGGCTGGTGGACCGTGCCGGTGGTGCTCGGCTGGGGCACCGTTCCCGACCAGTTGGTCCGCGGCTCCAACGAGGCCCCGATCGGCGCCTCCATCTGCCGTTCCGGCTCCACCACCCACTGGCACTGCGGCACGGTCCTGGCCAAGAACGAGACCGTGAACTACAGCCAGGGCGCCGTGTACGAGATGACCAAGACCAGTGTGTGCGCCGAGGGCGGTGACTCCGGAGGCTCGTTCATCAGCGGCGACCAGGCCCAGGGCGTGACCTCGGGCGGCTGGGGCAACTGCTCCAGTGGCGGCGAGACCTGGTACCAGCCGATCAACGAGATCCTGTCGGTGTACGGCCTGCGGCTGCACACCGCCTGACGGGGCGGTACGGCGGCGATACGGCGACAAGGCGACGGGGCGGGCCCGGCGGCCCGCCCCGTCGCAATCGTTTCGCCGCCTATCCGTGGCGGTGCGCGGACAGCCCGTGCGGGTCGTGGCCGGGGATGGTGCCATCGGGCTTGGCGACCAGGAACAGCCCGGCCATGCCCATGTCGGAGTGGCTCTGGACATGGCAGTGATACATCCAGGCGCCGGCGCCGACGTTCTCCCCGGCGATCACCTGGAAGCCGAAGGAGTCGGCCGGACCGGTGATCTTGTTGTCGATGACCCGGCTCACATCGTCCGGGCCTTCCAGCAGTCCGGTGCGATTGTCCGCCCAGCGGTGCCCGTGCATATGGAAGGTGTGGTAGTACTCGCCGTGCGTGATCATGATGATCTCGACACGGTCGCCCACCGTGGCCCGGAACTCGGGGGCTTCATGGCCCGACTTGTTGTTGATCGTCATATCGTTGAAGACGATGGTGAACTGCTTGTCCGGCAGGATGTCACCCGCCCGCCGCACCACCACGGGGCCGTACAGCCCCTTCCGGAGGCCGCCGGTGCCGTGCGGGGTGCCCACCGCGTGGTCGTGGTAGTGCCAGTAGCCCGCGCTGCCCGGCCGCCAGGTGCCGTCGGCGCGTTTGCCCGGGGCGTGGGTGCGCCAGGTGTAGGTGCGGGTGCCGCCCGGCTCCACGGCGCTGCGGTTGAGCTGGGTGCCGTCGCTGGCCACGTCGTAGTCCAGGCCGTGCACATGGAGGCTGGCCGTGACGTCCATGGTGTTCTCGAACTCGATGTGCAGGGTGTCGCCCTCGGTCAGCTCGATCAGCGGACCGGGGATGGTGGCCTTGCCCTTCTCGAGGCCGTAGCCCATCTGGCCGTCCGGCAGTTTCTCGGCGTAGAGCTTGAGATGGCGGACCACTCCGCCCGCGGTCGCCGTCCGGACCGCGCCGGACGGGGCCTTCGGCGCCTTCGCGGCCGCCGAGGAGGTGAGGGCCAGCGGTCCGACGGCCGCGGCGGCCGCGCCGCCGGTGAAGAGCCGTCTGCTGAGACCGCGTCTGGAGGTGATACCGGGTGCGTCGCTCATCGTTCTCCCAAATCGCTGTGGATCCCCTGCCGTTGACGATGCGCAGATGCCCCGGGGTGCTTTCACGGTAGCCGGGGGAGCTTCGTTCATCCACACTCAGGACAAAGTTCGTTGAGTTGCGGTCATAGCTATTGGCGGGTTGCGAAAAGCCGTCTAGCTTCCTTCAGCGGTGGTTTCCGGTATGTGAGAGGGATGGGTGACCCATGCGGGACAAACCGTACCAAATGCCCTCAAGGTGGAGAGGGATGACAGTCGGTCGGCTGCGGAAGAGACGCGCGGGGGTGGCGGCGCTGCTCTTCGGCGCGCTCACCGCGACCCTGCTGGGCGGGACTCCCGCCAGCGCCCGGCCCGAGGATCGTGCGCCACTCACGCTGCCCTCCCCGCCCGGCGGGGACAACGTCCGGGTCCTGGTGTTCCACGGCTCGGCGGGGGATGAGCCGGCCACGGTGAACGCGGGCATCGAGGCCATCGAGAAGATCGGCAATCAGGGCCCCGCGGCGACCCGGTTCACCGTCGACGCCACCGCCGACGCCTCGGTCTTCACCAAGCCCAGGCTCGGCAAGTACAACGCCGTGGTCTTCCTGACCGGCTCCGGCGATGTGCTCGACCCCGAGCAGGAGGCGGGGCTCGAGGCGTATATGAAGGCGGGCGGCGGCTTCCTCGGCATCCATGACGCGGCCCGCAACGAGCCGTACTCCGACTGGTACAGCGGGCTGATCGGCGCCCGCCCGGCGGCCACCAGCCCGGGCACCGCCCAGCGGGCCGTGGTGGAGGTCGGCGACCGCGTCCACCCGGCCACCAAGGAGCTGCCGCTGGAGTGGAAGCGCACGGACACTTGGCCGAACTGGAAGGTCAACCCGTCGGGCACGGTGCACACCGTGGCCCGGGTCCGGGAGTCCAGCTACCAGCCGGGCACCGGCGCCAACGGCTGGGACCACCCGATCTCCTGGTGCCGTGACTACGACGGCGGCCGCTCCTTCTACACCGGGATGGGCGGTACGGTCGCCACCTTCCAGGAGACCGACTTCCGTGCCCATCTGCGGGGCGCGCTGCTGTGGACCACCCGGCTCTCGACCGCCGACTGCAAGGCCACCATCAACGCGAACTACAAGGCCGAGCGGGTCACCAAGCCCAATCAGCCGGGCCAGTCGGACCAGATCGGCGAACCGCACGGCCTCGTCGTCGCCAAGGACGGCCGGGTGCTCTACATCGGCCGCGGCGGCGGTGACAACAGCGCGCCCGTGGTCACCGACTGGAACGACCCGGAGATCGGCAAGGGCCAGGGCCAGATCCATGTCTACGACCCGGCCACCGGAAAGGTGACGCTCGCGGGCGCCGTGACCGTCTTCGGCAACAAGGGCGGCGGCGATGAGCTGATCAAGAACGAGGAGGGGCTGCTCGGTATCGAGCTGGACCCGGACTTCCTCGACAACGGCTGGGTGTATCTCCACTACACCCCGCACTCCCGGATCAACCGGGACACCCAGATGGCCGAGCGTCGCGTCTCCCGGTTCACCCTGGACCTGAAGACCAACAAGCTTGACCTGGGCTCGGAGAAGGTCCTGCTGTCCTGGCCGGTCCAGATCCACAGTTGCTGCCATGCGGGCGGCGGGATGTCCTGGGACTCCAAGGGCAATCTCTACATCGCCACCGGCGACAACAACTCCTCGCAGTTCAGCGACGGCTACTCGGGCAACAACCCGCAGCCGAACTACAAGGGCGTCTCCTTCTCCGACGCCCGCCGCACCGCGGGCAACACCAACAACCTCAACGGCAAGATCCTGCGGATCCACCCCGAGGACGACGGCACCTACACCCTCCCCGAGGGCAATCTCTTCACCGGTAAGGAGCCCGACGAGGGCGGGGGCAAGACCCGTGGCGAGATCTATGTGATGGGGGTGCGCAACCCGGCCCGGATCTTCGTGGACCAGAAGACCGACATCCTCTACGCGGGCTGGGTCGGCCCCGACGCGGGCGAGCCCAGCACCACCTGGGGCCCGGCCAAGTACGACACGTTCGCCGCCATCACCAAGGCGGGCAACCACGGCTGGCCGTTCTGCATGGGCAACAAGCAGCCCTACCGGGACCGCAATCTGCCCGACCCCAGCAAGCCGCTGGGCTGGTACGACTGCGACCACCCCAAGAACGAGTCGCCCAACAACAACGGTCTGGTGAATCTGCCGCCCATCACCGGGAACACCATCTGGTACTCGCCCCAGGGCGGCGCCCCCGACTATCCGCGGGACGCCAACGGCATCCCCAGCTACAAGGCGTCCGAGGCCAAGTTCCTGCTGCCGTGGCTCAAGGGCGGCGGTCAGGCCACCATGAACGGCCCGGTCTACCGCTATGACGCCGACAGCAAATCGACCACCAAGTGGCCCGCCTACTGGGACGGCAAGTGGTTCGTCGGCGACTTCTACGACGCCGACCAGCCGCGCCACGCGGTGGTGACCGACCCGAAGACCGTCGGCAAGGGCGGTCTGCCGGTGCACGCCGAAACCCTCAAGAAGATCATCCCGGTGGGCGCCGACGGCATCCGCAACCTCATGGACTGGAAGTTCGCCCCGGACGGCTCGCTCTACGTCCTCGACTACGGGCGCGGCTTCTTCACCTCCGACTCCAAGTCGGCGCTGTGGCACATCACCTATACCGGCGGCGAGCCCACTCCGCTCGCCAAGGACCTGGTCAGGAAGGCGGAGTGACCGTGAAACGAAGGCGCCCCAAACCCAGCAGACCCTGGCTGCCCCTCCTCGCCGCGCTGCTCATGATCCTCGGGCTCGGCTCGGCGACGGCGACGGCGGCCCACGGGCAGAACGACACCCGGCAGGCCGCACAGCAGACCCTCACCTGGACCGCGGGTGACGACATCACCAAGTACGCCTCGGCGCCCACCACCGCGGTCGCCGGGAAGACCACCATCGTCTTCGAGAACAGCACGGCCACCGGCAACACGATGGGGATGCCGCACACCCTGACGTTCGACGTCTCCGACCCCGAGTACAACAACGACGTCCCGCTGAACATCCTCGCCAACCCCTCGGACGACAGCGGCGGCAAGCACACCGCCGAGGTCACCCTCAGCCCCGGCCGCTACCGCTACCACTGCACCATCCCCGGCCACGGCCAGATGCAGGGCATCCTGGTGGTCACCGACGGCGGCGGTGGCGAGGACACCACCGCGCCCGACGCCACGGCGAAGGTCGAGGGCGAGAAGAACGCGGACGGCGCCTACATCGGGATGGCCACCGTCACGGTGTCCGCCACCGACGAGGGCTCGGGCGTGGACCGGATCGAGTTCGCCGAGGGGGACGGGGCGTTCCAGCCGTACACCGCCCCGGTGATGGTCCACCAGGTGGGCGAGCACACCATCCGCTACCGGGCCGTGGACAAGGCCGGGAACGTCTCGGAGGTGAAGTCGGTGGACTTCACCGTGGTGGCGCCGCCGACGGACGACACCACCGCGCCCGAGACCTCCGCCACCGTCTCCGGTGAGAAGGACCCGTCCGGTGCCTACATCGGCATGGCCACCGTGACCATCACCGCCTCCGACACCGGTTCCGGGGTCAACCGGATCGACTACGCCCTGGGCCAGGGGGAGTTCCAGCCCTACACCGGTCCGGTGATGGTCCATGACGCGGGCTCCCACACGGTGCGCTACCGGGCGGCGGACAAGGCGGGGAACGTCTCGGAGGTGAAGTCGGTGGACTTCACCGTGGTGGCCCCGCCGGCCGAGGACACCACACCCCCGGCGGTCTCCGCGACGGTCGACGGGACGAAGAACTCCGACGGTGCCTATGTGGGCAGCGCCAAGGTCTCGCTCACCGCGGCCGACGACGACTCCGGGGTGGCGAAGGTCGAGTACTCCCTGGACAGCGGTCCGTATCTCGCCTACACCACCCCCGTGGCGGTGGACCGGGTGGGCCGCCACACCGTGGCGTACCGCGCCACCGACAAGGCGGGCAACACCTCCGAGGCGCGGCAACTGGCGTTCACCGTGGCCGAGGGCGGCGGGGTGCCCGTACCCGCGTGCCCGGAGTGGGACGAGCGCCTTACGGTGATCGTCGGCACGGTGGACACCGGCGTCCCCAACCGCATCACCCGTAGCCGCTGCACCATCAATGAGCTGATCGAGGACGAGAAGGACTGGTCCTCCCACGCCCTCTTCCTCAAGCACGTCACGGCCGTCACCGACAAGCTGCTCACCGACCGCGTGATCGACCAGCGCGAGTACCGGGCGATCAACAAGGCGGCCAAGCAGTCCGGGATCGGCAAGCCCGGTCAGGACGAGGGCTACCGCCCGCTGTTCGACGGCACCCAGAAGTCCTTGAACAAGTGGCAGCATGTGGGCGGCGGGGCCTTCGGTCTCAATGACGACGGCAGCATCACCAGCAGCACCTCGGTCGAGGGCATGGGCATGCTGTGGTTCCCGCAGCGGACCTACGACGACTTCTCGCTGAAGCTCCAGTTCCGCGATGACGCACCCGGGACGGGCAATGCCAACGGCGGTGTCTTCGTGCGCTTCCCCTATGTGCATGACCACCCCGAGGAGTCCCGTCCGGAGTGGGTCGCCATCAAATACGGGCACGAGGTGCAGATCCTCGACCGCCCCGACGGCGATATGTACAAGACCGGATCGATCTACGGTTTCGACCGGGTCGGGCTCGGCGGCGCCGGGGTCACCCCCAAGGGAAGCTGGAACGACTATGAGATCCGGGTGGTCGGTCAGCACTACTCGATCTACCGCAACGGTGTGCTGCTCAATGAGTTCGACAACACCGGCGGCCAGGAGTTCACCCCGCCGCGCGGGGACGACCCCGGCACGGACGGCCGCCGGTACTCCTCCGGGTACATCGGTCTCCAGGTCCACAGCACCGACGATGTGATCTCCTACCGCGACATCCGCATCAAGGAGCTGTAGGACAGCCCGCGTACGACGTGAGGAACGGCGCGAGAACGGCATGAGGAGATGAGTGGCCGCCGGAGCACCCCAGCCCCCGGCGGCCACCGTCTTCTGCACGGCCTGACGTTACCTCAGGTAACACCCATCGGTAACCCCCGAACACCCATCGGTAACCGGGTCCGGATTGACGTACCGTCAGGAGGCCAGGGTGTCCAGAATCCCCTGTCCGTACTTCACCAGCTTGTTCTCGCCGACCCCGCTCACCGTGCCGAGCTCATCGAGCGTGGTGGGGGAGAGGACCGCGATCTCGCGCAGGGTGGCGTCATGGAAGACCACATACGCGGGGACGCCCTGCTCCTTCGCGGTCGCCGCGCGCCAGGCGCGCAGCCGCTCGAAGACCGGCATGGCCTCCTCGGGCAGATCCACCGGGGCCTTCTTGGACTTCCCCGAAGCCCCCGTCTTCCCCTTGGCGGCGCGCGGCGCCTTCTCCGGCTCGCGCCGCAGCCTGACCTCGCGCTGCCGGCCCAGCACCTCCGAGCTGGTGTCGGAGAGCACCAGCGTGCCGTAGTCGCCCTCGACGCCGATCAGCCCCTGCGCCAGCAACTGCCGTACCACGCCGCGCCATTCGGCCTCGCGAAGCTCCGTGCCGATGCCGAACACCGAGAGCGCGTCATGGTCGAACTGGATGACCTTGGCCGTCTTCTTGCCGAGCAGGATGTCGATGATCTGCCCCGCGCCGAACTTCTGGTTGCGCTCCCGCTTGAGCCGCACCACCGTGGACAGCAGCTTCTGCGCGGGGATGGTGCCGTCCCAGGACTCCGGGGGCGTGAGGCAGGTGTCGCAGTTCCCGCAGGGGGCGGACTCCTGACCGAAGTAGGCCAGCAGCCCCACCCGGCGGCACTCCACCGTCTCGCACAGCGCCAGCATCGCGTCGAGATGGGCGCCGAGGCGGCGCCGATGGGTCTCGTCGCCCTCGGAGGTGTCGATCATCTTCCGCTGCTGGACGACATCCTGGAGCCCGTAGGCCAGCCATGCGGTGGAGGGCTGCCCGTCCCGCCCGGCGCGGCCGGTCTCCTGGTAGTAGCCCTCGACCGACTTGGGCAGGTCCAGATGGGCCACGAACCGCACATCGGGCTTGTCGATGCCCATGCCGAACGCGATCGTGGCCACCACGACCAGACCGTCCTCCCGCAGGAAGCGCGCCTGGTGCTCGGCGCGCATCCGCGCGTCCAGCCCCGCGTGGTACGGCACCGCGTCGATGCCCTGGGCGACCAGGAACTCGGCCGTCTTCTCCACCGAGGAGCGGGACAGGCAGTAGACGATCCCCGCGTCGCCCGCGTGCTCGGCCCGCAGCAGCTCCAGCAATTGCTTCTTGGGCTCGTTCTTGGGGGCGATCCGGTACTGGATGTTCGGACGGTCGAAGCTGGCCACGAAGTGCAGCGCGTCCTGGAGCTTCAGCCGGGACGCGATCTCCGAGTGGGTGGCCTCGGTGGCGGTCGCGGTCAGCGCGATCCGGGGCACGGTGGGCCAGCGCTCATGCAGCTCGGACAGGGCCAGATAGTCGGGCCGGAAGTCGTGCCCCCACTGGGCCACACAGTGCGCCTCGTCGATGGCGAACAGCGAGATCGTGCCCCGGTCCAGCAGCCGCAGCGTGGACTCGACCCGCAGCCGCTCGGGCGCGAGATAGAGCAGGTCCAGCTCGCCGGCGAGGAACTCGGCCTCGACCAGCCGCCGCTCGTCCAGGTCCTGGGTGGAGTTGAGGAACCCGGCCCGCACCCCGAGGTTCCGCAGGGCGTCGACCTGGTCCTGCATCAGCGCGATCAGGGGGGAGACGACGACGCCGACGCCCTTCCGCACCAGCGCCGGGATCTGGTAGCACAGCGATTTGCCACCGCCGGTCGGCATGAGGACGAGCGCGTCACCACCGGCCACGACATGGTCGATGATCTCCTGCTGACCTCCCCGGAACGAGTCGTAACCGAAGACGCGGTGCAGCACGCCGAGCGCCTCGCTCGCATCGGTGCCGAGCGCGGCGCTCGTATCGGGGCCGGTGTCGGGAAGAGCCATCCGCCGATTCTAGGGGGCCCGCGGGAACCCGCGGTGACCACCTGTGGACAACCGGCCGGATGAGGCAAGGTGTGGGGGCACAGTGGCCGATGAGCTGAGCGGCGTGCCATGCTCATGCCCACTTGCTCTGTCCGTCCTTCCCCCACAAGGAGGCCGATCGTGAGATCCGGCAAGTTCATCCGTGCCTTACCCGCCGCGGTGACGGCGGTGCTCGCCCTGACGGCCGGACAGGCCGTGGCCGCTCCCTCCTCCGCCGCCCCGGCGGAGCACACCGCCGCCGCGCGAGTCGTCACCTACGACGCCAGCGGGGCGGCCGAGTTCAAGGACGCCGTCTCCAAGGGCGCGGCGATCTGGAACGAGAGCGTGGCCAACGTGGAGCTGAAGCCGGCCGCGTCCGGGCAGCAGGCCAACGTCCGCATCATCGCGGACAACGGCTGGCCCCGCACCCTCTCCACCGGACTGGGCCGCGGCACGATCTACTTCGGCCGCCAGGCCGTCGACGAGGGCTACAACACGGTGCGGATCTCCTCGCATGAGCTCGGCCATATCCTCGGCCTGCCGGATATGAAGCCGGGGCCGTGTTCGAGCCTGATGTCCGGCTCCACCGCCGGGATCTCCTGCACCAACCCCTACCCGAACACCGCCGAGAAGGCCGAGGTCGAGGACAGCTTCGGCCTGGTGGGCGCGGTGACGGCCGCGCCGCGGATGTACCGGGACTGACCCGAGCGGGCCGGGAGCGGCAGGCTCCCGGCCCCTCGCCCGCACCGGGGCGGTCCGCGTCAGACGGTGATCACCTCGACGTCGGGCAGCGCCCGGAAGGGACCGAGCTGGTCATCGGTGGCCCCGCTGTCGGTGACCAGCGCCCACGGCCGGTCCAGCGGCGCCCAGGCGGTGAACGGTGACTGGCCCAGCTTGCTGCTGTCGGCGAGCACGTACAGCTCCTTGCCGCGGTCGGCCATCATCTCCTTGAGCGAGGTCTGCTGGAGGCTCGCCTCGCAGATGCCCCGCCGCGCGTCCAGCCCGTCGGCGCCGAGGAAGACCTTGTCCGCGGTCAGCCGGGACAGGGTCAGCTCGGCGAGCGGTCCGACGAAGCCCTGGCTGACATGGCGCAGCGTCCCGGCGAGGGTGATCAGCTCGACGCCGTCCGCCTCGGCCAGCTCGCGCAGCGCGGTGAGCCCGCTGGTGATCACGGTCAGATCGGTACGGGCGCGCAGATGGTGGGCGAGCCGTCCGGTCGTGGTGCCGGCGTCGAGGATGACGGTGTCGCCCGGCCCGATCCGCGCGGCCGCCCAGCGCCCGATGCGGTCCTTCTCGGCGACCGCGAGCCCGCTGCGCTGCCCGAGGGTGGGCTCGACGGTGTGACCCGCGCTCATCGCGCCGCCGTAGGTGCGGGCGATGACGCCCTGTTCGGTCAGCAGCGCGAGATCCCGGCGGATGGTGGAGGGGGTCACCTCCAACGAGCGGGCCAGCTCCTCCACGACCACCGTGCCATCGGTCTGGATCATTCGGGCGATCAGTTCCCGGCGGTCCCCGGCGCGCAGCCGTCTGCGCTCCTCCACACCGGCCTCCTGGCTCATGGCGGCCCCATCCTTCCCTCACCCTGCGCGACTCTGCGCAGCCCTGAGCAACATTACCAGTCTGCGCATTCCGCGCTGTTTCCTCGCGGACACTGCGCAGAGTCTTGCGTGTTACGTGCAATCGTGCGAGCGTTCCGCTCACAACACGCATGGAGTGGGGAGGTCGCATGACGGCGGACAGTGTGCCGGCGCAGGTCGGAACGGGGGGCGAGGCGCCGTCCGACGATCCGTACGCACTGCGAGCGGGCGACATCAAGGAGCCGCCGCGCGATCTACGCGGGACGGTGCGCCGGCTGGGCCCCGGGATGATCCTCTCCGCCGCCGTGGTCGGATCCGGTGAGCTGATCACCACCACCTCCCTGGGCGCCAAGGCGGGCTTCGTCCTGCTGTGGCTGGTCATCGCCAGCGCCCTGGTCAAGGTGTGGGTGCAGATGGAGCTGGCCCGCTGGACCATCCTCACCGGCAAGACCGCCCTGGCCGGCTACGGCCAGGTCCCTCCCAAGGTGGGCCGGGTCGGCTGGATCAATGTGCTGTGGATCCTCATGGACTTCGCCAAGATGCTCCAGCGCGGAGGCATGATCGGCGGCACCGCCGCCGCGTTCAGCGTCCTCGCCCCGATCGGCGGCGAACCGCTGGGCCGCACCTCGCTCACCGTCTGGACCGTGATCGTGGTCGCCTCCGTCGTCGCGCTGATGTACACGGGCCGCTACGGGATGGTGGAGAAGGCCGGGTTCATCACCGTCGTCTTCTTCACCCTCTCCACCGTCGCCCTCGCGGTCGGGCTGCCCTGGACCGAATTCGGCTACGGTGGCTCCGATCTGGCCTCCGGGCTGACCCTGTCCATCCCCGCCGGGACGCTCGGCTTCGCGGTCGCCATGTTCGGCATCACCGGTGTCGGCGCGGATGAGATGACCACCTACACCTACTGGTGTCTGGAGAAGGGGTACGCCCGCTGGACCGGCCCCGACGACGGCACCGAGGCCCGGGCCCGGCGCGCCGAGGGCTGGATCCGGGTGATGCGGATCGACGCGCTCACCTCATGGGTCGTCTGCACCCTGTGCACGCTCTCCTTCTACATCATCGGCGCGGCCATCCTGCACCGGCAGAAGCTGGTGCCCGAGGGCAACGACATGATCACCACGCTGTCCCGGATGTACACCGACACCCTCGGCCCCACGGGCAAGTACCTCTTCCTCATCGGCGCCATCGCCGTCCTCTACTCCACGATCATCGCCTCCACCGCGAGCGTGCCGCGGCTGTGGACCAACACCCTCGGATTGCTCGGCGTGTTCGACTGGCGGAACGTCAAGGCCCGGCAGCGCGTCATCCGCGTGCTCACCGTCGTCCTGCCGCCCCTGTGGGCCGCCTTCTACCTCTATCTCCAGGAGCCGGTGCTGATGGTGCAGGCCGGGGGCATCGCGGGCGGGATCTTCCTGCTCGCGGTCGTGATCGCGGTCTGGCGGCTGCGCGCCACGGAGGTCGATCCGCGGTTCCGCCGCAACCCGGTGCTGAACGGCGCGCTGGTGCTCAGCAGCACGGCCATCGGCGCCCTGGGAATCTATTCGGTCCTCGATGTCCTCGGGTTCGGGGTGGGGAGTTGAGCGCGTTGAACGAGGCGAACGAGGCCGGGGGAGCCACCGGCCATGACGTCCTGGTGACCACACCCAGCTTCGGGCAGCATGCGCGCGAACCCTGGGAGGTGTTCGAGGCCGCCGGAGTACGGGCGCGCACCGCGAGCGCGGCGCATCCGCTCACCGAGCGGCAGTTGATCGAAGAGGCCGAGGGGGCCAGGGCACTGGTCGTCGGGCTCGACCCGGTGACGGCGGCCGTCCTGGACGCGGCACCGTCACTTGAGGTCGTGGCCAAACACGGCGTCGGCACCGACAACATCGACCTGGCCGCGGCCGCCGCCCACGGGGTCCACGTGGTCAACGCCCCCGGGAGCAACACCACCGCGGTCGCCGATATGACGATGACCCTGCTGCTGGCCGCCGTACGGCGGATCGTGCCCGCGCACGCCTCGGTCACCGGCGGCCGCTGGGACCGGTTCTTCGGGCCCGAACTGGCCGGGCGCACCCTCGGCATCGTCGGCTTCGGCCGGATCGGCCAGGCGGTCGCCCGCCGCGCCCGGGGCTTCGACATGGACCTCATCGCCTACGATCCCCACCTCCCCGCCGCCGTCTTCGCCGAGCAGGGGGTGCCGGCCGTGACCCTCGACGAGCTGATCGCGGCCGCCGATGTGCTCACCCTGCATCTGCCGATGCCGTCCGGCGGACCGCTGCTCGGCCGCGCCGAACTGACGGCCATGAAACCGGGGTCCTGCGTCATCAATACGGCACGGGGCGGGCTGGTCGACGAGGGCGCCCTGGCCGAGCTGCTGCACAGCGGGCATCTCGCGGCGGCCGGTATCGATGTGTTCGCCACCGAGCCGCCCACCGGGAATCCGCTGCTCACCGCCCCCAACGCGGTGCTGACCCCGCACTGCGCCGCGTTCACCCAGCAGGCCAACGCCGCGATGGGCACCACCGTGGCCGCCGATGTGGTGCGGGTCCTGCGGGGAGAGGAACCGGTGAACGCCGTGGTGTGAACGCGCCATGGCCCACCCCGTAGCCGCTTGCGGAAAAGCTCAACGAGAGAGAACGAGAGAAGCTGACAGCATGAACACTTCCCCCGCCGACTTCGCCGCCCGGCTGCGCGCCCGCCAGCGGATCATCGGCTACTGGGTCGTCCTCGACAACCCCGTGGGCACCGAGCGGCTGGCCGGGCTCGGCTACGACTACATCTGCGTCGACGCCCAGCATGGCCTCCTCGACTACAAGGGCACCCTCGGCGCGATGACCGCCATCGACGCCCGCGGCACCGCCGCCGGTATGGTGCGCGTCCCGGCCAACGACGGCTTCTGGATCGGCCAGGCCCTGGACGCCGGGGCCCGCGGGGTCATCGTCCCGCTGGTCAACACCGCCGAGGAGGCGGCCGCCGCGGTCGCCGCCTGCCGCTACCCCCCGCTCGGGGTGCGCTCGTACGGCCCGATGCGCTCGGGTCTGCGGGTGGGCCCCGCCCCGGCCGAGTCCAATCAGCAGGTCGCCTGCATCGTGATGATCGAGACAGCCCAGGCACTGGCCAACACCGCGGAGATCTGTGCCGCGGACGGGCTCGACGGCGTCTACATCGGCCCCTCCGACCTCACCATCGCGCTCGGCGGCCGGACCTCGACCGACACCTCGGTGGCGGAGGAGTTCGAGGCGGCGCTGGCGAAGGTCGCCGAGGAGGCACGGACCGCGGGCATCGCCGCCGGAATCCACTGCCCGGACGGGGCGACGGCCGCCAGGCGCCTGGCCCAGGGCTTCACCTTCGCCACCGTCAGCAGTGACCTGGTCCACCTGGAGCAGGCGGCAGCCGCGCATTTGCGGGACGCGAGCGCCTGAGCGCATCCCCCGGGTCCCGGGGGATGCGGAGCCCACGGGACGGGGGTCCGGGGGCTCCGCCCCAGCGGTAGCAGCCCCGGGCCCGGGTCAGCTCTCCACGCGCAGCGGCGGGTCCGCCAGGCCCCGGGCCCTCGGCAGCAGCACCGTTCGCAGGGCGACTCCGGGGGAGAGCAGCCGGGACGGGCCCGCCGCCAGATAGGTGACGTCACGGAACGCCGCGCCGACCACCGGGTCGATCCCCGCCCGGTCCGCCAGCCGCCCGAAGTACCAGCTCCGCAGCCGCTCGGCCGCCCCGGGCGGTGTGGTGCCCGCGTCCGCGGCGTACGGGCGGTCCGCGCCGACGGCGGTCAGCCAGGCGGTGTCGCTCGCCCGGGCCACGGCGCGCTGTGCCGTGGCCGCGAAGCCGGGCCGCAGACCTGACTCGGCCAGGCAGCGGCGCAGGGCGAGCCCGCTGAGGGCGGCCACCGCCATGCCCTGACCGTAGATCGGGTTGAAGGTGCAGGCGGCGTCCGAGACCGCGAGAAACCCCTCGGGCAGCGCGCCCGGGGCGTCGTAGTGGCGGCGGCGGTTGGAGGTGTCGCGGAACCCGTACGGCGGGGACACCGGCTCACAGCTCCGCAGATGCTCGTACAGCGTCGGCTCGTTCAGGGACTTGACGAAGCCGAGCACCTCCGAGCCCTCGGTCGGCGGATGCTGACCGCGCACCCCCGACAGCGTCAGCAGCCAGTTGCCGCCCTCGACCGGGGACCATGCGGCGCCGCGCGGACAGTCCGGGCGCGGCTGGATGACCATCACCATGTCCAGCGGTTCGGCGGGCCGGAACATCTGGGTGCAGTAGCCGATCCCGGCGTCGACGATCTCCTCGCGCGGCGCCGGAGCGCCCAGTTCCGCCAGCCACTTGGGGGCGCGCGAACCGCGCCCCGAGGCGTCCACGACCAGATCGGCGGGCAGCTCCCGGCCGGTGCGCCCGGCGTCGCGCGCCCGCACCCGTACGCCGGTCACCCGGTCCGCGCCGCCGAGCAGGCCGATGGCCTCGGTGCCCTGGAGCACCTCCACCCGGGTCCCGGACCCCTCGGCCTCGGCCAGCACCCGCGCCCGTACGGTGGCGTCGAACAGCGCCCGGGTGCAACTGGTCGTGGCGTGCCTGCCCTCGTGGAAGCGGCGCTGCCAGCCGTTGGGGGCCTTGGTGACCACATCGCGGGGCGCCTCCAGACGGTGTGCGCCCGCCGCCTCCAGCTCACCGTTCAGCCCGGGGAACAGCTCTTCCAGGGCGCGCCGTCCGCCGCTGAGGAAGACATGCAGATGGCGGCCCTGGGGCACGCCCTTGCGGAAGGCGGGCTGCTCCGGGTAGCGGTCGCGCTCCACCAGGGTGACCGTGTCGACGTGGCCGAGGAGCGCCCCCGCGGCCAGTGTGCCCGCGAGCCCTCCGCCCACCACCACCGCGTCGCCCTTGCCCATTGCCCGCCCTCCCGCCGACCGTGATCATTGACGGCCCAAGCCTGGTGCCCCGGGCCTGGACCGTCAACCACGTACGGTTACGGGACGACCACGATCTTCCGGCCCTGTCCCGCCTTGAACTGGTCGAGCGCCTGGGGGTACTCCTCCAGCGGCAGCCGGTGGCTGATGAAGATCTTCGGGTCCAGCACCCCGGTCGCGAACAGCCCGGCGGCACGCTCATAGCTGTGCAGCACGGCCATGGAGCCGGTGATGGTGATCTCCTGGTTGTAGATCTTGTACGGCTCGATGGTGGCCCGTGTCGCGTAGTCGGAGACACCGAACTGGAGGAACGTCCCGGCCTTGGCCACCCGGCCCAGGCCGTCCTGAATGGCCGCCTGGTTGCCGGTGGCGTCGATGACCACGTCCCAGCCGCGCGGCTGCTCCAGCTCGTCCGCCGAGGCGGCGGACCGGGTGCAGCCGAGGGTGCCGGCGGTGGCCAGCCGCTCGGAGTTGACGTCGAGCATGTCCACACTGGCGGCGCCGGTCCGCTTGGCCAGCTCGAGCATCATCAGCCCCATGGTGCCGGAGCCGTAGATGAGCACCTCGGCGCCCAGGTTGCCGTTGAGCACGTCATAGCCGCGCACCGCGCAGGACAGCGGCTCGATCAGGGCCGCGTCGGCCACGTCCACATGCTCGGGCAGCTTGACGCAGTTGGCCACCGGGGCCACCGCGAACTCGGCGGCCCCGCCGGCGACGCTGACTCCGATCGCGTTCCAGTTGTCGCACAGATTGCCCCGGCCGATCCGGCAGTAACGGCACTCATGGCAGTGCAGGGAGGGGTCGACCGCGACCCGGTCGCCCACCTCCAGCTCGGTGACACCGCTGCCGATGCCCACGACCACACCGGCGAACTCATGCCCGGGCACGATCGGCAGCGTGGGCGCGAACTCCCCTTGCAGAATGTGCAGATCGGTGCCGCACAGCCCGCAGGCCGCCACGTCCACCACGACCTCACGGGGGCCCGGGGTGGGGTCCGCGACGGTGGCGACGGTGACCTTGCCGGGGGCTTCGATGACTGCGGCCCTCATTTGACTGCTCCTAGCGACAGGCCCTGGACCAGCTTGTCCTGGGCGGCGAAACCGGCGGCGAGCACCGGCAGAGAAATGACCATCGACGCCGCGCACACCTTGGCCAGGAACAGCCCCTGGCTGGTGACGAACGTGGTCAGGAACGCCGGGGCGGTCTGGGCGACCACACCGGTGAGCACTTGGGCGAAGAGCATCTCGTTCCAACTGAAGATGAAGCAGATCAGCGAGGTGGCGGCGATGCCCGGGCCCGCGATCGGGGCGACGACCCGCCACAGGATGGTGGGCAGCCGCGCCCCGTCCATCTGGGCGGCCTCGATGATGGACACCGGGATGTCGGCGAGGAAGGACTGCATCATCCACACCGCGATCGGCAGGTTCATCGAGGTGTAGAGGATCACCAACAGCCAGACGTTGTCCAGGAAGTTGATGTCCCTGGCGAACAGGAACACCGGCAGCAGTCCGGCCACCACCGGCAGCATCTTGGTGGACAGGAAGAAGAACATCACATCCGTCCACTTGCGCACCGGACGGATCGACAGCGCGAACGCCGCCGGAAGCGCCAGCACCAGCACGAAGCAGGTGGAGAAGAGGGAGGTGCCCACCGAGTTGAGCAGCGCGGGCCAGGGGCTGGCCCCGCCGCCCACGCCGAAGAAGTCCTTGTACCCGTCGAGGGTCAGCGGAGCGGCCAGCGACGGCGGGTTGGTGGCGGCGTCGGCCTCGGAGTGGAACGAGGTCAGCAGCATCCACAGCACCGGCAGGACGAAGACGATGCCGATGAACCAGGCCAGTACGCCGAGCGCGGCGCCGCGCCGCTTGGCCCGGCGGGTGGCTTCCGGAATCGATGTGATGGGCACCGGGGTGCTCACGGCGGTCATGCGCGGGACGCCTCCTCACGGAAGAGGGACGACACCACGCGCAGCGCGAAGGTGGCGATGATGATCGTGCCGATCACCACCACGACCCCCGCGGCCGATGCCAGCCCGTACTCGTGGGCGTTGTAGAAGGTTTCGTAAATGGTGTACGGCAGGTTGGCGGTGTCCAGGCCACCGCGGGTCATGGTGAAGACGGCGTCGAAGTTCTGCACGATGTAGATGGATCCCAGCAGTGTGCCGAGCTCCAGATAGCGGCGCAGATGCGGAAGCGTCAGAAAGCGGAAGATCTGCCAGTTGCCCGCCCCGTCCAGCCGGGCCGCCTCGATCATGTCCAGCGGGCGGCTCTGTAGCCCGGCCAGCAGGATGAGCATCATGAACGGCGTCCACTGCCAGATCAGCGACGCCTCCACCGCGATCAGCGGCGTATCGGTGAGCCACTCCGGCTGGGGCCCGCCCAACCAGTTGAGCACGCCGTTGAACAGGCCGTACTCGGGGTTGTACAGCGCGTGCTTCCACAGCAGCGCCGAGGCCACCGGCACCAGCAGGAACGGTGCGATGAGCATGGTGCGGACCAGGCCCCGGCCACGGAACTTGCGGTCCAGCAGCAGTGCCAGCAGCAGCCCCAGCACCACGCTGACGATCACCACGGAGGCGGTCAGCAGCACAGTGGTGACGATGGACTCGCGCAGCGCGTCGTCGCTGAGCACCGTCTTGTAGTTGTCCAGCCCCGCGAAGGCGCGTCGGTCGGGCCGGAACGAGTTCCAGTCGAAGAGCGAGATCACCAGCGTGGCCACGAACGGAAGCTGGGTGACCACGATCAGAAAGATCAGTGCGGGCAGCAGCGGCGCCCGGGTGGCCCACTCCCGGGCCCGGTTCCGCCGCGCCACCGGGCGCGGTGCGGAGGCGGGTGTCGCGGTCGGTGGCCGCTTGCCGCTCACGGATACTGCCGTCGTCGGATTACTCATCGGTACTCCTCGCCGACCTTCTCGGCCAGCTTCTGCGACTTCTTCAATGCCGATTCGACGGATTGCTTTCCGGCGATGGCGGCGCTGATCTCCTGGGCGACCTTGGTGCCCAGATCGGCGAATTCGGGGATATCGACGAACTGGATGCCGATGGTCGGCCGGGGCTGCACTCCCGGATCACGCGGCTTGGCGCTGAGGATCGCCTTGCGGGTCTCCTCGGAGAAGGAGCCGGCGGTGTCGCGGTAGTCCGGATTGGCATAGGTGGACGACCGCTTGCCCGCGGGTACGTTGGCATAGCCGAAGTTCTTGCCGACCAGGTCCTCGTACTTCTTGCTGGATGCCCAGGAGATGAACTTCCACGCGTTGTCGGGGTGGCGCGTCGCCTTCTGGACGCCCCAGGCCCAGGTGTAGAGCCAGCCCGAGCTGTCGGTCTTCTCCACCGGCGCCTGGACATATCCGATCTTGCCCTTGACCGGGGACTTGGCGGCCTCCAGCGACCCGGCGGCCGAGGTGGCGTCGTACCACATGGCGCTCTTGCCCTGGGTGAGGTTGTTCAGGCACTCGGCGAAGCCCGACTGGGCCGCACCGGCCTCACCGTGCTTGCGCACCAGGTCGACATAGAACTTGGTCGCCTTGGTGAACTCGGGCGAGTCCAGTCGCGCCTTCCAGTCCTTGGTGAACCAGGTGCCGCCGAAGGTGTTGACCACCGTGGTCAGCGGGGCCATCAGCTCACCCCAGCCGGGCAGGCCGCGCAGGCAGATGCCGTTCATCCCCTTGCGGGCGCCGTCGACCTTGGACGCGATGTCCGCGACCTGCTGCCAGGTGGGCCGCTCGGGCATCTTCAGATTCTTCTCGGCGAGGACGTCCTTGCGGTACATCAGGAACGACGACTCGCCGTAGAAGGGCTCGGCGTAGAGCTTGCCGTCCTCGGCGGTCAGCGACTGCCGCATCGAGGGGAGGACGTCCTTCTGGTCGAATGCCTTGTCCTTGGCGGCATAGCCGTCCAGCGGCATCAGCCAGCCGTTCTTCGCGTAGAAGGGCACCTCGAAATTGCTGATGGTGGCCACGTCGTACTGGCGCGCCTGATTGGCGAAGTCCTGGCTGATCTTGTCGCGGACCTCGTTCTCGGGCATCATCGTGAAATTGACCGTGATGCCCGTTTCCTTGGTGAAATACTTCTTGGTGAGCTTCTGCAAGTCCGCCATCTGCGGGTTGTTCACCATCAGAACGCGGATGGTCTTGTCGCCTGAGCTGCCGCCCCCCATACCGGCGCAACCGGTCAGGAGCGCGCCCGCGGTCAGGGCCACCACCGGTATCCGGGCAGCACGAAGAGTCAGGACTGGCATAACGGGTCCAATCGAAGGGACGTGGGGAAAGTGAGAACAGCGGAGGGAGGGCGTCAGACCCTGACGATCTGGGGGCCCAGCAGCGAATAGCGATGTGCCTCGGTCAGCGGTAGACCGGTGTCGGTCACAATCGTTTCGAAGTCCGAGACATCGGCGAACCGGCAGAAGCTGACGGCTCCGAATTTGGTGTGCACCCCGGAGAAGATCTTCCGCCGGGACACCCGCACCACCTGCGCCTTGACCTCGCTGACCGCCGGATCCGGAGTGGTCAGGCCGTACTGGCGGGATATGCCGTTGGCGCCGATGAACGCCAGGTCGATGACGAAGCCCGAGAGCATATGCGTCGCCCAGTGGTCGACGGTGGCCATCGTGCCCCCGCGCACCCGGCCGCCGAGGAGCAGCACGGTGGTGTTGTCACGGGTGGCGAGGCCGGTGGCGGTCGTGAGGGAAGCGGTGATCACGGTGAGCGGCCGGTCCCTGGGCAGGGCCTCCGCGATCAGTTGCGGGGTGAATCCCTCGTCGATGAAGACCGTCTCGGCGTCGCCCAGCAGATCGGCTGCCGCGGTCGCGATCCGCGACTTCTCCGGCACATGCATGGTGGTGCGGAAGGCCAGGGTGGTCTCGAAACCGGCGCTCTCCACGGGGTAGGCGCCGCCATGGGTACGCCGCACCAGTCCATGCTGTTCCAGAACCCGCAGATCGCGGCGGACCGTCTCCTTGGACACCCCGAGGTCGGCGGCGAGTTTGCCCACATCGACGACGCCGGCACGGCGAGCCGTGTCGAGGATCTCCCGACGGCGTTCCTCGGCGTCCACGCCGCACCTCCTGCCTTCTCTTTCGGCTTGCGTGGCAGTTTTACAAGCGTGCAACAGGAGTGGCCAGCCTTGGCACTGCGGAGATCGTGACCGTATGCGCCCGTTTCACAACCGTTATCTCAGCAGGTCAGAACGGATGAGGCAACGGACGGTGAGGAACCCGGATGCCTGATTGTCCTTACCGAGGGCCCGATTCTCGCCCGTTTACCGAAAGAGGGCGTGAACGGAGCCCGACCGGGCGCCTCCAGATACTGGGGAATGCCCGAACGGACATGTGCTAAGAGCGGGCGAGCGCCCCTGAGGCATCCAGAATCCGGCCCGCGACCTTGACCGAGTCCACCAAGGGGTGAAGCGCCAGCGCCCGCAGGGCCGCACCGCGGGCGATGCCCGAATCGCTGCCCGCTTCGGTCGTGGCCGCCTCGATGGCCGAGCGCTCCACGGCCTTGAGCGACAGCATCAGGCCGAGCTGGTCCGGCGCCACCGCGCCGGTCGCCAGCGGCCGTGCCCCGCCCGCGTCCACCAGGCAGGGCACCTCCACCACGGCGTCCTCGTCAAGACCGGGCACCGCCGTACGGTTGCGTACGTTGAGGATCAGCGTGGCGCGCTCATCGCGGGCGATGGCCCGCATGATGGCGAGCGCGATCCGGTCGTAGCCGCCGCCGTCCAGATCGCAGGAGTCGCGCTCCCAGCCGCCGGTGGCCTCGCGGCTCTCGGCCATATACGTGGCCTCGCGCTCCAGCCGGGTGCGCTCCCACACCCCGAGCGCCCCGGGCGCGCCGGAGCCCGCCGTCTCGTAGAATCTGGCCTGCTGGTCGCGGAGGAACTCCCCACGGGTGGCCGGGGATTGGCGGATCGAGGCCACCGCCTCCCGGTTGAAGTAGTAGTAGTGCAGATACTCGTTCGGCAGCGCGCCGAGCGCCCGCAGCCACTCGGCGCCGAAGAGCTTGCCCTCCTCGAACGACTCCAGGGCGGCGGTGTCGCCGAGCAGCTCCGGCAGCCGGTCCCGGCCGTCCACCACCACCCGGCGCAGCCAGCCCAGATGGTTGAGGCCCACATAGTCGTAGCCGGCCCGGTCCGGATCGGCCCCGACCGCCCGCGCGGCGCGGCGGCACAGGCCGACCGGGGAGTCGCAGATGCCGATCACCCGGTCGCCGAGCACCCGCTGCATCGCCTCGGTGACCATGCCCGCGGGGTTGGTGAAGTTGATGACCCACGCGTCCGGGGCCACGGTGGCGATCCGCTCCGCGATCCGCAGCGCCACCGGGAGGGTGCGCAGCCCGTAGAGCACCCCGCCCGCCCCCACGGTCTCCTGCCCCAGCACCCCCTCGCCGAGCGGAATCCGCTCATCGTTGGCCCGGCCTTCCAGACCGCCCACGCGGATGGCCGAGAACACGAAGTCGGCGCCGCGCAGCGCCTCGTCCAGATCGGTGGTGGCCCGGACCGCGGGGGCGGTGGGGCGGCCCTCGGCCTGTTCGGCCAGGACCGCGCGGATCGCGTCCAGCCGGCGCGGGTCGGTGTCGTACAGCACCAGCTCGGTGCAGCGCCCGGCCTTGTCCCCGGTGTCATCGAGCAGGGCCCGGTACACCAGGGGCATACGGAACCCGCCGCCGCCCAGCACAGTCAGCCTCATACGGTCACTACCTCCACATCGGCCTCGCGGAATACGGCGAGCGTCGCCGGGTCGGATGTCTTGTTGGTGATCAGGGTGTCGATCCGCTCCGGTCCGCAGATCCGGGCCAGGCCGGTGTCACCGGGGAACTTCCCCGCGGTGGCGAGCAGCACCACCTCCCGGGTGGCGCCGAGCATGGCCCGTTTGACCGGCACCTCCACATGGGTGCTGTCCAGCACGCTGCCGTCGGGAAGGACCCCGCTCGCGCCGAGGAAGAGCCGGCCCACCCGCAACTGGCGGAGGTTGGACTCGGTGAGAAAGCCGACCAGGGAGCGGTAGTTGGCGCGCACCTGCCCGCCCAGCAGGATCAGGGTCACCTTCGGGTCGTCGCGCAGCTCGTCGTAGACCGCGAGATTGCTGGTCACCACGGTGACCGGACGGCCGCGCAGCAGCTTGGCGAGCTGGAGGGTGGTGGTGCCGATGTCCAGCAGCAGCACATCGCCGTCCGCGACCAGCTCCGCGGCGGCCCGGGCGACGGCCTCCTTGTCGGCCAGGTCGTCGACCGCCACCTCGCCGAACGGGCGCTCCTCGTCCTCGGTGGGGGCCGCCACCGCGCCGCCGTAGACCCGGGTGAGCCGGCCGGCCCGGCCCAGCTCGGTGAGGTCCCGGCGGGCGGTGGCCTCGCTGATGCCCAGACGCGTGGCGATCTCCCCGATGGGCAGCACACCCTCCTCGCCGAGGATGCTCAGCAGCTTCTCGTGGCGGGTCTCTCGCAGCATGGTGGCAACGTACTCCAGATGAGCGAGTGTGCGCGACTGTGATCGACCTCTTGCATTCACCCCATCCGAGGTGCAAGGTGTCGCTCACGCCAGAAGGACCCTGGGCGCGAACAGGCCATGCCGCACAAGGAAAGGCACGTCGGTGAGCACCACGGCCGCAACACCCGATCCGATCCAGCCGATCGACCCGCTCGCGGCGCTGCGCGCCGCCACGGACCCCGAGCACGACGTCTACCTCACCGGCACCGTGTTCCTGGACATCATCTTCACCGGGCTCGACCACGCCCCCGTCCGCGGCACCGAGTCCTGGGCGCGCGGCATGGGATCGAGCCCCGGCGGCATCGCCAACATGGCCACCGCCCTGGCCCGGCTGGGACTGCACACCACGCTCGCCGCCGCCTTCGGCACCGATGTCTACGGCGACTACTGCTGGGAGAGCCTCGCCCTCGGCGAGGGCGTGGACCTCACCCACTCCCGGCGCGTCCCCGGCTGGCACTCCCCGGTCACCGTCTCCATGGCGTACGAGGGCGAGCGCACCATGGTCACCCATGAGCACCCGGCCCCGCCGCCCGCCGCCCAGGGCGCGCCGCCCCGCTCCCGCGCCTGTGTGACCGCCTTCGAACCGGGCCGCCAGGAGGACTGGGTGGGCCGGGCGCACGCCCAGGGCAGCAAGATCTTCGCCGATGTCGGCTGGGACGAATCCGGCCGCTGGGACCCCGCCGCGCTCCCCGATCTGCCCTATGCCCACGCCTTCCTGCCCAACGCGGCCGAGGCCCAGCGCTACACCCGCACCGACAGCCCCGAGCGGGCGGTGCGCGCCCTGGCCGAGCTGGTGCCGATCGCGGTCGTCACCCGGGGCGCCGAGGGCGCCGTGGCCATCGACTCGCTCACCGGGGAGAGCGCCGAGGTGCCCGGGCTGCCCGTGGACGCCCTGGACCCGACCGGGGCGGGCGATGTCTTCGTGGCCGGATTCATGACCGGAACGCTCGCGGGCTGGCCGCTCGCCGACCGGCTCGCCTTCGCCAACCTCACCGCCGCCCTCTCCGTCCAGCACTTCGGCGGCTCCCTGGCCGCGCCCGGCTGGCCGGAGGTGGCCGCCTGGTGGAACCGCGCCGGGCGGCCCGCCGACGGCGGGACGGAGGCGGCCGAACTCGCCCGCCGCTACGCCTTCCTGGGCGAGCTGATCCCGGACCGGGTGCGCGACTGCCCACGGCTGCGGGCCCTGCCCACCATCGGCTTCCGGGTGCATGACAGTGCCCAACGGTCCTGACGCTCCTGACCACCGCATCGAGGAGAACCCCATGGAACTCGCCCGTACCCGGGCGCGCCGGCCGCGTTGCAGAGCCGTCCCGGCCGCGCTCGCCGTCGGCGTCGTCCTGCTCGCCGCGGGGTGTGTCCCCGGCACCGACGGCTCGGGGGCCGCCGGTGCCGGGACCGGCGCGGCCACCGCGATACCCGATCCGGCCAGGGCCGGAAAGACCACGCTGACCGTGTGGGACCAGGAGATACGCGGCGGGACCAACGGCGAGATACAGCAACTGAACCGGGAGTTCGAGAAGAAGTACCCCAATGTGCGGATCAAGCGGGTCGCCCGGAGCTTCACCGATCTGAAGACCACCCTGAAGCTGGCCGTCTCCGGCAACAATCCGCCCGATGTCATCCAGGCCAACCAGGGCTACCCGGACATGGTGGCCTTCGTCCGGGCCGGGCTGCTCGCCCCGCTCGACAACTATGCCGGGATCTACGACTGGAACACCCGCTACCCCGGCACCCTGCTGGGCCTCAACCGGGTCTCCGCCGACGGCAACGACTTCGGCAGGGGGCGGCTGTACGGCATCTCCCAGACCGGCGAGTACATCGGCCTCTACTACAACAAGGAGCTGCTGAAGAAGGCCGGGCTCCAACCCCCGCGCACCTGGGGCGAGTTCACCGACGGCCTGGCCCGGCTCAAGGACCGCGGCGAGCTGCCGGTCCAGTTCGGCAACCTCGACAAGTACCCGGCCATCCACACCTTCGGGGTGCTGCACGACCAGCTCGGCGCCGCCGACGCCCGCGACACCGTCCTCGGCCGCGGCGACGGCTTCGACAACGCCGCCACCAAGGACGCCGCGGCCACCCTCGCCGACTGGATGAAGCGCGGCTATCTGCCGGGCGGCGCCAACGGCCTCGGCTATGACGACGCGGCCAAGAAGTTCGCCTCCGGCGACGGCGCGTATCTGCTGACCGGCACCTGGCAACTGGCCGACCTCAAGAAGTCCATGGGCGGCAAGCTGGGCATCATGCCGCCCCCGCCCGCCAAGGCAGGCGGCGACCCCGTCACCACCGGCGGCCAGGGGCTCGCCTGGTCCATCACCTCGCGCTCCCGCCACCCGGAGGTGGCCGCCGCCTATCTGGACTTCCTCACCGACGCGCACGCCGCCGACGTCATGACCCGGCACGGAGTGCTGCCCGCCGTACCGGGCAAGGCCGCGTCGCGGGTGAGCCCGGACAGCGCCGACGGCCAGATGGTCGCCGGCTGGAAGCGGCTGAGCGCCGCCGACGGACTCGTCCCGTACCTGGACTACTCCACCCCCAGCTTCTACGACACGCTCTCGGCCGCCCTCCAGGGCGTGATCAGCCGCAAGACCTCCCCGGACGCCTTCGCGGCGACCCTGGAGAAGGACTACGGCGCGTTCATGAAGAAGCAGCGCGAGCAGCACAAGGCCACCCCCGCACCGGCGGGGACCCGATGAAGGCCACCGCCGTGACCAGGGCCTACCGCCGCCGGGCGCCCGGAGAGCCGCGCGCCATCGGCTATGTGTACATCCTGCCCGCGCTGATCGTGTACGCCGCCTTCCTGCTCTACCCCTTCGGGCAGTCGGTGTGGCTGTCGTTCGTCCACTGGGACGGGCTGACGGTCGCCACCCCCGCCGGATTCGACAACTACCGCGCCCTGTTCAGCGATGCGAGCCTGCGCGCCCCCTTCCTCCACGCGCTGCTGCTGCTCGTCTTCTACGCGGCCCTGCCGGTGGCCATCGGGCTGCTGCTGGCCGCCCTGATGTCCCGGGTCCGGATCCGGGGGATGACCTTCTTCCGTACGGTGCTGTTCCTGCCACAGGTCCTGGCGCTGATCGTGGTCGGCGTGGCCTGGCGCTCGATCCTCGCCCCCGACGGGCTGCTCAACGACGCCCTCCGCGCGGTCGGCCTCGGCGGCCTCGCCCGCCCCTGGCTCGGCGACTACACCTGGGCGCTGCCCGCCGTCGGCATCGTCGGCACCTGGGTCGGCACCGGGCTGTGCATGGTCCTCTTCCTCGCCGGGGCCCAGCGCATCCCGCGTGAGCTGTACGAGGCGGCACGGATGGACGGCGCCGGTCCGCTGCGCGAATTCCTCACCGTCACCCTGCCCGGTCTGCGGCCGCAGATCGCGGTGGCGCTGACCCTGACCATCGTGGCGGGGCTGCGCAACTTCGACCTGATCTACATCACCACCAGCGGCGGCCCCGGAAACGCCACCTCCGTACCCGCCTACGAGGTCTACCACCGGGCTTTCGAGACCAACCAGGTCGGCTCGGCCGCCGCCGTCGGCGTGGCCCTCACCGTTCTGATCTTCGTCCTGACCGTCACGGTCTCCCGGCTCGTGGAAGGGCGGCGGTCATGACGACACGCCTGGAACGCACCGTCACCTACGGCATCCTCACCCTTTTCACCGTCATCGCGCTCACCCCCGTGATCGGCATCCTCTCCACGGCCTTCGGCTCGCAGAACTCCCTGGACACCGGCTTCTCGCTGCCCAAGGGCGGACTGCACTGGAGCAACTTCGCCGACGCCTGGAGCCGTGGCCACTTCGGCACCTATCTGGGGAACTCGGTCCTGGTCACCGCGGTCGTGGTGGCCGCCACCACCGTGCTGGCCGTCCTCGCCGCGTACGCCTTCGGGGTGATGCGCTTCCCCGGCTCCACGGTGCTCTTCCACCTCTTCGTGATCGGGCTGACCCTGCCCCAGGAGGCACTGGTCGTCCCGCTCTACTTCGATCTGCGCTACGCCGAACTCACCGACAGCTACTGGGCGTTGATCCTGCCGCAGACCGCGCAGTCGCTGGCCTTCGGGGTCTTCTGGATGCGCACATACTTCCGCGGCAGCGCACGGTCGGTGATCGAGGCGGCCCGGATCGACGGGGCGAACACCTGGACCACGCTGTGGCGCGTCCTGGTCCCGATGGGCCGCCCGGCGATCTCCACCATGGTCGTGATCACCTTCATGTGGACCTGGAACGAGTTCCTGATGGCCCTGGTGATGGTGAGCGACGAGGCCCATCGCACGGTCCCCCTCGGCCTCGCCTTCTTCCAGGGCCGGCACAGCTCCGACGCGTCGCTCCTCGCGGCGGCCTCGGTGCTCATCGCCCTGCCGGTGGTCGTGGTCTATGTGGCGCTTCAGCGCCGGTTCATCGAGGGCATGCTGGGCGGGGCGGTGAAGGAATGAACCCGGCGGGCAGCGGGCCTACGGAGTGGGGTGCCGCCGACCGGGCGGTCGCTACCGCGCGGGGGCGGCGCTGACCGGGCGCCCGGCGCGGGACACGGCGCGGGCGAAGACGGCCGCGTCGTGCACGGCCGCCCCGCCCGTGTCGTTGTTGAAGTACGCGTAGACCCGCGCCCCGGCCGGCCAGGTGTCCCGGATCCGCCGCGCCCAGGTGTCCAGCGCCCGGCGCCCGTAGTGCGGGGCCGGCCGGGCGAGGCCGCCGTGGAAGCGCACATACCCCCACCCGGTGGTCCGCCACAGCGGGGTGACCGGGCGGGAGCCGGAGTCGGCCCAGCACAGCGCGGCCGCGCGGCGCTCCAGCACCGCGCGGATCTCCTCGGTCCACCAGGAGGTGTGCCGCGGTTCGACGGCCACCCGCGTCCCGGCGGGGAAGCAGCGCAGACAGCGGTCCAGCAGCTCGCCGTCGGCCCGCAGCGTGGGCGGCAACTGGAGCAGCACCGGCCCCAGCCGGTCGCCGAGCCCGGCCGCGTGCGACATCAGCCGCGCCACCGGCTCCTCCGGCTCGCGCAGCCGCTTGATATGGGTCAGGTACCGGCTCGCCTTGAGCGCCATCACAAAGCCCTCGGGAAGGCGCTCCCGCCAGGTGGCGAACTGGTCGTACGAGGGCAGCCGGTAGAAGGCGTTGTTGCTCTCCACCGTGTCGAAGGCATAGGTGTACTCCTCGAGCCACAACCGCTGCGGACAGCCCTCCGGGTAGAGCTCGCCGCGCCAGTCCCGGTACTGCCATCCCGAGGTGCCGACCAGGACGGTCATGCCTCGCCCGGATGCCAGGGCGGCCACTGCCCGGGCCGGTCCTCCCAGTGGACCTGGGCCGGGTCGTCGAGGTCGATATCGGGGAAGACCTGCCGGACGCGCGGCTCGAACTCCTCCGGTTCGAGTGGTTCGCAGCCCAGGCCGCGCAGCCGCACCCGCCGGTAGCGGCTGTCGGCGTCGAATGACTCGACGAAGACGGGGTATCCGGACTCGCCCGGGCCTGTGGCGTTCTCCATACCTCCAGGGTGCCGGAGTCCGCGGCATTCGCGAGCCCTGGCCGTCGGCCGGGGGCCGCCGGTTTGCGGACGGGCGAATCGTCGGCTTGATTCGTAACCGTCGGATCGCTTCGCGGAAGAGTCCTGAGCAGCGGGGGTGAGTCCATGATCTTCACCGACCGGGTGGACGCCGGGCAGCGCCTCGGCGAGGCGCTGCGCCCCCTGGGCGACGCCGAACCGGTCGTGCTCGGGCTGCCGCGGGGCGGGGTGCCGGTGGCCTTCGAGGTGGCCCGGACGCTCCATGCGCCCCTGGACGTGATCATCGTCCGTAAGCTCGGCGTCCCCTTCCACCGGGAGCTGGGGTTCGGCGCCATCGGCGAGGGCGACGTACGGGTCGTCCATGAGGCGATCGTCCGGATGAGCCGGGCCGACCAGGAGGACCTCGCCGAGGTGGAGCGGACCGAGCGGGAGGAGCTGGCCCGCAAGGCGCACCGGTTCCGCCAGGGCCGCTCACGGGTCCCGGTCGAGGGCCGGACCGTGATCGTCGTGGACGACGGCATCGCGACCGGCGCCACGGCCCAGGCCGCCTGCCGGGTCGCACGGGCTCAGGGAGCCGCCCGGGTGGTCCTCGCCGTGCCGGTGGCGCCGCCGGACGCGGTCACCACGCTGCGCGAGGACGCGGACGAGGTGGTGGCCCTCTCCACCCCCTCGGACTTCGCGGCGGTGGGGGAGTGGTACGAGGACTTCTCCCAGACCGCGGACGACGAGGTGGTGGAGTTGCTGTCCCGGTCGACTGGAGAGACGGGTGAGGCGCATCCTGGAAGGTGACGCAGGAGGTGATCGCGATGGAGACGATCGTGGGATGCGACATTCAGATGGAATTCCGTGAGATCGGCCCGCTGACCGAAGCGGTCGTCCGGCTGAGGATGCACGACGGCACCGAGATGCTGGCTCAGGGCCGTGCCAACCGCAACCCCGAGGACCCGTCACAGCCGAGGGTCGGCGAGGAGATCGCGGCGGCGCGGGCACTGACCAATCTGGCGCACCGGCTGATCGGCAAGGCAGGTGGCGACATCGAGGAAGTCACCCACTCCAAGGCACATTTGTTGATCTGAGGCGGGGCTGAGGCCCGTTGAGGCGGAGGGCGTCCGCCGCGGTGGTCCACCGCGGGCGGAGGCTCATGCGCGTCTGCGCGCGTTTCCGCATACAGGCGCCCGCCGGTTCAGTGGCGCTCGCCGGTTCACTGACGCCCCCTGTTCAGTGGCGCCCGAGGGTGAGCCGCTGGCCGGGGCGGATCACATCCGGGTCGGCGCCGATCACCTGGCGGTTGATCTCGTAGAGCCGCTCCCAGCCGCCCGCCACGTTCTCCGTGTCCGCGATCGCGGAGAGGGTGTCACCGCGGACGACCGTGTACGAGGCGGGCTGAGGGTGCGCCTTGGCCGGGGGCTCGGGCACGGCCTTCGGGACGATGAGGAGCGGCTGCGCCTTCTCGGCCGTGACGGTCTTGACGGTGGTGACGGCCGGGGCGGGCGAGGTGGATGTGGTGGCCGAGGCGGCGTTCGCCTGGCCGATGCCGATGAGCGGCAGGGCGACACCGGCGCCGCCCGCGGTGATCGCGAGCGAGGCGCGGGAGACACGGTGGGGGCGGGGCCGGCGATGACGTCCTCGAGCGGCCATGGAGTCCTTCTTCCTGTCCTGGTACGGCAGTTGGCAAGTGCGATGGCTGCCGAACAGTAATCCCACGGTTCTGGCTGGGACAAGGCGTTCTGATGTTTGCGGTAGAGAATCCCATGTGAGGAATTGGCGCGCTGATGCGCTCAATGTGCCCGGACATAAGAGCCTTCAGGCGGGGAAGGGAGACCGAAGGGGGACGCACGGCAGACATCGGGGCACCCGACCTCGCGGCCGGTCCCCGGCAGATGGCTGACCTCGGGAGGTCGCTCATGAGTCAACGCAATGGCTCGACTGCTCGGCGTACGACGACATCGCGGTCCCGCTCGCTCCGGCCACCGGTCTTATGCGCGCTGCTCGTCGGCGCGCTGGCCACGGTCACCGCCTGCGGCAGCGACACCGGGGACGGGGACTCCGCACAGCGCGCCTCGTCCGTCACCTCCGCCTCCTCGGCCGCACCACCCTCGTCCCCGTCGGCCGACTCCGCCGACACATCCGAAGGCTCACGGAACGAGCGGCCCGCCTCGCACACCGTGCAGTCCCCTCCGCCCTCGGCGCACCCCGCCCCCTCGCACGCGCCCTCCTCACAGCCCGCCGCCGCCTCCGGAGCGCGCCGCGTCTGCTCCAAGACGCAGTTGACGCTGGCGGCCGGCCGGGTGGATGTGGGCGCCGGCAATGTGTATCTGCCCCTGGTGTTCACCAACAAGGGCGCCACGACCTGCACTCTCACCGGATATCCCGGTGTCTCGCTGCTCGATTCCACCGACACGGCGATCGGCGCCCCCGCCACCCGACGCGGCCCCACGCACGCCCCGATCACCCTGCCGCCCGGCGGCAGCGCCTCGGCCGCCCTGCACACACTGAACGAGGGCATGACCGACACCCCGTGCCGGCGGGCCGCCGCGCGGATTCGTGTCTATCCGCCGGATTCCTTCGACGCGATGAAGATCTCGGCGCGGTCGTTCCGGGCGTGCGGAGGCGTGTTCGAGGTCGAGGCGATGCAATCCGGAACGAGTGGATGACACCGGCATATCAGGGGGGCTCCCAGGCATGTGTAAGTGACCGAAAATCTTGACAAGGCAGGCTCCGACTGGCCGTGTTCACTCTTTCGCAATCAAAAGGGGTAGGACACCATAGGGATGCCTCGTATGAGCCGTTGGGGAGCGTCCGGAGGGGGGACCGTGTCATGGAGCGGGTCGCGACCGAGGTCGAGACAGAGCTGCTGGACCTATCGGGGGCGACACTCGAAGACCTCGAGCGGCACAAAGGGCTTTCCGCGGTGACGGAGCGGCTGCTCGACATCGTCCAGTACCCGCCGACGGTCAGCGGCAACTCGTCGACGTCGGAAGGCTGTGGGCCATCAGTTAGTCGGCTATGACGTCCTCCGCCATGCAGGGTCTTAATCATCGTTTGTCGGTGAGGTGTTTCGCCGAGTTGGCGCGGGGTTCGGGTGGCCCCTCCACCGTGGCCGAACTGAGGTCGGGGCAGCGCAGCCGGGCCATGCTGCTGCTGCGAGCCCTGGTGGACATCGCCTCCGCGCACCCCGCCCTGCCCGGCTCCCTTCCCCCGCCCCGGGACGCCTGGCACCTGCTGATCCGGGCCGAGAACCGCTCCCCGGCAGCCGTGGACAGGCTGCTGCTGCACCCTCCCACGGGCGTTTGGCTCAACCGCTGTCTGCGCAGGCTGCGCGGTATGGAATCGGGGGACGGGCCGCTGTGGAGCGCGGTGGGACATCTGCATGCCATAGCGGCCTCGGCCGCTCTTCTCGCCGGAATCGACTTTCGCGGCGCCGTTCCGGCACGCGAGGGCGCGGTGATGTTGCCCGCCCTGGGACTCGCCCGCATTCCGGACACCACCGATGTCGCCGAGGTCGTCATGAACGACCGGAAGGCGGCGGTGTTATCCGGCTCCAATTCGGTGGCGCTGCCCGCCGACTTCTCCGAGGACGCTCCAGGTTGGCACGGTCTTCGGCGGCTGCGCGGAGAGCACGGGGGGATTGTCTGCGCCCCCCTTGTCGATGACCTCGACCCCTATCGCGACTTTCTCCGAATCCGAGAGCCGGAACGGCTCGAGGACGAAGAGTGGCAGGGCTGGCAGGAGCGATTCGACAATGCGTGGCGGCTGGTCTCGGAGCAGCGCCAGGTGGACCCGCGGGGAATCGGCGCCTGTCTGGCCTCCGTCGTGCCGGTGCCGTATGCCGCCTGGCCCGAACCGTTCAGCGCCTCATCGCCGGAGGCGTACGGCTGTGTGCTGCTCAACGGGGCCATGGACCCGCTGACCTTCGCCGCCGCGCTGGTGCACGAGGCCCAGCACATCAAACTCAGCGCCCTGATGGACTTGGTGCCCCTGATCGAAGGGGGCCTGGAGGAGATCCACTACGCGCCCTGGCGGCTGGACCCCCGACCGCTGCGCGGACTCCTCCAGGGGGTGTACGCGTTCATGGGCGTGACCGGATTCTGGTGGGACCGGGTGCGGCGCGCCGAGCCCGGACCGGCTCGGGACAGCGCCGCGTTCGAGTTCGCGCTGCGGCGGGCACAGACCGCCTCGGGTTTGCGCACGCTCCTCGCTCACGCCGAACTGACGCCCCGGGGCGCGGAGTTCCTCAACCGGCTGGGAGAACGCCTGAGGCTGTGGCTGGCGCAGCGGGTGCCCTCCCTGCCGAAGCGCCTGGCGTCCGATCTGATCGACGACCACCGGCTCGTCCACCGCATGCGCCACCTGTCGGCGGACCCGGAGCCGACCGCCCGGTGGGCACGGGCCTGGCGGGAACGGACCGATCCTCCCGAAGAGCCGCCCGGGACCTCCGTCCGGCCGACCCGCCCCGAGGCACCGGCGCGCCCCGCGCTCGCCCGGCTCCGGCTCGGGGATCCGGCGGGGTTCGCCCGGCTGTGCGAGGACCGGGGAGAGGGGCTGCCCGGGGGTGGTGACGCCCCCGACCAGGCCGACCTCGACTGGGCCGCGGGGGACCCAGTGGCCGCGCTGCGCGGCTACCGGGCCCGCCTGCGAGCGGACCCGGACGACATCGCGGCATGGGCGGGGCTCGCGCTCAGCCTGCCGGACGGCGCGGCCAGGACGACGCTGCTGAACCACCCCGAACTGGCCCTGGCCGTCCACCGGGAACTGCGCACCGCGCCGGAGGCGAGTCCCGATCCGGTGGCTCTTGCGCGGTGGATCGGGACGCGTACACCCGGGTGAGCGGAGCGCGGCACGGGCCCCGTGAACGGAGCCGCGGACGGCGGCTCAGATGGAGATCGGCTCCACATCGCAGTCCGCCCGGATGCCACGGGCCGCCGCGACCGTCGTCGGGTGGTTGGCCGTCAGCACCCGGCGCAGCCGGCCGAGCGCGTCCTGGTGCAACTCCTCCGCCTGCCTGCCCTCGCCCAGCGCGCGCAGATCCCCCGACAGATTGACCGCACACGCGAGGGTGGTGGGATGGTCCTCACCGAGCCGGGACCGGCAGGTCGCCAGGGTGGTGGTGTCCAGGTCGCGGGCCTCCTGGTAGTCCGCGAGGGTGTAGTGGTCGCTGGCCATGTTGATGGCACAGGCCAGCGCCGTGGGGTGGTCGGCTCCCAGCCGCTCGACGAGCACCGGCAGCGTCTGCTTGTTCAGCGCGAGCGCCTCATCCATCTCGCCCAGCAGCCGCAGCGTCACGGCGAGGTCGGTCGCCGCGCCCAGCGTCGCCGGATGCCGTTCCCCCAGCAGGACGCGCATCTCGTCGAGGCATTTGCGGCCCAGCTCACGGGCGCCCTCCAGATCGGCGGTCTGCCGCAGATCCATCGAGAGGGCCAGGGCCGTGATGGTGATGTTGAGGTTGGGCTCGGTGTAGCGCAGCCGGTAGCGCTCCAGCACCTCCCGGCTGAGGTCCAGGGCGCCCTCGTGGTCGCCCGCCTTACGACGCGCCACGGCGAGGTTGCGCAGGGCGTAGACCCCGATGGGCGCGTTCTGCGGGAGCGCTTGGCGGGCGCGGGCGCAGGTCTGCTCCAGCATGTCGCGGGCGGCCGGATAGTTACCGCCCTCGCGGATGTCGATGGAGAGGTTGGCCTCCACCAGGATGGTGAGCAGGGCGTTCTCACCGAGCACCAGACCGGCGGTGCGCCGGGCGTCCTCGTCCAGTTGCCGGGCGCGTTCGTAGTCCCCCACCGCGCGCAGTGCCAGGGCGTAGTCGTTCGCCGAGCCGATGGAGTACGGGTCCTCGTCCCCGAAGAGCCGCAGAGTCCTGGTCCAGCGGTCCTTCTCCAGCTCCACGTAGCGCGCGTAGTCGCCCTGGTAGCGGGTGTCGACGGCGACCGCGCCCTGAGTCACCAGGGTGTTCTCGTGGTCGTCGCCGTCCTTGGCGCGCTGGAGCTCCAGCGTCCGGCGGTTGAGCTCCCGGGCCTCCTTGAAGTGCCCGAGCACGGTCAGGACATGGCCCAGGGTCCGGGAGACGGCCAGCGTCTCCGCACTGTCCTCGCCGAGCGTCTCCACCCATTCCCGGCGCACCTGGGTACCGAGCTCGAGCGCACCCTCGTGATCCCCCCAGATATAGAGGAAGCGGACCAGGTTACGCACCATCTGCCGCACCCATTTGTCATCGCACTCCATCGCGCGTGACGCCCGGACATGGGAGAGGAGGTCGGCGTACCGCCCCCAGTTCGGGGGAGCGACGTCGTTCGGGTCGCCGAACGCCAGCAGCACATGGGCGCTGTGGCGCATATCCGCCTGCTGCTGCGTGGACATCTGGCCGATCAGCACGGCCTGCACCAGCCGGTGCATTTCGATCGTGTTGCTGCGGTGATTGATTTTGATCAGGGCGTAGCGGTTGATCTCACGGATCGCGTGGCCGAGCTTGATGGGGTCCTGGAGCACCTCAGACAGCTCGGGGGAGAGGGAGACCCCGCGCACGCCGGAGAAGAGCCGCCGGGAGATCGGCTCGGGCGCGAAGAACGAGCACATCTGGAGAAGTTGGAGCGCACCCGGATGGGTTTCGGCCAGTCGGCGCAGCGACATGTTCCAGGCGGCGGCGACCGGTTCGGGGTAGTCCACCGGAACGCCCGCCGCCAGCAGCTCATTGCGGCGGGTGGAGACATCGGCCCGCTCGTCCTCGAAGACCTGAAGGTATTCGTCGACCGGCATACCCGTTTCGGTGAGCCAGGCCGCCGCCTGCTCGATGGCCAGCGGAAGGTCCCCCAGGGCGTCGGCGACCCGGTCGGCCTGATCGCGCGGCAGCTCCGGCCCCCGGCGGCGCAGCAGCTCGATGCTCTCCTCCCGCTCGAAGACGTCCACTTCGACCGTGCGGGCGGCGCGCGACCACTGGGCGTTCCTCGAGGTGACCAGGATCCGGCCCGGCCCGCCCGCCGGGAAGAACGGCCGCACCGTCTCCAGTTCCTCGGCGTTGTCGAAGACCAGGAGCCAGTTGCGGCACGGGCGTCCGGTGCGCAGCGCGTCGAGCACGCTCGGCACGGCCGTGTTGGCCTCCATGCCCGCGCGCAGTCCGAGCCGGTCGGCGAGCTGCACCAGCGCCTGGCGGATCTGCTCCGGGCGCTCCGCCGGGATCCACCACACCGCGTCGTAGTCGGCGGAGTGCTGATGGACGTACTCCAGCGCGATCTGTGACTTGCCCACCCCGCCCAGCCCATGCAGCGCCTCGGGCAGCACGGCGGCGGTGCCCTCGCTCCTCAGCCGCTCGTGGAGAGTGTCGAGCAACGTCTGCCGCCCGGTGAAGTTGTTGTTCCGGGGCGGTACATTTCCCCAGATGGACGGGGGTTCCCCGGCCTGGCGCTCCTCCACGGCGGGCAGGGACCGGGCAGCGGTCACGGACACGAATGTTCCTCTCAGATGCTCCGCCGCCGGGCCCGGCGTGCCGTGCGCCGGCGGGGATGGTGAATCGTCGGCCTCGGGTTGCGGATCAGGTCGGGGAGTCGTGGAGTACGTCATGTCAACCGCCTCGGAGTCCACATATTTTCCCCTGTGTAATGCGCCTTCAACTGGATCTGGTCGGCTTTCCCCCGAGCGGGCGAGCGCTTGATGAGCCAGGACCAGGGCGCGAAAGGAGCGCGCGCCCTCCAGGTACGGGCCGGAAAGCGCTTGGTACACCTGCTCCTGAAGGCGGATGTACGGCAGCAGGCGCTCCGTGTTGGGAAGGTCGCGCACCGAGCCGGAGGGGTGGTTGAGCAGATCGCGGAGCATCAGCAGCGGCTTCCAGCGGCGGCCGAGCCGGTCGAGGACGCTGCCGAGGATGTACAGCGACTCGTCCCGCATCCCGGCGGACAGCAGCAGTTCCCGTACCCCCTCGTGGAACTCGTAGCCGATGCCCGTCTCGTCCAGCGGGTCGGCGGTCCCCACCTTGCGCAGCAGTCCGCCCAGCAGGACCTCGGCCAGATCGCCGGGGCTGCCCTCCGGCTGGTGGATCCCCTGCACGAACTCCATCACGGGAATGTTCAACGGCGCGGCGGCCAGCCGGGACGCCAGCCGGAAGGCGCTCGGCGAGGCGGTGGCGCGGAACCGGAAGACGCGGTCCCAGGCGCTCGGTTCGGGCTCGGGCTCCCAGCGCTCGGCCGGCGCCCCGGGCAGCAGCGCCATCGTGTCCTCGCCGCGCGCCGACGGGCGGGTCACCAGCCGTGCCCAGTTGGCCATCCACCGCGCGTCCAGCTCCAGCACCGGGACCGGTGGTGCGCTGTCCGGCCAGGAACCGCCGTCCGCCCGCCGCCAGGTGCCATTGGGCGCGCCCGCCTCGGGGACCCGCACCCGCACCCGCTCCGGCGCCACACCGGTGTGGTGCCAGCGGCCCTGGCGTAAGACGTGCAGCACGGCGACCGAGGCGTGCCGCGCCCAGTGGGCCAGCGCGCGCTGGGCGCTCTCATCGGCCCAGGCCGCGCCGATGCCGTCGGTCAGCACCAGCACCGTCCGCTTGCCGCGCGGCGGCATCCCGGCGACCGGCGACCGGTCCTCGGATAATGGATGGTCGGTGTTCAGCCGGTGCACCCGCACATCCCGGAACGCGCCGGTGCGTCGCAGCACGGTGGCCAGATGCTCGGCCGTCCGCCGCCACACCACCATCGAACTGCCGCGGTCCACCACCAGAACCGCGTCCATCCAGCGCTCGCGCACCGGCACACAGGTGGGCACCCACAGTCCCTCGCGCGCCGCGTGCTCGGCCGTGGCCTCCTCGTCGATCTCCGTCTCGACCAGCGAGGGCGAGGTGCGCTTGAGCGGCCGCAGCGCCCGGGACAGGGCGCGCTCGGGCAGCGGCCGCTCGGAGACGGGCGCCCGGCGCGCGGGCACGAATGCTTCCGCGAGGGTCACCGGCTCCGCGTCCCCGGGCGGTGCGGGGACGCCGAGCAGCTCCACGGGGAGCAGCGGCTCCGCGGCCGCGGGCCCGGCCTCGGGCTTGGACGCGGGGCGCTCCCCTTCGCGGTCCTGCCGTGGCTCGTCGGACGGCTCGTCACCGGGCGGCGGGGCGTCCGCCTCCGGTGTCCCCGGAAGGGGTCCCGGGTCCGGCCGTCCGGGGCCCGGGTCCGTTTCGGCCTTGCAGACCGCCAGCCACAGGGCGTCGGCGAGCTGCCGCCAGTCGAGGTCCCGAGGGCCGGGCCCGGCGGACCGGCCGCCTGGGTGATGTGTCATGTCGAGCCTGCTGCACTGTCCAGCCGGTGCCAGACGGCCTGCAGTAGCTCCTCCCACTCGGGCCCCGGTACATGTGACTGGGCCGTCACCAGATACACCGCGTTGAGCAACTGGTCGGCGGCGAGGCCGCCTTCGCGCTCGCTGCGCTCGAGGAACATCTGGATCAGCTCCCGCGCGCGTGGATCGTCGGCCCGTCCCAGATGCGCGGCCACGATCGCGGCGAGCCGGTCCGCGTCCGGGTCGGGCAGCCGGAGCTGGAGACAGCGCCGCAGGAACGCGGGCGGGAAGTCCCGTTCGCCGTTGCTGGTGATGACGACGACGGGGAAGGCGCTGCACCGCACCCGCCCCGAGGCGATGACGGTACTGCGCTCCGGATCGTCGGTGAGGACCGATACGGCCGGGCGGCGTCGGCGGATGCGCACCAGCTCGGGAATGGAGTACTCGCCGGCCTCGAAGATGTCGAGCAGATCATTGGGCAGATCGATATCGCTCTTGTCGAATTCGTCGATGAGCAGGACGCGCGGCAGACGGTGCGGGAGCATCGCGGTGCCCAGCGGCCCGAGTTGGAGGAAGTCGCCGATGTCCTCCGGTCCGGGTTCGTGCGTGTCCCCCTCCGACGCCTGTCCGGCCGCGGCGGCGTGCACACGGCCGACGGCATCGTAGCCGTAAAGCCCGGCCCGTAGGGTGGATCGCGTCGTGATCGGCCAGCGCAGCACCCGGCCCAGGCCCAGCTCCCGGCTGATGCGGTACGCCAGCGTCGACTTGCCGGTGCCCGGGCGGCCCGTCACCAGAAGGGGACGTCTGAGGATCAGCGCCGCGTTGACGAGATCGGCCTCCTCGGGGTCGGAGCGCACGCCCAGGGGTGCCGTGCCCAGCCGCCGGGCGGTGTCCTGCTCGTCCTCCGGCGGCGCCGGGGGCTCGGTCGGAGGGTCGTCCCGATCCGATAACGCGCCGGGCAGGCCCTCGCCGTCGGACGGGCAGGCCGAGACCCCGCCGAAGGTGCGCCACGGGGGCGGCGGCGGAAGGATCTCCTCCAGGCTTACGTCGTGGAGCGGGCGCCCGGTGCCCTGGTAGATCCACCAGGGGCGCGGTATCCCGGACGGCAGGGCACCGGAAGCGGACCCCGAGTCCTGCTGGACCCGTCCGTTGTGCCGCCGCGCAGGCTCTCCGTCGCTCATCGACCACCTACCCCGTCGTCCGGCCCCGTCATGCGCCCAAGAGGTTCCACCGGTCGGGTTGGGTCGTCCCAAACGAGCACCACATGTTGCCCGAGGTGATGCTCCCCCTCCGCGGAGCCGATCGTATGGGCGTCCAGACGTAACTCTGTCACGGCTTCGCGGAGCCGTGCCAGGTTCCCGGTCGGCTCGGCCTGTTTTTGTCTCAGTTGCTGGACGAAGCAGGGGTCACGGGGCATCCGGCCGTCCCAGGCGACCACCGGGATCCCGGCCCGCCAGGCGGTCAGCACCTCCGAGTTTCCCTCGGGGGTGGCCCCCGGGGGCGAGTTGAGGATCAGGGCGACGACCTGGGGGTCGGCCTTGAGCCGGGCGAGCAGGGCGGTGGTGTCGCCGGAGCGCGGGCTGTCCGGGTCCTCGCCGTCCACCACGAGCTGCTTGGCGCGCTCGGGCTGCTGGTCGAAGACGTTCCAGCGCTGCTTCCACTCGCGGTGCCAGCGTCTGGTCCGGCTTCGCTCCAGGCTCCGTACGACCACCGGATAGCCCCCCATGTACAGCGGGATGGGGGACTCGCTGTCGAGCTCCAGACGCCAGCGGTGGACCGGCAGATTCAGGTCATCCGAGTCGAGCATGAACTCGACATGGATCGCCCCGGCGTCGTCCCACTCCTCCGCGGCCTCGTACACCAGCGTCTGGACCGCCCGTTCCGCGGTCTCAGAGGTGACCTGGGTGACCGGACCGCGGGCGGGATGCCAGCCGGACGGGTCGTATTGGTGCCAGGACGAGAGCTCGTAGCACCCTGCCTCCTCCTGCGGCAGCAGCCGGATCACCAGATAGGCGTCCACCGGCCCGGCCGGGGCGGCATGTCCCACCTGCTGCCGCAGCGACCGCAACTGTGGCGTCAGGCCCAGCTCCCGGGCCCGCTCATCGGCCCATTCGCGCAGCGCGTCGGCGCGCTCGAGCGGACGCGCCGCCGCCGCGAGGTACTCCACGAGGGCGAGCCCCGGCGGCAGCCCGCCCGGCTGCGCGTTCATCCGGCTCAGCACCTCGAAGGCGTGCCAGGGGCCGGTGACCGCGGGGATGTCCTGGAGCGGGCCCGCCGCCGTACGGCACAACTGGCCCAACTGCTCGATCTCCAGCTCCTCCAGCAGCGACCGCAGCTTCGCGGCGGCGGTCTCGGGCAGTGCCGGACGGGCCGTCATCTGCTCCATGACCGAGTCGAGCCGCATCATGGCGTCCTCGTCGGCCGCCGCCATCACCGCGAGGGACGCGCGTAGCGCGTGCATGATCCGCACGTTTTCCAGGCATTCGCGGGCCAGTTCCACCAGGAAGTAGTCGGTCACTCGGTGGACGCGCACGGGAACGCTGGTCATCTCCAGCTCCATGGCGACCAGATCCAGACACAGCGTGCGCAGATCCGGATCCGTCAGACAGCGGAACTCCTTCAACGCCGTGACGAGGTTGCCAACCGATTTCAGGCCACCTTCCCCCATGGCCGCCATGCTGTGCCCTCCCCCGAGGCCGCATCACCGGTCCCCGCCGCCGATGATCCCGCCGGAGACCCTGCCACACGCGGGCGCCAACCGCTCGGACTCCGGGACAAGTTGTTTTCCCCGCGAGGTCCGCCTGACACCCCCTGGGTGATTATGTCCAGGGCACGGTCCCCGAGCCGGGCGGGCCGTGCCGCGGCGGGGACATGTCCCGCTGGTGGACCGAGGGAGCACGCGCCCGTAAGGCGGAAGGCGCTCCTCCCCAGGGGGCCACCTGGACGATTCCGGCGACGTGGCGTGCGGGACGGCCTTCCGCCGTGGCCCGGGGAGGGTGCGGGCCCCGCGCGCGGGCGGCCCTGGGTTCGGCACCCGCCGGGTCGGGAGGGTGAGGAGGGTCACTGTCCGGGATGACCTCCCCATCCGAGCTCCTCGACCCGCCGGGCGAGTTCGGCTGCCGCCGGATCGTCCGGGGCGAGCACCGCGACCACCTCCACCAGCTCGCCCATCGCATGCCGCGCCTCGCAGGTGCGCAGCAGGGACAGGGCTTCCGCGCGGCTCGCCGAGTGACGGCCCACCGCGGTGCCCACGGTGGGCAGCTCGTCGAGCAACTGCTGCCAGCGGGCGGGGGAGGTCATCCCGGACACGGCCAGCAGGGTGTCCGCGAGACCGCCGAGGTCACGGATCGTCAGCTTGCGCGGACGGGGGGTCTCGGGCCGCGTTTCGGCGGCGGGAGACCGCGTGCTGGTGGCGAGTGACGGTGTACCTTGGGCAAGGGACCGCGTATCGGCGTCGAGGGACGGCGTACCCGAGGCAAGGGACCGCGTATCGGCGTCGAGGGACGGCGTACCCGAGGCAAGGGACCGCGTGTCGGCGGCGAGCGGGCGGGCTGTCGCGGCGTCCGCCGCCGCCCGGGCCTGCGCCGCCACCGGGATCCGGCCGATCAGTTCGAAGGCGAAGGCGGCCGCGTGCCGGGAGGCCACCGGCTGCCAGCGCTCGTCGTGCGCCTCGCCCTTGTCCCCGAGCAGATCCGAGATGCCGCGGATCACCAGCGCGTCCAACTGCTGATTGACATACGCGCCCGCGAGGAAGCCGAAGCCCTCCATGTCCACCGCGAGCGCGTCCCCCGCACTGGCCGCGAGCCTCAGCCCGGCATCCGAGCGGTGATGCGCCACCACCCGGCCCCCCGCCGCGAGCGGCTTCACATGGGCGCGGGGGCGTGGCACGTCGTCCCCCGGGCGGATCCGCCGCTGCCACGCGTCGCCCGCCGCCACCAGCCGGGCCAACTGCACCAGCCCGTAAGCGGACTGATGGGACTTCTGCCGGGGCAGAAACCCCGACTCGGTGTCCTTACCGGTCTCGTAGTCGTAGACCGCGTCGGCGGCCACCACATCGCCCAGCGCGACGTCCTTGACGCCGCCCGCGACCCCCACGAACAGCACCGCCCGGGGCGCGAAGAGCGCCGCGGCCCGCTCGACCGAGGCCGCGGCGCCCGGATTCCCCGGCCCCGTCATATGGATGGCGACCATCCGCTCACCGGACCCGTCGCCAAACACGCCCAGTTCGAAGAGCGCGCCGCGCTCCGCGTCGACCGGGCGCGGGTCCTCCAGATGGGCCCGGACCGCCCGGTACTCGACCTCCAGCGCGGTCAGCACCACCACATCGGCCCGCGCCGTCCCGCCCTTGCCCGCAGCGCCCATGGATCCCCCCTAGGACAGCTTCCGTCGACACCTTATGGATGCGATGCACCTTATGGGCCTCATGCGTCAGGGGCGGTGCAGATCCGCGTACAGCACGATCTGCACCCCCAGGACGGTGATCAGCGCCACCTCCGCCACCGACACCACCAGCAGCACCGCCCGCACCGGCTCCGAGGCCCAGTACACGACGAGGGCGGCCATCGGCGCCACCGTGAACAGCAGCAGATCGGCCGCCAGTTGCAGCCGCTTGCGGGAGATCCGGCGGCCGTCGTCGCGGTGGGCCCGCTCCCAGCCGAACACCGGTGGCCGGCCCGGCACCAGCGCCGCCAGCCGGGGCCCCAGATCCTCCCGGACATACCGCCCGATGGCCGATATCTTCTCGTCGTTGACCAGATACGCCCAGCCCAGCAGGGCCGACGCCGGGGGCAGCAGCAACAGCAGCTCCGGACGTCCATGGCTCTGGAGGGAGAAGGTGATGATGGCCGCCATCGCGGCGAGTGTCGCGTAGAGCAGATTGTCGCGGAACCCGATCCGCGCCCGCTGTTCCTCCTTCACCTGCTCGTACTCCAGGATCAGCAGCCTGCCCGTGACCGCCTCGCCCTCGGCGCTGTTGTCTCGCGTCACCGTTGCCCCCTCCGCGACCGATGACCGGCTCCCCTGTGACCGGCCCCCTGGTGACTGTTTCCGCCCCTACGCCTGGTCCATTCCCCTACGCCTGGTCCATTCCGTACGCGCGCAACTTCCGGTACAGCGTGGCCCGGCCGATGCCCAGGGACTCGGCGGCCCGCACCTTGTTGTCCCCGTGGCGGCGCAGCGCCTCCAGGATCGCCGTGCGCTCCGCCCGTTCCATGCCGCTCAGCCGGCGGGTGGCCGGTGGCACCCGCAGTCCGTACGGCAGCTCCTCGCGCCGCACCGGCCCGGTGGCGCGGCGGCGCTCGGCCACCTCCCGTACGACATGGGCGAGTTCGGCCACATTGCCCGGCCAGATGTGCTGCTCAAGCGCCCGGTGCGCGTCCAGGCTCCAGGTCAGCGGGGGACGTCCGGGGGAGGGGCGCCGGGCGAGGCCCGCCAGCAGCGCCGGGATGTCCTCGACCCGCTCGCGCAGCGGCGGCAGCGTCACCGAGCGGGCCGAGAGGATGTCCAGCAGCCGGCTCAGACACGGACCGGTCCGCGCCCCCGGGGTGTGCGTCGCCACCAACGGCACCGCGGGCCGCCCCTCCAGCAGCGAGAGCAGCGCGGCCACATCGGACTGGCCCAGCCGCTCGGCGTGGCGCAGGAGCAGCGGCGGCGCGCCGCCGTCCCCCTCCGCGAGCGCGCGGCACCAGCCCGGGACCTCACCGGCCACCTGCTCGGCGGCGTCGACCAGACGTGGTGCCGCCGCGCCCCGGCGGTCGAGCAGGGCGCGGGCCAGCGCGGTCTTGCCCACGCCCGGCTCGCCGATCAGCAGCAGGGGCTCGGCGGCCCGCGCCAGCTCCGTCGCCCGGGAGACGGCCACCCGCCAGGGCGGGGAGGTGCCGACGAGCCCCGGGAGCCGGTCATGGCCCGGCCGTTCCGCCGCCCGCGCCCGCCGGGCCGCCGGGCACACGGTGGCGACGGCCCCGATGACCTCGCCCCCGTGCACCACGTGCGTCATCCTTACGGTGAGCCCGGGGACGTCCGGTACGGCGATCTCCTCCGGCGTCCCGGAGCGCACGCCCTCCGGTCCCGCGTCCGCGTCTTCCGGTCCCGCGTCCGCGCCCTCCGGTCCGGCGTCCGCGTCCCTGAGGAGGGCCGTGGCATGCCGTTCCAGCCGCGCCAGCGTCTCCTGCGACAGCAGCCGCGCCGCCTCCGGGCTGACGAGGCGGCTGCTGCCGTCGAGCGCCACCACGGCCGCCCCGTCGGCCCGCTGACGCAGATACGCGTCGAGCAGCACCCGCTCCGGCGGGCGCGCCCGGCCCAGCAACTCCGTCTCGACGGCGTGCGCGGTGGCCTCGGCGACCGCCGCGGCCGGATGGCCGGTGCGGCCCTCGCCCAGCGGGGTCACCACGGTGATGGTGCCTGCCGGGCGGCCCGCCGTCGGCTCGTACAGCGGAACGCTGACCGCCGACACCTCCTGCCACAGGTCGAGGAAGTGCTCCGGGCCGTGGACCTCGGCCCGGCGCCCGGTGCGCAGCGCGAGCGCGGCGCTGTTGTGCCCGACCGCCTGCTCCGACAGATCGAGACCGGCCACATCGGGGGACGTGCCGGTGTAACGGCCGCCGGCCGACCACAGCGCGCGGCAGCGGGAGTCGACCAGCACCAGCCCCATCTCACCGCTCAGCGTGGGCGCCACGCGGTCCAGCGCGGGGCGCGCCGCGGCCAGCAGCGGTGAGTCCTCGGGCGGCCGGACCCTGGGCGGGGCCACCAGATCGCGCGGTACGCCGAAGAACCGCGCCCGCCGCCAGGCTTCGGCGAGGTCCTCGGGGACCCCGTCGCCCGGTGGCCGTCCGCTGAGGAACCGGTCGCGCGCCCGGCGCAGCGCAGAGAGGGCCGAGTCGGCGGGGGTGTCATCGGTGGTCGTCACAGCCACGCCACCGTATACGTCGCCGGTGTTTCGAAATGAGACACCTCGGGGCCCGGGTTCTGGAACAAGATCACCAATGGTCGATCGCCGGTCGCGAACGGGCCGCAAGGCGTCAAGGCCGATCGCTGTTGGCCGGTCGCCGGTCGCCGGGAGACCGCCGATCGTCAGCAGATCGCCCATCACCCGGAGAGGAGCCCTTCAGCAGTGGAGACCGTCGAGACCGACGTCCTGGTCGTGGGCAGTGGCCCCGCCGGAGCCGCGACGGCGCTCGCCTTGAGCACCTACGGCGTGCCCAACGTCATGGTCACCCGGTACGGAAGCCTGGCGGACACGCCCCGCGCGCACATCACCAACCAGCGCACCATGGAGGTGCTGCGCGACCTCGGCGTCGAGGACCAGGTCACCGCCCAGGCCACGCCGCAGCCGCTGATGGGCAACACCGTCTTCTGCACCAGCCTCGCGGGCGAGGAGCTGGGACGGCTGCGCTCCTGGGGCAACGATCCGCTCGTCCAGGCCGCCCATGAACTGGCCAGCCCCAGCCGGATGTGCGACATGCCCCAGCACCTGATGGAGCCCGTGCTGGTGAACGCCGCGGTCTCCCGGGGCACCGCGCTGCGCTTCCACACCGAGTACCTCTCCCACGAGCAGTCGGACGACTCCGTGACCGCGCTGGTCGAGGACCGGCTGCGCGGGGACACCTACCGCGTCCGGGCCCGCTATCTGGTCGGCGCGGACGGCGGACGCAGCCGTGTCGTGGAGAACGCCGGGCTGCCCACGGTCGGCCGGATGGGCGTCGCGGGCAGCCTCAACATCGTCTTCGAGGCGGATCTCACCGAGCTGACCGCCCATCGCCCCTCCACCCTCTACTGGGTGCTGGCCCCCGGCGCGACGGTGGGCGGCATCGGCGCGGGCCTGGTGCGCTGTGTGCGCCCCTGGACCGAGTGGATGGTGGTGTGGGGCTACGACCTCGAGGCGGGCCCGCCGGACCTCACCGAGGAGTTCGCGCGGTCCGTGGTGCACCGGCTGCTCGGCGACGACACGATCCCCGTGCGCATCACCTCGACCTCCGCATGGACCGTCAACCATCTGTACGCCGAGACCTACGCCGACCGGCGGGTGCTGTGCGCGGGCGACGCCGTCCACCGCCATCCGCCGTCCAACGGGCTCGGCTCCAACACCTCCATCCAGGACGCGTACAACCTCGCCTGGAAGCTCAAACTGGTCCTCGACGGTACCGCCGCCCCCGCCCTTCTGGACACCTACTCCGCCGAACGGGCGCCGGTGGGGCGGCAGATCGTCGAGCGGGCCAATCGGAGCATCGGTGAGACCGCGCCGGTTTTCGAGGCGCTGGGTGTGCTCGTCACCTCCGACACCGAGCAGATGTGGCGCAATGTCGACGCCCGTAAGGCCGCCACGCCCGAGGGCGCGAAGCAACGGCAGGGGCTGCGCGAGGCCATCGCGGCCAAGGTGTACGAGTTCAACGCGCACGGTGTGGAGATGAACCAGCGGTACGTCTCGGACGCCATCGTCCCAGACGGCACCCCCGACCCCGGTTTCGGCCGCGACCCGGAGCTGTACCACCAGCCCAGCACCCGCCCCGGCGCCAAGCTGCCGCATGCGTGGGTCGTCCGGGGCCGTGAGCGGCTGTCCACCCTCGACCTCGGTGGCCACGGCCGGTTCACCCTCTTCACCGGCATCGGCGGGGACTGCTGGGAGGAGGCCGCCGCGGCGGCCCGTAAGGAACTCGGCATCGAGCTCGTCACCGTCTCCATCGGCCCCGGCCAGGAGTACGAGGACCCGTACGGCGACTGGGCCCGGCTGCGCGAGATCGGCGACTGCGGGGCCCTGCTGACCCGCCCCGACAACCACATCGGCTTCCGCCATCCCGAAGTGTCCCCGCACGCGGGGAAGTTGCTGATCGGGGCGGTACGGAAGATCCTCGGCCACGGCTGACACCCACCCCCCCGGGCGCGGCGAGCCCGACCTGGGGCTCCATCATGGACGCGCCCACATCCTCAGAGAAACCGTTAGTGAGATGACTGCAATGCCCCTCGCCCTGCTCCGGCGCATGCGCACCAAGCGTCCGGACCGCGGACCAGGACTCAGGATCCCCCTGCCCGTGGGTGCCGGAGCCTTTAGCTGCGAGGTCCTGGACCCAGTCGGCCAGGCCCTGGGCGGCGTGGAGGTCACCGTCACCGAGACGCGTGGCGCCGCCCGTACGGTGGCCAAGGCCACCACCGATCCACACGGCCTGTTCCTCGCCACGCTCGAGCCGGGGCAGTACACCGTGCTGCTCACCGGAAGCGGGTTGCAGCCCAACCGCCTCACCGTCGACATCGCCCACGGCCAGAGCGAACCGCCCCGCCGGGTGCAGATGGAACCCTCCCAGCAACTGGAACTCCCCCCGCCGGGCACCTGGCTCTTCGACCCGCCGCACACCGCGATCCGCTTCATCGCCCGCCACGTCGGCATGGCCAATGTGCACGGCCGCTTCACCCGCTTCCGGGGCGGCATCCACATCGCCGAGCGGATGGAGGACTCCCGCGTCGAGGTCGTCATCGACGCCTCCAGCATCAACACCGGCAACAACACCCGCGACAACCACCTGCGCTCGGCCGACTTCCTCGACGTCGAGAACTTCCCGGAGATCCACTTCGCCAGCAACCGCTTCACCTGGCGCAGCGGACCCAAGTGGACCCTCCAGGGCCCCCTCACCATGCACGGCGTCAGCCGCTCGGTGACCCTGGACACCACCTACCTCGGCGCCGTGAACGGCGGCTACGACCAGGAACTGCGCTGCGCCGCCCTCGCCACGGCGGAACTGCACCGCGAGGACTACACCCTTAACTGGCGCAACATGCTCGCCCGCGGCATCGCCGTGGTCGGCCCCACGGTCAAGCTGGAGCTGGACATCCAGGCGATGTACCGCAGCCACGACACGCCGACGCCGCCCGAGTAAGCCGTCACCCGGCGCCACCCGGCGTCACCCGGCAGGCGATGGGGCGGGCTTCGCGACCCGCCCCATCGCCGTGTCGGATCACCTGTAGAAGACGGCGACGCCACCGTGATGCGAGCACGCGCCCTGGTGGTGGGCGGCGTAGGAGTAGGTCCCGTCGTTGCAGAGTGCCGTGGCACCGCTGCTCGATCCGCCCGTACTGCTGGCCGAGGACCCGCCGGACGACGAGTCGTCCTCGGCGCTCTTCGTCGCCTTGGGCGCGGGCTTGGGCTTCGGCTTCGGCTTCGCGGTGACGGTCTTGGTGACCGTAACGGTGGGGGTCGGTTCGGCGGTGTCCTTCACCCGGACGGGTTACCGGGCGTCACGGGCCCGTGAGCGCATAGATTTGGGCTCACCCACCGAACGACGAAGGCGGTTGATCCCATGAGCCTGTACGACATTCCCCTGCACACCCTTACCGGCGAGCCGACCTCTCTCGGTGCGCATCGGGGCGCGGCGCTGCTGGTGGTCAATGTGGCGTCCAAGTGCGGTCTCACCCCGCAGTACGAGGGGCTCGAGCGGCTCCAGCAGCGCTATGCCGAGCGCGGGTTCACCGTGCTGGGGGTTCCCTGCAATCAGTTCGCCGGGCAGGAGCCGGGGACGAGCGAGGAGATCCAGACGTTCTGCTCGACGACCTACGGCGTGTCCTTCCCGCTGCTGGAGAAGATCGATGTCAACGGTGAGCAGCGGCATCCGCTCTACGCCGAGCTGACGCGGACGCCGGACGCGCAGGGCGAGGCGGGGGATGTGCAGTGGAACTTCGAGAAGTTCCTGATCTCGCCGGACGGCGAGGTCGTGGGCCGGTTCCGGCCGCGCACCGAGCCGGAGGCGGAGGACGTCGTCGCCGCGATCGAGGCGCAGTTGCCGCGGTGAAAACGACGGCGGGCGAGGGGCCACCGGCCCCTCGCCCGCCGGGTCGACCGGGTACCCCGGCTCAGCCGCGTTCCGCGGCGAACGCGGTCAGCCACGCCAGCGGCGCGTTCCAGTTGATCGCCACCTCATTGGTGGAGTACGAGCCGATGTCGTCGATGTAGCACGCCGCGGGCGCGCAGCCCGGGAGCTTCTCCTGTGCCACCGGGTCCTCCAGCCCCGCGTTGGCGCCGCCCGCGATCGATCCGGCGGGCGGGTTCGGCAGCGAGGCGTCGTACTGATGCGCCCAGAAGCGGTGGTGCTGGTTCTGCGTGGCGTGCTCGCCGTAGCCGGTGACATACGACTGGCCGAGTGCGTTGCGGCCGAGCAGATAGTCCAGCGTCTCCAGCGCCCCGGTGCGGTAGCGCCGCTGCTTGGTGAGCTCGTAGGCGATGGCCATGACGGTCCCGTTGTTGGCCACCTGGCCGTTGGAGCCCCACACATAGCCGTCCGCCGGCAGCGGCACCCCGTAGCCCTGGCCGGCCATCGTGCTCAGTTGCCCATCGGCGGCGGAGACCACGGAGGCGCGGACGCGGGCGAGGTCGGTGGCGGGCAGGCGGTTGGGAACGGTGGCCAGGACGATCCGGCCGAGGGGCGCGGTGTCCTGCCAGCCGAAGCCGAACGGGGTGAACACATCGCTCGCGGTGTGGTACGGCGAGGAGGTGACCGCGTCCCGGTACCGCGCCTCCCCGGTGGTCGCGTACAGCTCCGCGGCCGCCCAGTAGAACTCGTCACCCACCTCGCCGTCCTCGTACGCCCCGCCGCCGGTGGAGTCGGAGCCCGGCGCCAGCACATCGGGGTTCGCCTGCGCGGCGGCCCAGGCGCGACGCGCGGAGTCCAGGCAGCGGGCGGCGAAGGCGGCGTCGTACGGTGCGTAGACCCGGGCGCACTGCGCCGCCGCGGCGGCCAGGTTGAGAGTGGCGGCGGTGGACGGCGCGTGCAGCTCACGCGGCTCGGCGTCCTGCTCCGGACGGGTGGGCAGACCGGTCCAGGCGGCGTCATGGACCTTGTGGAAGGCCATCCCCGCCCGTGGCTTGCCCTCCGGGATCTGCATGCGCATCAGGAACTCCAGCTCCCAGCGTGACTCGTCGAGCACATCGGGGATCCCGTTGCCGCGCTCGGGGACGCGCAGCGTGGAGTCGCCGAGCGCCGCCGCATGCCCCGCGCGCTTCGCGCGTTCGAAGGAGTTGACGAGCTGCCAGACCGCGAGCCCGCCGTTGACCACGTATTTGCCCTGGTCACCGGCGTCGTACCAGCCGCCGCGCACATCCCGGGCGTAGTCGCACACCCCGCTGACGCAGGGCACGGCGGTGTCGCCCCGGTTGGGGGCGACCCCCAGATGGCCCGCCGGGCGCGCGTATGCCGTACCGGCCAGTGACGCCTCGATGGGGATACCGCTGCGCTGCTGGTAGAAGAAGGACATGGCGTCGGCGCGCAGCCCGTCGTAGAGGTCGGCGCGGATGTCGAAGGGATGGCTGGTCCGGCCGTCCACGGTGAGCGTGTAGCCGTTACCCGTCCCCTGGTACGAGGAGAAGTCCACCAGATGGGCCGACTGCCCGGAGGCGGCGTCCGCGCCCCGTACGGTGGTGCTGCCCGAGGCGGCGGTGCGGCCCGCGGCGTCGCGCAGTTGCCAGGGCAGGGCGGTGGCGCTCGCGCTCACGACGGTGGCGCGTTTGGGGCCGTCCGGCAGATACCCGAGCTGATTGACCTGGACGGCGGACGGGGCGGCGGAGGCAGCGGTCGGGGGCGCGGGCGCCGCGGAGGAGTCCGCCCCGGCGGGCGCGGACTGGGCGGCGATCAGCAGCAGTGCGCTGGTCAGCAGCGCGGTGGCGGCGCGCGCACCGCGCGGACGGGGTAACAGGGACACGGGCATGACGGATCCTCCTCGGACGGCGTGGACGATGTGGGGAGATGTGGGAGACGTGGGAGACATGGGAGCGCTCCCAATTTATGTAATGATGTGATCGCAGTGCGTCAAGGGACTGGACGGGTGCACGGGCCCGCACAAAACATTCCGTCCCCTCCGTCACATCGCACCCGGCCCATCCGTCAGCACGGTGTGGCCTGCGCCGGTGCGGTCCGCGACAAGGGGATGTGACCGATGAACGAGAACCACCTTCTGGCGGAGGGCTTCGAGGCCCACCGCGGCCATCTGCGGGCGGTGGCCTACCGCATGCTCGGCTCGCTGAGCGAGGCGGACGACGCCGTCCAGGAGGCATGGCTGAGGCTCAGCCGCTCCGACACCGCCGCGGTGGAGAACCTGGGCGGCTGGCTGACCACCGTCGTCGGCCGCGTCTGCCTGGACATGCTGCGCTCGCGCACCGCGCGGCGCGAGGAGCCGCTGGGGGTGCACCTCCCCGACCCGGTCATCAGCGGTGAGACCGGGCCGGGCCCCGAGGACCAGGCGCTGCTCGCCGACTCGGTCGGCCTCGCCCTGCTGGTCGTCCTGGAGACGCTGGCCCCCGCCGAACGGCTGGCCTTCGTACTGCACGATCTGTTCGCCGTACCGTTCGACGAGATCGCCCCCATCGTCGACCGCACCCCGGCCGCCGCCCGTCAGCTCGCCAGCCGCGCCCGCCGCCGGGTGCGGGGAGCGGCCCCGGTCCCCGACGCGGACCTGGCCCGGCAGCGCGAGGTCGTGGGCGCCTTCCTCGCCGCCGCGCGCGACGGCGACTTCGAGGGGCTGATCTCCGTACTCGACCCGGATGTCGTCCTGCGCGCCGACTACGGCCCCACGCCCGCCCCCGCCCCGCGCGAGGTGCACGGCGCGGCGGCCGTGGCGGACCAGGCGCTCACCTTCTCCCGCCTCGGCGGCAAGGGCCTCCTCGCCCGTCCCGCGCTCGTCAACGGGGCGGTGGGCGTGGTCAGCTCCCGCGACGGGCGGCCGTTCTCGGTGCTGGCCTTCACGGTCACGGACGGCAGGATCGTGGCGATCGACATCCTGGCCGACCCGCAGCGGCTGAGCGGGCTGGATCTGACGGTCCTGGACTGACGCCACCGGAGCCACCGGAGTCGGGGCCGAGGACCTTCGTTGTCTTCGGGGGCGTCGGGCTGTCAGGCGCGCAGGTAGGTGAGAACAGCGAGGAGCCGTCGGTGTCCCTGGCCGCCCAGGCGGAGGTCGAGTTTCTGGAGGACGCTGCTGACATGATCTCCGGGGATGACGCCGCCGTCATGCTTCAGGGGCTGGTCGACCTGGCGCGGGGCAAGTCCCCGACGGTGCGGACCCCGTTCGTCATGAAGGCCGACTACGCCCTCGCGGCGCTCACCCTGCTGGCGGTCGCCCTGGGCGTGCTCGGCGCCGTTCGAGCACGCCGCTGGGCACGGCGCGTGGCGGACGACCGCTGTGGCGCGTGGGCTTGCGCATGCTGCCCTGCGCCCTTCCCATTGTCCTTCTCGCCCAGCTCACCGACCTCGTCGGCCTGTTCATGAACCGTGAGGGGACACTGGCCCAGCTCATGTACATCTGGCCCGCCCTCGTCATCTTGTCGGCCACGGCAGCCTTGGCCTCGACCGCGGTGATCGCCGCGCGGTCGCTCGCCATGCTCCTGACCCGGAGGAAACAGCCGGCGTCCCGCGCCCAGGACGATCGGGTGGATGCGGAGCGGATATGCGTCGATGAGGCCGAGCGGTGACAGTGATTGGATCAACGCTCCGCTGCCCATGGCACGGCGGCCGGTCGCCGACGCGTGCGCGGCGGCCTGGTCCTCGCCGGGCTCCCCGGTCTGCTCGCACACCGCGCACTGTGTGGGCGGGTCCGCTCAGGTGAGGAGTTTCGCGAGCTGGGCCATCTCGGTGGGCGGGTCGATCACCGGCTGGATGAGGAGTTCGTCGATGCCGGCCTGTTCCAGGGCGGTGATGCGGGTGCGGAGGTCGTCGCGGGTGCCGACCAGGGCCAGGGTGTTCATCAGGGAGGGCAGGACCAGGTCGTGGTCCTGCGGTGCGATGCGTCCGCGGTAGTTGGGGTAGAGCTTGGTGTGCCGGTCCGGTGCGGTGGAGGTGGTGCCGCGCCGGTCGAGGAGCCGCCGCACCGCCTCGCCTTCCTCGCCGTGCCTCTCGGGGCCGACGCAAGGGTGGTGGCCCGCCGTTACTCCTCACCGTGACGGGCCAGGGTGCGGCGGGCCGTTGCCGCCATCGCCTCGTCGACCATCCGGCCCTCGAAGAGCACCGCCCCCGCCCCCTCGGCCTGGGCCCGCTCCACCGCCGCGATCAGCCGTTCACAGCGGGCCAGTTCCTCGGCGTCGGGTGCGAACACCTCGTTGACCACCGGCACATGGGACGGGTGGATCACCGCCATCCCCTCGTAGCCGAGGGCGCGGTTCTGCTCGGCGAAGCGCCGTAGCCCCGCGAGGTCCGCCACGTCCGCCCATAGCCCGGCCACCGGGTGGGGGCGGTCCGCGGCGCGTGCGTCGAGCAGTGCCCGGGCCCGCAGTTCACGGGTCTCCTCGCCCTCCGGGCTCCAGCGGTAGCCGATCGCCCGCTCCACATCCCCGCCCGGGGCGGTCACCGCGCCCAGGTGGGCGATCCGGGCGGCGGCCCGGCCGATGGCGTACGCCTCGCGCAGTCCGCGTGCCGTTTCCAGCAGCGGCAGCAGGGCGAAATGGCCCTCGGGCAGACCGTGTTCGCGTTCGCACCATGCCAGCAGCCGGTCGGCGGTCAGCACGTCCTCGGGGCCGCTCACCTTGGGCAGCGCGATGCCGTAGAGCCCGGGACGGGCCACCGCTCGCAGGTCGTCGGCGCCCTGCCAGCCCGTGGCCCGGTCCAGTGCGTTGATCCGTACGAGCAGCCGCATGGGAGCGGGCGTTCCGGCCGCCCGGTCGACAGCCTCGGCCACGGCCTCGCGGGCCGCCGCCTTGCCGTCCTCCGGGACGGCGTCCTCCAGGTCGAGGATGGCCGCGTCGGCGCCCGCCGCCTCCGCCTTGGGCAGCCAGTCGGTCCGACTGCCGGGCACGAAGAGCAGGGAGCGCAAGGGGACGCGCCGCGTCGTCATACCCGTCGGGTCCGTCACATCGGTCAGGCCCGTCACGTCCGTCATGCCCGTCGCGCCCGTAGCGCCCGTAGCGCCGTCAGATGACACCCTCGGCCTCCAGTTTCGCCAGCCGTCCGTCGTCGATGCCCAGCCACTCCCCGTAGACCAGCGCGTTGTCCGCGCCGAGCGCGGGGCCGGTGCGCCACACCGCGCCGGGGGAGTGGTGGAAGCGCGGGATCACCGACTGCATCCGCACCGGGCCGAGGTCGGCGTCGTCCACCGTGATGATGTCCTCGCGCTCCGCGTAGACCGGGTCGGCGGCGATGTCGGCGGCGGTGAACACGCGCGAGGCCACCACCTCGGCCCGTTCGAACGCCGCCAGGCACTCGGCCGCGGGCCGCGCCGCGACCCAGTCCCGCAGCGCCGCGTCCAGCCGCTCGCGCCCCGCGTGCTGCTGGTCCACGGTGGCGAACTCCTCGTCGGGCAGGCCCAGCAGCCGCACCACATTGCGCACCGAGCGGTTGGTGGCGGAGGTGACGGTGAGCCAGTCGCCGTCGGCGCTGCGGTAGGTGTTGATGACGGCGGCCGGGGCGACGGCCAGTTGGTTGCCCGCCCGCTCGGGGGCCGCGCCGAGCTGGTCGTACGCGATGATCTGCCACTCCACCAGGCGGTAGAGCGGCTCGAACAGCGCCAGGTCGATCCACTCGCCGTCGAAGTCCGGATCGGTGTCACGGCGGTGCAGGGCGGCCAGGATCGCGAACGCGCCCATCAGCCCGGTGACCGCGTCTCCGTGCGAGAAGCCGGTGTGCACGGGCGGGCCGTCCGGGAAGCCGGTCAGATGGACCACACCGCTGCGGGCCTCGCCCATCTTCCCGAAGCCGGGCGCGTCGGCACGGGACGAGGTCGCGCCGAAGCCGGAGATCTGTAGCAGGATCGCGGTGGGGTTGAGCGCGTGGACGGCCTCCCAGTCCAGGCCCCAGGCGCGTAGCCGGCCCGCCCGGAGCGTCACGATCACCACATCGGCCCAGGCGATCAGCTCCCGGGCGACCTCCCGGCCCTCCTGGTGGTGCAGATCCAGGGTCACGGAGCGCTTGTTGCGCCCCGCCACCTTGAACCAGAGCGGAACGCCGTCGCGCCGCGGCCCCATCGCCCTCGCCGCGTCACCGGAGCCCGGCGGCTCCACGTGGACGACGTCCGCCCCCTGGTCGGCGAGCATCCCCCCGGCGAGCGGGCCCGCCACCACATGGGCGAACTCCACCACCTTCAGCCCCGTGAGCTGTCCCTGCCGTGTGCTGGTCTGGTCCTCCATGCGGCCAGGCTGCGGGGTGGGGTGTATGCGCGTCCAGCAATGAAAGGAGATCAATTCATGCGGATCTCGCAAAGATCGCTGCTGACCGTCGCCGCTGAACAGCGCCCCCGCGGCCTCACCACGGCCCGTCGTCCGCCTCCTCCCACACCACCCCCGCCGGCAGGGCGTCGGCGGCGGAGCGGAACTCCTCCAACTGGTCCAGGAAGCGGCGCGCCCCCGGCGGCAGGGTGCGGCGCGTCGGCAGGACGACATACAGCCGGCGCTCCACCACCGGCCCCACCAGCGGGCGCCGCACCAGTTGGCCCGGCACCATCAGCGGATGGACCAGGGCGGGCAGCGCGGAGACGCCGAGCCCGGCGGCCACCAGCCCGCCCACCGTGGCCACGTTCGACGCCTCGGCCGCCGGGTTCGCCTCCATACCGGCCTGGGCGAACGCCGCGTCGGTCATCCGGCGCACGCTGGAGTCGGTGCCCACCGCGAGAAACGGCTCCCGGCCCAGCTCCTCCCAGCTCACCTCCTCCCGCTCGGCCAGCGGATGGTGCTCCGGGAGCACCGCGTCGAAGCGGTCGCGCACCAGCGGCCGCAGCCGTACGCCCGGGGCGCGCCGGGCCACCGTGCTGACCGCGAAGTCGGCGTCCCCGTCGACCACCCGCTCCAGCACCGAGCGCTCCAGCCCGTCCAGCAGCCGTACGGTCATCTCCGGGCGCCGCGCGCGGAAGGCGGAGATCACCGGCGGCAGCAGCACGGCCGCGACCGACGGCAGGGTCGCCAGGGCCACCGCCCCGCGCTCACCGGCCCCGTAACGCCCCAACTGGGCCAGGCCCGCGCGGTGCGCGGAGAGGATCTGGTCGGCGATCCGCAGCGCCTCGGCGCCCGCCGGGGTGAGCCGCACATTGCGGGTGTCCCGCTCCAGCAGCCGCATCCCCAGCGTCCGTTCCAGATCGGCGACCGCACGGCTCAGCGACGACTGGGACACATGCAGTTCGGCGGCGGCCGCGGTGAAGCTCACGGCGCGCGCGACCGCCGCGTACGCGGTCAACTGGCGCAGGGTGACGTCCATGGTCCGTGAGCGTAGGCGCGGCGGCCGCGCGGCGGAACTGTTGCGCAGATCGCATGGATAGATCTGTGTTCGATGCTGGACGCGGATCTTTCCCCGCTCGGAAACTCTTCGGCAGCACCCGACCGGACGAGGAAGCGAGCGGCCATGCTGGCAGCACTGGGGTTCTGCACGATCGGCGGCTTCCTGCTGCTGACCATGTTCAAACGGGTCTCGGTGCTGGTCGCACTCGTCCTCATGCCCGTGGTCACCGCGGTCATCGGCGGATACGGCGACGACCTGGGCCCGATGGCGCTCGACGGGCTGTCCAAGGTCGCCCCGACCGGCATCATGATCGCCTTCGCGGTGCTCTACTTCAGCCTGATGATCGACGCGGGCCTCTTCGAACCGCTGATCCGCGGCATTCTGCGGGCCGCCAAGAACGACCCGGTACGGATCACGGTCGGCACCGCCGTACTGACCGTATGCGTCGGGCTCGACGGCGACGGCGCCTCGACCTTCCTCATCACCATCTCCGCGCTGCTCCCCGTCTACCAGCGACTCGGGATGAGCCGGCTGGTGCTCGCCGGGGTGGTCGGCCTGGGCGCGGGCGTGATGAACATGATTCCGTGGGGCGGGCCGACCGCCCGCGCCGCCGCGTCCCTGAAGATCGACACCTCCGACATCATCACACCGCTGCTGCCCGCCCTCGCCGCCGGTATCGCCTGGGTGCTCCTCGCCGCCTATCTCATCGGACGCCGTGAGCGGCGGCGGCTCGAAGCCCTCGAACCCGCCCCGCGGGCCGAGGTGGCGGTCGGGGACGGCCCCGGCACCCCCCGGGTCGCCGCCCGCCCCGGCCCCGCGCTCACCGTCTTCAACCTGCTGCTCACCGTGGCGCTGCTGGTCTGCCTGGTGCTGGAGGCCATGCCGCTGCCCGTGCTCTTCGTCTTCGCCTTCGTCCTCGCGCTGCTGGTCAACCACCCCCGCTGGGAGGACCAGCAGGCGCTGCTGGAGAAGCACGGCAAGAGCGTGGTGCTCGTCATCACCATGATCTTCGCGGCCGGGGTGTTCACCGGCATCCTCGGCGGGACCGGGATGATCGGGAAGATGGCCGAGGCGCTGGTCGACATCATCCCCGACGGGCTCGGCGGACATCTGCCGGTGCTCGTGGCCGTCACCAGCATGCCGCTGAGCCTCGTCCTCACCCCGGACGCCTACTACTTCGGTGTGCTGCCGGTGCTCGCCGGGACCGCCGACGCCTTCGGCACCGACCACGCCGAGATCGCCCGCGCCGCCGTCCTCGGCCAGATGACCACCGGCTTCCCGCTGAGCCCGCTCACCGCCGCGACCTTCATCCTCCTCAGCATGAGCGGCGTCCAGCTCGGGGAGCACCAGCGCTTCCTCTTCCGCTGGGCCTTCGGCACCACGCTCGTGATGACCGCCGCGGCTCTGGCGACGGGCGCCGTCCCGCTCTGACCCTCGTGGCGACGGCCCTGGCGGGGGCGGCCACGGCGAGGCGGCTACGGCGCGGGCGGCCCCGGTCAGGGCGGCCTCGCCGCGACGGCCCGGCTGACGGCCCCGGCGTGGCGGCCCGTCAGCTCCCGCCAGGGCGGCCCCTCAGCTCCCGGCCAGGGCGGCAGCCCGTCAGCTCCCGGCCAAGGGCGGGCGGTGCGGTTCGATGACCGTGACTCCGCCCCTCCCGCCGGAGGCCATCGTGGACAGCGCCTCCGGGACCGCGTCCAGCCCGATGACATCGGTGACCAGCAGATCCGGCCGCAGCGAACCGGCCTCGACCATCTCCATCATCGGGCCGTAGGCGTGGGCGGCCATGCCATGGCTGCCCAGCAGGCGCAGCTCCTGCGCGATGACCCGGTCCATCGGGATCATCGGGGTCCCGGCGGCCGGTGGCAGCAGTCCGACCTGGACATGGCGGCCGTGGCGGCGCAGGCTCTTGATGGACGCCGCGCAGGTCCGTGGGGAGCCCAGCGCGTCGAGCGAGACATGCGCGCCGCCGCCCGTGGCGTCCGCGACCGCCTCCGCCACCGAGCCCAGCGTGGACGCCACGTCCACGCACACCGCCGCGCCGAACCGGGCCGCGAGGGCGAGCGCTTCCGGTGAGATGTCCACCGCCACCACCCGGGCCCCGGCAGCGGTGGCGATCATCACCGCGGACAGCCCCACCCCGCCGCAGCCGTGCACCGCGACCCACTCGCCCGGGGCGACCTGGCCCTGGGCGACGACGGCGCGGAAGGCGGTGGCGAAGCGGCAGCCCAGACCGGCGGCCGTGGTGAACGACAGCTCGTTGCGTATCCCGACCAGATTCACATCGGCGTTCTCGATCGCGACGTACTCGGCGAACGAGCCCCAGTGGGTGAACCCCGGCTGCGTCTGCCGCTCGCACACCTGCTGGGCGCCTTCCGCACAGGCGGCACAGCGCCCGCAGGCGCACACGAACGGCACGGTGACCCGCTGCCCGGGACGCCAGTTGAGGACGTCGGGGCCGACCGCCTCTATCACCCCGGCCAGCTCATGGCCGGGGACATGCGGCAGCCGGATGTCCGGGTCGTGGCCCATCCAGCCGTGCCAGTCACTGCGGCACAGCCCGGTCGCCTCGACGCGGATCACCACGCCGCGCGGGGAGGGAGCGGGGTCCTCGACGCTCCGGACCTCGGGCCGGCGCCCGAAGTCGTCGAACACCACAGCACGCATGGACACCCGCTCCCTCGCTCGACCACACCCCCAGGCCCGTGTGTCCAGGCGGGCCCTAGAACCTACACCACAACCGGCCGGTATCAGCCCTTGCGGGTGGCGCCCACCGACGGCGGCTCGGCGCCCTTGCCGGTGCCCCAGGACGACGGCTCCGTGGACAGCCGGTGGGCCAGCTTCCCGCCATGGGCGACCTGGTCCCAGTCCAGCCAGGTCCGCGCCACATCACGGCCGCCCAGCGAGACGCTGCGCACATACCGCTTGGTGTCGCTCGCGCCCGGCGCGGTGACCGTCAGCGTGCCGCCCTGCCGGGTGCCGTACCGCCCGATGCGGACCACGGCCGAGTCGAACTGCGGACTGGACAGGGCGAGGAAGTCCCCGCCGCTCATCGTCGGATACAGGCCCAGCGAGGAGAAGATGTACCAGGCCGACATCGTGCCGAGGTCGTCATTGCCGGTCATCCCGTCCGGCCCGGTGGTGAACAGGGTCATCGCCGCCCGTACCGCCGTCGCCGCCTTCGCGGGCGCGCCCGCCCACAGATACATGTACGGGGCGTGCAGATCGGGCTCGTTGTTGGGGTTGTAAGTGGGCTTGCCGTAGTAGTCGTACGGGGCGGAGATCCAGTCATCGCGGGCCGTGCCCGCCGGGTCGGTGAGCAGCTTGTCGTAGGCGAAGAAGTCGTCCAGCCGCTTCTCGGCCGCGCGCCTGCCGCCCATCAGCTCCACCAGACCGGCCGGGTCCTGCGGCACCAGCCACTGGTACTGGTAGGCGCCGCCCTCGTGGAACTGCTTGCCCGCCTCCACCGGGTCGTACGGGGTCACCCACGCGCCGTCGGCCGTGCGCGGCCGGAAGTGGCCGATCGACGGGTCCCACAGCGTGCGGAAGGTCTGGCCGCGCTCGGCGAACATCCGGGCGTCGGCGCGGTGTCCGAGCCCGCGCGCCATCAGGGCGAGCGCGGCGTCCGCGGCGGAGTACTCCAGGGTGGCCGAGGCGGGGTGGACGCAGTCGTTGTCACCGCCCTTGTCGGCGCAGTCGGTGCCGAGCTTCAGCCCCGAGGGGACGTAGCCGAGCTTGCGGTAGTAGTCCACTCCGGAGCGGCCGTTGTAGGGGGAGCCGGCGGGCGGGGTGCTGGTCGCGTTCCTCTTCAGCAGCGCGTACGTCTCGTCCTCATGCCCGGCCAGCAGCCCCTTGGACCACGCCTCGACGAGGAACGGGGTCACCGGGTCGCCCGTCATGATGTTGGTCTCGCTGTTGGCCAGCGCCCAGCGCGGCAGCCAGCCACCGTCCCGGCCGATGGCGACGACCGACAGCGCGACATCGCGGGCCACCCCCGGCTCCAGCAGCTCCAGCAGTTGGTTCTGCGGCCGGTAGGTGTCCCACAGCGAGAAGTTCTGGTACGGCGTATAGCCGGAGGCGGTGTGGGTCGCGCCGTCGAAACCGGTGTAGCGGCCGTCCACGTCGCCCGCCACATTGGGGTGCAACTGGGCGTGGTACAGCGCGGTGTAGAAGGCGCGCTGCCGCTCCTCGGTACCGCCGCCGACCCGGACCGCGTCGAGCTTCTCGCGCCAGGTGTCGTGCAGCGCGGCGCGGGTGGCGTCGAAGTCGTAGGAGTCCCCGGTCTCGGCCGTGAGGTTCTTACGGGCGCCTTCCGGTCCGGTGTACGACAGCCCGACCTTGACCACCACATCCCGGTCCTGGCTCGCGTCGAAGCCGGCCCAGGCGCCGTTGCCGCCCGCTCCGGCCGCCTCGCGGGAGCCGGGGGAGGGGGTCGTACCGCGCCAGGTGCCGTAGGAGGCGAAGGGGCGGTCGAAGGTGGCGGTGAAGTAGACGGTGTGCCGGTCCTTTCCGGCGCAGAAGTTCCCGGCCTCCACCCGGCCCTCGACGGTCCGGTCCCCGACCACGCGGACCTCGGAGCCGAAGACGTTCTGATTGGCCTTGCCGGTGTTGAACAGCACATTGGCCGCGCCGGTGGCGGGGAAGGTGTAGCGCTGCCAGCCGGTGCGCCGGGTCGCGGTCAGCTCGGCGTCGATGCCGTAGGTCTTCAGCCCCACCCGGTAGTAGCCCGGGGTGGCCTCCTCGTCGTCATGGCTGAAGGTGGAGCGGTAGTGCTCCGGGTCCACGTCGGTGACCGCGCCGGTCGTCGGCATGATGGGCAGCTCGCCCGCCACCCCGCAGCCGACGCCGGACAGATGGGTCTGGCTGAAGCCGTGGATGGCGTTCTGATCGTAGTCGTAGCCGCCCTGACCGCCGGTGTCCGGGCTGACCTGGACCATGCCGAACGGGGCGCTCGCACCGGGGAAGGTGTTGCCGAAGTTCTCGGTGCCCACGAAGGGATGGACCAGCGAGGTGGGGTCGGCCGGAGGGTCCCCGGCCGCGGCGGCGGCCGTCGCCCCCGGCGGTCCCAGCAAGCCGCCGCCCAGCAGCACCGCCGTCATCACGCCCGCCACCGTGCCCGCTGTGCGCGCACGGATTCCACCGATCAGCGACCGCATGGGACGCACCTCCGCTTGACAACGTTGTCCGACCAGAGTCGCGAAACTTTGGCATGGGGGCTGGGCGGTGTCAATGACCGGTGTGCGGACGGGTCATCGACACCGCCCGCGCATCAGGCCGTGGCGCGAAGCGCTCCGCGGGATTGGCCGTGATGTGCCGTCGTTCGTCCGCGGCGCCGTCGTGGCTGGTCGCGCAGTTCCCCGCGCCCCTTGGCGGCGCTGTTGAACCGCAGCCGACTTCACCAGGTCCGCTCAGCGCTTGCCGCGCTGACCGTCGGCGAGCTGACGGGACGTCTCCCCGGCGCCCGCACCCCGCTGGGCCCGCTCGGCGAGGGTCGGGAACAGCCCGCCGAGGGCGCTGCCCAGGCGCAGCTCCAGCGGGGCCACGTTCACCTCGGCCCGGTTCCGCTCGATGGCCCGGATGGTCGCTGCCGCCACCCGCCGGCTGGAGATCGTCCGGACCCCGGTGGGGAGGGACGTGCCCGCGTCGGCGAACATCCCGGCGTCGCCCACGAATCCGGGCTGCACCAGCGAGACCCCCACCCCCGTGCCGTGCAGGTCCTGCCGCAGCCCCAGGGCGAAGCCGCGCAGCCCGAACTTGGCCGCGTTGTAGAGCGCGGCGCCGGGGGAGGCCGTACGGCCCGAAAGCGAGCCGATCATCACGAGCTGACCGGATCCCGACTCCACCATGCGCGGTGCCATCAGCCGCGACAGCAGCATCGGCGCGCGCAGATTGACATCGAGGGCGCGCTCCAGCTCCTCGGGCCGGTAGTCCAGGACCGGGCCGCTGGAGGGCAGCGCGGCGTTGGCGATGAGGATCCGGGCCTCCGCCGCCTCCTCGACCAGGCGCTCCAGATCGGACCGTTCGGCCAGATCGGCGACGATCACCCGGCCGCCCAGCCGCTCGGCCAGTGGCCGCAGCACCTCCTCGCGGCGCCCGGTGAGCAGCAGCTTGGCGCCCTTGGCCGCGAGCGCGCGGGCCAGAGTCTGCCCGATGCCGCCGGTGGCCCCGGTGAGCAGGACGGTCGTGCCGTCGATCCGCATGCGATCTCCTCCGGTTACGGTCGAGTACGTTCCGGCACGGTACTGGGTTGCGCTCCGCGCCGGGCGGGGACCCCGTCCCCGTATGCGTACGGTCGCTGAGGGCGGCGTGTCCCCCGCTGCTCCCGTCGGCCGCCAGGTCTTTGGGCCGCCGCCCCTGGGTGCGGGTCCGGTGTCCAGCGGGTCTCCGGACCGGGGCGGCGGGCTGTTTCGGTGGGCCGCGGGACCGGGGAGCCCAGGCTGTGTCCGGCGAATCCGGTGACTTCGGATCGCCTGGGGCTCACATTTCGACGACGACCTTTCCCTTGGCGCGCCCCTGCTCCAGAAAGGCGAAGGCATCGGCGATCTGCTCGAACGGGAAGACGCGGTCGATGACCGGCTTCAACTCGCCCGCGTCCACCAGCGCGGCCAGATGCTCCAGGTCCGCACCGCTGGGGTGCATGAACAGGAAGCGGTAGCTCGCCCCGTGCCGGCGCGCCTCGCGCCGGATCTTCGCACTCAGCAGTCCGAACACCGCAGCCAGGAGCGGGCCTTTGCCCATGTCCTGGCGGGCGGTGGCCGGTTCGGGGGTCTTGGCGATGGAGACGGTCTTGGCGCCCGGTTTGAGGATGGTGAAACTGTCCAGGAGGTCCCTCCCGCCGGTCAGGTCGAAGACGCCGTCGTAGTCGTGCAGTACGTCCTTGAACCTCTGCTCGCGGTAGTCGATGACGGTCGTGGCGCCGAGTGAGCGCACCAGGGCGGCGCCGCGCGGCGAGGCGGTGGTGGCCACCTCGGCGCCCATCGAGACCGCGAGCTGGATCGCCAGGGTGCCGACGCCGCCGGCACCGCCGGAGATGAACACCCGGTCACGGGGCCGCAGGCCCAGCTCGTCGCGCAGGGCCTGCAACGCCGTCAGCCCGGCCAGCGGCAGCCCGGCGGCGTCGATGCAGCCCAGCCTCGCGGGCATCTTCGCCACCAGCGACTCTTCCACGGTGGCGTAGGTGGCGAAGGCGCCGAGCTCGCCCTTGTCCACGCGGGTGAACACCCGGTCGCCGACGGCGAATCGGGTCACGCCGGGGCCCACCGCCGCGACCTCTCCGGCCAGTTCGCTGCCCGCGACCATGGGCAGGGGCAGGCGATTGATCAGGCGCATCAGGCCCTGCCTCAGCTTGTAGTCGATCGGGTTCAGGCCCGCGGCCCGCACCCGGATGAGCACCTCACCGGGCCCGGCCTGCGGTGCGGGCACCTCGCGGAGCTCCATGGCGTCGGGGCCGCCGTACCGGGTCAGAACGTATCCCTGCATGGGGTGTTACCCGCTTTCACTGTTCGTCGCGAGGAATGCGTGCACGGCGCCGCGCACCCGCGCGTCGACACCGTCGGAGGCGTCGAGCTTGCCGTCGAGATGGAGGAAGGCGAGGCCGTGCACCAGGGCCCAGACCGCGGTGGCCAGATCGCCGAGGTCGGCGGCGCTGTTCGGGAAGGCGCGTCGCACCAGGTCTTCGACATACGCGACCACGACACCGTTCGCGGCCACCCGCTCGTCGTGTACGGGATCGCAGGGCTCCGAGAACATCGCCCGGAACAGGCCCGGGTGCTCCAGCGCGAACCGCACATAGGCGACCGCCACCGCCGCAAGATCGTCCGGCGTCTGAGGGGCCGGGTGGGCCGCCGCCAGATACCCGGCGAGTTCCCGGTAGCCCTCGGCGGCGACCGCCGAGACCAGGGACTGCCGATCAGCGAAGTGCCGGTACGGGGCGGTGGGCGAGACACCGGCACGACGGGCGACCGCCCGCAACGACAACCCCGCACCGCCCTCCTCGGCGAGCAGTTCCCGCGCTGCCCGCAGACAGGCGGCACGCAGATCGCCATGGTGGTACGTGGCACGGCTGGGCTCCGAGGGCACGGAACCACCTCCTCGGAGTTTACGGTGCTTACATTCACTTCGATGTTAGCACCGTCCACATTGTGGTTGTCGCGTTCGAGTCCCCCCTTGGGTCAGGGTCCGCCCGGCGGACGTGCCCTGCGGACGGCCGCATCGGGCCCGTCCTACGCGGCAGGTCACCCCTGGAGAGGAGACACCGCCCCTGGGGAAGCCGATGTCCCGAGACCTGGCGCAACCCCGAGGTGACCACGTCCACGGACACCACCCGCTACGGACGGCATCCAGGCTCGAAGAACAAGCACCCCTCTGGCCGAAGGTCACGGAGAGCTTGCCGTCCGAGGCGAGGGACCAGCGCAGCGCGCCGGAACACCGACGTACCGCCGTCGAAGTTGTAGTTGCGCTCGGTGTTGTCGATGCTGACGTTGCCCGACACCGGCATACGGCCGGGGTTGCTGTTGTAGGTGAACCCGTGCTTGCCGTTGCGGTAGGCGATGTGCATCAAATGAGCAAGCGCTTTCGAGAGCGTCAACGCCCCCTTGCGTGGAAGTCGATAAATGGCGGACATGGCCGTTGTGGGCGATCAGCGGCCGCCATGACGATTCCGCCCATGGAACCTGACAAGGCTGGTGATCTTGAGGATGTCCAGGATGTAGGCGGCTTCATGACGTTGCTGCGGGAACTCAAGGCCCACTCCGGGCTGTCGTACCGGCGGCTCGAGGAACGGGCCGCCGCCGTGGGGGACGTACTGCCGCGCAGCAGCGTCTCCACCATGCTGAGCCGTGACCAACCGCCCCGGCCGGAGCTGCTGGCGGCCTTCGTGCGGGCGTGCGGGGACGGCGAGCGGGCCGCGCGGTGGTGCGCGGCCCGGGACCGGGTCGCACGACTCGCTGCGCCGGCGGAGGAGGCGTCGTGGGTACCGGCGGAGGCGTCGGTGCCGTCGTCCAGCGCGGTGGGCGTCGGCATTCGGCTGCCGGTGGATCAGGGCGCGCGGGACAGCGTGAGCGGTGGCGCCGCGCCTCCCGGGCCGGAGCCGGGTCCCGGGACGGATCCCGGACCGGGGACGGGCGGGCGGCGGGCGCGCCTCGGCCGGCACCGGCGGGGTCTGACGGTCGCCGCCGCCGTGCTGACGGTCGCCCTCGGGGCCGTCGTGGCCTTCCGCCAGGATCAGATGCCGTGGCGGCAATCCCGCGCCGCGGACCCGCCGTCCGGCGCCCCGTCCGGCGCCCCGTCCGGCGCCCCGTCCGGGGGTCGGCCGACACCGCCCGGCGGCTGGGTGACCATCAGGATCGCGGAGGACCCGGAGCTGTGTCTGACCGACGGCCGGGTCCGCGACTGGCGGTACACACCGCTCGTCGCGGTGCAGCGACCCTGTGCCGAGGCGGCGCCGCAGAGCACCCTGCTGGAGCCGGCCGGCGACGGGAAGTACCACATCGTGTGGTATCACCCCGACTACGGCAGGGGCTGTCTGAAAGCGCTCGCCGACGGAGACGGCGCGGGACTGCTGGAGCCGATGGACGTCTGCGCGGACGGCAGTCTGTTCACCATCGAGCCGTCGGGCGAGCTGAAACGGGGCAGATATGTGCTCCGGATCGAGGGACGCGGCTGTGTGGGCATCGTCGACTCCAGCTCCGTCCACGGTGCGGAGGCGGTGATGCAGCGCTGCGAGGGCAAGGGCCGTCAGGTGTTCCTCATCCGGCGCGCCGGCTGATCCGAGCCCGCCACCTCGCCCAGGACGCGTTCCGCCGGGAAGTAGCCGACCTGGCGCGAGTCATAGCTCTGCTCGCTGTTGTCCCCGAGCAGAATCAGCATGCCCTCGGGGACGGTCCGGTCCGGGGTGTCCCCGAGCGCGGGCAGCCCGGACCGGGGCACGGGATCGCCCGGTACGGCCGCGACCCGTTTGATGAACCACTGCCGTGCGTAGATCCGGTGCGCGGGCGCGGTCCGCGGGACGGGCGGGTCCGGCCACGGCGCCTGGTACGGCGGACGCTCCACCACCACGGCCGCCCCGCGCCCGGGGGTACGGCCGCGGCGGACCAGCACGCTGTCCCCGTCGTGGTAGGCCGGTTCCATGCTCCGGCCCGAGACGCCGACCGCCACCAGCCGCCGTTCCGCGGCCCGGGCGAGGGCGAGCCCGGCGGTGAGCAGGAGGGCGACCGCCCCGCATCCTGCTCCCCAGCCGGGGCTGCGTACGGGCCACAGGAGCGAGGCGGTGCCCGCCCAGAGGGCCACGTCCAGCGTGAGCAGAGCGGTCCGGGCGCGGCGTGCGCGCCGGGCGCGGACCCGGGCCCGGTCGGGGGCGGTCTCCGCCCAGGATGCCCGGGCCTCTGAGAAGTGGGGGCCGCTGCCGGGACTCATCGTGGTGTTCTCCTCTGCGGGGTGCGTCGGGACAAGGACCGCTCGGGGATCCGCTCAGGCGATGTGCGGCGAGGCGTCAGGGGCGGTGGCCGGGTCCGGGGCCGCCTCCTGGCGGTAACCGGCGGCCTGAAGGGCGTACAACCCCGCGTACCGCCCTTCCGCGCACAGGAGTTGGCCGTGGCTGCCGCGCTCGGCGACCCGTCCCCCGTCGAGCACGACGATGATGTCGGCCTCCCGTACGGCGCCCAGGCGGTGCGAGATGAGGACGCTGGTGAGCCCCTGCCTGTGGGCCCGGAGCGAGGTGTGGATCTCGTGCTCGGCCGCCGCGTCGAGCCCGGCGGACGGCTCGTCGAGGATCATCAGATCGCGGCGGTCGCGGACGAACGCCCGGGCCAGGGCGAGCCGTTGGCTCTGCCCTCCGGAGAGCATGACTCCGGTGGCCGGGTTCCGCTTGTCCGCCTCGGCGAAGAACATCCGGGAGAGCAGGGTGTCGTAGCCGTGCGGCAGCGCCGCCAGCACCTGGTGGATCCCGGCCCGCCGCGCCGCCCTTCGCAGGCGCTCCGGTTCACCGAGGGCGTCGAGGTCGCCCTGCGCGATGCTCTCGGCAGCCGTCATGTCGTAGTCCATGTAGTCCTGGAACACCGCGCTGATGCGTCGGCGCAGATCGGCGATGTCGGCGTCGCGCAGGTCGACGCCGTCCCACCGGATGCTGCCCCGGACCGGGTCGTAGAACCGGCACAACAGCTTGACCAGCGTGGACTTGCCCGAGCCGTTGAGGCCGACGAGGGCGAGCGACGATCCTGCGGGGATCCACAGGTCGATACCGCGTAGCACCCAGGGATGGTCGGGCGCGTAGCGGAACCACACATCGCGCAGCTCGATGCCGCGCCGCAGCTCCGGCAGCGGGCGGGGGTCGGCGGGCGCGGAGAGTTCGGGCCCGGCGCGCACCACAGCCAGGTAGTGCCCGAACAGCAGCAGGGCGTGGTGGGTGGTCGCGACATCGCCCGCGAGCGCCGTCAGGGCCGTCTGGACCCCGGCCACGGCGGCCAGGAAGACCGCCACATCGCCGGGGGTGAGTCCGCCTCCCCGGGCGCTGCCGACCGTCCACAGCAGCCCCGCGCCCGCCACCGACGCGGACAGCAGGCCGAGTCCGGCGCGCATCCGGACCTCCTGCCGGTCGACCGTCCGGCGGGCGGCGTCCGCGCTCTGCCGGCCGGCGAGCATCCGGCCGCGCAGAAAGGCGCCGGTGCCGAAGAGGCGGATCTCCTTGGCCGCCTCGACGTTGGCGAGCAGGCCCATGTAGAAGAACTGGCGCCGCTCGTCGGGCCCGATCTCCCAGACGGTGGCGGCGCGCCTGCGCGACAGCAGGAGTTCGGCCGCCAGCACGGGCAGCGCGGCGAGCAGGACGAGCGCCATCGTCGGCGGGCTGATCACGAACAAGGAGCCGAGGAAGCCGACGATGGTGAGGACGGACCGGACGACGCCCAGGGCTCCTTCGACGGCTTGGCCGGCGACCGGTTTGGCCACCACCGTCTGCTGGGCGAGGCGCAGCCGGTCCAGGAAGACCGGGTTTTCGAAGCGGGCGAGCCCGGGGAACCGGTCGACGGCCAGGAACAGCCGGTCCTGGGCGTACTGCCCGACCCGGCGGTCCATCTCGGTGCGCAGATAGTGGGCCAGATGCGGCAGTGCCGCGGTCGCCACCCCGGTCGCGGTCAACACGGCCACGGGGAGCAGAAGGGCGCCCACGGTGGCACCGGCGGCGAGGCGGTCGATGACGAGTTTCAGCGACCAGGCGGCCGCCACCGGGAAGAACCCCATGGCCAGCGCGGGCCCCGTGTACAGCGCGAGGATGCCGGGTGCCGCCCGCACCACCATCCGTACCGCGTCCAGGACATGGGACGGCCGGATGCGGGGTGCGCGTTCGTCGTCGGGGTGCTCGGGGTGCTCGGGGTGCTCGGGGTGCTCGGGGTGCTCGGGGGCGGTGGCCTGGGAGGCGGGTCGTGGGTGCGGCACGGCGGGGCGTTTGCGCGTCATGGCGCGGTGGACGGCGACGCCGGTCAGCGGGCGGCGACGGCGGGACGGTCCACGTCGACCTGGTCGGCCATGACCAGGAGACGGCCGTCCGTGCTCCGGTTGACCTTGAGGACGACGGGAAAGCCCTGCACCTTGCACGCCCCGGCGACGGCGTCGGCGTCCGGGCCGGTCAGTACGCGCGCCACCGGGCGCAGCGCGGTCAGCATCGGGGCCGCCGCTTCCGCCTCCTCCGGGCTGTCGGCGATCACCGCGGCGAGGACCTGTTCGCGTCCGCGCGGCACGCTCCTGGCGTACTCGGCGAACTTCGGGAGCTTCTCCTTGCACGGGCCGCAGGTCGGGGAGAAGAAGGCGACGACGGTCTCACTGTGGATCATGCCGTCGTGTACCCGCTCCCCGTCCACGGTGGCTCCGGAGAACTCCCCGACCTCGTCCCCGGTTCCGAGGGAGAGCCGGCCGCCGCCCCGGGTGGCGAGCAGTTCGGTGTGTTCCCGCAGCCGCTTGATGACGCCGACGGTGAGCACCAGATCGAGGAGGCACAGCAGCCCGACGAGGACGAGAGTGGCGATGACGATGGGCACGGTGGGTCTCCGTTTCCTGTGCGGATTCCTGTGCGGAGGGCAGGGGATGGCGCGCGGGGTCCGGCTCACCGTCCCGGGCGGACGGGGTGCCGGGACCGGGCGGTACCTACGGGGCTCATGGGCCGGAAGAGGCCCGCGATGGTGTCGAGCGCGGCGACGCAGCCGCCGACGAGCAGCCCGCCGAGCGCCGCCACGAGCAGCCCGGCCGGCTGCGCGGGGCCGATGTCCGGGCGCAGCATGGTTCCGGCCGCGGCCAGGGCAAGCCCGGCGAGCAGGACGTTGCGTACGATGTGGCGCACGCCGAGCGGGCTGGTGGACGCCCCTCCGAAGCACCGGCACACCGCGTGGGTGCCCCGGGCCACGGCACAGGCAATGGCCACCGCGAAGGCCAGAAGCAGGGCCGCCGCCCCGGCCAGACCGAGCGCCGGCAGACGCGCCCACGGCGCGGCGAGCAGCAGGCAGACCAGCCCCTCGCCCGCGACGACGGCCACCGCCACCGGGCGGACGGCCCGGAGCGGCACCAGCCCCAGGTCGCCCAGGGACGAGGTGAACGCGGCGAACGAACGCCCGCTCGCCGCTTTGCCGACGGCGGCGGCCAGGAACACCGTGCCGATCAGGCAGCGGATGCCGAATTCCAGGTACTGCACGGGGACCTCCTGCGGAGCGGGAACCGGGAACGAACCGGGAACCGGGAGCCGGGGACACCGGTGGACGACGGCACGGCGGTCCGCCCGGTGTCGCACGCCGGTGCCCCCGGCCGGTTCCCTGTCACGTCACCGGATCAGCAACCCGGACAGCTTCGCCAGCAGTTGATGGAGCCACAGGCGGTATTGACGCAGCACGCGCTGCGCGCGCACTGCCAGCATTCGTTGAAGCACTGACACGCCTGGGCGGAAGCGGCGGCCTCCACCTTGGGCACGAACAGGCCGAGCAGCCTGCCGCCCACGGTTTCCAGCACCTTGGACATGGTTCTCCTCCTCGTCGGATGGGTGCGTCGGGAGTACGTCGCGCGAGCCGCTCAACGGGAGCGGCGAACAGCCGTTTGTTTTCGCCGTGTCCGGCTCGCGACGTCTCCGGATCCTAGGGAGGCCCGGACCGGTCCCTCCAGCGTCCCGGCGTCCGGGACGCGTCCCGGACTGTCCGGGACACCCTCCCCTCGCCCATACGACGACGTCGGCCGTCACGACCAGCTCGTCCTCGCCGCGGGCGGCATCGCCGACACCGTTATCGACGCCACGGCACGCGAGCGTCCGGTGGGCCGGGAACTCGGCTCGGAGCTGGAGCGGGAGTTGGAGAGCAGTGTCCGCAAGGCGCGGCTCCTGGACCAGCGGGTCCCCGCGGGGACCGTGCGGGTGGTGACTGACGGGCGGCCTGTCGTGGATATCGCACGCGAGGTGGTGGCCGCCACCGGCCGGACCGGGCAGCACGCCTTCCGTAGATCGTGATCTTGCTGGTCGGGGCCGGTGTACGCGAGTACGCGATCCTCGCCGCCGGACATGCCTAGCCCTCGCGGGGGGCCGGGGTGCCGAGGCCGTAGACGCGGCGGGCGTTGTCCGCGCCCAGCAGCGCGGCCACCCGGCGGGCGTCGCGGCGCGACCAGGCGCCCTCCGCGACCCAGTGGGTCAGCAGCCCGGTCAGCGCCTCCCGGAAGAGCCGCGCCCCCACCACATACAGTTCGGGCAGCCCATAGGCATCGGTCGAGAAGAGCACCTTGCCGAACGGGGCGAGCTCCAGCATCTCGGCGAGCACGGCCCCGGCCCGCGCCCCGGTGTGCGACAGGGCCAGCCCCACATCGGCGTAGACATGCGGGAAGACGGCGGCCAGATAGGCGGCGCCGCGGTGGTACGGATAGCCGTGCAGCAGGATCAGCGTGCAGCCCGTGGGGCGCACCGCGCGGATGAAGTCGGTGAGGGCGAGCGGATCGCAGCGGTCCAGCCGCAGATCGGGATCGCCGAATCCGGTGTGCAGTTGCAGCGGCAGCCCGGTGTACGCCGCCGACCACAGCAGATGGCGCAGCAGTACGGGGTCGGTGACCCGGGCGGCGGCGGTGCCGCCCTGACCGCGCCGGGCGAGCCAGTGCTCGGCGGCGGTGTGGACGGCGCCGGGGCCCGGCGGATCGGGCTCGAAGTCCAGTCCGTGGCGGTACGCGGCCACCGACTTGAAACCGGCCGCCGTACGGGCCGCCTCCCGGATCCCGTCCGCCACCCCGGCCAGGAAGTCGTCGGCGGTCAGCGAGGTGTCGGCGATCCGCTCCGCCAACTGCTCGAGGCGGACGATCTCATGGGCGGTGCCGCCCGCCGCGAGGGCCAGCTCCTGAGGGGTGGTCAGATTGCCCGGCAGCCCGGTGTCCACCAGGAACTCGCTGATCCCGGCGGCGCCCAGCAGCCGCCGGGTCGCCTCCCGGGGGCCCAGCTCGCGCCGCCTGGCGAGGTAGTGGGCGGGCGGGCAGTGCGGTTCGAGGCCCAGCAGCGGTGGACACCAGCGGCGCACCGCGAACCCCAGTTGACTGTCGAAGAAGGTGGTGCCGAGCGCGGCGGGCGCGTCGGATTCGGTCAGGAACGCCTCGAACGCGGCCGAGCTCAGCTCGGAGCGGACCACCCCATGGCAGTGGTGGTCCACCAGGGGCGGCAGCGGCGGCTCGGTCGGATCCGTCTGCTCGGCGGCCTCCATCGGTCAGTACCGCCTCCGGGTCGCGATGGCGATCTCCCGTGGCGACGACTTCTCGAACAGGGCGGCCTCCGCCCGGCGCACCGCGGCGATCGACTCGAAGAGCGGATCGCCCAGCGCCTCGCGCAGCACCGTCGAGTCCTCGAAGTGCTCCAGCGCGGTGAGCAGCGAGGTGGGCAGCCGCCGCTCGCGCCCCTCGACCGCGGGGTCCCCGGCGACGGGCGGCGGCAGGGAGAGCCCGGAGTCCAGCCCGCCGAGGCCCGCGGCGATGACCGCGCCCGCCACCAGATAGGGGTTGGCCGCCGGGTCGAAGGACTTGATCTCGGCGTTGGCCGCCCCCGGGTCGTCCGGTGCGCCGGTGATGAAGCGCACCGCGGCCTCGCGGTTCTCCAGGCCCCAGCACTGGTACGCCCCGGCCCAGCGGGAGGGTTCGAGCCGGAGGTAGCTCGCGGGGGAGGGGGCGCCGATGGCGAGCAGGGCGGGCAGTTCGCGCAGCACCCCGGCGAGGAACGCCTCGGCCGTCGCGGTCATGCCGCTGGGCCCGTCGCCGTCCCGGCACAGATTGCGGTCCCCCTGCCACAGGCTCAGATGGACATGGGCGCCGTTGCCGACCCCGCCCGGGTCCACCACCGGGCCGAACATCGGGTTGAGCCCGGCCCGCCCGGAGCACGCCCGGATCGTCTCCCGCACCAGCACGGCGAGATCGGCGGCGCCGACCGGGTCGGCCGGTGCCAGGGACACCTCGAACTGCCCGGGGGAGTACTCCGGGTGGAGCTGGAGCACCTCGGTGTGCTGCGCGTCCAGCGCCGCGAGCAGCTCGGCGAGGTAGTCGGCGAGGTCGGCCACGCGCGCCATGCCGTAGGCGGGACCGGCGCAGGGGTAGTGCGGCGGATCCTGGTCCGGGTCGCCGGTGGTGACGACCCACTCGGTCTCGAACCCCATGCGTACGCTCAGTCCCCGCTCCCGCGCCCGCTCGGCCATCCGCCGGGCGAACAGCCGCTGGCAGACGGGGTGCGCCCGGCCCTGCTGGTCGTACCGGTCGACCGGGGCCCAGGCCCAGCCGGGCTGGGCGGCCAGCGGGATGAGCCGGTCCAGGTCGGGGATGAGCCGCAGATCCCCGTCGGGGCCGCCGACATGGCGGCTGGTGGTCATGGAGTCGTCCACGAGAAAGACGTCGAAGACGGGGGACATCCCGACCCCGCGCCGCGCGGCATGGGGCAGCCGCGCGGTGGGCACGGACTTCGCCCGGGTCACCCCCGCGTTGTCCACCCAGGTCAGCGCGATGCCCTGGATTCCGCTCGCGGTGAGCCGCTCGGCCTCCTGCCGAGCCCGTGCGTATGCCTGCTCACGATCGCCGGTCCCCATGGGCGCCTCCTCAGCCACGTCCTGTACGCCGAGACTATTGCCTGCGGACGGTCTTGTGGTGACGCATTGTCCCGATCGCATACGGGGTGTGACGGTGGCTTATGCCGGTCGGAGGTTGACACGGCCGGCCGGGGCGTCGAGGGGTCCGGCGTCAGCGCCCGAGGTGCTCGGTGATGTCACGCAGGACGACCCGGGCGGCGGTGGGCCCGGCGTTGAGGTACCAGGGGTCGTCATCGACCTTGACGGTGTGTCCGGCGCGCACCGCGCCCAGCTTCTTCCACAGCGGATTGGACAGATACGTGGCGGCGTCGGTCTTCCCGGGGCGGCCCTGGACGGAGTAGAAGATCCAGTCGCCGTCCATCTGCGGGATCCGCTCACCGCTGAGGTCCTGTGAGATGTCGTCGAAGCGCTGGGACTTGGGGCGGCCGAGCCCCATGTCGTCGGCGATGGTGCCGGTGAACGACTTCTTCCCGAACATCCGGACCCGGTCGGGGTTGAAGCGCACCATCGACAGCTCCGTCTGCTCGCCGCCCAGCTTCTCGCCCTGGTCGGCGGCGTCCTTCTCGAAGCGGGCCACAAGGGTGCGGGCCCGCTCGCGCTTGCCCACCGCGTCGGCGACGGTCAGCAGATCCTTTTTCCAGTTCACCCCGCGGCCCTTGGTGACCACGGTCGGGGCGATGGCGGACAGGGTGGCGTAGAGATTGCCCTGGGTGCTGTTGACCAGGATCAGATCGGGCTTGGCGGCGGCCAGCTTCTCCATGTTGGGGGAGGTGCGGGTGCCGATGTCCGCCATCGCGCCGAGCGCCTCGGCCTGCCGGGGGAAGGCCGTGCGCAGATAGGCGGGGACCAGCCCGGCGTAGTCGGCGCGGGTGGTGGCCACCGGTACGACGCCGAGGGTGAGCAGATCGTCGAGCTGCCCGGTGCTGATCGCGGCGATGCGCTTCGGCTCGGCCTTCAGCGGCGCACTGCCCTGCTCATGGGCGACGGTGCGGGGGAAGGCGCCGTCGGCCGCTCGGGACTTCGGGGCTTTCGAGGACGTCGAGGACGACGCGGCATCCGAGGAGCCGCAGCCGGTGAGAACGGTGACGGCGAGGGCGGCCGCGAGCAGGGGAAACAGACGGTGGGGGCGCACGGACAACTCCAGTGGGTAAGGTCAGGCTTACCTTACCTTGCCCTGGCTGGTGGTCTCCTGGAGGATGTCGGTCAGACAGGCGAGATACATCTCGATGGCCTGGCCCGGCTCCCGCACCTGTCTCCCCGACAACTTTCCGATCTTCTCCAGCCGGTACAGGAGTGTGTTCCGGTGGATGTGCAGCCGCTCGGCGACCCGCACCAGATGAAAACCCCCCTCCGCCCAGCCGATCAGCGTCTCCCGCAGCGTCGGCCAGTCGGGCTGTCCGGGCAACTCCCCCAGCACGGCGTCGGCGAACCGCGCCCGAGCCTGCCGCGGAGCGGCGCCCAGCAGATGCGGTATCCGCAGGTCGGCGGCGGTGAAGACGCGGTCACCCGGGAAGACGGCCGGTCCGGTGCGCAGCGCGGTGGCGGCGTCGCGATAGGAGTGGTGCATCCCGGTGGTGCCCGCGCCGGGTTCGCCGAGGGCCATCCGTCCGTCCAGGCCGTGCCGGTCGTACAGCAGCGAGAGCAGATGGCCGCAGGCGTCGGCGAGCCGTCCCGGCGCCGCCCGCTCACCGTGCGCGGCGGCCAGCACCACATACCGCCCCGCCGCCTGTACGCCCGCCACGTCCTGCCGGTCCCGGAACACCTCGCGTACGGTCCGCAGCACCGTGATCCGGGATACCGCCGCCGCGCCCTCGTCCGCGCCCTCCCCCGCCGGGTTCATCTCCATCAGCACCGCGGCCCGGGCCAGCCCGGGGGCCAGGCCCAGCTCCACCGCCCGGGCCTCCACCGCCCCGGCGTCGACCACCTCGGGGTCGTAGAGCGCGATGTCCCGTACGAAGTCGTCGACCGCCCGCTCGTGGAGCAGCCGCGAGCGCAGCAGCGCCGCCTCCTCCAGGAGGATCTCCGTCTGCCGCCGCACCACCAGGCCGAAGCGGTGCACCTCCGCCGGCACCCCGGTCAGACAGACCGTGCCGATCACCTCCTCCCCGACGGTGATCGGCAGGCTCATCCCGGGCCGCACCCCACGCATCCGGCCCGCCTGCTCGGCGGTGTGGGTGGCGGGCCGCCCGGTGCGCACCACCTCCAGGGACGCCTCGTGGACGGTGCCGACACGCTCGAGGTCGCCGCAGCCGATGACGACCGCCGCGGGGTCGGTGATCAGCACATTGAAACCGGTGATCCGGCCGATGTCCTGGGCGATCTCCTGAGCCAGCTCCGGGGTCAGGACGGGACGGCCACTCATGGGATCGATCGAGGGGTCCATGGACGGATCGTACAAGCGTGGGCTTCCAGGTGGCGATCGATTCATACGATTCCAACGATGACCGACCGCCGGACGCTGCCTACCGTCTTCGGACATCAGCACCGGGCGCCTCGCGACCGCCCGGCCATCCGTCCTCCTCCTCCCCAGGAGCATCTCCTCAGGAGACGGCCATGAGCACAGCATCCCTGGAGAAATCCCGTCCCACCCGCACCCACTGGCTCATCACGCTCTACGCAGGCGGTGGTGAGTTCTGCGACGGCTACATCCTCAGCATCATCGGCGTCGCGCTTCCGCTCCTCACCGCCGACTACCACCTCAACTCCTTCGACTCCGGAGTGGTCGGCTCCGCCTCCCTGGTCGGCATGTTCGCCGGCGGCCTGGTCTTCGGCTATGTCACCGACCGGGTCGGGCGGCAGAAGGTCTATCTCTTCGATATCGCCGCCTTCATCCTGCTCTCCGCGGCGCAGTTCTTCGTCAGCGATCCCTGGCAGCTCACCGTGCTGCGCTTCCTCATGGGCATCGCCATCGGCGCCGACTTCGCCATCGCGGGCACCATCGCCTCCGAGTTCGCGCCCCGCAACTCCCGGGGCCCGCTGCTGGTCATCATGGTCACCATGTGGTCGGTCGGCGCCGCCGTCGCCTATGTCGTCGGCTGGGCGATGATGTCCTCCGGCCATGACAACTGGCGCTGGATGCTCGCGAGCAGCGCCATCCCCGCCGTCCTCATCCTCCTGTTGCGCTTCGGCACCCCCGAGTCGCCGCGCTGGCTGCTCAGCAAGGGCCGCAACCAGGAGGCGGAGGCCGTGCTGAAGCAGATGCTCGGCCCGGACGCGACCCTGGCCGACCTGGAGGCGGATACCGCCTCGCGCACCCGCTACACCGATATCTTCCGCGGCGCCTATCTGCGCCGGACCATTTTCGTCAGTGTCTTCTGGGCCTGCCAGTTGCTGCCGATCTACGCCATCACCACCTACGAACCCACCATCCTGTCCTCCTTCGGACTGGCCGACGGCAACGACTCCTATCTCGGCTCGGTCGTGGTGCAGATCTTCTTCGTGCTCGGCTCGCTCTCCGGGATCCTGGTCATCAACAAGGGGCGGCGCACCCTGCTCCTGTGGAGCTTCGGCCTCTCCGCGATCCCGCTGCTCTGTCTCGCGGCCCTCGCCCGCCCCGCACCGGCGGTCGTGGTGGTCCTCTTCGCGGCGTTCGGCGTGGCGGCCTTCTCCAGCCAGTGCCTCCAGGCCATCTACCCTTCCGAGCTGTTCCCGACCGGAGTGCGGGCCACCGCCAACGGCTTCGCCACCGGCATCAGCCGGGTCGGCGCCGCGATCGGCACCTGGGGAGCGCCCGTCGTCCTCGACCACAGCACCCGGCTGGCCATGCTGCTCGGCGCGGTGATCTGCGTCATCGGCTGGGGCACGTCGTATGTCCTCGCGCCGGAGACCAGCGGGCTCACCCTCGCCGACGCCAGTGCGGCGGACGCCGACTACGCCCGCGGGCGTGCGCGTACCCGCCGTGACACCTCTTCGACCACACCGTCCCCCGCCGTGAAGGAGCCTTCATGACCTCCCCGGACACCCCGCCCGCCACGGTCACGGTCGTCGGCGGCGGAGTCGTCGGCCTGGCCTGCGCCCACTACCTGAGCGCCGCCGGGCTGCGGGTCACCGTCCTCGAACGCGACCGGCTGGGCAGCGGCGCGTCCCGCGGCAACGCCGGGGAGGTCTGCCCCGACCTGGTCGAACCGCTGGCCGCGCCCGGTGTCATCGGTACGGCGCTGCGCGGGCTGCACCGCCCGGACAGCGCGCTCGCCGTCCACCCCCCGGCCGGTGCCGAACTGCTCCGCTTCCTGGTCCGGTTCGGGCTGCGGGCCACCTCGCGCCACTACATGCGCGGGGCCGCCGCCCTCGGCGCGCTCGCGAAGGGCACCTTCGGGCTCTTCGAGGAGCTGGAGGCGGCCGGTGTCGACGGCGAGGCGCACAAGGACGGCTTCCTGTTCGCCTTCCCCTCCCGTGAGTACGCCGCCGAGGCGCTGACCGCCTTCCGCCGGCTGGACGCCCCCATCGCGCCCGGCGGGGTGCTGGAGGGGACCCGGCTCGCGGAGGCGGAGCCCTCGCTCACCGAGGGCGCGCGGGCGGGGTTCGTGGTGGAGCGCCAGTGGTCGCTCGACCCCTCGCTCTTCGTGGACCGGCTCGCCGAGCAACTGCGGGGCCAGGGCGTCGAACTGGTCGAGGGCGCCCGGGTGTCGGCCGTCACCGACCGGGGCGGCCGCACCGAGGTGCGCACCTCGGCGGGGACGTACCGGAGCGACGCGGTGGTCATCGCCGCGGGCGTCTGGTCGCGCGAGCTGGTCCGCGGGCTCGGCCTGGACGTCGACCTGGTGGCGGGCAAGGGGTACAGCTTCTCCGTGGCGGCCGAGCCGCCGCCCTCCCGGCTGGTCCACCTCGGCGCGGCCAAGGTGGTGCTCACTCCGATGGGCAAGCGGGTCCGGGTCGCCGGGACGATGGAGTTCGAGCGCGACGCCGACCGGTTCCGGCAGCGGCGCATCGAGGCCATCGTGGCCGCCGCGCGCCCGTATCTGCGCCATGCCGACTGGGACGACCGCCAGGAGGAGTGGGTGGGGCCGCGGCCCATGACCCCCGACGGGCTGCCGCTGATCGGGCCGGTGCCGGGCCATCCCCGGGTGCTGCTGGCGACCGGTCACAACATGCTCGGGCTGATGCTCGCCCCCGCCACCGGCCGGCTGGTGGCCGGACTACTGACGGGTACGGCGGATTCCGCTCTTTCCTCCGCTTTTGCACCGGTACGGAGCGTTCGCCGCTATTCTTGGCGTGTACGCGCCACCCACGGCCGGTGAGCCGAAGGGGCGCACCGCTGTCGAACGGGAGAGCGCGCGCGGGCCCTTGAGGAACGCAGGGGCCGGGCGCGGTCGACCACCGGCGGCGAGGTGGGCGCCCCGGAGGCGAACCGAGCCCTGAGAAAAGGGGAACGAGTGATCAGTCGCAGAACGCTGTTCGCGAGCACACTGGGCATCACCGGCGGCCTTCTCCTCCCGACGGCGGGCGCCGGCGCGGCGCCCGCCGACTGGTCCCGGGCGGTGGTGGACTCCACCATCGCCCGCTACCCCGATCCCGCCGCGCTCGGCGGCTGGGGCTACACCCGGGGGCTGTTCCTGCTCGGCGCCCACCGCGTCTACCAGCGGGTCAAGGAGCCCTCGTACCTGGCGTACATCAAGCGCTGGGTGGACAACTTCGTCGACGCCGACGGTCATATGAGCCGGACCTTCGACAACCTCGACGCGATGCAGTCCGGCAATCTGCTGCTGATCCTCCACCAGGAGACCGGCGACCCCCGCTACCGGACCGCCGCCGACCAGATCCGGGCCCGGATCACCACCTATCCGCGCACCGCCGACGGCGGGATGTGGCACGCCACCGGCAAGACCAACGAACTGTGGGGCGACGGCGTCTTCATGGCCCAGCCCTTCCTGCTGCGCTACGGCATCGCCTACGGCGACCAGGCGTACGCGTACGAGGAGGTCACCAGGAACCTCTCGGTGTACTTCCGCCACCTCAAGGCGTCCAACGGGCTGCTCTACCACGCCTATGACGCCGACGGCGACGCCCCGTGGAAGCCCGATCCCACCACCGGCACCTCCGGCTACCACTGGGCACGGGCCATCGGCTGGACCGCGATGACCCATGTGGAGGTGCTGGAAATGCTCCCCGCCGACCACCCCCGCCGCGCCGAACTGATCGGCAACGTGCGGCACTTGGCGAAGGGCTTCGCGCGCTACCAGGACCCGGCCACCGGCCGCTGGTTCCAGGTCGTCGACAAGGCGAGCGACCCCGGCAACTGGACCGAGACCTCCGCCTCCAGCATGTACACCCTGATGCTGCACGCGGCCCTGAAGCACGGCTGGATCAGCGGTGGCAGCTACGCCTCGGCGGCGCGCAGGGGCTATCAGGGCGTGCTGCGGAAGGTGTCGGTCGGCTCCGACGGGCTGACGAACATCTCCGACATCAGCGAGGGCACCAACGTCGGAGACCTGTCCTACTACCTCAACCGGCCGCGCAATACGAACGACCTCCACGGTCTGGGCGCCTTCCTGCTCATGAACGAGCGGCTCGCACACTGACACGGACGCGGGGGCGCGACATGGACGTACGGGCGCGGTCCGCGGACCGCGCCCGTACGCTCACCCGCGGAGGCGCTACTTCAACTCGACCTGGAACACCTTGTCCGCGCCGTCCGGCTCCCCGCCGTTGTTGTCGGCGTTGGTCGTGGACAGCCACAGCGTGTTCTTGCCCGGCACGGTCTCCACGGTGCGCAGCCGCCCGTAGGAGCTGGTGTAGTACGCCTTGGGGGTGCCCGCGCTGGTCCCGTCCACCGGGATCCGCCACAGCCGCTCACCGCGCAGCGCCGCCATGTACATCGCGCCGTCGGCGTAGGTGACCCCGCTGGGCGAGGCGTCGCCGACCGGCCACTGGCGCTTGGGGTTGGTCATCCCGGAGGTGGAGCAGTTGCCCTCACAGGTCGGCCAGCCGTAGTTCTTGCCCGATTCGATGAGGTTGAGCTCGTCGTACTTGCTGTTGCCCAGCTCGGCCTCCCACAGCCTCCCCTGCGGATCCCAGGTGATGCCCTGCGGATTGCGGTGGCCGTAGGAGTAGACGAGCGTGCCGAACGGATTGCCCGGGGCGGGCTTGCCGTCCGTGGTCATCCGGAGGATCTTGCCGTTGAGGGAGTTCTTGTCCTGGGCGAGATCGGGGGTCTGGGCCTCCCCGGTGGTGGCGTACAGATAGCCGTCCGGGCCGAACTTGAGGCGTCCGCCGTTGTGGTACTTGTTCTTCTTGATGCCGGTGACGAGCGCCTTGTAGCCGCTGAGCGAGGAGCCGTCGTAGGTCATCCGGGCGATGCGGTTGCCGTCGGAGGCGGTGTGCATCACGAAGACGGCGTGGTCGCTGTTCCAGTTCGGGGAGACCGCGATGCCCATCAGCCCGCCCTCACCGCCGGTGGTCACCACATTGGGCACCGTGCCCACCTTGGTCCTGGTGCCCGACTGGGTGAGCTTGTAGACGTCGAATGAATCCCGCTCGGTGATCAGGGCCGAGCCGTCGGGCAGCCAGCTCAGCCCCCAGGGGATCGACCAGCCGGAGGAGACGGTCTTGATGTCCGAGGGGGCCGAGTCGGCCGCCGGGGTCGCGGCGCTGCCGGTGCCGGTCTGGGTGAGCAGCAGCCCCGCGGTGAGTGCGGTGGTGGCGGCCGCGGCCACCAGGGTCTTCCGATAGCTCTTCATCGCGCGCCCTCCTACTGGAGCTTGTATGCCTTGAAGTTCCGGGTGAGCAGGTACGTGGTCCGCAGGCCGGTGCTGTTCAGGCTCCGGTAGATGCCCCACTTGGGCCGCAGATAGTTCTTGCCGCGCCACAGGTCCAGGCCGGTGCGCTTGTACGAGGCGATCTTCTTGCCGTCGCTGGTCACCGACCAGTCGGCGTACGCGCCCGAGTCGGCAGCCTTGACCTCGACCGACACATCGCTCCACGTGCCCTGGAGCGGCTTCATATCGGCGGCCCCGGCCTCGGTGAGGTTGTCGTCGTCGTCCGAGGTGCGGATCTCGACCTTCGGGCCGTCGCTGTGCTGGTGCAGCGACATGGTGAACAGCGGGGCGGCCACGTCGCCCACCTTGATCTGCATGATGTGGGTGAAGCCGGTGGTCGCGCCGAGGGTGTCCGGCACATACATCTGGTACTGGATCCGCCAGGTCTCGTTCTTGAGGATCTTGACGGCGGAGCCGTTCTGCTCCATGCCCCTGACCTCTTGGCGCTGGCGGTCGGTGCTGGTGTCGACGTCCTTGGGGTAGTGGATGTCGGTGCGGAAACCGCCCTGGTAGGGGTAGATGTGGGTGACACCGGGATGGGAGTCGGCGCGGTCGTCCTCGGCGCCCTCGAAGGCGTCGGCCACGCTCGCCCCCGATGCGGGGCTCCACTTCAGGCTCCAGGACGCGGCCTGGGCCCGCGGGGACCGCTCGGAACCGTAGGCGACCGCGGCCGGGGCGATCAGCGCGGCCGTCGCCGCGAGCGCGAGGGCGGTGCGCGGTAAGAGCGGTGAACGCTCCATCAAGGATTCTCCTGTCTGATCCTTGTTCACATGGGGGGACTGTAAGGAAGGCTTCCTAACCCGTCAACAGGTCGGTCACGGTCAGCCGCGGTCAGTCGCGGTCAGCCGCGTGAGACCCGGTAGACGACCGTGCCGTGCGCGGGCACCGAGGCGCTGATCGAGCCGCTGGTGGTGGAGGTGGCCTTCGACCACAGGTCCTTCAGGCGGTACGAGGACGAGCCGCCGAGGCCGATCGCGCTCGCCGTCGTCGAGATCGTCTTGCTGGACGAGTTCTCGTTGAGCAGCGCCACCGCGCGGTCACCGTTCGCCAGTTGCTTGGTGTACACGGTCTTCCCGCCGCTGGAGGAGACGATGGTGGCCTGCTTGCCCAGAGTGTCCTGGTCGAGCGCGATGATGTCGGTGTTCTTCAGGATCGACTGGGTGGTCGCCGAGGCGTTCCGGATGTCGCTGCCGATCAGCAGCGGCGCCGCCATCATCGCCCACAGGCTGAAGTGGGTGCGGTACTCGGTGGCCGTCATCCCGCCGTTGCCGACCTCCAGCATGTCGGGGTCGTTCCAGTGGCCGGGGCCCGCGTACTGCGCCAGATCGTCGTTGATGTGCAGCTTGTCGATCATGCTGGACCACTTGTCGCTGATATCGCCGGTGGTGCGCCAGGAGTTGCCGACCGGCTCGCCCCAGGTCCACACCTTGGGGGTGGTCTGGCCCCATTCGCACAGCGAGTAGAGGATCGGGCGGCCGGTGGCGGCGAGCGCGTCGCGCATGGCCTTGTAGCGCTTCTGGGCGTCGACGCCCTGGTTGTTGCAGTTGTCGTACTTGAGGTAGTCCACGCCCCAGGAGGCGAACTGCTTGGCGTCCTGCTTCTCGTGGTCCAGCCCGCCCGGGAAGCCGTTCGCCGCGTTGCAGGTCTTGGTGCCGGCGCTGGTGTAGATCCCGAACTTCAGCCCCTTGGCGTGCACATAGTCCGCCACGGCCTTGATGCCGTTCGGGAAGCGGGTGTGGTGGGGCACCAGATTGCCGCTCGCGTCCCGGTTCGGCTCGGCCCAGCAGTCGTCGATGTTGACGTAGCTGTAGCCCACGTCCTTGAGGCCGAGCGAGACGAACGCGTCGGCGACGCCCTTGACCATGGACTCGTTGAACGAGGCGTCGCAGTGCGTGGCGTTCCAGTTGTTGAAGCCCATCGGGGGCGTACGGGCCAGGCCGTTGTCCAGCGCGACGGCCTGCGGCGCCGCGGTGGTGAGGCTCACGGTGAGGGCGCCGGCGGCGACCGTGGTGGCCGCGGTGACGGCCGCGAGGCAGGAGCGAAGACCGTGTGATCGGGTGGATCTCTGCATGATCATCTCCTTTGAGCGCGGACGGTGCATCGCGGAAGGTAGGAGGTGTGGTGCGATGAGTCAAGGAATGGTGTGGACCAAGGGGGTGGTGATGGGGGTGGCAGTCGGCGAAAAGTGGCCAACTACCAGCGGGTTCCGCTTGTTTCTTGGCTTCGCATAGGGAATGTGCAGCCGGAGAGGTCGGAGGATTTTTGGCGCACGCTTCTTGACCGGACCCCAACAGCCGGTGACGCTGCAACAGAACGGCACATGACCGTACGCCCCCGAGAAGGAGCCCTCATGGGCCGCAGATCGCGCCGGCGCCTCGGCGCCTGGCCGGCAGCCGTGCTGTCGCTCGTCGCCATCCTCGCCCTGACCGGCCCCGCCCCGGCGCGGGCCGATGTGGTCAACCCCCGCCAGCAGTGGCTGCGCGACTCCCAGGCGGGCCTCTTCCTGCACTGGGGCATGCGCACCTCGCCCGGCTACACCAGTTGCTCCGCCTGGGAGAAGGCGGTCACCGACGGCGGCTGGAAGCCCGACTACTGGGTGGCCGAGGCCAGGAAGCTGCACGCCTCCTACCTGGTGCTCGCCTCCTTCCACAGCCGTCTGGGCTACGCACGCGCCTGGCCGTCCGCCGTCCCCGGAAGCTGCTCCACCAAGCGGGACTTCCTCGGCGAGTTGATCGACGCGGCGAACACCCAGGGGCTGAAGGTCATGCTCTATATGACCGACGATCCGCAGTGGCATGCCGAGGGCGGCCATGAATGGCTCGACTCGGCGGCCTACTCGGCCTACAAGGGCCATGACGTCGACCTGACCACGCGCGACGGCTTCGGCGAGTACTCCTACGACAACTTCGTGGAAGTGATGCGGAAGTACCCGAAGTTGTCCGGGTTCTGGATCGACAACGACAACGACTACTGGATCGACCACGGGCTCTACGAGAAGATCCGTGTCGACCGTCCCGGCTGGCTGCTGAGCAACAACAACGAAGACACGCCGATCATGGACACGGTCAGCAATGAGCAGAAGACCGGGATGACCCCGGCCTACGACTACCCCCAGGCCGTCTGGACCCCGCAGCCCCGGCTCACCGAAGCCTGCTTCAAGCTGCCCAGCAGCGGGGCCTGGTGGTACAGCGGCACCGACTCGGCGGTGGACCAGGGACTCACCCTCGGCCGGCTGATCAGCAACTCCGGATCCTCCGTCAAATCGCTGATGGCCGAAACCGCCCAGGTGAATGGGCGCTTCCCCAGCAAACAGGAAGCCTTCAACGACTACGCCAAGAGCTATCTCGACAAGATCTGGGGGTCGCTGGACGGCACCGAGGGCGGTGGCTACTCCTACGGCGGACTGCAACCCGGCGCCTGGAACGACGGCGCCCACGGGGTGACCACGGTGAGCGAGGCCGACCCCGACCGCCACTTCGTCCACGTTCTCACCAGGCCCTCGGGCTCCACGCTGACCGTGCGGGACAACGGCTACAAGGCGACCGGCGTCACCGACTTCCGCACCGGCAAGAAGCTGGACTTCCGCCAGAGCGACGGCAGGATCACCATCTCCGGCATCACCGGCTGGGATCCGTACGACACCGTCCTCGCGGTCCGCACCGACGGCCGCCAGGGTGTCCTTCCGGCCAGTTCGATCACCGCGAGCGCCAGTGTCTCCGCCAGCGGCCACCCCGCCTCCGCCGTACTCGACGGCGATCCGCAGACCTACTGGGACAACAGCACCACCCTGCCCGCCTCGGTCACCTTCGATCTGCGATCCGCCAAAAGCCTGCGCTATCTGGCGGTGAACCAGCGCGAGTGGTCGGTCTCCTACGCCCGCTCCGACACCGAGCAGTCCGCCCGCATCCGCGACTACCAGGTGCAGGTCTCCGGCGACGGCCGCGACTGGGGCAGCCCGGTGACGAGCGGAACGCTGCCCAGCGCCCGCGGAGCGGCGTTCATCGACATCCCCGCCACCACCAAGCGCTATGTCCGGCTCACGGTGAACACCACCTGGGCGGCGGCCACCGACACCAAGCACTACCGCAAGCTGCTGCTCGACGAGGTGCGCATCGGAACCGCCTACCCCGGCAGCGGCTCATGACCCGGTGCCCGACGACGACGCCATCGACCATGGCGGACGACAGCACCACCCCCGACGGCGGGGCGCCGCGGGTCCTTCACCGCCGGCCAACGGCCCGACTGACGGTCCGTGCCGTCCCGTTGACCAATCCCCACCCAGATGGAAGGCAGGTCGCAGCCATGAACGACACCACATCGCACACGGCCCCCGAGGCGACGGACCGGACCCGTACGGACGCCGGGGAAACCGCCTGGCAGACGCCCGACTACGTGGTCGTGGAGACCGCGCTGGAGGTCACCGCCTACTCGCTGAACGCCCGCTGAGCTCCCCCGCCATGCGCGTGCGCGTGCTCGGCACCGCGGCGGGTGGCGGCGTACCCCAGTGGAACTGCGCGTGCCCCGGATGCTCCGGGGCACGCGCCCACCCGGGGTGGCGCCGCCGCCATGCCTCGCTCGCCGTCCAGGCCGCCGAAGGCCGCTGGTATCTGGTCAACGCCACCCCCGACCTCGGCGAACAGGTCGAGGACTGCCCCGAGTTGCACCCCGGGCCCGAACCGCGCCGGACCCCGCTGGCCGGGGTGATCCTCACCGACGCCGAACTCGACCACACCCTCGGCATCGCCCGGCTGCGCGAGGCGGACGCCATCGGGATCGTGGCCACCGCCCCGGTCCGGCACGCCCTGCTGACCGGACTCCACCTGGGCGAGGTCCTCACCCCCTACGCCCGGCTGGACTGGCGCCCCCTCGACTCCGAGGACCGCCCGCTCGCCGAGGACTCGCCGCTGACCGTCGGCGCCGTCCCCGTCTCCGCCAAACGCCCCCGCTACGCGGCCGGACTCGACGCCCCGGACGACGCCGACGACGCGTGGGTGGTCGCCCTGCGGCTGACCGACCGCACCACCGGCCGCTCCCTCCTCTACGCCCCCGCGCTCGCCGCCTGGCCCGACGCCTTCCAGCGCGCCGCCGAGAGCGCCGACCACGTCATCGTCGACGGCACGTTCTGGTCCGACGACGAGCCCCTCACCAGCGGCTTCGGCTCGCGTACCGCAACCGCCATGGGGCATCTGCCGATCGACGGACCGGACGGCACGGCGCGGCGGCTCGCCGCACTCGACGCGCGCACCCTGTACACCCACCTCAACAACACCAACCCCCTCAACGACCCGGCCGCGCCCCAGCACACGGTGCTGCGCGAGCTGGGCGTCGAGGTGGCCGCCGACGGGATGGTGATCGACCTGTGAGCACCCCACGGACACGTCTTGAGGAGCGGCTGCGCGCGGTCGCGCAGGAGCGCTACCACGACCGCCACCCCTTCAACGTACGGATGCACGCGGGCGAACTCACCCCCGCCGAACTGCGCCGCTGGATCCTCAACCGGTTCCACTACCAGCGCCATATCCCCATCAAGGACGCGCTGATCACCGCCAAACTCGACACCGCACGGCTGCGCCGGATGTGGCTGCGGCGCATTCAGGACCACGACGGCGCCGCCGACGGCGAGGGCGGCATCGAGCGATGGCTGCGGCTCGGCGAGGCCGCCGGTCTGGACCGGGACCGGCTGCTGTCCGGCGCCGAGGTGGTACCGGGGGTGCGGCTGGCGGTCGACGGCTATGTCAACTTCTGCCGGCTGCGCGGCCCGCTGGAAGCCGTCGCCGCCTCGCTCACCGAGCTGTCCGCGCCCGGCATCATGCTCACCCGTATCGACGCCTTCGAGCGGTACTACCCCTGGATCGAGCGCGCGGGCCTGGCCTACTTCCGCAACCGGGTCGACCAGGGGCGCCGGGACAGCACCGAGGCGCTCGACCTGGTCCTGACCTGGGCGCGGACCCCCGAGGACGAGGACCGCGCGGTGGCGGCGCTCGCCTTCAAATGCGATGTGCTGTGGTCGCTGCTGGACGCGGTCGAGCACGCCGACACCAAGGACGGCCCGGGGGAGGGAGCATGACCACCGCCGACACCCCGCCCGCCCCGGACGCCTCACCGGCCCCGGACGCCTCACCGGCCCCGGACGCCTCACCCGCCTTGGACACCCCGCCCGCTCCGCCCGCGCCGCCCGCCCCGGCCGGGTGGCGGCCCGCGCTGGCCCCCGCCGTGAGCCTGCGCCATGACCGGGTGCGTGACGCCGATCTGCTGGTGCTGCCCGAGCGGGTGGTGGTGCTGCGCGGCAGCGCCGCCCGGATCCTGCGGCTGTGCGACGGCGCCCGCGACCTCGACACCATCGTGGCGGAGCTCACGAGCCGCTTCCCCGGCGCGCCGGTGGCCGAGGACGTGCCCGCCTTCCTCGGCCGGATGCGTACGGAGGGCTGGGTCCGATGACCGCCGCGCCCCGCCCCTGGGCCCTGCTCGCCGAGCTCACCCACGGCTGCCCGCTGCACTGCCCCTACTGCTCCAACCCGCTGGAGCTGGTCCGCCGCTCGCGTGAGCTGTCCACCGCCGAGTGGACGGAGGTGATGCGCCAGGCCGGGGAGTTCGGCGTGGTGCACACCCATCTCTCCGGCGGCGAACCGCTGTTGCGCCGCGATCTGGCCGAGATCGTCACGGCCGCCGAGTCCGCCGGGATCTACACCCAGCTCGTCACCAGCGGCGTGGGCCTGGCCGAGGACCGGCTGGCCGCCCTGGTCGCCGCCGGGCTGCGCAGTGTCCAGCTCTCCCTTCAGCACGCCGATCCGGCCGCCTCCGACCGGATCGCCGGATACCGCTCCTTCGCCGCCAAGGAGCGGGCCGCCGCCCTGGTGCGCAAGGCCGGTCTGCCGCTGGGGATCAACGTCGTCCTGCACCGCGACAACCTCGACGCGCTCGACGCCATCATCCAGCGCGGCCTGGACTGGGGCGCCGACCGGATCGAGCTGGCCAACACCCAGTTCTACGGCTGGGCGCTGCGCAACCGCGACGCCCTGCTGCCCACCCGCGACCAGCTCGCCCGGGCGCGGGAGACGGTCGAGCGCCGACGGCAGCGGCTGGGCGGCACCGTCGACCTGGTGTGGGTGGTGCCCGACTACTTCGACGGTGTCGCCAAGCCCTGCATGGGCGGATGGGGCGCGGTCTCGCTGACCGTCGCGCCCGACGGCACCGCGCTGCCCTGCCCCGCCGCCGCGAGCCTGCCGGACCTGGACCCGCCCAATGTGCGCGACCACACCCTGGAGTGGATCTGGGACCACTCCACCGCCTTCAACCGCTACCGGGGCGAGGAGTGGATGCGGGAGCCCTGCCGCACCTGCTCCCGCCGCACCGAGGACTTCGGCGGCTGCCGCTGCCAGGCGTACGCCCTGACCGGTGACGCCGCCCGCACCGACCCGGCCTGTGCGCTCTCCCCGGACCACGGTGTGATCCGCGCGCTGACGGACACCGGGCAGCGGGCCGGAGCCCGGGCCCCGGCGCGGACCGGCGGCTATGCGTACCGCAAGCCCGGCGGAGGGTGAGACAGGGCGCGGTTTGGCGCATACGCCTCCGCTTCCGTAAAGTTTCGCCGTTGTCCAGGGGAACAGGCGAACCAGAAAGCGGCAGCGGCGATGACGGTGATTGACGAAGGCCGGGCCGAACGGGCGGCGGCCGAGGAGCCGGGCATCGACCCGGAGCGGCTGGCGACCTGTCTGAGCGTCCTCGCGGAACTCGACCGGCTGCCGGTCGACCACCCCGACGCGGTCCTGGTCCGCCGGGCCACCTCCGGGATCTACCGCAGCGTGAAGCAGCGCAGGCGCCAGGAGCGGCGGGCCGCGAAGACCGCCCATGACAAGGCCGTCACCGAGGCCACCGCCACCGGGGCCGCCGACCGGATCGACGACGAGACGCTGGGCCGCGCGCTCAGCAGCTCCGTCTCCACCGAGATCGCGGGCATCCTGGCCCGCCCCCGCTCCTGCTATGTCTGCAAGACCCGGTTTGTCGAGGTCGACGCCTTCTATCACCAGTTGTGCCGCGACTGCGCCGCCGAGAACCGGGCTCGGCGCGACGCCCGCACCGACCTCACCGGGCGCCGGGCCCTGCTCACCGGCGGCCGGGCGAAGATCGGCATGTATATCGCGCTGCGGCTGCTGCGCGACGGCGCGCACACCACCGTCACCACCCGCTTCCCGGGCGACGCCATCCGCCGCTTCAAGGCCATGCCGGACAGCGGGGAGTGGCTGCACCGGCTCAAGGTCGTCGGCATCGACCTGCGCGACCCCGCCCAGGTCATCGCGCTGGCCGACGAGGTGAGCGCCGCGGGCCCGCTGGACATACTGATCAACAACGCCGCCCAGACCGTCCGCCGCACACCCCAGGCGTACGCGGAGCTGATAGCGGGCGAGTCGGCGCCGCTCCCCGCCGGGGAACTTCCCGAGTCCCTGGTCCTCGGCGCCTTCGGCAGCGGCGCCCAGGCGGCGTTGCCTGCGCCCCGCACGCCACAGGACGGCGCCCTCACCCCGCAGGACCTCACCGCCCTCGCCCTCACCAGCGGCTCCGCCTCCCCGGCCCGGATCGAGGCCGGGACCGCGATCGACGCGGGCGGGCTGGTCCCGGACCTGGACCCGACCAACACCTGGGTGCAGCGGGTCAACGAGGTGGACCCGGTCGAGATGCTCGAGGTCCAGCTCTGCAATGAGACGGCGCCGTTCATCCTGGTGAGCCGGCTGCGCCCGGCGATGGCCGCCTCGCCCGCCCGGCGCAAATACGTGGTCAACGTCTCGGCGATGGAGGGCAAGTTCGGCCGGGGCTACAAGGGCGCGGGCCATCCGCACACCAATATGGCCAAGGCCGCGCTGAACATGCTGACCCGCACCAGCGCCCGGGAGATGTTCGAGGCCGACGCCATCTTGATGACGAGCGTCGACACCGGATGGATCACCGACGAGCGCCCGCACCCGGACAAGATGCGGCTGGCGGCCGAGGGCTTTCACGCCCCCCTCGACTTGGTGGACGGCGCGGCCCGGGTCTACGACCCGATCGTCCGGGGCGAGAGCGGCGAGGACCTCTTCGGCTGCTTCCTGAAGGACTACGCCCCGACGTCCTGGTAGCGCCGGGGCGCCGCGCACCCCGGCCGTAGCGGTTACGCCCGTGCCTCGCCCGCCATGGCATCAGGCGCTCGCCTTCCCGCCCGCCGCCGGGGTCCGGCGGACGGGGGAGATGCCGAAGCGGCGGGCCAGGCGCCGCAGGCGGGCGCGGGCGGCGGCCCGGCCGCGCTCCCAGAAGCGGGCGGACCGGCTCGCCCGCAGCTCCTCGAAGAGCTGCTCGTAGCGCTGGGCGAGCGGCGCGGGATCGTAGGCCCGGGAGCTCTCCAGGGCGGCCGCGGCCATCGCCCGCCGGGCCGGGGCGTCGGCCATCAGCTCCATCAGGGCGCTCGCCAGCGCCTGCTTGTCCCCGGTGGGGACGAGCCGCCCGGTGACCCCGTCCTCGATGATCTCGGCGGGGCCGAGCGGGCAGTCGGTGCTCACCACCGGCACCCCGCAGCGCATGGCCTCCACGATCGTCATCCCGAACGACTCGGCTTCCGAGGCCACCGCGACCAGCGACGCCTTCGCGAACTCGGCCTCGATGGGGGAGTAGGACCCCATCAGCTCCGCGCTCCCGGACAGGCCCAGCCGCTCGATCTGCTCCGCCAGCCGCTCCTTCTCGGCGCCCCCGCCGTAGATCCGCAGCCGCCAGGCCGGGAACTTCGCCGTGACCTCCGCGAAGGCGTCGATCAGCAGGTCGAAGCGCTTGCCGCGGACCAGCCGCCCGGCCGCCGCGATCACCGGTGTGGTGCCCTCGGAGGGGGCGACGGCCGGTTCGGGGACGCTGTTGGGTATCGCCAGCGTCCGCACCCCCGGCATCGGCATCTTCCCGCGGTAGACCGCGGCGTCCGCCTCCGTCGTGGTGACGATGGCGTCCAGCAGCCGGTAGTGCGGGGCCAGCTCCCGCCGCAGCTTCTTGCTGTGCGCGTCGTACCGCAGATGCTCCTGGGCGATGCGCAGCGCACGACGGGGGGCGAAGCGGGATACATAGACGTTCACCCCCGGCCGAGTGCCGATGATCACATCGGCGGGGCAGCCGCGCAGATACTCCGCGACCCGCGCGTCGATCAGGCGGTTGTACTGGTGGTGCCGCTTCTCGGCGGCCGGAAAGTCCCGGCTGGCCTCGAAGAACAGCGGATCCTTCGCGTCCGCGCCCTCCGGACGCAAGTCCACCAGGGGGACCAGCCGCACCCGGGGGTCGAGGGCGAAACGCGGCGTCTCGCGATGCCGCATCATCGAGACGATCTCCACCTCGTGGCGGTCGGCGAGCGCCGTCGCGAGATTCATCGTCGTCCGGATCGTTCCGCCGATCCCGTAGGCGTTGTGCAGCAGGAATGCGATCTTCATGCGGTATTTTCTCCGGCCGGTTGCATCCCCGGGGCGAGTTCCCCCCGGAACGTAGCGGACACTCTGTCCGGGCCCGGTAAGCCGGTCGCGTGAAGAAGGTGAGAGCGGGGTAAGAAGCCCCGCTCAGGACCCCCACCCGGGGCAGGCACCCTGGTGGCCTTGGCAGACTCGGGGTGTGACCAACACCGTGCTGCTCGCCGAGGACGACCGTGCCATCCGCCAGGCGCTGGACCGCGCCCTGACCCTGGAGGGGTACCGCGTCACCGCCGTGCCCGACGGGATCGAGGCGCTGGCGGCCATCCACCGCGAGCGCCCGGACGTGGTCGTCCTGGATGTGATGATGCCGGGCGTGGACGGGCTCCAGGTGTGCCGGGTGCTGCGCGCGGAGGGGGACCGCACTCCCATCCTGATGCTCACCGCGCGGGTCGAGACCGCCGACCGGATCGAGGGGCTGGACGCCGGGGCGGACGACTATGTGGCCAAGCCCTTCGAGGTCGAGGAGGTCTTCGCCCGGCTGCGCGCACTGCTGCGCCGCGCCGCCCCCGCCGAACCGCCCGCGCCGGAGGACGCCGCCATCGACGGCGTACTGGAGGTCGCGGACCTGCACCTGGACTCCTCGGCCCGCCGGGTCTGGCGCGGCGGTACGGAGCTGGAGCTGACCCGCACCGAATTCGACCTGCTGGAGCTGCTGGCGCGCAACGCGGGCATCGTCCTGGACCACACCACCATCTACGCCCGCATCTGGGGCTACGACTTCGGCCCCGGCTCGAAGAACCTCGCCGTCTACATCGGCTATCTGCGCCGCAAGGTCGATCCGGAGGGGCGCACCCCGCTGATCCATACGGTGCGCGGAGTCGGCTACACCCTGCGGGAGGAGTGATGGTGCGGTTCCCACCGCTCCGCCGTGGGCGGCCCAGTCTGCGGACCACCTTCGCGCTCTCGTTCGCGGCGGCGGCCTCCGTGGTCACCCTCCTGGTCGGCGGCCTCAGCTATGACTCGGCGGCCGGGCTGGTGCGGGTCGACCAGCAGACGGCGTTCGACGATGTGATCCGCGATCTGCGCGGCGAGGTCCGCAGCGAAAAGGTGGTCCTGCGGCAGTACCCCACCGAGTCCACCGCGCCCGTCCCCTACGGCCTGCGGGACGATCTGCGCCGGATCAGCCGGATGGACGTCCAGGTGATCAACGGCAACGGCATGGTCTACGACGCGGGCAAGCCCCCGCTGCCGGTGACCGGCGACGACCGGATCACCGCCGCCTCCCGTACGCCGGGCACCGTCGTACGGCGCGAGATCGGCATCGGCGGAGAGCAGTACCGCATGGCCACGGTGGCGGTGGGCGACGGCACCGGCGCGGTCCAGGTGGCCCAGCAGATCAGCGACACCGAGGATCTGCTGCAAGAACTCCAGAAGCGCACCGCGCTGTTCGTGGTCGCCGTCATCCTGGCCGCCGGACTCGCCGGCTGGTGGCTGGCCGGGCGGATCACCCGGCGGCTGGTGCGGCTGACCCGGGTCGCCGAGAGCGTGGCCGCGACCGGCCGGATGCAGGTGGCGGTGCCGGTCGCCGGGGACGACGAGGTGGGCCGCCTCGGGCGGGCCTTCGACGGCATGCTCGGCCGGCTCGCGCGCTCCAAGGACGACCAGCGGCGGCTGGTCGAGGACGCCGGGCACGAGCTGCGCACCCCGCTCACCTCGCTGCGCACCAATATCTCCCTGCTGCGCCGCTTCGAGGAGCTGCCCGGGCCCGCGCGCGAGGATCTGCTGGCCGATCTGGCGGGGGAGACCCGGGAGCTGACCGACCTCGTCAATGAGCTGGTGGAGCTGGCGGCCGGGCAGCGGGACGACGAACCCCCTACGGAGGTCTCGCTGGCGGAGGTGGCCACCACCGCCGCGACCCTCGCCCGGCGCCGGACCGGCCGGGAGATCACCGTACGGGCCGAGGGCGACACCCGGCTGACGGGCCGCCCGGCCGGCTTGCAGCGCGCGATCTCCAATCTGGTGGAGAACGCCGCCAAGTTCGACCAGGACGGCACCGAGCCCGTCGAGGTGATGGTCACCGGCCGTCGGGTGGAGGTCCTGGACCGCGGCCCCGGCATCGCCGAAGAAGACCGCGAGCGCGTCTTCGACCGCTTCTACCGTGCGCCCGGCGCGCGCAGCCTGCCCGGTTCTGGGCTGGGCCTGGCCATCGTGCACGAGGTGGCCCTCGCCCACGGCGGCACCGTCTTCGCCCGGCCGCGCCCGGGCGGGGGCGCGGTACTGGGCTTCACGGTCGGCGAGGGCGCCGAGGCGCCGTGACACCGGGCCGAGAAACCCGGGCGCGAGAATCATCGTGCCGCTGGGGCTTTTGGGCCGCCGCTAGGGCTTCCGGGCCACTCCCGCCCACATGTTGATGTCCGCGCTGCGGATGGTCTCCGGGCGGTCGCCGGGGTCCGGGTTCCAGTGGTGGGGCTCCGACACCCCCGGGTCGACCAGCTCCAGACCCTCGAAGAAGCCCCCGACCTCGCTCTGCGAGCGGGTGGTGAAGGAGATGCCGCTCTCCTTGTAGACCTGGATGACGTTCCGCCAGGTCTCCGCCGAGAAGTCATGGGTGGAGTGGGTCAGCATCAGATAGCTGCCCGGGGCCAGGGGCGCCATCAGCTCGCGGATGATCTCGTACGGCTTGTCCTCTTCCGGGATGAAGTGGAAGAGCGCGTTCACGGAGATCGCCACCGGCTGGTCCAGGTCCAGCGTCTCATGCAGTTCGGGGGCGCTCATGATCCGCTGGGGATCGCGCACATCCGCCTGCACATAGGACGTACGGCCCTCGGGGGTGCCGATCAGCAGCGCCTGGGCGTAGGCCAGCACGATGGGGTCGTAGTCGGTGTACACCACCCGGGCCTCCGGGGCGACGCCCTGGGCGACCTGGTGGAGATTGGGCTCGGTGGGTATGCCGGTGCCTATGTCGAGGAACTGCCGGATCCCGGCCTCCCGGGCCAGCCAGCGGGTGGCCCGGTGGATGAAGGCGCGGTTGACGGTGGCGTTGAGCCGGACGGTCGGATAGACCTCCAGCACCCGCCCGGCGGCATCCGCGTCGACCTCGTAGTGGTCCTTGCCGTTGAGGTAGAAGTCGTACATCCGAGCCGGGTGCGGCTTGGTGGTGTCGATCTGGTCAGGGGCGAGCCCGTTGTCGGTCACGCGGCCCTCCGTTCCGGTGCGGTACCCGCCGAGGAGGTCAGGTTGGGGTCAGGACGTGTGAGCAGGAAGTCCGCGGCGCCGGCCTTGGCGCCTTGGATGAACCGCTCGATTTCATGGTGGGTGTAGATCAGGGCAGGGCCGTCCGGATCGGTCGACTGACGCAGGGCGACCCGCCCGTCGTGCAGCCTCATGACCTCCACGCACGCACCGCCGTTGGGACCGCTCCACGGCTTGGCCCAGCCTTCGGTCCCCAGATGTTTGGCCGGCATGCCGTTGTACACATGTACCTGATCCACAGTCAGAGCTCCTTGCGAATCCCGCGGAGAAAACTCTCCGTGCGCCGCGCCGGTGTGGCCTGGGTGCCCATACGGTCCAGGGCCTCCAAATAGGCGACCACATCGGAACGTTGATCGAGATAGCCGGCGCCGGTCAGGCCCTCGGCGTAGACGATGTCCGGCAGTTCCGGGATCTGGAACCGGAAGAGCTGGAAGGGTCCGCCCATGCCCGGGTGAGGGCCGGCGGAGAACGGCACCACCTGAAGGGTGATGTTGGGCTTCTGTGCCGCCTCGATCAGGTGGTCGATCTGGGCGCGCATCACCTGGGGACCCCCGATGGACAGACGGAGCACCGTCTCGTCCATCACCACCCACAGATGCGGTCCGTCCGGGCGGCTGAGCAGCTCCTGGCGCTCCATCCGCAGCGCCACCCGGCGGTCCAGCTCCTGGGCGGAACCGTGCGGGAAGCCGATGGAGAGCAGTGTGCGGGCGTACTCCTCGGTCTGGAGCAGGCCGGGGATGAAATGCGGCTCGTAGGCGCGGATACGGCTCGCCACGCCCTCGAGGCTCACATAGAGACTGAACCAGTCCGGCAGCACATCGCGGAACCGGTGCCACCAGCCCGGTCTGTTGGCCTCCTCGGCGAGCGCGAGGAAGGAGTCGATCTCTTCCTGTTCGGCGCCATAGGTCTGGAGCAGCTTCTCGACGTAGGGGAGTTTCAGGCCGACCTCGGCCTTCTCCATCCTGCGCACCGTGGTCTGGTTGACGTGCAGCGCCCTGGCAGCCTGGTCGTAGCTGACGCCGGCTTTCTCGCGAAGGTCCCGCAGCCGCATGCCGAGGACCATCTGCCCGACGGTCGGGGCAGATCGCGCTTCACCCACGTCGTACCTCCTGGGACGGTCTTGTCAGGATCAGTGTGCCACGTGCGAGGTGAGGGGAACAGAGTGCGCTGGCTATTCTGCATTTTGCAGATCGCGCCTTGCCAACTGATGCTCGCAGCAACGATAGTGACGGGTGTGACCAGTCCAACGTGGCTGCTGTGTCGCGCACTTGCGGCATTCACGTACGGCATTCACGCCCCCACAGGTAGACGGACGGAAGGCACATGGCCGTGGCATTGCGTCAACGCTCGACGATGGCCCACCACCCGAACTCCGGGAGCGTTGACTCCGCCCTCCGCCAGGAGAGGTTCCAACTGCCCGCCAGAGGCGCCTCGGTCGCCGTCGCCCGGCACCGGGTGCGCTCATGGGTGCTGGAGTGGGGCTTCGAGGAGGAGCTCTGCGAATCCGCCGAGCTGGTGATGTCCGAGCTGTTCACCAACGCCATGGTGCACACCGGAAGCGAGCAGATCCTCTGTGTGCTGCGCGCCCATGAGCGGCGCATGCTCTATATCGAGGTCGCCGACCAGGGCGGCGGACCGGCCGTCCCCACGCCGAGGGAGGCCGGTCTCGAGGACGAGTGCGGACGCGGACTCGCACTGGTCCGCGCCCTGGCCGACGCATGGGGGGACCGGCCGGGCATGAACGGCGGACGGGTGGTCTGGGCTCAGATGAGCGTGACCACCGGCCGCTGACCCCGGGGCCGGCCCCTCGGCGCCGTCACACCGCCGTCGTCCGCCGCTTCCCCGGGGCGGCCGGGCCGTCCGCGCGGTCCCGGGAGAGGGCGGCGTCGCGGGTCTCCCGCATGGTGAGGTAGACGATGAGCGAGACGGCCGCACACGCCGAGACGTACCAGTAGTACCCGGACTCCGCACCGCCCTTCTTGAACCACAGCGCCACATACTCGGCGGTGCCGCCGAACAGCGCGTTCGCCAGCGCGTACGGCAGGGCCACCCCGAGCGCGCGGACGTGGGTGGGGAACAGCTCGGCCTTCACCACGGCGTTGATCGAGGTGTAGCCGGTGACGATGACCAGCGCCGCGAGCGAGAGCAGCAGCGCCCCCGTGAAGGTGTCGGTGTGCGACAGCGCGGTCATGATGGGGACGGTGCCGAGCATCGAGCCGAAGCCGAAGGTGATCAGCAGCGGACGGCGCCCGATCCGGTCCGAGAGCGATCCGGCCAGCGGCTGCAACAGCATGAACAGGAACAGGGCGCAGAAGCTGACCAGAGAGGCGTCCGACTTGCTCAGACCGGCCGTGTTCGACAGGTATTTGGTGAGATAGGTGGTGTACGTGTAGTACGCGACCGTGCCACCCATGGTCAGCGCGATGACGAGCGCCGCCTCCTTGCGGTGGCGCAGCAGCTCGGCCATCGTCCCCCGTTCGTCCTGGTGGGCGTCCTCCTCGGTGTAGACCTCGGTCTCCAGCAGATTGCGCCGCAGCCAGAAGACCACCGCCGCGCCCACGGCGCCGACGATGAACGGAATGCGCCAGCCGTAGGAGTGCAGCGCGTCATCGGACATGGTGTGCTGGAGCACGATCTGGAGCCCCAGACCGATCAACTGCCCCATCGTCATCGACACATACTGGAAGCTGGAGACGAAGCCCCGGCCGCCGGGCTGTGACGCCTCGGTGAGATAGGTGGCACTGGCCGCGTACTCCCCGCCCACCGACAGCCCCTGGAGCAGCCGCGCCACCAGCAGCACGGCCGCGCCGAAGTAGCCGACCTGGTCATAGGTCGGGGCGATGGCGATGAGCAGCGCGCTGGCCGACATCAGCGTCACCGTCAGGGTGAGCGCCGCCTTACGGCCGCGCCGGTCGGCGAACCGGCCCAGCAGCCAGCCGCCGACGGGACGCATGAAGAAGCCGACCGCGAAGATCCCGGCGGTGTTGAGGAGCTGTGCGGTGTCGTTGCCCTTGGGGAAGAAGGCTCCGGCGAAGTAGGTGGCGAAACTGGCGTAGACGAACCAGTCGTACCACTCGACGAGATTTCCGATCGAGCCGCCGAACACGGCTCGCCAGGGTGTGCGCGCTTGGCTCCGGGGAGCGCTGTCGGTCACGGGGGCCTCCAAGTGAGCGGGGTGATCTCCACACCCCTACCCCGCTAGGGTCCTTCTGACGGATCTCCGTGGGAGAAGGAGCGGCGTCCGGTGCGTGCTCTCGGCGTGCCGGGCGCCGCGACGCCGCGGAGATCCGTCAGAAGGGCCCTAAGGCCCGGTTGGAAAATACGCGCGACGGCGCCGGTTGACGCCGACTCCCCGGCGGGGCCGCGGCCCCGGGCGGTGCGGCGGCCCTGGAAGTCAGCCCTGCCCCGCTTCCTCCAGCGCCGCCATCCGGCGCTTGCCCCACGCGCCCAGCGGACCCAGTGCCGTATTCAGCTCATCGCCCAGCTCGGTCAGCGAATACTCCACCTTCGGCGGCACCACGTCGTACATCTCCCGGTGGACGATTCCGTCCGCCTCCAACTCCCTGAGCTGCTGCGTCAGTACCTTTTCGCTCACGCCCGGAACCAGCCGCCGCAATTCCCCGAAACGGCACCGCTGGTGATCGAGCGCCCAGATGATCAGCACTTTCCACTTGCCGTCGATCACATCCACGGCCGCGTCCAGACCACAGACATAAGGCTGATTTCGCATGGCCCCGCCCCCACTGACCTCAAGGTAAGTACGCACTCTTTAGTGGGTACTTGCCCACATTACCGCCGGGGAACGAGGCTGTGAGCGGCGCGCCGGACCCCTACGAACCACAAGCGGTATCGAAACAACTGGAGCGGATGAGATGAGCGAAACCCCCGTGACGGTGCTGGGCCTCGGCGACATGGGCACCGCGCTGGCCCGCGCCCTGATGACGGCCGGGCACCGGACGACGGTGTGGAACCGTACGGCCGCCAGGGCCGAGGCGCTCGCCGCCGAGGGCGCGCCGACCGCCGCCACGGCCGGTGCGGCCGTCGCGGCGAGCCCCCTGGTGGTGGTCTGCCTGCTCGACTACGACTCCGTACGGCAGGTGCTGGAACCCCTCGGGGACGCCCTGTCCGGCAAGGCCGTCGTCAACCTCACCAACGGCACTCCGCGGCAGGCCCGCGACCTGGCCGCATGGGCGGCCGGACACGGTGCCCAGTACCTCGACGGCGGCATCATGGCCGTCCCGCCGATGATCGGGACGCCCGCCGCCTTCCTCCTCTACAGCGGCTCACCGGCCGTCTTCGCGGCCCACCGCGCCGTGCTGGACCTCTTCGGCGAGAGCCACCATCTCGGCGAGGACCCCGGCCGCGCCCCGCTGTACGACCTCGCCCTGCTCAGCGCGATGTACGGCATGTTCTCGGGCGTGCTGCACGCCTACGCCCTCGTGCGGTCGGACGGAGTGGCGGCGGCCGATGCCGCCCCGCTGCTGGGGCGCTGGCTGACCGCCATGTCCGGGGCCGTGGACGGCTACGCACGGCAGATCGACTCCGGCGACCACGCCACCGGGGTGGTCTCCAACCTCGCCATGCAGTCGGCCGCGTTCGTCAACTTCACCGGCTCCGCACGGGACCAGGGCATCAGCCCCGAACTGATCGCCCCGATCGGCGGCCTCATGGCCCGCCGGGTCGCCGACGGCCATGGCCATGAGGGCCTCTCAGGGCTGGTGGAACTGCTCGGCGCGGGACGGCCCGGCGCCGTCTAGGGGTGGTTGCCGCCCAGGCGTGGTGCTTGTCAGGCGTGGTGCTGGAGTACGGCCTCGCCACATTCGGGCAGGCGCGGGCCGGGGTCGTTCTCGCCGGTGGGCTGGCGGGGGATCGGCTGGGGGAGCAGGAGCGGGGTACCGGGCTCGACAGGCGGCCCGGCGGGGACGTCCGGCACCTCATGCGGGCCGGATCCGCCGGGCCCCTCCGGAACCTCCGGCCCGCCGCCCCCGCCGGTGGCATCGTGCCCGCCACGCCCGGGTGCGGCCGGGGCCTCCTCGGCCGCTGCTTCGGTCGCGGCCTCGGCTTCGGCCTCCGCCTCGGCGTTGTGCACCGTCAGCATCACCAGGCCGGTGCTCGCGACGAGGGCCGCGACCAGGGCCAGCAGGGTGCCGGGCGTGCCGTGCCGGAAGCTCTCGCCGAGCGCGGCGATGCCGACGGCCGTGGCGACCACGGGGTTGACCACGGTCGCCGTCGCCAGCGGCGAGGCCAGCCCGGCGCCCCGGTACGACGCCTGGGAGAGCAGCACCCCACCCGAGGCCAGCAGCCCGATCGTGACCAGGCCGGGCAGGGCGTCCTCCCAGGCGTCCCAGGTCCACTCCACGGCCACGTTCTTGGTGACCACCGACGAGACACCGAAGGCCGTCCCCGCGGCCGCCGCCAGCAGCACACTGCGGATGACGGGCGACCGCATCAGGCGGGCCGCCCCGGCCAGTACGGCGATGGTGGAGACCGTGATCACGATCAGCCAGACGCCCTCCCGCTCGGCCAACGCCTGGGCCCGCGAGCTGCCGGTCAGGGAGAGCAGCCCGGCGAGCCCCGCGGTCGCCAGCAGCGCACCCCGCCAGCCGGATCCGCCGACCCGGCGGCGGACGAATATGGCCGCCATCGGCAGGGCGAAGACGATCGTCAGAGCCCCTAGGGGTTGCACCACGCTCAGCGGGCCGTAGGCCAGGGCGATCACATGGAGGACCGCGCCCGCACCGTTGAGGCTCACCGCGGCCCACCAACTCCCGCGCCGCAGCGGAGCGGCCGCGAGGCGCGGCGTCGTGGCCGCGACATGCTCCTGGAGTATGGCTCCGGCGGCGTAGCAGACCGCCGAGACCAGGGCCAGCAGCACAGACAGCGCAAGGGAGGTCACGTCGCGGCCCCCTGGGCCGATCGGTCGTCGTCCATGCCCTCATCCTTGACGGTGGGAGGTGCCCCCGTCGTCGTCCTTGAGCACAGATTTCCGAGTACTACTTGCGTAGTAGAGACCTCCACCAATGGGGGGCCTTCGCGGCGGCCGTACGGGCCCTTTGGAGCAGCTCGTTCTGCGGCTCGGCGGGGCGGTACACGGTGAGCGCCCCCGGCCACTTGTCGATCAGCAGCTCCTCCGCAGGGTCGGCCACCACCTCTCCATCGTAGGCCCGGCTGTCCACTGTGTGGAGGCCCGAGAGCCGCAGTTGGCGCATGCGCCGCGTCGTGTAGACATGTGACCGGCCGAGGGTGCCGGTGAGCGCCGAGATCAGCAGCCGGGTGCGGGCCAGCCGCTCCTCGCCGTCGATCGCCCGCACATCGAGCAGCCCGTCGTCGAGCTGCTGACGGTAGGTGGGCGCGAAACCCTCGGGGGAGTAGACGCCGTTGCCGGCGAACAGCATCCACAGCCGCCGCGGCCGCCCGTTGACCTCGACCTCCATGGGGCTCGCGGTGCGCAGCACCCGGGTGAGCGCGACGGCGGCCGCGGGCCACTTGCCGAGCCGGCCCTCCATGCTCTCCCGGATCCGCACCAGCTCCGGGTAGAAGCCGATGCTGAAGGTGTTGACGAACTGGCTGGTCTCGCCGCCTCCCGCGAGGGGGGTGGCGCGGCCGAGGTCCACGGCCACGGCGTCGCCCTCGGTCACGGCGTGGGCGGTGTCCTCGAAGGCCGGTACGCCGAGGTCCAGCGCGAAGTGGTCGAGGGTGCCGCCGGGGAACACGGCGAGCGGCAGCCCGCGTTCGGCCGCGATCGTGGCGGCCGCGTTGACGCTGCCGTCCCCGCCGCAGATGCCCAGCGCCCCGGCCCGGTCGGCGGCGCGCCGGGCGGCCTGCCGGAGCAGGTCCATGAAGTCGTCGTCGGGCCCGCACTCCAGGATCTCCGCGGCGGGCAGCAGCACCTGCAACTGCTCGGCGACCGTGAACCCGCCGGTGGGGTTGGCCATCCCGGCCCGCTGGTTGACCAGGACCACCAGCCCCTCGCCCTTGGGCAGGGCGGGCGCCGAGATCCGCGGCCGGGCCTGCGCCGGGACCTCGGGGCGCGGCGGCCAGTAGCGGCAGGTCAGCGCGGCGGCACCGGCGCCGAGGACGATTCCGGCCAGCACATCGCTGGGGTAGTGGACGCCCACGTACACCCGGGAGGCGGCGACGGCGGCGGCGAGCGGGGCGACCATCAGGCCGTACCGCGAGGACTCCAGGGCCACCCCGGTGGCGAACGCGGCGGCGGAGGCCGAATGCCCGGAGGGGAAGGAGCTGGTCCACGGCTGCCTGCGCAGTCGGCGGACCAGGGGCACCACGTCCGGGACCGGACGCTGGCGTGCCACTGTCCACTTGACCACGACGTTCGACACGAGTGAGGCGGCGGCGAGCGAGCCGATCCCGCGCAGCGCGGCCCGCCGCGCGGTACGGCCGCCGACTGTGGCGAGCACCCCGGCCGTGCCGAACCACAGTCTGCCGTGATCGGCGGCCCGGCTGAGCCGGGGCAGCAGCGGATGGACGCCGCGGAGCCGGCTGTCCGCGACCCGCGCGAACAGCCGGCGGTCGAAGTCACTGATGCGTCTCATGCGTGATGGGTATCCCGGAACCGCGGTCGGCAGTCGTCATTGGACGCCGCCGGGGCCGATCCGGGCCGACCACACCGGCCGGACCGGGCCGCCGAACCGGGGCGGCCGGGCCCGGCCGGGAGATCGCTGCCGGGAGATCCCTGCCGCGAGATCCCTGTCGGGGGATCAGGACGCGGGGAGCCCCCAGCGCGGCGCCGGCTCGGCTGCCTCGACCGGGCGGACCGTCAGGTCCGGGCGGTCGCCGCGGGCGGTGATGATCGCCTCCTGGCCCCTGCGGAGCGCGATCCGGATCGTTCCCGCGCCCACGGTCTCGTACGGCAGCCGCCGCCCCCGCTCGTCCCGCACCTCGATCGGCCCGTCGAGCGAGTGCCGTACGACACACGGCGCGCCCGCCTCGCTGCGCAGCCGCACCCAGCGGGTACGGCCGTCCTCGCGGGCGGCGCTCAGCAGGAACGCGCCCTGGGTGCGGAAGTCGTGGACCATCAGCTCACGCCAGGCGGCGGGCAGCGCGGGGAAGATCCGGATCACCCCGCCCCAGCTCTGGCACACCATGTCGTGCAGCGACTGCGCGGCGGACAGCGGAGTCTCGATGACCGGGCCCGACTCCTTGTACATGGTGTTCGCCTGGATGAAGCGGCTCATCAGCTCGCCCAGGTACTTGAGCGCGTCCTCACCGCGCCCCATCTGCGCGGACATCGAGGCGGCGCCGGTGAAGGTGTAGCCCTGGAGCGCGCCCTCGAAGCCGACCCAGTGGTTGAGCGAGGTCTCGATCAGCTCGCGCTTGGCGGGGTCCTCCCAGGTGACCTCGTAGAGCGGATAGACGGCGAGCATATGGGAGTAGTGGCGGTGGGACTTGGCGAACGGAACTCCCGCGCCGATCATGAAGCCGTTCTCGTCGACGGGGTACGGCGTGAGCTTGGCCAGCACCTCCCGCCAGCGCGGCGCGGCGGGATCCTTGACGCCGAGCTGCCGGGCCGAGTCCAGGAGGGTGGCGCAGCCCCAGCGCAGCAGCATCAGGTCGTAGTTGCAGTCGGGCGCGTTGACGCCGTACTCGGGCGAGAAGGTGGCGGGCAGATGCAGCTTGCCGTCGCTGCCGGGGGTGAGGAAGTGGAGGTAGTAGGCGACGGACTTGCGCAGCAGCGGATAGACCACCTCGCGCAGCACCGACTCGTCCATGGTGTGGCGGTAGGTCAGCCAGACGTTGTGCAGCGCCCAGGTGAGGTTGCCGACCTCGGGGGTGGGCGGGTCCTGGCCGGGGATGCCGACCGCGTAGCCGCCGTTCGCCGCGTCGCCGCCGTTGACCAGGTGGATGTCGGTGGTGCGGGGGATGCCCGCCGAGTCCTTGCGGTACGGGGTGTCGAGCTGGTTGGAGAGGTTGTCGCGGAATTCACCGAGCGCCCGGGTCACCGCGTCGAGTTCGAGGTGGTTGGAGCCGTGGATCAGCCAGTACTCGAGCTGCACATTGAGGTTCCACCAGGTCGCGGGCCACGGGGTGGACTCCAGCCAGGGGCCGGAGGTGGCCATCACGGGGGCGTCGGCGCGTGCGGCCGCGGCCACCTTGTAGAGCTGGATCCAGTAGAAGCGCTGAAGGCGGGCGTCGGGGAGGGAGAGGAAGCTCTTCCGGTAGTACGCGTGCCACCAGGCGCGATGGCTGGGCGCGAGGACGTCGTAGGAGAGCGCCGAGGCGGACCGGATGTCCTTGAGCGCACGGTCGCGCGCGGTGCGCCTCGGGTGGGAGTGGGCCACGGTGACGTACAGCGTCCGCCGCCCCGCGTGGGTCCGCTCCCGCCAGGCCGTCACATGCTGTCCGCCGGCGAGCAGCGGCTGCACGGCGGCCTGGATGCCGTGGTGGTCCTCGACGACGGCCGGGGGGTTGCCGGTGTAGCCGTCGGGGACCGGTTTGAAGGCGACCCGGGGGCTGATGGCCTCGGCGGGGTGGAACACCCAGCGGAACGCGGTCTCACCGGCGCTCGGGGTCACCTCGATGGCCAGCAGGGAACGGGAGTTGTGGACGAGGGCGCGCAGGTGGAGGGTGCCCTTGTCGGTGGTGATGGTCCCGGTCAGCTCGGCGTCGCGCAGCCGCAGCCGCCAGTCGATGGCGGTGATGGCCCCGACCGGCTCCAGGGTGAAGTACCCGATGGGCAGCCGGGCGAGACCGAAGAGGGAGCCGAACTCCGGCCGGTGGTCCTGGACCTCGCTGTGCTGCACATTGAAGCGCACCTTGTTCGCGTCGCCCGGCTCGGCGTAGATGCCCGAGCCGAGCAGGGCGTTGCCGAGGAACGGGCCCTCGTACCAGGTCTGCGGCGGCTTCTGCCACACCATGTCGGCGTCGGCGAGGACCGTGGCCCAGGGGTCCCCCGCGGGGTGGGCGGCCACGGCCGCGGCGGGGGCCTGCGGCTCGGCGGCGTACGCGGTGGCCGGGCCGGCGAGTCCGGCGGCGGCACCGGCGGCCACGGCGGTGCCGACGACTGTCCTTCGGGAGGGTGCGGATGACATGACGCTCCAGGGGATGTGAACCGGGTGCGGACGATCTTCTGCGGGGGCAGCAGCGGGCGGTCACGTACATGCCTGAGGTTCCACGATCTGAACCCCCGCGGGCATGATGCAGCCCGTGTGGCGGAACCGGAACCCCTTGTGCGTCATAAACATCGGATGGACGGCAAGCCGTCAAGGGGAAAATGACGCCTGCGTGGCGGCAGGCGCGGTAAGACCTCGGACCTTCCGGCCCTGAGTGAGCGGGTTACGTGCTCGCTTCCCGCCCTCTGACGATCAGCCCGACGCCATGCCGGAAGCGGTGCTCGAAGTCCCCGAAGTGCTCGGCGACCGTGGCGAGGGCGGGGAAGCGCTCGGCGGTGGCCGCCCGCAGCAGCGGCTCCATGCCGCCGATGCCCTGGGCGGCCTGTTCCTCCTGGGCCAGGCCGAGCGTGAAGTAGACCAGCGACCAGGTCCGCCAGCCGGCCTCGGCGGGGCTGTGGCCGCCGTCGAGGAACGCGCCGGCCAGGGCGTCCGCGAAGCGCAGGGTGTGCTCCTCGGCCACATACGTCCCGGCCACCACCCGGGCGCCGTCGCGGCGGGAGAGCAGTGCGGCGCGATACCGGTGGGCCAGGGTGCACGCCCGGTCGTCCCAGCGGTCCGGGAGCGGTGCGTCGGCGCATCCCGCCAGCATCGTGTCGGCCATCAGCCCCAGCAGCCGGGGCTTGCTGGAGGCGTGCCAGTAGACGGTGTTGAGCTGCACGCCCAGCCGCTCGGCCACCTTGCGCATCGTGAGCTTGTCCAGCCCCGCCTCGTCGAGCAGTTCCAGCGCCGCCGTCACCACGGCCGTGCGGTCCAGGCCCATGCCGCCGATCTCCTTCGCTTGCGTCTTGATCCGGGATCAAGTGTACTGAGGACGGCCCCTTGATCCTCGATCAAGGAGGGATCGAGGGGCGGATCGAGAGACAAGATCGAGAGACAAGGGAGATGGTGTGGTGAACGACGTCGTCGTGGTGGGGGCCGGACCCGTGGGGCTGCTGCTCGCCGCCGAACTACGGCTGGTGGGTGTGGACGTCACCGTGATCGAGCGCGCCGCCGCCCGCAGCCCGCACTCCAAGGCGCTGACCCTGCATCCGCGCTCCCTGGAGGTGCTGGCGATGCGCGGTCTCGCCGGGCCGTTCGTCCGCGAGGGCGTTCCGATGCCCACCGGGCACTACGGCGGGCTGCCGGTCCGGCTGGACTTCTCCGTACTGGACACCCGCTTCCCGTACACGCTGGTCCTGCCGCAACTCCGCACCGAGCAACTACTGGAGGAGCGGCTGCGGAAGCTGGGCGGGGAGATCCGCTGGGAGCACCGGGCGCTGGAGGTGCGCCAGGACGCGGACGGGGCCGAGGTGGACGTGGCTGGCCCCGACGGGACGTACACCCTGCGCGCGGCCTGGGTGGTGGGCTGCGACGGGGCCGGAAGCGCCGTACGCGGCTCCGCCGGTATCGACTTCCCCGGCACCAGCGCCACCACGACCGGCTTCCTGGGCGATGTGGTGCTCGACGCGCCGCCGTCGGTCCCCTCGGTCGACAATGAGCACGGGGGCTTCCTGGTCGTCCCGCTGGCCGACGGACACCACCGCATCGCGGGCACCACCGGGGAGTCCCTCGCCATCCCCGCCGATCAGCCGCTCACCTTCGATGAGCTGCGCCGATATGTGCGCCAGGTCGCGGGCACGGACTTCGGGATGCGGGCGCCGCGCTGGCTGTCCCGGTTCGGCAACGCCTCCCGGCAGGCCGCCCGCTACCGCGACGGCCGCGTTCTGCTCGCCGGGGACGCGGCGCATATGCATATGCCGATGGGGGGCCAGGGCCTGAACGTGGGGCTCCAGGACGCCTTCAACCTGGGGTGGAAGCTGGCCGCGGTGTGCCAGGGCCGCGCCCCCGAGGGGCTGCTGGACACCTACCACGCCGAGCGCCACCCTGTGGGGGCCGCGCTGTTGGAGAACACCCGGGCCCAGACCGTGCTCGGCGCCACCCACACCGCCGACGTGCAGGCCCTGCGGTCGGTGTTCGGCCGGCTTCTGGCCGCCTATCCGGCGGTGAACCGGCAGTTCGCCGGGGAGCTGTCCGCACTGGACGTGGCCTACCGCCCGGCCGTGGGGAAGCCGGGCGAGGCCGGGGAGCCGGGGGAGGGAGGGGCCGGGGAGCCGGGAGGGGCCGGGGGCGGCCGCTCGCTGGCCGGTACCCGCGCCCCCGACCTCGGGTTGGCCGGGGCGCCCGAGCCCAGCCTGTATCCGCTGCTGGCCGACGGGCGCTTCGTACTGCTCCACCTCGACCCGGGCGGCGACGCGGGGCGTGGGACGCCCGACGGCCCGGGTGCCGCCGCCCGCGCCGCCGCCGAGGCGTTCGCCGGGAGCCCCGACCGGATACGGACCGTGACCGCGCGCCCCACCACCGCCCATGACGGCTGGGCCGGCAGAAGCACGGTGCTGGTGCGCCCGGACGGCCATGTCGCCTGGGAAGGCGCGCTGTCCAGCAGGTGAGACGAGTTCGGTGGGTCTCGTACGTACCAGCTCATCACGGACGGCTCCGCGCGGCCACCGGGCGCTGAAGGGGGTCCCGGCGACGGCTCGTTGTCCAGTCCCTGAGAATCGACGCGCGGACCGTTCAGACGCTGGTTAATCTGACGACAGATCCGGTTCAGCCGACACGAGGGAGTGTGCGGTGACCCCCGAACAAACACAGAGCGACGACGCGCGCGCCGATAGCAGCGGGCGGTTCGTGCAGGCCACGGAGGTGGGCAGTCTGGAAGTATGGGCACGTTCCGCGCCGATCCGACTCGCCGGTTACGAGGACGACCTCGCCGAGCCGCACATTCTCCAGAGCGTGGACTGATGGCCCGGCGCATGCGCTGAGAGCGGGGGAGGACACCGGCCCCTCGGCCGCGGCCGCTGGCAGCAAGCGGACATCGCGGCCGTCGGCCGACCTCCTCCCTCGCCTGATCGATCACCCTCTTGGCCCCGCTGCCAACTGGTAGTTAAGTCGGCCGCCCGCACGATTCGGCACCGGACTGGTGTGCTGTGCGATGGACATGGCAGGATGCGTCGCGCGGCATCGTCCGCCTTAACCAACCGTGAGGGTGTTCGAGCCCGGGAGCAGCCGTGAGGGGGCGCAGATGGCAGCGGGTGCCGACAGGTCACCGGACGCCGCCGACAGCCCGCTGGCGGACCGGCTCAGCTACCTGTTCACCACCATGCACCCGCCGGGCGCGCCGTACACCAACGCCTACGTCGCCGAGGAGATCAGCGGCGGCGAGGAGTACGGCGGGGTGAGCGTGACCGAGCAGTATCTGTCGATGCTGCGCAACGGCAAGCGCACCAACCCCAGCCCGGATGTGCTGCGGGCGCTCGCCAAGTTCTTCGCCGTGCCCGTCGGTTATCTGCTGGGCGACCTGTCGCCTTCGCAGGCCGAGCGGGTCGAGGAGGAGGTACGGTTCCTCGTCGCGATGCGCGACAAGCGGGTGCGCAGCATCGCGCTGCGCTCCGTGGGCCTTCCGCCGGAGGTCCAGGACAGTCTCACCACGATCATCTCCCAGTTCCGGCAGCAGATGAACCTTCCGCCCGAACCTCCCGGTCCGAACGAGGCCGCGGGAGCGGACGGTTCGGGCGGTCCGGACGGCGAGGCGACGAATGGCCGTCACTGACCCGGAACTGTTCGCCTCCTGGCGGCGGACCGGATACGAGGGTGGTACAGGCATGCGAGTGGGCCGGATACGGCGGCAGTGCAAGCAGCTCATCAAGGAGCTCGGGCTGCCCGCCTCGACCGACCTGCCCGGTCTGTGCGACCTCGTCGCCCGCCGCGTCGGACGCCCCGTCCATCTGGTGCCGATGAGCCTGGGCGGTGTGGTCTCGGGCATGACCGCGTCCACCGACGAGGACTACTGGATCTTCTACGAGCTCAGGACGTCCCCCTGGCACCAGATCCATATCGTGCTGCATGAGATCGGCCATCTCCTGCTCGGACACGAGCAGGACCCGTCGGTCACCGAGGACGCGCTGCGGATGTGGACGCCGTCCGTCGATGTGACCACCGCGATGCGCCGGCTGGGGATGACCCCGGACTTCGCCCGCCACCACTGCTACGACAACCTCACCGAGCGCGAGACCGAGGTGCTGGGCACGCTGCTGATGGAGCATGTGGTGCCGACCTCGCCGGACCACGGGCTGCCGCTCCAGGGCCGGGCGGCCGAACTCGCCGCGGCGCTCGGCCCGGCGCTGGGCCATGTGCGCACCGACCGCGCCACCGGTGCCGACCGCGCCACCAGTGCCGACCGCGCCACCGGCGCCGTCGGTGCCGACGGTGGCGTACGCGGTGAACCGGGCGGTGACGCCGGTGTTTGACCTCGTGTATCTCTGCTTCGGCGCCGCCGCCTGGACGATGGCCGGATACAAGGCCCGGGCCTGGTTCCGCGACCGTGCCAACGCCGATCTCGGCCTGGCCTGTGTGATGACGGCGGCCGTGGCGAATGTGTTCCTGCTCTCCGCGCCCAGCGTCTACCGCTGGTTCGACGGCCTGGTGGGCGTCGCCAATCTCGCCATGGTCTTCCTCTACTCCTCCGTCGTCGTGTTCGCCACCGGCGCCCTGGTGCTGCTGCTGCGCTGGACGGGGTCGGCGGTGCGGCCGGTCGTGGTGGTCGCCGCCGTGGCCGTGGCATGGACCGTGGCCATCGTCGGCTTCGCGGTCGGCCGCCCGGACGCGGTGGAGCACCCCCGCGACTTCAGCACCGCCTACGCCGACGCCCCGGGAGTGGTCCTCTTCCTGGTGCTGTATCTGGCCATTTTCGGAGCCGGTCTGGCGGGGCTCGGCATCCTCTGCCCGCGCTATGCCGCCAGCCTGCGCGGCTCTTGGCTGGCCCGGGGGCTGCGGGTGCTGGCCGCCGGATGCTGGCTGGGACTGGCGTACTGCGCCTGCAAACTGATCGGTTTCGTCTTCTCCTGGGCGGGCCGTGAGTTGTACTGGCTCTCCAACGGGGTCGCTCCGCTGACCGCCTCGGTCGCGGCGCTCCTGGTGCTGGCCGGTTTCGCCATCCCCGCCGTCGGGCCGCGGGCCTCGGCATGGCGCCGCTTCCGGCGGCTGCGGCCGCTGTGGCGGGAGGTCACCGCACAGGCCCCCGAGGTGTCCATGGGCCACTCCCGCTGGACCGGCTGGTGGCCGTTCGCGGACCTCGAGTGGCGGGCCAACCGTCAGATGGCGGAGATCCGCGACGTCCAGCGCGGCGTACGGCGCCATGTGGAGGCCACCGTCCTGGAGATCGCGCATGTCAAGGCCGGCGCGGCGCGACTCGACGATTGGCAACTTGCTGCCGTAGTGGAAGCAGCGGCGCTCAGACGCGGTTTGCTGAATCAAGCAGCGGGACATGTGCCGGAGTCCGCGGCGGACAGCGTGGTGATGACGACAGGGGCCGAACTGGTGGAGGAGCACGAGCATCTGGCCCGCGTCGCCGACGTCTATCACCTGCCGCTCGTGGACGAGGTGCTCGCGGAACTGAGGGAGGGGACCGCCGCCCAGCGGCGGTGAACGGGGGGATCACAGACGAGGTGGCCCTGGACGGGGGTCGGGGCCGCCCGTGGCACAGGCGGCGCCGGGGGGATTCAGCCCCGGCGCCGCCTCCCGGCCACCACCACGCGCATCTGTGCGCATCGCCCGGACGGGCCGAAACGCCCCACCCGTTCAGGCCCGGAGGACGCCACCGCCTAGAGTCGGGATCCATGCAGAACACCGCACAGGCCGCCGGAACGGACGGCCCGGAGCTCGTTGACACCGCCCCGATGATCGAGGACCTCTATCCGGCCCTGGCCACGCTCCGCGAGGCCGGCCCGGTCCATCGGATCGCCGGCACCGACGGACGACCCGCCTGGCTGGTGACCCGTTACGAGGATGTGCGGCGGCTGCTCGCCGATCCGCGCCTGGCCCTGGACAAGCGCCACGCCGCCCCGGGCAACTACCGCGGCTTCTCCCTGCCGCCCGCCCTCGACGCCAACCTGCTCAACATGGACCCGCCGGACCACACCCGGGTGCGCCGGCTGGTGGTCAAGGCGTTCACCCCCGGCCGCGTGGAGCGGATGCGGGAACCGGTCCGGCGGATCGCCGACGGGCTGCTCGACGCCATCGAGTCCGAGGGCCGCGCGGACCTGCTGGCCGCCTACGCCGGACAGCTTCCCATCATCGTCATCTGCGATCTGCTCGGCGTCCCGCAGCGCGACCAGCGCGACTTCCGGGCCTGGAGCGACGCCCTGATCACCCCCGATCCGGCGCGGCCGCAGGCGGCGAAGGAAGCGGTCGGCAGCATGCTCCGCTTCTACACCGGGCTGATCGCGAAGAAGCGCGCCGAGCCCGGGGACGATCTGCTCTCGGATCTGATCCGGGTCCGCGACGACGAGTCCGGGGACGGCGACGGCAGGCTCACCGAGGACGAACTGACCTCGCTCGCCTTCCTCATCCTCCTCGCGGGCTACGAGAACACCGTCCACCTCATCGCCAACTCGGTGCTCACCCTGCTCGACCATCCCACGGTCCTCCAGAAGCTGCGCACGGATCCGGACGGTCCCGCGGCCGCCTTCGACGAACTGGCGCGGTACGAGGGCCCGGCGTCGCTCGGGATCCGCCGCTTCCCGCTCGAGGAGATCGAGATCGGCGGTGTGACCATCCCCGCCGGGGAGACCGTGCTGCTCTCGATGGCCTCCGCACACCGTGACCCGGCACAGTTCAAGGATCCGGACGACTTCAATCCACATCTTGGCCGGTCCGGTCACCTTGCGCTCGGCCATGGCATCCACTACTGCCTCGGTGCGCCCCTGGCCCGGATGGAGCTGGAAATCGCTCTGGCCGCGCTGCTTCGGCGTTTTCCGGGGCTGCGGCTGGACGTCCCGAGGGAGCAGCTCCGGTGGCGGCCGTCGATCCGCGCGCGTGGCCTGATCTCGCTGCCCGTCGCATGGTGAAACGGGGAAGCGAACACGTTTTTGATGCATAACCCCCCGCCGATGCGGTAAAAAGGTCTTCGAGCCCGCCCGGTGTGCATCCCCCGTCGCACCGGGCGGGCCTCTGTGTGCCCGAGGCGGTCCCCTGTCCGGGGCGGTCCCCTGCCCGAGGCGGTCCCCTCTCCGGGGCGCTCGCCGGACATGGGCGTCCGTTCCGCGCCCCGCGCCGGGCCCATACGCCTCACCCGCCCCGGCCGTGGGCGGCCGCCACTACGGAAATCCCTAGAGCACACCCCTGAGATCACTAGAGAGTAAGGTCACAGGCTTAACCACTGCTCCGGCTTTAGTGGACCCCATTAGCCTCCTCCTATGACGGTCCTGCCCGACGGGCTTCCCCTAGCCGACGATTTCCCCGAAGTGACACGAGACCAATGGCGTCACCTCGTCGAAGGCGTGCTGCGTAAAACCGGCACATCGGACGCCGTGGGCGCCGAGGCCGAAGAGGCCCTCGCGACCGCGCTCGAGGACGGCATCACCGTCCACCCCCTCTACACCGCCGAAGACGCGCCCCAGGACGCCGGATTCCCCGGCTTCGCGCCCTTCGTGCGTGGCGGCCGGGCCGAGGGCTCCGCCGTCTCCGGATGGGACGTACGCCAGCGCCACGCCCACCCCGACCCGGCGCGCACCAACCAGGCGATCCTCGCCGACCTGGAGAACGGCGCCGGCTCCATCTGGCTCGCGGCCGGCGCGGCCGGGGTGCCCGTGGACGGGCTGCCCGAGGCGCTCAAGGGGGTCTATCTCGACCTCGCCCCCGTCGCGCTCGACGCGGGCGCCGACTTCGAGGACGCCGCCCGCGCCCTGCTGCGGCTCTACGCCGGCCGTGAGGTGCCGCCCGGCGCCGCGCTCGGCAACCTCGGCGCCGACCCGCTGGGGCTCGTCGCCCGTACCGGACGCGACGACGGCCTGGCCGGGCAACTGGCCGCCGCGGCCGACCTCGCCGGGATCTGCCACCGCGACCACCCCGGGGTGACGGCCTTCGCCGTGGACGCCCTGCCGTACCACGAGGCGGGCGCCGGGGCGGCCCAGGAGCTCGGCTGCTCCCTCGCCGCCGCGGTGGCGTATCTGCGCACCCTTGACCAGGCCGGGCTGAGCGTCGAAGCCGCCTGCGCTCAGATGGAGTTCCGCTTCGCGGCCACCGCCGACCAGTTCCTCACCATCGCCAAGCTCCGGGCCGCCCGCCGCCTGTGGGCGCGCGTGGCGCAGGCGTGCGGCGCGCCGTCGCAGGCGCGCGCCCAGCGTCAGCACGCGGTGACCTCCCCGGTGATGATGACCCGGCGCGACCCCTGGGTGAACATGCTGCGCACCACGGTGGCCACCCTCGCCGCGGGCGTCGGCGGCGCGGACGCGGTCACCGTGCTGCCCTTCGACAGCGCGATCGGCCTGCCCGACGACTTCGCCCGCCGCATCGCCCGCAACACCTCCACGATCCTGCTGGAGGAGTCGCATCTGGCCCGGGTGATCGACCCGGCCGGCGGCTCCTGGTACGTCGAGAAGCTCACCGACGACGTCGCCCGCGCCGCCTGGGCCTGGTTCCAGGAGATCGAGCGCGCCGGGGGGATGGCCGCGGCCCTCGCCTCCGGGCTGGTCCGCGACCGGCTCGCCGAGACCTGGGCGCGCCGCGGCCGCGACCTCGCCCGCCGCAAGGAGCCGATCACCGGCGTCAGCGAGTTCCCGAACCTCGCCGAGCGGCCCGTCGAGCGCGAGCCCGCCCCGGAGCCGCCCAGCGGCGGGCTGCCGAGGGTGCGCCGCGACGAGGCGTACGAGGCACTGCGCACCCGCGCCGACGCCCGTCTGGCGGCCGAGGGCAGCCGGCCCAGGATCTTCCTGGCCGCGCTGGGCCCCGCCGCCGCACACACCGCCCGCGCCTCCTTCGCCGCCAACCTCTTCCAGGCGGGCGGGATCGAGGCGGTCCACGAACCCGCCACCGTGACCGCGGAGACGGTCGCCGAGGCGTTCGCCGCCAGCGGCGCGAGCGTGGCCTGCCTGTGCTCCAGCGACAAGCTGTACGCGCAGGAGGCGGCGGCCGTGGCCGAGCGGCTGAAGGCGGCCGGGGCGACCCGGGTCTACCTGGCCGGACGGCCGGGCACACAACAGGATGAGTACGAACGGGCCGGAGTGGACGGATACGTCTTCGCGGGCTGCGACGCGGTCGAGGTGCTCTCCTCGGCTCTGAACACCATGGGGGTGGCGTGATGGCCGGCGCTCCGGCGGAGCCGGGGAAGATCCCGGACTTCTCGGCGGTCGATCTGGACGGACCGGCCGAAGGCCCGGTGCCCGGCTCCGGCGACTGGGCCGCCGCGCTACAGAACAGCGTGGGCAAGGGCGTGGAGGACCTGGTGTGGGACACCCCCGAGGGCATCGGGGTCAAACCGCTCTACACCGCCGAGGACCTCCAGGGCGTCGACTTCCTGGGCACCTATCCCGGCGCCGCGCCCTATCTGCGCGGCCCGTACCCGACGATGTACGTCAACCAGCCCTGGACCATCCGGCAGTACGCGGGCTTCTCCACCGCCGAGGAGTCCAACGCCTTCTACCGCCGCAACCTCGCGGCCGGCCAGAAGGGCCTGTCCGTCGCCTTCGACCTGCCCACCCACCGGGGCTACGACAGCGACCACCCCCGGGTGACCGGCGACGTCGGCATGGCGGGCGTGGCCATCGACTCCATCTACGACATGCGGCAGCTCTTCGACGGCATCCCGCTGGACAAGATGAGCGTGTCGATGACGATGAACGGCGCGGTGCTGCCCGTGCTGGCGCTCTACATCGTGGCCGCCGAGGAACAGGGCGTACCGCCCGAGAAGCTGGCCGGGACCATTCAGAACGACATCCTCAAGGAGTTCATGGTCCGCAACACCTACATCTATCCGCCGCAGCCGTCGATGCGGATCATCTCCGACATCTTCTCCTTCACCTCGCAGCGGATGCCGCGCTACAACTCCATCTCCATCTCCGGCTACCACATCCAGGAGGCCGGAGCCACGGCCGATCTGGAGCTGGCGTACACCCTGGCCGACGGTGTGGAGTATCTGCGGGCCGGCCGGGACGCCGGGATGGACGTGGACGCCTTCGCGCCCCGGCTGTCGTTCTTCTGGGCGATCGGCATGAACTTCTTCATGGAGGTCGCCAAGCTGCGGGCGGCGCGGCTGCTGTGGGCCAAGCTGGTCAAGCAGTTCGACCCGAAGAACCCCAAGTCGCTGTCGCTGCGCACCCATTCGCAGACCTCCGGCTGGTCGCTGACCGCCCAGGACGTCTACAACAATGTGGCGCGCACCTGCGTGGAGGCCATGGCCGCCACCCAGGGCCACACCCAGTCGCTGCACACCAACGCGCTGGACGAGGCGCTCGCGCTGCCCACCGACTTCTCCGCCCGGATCGCCCGCAACACCCAGATCCTGCTCCAGCAGGAGTCGGGCACCACCCGGGTCATCGACCCGTGGGGCGGCAGCGCGTATGTCGAGAAGCTGACGTACGACCTGGCGCGGCGGGCCTGGCAGCACATCGAGGAGGTCGAGGCGGCCGGTGGCATGGCCAAGGCCATCGACGCGGGCATCCCCAAGCTGCGCGTCGAGGAGGCCGCCGCCCGCACCCAGGCGCGGATCGACTCCGGCCGCCAGCCGGTGATCGGTGTCAACAAGTACCGCATCGACAGCGATGAGCAGCTCGAGGTCCTCAAGGTCGACAACTCGGCGGTGCGCACCCAGCAGATCGAGAAGCTGCGGCGGCTGCGCGCCGAGCGCGACGAGGCCGTCTGCCAGGACGCGCTGCGCGCCCTGACCGCGGCGGCCCGGTCCGGTCCGGGCGCGGGTCTGGAGGGCAATCTGCTGGCGCTCGCCGTGGACGCCGCCCGCGCCATGGCGACCGTCGGCGAGATCTCCGACGCGCTCGAGGCGGTCTATGGGCGCCACTCGGGGCAGATCCGTACGATCTCCGGTGTGTACCGAGAAGAGGCCGGAGCATCCTCCGGCGTGAGCCGCACCCGCGCGCTGGTGGAGAAGTTCGAGAGCGCCGAGGGCCGCCGCCCCCGCATCCTGGTCGCCAAGATGGGCCAGGACGGCCATGACCGCGGCCAGAAGGTGATCGCCACCGCCTTCGCCGACCTGGGCTTCGACGTCGACGTCGGCCCGCTGTTCCAGACCCCCGAGGAGGTCGCGCGGCAGGCGGTGGAGGCCGATGTGCACATCGTCGGCGTGTCGTCGCTCGCGGCCGGCCACCTCACGCTGGTGCCCGCGCTGCGCGAGCAACTGGCCGAGGCGGGGCGCGAGGACATCACCATCGTGGTCGGCGGGGTCATCCCGCCGCACGATGTCCAGACCCTGCACGACGCCGGCGCCGCCGCCGTCTTCCTGCCGGGCACGGTCATCCCGGACGCCGCCCATGACCTGGTGCGGAAGCTGGCCGCCGACCTCGGCCACGAGCTGTAGTCCATGCCACGGACGATCGACATCGAGGAGTACGCCAAGGGCGTGCTCGACGGCCATCGCGCGTATATCGCCCGTGCGATCACGCTCGTCGAGTCCACCCGGCCCGACCACCACGACCTCGCCCAGCGGCTGCTGGTCGAACTGCTGCCGCACACCGGCGGGGCGCGGCGGATCGGGATCAGCGGGGTGCCCGGGGTGGGCAAGTCCACCTTCATCGACGCCCTGGGCACCATGCTCACCGGGACCGGCCACAAGGTCGCGGTGCTCGCCGTCGACCCTTCCTCCACCCGTACCGGCGGCTCCATCCTGGGTGACAAGACCCGGATGGAGCGGCTGGCGGTCGACCCCGACGCCTTCGTACGGCCCTCGCCCAGCGCCGGGACGCTGGGCGGGGTCGCCCGCGCCACCCGCGAGTCCATGGTCGTCATGGAGGCCGCGGGCTATGACGTGGTGCTGGTGGAGACCGTGGGCGTGGGCCAGTCCGAGACCGCGGTGGCCAATATGGTCGACTCCTTCCTGCTGCTCTCCCTGGCCCGCACCGGCGACCAGCTACAGGGCATCAAGAAGGGCGTCCTGGAGCTGGCCGACGTGGTCACCATCAACAAGGCCGACGGCCCCCACGCGCGGGACGCCAAGTCGGCGGCCCGTGAGCTGGCGGGCGCGCTGAGGCTGCTCCAGCCCGCGGACGCGCCCTGGAACCCGCCGGTGCTCACGTGCAGCGCCCGCGAGTCCACCGGGCTCGACGTGGTGTGGGAGCGCCTGGAGCAGCACCGCCGGGTGCTGGAGGCCACCGGCGCGCTGCACGCCAAGCGGCGCGACCAGCAGGTCGACTGGACCTGGTCGATGGTGCGCGACCAACTGCTCGCGCGGCTGCACGCCCACCCCGAGGTGCGGCGGCTCGGGCCCGAGCTGGAACAGCGGGTCCGCGAGGGCACGCTGACGGCCACGCTCGCGGCGGACCGGCTGCTGGAGGCGTTCCGGGCCCCGGCCGACGGTGGATGAGGCGCCGCTGCCCGAAGCGGCGCGGGTCGGGCCGTTCTTCGCCCTGCGCACCGGCCTCGGCGAGCCGCGCGAGGAGGGGTACGTACGGATCGGCGAGGCGTACCGGCTGACCGGCGAGGGCGCCGCCGGGCCGGTGCTGCGCGCCCGGGTCGAGGCGGTCGCCGCGAGCCTGGGCACCGATGAGCCGAGGGTCGCGGCCTCGCTCGCCTTCCAGGGCCTCGCCGCCCGGGTGTGGTCACTCGCGCTCGGCCCCGCGGCCCTCACCGGCCGGGTGCCCCACCTCCGGCCCGACCGGCTGTGGTGGAACCCCGGGCGAGTCGCCCCCGACGACCTGTGGTGGCCCGGCGTGCCGCCGGTGATGGGCGAACCGGGAGGACTCGCCGGTCAGGTGGGCACCGCGGCGTTCGTCCATCTGACGCCGCTGCACCACGCCATCGCACGGGCCTACCGCGTCTCGGAGCGGCTGCTGTGGGGCAACGCCGCCTCGGCGCTGGCCGGTTCGCTGCGGGTGCTCCACGACTGGTGCCGGGCGGACGGCCGCGCCGAGGCGGCGGGCCGGGCCACCGAGCTGGCGCGGGCCCAGCTCGTCCACCCGCCGCTGCGCGAGGCCGGCACCCTGAGCACCGCGCCGCTCGGCTACCGGCGCCGCACCTGCTGTCTCTACTACCGCGTGCCCGGCGGCGGGTTGTGCGGCGACTGCGCACTGCGCGAGGCCCCGGGGCGCGGGAGGGCTTAGCGGGAGCGCGTAGGGGGAGTGCTCAGGGGACGCCGGGGTGCCGCAGACGGCCTCCCGACGGGCCGATACGGTGGGCGAATGCCGAAGAACGAGAACCTGTTCTCATCCTGGCGGGGCTGGTGCGGACGCGTCACCTCCCGTCTGGTCCACCGCGGATGGCGCGCCGTGCAGCGGGCCGGTGCGGTGACGGCCGAGCGCCCCGGCCCGTACCGGTTCGGCCGCATCGGCGTCGGCACCCGGCTGGCGTTCCCCCAGGGCACCCTCTTCGGCGAACCATGGATCCAGCTCGGTGAGCACTGCGTCATCGGCGAGCAGGTGACCCTCACCGCCGGCATGATGCCCGGTGTGGACCTCGGCCCCGATCCGGTGCTGCGCATCGGCAACGGTGTGGTGCTGGGCCGGGGCAGCCATGTGATCGCGTCGGTGTCCGTGGAATTCGGCGACGATGTCTTCTGCGGCCCGTACGTCTACGTGACCAGCGACAACCACTCCTACGACGATCCGGAGCAGCCCATCGGCCGCCAGTGGCCGCGCTCCGCGCCCGTCCACATCGGCCCCGGCAGTTGGCTGGGCGCGGGCGCGGTGATCCTGCCCGGGGCGCGGCTGGGCCGCAATGTGGTGGTCGCGGCGGGCGCGGTCGTACGGGGCGAGGTGCCCGACCACGCCGTGGTGGCCGGGGCGCCGGCCCGGATCATACGGCGCTGGGCCCCGGAGGAGGGCTGGCAGCCACCGCTGCGCACCCCGGCGCCGGTGCCGATTCCGGAGGACATGACCGTCGAGCAACTGCTGGCACTGGCGGAGCTGGAGCGCGAGCGGACGGAGCGGCGGGGACAGGCGCGGGAGCCCGGGCGGGGCCTGGAGCGGGAGCCGGGGGCCGGGGCGTCGTAGCAGGTCAGTAGAGTTTCGTGGACCGTTCCCCGACCCGTGAGGTGACCATCGTGAGCCCGCCGCCTCCCCCCGTGACCGTCATCGGCATCGGCGCCGACGGCTGGGACGGGCTCGGTCCCACGGCCCGTGCGGCGTTGCGCGCGGCCGAGGTGGTCATCGGCGGACGGCGCCATCTGGGCCTGCTGCCGCCGGAATGCCACGGTGAGCGGGTGCCCTGGCCGTCCCCGCTGCGCCCCGCCGTCCCCGGGCTGTTCGCGGCGCACACCGGGCGGCGGGTCTGTGTGCTGGCCAGTGGCGACCCCATGTTCTTCGGCATCGGCCGCACCCTGGCCGAGCTGCTGAGCGCCGAGCGGCTGCGGGTGCTGCCCCATCCCTCGTCCGTCTCCCTGGCCTGTGCGCGGCTCGGCTGGGCGCTGGAGGAGACCGAGGTGATCAGCCTCGTCGGCCGTCCCCTGGCCACGCTGAACCGTGAGTTGCACGCCGGACGGCGGCTGCTCGTGCTCAGCGCGGGCGCCGAAAGCCCCGCCGAGGTGGCCGGGTTGCTCGGGGACCGCGGCTTCGGCCCGAGCCGGATGCGGGTGCTGGAGCGACTGGGGAGCGCGCGGGAGCGCTGTGTGGCGGGCACGGCCGAAACGTGGCCTCATCCGCCCGGCGACCCCCTGAACGTCATCGCCGTCGACTGCGCCCCGGCGGACGGCGCCCGGCCGCTGTCGCTCGTGCCGGGGCTGCCCGACACGGCGTACGACCACGACGGACAGCTCACCAAGCGCCATGTGCGGGCCGCCACCCTCGCCGCGCTCGCCCCCGCCCCCGGGGAGCTGCTGTGGGACGTCGGCGGCGGCTCGGGCTCCATCGCCGTGGAGTGGATGCGCGCCCACCGCACCTGCCGGGCGGTCTCGGTCGAACGGGACCCGGTGCGCGCCGAGCGCATCGGCCGCAACGCCGATGCGCTCGGTGTGCCCGGGCTGACCGTCGTCACCGGCGCCGCCCCGGACGCCCTGGCCGGACTGCCCACCCCCGACGCGGTGTTCATCGGCGGCGGCCTGACCGTCCCCGGGGTGCTGGAGGCGTGCTGGGCGGCCCTGCGGCCGGGCGGCCGGATCGTCGCCAACACCGTGACCCTGGAGTCCGAGGCGCTGCTCGCCGACCGGTACCGCCGCCACGGCGGCGACCTCGTCCGCCTCGCCGTCTCCCACGCCACCCCGGTCGGGGCCTTCACCGGCTGGCGGCAGGCGATGCCGGTCACCCAGTGGTCCGCCACCAAACCGCTCGACTCCCGGGGCCCTGGCGGGTACGCCGCCGATCCCGCGGAATCCATCGAAGCCGAAGCCGAAGCCGAAGCCGAAGCCGCTCAAGGAGAGACACGATGACGGTGTACTTCATCGGCGCGGGCCCCGGTGCCGCCGATCTGATCACGGTGCGCGGCGCCCGTACCCTGGCCCGCTGCCAGGTGTGTCTGTACGCGGGCAGCCTGGTGCCGCGTGAACTGCTCGCAGAATGCCCGCCGGACGCCCGCCTGGTCGACACCGCCCGGCTCGACCTCGACCAGATCACCGCCGAGTTCGTCGCCGCCCACGAGGCGGGCCATGACGTGGCCCGCCTCCACTCCGGCGACCCGTCGGTCTTCAGCGCCGTCGCCGAGCAGATGCGCCGCCTGGACGCCGCCGGCGTTCCATACGACGTGGTCCCGGGCGTCCCCGCGTTCGCCGCCGCGGCCGCCGCGCTGAAGCGGGAGCTGACGGTCCCGACCGTCGGCCAGACCGTCATCCTCACCCGCATCGCCCAGCGGGCCACCCCCATGCCGGACGGCGAGGACCTCGCCACCCTGGGCCGCAGCGGCGCGCTCCTCGTGCTGCATCTCGCCGCCCGCTACGTGGACCGCGTGGTCGGCGAACTCCTCCCGCACTACGGCGCCGACTGCCCGGCGGCCGTGGTCGCCATGGCCAGCCGCCCCGACGAACTGGTGCTCCGCGGCACACTGGACGACATCGCGGCCCAGGTGAAGGCGGCGGGCGTGGTACGGACGGCGGTCATCATCGTGGGCCGCACCCTGAGCGCCGACCAGTTCCGCGACAGCCACCTCTACTCCCCGAACCGCCAACGCCCCCACGACCCCTGCCACCCACCCGGTCCCGCGGCCTGAGGGGGGCCGGGACATCGGCCCGGTCGTGACGTATGGGCCCGGGCAACCTGCCGCAACGCTCCCGGCGCGGTGAAGGGGTCAGCGCGCCCGGGGGCCGCGAGGTTCGGTGCGGCCCACGATGGTGCCCGCGCGGTCGATGCAGATCACGTCCACCGCCACCGGTGCCCCGCGCAGCACCCCGAGCGCCGTGTCGCGGGCCGCCGCCGCGACCAGGTCGCCGAGGGGTACGCCGCGGGCGGAGCACAACTGCACCGTCTCCAGGCCGGTGTTGGCCGTCGCCACCGCCTCCGCCAGCTTCTCGTCCGCCCCGCCACGGCGGGCCAGGTCCGCGAGGAAGCCCTTGTCCACCTGGGAGCGTGCGGAGTGCAGATCCAGATGTCCGGCGGCCAGCTTGGAGAGCTTGGCGAAGCCTCCGGCGACCGTGAGCCGGTCCACCGGGTGGCGGCGCAGATACTTCAGCACCGCCCCCGCGAAGTCGCCCATGTCCAGCAACGCGTCCTGTGGCAGCCCGTGCACGGCCACCGCCACCTTCTCGGACGTCGAGCCCGTACAGCCCGCCACATGGCGGCGCCCCGCCGCGCGTGCGACGTCCACCCCGCGCCGGATGCTGTCGATCCACGCCGAGCAGGAGTAGGGCACCACGATGCCCGTCGTGCCGAGGATGGACAGCCCGCCGAGGATGCCCAGCCGCGGATTCCAGGTCGAGCGGGCGATCTCCTCGCCGTGGTCCACCGAGATCTCGATCTCGACGTCACCGGCCCCGCCGTGCCGGGCCGCGACGGCGGCGATGTGGTCGCGCATCATCTGGCGCGGCACGGGGTTGATGGCCGGTTCGCCGACCGGGAGCGGCAGCCCGGGCCGGGTCACCATGCCGACGCCAGGACCGGCCCGGAAGACCACTCCGCCGCCGGGCGGCAGAGCCCGCACCGTGGCCCTGACCAGCGCGCCGTGGGTCACATCCGGGTCGTCGCCCGCGTCCTTGACGACCGCGGCCATGGCATGGCCCGCCGCCAGTTCCTCGGCCGCGAGCGCGAACGCGGGCCGCTGCCCCTTGGGCAGTTCGATGGTCACCGGGTCGGGGAACTCCCCGCTCAGCAGCGCGGTGTACGCGGCCGTCGTCGCGGCCGTGGCACACGCCCCGGTGGTCCAGCCGTGCCGCAGCCCCGTCCGCTCGAGCTGCGCGCTCCGCCCCCCGGCCGCCTTGGCCTCCGTCTCCGTTCTCGTCTCCGCCTCAGCCATGGGCAGGCCGCCGCGCATACGATGACGGGCGCACGGACGACGAAAGGCACCCGATGAACACCGCACCGGCGCGGCGCCATGTGCTCATCCTCGGCGGCACCACGGAGGCGCGCCGCCTCGCCGGGGAACTCGCCGACGACCCCGCCCTGCGCGTCACCAGCTCCCTCGCGGGCCGGGTCGCCGCGCCACGGCTGCCCGTGGGGCAGGTGCGGATCGGCGGGTTCGGGGGCGCCGAGGGGCTGGCCCGCTGGCTCCGCGAGCACCAGGTGGACGCGCTCATCGACGCCACCCATCCTTTCGCCGACACGATCAGTTCCCACGCGGCCCGGGCGGCCGCCGACGTCCATGTTCCCCTGCTCGCCCTGCGCCGCCCCGGCTGGGTGCCCGGTCCGGGCGACCGCTGGCATTCGGCGGGCTCACTGGCCGACGCGGCGCGGCTGGCCCCGGCCCTGGGGGAGCGGATCTTCCTCACCACGGGCCGCATGGGCCTGGCCACCTTCGCCCATCTCACCGAGCCATGGTTCCTGGTCCGCTCGGTCGACGCCCCCGAGCCGCCGGTCCCGCCCCGGATGGAGGTGATCCTCGACCGCGGCCCGTTCACCCTCGACGGCGAGGCGGAGCTGCTGCGCCGCCACCGCGTCGAGGTGCTGGTCACCAAGGACAGCGGCGCCCACGCCACCGCCCCCAAACTCGCCGCGGCCCGCGCCGCGGGCATCCCGGTCGTCGTCATCCAACGCCCACCCGCCCCCCAGGACGTCCCGGTGGCCGAGACCCCCGCCGAAGCCGCCGCCTGGCTCCGTACGACCCTGGCCCGAGCCCGGAGGCCCTGAGTCCTGAGCCCGGGGGCTATGCCTCCGGGTATCGGCGTGGCGTCCAGACGACGTCGGTGCCGTCGCCTCGGCGGACCGTGCGGGTCTGGGAGGAGCCCACCAGGAGGATCGTGCGCATGTCGACATCGGCCGGGTCGAGGTCGGCGAGGCGGACGATCCGCACCCGCTCCCCGGGGCCGCCGATGTCGCGGCCCAGCACCACGGGCGTGTCGGGGGCGCGGTGCTCCAGCAGGAGTTCGCGGGCCTTGCCCACCTGCCAGACGCGGCTGCGGGAGCCGGGGTTGTAGAGGGCGAGCACCAGGTCGGCCGCGGCGGCGGCGCGCAGCCGTTCGGCGATGACCTCCCAGGGCTTGAGCCGGTCGGAGAGGGAGATCACCGCGTAGTCGTGGCCGAGCGGGGCACCGGCCCGGGCGGCGGCGGCGTGGGCCGCCGTCATACCGGGGACGATCCGCACCGGGACCTCGCGGTAGGGGTCCTCGGAGGCGGCCTCCAGGACGGCGGTGGCCATGGCGAACACGCCCGGGTCGCCGGAGGAGACCACGGCGACACGCCGACCGCGCCGGGCGAGGTCGAGGGCGAATTCGGCACGTACGGACTCCACCTTGTTGTCGGAGGCGTGGCGCCGCTGGCCCGGCCGTACGGGCACCCGGTCCAGATAGGTGCTGTAGCCGACCAGGTCCTGCGCGGCGGCCAGTTCGGCCCGTGCCTCGGGGGTGAGCCACAGCGGACCGGCCGGGCCCAGGCCGACGACCACGACCTCGCCCGGGCCGGACGCATCGCGTGGCGCGTCCACCCGGCTGGGCAGCACCGCCATCGAGAAGTACGGCACCGACTCCGGGTCGACGTCGGCCAGCGGGGCGGTGCGCTCCGCGTCCATCGTGGCGCGCTCCACATAGCGCGCGTCCGCGAGCCGCCCCGACCGCTCCAGCGCGCGCCGCACCGTCGGGAAGGTCCGGCCGAGCTTCATCACGGCCGCCGCGTCCGTCGTCGCCAGCCGGGCCGTCAACTCCTCCTCGGGCAGGGTGCCGGGGAGGACCGTCAGCACCTCCTCGCCCTCCACCAGCGGCGCGCCGAGCCGGGCTGCCGCCGCGCTGACCGAGGTGACACCGGGGATGACCTCGGTGGGGTAGCGGTCGGCGAGCCGCTTGTGCATATGCATGTACGAGCCGTAGAAGAGCGGATCGCCCTCCGCGAGCACCGCGACCGTGCGCCCCGCGTCCAGATGCGCGGCGAGCCTGGTGGCCGCCTCCGCGTAGAACTCGTCCATCGCGCCGCGATAGCCGCCCGGATGGTCGGTGGTCTCCGTGGTGACCGGGTAGACCAGCCGCTCCTCGATGTGGTCCGGCCGCAGATGCCGCTCGGCTATGGAGCGGGCGATGCTGCGCCCGTGCCGGGCGCTGTGGTACGCGATGACATCGGCTTCGGCGATGACCTCCACGGCGCGTACGGTCATCAGGGCGGGGTCGCCGGGACCGAGCCCCACACCGTAGAGCCGGCCCGTCTGCTGCTCGCTCACTCTTCCTCGCTCGCTATCGCGTTGATCGCCGCCGCGGCGATGGCGCTGCCGCCCCGCCGGCCGTGCACCACCAGGTGGTCGAGCGCCGCCGGATGCCCGGCCAGCGCCTCCTTGGACTCGGCGGCGCCGATGAAGCCCACCGGCACACCGATCACGGCGGCCGGGCGCGGCGCGCCCGCCCCTCCTTCTTCGATCATCTCCAGCAGCCGGAACAGCGCCGTGGGGGCGTTGCCCACCGCCACCACCGCCCCGTCGAGCCGGTCCCGCCACAGCTCCAGCGCGGCGGCGCTGCGCGTGGTGCCCATGCGCCGCGCCAACTCCGGTACGGCGGGGTCCGCGAGGGTGCAGATGACCTCGTTGTCGGCGGGCAGCCGCTTGCGGGTGACCCCGCTGGCGACCATGCGCGCGTCACAGAGCACCGGCGCGCCGGACCACAGCGCGGCGCGGGCGCGGGAGACCACCTCGGGGCTGTACGCGAGGTCCTTGACCAGGTCGACCATGCCGCAGGCGTGGATCATCCGCACCGCCACCTGGCTGACGTCGGCGGGGAGCCCGCCGAGGTCGGCCTCGGCACGGATGGTGGCAAAGGACGCGCGGTAGATGGCCGCCCCGTCCTTCTCGTAGTCGAACACGGTGTCCTCGATCATGTCGTTCCACGGGCCGCCGCCACGGCGCCGGCCAACTGCTCCGCTGTCACATCCACGCTGTGCACACTGTCCGCGCTGTCCGCCTCCGGCGTGTCTTCCCTCGCGCCCCGTACGGTGACGCGGTAGTCCCTGTCTCCGGTGGCCAGGGCGTCCACCCAGCGGCCCCCGGGGTGACCGCAGCGCCGTTCACACCCGGAGATGTACACCGGCAGCGGATCGGACCAGGCGGTGCCCGAGGCTCCCGGCGCCGGGTCCGCAAACCCTCGCCGCGTGCCCGAGGTCCGTAGCGCCGGGTCCGCGACCATGCGTGCCGTGTCGGCCCGCACATCCGCCAGGGACTTGGCGCAGCCGGGCCGTCCCGTGCACGCGCCGACCCCGAGCCACGGCGAGTCCGGCGTGGTCACCAGCCCCGCGTCGGACAGTTCGGCCAAGGCACCGCGCGTGTCGTCCGGGGCGAACCCGGGGAGCACCACGCCGCGCCAGGGTGTCATACGCAGCTCAGCGGCCCCGCCCCGGGAGGCGAGCGCGGCGAGCAGCTGCCACTGCGCGGCGCTCACCCGGCCCAGGGGGAGGGCGACGGACAGCGCGTGACGTCCGTCCGGGCCGGGGATCGGTCCGGGGGCGGGTGGTGTGGCGCGGGCGCGGGGAGCTGGTTCATGCTCCACGGGTACGGCCGCCACGCCCGCGTCGGCGAGTCGCGCGGCCAGTCCCTCGGTCGTCACGGCGTGTCGCGCGGGGAGTTCGCGTGCCCGCCACGCCCGGGTGCCGCTCTCACGCGCCTTGGCCAGGAACTCCACCGCGGCCAGCGCCGCCGCACGCGGCGCGTCTTCGCCCCGCACTCGGAGACCGCCACCCACCGCCGACCCGGCCGTACGAGACCCCCGCCGCCCCGCCGCGTCCGGGCGTGCCGCCCCCGTCGACGGCGACGGCACATCCGGACCCGGCGGCGGACCGCCGGCCCGCAGCACCGCTCCGCCGTCCGGCGTTGCGATCAATGTCACATCGGCGCCCAAGGCGGCCACATCGCCCCGCCCATCGTCCAGCGCGAACAGGAACCTGCCCGACAAGCCCGACAATTCCCCGCCCCCCGCCGGTGAGTCGTCGCACAGCACGGCGTCCAGCGACCGCACCCACGCCGCCACATCCGCGTGCCCCCCGCCGTCCAGGCCGGACAGCGGCGACGCCACGATGTTGCGCACCCGGTCATGGCGGTCCGAGGGCAGCAGTCCGGCCGCCCGCAGCCGGGCCGCGAGTTCCGCGCCGCACCCCGTATCCAGGCCGCGCACCTGGAGATTGCCCCGCGAGGTGATGTCCAGCCGCCCGTCGCCCAGCTCCTCTGCCAGCCGTCCCAGCGCCACCGCCTGACGGGCCGTCAGCAGCCCGCCCGGCACCCGGACCCGGGCGAGCGAACCGTCGTCCGCCGGGTGCAGCCGCAGCGCGCCCGGACAGGCGTCATCGCGCCCGCGCACGGGGGTTTCATCCCCGGATGGGGTGGTTGTCGGGGGGAGGGGCATGGCGGCGAGCATACCGACGATCCGGTCCGGCCCACCGCCCCGGCCAGGCCGGAACTCACCATCCCGTGGCAGGTCAGCAACGCTTACTATGCTCAGCGGTGGGTCGGTCCCGGCCCACCGAACGCACAAGACGGCACTCACGGTAGGAAGTCGGTGTAAATCCGGCGCGGTCCCGCCACTGTGAGCGCGGAAGCCGCCGAACGGCAGCGGTCGCGCGAGCCAGGAACTGCCGCCGTCTTAACCCGCCCGGGGCGCGGACCCCGAGGAAGGCATGCCGCCGCATGATTCTGCTGCTGTCGACGTCCGACACCGACCTGCTCAGCGCCCGTGCCGCCACGGGCCCGGTGCCGTACCGCCTCGCCAACCCGGCCCGCCTCGCTCTCGACGATCTCCCCGGCCTCCTCGACGGCGTCGAACTCGTCGTCGTACGGCTCCTCGGCGGCATCCGCGCCTGGCAGGAGGGGCTCGACACGCTGCTCGCGGGCGACCTCCCGGTCGTCGTCCTCACCGGTGAACAGGCGCCCGACGCCCAGCTCATGGAGGCGTCCACGGTCCCGGTCGGCATCGCCGCCGAGGCCCACGCCTACCTCGCCCACGGCGGGCCCGCCAACCTCGACCAGCTCGCCCGGTTCCTCTCCGACACCGTGCTGCTCACCGGCCATGGCTTCGAACCGCCCGCGCCCGCGCCCACCTGGGGGCCGCTGGAGCGCACCGGCCGCGCGGCCGGCTCCGGCGCCGTCACCGGCCCGACCATCGCGGTGCTCTACTACCGCGCCCACCACATGAGCGGCAACACCGCCTTCGTGGAGGCCCTGTGCCGGGCCGTGGAGGACGCCGGTGGCCGCCCGCTGCCGCTGTTCGTCGCCTCGCTGCGGGCTCCCGAACCCGAGTTGATCGAGGCCCTCGGCGCGGCCGACGCCATCGTGACCACCGTCCTCGCGGCTGGTGGCACCCGCCCCGCCGAGGCGTCCGCGGGCGGCGACGACGAGGCATGGGACGCGGGCGCGCTCGCCTCGCTCGACGTGCCCGTGCTCCAGGCGCTGTGCCTGACCTCGTCGCGCGCCGCGTGGGAGGAGAACGACGAGGGGCTCTCCCCGCTGGACGCCGCTACCCAGGTCGCCGTCCCGGAGTTCGACGGGCGGCTCATCACCGTGCCGTTCTCGTTCAAGGAGGTCGACGAGGACGGTCTGCCGGTCTATGCCGCCGATGCCGAGCGCGCCGCGCGTGTCGCCGGAATCGCGGTACGACACGCCCGGCTCCGCCATATCCCCGCCGCCGACAAGCGCCTGGCGCTCGTCCTCTCCGCCTATCCCACCAAGCACTCCCGGATCGGCAACGCCGTCGGCCTCGACACCCCCGCAAGCGCCGTCGCCCTGCTGCGCCGGCTGCGCGCCGATGGCTATGACCTCGGCCCCGAGGACGGGCCAAACGCGCTCCCGGGCCTGGTCTCCGGCGACGGCGACGACCTGATCCGCGCCCTCATCGAGGCGGGCGGCCATGACCAGGAGTGGCTCACCGAGGAGCAGCTCGCCCGCAACCCCGTCCGCGTCCCGGCCGCCGACTACCGCCGCTGGTACGCCACGCTCCCGCAGGCGCTGCGGGAGGCGGTCGAGGAGCACTGGGGCCCGCCGCCCGGCCAGATGTTCGTCGACACCAGCCGCGACCCGGAGGGCGAGATCGTGCTGGCCGCGCTGCGCCGCGGCAACCTCCTGGTGGTCATCCAGCCCCCGCGCGGCTTCGGCGAGAACCCCATCGCCATCTACCACGACCCCGATCTGCCGCCCTCGCACCACTACCTGGCCGCCTACCGCTGGATGGCCACCCCCCGAGCCGACGGCGGATTCGGCGCCGACGCCATGGTCCACCTGGGCAAACACGGCAACCTGGAGTGGCTGCCGGGCAAGAACGCCGGACTCTCCGCCGCCTGCGGCCCCGACGCCGCGCTCGGCGATCTGCCGCTCATCTACCCCTTCCTGGTCAACGACCCGGGCGAGGGCACCCAGGCCAAGCGCCGTGTCCACGCCACCCTCGTCGACCACCTCGTCCCGCCGATGGCCCGCGCCGACTCCTACGGCGACATCGCGCGGCTGGAGCAGTTGCTCGACGAGTACGCCGCCATCTCCGCGATGGACCCGGCCAAGCTCCCCGCCATCCGCGCCCAGATCTGGACCCTCATCCAGGCCGCCCGGCTCGACCACGACCTGGGCCTGGAGGACCGGCCGGACGACGACGGCTTCGACGACTTCCTGCTGCATGTCGACGGCTGGCTGTGCGAGGTCAAGGACGCCCAGATACGCGACGGACTGCATGTCCTGGGCACCGCCCCGGCCGGGCCCGCGCGCGTCAACCTGGTGCTGGCCATCCTCCGCGCCCGCCAGATCTGGGGCGGTACGTCCGCACTCCCCGGGCTGCGCGAGGCGCTCGGCCTCGACGAGTCGGCCGCCACCCGCACCGGCGCCGACGAGGCCGAGGAGCGGGCCCGTGGGCTGGTCCAGGCGATGGAGGACGCCGAATGGGCCCCGGAGGCCGTCGAGAAGGCCGTCCTCACCCTGCCCGAGGAGCAGCGCCCCGCCGTCTCCGCGATTCTCGACTTCGCCGCCCGCGAGGTCGTCCCCCGGCTGGCCGCCACGACCGACGAGATCGACCACGCCGTGCACGCCCTCGCCGGCGGGTTCGTCCCCGCGGGGCCGTCCGGTTCGCCGCTGCGCGGCCTGGTCAACGTCCTGCCGACCGGCCGCAACTTCTACTCCGTCGACCCCAAGGCCGTGCCGAGCAGGCTGGCCTGGGAGACCGGCCAGGCGCTCGCCGATTCGCTGCTGGAGCGCTACCGCGCCGACAACGACGGCCAGTGGCCGAAGTCCGTCGGCCTCTCGCTGTGGGGCACGAGCGCGATGCGCACCTCCGGCGACGATGTGGCCGAGGCGCTGGCGCTGCTGGGTATCCGCCCGGTGTGGGACGACGCCTCGCGCCGGGTGACGGGCCTGGAAGCCGTGCCGCTCGACCAGTTGGGCCGACCGCGCGTCGATGTCACCCTGCGCATCAGCGGTTTCTTCCGGGACGCCTTCCCCCATGTGGTCGGGCTGCTGGACGACGCCGTACGGCTCGCCGCCGCCCTGGAGGAGAGCGACGAGGACAACTACATACGGGCGCACACCCGCGCCGACCTCGCCGCCCACGGTGACGAGCGCCGCGCCACCACCCGGATCTTCGGCTCCCGCCCCGGCACCTACGGCGCCGGGCTGCTCCAGCTCATCGACAGCCGCGACTGGCGCACCGACGCCGATCTCGCCGAGGTGTACACGGTCTGGGGCGGCTACGCCTACGGCCGCGGTCTCGAGGGGCGGCCGGCGCGGGCCGAGATGGAGAGCGCCTACCGCCGGATCGCGGTCGCGGCCAAGAACACCGACACCCGCGAACACGACATCGCCGACTCCGACGACTACTTCCAGTACCACGGCGGCATGGTGGCCACCGTGCGCGCTCTGAAGGGCACCGCCCCCGCCGCGTACATCGGCGACTCCACCCGCCCCGAGACGGTCCGCACCCGCACCCTCCACGAGGAGACCTCACGGGTCTTCCGCGCCCGGGTGGTCAACCCGCGCTGGATCGAGGCGATGCGCCGCCACGGCTACAAGGGCGCCTTCGAACTCGCCGCGACGGTCGACTACCTCTTCGGCTACGACGCGACCACGGGCGTGGTCGCCGACTGGATGTACGACAAGCTCGCCCAGACCTATCTGCTCGACCCGGAGAACCGCGCCTTCCTGGAGCAGGCCAACCCCTGGGCGCTGCACGGCATGGCCGAGCGACTGCTGGAGGCCGAGAGCCGCGGGCTGTGGGACGAGCCCGACCCGGAGGTGCTGGAGCGGGTGAAGGAGCTGTATCTGGAGACGGAGGGCGGCCTGGAGGGCGGGGACGAGTAGACGCGTCCACGTCCGCGGGGACGCGTAGGTACGTCCACGTCCGCGGGGAGGCGTAGGCGCGTCCCCGCAACGGGCGGTGGCTCAGTCGGCGGACGGTCGTGCCGCCGGGCGGGCCGCCGCCCGGATCCGGTCCGGCCAGGGGGGACAGTTGACCAGTTCGGTCCACTCGCGGTCGTAGCGCCCGGGTACCGCGCGCCCCGCGGACGCCCAGCGCTCGACCAGATCCGCGTAGATCGGCACGGATGTGGAGGTGTGAACGGTCTGATGAACCGTTCCGTCGCCTTCGGTGCTCCGGTCCAGCGCTCTGCTCGGCTGCGAGAGAGAACGGCGTCGCATCGTCGTCGTCATAGTCGGACAACGCGTCCCGCCCCGCCGGGTCACCTTCCGCGCGCCGGTCTCACCCGCATCGGCGTGGTCTCGCACATGTCAGCGACTCCCTGGTGGCGGCCCCGGGCGGCCGGGCCGCGCGCCCTTTTCGCGCTTCGAAATGAAAAGCATTGCCGCATTCATAAAGCCCCTCCGCCGCCGGTGCGTAAGTTTATTGATAACCGTGTCCATTGCAGCCTTTGGTGAATTCCCCTCGGGGCTGTTTCAATTGCGCTGTCCCGAAGACGATCCGAGGAGGAGCCGGTGGGAGCTCATGCGCACGGACCCGACGAGGGGCACGGCGGAGCTGGGCACGGCGGCCACGCCCACGGTGTGGCCGAGAACGCCGACCGCCGGTGGCTGTCCCTCGCCCTCGCGCTGATCAGCGGCTTCATGGCGGTCGAGGTCGTCGTCGGGATCATCGCCCGCTCCGTGGCGCTGCTGTCCGACGCGGCCCATATGCTCACCGACGCCGCCTCGATCGTGCTCGCGCTCATCGCGATCCGGCTCTCGGCGCGCCCCGCGCGTGGCGGATACACCTATGGGCTCAAGCGGTCGGAAATCCTTTCCGCCCAGGCCAATGGCCTTTCCCTGCTGCTGCTCGGCGCCTATCTCGGCTATGAGAGTGTGGGGCGGCTGATCGATCCGCCCGAGGTGACCGGCGGTCTGGTGCTGGTCACCGCGCTGGCCGGGGTGGCGGTGAATCTCGCGGCCGCCTGGTGCATGTCGAAGGCGAACCGCTCCTCGCTCAATGTCGAGGGCGCCTTCCAGCATGTGCTCAACGATCTCTACGCCTTCATCGCCACCGCCGTCGCCGGACTGGTGGTGGTGACGACGGGCTTCGCGCGCGCCGACGCGATCGCCGGTCTGCTGGTGGTCGTCCTCATGATCAAGGCGGGTGTGGAGCTGCTGCGGGCCTCCGGCCGGGTGCTGCTGGAGGCCGCCCCGGCCGGTGTCGAGCCCGATGAGGTGGGCGGCCGACTCGTCGCCCATGGACAGGTGGCCGAGGTGCATGATCTGCATGTCTGGCAGATCACCTCGGGCGAGGTCTCGCTGTCCGCCCATGTCCTGGTCGCGGCGGGCGGCGAGTGCCATGCGGTCCGGGAGGACCTGGAGGCGGTGCTGCGCGCCGAGTACGGGATCACCCACACCACGCTTCAGGTCGACCATCTGGACGACCCCGCCGCGCGGGGACGGGAGGACGGGGAGCACTGCCCGACCGCCCACGGTCCGGTGCACCGGGCGGCGTCGTACGGCCACTGAGTGCGTCGCACCGAGCAGGGCCGCGCGGCGCCGCCGTCCTGAGGAAGACCCTGCGGAAGGCCCGGGAGCGTCGCGGCGCTTCCGGGCCTCGATGATGGTGGCGGGGCGCCGTCCCTGCGGACGTCACCCCGGGCGGCCGTCACCCCGGGCGGCCGGCGGGTGCCGGCCCCATCAGGCGGCGGCCGGAGCGGCGGCCGGCCGGAAGGTCGACGTCAGCAGCGTCTTCAGGAGCTGGGCGACAAACGCCTCCAGCGCAATCTGGGCCAGCTTGACCAGGACGGTCGTCAGAATGTGGGCCATGAGTACCTCACTGGACGGAACACGGGCGGAAGCGAGGCATCCGCTTCCAATCCGCAGCCTGACCCGCGCCGGAAAGCGGGTGGCGCACACCGGGTAAGCGTCCGGTGAATGGACGGAAAGCTCAGGTTAAGAAACGCCCGAGATGTCCCGTTTCCCGGGTGGCGTGTTCAGACCGCGAGCGGCGCTCGCCGGGGGAAGAGCAGCCGCGGCGCGACCGCCGCCCCCAAAGTGGCGGTGGTCGAGCAGGTGCCGACGACCGACCAGGCCATCGGGCCCAGGGGCGTACAGCCGAAGAAGTGGCTGACCACCGGGGTCTCCACGATGGCGAACAGCGTGGCCGCCGAGGCGACGCTGGTGACCAGCACCAGGGGGCTGTGCCAGTCGGTCATGAACGTCTGGCCGAGCTGGGTGCCGACCAGCGCCGCGAGCCCCATGGTGCTCGCCCGCCGGGCCCGCCCCGTCATCCGCCCGCACTGCCAGGCCGCGGCTGCGCCCAGCGCGGTGGCACTGCCGCGCACGGCGAGAATACGACCCAGATCGGAGCCGAACAGCGCGGACGCCGGGCCGCCGACCAGCGGGTCCTCACCGGACTTCTGCTCCCGGGACCGGGCGAGGGCCACCGCCAGGGCGGGCAGCATGTCGGTGAGCAGATTCACCAGGAGCAACTGACGGGTGCCCAGCGGCGCCCGCCCGGCCACCGCCGCGCCCAGCACGGTGAAGGCGACCTCACCCGCGTTCCCGCCGACCAGGATCGCCACCGCGTCGCGCACACTGCGCCACAGCGCCCTGCCCTCCTGAAGCGCGTCGAGGATCCGGGTCGGGTCCGGGTCGGTGAGCACCATGTCGGCGGCGGCGCGGGCCGAGGCCGAGCCGTGGGCGGACAGTCCGATGCCGATGTCCGCGAGGCGGATGGCGGCCGCGTCGTTCACCCCGTCCCCGGTCATGGCCACCACCTGCCCGGCCTGCCGCAGTCCCTGGACGATACGGACCTTGTGCTCGGGTGAGACCCGGGCGAAGACGGTGGTACGGGCGATCCGCTCGACCCGCTCGCCCTCGGGCAGGGTGTCCAGCTCCGCCCCGGTGAGCACCGGCTCGGCGTCCGGGATCCCCAGCTCCCGGGCGATGGCGACCGCCGTGGTCGGATGGTCGCCGGTGACCATGGCCACGCGTACCCCGGCGTCCGTCAGCCGCTTGACGGTCTCGGCGGCACCCGGCCGCGTGGTGTCGGCGATGGCGATGAAGCCCAGCAGGGTGAGCTCCGTGGCGATCCCGGCCACCTCCGCCGACGGCGTGTCGGACGTGGCGGGCCGGGTCTCGGCCACCGCAAGCACCCGCAGCCCGTCGGAGGCCAGCGAGTACAGCAGGCGCTCGGTGGCGTGCCGCCGCTCGGCGGTCAGCGGCACGGTGTCGTCCACCGCCCCCGGACTCAGGGCGTACGCACACCGGGCGAGCACGATCTCCGGGGCCCCCTTGACCGCCAGATGCGGGCGCCCGGACTCCGTGCCCAGCGACGCCGAGAATCCCCGGCTGGCCTCGAAGGGCAGCTCGGACACCGGAGACCAGGCGCCGTCCCCGTCGCAGTGCGCGGCCGACGCGTCGAGGACGGCCTGGTCGGTGGCGTGGGCCAGCGCCCGCCCGCCCTCCCGCTGGGGGCAGGCCCTGGCCGCCGTACGCAGCAGCCGCATGCCCAGCGCACTGCTGGTCGGCAGCTCGTGGTCGTATCCGGCGACCCGGGCCACGGCCAGCCGGCCCTCGGTCAGGGTGCCGGTCTTGTCGAAGCAGACGACGTCGACCCGGCCCAGGGCCTCCAGCACCCGCGGCGAGCGGGTCAGCACTCCGCGGTGCGAAAGGCGGCGCGCCGCGGCGGACTGCGCCACCGTGGCCACCAGCGGCAGCCCCTCGGGCACGGCGGCCACCGCGATGGCCACGCCGGTGGACAGCGCCTCGCGCACCGGCACCCCGCGCATCAGCCCCAGCAGGGTGACGGCGGCGCCGCCGAGGCCGGTGGCGGGCAGCGCGACCTTGGTGAGCGCGGCCAGCCGGCCCTCGATTCCGATGGGCGCGGTGGGGCGTCCGGCCAGTTCGGCGGCGCGCCCGGCCTCGGTCTGCGCTCCGGCGGCCACGACCACGGCGTATCCGGTGCCGGCGAGCACCGTGCAGCCCTCGTAGACCATGCAGGACCGTTCCGCGAGGTCGGCGCCCGGAGTGGCGGCCGGGTCCTTGGCGACCGGGCCGGACTCGCCGGTCAGCCCGGCCTCGTCCAGCTCCAGCCGGTCGCTGACCAGCAGCCGGGCGTCGGCCGGTACGACGTCCGAGGGCCGCAGCGCGATGATGTCCCCGACCCGCAGCTCCTCGGCGGCCACCGTGCGCACCGGGGCGGTGGTCAGCCCCGCGAAGAACACCTCGCGGTCCGCCGCCACCCCGTCCGCCTGGGACATCGCGGGCGCCCAGTCGACCAGCCGGCCGTTCATCCGCTCGCTCAGCAGCAGGCCGCGCAGCGAGCGCTCGGCCCGCAGCCGCTGTGCGCCGCTGATCACCGCGTTGCCCGCCATCACGCTGACGACGAGGAAGGAGTCCACCCCGGATCCCACCGCCGCCGAGGCCGCGGCGCCCAGTGCCAGCACCGGGGTGAGCGGGTCGTGCAGCTCCTCGCGCACCGCGTTCACCAGCGAGGCGGTGTTCCGGTGCAGCGCCGCGAAGCGGGCGGCGGCGGCTCCCATGGCGCCGGGCGCCCCGGCGCGTACGGTCGTCCCGGCGGCCTTGCGCACCGGGCGCACCCCGGCGGACCACAGGATCCCGGAGGTCCCCGGCGCGCCCGGCTCCCCGGGACCCGTACCGCGTGAGATGGCCGAGCCGTCGGGCAGCTCCGTCCCGTTCTCCCGGAACGCGCACAGCACGCTCAGGGTCTCCCGCGCCCCCAGGGCATGCCAGTTGCCACGGACGCGGGGCGGCGGCGGGGAGCGGCGCTCCACCCGGCGCGCCGCGCCGATCCCGCCGAGCACGGCCAGGAACGCCGCGCTGTACACCGGAGAGGTGGCGAGCCCGGCCACCGCGGGCCGGGTCCCCGCCGCGGCGATGAGCGCGCCGAGCGCGGAACCGCCCATCGACAGCCGCGCCGAGCGCCGGCTGACCGAGCGCGCGTCCTCCAGCGCCCGCAGCACCCGCCAGGCATGGAGCAGCCCGGGGCCGCAGATCAGATCGGCCGACCAGCACACCCGGTTCTCGCCGCGCGTGGTGACGGCGACGCCGAGATCGGCCGCGCCGAGCGCCTCGTCGTCCTCGCCGCTGATCAGCAACACACCGTGGCCCTCGATCTGTAGTCGGCGCACCGTGTCGGGCAGCGAGCTGCCGAGGGGGAGCAGTTCGTCGGCCCATGGAGCGATCTCGTCCGTGCTGGCGTGTCCGGTGAGCACCAGACGCCGCGCACCGGATCGGGCCGCCGCCACCACGGCGTCGGCCAGCGGGTCGAGTTCGCGGCCGATCCGGATCCGGGCCTGCCGCCGGCCGTCCTCGCCGTGCAGGTCCGCGGTCAGCGCCAAGGGGCTCGCCGGGATCGCCGCGGGGATGTCGTGGGGCCGCTCCAGCCGCCAGGGGCCGCGCGTCCAGGGCCCTTCGCCGGACAGCTCCCGCAGGGTGCGGCGGTCAAGGACGGACTGCGCGGCGCTCCACGCCTCGGCTTCCCCCAGGTCGCCGACGGTGGTGACCGACAGCAGCCGCGGCCGGCCGGCACACAGCACCCGTGAGTCGATCAGCACCGCCGACACGCGGTCCAGCAGCCGCAGCGCGGTGCCGTCCATGGGCACCACGCCGTCGCGTGCCAGCACATCGCCCAGCCGGGCGGCGAACGCCTCCCGCCCCATGGCGGCCGCCTTCGGCACGGTGGCCAGCAGCGCCTTGGCGGCCTGCTCGGGGTCGCGGGTCCACGCCAGCAGCCCGCCCGCGCCGAACAGCGAGGCCAGGGAGGTGCGGTCGATACAGGTCTCCACCGGCCCGTGCGGCAGGGGAGTGGGCCGGGGAACGGGTGGGTGCGAGCGCTCCGGGAGCCCGTCGCCGTCCGTCACCAGCTCCGGCTCCCGGCTCTGCCATACGGCCTGCCGGCCGCGGATCTCGGCGAGTTGCAGCATGCGCTGCACCGCGTCCAGGGCGAGCGGGGCCTCGCCCCTGGTCAGGGCGTGCACCACGGCGTTCGACACGCCGATGAGGGCGTCGGCCTGGGCACGGCCGAGCCGGGACTCCAGCAGACCGCGCACCCGCGGCTGGATCTCCGCCATCACCGTGGGGATGCGCAGTGCGGGGGAGAGCGCGGGCACCATCGACACCCGTCGGATCGTGGCCGCCACCAGACCCAGGCAGTCGGCGGCGAGCGCGGTCGCGGCGAGTGTCGCGGGCGCGGAGGCGAACGGCGGCTGCGGACGGCCCGTCGCAAAGGAGTCCGCGTCCGTCCCCTGGGCCGCTTCGACGCGCTCGACCACCTTCAGTACGTCCTCGGGGCCGAGCTGGTCCTCGTCGAAGTCGACCAGTACGTGGCCCAGCGCCGCGTTCACCCCGGCCCAGTTGACGCCCGCCACCCGCCGCAGCGCGTCCTCCACCGCGCGGGCCAGCCGCTCATGGCCCTCCCCGTGGCCGGTGAGCCCGTGGACCTCCACATGGGTCCGGCCGGACCGGGTCCACATCCTCCGGCTGCTGCGCCGGTCGCCGGTGTCGCGCAGGACGTCGGCGATGTCCGCGAGGCGCAGTCGCAGCCCGCTGATCCCGCGGGACGGGGCGGAGACGAGGCCCGTGAACGTAGTGATGGGCAGCAACGGCTGCTCTCCCCTCGGTCCTGATATGCCGGGATCGTAAATTCGGCTTATACTTACCTAATTCCACCGCAAAATAACCAAAGTGACATCCGGTAGGAGGAAGGCGTGAGCGCAGCGACGACATCCAAGACGGCCGACACCCGGAAGACGGGCGAGTCCCGCGGGAAGGACCGCACCGTCACCTTCACCGTCCCCCGCGCCGCCATGGCCACGGCGAACGTGGCCACGATGCCGATCAGGACCGCACGGCGGATCCTGCCCGCCAAGGGCGGACTTCCGCTCTATCTCGGACTCGGCGCGATGGGCCTCGCCGGAGTGCTGGAATGGCCGATCGCGGTGGGCGTCGGCGTCGGCTACGCCGTGCTGCGCAACCCCCCGCCGGGCGCCGAGACTCCGAACGCGAAGGGTGCCGCCGGCTGAGCGTCGGCCCGGCCTGGTGTCACGCCCGCGACGAGCCGTGGTCCCCCAGCCTGACCGGCGGCAGAAACTCGCTCAGCAGGGTCCGATGCCACCAGGCCCCGGTGGCCCGCCGTTCCGCCGGGGTGGTGAAGCGGTAGAGATACAGCCGTGCGCGCAGATGGGTGGGCGGCGTCCCCGGGAAGGGCGTGGCGCGCAGCAGCTTCACCGTCGCCCGGTCGTTGACCAGCAGCTTGCCGATCAGCGGGGTGAACCAGGACCCGGCGTAGGCGGGTGAGAGCCCCGCGAACCACATCATCCAGTCCAGCCGCAGATGGTACGGGGCGTACTGGCGCGGCATCCGCCGCACATCGCCGGGCTTGCCCCGGAACTCGTAGTCCTTCCAGACCGTGTCCGGGGTGAGGACGGCGTCGCCGGTGCCCTGGATCACCACCTCCTGCCGGCTGCGGCTGATGCTGCCGAACGCCCCGTAGGTGTTGACCAGGTGCAGCGGGTTGAACGAATAGTTCATGAGCTGACGGCCCGACAGCAGATTGCGGGCCGGCCAGTAGCTGAGCACCAGCACCAGCGCGGTGGCGGCCAGCACCACCACCTCGTACCAGACCGGGGGAGCGGCGAGGGGCGGCGGCCCGGGCAGCCCCAGCACCTCGGCGGCGCGGCGCCCGTCGACCGCCGAGAGCGCCGGCAGGATCGTCAGCCAGTTGAGCCAGGAGAAGTTCCCGGAGGCCACCAGCCACAGTTGGGTGACCACGACGATCCCCGCCGCCACGCTCGCGACCGGCTGCGGGGTGAACAGCAGCACCGGCACGATGAGCTGCGCCACATGGTTGGCCGCCACCTCCACCCGGTGCAGCGGCCTCGGCAGATGGTGGAAGTACCAGCTCAGCGGCCCCGGCATCGGCTGGGTCTCATGGTGGTAGTAGAGGCACGTCAGGTCCCGCCAGCAGCGGTCCCCACGGATCTTGATCAGCCCGGCGCCGAACTCCACCCGGAACAGCAGCCAGCGCAGCAGCCACAGGACGAGCACGGGCGGCGCGGTGTGCTCATTGCCCAGGAAGACGGCGAGGAACCCCGATTCCAGCAGCAGGGACTCCCAGCCGAAGCCGTACCACACCTGTCCCACGTTGACGATCGACAGGTACAGCAGCCACAGCACCAGCCACGCCACCATCGCGACCGCCAGGGGCGCCCGGTCCGCGGCCCCCGCCAGCAGCGCGGCGGACAGCGCGGCCCCCAGCCAGGAGCAGCAGCCGAAGAACCGGTCGGAATAGTGCAGATGGAACAGGCTGGGCGAGCGCCGGAACGGCACCCGTTCGAGGAAACGCGGCACCGGGGTCAGCCCCCGCTCGCCGAGCAGCGCCTGGCCCTGTAGAGCCGCCGTCAGAAAGGCGATCAGATAGACGGCGGCCAGCCCCCGTTGGAAGACCAGCCGGCTCAGCCAGTAGTCGGATGAGGTGAACCACTCCATGGGGGCCGCTCCCTGAGCCGGTCTGCCTTCGGCCTGCATGTATCGGTACCACCTCGGGCGGGTGCCCGCCATGCGCCGGCTCATACGGCGGACCGGGTTCATTCGGTAGGGGGCCTAGGGGGGTGACGGGTTAGGGGTTATCCGTGCCGTGCCCGGTCCGTAGCGTCAAAGCCCGGCATGGATCCGGAGGGAACCACTCAATGCTTCTTCTCGAGCACCGCCGAACCCCGCGCACAGCGACCACGGCGATGGCACCGGCGAAGGCGGCGGTGGCCGCGCGGGCCGGGAGACCGGGATGACCGACCATCCGGTCCGGACACCGGGTGGCCCGCCGGTCCGGATACCGGGCGGCCGGCCCGTCGGGATCCTGGGCACCGGCTCGTATCTGCCGGCCGAGGCCGTGTCCAATGAGCTGGTGGCCGAGCGCGCCGGGGTGACCGCGGAGTGGATCTCGGCCAAGACCGGGATCCGGCGCCGCCGTTACGCCGCCGACCATGAGGCCACCTCCGACCTGGCCGTGGAGGCGGCCCGCGCCGCCCTCGCGGACGCCGGGATCCGCGCCGGTCAGCTCGGCTGGATCGTGGTGGCCACCTCGACCCCCGATCACCCCCAGCCCGCCACCGCCTGTCTGGTGCAGCACCGGATCGGCGCGACGGGCGCCGCCGCCTTCGACATCAACGCGGTGTGCAGCGGCTTCGTCTTCGCCCTGGTGACGGCGGCCGGACTGCTGTCGGCCGGCTCCGGCGGCCCCGCCCCGTACGCCCTGGTGATCGGCGCCGATGTCTACTCCCGCATCATCGACCGCACCGACCGGCGCACCGCGGTGCTCTTCGGCGACGGGGCGGGGGCGGTGGTGCTGGGGCCCGTGCGCCCCGGCTACGGCCTCACCGGATCGCTGCTCACCAGCGACGGCGCACTCCACGAGCTGATCCAGGTGCCGGCGGGCGGCAGCCGCGCGCCGGCGTCCGAGAAGACCCTCGCCGACGGGGGCCACTTCTTCCGGATGCGGGGCCGCGCGGTCAGTGAGTACGTCCTCGCCGAGCTGCCGCGTGCGATACGGGCCCTGCTGGCCGCGCATCGCACGGACGCCGCGAGCGTGGACCACTTCATCCCCCATCAGGCCAATGGCGTGCTGCTGGCCAAGGCGCTCCCGGACCTCGGGCTGCCGCGGGCGCGTACGCATCTGACGGTGGCCGAACACGGCAACACCAGCGCCGCCTCCATCCCGCTGGCGCTCGACGACGCCCGGCGGCAGGGCGTGTTCACCGACGGTCAGTTGCTGCTGCTGGCCGGTTTCGGCGGCGGGATGTCGCTCGGCGCGGCGCTCGTCAGATGGCAGGACGGCCACGGCGGTTCGTGACCAACCCAAGGTCCCAGCCAGTGAAAGGACTCATCGGCATGGCACAGCGCTTTCCCACCGTCGCGGTGTTCGGGCTCGGCACCACCGGCCGCCACCTCGTGGACGCCCTGGTCCGCGGCGGTCGGCGGGTGATCGCCGTGGAGCGGGACGAGGCGGCCCTGCGGCGCGGCAGGGGGCGGGTGGACGCGGCGGAATCCGTCGTCGAGTTCACCACCGACCCGGCGGCCGCCGCACGGGCCGATCTGGTGATCGAGGCGGTCCCCGAACGGCTGGAGACCAAGCGCCGGCTGCTCGCCCGCGCCCATGCCGACTGTCCGCCGGAGACGGTGTTCGCCACCACGACCACCGGGCTCCCGGTGACCGAGATCGCCTTCGGCTCCGGGCGGACCGACCGCACGGTGGGGCTGCACCTCTTCCCGCTGGGCCCCGACCGCGAGGACCGGGCGGTGGAGGTGGTGGGCACCCCGCTCACCGGCGCCGCGGTCCTGGCGGACGTCCGGGAGCTGGTGCGCGACCTGGGCCGGATCCCGGTGCCGGTGGCCGACCGGCCGGGCTTCATCGGCGGCGCGCTCACCATGGCGTACCTCAACAACGCCGTGGCCATGTACGAGCGGCGCTATGCCTCGCGCGACAGCATCGACACCGCCATGACGCTCGGCTGCGGACTGCCGATGGGGCCGCTGGCCCAACTGGACGCCATGGGCCTGGACACCGCGCGGGACTCCCTGGAGGCGCTGTACGAGCGCACCGGGGATCCGCGGTACGCGCCCGCGCCCACCCTGGCCCATATGGTGACCGCCGGTCTGCTGGGGGTGAAGGCGGGCCGCGGCTTCTACGAGTACGAGGCGGGCGGCGCCGCCCGGGGCGGGGAGGCGGAGGGCCTCGGCGAGCCCGTACCGGCCCGCGCGGTGCGGCGGATCGGCGTGGTGGGCTCGGGAACGATGGCCGTCGGCATCGCGGAGGTGTGCGCGCGCTCCGGCTATCCGACGGTGCTGGTGGCCCGGAGCGAGGTGCGCGCGAAGGAGGCCACGGCCGCCGTGGAGCGCTCGCTGGAGCGGGGGGTGCGGCGCGGCAAGCTGGCGCCCGAGCTGCTCACCGAGTCGATGGACCGCCTGACCGCGGGACGCGAACTCCAGGCGCTCGGCACCTGCGACCTGGTGATCGAGGCCGTGGCGGAGGACATCGACGTCAAGCGGGCCGTCTTCGCCGAGCTGGACCGGGTGTGCGCACCGGGGGCGGTGCTGGCCACCTCCACCTCGAGCCTGCCCGTCATCGAGTGCGCGATGGCCACGCGGCGGCCCGAGGACGTCATCGGGATGCACTTCTTCAACCCGGCGCCGGTGATGCGGCTGGTCGAGGTGGTGCACACGGTGCTCACCGCCAAGGAGGCACTGGGCACGGCGCACGCGGTGGCCGCGGCGCTCGGCAAGCGTGCGGTGGACTGCCCGGACCGGGCCGGTTTCATCGTCAACGCCCTGCTCTTTCCCTATCTGAACAGCGCGGTGGCGATGGTTCAGGAGGGCTGGGCCACCGCCGCGGACATCGACACGGTGATGGCGGCCGGGCAGGGCTATCCCATGGGTCCGCTGCGCCTGCTGGATGTGATCGGCCTCGATGTCTCGCTCGCCATCCAGCGCACCCTGCACGGCACCTTCCGGGATCCGGCCCTGGCCCCGGCCCGCCATCTGGAGCGGCTGGTCGAGGCCGGTCACCTGGGCCGCAAGGGCGGCAGGGGGCTGCACCTCCACGAGCGCTGACAATGGGTACGCGCATGCCATTGGAATAGTCCAAGGGCAGGGCTGGATGTGTGGGTTGGATGTTGGGCTGGATGTGTGGCTGCGGAATTCATTGTGACAGGGATTGGCGTGCCACGTCTCTGTCCGCTTTATGGCATGAGAATTCCCAGCGAATCGCTTGCGGTTACCATCGGCAACAGACATAAGAATCGCATTAGCCATCAAAACGGGCAAATAAATGTTCGAAGAGGATCCCGGGGTGCCCCAATGGATGACCACTTGGTGTCGAAGCCAAGGATGTCATGAGTTATCCCGGGTGTTGTCAGGGGGTCTCGTGTATGCTGGCCCTTCCGAACAAATGCCCACGTGAACGGGGGTGGCGCAGGGTTGTCAGGGTGTTGGTGCACTTCGGCTTCGCGGTGTCGCCCCAGGTAGGGGCCGGCTCGATGGCATCGATTTCGTCGATCGTCGGGCAGTCCGCTCAGAATTGGTAATTCGTTAACGATGATTTTACGTGCGGCGATGGTGGCGTGGCCGGTTGGCGTATAGCTTGCTGGAAGTCGTTCGGGCTGCCGTGAGCAGTGCTTCGCGTCGCATTCGGGGGTGCGAGCAATGGTATTTTCATCGGCCAGAGTCAGACAATTCGACGCGCAATTCGAGAGACTTCGCCGGACGTTTTCCCGATGCCTGTCCGGGGAAGCGGGCATCGTGCTCGTCGAGGGTGCCGTCGGCTGTGGCAAGACCCATACGCTCGAAGCCGTCACGGCCCATGCGGCGAAGGCCGGAGCCCTCGTCCTCAAGGCATACGGAACGTCGGCCGACCGGGCTCCGCTCGGCACTCTGCGCCAGCTTCTGGATTCGCCCCGGCTGCCCAAGGCGACCGCCGACCATCTGCGCGAAGCTCTCGACCAAGGCGCCCTCGACGCCGCACAGCCCCGCGAAACCCCTGGTGGCGACCCCGCCGGCGGGACCCCGCCGCATATCCAGGGAGCCCGGGAGTTCCGTGCCGCGCTATGTGAACTCGCCTCACGCGAACCGGTGGTGATCTGCGTCGACGAACTCCAGCTCGTCGATGCGGAGTCACTCCAGTATCTGCTGTACCTGGCGACCCGTTCGCACTCCGCCAAACTACTCATGGTATTCGCGCAGGCGGCGGACAGCGATCAAAAAGACGCCGTCTTCAATACCGAACTGCTGCGCCAGCCCAATTTCCAGCGGCTGCGGCTGGAGAGGCTGTCCTGGGAGGAGACCGCGCATCTGCTGACCATCCGTCTGGGACTCCCGGATTCGGCCGATGTGGCATACACCTGGTACGAGGTAAGCGGCGGAAATCCGTTGTTGCTACGCGCGGTGATAGACGATTACCGCACCGCCGGGGCGCCCCCACGGCACGGTCGCGCCGTGGAACCCGTAGTGGGTGACATGTTCATCCAGGCCGTGCTCACCTGTGTCTACCGCAGCGGGCGCACCGTCTCCCGGCTCGCCGAGGGCATCGCGGTGCTCGGCGCGTCCGCCTCCCCCGAACTCCTCGGCAGGCTGCTGCGCATCGGCTCCGCCGGAACCCGGCGCGGAGTCGCCGCGCTGGACGCGGCGGGCCTCGTCGGCGGTCTCGCCTTCCGCCACCCGTATGTCGAGGCCGCGGTGCTGGAGGACATGGACCCCGAGGTCCGGCTGGACATGAACCGCCGCGCCGCCGTCCTGCTGCACCAGGGCGGCGGGGCCACCCTCGCCGTGGCCCGCCATCTGCTCGCCGCCCAGGCCGCCGACGAGCCCTGGGCGGTGCCGCTGCTGCGGGACGCCGCGCAGCAGGCGCTCGCCGAGGACGACGCCAAGCTGGCGGTCGCCTGTCTGGAGCTGGCGTACGCGGCCTGCCAGGACGAGGAGCTGCGGGCCGGTATCAGGATCGGCACCGCCGGGATCATGTGGCGGCTCAACCCCTCGGCGTCCGAGCGGATGCTGGAGGAGCCGCTGGCCGCGCTGTGCGCCGACCGGCTGCCCGCCGCCCATATCGGGCGGCTGATCGAGCTGTTGCTCGCCCACGGCCGGATCGAGGAGGCGCGCGGCGCCATCGGCCGGCTCAACACCGTCATGAGCAACGCGGGACCCACCTCGCTGGCCCAGTTCCGGATGACCGCCCGCTGGGCCCAGGACTCCGGTGCGCAGGACCGCGGCCCCGGGGCTCCGGCGCGCCAGGGCGAGGACGGCGGCGCCTCCCGTACCCCGCTCAGATCCCGCAGACCCTCCTCGCTGTCGACGATCACGGCGGCGTTCAGCGGCTTCTTCGGCCGCGGGGGGAGCGAGGAGTCGCCGGTCGCCGCGGCGGAGAAGGTGCTCGAGGTCTCACCGCTCACCGACGCCACCTTCGAACCCATCGTCAATTCGGTGAACGCGCTGGTGTACGCGGGCCGTCCGGACCGGGCGGCGCCGTGGTGCGATTCGCTGATGGAGGAGGCCGAGCGGCGCCGGGCACCGGGCTGGCGGGCCATCTTCGCCTCGATCCGGGCCGAGATCGCCCTCCGGCAGGGCAACCTCGTGGAGTCGGCGGCCTATGCGACCACCGCCCTGGACATCGTGCCCGGCAGCGACGGAAGCGTCTTCATCGGCGGCCCGCTGGCCAGCCAGATCCTCGCGTACACGGCGATGGGCAAGTACGACGCGGCGGCGCGGCAGCTCAGCCGCCCGGTCCCCGAGGCGCTGTTCAAGAGCATCTACGGACTCGGCTACACCCGCGCCCGCGGCCGCTACTACCTGGCCACCAACCGCATCAACGCGGCGCTCGGCGAATTCCTGATGGCCGGCCGGCTCGCCCAGTTGTGGGAGCTCGACCAGCCCGCGCTGCTGCCCTGGCGCTCCGACGCCGCCGAGGCATGGCTGGAGCTCGGTGACCGGGAGAAGGCCGCGAGCCTGGTCTCCGAGCAGTTGGCCAGGAACGGCGCCGGGGACTCCCGGGTCCGCGGCGTCTCGCTGCGGTTACTCGCGGCCGCGGGCGACATCGAGAACCGGTCCCGGCTGCTCGGCCAGGCCGTGGAAGAGTTGCAGTGCTCCGGCGACCGGCTGGAGCTGGCCCGGGCGCTGGACGATCTGGGCCGTACGTTGCGCGGCTCGGGGGAGCTCGGACGGGCGGATGCCATCACCGGCCGGGCCTGGCGGATGGCCAAGGAGTGCGGCGCCGAGGAGCTGTGCGACCGGATCCGCCTCGACTCCGGTCTGGAGGCCCGCGATCCACGGCCGGTGGTACGGCCGGTGTCCGGACCGCTCGGCCCGAAGCAGACGGTGCCGCCGTCCCTGGGGACGAAGCTCAGCGAATCCGAGGCCCGGGTCGCCGCCCTGGCGGTGGACGGCTATACGAACCGGGAAATAGCCGCCAGCCTCTTCATCACCATCAGCACAGTTGAGCAGCATTTGACGCGGGTGTACCGCAAGCTGAATATAAGGAGCCGCCAGCAGTTGCCGACCGCACTGCGGGCCCAGGTGGATGAAATCGCCTGAGCGCTGACCGGGGCGAGGTCCCGCGGAGGGGGTGGCCACTCGATGCCACCCCTGTTCCATGACCACCCCTGATTACCCCCCTATCGCCGCGGCAGACCTGGAGCGCGGGCCGACCGCGTTGGTAGCTTCTGGCCGCATGAAGGGCATAGTCCTCGCCGGAGGAAGCGGAACCCGACTGCATCCTTTGACACATGCGGTGTCGAAGCAGATCCTTCCCGTCTACAACAAACCGATGATCTATTACCCGCTGTCGGTGCTCATGCTCGGCGGCGTCAGGGAAATCCAGATCATTTCCACCCCGCTGCATGTGGGGATGTTCCGCGCACTCCTCGGCGACGGCCGGCGGCTGGGCCTTTCAATCGAGTACGCCGAACAGTCCGAGGCCAATGGCATCGCCGACGCATTCATCATCGGAGCCGAGTTCATCGGCGACGACCAGGTGGCGCTGGTCCTCGGCGACAACATCTTCCACGGGCCCGGATTTTCGAAGATGCTGCACAACGAGGCAAGTCATGTCGACGGCTGTGTGCTCTTCGGCTACGGAGTCAAGGACCCCGAGCGCTATGGTGTCGGGGAAATGGATGAGCACGGCCGGCTGATCTCCATCGAGGAGAAGCCGGCCGCCCCCCGGTCCAATCTGGCGATCACCGGTCTGTATCTCTACGACAACGACGTCGTGGACATCGCCAAGAACGTACAGCCCTCCGCGCGCGGCGAGCTGGAGATCACCGACGTCAACCGCGTCTATCTGGAGCGCGGAAAGGCCAGACTGGTCGGGCTCGGCCGCGGATTCGCCTGGCTGGACACCGGAACCCATGACTCGCTGCTCCAGGCGGGCCAGTATGTGCAGCTTCTGGAACAGCGCCAGGGAGTACGGATCGCCTGTCTCGAGGAGATAGCCTTCCGGATGGGTTTCATCGACGCGGCCGCCTGCTATGAGCTCGGTGCGGAACTCGGCAAGACGGACTACGGAAAATACCTGATGGATATCGCGGCCAATCATCGCTGAAGGGTTGTCTCCAGTGCGCATAGTTGTGACCGGCGGCGCGGGCTTCATCGGCTCCCACTTCGTCCGGCAGACGTTGACAGGGGCGTACGCCGCCTGGGCGGACGCCCAGGTCGTGGTGGTCGACAAGCTCACCTACGCGGGCAACGAGGCCAATCTGGCCGAGGTCGCCGACAGCCCCCGGCTGCGCTTCGTCCGCGGCGACATCTGCGACGGCGAGCTCGTCGGCGAGCTGCTGCACGGCACCGATCTGGTGGTCCACTTCGCCGCGGAATCGCATGTCGACCGCTCTATTTCCGGCGCCGAGGAATTCGTGCGCACCAATGTCCTGGGCACGCACACCCTCCTCAACGCGGCCGTGAACGCGGCGGTCGGAAAATTCGTCCACGTCTCCACCGACGAGGTCTACGGATCCATCGAAAGCGGCTCCTGGAGCGAGGAGGAACCGCTGGAGCCCAATTCGCCGTATTCCGCGTCCAAGGCATCCTCCGATCTGCTGGCCAGGGCCTTCCACCGCACCCATGGGCTGCCCGTCTGTGTGACCCGCTGCTCCAACAACTACGGCCCGTACCAGCACCCCGAGAAGGTCATTCCGCTCTTTGTCACCAACCTCATGGACGGCAAACCGGTGCCGCTCTACGGCGACGGCGGAAACGTCCGGGACTGGCTGCATGTGGACGACCACTGCCGCGGAATCGCCCTGGTCGCCGAGAACGGCCGCCCGGGCGAGGTCTACAACATCGGCGGCGGCACCGAACTGACCAATCTGGAACTCACGGAACGGCTGCTCGAACTCCTCGGTGCCGACCGCTCGTTGGTCGAGCGGGTGCCCGACCGCAAGGGCCATGACCGCCGTTACTCCGTGGACATCGAGAAAATCTCCGCCGAACTGGGATACCGCCCCGAGATGTCGTTCGAGAACGGCCTCGCGGAAACCGCCAAGTGGTACATGACACACCGCGGTTGGTGGTCACCTCTCAAGAAGCGGTGACCACCCCTATGCCCACGGTTAGGGGTGCCGACGGTTAGGGGTGGTTGAGCTGACTCCCGAGCCCATACCGTCGACTTCCGGATCATGGTCAGTCCAGTCGCGTCGTATCTCCACTGAGAGAAGAGTCTGAGGTCGTGATGTCGGAGAACTCCCTGGTGCGTGACGGGCACATCGCGGTCATCGGTATGGCATGTCGCGTACCGGGCGCATCGACACCGGATGAGTTCTGGCAGTTGCTGCGCAATGGAGAGAGCGCCATCACGGAGATTCCGGCGGACCGGTATGCCGATGAGCTCCGGGACGCCGGCATTCGATTCGGCGGGTTCGTCGAAACGGCAGCCGAGTTCGATCCGGAGTTCTTCGGGATATCTCCCCGCGAGGCACTGGCCATGGACCCCCAGCAGCGCCTCGCGCTGGAACTGTGCTGGGAGGCCCTGGAAAACGCCGGACTCGTCCCCGCGCATCTCGAGGGCAGCCGCACCGGCGTCTTCATCGGCGCCATCGCCGACGACTACGCGACACTGGTCCACCGCCGCGAACCGGCCACCATCACCCAGCACACCCTCACCGGTCTGAACCGCGGCATCATCGCCAACCGGGTCTCCTACGCCCTGGGACTGCGCGGCCCCAGCGTGGCCGTGGACACCGGGCAGTCCTCGTCCCTGGCCGCCGTCCACCTGGCCTGCGAGAGCCTGCGGCGCGGCGAGACCGAGACCGCCGTCGCGGGCGGTGTCCAGCTCAACCTGGCCCCCGACAGCTTCATCGCCGCCTCCCGGTTCGGCGCGCTCTCCCCGGACGGCCGCTCCTTCACCTTCGACGCCCGCGCCAACGGCTATGTGCGCGGTGAGGGCGGCGGCCTCGTCGTGCTCAAACGGCTCGCGGACGCCCGACGCGACGGCGACCCCGTGCTGGGCGTGATCCGCGGTTCCGAGGCCAACAACGACGGTGGCGGCGACAGCCTCACCACCCCCGCGGCCCACGGGCAGGAGGCCATGCTGCGCGCCGCCTACGAGCGCGCCGGGGTCGACCCCGCCCGGGTCCAGTACGTCGAACTGCACGGCACCGGCACCAAGGTCGGCGACCCGGTCGAGGCCGAGGCACTCGGCGCGGTCCTGGGCGCCGGCCGGGCACACGGCGCGCCCCTGCGCGTCGGCTCCGCCAAGACGAACGTCGGCCACCTCGAAGGCGCCGCCGGAATCACCGGCCTCATCAAGACGCTGCTCTCGCTCGCCCATCGCGAACTGTTCCCGAGCCTCAACTACGAGACACCGAACCCCGCCATCCCCCTGGACACCCTCGGCCTCACGGTCCAGACCGACCTCGCCCCCTGGGCCCCGGAGGCGGACACCCCACGGCTCGCGGGCGTCAGCTCGTTCGGCATGGGCGGCACCAATGTGCACATGGTGCTGGAGCAGGCACCCCTCGAGGACCCGGCCGTCGAGCGGCCGATGGACCTCGATGTGGTGCCCTGGGTGCTCTCGGCCCGCGGTGAGGCGGCGCTGCGGGCCCAGGCGCGGCGGTTGCGGTCGTACGTGGCGGCGCGGCCGGAGCTGGATCCGGTGGATGTGGGCTACTCGCTGGCGCTGGGCCGGTCCGCCTTCGGCCACCGGGCGGCGGTCGTCGGCCGCGACCGGGGGGAGCTGCTGAGGGGCCTCGGCGAACTGGCCACGGGCGTGGTCCCGGGCACGGTGGCGGGCCGCGGTGGGACGGCGTTCCTGTTCACCGGACAAGGCGCCCAGCGGCTGGGCATGGGGCGTGAACTGTACGCGGCGTTCCCGGTGTTCGCGGCGGCGTTCGACGCGGTGTGCGCGGAGCTGGACCGTCATCTGGGGAGTTCGGTACGGGAGGTGGTCTTCGGCGGGGATGCCGAGGCGCTGGACCGGACGGTGTTCACACAGACCGGGCTGTTCGCCGTGGAGGTGGCGCTGTACCGGCTGGTGGCGTCCTGGGGTGTCGCGCCGGACTTCGTGGTGGGGCATTCGGTGGGGGAGCTGGTGGCGGCGCATGTGGCGGGGGTGTTCTCGCTGGAGGACGCCTGTGCGCTGGTGGCGGCCCGGGGCCGGTTGATGCAGGCGCTGCCCGAGGGCGGCGCGATGGTCTCCCTCCAGGCCGCGGAGGCCGAGGTGCTGCCGCATCTGGCCGGTTATGAGGACCGGGTGAGTGTGGCCGCGGTCAATGGTCCGGCGGCGACCGTCATCTCCGGTGAGGAGTCGGCGGTGCTGGCGGTGGCCGAGGCGGTGGGCGTCAAGAGCAAGCGGCTGTCCGTCTCGCATGCCTTCCACTCACCCCTGATGGAGGGGATGCTGGCCGAGTTCGCCGAGGCGGCGGGCCGGATCGGCTACTCCGCACCGCGACTGGCGATCGTCTCGAACGTCACCGGCGAGTTGGCGGGCGAGGAGGTGTGCTCGCCGGAGTACTGGGTGCGCCATGTGCGTCAGGCGGTGCGTTTCGGGGACGGCATCCGGTTCCTCGAACGGCAGGGTGTCACCCGCTATGTGGAGATCGGCCCGGCCGGTGTGCTCTCCGCCATGGGCCGGGACTGTGTCTCGGAGGCCGCCGCGTTCATCCCCTTGCTGCGCAAGGACCGTGACGAGGTCGAGGCGTTGTCGTCCGGGGTCGCCCAGGTGCACGCGCACGGCGGGGACGTCGACTGGGAGCGGGTGTTCGCCGGGCGCGGTGCGCGCCGGGTGGAGCTGCCCACGTACGCCTTCCAGCGGCAGCGCTACTGGCTGGACAGCGAGCTGCCCGGGATCGAGGAGGCCGCCACCGGCGAACCCCTCTCCTGGCGCGCGGAGTTCGCCGCCCTGACCGACCCCGCCGAGCGCGAGCGCGTGGCGCTGGAGCTGGTCCGTACGCACACCGCCTGGGTCCTGGGCTCCCGGGGCCCCGACACCGTCGACCCCGAGAAGATCTTCAAGGATCTCGGTTTCGACTCGCTGATGTCCGTCGAGCTGTGCAACCTCCTCAGCACCGCCACCGGAACACGGCTCGCCGGGACCGTCCTCTTCGACCACCCCACCCCGCTGGCCCTCTCCCGCCACGTCCAGGACGTGGCGGTGGGCTCCCGGACGGCCACCGCCACGGCCCCGCGTCCGGCCGCCGTCCGGCGCGCCACCGGCCACGACGACCCGATCGCCATCGTGGCGATGAGCTGCCGCCTCCCCGGCGGGGTGCGCACGCCCGAGCAGTTGTGGCAGCTCGTCGGCGAGGGCCGGGACGCCATCGCGGGCTTCCCCGCCAACCGTGGCTGGGACCTGGAGGGGCTCTACGACCCGGACCCGGCCCGCCACGGCACCAGCTATGTGCGCGAGGGCGGATTCCTCTACGAGGCCGACCAGTTCGACCCGGCCTTCTTCGGCATCAGCCCCCGCGAGGCCCAGGCGATGGACCCCCAGCAGCGGCTGCTGCTGGAGACCGCGTGGGAGGCGTTCGAGCGCGCCGGGATCGACCCCACCACGCTCAAGGGCAGCGATGCCGGCGTCTTCGTCGGCACCATGCCGCAGGACTACGGGCCGCGGATGGACGAGGCGTCGGAAGGGTTCGAGGGCTATCTGCTGACCGGTGGCACCACCAGCGTCGCCTCCGGCCGGATCGCCTACACCTGGGGTCTGGAGGGCCCGGCGGTCACCGTGGACACGGCGTGCTCGTCGTCCCTGGTGGCCCTGCACATGGCCGTGCGGTCGCTGCGTGAGGGCGAGTGCTCGCTGGCGCTGGCCGGTGGCGCCACCGTGATGTCCAGCCCCGGGATCTTCGTGGAGCTGAGCCGCCAGAAGGCGCTGTCGCCCGACGGCCGCTGCAAGGCGTTCTCGTCCGACGCCGATGGCACCGGCTGGGGCGAGGGCGTGGGCATGGTGCTGCTGGAGCGGCTGTCGGACGCGCGGCGCAACGGCCACCGGGTGCTGGCGCTGGTCCGTGGCTCCGCCACCAACCAGGACGGCGCGAGCAACGGCCTCACCGCCCCGAGCGGACCCGCCCAGCAGCGCGTCATCCGGCAGGCACTGGCCGACGCCGGGCTCACCACGGCCGATGTGGACGCGGTCGAGGCACACGGCACCGGCACCTCGCTCGGCGACCCCATCGAGGCCGGGGCCCTGCTCGCCACCTACGGCCAGGACCGGCCCGAGGACCGGCCGCTGTGGCTCGGCTCGCTGAAGTCCAACGTCGGCCACCCCCAGGCGGCCGCGGGCGTGGCCGGGGTCATCAAGATGGTGATGGCGCTGCGCCACGGCACACTCCCCAAGACCCTGCACGTACACGAGCCCTCGCCACATGTCGACTGGTCGTCCGGGGGCGTGGAGCTGCTGACCGAGGCCCGGCCGTGGCCGGAGCCGGAGACCGCGCGGCCACGGCGCGCGGGCGTCTCGTCCTTCGGCATCAGCGGCACCAACGCCCACGCCATCCTGGAGCAGGCCCCGGCCGAACCGGACGTCGCCGCCCAGGAGGAGACCCGCCCCGCCGCCCCGGCCCTGCCCGTGCTGCCCTGGGTGCTGACCGGGCGCACCGAACAGGCCCTGCGGACCCGGGCCGGGCAACTGCGCGACCACCTCGCCGACCACCCCGGCACCGACCTCGCCGCACTCGGCCGCGCCCTCGCCACCACCCGGACGGCCTTCGGCCACCGGGCGGTGATCCTCGGCCGGGACCGGGAGCCGCTCCTGGACGGGCTCGGCGCGCTCGCACAGGGCACCCCGGCGCCGCATGTGGTCGAGGGCACGGCGGGCGGGCGGCGGAAGACCGTGTTCGTCTTCCCCGGGCAGGGTTCGCAGTGGATCGGGATGGCGCTCCCGCTGTGGAACGCCTCGCCCGTCTTCGCGGAGCGGCTGGAGGTGTGCGCCGACGCCCTGGAGCCGTTCCTGGACTGGTCGTTGCGCGATGTGCTGCGCGGTGAGCCGGGCGCCCCGTCGCTGTCCCGCATCGACGTGGTCCAGCCCGCGCTGTTCGCCGTGATGGTCTCCCTGGCCGCGCTGTGGCGCTCGTACGGCGTCGAACCGGCCGCGGTGGTGGGCCATTCGCAGGGCGAGATCGCCGCCGCGTATGTGGCCGGTGGGCTCTCGCTGGAGGACGCGGCCAAGGTGGTGGCCCGGCGCAGCCAGGCATGGGCCGAGCTGAGCGGCAAGGGCGGCATGCTCTCGGTGCTCGCCTCGGCCGGGACGGTCGCCGAGCGGCTTCGGCCGTGGAGCGAACGGCTCGGCATCGCCGCCGTCAACAGCCCCGCGACCGTGACCGTCTCCGGCGACCCGGAGGCCCTGGACGCCTTCATGGCCGAACTCGCCGCCGACGGGGTGAAGTCCCGCCGGGTGCCGGGCGTGGACACCGCCGGGCACTCCCCGCAGGTCGACGGCTTGCGCGAACGGCTGCTGCGCGAAGTGGCGGGGGTACGGCCGCGCACCTCGCGGATCGCCTACTACTCCACGGTGACCGGCGGACCGCTGGACACCACGGAGCTGGACACCGACTACTGGTACCGGAACATGCGCGAGCCGGTGGACTTCGAACGGGCCACCCGGGCGCTGCTGGCCGACGGCCACACCGCGTTCATCGAGTGCGCTCCGCACCCCATGCTCGCCATGTCGCTCCAGCAGACCATCGAGGACGCCGGTGGGAGCGCCGCCGTCGTCGGCACGCTGCGCCGGGACGAGGGCGACCCGGAGCGCTTCGCCGCCTCGTTCGCCGAGGCGTATGTGCAGGGTGTCGAGCCGTCCTGGGACGCCGTGTTCGCGGGCGGCCCGGGGAGCGGCGCACCGGACGTGGAGCTGCCGACGTATCCGTTCCAGCGGCAGCGGTACTGGCTGGACAAGCCGGTCGCGGCGAGCGATGTGGCCGCCGCCGGACTCGACGCGGCCGGACATCCGCTGCTCGGCGCCGCCGTCCCGCTGGCCGGGGCGGACGACCATCTGTTCACCGGCCGCGTCTTCGCACCGGAGCACCCCTGGCTGATCGAGCGCACCGGCCCGGACGCGGCCGTGCTCCCCGGCAGCGCCCTCGCCGAACTGGCGATCCGGGCGGGCGACCAGGTCGGCTGCGACCGGATCGAGGAACTCTCCCTGGACACGCCGCTGGTGCTGCCCGAGAAGGGCGCCGCGGTGATCCAGATGCGCGTCGGCGCCCCGGACGGTGGCGGCTTGCGCGCGCTCAGCGTCTACGCGCGCGCCGAGGGCGCGGACTCCGACGAGCCGTGGACGCGGTACGCCACGGCGGTCCTGGGCGTCGGTGCCCCGGCCGCGGACCCCGGCCTCGCCGTATGGCCCCCGGCCGACGCGGTCCCGGTGGAGGTGGCGGGAGGCGCCGTCGCGGCCTGGCGGCTCGGTGCGGACCTGTACGCCGAAGTGGGGCTGACCGAGGCCGAGGAGGCCGACGCCCAGCGCTACGGTCTGCATCCGGTGCTGCTGGAGTCGGTGCTCGACGCGGTGGAGACCCCGGGCGACGGCGGTGGAGACGGCGACGGCGACGGCGGGGCGCGGCTGGCCTTCTCATGGAGCGGTGTCGTACTGCACGCCACGGGCGCCACGGCGCTGCGGGTACGGCTGACACCGGCCGGCCCCGACACCTACGCGGTGGCGGCGGCCGACCCGAGCGGCGCCCCGGTGGTCTCGGTGGACCGGCTCGTACTGCGCACGGTGGACACGCCCGAACCGATCGGCGGCCGCTCCGCCCTTCACCCGTCGCTGTTCCGCCTGGAGTGGCCCGCCGCGCCCACCGCGGATACGGCCGTGGCCCCGGCGACCTGGGCGGTGCTCGGCGACGACCCGCTCGGGCTCTCCCCGGCGGTGGACGCGGTGCCCTACGACGAGGCGGCGGACGTGCCGGACGCGGTGCTGGTGCCGTGCACCCGCACCGGCACCGCCGAGGGCGACGGGGACGTGGCGGAGGCGGCCCACGCCGCCACCCACCGCGTGCTGGCGCTGATCCAGCGGTGGATCTCCGACGAGCGCCTCGCCTCCTCCAGGCTGGTGTTCGTCACCCGGGGCGCGGTCGCGGCCGTCCCCGGCGAAGAGGTGCCCGATGTGGCACACGGCGCCGTATGGGGACTGGTGCGCTCGGCGCAGTCGGAACACCCCGGGCGCTTCGTCCTCGTCGACCTCGACGGCCACCCGGAGTCGGTGGACGCCCTCCCGGGCGCGGTGGCCTCCGGCGAACCGCAGTGCGCGGTGCGCGAGGGCCGGGCGCGGGTTCCCAGGCTGGCACGGGTGGCTTTGGGGGCTGGGGCGGCTGCTGGGGCCGTCGCCATGCGGACTTCTGGGGGCACCGGCACCCAGGTTGCCCAGGTTGCCGGGGCCGGGGTTACCGGGCTCGCTGCCACCGTGGCCACCGGCGCCGAGACCGCTGAGGCCGACGGCACCGAGGTTGCCGGGGCTACCGGGGTCGCCGCCACCGAGGTTGCCGGGCTCGCCGCGACCGTCGTCACCGCCACCGGAGCCGCCGACACCACCGCCACCGAGGCAGCCACCACCAGCGCTACCGAGTCTGCCAGCACACGGCTCATCGAAGCCCCCGACGCCCACCGACGGCTGGACCCCGAGGGCACCGTTCTCGTCACCGGCGCCACCGGCACCCTGGGCGGGCTGCTCGCCCGCCACCTCGTGACCGAGCACGGCGTACGGCATCTGCTGCTGACCAGTCGGCGCGGGCCCGCCGCCGAGGGCATGGCCGAACTCTACGCAGAACTGACCGAGTTGGGGGCCGCCGTCACCGTCGCCGCCTGCGACACGGCCGACCGCGAGGCGCTCGCCGGGCTGCTCGGCGCGATACCCGCCGCGCATCCGCTGACCGCCGTGATCCACGCGGCGGGGGTGCTCGACGACGGCGTCGTGGACGCGCTGGACCCCGAGCGGCTCGACCGGGTGCTGCGGCCCAAGGTGGACGCCGCATGGAATCTGCACGAGCTGACCGCGGACCACGACCTGGCCGCGTTCGTCCTCTACTCCTCCGTCGTCGCCACCATCGGCAACGCCGGACAGGCCAACTACGCCGCCGCCAACGCCTTCCTGGACTCCCTCGCCCAGCACCGCAGGGCCCGTGGCCTGGCCGCCCAGTCCCTCGCCTGGGGCCTGTGGGAGCAGCGCAGCGGCATGAGCGGTCATCTGGCCGACGCCGATGTGCGGCGCATGGCGCGCTCCGGTATCCGTCCGCTGCCCAGCGCGGAGGGCATGGAACTCTTCGACGCCGCGCGGGCGGCCGGGGACGCCACTTTGGTGCCCGTCCGGCTCGATCTGGCGGATCTGCGCAGGCGGGCCGCGAGCGGCAGCCCCGGCCGGGAAGCCGTACCGGCGTATCTGCGCGGCCTGGTCAGGACGCCGGTCCGCCGGGTGGTACGGGCCGGTGGCGGAGGCGGGGCCGTGGAAACCGACGAGAGCTCGCTCGGCCGGCGGCTGGCCGCCCTGGCGGCGGCCGATCGGGATCCGTTCCTGCTGGACCTGGTGCGGGAACACGCGGCGGCCGTACTGGGGCTCGCCGCCCCGGAGGACATCGAGGCCACCCGCGCCTTCCGCGAGGTCGGCTTCGACTCCCTGACCGCCGTGGAGTTGCGCAACCGGCTGGGCGCGGCCACCGGGCTGCGGCTGCCGACCACCCTCCTCTTCGACTATCCGACCCCCGCCGTGCTGGTGGACCATCTGCGCCGCGAGGCGCTGGGCGAGCGGGAGGAGGTGGCGGCCGTGGTGGCCGCCGTCCGCCCCGCCGATGACGATCCGATCGCCATCGTGGCCATGAGCTGCCGGCTGCCGGGCGGGGTCCGCGGCCCCGAGGAGCTGTGGGAGCTGGTGGCGGACGGCCGCGATGTGATCTCGGCCTTCCCGGCCGACCGCGGCTGGAACGTCGAGGAGCTGTACGACCCCAACCCCGATACGCCGGGCAGGAGTTACGCCAAGGAGGGCGGCTTCCTCTACGACGCCTACCACTTCGACCCGGAGTTCTTCGGGATCTCCCCGCGCGAGGCGCTCGCCATGGACCCGCAGCAGCGGCTGCTGCTGGAGACCTCCTGGGAGGCGCTGGAGCGCGCCGGGATCGACCCGCACACCACACGGGGCAGCACCGCGGGCGTGTTCATCGGTTCCACCGGCCAGGACTACGCCTCGGGGCTCGGTGAGATCCCCGAGGACATGGAGGGGTATCTGCTGACCGGCAAGGCCGCCAGCGTGGTCTCCGGCCGTATCGCCTACTCCCTCGGCTGGGAGGGCCCGGCGCTCACCATCGACACCGCGTGCTCCTCCTCCCTGGTCGCCATCCACCAGGCTGCGCAGGCGCTGCGCCAGGGCGAATGCTCGATGGCGCTGGCGGGCGGCACCACGATGATGTCCACGCCGAGCCTGTTCATCGAGTTCAGCCGGCAGCGCGGCCTCGCCCCCGACGGCAGGTCGAAGGCGTTCTCCTCCGACACCGACGGCACCAGTTGGGGCGAGGGCGTCAGCATGGTGCTCCTGGAGCGGCTGTCCGACGCCCGCGCCAACGGCCATGAGGTGCTGGCGCTGGTGCGTGGCTCCGCCGTCAACCAGGACGGTGCCAGCAATGGCCTCACCGCCCCCAACGGCCCCTCCCAGCAGCGGGTGATCCGGCAGGCGCTGGCGAACGCCGGGCTGTCGGCCGCCGAAGTGGACGCCGTCGAGGCCCACGGCACCGGCACCACGCTCGGCGACCCGATCGAGGCTCAGGCCATCCTCGCCACCTACGGCCAGGGCCGGGAGGCCGAACGGCCGCTGTGGCTGGGCGCGTTGAAGTCCAACATCGGCCACACCCAGGGCGCGGCCGGCGGCGCCGGTGTCATCAAGATGGTCATGGCGATGCGCCACGGTCTGCTGCCCAGGACACTCCATGTCAAGGAGCCCACCCCGCATGTGGACTGGACGGCGGGAGCGGTCGAGCTGCTGACCGAGGCCAGGGACTGGCCGACGGGCGAGCGGGTGCGCCGCGCCGGGGTGTCCGCCTTCGGCATCAGCGGGACCAACGCCCACCTCATCCTGGAGGAACCGCCCGCCGAGCCCGCCGCCGACCCGGAGCCGGAGCCGTCGGTGCGCACCGATGCGGTGCCGTGGGTGGTGTCCGGCCGTACCGAGGCGGCGTTGCGCGCCCAGGCGGAGCGGCTGCGGTCGTACGTGGCGGCGCGGCCGGAGCTGGATCCGGTGGATGTGGGCTACTCGCTGGCGCTGGCCCGGTCCGCCTTCGGCCACCGGGCGGCGGTCACCGGCCGCGACCGGGCGGAGCTGCTGAGCGGGCTGGACCGGCTCGCCACGGGCATCACTCCCGGCACGGTGGCCGACGAGGAGGGCAGGACGGCGTTCCTGTTCACCGGGCAGGGCGCACAACGACCCGGTATGGGAGGGGAGTTGTACGCCGCGTTCCCGGTGTTCGCGGCGGCGTTCGACGCGGTGTGCGCGGAGCTGGACCGTCATCTGGAGGGTTCGGTGCGCGAGGTGGTCTTCGGCGGGGATGCGGAGACGCTGGACCGGACGGTGTTCACACAGACCGGGTTGTTCGCCGTGGAGGTGGCGCTCTTCCGGCTCATCGAGTCGTGGGGTCTCGCACCGGATTTCGTGGTGGGGCATTCGGTGGGGGAGCTGGCCGCGGCGCATGTGGCGGGGGTGTTCTCGCTGGAGGACGCGTGTGCGCTGGTGGTGGCGCGCGGTCGGCTGATGCAGGCGCTGCCCGAGGGCGGCGCGATGGTGTCGCTGAAGGCCGCCGAGGGGGATGTGCTGCCGCATCTGGCCGGTTACGAGGACCGGGTGAGTGTGGCGGCCGTCAATGGCCCGGCGGCGACCGTCATCTCCGGTGAGGAGTCGGCGGTGCTGGCGGTGGCGGAGGCGGTGGGGGTCAAGAGCAAGCGGCTGAGCGTCTCGCACGCTTTCCACTCGCCGCTGATGGAGGGGATGCTGGCCGAGTTCGCCGAGGCGGCGGCCGGGATCACCTACGCCATGTCACGCACCGCGATCGTTTCGAACGTCACGGGTGAGCCGGTGGGCGAGGAGGTGTGCTCGCCGGAGTACTGGGTGCGCCATGTGCGTCAGGCGGTGCGTTTCGGGGACGGCATCCGGTTCCTCGAAGGGCAGGGTGTCACCCGCTTTGTGGAAATCGGCCCGGCGGGTGTCCTCTCCGCGATGGGCCAGGAGTGCGTCTCCGGCCCCGCCGCGTTCGTCCCCCTGATGCGCAAGGACCGTGACGAGGTCGAGGCGCTGCTGTCCGGGGTCGCCCAGCTCCACGCGCACGGCGGCGAGGTCGACTGGGAGCGGGTGTTCGCCGGGCGCGGTGCGCACCGGGTGGAGCTGCCCACGTACGCCTTCCAGCGGCAGCGCTACTGGTTCGACCCCGCCACGCCCGGAACGCCGACCGCCGCCGCCACGGGCGCGTCCTCCGTGGAGGCACGCTTCTGGGAGGCGGTCGAGCGCGAGGACCTGGAGGCGCTGACCACCACCCTGGAGATCGACCAGCAGACGCGGCTCAGCGAACTGCTGCCCGCGCTCTCCTCCTGGCGCCGGGGCCAGAGCGACCGCGCCACCGTGGACTCCTGGCGCTACCGGATCACCTGGTCCCCGGTCTCCGTCGAAGAACGTACGGCGCCGCTGTCCGGCACCTGGCTGCTGGCCGTGCCCGAGGGCCGGGCCGACAGCGCGCGGGTCGCCGCCGTGGCGGCCGCCCTCGACCGGCGCGGCGCACACGTCACCCCCCTCACCCTGTCCACGAGCGGCCGTGACGCGCTCGCCGAGCGGCTGCGTCAGGCGGTGGCCACCGGGGGCACCCCGGCCGGTGTGCTCTCGCTGCTCGCCCTCGACGACGATCAGCACCCCGAACACACCGCGCTCACCACCGGTCTGGCCCTCAACGTCGGGCTGATCCAGGCGCTGGGCGACGCGGGGATCGCCGCGCCGCTGTGGCTCGCCACCGCAGGGGCGGTGTCGGTGAGCGGAGCCGATCCGCTCGGCAGCCCGGCACAGGCCGCCACCTGGGGCCTCGGCCGGGTCGTGGCCCTGGAACACCCGCAGCGGTGGGGCGGTCTGGTCGACCTCCCCGGGGACCTCGACGAGCGGTCGGCCGACCGGCTGTGCGCCGCGCTCTCCGGCATCGTCGGCGACAGCGGTCCGGAGGACCAGCTCGCCCTCCGCGACGCCGGGGTGTTCGTCCGGCGGCTCGTGCGGGCGCCGCTGCGCGCACCGGGCCGGGAGAGCTGGAAGCCGCATGGCACCGTGCTGATCACCGGGGGCACCGGCGGGCTCGGCGCCCAGGTCGCCCGCTGGCTGGCCCGCTCCGGCGCCGAACATCTCGTGCTCACCAGCCGACGTGGCCTGGCGGCGCCCGGCGCCGCCGAACTGCGCGACGAGCTGACCGCGCTGGGCGAGGGCGGTGTGCGGGTGACGGTGGCGGCGTGCGATGTCCGCGACCGTAACGAGGTGGCGGCGCTGCTGCGCCGGACCACCGCCGGGGGCGACCCGGTGCACGCCGTCTTCCACGCCGCGGGTGTCGTGGAGTTCGCCCAGCTCGCCGACAGTACGGTGGCCGACTTCGCGGAGATGGCCGACGGCAAGGTGCTGGGCGCCGCCCATCTGGACGCGCTGCTGGACCAGGACCACCTCGAGGCGTTCGTGCTCTTCTCGTCGATCGCCGCCACCTGGGGGAGCGGCGGACAGAGCGCCTACGCCTCCGCCAACGCCTGTCTGGACGCCCTCGCCGAGCACCGCGCGGCGCGTGGCCTCCCCGCCACCTCCGTGGCCTGGGGGCCCTGGGCCGACCACGGCATGATCGAGCACGGCGAGGTGGCGGAGCACCTGAGCCGCCGTGGACTGCCCGCGATGGCACCGCAGTTGGCGGTGGCCGCGCTCGGCGAGGCACTGCACACCGGCGAGACCTCCCTCGTCCTGGCCGATGTGCGCTGGGACCGCTTCGTCCCCGGCTTCACCGCGGCGCGCCCCCGGCCGCTGATCGGCGAACTGCCGGAGGTGCGCGACGCCCTCGCCACCACGTCGGCCGCCCCCGACGGCACCGGGCCGGACGGCGTGGCGGACACCTTCCTGGAGAGCCTGGCGGGCCTGTCGGGCGAGGGCCTGGGCCGGGCCCTGCGGGATCTGGTGCACGCCCAGGCGGCGGCCGTGCTCGGCCACTCCTCGTCCGACGCGGTGGCCGGCGGCCGCCCGTTCAAGGAGCTGGGCTTCGACTCGCTCACCGCCGTGGAACTGCGCAACCGGCTGGCCACGGTCACCGGGCTCGACCTGCCCGCCACCCTCGTCTTCGACTATCCGGCACCCGCGCCGCTGGCCGAGTACCTCCGCGGCGAGCTGCCGTCGGCCCGGCCGATGGACGCGCTCACCCTCCTCGACGACCTGGACCGGTGGGAGTCCGCACTGCCGGAGCTGATCGCCGACGACGGAGTCCGGGAGCGGCTGACGGGCCGTCTCGGCGACCTCATGGCGAAGTTGGGCGGCACGCCCGTGGAGCACACCGGCGGACCATCCCCCGACACCGAACTCCTTTCCGCTACCGCCGACGAGGTCTTCGACTTCATCGACAACGAATTCGGGGCTTCCTGATGGCGAACGAGAACGAAGAGAAACTCCTCACCTACCTCAAGCGGGTCTCCTCCGATCTCAAACAGGCCCGTGCGCGGCTGGACCAGATCGAGGCCGACGAGCGGGAACCGATCGCCATCGTCTCGATGGGCTGCCGCTTCCCCGGCGGTGTCCGCTCACCGGAGGAGCTGTGGCGGCTGGTGGCCGAGGGCCGGGACGCGATCTCGGAATTCCCCGCCAACCGGGGCTGGGACGTCGAGGGACTCTACGACCCGGATCCGGGCCGGTCGGGCACCTGCAACACCCGCGAAGGCGGATTCGTCCACGACGCCGACCAGTTCGACCCGGCCTTCTTCGGCATCTCCCCGCGTGAGGCGCTGGCCATGGACCCGCAGCAGCGGCTGCTGCTCGAAGTGTCCTGGGAGGCGATCGAACGCGCGGGCATCGACCCGCTCTCGCTGAAGGGGAGCAGCGCCGGGGTCTATGTGGGACTCGCCTCGTTCCAGTACGGCGGAGACCCGCAGTACGCGCCGCGGAGCGTCGAGGGCCATCTGCTGATCGGCAACGTCTCCAGCGTCGCCTCCGGCCGCATCTCCTACACCCTCGGCCTCGAAGGACCGGCCGTCACCCTGGACACCGCGTGCTCCTCATCGTTGGTGACCATGCATCTGGCGGCCCAGGCGCTGCGCCGCGGCGAATGCTCGCTGGCGCTGGCCGGAGGGGTGGCGGTGATGGCCACTCCCGGTGTCTTCGTCGAGTTCAGCCATCAGCGCGGACTGGCGGCAGGCGGCCGCTGCAAGTCCTTCGCCGCGGGCGCCGACGGCACCGGCTGGGGCGAGGGCGCGGGCATGGTGCTGCTGGAGCGGCTGTCCGACGCCCGCCGCAACCGTCACCCCGTCCTCGCCGTCCTGCGCTCCAGCGCCGTCAACCAGGACGGCGCCAGCAACGGCCTCGCCGCGCCCAACGGCCCGGCCCAGCGCCGCGTCATCGAGGCGGCGCTGGCCGCCGCCGGGCTGGCGGTGGACGACGTCGACGCCGTCGAGGCCCATGGCACGGGCACGGCGCTCGGCGACCCGATCGAGGCGGGCGCGCTGCTCGCCACCTACGGCAAGGGCCGCACCTCCGGCCATCCGCTGTGGCTCGGCTCGCTCAAGTCCAACATCGGCCACACCCAGGCGGCGGCCGGGGTCGGCGGAGTCATCAAAACGGTGATGGCGCTGCGCCACGGAACGCTGCCGAGGACACTCCACGTCGACCAGGCGTCCCCGGCCGTCAACTGGTCCTCCGGCGCGGTCGAACTGCTCACCGAGGCCCAGGAGTGGCCCGAGCGTGGCCGCCCGCGCCGCGCCGGGGTGTCCGCGTTCGGCGTGAGCGGCACCAACGCCCATGTCATCCTCGAACAGGCCCCGGCCGCCGGGGAGGACGACGACGGCGCACCCGCGCTCGACGGCACCGCGCTCGGCGGCTCCACCGTCCCCTGGGTGCTCTCCGGCAGGAACGAAGCGGCCCTGCGAGCGCAGGCGGAGCGGCTGCTGGCGCGGCTGAACGAACGCCCCGAGCTGTCCCCCGCCGATGTCGGCCACGCACTCGCCACCGGACGGTCGGCCTTCGAATACCGCGCCGCGGTCGTGGCCGCGGACCACTCCCAACTGCTCGGCCACCTGGAGGCGTTGGCCTCGGGAAAGGTCTCCGCCGGGGTGGTGCGCGGCGAGGGCGCGGCGGCGGTGGAGGCCCGTCCGGTGTTCGTGTTTCCGGGGCAGGGGTCGCAGTGGGTGGGGATGGCGGTGGAGTTGTTGGATTCGTCGCCGGTGTTCGCGGGTCGGTTGGCGGAGTGTGAGGTGGCGCTGTCGGGGTTTGTGGAGTGGTCGTTGGTCGAGGTGTTGCGGGGTGGGGGTCCGGGGCTGGGTCGGGTGGATGTGGTGCAGCCGGTGTTGTGGGCGGTGATGGTGTCGTTGGCGGAGGTGTGGCGGTCGTGTGGGGTGGTGCCTGCGGCGGTGGTGGGGCATTCGCAGGGGGAGATCGCTGCGGCGGTGGTGGCGGGTGGGTTGTCGTTGGAGGACGGGGCGCGGGTGGTGGCGTTGCGCTCGCAGGCCATCGCACGGGGCCTCGCCGGACACGGCGGCATGATGTCCGTTTCGCTCCCGGTCGAGGAGGTGCGGGAGCGCATCGCCGCGTGGGACGGTCGTATCTCCGTGGCGGCCGTCAACGGCCCCGGCGCGGTGGTGGTCTCCGGTGAACCGGAGGCGCTGCACGAGCTGCTGGCCCGCTGCGAGGCCGAGGACGTACGGGCGAAGCTGATCCCGGTGGACTACGCCTCGCACTCCGCCCAGGTGGAGCAGATCCACGACGAGCTGCTGGACATCCTCGCCCCCATCCGTCCGCGCACCTCGCGGATCGTCTTCCACTCGACCGTCACCGGCGAACCCCTCGACACCGCCGGGCTCGACGCCGCCTACTGGGCCCGCAACCTGCGCGAGACCGTGCGGCTCGAAACGGCGACGCGGGCGCTGCTCACCAGCGGCCACCGGCTGTTCGTGGAGGTGAGCCCGCACCCCGTGCTGGCCGCCGCCATGGCGGCCACCGTCGAGGCCGCCGACGGCGCGGCCGCCGTCATCGGCACCCTGCGCCGCGAGGAGGGCGGCCCCGAGCGAATGCTGCTCTCGCTCGCCCAGGCGTACGTCCACGGTGCGGAGGTGGACTGGCGGGGGCTGTTCGCCGGGCGGGGAGCCCGGCACGTCGACCTTCCCACCTACGCGTTCCAGCGCTCCCGCTACTGGGTCGAGCCCCAGACCGGTCCCGTCGCCGAGACGGCCACCGGCCGGGCGGAGGCGGAGTTCTGGACCGCGGTCGAGAACGCCGACCTGGACACCCTGACGGCCACACTGGGCACCGGCGCCGACGCGCCGCTCAGCGAGGTGCTTCCGCTGCTCTCCTCGTGGCGGTCCCGGCTGAGCGACCAGGCGGTGCTCGACTCGTGGCGCTACCGCATCGGCTGGCAGCCGGTCGACGGACAGCGGACCCCCGCGCTCACCGGCCGCTGGCTGGTGGCGGTGCCCGACAGCACTGCGGCCAACAGCACGCATGCCGCAGACGTCGAGGCCGTCACCGCCGGACTCGCCGCGCTCGGCGCCGAGATCGTCCCCCTGCGGATCAGCCCGGACGACACCGACCGCACCCGGCTCGCCACCCGTATCACCGAGACCATCGGGGAGGCCGGCGCGCCCGTCGGCGTGGTGTCCCTGCTGGCCCTCGACGAGGCACCGCATCCGGCACACCCTGACATCCCCACCGGGTTCGCCACCACCCTCGCCCTGGTACGTGCGCTGGGCGACGCGGGCCTCGACGCACCCCTGTGGGGTGTCACCCGCGGCGCCGTCTCCGCGAGTGGCGCCGACCGTCTCGAAGCACCCGCACAAGCCCTCGTCTGGGGCCTGGGCGGTGCGGTCGCCCTGGAACACCCGCAGCGCTGGGGCGGTCTGATCGATCTGCCCGCCAGGCTCGACGAGAGTTCCCTCCGGGCGCTCGCCCGGGCCCTGACCGGCCAGGACGGCGAGGACCAACTGGCCATCCGCGCCTCCGGCACCCTCGCCCGGCGGCTCAGGAGGGCCGGTGCCAATTCCACCGGCGAGCGCTGGCAGCCCCGCGGCACCGTACTGATCACCGGTGGCACCGGCGGCGTCGGCGCCCAGATCGCCCGCGGGCTGGTCCACGAGGGCGCCGAACACGTGGTGCTCGTCAGCCGCCGCGGGCCCCAGGCCCCGGGCGCCGCCGAGCTGAAGGCCGAACTGACCGAGCGCGGCGCCCAGGTGACCGTCGCCGCCTGCGATGTGGCCGACCGTGCGGCGCTGGCCCACCTGCTGGACTCGGTCACGGGCGACGGCGCGGACCACCCGCTGACCGCCGTGGTGCACGCCGCCGGAGCGCTGGACGACGCCACCGTCGACGCGCTCACCCCCGAGCGGATCGAGACCGTACTGCGCCCCAAGGTGGCGGGCGCGCGCCATTTGCACGAGCTCACCCGGGACCTGGACCTCGACGCGTTCGTCCTGCTCTCCTCGATCGCCGGCACCGTGGGCGCCGCCGGACAGGGCAACTACGCGGCGGCCAGCGCGTATCTCGACGCACTCGCCCAACTCCGCCGCGCGGACGGCCTGCCCGCCACGTCGGTGGCCTGGAGCGCCTGGGCGGGCGGCGGAATGATCGACGGTGCGGTGGCGGACCAGTTGCGACGGCGCGGCGCGCCCCCCATCGACGGTGCGCGGGCCCTGGAACTGCTGCGGCAGACGGTCGCGCACGGCGACGGTTTCCTCGTCGCCGCCGACATCGACTGGGGCCGTTTCGCATCCGCCCTGTCCGCCACTCGGCCGCTGCCGCTGCTCGCCGACCTCCCCGAGGCGGTCGCCACCGGGCAGGACCCGGCAGGGGCCGAGCGGGAGGAGGCCGGTGGCGCTGCCGCGCTGCGCAAGCGGCTCGTGGAGCTGAGCCCGGCCGACCGTCACACCGCCCTGGTGGAGCTGGTGAGCGAGCAGGCGGCCGCGGCCCTCGGCTACGCCGACGCGGGCGCGGTCGAGACCGGACGGGCCTTCAAGGAGCTGGGCTTCGACTCGCTCACCGCGGTCGATCTGCGCAACCGGCTCAACGCCGCCACCGGGCTGCGGCTGCCGGTCACCCTCGTCTTCGACTACCCGACCGCGGGCGACCTCGCCGAGCTGCTGCGGGAGGAACTCCTCCCATCGGACGAGGAGTCCATGGACACCGCGTCGCTCGCGGAGCTCGACCGCGCCCAGTCCACCCTCGCCGCCCTGGAGCTGGAGGACATCGAATCGGCCACGGACGACGAGATGTTCGAGCTGCTCGACGGGATGTTCGAGCTGCTGGGCCGGGATCTGACGGCCCGATGAACCGCCGCGCCACCGCCCCGGCCGCCACCGACGTTCCGGCCCTCTTGAGGAGCTGACGACCATGGACAACGAGAAGAAGCTGCGCGACTACCTCAAGCGGGCCACCGGCCACCTCCGCGCGGCACACGGCCGGATCCAGGAGCTTCAGACCCCCGAGCCCATCGCCATCGTGGCGATGAACTGCCGCTACGCGGGCGACATCCGGTCCCCCGAGGACCTGTGGCAGGCCGTGGCCGAAGGCCGGGACGGCATGGGCGACTTCCCGGCCGACCGGGGCTGGGACCTGCCGAACCTCTTCGACCCGGACCCCGACCGGGAGGGCCGCACCTACGCCCGCCAGGGCGGATTCCTGCATGACGTGGACCAGTTCGACCCGGCGTTCTTCGGTATCTCGCCGCGCGAGGCCCTCACCATGGACCCGCAGCAGCGGCTGCTGCTGGAAGTGGTCTGGGAGACCTTCGAACGGGCCGGAATCGACCCGGGCACCCTGCGCGGCAGCGACACCGGCATCTTCATGGGCGCCACCGACTTCGACTACGCCCGCGGTCTGACCGAGCTGCCCGAAGGGCTCGAAGGCCAGATGTCCATGGGCGCCTCGGGCGCCATCCTCTCCGGCCGCGTCGCCTACACCCTGGGCCTGGAGGGACCGGCCGTCACGGTCGACACCATGTGCTCATCCTCGCTGGTGGCGCTGCACATGGCCTGCCAGGCGCTGCGGCAGGGCGACTGCTCGATGGCGCTCACCGGCGGCACCACCGTGATGTCCACCCCGAATGGCTTCATCGAGTTCAGCCGCCAGCGCGCGCTGTCCACCTCCTCCCGCTGCCAGGCGTTCTCCTCGACGGCCGACGGCACCGCCTGGGGCGAGGGCGTCGGAGTGCTGCTGCTGGAACGGCTCTCCGACGCCCGCCGCAACGGCCACACCGTGCTCGCGGTCGTCCGCGGCTCCGCCATCAACCAGGACGGCGCCAGCAACGGCCTCACCGCGCCCAACGGCCGTGCGCAGCAGCGGGTGATCCGCCAGGCGCTGGCCAACGCCACGCTGTCCGGCGCCGATGTCGATGTGGTCGAGGCGCATGGCACGGGAACGTCGCTGGGCGACCCGATCGAGGCGGGCGCCCTGCTCGCCACGTACGGGAAGAAGCGTCCGGCCGACCGGCCACTGTGGCTCGGCTCGCTGAAGTCCAACATCGGTCACACGGCCGCCGCCGCGGGGGTCGGCGGCGTGATCAAGATGGTGCAGGCCATCCGCCACGGCGTGCTGCCCAGGACCCTGCACATCGAGGAGCCGTCGCCCAACGTGGACTGGTCCTCGGGCGCCGTCGAACTGCTCACCCAGGCCCGGCCGTGGCCGGAGACCGGGCGGGTCCGCCGCGCCGGGGTCTCCGCCTTCGGTGCCAGCGGCACCAACGCCCACGCCATCATCGAGCAGGCCCCCGACGAGGAGCCTTCGGGCACTTCGGCCGAGGGTGACGCCCCGGTGGGCGGCGCAACGGTGCCGTGGGTGCTCTCGGCCAAGACCGAGTCGGGCCTGCGGGCGCAGGCGGAACGGCTGCTGACGCGCCTCGCGGAGGACCCGGAGCTGCCCCCGGCGGACGTGGGCTTCTCGCTGGCCACCACCCGCGCCCTCTTCGACCACCGCGCCGTGGTGGTCGGCGGCGGCGTCGAGGACTTCCGCGGCGGTCTGACGGCGCTCACCCGGGGCGAGCCCGGTGGCCTCGTGGCTCAGGGCTTGGCGGGCCCGGTCGGGAAGCCGGTGTTCGTGTTTCCGGGGCAGGGGTCGCAGTGGGTGGGGATGGCGGTGGAGTTGTTGGATTCGTCGCCGGTGTTCGCGGGTCGGTTGGCGGAGTGTGAGGTGGCGCTGTCGGGGTTTGTGGAGTGGTCGTTGGTCGAGGTGTTGCGGGGTGGGGGTCCGGGGTTGGGTCGGGTGGATGTGGTGCAGCCGGTGTTGTGGGCGGTGATGGTGTCGTTGGCGGAGGTGTGGCGGGCATGTGGTGTCGTGCCTGCGGCGGTGGTGGGGCATTCGCAGGGGGAGATCGCTGCGGCGGTGGTGGCGGGTGGGTTGTCGTTGGAGGACGGGGCGCGGGTGGTGGCGTTGCGCTCGCAGGCCATTGGGCGTGGGCTGGCGGGTCGTGGCGGGATGATGTCCGTGGCCGAGAGTGCCGATGGGGTGCGGGAGCGGATCACCGCGTGGGACGGTCGTATCTCGGTGGCGGCGGTCAATGGCCCCGGTTCGATCGTGGTGTCCGGTGACCCGGAGGCGTTGCGTGAGCTCCAGGCGGAGTGCGAGGCCGAGGACGTACGGGCGAAGCTGATCCCGGTGGACTACGCGTCCCACTCGGCCCATGTCGAGGAACTGCGCGAGGAACTCCTCGACCTCCTCGCCCCGATCCGCCCGCGCACCTCGGACATCACCTTCCACTCCACCGTGACGGGCGCCCCCCTGGACACCACCGGGCTCGACGCCGGGTACTGGTACACCAATCTGCGGGAGACCGTGGAGCTGGAGTCGGCGGTGCGGGCACTGTCGGCCGCCGGGTTCGGGACGTTCCTCGAAATGAGCCCCCATCCGGTGCTGACCATGCCGCTACAGGCGACCGTCGAGGACGCGGTGGTCGTGGGGTCGCTGCGGCGTGACGAGGGCGGCCCGGAGCGGTTCCTGGCCTCGCTGGGCGAGGCGTTCGTCCGTGGGGTGGCCGTCGACTGGGCCGCGGTGTTCACCGGGCTGGGCGCGTCCGTTGTGCAGTTGCCGACGTACGCCTTCCAGCGGCAGCGCTACTGGCTGGAGCAGCCCCCGGCACCGGTGGCCGCCACCGGAGGCGACCCGGTGGAGGCCGAGTTCTGGGACGCCGTCGAGCGCGAGGACCTGGCCGCGCTGACCGCCGCGCTGGAAGTGGACGCAGACGAGGAGCGGTCGTCGCTGCGGACCGTGCTCCCGGCGCTGTCCTCATGGCGCCGCGGCAGCAGGGAGCGGTCCGTGCTCGACTCCTGGCGCTACCACGTCACCTGGAACCGGGTGCCGGACCCGGCTTCGGCGGCCCTGACCGGCACCTGGCTGCTCGTGGTCCCGGCCGGACACCCCGCCACCGAGCTGATCGAGGGCGTACGCGACGGTCTGGAGACCCACGGCGCTACGGTCGTCACCGCCGAGGTGGCCGAGGCCGATCGCGCCGCGGTCGCCGCGCGGCTCGCCGAGGCCACCTCCGGAGCCACCCCGTCCGGAGTGCTCTCCCTGCTCGGGCTCGCCGACGCACCGCACCCCGGCCACGCGGGAGTGCCCATGGGCCTCGCGCTCACCCTCGCCCTCGTCCAGGCCCTCGGCGACACGGGGGTGGCGGCCCCGCTGTGGCTGGCCACCCGCGGGGGTGTGTCCGTCGGCGGCACCGATGTGCTCGACAGCCCCGCCCAGGCGGCCGTATGGGGGCTGGGCCGGGTCGCCGCCCTCGAACACCCGCAGCGCTGGGGCGGCATGATCGACCTGCCGGGCACCGTCGACGGCCGGGTCACCACACGGCTGTGCGGCGCGCTGGCGGGCCGTCTCGGCGACGAGGACCAGTTGGCCCTGCGGCCCTCCGGCGTGTTCACCCGGCGGCTGGTACGGGCCGCCGGACACCGGGGGAGCGGCGCCGCCTGGACCCCCGGGGGCACCGTGCTGCTCACCGGCGGCACCGGTGGTGTCGGAGCCCAGATCGCCCGCCGGCTGGCCCAGGCCGGTGCCGAACACCTGGTGCTCACCAGCCGACGTGGCCCCGAGGCGCCCGGCGCGGACAAGCTCAAGGCCGAACTGACCGAACTCGGCGCCAAGGTCACCGTGGCCGCGTGCGATGTGGCCGACCGCGCCGCGCTGGAGGCGCTCGTACGGGAGGTGGAGGCCGAGGGCCCGCCGATCCGCTCCGTGCTGCACATCGCGGGTGCCGGTGTGCTCGTTCCGCTCGCCGACACCGATCTGGCGGAGTTCGCCGACACGGCGGAGGCCAAGGTCGCGGGCGCCGCCAACCTGGACGCCCTCTTCGACCGGGACACGCTCGACTCCTTCGTGCTCTTCTCCTCCATCTCGGCCGTCTGGGGCAGTGGTGAACACGGCGCGTACGCCGCCGCCAACGCCTACCTCGACGGGCTCGCCGAGAACCGCCGGGCCCGCGGCCTCACCGCCACCTCGGTGGTGTGGGGCATCTGGAGCCCCGAGGAGGGCGGCATGGCCGCCAACCTCGCCGAGGAGCAACTGCGCGGCCGGGGGATCCCGTTCATGACTCCCCGGCTCGCCATCGACGCGTTCTGGCAGGTGATGGACGGGGACGAGACCGTGGTCGTGGTCGCCGACGTGGACTGGGAGCGGTTCGTCCCCGTCTTCACCTCGGCCCGGCCCAGCCCGCTCATCGGCCAGGTGCCCGACGTGGCGCGGATCCTCGCCGCCGACGCCGGCACGGGGGCGGACACGACCGGAGAGTCCTCCTCGCTGCGCGACCGGCTGGCCGATATGGCCCCGGCGGACCGGCGGGTGGCCGTGCTGTCGCTGGTGCGCTCGCAGATCGCCACCGTGCTCGGCTATCCCGGCCCGGAGGCCGTCGACGCCCAGCGCGCCTTCCGCGAACTGGGCTTCGACTCCCTGAGCGCCGTCGACCTGCGCAACCGCCTGGGCACCGCGACCGGGCTCCGCTTCCCCGTCACCGTCGTCTTCGACTACCCGAGCGCGGAGGAACTCGCCGGACACATCGGCGCCGAACTCTTCCCCGCTGACACCGCGAGCACCGGCCTCGGCCCCGAGGACGCCGAGGAGGCCGAGGTCCGCGCGGCACTGACCTCCATCCCCCTGCTCCGGCTCCGCGAATCCGGGCTGCTGGACGAGCTGCTGCGGCTGGCCGGTTCCCATGACCCCGCCGCCGGACCGGTGGACGAGGAACCCGCCGAGTCCATCGACGACCTGGACGTGGATGACCTCGTCCGCATGGCCTACGACAAGAACGACCTCTGACGAGACTCGACTGCGGAGCTGACAATGGCAAACCCAACCGACAAGATCGTTGGCGCGCTGCGGGAGTCTCTGAAGGAGACCGAACGGCTGCGCCGGGCCAATCAGCAACTCACCGCCGCGTCCCGCGAACCCATCGCCATCGTGGCGATGAGCTGCCGCTACCCGGGCGATGTGCGCGGCCCCGAGGACCTGTGGGAGCTGGTCACCGGCGAGCGCGACGCCATCTCCGGCTTCCCCGGCAACCGCGGCTGGGACCTGGAGAACCTGTACGACCCGGACCCCGACCGGCAGGGCACCGTCTACGCCACCGAGGGCGGATTCCTCCACGACGCCGACCAGTTCGACCCGGCGTTCTTCGGCATCTCGCCCCGCGAGGCCACCGTGATGGACCCGCAGCAGCGGCTGCTGCTGGAGACCTCCTGGGAGGCGTTCGAGCGCGCCGGAATCGATCCGGCGGGCCTGCGCGGCAGCAAGACCGGCATCTTCGTGGGCGCCGCCTACCAGGGCTACATCCCCGACTGGCCGCATATGCCCGAAGGGCTGGAGGGCCACCTGGTCACGGGAATCTCCGCGAGCATCATGTCCGGCCGCGTCGCCTACACCCTGGGCCTGGAGGGCCCGGCCGTCACCCTCGACACCGCCTGCTCGTCCTCGCTGGTCGCCCTCCACCTGGCCTGCCAGTCGCTGCGCCAGGGCGACTGCTCCCTCGCCCTCGCGGGCGGCGCCGCCGTGATGGGCGCCCCGATGGGGCTCATCGGGTTCGCCCGGCAGCGCGGCTTGGCGCAGGACGGTCGCTGCAAGGCGTTCGCCGAGGGCGCCGACGGCATGGGCCTCGGCGAGGGCGTCGGCATGCTGCTGCTGGAGCGGCTTTCGGACGCCCGCCGCAACGGCCATACGGTGCTGGCGCTGGTGCGCGGCTCCGCCGTCAACCAGGACGGCGCCAGCAACGGCCTCACCGCCCCCAACGGCCGCTCCCAGCAGCGGGTGATCCGCCAGGCGCTGGCCAACGCCGCCCTGACGGCGGAGCAGATCGACGCGGTCGAGGCCCATGGCACCGGCACCCCGCTGGGCGACCCCATCGAGGCGGGCGCGCTGCTCGCCACGTACGGGAAGGACCGCGCGGCGGACCGCCCCGTACTCATCGGCTCGCTGAAGTCCAACATCGGCCATCCGCAGGCCGCCGGGGGCGTCGGCGGGGTCATCAAGATGGTGCAGGCCATGCGCCACGGCCTGCTGCCCAAGACGCTCCACGCCGAGGAGCGCTCCTCGCGGATCGACTGGCCGGCGGGGGCGGTGGAGCTGCTGACCGAGGCCAGGGAGTGGCCGCGCGGCGAGGAGCCCCGCCGGGCCGGTATCTCGGCCTTCGGGGCCAGTGGCACCAATGTGCACACCATCATCGAGGAGGCTCCCAAGGAGCAGGCTGCGGAGCCTTCCGACGCCTCGGCCGAGGGAACCGCCCCCGTGGGTGGGGAAGTGGTGCCATGGGTGCTGTCGGCCAAGAGCGCGGCGGGCCTGCGGGCACAGGCCGAGCGGCTGCTGACCCATGTGACCGCGCGCCCCGGCCTGTCCCCGGCCGACATCGGCCACTCGCTCGCCACCACCCGGGGCCGGTTCGACCACCGTGCGCTGGTCCTGGGCGACGACCGCGACGAGCTGATCGACGCACTGGGCGCGCTGGCTTCGGGCGGCGAGTCCCCGCACGTGGTGCGCGGCGAGGGAGTCGCGGCGGCCGACGCCCGTCCGGTGTTCGTGTTTCCGGGGCAGGGGTCGCAGTGGGTGGGGATGGCGGTGGAGTTGTTGGATTCGTCGCCGGTGTTCGCGGGTCGGTTGGCGGAGTGTGAGGTGGCGCTGTCGGGGTTTGTGGAGTGGTCGTTGGTCGAGGTGTTGCGGGGTGGGGGTCCGGGGTTGGGTCGGGTGGATGTGGTGCAGCCGGTGTTGTGGGCGGTGATGGTGTCGTTGGCGGAGGTGTGGCGGGCATGTGGTGTCGTGCCTGCGGCGGTGGTGGGGCATTCGCAGGGGGAGATCGCTGCGGCGGTGGTGGCGGGTGGGTTGTCGTTGGAGGACGGGGCGCGGGTGGTGGCGTTGCGCTCGCAGGCCATTGGGCGTGGGCTGGCGGGTCGTGGCGGGATGATGTCCGTGGCCGAGAGTGCCGATGGGGTGCGGGAGCGGATCACCGCGTGGGACGGTCGTATCTCGGTGGCGGCGGTCAATGGCCCCGGTTCGATCGTGGTGTCCGGTGACCCGGAGGCGTTGCGTGAGCTCCAGGCGGAGTGCGAGGCCGAGGACGTACGGGCGAAGCTGATCCCGGTGGACTACGCGTCCCACTCGGCCCATGTCGAGGAGCTGCGCGAGGAACTCCTCGACGTCCTGGCTCCGATCGCCCCGCGCCGCGCCGCGGTGCCGTTCTGCTCGACGGTCACCGGCGACACCATCGACACCACCGGACTCGACGCCGGGTACTGGTACACCAATCTGCGACAGACGGTGGAGCTGGAGTCGGCGGTGCGGGCTCTGTCGGCGGCCGGGTTCGGGACGTTCCTGGAGATGTCTCCGCATCCGGTGTTGACGATGCCGCTTCAGGCGACCGTCGAGGACGCGGTGGTGGTGGGGTCGCTGAGGCGTGATGAGGGCGGCCCGGAGCGGTTCCTGGTCTCGCTGGGCGAGGCGTTCGTCCGTGGCGTGGCCGTCGACTGGGCCGCGGTATGCGCCGGGACGGGGGCGTCGGTCGTCGAACTGCCGACGTACGCCTTCCAGCGGCAGCGCTACTGGCTCGAGGGCTCCTCCGCGTCCACCGCCGAAGGCGAAGCGGTGGACGCGGACTTCTGGGACGCCGTGGAGCGCGAGGATCTGGCGGCGCTGGCCACCGCGCTGGAAGTGGACGCCGAGGAGTCGTCCCTGGCCATGGTGGTTCCGGCGCTGGCCTCTTGGCGCCGGGCGCGCCGCGAGCGGTCGGTGCTCGACTCCTGGCGCTATCACATCACCTGGAAGCCCCTGGGCGACGCGCTCACCGCTCCGCACGACCGGTCGTCGGCCGGTGCCACCTGGTTGATCGCCGCGCCCGCCGGAGCGCCGGAAGGCCCGCGGGTCGCGGAGGCGCTGCGGGAACGCGGCGCCCAGGTGCGGCTGGTGGAGCTGACCGAGGCGGACGCCGTACGCGAGGCGCTCGCCCGCAGGCTCGGCGACGCGACGGCGGACACGTCACCGACCACAGACGCGCCTCCGACGGCGGACACGCCCCCGGCCACGGACACGCCCCCGACCGCGGTGCTCTCGCTCCTCGCGCTCGCCGAGGAGCCGTACGGGGCGGGTACGGCGCAGCCGCTCGGCCTCGCCCTCAACCTCGCCCTGCTACAGGCGCTCGGCGACACCGGCACCGACGTCCCCATCTGGTACGCCACGCGCGGGGCGGTGTCCGTGGGCCGCGCGGACGTACTGGACCACCCGCTACAGGCCCTCACCTGGGGCCTGGGCCGGATCGCCGCCGCGGAGTACCCACGGCGCCGGGGCGGTCTGGTCGATCTGCCCGGCGCCCTCGACGACCGCGCCATCGCGCGGCTGTGCGGTGTGCTCGCGGGCCGGTCGACCGGCGAGGACCAGGTGGCGGTGCGCGCCTCCGGCGTCCACGGGCGCAGGCTGGTACGGGCCTCGGCGGCGCTGACCGACGCCACCGCGCCGTGGCGGCCGCGCGGCACCGTGCTGGTGACCGGTGGCACCGGCGGCCTGGGCGCCCATGTGGCGCGCTGGCTGGCCCGGGGTGGCGCCGAACATCTGGTGCTCGCCGGCCGCCGAGGCCCCGAGGCCCCCGGCGCGGCCGAACTCGCCGCGGAGCTACGCGAGTCGGGCGTCCGGGTGACCGTGGCCGCGTGCGACGCGGCCGACCGCGACGCGCTGGCCGCCCTCCTCGCCACGCTGGACGAGGACGCGGCCCCGCTCGACGCGATCGTCCACACCGCGGGCGTTCTGGACGACGGGGTGCTCGACACCCTCACCCCCGAGCGCGCCGACGGGGTGCTGCGCCCGAAGGTGGACGCGGCGCTCCATCTGCATGAACTCACCCGCGACCGCGAGCTGTCCGCCTTCGTCCTCTTCTCCTCCTTCGCGGGCACGCTCGGCGGCCCCGGCCAGGGCAGTTACGCGGCCGCCAACGCCTTCCTCGACGCGCTCGCCCACGCCCGCCGCGCCCAGGGCCTCCCCGCCACCTCCGTGGCCTGGGGTGCCTGGTCCGGTGGCGGACTGGTCGACGAGGCGGTCGAGGCGCGGCTGCGGGCCACCGGTATGCCCGCGATGGCGCCCGACCCGGCGATCGGCGCCCTTCAGCGCGCCCTGGACGTGGGCGACACCCATGTGGCCGTGGCCGATATCGAGTGGGACCGGCTCATCGCCGCCACCCCCTCGCTGGACGGGGACGCCGTGCTCGGCGAACTCCCCGACGCCCGGCGGACGGACGCGGCGGACGCCACCACAGGCGACGCGGACACCCCGCTCGTCCAGCGGCTGGCCGGGCTGTCGCCACAGGAGGCCGAGGAGGCGCTGGCCGACCTCGTCAGCACCGAAGTGGCCGCCGCGCTCGGCTATCCCGACACCACGGCGGTCGAATCCGGGCGTGCCTTCCGCGAGCTGGGCTTCGACTCGCTCACCGCCGTCGACCTGCGCAACCGGCTGAACGCCGCCACCGGGCTGCGGCTGCCGGTCACCCTCGTCTTCGACTACCCGACCGTCACCGCGCTGACCCGCTTCCTGCTGGCCGAGAGCGGCGCCGCAGACACCGATACCACCGCCCCCGCGGGCCCGGTGCCCGCCACCGTCGCGGTCGACGACGACCCGATCGCCATCGTGGCCATGAGCTGCCGCCTGCCCGGCGGGGTGACCACCCCCGAGGAGCTGTGGCAACTGCTGATGGACGGCCGCGACGCCGTCTCGGACTTCCCCACCGACCGCGGCTGGGACATCGAGGGCCACTACGACCCCGACCCCGACAAGCCGGGCACCTTCTACGCCACCGGCGGCGGATTCCTCCACGAGGCCGACCACTTCGACCCCGAGTTCTTCGGGATCTCCCCGCGCGAGGCGCTCGCCATCGACCCGCAGCAGCGGCTGCTGCTGGAGACGAGCTGGGAGGTGTTCGAACGGGCCGGGATCGACCCGGCCTCGGTGAAGGGCACCCAGGCCGGAGTCTTCATCGGCGCCAGCTACAACGACTACGGATCGCGCTTCGGCCGTGCGCCCGAGGAGTTCGAGGGCTATCTGGCCACCGGCAGCGCGAGCAGCGTGGCATCCGGGCGCATCTCGTACACCTTTGGCCTCGAAGGCCCCGCGGTCACCGTCGACACCGCCTGCTCGTCCTCGCTGGTCGCCCTCCACCAGGCGGTCTGGGCGCTGCGCCAGGGGGAGTGCTCGCTGGCGCTGGCGGGCGGCGTCGTCGTGATGTCCACACTGGACACGTTCATCGAGTTCAGCCGGCAGCGGGCCATGGCCCCCGACGGCCGCTGCAAGGCGTTCTCGGCGGACGCCGACGGCGCCGGATGGGCCGAGGGCGTCGGCATGCTGCTGCTGGAGCGGCTCTCGGACGCGCGGGCAGGCGGCCATGAGGTGCTGGCGCTGGTGCGCGGCTCCGCCGTCAACCAGGACGGCGCCAGCAACGGCCTCACCGCCCCCAACGGCCCCTCCCAGCAGCGGGTGATCCGCCAGGCACTGGCCGGTGCGGGCCTGACGGCCGCCGATGTGGACGCGGTCGAGGCCCATGGCACCGGCACCCGGCTCGGCGACCCGATCGAGGCGCAGGCCCTGATGGCCACGTACGGCCAGGGCCGGGACGCGGACCGGCCGCTGTGGCTGGGCGCGCTGAAGTCCAACATCGGCCATACCCAGGCCGCTTCGGGGGTCGCCGGGATCATCAAGATGGTGCTGGCACTGCGCCGCGGTGTGCTGCCGAAGACCCTCCACGCCGATGCGCTCTCGCCCGACATCGACTGGTCGGCCGGTGCGGTGGAGCTGCTGACCGAGGCCAGGGAGTGGCCCGGGACGGGACGGCCGCGGCGCGCGGGAGTGTCCGCCTTCGGCGTCAGCGGCACGAATGTGCATGTGGTGCTGGAGCAGGGCCCCGAGCCCACCGCACCGGTGGCCGAGCGGTCGATCGGCTCCGATGTGGTGCCCTGGGTGCTCTCCGGGCGGAGCGAGACGGCGCTGCGGGCGCAGGCCGGTCGGCTGCGAACCCATCTGGAGGAGCGGCCGGAGCTGTGCCCGGTGGACGTCGGCTACGCGCTGGCGACGAGCCGCTCGGCCTTCGGCCACCGCGCCGTGGTCGTCGGCGCCGAGCGGGACGAGCTGCTGCGGGGCCTTGCGGAACTGGCCTCGGGGACGGCCCGGGAGACGGAGGCCGACACCGGGAAGACGGCCTTCCTGTTCACCGGGCAGGGCGCCCAACGACTCGGTATGGGGCGGGAGTTGTACGACGCCTTCCCGGTGTTCGCGGCCGCGTTCGACGCGGTGTGCGCGGAGCTGGACCCTCATCTGGACGGCTCGGTACGGGAGGTGGTGTTCGGGGAGGACCCGGAGCCGCTGAACCGGACCGTGTTCACCCAGACCGGGCTGTTCGCCCTCGAAGTGGCGCTCTACCGGCTGGTCGAGTCCTGGGGCCTGCGCCCGGACTTCCTGGGCGGCCACTCGGTGGGCGAGCTGGCGGCGGCCCATGTGGCGGGGGTGTTCTCGCTACGGGACGCCTGTGCGCTGGTGGCGGCCCGGGGCCGGCTGATGCAGGCGCTGCCCGAAGGCGGTGCGATGGTGTCGCTCCAGGCGGCCGAGGCCGAGGTGCTCCCGCACCTCGAAGGCCACGAGGACCGGGTGAGCGTGGCGGCGATCAACGGGCCGCGGGCGACCGTCATCTCCGGTGACGAGGAGACCGTCCTGCGGATCGCGGAGGCGGTCGGGGCCAAGAGCAAGCGGCTCACCGTGTCCCATGCCTTCCACTCGCCGCTGATGGACGCCATGCTCGCCGAGTTCGGCACGGTGGCCGCCGGGATCGGCTACTCCGCGCCGCGGATCGCGGTGGTCTCCAACGTCACGGGTGAGGCGGCGGGCGAGGAGCTGTGCTCGCCGGAGTACTGGGTGCGCCACGTCCGCCGGGCGGTGCGCTTCGGGGACGGCATCCGCTTCCTCACCGGGCGTAAGGTGACCCGCTTCGTCGAGATCGGCCCCGCCGGTGTGCTCTCCGCCATGGGCCAGGAGTGCCTGGCCGAGGCCGACCCCGATGTCGACGCCTACGTCGACATCGACACCGTCGCGTTCGTCCCGCTGCTGCGCAAGGGCCGGGGTGAGGCCGAGTCGCTGCTGTCCGGGGTCGGCCGGGTGCATGCCCATGGTGGCGAGGTGGACTGGGAGAAGGTGTTCGCGGGACGTGGCGCCCGCCGGGTGGAGCTGCCCACGTACGCCTTCCAGCGGCAGCGCTACTGGCTGGACGCGCCCGCCACCGTGGGCGATGTGGCCTCGGCCGGTCTCGGCGCCGCCGGGCATCCGCTGCTGGGTGCCGCCGTCGAACTCGCGGGCACCGACGGCCTGGTGCTCACCGGGCGGCTGTCCACGCGCGGCCAGCCCTGGCTGGCCGACCACGCCGTCCTGGACACGGTGCTCTTCCCCGGCACCGCGTTCCTGGAACTCGCGATCCAGGCCGGTGATCAGGTGGGCTGCGACCGGGTCGAGGAGCTGACCCTCCAGGCGCCGCTCATCCTCCCCGAGCGCGGAGCCGTCACCCTGCAACTGGTGGTGGACGCGCCCGACGAGGACGGTCACCGCACACTGAACGTCTACTCCCGCCCCGAGGACGCGGACCGGGAGCTGCCGTGGACCCGGCACGCCACCGGTGTGCTGGCGGTCGGCGCCGCCGAGGGCTCCTACGACCTGGGCGGGGCGTGGCCACCGCCGGGCGCCGAGCCGATCGAGGTCGAGGACCTGTACGAGCGGTTCGCGGCGGGCGGCTTCGGCTACGGCCCCTCGTTCCAGGGGCTGCGCGCGGCCTGGCTGCGCGGCGACGAGGTGTTCGCCGAGGTACGGCCGGGCCAGGAGCAGCAGTCCGCCGCCACCGGCTATGGGCTGCACCCGGCCCTGCTGGACGCCGCGCTGCACACCATCGCGCTCGCCCCGACGTTCCAGGACGGCGAGGGCCGGCTGCCGTTCTCCTGGACCGGGGTGTCGCTGCACGCCGCCGGGGCCGGAGAGGTACGGGTGCGGCTCACCCCGGGCGGCGCCGACACGGTGGCCCTGACCGTGGCGGACTCCATCGGACGCCCGGTGGCCACCGTCGAATCGCTCGTGCTGCGCAAGCGGCCCGAACAGCTCGGCGACGCCGCCACCACCGGCGGTGACACGCTCTACCGGCTCGACTGGGTGGCCGCCGACACCTCCGCCGCCGTGCCCGAGCGGTACCCCGCCGGGAGCTGGGGCCTGCTCGGCGACGACGACTTCAAGCTGGTCGGACTCGACGCGCACACCTACCGCGACCTGGACGCGCTGCCCGCCGACCCGGCCGCCATGCCCGCCACCGTGCTGGTGCCGTGCGCACCGGAGCCCCAGGGGGTGGCCGACGCCGTACGGACGGCGACCAGCCGGGCGCTGGCGCTGGTCAGGGCCTGGCTGACCGAGGAGCGGTTCGCCGACTCCCGCCTGGTGTTCATCACCCGGGGCGCGGTGGCCACCACGCCCGCCGCGGAGGTGCCCGATCTGGCCCACGCCGCTGTATGGGGCCTGGTGCGCTCCGCGCAGTCGGAGAACCCCGACCGGTTCGTCCTCGTCGACCTCGATGAGCACGAGGGGTCGGTGGGCGCCCTGCCGACCGCCCTCGCCCTGGACGAGCCGCAACTGGCGGTGCGCCGGGGTGACATCACGGTGGCCAGGCTCGCCACCACCCCCGTCCCCGACACCGCCCCGCCCGCCTGGGACCCCGAGGGCACGGTGCTGGTCACCGGGGCCACCGGCACCATCGGCGGGGTCATCGCCCGCCATCTGGTGGCCGAGGGCGGTGTGCGGCATCTGCTGCTCGCCGGCCGCCGCGGCCCGGACGCCGAGGGCGCGGCCGAACTCCGCTCCGAACTCGCCGAGTTGGGCGCCGAGGTCACCCTCGCCGCCTGCGATGTGGCCGACCGGGAGGCGCTGGCGGCGCTGCTGGCCACCGTCCCCGCCGCCCATCCGCTGACGGCCGTCGTGCACACGGCGGGCGTCCTGGACGACGGTGTGGTGTCCTCGCTCACCCCCGAGCGGATGGACCGCGTACTGCGGCCCAAGGTCGACGCCGCGCTCACCCTGTACGAGCTGACCCGCGACCTGGACCTGTCCGCGCTCGTCCTCTTCTCCTCCATCGCCGGCACCTTCGGCGGGATGGGCCAGGGCAACTACGCGGCGGCCAACGCCTTCCTCGACGCCTTCGCCCAGCACTGCCGTGCCCAGGGCCGCCCCGTCCAGTCGCATGCGTGGGGGCTGTGGGCCCAGCGCAGCGACATGACCGGCAAGCTGGCGGGCGCCGATCTGAACCGGCTGGCGCGCGGTGGCATCGTCCCGTTCTCCTCGGCGGACGGCGCCAGGCTCTTCGACGCCGCACGCGCCGTGGACGCCGCCGTCGTGCTGCCCATGCGGCTCGACACCGCGGGGCTCGGGGCGCGCTCCGGTGACGTACCGGCGCTGCTGCGCGGGCTGGTGAAGGCCGCGCCCGCCAAGCCCGCCCGCCGGACCGCCGCGGGAGCGGGAGCCGGGGCCGCGTCCGCGCGGCCCGAGGGGCTCAAGCAGCATCTCTCCAGCCTGCCGGAGGCCGAGCGCGGCCGGTTCCTGCTGGACCTGGTGCGTACGACCGTGGCCGGGGTGCTGGGCTTCGACTCGGTGGCCGCCGTCGATGCGGAACGAGGTCTGCTGGACCTCGGCTTCGACTCGCTCACCGCCGTCGAACTCCGCAACCAGCTCGGCAAGGCCACCGGGCGGCGGCTGCCGGTCACCCTGCTCTTCGACTACCCCACCTCTGCGGCGATCGCCGCCTATCTGGAAGCCGAGATCGCCCCGGAGACCTTCACCGCCGCGTCGATGGCCTTTCCGGAACTCGACGCACTGGAAAGCAATCTGGCCCGCGTCGCCACCGACGAGGAGGCGCGCAGCACGCTCGCCTCGCGTCTCCAGGACCTGCTGGTACGGCTCGGCCAGGGCCCGGAGGACGCGGAGGACGCGGTCGCCGGCCGCATCGACGCCGCCTCGGACGACGAGATCTTCGACTTCATCGAGAACGAACTCGGCCTGTCCTGACAGTACCCGGAGTTGGAATACAAAGAGATGGGCGGTAAACGGTGAGCGAGGCAAAGCTCCGCGACTACCTCAAGCGAGTGACCACGGATCTGCACCGCACTCGCCAGCGCCTTCAGGAGGCCGAGGCCAAGGACCACGAGCCCATCGCCATCGTCGGGATGGCCTGCCGCTACCCCGGTGGTGTGGCGTCCCCGGAGGATCTGTGGGAGCTGGTGGCGAACGGCCGGGACGCGGTCACCGAGTTCCCCGCCGACCGGGGCTGGGACCTGGAGGCCCTCTACGACCCGGACCCGGACAAGCCGGGGACGAGCTATGCGCGGGAAGGCGGCTTCGTCACCAACGCCGACCACTTCGACCCCGCGTTCTTCGGCATCTCCCCGCGCGAGGCGCTGGCCATGGACCCCCAGCAGCGGCTGCTGCTGGAGACCGGGTGGGAGGCCCTGGAGCGGGCCGGGATCGACCCGGCCACGCTGCGCGGCAGCCGCACCGGGGTCTTCGCGGGGGTGATGTACCAGGACTACGCGACCCGGCTGCGGCAGGTGCCCGACGATGTCGAGGGATACGTCGGCAGCGGTGGCTCCGGCAGCATCGCCTCCGGCCGTATCGCCTACACCTTCGGGCTCGAAGGCCCCGCGGTCACCGTGGACACCGCCTGCTCGTCCTCGCTGGTGGCCCTGCACCTCGCCGCCCAGGTGCTGCGCCGCGGCGAGTGCGAACTCGCCCTCGTCGGCGGCTCGATGGTGATGTCCACACCGGTGGCCTTCGTGGACTTCAGCCGGCAGCGCGGGCTCGCCTCCGACGGCCGCTGCAAGGCGTTCGCCGCCTCCGCCGACGGCACCGGCTGGGGCGAGGGCGTGGGCATGCTGCTCGTGGAGCGGCTGTCCGACGCACGGGAGAACGGCCATCGGGTGCTCGCGGTCGTCCGCGGCTCCGCCACCAACCAGGACGGCGCCAGCAGCGGGCTCACCGCCCCCAACGGCCCCTCCCAGCAGCGCGTCATCCGGCAGGCACTGGCCGACGCCGGGCTCACCGCAGCCGATGTGGACGCGGTCGAGGCACACGGCACCGGCACCTCGCTCGGCGACCCCATCGAGGCCGGGGCCCTGCTCGCCACCTACGGCCAGGACCGCCCCGAGGACCGGCCACTGTGGCTCGGCTCCTTGAAGTCCAACATCGGCCACACCCAGGCCGCCGCGGGCGTCGGCGGGATCATCAAGACGGTGCTGGCGCTGCGCCACGGTGTGCTGCCCAAGACCCTGCACGCCGAGGAGCCGACCCCCAACGTCGACTGGGAGTCGGGCGCGGTACGGCTGCTGGCCGAGGCCAGGCCGTGGCCCGAGCCGGAAACCGAGCGGCCGCGCCGCGCCGCGGTGTCCGCCTTCGGATTCAGCGGCACCAATGCCCATGTGATCCTGGAGCAGGCCCCCGCAGAGGAGCCCGAGGACAAGGGCGAGACCGAGGCCGAGGCCCCCGCGGACACCGGGCCCGCCGCCTGTGACCTGGTGCCGTGGCCGCTGTCGGGACGCACCGAGGAGGCCCTGCGGGCCCAGGCCGCGCGACTGCGGTCGTATGTGGCGGACGCGCCCGAGCCGTCCCCGGCGGACATCGGCTACTCGCTGGCGCTCACCCGCTCCGCCTTCACCCACCGCGCGGTGGTCGTGGGATCGAACCGTGCCGAACTGCTGGGCGAACTCGATCAGTTGGCCTCCGGCGCCACGCCCGGCGCGGTGGCCGGTGCGGGCAAGACGGCGTTCCTGTTCACCGGGCAGGGCGCACAGCGGCTCGGCATGGGACGCGCCCTGCACACCGCCTTCCCGGTCTTCGCCGCCGCGTTCGACACCGTCTGCGCCGAACTCGACCGCCACCTGGACGGCCATGTCGAGCACGCGGTGCGCGATGTGGTCTTCGGCGAGGACGCCCCGTTGCTCGACCGGACCCTGTACACCCAGACCGGCCTCTTCGCCGTCGAGGTGGCGCTGTACCGGCTGCTGGAGTCCTGGGGCGTGACCGCGGACTTCCTGGTCGGCCACTCGGTGGGCGAGCTGGCGGCGGCCCATGTGGCGGGCGTGTTCTCGCTGCCGGACGCCTGTGCGCTGGTCGCGGCCCGGGGCCGGCTGATGGACGCGCTGCCCGCCGGCGGCGCGATGGTCTCGCTTCAGACCGGCGAGGCCGAGGTGCTGCCCCATCTGGCGGGCCACGAGGATCAGGTGGCCCTGGGCGCGGTCAACGGCCCGGCCGCCACGGTGATCTCCGGCGACGAGAAGGCCGTCCTGCGGATCGCGGAAGCGGTGGGCGGCCGGAGCAAGCGGCTGCGGGTCGGCGTCGCCGCCCACTCGCCGCTGTTGGACCCCATGCTCGAGGAGTTCGCCAAGGTCGTCGGCGAACTGTCCTACGGCACCCCCCGGATCGCGGTGGTGTCCAATGTGACCGGCCAGGCGGCGGCCGAGGAGCTGTGCACGCCCGACTACTGGGTGCGCCATCTGCGGCAGCCGGTGCGGTTCCAGGACGGCATGCGGTTCCTCGAGGACCAGGGCGTGACCCGCTATGTCGAGTTGGGCCCGGTCGGAGTGCTGTCCGTGATGGGACAGGAGTGCGTCTCCGACGCCGATGCCGTCGCGTTCGTCCCGCTGCTGCGCAAGGACCGGGGTGAGGCCGAGTCGCTGCTGGCCGGGGTCGGCCGGGTGCATGCCCACGGTGGCGAGGTGGACTGGGAGAAGGTGTTCGCGGGACGTGGCGCCCGCCGGGTGGAGCTGCCCACGTACGCCTTCCAGCGGCAGCGGTACTGGCTGGACGGCGCCGACCGGGCCGGTGACGTGACCTCCGCGGGTCTCGGCGCCGCCGGGCATCCGCTGCTGGGCGCCGCCGTCGAACTCGCCGACACCGACGGCCTGGTGCTCACCGGCCGACTGTCCCTGGCCACCCAGCCCTGGCTGGCCGACCACGCCGTCTCCGGCACGGTGCTCTTCCCCGGCACCGCGTTCCTGGAACTCGCGATCCAGGCCGGTGACCAGGTCGGCTGCGACCAGGTCGAGGAGCTGACCCTCCAGGCGCCGCTCATCCTCCCCGCCCTTGGCGCGCTCACCCTCCGGGTGACCGCCGGGGAACTGGACGAGAGCGGACGGCGCCCGCTGAACGTGCACTCCCGCCCCGAGGGCGCCGGGTTCGGCGAGCCGTGGACCCCGCACGCCACCGGCACCCTCGCCACCGCCGCCCCGGCCACCCCCGCGGAGCTGACCGAGTGGCCTCCGGCGGACGCCACCGAACTCGACGTCAGCGACATGTACGAGCGGTACGCGGCGGGCGGCTTCGGCTACGGCCCGGCCTTCCGGGGCCTGCGGGCCGCCTGGCTGCGCGGCGACGAGGTGTTCGCCGAGATACGGCTGGCCCAGGAGCAGCGGTCGGCCGCCGCCGCGTACGGGATCCACCCGGCCCTGCTCGACGCCTCCCTGCACGGCATCGCGCTCGGCACCCTCTTCGCCGGAGAGGACCCCGAAACGGCGCAGGGGCGGCTGCCGTTCTCCTGGACCGGGGTGTCGCTGCACGCCGCCGGAGCCGACGAGGTGCGGGTGAGGATCTCCCCGGCCGGGGAGGACACCGTGGCGCTCGCGGTGGCCGACCCCACCGGCCGCCCGGTGGCCACCGTCGAGGGGCTGCTGCTGCGGAAGATGACCGGCGATCAGCTCAGCGGCGCCCGCGCCGCGAGCAACGAGGCACTGTTCCAGCTCGACTGGCCCGCGCTCGCCGGTTCCGCCCCGGCCACCCCGCTGACCCGGGCCGCGCTGGTCGGCGATGACGCGCTGGAGGTGACCGAGAGCCTCTTCGCGGCCGGGGTCCACCTGGAGTCGTATGTCGACCTGGAGTCGCTGGGCGCGGCCGTGGACGCCGGTACGGCCGCCCCCGCGGCGGTCCTGGTGTGCGGCCAGGCCCGGCCAGGCGAACCGGCCGACGCGGTACGGGCCTCCCTGGCCACCGCCCTGGGGCTGGCCAAGAGCTGGGCGGCCGATGAGCGGTTCGCCGACTCCCGGCTGGTGTTCATCACCCGGGGCGCCGTGGCCACCGCGCCCGGCGCGGACGTCACCGATCTGCCCGGCGCCGCCGTCTGGGGCCTGGTGCGCTCCGCGCAGTCCGAGAACCCCGACCGGTTCACCCTCGTCGACCTCGATGAGCACGAGGAGTCCGTACGGGCTCTCGCGGCGGTCCTCCCCTCCGGTGAGCCGCAGCTCGCGCTGCGCGCCGGCCAGGCGCACACCCCGCGGCTCGCCCGCGCCCAGGGGGAGACCGGCGCCACGCGTGCGCTGGACCCCGAGGGCACCGTTCTGATCACCGGCGCCACCGGTACGCTCGGCGGGCTGCTCGCCCGTCATCTGGTGACCCGGCACGGCGTCCGCCATCTGCTGCTGACCAGCCGCCGGGGACCGGCCGCCGAGGGCGCCGACCGGCTGCGGGACGAGCTGACCGCGCTCGGCGCCACCGTGACCGTGGCGGCGTGCGACACCGCCGACCGGGACGCCGTGGCCGCCCTGGTGGCCCAGGTGCCCGGCGACCACCCGCTGACCGGGGTGTTCCACACCGCCGGGGTACTGGACGACGGGGTGCTCTCCTCGCTCACCCCCGAGCGGATGGACACGGTGCTGCGGCCCAAGGCCGACGCCGTACTCCACCTCCACGAGGCCACCCGGGAGCTGGACCTGGCCGCGTTCGTGCTCTTCTCCTCGGCCGCCGGGGTACTCGGCGGCGCCGGACAGGGCAACTACGCAGCCGCCAACGGTTTCCTCGACGCCTTCGCCCAGGCCCGCAGGGCGCGGGGGCTGCCCGCCCACTCCCTCGCCTGGGGGCTGTGGGCGCGGACCAGCACGATGACCGGAACGGCGGACACGGCCGGGGCCGCCCGCTCGGGCGTGGCCGCGCTCAGCTCCGAACAGGGCATGGAACTGCTCGACACCGCCCTCGCCCTGGACACTCCACTGCTCATCCCGATGCGGCTCGACCTCGCCGCACTGCGCGCGAACGCCGGATCCGGCTCGGTGCCGCTGCTGCTGCGCGGACTGGTGCGGGCACCGGCGCGCCGGGCGGGCGCGAACACACGCACCGGCTCACCGGGCGGCGACTCCGCGCTGCGGGACCGGCTCGCCGGGCTGTCCGAGGCCGAACAGGACGCCGTACTGGTGGAGTTGGTGCGCACGCAGGTGGCCACCGTGCTCGGCCACCCGGACCCGTCCGCCATCGGCGCAACCCATGAGTTCGTGGACTCCGGCTTCGACTCGCTCACCGCGGTCGAGCTGCGCAACCGGCTGAACGCGGCCACCGGGCTGCGGCTTCCCGCCACGCTCGTCTTCGACCACGAGACGCCCACCGATCTGGCCGCCCGGCTCCGCTCCGACCTGGCCGCGGCCCGGCAGTCGGGCCCGTCCGCGGAGACGCCCACGGGCACGACGGCAGCCGCCACGGGTGAGTCCACCACGCTGAGCGCGCTCTACACCCAGGCGTTCGAGACCGGGAAATGGAAAGAGATCTTCGACCTGCTGCATGCCACGGCTGCGCTGCGGCCCCGGTTCAGCGCCACCTCCGAGCTGGAGAAGCTGCCGACGCCGGTCAGGCTCAGCAAGGGCCCGGCCGAGCAGCACATGTTCTGCTTCTCCTCGTGCCTGGCGGTCGCGGGCATCCACCAGTACGCGCGGTTCGCGGCCTCCCAGCGGGGCCGGCGCGATGTGTCGGCGCTCGCGCTGCCGGGCTTCGGCCGCGGCGAGCCCCTTCCGGAGACGGCGGACGCGGTGGTCGCCGCCCAGGCCGAGGCGGTGGCGAAGGCCGCGGACGGGGCGCCGATCGTGCTGCTGGGCTCCTCGGCGGGCGGCTGGTTCGCCCATGCGGCGGCGGGACATCTGGAGCGGATGGGGATCCGGCCGACCGCGGTGGTGCTGGTGGACACGTACGTGCCCAAGAGCAGCATCCTCAACCAGTTCGGGCTCTCGCTCATGGACGGGATGACCGAGCGCGAGGGCGTGTTCGTCACCATGGACGACGACCGGCTGTCGGCCATGGGCTGGTATCTCAACCTCTTCGGAAGCTGGGATCCCGAGCCGATCGCCACCCCCACCCTTCTCGTGCGCGCGCTGGAGCCGCTGTCCACCGGTTCGCTGAAGCTGGAGGAGCTGCCCGACTGGCGGTCCTTCTGGGAGCTGCCGCACGACATCGTCGATGTGCGCGGCAACCACTTCACCATGATGGAGGACCACTCCCTCCCCACCGCCCAGGCCATCGAGGACTGGCTGGAGTCCCTGCCGCGCGACGGCGCCTGACTCCGGCCCGCACCCGCCGCCGAGGCGCCCTCCCGCACCGCGAAAGGGCCGAGGCGCCCTCCCCGCACCGCGAAAGGAACGACGACCATGGCGTTGCCCGTCACCGATGAGAGCTTGTGGTTCCGCAGGTTCCATCCGCGTCCGGAGGCCGAGGTCAGCCTGGTCTGCCTGCCGCACGCCGGAGGAGCCGCCAGCTTCTACTTCCCCCTCTCCGAGCTGCTGCCGCCGACCGTGGAGGCGCTGGCCGTCCAGTACCCGGGGCGGCAGGACCGCCGCCATGACACGCCCATCGAGAACATCCATGAGATGGCGCGCGAGATCTTCGAGGCGCTGACGCCACTGGCGGCACACCGGCCGATCGCGCTGTTCGGCCACAGCATGGGCGCGAGCGTCGGGTTCGAGCTGGCCCGGCTGCTCGAAGGGGAGCTGGGGACCGTGCCCGTGACGCTCTTCGCCTCGGGCCGGCCCGCGCCCTCACACCACCGGAGCCTGGACATCCACCGGCGCGACGACGCCGGGCTCATCGCCGAGCTCCAACTGGTCAGCGGGACCGACTCGCGCATCCTCGGCGACGCCGAACTGCTGCGGCTGACCCTGCCGGCCATCCGCAGCGACTACAAGGCGGCCGAGACCTATGAGTACCGGCCCGGCGCCAGGCTGCGCTGCGACATCGTGGGGCTCGCCGGCGACGGCGACATCCGCGTCAGGGCCCCGGAGATGGCGGGCTGGCGGGAGCACACCTCCGGCTCCTTCCGGCTGGAGGTCTTCTCCGGCGGCCACTTCTACCTGGGTGAACAGAAGGCCGCCGTGGCCGGAGTCATCACGGACACCCTGCGGGCGGCCACCGCCCGCCCCCGACGACCTATCGACTGAGAGAGAACCGACGATGCGTATCCTTTTCGCCACGGTGTCCGAGAAATCGCACCTGTTCACCATGGTCCCGCTCGCCTGGTCGCTGGCCGCGGCCGGCCACGAGGTGCATGTCGCCAGCAACCCCGCGCTGACCGAGCACATCAAGAGCACTGGTCTGACGGCCGTCTCCGTCGGCACGGACCACAATCTCCACGAGATGCTGACGGAGAACCGCGACTCGCTGGAGAATCCGCTGTCCGACTGGTCCGCTCCGGACCTCGATCAGCACTCCTGGGAACAGGTGCTGATGAAGTTCAAGGTCAGCGTGATGTTCGCGTACCAGACCTACAACGACTGCATGGTGCACGAACTGGTGGCCTACGCCCGCGACTGGCAGCCCGACCTGGTCATCTGGGACCCGGTCAGCTATGCGGGCCCGGTGGCCGCCCGGGTCGTGGGCGCCGCCCATGCCCGGCTGCTGTGGTGCATCGACATCTACTCCAAGATGCGCGAGGTGTTCCTGACCCGCCTCGCGGAGCAGCCCGAGGAGCGCCGCGAGGACCCGATGGCCGACTGGCTCGGCGGCATCCTCGCCCGCTACGACCGCACCTTCGACGAGGAGGTCGTGGTCGGTCAGTGGACCATCGACCAGATCCCCACCAGCCTCCAGCTTCCGCTGTCGGTCCACCGGGTCCCGGTCCGCTATCTGCCCTACAACGGCCCCAGCGAGATCCCGGACTGGCTGCGCGAGGTCCCCGAGCGGCCGCGCGTCGTGCTGACCTCGGGCGTCTCCGCACGGGCGGCCCTGGGCGGCACCTTCATGCCGGTCACCGACATCATCGACACCCTCGGGACCATGGACATCGACGTGGTGGCCGCGCTGCCGCCCGAGGAGGTCGCGGCCCTGGAGAAGATCCCCGCCAACACCCACATCGTCGACTTCGTCCCGCTGCACGCCCTGCTGCCCGGCGCCGCGGTCCTCATCCACCACGGCGGCTTCGGCTCCTGGGGCACCGCACTGGTCAACGGCGTACCGCAGTTCATCCCCACCATCCGCTACGGCGACTGGTGGAACAAGGCCACCAGCCTGCACGAGGCCGGTGCGGGACTGGCCGTGCACGCCTCCGAGCTGACCGCCGAGGTGCTGCGGGAGAGCGTCCAGCGGCTGCTGGGCGACGCCACGTACAAGGAGACCGCCGAGCGGCTGCGGGAGGAGAACCTGCACACCCCCACCCCGCACGATGTGGTGCCGGTGCTGGAGAAGCTCACCATGGAGCACAACCGATGAAGGTGCGCGAGCTGGCGGTCTCCGGCGCCTATGAGTTCAGCCCGGACGTCCACCGCGACGAGCGCGGCGCGTTCGTCGCCCACTACACCGAAGCGGCCTTCGCCGCGGCCGTCGGCCATCCGCTGCGGCTGGGCCAGAACCACCACAGCGTCTCCCGGCGCGGCACGGTCCGCGGGGTGCACTACGCGGACGTACCCCCGGGCCAGGCCAAGATGGTGACCTGCACCAGCGGTGAACTCCTCGATGTGGTGGTGGACCTGCGGGTGGGCTCGCCCACCTTCGGCCACTGGGACAGTGTGCGCCTGGACCCCGTCTCGTACCGGGCGGTGTATCTGGAGGAGGGCCTCGGCCACGCCTTCATCGCGCTGCGGGACGACACCGTGGCGGCCTATCTGAACTCGGTGGAGTACAACCCGGGAGCCGAGCACGAGATCGACCCCTTCGACCCGGCGCTCGGCCTGCCCTGGCCCACGGACCTGGAGTATCTGGTCTCCCAGCGGGACCGGAACGCCCCCGGTCTTGCCGAGGCCGAACGGGCGGGGCTGCTGCCGTCCTACGAGGTGTGCCGGGCGCTGCACCCCCGGCGTGACTGACCCGGCCGTGGTGTAGGCCGTGGTGTACCCCCCTCCACCGATCGGTTGATGCGGCCGGTCAGCCGGTGGGTGGAGGGAGGATCAGCCCGCTGGGCAGCCGATGGGCCGATCCGCGGGGGATACCCGCTTCCTACGGTGGAAGAGTGAAGGAACAGAAGCGAGGAGGACCCGGCCGATGCCGCTGATCGAGGTCAGTAACCTGCGGAAGGAATACCGCAATCACGTCGCGGTACAGGACGTGTCCTTCTCCGTGGAGGAGGGTGAGATCTTCGGCATCCTGGGCCCCAACGGCGCGGGCAAGACCACCGCCGTGGAGTGCATCGAGGGGATGCGCAAACGGGACGGCGGCGAGATCTCCGTGATGGGCCTGGACCCGCTGAAGGACCTCGCCGAGCTGCGCGAGTCCATCGGGATCCAGCTCCAGCAGAGCGAACTGCCGCCCAAGATGAAGGTGTGGGAGGCGCTCGAGCTGTACAGCACCTTCTACCGCGACCCCGTCGACTGGCGCGAACTCATCAAGGACTGGGGCCTGTCGGGCAAGGCCGACACCCCCTACGGATCGCTGTCCGGCGGACAGCAGCAGCGGCTGTCCATCGCCCTCGCCCTGGTCGGCAACCCCAGGATCGCCGTCTTCGACGAGCTGACCACCGCACTGGACCCGCACGCCCGGCGCGAGACCTGGAAGCTGATCGAGAAGGTCAGGGAGCAGGATGTGACCGTGCTGCTGGTCACCCACTTCATGGAGGAGGCCGAGCGGCTCTGCGACCGGATCGCCATCATCGAATCCGGCCGGGTCGTGGCCCTGGACACCCCCTCCGGACTGGTGTCCCGGGTCGATGAGCAGCAGATCATCCGGTTCAAGCCGTCCGTGCCGATGGACGACGAACTGCTGACCTCACTGCCCGAGGTGAGCAGTGTGACCCGGTCCAAGTCCCAGGTGACGGTGGTCGGCAAGGGCAATGTCGTCTACGCGGTGATCTCCGTCCTGGCCCGCAACCAGATCGTGGCGAACGAACTCCGTCTGGAGCAGGCGAGTCTCGATGACGCCTTTGTCGCCCTGACCGGCTCCAAGCCCGCCAACTGAACCGCCGAGGAGATCTCTGCCATGTCCGGGCGCACCAAGCTCACCTTCGTCGAGAGCAAGCTGTTCCTGCGCGATCCCACCGCGGTGTTCTTCGTCATCGCACTGCCGATCATGCTGCTGGCCATCTTCCACTTCGTCACCACCAAGTCCAATGACGACGCCGCCACCAAGGAGTCGATGGCCGCGTTCGTCCCCGCGATGGCGATGTCGCTGTGTCTGACCATGCTGGCCCTCAACCTGCTGCCCACCACGCTGGCGACCTACCGGGAGAAGGGCATCCTGCGGCGGCTGGCCGCGAGCCCCGTCCACCCGGGAAATCTGCTGATCGCCCAGCTCTTCATCAACCTGGTCACCGCGGCGGTCTCCGCGGTGCTGGTGCTCATCGTCGGCAAGGCCGCCTTCGACACCAAGCTGCCCGGCGACGTCCCCGCCTTCCTGATCAGCTTCGCCCTGGGCACCTGGGCGCTGTTCTCCATCGGCCTGGTGATCGCGGCCATCGCGCCGAGCAGCAAGTCGGCCACCGCGATGGGCCTTTCCCTGCTCTTCCCCAGCCTCTTCTTCGGCGGGGCGTTCCTCCCCAAGGAGGATCTGCCCGAGACCGTGTCCACCATCGGCGACTACACCCCGCTGGGCGCCGCGTTGCAGGCCCTGCGCGACTCCTGGGAGAACCAGTGGCCGCAGACGCTGCATCTGACCGTCCTCGGGGTGATCGCGGTGGCCGCCACCGCCGCCGCGGCCAAGCTGTTCCGCTGGGAGTGAGGTGAGCGCGTCCAAGGACGACGGCGGACGGTGGGAGCGGCACTCCGACATCCTGTTCGGAGGGCTGCCCTACCTTCTGCTGTTTCTGTCCACGGCCCTGAGCGTGGTCCACGGCCCGCCGCCGGCCGGGCGGCTGCTCACCACGCTCGGCCTGGCGGCGCTGGCCGCCCTCTGGATCCTGGGCACCTACACCCTGCCGACCGGCCGCCGCAGCAGACAGCCCTACGGCATGGCGCGGACGGCCGTCTACTTCGCCGGGCTGCTCGCCCTCTCCGCCGCGCTGATGGCACGGGACCAGGTGTTCATGGTCTTCGCCACCACCGGATTCCTCCAGGCGCTGGTGCTGCTGCCGACGGTCTGGGCGCTGGTGTCCGTGGCGGCCACCTCGTTCGTCGTCAACACCGTGCCGGACGGCTTCCCGAGCCCCACGACCGGCGCCGTGGTCGGCTATGTCGCCGCCATCGCCTTCCAGACCGTGGTGATCGGCTGGATCAATCTGCTGTCGAGCCGGCTGAACGAACAGCATCAGCGGCGCAAACGGACCGTGGCCGAACTCCGGTCGGCGCTCAAGGAGAACGCCGGGCTCCACACCCAGCTCATCACCCAGGCGAGGGAGGCCGGAGTGCTGGACGAGCGCCAGCGGATGGCGGGGGAGATCCATGACACCCTCGCCCAGGGGCTGGCCGGCATCATCCGGCAACTGGAGGCCGCCGAACACGCCGAAGGCGACCGCGAGGTGTGGCGCCGCCATCTCGTCGCGGCCAAGGACCTGGCCCGGGACAGCCTGGCCGAGGCGCGCCGGTCCGTCCAGGCCCTGCGCCCCGAGCAACTGGAGTCCCGGACGCTGCCCGACGCCCTGGAATGCCTGGTCGAGGGCTGGTCACGGGGGCGGGAGGCGAAGGTCGCGTTCGAGACGACCGGGACCGCCACCCCCGTCCACGCCGAACTGGAGGCCACGCTCTACCGGGTGGCGCAGGAGGCCCTCGCCAATATCGCCAAGCACGCCGAGGCGTCGAAGGTGGGCATCACCCTGTCGTACATGGAGGACGTGGTCGTCCTCGATGTGCTCGACGACGGCGTCGGATTCGACCCCGCGGCCGCGGAGGCCGCGGCCGGCACCTCCGGTGACCACGGGCTGGGGCTTGTGGCGATGCGGCGCCGACTGGGCCGGTTCGCCGGTACGTTGGACATCGAAAGCGCCCGTGGCGAGGGCACCGCCATCAGTGCGGCCGTCCCCGTCATCCCCCAGGAAGCCGGTGCATGAGCGGAATCACCCCCAGCGGTCACCCCCACGGCGGTAGCACCCCCAGCGGCAACCCTCACGACGGCGGCGCCCACCGCCCCGCCGCCGCGCCCATCCGCATCCTCATCGTGGACGACCACCCCGTGGTCCGCGACGGGCTGCGCGGGGTGCTGGAGCGGGACCCCGACTTCACGGTGATCGGCGAGGCCGGTGACGGTGCCGAGGCCGTCGAACTGTACGAACGGCAGTCGGCCGATGTGGTCCTGATGGATCTGCGCATGCCCCGGATGGGCGGCGTCGAGGCCATCAAACGGCTGCTGCGCGGCGACCCGGAGGCCCGGATCCTGGTCCTGACCACCTATGACACCGACAGCGATGTCATGGGCGCCCTGGCCGCCGGGGCGACCGGCTATCTCCTCAAGGACACCCCGCGCGAGGAGCTGACCCGCGCCGTGCGGTCCGCCTCCTCGGGCCAGTCCGTCCTCTCGCCCGCGGTCACCGGACGGGTTCTCGGCCAGGTCCGCAAACCCACCCAGGGACCGCTGAGCGACCGTGAACTCCAAGTGCTCAGACTTATCGCGGACGGGGCCACGAATCGACAGGCCGCGGCGGCCTTGTTCATCAGCCAGGCGACGGTGAAGACACATCTGCTGCATGTCTACGAGAAACTCGGCGTGAAGGATCGCGCGGCAGCGGTCAGCGAGGCCCATAAACGACATCTATTCCAATGACATCGCAGGTCGGAGCCGTGATAGGGGTGGCGGATAGGGGTGGGCGAGGGTAGGGGTTGTTCGGCTCGAAGCGGCGCCAATACGGTGGCGATATGGGCCACATGCGAGATCGGCAGGCCGTTGTGATCGGCGGCACCGGATTCATCGGGCGACATATCTGTAGGGCTCTCACCAAACGCGGATATGAGGTCCTGGCAATAGCGAGAAAACCCGCTGAACCCATTCCCGGAGTCGTATTCCTGCCCCTTGACGCGGTAACCGCGCCGAGCGACGACATCGTCCGGGCCGCGAAGTCCGCCGATCTCGTCGTCAACGCCGCGGGCGACAGTTGGGAGGGCGACGAGGCGAGCATGACGGCCTCGCACATCCCGCTCGTCGACCGGCTGGTGGACGCCGTGGCGACGCTCCCCAGGCGGCCGCGGCTGGTCCATCTGGGGTCGGTGCACGAGTACGGCCCGGTCCCCGACGGCACGGCCATCACCGAGGACCACCCCACCGCCCCCCACACCCCCTACGCCCGCACCAAGCTCGTCGGCAGCCGGATCGTCCTGGGCGCCGCGGACGCGGGCCGCGTCGACGGCTGTGTTCTGCGCGTCACCAACGTCTGCGGACCGGGCACCCCCCGGGGCAGCTTCCTCGGCGGACTCGCCCACCGGCTGCGCCGGACCACCCAGGACGCTCCGCTCTCCCTCACCCTCGTCGACGACCAGCGTGACTTCATCGACGTCCGCGATGTCGCCGAGGCCGTGGCGCTGGCCGCGAGCAGCCCGGTGACCGGCCGGGCGATCAACATCGGGCAGGGCGACGCCTCCAGCATGCGCGAACTGGCCTGGCTGCTGATCTCCGCCTCCCAGGTCCCCACGGAGCTGGTGCGCGAGGAGACCGGCGCCGTGCAGAGCAAGGGCGGCAGTTGGACCCAGGCCGACATCCGCCTCGCCCGGCGGCTCATGGGCTGGTCCCCGAAGGTGGCCCTGAAGGAATCCCTCCACGACCTGTGGGCCGCCTCCGCCACCTCGAGCCGACCGGCTGCCGCGGCGGCCCGTACCGAAGGACACTGATGGAGTACACCTATCTCGGACGTACTGGCCTCAAGGTGAGCCGGGTGTGCCTGGGCACCTTGAACCTCGGGGTCAGGGCGAGCGACGAGGAGAGCCACGCGATCCTGGACACCGCCCTGGACCGCGGCGTCAACTTCGTCGACACCGCCAACCAGTACGGCTGGCAGAAGCACAAGGGCTACACCGAGGAGTTCCTCGGCGGCTGGTTCGCCCAGGGAGGTGGCCGGCGCGAGAAGGTCGTGCTGGGCACCAAGGTGTTCAACCCGATGAGCGACTGGCCCAATGACTCGGGGCTGTCCGCCCGGCACATCATCGCCTCCTGCGAGGACTCGCTGCGGCGGCTGGGCACCGACTGGATCGACCTGTTCCAGATGCACCACATCGACCGCCACGCCCCCTGGGAGGAGGTGTGGCAGGCGATGGAGACGCTGACCCGGCAGGGCAAGGTGCGCTACGTCGGCTCGTCCAACTTCGCCGGCTGGCATATCGCCGAGGCCCAGGAGGCCGCTGCCCGCCGCCACTTCCTCGGCATCGTCTCCGAGCAGAGCGTCTACAACCTCGTCACCCGCCATATCGAACTGGAGCTGATCCCCGCCGCCCAGCGGTACGGGGTCGGGGTGCTCGCCTGGTCCCCGCTGCACGGCGGACTGCTCAGCGGGGCGCTGCGCAAGCTGGCCGAGGGCACCGCGATGAAGACCGCCCAGGGCCGGGCGGCCCAGGCGCTGGAGGTCCACCGGGACGCCGTCGCCGCGTACGAGAAGCTGTGCGACGGCCTCGGCGCCGACCCGGCCGAGGTGGGGCTGGCCTGGGTGATGGGCCGCCCCGGCATCACCGCGCCGGTCATCGGGCCACGCAGCCTGGACCAGCTCGAAGGGGCGTTCAAGGCCATGGAGCTGACGCTGTCCGACGAGGTGCTGACCGAACTGGACCGGCTGTTCCCGCCGATCGGCAACGGCGGCCCCGGGCCGGAGGCATGGGCGTGGTGAAAACGCTCCAGGAACGGCTGATCCGCTCGGCCGCCACCGTCGACAGCTCGGTGACCCTGCTCGCCGACTTCCAGCGCTGGTTCCGGGAGCGCGTCGAGGCCGACGAATCCCGGGTCGAGATCATTCCGTTCGAGCAGATGCGCGGCTGGGCCTTCGCACCGGACACCCACAACCTCGTCCATGAGACCGGCCGGTTCTTCAGCGTCGAGGGCATCCGGGTACGGATGCCCGGGGCGCCGGTGGAGGAGTGGCGCCAGCCGATCCTCCACCAGCCGGAGATCGGCATCCTCGGCATCCTGGTCAAGGACTTCGACGGCGTACCGCACTTCCTGATGCAGGCCAAGATGGAGCCGGGCAACCACAGTGGGCTTCAGCTCTCGCCCACCGTCCAGGCGACCCGCAGCAACTACACCCGGGTGCACAAGGGCCGGGCCGTGCCGTATGTGGAGTACTTCCAGCAGGCCGAACGGCACCGGGTGCTCGCCGATGTCCGCCAGTCGGAGCAGGGCAGTTGGTTCTTCCACAAGCGCAACCGCAACATGCTGGTCGAGGTCGCACCGGAGACGGACGTCGAGGTGCGCGACGGCTTCCGCTGGCTGACGCTGGGCCAGTTATACCATCTGCTGGCCGTGGAGGACCTGGTGAACATGGACGCGCGCAGCGTCCTGGCCTGTCTGCCGCACTCCCCGCCGGCCCCCCAGGAGACGACCTTCCCGGCCCCCCGGGCCCACAGCCGCCACCGCGACGCCGACATCCTGAGCTGGATCACCGGACTGCGCACCGAGCGCGAGGTGTTCACCGAGCGGATACCGCTGCGGGAGACGGCGAGCTGGCACCGCAGCACCCATCGGATCTCCCACGAGAGCGGTCGCTTCTTCAGCGTGATGGCCGTGGACGTGACCGCGGGCGGCCGTGAGGTGGGCGGCTGGACCCAGCCCATGATCGAGCCCCATGGCCCGGGCGTGGCGGCCTTCCTGCTGGCCTACGCCGACCAGGTGCCGCATGTGCTGGTGCAGGCCCGCGCCGAACCCGGTTACACGGATGTGGTGGAGCTGGCCCCCACCGTGCAGTGCACCCCGCGCAACTACACCCATCTGCCCGAGAAGGCCGCCCCGCCGTTCCTCCGCGAGGTGGTGGAGGCACCGGCCGAACGGGTGCGGTTCGACACCGTGCTCTCCGAGGAAGGCGGCCGGTTCTTCCACGCCTTCAACCGCTACCTCATCGTGGAAACCGAGATGAGCGCCGTCCCCGAGGAGCCGTCGCACTACCGCTGGATGGCCGTGCGTCAGTTGCTCGACCTGATACGCCACAGCCATTACGTCAATGTCGAAGCCCGCACGCTCATCGCCTGTCTGCACTCCCTGGCGGTATAGGGGGGCCGCCTAGGGGGGCCGGACCTGGGCGGACGTAGGGGTTATTCGGATCGTGGCCGCTGCCATAGCCTCCGGGACACAGATGGCTCGGGGCGGTACATCGGAGGACACGTCATGCAGGACATCATCAGCGCCATGCTGGCAGAGGATGCGGTGGCCGCGGATTTCGCCGCCTTGAGCGTGCCCGAGTCCTATCGGGGCGCGGTGATCCTCAAAGAGGAATCCGAGATGTTCGAGGGCATGGCCACCAAGGACAAGGACCCCCAGAAGTCGCTCCACATCCGTGAGGTGCCCACGCCCGAACCGGGCCCGGGCGAGGCGGTGATCGCGGTCATGGCCAGCGCGATCAACTACAACACCGTGTGGAGCGCCATCTTCGAGCCGATGCCGACCTTCGGCTTCCTGGAGCGGTACGCACGGACCGACGACCCCGGCGCGGCCCGCCACAACCAGCCCTACCACGTCCTCGGCTCCGATCTGGCCGGTGTGGTGCTGCGCACCGGGCCGGGGGTGCGCCACTGGAAGCCCGGCGACCGGGTGGTGGCCCACTGCCTGTCCATCGAACTGCGCTCACCGGACGGCCACGACGACAGCATGCTCGACCCCGAGCAGCGCATCTGGGGCTTCGAGACCAACTTCGGCGGGCTCGCCGAGCTCTCGCTGGTCAAAGCCAATCAGCTCATGCCGATGCCCGCCCACCTCACCTGGGAGGAGGCCGCGTCCTCGGGCCTGGTCAACTCCACGGCGTACCGGCAGCTCGTCTCCCGCAACGGCGCCCAGATGAAGCAGGGCGATGTGACCCTCATCTGGGGCGCGGCCGGTGGCCTCGGCTCGTACGCCACCCAACTGGCCGTCAACGGCGGGGCCATCCCGGTGTGCGTGGTCTCCGGGCAGCGCAAGGCCGAACTCGCCCGCTCCATGGGGGCCGAGCTGGTCATCGACCGGGCCGAGGAGGGCTATCGGTTCTGGAAGGACGCGTCCACGCCCGACCCCAAGGAGTGGAAGCGCTTCGGCGCCCGGATCCGCGAACTGACCGGCGGCGACGATCCGGACATCGTCCTGGAGCACCCCGGCCGGGAAACCTTCGGCGCCAGTGTGTACGTGGCGCGGCGCGGCGGAACGATCGTCACCTGCGCCTCGACCTCCGGCTACCGCCATGAGTACGACAACCGCTATCTGTGGATGGCCCTCAAGCGCATCATCGGCACCCACTTCGCCAACTACCGGGAGGCATGGGCGGCCAACCGGCTGATCGAGAAGGGAATGGTGCACCCCACGCTCTCCAAGGTCTATCCGCTCGCGGCGGTCGGCACGGCCACCCAGGACGTCCACCGCAACCGCCACTCCGGGAAGGTCGGCGTCCTGTGCCTGGCCCCGGAGGAGGGCCTGGGCGTGCGCGATCCGGAGCTGCGCGAGCGCCATCTGCCGTCCATCAACCGCTTCCGCCAGGACTGAACCGGTCCACGGCCGCGGTCAGGCCGCGGACGGCACCACCGGCCGCCAGGGCGCGAACGGGCTCGCCCCGCGGGGCAGCACTCCGGCCAGCTCCGGGCAGTGCCGCAGGATCACCGAGGTCATGCTGGACTTCTCCACCCAGTCCAGCCCCAGCGGGGTGTACACCTCGGGCCGGAAGTCCACGGTCAGAAGGCGATCGTCCTGAATCCGCCGGGTGGCCATCAGCAGCAGGACATGGCACGCCGTCTCGCTGAAGCCGGACCCCTCGGGCGGATTCTCCGCGAACAGCCCCACCATGGCGTCGATCTCATTGACCGAGGCGTAGACCTCCTCGAGCCGCGCGACCGTGTCCTGATCGGGGGACAGTTGCTCGAAGGAGCGGATCCGCGGTCTGCCCAGCCGGGCCCGGAAGTCGTTGTACCGCGGAACGCCCCGCCGCCGGGCCCGCATCAGATCCGCCACCGGCAGATCGAGGAACTCGCCGTCCCGCTCGCAACGCCGCAGCGCTCGCGGGTAGTTGCCCAGAGTGATCGCGCCCGGATGGGCGATGCCGAAGGAGTAGAGGGCGTCGGCGAGCCCCGTCTTGCGCATCACCGCCTCGGCCGCCGGGCCCCGCACCTCGTCGAAGCCGAGCGACCGCGACCGCCGCCCGAGGCGGTGGTCGCACAGCTCGATGTCGTCGGGGACCAGCGGATGCGTCCGGTAGACCGTCATGAACTCCTCGGTGAGGGCGAACGGCACTCCGGGATGGTCCGGCACGCCGCGGGGGCCGCCCGCCGACACGCTCGCCTCGAACAGCCACAGGCCGAGCCGGGACAGCCAACGGGCGGGCGGGCCCTGCCAGTTGGTCCTCGAGCCGAGGTCGATCACCTCGGTGGCGAGGATCGCCGGAATCCACTCCACCGTATGGATCTTGGCGATGAGCGCGCGGACCACCAGCCGGGCCGTGCGGTGCGCCGCCTCCTCGTCCATCGCCGGATGGGTGCGGCGCAGCGCCTCGTACACCGCCTCGTGCTCGCGGGCGAAGAGCGTGTGCATCGCGCTGAGCCCCAGCCACCAGGCGCCGGGCGAGCCGATCGGCGGCACCCCGCCCGGACCCAGCGGCAGATGGCCCTCCTCCAGGCGCTGCCCGGCGCCGCCGTACGCCTGCGAGCCGTCCCAGCGGTGGGAGGCGGTGCCGACCCAGTCCGGGGACTGGAAGTGGGTCCAGGCGGCCGCCAGGACATTGAGCGAGGTGGCGGGCCGGAAGCGCTCCCGGTGCAGCAGCCGTTCGCCGACCGTGGCGGGGTGGGGCACATGGATCAGATCGGGACGGTGGACCGGTGACAGGCGGCGGCCGGCGGCGGCCCTCCGCGCCACGCCCGTATCGCCGGGCAGGCCGTCGTACGAGCGCGCCGGGGCGGGGGCCGGACCGGGGCGCGAAGGCGACTCGGGCGAGGGCGCGTCGAGGAGGCCGAACCGATGCAGCGTCCGGCCCAGCGCGTCCGGGTTGAGCAGCCCCAGCGGGTCCGGCAGCCGATGCCAGGGCACACAGCGGTTGACCAGGCCGAAGGCCGCGCGCACCGGCAGATCGAGGGCGGCGCGCACCGGAACGGGCAGCAGCGCGGCGGGGCCCGGTCCGGCGGTCGGGACTGGCTCGTCGGTCGGGCCCGGCTCCGTGGTCGGGCCCGGCTCGGCGGTGGGGAAGCGCAGGCCGAGTCGGTGCGCCGCGGCGACCTCGTACGCGGCCTTGCGCGCCCGGTTGAGATTGCCCAGCGGCCGGAACTCCTCGGTGGTGTGCCAGGGGTTGAACGTCAGCAGCTCGACCCGGCGGGCCGCGGCCCGGGCCCGGGCGCCGTCCAGGTCCTGGCGCGGCACGGTGAGCACCGCGACCGGGACGATCGGGGCGTCGCTCTCCGGCCACTCCACCGAGCCGTCCTCGACCGGGGTGCGGCGGTCGTCCAGATAGCGCTGCACACACAGCTCGAAGGCGATGTCGCCGGTGGACAGCCGCATCGCCAGCTCACGGTCGAGATAGTCGGGATCGCCGCGGTCGGGCGGGGGAGCGGCGGTGCCGCCGGGCGCCGGACGTAGCCGATACCGCACCGGACCGGCCGGGCCCCACAGGATCGCGCCCCGGCTCCAGAAGGTCTCGCGGGCCAGCGAGCCCACCGTATGGCGGGTGGCGGTCCGCACATTGCGGCGCATCCGGTCGGCGGTGGCCCAGCCCACCGCCAGCGGCAGCCGGACGAAGAGCCCGAACGCCTTCTCCACGGTGCTCCCCGCGCCCGCCGTGGCCTTGGCGAAGGCGACGAACTCATGCACATCGGCGGCATGGGACACCGGGAAGCTGGTGGCCAGCAGATCGTGGGTCTCCTCCGGACCGGCCTGGACCCGCACCGCCATCCGGCGCAGATCGGGCGTGGTGTCCTGCCGCTCGGTGCCGCTCGCGGTGGACAGCCGCAGCACGGCCGGGTACTCGGCGCCCGGCCGGGCGTATCCCACGCACAGCTCCGGCGGAAGGTCGTCACGGAACCGCAGCCGGGCGTTCTCCACGCCCAGCGCGGCCTTGGCCCGGAAGGGGCGCAGCAACTGCGGGGCGCCCGGGCCCACCGCGCCGCCGGGGCGGGCCCGCTGCACCCGCATCAGCTCGTGGGTCAGCTTCTCGAAGCGCCGCCGCTCGGCCTCGGGACTGCCGCCCTCGTACGCCTCATAGCCCTCGTACGTCGCGCCTCGTGTCCCGCCCGTCGCCTCGTGCCGTGCCGCCTCCGCGCCGCGTGCCGCCTCGCCGACGCGTGGTACCGCACCACCGCGTACTGCCTCGCTTCGTACGGACTGCTGTCCGGTGTCGACCATGGGAAACGCTCCGTACGGGGCAGGCTGGGACGAAAGGGGACAAAAGAGACGGTAAGTGAGTGTCCGCGAAGCCGCAGCCCGGAGCGGTGCGCCGGTGGTAACCGGCTCCCTCGGGGGCGCCCCGGGTGATGCGCCGCCGCCCTGCGGCACACTGGTGGCATGCCGGAGCTGCCCGAGGTGGAGGCCCTCGCCGAGATCCTGGCCGGGCGCGCCGCCGGCCGGGAGATCGCCCGTGTCCTCCCCGTCGCGGTGAGCGTTCTGAAGACCTACGATCCGCCGCTGGGCGCGCTCGAAGGCCGCACCATCACGGCGGCGGTCCGCCACGGCAAGTTCCTCGACCTGGCCACCGACGGCCCCCATTTGGTCGTCCACCTCGCCAAGGCGGGCTGGCTGCGCTGGCGCGACGGACTCCCCGAGGCTCCGCCCCGCCCCGGCAAGGGCCCGCTGGCGCTGCGGCTGCTCCTGGCCGGTCCGGAGCGCTCCGGGTTCGACCTCACCGAGGCCGGGACGCGCAAGGGGCTCGCGGTGTACGTGGTCCGCGACCCGCAGGAGGTCCCCGGGATCGCCCGGCTGGGCCCGGACCCGCTCGACGACTCCTTCACCCTGGAGGCGTTCGCCGGGCTGCTGCGCGGCGTACGCCACCGGATCAAGGGGGTGCTGCGCGACCAGAGCGTCATCGCCGGGATCGGCAACGCCTACTCCGACGAGATCCTGCACGCCGCCCGGATGTCCCCCTACCGGCTCGCCTCCGACCTCACCGAAGCGGAGATCGCCGGGGTGTACGAGGCGATGGGCGCCACGCTGCGCTCCGCCGTCGAGCGCTCCCGCGGACTGGCCGCCACCGACCTCAAGGGGGAGAAGCGCGGCGGCATGCGGGTGCACGGCCGCACCGGGCAGCCGTGCCCGGTGTGCGGGGACACCGTCCGCGAGGTGTCCTTCCGCGACTCCTCGCTCCAGTACTGCCCCACCTGCCAGACCGGCGGCAAGCCGCTCGCCGACCGGCGGCTGTCCCGGCTGCTCAAGTAGGCGGGACCGCTCACGTAGCGAAGCCCTTCACATGGCGCGGCCGCTCACGTAGCGGGGCCGCTCACGTGGCGGGTTGCCGGAGCTGTCCCAAATGCCGCCCATCGCCGGGTAGTTGAACTGGCGCTCTTGTCCCGGGAGGCTCCGGTCCGCCATATGGTGCTGTCGCAACCCCACGACACGACACGACACCCCACGCCACGTCACGGAGCACCATGACCACAGCCCTGATCATCGGTGGCGGCATCGCCGGCACGGTGACCGCGATGGCCCTGCGGAAAGCCGGGATCGACGCGGTCGTCTACGAGACGTACCCCCCGGACGCCACCGACGCGGGTGCGTTCCTCGTCGTCGCCGCCAACGGCCTGGAGGCATTGCGCACCATCGACGCCCATGAACCGGTGCTGGAGAACTCCTTCCCGGTCGGCCGCGTCGAGTTCATCAGCAACACCGGCAAGCGGCTCGGCAACCGGCCCATGTCCGGATCGCAGGACGGCGGCCTCGGCTCCGTCACCCTCAAACGCGCCACCCTGGCCCGGGTGCTGCGCGAGGAGGCGGTGCGCCGCGGAGTGCGCATCGAGCACGGCAAGCGGCTGCTCGCCGCCCACACCAGCCCCGACGGCCGGATCGTCTGCTCCTTCGCCGACGGCGGGCGCGCCGTGGGCGATGTGCTGATCGGCGCGGACGGCATCCACTCGCTCGTCCGCAGGGCCATCGACGCGGCCGCGCCCCGGCCCCGCTACACCGGCCAGCACACCGTCTGCGGCTACACCCGCGACGCCGAGACGCCGCCGGATCCGGACGCCTACACGATGATCTTCGGCAAGCAGGCGTTCTTCGGCTGCACCACCGCCCCGGACGGCGAGGTGTGGTGGTTCTGCAACGCCCCGGCCGAGGAGATCTCCAAGAGTGAGCTGGCCGCCATCGCCGCCGAGGAGTGGCGGGAGCGGCTGCTGAGGCTCTTCGCCGAGGACAACACCCCCGCCGCCGACCTGGTCCGCGCCACCGGCGACTCCATCGTGGCCACCGCCGCCTACGACATCGTCTCCACCCCCACCTGGTCCGAGGAGTCCATGGTCATCGTCGGCGACGCCGCGCACGCCTGCGCGCCCAACGCCGCCCAGGGCGCGTCGATGGCCATCGAGGACGGTGTCGTGCTCGCCAAATGCCTGCGCGATCTGCGCTCGCCCCAGTCGGCCTTCGCCGCGTACGAGGCGCTGCGCCGGGAGCGGGTCGAGAAGGTCGCCACGGCCAGCGCGGGCATGGCCCGCCGCACGGCGCCGGGACCGGTGGCGCGGGCCCTGCGCGATGCCACCATGCCGCGCAAGCTGGACCGGGCCGGCAACGGCGCCCCCGACTGGCTGACCGGCTATCGCATCGACTGGGACGAGCCGGTCGACGCGCAGACGGCCGGCCGGCGCCGCTGACCCACCGCGCACCCGCCCCCGGACCGCACCCCGAACCCTCCGGAACGCGGTCCCGGGGGCGGGGCCGCGCGAGCCCGACGTTTGGCCCGGACTCTCACGGGCACTTGGTGCTCCCTGGCCCCGTATGCCCGGGAGATTCGTGTGAGCCCAGTACGCATAGTGATCGTCGGTGCCGGTTTCGCCGGTTATCAGGCCGCCCGTGAGCTCTCCCGCACCCTGCGCGGCGCGGCGGACATCGTCCTGATCAACCCCAACGACTACTTCCTGTATCTGCCGCTGCTGCCCGAAGTGGCGGCCGGGATCCTGGAGCCCCGGCGGGTCTCGGTCTCCCTCACCGGCACCCTGCCGCATGTCCGGCTGGTGCTGGGCGAGGTCCACGGCGTCGACCTGGACGCCCGCCGGGTCTCCTGGCGGGACCCGGACGGACGGTCCGGCGAGATGGCGTACGACCGCCTCATCCTCTCCGTGGGCAGCGTCAACAAACTGCTGCCGATCCCCGGTGTGGCCGAGCACGCCCATGGTTTCCGCGGTATGCCGGAGGCGCTCTACCTGCGCGACCACATCACCCGGCAGATAGAGATGTCCGGCACCAGTGAGGACCCGCGGGAGCGGACCGCCCGCCGCACCTTCGTGGTGGTCGGCGCCGGCTACACCGGCACCGAGGTGGCCGCCCACGGGGTGCTCTTCACCGACTCGCTGGCGCGCAAGAACACCACACTGCGCGACGCGCCACGGCCCCGCTGGCTGCTGGTCGACATCGCCCCCCGGGTGCTGCCGGAGCTGGACAGGAAACTGTCCCGCACGGCCGACCGGGTGCTGCGCAAACGGGGTGTGGACATCCGCACCCGCACCACGGTCAAGGAGGCCACCTCGGAGGGCGTGCGGCTGGACGACGGCGAGTTCATCGACACCCGGTCGCTGATCTGGTGTGTCGGGGTGCGCCCCGACCCGCTGGTGGACCAGCTCGGGCTGCCGACCGAACGCGGCCGGCTGAGGGTCGACCAGTATCTGGCCGTGCCCGGCCATCCGGAGGTGCTGGCCTGCGGGGACGCCGCCGCCGTACCCGATCTGACCCGGCCGGGCCAGTTCACCCCGATGACCGCACAGCACGCCCACCGGCAGGGAAAGGTCGCGGCCCACAACGTCCTGGCCTCCCTCGGGCGCGGCGCCCCCAAACCGTACAAACACCATGACCTCGGGTTCACCGTCGACCTCGGCGGGGCGCAGGCCGCCGCGGACCCGCTGCACATACCGCTGTCCGGGCCGCTCGCGGGCGCGGTCACCCGCGGCTATCACCTGATGGCGATGCCGGGGAACCGGGTCCGGGTCGCCGCCGACTGGCTGCTCGACGCGGTGCTGCCACGTCAGGCGGTGCAGCTCGGGGTGGTCCCGCCCTGGGCGGTGCCGCTGGACACCGAATCGCCCGAGGTCGCGCAGACGGTACGGGCGGGTCGCGGCTGACCGTCGGCGAAACCTGGAAGGAGAACAATGCGACACGAACAACTCAGCGAACTCGGCCAGCAGCTCCGGGTGGACTCGGTGCGCGCCGCCGATGCCGCCGGGTCCGGCCATCCCACGTCGTCGATGTCGGCGGCGGACCTGATGGCCGTCCTGATGGGAAACCATCTGCGCTATGACTTCGAGCAGCCCGAGCGTCCGGGCAATGACCACCTGATCTTCTCCAAGGGCCATGCCTCCCCGCTGCTCTACTCGGTCTACAAGGCGGCCGGGGCCCTCCGCGACGAGGAGTTCGTCACCTTCCGCAAGCGCGGCAGCAGGCTGGAGGGCCACCCCACGCCACGGCTCCCGTGGGTGGACGTGGCCACCGGATCGCTCGGACAGGGCCTGCCCTACGGCGTGGGCATGGCGCTGAGCGGCAAGCGGCTCGACCATCTGCCCTACCGCGTCTGGGTGCTGTGCGGCGACAGCGAGATGGCCGAGGGCTCGATGTGGGAGGCGTTCGAGCACGCGGGCTACGAGCGGCTGGACAACCTCATCGCCATCATCGATGTGAACCGGCTCGGCCAGCGCGGCCCCACCCGCCACGAATGGGACCTGGACGCCTACGCGCGGCGCATCCGCGCCTTCGACTGGCACACCATCGAGATCGACGGTCATGACATCGAGGCCATCGACCGCGCCTACGCCGAGGCGCTGTCCACCGTCGGCCGCCCCACCGCCATCATCGCCCGCACCATGAAGGGCCGCGGTGTCGCCTCGGTGGAGAACCGCGAGGGCATGCACGGCAAGCCGCTGAAGAACCCGGAGGAGGCCATCGCCGAGCTCGGCGGCGTACGCAACCTGGCCGTGCCGGTGCTCGGCCCGCCCTCGGTCTCTCCCACCCGGCCCTTCGCCGAGGGCCCGCTGGTCCTGCCGCGCTACAACACCGGCGACTCGGTGCCCACCCGTGACGCGTTCGGCGAGGCGGTGGCCGCCGTCGGCACCGCCCGAGGCAGTGTGGTGGCACTCGACGGCGAGGTGGGCGACTCGACCCGCCTGGAGTACTTCCACAAGGAACACCCCGAGCGGTACTTCGAGTTCTTCATCGCCGAGCAGCAACTGGTGGCCGCCGCCGTCGGCATGCAGGCCCGCGGCTGGAACCCGTACGTCTCCACCTTCGCGGCCTTCTTCACCCGCGCCTACGACTTCATCCGGATGGCCGCCATCAGCGACGCGGACCTCAATCTCATCGGCTCCCACGCCGGGGTGGCCATCGGTGAGGACGGCCCCTCGCAGATGGGCGTGGAGGACCTGGCGGCCATGCGGGCGGTACACGGCAGCACGGTGCTCTACCCGTGCGACGCCAACCAGACCGCCCAACTGACCGCGGCCATGGCCGCGGAGTCCGGCATCCGCTATCTGCGCACCACCCGCGGCGGAACGCCGGTCATCTACCCGCCCACCGAGAGCTTCCCCATCGGCGGCTCCAAGGTCGTCCGCGCCACCGACGACGACCAGGTCACCCTCATCGGTGCGGGGGTCACCCTGCACGAGGCCATCGAGGCCGCCGACCGGCTCGCCCAGGAGGGCATCCCCGCCCGCGTCATCGACCTGTACTCGGTCAAGCCGGTGGACGCCGAGACGCTGCGCACCGCCGCCGAGGTGACGGGCGGCCTGATCACCGTGGAGGACCACCACCCCGAGGGCGGACTGGGCGACGCGGTGCTCGGGGCGTTCGGCGACGGCCGTCCGGTGCCCCGGACGGTCCGGCTCGCGCTGCGCACGATGCCGGGCTCCTCGACCCCCGACGAGCAGTTGAGCGACGCGGGAATCGACGCGGACGCGATCGTCGCGGCCGCGCGGGAGCTGGTCGGCCGGGCCGGCTGAGGAGGCGTTCGGCCGAGGACCCCGGAACGGCCGAGGACTCGGCGCGGCCGGAAGGAGCGGACACATGGGCATCAAGCAGGGCATGCGCGTGGTGGTGGTCGGGGCCACCGGCAATGCCGGTACGAGCGTCGTCCGCGCGCTCGGCGAGGCCCCGGACATCGAGTCGATCGTGGGCGTCGCCCGCCGGGTGCCCAACTGGTCGCCGCCGAAGACCACCTGGGTACGGGCGGACATCGGGCGGGACGCGGGTGAGGAGGCCGATCTCGTACGGCACTTCGAGGGCGCCGACGCGGTCGTCCACCTCGCCTGGCTGATCCAGCCCAGCCATCGGCCCGCCGTCACCTGGGACACCAATGTCCTCGGCAGTGTCCGGGTCTTCGAGGCGGTGGCGCGGGCCGAGGTGCCGGTCCTGGTGTACGCCTCCTCGGTGGGCGCCTACTCACCCGGCCCCGAGGACGGCCGCCCGGTGGACGAGTCCTGGCCCACCCACGGCTGGCCGGAGGCCGCGTACTGCCGTGAGAAGGCGTATGTGGAGCGGGTGCTCGACGCCTTCGAACGGGAGCATCCGCAGATCCGGGTGGTGCGGATGCGGCCGGGCTTCCTCTTCAAGGAGGAGGCGGCGGCCGAGCAGCGTCGGCTGTTCATGGGGCCGTTCGTGCCCCGGCGGCTGATCCGCGCCGGTTTCCTGCCCGCGGTCTTCGACCTGCCCGGGCTGCGCCTCCAGGTCCTGCACACCGACGACGCCGCCGAGGCGTACCGCCTGGCGCTCGGCCGGCAGGTGCGCGGCGCCTTCAACCTCGCGGCCGAACCGCCGGTCGACGGCCGGACGCTGGCCGGTCTCCTCGACGCACGGACGGTACGGATCCCGCGCCTCGCCGCCCGCTCGGCCATGGCCACGGCCTGGCATCTGCGTCTGCTGCCTCCCTCGCCCCAGTTGTTCGACGCGGCCCTGCGGCTCCCGCTGATGGACACCACCCGGGCCCAGGAGGAACTGGGCTGGCGGCCCCGGCACACCGCCGTCGAGACGTTCCGGGAGTTCCTCACCGGGCTGCGGCGCGGCACCGGTATGGATCAGACCGCCCCGCTGGCCGCCAAGCTGCCCGGCGGACGGCCGCGCGAGGCCGCGACGACCGGTGCGGGGGAGCGCCCCTGACCCCAAAGCCAAAGAGGGCTTCAGATGAGGCCCCGGCCGTGTGAGACGCGGCACATGAGACGGGCTCAGCGGCAGCACCGCCGCGGGGCCCGTCCCGCTGTGACCCATAGCCCCTCGTAACCCGTGACGCGACTCCCGTACGCTTCTGCCCAGTTGGTCGGGTTGTCGACGAGGGTGGGGACACATGGGCAGGGTGGGGAATCCGGCGCGCGGTCATGCCCGGCGCACGGGAACGGTGGCGGTCGCCGCGGCGGCCGCCGCACTGTGTCTGACGGCATCGGCGGAGGCCCGGCCCACCGCCGCGGACGACCCGTCCTATTCCGCCACCACCTCGGTAGGGGTGCACAACGCATACGAAAAGGCCAAGTACCCGTACTTCGCCGACGCGCTCGACTCCGGTGCCTCGCTGCTTGAACTCGACGTATGGACCAACGCGTTCGGCGCCGGCTGGCGGGTCTCGCACGGCAATCCGCTCGGCAACGACAACAACTGCGAGAACGCCGCGGGCCCGGACGAACTGCGCACCAAGCCCCGCGACCAGAGCCTGACCGGCTGCCTCGCCGATATGCGGGCCTGGCACCAGGCCCATCCGGGCCACCGGCCCATCTTCATCAAGGTGGAGATGAAGGACGGCTTCTACGGCAAGAGCGGCCGTGGCCCGGCCGACCTCGACGCCCTCCTCGGCGCCACTCTGGGCGACGCGCTGCTGCGCCCGGCGGATGTGGTGGGCGGCCACGCCAACCTCGACGAGGCGGTGCGCGCGGACGGCTGGCCGTCCCGCTCCGCGCTCGCGGGGAAGTTCGTCGTCGAGCTGATCCCCGGCACGGTCGAGGAGAACAACCCGCTGGACTCGCTGTGGACCGACCGTGAGTACGCCACCCATCTGCGGGACCTGTCCGCCGCCGGGAAGCTCGGTCAGGCCGCCGCCTTCCCCGCCGTGCACGGCGCCGCCTCGGACGATCCGCGCACCCGCTACACCGACGCCGCCCTCCGGCCGTGGTTCGTGGTCTTCGACGGGGACGCGTCCACGTATGTCACCAGCGGTGTGGACACCGCCTGGTACGACGACCGCCACTACCTGCTGATCATGACGGACGCGCACAACGTGGCGCCCGCGATCGACGGCACCAGCCCCACCGAGGACCAGGCGCGCACCCGGGTGTCCGAACTCGCCGCCCGGCACGCCAGCTTCGCGACCGCCGACTGGTATCCGCTGCCGTCCGTGCTCTCCACCGTCGTGGCCCGTGGCTGAGCACGCGACCGCCTCCCGGGCCGTGTCCGCTGTGCGGACGCGGCCGGGGTCAGTCGGGGTCCTCGAGCCGGAATCCGACCTTCAGCCCCACCTGATAGTGCGCGATCCGGCCGTCCTCGATATGCCCGCGCACTTGACCGACCTCGAACCAATCGAGGTTGCGGAGCGTCTTGGAGGCGCGGCCGATGGCGGTGCGGATCGCGTCGTCGACGCTCTCGGTGGACGAGCCGACGATCTCGGTCACCCGGTAGGTGTGGGCCATGGCAGTCTCCCCGGTCCATGGGGTGGTCCGTTCGTTTCTCCCACCGTGCCTCACCGCGCCGGGCTCCGCGAGCCGGCGGGGGTCCTACGGCACCACCGTGACCGGCCAGCGGCCCGCCTTCACCAGCCGTACGGCCACCGAGCCGATGAAGCGGTGCCCGGCCTGCTCGGACGCGCCCACCACCACGGCGTCGGCCTTCAGCTCATCGGCCGCCTGGGCCAGGCCGTTGTACGGATCGCCCCGGAAGGTGTGGAACTCCCAGCGGACGTCGAAGACCCCGCGCAGCCGCTCGGCGGCCTCCCGCATCTCCGTCATCAGCTCCTCGGCCACCTCACCCGTGGTGTCGGCCACCGAGGCACCCAGGGCCGCCCCGGCGGCCAGCACCGGCTGGATATAGACCACGACGAGCAGCGCCTTCTGGCGTCTGGCCAGTCCGGCGGCGTAGGCCGTGGCACGCCAGGAAGATTCGGAACCGTCCAGTCCGGCCACGATGACCTTGGGTCCGTCGGTTCCCCGTTCAAAAGACGGAGGGAGTTTGTCCACCACATCTGCGAGGCTAGCGCCAGGGACGGTCCGGTGATCACCCGGCCCGTCCCGCGGCGCGTGAGCACCGCGACCGCGTCATGACCGCCACCGTACGACAGGAGAGACAATGGGTGGCACCCACGGGGGCGAACTCCTCGCAATCAGCGACCTGCATGTGGCCTATTCGGAGAACCGGGCGATCGTGGAGCGGCTGCGGCCCGGCTCCGACGACGACTGGCTGATCGTCGCGGGGGACGTCGGCGAGGTCTTCTCCGAGATCGAGGAGGTCCTCGGCCTGCTGAGCGAGCGTTTCGCCAAAGTCATCTGGTCACCGGGAAACCACGAGCTGTGGACCCATCCCAAGGACCCCTTGGAAGTCCGGGGGGTGGCGCGCTACGAGGCGCTGGTGGAGATGTGCCGGGCCAAGGGCATCGTCACTCCCGAGGACCCCTACCCCCTCTGGGAAGGCATCGGTGGACCGCTGGTCATCGCCCCGCTGTTCCTGCTCTACGACTACACCTTCCGGCTCGACGGCATGGCCACCAAGGAGGCCGCGCTGGCCCACGCCCATGAGGTGGGCGTGGTCTGCACCGACGAGCACTTCCTGCACCCCGACCCCTACCCCACCCGCGACGCGTGGTGCCGGGCCCGGGTGGCCGAGACCGAGGCCCGGCTGGCGGCCGTCGACCCCGGGCTGCGGACCGTGCTCATCAACCACTGGCCGATGACCCGGCTGCCCACCAGGGTGCTGCGCTACCCCGACTTCGCGCTGTGGTGCGGCACCGAGCTGACCGCCGACTGGCATGTGCGGTTCCGGGCCGAGACCGTCGTCTACGGCCACCTGCACATCCCCCGGACCACGGTGGAGGACGGGGTGAAGTTCCAGGAGGTCTCGGTCGGCTACCCCCGGGAGTGGAAGGCCCACGGCCGGCTGCCGGAGGACCCGCTGCGCCGGATCCTCCCGGTGCCGGTGCCGTAGGGGCACACGCCGGGCGTCTTGACGGGCCCGGAGGGCGGCGCCGTACGGTCTCGGCTGTGAACCCTGTCGAGGCGTTCCTTCCCGAGACCTACACCGTCGGCGTCCCCTACGCGCTCTTCGCCGAACTGCGCACCACCCGCCCGGTCTGCCGGATCGAGGAGCCCGCGGTCGGGGCCTGGCCGGCCGGCCCCGGCTTCTGGGCGGTGTTCCGGCACGCCGACGTCAAACACGTCCTGCGCACCCCCGAGGTCTTCTCCTCCCACCTCGGGGCCACCCAGATCCGCGACCCCGACACCCCCGCCGATCTGGAGTTCGTGCGGGCGATGATGCTCAACCAGGACCCGCCCGACCACTCCCGCACCCGCCGCATCGTCGCCGCGGCCTTCACCCCGCGCGCCGTACGGGAGCTGGAGGAGACCATCGAGGAGCGCGCGGCGGCGCTCGTGGGCTCCGTGGCCGGGCGCGGCGCGGCCGACTTCGTCGAACTCGCCGCCGATCTGCCGGTCTGGACCCTCGCCCAGGTGATGGGCGTCCCCGAGGGTGACCGGCGACTGCTCTTCGACTGGGCCGACCGGGTCATCGGCTACCAGGACGCCGACTACGCCGGATCGTCCACCGTGGCCCTCGAGGAGCTGAGCCCCATGGGCCGCGCCGCCCTCGCCCGCAGACCGGCCCCGGCGGCGCGACGCCCCGACGGCCGGCCGATGAACCCGCGCTCCCGCGAGGCCCTGGCCGATATGTTCGCCTACGCCCACGCGCTCGCCGAGCGGCCCCGTCCGGGCAGTGTGATGGCGCGGATGCGGGAGGGCGGGCTGAGCCGGGACGAGTTCGAGAACATGTTCTTCCTCTTCGCCGTGGCGGGCAACGAGACGCTGCGCAACGGCATCCCCGGCGGACTGCTCACCCTGCTCGACCACCCCGAGAGCCTGCGGCTGCTGCGCGACCGGCCCGAGCTGACCGGCCCCGCGGTGGAGGAGATGCTGCGCTTCTGGCCGCCCGTCATCGACTTCCGGCGCACCGCCACCCGCGATGTGGAACTGGGCGGCCGGCTCATCCGGCGCGGTGAGAAGGTCGTCGTCTTCCACGCCTCGGCCAACCGTGACGAGACGGTCTTCACCGACCCCGACCGGTTCGACATCACCCGCACCCCCAACGACCATCTGAGCTTCGGCTTCGGACCGCATGTCTGCCTGGGCGCGCATCTGGCCCGCGTCCAGATGCGGGCCATGCTGCGTGCCGCCCTGGACCGGCTGCCGGGGCTGCGTCGGGCGGGTGAGCCGGTGCGGCTGACCTCCAACTTCCAGAACGGGCTCAAGACCCTCCCCGTGCGCTGGGGAACAGATCGGTGAAGGCCGTGGTCGAATCGCCGACCGACCGGCCGAAGGGCGCGTCGAAGTCCCACACCAGGAAGAGCAGGAAGACGATGAGCGCGGTGAACATCACCGCGAGCATCAGCTCCCGGGGCGAGCGGCGGATCTGGAGGGTGAAGACCAGCCCGATCACCAGCGCCGCGCCCAGCACCAGGCCGAACCAGACCAGATGGGGCATCGTGGGCCCCGCGCTCTGCTGCCGGGCGTTCCGCGCGTCGTCCACGGCGGCCACCTGATCCACCATCGGCTGATACGCCTGCGACTGGAGATCGCTGTGCGGTGTCGCGAGGGTGACATCGCGGCGCAGGGTGGTCAGCAGCTCGCCACCGCGGTCGGTGAGTTCGCCCTTGTCGATCATCACCTTCCACTCCTTGTGCACCACATGGTGCACATAGGCGTCCACACCGTCGCGGATGCGGTCGCGCACCGGGCCGGGGTAGACGGCCGACCGCTCGGCCACCTCGTGCAGCGCCTGCGCCTCCGTACGGACCCCGTCCTGCGCGGCGGAACGCGCCTCCCAGACACCGGCGATCGCCAGGCCCAGCACGATCGCGTAGACCACGCCGATCATCATGATCATGTAGTCGAGGACATCGGGAGTCTCGTCCGGATCGTCCTCCTCCCCGAGGCGGCGGGCGTTGAGGACCGCCCCGGTGACCACGACCGCACAGGTCCCGGCCATCACCAGGGCCATGATCAGCCATTCGGGCATGCATAACCTCCCAAGCGGTTCGACAGTGAGCCGTCAGCCGCGCCGCCCGCCGCGCCCGGCAGAGCGCGAACGGGGACGGAGAGCGGCGGCCGCGAGGACCGCGGGCGCGGTGATCAGCAGGGTGAAGGTGACCAGGGAGGTGCCGCTGTCGGGCTTTTGGCGCGTGGGCTTCTGATACGCGTGCACCTCGACGGCACGGGTCCTGGTCGGTGTGGGAACCGGCGTGGGGGGTGCGGCCGGAGGCTTGGTGCGCAGGGGCGGGGACGGCAGCGGAAGCGCGGGCTCGGCTGTGGGCCTCGGCGTGGGAAGCCGCGGAGACGGTGTGGGGGAGGGGGCCCGCGGCGTCCGGGTGGGCGTGGGAGTGGGGCTCGGGGTGGGCGTAGGAGTGGGAGTGGGGGTCGGTGTGGCGGACGGGCTGGGGGTCGGCGTCGGTGTCGGGGTGGGAGTCGGTGTAGGCGTGGGTGTAGGCGTCGGAGTCGGCGTAGGTGTGGGGGTCGGCGTGGGCTTCGGCTTGTGGCACCAGCCGTAGTGGGCGAAGAAGCCGACCGGGCCCGCCGAGGCGGCGACGCAGACGCACAGACCCGGACCGATCCGGATCTTCACCCAGACGTGCGGTCCGTGGTCCTGGCCCCCGGTCCCGGGCCGGGCACCGGCCGTCGGCCGTGGGGAGGCGGACGCGGTCGCCGGGCCGTCACCGTCCTGGTCGGCCAGGGCTGTCGCCCCCGCCGAGGCGAGAACAAGGGCAGTGGTCAGGACCCCCGCACGCCATACGCGCTGCCATCGCTTCACGAGGAGATGTTCCGCCGAACAGGCGCCCGCCAGCCGTGTGAGCACCGGGATTCCCCCGAATAGGGGAATAGACCCGGACATTGGCGCTTCGAGGTTTACCGGAGGACATTCACCTCATGGCGTTCGGCTCGTCCCGCGGCGGTCCCGCCCCTGGTCACCGCTCGCCGAAACTTCCATGCCGACCCGCGCCGGCCGCGAACCGCGCCGCGCCGTCCAGCCCCTCGGCGAGCGTGGCCTGACCGTGGCGCAGCTCCCGCGCCATGGCCTCGTCCTCCGGCAGTCCCTCCTGGTCCAGCAGCGAGGCCCGGTCCGAGCGCAGACACATCTGCGGAAAGCCCGCGAGCTGGGCCGCCAGCCGCTCCGCCTCCGCGCGCGCCCGCCCCGGCGGTACGAGACGGTTGGCGAGCCCGATGGCGTACGCCTCGTCGGCCGGCACCGGCCGCCCCGTCAGCACCAGGTCCATCGCCCGGCTCGCGCCGATCAGCCGTGGCAGCCGTACCGTTCCGCCGTCGATCAGCGGCACGCCCCAGCGGCGGCAGAACACCCCGAAGACCGCGTCCTCCTCGGCGACGCGCAGATCGCACCAGAGCGCCAACTCCAGCCCGCCCGCCACCGCGTGGCCGCTGACCGCCGCGATCACCGGCTTGGACAGCCGCAGCCGGGTGGGTCCCATCGGGCCGTCGCCGTCCTCGGCCACCCGATTGCCGCGCGCTGTGCCGACCGCCTTCAGATCGGCGCCGGAGCAGAAGGTGCCGCCCTCGCCCCACAGCACCGCGACCCGCGCCTCCGGGTCGGCGTCGAAGGCGCGGAAGGCATCGGCCAGAGCCGTGGCGGTCGCGCCGTCGACGGCGTTGCGCACCTCGGGGCGGGCGAGCACGACCGTGGTGACCGGGCCCTCCCGCTCCGTGCGAACCGTAAGGGGCGCACCGGCCGCGTCCACGGCTTTCCCCGCGTCCTCCGTGGGCTTCACCGCGCGTCCTTCGGGCGGGCGCGCTCCAGGATCGGGCCGGTGTCCGTACCGGGCGGCAGGGTGCCGAAGGCATGCCCCCAGTCCCCGTCCAGCCGCGAGGCGCAGAACGCGTCGGCGACCGCCGGATGGCTGTACCGCACCAGCAGGCTGCCCTGAAGCACCAGTGTCATCTGCTCGGCCACCCGCCGCGCCAGCAGTTGCGCCCGCTCGGGGTCGGCGAGCCGCGGCAGCAGCCCGCGCAGCCGGTCCACGGCCGCGTCCAGCCGCGCGTCGGCCCCGGCCGCGGCGTCGACCTCGGCCAGGAACGCCTCCAGCGCACCGGACTCCCGGCTCAGCGCGCGCAGCACATCGAGCGCCGCGACATTCCCCGAGCCCTCCCAGATCGACAGCAGGGGCGCCTCGCGATACAGGCGCGGCATGCCGGACTCCTCCACATAGCCGTTGCCGCCCAGGCACTCCAGGGCCTCGGCGGCATGGGCGGAGCCGCGCTTGCACACCCAGTACTTGCTCACCGCGAGCCCCAGCCTGCGCAGCGCCGCCTCGCCCTCGTCCCCGGCCTCCGCGCGGTCCAGGGCGGTGGCGAGCCGCATCGCGAGCGTCGTGGCCGCCTCCGACTCCACCGCCAGATCGGCGAGCACATTGCGCATCAGCGGCTGGTCGATCAGATCGGCGCCGAACGCCCGGCGGTGCTCGGTGTGGTGCAGCGCCTGCCGCAGCCCGGCCCGCATGCCCGCCGCCGAGCCGATGACACAGTCCAGCCGGGTGACATTGACCATCTCCACGATGGTCCGCACCCCGCGGCCCGGTTCGCCGACCCGCCAGGCCACGGCGGACTCGTACTCGATCTCGGCCGACGCGTTCGAGCGGTTGCCCAGCTTGTTCTTGAGCCGCATCAGCCGCAGCGGATTGCGGCTGCCGTCCGGCAGCACCCGGGGCACCAGGAAGCAGGTGAGCCCCTCCTCCGTCCGGGCCAGCGTCAGGAAGACATCGCTCATCGGCGCGGAGGTGAACCACTTGTGGCCGGTGAGGACGTAGCCACCGGCACCGTCCGGTACGGCTTGGGTGGTGTTGGCGCGGACGTCCGAGCCGCCCTGCTTCTCCGTCATCGACATGCCCGCGATCAGGCCCCGCTTGGTGAGCGGCGGCCGCAGTCCGAAGTCGTAGCCGCGGGCGGCCAGCAGCGGTTCGTAGACGGCGGCGAGCTCCGGCTCGGCGCGCAGCGCCGGTACCGCGGCGTACGTCATGGAGATCGGGCAGCCATGGCCGGGCTCGGCCTGCGCGAAGGCGTAGAACTTGGCCGCGCGCACCAGATGGGCGCCGGGGCGGCTCTCGCTCCACGCCGCCGCGTGCTGGCCGCTCGCCACGGCGACGTCCATGAGCTGGTGGTAGGCGGGGTGGTACTCGACCTCGTCGATGCGATGGCCGTAACGGTCGTGGGTGTGCAGCACCGGAGGGTGCTCCTCGGCCATCCGCGCCCAGTCCTGGACCTCGGCGGAACCGGCCCGCGCGCCCAGCTCCCGCACCTCCGGCTCGCCCCAGCCGCCGCCGTCCCGCCGCAGGGCCTCCAGCAGGGCGGGGTCGTCCGCCGTGCTGAAGCCGACGAGCGGCGGGGCCTGGTTGAGGACCTCATGCGTAGCGCTCATGGCAGACATCTCCTCGTTCGCGACGGTCTCCCGGGGCCGGGCGGCCGGTGGGGCAGGCGGGCGCGTCTTACACTTCCATTATGCGCGATTCAAAAATGTAATGGATAGGGTTTCGCGTAACCATGGACGACACCGGAACGCTCACCCTGCGGCCGCTGACCGCGCGCTCGATCGTGCTCAGCACCCTGCTCGGCCATCACCCGCCCCGGCTGCCCGCCCGCGCGCTGGTGCGCGTCGGCGCGCTCTTCGGCACCGCCGAGGGCACCATCCGGGTCGCGCTGACCCGTATGGTCGCGGCCGGTGACCTGGAGCAGAGCGACGGTGTCTACCGGCTCACCGACCGGCTGCTGGCCCGCCAGGCGCGGCAGGACGACAGCCGCGCCCCCCGCACCCGGCGCTGGGACGGCGGCTGGGAGATCGCGATCGTCACCTCCGACCGCCGCGAGGCGGCCGAGCGCGCCGCCCTCCGCCAGGCCATGGCCGCCCTGCGCCTGGCCGAACTGCGCGAGGGCACCTGGACGCGCCCCGCCAATCTCGTCCACCCGCGCCCGGATGTCGCCGCCGAGCAGTGCGGCTGGTTCACCGGCGCACCGGAGGGCGATCCGGCCGAGCTGGCCGCGCGCCTGTGGGACCTGGACGGCTGGGCCCGCCAGGCCAGGCTGCTCGGGGCGGCGCTGGACGGGGCGGAGGAACCGGCCGAGCGGTTCACCGTCGCGGCCGCGGCCCTCCGGCACCTCCTCGCCGACCCCGTCCTTCCCGCGCGGCTGCTGCCGGAGGACTGGCCCGGTGCCGAGCTACGGCGTCGCTACGACGGGTTCGAACGGGACTTCCGGGCGTGGCTGCCGCGGTACGCGGGTGGCGGCGGCTGAGCGGTGGCGGCGCCTCCGCCGGGGGTGGCACGGGGCGGGGGCACCCCCGTCGCACCCTCGGCTACGCCGACTCGCGGATCACCAACTCGGTGGGCAGCACCAGCGCCGGTTCGATCATCTCCCCGGCCGTCAGCCGCAGCAGTTGGCGGGCCAGCCGGCGGCCGATCCCGCCGATCGGCTGGCGCACGGTGGTCAGCGGGGGTTCGGTGTAGCGCGCGGGCTCGATGTCGTCGAAGCCGACCACCGCCACATCGTCCGGCACCCGCCGCCCGGCCCGGCGCAGCGCCCGCAGCACCCCGATCGCCATCAGGTCGGAGGCCACGAACACCGCGTCCAGCCGGGGCTCCCGGTCCAGCAGCTCCCGTATCGCGACCGCCCCGGACTCCTGGGTGAAGTCCCCGACCGCGACGTACGCCTCCAGTTGCGCCCCGGCCAGCGCCAGCCGGTAGCCCGAGAGCCGGTCGATCCCGGCGACCATGTCCTGGGGGCCCGCGACCGTGGCGATACGGGTGTGTCCGGAGCGGATCAGGTGCTTCACGGCCAGCGTCGCGCCCGCCGCGTTGTCCACCCCGACGTACGGCGGCGAGGCCGGGCTCAGCACCCGCTCGTTGCAGACCACCGGGATGCCCATGCGGGCCAGCGCGGCCGGCAGCGGATCGGAGCCGTGCATCGAGGCGACCATGACCCCGTCGACATGGCGGGCCAGGGCGAAGCGCTCGATGCGGTCACGGCCGGCGGGGGAGCGGGCCATCATCAGCACCAGTTGCTTGTCCGCGGACTCCAGCTCCTGGCTCACCCCGCGCACCACGCCCGGGAAGAACCGGTCGTCGGAGAAGACCCGGCCCGGCTCCTCGGGGAGCACCAGCGCGAAGGAGTCGGTGCGCTGGGTGACCAGGCTGCGGGCCGCCTGGTTGGGGATGTAGCCCAGCTCCTGGATCGCGTCCAGCACCGCCTCCCGGCTCTCCTCGGCGACCTTGGTGGAGCCGTTGACGACACGGGAGACGGTGGCGCGCGAGACACCCGCGCGCCGCGCCACGCTCTCCAGGGTGGGCCGGGGACGGTGCATCCGCGCAATACCTCGCTGTGTGCTCACTGATGGTCGCTACAGCATGGATCAAGACCGGTCAGGGCGCGAGAACGCGGGCCCGGCAGATCGACGGAGAACCCCAGGCGGAGCGCAGGGCGCGGGCCTTGCGGATCCACAGCGAGAGGTCGTACTCATCGGTGTAGCCGAGCGCGCCGTGCACCTGGAGGGCGGTGCGCGCCGCCGTGTACGCGGCCTCCCCGGCGGCCACCTTCGCCGCGGCGACCTCCGCCCGCACCTCGCCCGCGGGCCGCGCCGCGCTCGCCAGCGCCACCGCGGCCCCGTACAGCAGCGGCCGGGCGAACTCCAGGCCGATGAGCGCGTCCGCCAGCCGGTGCTTCACCGCCTGGAACGAGCCGATCGGGCGGCCGAACTGGGTGCGCTGCCCGGCGTACGCCGCGGTGCGCTCGACCAGCGCGAGCCCGGTGCCCAGGGCCAGCGCGGCCGTGGCGAAGGCGGCCCAGTCGGCGGCGCGCGCGGCGGCGGCGGCCACGGCCGGGCCCCGGGCGAGCGGTTCGCCGCCCGGCAGTGGCCGGGACAGCCGCCGGGCCGGGTCGAACGAGGGCTGGACCGGCCCGTGCCCCGGGGCCAGCCACAGCTCCTCGCCCCCGACGGCGAGGACGGCGTCGGCGGCGTCCGCGTCCAGTGCGTACGGCCCGCCGTCGGCCGCCGCCAGCGTCACCAGCGCCCGCCCGTCGGCGATCCGGGGCAGCCAGTACTCGGCCGCCCGAACGGTCCGCGCCGTGCCGCCCTCGGCGAGCGCGGCCAGCAGCACCGCGGCGGCGGCCGTCTCGGCCAGGGGCCCGGGCACGGCGTGCCGCCCCGCCGCGACATACGCCACGCCCAGCTCCACCGGCAGCGGCCCGACCCCCTCGTACGCCTCCGGTACGGCCAGCCCGGTCACCCCGGCCTCGGCGAGCCGCCCCCACACCGCGCGCCCCGGCGCACGCTCCCCGCGCGCCCACGCCCGGACGGCGTGCGGCGTATCGGCCGCGCCGAGCATCCGGTCCACGGTGCGGGCGAAGTCCGTCTGCGCCTGATCGAGCATGAACCTCATCCGGGGATCCCCTCGTCAGCCACTGAGCTCGTCACCGGGTCCGCACCGGCACCGGGTCCGCACCGGCACCGGGGCCTCACCGGCGCCCCTTCGGCAGGCCCAGCAGCCGCTCGGCGATGATGTCGCGCTGGATCTCATTGGTGCCCGCGTAGATCGGGCCCGCGAGGGCGAAGGTGTAGCCGTCGGACCAACCGCCGGGCGCGGCCGGGTCGTCGGCGCCGTCGGCCAGTTCGCCGCAGGGGCCCAGCAGGTCCAGGGCCGTCTCGTGGAGGGCGATGTCCAGCTCCGACCAGAAGACCTTGTTCAGGCTGGACTCGGCGCCGAGCGAACCCCCGGCGGCCAGCCGCGAGGCGCCCGCGTAGGCGAACAGCTCATACGCGCGGGCGCGGATCACGGCGTCGGCGACCCGGTCGCGCAGCGAGGCGGCCGTCTCGTCGTCCGGCGCGTCCGTCCGCTCCCGCCACAGCGCCACCAGCTTCCGGGCCGCCGCGGTGAACCGCCCGGGGCTGCGCAGGGTCAGCCCGCGTTCGTTGCCCGCCGTGCTCATCGCGATGCGCCAGCCCTGCCCCGGCTCGCCGATGACGTCCTCGTCGGGCACGAACACCTCGTCCAGGAAGAGCTCGGCGAAGGCGGGCTTGCCGTCGAGGCGGCCTATGGGGCGCACGGTCACACCGGGCGCGTCCAGGGCGAACATCAGATACGTCAGCCCCCGGTGCGGTGCGTCCGCCGCCGGATCGCTGCGGAACAGGCCGAAGGCCCGGTCGGCGAAGGCCGCCCGGGACGACCAGGTCTTCTGCCCGGTCAGCAGCCAGCCGCCGTCGGTGCGGCGGGCGGTGGAGCGCAGCGAGGCGAGGTCGGAGCCCGACTCCGGTTCGGACCACGCCTGGGCCCAGATCGTCTCGCCGCGCGCCATCGGCGGCAGGATCCGGGCGCGCTGCTCGGCGCTGCCGTGCTCGAAGAGGGTGGGGGCGAGCAGGCTGATCCCGTTCTGGCTCACCCGGCCGGGCGCGCCCGCCGCGTAGTACTCCTCCTCGAACAGCAGCCACTCGACCACCGAGGCGCCCCGGCCGCCGTACTCCTCGGGCCAGGTCACCGCCGACCAGCGGTCCGCCGCGAGGGTGCGCTCCCAGCCGAGGTGCGCCGCGAACCCCTCGGCGGTCTCCAGGGAGGGCAGGGGAGCGGTGGGCGTGTGCGCGGCCAGCCACCGCCGGGCCTCGCCCCGGAACGCCGTCTGCCGCTCGGTGAGATCGAGGTCCACCGGTGCGTCACCTCCCTCGGCCGAGCTTCCCTAACAAGTGTTTGGTAGGTTACCGTGGCGTCGTGATGGACAACAAGGCGCCGTACGTTCCCGGCCACGGCCTCCTCACCGGCCGCACGGCCGTCATCACCGCTGCCGCGGGCGCCGGAATCGGGGGCGCCACGGCCCGGCGGTTCCTGGAGGAGGGCGCGCGGGTCGTCCTCGGCGACGTCCATGGGCGCCGGCTCGAGGAGACGGTGGCCGCGCTCGCCGAGGAGTTCGGCGAGGAGCGGGTCGCCGGATGCCCCAGCGATGTGACCGACGAGGCCCAGATCGCCGCGCTGTACGACCTCGCCGAGGAGCGCCACGGACGGCTGGACGCGGTGGTCAACAACGCCGGGCTCGGCGGCACCGCCCTGCTGACCGAGATGACCGACGAGCAGTGGGACAAGGTCATCGACGTCACCCTGAACGGCACCTTCCGCTGCACCCGCGCCGCGCTGCGCCGGATGAAGGCGGGCGGCCACGGCGGGGTGGTGGTCAACAACGCCTCGGTCGTGGGCTGGCGCGCCCAAGCGGGCCAGGCGCACTACGCGGCGGCCAAGGCGGGCGTCATGGCGCTCACCCGCTGCGCCGCGGTCGAGGCCGCCGCCTACCGGGTGCGGGTCAACGCGGTCTCGCCGAGCCTGGCCATGCATCCGCATCTGGTGAAGGTCACCACCCCCGAGCTGCTGGCCGCGCTCACCGAGCGCGAGGCGTTCGGCCGGTACGCCGAGCCCTGGGAGGTGGCCAACGTCATCGTCTTCCTGGCCAGCGGCTACTCGTCGTACATGACCGGCGAGACGGTATCCGTGAGCAGCCAGCACGCATGAGGCGAGAATGAGAACGTGCCGAATTCCACCAGGACCCGCGCTTCCACCGGAAACAGTGCGAAGAAGAGCGAGAAGAAGACGACCGTGAGCCCGTCCCCCGAGCGACGGCGCGAACTGCTCTCGACCGCGGCGGAGGTCTTCGCCGCCCAGGGGTACAACGCGACCACCGTCCGCCGGATCGCGGACGAGGCGGGGATGCTCGCGGGCAGCCTCTACTACCACTTCGACTCCAAGGAGTCGATGGTCGACGAGATCCTCTCCACCTTCCTGGACGAGCTCTGGGCCGGATACGAGGCGGTGCTCGGCGCCGGACTCGGCCCCCGGGAGACCGTCGAGGCACTCGTCACCGAGTCCTTCCGGGAGATCGACCGGCACCGCGCCGCCGTCGCGATCTACCAGAAGGAGTCCAAGCACCTGTCCGCCCAGCCGCGCTTCGGCTATCTCACCGAGTCGCAGCGCAGGTTCGAGCGGGCGTGGCTGGGCGCGCTGGAGCGCGGAGTGGCCGAGGGGGTCTTCCGTGCCGACCTCGACATCCGGCTGGCGTACCGCTTTCTGCGCGACACCGTATGGGTCGCCGCCTCGTGGTACCGGCCCGGCGGACAGCACAGCCCCGAGGAGATCGCCCGCCAGTACCTGTCGATGGTCCTGGACGGCATCACTCCGCGAGGGCGGCAAGAGCGACCGTAAGACCGTCATGACGTGAGGGAACCCAAGGAGCCGACATGCCCGAGGCATACATCGTCGAAGCGGTAAGGACGCCGGTGGGGCGGCGGAAGGGCGGGCTCGCCGCCGTCCATCCCGCCGACCTCGGCGCGCATGTCCTGCGCGCGCTGATGGAGCGCTCGGGCGCCGATCCGGCCGCCGTCGAGGACGTCGTCTTCGGCTGTCTGGACACCGTGGGTCCGCAGGCCGGGGACATCGCGCGCACCTCCTGGCTGGCCGCCGGGCTCCCGGAGGAGGTCCCGGGCGTGACCGTCGACCGGCAGTGCGGCTCCTCGCAGCAGGCCCTGCACTTCGCCGCCCAGGCGGTGCTCTCCGGCACCCAGGACCTGGTGGTCGCGGGCGGGGTGCAGAACATGTCGATGGTGCCCATCGGCTTCGCCAGCCGCCAGGCGAGCGAACCCCTGGGCCTGACCGAAGGCCCCTTCGCGGGCTCGGAGGGATGGCGGGCGCGCTACGGCGACCGGCCGGTCAGCCAGTTCTACGGAGCCGAGCTGATAGCCGAGAAGTGGGGCATCACCCGCGAGGCCATGGAGGAGTTCGCCCTGGGCTCGCACCGCCGGGCACTGCGCGCGATGGACGAGGGGCGCTTCGACCGCGAGGTCGTCCCGTTCGGGGACGTCCGGATGGACGAGGGGCCGCGCCGGGACACCAGTCTGGAGAAGATGGCCGCCCTCAAGCCGCTCATGGAGGGCGGCCGGCTCACCGCCGCGCTCTCCTCACAGGTCTCCGACGGCGCCTCGGCCCTGCTGGTCGCCTCCGAACAGGCCGTACGGGAGCACGGCTTGACCCCGCGCGCCCGGGTGCACCATCTGTCGGTGCGCGGCGAGGACCCGATCCGGATGCTGTCCGCGCCCATCCCGGCGACCGCGCACGCACTGAAGAAGACCGGACTGACCATCGGCGACATCGACCTGGTCGAGATCAACGAGGCGTTCGCCCCCGTCGTACTGGCCTGGCTGAAGGAGACCGGCGCCGACCCCGAACGGGTCAACGTCAACGGCGGCGCCATCGCCCTGGGCCACCCGCTCGGCGCCACCGGCACCAAGCTGATGACGACCCTCCTCCACGAACTGGAGCGCACCGGCGGCCGGTACGGGCTACAGACGATGTGCGAGGGAGGCGGCCAGGCCAACGTGACGATCGTCGAGCGGCTGTAGCGACCCTGGCCACCGGCTCGGCGGACGGAGTCCGGCGCAGGTACCCGAAGCCCGTAAGGCCCCCGGGGCCGAGCGGTGCGAGGGGGCCGTGGAGGTGGGGTCGATGTGCGAGGGAGGCGGCCAGGCCAACGTGACGATCGTCGAGCGGCTGTAGCGACCCTGGCCGCTGACGAGGACTCCGACCGGACGCCTTCCCGTGGCGGCCGCCCCCGGCCCCACGGATGATGGTGCTGCTCCGAGGGGCGGACCGAAGCCGGGAGGACAGTGGCATGGTGTGCGGATCGACCAAGCTCTGGAACGGCGAGGCCACCTGGTTCTGTTGTGGCAACGCCTGGGGTCCGTGCGCCTCGGCGGGCGGTGGCGCATGTGGCACCTGCCGCTCCAGCGCCCTTCAGGCGGCCTGGCCCAACGCCTCCAAGGCGTGCTGGGACCTCACCCGGCCGGACCTGTGCGGCGAGGACATACCCCGGCGCGGCTGCGGCTCCATGATGAAGGTGCGCCATGACTGCTCGGGCGCGAGCGTCTGTGTCACCGTCAGCGACTGCGGCCCGCGCACCCGCAGCTTCTGCTCCGAGTCCACCTGCTGCGACGGGGTCTGCCGCACCAACCGCGTCATCGACCTCACCCCCGCCGCCTTCTCCGCCATCGGCAGCCTGAGCTCCGGCACCCTGCCGGTCTCCATCTTCGAATGAGGCGGGCCCGGCCATGAGCGCCTACCGAACCGGCGACCCCCTCGACCGCCGTCGCTTCCTCACCGCCGCCGCCCTCCGCGGCGCCACCGTCATCGGCACGGGAGCCTTGAGCGCGGGAGCCCTGAGTACCGGAGCCCTGAGCGCGGGAGCCCTCGGCACCGGAGTCATCGGGGCGACCGCCCTGGGCGCCGTGGACGCCGACGCCGCGTTCGCCGCACCCATCCGCCCCCTGGACCCCGCGGTCGCCGAGAGCGCCTTCGCCGAGGGGCGGATCGCCGCGATCAACCACGATGTCCTGGAGGTCGCGGGCTCCTACGGCGACCACTCCCGGGTGCGGGTCACGAACGCCACCAGCGTCTGGAAGGCCCGGGCCACCACCGCGGCCGACATCGAGACCGGCGACGGGCTCTACGCCCGCGGCCTCCCCCTGCCCGACGGCACCCTCGCCGCCGACGCGGTGTGGGTCAACATCGTCAACCTCCACGCCACCATCCGCGGCATCGAGAAGACCCGGCTGCATCTCGCCCACGGACAGCACGAGATCGTCGGCAACCTCATGGCGCGGACCACCAGCGCCTCGTACGGCGACGCCTCGCCCACCGCCGATCTGTCCCGGCTCACCATCGGACAGAGCGCCCAGGTCCTGGGCGCTTGGCGGCCCTCCGACGGCTCCGTGGACCTCGTGCGGGTCGCGGTCGCGCCCGGTGCCGGGAGGCGACGGTGAGCGCCCTGGTCTGTGCCCTCGCCCCGCTGGTGCTCGCCGGGGTGCTCGGACCGGCCGGTGCGGGCAAGCTGTTCGGCCGGGGCACCGTCCGGCAGGCGCCCCGTACCGCGCTCGCACGGCTGCTGCGCGACGGCGGCCGGGCCGCGCTCGTCCTGCGCGTCCTCGGCGCGGTCGAACTCCTCCTCGCCGCCGCGCTGCCGGCGCCGCCCGCCACCCCGCTCCCGGGAGCGGCGGCCGCCCTCCTCGGCGCGGGCTTCCTCGGCTACCTCGGCTACGCCCGCGCCGCCGCGCCCGGCTCCTCCTGCGGCTGTACGGCACGGCAGCAGGACGCCCCCCTCACGTGGCGCGCCTTCGCCCGCGCCGCCGCGGTCCTGGCGGGCGGGATCGCGGCGGCCCTGGCCCAGCAGCCCTGGTGGACGGTGGCGGCCCGCCGTCCGGCCGCGGCGCTGTGGCTGCTCCTGGCCGCGGCGGCGGCCCTGACGGTCCTCTCCGCCGATCCGGACCGCCACTGGCGGACGCCGCTGCGCCGCCTGCGGCTACGGATCGCCGGACACCCCCTCGCCGCGACCGGAGCCCCGACCGCGGTCCCGACGGCGGTCCCCACGGCGGTCCCGGTCGCCGCGACAGTCGAACTGCTGGAGCGCTCGCGCGCCTGGCAGAGCGCCTCCCGTGTGGTGCGCTCCGCGCTGCTGGACCACTGGGACGACGGCGGCTGGCGCATCCTCCAGTTCGCCGGGGTGCACGGTGGTGGCACCGCCGCGAGGCCCGTTCTGGTGCTCTTCGCGGTGGACGCCGCGGCCAGCCTGGACACGGTGCGCGAGCCCGCCGTCCGGGTCAGCGTCATCGACGCGGACAGCGGGGCCCCGGTCATGGCCACGGCGTGAGAGGCCGGCGCTCGGCGGGTAATCTGGATCGAACGAAAGCTTCCTGGACAAAACGATCGAACCGCGGGGCGTCCAGCGCAGATGGGTTCCGAGGCGTACCAGGCATGGATGGACAGGCCCGACCGACACCCGTACTGACCGACACCCCTGCCGAGGGGGGCCCGTGGCGCCCGGTGCGCGTTCCCGCCCGCCGGGGGCTGAGCCGGTGGCGCCGGTAGGGGAGTGGGTGTATGTCCGAGCATCGGTCCGCGTCCGGCTCCCGGGGGCCCAGATGGTGGCGGCGGCTGGAGGACGCGTTCCACCGGTCCGCGATCGGACGCGGATGGCGGCGGGGCAGTGATTTCGAGCTGCTGCACCGCGCGATGGGCTTCGCCGCCCTGGGCTTTCTCACCCTGGTGCCGCTGCTGATCGTGGTCGCGGCGGCCGATCCGGTGAACCGGCTCGGATTCGCCCAGTGGCTGGCCGAGGGACTCGGGCTCTCCTCGACCTCGCGGGACGAGGTGCAGGAGCTGTTCGCCCCGCCCAAGCAGGCGCTGGAGTCCACCACCGCCTTCGGTCTGGCCACGCTGGCCGTCTTCAGCCTGCGCTTCGGCACGGTGCTCCAGGTCGGCTACGAGAAGGTGTGGGAGCTTCCGGCCGGCCGCTGGCACACCGCCTGGCGCCATCTGGTGTGGTTCGTGGTGCTGATCTGCTATCTGCTGCTCTCCGCCCATCTGGAGCCGGGCATCTCGCGGGTGCTGGTGGGGGTGCTGGGCACGGTGCTGTTCTTCTGGTGGTCGCAGCGGCTGCTGCTGGGCGGGCGGATCAGTTGGGGCGCACTGCTGCCCGGCGCGCTGGCCACCGGCGTCGGGCTGCTGGGGCTGCGGGTCTTCTCCCAACTGGTGTTCTCCCCGCTGATCGCCTCCAACGCCGTCTCCTACGGTCCGGTCGGCACCGTCCTGGTCGTCCAGTCCTGGCTGGTCGGCGTCGGATTCGTGGTCTTCGGCGGTGCGCTGCTGGGCCGGGTGCTGTACGAGGAGTATCTGCGGATGGTGGCATGGCGCCGCAAGCGGCGGCGCGACCGGGCCGAGGCGCCCCCACCGGCGGACTGACACCCCGGCCGACGATCATCCGGGGGTGGCCCGTGACCGGGGTGCGGCGCCTTCCCACCGGTGGGCGCTTCCATGATCATCGAGCCCGGGGCCGGACCCGAAACGCCATCGCCTCGGGCCCGGCCCGCCTGGCATGCTGGCGGTGTGAACGGACCCGAGATCCATCTCAGTCTCGCCCCCGAACTGCGATTCTTCGCCGTCCCGGAGCGGCGCCGCCCGTGGACGGCCGTGGTCACCGATGGCGCCTCCACCCTCGGCCATGTCGTCGAGTCGCTCGGGGTCCCGCTCACCGAGGTCGGCCGGCTGGTGGTGAACGGCGAGGAGACCGCCGTCTCGCATGTGCCGAGCGCGGGGGAGACCGTGGAGGTCCATCCGGTCGTCCGCCCGCAGCGGGTGCCGGGCGCCCCGCTGCGCTTTCTGCTCGATGTGCACCTGGGCACGCTGGCGCGCCGGATGCGGCTGCTGGGCGTGGACGCCGCGTACGAGAGCGAGGACATCGGCGACCCCGAGCTGGCCGCGCGCTCCGCCGCCCAGCGCCGGGTGCTGCTCTCCCGCGACCGGGGGCTGCTGCGCCGCCGTGAGCTGTGGGCCGGGGCGTATGTCTACAGCGACCGGCCCGACGAGCAACTGCGGGACGTCCTCGGCCGGTTCACCCCGGGTCTGGCGCCCTGGACCCGCTGCACCGCCTGCAACGGCCCGCTGGAGGACGCCGACAAGGAGTCGGTCCGGGAGCGGCTCCAGCACGGCACCCGGCGCACCTACGAGGTCTTCGCCCGCTGCACGGTCTGCGAGCGGGTCTACTGGCGCGGCGCCCACCACGCCCGGCTGGAGGCCATCGTGGCCGGGGCGATGGACGAGTTCGGCGACGCCCGGGCCGCCCTGTCCTGAGCCGAGCCGCCCGGCAGAGTGCCTGGTCCTGGGGCGCGGACTCAGGACAGGTCGTCCTGGAGGGCCTCCGGAATCGTGGTGTGGAAGGCCGGATGGGCGTGCAGCCGCCGCACATAGGCGCGCAGCCGCCCATGGCGGGAGACCCGCTGGGCCGCGTCGGCGTCCAGCCGGAGCCGGTGCTCGGTGTCGAGCTGGACGAGGGCCACCCACAGGTCCACATCGGCGGCGGTCAGCTCGCCGCCCAGGGCGTACGGCGCGGTCGCGAGGCTGCGGTCCAGGCGCCCGAGGGCGGTCAGCAGCCGCTCCAGCGCGGCGTCCCGGCACTCCGCCTCGTGCGCCGTCCCGGCCTGCCGCGCCGCGTGGGTGATGTCGTCGTCGAGGAGTTCCCGGAGGGCGTCGATGTCCGCGGCGCGGGGCGCCGGGCGCAGCCGGGGGCGTCCCGGTCCGCCGCCGTCGCTCAGATGGCCGGCGAGGTCGCGCAGGATGTCGGGTGTGTGATTGCTGACGACACGTCCGGTCCAGCCGTCGCACAGCGCGGGCGCGTCCACCGGCCCGCCGTAGCGGTGCCAGGTGGCCTCGTAGGCCCCGCGCAGTGCGGCGAACGCCTCGGGGGTCTCGTCCGGGTGCCCGACGAGGGTGGTGGCGACGGTGTCCCGCAGCCCGAGCAGATCGAGGGTGATGGAGACGCGCAGCGAGAGCGGACAGCTCGCGGAGAGATAGAGCCGATAGCGATGCGGCACCGGATAGAAGCCACCGGCGAGGTCGACGCCGATGCGGCTGCGGAAGCGGTGCGGCGGCGCGGGCGGGACGATCCGGGGGCCGGGCGAGCAGGGGTCGGGGTCGAGAAGAGCGGCAGGACCTGAACTGACCGGAAACGTCTCGGACATGGCTCTCCAAGGCAAGGACGGAGCCCCGGCCCGCCGGTCTGGGCGGCGCCGATGGCGCTACGGAAGGGAAGCCCGCGCGGGGCGTTCGCCGGGAGGCTGCCGGGACGCACCCGGCCCCGGCGCGCTGGGCCGCGCTCGGTGACCGCGTCGATTCAGCCGGCTGGACTGGAGGCGCTGCAAATGCGCAGCAGATCGATGTGCAGACGCCTGGTCAGGAGGTGACGACGGCGGAGCGGGGACCGGAGCGGGGACCACCGCCGGGGACGCCGACGGGCGCATTCCCCGTCGCTGTCGGTCCTGGGCATCTCACCGATCCCATCATCGGGGGCTCGCGAGGCAGCGAGACCGCGCTTGTCCCGTCCGCACCGACGGAACCTGGTCGTCACCCGGGGGCACCCCGTCGCGGGAGAAGGGTTGCCTGTCAGCGAGCCGGGGCCGATGACCCATCCGAGCGGGGATTCCGCACGGTGGGCGCTGACCATCGTGACCGTCCCTGACAGTGTCGTCGCGCTCCGCGAGGGCGTCAACCCATGCCGGGACGGCCAACGCGGGCCGACGGCACGGTGGATGCCCGCTCAGCGGAACGGCCGCCGAGCGCCGCCGATGGCCCGCTCGATGAGGACCATGGCCGCGTCGTCCGCCAGCCGTCCCTCGGCATGCCGGACCAGCGCGTGGCGCAGCCGGTCCAGGTACTCGCCCGGGGTGGCACCGTCCAGCGTCTCCATGGTCCGGTGCAGCGGAAAGAACTCGTTGTAGTGGTTGCGGGCCTCGACCACGCCGTCGGTGTGCAGCAACAGCCGGTCACCGGGCAGGAACGGAAAGGTCTCGACGCGGATCGGGGGAGGGCTCAGGAACTCCTCCAGGCCGAGTGGCGGCAGCGGACGCGCCGGGTCCAGGGAGCGCACCTTGCGCTCGCGCATCACCAGGGGCGGCGGATGGCCGCGGTTGATCAGCTCGACCAGCGACTCGTCCGACACCTGGGCGAGGAGCACGGTGACGAACTGCTCCTCCAGCTCCTGCGGGTCCTGGAGCTGGGAGCGGTCCAGCAGCTCGTACTCGCGGGCCAGCGCGGCCGCACAGCGGTGCATCACCTCGGCCAGGTCCTGCTCGTAGTGCACCGCCTCCCGGAAGGCGCCCACCACCGCCGCGGCGGACCGCACCGCGGCCAGCCCCTTTCCCCGCACATCGCCGACGATCAGCCGCACTCCGTAGCGGGTGCACATCGCCTCGTAGAGGTCCCCGCCGATCTGCGCTCCGCGCTCGGCCGCCATATAGACGCTGGCGGTGTTCACGACACCGATCCGGGCGGGCAGCGGCCGCAGCACCACGTTCTGGGACACCTCGGCGATCCGGCGGATATGGGCCAGCTCGCTGTCCCGGCGCACCCGCACCGCGCTGGTCGCCACGCTCGCGAGCGCCACCACCACCAGGGCCAGCAGATTCGCGTACACCGTCTCGCTGCCCCAGACGCTGTTGTGGGTGGCGGTGATCGCACTCACCGCCAGGGCCAGCAGCGCCACCCCGCCGGTGCCGACCGGGCCCATGGTCACCGCCGCCAGCGCCGGCGCCGGGGAGAGCAGGGGGCCGGTGTAGAGGGTGTGCGCGGGGGAGAGCTCAATGCTGAGCACCGCCGCCAGGTCCAGGAACGGCAGACACCGTGTGACCGCGAACAGCGTATGGCTGCGACCGCTCGCCCCCGGGGCGAAGCGCATGAATCGCATAACTTGGACCTTATCCGATGAAAGCCGCCAAAGGGGTGGTTCTCCGTAACGCGCGACGGAGGCCCCGGGCGTAGCCTGACGCTATGCCCGAGCTACCGGATGTCGAGGGGTTCCGGCGAACGCTCGCCTCCTGCGCCCAGGGCCACCGCGTCGAGCGGGCGGAGGTGGCGGACGCGGGAGTGCTGCACGGGGTGACCGCACAGCGGCTGAAGCGCGACCTCAAGGGCCGCCGCTTCGCCGCACCCCGCCGCCACGGCAAGTGGCTGATCGCCCCCACCGACGGGCCCACGGTCGTGGTGCACTTCGGCATGACCGGGCGGCTGGTCTGCGGGGCGGACTCCGAACCGGCCGGCCGGTTCGAGCGCGTCGCCTTCGACCTCGACGACGGCCACCGCCTCGGCTACGAGGACCAGCGCAAACTCCAGGGCATCTGGCTCGCCGCCACCGACGCCGACGTCGACCGGATCCTCGGCGACCAGGGCCCGGACGCGCTCTCCCTGAGCCGGGCAGAGCTCGACCGGCTGCTGGCGGGGCGGCGCGGCCGCGTCAAGGCCACCCTGACCGACCAGACCGTGATCGCCGGGCTCGGCAACCTGCTCGGCGACGAGATCCTGTGGCGGGCCCGGATCCATCCGCGGCGTCCGGCGAACGCGCTGACCGACGACGAGCACGAACGGCTCCACACCGCGATACGCGAGGTGCTGCGCGCCTCGGTGCGGGCGGAGCGGGTGCCGGACGACCCGGACTGGCTCACCGGACAGCGCGACGACCCGGATCCGCACTGCCCCCGCTGCGGCCATCCGCTGCGCCGCGGCCGGATCGCCGGGCGGACCAGCCTGTGGTGCCCCCACTGCCAGCCGGACGGCGACTGACACCCGCCCGGGGCGACCCGCGGCCGCTCGGCGCCCTCGCAGCCGATCGATCAGGACACCCACGCCTTGTACGACATCACGTCGCCCGCCTTCAGCTTGTACTCCGGATCGTCCCGGGTGATGGTCTCCTCGACGTCCAGCACGCTGCCGTCGTCCGGATCGAGGACGATCAGATACCGCGTCCCGGAGGGAGCGGGGGTGAACCGGAACGCCTGCCCCTCCCGGCCGAGCCGGTCGGTGACCTTGCCCGCCGGGCGCAGCCCCTCGATCCGGGACAGCAGGGTGACGATGTCCGCCCGCTGGCGCGGGCCGGGAGTCCACACCGCGAGGAACGACTCGATGGCCGAGATCAGGTCCGCCGGGTCGTCGTCCGCGCCCGGGGACCAGACGGCGAGATAGGCGCGCAGCGCCGAGGCCCCGGCCGGAGGATCCTCGAAGTAGCTCTCGTCGGCGCCGTTGATACCGGCCGGATACTTCTTCTCGCTCAGCACCTTCCCGTCGTGGACCGCACGGGGCGGCGTACCGTCGGCGATCACCAAGTGGTCCGGGTGGCGCGGATCGGTGGCCACCTCCAGCGAGAAACCGCTGCCGTCCGCGTTCCACCGGGTCAGCGACTCCCGGGGCAGCGTCACCGGATCCTCGCCCGACGTCATGCTCAGCGCCCAGCTCTGGAAATGGCTGCCCCGCTCGCTCTTCCCCGGGGACTCCTCGGCCGCCGTCCGCGCCCGCCGGACGATCTCCGCGAGCGATACGTCCGCCCGGGAGGCATGCGCCACCAGCGGCACTGGTCTGGACGCGGCCACCGCGGAGGAAGGGGTGCCCGAGACGGTCAGTGCGAGGGCGAGGACCGTCGCGGCCGCCGCGGCCTCCAGGCTCCAGATCACGCGTCGGACGGTACGGCGCCCCCGGTCCTGGGACGGCAGCCGCCGCAGCAGCAGCTCGGCGCGCGCGTTCAGCGGCCGGTCCCGCCAGGGGCCGGTGTCGGCGGACACGGGGTCGGCCTCGCGGAGCAGATCCAGTTCGTCGGTCATGCGTGTCCATCCTTGTGGGCCTTGCCGGCCCTGTCAGCGCTATGGGCCTTGTCGCCCTTGCCGCTCGTGCCCCCCACGGAGACCCGGTCGTCCCGGCGCAGGGTCTCTATCTGCTCCCGCAGCCGCCGCCGCGCCCGGTGCAGCCGCATCGCCGCGGCGGACCGGCCGCATCCCAGCACGGTGCCGAGCTCCTCGACGGTCAGCTCCTCCCATGTCGTCAGCCGCAGCACCTCCTGGTCGGCCTCGGCGAGCCGGGACAGCGCCTCCAGCACCCAGGAGCCCGGCCGCTCCGCGTCCGGGCTCGCCACGGTGCGCCCATCGCGGGTCACCTCGTGATGGCCCAGCTTGGCCAGCAGTCTGCGGTAACGGCCCTTGCCGCGCACGGCGTTGGCCAGACAGTGCCGGGCCACTCCGTACAGCCACGGCAGGGGTGACCCGGGCAGTTCGACCCGGCGCCGCCAGGCCACCGAGAACACCTCGGCGACCACCTCCTCGACCTCCCATGCCTGGCCGTCCAGCCGCCGTGCCACAAATCGGCTGACCGCCCAGTAATGCTCACGGTAGGCGTCGTCGAAGGCGTCGTCGGTGCTCATGATCCGAAGGTGTCCGGCATGCCTTGGATCATCACACCCCGGAGCGGGAAATCTTGACCGGCCGTCGGAGTGACGGTCCACGGGGTGCCGGACACCTTCGGATCATGAGGAACAACACCGTTGTCGCGGCGGCGCCGGCCGCCCCGCCGTCGCGCCGCCCCGGGCCGGGGGCCACGGCCGTGAACTGGCTGACCACCACCGATCACAAGACGATCGGCACGCTCTACCTGATCACCTCGTTCGCCTTCTTCTGCATCGGCGGGGTGATGGCGCTGCTGATGCGCGCCGAGCTGGCCCGTCCGGGCACGCAGATCATGTCGAACGAGCAGTTCAACCAGGCGTTCACCATGCATGGCACGATCATGCTGCTGATGTTCGCCACCCCGCTGTTCGCGGGCTTCGCCAACTGGATCATGCCGCTTCAGATCGGTGCGCCCGATGTGGCGTTCCCGCGGCTGAACATGCTGGCGTACTGGCTGTACCTCTTCGGCTCGCTGATCGCGGTGGGCGGGTTTCTGACCCCGCAGGGCGCGGCCGACTTCGGCTGGTTCGCCTACGCCCCGCTGTCGGACGCGGTCCGCTCACCCGGTGTGGGCGCGGACATGTGGATCATGGGTCTTGCGCTCTCCGGCTTCGGCACCATCCTCGGCTCGGTCAACTTCATCACCACGATCATCTGTATGCGCGCCCCGGGCATGACGATGTTCCGGATGCCCATCTTCACCTGGAATGTGCTGCTGACCGGTGTACTGGTGCTGCTGGCCTTTCCGGTGCTCGCGGCGGCGCTGTTCGCCCTGGAGGCGGACCGTAAATTCGGGGCGCATGTCTTCGACGCGACCAATGGCGGGGCGCTGCTCTGGCAGCATCTCTTCTGGTTCTTCGGCCATCCGGAGGTCTACATCATCGCGCTGCCGTTCTTCGGCATCATCTCCGAGGTCATTCCGGTGTTCTCCCGGAAGCCGATGTTCGGCTATCTCTCGCTCATCGCGGCGACGATTTCCATCGCGGGCCTCTCGGTCACCGTCTGGGCGCATCACATGTATGTCACCGGCGGCGTACTGCTGCCGTTCTTCTCCTTCATGACGTTCCTGATCGCAGTGCCCACCGGCATCAAGTTCTTCAACTGGATCGGCACGATGTGGAGGGGTTCGCTGAGCTTCGAGACCCCGATGCTCTGGGCGACCGGATTTCTCATCACCTTCGTCTTCGGCGGTCTGACCGGCGTGCTCCTGGCCTCGCCGCCGATTGACTTCCATGTCTCGGAAACCTACTTCGTGGTCGCCCACTTCCACTACGTCATCTTCGGCACCGTGGTCTTCGCGATGTTCGCCGGATTCCACTTCTGGTGGCCCAAGTTCACCGGCAAGATGCTCGACGAACGGCTGGGAAAGATCACCTTCTGGACCCTCTTCCTCGGCTTCCACGGCACGTTCCTGGTGCAGCACTGGCTGGGCGCCGAGGGAATGCAGCGCAGAGTTCCCGACTATCTGGCGGCCGACGGCGTCACCACGCTGAACACCATCTCGACCATCAGCTCCTTCGTCCTCGGCCTGTCGTTCCTGCCGTTCCTCTACAACGTCTGGAAGACTGCCAAGTACGGTGAGAAGGTCGTCACCGACGACCCCTGGGGATATGGCCGTTCCCTGGAATGGGCGACTTCCTGCCCGCCGCCGCGCCATAACTTCGTCAGCCTGCCGAAGATCCGTTCCGAATCCCCCGCGTTCGATCTGCACCATCCCGATGTCGGCCAGAAGGAGAGTGTGGCGTGAGTATGGCCAGAGCCGCCGAGCCCCCCGGTATCGCCGCCGGAATCAATCAGATCGAGGGCTATCTGCTGCTCCAGACGGAGCGGGACGCGGCCCGGGAGCGGGCCCGCCGACTCAGCGCCCGGCTCGACTGGCTGACCTCCGCCCAGCGGGCGGAGGTCGAGCGGCTCTACCTCCAGGACCAGCTCGCCGTCACCGAGCAGACCCTGCGCAAGGTGGTGCGGCGCTGTGACGAGCTGCGGGCGGAGTACCAGGAGGTCTACCGCACGCTGCGCCGCCGGCTCCTCCTGGTCTGCCTCCTCGGGGCCGCGGCCCTCGCCGGCGGCTGCGCCGCCGCCCTCACCGTCCGGTAGGCCCGATCTGGGCCGGGTTCGGAATCGCCCCGCCCTCGGAGCCGGAGCCGAACCAGGCCGGGGGCACATTGTGCAGCGCCTGCTCGGTGTAGTCGCTCCACATGTCGGCGACCCGCTGCGCACTGGGGTTCCTGAGCGGGATCTGCTTGCGCTTCTCGGCGTCCTCGCCGAACAGGGCGACCGCGGTGACCAGGTCCGGGGTGTAACCGACGTACCAGGCCGCCCTCTTGTCGTCGGAGACCCCGCCCTGGCCCGCCGAGGGCCGCCTGACGGTGCGTACCGCGTCCTTACTGCCGTCCATGATGAGATTCCGGGCGACCAGTTCGGCCGCCGCGGGGGCGATCGCCTGATCGCCCACGGCCTTCGGCAGCCCGGCCGTCTCGTCGCCGCGCCGTGCGGACTTCACGATGCCCGGGGCGATCCGCTTGCCCTGGTGGGCGAACGAGGCGTAGACACCGGCCATCTTCAGCGGGCTCGAGCCCATCAGCCCCAGCTCGACCGACTGCCTGGTGCCGAAGCCGCCGTCGGTGTCCATGCCGAGGGCCCGGGCGGTGCGCTTGACCTCCGGCAGTCCGCCGGCGTCGGGCCCGTTGCGTACCTTGGCGTCCATGGCGGCGGCGTCGGTGACCGGCTGGAAGGCGGCGCCCACCTGATAGTCGCCGCGGGTCGCGTTGGACAGATAGTGCCGGGTGTAGTCCCGGCCGCCGTAGAGCGCGAGGATCCGCCCGTTCTTCGGGTCCAGCGAGACCGCGCCGCCCTGGGTGGCGGCGGCGTCCGCACGGGTCTGCTTCTTCCCGGCGGAACCGCCCGCCCGGGGCTTCCCCTTGGCGGTGCCGTCGAGGCCCTGGCGCATCGTCTTCTCCAGCGCACGCTGTTTGTCCGGATCGACGTTGAGGGTGATGGTCCAGCCGCCCGCCGCGAGTTCCTGTTCGCTGACGCCCGAGGCGATCAGCTCATTGCGGGCCGCGTCCACGAGATAGCCGGCCTGGCCGTCGAGACCGGGGGCGGGCTTGGGGTCGACCGGCACGGGGAAGCGCATGTGCTTGCGCTGCGCGGGGTCCAGCCAGTGCATGTCGACCATGTTGTCCAGCACATAGTTCCAGCGCCGGGTGACCAGACGCTTCGCCTTGGGGCTCGCGACGGCCCAGTCGTACTGACTGGGGGCCTGCACCAGCGCCGCCAGATACGCGCCCTGCTCGACCGTGAGGTCGTCGACGTCCTTGTCGTAGTACGCGCGGGCGGCGGCCTGGACGCCGTAGGCCACGCGGCCGAAGTAGCTGGTGTTCAGATATCCCGCGAGGATGTCCTCCTTGGAGTTGCGCTGGTCGACCTTGAGGGAGATCACCAGCTCCTTGATCTTGCGGCTGGCGGTCTGTTCCTGGCTCAGGTAGTAGTTCTTGACGTACTGCTGGGTGATGGTCGAGCCGCCCTGGGTGCCCTTGCCGGCCACGGTGTTGACCAGACCCCGCAGAATGCCCATCGGGTCCACGCCCCGGTCCTTGTAGAAGGACTTGTTCTCCGCCGCGACGAACGCGTGCTGCACGCCCGTGGGTATCCGGTCGAGGGTGACCATCTCGCGGTTGATCTCGCCGGTGCGGGCGAGGATCGTGCCGTCGCTGTACTTGTAGACGTTGCTCTGCGCCTTGGCCTGGGCGTTGGCCCTGGGAATGTCGATCGAGTAGTAGAGCACGGTGAACGCCCCGATCAGCAGGGCACACAGGCAGGCCACATAGGCGATCAGCTTCCGCCAGGTGAAGAACCGCCGGATGCCGGTCCGCTTCGGCCTTCCGTGTCTCTTCGCACCGCGCCGTCGGCCCGGGGGTCTGGTGTCCCGCGGCGCCTGCTCCGAGTCCGGGGTGAACCGTTCGCGTAGTGCCGTGAGGGGACCTGCCATGCCGATTGCTCCTCCATCGATCCCGGCCGCGAGGATTCGCGGGGGTCGGCGCCATCCTCCTCACCGAAGATCTTCGGAACGGCTACGGACGATCTCGGCCGGGCCTCGGCCGCTTCTCGACTTCCGCTCGATGATGTATCAGCCGTGTATCGGTCCGGGCTCGGGCCGCTCGGGCAGGTGCAGCGTGGCGACCGCGCCGCCGTCCGGCGCGTTGCCGAACTCGAGCGTGGCGCCGATGACCTGAGCCTGTCCGGCCGCGATGGTCAGCCCGAGACCGTGGCCCCGGCCCCGCTCCCGGACCCCGGTGCGGAACCGCTGCGGTCCCCTCTCCAGCAGATCGTCCGGATAGCCGGTTCCATGGTCGCGGACGGTTACGGTCCGGCCATCGGCCGTCACCGTCACCTCGACCGGTTCGCGGCCGTGGCGATGGGCGTTGACCACGAGATTGGTGACGATGCGGGTCAGCCGGCGGGGGTCCGTCCACACCTTCGGGCCGTCCGCGGGGTCCTGCGGCTCGCCGTCCTCCGCGCCGCCGGTGCGCAGACAGGCCGACAGCCCGGTGGCGGCGATGGCCTCGTCGAGTACGGGCCCCAGGGGACAGGGCGACAGATCGGCCTCCTCGGCTCCCGCGTCCAGCCGGGAGATCTCCAGCAGATCCTCGACCAGTGTGCTCAACACCCGCACCCGGTCGCGCACATACCCGGCCGCCTCCTCCCCCGGCGGGAGCAGCTCGGCGGCGGTGACCAGGCCCATCAGCGGAGTGCGCAGCTCATGCGCCACATCGGCGGTGAACCGCTGCTCGTCGAGCAGCCGCTCCTGCAACGCGGCGGCCATCGAGTCCACGGCCCCGGAGATCTCGGCGATCTCGTCATGCGGGCGGGCGGCGGCGGAGATCCGGGCGTCCAGGTCCCCGGCCGCGATCCGCCGCGCGGTGGCCGCCGCGAGCCGCAGCCGCCGGCTCATCCGCTCGGCGGTCAGCACCCCCAGGGGCAGCACCACGGCGGTGGTCATCAGCCCGGCCAGGATGATGTTGGTGTCCAGCGCGCCGATGTTGCGCATCGCGGTGCTCATATCGACGCGTACGGACAGGACCCGGCCCTCGGCCGGCCGGGCCGCCCACATCGCGGGCCCGTCCGGGCCGGTGGCGAACTCGGTGCCCTGATGCCCCTTCTTCACCAGCCGCCGCAGCCCCTGGGGCAGCCCGGGGGCGTCCATCACCGCACCGGAGCCCTGGATGCCGCCGGTGCGGGCGTAGTTGAGCGCGGCGCGGTCGAGCGTGGTCCGCGCCCCTTCGCGCGCCTGGGACAGTTCGCGGTCGCGCGAGGCATGGTGCACCAGCACCCCCACCGCGGCCGCGGCGGCACAGGTCGCCGCCGCCACCAGGGCCACGATCCGCCATCTCAGTGTCATCTCAGCGCCGCAGCTTGTATCCGAAGCCGCGGACCGTCTCGATCCGTTCGGCGCCTATCTTCGCCCGCAGCCGCTGCACATGGAGGTCGACCACCCGGGTGTCGCCCTGCCACGCGTGGTCCCAGACCCGGTTGAGCAGCGTGCGGCGCTCCAGCACCACACCGGGTGAGCCGGCGAACTCCAGCAGCATCCGCAGCTCGGTGGGGGTCAGGGCGAGCGGCTCTCCCGCACGCCGCACCTCCATGCCGAGGGTGTCGATGATCAGATCGCCGAAGACGAGGGTGTCCGGCCCGGCCGCGCCGTCCGGCTCCCCGGCCCCGTTCCGCGTCTCGGCGTGCGGGGCGCGGGCGGCGGGGGTGAAGGAGGCGCGGCGCAGCAGCGAGCGGATGCGGGCCACCAGGACCGCGCTCTCGCACGGCTTGATCACATAGTCGTCGGCACCCGCTTCGAGACCGGAGACGACGTCGAGGGAGTCCCCGCGCGCGGACATCATCAGGATCGGCGCCAGGCTGAACTCGCGGACCCTGCGGCACAGTCCGATGCCGTCCAGCTCGGGCAGCATCACATCCAGGAGGAGCAGATCGGGCTGCTTCTCACGGAAGATCTCCAGCCCGGTCAGGCCGTCGCCCGCGGTGAACACCGTGAAGCCGTACCGTTCCAGGGCCATCCGCACCGTATTGCGGATCACCTCGTCGTCCTCGACGAGCAGCAGATGTGCCTCGGTCGGGGAGCCGGTGCCCGGGGCGGGGCCGGGCGGGAGGAAGCCGGTGGTCATCGCGTCGTCCTCGTCTCCGTACGGGGGCCCGGGACCGGCGTCTCCGTACGGGGGCCCGGGACCGGCGTCTCCGTACGGGGGCCCGGGACCGGCGTGAGGCTGCTGGCCGGCGTTGGTTCCGGGCCGACAGCCGGGTCGGCTCCGGGCTCTTTCGCCCGGGGGCCCGCGTCGCCCTCGGGGGTCACGGCGGCCATGACCCGGCCGTTCCAGCGGAAGCGCGTGGTGACCCGGCCGTCCTCGCCGGTCGCGCTGATCAGCAGATCGCGGCCGAAGGTTTCGCCGGTGAGCCCCGGCGGGCCCCAGTAGATCAGCACGGGGCGGACCGTGCGGCCCGAGGCCGTGTAGACCTGAAGCAGCGTCCGATCGAGTCTCGGCAGATCGACCGCCACCACCTGTTCGTCCTTGCCGTCGCCGGTCAGATCGCGGTGGACGGCGTCCCGCAGCGGGCAGTCGCCACTGCCCGGGCATACGGAGATCTCCTTTTGCACCAGCGCCGGCACATTGGGGTCGTGGAGCAGCAGGTCCTGCGCGGAGACGGCGTTCAGTCCGCCCGAGGACAGCCGGAGTCTGCCCAGCGGCAGATAGCGGTCGAAGTCCGGCTTCTGACGGGGCGACGACGTGGCCGGGGGAGTGTACCGGGGCCACAGCGGAACCGCGCTGGCCGGTGCCGACAGCGAGGGTGCCGTGCCGTCGTCCCGCACCCCGGACTGGGCCGCGCACCCCGCGGCGGTCACGATGGCACACGCGGCCACCACGGCGGGCAGAAGGCCGTGTGGCGGCCGGGGGCGGGGGAGTTGTCGCGCGGTGCGCGACGCGTGGGGGAGTGAAGGCATGGCCGTCACAGACTACTGAGTGGCGGACGCGTCTCACGCCGGACCCGTGAAGTACCGGCCGGTAGGGGCGGGGTGGCCGAAGGCGACGGGCCCGGGGCATGCCGCCCCGGGCCCGTTCGGAGTGACGTGGTGTCACATGACCGGCCTCATTTGACGAATTCCGGACGCACCCGGGCCGGCCAGGTGCCCACGGTCAGCATGCCCGCCGCGTAGGCGCGCGAGACCAAGGCGGCCCGGTTGGGTGCCTTCATCTTCCGCAGCATCGATCCCACGTGGTATTCGACGCCCTGTCTGCTCAGATAGAGCTTGGCGGCCATCTGCACGGTCGACGCGCCGGTGGCCACTCCCTCGAGTATCCGGGCCTCCAGCGGCGAGAGCAGCTTCTGGCTGGTGGGGACGGGTGCCTCCTCGGGGCGTTCGTCATCCGGCTTGACCATGACGACGATGGCGGAGAGCCGGTCGGACCGGCCCTGGATGGCCGTACCGGTGAGCTTGCCCGAGAACACCTGCCCGCGTGAGTGGCAGCCGAGGAAACGCTCGGTGAAACGGGTGCGCCGTCCGTCGTGCAGCCGCGAGAAGTGCTCCCGCAGGACGGACGAGGTGCTGGGGTGCAACAGGTCGAACACGCTGCGGCCGCACAACTCAGCGGAGGATGCGCCGAAATGTCGGCAGAAGTCCTCGTCCCCGGCCACCACATGGAGGTCGGGGGCGAGTGTGGCCATTCCGGTGGCGTGCCGCGGGGCGGCGGCGGGCACTGCCTGTCCGGGCACTCGAGGGGCACTCTGAGCGCTGTGGGGGAGGGCCAAGAGGAGTCACCGCTTTCAGTCGGTTCGTGACGGAGTGGTCAGTCCGTCTCGGGTGAACCCCCAGGTGACGGAGGGTCGGCGCACAGCGGGTCACGCAATGCGCCGTACCCCAGGGGGAATTCAGTGACGGGTGTTAGATCCGCTTCCTGGTGTATACCAACGCTACAGTGACTGTGGGGTGCCCGTTTCCAACAGAGTTGTGCCCGCTTTCTGCCCGCTTTGCTGACGGAACCGGCGGGAGGCGGGAGCCGCTGGTGGGAGCGCTACGCCGCGGCCTTGGCCGACTTGTGCGTCTTGGCACGGCTCCCGGAGCGACTGCTCTTCGAACGGCCCGCGGTGCGGCCTTGGGTGCCCTTCTCGGCCGGCGGGGCCATGATGCCGCCCTTGCGCAGCACCGCATAACCTACCCCGATGCCGACGGCCACCGGCCATTCGATGACCTCCACGGCACTCAGCGCGCCGAGCCCCACGTACAGCGGGAGTCCGCCCTTGGCGGGCAGCACCCGGCGGGCCATCTCGACCGGCTTCAGCGCGACCCTCGCCGCGCCCCCGGTCGCACGGGTGGTGGCGTGGCCGACCGTGTCGAAGGTCTCCTTCGTGGCGTGCCCCATGGTGTCGAGGGTGCCCCTGGTGGCCTGACCGACGGTGCCGAGGGTGCCCATGGTGGCGTGGCCGACGGTGCCGAGGGTGTCCTTCGTCGCGTGGCCCATGGTGTCGAGCGTGGGCACCGTGAGGGTCAGGCTGCGCCTGCCGTCACTGCGCGACGTCTCCATGGCGCCCTTGGCGCCCTTGGCGGCCTTCGCCGTCCGCTGTCGCTGCGTGGTCTTCGATGGCCTGGTGGTCTTCGTCGCCCTCTTCGGCTGCGAAGACTTCGACGTGGCCGACTTGGCTGCCGCGGCCTGGGACTTCGTCGACTTGCCGCCGCGCCCCGGTGCCGTCTTCTTCGCGGCGGTCGAGGAGCTGCGCTTGCGTGAAGTAGCGGGAGTGGTCACTGGTCTCACGTCCACACGGTGATGACGGATTGAATCTTCTTCCTATTTAAGGGTAATAGGGATGAACCGGGCAGGCCGCCCGGGGAGCGGAGGTTCCCTCGATGTCACCGCTGTCACGGCTGCATCTGCCCCTGGCGCCGCTGAGGCTGCTGCCCCTGCCACCCATGCAGCTCCTCGCGCCCATCAAGGCCGGTATGGCCGCGGGTGTGCGGGATGCCGCCGGAGCCGTCGGGCGGCTGGTCCGGCCCTCCCAGCGCGGAATCTGGTCCTATCCGGGGCGGTACTACATCGAGGTCCGCGGGGTGCACGGGATCGGGGGCGAGCAGGTGGCCCGCCGGGTGGAACGGGCCCTCGAGGAGCATTCGCGGGTGCAGTGGGCACGCGTCAACGCGCCCTCCGAGCGGGTCGTGGTGGCCGTGGGCAAGCCGCCCCCGTCCGAGCAGGACCTGGTCGCACGGATCGAGCGCGCGGAGGTCCAGGAGCCCGTCGCGCCCACCGAGGAGTTCGACGAGTGGGCCCCGGAACCGCGCCATCCCTCCGGCGGCGCCAAGGAGTCCCAGTCGCTGGCCGTCGTGGCGGCGGACGTCGTGGGGCTGAGCGTGGCCACCGCCCTGCGTCTGACCCCGTGGCTCAAACTGCCGACCGAGGCGGCCGCGGCCCTGTCCATCATCCAGCACCACCCCCGGCTGCGGCGGCTGGCCCTGGCCATCACCCGCGGGCAGCCCACCGAGGCCGCACTGCCGGTGCTGACCGCGCTGACCCAGGGCCTGGCCACCCGGGGCGGCGGGCTGGCGCTCGACCTCGTCCAGCGGGCGGCCCTGTGGCGGGAGGCGGAGGCGGAGGGCCGGGCCTGGGCGGCGATGGAGCCACAGCTCGTGCACGGCCCCCAGGACGTGGTGGCCGAGCCGATCGTCGTCGAGCGACCCGGCAAGCCCCCCAAGGACACCGTGGAGCGCTTCGCGGAGCGCTCCATGGCCGCCGGGGCCGCCGCCGGTGTCCTCGCGGCCCCGTTCGCCGGTCCGCGTCGCGGATTCGCGGTCGCGTTCTCGTCCGTGCCCAAGGCGCCGGGGGCCGGCCGGGAGGGGTTCGCCACCTGCCTCGGCCAGTTCCTCGCCCTGCGCGGCGTCCTGGCCATGGACCGCAGCAGTCTGCGGCGGCTGGGCCGGGTCGACACCGTGGTGCTGGACGAGGCGGCGCTGCGCGGCGACCGCTACGAGCCCATCGACCTGGAACTCCTCGGCGGCGCCGACCCCGAGCCGACCGCCGAGCGGCTCTTCGACCTCTTCGACCCCGATGAACCCCTGGAGACCCGCCGCGACAACGGATGGGTGCTCGGCTCCCTGGACCGGCTGGAGCTGACGGGCCGCACCGGGCAGCAGACCGCCGCGCGGCTCCGCCGCAGGGGCAGCGAGCGGGTGCTCGGCCTGGCCCGCGGAACCACGCTCCAGGCCGTGGTGGGCCTCGCCCCGCAGACCGTGCCGGGCGCCGAGGCCGTGGCCGCCGCCGCCCGCCGGGCGGGATCCCGCATCGTCCTGGCCACCGACCGGCCCCACCCCACCGGCTTCACCTTCGCCGACGCGGTGGTGCCCGCCGGCCGCCGCCTCGTGGCCTCCGTACGGTCCCTTCAGGCCGACGGCGCCGTGGTGCTGCTGCTCTCCGGCAACCGCCGGGCCCTGGGAGCCGCCGACTGCGGCGTCGGCGTGCACCGCGACGGCGAGCCCCCGGCCTGGGGCGCCCATCTGCTCGTCGGCGCCGACCTGGAGTCGGCCGGGCTCATCGTGGACGCCGTGGGCGTGGCCGCGCGGGTCGACCGGGAGAGCGCCCTGCTGTCCGCGGGCGGCAGCGCCGTCGGCGCGGTGGCCGCCCTCCAGGCGGCCCCCAACCAGGCCACCGCCCGCGCCGCGGCGTCGGGCACCACCGCGGGGACCCTGGCCTTCGCCCTGGGCCACTGGCGGGCGCGCCAGCTTCTCGCCCGCCCCATGGACCCGCCGGTGACCACCACCCCCTGGCATCTGATGCCCGTCCCCCGGGTGCTGGAGCGCCTGGACGCCGGCCACGACGGCCTCACCCCGGAGGAGGCGACCGCCCGCACCGCGTTGGGGCCGCGCCGCGGCGAGCCCACCCGCACCACCCTGCCCGCCGCGTTCATCGAGGAGCTGGCCAACCCCCTGACCCCGGTCCTCGCCGCCGGGGCCGCCCTGGCCGCCGCCGTGGGCTCGCGCACCGACGCCGCGCTGGTGGCCGCCATCACCGGCATCTCCGCTCTCGTCGGCGGATTCCAGCGGGTCAGAACCGAGCGGGCCTTGTCCGAGCTGTTCGCCCGCTCCGCGATCGGCGCCCGGGTCCGCCGGGGCGGCACCGAACGCCTCGTGACCGCCGGGGACCTCGTCCCCGGCGACATCGTCATGCTGGGCCCCGAGGATGTGGTGCCCGCCGACTGCCGGCTGCTGGAAGGCGAGGGGCTCGAGGTCGACGAGTCCTCGCTGACCGGCGAATCGCTGCCGGTGAGCAAGGATCCGGCGCCGGTCGTCGGCGCGCACATCACCCAGCGCCGGTCGATGCTCTACGAGGGCACCACCGTCTCCGCGGGGCGCGCCGTGGCCGTCGTCGTGGCCACCGGACCGGCCACCGAGGTCGGCCGGAGCCTGGCCACCGCCCGCCAGGCCGCCCCCGTCACCGGTGTCGAGGCGCGGCTGACTTCGCTCACCCGCTCCAGCGTGCCCATCGCGCTCGGGTCCGCCGCAGCGGTCGCCGGTGCCGGACTGCTGCACGGCCTCCCGCTCACCGAGAACCTCGCCTCCGCCGTCAACCTGGCCGTCGCGTCCGTCCCCGAAGGGCTCCCGTTCCTGGTCAACGCGGCCCAGTTGGCCGCCGCCCGCCGGCTGGCCGACCTCGGCGCACTGGTCCGCAACCCCCGCACCATCGAGGCGCTCGGCCGCGCCGACGTGCTGTGCTTCGACAAGACCGGAACCCTCACCGAGGGCAACCTCCAGCTCGCGGCCGTCAGCGACAGCGGCGGCCCGCTCCCCGCCGACCGGCTCGACGCGCCCCGTAAGGCGGTGCTCGCCGCCGCCCTGCGCGCGACCCCGCCGGCCCGCCAGTCCGAGCCCATGGCGCACCAGACCGACCGTGCGGTGAGCGTCGGGGCGCGCCGGGCCGGGGTCGGGGTACGGCGCGGAGCGCCCCGCTGGCGCCGTACGGACGCGCTGCCCTTCGAACCCTCCCGCGCCTACCACGCCACCACCGGGCGCACCGTGCACGGTCCGCTGCTCAGCGTGAAGGGCGCGCCCGAGGGCGTCCTGGACCGGGTCGCCCGGCGGCGCACCCCGGGCACCGGCCATGCCACCGAACTGGACGCGGAGGGCATCAGGAAGCTGGGCGAGACCGCGGAGGAGCTGGCCGGCGCCGGGCGCCGGGTGCTGGCGGTGGCCGAGCGGCGGATGCGGGAGGGCGAGGAGCTGTCCGACGAGGCCGTACGGGACCTGGACTTCCTCGGCTTCATCGCCATCGCCGACCCCGTGCGCACCAGCGCCGGCCCCGCCCTCGCGCGGCTGCGCGAGTCCGGTGTGCAGACCATGATGCTCACCGGCGACCACCCCGCCACCGCGGACGCCATCGCGGCGCCCATCATGGATCTCCCCGAGCCCAAGGTGTGCACCGGTCCGGAGCTGGACGAGATGGACGACGCGGAGCTGGACGAGCTGCTGCCGACGGTGGACGTGATCGCCCGGTGCAGCCCGCACCACAAGGTCCGCATCGTCCAGGCGTATCAGCGCCTCGGCCGGGTGGTGGCGATGACCGGGGACGGCGCCAACGACGCCCCCGCGATCCGGCTCGCGGACGTAGGGATCGCCCTGGGGCGGCGCGGCACCCCGGCCGCGACCGCCGCGGCGGACCTGGTCGTCACCGACGACCGCCTGGAGACGATCGTCTCGGCCCTGATGGAGGGGCGCGCCATGTGGGCCTCGGTGCGCGCGGCCCTCGCCATCCTCATCGGCGGCAACTTCGGCGAGGTCACCTTCAGCGTGGTCACCTCCGCCCTGACCGGCGCCACACCCCTGAGCGCCCGTCAGATCATGCTGGTCAACCTGCTGACCGACCTCGCGCCCGCGCTCGCCATCGCGGTGCGCGAGCCGACCGGGCACACCGGCGAACGGCTGCTCAAGGAGGGCCCCAGCCGCTCCCTGGGCGCGGCGCTGACCAAGGAGATGCTGCTGCGGGGCGTCATCACGGCCGCCGGGGCCGGACTGGCCTGGACCGGTGCCCGGGTCACCGGCAGAGGCCGCCGGGCCAGTACGGTGGCGCTCGCCGCCCTGGTCGGCACCCAGCTCGCGCAGACCCTGACCACGGGCGGCCTGGACCGGCACGTCCTGGTCGCCGGGCTGGGCTCCGCCGCGGTGCTCGCCGCCATCATCCAGACCCCGGGCGTCAGCCAGTTCTTCGACTGCACCCCGCTCGGCCCGGTCGCCTGGGCCATCACTCTGGGGTCCATCACCGCGGCCACCCTGGTCGGCCCCCTCCTGGCGCCGCTGCTGCGGCTGGAGAGAACGCCCCTCGATGCGGATCAGGCGGATCGGGCGGATCGGCCGGATCGGGCGGATCGGCCGGATCGGGCGGATCGGGCGGAGGGTGCGGCGGAGGGCGCGGACGCCGCCGACGGGGCGGAGGTGCCCGCCGCATCGCGCTGACCACCGAACCTCTTGCGCCACCCGGCCCGAGCGATAGTGTTGAATGTCCCGGTTTGAGATGACGGGTGCGGGTCGGTACGGAGGAGGGTGTGATGCGGAGCCAAGAGCGGTATGAGCTGATCTTCGTGGATGCGACCGTCCCCGGGACCGAGGATGTCGTGGTGGTGCACCGTACGGACAGCAGTGGTCCGGGCGGGCACCCCGTGTACGCGGACGACACCGGCATCGTGCGGGCGGAGATCAGCGACCGTGACGAGGTGCGGATGATCGCCAGTGGCGGCCATCAGGTGCACGCTGCGGTCAGCGCCCGCCCGGTGTCCTGAATCACCCGTCCGGTGCCCGATGCGTCTGTCGTCTTCGCAGGTCGGCGCCGTTGTCAGTGGTGCCCGCTACGTTTGCCCCATGGGAGTTCGAAGAGCGATGAGGTGCGGCGATGAGTGATGTGGCGGCGGTGGACGGCGCGACCGGTGTCGAGCTCCAGTTGGAGCCGTACCGCACGCAGTTGACCGGTTACTGCTATCGGATGCTGGGCTCGGCCTTCGAGGCCGAGGACGCCGTCCAGGAGACCATGGTGCGCGCCTGGCGGGGCCTGGACCGCTTCGAGGGCCGCTCCGCGCTGCGGTCCTGGCTCTACCGCATCGCCACCAATGTCTGCCTGGACATGCTCAACGGGAGCAAGCGCCGGGCCCGGCCCATGGATCTGACCTCCGCGGCCACCCCGTTCCCGGCCGCGCTCGCCGAGCAGCCGGAGGCCACCTGGATCGGGCCGGTCCCGGACGGCCAGGTGCTGCCGGCCGGGGGAGACCCCGCCGAGGTGGCGGCCCAGCGGGACGCGGTGCGGCTGGCGTTCATCGCCGCGCTTCAGCATCTGGCGCCCCGCCAGCGGGCGGTGCTGATCCTGCGCGAGGTGCTGGCGTGGAAGGCGAGCGAGGTCGCCGAGCTGCTGGGCACCACCGTCGCGTCCGTCAACAGCGCCTTGCAGCGCGCCCGGGCCACCCTCGCCGCGAGCGAGATCAGCGACTCCGACCCGGTCAAGCCGCTGGACGAGGAGCAGCGCGCCCTGCTGGCCCGCTATGTGGACGCCTTCGAGCGCTATGACCTGGACTCCCTCACCGCCCTGCTGCACGAGGACGCCACGCTCTCCATGCCGCCGTACGAGCTGTGGCTGCGCGGCCATGAGGACATCCGCCAGTGGCTGGTGGGCCATGGAATCGGCTGCCGCGGCTCACGACTGGTCCCTACCGTGGCCAACGGCGTGCCCGCCTTCGGCCAGTACCGTCCGAGCGGCCCCGACGGCCGCCATGAGCCATGGGCGCTTCAGGTCCTCGAGATATCAGGGGGCCGGATCACCGGGCTCAACTCCTTCCTGGACACCGAGCGTCTCTTCCCGCTGTTCGGCCTCCCCGCCCAGCTCGAGCCCGAGGGCGTGGCCTGACGCCAGGGCGTGCCCTGGCGCCGCGGGGGTCGTCAGGGCCTCGTCCAGCCCCGTCCAGGTGAGCAGCCGCCGCAGTTCGCCGCGGGCGTTGCGGAGCTGGAGCCCGCGCCCCAGCCGGCCGGCGGTCAGCCGCAGCCGGGCCAGGGCCTCGACCACGGCCAGGTCCGGCCGGCCCACCCCGCCCACGTCCACGGTGACCGGCCCAGGACCGGCCCGGCGCGCCAGCGCGGACAGCCGTTCGCACAGCGCCTCCACCTCGGCGCGGGTGACCGGCCGGCCCAGGACCAGCACGGCCGGGGACGGCGGGGCCGGGGCCGGGGGCGGCGTGGGCGGCTTCTCGGGCTCGGGACGGGCCAACGTCCACCTCCTGTCGTGGTGTTCACCGGTGAAGACCGCCCGGCTGAGGAAAAGTCATCGGCCGAGCCCCTCCGGCCGAGCCCCGCGATGCCGCCGCCTCGCGCACGCACGACTGTGGTGCACGGCCGTCAGGGGCCGTGCACCACAGTCCGTTCGCCGCCGGGGTGGCGGGGTCAGTTGTTCTGGATGAACTGCTTCGCCAGACCGTCGCCGACCGACACGGCCTTGTCGTGGTTCTCGATGGGGGAGACGGAGGAGTTCTTGAAGACGATGTACGTCACCCCCGATTCGGCACCGCCGGTCTCCGGGTTGGGGTCGATGCCGAGCGCGTTGGCCGTGGCGTAGGACGCCTCACCGATGATCTTCGTCGGCCCGGTGTCGCCCACCACCGCGTACTCCACCTTGTTGTTGTAGATGACCGCGACCACACCGCCGCCCTTGATGCCGGACTTGGTGTAGTCCCAGGTGGAACTCGGGCTCGGCACCACGACATACGGCAGTTTGTCGGCGACGAGGGGCTTGCCGTCCGACTGGTGGAAGGCGGTGTCGTCCTGGAACCACGGGTCGGTGTCCTCATTGCACCGGGAGGTCACCTGGCCATCGCAGTCGATGTCCATGTCGGCCTTCCAGAAGACCGCCCCATTGGCACCGCAGACCGGGATGTTGGCCGATGTCTCGTCGTCGGTGCGGTACTTGCCGCTGGATATCTGTGAACAGCCCTGCACCTTGGCGAGCAGTTGCGCCGCGGTGACCGTGCCCTCCTTGGTGGACGCGGGGACCGGCGCGGGGCCCCGGGTGGCGGCATGGGCGCCGGCGGTGACGGAGCCGGCCAGCAGTCCGGCCGCGGCGAGTACGAAAGCGAAACGCTTGCGCATAGGACACCCCTTTGTTAGGAACCTTTCCTAACCTCGTCGGCATCCTGGCGAGTTGATAAGCTCATGTCAATACGCCCGCCCCGGGAAAGCCCCTGCGTGATATCGCGCGAATCGGCGTCGTTCGGAGCGCCTTCCGGCAGGGGGTCTCAGTGCGTGGCCCGCACCAGCTTCAGCAGCCGGGTCACCTCGCGCGCCACCGCGTCACGCCCGGCCGCGACATAGCGGCGGGGGTCGACCACCTCGGGGTGGCCCGCGAGATGGTCGCGGATCGCCCGGGTGAAGGCCACATTCAGATGGGTGGCGATGTTCACCTTCGTCAGCCCCGCCTCCACGGCCCGGGTCAGATCCGCCTCGGGCACCCCGGAGGAGCCGTGCAGCACCAGCGGTACGGGCACGGCCGCGCGCAGCGCCGCGACCAGCGGCAGATCCACCACCGCGGCCTTGACGACCATGGCGTGCGAGGTGCCCACCGCGACCGCGAGCGCGTCCACACCCGTCGCCGTCACATAGGCGGCGGCCTCGGCCGGATCGGTCCTGGCGCCCGGTGCGTGGACCCCGTCCTTGCCGCCCACCTCGCCCAACTCGGCCTCCACCCACACCCCGTGGGCATGGCAGTCGGCCGCCACCTCGGCGGTGGCCGCCACATTGCCGTCGTACTCCAGGGCCGAGGCGTCGAACATCACCGAGCCGAAGCCGAGGTCCACCGCCTCCCGCACCAGCTCCGGCCCGGTGGCGTGGTCCAGATGGACGGCCACCGGCACCCGCGCCGCGCGGGCCACCTCCACGGTCGCCCGGCCGATGGCGGCCAGGGCGCCGTGATACCGCACCGCGTTCTCGCTGATCTGAAGGATCACCGGCGCGCCCGCCGCCTCCGCCCCTGCCACGATCGCCTGGGCGTGCTCGATCTGGATGACATTGAACGCACCCGCGCCGAGTCCGGCGCGTGCGGCCGTCCCGACGATCTCCCCGGTGGCCACCAGTGGCATCTACCGGCTCCTTCCGCCCGTTTCCATGTTCGTTCGGTTTCCGTGTTCGTGTGTTCCGTCCGCCCCGGCTCAGCCGAGGATCACCGAGCGGGTGAGATGGCGCGGCTCGTCGGGGTCGAGCCCGCGTGTCGCCGCGATCGCGACCGCGAGCCGCTGCACCACCACCAGTTCGGCCAGCGGGTCGCGGCCGAAACCGGCGACCCGGCCGCCGGTGCGGGTGATCTCCTGGTCCGTCACATCCGACGCCCCCTCGCCCAGCCACCACACCACGCTCCGCGGGCCGGTCACGCTGATCGGGCCGTGCCGGTATTCCTTGGCCGGATATGCCTCGGTCCACGCCCCCGCCGCCTCGCGCATCTTGAGCGCGGCCTCCTGGGCGACCCCGTAGGTCCAGCCCCGCCCGAGGAAGGTGAACTGCCCGGCGTCCACGAGCGCCCCGGGCAGCGGCTCGGCGAGCGCCGCCTCGCCATCCGCCTCCAGGTGCTCCAGCTCCGCGCCCAAGTGGGCCCGGAGCAGGGCGAGTTCGGTGGTGGCCCAGCGGGTCTGCACCACCGACCGCTCATCGGCGAAGTCGAGTACGACCGCGGCGTCCGCGGCGCCCACGACCGGGGAGTCGGGAACCGCCGTGATGACGGTGGTGGGCACCCGGCCGCGCACCGCGCCGAGCAGCTCCAGCACCTCGGTCGTGGTGCCGGACCGGGACAGTGCCACCACCCGGTCGTAGGCGCGGCCGGCCGGCATCTCCGACGCGGCGAACGCGTCCGTCTCGCCCTGGCCCGCCGCCTCGCGCAGCGCCGCGTACGACTGGGCGATGAACCACGAGGTGCCGCAGCCGACGACGGCGACCCGCTCACCCGGCCGGGGCAGCGCCGCCCGCACGGACCCCTCCGGATCCCGGGCCAGGGCGATGGCGCGCCGCCAGCAGTCGGGCTGGCTCGCGATCTCGGCCTCGGTGTGGCTCATGGGACTCCCCTCGTCGCACGCATGATCCGAGCACTTTTCATGCGCGGATTTGTTTCGTACGAGCAGATAATGCGCAGGATCACGCATGAAAGTCCAGAGCCGATGTGCGCGGGGTAGGGTGATCGACGTGAAACGGCCCGAGCGCTGGAACGCCCTGCTGGATCTGCTGACCAGGGACGGCAGGATCGATGTGGAGGAGGCGGCCGCCGAGTTGGCGGTGTCCGCCGCGACCATCAGGCGCGACCTGGATGAGCTCGCTCAGCAGCAGATGCTGACCCGTACCCGCGGCGGCGCGGTCGCGCAGAACCTCTCGTACGACCTTCCGCTGCGCTACAAGACCGCCCGGCGCGCCTCGGAGAAGCAGCGGATCGCCGCGGCCGCGGCCCGTCTGGCCGAACCGGGCTCGATCGTGGGTCTCAACGGCGGGACGACCACCACCGAGGTCGCCCGCGCCATCTCCCTGCGCGGCGATCTGTCCGCCCCGGGCGGCGGCCCGGCCGTCACGGTCGTCACCAACGCCCTGAACATCGCCAGTGAGCTGGCGGTGCGCCCCCAGGTCAAGATCGTGCTCACCGGCGGGGTGGCCCGTCCGCAGTCCTTCGAGCTGATGGGGCCGCTGGCCACCGGAGTGCTGGGCCAGGTGTCGCTGGATCTGGCGATCCTCGGCGTGGACGCGCTGGACACGGTCCAGGGCGCGACCGCCCACCACGAGGGGGAGGCCAGCATCAACCACCTCATGGCCGGGCGGGCGGCCCGGGTGGTGGTCGTGGCCGACAGCTCCAAGCTGGGTCGCCGGGCGTTCGCCCGGATCTGCGCGCTGGAGGATATCGATGTGCTGATCACGGACACCGGCGCCGATGCGGAGCTGGTCGCTCCGTACACCGAGGCCGGTGTCCGCGTGATAAGGGCCTGACGCGCCGTACGGTCTTGAAGTGCCGGACGGGCCGGAAGTGGCCGACCGGCCCGAAGTGCCGGACGCCTACGCCTTGGCCGCGGCCAGCAGGGCGGCCACCCGCTCGACGGCGAACGCGTAGCCCTGGACACCGCATCCGGCGATCACCCCGTTGGCCAGCGCGGAGACATAGGAGTGGTGCCGGAACGTCTCCCGCTGGTGGATGTTGGAGATGTGCACCTCCACGATCGGCAGACCGTCGCAGGTCGCCAGGGCGTCGCGCAGGGCGACGGAGGTGTGGGAGTAGCCCGCGGGGTTGATGATGACCGCCGAGTGGTGCTCTCGCGCCTCATGGATCCAGTCGATGAGCTGCCCCTCGTGGTTGCTCTGCCGGCAGTCGGTCGTCAGACCGTGCGGCGCGGCGGTCACGGCGACCAGCTTCTCGATGTCGGCCAGCGTGTCCGTGCCGTAGATCTCGGGTTGCCGACGGCCCAGGAGATTCAGATTCGGCCCGTTCAGGACCATGATCGTGGAACGGTCGCGCACGGGGGCGTTCGCCATGGCGGGGTGGTCCTTCCTGGGCGGTCGGTACATCGAGGGCGGTTCACCGGGGAAACCGGCCCGCGAGGCATCGTAGATCAGGGATATGACACCACGGTCGACGGCACGGTGGAGGTGCCCGACGTGGGAGATCCGATGTCGTTGATGACGCGCTCGTACTGGCCCTGGCCGCCGAGCGAGACCACCAGCAGATTGTGGAACTTCACCCCCGACGCGTTCGGGGCGGCGAAGCCGTGGTGCTGCACGATGCTCGGGTCGACGTTGTAGTAGCAGTAGCTGCCGAGCCCCCATCCCTCGTGCGTGGTCACCGAATCGGCCACCTTGTAGGCCGCGTAGCCCTTGATGGAGCCGTTCTGGATGGCCGCCTGGTTCGGGGCGTCGTACGCCTTCTCGTTCTGGAAGAAGATGGTGCGGCCCCGCTGCCCGGACCACTGCACGTCGTACTTGTTGAAGTGCTCCACGAACAGCCCCGTGGCGAGGACGTCGTCGCCGTTGACCCGGACTCCGTAGTCGGCGCGGTTGGTCTCCCAGCCGACCCCGTCACCGTGGTCGGCGCGCCAGACCCAGGTGTGGTCGACGATGGTGTGACGGCTGTTGATCATCATGCTGGTGGTGGCCTTGCCGGGGCCCGCGCCGCCGATGCGGATGAACACGTCCTGGACGGTGGTGGGGTTGGCGGAGTGGTCGGCCGAGGCTCCCGCCGGGCCGACTTCCAGCAGGGTGGCGGAGTTGACCGGTCCGGCGTCGATGAGGAAACCGGCCAGCCGCACCCCGTCCACATCGGCGACCTTCAGCGCGGTGGCGCCGTTGTCGGGGATGAGCGTGGCATAGCCGAGCCCGAGGACGACGGTGTTCGCCCGGTTCACCTGGATCGGCTGGTCGAGGTGGTAGATCCCCGGGGTGAGCAGCAGTTGGAGCCCCTGGGCGAGCGCCTCGTTGAGGGTGGCCGCGGTGACGCCGGGCTTGGCCACGTAGAACTGCGACAGCGGCAGCGAGGTGCCTCGGGGGGTGCCGTTGCCCCAGGTGACCCCGCGGGCGTTGGTCCGCTTCTCGGGCAGGAAGACCCGGTACTCGCCGCCGTTGAGGTACAGGAACGGCTTCTCCCGGGAGACCGGGGTGGTGTCGAGCGTGGTGTACGGCGGGTTCGGGAAGCTCTGCCCGGGCGCGCCCTCCACCCCGGAGAACACCATGTTCCACACGCCGTTGAGCCAGCTTCCGATCGCGCTGTCGCGGGTGTACCACTGCTGCTGGGAGTACGGTCCGACCTGGCCGTCGATGCGGCTGTCCGCGATATAGCCGCCGCTCGCCCAGCCGTAGCCGTTGGGCGAGAGGTTGAGCCCGCCGCGCACGTGCATCCGCCGGAAGGGCGCCGCCTGCGCCACCGCCCAGCGGTTGGTGCCATTGACCGGGACGACCGCGAGGTTCTCCGCCGAACGCCAGAAGTTCTGGGTGGCATTGCCGTTGAACCACCCGGCGTCCACCGTGATGTCGCCGTTGATGGTCGTGTCGTCGGGGGACAGCCCCAGCCCGGCGATGGAGGTGTAGAAGCCGATCTGGGCGTTGAGCCCGCTGTAGGAGCCGGGCTTGAACAGCAGGGCGTAGCGCCCGGTGCCGAACTGCGCCGACTCCTGCTTCTTGAACACCTCGTCCAGCTTGGCCTGGATACCGGGCGTGGACGGGTCGAAGACGATGACGTTCGGGCCGAGGTCGCCGCCGCCCGGCAGCGCCCGCGGGCTCTTTCTCCGGCCCGCGGGGGCGGCCGACGCGGGAGTGGCCAGGCCGGCGAGGGCGGGGGCCGATGCGACAGCCGCCGCGGCGCCGAGCACCGCGCGGCGGCCGACCGGGGAGCGGCCGGAGGAAGCAGGCGTGGGGGAAGGCGTGGCAGGTGTGGGGGAAGGCGTCATGGGGGCGTCTCTCCTGGTTCAGTAAATGAACGGGATGGGGGTGAGGGAGCGCTCTCTTGCCGTCGCATGCTTCAGCCATGTGAACGACTCGTCAAGAGTTGTGACCGCAGTCTGTGGGTGTTGTTGCCTTTTGAACATCAACTGGCCTGGAAATTCCGGTAGGTCGGGCGAACTTGGGGTGGATTCGCGGCCGCCGGTGTTCATGGATGTTGTGTTCAAGAGGTAAGCGGAGCCGGTGTCTCTGATCCTTTGCGCTCCACGCCTTGACACCTTCGCGTCATCGCCCGGACACTCCGGTCTTGGAGAGCGCTCTCCCAGTGTTGTCGCGGGCCGGTGACGGCCCGTCATACCCCTCTCCAGGTGGCAGGAGTCTCCATGGCACGGAGATCGAAGATCGTTTCAGGAACCCTGATCGCAGGCGCGTTACTGCTGACCTCGCTCGGGCTCGGTGGTATCGCGATGAGCGCCGAAGCGCCCCCGGCGAAGCCCGCGAGCGGCGGTGTCACGGCCTCCGCGGGCGGCGGTGTCACGGCCGCCCACGCGGGGCATGTCATGGCGGCGCGGTCCGCCTCCTCGCCCGAGGACCCGGACGGCGACGGCTACATTCCCGCGAACCCGCCGGTCACCGGCGTCACCCCGTCCACGAAGGAGCCGCCGCACCGCTACTTCCACGAGTTCCAGGCCAACTGCTCGGTGAGCCACACCAAACCGGACGACCCCATCGTCTACCCGCAGCGGCCGGGCGCGTCCCATGACCACACCTTCATGGGCAACACCACGACCGACGCGGCCAGCACCACGGCCTCCCTCGACGCCGGGCGCACCACCTGCAAGGCGCCGGGGGACAAGTCGGGGTACTGGATGCCCACGCTGTTCAATGCCGACCGGCCGGTGCTGCCCATCGGCCCGCAGACCATCTACTACAAGGCGGGCGTGACCGACTACACCAGTGTGCGGCCGTTCCCCAAGGGGCTGCGCTTCGTGGTGGGCGACCCGATGCAGACCGCCGAGGAGTTCCGCCACCACCCCGGCTTCGTGGAGGGCTGGGAGTGCGGCGACAGCTACTTCAACGTCGAGTTCCCGAAGGACTGCCCGAACCGGCCCGACGTCCAGCTCAACATCCGTTTCCAGGCGCCCAGTTGCTGGGACGGCAAGTACCTGGACACGCCCGACCACCGCAGCCATATGGCCTACCCCGTGGTGAACCCCGGGACGAACAACAACGTGTGCCCCGCCGACCACCCGGTCGCGCTGCCGATGGTCGAGTTCAAGATGGCCTTCCCGGTCAACGGTGACCTCTCGCACGCGAGGCTGGCCAGCGGCCCGAGCTGGTCGTTCCACTACGACTTCTTCAACGCCTGGGACGCGCCCACGCTGAAGGCGCTCGTCGATCACTGCGTCGTCGGGGCGCTCCAGTGCGACGCCCGCGGCTACGACCAGACCCACCCCGAGGCCGGAGCGGCCCTGGACGAGAACTACGAACTGCCGTGAACCACGGCCCGGCCGCCGGTGCGCACACCACCGCGGCCGGGCCGTTCGCACGCCACTTCCCCCGACACACCGAAAGACACCACCATGACCCGGACCCGTACCGCCCCACGCCGTATCGCGGCGCCCCTCACCGCCGGGCTGCTGGCCACCGGCGCCCTCGCGCTGCCCGGCCAGCAGGCACACGCCGCCGGAAGCGTCGTCAAGGTCACCGGCACCCAGGGCGACTGGCGGCTGACCGTGGACGGCCAGCCGTATCAGATCAAGGGCCTGACCTGGGGCCCCGCCATCGCGGACGCCGACCGCTATCTGCCCGATCTGCGGTCGATGGGCGTCAACACCCTCCGCACCTGGGGCACCGACGCCACCAGCAAACCCCTCTTCGACGCCGCCGCCGCCAACGGCGTCAAGGTGATCGCCGGTTTCTGGCTCCAGCCCGGTGGCGGCCCGGGCAGCGGCGGCTGTGTGAACTACCGGACGGACACCGCCTACAAGGACCAGATGCTCGCCGAGTTCCCCAAGTGGGTCGCCACGTACAAGGACCACCCGGGCGTGCTGATGTGGAACGTGGGCAACGAGTCGGTGCTCGGCCTCCAGAACTGCTACAGCGGCGATGAGCTGGAGCGGCAGCGCGACGCCTACACCACGTTCGTCAACGACATCGCCAAGAAGATCCACGGTGTCGACCCCGACCACCCGGTCACCTCCACGGACGCATGGACCGGCGCCTGGCCGTACTACCAGCGGAACGCCCCCGACCTGGACCTGTACGCCGTCAACTCCTACAACGCCGTCTGCGATATCAAGGCCACCTGGGAGCAGGGCGGTTACACCAAGCCGTACATCGTCACCGAGACCGGCCCGCCGGGGGAGTGGGAGGTTCCCGACGACGCCAACGGTGTGCCGGAGGAGCCCACCGACCAGGCCAAGGCCGCGGGCTACACCAAGGCGTGGAACTGTGTCACCGGCCACCGGGGGGTCGCGCTCGGCGCCACGATGTTCCACTACGGCACCGAGGACGACTTCGGCGGCGTCTGGTTCAATCTGCTGCCCGCCGGCCAGAAGCGGCTGTCGTACTACGCGGTGAAGAAGGCGTACGGCGCGGACACCTCGCATGACAACACCCCGCCGGTCATCTCCTCACTGGCCGTGGACGGCGACCCCGCCAAGGTGGAGGCGGGCCGCGATCTGACGCTCACGGTCAAGGCCACCGACCCCGACGGCGACGCCCTCTCCTACCAGGTGCTGGGCAGCAGCATGTACCTCGACCAGGACAAGAAACTCACCCCGCTGCCCGCCACCGACCTCGGCGGCGGCCGGCTGAGGGTCACCGCGCCGGACCGCCCCGGCGTGTGGAAGGTCTACGTCAAGGCCACCGACGGCAAGGGCAACGTGGGCATCGAGACCCGTTCCGTACGGGTCGTCCCGCCCGCCGTGAACGGCACCAATGTGGCCCTCGGCAGGCCGGCCACCGCCTCCTCGTACCAGACGGGCGGCGGTGACTGCCCCTGCACCCCCGCCAACGCCGTGGACGGCAGGGCGGACACCCGCTGGGCGGCCGACTGGAGCGATCCGCAGTGGCTCCAGGTGGACCTCGGCGCGTCCACCCCCCTCACCCATGTCCAACTGGTCTGGGAGGCCGCCTACGCCAAGGCGTACACCCTCCAGACCTCCGACGACGGCCAGAACTGGCGCACCATCCGTGAGGTGACCGACGGCAACGGCGGTGTCGACGACTTCGAGGTCTCCGGCACCGGCCGCTATGTCCGCGTCCACGGCACGGCCCGGGGCACCGGATATGGCTACTCGCTCTACGAGTTCGGCGTCTACCACTGATCCATGACCGGCGGTGATGTGTCCCCGGTGGTGGCGGGAGAGCGCTCTATGCCCTCGGGCGCGCTGCCACTAGGGTGCGGGCATGAACCGACACGCCCCGACCTTGGAGGATGTCGCCCGGGAGGCCGGTGTCTCCCGGGCGACGGTGTCCCGGGTCGTCAATGGCGTCCGCAACGTGGATCCGGCCATCCAGGACCAGGTCCGCGTCGCGATCGAGCGCACCGGCTACGCGCCCAATCGGGCGGCCAGATCGCTGGTGACCCGGCGCACCGGCACGGTGGCGCTCGTCGTCTCCGGGGCCGGGGACGGCACCGGGGACACCTCGGAGGAGGAGCAGAACGCCTTCGCCGCGCGGGTGTTCGCCGATCCGTTCTTCGGCCGGGTGGTCGGCGGGGTGGTGGGATTCCTGCGGCCGCGCTCGACACACCCGGTGCTGATGTTCGCCGAGTCCCCCGAGGCCAGGCAGGAGGTGCTGAGGTATCTGCGGCAGGGAAACGCGGACGGGGCGCTCGTGGTGTCCACCCACCCCGACGATCCGCTGCCCGCGCTGCTGGCCGAGGCCGGACTGCCCGCCGTGCTCTTCGCCCGTCCCGTGCGGCCGGTAGCGCTGAGCCATGTCGACCTGGCGCACTGGGACGGTGGCCGCCTCGCGGCCGAGCGTCTGCTGGCCCGGGGGTGCCGGAAGGTGGCCACCGTGTCGGGGCCGTGGGCCGTGGCGGCGAGCCAGGAGCGGCTCGCCGGGTTCCGCGACACGATGGCCCGCGGCGGCCATCCGTATGTGCCGGTGGCCGAGGGGGGCTTCACACTGGACAGCGGAGTGGCTGCGATGGCCGAGCTGCTGGCCGAACACCCCGATGTGGAGGGCGTGTTCGCCGCCAACGACCTGATGGCCCAGGGGGTCTGCCAGGTGCTGAGGGAGCGCGGCCTGCGGGTGCCCGACGATGTCGCGGTCGTCGGCTTCGACGACTCCAGCGTGGCCGCCACCTGCCGGCCGCCGCTGACCTCGGTGCGCCAGCCGGTGGAGGACATGGCGGCGGCGATGGCCCGGCTGCTCGACGAACACGTCCGGGGCCTGCGCACCGAACCGGCCTCGGTCCTCTTCGAACCGGAGCTGGTGGTACGGGAGTCGGCGTAACCCCGCGCCCGGACGTGCGCGCAGCCCCTGTGCCAGCCGCACACGTAGCCCCCGCGCCCGGACGGTGCGTGTAGCCCCCGCGCGGGACGTGTCCGTAGCCGTGCGCGGGACGTGCCCGTAGCCCCCGGGCCCGGCCGCGCCCGTACCCCCTACGCCAGCCGCCTGCCCAGGGTGGTGCGCCACGCGGGGGACGGCTCCGGGGCGGGGGTGGGTGGCAGGCGGCGCCCGCCGCGGGCGAAGAACGCGGCGAGCGGCAGGATCGCGGCGCCCACCGTCACCGCGTCCGGCCCCAGCGCGCCCAGGTCGATGCCGACCCGCCCGGCGGGGTACGGCAGCGCGTAGGACACCGCGTGGCGCCGCACCGAGTCCAGGAAACGCGCGCCGAGCTGGAGCCCGGCCCAGCCGCCGACGAGGATGCGCTCGGGCTGGAAGAGGTTGATCAGGTCGGACAGCCCGGCGCCCAGGTACTCCGCGGTCTCGGCGAGGACGGTGGCCGCCACCGGGTCCGGGGCGTCGCCGTCCGCGGGGTAGGCGGCGGCCAGCATCGCCGTCAGGGCGGTCTCCTCGTCGGTGTCGGGCGGCGGCTGCCCGCCCGCCTCCTGCCAGCGCTCCAGCAGCGCCTCCGCGCCCGCGTACGCCTCCAGGCAGCCCAGCGCCCCGCAGCGGCACCGGCGGCCCCGCACCCGCACGGTGAGATGGCCCCACTCCACCGCCCGGCCGTGCTCGACATCGTCGGTGACGACGCACGCGCCGACGCCCGATCCGAAGAGCACGACCACCGCGTTGCGAGCCCCGCGCCCGGCGCCGAACCACATCTCGGCCTGCCCCAGCGTCTTGGCGCCGTTCTCGACGAAGTACGGGACCTCGTCGGGGAGTTGGCCCGATCCGCGCAGCATCCGCTCCAGTGGCACCGCCTCCCAGCCGATCGGCTGGCCGTGCACCACCGCACCGTCCTCCCCGGAGTGCTCGACGATGCCGGGGACGCCGATGCCGACGCCGAGGATCCGCGCGGGGTCGTGCCCGGCAGCCTCCAGGACCTCGGCGATGCCGTCGCGGATGTGGCCCGCGATCAGTTCGCTGTCGTAGCGCATCCGGCGCCCGGCCCCGCGGGTGGGCAACGGCCGGTCGGCGCGGGCCCGTTCGGCCAGCGAGAGATCGAACAGCTCGACGCGGACCCGGGTCTCGCCGACATCCACCCCGATCATGTGGCCGCTGTGCGGTGTGATCCGCAGCAGGGTGCGGGGGCGGCCGCCGTCGGAGTCGATGCTTCCGGCCTCCTCCACCAACTCCTCGGTGAGCAGTTCGGCGACCACATTGCTGATGGAACCTGAACTCAGCCCGGTCGCGGGGGCCAGCGAGAAGCGGCTCATCGGCCCGTCGAAATACAACCGACGCAGCACCGCGGCGCGGTTCTCCCGCCGCAGGTCACGAACGTTACGCCCGCTGTGTGCCGCCACCTGGCCTCCTCAAGTCCCGGCTCCGCGCCGCAAGATACCTCCGCCGGATCTCTTGACGCGACCTTCTCTTGAGGTTTAACTCACGTCCTAAATTAAGCCGTGAGCGGCTTCGGGAGTTGAACGCGGTTGGCGTGCCCGGGCCCTTCTTGGCATTCACCCCTCCCGGAAGGGACACCTGGAGCCATGCGCAGGATCCGAGCCGCGGCCATAGGCGCCGTCACCTTGTCACTCGCCCTTGCCGCCTCGGCGTGCGGAGGTGGTTCCTCGACGGACGGCGGCGGTTCCAACGACTCGCCGAAGACGCTCACGTACTGGGCCTCCAACCAGGGCGCCAGCATCACGGTGGACAAGAAGGTCCTGAAGCCCGAACTCGACAAGTTCGAGAAGCAGACCGGGATCAGAGTGAAGCTCGAGGTCATTCCCTGGTCCGAGCTGCTGAACCGGATCCTCACCGCGACCACCTCCGGCCAGGGCCCCGACGTGCTGAACATCGGCAACACCTGGAGCGCCTCGCTCCAGGCGTCCGGGGCGCTGCTGCCGTGGGACACCAAGAACTTCGGCAGCATCGGCGGCAAGGACCGCTTCGTGGCCTCCGCCCTCGGCTCGACGGGTGCGCGGGGCGAGGACCCGGCCGCGGTGCCGCTGTACTCGATGGCGTACGCGCTCTACTACAACAAGAAGATGTTCGCCGACGCGGGCATCTCCAAGCCGCCCGCCACCTGGGACGAACTGGTCGCCGACGGCAAGAAGCTCTCCAAGGACGGCAAGTGGGGCCTCGGCGCCGAGGGCGCGAACCTCTCGGAGAACATCCACCAGGTCTTCGTCTTCGCCAAGCAGCACGGCGCGGACTTCTTCACCGCCGACGGCAAGCCCGACTTCACCTCCGAGGGCGCGGTCACCGCCATCAAGCAGTACGTCGACCTGATGGCCAAGGACAAGATCATCGCCCCGGGCAACGCCGAGTACGCGCAGAACCAGTCCCTCAGCGACTTCGCCAAGGGAAAGACGGCGATGGTCCTGTGGCAGACCGCCTCCGCCACCCTCACCTCACTGGGCATGAAGGACGACGAGTGGGGCGTGGCCCCGGCGCCCGTCCGCTCCGGCACCCCCGGCTCCGGCACCTCCGTCAACTCGATGGTCGCCGGTATCAACCTGGCCGTCTTCAAGAACACCGACAACCACGACGGCGCCCTGAAGTTCGTGAAGTTCATGACCAGCGACGCCGAGCAGAAGATCCTCAACAAGGCGTACGGCTCCATCCCGCCGGTCAAGGCCGCCCAGTCCGACCCCGCCTTCAACACCAAGGCGACGGCCGCCCTGCGGAACACCCTCGCCAAGAGCGCCGCGGCACTGCCGCAGGTGGCCGACGAGTCGCAGTTCGAAACCGGCGTCGGCACGGCCGTCAAGGAGCTGCTCGCCGATGCCGCCGGCGGACGCCCGGTGACCACCGAGTCGGTGAAGGCCAAGCTGGAGAAGGCCCAGCAGCAGATGCCGGCGAAGTGAGTGCGGACACCTCATGACCACCACGACCGCGACCGCCGAAACAGACCGGCGGACGGTGTCGGGGAGCACCCCCGGGGCGGCGCGAGGCCCGCGCCGCCCCGGGCGGATCCGCCGCATCGGACTGCCGTACCTGTTGCTCCTGCCCGCCCTCGTCCTCGAGCTCCTGGTCCATCTGGTGCCGATCGGGATCGGCATCCTGATGAGCTTCAAGGCGCTCACCCGGTTCTCCATCCGGGACTGGGGCGCCGCGCCCTGGTCCGGATTGGACAACTACAAGATCTCGGTGGACATCAACGCCCCGGCCGGTGAGGCGCTGCTCCACTCGTTCTGGGTCACCTGTGGCTTCACCGTGCTGTCGGTCGGGCTGTGCTGGCTGCTGGGCACCGCCGCCGCCATCTTCCTCCAGGACACCTTCCGTGGACGGGGGCTGCTGCGCACCCTGTTCCTGGTCCCGTACGCGCTGCCCGTCTACACGGCCGTCATCACCTGGGCGTTCATGTTCCAGCACGACAACGGGCTGGTGAACCATGTCCTCCACGACCAGTTGGGCCTCACCGACAAGCCCTCGTTCTGGCTGATCGGCGACAACAGCTTCATCGCGCTGCTGACCGTGTCGGTGTGGAAGGGCTGGCCGTTCGCGTTCCTCGTCGTCATGGCCGGTCTCCAGAACATCCCCAGGGAGCTCTACGAGGCGGCCGCCCTCGACGGCGCCGGGATGTGGCAGCAGATCCGCCGCATCACCCTGCCCTCGCTGCGCCCGGTCAACCAGGTGCTGGTGCTGGTGCTGTTCCTGTGGACGTTCAACGACTTCAACACCCCGTACGTGCTGTTCGGCAAGGCGGCGCCGGAGGCCGCGGACCTCATCTCGATCCACGTCTACCAGACGACATTCGCCACCTGGAACTTCGGCACCGGCTCCGCCATGTCCGTACTGCTGCTGCTCTTCCTGCTCGTGGTGACGGGCCTGTACCTCCTGCTGACCTCCCGACGAAGGAAGACGGCCGATGTCTAGCACCTCCCAGGCGCCGCCCCGCTCACCGATGGCCCCTCCCCGCTCACCGATGGCCGCCCCCCGGTCCTTCCTCTGGGCCCGCCGGATCTTCCTCACCCTGCTCACCGGCTTCGTCCTGCTGCCGGTGTACGTCATGGTCTCCAGCTCCCTGAAGCCACTCCAGGACGTCTCCGGGACGTTCCGCTGGCTGCCCAGCGGGCTGACCATCCGCCCCTACATCGACATCTGGTCGACGGTGCCGCTCGCCGACTACTTCGTGAACTCGGTCATCGTGGCGGGCGCGGCGACCGTCTGCTCGGTGGTGATCGCCGTCTTCGCGGCGTACGCGGTCAGCCGGTACCGCTTCCGGGGCAAGCGGGTGTTCACGGTCACCGTGCTGTCCACCCAGATGTTCCCCGGGATCCTCTTCCTGCTGCCGCTGTTCCTCATCTACGTCAACATCGGCAACGCCACCGGCATCGCCCTCTTCGGCTCCCGCGGCGGCCTCATCCTCACCTATCTCACCTTCTCGCTGCCGTTCTCGATCTGGATGCTCATCGGGTACTTCGACTCGGTGCCGCGCGATCTGGACGAGGCGGCGCTGGTGGACGGCTGCGGACCGCTCGGCGCGCTGTTCCGGGTCGTCGTCCCGGCCGCGATCCCCGGCATCGTCGCCGTCGCCGTCTACGCCTTCATGACCGCCTGGGGCGAGGTGCTCTTCGCGTCCGTGATGACCAACGACACCACCCGCACCCTCGCCGTCGGCCTCCAGGGCTACGCCACCCAGACCGAGGTGTACTGGAACCAGGTCATGGCCGCCTCGCTCGTCGTCAGTGTCCCCGTGGTCGCGGGCTTCCTGCTCCTCCAGCGCTACCTCGTCGCCGGACTCACCGCCGGAGCCGTGAAGTGACCGGCCTTCCCACCTCTGAAAGGACGTACGTGTCCGAACTCCTGGACCTCGCAGCCCTCCCGCACGACTTCCTGTGGGGCACGGCCACCTCGGCCTACCAGATCGAGGGAGCCGTTGCCGAGGACGGACGGTCGCCCTCGATCTGGGACACCTTCTCGCACACCCCCGGCAGAGTCGCGGGCGACGACCACGGCGACGTGGCCTGCGACCACTACCACCGCTGGCGCGCCGACATCGGGCTGATGAAGCGGCTGGGCACCAACGCCTACCGGCTCTCCATCGCCTGGCCACGGGTGGTGCCGGGCGGCGACGGACCGGTCAACGCCAAGGGCCTGGCCTTCTACGACGAGCTGATCGACGGTCTGCTGGAGGCGGGCATCACCCCGTCCGTCACCCTGTACCACTGGGATCTGCCGCAGGTGCTCCAGGACCGGGGCGGCTGGCCCGTGCGCGACACCGCGGAACACTTCGCCGCCTACGCCTCGGTGGTCGCCGACCGCCTCGGCGACCGGGTGCACCACTGGACCACCCTCAACGAGCCGCTGTGCTCGGCCTGGATCGGCCACCTCGAAGGTGTGATGGCGCCCGGGCTCACGGATCTGACCGCGGCGGTCCGCGCCTCGTACCATCTGCTGCTCGGCCACGGCCTCGCCGCCCAGGCGATCCGGGCCGCCGCACCGGGCGCCGAGCTGGGCATCGTCAACAACCTCAACACCGTCGAGGCCGCCGGCGACCGGCCGCAGGACCTGGCGGCCGCGCGGCGCATGGACGGCCACACCAACCGCTGGTGGCTGGACCCGGTCCACGGCCGCGGCTTCCCCGCGGACATGCGCGAGGTGTACGGCGTCGAACTGCCCGAGCGCCCCGGCGACCTCGAAACCATCGCCGCACCCCTGGACTGGCTGGGCCTGAACTACTACTTCCCGGCCACCGTCACCGACGACCCCACCGGCCCGGCCCCCCACGCCCGCGCCGTCCGCCGCCCTGACGTACCCCGCACGGGCATGGACTGGGAGATCGACGCCACCGGTATCGAAACCCTCCTGCTGCGCCTGACCAACGAATACGGCGCCCGCAAGCTGTACGTCACCGAGAACGGCTGCGCCTACCCCGACGTCGTACGCCCGGACGGGACCATCGACGACCCCGAGCGCCAGGACTACCTCGTCCAGCACCTCGCGGCCTGCGCCTCGGCGGCCCGCAAGGGCGCCCCGCTGGCCGGCTACTTCGCATGGTCGCTGCTCGACAACTTCGAGTGGGCCTACGGATACGACAAGCGCTTCGGCCTCGTCCACGTCGACTACCCCACGCAGACCCGCACCATCAAGGGCTCCGGCCACCGCTACGCGGAGATCATCCGCACCCACCGGGGCCGGGCCCGCCGCGCCGCCTAGGGGGTGTCCGAGGGATAGTTCCGCCTGCGGCGGGCTGCTCCCCTCCCCGCCCCTTCCCGAAACTGGGGCTCCACCCCAGACCCCGGCCTGGGGCTGCGCCTCAGGCTCCGGGTTGGGGCTGCGCCTCAGGCTCCGGGTTGGGGCTGCGCCTCAGATTCCGGGCTGGGGCTGCGCCCCAGACTCCGGGTCGGGGCTCCGCCCCGCTCCGCAGCATCGATATGCGGCTCCGCCGCGTGGCAGGGCTTCGCCCCGGAACCCGGGGTCCAGGGGCGGAGCCCCTGGTATCGGGAAGGGGCGGGGAGGGGAGAGAAACCCGCCGGACGCCCCTAGGGCCCGCACAGCCGCCACCACGCGCACCACGGCAGGCGGGCACGACGGAAAGCGCATCGGCACTACGGCACACGGCACATCGGCACATCTGCGCACGGCACGAAGGCACCACCGCACTTCGGCACCGCACGTGCATCCCACAACCTCATCGAGGAGAGCCGCATGCCATCCCGTACCAAACGCCAACGCCAACGCCAACGCCAACGCCAATGCCACCGCCACCGCACACTGCTGAGCGCCCTCGCCACCCTGACCACCGTGGCGCTGCTGTCCGCGGGCCCGGCCCTCGCCACGCCCGCGTCCCACTCCGCCAAGGCCGCCGCCGAGGCGACGTGGGACACCGACCGCGCGGCGGCCGCGTACGCCGCCAATCACAACGCCGTCACCGCCTCCGGCAGCGAGAACGACGGCACCGCGCCGGGCCTGGCCTTCGACGGCAACGGGTCGACCCGCTGGGCCAGCCCGTTCAGCGACGACGCCTGGATACGTGTCGACCTCGGCGCGACCATCCGGATCGACCGGGTCGTCCTGGACTGGGAGGCCGCCTACGGCAAGAAGTACGTCCTGGAGGTGTCGAAGAACGGTACCGACTGGGCCCCCTTCTACACCGAGAACGCCGGCACCGGAGGATCCCTCACCGCTCACACCTATCCGCAGGACGTCACCGGCCGCTACGTACGGATGCGTGGCATCGAGCGTGGCACGCCCTACGGCTATTCGCTGTACTCGTTCAAGGTCTACGGCGGAGAGCCCGCCCCGGCGTCCACGACCCGCACCAACCTCGCCCTGAACCACCCCGCCTACTCCAACTACTACCAGCACGCGGGCAATTCACCCGCCTTCCTCACCGACGGCGGCTGGCCCGCCAACCTCAAGGACGACCAGACCCGCTGGTCCAGCGACTGGAACGCCGACCGCTGGGTCTCGGTGGACCTCGGCGCCACCTCCACGATCGACACCGTCGACCTCTACTGGGAGGCGGCCTACGCCGTCGACTACCAGGTGCAGGTGTCCGACGACAACCGCACCTGGCGCACGGTGTACCAGCCCTCCGCCGCCGAGGTGGCCGCCCGTCGCGCGGACGTCAAGTCGCCCGCCGACGCGGTGGGCCGCCGTGACACCGTGAAGCTGTCGCAGCCCGCCACCGGCCGCTATGTGCGGATGCTCGGCAAGGAACGCCGCTCCTTCTACAACCCGGCCCCGGCCACGGCCCAGTTCGGCTACTCCCTCTACGAGCTCCAGGTCTGGGGCACCGGCGGGAGCGCCTCCGCCACCTACCCCGCCCTCCCCGGTGAACAGTCCGGTGCGTACCGGACGACGTTCCTCGACGACTTCACCGGTGCCACCCTCGACCGCTCCAAGTGGCGTGTGGTGCGGACCGGCCAGGAGATGGGGTCGGTCAACGGAGAGTCGCAGGCGTATGTCGACTCCTCCGACACCATCCGCACCGAGAACGGCAATCTCGTCCTCAGGGCGAAGTACTGCAAGGGCTGCACCCAGGCGGGCGGCGGCACCTACGACTTCACCTCCGGGCGCATCGACACCCACACCAAAATGGACTTCACCTACGGGCGGGTCAGCGCCCGGATGAAGCTGCCGGTCGGCGATGGGTTCTGGCCCGCGTTCTGGCTGCTGGGCAGCGATGTGGACGATCCGTCGGTGTCCTGGCCGTCCTCCGGCGAGACCGACATCATGGAGAACATCGGCTACGCGGACTGGACCAGCACCGCCCTGCACGGCCCCGGCTATTCGGCGGACGGCAACATCGGCGCCCGCCAGATCTACGAGGGCGGCGGCCGCGCCGACCAGTGGCACACCTACGCGGTGGAGTGGACACCCACCGTGATGCGCTTCTTCGTCGACGACCGGGTGGTCCAGGAGACGACCCGCAACAAGCTCGAATCCACCCGTGGCCAATGGGTCTTCGGCCACAACCAGTACGTCATCCTCAACCTCGCCCTGGGCGGGGCGTATCCGGCGGGCTGGAACAAGGTCACCACCCCCTACTGGGGCCTGCCGCAATCCAGCGTCGACCGGATCGCGGCGGGCGGAGTGCAGGCGGAGGTGGACTGGGTGCGCGTCGAACAGAAGGGCTGAGCGCTGCATTATGGGACGTTGACGGGCGGCCGCCGTGGCCGCCCGTCAACGGAAGCGGCAGCGGCCGCGGAAGAAGGAGGAGCGCCCATGCGGGTGGCGTTGCACTCGGTTCTCAAGGAGGGCCAGGAGTCCGGTTATGAGCAGGTGCACGCCACGGTCCCGGAGGACCTGCTGGAGGCGTTGCGACGGGCCGGGATCACCAACTGGCGGATCTGGCGCAGTGGCCGCCATCTCTTCCACCTCGTGGACTGCGAGGACTTCGCGGCCGCGATGGCGGCGCTGGACAAGGACCCGGCCAACCAGCGCTGGCAGGAGTTCATCGGCGCGTATGTCGACCACTTCGAGGACACCGGCGGTGCCCCCGCCGAGGCGGAGCGGATGACGCTCGGCGAGGTGTGGGAGCTGAGCGCCCAGGCCGAGGCCGCCGAGCGCGGATAGGGGGTCCCCGGCCGCGGGAGGGGAACAGCCCGCCGCAGGCGTCAAGACGACCGGCCGAACCGGCGGAGCCTACCCATCCGGGCCGTTCGGCGCAGCCATTCATCAGACCTTGAGTACGGGTGAGAACGGGGCGAACGCGTCCGCGTACGACGTGGTGGCCCCGCGCGGGGGCGTGGCGGAACGCGACAAGCGCTCCGCACGCGCCTGCCGCGCATCCCCGACTGGAGGTCAGTGAGTTGAGCCACCGACGTGTGAACAAGCGGACCCTCGCCATTTCCGGAGCCGCCGTCGCCGCGCTCGGAGCAGCGGCCATTCTGCTGCCCAACGCGAATGCGAACCCGGACAAGACGTCGGGAGCCAAGACCTTCTCGTCCCCGGTCGCGGTGAAGCTCGCGAGGAGCCTCGCCGCGGACCTCGGTGACAACGGCGCGGGCTGGTACTACGACAACGCCAATCGCCAGTTGGTCATGAACGTGGTGGACGAGGACTCAGCCGAGGGCGTCCGGGCCAAGGGCGCCGTGGCGAAGATCGTGACCAACAGCATGGAAGACCTGAAGGCCGCCACCAAGACGCTGAGCAGCGACGCGTCGGTGCCCGGCACCGCCTGGTCGATCGACCCGGTCACCAACAAGGTCCAGGTGACCGCCGACCGCACGGTGACCGGCGCCAAGTGGGCCACGCTGACCAAGGCCACGGACCAGATGGAGGGCACGGTCAGCGTCAAGCGCAGCCAGGGCGAGTTCAAGAAGTTCGACGGCGAGGAGGCGGCCCAGCCCGGCGACAACGGCGGCGCGGGCGCGGGGGACGCCGCGGGTGACGCGGGCGCCGGGGATGCCGCGGGCAACGCGGGTGCGGCGGGCGGTGCTGATGACGCGGGTGCGGGCGGCGCGGGTGACGCGGGCGCGGGCGGTGCCGGGGACGCCGGTGCCGGTGGCGCCGACGGCGGGGAGCAGGGCGCGGGTGGCGCCGGGGACGCCGGTGGTGCGGGTGACGCGGGCGGTGGTGGTGACGCCGCGGCCGGAGGGCTCGACGGCGGCGATGCCATCTTCGGCGGTGGCGCCCGCTGCTCGCTGGGCTTCAACGTCAGCGTCGACGGCGCGCCGGGCTTCCTGACCGCCGGGCACTGTGGCAACGCGTCCCAGACCTGGACCTCGGACGAGGCCGGTGCCCAGCAGGTGGGCACGGTGCAGGACTCCAAGTTCCCCGAGAACGACTTCGCGCTGGTGATGTACGACGACGCCACCACCCAGGCGTCCAGCACGGTCGACCTCCAGAACGGCAGCACCCAGGAGATCGGGCGCGCCGTCGAGGCGAGCGTGGGCCTGAAGGTGCAGCGCTCCGGCTCCACGACCGGGGTCACCGACGGCACGGTCACCGGCCTCAACGCCACGGTGAACTACGGCAACGGCGACATCGTCAACGGCCTCATCCAGACCGATGTGTGCGCCGAGCCAGGCGACAGCGGCGGCGCGATGTTCGCCGAGGACGCGGCGGTCGGGCTGACGTCCGGCGGCAGCGGCGACTGCACCCAGGGCGGTGAGACGTTCTTCCAGCCGGTGACCGGCGCGCTGGAGGCCACCGGTGCGGTCATCGGCGCGGGTGACGGCGGCGCCGGTGGCGGCGACGCGGCGGGTGGCGCCGGTGATGCTGCCGGTGGTGCCGGTGATGCTGCGGGCGGCGCTGGTGACGCCGCCGGTGCGGGCAACGCAGGAGCGGGTGACGCGGGCAACGCCGGAGCGGGCGACGCGGGCAACGCGGGTGACGCGGGTGCCGCCGCCGGGGTCGGTGACACCGGCAACGATGCGGGCCAGGGTCTCAACTGATCCGGCCCACCCCATGATCGGAGGTCCCGGGCGCCCTCCTGCCCCAGTGCCCGGGGCCTCCCCTCCCGCCTCCGCACATCGGACGGCCCCTGCCGGAAGGCCCGCGTCAGGACGGATCCGGGCCGGAGACCGGAAGCCCGGCCGCCTCCGCCGCGGCGCCGAGCACCTCGCGCAGCATGGCCGGGGTGAGCCGTCCGGTGAAGGTGTTCTGCTGGCTCACGTGGTAGCAGCCGAAGAGCGTGAGCGGCGCCCCGCCGTCGGCCGCCCGCAGTGTGCTCCGCGCGCCGTGCCCGAACACGGGCCGCGGCCGGGGCACGGACCATCCGGCCGCCTCCAGCGCGGGCAGCACGGCCTGCCAGCCGAACGCGCCGAGCACCACGGCGGACCGCACGGTCGGCCGCAGCAGCCGCAGCTCCCGGGCCAGCCACGGGCGGCAGGTGTCGCGCTCGCCGGGGGTGGGGCGGTTGGCGGGCGGGGCGCAGTGCACCGGCGAGGTGATCCTGACCCCGCGCAGCTCCAGACCGTCGCCGCGGTGGGTGGCGGTGCGCCGGCTGGCCAGCCCCAGGTCGTACAGCGCCGAGTACAGGAAGTCGCCGGCGCGGTCGCCGGTGAACATCCGGCCGGTGCGATTTCCGCCGTGGGCGGCCGGTGCGAGGCCCACGATCGCCACCGAGGCGTCCGGTGGCCCGAAGCCGGGCACCGGCCGCCCCCAGTAGTCCCAGTCGGCGTAGGCACGGCGCTTGGTGCGCGCGGTCTCCTCCCGCCACTCGACCAGCCGGGGGCAGGCACGGCAGTCGATGAGCAGTTCGTCCAGCTCGGCGAGGGTTTCGGCGCCGGGGGCCCGCTGGGCCGGGTAGGAGGGCGCGGGTTCGGAAGTGGTCATGTGGGAGGCTGCTGCCCCTTGTCCTTGCGCAGAAAACGCCGCAGTCGGGTCAGCGGCCAGGTGTTGATGATGTCGTCCGGGGTGAGCCAGCCTCGCTGTGCCACGCCCACCCCGTATCGCATATTGTCCAGATCCCGGGTCGAGTGGGCGTCGCTGTCCAGGGCGAACACCACCCCGTAGGACTTCGCCCGCAGGATGTTGTCGTCCGACAGATCGAGCCGCTCCGGATGTGCGTTGATCTCCAGCGCGGTGCCGGTGCGGGCGCAGGCGGCGAACACCTCGTCCAAGTCGGCGTCGATACCGGGCCGTTTGCCGATCAGCCGGGTCGTCGGATGGCCGATGACATGGACGTACGGGTTCTCGCAGGCCCTCACCAGCCGCCGGGTCATGGCCTTGCGGTCCATGCCGAACTGGGTGTGCACCGAGGCCACGCACACATCGAAGTCCTCGAGGAACTCGGGCGGCCAGTCCACGTCTCCCTCGGTGTCGATGTTCAGTTCCACACCGTGCAGCAGCCGGGTGTGCCCGCGTCCGCGCCCCCGGTCGAGTTCGCGCACCCGCTCCCGCTGGGCCAGCATCTTCTCCTCGGTCATCTGCTGCATATAGAGCTTGGGGGCGTGATCGGTGATGGCGTAGTACGCGTATCCGCGCCGCTCCGCCTTGGTGATCATGTCCTCCAGCGGTTCCAGCCCATCGGTGAGAGTGGTGTGGGTGTGCAGATCGCCTCGTAGGTCGGACTCCGTGACCAGCTTGGGGAGTTGGCCTTCGAGGGCGGCCTTGACCTCGCCCCGGTCCTCGCGCAGCGTCGGCGGGATCCAGTCCATGCCGAGCCGGGCGTAGACGTCCTCCTCGCTGCGTGAGGCGATGGACTTGCCGCTCTTGGTCTCGAAGAGGCCGTACTCGGAGAGTTTGAGGCCATGGCGCACCGCGATCGCGCGGACGCGGATGTTGTGCGCCTTGGAGCCGGTGAAATAGAGCAGCCCCGCACCCCATGAGTCCAGCGGCAGGACCCGCAGATCCACCTGGAGCCCCTTCGTGGTGCGGATCGATGTCTTCTTCTGGCCGTGTGCGATCACCTCGGAGGTGAGCGGAAGCCGGGTGAACGCCTCCATGAACGGGCCGGATTCCTCCGCCGCGACCAGGATGTCCACATCGCCTACGGTCTCCTTCATCCGGCGCAGCGACCCGGCGTACGCACACCGGCGGCAGCCGCGCACCTTGGACAGGGCGGAGACGATGTCATCGGCCACGTCCATGGCCTCGTCGAGCGGAATGCGGTTGCCCGCGGCGCGCATCAGCGCGATGCCGTGGAGGATGTTCTCCTCCGACTTCGGCCCGAAGCCCTTGAGATCGCGCAGCCGGTGCTCCTCGATCGCCTGGGCCAGTTGATCGATCGAGGAGATCTCCAGCTCCTCGTAGAGGATCATGGCCTTCTTCGGCCCGAGCGCCGGGATGGCGGTCAGCTCCCGCACCCCGGCCGGGATCGCGGCGCGCGCCTCCTCGACGGCGGGCATGGTCCCGGTGCGCAGATACTCGACCACCTTGTCGGCGATCGACCGGCCCACATTGGGGATGTCCCGCAGCGCCTTCGCGTCGAACTGCGAGATATCGGCCGCATGGCCACCGATCGCCCGGGCGGCCTTCTCATACGCACGCGCCCGGTACGCGTCCCCGCCCGTGATCAGGAGGAGATCGGCGTACTCGCGCAGGAGGGCTTCGACCTCCTCATTGGAGCGAGCCATGCCAGCGATTCTAGCCGTCTCTGGCGAACCCGGTGGGGTGGAGGGATCCTGGTGTCAGGAGCGAAACGGCGATCCGCGGAATTCGGGTCGGCCGGTTCCTGCCCTGCGTGTCCCCGGGTTTGGGGGAGGTCATGGACGTTGGATTCCTGAAGCCGTTGTTCGACCGCACCGGGCCATGGGCCGGTGTGTACATGGACACCTCCCGCAGCACGGAGGACGCGCCCAGGCGGCGCACGCTGCGGGAGCGGTTCGTGGCGGATCAGCTCGCCGACCAGGGCGCCGACCGCGCCACGTGTGACGCGGTGATCGAGCGGCTGGCCGGTGAGCAGGTGGCCAGGGCGTCCGCGGGGCGGGCGCTGTTCGCGGCGGGTGGCGAGGTGGTGCTGGACCTGCCGCTCGCCACGTCCCCGATCGATGTGGTGACGTCCTGGTCGATGCTGCCGCGGGTGGCGCCACTGGCCGCGTTCCGTGGCGAGTGGCCGGCCTGTCTGGTGGCCTTCGTCGACCAGGCGGGCGCCGATCTGGAGCTGCGGGACGACACCGGGAGCCGCCCGGCGGGCCGCGCCGCGGGGAGGCGAGCGCATGGCCGGGGCCACCGGTCGGTGCCCGCCGACCGCCACGAGTGGCACTACCGCAACCGGGTCGGGAACACCTGGGAGCTGACCGCCGATCGGGTGGCCGAAGAGCTGGTACGGCAGTGGTCGGACGGCGACGCCGAGCTGCTGATCCTGGCCGGTGATCCGCGCGAGCGCCGGGCCGTACGCGACCGGCTGCCCGAGCCGCTGCGCGCCACGACGGAGGAGATGCGCCACGGCAGCAGGGCCTCCGGCTGCTCCGAGCTGCTGAACGCGGAGATCGACCATGCCCGCGCGGAGTACGCCCGCGCCCATCTGGAGTCGGTCCTCGACCTCTTCCGCGCCGGTCGGGGCCGCCCCGGCGGACCGGGCCCGGGCGGGCACGACGGCGACGAACCGCAGAGCAGCGGGGCGGCGGAGGGGGTGCCCGCGGTCGTGGAGGCCATGCGCAGCCACCAGGCGGCCACGCTGCTGCTGGGGACCGCCGGGGGCGATATGCGCCATGAGGTGTGGATCGGCCCCGACGCCGACCAGGTGGCCGTACAGCGCTCCCAGGCGCGGGCCATGGGCGTCAGAACACCCGAGCCCGCCCGCGCGGACGACGCGCTGATGCGATCCGCGGCGGTGGCCGACACCGAGGTGCTGGTGGTGCCCGAGGGGCTCCAGGGACCGGCCGGGGGCCTGGGCGCGGTGCTGCGCTGGCACGCCTGACGAGCGGGCGTGAGGGCCACGAAGCCTGACGAGGCGTACGGCGCCGGGCGCGGAGTGTCCGCGCCCGGCGCCTCGGCGCGGATGACCGCCCGAACCGTGGATGGCCGCCCGAACCGCGAATAACCGCCCAATGCGCCGGAAGGGCCATTTCTCAGCGGGGCTGGTTGACATGCCTCCCTCAGCTCTCTACCGTCCCTAGATTGTTAGGAAACCTACTTAACCAATGCTCTGCCTGCCCTCAGGGAGACATCCGTGGTCCTCCGTCCGGCACCATCCCGGCGGCGGGCGCGAGCCCGCGTCCGACGCGCCCTGACCGCCTCGCTCGCCGTCGGCGGCCTCCTCCTGGCCGTCTCCCTGACCACGGGCGCCGCGCCCCCGCGCCCCGGGACGGCTACGGGTGCTCCCGCCCCGGTGACCCGGGTGGGCGGGGCCCCGGGCACCGCGACTCCGCTCGCGGGCTTCGCCACGCAGTCCTCGGCCAAGGTGTCGGACACCCCCGCGGCCATCTCCACGCCCGGCTACCCCGCGTCCGGCTGGCACCCGGTGGGGCCCCGGTCGACGGTGCTCGCCGGGCTGCTCAAGGCGGGCACGTACCCGGATCCGTTCTACTCGACCAACCTCAAGAAGATCCCGGCCGCCGACTTCACCGTCCCCTGGTGGTACCGAAGCGACTTCACCGTGGCCGACCCCTCCCGCCGCACCTATCTGGACGTCAGCGGTGTGGTGTCCGCCGCCGATGTGTATGTCAACGGCGTCCAGGCCGCCACCAAGGACCGGATCGCCGGTGCGTACACCCACCATGAGCTGGACGTCACCGACCTGGTCAAGGCGGGCACCAACACCGTGGCGTTCCGCGTCCAGCCCAACGATCCGCGCAAGAACCTCACGATGGGCTGGATCGACTGGCTACAGCCCCCGCCCGACGAGAACATGGGCATCGTCCGCGATGTGCTGATCCGCCGCGGCGGCCCGGTGGCCCTGCGCGACGCGCATGTGACGACCAGGCTGGACACCGACTCGCTCGCCTCCGCCGACCTCACCGTCAAGGCCCAGGTCCGCAACGACTCCGGCTCAACGGTCACCGCCACGGTCTCCGGTGCCGCCGGACCCGCGGCCATCAGCCGCACGGTGTCCCTCGCCCCGCACGAGACCAAGGCCGTCACCTTCACCCCCGACGACGTTCCGGCGCTGCGACTGGACCGGCCCAAGGTGTGGTGGCCCGCCGGGATGGGCGATCAGCCGCTGTACGACCTCGATCTGACCGCCACCGTCTCGGGCACCCCCTCCGACACCGCGCACCACAGCTTCGGCGTCCGCGACGTCAAGGCGCCGCTGAACGCCGACGGTGCCCGCCAGTACCGCATCAACGGACGCCCGCTGCTGATCAAGGCGGGCGGCTGGTCCCCCGATGTGTTTCTGCGCTGGGACGCCCGCTCGGTGGAGGACCGGCTGAAGTACACCCTCGACCTGGGGCTGAACACCGTCCGCCTCGAAGGCCATATCGAGCCGGACGAGTTCTTCGACCTCACCGACCGCTACGGCATTCTGACCCTCCCCGGCTGGGAGTGCTGCGACAAGTGGGAGGGCCAGGTCAACGGCGATGAGACGGGGGACAAGTGGAACGCCGCCGACTACCCCGTCGCCAAGGACTCGATGGCCGCCGAGGCCGCGCGGCTGCGCGACCACCCCAGCGTCATCTCCTTCCTCATCGGCAGCGACTTCGCCCCCGACGCCACCATCGAGAAGAACTACCTCGACGCCCTCGAAGCGGCGGACTGGCCGAACCCGGTGATCCCCGCCGCCTCCGCCAAGTCCTCCCCGAAGCTCGGAAAGTCCGGCATGAAGATGACCGGCCCGTACGACTGGGTCCCGCCGGACTACTGGTACGCCAAGCGGGAGGGCGGTGCCACCGGCTTCAACTCCGAGACCAGCGCCGGACCCGACATCCCCACCCTGGACACGCTGCGGCGCATGATGTCCCCCAGCGAGCTGGAGACCCTGTGGCGGGATCCGTCGGCCAAGCAGTACCACCGGTCCCCGTCGGACACCTTCGGTGACCTCAAGTTGTTCGACAACGCGCTGATCGGCCGCTACGGGCCGCCGACCGGGCTGACGGACTACGTACGCAAGGCGCGGCTCGCGCGCTACGAGGCGGTGCGCGCCCAGTTCGAGGCGTACGCGCGCAACTTCTCCGACACCTCCCGGCCCGCCACCGGAGTCGTCCACTGGATGCTGAACAGCGGCTGGACCTCGCTCCACTGGCAGCTCTTCGACCGCTATCTGGACCAGGGCGGGGCCTACTACGGCGCCAAGAAGGCCAATGAGCCGCTGCACATCCAGTATTCGTACGACTCCCGCTCGGTGGTCGTGGTCAACAACCGGCACACCGCCGCCACCGGTCTCACCGCCCGGGTCAGCCTCTACACCCCCGACGGCACCCGGAAGTTCGACAAGAGCGCCACCGGTCTTCGGGTGCCGGGCGACGGTGGCAAGGCCACCGCGCTCACCGTCCCGGCGAATGTGAGCGGAGTGTCCGGCACCTATCTGGCCAAGCTCCAGCTCACCGATGGCGCGGGCAAGGAGATCGGCCGCAATGTGTACTGGCTCTCCACCGAGCAGGACGTGCTCGACTGGGACAACACCGACTGGTATTACACCCCCACCACCTCCTACGCGGATCTGACCGGGCTCGACGACATGGCCGAGGCACCCGTGTCCGCCACCGCCACCACGACCGCCGGGCCGGACTCCACCGCCACCACGACCGTCACCCTGAGCAACACCGCGAGCCGCGGCACACCGGCGCTGCTCGTGGACGCCCATCTGGTGAACGGCTCGGACACGCCCGTCCTGCCCGTGCGCTGGTCGGACAACGAGGTGAGCCTGTGGCCGGGGGAGTCGGTGACGCTCACCGCCACCTATCGCACGGCGGACCTGGGCGATTCGGCCCCCTCGGTCCGGATCTCGGGCTGGAACACCGCCACCCGTACCGTCCCCGCGGCGGCCAAATCCCACTGACCGGCCCTGTCCTGAAATCGTGTCGAAAGGAATTTTTCCGGCGAGTCCGATGCATGGAGCAAGTTCACACTTTTGTATGCTTTCTCCAGCGCGTCGTTCCCCCGTGTCGGACAGTCACTGTCCGTACGTTCACGAAAGGGGCTCCATATGCACACCATGGAGGTTCGCCCACCGGTACCCAGCCGTTCCACCAGCAGATGGCGTCGATACGGCCGGCTCGCGGCCGCCAACTTCGTCCGCGGCGCGTCATACGCCTGCGGCACCGCGGCCATCGGCATGATGGCGTGGTGGGTGCAGACCCGCTGACCCGCCCCGTCACCCCGTCCCGAGCCGGAGCCCCTGACCGTCCCGCACCGTCGCGGCGGCCGTGAGCGGCCATCGCGACGGCCCGGCTACGCCTGCGGATGCGGCTGTGAGCGGAAGCGGGGGAAGTGCAGACCCCGGTGCTCCGCGCGGGGCGCACCGCCGCTGAGATGGGTGCGCAACTGGATGCCGTGCATGATCTCGATGATGCCGAGGGCGAGCAGCCAGATGCCCGCCACCACGGTGAGCGCCGTGATCGAGCCGAAGGGGGCCACGATCAGGATGATCCCGCCCAGGATGGTGAGCCCACCGAAGAACAGATGCCAGCCCCGGGCGGGCATGCCCTCGGCGGAGATCGCCGTGGCGGTCTGCATCACGCCCCGGATCAGCCAGGAGAAGCCGATCCACAGTGCGAGCAGCAGGATCGACTGGGCCGGACCCCGGAAGCAGAGCAGTCCGAGCAGCACGCTCAGCCCCCCGGTGATGAAACTCAGCACCCGCAGATGCCCGGGGATATGCGCACCGAAGGCGGCGACTAGCTGAAAGATCCCGCTGATCAGCAGATACGCACCGAACAGTACGCCGACCACCGCCAGGGTGGCCGCCGGCCACACCAGCACCATGATGCCCAGCGCGATCGCCACCAGCCCCCCGGCCACCAGGACCTGCCAGGCGGCGTTGGACATGGTGTTCTCCAACGTGGCGTACGGGCTGCCCGCACCGGAGGACCGTCCCTGCCGGCCGGGGGGTTCCTCTCTCGGCTGCTCGGCACCATGCGGACTGTCGGAGGAGTAAGTCATGATCGTCCACCTCCTCGAGTGAACAGAGGGCCATAGCCCACACCACCATCGTCCCTCCGCGTGCGTCCCCGCGCCTGATGACACCGGGCAGTGCCTCGCGGGCCGCGGCCACGCATGGGAAGGTGGTGGATGAGGCCGTGTGCTGGTGCGCGTCATAGGGAGGCTCGCATGGACGACAGGGAGTTCTTCCGGACAGTGGCGGACCGCACCCAGCTCTCCCGGCAGGAAGCGGCCGATGTCACCCGCGCCACGCTCGAGACCGTGGCGGCCCGCCTCAGCGCGGGCGAGGCCCGCGATCTCGCCCGGGAGCTGCCCGAACACCTCAGGGAGTCCCTTCAGCGCGGGGAGGGGGACATGGAGATCTTCGACCCCGACGAGTCGATCCGCAGGGTGCATGAGCGCACCGGGCTGTCCGAGCCGGAGGCCGACCGAGGCGTCCGGGCGGTCCTCGCCACGCTCCGGGAGGCGGTCTCCGCCGAGGAGTACGACCACGCCATGTCCCAGTTGGGCAGCGAGTTCGCGAGGATGGCGGAGTCCGCGCGCTGATCAGCCCGCACGCTGACCCGCCCACGGCCGATGCGGCTCATCCGGCCCGCCAGCCGCTCCACCGCCCGACGGTGATCTCCACGACCGGCCCGCGCGGCGGCCGGACCCCGTACTGGACCGGGTAGGTGTCCACGAGCAGCCGGATGTAATCCGCGGACAGCGCCGACTCGTCGGCCGGGGGCAGGACGCGGGCCGTGCCGTCGCCCCGCGCCCACCACAGGTGGTCCCAGTTCTCGTCGTAGTCGTCCACCAGGAGGCATACGGCGGGATGGGCGCGGATGTTGTCCAGGCGCCTCAGCCGCATCGTCCGCTTCGGCTTGTGGTCGACGGCCGTCACCACCGTGTCGCCGGTCAGCGCGAAGACCACCGGCACCAGATGGGGGCGGCCGTCGGCGCCGACGGTCGCCAGCCGGGCCAGCCTGGCGCCCGCGAAACGCTCGCGCGCCTGCGCGCTCGTCAGCTCCGGCATCGCGGCCCCCGGCGGCTCACCGGAACCGGGCGGCGACCTGGGACATCGCGTCCAGCCGTTTGAGCGTCTCCGCCTCCGGCATCGTCGGCAGATAGAACAGCACCCGCTCCACCCCGACGCGCTGATATCCCTCGATCGCCTTGGGGTCCTCCGGCATCGCGTACATCGTCACCGGCACCTCACGGCCGGCCACCTCACGCATCCGCTCGATCTGCGGGCCCAGCTCCTCGGGGGATCCGCTGTTGGCCAGCCAGGCGTCGCCGAGGTCCGCGATCCGCCGGAACGCGGCGTCGCCGCCACCCCCCACATAGATCGGCGGATGCGGCCGCTGGACGGGCTTGGGCCACTGGAAGACGGGGTCGAAGTTCACGAACTCCCCGTGGAATTCGGCCTTCTCCTTCGTCCACAGCTCACGGATGGCCCGCAGCCGCTCGTTCATCAGCCGGCCCCGGGTGGAGGGATCCGTCCCGTGGTTCTCCATCTCCTCGCGGTTCCAGCCCGCGCCGACCCCGAAGACGGCTCTTCCGTCGGAGACCAGGTCGAGGGAGGCCACTTCCTTGGCGGTGGTGATCGGGTCCCGTTGCACCACCAGGAGGATCCCGGTCCCCAGCAGCAGGCGCTCGGTGACCGCGGCGATCGCGGCCAGCGTCACGAAGGGGTCGAGAGTGCGGTAGTACACCTCCGGCAGCTCTCCGCCACCCGGATAGGGGGTGCGGCGGTCCACCGGGATATGGCTGTGCTCGGCGATGAAGAGCGATTCGAAACCGCGCTCCTCCAGGGCCCGCCCCAGTGGGGCGGGCCGGATGCCCTGGTCGGTGACGAACGTGGATACGCCGATCTTCACTGCGGCTCCCTGGGAAGGTGCGTCGATGATCTACGGGAACCACATGGGTACCCGGCCCGGGGGAAACCACAACGGTGCGCACGAGTGACACGGTGTGCCCGTGGCGAGGACCCCGGGACGGCGTGTGCTTTACGACCGGTGCTCACCCGGGCCGAGCAGGACACCCCGCTCCGCGTAGAACCGCCCGAGGTCGGCCCAGGGGACCTCGGCGAAGCGCTGGGAGCTGTCCGGGAAGCCCGACGGGTTGTGTACGAGGAGATGGTCCGGGGTGGCGCCGACGGCCAGCACCAGATGGCCGCCCTGGTGCGGCGGCCGCGGGTCAAGGGTGCGCAGCGAGGGGTGGACGGACAGCATCGCGAGCCGCCCGGCCGCGAGCTGTTCCGGCAGCTCCTCGGCAGGCAGCCGCGGCCGGGACTCGGCGAACAGTCCCCAGCGCCGCCGTGCGTAGGCGGCGAACGGAGCGTAGATGAGCCCGTCCACCCGGTCCGGGTGGCGCACATAGGCCCCCGCCTCGGCACACTCCTCGGCGAGCGTCACGGCGGGCGGCGCGGTGCCACGCCAGTGGTCCAGGGCCATCCGCAGACACGCCATCCCGCACAGCCGCCATGACCAGAACGCGTACTCCTCCCGGTTCGCCGCCCCGGACTTCTGCCACAGCGGGTCGTCGGCGGCCGACAGGGTGCCCGCGATGATGTCGGGCACCAGGGCGGCCGACTCCCACTGGGCGTAGTAGGGGACGGGATGGATGAGGGAAACAGGGGCCTGGGACATGTGTGCCAGTCTTCCCGAAATCCGCCCGCCGCGCCGTGGTCCCCGGTCAGCCGCCGGTGGCGAAACCCGGGAAGAGGGTCATGCCGCCGTCGACGTAGATGGTGGTGCCCACCACGTAGTCGCACAGGTCGGAGGCCAGGACCACGGCGGCGTTGGCGATGTCCAGGGGGTCGCCGATCCGGCGGTACGGGATCAGCTCCAGGAGGGCGGTCCGCGCCTCGGGGGTCTGCCAGGCACTGCGGTTGATCGGGGTCTTGATGGCACCCGGCGCGATCGCGTTCACCCTGATCTTCTGGGGCGCGAACTCCTGGGCCAGGGTCTGTGTCAGCATCGCCACGCCGCCCTTGGACGACGCGTAGTTCACATGGCCCGCCCACGGGATGATCTGGTGGACCGAGCTCATGCAGATGATTTTCCCGGCCGCCCGCGACACCTCCGGGACCACCCCGCGCCGCAGGAATTCCTTGATCGCCTCCCTGGCGCACAGGAACTGGCCGGTGAGGTTGACGGAGATGACCTTCTCCCACTGCTCCAGCGTCATCTCCACGGTGGGGGCGTCCCGCTGGAGCCCCGCGTTGGCGACGAGGACGTCGATCGTGCCCAGGCGGTCGACCATCGTGGACACCAGGTCGATGACCTGGTCCTCCTGGGACACATCCGCCTGATGGGCGTAGGAGTGCACACCGTGGCTCCGGATCTCGGTGACGACGGCCTCGGCGGCCGGCCGGTCACTGGCGTAGTTGACCACCACATCCGCGCCGGCCCGTCCCAGGGCGATCGCGGTCGCCTTGCCGATCCCCGAGTTCGCCCCGGTCACCAGCGCCTTCTGCCCCTTGAGGAGTTCCGGGACATGCACCGGAGGAGGACGCTCGGGATTGGTGTTCACTGGCTTTCGTCTCCTTCGCTTGGGCGTCCGCCCCCGTCCGCTTGGGCGTCCGGCACCCGCCGCACCGACCCTCGCAGCCCGCGTGGGGAGCCGCCGCTCCCCACGGCGCCACGGTCACCCACTAAGGCGATGCACATCGTTCCAGCGGCGCAACGCGCGCCCGGCCCGGTCGGCCGACGCTCAGCCGACCTCGGCCAGCGCCTGGTCGCGCAGTGTCGAGCAGGTGCGGTTGATGAGCCGTGAGACGTGCATCTGCGATATGCCGAGCTGCTCGGCGATCCGGCTCTGTGTCATATCGCAGAAGAAGCGCATGTAGAGGATCTGCCGCTCCCGGTCGGGGAGCCGGCTGAGACCGGGCCGCACGGCCTCGCGGTCCACCACCCGGTCGTACGCGGTCTCCTGGGTGCCGAGCGTGTCGGCCAGCGAGAAGCCGTCGTCGGCGCCGGTGAGCTGGGCATCCAGGGACAGCGGGGTGAAGCTGCCCATGGCCTCCATACCGGCCCGCACTTCCTTCTCGGTCAGCCCGGTGCGCTCGGCGATGTCCTGGGTCCGCGGCGGCCGGTCGTCCGCCGAATGGGACAGCTCGCGGTGGGCGGCCCGCACCCGGTTGCGCAGATCCTGGACCCGGCGGGGGACGTGCAGCACCCACAGATGGTCCCTGAAGTGGCGCTTGATCTCGCCGACGATGGTGGGCACCGCGAACCCGGCGAAGGCGGTGCCGTGTTCCGGGTCGTACCGCTTGACGGCCTTCACCAGACCGAGCGCGGCCACCTGCTGAAGATCCTCCAGGGATTCGCCGCGGTTGCGGTACTGCCGGGCCAGCCGCTCGGCCATCGGCATCCACGCCTCCACCACCCGACGGCGCAGTGCCTCCTTCTGGGGTCCGTCGGGGAGACGGGCCATTTCCGCGAACTCGGCGCTGGTGTCGGGCGCGTCGTCATGCGGGTGCTTCGTGGGGCCGGTCTGGGGCCGTGCCATGTCCTGCGTCGCGGTCGTCACGGAACACACCTCCTGCGATGGGCTGACGGGTCACCTGGGACCGGGGGTGCATCGCGGGAGGTTCACGGGGACGTGCTGACCGGCGCGCCGCCGCGGTGTGGAGCAATGCAGACTGCTCCCGCGGTGCGTGCCTACGGTCCGAAGCACGAGTATCCGCCTGCCCTGGGCCCCGAGGGGCAAACAAAGTTCTTCCGGACGGCTCCGCGCGGCGGCACACCGGGCGAACACCTGCCCCGAGTGGCCGCCGTGGGCCCGGGCTCAGCCCAGCAGCGCGGCGACCGTCATCAGCACCGGTGGCGCGAGCAGTGTGGACAGCAGGATCGACTCACGGGCCAGGATGGTGGAGGTCTCATACCGCGAGGCGTAGGTGAACAGGTTCTGAGCCGCCGGTAGCGCCGAGGTGACGACGGCGGCGAAGAGCGCCGGGCCGTCCAGCCCGAACACACCCGCGGCGATGGCCCAGGCCACCACCGGCTGGGCGAAGGACTTCAGCGCCACCGACAGCAGCACCGGCCCGCGTTCCGCGCCGCGTCCGGGGAGCTGAGTGCCCGGCAGCGAGATCCCGAACGCCAGCAGGACGGCGGGAACGGCCATGCCGCCCAGCAGCGAGAGCGGTTCGGCGACGGGCCCGGGGACGTGCCAGCCGGCGGCGGACACGAGGACGCCGGACAGCGAGCCGATCACGATGGGGTTGCGGAACGGCGTGGTCAGCCTGCGGATCAGCGAGGGCCGCCGGTCGGGGCGGCTGAGATCGATGACCGTCAGGGCGATCGGGGTCATGACGAGTTGCTGGAAGAGCAGCACCGGGGCGATCAGGCTGGCGTCGCCCAGGACGTACATCGCGATGGGGATGCCGAGGTTGCCCGCGTTCACATAGCTTGCGCACAGCGCGCCGATCGTCGTCCGGCCCACGCTCCACCGCCGTACGGCGCCCACGGTGACGAATGTGCCCGCCACCACGAACGTGCTCAGGGCGGTCACCAGCAGCGGGGTGGAGATGATGGCGGAGAGGTCGGCCTTGGAGAGCGTGGTGAACAGCAGCGCGGGGGAGGCGATGTCGAACGAGAGCTTGGTGAGCACCTGCCGGCCGTGGTCGCCCAGGGAGCGGCGGAGCCCGATGACATAGCCGACGACGATGATGGCCGCGATGACGCCGAAGCCGGTGATCACACCGCCCACTGGGCCTCCACCCCATCGTGGCCCGCATGGTGTGCCGCGGGGTCTCGTCCGCTCGTCGTGGTGGTCGAGGGCCAGGGCGCGGCGGTCATCAAGGGCGTCTTCCGGATGCGTAGCGGTCAGCATGCACCCTACAAGTAATTCGGCCGCGGCGCGGGTGAAATCGGTTACCCGGCGCCGGTCAGGGGTCAGATGATGGTGAGCGTGCGGCCGCCCTTCGCCAGGGAGCTGTTGCCCGCGAACACCCGGATCTCGCCCTTCTGCAACAGGAATCTGCCGTGCGGGTCCTGGGTCCAGAAGCCCAGCTCCTCGGCGCTCAGCCGGAAGCGGACGGTGGTGGCCTTCCCGGCGCCGAGGCTGACCCGGCGGAAACCGCTGAGCCTGCGCACCGGTTGCACGATGCTCGCCACCGGATCGCGGATGTACAACTGCACCACCTCATCGCCCTTGCGGCGCCCGGTGTTGCGCACCGCCACCGCGACCTCGACCGTGTCGCCCTTGCGCAGCGCCTCGGCCCGGACCCGGCTGACGCTGAGCCGGGGTTCGCCGATGTCGAAGGTGGTGTAACTGAGGCCGTGGCCGAAGGGGAACTGGGGCCCGTAGGCCAGGTCCAGATACTTGGAGGTGTAGTGGTTGGCCCGGTCGTAGGGGCGTCCGGTGTTCTCGTGGTTGTAGTAGATGGGGATCTGCCCGACCGTGCGCGGGAAGGTCACCGGGAGCTTGCCACCGGGGTTCACGGTGCCGAAGAGCACATCCGCGATGGCGTTGCCACCCTCGATCCCCGGATGCCACGCCTGGAGCACGGCGGGGGTGCGGTCCAGCCAGCCGCCCATCGTCAGCGGACGCCCGCTGAGCAGCACCACCACGAACGGCGCGCCGGTGTCCGCGATCGCGGTGATCAGCCGCTCCTGACGGCCGGGCAGGCCGAGGTCGCTGCGCACCGCCGCCTCCCCGCTGAGCGTCGCCGCCTCCCCGACCACCACGACGGTCACATCGGTCGCCCTGGCCGCCGAGGCCGCCCGGGCGATGCCCCGGGTGCTGCGGCCGGACGCGTCCACGCCTTCGACATGGCTGACACTGGCCTTCGGCGCCGCGTCCTTGACCGCGTCCAGGACGGTGACCGGGCGGAACGCGTCGGCCCATGCCCCGGCCCAGGAGCCGCGCAGATCGGTGGAGTCGGCGAAGGGCCCGACCACGGCGATGGAGCCCGACCGGTCCAGCGGGAGCGTGGACTTCTCGTTCTTGAGCAGCACCATGGTGCGCCCGGCCGCCTCGCGTGCCGCCGCCCGGGACGCCTTGGTGGGCCCGGCGATCGCCGTGTCCTCGTCCGCGTAGGGATGCTCGAAGAGCCCGAGCCGGAACTTCAGGCGCAGGATGCGGGCCACCGCGTCGTCCAGCCGGTCGGTGGTGATCTGCCCGCCGCGCAGCAGCCGCTTGCCGTACTCGTTGATGGTGGTGCTGGCCATCTCCATGTCGATCCCGGCGTTGAAGGCCAGCCGGGCCGCGTCGGAGCGGTCGGCGGCATAGCCGTGGACGATCATTTCCTGGACGCCGTTGTAGTCGCTGACGACAAAGCCGCGGAAGCCCCACTCCTCCTTGAGGATCTCGGTCAGCGCATGCCGGTAGCCATGCGCGGGGACCCCGCTGACGGTGTTGAAACTCGCCATGACGGTGGCCACCCCGGCGTCCAGGGCCGCCCTGAACGGGGGCAGGTAGAAGTTGCGCAGCCGGGCCTCGGAGACATCCACCGTGTTGTAGTCGCGGCCGCCCTCGACGCCCCCGTAGGCGATCATGTGCTTGGCGCAGGCCGCGAGGCGGTGCCGGGAGCGGAGGTCGTCGCCCTGGTAGCCGCGGGTCTTGGCGGCCGCGAGCGTCGCCGCCAGATACGGGTCCTCCCCGTCGCCCTCGGCGATCCGCCCCCAGCGCGGTTCATGGGTGACGTCCATCATCGGGGAGAACGCCCAGTGCACACCGTTGGAGCGGGCCTCCCGCGCCGACACCTCCGCGTCCCACACGGCCACCGCGGGATCGAAGGCGGCGGCCTGGCCGAGGGGGATGGGGAAGGTGGTCCACATGCCATGGATGACATCGAGGCCGAAGATCAGCGGAATGCCCAGCCGGGACTTCTCGACGGCCATCCGCTGGAGAGTGTTGGTGGTGCGGGCCCCATAGATGTTGAGCACGGAGCCGAGCCTGCCCCTGCGGGCCGCCTTCTCCGCGGCGGCGGTCTGCCCGCCGCCGGGTCCGGTGTCGCCGGTCCAGGCGAACTGCTGGAGCTGGCCGAGCTTCTCGTCGATGGTCATCCGCGCCATCAGGGCCCGGATCCTGGTCTCGTACGGACCGGATTCCGGCCCCGGCCGGGGCGCGTCGGAGGTGGGGGCGGGCGGGGCCTGGGCACGGGCGGTCGCGGCCTTGCCCGCGATGGCCGCCCCTCCGGCCGCGGCGAGCACCGTACGTCTGCGCACATCATTCATGGTCTTTGTCCTGGCCTTCGGCGAGCTGTTGTCCCCGAGTCCGAGTTCCTCAAGACCATGCTGGTCACGACCCTGTGCGGGATGCGGGCCGCCACCTTTGCCGTGGGTCTTCTGCCAACGTACGACAGGATCGGCATCCGGGCTCCCGGTGCGTCCGGTGTTCCGGGCGAGACGCCGGAGGGCGATACTGAGGTCAACGGTTAACCGTCGACCAGTGCCGGTCCGCCCGCCAGAAGGAGCCCGTCGGTGCCCATCACCTCGCTCCAGCAGCAGTCCCTCGGCGATCTGGTCGCGCATGAGCTGCGGGTCCTGATCGTTTCAGGACGGCTGCGGCCCGGCACCCATCTTGTCGAAGGCGCCCTCGCCGAGCAGTACGACGTCAGCCGCGGCCCGGTGCGGGACGCGCTGCGGCAGCTCGAGGCCGAGGGGCTGGTCGAGGCGCGCCGCCGCGGGGTCTTCGTCACCGGGCTCACCGAGGACGACGTCGAGGAGCTCTACACCCTGCGGGAGTCTCTGGAGACGCTCGCCCTCACCCTCGCCATCGGCCGGGCGGGGCCGGATGACTGGGAGCCCGCCGAGCGCTTCGTGCGGCACATGAGCGATGCCGCGGACCGCGCCGCGGCCGGTGACTTCGCCCTCGCCGACCTGGAGTTCCACTCCCAGTTCTATGTGCTCTCCGGACACCGCAGGCTGCTGGTGGTCTGGGAGCAGTACCGCCCCACCTTCGGTGTGATCCTCGACGTCACCAACGCCCAGGACGTCGATCTGCGTCCCTCCGCCGAGGCCCATGCCGATCTGCTGGCGACCGTGCGCGCCGGTGATGTCGAGCACGCCGCCACCACCCTGCGCGAACACCTCCTCGGCGCCAGGAACCGGCTCCGGGCCGCGCTGCGCTCCGCACGCGCGGCGGCCGACCAGGAGTGAACCGCCCGCCCCCGAAGGGACATCGGAGGAACATCGCCACCGCGTCGGCCAAGGGTGCCGCGGCCCGCGTCAGTCCCGGCGCTCGTCCATGCCCGCCATCAGGGCCTGGTGGCTCATCCGCACATGCTCCCGCATCACCCGCTCCGCGCCGTCCCCGTCCTTGGCCTGGATCAGGTTGAGGACGCGATGGTGCTCATCGTCGGACTCGTCCAGCCGGCCGGGCCGGGAGAGCGAGGTGCGCACCAGCCGGGCGTAGGCCAACTGGTTCATCAGGGTGCGGTAGTGCGCCTCCAGCTTGCTGTTGTCCGCGCCCACCACGATCAGATCGTGGAACTCGTGGACCAGCGCCGCGTATTGCTCGGCGTCGCCGTCCCGCACGGCCGCGTCGGCCGCCTTCATATTGGCCTCCAGCCGTTCCACTTCCGGTACGTTCCCGCGGAAGGCGAGCAGCCGGGCGGCGGCGCCCTCCAGCAGCTCCTTCATCTGGAACAGCTCGGTCAGCTCGCGCCGGGACGGTACGGCGACAAACGTCCCGACCCGTGGCCGCACCTCGACCAGCCCCTCGATCTGGAGCTGCTTGAGGGCCTCGCGGATGGGTGTCCGGCTGACGCCGAAGGTCTCGGACAGCGCCATCTCGGAGAGGCTGGAGCGGGGCGGCAGTTCACCACTGATGATCATCTGCCGCAGCTCTTCGGCGACCCTCGCCTGCATGCTGGTCTGCTGAAGCCGCTTTCCGGTGGGTTGTTGCATGGCACGTGACCCTAGAGGTGGCCGTCGCTCCCCGTCAACTGAGGTGTCGGCGGAGAGATCGGCCGGAGATGCGCTCGGGTGTTGTGCCATACAAGAACCCTTTCCTAGGCCCAAGACCGGCTCAGGACCGGCCCCAGGACCGACTCAGGACTTCAGGATGAACGGGTCCCCGGCGGGCTCCTCACTGGTGTTGATCCAGACGCTCTTGAGCCGGGTGTACTCCCGGATCACCTCTGTGCCGTGCTCGGTCCCCATCCCGCTGGTCTTGAACCCGGCCCGGGGCGACATCGGCGACATCGAGCGATAGGTGTTGGCCCACACCGTCCCGGCCTCCAGCCGGGCGGCCATCCGGTGCACCCGGTTCACATCCCGGGTCCACACCCCCGCCGCCAGGCCGTACGCGGAGTCGTTGGCGATCGCCAGGGCCTCCTCCTCGGAGCCGAAGGGCATGACGGTCGCGACCGGCCCGAAGATCTCCTCCTGGCAGATCCGCATCCCGTTGTCGGTGCCGGTGAAGACGGTGGGGGAGTAGAAGTACCCGTCGAGGCCCGTTTCCGGCCGCCTGCCGCCGCAGACCACCTTTCCGCCCTCGGCCTGCCCCAGCTCGACATACGACTCGACCTTCGCCAACTGCTCGGCGAGGGCGAGCGGGCCCAGCTCGGTGGTCTCCTCCAGCGGATCGCCGACGCGGATCGTGGCCGCCCGCGCGGTCACCCGCTCCAGGACCTCGTCGTACGCCTCCCGGTGCACCAGCACCCGGCTCCCCGCCACACAGGTCTGCCCGGCAGCCGCGAAGATGCCCGCGATCACCCCCATGGCGGCCGACCCCAGATCGGCGTCCGGGAAGATGATGTTGGGCGACTTCCCGCCCAGCTCCAGAGTGCAGCCGATCAGCCGGTCGGCGCAGGTACGGGCGATCCGGCGGCCGGTCCCGCTGGAGCCGGTGAAGGTCACCTTGGCCACGGCCTCGTGCTCGGTCAGCGGAGCGCCCGCCTCCGCGCCGTACCCGGTGACCACATTGACCACCCCCGGCGGGAACCCCGCCTCTTCGAAGAGCGGTGCGAGCGCCAGCAGCGAGGCCGAGGTGTGCTCCGACGGCTTGACCACCACCGTGTTCCCCGAAGCCAGGGCCGGGGCCAGCTTGGTGGCGGTGAGCAGCAGCGGGGAGTTCCAGGGGGTGATGGCGCCGACCACGCCCACCGGTTCGCGCAGGGTGTAGTTGAGCAGCTCGCGGTCGGCGCCGGGGATCACCTCGCCCTGGATCTTGTCGGCGAGTCCCGCGTAGTAGTAGAAGTACTCGGGCAGCCCGGCGAGTTGGGCCCGCATCTCCCGCAGCAGCTTGCCGTTGTCGAGGGTCTCGGTACGGGCCAGCCGCTCCGCGTGCTCACCGATCAGATCGCCCAGGTTCCGCAGCAGCCGCCCGCGCCGGGTCTGGCTCAGATCGCGCCAGCGCGGATCCTCGAAGGCGGTGCGGGCGGCGCCCACCGCACGGTCCACATCGGCGGCGGTGCCGCGCGCCGCCTCGTACCAGGGCTCGGCGGTGGCCGGGTTGACGCTGGCGAAGTAGCCGCCGTCGGCGGGGGCGGTCCACTCGCCCGCGATGTAGTGGTCATGGCGCGGCAGAGGGTTCATGAGCGGTGGGACTCCTGTCCGGTGTGGGCTCCGGGGTGGGCTCCGGTGTCGGTTCCGGTGTCGGTTCCGGTGTGGGCTCCGGGGTGGGATCCGGTCTGAACTCCGGGGTGGGCTCCGGTGTGGGTGAGGATCACGTCGACGAGTTCCTGCGGGCACTCCAGCGGCAGCAGATGGCGGGCGCCGGGCACGATCACCGCCCGGCCGCCGGGGATCCGCCCCGCCAGCCGGTGCGACATGGCCGGGGTCGAGCCCGGATCCCGCTCGCCGGTCACCGCCACGGTGGGGGCGGCGATCCGGGGCAGCCACTGCCACAGCCCGGTGTCGGCCGTCGCGAAGACCCGGTAACACGCGAGATAGGAGGCCCGGTCGTTGGCCAGCAGCGTGTCGAGCACCCGCTGCGCCAGACCGGGGTCCTGGGCCCGCCAGGCGGGCGAGAACCAGCGGTCGACCGCCGCCCACGCGGACGCCCCGAAGTCCTCGGCGGCCAGCTCCTGGCGGCGGGCCACCGCCGCCCGCTCCTCCTCCGTCCGGCCCGCGACCGAGCTGACCAGGGTGAGCGAGGCGGTGAGGTCCGGCCGATCCAGCCCCAGCCGCTGGGCGACCAGGGCCCCGAGCGAGAAGCCGACGATATGCGTGGGGCCGCTCAGCAGCTTCCCGACATCCGCGGCCAGTTCGGCGAGGGACACCCCGGCCGCCGCGGCCGGGGAGGCGCCGTGGCCGCGCAGATCCACCAGCGTCACGCGGTGCCGGGCGGCCAGCGCGGGCAGACAGCGGTCCCACATACGGCGGTCCAGGCCCACGCCGTGCAGCAGCATCATCGGCGCTCCGGTGCCATGGGACTCATGGGCGAGCGCCACCGGCGGCCGGGCCCCCGCCGGGTCCGGCGCGCCGGGAGCACCCGCCCCCGGTGCCCCGTCGGGAGCCCGCACCGCGTCCATGCCGCTCACCGCTCCGTCGACAGCGGGGCAAGCCGGGCCTGTGGGCGGCCCTGGGCGGCCGCCGCGAGCCCGATGACGATCTCGTCGGCGCGCGGCCCGTCCGCCACCCGGACCTCGATGCTCTGGTGGTGCGAGCGGACGGTGGCGTCCGTGATGTGCTTGAGCGGAATGTCGAAGACCGTCCCCGCGGCGGCCCGCTTCTCCACGGCCGGCAACAGGGTGGTCGCGTTCGCCGCCCGGCGGAAGTGGTCGCCGAACTTCAGGGTGTGGATCAGCGCGGAGCCGTGCTCGATCTCCCCGTCGAGTCCCACGATCGCGCACTTCCCGTACGCCTCCACCGGCGCGTCCAGCGCCTCCACCACGCGGGGCGCCAGCAACTCGCCCAGCTTCGGCGCCGTCTCGTCGATCCCGGGCAGCAGATCCGCCACAAAGCCCTGACCGGCCCAGGGGTTCTCGATGACGGCGAGCACCACCGCCGTACGGGCCGGCGGGTCCACCGGGCGGCCGCCCTCGCTGTGGATGTCCTCGGTGAAGGTGATGATCTTGCGGACGTTCATGTCACGGTCTCCAGGTCGACGTCGTCGTCCAGATCGGCGAGGCGGATGAGGGGGTCGGTGGCGCGGTCCCCGATCCGGGCGTTCGGGCGGGGGCCGGACGCCCCGGCCGCGACGACGACGATCTCGTCCGGGCGGGGCGCGTCGGGGATGCGGATCTGGCAGGTCTGGTAGTGCGAGCGGGTCGCGGCCGCGGTCTTGTGCCACAGCGGCACGGTCAGCGGCTCACCGGCCGGAAGCCGGTCGTCGCTGAAGACGATGATCGAGGTGCCCTCGGTCAGCTCGCGGAAGACATTGCCGAAGAACGGGGTGTGGATCAGCGCGCCGCCGTGCTCGATCTCCCCGTCGAGCCCCACGATCGCGGCCTTGCCGAAGGACTCGATCCGGTCGACCCCGCCCAGCGCCTCGCTGATCCGGCCGGTGAGCAGCCGGGCCAGCCCCGGGGCGATCCGTTCCACCTCGGGCCCCAGATCGGCGACGACGCCGCCGTCGGCCCAGGGGTTGTGGATCACCGCGGCCGCCGCGACCCGGCGCACCGGCACCGCGACCGGGCGGCCGAGCTCCAGCAGCAGCTCATCGGTGACGGTGACGACCTTGCGCAGCCCCGCCTCAGCCATGACCGCCACCGGTGGTGAACCCCGGCATGACCTTCTCGGCGAACAGCTCCAGGCTGCGCATCGCGTTGCGGTGCGGCAGACCGGGGTGTGTGGTCCACAGCAGCAGATGCTCCAGGCCCACCTCGTCGCGCAGTTCGGCGATCTTCTCCGAGACGTACTCGGGGGTGCCGACCAGCAGATTGCGCCGCTGGAGGAAGTCGAAGGACAGCTCATGGGCGTCGGTGAGCTCCTCGCCCGCCTCCATGAGGTTGCCCAGCCCCCGCCAGTGCATGATCCACCGGTAGGTGGTCATCAGCGCCTCTTCGAATTCGGCGCGTGCCTGCTCCATGGTGTCGGCGACATACACATCACGCACCAGGCCGATGCCCTCGCCCAGCGCGTACTCGCGGCCCGCCGCCTGGCTCGCGGTGTCCCGGTAGAGCTCGAACCGCTCCCCCAGCGCGGAGACCGGCGGCAGCCAGAAGAGCCCCTGGACACCGTCCGCCGCCGCGGCCTGGATCGACCGGGGGCTGTCGATGACCTGCCACAGCGGAGGATGCGGCCGTTGCAGCGGAAACGGCGTGACCTGCATCTTCGTGATGACACCGGCCTCGGTGTACTCCGGGGTGGCGGGGGAGAGCGGGTGGTTCCACTTCACCCCGGGGGCGGGGAACTCGTAGAACCGGCCCCGGTGCGAGAAGAACTCGCCGCTCCACGCCTTGCGCAGGACCTCCACGGTCTCGTCGTACAGCGCGCGGTTCTGCTCCTGGTCGCGCGGATCGGCCAGGGCGTTGAGGTTGAGCGCCTCGCGGCCGTACAGCCCCCGGCCGAGCCCGACCTCGACCCGGCCCCCCGAGAGCTGGTCGAGCATCGCGATGTCCTCGGCGAGCCGCAGTGGATGCCAGAAGGTGGCGATGGAGGCCGCCTGGCCGATCCGGATATCTGTCGTACGGGCGGCGATGTCCGCCCCCATCAGCACCGGGTTCGGGGTGATCTCGATCGCCTCGTGCCCGAAGTGGTGCTCGGTGTACCAGGTGGACCAGAAGCCCGCCCGGTCCGCGGTGACCGCGAACTCGCGGGCCTCCGCCATGACGTCGGCGTACTCGCCGAGGCGGCCCGGGGCACCGAGGTTGTGGAATATCGAAAAGCGCATGCAGCGTCCGTCCTGTTCTTCCGGCTCACGCTGTGCCATGGCAGGGAGGCTAGGAGTCCGATTCTGGCCCCGTCAAGGGTCATGGTCGAGACAACTACTATTGACCTGTGTCTTTGCTGTTCGGAGGGGTCTCGCCAACCCATTTCCGGTTCATTCATCCCTAGGTGTTGACAGCGACTGATGGCCCTTCCTACGGTCCTCTGCCATACAAGAGCTGAGTGAGGGAAGACGTCATGACGCATACTCTTGACCGCACCGCCCGCATCCGCTCCACCTGGCAGGCCGTCTGGGACCAGGGCCAGGTCGACGCGCTCGACCAACTGCTCAGCCCCGGCTATGTACGGCGACGCGGTCCCGCCGCGGCCCCCCAGGACCGAGAGCAGTTCAAGGAGTCCGTCCGCGCCATCCGCCGGGCCTTCCCCGATCTCCGTACCGAGATCGAGGAGATCGTCGAGGACGGCGAATCGCTGGCGATCCGCTGGCGCAGCACCGGCAGCCACACCGGCGACTTCCTCGGCGTGCCGGCCACCGGCAGGCCGGTCGAAGTCTCCGGAGCCACCTTCACCCGCTTCGACCACGGTGTGGTCAGCGAGGAGTGGGTGACCTGGGATCCCCGCCAGTTGCTGGAGGCGCTCGGGATCATCACCACCACCCAGCGAGCGGCCGTCGACGCCGATCTGGTCCGTGGGGTGCACCGTAAGTTCATCACCGGTGTCACTGTCGTGACCTGCCAGGACGACGGCAGGCCCCGGGGTCTTGCGGTGAACGCGTTCGCCAGCATCTCGCTGGATCCGCCGATGGTGCTGGTCTGTGTGCAGCGCACCTCCACCACCCACCCCGCGCTGCACCGGGCAAGCCATCTGGGGATCAACATCCTCGCCGCCGGCCAGCTCGATGTGGCCAAGACCTTCGCCTCCAAGGCGGACGACAAGTTCGCCGGGCTGGCCTGGACCGCAGGCGAGTTCGGGGCCCCGTTGATCGACGGGTCCTGCGCCCAGTTGGAGGTGGAGATCGGCGAGCGGCTGGAGGCCGGCAGCCACACCGTCTTCACCGGCCGGGTGGTCTCCGCCCGCCATGCGGAGCTGGCCCCGCTGGTCTACAGCGGCGGTGGCTTCTTCGACATCTCGCAGACCGCGCCGCTGCCGTGGTGAAAGGCCGCGGCCCGGATCCGTACGCCCACCGGTCCCCCCTGACGTCCACTCCTCCCGTCCCAGGAGCACGCCCATGACCCACGACGACACGGCGCCGGTGTACGGCAGCGCGGTCACCAAGGTGGAGCCCTTCGGGGTCGACCACATCCCCGACAACGAGCGGCACGGCAAGCCCAGTTCGCAGTTCTTCGTCTGGTTCGCCGCCGGTCTCAACTTCCCCATCATCCTGCTCGGGTTCAGCGCGGTCGGGCTCGGTCTCAGCTTCGGCGCCGCCGTCGCCGCGATCGTGGCCGGCGCGGGTCTGGGCTCGCTGCTGATGGCCGTGATGTCCCGGATGGGCGTACGGCTGGGCGTGCCCCAGCAGATCCAGGCGCGTGGTCCGCTCGGCTTCTTCGGCAACTTCCTGCCGGTGGCGTACATCAATGTGTTCGCCGGGGTCGGCTGGGCCTCCGTCACCGTGATCCTCGGCGGCAAGGCCATCGCCGAGCTGACCCATCTGCCCTTCTGGGTCTGCGGGTTGGCGCTCACCCTGGTCGAGCTGGTGGTGTCCATCTACGGCTACAACATGATCAATTTCCTTCAGCGGGTGCTGACCTATGTGCTCACCCCGCTGTTCGTCATGATCACGGTGGTGGCCCTGGTACGGGGCGCGGGCACCTTCGGCGCCGATCCGAAGGCACCGGACTATGTGGGCTCCACCGGCGGCTGGATCACCTTCGGCGGCTGGTTCCTCTCCTTCCTCGTCGCCTGGGCGCCGTTCGCCTCGGACTACTCGCGCTATCTGCCCGACTCGCCACGCGTGGTGGGCCGCACCGCCTGGTACACCGGGCTCGGCAACTTCGTCACCATCTGCTGGCTCGGCATCCTCGGTGTGCTCCTCGGCTCCAACGCCACCAGCACCGACTCCATCACCGCCCTGCACCAGTTGACCGGGCCGTTCGCCATCCCCGCCCTCATCGCCATCGGGCTCTCGGCGCTCGCGCAGAACTTCCTCAACGTCTACGGCGGCGCGATCTCCGTCCAGACGCTGAAGGTGCCGGTCACCCGGACCCAGGCCGTGACCCTCATCTGCGCGCTGGCGTACGGGATCAGCCTGTGGGGACACTCCGGGGTCGAGGACAAGTTCTCGGTGTTCCTCAACCTCACCGCGTACTTCATCGCGCCGTTCGCCACCGTGCTGCTGCTCGACTACCACCTGGGCGGCCGCTCCGACCCCAGCCGGATCGCCGAGCTGTACGACCGCGGACGGGTGCTCTCCTGGGGCTTCGTCGCCTGGGCGGGAGGGGTGGTGGCCTCGGTGCCGTTCTGGCAATCCAACCTCTACACCGGGGCGTTCGCCTCGGCGTATCCGCACGCGGGCGATCTGAGCATGTTCGTCGCGGCGGCCGCCGCCGCGGTGCTCTATCTGCTGACCTACCGGCTCCGGCCGCTGTGGACGCGGGATGTCCCCGCCACGCCCGGGCCGCAGCCGGAGAAGACGGCGGCGGTGGCGGGCTCCTGACCTCCTGGCAGTGCACGGCCCGGGGCGGGCGGCGTCGCTACGGCGCCGCCCGCCGCCGAGGTGGGGCCCAGGGCCTGTCGTTTGGATCAGGCCCCGCGAGCCCGGCCTGATCCAAGCGACAGGCCCTAGTGTCCTGAGTCAGAGATTCGGTGGCAGTAGGCGGCGACTTTGTCGAGGATCTCGTCGGCTGTTTTCGTCCAGATGAACGGTCGCGGGTGCTCGTTCCAGTCGGCCAGCCATGCCCGGATGTCGCGTTCGAGAGCCTGGACCGAGCGGTGGACGCCGCGCCTGAGCTTCTTCTGTGTAAGTTCGGCGAACCACCGCTCGACCAGGTTCAGCCAGGAGGAGCTCGTGGGCGTGAAGTGCAGGTGGAAGCGAGGGTGTGCCAGCAGCCACTTCTTGACCTCGGGAGTCTTGTGGGTCGCGTAGTTGTCCAGGATCAGGTGCACGCCGAGACCCGCCGGAACTTCCCTGTCGAGCCTGGCCAGGAACTTCTTGAACTCCACGGCCCGGTGCCGGCGGTGCAGGGAGCCGATGACCTTCCCCGTAGCCACTTCCAAAGCGGCGAACAAGGTGGTGGTGCCGGCCCGGACATAGTCGTGGCTGCGGCGTTCGGGAACGCCGGGCATCATCGGCAGGACCGGCTGCGAGCGGTCCAGCGCCTGGATCTGCGACTTCTCGTCCACGCACAAGACCAGGGCCTTCTCCGGCGGGTCGAGGTAGAGCCCGACCACGTCGCGGACTTTGTCGATGAAGAGCGGATCCGTGGACAGCTTGAACGTCTGTGTGCGGTGCGGTGCCAGGGCGAACGCCCGCCAGATCCGCGAGATGGCCGACTGCGACATCCCCGTGGCCGCGGCCATCGACCTGGTGGACCAGTGGGTTGCGTTCTTCGGGGTCTCCTCCAGCGTCTTGACGATCACACGCTCGACATCGGCATCAGTGATCTTCCGTGGAACGCCGGGCCGCGACTCGTCGGACAAGCCGTCCAGGCCATGTTTTAGGAAGCGCCGTCGCCAGGTGCGGACCGTGTCCGGGGCGACCCGCAGCCGACGCGACACCTCCATGATCGAGTGGCCCTCCGCGCACTCCAGCACGATCCGCGACCGCTGAGCCAACGCCTGGGCCGTCGTACGACGACGCACCCACCCCTCCAGCACCGCCCGCTGGGCATCAGTCAGTAACAACGGCGGAATCTTCGGACCCGGACGACTCATACCCAACTAACGACAAATCTCCGACTCAGGTCACTAGTAGTGCTTTGTTAGGTGGTGTCGTAGGGCTGCCAGGGGACGGTCTGTTGGCAGGTGGGGCAGGTGCCGGTCCAGGTGGCGATGAGGTGTTGGAGGAGGTCCAGGGCCTGGTAGAGGGTCAGGCCCTGGCAGGGACTTTTGGGCTCCTCCGTTGTTCGGTCAGGAACAGGTGGGCAGCGGTGACGAGGGTGACGTGCCGGTGCCAGCCGGTGAAGGAGCGGCCCTCGAAGTGGTCCAGCCCCAGGACGGTCTTCATCTCTCGGTAGTCGTGCTCGATCCGCCACCGGGACTTCGCGAGGCGGACCAGATCTTTCGCGGGGATGTCGGCGGGCAGGTTCGAGATCCAGTACTTGACCGGTTCCGTCTCGTCTTCGGGCCACTGGGCGATCAGCCAGGTGAGCGGGATCGTCCCGTCGGCGGCCGGTTTGGGCCGCCGGCCCGCGAGGCGGACGTGGAGGAGAACGAAGTGCGAGCTCATGGCGGCTTTGGAGCCCTTGCGCCAGGTCAGGGTCCGGCCGTGGTGGCGTCCAGCGGCCAGCACATGGTCGCGTAGGGACAGTGGGCGGGTGCGGTAGCGGGGCAGCGGGCGGGGCCCGAGACCGCCGTAGGCGGGCTGGTGGGGTTCGGAACTTTCCGCATGAGCGGTCATCTCGCCCTTGGCCTGAAGGACATAGGCCAGCCCGCGGGCTTCCAGACCGTGCCGGAAGCCGGCGTTCGCGCCGTAGCCCGTGTCGGCGACCAGCGCGGCGGGCCGCAGGCCATGGCCGTCGAGTTCGTCGAGCATCTCCAGCGCGAGTTCCCACTTGGGGCGGTGGTGCTCGCCATCGGGGATCCGGCAGGCCCTGCGGCGTGCGGCTGCCTCGGGGGTGTCCCATGCAGTGGGCAGGAACAGCCGCCAGGACAGTGGGCACGAGGCGGTGTCGGAAGCGGCGTGGACACTGACGCCGATCTGGCAGTTGCCGACCTTGCCCAAAGTGCCCGAATACTGGCGGGCCACCCCCGGCGAGGCGGTGCCGTCCTTGGGGAAGCCGGTGTCGTCCACCACCCACACCTGCGGACGGACCACCCGCACGGCCCGCCACGCCAGCCTGGCCCGCACGTCCCCGACCGACCAGGTCGAGGACGTCATGAACTGCTGCAACTGCTGATGGTCCGCCCCGAGCCGCTCAGCCATCGGCTGCATCGACTTGCGCCGCCCGTCCAGCAGCAGCCCCCGCACGTACAGCGAGCCCTTCTCGCGCTGATCCCGCCGCACCAACGGTGCGAACAACTCGGAAGCGAACTCCTCTAACCGGCCCCGACACGCGGCAAGCTCCCCAGCCCTCATACAACCAGCGACCTACCACACACCGAACGTGACAAGACCGGCTAACAAAGCACTACTAGGATGCGGTGGATGGTGGGAGACGCGGGGGATGACGACAAGGCGCTGGAGCGGATCATCGCGGTCCGGGCGCGGGAGTACCGGCAGGCGGCCGGGGCGTCGGTCGGTGGGATGGCCGAGCGGGTGGGCATCTCCAAGGCCATGCTGTCCAAGATCGAGAACGCCCAGACCGCCTGTAGCCTCACCACTCTCTCCCGGCTCGCACGCGGCCTGGGCGTACCCGTCACCGCGCTCTTCCGGGGGATGGACGACGAGCGCGAGGCGGTCTTCGTCCCGGCCGGTCACGGCGCCCGCATCGTGCGCCGCGGCACCCGGATCGGCCATGAGTACGCCCTGCTCGGCGCCCTGCGCGGCAGCAATAAGCGGATGGAGGCGCTGGAGGTCACCCTCACCGAGTCCAGCGAGGTCTTCCCGCTCTTCCAGCACGGCGGCACCGAGCTGATCTACATGCTCGAGGGCGTCATGGGCTACGGCCACGGCAAGTCCAGCTACACACTGCGGGCCGGTGACGCCCTCCAGTTCGACGGCGAGGCGCCGCACGGCCCGGAGAAGCTGATCACCCTGCCCATACGGTTCCTGACCGTGACGGCCTTCGGCGACACCCCGCACCACTGACCCATCCCGTCCCTGCCCGCTACCGCCTCCGGCGGGAGGGCGTCGGGCGCTCGGCGGGCGCCGGGTCGATACAGCGCGACTGGGCGTGTTCGTAGACCATCGTGCTCTGCACATCCGCCACCTCGCGGCGCTCGGTGAGGCGGTCGATGACGAACGCGTACAGCCCATTGGTGTCCGGCACCGCCACATGGATGAGGAAGTCATGGGCGCCGGAGGTGACGAACAGGCCGATGGTCTCCGGCAACTGGGCGGCCCATTCCCGGAAGCCCTCGATGACCGGCCGGGACGGCGGGCGGATCCGGACCGAGATCAGCGCCTGGACGGGGCGGCCGACCGCCTCCAGGTCGACGGCGGCGTGATAGCCGCTGATGATGCCGCGCTCCCGCAGCGCCCGGACCCGTTCCAGAGAGGTCGACGGCGAGACCCCCGTCCGCACGGCCAGCTCGCGATTGGTCTGGCGTGCATCGTTTTGCAGCTCCCGCAGAAGAGCGCGGTCGAGTGCATCAAGTTCCACGAATGCGCTCCTTTGCCTGAGGAAATTCGGCGGGCCGTGCCGCTGCTCGGATGGATGGGTACCGTCCACCACATCCACCACATTAGCCATCGACAAGGAGTGCCGCTCGTGTCCGTTCCCCAGCTCACCGACGAGGATGTCCGCACCGACCAGTCCACCCGGCAGGCGAAGCTGAAGTGGGTGATCGTCGTGGCCGAGGAGCTGCCGGCGGGCCGGGCGGTGAACGCCGCCGCCTGCATGGCCGCCGCCGTCGGCCGGGCGATGCCGGAGCTGCTCGGGCCGGACGGCCGGGACGGGTCCGGCGCCGGCCACCCGGGGCTGCCGTGGGCCGGCTGCTCGATCCTGGTCGCCGGCCCGGAGACACTGCGCGAGCTGCGCGCGAAGGCCGCGGAGAAGGACGACATCTTCCTCGTCGACATGCCCGGGCAGGCCCAGACCTCACGGGTCTACGACGAGTACCTCGACAGCCTGGCCGGCACCAAGACCGAGGACCTCGACTATCTCGCGCTCAGCCTCGTCGGCCCGCGGAACAGGGTGAGCAAGCTCATCGGGAAGCTGCCCCTGCTGCGCTGACATCCGCGCCGCCGGTCGCGGCCGGATCGCCCAGGGCGTACGGGGAGAGGATGTCGGCGATGGCCCGGTTGCGCGGGGTCGCTACGCCCAGCTCGGCGCCGAGGCCGGCCACCGCGCCGCTGAGCCAGCCCAGTTCGAGCCGGTTGCCGCGCAGCAGGTCGTTGTGCATGGAGGACGTCATGGCGGCGGGCAGCGTGTCGCAGAAGGCGAGCCGGTCGTCGGCGAAACCGGGGTCCAGGGCCACCCCCTTGGCCCGGCCCACGGCGACCACCTCGTGCATCACCTCACGCAGCAGGGCCCGCGACCCGGGATCCCCGCGGACCACCCCGATCGGCTGCCGCACCGCCGACGTCGTCCCGGAAAGGCCCACCAGGAAGACGAACTTCTCCCAGATGGTGCGCTCGATGTCCGCGCTGATCTCCGCGTCGATACCGGCCGCCACCGCGCGGTCGAGGAAGGCGCGGACGCGCGGGGACTCCGTACGGTCGTACTCGCCGAACACCAGCCGCTGCAATGTGCCGTTGTGCACCACCACCCCGGGCTCCTCGATGAACGCCGAGATATAGCCGACCCCGCCGAGGACGGCCCCGGCCGGCAGATGGCGGCGCAGCACCGTGTCCTTCTGGACCCCGTTCTGGAAGGACACGACGGCGGCGCCGCCTTCGGCGAGGGTTGCGAGCTGCCGGGCGACGTCCTCGGTGTCCCACAGCTTCACCGCCACCATGACGAGGTCCGGGGCCTCCAGGTCGGAGATGGCCGGCACCACCGCCTCGGACGGCACCCGCAGCTCGCCCAGCGGGCTGCGCACCGTCAGCCCCTTCTCCCGGATCGCCGCGAGATGGCGGCCCCGTGCCACGAAGGTGACATCGTCACCCGCTGCGGCGAGCCGTGCGCCGAAGTATCCGCCGACGCCACCCGCGCCGATGACCGCGATCCGCATGATGTGCCCTCATCCTCAGCCGCTTGGTAACCCTTCGGATGGTTACTATATGCGGATGGATTCCTCGACGGGGCCGGTGCCGCGGCCGCGGGTGACCGCCCGGCTGCGGGCACTGCGCTTCGACACCGGCAGCCTTGCCCTGAATCTCGTGGCGACCCTCGGGCGGCGCGACAGTGCCCCGATCGAGCGCCTCGGCACCCTCGACCGGCTGCGGGAGTGGTGCCAGGGCGTGAGGCTGCGGCTCCACGACGAGGCCGTCACCGATGAACTCCTCGCCGAGCTGTGGACGCTGCGCGAGGCGGCGTACGACGTGGTGGCGGCGGTCGTTCACGGCAGCGCCCCGTCGGCCGTGTCCGTGGCACTGCTCAACGACCGGGCGCGGCCCGCCCCGCCGCAGCCGCTGCTGATAGCCACCGGCACCGGGGTCGGGGTCGACGGCGCGGACCGCCCGCTGTCCGGGCGGGAGCTGGAGTCGGTCGTCGTCCGCGATCTCATCGCGGTGCTCGGCGACCCGGAGCGGCGCGGGGCGCTGCGGATGTGCGACGCCTCGCTGTGCACGATGGTCTACCTCGATCACACACCGGGCGGACGGCGCCGGTGGTGCTCCATGCGGCTGTGCGGCAACAGCGCCAAGGCCGCGAAACACCGCGAGCGGCGGGCAGCCGCCACCCCCGCCGGTTCCTGATACCTCCGGTGCTCCCAGGGCCCTGTTTCCGGTGCGCCGCCCGGGGGCACCCGAGGTGGCCGGAGGAGTGCCGATGGCAGATGAGAGCGACACCGACCCCGCGCCGAAGCGGCGGCGCCCGGGCCGGGCCGCCGGTTCCGGGGGAGTGGCCGCCGCCGTCGCGCTGACCGCGGCGACCGGGGCGATGGACGCGATCAGCTTTCTGGCGCTGGGCGGCGTCTTCACCAGCGTCATGACCGCCAATCTCTCCCTGCTCGGCATGTCGACCGCGTCCCTGGACGCGACGCGGGCCCGGGACTCCGCGATCGCCATGGCCGGATACATCGCGGGTGCGCTGCTCAGCGGCCGGATCGTCCGCGGCCCCCGGCCCGCCTGGCGCGCCCGCTGCGCGCTCACGGTGGAACTGCTCGCGCTCGGCGGGCTCTGGGCGGCGTGGGCGGCGGCCGGCGGCCACCCCTCCGGCGGTCGGCAACTGGGGCTGCTGGCGGTGGCCGCGCTCGCCATGGGAGGGCAGAGCGGTCTGGTGCGGGCCGTCGGGCCGCCCGGCCTCTCCACCACCTATCTCACCGGCGCCCTGACCGGGCTGCTGGTCGACGTGGCGCGCAGCGGCACGGTGGGGAGGCTCAGCATGGCCCTGCTGGGGGCCCTGGTGGTGGGTGCCGCGGCGGGCGGGCTGCTGGTGGCCCATGCCGCGCGGGCCGCGCCCGCCCTGCCGGCCGGGCTGGTCGCCCTCGTTCTGCTGGCCTCCCTGACCTCGCTGGCCCGGGACGCGCAGGGCCGTCTGTGGCCCCACGCCGAGTAGGGCGCCCCAAGTCTGGTGACGCCCGGGGCGGTTGACCGGCGATTCGCTCTTCCAGCGGGACGTCATCCGATGCCAGACTCGGTCCGTGACCGACTTTGACATGCTTGTGATTGGGTCCGGACCGGGCGGCCAGAAAGCTGCCATCGCAGCCGCCAAACTCGGTCGCCGGGTGGCCGTCGTCGACCGGCAGGAGATGGTGGGCGGGGTCTCCCTCCACACCGGAACGGTTCCGTCGAAGACCCTGCGCGAGGCGGTGCTCTATCTCACCGGACTGACCCAGCGGGATCTGTACGGCCAGAGCTACCGGCTCAAGGACGACATCACCATCGCCGACCTGACGGCCCGGACCCAGCATGTGGTCGGCCGGGAGATGGACGTCGTCCGCAACCAGCTTTCCCGCAACCGGGTCGCGCTGTTCCCGGGCACCGGGCGGTTCGTGGACGACCACACCGTGGCCGTCACGGACGCGGACGGTCAGGAACAACTGCTGACCGCGCGGCATATCGTGATCGCCACCGGCACCCGCCCGGCCCGCCCCGCGAGCGTGGAGTTCGACGAGCGGACGATCATGGACTCCGACAGTGTCCTCAACATGGAGCGGGTGCCGCGCTCCATGGTCATCGTGGGCGCCGGGGTGATCGGCATCGAGTACGCCTCGATGTTCGCCGCCCTGGGCAGCAAGGTCACCGTGGTCGAGCAGCGCGAGGGGATGCTGGACTTCTGTGATGTCGAGATCGTCGAGGCGCTGAAGTACCGGCTGCGCGACCTGGCCGTCACCTTCCGCTTCGGCGAGACCGTGGCGGCCGTCGAGCGCCATGCGCGAGGCGCCCTGGCCATCCTGGAGAGCGGTAAGAAGATCCCCGCCGACGCGGTGATGTACTCCGCGGGGCGCCAGGGACTCACCGACGGGCTGGACCTCGACAAGGCGGGGCTCACCGCCGACCGGCGGGGCCGGATAGCCGTGGACGAGCACTACCGCACCGCCGTACCGCATATCTACGCCGTCGGCGATGTCATCGGCTTCCCGGCCCTGGCCGCGACCTCCATGGAACAGGGGCGCAGCGCGGCGTACCACGCCTGTGAGGAGCCGGTGAACCCGATCCACCATCTTCAGCCGATCGGGATCTACAGCATCCCCGAGATCAGCTTCATCGGCCGCACCGAGGACCAGCTCACGGACGAGAAGGTGCCCTTCGAGGTCGGGGTGTCGCGCTATCGCGAGCTGGCCCGGGGCCAGATCGTCGGCGATGCGCACGGCATGCTGAAGCTGCTGGTCTCCCCGGAGGACCGGCGGCTGCTCGGAGTGCACTGCTTCGGCACCAGCGCCACCGAGCTGATCCATATCGGCCAGGCCGTGATGGGCTGCGGCGGCACCGTCGACTATCTGGTGGACGCGGTGTTCAACTATCCGACCTTCGCCGAGTCCTACAAGGTCGCCGCGCTCGACGCCACGAACAAGATGCGCGAGGTCGACCACCTGCGGGACTGAGCCCCGCCCCGCCTCCCCACCCGCCCGGAACATCCCTTTTTGGGATACTGGGAGGCAGACCGGGAGGAGGGCTCAGATGACCCGCGCAGTCGGTATTGACCTGGGTACGACGAACTCGGTCGTATCCGTCCTGGAGGGCGGCGAGCCGACCGTCATCACCAACACCGAGGGGACCCGGACCACCCCCTCGGTGGTGGCCTTCGCCAAGAACGGCGAAGTGCTGGTCGGCGAGGTCGCCAAGCGCCAGGCGGTGACGAACGTGGAGCGCACCGCGCGCTCGGTCAAGCGCCACGTGGGCGAGGACCGGTGGCGGTTCCCGGCCACCGGCGACATCGACGGCAAGCGCTACACCGCGCAGGAGATCTCCGCGCGGGTGCTCCAGAAGCTCAAGCGCGACGCCGAGGCGTATCTCGGCGAGGACGTCACGGACGCCGTGATCACCGTCCCCGCGTACTTCAACGACTCCCAGCGCACCGCCACCAAGGAGGCGGGCGAGATCGCCGGGCTGACGGTGCTGCGGATCATCAACGAGCCGACGGCCGCCGCCCTGGCGTACGGGCTGGACAAGGAGAACGACCAGACCATCCTGGTCTTCGACCTCGGCGGCGGCACCTTCGATGTCTCGCTGCTGGAGATCGGCGAGGGGGTGGTGGAGGTCAAGGCCACCAACGGCGACACCCACCTCGGCGGCGACGACTGGGACCAGCGGATCGTGGACCATCTGGTCACCCGCTTCAAAGGCGGCTACGGCGTCGATCTGGCCAACGACAAGATGGCGGTCCAGCGGCTGCGCGAGGCGTCCGAGAAGGCCAAGATCGAGCTCTCCGCGGCCAGCGAGACCACGATCAACCTGCCGTACATCACCGCGTCCGACGCGGGCCCGCTGCATCTGGACGAGAAGCTCACCCGCTCGCAGTTCCAGCAACTGACCGAGGACCTCCTGGAGCGCTGCAAGGCCCCCTTCCACCAGGCGATCAAGGACGCCGGGATCAAGACCTCCGATATCGACCATGTGATCCTGGTCGGCGGCTCCACCCGGATGCCCGCCGTGACCGGCCTGGTCAAGGAGCTGACCGGCAAGGAGCCGCACAAGGGCGTCAACCCCGACGAGGTCGTGGCGATCGGCGCCTCCCTCCAGGCCGGTGTCCTCAAGGGCGAGGTCAAGGACGTCCTGCTGCTGGACGTCACCCCGCTGTCCCTCGGCATCGAGACCAAGGGCGGCATCATGACCAAGCTGATCGAGCGGAACACCACGATCCCGACCAAGCGCTCGGAGGTCTTCACCACGGCCGAGGACAACCAGCCGTCGGTGCAGATCCAGGTCTTCCAGGGCGAGCGCGAGATGGCCGCGTACAACAAGAAGCTCGGGATGTTCGAGCTGACCGGCCTGCCGCCCGCCCCGCGCGGGGTGCCGCAGATCGAGGTCGCCTTCGACATCGACGCCAACGGCATCATGCATGTCTCCGCCAAGGACCTCGGCACCGGCCGGGAGCAGCGGATGACCGTCACCGGCGGCTCCGCGCTGCCGAAGGACGACATCGACCGCATGATGCGGGAGGCCGAGAGCTACGCGGAGGAGGACCACAAGCGCCGCGAGGCCGCCGAGACCCGCAACCAGGCAGAGGCACTCGTCTACCAGACCGAGAGGCTGCTGCGGGATCAGGCCGACAAGGTGCCGCAGGACGTCCGGCAGGAGGCCGAGGCGGCGGTCGCGGAGCTGAAGGGGACGCTCGAGGGCGAGGACACCAACGCGATCCGCGAGGCCACCGAGCGGACCGCCACCGTCGGGCAGCGGATCGGCACCGCCATCTACGCCCAGGCCCAGCAGTCCGGCTCGTCCGACGGCGGAGCGAGCGGCTCGGCGGGCGGCTCCTCCGGTGACGGCGGGGGCCAGGCCCACGCGCCCGACGAGGAGGTCGTGGACGCGGAGATCGTCGACGACGAGAAGAGCGGGGACGAGAAGGCCGGGGGCGAGCGGCCCCAGGGCGGCGGCTGACCGCCACCGCCTCCTGGGGCCTGACCTCACTGCGGCCTGACCGTCACCGCGTCCTGACCGTCACCGCGTCCTGACCCTCACCGCGGCCTGTGCGTCACTGAGCCTCCGGATTCGTCAGGACGAGCAGGGCGCGCAGGAGGTGGGTGGCGCGGGTGGTCTCCGTGCTCACTCGCAAGTCCAGTGCGTCGCGCAGCAGTTCCGGTCAGGAACCCGAGCTGCCGCAGCATCGTCATCCTTCCGCCATCCCGACGGCGGCTACCGTCTCGACGTGCCGGGCCCCGGCTCGTACGTCCTGATCACCTCGGCCGGAGGTTCCGCCGACGCCAGTGGCGGCAGCGGTTCTCCTGTCCGGGACCGGTCTCGATGTTCTGCCCGTTCTGTTCTTCAGGGCCGGTGACCCGGCACCGCCGGTCTCAGGACCAGGCGATCTCGCCATGGCGGTCGATGAAGCGTCCGGTGCCGGCACCGGGCCCCTCGGTGGCGAGGGCGACGATCGCGTCCGTGCCCTCGGTGACGGTCTGGGAGCCGCTGTGACCGTTTATGTCGGTCGCGGTGTAGCCGGGGTCGGCGGCGTTGACGCGAATGCCCTTGAGCCCTTTGGCGTACTGCGTGGTCAACATCGTCAGCGCCGCCTTCGATGAGGCGTACAGCGGCACGACGACGTGCGACTCGGACCGCCCGGGGTCGTGGGTGAAGGCGAGGGAGCCCATGCCGCTGCTGACGTTGATGATCACGGGGTCGTCCGAACGGCGCAGCAGCGGCAGGAACGCGGTGGTGGTGCGGACCACGCCGATGACGTTGACGTCGAGGACGGCGCGGGCGTCGGCGGCGGTGAGGTCGCCGGGATCACCGAAGGGACCCTGGACCCCCGCGTTGTTGATCAGGACATCGATCCTGCCCTCGTGCTCGGCGACGTCCGCGGCGGCGGCGGCCACGGACGCGTCGTCGGTCACGTCGACGGGGACGAAGCGTGCGCCCAGCGCGGCGGCTGCCTCCTCACCCCGCTCACGGTCGCGGGCTCCCAGGAGAACGGTGTGACCGCACGCGATGAGGCGGCGGGCGGTCTCGCGGCCGATGCCCTTGTTGGCTCCGGTGATGAAAGTGATCGTCATGCCTTCGATAGTTGCCTTGACGAGGAAGCCGGACCAGGGACGCTTCGACGGTGGGAAGACCAGTACCACCCTCGCGCCCCCGCATGTGATCGGGGACGCGGGAGGATGGAGAGCATGACGAGGACACCCCCCGGAGCTGGACTGGGCGCGATGATCCGCACGTGGCGGAACCGGCTGCCCCCGTCAGCCGCTGGGCTGCCGGTCGTCCGCAAGCGCCGGGCTGTCGGGCTGCGGCGCGAGGAACTGGCCGACCTGGCCGGAGTGTCGGTCGACTACGTCGTGCGCCTGGAGCAGGGGCGGGCCACGACACCCTCGGCGTCGGTGGTGGCGTCCCTGGCGCGCGCTCTCCAACTGTCCACCGCCGAGCGGGACCACCTCTACCGGCTGGCCCAGATCGTGCCGCCGGCGGACGGCACGATCTGCGACCTTCTCCCGCCCGGTATGCAACGGGTACTCGTCCGCCTCGGAGACGTACCGGTGGCCGTGTTCGCGGCGGACTGGCAATTGGTGTGGTGGAACCACGGGTGGGCCGCCCTGCTGGGAGACCCCTTGGCCTCGCCGCCGCGGATGCGCAACTTCGCCCGCGACAGGTTCCCGGTGGACGTCGATCACACCCCCCTCGCGCTGTGGCCGGTCACCGAGACGGACCCCGACACCGCCGACGCCGCCCTCGTCTCCGATCTGCGCCGCGCCACCGGCCGCTTCCCCCGGGACAGCCGCCTGGCCGCGCTGGTCCGCGACCTGAACGCAGGCAACGAGAGGTTCGCCGAGCTGTGGGCGACGGGAGAGGTGACCGCGAACCGCGAGGTCCACAAGAGGGTCGATCACCCGTCGGTGGGCCCGGTCACGGTGGACTGCGATGTCCTGACCGACGGCGACACGGAGCTCAAGATTGTCATCATGACCGCCGCGCCGGGCAGTGAGGACGAGACCAAACTCCGGCTCACCACCGTCGTCGGCCCACCGGCCGGCACGCGCAACTGATCCGCCCCGCCCATCGGCCGACCGACGGCCGGTTTACCACCTGCCTGTGACCAGGGACGCCAGCGCCCGGAGTGGTGGGGTGCGGGCGTAACCGGGGTGCCCCCGGCGGCCGTTGGAACTGTGTGACGAGAACCAAAGAACGCGCCGAGGACACCTGCCCGCTTGATTACCAGTGCCGTCTGCCGCTGTCCACGAGCACCGTCAAGTACCTCGCCGATCTACTGCGACGCCACCTGAAGGCGATTCGGTCCAGATGGCGGATCCTGCCGCCCGGGAGGATCACGGTGATCGTCTTGGCCGTGCTGTGCCACGACCAGCGCCTGGCCGACATGGCCGGCGGCAACAATGTGTCCGAGTCCACCGTCCACCGTCCGCCGCTGGCGCGACGAGCTGATCGCCCTCCTCGCCGCGCAGGCTCCGCGCCTGGACCGCGTCCTGAAGAAGGTGGCCTAGCAGGGCGGGGAGGTAGTCCTGATCGACGGCACCCTCATCCCCACCCGACGCCGCACAGGAAAGGCCGACCGGCAAAACTACTCCGGCAAATACCGCCATCACGGCCTGCACTTCCTCGCCGTGACCGACGAGAAAGGCCGCCTGATCTGGATATCCGCCGCCCGGCCCGGCCGCACCCACGACATCACGGCCGCCCGCCACGACCACATTCTGGCCCACCTGCGCGCCGCCGGTCTCGGCGCATTGGCGGACCTCCGGCTTCCGCGGCCTCGACAACGACGTACGCGACCCCGCCCGCGCCACCCACCTCCTGCGCGCCCTGCTCGTTCTGACGAACCCCGAAGTCAACCGCTGACGGATGATCTACTCCGCAGACTGTCGCCCACGACCAGCGTGAGCACCCCGAGAACCGGTCACACCAGCTCTTTGACCTGTGATTTCAAGTTGGCGGAGGCTCACTGCTTTCTGGGCGGCTCGCCCCGTGGCGCCGAGACCTCCACCAGCTCCGAGCGCCCCCTGGCGTTGAGGTGCAGGATGGGAATGGCCTTGTTGCGCGGATTGCCGTTGTTCTGGAACGAGATGAAGCCGCTCGCCCCCGCCACCTGCTGACGCCCGTCCATCTGGTGGAACATCCGCGCCACCGCGTCCCCCGACACCTCGCCCTGCCAGCCCGCCGCCATCTGGATGCCATGGGCGGCGGCCAGCACCGCGTCATGCCCCATGATGGCCTGGCCGTCGTAGCGCGGATCGCCCGGGAACCACTTGTCCAGCGATCCGCCCGGCTGGAAGTGGCGGGCCGAGGGGCCGGAGACATGGAGGGGGTCCTGCTGCCACATATCGGGATGCGCCAGGCCCGTGTAGAGCACCCGCACCCCGCTCTCGGCCGCGTGCGCCAGCTCCTTGGCGGTGAGGTTGGAGGTGTCGTCACCGGTGATGACGGTGAACTTCCGCTCCTGGCAGGGCCGGTTGGCGAGTGAGTCCAGGAACCGGGTGAGGTGTTTGCCGCGGCCCGCGAAGTAGACCACCTCCGGCTTCTGGTCGCACAACTGCCCCGGCATATAGCGCAGCTCGTTCTCCCAGGCGCTGCGCACCGAGGAGTCATAGGTCATCCGGTCCGCCACCAGCCGATGGCCCTTGGTGTCCTGGAAGACCTCGGTGAAGGCGTCACCCAGCGTCTTGGCGTAGTAGTTGCTCCGCGCGGCGTCCTGAACGACCACCGCCGTACGGACCTTCTGCTTCTTCAGATAGGCGGAGGCGGCATACGCCTCGTCCACATTGGTCGGCGAGACCCGGACGAACCCCTTTATGCCCTCTATGTTGGTGGCCGTCATGGTGCTGGCCACCAGGGCGAGCCCGCGGTCCGACAGCCGCCGCAGCGCGCTGAGGCTGCGATCGGTGCTGGGGCCGAGCCCGGTGACCGCGACCAGCTTGTCGCGGTCGGGGGCCATCCGGCCGATCAGCTCGTCGACGGTGTGCTCCCAGTGGGCCGCGTTGCTCCCCACATTGGCGATCAGCAGCTTGATCTTGGGGGAGGAGGAGAGATCGCCGCGGTTGTGCCGGTACTGCGCCAGATACGCGCCCTCGAGCTCATGGCGGACCGACTCCTCGGAGTTGCTGTCGTCGTCGGTCAGGGTGAAGGAGGTCATATAGGCGACGCTGACGTACGGCTCCTTGCCGGCGTTCTCCTCCACCCGGTCGTTCTCCGCCTTGATCTTCTTCTCCACGGACTTCAGATGGTCCGCGAAGACATAAGAGCCGTCGGTGACACCGACGCACTCGTGGTCGTCGCCCTTCTTGACGACGCCCTCGCCGCACCGCGCCCGCTTCTCCTGGATCCAGTTCACGGTGAGGGGGACCGCCACCGCGAGCAGTGCGACGACGATCACGCCGATCACCACCCGGCGCACGATATGCAGTGGCCATTCCAGTCTCGGCACCGGTCTCACCCCTCGCCCGCGCGCGTCAGCGGATGGCGCCAGTGGCGGTACCGCTCGGCCTCGTTGAACAGGGCCACGATGTCGTTCCTCCGCAGTCGTGAGAGCTGGTTGAACCCGTCGGCGATCATGTCGTTGAGCCGCATTCCGGGGTCGGCCAGCGGATCGCTCCACACCCAGCGCACCGTGATCAGCTCCCGGATCACCGAGGCGGTGGTGACCGCCTCCGGGGGCTCCTCCGGGGCGAGGCCGGCGAGCAGCTCCAGCGGTCCGCCGGCCTGGCCCAGCCGGTTGGGCGCGGCCGTGATCGTGTTGAACTCGCTGATCCACTGCGCCGCGGGCACCGTCGGGAAGCGCGCCACCAGATAGCCGGTCACCTCGTCGATCCGCTCGGCCGCCAGCCGGTGGTACATCTCCTGGACGGTGCGCCCCTCGGACCTGAAGTGCTCGGCCAGCAGCTCGTGGACCGCGTCCCAGTCGTCCGGACGCGCGGCCAGCCGCCACAGCAGCAGCCGCCGCGGCCAGGGGTGGAGCGCCGGGGTCACCGTGCCCGGGCTGTGCAGCAGCCAGCGGCCGCGGACCTCGCCGAACAGCGAGTCGCCCGAGCCCAGCAGCCGGGTGCCGATGGACAGATCGCGCGCCGCCGCGCACTCCTCCAGCGCCGCCCGCTGCATGGGGTCGAAACCGCGCAGCAGATGGTCCAGGGCGGCCTCCACCAGCGTCCGGGTGTCCTCGCCCTCCCGCGGCGTACGGTCCGGCAGGGTGCGCAGCCAGCGGTCCTGCTCGGCGCCGTCCTCGGTGGGCACGGTCGAATGCCGGAACAGCTCAAGGACCTGGCTGACCGCCCGGGGGAGCCCCGCGGTCAGCCGGTGGATGAAGGGCGCGAGCCGGGTGAACGGCGCGAGGTCGGGGTGGTGGCGCAGCTCCAGCTCGATCCGGATGCGCACCTCGTCCAGATTGAGATCGCGCAGCCGCAGCGGATACCACCAGGTGTCATCGCTGTCCCGGCCCGGCCGGTGCTCCGTCCAGTCCGCGAGGGAGGCCCGGTCCGGGCCACGCAGCCGCCACGGCCACTGATCGCCGGTGGCCGGGCCCCAGCGGGGCAGCCACCGGTTGGAGCTGGCCACGACGGTGAGCGGATCGCAGTCGGCGCCGGCCACCACGGAGTCGTCATGACGGGCCCGGATCAGCAGATCGAGGAAGCGACGGCCGTACTCCGTATGGGAGTTGTCGAGCAGCAGCAGATAGGAGCGGGGCATGAACGAGTGGCGCACATTGCCGCGCATATCCTCCAGCAGGGCCGAGAACAGCACCCGGTCCAGCCGCTCCTGATCGTCCTCGTCACCGTCGTGGCGCCACAGGTTGAGCTCGACCAGCGCCTCCCAGGGATCCCGGCTCTGGAGCAGCGGATGCCCGCCGTACCAGGCGGCGCTGCTGGTGAACTTGCGGCCCGGCAGCCGCCTCCGGCCGCGCCGCAGCGCGTCCCGCAGCAGCGCGAGCGCCGCCGTGGAGGCGCCGTCGGGGGCGCCGACGGCGCCTCCGGCCACTTCGAAGAAGGCGGCGAGATAGTCGCCGTAACGCGCCTCCGCCCGCTCCTGGAACGCGTCCAGCTCCCGCCGGATGTTGCGCCGCCCCTCCGCCAGGCTCGTCATCCGCAACTGGTGGTCCGAGGCGAGCAGACCGAGGGTGAGCCGCGGGAAGTGGGAGCGGCGGTAGCGCGGAAGCTTGCGCTCCAACTGGCGGGCGATCAGGGCCAGCCCGTACCGCGGCAGCAGCGACTGCTCACCGCCGAGATTGATATACGCGAACGGTGTCTCGGGCCCGAATTTCTCCATCAGCGCGCCATGGGCCTCGCTGGCCCCACTGCCGCGCGGCCCCAGCAGCATGATCACCGGCCGCTCGTCCGTGGGCCCCAGCCTGAGACACTCTCCGACCAGACTGATGATCCCGCTGCGGCCTCTTAAGCCCACACCCATACCGGATTCCGCCACGTGCCCCCGTCCCCCCGTCGGCCCCCCGTCGGCAACTCGTGGGGTCTTTACCCACGTTCGCCCCTTCTATAGCCGACCGTTCCCAACGTACCCCGAGTACGGCCGATGCCGACATCCCCTTTACCGGCCACGCGCCGCCGATCGCTCAGCGGCGGAAGATCTCCAGCCGGGTGGGCGCCGGCCGGCCCGGTGCGGGCAGGGTGAGGCCGCGGCGCCCCGGGGTGATCGACCCCAGCACGCTGGCATGGCGGGCGCCGGTGCAGCTCGGTGCCGCACCGGCCAGCCCATGGGCGGTCAGAAAGGCGAGGACGGCGAAGGCGTACGCCTCCTTCGCCGCCGCCGGAAGGCCGAGTTCATCGGAGGTCCGCAGCCCGATGGTGCCCAGCGCCCGGCGCAACGCCCCCATCAGGGTGGGGTTGCGGGTGCCGCCGCCCGAGGCGATCACCTCGGTGGCGTGCACCGACCGCACCGCGTCGGCGACGGTACGGGCCGTCAGCTCGGTGACGGTGGCGACCACGTCATCGTCCGGCACCGGGCCCGCGGCGGCCAGGGCCGCCCGCAGATAGGAGCCGTGGAACAGCTCCTTGCCGGTCGTCTTGGGCGCGGGCAGCGCATAATACGGCTCGGCCAGCAGCCGTTCCAGCAGCGGCTCGTGGACGGTGCCGCGCGCCGCCATGGCGCCGTCCGCGTCATGGTCCAGCCGGCCGCCCGTCAGATCGCCGACCGCCGCGTCGATGAGCGCGTTCGCCGGGCCGGTGTCGAAGGCCAGCGGATCGCCGGCGCTCGACACCACCGTGATGTTGGCGATCCCGCCCAGGTTCAGGGCGGCGCACACACCGGGGCGCCCGCGCAGCCACAGGGCGTCCACCAGGCTGACCAGGGGAGCGCCCTGGCCGCCCGCGGCCACATCACGGGTGCGCAGATCGGAGACGACGGGGCGGCCGGTGGCCTCGGCGATCCAGGCGGGCTGGCCGAGCTGTAGCGTCCCGTGCACCCGCCCGCCCTCGGTCCAGTGGTACACCGTCTGACCGTGGGAGCCGATGAGGTCCGCGCGGCCCTCGCACAGCTCCCGGTCGGCGCGGGCCGCGAGCGCGGCGAACGCCTGGCCGATACGGGTGTCGAGCGCGCACACCTCCTTCATGGTGGTGGCCGCCGGGGGCAGCGCGGCGCTCAGCGCCGACCGCAGCGCCTCCGGATACGCCTCGCCGACCATCCCCAGCGGGGCCAGCACCACGGTGTCGCCGTCCAGCACCAGATCGGCTGCCGCGGCGTCGACCGCGTCATGGGATGTGCCCGACATCAGACCGATCACGCGCATGGTGTCTCCTCCTCCGTCTCGACGGCCTTCCCCGCCCGCGCCACCTCCGGCAGCGCGCCGCGGTGGTCCTCCTCGCGCAGGGTGAGCAGTGCGAGCACGCTGATGGCGCAGGTCACCGTCACGTAGTAGGCCGGGATGTCGACCTCGCCGGTGTGCTTGATCACCTCGGTGATGATGAGCCCCGCGCATCCGGAGAACACCGCGTTGGACAGCGCGTACGCCAGCCCGAGACCCGTGTAGCGGACCCGGGTCGGGAACATCTCGGCGAGCATGGCCGGACCCGGGCCCGCCATCAGGCCCACCACCACGCCCGCGACGAACACCGCCGCTCCCTGGACCCACGCCGAACTGCCCGGCTCCTGCAACACATTGAGCAGCGGAAGGCCAGCACCGCCACCAGCGCGGCCCCGGTCAGCATCACCGGCCGCCGCCCGATCCGGTCGCTGAGCAGGCCCGCCGGGAGGATGGAGAGCGCGAAGCCCGCGTTGGCGACCACGGTGGCGACCAGCGCCTGCCGGAAGGTGGCGTTCAAGGTGGCCTGGAGATACGACGGCATGACGACCAGGAAGGTGTAACCGGCCGCCGCCCAGCCCATGATGCGCGCGGCCCCCATGACGATGGCCCCGGCCAGCTCACGCGGGTCCGCCACCCGCTCCGGTACGGCGGACGGTGCCCCGGGGCCCGGCGCGGTGCCGGTCTCCCCGTCCGCCGCCGCGCGGAAGAACGGGGTCTCCTCCAGCCTCAGCCGCAGCCACAGCGCGACCAGCCCGATCGGCAGGGTCGCCAGGAACGGCAACCGCCATCCCCAGGCGCCCAGCGACTCCTCGCTCATCACCGTGGCCAGCAGCGCCGCCACACCGGCCCCGGCCAGCAGCCCCAGCGCCACGGTGAACGACTGCCACGCCCCGTAGAGCCCGCGCCGGCCCGGTGGCGCGAACTCCGTCATGATCGACACCGCACCGCCGAACTCCCCGCCCGCGGACAGCCCCTGGAGGATCCGCAACAGCGTGAGCAGCCAGGGCGCGGCCGCGCCCAGCGTGTCGTACGTGGGCAGCACGCCGATGAGCGTGGTGGCGCCGGTCATCAGCAGCAGCACCAGGATCAGCGTGGGCCGGCGGCCGATCCGGTCGCCGATCCGGCCGAAGACGGCGGCGCCGATGGGGCGGAAGAAGAACGCGATCCCGAAGGAGGCATAGGTCTTGACCAGGCCCTCGAGCTCGTTGCCGCCGTGCGGGGTGAAGAAGTTCGCCGCGATGATCGTCGCGAAGAAGCCGTAGACACCGAATTCGTACCACTCGATGAAGTTGCCGACCGAACCGGCCACCAGCGCACGGCGCGGGGCCCGCCCGGTGGCACGCTCGCTTGGGTCCGCTGGGGACGTCGTCACATTCGGGCCCTTTCGCCGTCACCGCCAAGGGGAATGTGATGTGCGTACCCGTTGAGGGCGGCGGCTACCGGTGCGAGCGCGGCTCCAGTGGCGCTCGAGGGCCTGGCGGAACCTGGCGAACGCCTGCCCTCATGACGTGCGTCATCGTCACCGGAGCCGCCTTCGGTCGCGCGCGTCAGCCGCGCAGCACCGCGTTGCACTCCCGCTGGAGTGCGATGTCCTGCCACATCGGGTGCTGGGGCGCCGCGTTGGAGCACACCACCGCGCCCCACGCGCCCACCCGTGCCGACTCCTCGACGGCGCGGCGGCAGAACGCGGCCCCCACCGGGCCCTCCTCGAAGGTCCCGTGCAGCGGGGTGTAGCCGATCCAGCCCTCGCCGAAGACCAGTGGGACCCCGCTCCCGGCCGCCCAGTCCGCGGCCGCCTCGATCCAGGTGGTCAGCCGCTGCTCCATCGCCAGACGGTGCATGGCATAGCGGTCGTACAGCCAGGCGTCCCAGCGGTCGGGGTCGCACCAGTCGTGGACGTAGATCTCCCGGGGGCCGACCGTGGTGGCCTCCAGCCGCCAGCGGTCGCCGGGCGGCGGAGCCCAGTCGGCCAGATCGGGGGCGCCGGGGCGCAGCAGCTCCCGGCGGACCGGCTCCTGGGCGAAGGGGCGGCCCCGGTCGCGGATGGCGAAGGTGGCCAGAAGCTCGTCCAGCACCCCGTAGACGTAGGGGTGGAAGACCGCCACATCCACCTCGCGGGGGACCCCGCGCAGCGAACCGACCGGCACCTTGGCGTAGTTGACCGTGACGGGCCGGTTGGGGTGGCGCTCCTTGAAGCGCGCGATGCCCCGCTCCAGCCGTGGCCGCAGGGCGACGACCTTGTCCTGGCCCGCCAGCCCCTCGGTGAGCCGGCTGCCCTGGACCTCGTTGTGCAGCTCGGTGAAGGCGATCCGGTCGTCCAGACCGTGGATCACCAGGAAGTCGATCAGATCGGCCAGCGCGTCCGCGAGCGCCTCGGGGCGCCGCTCGGGATCGACGGCCATCAGCGCGTCGAACCAGGCGCGGTCCTCGCCGAACGAAGGGCTCTGCTGGTACTCCCAACTGGAGAGGATGACGAAGCAGTCATGGCGCAGGGCCGCCTCGAACAGCTCGCGCAGCCAGGCCCGTCCGTCGATCTCGCCCCCGCCGCCCACGTCGTACCAGCGCATCCGCTGCCCGTACGCGCCGCCCAGGCCCGAGGGCCGCAGCTTGTCCGTGTCGAGCCGGGAGCCGAAGAGCAGGAACGGCATGGCGCAGATGCGCACGGTGTTGTAGCCGCGCGTCACGGCCTCCGCGAAGGCCCGGTCGAGGTCGGAGAAGGGCTCGCCCGGGCCGGTGCGGGTGTACCAACTGAAGTCCCACAGCGAGATGGTCAGTTTGTCCGGCAGATGCGGCGACAGCGTCACAGGGGGCTCCCCGCGGTCGGCGGCTCGGCGATGAGAGTCCGGTTCATCGTCCGGGGGTGCCGAACGGGCTGTCAAGATGTATTCATAAATAATGGCCAGCGCTTGCGGGGGCTGTATTTCGCACCCTTCCTCCAGCCTTCGCCGAGGCCGTCGGCGCCTGCCGGACCTCGCTCCCGAGGTCCGTACTACGGTCGTGTCGGGTCCGGCTCCTCAGGCGATCCAGCCGTAGCCGGGCCGCGGCCTGCGCGAGGCCGGGGGCGCGCCCACGCTCTCCAGATCCCGCTCGGCGGCGTGCTCGAGCTGCTGCGCCAGGTCGCTGAGCGCCCGCGCGGCGGCGAGCTCATCGCCGATCACGGGCACGTCCTCGTCGTCCGGGTTGCACCGGGCCAGTCCCCGGCCGGTGAGCGCCGCGGACCCGGTGTCCAGCTCGACGCGGGCCGTGGTCCGCCCCTCGTCCTCGGAGAGGTAGAGATGGACCCTCCACTCCACTGTGTGCGACATGGTCTGCTCCTCACTTCCGGCGGCCGCCTCTGGTGGCGGTGGCTGATCCCTGGCGGCCGCGCAACCCCGCGGAGGCGGCCGGAGCCCCGCTCAGCGGCGGTTCCGGCCGGACCACGCGGGTTCCACCACCTTCCACTCTGCCTCCCATCGCGCGTATCGCCTGCGGTCCAGGGTCCGCCGGACCCTTGCCCGCCCCGTGAACGCGACCGCGGCCACCGCCGCCGCGGTGACACAGCCGGTGAACCAGCCCATGGTCCGCGCGGTCGCCGGGGAGGAGGGCGCCTGCGCCAGGGCGCCCTCGCGGTTCACCCAGACCCGCACCTCGCCCCCCGAGCCGCCGCCGGACACCGTGGCGGTGCCCGTATGGCGCTCACCGTCGTCGGCGACCCAGCGCACCCGCGCCTGCCGCGGCTCCCGCACATCGGTGTGGTCCGGCCCGGGCGGGGCCTCGGCGAGCCGTGCGGTGATCTGGTGCCGCGCCGAGGTCTCGGCGGCCACGACGCGCATCTGGGAGGCGTGCGCCGCGTACCCCGCGCTGATCGAGGCGGCCGGCAGCCCGACCGCGAGGATCAGCACGAACAGCACGGTGCACCAGGTCTGGATCCGGTCCGTCCGGCGGCGCAGCGGATTGGGACCCCTGGCCGGACGCCCGGGCAGGGGCGGACGCGGCCCGAATACGCGTCGCGGTCCGTGGGTGTTCATGGTCTGGCCTCCAGCGAGTGCTGTCACCGGCGCGCGCTCGCACCGGTGTCGGGGTCAGGAGCGCGGGGCGGGCTGATAGGCGCCGGGCACCATCCGTGCGCTGATCGCCGTGCGGTTGTAGGCGTTGATCACGACGGCGGCCCAGATCACCGCCGTCACCTGCGGTTCGTCGAACACCTCGCGGGCCGCCACGTAGACCTCGTCCGGCACCTGGCCGTCCTGGACCGAGGTCACCGCCTCGGCCAGCGCGAGCGCGGCCCGCTCCCGCTCGGTGAAGAACGGGGTCTCCCGCCAGGCGCCGAGGGTGTGGATCCGCTGCTCGCTCTCGCCCTGGGCGCGGGCGTCCTTGGTGTGCATGTCCAGGCAGAAGGCGCAGCCGTTGAGCTGCGAGGCGCGGATGCGCACCAGTTCCAGCAGCTCGGGCTCGACCCCCGCCGCCCGGGCCGCCCGCACCGCCGCCCGGTGCAGCTCGCCCATCGCGGCGGAGACCTCGGGGGCGAGGCCCTTCAGATCCAGCCGGGCGGTGGTACGCGCCGGGGTGGTCGTCGTCATCGGTGAACTCCGTTCGTCGAAACCAGGGGATCGGAAGCGCCGTCCAGCCAGGACTGCCAGGAGGCGGCGCGCAGCGCCGGGCCCGCCCGCAGCGGACGGCCCAGCCAGGCGGTCACCGGGCGGATTCCGTGCACCGCGTTGACCAGCCACACCTCACGGCCGTCCAGCTCCTGCACGGTGCGGCTGCGGTGCTCGGTGCGGACGCCCAGCTCGGCCGCCCGGTCCTGGAGCAGCGCCGAGGTCACGCCCGCCAGCAGCGGAAGCCCCGGGGGCGGCAGACACAGGACGTCGTCCTCCCACCACAGAACGCTCGCCGTCGTCCCCTCCAGCACCAGCCCGGAGGGGGTGGTGAGCATCAGCTCCTGCGCGCCCCGGGCGGCGGCCCGCTCGCGCAGATGCGCCAGCAGGGGGAGGTCGGGGCCCTTACGGCGGGGATACGACCGCGGATCGAACTCCTCGGTCAGGCATACGGTCACATTGGCCGTCCGCGGCGGCGCCGGGCGTATCCGCAGGAACAGCCGGGCCGGCTCCGGACCGGCCAGCTCGACCCGCGGGAACCAGCGCTCGGTACGGGGCAGGGCGGCGATCGCCTCGCGCCAGAAGCTCTCGATCCGGGCGGGGGAGTCGCCGGACGCCTCGACGCACGCGGCGACGAACCGGCGGCGGTGGTGGTCGAGCCCGCGCACCCGCCCGTCGTCGACCAGCCAGGAGTCGGCGGCCAGCAGGGCGGCGTCCGGCACCGCCCGGGAGGGCGTCAGCCCGCCGTCCTCGCGCCACATCAGCGTCCACTGCTTCTGGTCCGACGCGTCGGCGTGACCGATGTTCTGTGCAGCGACCATGTCCGCTTCCACGTCTCCGTCCCGATGTTGTCCGAAGCTGCTTCCGGTGTTTGCGGTATCCGATGAGTGCTGTCCGGCCGGATTCCTAGCCGCGTTCGCTGGATTGCCGGTCAATAGCCGCGCGCCGGGCCGCCCCGGGGGCCGTAAGGAGCGCGTTCCAGCCACTCCCCGCAGCGGGGGACCACCGGGGCCAGGGTCGCCGCCGCGCGCTGGGCCGCCCGCTTCCACGGCCGGGGCCGCAGATGGTCCAGGGCCGCCCCGGCGGCCTCGCTGTTGTGCAGGGCCGCGCTCCGGCGGGCGGCGGCGTACCCGGCCACCGCCGCGGGTCCCCGCGACGGTTCGGAGCATGCCGCCGACACCGCCTCGGCCGCCGCCACCGCGTCCGCGATCCCGCTGTTCATCCCGCGGGCCCCGAACGGCGGGAACAGATGCGCCGCCTCACCGGCCAGCAGCACCCGGCCCGACGGATCGGCGAACGACCCGGCGACCTTGCGCAGGAAGTGGTACCGCGACACCCACAGCACCCGGTGGGCGCAGTCCTCGCCCACCAGCCGGGGCAGCCAGCGGCGCACCGCCTGCTCGGTGCCGAAGGACTCCGGCGGATCGTCGGCGCGGCACTGGAGATCGATCTGGAAGCCCCCGGTGAACGGCACCCGCAGCACGGTGCGGCCGCCGGTGCCGGGGTGCTCGTAGTGGAAGACCCGCTCGACCGGCAGGTCCCCGCCGGCCGGATCCGCCACGTCCACGACCACGTGGTACCCCTCGGACCGGGTGCCCTCCAGCGGGATGTCCAGCGCCCCGCGCACCCCCGAACGGGCCCCGTCGGCGGCGATCACATGACCGGCCGTCCAGTTTCCGCCGTCCTTCGCGGTCACCGTCACCTCGTCGCCGTCCGAGCGCACCCCGTGCACCTCGGCGTCGAAGCGGAACTCCACGCCCGCCTCCGTGCACGCCTCGAAGAGGAACCGCTCGGTGTCCACCTGGCGCAGACTGGTGAACGCGGGCAGTGCCGCCGCGGCCGCGTCTCCGCAAACCCCCTCGTGGGAAACCCCGTCGCCGGTAATCGCGTCTCCGTAGCCCCCGTCTCCGGCGGCCCGCGGAAAGGTCCGTGCGAACACCTCACGGCCGCGGTAGAGGGTGCGCCGGGTGCGCCAGGTCGTCCCGTACGCCGCGATCCGCGTGCCCAGCCCCGGGCGGGCCCGCTCCAGCAGCCGCAGCGACCGCCGGTGGACGAACAGCGCGCGGCTCCCGGGCCGCACCCGGTCCCGCGCCCCGGCCTCCAGCACCGTGACCGGCAGCCCGGCGGCGCGCAGGGTGAGCGCCGCCGTCATCCCGACCGGCCCGGCGCCCACCACCAGAACCGGCCCGCTCTCCTGCCGCGCCGCCATCTCAGCCACCGACCGGGGCGGTGGACAGGATGGGCAGCTCACCCGCGGCGAGCAGCCGGGCGATCTCCAGCCGCTTGATCTTCCAGGTGCCGGTGCGCGGCAGATCCTCGAAGCGGCACTGCACCGGCTCGGCCAGCGCCCGAAGATCCCCGGTCGCCTCCCGCCAGCGGGCGGGGTCCAGCGGCTGGTCGCCCCGGGTACACACCACCGGCACCGGCTGCCGCTTTGGACCGTGGACGATGACCACCTCCCGGAGGTCGGCGATCCGCGACAGCAGTTCGTCCTCCACCTCCAGATTGCTGTCCACGGTGGAGATCTGGTCCACCTCGCGGTCCAGCAGATACAGCGCGCCCCACCGGTCGCGGTAGCCCATGTCACCCATCCGCCACCAGCCCCGGTCCACCTGCCGGGCGTAACTCTCCGGCGCGCCGAGGTAGGTGAGGATCCGGCCGCGGGTGCGGGCCTCGATGGCCCCCGTCGCCCCCGGCGGGCAGGTGCGGCCCCGCTCGTCCACCACCCGGATCCGGGTGAAGCCGGGGATGCCGGTGCCCACCCGCCGCGCCCGCACCCGGTCCGCGCCCCGCCGGGTGTACCAGCAAAACGCGATGGGCCCGGTCTCGCTCTGCCCGTACAACTGCATCAGCCGGGGGTCGCGGCGCCGGGAGGCGGCGAGCAGCCGCCGTACCGTACGGGGGTGGATGGCGTCGAAGGTGGAGCCGTACGCCCGGACGCTGGACAGTGGCCCGTCCGGCGCGTCGGCCAGCTCCTCCCACAGCACATAGGTGTTGGGATGCGTCTCGACGATGCCGGGGCGGTGTGCCGCCAGCAGCGGACCTGCGTGGGCCGGGTCGGGGTCGACGAGCAGCAGCAGCGGGCTGCCGAAGTGCAGCAGCACACCCAGCAGATGGTAGAAGCGGGAGTGTGCGAACGACATGTGGAGCGCGGCCGGTTCACGGCGGGTGGCCCGGCCCAGCGCCTGCTGGGGCACCAGCCGGTTCCACATGGTGTGCGGGCAGTGCACGGCCAGCTTCGGTATGCCGGTGGTCCCCGAGCTGTGGGTGATCAGCGAGGGCTCACCGGGATGGAGCCGGATGGCCGGGCGGCGCGGTACTCCGGCGAGCGCGGCGAGCGCGGTGGTGTTCCCGGACGCCTCGTCCACCGTCAGCACGCCCCGGGCCAGGGTGGTGTCCACGGCGCTGAGCGTGGACTCCAGCGTCGCCCGGTCGGTGATCAGCCAGGGGGCGTGCAGCCGGTCCAGCAGCACCGCGGCCACCTGTCCCTCCAACGAGGGCGACAGCAGCGCCGGGACCGCGCCGATCCGGGAGACGGCACAGGTCAGCAGCACGATGTCGACGTTGTCGCCCTTGAGGATCGCCACATGCTCACTCGGGCGGACCCCCGCCGACCACAGCCGGGCGGCCAGATCGTCGACCAGATCGGCCAGATCGGTGTACCCGAGGTCGGTACCGGCGTCGGGGGCGACGTCCAGTGGCCGGTCCAGGGTCACCCTGACCCTGCCGTGGCGGGCCGCGGCCTCCTGGAACATCAGCCCCAGATAGAACCCGCGCTCGGGGAGCAGCCGCTGCAACATATCGAGGTCCTCATCGTTCGAAGTCGGTCGGGAGGCCGTGCGCTCGGGCGCGGCCGTTGGGCCCGCGGCGCGTCACCAGCGGCCCGTGCGGACGACATGGCGCCGCAGCTTTCCCGTCGGGGTGCGCGGCAGCGAGGCCACCAGGCGCACGGTGCGCGGCGCCTTGTACGCGGCGAGCCGCCGCCGGGCCAGCGCGATCAGCTCGGCCGTCAGCGTCTCCTCGCCGGCCGCCCGGCCACCCGGGTCGGCCGCCGGTACGACACCCGGGCCGGCCGCCGGTACGACATAGGCGCGCAGCCGGGTCGCGCCCCGCTCGTCGGGGACGGCCGCCACCGCCACCTCCCGCACCGCCGGGTGCTGCCGCAGCACCTCCTCGACCTCCAGCGGCGACACGGTGATCCCGCCGACCATCTCCAGGTCGTCGACCCGGCCCAGATGGCGATAGGTCCCGTCGCGCTCGCGCCGGGCCCGGTCCCGGGTGGCGAGCCAACCGCCGTCCCCCGGGCGGCCGGTGACCACCGTCGGACCCCGCACCCACAGCTCGCCCTCGGCGGTGCCGTCGGCGCCGTCCGCCACCACGGCGCCCTCGTGGTCCCGTAACTCCAGCTCGAAGCGGGGCACCGGACGGCCGAGGGTGCCGGGCACGTTGTCCCATACCGTGTTGGCGCAGAAGGCGTGACCCGCCTCGGTGGAGCCGATCTGCTCCAGCACCGGCGCGCCGAGCAGCTCACCGACCCGCTCACCGAGGGCGGGCGGCAGCCCCTCGCCCGCGCTGACCGCTGCGCGGACGGAGGCGAAGCAGGCCGTGTGGCCGGTGCCGCGCTCGTCCACCAGGGCGGCGTACGAGGACGGCACCGAGTACAGCAGGGTCACCCGGTGCCGGGCCACGAGGTCGTCGATCAGGGCCGGTCCGGGGCGGTCCGCGGTGAGCACGGCGGCCGACCCCGAGAAGAGCGGGAAGGCGACGGCGTTCCCGAAGCCGTAGGCGTAGAACAGCTTGGACACCGAGAACGACACGTCCGCCGGGCCGATGTCCAGCACCTCCTGCCCGACCAGATCGTGATAGGCGGCCATATCGCCATGGCTGTGGGTCACCGCCTTGGGGCGGCCGGTGGTCCCGGAGGTGTACTGGAGGTACAGCGGGGTGGCGGCCGTCACCGGCTCCGCCGCCGGGGCCGGGGCCACCGCGCCCAGCGTGGCGGGCGGACCGGTCAGGGCCGACAGTTGGTCGGCGCCGAGCCAGGGGACGCCGTCGAAGTGGTCCTGGAGTCCGGGGCCCGAGACGGCCAGCGCGGCGCGCGAGTCCTCGGCCATGAAGCGGTGGTCGTCCGCGGTGAGCGCGGGATTGACCAGCACCGCCGTCGCGCCCAGCCGGGCGGCGGCCAGAAACGTGGTCACCCACATGATGCCGTCGGGTAACGCGAGCAGCACCCGGTCGCCGGCCGCCACCCCGCGGCCCGCCAGTACGGTGGCGGCGCGCTCGGCGCGGTCGTGGACCTCGCCGTGGGTCCAGACCCGGTGGCCCTCGAAGAAGGCGGCCCGGCCGGACCAGCCGCGGCGGTCCGCGAGCGCCGCGAGATGCGCGGCCACATTGGCGGAGACCGTGGGGCCGGTGGGCACGGGCGGTGCGGTCATCGAAAGGGCGGTCAACGAAGCGGCGGACACCGATGCGGCGGACACCGACAGGGCGGTCACCGGGTGGGCTCCTGCACCGCGGGGGCCGGTGGCGCCGTGGCGGCGGCCACGAGCAGGTCGTCCATCTCCCCGCCGGGCTCCCCGGTGGGGACCGTCTCCACGGCCTCGTAGGCACGCATGGTGGCGGCCGTCTTCAGCAGCATTTCCTCGTACTCCTCGGCCGGATCGGAATCGAGCACGATGGCGCCGCCCGCGCCGATGTGCATCCGGCCGCCGGTGAACACGGCCGTACGGATGACGATGTTGAGGTCGGCCGCGCCGTTGCAGCTCAGGTAGCCGAGCGCCCCGGAGTAGACACCGCGGGCCTCGGTCTCCAGCGAGTCGATGATCTCCAGCGTGCGCAGCTTGGGGGCGCCGGTCATGGAGCCGCCCGGGAAGCAGGCCCGGACGCAGTCGACGGAGGTCGTCTCCTGGCGCAGCCGGCCGCGCACGGTGGAGACCAACTGGTGGACGGTGGCGTAGGTCTCGGTGTTCATCAGGCGCGGCACATACACGCTGCCCGGTGCGCACACCCGCCCCAGATCGTTGCGGAGCAGGTCCACGATCATCAGGTTCTCGGCGCGGGCCTTGGGACTGGAGGCGAGGGCGGCGAGCGCCCGCGCGTCCTGCTCCGGGTCCCGGCCGCGCGGCGCGGTGCCCTTGATCGGCTTGGCCTCGGTGGTGCCGTCGGGGGTGATGCGCAGGAAGCGCTCGGGGGAGGCGCAGGCCACATCGGTGCCGCCGAACCGCAGATAGGCGGCGTACGGCGCCGGGTTGAACCGCCGCAGGGCCCGGTAGAAGGCGTAGCTGTCGCTCGGGGCGGGCAGCCAGGCGGCGTTGGTCAGGCAGATCTCATAGCTCACCCCGGCGCGCAGCTCCCGCAGACATGCCTCGATCGAGGTCAGATACCGCTCCCGGTCCCGCGCCAGCCAGGGCTCCACGGCGGCCGTGGTGGCCAGGGCGGGCGGCTGCGGGGCGGGGCCGCTGAGCGTCGGCACCCCGCTGAGCACGGTCACGGTGGTGTCCAGCCAGTCCTTCGCCTCCCGGTGGCCGTCGGGGGTGTCCTCGGTGAGGCAGCAGATGTAGGTGACGCCCTCCTGGTGGTCGACCGCGACGAACCGGTCGGCGAACAGCCAGCAGGCGTCCGGGGTGGCGGACCGGTGGCGGCCCGGGGCGCCGCAGTCGGCCTTGAGCTCATAGCCGAAGTAGCCCACATAGCCGCCGGTGAAGTCGAAGGGGAGACCGGGCGCGGTCACGCGGCGGCGGGCCAGCTCCCGTTTGAGGTAGTCGAAGACGCTGCCCTCGACCCGGGCGGCGGGCCGTCCCGCCCGCTCGACCTCGCAGACGCCGGTGTCGGTGTCGTAGCGGACGAACTCGGCGAGCGGGCCCGTGCCGTCCCCGAGGAAGGAGAACCGCGCCTCGCCGGACTCGGCGCGCGAGCTGTCGAGCCAGAACGCGTGCGGCGCCTTCGCGTACAGCCGGGTGAAGGCCGCCTCGGTATCGGTGGCATCGGCCAGCCACCGGGCGTGCAGCCGGTAGGCGGGGCCTTCCGGGGACGTCTGCGCCGGGGCGCCCGGGTCGGGGTCGAGCCGCGCCAGTTCCGCTCGGGGGTCCGCCTCGGGGGCCCGCGGGGAGTCCGGTGCGGCGGGAGGCTCCGGGGCCGGTTCGGCGGCCCTGCGGGCGCGGCGCGGCTCCTCGGCGGAGGCGGAGGCGGAGGCGGGGGCCACGGTCGAGGTCACCGACTCGCCGTTGGCGTGCTCGACGGTCAGATCGCGGAAGTTGCTGAGCATACGGTGGCCGTATCCGGTCAGCACCGACTCCGGGTGGAACTGGACGCCCCACAGTGGACGGGCCCGGTGCCGCACCCCCATCAGCACACCGTCCTCGGACCAGGCGATGCCCTGAAGCCCCAGCGGCAGCGGCTCGGCCACACACAGCGAGTGATAGCGAACGGCCGTGAAGTCCTGCGGCAGACCGCGGAACAGCCCGCGCCCGCCGTGTTTGATCCGGGACAGATGCCCGTGCTTCGGTTCGGGCGCGGGCACCACCCGCGCCTGGGCACCGAGCGCGATTCCCTGGTACCCCAGGCACACCCCCAGCACCGGAATGGTCGACCGCTCGATCAGCCGGGCGGTGGCGCCGAAGTCCCGTGGATCGGCCGGATGCCCGGGGCCGGGGGAGAGCACGATGTTGTCGAACGCGGTCAGATCGATGTCCGCGCATTCCGGCGCGTCATGGAGAAGCACCTCCGGTTCCTCGCCGTTGACCTCGGTCAGCAGATGAAAGAGGTTGTACGTGTACGAGTCGTGATGATCGACGAGGAGTGTCCTCAGCGATTCCATCCGGATTTGCCTCCTTGCGATGAGAAAACCGGTCGGGGATCACCCGCCCCGGTCGTCGGGCCGTGGCGCGTCGCCCACCTACCGGCGAGCGCGCGGGCCGTCGGCTGCCATCCGCCTGTGACGTCCTCGTATCGACTGAAGCGGCGGGTAGAGCCACTTCTTCAGAATCCGCTGGAGCCGTGGCATGACCAGCCAGGTCACCATCGCGGTCACACCAAGACACAGCGCCAGGGTCCGCAGCAGGAAATTGGTGTCCTTGATGAACGGGATCACCAGCACATTGAAGATGAGGACCGGAGGGAACACCGCGCTCAGATTCACCAGCCACAGCTTCCATTTGGGCGGTGGCGGCAGCGGCCGCACCGGCCCGTTGAACCAGTTCTCCAGTCCCGAGGTGCGCTGTGTTCCCTTTTCCTGGACGAAGGGCCCGGTCCGGGACGCCAATCGGGCACGTTCCAGCGAGGAATCCCATGCCCGTGCCGGGCCTTCCGCCTCGAACCGGTAGAGGACATGCCACTCCGAGGAGGCCGAACCGGATCCCATGACCCCGCCTCCGAGATATCCCGGAAGGCTTGCCGCGGCATTGAGCATCTCGATCGCCCAGGCATAGAACTCGCTTTCGCGGCCGGGGTCCACCCGGTATGCGGCAGTCACCGTGACCGGCTCACCGTCCACTCCAGCCGCAACTCCTTTCCGCACCATGACGTTTGCCTTCTCCACCGTGCCGACCTGCGAGAACTGCCAACTTCTCGTCAGGTCCACCCGGCGAGACGACACGAAGTGTTCCACACCGTGCGATCGGGGACAGTGGAATGCTCAACAACGTACATAAAAACTCGAAAAGGCCGCCGTGACCTGGGCGTTATCTACGATCCGGCGTTCTCGCGGCACCGCGACAGCGGCGCTGAAAAAGATTTCGCGCGGGGATTGAACATGACGAAGCGCCGGGCCGTATGAAACGTAATGCGGCCCGGCGCTCCTCGTCGCTTTCGGTCAATCGCTCAGCCGAGCACCTTCTCCAGCGCGGCCAGCGCCCCCTCCAGCTCCTCGCGGGTGATGGTCAGCGGCGGTGCGAGCCGGATCGTCGACCCATGGGTGTCCTTGACCAGGATCCCCTCGGCCATCAGCCGCTCGCTCACCTCGCGCCCGGTGCCGAGGGCGGGGTCCACATCGACGCCCGCCCACAGCCCGCGGCAGCGGTAGCCCACGACACCCTTGCCGGTCAGCGTGGCCAGCCCGGCCTGAAGCACCTCGCCCAACTCGGTCGCGCGGCGCTGGAATTCGCCGGTGCGCAGCAGGTCGACCACGGCCGAGCCGACCGCCGCGGCCAGCGGATTGCCGCCGAAGGTGGAGCCGTGCTCGCCGGGGCCCAGCACTCCGAGCACCGCACGGTCGGCCACGACCGCCGACACCGGCACGATGCCGCCGCCCAGCGCCTTGCCGAGCAGCAGCACATCCGGCAGCACCGACTCGTGCTCGACGGCCAGGGTGGTGCCGGTGCGGCCCAGACCGGACTGGATCTCATCGGCGATGAACAGCGTCCCGGTGCGCCGGGTCAGTTCGCGCACCCCCCGCAGATACCCGTCGTCGGGGATGACGACGCCCGCCTCGCCCTGGATGGGCTCGATGAGGACCGCCGCCGTGGTCTCGTCGACGGCGGCCTCCAGTGCCGCGAGGTCGTTGTACGGCACCACGCGGAAGCCCGGGGCGAACGGGCCGAAGCCGTCGCGGGCGACGGGGTCGCTGGAGAAGCCGACGATCGTCGTCGTACGGCCGTGGAAGTTGTCGGCCGCCACCACGATGGTGGCCTGGTCCGGGGCCACGCCCTTGACCTCGTACGCCCACTTGCGGGCGACCTTGATGCCGCTCTCCACCGCCTCCGCGCCGGTGTTCATCGGCAGCACCATGGAGAGCCCGGTGAGCTCCGCCACCCCCTCGGCGAAGCCGGCCAGCCGGTCGTTGTGGAAGGCCCGGGAGGTCAGTGTGAGCTGGTCGAGCTGGCGGTGGGCCGCCTCGATGAGGGCCGGGTGGCGGTGGCCGAAGTTGAGCGCCGAGTAGCCGGCCAGCATGTCCAGATAGCGGCGGCCCTCGACGTCCCAGACCCAGGTGCCCTCGGCGCGGGAGACGACCACGGGCAGCGGATGGTAGTTGTGCGCGAGCGAGGACTCCTCGGCGCGGATCAGCTCCCGCGAGGAGCGGGCGGCGCGGACACCGTCCGCCGCGGCGGCGGTGGAACCGGAGGCGGTGGGGGTGGTGGCGGTCATCAGCGGATCTCCTGTGTGCAGCACTTGATGCCCCCGCCGGCCTTGTGCAGTTCCGACAGATCGACGGGGACGGGGACGTAACCGCGGTCGGTGAGCTGGTCGATGAGACCGGTGGCCCGGGGCGCGACGAAGACATGGCGGCCGTCGGAGACGGAATTGAGCCCGAAGGCCATGGCGTCGTCGCGGGTGGCGATCAGCGCGTCGGGATAGAGCCGCTCCAGCACCTCACGGCTGCCGGGGGAGAACGCCTCCGGGTAGTAGGCGATGTTCTGGTCGTCGAGGACGAACAGCGCGGTGTCCAGGTGGTAGAAGTACGGGTCCACCAGCAGCAGGCTGATGGTCGGCACCCCGAAGAACTCCTGCACCTCCTGGTGGGCCGCCCGGGTGGTGCGAAAGCCCGTGCCCGCCAGGACGAAGGGCCCGGCCGGCACCAGGTCGCCCTCGCCCTCGCACACCGACTCCGGCGGATGGACGTCGAAACCGGCCGCCTTGAACCACCGTTCGTAGGCGAGCTGTTCCGGGCGGCGCTGCGGTGCGTGGAATCGCGAGCCGAAGACCCGGCCCTCCAGGACGAGGGCCGAGTTCGCCGCGAACACCATGTCCGGCAGCCCCGCCACCGGCTCGATGAATTCGACCCGATGGCCGTGCTCGCGGTAGGCGCTGATCAGCGTCTCCCATTGCGCCCGGGCGAGGTCGGTATCGACCTCGGTGTCCTCACGCATCCAGGGATTGATGGCATACCGCACATCGAAATATCTGGGGGCACAGGTCAAGAAGCGCCGGGGGCGCGGCACGCGCGTAAGGGACACGGAGGATTCCTCTCGCTTCCGCGGGCGACCGGGGGGATGAATCAACGGTAGAAAACGGAGGAGAGGGGAGACAAGAAAGGAAAACTGCGTGTAGGCGCACCGATGCTGCGTGCTGAGGCCGTCTGGCGACGGTTCATTGCGTAGCGGTCGCGGGTGGCGCCGAACCGGCCTCCGGACTGCCCGTGAGCAGGTGGGACAGCACCATGTAGCTGATCGTCTGGCGGACGAACGGTTCGGCCCGGATGCGCTCCAGCACCTCCTCGAAGTGCTCCACATCGGTGGCCATCACATGCAGCAGCGCGTCCGCACCGCCGGTGACCGTCATGGCCGCGATGATCTCCGGATAGTTGCGCACGACCTCCGCGAGGCGCCGGGGTGGTGCGGCGCTGTCGCAGTACACCTCGACATACGCCTCGGTCCGCCAGCCGAGGGCGGCCGGGCGCACGGTGGTGGTGAAGCCGGTGATCACATCGGTCTCCCGCATCCGGTCGACCCGGCGCTTGACCGCCGAGGCGGACAGCCCGATCGCGGCGCCGATCTCGGTGAAGCTGGTCCTGGCGTTCGCGACCAGTGCCGCGACGATCTTGCGGTCCAGATCATCGAACAGTGGGGGCGGGTACGTCATCGTTTGTCGTCCTTTACGGTTTTTGCCCCATGGGTAAAGGGCTCTTCCGTTCTTTCGAACCGCCCCATAGTCATTGAATGCCTGAGGCGCCTTTTTCTGTACGCTCTTTCAGAAAGATTCCACCAGAGGGGGGCGTGAACCGGGGCGCGAGCCCCTTCTTTCCAGGGGTCGCGCGGCACGGGCTCCGGGGGTACAACGGCGGTGCGCCGGACCGGCCGAATCCACCTCGGTGATGCGGATACCACCTACCGGCCCATGTCTCCGCGGGCGTACCGTCATCTATTCCACCCGTCCTTTCCGAAAGGTGAGCGACTCCCGAACGGAGACGACTCACCATCCAACGGGGAAAGGCTTCGAGTACGCCCAACGCCGCGCCGTACGCGCCGAATTCGCCGGTGAACCGATTCCGGCACACCGACGGTGCCACCGCGCCTTCGGCGACGCGCCGTACCGGCGGGCCCGTACTCCGGTGTGAGCGAAAGGGACCACCGTCATGACTCTTTCCAGATCCGGCAGGGCGTCGTGAGCCCGCGCCACCACCCCTCCGGCCCGGCTCCGGGCGGTGCCGGAAACCCCCGGGACGCCGTCGTCACCGGCCTCGGCTTCTGCCTTCCGGGCGGCGCCGAACCCGTCTTCACCGCGGCCCAGGTGTGGGACATCGCCTCCCGGGGCCGCACCGTCCTCGGCCGGGACGGCAGCCACTACGGCTCGGTCCATCTGACGGCCGGGCAGTTCCGGGAGCGACTCCCCGACATCCCCGAATTCTTCTCCCGCCATTACACCGACGCCCACCGGTACGGCCTGGTCTCCCTCGTCGAGGCGTGCGCCGACGCCGAACTCGACCTGGTCGCGGGCGATCTGGGCGAGGCGGCCCTGCTCGTCGGCCGCGGCAGCGTGGACGCCAATGTGGACAGCTATCTCGCCCTGCTCGGCATCGACCCCGACTCCGACTCCGCCACCACCCTCGACGCCCTGGAGATGTTCGTCGCGGCCGAACAGGCCGTGTCCCCCTCCGACGTGGCCGTCGTCCAGGGCGCGCTGACCCGGACCATCGGCCCCTGCTTCACCGTCTCCTGCGGCTGCTCCTCCAGCGCCGTGCAGATCGGCAACGCCCGCCGCCTCATCGCGACCGGCGAGACCGACCTCGCCGTGGTGACCGGCGTCGACGTCTTCAACGTCGGCCTGATCGAAAAGGGCCAGCGGCTGCTGCGCGGCGCCCAGCACGCCTACGACGGCATGGACGCCGCCGGAATGCCCGATCTGCTGCCGTCCTTCGACTCCCTCATGCGCCCCTACGACCGGCGTGCCGACTGCGTCAACCACGGCGAGGGATCCGCCACCGTGATCCTGGAGAGCCGGGAAGCCGCCGAACGGCGCGGCGCCCACCTCTACGGCCAGGTGCTCGCCGCCGCCATGACCCGCGACGGCCTGGCCAACCCGCTCTCGGCCGACGACTCCGGCGCCCAGTTGGTCAGGGCCGTCCGCCTCTGCCTGGGCGACCGATGGCGGATCGAGCAGGTGCCGTACATCAACGGCGCCAGCGACGGCGGTGCCGCCGTCACCGCCATGGAGGCCAACACCGTCCGCGAGCTGTACGGCAACGGCTCCACCGTGCTGCTGTCCTCCCAGGAGGGCTGCTTCGGCCACCATGGAGCGGCCTCCGGCTGTGTGGGCCTCGCCCTGACCCTGATGATGATGGAGTTCGGCGAGGTGTGCCCCACGGCCAACTGCGAACAGCCCGCGGACGGGCTCTCGTTCGACCCCGTTCCCGGCGCCCGCACCCGTCCCCTCGACTTCGACCACGCGCTCAGCTTCAACTACCAGATCGGTGGCGTGAAGCACGCGATGCTGCTGGGCGGCCCGGACGCCACCTGAGTCCGTACACCCCGCGGCGATCTCCACCCCACGGCCCCCCCCACGGCCCCCACCCCGGGCCGAGCACCACCCACGGAGACCCCGATGAGTCAGCACACCCCCGCTCCCAGCCGTTCCCCCGGCCGCATCGCCATCGTCGGCATGGGCTGCCGGCTTCCCGGTGACACCGACTCGCCCGCCGCCCTGTGGCGGCTGCTGGCCGACGGACGCGACGCCGTCGGCGAACCGCCCGCCGAGCGCGCCGCGCTCTGGGCGGCCGACCCCACCACGACCGCCCCGCCCGAGTCCGCACCGCCCGTCCACGGCGGATATCTGCGCGATGTATCCGGCTTCGACGCCGACTTCTTCGGCGTCTCCGGGCGCGAGGCCGACATCCTCGACCCCCAGCACCGGCTCCTGCTCGAAGTGGTCTGGGAGGCCCTGGAACACGCCGGAATGCCACCCGACCGGCTCGGCTCCACCGCCACCGGCGTCTTCGCCGGGCTCAGCTACAACGACTACATGAACCGGCTCGACCGGCACCCCCGCGAGCTGGAGGGCTCCGCCCTGGCCAACGGGCACTGCGTCGCCACCGGCCGGATCTCCTACCTCCTCGGCCTGAACGGCCCCTCCGTGGCCCTGGACACCGCGTGCTCGTCCTCCCTGGTCGCCGTCCACCTGGCGGTCCAGGCGCTGCGCGCCGGGGAATGCGATCTGGCCCTGGCCGGCGGGGTCACCCTGATGTTCGAGCCGCGGATCACCCGCTCGTTCGACCGGATGGGCATGCTCTCGCACACCGGCCACTGCCATGCCTTCGACGCCGCCGCCGACGGTTTCGTCCGCGGCGAGGGCTGCGGCATCGTCGTCCTCAAACGCCTCACCGACGCCATCCGCGACGGGGACCGGATCCTGGCCGTGCTGCGCGGCTCGGCCGTCAACCAGGACGGCCACTCCGACGGGCTCGCGGCGCCCTCCGTCACCGCCCAGCGCGCCCTGTACGAGGAGGCGCTCGGCCGCGCCGGGGTCGACCCCGCCGACGTCGGGATGGTCGAGGCCCACGGCACCGGCACCCCCGTCGGCGACCCGGTCGAATTCGCCAGCCTCGCCCAGGTCTACGGAACCGGCCGCGACCGCTGCGCCCTCGCCTCGGTCAAGACCAACCTGGGCCATCTGGAGCCCGCCGCCGGGGTCACCGGCCTGATCAAGGCCGTGCTGTGCCTGGGCCGTGGACTCATCCCGCCCAATCTGCACTTCACCCGGTGGAATCCCACCATCGACGCCGACGGCACCCGCCTGTTCATCCCCCGCGAACTCACCCCCTGGCCGGTGCGCACCGGCCCGCGGCTGGCGGCCGTGTCCTCCTTCGGCTTCTCCGGGACCAACGCCCACGTGGTGCTGGAACAACCCCCCGCAGTCCCCGCACCCGCCACCCGCCCCGCACCGCGCCACCGGCCGGCCACCCGCGCCGTTCCGCAGGTGTTCCTCGTCCCCGCCGGGTCCCCGGCCGCGCTGCCATCCGCCGCGCGGCGGATGGCGGACTGGCTGGAGGGCGACGGCGCGGACACCCCGCTGCGCGACATCGCCCACACCCTGGCGCTGCGCCGCGGCGCCGGGCGCGGGCGGCTCGGCGTCACCACCGCCTCCCGCACCGAACTCATCGGCGCCCTGCGGGCGTTCGCCACCGGTCGGGCCCACCCCGCCGTGGTCACCGGCGCCGTGGGCGCCGAGGTCTCCCGCCGGTCGGTCTGGGTGTTCTCCGGGCAGGGCTCCCAGTGGCCGGGCATGGGACGGCGGCTGCTGGAGAGCGAACCGGCCTTCGCCGAGGCGCTCGCCGAGGCCGACGCGCTCATCGCCGCCGAGTCCGGATTCTCGGTGCTCGACATCGTCCGCTCCGGCGCTCCGGTGACCGGCTGCGACCGGGTGCAGCCCGTGCTGTTCGCCCTCCAGACCGCGCTCGCCGCCACCTGGCGCGCCCACGGTGTGCGGCCCGCCGGGGTCATCGGCCACTCCATGGGCGAGGTCGCCGCCGCCGTGGTGGCCGGGGCCCTCTCCCTGGCCGACGGGGCCAAGGTGATCTGCCGCCGCTCCGCCCTGCTCACCCGCGTCGCCGGGAACGGCGCCATGGCCACGGTGGGCCTCGGCGCCGACGAGGTGCAGGCCGAACTCGACACCGGCGGCGCCGCGGCGGCGGTCACCGTCGCCGTCATGGCCGCGCCCGGCTCCACCGTGGTGGCCGGGGACACCGCCCATGTCCAACGGCTCGTCGCCGGCTGGCAGGCCCGCTCCGTGCCCGCCGCGCTGATCGCCGTGGACGTCGCCTCGCACTCACCCCAGGTGGACCCGCTCCTGGCCGATCTGCGCACCGCCCTCGCCGACCTCACCCCCCGCCGCCCGGACGTGCCCTTCTACACCACCGTCCTCGACGATCCGCACACCCCGCCCGCCTTCGACGCCGACTACTGGTGCGCCAATCTGCGCCACCCGGTCCGGTTCTCCGCGGCCATCGCCGCCGCCGCGGCCGACCGCCACCTGGTGTACGTCGAAATATCCCCCCACCCGGTCATCACCCACCCCGTCCAGCGCGGTCTCGCCGGTCTGGTCGAGGACCCCGTCGTCCTGCCCACACTGCGCCGCGACGAGGACGAACCGGCCACCTTCCGCACCCATCTGGCCGCGCTGCACTGCGCGGGCGTCCCCGTCGACTGGTCCGTGCTGTACGCGGACGCCGCCCTCGCCGACGTACCGCCCATCACCTTCGACCGCACCCGCCACTGGGCCGACGCCCCGCCCTCCGCGCCCTCCGCCGACCCGCCCGGCGCGGGTCCGGCCGGTACGCTGCCCGGCGCGCATCTGGAGCTGCCCGGCGAACCCGTCCGCCACTCCTGGCGCGCCCGCACCGGCACCGCCGCCCTGCCCTGGCTCGACGACCACCGGGTGCACGACGCCCCCGTCCTGCCCGGCGCGGCCTCCTACGCCCTCGCGCTCACCGCCGCCTGCGAGGTGTTCGGCGCCGCGCCCGAGGAGGTCGAGGTCACCGATCTGCACTTCCGCGAACTGCTGCGGCTCGCCGACCACACCGACCTCTCCACCACGGTGACCCTCGCCGCCGCCGCCGACCGCGCCGAATGCGAGATCTTCGGACGCGACGAGGACGGCGCCTGGGTGCGACAGGCCACCGCGGTGCTCCGCAGACTCGCCGCACCGCCGCGCTCCCGCGCCGCCTCCGTCCGGACCCTCGCCCTGCGCCATCCGCTGCCCGTCGAGGCCGACGCCCTCTACGCCAATCTGCGGGCCCGGGGCGTGGCACACGGACCGGCGTTCCAGGGCATCACCGAAGTGTCCGCCGCCCCCCATGCCAACAGCTTCTGGGCCCGGGTACGGATCCCCGAGGCCGCCCGCGCCCCCGGACACGGTCTGCGCATCCACCCCGTCCTCGTCGACCTGTGCGCCCAACTCCTCGTCGCCGGACTGCTCGACGAGGACGACCGGCGGCTGCTGCTGCCCGCGCGGATGCAGAGCGTACGCGTCCTCGGCGACCCCGAGACCGCCGTCTACTGCCACGCCCGCCTCGCCGAGACCACCCCCGGGGCCACCGTCGGACACGTCCGCCTGCTCGACGCCGACGGCCGGCCGGTGCTGGCCGTCGACGGACTGCGGATCGTCCACAGCGCAGCGGACCGCACGGCCGAGGTCGACCAGTGGTTCCTCGAGATCGGCTGGCGGAGCGCCACCCGGCCCGCCGCCACCCGGCCCCCGGGACGATGGCTGATCGTCGGCGAGGCGGACGGCACCGCCCGCCCGGTGGCCGCCGCGCTGCGCAACTCCGGCGCCACCGCCCGGGTATGGGAGACACCCCTGGCCGACCAGGGGCTCGACGCCTTCCGCGACGCCCTCACCAACCGGCTCACCCGCCCCGGGGAACGGCCGCGCGCCGTGGTGCTCCTGTGCGGCCCGCGCCCGGTCGACGGCGGCGCGCAGGACGGACTGCGCCGCACCCGCCGGCTGCTCGCCGCCGCCCAGGCGCTCACATCCCGCTTCCCCGAACCGCCCCGCCTCTACGCCGCCACCTGCGGCGCCCGCACCGTGACCCCCGGGGACTTGGCCGACCCCGGACAGAGCCCGCTCCGCGGACTCCTGCGGGTGCTCGCCCTGGAACACCCCGAACTGCGCGCCACCTTGGTGGACACCGACCCGGCCGCCCCCGACGAACTGGCGGAAACCCTCGCCGCCGAACTCCTCGCCGATGGCCCCGAGGAGGAGATCGCCCTGCGCGACAGCGCCCGCTACACCGCCGAGCTGGACTACGCGCCCCTCACCGACACCGAGCGCACCACCGCCTGTGCCCGCACCGTGCGCTGCGGCACCGACGGCTTCCGGCTGCGCGCCGGCCGCCTCGGCGACCTCGGCAGCCTGGAGCTCACCACCGCGCCCCGCCGCCGGCCCGGGCCCGGTGAGGTGGAGCTGCGGGTGCTCGCCGCGGGGCTGAACTTCCGCGACGTCCTCACCGCCATGGGGCTGCTCCCCGGCGACGAGAACATCCGCTACCGGCTCGGCTTCGAATGCGCGGGCGAGGTGAGCGCGGTGGGCCCCGGTGTCGACCATCTCCGCGCCGGCGACCGGGTGGTGGCGGCCGATGTGCACGGCGGCGCCTTCGGATCGTTCACCGTCGTCCCCGCCGACCGCACCGCGCCCCTCCCCGAGGGCCTCCCCCCGGACACCGCCGCCGGGCTGCCCATCGCCTTCCTCACCGCCTGGTACGCGCTGCGCCACGTCGGCCAGGTGACCGCGGGGGAGCGGGTGCTGATCCACTCGGCCACCGGCGGCACCGGGCTCGCCGCCATCGCGGTCGCCCGGCTGCTGGGCGCCCAGGTGCTGGCCACGGCGGGCAGCGAGGAGAAGCGGCGCTTCCTGCGGGCCATGGGCATCGCCCAGGTGATGGACTCCCGGTCGCTGGACTTCCGCGACGAGGTCAAGGAGGCCACCGGGGGCGAGGGCGTCGACGTCGTGCTCAACTCCCTCGCCGGATCGGCCATCCGGGCCGGTCTTGAGTGTCTGCGCCCCTTCGGCCGCTTCGTCGAACTCGGCGTCCGCGACATCCTCTCCGACGCCCCGCTCGGACTCTCCCCGCTGCGCCACAACATCACCTTCTCCACCGTGGACCTCAGGGAGCTGCAACTGGCCCGCCCGCAGACGTACGCCGCGATGCTGCGCGAGGTGCTCGACGCGATCGCCGAGGGCCGCCTCAAGCCGCTGCGCTGCACCACCTATCCGCTGGCGGAGGTCACCGACGCGTTCCGGCGGATGGCCGGCGCCCGCCACATCGGCAAGCTGGTGCTGACCATCCCGCAGGAGGGCCGGGTCGACGCCGTGCTGCCGGACGGACCGCTGACGGTACGCGAGGGCGGTACGTACATCGTCACCGGCGGGCTGCGCGGTCTCGGGCTGGCCACCGCGTGCTGGCTGGCCCGGCAGGGCGCGGGCCATCTGGTGCTGAGCGGGCGTACCGCACCGGTCGGCGCCGCCGCGCGGACGCTCGCCGAACTCTCCGCCGCCGGTACCAGGATCACCGTCGTGACCGGCGACATCAGCCACCCGGGCACGGCCGACCGGCTGGTGGCCGCCGCCACCGCCCGCGACGGGGCCTCGCTGAACGGTGTCGTCCACAGCGCGATGGTCCTCGACGACGCGGCCGTGGCCAATATCCGCGAGGACCAGTTGGGCCGGGTATGGGCGCCGAAGGTCACCGGGGCGTGGCGGCTGCACCAGGCCACCGAGGGACACCGGCTCGACTGGTTCGCGGTGTACTCCTCGATGGCCGCACTGCTCGGCAACGCCGGACAGGGCGCCTACGCGGCCGCCAACGCCTGGCTGGACGGCTTCGCCGCCTGGCGCTCGGCACACGGCCTGCCCACCCTCGCGGTCAACTGGGGCCCGTGGGGCGAGACCGGAGTGGCCACCGGCTTCGCCGACCGCGGCTATCAGACGATCCCCACCGAGCAGGGGCTCGGCGCGCTCGGCGCCCTGCTGGCCCACCGGCGGGTGCAGACCGGTGTGATCCCCGGCGAACCGGCCACCTGGATCCCCGCCGCCGGCCGCAGGTCCGCCCTGTTCGCCCCGCTGCTCCCCGGCGACGACACTCCGGTGGCCGCCCGGGAGAGCACCGACGACATCCGCGCCCGGCTGGCCGCACTCCCCGCGGGCCCGGCCCGCCGCACCGCGCTGGAGTCCTATCTGACCGACCACATCCGTGCCGTGCTGCGGCTCAGCAGCGCCACCCTCGATCCGCAGACCCCCCTGCGGTCACTGGGGTTCGACTCGCTGCTCGCCATGGAGCTGCGGGTGCGCCTGGAGACGGGGCTGAACATCAAGCTCGCGGGCAACTTCGTCTGGCGGCATCCGACCCTGGAGGCCCTGGCCGCCGGGCTCGCCCGGCAACTGGGGCTCGATCCGGCCGACCGGCCGGAGGAGCGGCTGGGCGCTCCGGGCTGACGGGTCCGGGGGACCTACGGTGCCACCGGCGAGCGTCACGATCCGGCGTCCGGGCGATCCGCGCCAGGGCGATCCGGGGCAGGACGATCCGTGGCGGGGCGGGCCCAGGCGCTCACGCCCAGCTTGCCGGTGGTGCCCAGGTCGACGTGGTCGGGCACGGTCTGCGCGTCCCTTCCGTCGCCGTTGGGCGCGATCCGCAGATAGCGCCCGTCGGCGGCGGGGCGCGTGGTGTCCGTCACCAGATTCCGCCACAGCAGCCGCGTCACCGCCCGCTCACCGGGCTTCAGCCGCACCGGCCCGGTGGCCGTCTCGAAGCCGTCGACGGTGGCGATGCCCGACGTCCCGTGGCCGACCGTGACCTCCAGTGGCTCCAGGTCCGTGTCGAGGACCTGGACGGATGGATGGCCGTTCACCGTATAGTCGCGTCTGCCGCAGTTCACCAGCTCGATCTGCTGCTCCCGCAGCCCCATCGCCGCGTTGGCCTCCGCGGCCCGCAGCAGCACCCCCGAGTCGGGGCAGCCCGCGGGGGCGGTGGGGGCGGCGGTGTCCGGGGAGACGGCGATGCCCGACGGGCGGTTCGTGGCCTTGTCGGGCACCGCGGCGACTCCCGAGGAGGTCTGCGTACCGCATGCGCCGAGCAGACCGGCCGCCGCGAGGGAGCCGAGCAGCCGTCTTCGGCGGCGCCGGGCGGCGCTCCGGAAAAGGGGCGCCCGGGGTGTTTCGATCGCATCCGTGTCCATGCGGCTCATCCTGCCCCAACGCCCGGCGGGATGAGCCGCGTTGGACCCGGCGCCCCGGCTACAGCGTCACGACATCCGCCGTGGCCACCGGCTTTCCGCTGACGAACGACCGGTTGGCCGCGAGCCCGGTGACCAGCGCCAGCGCCCCGTCCTCCTCGGTGGCCCGCCGGCGTGCGGCGTCCGAGGCGTCCACGGCCGCCTTCCCGGTGGCCGCCGCCGGATCCACCGGGCCGTACAGCACCTCCAGCATCCGCTCGTCCCCGCCGCCGTGTCCCGCGTGGTCGAACGCCGGCAGCTCCACCTCCCGCGGCGGCTCCCACAGCGGCCGCAGCACCAGCCGCGGACCGCCCGCGTTGGCCAGGGCCTGGTCGCCGTGGATGGTGCCGCGGCCGGAGGAGGTGCCCAGCAGCGACGGCTGCCACGCGCTCTCCTCGACCTCCAGCTCCAGCCGGCCCCGGGTGCCGTTGAACATCACCCGGTAGCCCTCCCAGGGGGAGTAGGCGGTCAGGTGGTACGTCATGGTGGCGCCGGTGTCATAGCGGACCAGCAGCGCCATGTCGTCCTCGATGGTGACGCCGTCGCCGAACACATTGCGGTCGCGGTGGTAGCCGTCCACGCCCTCGGCGTCCAGATACAGCGAGCGCAGCGCGTCGTTCTCGGCGAGTTCCAGCGCGAACGGGTCGTCCTTGGCGGCGGCGGCGCCGTGCGCCCGCTCGTACTCGCGCCGGTAGCCGCTGCGCTCACCGGCCGCGCGGCCGTAGAAGCCGAGCCGGCCGTAGCCGAACACCTCCTGCGGCCGGGCCCCCAGCCACCAGTTGACCAGGTCGAAGTGGTGACTGGACTTGTGCACCATCAGCCCGCCGCTGTGCTCCTTCTCGCGGTGCCAGCGGCGGAAGTAGTCGGCCCCGTGCCGGGTGTCCAGCAGCCATTCGAAGTGCACCGACAGCACCTCGCCGATGGCGCCGCCGGACAACTGCCGGTGGACCTCCTCGTGCACCGGGTTGAAGCGGTAGTTGAAGGCGACCGCCAGATGGTTGCCGGTCTCCTGGACCGTCTCCAGGATGCGACGGCACTTGGCCGCGTCGGTGGTCATCGGCTTCTCGGTGACCACCCGGCAGCCGGCCCGCAGCGCGGGCACGACATACGCGTCGTGCAGCGCGTCCACGCAGGTCACCACCACCTCCTGGATATCGTCCGCGCGCAGCCGCCGCTCGAACTCCTCGGGGCTCCAGGCGGCGGCCTCCGGCTCGCCCGCCTCCTTCAGCAGCCGCTGGTGGTGGGCGATGCGCACCGGGTTCGGATCGCACAGCGCGGCGACCCTGAGCTGCGGGCGGCGGGCCAGCGCCTCGGTGAACATCTGGGCCCGGGAGCCGGTGCCCACCACCACGGCCCGGGACGGGGTGCTGCCGACGGTCATGCGTCCTCCAGCGGGAAGCGACGATTCAATCCGAAGTCGATCAACGCGTGCGCAGGATAGGACGATCGGCGGCCCGCCACCACGGGGTGGGGCACCCGGCGCCGGGGATCGGACGCGCGCGGGGGTGCGTCGGCGGACCCTGTGCAAGGATGAAATATGTGGACATGATCCCCAGGTCCCCGGAGGGCGACGGGCCATGATCGACATCGAGGAGTCGCTGCGCGAGGTGATGGAGTGCGAGGGCGCACTGGCGGCCTCGCTCGTGGACTATCTGAGCCGGATCACCCTGGGTGCCGTCCAGACCCCGCGCGGTCCGGATCTGGAGAAGGTGGCGTACGGGGACACGGATGTCATGCGGGCCAAGCTGTCCACTCTGGAGCTGCTCGGCTACGACCCGGATCGTCTCGAGGACATCGTGGTCACGCTGGACACCGAATATCACCTGATCCGTCCGCTCAGCCAGCGCACCCGCCAGGGTGTCTTTCTCTATCTGGTGGCCGACCGGACACGGGTGGACCTGGGCGCCGCGCGGGCGGCCATGCGGGCCGTGGCCCACCGGCTCGATGTGTGACCGTGGTAGAGGGGCCGATATGGCCCGTGGTGCTCGCCGAGGAGCCCCGCGGTGAGCGATGCGTGGGTGGTTCGCCACGCACCGTGCCGATGTGTATCGGTGGCCGGGACGGTCCCCGATCGTGGGCCACCAGGCTTCACGGATCGAGGGTGGAAAATGGTAGGAAGGGTGCGTGGTCGGAGTTATCGGTCGGTCAGGACCTGCCCCACCCCCCCTCTCCCGGAAGCGCTTCCGTTCGCTCTCGAGCATGCGCAGCTTGAGCGTACGCAGCATCGCCGGGCAGGTTTTCGCTGTTCAAGTGCTGCTTGTCGGCCTGCTCATCGTCGCGGCCACGACGGCGCTCATCTTCCAGGCGCGTAACGACAGCGAGCAGGAGGCCATCCGCCGCGCGACCGCCGTCGCCCAGACCTTCGCCACCTCCCCGGGCATCGCGTCCGCGATGCGTACGGACAATCCCACCGCCCAGTTGCAGCCCCGGGCCGAGGAGACCCGTAAGCGGGCACATCTGGACTTCGTGGTCGTGGCGAACACCAAGGGCATCCGGTACACCCACCCCAGGCCGGAGTTCATCGGCAAGGAGATCGTCGCGGACTGGCGGCCCGTGGTGAAGGGCAAGATCGTCACCGAGTCCGTGCAGGGGCCCCTCGGCCGGGAGGTCCAGGCCACCGTCCCGATCCCCCGGGGCAACGGCACCGTGGCCGGTGTGGTGTGCGCCGGAATGACCGCCGCGGATGTGAGCGGCCGGGTCGAGCGCCAGTTGCCGCTGGTCTTCGGCTCCGCCGCCGGTGCGCTGGCGCTCGCCACCGGCGGGACGGCGCTGGTCGGCGGGCGGCTGCGGCGCCAGACGCGAGGGCTCGGCCCCGCCCAGATGACCCGCATGTACGAGCACCATGACGCCGTCCTGCACTCCGTGCGCGAAGGCGTGCTCATCGTCGACAGCCATGGCCGCCTCGTCCTCGCCAACGACGAGGCCGGCCGGCTGCTCGATCTGCCCCGGGACGCCGAGGGCCGCCCCATCACCGAGCTCGGCATCGAGCCGCGCACCGCCGAGCTGCTCGCCTCGGGCCGGGTCGCCACCGACGAGGTGCATCTGGCCGGGGACCGGCTGCTCGCAGTCAACCAGCGCCCCACCCGGTGGGACGGCGGAATCTCCGGCAGCGTCGCCACGCTCCGTGACTCCACCGAGCTACGCGCGCTGTCCGGCAAGGCCGAAGTGGCGGAGCGGCGGCTGAGGCTGCTCTTCGAGGCGGGCTCGAAGATCGGCACCACCCTGGACGTCGTGCGGACCGCCGAGGAGCTGACCCGGTTCGGCGTCCCGTGGTTCGCCGACTTCGCCACCGTCGACCTCGTGGAACCCGTGCTGCGCGGCGACGAGCCCGCGGGCAGCGCCATGCGCCGCACCGCCACCAGCGGCATCCGGGCCGACCATCCGCTGTGGCGGGTCGGCAAGATGATCACCTACGCCGGCACCGTGCCCCAGGCGCTGGGCTTCGGCGCGGGCCGTCCGGTGCTCGAGGCGGATCTGCGGGCCTATGAGGGATGGCAGGAGCAGGACCCCGAACAGGCGACGAAGATCGTCAAGTACGGCATCCACTCGATGATCACCATCCCGCTGCGGGCCCGGGACGTCACCCTGGGCATCGCCACCTTCTGGCGCTCCGAGCAGTCCGAGCCGTTCGACGAGGACGATGTGGCGCTCACCGAGGAGCTGGTCGCCCGCGCCGCGGTCGCCATCGACAACGCCCGCCGCTACACCCGCGAACACGCCATGGCGGCCACCCTCCAGCGCAGTCTGCTGCCCCAGGGCCTGCCCGAACAGGACGCCCTGGACGTGGCCCACCGCTATCTGCCCGCCCAGGCCGGAGTCGGCGGCGACTGGTTCGACGTCATCCCCCTGCCCGGCGGCCGGGTCGCCCTCGCGGTCGGCGATGTCGTCGGCCACGGACTGCACGCCGCCGCCACCATGGGCCGGCTGCGCACCGCCGTGCACAACTTCTCCGCCCTCGATCTGCCGCCGGATGAGCTCATCGCCCATCTCGACGAGCTGGCCAGCCGGTTCGACCAGGACCAGGCCGCCGCGGGCACCGACGCCCCGGGGATCAGCGGCGCCAGTTGTCTGTACGCCATCTACGACCCGGTCTCCGGCCGCTGCACGGTGGCGGGCGCCGGCCACCCGGGCCCGGCGGTGGTCCTCCCGGACTCCACCGTGACCTTCCCCGACATCCCCCTCGCCCCGCCGCTGGGCCTGGGTGGCGAACCCATCGAGACCGTCGAGCTGGAGCTGCCCGAGGGCAGCCGGCTGGCCCTGTTCACCGACGGGCTGATCCGGGACCACGGCCGGGACTGCGACGAGGGCCTCGGCCTCCTGCGCAGCACCCTCGCCGGACTGCCCGACGGCACACCGGAGGAGACCTGCCAGGCCGTCTTCGACACCATGACGTCCGCCCACCCCGGCGACGACATCGCCCTTCTGGTCGCCCGCACCCATCTGCTGGACCCCGGGCACGTCGCCGAATGGGAGCTGCCCTCCGACCCCGCCGCGGTCGCCCGCATCCGCAACGAGGCCGCCGAGCAACTCACCGCATGGGGCCTGGAGGGGATCGCCTTCACCACCGAACTCATCCTCAGCGAGCTGATGACCAACGCCATCCGCTACGGATGCGCCCCCAGCCGCGTCCGGCTGCTGCGCGCCCGCACCCTCATCTGCGAGGTGGCCGACGGCTCCAGCACCTCCCCGCATCTGCGGCGCGCCGCCACCACCGACGAAGGCGGCCGAGGGCTCTTCCTCGTCGCCCAGTACGCGCTGCGCTGGGGGACCCGCTACACCCCCAACGGTAAGATCATCTGGGCCGAGCAGCCCCTGACCGACCCGATGCTCCCGCCGGCCGACGCCGAGGGCGGGGACCTCCTCGACCAGTGGGACGACGTCCCCGGCTGACCCCGCCGCCCCGCATGGTCGCGGGCGGGCGCGCCGGACGGGCGCTCCGCTGGTCACCGGCGGCGCCCGATTGGCGCTGAAGCGGGGTCAGACGACACCCTCATGGCGTAAAGCGCCGCTCACCACGGGCCGTTGGGCCCGGCGGCGTGATGGGCTATGGAGGAATGCGGCATGCGCAAGAGGCTGCGGGAGCGGCTGCGGTACTGGTTCGACGGGACGATGGACCGTGGCACCCCGGCGCTGATCGGCTGGCTGGGGCTGGCCTCCCTGGCGTTGATCACCCTGGTCTCCGCGGTGGTGGTCACCTTCGCCCACAAGGACACCGCGGACAACGGCGGTTGGCTCGGTGTCGTCTGGATGAGCCTGCTGCGGACCCTCGATCCGGGCACGATGGGCGGGGACACGGGACGGCCGCTGTTCCTGGTCCTCATGCTCACGGTGACCATCGGCGGAATCTTCATCGTCAGCGCGCTGATCGGGGTGATGACCACCGGCCTGGAGGCCCGGATCCAGCAGTTGCGCAAGGGGACATCACGGCTGATCGAGCACGGCCACACCATTGTGCTGGGCTGGTCGGAGCAGGTCTTCACGGTGATAGCGGAGCTGGCGGAGGCCAACCAGAGCGAGCGGCGCTCATGTGTGGTGATCCTCGCCGACCGCGACAAGGTCGACATGGAGGACGAGATCCGGCGCCGCATCCCGGACACCGGGAAGACCCGGGTGATCTGCCGCTCCGGCAATCCGCTCCAGCGCGGCGACCTGGAGCTGGTGAGCCCGGACAGCGCCAAGGCCATCATGGTGCTCTCGCCCATCGGGGACGACAGCGACATCGACGTCATCAAGACGCTGTTGCTGCTCAACGGCCGCACCTGGACCGGGACACGGCCCAATGTGGTGGCCGCCGTGCAGAGTTCGGCGAACCTGGCGGCCGCCCGGCTGGCCGCGGGGGACACCGCGCTGGTGATCGACGCCGATGACATCGCGGTCGGGCTGATCGTGCAGTCCCACCGCCAGTCCGGACTGTCCACCGTCTTCAATGAACTGCTCAGCTTCATCGGCAACGAGATCTACCCCTGGCACGCGCCCACACTGGCCGGCGCCACCTACGGGGAGTCGCTGAACGCCTTCGAGCTCGGTGTGCCCATCGGTGTGTGGCGCGCGGACGGCGAGGCGCTGGTCAACCCCGCCATGGACACCGTGATCGAGCGCGGGGACCGGCTGCTGATGGTCGCCGAGGACGATCTGCTGATCAAGGTGGCGGCCACCCGCCCCCGGATCGCGCGCTCGGCGATGGCCGTGGCCGCGTTCCGCCCGCCAGTACCGGACCGGACCCTGCTGATCGGCTGGAACTCCCGCGCGGAGAAGATCATCGCGCAGCTCGACCTGCTGGTGAAGCCCGGCTCGGTGGTGGACATCGCCGCCCCGCGCCCGCCCCGCGAGGAGGCGAACCGGGAGCTGAAGAACCTCACGGTCGGCTTCAAGCACTGCGAACCCACCCGCCGTCCGTCGCTGGAGGCGCTCGGACTGGACGACTACCGCCATATCGTGGTGCTCACGGACGACGGGATCGATCCCGGCCGGGCCGACGACCGCACCCTGGTCACCCTGCTCCATCTGCGCGACATCGAGATCCAGCTCGGCGATCCGTATTCGATCGTCACCGAGATGCACGACGACGCCAACCGCGAGGTCGCGCAGGTCACCAAGGCCGACGACTTCATCGTCTCCACCAAGGTGATCAGCCTGCTGCTGACCCAGCTCACCGAGAACCGCCATCTGTACGCGGTCTTCGCCGACCTCTTCGACCCACAGGGATCCGAGATCTACCTCAAACCCGCGCCCAGCTATCTGATACCCGGCGCGGAGGCCAACTTCGCCACCGTCATCGAGGCCGCCCGCCAGCGCGGTGAGACGGCCATCGGCTACCGGCTGGCCCGGCAGAGCGATGAGCCACCGCTCTACGGCGTCCACCTCAACCCGTCCAAGACAGCACCGCTGACCCTGGAGGAGGGCGATACGGTCGTGGTTCTGGCCGAGGACTGAACCAGCGACTCCATCGGCCGCCGGGCTCCCGCGAGGGCCGTCAGCGGACGGTCAGCCCGCCGTCCACGTTCATGATGGTGCCGGTGGTCCAGCCGGCCTGCGGGGAGGCGAGGAAGGCCGCCGCGGCGGCCACCTCGTGGGGTTCGCCGACCCGGCCCAGGGGATAGGCGTCCCGGGTGCGTTGGTCGTGGCCGTCGCGCTCCTCGGCGCTCATCGGGGCGAGATGGGCCCGTTCGTAGGTGGGGGTGCGGACGGCGCCGGGGGCGATGCCGTTGACCCGGACGCCGGAGGGGCCCAGCTCATTGGCGAGGGCCCGGGTCATCGCGTTGATGGCGCCGCGGGTGGCGGAGTAGGCCGCGGACGGGCGGTCGGCGACCATCTTGTGCGCCCAGTAGCTGCTGATGTTGATGATGCTGCCGCGGCCCTCGACGAGCGCGGGCAGCAGCGCCTGGGCGAGGAGGAAGGGCACCCGGACATTGAGATGGAGCATGGCGTCGAAGGAGTCGGCCGAGGTCTGGGCGAGCGGGCTGAAGTGTGCCGTGCCCGCGTTGTTGACCAGGGTGTCCACCCGTCCGGTGAGCGCGAGCACCTGACGCGCGGCGGTGGTCACGGCGCCGGGGTCGGCCAGGTCGACGGAGAGGGTGCGTACGGTGGTGCCGTGTCCGGTCAGGGTGTGCCGGGCCCGGTCGAGCTTCTCCTGGTCACGGGCGAGCAGCACCAGGTCGGCGCCCTCGGTGGCGAAGGCGTCGGCGATGGCGTAGCCGAGGCCCTCGCTGCCCCCGGTGATCACCGCGGTCATGCCGTCGAGATGGCTCATGCCCGTGGCTCCTGTTCGGTCGTGCGGGTGGGACGTGTGGCGAGCGGCCGGTGGGGTAGGCGGCCGTGGCGCCGCGCATTAAATGGACAGATCTTGTCCGCTTAGAGTTCAGCGTACGGAGGTGGACAGTTTCTGTCCACTTCTGACTAGGCTGGGGACATGACGGGCATGCCCTCCGCTCAGCGGCCCCCCAGACCGCCGCGCGCGGACGCGCGGCGCAACGCCGCCCGCGTCCTGACCGCCGCACGCCAGGCGGTGGCCGCCCATGGCTTCGACGTCAGCTACCACGAGATCGCGCGGCTGGCCGAAGTCGGCGTCGGCACCGTCTACCGTCGCTTCCCCGAGCGGGCCGGGCTGCTGGAAGCCGTTCTCCTCGATGTGCTCGGCGAACTCGCCGACAGTGCCGAACAGGCCCTGGGCGAGGACGAGTCCTGGCCGGCCTTCACCCGGTTCTTCGCCGGCCTCGCCCTGCGCACCGGCGAGAACGCGGGGCTCTCGGACTCCCTCGACGACCGCGGCGGACCCCAGGTGGCCGCCGCCCGCCGCACCCTGCTCGACCGCGTACAGCGCCTGACCGAACGCGCCCAGCGGGACGGCGTGCTGCGCGCCGATCTGTCCTGGCGGGACATCCCGTTCCTGGCCAGGGCGGCCGCCGCCGGAGCCTGTGTGCTGGACCTCCCGGCCGACCGGCTCCAGGTCGAACGGTGTGTCACGGTCGTCCTCGACGGAATGCGCGCACCGGCGGGCACCCCACTGCCCGACCGGCTCTGATCACACCCCCGTACCGCACACTGGGGTGTTATGGAGCTCCAGATCACCGCCACCTCGCCCGAGCATCCGGCGTCGCTGCTCGATCTGCCGTGGAACATCCCCCTGGAGCAGTGGCCGCAGGAGCACCTGGTGGCGCTGCCCCGGGGCATCTCCCGCCATGTCGTCCGTTTCGCGCAGGCGGGCGGCGAGATCGTCGCGGTCAAGGAGGTCGGCGAGTGGGCGGCGGTACGCGAGTACGGGCTGCTGCGTGACCTGGACCGGCTCGCGGTCCCCGCGGTGGACGCGCTCGCGGTGGTGACCGGGCGCACCGACGAGCACGGCGAACCGCTGGAACCGGCGCTGATCACCCGCCATCTGGTGGGCTCGCAGCCCTACCGCTCGATGTTCCAGACGACCATGCGGCCGAGCACCATCCGACGGCTGCTCGACGCGCTCGCCGTGCTGCTGGTGCGGTTGCATCTGGCCGGGTTCGCCTGGGGCGACTGCTCGCTGTCCAACACCCTCTTCCGGCGCGACGCGGGCGCGTACGCCGCCTATCTGGTCGACGCCGAGACCGGGCAGATCCAGCCGAGGCTCACCAGCGGACAGCGGGATTACGACGTCGAGGTGGCGCGGGTGAACATCGCGGGCGAACTGATGGACCTGGAGGCCAGCGGCTCCCTGCACCCCTCGGTCGACCCGGTGCTCTTCGGCGAGGCCATCGCCGAGCGCTACTGCGACCTGTGGCATGAGCTGACCCGCCAGTCGGTCTATCCGCTCGCCCAGCGCCACGCCATCGACCAGCGCGTCCGGCGCCTGAACGACCTCGGGTTCGACGTGGCGGAGATGCAGATCGAGCGCTCACCCGACGGCGACACCGTCACCTTCGTGCCCAAGGTCGTCGACGCGGGCCACCACCAGCGGCAGTTGCTGCGGCTGACCGGACTCGACGCCGAGGAGAACCAGGCCCGCAGCCTGCTGAACGACCTGGAGACCTGGATGGCCACACAGGACGACTACGCGCCCGGCGATCCGCTCGGCGCACGCCCCGAGGTGCTCGCCCACCGGTGGGTCCGCGATGTCTTCCGGCCCACCGTGCGAAGAGTTCCCAAGGAGCTGCGCGGTGTCACCGACACCGCGCAGATCTACTACGAACTGCTCGAGCACCGCTGGCTGTTGTCCGAGCGGGCCGGGCGTGACGTGGGCCTGGAGGCCACCGTCGAGGACTACATACGAACCGTCCTGGCGGACCGGCCGCACGACTGAACGCCCCGCGGCCGGCCGATGGCTCAGGACCGCTCGGTCAGCACCTCGCGGATCGAGGCGATGACCCGCGGGGCCTCGTCGTTGAGGTAGAAGTGGCCGCCGGAGTAGACCTGGAGGTCGAAGCCACCGGTGGTGTGCTCGCCCCAGGCGCGGGCCTCCTCGACGCTCGCCTTGGGGTCGTCGTCCCCCACATGCGCGTGGATCGGCGTCGCCAGTCGCGGGCCGGAGGTGTAGCGGTAGGTCTCGGCCGCCTTGTAGTCGCTGCGGATCGCGGGCAGCACCATCCGCAGGATCTCGTCGTCGCCCAGGAGCTGGGTGTCGGTCCCGGCGAGCGCCTTCACCTCGGCGATCAGCCCGTCGTCGTCGCGGAGGTGGACGGACTCGTCACGGTGGCAGGAGGGGGCGCGCCGCCCCGAGGCGAACAGCGCCACCGGCACCACGCCCTTCTGCTCCAGGCGCAGGGCCACCTCGAAGGCGAGGGTGGCGCCCATGCTGTGGCCGAAAAGCGCCACCGGTTTGTCCGTGAAGGGCAGCAGCTCCGGCACCAGCGCGTCGGCCAGCTCGGGGATGTTGTCTATGCACTTCTCGTTGCGCCGGTCCTGGCGCCCCGGGTACTGCACGGCGAGCACATCGACCGCGGGCGAGAGCGCCTTGGAGACGGGGAAGTAGTAGGAGGCGGACCCGCCGGCGTGGGGCAGGCAGATGAGTCGCGTCGCCGCGGCCGGCGCGGGGTGGAACTGCCTGATCCACAGGCTTGTGCCGGTGGGGTTTGCGGTCACGTGATGTCCTTTCGCGCCGTTCGTGCTACGGCGGCTGTCGTGTGGCTGTCGCGCGCGTGCCTCGGGTCGCGCGGAGACCAGTAGACCACCCTGCCGGACGGGTCCGACCTGCGACCACCCCTATTTCGGACCGGAGTCCCCTAGTATTTCCCTCGTGTCGGTCATGTGCGGGGCGCGGTGAGTCGGCCCCGTTCGGCGGTCCGCAGGGCCAGGGCCGCCAGCGCCTCGGGGGCGCCGGACTGACCGCGGACGCCCGGGAATGCGTTGATGTCCACGATCAGCGGGGCGCCGCCGCCCGCGTCGATCAGATCCACGCCGTAGACGTCCAGCGAGAACACCGGACCGACACGGCGCACCGGATCCAGCCAGCCGGGCGGCAGCGCGTCCAGGGCGAGCGGCAGGCTCGGACCGCGGCCGCCGGCCGCCAGCTCCGACCGGCGCAGCGCGGCGAACACCCGGCCCGCGATCACCCAAAGCTTGTGGTCCCAGCCGTCGTTCGGGGTGAAGTCCTGCACCACCACGGGCTCATCCGCCCAGTCGGCGCACAGGGCGCGCAGCCGTGCGGCGTCGTCGACCCGGGCCACCAGATCATGGCGGCGGCTGTGGCGGCTCTTGACGACGACCGGGCGAGGCAGCCGCTCCGCCGTCAGCCCGGCGAGTGAGGCCACGGTACGGGTGGGGGCGAACGGCAGACCGGCGCGGAGCGCCAGTTCGGCCATCGCCGTCCGGTCCTGGCACAGCGCGGTGGCCGCGGCGGAGTTCACCACCGGGGCGCCGCGCCGTTCCAGGGACCGGGCGAGCGCCAGCGCACGCGGCGTCCGGGCCTTCAGCAGATAGACGTCGGCGAGTTCCCCGGGGTCGGCCAGGTCTTCCCGGGGGTCGTGGCCGCCCGGGTCGAGCGCCACCACCTCATGGCGGGGCGTCAGCAACTCCGTCGTATCGGCGAGGAGTTGATGGCCGGGGTCGGCGGTGATCAGACCGATCCTCATCGGCCGCCGCTCACCGTCGCGTTCACGGCCGTCCCATGGCCACGGCCCGTGTTCATAGCCTGCCCGTGGCCACGGCCGGGACCGGCTCCGGAGCCGGCACCGGCTCGGTGAGGGCACCGACGAGCCCCGTCCCGGACCGGGCGCCGCCCCTGCGCGCCAACTCCAGCACCGCACGCCCCACCCGGGCCGCCGCGTCCGGCACCTCCTTGAAGCTGGGGAAGTCGTTCACATCGACGACCACCGGCCCGTCCGGACCCAGCAGCACATCCACCCCGTACAGATCGAGGCCGTAGACCGCACCCACCTCGGCGGCGATGGCCGCCACTTCGGCGGACAGCCGCACCCGACGGCCACGCGCGCCCCCGTCGGGACCGAGCGGTGAGCTGCGCTCGGTCGCGTGCAACTCCCCGTCCACGCAGTACACCTTGAGGTCGATGCCCGAATTCGGCACATAGGGCTGGGCGATGAGCATGCCCTCCACGGCCAGTTCGGCGCTCAGCGCCCGCAGCCGGTCCGGCGTGGGCACCAGCCGCACGGCCCGCCCGGAACTGCCGTCCGCGGGCTTGACCACCAACGGGAACTCGGCCTCCGGTATCTCCTCCAGTGCCTCGGGCCGGGCCGCCGCGTAGGTGGGCGGCAACGGCAGCCCCCGGCTGCGCCCGATGGCGGCCGCCAGCGCCTTGTCCCGTACGCCGCGGATGGCGCGGGCGTCGTTGACGGTGGTCAGCCCGACCGCCGACGCGGCCTCCAGCAGCGTCAGCCCGGGGCCTCCGGACACCGTCTTGAGCACCCAGGCGTCATGGCTTCCCGCCCGCACCGCATCGGACATCCGCAGCAGGGAAGCGCCCGGCCGGACCACATCCACCTGGTGGCCCCAGGCGGAGAGCTGACGGATCACCTCACGGGGCATCCCGTCATGGCGATAGCGCTCCTCCACCAGAAAGCAGAGTCTCATCGGCCTTCTCCCTCGTCACCGGACAGGTTCCCGGGCCGCTGCCGAGAGTGTCCGGCGCGCCATGGCTTCCCAGGATGTCATCCGCCGTTCTTTTACGATCTCCTGGGCCAACCCATGGGTGTCAGTGGCCTGTTTATCGGGCTAAGGGTCCTTTACTCTGCTGAGCATGATGCTGACGCGCAGGGAACGGGAGATTCTCGCGCTGCTGCGGCGGGATCCCCTGGCCGGGGCCCAGTCCATCGCCGACGCCCTCGGGACCACCCGGGCCGCGGTCAACGTCCATCTCTCCAACCTGGGCAAGAAGGGCGCCATCCTGGGGCGCGGCTACATACTGCGCCAGGAACACGCGGTGGTGGTCATCGGCGGCGCCAATGTGGACATCAAGGTGCGCAGCCTCGCGCCCGTCGCGTACCGCACCAGCAATCCGGGCCGGTCCCACACCAGCCCCGGCGGGGTCGCCCGCAATGTCGCCGAGAACCTCGCCCGGCTGGGCACCCCCACCCATCTGATCGCCGCCGTGGGTCAGGACGCGGCGGGGGAGCGGCTGCTGAGCGAGACTCAGGCCGCCGGGGTGCGCATCGACCATATGCACCGCGGCCCGCACCCCACCGGCACCTATACGGCGGTGCTGGACGCCGACGGCGATCTGGTCGTGGCCATCGCCGACATGGCCGCCACCGACGCGCTCGGCCCCGAGCATCTGCACCCCGCGCGTGAGCTGATCGGCCACGCCGGTCTGCTGGTGCTGGACGGGAACCTCTCCCCGCGGGTGCTCTCGTACGTCCTGGACATCGCCGCGGCCACCGGCGTCCAGACGCTGATCGACCCGGTGAGTGTCCCCAAGGCGGCGCTGCTCGCCCCGCTGTTCGCCACCGGGCGGCCGGTCTTCGTCGTCACGCCGAACGTGGTGGAGCTGGGCGCGCTCACCGGCCGGGACCTCGACGGGGAGGCCGCCGCGGACGATCCGGAGTTGCTCGCGGCCGTGGCAGTCCTCCATGCGCGCGGTGTGCGGCATGTGTGGGTGCGGCTCGGTGCGCGCGGCTCCCTGCTGAGCACCCTCGACGAGGGCCGGGTGCCGCTGGAGGCGCCACCGGCCGAGGTGCACGACGTCACCGGGGCCGGCGACGCGATGCTCGGCGCGTTCGCACACGCCCTGCTCGGTGGCGCCGACCCGGTCGACGCCGCCCGCTACGGCCACGCCGCCGCCGCGCTGACCGTGGCCACCCCCGCCACCGTACGACCCGACCTGACCCCGCGTCTGATCGAGGACGCGCTCGACGCACCGCTGCGGAGGACCACATGACCACGCCCCACCCCCGGCTGACCCTCACCGAGGAGGTCGCGGAGGCCCTGCGCGACGGCCGTCCGGTGGTCGCGCTGGAGTCCACGATCATCAGCCACGGCATGCCGTATCCGCAGAACGTGGAGATGGCCACCGAGGTCGAGGAGATCATCCGCGCCGAGGGGGCCGTCCCCGCCACCATCGCCGTCCTCCACGGCACACCACGCGCCGGTCTGGACCGGGCCGCTCTCGAACTGCTCGCCACCAGCCCCGACGTCGGCAAGGTCAGCGTGCGCGACCTCGCCCATGTCATCGCGCGCGGCGGCCATGGCGCCACCACGGTGGCGTCCACCATGCGGCTCGCCGCGCTCGCCGGGATCCGGGTCTTCGTCACCGGTGGCATCGGCGGAGTGCACCGGGGAGCGGAGCACTCGTTCGACATCAGCGCGGATCTCACCGAGCTCGCCACCACCCCGGTGGCCGTCATCAGCGCCGGGGTCAAGAGCATCCTCGACATCGGACTGACCCTGGAGAAGCTGGAGACCCTGGGCGTTCCGGTGCTCACCTACGGCACCGACGACTTCCCCGCCTTCTACTCGCGGGTGAGCGGCTTCCGCTCCCCGCTGCGCGTCGACTCGCCCGAGGAGATCGCCGCCACCATGCGGGCCCAGTGGGAGCTGGGCATGACGGCGGGGCTGAGCATCGCCAATCCGGTGCCCGAGGCCGAGGAGATCCCCGCCGAGCGGATCGACGGCATCATCGAGCGGGCCCTCGCCGAGATGGCGGAGGCGGGGATCGGTGGCAAGGACGCGACCCCGTATCTGCTGGGCCGGATCGTCGAGTTGACCAAGGGGGAGAGCCTGCGGACCAATATCGCCCTCGTCAAGAACAACGCACGCCTCGGGGCGCGGATCGCGATCCACTACGCCCGTACGGACTGACCGCGACCGCCCGGACCTCCGCCGGGCCACCTTGTCTCCGCGACCGCGACCGCCCTACAGCGAGCGGACCTCGGCCAGCTCGACCCGGCCGCCGATCTCGATGGAGCCGTCCGGCTGGGGACCGGTGAGGATCTGCGACCCCACGCCCTGGGTGATGTTGAGGGCACGGCCCAGCTCGCCCGAGAGAATCAGGGCGGCGGCGCCGGTGGCCTCGTCCTCGACGATCCCGTCCCCGCGGCGGGGAAAGGCGCGCGCCCGAACCCGGCCCGCGGCCTCGTCCTGCCACGCCCAGGCGTACAGCCAGCCCTCGCCCTCGGGAGGGGCGGGCAGCGCCTCGACCTCCTCGGGGGAGGCGTACCGCTGGGTGCGCCGCCCGGCCGCCCAGGCGGGACGGCCGGTGATCCAGGTGAACTCGCCGTCCTGGCGGGCGGGAACCTCACCGGCGGGCGGCAGCAGCTCGGGCAGGTCCAGCAGCCAGGCGGTGCCCACCAGGGGATGGCCCGCGAAGGGCAGCCGGACGCTCGGGGTGTAGATGTCGACGACGCCGCGCTCCGGATCGTCCACGAACACGGTCTCGCTGAACCCCAGCCGGGCGGCGACCCGCTGCCGCTCCGCCTCGCCGACCACGGCGGCGCCGTCGCGCACCACGCCGAGTTCATTGCCGCCGCGGCCATAGGGCCCGCAGAACACCTTGAGCACGTCCAGATCCGTCACCTGGGCATTCAAGCACGGGCGCGGTTGTCGGTGGGGTGTTCTACGGTCGGGCCATGACCACGTCCGACGATGTCCGTGCCATCGCCCTGTCGCTGCCGGAGACCACAGAGAAGATCGCCTGGTCGATGCCCACCTTCCGGGTCGCCGGGAAGATGTTCGCCACCTTGCCCGAGGACGAGACCTCGATGGCCGTCAGATGTCCCAAGGAGGAGCGGAAGGAGTTGGTGCTGGCGGAGCCGGAGAAGTTCTGGGTGGCCGCCCATGAGGCGAGTTCGGCCTGGGTGCGGGTGCGGCTCGCCGCGCTGGAGGACGTGGATGAGTTGCGGGACATCCTGCTGGACTCCTGGCGGCAGGCCGCACCGGCCACGCTGCTCGAATGATCACCCCACGGCGACTGATCACCCCACCCCGACCGATCACCCCACGGCGACCGGTGACTCCTCGAAATGGGGCGATATGTGTGTTCGAGGAGATAACCGACACGGGTGAAAGTATAGACTTTTCCCGGTAATCGGAGTGCCGTCTTCCGCTGTGCGGGGTTCCCTGGAGGGGGATCAGCGAGGGAGGCCGCATGGTGCACGGCCGCGACACGAACCGCCCCGCGGTGTGCGGCGGCCCGTGCGCGGCCGCCGTCCTTCTGCTGCTGGCGGTCACGTTGCTGCATGCCGTGCTGGCCCTGGGGGTCGTTCGCGACGCGCCGGCCACCGGCCCTGACCAGCGCGCGGCCGGGCCTCCGAACCCCATTGCGGCCCCGGCCACGCCCGGTGCCGCCGGTGCTCCCGTCTCATCCCGGGCCCCCGCCGGGACTCCCGTCGTTCCGGCGCCCGTTCCGGCGCCCGTTCCGGTGGCGCCGGAGACCGAGGACGAGCGCTCCACCGCGTCGGCGTCGGCCAAGCTCTTCGCCCGCGACGGTGCCGGGCATCCGGCCCGGCATGCCGGGCGGCTGGTCCACGGCGCCTCGTTCGGCGCCCATCGATCCCTCTCGACGTCCCTCGGCCCCCTCGTGCTCGTCGCGGTCCGCGGTCGCCCCGCCGACCTCGCGGCGGGCGTCGGCGCGTTCGCCGCCGGTGGCGGCATCCCGGCCGATCGGCTCTCCTCGCGGTCCGTCGTCCTGCGCTGCTGACCGGGCCCGGTCACGTCCGTCATCCCGTTTCCGCGGCTGCCGCGCGGATCCCGGATGCGGTGTGCCCTGCCCGCTCAGCCATCGGACGCCCGAGACCGCAGGAGTATCCGCATGCCCATCGATGTCTATGCCGCCATGCGCGCGATGATGCGCGCAGAAGCCACCCGGCGCCCCGTCACCCCGCGGGCCAGGACCACCGATCCGTCGCCGCCCCCGGCCGGTCCGGCCGCTCCCGATCCGGTGGACGCCACCGCTCAGGACGCGTCCGGGGCCGAGGCCGTACCGGCTCCGACGTCCGCACCGGCCACGTCGGCCGCACCGGCTCCATCGGCCGCACCGCGCCCGGTCCGCCGGTCCCGCCCGGCCCGGTATCTGTCGCGTTGCCGTGCCGTGCTGCGCGCCGTACGCCGCGCCGTGTCGTCCTGCGTCACCGGGCGCGTATCACGACAGGGCCGGTGACCGGCCGCGGAGGGAGAGGAGCCGGAAGGACGGGTGCCGGGAGGTCACACCGGTCCGTCGTTCCGTCCGCCCTCCGGTGAATCCCCGCCGAGAAGCAATCGCTCGCGCTGCGCCACGGCCCAGGCGTAGCCGGGATTCAGTGCCACCGCACGGTCCAGATCCGCCAGCGCCTCCGCGTGTCTGCCCAGGGCCTCGTTGGCCATCGCGCGGCTCCCCAGGGCCCAGGCGTAGCCGGGGTCGAGGGCCAGCGCCCGGTCGTACGCCGCGATGGCCTCCTCGTAGCGGCCCGCGAAGCGGTGGACATCGCCGCGCTCGCCCAGCGTTCCCGGGATGCCCGGCTCCAGCGCCTCCGCCCGGTCCAGGTCGTCCAGCGCGCCCGCCGCGTCCCCCAGAGTGCTGCGGACCCGGGCCCGCCGGACCAGCGCCCAGGTGTAGTCGCCGTGCCGCTCGATGGCCCGGTCGAAGTCCGCCAGGGCCTCCTGGATCCGGCCGAGCGCCATCATGGTCTGGCCGCGGCTGCCCAGGGCCACATGGTCCGCCGGATCGGCCGCGACCACCGGGTCGAGCAGGGCCAGCGCCTCCTCGTACCGGCCCGCCCGGCGGCAGGTCTCCCCGCGCTCCCGCTGAACCCAGGTCGAGTCAGGCTCCAGCGCCGCCACGCCGTCCAGCGCGTCCATCGCCGCGGTGAAGTCCCCGGTCGCCCGGTGGACCACGGCGCGCCCGAAGTGTGCGCGTACGTTCCCGGGGTCCAGCTCGATCGCCCGGCGGAAGTCCTCCAGCGCCCCGTCGTACTCCTCGACCGACCGGCGGTGCCACCCGCGTACGACGAGCGCCGCGACCCGGTCGGCGGCGTCCAGCCCGGCCCGCGCCAGCAGCAGCCCCAGCGCCTCGATACCGCGCCGCCGTTCGTCCGCCAGCGCCTCCACCAGGCGCCGCCCCCAGGTGCGCACCGCGTCCGAGTCGGCGTCCTCGCCCGCCTCGACCAGGGTGGACGCCCAGCGCCGGGCCGCCGCCGGACCCGCGTCGCAGGCGTCGATCCCGTCCCGCAGCGCTCCGGGCAGCGCCGCCGACGGCCGTGCGCACAGCAGGTGGTACCACTCCTCCAGCCGCGGTCCGCTCCAGGCGTCCAGCCGCCACCCGTCACGCGCGTCGAGCCCCCCGGCGGCCGACTCGCGCCACCCGGCGAAGGTCTCCGCCAGCCGGGTGTGCGCCGCGCTCCACCGCTGCGGTGAGGTGGTCCGCCGAAGCCGCAGCATCGGGCCGCGGACCACATCGTGGTAGCGGGCCGCCCCGTTACGGTCGCCGATGAACGGCAGCGACCGCAGCCAGCCGAACAGCTCGGCTGCGTCCTCGTCCACCGCCGCCCTGAAGACGTCCTCGTTCAGCCGCCGGGGCAGTGCGCCCGCCAGGGCGGCGGAGCGGCGCACCGGATCGCGCTCCCACTTCAGGAACCGGTCGACGGCGGTGGCGCTGGGGTCGTCCAGATCGCCGCTGGTTCCGGGGTTCTCAGCGAGGGTGGACACCAGCACCGGCAGCCGGCCGGAGAGCCGCAGCACCTCCCGCACCACCGGCTCATCGGTGATCCCCTTGGCGGTGAGCAACTGCCGGGCCTCCGCGTCGGTGAACGGCTCCAGAGGCAGCTCCGCGACCACATCGGCCAGCTCGCCCCAGCAGCCGGGGTCCGGGCGGGTCTGCCCGGCCAGCACCAGTACGGTGTTGGCGGGGAGGGTGCCGAGGCGTTCGCTGGTCAGCAGGGTGCGCAGCCAGGGGTCGAGCAGTGGGCCCAGGCGCTCGTAGGTGTCGAAGAGCAGCACCAGCCACGGCACCTCCGCTGCCGCCTCCGACAACTCCCTGACCAGCAGCGGGGTCAGCGTCTCCACCGGGTCCAGCACGAGCTGGACGTCCTTGTGGTCGCGGAACCGCGAGCTGAGCGCCGCCCGCAGCCGGTCGGTCCGCTCGGCGAGCGGCACCGGGTCGACGGCACCCGCCAGCGCCCCGACCCCCGGCACCAGGCCGAGGCCGGTGAGCCCGGCTCGCGCGGCGACCATGCTGCCGGTGCTGGGCCCGCTCCGCTCGCCGTCCGCCGCCGGTACCGACTCCGCCTCGTGGCGGCGCTGCCGATATGTGGCGAGCCGCCGATCGAACGCCGTGAACTCCCTCCCCTGGAGGGCGAATTGGTCGCTGATCGCGGCCATCGCCTCGGGCACGGAGCCCGCCGCCTCGTCGACGCGGGCGGTGAGCGCGCCGTACTCCTGGCGGGCGGTCTGCTCCAGCCGGCGCATCAGCCAGGTCTTGCCCACGCCCGCGTGGCCGTGCACATGGAAGACGAAGCGATGCCGCCCGTCCTCCGGCGGCAGCCCGAAGTTGTCCCGGAACGCGTCCAGTTCCCGCTGCCGTCCCACGAATCCGGCGTTCCTGCGCCGCAGGATCAGTTCCTGCATCGACGGCCGTCCCCGCCCCATCGGCCCCCTCCTCCGGTCCCGGCCCAGTCTGCCAGTGCGATCGGCGCGTGGGCTTATTGCGTACGATGCGCAGGTGCCCTGCTATCGCATCAGAACCGCCACCCCCGATGACCTCGACGCCGTCCGCGGCGTGATGCTCGACACCGTCTACCGCGACTTCGGAACCGGCTATGTGCCACGCTGGCACGCCGACATCATCGATCCCGCCGCCGCGTATCTGGACGATGCGCGCCACACCCTGCTGGTGGCGGTGGACGAGAGCGACGGGGCGGTCGTGGCGACCGCCGCGCTCGACTCCCGGGGCCCGGCCCATCCGCCCAACCCGTCATGGCTGGCCGCGCGTTACCCGTCGGGGGAGACCGCCCAACTGCGCCGGGTCTATGTGCGATCCGGGCATCGGCGCAACGGGCTGGCCCGGCGGCTGGTGCATGCGCTGCTGGACTTCGCCGTGGCGGACGGCGGGTATCGCGCGGTCTATCTGCACACCGATCCGGAGGTGGCGGGCGCCGAGCCGTTCTGGCGGTCCATGGGGAAGGTCGTCTGCGATGAGCGGGAGGTGCCCGGGGGCGGTCAGGGGATCGTGCACTTCGAGGTCCCCATGGGGCCGGGGATGCCATGAGTTGATGGAAATGATTATCATGTAGCGTTCCGTCTCGCCACCCTGCCGTCCCCGCGCAGCCCCTGGAGAACCACGCCCATGCACTCTGTCCGCCGCCGGTGGGCCGCCGCGCTGCTGCCCCTCCCGCTGCTCACCGGGTGTTTCGCGGCCCGTGACGGTTCGCCGTACGACGCCGGGGCCGGTGCGGGCGGCGGACGCCTCCGGGTCGCGATGGCCTTCCCGCCAGCCGAGCGCTTCTCCCCGTACGGCGCCGACGCCACTTTGCTCAGCCGGCTCGGGGTCACCGAGGGACTGACCCGGCTGGACGGCAACGGAGGCGCGGTGCCCGCCCTCGCCGAGTCCTGGACCCGGGAGCGCGGCGGCGGCTGGGTGTTCACCCTGCGCGACGCGCGGTTCCAGGACGGCACCGAGGTCACCCCGGCGGCGGTGGCGGGCGCCCTCACCCATGCCACCCACGCCGATCCCGGGCCCGCCGCGCTCACCGGGGTCACGCTCACCGCCGAGCCGATGGGGGAGCGGCGGGTCCGGGTCACCACCGCCACCGCCGACTCCGCGCTGCCGCTACGACTGTCCAGCCCGAGCCTGGCCATCCTCTCGCCCAAGGCGTACCGCACGAAGGCCGGTACGGGGACAGCCGGTTCGGACAAGTCCGGTTCGGCGGAGGGGCGTTCGGACACGGCGGACGGGAAAGCGGCCGTCGATCCGGCCGGTACCGCCACCGGTCCCTTCACCCTGACCAGGACGACCGGAGCCACCCGCGCCACCCTGCACCGCTTCGACGACTACTGGGGCGGCCTCGCCCACGCCTCCGGTCTCGATGTCCGCTTCATAGCCGATGGCACGGCCCGCACCAACGCGCTGCGCGGCGGCGAGGTGGACATGGCCGAGGCGGTTCCGGTCTCCCAGGCGGCCACCCTCGACCGGCCGACCGTCCGCGAGGTGCCCACCGCCCGCACCACCGCCCTCTTCCTCAACACCCGCTCCGGCCCCTTCGCCGACCCCGCCGTCCGCGCCGCCGCCCGCGAGGCCGTCGACGCCTCCGCCCTCGCCGAGGACGTCTACGAGGGGCATGCCGATACCGGCCGCGGCCTGTTCGGCCCGGCCCTCACCTGGGCCGCGGGCGAGCGCCCCCGGCCGTCCGGCCGCCCCGCCGCCAAGCGCCCCGGGAACACCGCGCTCACCCTCGCCACCTACGACAACCGGCCCGAGCTGCCCGAGGTCGCCCAGGTGCTGCAACAGCAGCTACGCAAGGCCGGGTTCAGTGTGAAGCTGGAGGTGCGGGAGTACTCCCGGCTCGAAAGCGACGCCCTGGCCGGGAAGTTCGACGCCGTGGTGGCCGCCCGTAACACCATGCTCGACACCGGCGACCCGGTCTCCTATCTCGCCGACGACTTCACCTGCGACGGCGGCTACAACCTGGCCCGGGTGTGCGACAAGGCCGTGGACCGCGCGGTCGCCGAGGCCGGGTCCCGCGCCGACGACGCCGCCCGTCATCGCGCCGCCCTGGCCGCGCAGACCGCCGTGCTGCGCACCGACGGGGTCGTCCCGCTGGTCCATCAGCGGATCATCCATGGCGTCGGCGCCTCGGTGCGGGGTGTGATCCTCGATCCGTACGAGCGCACGCTCGTCGGCACCGGTACGCGGCGATGAGCGGCGCGCGGACCAGGGCGCGGTCCACCGAGCTGAGTACGGGCCGCCCGGCCGGGCGGCGAGCGCGACCGGGCACGGGCGGGCGGTCCACCGGGCCGGGCGCGGATCGGTCCACCCGGCTCGGCGCCGCGCGGTTCACCGGCCTCGGCGCCGGGCGGTCCACCGGCCTGAGCGCGCTGTGGCGCCTCGCGCTCGCCGGGGCCCTGCTGTGCGGCATCGGGCTGCTGCCCTGGCTGTCCCGCACCGACCCCGCCCGCACCGTCCTCAAGGCGCGCGAGGCCGACCGCGCGCCCAGCCCCGAGCTGCTGGAGTCCCTGCGCTCCCAACTGGGTCTCGACGCCGAGCCGTTGACGCTGCTCGGCCGGTGGCTCGCCGGACTGCCGCACGGCGACGCGGGCCGGTCCTGGATCTCGGGGACGGCCGTGGCCCCCTCCGTCGCCGAGGCGCTCGGCGTCTCGCTGCTGCTCATGGGCGGGGCGCTGGTGGTCGCGGCGGTCACCGCGGGCGCGGTGTGCGGGCGCACGCTGTGGCTCGGGCCGCGGCGGCGGGCCGCCCGGCGCGGGGCCGGTGCGGGAAGCGGCGGCGCGCTGTTCGCGGCGCTGCCGGAGTTCCTGCTGGCGTCCGTGCTGGCAGCCGTGGTCGGGGTGCGGCTCGGCTGGCTGCCCGCGGTCGGCTGGTACGGACCGCGGTGGATGGTGCTGCCCTCGCTCGCCCTCGGCCTGCCCGCGGGCGCCCTGCTGGGCCGGGTCCTGGACGACGCCCTGCCCGGCGCGTTCGCGGAGCCCTGGGCGCGGGCCGCCGCCGCACGCGGGCTGCCCGCCCGGCGGATCGCCCGCCACGCGCTGCGGCGTGCCGTGCCCGGAGTGCTGCCGAACATCGGGCTGTTCGTGGTCGGGCTCACCGGCGGGGCGGTCGCCGTCGAGCAGGTCTTCGACATCCCCGGGCTCGGCCGGCTCACCCTCCAGGCGGCCATCGCCCAGGACCTGCCGATGCTCCAGGCGAGCACCCTCGTCCTCGTCCTGCTCGCGGCCGCCGCCGGAGGTCTCGCCCGGCTCGCGGCCCGGCGGTTGCTCGGGCCCGCGCTGCGCGACGGGGCGCTGCCCTCGCTCCACCGGCCGTCCGCGCCCTCCGCCCGCGCCGTTCCGCTGCTGTACGGCGCGCTCCTGCTCACCGCCGTGGTGCCCGGTGCCCTCCGGGACCCCCTCGCGGTGGACACCTCCGCCCGGCTCACCTCCCCATCCTGGGCGCATCCGTTCGGCACCGACGCGCTCGGCCGCGATCTGCTGGCCCGGGTGGGGCACGGCGCGCTGTCCACCCTCGCGCTCGCGGTGGCGGTGAGTGCCGCCGCGCTGGTGGCGGGGGTGCTGCTCGGCCTGGTGCCCCGGCTGTCCGGCGGACTCGTCGAGACCGTGAACGCGGTGCCGCCCGTGCTCGCCGGACTCCTGGTCGCGGGCGCGGCCGGGCGCGGTCCGTACACCCCCGCACTCGCCGTGGCCGCCGTCGCCTGGGCACCGCTGGCCGCGCACACCTCCGCCCTGCTGCGGCAGCAGCGCGCCGCCACGCATCTCGCCGCCACCCGCGCACTGGGCGCCTCCCGCCGCCATCTGCTGCGCCGCCACGTCCTGCCCGCGGTGCTGCCCCCGGTCGTCCGGCACGCCCTGCTGCGCCTGCCGGCCGCGGCGCTCGCCCTGGCCTCGCTGGGCTTCCTCGGCCTGGGCGCGCAGCCGCCGTCACCGGAGTGGGGACGGCTGCTGGCCGAGAACCACCCCTACGCCGAGCGCGCCCCGTGGACGGTCCTCGCTCCCGCCGCCGCGCTGGCCCTCCTGGGCGTGCTGGCGGTGACGGCGTCCGGCGGGGTGCGGTGGCCCCGTCGTCGCCTCCGCATTGACGACGGCCCGGGGCGCGGCGGAGACTGACGTCCGGCCAGGTGAACTGAAGTTCGTTCCGCGAACGCGCCTTTGGGGCGAGGGACCGTAAAGGACATCCGCTATGACCCTTCACCGCGACCTGTTGATCGATGGCAAGGACACCCCGGCCGCCTCGGGGCGCACCGCCGAGGACCTCGACCCCTACACCGGTGAGGTGTTCGCCACCGTCGCGGCGGCCGGGGCAAAGGACGTGGCGCGGGCGGTGGCCGCCGCCGACGCCGCCTTCCCGGCCTGGGCGGAACTGGCCCCGTTCGAGCGCCGTAGGATCTTCCTGACCGCGGCGGATCTGCTGGAGTCGCGCGCCGACCGGGCCGCGGAGATCATGGCCCGGGAGACCGGGGGCACCGCGCCCTGGGCGCACTTCAACGTGGGCCTGGCCGCGGCCATCCTCCGCGAGGCCGCCGCCGCGATCACCGCCCCGCGCGGTGAGGTGCTCAGCGCCCAGGAGGCGGGCGCGCTCGGTCTCGCCGTCCGCGAACCGGCCGGTGTCGTCGCGGCCTTCGCCCCCTGGAACGCCCCGGTCATCCTCGGGGTCCGCGCCGTCGCGGCGCCCCTGGCGGCAGGCAATACGGTCGTGCTGAAGCCCAGCGAGGACGCCCCGCTGGCCTGCGGGCTCTTCGTCGCCGATGTGCTGCGCGACGCCGGGCTGCCCGACGGGGTGCTCAATGTGGTCACCAACGCCCGTGAGGACGCCGCCGAGGTGGCCGAGGCGCTCATCGCCGATCCGCGCGTACGGATCGTCAACTTCACCGGCTCCACCGGAGTCGGCAGGACCATCGGCGAACTCGCCGCGCGCCACCTCAAACCGGCCGTGCTGGAGCTGGGTGGCAAGAACGCCATCATCGTCCTGGACGACGCCGATGTGGACCACGCGGTGGACGCCGCCACCTTCGGTGTGTTCATGAACTCCGGACAGATCTGCATGTCGGGCGACCGGATACTCGTCCACGAGAGCCTCGCCGAGGAGTTCACCGCGAAGTTCACCGCCAAGGTGGCCGCCCTGCCCTGCGGCGACCCGGCCGACCCGTCCACGGTGGTCGGCCCGCTGGTCGCGGCCGCCTCGGCGCGCCGGGTGGCGGCCCTGGTGAAGGACGCGGTGGACAAGGGCGCCACGGTGCTCACCGGCGGTGGCGAACCGGACGGCGCGGTCCACCCGGCGACGGTGCTCGGCGGTGTCACCCCGGACATGGACATCCACCGGGCCGAGGCGTTCGGGCCGGTCTGTGTGGTCGCCACCTTCGCCGACGACGATCGGGCCGTGGCCCTGGCCAACGCCACCGACCACGGCCTGACCTGCGGCATCATCACCGAGAACGGGACCCATGGGCTCAAGGTCGCCCGCCGTATCCGGACCGGCATCGTGCATATCAACGACCAGTCGGTGGCGGACGAGCCACAGGCCCCGTTCGGTGGCATCAAGCACTCGGGGTACGGGCGGTTCGGTGGCCGCTGGGGCATCGAGGCGTTCAGCGACACCCGCTGGATCACCCTCGCCACCCAGCACGCGCACTACCCCTTCTCAGCAGGTCAGAGGAAGTCCGCTACGGCTCGGGCAGCGCCCCGAAGGGGCGCGGGGCTGTGTCGATGTGCGGCTCCGCCGCGTGGGCGCGACCAGCCACGACGGCGCCGCAGTCGGCCGACGACGCATCGCGACACTTCCAGCGGAGCGCTTAGCGGCCGCGCGACCCCTCGGCCCATCCCGGGGACTCGGCCCGTCCCCGGGATTCAGCTCATCCGGCGGCTCAGCTCATCCCGGGGATGAGGGGCACGGCCCCGGGGCGCCGCGCCGCCAGCCGCAGCATGCTGACCGTGGAGCGCACGACCCGTTCCTTGGTACGTGCGGCCAGGCCGCCGCGCACCACCCGCTCGCGCGGGGAGTCGTCCGCCCGTACCAACTGGATCAGCCCGTCCCGGCGGCCCAGGCTCACGCACTGCACCACAAAGCGGAAGCGCAGTGGCTCCGGCTGCCGCCCCCGCGTCTCGGCGATGATCGAGGAGGCGGCGTGCGAACCGGCCGGGAGCGCGGTGGCACAGGCCATGCGCAGGGCACCTCCGGCCGGGGTGGTCATGGCCGCCGAGTCGCCCACCGCGTAGATCTCCGGATGGGACACCGAGCGCAGGGCGCCGTCGACGCTGACGCGGCCGGTGGCATCGAGTGCGATCCCGGCGGCCTCGGCCAGTGCGGTGTTCGCGGTCATCGCGGTGGCCCAGACCACCGCGTCGGTGTCGATGTCCTCGGGGCCCGCCACCCGGCGGCCCTCCTCGATCCGCACACCGAGCCCGGTGAGCGTCGCCCGGACATGGGCGCGGCCCTTCGCCGACAGCCCCGTGCCGACCTCGTCGCCGGTGATCAGCCGGACCTTCCAGGTGTGCTGGGCCTCGGCGATCTCGGCCGCCAGTTCGATGCCGGTGAGTCCCCCGCCGATCACCGTCAGCTCACCCGGGCCGTCCAGCAGCCGCTTGTGCAGTTCGGCCGCCGTCTCCGGGGTGAAGGCGCGCTCACCGGGGTCGGGGGTGCGGCTGCCGAGCGCGTACACCAGCCGGTCGTACGGAATCCGGCGGCCGTCGTCGGTGGTGACCTGCCGGGCGGCCGGGTCGATCCGGGTGGCGCGGGCGGCCGCGTGGACGATGCCGGCCCGCCGGGTCAGCGCGTCCAGCGGATGTGTGATGTCGGGCCGTCCGGCGGCCCGCTCGTGCAGCCGGACGCGCTCGGTGAAAGCGGTGCTGGGATCGACCAGGGTGACGCGGGTGTGCGGGGCCAGCCGCAGGGCGGCCATCAGCCCCGCATAGCCCGCGCCGAGTACCAGGACCTGCTGCTTCTCCATACCGGCGGCCTCCTTCTCGGGTGGTGTTCACGAGGAGGACGACATGGCGGCTCCAGATGTGACGGTGATGCCGGTCACAGGTGCGGCAGGTCGAGATGGCGGAGCTTGTCGGGGTTGACGACCACGTCGATCTCGGTGATCAGACCCTGGTGCACGGAGAACGCGAAGACCACGGCCTGGCCGGCCGTGCGGTCGGCGATGACCAGGCCCGGGGCGTCGTTGACCGCGCAACGGTGCACCACCATCGTGGCCGGGTCGAAGCCCCGGGCCAGGCCCTGGGCGAAGCGGGCCACCTTCTCGTTGCCCAGCACCGGGACCCGGGCCGCCGCCACCTTGCCGCCACCGTCCGAACGCCAGACGACCTCCGGATCCAGGATCTCCAGCAGCCCGTCCATGTCGCCGCCCAGGACCGCCTGGAGAAACGCGTCCACGGCCCGCCGGTGCTCCGCGCGGTCCACCGAGCGCCGCGGTGCCTCCTCCCGGACCCGCTTGCGCGCCCGGGAGGCCAGCTTTCGTACGGACTCCGGGCTGCGGCCGACGACCTCGGCGATCTCGGGGAACGGCACCGAGAAGACATCGTGCAGGATGAACGCGGTCCGCTCCGCCGGGGTCAGCCGCTCCAGCACGGTCAGCAGCGCCAGCCCCACCGACTCGTCGAGCGTCACCCGGTCCTCCGGACCGCCGGTCGCCACCACCGGCTCGGGCAGCCAGGGGCCGACGTACGCCTCGCGCCGCACCCGCGCCGAACCCAGCAGGTCGTAGCAGATCCGGCTGATGACGGTGGTCAGAAAGGCGCGGGGGTCGGCGACCTCGTCCGAGGGCAGCGCCTGCCAGCGCAGCCAGGTCTCCTGCACCGCGTCATCGGCGTCGGCGACCGAGCCGGTGATGCGATAGGCGACGGCCCACAGCCGGGCGCGCTGCTGTTCGAAGTCGGTCAGCTCTGCCATGTCCTGATCCTCTCGTCGGCCTGAGAGGGAGGACGAGACGGCGGCCGGAAGTGTGACAACCGCCTCCCGGGCGCGGCGATCCCCCGGCGAAGCCCGCGGCCTCGCGGGCGGTCCGGGCTCCTTCCGGCGGAGCGGTGGTGCCCTGCGGGGCGGGGCGGGGCTGGCGCGGGGGCAAGGGCAGGCGTAAGCAGTAGATGTGCACATGCGGCAGGGTCATTCGGATCTGCGCCGGCCAAGGTGGCGTACCCGCGTCTTGGTCGTGATCCCCCTGCTGCTCATCGGGTTGATCACGCTCGGCGATGTGCTGTCACCGGCGAGCGTCCGGCTCAGCCCGCTGCTGATCGCGGCCCCCGCCATGACCGCCTCGTTCGCCGGCCCCCTGCTCACCGGCTGCGTGGGGCTCCTGGCCGTCGCCGCCCAGATCGCGGTGAACGCCTCGGAGGGCTACCTCGGCCACCCCAGCCGGCTGACCGAGGTGATCACCCTGGCCCTGGTCTCGGCGATGATCGTGCTGTTCCGCGCGGTCCTCGACCGGCATATGCGCGAGCTGAACCGGGTGCGGGCGGTGGCCGATGTGGCGCAGCGGGTCCTGTTGCGCCCGCTTCCCGTCCGGGTCGGCCCGCTGCTGATCGCCTCGGTGTATCTCGCGGCCGAGCCGGGGGCGGAGATCGGCGGCGATCTGTACGCGGCGGCGCGCACCTCCAACACCACCCGCCTGATCATCGGCGATGTCCGGGGCAGCGGGCTGACCGCCGTCGCGGACGCCTCCCTGGTGCTCGGTGCCTTCCGCGCGATGGCCCACTGGCCCGTACCCCTGACCGATCTGGCGGCGCACCTGGACACCGCCCTGTCCGCCGAGCGGACCGAACCCCCCGACAAGGCGCCCGGGGCGGGGGAGTCGTTCGTCACCGCCGCCGTGCTGGAGATCCCGGACGACCAGCCGGTGGTCCGGCTCGTCAACTGCGGACATCCACCGCCGATCATGCTGAGCGACTCGGGTGTGAAGGCGCTGGAGGGCCATGCGCCCGCACTGCCGCTGGGCCTCGGCCATCTGGTGGCCGACCGGTACCACAGCGAGGTCTTCCCCTTCGCGGAGGGCGATCAGTTGCTGCTCTACACCGACGGGGTCATCGAGGCGCGGAACAGCGAGGGCACCTTCTTCCCGCTCGCCGAACGGCTCCCCGGATGGAACGGCTCCGGACCCCAGCACCTCGTCGACCGACTGCACCGCGATCTGCTCTCCCACACCGGCGGCCACCAGGGCGATGACGCCGCCCTGGTCGTCCTCGAACGCCACCGGGCGGAGCCCTGACCGCGCCCTACGGAGCGTCGAAGGGCCCGGGGCGGGGCCCGGCGTCGCCGGTGCCCGCCGCCCGCGAAACCGCCCACGAACGGACATCGGCGTCAATCGCCCTTAAACTGGTCGCATGGGCAGCGGGAATGGGGGCCCTGACAAGGGGCCCGAGGACTTCGGGCCGGATCCACTCGGCGACTTCCTCGCACGCTTCCTCGGGACCGGGCCGGCCGGCCAGCGGCCCGATTCGCGACATGTCGACTTCGGCCGGCTGATGAGCGAGAACGCGCGGCATCTCGTCTCGGCCGCCGCGTCCTACGCCGCCGAACACGGCAGCACCGACCTCGACACCGAACATCTGCTGCGGGCCGCGCTCTTCTCCGAGCCCACCCGGACCATGGTCTCGCGCGCCGGAGCCGACCCCGACCGGATCGCCGCGGACATCGACCGGGAGGCGGGAGGCGGCCCGCCGCGCAACTCGGTCGCCGTCACCCCGGCCGTCAAGCGGGCGTTGCTCGACGCCCATGAGATAGCCCGCTCACGCGGCTCCTCGTACATCGGCCCCGAACACGTACTGATCGCGCTCGCCGCCAACCGCGAGTCCACCGCCGGGCAGATCCTGGGCGCCGCCCGCTTCGAACCCAAGGCCCCCGGCCCGCCCCAGACCGGCGGTCTCACGCCGAGCGCCCCCACCACCGACCAGCGGCCCGTCGTGGACCAGCGGAAGACCCCGAACCTGGACCGGTTCGGCCGCGATCTGACCGAACTGGCCCGCGAGGGGCGGATCGACCCGGTGATCGGCCGCGATGAGGAGATCGAGCAGAGCATCGAGGTGCTCGCCCGGCGCGGCAAGAACAACCCCGTCCTCATCGGCGAGGCCGGAGTCGGCAAGACGGCCGTCGTCGAGGGGCTCGCCCAGCGGATCGCCGACGCCGATGTGCCGGACATCCTGCTCGGCCGCCGGGTCGTCCAGCTCGACATCGCGAGCGTCGTGGCCGGCACCCGCTTCCGCGGCGACTTCGAGCAGCGGGTCACCGGCATCGTCGATGAGATCCGCGCCAACACCGATGAGTTGATCATCTTCATCGACGAGCTGCACACGGTGGTCGGCGCCGGTGGCGGAGGCTCCGAGGGCGGCCAGATGGACGCGAGCAACCTCCTCAAGCCCGCGCTGGCCCGCGGCGAACTGCATGTGATGGGCGCCTCCACCCTCCGGGAGTACCGCCAGTACATCGAGAAGGACGCCGCGCTCGCCCGCCGCTTCCAGCCCATCATGGTCCCCGAGCCCACCCCCGCGGACGCCGTCGCCATCCTGCACGGACTCCGGGACCGCTACGAGGCCCATCACCAGGTCCGCTACATCGACGAGGCACTGCTCGCCGCCGTCGAGCTCTCCGACCGCTATCTGACCGACCGTTTCCTGCCCGACAAGGCCATCGACCTCATGGACCAGTCCGGGGCCCGGGTCCGGCTGCGCTCCAGCGGCCGCGGCACCGATCTGCGCGCCCTGGAACGGGAGGTCGAGCAGCTCACCCGGGACAAGGACCAGGCCGTCGCGTCCGAGAGCTATGAACGCGCCACCTCCCTGCGGGACCGCATCGCCGAACTGAACACCCGGATCGCCGAGGCATCCGGTACGCAGTACCACGGCGGGCGGGTCGCCGAGGTCACCGTCGAGGACATCGCCGAAATCGTCTCCCGGCAGACCGGAATCCCCGTCGCCAGCCTCACCCAGGAGGAGCGCGAACGCCTGCTGGGCCTGGAGGAACACCTCCATCGGCGGGTCGTCGGGCAGGAGGAGGCGGTGGCCGCCGTGGCCGACGCGGTCCTGCGCGCCCGCGCCGGACTCGCCGACCCCAACCGCCCCAGCGGCAGCTTCCTCTTCCTCGGCCCCACCGGCGTCGGCAAGACCGAACTGGCCCGCGCACTGGCCGAGGCGCTCTTCGGCAGCGAGGACCGCATGGTCCGCCTCGACATGAGCGAGTACCAGGAGAAGCACACCGTCAGCCGGCTCGTCGGCGCGCCCCCCGGATACGTCGGGCACGAGGAGGCCGGGCAGCTCACCGAGGCGGTGCGCCGCCAGCCCTACTCCCTGCTGCTCCTGGACGAGGTGGAGAAGGGGCACCCCGATGTCTTCAACATCCTGCTCCAGGTGCTCGAGGACGGCAGGCTGACGGACGCCCAGGGCCGCACCATCGACTTCAAGAACACCGTCATCGTGATGACCAGCAACCTCGGCTCGGAGGCCATCACCGGACGCGGTGGCCCCCTGGGCTTCGGCGGCGGTGACGACGAGGCCGACGAGGCGGCGCGCCGGGAGCGGGTGCTGCGCCCGCTGCGGGAGCACTTCCGGCCGGAGTTCCTCAACCGCATCGACGAGGTCGTCATCTTCCGCCGGCTCGCCGACGACCAGCTCCGGCAGATCGCCGATGTGCTGCTGGAGGAGACCCGGCGCCGGCTGCGCGCCCAGGACGTCAGCGTGGAGTTCACCCCGCCCGCCGTCGAGTGGCTGGCCCGGCATGGATACCAGCCGGAGTACGGCGCCCGGCCGCTGCGCCGCATCATCCAGCGCGAGGTCGACAATCCGCTCTCCCGGATGCTGCTCGGCGGCACGCTGCCGGCCCACAGCCATGTCCGCGTCGATGTGGAGAACGAGAACCTGGCCTTCCACACCCAGGAGGCGCAGCAGGCCGGGGGGCAGGTGGAGCAGCCGGGCCGAACGGAGCAATCGGGCCGAACGGAGCAGCCGGGCGAGCCGGGCCGTCCGGACCAGCCCGAGCCGTAACGCCACGGGGAGCGGGCCGGGGTCAAAGGGGAGCGGGCCGGGCTCAACGGCCCATCGTCAGGCCGTCCTTCTTGGCGCCCCGGCTGAGCACCGCCTCCTGGATGGTGCTCAGGGCGCTGGTGTAGCCCCGGTTGCCGGGGTTCTTCTCCAGGGCCCGGGGCAGGTTCACCAGGGAGATCGGATCGTTGTCCACGGCGTGCGGGATGTACTCCGCCTTCTTCACCTCCCACGCCTTGCCCTGAGCGGTGGGCGGGGCGAAGGTGAAGCGGGCCGCCGAGCCCATCTGGCCGCGCTTGTCGGGCATGACCCCGGCGATCTGGTCCCCCATGCCGTAGACCACCCAGGTGCCGTTGACCTTCTCGTACGCCTGGGGGATATGGGCGTGGGTGCCGATGATCAGGTCGATGTCGCGGCGGCCCCCGTCCTTGGAGGCGGTGAGCTTCTTGGCGAGCGAAAGCTGGAGCTTGTCCGGCGCCTGCTGCCATTCGGTGCCCCAGTGCACGCTGACGACGACCACATCGGCCCCGGCGCGCCGTGCGGCCCGGGCGTCCTTGATGATCCGCGCCGGATTGATGAGGTTGACCAGCCACGGCTTGCCCTTGGGGACCGGGATGCCGTTGGTGCCATAGGCGTAGGCGAGCTGGGCGACCTTGGCGCCACCGGCCTCCAGCATCGTGGGACGGGTGCTCTCCGCGGCGGAACGGGCCGATCCGGCGTGCTTGAGCCCGGCCTTGTCCATGGCGTCGAGAGTGCGGACCACCCCCTCGGGACCGGCGTCGAGGGTGTGGTTGGAGGCGGTGGAGCAGGAGTCGTAGCCGAGCCTCTTCACGGCCGAGGCGAGCTGCGGAGGCGTCTTGAAGGTCGGATAGCCGGTGAACGGCCCGTGGGTGGCCCCGTAGACGGTCTCCATATGGCAGATGGCCAGGTCGGCCCGGGCGACGACGGGCGCGGCCGCCCGGATCATGCGCTGGAAGTCATAGCCGTCACCGCCCGCGTCCGCCTGTGCCTGCCGGATGACCGAGGCATGCACCAGCAGATCGCCGGTGGCCACCAGGGTGAAGCCCTTCATGGCCCCGCTCCTGGCCGGTGCGGTTCTCGACGGCTTCTCCTCGGCCTTGGGAGTGGCCGGTGTCCCGCTGCTGCACGCGGTGGCGGCGCTGAGCAGGGCGACGGCGAGCAGCGCCGTCCGATGGCATGGGTGATGGGACACGGTGCACTCCGCACTGGTCCGGGCCATGCCGGACCCTTTTGTTCTGATTGTCGGATTGTCATATTTATTGCACGACATCCGGAGGGTTTGCGGAGTGAGGCGGGAGCTTCACCGGTTCGGCCGACCGGATGTACCCGATGGGCCCGGCTGCCCGCTGTTCGGCGCCCATCGATGGGACAATGCGCGCCCGCCGCGCGGCGGGCGCGGCCCGAGGTCCCCAGGCCGCCGTCCGACGCGTAACTCCCATGTGCACATGGGTGGTTGGCGATGCGCGCTGGGTGCGGAGCTGACACCATGGGGTGTGTCGCCCGCGACATACGGCGGGACCTCGGGGGAGGACGCTCCATGCAGAACGGCCGGCCCAGCATCACCGCCCGCGGCGCCGCCGCGTTCCGCGCGGCCCACCAGGAGCTGGAGGGCGGCCGGGTGTTCTACGATCCGCTGGCGCTCCGTATCCTCGCCGCCGACGCGGACGACCCTCTCCTCGAGGCGGCCTTCCGGCCCGAGCGCGAGGATGTGCGGCTGTCCGTGGCCGCCCGCGCGCGGTTCGCCGAGGACGCCGTAGCCGCCGCCGTGACGCGCGGGGTGCGGCAGGCGGTAGCACTGGGGGCGGGGCTCGACACCTTCGGCTGCCGCAATCCGTACGAGCCGGAGGGCCTGCGGGTGTTCGAGGTGGACCATCCCGCGACCCAGGAGTGGAAGCGCGGCCGGCTGGCCGCCACGGAGATCCCCGTACCGCCCTCACTGACCTTCGCACCGGTCGACTTCGAACGGCAGAGCCTGGCCGACGGGCTGACGGCGGCGGGCTTCGACCCGGCCCGCCCGGCGTTCTTCATCTGGCTCGGGGTGGTGCCGTATCTGACGCACACCGCCGTGCTGGACACGCTCGGCTTCATCGCGGGCCTGCCGGGCGGCTCCGGAGCCGTCTTCGACTACGGCGAGCCGCCGGACGCGCTGCCACCGGAGCACCGCGCCGTGCACGAGGCCCGCGCGGCATGGGCCGCCGAGGCCGGTGAGCCCTTCCTCAGCTTCTTCACCCCCGACGAACTCGCCCGTGACCTGCACCGGCTGGGCTTCTCCGCGCGGGAGGACATCCGCTACGGCGACCTCACGGCCCGGTACGAGAGCGGCCACCGCATGGCCGACGGGTATGCGGACCTGGGCGCCCATGTGATCCACACCTGGATCCAGGGCTGAGCCCGGACCGCGGTGGCGGCCCGGGCCCCGTCAACACGCCTGTCAGCGAAGGGACTTGGTGATTCCACCGGCGGCGGTCACCGGTACGGTGACATGGCTGCCGCCCAGGTCCACCGTCACCTTCGCCCCGGTCGGATCCTCGAAATAGAGGAAGTCGGCGTCGGTGCCGCCGAGGACCAGCCCCAGCCGATGACCCGGCTTGATCTCGTAGTCGTTCGGCAGTGTCTTCCAGGCGATCCGGTAGGACCGGCCGGGGGTCAGCGGCTCCGGGGTGGTGAGCGAGTGGCGGTTCTGGGCGTCCATCCAGCCGCGGGCGATCACCTCCGAGGATTTGCGCGCCGTCACATTGGCGGTCTTCTGGTAGCAGGCGTCGTCCTGGGCGGTGCTCTCCCCGTGGCAGGATTCCTCGTCCAGCCCCTGGAGACCGTCATGGATCCGGTTCTGCGGCTCGTTGCGGTTCCAGTCGATCCGTTCGTCCTCGCCGTAGTCCACCAGCAGCGCGGTGAGGTTCGACGTCGGTTTGTCGAGCGTGACCCGCAGATCCGCGGTGGGCGTGCCGGACAGCCGTACCCCCGTGCGCAGCGGCGGGGTGAGGAACGCCAGGCGTCCCGGATGGCTCGCCGACGGGTCGGCGGTGAGATCCGCCTCGCTCAGCTTGGTGTCGGTGAAGGTCCCGGTGCCGCTCGCGGGGCTCAGCGCCAGCGAGCCGTCGGGCCCGGGGCGCAGGGGCACCGAGGAGGTGCCCGCGGGCCAGTCGGCCTGGGTGGTCCAGGTGGTCGGGCCGGTCTGGAGATCGACCCGGGGCTCGTCCATGATTCCGTTCTGGACGCCGTAGAGCCAGTGGTCGAACCATCGGTGCACGGTGTCGACCCACTGGGCGCGCCGACCGGGCCAGTCGAACGGATCGGTGTGCCCGTAGCGGCCCAGCCACAGCTTGCGTGGCACATCGCGCTCGGCCAGCGGGGCCCACCAGTTGGCGAACTGGTCGATCCGTACGTTGTAGTCGCTGAGGTCGTGTGCGGCGAGGACGCTCGTGCGTACCTTGTTCACCTCGGGCGCCGGCCGCGCGATGTAATTGCGCTCATGCCAGTAGGCGTTGTAGTTGCCGGTGGCGTCGTCCTCGCCGGCCTGGAGCCGGTCGCGCACCGCCTGGCATTTCTGGGGTGGATCGGTGTCCAGCGCCGTCGTCAGATAGGAGGCGAAACCATTCCAGTGCTTGGCGCCGTTGGTGCGGGCGAAGTCGTACCACGAGCTGATCCCGGAGATCGGGACGATGGTCTCCAGCCCCTCCACGCCGGTGCCGGCCACGGCGTTGGCCAGCATGCCCTCGTACGAGTGGCCGATCATGCCCACCTTGCCGGTGGACCAGGAGGCTTTCACCTCGCTGCCGTCGGCCGCGTACGCCGTGGCCCGGCCGCCCAGCCAGTCGATCGTCGCCTTGGCGGCCGCCACGTCGGAGGCGCCGCCGACCGTCAGACAGCCGTCGGATCTGCCGGTCCCGGTCACATCCACATCGACCACGGCATAGCCGCGCGGCAGGAAGTAATTGTCGTAGTAGAGAGGGAACTTGACCGGGGCGCCCTGGGCGTCGTAGCTCTTCCGCTCCGACTCGAATCCGCGGCCCACGGTGTCGTTGTAGGGGCTGGCCGACATGATGACCGGCACCTTGAGACCTTGCTGGGTCTCCTTGGGCCGGATGATGTCCACCGCGACCCGGTCCTTGTGTCCATCGCCGTCACTGTCGACGGGTGTCTGGACCATGAGGTGCTCGCGCACGGCATCCGGATACGAGAACACCGGCTGGGTACGGCCGTCCACCACGTGGGCGCCGGGCGGGCCGCCGGGCTGGGTGGACGGCCGGGCCGAGGCGGGCCCGGCGGGCAGTGCGGCAAGGGCTGTCGATATCGCGACCGCGGCGATCACGGCGCCGCGCCATCGTGAGGTGAGCATGCGGACCTCCTGGCCACGGCCCCCGCCCCGGGATCAGGAGTCGGCGGTGACCGGTCGGCGATCCCGGGGTTCCGGGGCCATGGAGGCTACTCGGCGATTTTCGTACGCATGGTCCAGCGAAAGATCGCTGTGGTGATGTCAGCGGAATCGCTGACGAGTTCGAAGTGCTCGTATCCATCACGATGCTGGATTTTGAGCTTCGTGCTGGTGAGGGTCGATCGCCCGGTCCGGAATGCCCGGGGCAGATCGTCCGGTCCGCCTTCGAGGACGACCTCGATCGGGCTGCCGTCGGACAGGTAACTGACGTGATCGCTCATATGTCCACCTCCTTACGCGGTCTTCCTCATGCGGGAACATGCAGTTCCAGCCGGTCATCCGAGGTGAGGATGGCGCGCTGCATGTCCTGGAGGGCTCGGCACGGTTCGAGCCCGAGTTCCTCATTGAGCGTCTTGCGCGCCGCTTGATACACATGCAATGCGTCCGCCCGGCGGCCACAGCGGTAGAGCGCCAGCATCAACTGACGGTGGAGTGCCTCCCGCAAAGGATGCTCGGTGGTCAACTGGTACAGATCGCTGACCAGTTCGCGATGGCGGCCGAGCATGAGCCGGGAATCCGTCAGCATCTCGATGCATTCCAGCCGGGCCTCTTTCAGCCAGGTCTGAAAGCCTTCGAGGATCGGCCCGTGGCATACATCATCCAGCAGCGGATCGCGCCAGAGATCGAGCGCGCTTTCGAAAGTGGCCGTGGCCTGCTGGTAGCGCCGCTCCCTGAGATGATCCCGGCCCTCGCACACCAGCCGTTCGAAGCAGTGGAAGTCGAGGTGGTCGGGGCCCAGCCGCAGGACATATCCCGGGGGGCGGGTGAGAACGGGGCTTTCGCTCTGACCGGGCCGGCGCAGGAACTTACGGATCTGGGAGACATACACATGAAGCCCGGCGATCGCCCGGCGCGGCGGATACTCCCCCCAGATCTCCGCGATGAGCTGGTCGATCGGGACCACCTGATCGGCGCGGACGAGAAGAACGGTCAACAGGACCTCGATCTTCCGCGCCCTGATGGTTAATTTCCGCTCTCCTTCTACCACCCGGAGAGGTCCCATGATCTCATATCGCACGATGTGCCCCATCCGAGTCGCCGACGTGTGCGGTCATGGGAAAGTCGGCGCCTTTGCCGGAAGTGCCCGTGGTGTTTTCTGGGTGTTTCCTCGATTTCGAGGGCGATGTCCGTCTGCTTCCGGAGGCGCACGCCTGTGCGGGGCGGGCTCTGGTGGCTCTGTTGGTCCGCGCGGATCGCCGTCCCGGGCCGTCCGGGTGGCGCGCGGCAATTGTCACGTCCCCGGAGTCCGGCGACCCCGGAGGGGATGGGAAGTGGGCGCTTGCTGAGCCGCTTGCGTGTGGAAAGTGGTCCGGTCGCGCCCCTCTGCGCGGGGACGGGCGGTGCCGCCGGATCCACTGACGCACGCCGTTCGCGACTGCCATTACTCACCCCTCTTTTATCGCGGGCCCTGCCGAGGAATCAGAGAACGGACAAGATCGGACGCCTTCGGCGGGTGCCCCACATCGTAAGCAAGTCCTATGACTACCCACCTCACCTAGAATCCGGATATACGCGCCCTCGAGGCGGCGTCCTCGACGGTGCGGAGCGGGTATTCGCAATGCGTCCGGAAGATCGGAGTCCGGATATCCCGCACTTGAGGTGGTGCAGTCCGCGAATGAGAATACGCGGATCGCATCGGCCGGGACAAGCGAATCCTGCGAGATCATGGGCCCCTTGGCGCCGCTTTGATGAGGAGTGGAGAATTCCGGCTCCGCGGGACCCATGAAGGGGATGTCGAATAACCATCAGGTTTGTTGGTGATTCAGGGCTTGTGGGCCACCACGATCGCGCAGCCGGCGCTCGGCACGGTGGGGAGCGCCGACTTGGCGGCGTCCAGTACCTCCTGGACGCTGACCCCGTGCCGCGCCTCGAACTCCCGGCGGCAGCGCAGGATACCGTCGATCATCCGGTTGGCGGTGTCCTTCGTGTTCTCGGTGACGTCGGTCAACTCGTCGAGCACCAGCCCCGCGTCACCGATCAGACCGGGCCAGTCCTCCAGCCGGGTCAGCGAGGTGACCACATCGGGATCGGCGTCCGGCTGGTAACTGCCGTCGCTCGGCGGGGTCACATCCGTGAGCACCACCCGGCCCCCGGATCCCAGCACCCGGGCCATCTCCCGCAGCGCCGTCGGGCGGTCCATGTGATTGATCGATTCGAATGCGAGTACGGCGTCGAAAGCCGCGTCGTCGAAAGGCATGGCCATGGCATCGGCATATTGGAATGCCACATGGTGGGACAGGTCGGCAAGCCGGGCGGATTCGGTCGCCTGTTTGACCTGGAGCTCGCTGATCGTGATGCCCAGGACATGGGCACCGGTGGCGGTCGCCACCCGCATCGCGGGTTTCCCGATACCGCAGCCGACATCCAGTACCCGGTCTCCAGCCCCCACCCGCAGCCGTTCGATCAGCAGATCCGTGAAGCGATCGGTGGCCTCCTGGACCGAACGGGTATCGGACGGGCCGTCCCAGTAGCCGAAGTGGAAGTTGTCGTCCCACGCCATCTGCAGAAGCGGTCCCAGCGAGCTGTAGTAGTCCGACACCGTGCCGCCTGGTGGCACGGCCGATGGAGATGTCATGGCACTCCTCCTGTGTGCTCGGAGATCGGGTCGGCCAAGGGCGCATAAAGGGCTCACCCGCTCAGCGATGGTCATGGGTTCCGGTAACGCGTCTCTAAAGTCACCGGCCGTGGCCTATTTGGTCTTGCTTTAGAGCCGCGCCCCACGATGGGCCACGTGCTCGCACCGATCATCAATCCGGAGCGGGAGTGCCGCCCATGACCCAGAACACGCAGATGTTCTCCCAGCGCCATATGGGGTGCGATGGATAGCGCCGCGCCGACCCGGACACCTCAGCAAGCGGAGCCCATCGCCGTGGTGGGAATGGCCTGCCGCCTGCCGCACGCACCCAGTCCGTCAGCCTTCTGGCGGCTGCTGCGGCAGGGCGGGAACGCCGTCACCACCATGCCGGAGGACCGCCGCCGGACCGGCGCCGCCACCGGCGCCGCTGCCACCGGTGCCGCGGCCGGCGACGGCCCCGACCGGCCCGCCCCGGCCTGGTACGGCGGCTTCCTGGACCGCGTCGACACCTTCGACGCCTCCTTCTTCGGCATCCCGCCCCGCGAGGCGACGGCCATGGACCCCCAGCAGCGGCTGATGCTCGAACTCGCCTGGGAGTCGTTCGAGGACGCGGGAATCCGCCCCGGAACACTGAAGGACACCCCGACCGGTGTGTTCGTCGGCGCCATCTGGGACGAGTACGCCACCGTGCTGCGCCGGGACACCACCGCGGCCACCCGGCACGCCATGACCGGTGTCCACCGCAGCATCATCGCCAACCGGGTCTCCTACGGCTACGGTCTACGCGGCCCGAGCCTCACCGTGGACACCGCACAGTCGTCCTCGCTGGTGGCCGTCCACACCGCCTGCGAGAGTCTGCGGCGCGGGGAGTGCACCCTGGCGCTGGCCGGCGGTGTCAACCTCATCCTCACCGAGGACAGCATGACGGCTGCCGCCGCCCAGTTCGGCGGGCTCTCCCCGGACGGGCGCTGCCACACCTTCGACGCCCGCGCCAACGGCTTCGTCCGCGGTGAGGGCGGCGCGGCGGTCCTCCTCAAACCACTCGCCGCGGCCGTACGGGACGGCGACCCGGTGTACTGCGTCATCCACGCCGGTGCCATCAACAACGACGGCGCCACCGACGGGCTGACGGCCCCCAGCCCGGCGGCTCAGGAGGACGTGGTGCGCACCGCCCACCGGCGGGCCGGAGTCGCACCCGACGACGTCCAGTACGTCGAACTGCACGGCACCGGAACCCCCGTCGGCGACCCCGTCGAGGCGGCGGCGCTCGGCGCCGCGCTCGGCACCGCCCGGACGGACGGCACACCCCTGCCTGTCGGCTCCGCCAAGACCAATGTGGGCCACCTCGAAGGCGCCGCCGGCATCGTCGGCCTCCTCAAGACCGCCCTCGGCATCAAGCACCGCCTGCTCCCGGCCAGTCTCCACTTCACCACCCCGAACCCGCGGATCCCGCTGACCGAACTCGGCTTGCGGGTCCAGGACCGGCTCGGCGACTGGCCCCGCCCGGACCTGCCGCTGCTCGCCGGGGTCAGCTCCTTCGGCATGGGCGGCACCAACTGCCATCTCGTCCTCGGCGAAGCGCCCGCCTATGCGTCTGCCTCCGTGCCCGCGCCGGCCTCCGTGCCCGCGCCGGCCTCCGTGCCCGCGCCCGCCTCCGTGCCCGCGCCGGCCGACACCCCCGCGCCCTCTGTGGTGGCCTGGCCGATCTCCGCGAAGACCCCCGCGGCGCTGCGCGCCCAGGCCGGGCGGCTGCGCGACCATCTGGCGGACCACCCCGCCCTCTCCCCGGCCGACATCGCCCACTCCCTGGCCACCACCCGCACCGCCTTCGACCACCGCGCCGTGCTCCTCGGTGAGGACACCGACGAGCTGCTGAGCGGGCTGGACGCGCTGGCCGAGGGCGCGGAGACCCCCGGAGCGGTGCGGGGCAGGACCGCGGATGGCGGCCTCGCCTTCCTCTTCAGCGGCCAGGGCAGCCAGCGAGCGGCCATGGGCCGTGAGCTGTGTGCCGCCTATCCGGTCTTCGCCGCGGCGCTGGACGAGGTGTGCGACTGTCTGGACGCACGGCTGGCGGAGCCGCTGCACGAGGTGATGTCCGCCGGGGCCCCCTCCCCGCGGGCGGCGTTGCTCGACCGGACCTCGTACACCCAGCCCGCGCTGTTCGCCATCGAGGTGGCCCTGTACCGGCTGGCCGAATCCTGGGGGCTGACCCCCGGCCATGTGATGGGCCACTCGGTCGGCGAGATCGCCGCGGCCCATGTGGCCGGTGTGCTCACCCTGCCCGACGCCTGCGCTCTGGTGGCCGCCCGCGGCCGGCTGATGCAGTCGGTCATGGCGAAGGGGGCCATGGCCGCGCTTCAGGCCGACGCGGACGAGGCCGCCGGACTGCTCGCCGGATGGGAGGACCGGCTGGACATCGCCGCCGTCAACGGGCCTTCGTCCGTGGTGATTTCGGGCGACCACGACGCCGTCCACGCGGCCGCCGCCGTCTGGCGCGAGCGTGGCCGCAAGGCCCGGCTGCTGAAGGTCAGCCACGCCTTCCACTCGCCGCATATGGACGGCATTCTCGACGAACTGCGCGCCGTCGCCTCGCAACTGACCTTCTCCGCACCGGCCATCCCCCTCGTCTCCAACGTGACGGGACGGCTCACCACCGCCTCACAACTCGCCGCACCCGACTACTGGGCCCGGCACGCCCGCCACGCCGTGCGCTTCATGGACGGCGTGCACACCCTCCTGGACGCCGGTGTCACCACCTTCCTCGAACTCGGACCGGACGCCCCGCTCACCGCCATGACCCGCGAATGCCTCACCGCACGGCCGGGACCGGCCCCGGGGCAGGCGCGCCCGGCCGCCGTGGCGGCGCTGCGCCGCGACCGCCCCGAGGCGCGCACCTTCGCCACCGCCATGGCCCAGGCGTATGTCCGCGGCGCCGAAGTGTCCTGGGACCGGGCCTCCGCCGGGCAGCCCCGGCAGCGGGTAGCCCTGCCGACGTACGCCTTCCAGCGGGACCGCTACTGGCCCGGCACCCCACTCGAATCCACCGCGTCCGCCACCCACACCACCGGGACTGACGGCGCCCCGGACCCGGCACCGCCCACGGAAGAGACGGCCGAGCCCACCGCCGCGGCGTGGCGCCGCGATCCGCTGGACACCGTGCGGACGCAGGTGGCCCTCGTCCTCGGGCACTCCGCGCCGGGCGCCATCGATCCCGGCCTCACCTTCAAGGAGCTGGGCTTCGACTCGCTCGCGGCGACCGAACTGAGCGAGCGGCTCGGCGCGGCCACCGGGCTGCCCCTGACCGCCACGCTCACCTTCGACCACCCCACACCACGGGCCGTCGCCGACCATCTGCGCGCCCACACCGCCCCTGCCACCTCCGCCGTGTCCATGGCCACCACGCCGGGCGACGCGGGCGAACCGATCGCGGTGGTGGCCATGGGCTGCCGCTTCCCGGGCGGGGTCGACTCGCCCGAGGCGCTGTGGCGGCTGGTGGCCGAGGGCGCCGACGCCATCGGGGAGTTCCCCCGGGACCGCGGCTGGGACCTCGCGGCCCTCTTCGACCCCGACCAGGACCGCCCCGGCACCAGCTACGCCCACGAGGGCGGCTTCCTCTACGACGCACCGGAATTCGACGCGGAGTTCTTCGGCATCAGCCCCCGTGAGGCGCTGGCCACCGACCCCCAGCAGCGGCTGCTGCTGGAGACCGCGTGGGAGACCTTCGAACGGGCGGGCATCCGCTCCACCGCCCTCCGGTCCAGCCCGACCGGCGTGTTCGTCGGCGTGACGGCCCAGGACTACGGCCCCCGGCTGCACGAGGCGCCCAAGGGGCTCGACGGCCATCTGCTGACCGGCGGCACCCCGAGCGTGGTGTCCGGCCGGGTGGCGTTCACCTTCGGCCTGGAGGGGCCCGCGGTGTCGGTGGACACGGCGTGTTCGTCGTCGCTCGTGGCCGTCCATCTGGCGGTGCGGGCACTGCGGCAGGGCGAGTGTGCGCTGGCCCTGGCCGGAGGGGTGGCGGTGATGGCCGCCCCCGGCATGTTCACCGGCTTCTCCCGCCAGCGAGGGCTGGCCCCCGACGGGCGGTGCAAGCCGTTCGCGGCGGCGGCCGACGGCACCGGATGGGCCGAGGGGGTCGGCCTGCTGCTCCTGGAACGGCTCTCCGACGCCCGGCGGGAGGGCCACCGGGTGCTGGCGGTGATCCGGGGCTCGGCTGTCAACCAGGACGGCGCCTCCAACGGCCTGACCGCGCCCAACGGCCCCTCCCAGCAGCGGGTGATCCGCCAAGCCCTCGCCGACGCCCGGCTGTCGCCCGCCGAGGTGGACGCCGTCGAGGCGCATGGCACCGGAACCACCCTCGGCGACCCGATCGAGGCCCAGGCCCTGCTCGCCACCTACGGGCAGGAGCGGACCGGAGACCGGCCCCTGTGGCTGGGCTCGCTGAAGTCCAACATCGGCCACACCCAGGCCGCCGCCGGCGTGGCGGGCGTCATCAAGATGGTGATGGCCCTGCGGCACGGACTGCTGCCCGCCACCTTGCACATCGACGCGCCCAGCCCGCATGTCAACTGGGACAGCGGCGCGGTGCGCCTGCTGACCGAGCCGGTGGAGTGGCCGCACGACGAACGCCCCCGCCGCGCGGGCGTGTCCTCCTTCGGCATCAGCGGCACCAACGCGCATCTGATCGTGGAACAGCCCCCCGAGCCGGACCCCGCACCCGCCGGGGCGCGGACGGACGAGGACGACCGGCCGGTGCCCTGGGTGCTCTCCGCCCGCAGCGCCGAGGCCCTTCGGGGTCAGGCCCGGGAGCTGTCCGCCCGCATGGCCGCCGACAACACGCCGTCACCCCGGGAGGTGGGCTGGTCACTGATCACCACCCGGACGGCGTTCGAGCACCGCGCGGTGGTGGTCGGCGACGACCGCGACGAACTCACCGCCGCCCTCCAGGCGTTGGCGACCGAGGGCACCCACCCGGGCGTGGTGCACACGGGCATGGCCGCCGCCACGGGGGGCGCGGGCCCGGTGCTGGTCTTCCCCGGGCAGGGCTCGCAGTGGGCCGGGATGGGTGCCGGACTGCTGGACGCGTCCCCGGTGTTCGCCGCCCGGGTGGCGGAGTGCGAACGAGCGCTCGCACCCCACGTGGACTGGTCGCTCACGGATGTCCTGCGGGGGGCCGAAGGCGCCGCCGAGCTGAGCCGGGTGGACGTGGTGCAGCCGGTGCTCTGGGCGGCGATGGTGTCCCTGGCCGCCGTATGGGCCGAGTACGGTGTGCGGCCCGCCGCCGTGGTCGGCCACAGCCAGGGCGAGATCGCGGCGGCCGTGGTGGCGGGAGCGCTGTCCCTGGAGGACGGCGCCAAGGTCGTGGCGCTGCGCAGCCGGGCCTTGCGGCGACTCGCCGGAGGCGGGGCCATGGCCTCCCTCGGCGTGGGTGAGGAACAGGCCACGGAGCTGCTGTCCGGGCTCGCGGATCAGGCCGACGCGGTAGTGGTGGCGGTGGTGAACGGGCCCGAGTCCACTGTGGTGTCCGGACCGCCGGAGCAGGTGGCCGCCACCGTGACCGCCTGCCGGGAGGCGGGCGAGCGGGCCCGGATGATCGAGGTGGACTACGCCTCGCACAGCCCCCAGGTCGATGAGATCGCGGAGGAACTCACCGAGCTGCTCAAGGGAGTTGAGCCGGTGGGCACGTCCGGGTCCGGGGTGGTGTTCTACTCCACCGTGACCGGTGGCCGGGCCGATGCGTCCATGCCGGACACGGGCTATTGGGTGCGGAATCTGCGCGAACGGGTGCGGTTCGCCGAGGCGGTGCGGGCGCTGCTGGCCGATGGCCACCGGGTGTTCATCGAGGCCAGCACCCACCCCGTCCTCACCATGGCGATGCGGGAGAGCTTCGAGCACGCGGAGAGCGGCGCCACCGCGGTTCCCACCCTGCGCCGGGACCACGGGGACCTGGTGCAGCTCACGAAGTCGGTCGCGCAGGCGTTCATCGCCGGGGCCGAGGTGGACTGGTCGGCCGCGTTCCCGGGCGACCCCACGCCTCGTACGGTCGATCTGCCCACGTACGCCTTCCGGCGCCGGCGCTACTGGCTGGACGCCCCCGGTGGGTCCGGCGGGGACCCCGGCGCCCTCGGCCTGGTCGCCGCGGACCATCCGCTGTTGGGCGCCGCGGTGCGGCTCGCCGACGGCAGCGGCCATGTGCTGACCGGACGTCTCTCCCCACAGACACACGGCTGGCTCGCCGACCATGTGGTGGCGGGCGTGGCCCTGGTCCCCGGAACCGTGCTCATGGAGTGGGCGCTGCGGGCGGCCGACGAGGCGGGCTGCGGTGCGGTGGAGGAGCTCGCGCTGCGGCTGCCCCTGGTGCTGCCCGCGACGGGCGGCCGGTGCGTCCAGATGGTGGTGGGCCCGTCCGCCGACGACGGACGCCGCGACCTCGCGGTCTACTCCCTCCCCGACGACGCCCTTCGCGCAGGTGGAGACACCGACTGGATGTGCCATGCCGTGGGCGTACTCGGCCCCGCCGAACCGGAGAGCCGAGCGGCGGAGCTGCCCGGGACATGGCCGCCGCCCGGAGCGCGGCCGGTGGACACCGATGGGTGCTACGAACGGATCGCCGCATCCGGATACGCCTACGGAGCCGCGTTCCAGGGGCTGCGCGCGGTATGGCGGGACGGCGCCGATCTGCTGGCCGATGTGGAACTGCCCAAGGCCGCGGGAGAGCCCAGTGGGTTCGGTATCCACCCCGCCCTGCTGGACGCGGTGCTCCATCCGACGCTGCTGACCGGCGGTCCCGATGCCGGGCCGGAGCCGGACGAGGGGCGGATGTGGCTGCCGTTCACCGCGAGCGGCGTGTCCCTGTGGGCGGCCGAGGCCACGGCCGTACGGGTCAGGCTCACCCCCCGGCCGCAGGCCGCCGAGGGCGAGCGGGAACTGAGGGTCGTCGTCGCCGACGCCGTGGGCGCCCCGGTGCTGACGATCGACGCGCTGCTGCTGCGCCCCGCCGAGGCCGAGCAGCTCCGATCCCTCGACACCGGCCGGGTGGCCACCGACAGCGGCGGTGGCGGTGGCGGTGAAAGCGTACGGCGGCGTACCGCTGCCGCCGCCGAAGTGCCGTCCGTCGACTGGGCCGCCCGGCTGGCGCGGCTGTCGGCCCTCGACCGGTATCGCACCCTCCTCGGCCTGGTGCGCGACCACGCCGCCACCGTGCTGGGCCACACCGATGCCGAGGCGGTGCGCGCCGACGCCAGCTTCAAGGAGCTGGGCTTCGAGTCCCTGACCGCTGTCGAACTGCGCGATCGCCTCGCGGCCGCCACGGGTCTGCGGCTGCCCGCGGCCCTGATCTTCCGGCATCCGACCCCGGAAGGCATCGCCCACCACCTTGTGCGACGGCTGACCTCGGACGGCACCGCCGCCACCCCCACCGCGATCGTCCCGCCGAACACACAGGTGCCACGGCAGCCGACGGATGAAATGAGCGCGGCCCAAAGGCTGGAGTCCGCCTCGGCGGATCAGGTCCTTGAGTTTATTGACAACGAGCTTGGTGTGTCCTGAATGTGCCGGGCGCGACGATCGCTGAAGGCCGGGTGACCCTCATGGCGAACGAAGAGAAGCTGGTCGAGTACCTCAAGCGCGTTTCCGCCGATCTGCACGATACGCGTCTGCGGTTGCGCGAGGTGGAGGAGCGTTCCCACGAGCCGGTGGCCGTGGTCGGCATGGCCTGCCGCTTTCCCGGCGGGGTCACCTCCCCGGAGGAGCTGTGGGAACTGCTCGTCTCCGGTGCCGACGCGATCGGGGACTTCCCGACGGACCGCGGCTGGGACCTCGAGAACCTCTACCACCCCGATCCCGAGCACTACGGCACCAGCTCCGTCCGCCAGGGCGGATTCGTCGAAGCGGACCGGTTCGACGCGGCGTTCTTCGGCATCAGCCCCAGGGAAGCACTCGCCATGGACCCGCAGCAGCGGCTGGTGCTGGAGATGGCCTGGGAATCCCTTGAACGGGCTGGTATCGACCCGGTGTCGCTGAAGGGAACCCGCACCGGCGTCTACGCCGGGGTGTCCAGCCAGGACTATCTGTCCCGGGCCCCGCGCATCCCCGAGGGATTCGAGGGCTACGCCACCACGGGCGGACTCACCAGCGTGATCACGGGCCGGGTGGCCTACACCTTCGGCCTGGAAGGGCCGGCGGTGACGGTGGACACCGCATGCTCGGCCTCACTGGTGGCCATGCATCTGGCGGTACAGGCGCTGCGGCAGGGCGAATGCACCCTGGCCCTGGCGGGCGGTGTCACCTCGCTCGCCACCCCCATCATGTTCACCGAGTTCTCCCGGCAGCGCGCACTGGCCCCGGACGGCCGGTGCAAGTCCTTCGCCGCCGACGCGGACGGCACCGGCTTCTCCGAAGGCGTCGGTCTGGTGGTGCTGGAGCGGCTGTCGGAGGCACAGCGCAACGGCCATCGGGTGCTGGCGGTGATCCGGGGCTCGGCGATCAACCAGGACGGCGCCAGCAATGGCCTCACCGCGCCCAACGACGTGGCCCAGGAACGCGTCATCGGCCAGGCCCTCGCCAACGCCCAGCTCACGCCGGGCGATGTGGACGCCCTCGAGGCACACGGCACCGGCACCAAACTCGGCGACCCGATCGAGGCCGAGGCCCTGACCGCCACCTATGGCCAGGACCGCCCCGCCGACCGGCCACTGCTGCTGGGCTCGCTGAAGTCCAACATCGGCCATACACATGCGGCGGCCGGTGTGGCAGGCGTGATCAAGATGGTGATGGCGCTCCGGCACCCACACCTGCCCGCGAACCTGCACCTCGACGTCCCCACTCCGCATGTGGACTGGGAGGACAGCGGGCTGCGGCTGCTGAACGAACCGGTGGAGTGGCCCCGGCTGGAACGCCCCCGCCGTGCGGCGGTCTCCTCGTTCGGCATCTCCGGTACGAACGCCCATCTGATCCTGGAGCAGGCGGCTGAGGACGATGGGCCAATGGCCCCGGCCTGCTCGGAGGTGAGCACGGTGCCGTGGGTGGTGTCGGGGCGTAGTGCGGAGGCGTTGCGGGGGCAGGCTGGCGCTCTGGTTGAGCGGGTGGGTGGGGATTCGGGGTCGTCGTCTGTGGATGTGGGGTGGTCGTTGGTCACGACGCGGTCGGTGTTTGAGCATCGGGCGGTGGTGGTGGGCGGTGACCGCGCCGAGCTGTTGGCCGCTGTGGAGGCGTTGGCGGGGGGTGTGTCGCATCCGGGTGTGGTGCAGTCGGGTGTTGCTGCGTTGGTGGGTGATGTGGGTCCGGTGCTGGTTTTCCCGGGTCAGGGTTCGCAGTGGGTGGGGATGGGTGCGGAGTTGCTGGGTGTGTCGCCGGTGTTCGCGGCGCGGGTGGGGGAGTGTGAGCGGGCGTTGGCGCCGTTCGTGGACTGGTCGCTGGCGGATGTGTTGCGGGGGGTGGAGGGTGCGGCGGATCTGGGGCGGGTGGATGTGGTGCAGCCGGTGTTGTGGGCGGTGATGGTGTCGTTGGCGGCGGTGTGGGCCGGACATGGCGTGCGTCCTGCGGCGGTGGTGGGTCATAGCCAGGGTGAGATCGCGGCGGCTGTGGTGGCGGGTGCGCTGTCGTTGGAGGATGGCGCGAAGGTGGTGGCGCTGCGGAGTAAGGCGTTGCGGCGGTTGGCCGGTGGTGGTGCGATGGCATCGCTCGGTGTGGGTGAAGAGCGGGCGGGTGCGTTGCTCTCGGGCCTGGGCGATCAGGCCGGTGGTGTGGGGGTGGCGGCCGTCAACGGGCCTTCGTCGACGGTGGTTTCGGGTCCGCCTCAGCGGGTGGCCGCGGTTGTCGCGGCGTGTCAGGAGGCGGGGGAGCGTGCGCGGTTGATCGAGGTGGATTATGCCTCGCATGGTCCTCAGGTGGAGGAGATCCGCGATGAGCTGGATGAGGTTCTGGGTGGTGTTCGTCCGGTTGTTGGTGGGGCGGATGAGGTGGCGTTCTATTCGACGGTGACCGGTGGGCGGGAGGAGGCTTCCGTTCTGGACGCGGGTTATTGGGTGTCGAATTTGCGGGAGCGGGTGCGGTTCGCCGATGCGGTCGAGGCGTTGTTGGCGGATGGGCATCGGGTGTTCATCGAGGCCAGCAGTCACCCCGTGTTGACTTTGGGCTTGCAGGAGACGTTCGAGCAGGTGGGTGTGGAGGCGGTTGCCGTGCCCACGTTGCGTCGCGATCACGGCGGCCAGGTCCAGCTTCTCCACTCGCTGGGCCAGGCGTTCGTTGCTGGGGTGGAGGTGGACTGGAGGGCCGCGTTCCCGGGCGATCCCACCCCTCGTACGGTCGATCTGCCCACGTACGCCTTCCAGCACCAGCGCTACTGGCTCGACGGCCTCAGCGGCCGGGGTGCCGATCCCACCGACCTCGGCCTGGTCGCCGCGGGGCATCCACTCCTGGGCGCCGCCGTGGAACTCGCCGACGGCCAGGGACATCTGCTGACGGGACGGCTCTCGGCACAGTCCCATGGCTGGCTCGCCGACCATGTGGTGGCGGGCGCGGCGCTGGTGCCCGGGACGGCCCTGGTGGAGTGGGCGTTGCGGGCCGCCGATGAGGTCGGCTGCGGGGGTGTGGAGGAGCTGGCGCTCCAGGTACCGCTTGTGCTGCCGCCCCAAGGCGGGGTGCGTCTGCAAGTGGTCGTCGGCGGGCCCGGTGCCGATGGCCGACGCGATGTGCGGATGTACTCACGTCCCGACGATGGTGGTGACTCGGCGCCCGGGTGGGTGTGTCATGCGGAGGGCGTGCTGAGCCCGCCTCCCGAGGGCCCCGGGCCGATGGAGGAGCTGGGCGGGGCGTGGCCACCGGCGGGTGCGAAGCCGGTGGACCCCGTGGACTTCTACGAGCACATCGCGGCCTCGGGGTATGCGTACGGCCCGGCCTTCCAGGGGCTGCGCGCCGTGTGGCGGGACGGCGCCGACCTGCTGGCCGAGGTGGCACTGCCCGAAGTGGCGGGGGAGCGGACCGGGTTCGGCATCCACCCGGCGCTGCTCGACGCCGCGCTGCATCCCGTCCTGCTGACCGAGGGGTCCACGAGTGACGACGCCGAGTCGGCCGATGGCCGGGTGTGGCTGCCGTTCACCTGGAACGGAGTGTCGCTGTGGGCGGCCGGGGCGACCACGGTACGGGTGCGGATCTCTCCGTACGAGCCGAGCGCGGAGGGGGAGCGCACGCTGCGGGTGACCGTGGCGGACGCTCTCGGTGCCCCGGTGCTGAGCGCGGACGCGGTGGTGCTGCGGTCGGCCGATGCCGATCAGCTACGTACCGCCCAACGCCCCTGTACCGATGGGCTGTTCGTCATGGACTGGGTTCCCTTGCCGGTGCCCGCGCCGCCCAACGGCACCGGGCAGTCCACGGACCACACGGCCGATGACGCCGACTGGGCGATCCTGGGGCCCGGGGACAGGGCTCCGGCCGGTTCCGCCGCCGTATGCCATCCGGATCCGCAGGCGTTGATCAGCGCGCTTGACGCGGGCGCGCCCGCCCCCGCTGTCGTACTGGCACTTGAGCCCGCCAAGCCGGTGGACGCGCGGGGCGGCGGCATCGCGGCCGACGGTCTGGCCTCGGCGGAGCGGGTCCTGGCGCTGCTCCAGGACTGGCTGGCCGAGCCGCGCCTTGCCGACGCCCGGTTGGTGGTGACGACGCGTGGCGCCGTCGCGACGGGTGACCCGGATGGCTTTGATCCCGCGGTCGAGGGGGTGGATGCGGCGGGGGCCGCGGTATGGGGTCTGGTGCGCAGCGCGCAGGCCGAGAACCCCGGCCGTTTCCTGCTGCTCGATCTCGACCCGCACACCGAGGTGTCCGCCCGCCTCGTGGCCGACGCCGTGGCGCGCGCCGTGGAGATGGACGAGTCGCAGTTGGCGCTGCGCGCGGGGCGGGCGCTGATGCCCCGGCTGGTGCGCGCCGCGCCAAGCGCGGACCTGGCGGCCCCGGTGGGACCGTCCGCGTGGCGGCTCGGACTGGAGGGCGCCGGGACGGTGGACGGCGTGCGGCCGGTGGCGTGCCCGGAGGTGCTGGAACCTCTGCGGGCGGGCCAGGTGCGGATCGATGTCCACGTGGCGGGCGTCAACTTCCGCGATGCGCTGATCGTGTTGGGGATGTACCCAGGTGGCGCGGTGTTCGGGGGCAGTGAGGGCGCCGGTGTGGTGCGGGAGGTCGGTCCCGAGGTGACCCATGTGTCCGTGGGCGACCGGGTGATGGGCCTGTTCGAGGGCGCGTTCGGCCCGCAGGCCGTGGCGGACGCCCGTACGGTCGTGCCCATTCCGGACGGCTGGACCTTCCGGCAGGCAGCCGCGGCCCCCGTCGTGTTCCTCACCGCCTGGTACGGCCTCGTGGAGCTGGGCGGGCTCCGGCCGGGGGAGTCGGTGCTGATCCATGCCGCGACGGGTGGTGTGGGGACGGCCGCGGTGCGGATCGCGCGGCATCTGGGCGCGGAGGTCTTCGCCACGGCGAGTCCCGGTAAGCACGGGGTCCTGGAGGCGATGGGCATCGACGAGGCCCATCGGGCCTCCTCGCGCGATCTGGGCTTCGAGGAGACATTCCGGGAGGCCACCGGCGGCCGCGGTGTGGATGTGGTGCTCAACAGCCTCGCCGGGGAGTTCGTGGACGCCTCGCTCCGTCTCCTCCCCGAAGGCGGCCGGTTGCTGGAGATGGGCAAGACCGATGTCCGCGACCCGGAGCGGATCGCGGCGGAGTATCCCGGAGTCCGCTATCACGCCTACGACCTGATCGCCGATGCCGGTCCGGACCGTATCGGCCAAATGCTGTGCGAGCTGGGCGGGTTGTTCGCCTCCGGTGTGCTGGAGCCCCCTCCCGTACGGGCGTGGCCGCTCAGCCGGGCGCGAGAGGCGTTGCGGTATCTCAGTCAGGCCAAGCACACCGGCAAGCTGGTCCTGGACGTCCCCGCACCGGTGGACCCCGAGGGCACGGTGCTCATCACCGGTGGCACCGGGACCCTCGGCCGACACGTCGCCGAGCACCTCGTCCGCGTCTGGAACATCCGCCACCTGCTGCTGGTGAGCCGCAGCGGCCCCGACGCCCCCGGCGCACCGGAGCTGCTGGCCCACCTCACCGACCTGGGGGCCGACGTAGGTATCGCCGCCTGCGACATCGGCGACGCCGCCCAGGTGGCCGAAGCCATCGCGGGCATCGACCCGGCACACCCCCTGACCGGTGTCGTGCACGCGGCGGGGGCACTGGACGACGCGATGCTGCCCTCGCAGGATCCGAAGCGGCTGGCGCGGGCCTGGGCGGCGAAGGCCGCGGCGGCGGCCGAGCTGCACACCGCCACCGCGCGTCTGCGGCTCGGCATGTTCGTCCTGTTCTCCTCCTTCGCCTCCGATCTCGGCACCCCCGGTCAGGCCAACTACGCCGCCGCCAACGCCTTCTGCGACGCCCTGGCCACCCGCCGCCAGGCGGCCGGGCTCCCCGGGCTGTCGGTGGCATGGGGACTCTGGGCGGCCACCAGCGGTCTCACCGCGCGGCTGGCCGACGCCGATCTGGCCCGGATCGGCCGTCTGGGCATCAAGGCCAACAGCACCGAGGAGGGGCTGGCGCTGCTGGACGCGGCCTGCCACCACGGCCATCCGCATCTGCTGGCGCTCCACCTGGACACCGGCTCCCTCGCCGCGCAGGCCCCCGGCGCCCTCCCCGCCCCCCTGCGGGCCCTCGCCACCGTCGGCGGCAGCGGGCGGGCCCGGCCCACGGCGGCCGCCGCTGGGCAGAACACCGACTGGGCGGGCCGACTCCGGGGGCTGCCGTCCACCGAACAGCACCGGCTGCTGCTCAACCTGGTGCGTACGCAGGCGGCCACGGTGCTCGGCCACGCCGATCCGGGTGTGGTGCAGCCGGACGCGTCGTTCAAGGACCTCGGCTTCGACTCGCTGACCGCCGTGGAGCTGCGCAACCGGCTGGCCGCGGCCACCGGACTGCGGCTGCCCGCGGCCCTCGTCTTCGACCACCCGGAGGCGGCCGTGCTGGCCGAGCATCTGCGCCAGGAGCTTTCGCCGGACGGTGAGCCGGGCGCCCAGGGCCCCGGCGTACCCCAGCCACATCCTGTCCTCAACGAGCTGGTCAGGCTGGAGAACAGCCTGTCGGCCGTCGTCGTCGAGGACGTGGACTCCGGTGCGGTCACCGCCCGGCTGGAGACCTTGCTGTCCAAGTGGAAGGCGATGTGCTCACCGGCGGAGGCGGACGACGGCAATGCCGTGGAGCGGTTGCAGGTGGCGACCGCCGATCAGGTTCTGGAATTCATCGACAACGAACTTGGCCTGTCATGAACAACGTGGCGCGCCCTTCGCTGAAGGCCGGGTGACCCTCTGTGACGCACGCTAATGAAGAGAAGCTGGTCGACTATCTGAGGCGAGTGGCAGGCGATCTGCACGAAACGCGTCAGCGGCTGCGCGAGTTGGAGGACCGCTCCCAGGAGCCGGTGGCCGTGGTCGGCATGGCCTGCCGCTACCCGGGCGGGGCCGACTCGCCCGAGAAGCTGTGGCGGCTTCTCGCCTCCGGCGCGCACGCCATGGGGGAGTTTCCGGCCGACCGCGGCTGGGACCTGGAGGGACTCTTCCACCCGGACCCGGACCGCCCCGGCACCAGCCATGCCCGCGAGGGCGGTTTCCTCTACGACGCCGACCGGTTCGACCCCGAGTTCTTCGGGATCAGCCCGCGCGAGGCGCTGGCCATCGACCCGCAGCAGCGGCTGCTGCTGGAGGTGGCCTGGGAGCTGCTCGAACGCGCCGGAATCGACCCGCTCTCGCTGAAGGGCAGCTCGACGGGGGTGTACGCCGGGACCGCGCTTCCCGGCTTCGGCACCCCGCACATCGAGAAGAGCGCCGAGGGCTATCTGGTCACGGGCAACGCGCCCAGTGTGCTCTCCGGCCGGGTGGCGTACACCCTCGGTCTGGAGGGACCCGCGGTCACGGTGGACACCGCGTGCTCGTCCTCGCTGGTGTCGATGCATCTGGCCGGTCAGGCGCTGCGGCAGGGCGAATGCACCCTGGCCCTGGCCGGCGGGGTGACGGTGATGGCCATCCCGAACGTCTTCACCGAGTTCTCCCGGCAGCGCGGGCTGGCTCCCGACGGCCGGTGCAAGGCGTTCTCCGCCGACGCCGACGGCACCGCCTTCTCCGAGGGCGTCGGCCTGGTGCTGCTGGAGCGGCTGTCCGACGCGCGCCGCAACGGCCATCAGGTGCTCGCGGTGATCCGGGGCTCGGCCATCAACCAGGACGGCGCCTCAAACGGCCTGACCGCGCCCAACGGTCCCTCCCAACAGCGCGTCATCCTCCAGGCGTTGGCGAACGCACGGCTGTCCCCGGCCGAGGTGGACGTGGTGGAGGCCCATGGCACCGGAACCCGCCTCGGCGATCCCATCGAAGCGCATGCGCTGCTCACCGCCTATGGCCGGGACCGGTCCGAGGACCGGCCGCTGTGGCTGGGCTCGGTCAAGTCCAACATCGGGCACACCCAGGGCGCCGCGGGCGTGGCCGGCGTCATCAAGATGATCATGGCGATGCGGCAGGAGACGCTGCCCGCCACGTTGCACGTCGACCAGCCCACGCCCCATGTCGCCTGGGACACCGGCGCCGTGCGCCTGCTCACCGAAGCCGTCGACTGGCCGCGCGGCGAGCGGCCCCGCCGGGCGGCGGTGTCCTCCTTCGGCATCTCCGGGACCAACGCCCATCTGCTGCTCGAACAGCCCCCCGCCGACGAGCCCTCCGCTCCGGATCGGACCCCCGGCCCGACCGCCGTGGCCACCGCGGCACCGGTCGGCCGCGTGGTGCCGTGGGTGGTGCCGTGGGTGGTGTCCGCCCGCACCGACCAGGCATTACGCGACCAGGCCGAGGCACTCGCCGCACATCTCACCGCCCACCCCGGGCTGCCCGTGGCCGATGTGGGCTGGTCGCTCGCCCGGACCCGCTCGGCCTTCGAACACCGGGCCGTGGCCATCGGCGAGGACCGCGACGAACTGCTGGCCGCCGTCCGGGCCCTGGCCGAGGGCCGGAGCCACCCCGGGCTGACCCGGGCCACCACGTCGGCCCGCCCCGGCGGCACCGCCTTCATGTTCACCGGGCAGGGCAGCCAACGGCCCGGTATGGGCCGTGAGCTGTACCGGACCTTCGATGTGTTCGCCACCGCCCTCGACGACGCCTGCGCCCATCTGGACCCGCTGCTCGGCCACCCGCTGCGCGACACCCTCTTCGCGGCCGAGGACACCGACCAGGCGCGGGCGCTGCACGGCACCGGTGTGACCCAGGCGGCCCTCTTCGCCCTGGAGACCGCGCTCTTCCGGCTCGTCGAGTCGTTCGGCCTCACCCCGTCGTTCCTCACCGGCCACTCCGTCGGCGAACTGGTGGCCGCCCATGTGGCGGGCGTGCTGTCCCTCCCCGACGCCTGCGAGCTGGTGGCCGCCCGCGGCCGGCTGATGCAGGCGCTGCCGTCCGGCGGCGCCATGGCAGCCGTCGAAGCCACCGAGGAACAGGTCCTCCCCCTGCTCACCGGTCGCGAGGACCGCGTGGCGCTCGCCGCGGTCAACGGCCCCACCTCGGTGGTCGTATCCGGAGCCGCGCAAGACGTCGACGAGATCGCCCGCACCCTGAAGGAGCAGGGGCACCGCACCAAGCGACTCCGTGTCAGCCATGCCTTCCACTCGCCCCTGCTCCATCCGATGCTCGACGACTTCCGCGACGTGGCGCGGCGGCTCAGCTACCACGCCCCGCGCATCCCGGTGATCTCCAACGTCACCGGCCGGCCGGCCGACCCCGAGCAGCTCCGCGACCCCGAGTACTGGGTACGCCACGTCAGCGCGCCCGTAAGGTTCCACGACGGTCTGCGCACCCTGCACGGCGAAGGCGTGACGCGCTACCTCGAACTCGGCCCGGACGCCGTCCTCACTACCATGGCCCAGGACGCCCTGGCCGCCGCGGCCTCCACCGCCGATGCCTCCGACGCGCCCGACAGCCCCGCCACTCCTGACACCGCCCCCGTGTTCGCCACCGCCCTGCGCCCGGGCCGCGACGAGCCCGGTACGCTGCTGACCGCGCTCGCCCTGACGCACATCGACGGCGCCACGGTCGACTTCGCCGCCGCCCTCCCCAAGGACGCGGTCCGTGTCGACCTGCCCACCTACCGGTTCCAGCGGCAGCGGTACTGGCGGCCCGTCCCGAACGCCACCGCCGACGTACGCGCCGTCGGCCTCGGCCCGACCGGTCATCCCCTGCTCCAGGCCGCCGTGGAGACACCCGACGGCGGGCTGCTGCTCACGGGCAGGCTGTCCCCGCACACCCACGCCTGGCTCGCCGACCACACCATCGGGGGCAGCGTGCCCCTGCCCGGTACGGCCCTGCTGGAGCTGGCCCTCCTCGCCGCCGCGCACACCGGCTGCGAACTGCTCGACGACCTCACCCTGGAGACCCCGCTGATCCTGCCCGCCTCCGGCGCGGTACGGATCCAGCTCGCCGTCACCGCACCCGACGAGACCGGACGGCGGACCGTCACCATCGTCTCCCGCCCCGCCGACGAGGGCGGCGACGCCCTGGACGCCCCGGCCGCCTGGCGCCACCACGCCACCGGCGTACTGGCCGACCAGGTCACGCCACCGCCCGACGACGAACCTTCGGCCACGGCCTGGCCACCCGCCGGGGCCGCCCCGGTCGACGTGGCGGACCTGTACGAGCGGCTGACCGCGCAGGGCTACACCTACGGGCCCGCCTTCCGCGGCCTGCACACCGCATGGCGGCTCGGCGAGGAGATGTTCGCCGAGGTACGTCTGGCCCCGGAACAGCGCGGCGAGGCCGACGGCTACGGACTGCACCCCGCCCTGCTCGACAGCGCCCTGCACCCGGTGGAAGAGCTGTTCGGCGGCGACCACACGCCGGACGGCGCGGAGGGCACCGTCAGACTGCCGTTCTCCTTCAGCGGGGTACGGCTCTTCGCCACCGGCGCCACCCGGCTGCGCGTGCGCATCACCCCCACCGCCCCGGACACCATCACGCTGCGGCTGACCGACGACCACGGCGCGCCCGTGGCCACCATCGACACCCTCGGGCTGCGGGAGGTCTCCGCCGACCGCTGGCGCTCCGCCCGCGCCACCACGGCCGACACCCCGCTGTACCGCCTGGACTGGCAGCCGTATCCGGTCTCCGCCGACTCGGACCCGCCCACGGCGAGTTGGGCGATGGTCGGATCCCGAAGTCCGGGCCCGGACCTCCCGGCCTATCCGGACCTGGCCGCCCTGCGGGCCGCCCTCGACGGCGGACAGTCCACCCCCGACATCGTCGTCCTCGCATGCCCCGGCGCACCGGACACCGCACCACCCCCGGACGAGACGCCCGCCCGTGTACGCGCGGCGGTCCACCACGTCCTCGGCGCGCTGCGCACCTGGCTGACCGACGAGCGGTTCAGCGGGGCCCGGCTGGTCATCGCCACCCGTGGCGCGGTCGCCACCGGCCCCGGGGACGGGCCCGCCGACCTGGCCACCGCGCCCGTATGGGGCCTGGTCCGCGCCGCCCAGGCCGAGCACCCGGAACGCATCCTGCTGCTCGATCTGGACGACGACACCGCGTCGCGCGATGTCCTGCGCACCGCCCTTCCGGCCGTGGTCGCCGGTGCCGAATCCGAGGTGGCGGTACGGGCCGGAACGGCCCATGTGCCCCGTCTGGTCACGGTCCGCCCCGAACAGGACACCCCGCCCCGCGCCCCCCAACAGGACACCACGCCCCGCGCCCTCGACCCGGACGGCACGGCGCTGATCACCGGTGGCACCGGAGCGCTGGGCCGGCTGGTCGCCCGGCATCTGGTCACCGCACACGGCGTCCGCCATCTGCTGCTGGTCAGCCGGCGCGGGGGCATCACGGAGGACATCGACGCCTTCGCGGACGAACTGACCGCGCTGGGCGCTGCGGACGTGAGCATCGCCGCGTGTGACGCCGCCGACCCAGAGGCGCTGGCCGCGCTGCTCGCCACCCTCCCCGCGGCGCATCCGCTGACGGCCGTCGTCCATGCCGCGGGGGTGCTCGACGACGGAGTGGTCACCGCCATGACGCCCGAGCAACTCGACGCCGTACTGGCCCCGAAGCTGGACGCGGCATGGCATCTGCACCGGCTGACCCGGGACATGGATCCGGCCGCGTTCGTGATGTTCTCCTCCGCCGCCTCCATCATGGGCAACGGCGGCCAGGCCAACTACGCCGCGGCCAACATGTTCCTCAACGCCCTCGCCGAGCACCGCCGCGCCGAGGGGCGGACGGCCCATACGCTGGCCTGGGGGCTGCTGGCGTCCGCCGGTGGCATGACCGGCCACCTGGACGACGCCGACCTCGCCCGGATGGCCCGCTCCGGGATCGCCCCCGTCTCCAACGAGCAGGCGCTCACGCTGCTCGACACGGCGCTCACCACCGACCACCCCACCCTCGTCCCCGCGCGCTTCGACCTCGCGGCGCTGCGCACCCGGGCCGCCGCCGGACCACTTCCGCCCTTGCTACGGCGGCTGGTGCACGTCCCGGCAAAGGCCGCGCGGAACACCGGGACGGCATCCTTGTCCGGGCGGCTCGCCGGGCTGTCCACCGAGGAACAGGACCGGCTCATCGGAGAGCTGGTACGCGACCAGGTCGCCACCGTGCTGGCCCACCCCGCGCCGGAGGCCATCGAACTGGGCAGGGCCTTCCAGGACCTCGGCTTCGACTCGCTGACCGCGCTGGACCTGCGCAACCGCCTCAACGCGGCCACCGGCACCCGGATCCCGGCCACCGTCATCTTCGACTACCCGACCCCCGACGCCCTGGTGCGCTTCCTGCGCGGGCGGCTGGTCGGGAGCGCGGCCGATACCCCGCTCCCGCCCACGGCCACTCTCGTGGCGGCCGACGACGACCCGATCGCCATCGTCGGCATGGCCTGCCGCTATCCGGGCGGCGTCGGCTCCCCCGAGGAGCTGTGGCGGCTGGTGGCCGAGGGCGTGGACGCGATCGGGGAGTTCCCCTCGGACCGCGGCTGGGACCTCGCGGGCCTCTTCGACCCGGACCCGGACCACACCGGCACCAGCTACGCCCGTGAGGGCGGATTCCTCTACGAGGCCCCGCGGTTCGACGCCGAGTTCTTCGGGATCTCTCCCCGCGAGGCGCTGGCCACCGACCCCCAGCAGCGGCTGCTCCTGGAGACCGCGTGGCAGGCGTTCGAGAGCGCGGGCATCGACCCGGTGAGCCTGCGGGGCAGCCGCAGCGCGATGATCACCGGGGTCATGTACGACGACTACGGCAGCCGCTTCCTGGGCCGCACCCCGGAGGGCGTCGAGGGCCGGCTGATGACCGGCAGCACACCGAGCATCGCCTCCGGCCGGGTGGCGTTCACCTTCGGCCTGGAGGGGCCCGCGGTGACGGTGGACACGGCGTGTTCCTCGTCGCTGGTGGCCATGCATTTCGCGGCACAGGCCCTGCGGCAGGGGGAATGCACCCTGGCCCTGGCCGGCGGGGTGACCGTGATGGCCACACCGAACACCTTCGTGGAGTTCTCGCGGCAGCGCGGACTGGCCCCGGACGGCCGCTGCAAGCCGTTCGCCGCGGCGGCCGACGGCACCGGCTGGGGCGAGGGCATCGGCCTGCTCGTCCTGGAGCGGCTGTCGGACGCGCGCCGCAACGGCCGTGAGGTGCTGGCGGTGATCCGTGGGTCGGCCGTCAACCAGGACGGCGCCTCCAACGGTCTGACCGCGCCCAACGGGCCGTCCCAGCAGCGGGTGATCCGCCAGGCCCTGGCCACCGCACGCCTCTCCCCGGCGGACGTCGATGTGGTGGAAGCCCATGGCACGGGCACCACGCTCGGCGACCCCATCGAGGCCCAGGCGCTGCTGGCCACGTACGGGCAGGAGCGGCCGGAGGGACGTCCGCTGTGGCTCGGTTCCATCAAGTCCAACATCGGGCACACGCAGGCCGCCGCGGGCGTGGCGGGTGTGATCAAGATGGTGATGGCGATGCGCCACGGCCGGTTGCCCGCCTCCCTCCACATCGACGCACCCAGCCCGCATGTGGAATGGGACGAGGACGGAGTGCGGCTGCTGACCGAGGCCGTCGAGTGGCCACGGGCCGAGCGGCCCCGGCGCGCGGGTGTCTCCTCCTTCGGCATCAGCGGCACCAACGCCCATGTGATCCTCGAACAGGCCCCCGAGCAGGTCCGACACACCGAGCGCGAGTCCGCGCCCGACGGCCCCCGGGTGGTGCCCTGGGTGCTGTCCGCGCGGGGCGCCGAGGCGCTGCGGGACCAGGCGAGGGCGCTGGCCGCACAACTCGCGACCGACCCCACGGCCTCGCCCGTCGAGGTGGGCTGGTCGCTCATCCGCTCCCGCACCCTCTTCGACCACCGCGCCGTGGTGGTCGGCGAGAGCCGCGCCGAACTGACCGCGGCTGTACAGGCGTTGGCGGCCGACGAGACCCACCCGGGCGTGGTGCACACGGGCACGGCCGCCGCCACGGGGGGCGCGGGCCCGGTGCTGGTCTTCCCCGGGCAGGGCTCGCAGTGGATCGGGATGGGTGCCGGACTGCTGGACGCGTCCCCGGTGTTCGCCGCCCGGGTGGCGGAGTGCGAACGAGCGCTCGCACCCCACGTCGACTGGTCGCTCACCGACGTGCTGCGCGGTGTGGACGGCGCGGGCGATCTCAGCCGGGTGGATGTGGTGCAGCCCGTCCTGTGGGCGGTGATGGTGTCCCTGGCCGCCGTATGGGCGGGCCACGGAGTGCGGCCCGCCGCCGTCGTGGGCCACAGCCAGGGCGAGATCGCCGCCGCCTGCGTGGCCGGGGCGCTCACCGTGGCCGACGGCGCCCGGATCGTGGCCCTGCGCAGCCGCGCGCTGCGCCAACTGGCCGGCGGCGGAGCCATGGCCTCCCTCGGCGTGGGTGAGGAACAGGCCACGGAGCTGCTGTCCGGGCTCGGCGACCGCGCCGCCGCCGTGGTCGTGGCCGCCGTGAACGGCCCCGCCTCCACTGTGGTGTCCGGGCCGCCGGAGCAGGTGGCCGCCACCGTGGCCGCCTGCCGGGAGGCGGGCGAGCGGGCCCGGACGATCGAGGTGGACTATGCCTCGCACAGCCCCCAGGTCGACGAGATCGCCGAGGAACTCACCGAGCTGCTCGGGGGAGTTGAGCCGGTCGGCGGGTCCGGGTCCGGCGTGGTGTTCTACTCCACGGTGACCGGTGGCCGGGCCGATGCCTCCGTCCTGGACACGGGCTATTGGGTGCGGAATCTACGGGAGCGGGTGCGGTTCGCCGAGGCGGTGCGGGCGCTGCTGGCCGATGGCCACCGGGTATTCATCGAGGCCAGCACCCACCCCGTCCTCACGGTCGGCATGCAGGAGAGCTTCGAGGAGGCGGGCGTTCCCGCCGCCACCGTACCGACCCTGCGCCGGGACCACGGCGACCTCGCCCAGTTGGTGCGCTCGCTCGCCCAGGCGTTCACCACGGGGGCCGAGGTCGACTGGACCACCCTGTTCCCCGCCGACCCCGCGCCCCGTACGGTGCCGCTGCCCACCTACGCCTTCCAGCGCGAGCGCTACTGGCTCGAAGGCACCGCCAACCGGGGCGGCGATCCCGCCGACCTCGGCCTGGTCTCCGCCGATCACCCGCTGCTCGGCGCGGCCGTGGAACTCGCCGACGGCAGCACCCATCTGCTCACCGGACGGCTGACGGCCGGTGGCGGCGATAGCTGGCTCGGCGAACACGTGGTGGCGGGCGCCCGGCTGGTGCCGGGTGCGGCCCAGGTCGAATGGGCGCTGCGGGCCGCCGACGAGGCGGGCTGCGGCACGGTCGAGGAACTCGCCCTGCAAGTCCCGCTCGTCCTCCCCGACACCGGCGGGCTGCGCGTCCAGGTGGTGGTGGGCGAGGCCGCCGCCGACGGCCGCCGCGACGTACGGGTGTACTCCCGGCCCGACCGCGACGCCGAAACCACCACGGATCCGGTCTGGGTGTGCCACGCGGTCGGCGTGCTCGGCCCGCACGGCGAACCGGCGCCACGGCCCAACGGGGTTTGGCCCCCGGCGGGCGCGGAGCCGGTGGACACGGACGGCTTCTACGAGCGCGCCGAGGCCGCCGGATACGGATACGGGCCCGCCTTCCAGGGCGTACGGAAGCTGTGGCGCGATGGCGCGGATGTGCTGGCCGAGGTGGCGCTCCCCGAAGCGGCGGGCGACCGGGCCGGATTCGGCATCCACCCGGCGCTGCTGGACGCCGCGCTGCACCCGGCGGGCATGCTCACCGCCGGGGCCGGGCAGCAGCGCGACACCGGCCACGTATGGCTGCCGTTCACCTGGAACGGGGTGTCGCTGTGGGCCGCCGGAGCGACCACCGTACGCGTCCGGCTGTCCCCGCGTGAGCAGGGCACGGACGGCGAGCGGACGCTGCGGCTGACCGTGGCCGACGCCGTCGGCGACCCGGTCCTGACCGTCGACTCGCTGGTGCTGCGCCCCGCCCGTAAGGATCAGTTGCGGACCGCGGGCCGAGGCGCCGTGGACGGGCTGTTCACCCTCGACTGGATCCCGCTCCCCGAGGCGGCGCCCGGCACCGACACGGGGCTGCCCGAGCCGGTGGCCGGGGATGGCGGCTGGGTGGCGCTGGGCGCGGAGTGGACCCCACCCGGCGTGGTCCGTCACCCGGACCTGGAGTCGCTGGTCGCGGCGCTCGACGCCGGAACACCCGCGCCCTCGGTGGCGCTGACCGCCGTACCGGACTCGACGACGGCCGCGGACATCGGGGCCACCGAAGCCGATGCCCTGGCGGCCGTGCGGCGGACCCTGGAGCTGCTGCGGGGGTGGCTGGCCGAACCCCGGCTGGCCGAGAGCCGTTTGGTCCTGGTGACACGCGGCGCCGTCGCGGCCGGTGGCCCGGTGGCGGAGGACTCCGACGCCGGGGCCGTGGACGCGGCCGGTGCCGCGGTGTGGGGGCTGCTGCGCAGCGCACAGGCGGAGAACCCGGAGCGGTTCATCCTGCTCGACCGCGATCCGCACGGCGCGCCCGACGCCGACGAGATCGGCGCTGCGGTGCTGGATGGTGTGCTGAGGGCCGTCGCGCTGGACGAACCGCAGGTGGCGGTGGGCTCCGGCCGGGTGTGGGTGCCCCGTCTGATCCGCGCGGGCGGCCCCGGCAGCGGTGGCCTGGTGGGCCCGGTGGGAGAGCCCGCTTGGCGACTCGCCGTGCGGGGCGCGTCCACCGTGGACAATGTGACACCCGTGCCGTGCCCCGAGGCGCTGGAGCCGCTCGGGCCGGGAGAGGTCAGGATCGCGGTGCACGCGGCGGGCATGAACTTCCGCGATGCGCTGATCGTCGTCGGGATGTACCCCGGAGGCGGGGTGTTCCGCGGCAGCGAGGGCGCGGGCATCGTCGTGGACATCGGCGCGGAGGTGACCGGGCTCGCGGTGGGCGACCGGGTCATGGGCCTGTTCGAGGGCGCGTTCGGCCCCTGGGCGGTCGCGGACGCGCGCATGGTCGTGCCTATCCCCGACGGCTGGAGCTTCCGGCAGGCCGCCGCCGTACCGGTGGTGTTCCTCACCGCCTGGTACGGGCTGGTGGACCTGGCCGGGCTGCGGGACGGCGAAACGGTGCTGATCCACGCCGCGACCGGTGGCGTCGGCATGGCGGCCGTGCAGATCGCCCGCCACTTGGGCGCCGAGGTCTATGCAACGGCCGGCCCCGGCAAGCACGGGGTGCTCGAGGAGATGGGCATCGACCAGGCCCATCGCGCCTCCTCGCGCGACCTGGACTTCGAGGGGGTGTTCCGCGAGGCCACCGGCGGGCGTGGCGTCGATGTGGTGCTCAACAGCCTCGCCGGACCGTATGTCGACGCTTCCCTGCGGCTGCTGGCCGACGGCGGACGGCTCTCCGAGATGGGCAAGACCGACACCCGTGATCCGCAATACCTCGCGGCCACGCATCCGGGCGTCCGCTACCGCGCCTTCGACCTGGTCCCCGACGCCGGGCCGGACCGTATCGGGGAGATGCTGGGCGAACTGAGCGAGCTGTTCGCGGCCGGAGTGCTGCGGCCCGCCCCCGTACGCCCCTGGCCGCTCAGCCGCGCAAGGGACGCGCTACGGCAACTGAGCCAGGCCCGGCACACCGGCAAGCTGGTGCTCGACGTACCCGCCGCGGTCGACCCGGACGGCACGGTGCTGATCACCGGCGGCACCGGCACACTGGGCGCGCTGGTCGCCGAACACCTCGTCCGCACCTGGGGGATCGGCAATCTGCTGCTGGTGAGCAGGCGCGGGCCGGACGCTCCGGGAGCCCGCGACCTGGCCGCCCGGCTGGCGGAGCTGGGCGCGCGGGTGCGCCTCGCGGCGGCGGATGTCACCGACGCCACGGCGGTGGCGGAGCTGGTGGCGAGCGTCGACCCCGAGCATCCGCTGACCGGAGTCATCCACGCCACCGGTGTGCTGGACGACGCGGTGGTGACCTCACAGACCCCCGAACGGCTGGCGCGGGTCTGGACGGCCAAGGCCACGGCCGCGGCCCAGTTGCACACGGCGACGGCCCATCTGCGGCTCGGCATGTTCGTCCTCTTCTCCTCCGCCGCGGGCACACTCGGCAGCCCCGGACAGGCCAACTACGCGGCGGCCAACGCCTTTTGCGACGCACTCGCCGCCCACCGCCGGGCCGCCGGACTGCCCGGAGTGTCGATCGCCTGGGGCCTGTGGGCCGACGCCAGCGGGATGACCGGACACCTGGCCGAGGCGGATCTGGCCCGGATGTCCCGTACCGGTGTCGCCGCCCTGAGCACCCGGCACGGCCTGGCCCTGCTCGACGCGGCCGTCCAGCACGGCGGTGCCCATCTGGTCGCCGCCCATGTGGACACCCGCACCCTCGCCGGGCTGCCCGCCGACAGCCCGCCCGCCACGCTGCGCGCCCTGGCCGCCACGGGCGGTGGCGGTGGCGGCACCGGACGGCGCACCGCGGCGGCGGCCGGGGAAGGCCGCCAGGTCGACTGGGGCGCCCGGCTCGCCGGCCTGTCCACGGCCGAACGGCACCGACTCGTGCTCAACCTGGTCCGAGGCCACGCCGCCACGGTCCTCGGACACGCCGATGTGGACGCCGTGCGGGCCGAGGCCAGCTTCAAGGAGCTGGGCTTCGACTCCCTGACCGCCGTCGAACTGCGCAACCGGCTCGCCGCCGCCACCGGTCTGCGGCTGCCCGCCGCCCTCGTCTTCGACTATCCGGAAGCGGCCGTGCTCGCCGACTACCTGCTGGAACGGCTCGCACCCGGCGATGGAGCCACGCCGGGCCGGGACGCCGTCGACCCGGTCCTGGGCGAGCTGGCCAGGCTGGACACCACCTTGGCCACCCTCGTCACGGACGACGAAGGCCGGCAGCGGATCGCCAAACGGCTGGCCGCTTTGCTGGCGACATGGAACGGCGGCGGGTCCGGCGCCCCCGCCGACGCGACCGACTTCGATGCCCTCGAAGCCGCCTCTGACGACGAGATGTTCGAGCTCATTGACCGTGAACTGCCCTGATGGAGGAGCGGAACTGATGTCGGGTACCGAAGAGAAGCTCCGCCAGTACCTCAAGAAGGTCACGGCCGATCTGGGGCAGACACGTCGGCGGCTTCGCGAGATGGAGGACCGGGCACAGGAGCCGGTGGCCATCGTGAGCATGGCCTGCCGGTTCCCCGGCGGGATCGCCTCGCCCGAGGACCTGTGGGAGCTGGTCGCCTCGCGCGGGGACGCGATCGGGGAGTTTCCGACCAACCGCGGCTGGCGTCCCGAGGCCCTCTACCACCCGGACCCCGACCACTCCGGCACCAGCTACGTCCGCCACGGCGGATTCCTGGACCGGGCCGACGGCTTCGACGCCGCCTTCTTCGGCATCAGCCCGCGCGAGGCCCTGGCGGCCGAACCCCAGCAGCGCCAACTGCTCGAAGTCTCCTGGGAGTTGCTCGAACGTGCCGGAATCGACCCCACCTCGCTGAAGGGCACCCCCACCGGGGTCTACGCGGGCGCAGGTATTCTCGGCTTCGGCACCCCGCAGATCGAAAAGAGCGCGGAAGGATATCTGCTCACCGGAAACACCCTGAGCGTCGTCTCCGGCCGGGTGGCCTTCACCCTCGGCCTGGAGGGACCCGCGGTGACGGTGGACACCGCCTGCTCGTCCTCGCTGGTCGCGATGCATCTCGCCTGCCAGGCGCTGCGGCAGGGCGAATGCACCCTGGCCCTGGCCGGTGGCGTGACCGTGATGACCACCCCGAACACCTTTGTGGAATTCTCCCGCCAGCGCGGCCTCGCCCCCGACGGCCGCTGCAAGCCCTTCGCGGCCGCCGCCGACGGCACCGGCTTCTCGGAGGGCGTCGGGCTCCTGCTGCTGGAACGGCTCTCCGACGCACGGCGCAACGGCCACCAGGTGCTCGCCGTGATCCGGGGCTCGGCCATCAACCAGGACGGCGCGTCCAACGGGCTGACCGCGCCCAACGGCCCATCCCAGCAGCGGGTGATCCGCCAGGCACTGGTCAACGCCCAGCTTTCCTCCGCCGAGGTGGACGCGGTGGAGGCACATGGCACGGGCACCACACTCGGCGACCCGATCGAAGCGGAGGCGCTGCTCGCCGCGTATGGCCAGGACCGCCCGGAGGACCGGCCGCTCTGGCTCGGCTCGCTGAAGTCCAACATCGGCCATACGCAAGGTGCGGCGGGTGTGGCCGGTGTGATCAAGATGGTGATGGCACTGCGCCATGAACTGCTGCCCGCCACGCTGTACGTCGATGAGCCGACCCCACACGCGGACTGGTCCGGCGGCGCGGTGCGGCTGCTCACCGAGCCGGTGGAGTGGCCGAGCAACGAGCGGCCGCGCCGGGCCGGTGTCTCCGCGTTCGGGATCAGCGGCACCAATGCGCATGTGATCGTGGAGCAGGGGCCCGAGGAGGTTGCGCCGCAGGTGGGGGCAGATGCCTCTGGTGTGGGTGGGGTGGTGCCGTGGGTGGTGTCGGGGCGTAGTGCGGAGGCGTTGCGGGGGCAGGCTGGCGCTCTGGTTGAGCGGGTGGGTGGGGATTCGGGGTCGTCGTCTGTGGATGTGGGGTGGTCGTTGGTCACGACGCGGTCGGTGTTTGAGCATCGGGCGGTGGTGGTGGGCGGTGACCGCGCCGAGCTGTTGGCCGCTGTGGAGGCGTTGGCGGGGGGTGTGTCGCATCCGGGTGTGGTGCAGTCGGGTGTTGCTGCGTTGGTGGGTGATGTGGGTCCGGTGCTGGTTTTCCCGGGTCAGGGTTCGCAGTGGGTGGGGATGGGTGCGGAGTTGCTGGGTGTGTCGCCGGTGTTCGCGGCGCGGGTGGGGGAGTGTGAGCGGGCGTTGGCGCCGTTCGTGGACTGGTCGCTGGCGGATGTGTTGCGGGGGGTGGAGGGTGCGGCGGATCTGGGGCGGGTGGATGTGGTGCAGCCGGTGTTGTGGGCGGTGATGGTGTCGTTGGCGGCGGTGTGGGCCGGACATGGCGTGCGTCCTGCGGCGGTGGTGGGTCATAGCCAGGGTGAGATCGCGGCGGCTGTGGTGGGCGGGTGCGCTGTCGTTGGAGGATGGCGCGAAGGTGGTGGCGCTGCGGAGTAAGGCGTTGCGGCGGTTGGCCGGTGGTGGTGCGATGGCATCGCTCGGTGTGGGTGAAGAGCGGGCGGGTGCGTTGCTCTCGGGCCTGGGCGATCAGGCCGGTGGTGTGGGGGTGGCGGCCGTCAACGGGCCTTCGTCGACGGTGGTTTCGGGTCCGCCTCAGCGGGTGGCCGCGGTTGTCGCGGCGTGTCAGGAGGCGGGGGGAGCGTGCGCGGTTGATTGAGGTGGATTATGCCTCGCATGGTCCTCAGGTGGAGGAGATCCGCGATGAGCTGGATGAGGTTCTGGGTGGTGTTCGTCGGTTGTTGGTGGGGGCGGATGAGGTGGCGTTCTATTCGACGGTGACCGGTGGGCGGGAGGAGGCTTCCGTTCTGGACGCGGGTTATTGGGTGTCGAATTTGCGGGAGGCGGGTGCGGTTCGCCGATGCGGTCGAGGCGTTGTTGGCGGATGGGCATCGGGTGTTCATCGAGGCCAGCAGTCACCCCGTGTTGACTTTGGGCTTGCAGGAGACGTTCGAGCAGGTGGGTGTGGAGGGCGGTTGCCGTGCCCACGTTGCGTCGCGATCACGGCGGCCAGGTCCAGCTTCTCCACTCGCTGGGCCAGGCGTTCGTTGCTGGGGTGGAGGTGGACTGGAGGGCCGCGTTCCCGGCCGACCCCACCCCTCGTACGGTCGATCTGCCCACGTACGCCTTCCAGCACCAGCGCTACTGGATGAACGCCTCGGGCGCGGTCGGTGACCCCAGCGGCCTCGGTCTCGTCGCCGCGGACCATCCCTTGCTGGGCGCCGCCGTGGAGCTGGCCGATGGGAGCACCCACCTGCTCACCGGACGCATCGCGGCCGGTGGCGGTGACGACTGGCTCGGCGAACACATCGTGGCGAATGCCGTCCTGGCCCCGGGTGCGGCGCTGGTGGAGTGGGCGCTGCGGGCGGCCGACGAGGTCGGCTGCGGTGGGCTCGAGGAGCTGGCGCTCCAGGTGCCGTTGGTGCTGCCGGAGTCGGGCGGGCTGCGCGTCCAGGTGGTGGTGGGCGCTGCGGCGGAGGACGGGCGGCGCGATGTGCGGATCTACTCCCGTCCGGACGGCGAGGCCGACTCGGGCACCGATGTGGGCTGGCTATGCCACGCCGAAGGGGTGCTGAGCCCGGCGCCGGAAGGCGCGGGCCGGTCGGCCGAGGGACTGGGCGGAACATGGCCTCCGGCGGGTGCGCAACCGGTGGATCTGGCGGGGTTCTACGAGCGCTCCGAGGCGGCGGGCTATGCGTACGGGCCGTCGTTCCAGGGGCTGCGTGCCGTGTGGCGGGACGGCGCCGACCTGCTGGCCGAGGTGGCGCTGCCCGAGGCGGCGGGGGACGCGGACGGCTTCGGCATCCACCCCGCGTTGCTCGACGCGGCCCTGCATCCGGCCCTCCTGCTCGACACCGGATCCGAGCGGGAGCGGGACGGCGGACAGGTGCTGCTGCCGTTCGCCTGGAACGGGGTGTCGTTGTGGGCCGCTGGAGCGAGCACGGTACGCGTACGGCTCACCCCGCACGGGGACGGCGCCGAGGGCGAACGCGGGTTGCGGCTGGTGGTGGCCGATGCCGTGGGCGACCCGGTTCTGACGGTCGACTCCCTGGTGACGCGACCGGCGTCCGTGGAGCAGTTGCGGGGGGCCGAGGCGGCACGTGGTGTGGACGGTCTGTTCGTCCTGGACTGGATCCCACTGCCGCAACCCACAGGAGCCGATGGGCCGGTGGCCGATCGCGACACCTGGGCGGTGCTGGCGACCGATGGGGCGCAGCCGGATCTGGAGGCGCTTCTCGCGGGGCTCGATGACGGGAAGCCGGTCCCGACCGTGGTTCTCGCCGAGTTCCCGCGCTCCGACTCCGACTCCGACTCCGACGCCGCGACCGATATGGCGACTGCTGGTCTGGCGTTGGCGCAACGAGCCCTGGATCTGGTGCAGAAGTGGCTGGTCGAGCCGCGGCTGGCCGATGCCCGGTTGGTCGTGGTGACGCGTGGCGCGGTCGCCGTCGCCGATGCCGAGGGCGGTACGGATGTGGCCGCCGCCGCGCTGTGGGGTCTCCTGCGGAGCGCTCAGGCGGAGAACCCGGGGCGCTTCCTTCTGCTCGACCTCGAACCGGACGCAGATCGAGACCTCGGCCTTCACCTGCGGGACGCCATCACACAGGCGGTGGACCTGGAGGAGCCGCAGTTGGCCGCACGGGATGGCCGGGCGTGGGTGCCACGGCTGATCCGTGCCTCCGCCGAGAGCGGCCCGGAGGAGCGGGACACCCCGACGGCGCTCGACCCTGGCGGCACCGTCCTGGTGACGGGCGGCACCGGCACCCTGGGCGGACTGGTGGCCGAGCACTTGGTCCGCACCTGGCAGGTCGGCCATCTGCTCCTGGTGAGCCGTCGCGGGCCGGACGCCCCGGGAGCCCGCGAACTGGCCACCCGCCTGGAGGGGCTGGGGGCGCGGGTGCGGATCGCCGCCGTGGACGTCACGGACGCGTCGGCGGTGGCCGAGCTGGTGGCGGGCGTCGATGCCGAGCATCCGCTGACCGGTGTCATCCATGCCACGGGGCTGCTCGACGACGCGGTGATGACCTCGCAGACCCCCGAGCGGCTGGCCCGGGTCTGGGCGGCCAAGGCCACGGGCGCGGCGCATCTGCACACCGCCACCGCCGACCTTCCGCTGTCCCTGTTCGCGATGTTCTCGTCGGCCGCCGGGGTCATGGGCAGCCCGGGGCAGGCCAACTACGCTGCGGCGAACGCCTTTTGCGACGCACTCGCCGCTCACCGTCAGGTCCGTGGCCTTCCGGGGCTGTCGGTGGCCTGGGGACTGTGGGCCCAGTCCAGCGAAATGACCGGAAAGCTCGCCGCGACGGACCGGGCCCGGATGTCCCGCTCGGGCATCGCCCCGATGTCCAGCGAGAAGGCGCTGGGCCTGCTCGATGCCGCCTGTGCGCAGGGTGGCTCCCTGTGTGTCGCCGCCGCAGTCGATCCGGCCGGGGTGGCTCGTAGGGATCTTCCGGCGGTGTTACGGGGGTTGGTGGCCGGTCGGGTCGGGCGGCGGACGGCGGCCGGTGAGGTGGGGGCTTCGGGGTTGGCGGGGCGGTTGGTGGGGTTGGGGGTTGGTGCTCGGTTGGATGTGGTGGTCGAGGCGGTGCGGGGTGGGGTGGCGGTGGTGTTGGGGTTTGGTTCTGGCAGTGAGGTGCGGGTGGATGCCGCGTTCAAGGAGTTGGGTTTTGATTCGTTGACGGCGGTGGAGTTGCGTAATCGGTTGTCGGTGGTGACGGGGTTGCGGTTGCCGGCGACGTTGGTGTTCGACTATCCGACGCCTCGGGTGCTGGCGGAGTATCTGTGCACCCGACTGACCGGCGAGACCGCCGGGTCGGCCGCGCACGCGCCCGTCGTGGCGGCGGCCGACGCGGATGAGCCGATCGCCATCGTCGCGATGACCTGCCGCTTCCCGGGCGGAGTCAGTTCGCCGGAAGAGCTCTGGAATCTGGTCGCCTCGGGCCGTGATGCCATCGGGGAGTTTCCGACCGGCCGAGGCTGGGACCTGGACGGTCTCTTCCACCCCGATCCGGACCACCCCGGCACCTCGTACGCCCGCAAAGGCGGGTTCCTCTATGACGCCGATGCGTTCGATGCGGCGTTCTTCGGGATCAATCCGCGGGAGGCGCTGGCCACCGATCCGCAGCAGCGGTTGCTGTTGGAGGCGTCGTGGGAGGTGCTGGAGCGGGCGGGGATCGACCCGGTGTCGTTGAAGGGCAGTCCGACCGGGGTGTACGCGGGGGTGATGTACCACGACTACGCGGCCGGGCTCAGCGGCGGCGACGCGCGGCTGGAAGGCTACGCGATGCTGGCCAGCTCGGGCAGCGTGGTCTCGGGGCGGGTGGCGTACACGCTGGGCTTCGAGGGCCCTGCGGTGACGGTGGATACGGCGTGTTCGTCGTCGTTGGTGGCGATGCATCTGGCGGCGCAGGCGTTGCGGCAGGGTGAGTGCACTCTGGCCCTGGCGGGTGGGGTGACGGTGATGGCCACGCCGGATGTGTTCACCGGTTTCTCCCGTCAGCGTGGTCTGGCTCCCGATGGTCGGTGCAAGCCCTTCGCGGCCGCCGCCGACGGGACGGGCTGGGGCGAAGGCGTGGGCGTTCTGCTGCTGGAGAGGCTGTCGGACGCCCGGCGCAACGGCCATGAGGTGCTGGCGGTGATCCGTGGTTCGGCCGTCAATCAGGACGGTGCGTCGAACGGACTCACCGCGCCGAACGGCCCCTCACAGCAGCGAGTCATCCGCCAAGCGCTGGCGAGCGGCGGGCTGTCGTCGGCCGACATCGATGCGGTGGAGGCGCATGGCACGGGTACGACGCTGGGTGATCCGATCGAGGCGCAGGCGCTGCTGGCCACTTATGGTCAGGATCGCCCTGCCGGGCAGCCGCTGATGCTCGGCTCGATCAAGTCCAACATCGGCCATGCCCAGGCGGCGGCGGGCGTGGCGGGCGTCATCAAGATGGTGCAGGCCATGCGCCACGGCACACTGCCCGCCTCCCTGCACATCGACGAACCCACTCCCCATGTGGACTGGGAGAGCGGCGCGGTGCGGCTGCTGACCGAGGCGGTGGAGTGGCCGAACGATGTGCGGCCGCGCCGGGCTGGTGTGTCCTCGTTCGGCGCCTCCGGCACCAACGCCCATCTCCTTCTGGAGCAGGCCTCCGAGCCGGCCGAGGGTGTCACGACCGAACCCGTGATCTCCCCCGATATGCGGGCGGTTCCATGGACGTTGTCCGCGCGGAGTGCGGAGGCGCTGCGTGGCCAGGCCGCCGCGCTGGCCGAACGCGTCGCCAACTGCCCGGAGACCCCGGCGGTCGAGGTGGGCTGGTCACTTGCCACCACCCGATCTCTGTTCGAGCACCGGGCGGTGGCGTTGGGCGATGACCGCGCCGAGCTGCTTGCCGCCGTGGAGGCGCTGGCGAGCGGTGAACCACATCCGGGTGTCGTACTCCCCGGCAGCGGAGCGGCGACGGGCAAGACCGTGTGGCTCTTCAGCGGTCAGGGCAGCCAGCGCCAGGGGATGGGGGCCGGGCTGTACGCACGGTTCCCGGTGTTCGCCACGGCGTTCGACGAGGTCTGCGGGCTGCTCGACCCCCACCTGGAACATCCCCTCCACGGCGTGGTCTTCGACGGTGTGGCCGAGCGGCCGGGGCTGCTGGACCACACCACCTACGCCCAGGCCGGGCTGTTCGCCCTGCATATCGCCCTGGCGCGGTTGCTCGACTCGGTCGGCGTACGCCCCGACGCGGTCATCGGACACTCCATCGGCGAGATCGCCGCCGCCCACGTCGCCGGGGTGTTCGACCTCCCCGACGCCTGCCGTCTCGTCGCCGCCCGCGCCACCCTGATGGGTGGGCTTCCCGAGGGCGGAGGCATGGTCACCATCGCGGCCACCGCTGATGAACTCGCCGAGGACCTGGCCCGCTACGACGGCCAGGTGGGCATCGCCGCCCTGAACACCCCCGGCAACACCGTCGTCTCCGGCCCGGTCGAGCTGGTCGCCGATATCGGTGCCACCTGGCGGGCCAAGGGCCGTAAGACCAGGATCCTGACCGTCAGCCACGCCTTCCACTCCCCGCTGATGGACCCGATCCTGGAGCCGTTCGCGCAGGCCATCGACGGCCTGACCTTCCACCGACCCACCCTCTCGGTGCTCAGCAACCTCACCGGTGAGCCGGCCGACGAAGAGATGGCCACGCCGGGCTACTGGGTGCGCCACATCCGCCGACCCGTCCGCTTCCACCCCGCCATCGCCCATATCGCGCCCGAAACCGGCGTCTTCCTCGAACTCGGCCCCGACCCCGTTCTCGCCACCGCGACCCAGCACACCCTTCAGCACCTCACCCCGGACGAGGCGACGACTGACGCGGACACCCACGAGGGAGGGGACGCGGCCGAGCGGCCGACACCCCTGGTCACAGCCACCCTGAGCCGTAAGCGACCCGATGTGCACGCACTCGGCCACGCCCTCGCCCAACTGCACACCCATGGCACCGATATCGACTGGGCCCGCTGGTTCCCGGCCGACCCGGCGCCCCGGACGGTCGACCTGCCCACGTACGCCTTCCAGCGCGAGCGCTACTGGCTGGCCCAGGGCGGTGGCGTCGGGGATGTGAGGGCCGCCGGGCTCCAGCGGGTCGAGCATGCCCAGCTTCCGGCGGCCGTCGGGCTCGCCGATGGCGGGCTGCTGCTCACCGGCCGGATCTCGGCCGGTGGCGGTGCCGGGGGCTGGCCGGCCGAGCATGTGATGGCGGGCGCCGTGCTGGCCCCGGGCGCGACGCTGGTGGAGTGGGCGCTGCGGGCCGCCGATGAGGCGGGCTGCGGCGGGGTGGAGGAGCTGGCGCTCCAAGTCCCGCTCGTGCTGCCCGCGTCCGGTGGGCTGCGCGTTCAGGTGGTGGTCGGCGTGGCCACCGAGGACGGGCGGCGTGATGTGCGGGTGTACTCCCGGCCCGACCGCGATGTCGAGCCCGGTGCCGAGCCGGGCTGGGTATGCCACGCCGAGGGCGTTCTGAGTCCGCCGTCCCCGCAGAGCCCCGCGCGGGGTCCGGTGGACGAACCGGGCCCGGTATGGCCCCCGGTAGGCGCGGAGCCCGTACGGCTGGACGGGTTCTACGAGCGCGCCGCGGCGTCGGGATACGCCTACGGGCCGTCGTTCCGTGGCCTGCGGGCCGTATGGCGGGACGGCGCGGAAGTGTTCGCCGAAGTGGCGCTGCCCGAGGCCGCCGGAGACCCGGAGGGATTCGGAATCCATCCGGCACTGCTGGACGCCGCGCTCCATCCGGCGTTCCTCCTCGACCGGCCCGGGCAGGAGAACGAGGACGGCCGGGTGTGGCTGCCGTTCGCCTGGAACGGGGTGTCGCTGTGGGCGGGCGGTGCCACGACCGTACGGGTCCGGCTCTCGCCCCGGGAGCAGGAGGCGGGTGGCTCCGAGGGCGAACGCGGTCTTCGGGTCGAGGTGGCCGACGCCCTGGGCGCTCCGGTGCTTACCGTCGACTCGCTGGTGATGCGACCGGCCGACATGGACCAACTGAGCACCTCCGGCGGGACGGAGGTGGACGGACTGTTCACCTTGGAGTGGACGCCCCTGCCCGTCCCCGCACCGGACACCGGCGCCGGACGGCGGGAGCCGGATCCGGCGGACGGCGGTGAGTGGGTGGTTCTGGGCCCGCAGGAGTACGGGCCGATCGTGCCGGGCGCGGTACACCATCCGCATGTGGAGGCGTTGGTGTCCGCCCTCGACAGTGACGGCCCCGCCCCCTCGGTGGCCATCGCGTATCTGCCCGCGTTCGGTGGCCCGTCCGGCGGGGACCCGGGTACGGACCTGGCGGCCGCCGGTCTGGCGGCCTCGGAGCGGGTGCTGGAACTGGTGCGGGGCTGGCCGGCCGAACCCCGGCTGGCCGAGACGCGGCTGGTGGTGGTCACGCGGGGAGCGGTCGCGATCGAGACCTCCGACGCCGAGGGCGCTCCCGAGGCGGACGATGTCTCCGAAACGGACGGCGCCCTCGAAACGGACCGCGCCCCCGACGCGGACGGCGCCGGAGATCGCGGCCTGGATGTGGCCGGGGCCGCCGTGTGCGGCCTGGTGCGCAGTGCGCAGGCCGAGAACCCGGGGCGATTCCTTCTGGTCGATCTCGACCCGGACTCCGAGCTGCTCGAAGAGAGTGTGCGCAGCGCCGTGGCATGGGCGGCGCACCTGGACGAGCCGCAGGTCGCGCTGCGGGCGGGGCGCCTCCGGGTGCCCCGGCTGATGCGTGCCGGTGGCGTGAGCAGCGGGGGTGTGGCCGCGCTGGTGGGACAGCCCGCGTGGCGGCTGGAGCTGACCGGCGCGGCCACGGTGGACAATGTGAAGCCGGTGCCGTGCCCGGAGGTGCTCGAACCCCTCGGACTCCGTCAGGTACGGGTGGCGGTGCACGCGGCCGGTATCAACTTCCGTGACGCGCTGATCAGTTTGGGCATGGTCCCGGGCCAGACCGGGCTCGGTGGCGAGGGCTCCGGTGTGGTGCTGGACGTCGGCCCCGAGGTGACCGGGGTCGCGGTGGGCGACCGGGTCATGGGGGTCTTCGACCGCGCTTTCGGCCCGACGGCGGTGACCGACGCCCGTATGGTGGCGCCCGTCCCCGCCGGGTGGACCGCTCAGCAGGCGGCCTCGGTGCCGGTGGCGTTCCTGACCGCCTGGTACGGGCTCGTGGAGCTGGCCCGGCTCCGGGCCGGGGAGAAGGTCCTGATCCATGCCGCGACCGGCGGTGTGGGCATGGCGGCCGTACGGATCGCCCGTCATCTGGGGGCGGAGGTCTACGCGACAGCGAGCCCCGGCAAGCATGCGGTGCTGGAGGCGATGGGCATCGACGAGGCACATCGCGCCTCGTCACGCGATCTGGACTTCGAGGACGTGTTCCGCGAGGCCACCGGCGGGCGTGGCGTCGATGTGGTGCTCAACAGCCTCGCCGGACCCTTCGTCGACGCATCGCTACGGCTGCTGGGCGAGGGCGGCCGGCTGATGGAGATGGGCAAGACCGACCTCCGTGACCCCGAGCGCGTCGTGGAGGAGCACCCCGGGGCGACGTACCAGGTCTACGACCTGATCACCGACGCCGGGCCCGAACACATCGGCCGGATGCTGGGCGAACTGGGCGAGCTGTTCACCACCGGAGCCCTGCGGCCGCTGCCGGTGCGGACCTGGCCGCTCAGCCGGACACGTGAGGCGCTGCGCCATCTCAGCCAGGCCAAGCACACCGGCAAGCTGGTCCTGGACGTCCCCGCGCCGGTGGACCCGGACGGCACCGTCCTCATCACCGGTGGCACCGGCACCCTGGGCGCGCTGGTCGCCGAACACCTCGTACGTGTCTGGCGGATCGGGCATCTGCTGCTGGTGAGTCGCCGGGGCCCGGAAGCGCCGGGCGCCCGGGACCTCGCCGACCGGCTGACCGCTCTGGGCGCGCGGGTACGTATCGTCGCCGCGGATGTCACCGACGCGGCGGCCGTGGCCGAGCTGGTGGCGGGGGTCGACCCCGGGCATCCGCTGACCGGAGTCATCCATGCGGCGGGTGTGCTGGACGACGCCGTCCTCACCGCGCAGACCCCCGAGCGGCTGGCGCGGGTCTGGGCGGCGAAGGCCACCGCCGCGGCCCATCTGCACGCCGCGACGGCACATCTGCGCCTGGGCGCGTTCGTGCTCTTCTCGTCGGCCGCCGGGGTCATGGGCAGCCCGGGACAGGCCAACTACGCGGCGGCCAACGCCTTCTGCGACGCGCTGGCGGCCCACCGCCGGGCACTGAGCCTGCCGACGGTCTCGGTGGCCTGGGGCCTGTGGGCCGAATCCAGCGAGATGACCGGCGGCCTCGCCGACGCGGACCTGGCCCGGATGTCCCGCTCCGGCGTCACCGCGATGGCCGCCGACCATGCCCTCCGACTGCTCGACGCGGCGGCCGAGCACGGCGGCCACCTGCTGATCGCGGCGGACATCAACACCCGTGTCCTGGCCGCCCAGCCCGCCGACAGCCTCCCCGCCACGCTCCGCGCCCTCGCCGCATCCGGCGCCGGTGGCGCGGCGGCGCGGCGTACGGCGGCGGCAGCCGATGCGCGGCCGGACGACTGGGCCGGGCGGCTGGCGGGCCTGTCCGCCGCGGAACAGCACCGCGCGGTCCTCCAGTTGGTCCGTGGCCATGTGGCCACCGTGCTGGGGCACGCCGACGCCGAAGCGGTGCGGGCCGAGGCCAACTTCAAGGAGCTGGGCTTCGACTCCCTGACCGCCGTCGAACTGCGCAACCGGCTCGCCGCCGCCACCGGCCTGCGGCTGCCCGCCGCCCTCGTCTTCGACTATCCGGAAGCGGCCGTGCTCGCCGACTACCTGCTGGAACGCATCGCCCCGGCGGTCGGCACCGCCATGGGCCGGGACGGCGCCGATCCGGTCCTCAACGAACTGGCCAGGCTCGAAACCACCCTGATCGGCCTAGAGATGGCAGACCCCGATTCGGGGGCGGTCACGGCACGGCTCGAAAGCCTGCTGGCGAAGTGGAAAGCGACACGAAAGCCGGCGGAGGAAGAAAAGACCGCCGCGGAGAGGCTGGAGTCCGCGTCCGCGGCCCAGGTTCTCGACTTCATCGACAACGAACTGGGTGTGTCCTGAATGTGCCGGGCGCGACGATCGCTGAGGCCGGGTGAAACCTCATGGTGAACGTGAATGAAGAGAAACTGGTCGAGTATCTCAAGCGCGTCTCCGCGGATCTGCACGATACGCGCCTGCGGTTGCGCGAGGTGGAGGAGCGCTACCAGGAGCCGGTCGCGGTCGTGAGCATCGCCTGCCGGTTCCCGGGCGGAGTGAACACGCCCGAGGACCTATGGCGGCTGGTCACCGGTGGTGTGGACGCGATCGGGGACTTCCCCACCGACCGCGGCTGGGATCTCGACAGCCTCTATCATCCGGACCCGGACCACCCCGGCACCACGTATGTCCGCCGTGGCGGATTCCTCTACGACGCCGACCGATTCGACCCCCAGTTCTTCGGCATCAGCCCACGCGAGGCGCTCGCCACCAGCCCTCAGCAGCGACTGCTGCTGGAAACCGCCTGGGAGGCATGCGAACGGGCGGGAATCGATCCGGTGTCCCTCAAGGGCTCCCGGACGGGCGTCTACGCCGGTACGGCGACCACCGGCGGCGCCACATCGGGTGACCTTCCGCAGAAGGGATCCGAGGGATACGCGGGCAACGCACCGAGCCTGCTGTCGGGCCGGGTCTCCTACACCTTCGGCCTGGAGGGACCGGCCGTCACGGTGGAGACGGCGTGCTCGTCATCCCTGGTCGCGATCCATCTGGCCTGCCAGGCACTGCGGCAGGAGGAGTGCACCCTGGCCCTCGCGGGCGGGGTGACGGTGATGGCCACTCCCGAGGTGTTCACCGGCTTCTCCCGGCAACGGGGACTGTCCCCGGACGGGCGGTGCAAGGCGTTCTCGGTGCACGCCGACGGCACCGGATGGGGCGAAGGCGTCGGACTCGTCCTGCTGGAGCGGCTGTCCGACGCCCGGCGCAACGGGCATGAGGTGCTCGCCCTGATCCGTGGTTCGGCCATCAACCAGGACGGCGCCAGCAACGGATTCAGCGCGCCCAACGGCCCCTCCCAGCAGCGGGTGATCCGCCAGGCCCTCGCCAGCGCCCGGCTGGCCCCGTCCGAGGTGGACGCGGTGGAGGCGCATGGCACGGGCACCAAGCTGGGCGACCCGATCGAGGCCGACGCGCTGATCGCCACCTACGGCCGGGACCGTCCGGAGGACCGGCCGTTATGGCTCGGCTCGCTGAAGTCCAACATCGGCCATACGCAGGGCGCGGCCGGCGTGGCCGGTGTGATCAAGATGGTCATGGCCCTGCGACATGGCGTGCTCCCGGCCACCCTCCATGCCGAGGAGCTGACGCCCCATGTGGAATGGGACGGCGGCGGTGTGCGGCTGCTGACGGAGGCGGTCGAGTGGCCGGACGGGGAGCGGCCGCGCCGGGCCGGTGTGTCGTCCTTCGGGATCAGCGGCACCAATGCGCATGTGATCGTGGAGCAGGGGCCCGAGGAGGTTGCGCCGCAGGTGGGGGTGGATGCCTCTGGTGTGGGTGGGGTGGTTCCGTGGGTGGTGTCGGGGCGTAGTGCGGAGGCGTTGCGGGGGCAGGCTGGCGCTCTGGTTGAGCGGGTGGGTGGCGCGGCCGAGTTCTCGTCTGTGGATGTGGGGTGGTCGTTGGTCACGACGCGGTCGGTGTTCGAGCATCGGGCGGTGGTGGTGGGCGGTGACCGCGCCGAGCTGTTGGCCGCTGTGGAGGCGTTGGCGGGGGGTGTGTCGCATCCGGGCGTGGTGCAGTCGGATGCGGCGGCGCTGGCGGGTGATGTGGGTCCGGTGCTGGTTTTCCCGGGTCAGGGTTCGCAGTGGGTGGGGATGGGTGCGGAGTTGCTGGAGGTGTCGCCGGTGTTCGCGGCGCGGGTGGGGGAGTGTGAGCGGGCGTTGGCGCGGTATGTGGACTGGTCGCTGGCGGATGTGTTGCGGGGGGTGGAGGGTGCGGCGGATCTGGGGCGGGTGGATGTGGTGCAGCCGGTGTTGTGGGCGGTGATGGTGTCGTTGGCGGCGGTGTGGGCCGGACATGGCGTGCGTCCTGCGGCGGTGGTGGGTCATAGCCAGGGTGAGATCGCGGCGGCTGTGGTGGCGGGTGCGCTGTCGTTGGAGGATGGCGCGAAGGTGGTGGCGCTGCGGAGTAAGGCGTTGCGGCGGTTGGCCGGTGGTGGTGCGATGGCATCGCTCGGTGTGGGTGAAGAGCGGGCGGGTGCGTTGCTCTCGGGCCTGGGCGATCAGGCCGGTGGTGTGGGGGTGGCGGCCGTCAACGGGCCTTCGTCGACGGTGGTTTCGGGTCCGCCTCAGCGGGTGGCCGCGGTTGTCGCGGCGTGTCAGGAGGCGGGGGAGCGTGCGCGGTTGATCGAGGTGGATTATGCCTCGCATGGTCCTCAGGTGGAGGAGATCCGGGATGAGTTGAATGAGGTTCTGGCCGGTATCCGTCCGCTCGATACGTCGGGTCCGGCGTTCTACTCGACGGTGACCGGTGGCCGTGCCCTCACCACCGACCTCGACACCGCTTACTGGGTGGCGAATCTGCGGGAGCGGGTGCGGTTCGCCGATGCGGTCGAGGCGTTGTTGGCGGATGGGCATCGGGTGTTCATCGAGGCCAGTACGCATCCCGTGCTCACGCTCGGTCTTCAGGAGACCTTCGAGGAAGCCGAGGTCACGGCCGTCACCGTGCCGACCCTGCGGCGCGATCACGGCGGCCAGACCCAGCTTCTCCACTCACTCGCCCAGGCGTTCACCGCCGGAGTCGACGTCGACTGGAGGGCCGCGTTCCCGGCCGACCCGCCCCCTCGGACCGTCGATCTGCCCACGTATGCCTTCCAGCGCCAGCGCTACTGGGCCACTGCCACCGGCGGGGTCGGCGATATGGGTGCCGCAGGGCTCCAGCGGGTGGAGCACCCGTTGTTGCGGGCGGCGGTGGGGCTTGCCGATGGCGGGCTGGTGCTGACCGGACGGGTGTCGGCCACCGGCGGCGAGGGCTGGCTCGGTGACCATGTGGTCGCCGGAGCGCCGCTGGTGCCGGGTGCGGCGTTGGTCGAGTGGGCGTTACGGGCGGCCGATGAGGCGGGCTGCGGCGGCATCGAGGAACTGGCGCTTCAGGTCCCATTGGTGCTGCCGTCGTCGGGTGGGCTGCGGGTGCAGATCGTCGTGGGCGAGGCCGCCGAGGACGGGCGGCGTGATGTGCGGGTGTACTCCCGGCCCGACCGCGATGCCGAGCCCGGCGCGGATCCGGACTGGGTGACCCATGCGGAGGGTGTCCTGGGCCCGCCGGCCGCGCCGAGCGGGGCCGAGGAACTGGGGGGAGTCTGGCCCCCCGAGGGCGCGAAGCCGATGGATGTCGAGGGGTTCTACGAGCATGCCGTGGCGGCGGGCTACGGGTACGGGCCGTCGTTCCAGGGGCTGCGTGCCGTGTGGCGGGACGGCGCTGACCTGCTGGCCGAGGTGGCGCTGCCCGAGGCGGCGGGGAACGCGGACGGCTTCGGCATCCACCCGGCACTGCTCGACGCCGCCCTGCATCCCATGCTGCTCGCGGCCGGCCTGGAGTCGGCCGACGACAGCGGGATGAGGCTGCCGTTCGCCTGGAGCGGAGTCTCTCTGTGGGCCGCGGAGGCGACCACGGTCCGGGTCCGGCTCTCGCCCCGCCAGCCCTCTCCCCATCAGGACGGTGCGGTGGGGGAGCACGGGTTGCGGGTGGTCGTGGCCGATGGCATGGGCGCCCCGGTGCTGACGGTCGACTCCCTGACGATGCGCCCCGCCGAACCCAGCCAGTTGAGGTCCGGGAGCGGACGTGGCGTCGATGGGCTGTTCACGCTGGACTGGATCCCGATGCCCGATGTGCCGGAGGTGGACGGCTCCGACGCCACGGGCTGGGTCGTGTTGGGTGAGGACGCCCTGCACCTGGCCGAGGAGCCCGGACTCGGCGATGAGGGAGTGGTGTGCCATCCGGCGCTCGAAGCGTTGGTCGCCGCGCTCGACGACGGCGCGCAACTTCCCGCCTTCGCCGTGACCCACCTGCCCGCGGGCGGTGGCTCGCCGGAGGCCGGAGCCGCGGCGAAGGCGGCCGATGGCTTGGCTGCCGTCGGCCGAGCGCTGGAGCTGGTGCAGGGGTGGCTGGCCGAACCGCGGCTGGCCGACACCCGGTTGGTGGTGGTGACACGCGGTGCGGTGTCGACCGGAGGCCCTGAAGAGGGGAATTCCGGCGACGACGAGCTGAATGTGGCCGCGGCGGGGCTGTGGGGCCTGCTGCGGAGTGCGCAGGCGGAACACCCGGACCGGTTTGTCCTCCTCGACCTTCACCAGGCCACCGAACCGGCCGCGGGTGCTGTGGTGGCTGCCGTCGTGCCTGCCGTACGGGCGGATGAGCCACAGGCGGCGCTGCGCTCAGGGCGGCTGATGGTGCCCCGGCTGATGCGCGCACGCGACACCGACGACGCCGACGAGAGCGAATCGGGAGGGCCGGCCCCTGGTGAGCTCGATCCCGACGGTACGGTGCTGATCACCGGTGGTACGGGCCTGTTGGGCGGTCTGGTGGCCGAGCATCTGGTGCGTACGTGGCAGGTCAAGCAACTGGTCCTGGTCAGCCGCCGTGGCTCGGACGCGCCCGGCGCGCCGGAGTTGGCCGAGCGGCTGAGCGACCTGGGTGCGCAGGTGCGGATCGCCGCCGTGGATGTCACGGACGGCGACGCGGTCGCCGACGCGGTGGCCGGTATCGACCCGGCGCACCCGCTGACCGGTGTCATTCATGCGGCGGGCCTGCTGGATGACGCGGTGGTCACCTCACAGAGCCGGGAACAGGTGGCGCGGGTGTGGGCGGCGAAGGCCGCGGCGGCCGCCCATCTGCACACCGCCACGGCGGACCTTCCGCTCCGCATGTTCGTGATGTTCTCCTCGGCCGCCGGAGTCGTGGGCAACGCGGGTCAGGCCGGATACGCGGCGGCGAACGCGTTTGTCGATGCCCTGGTTACCCATCGGCGGGCGCTGGGACTGCCCGGGCTTTCGCTGGCATGGGGGCTGTGGGCCCAGGCCAGCGAGATGACCGGACATATGGGCCGGGCGGACCTGACGCGACTGCGCGGAATGAGGCCGTTGTCTTCCGAGCGCGGGCTGGCCCTGCTGGACGCCGCATGCCGGAACGCGAGCCCGCTGATGGTGGCCGTGGACTTCGATCCGGCCGGGGCGGCCGGTGAGGAACTTCCGGCGGTGTTGCGGGGGTTGGTGGCCGGTCGCACCCGGCGGAGGATCGCCGAGGGTGGCCCTTCGGCCTCGGGGCTGGCGGGGCGGTTGGCGGGGTTGGGGGCTGGTGCTCGGTTGGATGTGGTGGTCGAGGCGGTGCGGGGTGGGGTGGCGGTGGTGTTGGGGTTTGGTTCCGCCAGTGAGGTGCGGGTGGATGCCGCGTTCAAGGAGTTGGGTTTTGATTCGTTGACGGCGGTGGAGTTGCGTAATCGGTTGTCGGTGGTGACGGGGTTGCGGTTGCCGGCGACGTTGGTGTTCGACTATCCGACGCCTCGGGTGCTGGCGGAGTATCTGTGCACCCGGCTGACCGGCGAGACCGCCGGGTCCCGCGCCCCCGTCGTGGCGCGGGCCGATACGGGCGATCCCGTGGCGATTATCGGCATGACCTGCCGTTTCCCGGGAGGTGCGAACTCCCCTGAAGCGCTGTGGGACCTGGTCGCCTCGGGGAAGGACGTGATTGGGGAGTTTCCGACCGGCCGAGGCTGGGACCTGGACGGGCTGTTCCATCCGGACCCCGATCACCCGGGCACCAGCTATGCCCACGAGGGCGCCTTCCTCCATGACGCCGATGCGTTCGATGCGGCGTTCTTCGGGATCAATCCGCGGGAGGCGCTGGCCACCGATCCGCAGCAGCGGTTGCTGTTGGAGGCGTCGTGGGAGGTGCTGGAGCGGGCGGGGATCGACCCGGTGTCGTTGAAGGGCAGCCCGACCGGGGTGTACGCGGGGGTGATGTACCACGACTACGCGGCCGGGCTCAGCGGCGGCGCCGATGTGAAGCTCGAGGGCTATGCGATGCTCGCGGGTTCGGGCAGCGTGGTCTCGGGGCGGGTGGCGTACACGCTGGGCTTCGAGGGCCCTGCGGTGACGGTGGATACGGCGTGTTCGTCGTCGTTGGTGGCGATGCATCTGGCGGCGCAGGCGTTGCGGCAGGGTGAGTGCACTCTGGCCCTGGCGGGTGGGGTGACGGTGATGGCCACGCCGGATGTGTTCACCGGTTTCTCCCGTCAGCGTGGTCTGGCTCCCGATGGTCGGTGCAAGCCCTTCGCGGCCGCCGCCGACGGGACGGGCTGGGGCGAAGGCGTGGGCGTTCTGCTGCTGGAGAGGCTGTCGGACGCCCGGCGCAACGGCCATGAGGTGCTGGCGGTGATCCGCGGCTCCGCCGTCAATCAGGACGGTGCGTCGAACGGACTCACCGCGCCGAACGGCCCCTCACAGCAGCGGGTCATCCGCCAAGCGCTGGCGAGCGCCGGGCTGTCGTCGGCCGACATCGATGCGGTGGAGGCGCATGGCACGGGTACGACGCTGGGTGATCCGATCGAGGCGCAGGCGCTGCTGGCCACTTATGGTCAGGATCGCCCTGCCGGGCAGCCGCTGATGCTCGGCTCGATCAAGTCCAACATCGGCCATGCCCAGGCGGCGGCGGGCGTGGCGGGCGTCATCAAGATGGTGCAGGCCATGCGCCACGGCACACTGCCCGCCTCTCTCCACATTGATGAGCCGAGCCCACATGTGGACTGGGACAGCGGTGCGGTGCGGTTGCTGACCGAGGCGGCGGAGTGGCCGAATGGTGAGCGGCCGCGCCGGGCCGGTGTGTCCTCGTTCGGCGCCTCCGGCACCAACGCCCACGTCATCCTCGAACAGGCTCCCGCCCCGCCCGAGGAGGATCAGCAGACGGAGCCGGTCTCCTCCGACAGTGGCACGGTCTCGTGGGTGCTCTCGGCGCGGAGTGCGGAGGCGCTGCGCGGCCAGGCCGCTGCCCTCGCTGAACGTGTGGGCGGCGTATCCGAGCTGTCCTCCGTCGATGTGGGGTGGTCGTTGGTCACGACGCGGTCGGTGTTCGAGCATCGGGCGGTGGTGGTGGGTGATGACCGCGCCGAGCTGTTGGCCGCCGTGGAGGCGTTGGCGGGGGGTGTGTCGCATCCGGGCGTGGTGCAGTCGGATGCGGCGGCGCTGGCGGGTGATGTGGGTCCGGTGCTGGTTTTCCCTGGTCAGGGTTCGCAGTGGGTGGGGATGGGTGCGGAGTTGCTGGAGGTGTCGCCGGTGTTCGCGGCGCGGGTGGGGGAGTGTGAGCGGGCGTTGGCGCCGTTCGTGGACTGGTCGCTCACGGATGTGTTGCGGGGAGCTGATGGCGCCGCCGATCTGGGGCGGGTGGATGTGGTGCAGCCGGTGTTGTGGGCGGTGATGGTGTCGTTGGCTGCGGTGTGGGCCGGACATGGCGTGCGTCCTGCGGCGGTGGTGGGTCATAGTCAGGGTGAGATCGCGGCGGCGGTGGTGGCGGGTGCGCTGTCGTTGGAGGATGGCGCGAAGGTGGTGGCCTTGCGGAGTAAGGCGTTGCGGCGGTTGGCTGGTGGTGGCGCGATGGCATCGCTCGGTGTGGGTGAAGAGCGGGCGGGTGCGTTGCTCTCGGGCCTGGGCGATCAGGCCGGTGGTGTAGGGGTGGCGGCCGTCAACGGGCCTTCGTCGACGGTGGTTTCGGGTCCGCCGGAGCAGGTGGTCGCGGTTGTCGCGGCGTGTCAGGAGGCGGGGGAGCGTGCGCGGTTGATCGAGGTGGATTATGCCTCGCATGGTCCTCAGGTGGAGGAGATCCGCGATGAGTTGAATGAGGTTCTGGCCGGTGTCCGTCCGCTCGATACGTCGGGTCCGGCGTTCTACTCGACGGTGACCGGTGGCCGTGCCCTCACCACCGACCTCGACACCGCTTACTGGGTGGCGAATCTGCGGGAGCGGGTGCGGTTCGCCGATGCGGTCGAGGCGTTGCTGGCGGATGGGCATCGGGTGTTCATCGAGGCCAGTACGCATCCCGTGCTCACGCTCGGTCTTCAGGAGACCTTCGAGGAAGCCGAGGTCACGGCCGTCACCGTGCCGACCCTGCGGCGCGATCACGGCGGCCAGACCCAGCTTCTCCACTCACTCGCCCAGGCGTTCACCGCCGGAGTCGACGTCGACTGGACCACTCTGTACCCGAGTTCCCCGGCACCCCGCGTGGTCGCACTGCCCACCTACGCGTTCCAGCGTGAGCGCTACTGGCTCGACGGTCACGGTGGACGCGCCGGCGACCCGGCCGACCTCGGGCTCGTCTCCGCCGGACATCCGCTGCTGGGTGCCGCTGTGGAGCTTGCCGATGGCCGTGGCCATGTGCTGACGGGCCGGATTTCGGCGCGTACGCATACCTGGCTCGGTGAGCATGTGGTGGCGGACGCGGTGCTGGTCCCGGGCGCGGCGCTGGCCGAGTGGGCGCTGCGGGCGGCCGATGAGGTCGGCTGTGGCGGGGTGGATGAACTGGCGCTGCGGGTGCCGCTGGTCCTGCCGTCGTCGGGCGGGCTGCGGGTGCAGGTCGTCGTGGGCGAGGCCACCGAGGACGGGCGCCGTGATGTGCGGGTGTACTCCCGGCCCGCCGGTGAAGGAGACTCCGTCACGGGATGGGTGTGCCATGCGGAGGGCGTGTTGAGCGCACCCGCTGACCGTTCCGACGAGGCGCTGGGGCTGGGTGGCGCGTGGCCTCCGGCCGGTGCGGCACCGCTCGGCGTCGAGGTGTTCTACGACCGGGTCGCGGCCTCGGGATATGCCTACGGGCCGTCGTTCCAGGGGCTGCGTGCCGTATGGCGGGACGGCGCGGATGTGTGCGCGGAGGTGGCCCTGCCCGAGGCCGCCGGGGAGCAGACCGGGTTCGGCATCCACCCGGCGCTGCTGGACGCCGCGCTGCATCCCGCACTGCTGATCGACCAGCTCGACGCGGACGACACCGAGACCGGTCCCGAAGCCACCGATGGCCGGGTCTGGCTGCCGTTCGCCTGGAACGGCGTGACCTTGTGGGCGGCCGGGGCCACCACGGTCCGGGTTCGGCTCTCTCCCCAGCCGGAGAACGCCGAGGGCGAGCGCGCACTACGGCTGACCGTGGCCGATGCCGTCGGCGCTCCGGTGCTGACCGTGGACTCCGTGGCGATGCGGCCCGCGAGCGTCGATCAGTTGCGGGCGGCGGTGGCCCACGGCAGCCGCCGCACGGACAGCCTGTTCACCGTCGAGTGGACGCCCCTGCCGCTCGCGCCCGGGGCCGAAGAGACGGCGGCCGGGGCCGAAGAGACGGCGGCCGGGGCCGGAGAGACGGCGGCCGGGGACGATGACTGGGCCGTCCTGGGCGACGACGGCCATCCGGATCCTGCCGCGCTGGTCGCGGCACTGGGCGATCAGGAGCTCGTCCCGCCGGTCGTTCTCGCCGAAATGGCCGCCCTGACCAGCCCCACCGGTGCGGGCGCCGAGGAGGCGTCGGCCGAGGCGCTGTCGGCGACGGAACGGGCGCTGGAACTGGTGCGGGGCTGGCTCGCCGAACCGCGGTTGGCGGAGGCCCGGTTGGTGGTGGTCACGCGGGGCGCGGTCGCGGTCGACGGACCCGAGAGCACCACCCGGGTGGACCTGGCCGCTGCCGCCGTATGGGGCCTCGTACGCAGCGCACAGTCGGAGAACCCCGGCCGGTTCGTCCTCCTCGACCGTGACGACGACCTCGACGCCACCGCCAACGCCATTACCACCACCAACACCAAGGCCACCCCCCACACCGATGCCGTGCGCATCGCCGCAGCGCGCGCCGTGGAGCTGGACGAGCCCCAGCTCGCCCTGCGTGCCGGTCGGGCGCTGGTGCCCCGCCTGGTCCATGCCGGTACCGGGGGCGCGGGGCTGGTGGGCCCCGTGGAGCAGCCGGAGGCATGGCGGCTGGACACGGCGGGCACGGCGACCCTGGAGAACGTCGTACCCGTGCCCTGCCCCGAGGTACTGGAGCCCCTGGGCGCGGGCCAGGTACGGATCGCCGTACGTGCCGCCGGTGTCAACTTCCGTGATGTGCTAATCGGTTTGGGCATGGTGCCCGGACAGACCGGACTCGGCGGTGAGGGTGCCGGAGTGGTGGTGGACATCGGCCCCGAGGTGTCCCACGTGTCCGTGGGCGATCGCGTCATGGGCGTCCTCGACCAGTCGTTCGGACCACTGGCGGTCACCGACGCGCGGTTGCTGGCGCCGATCCCGGACGGCTGGAGCTTCCGGCAGGCGGCGGCCGTACCGGTGGCCTATCTCACCGCCTGGTACGGACTGACCGACCTCGCCGGGCTCCGGCCGGGGGAGTCGGTGCTGATCCATGCCGCGACGGGTGGTGTGGGGACGGCCGCGGTGCGGATCGCGCGGCATCTGGGCGCGGAGGTCTTCGCCACGGCGAGTCCCGGTAAGCACGGGGTCCTGGAGGCGATGGGCATCGACGAGGCCCATCGGGCCTCCTCGCGCGATCTGGGCTTCGAGGAGACATTCCGGGAGGCCACCGGCGGCCGCGGTGTGGATGTGGTGCTCAACAGCCTCGCCGGGGAGTTCGTGGACGCCTCGCTCCGTCTCCTCCCCGAAGGCGGCCGGTTGCTGGAGATGGGCAAGACCGATGTCCGCGACCAGGAGCTGATCACCGCCGAATACCCCGGCGTGACCTACCGGGTCTACGACCTGATCACGGACGCCGGGCCGGACCGCATCGGCCCAATGCTGTGCGAGCTGGGCGAGTTGTTCGCCTCCGGGCTGCTGGAGCCCCCTCCCGTACGGGCATGGCCGCTCAGCCGGGCGCGTGAGGCCCTGCGGTACTTCAGCCAGGCCAAGCACACCGGCAAACTGGTCCTGGACGTCCCTGCCCCCGTGGACCCGGACGGCACGGTGCTCATCACCGGTGGCACCGGGACCCTCGGCCGACACGTCGCCGAGCACCTCGTCCGCGTCTGGAACATCCGCCACCTGCTGCTGGTGAGCCGCAGCGGCCCCGACGCCCTCGGCGTACCGGAGCTGCTGGCCCACCTCACCGACCTGGGCGCCGAGGCCCGGATCGTGGCCGTGGACGTCACCGACGGCGCCGCGGTGAACGACCTCGTCGCGGGCGTCGATCCGGCGCACCCCCTGACCGGTGTCGTCCACGCGGCGGGTGTGCTGGACGACGCGATGGTCACCTCGCAGACCCCGGAGCGTCTGGCGCGGGTGTGGGCGCCCAAGGCCACGGCCGCGGCCCATCTCCATGCCGCCACCGCGCATCTGCGGCTCGGCATGTTCGTGATGTTCTCCTCGGCCGCGGGGGTGATGGGCAGCCCGGGCCAGGCCAACTACGCGGCGGCCAACGCCTATTGCGACGCCCTGGCCACCCACCGCCAGGCCATGGGCCTCCCGGCGGTCTCGGTGGCCTGGGGGCTGTGGGCCGATGCCAGCGGGATGACCGGGCATCTGGACGAGGCCGACCTGGCCAGGATGTCGCGTTCCGGCATCGCCGCCATGTCCGGCGAGCAGGCGCTGGGGCTGATGGACGCCGCCTGCTGGCACGGTGCCCCGCAGCCCGCGGCCGTCCAGCTCGACCTCCGGACCCTGGCCGCTCAGCCCGCTGACACCCTGCCCGCCCTGCTGCGCACGCTCCTCGACAACGGAACGACCACCCGTCGTACCGCCGCCACCGGGGCGCCCGCCGCCGGTCTGGTCGCCCAGCTCGCGGCGGTGCCCGTGGAGGAACAGCACCGGATCCTGCTCACGCTGGTGCGCACGCAGGCCGCGGCGGTCCTGGGCCACACCGACGCCGGGGCGGTGTCCGGTGACACCGCCTTCAAGGATCTGGGCTTCGACTCGCTGACCGGTGTCGAACTGCGCAACCGGCTCGCCGCCGCCACCGGGCTGCGGCTCCCCGCCACCGTCGTCTTCCGGCATCCCACGCCCTCGGCCATCGCCGCCGAACTGCGCGAGAAGCTGTGCCCCGCGCAGGCGGACACCTCGGCCCCCGTCTTCGGCGAGCTGGAGAGGCTGGAGGCGGCGATGGCGCGCCTCGTACCCCACGACGACGAGGCCCGCGACCGGCTGGCGAAGCGCCTGGAGGCGCTGCTGTGGCGCCTGACCGACGACACGCCGGACGAGGCCACCGGCCGGCACCACCCCACCGTGGACGACGGCGCCCTCGACTCCGCGTCGGACGACGAGTTGTTCGAGTTCATCGATAGGGAACTGCCCTCTTGATCGTGAGTGAGGACTGATGTCGGGTACGGAAGAGAAACTCCGCCAGTATCTGAAGCGGGTCACGGTGGATCTCGGGCAGGCTCGTCAGCGGCTGCGCGAGATGGAGGAGCGATCCCAGGAGCCGGTGGCCATCGTGAGCATGGCCTGCCGCTATCCGGGTGGTGTCGGCTGCCCCGAAGAGCTGTGGGAGCTGGTGGCCTCCGGTGGCGACGGCATCACCCCGTTCCCCACCGACCGCGGCTGGGATCTGGACGGCCTCTACCACCCCGACCCCGACCACCCCGGCACCAGCTACGTCCGGCACGGCGGATTCCTGGACGGCGCCGACCGCTTCGACGCGGAGTTCTTCGGGATCAGCCCGCGCGAGGCCCTGGCGATGGATCCGCAGCAGCGGCTGCTGCTGGAGGTGGCCTGGGAGCTGCTCGAACGCGCCGGGGTCGACCCGGCGACGGTGAAGGGCAGCCGGACCGGTGTGTACGCGGGCGTGTCCAGCCAGGACTACATGTCCCGGATGCCCCGGGTCCCCGAGGGCTTCGAGGGCTACGCCACCACCGGCAGCCTCACCAGTGTGGTCTCCGGCCGGGTGGCGTACACCTTCGGCCTGGAGGGTCCGGCGGTGACCGTCGACACGGCGTGTTCGTCGTCGCTGGTGGCGATGCATCTGGCGAGCCAGGCGCTGCGGCAGGGCGAATGCGATCTGGCGCTCGCGGGCGGGGTCACCGCGCTCACCACTCCGACCGCCTTCGCCGAGTTCTCCCGCCAGCGCGGGCTGGCCCCGGACGGCCGCTGCAAGTCCTTCGCGTCGGCCGCGGACGGCACGGGCTTCTCCGAGGGCGTCGGTCTGGTGCTGCTGGAGCGGCTGTCCGACGCACGGCGCAACGGGCATCGGGTGCTTGCCCTGATCCGGGGCTCGGCCATCAACCAGGACGGTGCCAGCAACGGTCTGACCGCGCCCAACGACGTATCGCAGGAACGGGTGATCCGTCAGGCGCTGGCCAGTGCGCGCCTCGCCGCCGACCAGGTCGACGCGGTCGAGGCGCACGGCACGGGGACCTCCCTCGGCGACCCCATCGAGGCACACGCGCTGCTGGCCACCTACGGACAGGACCGGCCCGGTGAACGGCCCCTGTGGCTGGGGTCGCTCAAGTCGAACATCGGCCATGCCCAGGCGGCCGCGGGTGTCGCCGGTGTCATCAAGATGGTGATGGCGCTCCGGCACGAGACACTGCCGGTCACCCTGCACATCGATGAGCCGACCCCCCATGTGGAGTGGGAAGGCGGCGGGGTACGGCTGCTGACCGAACCGGTGGCGTGGCCGAGGGGCGAGCGGCCCCGCAGGGCCGGGGTGTCCTCCTTCGGGATCAGCGGCACCAACGCCCATCTGATCCTGGAACAGGCCCCCGAGCCCAGTCCCCCTGACCAGGCGGAGCCCGCCGCCCCGGCGCCCGAGGCGGTGGTGCCATGGGTGCTGTCCGCCCGTGGCGCCCAGGCCCTGCGGGGACAGGCGGCGGCCCTCGCCCGGCGGATCGCCCCCGATCCGGGGCTGCCCATCGCCGATGTGAGCTGGTCGCTGGTCACCACCCGATCGGTGTTCGACCACCGGGCCGTGGCCGTGGGCGAGACCCGCGAAGAACTGATGGCGGCCGTGGAGGCGCTGGCCACCGGCGGGACACACCCGGGCCTGGTCCACCCCGGTGGCGCCGCCGTGGCCGGGGACTTGGGCCCGGTGCTGGTGTTCCCCGGCCAGGGCTCGCAGTGGCCGGGCATGGGCGCCGAACTGCTCGACGTATCAACCGCGTTCGCGGCGCGGGTGGCGGAGTGCGAACGGGCCCTGGCGCCGTACGTCGACTGGTCCCTCACCGATGTGCTGCGCGGCGCCGCAGGGGCGGCCGACCTGGGCCGTGTCGATGTGGTGCAGCCCGTCCTGTGGGCCGTGATGGTGTCGCTCGCCGCGGTGTGGGCAGGACACGGCGTACGTCCCGGGGCGGTGATCGGGCACAGCCAGGGCGAGATCGCGGCGGCCGTGGTGGCCGGCGCCCTCTCCCTGGAGGACGGCGCCAAGGTGGTGGCGCTGCGCAGCAAGGCGTTGCGGCGCCTCGCCGGGGGCGGGGCGATGGCCTCCCTGGGAGTGAGCCGGGAGCGGGCCGGGAAGCTGCTGGCCGATCTGGGCGGCCAGGCGGCGGCCGTCGGCGTGGCGGCCGTCAACGGCCCCTCCTCCACGGTGGTTTCCGGGCCGCCCGAGCAGGTGGCGCACGCCGTGGCGGCGTGTCGGGAGGCGGGCGACCGGGCGCGGCCGATCGAGGTGGACTACGCCTCGCACAGCCCCCAGGTGGACGAGATCGCCGACGAGCTGGCGGAAGCCCTGGCGGGCGTCCGGCCGGTCGCGTCCAAGGTGGCGTTCTACTCCACGGTCACCGCCCAACGGATCGACACCACCGGGCTGGACACCGCGTACTGGGTGACCAACCTCCGTGCGCCGGTGCGGTTCGCCGACACCGTCCAGGCGCTGCTGGCCGATGGCCACCGCGTGTTCATCGAGAGCAGCACCCATCCCGTACTGACCGTGGGAATGCAGGAGAACTTCGAGGAAGCCGGGGCCGACGCGGTCACCGTACCCACGCTCCGGCGCGACCACGGCGGCCGGGCGCGGCTGGTCGAGTCCCTCGCGCTGGCCTTCACCGCGGGCGTCACGGTCGACTGGACCACCCTCCACCCCACCGGCCCCGCCGCCCCGCACACCGTCCAACTGCCCACCTACGCCTTCCAGCGGGAGCGGTACTGGCTGGCCGACTCGGTGTCCTTCGCCACCGAGTCCCCGGCGGACGAGGAGGAGTCCCGGTTCTGGGCCGCGGTGGAGGGAGAGGACCTGAGCGCGCTCTCCGAGACGCTGAGCCTCCCGGACGGCACCGGCCACCGGACCTCGCTGGGCACCGTGCTCCCCGCGCTCTCCACATGGCGTCGCGGCCGTCGTGAGCGCTCCGCCGTGGACTCCTGGCGCTACCACGTCGAATGGCGGCCCGTCACCGCCGCCGCCCCCGCCGCCGCGGGCTCCTGGCTCGTGGTCCACCCGAAGGGCGCCGCCGAAGGCTGGACGGACGCCTGCGTACGGGCGCTGAGCGCGGACGGCGGCCAGGTGCGCAGGCTGGGGCTGGCCGAGGACACCGGCCGGGAGGGGCTCGCCGAACTGCTGCGCTCCCGGTGCGCCGAGGAGCCGCCACCGGCGGGCGTACTGTCGCTGCTGGCCCTGGACGACCGCGCGCGGCCGCTGCCCGGCGTGGCCCCCGGCCTGACCGGCACGCTCACCCTGCTCCAGGCGCTGGTGGACGCCGCCGTCACCGCGCCCCTGTGGTGTGCCACCCGCGGCGCGGTCGCCATCGACGACTCCGACCCCCTGGACGCCCCCCACCAGGCCCAGCTATGGGGGCTCGGCAGAGTGGCCGCCCTGGAACACCCCGACCGGTGGGGCGGGTTGGTGGACCTGCCCGCGAGCCCGGACACCCTGGACGCCGAGCGGCTGCGCGCCCTGCTCACCGGGGCCTGCGGCGAGGACGAGGCGGCGCTGCGCCCGACCGGTGCGTACGGCCGGCGGCTGGTCCCCGACCCGATCGGCGGCCGTGCCCCGCGGCGCACCTGGAAACCCCGGGGCACCGTGCTCATCACCGGAACCGCCGACGGACCCGCAGCTCATGTCGCCCGCAGGCTGGCCGCCGACGGCGCGGAACACATCGTGATGCTGGCCCCCGGAGGTGGCGACGCCCCCGGCGCCGTGGGTCTGACGGCCGAACTGGACGCGCTCGGCACCGGACTCACCGTGGCGGACCACTCACCCGCCGACCAGAACGGCACCGCACACCTCGTCGAGCGGATGGCGGAGGCGGGCGGACGGATCGGGACGATCATCCACACCTCGGCCTCCGGTGAGCTGGCCCCGCTGATGGAGCTCACCCCGCGGCGACTGGCCGAGGAGATCCGCGCCCATCTGGACGACGCCGGGCGCCGGTTGGACGAACTCCGCGGTATGGGCCCCGAGGACACCGTGGTCTACTTCTCCACCGTCGCCGCCTCCTGGGGCAGCAAGGACCACGGCTCCTACGCGGCCGCCACCGCCTGCCTCGACGCGCTGGCGCAGCGCGACCGGGCCGACGGCCGCCCCACCGTCTCGATCGCGTGGGGGCTGTGGGATCTGCCCTACGGCGGTGACACATCGGACGGGCCGATGGCCCCGCACACCGAGCGCTCCCGGCGGCAGGGCCTGTCCCCGCTGGATCCACGGCCGGCGCTGACCGCACTGCGCCAGGTGCTCGACCACGACGATCCGCGCGTGACCATCGCCGATGTGGAATGGGAGCGCTTCGCGCCGCTGTTCACCCTCGCCCGCCCCAGCAGGCTCTTCGACGACATCCCGGCCGCCCGCCGGGCCATCGAGGCCGCGCGGGGATCCACGGAGGACACCGGCACCGATGAGGCGTCGGCACTGCGGCGAGAGCTGGGCCCCCTGGCCGAGGACGAGCGGGTCGAGCGGCTGCTGGCGCTGGTACGCGCCCATGTGGCCGCCGTACTGCACTATCCGGCGCCGGAGGCGGTCGAGCCCGACCGCCCGTTCAAGGAGCTGGGGTTCGACTCCATCGCGGCCGTCGAGCTCAGGAACCGGCTGCGCGCCGCCACGGGGCTGAGCCTGCCGACGACGGTGGTCTTCGACTATCCGACACCCCGGGCGCTGGCGGGCCATCTGCTGGCCGAGGTGGACCCGGGAGAGGCCGGTGCGGCACATCCGCTCTCCGGACACCTCGACGAACTCGAGGCCGCGCTGGCCGGGCTGCCGACCGGCGACCCGCGGCGTGCCGGTCTGGTGAACCGGTTGCAGGCCCTGGTGTGGAAGTACACCGCCACCGCGCGGGAGACCGGCGGACCGGCGGACGAGGAGGACCTGACGGCCGCCACCGCCGATGAGGTGTTCGCCCTCATCGACCGCGAACTCGGCGTCTGACCGGCGGTCGCGGGCCCCGGGTCTGGACCGCCACGCCGGTCATGCGGTTGGTGGACGAGGACCGGCTCCCCGGTGCGCCGTTATCTGCCGGGGTCCGTGCCTCCCGCGGCCCCCGCGGCCGTCAGCGGATCGAGCTCTCGGCGTCGGCTGCTGATCGAGTCGGGATCCCAGCCCGGTCGGGGAACGGACGACAGCAGGAGCTGTGTGTACGGGTGTCCGGGGTCGGCGAGGAGGTCCGCGACGGGGCGGTGTTCCATCGTGCGGCCCCGGTACAGAACGAGCGCCTCGTCGCACACGTATCGCACGACGGCCAGGTCGTGGCTGACGAAGACCAGGCCGATGCCGGTGTCGCGGCGGATGTCCCACAGGAGGTTGAGCACTTGTGCCTGTACGGATACGTCGAGGGCCGACACCGCCTCGTCGAGCACGAGCACGATCGGCTCGACGGCCAACGCCCTTGCGATCGCGGCGCGTTGGCGTTGGCCGCCGGAGAGCTTGCGGGGGAGCGCGGCCGCCTCGCGCTCACCGAGGCCGACCTGGGCGAGCAGCTCCCTGGTGCGGGTGGCCCGGTGCGCCCGGTCCGTCAGGCCGTGCAGGCGCAGCACTCCGTCGATGGTCGCGCCGATGCTGATGCGCGCGTCCAGCGAGAGGTACGGGTCCTGGAAGACGATCTGGACCGCCTTGGCTCGGGCGAGGCGGGCCGCCTTGCCACGTACGGTCGCGGTCAGCGGCTTGCCCTGGACCAGGATCCGTCCCGCGTCGGGGCGTTCGAGGCCGATCAGCATCCGGGCCGTGGTCGTCTTGCCGGAGCCCGACTCTCCTACGATGCCGAGCGCGCCGCCGGCCCGTAGGGAGAACGACAGGTCGTCGACCGCGACGACCTCCGCCCTTCCCGCCCGGTAGGTCTTGCGTAGACCGCTCACTTGGAGCAGCGTGTCCGTCTCGCTGGTCAACCGTCCTCCAGATGCGGTGAGTTGGGAGCCGTCGCCGTCGCGGCGAGCGCGTCGGGTACGGAGGTGAGGTCGTCGGCGCGGTGGCAGGCGACCAGGGCCGTGCCGTTTCGCTCCAGGGGCGGTGGCGACTGGTCGCAGACGCCGGGCCGGGCGAAGCGGCAGCGGGCCGCGAAGGAGCAACCGGGGGCGGAGTCGAGCAGACCCATCGGGGCCCCGGGGATCGGAGTCAGCCGGGCGGGCGGGCCGTTCGGCGCAGACAGGGGAGGGGACGAGCCGAGCAGGCCCGCGGTGTAGGGGTGGCGAGGCGCCGCGAAGAGTTCGGCGGTGGGCGCCGTCTCCACGATCCGCCCTGCGTACATTACGTAGGCGCGGTCGCAGACGGCGGCCGCGAGTTCGATGTCATGGGTGATGAGGAGCAGGCCCAGGTCGCGTTCGCGTTGCAGCCGTCCCAGGATGGCCATGATCTCGGCCTGGGTGCTGACGTCGAGGGCGGTGGTCGGCTCGTCGCACAGCAGCAGCCGGGGTTCGGTGGTGAGCGCTCCGGCGATCATGACGCGTTGGAGCATGCCGCCGGAGAGCTGGTGCGGATACTGCTTCAGGTGCCGGGCGGGGTGGGGTAGGCCGACCGCGGCGAGCAGTTCGGCGGCCCGGGCGTTCGCGCGGTCCTTGGCCCAGCCGCGGCTGACGCGCAGCGATTCGGTGAGGAAGTCTCCGATGCGGCGCACCGGGTTGATGCCCGCCCGGGGGTCCTGGAAGATCATCGACGCCTTGGCCGTACGGATAGTCCGCAGGCCGGTGGCGTCGGCGTTCACCAGGTCCGTTCCATCGACCCGGACGTTGCCTTCGACTTCGGCTCCCGCGGGGAACAGGCCGAGGGCGGCGCGGGCGGTGACCGACTTCCCGGAGCCGGATTCACCGACCAGGGCGACGACCTCACCGGCGGCCACGGTCAGATCGACGCCGTCGAGGACCGGGCGGGCCATGCCGGGCAGGGTGACGCTCAGGGCCTCGTACTCGAGCAGTGCCATCAGGAATCCCTCCCCGCGAGCCGGTCGCCGAAGTTCTCTCCGACCACGTTGAAGGCGACGACGACCAGTACGACCGCGACCGCGGGCACGATCGATGACAGCGGCTGCCCCTGCAGCACCGCGGTCTGACTCTGGTTGATCATCGCGCCCCAGTCGGGTGTCGGCGGCTGAACGCCGAGGCCCAGGAAGGACAGGGCGGCGAGGTCGAGCAGCGCGTAGCCGAAGTTGACGGTCGACTGGGCGAGCACGGTCGGGCCGATGTTCGGCAGCAGTCGGCGGACCGCGACGAACATCCCGGAGTGCCCTTGCACACGGTAGGCGGCGATATAGGGCCTGGCCTGCTCCTGTAGGGCGAGGCCGCGCACCAGCCGGGCGGTGTACGGCATGTACGCCAGGGACATGGCGATCACCGGTGCCGTCATCCCCTTGCCGAAGACCGCCACCGCGAGGATCGCGACGAGCAGTGCGGGGAAGGCGAACAGGACGTCGATCAGCCGCCCGATCACGGTGTCGACCCAGCCGCCCCGCCAGGCCGTGAACAGGCCGACGGCGATGCCCGTGACGGTGGAGAACAGCACCACCGCCAGCGGGCCGACCAGGCTCGTACGGCTCCCTTCGATGAGGGCCGAGAAGGTGTCGTGTCCACCCTGGTCCGTGCCCAGCCAATGTTCGGCGCTCGGGCCCAGGAGCCCCGAGCCGAGCTCGCCGTATGTCGGATCCTGCGGCGCGAGCCACGGCGCGAACACCGAGACCAGGACGAACAGGACCAGAAGCGGCAGGCACAGGTTTCGCAGCCATCCGCCGCCCAAGGACCGCAGCCGGGCGACCGGACCGCGCATCACGCCTGGGTTCTGTACGCTCATCGTGCGCTCCCCGCTGCCGCCACTCGCGGATCGATCAGTGGATGTGCCACGTCCACCAGGGCGTTGACCACGACGAACGCGGCCACCACGAGCAGCACGATCGCCTGCACCACCTGGAAGTCCATCTGGTTGACCGACTGCACGAGCAGCGAGCCCACGCCCGACATCCCGAACGCGGTCTCCACGATCGAGGTGCTCACCAGCATTCCCGAGATCAGGAGCGCGGAGACGGTGACGATCGGTCCGAGCGCGTTGCGCAGCACATGGCAGCGGATCACGGTCCACCGTGGTGTGCCACGGCTCACCGAGACCTCGACGTGTTCACGGCCCAGCTCCTCCATCATCGCCGAGCGGGTCACCCGCGTCACCAGCGCCATGAACGTCACCGACAGGGCCACCGCCGGAAGCACCACATGATGCAGTCGGTCGAGTAGGCCGGTGCCGTTGCCGATGGTCGGGAACCAGCCGAGCGCCACTCCGAACTGCGACCTCAACAGCACCGCGACGACGAAGGCGGGGGCGGCGGCTCCCACCGTCACCAGCAGCATCAGCACGGAGTCGGTCCGCGTGCCGCGGCGCAGCGCGCCGACCATGCCCGCTCCGATGCCCACTACCGCGATCAGCAGTGCCGACACCCCGACCAGCAGCAGTGTGGCCGGCAGGCGCGACCAGAGGATTGAGCTGACGTCCTGGTGGAAGATGTAGGACCGGCCGAGGTCGCCGTGCAGCACATTGTCCAGCCAGTGTCCGTACCGGACCAGGAACGGCTGGTCGAACCCGTACTGCCGCCGGATCTCGGCGAGTTCCTGCGGGCTCGCGCTGCGGCCGCGCACCAGGAAGCTCGCCGGGTCGCCCGGCGCCAGATACAGCGAGGAGAACACCAGGAACGAGGTGACCAGGAGGGTCGCGGCCATTCCGGCCAGTCTGCGCAGGGCCCCGAGCGCCCGCGTCGCCGCGCGACTCATTTCTTCGCTCCGATCTCGGCCGCCCATGGGTAGTACAGGTAGGCGATCGACGGCTGGACGCCGGTGATCCGGTTGCCGAGGAAGACGCTCACGGGTTGCGTGTACAGGGGCAGCCAGGGCAGTTCCCGCTGGGCGATCCGCTGCGCCTTGGCGTTGGCTTCCGCGTGCGCGGCCGGTTCGTAGGTGCCGACGGCCTGCTCGACGGCCTTGTCGAAGTCCTTGTTGGACCAGTCCCCGTAGTTGGTGGACGCGCCGGTCTCCAGGGAGGTGTACATGTCCAGCGGGTCGGTGATCGAGGTGTACCAGAAGGTGAGGAAGAGGTCGATGCCCCAGCGGGCGGCAGGGTCGGTGAAGAGCGTCGAGTACTTCTCCGGGGAGAGTGTGTCGATCTTGGGGTTGAGCCCGATGGCCTTGGCCGCCTGGGCGACAGCCTGAGTGATGATCTTCGTCTGCGAGTCGAGCGGGCTGGTCGCGATGGTGATCCGCTGGCCCTGCACTCCGGCCTTCTTCGCGAGCTTCTTGGCCTTGGCCGGGTCGTACGGGTAGCGCGGCAGGTCCTTGAGGAGGGCCTTGCGGTCCGCGGCGGGTGCGTTGCTCCACACGTTGTCGGTGACCAGCGAGTCGGCGACCTCGCCGACCCCGCCGGCGCCGGCCTTGACGATGCCCTTGCGGTCGATGGCCATCAGCAGGGCCCTGCGCACCCGGGCGTCGCCCAGCGGGCCCTTGAGGTTGCCGACCACCTCATCGGCGACGGTCGTGTTGCGGCCGAAGTAGAGCTTTCCGGCCTGGGACGAGCGCAGTTGGTCGTAGGAATCGGTCGGGACCATCCAGCCGCCGTCCACCTCACCGCTCTGGAAGGCGCTGACGCGGGTCGTCGCATCGCCCAGGAACACGAACTTGACCTGGCCCGCCTTGGCCTTGAGCTTGGGGTTCCAGTAGCCGTCGAACTTCTTGAGCACGATCGACTGGCCCGGGTTCCAGGACCCGAACGAGAACGGCCCGGTGCAGTTCACACCGCCCTTGGGGCTGCCGTAGTCCTTGCCCTCCTTGGCGAGCGTGGCGGCGGACTCGACGGTGCCGGGGCTGGCGGCCATCGACTGGTTGAAAGCCGAGTCCGGCCTCTTCAGCCTGACGGTGACTTCCAGCTCGCCGGACTGGCTGATCGACTTCACATTGCGGAACGAGTTGACCCAGGCGCTGCCCACGGCGGGGTCGAGGTGACGGCGCAGCGAGGCGACGACGTCCTTCGCGGTGAGCACCGTCCCGTCATGGAAACGCACATGGGGACGGATCTTGTAGACCCAGGTGGTGGGCGTCGGATTGCTGTACGAGGACGCCAGGTTCGGCGACGTCGTCAGATCCGGGTTCCAGCGCAGCAGGCTCTCGCAGACGTTGGAGAGGATCTGATTGGGCGGATAGTCGAAGGCGTAGACGTAGTCGATCGAGGTGGGCTCGGCGAAGATCGACCAGCTAAAGGAGCCAATGGCGCCTGCGGCGGCGGGAGTCCGGTCCGTGAGTTGATACGCGGCCCTCGTGCCGCCGCCTTTGTCCGAATGCGCGGTGCCGCTGCACGCACTGGTGATGAGCACCGCGGCCGCCGCGAGGAAGGTCCCCACGGTGCGCCGCAATGGTCGTGTCCGTCGCCGCTCTCCTGCGCTCCCTATGGGCATCGTCTGTCTCCGTCCGGGGTGGGCTCGGTGAAGTAGGGGGGATACGTCAGTCGGTCGCGGCGAAGACGAGCCGACCGTCGATATAGGTCCGGCGCACCCGGGCGCCTGCGATCTCCTGGGAGGGGCCCGCGAACGGGTCGCGGTCGAGTACCACGAGATCCGCGTACTTGCCCTCCTCGATCGTGCCGGTCACGTCGTCGAGGTGGTTCACCCAGGCGCTGCCCGCGGTGTACGCGGTGAACGCCTCGGCCAGGGACAGGGCCTGCTCGGGATAGAACGGCGCGCCCGGCGCGTCGCTCTCACCCGGGGGGACGGTGCGGTTGACCGCGACATGGATGCCCCACAGCGGGTTGGGGCTGCTCACCGACCAGTCGCTGCCCGCGACCAGGCGGGCCCCGGCGCGCCGCAGATCCCCGAACGGGTACTGCAGGGCGGCCCGTTCGGGGCCCAGGAACGGGATCGTGAGCTCGTCCATCTGCGGTTCGTGCGCGGCCCACAACGCCTGGATGTTCGCGGCCACGTCCAGGCTCGAAAAGCGTCCGATGTCGTCGGGGTGGACGACCTGGAGGTGGGCCATGTGGTGCCGGTTGTCATTGACTCCATTGGTGGTGCGGGCGGTGGCCAGCGCGTCGAGGGCCTCACGGACGGCGCGGTCGCCGAGCGCGTGGAAGTGGACTTGGAAGCCGGAGCGGTCGAGCGCGCACACCGCCTCGGTGAGCAGGGCGGGCTCGACGAAACTGAGCCCGGAATTGGCGGTGGGGCAGCCGCAGCCGTCGAGGTAGGGCTCCAGCATTCCCGCGGTGAAGTTCTCCGCCACGCCGTCCTGCATGATCTTCACGCTGGTGGCGTTGAAGCGGCCCACCTGTCCGGTGCGGCGGCGCTCCTCCAGCTCGGGAAGTTGTTCCAGGCCGCGTTCGCGGTCCCACCACAGGGCACCGACGACGCGGGCGACCAGCGAGCCTTCACGGGCCGCGCGCAGATAGACATCGAAGTTGTCGGGGTTGCCGGGGAAAGCGCCGATCATGGCGTCCTGCCAGCCGGTCACTCCTAGCGAGAAGAGGTACTCCTGCGCGGCGAGCAGACCGGCGTATGCCTCGTCCGGTGTCGCGACCGGCATATGGCGGGCAACCAGCTCCACGGCGCCTTCGTGCAGGGTGCCGGCTGGGCCGCCGTCCGGCTCCCGCTCGATCCGGCCGTCCGCCGGGTCGGGGGTGTGGCGGTCGACCCCGGCGAGGTCGAGCGCGTGGGTGTTGGCCCAGGCGCCGTGGCCGTCGCGGTTGGTGAGCAGGACGGGCCGGTCCGGCACCACCGCGTCGAGCATGCCGCGCGTCGGCGTACCCCCGGGGAAACTGTCCATGGACCAGCCACCGCCGCGGATCCAGACCGCGTCCGGATGGTCCTTGGCGTACTGGGCCACCACCGCGAGACAGCCCTCGGCGGTGCTCTGCTCACCCAGGTCGCAGCCGAGCATCAAGGCTCCGGCCACCACGGGATGGACATGGGCGTCCTGGAACCCGGGGATGAGCAGCCCGCCCTCCAGGTCGACGACCTCCGTGGCGGTGCCGGCGAGCGACCACACCGTGCTCGTGTCGGCGACGGCAAGGATCCGGCCTCCCCCTACGGCGACGGCGGCGTCCACCGGGGTGGGCCGTGTTCCGGCTCCGGTGAAGACCCGGCCACCCACGAAAACGGTGTCGGCCTGTTGGCTGCGGTCTGCCATCAAAGCAACCTCCGGCTCGGCGGGCTGACCCGCTGGCTTGTTTGTTGTGGAGGAGTGAACGGCAGCGCAATGCTGTTGTCAACGATATTGCGCTGATCGTTTCTTGGATCGATACACTGGCCGCACCATGCCGAAATCACCCGCCAACACGGCCCGGAGCAAGCGCGCAGGCAGTCATCTGACGCCCGACGCGATCATCGACGCGAGCCTGCGCATCGCGGCCCGCGGAAGCGAGGACGCCTTCACCGTCCGGCGCCTGGGCGAGGAGCTGGGCGCGGACCCGACCGCGATCTACCGGCACTTTCGCGACAAGGACGAGCTGCTGCTGTCCGTCGCGGACCGTACGCTGGGCGAGGTGCTCGACAGCATCCCCGAGGGCCTCGACTGGAAGGGGCGCATCCGGGCGCTCGCCGACGGCTCGCTGGCGGTCGCCCTCAAATACCCGGTGGTGGGCTCGGCCATGGCGAGCCGTACCACCCGGCGGCCCAATGAGTTCCGGGTCGTGGAACTCATCCTCGGCGCCGTCATGGAGGCCGGACTCGAGGGCGCCGAGGCGGCCGTCCACTACCGCATGGTCGCGGACTCACTCCTCGCCTATGTCGGTCAGCAGGCCGCCTATCTCCTGTTCGCCCCGGAGGTCCGCGCTGCCGACGAGTCCGCCTGGACCCGCGAGTACCGGCTGGTCGACCCGCGGGCATTCCCCAACATCACCGGCCTGAGCGCCGAACTCGCCGAGGTGACGGACGAGCAGATCTTCGAGGCCATGGTCGGGGCGCTGATCTCGGCGATCGAGAAACGGGCCGAGACTCTGCGGGGGGCCTAAGCAGCCAGTGGCGGTCATGGACCACTGGGTGATGTCGATGCCCGGGCCGGCGCACCGGCTCCCCGGTGAGCGGCTCGGGGGCGCCGTGCCGGTCAGCGAGCGCCGTGGCCCGGCTGCACGCCGCGGGCCAGGTCGAGCAGATCGTCGGCCACCCGCCGGGGACGCTGGGCGTGCAGATCGTGCTCGGAGTCGAGGTACTCCCGCATCGTCGCGTGGTGCAGATCGGCCGTGGTCTCCCTGATACGGGAGCGGATGCGGTCCGCCCACTTCCCGTCCGCGCCCTTGGGAATGGCGGGCATCAGCAGGGTGGGCACCGTGATGGCCGCGTACCACGGCCTCGGCGGCTCGTTCCAGATGCTGTGCAGGATCGACATGTGCTGCTCGGTGGACATGCGCCGGGACAGCGACCCGTCCGGGTTCACCAGCATCGTGTCCACCGCGGCTTCGATCGCCGCGGGGGACCAGTCCGGGTGGATGGCGCGGAAGTAGTCACTCACGCTCTGCACGGTGGCGCCCTCCAGGGACGCCGGCCGCAACGCCCCGACGAACGCGTCCCAGGACGCGAACGCCTTGGCCGGCTCCAGCCAGCCGCCGTCCACGAGCGCCAGCGCGGCCACCAGGTCGGGGTGCTCGGCGGTCAGCCGCACCGAGACATTGCCGCCCCAGGAGTGACCGGCCACCACCACCCGGTCCAGCCCGAGGGCGGCGGACGCCGCCACCAGATCGGCGACCGCGGTCGGGGTGTCGTAGCCGGTCTCCGGTGTGTCGGAGTCCCCGTGGCCGCGCAGATCCACCGCGTACACCGCATGGCCCGCGGCGGCCAGATGGTCGGCGACCTCGTCCCACAGCCGGGCGCTGGAGGCCATGCCATGGACCAGGAGAAAGGGCAGCGACGCCGTTCCCGGCCGGTGCCGGAAATGCAATTTCACATCGTCGGTTACGGGCACGGAAAGATCCATGCCGGAATTCTAGCCGGGCCGCCCAATCGGATTCGACCGCTGGGGATATGAGGTATGCGCGGATTAGCGGCGCTTAAGCGGGACGCGAGATGCTGGGCCACCGGGCGATTCATTCTGTCATGCCGACCCAACTCCTTACCGACCGTAGACTCCGTAGACTCCGAGCTGAAGTGAGGCGCTGTGTATCCCCCGGAATCGAGGCTCGCCCATGTCGACAACATCGACCTCACCGACTTGTCCTTCTGGGCCCAGCCCTACGGCGACCGTGACGCCGCCTTCGCGGCGCTGCGCCGGCGGCCGGAGCCCGTGCTCTTCCGCGAACCGGTCATGCCCGGGTTCGGGCGCGGGTCCGGCTATTACGCGATGGTCAGGCATGCCGATATCGCCGAGGTCAGCCGCCGCCCGCAGGACTTCGGCTCGCTGCCCACCGCGATCAGCATCATCGACCTGCCGGAGGAGTTCAACAGCTTCTTCGGGTCGATGATCAATATGGACAATCCCCAGCACGCCCGGCTGCGCCGGCTGGTCTCCCGCGCCTTCGGCCGGGGAATGGCCGCCGAGTTCGAGGTGGCTTCCCAAAAGGCGGCCCGGAAGATTGTCGACGATCTCATCGCGGACGGCCCGGGCGACTTCGTCCGCAACGTCGCGGCGATCATGCCGATCGCGGTGCTCAGCGGCATGATGGGGATTCCCGGCGACGACTACGAGTTCATTTACGACCGGTCCAATGTCATCGTCGGCACCTTCGACCCCGAATATGTTCCCCGGGCCGATCAGGCAACCGCCGCCCTGCTGAAGACCTCACATGAACTCGCCGACTACATCTCACGGCTCGCCGCCGACCGCACCCGTAACCCCACCGGGGATCTGGTCACCCGGCTGGTGCAGGCGCAGATCGACGGTGAGCGGCTGAGCCCCGAGGAACTCTCCTCCTTCTTCATCCTGCTCGTGGTCGCCGGAATGGAGACCACCCGCAACGCGATCTCACGTGGTCTGGTGCTGCTCACCGAGCATCCGGAGCAGCGGAAGCTGCTGCTCTCCGACTTCGAGACCTATGTGCCGGGCGCGGTCGAGGAGATTCTGCGGGTCGCGACCCCCATCAACTGGATGCGCCGAACCGTCAAGCGGGACTGCGAGGTGAACGGCCACCGCTTCCAGGAGGGCGACAAGCTGCTGCTCTTCTACTGGTCCGCCAACCGGGACGAGGACGTCTTCAGCGACCCCTATCAGTTCGACATCACCCGGGACCCCAATCCGCATATGACCTTCGGGTCGGTCGGCCCGCACTTCTGCCTGGGCGCCCATCTCGCCCGGATGGAGGTCACGGTGCTCTTCCGCGAGCTGTTCAGCCGGCTGCCGGAGATCCGCACGGTGGGGGAGCCCCGGCGGCTGGTGGCCAGCTTCGTCGAGGCCATCAAGCACGTGGACTGCGCGTTCTGACGCACCGGTGGAGCCGCCCGTACGGCCAACAGGAAAACGCCGCGCGGGAGGGGGACCGTCCCCCTCCCGCGCGGCGTTGTGCCCTGCGGGGCCGGGCTAGGCCGTGGCGCCGTCACCGGAGTTGACCGCGGCGTACGCCTCGGCGAGGTAGTGGCCGAGCTGGGCGGGGGTGGGGTACTCCAGAATGGCGACGAGGGGGATCTCCACGTCGGTGAGCGTCATCAGATTGCGGGTGAGTTCGAGAGCGGTCAGCGAAGTGAGCCCGTTCTCCAGGAAGTTGCTGTCGTCGTCGACCACTGCGGGTGCCAGGATGTCGGCGAGCTGCGTCCGTACGGTCTCCCGCAGGATGTCCTCGCGCTCCTCGGCGGTGGCGATGGCGAGCGCCTGGTGCAGCGCCGCCCCGTCCAGTGCGGTCTCGCTCTTCTCCGTCTGCATCGCGGATCCGTCTCCTTGAGGGCCGGCGTCGCCGGGGGTGTGGTTGTTGACGGTGGTGTGTGCGTTCATCGGTACTCCCGCCTGGTTGGGGCCGGTCGGCGTGATCACCGACCGCGGTGCGTATGCGGCGTGGCCGAGGGGCCGGAAAGGTCATCGAGGAGCCGATGCCGTCCCAGCTCGGAGGCGTGTGCGGTCATCCAGCTCCAGTCGATGTCCGCGATGACCACGGATGCCGTGTCCGCCATGACCGCCTGCCGCAGCAGGGCGGCGGCCGCGTGGTGGGGCAGTGCGGGCATCCCATTGGTCCGGAGCTGCTTGGCGGCGCCGACGGCCGTATCGGGGTCGTCGATCGAGCCCCAGCACACCGAGGTCGCCGGAACACCCCGGGCCCGGCACTGCTGGGCGAGCGCGCTCAGATAGGCGTGGGCCGGCGCCTGATTGCCCAGACCCGGGCTGGGCAGGACGCCCACGATCGAGCATCCGAGGACCAGGGCCGACAGCTCATGGCTGCTGGCGAGGGCGCTGAGGTTCACCGCGCCCGCCACCGTGGCCGCCCACTCGCGCTCGATCCGCGCCGTCTCCAACTGCCCCGCCTCGGCGGCCAGCGGCGCCGTGAGATGCAGAACGGCCGTCAGCGGGAACTCCGCGGGAAGGCCCGCGACCGCCGTGGCGAGCGCCTCCGGGTCCGCCACATCGAACGTGGCCACGGACACCCGTACGCCCATGGCAGTCAGCTCGGCCACCAGATCGGCGGCCGGTGGCGCGGTGTCGACCAGCAGGAGATGTTCGGCGCCGTCCTCGGCCGCCCAACGGGCGGTGTGCGCGGCCAGGGTGGTGGCGCCCGTGATGAGGACCGTTCCCCGGAACCGTCGGGCGGGGCCGGTGAGGGCGGTGGGGATGTCGCGTACCAGGCGGCGGGCGAAGCAGCCGTCGCCGCGCACGGCCACCTCCGCTTCGCCGTACGCCCCGGCCAGGACCGCCGCGAGCCGCCGTCCCGCCCGGTCGTCGAACCGCTCCGGCAGGTCGACCAGCCCGCCCCACCAGCGCGGACGCTCCATCGCCAGCGCCCCGCCCAGACCCCAGAACCGGGCCTGCTCCGGACGGGACATCGGATCGCCCAGGTCGATGCCGACGCCACCACGGGTGGCCAGCCACACCGGGGCCTCGATCCCGGCCCGCCGCAGCGTCTCGAACACATCGAGGGTCGGGGCGAGGGCAGGGCCGCGTCCGTCGTCGGCCGGTGGCCCCACCGCCAGCAGGGAGAGCACCCCGGTGACCGGCCGACCGGCGACGGCCTCGGACATCCGCCGGGTACGCGCCTCGTCGTCCGATGGTGTGGTGTCCGGGGCGAATACGACGGCCTCGGCGCCATGGTCGCTCAGGGCGGTGATCACGGCGGCGACCTTGGCGTCGTCGCTGCTGATGACCAGCCAGGTGCCGGTCAGCCGGGGCGCCGGCGGGTCGGCGAGGGGCTTCCAGGCGATGCGGTAGCGCCACTCCCGCTGTCGCCGCCAGGTGGCCAGGGCGGGCAGGATCTCCGCGAGCACCTCCCGCCGGTCGGCGGGGACCTCGAGCGCCCGGGTCAGGGCCGCCGTGTCCGTACGGGCCACGGCATCCCAGAACTCGGCGTCCGCCCAGGTCTCCACCCGGGGCACGGCATCCGCCGGAGCCTCGTTCTCCAGCCAGAAGCGCTGTCGTTGAAAGGCATAGGTGGGCAGGGCGACGGTGCGGGGCGCCGGATCGCCGTCGAACAGCGAGGCCCAGTCCACGGTGGCGCCCATGGTGTGCATACGGGCCAGGCCGCACATCAGCTCGCGCACCTCGGAGCCTTCGGACCTCTCGGCCCCCTCGGGCCCCTTGCCCCGGAAGGGCGACAGCACCAGCGCCGCCGGGGCGGAGGTCAGCATCGCCTCCGGCCCCAGCTCCCACACCACACCGGCCTCGTCCAGCGAGGGCAGGGGCGGCCGCTCGTACTCCACCGTGCTCGGATCGGTGCCGGTGGCCACCAGGCGGCAGGCGTGGGCGAGGTCGAGAGCACCGGAGATGTGCGCCGCGGCGATCTCACCGACCCCACAGCCCATCACCGCGTCGGGGCGCACCCCCACCGAGGCCAGCAGCCGGGTCAGGGCGACGTAGAGGGCGAACAGCCCCGCCGGGGAGGACGCGTCGCGGTCCCCCCGCATTCCCAGCAGCTCACCGGCCTCGTCGAAGGCGGTGGCGAAGACGGGGAACCGGTCGTACAACTCGGCGCCCGCCCCCGGGAGGTGGCCACCCTGGCCACCGAAGACGAACACCGCCCCGCCCGCCGAGGCCGCCGCCGCGCCGGTACGGGCCATCTCGGGCCCCACCACCGAGGGATGTGGCTCACCGGCGGCCAGCGCCGTCAGCCCCGCGCTCAGCTCGTCCGGCCCCCGGCCGACCACGACCGCCCGGTGGTCGAAGGCCGACCGCGTGGTCACCAGCGACCATCCCACATCGGCGGGGGACAGCCCCGGACCGGCCGCCGCCGTATGCGCGGCCAGCGCACCGGCCTGTCCGCGCAGCGCCGCCGCGCTCCGCGCGGACAGCACCCATGGCACCACCCCCGCATCCCGCGCGCCGCTGTTGTCGGCAGCGGCCTCGACCGGTTCGGTGAACTGCTCGAGAATCACATGGGCGTTGGTGCCGCTGGCGCTGAACGAGGACACCCCGGCCCGCCACGGCCGGTCCATCCGCGGCCAGTCCATCCGCTCGGTCAGCAGCCGCACCGCGCCCTTGCGCCAGTGCACCAGCCGGGTCGGCCGGTCGATATGGAGCGAACGCGGCAGCACGCCCCGGCGCATCGCCATCACCATCTTGATCACACCGGCCATTCCGGCGGCGGCCTGCGTATGACCGAGGTTCGACTTGATGGATCCCAGCAGCAGCGGCCGGTCGTCCGGACGGTCCTGGCCGTACGTGGCGAGCAGCGCCTGGAGCTCGATGGAGTCGCCGAACGCGGTACCCGTGCCATGCGCCTCCACCGCGTCCACGTCCCCCGTGGACAGCCGGGCGTCCGCCAGGGCGTCGCGGATGAGCTGCTGCTGGGCGGGGCCGTTCGGAGCGGCCATGCCCGTACTGGCACCGTCCTGGTTGATCGCCGAGCCGCGGATCACGGCCAGCACCGGATGGCCGTTGCGCCGCGCGTCGGACAGCCGCTCCAGCAGCACCAGACCGGCGCCCTCCCCGTACACCATGCCGTCGGCGGCGTCCGCGAACGACCGGCACCGGACATCGGGGGACAACTGGCGCTGGCTGGAGGCCACTTGGAAGACGCTCGCGGTGTACATGATGGCGGCGCCACCGGCCAGCGCCAGCGTGCACTCGCCCCGCCGCAGCGATCCGGCCGCCAGATGCATCGCCACCAGCGACGACGAACACGCGGTGTCCAAGGAGACCGCCGCGCCCTGGAGACCGAGGGTGAACGCCACCCGGCCCGAGGACACACTGCCCGCGTTGCCGTTGCCCACATGGCCCAGCAGCCCCTCGGGGATCTCGTCCAGACGCGAGGCGTAGTCGTGGTACATCACCCCCGTATAGACGCCGGTCCGGCTGCCCCGCAGGGTGTGCGGATCGATGCCCGCGCTTTCGGTGGCCTCCCAAGCCAGCTCCAGCAGCATCCGCTGCTGCGGTTCGATGGCCGCCGCCTCCCGGGCGCCGATGTCGAAGAACTCCGCGTCGAAGTCGGCCGCGTCATAGATGAAGCCACCGGCCCGGACGTATGAGGTGCCGTGGTGCTCCGGATCGGGGTGATAGAGGTTCTCCAGCTCCCAGCCCCGGTCGGTGGGGAAGCTGGAGACGGCGTCCCGCTCATCGGCCACCAGATCCCACAACTGCTCCGGGGTGCGCACACCGCCGGGAAAGCGGCAGGCCATGCCGACGACGGCGATGGGCTCCGCCAGCTCCGCCTGGACCTCCCGCAGCCGCTGCCGGGTCTCATGCAGCTCGGCCGTCGTCCACTTGAGATAGTCGACGAGCTTTTCCTCGTTGCTCATGAGCCGCCCGCACTCACCGTGCTGCGCGGAGTCAGCTTCACCAGCGCGAGCTCCTCGGCGGTCAGTGGTGGCTCGGTCAGCTCCGGAAGGACCCGGTCCTTGTGCATCAGCGACAGAAAGCCGTTGGACGCCAGCTCGGACTGCGGAGCGGTCAGACTGATGACATCGGTCACCACATCGCACACCGCCGAGGAACGGATCGACCGTTCGGAGATCAGATCGGAGAAGCGCTGCCGGGCCACCGCCCCACCGATCAGCCGCGGATCCGTCGCGCTCATCCGGCAGTTGACGTACTCCACATCCTTGGACGCGGCCATGATCCAGGGATCGTCCACGGTGGCGCTGATCGCCTGCTGGGCCCGGCGGGTCGCTCCCACATCGGTCCCGGACCGCTGGAGCTCCGTGTCCAGCGCGGCGGCCGCACGAGCCGCGGAGCTCATCCCATGGCCGTAGATCGGGTTGAACGCCGCCAGCGCGTCCCCGAGCACCAGCAGCCCCTCCGGCCAGATCTCAAGCCGCTCCGGATACAGCCGCCGGTTGGCGCCGACACGCGAGACGGCCACCGAGGTCAGCGGCTTGGCCAGGGCGATGAGATCGGCGACCAGCGGATGGCGCAGCGTCCGGGCGTAGGGCAGGAAGTCGTCGTCGTGTGCGGGCAGTCCGGCGCCCCGGGTGCACGACAGGGTCACCATCCAGGTGCCGTCCTCCTGCGGATACACCACTCCGAAGCGTCCCGGCTCGCGCAGCCGGTGGTCGGCGGCCACGTTGACGGCGGGGAATCCGGTGGCGGCACCCGGCGGCGCCTGGTACACGCGGGTGGCGTACGCGATGCCCGCGTCGACGATGTCCTCATCGAGCGGCGGCACCTCCAGCGCGGACAGCCAGTGCCGGAGCCGGGAACCGCGCCCGGAGGCGTCGATCACCAGATCGGCCTCCAGCGTCTCCCGCGCACCGGTGTCCATGTCGCGCACCCGGACCCCGCTGACCCGTTTGGCGTCGCCGACCAGATCGAGGATCTCGGCGCGCTGACGCAAGGCGATCCGCCCGGTGGCCAGAACGCGGTCGCGGACCTTCCAGTCCAGGAACGGACGGGTGCACATCAGGGCGTACTGCCGCGGTGGAAAGCGGTGTTGCCAGCCGTGGGACGTCAAGGTCACCAGGTCCTGATGGAATCCGATCCGGCGGGCGCCCGCGGCGAGCAGTTGGTCGATCATGCCCGGCAGCAGCGTGTCCACGATGCGCGCACCGCTGGACCACAGCACATGGACATGGCGTCCCTGCGGCGATCCCTTACGGTGCCGGGGGCCGTCCGGCAGCACATCGCGCTCCACGACGGTGACGCGCTCCACATGGCGGGCCAGCACATGGGCAGCCAGCATTCCCGCCCAGCCTCCGCCCAGAACGATTCCGTGCTTGGGTTCGGTCATGGTTCTGCTTTCGTCCCTTCACCGCTTACGGCCTTTTACATCGGACTGGGGCTGCCCTTGGCCTGGACCATCTTGGCGAGGTTCTGGGTGACCGCCATGAAATGCGCGACACCGCTGAGTTCGGGGCCGTCTCCCACTTTCGTATCCGTGATGCCCCAGAACGCCTGGGCGTGATGGACCAGACCGTCATCACCGAGTTCGATCACACCGATGATGCTGAAGGTGAGTTTCGCCGGTGCGTACACCGTGACCGTGGTCGGCACCGCCACCTTGCGGCCGTCCATCGAGGTGACCGGACGGCCCGGGGTCTCATGCACCTGGCATTCGATGGACCAGGCGATATGTCCGCGAAGGGCGTCCTTGCCGATGAGCGGGGGCGCGCCGACCGGGTCTTCGAAGACGATGTCGTCCGAGAACAACTCCAATACGGCCTCGACATCACCGGCGTTCATCCGCCGCGCGTATTCCAGGGCCATCTTCTTGAGGGTCGCCTCATCGGCCATGAACGCCTCCTGTGCGGTGCCGGGATCGTCGGGGATCAGCCGGTGATATCAATGTCCGACCTCCCCCAGAACATCTGAAGTTCCTGAATGAGACCGCCGGCCCCCGCGCGCATCATCAGGACGTAGTCCCAGGTGATGCGGGAGTCCTCCGGGCTGTCCGGGGCCGGGAGCCAGCCGCGCTCGGTGTATCCGGGGCCCTTGGGCAGATAGTCCATGGTGGCCGTCACCGACACCAGGACATGCACACCGTCCTGCCCCGCGACCGGCTCACCGGGAATCTCGCTGATACCCGCCGCGGCGAGCTCCTCGAAATGCTCACGAAGGGCGTCCCGCCCGGCCCTGCGCCCCGAACCGACCGGATCCTCGAAAGTCACCTCGTCCGCGTAGAGTTCGAGCAGCCCGTCGATATCCGCGGCGTTCATCCGGCGGCTGTGCTCGAGGATGAGTTTCTTCCGGCTTCGCTCATCAATCACCGTGTGCCCCCATGCGCATGCTCTCCGTTGCTGTCGCTTCGGCCAAGGTCCTGGTCGATGAACTGGAAGATCTCGTCGGCCGTGGCGTCCTGAATACGGCCGGCCGCGGGCCCTTCCTCCGTTCCGCCGCCGTGCAGGGCGCCCAATTTCGACAACGTGCTCTGAAGGCGCCCCAGCAGCGCTTCCTGCGCCGCCCCGTCCCGGGCCACGGAAAGCAGCGCGCCTTCCATCCTGTCGATTTCGCCCAGCATCGGGGTGAGCGGATCCACGTCCTCGGGCGCCAGTTCCGAATGGAGATGCGCGGCGAGCGCGGCCGGATTCGGATGGTCGAAAATCAGGGTGGTGGCCAGCCGCAGCCCGGTCACGGCGGTCAGCCTGTTGCGCAGTTCGATCGCGGTCAGCGAGTCGAAGCCGAGCTCCAGGAAGCCGCGCTCGGTCTGGATCCGCCCGGGGTCGGAATGGCCCAGCGCCGCCGCGGCATGGGTGAGGACCAGACCGAGCAGCGTGCGCCGCCGCTCCTCCAGTGGCAGCGCGGCCAGATGACCGGCCCAGTCGGTATGCGGCCGGGCGGTGGCCGCGGTGCGCCGCGCCGTACCGCCACCGGTGAGCGCCCGCAGCGGAGCGGGCAGGGTGAGCGCCGGCTGTCCCGCCAGGGCCCGTACGTCCAGATCGATGGCGATCAGATGGTGGTGGCCGTGGCGCACGGCGGCGTCCAGCAGCCCCAGCGCTCGCTCGCTGGACATCGCCCCGATGCCCGACTGGGCCATCCTGGCCCGGTCCGCCTCCTCCAGATGCCCGGTCATCCCGCTGGCATCCGCCCACAGGCCCCATGCCACCGAGAGACCCGGCAGGCCGAGGGCGCGGCGCCGGGCGGCCAGGGCGTCACAATAGGCGTTAGCCGCAGCGTAGTTGGACTGCCCGGAGGCGCCCAGCGTGCCCGCCGTGGAGGAGAACATCACAAACAGGGACAGCGGCAACTCCGCGGTCGCGGCGTGCAGATGAGCCGCGGCCGTGGCCTTCGGACGCCACACCCGCGCCAGCCGCTCCGGCGTCTGGGTGGTGAGGACGGCGTCGTCCAGTACCCCGGCCGCGTGGACGACACCGGTCAGCGGATGCGCGGGATCGACCCCGGCAACGAGAGCGGCCACCGCGTCCGGATCGGTGACATCGACCGCGGCGATCCGCACCTCGGCGCCCAACTCCGTCAGCCTGTCGGCGAGTTCATCGGCACCGACGGCCTCCGGACCGCTGCGGCTCACCAGCAGCAGATGCCCGACTCCCCAGGTGCGCACCAGATGCTCGGCGACCAGAGCGCCCAGGGTGCCGGTGCCACCCGTGATCAGCACGGTGCCACCGGCGTCGAGTCCGGGGGTCTTCTCCCGCTCGTCCTGGTCGTCGACGGCCGGGGCCGGCGTGGCCGTCGCTGCCTTCGCGCGGGCCATCCGGGGCACCAGCACCCGTCCGTCCCGCAGCGCCACTTGGGGCTCATGCGACTCGATCGCGCGCACCACGGCCGCCACCAGACCCTCGCGACTCTCGCGGCCCTCATCGAGGTCGAGCAGTACGAACCGGCCCGGGTTCTCCGACTGGGCGCTGCGGATCAGCCCCCACGCCCCGGCACTCGACGGATCCAGCGCGGTGCCGTCGGGCTCATCGGTGTGTTCGCCCGGACGGCCCGCCGCCATCGCACCCCGTGTGACGACCACCAGCCGCGCATCGGCCAGGGCCGGTCGCCTCAGCCAGGACTGCACCAGCCCCAGCAGTTCCTCGACCGCCCCCAGCCCGTCCCCGTGGCCACCCTCAGCGGCGTATGGATGGACCAGGACGACGGCGGGGGCCGGCTCACCCGCGTCCACGGCCGCGATCAGCGCCTCCAGGTCCGGATGGCACACCGTGGCATCGGGGCCCACCCCGGCCGCGACCCGCTCCGCCAGCCCCAGCCGGTCCTCGCCCAGCACCACCCAGCCGCCCTCGCCGACCACCGACGTCGGGGACGGCGCGGTGGCCGCGGCGGGCAGCGGCGTCCAGTCCAGGGTGAACAGCCCGTCCACGGCACGGCCGGCCCCGGCCGTACGCAGCCGGTCCGTCGCGGCCGGACGGGTCACCAGCGAATCGACCGTGAGCACCGGAGCGCCCACCGTGTCCGCCACCGTCAGCCGCAGGGACTGCCGCTCCTCGTCCCGCGACAGCCGCACCCGTACGGTGGCCGCCTCGGTGGCCCACAGGGATACGCCGTTCCAGGCGAACGGCAACCACACCTGGCCGTCGTCCTCCTGCCCCTCGGGCCGGTCCATCAGCAGCGACGGATGCAGCGCCGCGTCCAGCAGCGCCGGATGGATGCCGAAGCCGTCCCGGCCACCCGCGGCATCGGGCAGCGCCACCTCGGCGAGGACATCCCGGCCATGGCGCCACGCGGCCATAAGCCCCTGATACGCCGGGCCGTATCCGTAACCCGCCGCCATCACCTGCTCGTAGAAGGCACCGATGTCCAGCGGCTCGGCGCCCGGTGGCGGCCACGCCCCGCCCAGACCCTCCACCGGTGCGGGAACCTCGGCAGCGGGTGCGAGCACGCCCACCGCATGACACACCCACCCCGCGTCCGGACCGGAATCGAGGGCCGGGGCGTGACCACCAGGACGGTCGGGGCCGTCGAGCCGGTCGGGGCGGGAGTACATCCGCACCTCACGCCGCCCGTCCTCCGCCGCCGCGCCCACCACCACCTGCACCCGCAGCCCACCGGACTCGGGCAGCGCCAGCGGAACCTGGAGCGCGAGCTCCTCCACCCCGCCACAGCCGACCTCGTCGGCCGCCCGCAGCGCCCACTCCACCAGCACCGCGCCCGGCGCCAGCACCGCACCCGCCACCACATGCTCGGCGAGCCACGGATGGGACCGCGCGGAGAGGCGGCCGGTGAGCACATGGGTGGTGCCGTCGGCGAGTTCCACGGCGGCGCCGAGCAGCGGATGGCCCGCGGACGTCAGCCCCAGATCGGCCGGATCGCCACCCGGCCCGCCCGCTCCGTCCAGCCAGTACCGCTCACGCTGGAAGGCGTAGGTGGGCAGGTCGATGACGCGGGGTGCGGGGTCGGCGGGGAACCAGCGGGCCCAGTCGACCGCGACCCCCGCGGTGAACGCCTGCGCCACGGACCGTGCCAGTTGGTCCGGGCCGCCGTGGTCGCGCCGCAGGGTCGGGACGGTCACCGCGTCGACCCCCGCTTCCTCGAAGGTCTCCTGCATGCCGATGGTGAGGACGGGGTGGGTGCTGGCTTCGATGAATACGCGGTGGCCGTCGTCGAGGAGTGCTTGTACGGCGTCGGCGAACCGTACTTGTTCGCGGAGGTTGGTGACCCAGTAGGCGGTGTCGAGTCCGCTGGTGTCCATGCGGGCACCGGTGACCGTCGAGTAGAACGCCACCTCTGCCTGGACGGGTTCGATCCCCGACAGCACCTCCCTCAACTCCTTGGCGATTTCGTCCACTTGGGGGCTGTGGGAGGCGTAGTCGACGTCGATGAGCCGGGCTCGGCGGCCTGTCTTTTCGCATGCGGATACGGCGTGGGCGACCTGTTCGGGTGGTCCGGATACGACGACGGATCCGGGGCCGTTGACGGCGGCCACGCCCACCCCTTCGGCGCGTTCGCCGAGGTCGGTGAGGAATTCTCGGGCGTGGTGGTGGTTGAGGGTGAGGGAGGCCATGGCGCCGTGGCCGGTGAGGCGGCGGAGGGCGTGGGCGCGGAGGGCGACGATGCGGGCGCCTTCGTCGAGGGAGAGGGCTCCGGCGACGCAGGCGGCGGCGATTTCGCCTTGGCTGTGGCCGATGACGGCGGCGGGGGTGACGCCGTGGTGGTCCCATACGGCGGCGAGGGAGACCATGACGGCCCATAGGACGGGTTGGATGACGTCGACGCGGGCGAGGTCGGCGGCGTCGACGCCGCCGCGCAGGACGTCGGTGAGGGACCAGTCGACGTGGGGGGCGAGGGCTTGTTCGCATTCGGTGATGCGGGTGGCGAAGGGGGGTGAGGTGTTGAGGAGTCCGGCGCCCATGCCGGGCCACTGTGAGCCTTGGCCGGGGAAGACCAGGACTGGTCCCGTGCTGCCCGTGGTTGTGGTGGTGTGGGGTTCGATGAGGGCGGGGTGGGTGTTGCCGGTGGTCAGGGCGTTGAGTCCGGCGAGGAGTTCGTCGCGGTGTTGGCCGATGATGACGGCGCGGTGGTCGAAGACGGACCGGGTGCTGATCAGCGACCAGCCGACATCCGCCGGTGTGAGCGCGGGGTTGGCGGTTACTCGTTCGGCCAGTGCCGCGGCCTGGCCGCGCAGCGCCTCATGGCCACGTCCGGACACCACCCATGGCACCACACCACCCACCGAGGCACCGTCCGGCGACGTGTCCGGTGTGCGGGTGGCCTCGGCCGGTTCGGGAGCCTGCTCAAGGATCAGATGAGCGTTCGTACCGCTGATGCCGAACGACGACACACCCGCACGGCACGGCCGTCCGTTCGCCGCCCACTCGACCGGTTCGGTCAGCAGCCGCACCTCGCCCGCGCCCCAGTCCACATGCGGTGTCGGCTCGTCGATGTGCAGCGAGGCGGGGAGCACCCCGTGCCGCAGCGCCTCCACCATCTTGATGATGCTCGCCACTCCGGCGGCGGCCTGGGTGTGCCCGATGTTGGACTTGACGGAGCCCAGCCACAGCGGATGTCCCTCCGGCCGGTCCTGGCCGTAGGTGGCCAGCAGCGCCTGGGCCTCGATCGGGTCACCCAGCGTCGTACCCGTACCGTGTGCCTCCACCGCGTCGACCTCGGACGGCGACAGCCGGGCGTTGGCGAGCGCCTGTCGGATCACCCGTTGCTGCGAGGGCCCGTTGGGCGCCGTAAGGCCGTTGCTTGCGCCGTCCTGGTTGACCGCCGAACCCCGGATCACCGCCAGCACCCGATGGCCGTTGCGCCGTGCGTCGGACAGCCGCTCCAGCAGCACCAGGCCGACGCCCTCGGAGAAGCCCGTGCCGTCCGCCGCCGCGGCGAACGCCTTGCACCGCCCGTCCGGGGACAGCGCGCGCTGACGGGAGAACTCGGTGAACCCGCCGGGCGTGGCCATCACCGTCACCCCGCCCGCCAGCGCCAGCGAACACTCGTCCTGCCGCAGCGCCTGCACCGCCAGATGCGTGGCCACCAGTGACGACGAGCACGCCGTGTCCACCGTGACCGCGGGCCCCTCCAGGCCGAACGAGTACGACACCCGGCCCGAGACCACGCTGCCGAGGTTCCCGGTGGCCACATAGCCCGCCGAGTCGCCGGTCGTCTGGCCGATGAGTGACAGATAGTGGTACGAGTCCACTCCGGCGAACACCCCGGTGCCGCTGCCGCTCAGCGCGTCCCGCGTCAGCCCCGCGCGCTCGAACGCCTCCCACGCCGTCTCCAGCAGCAGCCGCTGCTGCGGATCCATCGCCGCGGCCTCACGCGGGTTGATCCCGAAGAACTCGGCGTCGAAATCGGCCACATCGCGCAGGAACCCGCCCTCGCGGGCGCTGCTGGTACCGGCGTGCTCCGGGTCCGGGTCGTAGAGGTTCTCCAGGTCCCAGCCACGGTCCTCGGGAAACGAGGAGATGACATCCACACCCTCGTCCACCACCCGCCACAGGTCCTCGGGGGTGGCCACATCGCCGGGGAAGTGGCAGGCCATCCCGATGATGGCGATGGGCTCCCGGGCGCGGTCCTCGACCTCGCGCAACTGCCGCCTGGCCAGACGCAGATCGGCGGTCGCCCGCTTGAGATAGCTGCGGAGCTTCTCGTCATCCGTCATATCGCATCAACCCGATCGTCACGGCGGTCCTGATTTCGGCGGTCCTGTCAGGGGCTCTGTCTGGGGCCCCGCTAGGGGTCCTGATTCGGCGGTCCTGATTCAGCGGTTCATCGGAGACTGTCGTCGGAGGGGACGGTCAGCTCGTTGTCGAGCGCCTGGAACAACTCCTCGTCGCTGGCCGACTCCAGATCCTCCTCGGCGGGGTCGTCACCGTCCTCGCCATGCCACGGGCCGTCCACCTTGCGCAGCAGCTCGCGCAGCCGCACCGCGATCCGGGCCCGCTGCTCGCGGTCGGCGATACCCCCGGTCAAGGCGGCGTCGAGGGTGTCGAGGCCGGTGAGCAGCGAGGCCCCCGGCGCCACTTCGGCCGGGACGAGGAGCTCCCGCAGCAGCCGTACCACCGCGGTGGGCGTGGGGTGGTCGAAGACCAGCGTGGCGGGCAGCCGCAGACCGGTGGCGGCGCCCAGCCGGTTCCGCAGCTCCACCGCGGTCAGCGAGTCGAAGCCCAGCTCCCGGAAGTTCTGGGCGGGGTGGATGGCATCGGCCGTGTCATGGCCCAGCACCGTCGCCGTGGCGTTGCGCACCAGCTTGAGGAGCGCCTGCTGCCGGTCCTCCTCGGACAGGGTGGCGAACGCTTCCGCCGGTGCCGCGCCGCCCGGGCCGGCGGCTCCGGTGGCCGCCTGCGGGGCGGTGCCGCGCACCAGGCTCCTGAAGAGGGGCGGCAGATCGTCGGCGTGGGCCTCCCGCCGCAGGGTGGCGAGGTCGAGCCGGATGGGTGCCAGGGACGGAAGGCCGCTGTCGAGGGCGATGTCGAGCAGTGCGAGACCCTGTTCGGTCTCCAGGCCCATCATCCCGGCCCGTGCCAGCCGCGCCCGGTCGGCGTCGGTCATCCCTCCGGTCATCCCGGTGGCCTGCGCCCAGTACCCCCAGGCCAGGGAGGTGGCGGGCAGGCCCTGGGCATGCCGGTGCGCGGCGAGCGCGTCCAGGAAGGTGTTGGCCGCCGCGTAGTTGCCCTGTCCCGCGGCGCCCAGCAGCCCGGCGGACGCGGAGAACAACACGAACGCCGACAGCCCCGCGCCGCGGGTCAGCTCATGCAGATTCCACGCCGCGTCGGCCTTCGCACACAACACCTCATCGAGCTGATCGGGTGTGAGCGCCTCGACCGTGGCATCGCGCAGCAGCCCGGCGGCGTGGACGACGGCGGTGAGCGGATGGCGGTCGGGGACGGTCTCCAGCAGCTTGGCCAGCGCGGCCCGGTCGGCCGCGTCACACGCGGCGATGGAGACCCGCGCGCCGAGCCCGGTCAGCTCGGCCGCCAGCTCCGTGGCCCCCGGGGCGTCGAGGCCCCGGCGGCTGATGAGCAGCAGCCGCCGTACGCCGTGCTGGGCCACCAGATGGCGGGCGGTGGCGGCGCCCAGGGTGCCCGTACCACCGGTGATGAGGACTGTGCCGTCCGGGTCGAGGGCGGTGGGGAGCGTCAGCACGATCTTGCCGATGTGGCGGGCCTGGCTGAAGTAGCGGAACGCCTCGGGGGCCCGGCGGATATCCCACAGGGTGGTGGGCAACGGCCGCAGCGTCCCGTCCTCGAACAGGGCCGACAACTCGGCCAGCATTCGCTGGATACGGTCCGGGCCCGCGCCGCCGACCAGGTCGAACGCACGGTAGACCACGCCCGGATAGCGGGCGCCGACCTCCTCGGGGTCGCGGACATCGGTCCGGCCCATGTCGATGAAGCGACCGCCGGGCGCCAGCAGCCGCAAGGAGGCGTCCACGAAGTCACCGGCCAGCGAATTGAGCACTACATCGATGGAACCCGCGGTGGTGCGGAACCCCTCCTCGAAGTCGAGAGTGCGGGAGGAGGCGATGTGACGGTTGTCGAATCCGCGCTCTCGCAGGGCATGCCACTTGGTGGGGCCCGCCGTGGCATACACGTCGGCCCGCCAGTGGCGTGCCAACTGCACGGCCGCCAGGCCCACTCCGCCGGTGGCCGCGTGCAACAGCAGCTTCTCCCCGGCCCGCAGCCCCGCGAGATCGGCGAGACCGTAGTAGGCCGTGAGAAAGGCGGACGGTGTGGTCGCCGCCTGGGCGTACGACCACCCCGCCGGGATCCTGGTGATCATCCGGACATCGGTGACGACCAGTGGCCCGGTGCCGTTGAACAGCCCCATCACCCGGTCGCCCACCGCGAACGCGTCGGTTTCCGGCCCCACCTCGACGACCACGCCCGCACCGTCGCCACCCAGTGGCCTGGGATCCTCCACCATGCCCAGCGCCACGACCACGTCATGGAAGTTCACCCCGCCCGCCCGCAGCGCCACCCGGACCTCGCCACGGCCAAGCGGGCGCGTGTTGTCCGGGCAGTCGACCAGCGCGAGCTGGTCCAGGCTGCCGTGGCCGGTCAGCCCCAGACGCCACGCGGCCGACCCCTCCGGCGCGGCGAGCCGCTTGGCCACGTCGTCGTGGACCAGCCGCGGGACATACGTCACACCCTCGCGCAGCGCCAGTTGAGGCTCGCCCGAGGCCACGGCGTCGGCCACGGCGCGTAGTGAGGCGTCCCGTTCATCGAGGTCGAGCAGCAGGACCCGGCCGGGGTTCTCCGACTGGGCGCTGCGCACCAGACCCCACACGGCCGAGGCGGGCAGATCGTGGACATCGTCATGGCTGCGCGTGGCGACCGCGCCACGGGTGACCACGGCCAGCCGAGCGTCGGCGAGTTCGGGTGCGGCGAGGAACTCCCGCAACACCCCGAGGGCGTGTTTGCCGAGGTCATGGGTGCGCTCCACCGGATTGTCGCGCACATCGGCGGGAGAGCCGAAGAAGGCGAACACCACATCGGGGGCCGGGGCCCCGTCCGCCACGTCCGCCCGTACGGCCGCGAGATCCGGAAGGCCAGTGGCGCCGGGCAGCGCATCGGCCAGGAGGCCGCCGTCCGGACCGATCACGGCCGAACGGCAGGCGGGGGCGGACTCGGCCGGTGTCAGCCGTGTCCAGGCGACCTGGAACAGCGCGTTCCTGCCCGCCGCACGGGCCCGCCCCAACTGCCCGTCCGGCACCGGGCGCAGGATCAGATCGTCCACGACGACCACCGCGGCGCCGGTCGGATCGGCCGCGAACAGCGTGAGCCGGTCCGGTGCCGTCGGGGTGATGCGGATCCGCAGGGTGTCCGCCCCGGTGGCGCGCAGCCGCAGACCACTCCAGGTGAACGGGAGCAGGACCCGGTGTGCGTCCTCGGAACCGGGGACGACGTCCAGGGCCCGGGCGTGCAGCGCGGCGTCGAAGAGGGCGGGATGGATGCCGTACCTGGCCGCGCCGTCGCGCTCCCCTTCGGGCAGGGACACCTCGGCGTAGACGGCGCCGTCCAGCCGCCAGGCGGCGGTGAGGCCCTGGAAGGACGGTCCGTAGTGATAGCCGTGGTCGGCGAGCTGACGGTAGAAGTCCTCGACGGGGAGTGGTGTGGCCGCGGGAGGCGGCCAGGCGCCGTCCAGGGCCCGGGAGTCGGCCGCGGAGGAGGTGGCGAGCGCCCCGGTGGCATGCCGGGTCCAGGCCGCGTCGTCAGTGTCCGCCATGTCGCCCGCGTCGGCCGCCGGCCGGGAATGCACCGTGATGGGACGCTCCCCGGTGTGATCGGGAGCGGCCACGGCGATCTGCACATCGACCGCCTCACCCTGCGGAATCACCAGTGGCGCGTGCAGGGTCAGCTCCGATACCTGGTCACAGCCGGTCCGCGCGGCGGCGTGCAGGGCGAGTTCGGCGAAGGCGGTGCCCGGCAGCAGGACGGTGTCCAGGACCCGGTGGTCGTTCAGCCAAGGGTGGGTCCGCGGCGACAGCCGGCCGGTGAGTACATGCGCTCCGCCCTCCGCGAGTTCCACGGCGGCGCCGAGCAGCGGATGACCGGCGGACCCCAGTCCGAGGTCGCCCGGGTCACCGCTGTGGCCACCCCGCCCGTCCAGCCAGTAGCGCCGTCGCTGGAAGGCGTAGGTGGGCAGGTCGATCGCGCGGGGTGCGGGGTCGGCGCGGAACCAGCGGGCCCAGTCGACCGCGACTCCCGCGGTGAACGCCTGCGCCACCGATCGCATCAACTGGGTGTGGTCGCCGTGGTCCCGTCGCAGAGTCGGCACCGCGGCCGCGGGCACACCGGCTTCCTCGAAGGTCTCCTGCATGCCGATGGTGAGGACGGGGTGGGTGCTGGCTTCGATGAATACGCGGTGGCCGTCGTCGAGGAGTGCTTGTACGGCGTCGGCGAACCGTACTTGTTCGCGGAGGTTGGTGACCCAGTAGGCGGTGTCGAGTCCGCTGGTGTCCATGCGGGCACCGGTGACCGTCGAGTAGAACGCCACCTCTGCCTGGACGGGTTCGATCCCCGACAGCACCTCCCTCAACTCCTTGGCGATTTCGTCCACTTGGGGGCTGTGGGAGGCGTAGTCGACGTCGATGAGCCGGGCTCGGCGGCCTGTCTTTTCGCATGCGGATACGGCGTGGGCGACCTGTTCGGGTGGTCCGGATACGACGACGGATCCGGGGCCGTTGACGGCGGCCACGCCCACCCCTTCGGCGCGTTCGCCGAGGTCGGTGAGGAATTCTCGGGCGTGGTGGTGGTTGAGGGTGAGGGAGGCCATGGCGCCGTGGCCGGTGAGGCGGCGGAGGGCGTGGGCGCGGAGGGCGACGATGCGGGCGCCTTCGTCGAGGGAGAGGGCTCCGGCGACGCAGGCGGCGGCGATTTCGCCTTGGCTGTGGCCGATGACGGCGGCGGGGGTGACGCCGTGGTGGTCCCATACGGCGGCGAGGGAGACCATGACGGCCCATAGGACGGGTTGGATGACGTCGACGCGGGCGAGGTCGGCGGCGTCGACGCCGCCGCGCAGGACGTCGGTGAGGGACCAGTCGACGTGGGGGGCGAGGGCTTGTTCGCATTCGGTGATGCGGGTGGCGAAGGGGGGTGAGGTGTTGAGGAGTCCGGCGCCCATGCCGGGCCACTGTGAGCCTTGGCCGGGGAAGACCAGGACTGGTCCCGTGCTGCCCGTGGTTGTGGTGGTGTGGGGTTCGATGAGGGCGGGGTGGGTGTTGCCGGTGGTCAGGGCGTTGAGTCCGGCGAGGAGTTCGTCGCGGTGTTGGCCGATGATGACGGCGCGGTGGTCGAAGACGGACCGGGTGCTGATCAGCGACCAGCCGACATCCGCCGGTGTGAGCGCGGGGTTGGCGGTTACTCGTTCGGCCAGTGCCGCGGCCTGGCCGCGCAGCGCCTCATGGCCACGTCCGGACACCACCCATGGCACCACACCACCCACCGAGGCACCGTCCGGCGACGTGTCCGGTGTGCGGGTGGCCTCGGCCGGTTCGGGAGCCTGCTCAAGGATCAGATGGGCATTCGTACCGCTGATACCGAACGCCGACACACCCGCACGGCGCGTACGCTCCCCACGCGGCCAGGCAACCGGTTCGGTCAGCAGCCGCACCGCACCCGACGCCCAGTCGGCGTGGGGCGTCGGCTCGTCGATATGCAGCGAGGCGGGCAGCAGCTCATGCCGCATCGCCATCACCATCTTGATCACACTGGCCGCACCGGCGGCGGCCTGGGTGTGCCCCAGGTTGGACTTGATCGAGCCGAGCCACAGCGGCCCGTCCTCCGGCCTGCCCTGGCCATACGTGGCCAGCAGCGCCTGCGCCTCGATCGGATCGCCGAGCGTGGTCCCGGTGCCGTGTCCGTCGACCGCGTCGACCTCGGACGGCGACAGCCGGGCGTTGGCGAGCGCCTGTCGGATCACCCGTTGCTGCGAGGGCCCGTTGGGCGCCGTAAGGCCGTTGCTTGCGCCGTCCTGGTTGACCGCCGAACCCCGGATCACTCCGAGAATACGGCGGTTGCGGCGCCGCGCCTCGCACAGGCGCTCCAGGACGAGCAACCCGACGCCCTCGCCCCATCCGGTGCCGTCGGCGGCCGCCGCGAACGGCTTGCAACGGCCGTCCGGGGCCATGCCACGCTGCCGGGAGAACTCGATGAACGCGCCGGGCGTCGCCATCACGGCCACCCCGCCGGCCAGGGCCAGATCGCATTCGCCCTGGCGCAGCGCTTGAGAGGCCAGGTGGATGGCGACCAGCGATGAGGAACACGCGGTGTCCACCGTGACGGCCGGACCCTCCAGGCCGAGCGAGTACGCCACCCGGCCGGACACCACACTGCCGAGGTTCCCGGCGCCGACGTAGCCCTCCACCTCGCTGGTGATATTGCCGATGACCGACAGATAGTCATGCGAACCGACCCCGGCGAACACCCCGGTGTTACTGCCGCTCAGCGACTCCCGATTGAGCCCGGCGCGCTCGAACGCCTCCCACGCGGTCTCCAGCAGCAGCCGCTGCTGAGGGTCCATGGCCTGGGCCTCGCGGGGGCTGATGTCGAAGAAGGCCGCGTCGAATTCGGTCGCGTCGTAGCAGAATCCGCCCTGGTCCACATAGGACTTCCCGTAGCTTTCGGGGTCCGGGTCGAACAGCTCCTCGGTGCCCCACCCCCGGTCCATGGGAAAGCCGGAGACGGCGTCCTCCCCGTCCCGCACCAGCCGCCACAGCTCCTCCGGCGACCGCACTCCGCCCGGATAGCGGCAGGCCATGCCCACGATCGCGATGGGCTCCGGCTCGGCGGACTCGGCCTCTCGCAGACGCTCACGGGTCTGGCGCAACTCGGCCGTGACCCACTTGAGGTGGTCGAGCAGCTTCTCTTCGTTCGACATCTAGCGGAGGCTCCTTGGCGCGTCGCGGAGGATGGGGGGCATCGGGCTCACGACTTTCCGAACTCGTCGGAGATGAGGTCGAAGATGTCCTCTGCCGTCGCCGTCTCGAGTTCGCTATGGGCCGCGGAACGCTCCGTTTCCCGTTCCGTGTCGCTCCACTTGGCCAGCAGCAGCCGCAGTCGCCCGGTGATCCGCCGACGGGCCGCCTCGTCCACCGCCGAGGGCGCCGACACCGCGTCCCACCGGTCGAGCTCCGACAGCAGATGTCCCTCGGAGGTCAGCTCCCCCTCGACGAGCCGCTCGCGCAGAAAGTCGGCCAGCTCCTTGGGGGTGGGGTGGTCGAAGACCAGGGTGGGCGGAAGGTCGAGACCGGTGGCGGCGGAGAGCCGATGCCCGAATTCGACGGCCGTGAGGGAGTCGAACCCCAGCTCCTGGAACGGCTGGGCGGGTGGCACGGCATCGATGGTGGGGTGGCCGAGGATCGCCGCGGCATGCGTCTGGATGTGATGGAGGAGAAGCTGATGCTGCTGGGCGGGGGTGCCGGTGGCCAACTGCCGCTGAAGCGAACTGCCCACGGCCGCGGCGTCGTCCGGAGTGGCATCGACGCGTGGCGACGCGGCGGCGGCCAGGTCGGACAGCAGCGGGCTGGGCCGCTGTGCGGTGAAACCGGCCGGGAACCTCTCCCAGTCGATGTCCGCGATGGTGACCGTGGTGTCGCCGTGGTCGAGGGAGTGCTGGAGCGAGGCGATGGCCAGATCGGTGTCCAGGGGACGCATCCCGCGCCGGCGGTAGTACTCGACGACGGCCTCGTCGGCGGCCATGCCCGCGTCGCTCCACGGTGCCCAGGCGAGGCTGGTGGCGGGGAGCCCCCGGGCGCGGCGGTGCTCGGCCAGGGCGTCGAGATAGGCGTTGGCGGCGGCGTAGGAGGGCTGTCGGCTCCCGCCCCACGAGGCAGCGCCGGACGAGAAGAGCACGAACGCGCTGAGGTCGAGATCCTCCGTGAGCTCGTGGAGAAGGCCGGCCGCGAGCGCCTTGGGCCGCAGCACCGCCTCGATCCCCGGCAGATCCAGCTCGGCGAGCGGGGTGTTCTCCGCGATACCGGCGGCGTGGATGACGGCGGTGAGGGGGTGTTCGGTGGGGATGGTGTCGAGGAGGTGCTGGAGTGCGGTGCGGTCGGTGGCGTCGCAGGCGGTGATGGTGGTGGTGGTGCCCAGGGTGGTGAGTTCTTGGGCGAGTTGGGTGGCGCCGGGTGCGTCGGGTCCGGAGCGGCTGATGAGGTGGAGATGGGGTGCGCCGTGGCGGGCGAGCCAGCGGGCGACATGGGCGCCGAGACCGCCGGTACCGCCGGTGATCAGGGTCGTTCCGGCGGGGCGCCACGTGCTGGGGGCGGTGTCCGGGCAGGCCGCACGCTCAAGGCGGCGGGCCAGGGCGGTGGAGCGGATGGCCACCTGGTCCTCGGGCTGCCCGGCCACCAGCACGGCGGCGATACGGGCGGGGGTGCGGGCGTCGACGACTGCCGGGAGGTCGATGAGACCGCCCCAGAGGTGCGGGTGTTCCAGCGCCGCGACCCGGCCCATACCCCAGATCTGGGACTGGTGCGGATGGGGGAGCGGATCGGTGGCGACAGCGGCCACCGCACCCTGAGTGACGCACCACAGGGGGGCGGCCGGCGCCGTCTGGCTGAGAGCCTGGACAAGCGCGGCCGTCGCGGCCAGCCCCAGGGGGACGGCGGAGTGGTCGGGGTGGGGCGTCCGGTCGAGCGCGAGCAGACTCAGAACGCCCTCGGGTGTGCTGCCGTCGGGCAGATGCGAGACCAGTGGGGCAAGGCCATCGCGCCGGGCGTCTGCGCCATCGACCGACAGAAGCTCATGGGCCGCGCCATGGGCGTCGAGCGCCTGGCCGGCGGCGTGGACGGCAGGGTGCTCCTCCAGCCCGGAGGGGACGAGCAGCAGCCAGGTCCCGCTGAGCGTCGGCGCGGTGGCGGGGTCCGGCAACTGCTTCCACGCGACCCGATAGCGCCAGGAGTCGATGGTGGACCGTTCGCGGTGCCGACGCCGCCAGGTCGACAGTACGGGGAGTGCGGGCAGCAGGGCGTCGACGCCTGGGCTGTCCTTCTCAAGCTGAAGTGTGCTGGTGAGGGCGTCGACGTCGAGCTCTTCGATGGCGTCCCAGAGCCTGGCCTCGGCCGGGTCGTGGCCGTTGGCCTTGGCGTCGGCGCGCGGAGCGGGCGGGGCGAGCCAGTAGTGCTGGTGTTGGAAGGCGTAGGTGGGGAGGTCGATGGTGCGGGGGGTGGGGGTGGCGGGGTACCAGCTTGTCCAGTCGATGGTGGTTCCGCTGGTGTGGAGTTGGGCGAGGGTGTGGGTGAGGGCCTGGGCGTCGGGTTGCTTGCGGGTGAGGGTGGAGGTGGTGAGGGGTGTTGGGTGGTTGTTGGGGTTTTCGGTGGTGTGGGGGTGGAGGGTGTGGTGGGTTGCGGTGGTGAGGATGGGGTCGGGGCCGAGTTCGAGGTAGGTGCTGGTGTGGGGTGCGGTGTGGGTGATGGCGGGGTGGAAGTGGATGGGTTGGCGGATGTGTTGGGTCCAGTAGTCGGGGGTGGTGATGTGTTCGTCGGCTGGTTGGCCGGTGAGGTTGCTGATGAGGGGGATGGTGGGTGGGTGGTAGGTCAGTCCGCTGATTGCTTTCTTGAAGGGCTTGAGGATGGGGTCCATCAGGGGTGAGTGGAAGGCGTGGCTGACCGTCAGCGTCTTGGTCTTGCGGCCCTTGGCCGCCCAGGAGTTGCTGATGTCGGTGACGAGGTCGGTCGGTCCGGAGATGACGGTGTTGCCGGGGGTGTTGAGGGCGGCGATGCCGACTTGGCCGTTGTGTCGGGCGAGGTCTTCGGCGAGTTCGTCGGGGGTGGCGGCGATGGTGGCCATGCCTCCGCCGGTGGGGAGTGCTCCCATGAGGGTGGCGCGGGTGGCGACGAGGTGGCAGGCGTCGGGGAGGTCGAAGACTCCGGCGATGTGGGCGGCGGCGATCTCGCCGATGGAGTGGCCGATGACGGCGTCGGGGCGTACGCCGACCGAGTCGAGTAGTCGTGCCAGGGCGATGTGCAGGGCGAACAATCCGGCTTGGGCGTAGGTGGTGTGGTCCAGCAGTGCCGCGTCTTCGGGGTCTTGGCTGAAGACCAGCTCCCGCAGGGGGTGTTCCAGGTGGGGGTCGAGGAGGCCGCAGACCTCGTCGAAGGCTTCGGCGAAGACGGGGAAGCGGTCATAGAGTTCGGCACCCATGCCGGGCCGCTGGCTGCCCTGTCCGCTGAAGAGGAACACCGTTTGGCCGGTCGCGTCGGAGATCTCTGCGGGGTGTACCAGACTCGGATGTGGTTCCCCGGCGGCCAGTGCCTTCAGTCCCGCCACCAGTTCGTCGCGGTCCTGGCCGATGACCACGGCCCGGTGGTCGAAGAGCGTCCTGGTACGCAGCAGCGACCAGCCCACCTCGGCCGGTGCCACCTCGGGGTCGCCGACGATGTGCCCGGTCAAGGCTCGCGCCTGGCCCCGCAGCGCCGCGTCGCTCTGTGCTGAGACCACCCACGGCGTCACACCGGCAGCGTTCGATACGGGGGCGGGCTCGATCGGCCCGGGGGCCTGTTCAAGGATGAGATGGGCGTTCGTACCGGAGATGCCGAAGGAGGAGACCCCGGCCCGGCGGGGCCGTTCGCCCTGGGGCCATGGGACGGGTTCGGTGAGCAGCCGCAGGTCGCCCGCGTTCCAGTCGACGTGGGGTGTCGGTTCGTCGATGTGCAGTGAGGCGGGCAGTAGCTCATGCCGCATCGCCATCACCATCTTGATGACCCCGGCCACTCCGGCGGCGGCCTGGGTGTGGCCGATGTTGGACTTGATGGAGCCGAGCCACAGCGGACGTCCCTCGTCCCGCTCCTGCCCGTACGTGGCCAGCAGCGCCTGCGCCTCGATCGGGTCACCCAGCGTCGTGCCCGTACCGTGCGCCTCGACCGCGTCCACCTCGGACGCTGACAGCCGGGCGTTGGCGAGCGCCTGTCGGATCACCCGTTGCTGCGAGGGTCCGTTCGGCGCGGTGAGGCCGTTGCTGGTGCCGTCCTGGTTGACGGCCGAGCCACGGACGACGGCCAGCACCTGGTGGCCGTTGCGGCGCGCGTCCGAGAGCCGTTCCAGCAGTACGAGACCGGCGCCCTCGCCCCACACCATGCCGTCCGCCGCTGCCGCGAACGGCTTGCAGCGTGCGTCGGGCGCCAGCCCGCGCTGGCGGGAGAACTCGATGAACGCGCCCGGGGTGGCCATCACCGTCACGCCGCCCGCCAGCGCCATCGTGCATTCGCCCTGCCGCAGGGCCTGGGCCGCCAGATGCATCGCCACCAGCGAGGACGAGCACGCCGTATCCACCGTCACCGCCGGGCCTTCGAGGCCGAACGAGTACGCCACCCGGCCGGACACCACGCTGCCGATATTGCCCGTGGCCACATAGCCTTCGACGTCGCTCGCGGTATCGCCGGTGAGGGACAGATAGTCCTGGGACGTCACCCCCGCGAACACTCCCGTGTTGCTGCCCGCGAGTGTGTCCCGGTCCAGACCCGCGTTCTCGAAGGTCTCCCAGGCGGTTTCCAGAAGCAGACGCTGCTGGGGGTCCATGGCGACCGCCTCGCGCGGGCTGATGCCGAAGAACCCGGGATCGAACTCGGCCGCCCGATAGAGGAAACCGCCCTCCCGGACGTAGCTCGTCCCCGCACGGTCGGGGTCGGGGTCGTAGAGCGCGTTCAGATCCCAGTTGCGGTCGGTGGGCATCTCCGCGATGGCATCGCGATGGGCGACGACCAGGTCCCACAGATCCTTCGGGGAGTGTGCGTCGCCGGGGTAGCGGCAGGCCATGCCGACGATCGCGATCGGCTCGTCCTGGGCTGCCGTGGTGGGGTTGTGAGCGGCGACGGCGATCTGCTGGCCCGTGAGTTCGGCGCGCAGATACGTCGCGAGGGCGCTGGGCGTGGGGTGGTCGAAGACGAGCGCGGGTGCGAGGTCGATTCCGGTGGCGGTGGCGAGCTGGTTGCGCAGCTCCACGGCCGTCAGGGAGTCGAACCCGAGCTCCTGGAACGGCTGGGCGGGCGGAATGGCGTCCGGCCCGGAATGGCCCAGGATCGAGGCCGCGAGGGACTGGATCCGTTCGAGCAGGAGCTGGTGCTGCTGCTCGGGGGTACCGGTGGAGAGTCGCTGCTGGAGCGAGGTACCGGCGGACGGGCCCGTGGACGCGCTGCTGGTTCGCTCGGTCGGGTTCTCGGCGGCCGTGTTCAGCTCGTCGAGCAGCGGGCTGGGCCGCTGGGCGGTGAAGGCCGCCGGGAACTTCTCCCAGTCGATGTCGGCGACGGTGATCGTGGTGTCACGGTGGTCCAGGGCGTGTTGGAGCGATGCCACGGCCAGTTCGGGGCTCAGCGGAGCCAGTCCACGTCGGCCGTAGAACGCGAGTGCCGTCTCGTCGGCGGCCATGCCCGCGTCGCCCCAGGGGCCCCAGGCGAGGCTGGTGGCGGGGAGTCCCCGGGCGCGGCGGTGCTCGGCGAGGGCGTCGAGATAGGTGTTCGCGGCGGCGTAGGCGCCTTGCCGACTGCCGCCCCACGCGGCCGCGCCGGACGAGAAGAGCACAAAGGCGCTGAGATCGAGCCCCTGCGTCAGCTCATGCAGATGAGCGGCGGCCAGGGCCTTGGGCCCGAGCACATGCTGTAGTCGCTCCGGCCCCAGATCGGCGATGAGCTCGGTGTCCGACGTTCCGGCGGCGTGGATGACGGCGGTGAGGGGGTGTTCGGTGGGGATGGTGTCGAGGAGGTGCTGGAGTGCGGTGCGGTCGGTGGCGTCGCAGGCGGTGATGGTGGTGGTGGTGCCCAGGGTGGTGAGTTCTTGGGCGAGTTGGGTGGCGCCGGGTGCGTCGGGTCCGGAGCGGCTGATGAGGTGGAGATGGGGTGCGCCGTGGCGGGCGAGCCAGCGGGCGACATGGGCGCCGAGACCGCCGGTACCGCCGGTGATGAGCGTGGTACCCGTGGGCTGCCAGGTCCTGGGCGCAGTGGCGGGAGCACCGGCCTTACGGAGGCGCCGGGCGTAGCTGCCGGTGGCGCGGATGGCGGTCTGGTCCTCCGGTCGGCCGGGGGTGAGCAGGGTCGCCAGACGGTCGGAGGTGTGGTGGTCGATGACGGCCGGGAGATCGATCAGGCCACCCCAGCGCCGAGGGTGTTCCAGGGCCGCGGCGCGGCCCAGCCCCCATGTCTGCGCCTGCCGCGGGCTCGGGAGCGGATCACCGGGACCGGTGGCGACGGCGCCCTGGGTGAGGCACCACAGCGGCGCCGGGATCTCGGCGTCGCCGAGGGCCTGGACGAGCACGGTGGTCGCGGCCAGCCCGGAGGGCACGGCGGCGAACGCGGGGTGCGGCTCCTCGTCGAGGGCGAGCAGGCTCAGCACTCCGGAGGGTTCGCCCTCCGCGGTCAGACGGGTGAGGTGGTCCGCCAAGGCGTCACGATCGGCGGTGTGGATGTCGAGCACATGGCGGAGCGGGATGGCGCCGTGGGCGGTGAGGGCCTGCTCGGCGGTTGCCACGGCAGGATGGTCGGACTGACCGGCCGGGACGATCAGCAGCCAGGTGCCGGAGAGGCTCGGAGGCGCGGAGGGAGTGGAAAGGCGCTTCCAGGTGGTCCGATACCGCCAGGAGTTGATGACCGACTGCTCCCGGTGATGCCGCCGCCAGGCGGACAGCGTCGGGAGAACAGCGCCCAGCATGGGCTGCTGATCCACCGGTGAATCAATGGTCGCCGCCAGGGCTTCCAGATCCTCGCGCTCCACCGCCTCCCAGAACTTCCTGTCGACCAGAGCCGCCTCGGTGGGCGCCGGGTCCGAGGAGGAGGCCGACGACAGCCAGTAGTGCTGGTGTTGGAAGGCGTAGGTGGGGAGGTCGATGGTGCGGGGGGTGGGGGTGGCGGGGTACCAGCTTGTCCAGTCGATGGTGGTTCCGCTGGTGTGGAGTTGGGCGAGGGTGTGGGTGAGGGCCTGGGCGTCGGGTTGCTTGCGGGTGAGGGTGGAGGTGGTGAGGGGTGTTGGGTGGTTGGGGGGGTTTTCGGTGGTGTGGTGGTGGAGGGTGTGGTGGGTTGCGGTGGTGAGGATGGGGTCGGGGCCGAGTTCGAGGTAGGTGCTGGTGTGGGGTGCGGTGTGGGTGATGGCGGGGTGGAAGTGGACGGGTTGGCGGATGTGCTGGGCCCAGTAGTCGGGCGTTGCGATGCTGTCGTCCGCCGGTTGGCCGGTGAGGTTGCTGATGAGGGGGATGGTGGGTGGGTGGTAGGTCAGTCCGCTGATTGCTTTCTTGAAGGGCTTGAGGATGGGGTCCATCAGGGGTGAGTGGAAGGCGTGGCTGACCGTCAGCGTCTTGGTCTTGCGGCCCTTGGCCGCCCAGGAGTTGCTGATGTCGGTGACGAGGTCGGTCGGTCCGGAGATGACGGTGTTGCCGGGGGTGTTCAGGGCGGCGATGCCCACCTGGCCGTTGTGTCGGGCGAGGTCTTCGGCGAGTTCGTCGGGGGTGGCGGCGATGGTGGCCATGCTTCCGCCGGTGGGGAGTGCTCCCATGAGGGTGGCGCGGGTGGCGACGAGGTGGCAGGCGTCGGCGAGGTCGAAGACCCCGGCGATATGGGCTGCCGCGATCTCGCCGATGGAGTGTCCGATGACCGCGTCGGGGCGTACGCCGACCGAGTCGAGCAACCGTGCCAGGGCGATGTGCAGGGCGAACAGCCCCGCCTGTGCATAGGTGGTGTGATCCAGCAACCCGGCATGTTCCGGGGCGGCGTCGAAGACCACCTGCCGTAGCGGGTGTTCGAGATGCGGATCGAGAAGGCCGCAGACCTCGTCGAAGGCTTCGGCGAAGACGGGGAAGCGGTCGTAGAGTTCGGCACCCATACCGGGCCGCTGGCTGCCCTGCCCACTGAACAGGAACACGGTCTGCCCGACCATCTCGCCGGCCTGTCCGGGCCCCACCAGACCCGGATACGGCTCTCCGGCGGCCAGCGCCTCCAGACCCGCCACCAGCTCCGCACGGTCCTGGCCGATCACCACCGCGCGCTGGTCGAAGAGCGTTCTGGTCCGCAGCAGTGACCAGCCCACCTCCGCAGCGCTCACCCCCGGGTCGGCGTTCACCCATGTGGCCAGCGCCCGCGCCTGGCCCCTTAGCGCCTCCGCCCCGCGCGCCGACACCACCCACGGCACCGGCCCGCCCACCGGCTCCGCCTCGACGGCTTCGACCGCCACCGGCTCCTCGGGGGCCTGCTCCACAATGACATGCGCATTGGTCCCGCTGATGCCGAACGAGGAGACCCCCGCCCGGCGCGGATGCTCACCTCGCGGCCACTCCCGCGCCTCGGTCAGCAGATGGACATCGCCCGCGTTCCAGTCGACATGGGGTGTCGGTTCGTCGATGTGCAGTGAGGCGGGCAGTAGCTCATGCCGCATCGCCATCACCATCTTGATGACACCCGCCACTCCGGCGGCGGCCTGGGTGTGGCCGATGTTGGACTTGATGGAGCCGAGCCACAGTGGACGTCCACCGGCCCGCTCCTGCCCGTACGTGGCCAGCAGCGCCTGCGCTTCGATCGGATCGCCGAGCGTGGTCCCGGTGCCGTGCCCCTCCACCACATCGACCTCTGCGGGCGACAGCCGGGCGTTGGCGAGCGCCTGGCCGATGACCCGCTGTTGCGAGGGCCCGTTCGGCGCGGTCAGGCCGTTGCTGGTGCCGTCCTGGTTGACCGCGGAGCCCCGGAGGACGGCCAGCACCCGGTGGCCGTTGCGGCGCGCGTCCGACAGCCGCTCCAGCAGCAGAAGCCCGGCGCCCTCGCCCCACCCGGTGCCGTTGGCCGCCGATGCGAACGGTTTGCACCGGCCGTCGGCCGCCAGACCGCGCTGGCGGGAGAACTCGATGAAGGTGGTCGGCGTGGCCATCACCGTCACGCCGCCCGCCAGCGCCATCGTGCATTCGCCCTGTCGCAGGGCCTGGGCCGCCAGATGCATCGCCACCAGCGAGGACGAGCACGCCGTGTCCACCGTCACCGCCGGGCCCTCAAGGCCGAACGCGTACGCCACCCGGCCGGACATGACACTCGGCGTACCGCCCGCCAGCAGATATCCCTCGACCTCCCGCGCCGAGGAGCTTCCGGAGGCGCCGTAGCCCTGATAGGTGCCGCCCGCGAAGACGCCGGTGACGCTTCCGGCGAGCGTGTCCCGGTCCAGACCCGCGTTCTCGAAGGTCTCCCAGGCGGTTTCCAGAAGCAGACGCTGCTGGGGGTCCATGGCGAGCGCTTCGCGCGGGCTGATGCCGAAGAACGCCGCGTCGAACCCGGCCGCGTCGTGGAGGAAGCCGCCCTCGCGCGCATAGCTGGTGCCCAGACGCTCGGGGTCGGGATCGAAGAGGGTGTTCAGATCCCAGTCACGGTCGGTGGGCATCTCCCCGACGGCGTCCCGGCCCGCGGCGACCAGCTCCCACAGCTCCTCCGGTGAGCGCACCCCACCCGGGTAACGGCAGGCCATGCCGACGATCGCGATCGGCTCGTCGTCGGCGGCCGCGGACGTCGTACGGGTGGTGACGGCGGCCTTCCGCCCCGTCAGCTCGGCGCCCAGATGGGTGGCGAGCGCATTCGGTGTCGGATGGTCGAAGACCAGCGCCGGGGCGAGCGGGAGGCCGGTGGTGGCGGCGAGCTGATTGCGCAGCTCGACCGCGGTGAGGGAGTCGAAGCCCAGCTCCTGGAAGGGCTGCGCCGGGGGAATCGCGTCCAGGCCGGGGTGGCCGAGGATGGTCGCGGCCAGGGTCTGGATATGGCGGACGAGGATCTGCTGCCGCTGTGCGGCCGGCGCCGCGCTGAGCCGCTGCCGCAACGGATTGTCGTCGGCGGTGTCCGTGCGCGTGGCGGGATCCGCGGCCGACGGCAGCAGATGGGCGAGGAACGGGCTCGGGCGCTGCGCGGTGAACGTACCGCCGAACCGCGCCCAGTCGACATCCGCGATGGTGACGGTGGTGTCGTGGTGTGTCAGGGCGTGGTGCAGCGACGCGATGGCGAGGTCGGTGGGGAGCGGCGAGAGACCGCGCCGCTTGAGGTGGGAGAGCGTGTGCTGGTCGGCGGCCATGCCTGCCTCGCCCCAGGGGCCCCAGGCGAGGCTGGTGGCGGGCAGGCCCCGGGTATGGCGGTGTTCGGCGAGCGCGTCCAGGTAGGTGTTGGCGGCGGCGTAGGCGGCCTGTTGCCCGCTGCCCCAGGTGGCGGCGTTCGACGAGAAGAGAACGAAGGCCGTGAGATCGAGGTGCTGGGTGAGGTCGTGCAGATGAGCGGCGGCCAGGGCCTTGGACCGCAGAACGGACTGGAACCGCCCGGGATCCAGCTCGCTGATCTGCCCGAGTTCCATCGTGCCGGCGGTGTGGAAGACGGCGGTGAGGGGGTGTTCGGCGGGGACGGTGTCGATGAGCTGCCGGAGTGCGGCGCGGTCGGAGATGTCGCAGGCGGTGATGGTGACGTCGGTCCCCAGAGCGGTGAGCTCCTCGCTGAGCGCGGACGCGCCGGGTGCGTCGGGTCCCGAACGGCTGACGAGGTGGAGATGGGGCGCGCCCCGGTGGGCCAGCCAGCGGGCGATCTGGGCGCCGAGACCCCCGGTGCCACCGGTGATGAGCGTGGTTCCCGACGGCTCCCAAGGCGCGGGGGCGGTGTCGACGGCGGGCATCCGGGTCAGGCGGCGCGCGTACGTTCCGGTGGTGCGGAGGGCGGTCTGGTCCTCGGGCTGCCCGGGTACGAGTAGGGCTGCCAGCCGCCCCGCGGTGTGGTGGGTCATGGTGGCGGGCAGATCGATGAGACCGCCCCAGCGCTGCGGATGTTCCAGCGCGGCCACGCGGCCGAATCCCCAGATCTGTGACTGCTCGGGGTGGGGGAGGAGGTCGCTGCGACCGGTGGCGACGGCTCCTTGCGTGACACACCACAGGGGCGCGCTGATATCGGTGTCACCGAGAGCCTGGAGGAGAGCGGTGGTGGCGCCGAGCCCGGCGGGCACCGCGGAGTGGCCGGTGAGCGGCTCCTGGTCGAGGGCGAGCAGGCTGATGACCCCGGCGGGCCGGGACTCCTCGGTCAGTCGGCCGAGGCGTTCGCGGAGCGCGGTGCGATCGACGTCATGAGCGTCCACCGCAAACGGGAGCGCCGTGGCGCCGTGCGCCTGTAGCGCCTGGACGGTGACCCGGACCGTCGGGTGTTCCTCCTGCCCGGCAGGGGCGACCACCAGCCAGGTGCCCGTCAGGGCCGGTGTGGCCGGGTCGGGGAGCTGCTGCCAAGTGGCCCGGTAGCGCCAGGAGTCGAGGGTGGACCGTTCGCGGTGCTGCCGCCGCCAGGCGGACAGCACCGGGAGCGCGGGCAGCAGGGCGTCGATGCCGGGGCTGCCCTTCTCCAACTGGAGCGTGCTGGTGAGGGCGTCGACGTCCAGCTCCTCGATGGCATGCCAGAGCTGCGCCTCGGCCGGGTCCTCGGCAATCCCCCCGAAGCTCGTACGGGCGGCGGGCGGGGCCAGCCAGAAGCGCTGGTGCTGGAAGGCATACGTCGGCAGGCCGACCACCTGGGGCGGCGGGTCGACGGGGTACCAACTGGTCCAGTCGACTTCGACACCGGCGGTGTGCAGCCGGGCGAGGGCATGGGTGAGGGCCTGTCCCTCGGGCCGCTTACGGGTGAGGGCGGACGTGATCAGGGGGGTCGGCCGGTCGGTGGCGTTGTTCTGCTCGGTGTCGGTGGTCGTGATGTGGTGGTGGAGGGTGTGCTGGGTTGCGGTGGCGAGAACGGGGTCGGGGCCGAGTTCGAGGTAGGTGCTGGTGTGGGGTGCGGTGTGGGTGATGGCGGGGTGGAAGTGGACGGGTTGGCGGATGTGCTGGGCCCAGTAGTCGGGGGTGGTGATGTGTTCGTCGGCTGGTTGTCCGGTGAGGTTGCTGATGAGGGGGATGGTGGGCGGGTGGTAGGTCAGCCCGCTGATCGCCTCCTTGAAGGGCTCCAGAATCGGTTCCATCAAGGGGGAGTGGAAGGCGTGGCTGACCGTGAGGGTGTGCGTTTTGCGGCCACGTTCGGCCCAGGAGTTGCTGATGTCGGTGACGAGGTCGGTCGGTCCGGAGATGACGGTGTTGCCGGGGGTGTTCAGGGCGGCGATGCCCACCTGGCCGTCGTAGCGGGCCAGGTCCTCGGCGAGTTCTTCGGGGGTGGCGGCGATGGTGGCCATGCCTCCGCCGGTGGGGAGTGCTCCCATGAGGGTGGCGCGGGTGGCGACGAGGTGGCAGGCGTCGGGGAGGTCGAAGACTCCGGCGATGTGGGCGGCGGCGATCTCGCCGATGGAGTGGCCGATGACGGCGTCGGGGCGTACGCCGACCGAGTCGAGTAGTCGTGCCAGGGCGATGTGCAGGGCGAACAGTCCGGCTTGGGCGTAGGTGGTGTGGTCCAGCAGTGCCGCGTCTTCGGGGTCTTGGCTGAAGGCCAGCTCCCGCAGGGGGCGTTCGAGATGCGGATCGAGAAGTCCGCAGACCTCGTCGAAAGCCGCCGCGAAGACGGGAAAGCGGTCATAGAGTTCGGCGCCCATGCCGGGGCGCTGGCTGCCCTGCCCGCTGAACAGGAACACGGTCTGCCCGACGGCCTCGGCGGCCTGTCCGGGGTGCACCAGACTCGGATGTGGTTCCCCGGCGGCCAGTGCCTTCAGTCCCGCCACCAGTTCGTCGCGGTCCTGGCCGATGACCACGGCCCGGTGGTCGAAGAGCGTCCTGGTACGCAGCAGGGACCAGCCCACCTCCGCGGCGCTCACCCCCGGGTCGGCGTTCACCCGTGCGGCCAGCGCCCGGGCCTGGCCCCGTAGCGCCTCCGCCCCGCGCGCCGACACCACCCACGGCACCGGGCCAGCCACCAGCTCCACCGGGACCGCGACGGGCTCCACCTCGGCGGCCACCGGCTCACCCGCCACCGGCTCCACCGGGTCCGCCCCGAGGTCCCCGAGCGCCGTCGCGGCCTCCTCAGGGGCCTGTTCCAGGATCAGATGGGCGTTCGTCCCGCTGATGCCGAACGAGGAGACCCCCGCCCGGCGCGGATGCTCGCCCCGCGGCCACTCCCGCGCCTCGGTCAGCAGATGGACATCGCCCGCGCTCCAGTCCACATGGGGTGTCGGCTCGTCGATGTGCAGTGAGGCCGGCAGCACCTCATGCCGCATCGCCATCACCATCTTGATGACACCGGCCGCACCCGCCGCCATCTGGGCATGCCCGATGTTGGACTTGATGGACCCCAGCCACAGCGGACGTCCCTCGTCGCGCTCCTGCCCGTACGTGGCCAGCAGCGCCTGCGCCTCGATCGGATCACCCAGCGTCGTGCCCGTGCCATGCGCCTCGACCGCGTCCACCTCGGACGGTGACAGCCGGGCGTTGGCGAGCGCCTGCCGGATCACGCGCTGCTGCGAAGGACCGTTCGGTGCGGTCAGGCCATTGCTGGCGCCGTCCTGGTTGACCGCCGTGCCCCGGATCACGGCCAGCACCTGGTGGCCGTTGCGGCGCGCGTCCGACAGCCGCTCCAGCAGCAGGACCCCCACGCCCTCGGCCAGGGTCATGCCGTCGCTGTTCGCCGAGAACGCCTTGGACCTGCCGTCCGGGGCGAGCCCTCGCAGCTCGCTGAAGCCGATGAACGGCGCCGTCGAGGACATCACGGCCACGCCCCCGGCCAGCGCCATATCGCATTCGCCCTGGCGGATCGCCTGGCACGCCAGATGCATGGCGACCAGGGAGGAGGAGCACGCGGTGTCCACCGTCACCGCGGCGCCCTCCAGGCCGAGGGTGTACGCCACCCGGCCGGACACCACACTCGCGGAGTTGCCGATGGTGAAGTAGCCGGCCGAGCCCTCGGGCACCTGGGAGGCGTCGGAGCAGTAGTCGAGGTGATCGCAGCCGATGAAGGTGCCGGTCCGGCTGCCCCGCAGCGACTCCGGGTCGACACCGGCGTGCTCGATGGCCTCCCAGGACGCCTCCAGGGCCAGCCGCTGCTGCGGGGCCATCCCGAGCGCCTCACGGGGGCTGATACCGAAGAACGTGGCATCGAACCCCGCGGGGTCGTCGATGAAGCCGCCCTCGCGGGTATAACTCGTCCCCGGATGGTCCGGATCGGGATGGAAGAGATTCTCCAGATCCCAATTGCGGTCGGTGGGGAGTTCCGAGATGGCGTCCCGCTCGGTGGCGACCAGTTCCCACAGCTCTTCGGGGGACCGTACGCCTCCGGGAAAGCGGCAGGACATTCCCACGATCGCGACCGGCTCATGCCCCGCGGACTCGACATCCTTGAGACGGCGCTGGGTCTGACGGAGATCCGCCGTCACCCGCTTCAGATAGTCGAGCAGCTTCTCTTCATTGCTCGCCATGGTCGGCCACCCCCACTTCCCTCGGTCCGGAACGCTGAACGCTATTGGCGGCGGCAGTCGTAACTGCCGTGCAAAATACTTCCGTCGGGGAAGGTGAAGCTCGTGGAGTTCTTGAAATGCCCTCGACCGAGCACCTGGTAGTCATCCATGAGGTCCAGCTTCACGCCCGATGTCTGTCCCGTGGCATTCGGTGTGATCACCTGGGTGAGGGGACCCTTGAATATCAGGTGGCCGTCCTTCCAGCCGGACGAGGCGTAGTTTCCGGAGGAGCCCCAGTTGTCGTGGTACTGGTTGATGAATTTCCCGTCGACGGGATTCCAGCCGAAGGTCGAACGGCCGACCACGTTTCCGGGTTCGAGGGTGGCGTCCGTGTAGAGGTAATGCCCGCCCATCGCCCGCTTGGTGGTGAGCTTCAGCACCGCCGCCGTGCCACCCGGCGGTGGGGTGTAGTCGCAGGTGTAGGAGCCGAGCAGAAAGTCGAGATCGCGGATCTGCGGGGGTGCGGGCAGTGGATTCCTGTCGCGCGGCGGTTTGGCTCTGGTATCGGGCTCGGCGTTCACCGGGGAGACCGTGAGCGCGATCAGGCTCACGGCGGCCACACCCACGACACCGGCCGGGACGCGCCGGATCCACTTCCTCCGCCGGGCCGTGCCATCCGGTTCCCGTTCCTCTGACTTCTCGGTGCGCACACTCGACTCCCAACCGTCAATCGGGCGCTGACCTGCGGCTCAGCCACCTGCCAGGCGGCCAGTCCGGATATGGCGACCATCATTTGCGCCGTCACCAAAGTGGGTCTAACGCCCGGCTTGGCCTCCTCCCTGATACGAACCGATTGACACGAACCGATACGGAAAGGGGGAAGCCGCGAAAAGAGGCGCACTGGCCTCGCGTTAGCCCAGCTTTAGCCCGTCCGTCGAGCATGAATCCGGACCGTGGCGATGAGGAGGATGACGATGAGCGGCTGGCCGGCGCTGGAGAAGTACCTCGATCGGGCACCCACGTCGAAGGAGATGATGGCCTGGATCGAACTGATCGTCGGCCAGGGCATTCGCCGGGCGGGCTATCCGGCGGACGGCTGGACCGAGGAGTGGGCCGCGGAGCAGTTCCGGGAGACCGGGCTGGCGGAGGTGCGGCTGGAGCCGCTGGACACGCCCATCTGGCGGCCGCGGTCCGCCGCCTTCGAGATCTGGCCCACCGGCCGCCCCGACGAGGTCATCCGCTTCGAGGGACTCGCCCTGCCGTACACCACCCCGACCGAGGGCACCGAGGGCCGGCTGGTGCGGATGGAGGACGGGGAGGTGCGGGGCTCCATCGCGGTCCAGGAGATCGGCTTCACGCGGCTGCCGCAGACCGAGGTGCAGGCCCGGGCCACCGCCTCCTACGACCCCGAGGGCGTGTTCCCCGACCTCGTCCAGACCGTGCCGTTCGACCTTCCCCATGTGCTGGACTTCGACATCGCCGCCAAGGACGGTGCCACGGCCTATGTCGGCCTGCTCACCGGACTGCCCTGGGAGACCAGCGACTTCTACTGGCCCTATGACGCCGAACGGCGCCCCATCCCCGGTATCTGGCTGAGTGGCCAGGACGGGCAGCGGGTCCGCGAGCTGATGGCGTCGGGGGAGTGCGAGGGCCGGATCGTCTCCGACGCCACCATCACCGAGGAGACCACCCACAACGTGGTGGGCACACTGCCCGGCGCCTCCGACCACTGGGTGATCATCGGCTCACACCACGACGGCCCCTGGGCGTCCGCCGTGGAGGACGCCTCCGGGGTCGCGCTGGTCCTGGCACAGGCCAAGTTCTGGGCGTCGGTGCCCCAGGAGCTGCGACCGCACAACATGCTGTTCGTGCTGACGTCCGGCCATATGGCGGGCGCCGCCGGCACGCAGGCGTTCATCGCGGCGCATCCCGAGCTGTTTCCCCAGGTCGTCCTCGAAATGCATCTGGAACACGCGGCACGCCAGGCGGTGGTGGTCGACGGGGAGGTGGTGCCCACCGACGACCCCGAGGTGCGCTGGTGGTTCACCACCCAGGCGCCCGAGCTGGAGCAACTGGTGGCCGAGTCCCTCGCGGCGGAGGACCTGCGCCGCTCATGGATCCTGTCGCCGACCGCCTTCGCGCCGAACCCTGCCACCGACGGCGCCTACTTCTACTACACGGGTGTGCCGCTGGTGCAACTGATCACCACGCCCATGTACATCTTCGATCCGCGGGACACCCCGGACAAGGTGGACGAGCAGAGCCTGGTGCCGCTCACCAAGGGCGCGGCGCGGATCATCGCCGGTACGGCCGGCTGCGAGCCCGACACCCTCCGGGTGCCGATCCAGACCGCGGCCGACGAGACGGAGTAGGGCCACCGAGCACCGACGACCCGCGGAGCAGGGACGGCCCGCCGCATGTCGGCGGTCCGTCACCCATCTCCTTACCGTCAGCGGTGGCTCGACAGTCGGCACAGCGCCTTGGCGGTGCGGTGCGGATCGCTTTCGGAGCGGGCGGTGAGCACGACTGCCCCCTGCTGCGTGGCGCCCTCCTTCGCGGCCACGGCCACCTCGACATCCACCGACCCACCGGCCCCGGCGGTGGCGAGCCGGTTGGGCAGCCACGCGGACCAGCCCCGGCCCACGGCCCTCGCCGACAGCCGGTAGACATCCGAGTCCACCGAAGTGGCCGCCGCTTCGGACCGGTTGCCCGTAGCGCGTCCGGTGTTGTCGAGGCGATAGGTGCACACGGCCCGGGAGCGGGCGGCGTCCCCCTTGGCCCGCCCGCGGTGGAGGGCCACTCCGCGGCGCTGCGGTCCCGCGCCGTCGAGGGACTTCACGGCGATGGTGTACGAGAGCACTCCGGACCGGTCGCGCTTGAGGCCGAGCACATAGAAGTGCAGCCGATTGGCCCGGTCGACGTACTCGTACTGGCTGCCGGAGTCGGCTCCGGCGTGGAAGAGCGCATCGCTGAGCTGCCGGTAGTCGCCCATGGTGATCTTCTGGGTGGTGCCGTCGGGGCGCCGGAAGTCCACCAGGTCGATGTCCTCGGGATGCGCGTCGACCACCCAGGCGAACGGCGCCCGGTCCTTGTTCTTCGTCTTGGTGAGCAGCACCCCGTGATCCGGGGTGAACGAGTCCATGCCCATGCGGTCGACGATCTCGACGGTGTAGTTGTCGTAGCCGCCGCCGTCGCACAGCGGGTCGGTGGCGTTGTCGCAGGACGGCGAGAGATCGCGGCCCAGGGCGATATTGACCCCGGAGAGCCCCTTCTCACCCGGTGGCGCCGAGCGTGCGGTGACCCGGGCGACGACGAGGCCGGAGCTCTTCAGCGCGTCGCGGTCCAGCCGCAGGACGTTCTTCTCGTCCACGATGCCGAGCTTCAGCTTGTCGCGCAGCACATGCTGGGAGCCCATCGAGCCACCGGCGGTGGCGGGTATCTGCCAGCGGGTGTGCGGCCCGCCGGGGCCGTTGAAGGAACCGCGGGAGAGCATGCCCCAGATACCGGTGTACGAACGGCTGAGGGGGGTGCCGTACGGGTTGTTGTAGTTGTCCCCGATGCCCAGGATATGGCTGAACTCATGGGCGTACACGGCCATCCCGGAGCTCTCGGCCTGCACCGACGACCCGTCGGCGGCGTTGGGCCAGATACGGGCGGCTGACTGCCAGGACGTCCACGGTACGTAGCGGGTCCGGGCGGAGTTGTCGCCCGCGGTGGCCGGCGGCCCCCAGGCGGCGGGTATGCCCGCCGCGCTCGGGAACTTCATCTGGCCGAACTCCTGCCAGGTGGACGACTCGTCCTGCCCTGCCGTGAGATAGAAGACGAAGTCGAACGAGTCCGCCTGGTCGGCGCCGACATCGGCCACCCAGGCGCCCTTGCCGTCGGCCCGGATGTCCTTGTCGCAGGTGTCCCCGGCCGGGCAGGCGCCCGGGTTCATCGAATCCTCGATGCCGTACTGATAGGACTTGCCCGGCATGCGGTACACACCGAAGGCGGTCAGATCGACACCGATACGGCCGCCGGAGTCCTCCATCCAGTACTCGTTGATGGTGTGACCGTTGTTCAGCGGCCCCGGTGTGTTGAGGAAGTCCTGGTAGAAGCGCGGCAGGCGGTCGCGGGGGATATCGGAGGCACTGGCCTGCGGATTGCCGAAAAGAGTGGATCCGGCGGGGCGGCTGACCGTGAACTCCTCGTCCGGATAGTCCAGGAGCACCAGCGCGCCCTTGAAGGTGCGCTGTGTGGGCTTGACGTCGGGGTCCGCCCAGCGCGTTCCGGGGACCGCACGGTAGTCGGCCCAGGTCATGTCGTCGGGGTTGCGCCACTGCTGCGGGTCGATCGGCCGCACCAGCGACGGCCGGGCGGGACCGGCCGTCGGTAACTCATCGGGGGTGGCCCGCGCGGGTCCCGCGGCGATGGCCGCCGCGGTGGCGAGGACCGTGGCGACGACGGTCAACCGGCCGGCGGGTCTTCGGGGGAGTAACAAGGTCACCTCGTGTCGGGCATCTCGGAATTCAGACATGACAAGCCGTACGAGCGGTATGCCTACCGCTGCCCCAAGGTAAGGCGGGGGAAGAGGGGGCGCCAGAGTGCGTCGGTGACGGCCGGGACCGTCGCCCGCCGCTTCCGCTCCGGGCCCCGTATCGGCTCCGCTCCGGCCTTCGGAAGTCGTCCCGATTCCGGTACCGGAGGACCGCTGCCGGATCGGTGGGAAAGCGCGATAGCGTGTACAGGCCAACGGGAGCTGCCGCCTGGGACTTCGGCTCAGCGCACCCCGGGAACAGCCCACCCCGGAAGGCGAGATGCGCCCGCGCCCCCGAGGTGCGTCCGCGCTCGCCCCAAGCCGGGCACCGGCCCTGGCTCCCGTCCGGCGCGATTCGTGGATACCAGCACTAGGAGCCCTCTTGACCAGCCCGGAACAGCGCATGGCTGACCTGCTCAAGACCTTCGGTGAACCTGCGGCGAACACCGCGTACCTGCTATGCGACAGGCACCCGGACGACGCCGTCGCGTTCACGGTGGTGGGCAAGGATCTGGCCGGCCGCGACATGACGTACGGGGAGCTGCGGGACCGTTCGTCGCGGATGGCCGGTGCCCTGGCCGCCCTGGGGGTCGGAGTGGGCGACCGCGTCGCCACCTTGATGGGCAAATCCGCCGACCTGCTGGTCGCCAGCCTTGCGATCTGGCGGCTCGGGGCCGTCCAGGTGCCGCTGTTCACCGCGTTCGCCCCGCCGGCCATCGCGCTGCGGATCGCGGGCAACGACACCAAGGTCGTGATCAGCGACGCGGACCAACGCCCCAAGCTGGACCCGGAGTCGGGCTTCCCCGGCGAGCGCCCCTGGCGGATCGTCACCACCGGGCCCGTCACCGGGTCGGACCTGTCCTTCGCGGAACTGGCCGAGGGAGACGCCACGCTGCCCGAACCGGTGGCCGTGGGCGGCGACGGGCTCATCGTGGAGCTGTTCACCTCGGGTACCGCGGGCACCCCCAAGGCGGTCCCGATCCCGCTGCGGGCCGTCGCGGGCTTCACGATGTACCAGCAGTTCGGCCTGGACCACCGGCCCACCGACGTCTTCTGGAACGCCGCCGACCCGGGCTGGGCGTACGGCCTGTACTACGCGCTCATCGGGCCGCTCGCCCTCGGGCAGCGCGCACTGCTGCTGAACGGCCTGTTCTCCGCGGAGTCCACCTGGGAGGTGCTCTCCCGCTTCGGGGTCACCAACTTCGCCGCCGGGCCCACCGTCTACCGCAAGCTGCGCGCCTCCGGCATCCCCGCCCCCGGCGATCTGCGGCTGCGCTGCTGCTCGGCGGCGGGCGAACCGCTGCCCCCGGACGTCGTCGACTGGGCGCTCGAGACGCTCGGTGTCCCCGTGCGCGACCACTACGGCTCGACCGAGCTGGGCATGGTGGTCGCCCACGCCTGGCACCCGGCCCTGCGCGACGACATCAAGCCCGGCTCCATGGGCCGTCCGCTGCCCGGCTGGGGGGTGAGGGTGCTGCGCGAGGACACCAACTCCGCGCCGGCCCGGGTGGACATTCCCGGCCGGGTCGTGGTGGACATCCGGAACAGCCCGCTGATGTGGTTCAAGGGCTACCGCGACGCCCCCGAGCAGACCGCCGAGAAGTTCAGCCCCGATGGGCACTGGTTCTACACCGGTGACACCGCCTCCCGCGACGAGGAGGGCGATCTGTTCTTCTCCGGGCGCGGCGACGACATCATCCTGATGGCGGGCTACCGCATCGGCCCCTTCGAGGTGGAGACCGTGCTGCTGGAGCACGCCGCGGTGGCGGAGGCCGCCGTGGTCGGCGTACCGGACGAGGAGTACGGCGAGGTCGTGGAGGCGTTCGTCGTGCCGCGGCCCGGGACGGAGGCGGGTGGGGCGCTCGCGGCCGAGCTCCAGCAGCTCGTCAGGGAGCGGTACGCCAAGCACGCCTATCCGCGGAACGTCCACTTCGTGACCGAGCTGCCGAAGACCTCCAGCGGTAAGACACAGCGGTTCCTGCTGCGTCCGCAGCAGCCCTCGCCCCGGCGCCACTGAGCGGCTCCCACGCCCGGCGTCCCGTGTCGTAACGCGGGGCGCCCGGGGCGTGGTGCCCACGGCCTCGAGGTCACTCGCGGGACCGGGACAGCGCCTCCCGTACCGCCTCCTCCGTGCGCCCCACCACCGCCGTACCGTCGTCCGCCGTGATGATGGGCCGCTGGATGAGCTTCGGGTGCTCGGCGAGCGCCGCGATCCAGCGGTCCCGAGCGCTCTCCTCACGCGGCCAGTCCTTCAGCCCCAGCTCCTTCGCGGCCGCCTCCTGGGTCCGGGTGATGTCCCACGGCTCCAGCCCGAGCCGGCCGAGCACCTCGCGGATCTCGTCCTGGCTCGGCACGTCTTCGAGATAGCGGCGGACGGTGTATCCGGCCCCCTCCGCATCGAGCAGGGTGAGCGCGCCACGGCACTTCGAGCATGCCGGATTGATCCAGATCTCCATGCCGTGCACAGTATCGCGAGACCGCCTCGTAAATGGCGCCTGACCAGGGGCCTTTGTCAGTGCCCGGCCGTAGAATAGAGGCAGTTGAAGGGAAGGTTTCCCGACCATCTCAGGAGGCTGCCGATGGCCGTTGCCGCACCCCCTCTTCAGGAGCTGCCGAGCTTTCCGACCCTGCCGAAGAAGCGGATGCCCGCCGGGCGCCCGCGTGAGTGGTACGAGTCCCACAACCGCCGTCTGAAGGCCATGCGCCTGGCCATCGCGCTGCTCAACTCCGGTGTCTACCGCCCCGAGCAGGCGCCCAACCGCAAGATACGCTCCACGGCCGCCCGGATCGGGGTGCATCCGCCCTCCGACACCACCTGCCGGATGGTGCGCTCCCTCATCCGCACCGATCACACCGACCGCCCCGCCCGCCGCTGAAACCCCCGGCCCGCCGCGCCTCCTCGGAGCGCGGCGGGCCCGTCCGGGCGGCGTGGGGTCACCGCGTCAGCGTCAGCCGTACCTACGGCTACCGCTGTCAACGGTTAACCGTAAACGGATAGCGGGTCTCCTGGGACTCCCGGGAGAGGGAGCGGGCCCATGCGCCGACGACGCGAAAGGAAGCGGCCCCTTCCGGGAATGGCACGGTCTCGTGCCCGGGTGGGAAATGGGGGTCGACGGCGAGGAGCGGCGGGGAGAAGGGTGAAGAGGGCCGGGGAAATGCTCCGCGGATAGCCGCGCCGGTGTTCCGGATATCCGGCCGCGCGGACCATCCTCGGAGGTTCCGCCGCTTTCCCCTCGCTGCTCCCCGCCGCCTCTCCCGTTGCGAGGGGACAGGCGCGGGCGCACGCTCTCTTTGACGGAGGGAGACGGCGATGACCCAGCAACCGCCGTCGGAGGTGGTCGACCGCCCGGTCGTCGGCTCGTTTCCGACGTACGCCGGCGCCCAGCGCGCGGTCGACTTCCTGTCCGACAACAGGTTCCCGGTGGAACACATGGCGATCATCGGCTCGGACCTCCGGATGGTCGAGACGGTGCTGGGGCGGCTGACCAGGGGCCGTGCGGCGCTGGCGGGGGCCGGTACGGGGGCCTGGTTCGGACTGCTGGTCGGGCTGCTGCTGACCGTGTTCGCCGCCGGGGCCCACAACGTGATCTTGCTGCTGGTGAGCGGTCTCGTCTACGGCGCGGTGTTCGGTGCGATCTTCGGTTTCGTCGGGCATGCCATGACCCGGGGGGAGCGCGATTTCTCGTCCCGCAGCCAGATCGTGGCCGCGCGCTATGACGTGGTCGCGGATGCCCAGGTCGCCGACGAGGCGAAGAACATGCTGGCCAGGCTCGCGATGCGGGAGAGCTGAGCGGCTTCCGAGGGGTCTTCCGAGGGTCTTCCCGGGGTCCGTGCGCGTACTAACGGCATTAGGAGTAGGGTGTGGCTCCGAGAGATCGCGCCGACCCCCGAGGGGCGAAGGTGAACACCGGCAGGAGTGTGCGCGCGGACGGAGTCCTTCCGCGGCTCCTGCTCGTCGTCGTGCTCGCGCTCGGTGTCTTCGTCATGCGCACCCTGGGCCATCCCGACGGCGGATCCGGTGCGGGTGGGGGTCATGGGAGTCAGTCGGCGCACCATGCCTCCGGCGAGCTGCGCCCCGCCCCGTCCGCCGCGCCCGCCGAGGCCGGGCATGCCCCGGCCGCGCCCGAGACGAAGCCATGCGCACCCATGACCGGTATGGACATGGCCTCGCTATGTGTGGCGGCGCTCGGCGTCTGGGTGCTCGGGGCGCTCCTGAGCGCGGTCCTCGCCCGTCGGAGCGGTCCCCCGCCGAGGCTCCCCGTGGCGTGGGCCGTCGTCGCACGGCCCGACCCGCCATCCCGCGGACCTGGATTTAGGTCGAACCACGCGTAAAGCGCCGATGCGCCCCATGGGACAGTCAGCACTTGGCAAAAAGATATATATCGACATGACCGCATTCACGCATGTCCCCGCGTCGGCCGCTCCATCGCCGTCTCGCACTCGTGAGCGCCGTCGCCGCCGGAGGGCTGCTGCTCGCGGGCTGTGGCGGGAACGACGACGCGAAGGGTGTGGATCACGGGAGCGGGAAGGAGTCCACCGCCTCCGGGGTGACCGCGGGCTCCGCTGCGGGCACGTTCAATGACGCGGACGTCGGCTTCGCGCAGATGATGATCCCGCATCATGAGCAGGCCCTGACGATGGCCGCACTGGCCGATGGCCGGGCCTCGGACGCGCGGATCACCAGCCTGGCGGGGCGGATCGAGAAGGTGCGGGGCCCGGAGATCGCCACCCTGAAGTCCTGGCTCAAGGACTGGGGCAAGCCGGAGAAGGCGTCATCGGACGGTATGGACGGTATGGATGGCATGGGCCACGGTTCAAGCGGTAAGAGCGATATGGGCGGAATGATGTCCGAGAAGGACATGCGGAAGCTCGAGGCCGCCAAGGGGCCGGCCTTCGACCGCGCCTTTGCCCGCATGATGATCGACCATCACCAGGGCGCGATCGCCATGGCGAAGGACGAGAAGAAGAACGGCCGTAACGCCAAGGCCAAGAAGCTCGCCGACGACGTCGTCAAGAGCCAGTCCACCGAGGTCGCCACCCTGCGAACCCTCCTCGACCGGCTCTGATCCGCCTCCCGCCCCGCCGCCCCGGGTCCCGCGGTCCCTCCGCGTGGCACCGGGGCGGCCCCTTAGGCGCGCCGGGGCCGCTACCCCATCCCGGGAGCGCAGCCGAGCAGAGGGGGTGGCAGCGGTACGGCCACCGCGGCCGCCACCACCACGCCGCACAGTGCCGGATGCGGACGCCGCCGGGCCTCCAGCATCCGCCGCAGCCGGATCACGGCGTCCGGTCCGCCGACGCTGAAGGCCCCGCCGGGAGCATGGCCCGCGTGGCCCGCCGCCATCGCGTACGGGGCGGAGACGAGCGCTTCGCGCGGATGGCGGCGCAGGGCCCGGTCGTCCGCGGCCATCTCCAGCGGAAGTGCCGTCTGCGCCCTGGCCTCGCGCGCCGGCGGCAGCCACCGGAACACCCGGGCGAACGCCTCGGTGGCCGCCAGGGCCAGATGGTGGCGGCCCGCGATATGCGCGCGCTCATGCTCCAGTACGGACTCCAGTTGCGCGGGGGAGAGCAGCCTCAACGCGTGCGCGCTCACGACGATCCGCGGCCTGCGGCCGGGCAGGCGGTACGCCGCGGGCGTGTCATGGTCCAGCACGGTGGCGCGCCAGCGCGCCGAGCGCCGTCCGGCCATGTCCGGTACGCCCCGGTGGCGGGCGCGAACGCGCCGGGCCCGCAGCAGCTCATGGCCGAAGCGGACGGGCGGGAGCGGTGCCACCGAGGCCGATACGGCGACGGCCGGAACTCCGACCGGGCCCGTGCCCGGGATGCGGGCATCGAACGTCAACCCACAGAACTGGAGCAAGCCGGACATTCCATTATGAAGATGTCAAGTTGGGGTGACGAGGTGATAAGTGGTCAGAACCAGTGCGATGGTGAACGACAGGGCTAATCCATGCCAAACGGCAATCGCCAGACCGGGTGCGCGATGCGGCCAGGCGCTGCGCGCCAGCGCCTTCGGGGCCACCGGGCCGACCACGGCGGCGTAGCGGCCCAGGGTGGTGAGGGCGGCCGTCACGCCTGGGTCCGCCGCCCCGCGGCCCGCAGGGCCTTGCGCAGCGCGCTGACCTCCTCCGGGCCCATCTGCTCGACGAAGTGGGCGAGGGCGGCGGAGCGGTCCTCGCTGGTGCCGAGCGCGTCCTCCATCAGGGCCGCGGTGTACTCCTCGCGGCTGCGGACCGGCGAGTACACCCACGCCCGGCCCTCCTTGGCGCGCAGCAGCCAGCCCTTGTTGTAGAGGATGGAAGCGACGGTCATCACCGTGGTATAGGCGACCGGGCGGTGCTCATTGATGTCGTCCACGATCTCCCGCACTGTGGTGGGACGCTGCCAAGCCCAGAGGCGGTCCATGATCTCCGCCTCGAGCTCCCCCAACCGTCGCATGGACGCTTCCTTCCGCCGTTAGTACGGAGGCCCATAGTAGAGACCCCTCGGGGAGGCCCCGCACGCGGCCGTCGGAAAATCCTCAACTCGCCCTGCCCGCGATACGCTTGACGCCACGCGCATTCAACATCCGCACGGTTCGAGGGAAGGGAAGTCCGGGTGACTGGTCTCAACAAGGGGCTTCGGAAAATCGAGGTGGCGCTCAAGTGGGATCCGAGTCCCACCGGTGAGCCGCCCCATGATCTCGACATCGTGGCGGGGACGTACCGCGCCGCCGATCCGTTCGGCGAGCCCGCGTATCTCGTCCACTTCGACAGCCGCTCACCGGACGGCACCATCAACCTCAACAGGGACAGCCGCACTGGCCAGGGCCTTGGCGTCGACGAGTCCATGACCCTCGAGCTCGAACGGCTGTCGTCCGATTACTCGCGGGTGGTCGTCGGGGTGGTCATCCAGCGGAGCTCGGGCCGGAAGGCGTTCGGGGATGTTCCGAACACCAGCGTCCGGATTCTCAACGGATACACCGAGCTGATTAAGAGCGACTTCTCCGGTGTCTCAGAAGCCACTGCCGCCACGGTAGCGGTATTCACCCGTGACGACTCGGGGGAATGGGGAATGCAGGGCGCAATTCGTGGATTCGACACGGATCCCGAAGACTTTGGGCGGCTCATGGGCCAGGACTATTCCTGAGGGCCCGGGCGACCGGGGTCCGGGGAGGCGCGCGGCCCGCACGGTGAAGGTGCGGGCCGCGCGCCAATTCCGGACATCGGGTCAGATATCGGGTCAGGTGTCGCCCGGCGGACGGCCGGGGAAGCGCGGCCCCCGGATGAGGGTGTAGCCGCCCACCCCGGCGAGCGCCGCCAGCGCCGCGCCGATCACGGTCCACACCCACCGGTCCGACCACCAGCCGGAGCCCCAGCCGTCCTCCGGCTCGGCGACCGCGTGCGGGATCTCCCCGCCCTTGTCGTCCGCGGAGTCCGAGGACGTGTCGCCCGGCGCCTCGGAGTCCGCGCCGGAGCCCGTGCCGGGGGCCGTTCCGGACCGCAGCACCGGATTGAGCGGGGACACGTCCCCGCCGTCGGCGTGTGCCCCGCCCGCGTCCGGTACGGACGCCTCCACCGCGGCGTCGATCGGCAGCCCGAGGTCCTCGGCCGGCAGATCGACGACGGTGAGCCGCACGTAATAGGCGCCCTGGAGAGGGTCGTTGGCCCAGCGCTCGGACCAGGACCGCACCTGGCGCAGGGTGCAGCTCACGGTGACCGACCGGTCCTGCTGGGCCGCCCGGCGCGCCGGGGTGCCCGAGGCGCACGCCTGGTGGCGGCGCAGACCGTCGTAGACATCGAGCTGCCAGGTGGCGCTGCCGTGCCGGCTCGAACCGTCGGGCAGCTTCAGCTCTGCCTCGACCTTGGGGGTCTGCCCGGCGGCGGCCGGGAACACCCAGTACAGATAGTCGCCGGTGGAGGCCGCCGCGGTGGCCTTCTCACCGGGCTTGATCTCGGTGGCGGTACGGAAGTTCGTGCCCGCCTCGGTGGGGGCGCTGTCCTTCTTGTCGTCCGCGCCGTCCGTGCCGTCGGCGGCGGCCGGGGCGGCGGCGGTCAGCCAGGCCGCGGCACACAGGGTGAGCGCGGCGCCCACGGTACGCAGGGCTCGCATCAGTTGGACCTCCAGACGGTGACACGCCAGCGGGCCAGCCAGCCCCACAGCAACCCCGCGAGCAGCCCGCCCACGGTGAGCACGCCCAGCAGCATCCAGCCGCGGCCCAGGCCGAAGGCGGCCACATCGGCGGGCGGATCGTCGTTGCCGACCACATCGACGGCGAGCTCCACCGGAAGGCCCGGAGTGCGCTTGACGGAAGCGGGCGCGGAGAAGGACTGGCTCAGCTCCAGGCACACCGTCCGCGCGGTCTTGTCCTCGTCGTCGTCCACATCGGCGACCGGATAGCGCAGCCCGCTGGAGATGACGTCCGTACGGCCGCTGCCCGCCTCGCTGCCGCGCACCAGCTCCCGGCCGCCGGGGGTCATCGCGCGCAGCAGAATGCCGTAGTCCGGGTCGACGGCCCGGTCCACGGCCACGCTCGTCGCGGCCCGCAGCTCCTGACCTGGCGCCACGCGCATCCGGTACCAGCGGTGTTCGCCGAAGCTCTCCCGGTCGCTGTAGAGGCCGGAGCCCAGGTACGGGGCCTTCGCGCACTGTGCCGCGCCTTGCACCGGTGTGGGCGTCTGCACGGGAGTGTCGGCGGAGCGCCGGACAAGCTGCTTGATACGGCTGGAGAGCTGGTCCCGGTGCTGGATCGCCGTATAGGTGCCACCGGTGGCCTCGGCGATGCAACTGAGCTGCTCGCGGACCTTGCGGTCCAGCGTCAGCCCGAGCGTGTCGACGACCAGATGGGTTCCCTGGGCGGCCAGTTCACGAGCCACATCACACGGGTCGGGCTGACCGCAGGAGTCCTCGCCGTCCGTGATCAGCACGATCCGGCGGGTCCCGTCGCCGCTGGAGAGGTCCTTGGACGCGCCGCGCAGCGCGAGCCCGATGGGCGTCCAGCCGGTGGGGCGCAGCGTGGCGACGGCCGCCTTGGCCTCGGTGCGGTCGACCTGGCCCACCGGGTAGAGCCGCTCGCTGTCCCGGCAGCCGGCCACGCGGTCCTTGCCCGGGTAGTTGGCGCCGAGGGTGCGGATGCCCAGCCGCACCTCCTCGGGAGTGGCGTCCAGCACCTCGTTGAACGCCTGTTTCGCTGCCGCCATCCGGGTGTCGCCGTCGACGTCGCGGGCCCGCATGGAGCCGCTGACGTCGAGCACCAGCTCGACCTTCGGGGAATCGGGAGCCGGTTCGCCGGCCATCGCGGCGGGAGGGGATATCAGGCCGCAGGCGAGGGCCGCGAGCAGCCCCAACGCGCCTGTCGCCAGACGTTTCTTTATGATCACCGGCGCATCTTATGGAGCTTCATCTGACGGATCCAAAAGCCCGGCCGCCGCGGCCGGGGGCATACCGCACCGGGTGTACGGCGGGTGTCCGGGTACTCCCCCGGGAGGGGGCGAGAATCCGTCTGGTGTCAGCTCCGGCGTTCGCATCCTCCTCTTAGGGTTGCGGTATGGATCTCCGAAAGACCCGGCTGCGAGGCCGGCGCCTGGCCGCCGCCGTGGCCGCCGCGGCCGTCCTCGCGGGCGCGGGCACCTGGGCGGCCGCCGCCTCCGACGACCGGCCGGCCGTGCACCGCCAGGACCGCGTGCTGGACATGCCGGGGGCGCGCATCGACACCTCGTACTTCACCTCGGGCAGCGGCCGCAGGCCCGCGGTCCTGCTCGCCCACGGCTTCGGCGGCAGCAAGGACGACGTACGCGAGCGGGCCGAGGGGCTGGCCCGCGACGGATACGCCGTGCTCACCTGGTCGGCGCGTGGATTCGGCAGATCCACGGGGAAGATCGGGCTGAACGACCCGGACCATGAGGTGGCCGATGCCCGGCGGCTGATCGACTGGCTGGCGAAACGCCCCGAGGTGCGGCTCGACGGCCAGGGCGACCCCCGGGTGGGCGTCGCCGGCGCCTCCTACGGCGGGGCGGTCTCCCTGCTCGCCGCCGGATACGACCGCCGGGTGGACGCCATCGCGCCCGAGATCACCTACTGGAACCTCGCCGACGCGCTCTTCCCGAACGGGGTCTACAAGAAGCTCTGGACCGGGCTGTTCTTCACCACCGGCTCGGCCGACCTCACCCGGGCCCAGGGCGGCCAGGAGGATGCGAACGGCGGAATGGGCCGGTCGGGCGCGGGCGGCGCGAACGGCGGGGCGGGCCAGGGAGTCCGGGCGGACCCGGGAGACGCGAACGGCGAACGGGGCGAGAGCGGCGGTAAGGCCCTGGGAGGCCAGGGCTGTGGCCGCTTCGAGAAGCGGCTGTGCGAGATGTACGAGCGGGTCGCGGTCGCCGGAAAGCCCGATGCCGCCGCCCGCCGGATGCTCGAGGCCCGCAGCCCGTCCGCCGTGGCCGGCCGGATCAAGGTCCCCACGCTGATCCTCCAGGGACAGGCCGACTCCCTCTTCCCGCTCGGCCAGGCCGACGAGATGGCGAAGGCGATCCGGGCCACCGGGGCGCCGGTCGCCGTCGACTGGACCGCCGGAGGACATGACGGCGGCGACCGCGAGACCTCGCGGGTGGCGGCCCGCACCCGGGCCTGGTTCGACCGCTACCTCAAGGGCGACAAGGGCACCGACACCGGGCCCGCCTTCCGGATCAGCCGCACCGGCGGCATCGACACCACCAACGGCGCGCTCCAACTGCGCGGCGCCACCGGCGACCGCTACCCGGGCCTGGCCGACGGCACCCGGAAGGTGGCACTGCCCGGACGCGAGCAGTCGTTCGCCAACCCGCCCGGGGCGGGGCCGCCCTCCATCTCCACGGTGCCGGGCGTGGCCGGGCTGTCCCAGGCGTCCTCGCTCGGCGTCGGCCTCTCCCTCGACATCCCCGGCCAGTTCGCGCGGTTCGACTCGGCGCGGCTGGACCGGCCCCTGCGCATCACCGGATCGCCCGAGGTGAAGGTGCGGGTCAAGGCCGACACGGATGACGCCGTCCTGTTCGCCAAGGTCTACGACGTGGGGCCGGACGGACAGCAGGTGCTGCCCGAGCAACTGGTCACGCCGCTGCGCGTCACGGGTGCGAAGCAGGGCCGTACCGTCACCGTGCGGCTGCCCGCCGTCGACCACGAGCTCATCGCGGGCCACCGGCTGCGGCTGGTCCTGGCCTCCACCGACCTCGGCTACGCCTCGCCGACCGAGCCCGCCACCTACACGGTCGGGCTCGTGGACGGCGGCCTGACGGTCCCCACCGCTCCCGTGGTGCACACCCAGCCCGCCCCGCTGCCCGCCTGGGTGTGGGGGCTGCCGCTGGCCGCGGCCGTGGTGGCGCTCGTGCTGGTGCTGACCGGCAGGCGGCGTACGGCCACTCCCGCGCCCGACCCCGAACTGGCCGAGGTGCCCCTGGAGATCACCGGTCTCAGCAAGCGCTACGCCAAGTCCGCCGACCGCTACGCGGTACGCGAGTTGTCCTTCCGCGTAGAGAAGGGGCAGGTGCTCGGACTCCTCGGGCCCAACGGCGCGGGCAAGACCACCACCTTGCGCATGCTGATGGGGCTCATCGCCCCCGACGAGGGCGAGATCCGGGTCTTCGGCCAGGCCATCAGGCCCGGTGCGCCCGTGCTCTCCCGCGTCGGCGCCTTCGTCGAGGGAGCGGGCTTCCTGCCGCATCTGACCGGCAGCGCCAACCTGGAGCTGTACTGGCGGGCCACCGGCCGCCCCGCCGCCGACGCCCATATCGAGGAGGCGCTCAAGATCGCGGGCCTGGGCGGCGCGCTGGAGCGTGCGGTACGCACCTACTCCCAGGGCATGCGGCAGCGGCTCGCCATCGCCCAGGCCATGCTGGGCCTGCCCGATCTGCTGATCCTCGACGAACCGACCAACGGCCTGGACCCGCCGCAGATCCGCGAGATGCGCGAGGTGATGATCCGGTACGCCGCCGAGGGGCGCACGGTGATCGTTTCCAGCCATCTCCTGGCGGAGGTCGAGCAGTCCTGCACCCATCTGGTCGTCATGGACCGGGGCCGGCTCATCCAGGCGGGCCCGGTCGGCGAGATCACCGGCAACGGCGGCAGTGTGCTCGTGGGCCACGACGGCGAGCTGAGCGAGGTCCACATCGACAAGGTGAACACGCTGCCCGGCATCGTCTCCGCCGCCCGCACCGCCGACGGACTGCTCGTCCAGCTCGACGGGACCACCCCGGCCCGGCTGCTCGCCGAACTGGTGCGGCTGGAGATCCCGGTGACCAGCTTCGGGCCCAACCGGCGCCTGGAAGACGCCTTCTTGACGCTGATTGCAGGAGGATCCGCGTGAGCTCCCTGTCCCAGGTCGCGCCCGGCTACCGGGCCCACCACACCCTGCCGCTGCGGGTGGAGGCCGTACGGCAACTGCGCCGCCGCCGGACCCTGGTCATGGCGCTGGTGCTGGCGCTGCTGCCGTTCGTCCTCGTCGTCGCGTTCGCCATCGGCGGCGCCCCCGAGGGGCAGGAGGACCGGGTCACCCTGATGGCCACGGCCACCGCCTCCGGCGCCAACCTCGCCGCCACCGCGCTGTTCGTCTCGGCCGCCTTTCTGCTGGTGGTGCCGGTGGCGCTGTTCTGCGGCGACACCGTGGCCGCCGAGGCGAGCTGGTCCTCGCTGCGCTATCTGCTGGCCGCGCCCGTGCCCCGGGCCCGGCTGCTGGGGAGCAAGCTGGCGGTGGCCCTCGCGTTCAGCGCGGCCGCCATGGTGCTGCTGCCGCTGGTCGCGCTCGCGGTGGGCACCGTCGCATACGGCTGGGGGCCGCTGGAGATGCCCACGGGCGGTGAACTGCCGATCGGGGACGCCCTCGTCCGGCTCGCCCTCGTGGTGCTGTACATCTTCCTGTCCCAGTTGGTCACGGCCGCCCTCGCGTTCTGGCTCTCGACCGTCACCGACGCGCCGCTGGGCGCGGTGGGCGGTGCGGTGGGGCTCACCATCGTGGGCAATGTGCTGGACGCGGTCACGGCACTCGGCTCCTGGCGCGACTTCCTGCCCGCGCACTGGCAGTTCGCGTGGGCGGACGCACTCCAGCCCCATATGGAGTGGGGCGGAATGGTGAAGGGCGTCTCGGTGTCGGTTGCCTACGCGCTGGTGTTCCTCGCGTTCGCCTTCCGTGGCTTCGGCCGCAAGGACGTGGTGTCCTAGCCGGTCACGGGCCCACGGCCACGTCCAGGGCCACGGCCACCACCGTCGGGCGGCCCGGTCAGTAGTCCTTGAGGGTGTAGGAGTTGACCACCTCGTAGAAGCCGTCACCGATATTGGTCGGGTTGGTGTCGGGCTCCTGCCCGTGCGATGCGGTCTCCGCGTCCTTCCGCGCCTTCTGGTCCAGCGCGAGCTGCTGGTTGGCCGCCGCATAGCCCCGCAGCTCGCGCTCATAGGCGGCGAAGGCCGTGGTGTGGTCGCCGCCGGCGGCCTTGAGCTCGCCCGCCAGGACATAGGCGCCGACCATGGCCACGCTGGTGCTCTGCCCGGACATCGGCGAGCCGCAGTAACCGGCGTCGCCGACCAGGGTCACCCGGCCACGGGACCAGGAGTCCATATGGATCTGGGCCGCCACGTCGAGGTGGAAGTCGGGCGCCCCCCACATGTACTCCAGCAGCCGTGGCATCTCCCAGCGCGCGTCCCGGTACCGCTCGGCCACCAGCCGCTTCTGATCCGAGACGGTCCGGGAGCCGAGGAACTCGGCGGGCGGTTCGTCCGAGTCGATGCCGATGTAGACCCGGGCCTCGGTGTTCTCGCGGACGCTCATCATCATGCCGCCCCAGACGTCGCCGGGCATCTGGTAGATGACCTCCCAGCGGTCCAGGCCCAGATAGTTCGGCACCGTCCACACGCCCAGATAGCCCCCCATATGGTGAAGGAATTTCTCCTCCGGGCCGAAGACCAGCGCCCGGGTGGAGGAGTGCACCCCGTCGGCCGCCACCACGATGTCGAAGGCGCGCGAACCGCCCCGGTGGAAGGTGACCGCCACCTCATGGGGGCCCTGGGCGAGCGAGGCGATGGAATCGTTGAAGAGGTACTCGATCCCGTCGCCGCCCGCGGCCAGCAGAACCGAGGACAGATCGTCCCGGAGAATCTCCACGTCGGGGCTGTCGAGAAAGCCGCCACTCGCGGTGCGCTCGGTTGTGCTGAACAGCTCTTTTCCGTCGCCGTCGACCATCGACATACCGCGCAGCCCGGTGCGGCGCGCCCGGACCTCCGCCAGCACACCCATGCGCTCGCACACCTCCAGCGCCGGGCCTCGTACGTCGATCGCCTGTCCGCCCGGGCGCGGGCCCGCGGCGCGCTCCACCACGGTGACCTGGAAGCCATGGTGGTCCAGCCAGTAGGCGAGGGCGGGCCCGGCGATACTGGCGCCGGAGATCAGGACCCGGGTATTGCGCATGGGTGTTGTCCCTTCCGAATTCAACCACCGAATGTGGTGCCTGGAAAAAGACTGGCCGCGGGCACCGACATCGCACCGACGTGGCGCCGACGCCGGGTCGATGACCCGCCGACGCCCCGCCGACGCCGTACCGACGTGGGCTCCGACACCCCCGCGCCGTAGGCAAGTTGGGGCCAATGGCCATCGGCCCGTGGGAACGCCGAACTCTCTCATCGGTTAATGAGAGTGTTACTTCGATGTGTTGTGTGGTTCCGTAGTGATCGATGAGACTAAGGATTCCGACCGGTCAGCCTAAAAGATCGGTCGACCCGCACTGGTGACGTTCGGTCCGCCCCCCACGATCCGAACAGGATGGGACCTTATGCGCAATTCGCTGGAGCACGTTCGCGTGTCCACCGCCGCCGTCACGTCCGTCTGCCCGAGACCCCGCCGGAGACCTCACCTCTCCCCGCGCGGATCGGCCACGGTAGCGGCGTAGCCGCCTCTCACCACTCACCGAACGGCGGATCGCCCCGGCCTTCCCGGCGACGCCGTCCTCCGGCCTGCCCGTAGCCGCATGCCCATGCGCGCATGCCCACGGGCCACGTGGTCTGCCCTGACCCCGGCCGGAACGTCCGCGCGCCCACGGCCCGTTCGGTGACGCATGTCTTTCAGAAAGGAACCTCAGGTGCTTACTTCGCACCACCCACGATCACGCGAATACCAGCAACCCGTGCCCGCCGCTCGCGGCGATGTGGCGGGGCCGAGCGGGCATGTGCTGGCGGTCGGCACACCGGGTCCCAGACTCGACAAGCTGACCCGGACACTCGTCTCGACCGGGCATGAGGTGAGCCATGCGGAGCCCGGCGACGTCAGCCGTCAGATGCGGCAATCCCCTCCGGACGCGATCGTCGCCCTGGACGGCGCCGGCGACGGGCTGGACCTGATACGCGAGGTCCGCGCCGTGCCCGCGGGACGGGCGCTTCCCCTGCTCATGGTCACCTCCGACCCCGGTCCCGTCGGCGTCGCCGACATGCTGCGCGGCGGCGCCGACGACTGCCTGCCGGACAGCTCCGACCCCGTCGAGCTGTCCGCCCGGATCGAGGCCAAGCTGCGCCGGGTTCCGGTCCCCGTCGAGAATCTGCTGCTCGACCCGCGCACCGGCCTGTACTCCCAGCCCCACTTCCTGGGCGAACTCGACCGCGAACTCAAGCGGGTCGACGACAGCCGCGTCGGTGGTGTCGTCGCCATGGTCGGCGTCGCCGAGATAGCCGCCCTCGAAGCCCGGCTGGGGCCGCGGGTGCGCCGTGAGGTCGCCGAACGTCTCGCCGGAGTGGCGGAGAAACTGGGCGGCGTCTGCGACCGGCTCGGCTGGGACGACGACGGCCATCTGCTGATGCTCATGCCCGGTGTGGACGAGGACACCGCGCGCGGCGAACTCCAGAAGTTCGCCAACGCGGTGGCCGGGACCCGCTTCGTGGTCGCCGATGAGAACGTACGGCTGACCCCGGCGATCGGCTGGACCCCGCTGGCCGACTGCCCGGACCGCGCCCAGGCCGTCGCCAACTCCCGCAACGCGGTGGACGAATCGATCCGCCACCGGGATCTGCGGCCGGTCAAGTACGCGGCGTGGATGCGCGGCAGCCACCGCCGCCGCCGTCCGCTGGCCACCGCGCTGCGCGCCCTGCTGTCGGCGCTCTCGCCCATCCTGGTGCTGCTCTTCGGCGTGGGCATCCCCTTCGTCTTCTACCAGCAGATGTACGAACTGGGCTGGGACGTCGGCTCGGCCGCCTACTGGGTCGTGGTGTCCGGGCTGGTGCTCTCCGCCGCGATGATCGTGCTGGAGTGCCTCTTCTCGCTCGACGCCAAACCCCGGCCCGAACAGCCGGCCCAGCCGTATCCGCCGGCCAGCGCCGTCATCGCCGCGTATCTGCCCAATGAGGCCGCGACCATCGTCGACACCATCGAGTCCTTTCTGCGCCTGGACTACCCCAACGAGCTGGAGATCGTGCTCGCGTACAACACGCCGCACCCCATGCCCGTCGAGGAGACCCTGCGGGAGATGGCCCGCCGCGACCCGCGGCTGGTGCTGATGCCGGTGGCGGGCAGCACCTCCAAGGCGCAGAACGTCAACGCCGCGGTCACCCGGGTGCGCGGTGAGTTCGTCGGCATCTTCGACGCCGACCACCACCCGGTGCCCGACGCCTTCCAGCACGCCTGGCACTGGCTCTCGAACGGCTACGACGTGGTCCAGGGCCACTGTGTGATCCGCAACGGCGAGAGCTCCTGGGTCGCCAAGCTGGTGGGCGTGGAGTTCGAGGCCATCTACGCCGTCAGCCACCCCGGCCGGACCCGGCTCTACACCTTCGGTGTCTTCGGCGGCTCCAACGGCTTCTGGCGCACCGATCTGCTCGCCAGGACCCGGATGCACGGCACGATGCTCACCGAGGACATCGACTCCTCGATGCGTGCCCTCCACGAGGGAGCCAGGATCGCCACCGACCGGACGCTCATCTCCCGCGAACTGGCGCCCACCACCCTCAAGGCGCTGTGGAACCAGCGGTCGCGCTGGGCCCAGGGCTGGCTCCAGGTGTCGCTGAAGTATCTGTGGCGCGGGCTGCGCTCGCCGGCCTTCACCGCCCGCCAGAAGGCGGGGCTGCTGGTGCTGCTGGGCTGGCGTGAGATCCAGCCGTGGCTGACCCTCCAGATCCTGCCCGTGCTGCTGTACTCGGCGTGGCGGGCGGGCGGCGTGGACCAGCTCGACTGGGCGGTGCCGGTCTGCCTGCTGGCCACCCTGTTCACCCTCTCCGCCGGACTGGTCCAGGCGCTGTTCGCATGGCGGCTCGCGGTGCCCGAACTGCGCCGCCGCAGGGCGTGGTTCTGGCGGTATCTGCTGGTGTCCACCTTCTTCTACAGCCACTTCAAGAACATCGTGGCCCGTCAGTCGCTGCTCAAGGAGGTGCTGCGGGACCGCCAGTGGCGGGTCACCCCGCGGCCCGGCGAGAAGGCGGTGAAGCGGACATGAGCACGGCGTCCACCACCCTCACCACCGCACCCGCCACCGTCCGCCGGCCGGTCAACGGCACACCCGCCAAGGGCGCGCCCTCCCGGAACCGGAGGAACGCGGAGATCCAGGGCTTCCGGGGCATGGCGGCCCTCCTCACGGTCGTCTTCCACGTCTGGCAGCAGTACTTCACCTACGACCGGGACGGCGCCCACTCACCGGTGCCCAACCGGTACGCGAACGCGCTGGTGTCGCTGGAGGTCATCGACTTCTTCTTCGTGCTGTCCGCGTATCTGCTGACACTGTCCTACGCACGGGCGGCGATCGAGGGGGGCTCGACCCGCCCCGGCCGGGTGTTCCTCTTCCGGCGGGCCATCCGGATCATTCCGCTGTACTTCCTGGCGGTCCTGTGCGTCTGGGCCACCCGCAACCCCACGCTGCCCGGTGAGTGGTCCGATCTGGTGCACCATCTCACCTTCACCCAGGTCTTCGACCAGGAGCAGATCTTCTACACCATCGGCCCCACCTGGTCGTTGTCGCTGGAAATCATGTTCTATCTGGCGCTGGTGGGACTCGGCCCGCTGGCCGCCCGCGTCTGCCGTCCGCTGCGCAAGCGGGCCTCCCGGGTGGCGGTGTGCGCCGCCGGATGTGCCCTGCTGTACATCGGGCCGTTCATCTGGATCGCGGTCGCCCGCTATGTGCTGGAGATCCCGCACACCGAATGGCCGGTGTACTTCGGACCGCAGGCCCGCTTCGGAGGGTTCGCGGCGGGCATGGGCCTGGCCGTGATGATGGTCGCCCTCGGCGACCGGGGCCGGCTCCACGCGAAGGTGGCGATCCCGCTGCGGGTGGCCGCCCTCCTGGGGCTGTATCTGCTGTCCTGGTCCGGTACGGAGTCGGAGGACTTCCCGACCACCTTCTACCATCCGCTGTCCGCCCTGCTGTGGATGGTGTTGCTGTACAGCACCATCCATGTGCGGCGGCAGGGGCGGTGGCACACATGGCTCACGGCCCGCTGGCTCACCGGCGCCGGGCTGGCCAGCTACAGCCTCTTCGTCTGGCATGAGCCGATCATGCTGGGCCTGTACAACGCCGGGCTGCTGCCCCCCGACGGCCAGGCGGGCTTCCCGCTGGCCGTGGTCATCGTGCTGGTGGTGGCCGTGGCCGCCGCCGCGGTGAGCTACTGGCTCATCGAGTACCCGGCGAGCCTGCTCGGAAAGCTCAAGGACGGCCAGGGCCGTTCACGCGACTTCTATCCGGAGGCCGCGCGCTAGCCATGGACAAACGTTCCCCGGTGTACGGGTGGCCGTACACCGGGGGGCCATGGTTATCATCTGGCTCGTTCTTTACTCTGTAACACGTGTGCGTCGGACATCAGTTCCGCTCGGAACCGGGCCTTCCGGTGCACTGCACCCAACCCATGCCATAACGGGGAGACCAGCGAAATGGGTCGACACAGCCGACCGACCGCCGCCCAGCAGGCGCGTACCACGACGCTCAAGGCGGCTACCGCCCTCGGAGTGGCCGGAACCATAGCCTTCGGCCTCCACTCGACGACCGGCGGCGACAAGTCCGTGCAGGCCCGCTCCGATGTGAACACACAGCAGGAGCAGGCGCCGCACATCGACCCCACCGTCGACCACTCGCCCTCGCAGAGCCATGTCTCGCCCAGCGAGTCCACGAAGCCGAAGCTGATCTCCGACGACACGGACGCCGCCACTCCCGGTGGCGGGGCGACGGACCGGAGCGCCGGCGCGCAGCGGCCCACCACCCCGGCCACCCCCGACGCGGCCCCCTCAAAGGCCGCGACCACCCACGCGGCCCCCACCCCGGCACAGCGGGACGACCAGGTTCCCTCGGAGCACTCCTCGCCGAGCGAGACGACCCCGAGCGCCGATCCGACCACCCCCTCGCAGCAGCCCAGCCAGCCGCCGCAGTCCACTCCCGGCGAGGGCGGTCACCACGGCAAGGGTCTGGTGGGCGGTCTGGTGGACGGTGTCGGGGACACGCTCGACGGTGTGCTCGGCGGGGTCGGCGGTGTGCTCGGCGGCTGAGAGCCGCCGCCTCACCCCGTGGCCAGCGCCTTGAGGCCCGCCAGGCTTCCGTTGAACCTGTTGTGGTCGCCCACCAGCGGCCCGGTGGAGGTGTACTGCCACAGGGTGTGGGTCTCCCAGCCGGCCGGCAGCTCCCCGGGGGTGGCGGCGTATCGCGCCAGCCACAGGGGGTTCCGCTCGGCGAAGGCGGCGCTGTTGCCCGTGCATGTCTTCCACCAGCCGGTGGCGGTGTAGATCACCGGCTGGCGTCCGGTGCGCTCCTTGACCCGCGCCGTGAAGTCGCCGATCCAGTCCACGATCTGGGACGCGGTCAGTCCGAAGCAGGTTGCTCCGTACGGGTTGTACTCGAGGTCCAGGACGGGCGGCAGTGTCCTGCCGTCGTCCGACCAGTCGCCTCCGTTGCTCACGAAGAAGTCGGCCTGACGGGTGCCGCTGGAACGATCCGGCAGGGCGAAGTGGTAGGCGCCGCGGATCATGCCCTGCTGGAAGGAGCCGTTGTACTGCCCGGCGAACGAGGGGTTCTTGTAGGTCGTGCTCTCGGTGGCCTTCACATAGGCGAATCGGACGTTGTCGTCCCACAGGGCCGCCCAGTCGACCGAACCCTGATGGTCGCTGACATCCACACCCTCCACCGAGGCCGCTCTGGTGGCCCTGGGTGAGACGCCGGGGTCGGCCTTCTCGTAGCGGGCGATCGTCGAGCCCATCCAGTCCCGCTCGGGGTGCGAGACGGACGATGCGGGGGCCGGGTCGGTACCGGTGTCGTGGTCGGGGTCGGTCGTCCCGGCCGTGGCCGGGACGAGGGTGGCGAGGACGGCGGCGGTGACCGCCACCCCCAGTGCGCCGATGGCGTACGGCGAGCGCAGCCGCGAAGGCGCCCGGTGGGCGCCCTTACCGGATTTCAGGGACATCTGTTCCTCCGATCCGTTCCGCATCGACGGTATGCGCGCCGAACGAAGATCGTGAAGTGGAACGGGAAATTCTGTCCCTCCGTCAGCGGTCCCGTGCCACCTCGCCGACATGCCCCGACGGCACGCCGTAGCCCGCTACCAGCGCCCGCGCGGCCCGGGTCGCACGGATGGCGACCTCCTCGACCACGTCATCCGGATCGCCGAACTTCCCTTCCAGCAATTGGGCGACATACCCCCGGGCGAGTGCATGCAGCGCGTCGAGCAGCGCCACGGCCGTCGCCGGGCCCTCGCCCGGAGCGATCACCTCGAAGGCGCTCGGCAACAGCAGATCGACGAACTCCCGGGTGCTGTCCCGTAGCTCCGGATGGGTGGCCCGCAGCCCCGGGGCGAAGAGGATGTCCAGCCCGCCGCGGTAGCGGGCCGCCGCGCGCACGAAGCTGCCCGCCACCGCCGCCAGCCGCTCCTGAGCGGACCCGGTCTCGGCCGCGGTCTCCAGGTAGATGGCCCGCAGCCGCCGCGAGACCTCCAGCGCGGCGGCGGCGACCAGCGCGTCACGGTCGGCGAAGTGGCGGTACGGGGCACCGGGGCTGACACAGGTGCGGCGCGCGGCCTCCGCGACGGAGAAACCGCGCACCCCGACCTCATCGATGATCTCCAGGGTCGCCTCCACCAGCGCCGCGGCCAAGTCGCCGTGGTGATAGGTGGCGCGTCCCTTCGGGGTGGGTGCCATTCGGGTGACCCTACCGGACCCGAGACTCCGGCTCGCCCGCCCCTGGCCTGCGCTTTTCGGCGGACCTGGCCGCCCGCAGCGCCTCCCGCGAGCGCTCGATACGGATCGGCAGATCCCGCACCCGCTCTCCGGTCGCATGGTGGAAGGCGTTTCCGATGGCCGCCGCCGCGCCCACGATGCCCAGTTCGCCGATGCCCTTGGCACCCACCGGATTGGAGGTGTTGTCGGTCTCCTCCAGGCACACCACGTCCAGCCGCGGGACATCGGCGTGGGCGGCGATGTGATAGCCCGCGAAGTCATGGTTGGCGAAGTCGCCGAAGACCGGATCGACCTCGCCGATCTCCAGCAGCGCCATCGACAGACCCATCGTCATGGCTCCCAGGAACTGCGAGCGCGCGGTGTGCGGATTGACGATCCGCCCGGCCGCGAACACGCCCAGCATCCGGTCCACCCGGATCTCACCGGTGTCGGCGTCCACCCGCACCTGGGCGAACTGCGCCCCGAAGGTGTGCCGTGACAGATCCGCCCGCCGCCCCAGGTCCTCGGTGGTGTCGGCCACCACCTCGAGGCCGCCGTCCGGGACCATACCTCCGTAGACGTCCAGCTCCTTCAGCAGCGCACGGCACGCCTTGTCCACCGCCCAGCCCCAGGAGGCGGTGCCGAGCGAACCGCCCGCGAACGGCGCCATGCCCAGCGACGCGCGGCCGATCTCCAGCCGCAGCCGCGACACCGGAATGGCCAGCGCGTCCGCCGCCACCTGGGTGAGGGCGGTGCGGGCGCCCGTGCCGAGGTCGGCCGCGCCGATGCGCACCCGGTACGTCCCGTCCTCCTCGGCGCGCGCCACCGCGGAGGAGGGGAAGGTGTAGTCCGGGTGGTGCGAGGCGGCCACACCGGTGCCGACCAGCCAGCGCCCCTCGCGCCGGATCCCCGGCGCCGGATCGCGGTGCTCCCAGCCGAAGCGCGCCGCGCCCTCGCGCAGGCAGGCCACCAGATTGCGGCTGCTGAACGGTTTGCCGCTCTCCGGGTCGTTCGCCGGCTCGTTGCGGATCCGCAGCTCGATCGGGTCCATGCCCAGCGCCTCGGCCAGTTCGTCGATCGCCGACTCCAGTGCGAACATCCCCGGTGTGTGGCCGGGCGCGCGGAACCAGGCGGGCGTCATCACGTCCAGCGGCGCCACCTTCACGGTCGTACGGGCGTTGGGCGCCGCGTACATCATCCGCGTCGAGGACACCGTCTGGTCGGCGAACGGCACCAGGGTCGAGCGCTGCTGCACCGAGTCGTGCTGGACCACCGTCAGCCGGCCGTCGCGCCCGGCGCCCAGCCGCACCCGCTGGATGGTGGGGGAGCGGTAGGGGATCAACTGGAACATCTGCTGCCGGGTCAGGGCGATCTTCACCGGCCGTCCGACGGCCCGTGCGGCCAGCGCCGCCAGCACCGTCGGCGAGCGCGGAATGCCCTTGGCCCCGAAGCCCCCGCCGATGTACTCGGCGACGACCTCCACCGCACTCAGCTCGATCCCGAACAGCGCGGACAGGAGCTGCGCGCTCATGTACGGGCCCTGGTCGGAGTTGAACAGCGTCAGCCGGTCCTCGTCCCACACCGCGATGGTGGCATGCGGCTCCATCGGGCTCACATGCTCGACCGGGGTGGTGTACGTGTTGTCCACCCGCACCGGAGCGGCGGCCCACGCCGCATCGGCGTCACCGCGCTCGACCAGGCCGGGGCTGCCGTCGGTCACCGTCTCGGCGATCTCCAGCCGCTCGTCGTCGGCGCGCAGCACCACATCGTGCGGCTCCCGCTCATAGCTCACCCGGACCGCGGCCGCACCCTCGCGCGCCGCCTCCAGCGAGGTGGCCACCACGGCGGCCACCATCTGGCCGTGGTAGGCCACCTGAGGGGACTGGAGCACGAAGAGGTCCGCGCTCGCCTGTGCCTCGGCGTTCAGCCGCGGGGCGTTGGTGTGGTCGAGCACCGTCAGCACACCGGGCAGGGCCAGCGCCGGGGCGGGATCCACCGCCGTCACCCGGCCGTGGGCGACGGTCGCCTGCACCGGCCACACATAGCTGACGCCCTGAGTGGGGAACTCATAGGCGTAGCGCGCCGCGCCGGTCACCTTGTCCAGGCCGTCGACCCGGGTCATCGGGGCGCCGACACATCGCGAGACGGTGGTCATGCGCGGTCCTTCCTCGCGGCGAGGTCGCGGACGCCCGCGACCATCAGATCAATGGCCAGGTCGACCTTGAAGGCGTTGTCCGGCAGCGGCCGCGCCTCGGCCAGCTCGGCCCGGGCCGCCTCCCGCAGCGTCTCCTCGTCCGGCCGGGCGCCGCGCAGCCGCTCCTCGGCGATCCGGGCCCGCCACGGCCGGGGCGCCACCCCGCCGAGCGCGATCCGCACGTCCTGGAGCGAGCCATCCTCGGCCACGGACACCGCGGTGGCGGCGCTCACCAGCGCGAAGGCGTACGACCAGCGGTCCCGTACCTTGCGGTAGCGCATCCGGGCACCTGGCGGCGGCGGGGGCAGCTCCACGGCGGTGATGAGGTCACCGTGGTCCAGGACGGTCTCCCGGTGCGGTGTCTCGCCGGGCAGCAGATACAGCTCCGCCACCGGAACGGTGCGCGAGCCGCCGTCCACGGACCGCAGATGCGCCACCGCGTCGAGCGCCACCAGCGCCACCGCCATGTCGGAGGGGTGGGAGGCCACGCACCGGTCGGAGGTGCCCAGCACGGCCAGATCGCGGTGCGCGCCCCGGATCGCCGGACACCCGGTGCCCGGTTCGCGCTTGTTGCACGGCTTGCTCACATCCTGGAAGTACCCGCAGCGGGTGCGTTGCAGCAGATTGCCGCCCACCGTGGCCACCGTGCGCAGTTGCCCCGACGCCCCGGCCAGCAGCGCCTGGGACAGCAGCGGGAAGCGCTCGCGGATGCCCGGATCGCCCGCCAGAGCGCCGTTGCGCACGGTGGCGCCGATGAGCACGGAGCCGTCGTCGCGGTGCTCGATCCGGTCGTACGGCAGCCGGGAGACGTCGATGAGCAGCCCGGGGCCGGTGACGCCGAGCTTCATCAGATCCACCAGATTGGTGCCCCCGCCGAGGTAGGTGGCATCCGGGCGCTCGGCGATCAGCGCGGCCGCCTCGTCGGCGTCGCCCGCGCGGGCGTAGGCGAACTCCTTCATCGGGCGCCCCCGACCGTGGCAGTGTCCTCGGCGCCCGCGGCCTCCAGCACGGCCTCCACGATGCCGTTGTACGCACCGCAGCGGCACAGATTGCCGCTCATGCGCTCGCGCACCTCCCGCGCGTCCAGCTCAGAGACATCGGCCACCCCGGCGGCGGTGTCCTCGGTGACATGGCTGGGCCAGCCGCGCCCGGCCTCGCCCAGCGCCCCGATGGCGGAGCAGATCTGGCCCGGGGTGCAGTAGCCGCACTGGAGCCCGTCATGGTCGAGGAAGGCGCGCTGCACCGGGTGCAGTTCCCCGCCGTCCGACAGCGCCGCCACGCCCTCGATGGAGACGATCTCGCGCTCCTCGGCGGTCACCGCGAACACCAGGCAGCTATTCACCCGCTCACCGTCGACCAGTACCGTGCAGGCCCCGCACTGACCGTGGTCGCAGCCCTTCTTGGTGCCCGTGAGCCCCAGCCGCTCGCGCAGCACATCGAGCAGGGTCGTCCGGTTGTCGATGGTCATCGGGTGGGACGTGCCGTTGATCCGCAAGATGATGTCGCTACTCGGTGAGTGATGTGAGAGGCTCATACATTGAATGTATCAACCTCTTACATGGGTCGGCGAGGAGATTTGGATTCCATGCGAGACGTCGTAGCGCAGATGCACCGATGGTGGGGCCGGGGCGAGCCGTTCGCCCGTGCCACGGTGGTGGCGACCTGGCACTCCTCCCCGCTGCCGCCCGGGACGAGCATGCTGGTCGGGCCCGATGGCGCCGCGATCGGCAGCGTCTCCGGCGGCTGTGTCGAGGGCGCCGTCTACGAACTGGCCCAGGAGGTGACCGACAGCGGAACGCCCGTGCTGGAGCGCTACGGCGTCAGCGACGACGACGCCTTCGCGGTCGGGCTGACCTGTGGCGGAATCATCGATGTGTATGTGGAGCGGGTCGACCCCGAAGGCTTCCCCGAACTGGGCGAGGTGGCCACCGCGGTGGCCGCCGGGGAGCCGGTGGCCGAGGTGATCTGCGTGGCCGTCGACGGGCCCGACCCGGAGGGGCGGCTGGGCCGCCGGCTGGTCGTACGGCCCGAGGGCACCTCGGGATCCCTCGGCTCCGGGCGGCTGGACGCGGCCATCGCCGAGGACGCGCGCGGACTGCTGGCCGGCGGGCGCACCGAGACCCTGCGCTACGGCTACGACGGCACACGTATGGACGAGGAGCTCACCCTGTTCGTCTCCGTCCACGCCACCCCGCCGAGGATGCTGGTCTTCGGTGCCGTCGACTTCGCGGCGGCCATGGCCCGGATCGGCGCGTACCTCGGCTACCACGTCACCGTGTGCGACGCCCGGCCGGTCTTCGCCACCGCGCGCCGCTTCCCCGACGCACACGAGGTGGTGACCGACTGGCCGCACCGCTATCTGCGCACCGAGGCGGAGGCGGGCCGGATCGACGAACGCACGGTGGTCTGTGTGCTCACCCACGACCCGAAGTTCGATGTGCCGCTGCTGGACGTCGCCCTGCGCCTGCCGCTGGCCTACGTCGGCGCCATGGGCTCCCGCCGCACCCACGACGACCGGCTCCGCCGGCTGCGCGCCACCGGTCTCGGCGAGGAGGCGCTGACCCGGCTCGCTTCGCCGATCGGCCTGGACCTCGGCGCCCGTACCCCGGAGGAGACCGCCGTCAGCATCGCGGCCGAGATCATCGCCGACCGCGGCGGCGGCAGCGGCACCCGGCTGACCTCACTGAGCGGCAGCATCCACGGCCGGCGGCAGATGCGTCCCGCGGCCGGGGACTGAGGAGCCGGGGCCACGGCGCGGGCCGGGGGTCGTCACAATGGTTCCCGGCCCGAATGGATGTAGGAGGAATCGAACCAGCCGTGGAGACCGCCAGAAGCAGCGACGACGAGATAGAACCCACCGCCCGGGACGACGACAAGCCTCCCGGAGCCGAGGGCGGCGCCCCCGCCCCGCCGCCGAAACCCGGCTGGCGCCGCTGGGTGATGGACACCCGGCCGTTGCGCCACCGCCCCTTCCGGCGGCTGTGGACCTCCACCACCGTCACGGCCATCGGCAGCCAGCTCACCGCCGTGGCCGTCCCCAAGCAGATCTATGACATCACCGGCTCATCGGCGTGGGTCGGCTACGCCAGTTTCGCGGGGCTCCTCCCGCTGGTGGTCTTCGCACTGTGGGGCGGGGTGGTCGCCGACCGGATGGACCGGCGCACCCTGATGCTCGTCACCAACGTGGGCATCGCCGTCACCTCGCTGCTGTTCTGGGCCCAGTCCTTCGCCGGTCTGGACTCGGTGGCGGTGCTCATGGTGCTGCTCGCCGCCCAGCAGGGCTTCTTCGGCATGAACTCCCCGGCCCGCAGCGCCTCCGTCGCCCGCCTCGTGCCCGCCGACGAACTGCCCGCCGCGGGCGCCCTCCAGTCCACCGTCGCCCAGACGGGCATGATCATCGGGCCGCTGCTCGCGGGCGCCCTGATCCCCGTCCTCGGCCTGCCCACGCTCTATCTCATCGACGCCGTGGCGCTGTGCATCACCCTGTGGGCCGTCTGGCGGCTGCCGTCCCTCCCGCCGCTCACCGAGGGCGCCGCGGGCGGCGGCCGACGGGCCGGATGGCGCGATGTGGTCGACGGCTTCCGGTACATCGCCGCCCACCGCATCCTGCTGATGTCCTTCCTCGCGGACATCATCGCCATGGTCTTCGGCATGCCCCGCGCACTCTTCCCCCAGCTCGCCTCGCACACCTACGCGCCCTGGGGCGAGGGGTTCGCGCTCGGCCTGCTCTTCGCGGCGATCCCGATCGGCGCGGTGGCCGGCGGTCTGCTGTCCGGCACCTTCTCCCGCGCCCGCCGCCACGGCCTGATGGTCATCGCCGCCGTGGTGGCCTGGGGCGTGGCCATCGCCGGATTCGGACTCAGCCCGAACCTGTGGTGGGCGGTGGCCTTCCTCGCCCTGGCGGGCGTCGCCGACATGGTCTCGATGGTCTTCCGCGGGGCGATCCTCCAGTCGGCCGCAACCGATGACATGCGCGGCCGGATGCAGGGCGTGTTCACCGTGGTGGTGGCGGGCGGCCCGCGCATCGCCGACCTGCTGCACGGCACCGCGGGCTCCCTCCTCGGGGCCCGCGCGGCGGTCGCCGCGGGCGGGCTGCTGGTGGCCGTCAGCACACTCGGGCTGGCCGCCGCGGTGCCCGCCTTCCGCCGCTACACACCCTGACGGCGCGGCGGCGCGAGGGCCGTGGCACACAACGGCACGAGGGCCGTGTCCCCGCCGGAATCCGGGCGGGGACACGGCCCTCGTGCCGTCACGACGTCGCGACGTCAGGCCGTACGCTCGTCGCGGTCGGCGCCCCACATCGTGTGGAACGAACCCTCGCGGTCCACCCGCCGGTAGGTGTGCGCGCCGAAGAAGTCCCGCTGCCCCTGGACCAGCGCCGCGGGCAGCCGCTCCGAGCGCAGCGCGTCGTAGTACGCCAGCGCCGCCGAGAAGCCCGGTGCGGGCACGCCCAGCTCGACCGAGGTGGCCACCACTCGCCGCCAGGCGTCCTGCGCCGCGCCCAGCGCCTCCGCGAAGTGGTCGTCGGTCAGCAGCGTGACGGGCTTGCGGTCCTTGGCGTACGCCTCGGTGATCCGGTTCAGGAACCGCGCCCGGATGATGCAGCCGCCACGCCAGATCCTCGCGACCGCCCCCGGGTCGATGTCCCAGCCGTACTCCTGGCTGCCCGCCTCGATCTGGTGGATGCCCTGCGCGTACGCCACGATCTTCGAGGCGTACAGCGCCTGCTCGACATCGTCGGCGAACCGCTCCGCCGCCGCGCCCGTGAGCTTCTCGCCGGACGGCCCCGGCAGCCCCTGCGAGGCGTCCCGCAGATCCGCGTGGCCGGACAGCGAGCGGGCGAACACCGCCTCGGCGATCCCGCTCACCGGCACGCCCAGGTCCAGCGCGGTCTGGACGGTCCAGCGGCCGGTGCCCTTCTGCTCGGCCTGGTCCTGAACGATGTCCACGAACGGCTTGCCGGTGGCGGCGTCGGTGTGCCCGAGCACCTCGGCGGTGATCTCGATCAGATACGACTCGAGCCGGCCGCCGTTCCAGGTGCGGAAGACCTCCGCGATCTCGCCCGGCGTCATGCCCAGCGCCCGCCGCAGCAGGTCGTACGACTCCGCGATGAGCTGCATGTCGGCGTACTCGATGCCGTTGTGCACCATCTTCACGAAGTGGCCGGCCCCGTCCGGGCCGATATGGGTGCAGCAGGGGACGCCGTCCACCTTGGCGGAGATGTCCTCCAGCAGCGGGCCGAGGGACTTGTAGGATTCCGCCGATCCGCCGGGCATGATGCTGGGCCCGTTGAGCGCGCCCTCCTCGCCACCGGAGATGCCGGTGCCCACGAAGTGCAGCCCGCGCTCGCGCAGGGACTTCTCCCGGCGCCGGGTGTCATCGAAGTGGGCGTTGCCCCCGTCGATGATCACGTCGCCCTCTTCGAGGAGGGGTGCGAACTCCTCGATGACGGCGTCGGTGGGCGCACCCGCCTTGACCATGATGACAAGCCGCCGGGGCCGCTGGAGGGCTGCGACGAACTCCGCGGCGCTCTCGGCCGGCACGAAGTTCCCCTCGTGGCCGTGCTCCTCCATCAGCGCCTTGGTCTTGGCGAACGTGCGGTTGTGGAGAGCGACGGTGTGCCCGTGCCGGGCGAAGTTGCGGGCGAGGTTGCTGCCCATGACGGCGAGCCCGGTGACGCCGATCTGGGCGGTGGGCTGGGTGGTGGAAGGGCTGGGCATACGGTGTTCCACTCCTGTCACGCGCATTGAATGCTTATGCGAGGTGGCAACGACGAAGGGAACGGGGATCTTCCCTCACGGTCAGCCGGGCATCGCCCGGCCATAGTTGCACGATGTCCCCGACGGCGGACGCGTGTCCGAAGAAAGCGGCCGAGGTGTGTCATTTTTCTCCCACCCGGCCGGTGTGCCGCCTTGTGGGGTGCCCACAAGGCGGCTGGTGGACGGGTTCAGCGGTCCCGGCGGGGAAGTCGGCGCGGAGCCGCGCTGCGTGCGCGGGCGGCCCGGAACAGGGAGGGATCGTGGGCACACACCACCATCAGGTGTTCCTGGTCGCCTTCCCGGAGCTCCGCGATGCGTTCTTGGTTGGCTCGCAGCGCCTTGATGTCGTGTGCCACCAGACGCTCCTGGACCCGTAGCGAGGCGGGGACATGGCATGTGCCGTCGAGTGTCCCCCGGTGGTAGAACGTGTCCCCGCAGTGCAGGACCCAGTAGTCGCCGGCGTCGACCGCGACGGCGGCATGTCCTCTGGTGTGGCCGGGCATGGGCACCAGCACGATGCCGTCGTCGATCTCGGTGAGTTGCTTGGCGGCTGTGAACCCGCGCCATTGATCCCCGGCCGGGTCGTGCTCCACCAGTTTTGGGCGGTGGGACAGCAGGATGCGGCGGTACCGTGCTCTCTCCAGGCGGGTGGCCGGTGACAGCGCGCCTCGCACCTCGGCGGATGTCACATGGACCCGCGCGTCCGGGAAGTCCGAGAGTCCCCCGATATGGTCCAGGTCGAAATGGGTGATTACGATGTGTGAGACGTCCTTCGCCTGGAAGCCCAGCTCGTTGATCTGGTGCAGCGCGGTCTCCCGTACATCGAACGCCGGACGGACGAGGTGGCGGACAATGCCCACTCGGCGGGCCGGTTCCGCGATGTCCTCCGTCCCGTATCCGGAGTCGATGAGCACCAGCCCGGTGCTGGTTTCGACCGCCAGTACGTGACAGACCAGATCGGCGCCCGGCAGCCGCATCGTCCCGCAGTTGAGGTGGTGGACTCTCACCTGAGGGCCTCGAGTCGCGTGCTCATAGCGGTTCTCCTGTGTCGGGGGCGACGGGTCGGCGTATGAAGTCGGGCGGGGTGCTGCGAAGGAGTCGCGGATCTGCTGCACCGCCGGCCATCGCGAGGGCCCCCTTGAGGATGCGGATGAGCTTCAGCAGACCGCTCGGCCTGCGTTTGTCGACCCCCGCGACGAGCTGTTTGAGGATGGTCAGTTGGTCGAAGTAGATGCGCTCGGTGACCAGGTTCTCGTTCTCGTCGAAGATGAAGTAGGCGTTCATGCGGGTGCGGTGCCCGGCACCGGTCGACGGGATCTTGCCGAGGGGGCCCAGGTGGGTGCCCATCAGCCAGAACTCGACGATGACCGCGTCGACGCTGTGACGCAGGGCGATGATCTCGTGGTTCTGGTCGGGGAAGGCCACGCGGGTACCGTCGTAGTACTCGCGGACCTCCGAGTCGCCGTCGTGCACCCTCATCAACGCGATGAGCTCGTAGTGCGGATGCGGGAAGGTGGACAAGGTGGCGTCCCAGTCCTGGGCGACCTCATCGCGGAAATGGTCGAGAACGAGCTTCTCGCGAGCGCGGAGCACGGACTCGGGGGGCAGCACAAAACGGTTCACGGTCGTCGCTCGCTAGTTCGCGTGGGTGATGGTGCGATGGCTGAACGTCGGCCTGGTGCCAGGGTTCGTCCAGGCGCCGGTCAGCTCACTGGACGGGAAGAACTGTAGGAAACGCGGGTCTTCCTGGCACGGATCGGCGAGCGTCTTCTCGAGGATGACCGAGTTGTACTGGTCGGCCGTGCTCTCGATGCTGTTGGCGTTGAGGACGACCTCCTGCCCCCACTCGCGGCTCCACTTCGCCAGGCCCGGGAGCTTCGAGTGCTCCGGCGTCAGACACTCGGCCGCTATGACGTTCTCGCTGCTGACCCATATGCCGGTCGAGGTGTTGACGACCAGAGTCTGGTTGCCGAACACATGCCCCGGTGTCTTCACCACGGCGACGCCGGGGCCGAGCATCACCGAGCCCTCGATCGGGAGAAACGCCTCCGCCGGTACATCACGGTAGGAACCGGGCTGGTACCAGGGCTTTTGCAGCGGGTGGAGCTCGGCCATGCCCGCGAGTTCATCACGCTGAACAATGACCTTGGCGTTCGGAAAGGCCGGCTGCGGCTGACAACCGAGGTCTTCCTGATACGCCGTGGTCCCCACCCAGCGCCGAAGGTCCTGGGTGTGAAGGTGGTCGAACAGGAGGTAGTCGATGTCTCCCGGCGCGATGCCCAGGCCGGCGAGATGGTCCAGCACCGTTCCATGCTCGGTCAGCATCCGGCGGGCGACGACGTCAGGCGTACGCTGCGCAAGCCTGTCGAAGTAGGGCGTGTACCGGCCCAGTTCGACGTCGCTGGGCTCGAACAGCAGGACACGCGACCGACCGTCGGTCTCATGCCACCGGATGACGAGCATGCGGTTGGTTATCGACAGGAATGGCGCGATCGCGTGCGACGCCCGGAAGAGGCCGAATCGCGTCGGGTAGGGCAGTGTGACCAGGTCGCAGGTGGTGATGCGGTCAGGCGTCCCCGTCGTCGCGAACTCTCGCTTGAACGCTGCCGCCTCCAGGCGGACCGCGGCCAGCCGGACGCCCGGCCCTCCGGGCGTCCGGCTCAGGTCGGTGAGCGTGTCGACGGGGGTGCCGATCACCGGCAGATCGACCACGTCCGCCGCACGCCACGGAAAGTTCCGCATCCGGGTCTCCAGGTTAATTCCACGCCGTGGATATTCGGTCCCACGGTTATAGTCCACACCGTGGATTTTGGCAAGGATGAGGCATGATGAAGTGGTGACGACGCTGCCTGAATCCGCCGAGAACCCACCTGGAACGCCGCCCCGACGTGGCCGGCCCCGCAAAGGCGCGTCCACGCTGACCAGGGCGGCCATCGTCGGTGCCACCATTTCCCTGATCGACGAGGAAGGTGTCGAGGGCGTCAGCATGCGCACCGTCGCCCGTCGCCTCGGAGTCGACGCGAAGAGCCTCTACAACTACGTCGACGGCAAGGACAACCTCCTCGACGCCGTCGCCGAGCACATCCTGGCCGGCCTCTCACTCCCCGAACCGACGGGATCGCTCGATGTGGACCTCCGCGCCATAGGGAGAACGTTCCGCGCCGGCACCCTCGCGCACCCCCGAGCCGGAGCCCTCGTCCTGACCCGGCAGCTCTCGTCCACAGCCGGTCTTCAACCCATCGACAGGGTGCTGTCGATCCTGCGTGCCGCCGGCTGCCACCCCGCCGAGGCGGTCCATCTGCTGAGGACGCTGCTGGCATCGATCATCGGGACCCTCTTGCGCGAGGTCACGGCCGGGCCGACCTTCGGAGCGGTCGTTCCCGAGGCCGAGGCGAGGCGACGCCGCGACCTCGAGTCCTCGGGAATGCCCGCACTGGTCGAGGCGGCCCCGTACCTGGCCCACTTCAACCACGATGAGGAATTCGAGTACGCCTTGGATTTCATCGTCACCGCGGTGACGCGGAAGGCCGCTGAGGACAAGCGGACCGACCAGACCGCACATTCTTAGGTGACCGACTGGCAGCCGCCGCTCAAGCCGGGCCGCCTCGTCGCGCGTTCACCGCGCGGTGGCGCCCGTGGTGGCGGCGTCCGGTCTGTGTCGCCTGGTCACGGCCAGGAGTTCGGCAGCCGGGCCGGCCAGGGGGCGTTCCGACGCCCATACGGCGCGCAGGGCACGGTGCAGTTTGATGCCCTCGACCTCGACCGCCACCAGGCGGCGGTCGGCGAGGTCCGTTCGTACGGCGAGTTCGCTGATCACTGCCGGGCCGGTCCCGGCCATCACGGCGTTGCGCACGGCAGTCGCCGACCCCAGCTCCAGCAGGGGCCGGGGCTCGGCCATCCCCGCCCGGCGCAGCGCCTGGTCCAGAGTTTCGCGGGTGCCCGATCCACGTTCACGGAGCACCAGCGGCGCGGCGGCAAGCTCGGCGACGCCCAGCGGGCGACGGCGGCGCGCCCAAGGGTGTCCCGGCGCAACGACCACGAGCAGACGGTCATGGGCGACCCGCCGAGCAGGCAATCCGGCCGGGGCCTGCGGCGACTCGATGAATCCGAGATCCACCGCGCCACTGCGCAGCAGCTCCGGGACGTGCTCGCTGTTGGTCACCTGGAGGCCCACGTACAGCTCCGGCCGCATCCGACGCAGTTCGCCGAGCCAACCCGGTACCAAGTACTCGGCCACCGTCATGCTCGCCGCGACTCTCAGCTCGGCGTCGCGCTTGGTACGCAATGCCTCCGCGCCGGTGAGCAGACCGTCCAAGTCCTGGAGAACCTGCTGGGCCCAGACCGCCACGGCCCGACCCGCGTCGGTGAGCTGTGATCCGCGCCGGGTCCGCTCCACCAGCACCAGGCCGAGCCTGCGCTCCAGTGTGGACAGCCGCTTGCTGGCCGACGGCTGCGCGAGACCGAGCTGCGCCGCCGCCCTGCTCAGACTCCCCACGTCTCCGACAAGGACGAGCAGACGCAGCGATTCCAGATCCGGCAACTGACTCATAGTCCCAGCGTATGGCTCCGGGCCTGTCATGCCCTTGGGGTATGACGTCCTCACTTATTGACCGGTACCGCGCCCGGCGCAGCACGATGATGATCGGGGCATGACCAACCCAGGACACGTTGTCGAGCGTGCCGCAGACGCCGCCGGACCAGTTCGTTCACTGGCCCCGGGGCTGTTCGTGGTGGCTGTCGGCACGGCTGCCGCGTTCTGCCTCAACAAGCTGGTGCCCGCCGTGAGCGCGCTCACCGTCGCGGTGGTCCTCGGAATCGCCGTGGGAGGTCGCCTTCCGGCGAAGACCCAGGAAGGTCTGGGCTGGGCGACGAAGAGGTTTCTGCGCCTCGGCGTCGTTCTGCTCGGGCTTCAGCTCGGGCTCGGCGAGGTCTTCGGGCTCGGTGCGGGAAAGGTGCTGGCGGTCGTGGTCACCGTGCTCGTGACCTTCTTCGGAACCCTCCTGCTCGGCCGGCTGATCCGAGTGTCGCGGGGACTCGCGCTGATGGTGGCGACCGGATTTTCCATCTGCGGGGCGTCGGCGATCGCGGCAATGGACAGCGTCACCGAAAGCGATAAAGAGGACGTGGCGACGGCTGTCACTCTCGTGACCCTTTACGGAAGCGCCGCGATCGCGCTCATACCGTTCGTCGGTGAGGCGCTGGGAATGAGCCCCGAGCGCCTCGGGTCCTGGGCCGGACTCTCCGTTCACGAAGTCGCTCAGGTCGTCGCGGCCGCGTCACCCGCGGGCGCCGGGGCGGTCGCCATCGCTGTCGTCACCAAGCTGACCAGGGTCGTGCTGCTCGCCCCGATGGTCGCCGGCGTCAGCATCGTTCAGCGCCGGCAAGGCGGGGCCGCTACGGGGAAACGTCCGCCGATCGTTCCGCTGTTCGTCCTCGGATTCCTGATGATGATGCTGGTTCGCAGCAGCGGTATCGTGCCGCCGACCGCGCTGTCCGTGGTCAAGGTCGTCACCACGCTGCTCTTCGCCGCCGCACTGTTCGGGCTGGGCAGCGGCGTCAAAATCGGTGCGCTGCTTCGGGCCGGAAAGCGAGGTCTTGCCCTGGGGGCTCTGTCCACGCTTCTCGTCGCGGTTGTCGGCTATGGCGCGCTGGCCGTCGTCGGTGTGTGATCGCGACTGATCTCTCCGCGTGGAAGGCGGCGAGGCTGATCTGCTCGTAGATGAGGTCGTCCGCACCTATGGCCTTCGCGATCGCGTCCGTCCGCTACGACCCCGATGTCGCGGGTGGCGACGAAGTGCAGCGGAAGGTCGGGGTCGAAGGGGGCGCTGATGCGGTGGAGCCCGGTGACCGGGCCGGTGCCCTCGGCGTGCTGGGCTCCCCAGCTACCGAGCCCGACGACGCGGGTCACACTAACGTGACTGATCGAAGAGCCAGTCGATGGCGACGTCGTTCTCATAGGTCTGTGCCCACGCGAAGTGGGCGCTCACCGGCGTCGTTCCGGGTGTGTAGCTCGTGAACAGCACATGGCTGCCGGTCCTGCGGGCCCGGTTCAGCAGGGCCCTGGACCGGGCCTCGAACTCCGCTTTCGGCAGGTCGTTGGCCCACTCCCCGCGGGTGATGGGTGCACCGGCGCTCTCCAGCGCGTTCATCAGCGTCCAGGTGCCGGGCTTGCCGAACCGTCCCTCGCGGTAGGGGACCACCGGGTCGTCGATGGAGTGATCGGCCCAGATCGGGATGTGCGTGATCCGCTCCATGGTGGAGGGGTCGCCCCAGCCGGCGGTGGCCAGGGCCGCGGCGAAGGTGCGGGGATGCCTCGGGAGGAGGTTGAAGATGCCTCGGGCACCCGATGACAGGCCGACGAGATAGAGCCGGTCCGCGTCGACGGGGCGCTGCGTGGTGAAGGCGTCGATGAGTTCGACCAGCGCGGTGCGGACCCTGGGGTCGGTCCAGTCCGTACCGTCGGGTCCGTCCATGGGGCGGGGGAGTGGGATCTGGGGGGCGAGCACGAACGCCGGGTTCCGGCGCTGGCGTTCCGGCTTGGCGAAGGTGACGGCGACGCGATTGGCGGTGAGCTGCGTCATGTTGTTGTCGGCGACCTCGCCGCCGCCGTGCAGGGTGACGACGAGCGGATACCGGGTGGCCGCCCCCGGACTCCGCACGAACCCTTCCGGTTGATACAGCCGGAAGGCCAGCTCGAATCCCGTGGAGTCGGTGAACGATCCCGCCGAAAAGTCGTCGACCACCGGGGTGATGACGTCGTCGTTGCGGATCGCCAACGGACCGGCCGCGAGCACCGGATCTCCGCCGGGGGTCCGCACATCGGCAGTCTGCCTGACGGCGTAGGCGCGATGGAGCGGAAGAGGGTCGGTGCCGGCGGCCTGCGCATTGGTGTCGTCCGGGTCGAGCTCGATGATGAGGTATCTGCCCGGCCGTCCCCGGTGGGGGAGGTCGGCCGTCCCGGCCACGGTGTTCGGGTAGACCCGGCGGACGGTTCGGGCCGCGCTCTGCCCGCCGAGGTCGGCGGTGACCTGGAACGCGGAGGGTGGGATGACGCCGCCGCGCAGGTCGATGGGGTTCGCGTAGCGGATGGCGACGGCGGTCACCCGCCAGTTGTTCCTGGGCGTCACCCGTGTGATGAGGGCCGTCCGCAGCGCGGGACCGGCTCCGGACGCCACCGGTCGTCCCGGCGCCGGAGCATCGGACGCCGCGGTGGCCGTAGTGGCCGCGTTGATCACCATCGAGGCGGTGACGGTACCTCCGGCCATGGTGAGCGCCGTACGTCTGGTGATCCTTCTCATGGGTCCTCCGTAAGGTGTCGGGCAGCCGGAGAGGGCCGGATGTGGAGCCGGCCGTCTGGTGCGGTGAACCGAGGATGAGCCGTACGGGGTGATGAGCGCCGACGCGTGGCCGGGCGACGTCGTTCCGGGAGCGGGGCGGGTGGCGGGCGTCCCCCTGCCACGGGTGAGTCTCCAAGCCGTGGCCAAGCGGTGTCCAGCGTCGAAACCGGGATCTGTCGATGCGTCATATGCATCAATCCGGCCGTGTGCTCGTGCTCCCCGGGCAAGCGGTTCGACTCCTGCGGCTTTCTTATGCGTAAACGACAGCTTCATATCCGGGGGCGAGGGGTGGCCGTGTCTTCGTGCGCACCTGAAGCTCTTGTTGTATGCATGTCAATACTCTGGCGCACGGCCCTATCCGCCGAAGGGATCGCCATATGCGTTCAGCGCCGCCTCCGCCTCCGCCTCGGCCCAGCGGCATGCCCGCTGAGCAGGAATCAGCCCCCCGCTCGGTGACCGGCCGGGTCCTCAGTGTGCTGGACGCGTTCGCCGGAGAACGCCGTCGGCTGACCCTCTCGGACATCAGCCGGCGAACCGGGATACCGCTGGCCACCACGCACCGGCTGGTCGGCGAGCTGCTGTCCTGGGGTGCGCTCGAACGGAACCGGAACGGCCGCTACGAGATCGGCCTGCACCTGTGGGCGGTCGCGGCCACGGCCCCACGATGGCTGGAACTGAGAGACATGGCGATGCCCTTCCTCCGGGGCCTGCACCGGAAGACCGGGGGACAGCAGGTCCGGCTGACGGTGCTGGACGGCATGGAGACGGTGCTCGTCGAGCGGATCGGTGCCCCGGCCGCCGACGGAGCGGGCGAACCGGTCGGCGGCCGGCGCCCGGCGCACGCCACCGGTGACGGCCTGGTGCTCCTCGCCTATGCCGGGGCGACCGCCCAGGAGCGCTATCTGGCCCACCATGCCCTGACCACCGGTCTGCGGCATATGCTCGCCGAGGTGGAGCGGACGGGCTGTGCGGTGAACGGCCGGTGGTCCGGTCCGGGAAGCTGCGCGTCGGCCGCGGCTCCCGTGCGGGACGCGACGGGCGAGGTCGTGGCCGCTGTGTCCGTCCTCCGGGGGACCTCTGGCGGCGGACAGAGCATGCTCGCGCCCGAAGTCATGGCCACCGGCCGGGCCATCTCCCGAGCGCTGTGTCATCGGCATCGTCATCGGCAGAACGGCGCGTGAGGACGGCGCGCGTGAGGACGGCGCGTGAGGACGGCTCCCGCGGCGGACCGCAGGAGCCGTGGGTGCGAGGACCCGCTCAGAACGGGCAGGTGTCCTGCCAGCGCGTGACCAGGGCGGGGCTGTTCTTGTCCGCTTCCCGCGCGGCACCGCACAGGAACGGGCTGAAGCGGGTGTCGCCGTACAGCCAGCGGCTGAAGAACGACACGATCCACTTGCCCTGCTTGGCCTTGTTGCCGTAGCCGGTCATCGGGCAGAGGTGGTCGCCGGGAACCTCGATATAGAGCTTCTCGGCCTGGGACATCGAGTTGTACCAGGGCAGAGCGTAGGTGTTGCCGTGTGCGACGGGGTCGCTCTGGCAGGTCATGAAGAAGGTGGGGTCGGTCACTCCGGAGAAGTTCTGGTTCGGGTTGTACGGTGCCAGCGGCACGCCCGCCTTGAAGCGGGAGTCGTCCCGGAGGGCCACCATGACACCGCCGCCGCCCATCGAGTGACCGGCCGCACCGAGTGTGCCGTTCACCTTCCCGTAGATCGGGTTGCCGAAGGCGGAACCGAACGAGATCAGTTGGGTGCCGGCGGCGCTGATCTGGCGGCCGCGCGACGCGGGATCGTCGCCCAGCGTAAAGGTGCCGACGTTGATGACGACGAAGCCCCAGGAGGCGAGGCGGGGCGCGAGCCATTGCAGGTTCTGCTGGGTCCCTTGATAGCCCGGCATCAGCACGACGCTCGGGTACGAGCCACTGGCCGTCGGGTAGGTGATCGTGCCGGACCCGTATCCGCTCGGATTGGGAACGGTGTAAGTGGCGGTGGCCAGCGGCCCGTTCGTGGCCTCGAGCGAAGCGGCGGTCGGATCCGGGATCGTCGCGAGGACGGAAGCGCTGTCGGCGGACGAGCCGGTCGCGGGCCCGCTCCGGGACTGCCGCTCGGCGGCCGCGGTCGGTGTGACGGAGGCGGTCAACAGCGCGGAGACGAGGGTGGTCGCCAGCGCGATCAGCACGGCCACGGAACGGGACCGGGACCGTAACGGCGAAGTCCTTCTGGGCGAACGACGAGTTGGACGCATCAAGAGACCTCCAGGACGCTGCGCGGGTGCGCGCTGCCGGAAGTGCAGCGCGTCCGCAACGTAAATTCCGCCGGAGACACCCGGAAGTCGGGTTTCTGCCCAGCGGAAGGGAAGGCCCGCCGTGTCCCCCTACCGCCCGCTATCCGCCCGCCGCGGCACGGCGCAGCAGTGGGGTGAGGCGGTGCGGCACCAGTTCGCGCATGGCCAGGGCCGTCGTGGTGCGCTCGATGCCGGGGATGGCGAGGATCTGTCCCGCGATCCCGTACAGGGCCTCCACATCCGTGGCGACCACCCGTATGAGCAGATCCGTCTCGCCGCTGAGGCCGAAGACCTCCACGACCTCCTCGATGCCCGCCAGCGCGTCGGAAACCTCGGCCAAGCGGTGCTGATGGACCCGCGCGGTGACGAACGCGGTGAGCGGATGGCCCAGCGCCTTCGGGGTGATCCGGCGTTCGAAGGAGTCCAGCGCGCCGCCCTGCTCCAATCTGGCCACCCGGGCCTGGACGGTGTTGCGGGACAATCCGAGCTGCTCGGCCAGGGCGACGATGGTGGCTCGAGGATCGGCGGCAAGGGCGAGCAGGATCCGCGCGTCGGTGGCGTCCAGCCCTCGCTCATCGCTCATGGTGCCCAATCGATGTCCCTCATCCGCCTCGGAGTCTGAGCAGAATGCATAGTCCTACGGGAACATGTTGTGCATCCAAAGGATTATCTGTCTACTGGCGGAGCACAACGTCAATTTCTGCGGAAGCAAGGTGCGGACAGTGGGGTGCGCTCTGTGACGGTCGTGAACTCGGAGCTGAGGTCAGTCGGCGGCAAGGGCCCGGGCGCTGCCCGGGAGGCGCAGCTCGCCGCGCTCGAGGCGGTCGAACGGCGCGTGCTGTGGCTGTCCACGGCGATCATCGATCATGCCAACCGGGTGCGGCCGAACCCCTCGGGGCTCAAGGTCGGCGGTCACCAGGCGTCCAGCGCCTCGATGACCTCGATCATGACGGCACTGTGGTTCCACGCGCTGACCTCCGAGGACCGGGTGTCGGTCAAGCCCCACGCCTCGCCCGTACTGCATGCGATCAATTATCTGCTGGGTGAGCTGGACGAGTCCTATCTGACCACCCTGCGCGCCTTCGGGGGCCTCCAGAGCTACCCCAGCCGGTCCAAGGACCCCGACCCGGTCGACTACTCCACCGGCTCGGTCGGCATCGGCGCCACCGCGCCGTTGTGGGGTGCCATCGCGCGGCGCTACGCGGAGGGACATTTCGGCGGGGCCGGTACGGGACGGCAGTACTCCCTGCTGGGCGACGCGGAACTGGACGAGGGCGCGATCTGGGAAGCGATCCAGGACCCGATGGTGCCGGGCCTGGGCGAAGTGGTGTGGGTCGTCGACCTGAACCGGCAGTCCCTGGACCGCGTGGTGCCCGGTATCGCCGCGGAGCGGCTGCGGGGCATGTTCACCGCCGCCGGCTGGCAGGTGATGAACCTCAAGTACGGGCGGTTGCTCCAGGAGCTGTTCGCGCGGCCGGGTGGCGAGGCGCTGCGCGCCCGTATCGACGCCATGGGCAACCCCGAATACCAGCGCCTGCTGCGCTGCTCCGCCGAGGAATTGCGTGAGCGCCTGCCCGGCACCGGCTCCACGGCCGGGCCGATCGCCGACCTCATCGCGCCACTGGACGACGCCTCGCTGCTGGCGGCGGTGCGCAACCTGGGCGGCCATGACATCCGCGCCCTCATGGACGCGTACGACGCCGTCGACGACACCCGCCCGACCGTGATCTTCGCGTATACGGTCAAGGGCTGCGGGCTGCCCACCGAGGGCCATCCGCAGAACCACTCCTCCCTGCTGACCGGCGACCAGATGAAGGCACTGGCCGACCGGCTGGGGACCGATCTCGACCGTCCCTGGGCGGCCTTCGGCGACGGCTCGCCGGAAGCGGCCCTGTGCGCGGCGGCCGCCGATCGGCTGCGCCGCCCAGGACACACGTCGCGGCGGCCCCCCGAGGTGCCCGCCGACCTGGCCCGCCCGGCACCGACCGGTACCGGCAACACCCAGCAGGCGCTCGGACGCGTCCTGCTGGACCTCACCCGGCGGGCGCCGGAGGCGGCGGAACGGATCGTCACCGTCAGCCCCGACGTCAGTTCCAGCACCAATCTCGGTGGCTGGCTCAACAAGGTCGGGGTGTGGTCGCCGACCGAGCGCCCCAACTGGTTCGCCGACGACGCCGAGACGATCCTGCACTGGCGGGAGCGGCCCACGGGCCAGCATGTGGAGCTGGGCATAGCGGAGACCAACCTGGTCGGCCTGCTCGGCGAGCTGGGCACCACCTGGAGCCGCTGGGGCCAGCCGCTGCTGCCGATCGGTGTGGTCTACGACCCCTTCGTCAACCGGGCCCTGGAGCCGTGGTCCTTCGGCATCTACGCCGGTGGCCAGTCGATCCTGGTCGGCACGCCGTCCGGCGTCACGCTCGCCCCCGAGGGCGGTGCCCACCAGTCGATCACCACTCCGTCACTCGGTATCGAGCAGCCCGGCTGTGTCACCTACGAACCCGCGTTCGCGATCGACACCGAATGGTGTCTGCTGGCCGCGCTCGGCAACCTCGGTCGGCCGGACGGGAGCTCGGCCTACCTGCGGCTGTCCACCCGGCCCGTCGACCAGTCCGCGGCCGCGGTGCCGACCGACCCGGCCGCGCGTGAGCGCCGCCGCCGGCACGCGGTCGCCGGGGCCTACCGGCTGAGGCAGCACGAGAACCCCGTGGTGACCCTCGCCGCGATGGGCGCGCTGGTCCCCGAGGCCCTGGCCGCCGCCGACCGGCTCGCGGCCCTCGGCCACGGCGCCGATGTCGTCTGCGTGACCAGCCCGGACCTGCTCTTCCGCGCGCTTCAGGCCCGCCGCGGCCTGTCGGAGGACCCGACCTGGATCCTCGACCAGATCTTCCCCGCCGAGCGGACCACGCCGCTCGTCACCGTGCTGGACGGTCACCCGCACACCCTTTCCTTCCTGGGCACGATCCAGAACACGCCCCTCACCACCCTCGGCGTGACCCGGTTCGGCCAGTCCGGTGCGATCGAGGACGTCTACCGCTACCACGGCATCGACAGCGACGGCATCGTCGCCGCGGCGCTGGACCTCGTCGAGTAGGGCGAGGGTCCGGAGGCACACGGGCCTCGCGCCTTGGAGGTGCCGCACATACGAGGGTGCCGTCCGATGGGGGACGGCACCCTCGTATCCGCGGCCCTTACGCGGCCTTCCAGCCGTGTTCCCGCGTCCGCGTCCGGTGTTATCTCGGCATCTCCGTCGATGTGCCGTTCACCGTTCCGGTGGCCCTCGTGGGACGCTCCAGGATGCCCCGGGCGTCGGGCGGGGCCGGTTCCGGGGCGCCGGTGGTGTGCTGCGGGCCCGTGGACTCGGTGGCGCCGGCGCTGCCGTTCGCGGTGCCGTTGTGCGGCTGCGCCGACCCGTTGATCTTCTCGATCGCCTGCCGGGCCTGCTCACCGGGGGAGCGGGCCGCCAGCGGGGGTGAGGTGTGGGGCGCGGTGGGCGCGGGCTGGTTCCGCTCCCGCTCCGGTTTGGCGTGGACGCCGATGGTCTGGGCCGTCCCGTGACGCAGCCGGTGGCTGACCGCCTCGTCGAGGCTCACCGGCCGCTGCGACTGGGCCGCCAGCCGGCCGGCCTCCTGGCCCAGCGCGGCGACCACTTCCCAGGGCAGATGGAGCACCAGGCGGACTTCGGCGTCGCCATCCGGCAGCGCCTGGATGGGAGGGATGAACCGGTCATTCATGGAGCGGGGCCTCCGGTCTCGGTTTCGGCCTGTGCGGACGGCGCGCGTCCCCATGGGCAGGACGCACACAGAGCCATACGGAGAACCGGCCCCGCGCGTTCACCTGACCTACGGAGGGCTGTCAGGTCTCGCCGAGCACGATCGTCACTCACGGGGGCATCACGTACGCCGTGGCGTGCGACAGGTGCGACGGTAAGGGCGTCGTCTCGTATTTCCGTGGCTGCCGGCGTCCCCGGATGACATGGGGAAGTCGCGGAGGCGGCCCGCGGAGTGCACAGTCGGTTGCGGTGGCTCACCAGCCGGATTTGAAAGGAGCCCGGCGATGACCGTACGGCGCGTCCCGCCCAACATTTTCAGCATGGCCTTCGGCCTGGCCGGTCTCGGCGGTACCTGGGTGGCCGCTGGTCAGGCCGGGCATGTGCCGGTGATCGTCGGAAGAGCCCTGATCGGACTGGCCACTGTCGTATGGCTGGTATCGGTGGGATGGTATCTGCGCTACGTGTGCGGCGGCAGGGGGAGGCTCCGCGCCGATCTGGAAGACCCCGTGGCGAGTCCGTTCACCTCCCTGGCGCTGATCACCCCGATGCTGTTGGCGGCCCAGGGACTGGCGCCGTACAGCCCGATGGCGGGAAAGGTTCTGGTGGACGTCTTTCTCGTGCTGACCGTGTTGTTCGGCGGATGGCTCACCGGACAGTGGGTCTGCAGGGACATGGAACTGGACCGGATGCACCCCGGCTACTTCCTGCCCACTGTGGCCGGCGGCCTCGTTTCCTGCGCCAGCGCCGCGAGGGTGGGACAGACCCGGCTGGCCGAGGTCATGTTCGGCTTAGGCGTGATCTGCTGGTTCATCCTCGGTTCGATGATCACGGGAAGGCTGTTCCACCGCCCTCGACTGCCCGCGCCGCTCCTGCCGACGATGACGATCGAGGTGGCCCCCGCCGCCATCGCCAGCGTCGCCTACTTCGCACTCGACAAGGGCCGGGTGGACTTCATCGCGGCCGCGCTGGCCGGATACCTCTTGCTGATGGTCATCGTCCAGCTCCGGCTGGTCCCCCTCTACGCGCGCCTGCGGTTCACGGTCGCCACGTGGGCCTTCACCTTCTCCTGGGCCGTGGTCGCCACCACCACGCTGCACTGGATCGATGACGGCAAACCGGCGGGCCACCTCGTCTACACCTACCTCGTCCTCGCGGCCGTCACCATCCTCATCGGCGGCATCGCGGCCCGGACCGTCCTGGCCCTGGCCCGTGGCCAACTGTTTCCGCCCTCGTCGCCCACCTCCGGCGCCCACAGCCCGTAGACAAGCAGGGTTGAGTCAGTCATTTCTGTAGAAAAGCATGTCGACGCCGGGCTCGTGGGCCACAGCCGGGCCGTATCCGCGTCAGCAGCGCGCCCGCGACCCCGAGTGCGGCCCCGCACCCCGTGACCGCGACGAGGAAGACCGGCAGGGTCGGCGCCGTGGCGGCTCCGACCAGCGCCACCACCCCCAGCACCAGGGCCCCGGCCATCGCCCGCACCGCGTCCGCCGTGCGGATCCGCCCCGCCAGCGGCCCGGCCAGCGCCATCGCGCCCGCCGGGGCCAGGAAGGCCACCCCCGCGCCCATCGCCGACAGCCGCCACTGCCCCTGCAATGCCAGGGGTACGACGAACAGGACGACCACGGTCGCGGCATTGGCCGCCGCCCCGGCCGCCGTGAGAGCCACAAAGCGCCGGTTGCCGAACAGGGCGAGATCCACCAGCGGATGCGCCGTCGCCCGCTCATGCCGCATGAAGACGACCCCGAGCCCGACCGCGAGCGCCAGGGCCACCGCCGAGCGGCCCGAGACCCAGCCCCACAGTGGCCCCCGGTCGACCAGGACCGCGAGCGCCGCCAGCGCGCCGGTCGCCGTGACCAGCCCCGCCGCGTCCACGGACGCCGGTGCGGTGGTGTCCCGCGACTCCCCGGCCCGTGCCGCGCACACCACCGCGACCAGCGTGAGGGGTACGTTCAGCCAGCACACCGCCCGCCAGGACACCGCCTCGGTGAGCGCCCCGCCGACGTACGGCCCGCACACCGTGGCCACGCCCCCGATGCCCAGTGCCCGGCCCATGACCCGCGCCCGCGCACCGGGCGGGCAGGCGTTCGTCAGCAGGGCGAGACCGGCCGGCATGGCCATCGCCCCGCCCGCGCCCTGCACCACCCGCGCGCCCACCAGCACCGGAAGCGATGGGGCCAGCGCACAGACCAGCGACGCCACGCCGAACACCACGAGACCCGCCGTCAGCAACCGGCGGCGGCCGTACAGATCGCCCAGCCGCCCCGCGCCCGCCATCAGCGCGCCGGCCGCGAGCAGATACCCGCTGACCACCCACTGGAGGCCGCCTCCCGCCACCCCCAGATCCCGCCCGATCCCGGGCAGGGCCAGGTTCAGCGCGAACGCGTCGAGCTGGACGCGGAACACCGTCGCGGACACCGCCGCAAGCGCCCATCGCCCCGCGGACCCACCACTTGCCGTCGTCATCACACACTCCTCGGCACCCGAAAAGAACAGGTCGGATACCGGGGCTGAAAAGAGAGACGGGCGAACGGAAGGAAACAGGCGCGGCCAACCCGCCCGGGGAACGGCGATCGGTCAGCGGCGGGGCGGCAGCCGGTGCAGCTCCACGGCGGTCAGCCGCCCGGCCTCGATCGCGGCCGTCAGATACGTACAGTACGGCTGCCGGCGCCGGTCGGTGGGGGAGCCGGGGTTGAGCAGCCGCAGCGGCCCCTCGGCCGTGGAGTCCCACGGGATATGGCTGTGGCCGAACACCAGTACATCAAGGTCGGGGAACCGCTCGGCGCAGCGCCGCTCCCGCCCCCGCGCCGCTCCGGTCTCGTGCACCACGCCCAGCCGCACTCCCGCCAGCTCGGCCCGGGCCACCTCCGGCAGCCGCGCCCGCAGCTCGGGCCCGTCGTTGTTGCCGTACACCCCGATCAGCCGCCGTGACCGCTCCTGGAGCAGATCGAGGGTGGCGAGGTCGACCCAGTCGCCCGCGTGGACCACCACATCGGCGTGCGGCAGCCGCTCCAGCAGCTCCCCGGGGAGCGCCTTGGCGCGCCGGGGAAGATGGGTGTCGGACATCAGCAGAAGGCGCACACGGACGACCGTACCGCCGTGATGCCCTTGACGGGGACATCGATGGAATAAATAGTGTGCCAAGCGACTCGGTGTCGCAAGTCTCCCAGGGAGTGGACATGGCAGCGCGGTCCCAGGCGCGGACGACGAAGGAGACGGCGAAGGAGGCGGCGCGGGAGCGCTATCCGCGGCCGGTGGTCTCGGCGGCGGAGGCGGAGTGGATCTGGCGGCAGCTCTCGGTGCAGGCGATGGAGGACGGCGCGAAGCCGGAGACCGTACGGCTGGCCGTGGTGGTGGGCCTGGCGCGGGCCAGCGGCGCCCGGTACGGCGGACTGCTGCGCTGCGAACTGTCGTCGCTGGACCTGGACTCCGGATGGGTGACCATCGAGCACGGCAAGCATCGCGTCCCGCGCCGGCACGGCCTGGACCGCGGCACCGTGCTGGTGCTGCGCCGCTGGCTGCGGGTGCGGCAGGAGCTCTGCGCCGAGCTGGAGGGGTCGGTGCCGGACGCGCTGCTGCTGACGGTGCACCACACCCATGACAACGGCGTGACGGTGATCGCCGGGCTGCCCATCACCCGGCAGGGGCTGGTGCTCTCCTGGCGCCGGTTCGTCCACCGTACGAACGCCCGGTACGCCGGTCGCCGCCCTCCGCTGCCCACCCGCTTCGAACAGGTCCGCCGGGTCTGGGACACCTGAGCCCGTTCCCCGCCGGGTCCCGGCCGGGCCACTGTCGGGTCGATTGCGCAACGTGACATTGTACGCTTGGCACTCCGCGCCGACTCGACGTGCCATTCGGAGGGCCGAGATGGGTGAACTCAAGCATCGGAGCCTGGCCACCGTTCAGCACCGGCTGCGCGACCAGGTCGCCCATCAGCTCCGTGCGGCCCTGATAGCGGGTGAACTCCGGCCGGGCACGGTCTATTCGGCGCCCGGTCTGGCCGCGGACTTCGGGGTCTCGGCCACCCCGGTCCGGGAGGCCATGCTCGACCTGGCCCGCGAGGGTCTGGTCGAGCCGGTGCGCAACAAGGGCTTCCGGATCACCGAGGTGAGCGAGCGCGATCTCGACCAGTACACCGAGATCCGGGCGCTGATCGAGGTCCCGGTGGTCGGCCGGATCACCCGCACCGCGACCCGCGCCCAGCTCGAGGTGCTCCGCCCGATCGCCCTGGAGATCGTCGACGCGGCCGCCGCGCATGACCTCGTGGGCTATCTGGAGGCCGACCGCCGTTTCCATCTCGAACTGCTGGGCCTCAGTGGCAATGACCGCCTCGTCGAGACCGTCGGCGATCTGCGCAAGCGCTCCCGTCTCTACGGCCTGACCTGGCTCGACGAACACGACCAGCTTCTGCCGTCCGCCGAGGAGCATGTGGAACTGCTCGATGTGATGCTGACCGGGGACGCCGAGGCGGCGGAGGCATGCATGGCCCGCCACCTCGGCCATGTCCGTTCCCTGTGGGCCGAGGGCCGCGAGGATGGGGCACGAGTGCTCTGACGGGGCCGCCGCCCGCCGGGCCTCTTGGACGGCTTGGGCGGGGGCGGTCCCTTGGGCGGAGGCCCGGCGCGATCGCGGATCAGCCGGACGGGGACAGCAGCCGGTCCATCCACTCCTCCACCGCATCGGCCGTGCGGGGCAGGGCCGTTGACATCAGGCGGGCGCCGTCGGCCGTGATCACCAGATCGTCCTCGATGCGGACGCCGATCCCGCGCAGTTCGGGCGGCAGGGTCGTGTCGTCGGGCTGGAGGTAGAGGCCCGGTTCGACGGTGAGAACCTGGCCCTCCTCCAGGACGCCGTCCAGGTACTGCTCCGCGCGGGCCCGGGCGCAGTCGTGGACGTCGAGCCCGAGCATATGGCCGGAGCTGCACAGGGTGTAGCGCCGGTGGAGGCCGCTTTCGGCGGTGAGTGCCTGTGCGGCGGGGATGCGCAGCACGCCCCAGTCGGCGAGGCCCTCGGCGAGCACGGTGGAACAGGCCCGGTGGAAGTCGCGGAAGCTCGCGCCCGGTTTGAGGGCGGCGATCCCCGCGTCCTGCGCGGCGAGCACCAGCTCGTAGACCCTGCGCTGGACGGGGGAGAAGCGCCCGGAGAGCGGCAGGGTGCGGGTGATGTCGGCGGTGTACAGCGCGTCGGTTTCCACGCCCGCGTCCAGCAGCAGCAGTTGCCGTGGGTCGAGCGGGCCGTCGTTGCGGGTCCAGTGCAGCACACAGGCGTGGGCGCCGGCGGCGGCGATGGTCTCGTAGCCGGTGCCGTTGCCCTCGGCGCGGGCGCGCAACTGGAAGACGCCCTCGATCCAGCGTTCGCCGCGGGGGTGGCGCAGTGCCGACGGCAGGGCGCGGACGACGTCCTCGAAGCCGGTGGCGGTGTGGTCCACGGCCTGCTGGAGCTGGGCCACTTCCCATGGGTCCTTCACCAAGCGCAACTCGCTGAGGGCGGCGGCGAGTTCGGGATCGCGGGAGGCGTCCCGGCCGGGGCCGAGGCGGGCGAGGCCGGTCAGGTGGGCGCAGCGGAGGCCGGTCAGCCGCTCGGTCTCGGCCAGGTCGGGGCGGCGGCCGACCCAGAACTCGCCGTACTTGCGGTCCCGGTAGAACTCCCCGTCCTCGTCGCGTGGTGACCGCGGCCGCAGGTACAGCACCGGCTCGCCGTCCGGCTCCAGGACCAGCACATGGCCGGGCTGGTCCTCGCCGGTCAGCCCGGTCAGCCAGGCGTACGCACTGTGCGGGCGGAAGCGGTGGTCGCAGTCGTTGGAGCGGACCTTCAGCTCGCCGGCCGGGATGAGCAGCCGCTCGCCGGGGAAGCGGGCGGCGAGCCGGGCCCGGCGGCCGGTGAGCTGTTCGAAGCCGGGGACGCGGGAGTCGTCGGGGGGTGGGGCGGGGGCCCAGCCGGCGGCCATCGAGCGGGCCAGGGCGTCCGATACGGGCAAGTCATGGCTGCCGGTGTGGAGTTGGGTGGCACGCGCGGTCACGGACACCTCCGGTGAAGGAAATCTGGATGACCTTTGTCTGACACCTTGTCAGTGCAATTTCACATTACTATGTTACAGGTCACATCTCGTGAAGTGAAGGCCATTGCCTCGGGCCCCCACTCACCCCCCCACTCACCCCCCACCGCCTCTTGGAGGTTCAGGTGTTACATTCGCGCTCCTCGCGCAGACTCCTGCTGGCCGCGACCCTCGCCGCCGCACTCGTGATGCCACTCGGGCAGGCCGCCGCGGCCGCGCCCAGGGACCCCGCACCATCCGCCCATCCGTGGCAGCCGAAGGCGGCACCGAAGCCCCCGCCCCGGCCCGCCGACAACCCCCTCGACCACGCCCAACGTCTCGACGTGAAGCCGGAGTTCAGTGCGCCTCCGGCCCCCGCGCCCCGCTCCGTCACCGCCGATGGACGGATCCCCGGCCCGCTGTCCGAGCGGGCCACCTCGCACCACCACAGGAAGCCGTCGGTCGCCCCCTGCACCCTGGACGGCATCACCGGGCTGAGCCCCGATCAGTTCGCCGACTTCCTCGCCGACCCCGCGGTCACCGCCGACAACTGTCTGCGTGGCCTCATCTGGAACTGGGACCCGCGGCTGATCCCCGTCATGTCCGACGCGCACGTCCAGACCGTGGCCCGGCGCATCGCCTCCCTCGCCCCCGGCCATGACGGCGCGAACACCAGCCACCTGTACGAGATGTTCACGTACCTCCACGCGGTGGCCTACCACGACTTCTCGCACGACGAGATCGACACCACCGACGCCCCCACCGTCAACGCGGTACGCGGCGCGGTCGACGCCTTCGGCGCCGCGGCCCACAGCTTCGACGCCACCCGGGCCAACGCGGACACCCTGCGCGAGGCCCTGATCGCGTGCAGCGGGCCCGGCGGACGCCAGTACCAACTGGGCCTGGTCAAGAAGGTCCTGGCCACCATGGACTCGGGGCACACCGCCACCAACAAGGACCAGTCCTGGGGCAACGCCGCCCTCTCCGCGCTCTCGCTGAACTACCTGGGCGTCTACTCCGGGAACCAGGACAAGGAGTTCCAGGCCGCGGTCGCCGCCGACCCCGGCTACCGTGCCGCCTTCAAGGCGTTCGGCGACTACACGCACCTCAAGGACACCCCCAACGCCTGGGTGGCACGGGACGCCCTCCTCGAGTACGGCCGCTTCGGCGAGATCGACTCCCTCAAGCAGCAGACCGTCACCGACCTCGGAGCCCTGCTGCCCGTCACCGTCCGGAACTTCGGCGAGGGCAGCGCGCCCTGGGGCAAGGTCGTCTCCTGGCTCATCACCTTCGACGCGTGCAAGCCCTACGGCGTGTGCAAGGAGGACATCGAGAAGCGGATCTTCCCTAACACGTACTCCTACGACAACGGCGGCATCAAGGTCCGCACCGCCCTCGACCGCGCCACCGTGGACCAGCTCTACTATGCGTCCAAGCAGGTCAAGGCCCAGTTCCACCGGGTGCTCGGCACCGAGGAGCCACTTGCCGGGGACCCGAACGCCACCCTGAACATCGTGCTGTACGCCTCACGCTCCGACTACGAGGTCTACCATCCGATGCTCACCGGCATGGGGACCGACAACGGCGGTGTCTACATCGAGAAGGGCGCGACCTTCTACACCTACCAGCGCCGAGTGCCCCAGGACTCCTCCCTCACCCTGGAAGAGCTCTTCCGGCACGAGTACACCCACTACCTCAACGGCCGGTTCGCCGTCCCCGGCTCTTTCGGCGAGGGCCCCTGGTACGAGGGTGACCGCACGACCGCCATGGACGAGGGCAGCGCCGAGTTCTTCGACGGCTCGACCCGTGACGACGGCATCCGCGTACGCCAGTCCCTGGTGCGTGACATCATCAACGACACCCAGGGCGGCAGGCCGCGGATGACGATCAACGAGATGCTGCACGCGACCTACGACCGCGACGGCTTCCGCTTCTACTCCTACGCGGGAACGTTCTTCGAGTTCCTGTGGCGCGACCACCCGGCGAAGCTCCAGGAGATGTACCGGTTCATCCGCGCCGACGACCCCGTCGCCTTCGACAACTGGCGCAACCAGCAGGGCGCGGACGTCAACCTCCAGCAGCAGTACAACGTCTTCCTCGACCAGCAGATAGCCAGCGTCGACGATCTGTTCGTCCCGGACACCACGTTCGTCCCCAACCAGGACCTGACGCTCACCGACGCCGCCGGGGCGCAGAGCGCCTTCTCCCGGGCCACCGGCGATCAGCCCGCCTGCCAGGACAATGGCGACCGCGAGCACGGACGGTTCGTCTGCACCGGCAAGATCACCGCGAACCTCAGCGACCCCGGCAGCCTCAACAAGGTCTTCACGGAGATGTCCGAGGCGGTCGACGCCAATCTGCTCGACCGTACCAAGCCCGCCGCCGTCGACTTCGGCGATATGAACTGTAGCTTCGGCCGTCCCACCGTCACCGGCAACTCCGGTACCGCGGACTTCAGTTGCGAGGGACCGCTGCGGCGGTGACCTGACGTTCGGTACCGCGCATCCGCACCCGCTCGGTGCGGATGCGCGGGCCGATGTCCCAGCGGGCCGTCCGCCGGAACCGTGTTCCGCCGGACGGCCCTCAGGCCGCGGGTGCCGCGGCCGCCGCGGTGACGGTGAACCGCGCCTGTGCGGTGGCGCCGTTCACGCTCACCGCGAGGGTGGCCGTTCCCGGGCGCAGCGCGGTCAGCTTGCCGCTGGTCGGGTCGTACGCCGCCACATCACGGCGCCCGGCGTGGTCCGGGTCGCCGATGTGGACGCCCGGCGAGCCGGTCCAGTCCGCGCTCAGCGGGAAGGCGACCGGTACCCGGCGGGCAGCGGGCCCCTCGCCCTGGAAGACGGTCGCCGTGATGTCGGCGGTCCGCCCGGTGCGCAGGTCGTCCGGGGCGGTGACGGTGAGCCCGTCCACATGGGCGCGGGTCTGCACGGACACCCAGTCCGGGCCGCCCTGCCACGGTGCGTGGCGCGCTGCCTCCTGGTCCCGGGCCGGGACGCGGTCCACGCCGACCATCGACCAGCCGGTGAAGCCGCCCTGGTTGGGCGGGGTGGCGGGGTTCTTGCCCGAGTTGCCGTTGATCAGGTACGGGACGCCGTCCACCCGTGAGGCGTGGAAGGTGCCGACGTGGCCGCCGATGAACGCCGCGCCCTTGCCCGTCGTGCGGCGGAAGTCGGTCAGCCAGCCCTCCAGCAGCGCCGCCTCCTTGCGGTCGCCGAGCTGGCTGCCCTGCTGCGGGGTGGGGTCACGCGGCGGCACATGCTCGATCACCATCACCGAGCCGATGCCGGGGTCCTTCGCGGCCGCGTCCAACTGGGCGCGCAACTCCTTGATCTGGTCGAAGCCACCGGCGCGCAGCCCCAGCCGTGAGGTGTCCAGGGTCAGGAAGCGGGTGCCCCGGTGGTCGAACGAGCGGTGGGCGGGCCCGAATTCGCCGGTGAAGTTGTCGATGGAGCCGCCCATCACCTCATGGTTGCCGGGCACGTAGTACCAGGGCAGCTCATCGCCCAGCTCCTCGTTCAGCACGGTGCGGGCGAAGGACAGATCGGCGGGGGAGCCCTCGTCGACCAGGTCCCCGTTGATCACCAGGAAGTCGGGCTTGGCCGCCTTGATCTCCCGCAGGGTGCGGCGGGCCTGGGCGACGATCGGGCTGCCCGGATCGCGGGCCACGAACTGCGCGTCGGACATCACCGCGAACCGCCAGTCGCGTCCCCGCACCTGTGCGGCGGTGGAGATCAGCGGATCGGGGCGCACGCGCTCGGTGGGCAGCTCGACGGAGGGCGGCACCCGCGCCGAGAGGTCGTCGATGACCACACTGCCGGTGTACTGGCGGGTGGCGCCGGTCTCGGCGAGGTAGAAGCGGTTGACCTTCAGCGGATAGGCGACCCCGGCCGGGACGTCGAAGTCGACATGCCGCCAGCCCGTCCAGGTCACATACGGTCCGCGGAGCAACTGGTCGGAGCCCGCCGCGTCCTTGAGGTGCAGAGTGGGCCACGCCCCCTTGCCGTCGCCCTTGATCCACAGGCCGAAGGACTGCGGCTGCCCGTCCACCTCGATCTGCTGGGGCGGGGTGACATAGGCCGCGCGGGTGGCCGTGGACTGGGTGAAGTCGTAGTCCAGCTTCAGCCCGGTGCCGGTGTGGCCGTCGGGCGTGGCCTCCGCCGAACCGGAGGCGCGGGCCTGGCTGAAGGCCCAGCGGTCGGCGTCGTCGAAGGACGCCTCCTGCCGCTCGGTCAGGCCGACGGTGACGGCGAGCACCGTGGTGGCGCCGCCGACGCCGACCTTGACCTGCCCCGCGGCCTGGTCGTGGCGCGCCTTGACGGTGAAGGTGCCCGTCCGGGGGTCCGGGGCGATGTCGAACAGCCCGTGGTCGTACGAGAGCCGCACATCGGAGGGTTCGACGGGGGCGCTGGTGCCGTGCGCGTCCAGGCCGACGATGCCGAACCGGCCCGTGGCCTCGGCATCGGCCAGGCCGACCAGCCGGCCCGTGGGCTGGATCCGGTCCAGCCGGTCCAGGACGGTGAGGCCGATGTCGCCGTGGGCGGCGCCGCGTCGGGCGGTGACGGTGGTGTCACCGCCGTGGCGGGCGGTGAAGGTGCCGTCGGCGCCGACCCGGCCGATGTGGGAATCGGCCGTCCGCCACTGAGCCGCGCCGTCCGCCGGGCCGTATGTCTCGTCGTAACCGGCGGCGGTGAGGCGGCGGGTGAGCCCGGGGAAGACCCGCTCGGGGTGGCCGCCCCGGACCGGGTCCGCGGTGGGCGCGGCCGCGCGGTCCATCGCGGTGTCCACCCAGAAGCCCTTGAGCCGGCCGCTGCCGTCGGGCGCGGTGAGGGCCAGGCCGTTGGGGACGGTGCGCTCGGCGCCGTCGGACGGGCTGTTCTCCACCCGGGCGGTGTCGCTGCCGGGCTCGCGGGCGACGAGCGTGGAGGAGCCGCCGCCGTCCAGGTTGAGCGCGCTGTAGGCGCCCGCGTCCCTCATCATCAGGCCCAGCTCGGTCAGGGTGACCCCGCCGCTGTCGGCCTGCCGCCCGTCCACGGTGAGGATCTGCATGGTGCGGCCGTCGCGGGAGAAGCCGACCGCGGTGCGCGGCGCCGTGGTGTTGTTGCCCTCGCCGTCGTGGCCGACCGGCTTGCCGTCCACGACCAGCGGTTCCCGGCCGCCGACGGCCGTGCGCGGCAGATCGCCGTCGTCGGTGCGCGGCCGGTACTCCATCGACACCGCGTCGCCGACGGCCAGTGCGGACAGCGTGTCGGCCCCGGCGTCCCGGCCGAGCAGCACGGTCGCACCGGCCGGGATCGGGCCCTTGCCGGGCGCGCCGGCCGCCTTGGTGACCTTGCCGTCCACGACCGTGACCTCGGCGGTGCGCCGTGCGCCGTCCACGGTCTGGGCGCGGTCCGCCTCGCCCCACTGGGCGGTGTACGCCCCGATCCCGGCGGCCGGGACGTTGGCGGCGTTGAGGGCGGCGAGCGGATGGGGGCCGTCGGGGAGGGTCAGGGTGCCGTCGAAGTAGAGCTGGAGGACGCGGCCCGCGTCGGCCGGGCCGATGCCGACGGACTGGGCGGGCCCGGCCGCGGAGGCGGAGTTGACGAGGCGGCCGTCGCCGATCCCGTTGCCCTCGGGGGCGCCGGTCTGGTTGATGTCGAAGAAGTCACCGTTGATCGCCGCGACCGTGCGGCGCCCCGGCCCGGCGTCGTGCTCGGCGGCCAGTTGGGACACCGTCCGCCGCTTGGCGACCTGGTCGGGGTGGAGATAGTCGACCTTGGTGCCGCCGGCCAGGTCCACCGACAGCGCGTCGACCCGCAGCCATTTGTCCGACTCCAGCCGGTCGTACGAGGTCAGCTTCACGCCCGGGGCGACCGGCCGCGAGGAGCGGGCGGTCTGGAGCCCGTCGCCGTCGGCCACGGACCGGGTACCCGGCGCACCGCTGGCGGCGGGTGGCGCGACCGGCCGCAGCATCTCCGTGGAGACCCGCGGCAGGGGTTCGGGTGCCGGGGCGGGGGTGGTGCCGGCGGTGGCCTGGCCGGCGGCGCCCAGCACAAGGGCGGACACCGCGGCCAGGGCCGCCAGAGGTCTGGCGAACGCGACAGGAGGCACGGCAACTCCATGGGGCCAGGGGACTCGCGTGGTTCACACGCACAGCGCCCCAGCATCGCCCCGGAGTTGACCGGGCACCAGAAGGCGTCGGCGACGACACGGGAAACAAATGACCAAGTGTCGGCGCGGATCGTGACCGCGCCTGCCCCTGTGGAGGGGGTCAGTCGCCGGTCACCCCGTCGAGGTAGACCCAGTCGCCCTCGTGGCGTACGAAGCGGCTGTTCTCGTGGAGCGAGCCCGCCCGGCCGCCCTCGGTGTAGTGGGCGCGGAACTCGACGGTGCCCGTGGTGTGGAACGCGCTGCCCTCGGTGGTGCCCAGGATCTCCAGGCGCACCCAGCGCACCCCCGCGTCGAGCCCTGCGCCGGGCGGCCGGGTGGTGGGGTGCCAACTGCGCAGCAGATACGCCTCGTCCCCGACGGCGAAGGCGCTGTAGCGCGAGCGCATCAGTTGCTCGGCGGTGGTCGCGCGGGCCTGGCCGCGGTGCAGCCGGCCGCAGCAGTCGTCGTAGGCCGCGGGCAGCCCGCAGGGGCAGGAGGCCGGGGTGGGGCGGGCCGGCCGCGGGCGTCGGGTACGTCGGGACATGATCCCCATTTTGACGGGTGGGACGGACGGGGTGCCGCCCCGGCCCGGACGGCGGCTCAGGGCTCGACTGTTCGGGTGGCCATGGCTCAGGGCCGACCGCCCGGACCGTCATGGCTCAGGGCTCGATGACGACCTTCAGTTGTACGGGGTCGGAGAGCGCCGTCTGGAGCGCGTCCGCCGTGCGTTCGAGGGGGAAGCGGGCGGTGACCAGCGACTCCAGGTCGATCCGTCCGGTGGCGGCCAGGGACACCGCCGCGGGGAATTCCCCGGCGTAGCGGAAGGCGGTGACCAGGGTCAGCTCCTGGCGCTGCATCCAGGCCAGCGGCAGCGTGGTGCGGGGCCGGGGCGGGTTGCCGACGGCGACCACGGTGCCGCCGGGGCGTACCGCGTGCGCGGCGGCGGCCAGGGCGGATTCGATACCGGAGCAGTCGAGCGCGATGTCGAACACCGGATCCTTGGGGAGGGGTTCACGGGAGGTGTCCAGGGCGCGGTCGGCGCCCAGGCGGCGGGCGTGGGCCAGCCGGCCGGGGTTGACGTCGGTCACCACGGTCTCGCCCGCCCCCACGGCGCGGGCGGCCTGGAGGACCAGCAGGCCGATCGGCCCGGCACCGGTGATCAGCACCCGGTCCCCGGCCGTGACATTGCCGCGGCGCACCGCGTGCAGGGCGACCGCGAGGGGCTCGATGAGCGCCCCGGAGGTGAGGGGGAAATCGCCGGGCAGCGGATGGGCGAACTCGACGGGCACGGCCAGATGTCCGGTCAGGGCGCCGTCGGTGGGCGGGGAGCCGAAGCAGCGGCCGTGGGGGCACTGGTTGTAGCGGCCCGCGCGGCAGGCGCGGCAGCGCCCGCACGGGATGGCGGGCTCGATCGCGACCCGGGTGCCCGTGGGCAGGGGGCCGTCGCCCGCCACGACCGTTCCGGCCGCCTCGTGGCCGAGCGCGGTGGGAGAGCGGAGCACATTGGGGCCGTTCTCGCCGTGGGCGTAGTAGTGCAGATCGGAGCCGCACAGCCCCACCGCGCCGATCTCCACGAGAACCTCGCCGGCGGCGGGTCGCGGAATCGGGCGCCGCTCGATGCGCACGTCCTTGGGGCCGTGCAGGATCGCGGCGGTGGCGTCGTTCATATCGGGGTGGTTCTCCTCGTGCATGAGTGGGGCTCAGGCGGCGGACAGCCGCAGCGGTTCGACCCGCTGGACGACCAGGCCGTAGGTGAGGGCGCCGACCACGCACAGCGCGCCGGAGAGCATCAGCGGTGCGACGAAGGAGTGGTGGAAAGCGCCCAGCAGCAGCCCGGTGGTGGTGGAGCCGAGGACCCCGGCCAGGTTGGAGGCGAAGTTCTGGATGCCGCCGAGCGAGGCGACATGGCGCGGGGTGGGCGCGACGTCGGCGGGCAGGCTGGCCACCGAGGCGGCGGAGAAGGCCAGGCTCGCGTAGCTGACGGACAGCAGGACCAGGGCCCACATGGCGCTGGGGACGAGCACGGCGAAGGCGATGACCGAGGAGAAGAGCATGCCGCACACCAGACAGGTCTTGCGGGCCCGGGTCACCGACCAGCCGCGGCGCAGCAGCGTGTCGCTGGTCCAGCCGCCGAGCAGACTGCCGGCGATGGCGACGACGCCGGGCAGGGCCCCGTAGAAGCCCAGCTTGAGCAGGTCGAAGCCGCGGGCGTCGACGAGGTAGCTGGGGAACCAGGTGATGAAGAAGTAGATGACGTAGTTGAGGCAGAAGAAGCCGATCATCATGCCCCAGACCGTGCGGTGCCGGAACAGGTCGCGCCAGCGCACGGCGGGCTCCTGCGGCGCCGTCTCCTCGGCGGGGCTCTCCTCGAGCCGGGCGCCGCCCGCCGTGACGTACGCGCGCTCCTCGGCGCTGAGCCCGCCGCGCGCCGTGGGCTCGCGGTACGCCTTCAGCCACAGCGCCACCCACAGCAGGGCCACGGCGCCGGTGACCCAGAACGCCATCCGCCAGCCCTGCCAGGCGATCAGCGCGGTCACCACCGGGGCGGCGACGGCGGTGCCGGCCCGGGCGCCGTTGTCCCAGACGCTGTTGGCCAGCGCCCGTTCGCGGACCGGGAACCAGCGGGAGACGGACTTGGCGCACGAGGGGTAGGCCGGGGCCTCGCCCGCGCCGAGGGCGAGGCGGGCGAAGAGCAGGCTGCCGATGCCACGGACGAAACCGGTGCCCACGGTGACCAGCGACCAGAGGAGCCCGCCGATGGCGAACATGCGCTTCTCGCCGTAGCGGTCGATCAGCGCCCCGGCGGGCAGTTGGCCCAGCGCGTAGGTCACGAAGAACATACTGAGGATGACGCCCTGCCACTCGGGGCCGATGTGCAGGTCATCGGTCATATAGGGCAGGGAGATGGAGATGGTGGCGCGGTCGACGTAGTTGACGGTCATGCCCAGGAAACAGAGGAAGACCATCAGCCAGCGGGTGTTGTGCCGCAGTCCGCGTGGGCGCGGTGGCGCGGGGCTGGCCTCGTCCTGGGGCGGTGTGTCGGTGGCGGGGGCGATTCTGGGCGTCTTCAAGGCGGCTCTCCTTTGCAGGGGCGGTGCGTGCGGTCAGCGCGGCGGCCGGGCGCCGGAGTCCAGCTCCGCCCGTACGGACGCGACGAGGGCGGCGTCGTCCGCGAGGTCCTCGGCGCCCAGCAGCCGCAGCAGCCGGCGCGGGGCCTCGGAGTGCGGGCCGTCCCAGGCCCGGCGCAGCTCCTCGGCGCGCGGATCGTCCAGGGCGTGGTCCCGGGTGCGGCGGGCCCAGGCGGCGAGCGCCGTGGCCAGGAGGGGGGTGTCCCGTCCGGCGGCGCGCAGCTCGCGCAGCGGGGCGAGCCACCGTTCGGGGATCTTCTGGGAGCCGTCCATGGCGATCTGCTGGATGCGATGGTGCATCGCGGGGTTGGCGAAGCGGTCCACCATGCTGTCGATGTAGGCGGGGAGGTCAAGACCCTCGGTGGGCGGCAGGCTCTGGGCGGCCTCGGCGCAGAAGGCGCGTACGGTCTCCTCGCCCCAGCCGGTGGCCAGGACATCGGCGACGGTCTCGCATCCGGCGGCCAGGCCGAGATAGGCGATGAGCGAGTGGGCGCCGTTGAGCAGCCGGAGCTTGGCGAGCTGGTAGGGGGCGACGTCCGCGACGAAGCGCACCCCCGCCGCCTCCCAGCGCGGGCGGTCGGCGGCGAAGATGTCCTGGAGGACCCACTGGGTGAACGGTTCGCCGGTCACCGCGCCTTCGTCGGCCACGGTCAGCGCGCGGGCGGCGGTCAGCCGGTCGGCGTCGGTGGTGGCGGGGACGATGCGGTCGACGACGGTGGCGGGGAAGGCGACCGAGCCGGTGATCCAGTCCAGCAGGCGGTCACGGTCCTGCCACGCGGTCGCGGCGATGAACTCCCGCACCAGGCGGCGCAGTACGGCGCCGTTGTCGGCCATGTTGTCGCAGGACACCAGCGACACCGGGGCGCCGCCTTCCCGCAGCCGGGCACGGAGCCCCGCCGCGAGTTGCCCGGCCACGCTCGCGGGGGCGGGCCGTCCCGCCAGATCGCCCCGGACGAGCGGGTCGTCCAGGGCGAGTCCGCCGGTGGCGGCGTCCCGCCGGTAGCCCTTCTCGGTGACGGTGAGGGTGACGACGGTGACCTCGGTGGAGGCGAGGAGCGTGCCGAGCCGGGGGCCGTCGTCGGCGGCGTGCAGCACCTCGGTCACGGTGCCGACCACGCGGGTGGCCGGGCCGTCGGGGCGCCGCTCGGTGAACGAGTACAGCCCGTCCTGCGGGCGCAGCGCGTCCACGACGGCCCGGCTGCGCTGGGTGACACCGGCGATGCCCCAGCCGCCGCCGTGCGCCGCCTCGGCGGCTTGTGTGGCGAGGGCCTGGTGGGCGCGGTGGAAGGCGCCGATGCCCAGATGCACGATCCGGGGGCGCAGCGCCCGCGGATCGATCGGCGGGCGGCTGCCCGCGGGGACGTCGGGCAGCGTGGCCAGGGACAGGCGCCGCGTCGGGTCGGTGCTCACCAGTCGTGCACCGACCCGTCGGTACGGCGGCTCACCGGAAGGTACTTCGGGTCGTACGGGAAGCGGGCGGCCGCCTCCTCGTCGAGCTCGATGCCGAGGCCGGGCGCGGCCGAGGGGTGCAGCGCGCCGTCGCGCAGCTCGTAGGACGGCCGGAACACCTCATGGGTGAGCGGGTCGTGCGCCATGTACTCCTGGATGCCGAAGTTGGGTACGGTGACATCGAGGTGGACGGCGGCGGACATGCTCACCGGCGACAGGTCGGTGGCACCGTGCGAGCCGGTGCGCACCTGGTACAGCTCGGCGAGGTGGAAGATCCGCCGCAGATGGGTGATTCCGCCGGCGTGCACGACCGAGGCGCGGATGTAGTCGATGAGCCGCTCGGTGATGAGCTGCTGGCAGTCCCAGATGGAGTTGAAGACCTCGCCGACCGCTATCGGGGTGGTGGTGGACCGGCGGATCTGGCGGAAGGACTCCTGGAGCTCGGCGGGGGTGGGGTCCTCCATCCAGAACAGCCGCACCTCCTCCAGGCTGCGGCCCAGCCGCCCCGCCTCGGTGGGGGAGAGCCGGTGGTGGACGTCGTGCAGCAGATGGAAGCCGAAGCCGAACCGCTCGCGGACCGCCTCCAGATAGCGCGGTGCGAAGTCCAGATACGCCTCGGTCGACCAGGGCTGTTCCTCGGGCAGCGCGCCGGTGGCGGGCTCGTAGACGGTGGCGACCGTGCCGTGGCGGATGCCGTAGGTCCCCGGTGAGCCGGGGACGGCGGCCTGGGCGCGGATCGCGCGGTAGCCCATCTCCTGGAAGCGGGCGACGTCCTCCAGCAGCTCGGGGATGTCGCCGCCGCTGGCGTGGCCGTAGACCATGGCGCCCTCGCGGGCCTTGCCGCCCAGCAGGTCGTACACCGGAAGGCCCGCGACCTTGCCCTTGATGTCCCACAGCGCGGTGTCCACGGCGGAGATGGCGGTCATGGTCACCGGGCCGCGGCGCCAGTAGGCCCCCTTGTAGAGGTAGTGCCAGGTGTCCTCGATACGGGCGGGGTCGCGGCCGATCAGCAGCGGTACGAGGTGGTCCTCCAGATAGGAGGCGACCGCGAGTTCGCGGCCGTTGAGGGTCGCGTCACCGAGACCGGTCACGCCGTCGGAGGTGGTCACCTTCAGGGTCACGAAATTGCGACCCGGCGAGGTGACGATGACCTTGGCCTCCGTGATCGTGGCCATGCGTATGTGCTCCTCACTGAGCGGGCTCCCGGGGGCTCCGGGGGTTCCCGGGGGTGGAGTCCGGGCTGTCGGTCGGCTACCATACAAGTACGTCAGTGAGGCGAGTCAAGGGTTCGGAAGGGGTCGGATGGCACCGGCGGAAGGACTGCACGCGGCACGCTCCCGGGGGCGCAACACCCGGCAACTGGTCCATGAGGTGCTGCGTTCGCGCATCGTCGGCCTGGAGCTGGCGCCCGGCTCCGCCGTCTCGGAGAACGATCTGGCGGCCGAGCTCGGGGTCAGCCGCACCCCCGTCCGCGAGTCCCTGATCCTGCTCGCCGACGAGGGACTGGTCGACATCTATCCCCAGATGGGGACGTTCATCTCGCGCATCCGGGAGCGGGATGTCGCCTCCGCCCAGTTCATCCGGGAGGCGCTGGAGTGCGCCGCGCTGCGGGAGGCCGTGGAGAAGGCCACCGCACGGGATGTGGCGGAGCTGCGGGCGCTGCTCACCGCGCAGGAGGAGGCCGACCGGCACTCCGATATGCAGGGCTTCTTCCAGCTCGACGAGGACTTCCACGCCCGGCTGATGGCCGTCAGCGGACACGCCTCGGCCTGGCCGGTCGTCAGCCAGGCCAAGGCCCAACTGGACCGCGCCCGCAGGCTGTCACTGCCCATGACCCAGCAGATGTCCCTGCTCATCGGCCAGCACCGGGAGGTGGTCGACTTGCTGGAGGCGGGCGATCTGGACCGGGCCGACGGGGCGCTGCGCTCCCATCTGCGGCTGGTCTTCAGCGATGTGGAGAAGATCCGCGCCAAGCACCCGGAGCTCTTCAGTGACGAGGACGCCCCCCTCAGGCCGCGCCGCGACAGCGCCCGGCGCACCGCCTCCCAGGGAGACGGCTGACCCGGCCGAGGGTGACCCGTTCGTCCCCCTGTCCGGAACCGCCGGAACACCGAAGCGTTCCGGCGGCGGACCGGCCGACTCCCGGACCGGCCGACTCCCGGACCGGCCGACTCCCGGACCGGCCGGCTCACAGACCGGCCGACTCAGCCGACAGCGACAGGTCTATGGAGTCGGCCAGCGCCCGGTAGCCCGCGTCGTTGCCGTGCAGATGGTCGCCGGCGTGGAAGTCCTCCCGGATCCGGCTGGGGCGGCCCGGGTCGCGCCAGACGGCGTCGAAGTCCAGCACGGCGTCGAAGGCGCCACTGGTGCGGATCCATTCGTTGACCGCCTGGCGTGCGCTCTCGCCCTCCGGTGTGCAGACCTCCGCGCCCTCATACGGCGGGATCGTCGTGGCGTAGACCCTAACGCCGTGGTCATGCGCCCGGGCGATCAGTTGGCGGTAGCCCGCGATGACGTCGTCCGTCGTCACCGGCGCGCCGGGGAACACCTTCAGGAAATCGGCCAGGGGGCCGTCGCCGTCCCGCGGGGCGAAGGAGATGGCGAGGTCGTTGCCGCCCACGGAGAGCACCACATAACCGAGGCCGGGCGTCGCCAGCACATCGCGGTCGAAGCGGGCCGCGGCGGCGACCCCGATGCCGTTGTTGAGCATCCGGTTGCCGCTGATGCCCTGATTGGAAACGTAGCCGGTGCCCTCGCCACGCTCGGCGAGACGCTCGGCCAGCAGCTCCGGCCAGCTCCGGTTGGTGTCCGGGGTCGAGCCGGCGCCGTCGGTGCGGGAGTCGCCCAGCACGACGATGGCCTTGGCGGGGGCGTCGGGAAGCAGCTCGACGGCGGAGATCAGGGCCCGTACCGGCAGCACCTCGGCGTTCTCCGGCAGGGTGGGGGAGGCGACCGCGTCGCCCGGAATCGTCCAGCCGGTGTCCAGGACGGGGTCGTGGCAGGTGCAGGTCTCCACGCGCCCTGGCAGGTAGAGGCTGATGGACAGCTTGGCGAGGGCGGGCAGGGGCAGGTCGACCGGGTCGCCGAGGAGCGGCGCGCCCGCCGGGACGGTGGCGGCCGACGCGCCGGAGAAGGTCAGCACGCGCTCGCTGCCCGGTCGCACCCCGCCATCGGGCGCCGCGAGGCCCACCCGCGCCGCGCCGATGGTGAACGGCGCGGTCCCGAACTCATTGGTGAAACGGATGCGCACCCGGCGGCCGCCACCGCTGACGCGCACCACCTGGCGCAGGGTCACATCGGCGAGGGGCGGGTGGTCGTTGAGCGAGCCGAGCCCGTCGTGGGCCGCCTGGGGCGAGGCGCCCCAGCTCCGGACCCAGTTGCCGGCGTTGTCCGTCCCTGTCATCTGTTGCCTCCATTGCTCGTGAACGTGGTGCGGCATGAGAAGACTGAGGCGGGTCGCTCACAGGGGGCTCACACGGCGCTGACACGCTGCTGGCACGGGCGCCCTGATGCGGGGCCGTGATGCGGGGCCGTGATGCGCGGCCGTGATTTGGGGCCTTGTGGGTGGGCGCGCGAAGATCGGGGAATGGACAGGGGCGCACGGCTTCGCATCACGCTGCTCGGCCGGTTTCAGGTGTCTCGCGAAGACACCGTTCTGACCCTTTCGGGCGCGCGGTTGCGGGGGCTGCTCGTCCGGCTGGCGCTCGCCGGTGGCCACGCGGTCGAGCCCGGTGTGCTGGTCGACGCGATCTGGGCCGAGGAGCCGCCGTCCGGCCCCGCCCACGCCCTCCAGACCCTCGTCTCCCGGCTGCGCCGCGCCCTCACCCCGACCGACCCGGCCAGTGGCGTGGTCGTGCAGGTCGCGGGCGGCTACCGGCTGGCCGTGGACGCGGCCGACGTGGACGCGCTGCGCTTCGAGCGGCTCACCGCGGCCGGTCGGGAGGGGCTGCGGGCGGGTGCCCCGGAGGCCGCGGTCGCCGCGCTGTCCGAGGCCGTGGCGTTGTGGGACGGCCATCCGGGTGCCGAACCCCCGGCCATCGCCGCGGTCGCGCCCACGGTCGCCACACGGCTGGCGCGGATGTCGATCGAGGCGGTCGCCGATCTCGCCGACGCCGAATTGTCGCTGGGGCGGGCCGAGTTGGCCGCCGCCCGGCTGACCGGGCTGCTGGCCGAGCAGACGGTCAACGAGCGGGCGGCCGCATTGCTGATGGACGCGCTCGCCGCTCAGGGCCGTCAGGCCGAGGCGCTCGCGGTCTACGAGCGGGTCCGCGAGACGCTGGCCGACGTCCTCGGCGCGGACCCGGGCACCGCCCTGCGGGAACGCCATCTGCGCCTGCTGCGCCCCGCCCGGTCCCTGCCCGTGCCGGACACCTCGGCCGGGGGCGCTCCGGCCGGGAGCCCGGCGGCTTCCAGTGCCCCGGCCGACGCGGCCGCAACCGTACGGAACAACGGGGGCCAGGCGGGGGGACAGGCGGCCGCCGAACCCGACCGGATCCGGCCGACCAACCTGCCCGCGCCGCTGACCAGCTTCATCGGCCGCGACGACGACCTCGCCCGCATCGACACCCTGCTCACCACCGGACGCCTGGTCACCGTCCTCGGCCCCGGCGGCGCCGGGAAGACCCGGCTCGCGCTGGAGGCCGCCCGTCGGCACCACCACGCATGGCGCGACGGGGCCTGGCTCATCGACCTCGTGTCCGTCACCGAACCGGCGAAGATCGCCACGGCGGTGCTCACCGGGACCGGGCTGCGGGGCGGCGCGATGCTCGACGCCCGCAAGCGGATCGAGGGTGACGAGCTGGACGTCCTCGTCGGCGAGCTCGGCGGCCGGGAGACCCTGCTGCTGGTCGACAACTGCGAGCACCTGATCGACGCCGTGGCCCACCTCGTCTCGGCGCTGCTGCCCCGCTGCCCCGGGCTGCGCGTGCTCGCCACCAGCCGCGAACCCCTCGCGGTCGACGGCGAGGCGCTCGTGCCGCTGGCCCCGCTCGCGCTGCCCGACCCGGACGACGGCGTCGAACAGGCCCGAAGGGCGGCCTCGGTGCGCCTGTTCACCGAGCGGGCCGCCGCCGTACGACCCGGCTTCGACGTCGACGAGACCTCGCTGCCCGACATCGTGCGCGTGGTGCACGGGCTGGACGGCCTGCCGCTGGCCCTCGAGCTGGCCGCCGCCCGGTTGCGGACGCTGTCACTGCCCGACCTGGCCGACGGACTCTCCGACCGGTTCCGGCTGCTCACCACCGGCAGCCGCACCGCACCACCCCGGCATCGCACCCTGCGCGCGGTCATCGCCTGGAGCTGGGAGCTGCTGGGCGAGCACGAACGCACCGTCGCGGAACGCGTCTCCATCCTGCCCGGCGGCGTCACTCCCGCCTCGGCCACCGCCGTCTGCGCCGGCACCGCCGTGCCCGTGGCCGACATCCCCGAACTGCTCGCCACCCTCGTCGACCGGTCACTGCTGAAGCTCGAGCCCGGCACCGGCCGCTACCGCATGCTCGAAACCATCCGCGAGTACGGCGCCGACCGCCTGACCGACACCGGCGAGATCGGCACGGCCCGCGATCTGGCCGCCGCCCACTTCACGGAGCTGATGACCCGTCATGACCCGCTGCTGCGCGGGCCCGGCCAGCTCACCGCCATGAAGGTCGTCGGCGCCGAGTACGACAACACCCTCGCCGCCCTGCGCCACCTGTGCGCCACCCGCGACTCCAACGGGGCGACCGCCCTCGCCCTGACCCTGATCTGGTACTGGCAGATGTTCGCCCGCCACTCCGACGCCGCCTACTGGCTGGGCGAGGTGCTGGCGGTGACCAGCGGCGGGCCGACGCCCGAGCGCGACTGCGTCCTAGCCGCCTACCTGCTCAACCGGGCGGACATCCTGTCGGGGGTCACCGCCGGGGAAGCGGCGGACGACCAGGCGGAGACGCGCGAGCTGGCCGACCGGCTGCTCGCGCATCCGGAGCTGCCGAGCCACTACCGGGTGTTCGGCCCGGTCCTGCTCTTCCTCCAGAAAGAGGAGGCCGCGCTCGAGATCTTCCAGCGCCTGGCCGACGGCGACGACGTGTGGCTGTCCGGGCTGGCCCATATGTTCCAGGCCGAGATCGCCGAGAACGCGGGCGCCCTGACGCGGATGCGGGTCCATGTGAAGGCGGCCCTGGCCCGCTTCCGGCGGGCGGGCGACCGTTGGGGCCAGGCCGCCACCCTGCCGATGAGCGCCCACCTGCGGCGATACGACGACCTCGACGGCGCGCTGGCCGACCTGCGCGAGGCCCGGACGCTGGCGGGCGAATTCGGCTCGCTCAGCCTCGGCGACCAGCTCTACAGCGACCTGCGCTGGATCGATGTGCACCTGCGGAGCGACGACACCGACCGGGCGATGGCGGTGATCGACTCCGCCCGGGAGCGGGCGCTGCACGCGTCCTCGGCGGACATGCTCGTCCTGGTCGACGTGTGCGAGGCCGACTTCCGGGTGCGGCTCGGCGACCTGGACAGAGCGGGCGACCTGATCGACGCCGCCGAACGCCGTCTGCTCGACGAAACCGCGTTCCCCACGGACCACATCCGGACGCTGGTCGGCAACGCACGGGCCGCGCTCTGCCTGGCGCTGGGCGACCTGCCCGGTGTGGACAAGGCGCTGCGCGAGGCGTACGCGGCCGCGCTGGCGACCCGGGATCTGCCGATCCTGTCACTGGTGGCGGTGAACGCGGCCGCGCTCGCCGAGACGCGCGGGCGGCCGCACGAGTCGGCCGTGCTGCTCGGGGCCGCCGCCCGGCTCCGAGGCACCCATGACCACACCGATCCGCGGGTCCGTGAGCTCACCCGCCGGGGTGAGGCCGCGCTGGGCGGCGAGGAGTTCGCCGCGGCGTACGCGAAGGGCTGGGAGCTGGACGGGAAGGCGGCCGTGACCGCCGCCGACCCGGCCCGGCTGTCCGGCACCGTCGACGGATAGCGGAGCGGGGCGTCAGCAGTCCCTAGAGCTGGGTGACGCCGCCGTCGACGAACAGCTCCGCACCGGTGGTGAAGGAACTCTGGTCGCCGGCCAGATAGAGGGCGGTGGCGGCGACCTCGTCGGGACGACCGGCGCGACCGAGCGGGGTCGGTGCGGCGGACTCGGCCGCCTTGGACTGATCGTCCTGCGGGAACGCGGCCCGCAGCTCGTCACCGCCAGGGGTCTCGACAGGGCCGGGAGTCAGGGCGTTGACCCGGATCCGGCGGTCGGCCAGCTCGGCGGCCCATGTGCGGGCGAGGCTGCGGATCGCGGCCTTGGTGGCGGCGTACACGCCAAGGCCCGGGGCGGCGCGAAGGGCCGCGCTGGAGGAGAGCAGCGTCACCGAGGCGCCGGCCGACAGCAGGGGCAGGGCCTTTTGGACGGTGAAGATCGTGCCCTTGAGGTTGACGGAAGTGGTGCGTTCGTACTCCTCCTCGGTGATCTCGCCGAGAGGGCCGTAGTCTCCGAGGCCGGCATTGGCGACGACGATGTCGAGGCGGCCGCTGCGCTCCTTGATCTCGGCGAAGAGCCGGTCGAGGTCGCCGAGCCGCGACACATCGCCCTGGACGCCGATCCCGCGGCTGCCGACCTGGGCGACGGCGGCGTCCAGTTCCGCCTCGCGGCGGCCGGTCAGATAGACCGTCGCTCCCTCGGCGGCGAACCGGCGGGCGATGGCCAGACCGATGCCGGTGGAGGCGCCGGTCACCAGGGTGGTCTTGTTGTCGAGCTGTCCCATGGGGTTCTCCGAATCTTGAGGTAACAATTTTTGTTACATTGACGGGGTGCGGAAGAGCGCCACCTCCCGCCGCCGGGAGACGGGCTAGGCGGCCTTGAGTACGTCCCGCAGGACGTCCTCCAGTGTGGTTTTCGTCAACTCCCCGCGAAGGGTGGCCTCGATCTCGCCGTAGACGGCGGTCAGCGCCGGTCCGATGCCGTGGCCCACCACGCATTCGGGGTCGGGTGTCGAGCGGTGCAGGGCGAAGACCGGCCCCGGCTCGATCGCCTCGTAGACATCGAGCAGGGTGATCGCCGCCAGGTCCCGTGAAAGCGTCCAGCCGGCGCCGGCGCCTCGCCGTGAGTCGACAAGGCCCGCCCGGCGCAGCTCGGACAGCAGGCGGCGGATCACCACCGGATTGGTGTTGACGCTCGTCGCGATCTGCTCGGAGGTGGCGACGTCGTGGCCGCGGCGCTGGTACAGCCCTATCCATGTCAGGGCATGCGCCGCGATGGTCAGCCTGCTGTTGGCGCTCACGTCGGACCTCACCTCCCTCGACCCTTGTCGTAACAGTAAATGTTACGTCGCTGTGTGGCAAGTCCCTGCCGGTGACCCCGGGCCGGGCCGGGACGCATGCGCCACGGATCCGGGCCGGGCTCCCCGGGTGGGTCAGCCGGCGGTCTTGTTTCCGAGCACGGCGTCAAGGTAGTCGGAGATCGCGTCCCGGTTGCGGGTCAGGCACTCGATGCGTTGGCTCATGCGGTCCCGCTCGTTCTCCAGCGTGGCGATCATCTCCGGGGTGGCGTCGGAGAAGTGAATGTGCCGCGGCTTGTCGAGGCACGGCAGGATCTGCTTGATGATCCGGGTCGGAAGCCCCGCGTCGAGCAGCCCCCTGATCTGGAGCACCCGGTCGACGAGACGCTCGTCGTAGGAGCGGTAGCCGTTCGCACAGCGGTCGGGCAGGATCAGCTTCTGCTCCTCGTAGTAGCGCAGCAGCCGGCGCGGTGTGCCGGTGCGCTCCGAGAGCTCTCCGATGCGCATGTGTCCGTCCTTGTCTCTCCGCCGGTGTGCCGCCGAACGGCTGACTTTCACATCCATGTGAGGGTTGCAGCGTATCGTGGGCGGGTGCGTTCGCGAGCGGGTGGGAGACGCCGGGAAAAGTGCCAGGTGATTGAACGCAGGCCCCCGGCGCGCCGTACGGATGACGACGGGCCCGACTACCCGAGCCGGGTCCGCCGTGTCACCACCGGGCTTCGCAGGGAAGGACCTTCGGGTTGTCGCGCCAATCGAGCTCTCATCAGCGGTCGGAAACGGACAAGGGCACCACGGAGCAGGACCCGACGGAGGGCCCGACTCCGGAGGGCCCACCTCAGGCTGAGGCCGAACCTGAGGCCACGCTGGATCTCCCTGCCCAGCGGCAGGATGACACCGGGGAGCGGGACGAGGCCCCCGACCAGGAGGTGAGCACCGTCCACGACACGGCCGCCGCCCCCAAGGGCTGGCGGGCCAAGTACCCCGCCGTGGCGCGGACGGTGGCATGGACGGCCACGGGACTCTCCCTCGCCCTTGTGTTCCTCGCCCTCCTCCTGCCGACCCAGCTCAGCCTCATCCACCCCAGCGCCTTCATGCGCATCCCGGTGGAGGGGGTGTTCGGCGCCACGCTGCTGCTGATGCTGCCGTCACTGGCGCGGCGGGTGGTGGCGGTGCTCGCCGGGGTGGTCCTCGGCGCGCTGACCATATTGAACCTGCTCGACATCGGCTTCAACGAGTTCCTCGGCCGTGGGTTCAACGTGGTGCTCGACTGGATACTGCTGGACGACGCCCAGTCCTACGTCAAGGACGCGCTCGGCGGGACGGCCGCCACCGCCGCCGTGATCGGTGTCGTGGTCCTCGCCGTCGCGTTGCTCGTCCTGATGGGGCTCGCCGTCCTGCGGATCAGCAACGTCATGGCGAGGAACACCGCCGTGGCGACCCGTACCACCCTGGTGCTCGGCACCGTCTGGGTCATGTGCGCGGCGCTCGGCGTACAGGTGGCCGGGGCGCCGTTCGCGTCCCGGAGCACCACCGCGCTCGTCCAGGACCGGGCGGAGCGGGTGCGCAAGACCCTCAAGGACGAGCGGGAGTTCGCCAAGGTGGCCGCCGTCGACACCTACGGCGACACCCCCGGCGACCAACTGCTGACCGGGCTGCGCGGCAAGGACATGATGTTCACCTTCATCGAGAGCTACGGCCGCTCGGCCATCGAGGACCCGGCCATCGCGCCCGGTGTCGACAAGACCCTCAAGAACGCCACCAAGCGGCTGAACAAGGCCGGGTTCGCCGCCAAGAGCGGCTGGCTCACCTCGGCCACCTACGGCGGCAGCAGTTGGCTGGGACACTCGACCTTCCTCACCGGCCTGTGGATCGACAACCAGAACCGCTACCGCACCGTCACCGCGGGCGACCACATGTCCATCACCCGCGCCTTCCAGCGCACCGGCGCCTGGCGGACGGTCGGCATCATGCCGGGAGTCACCAAGGGCTGGCCGGAGGGCAAGTTCTACGGCCTCGACCACGTCTACGACTCCCGCGACCTCGGCTACAAGGGCCCGAAGTTCAGTTGGTCGACGATGCCCGACCAGTACACCCTCAAGGCGTTCGAGCACCTGGAGCACGGCAAGAAGCGCGACAAGCCGCTGATGTCGGAGATCATCCTCACCTCCAGCCACCAGCCCTGGGCGCCCATCCCCAAGACGATCCCCTGGAGCCAGGTCGGCGACGGCTCGGTCTACAAGGCCATCCAGAAGGCGGGCAAGAATCCCGCGGATGTGTTCACCGACCCCCACAAGGTGAAGACCGAGTACGGCAAGTCCATCCAGTACTCGGTGAACAGCCTCATCGACTATGTGCTCAAGTACGGCAACAAGAACACCGTGCTCGTCTTCCTCGGCGACCACCAGCCCCTCTCCCGGGTCAGCGGCAACAACGCCAGCCGGGACGTACCCGTCGCGATCGTCGCACACGACAAGGCAGTGCTCGACCGGATCTCCCACTGGGGCTGGGAGGACGGCCTGATGCCGGGCGCGAAGGCCCCGGTGTGGAAGATGAGCTCCTTCCGCGACCGCTTCCTGGACGCCTACGGCCCGAACCCCGGCGGCCCCACGGCCCCTTCCTCCCCGTCGGCCGCACCGAAAGCCTCGGCGAAGGGTTCCGCGAAGCCATAGCCATCGACGGCCCTGGGCGCGCAGGGGGCTGGTCCGTCGCGAAGCCCAACCGGCATAGCGAGAAACCACCCCTTCAGAGGGCGGAGGAGTCATCGCCCGTCCTTTCGCGCCGTTCTGACCCGTACCGGCCCATCGGCATGGTCGGATACGGCGCATGGGTTCCCGTCGCGATGCTTTTCACACCCCGCCCGCACCCGGATGCGCCGGATCACCCGTCGTGGGGGTGGACGCCTGCCGTACCGGCTGGGTGGCCGTGGCGCTGTGCGAGGAGGGCCGCTTCGCCGGGGCGGATACCGCAGCCGGGCTGAGTGAGCTGCTCGGCCGGTTTCCGGGCGCCGCCGTGGTGGCGGTCGATATGCCGCTGGGGCTGCTGAGGACCGGATGGCGCGAGGCGGAGGCCCTGGCCGTGGGGATGGTGGCCCCGCACCGCTCCCGGGTCTTCCCCGTGCCGCCGCGCGGGGTCTGGGAGGCGGATGACTATGACGACGCCAATCAGCGCTGCCGGGAGCTGACCGGTCAGGGGCTGAGCCGTCAGACCTGGGGGCTGGCCGCGAAGCTGCGCGAGGCCAACGCGTGCCGCGACGGGGGCGACCACCGGCTCTACGAGGTCCATCCCGAGGTCTCCTTCGCCGCCGTCAACGAGTCGCGGCCGGTGGCCTGGAGCAAGAAGAGCTGGAACGGCCAGGCCCTGCGCCGCCGGTTGCTGGGGGACCAGGGCATCGTGCTGCCCGGCGACCTCGGACCGGCCGGCCGGGTGCCGCCGGACGACGTCCTGGACGCCGCGGTGGCGGCCTGGAGTGCGCGGCGCATCGCGCTCGGGGCCGCCCGGAGCCTTCCCGATCCGCCTCAGGAGGCGGACACCGGGCTGGCCGTCGCGATCTGGTACTGACCGGGCCCCGTGCGGATGGCGGGAGGCCGCCCGAGCCGTGCCTCGGGCGGCCTCCCCTTCCCCCACCCCCTGGAGATGGACTATGGGTGTTCGGCGGGTCTTTCCCCTTCCCGTCCCCTTCCCGTGCCCTTCAGTTGCCGGGGGCGGGGAGGGAGCGGCCTGCCGCAGGCGGCAAGGTCCGCCGGACACTTCCTCGAGGGGCGCCGTGCTTTAGGTGCGAGCCGTCAGACGCTGACGCCGCGTGAGCGCAGATAGGCGAGCGGGTCGATGTCGGACCCGTAGTGCGGGCCGGTGCGGACCTCGAAGTGGAGATGCGGTCCGGTGGCGTTCCCGGTGTTGCCGGACCGGGCGATCCGGCGGCCCGCCTCGACCGACTGCCCCGTACGGACCGTCAGCGCCGACAGATGCCCGTAGTGGGTGTAGAGGCCGTCGGCATGGCGGATGATCACCTGGTAGCCGAAGGCGCCACCCCAGCCCGTCGCCACCACGGTGCCCGGGGCGGCCGCGCGTACCGAGGTGCCGATGGGGACCGCGAAGTCCACGCCGGTGTGATGGCCGCTCGCCCACCGCGCGCCGCGGATGCCGTACGCCGCGCTGACCGTCCCGCTGACCGGGGCCATATGCGGGCGGGCGGCCGCCTTGCGGACCACGTGGCTCGAGATGGCCGAGGCGCGGTGGCGGGGCGCCGCCTTGCGCATGTGCCGGGCGCCCGCGGGCAGGGCGAGCCGCTGCCCCGGGTGGATCAGATGGGGATTGGGGCCGATGGTCCCGCGGTTGGAGTGGTACAGCGCCTTCCAGCCACCGCTGACCGACGCACGCGTGGCGATGCGGGACAGCGTGTCGCCGCGGACGACCGCGTAGGAGCCGGACGCCGCGCGCCGGGCGGTGTGCTGCCGGGCCCGGGACTTCGCGGCGGACTTGGCCGACTTCCTGGAAGGCTTGGCCGGGTGCTGGGCGCGGGGTTCGGTACTGCGGCTCGCCACCTCGGCGGGCGGGCCGGACCGGGACAGTCGGCCGCGGACGGAGCAGACCGGCCACGCGCCGGGGCCCTGTTTGCGCAGGACCACCTCCGCCACGGTGATCTGCTGGGCCCTGGAGGCCAGATCGGCCCGCGCGGCGTAGGCGGTGCCACCGAACGCCGCCCAGGTGTGCTGGGAGAACTGAAGCCCGCCGTAGTAGCCGTTGCCGGTGTTGATGTGCCAGTTGCCCCCGCTCTCGCACTTGGCGACCCGGTCCCAGGTGCCGGCCGAGGCCGCGTGGGCGGGGCCGGCGCCGAGGAGCGGCAGGACGATGCCGACACCGCCGGCGGTGAGGGCCGCGCACAGCGGGGAGATCCGGCTGGACGATGCGGGGCGTCGGTGACTTCCTCGTACGGCCATGAGGCTGGTTCCTCTCGACACAACGGCGCTCGACATGCCCTCCGGAGGACCCGGCGGGCTGTACGAGTACCGCAGCCCGGCCCCGCTGGTCACAAGGCGCAGGGGGCCTCATGGACGGCCGCGCGCCGCCTGGTGCGACCCCGGAATCCGCTGACGCCCCGTCATCTGCGGGGCGGGAGGCGCATGGGAGGCCGGGGGCGCACGGCCGTCGGCGCGGCGGACCCGGCGGGCCGGGGCGGATGTGGACGATCACGCCCCGCTGGACGCCCTCGTACGGCGGGAAATGATTCTCCGGGGCGCCGGACGGGGCGGACGCTATTCCGCCGGATTCGTTTCCGGATGATCGGTGAGCGATCCCGGACGGCGGGTCGGGCGAATTGCGCCCGGGGCATGGACAGTTGAAGCGCGGACGAGCGGCGGGCGGCTCAATACGGCGCCTGATGCGGGCCGGACGTGCGGCACGGGATCTTCCTCGGCGCTATTGCGTCGCGGCCCAGTCAAGATCGGCCGCTTGGCGGCCGGGCCGCGGCGGGCGGCCGTAACCGCGCGGCACCGCGCTGGAACGGGCCGTTCCGTTTCTGTCCTGCGGCAACCGGAGAATGCCGGGGAGTGGAGGAGAGAGAGGAGAGCGGGAGGCGGAGCGAGGGGCGGGAAATAGGACGGCCTTACGGGGGAGCGGGGGAAGAGGGGGACGTCTGGGCGAACGTGCCAGCCGGGCCCGGCGGCGTTTCCCTGCGCGCGGCGGGACCTTGAATCGTATCTACGGGGGCGTGCCGCCGACCGCGGCGTTCAGCGGCGGGGCCGGCCGGGAGCGGGGGCGGCCCGGGCGAAGGCGCGCGGGAGATGGTGGGGACCGAGAGTGCCGGGCGCGGAACCCCGGCCCCGGCTTGTCCCTTCTCCGGCATCCGGTATGGCCCACGGAACAGCGGGAGTCGCTTGGCGCCCGGAGCAACTCGCGCTCGTACGAACGGACTTGACTTGGCGTTTACCGTATCTCTTGTCATGCATCGCCGCGCCGACCGCCCATGCGCCGCGGCAGTTCTCCGAAAAGAGCCGGTCGTCATGGCGGCCGGGAACTGGCGGAGAATCACACGGTCCGTGTATAGCGGGAACCGCGCCGCCGCGCATATCATTGCCTCACATCGACTTCTCCCCTTCGAGCCGCTCTCAGGGGCGGCACCGAAATCATCACCCTTCACCCCGCCGGTCCGGGCCCCCGGGCGACGCCGGAGACCGCGCTTTTCCCGCGATCTCGTCCGCCGCTCCAGGGAAACGGTCGGATTTGGGTTCCTGTCGGCGGGAGGCGCAGCGCGCCTACGCCAAGTGCCGGTGGTCACCGGCCGTACGCGGTGGGTCATTCGGCGTACTCCGCGCTACGCCCTGCCGCCGGACGCATGGCCGGGGGCGCATGGCGGAGCCGGGTCGTGCCATGAAACGCCGGTCGGGCACCGGGCGGGCGCGCAGGGGCACCCCGGCCAGACGATCGGCGACACGATCCCCGGGTAGGGTTGCCGCGTGGCGATCGTTGTCGAGCTGACTTCTTATCCCGTCAAGGGCTGCGCGGGCGTTCCCGTATCCGAGGCGCTGCTGACGGAGGCGGGTCTGCGGCACGACCGCAGCTTCATGGTCATCGGCGAGGACGGAGAGTGCCGCACGCAGCGGCGCGATCCCCGGCTCGCCGTCATCCGCCCCGCCATCGACCCGGACGGCACCCGGCTCACCCTGTCGGCACCCGGCGAGGGCGAGGTGGCCATCGACGTCGACACCACCTCCGCCCGGCGCGAGGTCAAGCTGTTCCACAACCCCTTCCTCGGTATCGACCAGGGCGATGACGCCGCCACGTGGCTATCGCGGGCGCTGGGCGCGCCGAGCAGGCTGGTGCGGGTGCCCCCGGAGCACGACCGGGTGACCGAGGGATGGATCCCCGGCACCAGCGGCTACGCCGACAGCGCCGCCGTGCACCTCGTCTCCCGGGCCAGCCTGGACGGGCTGAACCAGCGGATCGCCGAGGCGGGCGGCGCCGCGCTGCCGATGAACCGCTTCCGGCCCGGCATCGTGCTCGACGGATGGGACGAACCCCATCGTGAGGACCGGATCCGCAGGATCGCCATCGGCGGCGCCGAGTTGGGCTTCGCCAAGCCCACCGCCCGGTGTGTCGTGACGACCGTCGATCAGGTCAAGGGCGTCAAGGCGGGCCCGGAGCCACTGCGCACCCTGGCCGGCTACCGGCGCGGGCCGGCTGGCGCCACCCTGTTCGGCTGCCAGTTCTCCGTGACCCGCGCCGGGAAGCTGGCCGTGGGCGACGAGGTGGATGTCATCGAGTGGGACGGGCCACCGCCGGGGGAGTGACCGGAAGCGCTCAGAACGAGGTGAGCGCTCAGACCGACGCGAGCACCTTGGCGAAGTTGTCCAGGAGGTGGGCCGCGCCCTCCTCGGCCTGGGCGCACTGCTCCTGCGGCGGGGCCGGCTGCCGGAGCACCACCCGGGTGCGGCCGTCGCCCAGCTCGGCGAAGGTGGCGGTCATCTCCATGACCCCCTGCGGAAGGTCCAGGGTCCACACCAGCCGCTCCTGGCCGACCACCTCGCGGTAGACGCCACGCATCGGCATCTCGCCACCGGGAGTGGCGATGTTCGCCTTCCAGGCGCCACCCGGCCGGACGTCGAGGGCGACGGACTCGGGGGCGGCGCCGAACCAGCGGGCGAAGTACTCCGGCTCGGTCCACACCCGCCACACCGTCTCGCGCGGTGCGTCCAGGTCCCGGGTGATGGTGATCTCGCTGTCGCTCATGGTCTCTCCTCGGCGAGCGGGAAGGTGTTGTCACCCATCAGACCGGCCCGCCGTGCGGAACTCATCGCTCCTGGCTCAGCAGCCTTCCGTCCTCCCGGCCGATCCAGTACCGGCGCAGCACATCCAGGAACACCGACACCTCGCAGGCGGTGATGCCGGGGAGCTTCGCCAGATCGCGGGTGAGCAGCTCGGCGAGGCCGTCCTCGTCCCGGAACACCCCGTGGTGGATCACCGAGGAGGTGCCCGCGACGATCGAGACATAGCGCGCCGAGGGATGCCGGGCCAGCGCGTCGGCCACTTCCTGGATGGCCCCGGGGGCGGCATGCAGCTCGATCACGACCTCCAGCGCATAGCCGAGCAGTGCCGGTTCGATCTCCACACGGGGCCGTACCAGACCGCGCTGGAGGAGCGACTGGGTCAGCCGGTAGGCGGTGGACCGGCTGATGCCGAGCCCGCGCGCCACATCGGCGGCGCTCGCCCGGGCGTCCTGGCGCAGCAGCTCCACGGCTCGCAGCTCGTCGTCGCTGAACTCGGTGACGGCGGTGGGCTCCGCCACCGGATCGGCGACCTCGCGCAGCGCCCGCACCTGGGCGTCGTCCAGCTTCCGCAGCCGCCAGGAGTCGGACTTCGTCGTCGCCCTGAGCACCACTTCGGTATGGGCAGAGCGCACACCGGGGACGGACGGGATCCGGGTCATCAGCAGCTCCCGGGCCCGGTCGCGCCGGGTCGCGTGCAGGGAGCAGTAGACATCGGTACGGCCCGTGGTCGTGGCGACGAACGGTATCTCGGGCAGCTCGGACAGCCGCCGGGCCACCTGCCACGCCTGCCCCGGGGCCGTGGCCACCCAGACGTGCATGGGGTTGCCCTCGGCCAGCATGGGCCACTCCACCTGCCCGATCACCCGCAGCAGCCGCTCCTCCCCGAGCCGGGTCAGCCGGCGGCCGACGGTGCTGGCCGAGCTGCCGAGCACCTCGGCCAGCGTGCTCAGCGGCGCCCTCGGCGCCACTTGCAGGGCGGCCACCAGATCGAGGTCCGCGTCGTCGAGTACCGGTGGTGTGGTGGGAACGGCTGCCATGGATACGAATCTATCGTGCGATTGGTGCTCCATGCGTGAATCATTCATGCGTTACAACTCTTTTACTTGCCTCATTCCGTCATCCCTTCTCTAATGGACGACCACTACTGCGTCGCCGACGAAGGAGTGCGGACGGTGAGTTCCAAAGACACCACGACCACACCCGACAACCCGCCCGGGGAGACACCCGGCACCACACCCGGCCAAACGCCTCCCGACGCGCCCGGGGAGTCCTCGGCGGCGCTGTCCGCACTGCTGCGGGTGCTCGGCGCCGTCGAGCGCGCGGGCAACAAACTTCCCCATCCCTTCTGGCTGTTCGGGATCCTCAGCGTCCTGCTCGCGCTGATCAGTTGGGGGCTCGCCACCGCGGACGTCTCCGCCGTCGATCCGGCGGGCGGCAAGACCGTGGCGGTGCGCAGCCTGATCTCGGTCGACGGGGTGCGGTCGATGATCAGCGACGCCATCACCAACTACGCCACCTTCCCGCCGCTCGGCACGATCCTGGTGGTCATGCTCGGCGTCGCCGTCGCCGACCGGTCGGGGCTGCTCGCGGCGATGCTGCGGGCCGGTGTCGCCAAGGTCCCGGCGCGCTGGATGACCTTCGCCCTGGCCTTCACCGCGATGGTCGCCCACATCGCGTCCGACGCCGCCTATGTGGCGCTGGTCCCGCTCGGCGGGCTGGCCTTCCGCGCCGTCGGGCGCAGTCCGCTCCTGGGGATCGTGGTGGCCTTCGTGGGCGTATCGGCGGGCTATGACGCCAGCCCGCTGATCACCCCGATGGACGCGGTCCTGTCCGGGCTGACCACGGCCGCCGCGCACACCGTGGACCCCGGCTATGTCGTCACCCCGCTGTCCAACTACTTCTTCTCCCTGGCCTCCTCGGTGGTGCTGGCCGCCGTGATCACCTTTGTCACCGAGAAGGTGTTGGTGAAGCGGGTGGCGGCGCTTCCGCCCGAGCCCGAGGAGGCCGCGGAGGACATGACCGCGGAGAACGGGCGGACCACGGAGGTCGAGCTCGCCCTGGCACCCGAGGAGCGCCGCGGGCTGCGCCACGCCACCATCGCCCTCGTCGCCTTCCTCGCGGTGGTCGTGGTGGCGATGATCCCCACCGGGTCACCGCTGCGCGGCGAGGGCGGCAGCATCGTCGAATCCCCGGTGCTCTCCGGTATCGCCGTGGTGCTCGGACTGCTCTTCGCCGTCCTCGGCGCGGTCTACGGACGTGCGGCCGGCACCGTGCGCGGCGGCCGTGACATCCCGGACTTCATGGCGCAGGGCATGCGCGAGATGGCCCCCATCCTGGTGCTGTTCTTCGCCATCTCCCAGTTCCTCGCCTACTTCAAGTGGAGCGGCGTCGGCCAGGTGCTCGCCATCCGCGGTGCCGATCTGCTCAAGGACCTCGGGGTCACCGGCCCGGTCGCCTTCGTCGGCATCGTGCTGGTGTGCACGGTGATCAATCTGGCGATGACCAGCGGTTCGGCCATGTGGGCGCTGGTGGCCCCGGTCTTCGTGCCGATGCTGATGCTGCTGCACATCCCCCCGGAGGCCACCCAGGCCGTCTACCGCATCGCCGACTCCTGCACCAACGCCATCACCCCGATGAGCGCCTACTTCGTCATGGCGCTCGGCTTCCTCCAGCGCTACCGGCGCTCCGCCGGAATCGGCACCCTCGCCTCGCTGACCCTGCCGCTCTCGGTGGCCATGCTGGTGGCCTGGACCCTCCTCTTCTACGCCTGGTGGGCGCTGGGCATCCCGCTCGGCCCCGGCGCGCCCGTCCGCTGATCCCGGCCGCTCCCTCACCCACGCCACCTCGGGAAGGACCCCTCGAATGACCCCCTCCGATCTCGCCGCCGCCACCGCCCGGGTGCTGCCCGAGATGACCGAAGACCTACGGACGCTGGTGGAGCTGGAGACACCGAGCCATGACAAGCGGCTGCTGGACGCCGGGCTCGCCACGATCAGCGGCTGGCTCGTCGACCGGCTCGGCGAGCCGGACGGAACCGAGCGCCACGACTGCGGGACGTACGGCGATGTGCTGGCCGTGACCTATCGCGGCACGGCCCCCGGCACCGTGCTGCTGCTGTGCCACTACGACACGGTCTGGCCGGCCGGAACACTCGCCGAATGGCCCTTCCGGATCGAGGACGGCCGGGCGAGCGGACCCGGTGTCTTCGATATGAAGACGGGTCTGGTGCAGGCCGTCTGGACCCTGCGACTGCTGCGCGAGCTGGAGCTTCCGCACCCCTCGGTGCGGCTGCTGCTCAACGGCGACGAGGAGATCGGCAGCCCCGCCTCCCGGCGCCATATCGAGCGGCTGAGCGAGGACGTCCTGGCCACGCTGGTCTTCGAGGCATCGCTGGACGGGGCGCTCAAGACCTCCCGCAAGGGCGTCGGGCTGTTCGATGTGACCGCCTACGGCATCGAATCGCATGCGGGACTCGACCCGTTCGCGGGCGCGAGCGCCATCCACGCGCTGGCCGAGGTCGTCCCGCAGATCGCCGCGCTCAGCGCCCCGGAGCGCGGAACCACGGTGAACGTGGGGCTGATCAGCGGCGGCACCGGGCGCAATGTGATCGCCGCACAGGCGAGCTGCGGTATCGACATCCGGATCGCCGAACCGGAGGAGATGAAGCGGATCGACACCGCGCTGCACGCCCTCGCCCCCTCCGACCAGCGGGTGCGGCTGACCGTCACCGGGGAGTGGAACCGCCCGCCGATGGTCCCCAACGACGCCTCCCGCCGGCTTTTCGAGCAGGCCCACGCGGTCGCCGCGGAACACGGCTGGGAGCTGGCGGAGACCGCGGTCGGCGGGGCCAGCGACGGCAACTTCGTCTCCGCGCTCGGCCGTCCGGTCCTCGACGGGCTCGGTGCCCTCGGCTCCGGCGCCCACGCCCGCCATGAGCACACGGTGCTCGCCCCGATCCCGGCCCGTACCGCGCTCGCCGTCGGTCTGCTGCGGGCGCTGGCGGCGGACGCCTCGTAACGGCGGACGCCGACGGCCGGAGGGCCGGAAACCCATGGGCCGCCGCCGTGTCCCGACACGGCGGCGGCCCATGGGTTTCCGGCGCGGCCGCGGAGAGCGGGTCGGCGCACGGGAGGCAGATCAGGAGATGAGGAAATCGGCCTCGCCCGCCTTGGCGCCCTCGATGAACACCATGATCTCGTGGCGGGTGTAGATCAGGGCCGGACCGTCCGGATCGGTCGACTGACGGATCGCGACCCGGCCGTCGTCCAGCCTCATGGCCTCGACGCAGTTGCCGCCGTTGCCACCGCTCCACGGCTTGTGCCAGCCCTCGCTGCCGAGGTCGCTCGCGCGCATGCCGTTGTGAATGCGATCCATTCCGATCAGAGCTCCTTGCGGAAATCACGGAGGATTTCCTTTGTGCGTCGTGCGGTTGCCGCCTGGGCCGCCATGCGGTCCAGGGCCTCCAGATGGGAGGCCACCTCGATGCGCTCATCCAGGTAGACGGCGCCGGTCAGGTACTCGACGTAGACCATGTCCGGCAGTTCGGGAACAGCGAAGCGGAAGAGGACGAAGGGCCCATAGGTGCCCGGATGGTGTCCGGAGGTGAACTCCGAGATCTGTAGCGTGATGTGCGGCATCTCGACCGACTCCAGCAGCCGGTCGATCTGGTCGCGCATCACCGCCGCCGAACCCACCTGGCGGCGCAGCACCGTCTCGTCCATCACCACCCACAGACGGGGCGCGTCCCGCCGGGTGAGCAGCGTCTGCCGCTCCATGCGCAGCGCCACATGGCGCTCCGCCTGCCGGGGAGCGGACTGGCCGACCGCACCGGTCTGCATGACCGCGTGGGCGTACTCCTCGGTCTGGAGCAGTCCGGGGACGAAATGCGGCTCGTACGCCCGGATCATCTCGGCCGCGCCCTCCAGGCTGACATGCACGCTGAACCAGTCCGGGAGGATGTCGTGGAACCGCTGCCACCAGCCGGGCTTGTTGGCCTCCTCGGTCAGGGTGATGAAGGAATCGAGCTCGTCGCCGGTGATCCCGTAGGCGTCGAGCAGCATCTGCACATACGGAACCTTCAGGGCGACCTCGGCGGTCTCCATGCGGCGGACGGTGGCGGGCGCGACCCGCAGCACTCTGGCCGCCTCGTCCCGCTTGAACCCCGCCTTCTCCCGCAGGTCCTGGAGCCTCTTGCCGAGGACGACCTGACCCACGGTCGGGGCCGACCGCGGTTCGCTCACCTGAATCCCTCCCTGACCTCCCCAACGCTGATGTTCGCAGTGTGCCATGGCCAGTGCGGAACGGACACATTGCACTTACGACTCTGCACTGTTCAGAGTGCCCCTTGCCAAGTGTGCGCGGCGGTGCGCATAGTTGCGTCATGATCCCGTTACCGCGTTCTGCCGCGGCGACCGCAGGCGCGAGCGGCCCGACCTTTGTGAAGTGCCCCTAGATGACGTACGCCTTCGCCGGTGCGCTGACCGGCCTCGTCCGCGGCCGGTTCGGCCGGCGCGGGTTCCGTCCGGCGTCCGGACGTCACCGCCTGCAACTGCCGCCGGAGCTGCGGACGGAGCGGGCCTACGACGCGGTGGGGATCGCCGAGCGGCACGGCCCCGGGGTCATGGCCCTGCTGCCCCGGGCGGGATGTGTGCTCGCCCGCGCCGGGCGCTGGTGGTGGATCGTGCCGCCGCAGTCGGACATCGGGGTCAACTGGCCCGCTCCGGCCGTCTACGCGGTCGGTGCCACGGTGACCGGCCCGCCCGGCCGGCGGACCGGCCCCATCGGGACCGAGGAGCCCGGTGTGGTGCACTGGCCGGACGACGGAGAGGCGTACACCCACCCCCTGCTGCTGCATATCGCGGTCTGCGCGGCGGCCGGGGTCTCGCCGGCCTGGCCGTGCGACGAAGGGCTGCCACGGTCATGAGTCCGGCCCGGTCATGGCATCGGTCCGGTCATGACGTGGAGTCGTCCTGGAGGTATGCCGCGGGGCGCGGATAGCGCTGTAGCGCCGGAGTCTGCCCGGTCGGGTCGTCCTCCTGCTCGCTGAGGGGCACCACCGGGGCCGGGGCCGCGGCTGCGGCCTTCAGCTCGGCGGGGTCGTAGGTCATGGCCTGCGTCCGCTCCACCGGCGACGGCTCGGGCACACCGGCGCTCCGCCGGCCGTAGACCGGGATCTGGTCGACCGTCGTCTCCTCGGGCCGGAACAAGTTGTACGCGGGCGCCGCCCCCTGCCCCGGACCGCCCTGGACCTGGACCACCGGGATCTGGCCGGTCTGCGCCTGGGCGCCCTGGTACTGCGCGCTCTGCGGCTGCGGCGCCATCTGCATGAACTGCGTCTGGCCCTGCGGCGTCTGGCCCTGCGGCGCCTGGCTCTGGGCCGGCTGCAACTGCGGGGCCGGGAACTGCTGCGCCGCTGCCTGCTGGGGGATCATCGGCTGCGGGGCCTGGGCCATCTGGGGCTGGGCCATCTGGGGCTGCGGCAGCGCCGCCGGGGCCTGGTACAGGGGCGTCTGGACCGGGGGAGTGGCGACATACGCGGGCGACAGCTCCGCGGGCTGCTGCTGCTGGGCGTATCCCGCCGAGGCGCCCGTGAAGGACGCCTGCCCGTAGGGATCGCCGGAGACGCCCTGCGGGGCCGGCAGGGCGGCCGCGGAGTACATCGGCTGGGGCTCCTGGGCCATGGGTGCCGCGGGCAGTTGGGGCGGCTGCTGGTAGGAGTAGTCCAGTGACGGCGCCTGCGCGGCGGATCCCCAGGACCCCGGCAATCCCGCGTACCCCGAGGATTCCGCGTACCCCGAAGACACCGAAGGCTGCTGCTCCCAGCTCACCTGCGGGGCGTAGAAGGACGTCCCGTACAGCACCGTGCTCAGCCCGGTCAGCAGTCGCTGTACATCGGGCTGGGAGCGCACCACCAGCCGCATGAACTGGCTGCTGCTGCCCAGCTTGTTGCCGCATTCGCGCACCAGCACACCGTGCTGGGACAGCAGTTGGTCCCGGACGAAGCCGCCGTCCGTTCCGGCCGGCAGCTTGACGAAGACGAAGTTTCCCTGGGAGGGGTAGACCGTCATCCCGGGCAGTCCGGCCAACTGGCTGGTCATCTGCTGCCGGTCGCGGCTGAGCATGCGCAGGCTGTCCACGTACTCCTGCCGGTACCGCTTCAGCATGAAGACGATGACCTCGGCGAAGGAGTTGAGGTTCCACTTGGGCAGCCGGGAGCGGATCTGCACGGCGAGCGAGGGATTGGCGACCAGATAGCCGAAGCGCACACCGTGCAGTCCGAAGTTCTTGCCGAGGCTGCGCAGCACGATCACATTCGGGCGCAGGATGGCCTCGTCGACGACGCTCGGATACGCCTCGGCGTCCGCGAACTCCAGGAACGACTCGTCGATCACGATCAGGTCGAGGTCGGCCAGGGCGTCCATGATGCCGATGAGGGCCTGGCGGGACACCAGTCCGCCGTCGGGGTTGTTGGGGTTGCAGATCACGGCGACCCGAGAGCCCCGGGAACGTACGAAGTTGACGAAGGCGTTCGGGTCGAGTGCGAATCCGCTCATTTCCGGAAGCTGGAACAAGTCGACCCGTTTACCGGTCTCCATCGGCTGGTCGGTCCAGCGGCCGAAGGTGGGAATCGGCACCGCCAGGCTTTCCTTCACCAGCAGATGGTCGATCCAGGTGATCAGCTCGGTCGAGCCGTTGCCCATCGCCATGGTCTGCGGTTGCAGCCCGAGCACATCGGCCAGTTCGGCGGTGATGGTCTCGGCGGAACTCGGGTAGTACGTGAGGATGTCCCGCAGCCTGACCGCCATCACGGCGAACATCGCGGGGGTGGGGAAGTAGGGATTGCAGGGGATGCAGAAGTCCACGAGCTCCTGTCCGCCACCCGTGACCCCGGCGCGGTTGAGCGCGAAGAACGACGGGCTGTGGGCGGTGCCACGGAAAAGTTCCATGGCATCACCGGTATTGCCGACTGCGGCAACAGTCACGGCGGGACCTCCTCGGTCGCATGGGTCGCGTCGACGCGCTGACACGGCCATTGCGGCTCGTCCCTCGAGCCTGACGCATGATCCCTCGAAGCCGGGCCGGGCGAGGATTTTCGTGGGGCTTGTGAAAACTTCGGGGACATGTGCGCCCGTATCGAATAGAATTCCGCCTCTTGCCCCTTGAGAATGCCGCGTGGCCTAGACCGTATCCTCCGGCGGGTGTTGGCCATCGGCCTCCGCGGTGCGGTGCCCTTCCGCTACCCAGACCGCCACCTGCGCACGCGAGGTGAAACCCAGCTTGCTCAGAATGTGCTCAATATGGCCCTCGGCCGTGCGCTGGGCGATCACCAGGGACGAGGCGATCTCCTTGTTGCTGAGCCCCTGCGCGACCAGTTGCGCGATTTCGGACTCCCGGGGCGTCAGCGGCGACGGCCGACCGCCCACCGCCGGCTCCTCGCTGGGCAGTTCGTCCTCGAGCGCGTACACCAGCGTCTCGGCGTAGGACAGCCGGGCGCCCCGTTTGAACGCCGTGTTGAAGGCCGCCTTGCCCAGGGCCCGCCGCACCGTGGCCTCGCACTCCTCGTGGTAGCGGGCGAGATGTCCGTAGCCGGAGTGCGGGGCGCCGATGGCGTGCCAGATGGTCCGCAGGGCGCCCAGCAGCCCGGCCGCCCGTGTGTGGTCCCGGTCGGTGGCCGCGATCCAGGCCAGCACCTCCAGATTGACCGCGACGCCCAGCGGGTCGTCCAGCGAGCGGTTGAACGTGAGACTGTCCTTCTCCAGGGCGGCCGCCCTGGCGGTGTCGCCCTGGCGCCATACGTCCATGCCGAGCGCCATCATCGCGTAGGCCCGGTGCCAGCCCTCCCCGTACGCGTCGCACACCGCCAGCGACTCCTCGCCCAGGGCGATCGCGCGGGGTGAGTCGCCGATGAAGGAGTGGGCGAGCGAGAGCCGGATGAGCGCCAGGGCCAGCCCCACCGGATCGCCGGTCGCGCGGTGGCGGGTCACGGCCTCCTCGTAGAGCGTGATCGCGGACCGGGCCTCGCCCCGGTACATGGCCACCATGCCGGAGTAGAGCGCGGTGTAGGCGAGCACCGGGTCCAGGTCCAGCCGGGTCCCGATGGACCGGCTCTCCTCGAGCATGGCCGCGGCGGCGTCGGTGTCCGACTGGATGATGGCCAGCCAGCTATCGGTCCACAGGGCCCGCGCCCGTGCCGCGGTCGGTTCGGTGCACAGCGCCAGGGCCTGGTCCAGCCAGCGGCGGCCCTCGCCGAGGTAGTAGCTGGTGATCCAGTGGTAGAGCAGATCGGCCGCCATCTCCAGCCCGCGGCCGGTTTGCCCGGGCTCGGTCAGGCAGCCCTCCAGTGCGGTGCGCAGATTGGCGTGCTCCAGTTGGAGCCGGGCGAACCACTGCACCTGGGCCGGTCCGAAGAGCGCCGCCCGCGCGTCCGCGGCGAGCCCGCGGTAGTAGTCGCGATGGCGCCTGAGCCGTACGTCCTCCTCGCCGGCGGTCGCCAGCCGCTCACGGCCGTAGCTGCGCAGTGTGTCCAGCATCCGGTAGCGAACCGCCGTCCGGTGCTCCTCCCGGAGCAGCACCGACTTGTCCACCAGCTCGGTCACCAGGTCCAGGATCTCCGCGCGGTCGATGCCCTCGCCGGAGCAGACCGCCTCGGCCGCGTCCAGATCCAGGCTTCCGGCGAACACCGAGACCCGGGCCCACAGCAGCCGCTCCCGCTCGGTGCACAGCTCATAGCTCCAGTCGATCAGCGCCCGCAGTGTCTGATGGCGCGGGAGGACCGTCCGGGAGCCGGTGGTCAGCAGCCGGAACCGGTCGTCGAGCCGGTCCAGGAGCTGCTGGACGGACAGGGCGCGCAGCCGTACGACCGCGATCTCGATGCCCAGCGGGATGCCGTCGAGCCGGCGGCAGACCAGCTCGATGGCGTCCCGGTTGTCCTCGGTGAGCTGGAATCCGGGCACGATGGCCGCCGCCCGCTCGGTGAACAGCCGTATCGCGTCGCATCGCGCAAGGGTCGCGAGGGTGGGCCGTGGCCCTTCGAGGTCCGGCAGCCCGAGGGTGGGGACGGCCAGGCTCTGCTCACCTGCCGTGCCCAGCGCCTGACGGCTGGTGGCCAGCAGCCGCAGCCGGGGCGCCGCGCGCAGCAGCCGGTCGGCGAGCCGGGCGCACTCCTCCAGGAGGTGTTCGCAGTTGTCGAGGACGATCAGTGCCTGCCGGTCCCGCAGATGGTCGACGAGGACGTCGAGCGCCGGGCGGGGGGAGTGGTCCCGTATCTCCAGTGCTTCGGTGAGGCCCTGGGCGAGCAGCGCGGGGTTGTCCAGCTCGGCCAGTTCGGCCAGCCAGACGCCGTCGGGGAAGGCCCGGCGCGCCTCGTCCGCGACCCGCAGCGCCAGCCGGGTCTTGCCCACTCCGCCGACGCCGGTGAGGGTGACCAGGCGGGATGCGGACAGCATCTCCCTGACCTCGGCCGCCTCATGCCGACGTCCCACAAAACTCGTCACCTCGGCCGGCAGCCTCACTGTCTGCCGTCCGGTCGGGGTGCTCGTCGCCACCGCACCCATCGATGCCTCGCACCGGGCTCGGGTGGACGGGCCGATGCCCGCACGGACCCGAAGCCCTGCTTCCAGGCTATGCCCGGGCCGGGAGCCACCGCACGCAATCGGGGCGGGCGGTCCGCCCGCCGGGGCGGTGTTTCACCGAGGGTGAGCGGGCGTCGGCCACCCGTGACCTCCCCGGGGGCCGGGGGCGGGTTCGGGTACCCATGCGGGGAGATCTCCCCTCGTCGCGCACCGCCGCGCCGACCCACCATGGTGACCTCGGAAACGAGTACCGCCAGTCCGTGGCGGAAGATCGAAGGTTCGGACCATGTGCCTCCATCAACCTCCCTGTCCGTCGGCCGACGCATCGGACCATGATTCGGCGCGTCTGGTGGCCACCCACCCCGAGCAGGGGTGGAGCCTGCTCTGCAACGGAGTGGTGATCTTCGCGGACACGGGTGAACTCCTTCCCGACGGGCGTGCCATCCCCGCCCCCCGGATCAGCCCCGACCAGTCGACATGAACGCGACCACCCTCGCCATCTCGCACGGCGCCCCGGTGAGCACCGAGCGCCGGCCCGAGGCCGCCCGCCCTCCCGCGACCAGTGGCGGGACGTCGTGGCTGCTGCCCTCCGAGCCCTCGTCCGTGCCCAGGGCCCGGCGGCTGGCCGTCGCCCAGCTCGGTGTATGGGCCCTGCACGACTTCTCCGACGACGCCGAGCTGCTCGTCAGTGAGCTGGTGACCAATGCCCTGCGGCACGCGGGCGGACCGATCCGCCTGACCCTCTCCCTGTGCTCCGTCGACCGCGCGTTCCGGTGCGAGGTGGCGGACGAGCACCCCGGGCAGCCCCGGGTGCGCCGCACCTGCGGCGATGACGAAGGCGGCCGCGGACTCCATCTGCTGGACCTGCTCTCCCGCTGCTGGGGCTCCACCTGCACGGCGGCGGGCAAGGTCGTCTGGTTCGAGCTCCATCCACCTGCCAGCGCGCTGGAAGCCGCGCTGGATGAAGCGCATATGACCCCGTGAACGTGAGCCGACGAAAGGAGACGCTATAGACGACTTCATGCCTCGTACCCACACAGTGATACCGAAGGGCCCGGGAACGGAATGGTGATCGCCCTCACCACGCCTTCCGTCTCCGGGCTTCACTGATCGATATTGATCGTCGTCACAGCGGTCGTGTAGCCTCCTGATCGCGGCAGTAGCAGACTTTTCCGGGAAGATTGTTCGCGTTCTGTGGCTCTAGGAGGCTGCGTGGTGGACCGGAAAATCGATTCCGGTTTACCCGGCGCGCTTGTCGGGCGCGCTGCCGAACTCGCGGCGCTGACCGCCCACGCGGAGGCCGCCCACAACGGCCGCTCCGGTCTGGTGGTCCTGTCGGGCCCGGCCGGAATCGGCAAGACCAGCCTGCTGCGCGCCTTCCTCGACAGCGATGTCTGCCGGAAGATGACCGTTCTGCACGGCACCTGCGGTCAGGTGGTGGCCGGCGCCGGCTACAGCGGAGTGCGCGCCCTCTTCGGGGCACTCGGGCTCTCGGCCGAGGACGCCCAGGACTCCCCGCTGCTGCGCGGCAGCGCCCGCCGCGCCCTCCCCGCACTCAGCCCCCACCCGGGCGAGGAGGGGCCGCCCACGGCCGCCTCCGTCTACCCGGTGCTGCACGGCCTGTACTGGCTCGCGGCCAACCTGATGGCCCAGGGCCCGCTGGTGCTCGTCCTGGACGATGTGCACTGGTGCGACGAGCGGTCCCTGCGCTGGATCGACTTCCTGCTGCGCCGGGCCGACGAGCTGCCGCTGCTGGTGGTGCTCGCCCAGCGCACCGAGGAGGAACCGGTAGCCCCCGCGACACTCGCGGACATCCTCGCCCAGCCCCGCTCCTCGGTGATCCGCCTCGACCCGCTCACCGACACCGAAGTGGCCGAAATGGCCCGCCAGGTCTTCGCCTCCCCCGTCGCGCACTCTTTCGCCGGGCGCGCCGCCGCCGTCTGCGGCGGCAATCCGCTGACCGTCGCCCGGCTGCTGCGCGAGCTGCGGGCCAAGGGCGTCTCACCCGACGAGAGCGGCCTGCGCGAGATCGCCGAGGTCGGGAGTTACGTGGTCGCCCTGTCCGTGCGCGCCCTCTTCGACGCCCGGCCCGACTGGGTGCGGGACGTGGCCACCGCCATCGCGGTGCTCGGCGAGGAGGACGTGGAGCACATCGGCGCGCTGGCCGGGGTGCCCGCGGCCCGTGTCGCGGAGGCCGTGGAACTGCTGCGCGGGGCCGAGGTGATGGCGCCGGACCGGGCGGACCTGGCCCATGACGTGGTGCGCTCCGCGGTGCTGGAGGCCGCCGGGGAGGGGTCGCTGGCCGAGTTGCGCGCCCGGGCGGCCCTGCTGCTGAGCGACGCCGGACGGCCCGCCGAGGAGGTCGCCAACCAGGTGCTGCTGGTGCCCGGAACCCCCCAGCCGTGGATGGGCTGGGTACTGCGGGAGGCCGCCGTCCAGGCCGAGCACCGCGGCGCCCCGGAGGCCGCCGCCCGCTATCTCTACCGCGTCCTGGAGGCGGAGCCGGACAGCCTGTCGGCCCATGTCCCGCTCGCCAAGGCGCTCGCGGAGATCAATCCCGCCGAGGCCATCCGCCTGCTCAGGCGCGCGCTCACGCTGGCCACCGACGTCCGTACCAAGGCGCCCATCGCCGTGCAGTTCGGCCTCACCTGCCTCACCGTCCAGCAGTCGCCGACCGCCGTCCGGGTGCTCAGCGAGGTGCTCGACGAACTCGAGGCCGAGCTGGGGCCCGACCCCGATCCGCGCGACCGTGAGCTGCGCACCCTCGTCCAATCGGCGCTGCTGATCAGCGGATCCGACGAGAAGGCCACGATCCATACGGTCCGGGAGCGCTTCGCGCGGATTCCCGAACCCTCCGGGGACACCCCCGCCCAGCGGCAGATGCTCGCCATGATGACGGTCCTGTCCGCGATGGAGGGCGGCTCGGTGCGGCGGACCGTGGAACAGGCCCACCGTGCGCTCGGTTCCTCGGACCGGCTCGACAACTGGTCGCTGCTCTTCTCCGCGTTCACCCTGGGCCTGGCCGACGAGGTCGAGGGGGCGATGGAGGCGCTGGACCACGCGCTGCGCCAGGGCCAGGACAACGCCGCGGTGTGGTCGTATGTGATCACCCTGTCCTACCGCGCCATGCTGCTGCATGGCTTCGGGGCGATCCCCGACGCGCTCGCCGACGCCCAGACCGCCGTCGAGATCATCGGCGAGGAGCGCTGGAGCGGCAATGTGACCATGCCCCAGACCGCGCTGGCGACGATTCTGATCGACCGGGGCGAACCGGAGCGGGCCGAGGAGCTGCTGGCCGCCGTCACCCGGCCGAACCTGGACGGGTTCGTCATGGAGTACCACTGGTATCTCATGGCCCGCGCCCGGGCCCGCTGGGCGCTCGGCGACGGCGCCACCGCGCTGCGGCTGCTGCTCGACTGCGGTGCCTCCCTGGAGGATTCCGGCTTCGCCAACCCGGCGTTCCTGCCCTGGTGGACCGAGGCGGCCTGTGTGCTCGCGGCGGAGAAGCGGGCGGACGAGGCGCGGGACCTGGTCGAGCACGGCGCCGAACTGGCCCGCCGCTGGAGCACCCCGCGCGCCTTCGGACTCGCCGCCCTCGCCCGCGGGGTGACCACTCCCGGTGAGGCGGGCATCGGGTATCTCACCGAGGCGGTCGAGCATTTCTCCGGGTCGCCCGCCCGCGCCGAGCACGCCCGGGCCGAGTTCCTGCTCGGCGGGGCGCTGCTGGACATCGGGCGGCCGCGCGACGCCCGGGAGCGGCTGCGCTCGGCCGTCGACCTCGCCCAGGGCTGCGGCGCGCTCGCGCTCGCCAAGGACGCCCGCAACCGGCTGGTCGCCGCGGGCGGCCGGATGCGCGAGATCACCGCCTCACCGGTCGACCTGCTCACCGGCACCGAGCGCAAAGTGGCCCAGATGGCCTCCCGCGGGGCGGGCAACCGCGAGATCGCCGAGTCGCTCTTCGTCACCGTACGCACCGTCGAGACCCATCTCACCAGCGTCTACCGGAAGCTGAGCGTCGGTCAGCGCGGTGAGCTGGCCGCGGTGCTGAACACCCCGAGCCTTCCCGACCCACAGGCACCGGCGTGGGTCTTCGCCTCACGCGGCCGGCGCTGACGCGTACGCGGGGCCGGGTGCCACGTCCGCACCCCGCCCCAGGCATATAGTCACACCATGCAGCTCAACGGGCTCCCGTTCCCCGGCCGTGAACGAGAGCAGGCCATGCTCGCCCAGACCGTCGCCGATCTCGGCAGGGGCCGTTCCTCGGTGGTGACGCTGGTCGGCAGGCCCGGCTACGGACAGAGCCGCCTGCTGAACCTCGCCGCCCGGCTGGCCGAGGACCAGGGCTACCGCGTGCTGCGCGCCCAGGCGACGGCGGGCGAGCGCGAGGTGCGCTACGGCGTGGTGGCACAGTTGCTGGCCCCGATGGAGGGACTCACCGACGGCTCGCTGAAGGCCCTGACCGGACGGGGACCCGAGAGTCGCTTACCGGGCCTGACCGAGTTGCTACGGACCGCGCGTGGACAGCCCACGCTGCTGGTGGTCGATGACGTGGAATGGCTGGACCCGGCCTCGCAGCGCTGGTTCGGGGCGCTCATCCGGCGCCTGCCCGACGCCCGGATCGCCCTGCTGGTGAGCGGCACCGGTCGGCTCCGCCCCGGCGTCTGCCCCCTCTCCACCGCGCCGCAGCAAGTGATCACCCTCGAAGTCGAGTTGGCCCCGCTCGCTCCGCGCGATGTGGCCGCCACGGTCGCGCTGATCTGCGACCGCCCGGGCGAGACCGCCTTCACCACGGCCGCCCTGGAGGCGAGCGCGGGCAACCCCGAGGTGCTGTCCGAGGCGCTGAGGCGCTTCATCCGACGCGGATACGCACCGGTGGCCGGGCGGGTGCCGGAACTGTGCACCATCGCCGAGGCCGTCAGCGGCGAACACGCCGTCCGCGCACTCGGAGCGCTGTCCGACACGGCCGTCGCCGTCGTCCGCGCCCTCGCCGTCTGCGGCGATCTGCTGGACCTCGCCCTGCTGTACACGCTCGCGGATCCCCGCGCCGCGAGCGAGCCAGGACTCCCCGAGGCACTCCAGGAAAGCGGGCTCGCCACCGCCACCGAGACCGGGCTCCGGCTGAGCCGGCCCGAGGCGCGGAGCTGGATCCTCGCCGAGATGCCCGGCGACGAGCGGGCCGAACTGCACGCCCGCGCCGCCGAGTTGGCCTACCGGGCGGCCGTACCCGACGAGGACATCGCCCGGCTGCTGCTCGCCGCCCGCCCGGTCGACGAGCCCTGGGTGATCCCCGTACTGCGCCGCACCTGCGCCGCCGCACTGCGCGGGGGCCGCACCGCCCAGGCGATCGCCTGCCTGTCGCGGGCGCTGGAGGAGCCGCTGGACCCGGCGCCGCGCGCCCAGTTGGGCCTGGAACTGGCCGCCATCGAAGTGCTGGCCGTCCCCGAGGCCGCGGGCCGCCGGCTGGCGGAGATCATCCGCACCGGCGACGGCGGGCCCGGCCGGATCCGGGTACGCGCCGCCGACCTGGGGCTCTCCCGCGGCGACGACAAGGCGCTGCGCCGCGCGATCGCCGATGTACTGCCCTTCACCGACGGCGAGGAACGAGGGGCCCTGGCCGGGCTGTTCTGGCTCACCGAGTCCGTCGGGCAGGAGGACACCGATCTGGTCCCGGACGGCATCCCCCCGCTGCCCGCCGACCCCACCTGCCCGGTGCAGGCCGCGGCGGTCGCCTGGCGACTGGCCCTGCGCGGCGAGGACCTGCCCACCGCCCGGGCGCTGGCCCAGCGGGTCTTCACGGTGAACGGCGCCGCGAGGGCCCTGATCCTGCCCCGGCTCACCGCCGCCCGGACCCTGCTGCTGACCGACGACCTGGACGAGGCCGAGGTCCGGCTGGACGTGCTCCACACCGATCTGCGCAGGCGGCACGCCCGTGCGGCCGCCGCCCAGACCCTGGCCGTGCGCGGCGAGCTGAACCTGCGGCGCGGCCGGATCGACATGGCCGAACGGGATGTGGCCGCCGCGGAGCGGTCACTGCCGCGCGCCCTGTGGCATCGCTACACCGTCCCGTATCTGATGGCCATCCGGATCCTCATCGCCCTGGAGAACGGCGAGGTCGGCCAGGCCGGCGCGCTCGCGGGCGTCTCCGCGCCCGCCGAGTCGCGGGAGGGCGCCTCCTGGGGCTATCTGCTCTTCGCCAGGGCGCTGGTGGCCGTCAAGGACGACCGGCTGCCCGAGGCGCTGGAGCTGTTCCGGTCCACCGGCAGATGGGAGCTGGGCCGCGGCCGGATCAACCCCGCCCTGATGCCATGGCGTTCGATGGCCGCCCGGGTCCACGACGCCCTCGGCGACCAGGAGGAGGCACGGCGGCTCACCGACGAGGAGCTCGCGCTGGCCCGGCTGTGGGGCGCCCCCAACACGATCGGCTGGGCCCAGCTCGGCGCCGGACGGGTGGCCCGTGAGGGGCGGGTCGACCGTCTCCGCGAGGCGGTGGCCACCCTGCGCGACACCCCGGCCCGGCTCGCCTACGCGGGGTCCCTGATGAAACTGGCCACGGCCGAACTCGACGCGGGGAACCCGCAGGCCGCGGCCCCCCTGGTGGCCGAGCTGTTCACCTTCGTCATCGCCCACCGGTCCTCCAGCCGAATGGTCGCGCGGGTGCGCGAACTGTCCGAGCGGGCGGGGCCGTCCGCCGTCCGCGGCCGCGTCCCGCATCCGGCGTGGGCGAACCTGACCGAGCCCGAACAGCGCACCGCGACCCTTGTCGGACTCGGCCATGGCAACCGGGAGATAGCGGAAACCCTCTCTGTCACCAGACGCACCGTGGAGCTGAGGCTCAGCGGCGCGTACCGGAAGCTGGGGATCAGCGGCCGAGCAGAGCTGATCGCATTGCTGCGGGCGGCAGAGGGAGGCGGAACGGATGTTGCTTGAACGGGAGGCCGAACTGGCCCAGGTCGCGGAGGCCCTGGGGGCCGGGGCGGCGGGCCACTCGTCGCTGATGTTGCTCACCGGCCCGATGGGCATCGGCCGGACCGCGCTGCTTCAGCAGCTCCCGATGCTCGCCGAGGCCGAGGAGATCCGCGTCCTGCGCGCCAACGCCGCGCCGGTGGAGCAGGACTTCGCCCTCGGCGTGGTCCGCCAGCTCTTCGACAGCCTGCTCACCGGCGCCCCGGAGGAACTCCATGAGTGGCGGCTGGGGACAGAGGACGACCTCTACCGGACGGTCTTCTCCGACGACGCCCCACTGCTCGACGACGGCGGAACCCTCACCATGCCCGAGGAGGCGCTGTACGGTCTGCGTTCGGCGCTGGCCGCCGTCAGCGCCGAACGCCCGCTGCTCATCCTGGTGGACGATCTGCAATGGGTCGACGCCCCGTCGCTGCGCTGGCTCGCCTTCCTGGTCAAGCGGTTGCACGGGCTGCGCGCCGTGGTCGTCTGCGCGCTGCGGGACGGCTACCGGCGCCCCGGGGACCCGCTGCTGCGGGAGGTCGTCGACGCGGCGCGGCGGGAGCTGCGCCCCGCGCCGCTGTCCCTTGGCGCCACCAAGGAAGTGATCCACGAGCAGTTCGGCGTGCCGGGGGACGAGGAGTTCGCCCGCGCCTGCCATGAGACCTCCGCGGGCAACCCGCTGTTCCTGAAATCGGTGCTGGCGGATCTGGCCATGAGCGGCGTGCGGCCCATCGCCGAGCAGGTCGAGACGGTCCGCTCGCTGCGCCCCGCCCTGCTGCGCGAGCGGCTGGCCGGCTCCCTGCGGGTCCAGCCGCGGCCGGCCCGGGACCTGGCCGCGGCCATCGCGGTCCTCGGCGGCCAGGCGGAACCGGAGCTGCTGGCCAAGCTGGCCGGTCTTGACCCGATCGGCTTCCTGGCCACCCTGCGCGTCCTTCACGAGGTGGGGCTGCTCGCCGCCGAGCAGGAGCCGCGCTTTCTGCACCGGGTGGTGCAGGACGCGGTCGAGTCCTCGATGACCGTGGCGGAACGGGAGCGGCTGCACGACGCCGCGGCGGCCCTGCTGTACCACAACGGACGCCCCGCCGAGCTGGTCGCGGCCCAGCTCATGGCCGTCACCAGCTCGGGCCATCCCTGGGCGGTGGAGGTGCTGCGGGCCGCGGCGGACACCGCGCTGCGCCGCGGGGCGCCGCGTACCGCCGCCCGCTATCTGCGCCGCGCCCTTCTGGACGGTTCGCTGGCGGGGGAGGGCCGGGCCCGGCTGCTGATCGATCTGGCCACCGCGGAGCGCGGCTTCGACCCGGCCGCCTGCGAACGCCATATCTCCCAGGCGATACCCCTGCTGACCACGCCCAGGCTCCGGGCCGCCGCGGCCCTGCGGATCTCGCCGACCATCGTGGGCCTGGGGCCACCGTCGGCCATCGATCTGCTGCACCAGGTCGCCGAGGACCTGGGGCCCGCCACCTCGCTGGAGGGCACGGCGCGCGATGTGGCGCTGCGGCTCGAGGCGCGGCTGCGGCACGCCGGGCACGAGGATCCGGCGGAGCTGGCCGCCGCGGTGGAGCGGCTGTCCGCGCTGGGCGAGGAGCCGGCGCTGCTCACCGCCGCCGAGCGTGAGCTGACGGCGGTGCTGCTCAACTCGGCGGTGCTCACCGCCCGATGGCCCGCGGCCGAGGTCTCCCGGCTGGCGAACCGTATCCTGGAGCGCGAACCGGCCACCTCCGAACAGGTCCACACCCCGCTGCCGCTGGTGGTGATCGGGCTGGTCGCCGCCGACTCGGTACGGGGGATCAGCTCCTGGCTCGCGATGGAACAGCAGACCCGGCGGCAGGGCGGCACGGTCGCCGACGCGCTCGTCAACGTCCAGCAGGCCATGGTGCTCAGCGCCCGCGGACGCGTCTCCCAGGCCCGTGAGTTCGCCGAGCGCGCCGTACGGCTGGCGGAGGTGCACTGGCAGGAGGCCGGGGTCGTCTCCACCCTCGCCCTCACCCGCGTCGCCCTGGACCTTCACGACCCCGTACTGATCGAGCGGATTCTGGACGGCCCCGGGCGGCGCCGCTCCCCGAGCCTGGCCCTGACCGCGGCGCTCCAGTTCGCCAAGGCGGCCCAGGACGCCGGGAACGGACGCTGGACCAGCGCCCTGGAAACCCTGCTGGCCTGCGGCCGGCAACTGGAGGCGTCGGGCTGGCGCAATCCGGTGCTCTTCGCCTGGCGGCCCTGGGCGGCCGAACTGCACCGGCGCGTCGGCGACCCCGGCGCGGCCGGGGCGCTGGCCGAGGAGGAGCTGCTGCGGGCGAAGGAGTGGGGCGCCCCGGTGGCGCTCGGCCGCGCGCTGCGGGTGAAGGCCCGGCTGACCGGCGGTGACCAGGAGGTGCGGCTGCTGCGCGAATCGGTCGATGTGCTGCGTGCCTCGGCCGATGAACTGGAACTCGCCCGCACACTCCTGCTGCTGGGCCGCAAGCTGAGACCGGGCGGCGAGGCGGCGGCGGTACTCCAGGAGGCCGGTGGCCTGGCCGCGGCGTGCGGGGTCCCCTGGCTGGTCGAGCGGATCCGCGCCGCGGACGGCAGCGGTGCGTCGGCCGCCCCGCCGGAGGCGGCCCTCACCCGAACCGAGCGCACCGTGGCCTCCCTCGTGGGACGCGGGCTCACCAACCAGGAGGTCGCCGCCGAGCTGGGGGTGAGCTCTCGCGCCATCGAGAAGCATCTGACGAGTTCCTATCGCAAGCTGGGCGTCTCCGGGCGCCGCGAGCTCATCGAGCTGCTGCCTCGCATGGATTCATGAACGTAGCGTTAACGGCGATAATTGGTCGGTGTTTGACGAGGATTCGTGAACCGACCGTACCGGCCCACCGAAGCGGTGGGGTTCGGACCGAACCTTCGGGGCACCCCACCACGGGATTGGGTGGCGACACCCCTGTTGACGTTGACTTCCGTGCTCGTAGATCCCTAGTCTCAATTCTGAAATGAACATTTGGAATTGAATATCTGGTATTCGATTCCGAATTCTGAGAATTAGGAAGGGATGGCAGTCCCTTGGCATTGCCTTTACTGACCGATTCGGCTCGGCCAACCCCCCACGAGCTTGGACACGAGCAGACCGAGTACACGGATCTATTGCGCCAGTTCGACCAGCCAGGGGCCTGTGTCGTCTGTCTTGACCCGTCGCTCACCGTCCAGCAGGCGAACCGGGAATTCTTCCGGCAGTTCGACGACGCCTCCACGGACGTGTGCGGCCGTGACTTCTGTGACCTTCTGCACCCCAGCGTGCGGCAGGCGGTGAAGCGGCAGTTCACCCGGCTCCTCGACGGCTCCCGGCACCGGTTCACCACCCATGTGGTGGCCATCGGGGCCGAGGGCGCCGCCTTCACCAGCGGGCTCACGGCGGTCGCCGTGCGCGAGGGCTCCGCCCATGTGGCCTCGATCCTGGTGGTCATGCGACCCACCGCGGGTGGCGAGGAGGTGGACATGGTCACCGACCGAAAGAAGCTCCTCACCGAGACCGAGGCGCGCATTCTGGAGGGCATCGCCGCCGGACTCTCCACGATCCCGCTGGCCTCCCGGCTCTACCTCAGCCGGCAGGGTGTCGAGTACCACGTGACGCGGCTGCTGCGGAAGCTGCGGGTGCCCAACCGGGCCGCCCTCGTCTCCCGCGCCTACTCCATCGGCGTCCTCAACGTCGGCTGCTGGCCGCCAAAGGTCGTCGACGACTTCGTCAAATGACGCGCCCCCCGCGGGTGCCGACAGACGCGCCACGGCCGGCCCGGATCCGGGCCGGCCGTGGCGCGTCGCCATGTCAGGACAGGGCCGGGCCCCGGGACAGCCGCAACAGCCGGAAGGCGGTGAGCGCCACATGGAGTTGGGTGCGCTGCTCGCCCGACTCCAGATCGCAGCCGAGCACCCGCTCTATCGAGTGCAGCCGCTGGTAGAACGCCTGGCGGGACAGATTCGCGCGCTTGGCGGCCACCGTCTTGTTGCCCGCCGCGTCCAGAAAGGTGTGCAGCACCGGCAGCAGATCGGTGCCGTGCCGCTCGTCGTAGTCCACCAGCCGCCCCAACTGCCGCTCCACGAACTCCTGGAGCCGCACATCGCCGCGCAGCGCGTACAGCAACTGCCGCAGCCCGATGTCGGACAGCTCGTGGAACGCCTTGTCCGGCGTCCCCGGAACGGCGGCGTCCGCGACCCGCGCCGCCTGCTGGAACGACCGGGCGGTCTGTGACAGCTCCGACACCTCCGAGCCGACGCTGATCACCGCCTCCGGACGGGACTCCCGCACCGACCGGCTCAGCCGCTCCACCAGCGGCCGCCAGGGCGTGGCGGCGGGCAGGGCCAGCAGCACCCCTATGTGGTCGCCGGGCACCGCGCCGACCAGCACGGCGGCCCCGGCCGCCCCCAGCTCGTCCGTCAGCCGGTCCTCCAGCTCGGTGGTCTCCCCGGCGCCCGGGCCGGGGCTGACCAGCGCCACCATCAGCCGGCGGCCCGCGACCGGCACGCCCAGCGCCTCGGCCCTGGCCCGGGCCTCGCCCATCGAGCGGCAGCGCTGCTCCACCAGGTCCAGCAGCAGGGTGCGCTGGGCCCGCCGCTCCCAGCGGGTGTGATGGGTGAGCCGGGCGATGGTCAGGGCCGTGGCGGTGCGCTCCAGGACCATCGCGTCCTCGGGGCCGACCGCCGAATGCCCGGCCCCGTCCGGGAGCATCAGCAGCCGCCCCCACCGCTCGCCCCGGTACTCCACCGCGGTCACCAGCCAGTCCTCCGGACCGCTCAGCCCGGTCCGGTCGGGCGAGGGCGTGGCGCGCGAGCGCCGCTCCCAGCCGGTCAGCGCCCCCTCCACGCCGCGCCCCGGCGAACCGCAGATCACGGCCTGGTGCACCAGGTTCTCCAGCACCACGGGATGCCCGCTCATCTCGGCCGCCATGTCCACCACCTCCTCGGGCCCGGCGCCCCGCAGGGTCAGCGCGGTGAAGGTGTCATGGACGTCCTGGGCCCGGCGCAGGCTCTCCACCTGGCTGCCGACGATCAGGGAGTGCAGAACTTGGGTGACCTCCACGAAGTTCACGGTCCGGGAGAGCAGCACGAGCGGAAAGTCCCGCGCCAGACAGGCCCGCACCAGCTCCGACGGCGGCCGGTGGTAGCGCCGCACCAGCTCGATCACCAGCCCGGCGGCGCCGATGTCCGCGAGCTCGTCAACATACCGGCGGACCAGCGCCGGGTCCTCGGGCAGCGGCATCCCGGTGGTCAGCACCAGCTCCCCGCCCTTGAGGAAGGACGCCGGGTCCAGCAGTTCGGTGACGTGCACCCAGCGGACCGGCCGGGAGAGCTGCCCATGGCCGGACACCACCTCCGGCACCCCGGCGGCCAGCACCGGAAGCCGCAGTACGTCGGCGAGGCTGAGCGGGGAACGCCCGGGGACCGGCGGGGGCCCGGCGGGGCGGGACGGCGGCCGTCCGGCGGCGTCGTACGCGGTGCCGCCGGAGCCGTTCATACCGCTCACTCTGGCAAGCCCCCGCGCCGAGCGCAACCATCACCCCGCCCGGCATCTTGACAAGAGCTGTGGGGGAGGTCGTTGACAGATCGTCCATACCGATCACCACCCCGCGACACAGTGATCATTGTCCTGACCGGGTGCGCCCCCTCACCCTCGAAGTGTCCGAGCGCATCGCCGACCTGTGCGTGTGGGAGAGAACATGACCAATCTGTCGCCGCAGCTCCGTCAGGCCACTCCGGTGGTCGCCGTCCGAGGAGAGGGCGCCTACATCGACGGCGAGGACGGGCGGCGATACCTCGACTTCACCGCGGGCATCGGCGTCACCAGCACCGGACACTGCCATCCGCGGGTCGTCGCCGCCGCGCAGGAGCAGGTGGGCACGCTCATCCACGGCCAGTACACGACCGTCATGCACCCACCGCTGCGGCGGCTGGTCGAGAAGCTGGGCGAGGTGCTTCCCACCGGCCTCGACAGTCTGTTCTTCTCCAACTCCGGCAGCGAGGCAGTCGAGTCGGCCCTGCGCCTCGCCCGCCAGGCCACCGGCCGGCCCAACGTCCTGGTCTGCCACGGCGGATTCCACGGCCGCACCGTGGCCGCCGCCTCCATGACCACCTCCGGTACCCGCTTCCGCTCCGGCTTCTCGCCCCTGATGAGCGGCGTCGTGGTGACCCCGTTCCCCACGGCCTACCGGTACGGCTGGGACGAGGAGACCGCGACCCGGTTCGCCCTGCGGGAGCTGGACTACGTCCTCCAGACCATCTCCCCGCCCGACGACACCGCCGCGATCATCGTCGAGCCGGTGCTCGGCGAGGGCGGCTACGTACCCGCCACCGAGGGCTTCCTCCAGGGCCTGCGGGAGCGGGCCGACCGCCATGGCTTCCTGCTGATCCTGGACGAGGTGCAGACCGGGGTGGGCCGTACCGGACGGTTCTGGGGCCATGACCACTTCGGCATCCGCCCCGACATCCTGGTCACCGCCAAGGGGCTGGCCAGCGGCTTCCCGCTGTCCGGCATCGCCGCCTCCGAGGAGCTGATGAGCAAGGCATGGCCCGGCTCCCAGGGCGGCACCTACGGGGCCAACGCCGTGGCCTGCGCGGCCGCCGCCGCCACCCTCGACGTGGTCCGCGAGGAGAACCTGGTGGCCAACGCCAAGGCCATGGGGGCACGGCTGCGCAGCGGTCTGGAGGACGTGGCCGCCAAGACCCCGGCCATCGGCGATGTGCGCGGCCTCGGCCTCATGCTGGCCAGCGAGTTCGTCACCGAGGACGGCGAGCCGGACCCGGCGACCGCGGCCCGGGTGCAGCGCGCCGCCGTGGACGAAGGACTGTTGCTGCTCCTGTGCGGGGCCTGGAACCATGTGGTCCGGATGATCCCCGCCCTCGTCGTCGACGAAGCGGCGATCGACGAGGGTCTGCGCGCCTGGTCCGCCGCCGTCAGCGCCGGAACAGCGGACTCCTGACGCGCACCGCATAACGCCCGACGGGAGCCCGATCCGCCCGCCGGTCCGAACCCCTCGGACCGGCGGCGGTCACGAAGGAGATTGCCCCTATGTCCACCCCCTCGTACCCCTCGGCCGCCGAGGTCCTCGCGGCGGTGCCCAAGCAGCTCTACATCGCCGGGTCGTGGTCCGACGCGGCCGGCGGGCAGACCATGCCGGTCGACGACCCGGCCACCGGTGAGGTGCTGTGCGAGGTCGCCGACGCCGCCCCCGCCGACGGGCAGCGCGCCCTGACCGCCGCCGAGGACGCCCAGGAGAAGTGGGCGGCCACCGCGCCCCGCGCGCGCAGCGAGATCCTGCGCCGCGCCTATGAGCTGATCATGGAGCGGGCCGACGCGCTCGCCGCGCTGATGACCGCCGAGATGGGCAAACCGCTGGCCGAGGCGCGGGGCGAGGCGGCCTACGCCGCGGAGTTCTTCCGCTGGTTCTCCGAAGAGGCCGTACGCATCGAGGGCGGGTTCTCCACGCTGCCCGACGGCAGGAACCGCATGCTGCTGATGCGCCGCCCGGTCGGCCCCTGTCTGCTCGTCACGCCGTGGAACTTCCCGCTGGCCATGGGCACCCGCAAGATCGGCCCGGCCATCGCCGCGGGCTGCACCATGGTGCTCAAGCCCGCCCCGCAGACCCCGCTGTCCAGCCTCGCGCTGGCCGGCATCCTGGCGGAGGCGGGGCTTCCGGCCGGGGTGCTCAACGTGGTCACCACCTCCCGCGCGGGCGAGGTCGTGGAGCCGCTGCTGACCGGCGGACACGTCCGCAAGCTCTCCTTCACCGGCTCCACCCAGGTCGGCCGCACCCTGCTCGCCCAGTGCGCGCCCGCGGTGGTCCGCACCTCCATGGAACTGGGCGGCAACGCCCCCTTCATCGTCTTCGAGGACGCCGACCTCGATGCCGCGGTCGAGGGCGCCATGACCGCCAAGATGCGCAACATGGGCGAGGCGTGCACGGCGGCCAACCGGTTCTTCGTCCACTCCTCCGTCGCGGCCGAGTTCGCCGACCGGCTCGCCCGCCGCATGGGCGCGCTGGAGGTCGGCCCCGGCAGCCGGCCCGGTGTCGACGTCGGGCCGCTCATCGACCAGGCCGGCCGTACCAAGGTCGAGGAGCTGGTCGCGGACGCCGTGGCGCGCGGCGCCGAGGTCCTGGTCGGCGGCAGCACCCCCGAGGGACCCGGCTGCTTCTACCCGCCCACGGTGCTCACCGGCGTCTCCCCGGCCAGCCGGCTGATGGGTACCGAGATCTTCGGACCGGTCGCGGCCGTTCTCACCTTCGACGACGAGGACGAGGTCGTCGCCACCGCCAACAGCACCGAATGGGGTCTGGTGGGCTATGTGTTCACCCAGGATCTGAGCCGTTCGCTGCGGGTGAGCGAGCGGCTCGAGGTCGGCATGGTCGGCCTCAACACCGGTCTGGTCTCCAACCCGGCGGCCCCCTTCGGCGGGGTCAAGCAGTCCGGGCTCGGACGCGAGGGCGGCCGCGTCGGTATCGACGAGTTCCTGGAGTACAAGTACGTCGCGGTGCCGGTCTGACGACCGGGCCCCACCGCCGGAACGGCCGGGAGCACACCGCGGAACCGCCGGGAGCACACCGCCGGAACCGCCGGGTGCGCCCGGCCGTTGCCTTCATGGCGCGTTGCCTCCGGATACGCGGCGGTGAGGAGCGGACATGGGCGAGTTGGTGCCCGGCGGAAACCAGGCGCTGCCCGACGGCGCGCTGACCATCCGGGTGCCGGGCCCGTTCGACCTGTCCGCGCTGATCACCGGCGAGGACGGCAAGGTCGCGGGTGACGGCGACTTCGTCTTCTTCAACCAGCCCACCGCGCCCGGCGCCCGGCTGGACGGCGACACCGTCACCCTGCGGCCCCGGGGGCTGCGGCCAGGCGCCGCCCGGGTCACCCTCGTCATCAGCCCCGCCGACCCGGGCACCCCGCTCGGGCGGCTGCCGGCGCCCGTGCTGAGCGTGCTGGACGAACGGGGCGCGCCGCTGGCCCGGTTCGCCCCGCCGCGCCCCTCGGCGGAGACGGTGCTGCTGCTCGCCGAGATCTACCGCCGCGGCGGCGGATGGAAGGTGCGGGCGATCGGCCAGGGCTACGCCGACGGACTGGCCGGTGTGGCGCGGGACTTCGGCGTCGATGTCGCCGACGACGGCGCCCCGCCGCCCGCGCCGCCCACCCGGGCCGGGGCCGCGCCTTCCGTGCCTCTCGCGCCTCCCGCGCCGCCCGCTCCGGGACCCGTCGACGGGGCCGCACGGCACGCCCTGGAGGTGGTGAACGCGGCGCGGGCACGGGCCGGAGCCGCCCCCATGGCCCTCGACGGACGGCTGACCGCCGCCGCCGAGGCGCACGCCCGTGCCATGGCCGCCCATGGTGCGCTGGCGCTGGAGACCCCGGACGGCATAGCGCTCTTCCAACGGATCGCCGCGCATGGATACACCCCGCTGACCATCGCCGAGCACATCGTCTCCGGGCCGCGCACCCCGCGGGAGTTCGTGGACTACTGCCTCGAAGGCGACGAGCGCCGGGGCCCGTTCCACGATCCGGAATTCGTCCACCTGGGCATCGGCCGGGCCGACGGCCCCACCACCGGGGACGTCTACTGGACGGCGGTATGGACCAGGCCGTTCACCCCGGACGGGCTGCTGCGCCTGGCCTCGGAGGTCATCGCCCTCACCAACGCGGAGCGCGCCGCCGCCCGGCTGGCACCGCTCGCCCCGGACCCCCGGCTCACGGCCGCCGCGCAGGCGCACAGCGACGACATGGTGGCCCGCGACTTCTACTCCCACACCGGCCCCGAAGGAGGTCAGCCCTGGGACCGGGCGCGGACCGCCGGCGCCACGCACCGCGGCATCGGCGAGAACATCGCATGCGGCCAGCGCTCCCCGGCGGAGGTGGTACGCGGCTGGATGAACAGCCCGGGCCATCGCGCCAACATCCTGAAGCCCGACTTCACCCATATCGGCGTCGGCCACGCCACCGGAAGCCGCGCGGGCACGTACTGGACCCAGGTCTTCGGCGCCGTCTGATCATCCCGGCCGACGGTTGAACGGTCGGTCAGGTGCGGGACTCCAACTGCTGCCGCGTGGCGGACCCGTACACCCCGTTCGCGTCGCCCCGGATCCCGTACCACACCTGGAACCGGGAGACGGCCTGGGCCAGGCTCTGGTCGTACTGCCCGTTGACCGGCCCGTCCTGATACACGTTCGGAATCCGCAGCAGACGCTTCTGGAGCTCGGTCACCTCCGGGCCGGTGTCCCCGAGGGTCAGCACATCGCCCGGATCGCCCGGCGGCGGTAGCCCGTCGTCCGGCGGCTGCGAGGCGGGCGCGCTCGGCGTCCCGGGCGCGGCGGAGGTCGCGGGCGCCGTCGGCGTGGCCGACGCGCCGCCATCGGCCGCACCGGACGCCGAGTCCCGGGGCACCATCACCACCAGCGAGAGGGCGACCCCCGCGCCGAGTCCGGCCAGCACCAGCAGGGCGGCCCTGGGGTAGCGCCGCCCGGCCGGGGCGGGGGGCTCGGCCGGACGGCGCGGCTCGGCAGGTGCCCCCTGAACCGGCCAGGCGTCGGCCGCGGCCGGACCGCCCGAAATCTCCTGGGTGTCCGCATCCGCCATGGGCGGCGCCTCGGGCGGGAGTTCGGTGCCCGGCGGCCGGAAGAGGTCGAGTTCCTCCATCCACCCCTCGACCGGCCGCTCCGAGTCGTCGTCGTACTCCGGCGTCGCACGGAAGATCGCGGTCGGCTCGAGCACCTCGCGCCCGGCCGGTCGGTCCGGATCGGGTTCGGCTGCCATACAGACCTCCTTATGCGCCCCACACCATCACGCGGGGATACGGACGCGGGCCCGGGAGGATTCAAGCCGATCGTGATCGGGCGCATACGCGGGGCCGGTGTGGCGTGCCGCCACGGGGTAATTCCTCCTGAGAGGGTGCCCATGGCCTCGGGGACGTCGAAGGGAGCCGTGAGATGGAGCGGACCACATGCTGTGTGGTGGGCGGTGGGCCCGCCGGGATGGTCCTCGGACTGCTGCTGGCGAGGGCCGGGGTGGAGGTCACCGTCCTGGAGAAACACGGGGACTTCCTGCGCGACTTCCGTGGCGACACGGTCCATCCCAGCACTCTGCGGCTCCTTGACGACCTGGGTCTCGCCGAGCGGTTCGCGGCCCTGCCACAGCGGCATGTGCACTCCGTCCAACTGCCCATCGGACGGGACGGTGATCTGTTCACGGTCGGCGACATCAGCTCGCTGCCGGGGAAGTACAACTACGTCGCGATGGTGCCGCAGTGGGATCTGCTCGATCTGCTGGCGGACGAGGCCAAGCGGGAGCCCACCTTCCAGTTGCGGATGAACACCGAGGTGACCTCCTTCCTCATGGAGCGTGGACGGGTCACCGGAGTGCGCTACCGCGACCGCGTCTCCGGCTCCACCGGCGAGCTGCGCGCCACCCTCACCGTGGCCTGCGACGGCCGGGGGTCGCTCGCCCGGGTCCTGCCCGAGCTGGGGCTGCGGGAGTTCCCCTGCCCGATGGACGTCTGGTGGTTCCGGCTGCCGCGCGAGGAGCGCGACCCGCGGGGGCTGGTGGGCAACGCCGGTGAACGCTATCTCACGGCCATGATCGACCGCGGGGACTACTGGCAGTGCGCCGCCCTGATCCCCAAGGGGGCCGACGACGCCTGGCGCGCCCAGCCCCTGGACCAGTTCCTCGCCTCGTTCGCCGAGGCCACGCCGTGGATACGGCAGGGTGTGGCGGACCGCGAGCCCCGCCCGCGGTCCTGGGACGAGATCAAGCTGCTGGACGTCCGGATGGACCGGCTCCGCCGCTGGCACCGCCCCGGGCTGCTGTGCATCGGGGACGCGGCCCACGCGATGTCGCCCGTGTTCGGGATCGGCATCAACCTCGCCGTCGAGGACGCGGTCGCCGCCGCCCGCCATCTGGCCGGGCCGCTGCGGAAGGGCACCGTGGGCCTCGCCGACGTACGCGCCATCCAGAACCGGCGGTGGCCGACCGCCGCCGGGACGCAGATGCTTCAGCGGATCGCCCACGCACGGGTCATCGAGCCGCTGCTCCAGGGGCGTTCACCGGCTCTCGCGGGGCAGCCGCTGCGGCTGACCCAGGTGCTCACCAAGGCGCCCTGGCTGAAGCGGGGGCCCGCGTACTTCCTCGCCTACGGCGCGGGCCGCGAGCGGCCCCCGGCCGCGTCGCTGCGTCGCTCCGGATGAGTCCGAACGCGCGGAACCGGGGTGCGGAATCCCTTCGCACCCCGGTTCCGGACGGACCTCTTCAGACGATGCCCTCGGCGATCTCCGCCTGTTCGCGCGCCGTGCCGTACGCGGAGGGCGTGTTGTACGAGCGGCGGGCCACGAACCACCAGATGGTGGCCAGCAGCAGCACCACGGCCAGGGCGATCGAGGCGTAGTTCATCGAGTCGGCCGTCACCGGGCTGGACTGCGGCAGACAGAACAGCACCGTCACCACGGCCACCCACACCACCGCGATCCAGCCCACCGGTTTGCTCCAGCGGCCCAGGTGCCAGGGGCCCGGCTGGAACCGGTCCCCGGCGCGCAGCCGCAGGAAGATGGGGATGGCGTAGGCGGGGGTGATCCCGATGACGTTGATGGCGGTCACCGCGCCATAGGCCGTCTCGGAGTACAGGGACGGCAGGGCCAGCACACATGCGACCGCCACCGACAGCCAGACCGCGTGCACCGGCGTCTGAGTACGGGAGCTGACCCGCTGCCACAGCCGTGAGCCGGGCAGCGCGCCGTCCCGGCTGAAGGCGAACACCATCCGGCTGGCCGCCGCCACCTCGGCGTTTCCGCAGAAGAGCTGCGCCACGATGACGATGAGCAGCATCGCGGTGGCGCCGCTCGTCCCCAGGGCGTCGATCAGGATCTGCGCCGGGGGCACTCCGGTGGCGCTCTTCTGCGTACCGGCGTAGTCCTGGATGGCGAAGGTGAGCCCGGCCAGCAGCACGAACCCGGCGACCCAGGACACCCAGATGGCGCGGACGATCCCCCGGGCGGCGAAGACGGAGGCGTTGGAGGTCTCCTCGGACAGATGCGCGGAGGCGTCGTAGCCGGAGAAGGTGTACTGGGCGAGCAGCAGTCCTATCGCGCCCACGTACAGCGGATTCGACCAGCCGGTGTTATTGACGAATTCGGTGAAGACGAATTCGGGCGACTGGTGGTGGGAGGGCACGATCGCCAGCGCGCCGACGATGACGGCGACACCGGCCAGATGCCACCACACACTGACCGAGTTGAGCACGCTGACCAGCCGCACCCCGAACAGATTCAGCGCCGCGTGCAGCAGCAGAATGCAGACGAAGATGACCATGGTCGATTCCGGTGTGGGATCGAATCCCCACTGGAGGTTGAAGAGCGCGCCGGTGAACAGGGCGGCGCCGTAGTCGATTCCGGCGATGGCCCCGAGCAGCCCCAGCAGATTGAGCCAGCCGGTATACCAGCCCCAGCTCCGTCCGCCCAGCCGGTCGGCCATGTAGTACAGCGCCCCCGAGGTGGGATAAGCGCTGGTCACCTCGGCCAGGGCGAGCCCGACGCACAGGACGAAGAGCCCCACCCCGGCCCAGCCCCACATCATGACCGCGGGGCCTCCGGTGTCCAGCCCGAAGCCGTACAGCGTCATGCAGCCGGAGAGAATGGAGATGACCGAGAAACTGATGGCGAAATTGCCGAACCCGCCCATACGGCGGGCCAATACGGGTTGATAGCCGAGCTCACGCAGCCGCTGTTCGTCGTCCCGTTGGGGAGCGGGACCCGAACTCGACCATGCCGTGGACATGAATGTACCTCCCGAATGCTGGGGCGGGCGAGGGTGGTGGTACGGGCGGGAAATCGAATTGGCGGAAGGGCGGATGGGGAGCGGTGGTCGGAAATGCCGGGGAGGCCCCCGGTTCAGCCGTTGGCCCCCGGTCTTGGCCCGCGGGCGCCGGCCAGCGAGCGGACCCGGGCGCGAAGAAACATTTCTTCAGCCATGGCGCGGTCGGTGGGGTCGGAGGTGCGGTAGGCCCAGGGGAGCGGGGTGAAGTACGGGCCCAGCGCATCGAAGACGCGGGCCGCGTCGGAGAATCGCAGCGCGCCCCACAGGGCGTGCGCCAGATGGTTGAGATCCAGCAGTGAACTCGTCGTGAGATCGGCGTGGTCGAACCAGCCGTGCAGCGCCTTCTGGGCGTCCCGGGTGGCGTCCTCGGTGGCCCAGTGCAGGTCGAGCGCCTTCTCGTAGCCCCGCTCCTCGCGGTACCGCTCGACATGCACATACAACGGCAGCACCTGGAGCGCGGACTCCCCCGGCGCACCCGAGGACACCCACTGCACGAAGTTGACCGCCTCGGCCAGCGAACCCCCGGCCCGCCGGGCGTACACGAACTGGAGCATCCGGTGGTACGCCTCGCGGTTGTACGGATCGCGCCGGTCGGCCTCCGCCAGCAGCCCCCAGGGCCCGGGGAACAGCAGCGGACCGGGCGGGGGCACCCGGTGCTCCTCCTGCCGCTGCTCCTTGTCCAGTTGGGCCAGGGCCAGCAGACACACCCACGGCACCGGGTCCGCCGGGGAGTGGTGCGCGGCCAACTGGCAGGACTGCCACGCCTCCCGCCACAGCTCCCGGGTGCGGGGATGTCCCTCGCGGTGTGCGCGCACCGCCCGTTCCACCCCCACCCGGGTGCCCATCACCAGCGCCGCCACGCTCTGCGGCTCCTCGGCCCGCCACGCGTCCACCACAGTGGATCCGGCGGCGGCCGTGGCCAGCACCTGGGTGCGCTGGGTCCACAGCGTCCAGGTGGGAGTCTCCGCGAGCAGATTGCGCATCGATATCCAGCGTCCGGTGCGCAGGTCCTGTAGCGCGATGCGCAGTCCGCCGTCATGCCCCGCGGGGTGGTACACGGGGCGGAACTCTTCCTCGGGCATCGGATGACTTTCGTACGGAGCTGACGTACCGGACGCGGAGAGCGAGGGGCCTGGGGGATGGTTGCAGGGATCCTATAGTCCCGCCGAGGTGACCCGGTCACGGGGGACCACGGGGTGTGCCCGGATCGGCCGTCTTGACGCCCGCCCCGCGACTGCACCAGGCTTTCCGGCAAGATCTCCGCGCACTGTTCCCCGACCCGAAGCGATCCACCCGTCCCGAGCGAAGAACCGGACATGCTGCCCAGAGAGCGTCGCCACCGCACCCCGGCCGACCCCGCGACCGGTCCGGTCCTCGCCGTCGACCAAGGCACCTCGGGCACCAAGGCGCTGGTGCTCTGTCCCGAGCGCGGGGTGATCGGCTCCGCCGAGGTCTCCGTGCGCCCCCGCCATCTGCCCGGCGGACTGGTCGAGGTCGATCCGGCCGCGTTGCTCACCTCGGTCCTCGAGGCCGGCCGCCAGGCGCTCGCGGCAGCGGGGGAGCCGGTCGTGGCGGTCGGGCTGGCCAATCAGGGCGAGACCGTGCTGGCCTGGGATCCCGTCACGGGCGACCCGCTGACCGACGCGCTGGTCTGGCAGGACCGGCGGGCCCTGACGGTGTGCGAACAGCTCGCGCCGCACGCCGAGACCCTGCGCGAACTCACCGGACTGCCGCTCGATCCGTATTTCGCGGCGCCCAAGATGGCGTGGATCCGGCGCCATCTGACCGGCGAGGGCGTGGTCACCACCAGCGACGTCTGGCTGGTCCACCGGCTCACCGGGGCGTTCGTCACCGACGCCGCCACCGCAGGGCGCACCGGGCTGCTCGACCTCGACCGTGTCGCCTGGTCCCCGAAGGCACTGGACCTCTACGGGCTGACCGCCGAACGGCTGCCGCGCGTCGTCGACGCCGCCGGGCCCGTCGGCACCACCACGGCCTTCGGCGGCGAAGTCCCGCTCACCGGGCTCCTCGTCGACCAGCAGGCCGCCCTGCTGGCGCAGCGGGTGACCGAGCCGGGCACCGCCAAGTGCACCTTCGGCACCGGCGCCTTCCTCCTCGCCCAGACCGGGGACCGGCCCCGGCGCGGCCCCCATGGCCTGGTCTCCTGTGTGGCCTGGCGGTTCGGCGGGCGCACCAGCTACTGCCTGGACGGCCAGGTGTACACCGCCGCCTCCGCGGTGCGCTGGCTCGGCGACCTGGGGGTGATCCAGGGGCCCCAGGACCTCGATCCGGTCGGCGGGACCGTGCCCGACACCGGGGGAGTCACCTTCGTACCGGCGCTCGCCGGACTCGCGGCGCCATGGTGGCGCGGCGACCTCAAGGGCTCGCTGACCGGGCTCGGCCTGGACACCACCGCCGGGCATCTGGTGCGTGCTCTGTGCGAGGGCATCGCCGCGCAGGTGGTGGAGATCGCCGAGGCGGCAGCCTCCGACCTGGGCGCGCCGCTGACCGTCCTGCGGGTCGACGGGGGGCTGACCCGCTCGGCGTTGCTGATGCAGACCCAGGCCGATCTGCTGCAACGGCCGGTGGAGGTGTCGGCGCTGCCGGATGTCACGGCGCTGGGTGTGGGCGCCGCCGCGCGGCTGGGGCTCGACCCGGGCCTCACCGTCGAGGAGGCGGTCCCGGCGTGGGAGCCCGCCGCCGTCTACGAACCGCGGATCAGCGCGGAGCGGGCCGCCGAGCGCCTGGCCGGCTTCCGTTCGGCCGTGGCCGCGCTGCTGGACCAGGCGCCGACGGCCGCCGCCCACGACTGAGGACCCCGCTGAGGACATCCGTTGAGGACACCCCTTTGACGACCGCCGTGCACCAGGAGCCGTTCGCACCACCGAGCAAGGGACCACAATGACCGTCACGACCACGGGTGACCTCCCCGGCGAGGTCTACGACGTGGCCATCATCGGCGCCGGCATGGTCGGCACCGCCATCGCCCGCGAACTGGCCCGCCACCGGCTGCGGATCGCCCTCCTCGAGGCGTCCGACGACGTCGGGAACGGCACCTCCAAGGCCAACACCGCGATCCTGCACACCGGTTTCGACGCCACCCCGGGCACCCTGGAGGCCCGTCTGGTGCGCGAGGGCTACCAGCGGCTGACCGCCTACGCCGCCGAGACCGGCATCCCGCTGGAACCGCTCGGCGCGCTCCTCGTCGCCTGGGACGCCGAACAGCTCGCCGCACTGCCGTCACTCGCCGAGAAGGCCGTGCGCAACGGCTACGACGAGACGAGCATCCTCGACGCGGACGCGGTCTACGCCCGCGAACCCAATCTGGGACCGGGCGCCCTCGGCGCGCTCGAAGTCCCCGGGGAGAGCATCATCTGCCCCTGGACGACGACACTCGCCTACGCCACCCAGGCGGTGCGCGCGGGCGTCGCCCTGCATCTGAACTGCCCGGCCGGGGCCATCACCACCGGCGAGGACCACCACGAGATCGCCACCCCGCGCGGGGTGCTGCGCACCCGTCATCTGGTCAACGCCGCGGGGCTGTACTCGGACGAGATCAACCGGCGGCTCGGCCACGAGGAGTTCACCGTGACCCCGCGCCGCGGCCAGTTGATCGTCTTCGACAAGTTCGCCCGCGGCCTGGTGGACCACATCCTGCTGCCGGTCCCCACCGCACTCGGCAAGGGCGTCCTGGTGGCGCCGACCGTGTACGGCAATGTGACGCTCGGCCCCACCGCCGAGGACCTCGGCGACAAGACCGCCACCGGATCGACCGCGGACGGACTGGCCTCGCTCCGGGAGAAGGGCGCGCGCATCATGCCGGAGCTGCTGGCGGAGGAGGTCACCGCGGTCTACGCCGGGCTGCGCGCCGCCACCGAGCACGGCGACTTCCAGATCCACGCCGACCCCGGCCGGCGGTATGTCGCCGTGGGCGGCATCCGGTCCACCGGACTCACCGCCTCGATGGCGATCGCCGCACATGTGGCGGAGCTGCTCACCGAATGCGGTCTGGACCCCGGGCCCGAGCGGGAGATCGAGCCCGTGCGGATGCCCACCATCGGCGAGGCGTTCCCACGCCCCTACCAGCGCGCCGATCTCATCGCCGCCGACCCCGCGTACGGCACCGTGGTCTGCCACTGCGAACGCGTCACCCAAGGCGAGATCCGCGACGCGCTGACCGCCACCGTGCCACCGGGCTCGCTGGACGGCCTCCGGCGCCGCACCCGGGCCCTCGGCGGACGCTGCCAGGGATTCTTCTGCGGCGCCGCGGTGCGCGCCCAGTTCGACGCGGCCACCGCGGCCCAGGACCGGACGGAGGCCCGGCGATGACCCCCACCGACCGTACCCACCGCACCGTCGACGTGCTGGTCATCGGGGCCGGACCGGCCGGGCTCGCGCTCGCCGAGCGGCTGGCCGCCGCCGGGGTGGAGCGGGTCGAGGTCCTCGACCGCGAGCAGCACGCGGGCGGCATCCCCCGCCACTGCCACCACACCGGATTCGGGCTGCGCGATCTGCGCCGGGTGCTGACCGGCCCCGACTACGCCCGCCATCACATCGCCGCCGCCATCCGCGCCGGAGCGGTGCTGCGCACCTCGGTCACGGCCACGGGCTGGGCGGGCCTAAGGACCGTGGACATCACCGGCCCGACGGGCCTGGAGCGGATCACCGCCACGGCCGTCGTCCTGGCCACCGGTGCCCGGGAACGCCCGCGCAGCGCCCGGCTGGTGCCCGGCACCCGGCCGGCGGGTGTCCTCACCACCGGCCAGCTCCAGCAGGCCGTCCATCTGCACCAGCAGAACGTGGGCCGACGCGCCGTCATCGTCGGCGCGGAACGCGTCAGCTACTCCGCGGTGGCCACCCTGCGCCGGGCCGGGGCCGAGGTCGCCGCCATGGTCACCGACCAGCCCCGCCACCAGACCCATCCGGCGCGCCACTTCGGCACCCGGCTGCGTTATGGCCTTCCGCTGGTCACCGACGCCACCGTGGCCGAACTGACCGGCCGAGGGCGGCTGGAGAGCGTGCGACTGCGGCACCGGGACGGCAGGACGGCGGCCGTCGCCTGCGACACCGTGGTCTTCACCGGCGACTGGATCCCCGACCACGAACTGGCCAGAAGCGCCGGGATCGCCCTCGACCCCGGCACCCGCGGCCCGGCCGCCGACGCCGAGTTCCGCACCGGCGAACCCGGGGTCTTCGCCGTGGGCAATGTGCTGCACCCCGTGGAGACCGCCGACATCGCCGCCCTCGACGGCCGGTTGGCCGCCGGGCCCGTGCTGCGCCATCTGGCCGGCCGGCCGTGGACTCCCGGTGCGCTGCCGGTGCGGGTCGAGGCGCCACTGCTGTGGGTCTCGCCCAACCGGATCGCCCCGGACGGGCCCCGCCCGCCGCGCGGCCCGTTCACCCTGCGCACCACGCGGTTCCTGACCCGGCCGGTGCTCACCGTCGGCCAGGACGGCCGGACGCTGCACCGCGGGCGGCTTCCCCGCACGGTGGCGCCGGGCCGGCCGTTCCACCTGCCCGCCGACTGGATCGCCGGGGCCGACGCACACGGCGGCCCCGTACACATCACGGTGGACTGACCGGCCCTACGGCGGACCGACCGGATCCCGGCGCACCGACCGGCTCTCAGCCGAGGTCGCCGGGCGTACCGCGCAGCCGCTCCATCTCGCGCCGGTCGCGCTTGGTGGGGCGGCCCGCCCCGCGGTCGCGCAGCCCGATCGGCACGGTGTGCTCGCGCGGCGGCGGAGGCGGGCTGTTGTCGACGAAGCACTCCGCGGCCACCGGCGCGCCGACCCGCTTGCGCACGATGCGCGAGACGACCACGACCCGGTCGCGCCCCGCATGGCGCAGCCGCACCTCGTCCCCGGGCCGCACCGGCTGCGCGGGCTTGACGCGCTCGCCGTTGACCCGGACGTGCCCCGCGCGGCAGGCCGAGGACGCCATGGAGCGCGTCTTGGTCAGCCGCACGGACCAGATCCAACTGTCCACCCGTACGGACCCCTCGTCTGAAGCCATACCCCGACTCTAATGTCTAAGGTGCGACGCATGAGCGCACATTTCGACGTGGTGGTTCTGGGAGCCGGCCCGGGTGGCTATGTCGCCGCGATCCGCGCCGCCCAGTTGGGCCTGACCACGGCCGTCGTCGAGGAACGCTACTGGGGCGGCGTCTGTCTGAACGTGGGCTGCATCCCGTCCAAGGCCCTGCTGCGCAACGCCGAGCTGGCCCATCTGTTCATCCATGAGGCCGAGACCTTCGGCATCCGGGTGAACGGCGAGGTGACCGTGGACTACCGCGACGCGTTCGAGCGCAGCCGCAAGGTGGCCGACGGACGGGTCAAGGGCGTCCACTATCTGATGAAGAAGAACAAGATCACCCAGTACGACGGGCGGGGCACCTTCACCGGGCCCCACGAACTGCGGGTCACCCTCACCGGCGGTGACACGGAGACGGTCACCTTCGGCCACTGCGTCATCGCCACGGGCTCGCTCACCAATCTGCTGCCCGGCACCTCCCTCAGCGAGCGGGTGGTGACCTACGAGGAGCAGATCCTCGCCCCCACCCTGCCCGGCAGCGTCCTGATCGCGGGCGCGGGCGCCATCGGCGTGGAGTTCGCCTACATCATGCACAGCTACGGGGTGCAGGTGACGCTGGTGGAGTTCATGGACCGGATCGTGCCCTTGGAGGACGAGGAGGTCTCCGCCGAGCTCACCCGTCGCTTCCGCAGGCTCGGCATGAACATCCTGACCTCCACCCGGGTGGAGGCGATCAACGACACGGGCCCCGCGGTCAAGGTCATGGTGACCACGGGCGGCCAGCGGCAGACCCTGCAAGCCGCCCGGGTGCTCCAGGCCATCGGATTCCGGCCGCGGGTGGACGGATACGGGCTGGAACACACCGGCGTCCGGCTGACCGAGCGGGCCGCCATCGACGTGGACGGCCGCTGCCGCACCAATGTGCCGCACATCTTCGCCATCGGTGATGTCACCGCCAAGCTGATGCTGGCGCACGCCGCCGAGGCCATGGGCATCGTCGCGGCGGAGACCATCGCCGGGGCCGAGACCATGGAGCTCGACTATGTGATGATCCCGCGCGCCACCTTCTGCCAGCCGCAGATCGCCAGCTTCGGCTGGACCGAGACCCAGGCGCGGGAGCGCGGCTTCGACGTCCGGGTGGCGAAGTTCCCGTTCACCGCCAATGGAAAGGCCCAGGGCCTCGGCGACCCGGTCGGCTTCGTGAAGCTCATCGGCGACGGCCGCCACGGCGAGCTGCTGGGCGGCCATCTCATCGGCCCCGAGGTCACCGAGCTGCTGCCCGAGCTCACCCTCGCCCAGCAGTGGGATCTGACGGCGCACGAGGTGGCCCGCAACGTCCACGCCCATCCGACCCTCAGCGAGGCGGTGAAGGAGGCCGTCCACGGGCTCGCCGGACACATGATCAATCTGTGACCGCCGATACCCCGCCCCGGCCGCCACCGGGTGTGCGACCGGGGGATATGCGCTAGACAGAGCTTGTGAAGGTGCGCTCGGCGCTGGGCTCGCGCAGTGTCGGCGGGCAGGTGTGCGCCCTGATGCTGATCATCGTGACGCTCCTGGTGCTCGCCGCGGGTGCCACGCTGTCCCTCCAGGCCCGCGGCAGCGGGGACAGCCAGGCCCGGACCAGTGCCCTGACCGTCGCGCGGACCGTCGCCCTGGCCCCCGGCGTCCAGCGGGCGCTGGAGTCCCGCAACCCCTCCACCACCCTCCAGCCCTATGTCGAGAAGGTCCGGCACCGGACCGACGTCGACTACATCGTGGTCACCTCCCCCCGGGGCATCCGCTGGACCCATCCGAATCCGAAGCTGATCGGCAAGCGCATCGACCGCGGCCTCTATCCGGCCACGGCGGGCCGGACCTTCACCGACAGGGTCCCGGGCATCACCCGCTCGGCCCCCTCGATCCGTGCCGCCGTGCCGGTCACCGACGCCCGGGGCCGGGTGATCGGCATCGTCAACGCCGGGGTCTCCATCCCCTCCGTGTCCCGGACGGTCGGCCGCCAACTGCCGATGATCTACGGCTCCACCGCGCTCGCCCTCGTCCTGGGCGGGGGCGGTGCGGCACTGGTGGCCAGGCGGCTGCGGCGCCAGACCCACCGGCTCGGCCCCGCCGAGATCACCAGGATGTACGAACACCACGACGCCGTGCTGCGCAGCGTCAGGGAGGGAGTCCTGATCATCGACGACGAGGGGCTGCTGCTGCTGGCCAACGACGAGGCGCTGCATCTGCTGGGCCTCACGCCCGACGCGCACGGACGGCAGATCACCGACGCCGGCCTGCCCCCGGAGCTCGCCGGGCTGCTCGCCTCCGGCCGTCCGGCCACCGACGCGGTGTATCAGGTCGGGGACCGGCTGCTGGCGGTCAACCAGCGCCCGGCGGAACGCGACGGACAGCCCTGGGGAAGCGTCGCCACCCTGCGGGACACCACCGAGCTGCGTGCCCTGACGGACAAGGCCGACCGGGCCTACGCACGCCTCCAACTCCTGTACGAGGCCGGTGTCCGGGTGGGCAGCAGCCTCGACATGGAGGGGACCGCCCAGGAACTGGCCCGGGTAGCCGTGCCGCGCTTCGCCGACTACGCCACCGTCGATCTGCATGAGGCCGTACTGCGCGGCGAGGAGCCGGGCGACCGCGACTCGCCGTTGCGCCGGGCCGCCTTCAGCGGTATCCGGCAGGACCCCCCGCTGCGCCGGGTCGGTGAGCATGTCTCCGCCTTCCCCGTCACCCAGCGGGCCGGCGGCACCGGCCAGGCGCGGGTGTTCCCCGTGGAGCAACTGCCGTCCTACCCCGACTGGGTGCCGCAGGAGCCGGAGCGGCTGGGGTGGCTGGTGGCGTACGGCATCCGCTCGCTGCTGACCGTGCCGCTCAGCGGGCGTGGCGTCCGGCTGGGCCAGGTGGCGTTCTGGCGCTCGGGGGACGCCCCGCCGTTCGACGAGGAGGACCGGACCTTCGCCGAGGAGCTGGCCGGCCAGGCGGCCGTCGCCATCGACAACGCCCGCCGCTACGCGCGCGAGCACGCCACCACACTGGCCCTCCAGGAGAGCCTGCTGCCGCGCGGTCGCCCCGAACAGCAGGCCGTCGTCGCCGCCCAGCGCTATCTGCCCGCCCCCGGCGGGGTGCGAGGCGACTGGTTCGACGTCATCCCCCTGTCGGGGGCCCGGGTCGCCCTCGTCGTCGGCGATGTCGTCGGCCACGGGCTGCATGCCGCCGCGACCATGGGCCGGCTGCGCACCGCCGTGCTCAACTTCTCCGTCGTGGACCTTCCCCCCGATGAGCTGCTCGCCCGGCTCGACGACGTGGTCGACCAGGTCGACCGGGAGGACACCGCCGTCAACGGCGGCGTCGGGGCGGCGGGGGCCACCTGTCTGTACGCGGTCTACGACCCGGTCTCCCGGCACTGCACCCTGGCGCGGGCCGGTCATCCGCCCCCGGCCGTGGTCCACCCCGACGGCTCCGTGACCTTCCTCGACCTGCCCGCCGGACCGCCGCTGGGACTCGGCGGCCGGCTCTACGAGGCGGCCGAGACCCATCTGCCCGAGGGCAGCCGCCTCGTCCTCTACACCGATGGGCTGGTCCGGGACCGCGAACGGGACCTCATGGCCGGGCTCGACCAGCTCCGTGACGCCCTCACCGATGCCGACCCCGACCCGGAGCGGGCCTGCGACGCCGTGATGGCAGCCCTGTTGTCGCCGCGCCGTACCGACGACGTCTGCCTGCTCATCGCCCGTACCACCGTGCTGGACGAGCGCCGGGTGGCCTCCTGGGAGCTGCCGCCGGACCCGGAGGTCGTGGCCCGGATGCGGGCGGCCGTCGCCCGCACCCTGGCCGACTGGAACCTGGAGGAGGCCGCCTTCACCACCGAGCTGGTGGTCAGCGAGCTGCTCGGCAACGCCATCCGGCACGCGGTCGGCCCCGTGCGGCTGCGGCTGATGCACAACCGCGCGCTGATCTGCGAGGTCGCCGACGGCAGCACCACCGCACCGCATCTGCGCCGGGCGGCCACCACCGACGAGGGCGGACGCGGGCTGTTCCTCGTCGCCCAGATGGTCCAGCGCTGGGGCACCCGCTACACCAGGAACGGCAAGATCATCTGGACCGAGCAGGATCTTCCGGACGCGGAACGCGCCCCGCGGTGACACCGGCCTGTACGGACCGGGCCCCGGTCGCCGTCGACCGGCCCCGGTCGCCGTCCGCGGCCCCCGTCCCCCCGCGTTCCGCCGTGGGTGCCGTCAGGCCGAGGCGGTGGGCGCGCCCTCGCGCCGCTCCCACGCGACCTGGGCGAGGTCGGCCATGGTGGCCACGAGATCCGCCGCCTCGTCCGTGCCGTTCAGATGCCGGTACTCCGAGCCCACCGTGATCACCAGCCGCTCGGGGAGGCCCAGCGCCGGATAGGTGTTCTCCGCGATGAGGGTGCGGGCGGCCTCCAGAGCCGGGACCCCCGCCGTGTGCAGCGTCCGGGTGCGGTCCCGCAGATGCTCCAGATAGCCGATGTGGCCGCGGACCCCCTCCCGGTCGAGGACCGGCCCATGGCCGGGGACGATCACCTCGGCCCCGGTCGCGAGCACCCGCTCGCACGCCGCGATCACATTGTCCAGCGGGCCCGCCCAGTGCACCGCGTGGTCGCCGGGGTCCTGGGGGCCGGAGGCGAAGATGACATCGCCGGTGAACGCCACCTTCTGCCGCGGCAGATACGCCACCAGATCGCCCGCGGTATGTGCGGACGGCAGACTGAACAGCCGCACCGGCACCTGGCCCACCCGCAGGTCGAGTTCGCCCACGAAGGTGAGCGTCGGCTCGACCACCTCGGTGCCGGACCAGTCGAACCGTCCGAAGTGGCGCTGGAGATACCAGCCGAGCGGGGTCGCCGGATCGCTGCCGTGCACCAGGGCGTGCAACTGCTGCGGCGAGGGCTCGTACTCGATATGGCCGAGTGCCTCGCGGGTGGCGACGATCTCCGCGTCCGGTACGACCTCCGCGCCCCAAAGATGGTCGCCGTTGGCATGGGTGACGATCACTCGCTCGATCCGGGACCCGCCGGGCAGCAGGGCCCGGCTGCGTTCCAGGAAGTCACCGGCCATCCGCCGGTCGTAGGGGGTGTCGATCCAGGCGGCGGCGCCGTCGGGCGAGACGATCAGGCCGCAGTTGGCCAGCCCCCATCCGGCGCTCGGGGTGGGGGACCAGATGTGCACACCGTCGGCCACGGTGAGGAGGGGCGATTGCGAGATCATGGACGCACACTATTCCCGCGCCGCACGCCCGCGGCAGGCGGCCCGCCCTCCGGGCACGGGTGTCCGGGTGCTGGAATCCAGGTGCCGGGGTCGGCCACCCGCGTGCCGTTCCGTCAGGCCGTCATCGGCCGGTCGGCAGGCCCGACCGGCGCCGGGAGCGTCGTGGCGCCCGCGAGATAGCGGTCCACGGCGGCCGCGGCGGAGCGGCCCTCGGCGATCGCCCAGACGATCAGCGACTGGCCACGGCCCGCGTCGCCCGCCACGAACACCCCGTCCGCGCCGGTGGCGAAGGACGCGTCGCGTGCGACGGTGCCGTGCTCGTCGAGTTCCAGCCCGAGCTGGCCGAACAGCCCGCTGTCCGGCTCCGGGCCACGGAAACCGAGGGCCAGCAGCACCAGATCCGCCCGGAGCACCCGCTCGGTGTCAGGGCCGGGCCGCCCGTCGGCCCGGGCCCCGATCAGGCGCAGCGCCCGGACACCGCCGTGCGGCCGCCGCGCGTCCGGTGCCGTCCCCTCGAAGCGGACGGTGGTCGCGGAGAAGACCCGCGCGTCCACGTCCGCCTCCGGAGAGGCCGCAAGCTCCCGCGCCTCCTCATGGGCGGCGGACATCCGGTAGATCTTGGGGTAGACGGGCCAGGGCTCGCCGTCGGCGCGTTCGTCGCCGGGCCGGGGGTGGATGTCGAGCTGGGTCACGGAGGCGGCGCCCTGCCGCAGCACGGTGCCCAGGCAGTCCGCGCCGGTGTCCCCGCCGCCGACGATGACCACATGCTTGCCCTCGGCGGTGATCGGCGGCCGGGCGTAGTCGCCCTCGCGCACCCGGTTGGCCATCGGCAGATACTCCATCGCCTGATGGATACCCGCCAACTCCCTTCCCGGTACGGGGAGTTCGCGACAGGCCCGGGCGCCCACCGCAATCACGAGCGCGTCGTAGCGCGCCCGCAGCTCGGCGGCGTCCAGATCGGTGCCGACATCCACGCCGGAGCGGAACTTGGTGCCCTCCGCACGCATCTGCCCCAGCCGCCGGTCGAGATGGCGCTTCTCCATCTTGAACTCGGGGATGCCGTAGCGGAGCAGTCCGCCCACCCGGTCGTCGCGCTCGTACACCGCCACGGTGTGTCCCGCGCGGGTGAGCTGCTGGGCCGCGGCCAGGCCCGCGGGCCCCGAGCCGATGACGGCGACGGTCCGGCCGGACAGCCGCTCCGGTGGCCTGGGGGTCACATATCCGCTCTCCCAGGCCCGGTCGGCGATGGCCACCTCGACGTTCTTGATGGTGACCGCCGGCTGGTTGATGGCCAGCACACAGGCGCTCTCACAGGGGGCCGGGCAGAGCCGGCCGGTGAATTCGGGAAAGTTGTTGGTGGCGTGCAGCCGCTCGCTCGCGCGCAGCCAGTCGTCACGGGAGACCAGGTCGTTCCAGTCCGGGATGAGGTTCCCCAGCGGGCAGCCCTCGTGGCAGAACGGGATGCCGCAGTCCATGCAGCGGTCCGCCTGGGCGCTGATGATCGGCAGCAGGGCGCCGGGGGCCTGGACCTCGTTCCAGTCCCGCACCCGCTCGTCCACCGGACGCCGGGGCGGAAGACGACGGGGTGTGGTGAGGAAACCCTTGGGATCGGCCATGATGACCTCCCACTACCCGTGTCATGGTCTGGCCGCTTTCACCCCACTGTACGACCGCGGGTCAGCCGGTCCAGGGTCTCGGCGGCCTCGGCCATGATCCGGTCCACCAGCTCCGCGCAGCAGGGCAGATCCCCGATCACCCCGGCCACCTGCCCGGAGGCCATCACCCCCGTATCGGTGCGGCCGTCCACCATCGACGCCTTCAGCAGCATCGGAGTGGTGGCGGCCAGCAGGACCTGGCTCCAGGTGAGGTCCTTGCCGTGCCGCATGGCCAGCCCGTCGCGCACCATCCGCGGCCAGCTCAGCCCGGCCAGCCGCCGGAAGGCGGCGGCGTGGCGCACGGCGCGCAGCAGCGCGGCGGTGCGGCCGGAGCGCTCCAGGGAGTCGACCAGCTCGCTGCGGAGCATCCGGTGCGGGAGCCCGTCCACCGCCGTGGTGACGGTGACATCGGTGACCGCCGCCGCCAGATAGCGCGCCTTCACCGCGTCCGGGACCGTGCTGTCGGAGGTGAGCAGGAACCGGGTGCCCATCGCGATCCCCGCCGCCCCGTAGGCGAGCGCGGCCGCCAGCCCCCGTCCGTCGTGGAAGCCGCCCGCGGCCACGACCGGGATGTCCACCGCGTCCACGACCTGGGGGAGCAGCACGGTGGTGGCCACCTGCCCGGTGTGGCCGCCGCCCTCGGCGCCCTGCACCAGCACCGCGTCCGCGCCCCAGCCCGCGACCTTCTCCGCATGGCGCCGGGCGCCCACGGACGGGATGACCACCACGCCCGCGTCCTTCAGCCGGTCGATCAGCTCACGCCTGGGGGCCAGCGCGAACGAGGCGACCCGCACCCCCTCCTCGATGATGATCCGCACCCGCTCCCCGGCGTCCCCGGCGTCGGCGCGCAGATTGACGCCGAAGGGCGCGTCGGTGCGGGCGGCCACCTCGCGGACGGCCGAGCGCAGCCGCTGGGGCGACATGGTCGCGGAGGCCAGGATGCCCAGCGCCCCGGCGTTCGCCACGGCCGACACCAGCCGGGGCCCGGCCACCCACCCCATGCCCGTCTGGACGAGCGGGTGGCGCACTCCGACGAGCCTGGTCAGCGGGGTGTCCATCAGGACGGCACCTCCCGCTCGCGGGCCCCCTCCGGGTCGATGACCTCCCGGATCAGCCGCAGCTCGGCGGGGGTCGGCTCCCGGGTGCACGGGACGTCGTCGGCGATGTCGAGGGGGAAGCCGGTGGCCTCCCGCACCGTCTCGGCGGTCACCCCCGGATGCAGGGAGCGCACCCGCAGGGTGCGGTCGGGCGTGGCGAAGTCGAGGACCGCGAGATCGGTCACCACACACCGCAGGTCATGGAATCGGGCGGCGGGCCCTACGGCCGCCGCCCGGTCGTAGCCGACCCCGCACACCATGTCGACGCGCTCCACGAAGACCCGCCGCGAATGCCGGGGCACCCAGTAACTCGTGGGATTGTTGAGGGTGTTGACCGGCGCTCCGCGCACCCCCAGCAACTGCCGCCTGGGCCGCTTCCAGTCGCCGACGCATGTGATGTTCTGATTGCCGTGGCGGTCGAGCTGGCTCGCGCCCATCATCACATGGCGCCGCCCGCCGGTGACCATCGCCAGATGCGCCCGGTACGGCAGCCACCCCTCCACCACCTCAGGGTCACCGCCCACGATCATCGCCTCGCCGTCCGTCAGCAGCAGCTCGGGCGCGAAGGTGAGCCTGGCCAGCCGGGCGCCGACCCTGGGCACCGCACCCATCGGGGCGGCCAGGATCTCCCCGTCGCCCCGCCATGCCTCGGCACAGGCCACCACGCAGTACTCGGCCCGGGTCACCCCGCCGGTCATACGCCCTCCTTCCCGAACGCCGCCACCGCGGCCCGGTACCGCTCCTCGTCCCCGGACAGAAACCGCTCGGTGAACTCCCGCCACGCCTCCGGATCGGCGGCGGCCTTGGCGTACGCGCTCTGGAACGCCTCGTCCCGTCCGTAGTCGGGGGCGCAGGAGGTGAAGTGCGCACCCTGCGGGGTCTCGATCACACCGGTCACCGCATGCCGTTTGACCAGCAGCGTCTGCGGACCGCCCGCGTCGGCGAACTCGGCGGTGGCGACGACGCGTTCACAGGAGAGATACGCCTCGGCCGCCGCCTCGCAGAACAGGTCGTCGAAGTACGGATCGGGCCCGAGGTACTGTCCATTGCCCTGTGCGTCCGCCCGGTTGAGGTGCACCAGCGCCACATCCAGCCGCAGCGCGGGCACCGCCACCAGCTCCTCACCGTCCTCGTAGGGCGAAGTGACCGTCCGCAGCGAGGGGTTGACCGTCATCACGTCCGAGCCCAGGCCCGCGCGGACGGGCAGGAACGGCAGCCGGTGCACGGCGGCGGTCAGCCCCCACATCATCATCGCCTCGTCCAGCTCGGTCAGCTCGATCTCCCCCCGCTCGCGGGCCGCCCGGAAGTGCGGCTCCAGGGGGATCGAGTCGAGCGTCGCGAACGCCGTCACCAGCCTGCGGATCCTCCCGGCGGCGGCCAGCAGCCCGACGTCCGGGCCGCCGAAGGAGACCACCGTCAGATCGGTGACATCCGACCGCAGCAGGGCGCGGACCAGGGCCATGGGCTTGCGCCGTGAGCCCCAGCCGCCGATGCCGACCGTCATACCGCTGCGGATCCGGCCGACGGCCTCCTCGGCCGCCATCGTCTTGTCGGCCAACGCCGCTCACCCCTTCCCGGTGCCTTTGGCGACGAACGCGTCGCGGTGTCCATCGGACAGCCCCGCCAGATTGGCCTCGAAGGTGAAGCCCTGCTCGAAGCGGTAGCTGCGGTGCACATCGACCGGGTCGATGCCGTTGATGGCCGCCTTCGCCAGGCGCAGCAGCGCACCGTCCTTGGCGGCGATCTCACCGGCCAGCTCCAGCGCCGCCTCCCGCAGCGCGGCGCGCGGGACGACCCGCCACACCGAGCCATGGCGGTGCAACTCCCCGGCGGTCGCGGTGCGCGAGGTGTAGTACAGCGCGCGCATCAGATGCTGCGGGACCAGCCGCGCCAGATGGGTGGCCGCGCCCAGCGCGCCCCGGTCCAGCTCGGGCAGGCCGAAGGTGGCGTCCTCGCTGGCCACGATCGCGTCGGCGTTCCCGGCCAGCCCGATGCCGCCGCCCAGGCAGAAGCCGTGGACGGCGGCGACGACCGGGACCGGGCAGTCGTAGACGGCGGCGAACGCCTCGGCACAGCCGTGGTTGGCGCCGATGAGCGCCGTATGGCCCTCGGCCGCCTGGATCTCCTTGATGTCCACGCCCGCGTTGAAGCCCCGGCCCTCGGCGGCCAGCACCACACACCGCACCGACGGATCGGCGCCCGCGCCGCGCAGCGCCGCGGCCAGCTCGTACCAGCCCTGGACGGGCAGGGCGTTGACGGGCGGGAAGTCCATGGCGACCAGGCGGACGCCGGCCGCCGGTGCGGAGGTGGAGACACCCATGAGCAGATCCGCTACCTTTCCACCAAACATTTGTTAGGTGAGAAGGTAGCAGCGCTCACCGCACAGCGGGAGGTGTCTCGTGGCCGTCACCATCGATCTCGCCGGGCGCGTCGCCGTCGTCACCGGCGGCACGCGCGGCGTCGGAGCGGGGATCACCCGGGCCCTGCTCAGCGCCGGGGCCGAGGTGGTGATCTGTGCGCGCCACGCCCCGGGCAAGCCCGTCGAGGCGGACGGGCGCACGGCAAGCTTCGAACAGCTCGACGTCCGGGACGCGGACGCGGTCACCGCGTTCTTCGACCGGCTACGCCGCACCCACGGGCGGCTCGACCTGCTGGTCAACAACGCCGGAGGAAGCCCCTACGGGCTGATCGCCGAGGCCGGGCAGCGGCGCGCCGCCCGCGTCGTCGAACTCAATCTGATCGCCCCCATGACCGTCTCCCTGAGCGCCTATGAGCTGATGCGCCGGCAGGAGGGCGGGGGCGCCATCGTGATGATCGGCAGCGTCAGCGGCACCCGGCCGTCCCCCGGTACCGGACCCTACGGAGCCGCCAAGGCGGGGCTGGAGAACCTCGCCCGCACCCTGGCCGTGGAGTGGGCCCCCGCGGTCCGGGTCAACACGCTGGTGCTCGGCATGGTCCGCACCGAACTGTCGCATCTGCACTACGGGGACGAGGAGGGCATCGCGGCCGTCGGCCGGACCGTGCCGCTCGGGCGGCTGGCCGAGCCGGTCGAGGCCGGTACCGCCTGTGTGTTCCTCGCCTCCGGGCTGGCCGAGTACATCAGCGGCGCCAGTATCGCCATCCACGGAGGCGGGGAGCGCCCCGCGTTCCTCGACGCCGCCAACGTCAACCAACAGGCCCCCGGCACCGGCCGGACCGACCCACGGGAGGACTGAGATGAGCGAACTCTGCGACGGGCGCGTCACCGTCGTCACCGGAGCGGGCCGCGGCCTCGGACGGGCGCATGCGCTCGCCTTCGCCGCCGAGGGCGCCAAGGTCGTCGTCAACGACCTCGGGGTGGCCCCGGACGGCGCCGGGGCGTCGGCGGACCCGGCCCAGGAAGTCGTCGAGGAGATCCGGGCCGCGGGCGGGGAAGCGGTCGCGCACGGCGGGGACATCGCCACCACCGACGGTGCCGCCTCCCTCGTCGCCACCGCCCTCGACGCCTACGGCCGGCTCGACACCCTCGTCAACAACGCCGGGTTCCTGCGCGACCGCATGCTCGTCAACCTCGGCGAGGACGACTGGGACGCGGTGATCCGTGTCCACCTCAAGGGCCACTTCCTGCCGCTGCGGCACGCCGCCGCCCACTGGCGCGCCGAGGCGAAGGCGGGCCGTACGCCTCTCGCGCGGGTGGTCAACACCAGCTCCGGGGCCGGGCTGCTGGGCAGCGTCGGACAGGGCAACTACTCCGCGGCCAAGGCCGGAATCCTCGGGCTGACCTCGGTGGCCGCCGCCGAACTCGGCCGCTACGGCGTCCAGGTCAACGCCATCGCACCGGCGGCCCGCACCCGGATGACGGAGACGACGTTCGCCGGTGCCATGGCCGCCCCGGACGACCCCGCCGCCTTCGACGCGATGGCCCCCGCCAATGTCTCACCGCTCGTCGTCTGGCTCGGCTCGGCCGCCTGCGCCGGGGTCACGGGCCGGGTCTTCGAGGCGGAGGCCGGGCGGATCACCGTCATGGAGGGCTGGCGGCCGGGCCCGACCGCCGAGAAGAGCGCCCGCTGGAACCCCGCGGAGGCGGGCGAGGCCGCCCGGAAACTCCTCGCCGAGGCCGAACCGCCACGACCCGCCTACGGGGCACCCTGACGGGCTGTCCGCCCCCTGCGGGGTGGGGACAGCCCCCGTAAGGGACGGACGGCAGCGGGATGGAGTCCGGTGCGCCGCGACGGCACGATGAACCGCGAACGGCACACGGGGACAAGGCGAGGAGCGGGGTTCGTGGGAGCTCGGGTGAAGCGCGCGGCGCTGTGGACGGGGATCGGCGCGCTGGCGGTGACGGCGACCCTCACCCTCGCCACGGCCCAGGGGGAGCCGGCCGGGCCGCCGGCGCCGTCCGGCTTCGAGGAGGCCGTCGGCCGGACGGTGCGGGACGGCTTCCCGGGCGCGGTGGCCTACGCGCGGCGCGGCGACGACGAGTGGCGGACGGCGGCCGGGGTCGCGGACCGGGCGACCGGCGAGCGCGCCCGTCCCGAGCAGCGGTTCCGGATCGCCAGCAACACCAAGGCGTTCGTCTCCACGGTGCTGCTTCAACTGGAGGGCGAGGGGCGGCTGTCCCTCGACGACAGCGTGGAGAAGTGGCTGCCCGGCGTCGTCCAGGGGAACGGCAACGACGGTAAGGCCATCACCATCCGTCAACTGCTCGATCACACCTCGGGGATCTACGACCCCACCACCGAAGCCTCGTTCTTCGCCCCCTATCTGGAGGACGGCGACCGGGACCATGTCATCACCCCGCGCGAGGTGATCACCCGCTCGGTCCGGCACCGGCCGGAGTTCGCCCCCGGCAAGGGCTGGTCGTACTCCAACACCAACTATCTGCTCGCCGGGCTGGTGATCGAGGCGGTGACCCACCGCTCCGTGCCCGACGAGATCCACCGCAGGATCCTCGCCCCGCTGGGGCTGAAGGACACCTCCTTCCCGGTGACCGACCCCGCCGTGCACGGCTCCCACCTGCACGGCTACGACCTCAAGGGCCGCGATATGACGCGGTTCAGCCCCTCCTACGACTGGACCGCCGGAGCCATGATCTCGACCGTGGACGAGCTGGCCCGGTTCGAGCGGGCGCTCTTCGGCGGCGAACTGCTGCGCCCCGCCCAGCGGCGCGAGCTGAAGACCCCGGTGGAGTTCCCCGACGCCCCGGCGTACGGACTCGGGGTGCAGCGCATGGAGGTGCCGTGCGGCGGCACCGGCGCGCGGCGGAAGGCCGCCCCGCTCACCGTCTGGGAGACCGACGGCGCGGGCCCCGGCTACACCAGCGTCTCGCTCACCACCGACGACGGCGAGCGTCAACTGGTCCTGGCCGCCACCACCTACGACCTCGCCGCGGAGCTCAAGGGCGACCCGCCCGTACCGAACAGCAAGGGGCTCCAGGAGGCGCAGACCGCGGTCCTGTGCGGCTGAGCCCCGCGCATGGGGGAGGAGCCGGGGGCAGGCCCGCCACGGTGCCGCGGCATCGGGGCGGACGGACAGCACCGCGGGGTCCGTGGGCGCTACGGCTGCGTCGGTGTCGTAGGCGGCCAGCAGCCGGTCGTCGTCGGCGAGCCGGGCGGGCCGGTTCAGGAAGGCGGCCCGGAACTGCGGGGTGTACTGGCGGAAGGCGACCGCGGCGACGAGCCGGGAACCCATCGACACCGTGCCGCGCATCCCGCCGCCCTCGATCGCCGGCACCACCCGGTATCCGTCCGTACGCGCCCCGGGCAGGCTGCCGGTCTCCGTCCGGTCGGCGAGTACCTTCATCAGCCGGTGGCGGTCGAGGTCGCGCTGGGGCTGCTCCGTCACTTCTCGTCTCCTTGGAATCGCCGTCCTAGCCGCTACCGCGCCGCGGTCATCAGTATCGGCACACAGCGGGCCCGGTGCAGCAGAGTGGTGAAGCGCGAGGCGAGGACCGGATGGCCGGCGGCCGCGGGGTGCAGGCGGTCCGAGCCCTCGGGCTCCAGCATCAGCCGCGTACAGGCGGGGCCGAACACCTCGGGGCCATGGAGGTAGTGCACCCGCGTGTCGCCGTGGTCGCGCAGCAGCGTCACGGCCCGGCGTATGTGCGCCCGGCACTCGCGCATCGTCATCCCCGAAGGGCCCGGCACCTCCTCCCGCTCGGGTGCGGTGATCGTGGACATCACGGCGAACGGGGTCGTGGGGTGGCCCTCGCGCACGGTGCGCACAAAGCCGACGAGCGCCGAGACCAGCGCATCGCGGTTATGGCTGCCGAGCGCCTGGACATTGACCCCGACGCAGAGGGTGAGGAGATCGGCCGGCAGATCCCGCATCAGCCGCGCGGTCATGGGCTCAAGACAGCTCGACGCGCCCAGGGCCAGCGAGGTGAGATCCCACCCGGCCCGCCGGGCCACCAGGGCGGTCCAGGTCCGGCTGGGGGACGCGGCGCCGCGCCCCTGCGAGATGGAGCTGCCGCAGTGGACCCAGCGCGGCTGCCGCCCGGGCGCCTCGCCCTCCAGGGCCGCGCCCGCCTCCACGGACAGTCCGCGCAGCCGGAACTGATGGTAGAAGGGCAGCCACAGCTCGACCGTCGCCATCCGCCCCGGCAGGCCCTCGTACCGGAACTCCGCGTCCCCGCCGTGGGTCTCCAGCTCCACCGTGGCGGCCCGTCGCCCATCGCACAGCACATCGAGGCGGGGCCGCTCCTCGGGCCCGTTCAGCCTGGGCGCGGGGTCGGCCTGGTAGCGGCAGACGAGCGAGGCGCTGTCGGTGCGCAGCGTCACCCGTACCCCGGACGGCATCGCGGCCCGGCCCAGCCCGCCCTCGGGCAGATACAGCGCCGCCTCCTCGCGCGGCAGCCGCCAGGGGGCGGTCCACCCGGGGCCACGCTCCAGCGACACCGCGCCCCGGTAGCGCAGCCGGGGGTCGTCGTGGCGGATGTCGAGCGCGGCGCGGACGGCGTGGGTCTGCATGCTCGCGAGTCTGGCACCCCCCTGTGACACCCCGCTGCGACACCGCCCCGCGGCCTCCGGCTCGCCGCGCACTCTTCGCATAGCATGCCTAATCCGGGCATGCGAGCCCTATGGTGTGACGGACGGCGGGAGGAACACCAGATGGCCGAGGCAGACGCCGTCATCGTCGGATCCGGTGTCAATGGCCTCGTCGCCGCGGCGGAGCTGGCCCTGGCCGGATGGTCCGTCGTCCTGGTGGAACGCGAGCTGAACATCGGCGGGTTCATCGCCACCGAGGAGCGCACCCTGCCCGGCTATCTCCACGACACCTACTCCTCATGGCATCCGCTGTTCGTCTCCGGCCCGGCGTACGCGCGTCTGGGGGAGCGGTTGCGCCGCCATGGGCTGGAGTACCGCAACACCGACGGGTGGGTCACCGCCAGCGTGGCCGACGGCGGCCGGGTCACCCTGGCCCACCGCGATCCGCGGCGCACCGCCGAGGGTTTCGCGCACGACGGGGACAGGGCCGCGTATCTGGCCGCGCTCGGCCGGCTGGGCGACAACATGGCCGCGATCGGCGGCCTGATGAGCGGTGAGCTCCGCTCGCCGGCCGTCTTCCGCCCCGCCGCCGCACTGCTCCGTGGCGGCGGGCGGCGGGGGGTGGAGCGGTGGATGCGCTCGGCGGCCGCCAGCGGCCGTGGATACACCCGTGCGGAGTTCCGCGGGGACGAGGTGGACCATCTCTTCGCCCCATGGCTGCTGCACGCGGGGCTGTCGCCGGACCATGCGTCCGGCGCGTTCCTGATGACGTTGCTGGCCGCCACCTTGCATGGCGTCGGGGTGCCGGTGGTGGCCGGGGGCGCCGGCCGGTTCCTGGACGCCTTCACCTCGCTGCTGGCGACGACGGGGGTACGGGTGGAGACCGGCACCCGGGTCGACCGCATCCTCGTCGAGCAGGGGCGCGCCGTGGGAGTGGCGGCCGGCGGCCGGGTCTTCCGCGCCCGCCGCGCCGTCCTCGCCTCGGTGACCCCCACCGCCCTGTACGGCACCCTCCTTCCGGAGGGCTCGGTCCGCCCCGAACTGCGGGACGAGGCACGGCGATTCCGCTACGGACGCGCCGCGATGCAGATCCATGTGGCGCTCTCCCGGCCGCTGGGCTGGCGCGACGCGCGGCTGAACACGATCCCGGTCGTGCATCTCTCCGACGGGTCCGGCAGCACCGGTATCGCCTGTGCCGAGGCCGAGGCGGGCCTGCTGCCCCGGCGGCCCACGGTGGTCGTCGGGCAGCAGTACGTCCTGGATTCCAGCCGGGTGCCGCCCGGGGCCGCCGCTCTGTGGCTACAGTTGCAGGAGATGCCGTCCACGCCGCGCGGGGACGCGGCCGGTGAGCTGGACACCGCTCAGGGCTGGACGCCGGAGCTGGCCCACGGCTACGCCGACCGGGTCCTGAACCGGATCGCCGGGCACGCACCCGATCTGCCCGGCAAGGTCCTCGCCGTCGATGTCATCGCGCCCCCGGACCTCACCCGCCGGAACCCCAACGCGGTCGACGGCGACCCGTACGGTGGCTCGCTCGAACTCGACCAGAGCTTTCTCTGGCGCCCGCTGCCCGCCTCGGGACGGCATGCCACCGACATCCGCGGGCTCTGGCACATCGGCGCGTCCACTCACCCGGGGCCGGGGCTGGGCGGCATCTCCGGGCACATGGTGGCCACCACGCTCACCACAGGGGCCCGATTCGCCCGCCTGCCCCGGCTCTCACCCGGGCGCGGGATCAGAGGCTGACGCCGTGTGACCGCAGATAGGCGAGCGGGTTGACGTCCGAGCCGTAGCCGGGCCCGGTGCGGATCTCGAAGTGGAGATGGGGTCCGGTGGCGTTCCCTGTCGAGCCGGAACGGCCGATCTGCTGGCCGCCGTTGACACTCTGCCCGGCCCGCACCGACAGTTGCGAGAGATGGGCGTACTGGCTGTACTTGCCGTCCGGATGCCGGATGACCACCTGATAGCCGTACGCGTCGCCCCAGCCCGCCGAGACCACGTGGCCCGTGCCCACGGCCTTCACCGAGGTGCCGATGCCGACGGGGAAGTCCACGCCCGTGTGGTAGCCGCTCGACCAACTGGAGCCGGCCGCCCGGTAGGCGGTGCTCGGGTTGACGCCGCTGACGGGGGCGGTGAAGCCCGAGGAGGCGACGCGCTTGGTGTTCTGCTCCCGGCTGTTGTGGGGCTTCTCGGCCTTCGGCTGCGGTGCGGGCTTCGCCTTGGGCTTCGGCTTGGGCTTCTCCTTGGTCTGGTGGTGGCGCTCGGGTTCCGCCTTGGGCTTGGCGGTGGCCTTACCGCCCTTCAGGGAGAGCTTCTGACCGGGGTAGATCAGATCCGGATCGCCGCCGATCGCCTCGCGATTGCTCTCGTAGAGCGCCTCCCAGCCGCCGGTGACATCGTGGGAGTCGGCGATACCGGACAGCGAGTCGCCGCTGACGACCACATAGCGGCCGGACTTGGTGGAGTGGTGCCCCGGGAGGCTGGTGGGTGTGGGCTTGCTCGCCGCCACCTGCCGGGCCTGCTCGGGCCGCTGTGCCTTCTTGACCGGGGCGGCGGACGTCTTGACGATCTTCGGCGCGCTCTGCGGCGCCGCCTCGCCCCGCGTCAGCCCGGCCTTCCCCGAACACACCGGCCAGGCGCCGGGGCCCTGGCCGTCGAGCACCTTCTCCGCGACCGCGATCTGCTGGTCCTTGGTGGCCAGATCGGCCCGTCCCGCGTAGGCGGTGCCGCCGTACGCCTCCCATGTGCTCTGCGTGAACTGAAGCCCGCCGTAGAAGCCGTTGCCGGTGTTGATGTCCCAGTTGTCGGTGGACTCGCACTGGGCGACCTTGTCCCAGGTCTCGCCCGAGGCCGCGGACGCGCCCGCGGCGCCGATGAGCGGAAGGGCGATTCCGGCGCCGCCCGCCGTGACGCTCAGTGAGGCACGGGAGATGCGGTTGGGCTTGTAACGGCGGTGGCGTCCCCGTAAGGGCATGGACGGCTCCTTCTCGTGCTGCCGGGTGCGGCGCGCTGCCGGGCGGGCCAAAGATAAGGGGGCCGATTTGGCCACAACAAGAGGGGGATCGCCTAGAACGAGGGCCACAGCGCGCTGTGCTGCGGCCCTCTTCGGCTTATGTGATGTGCATCACACGATTTCCGTCGGTGGTGCGAGCCGAACGCAGGGTGACGGCCGCCCCGCCTCGCCCACCCGCGAACGTGCCGCCGCCCGGAGCGCGGGCCCCGGGCGGCGGTGTGCGGCGCGCTACCGGACGGTCAGCGGCGGACCGCGAGCGACACCGCGAAGCGGCCCTGCGCATCGGTCCACCAGCGCCGCGAGTCCATCCCCGCGGCGGCCAGTTCGGCCCGCACCTTCTCCTCCCGGAACTTGCTGGACACCTCCGTACGGACCTCCTCCCCGGCCGCGAAATGGACCGCGAGATCCATGGCGGGGATCTTCGCCGTGAGGTCCTTACGGGCCCTCAGCCGCATCTCGATCCACTCCTCCTCGGCGTTCCACACCGCCACGTGGTCGAAGTCGGAGGGGTCGAAGTCGGCGCCCAGTTCGCGGTCGAGCACCGTCAGCACGTTCTTGTTGAACGCCGCGGTGACCCCTTGCGCGTCGTCGTAGGCGGAGACCAACGTGGCATCGTCCTTGACCAGGTCGGTGCCGACCAGCAGCGCGTCGCCGGGCGCGAGCAGATCGCTCACCGAGGCGTAGAACGCGGCCCGCTCGGCCGGCAGCAGATTGCCGATCGTGCCGCCGAGGAAGGCCAGCAGCCTCGGCCCCGGGGTGTCGTCGGGCAGTGCGAGCCCGTTCATGAAGTCGGCGACCAGCGCGTGCACCGTCAGCCGCGGATGTTCGGCCAGCAGGGCCTCCCCGGCCAGTTCCAGTGCGCTCTCGCTCACGTCGACGGGGACGTAGACGCGCAGATCCGGCAGCGCCCGGATCAGGTGGCGGGTCTTCTCGGAGGAGCCGGAGCCCAGTTCGACCAGGGTGCGGGCCCCGGTGGCGTCGGCGATCTCCGCCGCGCGGGCGATGAGGATCTCCCGCTCGGCACGGGTCGGGTAGTACTCCGGCAGCCGGGTGATCTCCTCGAAGAGCGCGCTTCCCCGGGCGTCGTAGAACCACTTGGGCGGAAGCTGTTTGGGGGTGCTGGTCAGCCCGTCGGCCACATCGGCGCGCAGGGCGGCCGCGGTGGCATCGGCGGGCAGGGTGCGGGTGACGGAGAAGGGGCTCAACGGGAAGCCTCCTTAAGGGCGGTGAGCAGTACATCGGTGCGGGTGGCGGTGAGCAGGGTGCGGTCGGGGACCTCGGTCCAGCCGGGGTCCTGGTCATACGGCTCGGAGGCCACCACCACGCCCCGGTCCGGTTCGGCCAGGTACCACAGGGTGTCGCCCCAGGCGGTGGCGGCGATGGTCTCCCCGTCCATGAGCAGCAGGTTCAGACGTGAGCCGGGGGACGCGCCGGCGAGCTGCTCGACGGCCTCGGCCAGCGCCTCCGGCGGCTCGTGGCCCAGCCGCAGCCGGCGCAGCACCAGCGCCCAGACGAACGCCGAGTCGCACCGCGCCTCCAGGCCGAGCAGATCCACGGGCGGCAGCGAGGCGGCGAGGTCCGCGACCGCGTGCGGCCAGTCGCGGATCGCCCCGTTGTGGCTGAACAGCCAGGTCCCGGCGGCGAACGGCGAGGCGCCCGCCTCACCGTCCGCACTCGCCTCGGTGGCGTCCCTCACGGCGGCCATCAGCGCCCCGGTCCGCACCACGCGGGCGAGGTCGGCGAACGACAGATCGCCCCAGATGGGCCCGGCGCGGCGGTAGCGCGCGGGCACCGGGTCGCCCGACGCGTACCAGCCGACGCCGAACCCGTCGGCGTTGACCGTGCCGTGCGCCTGCCGCCGCGGCGCCCACGACTGCCGGAACAGGCTGTGCTCGGGCGCCATGACCACCTCGCCGATGGGGGTCCGCGGCCCGAGATACGCCAGATGCCGGCACATCAGGACGCGTCCCGAGCGGTGCGGAAACCCGAGAAGATCTGGCGGCGCACCGGCAGGTCCCAGTTGCGGAACGTGCCCCGGCAGACGACCTCGTCCACCGCGAAGGAACCGCCGCGCAGCACCTTGTGCGCCGGGCCGAAGAAGACCTCGGAGTACTCGCGGTAGGGGAAGGCGCGGAACCCCGGGTAGGGCAGGAAGTCGCTGGAGGTCCACTCCCACACATCGCCGATGAGCTGCCGCACCCCCTGCGGGGAGGCGCCCTTCGGATAGCTTCCCGCCGGTGCCGGCCGCAGATGGCGCTGGCCGAGGTTGGCCTGGTCGGGGGCCGGGTCTGCGTCGCCCCACGGATAGCGCCGGGACCGGCCGCTGTCCGGGTCGTGGCGGGCGGCCTTCTCCCACTCCTCCTCGGTCGGCAGCCGCCGCCCCGCCCAGCGGGCGTAGGCGTCCGCCTCGTACCAGCTCACATGCACCACCGGCTCCTGGGGCGGCACCGGCTCGGTCACCCCGAACCGGCGGCGCAGCCACTGCCCGCCCTCGCGCCGCCAGAACAGCGGGGCGGCCAGGCCGTGCTCCTGGATGTACGCCCAGCCCTCGGCCGTCCACCAGCGCCGCTCGCCGTAGCCGCCATCGGCTATGAACCGCTCGTACGCGCCGTTGGTCACCGGTGTGGTGTCGATGTGGAAGGCCGGGACCAGCCGGTGGTGCGCGGGCCGCTCGTTGTCCAGCGCCCAGGGCTCGGTCGAGGTGCCCATGGTGAACGGGCCGCCGGGGATCAGCACTTCCTCGGGCAGCGCCGCGCCGTCCGCCGTGCCGGGCGGTGGCGGAGCGGTGAGCGCGGCGGGTCCGCGGCGCAGTTGGTGGGTGATGAGCATCGTCTCGTCGTGCTGCTGCTCATGCTGTGCGATCATGCCGAATGCGAAGCCCGCGTCGACCAGCGGGGCGCCGCGCAGCTCGATCCGCTCCAGGATGTCCAGCACCCGGCCGCGCACCTCATGGACATAGCCGCGGGCCTCGGCGGGCGCCAGCAGCGGCAGGGAGGGCCGCTCGGCGCGCGGATGCTCGAAGGCGTCGTAGATCGAGTCGATCTCGGGGCGCAGCGCGTCACGGCCGCCGACCGCGCGCAGCAGCCACTGCTCCTCCTGGTTGCCGATATGCGCCAGATCCCAGACCAGCGGGGACATCAACGGGGAGTGCTGGGCGGTGAGGTCGGGCTCGTCCACGCACGTGGTGAGGGTGTGGGTGCGCTCGCGCGCGGTGCGCAGTGCCAGCTCGGCGCGCCGGCGCAGCACCTCGGGATCGATGGTGAGGTCCGAGTCGGGGGCGGTCATGGCCGTCCCTCCTTACCGGTGGGAGGAGCGAGCAGATCGTCGGCGGGACATCGGCCGCGGGCCACATAGCGGTCGGTGAAGGCGGCGACGGCGGCGGTGATGGCGGGGGAGGCGCCGATGCGGGGCAGTGCGTCCAGCGCCGTGGCGAAGCAGCTCACGGCGGCGGCGCGCAGCTCGGGGTCGGCCAGACCGTGGCGCGCCGCGGCCCGCCACAGCCGATTGCCCGGTGCGGGGCGTGCGCCCGCCGTCTCGGCGAGCGGCTTCACCACCCGGTAAACCGTTTCAGCAGCCTGCGGATCGTCGAAGAGGGCGACGGTGACGGCGAGGGGGACGATCCAGCCGTCCTCACCGCTCTGCGCGTCGATCATGCGCAGTTCCAGATGGCCGCGCGGGCGGACGGGGGGAAAGAGCGTGGAGGCGTGGAAGTCGAGATCGTCGAGGGTGGGCGGCCGGGGCAGCCCGGTCCTGGCCCACTGGCGGAAGGTCACTCCGGACGGCACCGCCCAGGGCCCCTTCTCGTCCCGGATGGCCATCACGGGCGCGTCCAGCACATAGTGCGCCCAGGCGGTGCGGGGATCCGCGCCGTCGGGCGGGGCGTGGGTGCGGCCGGGCTCCATCGCCGTCCACACCGCCTGCCGGGTGGAGCGGTAGCCCGTGGGGCGGCCCTGGCGCAGCGGTGAGTTGGCGAACGCGGCGGTCAGCACCGCGCCCAGCAGATGGGCGAGCCGCCAGCGCCGTGCCATGCCGAGCGGTCCGGGCTCCTCGTGCCCGGCGTCCACGCAGACCTGCACGGAGGCGGTGCTGCACATCATGGAGCGCCCGGCCGGCCCCCGGCGGTCGAAGTAGGTCTCCATGCACTCGTACCGGGGCGTGGTGAGGAACCGTCTCGGCGGGCGCCAGGGGTCGTGGCCATGGCCGGCCAGGCCGAGGCCGAGCCCGGCGAGAAGGGATCGTACGAGGGCCAGATCGGCGGCGGCGGACTCCACACACGCGGTGAGGGAGTCGGCCGGGAGGGAGCTGAGCTCCACCTGGCCGCCGGGTTCGAAGGTGATGGCGGACCGCAGCGGCAGTCCGCGCAGGGCGGTGACCGCGGCTTCGAGCCGGGCCGCCTCGATGGGTCGTGCGGGGATGTGCGGGTCGTAAAGGAGCCATTCGAGCTCGACTCCGATGCGGCGCGGCGGCCCTGTCTTGAAGCAGATGCCGTGCAGCCGGGCCTCCATCTCGGCCTCGCTGATCGCCTTGTCGTCGGGCACTGTCTCTCTCCCGTCCCGTTCCGGCATCGGCTCGCTGTGAAACGAGCCGATATGTCGCCGTCCACCTTTACCTGCCGACGCACCGGGCTCAAGGGTGCCTCCAGAGTTGCACAAGGTTCATTTGCCGCCGGACGGGCAGGGCAGGATGGCTGATGGCGATGGCGGTTCCCCTGCTCGTACCGACTGGTTAGTATGTGCGCCCGGCGCGGGTACCGCGTACCGACGATCCGTTTGTGGAGGCCACCCGATGCAGGCATGGCGAGTGCACGACAATGGCGAGCCGGGTGAGGTCATGCGCCTCGACGATGTGCCCGATCCCCAGCCGGGACCGGGACAGCTCCTGCTGCGGGTCCGGGCCGTCAACGTCAACTTCCCCGACGCCCTGCTGTGCCGCGGCCAGTACCAGGTGCGGCCGCCCCTGCCGTTCACCCCCGGTGTCGAGGTGTGCGGCGAGGTCGTCGCCGTCGGCGAGGGCGCCGACGGCGAGGTGGGCTCCCGCGTCCTGGCCACGCCCACGCTCCCCGCGGGCGGCTTCGCCGAGCTGGTGCCCGTCGAGGCCGCGGCCGCGCTGCCCGCGCCCGACGCCCTGGACGACGCCGAGGCCGCGGCGCTGCACATCGGCTACCAGACCGGGTGGTTCGGCCTGCACCGCAGGGCCCGCCTCCAGTCCGGCGAAACGCTTCTGGTGCACGCCGCCGCGGGCGGGGTCGGCAGCGCCGCCGTCCAGCTCGGCAAGGCGGCCGGGGCGACGGTGATCGGGGTCGTCGGCGGCGACGACAAGGCCCAGGTCGCCCGCGAGCTCGGCTGCGACCTCGTCCTCGACCGGCGCGCCGATGACATCGTGGCGGCCGTCAAGGAGGCCACCGGGGGGCGCGGCGCGGACGTCGTCTACGACCCGGTCGGCGGCGACGCCTTCGTCAAGTCCGTCAAATGCGTCGCCTTCGAGGGCCGCATCGTGGTCGTCGGCTTCGCCAGCGGAGTCGTCCCCCAGGCCGCCCTCAACCACGCCCTGGTCAAGAACTACGCCATCCTCGGCCTCCACTGGGGCCTCTACAACACCCACGACCCGGCCGCGGTCCGCGCCTGCCACGAGGAGCTGACCAAGCTCGCCGCACAGGGCACCGTCAAGCCGCTGGTCAGCGAGCGCGTACCGCTGGCGGGCGCGGCCGACGCCGTGCAGCGCGTCGCCGACGGCGTGACCACCGGCCGCGTGGTGGTCGTCCCCGGGCAGCCCGCCGGAGGCGCCCGATGAGCGCCGCCGGGCAGCACCCCGCCGTGGACGCCGACGAGCTGCGCCGCCGCGTCCGCGACCTCCTGGACGCCCATCCGCCCGCCACCACCGAACCCCTGGACTTCCTGCGCGCCCGCTTCGACGCCGGACTCGCCTGGGTGCACTACCCGGCCGGACTCGGCGGCCTGGACGCCCCGCGCTCCCTCCAGGCCGTCGTCGACGCCGAGCTGGCGGCCGCCGGCGCACCCGACAACGACCCCCGCCGCATCGGCATCGGCCTGGGCATGGCCGCCCCCACCATCCTCGGCTTCGGCACCGACGAGCAGCGGCAGCGGCTGCTGCGTCCGCTGTGGACCGGCGAGGAGGTGTGGTGCCAGCTCTTCAGCGAGCCCGGCGCCGGATCCGACCTCGCGGCCCTGGCCACCCGGGCGGTGCGGGACGGCGAGGACTGGGTGGTCGACGGACAGAAGGTCTGGACCTCCAGCGCCCATCTCGCCCGCTGGGCCATCCTCATCGCCCGCACCGACCCCGACCAGCCCAAGCACCGCGGCATCAGCTACTTCATCTGCGATATGACCGACCCCGGGGTCGAGGTCCGGCCACTGCGCCAGATCACCGGCGAGGCGGAGTTCAACGAGGTCTTCCTCACCGGTGTCCGGATCCCCGACAGCAGGCGGCTCGGCGAGATCGGCGAGGGCTGGCGCGTCGCCCAGACCACCCTGATGAACGAGCGGGTCGCCATCGGCGGCGGCCGCGTCCCCCGCGAGGGCGGCATGATCGGCCTGGTCGCCGACACCTGGCGCGAGCGGCCCGAACTGCGCACCCATGACCTCCACCAGCGGCTGCTGCGGCTGTGGACGGAGTCCGAGGCGGCCCGGCTCGCGGGCGAGCGGCTGCGCCAGCAGCTCGCGGTCGGCCAGCCCGGCCCCGAGGGCTCGGCCATGAAACTCGCCTTCGCCCGCCTCAACCAGCAGATCAGCGCGCTGGAGGTCGAGCTGCTGGGGGAGGAGGGGCTGGGCTACGACGACTGGACGCTGCGCCGTCCCGAACTGGTGGACTTCACCGGACGCGAGGCCGGCTACCGCTATCTGCGCGCCAAGGGCAACTCCATCGAGGGCGGCACCTCGGAGGTGCTGCTCAACATCATCGCCGAACGCGTCCTGGGCCTGCCGCCCGAGCCGCGGACCGACAAGGACGTCCCGTGGAAGGACCTGCCCCGATGAGCACCCCGGACCTGCTCTACTCCGAGGCGGAGGACGATCTGCGCGCGGCCGTACGGTCGCTGCTCACCGACCGCTGCCCGCCCGCCACCGTGCTCTCCCGGGCCGAGAGCGGCCGGGCCCACGACGTCGCGCTGTGGGGCGCGCTCGGCACCGAGATGGGCACCGCCGGGCTGCTGGTCCCCGACAAGCTCGGCGGCCAGGGCGCCACCGCGCGCGAGGCGGCCGTCGTCATGGAGGAGCTCGGCCGCGCCGTAGCCCCCGTGCCCTACCTCACCAGCGCCGTCCTCGCCGCCGCTGCCCTGCTCGGCTGCGACACCGACCAGGAGCCGGTGGCCCGGCTGCTCGGCGCGCTCGCCGAGGGCCGCACGGTCGGCGCCCTCGCGCTGCCGCTGTCCACCGTGGCCGGTGCGCCCGGCACACCCGCCGCGACCGTACGGGCCGACGGCGACGGAACGCTCAGCGGCCAGGTCTCCGGGGTCGCGGGCGCGGCGGGCGCCGATGTGCTGCTCGTCCCCGCCGGCGGCGCTGAGGGATACGGGCTGTATGCCGTGGAGACCGCCGAGACCAGCGTCAGCGTCGAACCCCTCACCTCGCTCGACCTCACCCGCCCGCTCGCCGCGGTCACCCTCACCGGCGCCCGGGCCCGCAAACTGGCCGGGCCCGACCGGGCCGCGGCGGCCATCGGGCGGGCGCTGCTGACCGGGGCCGGACTGCTCGCCTCCGAGCAGTTGGGCGTGGCCGAATGGTGTCTGACCGAGACCGTCCGGCACACCAAGGAGCGCCATCAGTTCGGGCGCCCCATCGGCTCGTTCCAGGCGCTCAAGCACCGTATGGCCGCGCTGTGGCTGGAGTTGGTCTCGGCGCGCGCCACCGCCCGGTACGCGGCCGACGCACTGGCCACGGACAGCCCGGACACACCGGTCGCGGTGGCCGTGGCCCAGGCGCACTGCGCCGAGGTGGCGGTGCGCGCGGCCGAGGAGTGCGTCCAGTTGCACGGTGGCATCGGCATGACCTGGGAGCACCCGGCGCATCTGTATCTCAAGCGGGCCAAGAGCGATGAGATCGCGCTGGGCACCCCCGGCCGCCACCGCCAGGCGCTCGCCGGGCTGGTGGACCTGGCGGCCCCCACCGGCTGACCGGCCGGATCCGGTGAACCCGCCCCCGTTCCGCGATCACGCCACTAAAGTGCCGAACAACTGTACGGCGCTTTGGTGGCGCACAGCTCTACGGCAGATCGTGCGAGGCCGGAACGGGGGCACATGATGAGCGACTTCGACTACATCGTGGTGGGCGCGGGCTCGGCGGGCGCGGTGGTCGCGGCCCGGTTGACGGAAGACCCGGACACCCGGGTGCTGCTGCTGGAGGCCGGGAAGGACGACGCGGCCGAGCAGATCCACGACCCCACCGCGTGGTTCACCCTCATCGGCGGTGAGCACGATTGGGGCTACACCACCGTCCCGCAGCCGGGACTCGCCGGTCATCCGCAGGCCGCCGCGCGCGGCAAGGTGCTCGGCGGCTCCAGCAGCATCAATGTGATGACGTATGTCCGCGGCCACCTCGGCACCTTCGACGCGTGGGCCGCCGACGGCTGCACCGGCTGGGACGCCGCGTCGGTGCTGGAGGTCTTCCGCGCCATCGAGCACACCGAGGGCCGTGACCCCCGCTTCCGCGGCACCGGCGGCCCGCTGCGGCTCAGCCGGGCCGATACGCCCAACCCGCTGAGTGCCGCCTTCCTCGACGCCGCCAAGGAACTCGGCCATCCCTTCAACGACGACTTCAACGGGGCGGAGAGCGACGGCGCCGGACGCCATGAGTGGACCATCCACGAGGGGCGCCGCCAGAGCACGGCGGTCGCCTATCTCGATCCGGCGATGGACCGCCCCAACCTCACCGTCCGCACCGAGGCCCACGCACACCGGCTGCTCTTCGAGGGCACCCGCTGCGTCGGCGTCGAATACGCCGGCTCCGGCGGTGTGGCACGGCGGGTGCGCGCGGCGCGGGAGGTCATCGTGTGCGCCGGTTCGGTCGACTCGCCCAAGCTGCTGATGCTCTCCGGAATCGGCCCGGCCGGTCATCTGCGCGAGGTGGGCGTCCCGTTGCTGGTGGACGCCCCGGAGGTGGGGGCCAATCTCCAGGACCACCCCCTGGTCGGGCTGGTCCACGAGGCGGGCACCCCGCTGCCGCCGCCCCCTGTGACCACCGCCGAGGCGGCCCTGTTCACCCGGACCGACCCCGGACTGCCCCGCCCCGACCTCGAGGTGTTCCTCTTTCACATCCCCTTCCACCCGAGGCTGCTGCCGTTCCCGCCGAACACCTTCACCCTGACGGCCGCCGCGATGCAGCCCCACAGCCGGGGCACGGTCCGGCTCTCCGGCGCGGACCCCGAGGACCGGCCGCTGATCGACCCCGGCTATCTCAGCGACGGAAGGGACCTCGCCACCCTGGTCCAGGGCGTCGAACTGGCCCGGTCGCTGGCCGCCACCGACGCCTTCGGGGCGTGGCAGCCGCGTGAACTGCTGCCCGGCCCCGGTGTGCGCGGCCGCGACGGACTGGCCGACTTCGTTCGCGAGAACGCCGGCACCTACTTCCACCACGTCGGCACCTGCCGGATGGGCGGGGACGAGGAATCGGTGGTGGACCCCCGGCTGCGCGTCCGGGGCGTCGAGGGGCTGCGGATCGCCGACGGATCGATCATGCCGTCGATCGTCTCGGCCAACACCAACGCGGCCTGCGTCATGATCGGCGAGATGGCCGCCGAGCTGATCCGCGCCGACGCCTGAGACGGCTCGCCACGCCCGCTCACCACCGAGGGGCGAATAGCCGGGGAGTAACCGCACAGCAGATCGGCACCCGTATGGAGCACCAGCCGACGGCGGTGCAGGGGCGATTCTGGGCCACACTGACGGCCGGATTCCGATGCTCCGTGGCCGAGGAGGCTCCCCATGGCCATTTCCATCTCCGTGGTCCTGCTGCTTCTGATCCTGACGGTGGTCTTCCTCCGCAGCGGCGGATTGCGCATCTCGCATGCGCTGGTCTGTGTGACGCTGGGCTTCTATCTGGCGAGCAGCAGCGTGGCGCCCACCATCTCCGAGGGGCTCGCCGCCACCGCGGACGTGGTCAGCAGCGTCCGCCCCTGACCCACGCCCGCGGTGACCGGCCTCTCCCGGCCGGGCTCAGCGGCCGATCTCGACGTCCTCCAGCACACCGACCGCGTCGGGCACCAGAATCGCCGCCGAGTAGTAGGCGGAGACCAGATAGGACGTCACGGCCTGCTCGCTGATGCCCATGAACCGGACGTTCAGACTGGGCTCGTACTCATCCGGGATACCGGTCTGATGCAGACCGATGACCCCCTGGCTCTCCTCCCCGGTGCGCATCGCCAGGATGGAGCTGGTGCCGGACTCGCTGACCGGGATCTTGTTGCAGGGCAGCAGCGGAACCCCGCGCCACGCCCGCACCGCGACCCCGGCCACCTCGATGCCCTGCGGATACAGACCACGGTCGCTGCACTCGCGCCCGAAGGCGGCGATGGTGCGCGGATGCGCCAGCAGATACTGGGTCTTGCGGCGCCGTGCCAGCAGCTCATCGAGGTCGTCGGGGGTGGGCGGTCCGCTGCGGGTGTGGATGCGCTGGGAGAGGTCGGCGTTGTGCAGCAGGCCGAATTCGCGGTTGTTGACGAGCTCGTGTTCCTGGCGTTCGCGCAGGGCCTCGATGGTGAGGCGGAGTTGTTGCTCGACCTGGTTCATGGGCTCGTTGTAGAGGTCGGCGACGCGGGTGTGGACGCGCAGCACGGTCTGGGCGACGCTCAGCTCGTACTCGCGCGGGGCCAGTTCGTAGTCCACGAAGGTGCCCGGCAGGACGGGCTCGCCCGCGTGGCCGGACGCGACGGCGATATCGGCCTCACCGCGCCGGTTCTGAGCGGGCGTGGACCGCTCGGAAAGACCCTGGAGATGGTCGCGCAGCGCATCCGAGCGATCGGCGGCCTCCTGGACGACGCGGCGGGGGAGGGTGAGCACCGTGGTCCGGGTGACGGCCCGGACGGTGAACTCCCAGGTGTGCTCCGGACCGGTCAGCACCGCGTCGCCGAAGTACTCCCCGTCGGCCAGCACCGCCAGCGTGGTGCCCTCGTCATAGGCGCCGGGGGCGACCTGACGGACCTTGCCGTGGGCGATCAGGAACACCTGGTCGGCCGGGCGGCCCGCCTCCACCAGCACATCCCCGGGCGCGTACTCACGCTGGACGCACCCGTCGGCCAGCGATTCCAGTACGGCGGTGTCCCCGAAGCCGCGCAGCGTCGGCAGCTCGCCCAGCTCCGGTGGGATGACCCGCACCTGCGATCCGGTGCTGATGAACTCCACTCGACCGTCTCCGACCGTGTACGTCAGTCGGCGGTTCACCCGGTACGTACCGGCCGACACCTGCACCCAGGGGAGGACGCGCAGCAGCCACCGGGAGGAGATGGCCTGCATCTGCGGAACGGACTTGGTGGTGGTCGCCAGATTCCGTGCGGCGGCCGTGCCCAGACTCAGCGGCTGCTCACCGGACTCCACGGAAGTGGTCATAAGTGCTCATCACCCATTTCGGTAGATCTTCGGGAAGGTATGCGAAGGCCACGGGCCCGGTCGGGCGGGCGTCAGAGTCCGATTTCCACGTTCTCCAGAATTCCGAGCGCGTCCGGGACGAGCACGGCCGCGGAATAGTAGGCGCTGACGAGATACGAGATGATGGCCTGCTCGCTGATTCCCATGAACCGCACCGAGAGGCTCGGCTGGTATTCGTCGGGAATTCCGGTGCGGTGCAGTCCGATGACCCCCTGGTTCTCCTCGCCGGTGCGCAGGACGAGAATCGAGGTCACCCCGCTCCGGGAGACCGGAATCTTGTTGCACGGGAAGATGGGCACGCCCCGCCAGGCCGGCATCGCATGGCCGTTCACCTCCGTGGGCTGCGGGGAGATGCCACGGCTGTTGAACTCGCGGCCGATCGCCGCGATGGCGCGCGGATGCGCCAGGATCAGCCCCGGGTCCTTCCAGACGGTGGCCAGCAGCGCGTCGAGGTCGTCGGGGGTGGGCGGTCCGCTGCGGGTGTGGATGCGCTGGGAGAGGTCGGCGTTGTGCAGCAGACCGATCTCGCGGTTGTTGACGAGCTCGTGTTCCTGGCGTTCGCGCAGGGCCTCGATGGTGAGGCGGAGTTGTTGCTCGACCTGGTTCATGGGCTCGTTGTAGAGGTCGGCCACGCGGGTGTGGACGCGCAGCACGGTCTGGGCGACGCTCAGCTCGTACTCGCGCGGTGTCAGCTCGTACTCCGCGAAGGTGCCCGGCAGGACCGGCTCGCCCGAATGTCCCGAGGCCAGCGCGATGGCCGCCTCCCCGTGCTCGTTCTGCTCGGCCTCCGGCGCCGAGCGCACCCCCTCCACATGCGCCCGCAGCCCCGGTGAACGGTCGAGCTGCTCCTCGAACTCCTGCCGGGGCAGGGCCAGCACCGTGCAGGACGTCACGGCCTTCACGGTGATGCCCCAGGTGCCCGCCTCGGCCGCGGTCAGCTCCGGCTCCCCGATGTGGTCGCCACCGGCGGCCGAGCCGACCACCGCGGGCTCGTCGAACGCGCCCTCGGTCAATTTGTCGACCTTGCCATGGGCGATGAGGAGCAGCTCATCGGCCGGGCGCCCGGCCTCGACCAGCACCTCGCCCGGCGCGAATTCCCGCTGGGCGAAGCGGTCCGCCAGGGCACCGAGCACCGAGATGTCCTCGAAATCGCGCAGCAGCGGCAGCTCACGCAGCTCGACCGGGATGACCCGCACCTCGGACCCGGTGGTGGTGAACTCCACCCGGCCGTCGCCGAGCGTATGGGACGCCCGGCGGTTCACACGATAGGAACCGCCCGGAACCTGCACCCACGGCAGCATGCGCAGCAGCCACCGGGAGCTGAGGCCCTGCATTTGCGGAACGGATTTGGTCGTCGTCGCCAGATTCCGCGCGGCCGCCGTGCCGAGACTCAACTGCGGCTGCGAATTCTCGGTACCGGAACCCGGTTCAACGGACGTCGTCATCGTGAATGCTCACCCATCCCTGTACGGACCTTGAGGACAAATTCCGCTCGAGCAACTGCCAAGCTATCAGCGGACTTTGGGTGGTGCATTCACTCAAAAGAGTGTCTGGGCGATGGTTATGTCGGCGGTCGCGGACGGGTAAACACTCCGAATGCGCGCCGCGGGCCGACGGCCTTCGCGACCCCGTCCGTTCACCCGGCGCCCGCGCATCTGTCACGCGCCCCCGTGGCCGGAGACCGCGGGCCATCGCCCCGGCACCCCGGGAACGGTGAGGAAATGGCCGGGGACCACCCGTGGAACTCTTCGCGCAGCACTGCCCTTTGGGCGCACGGCCGCCCGATACTCACTGGCGTCCATCCTGCGTATCCGGCACCGCGCCGGGACGAGAGCCGGGAGGCCCCATGGTCCGCCGTACACGCCGTGCCTTTGTCGTCACCCTCGGAGCCGCTCTGGCGGGCGGCGCGGCCGCGCCCGCGTTCGCGAGCACGGCCAGCTCGTTCGGCACCACGTCCGTCTCGAATGACGGCTCGAAGGACATTTCGAAGAGCAAGCCGCTGGCCAGAGCACACGCCCACAACGACTACGAGCACCCGCGCCCGCTCCTGGACGCGCTCTCCCACGGCTTCGGCAGCGTCGAGGCCGACATCTGGCTGGTGGACGGCCAGTTGCTGGTCGCCCACGACGCCACCGACCTCGACCCCACCCGCACCCTGGAGTCGCTCTACCTCGACCCGCTGGCCCGGCGGGTGAAGGCCAACGGAGGCCGGGTCTACCGCGGCTACGACCTGTCGCTGCAACTGCTGATCGACCTCAAGACCGCCGGGGAGGCCACCTACCTGGAGCTGGCCAAGCGGCTGCGCCACTACGGCCCCCTGTTCAGCGCCGCCTACGGCGGGGTGGACGGCCGGGTGCGCCGCGGCGCGGTGACGGCCGTCATCTCCGGCGACCGCGGCGCACGGGCCCCCATGGAGGCCGAGAAGGTGCGCCACGCCTTCTACGACGGCCGTCTCGAGGACCTCGGCTCGGGCGTGCCCGCCTCCTTCATCCCGCTCATCAGCGCCGACTGGACCAAGACCTTCACCTGGACGGGAACCGGTCCGATGCCGCAGGCGGAGCGCGAGACGCTGCACCGCCTCGTCGCCTCCGCACACGCCGCCCGGCAGACCGTGCGCTTCTGGGCCACCCCGGACGTGGCCGGACCGGAGCGCGACGCCCTGTGGCGTGAGCTCCTGGCCGCCGATGTGGACTACCTCAACACCGACGACCTGGCCGGGCTGGAGGCGTTCCTGCGCGCGGCCCGCTGACCCCTCGCGGGCGGCGGCCGGGAAAACCCCTCGCGCGCCGTCGCCCGCACCGCCATGCTGGCCCGCATGCTCATCAGGACCGCCACCGCCGAGGACTGGCCCGCCATCTGGGCCTTCCTGCGCCGCATCGTCGCCGCGGGCGAGACCTACACCTACCCCCGCGACCTGGACGAGGACCGGGCCCGCGACCTCTGGATGCCGGAGCCCCCGAGCCGTACCGCCGTCGCCACCGACCCCGACGGCACGGTCCTGGGCTCGGCCAGGATGAACCCCAACCACATGGGACCCGCCGCGCATATCGCGGGGGCCAGCTTCATGGTCGCGCCCGAGCACGGCGGGCGCGGTGTGGGCCGGGCCCTGGGCGAGCATGTCCTGGAGTGGGCGCGCGCCGAGGGCTACAAGGCGATGCAGTTCAACGCCGTGGTGGAGAGCAACACCCGGGCGGTGGCGCTGTGGCGCTCACTGGGCTTCGAGGTCATCGGCACCGTCCCCAAGGCGTTCGACCACCCCACGAAGGGCTATGTGGGGCTGCACATCATGCATCGCTTCCTCTGACCCCGGCCGGCTCTCCGGCTCCTGCCGGGTCCCTGAACCCCGCCGGATCGTCGAGCACCGCCTGAACCACCGAGTTGGCCGCGCCCAGCAGCGGACCGTCCGGGCCGAGCCGGGAGACGGTCACCGCCCCACTGCCCGGACGGGCCGGGTCGGTGAGCCGCCGTCCCAACTCCCGCTCCAGGGCGGGCAGCAGCCAGGGCGCCAGCGGCGTCAGCGCGCCGCCGAGCACCACCTTCTCCGGGTCCAGGAGGTTCACCGCGCCCGCGAGGGCGATCCCGAGCGCCGAGCCCGCGCCGCGCAGCGCGCGCCGCGCCCGCTGGTCGCCGCTCGCCGCCCTTACGGCCAGCACGGTGATACGGCCGCCGGGGCCCGGGTGCTGGGCCGCGGCCTGCTCGGGGGAGAGGCCGCTCGCCCGCAGCACCGCCTCCTCGCCCGCGTACTGCTCCAGACAGCCGCGGCCGCCACAGGCGCACTCGGGCCCCTCGGGACGCACCGGCACATGGCCCAGCTCGCCCGCGAAACCATGGGTGCCGCGCAGTAGTCGCCCCTCCAGTACGACCGCGGCGCCGATGCCGATCTCGGCCGAGACATGGATGAAGTCCCGGGGTGCCGGGTCGTGGCCGCCCCGCCACAGCTCGGCGAGCGCGCTCAGATTCGCCTCGTTGTCGACGGTGACCGGCAGCCCGGGCAGCGCCGTGCGCAGCTCGGGGCCGATGTCCACCCCCTCCCAGCCCAGGTTGGGGGCGCGGACGACCAGCGACGAGTCCCGCGCCACCAGACCGGGCACCGCCACCGCGAGCCCCACCGGCCGCAGCCCGCCCAGCTCCGCCTCCGCCGCGACCTGCCGGACCAGGGAGGAGAGCTGGGTGAGCACCGGGGCCGGTGCACGGTCGCGGTTGGCCGACGCTATCTCGGTGCGGGCCCGCACCCGCCCGGCGAGGTCCACCGCGCACACCGCGAGATGGTCCACCGCGATTTCCGCGCCGATTCCGGCCGGACCGCGCTCATTGAGCTGTAGGGCGCTGCCGGGGCGGCCGACCGTACCGGGCCGGGAGGGGCCCAGCTCGACCAGCAGCCCGTCCCGGATCAGCTCGTCGACGAGCGTGGAGACGGCCGCCCGGGTGAGCCCCACCCGGGCCGCCACCGACGCACGGGACAGCGGGCCGTGTGCGGCCACGGCATGCAGCACGAGGGAGAGATTGCGCCGGCGCATCGCCTGCTGGGTGTTGGGCAGTGGCGCTGCCACCTGAATCCGCCTCCTCTCGCCCGGTCGCCAGATCCGCTCATTGTGCCGGGCCGGTACGACACCGGGTCGCCCGGCCGCCGTCGTACGGCGCTCATGCGCGCCATACGGTGTTCACGCGCGCCTTACCGCGCTCACGCGTGGCGCAGCAGGCCCTCCGCGTCCGCCAGCACCCGGGAGAGCCGCTCCAGCGCCGCCTCGTCGCGGGGCACCGGACCGTAGGACGGCCCTTCGGCGGTCGCCCAGCGCCGGGCCACCGCCGCCGGGTCCTCGCCCAGCACCAGCCCCGCGGCCTGCGCGGCTGCCCCGAGGGCGACCAGCTCCTCGGCCCGGGGCACCTGAACCGGGCGTCCGCTCAGCCGCCGGACCGTCTCCCGCCACGCCGTGCCCTTGGCGCCACCCCCTATGAGCAACAGCGGGGCGTCGGGCGCCGCGTCCGCGTCCAGCACCTGATCCAGCGCGGTGAGCAGGGCGAAGACGGCCCCGTCGTAGGCGGCCTGGAGCACCTGCCCCGGTGTGGTGTCATGGCGCAGACCGTGCAGCAGCCCCGAGGCGTGCGGCAGATGAGGGGTGCGCTCACCGTCCAGGAACGGCAGCAGTACGGCCGAGCCGCCCGGCTCCACCGCCTCCCGGTCGCGGCCCAGCAGCGCCGCGATCCGGTCCACCGCGAGCGTGCAGTTGAGCGTGCACGCCAGCGGCAGCCAGGCGTCCCGCGTGTCGGCGAACCCCGCGACCACCCCGGTGGGGTCGGCGGGCCGGTGGGCCGAGACCGCGTAGACGGTGCCGGAGGTGCCCAGGCTGAGCACCGGCTGCCCCGGGCGCAGGCCGAGCCCCAGGGCGGCCGCCATATTGTCGCCCGTGCCGGTGGCCACCAGGGCGCCGGTGGGCAGCGGCAGATCGGGCAGCTCCCGTACGGTCCCGGCGGCCTCGCCGTGCCGCAGCACGCGCGGCAGCAGCTCCGGGGAGAGCCCGGCCCGGTCCAGGATCTCCTCGTCGTAGGACTCGGTGGCCGAGGACCACCAGCCGGTGCCCGAGGCGTCGCCCCGGTCGGTGGTCCCGTAGCCGGTGAGCCGCTCGGTGAGATAGTCATGGGGGAGCCGGACGGCCGCGGTGGCGCGGGCCGCCTCCGGCTCGTTCTCCTTCAGCCAGGCCCACTTGGTGACGGTGAAGGCGGGCGCGGGCACGCTGCCGACCCGCTCCGCCCATGCCTTCGGGCCGCCCAGCTCCTCGATGAGCCGGTCGCGCTGGGGCGCGGAGCGCACATCGTTCCACAGCAGCGCGGGCCGCACCGAGCGGCCCGAGGCGTCCAGCGTCACCAGGCCGTGCTGCTGGCCGCCCACGGAGACCGCGGCCGCCTCGCGGGCCGGGTTCCCGCACTGGCGCAGCGCCTCGGTCAGCGCCTCCCACCACTGCTCGGGGACGGACTCCTTACCGGTGCCGTCGCTGCCGCCGCCGACGGTGTGCGGGGCCTGCCCCCGGGCGACGACCGCGCCGGTCGCGGAGTCGACGACGAGCGCCTTGGTCGATTGCGTGGAGCTGTCCACGCCGACGACGAGCGGTCCTTGCGGCACGGGCACGGCTGCTGCTGCCATCTCGCGCTCTCCCTTGCGTCCATGGGTCGTGCGGTGTGCGGGTGGAACGGGGCTTCCCCGGAATGCTCGCGCATACTAATTTGTAAAGCGCCATGACGAAATAGGCGAGGGAGCCGCGATGAGCTACAACCCCACCCCCGAGGACAGGTTCACCTTCGGACTGTGGACGGTCGGCTGGCAGGGCCGGGACCCGTTCGGGGACGCCACCCGCCCGGCGCTCGACCCCGTGGAGTCCGTGACCCGGCTCGCCGAACTCGGCGCGTACGGCGTCACCTTCCACGACGACGACCTCATCCCCTTCGGGGCCTCGGCGACCGAGCGCGAATCGCATATCAAGCGCTTCCGGCAGGCCCTGGACGCCACCGGGATGTCCGTCCCCATGGCCACCACCAACCTCTTCACCCATCCGGTCTTCAAGGACGGCGCCTTCACCGCCAACGACCGCGATGTGCGCCGCTACGCGCTGCGCAAGACCATGCGCAACATCGACCTCGCCGCCGAACTGGGCGCCAGGACCTATGTGGCCTGGGGCGGCCGCGAGGGCGCGGAGTCCGGCGGCGCCAAGGACGTGCGCGCCGCGCTCGACCGGATGAAGGAGGCGTTCGACCTGCTCGGCGCCTACGTCACCGAGCAGGGCTACGATCTGCGCTTCGCCATCGAGCCCAAGCCCAACGAGCCGCGCGGCGACATCCTGCTGCCGACCGTCGGCCACGCACTGGCCTTCATCGAGCGGCTGGAGCGGCCCGAGCTGTACGGCGTCAACCCGGAGGTCGGCCATGAGCAGATGGCCGGGCTGAACTTCCCGCACGGCATCGCCCAGGCACTGTGGGCGGGCAAGCTCTTCCACATCGACCTCAACGGCCAGAACGGCATCAAGTACGACCAGGACCTGCGGTTCGGCGCGGGCGATCTGCGGGCCGCCTTCTGGCTGGTCGACCTGCTGGAGACGGGCGGCTACGAGGGACCGCGCCACTTCGACTTCAAGCCCCCGCGCACCGAGGACATCTCGGGCGTATGGGCCTCGGCGGCGGGCTGTATGCGCAACTACCTCATCCTCAAGGAGCGGGCGGCCGCCTTCCGCGCCGACCCCGAGGTCCAGGAGGCGCTGCGCGCCTCGCGCCTGGACCAGTTGGGTGAGCCGACCCTCGAGGAGGGCGAGACCCCGGCGGCGCTGCTCGCGGACCGCACCGCCTTCGAGGACTTCGACGTCGAGGCGGCCGCCGAGCGCGGCATGGCCTTCGAGCGCCTGGACCAGCTCGCCATGGACCATCTGCTCGCCGCGCGCTGACCCGCGTCCGGCCGCCGGTCCCGCCCCCCGACGGGACCGGCGGCCGGGGCTGATCGTCAGGCCGGCGGCTGCCAGCCGCCGAGCCAGTCGGCGATCTCGTAGTCCGCGGCCTGGGCGTCGGTCAGTTGCGGCCGGTCGGTGCTCGCCGCACCGGAACCGGCGCCGGTGTTCTTGTACTCCCCGAAGCGGTCGTCCTTCCAGGAGAAGCCGCTCATGTCCGTCCACGGAGTGGTCTTGATCGCCGCTGACAGATCCGTATCGCGGACGATCGCCTGTGGATCGAGACTGGCGTCGCCGCCCGCGTGCCAGGGGCGGCCGAGATAGAACGACCGGCTGCTGACATCCCCGGTGATATTGCTGTTGATGAACAGGAAGCCCTTCTTCCCGGCCGCCGTCGAGGGCGCCGCGACATAGCCGCCGGAGGTGCCGTCGTAGCGCTTGACGAGCCGGATCGCCGACTTGTCGATGACGGCCGAGGCACGGCCGAAGACGAAGTCGACGTTCCCCTGGATCCAGGCGTTCCTGATGTACACCCGGCCGACGGTGGACTTGCTCGCGGAGTCCAGCAGCAGGGTGTCCTGGTCCCCGACCGCCCCGATGTTGTCCAGGACGATCCGGTCGCCCGCGGTGCGCAGCGCGACCGCCTGCTTGTCGGTGATGGCGCTGTTGGCCTCGTTGAAGTCGTTCACGAACTGTAGATTGCGGGCCTGGAAGTCATCGGCCTCGACGGCGACGGTCGCGCTGCCGCTGGTGCCGTAGGTGCCTCCGCCGGGCTTGGGGGTGCCCGAGGCGTTGTTGTGGACGATCGTCACATCGTTCTTGCCGCTCGTGGTGCCCACCAGCCGGATATGCGGCTTGTTGGCGGGGACCTTCACCGTCTCGCGGTAGGTACCGGGCTTGACGGAGATGGTGACGGCGGACGGGTTGTTGGCTGGCACCGCGTCGACGGCCGCCTGCACGGTGCTGTAGTTACCGCTGCCGTCCTTGGCCACCACGATGATGGCCGCCGCGGCCCGGGGCGTGGCGGCATGGGCCCGGGCGCCGTCGCCGAACCAGCCGGCGGCCGGGGCGGCGACGAGCCCGACACCCGTGGCCAGGGCCAGGGAGCCGATGAGCGGGGCGGGGCGGCGGCGCCGGGGGCGCCGTGGGCTGAGGGTCATGGTCGGTGACTCCGTCCCGTGGAGACGTGCCGAGGGGGTTGACGCCCTTACGGTCTCCACGGCCCACCCAAAGGTTGCCGCCCCGCCGCCTTCGGCCCCGGCTGGATCTTCCCCCCCCCTGGTCCCGTCCGCCCTCACCGGCCACGGGACGGCGGCCTGGAGGGGCAACCCCGAGGCCGCCCCCCCCGCCGGGCCGACGGCCGGGGCCGCTCACCGGCGCGCTCCTCCTTACGGGTGGCACTGGCCCTTCCCGGCCCGCGGCCGGTGGCGTACGGGATGCCGCCACCGGCCGTGCGCCGCGTCAGCCCTCGGAGCCTGGCATCGCCAGCGCCGCCGCCGGGTCGTGTCCGGCCGGGCCCGCGGGCCACCAGCGGCCGTGTTCCTTGCGGTACGGCCACCAGCGGCCGTCGCGTCCGTAGCGCACCTGGAGATCGGTGCCCACCACAGTCCAGCGGTTCCCAGCGGCGCGCAGCCCGGGCGCCCGCTCGTCCCCCTCCCAGGCGGCGGCGAGCTGCACGCGGGCACGCGCGAGGGCTGCCGCGTCCGGCGTCCACTCCTCCTCCAGGACGGTGAGCGCGGCGGCCCCGCCGTGCTCCCAGGCACGGACGGCCCGCGCCAGATCGGTGCGGTCACGCCCGCAACCGGCCGCGAGCCGGGCGGCGATCGGGGCCGGGGGACCGGCGGCGGTCAGCCGCACCGTGTCCTGCCACACCGTCAGTGCCGCCGGGACCGGGGAGGAGGCGTGGCCGGGCGCGAGGGCCTCGGCCAGCAGCCGCTGGGCGCGTACGGCGGCGTCCGCCGCCAGGAACTCCAGCGCGGCGACGTCCAGCCCCTCGGCCGGGTCCGTGCCGCCCGCCAGCGCCGGAGGACGGCCGGGCGCCGCGACGGCGGGCGGCGGTGCGGGCAGTGGCGGCGGACCGGGCGCGGCGAACGCCTCCCGGGCCGGTACGCCCTCCGGAGCCGGGGGAGAGGCGTCCTCGGCCGCCTGCGGGAGGTGCGGGGCGGCCCGCGCCGCGCTGCGCACCTGGAGCTCGTCCAGCAGCTCCCGCTCCCCGCGTCCGCGCATCAGCAGCAGCAGATACGGATCCTCGTCCAGCAGCCGCGCGAGCTGGTAGCACAGCGCGGCGGTGTGCGGGCAGTGGTCCCACGCCTCACAGCCGCACTCCGGCTCCAGATCGCCTATCCCCGGCAGCAGTTCGACGCCCACGGCCGCCGCGTCCTCGGCCAGTTGCGGGGGCATGTCGCGGTCCAGCAGGGCGGCGATATGGCCGGAGCGGTCCGCGACCACCCCCAGCAGCCGGTCCCATTCCGCCTCCGTGAACTCCCGCAGCAGCACATCGGATCGGTAAGGCGTGCGGTCGCGGTCCCGCACCACGGCGGTGACCCGGCCCGGACGTACGCACACCGCGCCCACCGCGCCCTCGCGCGCCTGCTTGCGGCCGCGCTTGAGCTGCTCCCCGTCCAGTGCGGTGTCCTCCAGGGCCTTCAGCCACGCCTGGCCCCACCAGGTGCCGGCGAAGCCGCGGCCGCGGGCGGGCGGCAGGGCGGCGAAGGTGCGCTCGACCTCGGCACGGCTCATCGTTCGGTCCCCCGCAGCTCCACGAGCTCTGCCAGCTCGGCGTCGGTCAGTTCGGTCAGCGCGCCCTCGCCGGAGCCGAGGACGGCGTCCGCCAGCTCCTGCTTGCGCGTCAGCATCGCGGCGATGCGGTCCTCCACGGTCCCCTCCGCGATGATGCGGTGGACCTGCACCGGCTGGGTCTGGCCGATGCGGTACGCGCGGTCGGTGGCCTGCGCCTCGACGGCCGGGTTCCACCAGCGGTCGTAGTGCACGACATGCCCGGCCCGGGTGAGATTGAGCCCCGTGCCCGCCGCCTTCAGCGACAGCAGGAACACCGGGACCTCGCCGTCCTGGAAGCTCCGCACCATCTCCTCGCGCCGCGCCACCGGCGTACCGCCGTGCAGCAACTGGGCCGGCACCCCGCGCGCGGCCAGATGGCCCTCGAGGATGCGCGCCATCTGGACGTACTGGGTGAAGACCAGGACGCCCGCGCCCTCGGCCAGGATGGTGTCCAGCAACTCGTCGAGCAGCTCCAGCTTGCCGGAGCGCCCGGGGATCACGGGCCGGTCCTCCTTCAGATACTGCGCCGGGTGGTTGCAGATCTGCTTCAGACCGGTGAGGAGCTTGACGATGAGCCCGCGCCGGACGAGACCGCCGGTGCCGGAGATCTCGGCGAGGATCTCGCGGACCACCGCCTCGTAGAGCCCGGCCTGCTCCTTGGTGAGCGCGACGGCACGGTCCGTCTCGGTCTTCGGCGGCAGCTCGGGGGCGATACCGGGGTCGGACTTGCGGCGCCTGAGCAGAAAGGGGCGGACCAGCTTCGCCAGGCGCGCGGCGGCCTCGGGGTCGCTTCCGCTCTCCACGGCCTGGGCGTAGCGCCTGCGGAACGCGCCGTGCGTGCCCAGCACGCCCGGCGTGGTCCAGTCGAGGATCGCCCACAGCTCGGAGAGGTTGTTCTCGATGGGGGTTCCGGAGAGCGCCACGCGGGCCTTCGCGCCGATGGTGCGCAACTGCCGCGCCGTCGCCGAGAACGGGTTCTTCACATGCTGTGCCTCGTCCGCGACCACCATGCCCCACGGCCCGGCCTCGGCCAGCCGCTGTGCGTCCAGCCGCATCGTGCCGTAGGTGGTGAGGACGAACTCGCCGTCCGCGAGGCCGTCCAGGCCGCGTGCGGGGCCGTGGAAGCGGCGCACCGGGGTGCCCGGCGCGAACCTCTCGATCTCGCGCCGCCAATTGCCCATCAGCGACGTTGGGCAGACCACCAGAGTGGGCCCGGAGGCTTCGGGGATGGATCGGCGGTGCAGATGGAGGGCGATCAGGGTGATGGTCTTGCCGAGCCCCATGTCGTCGGCGAGACAGCCGCCGAGGCCGATCGAGGTCATCCGGACCAGCCAGTCCAGGCCGCGTAGCTGATAGTCGCGCAGTGTGGCGGCCAGCGCGGCCGGCTGGGACACGGGCGGCGGCTGTGTGCCCGCGGTCCCCTCGGGGTCGGCGAGGTGGTCCCGCAGGGCCTCCAGCCAGCCGGTGGGCCGCACCTCCACCTCGGTGCCGTCGGCTTCCGCGCGACCGGTAAGGACGGCACCGAGGGCGTCGGCGGGGGTGAGCTTGCGGTCCTGCCGGTCGCGGACGCGGCGGGCCGCCTCGGGGTCGAGGAGGACCCATTGGTCGCGCAACCGCACCACCGGCCGGCTGGCCTCGGCGAGCTGGTCCAGCTCGGCGCGGGTGAGCTCCTGGTCGCCCACGGCGAACCGCCAGCTAAAGCGCAGCAGCGCGTCGGCGGAGAGGAAGGCGGGGAACCGGGGCCCGGTATCGTCCCGAGCCTCATCGTCGTCCCGAGCCTCGTCGCCGTCCGGACCGATGACGGCACGTGCGGTGAGCCCACGGGCCAGCTCCCTGGGCCAGTGCACCTGGACCCCGGCGGCGTCCAGCGCCCCGGCCGCCGGGCCGAGCAGCTCGGCGACCTCCTCGTCCGCGAGGTCCAGGGCGTCGGGCACGGCGGCCGACAGCAGCGGGGTGAGCGGCGCCCAGGCGCGGGCCGCGCGCCGCAGGGTCAGCAGCGCGTCCATACGGGCGCGCGGACCGAGGGCCGGGATGACGGGCGAGGTGCCCGCCCAGACATCGGCGGCGTCCGCGACCAGCGCCGGGTCGGTGAGGCTGTGCAACTGGAGGACGGCACGGAAGTGCGGCCTGTCCGCCTCACCGTTCCCACCGCCGCCGTGCAGCAGCTCGATACGGACCGAGAGCCGTACCCCCGCGTCATGCCCGGCGGCCACATCGGCGGCCCAGGCACGCTGTTCGGGCAGCCGCCGTGGCGCGGTGGCCGCGAAGGCGGGGCCGCCCGCGGCCGGCGCCGCGGCGGGCGAACGCGGCAGCCCGTCCGCCACCGCGTCCAGGAACGCGCGCAGCAGCCGCTCGGGCTCGGGCAGCAGCACCGGGCCGGAGCCGGGCAGCGGCGTCGCGTGCGCGCTGGGCGGCATGGCGGCGGCCAGTTCACGCACCCGTGTCAGGTCGTCGGGGGTGAGCGGGCCGACGCGCCAGGCGTCGTGGTCGGTGGCGGTGAGCCCGGGCAGCAGCTTTCCGCGGGCCGCGAGTTGGAGGGCGAGTACGGCGGCGGCGCCCCAGAAGGCCGTGGCGGGGTCGCACTGGCCCGGACCGGCCTGCGCGGCCCGCGCGCGGGCGCGGGTGAGCACCGGCAGCGCCTCGCCCAGGGGCAGCACGAGCGCCTGTACGGTCCGTGTCCGGACGTCGAGGCCGGTGGGCGCGGGGCTGGTGGAGCCGTCGTCGGCGCCGTCCACCGGGACGGCGACCGTCAGCTCCTCGGCGGAGCCGGTGGCGGGACCGGAAGGGGGCGGGCCGTCCGGCCGCCAGAAGGCGATCCGGCCGGTGCGTGCCGGATCACCGGGAAGGAAGACCGCGGTGCAGCGGGAGAGTTCGGCGACCTCGGAGGGTGTTGCCGCGGAGGGTGGGGTCACAGCGCTGAGCGTTCCTCAAATTTGACTAGTGGAGCCCGGGCCGCCCGAGGGTACAGGATGACGGCGCCAGGAGGAACCGGGTGCCGTCGGCGTCCGTTGTGTGGAGTGAGTGCGGCTATGGGCCGTGAAGGAGGCGGGTGAAATGTCCACACGCGCGAAGGTCGCCACCGGTGGTGTGGTGGCAGGTGTGATCCTGCTCTGGGTGTTGCCCTTCTGGGCGGCGCTGCTGGTGATCGTGGGGGTGCCGGCGGCGGCCTATCTGCTGCTCGACTCGTCCCAGCGCCGCAGGCTGCACAGGGTCTCCCGCAAGCAGCTCGGCCGCTGACGCGGCCGGGCCGCCGAGCGCGGCCGCGGAAGGCGGCCGGCCGGGCTCGGGGCCACGGGCGGCGCGCAGCCGGGAGTGACCGTGCAGTACCGATCGCGGACCGCCCGCGACCCCGTTCGGGGCCCGGCCGAGCAGGGGAGCGGCCATGTCCCGGCTGAGGCCCGGGGCCCGGACGCGGTGGGCAGTGGCGACCGTACGGGCGGCGGGCCATGCGCTCGGCGTCCTTGACCGGCCGGGACGGAGGAGGGCGCTCAGGCTCTCAGCGGGGTTGCCCGGCCCGCCGCTCAGGTCTCAGCGAGGTGGTGCTCTCAGTGGGGTCGCATGGCCAGCTTGTCCAGGGCCGTCAGCAGCTCCGGCAGCTCGGGACCACGGCCGACTGGCAGCACCTCGCCCGGAGCGTCGTCCAGCAGCACGAAGGCGATGTCGTCGGTCCGGGCCACCATGCTCCAGCCCGGCCCGTCGGCCCGGAGCGTCCGCGCGTCACCGGAGGCGAACGCCGAACGGATCCGGCCCGCCGGCGGGGGCGAGGCCAGATAGCCGCGCGCCTCCTCGAGCACCCGCCGCACGCCCCCGTGCGGCTTCTCGCCCGGGGCCACGAACGTCACATCGCTGTCGACCTGCTCACGCCAGATCGCCCACTGGAGCGCGATCTCATCGGCGCCGAGCCGCCGCTGCGCCGGGCCCCATCGCTCGGAGTCCGGCGGTGTCAGCGGCGCCCGGGAGACGTCCGCCCCCAGCTCGGCGCCGGGAGCGGGGTCATGGGGAGCCGGTACGCCCGGAGCGGCCACGGCCACCGCGAGCGGCCAGCCGGGAAGGGAGGCGACCACCGTCCGGTCGTCGATGGCCAGGGCGTACTCCATACCGCAGTCCCAGGTGGCGATGGCGCACGCCACCAGTGACACATCGTCGGTGACCACCGTCCAGCGGGCGCCGCCGCCGTCCTGCCCCAGCACCAGTCCGTAGCCGGTCTCGTACGGCTCCAGCCCGAGCACGGCACATGCCTCGGGATAGTCGTCACCGAGCACGCTCGGGAATTGAGCGGGTGTCAGCAGCACCGCGGTCAGCACATACAGTGCCTCGTCGCCTGACTCCTCCGTGGCGGGCACGACAGCCTCCTCTTGCGCATGCGGATCCGAAGGGCGATCCGTCGTCGCGCACCTTAACCACCCAGTAGCCATGGAGTCGAGACATCGGGCCGCGGTCCGCCCTCAGTCGTCGGTCGCCGCGCGGAGCGTGTCGAGCGTGCGCCGCAGCCAGGACAGTTCGGCCTGGCCGGTGGCCCGGGCGATGGTGAGGATGCCGCGCCGGAAGGGGTCCTCCACCTCTTCGGCCCGCAGCGGGCGGTCGCCCTCGTAGAAAAAGCTCGACGGCTGCCGCAGAAAGGCCATCCGGCGCTCCAGCAGCTCCGCCTGTGCCGACGGGTCGTCGAGATGCCGCAGGAACGCCAGCAGGGTGAACCAGCGGTTCTCGTCGGTGATGTCGATGTCCGCGGGATGCGCGAGTCGGCGGCGCAGCTCCGCATGTCCCTCCGCGGTCAGCGTGAGGACGTGCCGGGGGGCGGCTCCCGCGCCCGGCTGGGTCCGGCGAGCCAGCAGTCCGGCCTTCTCCAGCCGCTTGATCGCCGGGTAGAGGGTGCTCTCGGCCACGGGTTTCACATGTCCGGTCAGCGCGGCGATGCGCTTGCGCAACTCGTAACCGTGCTGGGGAGCGTCGTGGAGGAAGCCCAGGATGGCGAGTTCGAGCATGGCCGTATTGTGCCGTATGACCGCTGTACCTCGTAGACGTAATACATCGAGAACGATGTATTACCGGTGCACTGTCGGGCGTCCGACGTGAACCACACCGATCCGGAGCGGGGCACAACGTGATGTTCGATGACGCCCCCGGCTTCGCGGCGGCGAACGCGGATCAGCCCTGACCGGTCGGGTCGGGCCCGTCTAGCCGGTTAGTCGGTTCCGCGGACGGCAAGCGCCAGAAAGCGTGTGTCCTCGTCGACGTAGGACTCCAGGCGCCAGCCGACGCCCGCCAGCAACGGTCGCAACTGGGGCTCCGCCCGCAGGTCGTCGGGGGTGAGCGGACGGCCGTGGCGGGCGGCGAGAGCGGCCCGCCCCACCGGATGGAACAGCGCGAGCCGCCCGCCGGGGCGCACCACCCGGGCCAGTTCCCGCAAGCCCGGCCCGGGCTCGGCGAGATGGGAGACCAGCCCGGCTGCGAACACCGCGTCGAGGCAGCCGTCGCGCAGCGGCAGCCGCGCCACATCGGCGAGGGCGAGGCCCGCGAAGCCGTCCCGGCCCTCGCGCCGGGCGGCGTCCAGCATGGCGGGTGTGAGGTCCACGCCGAGGACGGTCCCCTCGGGACCGACCGCGGCGCGCAGCGCCGGCAGCGCGCGCCCCGTCCCGCATCCCGCGTCGAGGACCGCGTCCCCGGTCCGCGGCCCGAGGTCGGCCACGGCGGCGGCGTAGGCGGGGCCGTCGTCCGGGAAGCGGCTGTCCCAGTCGGCCGCTCGGGGGGTGAAGAAGTCCCTCACATCGGCCGCGCTGTTTCCGTGGGAGGGCTCATGTGGCACGGGAACTCCTCGGGACACCTTGGACGACGACGGTGAAGCGATGCGATGAGCAAGCAGCCTACGCCCGTATCGAGTGCAGATTCGGACGCTTACCGATCGCTCTGGCATCTGACTCTGTCAAATTTCAACAGGTTCCGTAATGCGCCCCCAAGGTGCACCCCCGCCGGGTCTAGCGTCCCTGGCTCAGGGGGGACCTGGAGCGCCGCCCGGCGCGGCGCATCCCGACCGAGGGAGACCGCCCATGACCAAGCCCCGCAGTGCCGCCGCACGCTCCATGGCCGATCTCGACCGAATCCTGGACGATCTGGTGGCCGGAGCCGGAGGCGTACGCCATGCCGTGGTGCTCTCCCGGGACGGGGCGACCGTCAGCGCGTCCCGTGGGCTCTCCCGCCGGGAGGCCGAGCACCTGGCCGCCGTCGCCTCCGGATTCCACAGCGTCGCCGCGAGTGCGGGGCGCCGGGGGCGCGGCGGCCCGCCCCGGCGGACGATGATCGAGATGGCGGCCGGTCTCCTCGTCGTCGCGGCGCTGGCGGACGGCGCGTGCCTGGCCGTTCTGGGCACCGTGGGCGCCGAACCGGCCGTGGTCGCCGAGGAGACATCCCGGCTCGTGGACCTGGTGGGCCGGCGGCGCGGGCCGTGGTTCCGCCGACGCTTCGGCCGGATCCGCCGGGGTACCCGGAACGACCCGCGGAGGTCCATGCCGACGACCACGGCGAAGGGATGCGGCGATGCGAGCGGTGACCTGGCAGGGCCGGCATGATGTGCGGGTCGAGACGGTGCCGGACCCCATCATCAAGGAGCCGACGGACGCGGTCGTCCGGATCACCACCACCGGGCTGTGCGGCTCCGACCTGCATCTGTACGAGGTGCTCACGCCCTTCATGACCCCGGCGACATCCTCGGCCACGAGCCGATGGGCATCGTGGAGGAGACCGGTCCTGAGGTGACGCACATCAGCCCCGGCGACCGAGTGGTGGTTCCGTTCCAGATCGCCTGCGGACACTGCCGGATGTGCCGCTCCGGTCTGCCGACGCAGTGCGAGACCACCCAGGTCACCGAGCACGGCATGGGCGCGGAGCTCTTCGGCTTCACCAAGCTCTACGGCGCGGTGGCCGGCGGCCAGGCGGAGTATCTGCGGGTGCCGCAGGCCCAGTACGGCCCGATCAAGGTGCCCGAAGGAGTCCAGGACGACCGCTACGTCTATCTCTCCGATGTGCTGCCCACGGCATGGCAGGCCGTCGAGTACGCCGGGATTCCGCGCGGCGGCACGCTCGCGGTCCTGGGACTGGGCCCCATCGGGATCATGGCCTGCCGGGTGGCGAAGGTCCGGGGCATGGCCGACCGGGTCATCGCAGTGGACCTCGTCCCCGAACGGCTGCGCCGAGCGCGCGCCGACGGCGTCGAGGTCCATGACCTCAATGACTTCTCCCGTCAGGAGGACCTGGTCGAGGCCGTCTCGACCCGCTGGGCGTCGACGGGTTCGCCCCCCATCGCATGCCGCTGGAGGAGGCACCCCGCGCCTATGAGATGTTCCAGCACAAGGAGGACGGTGCGATAAAGATCCTCATGCGCCCGTAAACGTCGGATGGGCGGGGGTGCGTCATGAAGGGTTGGATTTCGGTCGAATCTTGCTACTCGGCGACCCCGGCGAGCGCGAGCACCTTGTCGATGCGCACCCTGACCAGCAGCTCGCCCGGCACGCCGTTGCGCTCGCCGAACTCCTTCGCTCGGTCCTCGCCCATGTAACGGGCGGCGATCCGGGTTGCCCACTCGCGGACCTGCGGCAGATCGTCGATGAGTTCGGCCTGACCCCGCAGGGTGACGAAGGCGAACGGCGGCCTGTCGTCGTCCACGCAGATGGCGACCCGGCCGTCCCGGGCCAAGTTGCGTCCCTTGACCGTCTCCTGACCTGTGTTGAAGAGAAGGTCGTCACCGTCAAGCAGGAACCACACGGGGGCGATATGCGCGCTTCCGTCGGCCCGCACGGTCGACAGCTTCGCGGTGCGGGTGCCCTCCATGAGGAACTTCTGCCACTGATCCTTGGTCATGTTCTGTGCCATGTCCCCATCCTGCGTCAATCAGCGCACAACCGTGGGGTGCCGGGCGGGGCGGGTTGCCCAGACGGCGGCAGTGAGAAAGGCTGGCACGCAGATGAAGGGGAATCGGGGAGGAATCGGATATGGCAGTGAACAAGGGGCTCGACTGGTTACTGGATGACCTGACCGAGCGGATCGCGGAGATACGGCATGCGCTGGTGCTGTCCAACGACGGGCTGGTGACGGGGGCGAGTTCCACACTGGTGCGCCAGGACGCCGAGCACCTGGCCGCGGTGGCCTCGGGACTGCACAGCCTCGCCAAGGGGTCCGGGCACCACTTCCGGACCGGCCGGGTGCGGCAGACGATGGTCGAATTCGACGAGGGCGTCCTCTTCGTCACGGCGGCGGGGGACGGCAGTTGTCTGTGTGTGCTCACCGGGCCGGACTCCGATGTGGGGCAGGTCGCCTACGAGATGGCGCTGCTGGTCAACCGGGTGGGGGAACACCTGGGAGTCGAGGCCAGGCAGGAAACCGGCACACCCGGCTGAGGCCGCGCGAAAGTTATCCACAGGGCTGACCGACCCTCTTGCTTCGCGACTATCGTCGTCACTGTCAGTGATTGAGGCAGTGCGGGGGAGGACGTCGCCATGGCAGTGCGGATGGATCAGGAGCCGCGGGAGAGCCAGGGGCCATGGAGCCCGGAGTGGCTCGGGGAGCCGAGCGTACCGGGACAGGCGAGCGGGCCGGGAGACCCTGGTGGGTTGGCGGAGCCGGGCGGATCGGGCGAGAGCGTCGGGTTCGGCGTGGCGGCCCGGGCGCTCGGGCTCAAATCGCGAGAGTTCGAGCTGGCCGTGCAGTTGGGAGAGGTGCGCACCGTCAGCACCGGCCTGGGCCGGCGGGTGGCGTGCGAGGAGCTGAGGCGGGTGACCACCGCCGAGGGTTTCCCGGAGGCGCTCATCGTCCGCCTGCGCGTGGTCGGCACGGCGGAGGGCGCGGAGCTGCTCGGCATCAGCCAGGGCCGGCTCACCCGTCTCGCGCGCGGGGGTTTCTTCGCCCCCGTCCGGTTCTATGTCAATCGCTATCGGGCCGTCGTATGGCTCTATCTGGCGTCGGAGCTGACCGAGTTCGCCATCAGGCAGCCGGAGTTGCTGAGCGGCCGCACGCCGCCTGGGCTGAGCGCCGCATTGGCCGCCGGGGAGGACTGGCGGGCGGCGCAATGGCGCAGCCGCAGGATCGGCCGGCTGCTCGCCCAGACCGAGGACCCCTGGGAGCGGGCCGCGGTGCTGGCCTCGGTGCTGGGCTCCGTCGAACTGGCCACGGCCGTGGCCGATCCGTACGAGCGGGCACATCTGCGGGAGCTGCGCCCCGCACTCGTCCGGACGCGCCCCGAGGGCGGCGCGGTCCGGGACGTCATCGACGCGGTGGTCACGGCCGACGACCCACGGGAGATCCGGCGCTATCGGGCCGCCCTCGCCTCCTCACTGGGCGACGCCCGCCGGGCCCGGCCCGCGCCGCGCCCGCACACCGGGGCGGATCGGCCGCTCGAGGACCGCATCCAGGCTCCGGGCCGCCCGCGGAGCCTGTGGCAGAAGCTGGTCGGCAGGCGATGAGCCACGGTGCGGCACACACCCCGGGGGCGCTCAGCCGCCGTCGGTGGCTCCTTCTGCGGCTCCTTCGGCAGGACGCAGCGGGCGGAACAACCCCTCCTGCACCACCGACACCAGCAGATGGCCCGCACGGTCGTAGATCCGGCCGCGCGCCAGTCCCCGGCCGCCCGTGGCCACGGGCGACTCCTGGTCATAGAGAAACCACTCATCGGTGCGGAACGGCCGGTGGAACCACATGGCGTGATCCAGCGAGGCCATGTCGAAGCCCCGTGGCCCCCACAGCGGCTCGACCGGCATCCGCACCGCGTCCAGCAGCATCATGTCGCTCGCATAGGTGAGCGCGCAGGTGTGCACCAGCGGGTCGTCCCCGAGCGGCCCCACCGCGCGCATCCATACGGCGCTGCGCGGCTCCACGCCCTTGAGCTCCTCGTCAGTCCAGCGCAGCCGCTCCACATAGCGGACGTCGAAGGGCTGCCGGCGCTCCATGCGGGCGAACGCCTCGGGGAGCGCTCCCAGATGCGAGCGGACCTCGTCGGCGAGGCTCGGCAGACCTTCCGGCCCGGGCACCTCCGGCATCGGCAACTGCTGCTCGATACCTGGCTCAGGAGAATGAAAGGAGGCGGTCAGATTGAAGATCGTGCGACCCTGCTGGATGGCGACGACCCGGCGGGTGGTGAAGGAGCGCCCGTCCCGGATCCGCTCCACCTGGTACACGATGGGCACACCCGGCCGCCCCGGCCGCAGGAAGTACGCGTGCAGCGAGTGCACCGGGCGCAGCCCGTCGGTGGTCCGCCCGGCGGCCACCAGCGCCTGGCCCGCCACCTGCCCGCCGAACACCCGCTGGAGCGACTCATCGGGGCTGAGGCCGCGGAAGATGTCCTGCTCGATCCGTTCCAGATCGAGCAGATCGACCAGGCGCTCGGCGGGATTGGTCATCGCTGGTGCTCCTTCACTGAGGGGGCCGGGTCGGTCCTCGGCGTGGACCGCGTCCAGGAGGCTACAGTTGGCCCACGTCGGTGACCCGGACCACCGCCCGGCCCTCCTCGTCGGAGGCGGCGAGATCGACCTCCGCCGAGATGCCCCAGTCGTGGTCGCCGTTCGGATCGTCGAAGGTCTGCCGCACCCGCCACAGGCCGTGCTCGGGGTCCTCCTCGATCAGCAGCAGCTTCGGCCCGCGGGCCTGCGGCCCGGTGCCGAGCTCCTCGTACTCCTCCCAGTACCCGTCCATCGCCTCCGCCCAGGCATCCTCGTCCCAGCCGGAGTCGGCGTCCATCTCGCCGAGTTCGGCGACCTTGTCCAGGGCGGCCAGCTCCACCCGGCGGAACATCGCGTTGCGCACCAGCACGCGGAAGGCGCGGGCGTTCGCGGTGACCGGCCTGACCTGGTCGGCGCGCTCCTGCGCCTCCTCCGCCGACTCGTCCTCCGGGTTGGCAAGCTGCTCCCACTCATCCAGAAGGCTGGAGTCGACCTGCCGCACCATCTCGCCGAGCCAGGCGACGATGTCCTGGAAGTCGTCGGACTTCAGATCGTCCGGCACGGTGTGGTCCAGCGCCTTGTAGGAGCTGGCCAGGTAGCGCAGCACAATGCCCTCGGTCCGCGCCAGGTCGTAGAACGAGATGAACTCGGTGAAGGTCATCGCCCGTTCGTACATGTCGCGGATCACCGACTTGGGCGACAGCGGATGGTCGCCGACCCAGGGATGGCTCTTGCGGTAGAGCCCGTACGCGTGGAAGAGCAACTCCTCCAGCGGCTTGGGGTAGGAGATGTCCTGGAGCCGCTCCATGCGCTCCTCGTACTCGACGCCGTCCGCCTTCATCGCGGCGACCGCCTCACCGCGTGCCTTGTTCTGCTGCGCCGCCAGGATCTGCCGGGGGTCGTCCAGCGTCGACTCGACGACCGAGACCATGTCCAGGGCGTAGGAGGGCGATTCGGGGTCCAGCAGCTCGAACGCGGCCAGCGCGAAGGTGGACAGCGGCTGGTTGAGCGCGAAGTCCTGCTGAAGATCCACCGTCAGCCGGACGATCGGGGCGGCTCCGTCCGCACCGTCGGCGCCCTGTGGCTCCACCTGCTCGACCACCCCGCCGTCCAGCAGCGAGCGGTAGATCGCGATCGCCCGGCGGATGTGCCGGAGCTGGTTCTTGCGCGGCTCGTGGTTGTCCTCCAGCAGGCGGCGCATCCCCTCGAAGGCGTTGCCGGGCCGGGCGATGACCGACAGCAGCATCGCGTGGGTGACCCGGAACCGGGAGGTGAGCGGCTCGGGTTCGGAGGCGATGAGCTTCTCGAAGGTGTTCTGGCCCCAGTTGACGAACCCTTCCGGCGCCTTCTTGCGGACCACCTTGCGGCGCTTCTTAGGATCGTCCCCGGCCTTCGCGAGCGCCTTCTCGTTCTCGACGACATGCTCGGGCGCCTGGGCCACCACAAAGCCCGCGGTGTCGAAGCCGGCCCGGCCGGCCCGGCCCGCGATCTGGTGGAACTCCCGGGCCCGCAGCGTCCGCACCCGCTGACCGTCGTACTTGGTCAGCGCGGTGAACAGGACGGTGCGGATGGGCACATTGACGCCCACGCCGAGGGTGTCCGTACCGCAGATGACCTTGAGCAGCCCGGCCTGCGCCAGCTTCTCCACCAGCCGCCGGTACTTGGGCAACATGCCCGCATGGTGCACGCCGATCCCGTGCCGGACGTAACGGGACAGATTCCGGCCGAACTTGGTGGTGAACCGGAAATTGCCGATCAGCGAGGCGATCTCGTCCTTCTCGGCGCGCGAGCACATATTGATGCTCATCAGCGCCTGGGCCCGCTCGACCGCCGCCGCCTGGGTGAAGTGCACGATGTAGACCGGCGCCTGCTGCGTCTCCAGCAGCTCGGTCAGCGTCTCGGTCAGCGGCGTCGTCCGGTATTCATAGCTCAGCGGCACCGGCCGGGTCGCGGACCGCACGACCGCGGTGGGCCGCCCGGTGCGCCGGGTCAAATCCCCCTCGAACCGGCTCACATCACCGAGCGTCGCCGACATCAGGATGAACTGCGCCTGCGGCAGCTCCAGCAGCGGGATCTGCCACGCCCAGCCCCGGTCCGGCTCCGCATAGAAGTGGAACTCGTCCATCACCACCTGGCCGATATCGGCTTCCTTGCCGTCCCGCAGGGCGATGGACGCCAGTACCTCGGCCGTACAGCAGATGACCGGCGCGTCCGCGTTGACCGACGCGTCACCGGTCAGCATCCCGACGTTCTCGGTGCCGAAGAGCTTGCACAGCTCGAAGAACTTCTCCGATACCAGGGCCTTGATCGGCGCGGTGTAGAAGGTGACCTGGTCCCGGGCGAGCGCGGCGAAGTGGGCGCCGGCCGCCACCAGGCTCTTGCCCGATCCCGTGGGGGTGGACAGGATGACATTCGCCCCGGACACCACCTCGATCAGCGCTTCCTCCTGGGCGGGGTACAGCGAGATGCCCCGCTCCTCGACCCAGGTGGAGAACGCCTCGAAAAGTGCGTCGGGGTCGGCGTCGCTCGGAAGCTGATCGATAAGAGTCACGCACCTATACTGCCTGGTTTCCCCGCCGGGACGGGAACCGGCTGTGCGGACGAAGATCGCCCGCGGCTAGGCTGTGCCGGGCCGAAGCAGTCAACTCCCGCACGGAAGCGGGAAAGAACAGGGGCGGGGTACGACCATGATGGGACCGGCGCATTCGCTGTCCGGAGCGGCGGCCTGGCTGGGGGTGGGGGCGGCGGCCGCGGCGGCCGGCCACTCGATGCCCTGGCCGGTGCTGGTCGCCGGCGCGCTGATCTGCGCGGGAGCGGCGCTCGCCCCCGACCTCGACCACAAGGCGGCGACCATATCGCGCGCCTTCGGGCCCATCTCACGGACACTGTGCGAGGTGATCGACAAGCTCTCGTACTCCGTCTACAAGGCGACCAGGAAGCCGGGCGACCCGCGCCGCTCGGGTGGCCACCGCACCCTCACCCACACCTGGGTATGGGCGGTGCTGATCGGCGCCGGAGCCTCGGCGCTCGCCATGGTCGGCGGGCGTTGGGCGGTGCTGGGCATCCTCTTCGTGCATATGGTGCTGGCCGTCGAGGGGCTGTTGTGGCGCGCGGCCCGGGTCTCCAGCGACGTCCTGGTATGGCTGCTCGGCGCGGCCAGCGCCTGGATCCTGGCCGATGTGCTGCACCGGCCGGGCAACGGCTCGGACTGGCTGTTCAGCGCACCGGGCCAGGAGTACCTCTGGCTCGGCCTGCCGATCGTGCTCGGCGCCCTGGTCCACGACATCGGGGACGCGCTGACCGTCTCCGGCTGCCCGATCCTGTGGCCCATCCCGATAGGCCGCAAGCGCTGGTACGCGCTCGGCCCGCCGAAGGGGATGCGGTTCCGGGCCGGAAGCTGGGTCGAGTTGAAGGTGCTGATGCCGGTCTTCATGCTGCTCGGCGGCGTGGGCGGGCTGGCCGCCCTCGGCATCATCTGAATCCAGGACGGGACCGGGGTGGCCGCGCCGGGGCGCGGCCACCCTCATCACTGATGCCAGGAGCGCCACAGCGCGGCGTAGGCCCCGTCCGCCGTGACGAGTTCGTCATGGCTGCCCAGCTCGGTGATCCGGCCGCTCTCGACCACGGCGATCACATCCGCGTCATGCGCGGTGTGCAGCCGGTGGGCGATCGCCACCACGGTCCTGCCCTCCAGCACCCGGCCCAGCGACCGCTCCAGATGGCGCGCCGCCCGCGGGTCCAGCAGCGAGGTGGCCTCGTCCAGCACCAGCGTATGCGGATCGGCGAGCACCAGCCGGGCCAGCGCGATCTGCTGCGCCTGTGCGGGGGTGAGCGCCAGACCGCCCGATCCGACCTCGGTGTCCAGGCCCTCGGCCAGCGCACGGGCCCAGCCGTCGGCGTCGACCGCGCCCAGCGCCGCCCACAGCTCGGCGTCCTTGGCGACGGCGCGGGCCAGCAGCAGATTGTCACGCAGCGAGCCCACGAAGACATGGTGCTCCTGGTTGACCAAGGCCACATGCTCACGCACCCGCTCGGCGGGCATCCGCGCCAGCTCCGCCCCGCCCAGGGTCACCCGGCCGGTGCGCGGGGAGTAGATCCCGGCCAGCAGCCGCCCCAGGGTGGACTTCCCCGCCCCGGAGGGGCCCACCAGCGCCAGCCGCGTTCCCGGAGGCACCTTCATGGACACCTCGTGCAGCACATCGCTGCCCTCGTGGTATCCGAACCGCACCTCGTCCGCCCGCACCTCACGGCCGCCGGGGACCACCCCCGCGTCGGCGGGGCCCTCCTCGATCTCCCGCACGCCCACCAGCCGGGCCAGCGACACCTGCGCGACCTGGAGCTCGTCGTACCAGCGCAGGATCAGCCCGATCGGCTCGACCAGCATCTGCGACAGCAGCGCCCCGGTGGTCAGCTCGCCGATCGACATCCAGCCGCGCATCACACAGACGCCGCCGATCATCAGCACCGAACCGGTGATCAGCGTGTAGCTCACATTGATCACCGGGAAGAGCACCGAGCGCAGCCAGAGCGTATAGCGCTCCCACGCGGTCCACTGCTTGATGCGCAGCTCGGACTGGGCGATCCGCCGGTCGCCCAGCCGGTGGGCCTCGATGGTCCGCCCGGCGTCCACGCTCTCGGTGAGGGACGCGGACACCGCCGCGTAGCCGGCCGCCTCGGAGCGGTAGGCGCTCGGCGCGCGCCGGTAGTACCAGCGACAGCCGATCACCAGCACCGGAAGCGCCACCAGCACCGCGAGACCCAGTGGGGGAGCGGTCAATGTCAGCGCGCCGAGCAGCAGCCCGGTCCACACCACGCCGATGGCCAGTTGCGGCACGGCCTCGCGCATCGCGTTCGCCAGCCGGTCGATATCGGTGGTGATCCTGGAGAGCAGATCCCCGGTCCCGGCCCGCTCCAGCACCCCCGGAGGCAGACCTACCGACCGTACGAGAAAGTCCTCCCGCAGATCCGCCAGCATTTCCTCGCCCAGCACGGCCCCGCGCAGCCGCACCATCCGGACGAACACGGTCTGCACCACCAGCGCCACCGTGAACAGCGCCACGATGCGGCCGATGTGGAGATCCTCCTTACCCTGGGAGAGGTCCTCGACCAGGCCCCCCAGCAACTGGGGGCCGACCATGGAGGCGATCACCGCGGTCGCGTTCACGACCATCAGCACGGTGAACGCGGCCCGATGCCGCCGCAGCAGCTCACGCACATAGGCCCGCACGGTGGTGGGTGTGCCGACCGGCAGCGTCGTCGCCGACTCCGGTGCGGCCGGGTCGTAGCCGGGCGGTGCCACGCCGATCATGCCGACTCCTCGATCTGTTCCTCGATCTGCGCGATGTCCTTCAGACCGTGTCCGGTGTCCTTCAGGCCGTGTCCGGCCGGTCCGGTGCCCCGCCCGGCCCGCCGCACGGCGGCCTCGTCCTCCGTCTCGCGGGTGACGACCGCGCGATACGCGGGATCGCTGCCCAGCAGCTCACGATGGGTGCCCACCCCCGCCGCCTCGCCGTCGGGCACGAACACCACCCGGTCGGCCCGGTCCAGCAGCAGCGGGCTGGAGGTGAGCACGATGGTCGTCCGGCCCGCCCGCAGCCCCCGCACCCCGTCGGCGATCCGCGCCTCGGTATGCGAGTCCACCGCCGAGGTCGGCTCGTCCAGCACCAGCACCTCCGGATCGGTCACCAGCGAGCGGGCCAGTGCCAGCCGCTGCCGCTGGCCACCCGAGAGCGAGCGGCCGCGCTCGTTGATCCGGGTGTGCATGGGTCCGGCGTCATCCCCCTCGGCCGCCGACGCCTGCGCCAGCGCGTCCAGCACATCGCCGCACTGGGCCGCCTCGAGCGCCTTATCCGCCGTGACCTCGCCGGACCTCGGCACATCCAGCAGCTCGGCGAGCGCCCCCGACAGCAGTACCGGATCCTTGTCCTGCACCAGCACCGCCGCGCGCGCCGCGGTCAGCGGCACCTCGTCCAGGGCGACCCCGCCCAGCAGCGCCGACGGTGCCCGGTCGTGGTCCCGGTCGTCCGGGCCGTCGTGGGCGGGATGTCCGCCGAGCCGGTCGGCCAGCCGCCCCGCCGCGTCCGGGTCGCCGCACACCACCGCGGTCAGCAGCCCGCTGGGCGCCAGCATCCCGCTCGCCGGGTCGTACAGATCCCCGCCGAGCGGTGCGGTGGCCTCCTGCACCTCCCCGCGCTCGCCGCCGTCCACGATGGCCGCGGCCTCGCTGTCCGGGGAGGAGCGCCGCAGCGCCAGCACCCGGGCCGCGCGCCGCGCCGAGGGCCGGGAGAAGGAGTACGCCATGGCGATCTCCTCGAAGTGCCGCAGCGGGAAGAGCAGAAAGGTCACCGCGCTGTAGACGGTGACCAGCTCGCCCACCTCGATCCGCCCGTCGCGGGCCAGCGACGCCCCGTACCAGACGACACCGATCAGCAGCAGCCCCGGCAGCGCGACCTGCACGGCCGCGATCAGCGCCCACATCCGCGCGCTGCGCACCGCCGCGATCCGCACCTCCTGCGAGGCATGCCGGTAGCGGCCCAGGAACAGCTCCTCCCCGCCGATGCCCCGCAGCACCCGCAGCCCGGCCACGGTGTCCGAGGCCAACTCGGTCGCCCGGCCCGCCTTCTCCCGCTGTTCATCCGCCCGGCGCGCCGCGCGCGGCAGCAGCGGCAGCACGGCCAGCGCCAGTGCGGGCACCCCGACCGCCACCACCACTCCCAGCGCCGGCTGGTAGAAAATCAGGGCCACGCAGACCGCGACGGTGGTGATCGCCGCCGCCGTGAAGCGGGACAGGGCCTCCACAAACCAGCCGATCTTCTCGACATCGCCCGTGGAGACGGCGACGACCTCACCGGCCGCCACCTTCCGGGTGAGGGCGGAGCCCAGCTCCACCGCCTTGCGGGCCAGAAGCTGCTGCACCCGTGCCGCCGCCGTGATCCAGTTGGTGACCGCCGCGCGGTGCAGCATGGCGTCCCCCAGCGCGGTGAGCACGGTGAGCCCCACCATCAGCGCTCCGGCCATCGCCAGCCGGGAGCCGGAGCGGTCCACGACCGCCTGCACACCGAAGCCGATGGCGATGGGGAAGGACACCAGCGCGGCCATGTGCACCAGCCCCCACAGGGCCGCCTTGACCTGCCCGCCCAACTGATTCCTGCCCAGCCAGAAGAGAAACCGCGGACCTGACCGTACGTCGGGTCGGCCGGGGTCGGGATACGGAAGATCGCGAATGTGCATGACGTCCCAAGGTCGGGCGGGCTGCGGAGGGCTGGTAGGAGACGTGAAAGGTTGACGTTCCCACGGTGCGGAATTCAACTGGTTTTCCCGGGAGCGGCCGGAACACGCCAATCCCGCATACGGCACCGTCCTGCGCAGGTGGGACCATGGGGACATGCGAATCTCCGGCACGATGTCCATGCGCGCGGCGGCCGCGGCCGCCGCGGCCCTTGTCCTTCTCACTGCCTGCGGCAACGGCGGCGGGGACAGCGGCGGTGACAAGGGCGGAACCTCGGGCAAGCAAGCGCTGCGCGGCGGGGCGCCCACGCCGGATCCCACGCGTATCCCGGATGTGGGGGACAGGCTCCAGTCCCGGATCCCGGAGCAGTCCCGTCAGGTCGTGGCGGTCTACGGCAAAGGGGTGAACTCCGCGGACGCCACCGTGGTCCTCTACACCAAGCAGGGCAAGGCATGGGAGCGGACCCACAGTTGGACGGCGCACAACGGCAAGCGCGGCTGGACGACGAGCCATCACGAGGGCGACAAGCGCAGCCCGGTCGGCGTCTACACGCTCAGCGACGCGGGCGGGGTGCTGCCCGACCCCGGCGCCCGGCTGCCGTACACCGCCTCCGGCTCCTTCGCGGCGCCCCACTACTGGCCCAAGTCCCACTGGACGGACTTCAACTACGTCATCGCCATTGACTACAACCGGGTCAAGGGCGCCTCGCCGCTCGACCAGACCCGGCCCGAAGGGCAGAGCAAGGGCGGCAGCATCTGGCTGCACATGGATCACGGCAGCGGCACCTCGGCCTGTGTCAGCCTCTCCAAGTCCGGTATGGAGTATCTGCTGAAGAACCTCGACCCCAAGCTGCACCCGGTGGTGGTCATGGGGGACAAGGCGCATCTGGCCGCCTGAGCGCGGCACCGGCCGTGTCCCGGCGTCCTTCGCGCGGCTCGCATCGTCCGCGGTCCTCGGCGCCATGGCCCGGCTCGTCGGGGAGTACGGCTTGAAGGCCGTATTCGCGCAGGGGAAGTCGGTAGCGCCGTGGTACGGCGCCGCACCGTACTTCCCCCGCCTCCAGCAGCGCTTTCACCACGGCAGCCGCTCATTCACCGCGTCCGGATGCCTGTCACCGCGACCTCAGCAGCGGTGGCCCGGGGTGCCGGAGAGGGTGTCCAGCAGATCGCCCAGCGCGTCGCGCTGCTGATCGCTGAGCGGTGCCAGGATGTCCTCCGCGGCGGCTCGGCGCGCCTCGCGCAGCGCGCGCAGCGTCGCCCGCCCGGTGTCGGTGAGCTCGATGCGCACCACCCGGCGGTTGGACGGATCCGGTGCGCGGCGCACCGAGCCATGCGCCTCCAGCGCGTCCACCAGCGTGGTCACGGCGCGCGGGACCACCTCGAGGCGCTGCGCCAGGTCCGCCATCCGCGGCGGCTGGTCGCTGTGGGAGACGGTGCGCAGCAGGCGGGACTGGGCGGGGGTGATGCCCAGTGGCTCCATATGACGCTTCTGGGCGCGATGCAGCCTGCGGGTCAGTCGCAGCAACTGCTCCGCGAGGAGGCCGGATGTCTCGGGGGTGGGCATGATCGCAGTTTATCAGGACTCGATTCATTGTGAGTATAGGTAACAATGAGCTATGCTCTCAAAAGTCCGCGCCGCCGCGGTCACGGCTCGACCATGCCGTCACTCGCGGCGGCCTCCCTGACTCCAGAAGGAGCCCATGCGTCCCGACACACCACCGTCATGGACCCCGTCCACCCAGGAGCCCGAGCGCCCCGCCCAAGTGCGGCGCATCCTCCGGCTCTTCCGTCCCTACCGTGGCCGCCTCACCGTGGTCGGCCTGCTGGTCGCCGCCTCCGCGCTGGTCTCGGTCGCCACCCCGTTCCTGCTCCGGGAGATCCTCGACACCGCCATCCCCGACCGCCGCACCGGCCTGCTCACCCTGCTCGCCCTCGGCATGATCGCCGCGGCCGTCGTCAACAGCGTCTTCGGCGTTCTCCAGACCCTGATCTCCACCACCGTCGGCCAGCGCGTCATGCACGATCTGCGCACCGCCGTCTACGACCGGCTTCAGCGCATGCCGCTCGCCTTCTTCACCCGCACCCGCACCGGCGAGGTGCAGTCCCGTATCGCCAATGACATCGGCGGTATGCAGGCCACCGTCACCTCCACCGCGACCTCGCTGGTCTCCAACCTCACCAGTGTGGTCGCCACCGTCGTCGCGATGCTCGCGCTCGACTGGCGGCTGACCATCGTCTCGCTGCTTCTGCTGCCGGTGTTCGTCTGGATCAGCCGCCGGGTCGGCGCCGAGCGCAAGAAGATCACCTCGCAGCGGCAGAAGCAGATGGCGACCATGTCCGCGATGGTCACCGAGTCGCTGTCGGTGAGCGGAATCCTGCTCGGCCGCAGCATGGGCCGGTCCGAGTCGCTCACCCGGCAGTTCGCCGAGGAGTCCGAGCGCCTCGTGGGCCTGGAAGTGCGCTCCAACATGGCCGGCCGCTGGCGGATGTCCACCATCGGCATCGTCATGGCCGCCATGCCCGCGCTGATCTACTGGGCCGCGGGAATCGCCCTCCAGGCCGGTGGCCCGGCCGTCTCCATCGGCACGCTCGTGGCCTTCGTCTCGCTCCAGCAGGGGCTGCTCCGGCCCACCGTGAGCCTGTTGTCCACCGGTGTGCAGGTGCAGACCTCCCTCGCCCTCTTCGCCCGCATCTTCGAATACCTCGACCTGCCGATCGACATCACCGAGCCCGCTGATCCGGTGCGGCTGGAGAAGGTGCGCGGCGAAGTCCGCTTCGACGGCGTCGACTTCGACTACGACGGCACGGCCCCCGGTGCATCGAAGAGCACCCTGTCCAAGGGCGGCGCATCGAAGGGCACCCTGCGCGGCATCGAGCTGACCGTTCCCGCGGGCGGCAGCCTGGCCGTGGTCGGGCCGACCGGTTCCGGCAAGACGACCCTCAGCTATCTGGTGCCCCGGCTCTACGACGTGACCGGCGGCCGGGTGCTGCTCGACGGGGTGGACGTCCGCGACCTCGACTTCGACACCCTCGCCCGGGCCATCGGTGTCGTCTCCCAGGAGACCTATCTCTTCCACGCCTCCGTCGCCGAGAACCTGCGCTTCGCCAAGCCCGACGCGACCGATGAGGAGATCGTGGCGGCGGCCGAGGCCGCCCAGATCCACGACCACATCGCCTCCCTCCCGGACGGCTATGACACCCTCGTGGGAGAGCGCGGCTATCGCTTCTCCGGCGGGGAGAAGCAGCGTCTGGCCATCGCCCGCACCATTCTGCGCGACCCGCCCGTCCTCATCCTCGACGAGGCCACCAGCGCCCTGGACACCCGCACCGAGCAGGCCGTTCAGCAGGCCATCGACGCCCTCTCGGCCGGTCGCACCACGATCACCATCGCCCACCGGCTCTCCACCGTGCGCGACGCCGACCAGATCGTCGTACTGGACGGCGGCCGGGTCGCCGAGCGGGGCACCCATGAGGAGCTGCTGGCCAAGGACGGGCGCTACGCCGCACTGGTGCGGCGCGACACCCATCTCGCGCCGGTGGTCCCCGCCGTCTAGTCCGCCCGGTCCGTCTAGTTCGCCCAGTCCGTCCAGTCGGCCCAGGCCGCCAGTCCGCCGGTCCCCGCACCGCGCCCGTTACGCGGGCACGGTGCCCGCCGGGGCCGATGTGTCCGTCTCCTGTGCCGGGACGTCGCTCGCCGAGCGGGAGACGATCCGGCGCGCCGGGAGCTCTGGAGCGGCACCCCCGGGTGGCACCAGGTTCCTCAGCGTCGGGGAGGGCTCCAGGCCCAGCTCGTCGAGGAGGACGCGGCGGCACTGCTCGTACTGCCGCAGTGCCGCACCTCTGTTCCCGGCCCCGAGATGCGCGTTCATGAGCACACGATGAGCGCTTTCCCGCAGGGGCTCCGCGCGTACGGCCGCGAGCCCGGCGGCGACGGCCTCGCCATGGCGGCCCGCCGCCGTCAGCCGCTCGGTCATCGCCTCCAGGGCGTACAGCCGCAGTTCGTGGTACTGCTCCTGCTCCACCAGCACCCACTCGTTCTCCGACCACTCGGGTAAGAGATCGGCCGAGAGATCCTCCCGCATCTGTGTGGTGAGGATGTCGTCGCACGGGCGCGACATGTCGAGCAGCCGGTGGGCGCGCGTCGCCGCCGCGTGGATGTCCACGGTGATGTGCTTGCAGATCGCCAATTCCTGTGTGGACGCGTCGATGACCTGATGTCCCGTTCGCGTGGCGCGCCATAACGACGATCGGAGGTTGGCGTTGGCACGGGACGCGGTGACATCCGGCCACAGCGTGCCGGCCACATAGGTCCGGCTCCGTGGCATGTTCTGCAAGGCGAGGAACGCGAGAAGCCGCTGGGCGCTGGAGGATATCGGAACGCGTTTGTGATCGACCGACAACGCGAAACTCTTGAGCAGTCTCAACGTCATGACATGGCCTTCTGCGCTCATCGGCCCCCCGGGGCGATATTGGCTCCAGCGATCCATCCCATGCGTCCTATCGGGATGCCCGAAAGCCATGTTACGAGCAGATCATGATCGTGTATCCGGCCTTCCCGTTAAAGGACGCTATATGGCCAGGCATCACCGGGCCGTCGCGGCAACGTCACCTGTCGGGCTCGATGAACTGATCGAGCCAGGCGCGCACGGCGGTGAGCGCGTCGTCGACCGCGCTCACCGCGGTGGGGGGCGCCTGGTGCCGGTCCTCCGTCCGCACGATGCGAGCACGGAATCCGTCCGGCCTGCCGCCTTCCACCCAGACCCGGAGGATCAGGACACCGGTCCGTTCTGAGGGGATTTCCATGAAAAGAAGATATGCCTCGCCGTGTCACCTCGGCGTTGTCGGTGTGTGTCCGGAGTCGTCATCGTCGGCAGTGAAAACGGACCGGTGACGCTCGTGTGATGAGCGCATCGCGGTCCGGCCACGCCGGGACCGGCATTCTCTCGAAGCACGCTTTCGAGCGCGGAGAGGGGGGATTCGCATGGGGGACTTCGGCGTCATCGCCGATGTCTCGACGGTCATCGTGGAGAGCCTGACCCAATCCCTGCGCGGGCTCAGCCAGGTGGAACCGCCGATCGCGGAACTCAACGACCTCTCCGAGACGGTACAGACACCGCCGCCGAAGCTCACGGTGTTCCTCTACGAGATCGCCGAGGACCCCACCTCGCGCAACCGGCCGCCGGTGCGCTCCCAGCCCCCCGCCCCATCGACCACCCGCAAGCCGCCGATGGCCCTGCTGCTGCGCTATCTGGTCACCCCTTGGGGCGGCGACCAGGCGACCCAGCACCGGATGCTCGGACGGGCCCTCCAGACCTTCTACGACGACGCGATCCTGGACGGCGTTCAACTGTCCGGCAGCCTGGCGGCGAGCACCGACTCGCTGCACCTCAGCCTGACCCCGCTCACCTTGGACCAGAAGTCCTGGGTCTGGTACGCGATTCAGAAGCCGTACCGGCTGTCGCTGAACTACGAGGTCCGCGTGGTCAACCTGGACTCCGCCGTGGAGACCCCGGTCCGCCCGGTGCACAGCCGGGTCATCAGCGGGACGGCGATGCCATGAGCCGCTTCGTACCGCTGGAGCGGTCGACGCTCCACAGCCCGGTCTGGTTCATCCCCTTCGACGACCACGCCCGGCGGGTGCGCGCAGCCGGGGTGACGGTCCAACTGGACCGCTACGAGGACGGCGAGTGGCTGCCGCTGGACGACCTGGCGGTGCGCACCCCCAGCGCCGCCTTCGCCTATCCGGGACTCGGCCGGTGCGCCGAGCCGTGGGCGGCCCGGCCACGGCGCCACCGGGCCCGCTTCGCGGCCGCCGGCTACCAGCCGCTGTACCCGGCCGACGGCCAGCCGTTCTCGGCCGCCCTGGTGGGCGTCGAGTTCCTGGTGCACCCGTATGACGACGCCCACCCGCCGCCGGCGGTGACCGAGCCGCGGCTGGTCCGGCTGCTGCCGAGCGTCTCCTTCCCCTACCCGACGGGGCTGCGCACGGTGCACGGCGCCGTGGTCGACGCGGCCACCCGGGCGCCGGTCGCGGGCGCGCTGGTCGAGGCCAGGGGACGGACCAGCCGGGACCTGACGCCATGGCACGAGCGCACCCTGTCCGACGCCACGGGCGCCTTCCGGCTGGCCCTGCGGTGGGAGGGCGAGAAGGCCGAAGAACAGGCCGCCGAGGAGACATTCCACTTGCAGGCCACCGAGCGGCCGGGCCGGACCGGATCGCTGGTCGTGCGGCTGCCCCAGGACATCGAGCGCCGGCACGTCATAGAGATCCGCGAGAGTTAAGGAGCCGTCCATGGCGGAGTATCTGAGCCCCGGGGTCTACATCGAGGAGATCGATGCGGGCCCACGGCCGATCGCGGGGGTGAGCACCAGTACGGCGGGCATGGCCGGGGTCACCGTGCGCGGTCCGTACACCGGCAAGCCCAAGCTGGTCACCAACTTCCTGGAGTTCCAGAACACCTTCGGCGGATTTCTCCGTGAGCCGGACCCGCTGATCCGGGACACCTGGGCGAACGACCCGGCGGAAGGCGGCCGCTGGTGGCTGTTCCCGCTGGCGGTCAAGGGCTTCTTCGACAACGGCGGCCAGCGGCTGTACATCAAGCGGGTCGCCAGCAGGCAGGCGAGCCCCTCCTCGGGCGTGCTGGGCCACGGCCTGGTGAGCCCGGTCGCCGGCGACGCCGCCAAGGGCGCGACCCGCCTGGAACTCGGCCACCTGATCGGGTTCTCCGGCGTCGGGCAGCAGCTTCAGCTCTTCCGCGGCGACGACCAGCAGTCGATCCACACCGCCGGTGTCGCCGCCTACGACGCCACCACCCGCCGGATCGAGCTGGACGTCCCGCTGCCCGCGGAGGTCCGGGCGGGCCGCGGCGACTACGTACAGATCGGGACGCGTAACGCGGAGCAGACACTGGAGTTCGCCGCCGTCAGCCCCGGCTCATGGGGCGACGCGGTACAGGTGCGGATCCAGCCGATGGCCTCGGCCGCGCTGCCGGTGCTGCCGGATCCGCAGGAGGGCGCCCTGTTCGTCACGCGGCTGGCCGCGGACGCCGCCGCGGACGGCGAGACGGTCGAGGTCGCCGCGGTGACCGGACTCGACCCCGACGAACTGCCGCCCGACGTCTGGGTGCAGATCGGCTCCGGCCGGTTCAAGGTCCAGCTCGGCCAGCCGGCGGACGGGAAGGTCACGCTGACCCTGCCGTCCGGCACCGCACATGAGGCATGGCGGAGCGGGCTGCTGGTGCGCCGCGTGCGCCGGGGCACCACTTCGGCGGGGCCGACGCTGCGGATCGGCGGAGCGAGCCGGCTCTACGAGGGCGCAGTCGTCCAGCTCGACGACGGCACCCATCTGACCATCCGCACCGTCGAGTCGATCGCCGCGGACGTCGTCACCCTGGATGGGAACGTGCCCGGGACGCTGTTCGAAACCGACCGGCTGCAACTGGTCGAGGCGCAGGTCGACGCCCGGTTCACCGACCCGTCCGGGGCCGTGGAGACGGAGACGCACCGCAACCTGCGGCTCACCGGCGACACCGCGGCGAACCTGGTGACCACCCTGGCCGTCCGCTCCCGGCTGGTGCGGGCGACGGCGCTGGGCGCCCTGTCCACCGACCCGGCGAAGTTCCCCCTGCCCGCGGTCGGCTCCTGGCTGACCCTGGGAGGCGGGGACGACGCCTACGGGAGCCTGAGCGTGGCCGACTTCGTCGGCGAGGACGGCGGCAGCAGCAAGCGGACCGGGATCACCGCGCTGGAGGACATCGACGAGATCGCGGTCTGCGCGGTGCCGGGCATGTGGTCGGGGACGGTCGAATCGGCCCTGGTCACCCACTGCGAACTGCTCAGGGACCGGTTCGCGATCCTCGATCCGCAGGACGGCCTGGACCTCGAGGACGTCCAGGCGTTCCGCGAGCGGTTCGACACCAAGTACGCCGCGCTCTACCACCCATGGCTGGTCACCCGCGATCTGTCGGCGGGCCGCGATGTCGAGGTGCCGCCCTCGGGCCATATGGCCGGGATCTACGCCCGCGTGGACGTGGAGCGGGGGGTGCACAAGGCGCCCGCCAACACGGTCATCCGGGGCATCCGGCCGACCGACGGCATCGCCCAGGACATCACCAAGCGCCACCAGGATGTGCTCAACCCCAAGGGCATCAACGCGCTGCGGTTCTTCCCCGGGCTCGGCCACCGGGTCTGGGGCGCGCGCACGCTCTCCTCGGACAGCTCGTGGAAGTACGTCAACGTCCGGCGGCTGTTCCTCTATCTGGAGGAGTCGATCGAAGAGGGCACCCAGTGGGTGGTGTTCGAGCCGAACGACGAGGCGCTGTGGTCCCTGGTCCGCCAGACGGTCACCAACTTCCTCACCACGGTCTGGCGCAGCGGCGCGCTCGCCGGCACCACCGCCGACGAGGCGTTCTTCGTCGCCTGTGACCGCACCACGATGACCGAGGACGACCTCGCCAACGGCCGTCTGATCTGCGCCATCGGCGTCGCGCCGGTCTTCCCGGCGGAGTTCGTGATCTTCCGGATCCAGCAGAAGACCCGCGAGACCCAACTCGCCTGAGTGCCCGAGGAGAGTCCACCATGCCGCCTGTGACCAGGGACGATCCATACGCGTCCTATAACTTCAAGATCTTCGTGTTCAACGTCAGCGACGACGGGCTCGCGGTGAGCGGGTCCTTCACCGAGGCGAGCGGGCTGGAGCTGGAGATCCCGCCGATCGAGTACCGCAACGGGAGCGAGGACATCACCGTCCGCAAGATCCCGGGACTGAAGAAGTTCACCAACCTCACCTTCAAGCGCGGCATCACCGGCCACGCCGCCTTCTGGAAGTGGGTGGCCGACGCGCTCAACGGCACGGTGAAGCGCACCCACGGCTCGATCGTGCTCTGCGACGAGAACCGCAACGACGTGATGCGCTGGAACTTCGACCGTGGCTGGCCCACCAAGTACACCGGCCCGACGCTCAGCGCCACCAAGAACGAGATCGCCATGGAGACGCTCGTCCTGGCGGTCGAGAAGCTGGAGATCGAAGTCTGACATGGCAGGCGAAGCGCTCCCCGGCGTATCCCTCACGTTCGCGCCACGCGACTTGGACACGGAGCCGCTGCGCACCGATGTGGCGGCGTTCCTGGGCCGGCTGCGCCGCGGCCCGGTCGGCACTCCGGTCCGCGTGGAGAGCTGGAACGACGTCGTGGGCACCTTCGGGCCGCCGGAGGGCGCCTTCGCCACCCCGTACGCATTGCGCGGCTTCTTCGAGAACGGCGGCCGCACCGCCTGGGTGCTCCGTGTGTCCGGGCCGGCCACCACGGCCCGGACGGCGTGGACGGCCGGGCCGTTGAGCGGCTGGGACACCACGCGCTACCAGGTGATCGCCACCAGCCCGGGCGCCTGGGCCAACGGCGGGCGCCTCGCCATCCGTTACCAGGCCAGCACCGTCGCCGGACCGCCCACCGTGGGCGTACGGGTCATGATGCCCGGCGAACCGCCCGAGACCTTCCCCGGACTTCCGCCCGCCGGCCTGGCCGACCGGCTGATCGCCTCCCGCTACATCCGGCTGGTCCCGGACGGACCGCCACCGCCACCGGAGCGGCCCGGCCCGATCTCGATGTCCTGGGACCTGACACTCGCGGGCGGCGCCGACGCCGCGCCCACCCGCGACGCGTACACGGACGCCGTGGCCGTACAGGCCGAACTGCCGGAACCGGCGCTGGTGGCGCTGCCGGACCTGGGTACGGACCTGTCCGGCGCCGCGCATACCGACGCGGTGCTCGAACTGCTGCGGAACGTAAAGCCGTTGCACGACCGCCTCGCCGTGCTGGACGTACCGCCCGGGCTGTCCTCGGTGGACCAGGCGGTCGACTGGGTGGGCTCCCTCGCGGCCACCGGCGACAGCGGGCTGCTCGGCTGCGCCGCCGTCTACCACCCGCCGCTGCGCACCCCCGACGGGCAGGACCTGCGCACCGTCCCGGCGTCCGGCCACGTCCTGGGCGTCATCGCCCGTCTCGACGGCGAGCGCGGGGCGCACCACACGCCCGCGGGCGCCGTGATCCTGGAGGCGGTCGACCTCGCCGCCGAATACCCCGAGCCGCAGCAGGTGCGGCTGTTCGACGCGGGTCTCGACCTGATCCGCTGCACCCGCGGGCGGGGGCTGGTGGTGTGGGGCGGACGCACCCTGTCAGCCGACCCGGCCACCCGCTACATCGCCCACCGACGGCTGGTGCATCTGCTGGTGCGCGCGATCCGGCGGGCGGCGAGCCCGCTGGTGTTCGACGTCAACTCGGCCGAGCTGCGGCTGACCTTGGTACGCGCGCTGACCTCCGTGCTCCTCTCGGCCTACCGGGCCGGGGCGCTCGCCGGCGCCCGGCCCGAGCAGGCGTTCCGGGTGGTGTGCGACGACACGAACAACCCGCCGGAGCAGGACCCGGGGCAACTGGTCTGCGAGATCGAGGTCGCTCCGGCCGTCCCCATGGAGTTCATCCGGCTGCGTCTCGTACTCGGCCAGGACCGAGGTCTGGAGGTGATCGAGGCGTGAGCCTGGATCCGCTGCCGAAATACCGCTTCCTGGTCACCCTCGACCCCGGCGACGCCTATCTGCCCGCCGCGCAGGCGCTCCTGCTGCCGCTGGCCGCCTCCGGCGCGTTCCAGGAGGTCACCGGGCTCGGCGCCCAGCTCGAGGTGACCAGCTACGCGGAGGGCGGCCGCAACGACTCGGTCCACCAACTGCCGCTGCGCCACTCATGGAACCGGATCACGCTCAAGCGCGGAGTGGTGCGCGACCCCGGGCTGTGGTCCTGGTACCAGGCCGGGCTCGCCGACTCGCTGGGCGCCCGCCGCGACGGCGCGGTGATCGTGCTCGGCCCGGACGGGGTGCCCGGCGCGGCATGGGCCTTCCACGGCGGACTCGCCGCCAAGTGGAGCGGCCCGGATCTGCACGCGGAACAGAACGCGATCGCCATCGAGTCGCTGGAGATCGCGCACGAGGGGCTGACGAAGGTCTTGCAGGACGCCGCGGCGAGCGCCTTGCCGCGCCTGAGTCAAGGGAGGTGACCGACGTGCCGAAGGTGACCATTCACCATCTCGAGGTGCGCTTCCAGGTGGACGGCGACGACGGCGCCGTATTCACCCACCTGTTCAACAAGCACATCCAGGCGTGGGCGAAGTTGTACGAGGACCAGTGCGCCCGCGCCCAACACACCAAGGGCGAACGCAGCTTCGGCGACGGGGAGGTGCACCTATGAGCGTGACGCCCGTGTCCTTCGCCCGCCAGGGCGCCGCCAAGGCCCGGCTGGAGATCGTGCGGCCGGTGATCGCCGACGAGCGGCAGCGGCGGATCCCGCTGCGGTTCAACCCCACCGACTACAAGCTCAGCAAGAGCAACACCTTCGCCGAGATCACCATCCCCGGCCTGGAGACACCGCCTCTTCAGTACGTCCGCGGCGGCACGGAGACCCTCACCGTCCAGGCGCTGGTGGACACCTCCGACACCCTGGAGAACGTACGGAAGCTCTACGTCAACGCGGTGCGCAATCTGCTGCGGCCCGACAGCCGCGAACACGCCCCGCCGGTCGTCCGGTTCGTCTGGGACGAGGAGGTCTTCACCGGTGTCGTGGAGAAGCTGGACGTCAACTACCAGCTCTTCCGGCCGGACGGGGTGCCGCTGCGGGCCATGCTGGACCTCTCGCTCAAGGAGTTCCGCACGGCCGCCGTACAGGTCGCCGAGACCCCGCGCTCGTCCCCCACGGTGGAGAAGAGCTATGTGGTGCGCCGCGGCGACACGCTCAGCTCCATCTCCGCCGCGCTGTACCGGCGGCCCGACGCCTGGCGGGAGCTGGCCCGCGCCAATGGCATCAGCGACCCGCGGGAGCTGCGGCCGGGCCGTGTGCTGACCGTGCCCCGGCTGCCGTGAGGAGCGCCCGATGAGCACCCCCACACCCGAGGTCGCCTCCCCCGACCGGTACGCGCCCGAGTTCGATGTGCGCATCGAGGGCCTGGAGATGGACCCGTCCACCAAGAACGACATCATCGACATCAAGGTGAACCGGGACATCGACGAGTTGTCCGGGTTCGACCTCACCCTGAACAACTGGGACGACGCCAATCTGCGGTTCAAGCACAGCGATTCGCCGCGCTTCCGGCTCGGCGGCCGGGTCTCGGTGCGGCTCGGCTACGCCGACAAACTGCTCACCGTCGCCACCGGCACCATCTCCACGCTCAGCCCGAAGTTCACCGACGGCGCGTCGCCCACCGTCCAGGTCAGCGGCGTGGACGGGCTGCTGCGGCTCAAGGACCGCAAGCCCACCGAGAACGAGACCAAGACCTACCGCAATCTGCCCGACTGGCGCATCGCCGAGCAGATCGCCCAGCGCAACCATCTGCGCATCGAGGTCACCAGGGAAGGCCCCACCCACGACCTGGTGGTGCAGAAGAACCAGGACGACGCGACGTTCCTGCTGGAGCGGGCCAAGCGGCTCGACTTCGACTGCTACATCCTCCCCGACCCGACGACCGGCGAGGACACGCTGTACTTCATCAAGCCGACCGACGGCCGCGACGGCCGCCCGATCCGGCTGTACCGGCTGGCGTACGCGCCGGGGCTGAGCACCGGCCCCACCGGCCAGCCCGCGGGGCTGATCCCGAACCTGATCGAGTTCACCCCGACCCTGACCGTCTCCCAGCAGGTCAGCAAGGTCACCGTGCGCGGCTGGGACCCCCGTACCAAACAGTCGATCGCGTTCACCGCGACCGCCGACAACCTTCCCGCCGGGCAGAACACGGCCGATGGGCAGAGCGGCCCGCAGGCCGCCGAATCCACCTTGCAGGGCCGCCAGGAGGTCGTGGTCGACGCGCCCGTCGGCAGCGACCAGGAGGCCCGCGAACTGGCGATCAGCCTGTTGCGCGAGCGGGCGTACGAGTTCATCACCGCGACCGGCAAGGTGGCGGGCCTGCCCGAGCTGCGGCCCGGCGACAACCTGGAGATCTACGGCCTCGGCCGCCGCTTCTCCGGCACCTACTTCGTCAAGCGGGTCGAGCACACCCTGGGCACCAGTGGTTTCTTCACCCAGTTCACCGCTCGGCGGATTCATCAGGGGGACCAGTGACCATGAGGGGCACGCCACGCGCCCGCTCCACCGACAAGCGCTACTACGGCGTCGTCGAAGCGCTCGTCGTGGAGAACGAGGGCGATGACGAGGGCCAGGTCAAGCTGAAGTTCCCGTGGTTCGACGACACCACGGTCACCGACTGGGTCCGGGTCGGCCAGCTCTACGCGGGCGGCGGCTACGGCTCGGTGTTCGTCCCCGAGAAGGGCGATGAGGTGCTCGTCGCCTTCGTCCACGGGGACATGCGCTATCCGATCGTGCTCGGCGGCCTCTACAACGGCGAGGACAAGCCGCCGACCGCCCGCACCGAGGGCCGCGACCAGAAGATGATCCGGACCCGGCACGGCCATGAAGTGCTCCTCGACGACACCGAGTCCACGGCCGCCGTACGCATCACCTCCGCCGCCGGACACGTGGTGGAACTGGACGACCAGGGCAAGGCGCTCCGGATCACCGCGGCCGAGGGCGGCAGCGTCACCGTGACCGCACAGGGCGAGATCACCCTCAAGGCGCCGAAGGTGACGGTCGATTCCCCCTCCATCGACCTCGGCGGCGGCGCCACCGAACCGCTCGTCCTCGGCAACGCGCTGCTCCAGGCGTTCAACACCCACACCCACCCCTCCGCCGCCGGGCCGACCGGCCCGCCCACCCCGCCACTCACCCCCGCCGTACTGGCCAAGAAGGCGAGGACGGCATGAGCGAGGAGTTCCTCGGCACCGGCTGGCGGTTCCCGATCCTGCCCGACGCGTCCGGGCGGCTCGGATACGCCGTCGGGGAGGAGAGCATCGAGCACTGTCTGCGGGCCCTGCTGCTCACCGGCACCGGCGAGCGGGTCATGCGGCCCGAACTTGGCACCCGCGCCCATGAGTTGGTGTTCGCGCCCGGCAGTGTGCAGAATCTGCGCGATCTGGAGCAGTCGATCGCCGCCGCCGTCCGTGACCATGAGCCCCGGGTGGAGCTGGAGGAGGTCCGCGCGGAGGCCGATCCGGCCGACGAGTCGCGGATCACCGTCTCGGTCGTCTACCGCATCCGGCGCAGCAACACCAAGGCCAACCTGGTGTTCCCGTTCTACACCGGTCTCACCGGACCGACCGGCTTCAGCGGGGGCATCTCATGACCCTGCCCGCACCGAAGCTGGACGACCTCACCTGGGCCGACATGATGGCGGCCATCCGCCGCCGGATCCCCGCCGAATCGGATGGCACCTGGACGCTGCACGCGCCCGTCGACCCCGGTGTCACCCTTCTCGAACTCTTCGCCTACCTCCTCGAACAGCGGCTGTACTGGCTCGACCAGGTGCCGGACGCGCTCGTGGTCGCCATACTCCGGCTGCTCGGCCTCGAACCGCCGCGCCCCGCCCGCCCCGCCGCCACCGTGCTGCGCCTCGCCGCCCGGCAGGAGGGCACCGACGTACCCGTGGTCCACGCCGGGACGGCGCTGACCCGGGACCCCACCGGGCAGATCGTCTTCACCCTCGACGACGACGTGGCCGTCCTCCCGCTCGCCGAGGGCGGTGAGGCCACCGTGTGGACCGACCGCGACCGCACGGCGGACCTGCGGGCCCGCCGCGGTATCGCGCTGCTGGCGAGCGACGGCGCCCCGGCACAGGTCCGGTTCACCCTGCCGCTCACCGGGGCGCACCCCGCGCCCGGCCCGATCGGCCTGCTCGTCGAGTTGGACACGCCCGCCGCGTCCGCGCCCTCGTGGCTGCCCGGGGCGGTCGCCGACGTACCGCCTCCGGCGGAGCTGACCTGGTCCTGGTTCCGGCCGGGCACGGAGGTCTCCGGCGGATTCGAGACGGTCGAGGACGGCACGGCCGGACTAAGACGGTCCGGTGTCGTCCGGCTCCATCCCCCGCCCGGCTGGACCACACAGGACACCGGGCTCCTGGTCTCGACCCCGGCCGCCACCTACCCGGCCCCGCCCCGCCTTCTCCAGCTCGCCGTCAACGTGTCCGCCGCACACCACCGTACGTACCACACCGCGAGCGGCGCCGACCTCCGGGAGCAGATCGACGCCTGGCTCAGACTGCCCGGCCAGCATCTCGTCCTGCCGGACGCCGCGGGCCGCCTTCTGGAGGCCACCCCGCGCCTGGCGGGCCAGGAGTGGCAGCCGGTGCCGGACTTCACCTTCGGCGCACCGGCCGACCGGATCTTCGTGCTCGACCGGGCCGAGGGCGCGCTGGTGTTCGGCGACGGACTCACCGGGCGCATCCCCCGCCCGGACCCGGACGCGCGCGTCGACTACGTCACCGGCGGCGGCCGGGGCGGCAATGGCGGCATGACCGGTAACTGGCTGCCCGCCGACGGCCTTCCGGCCCCGCAGGCAGCGGTCTCGGCAGCCAATCTCGTCCGGGCCGAAGGCGGCACGGACCCGGAGACGATCGCCGAGGCGCGCAGGCGCGCCGCCGCGTCCCTGGGCGAGGCGACCCGCGCGGTCACCGCCGACGACCACGTCACCCTGGCCCGTACGACACCGGGCGTCGCCATCGCCCGCGCCCACCCGGCCGTCGGCGAGCACCCCGGCTTCCCGTGCGCCACGGTGCCCGGCGCGGTGACCGTCCACATCGTCCCGGCCGTGCCCCGCGACGACCTCACCCGCGAGGACTTCGTCGCCGCGCCGCTCCCCGACCCCGGCACGCTGTGCGCGGCCGCCGCCCGCCTCGAACAGGCACGGCTGCTGACCTCCGAGGTCTTCGTCCGCCCGCCTCGCTACCGCGAGGTGGCGCTGCGCGTCACCCTGTCCGGCGACCCGGCCGACCACACCCGCGTGTCCACCGCGCTCACCGCCGCGCTGCGCCGCTACCTCGACCCGCTGGTGGGCGGTGAGGACCAGGACGGCTGGCCGTTCGGACAGCCGCTGCGGCCCTCGGCCCTGCTGCGGGCCGCGCAGCGGTCGCTGGGCGACCTCGCGGACATCGCCGCCGTGGCGATCGGCCTGGACGGGGCCGAACCGGCCGAGGAGTGCGACGAGGTGCCGCTCGGTGCGGGGGAGCTGCCCGTCCTGCGGACGGTCCGCACCCGGATCGTGCCCGCCGCCGAACCGGGGGAGGGGCTGGCATGACCGGCGAGATGTGGTGGGAGAAGGACGCGCGGGAACGGGAGCGGGAGGACGGGCGGATCGTGCCCGGCCCCGGCCCGACCGGAGTCCAGCCCGAACTGCTCGACGCCACCCGCGAGGCCGTCCGCGCCGACGTACGCGCCCGGATCGCGGGCTACACCCCCGACTGGACCGACCCCGACCGGCAGGACGCCGGTGTCGCCCTCGTCCGCCTCTTCGGCACCCAGGCCGAACCCGTGCTCGGCCGCGTCAACCGGCTGCCGGAGAAGGTCCTGGCCGAACATCTGGCGACGGCGGGCGTGCGCAGGCGCCCGGCCGGTGCGGCGGCGGCGCTCCTGGAGTTCACCGTCAACCCGCCGGACGGCGCTTCCGTGCTCGTCCCCGCCGGGTTCCAGAGCGCCGCCTCGACCCCGGCCGGGCAGGTCGTCTACGAGACGGACCAGGACCTGTACGCCACCCCGGCCACCCTCGCCGACCTCGCCGTCCAGGAGGCCGGAACGCTACAGGCCCTGCCGCTGGGCCCGGCCGGTCCCAGCCGCCCCTTCGAGCCCTTCGGCCGCGACCCGGAGCCCGGCAACGCGCTGTGGATCGGACTCGCCGGGCCCGCCGCCCCCTACCCGCGGCTGTCGCTGGGCTTCGTGGTCGTCGCCGCACCCCCCGCCCCCGCGGCCGCCGGTGGCGCGGCGCCCCTGCCGCTGCCGCCCGCGCCGCTGCTGCGCTGGGACGTGCTGGACGGCAGCCGGCTCGTACCGGCCGAGGTGATGCGGGACTCCACGGCCGGGCTCGGCGCCGATGGGACCGTCGAGCTGAGGGTCCCGCGCTCCTGGGAGCCGGGCAGTCCGTCCGGCACCCGGCCCCGGTTGCGCTGGCTGCGCCTGCGGATCGCGCACGGCGCCTTCGCCGGGCCCGCGCCCGTGCTGTCCGGACTGCGGCTGAACGTGGTCGCCGCCACCGCCGCCCGCACCATCCGGGACGAGCCGCTCCAGCCCGTCCAGGATCCCGCGGCGACCGGGCGGCGGCGTATGAAGCTCAGTCAGGTGCCCATCCTCGCCCGGTCGGTGGTCATCGAGGTGGACGACGACACGGGCGGCGATGTGTTCGGCACCGCGGCCGGCAGCCCGTCCCGGTGGCGTGAGGTGGAGAGCCTGGCCGGGTACGGCGCCGACGACCGGGTGTTCACCGTGGACCATGAGAGCGGCGAGGTGACCTTCGGGGACGGCGTCAGCGGTGCGGCCGTCCCGCCCGGCTTCCGCAACGTCCGCGCCGTGCGCTACCGCGTGGGCGGCGGCAGCGCCGGTGCCGTGGCGGCGGGCGCGGTGAACGGGGTGGTGACCGCGCTGCCGTTCATCACCGGCGTGGGCAACCCGTTCCCGGCCTCCGGTGGAACGGACGCCGAGCCCGACGCCGACGCCATGCGCCGCGGCGCCGGTGAACTGCGGGCCCGCGGCCGGGCCGTGGCCCCGGTCGACTACGGGCAGCTCGCCACCCGCGCGCCCGGCGCCTCGGTGGCCCGCGCCCGGGGCGTGCCCGGTCTGCACCCCGACTTCGCCGGGGTGCCGATCCCCGGCGTGGTGGGAGTCCTCGTCGTACCGCCGCTACCGCCGGGCGACGACACCAGCGAACCGCCGGTCCCCACCGCCGCGACCCTGCGGGCCGTCGCCGACTTCCTCATCCGTGAGGCCGCCCCCGCCGGAGTCACGGTGGTCGCCGCCCCCGCGCCGTACCGCCGCGTCGCCGTGGAGTCCTGGGTCTCCCTCGACCCCGGCCTCGACCGGGCCGCGGTCCTGGCCCGGGCCGGGGACGCGGTGCGCACCTATCTGGATCCGCTGCGCGGCGGGGAGGACGGCGCGGGCTGGCCGTTCGGCGGCGCGCTGCGCCACACGGCGCTGGTCCGGCGGCTGCTGGCGGTCGACGGAGTGCTGGCCGTCACCCGGCTCGCGCTCACCGTCGACGGGGTGCGCCGCCCGCCCTGCACCGACCACACCCTCCCGCCCCACACCCTGATCTGGCCGGAGCGCCCGCTGCTGATCCCGGTAGGAGACCGGCCATGATGTGCAACCCGCACCCCGCGACCTTCCGGCTGCTGGACGCCTATGTCGGCTGGGACGAGCCGACCGGCGGCGAGCCGGGCGTGGACGGCATCGTCGGCTTCGACGACCCGGCCGGCCTCCGGCTCGCCCACCTCGGCGCCGACCCGGAGGGACCCACTCGGAACCAGTTGCTGCCGTGGTTCCCCGACCCCCGCCTCGCGCCCGGATGCGGACCGTGCGGCTGGTATCTGCTCGTTCCCGGCGAGCGGCGGCTGCTGCGCCGCGGTATATGCGGCGGCGCCTTCACCCCCGTCTGGCCGTCCGACTGCGACCCCCACCCGCTGCGGGAGCCGGTCTCCGTCGCCGCGCGCGGACACCGGCTGGCCGTCGTGGAGTCCGACCGGGTCCTGGTCTGGCGCCGCGAGGGCGAGCGACTCGCCGGTGTGATCCGGGCCGAGCGGCCCCGGTGGGCCGCCTTCGGCCCCGGCGACGACATCCTGGTGGCCTGTCAGGGCAGTACGGACCTGCGGCGGTACGACTCGACCGGCGGCTTCCGCGGTGTGCTGCGCACCGGCGCGCCCGGCGAGGTCATCGGCCTGCGCACCGGCCCGGAGCGGACCGTGTGGCTGCTCACCGACGACGGCGGACGGCTCGGGATCCACCGGGGCGGCCACGGCCGACCCTTCCGCCCCGTCACCGTGGACGAACTGGCCGCGGTCCTGCCGCCGTCCGCGCTCACCTCGGCGGACGAGGACGGGTTCTGCCTGCGCGAGAAGGGCCCGGAGGGCCCCGAGACCACCTGCTTCACCTGGCAGGGCCTGCCCCGGGACCCCGCGCCACCGGCCACCGACGCGTATCCGACCAGCGGGACGTACCTCACCACCCTGATCGACAGCGGCATCTCGCGGTGCCGCTGGCACCGGGTGCGCGTGGACGCCGAGGTGCCCGCCGGAACGGCGGCCGCCGTCGAGATCGTGGTGACCGAGGACGGGCGGTACGAGGAGAGCGACTGGCAGGCGTCGGCTCCCGGCGCCACGGACTTCCTCGTCGACCAGCCGCCCGGCCGCTTCCTGCGGCTGCGGCTGCGGCTGTCGGGCGACGGCGGCTCGACTCCGGTTCTGCGCCGGATCCGGCTGGACTTCCCCCGGGTCACCAGCGCCGACCTGCTGCCGCCCGCCTTCCGCGAGGACCCCGCGGCCGACGACTTCACCGAGCGCTTCCTGTCGCTGTTCGACGCCACGCTCGACCAGCTCGACCGGGTGATCGAGCGCTATCCGTCGCTCCTGGACCCGGCCGGTGTCCCGGACCGGGCGCTGCCCTGGCTGGCCGGTCTGCTGGGCCTGTCGTTCGAGGCGGGCTGGGACGCCCGCACCCGGCGCGCGCTGCTGGCCGCGGCCCCGGAGCTGTACCGGCGCCGGGGCACGCCGTGGGCGCTGCGGGAGGCGGTGCGCATCGTGTTCGGGGTGACTCCGGTCGTCGACGAACTGGCGACCGACCGCCGCTGGGCGTGGCTGCGCGAGGCGCGGCGAGGAGACGGACCGGCCCAAGGGCTCGGCGCGGTACGGCTGTTCGGCCGGTCGGCGAGCCGCTTCCGGGTCGGCGGTACGGCGCTGGGCGCGGCGCCGCTGCGCGCGTTCGGCACACCGGACAGCGACCCGTTCACCGCGCATGCGTACCGGTTCCGGCTGCTCCTGCCCGCCGGATCCGCGGACGTGGCGGCGCTGCGGCGGCTGGTGGAGCGGCAGGCGCCCGCGCACACGGTGGGATCGGTACGCACCGGCGGCGCGGGGTTCGTGGTCGGTTCGCGGTCCACGGTCGGCGTGGACACCGCGTTCGTCCCGCTCCCGGCGCCCGTACTGGGCGGTGCGCACCCCGTGCGGCTGAACCGCGACGGGGTGCTGAGGCCAGGACCGAGAGGGTTGCGCCGAGGGGTGGGCGTGGGAGTCGTCTCCGCCGTCGGCATTCAGACACAAGTGTCGTGAGAGGACGGGGCGATGACCGAGCCAGGAACACCGAGGACCGAGGAGTTCGACGCGCCACCACTGCGCCGGCTGCGGTACTTCCACGGTCAGATGCTGGGCGCACGGGACTTCCAGCGCGAACAGGAGTACCACCGTGAGAAGTCGAGACTGCGCATGCGCTGTCTGCTCGGCTACGGCGTGGTGTGCGGCCTGCATGTGGAGCCGGTGCCGCGGGACGAGGACGACTGCCCGCCGGACGACGGCGGCGAGGAGTCCACCCGGCCCGGGGAGAGCGCGGAAGAGGGCGGTACCGAGCCGGAGCACACCCGGCGCAGGGCCAGGGTGCGGATCACTCCCGGTCTCGCCGTGGACTGCGAGGGCGACGAGGTCGTGGTGCGCGGCGGCTGCGTGATCGACCTGTGGAAGGCGCTGCCCCCGCACGAACGGGACACCGACACCGTCTGGGTCGGCATCGAGTACGCCGAGCGGCCCGTCGAGCCCACCCGCGCCGTCTACAACGACGCCTGCGCGGACACCTCCGACTGCGAGTTCGGCTGGACCGAGGAGTGCTACAGGGTGCGGGTCACCGGGTGCGAGCCACCGGTGGACGAGCGCTGTGACACCTGCTGCTCCACTTGTGAGCACAAGGTGCTGTGGCTGGCCAGGATCGACCGCGTGGACTGGTACGAGCCGGTGCGCCGCGACCAGGTCCATATGAACGTACGCCGCCCGTTCGGCCGCCATCTGCCCACGGTGATCACCGGTATCAACTGGATCCACGGACACACCTACACCATCGACGAGGCCAAGGACCTCCTCGGCACCCAGAACCAGGACGGCGGGCTCGTGGTGCGGTTCTCCGCCGACGTACGGTCCGACACGCTGCGGCCCGGTGTGGTGGAACTCCAGGTGATCGAGGGTGGCAGCGGCCGCAACGCCTCCACCTGGTACATGGGCGGCACCTTCGCCGAACCGGACCCGGAAGCCGATGAATGCGACGAGTTCACCCGGGAGTTCCGCTACCGCCAGACCACCCGCGAGACGCTTCAGGACGGCGACCGCGTACTGATCACCGTCCGCGCCGCGTTCCTCCTGGACCGCTGCTGCCGCCCGGTCGACGGCACCCATGTCGGCGGACGCGTCCCGGTCATCCACACCGGTGCGACCTTGTCGGCCGCACACGGCGACGAATGCTGCGACCTCCCGCCCTCGGGCATCGGGCCCTGGACGTCCGGCACCGGCGCGGGCGGGGACGTCTTCGAGAGCTGGTTCTTCGTGAAGGAGCGCTGATCATGCGAACAGACTGCGGATGCGGCTGCGGTGGCGACGCCACCCGGACCTCCGCCTTCGTACGTCCTCGCTTCTTCGCAGGGCAACTGCTGACCGAGGACGATCTCAGCCTGCTGGTGGAGTACACGACGGCGAAGGCCAGACTGCACAACCGCTCCCTGTACGGGCCGGGCGTCATCTGCGGCCTCGGCGTCACCTGCGACCCGTGCGGCGGCGGAACCGTGGCGGTGCACCCCGGACACGCGCTGGACTGCACCGGAAACGACATCGTGGTGCCCTGCGCCGAACGGGTCGACGTCCAGGCCCTGGTGCGGGAGCGGCGCATCAGCGGCCTCGGTGTGGATTGCGGCGAACACTGCGATGACGAGGGCGGGCGCCGCTACGGGCTCTACGTCCGCTACCGGGAGCTGTCCGTCGAGCCGGTGGCCCCGTACGCCACGGAGGAGCCCTGTCCCTCACCGGGATGCGTGCCCTCCAGGATCCAGGAGGGGTTCCAATTCGTCGTCAAATGCGACGACTTCGAGGACCACCGCCACAACCCCGGCACCCGGCTCCTCATGAGCCTGGGCGATCTCGCACGGGCCGACCGGGCCCGCACCCGCGACCGGCGGCTCGGCCACTACGCCGACGCCCTGACCGTCGCCTCGCTCGCCACGGGCCGGGCCTTCCGCTTCGACGCCGCCGACGCGGGACGGTACGCCACCGCCCTCGGCTGGCTGCGCGAGAACGCGGGCGGGGAAGGCCCGCCCTCCCCGCCGACGGCCCGCGAGATGACCGAGCACGTCCGCGCGCTGGCCGCCGCCGTCGCCCGTTACGACACCTACGACCCGGCCGGACAGGAGCAGCTCGGAAGGGACTACCCGGACCTCGCCACCGTGCGGGAGGCCCGCGGCGTCCTGGGTACGGCCTGCGAGCGGCTGAGGGGCGCCGACATGGCAGCCTCGTGGCCGGACCCGCTGCGCCGCACGATCGCCCACGCCGTCGTCACCGAGACCGTGGCCCGCGTCGTACCGGAGCGGGGCGACCCGGAAGCGCCTTGCGAAGTACGCATGCTGGCCCAGGGCACGCCGCTCGCTCACGCCCTGCGCGTGGAGTTCCGCGCCGACCTCGGCCTGATCCGGGAGTGGCTGCTGTGCCGGCTGGACCAGGCCGCCGACCTCGCCGACTGCGCGCTGCGCACGGACGTCGCCGCCGCCGACGTACCCCCGCTGCTGCCGCTCCCGCCGCCGGACAGCACCGAGAAGGCGACCGTCGCCGAGGTGCAGCAGATCGCGGAGGCGGCCGCGGCCCTGGGCACCGCGCTGCGCCGGTTGCTGACCGACGCGGCGTGCGCCACGCTCAATCCGCCCTGCGGCGACTGCACCGACACCGATGTCCTGCTCGCGCGTCTGGAATTGGACGGCTGCGATGTCGTACGGGTCTGCTCGGCCACCCGGGAGCAGGTGCTGCCGGGCGGATCGGCGTACGGCGAGTGGCTGCCCAAGCTCTACCGGCTGCGGGAACTCGCCGAGCGCGTGTGCTGCCTGCCCGTGCCCCAGCACCAGAAGCCGACGCTCCCGTCCGAGGGCCCGGTGGCGCGCCCGTACGCGGACGACCTGCTCGGCGATTGGCCGCGCACCGGGGACCTGGAGGAGATGCTGTCCCTGCTGCTGACCCCGGCACCCGGCGAGACACCGCCCAAGGCGCTGCACGAACAGGTCTACACGACCCCCAGCGAAGTCACCGACAGCATGCAGGAGCTGGCCCGGCTCAGGACCCAGGTCTCCGACCTCACCGCCGCCGTGGAGGGGTTGCGCGCCCAACTGGGCAGCGCCCGGACGCAGATGACCCACCTGGAGGAGCAGGTGCCGGAACGGCTCGGGACCCGCCTCGCGGACCTCGAAGACACATCGGACCGAGCGGCGGACCAGGGACTCGATCAGGGACCTGATCAGCCGGATCGGCCCGACCAACCTGGGCAGGGGCCGGAGCAGGGGGCCGAACCCGCCAAGCCCCCCGCCAAGCGCGGCCGTTCGCCCCGTACCCGGAAGCCCGGTGAGACGCCATGACGGGCCCCCTGCGCCCCGCCTTCCACGAGGGCCAGGTGCTGTCCGCCGCGGACCTGTCGGCCACGGTCGAGTACGCCCGCGCCGGGGCCGCCCGGCACGCGCGGCATCTCCACGAGTGGGGCATCGTCGAAGGGCTCGGCCTCGCCACCGAGCCCCGCACCGACCCGCTGACGGGCGTCCGCCATGTCGAGGTGAGCGTCTCGGCGGGGATCGCCGTCGACGGAACGGGCCGCGAGGTGGTCGTCACCGAGCCGGTCGTGCTGCGCGAGAGCGACTTCGAAGAGGTCAACGGCGCGGACCAGTCGACGGACGAGCCCTACCCGGTCTTCCTCACCGCGGCCGACCGGGAACCCGCCCAGCTCCCCGGGCCGGTCTCCTGCTCCGGCGGCGCCACGAAGACCCGGGTGGAGGAGTCCTACCAGATCCTCTTCGGGCGCCGCGGCGACGAGCGGCTGGCCACGGAGCAGCGGCCGCCCGCGATCGGTGCCCCACCGGCCGATCCGCCCGCCCGCTGGCTCGTTCTGCTGGGCTATGTCCACTGGGCGGACGGCCACTTCAGCGGCGTCGAGACCACGGCCCGCGGCGTCGCGGTGCGATTCGCCGGAGTACGCGCGGACACCGTATCGGCCCGGTCGGGCGCGCTGACCCTGCGGACCGGCGCGGAGGCCGAGGAGGGCAAGCCCGCCCTCGTCCTGTCCGGCGGCGACCGGCCCACCCTGGTCTTCGGCCTTTATCAGGGCGGCGGCGCGGTCGCCCCGCTGATGACCGTGGCGGCCAACGGCAACCTCACGATCGAGGGCAGCTTCAGCGGCCGGATGCCGGCCGGCAGCACGCTGGTGACCTCCGGGGCCGCCACCGACGGAATGCTGCTGCCGCTGCCGTCCGGCATCACCCCGGAACAGGTCGCCGACGGCCGGGTCGTGATCCATGTCCATCTCATTCCCCGCACACCACCCCTGGCGGGCACGACGCTGTACAGCCCGGTGGAGGCCACCGTGGACGGAGACCGGCGGGTCCGCTGCCGGGTGCGCCTGTACGATCCCCTGAAGGCCACCCCCGAGGTCGTCGAACAGCCCGGTGCGGTCGACTTCCTCGTCCTGGCGACGGTCGCGCCCACGAACGGCGGTGGCTGACGATGGCCCTTTCCGTGGTGTACACCCTCGACACCGGCCACGTCGTGGGCGCGCTGGCCCTGACCGGCGCCGCCGCCCCGGACGAGGTGGCCGCACTCGTCGGCCGCGCGCTGCCGTTGCGCGTATCCCTGGACGGAGGCCGCGTCGCGGACCTTCCGCTCAGCGCCCGGGACCTCGCCGCGACGGCCGTGGACGACGAACCGGCCGCCCTCGCCGAGCCGTTGGCCTTCGGGGTCGAGATGACGTCCGAGGGCAAACCCAAACCGGCGCTGGTGCGGCTCGCGTCGTGGACCGAGGGCATCGCACTGGCCACGGACGGGCTCACCGTCACCGTGAAGGTCGCCGTGGCCCGCCCCACCCCCGTGGTCGCCCTGGTCTCCGACGAGCAGGACACCCATGTGCTCGCCGGGGAGATCCCCGCCCAGCAGACCCAGGTGAAACTGCCGGTGACCCTTGTGGTGGGCAGCGTGCACGGTGTGCTGGTGCTCGTCGCGGGCTGGGCGGGCCACCTGGGGAAGGTGAGGGTGACGTGAGCGCGCCCACCGCGCCGACCGCCGCCGGGACCGGCGGGACCGGCGACGACGGTGAGCCCGGCGAGATCACGGTGCACCGGTGCACCGTGACGGTGGTCCGGCGCGGTGGGTGGAGCTGGGGGCCCGAGCCACGCGGCCTGATCCGCCAGGTGGTCGAGGCCCTGCCGGAGTTGCTGGCGGACCACTTCGCCGAGCGGCTGGCGGCCGACGGGCCGGACGTGGAGATCACCGAGCCGCTGACCGTCACCGTCCGGCCGGGCCGGGACGGCCGGTCCGGCCGGACGGCGGGCGGCGGGCCGCCCGTGGAGGTCCACTTCGCGCCGGTGCCGATGGTGGAGGTCCCCGCAGAGGCGCCCGGAACCGCCGCCGACGCCATGTCGTTCGAGGAGTCCTTCGCGGCGGCGCCGGATCCATGGACCGCCCCGAGCGCCGCCGCGCTCTTCGCCGAACTCGCCGAGCGCGGCGAACTGGACGCGCTGCTCGCGCTGTTGCCGGACGCGTCGCTAGGGACGTATCTGCTGGCCCTGCTCGGCGTGGACGACACGGCGGCCGCCCGGCTGCTCGCCGAACTCGTCGGGCGCGCCCTCACGGCAGACCCTCCGCCCGCTCATCCGCACGGTGCGGCCGCCCGCCCCGGGCCCGCCGAGCCGCTGCCCGAGCGGCTGCGCGCGATGATCGCGGGCGCCGACGCGGCGGACCTGCCGCGGCTGCTCGCCGACTTCCTGGCGTCGCCGGACCGCGCGGAGGCGGTACGGCCGGCCCGGTCCCCGGCCGGAGCGTACGACCCGGGTGCCGAGGAGCCGTCCGGCGCGGCGGGCGGCACCGGTGCGGTGCGTACCCCAGCCGGGGCGAGCACCGCCGCCGGGCCGAGCACCACGGGCGAGGTGCAGGTGTGGTCCGCCCTGCCCTTCCTGCTCGCCGGGCCACTGGCCCGCATCGGATACCTCGATGCGATCGGGCCCGCCCTGTCCGGTGTCGAACTGGCCGAGGACGCACCGCTGTTCGCCGCGGCCCTGGCGTACAAGGTGCTGGGCGCCACCGCACGGGGCTGGCGGCGCGCCGAACGGGACGGCGAGGCCGCGGCCGCCTTCGCCGGTCTCTTCCCACCCCTCGACGAGGAGCGGCTGACCGCCTTCGCCCGCCAGGTGCGCCCCGCGCTCCCGGTCCTCGACGGCGTCCTGGCACTGGCCGTGTGCCGGGGCCACGGCCCCGCCGACCCGCTGCTGCTCACGGGCGCCGACGACGGGCTGCTTCTCGTCGACGCCCACGGCATGTTCCCGATCGCCTGGGCCGCGGAGGCCGCCGGGCTGCTGCCGTACTGGCAGTCCTGCGGGCGGCCACCCGTGCTGCTCTGCGACGGGCCCCTGCCCCCGGGCACCCTGCGCGACCTCGCCTCGGCGGGCGTGCCGTTCCTCACCGGCGTACGGCCGCTGCGCGGCGACCCGGTGGCGCGGCTGCCCTGGCGCACACCGCTGTGGAGCGCGCCGGGCACCGCACCGGACCCGCGTCTCGCCGCGGAGCTGCCCGCCCACGCCCAGCGGTGCGCGGACCTGGTCACCGCCCTGGTCACCGAGCGCCGGGCGGTGCCACTCGACAGGGACGGTGGTCTGGAGCGCACCGTCACCCTGGCCGCCGCGCTCGGCCTGTCCACGGTCGCCTGGACGCTCTGGCGCGAGCGCGAAACACCGGATCCGCTGCTGGCCCTGGACCGCTTCGCCGACCTGGAGGCCACGGTGCGGTTCGAGGCCGCGGCCGTCCGGGTGCGCGTCCCGATGGGACGGCGCCATGCGGACCTCCTGCGCGGCGGCCTGCTCGCCGATGTGCCCGACGTGGCCTGGCTGGGAGGCCGGACCCTGACCTTCTCGGCCGGGTGAGACACATGGGCGAACCAGCGCTCGAGCATCTGCGGCTACGGCTGGCGGGCCTGCACCGGGCGCTCAGGGCCGCCGTCGAGCGCCAGGCGGCGCTCGCCGCCCGGCTCACCAGGCCCGACCTCACCCCGTACTGCGTGACCGACGAACAGGTCGACGTGCTGCTGGGCGAGGTGCATGCCTTCGCCGACGCCATGGCCGAGCCGTGCGCCCCCCGGCAGCCGGAGCCGGAGGCCGAACGGGACCTGAGGCGGCGCGCGTCCGCCGAGGGCACGACCCTGCCGCTGGACGCGCTGGCCACCCGGTTCGGCCTGACCCGCGCGGAGCAGGACGCCCTGCTCCTGGCCGCCGCGCCCGAACTGGACCGTGGCTACGAGCGGATCTACGCCTACGTCGTGGACAACCTGAACCGGCGGCTGCCGAGCGTGGAACTGCTGGTGGCCGTGGGCGCGGACACCGCGGCGGCCCGCCTCGCCCTGCGCCGCTCCCTCGGCCCGGCCGGGCCACTGCGCCGGTACGGGCTGCTGCGCGCGCACGGCGAGGCCGCGGTCGAACTCGCCCAGGAACTGGTCCCCGGCCCCGGGGTGCTGGACTTCCTGCTGGGCTGGGGCGGCGACGTGGGCCTGCTCGGCCATGACTCCGGCGAGGTCGCACCGCCCGAGCCCCGCGTGCCGTCCCCGTACCTCTCCTCGGACCGGCTCATCCGGCTGGGCCGGGCGCTGGGCCGCGGCGACCTCGACCTGACCGGGCTGTGGGGCTGCCCGCCCGACGGCCAACTCGACGCCGTACAGGCACTGGCCCGGGCCGCCGGAGCGCCGCTGCGCACCCTGACCGCCGACCCCGAGGCCGATCTGCGGACGGCCGCCGCGCTGGGTGCCGTGCTGTGGATCCCCACCGACGACCTGCACGGCGAGCAGCAGCGGCCCGTCGCCGACGCGGTGTCCGCCGCGCTGCTGCGCTCGCGCGTGCCGGTGTGCCTGACCGGCCTGAAGCCCTGGCGCCCGGCGGGTCTGCTCGCCGCGCGCTCGTACGCCGAACTCACCTTGCCCGTCCCCGGGTTCACCGAGCGCCGGGCGATGTGGTCGGCCGCGCTCCCGGACCTGACCGGCACCCTCCTCGAAGACCTCGCCGTCCGCTACCGGATGAGCGGCGGCGAACTGCGCGCCGTCGCCTCGGTCGCGGACGCCGGGGCACGCCTGGCCGGCAACGGACACCCGGAGCCGGTCACCGACCATGTCGAGCCCGCCATCGCCACCGTCACCCGCGGCCGCAGCGGCAGCGCCGTCCACGCGATCACGCCCCGGCGCACCGTCGACGACCTGGTCCTGCCCGATGTCCAGTTCCGCCAGATCCTGGAGATCGCGTCGGCCTTCCGCGCCTGGCCCCGGATCGCCGAGAGCTGGGGCTTCGCCCGCCGCTCCGGGCACGGCGGGGTCAAGGCGCTCTTCACCGGGGAGCCCGGAACCGGCAAGACCATGTCCGCCGAGATCGTCACCGGCATGCTCGGCCTGGAACTGCTCAAGGTGGACCTCGCCCAGGTCGTCTCCAAATGGGTGGGGGAGACGGAGAAGAACATGGAGATCGCGTTCCGGCAGGCCGAGGAGAGCCATGCCGTGCTGCTCTTCGACGAGGCCGACGCCCTGTTCGGCAAGCGCGGCGAGGTGAAGCACGGCACCGACCGCTACGCCAACCTGGAAGTCGGCTATCTGCTCCAGCGCCTGGAGGCCAGCGACGGCCTGGTCATCCTGACCAGCAATCTGAAGGACAACATCGACCCGGCCTTCACCCGGCGCTTCCACTTCGTCGTCCACTTCCCCCGCCCGGCCGCCGCCGAACGCCGCAGACTGTGGCGCCTCGCCTTCCCCGAGGAGGCCCCGCTCGCGCCCGACGTGGACCTGGAGGCCCTGGCCCGCCTGGACATGACGGGCGCCGCCATCGCCGCGGCTGCCCGCACGGCGGCACTGGCGGCCGCGGACGGAAGCGGCGATACGATTGTCATGCGCCATGTCGTACGTGGTGTGGCACGCCAGTTCCAACGCGAGGCCCGCCTGCTCCGCTCGGCCGAACTGGGCCCGCACGCCCATCTGCTCGACGACGGAACCCCGGGGTGAAGCCGATGCTGCCCACCGAACCCCCGCTCTCCCTCCACCGCCTGGTGGCCCCGGTCCCACCGGCCCGCCCCCAGGAGACGGCGGTGGCCACCCACCACGTCCCGGCCGCGGCCCCCGCCCCGGCCGCGGCGAAACCGCCGACCGTCCTCGATCGTCTGCTCGCCGGGCAGGACCAGTTGGGCAATGCGGCGGTGGCGGGCGCGGCGGCCCGGACGAGCCCCGTCGTGCCCCCGGTGGCGGGCACGGTGGTACTGAAGCCGAAGGGCGCTCAGCCCTCCTGACGCCCGCCCGACTGGCCCCGCAACCTCTGAATCAGCTCAAGGGACGCGTGCGCCGCTTCCACTTCCCCGCGGTCCACCGATCCGGCGCCCCGGTTCCACGGCTGGTGGAGCTCCTCCTCGAGCCGGCGGAGGTCGTCGGCGTGCACCTCGTACAGCACGGCGAGCAGGGACTCCCCGCAGCGCAGCGCCTCGGCGTCCCGCAGCTCGCTGTGGGGGTAGGGCGCCGCGCGGAGGCAGAAGGCCGTGGACCGGCCCGCCCGCAGCTCCTCGATCCGGTAGCACACGATGCGGTCGTCCGCACCGGCCGTGGCCGCCGGAATCTGCACGAGCGGCATCAGATCGGGGTCGAGCGCCAGGACCAGCAGTTCGGTGTCGGCCATCGGATCGGGCGCCTCGGCCGGGCCGCCCCGGTCCGGCGGGACGGCCAGTTGCCAGGGCTGGTTGGTGAAGTAGGCCAGGAGGTCGAGGGACCACAGCCCGGCGTCGACGATGGCGAAGACCTCGTCGGGGAGGCCGACGCCGTAGCACTCGCGCAGCACCTCGCGCGGCCCCGGCCCGCTCTCGTACAGCGCCCGCGCCAGCCGTGCCATCGAGGCGTAGTCGTCCCGCGATGCCTCGCTCCGCGGCCGGTCGGCGGTCTCCCGGTTCACTGCGGCTCTCCTCCGCTCTGCGGTGCGTCGCTCATGGCCTCGTCGAGGGCCGTGCGGACACTCTCCCAGAAGGTGTGGAGCTCGGGGGCGGTCATCGCCTGGATGATGTCCGAGGTCAGGTCGCGGGCTCTTTCTACGGCCCGCTTGCGCCGCTGGTCGCCCCCCGCGCCGCGGACCAGCCGGTCGACGGTGTCCGAGAGCCGTTGCAGCTCCGCCTGGACGCTCTCGCCGCGGACGGTCAGCCTCGGGTTGTCGGCCATCATCATCGCCACGTTCTCGACGTGCACGAAGACGGTGTCCCGCAGGGTGAACCGGAGCCGTTTGGACAGCCCGGGATTCGCGTGGAAGTACTCCCGGGAGAGGGTGTGGGCGCTGGTGTAGGACTGTGACTGGATGATGAGCGCGTACATCCGGTGTGCGACGCGGATGGCTTCCTCCACACCGCCCTTGCCGCGCATCCTGCCGCGTGCGGCCAGGTGCACGCCCGACGGCCGTACGGTCAGGCCGCGGTCCTCGTCTCCCGGCTCCGGGCTCGTGCTGGTGGACGCCTCGGGGGCGTAGGCGATGGCGAGGTTCTCGCCGAAGACCTCCATGAACTGGATCCGCAGATTGCGTCCTTCCGCGCTGCCGATGCCGTACAGCCCGCCCTGGACCTGGCGCAGGGCGTGGAGGCGGCTGGTCTGGAAGAGGCCGTCCGGCCGATGGCGGTCCCACGCCTTGATGAGCATGTTCGGCTCGGTCGGGTAGAGCATCTGCGGGAACCGTCCGGCGATGGCGACCCGGATCGCCCGGTCCAGCGCGTTGGCGAGCAGCGTGAGCTGCTTGGGGCGCTGGTCGCCCTCCGGGCTCCAGTTGAAGCCCTTGAAGTGGTAGCCGCCGATCGTGATCAGCGGATGGCCGCCCATCGCGTCGAGGACCCGCTGGTACGCGGCGAGGACCCCGGTCGTCTCGGACACCGCGACCCCGGTGTCGGCGTCCTGGCCCAGGATGTGCACCTGGTCGTTGGCATGCGACAGGATGGCCGTCGCCTCGCGGGTGTACGAGGAGTTGGTCACCTGCTCGCGGAAGAGGCCGTAGGGGAGCGCGTCCTTGTCGCGCAGGCCCTTCTCGTTCTGCTCGGCGACGCGCTTCTCGTCGGCCGTCAGCTCCCGGCACTTCTTGCGCACCTCCGCCATGGGGACCTCATGGCCGTCCGTGTGGAGCCACCTGGGCGTCCAGATGAAGCCGAACACGGCCATGATGAGCTTGAGCGGTCGCTTGACGGCGTCGATCGCCTCGTTGAGGACCCTGCTGTCGTTCTTCTGGTCGAGGTGCTCGAAGGTGTTGACGCCGATCACTACGGCGGTGCTGACCGGCCCGAAGTGCTTGGTCTCGGGGTGCTTCCACGCGTCGTGGAGATAGCGGGCGGCCATGCCCGGGTTCTTCTTCACCTCGCCCGGGACGGCCGCCATATTGATGACGAAGCCGGTTCGCGGGTCGCGCCCCGCCATCGGGAGCTTCTTGATCGGGTTGAGCTGGTCGACCACCTTCCCATGCTTCCTGATCTTGAAATGCTCCTCGGCCGGGCCGATCTTGTAGGGGAACTTGTCCCCCAGGTCCTCGATCGGGGTCTCCGCCTCCGGGTTGATGGCCACCTTGACGCGGTACTTGCCCTCGGTCACCTTCTTGAGCTGGATCCGCGTGAGGCGGTGCCGCCGCTTGATGGCCGGGAGCCCGCGCCGTACGGACTTCACCGTCGCCGACTCCTCGTTGAGCAGATGCGTCGCATCGCGCACGGCGGCGTCGAGGGCGCGCTTCTTGTCCGCCTCGGTCCGCTTGTCGGGACGTTTGCCGGGACGCTTCTTCTTCGGGGCGCGCCTGTGTTCGGGCCTGCGCCGGCCGGGACGGCGCCGCTGGTCCGGACGCTTCCGCCGGCGCGGGCGGCCCGGCCGCTTCCGGTCCGGGCGGCGCTTCGGTTTCGGCTTGGGCTTCTTCTTGTCGACTGCGAACTTGATCTTGGGCCAGAGCTTCTTCACCAGGCCCACGATCTTGTCGATCACCCAGTCCACCGCCCGGTTCACCGGTTTGGACATCGCCTGGACGATCCCCTTGACGCGGGAGGCGATCCCGCCCACGCCCAGGATCGCGGCCAGGACGCCCAGCAGGACCGGGATCGAGCGGGCCAGGGCCTGCTCGATCAGGCCCGGTACGCCGCCGCTGCCGCCGCCGGCGATCGCGATGACCGCGTCGAGCACGGCGTTCACGAACTCGAAGATCTGGCGGGCCCGGGTGACGATGAACCGCACGATGTCGATGATCAGCTTCACCGCCCGCACAAAGGCCGACGCGGGGTTGAGCAGCGAGATCACCCACATGATCCCGGCGACGACGATGGTCGGCGTGACATAGGCGATGACCTTGTCCAGCAGGTCCTTGCGCAGATCGCCCACGCGCGTCCTGAGGTCGTCCCACATCCCGGCGACGCCCCGCTTGCGGACCTCCGCGACCAGCGGTACCGCGGTCTCGGCCGCCGCGACCGCCGGTTCCATCTTGGGGACCTTGCGGACGATCCGGGCGCGGATCGACTGCCAGGTCAGTCCGAGCAGGGAGGCGAGCATCTTCAGGACGCCCTGGGTGTCGAACTTCGCCGGCAGTTCGATGCCCGCCTCGGCCGTCTTGCCGAGCAGCCAGGACAGGATGCCCTGTTGGAGATGGCGGCCGATGTTCCGCAGGAACTGCCGCAGACCGGCGCCGACGGCCGAGACCAGATTGCGCAGGAAGCCGATCGGGTCCTTGAGGATCAGCATGACCGCGGACGCGGCCTTGGCGAGGACCGACAGCAGCAGCCGCTTCAGCTCCAGAATGGTGTTGATCACGGCCTTGACCGCGTCCACGGCCTTGGCCACGAGGCCCTTGTTCTTCTCCTTCTCCGCGGCGATCTCGTCGTCGACGGACGTGAGCGCGTCGGTGTACTTGGTGGCCAGCGTGTCGACGAGCTGGGTGCCCTTGTCGTCCACGGACTGGGTGAGTTCATCGAACTTGTCGGCGAACTCGGCCGCCGCCCGCTGCCCGATGGACCGCAGCTCGGCCGGGAGTTCGCGCACCGCGGTCCGCAACTCGGCCCGGCCCCGCGCGATGCGGTGCTTGGCCCGGTTCAGCTCGGCGCCGATGGTGTCGGCGACGTCCGAGATCACCTGCCGCATCCGGCGGACGTAGTTGTCGCGAGCCTCCTCGAAGATCTTGTCGGCTTCGGCGGGCAGCCCGGCGAACTTGTCGCGGACCCAGCGCAGTTTGCCCGTCACACCCGAGTACCGACGGTCCTTGTACTCGTCCATCTTCCGCTGGTGTTCGGCGGTGAACGCGTCCCGCGCCGCCTTCTCACCCCTGCCGAACTGGTCGTCGACCAGCTTGTCGAGGCCGTCGAGGATCGCCTCGACGTCGTTCTTCATCGTGTCGAAGACCCCTTGCAGCAGCGCCGTGACCTGGGTCCGCTTCTCCTCGTCCCGGCCCTTCGCGCCACCCTTGCCCCGGTCGACCTGCTGCCCGGTCCGCGCCCGCTGGGCGCCCATCGAGCCCATGGCGGCCGCGCCGAGCCGCTTCGCCTGCGCGGTGGCCGCGTTCAGCTCCTTCTTCTCATGCCCGCGCATCCGGCCGGGGGCCGCCTCGGAGTGGCGCTCGGCGGCCTTCTTCTCGTCCAGCGCCGTCTTGAACGTGGGCTCGTTGGACTTCCGCAACTGTCCCTCGGTGACCTGCGCGCCCACCATCCGCTGCTTGAGCTGGGCGGGGCCCGCGGACATATCGGTGGCCGACGGCGGCAGCCTGTCCGGTACGGCGTTGGCCGGATCCGGCGTGCCCGGGACCCCTGGAGGCCGGTCCGAGGTCAGCGGTACGACCTTCTTGGGCACGGCCGCCGCGGTGTCCGGCGGGGCGGCGGTCGTCGTGGCGATCTGCTCGGCCGAAGCCGACTTGCCCTCGCCGACCTTGCCGTGCACCTCCGCGCGTACCTCATCGGCCTTGCCGGAGTCGGCGAACTTGTCGGCCTCGTCGAGGTTCTTCGGCGCCTTCTCGGCGATGGCCTTCTCGACCGCCCTGATGAACGCGTCCTTGTCGAAGTCCTTCGGCTTGGCCTCGTTCATCTTCTCGGCGTTGGCGGTCTTGCCCTGTGCCTCTTCGTCGTCCTTGGGCGGCCGGGCGGCGTCCTGGGCGGCCCCGGCCTCCGTCCTCGGGGGCGGGTGCGAGCTCGCCAGCGAGCGCTTCTTGAGCCGTACGTCCTTCTTCAGCGTGGCGAACTTCGGATCCGCGCCCGGGCCGGGCCGTGCCTTCGTCTCCGGCGCGGCGGTCGAGGCCGCGGGCGCCGCCTCCGCCGTGTCCACCGGTGGTGCCGGTTCGGCCGTTTGCGGCTGCCGAGGGCCGGGCTCGGTACGGCGGGCCGCCGCGACCGCGCCATTGCCGACCATGTCCTGCCCGGCGGGCGGCAACCGGGCGGAGGAGGGCGGCAGCGCCGCCGGGCCGCGTCCGCCGGACAGGGCCGCCGTCACCGCCGCGTTGGACGGAGGGAACTGGGGTCGGGCGGGGCCGTGTGCTTCCGGCCGGTCCTGGGTGGGGACGGGCACCGTCTTCGACACCCGGGGCCGCTGCGCGAGAGCCTTCGGCGGTGGCATCGGACGGAACCTCCCACGCATGTCGGTGCCGACAGGAACGTGGCGTCCCGCTGACACTCCCGCACGAAGGGTGGCAGCACGGGCGTGACGAGGCCGTCACCCCCGTGTCGTCGCGCCGTCTCCACGCACGTGGGGAAGACCCGCGGTCACAGGGGGCCGAGCAGGCCGTTGGTGAGTCCGCACAGCGCCTTGATCAGATCCTGGCCGAGCACCCGCCAGGATTCCTCCGCCGTGGCGGGGTCGATGCGGCCGTTCGCCAGGTCGTACTCCAGCTCGGCGAAGGCGTGCACGGAGAGCTGGCGCACCATGGTGCCGTGCCGGGCCCGGAGTTCGGGGCGGATGCCATCGCGGCGGATGGCACCTATCTCGTCCAGCAGGCGGAGCGACGGAGTGTCCAGATGGTCCTGGAGGACGTAGTCGCGCAGCGCGGGCTCGACGAGGGCCTGGGCGAGGAAGCGGGCACACCATGTGGGAGTGCCCGCTTCGATGTGGTTCTCGACGTTCGGCAGGATCAGGCAGCCGTAGTGCTCCTCCAGGGACACGGTCTTCCGCTCGCGCAGCGCCTCCACCATCACGATGCGGTGTTTCTCCACGACCCGGGTGTGGCTCGAGAGAATCGTCTCGATGAGCCCGTCCCGGCTCTCGAAGTGGTACTGCACCGCTGAGTTGTTGCGCTGGCCGGCCGCCTCGCTGATCTGCCTGACCGATACGTTCGCGAACCCGCGCTCGGCGTAGAGCCGTTCTGCGGTGCGCATCAGTTTGTCCCGCGCGAGCGCGGAGCGCGGAGAGGGCGGGGCAGCCGGGCCCGGAGGAGTCATCCCGTCAGGCTAATGGCACCGGTCAGGCTTGCCCCGGGGGCCGGCACACCCCGGCCGTGCGCGCGGCGCCGCTCGCCCACCGTGCCGCCGCGGACCGTCACCAGGTGACCCACAGGTCCTCGAAGCCGCCCGCCGAGATCCCCTCGCGCATGCGGAGGTCTTCCGGGGCGTCCCGCAGCCGCAGTTCGGGCAGATGCCTGACGAAGGTGGCCAGGCACACCTGGAGTTCCACCCGGGCCAGCGTCTGGCCGACGCAGAAATGCGGTCCGGCGCCGAAGGCGACGTGCTGGGCGCTGTTCTCCCGGCGCGGATCGAACCGGTCGGGGTCGGGGAACTTGCGCTCGTCCCGGTTGGCGGCGTGCAGATTGACGAACAGGGTGCTCCCGGCGCCCACCGGCACCCCGCTGACCTCCGTGTCCTCGGTGATGAACCGGGGGATGCCCACCCCGCCGAGGGCGTCCAGCCGCAGGGCCTCCTCCACCACTCCCGGTACCAGCCCGGGATCGGCCAGCAGGGTTTCGTAGCGCTCCCGCTCCGACAGCAGCATCGCAGTCATCTTGAGGATCATGTTCGAGGTGGTCTCGTGCCCCGCGAGCAGGAGACCCACCGCGGTGGCGATCAGTTCGTCGTGGCTGAGCCGGCCGTCCTGGCTGTCGGTGATCTGGGTCAGCTCGCTCAGCAGGTCATCACCCGGTCGCGCCCGCTTGCGCTCGACGAGATCCGATGCGTAGGCACGGAACTCCGCCTGCGCCACGTCCACTTCGGCCTGGGTGTAACGCGTCAGCGTCAGCAGGGTTTCCGACCAGCGCGCGAACTTGTCCTGGTCCTCGCTCGGCGCCCCCAGCAGTGCGCAGATGACCCGCACGGGAAGGGGGAGGGCCACCGCCGCGCGGAGATCCGCGGGTGACCCCTTGGCCACCATCGCGCCCACCAACTCATCCGCCATCTCCTGGATACGCGGGCGCCACGCCTCCATCTTCTTCACCGTGAACGCCCGGCTGAGCAGCCGTCGCCACCTCCGGTGTCCCGGGCCCTCCTTGATGTCCGCGTCACCCAGGGAGGGCCGGCTGAACGTCCCCCCGTCCTCGGTGGTCGACATGCGGGCGGCGCCCTCGCGGGCGAGATTGCGGCTGAACCGCGGGTCGGTCAGCAGCCCACGGACCTCCTCGTACCCGGTCAGCAGGCCGACCACATCGCCACTGGGCATCCGTACGTGGGCCACCGGGCAGGTGGCCCGGGTCTCGGCCCATTCCCGCGGGGGCTCCAGCGCGTTCGGCTGCTCGAAGGGGTAGTCGGGGATGACGTCCGTCATGGGGGGACTCCTCCGGTGTCGGGGACCTGTGATCACGGTAAGGCGGTCGTCTTATTAAGACAATCGCCTTAGACGGGTTGGCCGACATTCGACCCGGGTCGGTTGGGGTTGGACCGAGCGCACCCGGGGAAGGGGGGTAGAGGGTGGTCGGGCCGCACGCTCAGACGTGGCGGCAGGCGCGGTGAGTTCGCCGACCCGGACGGGGTCAACAGCTTCCGCCTTTGTCTAAGGAAATTTGCAGACGTTGTCTGCGGGGGCCTTTCGGTGCGCTGTCGGGCCGACGGCGAAGCTAGCATCGACTTCGAGCCAGCCGGTGTAGCCGCCGACGACCTCGATACACGGATGTGAAATCGATGGAGGAGTCTTGGTCGACGCCCCGCACCCCCCTGTGTCATTGCCCACCAAGCGGAGCTGCCCCTTCGATCCTCCGGACGGCTACACCCCCCTGCGCGCGCAGGAGCGGATAACGCGCATGAGTTACCCGGCCGGGTCGCCGGGGTGGCTTATCACGCGTCACGCCGAGGCGAAGGAACTCCTCACCCATAAGAGCTTCAGTGCGCGTCAGGAAGGGCTGACCCCTCCGGTCCCCACGGAACTGCAATACGACGGTGTCCCGGCCGACCCCGGTGCCTTCGCGAAGACGGACGACCCGATCCACGGCCGGTATCGCAAGCTGCTCACCGGCTTTTTCACGGTCCGTCGTACGCGTCAGCTCGCGCCCATGATCGAGCGAATCGTGCATGAACAACTCGACGATCTGGAAAAGGCCGGGCCGGGTGCCGATCTGGTCGAGGTCTTCACCGAATCCGCGCCCTCCCGGGTGATGTGCGCGATGATCGGCGTCCCCGAATCGGAGCGGAAGACCCTCCAGCGGCACGTCGAGACGCTCGGACGACTCACCTGCACCGAGCCCGAGGCGCTCGCCGCCGTGTCCGGGATGAGCGGATTCCTGTCCCGCTTCATACCGGCCAGGATGGACGATCCCCGGGACGACCTCCTCGGTGACCTGATCCGCGGCGGGCAGCTCACCGAGCAGGAGCTCATGGGCATGGCCGCCACGCTGATCACCGGGGCCTTCGACACCACGGGCAACATGCTCGCCATGGGTGTCTTCACCCTGCTCGAGCACCCCGACCAACTGGCCAGGCTGCGCGAGGACCCGGAGCTGATGGCGGGTGCCGTCGAGGAGCTCCTCCGCTTCCTCACCATCTCCCACCTCGGGGCCAGCCGGTGGGCGCTCGAAGACGTCGAGTTCGCGGGACAGGCCATCAAGAAGGGCGAAGTGGTCACCGTCGCCCTCTCCGCCGTCAACCGCGACCCCGAGCGCTACAGCAACCCTGACCAGCTCGACATCGCCCGTACGGACCACGGGCACCTGGCGCTCGGCCACGGCGTGCACCAGTGTCTCGGCCAGCACCTCGCCCGCACGATCCTGCGCGTCGGCTACGAGGCCCTGTTCGACCGGTTCCCCACGCTGCGGCTGGCCGTACCGGCCGATGAGATCCCGATGCGTGACGACTGCGTGCACTACGGCCCCAAGTCGCTTCCCGTCACCTGGGACGACTGAACGAGCCCGGATTCCTGAGCCGGCCACTCCGCGAGTGGCCGGCTCATCATCCCGAACGACAAGGTAGGACTGAGACCCGATGAGGATCACCGCCGACCGTGAGGTGTGCTGTGCGGCGGGCCAGTGCGCGCTGATCGCGCCTGACCTGTTCGACCAGAGCGATGAGGACGGCGCCGTCGTCCTGCTCGAAGCACAGCCCGACGCCGGACGGCTGGACACCCTGCGCGAGGTCGTATCCCGTTGCCCAACCGGTGCGATCCGCATCGAAGAAGACCCTGGCGCGTGAAAACGGCGGGTCGGATCAAAGCGCGAACAGCGGCGGAGAACGCGTGGTGGCACGCGATGCACGGCCGGTGAAACATTGGTGAAATCAAATCCCGCGAACATGCCCGCGAGCGTTAACCCAGCCTGCGCGGGTTTCTAGGGTTTCCCTTACGGGTGCGGGGCTAGTGTGGCCGGTGTCCGTCTGGCAAGGCGTGTTTTGAAAAATCTCAGGGCCGTTGCGCTCTCCAGCGAACGACGCGTTAAGTGTGGAGTTTCCGATGCCTGCTGCATCCAACCAGAACAAAGCTGTTGAAGCGCTGCGCAAGTCGTTCAAGGAAATCGAGCGGCTCAAGCGTCAGAACCGCCAGCTCATCAGTTCTGCAACCGAGCCCCTTGCCATCATCGGTATGGCCTGCCGATTTCCGGGTGGAGTGAATTCCCCCGAGGCACTGTGGCGTCTGGTCGCCGATGGAGCGGATGCGATCTCCCCCTTCCCCACAAACCGCGGCTGGGACGTGGAGGGGATCTACGACCCGGACCCGGAGCGTCCGGGTACCAGTTACGTACGCGAAGGCGGCTTCCTCCACGACGCGGACCAATTCGACTCGGCGTTTTTCGGAATCTCACCCCGCGAGGCCCTCGCCATGGACCCCCAGCAGCGGCTGCTGCTGGAGACCTCATGGGAGGTGTTCGAACGGGCGGGCATCGACCCCGCGTCACTGCGTGGCAGCCAGACGGGCGTCTTCACCGGCGCCATGCATACCACTTACGCGTCCGAGGCCGCGCAGATACCGGACGAGATCGAGCCGTACCTCCACAACGGCGCCACCACCAGCATCGCCTCGGGCCGTGTCTCCTATACCTTCGGCTTCGAAGGCCCCGCGCTGACCGTGGACACCGCCTGCTCATCGGCGCTGGTCGCCCTGCACCTGGCCGCGCAGGCGCTGCGTCAGGGCGAGTGCTCCATGGCGCTGGTCGGCGGTGCGACCGTCATGGTGAGCCCCAAGGGCTTCGTCACCTTCAGCCGCCAGCGCGGACTGGCCCCCGACGGCCGGTGCAAGGCGTTCGCCGACGGCGCCGACGGCACCACCTGGTCCGAGGGCATCGGTGTGCTGCTGGTGGAACGGCTGTCCGACGCGCGGCGCAACGGCCACCAGATACTGGCGGTGGTACGCGGCTCCGCCGTGAACCAGGACGGCGCCAGCAACGGTCTGACCGCCCCCAACGGCCCGTCACAGCGCCGCGTGATCCGGCAGGCGCTGGAGAACTGTGAGCTGACCCCCAGCCAGATCGACGTGGTCGAGGCGCACGGTACGGGCACGACGCTGGGCGACCCGATCGAGGCGCAGGCGCTGCTGGCGACGTATGGCCAGGACCGGCCCGAGGGCCGCCCGTTGTGGCTGGGCTCGCTGAAGTCGAACCTCGGCCATACGCAGGCCGCCGCCGGTGTGGCCGGCGTCATCAAGATGGTGATGGCGATGCGGCACGGCGTCCTGCCGAAGACGCTGCATGTCGACGCTCCCTCGAGCCATGTGGACTGGTCCGAGGGCCAGGTCGAGCTGTTGACCGAGGCGAGGGCATGGCCGGAGACCGGGGAGCCGCGCAGGGTCGGTGTGTCCTCGTTCGGCGTGAGCGGGACGAACGCGCATGTGATCCTGGAGCAGGCCCCGGAGGCCGAGACCGAGGCGGAGACTGCCGAGGAGCCCGCTGACGGTGGCGTCGCGGGGGTCGCTGGCCCGGTGGCGTGGGTGGTCTCCGGCAAGACCGACACCGCGTTGCGGGTGCAGGCCGGGCGGCTGCGGGAGTTCGTGGCGGAGCGTCCGGAGCTGGGCGCCGCCGATGTGGCGCTCTCGCTGGCGACGACCAGGTTCGCCTTCGAACAGCGCGCCGTGGTGACCGGGACCAGCCGTGCGGAACTCCTCGAGCGCCTGGAGGCGGTGGCCGAGGGCGCGAAGCTCCCCGGTGTGGTCTGGGGGAAGGACGCCGAAACGCCTGGCCGTTCGGTGTTCGTGTTCCCGGGGCAGGGTGCGCAGTGGGTGGGCATGGCGGTGGGGCTGCTGGAGTCCTCGCCGGTGTTCGCGGAGGGGATCGGTGAGTGTGAGTCGGCGCTGTCGGCTCATGTGGACTGGTCGCTGACGGATGTGCTGCGTGGTGCCGAGGGCGCTCCCGGTTTCGACCGGGTCGATGTGGTGCAGCCGGTGCTCTTCGCGGTGATGGTGTCGCTGGCGAAGCTGTGGCGTTCGACGGGTGTGGAGCCGGACGCCGTGATGGGTCACAGTCAGGGCGAGATCGCCGCCGCGTGTGTGGCGGGTGCGCTGTCGCTGGAGGACGCCGCGAAGGTGGTGGCCCTGCGGTCGCAGGCCATTGCGAGGGGTCTGGCGGGCCGTGGCGGCATGGTGTCGGTCGGGCTTCCGGCGGACCAGGTGGAGGAGCGTCTCGCCCGGTGGGGTGGCGCGATCTCGGTGGCGGCGGTGAACGGCCCCGGGTCGGTTGTGGTGTCCGGTGACCCGGGTGCGCTGGATGAGATGGTCGCGGAGCTGGAGGGCGAGGAGGTGCGGGTCCGCCGGGTTCCGGTGGACTACGCGTCGCACTCGGCGCATGTGGAGGGAATCCGCGAGGAGCTGCTGAAGGTCCTGGCGGACATCGCGCCGCGCTCCTCGGACGTCCCGTTCTACTCGACCGTGTCCGGTGAACTGGTGGACACCGCCGGGCTGGACGCCGAGTACTGGTACCGCAACCTGCGGCAGACCGTCGAGCTGGAGTCCACGACGCGCACCCTGCTCGATGAGGGTCACACCGTGTTCATCGAGGTGAGCCCGCATCCGGTGCTGACCCTGCCGGTGCAGCAGACGGTGGAGGCCGCCGAGTCGCGGGCGGTGGTCCTGGGGACTCTGCGGCGTGATGAGGGCGGACCTGAGCGGTTCCTGACCTCCGCCGCCGAACTGCACGTCAGCGGGGCGAGCGTCGACTGGCGGAAGGTGTTCGAAGGACACCGCCCCCGCCGCGTGGAACTGCCGACCTACGCCTTCCAGCACGAGCGCTTCTGGCTCGACGCACCCGCGGGTATGGGCGACGTGGGCTCGGTGGGGTTGGGTTCGCTGGGGCATCCGTTGCTGGGTGCGGTGGTGTCGCTGGCGAGCGGCGGCGGGGTGCTGCTGAGCGGGCGGCTGTCGTTGGCCACGCACGGCTGGCTGGCGGATCACGCCGTGCACGGGGTGATGCTGCTGCCGGGGACGGCGTTCGTGGAGTTGGTGGTACGGGCGGGCGACCAGGTCGGGGCCGGCCGCGTTGAGGAACTGGTCCTGGAAGCGCCGCTGATCGTGCCCGAGAAGGGTGGCGTACACCTTCAGGTCGAGGTGGGGGAGGCGGACGCTTCCGGCTTCCGCGAGGTGAGTGTGTTCTCGCGGGAGGAAGCGGAGGGCGAGGGCGCCGCATGGGTGCGGCATGCCCATGGTGTGGTCGGCTCGGCCGCGCCCGTCTCCGGCACCCAGTTCGACTTCGGTGTGTGGCCTCCGGCGGGGGCCGAGCCGGTCGATGTGTCCGGTGAGTATGTGCGGGCGGCGGAGAACGGGTTGGAGTACGGGCCCGTCTTCCAGGGGCTGAAGCAGGCGTGGCGCCGTGGCGACGAGGTGTTCGCGGAGGTCGAGCTTCCGGAGGAGGAGCGGGACCGGGCGGGTCAGTTCGGTTTGCATCCGGCGCTGTTCGACGCGGCGCTGCACGCGATGGGTGTGAGCGAGAGCCTGTCGGGCGGTTCGGGGAGCCGGCTGCCGTTCTCATGGCGCGGGTTCGCCCTGGAGGCGGTGGGCGCGACATCGCTGCGGGTACGGCTGGCGTCGGCGGGTGCCGGGTCGGACGCGGTGTCGGTGCTGGTGGGGGACGAGTCCGGGCGGGTGGTGGCGTCGGTCGAGTCGCTGGTGCTGCGTCCGGTCGATGCGGATCAACTGAAGGCCGTGGGCGGGGCGGCGCGGGAGGCGCTGTTCCGGGTCGAGTGGGTGGATGCGCCCCAGGCCGTGGCGGTGGGTGAGATCGCGCCGAGGACCGAGGTGGTGCGGGTCGTCTCCGGCGGTGCGGATGTGGTGGGGGAGACGTATGGGCGTGTGTTTGAGGTTGTGGAGCGGGTGCAGGCGTGGCTGGCCGACGAGGACCTCGCCGGTGAGCGGCTGGTGGTGGTGACCCGGGGCGCTGTTGACGCGGGTGAGGGTGTGGAGGATCTGGCGGGGGCCGCGGTGTGGGGTCTGGTGCGGTCCGCGCAGTCGGAGAACCCCGGGCGTCTGGTGCTGGTGGACACCGATGATGTGGACGGGGTGGCTGGTGTTCTTCCCGGGCTGCTGGCTCGGGGTGAGGAGCAGTTGGTGGTGCGGTCGGGTGCGGTGCGGATGCCGCGCCTGGGCCGGGTGCTGCCCTCGGGTGCGGCTCCGGAGTCGGGTGGGTTCGGCCCGGGTGCCGTTCTGGTCACCGGTGGTACGGGTGTTCTGGGTGGTGTGGTGGCCCGGCATCTGGTGGCCCGGCATGGTGTCGAGAAGCTGGTGCTGATGTCCCGCCGTGGTGCGGAGGCCGAGGGCGCGGCCGAGCTGCGGGCCGAGTTGGAGACCGCCGGCGCCGAGGTGGTGATCGCGGCGTGTGACGCCGCGGACCGTGAGGCCCTGGCCGGGGTGTTGTCGGGGTTGCCCGAGGGGTTCGCGCTGAGTGGTGTGGTGCATGCGGCGGGTGTGCTCGATGACGGGCTGCTGACGTCGCTGACCCGCGAGCGGGTTGCGCCGGTGTTGCGCGCCAAGGTGGACGCGGCATGGAATCTGCATGAGCTGACCGCGGGGATGGACCTGTCGGCGTTCGTACTGTTCTCCTCGGCCACTGGTGTGCTGGGTGGCGCGGGGCAGAGCAATTACGCGGCGGCGAACGTGTTCCTGGACGGTCTGGCGTCCTGGCGCCGGGCCCAGGGGCTGCCGGGTGTGTCGATGGCGTGGGGCCTGTGGGCCGAGGCCAGCGGCATGACCGGACACCTCGGCGAGGAGGACATCCAGCGGATATCCCGCTCGGGCGTGGTGCCACTGGCCACGGACGAGGGGCTCGAGCTGTTCGACGCGGCTCTGGTCTCGGACGCGGTCGTACCGGTTCTCTTCCGGCTGGACATCCCGGCGCTACGTGCGCAGGGCGCCGAACTCCCCGCCCTCTTCCGCAACGTCGTACCGGGGATGACCGTCCGGCGTGCCGCGGGCGCCGGAGACACCGACGTGGACGACATTGCCGCCCGCCTGCGGCGACGACTGCTCAGCATGTCCGAGGCGGAACAGGAGCAGTTCCTGCTCGAGGGGCTGATCCGCATCCAGGTGGCGGCCGCCCTGGGACACGCGAAGTCGGACACCGTGGAGGTGGGACGGCCCTTCAAGGAGCTGGGCTTCGACTCCCTCACCGCCGTGGAGTTGCGGAACCGCCTCAGTGCCGAAACCGGGCTGCGCCTCCCGGCGACACTCGTCTTCGACTACCCGAACCCGACCGTACTGGCGGGCTATCTGCGCTCGGAGATCCTCGGATCCCAGGGCACGGCCACCACGGCACCGGCGGCGGGCCGATCGATCAACGCCCCGTCGGGCACGGACGACGACCCGATCGCGATCGTGGCCATGAGCTGCCGCTTCCCCGGCGGGGTGCGGACCCCCGAGGAGCTGTGGCAACTCGTGATGGCGGGCACCGACGCCACGTCGTCGCTCCCGTCCAACCGTGGCTGGGACCTCGAGTCGGCCTACCACCCCGACCCCTCGCATGAGGGCACGTACTACGCCCGCAACGGTGGCTTCCTCTACGAGGCCGACCAGTTCGACCCGGAGTTCTTCGGGATCTCGCCGCGCGAGGCGCTGTCGATGGACCCGCAGCAGCGACTGCTGCTGGAGACGTCGTGGGAGGCGTTCGAGCGGGCCGGTATCGCTCCCGAGACGGCGAAGGGGAGCCGGACCGGCGTCTTCGTCGGTGTGGTCTACAACGACTACGGCACCCGACTGCAAGGACACTCTCCCGAAGGCATCGAGGGCTACCTCGGCATCGGCAGCGCGGGCAGCGTGGCCTCGGGCCGTATCTCCTACACCCTGGGCCTCGAGGGTCCCGCCGTGACGGTGGACACCGCGTGCTCGTCGTCACTGGTCGCACTGCACCTGGCGGTCCAGGCGCTGCGCCAGGGCGAATGCGATATGGCGCTGGCCGGTGGTGCCACCGTGATGTCCACGCAGCTCGGGCTGGTGGACTTCAGCCGTCAGCGCGCGCTGTCCGTGGACGGCAAGTGCAAGGCGTTCAGCGATGCCGCCGACGGCTTCGGATTCGCCGAGGGCGTCGGCCTGCTGCTCGTGGAGCGGCTGTCGGACGCCCAGCGCAACGGGCATGAGGTGCTGGCCCTCGTCCGGGGTACGGCGACCAACCAGGACGGTGCGTCCAACGGACTGACCGCCCCGAACGGCCCCTCTCAGCAGCGGGTGATCCGCGCCGCGCTGGCCAACGCCCGGCTGTCGGCCACCGAGGTGGACGCGGTCGAGGCACATGGCACCGGCACCAAGCTGGGCGATCCCATCGAGGCCCAGGCCGTGCTGGCCACCTACGGCCAGGACCGGCCCGCGGACCAGCCGCTGTGGCTCGGCTCGGTGAAGTCGAACATCGGCCATGCGCAGGCGGCGGCCGGTGTGGCCGGTGTCATCAAGATGGTCATGGCGATGCGGCACGGCGCGCTGCCGAAGTCGCTGCACATCGATGAGCCGTCGCCGCATGTGGACTGGTCCGCGGGCGGGGTGAGCCTGCTGACGGACGACATGCCCTGGCCGGAGACGGGACGGCCGCGGCGCGCGGGAGTCTCCTCCTTCGGGATGAGTGGCACCAATGCCCACGCCGTGCTGGAACAGGCTCCGCTGGACGACGCTGCCGGTCCCGCCGCCGATGACGACGTCCAGGCCGTGGAACCGCCGGAGATCACGCCGTGGGTGATCTCCGGACGGTCGGACACCGCCGTCGAGGCACAGGCGGAGCGGCTGCTGGCCCATGTGCGTGAGCGCCGAGAGTTCTCGCCCGCCGATATCGGGCTGTCGTTGGCGACCACGCGCAGTGTGTTCGAACACCGCGCGGTGGTGCTGGCGGGCGACGGCGACGGCCTCCTGAACGGCCTGGGCGCGTTGGCCGAGGGGAATGTGGCACCCGGTGTGGTACGGGGCATGGCCACCGCCCGCGACCAGGCCGTGCTTGTCTTCCCCGGTCAGGGGTCGCAGTGGGTGGGGATGGCGGCAGAGCTCCTGGAGTCCTCCCCGGCGTTCGCGGAGCGGATCGGGGAGTGCGCGGCGGCGTTGGCGCCGTTCGTGGACTGGCCGCTCGCGGAGGTGCTGCGGGGTGGCGAAGGCAGCGCGGAGGCGCTGGAGCGGGTGGATGTGGTCCAGCCGGTGCTGTGGGCGGTGATGGTGTCGCTGGCCGAGCTGTGGCGCTCCTACGGTGTGGAGCCCGCGGCGGTCATCGGTCACTCCCAGGGTGAGATCGCTGCCGCGTGTGTGGCGGGTGCGCTGTCGCTGGAGGATGCCGCGAAGGTGGTGGCGCTGCGCAGCCAGGCGCTGCGGGCGCTGTCCGGGCGCGGTGGCATGGTGTCGGTGTCGCTGCCCGTGGACTCGGTGCGGGAGCGGCTCGAGGCGTGGGGTGAGCGGCTGTCGGTGGCGGCGGTGAACGGGCCCTCGGCGGTCGTGGTCTCCGGCGACGCCGACGCGTTGGACGAACTGCTCGGCGCATGCGAGGGCGAGGGGATCCGGGCGCGGCGCGTCCCGGTGGACTACGCCTCCCACTGCGCTCACGTCGAGGCCATCGAGGACGAGCTTCAGCGGATCCTCGCGGGAATCACCCCGCGCTCGTCGTCGGTGCCGTTCTATTCGACGGTGACCGGCGGGGTGCTGGACACCACGGAGATGGACGCCGGGTACTGGTACCGGAATCTGCGGCAGACGGTGCGCTTCGACGAGACCGTCCGTGTTCTGCTGACCGATGGCTTCCAGGTGTTCATCGAGGCCAGTGCCCATCCGGTGCTCACCATGGGGGTGGAGCAGACGGCCGAGGACCACGGCACCCGCGTCACCGCCGTGGGTTCGCTGCGCCGTGAGGAAGGCGGCCTGGACCGGTTTATGACGTCTCTGGCCGAGGCGTATGTGGGCGGTCTGTCCGTCGACTGGGCGGGCGTGTTCGCCGGAACGGCGGCCAGGCGCGTTGCTCTGCCGACGTATGCCTTCCAGCGTGCGCGCTTCTGGCTCGACCCCGAAGCGGGCGACGCCGCTGATGTGTCTTCGGCGGGGCTGGACTCGGCCGGGCATCCGTTGCTCGGTGCCGCCGTGCCGCTGCCCGACTCCGACGGGTTCCTGCTGACCGGCCGGCTGTCGCTGCGTACGCATCCCTGGCTGGCCGACCATGCGGTGCTGGGCCGGGTCATCCTGCCCGGTACGGCGTTTGTCGAGTTGGCGTCGCGGGCCGGTGACGCGGTCGGTTGTGACCGGCTGGAGGAGCTGACGCTGGAGGCGCCCCTGGTGCTGCCCGAGGAGGGGGCGGTCCGGACGCAGCTCATGGTGAGCGGGCCGGGGCCGGACGGGCGGCGTGAGGTCAGTGTCTATTCCCGTCGTGATGGCGGCCCTGAGGCGTCCTGGACGTGCCATGCGAAGGGCGTGCTGACCCTGGCATCCGCAGCCGACGGGACAGCGGGTCCGGTGGACCTGAGCGCATGGCCGCCGGCGGGGGCGGAGGCGGTCGAGACCGCGGGCTTCTACGAGGACGTGGCGGCCACCGGGCTGGCGTACGGGCCGGTGTTCCAGGGGCTGCGTGCCGTCTGGCGCAAGGGTGACGAGGTCTTCGCGGAGGTGGCGCTGCCGGAGGAGTCGCGGGCGGAGGCGGCCCGGTTCGGGCTGCACCCCGCGCTGCTCGACACGGCGCTGCACGCCTGGCTGGTGTCCGCCGCCGCGGAGAGCGAGGGAGGCTCGGGCGGGATCCGGCTGCCGTTCCTGTGGAGCGGTGTGTCGCTGTACGCCACCGGCGCGACCTCCCTGCGCGTACGACTGACCCGCACGGGCGCCGATGGGATGTCGGTGCTGGTGGCGGATGCCGCAGGTACGCCGGTGGCGTCGGCGGACGCGCTGGTCACCCGGCCGGTCTCGGAAGCGCAACTGGCGTCGTCCGCCGAGGACGGCGAGTCGCTCTACCGGGTGGAGTGGGTCGCGGCGTCCACTGCCGCCCCCGTCCCCGCGACGGACCGGTGTGCCGTGGCCGGGCCCGATGTCTTCGGCCTGGCCCGGGCGTTGAAGGCGGCCGACGGGTCGGTGGAGGAACACGCCGACCTGGCTGCTCTCGCGGCGCATGTGGCGTCCGGCGCTCCGCTGCCGAACCTGGTGTTCGTGACCGTCTCCTCCGCCCCCGGCGAGGACGTCGTTCCGGCGACGCGGGCGGTGGCCCACCAGACCCTGGACATGGTGCGGACATGGCTGGCGGAGGACCGGTTCGCCGAGGCGCGGCTGGTGCTCGTGACCCGGGGCGCGATGGCGACCGAGGACGGTGTGGACCCGCGTGACCTGGCGGCGGCCCCGGTGTGGGGGCTGGTGCGGTCGGCGCAGGCCGAGAATCCGGACCGGTTCGTCCTGCTGGACGTGGACGGCGCCGAGGAGTCGTCGGCCCTGGTGCACCAGGCGGTGTCCACCGGGGAACCGCAGGTCGCGGTGCGCGGCGCCGAGATGCTGGTGCCGCGTCTGGCCTCCGGTGCCGCGAGGGGTGTGCTGACGCCGCCGGCCGATGCGGAGGCATGGCGGCTGGAGGCGTCCGGAACGGGCACCCTGGAGGGGCTCGCGCTGGCCACGGCCACGGACGCCACCGAGGAACTCGGCGAGCACGAGGTGCGGGTCGCGGTGCGTGCCACGGGCCTGAACTTCCGCGATGTCCTGATCTCGCTCGGCATGTATCCGGGTGAGGCCATGATGGGTGGCGAGGGGGCCGGTGTGGTCGTGGCCGCCGGTCCCGGTGTGACCTCCCTCGCCGTCGGCGACCGCGTGATGGGGCTGTGGGAGGGCGGTTTCGGGCCGTTGGCCGTGGTCGACCACCGCACCCTGGTGCGGATCCCGAACGGCTGGTCCTTCACCGAGGCCGCCTCCGTCCCGGTCGTGTTCGTGACGGCTTTGTACGCGTTGCGGGAACTGGCGGGCCTCCGGCGCGGTGAGTCGCTGCTGGTCCACGCCGCGGCCGGTGGTGTGGGAATCGCGGCGGTGCAGTTGGCGCGGGCCTGGGACTGCGAGGTGTTCGCGACCGCGAGCGAGGCCAAGTGGGATGTGCTGCGCGGTCTCGGGCTGGACGAGGCGCATATCGCCTCGTCGCGGACGCTGGAGTTCGAGGAGCGGTTCAAGGACTCCTCGGCCGGTCGTGGTGTGGATGTGGTCCTGGACTCCCTGGCCGGTGAGTTCGTGGACGCGTCGCTGCGGCTGCTGGGCGAGGGCGGCCGGTTCATCGAGATGGGCAAGACGGATGTGCGGTCCGCCGACGAGGTGGCGGCGGCCCATCCGGGCGTGCTGTACCGGGCGTTCGACCTGGCGGAGGCGGGCCCCGAGCGCATCGGGGAGATGCTCGCCGAGATCGTGGCCCTCTTCGAGCGAGGCGAACTGCGGCCGCTGCCCACCCGGGTGTGGGATGTGCGCAGGTCCCCCGAGGCGTTCCGGTTCATGAGCCAGGCCCGCCACGTGGGCAAGCTGGTGCTGAGCGTTCCGGCCGCGCTGGACCCGGAGGGCACCGTACTGATCACCGGCGCCGGAGGCGTCCTGGGCGGACTGGTCGCCCGGCATCTGGTTGCGGAGCACGGCATCCGCCGGCTGCTGCTGGTCAGCCGCCGTGGCCGCGCCGCCGAGAGCATGACGGCGCTCGAAACGGAGCTGACGGCCCTGGGGGCCTCGGTCGACATCGCCGCCTGCGATGTCGCCGACCGCGACGCGCTGGCCGATCTGCTGGCGGGGCTGCCCGATGACGGACACGGTCTGACCGGTGTGGTCCATGCCGCGGGCCTCCTGGACGACGGCACGGTGACCTCGCTGACACCGGAGCGGCTGGACGCGGTGCTGCGGGCCAAGGTCGACGGGGCGTGGCATCTGCATGAGCTGACGCGCCGTTTCGATGTGGCCATGTTCGCCCTGTTCTCCTCGGCCGCCGGTGTCCTGGGGTCCGCGGGCCAGGCCAACTACGCCGCCGCCAACACATTCCTGGACGGACTGGCGCAGCGGCGCCGGGCCATGGGCCTGCCCGGAGTGTCGCTGGCCTGGGGTATGTGGGCCGAGCGCAGCGGGATGACCGGACACCTCGCCGAGGCGGACCTCTCCCGTATGACACGCGGCGGACTGGTGCCGTTCTCCTCCGAGGAGGGGTTGCGGCTGTTCGACACGGCCGGGCGGCTGGCCGAAGGCGTGGTGGTGCCCGCGCGGCTCGACCTCGGCCACCTGGCGGCCACCGCCGACACCACCCCCGTGTCGCCGTTGCTCAGCGGGCTCGTACGGCGGCCCGTGGTGTCCCGGCGTGCCTCGGCCCAGGACGAGTCCGGTTCGCAGGAGGCGCCGCTGGTGCGGCGGCTCGCCGGGCTCGGCCAGGGGGAGCGGCAGCGGACGCTGCTGCGGCTGGTCCAGGAACACGCCGCCACCGTCCTCGGCCATGGGTCGGCGTCGGCGGTGGACACCGATCGTGGCTTCCTGGAGCTGGGCTTCGACTCGCTCACCGCGGTCGAGCTGCGCAACCGGCTGAACGCGGCCACCGGGCTGCGGCTGCCCGCGACCCTCATCTTCGACTACCCGACCCCCGCCGCGCTGGCCGCACATCTGAACGCGGAGATCGCCCCCGTGGCGGCGGACGACCCGACGGACGTGGCCACCGAACTCGACCGGCTGGAAGCGGCGTTGCTCGGCACCGGCACGGCGGCCGACGACGACACCCGGGCCATGGTGGCCGGCCGGTTGAAGCGTCTGCTGTCCCACTGGGACGGCGGCCGTGGCGGCCCGGCGCCGGATGGCCCGACCACCGATTCCGGCGATGCCCAGGATGTCGCCGAACATCTGGAGACGGCGGAGGCCGACGAGCTCTTCGCCTTCATCGACCAGGAGTTCGGGACGTCGTGATCCGATCAGCGGCCGCCACCACGGCGCACCCACGAACCCACACCACCTGCCCGCCGACCACCCCGCTCCCGAAGCGCGACCCCGAGAGGTTCTGATGTCGGAACAAGAAAAGCTGCTCGGCTACCTCCGGCGGGTGACGGCTGATCTGCACCAGGCGCGGCAGCGTCTACAGGATGTGGAGTCCGCGGCCCGTGAGCCCATCGCGATCGTCGGGATGAGCTGCCGCTTCCCCGGCGGGGTGCGCTCCCCCGAGGAGTTCTGGCGGCTGCTGAGCGGGGCCGAGGACGCCATCACGCCGTTCCCCGAGGACCGCGGCTGGGACCTCGACTCGCTCTATGACGCGGACCCTGACCGGTCGGGCACCTCCTATACGCGTGAGGGGGGATTCCTGTACGACATCGGCGACTTCGACGCCGACTTCTTCGGGATCTCGCCGCGTGAGGCGATGGCGATGGATCCCCAGCAGCGGTTGCTGCTGGAGACGTCGTGGGAGGCCATCGAGCGGGCGGGCATCGATCCGGTCTCGCTGCGGGGCAGCCGGTCCGGGGTCTTCTTCGGGGCGGTGGCCCCCGACTACGGGCCGCGGGTGCATGAGGCGCCGGATGGTGTCGAGGGTCATCTGGTGACCGGCAGCGCCATCAGCGTGGTGTCCGGACGGGTGGCCTACACGCTCGGGCTCGAGGGCCCGGCGGTGACGGTGGACACCGCGTGCTCCTCGTCGCTGGTCGCGCTGCATCTGGCCGTGCAGGCGCTGCGTCAGGGCGAGTGCTCCTTTGCCCTGGCCGGCGGTGTGAGCGTGATGGCCACGCCGGGTACCTTCGTCGGTTTCAGCCGGCAGCGCGGGCTCGCGCTGGATGGCCGGTGCAAGCCCTTCTCGGCGGCGGCCGATGGTTTCGGGGCGGCCGAGGGCGCGGGGATGCTGTTCCTGGAGCGGCTGTCCGACGCGCAGCGCAATGGGCATCGGGTGCTGGCGGTTGTCCGGGGGACGGCGACCAACCAGGACGGTGCGAGCAGTGCGCTGTCCGCCCCCAACGGGCCGTCCCAGCAGCGGGTGATCCGTCAGGCGCTGGCCAACGCCGGGCTCACGGCCGGGCAGGTCGACGCCGTGGAGGCGCACGGGACGGGTACGAAGCTGGGCGACCCCATCGAGGCGCAGGCGCTGCTGGCCACCTATGGCCGTGAGCGCACCGCGGAGCGTCCGCTGCTGCTGGGGTCGGTCAAGTCCAACATCGGCCATACACAGGCGGCCGCCGGCGTGGCCGGTGTGATGAAGATGGTGTTGGCGATGGAGCAGGGCACACTGCCCCGCACCTTGCACATCGACGAGCCGTCGCCGCATGTGGACTGGTCTACCGGTACGGTCGAGCTGCTCACCGAGGCCGCCGCATGGCCCGAGGGCGAGGAGCCGCGCCGGGCCGGGGTGTCCTCGTTCGGCATCAGCGGGACCAACGCCCACGCCATCATCGAGCAGGCACCGGCACCGTCCGCCACCCCCGAGGTGACGCAGGACGACGCCACCGAGACGGCTTCCGGCTCCGAGGCGGCCGAGCAGGCGCAGGCGCCCCGGACGGCGCTGCCGCTGGTCCCCTGGCTGCTGTCGAGCAAGTCCGAGGCGGCGCTGCGCGCCCAGGCCAGGCGCCTGTTGGACCATGTGGAACAGCGTCCGGAGGTGGCGGCCGGGGACATCGGACTGTCTCTTGCCACCACGCGGACCGCTTTTGACCACCGTGCGGTGGTGCTGGCCCAGGACCGTGCGGAGGCCGTCCGGGCGCTGGCCGGTCATCTCGCGGGCGGGGGCACTTCGGGGCTGGTCGAAGGTGTCGCCAGGCGCAGCGCCGGGGTTGTGTTCGTCTTCCCCGGTCAGGGTTCGCAGTGGGTGGGCATGGCGGCGGGGCTGCTGGATGCCTCGCCGGTGTTCGCCCGGCGGATCGAGGAGTGCGCGGCGGCGCTGGCGCCGCTGGTGGACTGGTCGCTGGTGGAGGTGTTGCGCGGCGGTGAGGGCGCCGCGGCCGCCCTGGAGCGGGTGGATGTGGTCCAGCCGGTGCTGTGGGCGGTGATGGTGTCGCTGGCGGAGCTGTGGCGCTCCTACGGTGTCGAGCCCGCTGCCGTGATCGGTCACTCCCAGGGTGAGATCGCGGCGGCGTGTGTGGCCGGTGCGCTGTCGCTGGAGGATGCCGCGAAGGTGGTGGCGCTGCGCAGCCAGGCGCTGCCCGTGCTGTCCGGGCGCGGTGGCATGGTGTCGGTGTCGCTGCCCGTGGACTCGGTGCGGGAGCGCCTCGAGGCGTGGGGTGAGCGGCTGTCGGTGGCGGCGGTGAACGGGCCCTCGGCGGTCGTGGTCTCCGGCGACGCCGACGCGCTGGAGGAGCTGCTGGCGGCGTGTGCCGCGGAGGAGATCCGGGCGCGCCGTATCCCGGTGGACTACGCCTCGCACTCCGCCCACGTCGAGAGCCTGGAAGAGGAGATCCGGCGCACTCTGGCCGGGATCGCCCCGCGGTCCTCCTCGGTGCCGTTCTACTCGACGGTGACCGGCGGGGTGCTGGACACCACGGAGATGGACGCCGGGTACTGGTACCGCAATCTGCGCGGGACGGTGCGTTTCGACGAGACCGTACGAGTGCTCCTGGACGAAGGCTTCCAGACGTTCGTGGAGGCCAGCGCCCACCCCGTCCTGACCATGGGCATCGAGCAGACGGCCGACGACCACGGCACCCCCGTGGCGGCCGTCGGCTCGCTGCGCCGTGAGGAGGGCGGTCTGGAGCGGTTCCTGACCTCCCTGGCCGAGGCCCACGTCGGCGGTATCGCCGTGGACTGGCGGACGGTGTTCGCCGGGACCGGTGCCCGCCCCGTCGACCTGCCCACCTACGCCTTCCAGCGCCAGCGGTACTGGCTGGACGCCACCTCGGCCGCCGAGGTGGCGGCAGCCGGTGGCGGCCTGAGCACGGACGCGGTGGACGCGCGCTTCTGGGAGGCGGTGGAGCGTGAGGATCTGGAGGCGCTGGTCCGCACCCTGGAGGTGGCCGACGAGGAGCAGCAGTCGTCGTTGACGGCGTTGCTTCCGGCGCTGTCGTCCTGGCGCCGTCAGCGGCGCGAGCAGAACAAGGTGGACGGCTGGCGTTACCAGATTGTCTGGAAGCCCCTGGCATCCGCCTCCGGGACCACGCTCTCGGGCACCTGGCTCGTGGCCGTTCCGGAAGCCCGCGGTGACGACACTTTGGTCGCCGCCGTGCTGGACGGGCTGGCCGGGCGCGGTGCGCATGTGGTGCGCGTAACCGTCGGGGCGGCGGATGACCGTGAGGTGATGACGGAGCGGCTGCGCGTGGCCCTCGACGGCGTGGAGCCGTCGGCCGTGGCGGGTGTGTTCTCGCTGCTGGGCCTGGACGAGTCGGCGCATGAGTCCTTCCAGGTGGTCCCGGCCGGACTGGCCGCGACGGTGACGCTGGTTCAGGCGCTGGGCGATGCGGATGTGGTGGCCCCGCTGTGGTGCGGCACCCGGGGCGCGGTGTCGGTGGGGCGGTCCGACCGGCTGGTGAGCCCGATCCAGGCGATGGTGTGGGGCCTGGGACGGATCGTGGAGGCCGAGTACCCCCAGCGCTGGGGCGGCGTCGTGGACCTGCCCGAGACCATCGACGACCGTGCGGTGGCCCGGCTGGCCGGAGCGCTGGCCGGTGCGGAGTCCGAGGACCAGGTGGCGGTGCGCGGCTCCGGTGTCTTCGCCAAGCGGCTGGTGCGGGCCTCCGCGCCCGATGCCACGACCGCGGATGGCTGGCAGCCGAGTGGTTCGGTGCTGGTGACCGGTGGTACGGGTGCGCTGGGTGGTCACGTTGCCCGCTGGCTGGCGCGTACGGGTGCCGAGCATCTGGTGCTGACGAGCCGCAGTGGCATGGAGGCCGAGGGCGCCGCCGAGTTGAAGGCGGAGCTGGAGGAGTCCGGTGCCCGGGTGACGGTGGCGGCGTGTGACGCCGCGGACCGTGAGTCGCTGGCCGCGGTGCTGGACGCCATTCCGCAGGAGTTCCCGCTGACCGCCGTGGTGCATACGGCCGGTGTGCTGGACGACGGAGTCGTGGACGCCCTCACGGTGGAGCGGGCGGCCGGGGTGCTGCGTCCGAAGGTGGACGCGGCGCGGAATCTGCATGAGCTGACCGCGGGCATGGATCTGTCGGCGTTCGTGCTGTTCTCCTCGGCGGCGGCCACATTGGGCAATCCCGGGCAGGGGAGTTACGCCGCGGGCAACGCCTACCTCGACGCGCTGGCCGTCCAGCGGCGCGCGGACGGCCTTCCGGCCACGTCCATCGCCTGGGGCGCCTGGGCCGGAGGCGGCCTCGTCACCGGTGACATCGGCGAGCAGATGAGCCGGTCGGGGATCCTGGCCATGGTCCCCGAGCTGGCGATCTCAGCGCTTCAGCAGGCATTGGACCACGATGAGACGTTCCTCGCGGTCGCGGACATCGACTGGGCACGCTTCGAAGCGGACTCCGCCGACACCCCCCTCTTCCGCCGGCTGCGGAGCGCGCCGAGCGCGACCACGGGAAAGCAGCTCACGGCGGGCAGTGCCGCCGCCCCCGGGCGGGCGGAACTTCACGACCGGCTGGCAGCCATGCCCTGGGAGAAGCGCGAAGGGGCCCTGCGGGACCTGGTGCGTGCCCAGGCCGCCGACGTCCTCGCGCACGACAGCGCGGACGCGGTCGCCTCGGACCGCGCCTTCCGTGACCTCGGCTTCGACTCGCTGACCGCCGTTGAACTGCGCAACCGGATCGGTGCGGCCACCGGGCTGCGGCTGCCGGTCAGCCTGGTCTTCGACTACCCCACGCCCACGGTGCTGGCCCGGTTCCTGAACAGCGAGATGTTCGGCACCGAGGAGGTCGGCACCGCCGAGACCGCGCCCACCCGCTCGGACTCGTTCGACGAGCCCATCGCGATCGTGGCGATGAGCTGCCGGTTCCCCGGCGGTGTGCGGACCCCCGAGCAACTGTGGGACGTGGTGAACGCCGGAGTCGACACCATCTCCGGGTTCCCCGACGACCGCGGCTGGGACCTCGAGGGGCTGTACGACCCCGACCCCGACAAGCCGGGCAAGACCTACGCCCTCACCGGCGGATTCCTCGACAACGTCACCGACTTCGACCCGGACTTCTTCGGGATCAACCCGCGCGAGGCCCTGGCCATGGACCCGCAGCAGCGGCTGCTGCTGGAGACGTCCTGGGAGGCGTTCGAGCGCGCCGGAATCGACCCGGCGGCGTTGCGCGGCAGCCAGGCGGGCGTCTTCATCGGCTCGAACTACCAGGACTACAGCGGCCGGGCCATCAGCGCGCCCGACGGTGTGCAGGGCTATCTCGGACTCGGCAGCGCGTCGAGCGTCGCCTCCGGCCGCCTCTCCTACACCTTCGGCTTCGAGGGCCCGGCCGTGACGGTGGACACCGCGTGCTCCTCGTCGCTGGTGGCGCTGCATCTGGCCGCGCAGTCGCTGCGCCAGGGCGAATGCGATATGGCGCTGGCCGGCGGTGTGACGATCATGGCCACGCCGGGCACGTTCGTCGAGTTCAGCTCCCAGCGTGTGCTGTCGCCGGACGGACGGTGCAAGGCGTTCTCCGCCGAGGCCGATGGCACGGGCTGGTCCGAGGGCGTGGGCCTGCTGCTGGTGGAGCGGCTGTCGGACGCCCGGCGCAAGGGCCACCAGGTGCTGGCCGTCGTCCGGGGTTCGGCGATCAACCAGGACGGCGCGTCCAACGGACTGACGGCGCCGAACGGCCCGTCGCAGCAGCGGGTGATCGGCAAGGCGCTGGAGAACGCGGGCCTGTCGGCCGCCGATGTGGACGCGGTGGAGGCCCATGGCACGGGCACCTCGCTCGGTGACCCGATCGAGGCGCAGGCACTGCTGGCCACCTACGGCCAGGGGCGGCAGGAGGACCAGCCGCTGTGGCTGGGCTCCATCAAGTCGAACATCGGACACACCCAGGCGGCGGCCGGTGTGGCCGGGGTCATCAAGATGGTGATGGCCATGCGTGCGGGCGTGCTGCCCAAGACGCTCCACGCGGACGAGCCCTCGCCGCACATCGACTGGACCAGCGGCGCCGTGTCCCTGCTGCGCGAGCCGACCCCGTGGCCGGAGACGGACCGCCCGCGCCGGGCGGCCGTGTCGTCCTTCGGGATCAGCGGCACCAACGCGCACACGATCATCGAGGCGGCCGACGCCGCGGCGGCACCGGCGCGGGAGACGGGCGGTGCGGCCGCCGGTTCACCGGCCGGCCTCACGGTGGTTCCCTGGCTGCTCTCCGGCGGAAGCCCCGAGGCGCTCAGCGCTCAGGCCGGGCGGCTGCGCGAATTCGACGGTGTGGCCACCGCACACGCCGACGACCTCGCCGACATCGGCTATTCGCTGGCGACGACCCGTTCCGCCCTGCCCTACCGCGCGGTTGTGGTCGCCGAGGAAGCGGCCCAGTTCCGGGCCGGGCTCGACGCGCTCGCGGAGGGCCGGAACGCGGCCACGCTGATCCAGGGCGTGGCGCGGGCCGAGCACAAGACGGCGTTCCTGTTCTCGGGCCAGGGCGCGCAGCGCCTGGGCATGGGACGGGAGCTGTACGACGCCTTCCCCGTGTTCGCCCAGGCGCTGGACGAGGTGTGCGCGCATCTCGATGTGCTGCTCGACCGTCCGCTCACCGAGGTGATGTTCGCGGCCGAAGACAGCGCGGATGCCGGGCTGCTGAACCAGACGGCGTTCACCCAGCCCGCCCTCTTCGCCATCGAGGTGGCGCTCTTCCGGCTGCTGGACCACTGGGGCATCACCCCGGATGTGCTGATCGGCCACTCCATCGGCGAGATCGCCGCCGCGCATGTGGCCGGGGTGTTCTCTCTGGAGGATGCGTGCGCGCTGGTGGCGGCCCGTGGCCGGCTGATGCAGTCCATGCCCGAGGGCGGCGCGATGGTGGCCGTCCAGGCGCCCGAGGAGGAGATCGCCGCGTCGCTGGCCGGCCGCGAGGCCGAGGTGAGCATCGCCGCCATCAACGGCCCGACCGCCGTGGTCATCGCGGGCGACGAGGCCGCGGTACTGGAGATCGCCGGACAGTGGGAGCGAGAGGGCCGTAAGACGCGTCGACTGCGCGTCAGCCACGCCTTCCACTCCCCGCGCATGGACGGGGTGCTCGGCGACTTCCGCAAGGTCGTCGAGGGCCTGTCCTTCGCCCCGCCGGCCCTCTCCCTGGTCTCCAACGTCACCGGCAGGCCGGCGGAGACGGACGAGGTGTGCTCGCCGGAGTACTGGGTGCGCCATGTGCGCGAGGCGGTGCGCTTCGCGGACGGGGTACGGACCCTGGAGAAGCTGGGCGTGACGTCGTTCGTGGAGGTGGGCCCGAACGGTGTGCTCACCGCGATGGCCCAGGAGTGCCTGACGGCCGAGGAGTCCGACGGCGGGCTCGCCCCCTCGCTGGTGTCCGTGCTGCGCAAGGACCGGTCCGAGATCCAGTCGCTGACCATGGCGCTGGCCGAACTCCACGTCCACGGCACCACGGTGAAGTGGGACGCGGTGTTCGCAGGGCGTGGCGCCCGGCGGGTGGAGCTGCCCACCTACGCCTTCCAGCGGCAGCGCTACTGGCTCGAGACAGCGCCCGCCGCCGGGGATGTGACCTCGGCGGGGCTGAACTCGCCCGACCACCCGCTCCTCGGCGCCGCCGTCGCCCTGGCCGACACCGACTCCTACCTGTTCACCGGCCGTCTGTCCGTCGCCACTCAGCCGTGGCTCGCCGACCACGTCTTCGCGGAGACCGTGCTCTTCCCGGGCACCGCCTTCGTGGAAGTGGCCCTGCGCGCGGCGGAGCAGGTGGGCTACGAGCGGCTGGACGAGCTGACCATCGAGACGCCGCTGGTCCTGCCCGCACGGGGCGCGGCCCAGATCCAGCTCACCGTGGGCGAGCCGGACGAGGCCGGGGCCCGTTCGCTCAATCTGTACTCCAGGTCCGAGGACGCCCAGCCGGACGACCCCTGGACACGCCACACGACCGGCCTGCTCACCAGGGACCCGGCCACCACGGCACCGGAGGCGGTGGCCGCCGACTTCGCCGTGTGGCCGCCCGCGGAGGCGAAGCCGATCGACGTGGACGGTCTCTACGACCGCTTCATCGACGTCGGGTTCGCCTACGGCCCGGCCTTCCAGGGGCTGCGAGCCGCCTGGCGCCGTGGGGACGAGATCTTCGCCGAGATCGACCTGCCCGAGACACAGGACGCCGAGGCCGCGCGATACGGCCTGCACCCGGCACTGCTCGACGCCTCGCTGCACACCGTCGCGTTCAACCCCACCGGCACCGACGGCAGCACCCTTCCGTTCTCCTGGAACGGGGTGACCCTCCACGCCGGTGGCGCGTCCGCGCTGCGCGTACGGCTGGCGAGCGCGGGCGGGGACACCGTCTCCCTGCACGCCACCGACACCTCCGGCGCGCTCGTCGTCACCGTCGACTCCCTCGTCCTGCGGCCCGTGGCCCCGGAGCAGGTGAACTCCGCCCAGCCGTACGAGTCGCTGTACCAGGTCGAGTGGGTGCCCGTGGACACCTCCCGCGCCCCGGAGCCGAACGGCGTGGCGGCCGGGCGCTGGGCGCTCGTCGGCCCCGACCGGACCGAGCCGGCCGGTGTCCTCGGATCGGCCGATGGCACCGTGGACACCTATCCGGACCTCGCGGCCCTGGCCGAGGCCATCGACGCGGGCGCCACCGCGCCCGACGTCGTCCTGGCCTCGAGCGGGTCCGGCACCCGCCGGACGCAGGACCTGGCGGAGGCGGTACGGGAAGCCGGCCACCGCGCCCTCGACCTGCTCAAGAGCTGGCTGGCCGACGACCGCTTCGGCGCCTCCCGGCTGGTGTTCCTCACCCGGGGAGCCATCGCCGCGGGCGAGGACACCGATGTGGCCGACCCCGCCGCCGCGGCCGTCTGGGGCCTGGTGCGCTCGGCCCAGTCCGAGAACCCCGACCGGTTCGTCCTGGCCGACCTGGACGACCAGGACGGCTCACGCCGGATCCTCCCGGCGGCGCTCACCACCGATGAACCGCAGATCGTGGTCCGCGGCGGCACGGTCCTGGCCGGCCGGCTGGCCCGGGTCCCGGCTCGCGGCAACGAGCCCGAGCAGGCAGCGGCCACGACCGGCATCACCTGGGACCCGCAGGGCACCGTCCTGGTCACCGGAGCGGCCTCCGGCCTCGGGGGCCTGGTCGCCCGGCACCTCGTCAGCGAGCACGGTGTGCGCAACCTCGTACTGGCCAGCCGCCGCGGCCTCGCCGCGGACGGCGCGGCCGAACTGCGCACGGAGCTGGCGGACCTGGGCGCCCACGCCACGGTCGCCGCCTGCGACACCGCCGACCGCGACGCCCTCGCCGGACTCCTGGCCGCCCTGCCGGACGAGCACCCGCTCACCGCCGTGGTGCACACCGCCGGTGTGCTGGACGACGGCGTCGTCGAGGCCCTCACTCCCGAGCGCGTCGACCGCGTGCTGCGGCCCAAGGTCGACGCGGTGCTCAACCTGCACGAGCTGACCGCCGGCCTCGACCTGTCCGCGTTCGTGCTCTTCTCCTCCCTCTCCGGGACGCTCGGCGGCCCGGGCCAGGCCAACTACGCCGCCGCCAACGCCTTCCTGGACGCGTTCGCGTACCGGCGCCGGGCCGAGGGCCTTCCCGCCCAGTCGCTCGCCTGGGGGCTGTGGGAGGAGCGCAGCGGCATGACCGGCAAGCTGGACGAGGCCAATAGGCGGCGCATCGCCCGGGACGGCGTGGCCCCGATGGCCTCCGAGGAGGCCCTGGCCCTGTTCGACGCCTCGTGCGGCATCGACGCGGCCACCCTGGTCCCGGCACGGCTCGACGCCTCGGCGTGGCGAGCCCAGGAGGGGCCGATTCCGGCCCTGCTGCGGGGCATCATCCGGACCACGGCCCGGCGCGGCCCCGCGAGGGCGTCCACGGGCGGTTCCGGCGCCGGCTCCGCCGAACTGCGCCGCCGTATCGGCTCGCTGGACCCCGCCGCGCGACAGCAGGCGCTCCTCGAGCTGGTGACCGAGCACGCGGCCATGGCGCTGGGCCATGACAACCCCCGCATGATCGCCCCGGACCGCGGATTCCTCGACCTCGGCTTCGACTCGCTGACCGCGGTCGGACTGCGCAACCAGCTCGGCACGGTGACCGGCCTTCGGCTGCCCGCCACGCTGCTCTTCGACTACACGACGTCCAGGGCACTGGCCGGGTATCTGGCGGAAGAACTCGTCGCGGAGGAGCCGGACGCGTCGGTCGTGCTGCCGGTCCTGTCGGAGCTGGAGAAGCTGGAGAGCTCCTTCGCCGAGGTGGTGGCGGACGAAGCCGCGAGGACACGCCTCACAGCACGCTTGCAGCAGGTGCTGGCGAAGCTGACCGCAGGTCAGCAGACACAGTCGGCGAACGGTGGGGTCGCTGCCGCCGACAAGTTCGAGTCGGCGACCGACGACGAGATCTTCGACTTCCTCGACGAGGAGCTCGGAACGTCGTGACCACAACGCACCCGGTCCCCGGAAGTTACCGGCCGAAGGCTTTCAACCCCCTGTCTTGGGGTTCTCAGAGGAGTGACAAGAGGCAGTGAGCGACACCAAGCTGCGCGATTACCTCAAGCGCGCGACGGCCAGTCTGCACGAGACTCGTCAAGAGCTGCGGGAACTCAAGGACAGGGACACCGAGCCCATCGCCATCGTCGGCATGGGATGCAGGTATCCGGGTGGGGTGGAGTCGCCGGAAGACCTGTGGGAGCTGGTCGCCTCGGGCACCGACGCCATCTCCACCTTCCCCGTGGACCGGGGATGGGACGAGGATCTGTACGACCCGGACCCGGAGCAGCCGGGCAAGAGCTACACGCGTGAGGGCGGGTTCCTGCACGACGCGAACGGCTTCGACGCGTCGTTCTTCGGCATGAGCCCCCGCGAGGCGCTGGCGACCGATCCGCAGCAGCGGCTGCTGCTGGAGACCTCGTGGGAGGCGCTGGAGCGGGCGGGCATCGACCCGGCGTCCGCGCGCGGCAGCCGCACCGGCGTGTTCATCGGTGTGATGTACAACGACTACGGTTCGCGCATCCGGTCGATACCGGAGGGTCTCGAAGGCCACCTGGGGAACGGCAGCGCCGGAAGCATCGCGTCCGGCCGCATCTCCTTCACCTTCGGCTTCGAGGGCCCCGCGGTGACCGTGGACACGGCCTGCTCCTCGTCGCTCGTGGCGCTGCACCTGGCGGTGCAGGCGCTCCGCAAGGGCGAGTGCTCGCTGGCGCTCGCCGGCGGTGTGGCCATGATGGCGACTCCAGAGGTGTTCATCGAGTTCAGCCGACTGCGCGGACTCGCCGTGGACGGCCGCTGCAAGTCGTTCTCGAACGCGGCCGACGGCACCGCATGGTCCGAGGGCGCCGGTGTGCTGCTGCTGGAACGGCTCTCCGACGCGCGGCGCAACGGACACCAGGTACTGGCCGTCGTACGGGGCGCCGCCGTCAACCAGGACGGGGCGAGCAGCCGGTTGACCGCGCCGAACGGTCCCTCGCAGCAGCGGGTGATCCGCGACGCCCTGCGGAACGCGGGCCTGTCGGCGGCCGAGGTGGACGCGGTGGAGGCGCACGGCACCGGCACGACGCTGGGCGACCCGATCGAGGCACAGGCACTGCTGGCCACCTACGGCAAGGAGCGCCCCGGGGCGGACCGGCCGCTGTGGCTGGGGTCGTTGAAGTCGAACATGGGGCACACGCAGGCGGCCGCCGGTGTGGGCGGCGTCATCAAGATGGTGATGGCCATGCGGCACGGTGTGCTGCCGAAGACCCTCCACGTGGAGGAGCCGTCGGAGCACGTGGACTGGTCGGCGGGGGCGGTGTCGCTGCTGACCGAGCCGACCCCGTGGCCGGAGACCGGGGCGCCGCGCAGGGTCGCCGTGTCGTCGTTCGGCGTGAGCGGGACGAACGCGCACACCATTCTGGAGCAGGCTCCGGAGGAGGAGGCGGCCGAGGTCGCCGAGACCGAGGTGGCCGAGGGCCCGCTGGCGTGGGTGGTGTCGGGCCGCGGCGCGGCCGGCCTCCAGGCACAGGCCGGGCGGTTGCGGGAGTTCGTGGCGGCCCGTCCGGAACTGGACGCCGCCGATGTGGCGCTGTCGCTGGCGACCACCAGGTCCTCGTTCCCGCATCGTGGTGTGGTGACGGGGGCCGACCGCGAGGAGCTGCTGGCCCGGCTGGGCGCGTTGGCCGGGGACGAGGCCGTCCCGGGCGTCACGCGTGGTGTGGCGGATGCCCGGGGGCGTTCGGTGTTCGTGTTCCCGGGGCAGGGGGCGCAGTGGGCCGGTATGGCGGTGGACTTGCTGGAAAGTTCGCCGGTGTTCGCGGAGGCGATCGGTGAGTGCGAGTCGGCGCTGTCGGCTCATGTGGACTGGTCGCTGACGGATGTGCTGCGCGGGGTTGACGGTGCTCCCGGTTTCGACCGGGTGGATGTCGTCCAGCCGGTGCTCTTCGCGGTGATGGTGTCGCTGGCGAAGCTGTGGCGTTCGGTGGGTGTCGAGCCGGACGCCGTGATGGGCCACAGCCAGGGTGAGATCGCGGCGGCCTGCGTCGCGGGTGCGCTGTCGCTGGAGGACGCCGCGAAGGTGGTGACCTTGCGGTCGCAGGCCATTGCGAGGGGTCTTGCGGGCCGTGGTGGCATGGTGTCGGTCGGGCTTCCGGTCGACCAGGCCAGGGACCGTATCGCCGCCTGGGATGGCGCGATCTCGGTCGCCGCGGTCAACGGCCCCGGGTCGGTTGTGGTGTCCGGTGACCCGGGTGCGCTGGATGAGATGGTCGCTCAGTTGGAGGGCGAGGAGATCCGTGTTCGCCGGGTTCCGGTGGACTACGCCTCGCACTCCGCCCATGTGGAGGCGATCCACGAGGAGTTGCTGAAGGTTCTGGCGGACATCGCGCCGCGTTCGTCGGACGTCCCGTTCTACTCGACCGTGTCCGGTGAGCTGGTGGACACCGCCGGGCTGGACGCGGAGTACTGGTACCGCAACCTGCGGCAGACCGTCGAACTGGAGGCCACCACCCGCGCCCTGCTCGACAGCGGGCATGGTGTGTTCATCGAGGCGAGCCCGCATCCCGTACTGATGCTGCCGTTGCAGCAGACCGTGGAGTCCGCCGAGGCACAGGCGGTGGTCGTCGGCACGCTGCGGCGGGACGAGGGCGGTCTGGAGCAGTTCCTGACCTCCGCCGCCGAACTCCATGTGAGCGGGGCCGGTGTCGACTGGCGGAAGGCGTTCGAGGGCCGTGGCGCCCGCCGGATCGACCTGCCGACCTACGCCTTCCAGCGCCAGCGGTACTGGCTGGAAGCGCCGGTTGACGAGGCGCCCGCCGACGGTGCGGGGCTGGGCGCGGACAGTGTGGACGCGCGCTTCTGGGAGGCCGTCGAGCGCGAGGACCTGGAGACGCTGGTCCGGACGCTGGAGGTGGCGGACGAGGAGCAGCAGTCGTCCCTGACCGCGTTGCTTCCGGCGCTGTCGTCGTGGCGTCGTCAGCAGCGTGAGCGGAGCACGGTGGACGGCTGGCGCTACAGCGCCGCCTGGAGGTCTGTGGGGTCAGCCGCCAAGGCCACGCTCACCGGCACCTGGCTGGTCGTCGTCCCCAAGGTCTGTGGTGACGACGCGTTGCTCGGCTCCGTGCTGGATGGTGTGGCCGGGCGCGGTACGCAGGTGGTTCGTGTGGTCGTCGACGCGGCCGACGGCCGTGAGGTGATGACGGAGCGGCTGCGTGAGGCGCTCGACGAGTCGGGAACGGACCCGGCGGGAGTGGCGGGTGTGTTCTCGCTGCTGGGGCTGGACGAGTCGGCGCACGGGTCGTTCGAGGTGGTCCCGGCCGGGCTGGCGGCGACGGTGGAACTGGTCCAGGGGCTGGGTGATGCCGGTGTGGTGGCCCCGCTGTGGTGCGGGACCCGGGGCGCGGTGTCGGTGGGGCGCTCCGACCGGCTGGTGAGCCCGACCCAGGCGATGGTCTGGGGGCTGGGACGGATCGTGGAGGTGGAGTACCCCCAGCGGTGGGGCGGTCTGGTCGACCTGCCCGAGACCATCGACAGCCGTGCGATGGACCGGCTGGCCGGTGTACTGGCCGGTGCGGAGGCCGAGAACCAGGTGGCGATACGTGGTTCGGGAGTCTTCGCCAAGCGGCTGGTGCGGGCCTCGGCGCCGGAGAGCACGACCGGGGACGGCTGGCGGCCGGCCGGTTCGGTGCTGGTGACCGGTGGCACGGGTGCGCTGGGTGGCCATGTGGCGCGGTGGTTGGCGCGTACGGGTGCCGAACATCTGGTGCTGACCAGCCGTCGGGGCATGGCGGCCGAGGGTGCCGTCGAGCTGAAGGCGGAGCTGGAGGCCCTGGGTGCCCGGGTGACGGTGGCGGCGTGTGACGCGGCGGACCGTGCGGCGCTGGCGGCGCTGCTGGAGGGGATTCCCGCACAGTCGCCGTTGAGCGCGGTGGTGCATACGGCGGGTGTGCTGGACGACGGTGTGATCGACGCGCTGACGGTGGAGCGGGCGGCCGGGGTGTTGCGTCCCAAGGTGGACGCGGTACGGAATCTGCATGAGCTGACCGCGGGCATGGATCTGTCGGCGTTCGTCCTGTTCTCCTCGGCGGCGGGCACGATAGGCGGCCCGGGGCAGGGGAGTTACGCGGCGGGCAACGCCTATCTCGACGCGTTGGCCGCGCAGCGGCGTGCGGACGGCCTTCCGGCGACCTCCATCGCCTGGGGCGCCTGGGCCGGAAGTGGCCTGGTGATCGACGGCGACCTCGATGAGTACATGAACAGCAGCGGCGTCGCCCTGATGAACCCGGAACTGGCGATCTCCGCGCTCCAGCGCGTCCTCGACCTGGACGAGACCTACGCCCTGGTGATCGATGCCGCCTGGGAGCGCTTCGGGGGCGAGCAGAGCGGAGCCCGGCCGACGCCGCTGCTGACCGAGCTGGTGCAGAGGCGGCAGCCGAACGCGTCGTCCGAGCCGGCGGACCCGGCACCGGGCGAGCAGGCCGCGGCGGAGCTGCGTGCGGAGCTGGAGGGGCTCTCCCCGGCGAAGCGTCAGCGTTCCCTCCGCAAGCTGGTCCGGCAGCACGTCGCCGCGGTCCTGGGGCATGCCACTCCCGACGCCATCGAGAACGATCAGTCGTTCAGGGAGCTTGGTTTCGACTCGCTGACGGCCGTTCAGCTACGGAACCGATTGAGCGCGATCACCGGCCTGGAACTGCCGACCACATTGGCATTCGACTACCCGAACCTCACCGTAGTGGCCGAGCATCTGGAGACGAATATGTTTCCGGAGGCGGATGAGGCTGCGCTGAAGGACCCGGAGGAGGACCGGATTCGCGAGGCGTTGGCCGCCATTCCGCTCGCGCGGTTCCGTGAAGCCGGACTGATGGACGCCCTGCTGGAACTTGCCCAGATCTCGGAGAGCGGTTCCGAGCTGGAGCCCCAAGAAGAATTGAACAGCGCGGTCGACGCGATGGATGTCGACGACCTCGTCCAGAGGGCACTGGGCGGCGCAGACCTCTGATGGTTTTGGAAATTTGGAGCTACTGATGGCTACGTCCTCCGAGCGAGTTGTCGAAGCGCTGCGCGCTTCTTTGCGGGAAAACGACCGCCTCAAGCTACAGAATCAGCGCCTGGCCGCGGCATCGCGAGAGCCCATTGCCATTGTCGGGATGAGCTGTCGTTTTCCTGGGGGCGCCCAGACTCCCGAGCAACTGTGGCAGCTCGTCGCCGACGGCGTCGACGTCATCTCCGGGTTTCCGACGAATCGCGGCTGGGATGCCGAGGGGCTGTACCACCCGGACCCGGACAATCCGGGGACGAGTCACGCCCGCGAGGGCGGTTTCCTGCACGACGCCGACGAGTTCGACCCGCAGTTCTTCGGAATGTCTCCCCGTGAGGCCGTGGCGACCGACCCGCAGCAGCGGCTGGTGCTGGAAGCGTCATGGGAGGCGTTCGAGCGAACCGGCATTGATCCATCGTCGCTGCGCGGAAAGCCGGTCGGGGTTTTCGTCGGCACGAACGGTCAGGACTATTCGAGCCATCTCGATGAGGCGGGTGCGCTCGAGGGCCATCTGACGGGCAGTGCGGTCAGCGTGGTGTCGGGGCGTATCTCCTACACCTTCGGTCTAGAGGGCCCCGCGGTGACCGTGGACACGGCCTGTTCGGCGTCGCTGGTGTCGCTGCACATGGCCATGCAGGCGCTGCGTCAGGGCGAATGTGACCTGGCGTTGGCCGGCGGTGTGTCGGTGATGACGACGCCGACCCTGTTCGTGGAGTTCAGCCGGCTGCGGGGGCTCGCTCCCGACGGTCGGTGCAAGCCGTTCTCCGACGCGGCGGATGGCACAGGGTGGGGCGAGGGCGTCGGCATGCTCCTGGTGGAGCGGTTGTCGGACGCGCGGAAGAACGGCCATCCGGTGCTGGCGGTGGTGCGTGGCAGCGCCATCAACCAGGACGGCGCCTCGAACGGTCTGACGGCGCCGAACGGCCCCGCGCAGCAGCGGGTGATCCGTCAGGCGCTGGCCAGTGCGGGCCTTTCGGCGTCCGAGGTGGACGCGGTGGAGGCGCACGGTACGGGCACCACGCTGGGCGACCCGATCGAGGCGCAGGCGCTGCTGGCCACCTACGGCCAGGACCGGCCGGAGGGCCGGCCGCTGTGGCTGGGGGCCATCAAGTCGAACATCGGTCACACGCAGGCCGCCGCGGGTGTGGCGGGTGTGATCAAGATGGTGATGGCGATGCGGCATGGCGTCTTGCCCAAGACGCTGCATGTGGGCGAGCCGTCGCGGCAGGTGGACTGGTCCGCGGGTGAGGTGCGGCTGCTGACCGAGACCACCGCGTGGCCGGAGACGGACCGACCGCGCCGGGCGGGCATCTCCTCGTTCGGAGTGAGCGGGACCAACGCGCACACCATCATCGAGCAGGCTCCGGAAGCCGACCGGGACGGACAGACCGGGACGATGGCCCCCGAGGGGGACGAGGCCGAGCGGTCCGTCGTCCTGCCATGGCTGCTGTCCGGCAAGAGCGCGGAGGCGCTTGCCGCCCAGGCCGGTCGGCTCCACGCCCGGCTGAGCGCCGACGCGGCGCCGGCGCTGACGGATGTCGGCTTCTCCCTGGCCACCACCCGTTCGGCGTTCGAGCACCGCGCCGCCCTGGTCGCCGGGGACCGGGACGAGTTCCTCCGTGGCCTGGAGGCCCTGGCCACCGGCGAGAACGCGGCGCAGGTCATTCAGGGCACGACACGGAACGAGGACACGCTCGCGTTCTTGTTCTCGGGCCAGGGTGCGCAGCGCCTGGGCATGGGCCGGGAGCTGTATGACACCTTCCCGGTGTTCGCGCGGGCGCTGGACGAGGTGTGCGCGCATCTGGATGTGGTGCTGGACCGTCCGCTGAAGGACGTGATGTTCGCGGCGGAGGGCAGTGCGGACGCCGGGCTGCTGGACCGGACGGCGTTCACCCAGCCCGCGCTGTTCGCCATCGAGGTGGCGCTGTTCCGGCTGCTGGAGCAGTTCGGCGTCACCCCGGATGTGCTGATCGGCCACTCGGTGGGCGAGATCGCCGCGGCCCATGTGGCCGGGGTGCTCTCCCTGGAGGACGCCTGCACGCTGATCGCGGCCCGCGGCCGGCTGATGCAGGCGCTGCCCGAGGGCGGCGCGATGGTCGCCATCCAGGCGTCGGAGGAGGAGGTCGCTCCGTCGCTGGCCGGGCGCGAGCACGAGGTGAGCATCGCCGCCGTCAACGGCCCGACCGCCGTGGTCATCGCCGGTGATGAGGAAGCGGCGCTGGAGATCGCGGCGCAGTGGGCGGAGCAGGGCCGCAAGACCCGCCGGCTGCGGGTCAGCCACGCCTTCCACTCGCCCCGCATGGACGCCATGCTGGACGACTTCCGCAAGGTCGTCGAGGGGCTCTCGTTCGCCGCGCCCTCCATCGATCTGATCTCCAATCTGACCGGCGCGGTGGCCTCGGACGCCGAGGTGTGTTCGCCGGAGTACTGGGTGCGGCATGTGCGGGAGGCCGTGCGCTTCCTGGACGGAGTGCGGGCACTCGAGGGACAGGGCGTGACCACCTACCTGGAGGTCGGTCCCGACGGTGTGCTCTCGGCGATGGCGCAGGACTGCCTGACGGCACAGGAGGCATCGGCCTCGGTCGTCGTGCCGGTGCTGCGCAAGGACCGTTCGGAGGCCGTGGCCCTGACCACGGCGCTGGCCCGGCTGCATGTTCACGGCTCCGCCGTGGACTGGCCCTCGGCCTACGACGGTCTCGGGGCCCGCCGGGTCGACCTGCCGACCTACGCCTTCCAGCGGCTGCGCTACTGGATCGAGAAGCCCACCGACGCGGCCGGTGCCGATGTCGGCATCCGCCACGAGGTGGACGCACGGTTCTGGCAGGCCGTGGAGCGGGAGGACCTCGAAGCACTCGCGAGGACCCTGGACTTCGAGGACGAGTCGTCGCTGGGCGCGGTGCTGCCCGCGCTGGCGGCGTACTGGCGCAGCAGCCGCGATCAGTCGACGATCGATGGCTGGCGCTACCGGGTGTCGTGGAAGCCGCTTCCGGACGTGGCCGAGGGGTCGCTGTCGGGGACGTGGCTGGTGGTGGTTCCGGCGTCGCGTGCCGGGGACGAGCTGGTTTCGGGGGTTGTCGCCGGGCTGGAGCGGCATGGTGCGGGCGTGGTGTCGCTCGTACTGGACGAGCGCGACCTGGACGCGGACGTGCTGGCGGAGCGGCTGCGCGAGGTGGTCGGGCAGACGCCGGAGCTGAGTGGTGTGCTGTCGCTGCTCGCCCTGGACGAGGAGCCGACCTCGGGATATCCGGCGCTGTCGGGTGGCTATGCGCTGAGCCTGGTGCTGGCGCAGGCCATGGTCGAGGCGGAGGTTCCGGCCCGGTTGTGGTCCGGTACGCGTGGCGCGGTGTCGGTGGGGCGCTGGGACCGGCTGACCGGCGCGGTGCAGTCGCAGGTCTGGGGTCTGGGACGGGTCGTGGCGCTGGAGCACTCCGCGGTGTGGGGCGGTCTGGTGGATCTGCCCGATTCGCTGGACGATCGCGCGGTGGCGCGGCTGGCCGGGGTGCTGTCCGCCGGGGACGGCGAGGACCAGCTCGCGGTCCGTGGCTCGGGAGTGTTCGCCAGGCGTCTGGTGAGGGCTGACGCCGGGGTGGGAGCGGAGCAGCCGTGGCGGGCGCGTGGCACGGTGCTGGTGACCGGCGGCACCGGAGCGCTGGGCGGCCAGGTGGCCGGTTGGCTGGCGCGCAGCGGTGCCGGGCATCTGGTGCTGACCAGCCGTCGCGGCCTCGAGGCGCCGGGCGCTGCCGAACTGCGCGATGAGCTGGAGGCGCTGGGCGCGCGGGTGACCGTGGTGGCGTGTGATGTGACGGACCGTGCCGCGTTGGCCGCTGTCCTCGCAGACGTTCCGGAGGAGTTTCCGCTCAGTGCGGTGTTCCACGCGGCGGGTGTTGAGCAGGCCGCCGACCTCATGGGGATGAGCCTGGCGGACGCGTCGGCGGTGCTGTCCGGGAAGGCCGCGGGGGCCGCGCACCTGGATGAGCTGCTGGGCGACCGTGAGCTGGACGCGTTCGTGGTCTTCTCGTCGATCGCCGGTGTATGGGGCAGTGGTGCCCAGGCCGCCTACAGCGCCGCCAACGCCTACCTGGACGCCCTGGTGGAGGAGCGCCGTGCACGGGGCCTCGCCGGTACCGCCGTGGCCTGGGGACCCTGGGCCGAGGGCGGGATGGCGACCGCGGGGGGAATGGAGAGCGAACTCGCCCGTCGTGGCCTGCTCGTCATGGCTCCGGAGCTGGCCATCGCCGCCTTGCAGGGCGCGATCGCGGGTGACGACGGTGTGGTGACGGTCGCGGATATGGACTGGGAGCGGTTCGCCCCCTCGTTCACCCTGGGGCGGCCGAGCCCGCTCCTCGGCGACCTCCCTGAGGTCGCGAAGGTACTCGAGGTCGCGAGTGCGGCCGGCCGGGTGGATGCTTCGGCGGGCCTGCGGGAGCGGTTGGCGGGGCTGACCGAGGCCGAGGTCGACCGGACCCTGCTCGACCTGGTGCGTGGCCATGTGGCGGCGGTCCTCGGGTTCACCGGTGGCGAGGTGGTCGAGGCCGAGCGCGCGTTCAAGGAGCTGGGCTTCGACTCGCTGACGGCGATGGAGTTCCGTAACCGGCTGAACGCGGAGACCGGGCTGGCGTTGCCGGCGACGCTGGTCTTCGACTACCCGAACGCGTCGATTCTGGTGGACCACCTGCGTGCCGAGGTTCACGGCACGCGGGGTGCGGTGGCCGCGCCGGTGGCGACGGCGGCTCCGGTCGACGACGATCCGATCGCGATCGTCGGGATGAGCTGCCGCTTCCCGGGCGGGGTCCGCAGCCCGGAGGACTTGTGGCAGTTGGTGGCCGGCGGTGTCGATGCCATCTCCGACTTCCCGTCCAACCGTGGGTGGGACGTGGACGGGATGTACGACCCGGACCCCGAGCGCTCGGGCACGTTCTACTCGCGCGAGGGCGGTTTCCTGCACGAGGCGGGCGAGTTCGACGCGGCGTTCTTCGGGATCTCGCCGCGTGAGGCGCTCGCCATCGATCCGCAGCAGCGGCTGCTGCTGGAGACCTCGTGGGAGGTGTTCGAGCGCGCCGGTATCGCTCCCACGTCCGTGCGCGGGAACCAGATCGGCGTGTTCGTGGGGGCCGCCACCTCGGGCTACGGCTCCGGCACCAGCGAGCTGGCCGAGGAGCTGGAAGGACAGTTGCTGACCGGTAATGCGACATCGGTCGTATCCGGTCGTATCTCCTACACCTTGGGTCTGGAGGGACCCGCGCTGACGATGGACTCGGCGTGCTCGTCGTCGCTGGTCGCCCTGCACCAGGCCGCGCACGCGCTGCGTCAGGGCGAATGCGACATGGCGCTCGCCGGTGGTGTGACCGTGCTGGCCACACCGGCGGCCTTTGTGGAGTTCAGCCGTCAGCGCGGCCTGGCGCCCGATGGCCGGTGCAAGCCGTTCGCGGACGCCGCGGATGGCACGGGCTGGTCCGAGGGTGTGGGCATGCTGCTGGTGGAGCGGCTGTCCGATGCCGAGCGCAACGGCCACCAGGTGCTGGCGATCGTGCGCGGCTCGGCGGTCAACCAGGATGGTGCGTCCAACGGTCTGACGGCGCCGAACGGCCCCTCGCAGCAGCGGGTCATCCGGCAGGCGCTGGCGAACGCCCGGCTGTCGGCCGCCGAGGTGGACACGGTGGAGGCCCACGGCACCGGCACCATGCTCGGTGACCCGATCGAGGCGCAGGCGCTGCTGGCCACCTACGGCCAGGAACGGCCGGAGGGCCGCCCGCTGTGGCTGGGCGCGCTGAAGTCCAACATCGGTCATACGCAGGCCGCCGCAGGTGTCGCCGGGATCATCAAGATGGTGATGGCGATGCGGCACGGTGTGCTGCCGAAGCTGCTGCATGTGGACGAGCCGTCGCGGCAGGTGGACTGGTCCGCGGGTGAGGTGCGGCTGCTGACCGAGACCACCGCCTGGCCGGAGACGGGTCAGCCGCGCCGGGCCGGGATCTCCGCGTTCGGGGTGAGCGGCACCAACGCGCACACCATCATCGAGCAGGCCCCGGTGTACGACGAGCCGGAGCGGGACGAGGCTCCCGCCGAGGATCACGGCGTTCTTCCCTGGGCGCTCTCCGGCCGGAGCCCCGAAGCCCTGCGCGCCCAGGCCGAACGGCTGAGGTCGCATCTGATGGAGCGCACCGACCTGGGCGCGCTGGATGTGGGTTACTCGCTGGTAGCGACCCGCTCGGTCTTCGGACACCGTGCGGTGGTCACGGGCGCGGACCGTACGGAACTGCTCCGGGGGCTCGAGGCCGTCGCGGCCGGCGAGACCGCCCCGGGACTGGCCCGGTCCGTGGCGCGTACTTCGGGCTCGACGGCGTTCTTGTTCTCGGGTCAGGGTGCGCAGCGCCTGGGCATGGGACGGGAGCTGTACGAAGCCTTCCCGGTGTTCGCCCGTGCCCTGGACGAGGTGTGCGCGCACCTGGACATGCTGCTGGACCGTCCGCTGAAGGACGTGATGTTCGCGGCGGAGGGCAGTGCGGACGCCGGGCTGCTGGACCGGACGGCGTTCACCCAGCCCGCGTTGTTCGCGGTCGAGGTGGCGTTGTTCCGGCTGCTGTCGGCGTGGGGTGTGGCGCCGGGTGTGGTGATCGGTCACTCCATCGGTGAGATCGCGGCGGCGCAGGTGGCCGGGGTGTTCTCGCTGGAGGACGCGTGTGCGCTGGTGGCCGCCCGTGGGCGGCTGATGCAGGCGCTGCCCGAGGGCGGGGCGATGGTGGCCATCGAGGCTTCCGAGGAGGAGGTCGCTCCGTCGCTGGCCGGTCGTGCGGCCGAGGTGAGCATCGCCGCCGTCAACGGCCCGACCGCCGTGGTCATCGCCGGTGACGAGGAAGCGGCACTGGAGATCGCCGGACAGTGGGCCGCGCAGGGCCGTAAGACCCGCCGGCTGCGGGTCAGTCACGCCTTCCATTCGCCCCGTATGGACGCGATGCTGGACGACTTCCGCAAGGTGGTCGAGGGGCTGTCGTTCGCCCCGCCCGCCATTGCGCTGGTGTCCAATGTGACGGGCAAGCCGGCGGGCGCGGACGAGGTGTGCTCGCCGGAGTACTGGGTGCGGCACGTACGGGAGGCCGTGCGGTTCGCGGACGGGGTACGGGCACTCGAGACGCAGGGCGTGGCCACCTTCCTGGAGGTGGGCCCCGATGGTGTGCTCTCGGCGATGGCGCGGGAGTGCCTGACGGCGGAGGGCGCGTCGGCCTCGGTCGTCGTGCCGGTGCTGCGCAAGGACCGCCCGGAGGCCCAGGCGCTGACGACGGCGCTGGCCGAACTCCACGTCCACGGCGTCACCGTCGACTGGGAACAGCTCTTCGCGGGGCGCGGTGCGCGGAAGGCCGAACTCCCCACCTATGCCTTCCAGCGGCAGCTCTACTGGCTGGAGGACAAGGGCGGTGCGTCGGGCGGCTCTGCCACCGACAGCGTGGACGCCCGGTTCTGGGAAGCGGTTGAGCGCGAGGACCTGGAGGCTCTGGCCGAGGCGCTGGACGTCGACGGCGAGGGCTCGCTGAGCGAGCTGCTGCCCGCGCTGTCGTCGTACCGCCGTCAGCAGCGTGACCGGGCCACGGTCGACGGCTGGCGCTACCGCGTCTCCTGGAAGCCGGTACCGGACGCGACGGCCGGATCGCTCTCGGGTACGTGGCTGCTCGCGGTGTCCGCCGGACTCGCGGACAGCGAGATCACCGGCACGATCACCCAAGGGTTGGAGAAGTACGGCGCTCGTGTGGTGCCGGTGGTGGTGGACGCCGGAGCGGACCGCGACGGTCTCGCCGAGGCGCTGCTGGGCGCGCTCGGTGATGAGTCCGAGGCGAATGTGCTGTCGTTGCTCGCGCTGGACGAGGAGCCGTGTGCCGGGGAGCCGGTGGTCCCGACCGGACTCGCGCTGACGCTGCGGCTGGTGCAGGCCGCGGCGGGCCTGGAGGCGGGCCTTCGGCTGTGGTGTGCCTCGCGGGGCGCGGTGTCGGTGGGGCGTTCCGACCGACTGGCGAGTGCCGCCCAGGCGCAGGTGTGGGGTCTTGGCCGGGTAGCGGCGCTGGAGCACCCGCAGATCTGGGGTGGCCTCGTCGATCTGCCCGAGACACTGGACGAGCGCGCGGTTGCGCGGCTGGCCGGTGTGCTGTCCACCGAGAGCGGCGAGGACGAGGCGGCGGTCCGCGGCTCCGGGGTGTTCGGCCGACGGCTGGTGCACGCGGCGTCCATGGGCGGCCAGGCATGGCGGCCCCGGGGCTCGGTGCTCATCACCGGTGGTACGGGTGCCCTGGGCGCGCATGTGGCGCGCTGGGCCGTGCGCGAGGGTGCCGAGCATGTGGTGCTGACCAGCCGTCGTGGTCTCGCGGCGGCGGGTGCCGCCGAGTTGCGGGCGGAGCTGGAAGGGCTTGGCGCCGAGGTGACGGTGGTGGCCTGTGACGCCGCCGACCGGGATGCGCTGGTCGAGGTGGTCGCGGGGATTCCCGACCGTTTCCCGTTGCGCGCTGTGGTGCACGCGGCCGGGGTGCTGGACGACGGTGTTCTGGATGGCCTGACGGTTGACCAGCTTGCCGGGGTGCTGGGGGCGAAGGTCGAGGGTGCGCGGCTGCTGCATGAGCTGACGGCGGACCTGGAGCTGGACGCCTTCGTGCTGTTCTCGTCGTTCGCCGGTGCGGTGGGCGGTCCGGGGCAGGGTGCCTACGCGGCGGCGAACGCGTATCTGGACGCGTTGGCCGTGGTGCGTCGTGGTGCCGGGCAGGCCGGTACGGCGGTGGCCTGGGGACCGTGGGCCGATGCCGGTATGGCCGCGAGCGGTCGTGCCGGGGAGCGGATACGCGGTGGCGCGGTGGCCGCGATGGCCCCGGCGCTGGCGGTGGACGCGCTGAGCTGGGCCGTGGGCCAGGAGGAGGCGTCGCTCATCGTCGCGGACGTCGACTGGGAGCGTCTGGCCCCGTCGCTGGCCGGGGCCCGCGGCGGCACTCTCTTCAGCGACATCCCCGAGGCGCACAGGCATCTGACCACGGGCGACGACGGTGTCGGCGGGGAGGCTGCCACATTCGCCGAGAAGCTCGCCGGACTGTCGGTGGCCGAGCGGAACGCGGCCGTGCTGGAACTGGTCCGCGGCCACGCGGCCTCGGTGCTCGGCCACGCCTCGGCGGAATCGATCGAGCCGGACCGGGCCTTCCGCGACCTCGGGTTCGACTCCCTCACGGCGGTCGAGCTGCGCAACCGGCTGGATCTGGAGACCGGCCTTCGTCTCCCGGCGACCCTGGTCTTCGACTACCCGACCGCCGCCGAACTGGCCGACTACCTGGACGCCGAGGCGTTCGGCACGGCCCAGCCGGCCCTCGACGTCACCGAGCCGAGCGCGGTGGCCGTGGACCACGACCCCATCGCGATCGTGGCGATGAGCTGCCACTTCCCCGGGGACGTGTACACACCGGAGGACCTGTGGCGGCTGGTCGCCGAGGGCGGCGACGCCATCTCCGAGTTCCCCACCGACCGCGGCTGGGACACCGAGGGGCTGTACGACCCCGACCCCGAGCGGCTCGGCACGTCCTACGCGCGGGAAGGCGGCTTCCTCTACGGCGCCCCGGAGTTCGACGCCAGGTTCTTCGGGATCTCGCCGCGTGAGGCGCTGGCCATGGACCCGCAGCAGCGGCTGCTGCTGGAGACGTCGTGGGAGGCGTTCGAACGGGCCGGTATCGACCCCGAGTCGCTGAGGGGCACACGGGCGGGTGTCTTCGTCGGCACCAACGGCCAGGACTACGCCGGGCTGTGGATGGACGAGCAGGGTGACCTCGAAGGCCACCTGGGCACGGGCATCGCGGCCAGTGTGGTGTCGGGTCGTATCTCGTACACGTTCGGTCTTGAGGGGCCGGCGATGACGGTGGATACGGCGTGTTCGTCGTCGTTGGTGGCGTTGCATCTGGCGGCTCAGGCGTTGCGTCAGGGTGAGTGTGATCTGGCGTTGGCCGGTGGTGTGTCGGTGATGTCGACGCCGGGTGCCTTTGTGGAGTTCAGCCGTCAGCGTGGGCTGGCGCCCGATGGGCGTTGCAAGCCGTTCGCCGAGGGTGCGGATGGCACGGGCTGGTCCGAGGGTGTGGGCATGCTGCTCGTGGAGCGGCTGTCGGACGCCCGCCGTAATGGTCACCCGGTGCTGGCGATCGTGCGCGGCTCGGCGGTCAACCAGGACGGCGCGAGCAACGGCCTGACGGCGCCGAACGGTCCGTCCCAGCAGCGGGTGATCCGTCAGGCGCTGGCCAGCGCTGGGTTGTCGGCCGCCGAGGTGGACGCGGTGGAGGCGCACGGTACGGGCACCACGCTGGGTGACCCGATCGAGGCGCAGGCGCTGCTGGCCACCTACGGTCGGGGACGCCCGGAGGGCAATCCGCTGTGGCTGGGCGCCATCAAGTCCAACCTCGGCCACACGCAGGCGGCCGCGGGCGTGGCCGGTGTCATCAAGATGGTGATGGCCATGCGGCACGGTGTGTTGCCGCAAACCCTGCATGTGGACGAGCCGTCGAGCCAGGTGGACTGGTCGGCGGGTGAGGTGCGGCTGCTGGCCGAGGCCACCGCGTGGCCGGAGACGGGGCGCCCGCGCCGGGCGGGTATCTCCTCGTTCGGACTGAGCGGGACCAACGCGCACACCATCATCGAGCAGGCCCCCGCTGAGGAGGAGCCCGCGGTTACGGACACCGTGGCCTCCGGAACGGCCGGGTCGATGGCCGTGGTGCCGTGGCTGGTTTCCGGTAAGAGCCGGGAGGCGCTGCGGGCACAGGCCGAGCGGCTGCACACGGATGTGGCGGCCCGGGCCGACCTTGACGTGCTGGATATCGGGTACTCGCTGGCGGCCAGGTCGGTGTTCGAGCACCGGGCCGTGCTGGTCGGTGGGGACCGTGAGGCACTGCTGCGCGGTCTCGAGGAGATGGCTCAGGGCGGCATCGGCTCGGGGGTCGTCCAGGGCCAGGCCGTCACGGGTGGCAAGACGGCGTTCCTGTTCTCGGGTCAGGGCGCGCAGCGCCTGGGCATGGGACGGGAGTTGTACGACTCCTTCCCGGTGTTCGCGCGGGCGCTGGACGAGGTGTGCGCGCACCTGGATGTGGTGCTCGACCGTCCGCTGCGGGATGTGATGTTCGCGGCGGAGGGGAGCGCGGACGCCGGGCTGCTGGACCGGACGGCGTTCACCCAGCCCGCGTTGTTCGCCATCGAGGTGGCGCTGTTCCGGCTGCTGGAACACTGGGGTGTCACCCCGGACGTGGTGATCGGTCACTCCATCGGTGAGATCGCGGCCGCGCATGTGGCCGGGGTGTTCTCGCTGGAGGACGCGTGCACGCTGATCGCTGCACGTGGCCGGCTGATGCAGGCGCTCCCCGAGGGCGGCGCGATGGTCGCCATCGAAGCGACCGAGGATGAGGTCGGCGCCTCACTCTCCGGCCGCGAGCACGAGATGAGCATCGCCGCCGTCAACGGTCCATCGGCCGTGGTGGTCTCGGGTCATGCACACGCGGTCCAGGAAGTCGCGGGTGTCTGGGAGGCCAGGGGTCGAAAGACTAAGGGTTTGCGGGTCTCTCATGCGTTTCACTCTTGCCTTATGGACACTATGTTGGACGCGTTCGGCCACGTGGTCCGCGAGCTCCGTTTCGAGCCGCCGACCATGACGCTGGTGTCCAATGTCACTGGTGGGCCGGTTTCCGAGACAGAGGTGTGCTCACCCGACTACTGGGTGCGGCATGTGCGTGAGGCGGTGCGGTTCGCGGATGGGGCACGTTCGCTTAAGGCGTTGGGTGTGACCAGGTATCTTGAAGTGGGACCCGATGGTGTGCTCACCGCGATGGCCCGGGATTGCCTGGCGGAAGGGGCGGGGGACACCTCTGCCACAGTGTTTGTCCCTGTAATGCGCAAGGACCGCTCCGAGGCACAGGCATTGACGACGGCGCTGGCCGAACTCCACGTTCACGGCGTCTCGTTGGCATGGGAATCGGTCTTCGCGGGCAGTGGTGCGCGGCGGGTCGAACTGCCGACGTATGCCTTCCAGCGCGAGCGGTTCTGGCCCGAGGTGTCCATCCCCGTGGGGGGCCGGGACACATCGGGTGCCGTGGATTCGGTGGACGCGCGCTTCTGGCAGGCGGTCGAGCGCGAGGATCTCGAAGCGCTGGCCCAGGCGCTCGACGTCGATGGCGAAACGCCGCTGAGCGCGGTGCTGCCCGCCCTGTCCGCGTATCACCGCAGCACTCGTGATCAGTCGACGATCGATGGCTGGCGTTACCGGGTGTCGTGGAAGCCGGTCTCCGAGGTGGCCGAGGGCTCGCTGTCGGGGTCGTGGCTGGTGGTGGTTCCGGCGTCGCGTGCCGGGGACGAGCTGGTTTCGGGGGTTGTCGCCGGGCTGGAGCGGCATGGTGCGGGCGTGGTGTCGCTCGTGCTGGACGAGCGCGACCTGGACGCGGACGTGCTGGCGAAGCGGCTGCGTGAGACGGCCGCCGAGGCGCCCGAGCTGGGTGGAGTCCTGTCGCTGCTCGCCCTGGACGAGGAGCCGAGCTCGGGGTATCCGGCGCTGTCGAACGGCCATGCGCTGAGCCTGGTGCTGGCGCAGGCCATGGTCGCGGCCGACATTCCGGCCCGGTTGTGGTGCGGTACGCGTGGCGCGGTGTCGGTGGGCCGCTGGGATGGCCTCACTGGTGCGGTGCAGTCGCAGGTCTGGGGCCTGGGGCGGGTCGTGGCGCTGGAGCACTCCGAGGTGTGGGGCGGTCTGGTGGATCTGCCCGAGGAGCTGGACGAGCGCGGCGCGGCCCGGTTGGCCGGTGTGCTGTCCGCCGGGGACGGCGAGGACCAGCTCGCGGTCCGTGGCTCGGGTGTGTTCGCCAGGCGTCTGGTGAGGGCCGACGCGGGCGAGGGCGCGGAGCGGCCGTGGCAGGCCCGCGGCACCGTGCTGGTGACCGGCGGCACGGGCGCGCTGGGCGCTCGGGTGGCGCGCTGGGTGGTGAGTCAGGGCGCCGAGCATGTGGTGTTGACGAGCCGTCGTGGCCTTGACGCCCCGGGCGCCGGCGAACTGCGGGACGAACTCGTGGCATCGGGCGCCAGGGTGACCGTGGCGGCCTGCGATGTGACTGATCGTGGGGCGTTGGCCGCGGTGCTGGACGCGGTTCCGGAGGAGTTCCCGCTCAGTGCGGTGTTCCACGCGGCGGGCGTCGAGCAGGCGGCCGAGCTGCAAGGGATGAGCCTGGCTGACGCGGCGGCGGTGGTGTCCGGAAAGGCCGCGGGAGCCGCGTGCCTGGATGAGCTGCTGGGCGACCGTGAGCTGGACGCGTTCGTGGTCTTCTCGTCGATCGCCGGTGTGTGGGGCAGCGGTGGCCAGGCGGCCTACGGTGCGGCCAACGCCTACCTGGACGCCCTGGTGGAGGAGCGCCGTGCGCGAGGTCTCGCCGGTACCGCCGTGGCCTGGGGCCCCTGGGCCGAGAGCGGTATGGCGGCCGGCGACGGGGGCGAGCAACTGGCCCGCCGTGGCCTGACGAGCATGGCGCCCGGGCTTGCGATCGCCGCGTTGCAGGGGGCGGTCGCCGGTGACGACGGTGTGGTGACGGTCGCGAATGTGGACTGGGAGCGATTCGCCCCCGCGTTCACCATGGGGCGGCCGAGCCCGCTCCTCGGCGATCTGCCCGAGGTCGTATCCGCCCTGGAAGAGGCCCGTGCCGCCGAAGAGACCCACGCGGAGGCCGGATCGCGGCTGAGGGAACGGCTCTCCGCCCTGGCTCCTGCCGAGCGGGAGCGCGCCGTACTCGACCTGGTGCGCGGTCATGCGGCCGCGGTTCTCGGATTCTCCGGCACCGAGGCCGTGGAATCCGACCGGGCATTCAAGGAATTGGGCTTCGACTCGCTCACGGCGGTAGAATTCCGAAACCGGCTCAACGCGGATACGGGGCTGCGGCTACCTACCACGCTGGTCTTCGACTACCCGAACTCAAGGGCACTTGCGGAACACGTACGAGCGGGCGTCCTACCCGACGAGGGGACGTCCGGTACTCCGCTGATCACGGATTTGGAACGATTTGAGGCAGCACTCTCCACGGCTGAGCCGGACAATGCCGAGCGATCGGCCATCGCGACCCGACTCCAAGTACTTCTCGCCAAGTTGAACGGTGGCGAAGCCGGAGCGTCGGACGCTGAAAGCGTCACGCAGCGGCTTGACTCGGCATCGGATGACGATCTCTTCGATTTCATCGAAAATGAGCTCAGTTAAGTGTGAACCCCGGGGCACTCTCTCCGGCCTTCTTCCATTCTTCAGTCTTCTTTGACTCGTAATAGGCAAGGTTTCCATGGTGAACGAAGATAGGCTCCGGGACTATCTCAAGCGGGTGACGGCTGATCTGCACCAAGCGCGTCAACGTCTGCGCGAGCTGGAGGCAGGAGAGCCGGACCCCATCGCGATCGTGGCGATGAGCTGCCGTTTTCCGGGTGGGGTGGGGAGCCCGGAGGATCTGTGGCAGTTGGTGGCCGGCGGTGTCGATGCCATCTCCGACTTCCCGTCCAACCGTGGGTGGGACGTGGACGGGATGTACGACCCGGACCCCGAGCGCTCGGGCACGTTCTACTCGCGCGAGGGTGGCTTCCTGCACGACGCGGCCGAGTTCGACGCGAGCTTCTTCGGGATCTCGCCGCGTGAGGCGCTGGCCATGGACCCGCAGCAGCGGCTGCTGCTGGAGACCTCATGGGAGGCGTTCGAGCGGGCGGGCATCGCTCCGGGGTCGGTGAAGGGCCGTCGGGGCGGTGTCTTCGTGGGAGCCTCGACCTCGGGCTATGGCACGGATGTCGACGACCTCCCGGAGGAAGTCGAAGGCCATTTGCTGACGGGCACCTCGACTTCCGTCGTATCCGGCCGTATCGCGTACACCTTCGGTCTCGAGGGGCCCGCGGTGACGGTGGACACGGCGTGTTCCTCGTCGCTGGTGGCGCTCCATCTCGCGGCGCAGGCGCTGCGCCAGGGTGAGTGTGATCTGGCGCTGGCCGGTGGCGTCACGGTGATGACCAGCCCGACCGCCTTCGTGGAGTTCAGCCGTCAGCGCGGCCTGGCGCCCGATGGCCGGTGCAAGCCGTTCGCGGACGCCGCGGATGGCACGGGCTGGTCCGAGGGTGTGGGCATGCTCCTGGTGGAGCGGCTGTCGGACGCGCGGCGCAACGGCCACCCGGTGCTGGCCATCGTGCGCGGCTCGGCGGTCAACCAGGACGGTGCGTCCAACGGTCTGACCGCGCCGAACGGACCCTCGCAGCAGCGGGTCATCCGGGACGCGCTGACCAGTGCCCGGCTGACCCCGTCCGATGTGGATGTGGTGGAGGCCCACGGCACTGGCACGTCCCTGGGCGACCCCATCGAGGCGCAGGCGCTGCTGGCCACCTACGGCCAGAGCCGGCCGGAGGGACAGCCGCTGTGGCTGGGCGCGCTGAAGTCCAACATCGGCCACACGCAGGCCGCTGCCGGTGTCGCCGGTGTCATCAAGATGGTGATGGCGATGCGGCACGGTGTGCTGCCGCGGACGCTGCATGTGGACGAGCCGTCGAGCCAGGTGGACTGGTCGGCGGGTGAGGTGCGGCTGCTGACGGAGGCCACCGAGTGGCCGGAGGGGGATCGGCCGCGCCGGGCCGGTGTCTCCGCGTTCGGTGTGAGCGGGACCAACGCCCACACCATCATCGAGCAGGCCCCGCCGGCCGACGAGGCCGAGCCGGGCCCGGTGTCCGACGGCGACCGTGGGGTGGCCACCTGGCTGCTGTCGGCTCGTGGCCAGGACGCGCTGCGGGCCCAGGCCGCACGGCTCACCGCGTTCCTGCTCGAGCGGCCCGAGCTGAGTCCGCTGGACGTCGGCCACTCCCTGGTCGCCACCCGGTCGATGTTCGAACACCGTGCGGTGGTGTCGGGCGCCAACCGTGCGGAACTGCTGCGTGGCGTCGAGGCCATCGCGACCGGCGAAGCCGCCCCCGGCCTGGTCCAGGGCGTGGCCGGAGGGGCGACCAAGACGGCGTTCCTGTTCTCGGGTCAGGGTGCGCAGCGCCTGGGCATGGGCCGGGAGTTGTACGACTCCTTCCCGGTGTTCGCCCGTGCGCTGGACGAGGTGTGCGCACATCTGGACCCGCTGCTCGACCGTCCGCTGCGGGATGTGATGTTCGCGGCGGAGGGGAGCGCGGACGCCGAGCTGCTCGACCGGACGGCGTTCACCCAGCCCGCGTTGTTCGCCATCGAGGTGGCGCTGTTCCGGCTGCTGGAACACTGGGGTGTCACCCCGGATGTGCTGATCGGTCACTCCATCGGTGAGATCGCGGCCGCGCAGGTGGCCGGGGTGTTCTCGCTGGAGGACGCGTGTGCGCTGGTGGCCGCTCGTGGGCGGCTGATGCAGGCGCTGCCCGAGGGTGGCGCGATGGTGGCCATCGAGGCGTCCGAGGAGGAGATCGCCGGTTCGCTGGCCGGTCGTGCGGCCGAGGTGAGCATCGCCGCCGTCAACGGCCCGAACTCCGTCGTCATCGCGGGCGACGAGGCGCCGGTGCAGGAGATCGCCGCCGCCTGGTCGGAACAGGGACGCAAGACGAGCCGGCTGCGGGTCAGCCACGCCTTCCACTCCCCGCGCATGGACGCGATGCTGGACGACTTCCGGCGCGTGGTGCGGGGACTGTCGTTCCAGGCACCCACCATGGCGCTGATCTCCAACGTCACGGGCGCGGCGGCGAACACGGACGAGGTGTGCTCGCCCGAGTACTGGGTGCGGCATGTGCGCGAGGCAGTGCGCTTCGCCGACGGCGTTGGCTCCCTCCGGGCACAGGGGGTCACCGCCTACCTGGAGATCGGGCCCGACGGTGTGCTCTCGGCGATGGCCCGGGAGTGCCTGACGAACGAGTCGGTGTCGGCCCCGGTCGTGGTGCCGGTGCTGCGCAAGGGACGCCCTGACGCACAGGCCCTGATGGCCGCGCTGACCGAGGCCCATGTCCACGGTGTGACGGTGGACTGGGAGCAGGTCTTCGCCGGGCGGGGCGCCCACACGGTGGAGCTGCCGACGTATCCGTTCCAGCGACAGCGCTACTGGCTGGAGGGTACGAGCGGGGCGTCCGCCGGCTCCACCGCCGCGGACAGTGTGGACGCGCGGTTCTGGGACGCGGTGGAGCGCGAGGACCTGGAGGCGCTGGCGGCGGCCCTGGAGGTCGACGGCGGTGGCTCGCTCGGCGAGCTGCTGCCCGCGCTGTCCTCGTACCGCCGTCAGCAGCGTGACCGGGCCACGGTCGACGGCTGGCGGTACCGCATCTCGTGGAAGCCGGTCTCGGAGACCTCCGCCACCACACTCTCGGGGACCTGGCTCGTCGTCGTCCCCGCCTCCGGTGTCGATGACACCTTCGCGGAGTCGGCGTGCACCGCTCTCCAGCGGCACGGTGCCGATGTCGTGCGTGTGGTCGCGGACGAGGACGACCTCGCCCCCGGCGTGCTGGCCGGGCGGCTGCGTGACATCGCCGCCGACCTGCCCGGGATCGGCGGTGTGCTGTCCCTGGTGAGTGTGGACGAGCGGCCCTGCACCGAACAGCCGGTGGTCCCGCGTGGCCTCGCGCTGACGCTGACGCTGGTGCGGGCCCTGGCCGAGGCGGACATCGAGACCCGGCTGTGGTGCGGCACCCGGGGTGCCGTTTCGGTGGGCCGCTCCGACCAGCTCTCCAGCACCGCGCAAGCCGAGATCTGGGGCCTTGGCCGGGTGGCGGCCATGGAGCACCCGCGGATCTGGGGCGGCCTCGTCGATCTGCCGGAGACGCTGGACGAGCGCGCCGCCGCGCGACTGGCCTGGGCGCTGTCCGCCGAAGGCGGCGAGGACCAGGTGGCGCTGCGCGGCTCCGGAGCGTACGCCCGGCGCCTCTCCCGCGTCACGGTCGGCAACGAGCCGGCCGAGCGCGCGTGGCGGCCCCGTGGCTCGGTGCTCATCACCGGTGGCACCGGCGCCCTGGGCGCCCATGTGGCGCGCTGGGTCGTGCGCGAGGGCGCCGAACACGTGGTGCTGACCAGCCGTCGCGGACCGGCGGCCGAGGGTGCTTCCGAACTCAAGGCGGAGCTCGAGGAACTGGGCGCCCAGGTGACCGTGGCGGCCTGCGACGCCGCCGACCGGGACGCCCTGGCCGCGGTACTGGCCGCCATCCCGGAGCGGCATCCGCTGAGTGCCGTCGTGCACGCGGCGGGCATCCTGGACGACGGTGTGCTGGACGGCCTGACCGTCGACCAGCTCGCCGGGACCCTGACCGCGAAGGTCGAGGGCGCGCGGCAGTTGCACGAGCTGACCGAAGAACTGTCGCTCGACGCGTTCGTGCTGTTCTCCTCCTTCGCCGGCGTCGTCGGCGCCGCGGGCCAGGCCGCCTACGCGGCGGCCAACGCCTACCTGGACGCCCTGGCGCAGCAGCGCCGCGCCCGGGGCCTGGCCGCCACCGCGGTCGCCTGGGGCCCGTGGGCCGACAGCGGCATGGCCGCGACCGGCCGCGCCGGGGAGCGGCTCCGTGGCGGATCACTGCCCCCCATGACTCCCTCGCTGGCCGTGGACGCACTGCGCTGGGCCGTGGGCCATGACGAGGCCGCCCTGGTCGTGGCCGACATCGACTGGTCCGGTATGGCCTCGACGATGAGCGCGGGCCCCAGCCCCCTCGTCAGCGACATCCCCGAGGCACGCGAACTCCTGGCCGCCACCGGCGGAGCCGCCGCTCAGCAGGGCGTGGGCCATGACCTGCGGCAACAACTGGCCGGACGGTCGGACGAGGAACAGCGCCTCCTGCTGCTGGACCTCATCCGCACCCACGCCGCCTCGGCACTCGGCCACTTCTCGGCGGAGTCCGTCGAGCCGGGCCGCGCCTTCCGCGACCTGGGATTCGACTCCCTCACCGCCATCGAGCTGCGCAACCGGCTCGACCTGGCCACCGGTCTGCGGCTGCCCGCGACCCTCGTCTTCGACTACCCGACCGCCGAGGTGCTCGCCGACCATCTGTGGGGGGAGCTGGGCGGAGTCCACGCCGAAGCGGCCACCTCGGCGGTGGCGCACCGGGCGCGGCCCGAAGAGGACGACCCCATCGCGATCGTGGCGATGAGCTGCCGCTTCCCCGGAGGCGTGGAGACCCCGCAGGACCTGTGGCGACTGCTGGCCGAGGGCGGCGACGCCATCGCCGGGTTCCCCGGCGACCGTGGCTGGGACGTCGAGGGCATGTACCACCCGGACCCCGAGCACCCGGGCACGTTCTACGCCCGCGAGGGCGGCTTCCTCTACGGGGCACCCCAGTTCGACCCCACGTTCTTCGGGATCTCGCCGCGCGAGGCGCTGGCCATGGACCCGCAGCAGCGGCTGCTGCTGGAGACCTCGTGGGAGGCGTTCGAAAACGCGGGCGTCAAACCGGCCTCGCTGCGCGGTACCCGGACCGGTGTGTTCGTCGGCACCAACGGCCAGGACTACTCCATGCTCATGCTCGACGGCACCGAGGACTTCGGTGGCCACGTGGGCACGGGTAGCGCGGCCAGTGTGGTGTCGGGTCGTATCTCGTACACGTTCGGTCTTGAGGGGCCGGCGATGACGGTGGATACGGCGTGTTCGTCGTCGTTGGTGGCGTTGCATCTGGCGGCTCAGGCGTTGCGTCAGGGTGAGTGTGATCTGGCGTTGGCCGGTGGTGTGTCGGTGATGTCGACGCCGGGTGCCTTTGTGGAGTTCAGCCGTCAGCGTGGGCTGGCGCCTGACGGCCGTTGCAAGCCGTTCGCCGAGGGTGCGGATGGCACGGGCTGGTCCGAGGGTGTGGGCATGCTGCTCGTGGAGCGGCTGTCGGACGCCCGGCGCAATGGCCACCAGGTGCTGGCGATCGTGCGTGGTTCCGCCGTGAACCAGGACGGTGCGAGCAACGGTCTGACGGCGCCCAACGGCCCGTCCCAGCAGCGGGTCATCCGCCAGGCGCTGGAGAGCGCGGGGCTGTCCCCCTCCGAGGTGGACGCGGTCGAGGCGCACGGTACGGGCACCACGCTGGGTGACCCGATCGAGGCGCAGGCGCTGCTCGCGACCTACGGCCAGGACCGGCCGGAGGACCGGCCGCTGTGGCTGGGCGCCATCAAGTCCAACCTCGGCCATACGCAGGCGGCCGCGGGCGTGGCCGGTGTCATCAAGATGGTGCTGGCCATGCGCGCGGGCCTGCTGCCGCGGACGCTGCATGTGGACGAGCCGTCGAGCCAGGTGGACTGGTCGGCGGGTGAGGTGCGGCTGCTGGCCGAGGCCACCGCGTGGCCGGAGACGGGACAGCCGCGCCGGGCGGGTATCTCCTCGTTCGGACTGAGCGGGACCAACGCGCACACCATCATCGAGCAGGCCCCCGACCTCGAAGGGGCCGTGGCCCCGGAGGCGGTGGAGCCCGGGACGCAGGTGTCGGCGGCCATGGTGCCGTGGCTGGTCTCCGGGCAGAGCCGGGAGGCGCTGCGGGCGCAGGCCGAGCGGCTCCACGCGCATGTGGCGACGCGGGACGACATCGGTGTGCCGGACGTCGGACACACACTGGCGGCCAGGTCGGTGTTCGAGCACCGGGCCGTGCTGGTCGGTGAGGACCGGGAGACCCTGCTGCGCGGCCTGCGGGCCGTCGCCGAGGGCGGAATCGCCTCGGGAGTCGTCCAGGGCCAGGCCGTGACGGCCGGAAAGTCGGCGTTCCTGTTCTCGGGTCAGGGTGCGCAGCGCCTGGGCATGGGCCGGGAGTTGTACGAAGCCTTCCCGGTGTTCGCGCGGGCGCTGGACGAGGTGTGCGCACACCTCGACCTCCTGCTGGACCGTCCCCTGCGGGATGTGATGTTCGCGGCGGAGGGGAGCGCGGACGCGGAACTGCTGGATCAGACGGCGTTCACCCAGCCCGCGTTGTTCGCGGTCGAGGTGGCGTTGTTCCGGCTGCTGTCGGCGTGGGGTGTGGCGCCGGATGTGGTGATCGGTCACTCCATCGGTGAGATCGCGGCGGCGCAGGTGGCCGGGGTGTTCTCGCTGGAGGACGCGTGTGCGCTGGTGGCCGCTCGTGGGCGGCTGATGCAGGCGCTGCCCGAGGGCGGGGCGATGGTGGCCATCGAGGCGTCCGAGGAGGAGATCGCCGGTTCGCTGGCCGGTCGTGCGGCCGAGGTGAGCATCGCCGCCGTCAACGGCCCGACCGCCGTGGTCATCGCCGGTGACGAGGAAGCGGTTCTGGAGATCGCCGGACAGTGGGCCGAGCAGGGCCGTAAGACCCGCCGGCTGCGGGTCAGTCACGCCTTCCACTCGCCCCGTATGGACGCGATGCTGGACGACTTCCGTGACGTGGTCACGGGCCTGTCCTTCCAGGCGCCGTCCATCGCCCTGGTCTCGAATGTGACGGGCGCGGCGGCGAACGCGGATGAGGTGTGCTCGCCCGAGTACTGGGTCCGCCATGTGCGTGAGGCCGTGCGCTTCGCGGACGGCATGGGGGCACTCAACGCCCAGGGCGTCACCAGGTTCCTCGAGGTCGGCCCCGACGGTGTGCTGTCCGCGATGGCGCGGGACTGCCTGACGGCGGACCAGGCCGCGGCCTCGGCCGTGGTGCCGGTGCTGCGCAAGGACCGCCCCGAGACCCAGGCGCTGATGACGGCGCTGGCCGAACTTCACGTCCACGGTGGGTCGGTGGACTGGGAGTCCGTGGTCGCCGGGCGCGGTGCGGGCATGGTGGAACTGCCCACCTACGCCTTCCAGCGCGAGCGGTTCTGGCCCGAGGTGTCCATCTCCCTGGACGGCCTGAACGCGTCGCGCGCCGTGGACTCGGTGGACGCGCGGTTCTGGGAGGTCGTGGAGCGTCAGGACCTGGAGTCGCTGGCGGGCGCCCTGGCCATCGACAGTGAGGCGCCGCTGAGCGCGGTGCTGCCCGCCCTGTCCGCGTATCACCGCAGCACTCGTGATCAGTCGACGATCGATGGCTGGCGTTACCGGGTGTCGTGGAAGCCGGCCTCCGAGGTGGCCGACGGCTCGCTGTCGGGATCGTGGCTGGTGCTGGTTCCGGCGTCGCGTGCCGGGGACGAGCTGGTTTCGGGGGTTGCCGCCGGGCTGGAGCGGCATGGTGCGGGCGTGGTGTCGCTCGTGCTGGACGAGCGCGACCTGGACGCGGACGTGCTCGCCGAGCGGCTGCGCGAGGCGGCCGCCGAGGCACCGGAGCTGGGTGGTGTGCTGTCGCTGCTCGCCCTGGACGAGGAGCCCTGCGCCGCCCATCCGGCCCTCTCGAACGGTCTCGCCCTGACGCTGTCCCTGATACGGGCCATGGTCGAGGCGGGTGTCGAGACGTCGCTGTGGAGCGGTACGCGTGGCGCCGTGTCGGTGGGCCGTTCCGAGCGGCTCACCAGCCCGGCGCAGGCGATGGTCTGGGCGCTGGGCCGGACGGCCGCGCTGGAACTGCCCCCGCTGTGGGGCGGTCTGGTGGATCTGCCCGAGACGCTGGACGAGCGCGGTGCGGAGCGGCTGGCCGGTGTGCTGTCCGTCGAGGGCGGCGAGGACCAGGTCGCGGTGCGCGGCTCCGGTGTCTTCGTACGCCGTCTGGTGCGCTCTGCCGCGGTCGACGGCGACGGAACGACGTGGCGGGCGCGTGGCACGGTGCTGGTGACCGGTGGCACCGGCGCGCTGGGCGGTCAGGTGGCCCGGTGGCTGGCGCGCAGTGGCGCCGAGCATCTGGTGCTGACGAGCCGTCGTGGTCCTGACGCGCCGGGGGCGGCCGAGCTGAGTGAGGAGCTCGAGGCCCTGGGCACCCGAGTGACCGTGGCGGCCTGTGATGTGGCCGACCGTGAGCAGCTCGCCGCGGTGCTGGACGCGGTTCCGGAGGAGTACCCGCTGACGGCGGTCGTCCACGCGGCGGGCGCCAACGGGGCGGGGACGCTGGCCGAGACCGGGCCGGCCGATGTGGCCGCCGTGGTCTCCGGCAAGGTGGCGGGTGCCGTCAATCTGAACGAGCTGCTGGGCGACCGTGAGCTGGACGCCTTCGTGGTCTTCTCGTCGATCGCGGGTGTGTGGGGCAGCGGTGGCCAGGCCGCCTACGGTGCGGCCAACGCCTACCTGGACGCCCTGGTGGAGGAGCGCCGCGGGCGTGGGCTCGCCGGTACCGCTGTCGCCTGGGGCCCCTGGGCCGAGAGCGGCATGGCGACCGGGGATGGAGCCGCCGAGCACTTGGCGCGGCGCGGTCTGCCCGCGATGGTGCCCGACCTGGCGATCGCCGCACTACAGGGTGCGGTCGCGGGTGACGACGGTGCGGTGACGATCGCCGACGTGGACTGGGAGCGATTCGCCCCCGCGTTCACCATGGGGCGGCCGAGCCCACTCCTCGGCGACCTGCCCGAGGTCGAGCGGGCGCTGGCGAGCGCCGGGGACGCCCAGGGCGCCGAGCTGCGCGCCGGAGCGGCGCTGCGCGAGCGTCTGGCGGGGCTGACCGGGGCCGAGACCGATCGGGCCCTGCTCGACCTGGTGCGCGCCCACGCCGCCGCGGTCCTCGGGTTCGCGGGCGCGGAGGCGGTCGAGGCCGGCCGCGCGTTCAAGGACCTGGGATTCGATTCGCTCACGGCGGTGGAGTTCCGCAACCGACTGGTGGCGGAGACCGGGCTGGAGCTCCCGGCGACACTGGTCTTCGACTACCCGAACGCATCGGTCCTGGCGGACCATCTGCGGGCCGAGGTGCTCGGGACGCGGGACGCGGTGGCCACACCGTCGGCGGTGGCGGTCCCGGTCGACGACGACCCGATCGCGATCGTCGGGATGAGCTGCCGCTTCCCCGGCGGGGTACGCAGCCCCGAGGACCTGTGGCGCCTCGTCGCGGCCGGTACGGACGCCATCACCGACTTCCCCTCCGACCGTGGATGGGACGTCGAGGGGATGTACGACCCCGACCCGGAGCGCTCGGGCACGTTCTACGCCCGCGAGGGCGGGTTCCTCGACGGGGCGAGCGACTTCGACGCGGGGTTCTTCGGGATCTCGCCGCGTGAGGCGCTCGCGATGGACCCCCAGCAGCGGCTGCTGCTGGAAACGTCGTGGGAGGCGTTCGAGCGGGCCGGTATCGACCCGGCGTCCGTGCGCGGCAGCCAGATCGGTGTCTACGTCGGCGCCGCCACCTCCGGCTACGGAATGGGACTGGCGGAAGTCCCCGAGGGCCTCGAAGGCCAGATGCTGACCGGCAGCGCGACCTCCGTCGTGTCCGGCCGTATCTCCTACACACTGGGTCTGGAGGGACCCGCGCTGACGGTGGACACGGCGTGCTCGTCGTCGCTGGTCGCCCTGCACCAGGCCGCGCAGGCGGTGCGCCAGGGCGAGTGCTCCATGGCGCTCGCCGGTGGTGTCACCGTGATGACCAGCCCGGCCGCCTTCGTGGAGTTCAGCCGGCAGCGCGGGCTCGCCCCTGACGGCCGGTGCAAGCCGTTCGCGGACGCCGCGGATGGCACGGGCTGGTCCGAGGGTGTGGGCATGCTCCTGGTGGAGCGGCTGTCGGACGCCGAGCGCAATGGCCACCAGGTGCTGGCGATCGTGCGTGGTTCCGCCGTGAACCAGGACGGTGCGAGCAACGGCCTGACGGCGCCCAACGGCCCCTCGCAGCAGCGGGTCATCCGCCAGGCCCTCGCCAACGCCCAACTGTCGCCCGCCGACGTCCAGGTGATCGAGGCACACGGCACCGGTACCACGCTGGGCGACCCGATCGAGGCGCAGGCGCTGCTGGCCACCTACGGCCAGGAGCGCCCGGAGGACCTGCCGCTGTGGCTGGGCTCGATCAAGTCGAACATCGGCCACACCCAGGCCGCTGCCGGTGTCGCCGGTGTCATCAAGATGGTGATGGCGATGCGGCACGGTGTGCTGCCGGAGACGCTGCATGTGGATGAGCCGTCGCGGCAGGTGGACTGGTCGGCGGGTGAGGTGCGGCTGCTGACCGAGACCACCGAGTGGCCCGAGAACGGGCAGCCCCGCCGGGCGGGTGTCTCCGCGTTCGGGGTGAGCGGCACCAACGCGCACACCATCATCGAGCAGGCCCCGGTACACGTCGAGGCGGACGGTACATCCGCCGACGACCACGGCATGGCCCCCTGGGTGCTCTCCGCCCGGACCCCGGAAGCCCTGCGGGCCCAGGCCGAGCGGCTGCGCGCCCACCTTTCCGAAGGGGCCGAGGCCGCCGTTCTGGACATCGCCGAATCGCTGGTCGCCACGCGGTCGGTGTTCGAGCACCGGGCGGTGCTGCTGGGCACCGAACGCGAGAGCCTGCTGCGCGGTCTGGAGACCGTCGCCGCGGGCGACGACGCCCCCGGCATCGTCCAGGGGCAGGCGGCCAAGGGCGGGAAGACCGCGTTCATGTTCACCGGCCAGGGCGCGCAGCGCCTGGGCATGGGCCGGGAACTGTACGACTCCTTCCCGGTGTTCGCACGGGCACTGGACGAGGTGTGCGCGCGGCTCGACCTTCTCCTCGACCGTCCGCTGCGGGATGTGGTGTTCGCGGCCGAGGACAGCGATGACGCCGGGCTGCTGGACCGGACGGCGTTCACCCAGCCCGCGCTGTTCGCCATCGAGGTGGCGCTGTTCCGGCTGCTGGAGCACTGGGGTGTCACCCCGGATGTGCTGATCGGCCACTCCATCGGTGAGATCGCCGCGGCGCATGTGGCCGGGGTGTTCTCCCTGGATGACGCCTGCGCCCTGGTGGCCGCCCGCGGCCGCCTGATGCAGGCGCTGCCGGCCGGTGGCGCGATGGTCGCCATCGAGGCGTCCGAGAAGGAGATCGCGCCGTCCCTGACCGGCCGTGCGGCCGAGGTGAGCATCGCCGCCGTCAACGGCCCCGCCGCCGTGGTCATCGCGGGCGACGAGGAAGCTGCGCTGGAGATCGCCGGACAGTGGGCGGAGCAGGGCCGCAAGACCCGCCGCCTGAAGGTCAGCCACGCCTTCCACTCGCCCCACATGGACGCGATGCTGGAGGACTTCCGCGCGGTGACGCGGACGCTCACCTTCCACAGCCCGTCCACCGCGCTCATCTCCAATGTCACGGGAGAGCAGGCCGGGGCCGAAGAGGTGTGCTCGCCCGAGTACTGGGTGCGGCACGTACGCGAGACCGTCCGCTTCCTCAATGGAGTGCGGTCCCTCGAAGCCCAGGGTGTCACCTGCTACGTCGAGGTGGGCCCCGACGGCGTACTGTCCGCGATGGCCCAGGACTGCCTGACCGGACCGGTCGACGACATCTCGGCCGAGGACACACCGGCCCCCCTGCTGGTTCCGGTGCTGCGCAAGGACCGCGGCGACACACAGGCGCTCGTCGCGGCCCTCGCCGAGATACACGTCCACGGCGAAACCGTCGACTGGCGGCCGTTCTTCGCCGGACGTGGCGCCCGCCGCGTCGACCTTCCGACCTACGCGTTCCAGCACCAGCGCTACTGGCTGGAGGCCGGTACCGCGGCGGGAGACGCCGCGGCCTTCGGCCTCGATCCCGCCGACCATCCGCTGCTGGGCGGAGCCGTCCCCCTCGCGGGCGCCGACGGCCTGGTGTTCACCGGAACGCTCTCGCTGCACACCCAGCCCTGGCTGGCGGACCACGTCCTGGCCGGCGAGGCGGTCCTGGCCACCACGGCCCTCGTCGAACTGGCCATTCGCGCCGGTGACGAGGTCGGCCTCGGCCATGTGGAAGAGCTCGTCGCCCAGACGCCCCTGGTCCTGCCCCGAGGGGGCGGCGTCCAGATCCAGCTCGTCCTGGGCGAGGAAGACGAGTTCGGCACCCGTTCGCTGGAGGTGTACTCGCGAGCTGCCGAGCCGGTGGGCGAGGACGAGTGGATCTGCCACGCCAGCGGTGTGCTCGCCCCGGAGCCGGACGATGCCGCGGCCGCCGAAGGAGCGGCCCGCTTCGACTCCACCGCCTGGCCCCCGCCCGGCGCCGAGCGCGTCGATGTGGACGGCCTGTACGAGCTCCTCGCCGACAGTGGCTTCGTCTACGGACCCTCCTTCCGTGGCCTGCGAGCCGTGTGGCAGCGCGAGGACGAGGTGTTCGCCGAGGTCAGCCTGGCCGAGGAGTCCGTCGTGGACGCCCAGCGGTTCGGGTTGCACCCCGCCCTGCTGGACGCGGCGCTTCAGCCGCTCGGCCTCGGGGTCCTGGACGGTGTGGGGCGCGGCCGCATGCTGTTCAGCCTGGCCGGGGTGTCGCTGTACGCGGCCGGTGCCTCCGCGCTGCGGGTCCGGCTCGCTCGCACGGGACCGGAGACCCTCTCCCTGGCGGCCGTCGACGGAGCCGGTGAGGCCGTGCTGTCCGCCGACACGCTGACGCTGCGCCAGGTCGCCACGGAGCAGCCGGAGAGCCCGGCGCCGGACGCGGCCGGGACCGGCGTCCCCGCCGAGGTGACCGCCGCGGTCGAGGAGACCATCCCGGTCGAGGAGACCGCCCCCGTCGAGGAGACTTCCACCAAGCCCTCCCGTCGGCGCAAGACCACACGACGCACCGCCAAGCGGGGCGCCGGATCGGACTCCGGACCGCTCGCCGCGCTGCGCGAGCGGCTGGCCGGGCTCTCCGAGCCGGAGCAGGACCGGGTGCTGCTCGATGTGATCCGCACACATGTCGCGGCGGTGCTCGGACACGCCTCCGCCGACGCGGTCCAGGGGTCGCAGGCGTTCAAGGACCTCGGCTTCAGCTCGCTGACCGCCGTCGAGTTCCGTAACCGGGTGAGCAAGGCCACGGGCCTGCGCCTCCCGGCGACGGCCGTGTTCGACTACCCGACCCCCGCCGAACTGGCGAAGTTCACCCGTGCCGAGGTCCTCGGCACGCTGACCGGGGCCCGGCAGCCGGTGCCGGTCGCGGTGGCGGCCAACGACGATCCGATCGTGATCGTGGGAATGAGCTGCCGCTATCCCGGAGGGGTGTCCAGCCCCGAGGGGCTGTGGGATCTCGTCGCCCAGGGCCGGGACGGCATCTCGCCCTTCCCGACGGACCGTGGCTGGGACGTGGAGAACCTCTACGACCCGGACCCGGACGAGCCCGGCAAGTGCTACACGCAGGAAGGCGGCTTCCTGCACAACGCCAGCCAGTTCGACCCGGCGTTCTTCGGGATCTCGCCGCGTGAGGCGCTGGCGATGGACCCGCAGCAGCGGCTGCTGCTGGAAACCTCGTGGGAGGCGCTGGAGCGGGCCGGTATCGACCCGGTCTCCGCGAAGGGCAGCCAGACCGGCGTCTTCGCCGGTGTGACCTACCAGGACTACGGCGGCCTCCTCGTCGGATCGCAGGAGAACGTCGAGGGCCTCGTCGGCACCGGTGTCTCGCCCAGCGTGCTCTCGGGCCGTATCTCCTACACCCTGGGCCTCGAAGGGCCCGCCATGACGGTGGACACCGCGTGCTCGTCGTCGCTGGTCGCCCTGCACCTCGCGTGGCAGGCACTGCGCCAGGGCGAGTGCTCGCTGGCGCTGGCCGGTGGTGTGACGGTGATGTCCACCCCGATGTCGCTGATCGAGTTCAGCCGGCAGCGCGCCCTCGCCACCGACGGACGGAGCAAGCCGTTCTCGGCCGCCGCGGACGGTGCGAGCTGGGCCGAAGGCGTCGGCATGCTCGTCCTCGAGAGGCTGTCGGACGCCCGCCGCAACGGGCACCCGGTTCTCGCCGTGGTGCGGGGCAGCGCGGTGAACCAGGACGGTGCGAGCAACGGCCTGACCGCGCCCAACGGCCCCTCGCAGCAGCGGGTCATCCGGCAGGCACTGGCGAACGCCCGACTGTCGGCCGCCGAGGTGGACGCCGTGGAGGCGCACGGTACGGGTACCTCGCTGGGCGACCCGATCGAGGCGCAGGCGCTGCTGGCCACCTACGGCCAGGACCGCCCCGAGGGCGAGCCGCTGCTGCTGGGCGCCATCAAGTCGAACATCGGCCACTCGCAGGCGGCCGCCGGTGTGGGCGGCGTCATCAAGATGGTGATGGCGATGCGGCACGGCGTGCTGCCGAAGACGCTGCACCTCGACGAGCCTTCGCCGCATGTGGACTGGACGGAGGGCGACGTCGAGCTGCTGGCCGAGGCCAGGCCGTGGCCCGAGACCGGGCATCCGCGGCGTGCGGGTGTGTCGGCGTTCGGTATGAGCGGCACCAATGTGCACACCATCCTGGAGCAGGCTCCGGAGGTCGAGGCGGCAGAGGCCGCCGAGGCAGAGGCCGCCGACGCTCCGGTGGCGTGGGTCGTGGCCGGCAAGACCAATGACGCGGTGCGGTCCCAGGCCGCGCGACTGCGGGAGTTCGTGGCCGAGCGCCCCGAGCTGCGTGCCGCGGATGTGGCGCACTCCCTCGCGACGACCAGGTCCGCGTTCCAGTTCCGGGCCGCGGTGACCGGGACCGGCCGCGAGGAACTCCTCGAGCGTCTGGAGGCGTTGGCCGAGGGCACGAAGGCACCGGGCGTGGTCCGCGCGAGCGCCATCGAGGCCCCGGGCCGCTCGGTGTTCGTCTTCCCCGGCCAGGGTGCGCAGTGGATGGGCATGGCGGTGGGCTTGCTGGAGTCCTCGCCGGTGTTCGCGGAGGCGATGGCCGAGTGTGAGACCGCCCTGTCGGCCCACGTCGACTGGTCGCTGACCGAGGTGCTGCGCGGTGCCGAGGGCGCTCCCGGTTTCGACCGGGTGGACGTGGTGCAGCCGGTGCTCTTCGCGGTGATGGTCTCGCTGGCGAAGCTGTGGCGTTCGGTCGGCATCGAGCCGGCTGCCGTCATGGGCCACAGCCAGGGTGAGATCGCCGCGGCGTGTGTGGCCGGTGCGCTGTCGCTGGAGGACGCCGCGAAGGTGGTGACCTTGCGGTCGCAGGCGATCGCGGCGGGTCTTGCGGGCCGTGGTGGCATGGTGTCGGTCGGGCTTCCGGTCGACCAGGTCAAGGACCGTATCGCCGCGTGGGATGGTGCGATCTCGGTGGCCGCGGTCAACGGCCCCGGCTCCGTGGTGGTCTCGGGTGACCCGGGTGCGCTGGATGAGATGGTCGCTCAGTTGGAGGGTGCGGAGATCCGTGTTCGCCGGGTTCCGGTGGACTACGCCTCGCACTCCGCCCATGTGGAGGCGATCCACGAGGAGCTGCTGAAGGTCCTTGCGGACATCGCGCCGCGCTCCTCCGAGGTGCCGTTCTACTCCACGGTGCTCGGTGAGCTGGTGGACACCGCCGGACTGGATGCCGAGTACTGGTACCGCAACCTGCGGCAGACCGTCGAACTGGAGGCCACCACCCGCGCCCTGCTCGCCAGTGGCCACGGTGTGTTCATCGAGGCGAGCCCGCATCCGGTGCTCACCCTGCCGGTGCAGCAGACGGTGGAGGCCGCCGAGGCGCAGGCGGTGGTCGTCGGCACGCTGCGGCGTGACGAGGGCGGCTTGGAGCGGTTCCTGACCTCGATCGCCGAGCTTCATGTGGGCGGGGCCGACGTCGACTGGCCGAAGGTGTTCGCCGGACACGGCGCCCGCCGGATCGACCTGCCGACCTACGCCTTCCAGCGGCAGCGGTACTGGCCGCAGCCGGCCGAGGGCGACACGTTCGGCAACGCACCCGTGTCCGAGGCCGACTCGGTGGACGCCCAGTTCTGGGAGGCCGTCGAGCGCGAGGACCTCGAAGGACTGGCACAGACCCTGGAGCTCGACGGGGAAGCGCCGCTGAGCGCGGTGCTGCCCGCCCTGTCGTCGTACCGGCGGGGCAGGCGGGACCGTTCGACGGTCGACAACTGGCGCTACCGGATCAACTGGAAGCCCCTCATCGACCAGTCGTCGTCCGGCTCCGACCAGGAGCAGGGCGCCCCGATCACCGGTACCTGGGCGGTCGTCGTCCCGCCGGTCGACAGCGCCCGTGAACTGGCGGAGCGCATCGTCCGGGACGTGGAGCGCCACGGTGCCCGCATGGTGCGGATCGACCTGGACGCGACGGAGCCCGAGCGGTCGTCGCTGGCCGAACTCCTGCGGGCCTCGGCCCCCAGTACACCCGCCGCGGACGGATCCGAGCAGGAGGGGAAACCCGCGATCGACGGAGTGCTCTCCCTGCTCGCGCTGGACGAGGAGGCGCTCGCCGAACACCCGGGCATTCCGCGTGGCTTCGCCGCCACCGTGGCCCTGGTCCAGGCGGTGAGCGACGTCGACATCGACGTGCCGCTGTGGCTCGCCACCACCGGAGCCGTGTCCGTGGGCCGTTCCGACCGGGTCGGCAGCGTCAAGCAGTCCCTGGTGTGGGGTCTGGGCCGAGTGGTCGGCCTGGAGTACGCACAGCGCTGGGGTGGTCTCGTCGACCTCCCCGAGTCGCCGGAGGCGATCGACGAGCGGGCGCTGAACCGTCTGGTCGGCCTGATCGGGCGCTCCGGTGACGAGGACCAGGTCGCGGTGCGCGCCACCGGGGTCTTCGGCCGACGGCTCGTCCGGGCGCCCCTGGGCGACAGCCGGCCGGCCCGTACCTGGCAGCCGAGCGGCAGCGTCCTGATCACCGGTGGTACCGGTTCCCTCGGTGGCCGCCTCGCCCGCTGGCTGGTCCGTGGCGGTGCCGAGCACCTGGTGCTGACCAGCCGCCGCGGCCTGGACGCCCCCGGCGCGGCGGAGCTGAGGGACGAGCTGATCGCTCTTGGCGCCCGGGTCACCGTCGCGGCCTGCGACGTCGCAGACCGTGACGCGCTGCGGGAGCTCCTCGACGGACTGCCCGCGGAGTATCCGCTGACCGCGGTGGTGCACGCGGCCGGCATCCTGGACGACGGCCTCATCGACACCCTCACCGTCCCCAGGGCGCAGGGTGTCTTCCGGCCCAAGGTGGACGCCGTGGTGAACCTCCACGAGCTGACCCAGGACCTGGACCTGTCCGCGTTCATCCTCTTCTCCTCCTACGCCGGAACCGTCGGTGGTGCCGGTCAGGGCAGCTACGCCGCCGCGAACGCCTTCCTCGACGCCCTGGCGCAGCAGCGCCGGGCCCAGGGGCTGGCGGCCACCTCGGTGGCGTGGGGTGCCTGGGGCGGCGGCGGTCTGGTCGACGACGCCATGGCTGCCCAGCTCAGGCGGCGCGGTATGCCGGCGCTGGTGCCCGAACTCGCCGTGGACGCCCTTCAGCAGGTGCTCGACCACGAAGAGGTCGACGTCACCGTCGCCGACGTGGACTGGGAGCGCTACGCCCCCGGATTCGCCGCGGCCCGGCCGCGTCCCCTCCTGAACGAACTGCCGGAGGTGCGGCAGGCGCTGGAGGCGGCGGAGGCCGAGCTCGGTGCGACCTCCACCGGGCTGGCCGAGCGCCTCGAAGGGCTGTCGGCCGCCGAACGCCAGGCGGAGGTGCTCGACCTCGTCAGGTCGCACGCCGCCGAGGCGATCGGATACCCGAGCGCCGACTCGGTGGAGCCGGACCGGGCCTTCAGGGACATCGGGTTCGACTCGCTGACCGCGGTGGAGCTGCGCAACGGCCTCGGCATGGCGACCGGTGTGAACCTGCCGATCACCGTGGCCTTCGACTACCCGACGCCCACGGCGCTCGCCGAGTTCGTCCTCGGCGAGGTGCTGGGCACCGCCCCCGCGCCGGCCGATGACCTGCCGGTGGTGACGGGCACGGTGGTGGACGACGATCCGATCGTGATCGTGTCGATGAGCTGCCGCTTCCCCGGTGGGGTACGCACTCCGGAGGATCTGTGGCGGCTGGTCTCCGAGGGCAGCGACGTGATCAGCGCCTACCCGACCAACCGTGGCTGGGACCTCGACGAGCTGTACGACCCGGACCCGGAGAACTCGGGCACCAGCTACTCGAGCGGCGGCGGATTCGTCTATGACGCCGACGAGTTCGATCCGCAGTTCTTCGGGATCGCTCCGCGCGAGGCGCTGACCATCGACCCGCAGCAGCGGCTGCTGCTGGAGACCTCCTGGGAGGTGTTCGAGCGGGCGGGCATCGACCCCACCTCGCTCAAGGGAAGCCGGACGGGTGTCTTCGCGGGAAGCAACGGCCAGGACTACATCGGCCTGCTGCTGACCGCCCCGGGCGGACCCGAGGGATACCTCGGAACGGGCAACGCGGCCAGCGTCGTATCGGGCCGTATCTCCTACACCTTCGGTCTCGAAGGACCGGCCGTCACGGTGGACACGGCGTGCTCGTCGTCGCTGGTGGCGCTGCACATGGCCGTGCAGTCGCTGCGCCAGGGCGAGTGCTCGCTCGCGCTGGCCGGCGGTGTCACGATCATGTCCAGCCCGGGGTCGTTCGTGGACTTCAGCCGCCAGAAGGGGCTGTCGTCGGACGGACGGTGCAAGGCGTTCGCCGCGTCGGCGGACGGCACGGGCTGGTCCGAGGGCGTCGGCGTGCTGCTGCTGGAGCGGCTCTCGGACGCGCGGCGCAACGGTCACCCGGTGATGGCGATCGTGCGCGGCTCCGCGATCAACCAGGACGGTGCGTCCAACGGCATCACGGCGCCCAACGGCCCGTCGCAGCAGCGGGTCATCCGCCAGGCGCTGGCCAGCGCCGACCTCTCCGCCCACCAGGTGCAGGCGGTCGAGGCGCATGGCACCGGCACCAGGCTCGGTGACCCGATCGAGGCGCAGGCGCTGCTGGCCACCTACGGCCAGGGGCGGCAGGAGGACCAGCCGCTGTGGCTGGGCTCCATCAAGTCGAACCTCGGGCACACGCAGGCGGCCGCGGGTGTGGCCGGGATCATCAAGATGGTGATGGCCATGCGTGCGGGCGTGCTGCCGAAGACGCTCCATGTCGATGAGCCCACACCGCATGTGGACTGGACGGCGGGCGAGGTCCGGCTGCTGACCGCGCCGACCGCGTGGCCGGAGAACGGCGAGCCGCGCCGGGCGGGTATCTCCTCGTTCGGCATCAGCGGCACCAACGCCCACACCATCATCGAGCAGGCCCCGGAGCCGGAGGCGGTGGAGCGGGTCCGTAAGGACGACGCCCCCTCGACCGACTCGGAAGCACTTCCCTGGACGATCACCGGCAAGGGCGCCGAGGCGCTGCGCGCCCAGGCGAGGAACCTGCACGACCATGTGACGGCCCACCCCGAGCTCGACCTCGACGACGTGGGCTACGCCCTGGCGACCACCCGGTCCGTCTTCGACCACCGCGCCGTGCTCATGAGCGGCGACCGGGACGGGTTGCTGAGCGGGCTGGACGCCATCGCCTCGGGTGCCACGGCTCCCGGAGTGATCCAGGGATCCGTGGGCACGGCGGGCAAGACGGCGTTCCTGTTCTCGGGCCAGGGCGCGCAGCGCCTGGGCATGGGCCGGGAGCTGTACGACGCCTTCCCCGTGTTCGCCGGCGCCCTGGACGAGGTGTGCGCCCACCTGGACGTGCTGCTCGACCGGCCGCTCCAGGAGGTGATGTTCGCCGTCGAGGGCAGTGCGGACGCGGAACTGCTGAACCAGACGGCGTTCACCCAGCCCGCGCTGTTCGCCATCGAGGTGGCGCTGTTCCGGCTGCTGGAGCGCTGGGGCGTCACCCCGGATGTGCTGATCGGCCACTCGGTGGGAGAGGTCGCCGCGGCCCATGTGGCCGGGGTGCTCTCCCTGGAGGACGCGTGCGCGCTCATCGCGGCGCGTGGCCGGCTGATGCAGGCGCTGCCGGAGGGTGGCGCGATGGTGGCCATCCAGGCATCCGAGGTGGAGATCGCGGTATCGCTGGCCGGTCGTGAGACCGAGGTGAGCATCGCCGCGGTCAACGGCCCGACGGCCGTGGTCATCGCCGGTGACGAGGAAGCGGCACTGGAGATCGCCGGACAGTGGGAGGAGGAGGGCCGCAAGACCCGCCGGCTGAAGGTCAGCCACGCCTTCCACTCGCCCCGCATGGACGCCATGCTGGACGACTTCCGTGACGTCGTCTCCGGCCTGTCCTTCCAGGCACCGTCGATCTCTCTGGTCTCCAACCTCACGGGCGCGTCCGCGGGAGCGGCCGAGGTGTGCTCGCCGGAGTACTGGGTGCGGCATGTGCGGGAGGCCGTGCGGTTCGCGGACGGGGTACGGGCCCTGGAGAAGCTCGGGGTGACCTCGTTCCTGGAGGTGGGCCCCGACGGTGTGCTCACCGCGATGGCCCAGGACTGCCTGACGGCCGAGGAGGGCGGAGGCGATCTCACCCTCGTCCCCGCTCTGCGCAAGAACCGCCCCGAGGCGCGGTCGCTGACCACGGCGCTGGCCGAACTCCATGTCCACGGCTCCACCGTGAACTGGTCGACCGCGTTCGCCGGACACGATGTGCGGCGGGTGGAACTGCCCACCTACGCCTTCCAGCGGCAGCGCTACTGGCCGAAGGCGCCCGGCCCGATCACCGGGGACGTCGCCTCCGCCGGACTCAGCTCTCCCAACCACCCGCTGCTGGGTGCCGGAGTCGAGCTGGCGGGCAGCGACGGATTCCTGTTCACCAGCAGGCTGTCGGTGCAGAGCCAGCCGTGGCTGGCCGACCACGCGATCGGCGGCGCGGCCCTGTTCCCGGGCACCGGATTCCTGGAGCTGGCCATCCGCGCCGCCGACCAGGTCGGCAGCGGCCGGGTCGAGGAGGTCACCCTGGCCACCCCGATGGTCCTGCCGGAGAACGAACCGGTCCAGGTGCAGCTCTGGGTGGGGGACAGGGACGAGACGGGCTACCGCTCGCTCAGCCTGTACTCCCGCTCGGCCAACGCCTCCTCGGACGAGCCGTGGACGCAGCACGCGGCCGGTGCGCTCGCCCCGACCGGCCCCGAGCCGTCGTTCGACCTGAGCGCATGGCCCCCGGCGAACGCGGAAGCCCTGGACATCAGCGACTTCTACGAGCGCTTCGCCGCCAGCGGCTTCGCCTACGGCCCGGTGTTCCAGGGCCTGCGGGCCGCCTGGCGCTCCGGCGACGACGTCTACGTCGAGGTCGGTCTCGGTGACAAGCACGCGTCGGACGCGGCCGACTTCGGCCTCCACCCGGCCCTGCTGGACGCCGCCGTGCAGGCGGTGACCTTCGTCGCCCTGGAGGACGTCGGCCTCTCCCGGCTCCCGTTCTCCTGGAGCGGGGTGTCGCTCCACGCCGGTGGCGCGTCCACCCTGCGGGTGCGGCTCACCCAGTTGGGACCGGATTCCATCTCCCTCGCGGTGGCCGACGGAACCGGCCGCCCGGTGGCGTCGGTCGAGTCCCTCGTGCTGCGCCCGGTGTCGGTGGAACACATCGACTCGGCCAGGACGTCGGCGTTCCGCGACTCGCTGTTCACGCTGGACTGGACCCCCGTTCCGGCCATCGCTCCGGCCGAGACGGCGACGGCCGAGTGGGCCCTGGTGGGCACCGACCACTACGGACTGGCCGCCGGCGCGATCGCCGGAGCCGAGGTGACCGCCTACGCCGATCTCGACGCGCTGGGCGCCGCGATCGACGGTGGCGCCGCCGCCCCGGAGGCCGTGCTGGTCTCCTACGCACCGGGCCTCGACGACGAGGCGGCCCAGGGCAAGCCCAAGAGCAAGGCGAAGGGCAAGAGCAAGGCCAAGCGGGGCCCGGAGCCCGCGGGCGCCATCCACTCGGTGACGCACCACACGCTCGGCATGATCCAGGGCTGGCTCGGCGACCGCCGGTTCGACTCCTCCCGACTGGTCTTCGTGACCTCGGGCGCCATGGCGCCCGAGGACCGCGACGAGACCCCGGACCTGATCCACGCCCCCCTGTGGGGCATGGTGCGGTCCGCGCAGTCGGAGAACCCGAACTGCTTCGTCCTGGTGGACCTCGACGAGCACGAGGCGTCCAGGGCGGCACTGCCCGCCATGCTCGCCACCGACGAGCCGCAGGCCGTGGTCCGCGAGGGAACGGTGCTCGGCCAGCGCATGGCCCGGGTCTCCTCGGGCACGGCGCTGCTGCCGCCGGCCGGAATACGGGAATGGCGCCTGGACATGCACGCCAAGGGAACCCTGGAGAACCTGGCGCTGCTGCCCTGCCCCGACACCACCGAAGCCCTGGGCGAGAACGAGATCAGGGTCGAGATGCGCGCCGCGGGTGTGAACTTCCGCGATGTGCTCAACGCCCTGGGGATGTACCCCGGAGAGGCCGGGCCGCTCGGTGGTGAGGGCGCCGGTACCGTGACCGAGGTCGGCCCCGGAGTGACGGACCTGTCGCCCGGCGACCGGGTGATGGGCATCTTCAGCGGGTCGTTCGGCCCGGTCGCCATCACCGACCGGCGCGTCGTCGCCCGGATCCCGGACGACTGGACGTTCGAGCAGGCGTCCTCCACTCCCATCGTGTTCCTGACGGCCTACTACGCCATGGTGGACCTGGGAGGTCTCCAGGCCGGCCAGTCGGTGCTGGTGCACTCGGCGGCCGGTGGTGTGGGCATGGCCACGCTCCAGTTGGCACGACACCTGGGGGCCGAGGTCTTCGGCACGGCGAGCGAGGGCAAGTGGGACACCCTGCGGTCGCTGGGTCTGGACGACGAGCACATCGCGTCGTCCCGGACGCTGGACTTCGAGAAGCGCTTCTTCGATGTCACCGGCGGACGCGGTATGGACGTGGTGCTCGACTCGCTGGCACGGGAGTTCGTGGACGCGGGCCTGCGTCTGCTGCCCCGCGGCGGCCGGTTCCTGGAGATGGGCAAGACCGACATCAGGGTGCCGGAGGAGGTGGCCGCCGAATACAGCGGTGTCTCCTACCAGGCGTTCGACCTCATCGAGGCGGGACCCGATCGCATCCACGAGATGTGGGCCGAGCTGATCTCGCTGTTCGAGAGCGGAGTGCTGCGGCCGCTGCCGCTGCGCACCTGGGACGTCCGCAGGGCGCCCGATGCCTTCCGCTTCATCGGCCAGGCCCGGCACACCGGCAAGGTGGCGCTGACCATCCCGAGGACCCTCGATGGCCCGGGAACGGTGCTGATCACGGGTGGTACGGGTGGTCTGGGCGCGTTGCTGGCCCGTCATCTGGTGGTGGAGCACGGTGTGCAGTCTCTGGTGCTGACCAGTCGTCGTGGCGTGGAGGCGCCGGGTGCGGCGGAGTTGGTGGCGGAGCTGGCCGGGCTCGGTGCGCAGGCGCAGGTCGTGGCGTGTGATGTCGCCGACCGGGCGTCGGTGGAGAGCCTGCTGGCCGGAATCGGGTCGGAGCATCCGCTGTCGGCCGTGGTGCATGCGGCCGGTGTGCTGGATGACGGTGTGGTGGAGTCGCTGACGCCGGAGCGGGTGGACAAGGTGCTGCGTCCGAAGGTGGACGCCGCGCTGCACCTGCACGAGCTGACCCGCGATCTCGACCTCGCCGCCTTCATCCTGTTCTCCTCCGTCTCCGGCACCTTCGGCGGCGCGGGCCAGGCCAACTACGCGGCGGGCAACGCCTTCATGGACGCCCTGGCCCAGCACCGCAGGGCCGCGGGTCTCCCCGCAGCCTCGCTCGTGTGGGGGCCGTGGACACAGGACGGCGGCATGACCACCGAGCTGGCCGACGCCGACGTCAACCGGATGTCCAGGACCGGCATGGTCGCCCTCACCCCCGAGGCCGGACTCGCGCTGTTCGACGCGACCCGCGATCTCGACGGTGCCGTCCTGGTGCCCATGACGATGGACATGGCGTCGGTGAGCGAGTCGGTACCCGCACTGCTGCGCGGACTGGTGCGGGCACCCGCACGCAGGACCGCGGAGTCGGCCGCGGCGAGCACCGGGGTCGACCCGGTCGCCGAGCTCAAGCAGCACCTGGGCGGGAAGTCCGAGACGGAGCGCGAGCGCATCCTGGTGGACCTGGTGTGCGACCAGGTGGCCGTCGTCCTGGGCTATGCGTCGGGGCAGGCGATCGAACCCGGACACGCGTTCAAGGACCTGGGCTTCGACTCCCTGTCGGCCGTCGAGCTGCGCAACCGTCTCAACGCGATCACCGGAACGCGGCTGCCGGCCACCCTGGTGTTCGACTACCCGACCCCGGCGTCGCTCGGACGATTCCTGCGCGAAGAGGTCACTCCCGCGGACGGGCCCGCGACCGAGCCCGTCTTCGGAGAACTCGACCGCCTGGAATCCACCCTGTCGGCGCTCGATTCCGGCAGCGAGACGCACGACAAGGTCATGGCGCGGCTCCAGGGCCTGGTGGCCAAGTGGTCCGCCGGCGGAACCGGGCAGGTGTCCGGCACCGCGACGGCGCTGGACGACGAGATGGACGACGACAGCGAGATCGAATCGGCCACCGCCGACGAGATCTTCAAACTCATCGACGATGAATTCGGAACCTCCTGACGTGGCGAGCTGGAACTCACAGAGTGTTTCAAGGGGCTGGGCATAGTGGCGGAAGACGAGAAACTCCTTGACTACCTCAAGAAGGTGACGGCTGACCTGCGTCAGGCTCGTCGGCAACTTCGACAGGTGGAGGAGCGGGACCGGGAGCCCATCGCCATTGTGGCGATGAGCTGCCGGTACCCCGGCGGTGTGAAGACGCCGGAGGAACTGTGGCGGCTCGTCGCCGAGGGCGGCGACGCCATCAGCGAGTTCCCTCCCGACCGGGGCTGGGACGTCGATGGCTTCTTCGACCCCGACTCGGAGCGATCCGGCTCCTTCTCCGTCCGTGAGGGCGGATTCCTGGAGACCCCCGGCGACTTCGACCCCGGCTTCTTCTCCATGAGCCCGCGGGAGGCGCTCGCCACCGACCCCCAGCAGCGGCTGCTGCTGGAAACCGCCTGGGAGGCGTTCGAGCGCGCCGGAATCGACCCGGCGTCGGTGCGGGGCAGCCAGGCCGGTGTGTTCGTCGGCGCCTCGCCCTCCGGCTACGGCGCCGGAGTGAGCGAGATGCCCGCGGACGTGGAGGGGCTGATGCTCGCGGGCAACGCCACCTCGGTGGTGTCCGGGCGGGTGGCCTACACCCTGGGCCTGGAGGGGCCCGCCGTGACGGTGGACACCGCGTGCTCGTCGTCGCTGGTGGCCCTGCACTGGGCCTGCCAGGCGCTCCGTCAGGAGGAGTGCTCGCTGGCCCTGGCGGGCGGCGTCGCCGTCATGTTCACCCCCAGCATGTTCGTCGAGTTCAGCCGGCAGGGCGGGCTCGCGCCCGACGGCCGGTGCAAGGCGTTCGGCGCGGGCGCCGACGGCACCGGCTGGGCCGAGGGCGTGGGCCTGCTCCTCCTGGAGCGGCTCTCCGACGCCCGGCGCAACGGCCACCCGGTGCTGGCCGTCATCCGGGGCTCGGCGATCAACCAGGACGGCGCGTCCAACGGTCTGACCGCGCCCAACGGCCCCTCGCAGCGCCGGGTGATCCGCCAGGCGCTGAAGAACGCGGGCCTGACACCGGCCGATGTGGACGCGGTGGAGGCCCACGGCACGGGCACGTCGCTGGGTGACCCCATCGAGGCGCAGGCCCTGATGGCCACCTACGGCAAGGAGCGGCCGGAGAACAAGCCGCTGTGGCTGGGCTCGCTGAAGTCCAACATCGGCCACTCCCAGGCCGCCGCCGGTGTCGGCGGGGTCATCAAGATGGTGATGGCCCTGCGGAACGGCGTGCTGCCCAAGACGCTCCACGCGGATGAGCCGTCCAGCCAGGTGGACTGGACCGAGGGTGACATCCGGCTGCTGAACGAGTCGACCCCCTGGCCCGAATCGGAGCAGCCTCGCCGGGCGGGTGTGTCCTCGTTCGGAATCAGCGGGACGAACGCGCACGCGATCCTGGAGCAGGCTCCGGCGGCCGAGGTGGCCGAGGAGACCCGGGCCGAGGTCGCCGACGGTCCGCTGGCCTGGGTGGTGTCCGGCCGTAGCGCGGCGGGTCTGCGGGCTCAGGCGGGCCGGCTGCGGGAGTTCGTGGCGGAGCGTCCGGAGCTGGGCGCGGCCGATGTGGCGTTCTCGCTGGTGGCGTCGCGGTCGGTGTTCGAGCACCGTGGAGTGGTGACGGGCGCCGACCGTGCGGAACTCCTGGCGCGGCTGGGCGCGTTGGCCGGCGATGAGGTCGCCTCGGGTGTGACGCGCGGGGTGGCCGATGTCCGTGGCCGCTCGGTGTTCGTGTTCCCCGGTCAGGGTGCGCAGTGGGTGGGCATGGCGGTGGGCTTGCTGGAGTCCTCGCCGGTGTTCGCGGAGGCGATCGGTGAGTGTGAGTCGGCGCTGTCGGCTCATGTGGACTGGTCGCTGACGGATGTGCTGCGTGGTGCCGAGGGCGCTCCCGGTTTCGACCGGGTCGATGTGGTGCAGCCGGTGCTCTTCGCGGTGATGGTGTCGCTGGCGAAGCTGTGGCGTTCGACGGGTGTCGAGCCGGACGCCGTGATGGGTCACAGCCAGGGCGAGATCGCCGCCGCGTGTGTCGCGGGCGCGCTGTCGCTGGAGGACGCCGCCAAGGTGGTGACCCTGCGGTCGCAGGCGATCGCGGCGGGTCTTGCGGGCCGTGGCGGCATGGTGTCGGTCGGACTGCCGGCGGACCAGGCCAAGGAGCGCATCGCCGCCTGGAACGGCGCGATCTCGGTGGCCGCGGTCAACGGCCCGGGATCCGTGGTGGTCTCGGGTGACCCGGGCGCGCTGGATGAGATGGTCGCTCAGTTGGAGGGTGCGGAGATCCGCGTCCGCCGCGTTCCGGTGGACTACGCCTCGCACTCGGCACATGTGGAGGCGATTCGCGAGGAGCTGCTGAAGGTTCTGGCGGACATCGCGCCGCGCTCCTCCGAGGTGCCGTTCTACTCCACGGTGACCGGTGAGCTGGTGGACACCGCCGCTCTGGACGCCGAGTACTGGTACCGCAACCTGCGGCAGACCGTCGAGTTGGAAGCCACCACCCGCACCCTCCTGGGCAAGGGACACACCACCTTCATCGAGGTGAGCCCGCATCCCGTGCTCACCCTGCCGGTGCAGCAGACGGTGGAGGCAGCCGAGGCGCAGGCGGTGGTCGTCGGCACGCTGCGGCGTGACGAGGGCGGCCTGGAGCGGTTCCTGACCTCCGCCGCCGAGGTCTTCACGCGTGGCAAGAAGGTCGACTGGCTCACCACACTGGAGGGCCGTGGCGCCCGCCGGGTCGAGCTGCCGACCTACGCCTTCCAGCGCGAGCGCTACTGGCTCGATGGATTCGGCCTGCCGCCCGGCGGCGACGCGGCCGAGGTCACCGGCTCCGTCGACGCACGGTTCTGGGACGTGGTGGAGCGCCAGGACCTGGAGTCGCTGGCGGGGGCGCTGGCGGTCGACAGCGAGGCGCCGCTGAGCGCGGTGCTGCCCGCCCTGTCCGCGTACCACCGCAACAACCGTGACCAGTCCACGATCGACGGCTGGCGCTATCGGGTGTCATGGAAGCCGCTCTCCCAGATCGCCGACGGCTCGCTGTCGGGGACGTGGCCCGTGGTCGTTCCGGCGTCCCGCGCCGGGGACGAGCTGGTCGCGGAGGTCGTCGCCGGGCTCGAGCGGCACGGCGCGGATGTGGTCTCGATCGTGGTGGACGAGCGGGACCTCGACGCGAACACACTGGCGGAGCGGCTCCGACAGGTGGCCGCCGACGCACCCGAGCTGGGTGGTGTGCTGTCGCTGCTGGCCCTGGACGAGGAGCCCTGCCCGGGGTACCCGGCGCTGTCGGGCGGCTACGCGCTGACCCTGGTGCTGGTGCAGGCCATGGTCGAGGCCGAGATTCCGGCCCGGCTGTGGTGCGGTACGCGTGGCGCCGTGTCGGTGGGGCGTTCGGACCGGCTCACCAGCCCGGCGCAGGCGATGGTCTGGGCGCTGGGCCGGGTGGCCGGGCTGGAGCTGGCACCGCTGTGGGGCGGTCTGGTGGATCTGCCCGAGTCGCTGGACGAGCGCGGTGCGGAGCGGCTGGCCGGTGTGCTGTCCGTCGAGGGCGGCGAGGACCAGGTCGCGGTGCGCGGCTCCGGTGTCTTCGTACGCCGTCTGGTGCGCTCGGCCGCGGTCGACGCTGAGGCGACCTCGTGGCAGGCGCGCGGCACGGTGCTGGTGACCGGTGGCACGGGCGGGCTCGGCGGCCAGGTGGCCCGCTGGCTGGTCCGTAGCGGTGCCGAGCATCTGGTGCTGACCAGCCGCCGCGGCCTCGAGGCCGAAGGCGCCGCCGAGTTGAAGGCGGAGCTGGAGGGCATGGGCGCCGAGGTGACGGTGGCCGCGTGCGACGCGGCGGACCGCGACGCACTCGCCGCCGTCCTGGACGCCGTGCCGGAGCACCAGCCGCTCACCGCGGTGGTACACGCGGCGGGTGTCACGATCGCGGCCTCCCTGGTGGAGACCGAGCTCGCGGACGCGGCGAGGGTGGTATCGGGCAAGGTGGCGGGCGCCGTCAACCTCGATGAGCTGCTCGGCGACCGTGAGCTGGACGCGTTCGTGGTCTTCTCGTCCATCTCCGGTATCTGGGGCGGCGGCAGCCAGGGCGTCTACGGCTCCGGAAACGCCTTCCTGGACGCGCTGGTGGAGCAGCGCCGTGCGCGGGGTCTCGCGGGCACCGCCGTCTCCTGGGGCCCGTGGGCCGAGGGCGGCATGGCGACCCGGGACGACGCGGGGGAGCAGTTGGCGCGGCGCGGACTGCCCGCGATGGCACCCGAGTTGGCGATCGCCGCGCTGGAACGCGCGGTGGCCGGGGACGACGGTGTGGTGACGGTCGTGGACGTGGACTGGGAACGGTTCGCGCCCTCGTTCACCGCGGTCCGCCCCAGCCCGTTCCTGAGCGACCTCGACGAGGTCCAGCGGCTGGAGACCAAGGGCGACGGCGGCGAGAGCTCCGACGCCGCCGGGGCGCAGTTGCGTGAGCGGCTGAAGCCCCTCACCGAGGGCGAGCGGGACCGGGCGCTGCTCGATCTGGTGCGCAAGCACGCCGCCTCCGTGCTCGGTTACGCCTCCGCGGAGATGGTCGAGCCGAACCGGGCCTTCCGCGATCTGGGCTTCGACTCGCTGACCGCGGTCGACCTGCGCAACCGGCTGGCCGCCGAGACCGGTCTCAGCCTCCCCGCCACGCTGGTCTTCGACTACCCCAGCGCCACCACGCTCGCGGCGCTGCTGCGCACCGAGGTGCTGGGCACGACGTCCCCGGCGGTGGCCACCGGATCCGGGGCTCCCGCGGGTGTCGGCGCGGACGACGAACCCATCGCGATCGTCTCCATGAGCTGCCGCTTCCCCGGTGGGGTGCGGAGCCCGGAGGACCTGTGGCAGTTGGTCGAGAGCGGCGGTGACGCCATCTCGTCGTTCCCGTCGGACCGTGGCTGGGACCTGTCGGGCATGTACGACCCGGACCCGGACCGGCCGGGCACGTTCTACGCCCGTGAGGGCGGATTCCTCTATGACGCGGCCGAGTTCGACCCCGGCTTCTTCGGGATCTCGCCGCGTGAGGCCCTGGCCACCGACCCGCAGCAGCGGCTGCTGCTGGAGACCTCCTGGGAGGCGTTCGAGCGGGCGGGCATCAACCCCACCTCGGTGCGGGGCAGCCAGGTCGGTGTGTTCGTCGGCTTCTCGGGCTCCGGATACGGCAGCAACCTGGAGACGGTGCCCGAGGATGTCGAGGGCCATCTGCTGACCGGCAACGCCGGCAGTGTCGTCTCCGGCCGCCTCGCCTACACCTACGGCCTGGAAGGCCCCGCCGTCACGGTGGACACGGCCTGCTCGTCGTCGCTGGTGGCCCTGCATCTGGCCTGTCAGTCGCTGCGTCAGGGTGAATGCTCCATGGCGCTGGTCGGCGGTGTGACGGTGATGTCCACCCCGATGGCGTTCGTCGAGTTCAGCCGGCAGGGCGGTCTCGCGCCCGACGGCCGCTGCAAGCCGTTCGCGGCCGCGGCGGACGGTACCGGCTGGAGCGAGGGCGCTGATGTGCTGCTGGTGGAGCGGCTGTCGGACGCGCGGCGCAACGGCCACCAGGTGCTGGGCATAGTGCGGGGCTCCGCCGTGAACCAGGACGGTGCGAGCAACGGTCTGACGGCGCCCAACGGCCCGTCGCAGCAGCGGGTGATCCGCCAGGCGCTGGCCAGCGCCGGGATTTCGGCCGCCGAGGTGGACGCGGTCGAGGCCCACGGCACGGGCACCTCGCTGGGTGACCCCATCGAGGCGCAGGCGCTGCTGGCCACCTACGGCAAGGAGCGTCCGGAGGGCCGCCCGCTGTGGCTGGGCGCGCTGAAGTCCAACATCGGACACACCCAGGCCGCGTCCGGACTCGCCGGTGTCATCAAGATGGTGATGGCGATGCGGCACGGCGTGCTGCCGAAGACGCTGCACGTGGACGAGCCCTCGCCGCAGGTGGACTGGTCGGTGGGTGAGGTGCGGCTGCTGACCGAGGTCACGGCGTGGCCGGAGACGGGTCAGCCGCGCCGGGCCGGTGTCTCCGCGTTCGGTGTGAGCGGCACCAATGTGCACACCATCATCGAGCAGGCCCCGATGGACGCCGAAGACGAGCGACCGGCCGAGGCGACGGCTCCCGACGACCGTGGTGCGGCTCCCTGGACGCTCTCCGCCCGGAGCGCGGACGGGCTCCGCGCCCAGGCGCGGCGGCTGCGGGCGCATCTGACGGCACAGCCGGAGCTGAGCCTGAAGGACGTGGGCTACTCCCTGGTCGCCACCCGGTCGGTGTTCGAACACCGTGCCGTGCTGACGGGCACGGACCGCGCGGAGCTGCTGCGCGGGCTCGAGGCCGTCGCCACCGGCGAGGAGACCCCCGGGGTGGTGCGCTCGGTCGCCACCCCGACGGGAATCACCGCCTTCCTGTTCTCGGGCCAGGGCGCGCAGCGCCTGGGCATGGGACGGGAGCTGTACGAAGCCTTCCCGGTGTTCGCCCGTGCCCTGGACGAGGTGTGCGCGCACCTGGACATGCTGCTGGACCGTCCGCTGAAGGACGTGATGTTCGCGGCGGAGGGCAGCGAGGACGCGGAACTGCTGGACCGGACGGCGTTCACCCAGCCCGCGTTGTTTGCCATCGAGGTGGCGCTGTTCCGGCTGCTGTCCGCGTGGGGTGTGGCGCCGGATGTGGTGATCGGCCACTCCATCGGTGAGATCGCGGCCGCGCAGGTGGCCGGGGTGTTCTCGCTGGAGGACGCGTGTGCGCTGGTGGCCGCCCGTGGCCGGCTGATGCAGGCCCTTCCCGAGGGTGGCGCGATGGTGGCCATCGAGGCGTCCGAGGAGGAGATCGCTCCGTCGCTCGCCGGTCGTGAGGCCGAGGTGAGCATCGCCGCCATCAACAGCCCGACCTCTGTCGTCATCGCGGGTGACGAGGGAGCGGCGCTGGAGATCGCGGAGCAGTGGGCGGAGCAGGGCCGCAAGACCCGCCGCCTGAAGGTCAGTCACGCCTTCCACTCGCCCCGTATGGACGCCATGCTGGACGACTTCCGCAAGGTGGTCGAGGGGCTGTCGTTCGCCCCGCCCTCCCTTGCCCTGGTCTCCAATGTGTCGGGCAAGTCGGCGGGCGCCGATGAGGTGTGCTCGCCGGAGTACTGGGTGCGGCACGTCCGGGAGGCCGTGCGCTTCCTGGACGGGATGCGTTCCCTCGAAACCGCGGGTGCGACCAGGTTCTTCGAGGTGGGCCCCGACGGTGTGCTCTCGGCGATGGCGCGGGAGTGCCTGACGGTGGACGAGGTTTCGGCCCCCGTCGTGGTGCCCGCGCTGCGCAAGGACCGCCCGGAGGCCCAGGCGCTGACGACGGCGCTGGCCGAACTCCACGTCCACGGCGTCACCGTCGACTGGGAGGCCCTGTTCGCCGGGCAGGACGTCCGGCGGATCGAGCTGCCCACCTACGCGTTCCAGCGGCAGCGCTACTGGCTGGACGCCCCCGAGAGCGATGCCACCGTCGGCCCCGCGTCCGTGGACTCGGTCGACGCCCGGTTCTGGGACGCGGTCGAGCGTGCGGACCTGGAGGCGCTGACCACCGCGCTGAACGTGGACGGAAACGCCTCGCTCACCGAGGTGCTGCCCGCCCTGTCGTCCTACCGCAAGGGCCATCGTGAGCGCTCCACGGTGGACGGCTGGCGCTACCAGATCGCGTGGACCCCGGTCTCCGAGCTCTTGGAGCGGGCGCTGACCGGGACCTGGATGGTCATGGTCCCGGGGTCGCACGCCGACGACGAGCTGGTCACCTCCGCGGTGACCATGCTGGAGCGGCAGGGCGCGGAGGTGGCGCGGATCGTGCTCGACGGCGCCGTGGACATCGACCGCGCGGCGGTCGCCGAGCGGCTGCGCACGGCGGTCGAGGGCGCGTCGGACGGGGCCGTCGGCGGGGTCCTCTCCCTGCTGGCCCTGGACGAGAGCCCCAGCCCGGAGCACGCCGTCGTGCCCCAGGGGCTCGCGCTGAACCTCGTCGCGTTGCAGGCACTCGTGGACGCCGGTGTCGAGGCCCCGCTGTGGGTGGCGACGCGCGGCGCCGTGTCGGTGACCGGCTCCGACACCCTGCGCAGCGCCGCGCAGGCGCAGATGTGGGGCCTCGGCCGGGTCGCCGGTCTGGAGCACCCCCGGCTCTGGGGCGGTCTGGTCGACCTCCCGGAGACCCTCGACGAGCGGGCCGCGAACCGGCTGGCCGGTGTGCTGGGCGGCGGCGCGGGCGAGTTCGAGGACCAGGTGGCGGTGCGCGCGTCCGGCGTGTTCACCCGGCGTCTGGCGCGGGCCGCCGCCCCGCAGACCACGGCTCAGCCGTGGAGCGCGCGGGGCTCGGTGCTGGTGACCGGCGGCACCGGGGGAGTGGGCAGCCAGGTGGCCCGGTGGCTGGCACGCGCCGGCGCCGAGCACCTGGTGCTGACCAGCCGCCGTGGCCTGGAAGCGGACGGGGCCGCCGAACTGCGCGACGAACTCACCGCGCTGGGCGCCGAGGTGACCATCGCGGCATGTGACGCCGCCGACCGCGACGCCCTGGCCGCGGTACTGGCCGCCATCCCGGAGCGGCATCCGCTGAACGCCGTCGTGCACGCGGCGGGTGTCCTGGACGACGGTGTCCTGGACTCGATGTCGGTGGAGCGGGTCGCGGGCGTGCTGCGTCCCAAGGTGGACGGGGCCCGTCATCTGCACGAGCTGACCGAGGGCCTCGACCTGTCCGCGTTCGTGCTGTTCTCCTCGCTCGCCGGAGCCATCGGCGGCGCCGGGCAGGGCAGTTACGCGGCGGCCAACGCCTACCTCGACGCCCTGGCGCAGCAGCGCCGGGCCCAGGGACTGGCGGCCACCTCGGTCGCCTGGGGCCCGTGGGCCGAGGGCGGCATGGCGGTCGACGGGGCGCTGGAGGAGCGGCTGCGGCGCGGCGGTATGGCCGCGATGACCCCGGAGCTGGCGGTCAAGGCCCTCCAGCAGGCCCTCGACCTCCAGGAGACGCACCTGGCCATCGCCGACCTCGACTGGGAGCGCTTCGTACCCTCCTACGTCGCCGTTCGGGGCAGCCGGCTGCTGGACGAGGTGCCCGAGGCACGGCGGATCCTGGAAGCCGCGATCGGCGGCGGCAGCGCGGCGCAGTTCGAGACCGGTGGCTCCGAACTGCGTGAGCGGCTCGCCGGAATGTCGGAGGCGGAGCAGGAACGAGCGCTGCTCGACCTGGTCACCACGCAGGTGGCGATGGTGCTGGGCTTCCCGTCGGTGGAGCTGGTCGAGTCCCAGCGGGCCTTCCGTGAGCTCGGCTTCGACTCGCTGACCGCCGTCGAACTGCGCAACCGGCTGGACGCGGCGACGGGTCTGCGCCTGCCCGCCACGATCGTCTTCGACCACCCGACGCCGGTCGCGCTCGCCCGCAGGCTGCGTACCGACGTCGTCGAGGACGGGATCTCGGCGGCCGCACCGATCCTGGGCGAGCTGGACCGGATCGAAGCGGCGATGGCCACGATCTCCGCCGACGACGTGGACCGGCCCAGGATCACGACGCGTCTTCAGACGCTCCTCCTCAAGTGGGGAGAAGCGGAGCAGGACACGGGCAACTCCGGCAAGAAGGCGGTTTCGGACAAGATTCAGTCGGCGACGTCGGACGAGATCTTCGACTTCATCGACAAGGAGCTTGGGATCTCCTGAGCTGGCGCGGTCGGTTCCCGAGCGTCGTCCCTTACTACTTCCATGGGTGACATAACAATGAACGAAGAGAAGCTTCTCGACTATCTCAAGCGGGTGACCGCGGATCTCCAGCAGACTCGCCAGCGCCTGCTCGAGGCCGAGTCAGCGGACCAGGAACCGATCGCGATCGTCGCCATGAGCTGCCGGTTCCCCGGAGGGGTGAACTCTCCGGAGGACCTGTGGCGGTTGGTGGCGGAGGGCACCGACGCGATTTCGGAATTCCCCATGGACCGTGGTTGGGACATCGACGCCCTCTACGACGAGGACCCGGACCGTCCCGGCACCAGCTATACGACCGAGGGCGGCTTCCTGGAGAACGCCGACCAATTCGATCCGGCGTTCTTCGGGATCTCGCCGCGCGAGGCGCTGTCGATGGACCCCCAGCAGCGGCTGCTGCTGGAGACCTCGTGGGAGGCCATCGAGCGGGCGGGCATCGACCCGATGTCCCTGCGCGGCAGCCGGACCGGCGTGTTTGTCGGAACCAACGGCCAGGACTACTCCATGCTCGCGCTCGGTGCCTCCGAGAGCGTGGAGGATGTCGAGGGCCACTCCGGCACGGGTAATGCTGCGAGCATCGTCTCCGGCCGGATCTCCTACACCATGGGTCTCGAGGGCCCCGCGCTCTCCGTGGACACCGCGTGCTCGTCGTCGCTTGTGGCCCTGCACCTCGCCGTTCAGGCACTGCGCCAGCGCGAGTGCACGCTCGCGCTGGCCGGTGGCATCACGGTGATGTCCACCCCGGCGGCGTTCGTCCAGTTCAGCCGGCAGCGCGGTCTGGCGGCGGACGGCCGCTGCAAGCCGTTCGGGGCCGCGGCCGACGGCACCGGCTGGGGCGAGGGCGTCGGCATGCTGCTCGTGGAGCGGCTGTCGGACGCGCAGCGCAACGGTCACAAGGTGCTGGCCATCGTGCGGGGTTCGGCGATCAACCAGGACGGCGCGTCCAACGGTCTGACGGCGCCCAACGGCATATCGCAGCAGCGGGTCATCCGGCAGGCGCTGACCAGCGCCCGGTTGTCGGCCGCCGAGGTGGACGCCGTTGAGGCGCACGGTACGGGCACCACACTGGGTGACCCCATCGAGGCGCAGGCGCTGATGGCCACGTACGGCCAGGACCGGCCCGTGGACCAGCCGCTGTGGCTCGGCGGCATCAAGTCGAACATCGGGCACACCCAGGCCGCCGCCGGTGTCGCCGGGGTCATCAAGATGGTGATGGCCATGAGCGAGGGCGTGCTGCCCAAGACGCTCCACGCGGACGAGCCCTCGCCGCACATCGACTGGACCGGCGGCGCCGTCTCCCTGCTGCACGACTCGACCCCGTGGCCGGACCGGGACCACCCGCGCCGCGCCGCCGTGTCCTCGTTCGGCATGAGCGGCACCAACGCGCACACCATCCTGGAGCAGGCCCCGGAGGCCGAGCCGGCCGAGGTCGCCGAGGCCGAGGCCGTCGACGGTCCGGTGGCGTGGCTGGTGGCAGGGCGTAGCGCGGAGGCGCTTCAGGCACAGGCCGGGCGCCTGCGGGAGTTCCTCACGGAGCGTCCGGAGTTCGGCGTGGCGGACGTGGCCCTCTCGCTGGCCACGACCAGGTCCGCGTTCGAGCACCGGGCCGTGGTGACCGGGGCCGACCGCGAGGAACTCCTCCAGCGTCTGGAGGCGGTCGCCGAGGACGCCACCGCGTCGAACGGAGTGGTGCGGGGGAGGACCGGCGATGCCGGCCGATCGGTGTTCGTGTTCCCGGGGCAGGGTGCGCAGTGGGTGGGCATGGCGGTGGGCTTGCTGGAGTCCTCGCCGGTGTTCGCGGAGGCGATCGGTGAGTGTGAGTCGGCTCTGTCGGCTCATGTGGACTGGTCGCTGACCGAGGTGCTGCGTGGCGCCGAGGGCGCTCCCGGTTTCGACCGGGTGGATGTCGTCCAGCCGGTGCTCTTCGCGGTGATGGTGTCGCTGGCGAAGCTGTGGCGTTCGGCTGGTGTGCAGCCGGACGCGGTCATGGGACACAGCCAGGGCGAGATCGCCGCGGCGTGTGTCGCGGGCGCGCTGTCGCTCGAAGACGCCGCCAAGGTGGTGACCCTGCGGTCGCAGGCGATCGCGGCGGGTCTTGCGGGCCGTGGTGGCATGGTGTCGGTCGGGCTTCCGGTCGACCAGGTCAAGGACCGTATCGCCGCGTGGGATGGTGCGATCTCGGTGGCCGCGGTCAACGGCCCCGGCTCCGTGGTGGTCTCGGGTGACCCGGGTGCGCTGGATGAGATGGTCGCTCAGTTGGAGGGTGCGGAGATCCGTGTTCGCCGGGTTCCGGTGGACTACGCCTCGCACTCCGCCCATGTGGAGGCGATCCACGAGGAGCTGCTGAAGGTCCTTGCGGACATCGCGCCGCGCTCCTCCGAGGTGCCGTTCTACTCCACGGTGCTCGGTGAGCTGGTGGACACCGCCGGACTGGATGCCGAGTACTGGTACCGCAACCTGCGGCAGACCGTCGAACTGGAGGCCACCACCCGCACGTTGCTGGACGACGGTCACACCGTGTTCATCGAGGCGAGCCCGCATCCGGTGCTCACCCTGCCGGTGCAGCAGACGGTGGAGGCAGCCGAGGCGCAGGCGGTGGTCGTCGGCACGCTGCGGCGTGACGAGGGCGGCCTGGAGCGGTTCCTGACCTCCGCCGCCGAGGTGTTCGTGCGGGGCGTCACGGTGGACTGGACCGCCCTGCTCGAGGGCCGTGGCGCCCGCCGCGTCGAGCTGCCGACCTACGCCTTCCGGCGCCAGCGGTACTGGCTGGAGGTGTCGGCCGCGGAGCTCCAGGCCACCACCGACGGTCTCGCCGCGGACGCGGTGGACGCGCGCTTCTGGGAGGCGGTGGAGCGTGAGGACCTGGAGGCGCTGGTCCGCACCCTTGAGGTGGAGGACGAGGAGCAGCAGTCGTCCCTGACCGCGCTGCTTCCGGCGCTGTCCTCCTGGCGCCGTCAGCGGCGCGAGCAGAACACGGTGGACGGCTGGCGCTACAAGGTGGTCTGGAAGCCACTGGCGGCCGCCACCGAGGCGGCCCTCTCGGGCACATGGGTGGTCGTCCTTCCCGCGTCGCACGCCGACGACGCCCTCGTGACCGCCACGGTGAACGGGCTGGGGACGAGCGGTGCCGACGTCGTCCGGGTCGTGCTGGACGGATCGGGCAACGACCGCTGGACTGTGGCGGAGCGGCTACAGGCGGCGCTCGGCGAGGCCGGTGTGGAGCCTTCGGACGTGACGGGCGTGTTCTCGCTGCTCGCGCTGGACGAGTCGGGGCATGCGACGTTCGGTGTGGTGCCGGCCGGGCTGGCGGCGATGGTGGCGCTGGTCCAGGGGCTGGGTGATGCCGGTGTGGTGGCCCCGCTGTGGTGCGGGACCCGGGGCGCGGTGTCGGTGGGGCGCTCCGACCGGCTGGTGAGCCCGACCCAGGCGATGGTCTGGGGCCTGGGGCGGATCGTGGGCGTCGAGTACCCCCAGCGCTGGGGTGGCGCGGTCGATCTGCCCGAGACCATGGACGCCCGTGCGGTGGCCCGGCTGGCCGGAGTGCTGGCGGGCACGGAGGGCGAGGACCAGGTCGCGGTGCGCGGCTCCGGTGTGTTCGCCAAGCGCATGCTGCGGGCCTCGGCGGCTGAGGACGTCGAGGGCCGGGGAGCCTGGCAGAGCCGCGGTTCGGCGCTGGTGACCGGTGGTACGGGTGCGCTGGGCGGTCATGTCGCCCGCTGGCTGGCCCGTACCGGTGTCGAGCACCTGGTGCTGACCAGCCGCAGTGGAATGGAGGCCGCGGGCGCCGCCGAGTTGAAGGCGGAGCTGGAAGGGCTCGGTGCCCGGGTGACGGTGGCGGCGTGTGACGCCGCGGACCGTGAGTCGCTGGCCGCGGTACTGGACGCCATTCCGCAGGAGTTCCCGCTGACCGCCGTGGTGCATACGGCCGGTGTGCTGGACGACGGCGTCGTGGACGCCCTCACGGTGCGCCGGGCGGCCGGGGTGCTGCGTCCGAAGGTGGACGCCACGCGGAACCTGCATGAGCTGACCGCCGGGATGGACCTGTCCGCCTTCGTGCTGTTCTCCTCCGGGGCGGGCACGCTGGGCGGTCCGGGTCAGGGCAGCTACGCGGCGGGTAACGCCTACCTCGACGCGCTGGCGTTGCAGCGGCGTGCGGACGGCCTTCCGGCCACCTCCATCGCCTGGGGCGCCTGGGCCGGAGGCGGCCTCGGATCCGGCGAGGTCGGCGAGCGGATGGACCGTTCCGGCATGGTCGGAATGGTGCCCGAGCTGGCGATCTCCGGTATGCAGCAGGCCCTTGAACTGGACGAGACCTTCATGGTCATCGCCGAGATCGACTGGGATCGCTTCCAGCCGGAGTTCGTCGGTTCACGTCCGAGCGCGCTCTTCCGTGAGCTGCCCGAGCTGAACCGCCCCGCTGCCGCCACTGGCGCGGACACCGGCGACGGCGACGACGCCATCTCCGAACTGCGCCGGGAGATGGCGCAGTTGTCCCCCGCCGAGCAGCCCAAGCTCCTCCTGGAGCTGGTGCGCAACCAGGCCGCCGACGTCCTCGGCTACGACGGCGCGGACGCGGTGGAGGCCGACCGTGCCTTCCGCGACCTCGGCTTCGACTCGCTGACCGCCGTCGAGCTGCGCAACCGCCTCGGCGTGGTCACCGGCCTCCGTCTGCCGGTCACCTGTGTCTTCGACTACCCGACCGCCACGGTTCTCTCCCGGTACCTGTACACCGAGATGTTCGGCGACCAGCCGGTCACCGAGGGCGGCCCCGCTGCCGCGGCCAAGGCATCGGAGGGGCTCGATCGGCCCATCGCCACCGATGAGCCGATCGCCATCATCGGCATGAGCTGCCGGTTCCCCGGAGGGGTGCGCAGCCCCGAGGAACTGTGGAAGCTGCTGATGGCCGAGGGGGACGTGATCTCCCAGTTCCCCGATGACCGTGGCTGGGACATCGACGGCCTCTACGACCCGGACCCCGAGAAGTCCGGTACCAGCTATGTGCAGGCGGGCGGCTTCCTCGACGAGGTGGGCCACTTCGACCCGTCGTTCTTCGGGATCTCCCCCCGTGAGGCGATGGCCATCGACCCGCAGCAGCGGCTGCTGCTGGAGACCTCCTGGGAGGCGTTCGAGCGCGCCGACATCGACCCCGTGGCGCTGCGCGGAAGCCAGACCGGAGTCTTCGTCGGCTCCAACTACCACGACTACGGTTCGCGCATGGTGAGCGACACCGAAGGAGTGGAGGGGTATCTCGGACTCGGCAGCGCCCCCAGCGTCTCCTCCGGCCGTATCTCCTACACCTTCGGCTTCGAGGGGCCGGCCGTGACGGTGGACACCGCGTGTTCCTCGTCGCTGGTCGCCCTGCACCTGGCCTGCCAGTCGCTGCGGCAGGGCGAGTCCTCGGTGGCGCTGGCCGGCGGTGTGACGATCATGGCCACGCCGGGCACGTTCATCGAGTTCAGCGCCCAGCGCGTGCTGTCGTTCGACGGGCGGTGCAAGGCGTTCTCGGCGGACGCCGACGGCACCGGCTGGTCCGAGGGCGTGGGCATGCTGCTCGTCGAGCGGCTGTCGGACGCACAGCGCAACGGCCACAAGGTGCTGGCCGTCATCCGGGGTTCGGCCATCAACCAGGACGGTGCGTCCAACGGTCTGACGGCGCCCAACGGCCCGTCGCAGCAGCGACTGATCGAGCAGACGCTGGCCGGCGCCCGGCTGGTCTCCGCCGATGTGGACGTGGTCGAGGCCCATGGCACCGGCACCCCCCTCGGTGACCCGATCGAGGCGCAGGCACTACTGGCCACCTACGGTCAAGGCCGCCCCGAGGGCGAGCCGCTGCTACTGGGCGCCATCAAGTCGAACATCGGTCATACGCAGGCCGCGGCCGGTGTCGCAGGTGTCATCAAGATGGTGATGGCCATGCGCGAGGGCACCCTTCCCAAGACGCTCCACGTTGACGAGGTGTCACCGCATGTCGACTGGTCGGCGGGCGACCTCGAGCTGCTGACCGAGGCGCGGCCCTGGCCGGAGCGGGACCACCCGCGCAGGGCGGCGGTGTCCGCCTTCGGCGTGAGCGGCACCAACGCGCACACCATCATCGAGCAGGCACCGGTCTCCGACGAGCCGGAGGCGCCGCGGGCAGCCGAGGCCCCGGACACCACCACGGCCCCGGTGCCGTGGATCCTGTCCGGCCGGACCGACGCCGCCCTTCGGGGCCAGGCCGAGCGGCTGCGCGACCAACTGGCGACGTCCACCGATGAGTTCATGCCCACTGTGGACGTCGGCTACTCCCTGGCGACGAGCCGATCTCTCTTCGACCACCGGGCCGCACTGGTCGGCGAGGACCGCGCGGAGCTGCTGCGTGGCCTCGAGGCCCTCGCGAAGGGCGAGACCGCGCCCGGCGTCGTACGCGGCACGGCGGGCGCGGCCGGTAAGACGGCGTTCCTGTTCTCGGGCCAGGGTGCGCAGCGCCTGGGCATGGGCCGGGAACTGTACGACGCCTTCCCGGTGTTCGCCGACGCGTGGGACGAGGTGTGCGCCCATCTCGACGGGCTGCTGGACCGCCCGCTGCGCGATGTGGTGTTCGCGGCCGAGGACAGCGATGACGCCGGGCTGCTGGACCAGACGGCGTTCACCCAGCCCGCGCTGTTCGCGGTCGAGGTGGCGCTGTTCCGGCTGCTGGAGCACTGGGGTGTCACCCCGGATGTGCTGATCGGCCACTCCATCGGTGAGATCGCCGCCGCGCATGTGGCCGGGGTGTTCTCCCTGGAGGACGCGTGCACCCTGGTGGCCGCCCGTGGCCGGCTGATGCAGGCGCTGCCCGAGGGCGGCGCCATGGTGGCGGTGCAGGCATCCGAGGACGAGATCGCCCCGTCGCTGGCCGGTCGTGAGACCGCGGTGAGCATCGCCGCCATCAACGGCCCGACCGCCGTGGTCATCGCCGGTGACGAGGAAGCGGCGCTGGAGATCGCGGGGCAGTGGGCGGAGCAGGGCCGTAAGACCCGCCGCCTGAAGGTCAGCCACGCGTTCCACTCGCCCCGTATGGACGCGATGCTCGGCGACTTCCGTAAGGTCGTCGAAGAGCTGTCGTTCGCCCGGCCGTCCACCGCCCTGGTCTCGAATGTGACGGGCGCGGCGGCGAACGCGGACGAGGTGTGCTCGCCCGAGTACTGGGTCCGCCATGTGCGCGAGGCCGTGCGCTTCGCGGACGGCGTGCGGGCGCTCGAAGCGCAGGGCGTGTCCAGGTTCGTGGAGGTCGGTCCCGACGGCGTGCTCACCGCGATGGCGCGGGACTGCGTGGCGGACCAGCCCGAGGGCGCCTCAGCACCGGTCCTGGTGCCGGTCCTGCGAAAGGACCGTCCCGAGACCCGGGCGCTGACCACGGCGCTGGCCGAACTCCATGTCCATGGCATCGCTGTGGACTGGGAGCGGCTCTTCGCGGGACGTGACGCCCGCAAGGTCGAGCTGCCCACCTACGCCTTCCAGCGGGAGCGCTACTGGCTGGAGGCCCTGTCGGCGTTCGCCAGCGATGTCACCGCCGTGGGGCTCGTCCCGCCGACGCATCCGCTGCTGGGCGCCGCCGTCGAACTGCCCGACGCGGACGGCTTCCTGTTCACCGGCCGTCTTTCGCCGCAGACGCACCCGTGGCTGGTCGACCACATGGTCCAGGACACGGTTCTGCTGCCCGGCACCGCCTTCCTCGAACTGGCCCTGCACGCCGCCGACCAGGTGGGCTGCGACCGGGTCGAGGAGCTGACCCTCACCGCGCCGCTGCCGCTGCCCGAACGGGGCGCGGTTCACCTCCAACTGGCGGTGGGCGGCCCGGACGAGAACGGCGCGCGCTCGCTGAACGTGTACTCCCGGCTGGAGGACTCCACCATGGAGCAGCCGTGGGTCCAGCACGCCTCCGGTCTGCTCGCCCAAGGCGACGCGCCGGACGAGGCCGGACAGGCCGACCTCTCCGTATGGCCCCCGGAGGGCGCCGAGCGGATCGACACCGAGGACGTCTACGACCGGATGGCCGCGGGCGGCTTCGCCTACGGCCCGGTCTTCCAGGGGCTGCGGTCGGTGTGGATCCGTGGCGACGAGGTCTTCGCCGAGGTGCGCCTGCCGGAGGAGAACGCCTCGGACGCCGGGAAGTTCGGCCTTCACCCGGCCCTGCTGGACGCGGCGATCCAGGCCGTCATGTTCGTACCCCAGGAGGAGGCGGGCCTCGCCAGGCTTCCGTTCTCCTGGACCGGTGTGTCGCTGCGGGCCACGGGCGCCTCGGAACTGAGGGTGCGCCTCAGCTCGCTCGGCTCCGACTCGATCGGCCTCGTGGTGGCCGACACCAGCGGCCGCGCCGTGGCCACCGCCGACTCCCTGGTGATGCGGCTGGTCGCGGAGGGGCAGATCCAGTCGGCCGGTTCCCCGGCGGCCGGGCATGACTCGCTCTTCCGGCTGGACTGGACCCCCGTCCCCGTCAGCGCGTCGGCCCCCGCCTCCCAGGGCACCTGGGCCGTACTGGGCACCGACGAGCTGGGGATGCTCCCCGGCTTCGCGGCCGAGGGCGCCGACGTGGCCTCGTACGCGGACCTGGCCGCGCTGCGCGAGGCGATCGACTCCGGGGCCACGGCGCCGGACGTCGTCATGGTGGCGGGCGCCGCGGAGGCGGCCGGCATCGACGACGGCGCGGATCTGGCGGGACGGGTGCGCGGCACCGCGTACCGCGCGCTGGAGCTGGTGCGGACCTGGGTCACCGATGAGCGGTTCGAGGACTCCTACCTGGTGTTCGTGACCCGCGGCGCGATGGGTGCGCGCTCCTCCGACGAGGTGCGCACCCCGGCCGAGGCCGCCGTATGGGGCCTGGTGCGCTCCGCGCAGACCGAGCACCCCGGGAAGTTCCTTCTGGTGGACCTGGACCCGGCGGAGCAGGGCGATGTGTCCTCGATGCTGCGGACGGCGCTGACCGCCGAGGAGCCGCAGGTGGCCGTGCGCGACGGACGGGTGCTCGCGGCGCGCCTCGCCCGGGTGGCCCCGGCCGAGGACCGGCCCGAGCCGCAGACCACGCCGTTCGACGGCCGTGGCACGGTGCTGATCACCGGTGGTACGGGTGGTCTGGGCGCGCTGTTGGCCCGTCATCTGGTGGTGGAGCACGGTGTGCGTTCTCTGGTGCTGACGAGTCGTCGTGGCGTGGAGGCGCCGGGTGCGGCGGAGTTGGTGGCGGAGCTGGCCGGGCTCGGTGCGCAGGCGCGTGCTGTGGCCTGTGATGTGGCCGACCGCGCTTCGGTGGAGAGTCTGCTGGCCGGAATCGGGTCGGAGCATCCGCTGTCCGCGGTGGTGCATGCGGCGGGTGTGCTGGACGACGGTGTGGTGGAGTCGCTGACGCCGGAGCGGGTGGACAAGGTGCTGCGTCCGAAGGTGGACGCCGCGCTGCACCTGCACGAGCTGACCCGCGATCTCGACCTCGCCGCCTTCGTGGTGTTCTCCTCGGCCTCCTCCAACTTCGGTGGAGGCGGCCAGGCCAACTACGCCGCGGCGAACGCCTTCCTGGACGCCCTGGCGCACCAGCGCCGCGCGCTCGGCCTCCCCGCGGTCTCCCTGGCCTGGGGCATGTGGGAGCAGCGCAGTGAGATGACCGGGGATCTCGGCGAGGCGGACCTCCAGCGCATCGCGCGGGCCGGGCTGAACGCGCTCAGCTCGGAAGAGGGCCTCGCGCTGTTCGACGACGCGCTCGGGACCGATGAGACCGTGCTCGTGCCGACCCATGTGGACCTCGCCGCCCTGCGCGTCCAGGCCCGCACCGGTGAGGTGCCCGCTCTGCTGCGCGGCCTGGTGCGTGTCCCCAGGCGCCGGGTCACGGCGCGGGAGACCGCGCAGACCGGCACCGGATCGCTGCGGGACCGCCTGGCCGGTCTCTCCGCGGCCGACCAGTACCGGACTCTGCTGGACCTGGTGCGGGTGCAGGTGGCCACCGTCCTCGGCCATGGCTCGCCGGAGACGGTCGAGCCCGATATGGCCTTCAAGGACATGGGCTTCGACTCCCTGACCACGGTGGAACTGCGCAACCGGCTCAACGCGGAGACCGGGCTGCGGCTGTCGGCCGTGCTGGTCTTCGACCACCCGACGCCTACGGCGCTGGTGGACCACCTGCGGGAGGAGCTCCTGCCGGACGGTGGCGCGGGGGAGCCCATGGTCTTCGCCGAGCTCAACAAGCTGGAGCCGCTGCTCTCCAACGTGATGGACGACGGCGAGACCCGCACGAAGGTGGCCGAGCGACTGAGGGAGTTCCTGGAGAAGCTGGGCGAGGCTTCCGAAGACTCCACCACAGGGGTGGCCGAACGGATCGGATCGTCCTCCAACGACGAGCTGTTCGACTTCATCGACAACGAGCTCGGACTGTCCTGAACCGTTGTCCAGCGCCTCTGACCTGACTGTAAAGAAAGTGACGGCAAACAGTGAGTGAGACGAAGCTCCGCGACTACCTCAACAAGGTGACGACTGATCTGCATCGCACCCGTCTGCGCCTTCGGGAGGTGGAGGAGAAGAACCGGGAGCCCATCGCGATCGTCGCGATGAGCTGCCGCTTCCCCGGCGGGGTCAGCTCTCCGGAGGAGCTGTGGCGCATGGTCGCCGATGGCGCCGACGGGCTCTCACCGTTCCCGAAGGACCGCGGCTGGCACGAGGAGCTGCACAACCCGGACAGTCAGGGCACGGGTTACGTGAACGAGGGCGGGTTCCTGCACGACGCCGCCATGTTCGACCCCGTGTTCTTCGGGATCTCCCCGCGAGAGGCGCTGGCGATGGACCCCCAGCAGCGGCTGCTGCTGGAGGCGTCCTGGGAGGTCCTGGAACGGGCGGGCATCGACCCGCTGTCCGTCAAGGGCACCTCCGGCGGCGTGTTCATGGGCGCCGCCTTCCAGGGATACGGCGCGGCCGACCCGATCGAGGCGGAACAGGCCGAAGGCTATTTGGTGACGGGGCGGCTCACCTCCGTCACCTCCGGCCGGGTCTCCTACGTCCTCGGCCTCGAGGGCCCCGCGGTGACAGTGGACACGGCGTGCTCGTCGTCCCTGGTGACGCTGCACCTGGCCGCACAGGCGCTGCGCCAGGGCGAATGCGACTTCGCCCTGGCCGGCGGCATCACCGTGATGGCAGGGCCTGGCGCGTTCACCGAGTTCAGCCGTCAGCCGGGAGGACTCTCGTCCGACGGCCGCTGCAAGCCCTTCGCGGCGGCCGCGGACGGCACCAACTGGTCCGAGGGCGTCGGTGTGCTGCTCGTGGAGCGGCTGTCCGACGCCCGCCGCCACGGCCACCCCGTACTGGCGGTGGTGCGCGGCTCCGCGGTGAACCAGGACGGTGCCAGCAATGGCCTCACCGCCCCCAACGGCCGGTCGCAGCGCAGGGTGATCCGTCAGGCGCTGGACAGCGCGGGACTCACCCCGGACGAGGTCGACGTGGTGGAGGCGTTCGGCACGGGCACCTCACTGGGCGACCCGATCGAGGCGGAGGCGCTGATCGCGTCCTACGGCCAGGACCGGCCCGAGGGCCGGCCGCTGTGGCTGGGCTCCATCAAGTCCAACATCGGGCACTCACAGGCGGCGGCGGGTGTCGCGGGTGTCATCAAGATGGTGATGGCCATGCGGCACGGCGTCCTGCCGAAGACGCTGCATGTGGACGAGCCGACCCCGCATGTGGACTGGTCGGCGGGGGCCGTGGAGCTGCTGACCGAGGCCCGGCCCTGGCCGGAGACGGGCCGGCCCCGCCGGGCCGGGATCTCCTCCTTCGGCATCAGCGGCACCAACGCGCACACCATCATCGAGCAGGCCACCGAAGCCGAGGAGCCGGAGCCGGCCGGTTCCGGGACCGACGCTCCCCGCCCCCTCGTCTCCTCCGTCGTGCCATGGCTGCTCTCCGGCAAGGGCGAGGCCGCGCTGCGGGCGCAGGCCGAGCGGCTGTACGCCCAGATGGTGGAGGGCGACGATTCCGCGGCGGGGTCCGTAGCGGACATCGGCTACTCCCTGGCGGTGTCCCGATCGGCGTTCGAGCACCGCGCCGCGGTGATCGGCGAGGACCGCGAGAGCCTGCTGCGCGGCCTGCGGGCCGTGGCCCAGGGCGAGCCGGACCAAGGCGAGCTGCCCCAGGGCGTGGTCATGGGGCGGGCGGCGAAGGGGCGTAGGACGGCCTTCGTGTTCCCGGGTCAGGGGGCGCAGTGGGCCGGTATGGCGGTGGACTTGCTGGAGTCCTCGCCGGTGTTCGCGGAGGCGATCGGTGAGTGTGAGTCGGCGCTGTCGGCTCATGTGGACTGGTCGCTGACGGATGTGCTGCGCGGGGTTGACGGTGCTCCCGGTTTCGACCGGGTGGATGTCGTCCAGCCGGTGCTCTTCGCGGTGATGGTGTCGCTGGCGAAACTGTGGCGTTCGGTGGGTGTCGAGCCGGACGCCGTGATGGGACACGGTCAGGGTGAGATCGCCGCGGCGTGTGTGGCGGGCGCGCTCTCGCTGGAGGACGCCGCCAAGGTGGTGGCCCTGCGGTCGCAGGCGATCGCGAGGGGCCTTGCGGGCCGTGGTGGCATGGTGTCGGTCGGGCTTCCGGTCGACCAGGCCAAGGAGCGTATCGCCGCCTGGGATGGCGCGATCTCGGTCGCTGCGGTCGATGGCCCCGAGTCGGTCGTGGTCTCCGGTGACCCGGGCGCGCTGGACGAGATGGTCGCGCGGCTGGAGGGTGCGGAGGTCCAGGTTCATCGCGTCCCGGTGGACCACGCCTCGCACTCCGCCCACGTGGAGGAGATCCGTGAGGAACTGCTGAAGGTTCTGGCGGATATCGCGCCGCGCTCTTCCGAGGTGCCGTTCTACTCGACGGTCTCCGGTGAGCTGGTGGACACCGCCGGTCTGGACGCCGAGTACTGGTACCGCAACCTGCGGCAGACCGTGGAACTGGAGTCCACGACGCGTCGTTTGCTCGATGCGGGGCACACCGTGTTGATCGAGGTGAGCCCGCATCCGGTGCTCACCCTGCCGGTGCGGCGGACGGTGGAGGCAGCCGAGGCGCGGGCCGTGGTCGTGGGGACGCTGCGGACGGACGAGGGCGGGCCCGAGCGGTTCCTGACCTCCGCCGCCGAGCTGCACGTCAGCGGCGTCGGTGTCGATTGGCGAAAGGTGTTCGAGAGCCAGGGTGCCCGCCGGGTCGATCTGCCGACCTACGCCTTCCAGCGCCAGCGCTATTGGCTGGACTCGACGGCGGCCTTCGGCGACGTGGGATCGATGGGCCTCAACCCCGTGGCGCATCCCCTGCTGAGCGCCGCGGTCTCACCGGCGGGCGGCGGCGGAGTGCTGCTCAGCGGGCGGCTGTCGCTGGCCACCCACCCCTGGCTCGCCGACCACGCGGTGCAGGGCGTGGCGCTGGTGCCCGGGACGGCCTTCCCGGAGATGGCCGCACAAGCGGGGGACCAGGTCGGGTGCGGCCGCGTCGAGGAGCTGGTGCTGGAGGCGCCCTTGGCGATACCCGAGCGTGGCGGGGTGCAGATCCAGGTCGAGGTGGGAGAGCCCGACGCCGCGGGCCATCGCGACGTCGGCGTGTACTCACGGATGGAGCCGGCCGACGGCGAGGCCGACCTCGAGCAGCCGTGGGTGCGGCACGCTCAGGGTGTGCTCACACCGCCCGCCCCGGCGGCCTCCTTCGACTTCGTGAAGTGGCCGCCCTCCGGGGCCAAGCCCGTCGATGTCTCCGGCGGCTACGAGCACGCCGAGGAGTTTGGGCTGCACTACGGTCCCGCGTACCGCGGGCTGCGGCGCGCCTGGAAGCGCGGCGACGCGGTGTTCGCCGATGTCGAACTGCCCGAGGAGCAGCGCGGCATCGCGAAGTACTTCGGTCTGCACCCGGCCCTGTTCGACGCGGCCCTCCAGGCCATCGGCGCCAACAACGCGCTGCGCGGAGGTGATGACGCGCCCAGTGCGGGGAATCTGATGCCGTTCTCGTGGCGGGGATTCTCCCTGGACGCCGTCGGCGCCCAAGCGCTGCGAGTCCGGATCATCCCGGACGGCCGGCAGGCCGTGTCGCTGGCCATCGCCGACACCTCCGGCCACCCGGTGGCCTCCGTCGAATCCCTCGTTCTCCGGCCCGTGCAGGCCGCGGCGTTGCAGAACGTGGGCCGCACGCCTGGCGACGGGTTGTTGCGCATGGAGTGGACAGCGGGCGCCGCGAAGCCCGCCGAGGGCGTGGCACCCGGCTGGTGGGCGACGCTGCTCAACGACCGCCTTGGCGTGGGCGACGCTCTGGAGGCGGCGGGTTTCTTCCCCGCCGACGTGTACACGGACACCGCGGCGCTGAGTGACACCGTGGCGGCGGGCACGAGCATGCCCGGAATGGTGGTCCTGCCGGTGTCCTCGGACGGCCCCGCCGTGGTGGACCAGGTCCACACCCGGGTCGGTGAGGTGCTGGAGACCGTTCAGTCGTGGTTGGCGGACGACCGGTTCGCGGGCACTCCGCTGGTGGTGCTGACCCAAGGTGCCGTTGACACCGGCGATGGTGTGCGGGACCTGGCGGGTGCGGCCGCCTGGGGTTTGGTGCGGTCGGCGCAGGCGGAGCACCCGGGACGGCTGGTGCTTGTCGACACGGATGATGTCGAGCGTGCGGTGGCACTTCTCGCGGGGGTGGTGGCCACTCGTGAGGAGCAGGTGGTGGTGCGTTCGGGCGAGGTCCGCCTGCCGCGTCTGGCCCGCTCGCTGTCCGCGGGTGACGCTTCCGAGTCGGAGGTGTTCGGTTCCGGCGCCGTGCTGGTGACGGAGGGCACGGGCGGTCCGGGCGGTCTGGTGGCCCGGCACCTGGTGGCCCGGCACGGTGTCAAGAAGCTCGTGCTGCTCTCTCGTGGTGGCGCGGAGACCGACGGCGCGGCCGCGTTGCGGGCCGAACTGGCGGCCGCGGGCGCCGAGGTGCTGGTCACGGCCTGTGACGCGGCGGACCGGGAAGCGCTCGCCGCGGTGTTGGCAGAGCTGCCCGACGAGCTCGCGCTGAGCGCCGTGGTGCATGCGGACGAGGTGCTCGACGACGGGCTGTTCGCATCGCTGACACGCGAACAGGCCACCGCGGTGCTGCGGGCGAAGGTGGACGCGGCCTGGAATCTGCATGAGCTGACCGCGGGCATGGACCTGTCGGCGTTTGTGCTGTTCTCCTCGGCCGCGGGTCTGCTCGGCGCGGCCGGGCAGAGCAACTACGCCGCGGCGAATGTGTTCCTGGACGGCCTCGCGTCATTGCGTCGCGCTCAGGAACTGCCCGGTGTCTCGCTGGCGTGGGGCCGGTGGGCCGAGGACAGCGGCGTGACCCCGCCCGGTGGGGCCGAGGTGGCGCCCACCGGTCTGGTGCCGCTCTCCGCCGAGCAGGGCCTGGAGCTCTTCGACGCGGGTGTCAGCTCCGATGCGGCCGTGGTGATGACCGTCCGGCTGGACATGGCCGCGCTGCGCGCCCAGGGCGCCGCGATGCCCACCGTGTTCCGTTCCGTCGTCCCGGACGCACCCGTGCGCCGGGCGGCTCGGACGGCGGGCTCCGAGGTGGACCAGCCCACCCAGTTGCGGCAGCGGCTGGCCGGGCTGTCGCAGGCCGAGACGGACGAGGTGCTGCTCGAACTGGTGCGTACGGTCGCCGCCGCGGTGCTCGGGTTCGCGTCGCACAATGACATCGACCCTGGCCACGAGTTCCTGGAGATGGGCTTCAACTCCCTTACGGCGGTCGAATTCCGTAACCAGCTCGCCGCCATCACCGGCCTCCGGCTGAACACCACTGTCGTCTTCGACTACCCGAGCCCCGGCGACATGGTGGCCCATGTGCGGCCCCGGCTCGCGGCCGAGGCCGCGCCCAGCCCCGCCGGCCGCCAGGTCCAGGAGCAGTCCGGCCCGGCCGCTCCGGTCGCCGCGCCCGTGACCGAGCCCGTTCCCGCGGCGCCGCAGGCGGACGCGCCCGACACCCTGGGCTCTCTCTACCGGCAGGCGGCGCAGCAGGGCAAGCACCAGATCGCCATGGATCTGCTGATGAACGCGGCGCGGCTCCGCCCCACCTTCGAGGACCCGGCCGACTTCGAGGGGAACATCAGGCCCGCGCGGCTCTCCCGGGGCCCCGGGCGGCCCCGGCTGATGTGCTTCTCCTCCCATGTCGCTCTGGGCGGCGTGCACCAGTACGCGCGGTTCGCCGGGCTGTTCCGTGGCAATCGGGACGTGGCGGCCCTCGGCACCGTGGGGTCCGTCCAGGGCGAGAGCCTTCCGGCCAACCTGGACACGTTGTTCCGCTTGCAGGCGCGGATCGTCGCCGAGTACGCCGAGGGCGCCCCGGTCGTGCTGTGCGGCTCCTCGGCCGGCGGAATTCTCGCCCACTCGGTGGCCGCCGCTCTGGAGAACCAGGGCACACCGGCCGCCGGAGTCGTCCTGCTGGACACCTACCTTCCGGACACCACGAGGCTCGGTGATGCCGCGGATGCCTGGCTGGACGAAATGTACGAGCGGGACGAGCTCGTCTCCATGGAGGGTGTCCGGATGTCCGCCATGGGCTGGTACGCGCATCTGATGGAGGGGTGGAAGCCGCCGGAGATCTCGGTCCCCAGTCTCCACGTCCGCGCGACCGAGAAGGTGGTGCAGACGGACCCGGACTCCTCGGAGCGGAGCTGGCAGGCGGACTGGCCCGCCGACTCCGTCGCCGACGTGCCCGGAAATCACTTCACCATGATGGAGAAGCACGCGGACTCCACCGCCCAGGCCGTCGAGGACTGGGTGGCCAACCTCTAACGGCCAAGTGCCCGCCCGGCACCGATGAATGCCGGGCGGGCGCCCACGCCGATGCCGCGCTCAGTGCGGCACACAGCTTTGCCACAAGGTTTTTCCACGAAGCAGGAGATAGGTGAGCAGCATGTTGCGCGGGTCCAGCGACTCAGGCGAGTCCGGAATCCAGGCTGGGCCGGATTGCGGCGAGAGCCAGGGCGAACTTCCTTCACTCACACCGGATTTCCGGGAACTGCCGGATCTCGAACAGCGCAGGGTCCTGTTCGACCTGGTACACGCACACGTCGCCGCGGCGCTGCGGTCCGAGTCACCGCGCACCCTCGACGCGGAGAGCTCGTTCCTCGACCTGGGGCTGGACTCGCTCGCGGCGGTCAATCTGCACCGCGGGCTGGTCGCCGCCACCGGGCTCACCCTCGATGTGTCGCTCGCCTACGACTATCCGACGCCCAGTGAGCTGGTGGACCACCTCCACCGGAAGATCTTCCCCGTGGCCGGGGACGACACCGCTCCCGCGCGTGCCGTCGTGGGCTCGGACGACCCCATCGCGATCGTCGGGATGAGCTGCCGCTTCCCCGGCGGCGTCAACAGCCCCGAGGACCTGTGGAAGGTCGTCTCCGAGGGCGTGGACGCCATCACCCCGTTCCCCACCGACCGTGGCTGGGACCTGGAGGCGCTCTACAGCCCGGACCCGGACCAGCCCGGCACCAGCTACGCCACCGAGGGCGGGTTCATCCACGACGCCCCCGAGTTCGACGCGGAGTTCTTCGGCATATCGCCGCGCGAGGCGCTGGCCATGGACCCGCAGCAGCGGCTGCTGCTGGAGACGAGCTGGGAGGTCTTCGAGCGGGCCGGTATCGATGTCACCAAGCTGCGGGGGAGCCGGACCGCCGTCTTCACCGGCGCGGAACACCACGACTACGGACCCCACCTCCAGAGCACCAAGAGCGGCCTCGAGGGCTATGCGCTGACCGGCATCGCGGGCAGCGTCGCCTCCGGGCGCATCGCCTACACCTTCGGCTTCGAGGGCCCGGCGTGGACCGTGGACACCGCGTGCTCCTCGTCGCTGGTCTCCCTGCACCAGGCGGCGCACTCGCTGCGCCAGGGCGAGTGCGATCTGGCGCTCGCCACCGGTGTCGCCACGATGCCCACCCCGGGTGACTTCATCCTCTTCAGCCGCCAGCGCGGACTCTCCTCCAACGGGCGCTGCAAGGCGTTCGGCGCCGAGGCCGACGGCACGTCGTGGGCCGAGGGCGTCGGCGTCCTGCTGGTCGAGCGGCTCTCGGACGCCCGGCGCAACGGCCACGAGGTGCTGGCCATCGTGCGTGGCACCGCCGTCAACCAGGACGGCGCCTCCAACGGTCTGACCGCCCCCAACGGGCGCTCCCAGCAGCGCGTCATCCGGCAGGCACTGGCCAACGCCGAGCTGACCGCGGACCAGATCGACGTGATCGAGGCGCACGGCACCGGCACCTCGCTCGGTGACCCCATCGAGGCGCAGGCGCTGATGGCCACCTACGGCGAGAGCCGCCCCGAGGGGCAGCCGGTCTGGCTGGGGTCCCTCAAGTCGAACATCGGCCACACCCAGGCGGCGGCCGGTGCGGGTGCCGTCATCAAGATGGTGATGGCCATGCGCCACGGCATCATGCCCAAGACCCTGCATGTGGAGGTGCCGACCCCGCACGTGGACTGGTCCTCGGGCGGCGTCGCGCTCCTCGCCGAGCAGCGCGCGTGGCCGCAGGACGGGCGGCCGCGCCGTGCCGGTATCTCCTCGTTCGGCATGAGCGGCACCAACGCACACGCCATCATCGAGCAGGCCCCGCCGCAGGAGCCCGTCTCCGCGAGCGACGACGCCGACATCGAGGAGACGGCGTCCCAGCCCATCTCGTGGCTGGTGTCCGCCAGGAGCGAGGAGGCGCTGCGGGCGCAGGCCGCGCGGCTGCGCGAGCATGTGGTGCGCGACCGCGACGTGAACCCGGTCGACGTCGGATGGTCGTCCGCCGTGACGCGTGCCGCGCTCGAACAGCGGGCCGTGGTGGTGGCCTCCGACCGGGACGGGCTGCTGCGGGGACTCGCCGCGCTCGCCGAGGACACCGACGCGCCGGGCCTGGTGCTCGGCAGGTCCACGGCACAGCGGGTGGCGTTCCTGTTCACCGGCCAGGGCGCCCAGCGGATGGGCATGGGCCGCGAACTCTACGAGACCTACCCGCTGTTCGCCGACGTATTCGACGAGGCGTGCGACTATCTGGAGGTCCGCCTCGGCACCTCCGTGCTCGACGTGGTCTTCGGCCCCGAGGACGACGCCGCCGACGCCGCGAGCGCCTCCGGTGACGAGCTGAACCAGACGATGTTCACCCAGGCCGGGCTGTTCGCCTTCGAGGTGGCCCTGTTCCGCCTGCTGGAGTCCTGGGGCGTGCGCCCCGACTTCCTGATGGGGCACTCGGTGGGCGAGATCGCGGCCGCACACGTCGCCGGGGTGCTGTCCCTGGAGGACGCGTGCGCCCTGGTGGCGGCCCGTGGGCGGCTGATGCAGGAACTGCCCGAGGGCGGCGCCATGGTGGCCGTCCAGGCGTCCGAGCAGGAGGTCCTGGAGAGCCTGAAGGGCCGCGAGGAGCAGGTGTCGCTGGCGGCGCTCAACGGTCCCACCTCGGTGGTGCTCTCGGGCGACGAGGACGCGGTGCTCGAACTCGCCGGCCAGTGGGAGGCACAGGGCCGCAAGACCAAGCGGCTGCGGGTGAGCCACGCGTTCCACTCGCCCCGGATGGACGCCATGCTGGAGGAGTTCCGCCAGCTCGCCGACTGCCTGTCGTACTCGGCCCCGGCCATCCCGGTCATCTCCAACGTCACCGGCGATGTCGCCGGCGCAGAACTGGCCACCGCCGAGTACTGGGTCCGCCATGTGCGCGAAGCCGTCCGCTTCGACGACGGCATGCGCTCCCTCGCGGCCCAGGGAGTGACGACCTGCGTGGAGCTCGGCCCCGACGCCGTGCTGACCGCGATGGGCCAGGACTGCCTGGACGCCATCGACGCCGACGCGGCGTTCGTGCCCCTGGCCCGGTCCGGGCGCGCCGAAGCGCAGACGCTTGCGGAGGCCGTCGCCACGCTGTACGCCAACGGCGTCGGCGTGGACTGGGACGCGGTGTACGCGGGGCGCGGCGCCCGCCGGGTCGGCCTGCCGACCTACGCCTTCCAGCACAAGCGGTACTGGCTCGAGGCGGGCGGCGCCGTGACCGGCGACGCCCGCAGCGTCGGACTCGGCCGGGTGGACCACCCGCTGCTCGGCGGCCTCACCGAACTGGCCGACGGCGAGCGCACCGTGCTGACGGGGCGCCTCTCCATTCAGACGCACCCGTGGCTCGCCGACCACGCCGTGGCCGGCGGAGTGCTCTTCCCCGGCACCGGATTCGTGGAACTGGGCCTGCTCGCGGGCACCGAGACCGGGGCCGGGCGGCTCGGCGAACTCACCCTCGAGACCCCGCTGCTCCTGCCGGAGCAGGGCGGCGTCCGCATCCAGCTCGTGGTCGGCCCCACGGACGAGTCCGGGGTACGGCCGCTCGGCGTGTACTCGCGCTCCGACAGCGACGAGCCGGGCGAGGAGTGGGTGCGCCACGCCCAGGGTGTCCTCGAGGCGGACAGCGGCGCCGCGGTCACCGACAGCCTGCTCCAGTGGCCCGTCCCGGGCGCCGAGCAGGTGCCGATGGAGGGCTTCTACGAGGGCCTGGCCCAGGTCGGTTACGGATACGGGCCGGTCTTCCAGGGTCTGGAGTCGGTCTGGCGGCTGGACGGCGATGTCTTCGCCGAGGTGGCGCTGCCGGACTCGGCGGCCCAGGAAGCCGGACGGTTCGGCCTGCACCCCGCCCTGCTCGACGCCGCCCTGCACGCCATGGAGATGGGCGACTTCGGCGGCGAGAGCGGGCGCGTGACGCTGCCGTTCTCCTTCACCGGGGTGACCCTGCACGCGGTGGGCGCCGGACGGGTGCGGGTGCGGCTGCGCCCGCAGGGCAAGGACACGGTCGCACTGCTGGTGACCGACGCCACGGGTGAGCCCGTGGCCTCGGTGGAGTCGCTGGTGGTGCGCGAGGTGGCGCCCGAGCGGTTCGCCTCCGGTCCGCGCTCCACCGGCGGCGACGGAACGCTGTTCCGGGCCAACTGGGATGTCTTCCCCGCCGCGCGGGGCGCCGGCCTGAGCGTGGACGGTGTGTCCGCGGCGGTCATCGGCGCCGACCGGGCGCGGGCGGGCGAGCTGCTCGCCGCCGCCGGCGTCGAGTACGCCGAGTACGAAGGGACGGACGCGCTCGTCGCCGCCATCGACGAGGGCGCCGCGCTGCCGGACGTGGTCTGGGCCTGGTGCGGCGCCACGCCCGCCGGGCCGGACGCCGGGGACCTCGCCGAGGCCGCGCGGAAGTCGACTCACCGGGCGCTGGCCCTGGTGCAGTCCTGGCTGGCGGAGGACCGGTTCGAGGGCTCCCGGCTGGTGGTGGTGACCAGCGACGCGGTCGCGACCGGTGCGGGCGAGGGCCTCGCCGGACTGTCCAATGCCGCCGTGTGGGGACTGGTGCGCTCGGCGGCCACCGAGAACCCGGGCCGGCTCGTGCTGGTGGACGTCGACCGCCACGCCGAGTCGGCCACCGCTGCCGCAGGCTTGGTGACGGCCGCCATCGCGGCGGGCGAGCGCGAGGTGGCCGTTCGCGTGGGCCAGGGGCTGATTCCCCGGCTCGCCAGGAACGCCGCCGGGCGGGTGCTCGAGGCCCCCGCCGGCACCTCCGCGTGGAAGCTGGGCACCAGCGGCGGAGGCACGCTGGACAACCTCTCGCTCCAGCCCGACCCGTCGGCGGAGGCGCCGCTGGCTCCCGGGTACGTCCGGATCGCGGTGCGCGCCGCCGGTCTGAACTTCCGGGACGCGCTGATCGCCATCGGCATGTACCCCGACGACCACGCCACCATGGGCGGCGAGGGCGCCGGTGTGGTCCTGGAGGTCGGCCCGGGAGTCACCGACCTGGCACCCGGTGACCGGGTCATGGGCATGATCAACGCATCGTTCGGGCCCATCGCGATCGCCGACCGGCGGCAGATCGTCCCCATGCCGCGCGGCTGGACGTTCGCGCAGGGCGCGTCGGTGCCGGTGGTCTTCCTGACCGCCTACATCGGCCTGGTGGAACTCGGCAAGCTTCAGCCGGGCGAGTCCATCCTCGTGCACACCGCCACTGGCGGGGTGGGCATGGCGGCCACGCAACTCGCGCGCCACCTCGGCGCCGAGGTGTACGCCACGGCCAGCCCCGGCAAGTGGGACACCCTGCGGGCGATGGGATTCGACGAGAAGCACATCGCCTCGTCGCGTGACCTGGAGTTCGAGCGGCGCTTCATGGAGGCGACCGGCGGCCGGGGCATGGACATGGTCCTGGACTCGCTCGCCCGCGAGTTCGTCGACGCCTCCCTGCGGCTGATGCCCAGGGGCGGGCGCTTCCTGGAGATGGGCAAGATCGACGTGCGCGACCCCGAGGTCGTCGCCGCCGAGCACCCCGGGGTGAAGTACGAGGCGTACGACCTGGTCGTCGCCGACTACGACTGGGTCCAGCGGATGCTGGTCGAACTGGTCGCCCTCTTCGACAGCGGTGCGCTGCACCCCCTCCCGCTGACGGCGTGGGACGTGCGCCGGGCCCCGGACGCGATCCGGCACATCAGCCAGGCCCGGCACATCGGCAAGAACGTGTTCACCATGTCCCACGGCCTCGACCCCGAGGGTTCGGTGCTGGTGACCGGTGGCACCGGCGGCCTGGGCAGCGAAGTGGCGCGCCATCTGGTGGCCGAGCACGGAGTGCGCAACCTGGTGCTGGTCTCCCGGCGCGGGCCGGACGCGGCGGGCGCCGCCGAGCTCAAGGCCGAACTGGCCGAGGCGGGCGCGTCGGTGACGCTGGCGGCCTGCGACGTGGCCGACCGCGCCTCGCTGGAGCGGGTGCTGTCCGCGGTGCCCGCCGAGCACCCGCTGACCGCGGTCGTGCACGCGGCGGGCGTACTCGACGACGGTGTCATCGACACCCTGTCGCCGAAGCGCATCGACGCGGTCTTCGAGCCGAAGGTCGACGCGGCGTGGAATCTGCATGAGCTGACCCGCCATCTGGACCTGGCTCAGTTCGTGATGTTCTCGTCCGTCGCCGGTGTGTTCGGCAGCCCGGGACAGGGCAACTACGCCGCGGCCAACGCGTTCCTGGACGCGCTCGCCGCACACCGGCGCACCCTCGGCCTCCCCGCCGTATCGCTGGCCTGGGGTCCGTGGGAGCAGGGCGGCGGCATGACCGGCACGCTCAGCCAGGCGGACATGGTGCGCATGGCGCGCGAGGGCATGGCGGCCCTGTCCATGGCGGGCGGTCTGCGGCTGCTGGACGCAGGCCGGACGGGCGAGGACGCCCTGCTGGTGCCGATGCGGCTGGAGACCGCGGCGCTCAGCGGCCAGGCCGACATCCCCACCCTGCTGCGTGGTGTGGTCCGGGTGCGGAGCAAGGCGGCGGCCGACGGCAAGGCGGCCGCTCCCGAATCGGCCCGGGTGAAGCTGGCCGGTCTCTCCGGAGCCGAACTCGACCGTGCGCTGCTGGACCTGGTGCGCGGCAGTGCGGCGATGGTGCTGGGGCACAGCGGAGCCCAGTCCATCGAGCCCGACCGCTCGTTCCAGAACCTCGGGTTCGACTCACTGGCGGGCGTGGAGTTCCGTAACCGGCTGAACTCGGCCACCGGACTCCGCCTCCCCTCCACGCTGATCTTCGACAACCCCACGCCCGCGGCGCTCGCCGAGTACCTGCGCAGCCGGGTGGCGACGGACGGCCCGGCCGAACCGGACGTCGATCCGGAAGAGGCCAGGATCCGTGCCGTTCTGGCGTCGATTCCGCTGGAGCGGCTGCGCCGCGCCGGTCTGCTGGACACGCTCACGGAGCTGGCGAGCGGCAAGGACCAGGCCGAGAAGGACACCGAGGAGAAGGAGACGGACTCCATCGACGCGATGGACGACGACGACCTGATCGACATGATGCTCGGAGATCTCGACTCCTGATGAAGTCCGAGTGCCCCCGGAGGTTTCCGGGGGGACTCGGACTCTCGCCCAACGTCCGCCCTCGCCGCGGGTGTTCCTCACCCCAAGAGCTTCAAGAAGAAGAAAGGCACAGTGAAACCCGATGACCGCAAAGCTCTTTACGACGGAAGCGGTGTACACGCTTCCCGAGTTCGAGCAGCGGGCCCTGGGCATCGCCGACGCGCTCCGCGAGCGTGGCGTCAGCGATGGCACCCGGGTCATGCTGAAGGCGGGCAACTCCGCCGGTTATGTGGCGGCCCTCCTCGCCCTGATGCACGTCGGCGCGTCGATCGTCATGGTCGACCACCAGGAGCGGGCGGAGGCGACACAGCGCATCTGTGACCGGGCCGGTGTCAAGATATGCGTGGTCGACGACGACACCCCGATGCCCGAGAGCGGCCCGGCCCGGGTCACCGTCTACGAACTGCTCGTGGCGGGCATGGAGCAGTCCCCCGCCGAGCGGCGGCTGTCCCTCGACACCTGGTGCGAGCTGCCCGACGGCCTGATCATGTGGTCCTCCGGGTCCACCGGGGAGCCCAAGGGCGTCGTCAAGACCGGGGCGAAGTTCCTGAAGAACCTGGAGCGCAACGCCGAGCAGGTGGGCCACCGCTCCGACGACGTCCTGCTGCCGCTGCTGCCCTTCTCCCACCAGTACGGGCTGTCCATGGTGCTCATCGCCTGGCTGGTCAAGTGCTCGCTGGTCATCGCGCCCTACCGGCGTCTGGACCGGGCGATGACCATGGCGGGCACCTGCGGGGCGACGGTGGTCGACGCCACCCCGGCCAGCTACCGCAGCATGCTCAACATGATGGGCCGTAAGCCCGCCCTGGCGGACGAGCTGTCCGGTGTCCGGATGTTCTGTAGCGGGGCCGCCCCGCTGGACCCCGGCCTGGTCGGCGACTACGTCAAGAAGTTCGGGCTGCCCCTGCTGGACAGCTACGGCAGCACCGAGGCCGGAAACGTGGCCTTCGCGACCGAGGACAACGTCGTCGCCTGCGGGCGGGCCGTCCAGGGCCTGAAGCTGCGGATCGTGGACGACGAGGGCACCGCCCTCCCCTCGGGCGAGGTAGGGGAGATCCAGGTCCACTCGCCCGACCTGATGGAGGGCTACCTGGCGGTCGACGGCACGGTGGCCCCCGTCGACCCGGACAAGACCGACTGGTACCCCACCGGCGACTTCGGCTATCTCGACGGCGGGGACAACCTCTTCGTCCTCGGCCGGAAGTCCGCGGTGCACCGCAACGGTCACACGCTCTACCCCGAGATCATCGAGCACAAGCTGGCCGCGGGCGGCTGTCTGGTCAAGGTCGTGCCCGTCCCCGACGAGCAGCGCGGCTGCCAGTTGGTGTTCTTCGTGGAGGACGAGCAGCAGCGGGAGTCGCGGTTCTGGCGGGAGCCGATCGGCGACCTGCTGCCCGCCTTCGAGCACCCCAACCGCATTCATGTCCTGGAGCGATTCCCCCTGAACCGCAACGGCAAGCCCGACAAGCGACAACTCGAGCAGCTCGCCCTCGACCTGGCACCCGGAGCGAAGGCATGACAGAGCCACAGACCCCCGAGTCCCAGACCCCCGAGTCCCAAAGCCCCGAGTCCCAGAGCCCCGAGTCCCAGAGCCCCGAGCCCCAGACCTCCGAGTCCCAGGCGGAGTCACAGCCGGGCCGCACGGCGTTCGTCTTCCCCGGGATGGGCCCCTTCCGCTTCACCGACGTGGGCGAGTTCCTGCTGACCAACCCCCATGCCCGGCGCCGGCTCGCGATCGCCGACGAAGTGGTGGGGTACTCCGTCTTCGACCGGTACCGCCAGTCGGACGGCGACGAGGAGGGGCAGTACGCCGCCCATACCCAGATCGCCTTCCTGACCGTCTGTCTCTCCCTCGCCGACTGGGCGGAGGAGACGCTGGGAGAGAAGCCCGAGCTGTGTGCCGGACCGAGCTTCGGCCAGCGGGCCGCGGTGACCTACGCGGGGTCCCTGCCGTTCGAGGAGACCGTACGGCTCACCGCGGAGCTGGCCCGCTGCGAGGAGGAGTACTTCGGGCAGGAGCACCGTGAGGCGGTCACGCACTGCGTGATCCACACCCCCGAGGAGAGCCTGCACAAGGCGCTGGGCGAACTGGACGACGAGGGGGAGTGGCACGACGTCTCCGGCTATATCGACCGGGGCTTCTACCTCGTGTCCCTGCGCGAGCCCGTGCTCGACCGGTTCAAGAAGCGGATCGGCGACCTCGGCGGCTACAACATGTACACCATGTGGCCGCCCGTACACGCCCCCTCGTTCGGCGATCTGCGCCGCAAGGCGGAGGAGGAGGTCTTCGGCGGCTTCGAGCTGGCCGACCCCAAGCTGCCGGTCGTCTCCGACCAGAACGGCGCGCTGCTGACCGACGCGGAGGGGGTGCGCACCATGCTGCTCGACACCTTCAACTGCCCGATCCGCTGGCCGGACATGGTGGAGACGATGCGGGGCCGCGGCATCACCAAGATCTGCATCTCGGGCCCGGACAACCTCTTCGGCCGGGTGAACAGCACCGGGGAGAACTTCGAGGTCCTGGCCATCGACGCCCGCAAGGCGATGCGCCCGCGCGTCCGTCAGAGGAGCGCTCGCCGGGCGCGGCGGTGACGGCCGCTCCGCCCCCGGCCACAGTCGGCCCCGGATCGTCGTCCGCCGTCTGATGGAGGCGCTGCCCTCGGGCAGCGCCCAGCCGGTCGGACGCCGTCCGTGGCACCATCCCCTCTTTAAATTGACTGATCGATCTCGAAAGGCTAGTGTGCCGGTATGGCACGGAGGAAGGAATTCGACCCCGAGGTCGCGCTGGACGCCGCGATGCGGCTGTTCTGGCGCAATGGCTATGAGGGGACGTCCACCAGCGATCTGGTGGAGGGCCTGGGAATCGCGCGGGCGAGTCTGTACGGGACCTTCGGGTCCAAGCGCGGACTGTATCTGGCCGCGCTCGACCGCTTCCTCTCCGGCGTCGCCGCGCCGAGTGCGGCCGACATCCTGGCGTCGCGTGCGTCCGCCCTGGATGCCGTCCGGGACCTGCTGGAGACCAGCGCGGCGGCCCCGAAACCGGGTACGCCCCAGGGCTGCTTCGCGGTCAACGCCACGGTGGAGCACGGGGATTCCGACCCCGAGATCTCGCGGCGGCTCGAGGGCAACCGAAGCCGCCTCGAGACCGCGCTCTTCGGTGCGCTGCTGAGGGCCCGCGCGCAGGGCGAACTGGCGCCCGGCGTCGATCCGAGTGCGGCCGCGACCATGCTGGCCTCGCTCAACAGCGGCCTGAAGGTGCTGTCGTGCGCGGGCGAGGGTCAGCGCGACCGCATCACCACCACGGTCGACACCGTCATGGCGATGCTGACCTCCCCGGAGGCCGCCGTCACCGAGTGACGGCGGCGATCCGCCACCGCGCCGACGCGGGAAGACACCCATGTCCCTGGGTGTCTTGTGTTTGCACTAATTCAAGACTAATCAGTCCCGAACCATGGAGGGGTCATGCTTTTCGACCATCGTGGAGAACCTGTCCGCACCGGCCGCGCCGCCGTGGGCGGCACCAAGCTCCATTACCGAACGGCCGGCTCCGGTCCGGTGGTTGTCCTGCTGCACGGTGTGCCCAAGACCGGATACCACTGGCGCCACCTGGTCCCGAAGCTGACGGCACGGCACACCGTCGTCGTACCGGACCTCCGTGGTCTGGGCGACTCGGCCCATCCCGCGGACGGATACGACTGCGCCACCATGAGCGACGACATCGCCGCGCTGATGGCCCACCTCGGGCATGAGTCCTACACCGCGATGGGGGAGGACTGGGGAGCGGTGGTCGCCTATCAGCTCGCCGCCCGCCACCGTGATCACGTCGAGGCCCTGGTGTTCGCCGAGGCGCTGCTGCCCGGCTTCGGCTTCGAGGACCACGCCGCCCTGACCCACGAGAATGTCTCGGGCGGGATGTTCCTATGGCATCTGGGCTTCTATTTCCAGCCGGACGTACCCGAGATGCTGATCAGCGGGCATGAGCGCGAACTCATCACCCACATGCTGAAGGACGAGCGCAGCTACCCCGACACCGCCACCGCCGACGCGATCGAGGAGTATGTGCGCTGTTACTCCATGCCCGGCGGTATCCGCTCGATGCTGGCGATCTACCGGGCGATGCTCGTGGACGCCGAGCAGAACCGGCAGGCGGCGCGCACGATGCTGGACATTCCGGTGCTGGCGCTCGGCGGCGACGCGTTCATCGGCGACCGTAACGAGACCCAGATGCGGCTGCTCGCCCACGATGTCACCGGTCATGTCTTCCGGGCCGGACATGACCTCGCCGAGGAGGTGCCGGACGAGGTGGCCGATGTCCTGCTGCCGTTCCTGGCCGACCGGCTCACCTGATCCGAGGGCCGTGGGTGTGCCGGGGCCGGTCCTCCGCCTCTGTGCTCTCTTGTGGTGACTCGGGACCTGTAGGAGAGTGGCCCCATGGGCACCAAGCGATACACCGGCTCGCCCGAGGACGCCGATCTGATGCGCGCGGACTCCTTGGCGCGGGAGATCTTCGCGGATGTCGCCAACAAGTGGGCATTCCTGATCATCGAGTTCCTCGGGGAACGCACCCTGCGCTTCAGTGAGTTGCGGAACGAGGTCGAGGGCATCAGCCACAAGATGCTCACCCAGAACCTGCGCATGCTGGAGCGCAACGGCCTGGTCGAGCGGAAGGTCCACCCCACCGTGCCGCCCCGGGTCGAGTACACCCTCACCGAGGCGGGCCGGGCCCTGCGCGCGACGGTCGACGGCATGTGCGGCTGGACCCACACCTACCTCGGCCATATCGAGGACTCCCGCCGCCGCTTCGACGGCTGATCGGCTTGATCGGGGGCTCACTCGGACCGTGCGGTGGCCCCGCCTCCTGCGGGGCCACCGCACGGCCAGGTCAGTCGAGGACCGCGGTGGCCTCGATCTCGACCAGATGCTCGGGGATGTCCAGCGCCGCGACCCCCAGCAGCGTCCCCGGCGGGACCGGAGTGACCCCCAGCTTCGCGGCGGCCCGGGCGGCCCCCTCCAGGAACAGGGGCATCTTGTCGGGCGTCCAGTCGACGACGTAGACGGTCAGCTTCGCCACATCGTCGAAGGAGCCGCCGATCTCGGCCAGAGCGATGCCGATGTTGAGGTAGCACCGCTCGACCTGAGCGGCGAGGTCACCTTCGCCGACCGTGGCCCCATTGGCATCCCAGGCGACCTGCCCGGCGATATGGACCAGCCGCGACCCGGTCGCGATCGACACCTGCCGGTACACCTCGATCTCCGGCAATCCGCTGGGGTTTACCAGGGTGATGGCCATGCTGCCTGCCTTCTCGTCATGGGAGCCCGTGGGCTCGCTTCAGTGGAGCCCACGGGGGTGTGCTCTCTCTTGGTTACCCGGAAACCGTAAGAGAGTGGCCGCTGACATGGAAGAACGCACTTTTCGGTGACCAGGGAACCTTTTGGTGACCGTGCAGCCCGGGGCCTCGCGTAGCCACCGTCCGGGTCAGAGGCCCAGAGAGAGGTTCAGAGGGCAGGGGGTCAGGGGTTCAGGGGGAAGCTGACCGACCGGGACTTCTTCCACTCGTCGTGCTCCAGGTCCTTGGCCTCGGTGCCGTCCCCATACAGGTCGGCCGAGCCGCTGTCGGTGATGACCTGGGCCCGGGCGCCGGGGGCCGTGAGGTCGGGCACGTCCACCACGACCTCCCAGCCGCCCGGGTCGGCCGTCGGCAGGTCGAGCCGCTTGACCGGCTGGTGTCCGGGGACGCCGTCCCAGGAGTAGAGCGCGTACGGGGCGCTGTTGTCCTCGGCGGCCCAGGATCCCGCCACGATCAGGTACTGGCCCTTGTCGTTGCGGCGGATGTCGCGCACGCTCAGGCCGCCGAGGTCGAGGGTGATCGGGTCGCCGAAGGTGGCGTGGGTGTCCCTGTCGCTGCCGGACCGGGCCAGCTCGTCGGCATTGGTGACCGGGACCAGCAGCGCCTTGCCGCCGTCGGCGGGCGGCACCAGCGGCGCCCGGAAGCCGATGTACGCGGTGGAGCCGGAGCCGGGCGCGAACTCCAGGCCCTCGACGTTGAATCCGTCGATCTGCTTGGGCGCCTGGCCGTCCGCGGTGCCCTTGGCGAAGCCGAGCCGGTCGCCGTTGGCCTTGTCCCAGTCCACCAGGTCCTCGCGCAGGCCCCGGTACGAGCCGTCGACCTCGAGCTCGGTGTCGGCGCCGGAACCGGAGACGGTGGTGGTGAAGAGGGTGAAGCGGTCCTCCTTCGGCTCGCCGTCCTTGTTGTTGCCCAGCGAGCCGGTCCAGTAGATGGTGTCGCCGACGCGGGCCGCGGCCTCGATGTCGATCTCCTTGTCGACATCGAGGTCGGAGCTGACGTCCCAGGTGCGCACCGGCGCGCCGGACGCGTCGCGGCGGTACAGGCGCAGGACGTTGGACTCGTCGTCGGCGACGACCATGTAGCCGTCGCCGACGTCCACGGCGGCGGAGGAGTCGCTGGAGCCGGTCGGGTAGCGGGTGTCGGCGGCGTTGCCCACGGTGCCGGAGGCCGCGTAGTGCAGGGTGGTGGTGGCGCTCTTGCCGCCGAGGCCGTTCACCTTGAGGGTGAGGTCGGTGTAGCCCTTGCCGCGGGCCCGTACGGCCACCTCACGGGTGGCGCCGGTGCCGGTCACCGTGACGTCCCCGGTCCCGGCGACCGAGCCGTGGGTGGTGGCGGTGGCGGACACGGTGAGCGCGTCCGCGTCGGCGCCGCTCTGGCCGACCTTCACGGTCACCGTCGGGTCGCCGGTGGCGCCGACGGCGCCGGACAGGTACGAGGTGGCCGGTTTGATGGTCGGCGTGCCGTAGTCCGCCTTCCCGGCCACCGCGGAGGCCGGGAGCGCGGACAGCGTCATGGCGCCGGCCACCAGCGCCAGCGCGGCGGCGTGGACGACCCGGCGGGTGCGGCGCGGCGGAGCGGCATGGAACGGGACCATCGTGAGCAACCCTTCGGTCAGCGGCGGGGCCGGTCGGTGGACCGGCACACCGCCCTGACGATGGATCATTTACGTGGCGGACGCATGAACGACCCCCGAACATAAACCATTTCCGGCCAGGGAGGGGTCCGTCTCGGTCAGCAGACGCCGTCGCCCGGCTTCGGGTTCCCGAGCCCGAACAGCGGCCGCAGCTTCAGCCCGGCCCAGGTGCCGAGGAGGGCGAAGCCGCCCCAGACCCAGCCGTGCAGGCTGCCGGAGGCGATGCCCGCGAGGTAGGCGCCGATGTTGCAGCCGCCCGCCAGCCGGGCACCGATGCCCATCAGCACCCCGCCGAGCACCGCCGCGGTCGCCGTCCGCCACGGCACGCCGCGGTGCAGGGTCCAGGTGCCGCCGAGCGCCGCGGCGACGGCCGCGCCGATCATGATGCCGATGTCGGTGAGACTGGTCTTGTCGGCGAGCACCGGCCCGGCGAGCATCTCCTTGTTTCCGGGCTGCTGCCACCAGCTCCAGCTCTCCGGGTGGCCGCCGAGCGCTCGTACCAGCTCCGACCCCCACAGGCTGAAGGCACTGGTGACGCCCCAGGCGCCGCCCGAGACGAGCAGCACCCCCGCGCCCAGTACGGCCAGCGCCAGGGCGCCGACCGCCAGCGGCCAGGAGCCGCGCAGAACACGGGCGGCGGCACCGCGCGCTGAGGGCACCGGACCGATCGGCGGCGGGTTGCGGCGGGCCTGGACGCTGCGGCTGATCAAGGCGATGGCGGCGAGCACGACGATCGTCACCGCCCAGGAGCCGAACCAGCCGATGTGGTCCGCCATGACCACCGGCTCCAGCGACGGCAGGTCCTTCCACAGGTCGAACTGCCAGGCGGCCAGGGTCGCACCGCCGATGAAGCCGCCGAGCGTGAGCACGATCGACGACTGCCCCGAGCCGACCGCGAAGAGGGTGCCGGAGGCGCAGGCCCCACCGAGCTGCATGCCGACGGCGAAGACGAACGAGCCGATCAGCAGCCCGAAGCCCAGCGGTCCGCCCGAGGGCGCCGGTACGGACCCGAACAGCCCGGTCTTGGTGCCGATGAGCAGGGCGAACAGCGTGGCCGTGGTGCCGAGCAGCAGGGTGTGGGCGCGCAGTCCGGTGCCGTTGCCGACGGCGACCAACTGCCGCCAGGCGGAGGTGAAGCCGAAGCGGGAGTGGAAGAGGGCGATTCCCAGGGCGAGGCCGAGCAGCAGCAGAACGCCGGGCTTGGCCCCGTGGGCGGACCACACATACGCGGTCAGTGCCGCGCCGAGCAGCCCGGACACGGCGAGCGGCACCCGGCGCACCGGCGGCGCGGCGGGCGCCTCCGGCCGGGGCACGGAGGTGGGTGAGGGGGACAACAGCGCGGCGGTCTTCGCTGCCTCGGCGGGCGGGACGGTGGTCACGTGCGGACTCCGGAGACGTTCGAAAGGGGGGCATCACGCTGGGCGGGAGGGCCCGGCCGGGCGGCGCGGCGCCGGGCGGCGGCGCGCGGTGGGGAAACCGGCTGGTTCCGGCTCAGTGGCGACAGAGGCCGTCGTCGACGCACCACGCCGAGTTCGCGAACAGCGCGAGACACAGCGGACGGGCGGGTGCGGACATGGAAACGAGGATATGGTCCGGATTTCAAAAACTGGACCCTGATCTCACCATGTGATCTGTGGGGTCAGCCACAGGCGGCTCCCGGACGGTCAGTGCCCGGCCGGTGCCAGGTGCGCGCGCTCTCCCTGCGGGCCGAACAGGGTGAGCACCTCCGCGGACCGGCCCTCGGCACTGCCGATCCAGTGCGGTATGCGGGTGTCGAACTCCGCCGCCTCCCCGGCTCCGAGCCGGAACTCCCGCTCGCCGAGCACGAATCCGACGTGTCCGTCGAGGACGTAGAACCACTCGTATCCCTCGTGGGTCTGGAGCTTCATCGTGGGTGACCGGTCGGCGGGCGGATAGATCACCTTGTACGCCTGGATACCACCGGCCCGCCTGGTCAACGGCACCATCACCAGCCCGGAGCGACGCACCGGCCGCAAGTGGATACGCGGGTCGCCGGTGGGCGGCGCCGCGACGAGATCGTCGAGCGGGACGCCGTGCGCCCGGGCCAGCGGCAGCAACTGCTCCAGCGTGGGCCGGAGTTTGCCGTTCTCGAGCCGGGACAGAGTGCTCGCCGTGAGGCCGGTCTCCTTCGCCAGCGCCGCCAGCGTGGCACTTCGCGCCCGGCGCAGGGCACGCAGCCGCGGCCCCACTCCGGCCAGCACGTCCTCCGCGGGGTTGTCCAGGTTGTCCATGCCCCGATGATGCGGATCCGCAACTTTTCTTGCAAGAGCGAAATGGTGGCGCCGAGGCTGTCGGTACATCACCGGCGCCGAAGGCGCGTATCCGGTCACGCTCGGCACGCCGGCCGACGAAGGGGCGACTCAGATGGATTCCACGCAAGGCCGACGGCTCACTGCCGACCCCGGGGAGCAGGGCACGGCGGACGCGGACGCCGAGCAGTTCTGGGAGCGGCACTACGGCACCCGGCGCGCCTGGGACGCCCATGTCAACCCGCTGCTCGCCGAGACCGCCGCACCGCTGTGCCCCGGCGTCGCCCTGGATCTGGGCTGCGGCCCGGGCGGCGACACCATCTGGCTGGCCCAGCAGGGCTGGCATGTCACCGCCGTGGACATCTCCACCACGGCCGTCGAACGGGTGCGGGAGCGCGCCCGCGATCTTGGCATCGCGGGCCGGGTCGTCACCGAACAGCACGATCTGGCAAGCAGCTTCCCGGCCGGCCAGTTCGATCTGGTCTCCGCCCAGTACTTCCACACCCCGTTCGCGTTCCCCCGCGGCCGAGTCCTGCGCACCGCCGCACATGCGCTGCGCCCCGACGGTCTGCTGCTGATCGTCGACCACGGCTCCACCGCCCCCTGGTCGTGGAACCAGGACCCCGACATCCACTACCCCACGCCCACCGAGATCGCCGCCGAGCTCGATCTCGACCCCGCGCACTGGTCCGTGCTGCGCGCCGAGATGCCCCGCCGCCAGGCCACCGGACCCGCTGGGGAGACCGCCACCGTCATCGACAACGTCCTGCTCGTCCAGCGGCGCGACCGCCCGATGGCCGCCTGAACCGACCGACTTCACGACGCAGGGGAGTGACCCGATGCAAGGAAACAGTGCCCAGCGATCCCGGACCCGGGCGAGGGAAACCGGCCCTCCGGCGACCGGCCCCGATGAGAAGGCCACCCTGCGGGGCTTCCTGGACTATCTGCGGAACTCGGTCGCGGACAAGGTCGCGGGCGTACCGGAACCGCAGGTCCGGACGGGCCAAGTGCCCTCGGGCACCAGCCTTCTCGGACTGCTCAGGCATCTGGCGTTCGTCGAGCGGTTCTACTTCCTCGGTGAGGACGCGGGCGACTGGCCCGCGACCATGCGGCCGTCCGCGCAGGACACCGTCGACGGCGTGCTCGCCGACTACCGACAGACCGTCGAGCGGGCGAACCGGGTCATCGACGCCTGCCCCGATCTGGCACTCCCCGCTCCGCGAGCCCCGCGCCGGGGTTCGGCACCGTCGATGCGCTGGGTCCTGGTGCACATGATCGAGGAGACCGGCCGGCACGCGGGCCACGCCGACATCCTCCGTGAGCAGATCGACGGATCCACCGGCCGCTGACACCGGCTGCCGCGCGGGCGGCGCCGCGGTCAGCCGTCGTCGCCCCGCTCGGCGGCATCCGCGAGGCCGACGTACATCGAGTGGTGGAGTTCCGCGACATGGTCCCGGAGCAGAGTGGCCGCCACGGTGGCGTCCTGTGCGCCGAGCGCGGCCCGGATGGCCTTGTGCTGCTCGTTGCTGCTGCGGAGATAGTCCATCGGGTACGGCAGGAAGTACGCGTACAGCTCCCCGGTGACCCGCTGGTACATCCCCAGGGCGGCGGCCGGCCCGGCGCCCTCGGCGAGGGCCAGATGGAACCGCTGGTCGCCGGCGTGGAACTCGGCCCAGCTCTCGGCCGCGTCCATCTCCCGGATGCACTGATCGAGCCGGTCGAGCCCGTCCCGATCGAGCCGCTCGGCGGCCAGATGGGCGAAACCGGCCTCCAGCACGATGCGCTCGTCGATCAGCCGGTGGACCCGTTCGCTGTCCTCCCGGTACGCGGCGACCTGAGCCACGGTGCGGCGGCGGGGCCGCTCCGCGATGAAGGTGCCGCCCGTGCGTCCCGGGCGCCGCTCGACCACGCCTTCGCGCTCCAGGGTGCCGAAGGCCCGGCGGACGGTGATCTCGCCGACCCCGAGCGCCGCCGCCGTGGCCTGGACATTGGGCAGCCGCTCACCGGGCGCCAGCAGGCCCAGTTCGACCGCCAGGGAGATCCGGGCCCGAACGGTGTCGACGGCGCTGGTGCGGCGGATCGCGGCGAGGGCGCTGCTGGTCAGGGCGCTCGGTGCGCCGGACGGTTCCTGGATCGCCATGCCCTCAGAGTAGGGGGCTCGGGGCCGCCCCAGGGCCTTCGGGCGGAGGCTGCCGCTTTGCGGAACCGTGACCTCCAGGGGTTTACCTGATCAAAGTGAGCATGTTTTCATGGCTCGCATTCACCCCTGGACGCCCACTCCAAAGGCACTGATGAAGATCTCCGGACTACAGACGGCGGGGACGCCCGGCGACGTCGACGCCAATCTCCATGAACTGGACGCGGCGTGCCGCCGGGCCCGTGCCGAAGGCGCCGAACTGCTGATCACCACCGAGCTGTTCATCACCGGCTACGACATCGGGGATGCCGTCCGGGACCTGGCCCGCACCGACCTGCTGTCACCGGCCCGGGAGATAGCCGCCTCCCATGGCATCGCGCTCGTCCTCGGAGCGCCCGAGCACGACTCCGGCGCCTGCTACAACAGCGCCTTCTTCATCGACCCGGCCGGAGCGGTCCTCGCCCGGCACCGCAAGAACCATCTCTTCGGCGAACTCGACCGCAGGTACTTCACCCCGGGCGACCTGCCCGCCCCCGTCATCGACTACGCGGGCGTCCGCATCGCCATGCTGATCTGCTACGACGTGGAGTTCCCCGAGAACGTGCGGGCCGCCGCCCTCGCCGGGGCCGACCTCGTCGCGGTCCCGACCGCCCAGATGCAACCGTACGAGTTCATCGCCGAGCACCTGCTGAGGGTGCGCGCCTGGGAGAACCAGATCTACATCGCCTACGTCAACCATGACGGCGACGAGGGTTCACTGCGCTACGTCGGCCGCAGCTCCATCGTGAGCCCGTCGGCGACGGTGCTGGACAGCGTCGAACACGGCAACCGGCTGCTCTTCGCGACCGTGGACCCGCACACGGTCCGGCAAGCGCGCAAGGCCAATCCGTACCTGGCCGACCTCCGGCGAGACCTCTTCACCCCGTCCGCCCGCGCCACCAAGGACCCGTCATGCTGACCGACTCCGACGCGCACGCGTCCACCCGGCAACCGGCACACGCGAATCTGTCGGGGCGGCTCGGCACCGGTGCCATCGTCTTCATGGTGATCGCCGCCGCCGCGCCCCTGACGGTGGTCGGCGGCAATGTCCCGCTCGCCATCGCGGGCGGCCCCGGCGCCGGCGCCCCCGTGGGCTTCGCCCTCGCCTCGCTGGTCCTGCTGGTGTTCGCGGTCGGCTTCGTCACCATGACGCCCCACGTTCCGCAGGCCGGTGCCTTCTACGCCTACGCCACCCGCGGACTGGGGGACCGCGCCGGAGTGGGCACGGCCGCCGTCGCGCTGGTCGCGTACACGGCGATCCAGGTCGGCGTCTACGGCTATCTGGGCTGGGCCGTCAACGATGTCCTGCACACCTTCGGCGGGCCCACCCTGCCCTGGTGGGTGTGGGCGCTCGCGGCCCTGGGCATCGTGGCCCTCCTCGGCTACCGCCATATCGACCTCAGCTCCAAGGTGCTCGGTGTCGCACTCGTCCTGGAGATCGTGGTGGTCCTCGTCCTGGACGCGGGGATCTTCGCCCGGGGCGGCGCCCACGGTGTCAATGTCGAGTCGTTCACCCCGCATGCGGCGTTCTCCGGACCGCTGGGCGTGGCCGTGCTGTTCGCGATCACCGGATTCATCGGTTTCGAGGCCACCGCCGTCTTCCGGGACGAGGCCCGTGACCCGGAGCGGACCATCCCCCGGGCCACCTATCTCGCCGTCCTGATCATCGGCGGCTTCTACACGCTCTCCTGCTGGGCGCTGGTCCTGGCGGCGGGCACCGATGACGCCTCGGCCGTGGCCCAGAAGACCGTGGACAGCCAGGGCAACATGCTCATGGACACCGCCCAGATCTACGTCGGCACCGCCCTGCGGGACGTCATGCAGGTGCTGCTGCTCAGCAGCCTCTTCGCCTGCGTGCTGTCCTTCCACAACGTCATCGCCCGCTACACCTTCACCCTCGCCCGCCAGGACCTCCTCCCCGCGCGGCTGGGCGTCGTCCACCCGCGCCACCATTCGCCGTCGGTCTCCTCGGTCGTCCAGACCGTCACCGCGCTGGTCCTGGTCGTCGCCTGCGCCGTCATCGGACTCGATCCGCTGGTGGGTGTCTTCGGCTCCATGGCGGGGCTGGCGACGGTGGGCATGATCCTGCTCATGCTCATCACCTCCGTCGCCGTGGTCGCCTTCTTCGCGCGCAACGCCCAGCTCGCCGCGGGCAGGCCCTGGCAGACCCGGATCGCCCCGCTGCTGGCCGTGGCCGGACTGCTGACCGCGCTGTGGCTGGTGTTCTCCAACTTCACCCTCGTCACCGGTGGTGGCGTGGGCGTGAGCATCGTCCTCGGCGTCATCCCCTTCCTCGCGCTCATCGCCGGCCTGGTCCGAGGGGCTCGCGGCCCGCGGGGGCGTGGGTGAGACGCGGACTCCGCGGCCGTCTGTGAGACGCGGCTCCGCCCGGCCGCCGTGACGGCCGGGCGGAGTGTCAGACCGCGGTCCGCTCCACGGGGATCCACAACTCCGCGTCCGCCTGCGCCGCGTCCCGCGACAGCCGGGTGCGCAGAATCTCCGGCCCCGGCCTGCTCTGGTACGGGTTGGACGGGAACCACTGGGTGAAGACGTCCCGCCACAGGTACTGGAGCGCCTGCGGGAACGGCCCGGAGTTCTCGAAGACCGCCCATGTCCCCGCCGGAACGACAAGCTCGTCCAGGTCCTCGGGGGCGGCGGCTCCGGTCACCACCGCGTGGTAGTAGTCGAGTTCGGTGCCCTCCGCCCGGCTGGGATCGAGGTTGTCGCTCACTCCCAGGATCCCCGCCGGCTCCTGATCGGACAGCGCGGTGATCCGCCCGATCGTCTCCTCGCCGATGCCCCGGATGAACTCCGCGATCCCCGGATTCACCCCCTCATGGACGAGCGGGACCCGGACCTTCTTGCCGACCACATGGAATCGCTCCTTCTCCACGACCCGGTATCGCATGCTGCTGCTCCCTTCGACAATGAGGCGGAAGGACATCCGCGGCTGGGAGCGCAGTACGGCACCTGCCCGCCGGGCGTCACCCGGCCCCACGCCGTGCACGGCCCGGAACGCGCGCGCGAACGCCTCGCCCGAGCCGTAGCCGTAGCGCACCGCGATCTCCAGGAGTGTCCGCTCCCCGGCGAGCACCTCTGCCCCCGCGATGGTGAGCCTCCTGCGCCGGATGTACTCCGACAGCGGGATCCCCGCCAGCGCGGAGAACAGCCGGCGGAAGTGGTACTCCGACGTCACCGCGATCCGCGCCAACTCGGCCGTCTCGATCCGCTGATCGAGATGCGACTCGATATGTTCCAGGGCCTTGTTCAGCCGCTCCAGCACCTCGGTCTCCTTCCCTGACGCCCCTCACGGTAGGAAGTCCGCACTCTGCCGGACCCGACATCCTGTGCCCGCTCCGGTCGGGTGTGCCGGATCGCCCTGTACGCCCGTTCGGTCACCGTTTCATCACAACGGTGACCCGGCTCTCCCGCCCCGCCGCCCCGGCGCCGCATGATGCACCCCACCATCGACGCCCTTGGGAGACATATGCGCACCCGTACCCTCGAAGCCGCGGCCGTCATCGCCATCACCCTGCTGCTGACCGGCTGTTCCGGCGGTGGTGACACGGGGGACAAGCGCGACCCGAGCGGCACCCCGGCCGCCGCCGAGAAGGCCGACATCACCCGGCGCTGTGTCGATGCCATCGCCGACCGGGCCGCCGCCCACAAGGGCGGAGCGGTCCGCTCCCATCCCGTCCCCGGACCGTGCGCCAAGCTGTCGGACGCCGACTATCTGGACGCCTATATGGCAGGGCTCGAACAGGCGCACCGTGTCGCGCAGAAGGCGTCTCAGGGCGAATCCGGCAAGGCGGCCGACGGCGCGGGGAACTGACCCGCCGCCCGGGAGTCGGCCCGGCTCAGATGGTCGGCGCAGGAATTCCGGGCGCTCGACCGCGAGCCGTCCGGGCACAGGACGTTCTCCCAGCTCGTGGTCGAGATATCGGCATCCCGCAGCCGCGCGCCGCGCAGATCGGAGTCCGACACCGTGGCTCCGCCCAGATCGGCGCCGCTCAGATCCGCTCCGTTGAGGCCGACATGGGTGAGGGACGCCGCCCGCAGCTCCACGCCGTCGAGCTGTGCGCCCTCGAAGCTGACGTCGGTGAGCAGACCCCTGTCGAGCCTGGCGCCGCTCAGATCGGCGCCGCGCAGATCGACCTGCGAGAGGGTGGCGGAGCCGAGGTTCGCGCGCCGGAGGTCGGCGCCCCGCAGATCGACGTTCTCCAGCGACACCCCGTCCAGCCGCGCCGCGTAGAGATTGCCGCGCCGCAGATTGGCCTCGGACACCAGCCCGGTCAGGGTGGACCGTTCGAGATTGACGCACCGCAGCTTCTTCTGCCACAGATCGCCACCGGCCACGGTGCGGCTGGAGAGGTCCTTGCCCGTACGGCCGGCACAGCTCCGGCCATGGTCGTCGTCCTCCCCGCACCCGGCGAGCAGGGCCGAGGACAGGGCGATCACGATGAGGCAGCAGAGCGGGCGGGGCCACCGCGTGGTCATGGGCCGAACCACCGCAGGCGTCAGACGCCGATCAGGTCCACCAGATCGTCGGCATGCTCCTCCTCTTCCTCCAGGATCGACTCCATCAGCCGGCGGGTGGTCGGGTCGTGTTCGCCCAGCCAGCGGATGATCTCCTGATAGCTGGCGATCACGATGCGCTCGGCGAGCAGATTGTGCTCCAGCATCGCCTTGAGGTCGTTGTCGGGCGGTGTGGTGTAGTCGGTGTGGGCGCGCTGGGCCAGCGAGGCGGGGTCGAAGTCGGGGTTGGCGCCGAGCTGGGAGACGCGTTCGGCGGCGCGCAGCGCATGCTGCATCTCCTCCTTCGCATGCTCGGTGAACTCCGAGGAGACCTGGGCGCGGTCGATCCCGCTGGCGGAGATGGCGTGGCGGGTGTAGCGCAGCCAGCACACCACCTCGGTCGCGATGACGTCATTGAGGATGCCGATGACCCGGTCCTTGTCAAGACCGTAGGTGTCCGTCACCGGACCGGCCGCCATCTTCCGGCGGGCCTCGTCGCGGATCTTGGTCACGTCCAGCACGAAGTCGTCGCTCATCGGTGCCCTCTCTGGTCTCCTCGGGTTGGGCGAGTGTTCCCCGCGGGGCCCGGAGGGCATCGGGCAGAGCGTCAAGATGACTGGATCGCCGCACAGCGCCAGCCGATCGGCGGTATCCGGCCCAGAACGCGGTTCGGCGCCGGCCGGGCTTGTGGGCCCGGCCGGCGCCGATCATTCGACGATGGGTCAGCCTCCGTGGCCGGGCTCCGGCACGTTCGTCCCCGCCGACAGGACCCGGTCCGGGCGGATCGGCAGGTCGCGGTGGCGGACGCCGGTGGCGTGCCATACCGCGTTGGCGATGGCCGCCGCGGCTCCCACGATGCCGATCTCGCCGACGCCCTTGATGCCGACCGGGTCGTCCGGGTCCGGGTCGTCCACCCAGTCCGCCTCGATGAGCGGCACATCGGCGTTCGCGGCGAAGTGATAGCCCGCGAGGTCCGGTCCGACATGGCCGCCCGAGGCCCGGTCCCGGACCGCCTCCTCGTGCAGGGCCATGGAAATGCCCCAGACCATCCCGCCGACGAGCTGGTTGCGCGCGGTCAGGGGGTTGACGATCCGGCCCGCCGCGAAGATGCCGAGCATCCGCCGCACCCGGACCTCTCCGCTGGTGACATCCACGGCCACCTCGGCGAACTGCGCCCCGAAGGAGTGCCGTTCCTTCTTCGACAGGGCGCCGATCGCCTCGGAGGTGTCGGACCGCGCGGTGATTCCCTCGGGCGGGATGTCGCCGCCCAGGGCCAGCCGCTCGCGCAGCTCGCGCACCGCGATCGACACCGCCCACGCCCAGGAGCGCATGCCCATCGAGCCACCGGCGATCATCGCCGGGCCGAGGTCGCTGTCCGCCATGACCACCCGGACCCGGTCCGGATCCACCGCCAGCGCGTCCGCGGCGACCAGGGCGATGCCGGTCCGGGCGCCGGTCCCGATGTCCGCCGCGTTGATGCGCACGGTGAAGGTGCCGTCCGCCTCCGCCGTCACACCCGCCGTGGACGGGCCCGCCCCCGAGTGGAAGCTGGCCGCCGCCATGCCCGTTCCGAGCAGCCACCGTCCCTCGCGGCGCAGCCCCGGACGCGGATCCCGGTCCGCCCAGCCGAACCTGCGGGCGCCCTCCTCGTAGCAGGCCACCAGATTGCGGCTGCTGAACGGCAGGCCCGAGACGGGGCCCCGGTCCGGTTCATTGCGGACGCGCAGCGCGATCGGGTCGATGCCGGACGCCTCGGCGAGTTCGTCGAGCGCGCACTCCAGCGCGAACGAGCCCGGTGCCTCGCCGGGCGCGCGCATGAAGGTCGGGGTGGGCACATCGAGCCGTACCACCCGGTCGCTGGTGTGGTGCGCGTCGGCGTCGTACATCACACGCGGCACCGTGGCGCTGCGCTCGATGAATTCGTGCACGGTCGAGGTGACGCACTCGGACCGGTGGTCGAGCGCGCGCAGCCGCCCCGAGGCGTCGGCGCCGAGCCGGACCCGCTGCGCGGTGGGGCTGCGATAGCCGATGGTCGAGAACATCTGGCGGCGGGTCATCACGACGCGCACCGGACGGTCGAGGACGGTCGCGGCCATGGCGGCGGCCACCTGGTGCGGGCGGACCGTCTTGGAGCCGAAGCCGCCGCCGACGTGCTCGGACCGCACCCGCACCGACTCCGCGTCGAGGGAGAAGATCTGCGCGAGCTCACCGGCCACGTACGTGGTGCCCTGATTGGAGTCGAGGACCTCGAGCCGGCCGCCGTCCCAGCGGGCCGTCGCGGCGTGCGGCTCCATGGGGTTGTGGTGTTCTTCCGGGGTGGTGTACTCGGCGTCCACGACGAACGTGGAGGCGGCGAGTTCGGCCTCGATGTCGCCCTTCGTCGTCTCCGCCGGACCGAACGGCGAGTCCCCGGGGGTGTACACATCGGGGTGTCCGGCGAAGAAGTCGATGTCGTGCGACTCCTGGTCGTACCGGACCACCAGCGCTTCCGCGGCCTCCCGGGCCTGTTCGGGCCGCTCGGCGACGACCAGCGCCACCGGCCAGCCCCGGAAGGGGACACGGTCGTGCTGGAAGACCCCGATGATCGGGTCGGGCGGCCCGATCATGCCCATGTAGTCCAGGTTGACGCGCGGGGCGTTCTCATGGTGGAGGACCGCGAGGACACCGGGCATGGCCAGGACGGAGTCGGCCTCGACCGAGCGGATCCGGCCGCGGGCGATGGTGGACAACACCAGCCAGCCATGGGCGAGTTCGGGCAGCGGGATGTCGCCCGAGTAGCGGGCCGCCCCGGTGACCTTCTCCCGGCCCTCGACGCGGGTGCGCGCGGTGCCGAGGGCCCCCGTCGTCGTGGGGGTTCCGGTCGTCGTGGTCATCGGGCGGCCTCCTCGGCGAGTTCGGTCAGCAGGGCCACGACGAGGTTGCGCATCAGCGGCACCTTGTATCCGTTGTGGGGCAGTGCCTCGGCGGCGGCCAGCTCCGCGTCCGCGGCGGCGGCGAACGCCTCGGCGGTCGCCGGGCCTCCGGTCAGCGCCCGCTCGGCCTCCAGCGCCCGCCACGGCCGGGAGGCGACCGCTCCGAAGGCGAGGCGGACCTCGTGGACGACACCGTCCCGGACGTCGAGGGCGGCGGCGATCGAGCCGATCGCGAAGGCGTACGACGCGCGCTCGCGGACCTTGCGGTAGCGGGAGTGCGCGGCGACCGGGGCCGGGGGCAGGGCGACGCCGGTGATCAGTGCGCCGGAGGGCAGCGCCGTCTCCAGATGCGGGGTGTCGCCCACGGGCAGATAGAAGTCCGCGAGCGGCAATTCGCCCGGCCCGTCGGCGGTTTCGTACCGCACGACGGCGTCGAAGGCGGCGAGCGCGACCCCCATGTCCGAGGGGTGGGTGGCCACGCAGTGCTCGGAGGCGCCGAGGATCGCGTGGTTGTGGTGCTCACCCTCGATGGCCGGGCAGCCACTGCCGGGCAGGCGCTTGTTGCAGGGCCCCGCCACATCGGTGAAGTAGCCGCAGCGGGTGCGCTGGAGCAGATTCCCGCCGACGGTGGCCATATTGCGCAGTTGCCCGGAGGCACCGGCCAGGACGGCCTGCGCGAGGGCCGGGTAGCGGCGCCGTACCTCGGGATGGGCGGCGAGATCGCTGTTGGTGACGGTGGCCCCGATGAGCAGCCCGCCGTCCGGCGTCATCTCGACGCGGTCCAGGGGCAGTTCGCGTACGTCGACCAGGCGTCCGGGCCGCTCGATGCCGGTCTTCATCAGATCGACCAGATTGGTGCCGCCGCCGAGGAACCGTGCGTCGGGATCGGCGCCGAGTACGGTGACCGCCTCGGAGACGTCGAGGACGCGCTGGTATCCGAATTCCTTCATGCCACGGCCTCCTCGGTGCCGGTCGCCTGAGCCTCGGCCGCCTGCGCGACCGCCTGCACGATCGACACATACGCGCCGCAGCGGCACAGATTGCCGCTCATCCGCTCCCGGATCTCATCGGCGGTCAGTGGTGGCGGCCCCGCTTCGGGGCGGACGTCGGCGGTGACGGCGCTCGGCCAGCCCGCCGCGTGTTCCTCGATCACGGCGAGGGCGGAACAGATCTGTCCTGGGGTGCAGTAGCCGCACTGGTAGCCGTCGAGGTCGAGAAACGCCTGCTGCACCGGATGCAGCCGGTCGCCGTCGGCCACGCCCTCGATCGTGGTGACGTCACGGCCCTCGGCCGCCACCGCGAGCTGGAGGCAGGAGACGGCCCGGCGGCCGTCGAGCAGTACCGTGCAGGCCCCGCACTGGCCCTGGTCACAGCCCTTTTTGGTCCCGGTGAGGTCGAGATGCTCACGCAGGGCGTCGAGCAGGGTGGTGCGGTGGTCGACGGGCAGCGTGTACTTCTCGCCGTTGATGGTCAGCGTGATGACGCTGGACGTCGATGGGGCCATGAGTCAGCCTTCTTTCGCGGGTGTGGTGCGCGTCGAAGTCGTCCAATGAGGGGGTCCCGGGGGAGGGGAATGCGTGAGAATGCCGGTCGGCGCTCGGTTCCGGCCATCCCCACGAGCCGTTTCAGCCGGTAAGGTGGGCCTAAGCGGACACCTGTCCGCTATGCATGAAACCTAGCGGACAGGTGTCCGGTAGGCAAGGTCGGTGCTATGTCGGCGCTATGGCGGTGTCCGGAAGGAGGATGTGTGCGGGCAGAGAAGGACGCGCGTCTGCGCTCGGACGCGCAGGCGAACCGCGAGCGCATCCTGGAAGTGGCGCTGGCGGAGCTGACCCGCTCGGCGGATGTCCCCTTGAGCACCATCGCGAAGAAGGCGGGCGTCGGACAGGGCACGCTGTACCGAAACTTCCCCAGCCGCGAGGCCCTCGTGCTGGAGATCTACCGCCACGAGATGCTTCAGGTCGCGGACATCGCGGCCGAGCTGCTCCGTACCCGGGCGCCCGATGAGGCGCTCCGGGAGTGGATGGGACATCTGGCCCGGTTCGCCATGGCCAAGGCCGGTCTGGCCGACGCGCTGCACAAGGCCCTCAGCACCGACTGCGGACAGAAGAAGCCGGGACACGGCCGGATGACCGAGGCCGTGGCGCTTCTGCTGAAGGCGAACGAGGAGGTCGGCACGATCCGCCCGGACGTGACCACCGACGACTTCCTGCTCGCCATCTCCGGCCTGTGGCAGATCAGTCCCGATGACCAGGGGCCGGTGCGCGCCAGACGGCTGCTGGACCTGGTGATGGACGGGCTGCGCGTGGGCGCGCCCGCGGCGGCCCGGCCGGGGCCGACGGCCGATACGGCGGGCTGAGCCGGCAGCCGGGGACAGGCCGGGCCGGCGGGGGCACGTCGGCGACGACCGTGCCCCCGCGGGTGCGGGATCAGCCCGAGGGGGGAAGCGCGGTGCGGGGCCGGGGCGGGAACCCGGCGGTGCGGTAGCACGCGTCGATCAGGGACATGGTGGACAGCGCGTCCTCCGCGTCCAGCGGAAGCGGCGCACCATGCCGCAGATGAGCGGCGTACGCCTCCAGTTGGTAGGTGTACGAGGAGCGCTTGCCCAGCTCCTCGGTCCGCTCACCCGCGGGCGTGCGCACCAGGACGCGGTCGTCCAGATGGGGCTGGACGAAGTTCACGGCCGTCGCCTCGCCCCGCGAGCCGATGATCCGCAGGCTCATCCGAAAGTCCCCGTACGCCATATGGCAGCGGGCCGATCCGGTGGCGCCGCCCGGGAAGGCCAGTTCCGCGTCCAGCCACTCGTCGACATCCGGTGCGCCCTGCCGTGCGCCGCCGCGGGCGGTGACCAGACGCGGGGGACCACCGGCCCAGGGCGCGAGCGTGGCTTGCGCGTGCAGGCTGTAGCAGCCCAGGTCCATGAGGGCGCCCCCGGCCAGGGGCAGGGACCAGCGGGGGTCGGACCCGGGCGGAGCGGGCATGGCGACCATCGTCTCGACATGCCGCAGCTCCCCGAGTTCCCCGGAGCCCAGCAGTTCGTGGAGGCGGCGGGTGACGGGATGGAAGAGGTAGTGGAAGCCCTCCATGAAGACGGTGCCCGCCTTGGCGGCGGCGTCGCGCACCTCGGTGGCCTCCTCGGTGTTGCTCGCCGACGGCTTCTCGCTCAGGACGTGCTTGCCCGCGGCGAGGGCGGCGAGGTTCCACGGGCCGTGCAGGCCGTTGGCCAGCGGGTTGTAGACCACCTCCACCTCGGGGTCGCCGATCACCTCGGCGTAGGAGCCGAGGACACGCTCGACGCCGTGCTCGGCGGCGAAGGCATCGGCCCGGCCACGGGTGCGGGCGGGGCCGACCAGGGAGAGCCCGGAGATCCGGGCGGCGCCCAGGATCCCGATGCGCAGCGGCTCGGCTGTCGTCATGCCTTCCGTACCTCTTCCATGCTCACGGGGCGGTGCTCGTGCAGGGACAGGGTGCACGCCTCGGCGATCCAGCCGGCCTCGACGGCGTCGGCGACGGTACAGGGGGAGGGCCGCAGCCCCGCCGCCACCTCGGTGAAGGCGGTGAGCTCGGCCCGGTAGGCGGTGGCGAAGCGGTCCATGAAGAAGTGGTGCGGTGTGCCGCCCGGGAAGGTGGCGCCCGGTTCGACGGAGCGCAGTGGCAGATTGTCCTCCAGGCCCGCGGCGATGCTGTCCGTCATGCCGTGAAGCTCCAGGCGGGCGTCGTAACCGCGCGGATTGTGGCGGGTGTTGGAGACCACGGCGAGGGTGCCGTCGTCCAGGGTGAGGAGGGCGGCGGCGGTGTCGACGTCCCCGGCGGCCGCGATGTAGTCGGCGCCGCGGTTGGCGCCGGTCGCGTAGACCTCGGTGACCTCGCGGCCGGTGACCCAGCGGACGGTGTCGAAGTCGTGCACGGCACAGTCGCGGAAGATGCCGCCGGAGACGGCCACATAGGCGGCCGGAGGCGGCTCGGGGTCCAAGGTGGTGGAGCGCACGGTGGTCAGCGGCCCCAGCTCACCGCTGACCACCGCCTTCCGCGCCGCCACATACCCGGGGTCGAAGCGCCGGTTGTAGCCGATATGGACCTCCACGCCACTGTCCTTCACCGCGCGGAGGACATCGAGGCTCTCCTCGATCGTGCGCGCCACCGGCTTCTCGCAGAAGACCGGTACGCCCGCCCGTACGGCGGCGAGGATCAGTTCGGGGTGGGCGTCGGTCGCGGCGGCGATCACGACGCCGTCCACGTCCGCGGCGAGCAGGGCCTCCGGCGAGGCCGCCGTCCGGGCGCCGAACCGCTCGGCGGCGGCGGTGGCCGCAGCGGCGACCGGGTCGGTGACCACGAGGGAGTCCACCGCGTCGAGCGTGGACAGGGTCTCGGCGTGGAAGGCGCCGATCCGGCCCAGGCCCATGATGCCGATACGCATGGGGAGTTGTGCCCTTTCTGACGGTGCGGCTGGTGTGGGTGGGGGTTTTGGCGGTGCGGTTTGTGGCCGTACTGCTTGTGACGGTGCGGTGCGGCGGGTCAGCCGAGTCCGCCGACGACGATCTGGTCCCAGTCGATGACCGAGCCGGTGACGACGCCGCTGCGGTCGGAGAGCAGGAGCACGACGAACTCGGCGATCTCGTCCACCTGGCCGAGCTTGCCCATCGGTTGGGCACGGGCCGCCTCCTCGCGCCAGTCGTCCCCGGCGCCGTGGAAGGCACGCTGGACGGCGTCCTCGCCCTCGGTCTCGGTCCAGCCGAGGTTGAGGCCGTTGATACGGACCCGGTCCCAGCGGTGCGCGTGGGCGGCGTTGCGGGTCAGGCCCGCGAGTCCGGCCTTCGCGGCGGAGTACGGCGCCAGGAACGGATATCCGCCGTGTGCGCAGTTGGAGATGATGTTGACGATGCTGCCCGGAGCCTTCCTGGCCACCATGTCGGCGACGGCGGCCTGCATGGCGAAGAACGGGGCGCGCAGATTGATCGCGATATGCGCGTCGAAGAGTTCCGGGGTGGTGTCCAGCAGTGTCCCGCGCGAGGTGAGCCCGGCGGAGTTGACCAGGCAGTCGATCCTGCCGTGGGCCGCCACCACCTCCGCCACGCTGCCCCGTGCCTGCGCGGGATCGGCCAGATCGGCGCGGTGGAAGGTGGCGGTGGCACCCTGGTCGGTGAGTTCCCCGGCCAGCGGTTCGCCGACGTCGGGGCGGCGTCCGGTGAAGGCGACCGTGGCCCCTTCGCGGGCGGCGGCGCGGACGATACCGGCGCCGATTCCCTGGCTGCCGCCGTTGACCAGGACGATCTTGTCCTTCAGCAGTCCCATGAGCGATCCGTCTCCTTCAGCTCTTGCGGCGCTCGGCGGCGGCCCGCAGCTCGGCGCGCAGGGTCTCCGGGGTCCAGTCCTGCTCCAGGGCGCGCCGGACGATATCGGCCTGGGAGTCCGGGGCGAGGCCACCGACGGGCGGATCGAGGTCGAGGTTGGTGGGGAAGGGGTAGCCCTCGGCACAGGCCGCGACGACGTTGTGCAGCCAGTCCTCGGAGGCGCCGTCCGCCTTGCGCTGCCGCAGCACGGGGAAGACGGCGTCGACCACCGAAGTGCGGTCCACGGTCTCCATGGCGCGGCCGAAGCCGGAGGAGATCTGGAGCAGATTCGCCATCCGCCGGATGTCCGCGGAGCGATTGTGCCCGGCGGCGTGGAAGAGCGCGGGGTTGAAGAAGACCGCGTCGCCCGCCTCCAGCGGCAGTTGGACGTGGTGCTCGGCGAAGTAGTCCATGAACTCCGGACGGCGCCAGGCCAGATAGCCGGGCTCATACGCTTGCGAGTACGGCAGGTAGAGCGTCGGGCCGGACTCGACGGGCATGGCGCAGTGGGCGACCGCGCCTTGCAGCGTCAGCACGGGGGAGAGCCGGTGGACATGGGCCGGATAGGCCGCGGCCCGTGCCTCGGAGAGGAAGCCGAGGTGATAGTCGCGGTGCACGCTCTGCGCCGCGCCGCCCGGGTTGACCTGGTTGATCTGTGAGGTGAGCTGGTAGCCGGGGCCCAGCCAGGCGGTGGCCACCAGGGCGAGGAGGTCGTTGGCGTAGTAGTCGGCGAAGACCTCCGGCGCTCCCAGGGCCAGCTTCTCCAGCGCGTTCCAGACCCGGTCGTTGGTGCCGGGCTTGGCGAAGTGGTCACCGCGGGCGGAGCCCGCCGCCCGCTCCTCCTCGATCAGCGTCGTGAACGCCTCGGTGGCCCGGTCGAGGACCGACGGGTCGGGGAAGGCGCGCTTGAACACCACGATGCCGGGGCCGTCCAGCAGGGCGTGTACCAGTTCCGCCTGCGCCTCCCGGCGGCCGGGCGCCGTGGCGGCCCGGGCGCGCAGGCGGTCGCCGTCGTAGACGGGGACGTGTCGTACCACGGCGTCGGCGCCCGGGTGATCGTCGGGGTCGGTGGTCCGCTCGACCAGGGCGCGGAAGGCGTCGAGAGTGCAGTCGGCCTCACTGAGCCAGACATGAGACCTCGGAGCGACGAGGGACATGATGCTTTCCGGTCCTTCCCGTGGGCTGCGGCTTTCTGTCAGTGTTGTGATCAGCCGAGCATCGGGCAATCCTCAGCAGTCCATCAAAAACCCCTCATGGAGGCGCGCCGATGTCCCATCCGTATCCGATCCGGGAGATCGCCCGGCAGGCGGGCCTGAGCGAGGCCACCGTCGACCGGGTTCTGAACAACCGCGGCGGCGTGCGCGAGAGCACCAGCCGGGAGGTCCACCAGGCGATCAAGGACTTGGACCGGCAGCGGACCCAGGTCCGTATCGGCGGCCGCAGCTTCATGATCGACATCGTGATGCAGGCGCCGGAGCGCTTCTCCCTGGCGGTCCGCGCCGCCCTGGAGGCGGAGCTGCCGGCGCTGCGCCCCGCGGTGCTGCGCTCGCGCTTCCACTTCCGCGAGACCGGTCCGGTCGAGGAGCTGATCGCCACGCTGGACCGCGTCGCCGCGCGCGGCGGCTCCCAGGGCGTTGTTCTGAAGGCGCCCGACGTCCCGGAGGTCACGGCGGCCGTCGGCCGCCTGGCCGCCGTCGGCATACCGGTCGTGACCCTGGTGACCGATCTGCCCGGCAGCGCACGACGGTCCTACGTCGGCATCGACAACCGTGCCGCCGGCGCCACCGCCGCGTACCTCATAGGACAGTGGCTCGGTGACCGCCCCGGCAATGTGCTCACCACCATCAGCCGCGGCTTCTTCCGCGGGGAGGAGGAACGCGAGATGGGGTTCCGCAGCGCCCTGCGCAATGTCCATCCCGGGCGCACGCTGGTCGAGGTGACCGACAGCGACGGTCTGGACGCAACCCAGCGTGACCTGGTCCTGCGGGCACTGCGCCACGACCCGGAGATCCGGGCGGTCTACTCGATCGGCGGCGGCAACACCGCCACGATTCAAGCCTTCGAGGAACTGGGCCGCGCCTACGAGGTGTTCATCGCCCATGACCTCGACCACGACAACACCCGGTTGCTGCGCGAGCGCCGGCTGTCCGCCGTGCTCCACCACGATCTGCGCCAGGACATGCGCCGCGCCTGCCAGATCATCATGCGGGCCCACGGAGCGCTGCCCGATGACGGCCCCGCCCTGCCCTCGCCCATCCAGGTCGTCACGCCGTACAACATGCCGCCCGACCTGGTCTGAGACGCCTGTCCGCGGCACCCTCCGGCCCGCTTGGCGATATTCCGTTGAACCATGTCACTCGTGCCACTGGGAGCCGTTTCCGCCCTCGCCTAGCGTCGGGACAAGGCCAGACAGACTGGCCATCACCGCATGTGAGGGACCATTTCATGCTCGCCCAGATCGTTCTGTTCGACGGTTTCGACCTCCTCGATGTGATCGCCCCCTACGAAGTGCTGCACGCCGGTGGCATGGCTGCCGGGGGAGCACTGCGCGTCGAGCTGGTGTCCGCCGAGGGGCCGCGTGAGGTGGTGAGCGGGGTCGGCGGTGTGCCGCTGCGTGCCACGGCCGCCCTGGATCCCACGACGGCGGACCTGGTCGTGGTCCCCGGTGCGGCCGGCCGGGTCGGAGAACCCGGCGAGGTCCCCGATCTCGACGTGGACGCGGACGCGGGCGAGTGGCGGGAGCACGAATTCATCCCGGTACTGCTGGGCCGCGCCGTGAACACCGGCCTGCCGGGACTGCTGAAGGCGGCCATGGACCGTCCGGAGGTGACCGTCGCCACGGTGTGCGGCGGCTCGCTCATCCTGGCCATGGCCGGTCTGCTGGAGGGCCGCTGGGCCACCACCCACCACATGGGCCGGGACATGCTGGACGCCACCGGTGTCAACGCGGTCAGGGCCCGTGTCGTCGACGACGGCGACCTCGTCACCGGCGCCAGTGTCACCTCCGGGCTCGATCTGGGCCTGTACCTGCTGGAGCGCGAACTGGGGCCGCGGATCGCCCACGCAGTCGAGGAGCTGTTCGCCTACGAGCGCCGCGGCACCCCCTGGCGCCACCACGGGCCGTCGCCCGTCGCCCCGTGACCACACCGCCCCCAGGCAATCCACCCCGACCCACGTTGAGGAAGCACACCACCATGTCCATTGAAGGCACCTGGGATCTGACCATCTCCACCCCCATCGGCCGGATCAAGGCCGTGGCCGAATTCCGCGACGAGGACGGCACGTTGACCGGTACGGCCCACGGCGCGGGCGAGGAGGTCCCGCTGGCCGATGTGGCGCTCGAGGGCGACCGGCTCGCCTGGCGGCAGGCCATCACCAAGCCCCTGCGGCTGAACCTCGCGTTCACCATGACGGTCGACGGCGAGACGATGACCGGTATCTCCAAGGCCGGGCGGCTGCCCTCCTCCAAGGTGACCGGAGAGCGCCGGGCCGCCCCCGTGGCAGCGAAGGGCTGAGCCTCCCCGAGGCCGGGGCGGTAGCGGAGGTGCGGCTCGGCTCGGACGAACTGCTGGATGACCAGCACGGTGGCGCTCGCCACCGCGAGCACCATGGCGACACCTCTGGTGCGCCGCATGTCCAGTCGGCTCGACAGCGGGCGGGAGAGCAGCACCCCGATCGCCGCGGCCGGGGCGAGCAGGGCGGTGTGCCACAGGCCGTAGGTGTGCACCGCTCCGGTGGCAGCCAGGATGGCCAGGCTCATCACGGAACCGGCCAGGAAGAACCCGCTCATCGTGGCGCGCAGCCGCGATCCGCTCAGACGCTGCCAGACCATGGCCATCGGCGGCCCTCCGATGGAGGTCGCCGTGCCCATCAGCCCGGACATCAGGCCGGCCAGCGGCACCGCACGCCGTCGCGGCACCGGAACGAAGCCGCGCAGGCTCACCGCGACGCCCACGAGGACGACCACGGCGACGAGGAGGGCGAGTTGCCGGGCGACCAGCGCCGCGCCGCCCACCGCGCCCGGCACCCGCCCGGCCAGTGCCCACCCCGCGCCGCGCAGATCCAGGTGGCCGCCCTCCAGCACCAGGACCGCGGCCGTGACCCCGGTGGCGAGCAGCAGGACCACCACCGGGGTGAGCGAGGGGTCGAATATCGCGATCACCGGGGCGGCCGGCAGGCCGAGCCCGAAGCCGATGGAGACCTGGAACAGCGCCCCGACCGCCACCGTGATGAAGAGCAGGGTGAACTCCGGCGGGCTCATGCTTCCGTCGGCCCGGTGCCCAGCGGGAAGTGGCACAGGCCCTCATGCGGCTCCCGCCCGGGGTCCGCGGTGCCGTCTCGGGTGACGACCGGAGGATCCAGCTCGGCGCACCGGGCCTCGCTCTTCCAGCAGCGGGTGCGGAACCGGCAGCCCGACGGGATGTCGTACGGGGAGGGGATCTCCCCGCGCAACTGGATCTCGTCGTCGTCCTGGGCCCGCCCGGACACGTCGAGGGTGGGCGCGGCGGACATCAGGGCGGCGGTGTAGGGATGGAGGGGGCGGTCGAAGACGTCCTCGGTGGGGCCGTGTTCGATGACCTTGCCCAGATACATCACCGTCACCCGGTCGGCGACATGCCGGACCACGGACAGGTCATGGGAGATGAAGACGTAGGAGACACCGAGCCGTTCCCGCAGCTCGGAGAGGACATTGAGCACCTGGGCCTGGACCGACAGGTCCAGCGCGGACACGGGCTCGTCGCACACGATGAGATCGGGGTCCAGTGCCAGCGCGCGGGCGATGCCGATGCGCTGCCGCTGCCCGCCGGAGAACTCGTTCGGGTAGCGGTGGGCGTCGCTCCCGCGCAGTCCGACCAGCGACAGCAGCTCACGGACCCGTCGCTCCCGCGCCTGCGCGGTGGGCACGATATCGCGGTGGGTGCGCCATGGCTCGCCGATGAGATCGGCCGCGGACATCCGGGCGTTGAGCGAGGCGAAGGGGTCCTGGAACACCATCTGCACCCGGCGCCGCCAGGCCGGCAGCTCCTTGCCCTTGAGGGTGAACGGGTCGGTGCCGTTGAAGCGCACCGTCCCCGAGTCCGGCCGCTCAAGACCGAGCACCACTCTGGCCAGGGTCGACTTGCCGCATCCGGACTCGCCCACCAGCCCGAGGGTCTCCCCGCGCTCGACCCGCACATCGACTCCGTCCAGCGCGGTCAGACGCCGGCGGCCATGGCCGAACGACTTGGTCACACCGCGGACTTCGAGCAGTGGCGGGGGAGTGGCCGGGCCATCGGCCCGCGGGCCCGCGGCCGTGGTGTCGGTGAGGGGCGTCTCAGGCACGGTCGAGCTCCTCGGAGAAGTGGCAGGCGGCCGAACGCGAGGCCCCGACGGACGCAAGGTGAGGGCGCTCCCGGGCGCAGCGCTCCTCGGCCAGCGGGCATCTGGCCTGGAAGACACAGCCGGACGGGACCGCGCCGAGCTCGGGCGGACTCCCCGGTACGGCGGGCAACGGGCCGCCCCTGACGGCGTGTTCGGGCACCGAGTCGAGCAATCCCTTGGTGTACGGGTGGCGGGGACGGGAGAAGACCTCCGCCACCGGGCCGGTCTCCACCACATTGCCCGCGTACATCACCACGACATCGTCCGCGCGCTGGGCGACCACCGCCAGATCGTGGGTGATCAGCACGAGCGCCATGTCCCGCTCGGTCTGGAGGTCCCGCAGCAGCCGCATGATCTGCGCCTGCACGGTGACATCGAGCGCGGTCGTGGGCTCGTCGGCGATCAGCACATCGGGGTCCAGTGCCACGGCCATCGCGATCAGCAGCCGCTGGCGCATTCCGCCGGAGAACTGATGCGGATACGCGCGCGCCCGCAGCCGCGGCTCGGGGATGCCGACGCGGGTCATCAGCTCGACCGCCTTCTCCCGGGCATCGCGCCGCGAGAGCCCGCGATGGATGCGGAACGGCTCGGCGAGTTGTCTGCCGACCGGCTGTACGGGGTTGAGCGCGGTCAGCGCGTCCTGGAAGACGATCGACAGCACGGGGCCGGCCAGCTTTCTGCGCCCCGCCTGGCCCAACCGCAGCACATCGGTGCCGGACACCCGCACGGATCCGGCCGTCACCTCGGCCGTCGGGTCGAGCAGCCCGACGATCGACAGCGCCGTCATCGACTTGCCGCAGCCGGACTCGCCCAGCAGCGCCAGCGTGCGCCCCTTGCGCACACTGAAGCCGACGCCGTTCACGGCGCGGAGGATTCCGGCGGGCGTCCGCAGATCGACGCAGAGCCCCTCGACCTCAAGTGCGGGATCGCCGGTCGTGGCGGGCGCGGGCAGGGTGACGGGCTTCACGCGATCATCTCCGAGGGAACAGCGGCGCGGTTGCCGCGCCGCTTCCGGGGCAGCGTCAGCCGCCAGCGCTGGGCGGGGTCGGTGGCCAGGCGGACCCAGGCGGCGAGCACCGTGGCCGACACCGTGGTGAGCACGATCGCGAAGCCCGGCAGCACGGCGATCCACCAGGCCGTCTGAAGGTACTGGCGCCCCTGGGCCACCATCAGCCCCCAGCTCACATCGGGGGGCTGGATACCGATGCCGAGGAAACTCAAGGACGACTCGGTCAGCATGACGAAGCAGAAGTCGAGCGTGGCCACGGTCAGCAGCGTGGGCAGCGCGATCGGCAGAATGTGCCGGTGGATGATGTTCCGGCTCGGTGTGCCGAAGGTGCGGGCCGCATCGACGAACAGACGGCTTCTGAGCTCGGCCGACTCCGCGCGGGCGGTGCGCAGATAGACCGGGACGCGTGCGATGGCGAGGATCAGCACGAGGTTCATCGCGCTGGGCGCGAAGACATACAGCACGACGACCGCGATCAGCAGGGACGGGAAGCTGAGGATGACATCGGCGACCCGCATCGCCACGTTCTCGCGCATCCCTCCGTGGTATCCGGCCCACAGCCCCAGCGCCGAGCCGATCAGCAGCGAGCACAGCACCGCGGGCACCGCGATGGACAGTGTCGTCCCGGCGGCGTCCACCAGCCGGGCCAGCACGCTGCGGCCCAGCACATCGGTGCCCAGCAGCCCGTAGAAGCCGTGGTCGAGGGAGGGCGGGCGCAGCGAGGCGCGCAGGTCCTGCCGTACGGCCCGGTCCCCGATGAACAGCCGGCCGAACAGCGCGACCAGGAACACCATGGCGAGGACGACGGCCGCGACCGTCGCGCCCCGGTCCCGGCCGAGCAGCAGCCACCAGCGGGGCGGTCGGATGGGTGACGGGGCGGCCTCGGCCTCGCCGGAGGGTCGGCCGTCGGGGTCGGCGGGCCCGGTCATGGTGGCTCCTTCACTCACGCCGGCACCGCCTGGCGCACTCGGGGGTCGATCAGGGCGTGGCAGACGTCGACCAGGATGTTCAGCGCGAAGATCGTCACCGCCGTGATCAGCACGGCGGCCTGCAACACCGCGAAGTCGCGCTGGAGAATCGAGTCGATCATGAGCTTGCCGATTCCGGGCCAGCCGAAGATCGTTTCCACGATCACCGCGCCGTTGACCAGGCCGACCGTGAGATCCCCGGCGACGGTCAGCACGGGCGTGATGGAGTTGCGCAGGGCGTGCCCGAACACCACGCGCTTGGGACCGGCTCCCTTGCTGCGCGCGACCTTGACATAGGGCGCGGACAGCGCGCCGACCATGCTGCCGCGCACCACCTGCACCAGCACACCGAACGGACGGATCAGCAGGGTGGCGATGGGCAGCACCCAGATCTCGGGGCCGCCCAGGGTGCCGGAGGTGGGCAGCCAGCCCAGACCCACGCCGAAGACCAGCACACCCATGATCGCGAACCAGAAGTCGGGGATGCTGGCCGCGGTCATCGACAGCAGACCGGCGATCCGGTCGATGAGCGAGTTGGGCCGGTAGGCGGCGAGGCTTCCGACCAGCAGCGCCCCGAGGATCGCCAGGAGCATGGTCATCCCGGCGAGTTGGAGCGTGACCGGGAACGCCTTGAGCACCATCGAACCGGCCGACTCGCCGGTGCGCAGCGAGGTGCCGAAGTCGAGTTGTGCGGCATTGGTGAGGTAGTCCCACAACTGCACCGGAATGGAGTCGTCGAAGCCGTGGGCGGCGGAGAATTCCGCCCGCTGCTGGGCGGTCGCGCTCAGCGGGAGGTAGAGATCGACGGGGCTGCCGGTCAGGCGCGCCAGGCAGAACACGCCCAGCACCACGAAGACCAGCGGGATCGCGCTGGAGACGATGCGCTTGCGCAGGAAGGACGTCATATCAGCGCCTCCCCGCCGCTGCGGGACTGACCTCGGAGAGCCGCATCTCGTCCCCGGTGGCCGAGTCCGGCCGGTAGCGCACGGACGGCGACAGTCCGAGCAGCCCGCGCATATGGGCCAGGTAGGCGTACTGCACGACCGACGTGTTCTGGTGGGCGAGCACATCGGCGAACGCCTTCTGCCGGGCCTTGCCGGAGAGCGCGTCCGCCGCGGCGATGCGCCGGTCGAGGTCCTTGGTGCCGAAGGTGGACTGGGGGCCGTCGCTCTGGAGGTACTGACTCGTGGTGAAGGCCGCGTCCCCGGCCTGGTTGCCGTGCATGATCAGCAGCGCCACCGGCCCGACACCGCGGGGCAGCGGACGCAGTTGGTACTGGAGATGGGTGGCGGTGTCCGCCATGCGTATCCTCACGTTCAGCCCCACCCGCGCCATCTCGTATTGCAGGGCCTCGGTCACTTCCGCGATGCCGGCGAACATGCCGTTGCGCGCGACGAGGGTGATCCGCCGGTGTACCGGGACGCCGTCGGCGGCCGCCTGCTTCACCAGCGCGCGGGCGGCGGCCTCCTGGTACGGGGCGGGGGCGAGGTCGTCGTTGTGGCCCACCACTCCGGGCGGGACCAATTGCGCGGCGGGCTTGGCCAGTCCGCCGAGGAGTGCGCCGATGATGCCCTTGCGGTCGACGGCCAGGCCGATCGCCTTGCGCACCCGGATGTCGTTGAGCGGTGCCTCACGGCCGTCCAGACGCAGCGCGGTCGTCTCGTTGTTGGGGTAGGCGACGGTGTTGCCCTCCTCGGCGCTCGTGTGGTCCAGCGCCGTCGCGATATCGGCCTCGCCCTTGTCGATCATCGCCGCGCGGACGCTCGCATCGCTCCGCCAGACATACCTGGCCCGGGGATAGGCGGGTGCCTTCCCCCAGTAATCGGCGTTGCGGGCGAGGGAGATCGAGACACCGGTCTGCCATGACTTGACGGCGTAGGGGCCGGTCCCGATCGGTATGCGCACCTTGGCCTTGGTGTCGGTGGTGCGCGGCACGATTTCGACGAAGCTCAGCCGCAGCGGGAGGATGGGGTCGGTCTTCTCGGTGGTGACGGTCAGCCGGGTGGGACTGACGGCGCGTACGTCGAGTTTCGCGTCGCCGAAGACATAGCCGTCCACATTGCAGGCGAGATCGGAGTTGACGGCGCGGTCGATGGAGAACGCGGCGTCCTTCGCCGTGAACGGCTGCCCGTTCTGGAAGGTCACCCCCGGGCGGATGTCGAAGGTCCACGTCGTGGGCCTCGTCTGCCGCCAGCCGGTCGCCAGCAGCGGCTCCAGCTTGCCCGAGGTGGGGTCCCGTTCCACCAGCGGTTCGGTGATGTTGGAGCGGACGACCACACCGGTCGCGGTCAGCGATGACTCACAGGGCTCCAGCGTCGGCGGCTCCTGGGTCAGGACCACTCGCAGGTTGCGCCCGTCGGCGCTGCCGGCATCACCCGCCGCGTCACTGTTCGCCACGGCGCACGCACTGGTGAGCAGCATCGTGCCCGTGGTCAGAAGGGCGAGAACTGTATGGGCCCGGCCCCGTTCCGGGCGCGGACTGGAGGGTACGGAGGACTTCATCGTCGGCGTATCTCCGAGGGTGGTGGCGGGTTGCCGCCCGAGAACGACAGTCGACCTGGCTGTCTATACTTGCGTACCCGGTCTGTATTTGTGGACGCTGAAGCTAAACCTGAGGTGCCGGATCGTCAAGAGATCTGACAACAAGCCCAGGTGGATGAGGAGATGGCCGCAGCAGCCGCAGCATTGACAGCCTCAACAGTCCTGTGCAGGAATGAAGACGGCGGCTACATATGAGGACGGCGGTCATGGCCAGTATGCGCATCATGCTCAACCACCGGATCCTGAGCAGGTTCACCGAGCGGCTGAGGGCGCGGATCGAGGGCCCGCACGAATGGCTGGACGCCTCCGACTGGGACGCGGCGCGGATCGCCGACGCCATCGCCACCGTCGATGTGTACGTGGGCTCCCAGCTCACCGAGGAGAACGCGCGACGAGCCCGGCGGCTCCGCCTCGTCCATGTCGTCGGCGCGGGCTACGACGGCATCCCCCTGGAGGCGCTGGGGTCGGAGGTGACCGTGGCCAACACCCACCACCACGGCAGGTCGATCGCCGAACACGTCCTGATGTGCGTGCTGATGCTGTCCCGAAGTGTGCTCGCGGCCGACCGGGAGCTGCGCGCCGGACGATGGCGGAACGTCGCCGTGGACTCCGCGCTGCCCTTCGGGGACACCTTGCGGGACCGCCGTGTCGGAGTCATCGGCTTCGGCGAGACGGGGCGGGAGATCGGCCGGCTGTGCCAGGCGGTCGGGCTCGGCGTGCGGGCGGTGCGCCGCGATCCATCGGCCCCCCTGCCGGATGGCCTGCGCCCCGACTGGGTGGGTGGCACGGAGCGGCTCCCGGAGCTGCTGGCGGAATCCGGCATCGTCGTGGTCACCGTCCCGCTGAGCCCCGCGACCCGCGGACTGATCGGTCCGGCCGAACTCGCCGCGATGGGCCCGCGATCCCTCCTCGTCAACGTCGCCCGTGGCCCGGTCGTCCAGGAGGAGGCGCTGTACGAGGCGCTCTCGGCCGGCACCATCGCCGGTGCCGCCCTGGACGTGTGGTGGGCCGGCCCGCCACACGCGCCGAGCCGCCTGCCGTTCCACACGCTGCCCAATGTGGTGATGACACCGCACAACTCGGGCCACACCGAGGAGACTTTCGCGGCCCGCGCCACGGATATCGCGGCCAACATCAACCGCCTGGCACAGGGAGCCCCCCTCGGCAATGTGGTGCGCGCCGCTCGTGAGCGGGCCGCCATTCCCGGTGGCGGTGGCAGCAGGACGGACTGACGCCCGTACGGCTTCTGACGCACCGTGCGCCACCACGGCGCTGTGGGTCAGGGGGCGATGGTGAGGTGGCTGATCAGGCCCTGGTCCAAGGTGAAGCGATAGTGAAGGTCGACGGTGCCGCCGGGGAAGTCGCCCTCCAGATGCTGGGTGACGGTGCAGCGGTCCGGGCCGTCGTGCTCGGCCCCGATGAGCGTGGTGGTGTACGTGTACTCGGAGGTGGCGCGGTCCAGCCACCGCTCGATGGCCGGGATCCCCTGGTAGGTGCGGCCGTCGTCGATGACGGTCGCGTCCGGCGTCAGTGTGGCCGAGGCCGCGGGCACATCGTGCTCGTTGTGTGCCTTGAGATACCGCTTGACGACGTCGGGCAGATCGGTGGCGTCGAAGGGCGTGGTGGTGTCGTCGGTCATGGCCGCCTCGCTGAGGGTTTTCTGAGGGATGGTTCTCGGGCCGTTCCCGGACGGGACGGTGCTCAGAGCGCGGGAACGGTGCCGCCGTCGATGACGTGTTCGGCGCCGACGATGGCGGAGGCCCGGTCGGAGACGAGGAAGGCGACGAGTTCGGCGACTTCCTCAGGGCGGTTGGGGCGCCCGAGGGGGATGCCGCCGAGGGAATCCATCAGCGATGCCAGAGCGGATTCCCGGTCGCCGGTCTGCTGGGCAATGCGGTCGATGAGGGCGTCCGCCGCACTGGTCTGGATGAACCCGGGGGAGACCGTGTTCACCCGCACACCGAGCGGCGCCACTTGGTTCGCCAGGCCCTTGCTGTAGGTGCTGAGAGCCGCCTTGGCGGAGGCGTAGGCCAGCGTGCCGTTCCACAGTGGCATCCGGCGCTGGATCGAGGAGACATGGACCACCGCGCCCCGGCCACGTTCGATCATGCCCGGGATCAGGGCGCGGTCCAGACGGACGGCGGCGAGCAGATTGTGGTTCAGCTCCTGCTGCCAGATCTCCTCGGACATCGCCTCGAAGCCACCGGCGGGCGCGGCCGAGCCACCGAGCGTATGGACCAGGATGTCCGTGCCGCCGAGGCGCCGTTTCGTCTCCAGTGCGACGTGTTCTGCGCCTTCCGGTGTGGTCAGGTCGGCGCCCACGAAGTCGTCGTCGGGGACGTCCTCGGGCCGGGAGCGGGCGGTGACCAGCACGGTCGCACCGGCCGTCCGCAGCCGGGCCGCGATCGCCGCTCCGGCACCTTTGGTGCCACCGGTGACGAGTGCGCGACGGCCGGTGAGAGAGTCATCGGGAGAGGTGGGCAAGGCTGTCCGTTCCGGGACGCACGCGAGCGCATCCCTTGCGACTGCTAAGATAGAAGCGCGTAACTTTCACTTTAGCAGTAACTCGGGAGGGCGTCGCGATGGCAAGCCGGATCAGGCTGGAGGACCGTGAGTGTCCGCTGTCGACCACGGTTCAGCACGTGGGGGAGTGGTGGACGCTGCTGATCCTGCACGACGCCTTCGACGGCTACACGCGCTTCGACCAGTTCCAGCAGAGCCTGAACATCTCCACCAGCATGCTCACCACACGCCTGAAGACCCTGGTGGCGGACGGTCTCCTGGAGCGGCGCCCCTATCAGACCAACCCGGTGCGCCATGAATATGTGCTGACTGAACGCGGTCGTTCGCTACGGCCCGTGGTCGTCGCCCTGGCCGCCTGGGGCAATCAGCACCTCGCTCCGGAGGAGCGCGCCATGATCCTGGTCGACGCCCGGACCGGCGAGGAGGTGGAACCCGTCGTGGTGGACGCGCGCACCGGCCGCAGCCTCGACGACGGCGAGACCTTCGTCTTCACCGCGGGTCCGGCCGCCAGTGACGCGATGCGTGCCCGGTATGTCGAACTCGAACGGCAGCGTCCCGCGCACGTCCGGGCGGCGCGCGACGAGGACCTGCCCGGCTGATCGCGCGTCTCGCCGAGGTGAAGCCGAGGTGAAGTTGCGAGCGACTGGTCTCAAAGGCAGTAGCGAACGAGCCATTCGTCGGGGTTGTACGTGTCCTTCGCGGGGTCCGGCGCTATGGCCGCCCGCTCCTCCACCGTGTCCTCCAGGTGGATCCGCTCCGGCAGCTTGCCGAACCGGGCATGGCGCGCCGTCTCCGCGGCATCCGGCACTTCCCGCTTATCCGACATCGCATCGTTCCTTGTCGTTTCGGTGGTCCAGCGATGGTTGCAGCCTCGTGCATCACTGGTCAAGTAGGTGACGCGATGGGAATCGCACCTTGGACCGGCCGCGCTTCGGCAGTGGGGGCCGTGGGCGAGCCGGCGCGGAGCCGGGTTCCAGCTTGTCGCAACCTCTTCACGCCGAACCCGGCAGGTGATCTGTCGCGCCGGCCGGGCGTCGGCGATTGTGTTCCCGCGTACGTGTACATCCCTCAGTGCGGCGAGCGAAGGCGGCGATCGTGCCAGAAGAGCGTCAGGAAACCACGCGGCGTCAGGAAACCACGCGGGTCGAGCTGATGAGTCGGCCCACACCGCTGGAGGCCGCGCCGCGGCTGGCCCGTGCGATCGGGCTGGAGCCCGGGGATCTATGGGTCAAGCGTGACGACCTGATCGGGCTGGGTGGCGGGGGCAACAAGGTCCGCAAGCTGGAGTGGACGGCCGGGGCCGCCCGCGCCGAGGGCGCCACCACGCTGGTGACCAGCGGGGCCGCGCAGAGCAACCACGCCCGCCTGACGGCCGCGGCCGGGGCACGGCTGGGCATGGACGTGGTCCTCGTCCTCGCCGGCGCGCCGAGCGAGGGGATGACCGGCAACATCGTGCTCGACGGTCTCTTCGGCGCCCGCGTCGTATGGGCGGGGGAGGTGAGCGAGGCCGAACTCGCGGCGGCCGTGGCGGCCGTGGCCGCGGACCTGCGCGAGCAGGGCGCCCGGCCCGCGGTGATCCCCTTCGGCGGATCCAGTGTGCTGGGCGCCCGGGGCTATGCCGAGGCGGGGACGGAACTCCTGGAACAGGCCCATGACCTGGCCACGGCGGTCGTGGCGGTCGGATCGGGCGGCACCATGGCCGGTCTCGTCCACGCCCTCGGAGCCGAGCGGGTGCTGGGCGTGCACTGCGGAGCCATCCCCGATCCCGAGCACACAGTCGGCCACCTGGTCGACGGGCTGGCCGGACGGCCCGTGGCCACGTCCCTGCGGCTGCGCCTGGATCAGGTCGGTCCCGGCTACTCGGCGCTCACCGAACCGGTCATGGACGCCATCACCACCGCGGCCCGCACCGAAGGCATCGTCCTCGACCCCGTCTACACCGGCCGTGCCCTGGCCGGTCTCATCGCGGCCGTCCACGACGGGCAGGTGCGCCCCGGGCAGCGCACGGTCTTCGTGCACACCGGCGGTCTGCCCGGTCTGTTCGGGCACACCGAGGTGCTGCGGCGGGCGCGTTCCGCCGTGGCCGACACCGCCGTACGGTGGCCCCGCGGCTGACCGTCGCACCGCGGTTCGGGCCGGTGCTACTCCGCGTCGGCGCAGGAGGCGAGTCGGCGGGCCAGGGCGCGTACATGGTCGCGCAGGGCGTCCGGGTACTCGATCACGAACGGGAGGTCCAGCCAGGCCAGCACGGAGGGCACCCACTCCAGCCGCTCGGCCCGCAGTCGGACCCGCACCCATCCGCCGCCTTCCCCCTCCTCCGGCGTACGATCCGCCTTCTCCGCCGTGTCACCGGCGGCCCCCTCCGCCGGTTCGGCCGGAAGTTCCCGCACCGTGGCGAGCCCGGGCGGGAGCCGGTGGCGGACCTGCTCGACCGTGCCCTGCACCCGCAGCGACACCTCGTGCAGGTAGGGCACCCCGGCGAGCCCGGACAGCACCCGGGCGGCCGGGTCGAACCCCGAGGGCACCTCGAACGACCCGGGCAGCACCGTCGCGGTTTCGATCCGGTCCAGCCGGAACGTGCGTACCTCGCCGCTGGCCGAGTCCGCCCCCGTCACATACCAGCGCCCGGAGTGCGCGACGATCCCGTACGGGTGCACGGTGCGTTCGCTGCGCCGCCCCTTCCACGCGGTGTAGCTGACGGCGACCGGCCGGCGGTCCCGCGCGGCCTCCGCGAGCATCAGCAGCACACTCGTCTCCGGGATGACCACGGGACGGGCGGGGGCGGTGAAGTCGGCGGTGGCCAGCAGCGCGTCCAGCCGACGGCCGAGCGCCTCCGGCAGCACCCGGCGCACCTTGGCGGCGGCGCTCTCCGCCGCCGCGACGGACGTGGTCACCAGCCCGGCCCGGCGCCCGGCGACCACGCCCAGCAGCACGGCCAGCGCCTCCTCGTCGGTGAGCATCAGCGGGGGCATCCGGTAGCCGGGGGCGAGCCGGTAGCCGCCGTAGCGGCCGCGCACCGAACGGACCGGGACGTCCAGGTCGATCAGGTGGCCGATATAGCGCCGTACGGTGCGCTCGTCCACGCCGAGCCGGTCGGCCAGGTCGGCGACGGTGCGGGTGCCACCGGCCTGAAGGATCTCCAGCAGGGCGAGCACACGGGCGGTCGGTCGGGTCATGCCCGGAAGTATGGCGCGGATACCGGGCGGTTCCTGTCCGGTATCCCTCCTAGCGTGTGGGCCATGGCAACCTACGTACTTCTTCCCGGGTTCTGGCTCGGGGCCTGGGCCTGGCACCCCGTGGCGGCCGATCTGCGCGGCCGTGGGCACGACGTCCACGCGCTCAGCCTGACCGGGATGGGCGAGCGGGCGCATCTGGCCCGGCCCGACACCGATGTGGAGACGCACATCACCGATGTGCTCAACCTGATCCGCTACGAGGAGCTGCGCGATGTGATCCTGGTCGGGCACAGCTATGCCGGTGCGGTGGTGGTCCCGGGCGTGGCGGACCGGATGCCGGACCGGATCAAGCGGATGGTGTTCATCGACAGCGGTCCGCTGCCGGACGGGATGTCCCACGCGGAGTTCGCCCCGCCGGAGGAGCAGAGGCGCAACGCCGAGCTGGTCCGCGCGGAGGGACACGGCCGGCAGTTGCCGCCACCGCCGTGGCGGCAACTGGCCTCCGAGGTGTCCGGGCTGCCGGACGGCACGCTCGAACGGCTGGTGCGGCTGTCGGTGCCGCAGCCGTGGGCCACCGCCACCACCCCGGTCCGGCTGACCGAGGCGTGGGAGAAGCTCCCGCGGCTGCATGTGCTGTGCGGCTTCTCGGTGGAGCAGGTCCGGGCGCGGATCGCCACCGTTCCGGCCTTCCGGCACATGGCGGCCGAGAGTTCGGCGTACCGCGAGCTGCCCGGCTGGCACTGGCCGATGTTCGACCGGCCCGGCGAGCTGGCGGCGATCCTGCACGACGCGGCCTGACCGGCATGAAGCGCCCTTGGTGCGGCTCGCCGCCTGCCGCCGGTGGCGACCTTGCGAGAGATTAAAATCACCTGTCAGGATGGTGATGTGAATCTGGAGCATGTCTTTCTGTGTGGGAACCCCGCTCTCGACTTCGCCGCGACGTTGCGCGCTCGCCGCTCGGTGCGGTTCGAGATGTTCGTCTCCCCGGACCGGCTGGACGCCTGGTATCTGGAGTCCGGAATCGTCGACACCGTCTCCGCCAGTCAGCATGCCGACGTCGAGCGCGCGGTGGCCCTGCGGGAGGCCATCTACGAGCTGGTCACCGCCCGCGTCGCGGGGGATCCCTACGACGGCGAGGCACTCGCCATGGTGAACGACACGGCCCGCAAGCCTCCCGCGGCGCCGCAACTCACCGCGAGCGGGCGGCGGACGGACGCGACATCGCAGGAGGCGCTCTCCACGGTGGCACGGCATGCCGTCGAGCTCCTCAGCGGTCCGGATGTGCCGCTCCTCAAGGAGTGTGGCAACCCCGGATGCACCCGTGTCTACATCGACCGGTCGCGCGGCGGGCGCCGGCAGTGGTGCGGCATGGAGCCCTGCGGCAACAAGCTCAAGGCGGCCGCCTACCGCGCCCGTAAGCGGCAGGCCCAGGAGCCTGCCGCGGGGTGATGAACACCCCGCCCGCCCATCGCTGATCACAGCGAGCTGATCACACGGCCCGCCTCGTGGCGGATGGCCGTCGACGGGATGAATGTCTTGCGACTCTAGACAGGACTGGACATGTATGGCTAACTACCGGACATGCCTAAACAGGTCCTCAAGCATCAGCGCATCGCCCGCGTTCTGGCCCGTGAGATCCACAGCGGCGCCCTGGAGCCGGGCAGCAGGCTGCCCGGCGAACACGCGCTCACCCGGCGCTTCGCGGTCAGCAGGGCCACCGTTCGCCAGGCGCTGGACGAGCTCAGCAAGCAAGGGCTGATCTCCACCCACGCGGGCGTCGGCTCGTTCGTCACCTTCGACGGTGGCCTGCTGGACAACCGCCTGGGCTGGACCAGGGCACTGGCCGACCAGGGCGCCCGCGTCACCACCGAGGTCCTCCGCCTCGAAGCGGTGCGCGATGCCCGGCTGGCCGGGGAACTGGGCATCGAGGGCGTCGAGTTCATGGCGCTGGACCGGTTGCGCGTGCTGCCCGAGGGCACCCCGGTCGCGCTGGAGCGCAGCAGGGTCCCGATGGCCCCGGCCCTCGCCGACGTCCCGCTCGGCGGGCTCCTCGACGGCTCGCTGACCAAGACCCTCGCCGCGGTCGGCATCCGCGCCACCCACGGCGACGAGTGGGCCTCCGTACGGCAACTGGCCGCCGACGAGGCGACACTGCTCCGCCGCCAGGAGGGCGAGGTCTGGCTCAACACCCGCCGGGTCAGCCGCGGAGCCGATGGCCAGATCGTCGAGCAGGTGACCAGCCTGCTGGACCCCGCCCGCTTCCAATTGCACCTCGGCTTCGGCGAGCAGCCCCAATGAGGCCCCCGGTGAGGCGCCCATTGAGGCGCCCATTGAGGCGCTCCCGATGAGGCCCCCGGTGAGACCCCGATGAGACCGCACCCGGCACCCGCCCTCCCCGACGTACCGCCTCCGCGCACCGACAGGAAGTCCCGATGAACCACCAGCACGACCGCGCGCTCGGCGCCCTCTACGGCCTGGCGATGGGCGACGCCCTCGGTATGCCCACCCAGATCATGTCCCGGGCGTCCATTGTCGCCCGGTTCGGCACCGTCACCGGTTTCGAGCCCGGCCCGGAGGACAACCCGGTGAGCGCCGGAATGCCCGCCGGTTCGGTCACGGACGACACCGATCAGGCCGTCATCGTCGGCCGGCTGCTGACCGGGTCCGGCGGGCGGATCGAACCGCTGCGGCTCGCGCACGAGCTGCTGGAGTGGGAGCGCGCCATGAAGGCCAAGGGCTCCTTCGACCTGCTCGGCCCCTCCACCAAGGCGGCCCTGGAGGCCGTGTCCCGCGGCGTACCGCCGGAGGAGGCGGGCAAGGCCGGTGCCACCAACGGCGCGGCGATGCGGATCACCCCCGTCGGCGTCGCCTTCCCCGACACCCCGCTGGAGCCCTTTCTCGACCGGGTCGCGGAGGCGTGCCAGGTCACCCATGACACCTCCATCGGCATCGCCTCCGCCGCCGCCGTGGCCGCCGCGGTGAGCCGTGGCATCGACGGCGGCGATCTGGAGGATGCCTTCGAGGCGGCGGTCACGGCGGCCGCGGCCGGGGCCGAGCGCGGCCACTGGGTCGCCGGTGCCGATATCGCCGCCCGTATCGGCTGGGCCGTGGACCTGGTCCGCGGTCTGCCCGAGCGGCAGGCCCTGGACCGCGTCTGCGACCTGGTCGGCACCAGCGTCGCCAGCCAGGAGTCGGTCCCCGCCGCCTTCGCCGTGCTGGCCCTCGCCGAGGGCGAGCCCTGGCGGGCCTGTCTGCTGGCGGCCAACCTCGGCGGTGACTGCGACACCATCGGCGCGATAGCCGGGGCCATAGCGGGTGCCGTCAGCGGGGCCTCGGGCCTCCCCGACGAAGCCCTCGCCACTTTGCGCTCGGTCAACGGTCTCGACTTGGAACCGCTGGCCACGGCCCTGCTCGCGCTGCGCGCCGGCACGGCCGCGTGACCCCCACGCCCGCCCTCATATCCGCACCGGAGCGCCCCCGGACAGAAAGACAGGTACCACCATGGCGGCTTCAGAGAACGACCGCGTCGGCTCCGTGGAGACCCGAGGCATCGAGCCGGTTCCGGACGCCGAGCGCCACGGCCACGCGAGCCAGATGTTCTGGACCTGGTTCGCCGCGAACATCAGCATCCTCGGCCTGCCGCTCGGCGCGGCCCTGGTCAGCTTCCGCGGCCTGAACATCTGGCAGGCGGCCGTCGTGGCCATCCTCGGCTCCTTCGGCTCCTTCGCCCTGGTGGGCGCCCTCAGCATCGCGGGGAAGCGGGGCGGAGCGCCCGCCCTCACCCTCTCCCGCGCGGTGTTCGGAGTCCGCGGCAACGCCGGCCCCACACTGGTCACCTGGATGAGCCGGCTCGGCTGGGAGACCATCAACACCACCACGGCCGCCTTCGCCCTGCTGGCACTGCTCGACGCGGCCTTCGGCATCCGGCGGAACACCGTCCTGACCGTGGTGTGCTTGCTCGTCTTCATCGGCTGCACGCTGCTGATCAGCGGTCTGGGCCACGCCACCATCATGTGGATCAACAGATGGGCCAGCTATATCTTCGGCCTGCTCAACCTCGTCGTGATCATCTTCCTCGCCACCACCGTGGACTGGGACAAGGTCTTCCACGCCCCGGTCGGATCGGTGAGTGCGATGGTCGTGGGCGTCGGCATGATCGCCGCCGGTACCGGGATCGGCTGGGCCAACACGGGCGCCGACTACGCCCGTTATCTGCCCCGGCGCATTCCGGGCGGCAGGCTGGTGGCCGCTTCCGCCTTCGGTGCCGGTATCCCGCTGGTCGTGCTGATCTCGCTGGGTTCACTCCTGGCCGCGGGCGAGCCGAATCTCGCCTCCGCTTCCGACCCCGTCTCGGCCATCAACACGATGCTGCCGTCGTGGATGTCCATCCCGTATCTGATCGCCGCGTTCGGCGGACTGCTGCTCTCCAACCACCTGTCCGTCTACTCGGCCGGACTCACCATGATCACCCTGGGCATACGGGTCCGGCGCACCCTCGCCGTCGGCCTGGACGTGGTCGTCACCTTCGCGGGCGGGATCTACTTCATCCTGATCGCCAAGGACTTCTACGGTCCCTTCATCACCTTCCTCACCCTCCTCGCCGTCCCCATCAACGCCTGGGTGGGCGTCTTCGCGGTCGACCTGATACTCCGCCGGTCCTACGACGGCGCGGCGCTGATGGACGTCGGCCGGTCCAGCCGCTACTGGTTCCGGGGCGGGATCGCCTGGGCCGCGATGATCGCCTGGGCGGCGGCCATCGTGGTGGGCCTGATGTTCACCGAGGCGAGCACCAGCGCGACCGACGTGTGGTTCTCCGGCCCGCTGTCCCATAGCTGGATCGGGTCCAACGGGCTGGGGTGGGTGGTGACCCTGCTGCTCGCCGCCGCCGTCTACGCCGTGCTGCGCAGGTTCGACGGCACCGTCCGCGAGGAGGCGTCCGGGCAGCGTCCCCAGCAGCAGGTGCTGCCCACCCCGGCCGCGCGGGAGCATTCATGAGCGGCCACGACGGCGCCCTCGGCGCCCCCGGCGAGGTGACGGGCGGCCGGCTGGTCCTGCTCGGCAACGCCATCGTCGATCTGGTGATGCGGGTGCCCGCACTGCCCGAACGCGGCGGCGACATCGTCTCCACGGACACCACCCTCACCACGGGCGGCGGATTCAACGTCCTCACCGCCGCCCGCCGCCTGGGCCTTACCGCCGTGTACGCGGGCGCCCATGGCACCGGGCCGTTCGGCGACCGGGTGCGCGCCGACCTCGCCCGGGAAGGCATCGACATGCTGCTGGCCGCGGTGGCCGAGGAGGACACCGGATTCTGTGTCGCCTTCGTCGACGGCGGCGGCGAGCGCACCTTCGCCACCAGCCTCGGAGCGGAGGCCCGGCTGACCGAGGCCCACGCGACGTCCGTGCTCGCCGCGCTGCGCCCCGGCGACATGGCGCAGATCTCCGGCTACGGGCTCGCCTACCCGGTCAACGGCCCGGTCCTGGCCTCACTCGTCGCGCGGCTGCCGGAGGACATCCGGGTCTTCCTCGATCCGGGTCCCCTGGTCGACCAGATCCCGGACGAGGTGCTGGCGCCCGTTCTGGAGCGCTGCGACTGGGTCAGTTGCAACCAGCGTGAGGGGCGGCTGCTGACCGGCCGGGACGACGCCCAGGAGGCCGCGGCGGCGCTCGCCGCCCGGCTGGGCCCGCGCACCGGTGTGCTTCTGCGGGCCGACGCGGCGGGCTGCTGGCTGGTCCCGCCCGGCGGAGCGGCTCTGCACATCCCCGGCCGCCGGGTGACCGCGGTCGACAGCAACGGCGCGGGCGACGCCCATACGGGAGCGTTCCTGGCCCTTCTCGGCCACGGTCTCGACCCGAGCACCGCCGTACGAGGCGCCAACGCCGCTGCCGCCTTCGCGGTCACCCGGCACGGCCCCGCCACCGGACCGACCCTCGGCGAGCTGCTGGACCTCCTCGACGGCGAGCCCCTCGCGGCGCGGCTGTCCTCGGCGCTCGGGCGGTAGCCCGCCCGCGCGCTCGCGTCACGGAGGCCCCCGTGACGCGAGCGCGTGCTTCACCCGGCGGTCTCGGAAGTGTCCTGCCTGCCGGGTGTGTGCTCATCGTCGCCGAGGACGTGGTCGCGTACCGCCGCCAGGATGCGGTCCGACAGGTCGTCGCCCGCGCAGGCCCGTGACAGGACCAACGCCCCGACCATGGTGGACAGTTCGACGAGGACGGACTCCTCGCCGGCCGCGGTGCCGCCGGACTTCCTCGCGTTTCGCTGCATCGCGTCGATCAGCTTGCGCAGACCCTCGCCGAACGCCCCCTTGAGCGGGTCGCCGGGCTCCGCGCGTGCGGCGTCCACCGCCAGCGCCGCGGCGGCGCACCCCAGTCCGGGGTTGTCGCGGTGCGGGGCGGACAGATAGGCGGCCAGGAAAGCGGCCCGGACGCCGCGGTCGCGCTCCTCGCCCGGGTCCTCGCCCTCGGGGGGTTCCTCCATGTCCGCGAGGCGTTCGGCGAACGCGGCCGAGCACGCCTGGGCGATCAGATCGTCCTTCGAGGCGAAGTGGCGGTAGAACCCGCCGTGGGTCAGACCCGCCGCCGCCATCGCCTGGGGAACGCTCACCTTGTCGGCGCCGTGGGTGCGCACCAGCTTCGCGGTGGCCGCGATCACCTGCTCGCGGTGGCGCTCGGCCTCGGCTCGGGATGCTCGGGGCATGGTCGGTACTTCCTTCTGCGTAGGTTGCCGGACTCGCGTACGGGATGCCGGTACCGCACCGATGATATTTGCGGCCCGTTATAGATGATGCTAGTAATCTATTTAGCGCGCCACAGGGACGGCCGCCTCACGGTCCGCCGCCCCTGCCGGTTCGAGCGCGCTCTGGGACGAGGAGGGTCCGGCATGGTTGCGATCGATGGTTCCGTGGTGCTGGTGACCGGAGGTCAACGTGGCATCGGCAAGGCATTCGTGGAGGCATTGCTCGGGCGTGGCGCGGCGAAGGTCTACGCGACCGCGCGGAAGCCCAGCCCCGGCGAGGACCCGCGGGTCGAGGCCGTTTCCCTCGATGTCAACGATCCGGACGCGGTCGCCGCTCTCGCCGACCGGGCCGCGGATGTGAACATCGTCATCAACAACGCGGGGGTGCTGTTGCCCTCGCCGCTGCTGAAGTCGGACATGGCCGATGTGGTGGCGACGTTCGAAACGAATGTCTTCGGGCCTCTCCGGGTGGCACGTGAGTTCGCCCCGGTCCTGTCGGCGAACGGCGGCGGCGCGCTGGTGGACATGCACTCCGTGCTGTCCTGGGGCGCGGGCGCTGCCGCCTACGGCGCCTCGAAGGCCGCGCTGTGGTCGATCACGAACTCTCTCCGGATAGAGCTGGCGGAGCAGGGGACCCAGGTGGTCGGCGTGCACCTCGGGCTCGCCGACACCGACATGGTCGCCGGGATCCCGAGTCAGAAGATCTCCCCGGCCGAGGTCGCGGAGGCGGTTCTGGACGGCGTCGAGAACGGCGCCGACGAGGTGCTCGTCGACGATGTGACCCGGCAGATGAAGGCGGCGCTCGCCGGGCCGGTGGAGGGGCTCACCCTTCTCCTCGGACGCTGACCGCTCGTCGCCACCGTTCGACGTCACTCTTCCTCGAAGGAGAGAGAGAGCCATGCCCCTGTGGCACATCTACCATCCGGTCGACGCCTACTCCGCCGAGCAGAAGCGGAAATTCGCCGCGGACGTCACGGAGTACTACACCCAGGTCGGTCTGCCGAAGTTCTACGTCGTCACCCTGTTCCACGACGTCCCGGAGTCCTCGTTCCTGGTCGGTGGCGAGCCGTCGAATCGCACCGTCCGGGTCGTGATCGAGCACATCGCCCGCCACTTGTCGGACCCCGAGACGAGGAAGAGGTCCGTCGAGGGGCTCGACCGTGTGCTGGCCCCGCACACCCGGGACCGCGGGCTGTACTGCGAGTTCCATATCGACGAGACGCCCCGGGATCTCTGGATGATCGACGGGATGGCGCCGCCGCCCCCGCGCAGCGAAGCCGAACAGATCTGGGCGCGGGAGAACCGGCCGCTGCCGTACTGACCGGCCGCCCGCGACCGCACCAGGGCGGCGAGCGAGGCCACCGGTGGCGCTCGGCGGCCTCGCGGGGAACCCATGGCCGAGCGGGGGCGGGTCTGGTTGGATCACCGTATGGCCCATGCGGATACGCGGAAGATCGGGATCCTGCTGTTCCCGGACGTGGAAGAACTCGACGCCATCGGTCCATGGGAGGTGCTGTCCTACTGGACGCACACCTTCGCCGAGGACGGGTGGCAGGTGTTCTGCCTCTCCGCCGACGGCAACCCCGTGACCTGCGCGAAGGGGCTCACCATCGAGGCACATCAGGCGATGGCCGACCTGCCCCCACTGGATGTGCTGCTGCACCCCGGCGGCCGGGGGACCCGGCCCCAGCTCGAGGACGAGCAGCACCTGGAGTGGGTCCGGTCCCAGCGGCGCTCGGTTCCCCTGATGACCAGCGTGTGCACGGGCTCGCTGGTCTACGCGGCGGCCGGGCTGCTGGCCGGGCGGCCCGCGACCACGCACTGGGGGTCGCTGGACCTGCTCGCCGAGCTCGACCCGACGATCGACGTACGGCCCGAGGAGCGGTTCGTCGACGACGGTGACATGATCACCTCCGCGGGGGTCTCGGCCGGTATCGACATGGCTCTTCATCTGGTCGCCCGGCTGACCTCGCCGGAGCGCGCACGTCAGGTGCGGCGTGGCATCCAGTACGACCCGCAACCGCCGGTGTGAGCACACCGCAACCACCGGTGTGAGCACACCGCATCGGCACAGCGGCAGGGTCAGCCGGGGCTCGAGCGGCCGTGCCGCCAGTACCCGAAGAACGCGATGTCCGGCTTCGGTACGCCGCGGTCCCGCACCAGATGGCGGCGCACCCCGGTGGCCATTCCGGCCTCTCCGGCGCCCCAGGTGTAGAACCGCCCCGGCCGCAGCGACGACTTCCTGACCGCGTCGAGGGCCAGTCTGCCGGGCAGCGCGTCCGCGCCGTCCCGGGCCAGCCACCGCACCCGTACGCCTCCGGGAGCGGTGATGTCCGCGCGGATGTCGGCGGTCCCGGAAACCTCCAGGAAGACCTCCGCGGCCAGTGACGCCGGAGCGTGCTCGAGGATGGCGAGGATCGCCGGTACGGCGCTCTCGTCCCCGGCGAGCAGTTGCCATTCGGCATGAGCGGGCGGCAGATAGCTCACGCCCATGTCGAAGATGCCCGCCGGGTCCCCGGGCCGGGCGCGCCGGGCCCATGCGGAGGCCGGGGTGTCGCCGTGCAGGGCGAACTCGATGTCCACTTCGCCGAGTTCGGGCCGGGCGCGGCGGATGGTGAAGTTGCGCACCCAGGGCCTGCGTGATTTCGGCAGCAGGAGAATCTCCGCCATCCACGCCTCGCTGGAGAGCTTCGGCATTCTCAGCCTGTCCTGCCCCTCGCGGGGAAAGAACAGCCGCACGGTCTGGTCGAAACCGGTGGGCTTCAGATGCTCCAGTTCCGGGCCGCCGAGCGTGATGGTCGAGAAGCCGGGTGTCAGCGTGGTGTTCCCGCGTACCTCCAGCGTGATCATTCGCCGTGATTCTGGTGTGCGCACCTTGGGCAACACGTCTTTCCTCGCCTTCCGCTTAAGTCCGCTCGCCGTGGGGTCACAGGTCCACGACGAGCCGCGGGGACAGGGCGCGGGACACACAGGCGTACATCCGGCCCGCGGGGGCGCCGATGGCGTCCCGGTGCTCGGGCTCGCCGTCGACGACGGCGATTTCGCAACTGCCGCAGACCCCTTCGCGGCATCCGGACGCCACCGGATATCCGGCGTGGGTCAGGGCGTCCAGCAGCGACTCGTCGGCCGGCACCTGAACCGTCCGCCCCGACCGCGCGCACACCGCCTCGAACGCCGTGTTGGGGGCGAACGACCTGGCCACCGGGCGGAACAGCTCCGCGTGCAGCCGTCCGGCCGGGAACGCGGCCTCGGCCGCGGCGAGCATCGGTCCGGGGCCGCAGGCATAGACCACGGCACCGGGGTTCAGCGCGGCTGCCAGAGCGGCGAAGTCCGGCCTGCCCTGCTCTCGGGTGGCGATGATCCGGACCCGATCGCCGTAGCGGGAGCGCAGTTCGTCGGCGAAGGGCATGGACGCGACCGACTGTCCCACGTAGACGAGCGACGCCGGGACGCCCGATGCCGCCGCCGCGCGCAGCATCGGCAGGATCGGGGTGATGCCGATCCCGCCGGCCAGGAAGAGATACTCCGGCGCGGGGAGGAGCGGGAAATGGTTCCGCGGCAGCGACACGTCCAGGGTGCGGCCCTGGCGCAGAAACCGGTGGATGTACTCCGAACCGCCCCGGCTGAGGCGGTCGTGCCGCACCGCGACGCGATAGGACTCCCGGTCCGCCGGGTCGCCGCACAGCGAGTACTGCCGGGTCAGCCAGTTCGGCAGGGCCAGGTCGATATGGGCCCCCGGCTCCCAGGGCGCCAGCGGACCGGTGGCGCCTTTCAGGACGAGGGATACGACGTCTTCGGCCACCCGCTCGATGGCGCCGACGATGGTCTGTTGCATCGCGATTCACCTTGTGCCGTGGTCAGTAGAGTTTGCGGTAGCTCTCTTCGAGAGCGTGTGTGAGCACCATCGGATCGATGTCCATCCCCATTTGGGCGGCGGCGGTCTCACCGACCGACGGCATCTCGTCGGCCAGGGCCTGGCTCGCGGGGTCCCACAGCCGGGAGCGGATCAGCGAGCGGCCGCAGTGGAAGTATGCCTCCGCCACCTCGACGACGATCGCCAGCACCGGTTCGCTGGCCTCGGTCTGCATCCGGGCGAGTACATCGGGCTCATCGGTGGGATAGCCACGGCCGTTGACCCGCAGGGTCTCCCGCATCCCGGGGATGAGGAAGAGCAGCCCGACCCCGTCGTTCTCGGCGAGATTGCGGAAGGAGTCGGCGATCTTGTTGCCGGGGCGGTCGGGAATCGCGAGCGTACGGCCGTCGAGGACCTTCACAAAGCCCGGGTAGTCGCCACGGGGCGAGCAGTCGGCGCGCCCCGCCGCGTCCGCCGTGGCCAGGGTCAGGAAGGGGGAGTGCGCGATGAAGAGGCGGAAGTGCTCGTCGATATGGTCGGCCTTCTTGTCCTTGGTCATGCCTTCGGGATCCCCGAGCCGGGCGTGGACCTCGGCCGGCGACAGCCGTCGGGGGCGGGTGCTGGTCTGCGTCACGATGACTCCTTCCGGGCGGGGGGAGCGGCGGGCGCGCGAGGGCCGTGCCGGTCGCCTCCCGCTCTCTGCCGACGACGGTGGTTCACCGCTCCGCCGCAGTTCATGGCACCATTGTGAGTAATTACTCAGGTCTTGCGCCACTCGCTTTCCAGGCGCCGTCCAGGAGGTGTCATGACGACAGGCCGTCGCGGACTTCAGCCACGTAAACAGCCCCGCCAGGCCCGGGCCGAGCTCACCCGGCAGCGCATCCTCACGGCGGCTGCTCACGTTTTCGCCGAATACGGCTACGCCGCCGGGACCACCAACCGCATCGCCGAGCACGCACGGATCTCGATCGGCTCGCTGTACCAGTACTACCCGAACAAGGATGCGATCCTGGTCGAGCTGGTGACCCGTCATCTCGATGCCGGGGCGGCCGCCATCCGCGAACGCCAGGACGAGGAGGAGCCCGATTCCCTCGAGGAGATCCTCCGTGGTTTCGCGCGCACCGTGATCGAAAACCACCTCGACGACCCGCAGCTTCTCCGCGTCATGGGCGAACAGGCCCCGCGCTCACCGGAGTTGTTCGAGAAGGTCGCCCGTCATGAGCGGGAGCGGGTCGCCTACACCCAGGAGTTGCTCGAGCGCCATCCCGAGGTCCGGGTCGAGGACACCTATGTCGCCGCCCGGCTCACCGTGTCCACGATCGAGCTCGTCGTCCATGTGCTCATCGCCGCGCCCGAGTCGATCGACACCACCCGGCTGGAGAACGAGCTCGTCGCGATGCTCACCCGCTACCTCACGGCCGCACCCTCCGCGGCCGTGGAACCTCCGGCGCGCGGGGGCGGCTGATGCGGGGCCACCGGGACGACGGACGGGGACCTGGTGGGCCAGGTCCCCGTCCGTCCCTCTCGGTGCGGTCGAACCGCGGGTGTCAGTCGAGCGTGAGGGTGGGCTTGCGCAGGTCCATCCATGTCGCAAGGTCGAGGGCGCGTTCGATGATGGCGCGCTGCTGGGTGGTGATGTCCTCCGCCGGTGCGGCGATCGCCTCCTTCAGCGTCTCGGCGCGGCACAGTTCGAGGGCCTGGTGTCCCGAGGTGATGAGGTCGCCCGCCTGCTGCTTGATGGCGGAGAGATAGGCGGGGTCGAAGCTGCCGGGGTAACCGCTCTTCTTGCGGTTGGCCACGGACTCGGGCAGCACATCGCGGGTGGCCTCGCGCAGGATGCTCTTCTCCCGCCCGTCGAATGTCTTCAGCGACCAGGGGGTGTTGAAGACATAGGAGACGAGGCGGTGGTCGCAGAACGGCACCCTGACCTCCAGGCCGACGGCCATGCTCATCCGGTCCTTGCGGTCGAGCAGGGTATTGACCATGCGGGTGAGATGCAGATAACAGACCTGCCGCATGCGCTTCTCCAGGCCGGTCTCGCCGTCCTTGAGGGGGACTTCGTCCAGGGCGCCGAGGTAGTGGTCATGGAGGTAGGTGTCCAGGTCGAGCTTCTCGGTGAGGTCCTGGGACAGCAGGCTCTTGGTGTCGCCGAGCGTCAGCCCTCCGGCGAGCCACGGGAAGGTGTCGGCCTCGCGCCGCTCGTCGTGGAACCACGGGTAGCCGCCGAAGACCTCGTCCGCCGACTCGCCCGACAGGGCCACGGTCGACTGTTCGCGAACGGCCTTGAACAGCAGATAGAGCGAGTTGTCCCGGTCGCCGAGCCCGGTGGGCAGATCCCGGGCCGCGATGGCCGCCTGCCGCACGGCCGGGTCGGACAGGGCGGAGCCGTCGAGCATGATGTCCCGGTGGTCGCATTTCACATGCTCGGCCACGGCGTGCACATACGGGGTGTCCACGCTGGGCGCCACGTCGATCGCGCGGAAGTTCTCCGCCTGCCCGGGGAAGTCCACGGCGAAGCTGCGGACGGTCTCGCCGTGCTCGCCGAGTTTGCGGGCGGCGAGCGAGGTCATCGCCGAGGAGTCGAGCCCCCCGGAGAGCAGGGTGCAGCGGGGCACATCGGCGACGAGCTGCCGGGCGATGATGTCCTCCAGCAGCTCCCGCACATGGGCGACGGTCGCGTCCTGGTCATCGGTGTGCTCGGAGACCTCCAGGCGCCAGTACGCCTGCTCGCGAAGTCCATTGCGGTCGACGACGGCGATATGGCCGGGGCGCAGCTCCTTCATTCCCTTCCAGATCGCATGCCCCGGTGTCTTGGCGAAGGAGAAGATCTCCCGCAGCCCGTCCATGCCGACCTCGGGGGCGGCGAGCGGGTTGGCGAGGATGGCCTTGGGCTCGGATCCGAAGAGGACGCCGTCGTCGGTCTCGTAGTAGTAGAACGGCTTGATGCCCATCCGGTCCCGGACCATCACCAGCTTTTCGGTGCGGGAGTCCCAGATGGCGAAGGCGTACATGCCGTTCAGCTTCTCGGTGAGGGATTCGCCCCACTCCACATAGCCGCGCAGGACGACCTCGGTGTCGGAGTCGGTGGTGAAGCCATGGCCCCTGCGGCGCAGTTCGTCGCGCAGTTCGGTGAAGTTGTACGCCTCACCGGAGTAGACCATGCTCACGGGACCGTCGGGGGTGTCGACGGTCATGGGCTGTGCCCCGCCGGGCAGGTCGATGACGGCCAGCCTGCGGTGGCCGAGCGCGGCCTTGCCGGTCACCCACGCTCCGGCCGCGTCCGGGCCCCGGCAGGCCATCGTCTCGGTCATGGCGTCGAGGACCTGGCGATGGGAGGTCAGATCGCGGCGGTAGGAGACCCATCCGGTGATGCCGCACACAGTGATCATCCCTTTCACTCAGCAGAGATGGTTGCCTGTGAAAACCATCTACCTCTCCGGAGGCGGATCGCTACCGGGCGCTGTTCCCTGGGGGAGTGGTATTTCTCACTGGTAAATTCCTGTTAATGGTAAGTTTCGCGGTGGCCGCTGGCCGAAAAGTGTCGCCCACTAAATTCCCATTTTGCAGCCGATATCCACGTCGCAATTCATAAGCGAAACGCCGGCCGTATACGAAAGAAGTCCGGGCCCGGCGACCTGAGGCCCCGTCACCCGCGACCGTTCCTCGACGGGCTCCTTCCCGGTCGCCGCCGGGGGTGCTGGGTTCCATCATGAGCTGGGGGGTTACCATATGAGCGCCACCTAGCTCGAAAGATGGATTTGTGACTCTCAACGAGGACTCGTTCACCAACTGGAAGCACCGCGAGGAGATCGCGGAGTCGATGATCCCCGTCATCGGGAAGCTGCATCGGGAGCGGGACGTCACGGTCCTGCTGCACAGCCGCTCCTTGGTGAACAAGTCGGTCGTCAGCATCCTCAAGACCCACCGATTCGCCCGCCAGATCGCCGGTGCGGAACTCTCGGTCACCGACACCCTGCCCTTCCTGAAGGCGCTCACCGCGCTCGACCTGGGCCCCTCCCAGATCGACATCGGCATGCTCGCCGAGACATACCGGGCCGACGACCGCGGTCTGTCGGTGGCGGAGTTCACCGCCGAGGCCGTCGCCGGTGCCACGGGCGCCAACAAGATCGAGTGCCGTGAGGGGCGCGATGTCGTCCTCTACGGGTTCGGCCGCATCGGCCGCCTCGTCGCCCGCCTGCTCATCGAGAAGGCCGGGTCCGGCAATGGGCTGCGGCTGCGCGCCATCGTCGTCCGCGGGGGCGGCGGCCGGGCCGGCGAAGATCTCGTCAAGCGCGCCTCGCTGCTGCGCCGCGACTCCATCCACGGCCAGTTCCAGGGCACGATCACCGTTGACGAGGCGAACAGCACGATCGTCGCCAACGGCAACGAGATCAAGGTGATCTACGCCGACGACCCGACGGCGGTGGACTACACGGCGTACGGCATCAAGGACGCCATCCTCATCGACAACACCGGCAAATGGCGCGACCGCGAAGGACTCTCGAAGCATCTGCGCCCCGGTATCGACAAGGTGGTGCTGACCGCGCCGGGCAAGGGCGATGTGCCCAACGTCGTCCATGGCGTCAACCACGACACGATCAAGCCGGACGAGCAGATCCTGTCCTGCGCGTCCTGCACCACCAACGCGATCGTCCCGCCGCTGAAGGCGATGGCCGACGAGTACGGTGTCCTGCGCGGCCATGTGGAAACCGTCCACTCGTTCACCAACGATCAGAACCTGCTGGACAATTACCACAAGTCCGACCGCCGCGGCCGCTCGGCGCCGCTCAACATGGTCATCACCGAGACCGGTGCCGCCTCCGCCGTCGCGAAGGCCCTGCCCGACCTCGAGGCGAAGATCACCGGCAGCTCGATCCGCGTCCCGGTGCCGGACGTCTCGATCGCCATCCTCAATCTGCAACTCGCCCGCGAGACCAGCCGCGAGGAGGTCCTGGACTATCTGCGCGATGTGTCCCTGACCTCGCCGCTCAAGCGCCAGATCGACTTCACCAGCGCCCCCGACGCGGTCTCCAACGACTTCATCGGCTCGCGCCACGCCTCGATCGTCGACGCCGGTGCCACCAAGGTCGAGGGCGACAACGCGATCCTCTACCTCTGGTACGACAACGAGTTCGGCTACTCCTGCCAGGTCATCCGCGTCGTCCAGTACGTCTCCGGAGTGGAGTACCCGACCTACCCGGCCCCGGTGGCCTGATACCCGTCCGGCGACGGCCTCGGCGGGCTCGGCGGGCTCCCCGACGAGCCCGCCTAGCCCGCCGCTCCGGGCTCGTCGGCCAGCAGCCGTGCGATGCCCGCCGGTCCGAAGACGTCCCGCGTGGCGAGGGCGATCCCACCGTGGAGCCCGGAGCGGCCCTTGAGCTGTGTCGCGGTGATGGTCAGCTTGCGGGTGGCCAGCGGGAGGGCGCGCTGGTACACGGCCGCTCGTACGGCGGAGACGAGGTCGTCGCGGAGTTCGCTCAGCGGACCGGCCAGGATGATGCTGCGCGGATTGAACATATGGACCAGTACGGCGACCACCTCCCCGACCTCCGTGGCCGCCTGGCGTACGGCGTGCAGTGCGGCCGGGTCGCTGTCGGCGACGCGCTGGGCGAGCACCCGGGTGCCGTGCAGCGGGTCGTCGTCGGTCGACTCGGGGATGCCTAGGCCGCGCAGGACGGCGCGGTGGGAGGCGATCGCCCCGACGCAGCCGACGTTGCCGCAGACACACAGGACATTGCCGCCGCTGACGGCCCGGGTGTGGCCGATGTCGCCGGCGGCTCCGTCGGCGCCGCGGTACACATCGCCGCCCGCGGTGACCAGGCCCGCCCCGATACCGCTCGCGATCTTGATGCAGAGCAGGGGCGTCTCCGCCCCGCCCTGTTCGGCCTCGCCCAGGGCCATCAGATTGACGTCGTTGTCCACCACGACCGGGGCGCGGAAGCGTTCCCGGAGGTGCTCGGCGACGGGGTAGCCGTCCCAGCCGGGCATGCCGGTGGGCTGTACCGCGCAACCCTGCTGGAAGTCCACCGGACCCGGCAGGCCGACGACCACCTCACGCACCCGGCCGGGGGCGCGGTCGTACTCCGCCAGCAGCCTCCGCAGCAGCTCGGAGACCGCGTCCAGCACGATTCGCGGGCCCGCGTCGATCCGGACGGCGACCGTGTCCTGCGCGATCAGCCGTCTGCTGAGATCGGCGATGGCCACATGGGAGGCGGTGGTGTCGACGTCCACGGCGACGACGGTGCCGGCCTGTGGGCTGATCGTCAGCACCCGGGGCGGTCGCCCGCGGACGGACCGCCTGGACTCGACCTCCTGGAGGATGCCGTTGCCGACGAGATTCTCCACCTGCTGGCCCACGGTCGACCGGGCCAGGCCGCTGCGCCGCGCGAGCTCCGCGCGGTTGGTCGCCTCCCCGGAGATCACCAGCCCCAGCACCCGGCGCAGCGCGAGGGGGACCGATGCGGAGGCGGATGATTCCTCCGCCCAGCCGTCGTCTTTATGCATTCGAGTGACCGTAATGTTGCTCCCTTGGGTCCGTCAACGGTTCTCCCCTTTCACCTTGCCCTTCAGGTGCTTCCAGGGCGAACACCCGGAAAATTTGGCCACTTTTAGGTCTTGAAAAAAATTAAATATGCTGTCTTGTGCTTGCTGCCAGAACTAAACCAAGGTGATGCGCAGCGCGGCGTCAGACCGCGATCGGCGGTAGGACGACGGAGGTGCATCAGATGAAGGGTTCGCTTCGAGCGGTGGTATCAGGTGCCGGGATGATCGGCGCCGTGCACGCGGCCGCGATCCGTGCGAGCGGCGGAGATCTCGCCGGAGTGGTGGCCTCGACCCCCGAGCGCGGTGCCCGAGTCGCCGAGGAGTGGAACGTACCGGGCCGCTACCCCGACTTCGAGGCGGTGCTCGCCGACGACGGCGTATCGGTCGTCCATGTGTGCACCCCGAACGCACTGCATATCGGCCAGGCCGAGGCGGCACTGCGCGCGGGCAAGCATGTGATCTGCGAGAAGCCGCTCGCCACCTCGGCCGCCGACGCGGAGCGGCTGACCAGCCTGGCGCAGGAGGCGGGGCTGGTGCTCGCGGTCCCCTTCGTCTACCGCTACCACCCGCTCGTCCGGGAGCTCAGGGACCGGCGGCTGCGTGGCGAATTCGGCGCCTGGCAGTTGCTCCACGGCAGCTATCTACAGGACTGGATGCTGTCCGAAGAGGCCATGTCCTGGCGGGTCGATCCGGCCGACGGCGGCCCCTCCCGGGCCTTCGCGGACATCGGATCCCACTGGTGCGACCTCGTGGAGTGGGTGGCCGGAGTCCGCTTCACCGAACTCACCGCGAGGCTCGGCACCACCGTTCCCACCCGGCCCACCGGCACCGGCGCGGGCTTCGCGACCAGGGGCGGGGGCCCACGAGTGCGGGTGCGCACCGAGGATGTGGCGACCGTACTGCTGCGCACCGACGGTGGCGCCCTGGCCACGCTCACGGTTTCCCAGGTGTCGGCCGGCCGCAAGAACCGGCTGTGGTTCGAGCTGGACGGCGCGCGGGGCAGCGCGGTCTTCGACCAGGAGAATCCCGAGACGGTATGGCTCGGCGCGCCGGACGGGGCGCGGGTGCTGTTCCGGGACCCGGACCAGGGATCGGCCGAGCAGCGACGGCTCTCCCGGCTCCCCGCCGGCCACGCCCAGGGCTACGCCGATTGCTTCACCTCCTTTGTCACCGACGCCTACGCGGCGATCCGCGGGGATGCGCCCGAGGGATTGCCCACCGGAGCGGACGGTGTCCGCTCGGCACGGATCGTCGAGGCCGTGCTGACCTCTTCCGCGTCGTTGACCTGGACCGATGTCGACCCCACAGCCATAGCCCTGGAGGCCACCGCATGAAACTCGGCATGCTCACCGCCTGTCTGCCCCGGCTCTCCCTCGCCGAGATCGCCGCATGGGCGAGCGGGGCGGGATACCAGGCCCTGGAGGTCGCGGCCTGGCCACGCACCGGAGGCCGGGACTTCGAGGCCGCGCATCTGCCCGTGGCCGGATTCGGCGAACGCGACGCCGAGGAGATCCGGGGGCTGTTCGAGCGCCACCGCCTCGACATCTCGGCCCTGGCGTACTACGAGAACAACCTCCACCCCGACCCCGCGCGCCGCGCGGAGATCCACGCCCACCTCAAGGCGGTCATCGACACCGCGGCGGCCCTCGACGTCCCGTATGTGGGCACCTTCGTGGGCCGCGACTGGACCCGGCCGGTGGCGCCCAATCTGGAAGAGGCCGAGAAGGTCTTCCCCGAACTCGTCGACTACGCGGGGGACAAGGGCGTCCGCCTGATCATCGAGAACTGTGTGATGGAGGGCTGGCACCCGGACGGCTATCCGGGCAACCTCGCCTATTCGCCCGAGCTGTGGGAGTGGATGTTCTCCCTCGGGCTGTATCTGAACTGGGATCCGTCGCATCTGACGTGGATCGGTGTCGATCCGGTGCAGACCATCGCGCCCTACGCGGACCGGATCGTGCACGCCCAGGCCAAGGACCTCCAGATCCTCCCCGGAAAGGTGGACCGCTACGGGTTCTTCGGCAAGGCGGTCCAGCGGGAGGACCCGTGGGACACCGGCTGGTGGCGCTACCGCGTGCCCGGCCGTGGCCAGGTCGACTGGAGCGCCGTCGTGGACGCCCTCTACGAGCACGGATTCACCGGGACCCTCTCGATCGAGCACGAGGACCCGGTGTGGGGCGGCACCGAGGAGAAGGTCAAGACCGGCCTGGAGATCGCCCACCGCACCCTGCGCCCGCTGATCGTCGCCTGACGACCGCCTGCCGCTCCCCGTGCACCACCACATCACGACCGCAGGAGACTCATGGCCCAGCACACCGCACGGCACCGGATCGGAATTCTGGGCGCCGGCAATATCTTCGGCCGCTATGTCGAGGGACTGCGCACCTTTCCGGAACTCGACGTGATCCGGGTGGCCGACGCCGACACGGCCCGCGCGGAGCGTGCCGCGGCCGAATACGCCATCCCGGCCTGGGGCGGTCCCGATGAGCTGCTCGCGGACGACGCCGTCGAGATCGTCATCAACATCACCCCGCCGGCGTTCCACGCGAAGACCGTCATCGCGGCGCTGGAGGCGGGCAAGCACGTCTACGTCGAGAAGCCGCTCGCGGCCACCGTCGAGGAGGCCCACGAGGCCCTCGACGCCGCCGAGCGCAATGGGAAACTGCTGGGATCGGCCCCGGACACCTTCCTCGGCAGCGCCGTGCAGACCGCCCGGCACGCGATCGACACCGGTCTGATCGGCGAACCCGTCGGGGCCACCGCCTTCGTGAGGTCCAGCCGCTCGGAGACCTGGCATCCGGACCCCCGGGCCTTCTACGGGCCGGGCGACGGACCCGTCCTGGACATGGGCCCCTACTATCTGGCCGCGCTCGTCAACTGCCTCGGCCCGGTCCGGCAGGTGTCCGCCGCCACTCGCGTCGGCGCGAAGACCCGCAAGGTCACCAGCCCCGAGCGGGTGGTCGACGAGATAACCGTCGAGGTCCCCACCCACGCCTCGGCCGTGCTGACGTTCGCCTCCGGAGCCATCGGCACCGCCCTGATGAGCTTCGACGTCTGGGACACCGAACTGCCCCGCATGGAGATCTACGGCACCGAGGGCACCCTCTCGCTGCCCAATCCCAACGGCTTCGACGGCGATGTGCGGGTCAAGCGCCACCACGACGACGAGTGGGAGGTGCTCACCCCGGTCACCGCGCTCTTCGGCGCCGTGAACACCTCCGAGCAGCACCGCCGCGGCCTCGGCGTACACGACCTCGCGGGTGCCCTCCACGGCGGCCCGCACCGCGCCGACGCGCGATTCGCCTTCCACACCCTCGAGGTGCTGACCGCTTTCGAGACCGCCCAGCGGGAGAACCGGGTGGTGGCGATCGAGAGCAGTTGCGAACGCCCCCAGCCGCGCACCGCCCACTGACACCGGCGTACGACCGCGCCACCGCCACTGGCACCGCCACAGCTACCGCCACCGCCACCGAAAGGGCCATGGACCATGAAGATCAGGCAGGACCGTCTCGCCATCAACCCCCTCCAGTGGGTCGCGAGCGCCGACGGCTGGATCGACCCCACCCTCGCCCCCTCGCTCGACCGGCAGTTGGAGGTCATCCGCGACGCGGGCATCACCGCCCTGCACAGCGCCGTGCCCGGTGAAATGACACCCGAGGCGTACGCCGACCGGCTCGCCGACCACGGCATCAGCCCCGCGCCCGGCTATCTCGCCGTCCGGCTCACCGAGGACGAGGCCGAGCTGCGCACGTTCCGCGACAACGCGGCGCGCGCCGCCGAACAGCACGCGGCCCTGGGAGTGCCCACCCTCTTCCTCGCCATGGGAATGGCGAAGGACGCCGAGCGGGTGGCTTGCCCCGCGGTCGGTCACCTCGCCGACCGGGGACGGCTGGAGCGGGTACGGGACCTGCTGGCCGAGATCGCCGGGATCATCCGGGCACAGGGGATCACCCCCGCCTTCCATCCGCACGTGGGCACCTGGGCGGAGACCGAGGAGGAGACCCGCTTCGTACTGGACACCACCGACGCGTCCGTCCTCGGCTTCGGACCGGACATGGGCCATCTGGCCTGGGCGGGCGCGGACGCCGCACAGTTGGTGCGCGACTACGCGGACCGGGTGGCGAGCGTCCACATCAAGGACCTGGACCTCGGCCTCGCCGCCGAGGCCAGGGAAGCGGGCTGGGACTACCGGAAGACGGTGCTGGCGGGGCTGTGGTCGGAGCCGGGCCATGGAAACGCCGACATCGCGGGGTTCGTCGGCGCGCTGCCGGACGACTTCGACGGCTGGCTGATCATCGAGGTCGACCGGGGAGCCCGGCCGACCCCCGAGGAGAGCGTGCGGCTGTGCGGGGAGTGGGCCAGGCGGAACGCGTAGCCATGACCGGGCGACACGGACCAGGACCGGCCGGGGCACGGCCGGTGGCAGGACGAGCCGGGGGGACATCGAGGTGATCCGACACGTGAACCAGGTGGAGAGAAGACCATGCGCAAGACAGTGGCGTTCATCGGTTGTGCCGCGCTTCTGACCGCGACGGCGACGGCCTGCGGCGGCGGCGCGCTAGCCGACGGCGACCAGACGCTGACCCTCGCCGAATCGGTCACGGCCACGCCATGGGATCTGGCCAAGGCCAGCCTGGGCCCCGAGTCCTCGTACTACCAGCCGGTCTTCGACACGCTGGTCCGGCTCGACAGGAACGGCGCGCCCACCCCCAACCTGGCCACCTCGTGGTCGTACGACAAGACCCAGACGAGGCTCACGCTGAAGCTGCGTACCGGGGTCACGTTCACCGACGGTACGGCCCTCGACGCGGACGCGGTCCGGCGGAACCTGCTGCACACCAGGAGCGGCACGGCCTCGGCCGCCGGTGAGATCCGCGACATCAGCGGCGTCGAGGTGGTCGACGGACAGACCGTGACCATCGAGCTGAGCCACCCCAGCGCGTCCCTGCTTCCGGCGCTGGGCCAGGTCTCCGGGATGATGGCCGGCCCCAGGTCGCTCAAGGACCCCGGGACTCCGGTCGGTTCGGGCCCGTACCGGCTGGACGCGTCGGCCACCATCGCGGGCCAGACGTACACCTACACGCGCAACCCCGGCTACTGGAACAAGAAGGCGTTCCCCTACAACAAGGTCGTCATCAAGTACCTCGCCGACCCCACCGCGCGCATCAACGCGCTGCTGTCCGGCCAGATCGACGGCGGCATGGTCAACCTCAACCGGGTGCCGACCGTCAAGGGCCACGGCCTGAAGGTCGCCACCTACCAGCCCGGCGACATCGAGGGGCTCTACATATGGGACCGCGCCGGGAAGAAGGTGCCCGCCCTGGGAAAGCTGAAGGTCCGGCAGGCGCTCAACTACGCGTTCGACAAGAAGGCCATCCTCAAGGCGGCCAAGACCGGACTCGGCACCCCCACCACACAGGTTTTCGCACCCGGTGAGGACGGTTACGACGCCCGGCTGGAGAACACCTACCCCTACGACCCGGCCAAGGCACGGAAACTGCTGGCGGAGGCGGGCTATCCGAACGGCTTCGCCGTCACCCTCCCGGACCTCTCCACGGCCTTCCCCCAGGAGCAGGCGGCACTCACCCAGAGCCTCAAGGACATCGGCATCAAGGTGAGGCTGGACAACGTGCCCGGCGACCAGATCTTCAGCAGCGCACTGTCCGGCAAGTACGCGATGTCGTACTTCAAACTGGGCGCCCCCACCGGATGGGACAAGGTGCAGCTTCAGCTCACGAAGAACTCGACCTGGAATCCGCTCAAGTACCACGACCCCAAGGCCGAGGACCTCATCACACGCATCGGCGAGGCGACCGGCCCGACGCGGGACACGCTGTTCAAGCAGCTCAACGCCCATGTCGTCAACCAGGCGTGGAACGCGCCCTGGAGCGTGGTGGCCAATGCCTACGCCACCGCGAAGGGCGTGACGGCGACCCCGCAGGCCGGTCTCCAGTACCCGCCGCTCCACAGCTACGCACCGGCGGCGAAGTAGCCACCGGCCCGAGATCCGACGCGCGGAAGGAGGAAGACTGACCGTGCTCGCCTTTCTGATCCGGCGCATCGCCGCCGGCGCGGCCCTGGTGGTCGTCGTGGCCACCGCCACATTCCTGCTGCTCAATCTCACGGGGACCGACGTCGCCCGTAACATCCTGGGCGAGACCGCCACGCGGTCCGCCGTGACCGCCAAGAGCCATGAACTCGGCCTGGACCAGCCCCTGGTGGAGCGCTACCGGCACTGGGCCGAACAGGCCCTGCGGGGTGACCTGGGCAGCTCGTGGTTCACCGGCGCCCCGGTGAACCAGTCCCTGGTGGACACCTTGCCGGTCACCCTCTCCATCGTGCTCGCCGGGCTGCTGCTCGCCGCGGTCCTCAGCGTCGCCCTGGGCACGGCGGCGGCGCTGCGCGGCGGCTGGGTGGACCGCGTGGTGCAGTTCGCCGCGGTGCTCGGCACCGCGGTGCCCAGCTTCCTGATCGCCCTGGTCCTCGCCGTCACCCTGGCCGTTCAGCTCGGCTGGCTGCCCGCCACCGGCTACGTCGCCATCGACGCCTCCGTCACCGAGTGGCTCCGCTCGATCATCCTGCCCGCGGTGTCACTGGCCGTCGCCGCGACCGCGGCCACCGCCATGCAGGTGCGGGGCGCGCTGATGGATGTGTTGCGAGCGGACTATGTGCGCACCCTGCGCAGCCGGGGCCTGAGCACCCGCAGCGTCGTGTTCCGGCATGCGCTGCGCAACGCCGCCCCGCCCGCCCTGACCGTGCTCGCCCTCCAGTTCATCGGGCTGATCAGCGGCGCCGTCGTGGTGGAGAAGGTGTTCGGCCTGCCGGGCATCGGCACCCTGGCCAACTCGGCCGCCGTACGCGGCGACGCGCCCGTGCTGCTCGGCACGGTCGTGGTGACGGTGAGCATCGTCGTCGCGGTCAATCTGCTGCTGGACATCGTGTACGGCTGGCTCAACCCGAAGGTGCGTGTCTCATGACCGCTGTGGAGTCCGCTCCGGCCCCCGAGCCGTCCGCTCCGGCCCTCGCGCGGGACCACCTGCTGCGCCGGACGCTGCGTGACCCGGTGGCCGCCGGCTGCCTGGTGGTGCTGGTCCTGGTGGTCCTCGGGAGCCTGGCGGCGCCCCTGTTCACCGACTGCGCACCCGACGTCAGCATCATGGGGGACACCCTCGCACCCGCCTCGGGCACCCATCCCCTCGGCGCCGACGGCGTCGGCCGGGATGTGCTCTCGCGGCTGCTGTACGGAGGTCGCACCAGCCTCCTGGGCGGCACCCTGGCCATCCTCGTGGCCTTCGCCGTGGGCGGGCCACTGGGCGTGATCAGCGGCTTCTACCGCGGCTGGTTCGACGCCGTGGCCGGCTGGATCGTGAACGTCATCATGGCCGTGCCCGCCATCATCGTGATGCTCGTGGTGATGGCGGCCGTCTCGCAGGATCTCAACGTCGCCATGATCGTCCTCGGCGCCATCATGGCCCCGATGGTCTTCCGGCTCATCCGGGCATCGGTTATCGCGGTCCGCGAGGAGCTGTACGTGGACGCCGCCCGGGTCTCGGGACTCGGCGACGGGCGCATCATGCGCCGCCACATCCTGCCCGTGGTGGTCGCCCCGTCCGTCATCCAGGCGACCCAGGTGTTCGCCGTGGCGATCGGCATCCAGGCCGGGCTCGCCTTCCTCGGCCTGGGCAAGGCGTCCCAGGCCAGTTGGGGCGCGATGCTGAGCGACGCCTTCACCAACATCTACAACGCCCCCATGCTGCTGGTGTGGCCGGGCGCCGCGATGGGCCTGACCATTCTGGCCTCCAGCCTGCTGGGCAACGCGGTGCGCGACGCGCTGGGCACCACCGAGCGCCCGGCGGTGAACAAACGCCGTAAGCGCCTGGCGCGCATAAGCGCACCGGCCGCCGATTCCCCCGCGGACCGCCTCCTCACCGTGGAGGGGCTGCGCGTCGGCTATCCGAAGCCCGGCGGCGAGAAGACAGTGGTCGACGGGGTGGACCTCACCGTGGCACACGGTGAAGTCCTCGGCTTGGTGGGCGAGTCCGGATCGGGCAAGAGCCAGACGGCGTTCTCCGTCCTCGGCCTGCTGCCGGACGACGCCGAGGTGACGGCCGACCGGCTGACCTTCGACGGGCAGGATCTGCTGGGCATGGACACCGCCGCGCTGAACCGCCTTCGCGGCCACGGCATCGGATACGTCCCCCAGGAGTCCATGTCCAACCTCGACCCGTGCTTCCGGATCGGCTTCCAGCTCGTGGAGCCCATGCGCACCCACCTCGGGCTGTCCCGGTCCGAGGCCCGCACCAGGGCGCTCGGGCTGCTGGAACGAGTCGGCATCCCGGACCCGGAGCGGGTGTTCAGGTCCTATCCGCATCAGATCTCCGGCGGTATGGCGCAGCGTGTGCTCATCGCCGGCGCCGTCTCCTGCGCCCCGCGGCTGCTGATCGCGGATGAGCCGACCACGGCGCTGGACGTCACCGTCCAGGCCGAGGTGCTGGACCTGATGCGCTCCCTCCAGCAGGAGCACGACATGGGGATGATCCTTGTCACCCATGACTTCGGCGTGGTGGCCGACATCTGCGACCGGGTCGCGGTGATGCGCGGCGGGCGGATCGTGGAGACGGCGCCGATGCGGCAGATCTTCGCGGCGCCCGAGCATCCGTACACCCGCACCCTCCTGGACTCGACGCTGGACGGCGGGCCGGTCCGCGGCGAACTCTCCGTCCACTCCGGTGCCGATGAACCTCTCAAGGGGGCAACACCATGACCGCTCCGCTCCTCGAACTCGACGACGTCGTGGTGGAGTACCCCGGAAAGGGCCGCGGCCGCAATCCCTTCCGCGTCCTGCACGGCATCTCCCTGACCATCGCACCGGGCGAAACGCTCGGCCTGGTCGGCGAGTCCGGCTCCGGCAAGACCACACTGGGCCGGGCCGTCCTCGGTCTCGCGCCCGTCACCGGCGGCGAGATCCGGTACGGCGGAAGGGCCATCTCCCGGCTCGGCAAACGGGAGCGGCGGGCGCTCAGCGAGGACATCCAGGTGGTCTTCCAGGACCCGTTCACCTCACTGAACCCGGCCATGACGGTCCTGGACATCCTCACCGAGCCCCTGCTGGTGACCGGCGTCGCCCGGCGCGACGCCGAACAGCGCGTGCGCACCCTGCTCGACCGGGTGTACCTCCCGCATGACGCGGTCCACCGGCTGCCCCGTGAGTTCTCCGGCGGCCAGCGCCAGCGGATCGCCATCGCGCGCGCCCTGTGCCGGGACCCTCGGCTGATCGTCTGCGACGAACCGGTCAGCGCCCTCGACCTGACGACCCAGGCCCGGGTGCTCGACCTGTTCACCGAGATCCAGGAGGCGACGGGCGTGGCGTATCTCTTCGTCACCCATGATCTGTCGGTGGTCCGGCACATCAGCCACCGGGTGGCCGTGCTGTACCGTGGCGACATCGTGGAGACGGGCACCGCCGCCCAGGTCACCGAGCGTCCGGAACACGCCTACACACGGCGGCTGCTGCTGGCGGCGCCGGTGCCGGACCCCGACCGGCAGGCGCGGCGCCGGGCCGAACGGCTGAAGGAGGCCGCCTCATGACCTTCCGCACCCGGGGACTCGACGGGGTTCGCCGACGGGCCCGCTGAGATGACCCTCGTCTACATCCTGGACGACGACGAGGAACTGGGCGAATCGCTCGCCTGGCTCCTCGAGTCGGTCGGCATCCGCTCGGAGCGGTTCCGGGACGCCCACGCCTTTCTGCGCTCCTACGACCGCGACCGGCCCGCCTGCCTGGTCCTGGACGTGCGCATGCCCGAGCTGAGCGGTTTCGACGTACAGCAGTTGCTGAACGAGACGGGCGCGCCGCTGCCCGTCGTCTTCGTCTCCGCGCACGGCGACATCCGGATGTCGGTGCGCGCCCTTCAGAACGGCGCGGTCGACTTCCTGGAGAAGCCGTACGACCCCCAGCACATGCTGGACGTCGTGCAGGCCGCGCTCCGCACCGCGCGGGAGCGCTTCGAGCGGGCCGCCGGCCAGCGCGAGCTGCGGACGAGCCTGGACCGGCTGACCGCCCGCGAACGGGAGGTGCTCGCGCTGTCCGTCGACGGCGTGCCGAACAAGCGCATCGCCACCCGGCTCGGCATCAGCACCAAGACCGTCGATGTGCACCGGGCCCGGATCCGGGAGAAGACCGGTGCCGAGAGCATCGCGACCCTTGTGCACGACATCCTCCGGCTGGGGCTGCGACCCGCGGCGGACCGATGAGGGACCCGGCCGTGGACCGTCTTGCGCCGTCCGGCTTCCAGACGCTGATGCAGGCCCTGAAGTACTGCGTCCTGCTGCACGACGCCCGGACCTACGACATCCTCTGGGCCAACCGGGCCGCCTGCGAACTGCTCGGCTGGACCGTCGATGAGCTCAGGCCCCTCAAGGCACCGGACATGAGCAAGAACTCCCTCCAGTACAGCCGGGCGCTCGGGCACCGCTGGCTCGGGCACGCGGTGGAGCACGGCATCAGCGCCACCGAGTGGTGCTACCGGTCCAAGACCGGCGAGGAGATCCTCACCGAGGCCATCGCCATCCGTGTCGCCCTGCCCGCGCGGACGGTGGTGATGGTGCAGTTCCGGGACATCGCCGAGGAGAAGGCGGTCCGGCGCGATCTGTTCCGCACCGAGAGCAGGTTGCGGGCCTTTCTGAGCGGCCTGGCCGAAGGGATCGTCGTCCTCGACGAAACCGACCGGGTGGTCTTCGCCAGCGAATCCGCGGCCAGGCTGCTCGGCGGCGACCTCCACGGGGCGGACTTCACCGGCTACTGCCGCGACGGGACCGTACCCGACCGCGAGGGCCGCTACCGGTTCGCCGCACCCGGCGATGAGCCCCGCTGGTACGCGGCCACCTGCCAGTACATCGAGATCGAGAGCGATCTGCACGGCCGGATGCTGCTCTTCTACGACATCACCGACCGGGTCCGCGCCGAGGAGGAGCACCGCCGCGACACCCAGCGCCTGGACCATCTGGCCCGCAACAACGCCATGGGCGACATGGCGATGGCCATCGCCCACGAGGTGAGCCAGCCGCTCGCGGCCGCGTACAACTTCGTCGAAGGGGCACGGGGCCGGCTCGGACGCGGCGACGAGAGCGTGGCCTGGGGGCTGGACAACGCCGTACGGCAGATCGAGCGGGCCCGGACCATCCTGGCCAGCCTGCGCGGCTATGTCGGCCGCCTGGAACAGTCCGAGCAACGGGCCGACCTCAACGCGATCGTGCGCGACTGCGCGTACTTCATCGAGCTGCGCGCCCAGGAACACGCGGTGCCGGTCGAATACGGCCTCACCGCCGAGCCGCTGCCGGTGCGCTGCGAGAACGTGCTCATCGGACAGGTCGTGATGAACCTCGCCTTCAACGCGGTGGACGAGATGGCCGGCCGGCCGGAGGCGGAACGCGGGGTGCGGATCACCACCCGGCGCGGCGAGGACGGGTCCGCCGTGCTCGCCGTCGCGGACTGGGGGAACGGCCCGCCCGCGGAGGACCGGCTCTTCGACGGTGTCTTCACCTCCAAGGAGAACGGCAGCGGCATCGGCCTCGCCCTCAGCCACCGCATCATCACCCGCCACGGCGGCCGGATGGACGTCCACGCGAACGAGCCGCGCGGCGCGGTTTTCCGGTTCACGCTGCCCGCCGACGGGGCGGGGCGGGTAGGGGAAATCCCCTAGCCGAAGCATCCAACTCCCAATTGAGGCCCCTGAGCGGCCACGCCTAGCGTGATGACAAGGCGGGCGGGAGAACCGCCCGGCAACGCGAGGAGATTCGCTCATGACGCAGACGCTGGATGCCGCCGCCGCGGCGGCCACCGGGCGGTCGCCCTCCGGATCGGCGTTCGACCGGGCGCTGGACGTGGTCGCCCGGCGGCGTGCCGAATTCGAGGAGATGGGGCATGTTCCGCGCGATGTGATCGAGGAATTCAAGGCCGCGGGAATCTACCGGGCGAGCACCCCGAGCCAATTCGGCGGCGACCCCCTTCCGCCCGCCGCGTTCCTCCGTCTCATCGAGCGGATCTCGGTCGTCGACGGCTCGGCCGGCTGGGTCGCCAGCTTCGGCTCGTCCCTGGTCTACCTGGCGGCGCTGCCGCTCGATACCCAGGCCGAGCTGTACGCCGACGGGCCCGATGTGGTCTTCGCCGCGGGACTGTTCCCGGTGCAGCCCACCGAGCGGGTCCCGGGCGGCCACCGGGTCGCCGGCCGCTGGAAGTTCGCCAGCGGCTGCAAGGGCGCGGACGTCTTCGGCGTGGGCATCAAGGGCGGTCAGGATCGGGGCGGCCGACCGCTCACCGCCGTGCTGCGGCCCGAGCAGGTGGAGATCGTCGAGAACTGGGACGTCATCGGCATGCGCGGCACCGGAAGCCACGACCTGGTGGTGGACGGGGCCGTCGTCCCCGAGGACTGGACCTTCGTCCGCGGCGGCGAGCCCACCGTGGACGAGCCGCTCTACCGCTACCCGACCGTCCCGTACGCCTCCCAGGTGCTGGCCGTCGTCGGCCTCGGAGTGGCGCGGGCCGCGCTCGACCATGTCATCGCCCAGGGCGGCCGCACGAGCTATACGGGTGCCCCGAAACCCGCCGAGCGCGCCACCTATCGCATCACGGTCGGCCAGGCCGAGGCCCAACTCCGCTCCGCGCGGGCCTACTTCTACGAGACCACCGAGGAGGTGTGGGCCACCGTGGCGGCGGGGGACCCGGCGAGCCCGGGACAGACCAGCTCGCTGCGGCTCGCCTCCGCCCACCTCGCGAAGACCTCCTTCGAGGTGGTCCGCGCCGCCTACCAGCTCGGTGGCATCGCCGCCATCGCCGACGGCAGCCCCATGCAGCGCTATCTGCGCGACGGCTCGGTCGTCCCCCAGCACGCCTTCCTTCAGGAGGGCATGTACGACGGCGCGGGCGCGGTCCTCATGGGCGTCCAGCCCTTCCCCGGCTACCTCTGAACTCCCGGCCACCTCTGAACTCCCGGCCACCTCTGAACCCCCGGCCACCTCTGCCCCCGGCTACCTCGAAAGGCGGGACATCCATGCCCGAATCCCCCGAGACACCCCTGCGCGTGCTGTTCTGCATCGGCGTCAACCAGAACTTCTTCGATCTGCCCACGGGCCAGGGCAAGGCCGTCTGGGACGGCTTCACCTCCATGCTCTCGCAGCTCTACGCACTGCCCGGGGTGAGCGTCCTCGGCACCATCGACGACGACCAGCACATGGTCGGCCCCTCCGCCTCCTGGCCCTGGACCAGCTACGTGCTCGCCGACGTGGTCGACCAGCCGACGGTCGCCGCCGCCTGCAACCTCTTCCGCACCGTCCAGGTCGGCGAGCACGGCCTGTGGCGCTATATGAAGATCGAGGCGCGTCTCGGCCGCCCGCTGCCCGAGCCGGAGGCCGGCCGATGACCACCGAGAACGTCCGCGTCGCCCTGGTGACGGGAGCGGCGGGCGGCCTCGGCGCCCACATCGCCCGCCGGCTGTGCGCCCAGGGCTACCGTGTCGCCCTCACCGACCTGGACGAGGCGGGCGCCGTGCAGGCCGCGGCGGATCTCGATCCGGAAGGCCACGCCACCACCGGGCTCGCCCTGGACGTACGCGACAAGAACGCCTTCGCGGCCGTCCGCGATCAGCTCGTCGACCGCTGGGGCGCCGTCCATGTGCTGGTCAACAACGCCGCCCTGACCAAGGCCGAATCGCTGATGGACATCAGCCCCGAGAGCTTCGACCGGATCGTGTCCACCAACCTCAACGGCGCCTTCTTCGGCTGCCAGGTCTTCGGCGCCTACTTCGCCGAGCGGGGGTATGGGCGCATCGTCAACATCGCCTCCCTCGCCGGTCAGAACGGCGGCTCGGGGACCGGTGGGCACTACGCGGCGGCGAAGGGGGGAGTGGCCACCCTGACGAAGGTGTTCGCCCGCGAGCTCAGCTCGCACGGGGTGACGGTGAACGCCATCTCTCCTGGCCCCCTGGACCTGCCCGTGGTCCGCGACATCATTCCGCCGGACAAGATCGACGCCTTCGAACGCGCCATCCCCGTAGGGCGGTTGGGACGCCCGGAGTTCATCGCCGACATGGCCGTGCTGCTCGCCGCCGACCACGCGGACGCGGTCACCGGCGCGTGCTGGGACGCCAACGGCGGCCTGTACATGCGCTGACGCTCACCTCAGGGCACCGCGACCGCTCGAGCGAATCCGAACCGAACCAGGAGAGGAGGGGCACCGCCGTGACCCCCGACCCGTCCCAGTTCCGGGAGGCGATGGCGCATCTCCCGGCGGCCGTCAACATCCTGACCACCGACGGCCCGAACGGCCGCTGTGGCATCACCGTCAGCGCGGTCTGCTCCGTGACCGACGATCCGCCGACCGTTCTGGTCTGCGTCAACCGCGGCAGCGCCATGCACGATGTGTTCCGGGCCAATGGAAGGGTCTGCGTCAATGTGCTCGGCGGCGCCCAGCAGGAACTGGCCCTGCACTTCGCCGGGGCCACGAAGGTGCCGATGGCCGAGCGCTTCACCTGGGACGTCTGGGACCGCGCCCACGATGTGCCGGTCCTGAAGGACGCCCTGGTGAGCGCCATCGGCACGATCACACACGCCGTCCCCATGGGCTCCCACAGCGTGCTCTTCGTCGACATCGAGCGGATCCGCACCCACTCGGGCGGCCAGAGCCTTGTCTACTTCAACCGCGCGTTCCACCGTCTCGACGCCACACCCCTGGTACCGGAAGGCACCCGGCCCTGAACCCGACGACGCGGTGGGGTACCGGATGGCCCCGTCCGGCCCTCGTGGCCGGACGGGACCACGGCGTCAGACGGTGGTCCTGGCCGTCGTGGCGCGCGATCGGGCGCTCGGGACGGCGGCCGCACGGGCGCGCAGCCGTTGCAGTGGGGTGGGCGGCAGTGCCCGCGCGGACCCCCGTGCGTAGTAGCGCTCGACGTAGAACTGCCCCACGCTCAGTACGGTGGTGACCGCGATGTACCAGAGGGTGGCCACCATGAGCAGCGGGATGACCTGGTAGCTCTGGTTGTAGACCAGTTGCACCGAGTACAGCAGGTCGTGCACGGCCAGCACGCTGACGATGCTGGTGCCCTTGAGCGTGCCGATCAGCATGTTTCCCGCGGTCGGCACGATGGAACGCATCGCCTGCGGAATGACGATCCGGCGCAGTGTGCGCCGTTTGCCGAGCCCGAGTGCCTGGGCGGCCTCGGTCTGGCCGGAGTCCACGGACAGGATGCCGCCGCGTATCACCTCGGCGGCGTAGGCGGCCTCGTGCAGGGTCAGGCCGATGACGGCGGTGAGGGTGGGGCCGAGCAGGTTGACCGTCTTGACGGTGACGAACTGCGGGCCGAACGGGACGCCGAGGCCGAGTGTCGGGTACAGAGCGCCGATGTTGAACCAGAACAGCAACTGCACCAGCAGCGGAGTGGAGCGGAAGATCCACACATAGCCCCAACTCAGTATGGACAGCACCGGGTTGGTGGACAGCCGCATCACCGCCAGCGGGATGCCGAGCAGGAACCCGAGCACCATCACCGCGCCGGTCAGCCACAGGGTCAGCAGCAGTCCGTCCAGCACGGCGCGGGTGGTGAAGTACCGGCCCACCACGTCCCACTGGAAAGCGTCATTGCGCACAACGGAGTTGACCACCATCGCGAAGACCAGGAGCGCGGCGGCGGCGGTCAGCCGGCGGCCGATGCGTCGGCGCGGCACGATCCGCGGCAGGTCGCCGGGACCGGGGGTGCCCGTCTCGGGGCGCTTGTCGGCGGGGACGGGCACCGCGTCGGGAGCGGTGGTACGGGAAGGCGTGGCCATCGGGAAGCTCTCCGGGTGAGGGGGCACGGGCGTCGGCGGCAGCCCGGCGGGACGCGCACACGGACACCCGAGAAGGCGGTACGCGGGTACGGTGCGGCCGGGCTCGGCGTCATCACGCTCACCGCGTCCCTCAACGCGGCCGGAAGGGCCTCCGCGCGTGGCGGACCCGTCCGTCATCGATCGTATGTGCCCAGCGCATGCATCTGTCAAGAACCCATGGGAACCGGTGAACACATGGGAACCGGTCAACGCCGGTCCGGTATGCGGGCGGTGGTTGACGAGAAGCGTTGTGTACTGCCTAATTGCTCCCATGAATACCGAGCAGCGCCTGGTCACCCGTGGCCACATCGACTTCGGTCGGGTGTGGTCGGCCGCATGTTGCGCCTGACTCGGCAGCGGGCTGTCTGACCGGCCCTTCCCTCCCTCGGTGACCCCGTCGCGGGCCGAGCTCTCTCGTCGTATCACCGCCGTACGCGGGCGCTGAGCCGCGTTCGGACACGGCCCTGCGAGCGCCCGGACACACGCTGCCGCCACCCCTTCCCGACGCCCCGGCGTCGTCACGCCTGCTCCAGCCAGTGGCATTTCCCCGATGCCGTCACGTACGGCCATGCGAAGGCCGATCCGGCCTGTCCGCGTGCTCCCCCCTGTCCTACCGAAAGGCCATTCCCCATGCCCGTGGAATTCCTCGGCATCGCCGCGACCCATGACGGTTCCGAGACCACAGCGCGCTCCGGTGGCGCATTCGACAAGGAGTACACACTCCGGCTTGCCAGGGCCCACGAGGACCATGGCTGGGACCGGGTGCTGTTCGCCTACGGATCCGGATCGCCCGACCCCGCGCCGGCCGCCGCGTACATCGCGAGCAGGCTGGACAGGCTCCAGATCCTGCTCGCCCACCGGCCCAACGTCTCGTATCCGACCTTCGCCGCCAAGACCTTCGCCACTCTCGACCAGATCAGCGAGGGGCGGCTGACCGTGCACTTCATCACCGGCGGCAACGACCACGAGCAGGGCCGTGAGGGCGACACGCTCACCAAGGACCAGCGCTACGCCCGCACCCGCGAGTACATCCAGATCGTCAGGAAGATCTGGACCACTCACGAGCCCTTCGACCACGAGGGCGAGCACTACCGCTTCCGTGACTTCGTCAGTGACGTCTTCCCGGCCCAACAGCCCCGCCCGGACATCTCGTTCGGCGGATCGTCTCCCGCCGCGTACGCCGCGGGAGGCGCCGAAGCCGACATCTACTGCCTGTGGGGCGAGCCCCTGGAGAAGACCGCCGAGCAGATCGAGGCGGTGAAGGCCGCCGCGAAGGCATCGGGCCGTACCGACGTCCCGCGCATCCAGGTGGCGTTCCGCCCGATCATCGCCCCGACCGAGGAACTGGCCTGGGAGAAGGCCCGCCGTACGGTGGGCGCGATCGAGGCCCGCAAGGCGAGCGGCGAGCCGGTCACCAGGCGCCACACCGGGCAGGCACACCCGCAGAACTCCGGCTCACAGCGGCTGATCGCCATCGCCGAGGCGGGGGAGCGCTACGACCGCGCGCTGTGGACGCCGACCGCCGCGGCGACCGGTGGGGCGGGCAACTCCAACGCCCTGGTCGGCACCCCCGAGACGGTCGCCCGGGCACTCCTCGACTACTACGACCTCGGCGTCGACATCCTCTCCGCCCGCGGCTACGACCTGCTGGGCGACGCCATCGACTTTGGCCGGCACGTGATCCCGATCGTCCGTGAGGAGGTCGCCAAGCGTGATGCCGAGCGTGCGGCGCGTGGCACGCGGACCCTGGCCGCCGTGCGCGGATGACCTCCGTCGCACGCCCACACGGACATTCCCATCGCCGCCACCACGGCGCAGAACGGAAAGGCCCCAGCCTGTGAACCACCCCGGGACCAGAACTCGCCAGCGCATCGCCGCGCTGACGCTGCTGTCACTCCTGGCGCTGACCGCCTGCGGTGGCTCCGGCGGCACGGACGGCACAACGCCGGCGGGCGCCCAGGCATCTCCCGCGCCGACCGACGACCCGGTCGCCGCCGTACGGAAGGCGGACTCCGTCGCCGCCCTGCTGCCCGCCGACGTCGCCAGGTCCGGCACCCTGAGGATAGGCAGCTCGATCGGGTTCCCGCCGGGCGCCTACTACCCGAACGGCCCGGACAAGAAGCCCGCGGGCCAGGACATCGACATCGCCGACGCGGTGGCCAAGGTGCTCGGCGTCAGGCTGGAACGCCAGGACGCCTCCTTCGAGACGATCCTGCCCGCCCTCGGCAGCGGCAAGTTCGACGTGGGCACCGGCAACTTCGGCGTGACCGCCGAGCGTCTGAAGACCATCGACTTCGTCACCTATATCAACGACGGCCAGGGCTTCGCGGTCAAGAAGGGCGGCACGGCGCTCAGCCGGAAGGTCACCGATCTGACCGAGCTGTGCGGGCTGACCATCGGCACCGGGGCCGGCACCACCTTCGAGGCGACCCTTACCCGGCAGAAAGGGGTGTGCGCCAAGGCCGGGAAGAAGCCGTACGACGTGAAGGTCTACGCGGAAAACGGGGCCGTCCTCACGGCCCTGCAGCAAGGCCGCATCGACGTCGTCATGTCCACCATCAACGGACTGCGCTACCAAGCGGCCCAGTCCGCCGCCCATACCTCCTTCCTCGGCGAGTACCACCGCCTCGACGTCGGTTTCGCCTTCAAGAAGGGCTCCGGGCTCACCCGCGCCTTCCAGGCCGCCGTCAACGAGTTGATCGAGAACGGCGTCTACGCCCGGATCCTCAAGAAGTGGGGCACCAGCGCCTCCGCGATCGACGCGTCGCGGATCAACCCGCCCGAACACACCCAAGGGTGAGCAAGGACCCGGCGATGGGATCCGCACGGATTCTCCGTCGCCACACCGCTGCCGCCACCGCCACCGCCACCGCCTCGTCCGCCTCGTCCGGAGTCGGGCGTGCGGTGGGCCACTAGCCGCGCCTTGCCGGCGCTGCTATAACCAATGGCGTCTTGAATCGTTTTACTCCCTGGTGGTGGCAATCGGGCGATGCCCGTGGCGAGAGGTGCTCGACGTGCTCCGACGCAGCGGTTCCGCACTGGCCCAAGGCGCTCTCGCAACCCTTGGCGCCGCCGTGCTCCTGGCCACGGCGCTGGTCACCGGCAACCCGGCTGCCGCCGTGGACAGCGGATTCCAGGTCAGTGGCGCCACCGTCGATGGCCGGGCCGATCCGCTCGGAGTCGATGCCGCTCGCCCGCTGCTGGGATGGAAGCTGGACACCGAGTCGCACAACGTCGTGCAGTCGGCCTACCGGATCCTGGTCTCCACGTCCGCCGAGCAGTTGGCGCACAACCACGGCAACGTCTGGGACAGCGGCAGACGACACTCCGACGAGTCCGTGGGGGTGCCCTACGGCGGCCGGCGGCTCGCGCCCCGCACCCGCTACTACTGGAAGGTACGCGTCTGGGACGGTCAGGGCAGGGCGTCGACGTGGAGTGCCCCCTCCTCGTGGGAGACGGCGCTGCTCGCCCCCGAGGACTGGGCGGGTGCGCGGTGGATCGGCCCGTCCGATCCGAAGGCCGGGGCTCCCCTGCTGCGCAAGGAGTTCTCCCTGGACAAGAAGGTGGCCGGCGCGCGTGCCTACGCGGCCGGTCTCGGCCTCCACGAGCTGCGCCTCAATGGTGTGAAGGTCGGCGACCGCGTCCTCGCACCGGCGAACTCGCCTTACGACCGGCGGGTGCTGTACGACACGTACGACGTGACCGAGGAACTGCGCACGGGCGGCAACACGGTGGGGCTGTGGCTGGGCCACGGCTACGGGGAGAACTTCAGCCGGTACGGCTTCCGTTGGAACGGGCAGCGGCAGGCGGTCATGCTGCTCGACGTCACCTTCACCGACGGTACCCGGCGTCGCCTCACCACCGACCCGTCCTGGAAGTGGTCCATCGGGCCGATCACCGCGGACGATCTGTACGACGGTGAGTCCTACGACGCCCGGAAGGAACAGGCCGGCTGGGACGAGCCAGGCTTCGATGACCGTTCCTGGAGGAGCGTGTCGATGGTCGATGCGCCGCAGGGCGCACCGCGGTCCAACACCATGCCGCCGCTCCGAGTGACGGACACCCTGAGGCCGCGGAAGGTGACCGAGGTCCGACCGGGCGGCTACGTCTACGACTTCGGCCAGAACATCGCCGGCTGGGCGCGCCTGAGTGCCAAGGGCGAGAGCGGTACGCGCATCACCATGCGTACGGCCGAGGAGCTCAATGCCGACGGCACGCTGGACACCGCCACCAATCGGGATGCCGCGTCGACCGACACCTTCACCCTCGCGGGGACGGGCCGTCGCGAGACCTATGAACCGCGCTTCACCTATCACGGCTTCCGCTACCTGGAGGTCGCCGGATCTCCCGGGGCGGCGGACTTCGGGGATGTGCGCGCACGCGTCGTCCACGCGGATGTGGCTTCCACCGGCGCCTTCACCTCCTCCAGCGAGGATCTCAACCGCATCTGGAAGAACAACCGCTGGAGCATTCTCAACAACTCCATGAGCACGCCCACCGATACGCCGGTGCGCGACGAGCGCACCCCTCCGGCCATGGACGTCCAGGCATACCGGGACGCGGCGACGCGCGAATTCGGCATGGAGGGCTTCTACGCGAAGTACCTACAGGACCTGCCGCCGGGCACCGCGCTGCCTTCCGACGACGTCAAGGCACAGTACCCCGACATGGCGGGCGGTCAGGTCACCCTGGCCTGGACCCTGTACGAGCAGTACCGCGATCGGGACGTGCTGGAGACGGCCTATCCGGACATGAAGCGGTTCGTGGACCGCAATGCCACCGAGGTCCCCGGCCTCATCTGGCCCGCGGACAAGGGCTTCGGCGACTGGTGCCCGCCCGATCACGGGCCGCAGGCCAACGACGGCATGGGCAGCCCCACCGCCGGGGACTGCACCAGCGAGGTCTCCCTGGTCAACACCGCCCTCTCCTACCAGCAAGCCCGGGCCGTGGCGAAGGCCGCGGGAGTACTCGGGCACCGGCGGGACGCGCGCCACTTCGAGTCCCTGGCGGGCCGCATCAAGAACGCGTTCAACGCGCACTTCCTCAACGAAGCCGGTGACACCTACGGCAGCGGACGCCAGGTGACCAGCATCCTCCCGCTGGCGTTCGGGCTGGTGCCCGCCGACAAGGTCACCGATGTCGGCGACCAGCTCGCCCGGACCATCGTCGAGCACGACGCCCGGCACCTGGACACCGGCATCTTCGGCACCCGCTACCTGCTCGACGCGCTGGCCCGCACCGGGCGGATCGACTTGGCGATGACCATGCTCCACCAGCGCACCTATCCCGGCTTCGGCTTCCAGCTCGCCAAGGGGGCCACCACCACCTGGGAACAGTGGCTCTACCGCTCCTCGATGGAAACCCACGACCACGCGATGTTCGCCGGCATCAACACCTCGCTGTACACCGTCCTGGCAGGAATCAGGCCCACCGGGCCCGGCTACCGCGCGATCGCCGTCGAGCCACGGATCCCCGACTGCCTCGACCAGGTGTCCGCCTCACAGGAGACCGTGCGTGGCCACGTCGCCGCCGGCTGGAAGAAGACCGGGGACACCCTGCGACTGACCGTCACCATCCCGGCCAACAGCCGCGCGGTGGTACGGGTACCCCTGACGCACGAGGACGACCGGGTCCGGGCCCCGACCGAGGTGCGGAAGATCCGGGCGACCGGCGAAGCGGTCCGGTACCGGGTCGGCTCCGGAACGTGGACGTTCACCGTTGACGCCCGGTGACGAAATGATCAACCAGCTCATTTGATCTGGTCGTTGGGTCCCAGGAAGCGGAAGGTGTTCCCCTTTCGCGGGAGCGAACGTCATCGAGGCCCGGTCCGCATCTCCAGCACCACCTTTCCCCAGGGGTGGCCGGTTTCGACCGCCCGGAGAGCGGACGGGGCCTGGGCGAAGGGGAAGATCTCCCGGACATGGGGATGGAGGCGGCCGTCCTGGACCCGGCGGGCGAGTTCGCCGAGGGTCCGCGCCCGGTTGCCGCGGGACAGCGGCCGGGCGCCGAAGCGGGCCGCGGTGTCCGGGTCGGCCACCGTGAGGACACGGCAGCCAGGGGAGATCAGGGTGGACACCGTGTCCAGCGCGTCGCCGCCCACCAGGTCCAGCACGGCGTCGGCCCCCTTCGGAAGCGCGGTGGCCAGCCGGTCCGCGGTGTCATCGCTGTCGTACGGAACGGGCGTGACGCCCAGGGACGCCACGAAATCCCGCTTCGCGCGGGACGCGGTCCCGACCACCGACACCCCCTCCGACGCGGCGAGTTGGGCCGCCGCCACTCCCACCCCGCCCCCGGCGCCCAGGATCAGCAGTCTCTCCCCGGTGGTCATGGCGAGCCCGTTCACGGAGTCGTACGCGGTCCCCGCCGCCACGGGGAGGGCCGCCGCATCGGTGAAGGACAGCCCCTCCGGCTTGGGGATCGTGAAGTCGGCGGTCAGCACGGCATGGGTCGCGTAGCCGCCGCAGCCGCGCGCACTGCTGCCGAACACCACGTCCCCGACGGCGAACCCCCCGACTCCCGGGCCGAGTTCCACCACCACCCCGGCCGCCTCGCGCCCGAACACCGACGGGAGGCCGAGCGGAAGGAACGACCGGTGCATTCCCTCGCGCACCTTCCAGTCGACCGGATTGACCCCTGCCGCGTGGACCTCGATCAGCAGTTCCCCCGGCCCGGGGGAGGGGAGCGGAAGGTCCAGGAAACGCTCCACGTCCGGGCCGCCGTATGCCGTGAATCCGTAGGCATCCGTCACGGTCGTCATTCCGCCCCCACGGACTTGAGGTTCCGGCGCTGCTCCCGGCGTTCCCGCTGGCGTGCCGGGTCCGGTACGGGGGCGGCGAGCAGGAGCCGCCGGGTGTAGGGGTCCCGCGGGCCGCTGGTCACGGCCGTGGCCTCGCCCGTCTCCACGATCCGGCCGCCGTACATCACGGCCACGCGATGGCTGACACACCGCACCACCGACAGATCGTGGGTGATGAACAGATAGGCGACACCCGTGCGCTCCTGGATCTCAACGAACAGTTCCAGGACCCGCGCCTGGGTGGACAGATCCAGCGCGCTGACCGGTTCGTCGCACACGATCAGCCGCGGGTCGCGGCACAGGGCCCGGGCGATGGCGACGCGCTGGCGCTGCCCGCCGGAGAACTCCCGTGGCAGCCGGTGCGCGGCGTCGGCCGGCAGCCGCACCTGGTCGAGCAGTCCGCGGACCCGCTCCTCGGCCGCGGCCCGGGAGGTGCCCGAGACCAGCAGGGGCTCGGCGAGGATGTCGCCCACGGTCATCGCCGGGTTCAGCGAGGTGTAGGGGTCCTGGAAGACCACCTGGATCTCGGCGCTGAGGCCACGCCGCTCGCGCGCGCCCAGCCGTGAGATCACCCGGCCCGCATAGCGGATCTCGCCCCCGGCCACCGGGGCGAGTCCGAGCACCGCACGCCCGAGCGTCGTCTTGCCCGAGCCGGATTCGCCGACCAGCCCCACCGTCTCACCGGGCCGGATGTCCAGACAGACGCCGTGCAGGGCCCGGAACGGCTGTCCGCGCCGGCTCTTGGCGGCGTACTCGACCACCACGCCGTCGACTTCGAGCATATTGCCGGGGGTCGGTGTAGGTGTCGCTGTGGTGCTCATACCGTCTCCTGGAGGGGTCCGCCCGTCGCGGGAGTTCGCAGGGGGGCGCGGGGTGGGGCGTCGTCCAGCGTCGAGTCCAGCAGCATGCGGGTGTACTCGTGCCGCGGCTCGGCGAAGAGCTTCTCGGCCGGGGCGGTTTCGACGACCTGGCCGGTGCGCATGACGACCACCCGGTCGCAGATGTCCGCGACCACCCCGAAGTTGTGCGTCACCAGGATGAGCCCCATCTCCCGCTCCCGCCGCAACTCCCGCAGCAGATCGAGGACTTCGGCCTGGACGGTGACATCGAGCGCCGTGGTGGGCTCGTCCGCGATCAGCAGTTCGGGGTCGCAGGAGACGGCGCCCGCGATGAGGACGCGCTGGGCCATGCCGCCGGAGATCTGGTGCGGATAGGCGTGGTAGACGCGCTCCGGCTCGGCGATGCCGACCCGTTCCAGCAGGGCCAGGGCCTTCTCCCGCGCCTCCCGGGCGGTCAGCTTCAGATGTGCCCGCATCGGGTCGGTGAGCTGGGTGCCGATGCGGAAGGCCGGGTCGAGGTTGGACATCGGCTCCTGGGGGACGTAGGCGATGCGGCAGCCGCGCAGCGCGTTCCGCTCCGTGCGGCCGAGCCCCCGCAGATCGCGGCCGTCGAAGCTGAGCCGGCCGGCCTCGCTGCGGCCTTCCGGGGGCAGCAGCCCGAGGATGGCGAACGCCGTCTGGCTCTTGCCGGAGCCCGACTCGCCCACCAGGCCGACCACTTCACCGCGGCGCACGGTGAGCGACACCCCGTCCACCACGGTGCGCTCGCCGTCGCGGGTGGCGTAGGTGACCCGCAGGTCCTCGACGGCGAGGAGGCTGTCGTCGTCGGCCGGTCCGGGTGCGCTCGCCGTGGCCGCCGCGGGGCGCGGGCGCCGCCGGGCCGCCGGGCCGGGCGTGTCCAGGAGCGCGTCGCGCAGGGCGTTGGCGAGCAGGCCGAGCGTCGCCACGGTGATCACGATCGTCAGGCCGGGAGCCATCAGCAGCGAGGGCTTGGTGTACAGGTTGGCGAACGCCTCGTTGAGCATCGCGCCCCAGCTCGCCTGCCCGGCCGAGCCGAGGCCGAGGAATTCGATGCCCGCCTGGATGACGACGGCCACGCCGAACATCTGCGCCGACTGGATGATGGTGGGCGCCTGTACCACCGGCAGGATGTGCCGCCGCACGATGCGGGCGTCGCCGAGTCCGCTGACGCGGGCGGCGTCGACGTACAGCTCCTCGCGCACCGAGGTGACGGAGGCCCGCACCAGGCGGAGGACACCGGGGGCGAGGATGAGGCCGAGCACCGCCATCGTCGCGTTGGTGTCGGGGCCGATCGCGGCGATGGAGACCAGCAGCACCATGATGGCGGGCGCGGCCATGACGAGACTCGCCACCCAGCTCACGACGGCGTCGAGCCGGCCCCGGTAGTAACCGGCGAGCAGCCCGGCCGGAACACCGATCAGCAGGGCGACCGCCACCGCGATGAACCCGCCCAGCAGGCTGACCCGGCCGCCGTACAGCAGCCGTGCGAGCACATCCCGTCCGACACTGTCGGCGCCGAGGAGGTGACCGCCGCCGGGCGGGGCGAAGGCGTCGTCCAGGGTGGAGCGGGTGGGGCTGGCCGAGGTGAGCAGCGGTGCGAACACACTGGCCGCGACGATGAGCGCCAGCAGGACCAGGCACACCACCGCCACCCGGTTGTGCAGCAGACGGCTCAGCGGATGGCCGCGCCGGCGGGCGGTGCCCGGGGCGGGGTCGGGGGCGCCGCGGGTGTCGCGGCGTGCGGATTGCGTCATCGGACACGAACCTTCGGATTGAGCCAGCCGTAGGCGAGGTCCACCAGCAGGTTGACCGCCACGACGATGAGGACGAGATAGACCACGACGCCCATGACCAGCGGCGTGTCGCCGTTGACGGTCGCCGTCACCGCGGCGGAGCCCACTCCGGGAAGTCCGAAGACCTTCTCGATGACGACGGCGCCGCCGACCAGGGAGATGAACTGAAGGGAGAGCACGGTCAGTGCCGGGGGTGCCGCGTTGCGCAGCACATGCCGGAAGAGCACCCGCCGCTCGCTCATGCCCCGGCTGCGCAGGGTGCGTACGAAGTCCTGGCGCAGTACGTCGATGACCGAGCCGCGCACCTGCTGGGCGGTGGCGGCGATGGCGCCGATGGCGAGCGAGACGGCGGGGAGGGTGATGGACTGGAGCCAGCCGGAGGGGGAGTCGGCCAGCGGGACGTATCCGGTCGCCGGGAGCCAGCGCAGCTCGACGGCGAGGGTGGCGGAGAGCATCAGCGCCATCAGGAAGCTCGGTACCGCGTAGCCGACGATCGCGGTCGCCTGCACCACCCGGTCGAGCCGGCCGCGCCGTACGGCGGCGGCGACACCGAGCACCACACTGAGGACGGTGGCCAGCAGAAGTCCGCCGACCACGATGGACAGGGACACCGGTGCCTTGAGCACCAGGCTTTCGGAGACGGAGTCACCGCCGAACCAGGAGGTCCCGAAGTCGCCCCGGACGGCATGGCTCAGCCACTGTCCGTACTGGGCGATCCACGGCCGGTCCAGGCCCAACTCGTGTTTCTTGGCGGCGATTTGCGCGGGCGTCGCCATATTGCCGGCGATATTGCGCGCGGCGTCGGTCCCGGTGAGGCTCATCATCGCGAACGCCGTCGTCGCGAGCACATAGAGGAGCACCAGGCCGGCCGCGACGCGGCGCATGAGAAAGGTCAGCATCGCGTTCGTTCCTTCTGCGTCGGCGGATGCGGGATCTGTCGCGGACGGGGCGGGGCGGTGTGCGGTCCGCTCCGCCGTCGCGTCAGCCGGCGGGGGCCATGTCGTAGATCGGTACCGCCGAGACAAAGGCCCGGGGCGTCACCTTGATCTTCTTGGAGTTGCCCTGGACGGCGTCCAGCACATCCCAGGGCGCGTTGAAGGCGTGGTTCTGGAGATAGGCGTTGATCGCGCGGAACGCGGCGGTCTGTGCCGCTCCCCGGGCCTTCTGCGCCTTGTCGATCATGGAGTTCAGCTTGGGGTCGAAGTCCTTGGCGGGGTTCCAGGCGGCGCCCTTGGCCAGTTCGGACTGGATGAAGTCCCAGGGCTGGCCGGACTGGAGCTTGAACCACGACATCGCGTACTGGCCGGACTGGAGGGCCGTGAACAGCCGGGTGAACGGGATCTTGTCCACCTCGACCTTGATGCCGATGTCCTCCAGGGCCTGCGTCATGACCACCTGCTGGCCCGGCGCGACGGAGGAGACATCGGGCATGGTGACGGTGAAACCGTTGGGATAGCCCGCCTCGGCGAGCAGCCTTTTGGCCTTGGCCGGGTCGTAGGCGTAGTTGCTCTCGAGGGATGTGTCGTACCAGGTGCTGCCGGCGGTCGCCATCTGTGAGGTGGCCGTGGCGTAGCCGAGGTTGAGCTTCTTGACGATCGACTCGCGGTCGAAGGCGTGGTTCAGGGCCTGGCGCACCTTCGCCTTGCCCAGGGCCGGCACGATCCTCCCGGTGCGGTCCCAGATGTACAGGCCCTCGACGCTGTCGGCGTGCCCTTGCACCTCGAGGCCCCGGCTCTTGGCGTGCTCGGCGGTCTGCGGGGTGATCCGGGCCCAGTCGGCCTGCCCGCCGAGCAGGGCGTTGAGACGTGCGGTGGGGTCGCTGATGTTCTTGATGACGATCTTGTCGAAGGGGTACGCCTTCCTGTTCCAGTAGTGCGGGTTGCGGGTGAAGGCATAGGTGCTGCCGTTGGTCGTGGCGCCCTTGTCCAGGACGTAGGGGCCCGAGCCGACCGGACCGCCCTTCGCCGCCAGATCCTTTGGGCTGGCGATCATGCCTGAGGGGTCGCCGAGGTTCACCACGAGCTGCGGGTCGGGCGCCGACAGGTGAATGGCCACGGTCCGGGGGTCCACGGCCGCCACCGAGTCGATGGCGCGCAGTTTGCCGGCGGCCTCGTTGGTGCCTTCCTTGTTGTGGAGCAGGCTCTTGCGCACCGCGGTCGCGTCCAGCACCGTACCGTCGGTGAACCGCACGTCCTTCCTGAGCTTCATGGTCAGCACGGTGTGCGCGCTGTCGTAGGACCAGGAGGTCGCCAGGTTGGGCCGGGGGCGGGCCTTGGAGTCCAGCCGGACCAGCGAGTCGAAGACGGGCTCGTAGTACTGGATGTTGTCGCCCAGGGCCGCGGACGCCAGGTCCCAGCCGGTGTGGGCGTTGCCGATGGACAGCGTCAGGGTGTCGTCTCCGGTGGCGGACGCCGTGGTGCCGACGCCACCGCTGCACGCCGGCACGGCCACGAGGGCGAGGGCCGCCCCTGCCATGACCATTCTTCGCATGTCGTCCTTCTGTTCTCGGGTGCCGCGCTCAGTGCTGCTGCCGGGCCCACTCGCCGCAGAGCCGGACGCTCTCCTCGGGGGTGGGCCGGGCGCCGCGGTCGACCTCGATCACCAGCCAGCCTTCGAAGGCGGCGGGCAGCGCGGCCAGGGTGGCGGGGATGTCGACCGAGGCGTGGCCGGGCTCGGCCCACAGACCGGCCAGCACGGTCTGCTGATAGGTCCACGCCTCGGCGCGGCCCCGCTCGGCGATGTCGGCGTGGAAGTCCTTGATGTGCAGGGCGGCGACCCGCTCGGCGTAGTCGCGGATGAGGCCGATGACATCGGCACCGGCCCAGCCGAGGTGGCCGATGTCCGGGCCGAAGGAGAGGACGTCGGCGTCCACGCCGTCGAGGATGAAGCGGGTCTCCTCCTCGGTCTCCGCCCAGGTGCCGATGTGCGGGTGGAACGCGGCGGCGACGCCGTTGGCCTTGGTGGTCTCGCCCATGCGGGCGAACACCTCGCGCACCCGCTCCAGCCGTTCGGGAGTGGCCTCGGCGCCCACGGCCGGGCGGTGCACCCGGGGGGCCTGCTTGTTCATCCCGGTGGCCACGAAGACCGTGGGCAGGCCCAGTTCGGCCATCTGGGTGCTGACGCGGTCGGTCTTGTCGAGCAGTTCGCGCAGGCCGCTCTCGTCCTCGGGGAGGGGGCCCGAGATATAGCCCGGGGCGGGCGCCAGGCCGTGCTCGCCGAGCAGCCGGCCGTATTCGGCGGCGGACATCTCGGCGGGCACATCCGCGTGCACGGCGGCGATACCGGCCTCGCGGATGACCTCGAGGCGCTCGGGCAGGGCCGGTGCCAGCGCGGGGTCGATCCAGCCGTCATCGGTGGCGATCCACTGGAGGGGGTTGATCGCGATCCGGTCGTGGCGCATGGTCATGCGGGTCCTTTCACGGGGTTCGGGCGGTGGGGCGGGCGGGTGTCAGACGGTGAAGCGGGCCTCGGGGCGCTCACATGAACTGGTCAGCGTCACGGACCGGCCCTGCTGGGCGGAGTCCTCCAACGAGCAGAGGGCTTCGAGGACATGGAAGGCGAAGGCGGCGTTGGCACGGTGCGGCCCGCCCTCGACGGCGCCTGCGAGATCACGGACGCCGAGCCCGCGGCGGGCCTGCTCGCGCGTTCCGACGGCGCCGAAGAGTTCCAGGGCCGGTTCCAGGACGGTCCATTCGCCATCGCCGTGCCGCCGGACCCGCACATCACCGTCGAAGTGGTTCGGGTTGGCCAGCGAGAGGGTGCCCTCGCTGCCGTAGATCTCGATGTACGGCAGGTCGCTGTCCCAGACGTCGAAACTCATCTGGGTGGTGGCGATGACGCCGGAGGCGAAGGTGAGCACGGCGCCGGTGTGGGTGGGGATGGTGACGTCGATGGTCTCGACGGTCCGTCCGGGGGCGGTGACCGTGCGCCGGGGCACGCCTATCCGGCCGGCCGCGGAGATGGTGGAGACGGGGCCGAGGCAGTTGACGAGGATGGCCAGGTAGTACGGGCCCATGTCCATCACGGGGCCGCCACCCGGCTGGAACAGGAAGGCCGGGTTGGGGTGCCAGGTCTCGGCCTTGCTGTGCCCGATGAAGGCGGTGGCGCCGATGGGGGCGCCGATCGAGCCCGAGTCGATCGCCTTGCGCGCGGTCTGGGCGGCGCTGCCGAGGAAGGTGTCCGGCGCCGAACCGAGGACGCGCCCGGTGCGGGCGGCCGCCGCGAGGACGGCCTCGCCGTCGGTGACCGTGGTGGCCAACGGCTTCTCGGCATAGACGTGTTTGCCCGCTTCCAGGGCTGTGATGACGGTGCGGGCGTGGTGGACCGGCGGCGTCAGGTTGATGACGATGTCCACCGAGTCGTCGGCGTACAGCTCCGCGTCGTCACCCCAGGCCGGGATGGCATGCTCGGCGGCCGCCTGCTTCGCTCGTGCCACATCGATGTCGCCCACCCGCACGATCTCCAGCTCCGGGTAGCGGGCCAGGCCGGTCACATACCGGCCGAAGATGTTGCCGCTGCCCAGGATGCCGATGCGATGGGTCTCTTTGGCCATGGCCGGGGTTCCTCTCCCAGGGAGTGATGCGTGAGGTGTTCGGATATGCGAGTGATCGACACCTTTGTGTGGAGTGTCGGTGTATCGCCGGGTTGGCGAGTATTCAAGGGCCCCGGCGGGGCCGGGACGAGATGAACAGTCCGCTCAGTGGAACGCGGGTCGATGTGTTTTCCGCGGTGCTCAACGTGTGTTGTGGCGGGTCACGCTTGAGAAAAGGGCAGGCCAGGGCGGTGTGCGCGGGTCGCGTACGGTCGCGGCACGGGTGCCGCGGAGGCGGGCAGCGCCTCGTGGAGCGGTCCACCGCCATTGACTTCGGGAACTGGGATTGCTAGAGGACGGCCCTCTTCTGACGGTTGACTGGGGCGTGTTCGCCTCGCCCAACACCTTCGTTTAGTTCGGTTACCTCGAACAAGAGGCAGTTGTTAATTTTCCTTGCAAACTAATAACGTCTTAAAGGAAGGCTGGTCGCCGGTGATCCACGACGGCTAGGTTGAGGAAATGCGTGAAGATGACGGTCGTTCCGCCGACCGGGCACTGCTGCCCGCGGTCCCCGTCGGACTGCGCAGAGTGCTGGACCTCGTGGTGGCCGGTGAGGCGACGAACCGTGCCGAGATCGCGCGGCGCAGTGGTCTGGCCCGCTCCACCGTCGGCCAGCAGGTGGACCAACTCCTCGGCCGCGACATCCTCCAGGAGCTGGAGTCCGGCGAATCGGTGCGCGGGCGGCCCCCGCGGCTGCTGACGCTGAGCCCGCGGGCGGGAACCATCGCCGTCGCCGACGTCGACAACCTGGAGACGCGGATCGCGATCGCCGACCTCGGCGGACGCATCCTCGCGCGGGACACGGTGCTCGTGCGGATCGACGCGGGGCCGGAAACGGTCCTGGAGCTGGTGTGCGACCGGCTGTTCGCCCTGCTGGAGCGGTCCGGGTGCGATCCGGACCGGGTCCGCCAGGTGGTGATGGGGCTGCCCGCCCCGGTGGACCCGTGGCGCGGCTCCCCGCTCCGGCCCAACGGCATGCCCGGCTGGGACGGCTTCCCGGTCGCCGAACGGCTGCGGACCCGGTTCCGCGCCCCCGCCCAGGTCGACAACGACGCGAACCTCATGGCCCTCGGCGAGGCCGTGCACGCCCGCGCCGAAACCCCGGTGCTCTGCCTCAAGATCGCCACCGGGATCGGGGCGGGGCTCGCCACCTCGGAGGGCCGGATCTACCGCGGCGCGGACGGCGCGGCCGGCGATGTCGGCCACATCCGGTCCCTCGGCGGCGGCACCGCCCTGTGCACCTGCGGCAACGTCGGCTGTGTGCGCGCCATCGCCTCGCACCGCGCCGTACTGCTGAACCTGGGCATCCCCGAGTCCACCGAGGAGGACCCGCTGCACGGGGTCCACGAACTCGCGGAGCGCGTCGCGAACAACGACCCGCCCGCCGTCCGGGCCCTGCGGCAGGCGGCCACCGAGATCGGTGAACTCGCCGCCATGCTCGTCTACATGTTCAACCCCCGCACCCTGGTGCTCGGCGGGCCGCTCAGCGAACTGCGCGACGACCTGCTCTCCGGGGTGCGGGCGGTGGTCTACCAGCGCGCCCTGCCACTGGCCACGCGGAAGCTGACCATCACCACCACGCAGCTCGGCGCCGCCTCGGCCCTGCACGGTGCGGTGGCCCTCGCCACCGGGGACGTCTTCAGCGAACGCGGGATAGCCCGGCTGCTCGTCGACTGAGGGCTACGGGCCGGGGGCCACGGACCAGGGGCTCCGGACCGGGGCTGTGGGCTACGGCTCGGTGCGGTATGCCTCGATCACCGAGAGCCGGGTGGTGACGGCCTCCGATGCGGTCCGCAGCGCCGCGACCGTACGGGGCACGTTCTGGCGTGCCGTGGGGGCGACCACCGACAGCGCGCCCAGGTAGGCGCCGTCCCGCGGCCCGCGCACGGGCACGGCCACGGCGGTATAGCCGAGCCGGTGCTCCTCGCAGTCGGTGGCGTAGCCCTGCTCCTGGATGCGGACGAGTTCGCCCGGGAGCCGGTCGGCGGTGAGGGTACGGGCGGTCATCCGGCGCATATGGGGGGCCAGCCGCGCCAGCGGGTACTGCTCGGGCAGCAGGGCCAGGGTGAGCTTTCCCGGGGCGGTGCTGTGCAGTTGGAGCAGCCGTCCGCCGATCGAGGCTCCGGCCCGGTTGCGGTGGCGGCCCGCGTTGTCGATGCACAGCAGCTCGCTGCCGTTCGGCACGGACAGGCTCACCGGGCTGTCGAGGGCCTGCGCGAGGTTCTCCAGGGCAGGTCGTGCGGCGTGGCGCAGGGTGCGCTGCCGGGGCGCGCGCAGGCCGATCGAGTACAGCAGCAGGCCGAGCCGGTAGTCCGAGCCGTCCCGCTCCAGCATTTCGCAGGCGACGAGGTCCTGGCAGAGCCGGTGCACCGTGGCCTTGGCGACCCCGGTGCGGGCCGTCAGCTCCGTGAGACTGAGGGCGAGGTCGCCGTCGCCGAAGGCGGACAGGATGAGCCCGACCTTGCCGAGGACGGACCTGGGGGACCGCCCGTCCGGCCCGGCTTCCTCGCCGTTGCCACGAGGCACCGATGCAGTCGTCACGACATGCCCTCCTCGCCCGCTGGTGTGCCTCGACCAAGGACACCATTAGTTCTGAGGATGGACAATATAGAGATTTTTTTGCCTGGTAGGAATGGTGTGAGTGGTCAGAATCCGGCGGGGGCCACCGGCTGGAGCGCCGCGTCCGGTGCGCTCAGCGGCCCCCCACCAGAGCGGTGTCGGCGCCCAGCGGGCCGACCGCCCCGGCGCCACCGGGGGTGCCCAGCGGGGCGTCCCGGCCGGGCAGGACCTCCTCGAAGAACCGCCGGTTGTCCGCGCGGTGCTCGGGATCCGCCTTCCGGTCCACGGTGATCGCCTGCTCCGGGCAGGCGACCTCGCAGGCGCCGCAGTCGATGCACTCCACCGGGTTGATGTAGAGCTTGCGCTCGCCCTCGTAGATGCAGTCGACCGGGCACTCCTCCATGCAGGACCGATCCATGATGTCAACGCAGGACGCGCCGATGACGTAGGCCATGTCAGTTCTCCTTCTCGGTGGAATGCCCGGGGAACAGCGCCGCCTCCGGATCGATGACCGTGGCGGCGTTGTTGACGGCCGTGGCGGCCTCGCCGAAGCCGACGGAGATCAGGCGCACCTTGCCCGGGTAGTCGGTGATGTCGCCGGCCGCGAAGACGCGGGGGAGGCTGGTGGCCATGTGGGTGTCCACGGCGATCCGGCGTGCCTCCAGGGCGAGGCCCCAGTCCCGCAGCGGGCCGAGGTCGGCGATGAAGCCGAGGGCCGCCACCACGGTCTGCGCGGGGAGGCGCGTGGTGTCCTTCGTCACGCGGTGGCGGATCTCGACCTCCTCCAGCAGCGCGCCGCCGTACAGGCCGCTGACCTCGGAGTCGGTAAGGATCTCGATGCCCAGTGCCCGGACCTTCTCCACCGACGCGCGGTGGGCGCGGAACCGCGCTGTGCGGTGCACCAGCCGGACCGAGCGCGCCATGGGCGCCAGCAGGGCCGCCCAGTCGAAGGCGCTGTCGCCACCGCCGACGACCACCACGTCATGGCCGGCGTGGGCGGTGGGGTCGGGCACGAAGTACACCTGGCCGCGGCCGAGGAAGTCCTCCCCGGCCGGCAGCGGACGGGGAGTGAAGGTCCCCACGCCACCGGTGATCACCACCGCCCCGGCCCGCACGGTCGTCCCCCGGTCGCTGCGGACCACGGGCAGGCCGTCGTCGTAGGACAGCTCCGTCGCGCGGTGGCCGAGGAGGTAGCGGGTGCCGTGTGTCTCCGCCTGGGCGACCAGGTTGTCGACCAGGTCGCGGCCGCGGACCGAGGCGAATCCGGCGATGTCGAAGATCGGTTTCTCCGGGTACATCGCGCTGATCTGGCCGCCCCGCTGGGGCAGCACATCCATCACGGCGACCCGCAGTCCGCGGAAGCCCGCGCAGTAGGCGCCGTACAGGCCCGACGGGCCGGCGCCGATGATCAGGATGTCCGTCTCGACCACCGCCGCGTCCTCCGCGGCGACCGGCTCAACGTTGAGAACGCTCATGAAAAGGGAGCGTAGGCAGGCCCGGATCACGGTCCAATGGAATCGGTCCGCCTGCCGGGACACGGCGAGGAACCGGTGGCGCCGGGACACGGCGAGGAACCGGTGGCGCCGGGACATGGCGAGGAACCGGTGGCGCCGGGACAGCGTGGCCCGGACACACCGGAGCGGTGGAACCCAAGGCCCCCGTCAGCCTTGGGTCCACCGCTCCCGCTCCCGCACCCGGACGAGCCGGGCTCTCACCCGGCCAGCGTCACCTCCACCGTCCCCGTGACGCATTCGGAGCCGTCGGCCTTGAGGATGCGCGCGTCCAGCCGGACCCGCCCGCCCTCGACCGAGGACACCGTCGCGGCCCAGGTCAGCTCCTCACCGGCCACCGCCGTGGCCACGTTGCGCCACGCCACCGACTCCAGCCGGGCGCCCGGCCCGGCCCACTCCAGGGCGTTCCGGCTGAGCGTCTCGCCGTGCAGCGTCGACTGCACCACCGTGTCGGGAAACCCCTCCGACGCGGCGAACGCGGCGTCGTAATGGATCCGGTGCGCGTTCCACGACACGGCGCTGAAGCGGAACAGTTGCACACTGGTGTGGGCGTACCGGCGCGGTGGACACTCGGTCCCGGCAGCGGGCGCCGTCATCGGTCACCTCCGGTGGCGTCGAGCACCACGATCGTCTCGTCCACGGACGTCAGCTCGCTCCCGTCGGGGGCCAGGAACCGGGTCCGGACGCCCAGGAGGACGAACTCACCCGACCGTCCGCGCTTGTGCCGCGCGGAGACGACCGCACGGGCCGCCGTGATCCGCGTTCCGGCCACCGGGGGCCGGACCAGGCGCACCGACTGGCCGCCGTGCACCTGGCGCACCGCGAGACCCTCGGTGCACGGCGACTCACGCTGGGCGAGGCCATCCGGCCGCAGTTCGTCCTCCGGCGGGCCGTCCTCCCAGCTCATGGTGGCCGCGAGGAACAGGGCGGGCGCCTCGACGGGGCGGCCGTCCGCTTCCAGGGCGCGGGCCCGGCGGATATACGCGCCGTCGTTGAGGGCGGCGGCGTAACGGCAGAAGTCCTTGACCGTCGGGGTGCCGCAGTCCTCCTCCCGCCACTGGTCGATCAGCCCCCGCGCCCGTGCCAGCACCTCTTCCAGGGCGGGGGAGGACACGACGGGCGCCGTCACAGCGCCGACCTCAGCGAGCGGCTGATGCCAAGGCCCGCCGTACGCAGCGCGCTGGCGTGGGCGATCGCGTCCACCCGGTAGGTCGGCGCCGTGATCGACAGGGCCCCGGCGAGGGTGTTCTGCCGGCCGAAGACCGGGACCGCCATGCTCATATAGCCGAGCCGGACCTCCTCCGCCTCGGTGGCGATGCCCTGCTCGCGGACGCGGTCCAGTTGCGTGCGCAGCCGGCCCGGAGAGGTGATGGTGTGGCGGGTGAACGGCTTGAGGCCGCTCCTGACCACCTCGCCGAACAGGCTGCCGGGGGAGTGGGCGAGGATCGCCTTGCCGGTCGCCGTGCAGTACAGCGGAAGCCGCCCCGCCACCCGCGACTCCTCGCTCAGCCCCCGGTGGGGGAGGATCTTCTCCAGGTACACCACGTCCAGCCCGTCATGGATGGCGAAGTGGATGGTCTCCCGCGTGGCCAGCAGCAGATCCTCCATATACGGCTGGGCCACCTCCCGCAGGATGCGCTGCCGGTGCACCCGCTGCCCGATCTCGAACAGGCGCAGCCCGAGCCGGTAGTTGCAGCCCGCCCGCTCCAGCAGCCCCCATGCGACCAGCTCCTGGGACAGCCGGTGGACGGTCGCCTTCGCCACTCCCGAACGGCGCACCAGATCGGCGAGCGAGAGCGAGTCGTCGTCGGCGGTGAACGCCTCCAGGATGGACCGGACCTTGCCGAGGACGGAGTTCATCGGGTCGGGACAGGTTCTGACGGCTTGGTCGATGGGGACTACGGTCATGGCAGGAACCTCACGATCAGGTGGCCGAGGACGCGGCGAGGAACTCCAGGCTGAGCGGGTTGTACAGATCGGCCTTCTCGTGCTGCGGCCAGTGGCCGCACTCGTTGAACACCTCGAGCCGCGCCCCGGGGATCGCGGCCGCGATGGCCTCGGCCTCCGGCACATCGCCCAGCGGGTTCTTGTTGCCCCACACCACCAGGGTCGGCGCCTTGATCCGGCCCATCCGGTCGGGCCGCAGCAGGTTGCGCTCGCGGGCCTCCGGCTCCTGGAGCGCCAGCAGATTGTGCAGGTTCCGCTGGAAGTCGGGGTGGTGGTAGATGTCGTAGCGGATCCGGGTCAGCTCCTCGCCCAGTTCCTCGTCCCAGTGCGCCCACAGCAGCCGCAGCCGCTCCCGGGTGAAGGCGATGTCGTCCTTGAGGGCCGCGTCGCTGGTGGACGTCTTCAGCCGCTCCATGATCGCCGGGTTGATCTTCGTGCCGCCCATGCACAGCAGTTGGAGGGAGGCGACCCGGTCCGGGTGCTCGCTCGCGGCCCACGACCCCACCCAGCCGCCCAGCGACTCGCCGACCAGATGGGCGCGCTCGGCGCCGACGGCGTCCAGGTAGGCCATCAGGTGCTCGACGTACAGGGGAATCTCGGCCGGGCGGTCGGGCTTGCCCGTGTAGCCGTGGCCCAGCATGTCGATGGAGTGGCAGCGGTAGCGCTCGGCATGCGCCGGGATGTTCCGTACGAACGCCTCCAGGTGGCCGGTCGTCCCGTGCAGGAACACCACATGCTCGCCGTCCTCGGGGCCGGCCTGTAGGGCGCGGGTCTTGAAGTCGCCGGTCTCGACGTAGGCGTGCCGGTAGTCGATGCCCGACAGCTCGTTCCAGATGCTCATGACTGCCTTTCGCTGGTCTGCGCGGGGGTCTGTGCGGGGGCCTGTGCGGGATCGAGGACGGCGACCCCCATGCCGGTGAGCCACTCGGGCATCGGTTCATAGGCCAGGCGGCGGCCCGGGATGTGATCGAGCAGCGCGGACATCAGCAGCCAGGTGCGCAGCTCCTGGGCGCCGTTGCCGGCCACCTTCTCCAGTTCCGCGGTGGTGTACTCGGTGATGCGGTGGGCCTGTCCGCGTTCCATCCAGGACAGGATTTCCTCGTCGAACTCCGGGTTGAGCGACGCCTCGGCGGCCCGGATGATCTGGCGGCGGCGCACGTCGTAGTCCTGCCAGTTCTCCCGGCCGTTGAGCCAGGCCCCGACCATGAACTCCTCGTCCTCGCCGTTCGGGTCGCGCCAGTCCGGCCAGGGCAGCCGGTGGGACAGCCCGCCGGAGCCGATGACCGCCACCCGGCGGTCGCCGGGGAAGGCCAGGACCGCCTCCCGGATCGCCCGGCCCAGTTGTTCGCAGCGCGCCAGGGTGGGCAGCGGCGGCGCGAAGACGTTCACCACGAGCGGTACGAGGTCGACGTCGAGCCCGTCGAGCAGATACTGGACGGCGTGCGACTGGCCGTGGTCGATCTGAAGCCGGGCGGAGAACGCCACGTCGAAACCGGACCGCTCCACCAGCGAGCCCGCGAGGTACAGGGCCAGCTCCCGGTCCACCGGCTGCGGGCCCTTCGGGGTGCCGGACTCACCGCTGGCGATGCACTCGTCCACCCCGATGGTGAAGCTGGGGATCAGGTCGAGCCAGAACCCCCGGAAGTGGTTGGAGCCGATCAGGATCACCGTGTCCGGACGGGCCGCGGCCAGCGCGTCCCGCGCCTGGCCCAGCGCGTCCCGGAACCGCTCGGCGCGGTCCTTGTGGTACGTCTCCTCCCAGTGGGTGTTCATCAGCGTGCTGTGCGACGCTCCGACGCCCAGGACGATCTCGGTCATGCCCCTGCTCCTTCCAGCTCGTCGCGGGACCGGGTGGCGGTGTCCACGGCCGTGCGGATCAGATGGCGCGTGAGCTTCTCCATGGCCCGCAGCGACACCGTGTTCATCCCGCGGGCGAAGTCGATCTCGAACGGCGCCTCGGCCACCTTGGGCATGCCGACCCGCACCGTGGGGATGCCACGGCCACGCAGGATGTTGGCGTCGGTGGCGCCGCTGTTCCCGGGGATCACCTCGTGCTCGCGCCCCTCCAGCGCCTCCCAGGCGGCCGTGGCGCTGCGGTGGATCCACGTTTCGCGCGGGGTGCGGGTGCCGGGGATCGCCAGCACCATCTCCGCCCGGACGTCGAGCCCGGGCGAGGCGGCCCGCAGCGCGGCCAGCGCGTCCATGAACTCGCGCTTGGCCCGCATCGGTGTGATGTCCGGGCTGATCCGCAGGTCCACCATCAGGGTGCACACGGCGGGGGTGACCGCCGCCATCCGTGGCCAGCCGCCGCGGATGGAGGAGACGATGCCCTGCGGCGCCACCGTGCCCGAGGTGTGCCGCTCGGCGTACCCCTCGAACCACTTCTCCAGGTACGCGGCCACCTCCCCGGCGCGGGCGATGGCGTTGTCGTACGGGAGCCGGTGGCGGGAGCCCGCGTAGGTGTGGGTGCCGCCGACCGTCACCTCGAACCAGACCAGCCCCACCTCGTCCCACGAGACGGTCCAGCCGGGCTTGGCGATGACCGCGTAGTCGGTCCACACGCCCTGCTCCAGCAGGAACGAACACCCGGCGCCCTGGCCGGTGTTGAGGCGCGTGCCCACGGGCCGGGCGTTGGTGGGCATCCCGCCCGCGCCGAAGGCCGCGACCAGGTCACCGGTGAGCGGGACACCGGCCAGCGAGATCGCCTCGATGGCCATCATCACGCACGCCGCGTGGCCCTTGGGGTTGGAGGCGCCGAGCCCGGTGACCAGATCGTCGTACACGGTGGCCGCGGGGCGCATGTCCTCGCGCAGCTCCGGTCCGATCCACGGCACGTCCTCGCTCTCCTCGCCCACCGTCAGGGTGTCGATCGGGGCGTAGAGCATGAGGTCGGGGCCGGTGCCGTCACCGGTCAGCCGCCCCCAGGCGTTGGCCTGGCGGTCATCGAGGGGCTGGATCGCCGCGTGGCACCCGGCGGCGCGCAGGGTGTCGGCGATATGAGCGGCCAGCGGGCCCTCGTCGCCGGTCGGGCTGGGAATGTTCACCAGGCCCGTGATCAGCTCGCGGAGCCGGTCGGCGCTGATGTGGCGGGCGGCGTCGAGGGCCCAGGAGCGCCGTCGGTCATCCAGTCCCGCCAAGCCGTCGGCGGTCACTGGTTGATCCTGTGGACCTGGGTCATCGTGGTCCGCGCGATGCGCTTTGTGGCCAGCGGGATCCCGACGGCGATCGCGGCGCCCAGCAGCAGGGTGAACAGTTTACGGAACATGTCATGCCTTCTCTTCGGGTGCGGATCCGCCGTCGGCCGCTGCCAGCTTCTTGCCGTACTCCTCCTCGCTCAGATTCCGCCAGGCGGTGAGCGAGATATCGGGCCGGTAGAGCTTCTCCGGCGGCGCGTCCGTGACATCGACCATCCACGCGTCCTGGCCGGAGAACTGGCCGTGGAACAGCCAGCGGATCGCGCCCAGGTACTTGGCGTAGAAGCGCAGGGTCTCCCAGCCCTCGGTGAAGTTGACCATCACACCGACATAGCGGTGGTTGTCCTCGTCCACCGGGACGTAGAACTCGTAGTGGATGAACTTGGGGTAGGCGATGCGCAGCACGCCCGGCATCGACAGCGAGGCGAACCCGGGGAAGTCCTGTGCCTCGATCGTCGGATCGACGCTGTCGGCCTTGCCGGTGTTGCCGATGTTGAAGGTCTCCTTGGGCGGCTGCATCTTCCACCACCGCTTGTTGGACCAGCGGCCCACCCCCGGGAACTCGGCGTCCCAGTGGACCTCGTCCTGGACCCGGAAGATCCACCGGCCGCGCGGCACGATCCGGGTGATGTTCCAGGTCGGCATGGGCTTGAACAGCCGCCACAGGGCCGTGCGGTGCAGATACTTGGCGTGGCCCTCGTCGAAGCCGTTCTCGCAGGCGAACCGCCAGTTGCCGCCGCGCGGCTCGATCCGTCCACCCATCACGAAGGCGTTGGAGACCAGTTCCTCCGGAAGCTGGGAGTCGATCGGGTGCGGCTCCTCGCCGGCGATCGGGATGTACACCCACACCATGCCGAGGCGCTCCTCGACCGGGTAGGTGCGCACTCCCAGCTTGCCGGTGAGCCGGCACCCGGGGCCGTCGGTGATGACCGCGGACAGCTTCCCGGTGGGCAGATCGAAGGTCCAGCCGTGGTACGGGCAGCTCACCGTGCCGGGGAACTGCTGGTTGCCCTCGGACAGCGGCACACCGCGGTGCGGGCAGCGGTTGTGCAGGGCGTACGCCGTGCCGTTGTCGCGGATCAGCGCGATCCGCTCGCCGCAGATGGTGAACGGCAGCGGCTTCCCCGTGACCTGGCTGGACCAGGTGACCGGATACCAGTAGCCGCGGAAGCCCGCTGCCGCGCCGTCGTAATGGGGCCAGGACGACCAGTCCTGGCGACCGGGCTCGGCGGGTTTTCTGCGGCGGCTCCGGGCGGGGGTGGCCGTGTCGGGAGAGTCCTCGACCGTCATCGTGCGTGTCCTCCTGCTGCCGGTTTTCGGTGGACCCGAGCATCCGGCGCGGCGCGGATCCGCCCAAGGGATCCGGTCCGCTGAGCAGACCGCACCCTCCTCGGCGGAAGACGAGAGGAACACGCGGCGGCGCGTCCCGCTGAGCGGACCCGTCCCGGTGCGCGGACGGCGGGGCGCGGTCTAGCGTGCGCGGGGTCCGCCACCACCGAACACGGCCATGAGCCCGTGGATACGGAGCGAAAACGTGAGCCACCCGACGTCACAATCCCTGGTGCTGGAGGAGTTCGGCACCCTGCCGCGGCTCGTCGAGCGGCCGGTCCCCGAGCCACGGCCCGGCCACACCCTGGTGCGGATGGCGTCGGCCGCCGTCAGCCACCTCGATCTGAACGTCGTCGACGGCAAGTTCGGCATCCTCCCCGACCTGCCGTCGATTCCCGGCACCGCCGGCAGCGGCACCGTCATCGCCTCCGACGTCCACCCCGAGGGGAGCCTCGTCCTCCTGCGCGGGAAGGCCCTCGGAATGCGCCGCGACGGCGCCTGGAGCGAGCACGCGCTGGTCCCGGACGCCGCCGTGGAGGCCGTGCCCGAGGGCACGGACCCCGCCATGGCCTGCTGCTACTTCTCGCCCGCCGGGACGGCGTGGGCCTCGGTGCACGCGGTGGCGGCCGTCCAGCCCGGCGAGCGGGTCCTGGTGACCGGGGCGGCCGGTGCGGTGGGCGCGCTCACCGTGCAGGTCGCGGCCCGGGCCGGAGCCGAGGTGATCGGCGTGGTGGGCCGCCCCGCCAAGCTGCCGCACGTCCCGGCCCCCGCCAAGGTGGTGCTCGCCGCGGACCTGTCCGCCGACGCGGTCGGCGGCCCGGTGGACGTCGTCATCGACACCGTGGGCGGGCCGGTCCTGCGCGACTCGCTGCCGCTGGTGCGCCCCCGCGGCCGGGTCGCCCTCGTCGGCTACACCGCGGGCCGGGAGTTCACCGTGGACCTGGCGGACTTCCTCCTCGCCGATGTGTCGCTGCTGCCCGTGAACCTGATGACCCGGGGGAAGGAGGTCGCGGCCGACACCAAGCGGATGCTGGGCGACCTCACCTCCGGGGAGCTCACGCTGCCCATCGAGCACCATCGCATCGACGGCCTGGCGGAAGCCGTGGCACGCCTGCGGTCCGGGGAGGCGATCGGCAAGGTGGTCCTCGATCTCGGCTGAGGGACGATCCCGGATCTCGCCCGAGGGCTGGTCCCGCGCGGGCGATCCCATCCCGACCCCGGGCGATCCCATCCCGACGCGGCGCGCGGTCAGCCCATCAGGACCACGGCCGTGCCCCGGCAGCACACCACATCACCCTGCCCACCGTGCTCGACCAGCTCCAGGGTGACCCGCCCCGTCTCCGGATCGACCTCGCCGACCGTGCCGCTCACCACGAGCCGCTCCCCGGCGAGGGCCGGGGCCCGGTTCTGCCACCCGACCTCCAGGACCTGCCCGCCCGGGCCCGCGAAGCCCATGGCGGCCCGGTGCATCAGACAGCCGTGCAACTGCGCCATGACCACCGGGCCGTCCAGCCCCTCGGAACGCGCGAACCCGCTGTCGTAGTGGATGCGATGGGCGTTGCGGGTGACCGCCCCGAACCGCAGCAGGGTGACGGCGTCCGGGGTGAACTCCACCGGTGGTACGGGCTGCCCCGTGTGAACCCTCATCGGACGATGAACCTCTCCCGCACCAAGACGAGCGTGCCCCGCTCCGCCGTGTACGTCTTCTCGACGGTCAGCAGCAGGAACGGCGTTCCGCTGCCCTTGCGCTCGACATCCGTGAGGACCCGGCGGACCCGGATCCGGTCGCCCGCCCGCACCTCGCCGCTGAACCGGACCTCCTGGCCGCCCGCCATCAGCCGCACATCCAGGCCGTCGGTGCCCGGGACCTCGTCGCGGTACATGCCGTCCGGCCGGAACTCGTCCTGGCCGGCGCCTCCCGCGCCACGCAACAGGCTCACCAGGTACATCGGGTGGACGGTGAAGCCGGGGTGGCCGGGGTCGACCAGATGCGGGCCGGTCTCCCCGGCCGAGCGCGCGAACTCCGCCGCGTCCTCGGCCCGTACGACCCCCAGATCCCGGTGTTCCGGGCGGCCGATCGCCGCCCTGGCCCGTTCCTCGGCAACTTCCCACGCGGACATGTACTGCCTTTCTGCGGACGACTGCCGCGGACACGTCTTTCGCGGCCCCGGCCTTCGCGGACGCGCCTCATCGCGGACACGTTGGTCCGGGACCCTAGCCACCGCCCGGAGGCGGTCACCACGGGACCGGCCCGCTCAGCGGACCGGACCGCTTGGGCGGAGATCACCGGCACCACACCATCGGGGCATGGACCTCATGAACATCCAGAAGCCGCCGGAGGGCGCCCACGCGGAAGCGGACGGCGTCACCTACCACTACATCGAGCTGGGCACGCCGGGCACCAGCCCGACGGTCTTCCTCCACGGCGGTGGCCCCGGGTGCACGGGCTGGTCCGACTTCGGACAGGTGGCACCGCTGTTCGCCCAGGACCGCCACTGCTTCCTCGTGGACATCCTTCAGTACGGCAAGTCGGCCAAGCCCGTCATCGAAGGCCCCATGTGGGACTACCACGCCGCCAAGACGGTCGCCCTGCTCGACACCCTGGGCATCGAGCGCGCCGACTTCGTGTGCAATTCCTGGGGCGGCACCATCGCGCTGAACCTGGCCGCGAAGTACCCCGAGCGGGTCCGGTCGCTGACCATCACCGGCAGCATGCCCGTCTTCCACGGCCCGCTGGCCCCGCTGCCCGAGGGCGGCCGGCGCGGCCGCAACGCCCGTGATGTGTACTACGGCGGCACCGGCCCCTCCTGGGAGAAGATGCGGGATCTGATCGCCCGCATGGAGTGGTACGACGCCGGTGCCGTCCCCGACGACACCGTCACCCTGCGCTACGAGCAGAGCCTCGACCCGGAGGAGACCGCCCTCGCCGGTGCCTCCGACAACCCCCGCGGCGACTGGCAGGACCTCACCGCGGAACTCGGCGCCATCCAGGCCCCCACCCTCTTCATCTGGGGCATGTACGACGCGTTCCTCACCCCCGACTATCCGCTGATGCTCGCCCGCATGGTCCCCAGGGGCAATCTCCACATCATGGACCAGGTCTCCCATCACCTTCAGGAGGAGCGGCCGCACGATTACTACACGGCGGTCACCGGCTTCCTGAACCAGCAGCACGCCTGAGCATCCCGCGGAGGAGATGTGAGCAACCCGGCCGTACGCGTCGTCGAACTGTCCAGCCCCTTCACCCGGTTCGCGGGCCGGCTCCTGGTCGGCCTCGGTTATGAGGTCGTCCTGGTCGAGCCCGAGGAGGGGGATCCGACCCGGCGGGAACTGAACGGCGACGCGTTCGTCCACTGGCACGCCGGTAAACGGTCCGTGACCCCCGCGTCCCCGGCGGAGCTGCGGCGCCTGGTGGAGGGGGCCGACGTCCTCCTCGACGGGACACCGGACGGTGCGCCGGAGGCCGTCGCGGGCCTGGACCACCTCGTCCATGTCCGCGTCACCCCCTTCGGCACCGTGGGCCCCCGCAGCCACTGGCAGGGCACCGATCTGGTGGTCGCCGCGCTCGGCGGCATGCTCGCGCAGGTCGGCGACCCGGACGGCCCGCCGCTGCGCCTTCCGGAGAACCAGGCGGAGCAGCTCGCCGGGGTGCACGCCGCGATCGCCGCGCTGCTCGGACTGCGGGCGCGGCGCACCGGGCCGGGCCAGCTCGCCGATGTGTCCGCGCAGGCGTGCACGGCCGCCGCACTGGAGGCCGGTACCCTCGCCTATCTGCACGAGGACCGGGTGCCGGGACGCCCCGGCCGGGTGCACCCGCTGGTGCCGCACGGACTCTTCCGGGCCGCCGACGGCTATCTGGGCGGTGGCCTCGGCGGCAGCCCCCGCATGTGGGACGCGCTCCTGGTCTGGCTGCGCGAGGAGGGCGCCGAGGCCGACCTCGCCGAGCCGCGCTGGCAGGACCCGGTGGAGCGCAAGAAGTACCAGGAGCATGTCTTCGAGGTGGTGCAGGACTTCGCGGGCCGGTGGCCGAAGGCCGAGTTCGCCGAGCTCGCCCAGTCGAGGAAGCTGCCCTGGGCGGCCGTCGACCTGCCGCACGAGATGCCCGGCAACCCGCAGCTCGCCGCCCGTGACTTCTTCCTCCGCGCCGGTGGCCGCACGGACCTTGGCTTCCCCTTCGCGTTCCCGGACGGCCACCGGACCAAGGAGCTGGACGTCCCGGAGCGGGGCGCGGACCAGCGGCTGCTCCGGGAGCACCGGCCGGCCCCGCGGGTGCCCGCGGCGTCCGCGGAAGACGCGCGGCCCGCCCTGGACGGCATCCGCGTCCTGGACCTGACCTGGGTGCTCGCCGGGCCCTACTGCACCAAGGTGCTCGCCGACCACGGCGCCGATGTCATCAAGGTCGAGTCGCTGGGCCGCCCCGACCCCACCCGGTTCGCGCCCTTCATGCATCTCTCCCGTGGCCCGCACACCGATCCGAACACCAACGGCTACTTCAACGAGGTCAACCGCAACAAGCGCAGCCTGGCCCTGGACACCCGCACCGAGGACGGCATCGCCGTACTGCGCGACCTCATCGCCTCCTGCGACGTCCTGGTGGAGAACTTCAGCGCCACCGTCATGACCAAACTGGGTCTGGGCTACGACACCCTCCGCGAGATCAACCCCCGCCTGGTGTACGTCAGCATGTCCGGCATGGGACACAGCGGCCCGCGCAGCGGCTGGGTGTCGTACGCGGACACCGTGTCGGCCTCCTCGGGGCTCACCGGTCTGACCGGATGGGGCCCGGACGACGTGGTCGGGGTGATCTACGGCCACGGCGACATCGTCGCCGGTCTCCAGGCCGCCCTCGCCACCACCGCCGCCCTGGAACACCGGGAGCGGACCGGTCGCGGACAGCACATCGACCTGTCCCAGCTCGAGGCGATCGCCTCCCATATGGGCACCAGCCTGCTCAACCCCGTCGAGCCCGCCGGGAACACCGATCCGCGGTGGAGCCCGCAGGGCGTGTACCGCTGCCTCGGCGTCGACCGCTGGCTGGCCGTCAGCGTCCGCGACGACACCGAATGGGCCCGGCTGTGCACGGTGATCGGGCACCCGGACCTGGCCACCGACGAACGCACCCGCACCGCGGCCGACCGCGCACACCACGCCGAGCTGGTCGACGACGCCCTCGCCACCTGGGCCAGGACCCTGCCGGCCGACGCCGCCGCCGAACTCCTCCAGGAGCGGGGCATACCCGCGGGCGCCGTGCAGGACGGCCGCGACCTCGTGGAACAGGACCCGCAACTGCGGGCCAGGGGCTTCTACGTCCGCGCGGAACACCCGGTGGCGGGGGCCTTCCTGCACGAGGGGCCGCCCATCCGGCTCACCCGCACACCCGGCGGCGTCCGCACCGCGGCACCCGTGCTCGGCGCCGACACCGACGATGTGCTGCGCGATGTCGCGGGGCTGCCACCGGAGCGGATCCGCGAACTGCGCGAGCGCGAGGTGCTGCGGTGACCTCCCTGACGATTCCCGGGCTGCTCCACACCGCGGCCCGGGACCACGGGGACCGCACCTTCCTGCGGATCGGGCACACCGTCCGCACCTACCGGCAGACGCGAGAGGCCGCCGCCACCATGGCGGGGGCCCTCGCGGCCCGGGGCTGCCGCCCGGGGGACCGCATCGCGGCGATGACGGGCAACCGGATCGAACTCGTCGACCTGTTCCTCGGCGCCGCCTGGCTCGGCGCGGAACTGGTCCCGCTGAACACGGGGCTGCGCGGCAGCGGACTGCGGAACGTCCTGGACCAGGCCCGCCCCACCCATCTCCTCGCGGAGGACGAGACGGCGCAACGCCTGCGGGCGGCCGGGTACCGGGGGACGCTGTGGCTCGCGGGAGCGGACGATGTGCCCCGGCCGGGCCACGGCCCCGCCCTTCCGGCGGCCCCCGTACGGCCGGGCGACACCGCGTGCGTTCTCTTCACCTCCGGGACCACCGGAACCTCCCGCGGGGTCCGCTGCCCGCATGCCCAGTTCGTCTGGTGGGGGCGCAATGTCTCCGGCGCGCTGCGCCTCACCGCGGACGACGTCCTCTATACCTGTCTCCCGCTGTTCCACACCAACGCCCTGAACGCGCTGGCGCAGGCGATGACCGTGGGGGCGGCGTACACCCTCGCCCCCCGCTTCTCGGCCTCCCGGTACTGGACCGAGGCGGCAGGCGCCGGGGCCACCGTGGTCTATCTGCTGGGCGCCATGGTGCCGATGCTGCTGGCCCAGCCCCCCGGCCCGCACGACCGTGCCCACCGGGCCGTACGCGGACTCTCCCCGGCGACACCGGCCCACGCCTGGCAGCCGTTCCGCGAGCGGTTCGGCGTCACCCTGATCGACGGATTCGGCTCCACGGAGACCAACCTCGTCATCGGCACCACCCCCGAGGAACAGCGGCCCGGCTACATCGGCACCCTGCGCGACGGCTTCGACGCCCGCGTCGTGGACGAACTGCTCACCCCCGTCCCCGACGGCACCCCGGGCGAGCTGCTGGTGCGCAGCCACCGGCCGTACGCCTTCGCCACCGGCTACCTGGGCGAACCGGCGGAGCAGGCGGACGCGTGGCGGCGCACGGGGGACCGGGTGGTGCGCGAACCCGACGGCTGGTTCCGGTTCGTGGACCGCATCAAGGACGTCATCCGCCGCCGCGGGGAGAACATCTCCTCCTGCGAGGTCGAGACGGTCGTCCGCAGCCATCCCGCGGTGGCCGACGCGGCCGTCTTCCCGGTGCCGTCCGAGCTGGCGGAGGACGAGGTGATGGTCGCCGTGCTGCCCCGCGCGGGCAGCACCCTCGACCCGGCCGACCTGATCCGCCACTGCGAGCTGGAGCTGCCCCCGTTCGCCGCCCCCCGCTACGTGGACATCCTGCGCACCTTGCCGCTCACCGAGACCGGCAAGGTGCGCAAAGCGGCGCTGCGACGGCGTGGTGTCACGGAGACGACATGGGACCGGGTCACGGCCGAGGCCGGTCCACCCATGCGGTGACGACGTCGGCGAACTCCCCGGGCAACTGCTCGGGCGCCGGTACATGGCCGCCGGGCAGGACCGCGGTCTCGCAGCCGAGCGCCGCCGCGAACTTCTCCAGCGCGGGCAGCGAGTAGTGGTCCTCCGGCGCGCACACGGCGAGCACCGGGGCCGTGATGTGCGCCAGCCGCTCCTCCATCCGGTACCGGTACACCGCCTGGTGCCCCTCCTCCACCCGGTCCAGCACGGTCAGCGCGTCGATCACATAGCGGGTCAGCGCGGCCTCCTCGCCCGCCCGGTAGAAGCCGCGGCGCCGGTTCCACAGCTCCACCAGATGCGAGCCGTCCGGCTTCGGGTCGACATGGTCGACCGGCGGGCGCCCGGGAGCCGCCTCGCGCTTGGCCTCGTCGACGAAGGCCGTGGCGGAGAGCAGCAGACTGCTGACGCGGTCGCCCAGCCGGGCCGCCACCTCCACCGCGACCACACCGCCCGTGTGATGGCCCACCAGGTGGAACGCCTCCAGCCCGAGCCCGTCGGCCATCGCCTCCACCCCGTCGGCGAACCGCTCGATCGAGTGCGGCCCCTCGGGCCTGGCCGAGCCGCCGAACCCCACGGTGTCCATGGCGATCGCCCGGTGTGTCCGGCCCACCAGGGGCAGCACAGCGGCGTACTCGGTCCAGGAGCGCGGCGTCTGATGCAGCAGCAGCACCGGCTCGCCGGACCCGCACTCCGCGTAGTGCAACTGCCCGAAGGGGCTGGGCACATAGCCCCGCCGCACCGTGTTCGCCATCGCTGTGAGCCGCCTTCCGATCGACACGAACCGCCCGCCCACTCTCGTCGCCGCCGAGCGGGCGGGACCAGGCGAACGGTCCGCTGTCCGGACCCCTCCCGGCACGGCGGGCGAGCGGGCGCCGGTGGTCGCCCGGGGGCGCCGGTGGCCGACTAGCGGCGCCGCGCGCGGCGGCCCGAGCGGGCGGGGGCTCCGGCGGGCGTCCCCGAGTCCCGCCACCGGCCCGGGACCTCGGCCATGACGAGGCCGAGGACCAGCCAGAAGAGCATGGCGATCCGGTCCAGGTTGGCCGGGTGGTCCACCGTGGCCGCGAGGAAGAACCCCGTCAGGGCGGCGAGCCCGACCACTCCGGCCACCGACTTCTCCCGGGCGGCGCGGACCGCCGTGGCGAGGGCGATCACGGTCACCAGCACCATGCCGAGCAGCCCGGCCACGCCCGCTTCGGCCAGCCAGTTCAGCCACATGTTGTGGGCGTGGACGAACGTCCGGCCGCCGGGCACGGCGGCGGAAACCGCGTCCCCGGCCCGCCCCAGCCCGACACCGAGCGGCTGGTCCACGGCGAGGTCGACGGCCGCCTTCCACGCCTGGCCACGGACACCGAGCGAGTCCCCGGCCCGCGAGACCACCCACAGCGCCACCGTCACGGCCACCAGCCCGGCCGGCCCCACAACCGTCAGCGTCCGCACCCCCCACCGGCCGAGGCGGGGGGCGAGCCAGTACGCGCCGCCGAGCACCAGCAGACCCGCCACCGCCGCGACACAGCCCGCCCGGGAGAAGGTGGTGAGCACCGCGCCGTAGCCGATGAGCCCCACGCTCACGACCGCGACGCGGGCCGTGCGCTCGGCGACCGTCACCGCGGCCAGCAGGGCGATCGGGGTGAGCAGCACCAGGAACGCGGCGAGCAGGTTGGGGTTGGCGAAGGTGCCGGTGGCGCGGATCATCGACCCGGGCCCGCCGCTGTCGCAGTCGACGTCGGTGAACAGACCGGTACGGCAGAAGCCGGTCGGCACCTCGTTGGTCACCTGGGCGAACGCCGAGGTGGCCGCGGCCGCCACGGCGGCCAGCGCGAGCAGCGCGACCGCCCGCCACGACTCGGACTGCGCCCGCCGCACCCCGACCAGCAGGTAGAAGGTGGCGAGGGCGGTCAGCAGGGCGCGCAGCGGCGCGTCGGGGTGGCCGCCGACGTAGGTGGTGGCGATGGCGCTGAGGAGGAGCAGCGCGATGGCGGGGTCGAGCCGGGTGCGGAACGTGGCGAGCCGCGGCGCCGTCACCGCCGTCGCGACCAGCCCCGCCAGCACGGCAAGGCGCACCGGTGTGATGACGCCGACCAGAGGGGCGTCCGGGAAGAAGTCGGTGGCCGAATCGAGCATGACGATGGCCGTAGCCATCAGCGGAACGGCCTGGACTGTCGCGCGCACAGGTGCCATGGCGCCCCAGCGTGTCCGGCCGCAGGTACCGGCAGATGGCACGCACACGAACAGCGGAAAGCGCCTGCGCGTCCGGTGTGCCCCCGACCGGTCCGGACCAGGCAGAACCCGTCCCGACGGGTCCGAAGCCGACACGGGCCGGGCGCCGGTTGCGTCAGGTGGCCGCCGCACTCCCGGGAGCCGGGGTGGCGAAGGGGCGCAGCGGGACGATGCCCACGCTGTGGCCGCTTCGGTCCAGCAGCCGGCCCATGTGCTTGACGGTGCGCAGCACCACCGAGCGGTCGTCGATGGTGAGCTGCGGCAGCCGCCTCGACAGATGCGCCTCGAAGGCGTGCACATCGCCGGCCGCGCGCAGCCAGACGTCGATCACGAGGTTGTGCGGGCCCGCCGTGATCGCACACGACCGGACCTCACGCACCCCGGCCAGCGCCCGGCTGGTCTCCTCCAGGCGCTCGGCCGGTACGGACGCGAAGTACACCGCGGACAGCGGCCACCCGGACAGTGGCCGGGCCAGATCGCAGCGCAGGCACACCCGTGAGCCGAGCAGCCCCCGCAGCCTCCGGCGGACCGTGGTCAGGGGCGCCTCGGCGTGCTCCGCCAGGTCGCTGATCGCCATGCGGCCGTCGACGCTCAGCAGTTCCAGGAGCCGCACATCCAGGGGGTCCCAGCCGGTCGCACCCGGCGGGAGCGGCTCGACCGGCGGGAGCGCCGCCTCGAGCCGGGCGCACTGCGCGGTGTCCAGGGCGCGAAGCCGCCACCGGCTGCCCTCGGACGGCAGGGCCGTCGTCACATGCGTACGTGTCGCCCGCACCCCTGGCGCGCCCCGGAAGAGGACCGTGGTGAGCTGCGCCAGCTCACCCAGGTCCGAAGCCTGGAGCGCGATCACCAGATCCCGGCTTCCCGCCGTGAGCTTGACGTTGGCCACCGAGGGCTCGGCCGCCAGGGCCTCGGCCACGTCCTCCCCGACCCCGGGCTCGGTGTCGACCTCGACGATGCCGGTCACCACGATCCGGGAGTCGGAGAGCTGGGGATAGGCGGTCACCCAGGCCAGCCCCGCCTCCTGGAGCCGCTGCCAGCGTCGCGCGGCCGTCACCGGGTTCACCTCGAGGACATCACCGACAAGTGTCCACGGGGCTCTGGGATGGATCTGTAGCGCGTGCACGAGGCCACGATCCAAGTCGTCGAGGTCATGCGCGGCGTAATCCTGCGTTTGCATGGGCGGCGCTTTTCTGCGTATCGCATGTGAATCTCGATGGAATGCTGCATGATAACACCCGAAACACGCGATGGATCGACACTCCTCCCCACCAGTTCCCTCAACGAGGAGTGAGATCTCGCTCATGACGGATGCCATCACGTCCGAGACCACCAGGACCGCTCTGCGCGTGGAGAACGCCACGTTGATCGACGGCACTGGGGCGACGCCGATCGCGGACGCCGTCGTCATCGCCGACGCCGAAGGAACGATCACCTACGCGGGCCCGGCGGCGACCGCGCCCCCGGCCTCCGGCGACTCTTTCACCGGTCGTGTCATCGACGCCGGCGGCCGCACCGTGCTGCCGGGCTTCTTCGACTGCCACACCCACCTCGCCTACGCCCATGCGTCACCCCCCGGCCGCCGTGGTGAACTCGACCCGGTCCTGGTCACCTACGACACCGCCACCCGGCTGCGGCAGACGCTCGACGCGGGCGTCACCACCATCCGGGACCTGGGCGGCCTGGCCACCGGATACCGCACCGCCGTCGAGACCGGGCGGATCACCGGCCCCCGGGTGCACACCGCCGTACGGATCATCAGCCACACCGGTGGCCACGCCGATGTGCGGCTGCCCGACGGCACCGACCTCAGCGGCGGCGAGATGTCCGTGCTGGCCGACACCGTGGACGAGGCGCGCCTGGCCGTGCGCAGGGTGCTGCGCGCGGGTGCCGACCTGGTCAAGATCTGCGCCACCGGTGGCATGGGAAGCCCGTATGACCAGCCGGACGACGAGGGGCTCCTGGAGGAGGAGATCCGCGCCGTGGTCGACGAGTGCCGGCGCCACGGCGGCAAGCCGGTGGCCGCGCACGCCCAGGGGAACGCGGGCATCCTCAACGCCATCCGCGGCGGGGTCACCAGCATCGAGCACGGCTACGGGCTGGACGACCGGGCCCGGGAGATGGCGGGGGAGCGCGGCGTCTTCGTCGTCCCGACCCTCTCCACCGTCTACGCGGGCATCGACAAGGCCACCATGGAGCCCTATCACTACGAGAAGAAGGTGCGCTGGTCCGGCATCACCAAGGAGAACATCTCCCGCGCCATCGAGCAGGGGACCCGGATCGCGCTCGGCACCGACGCCGCCGTCTGCCCGCACGGACAGAACCTGATGGAGCTGAGCTACCTCGTCGACCTGGGCATGGACCCGATGGACGCCATCGTGGCCGGCACCCGGACCGCCGCCGAACTCCTCGGCGTCGCCGACCGGCTCGGCACACTCGCCCCCGGCCGCGTCGCCGACCTCATCCTCTGCGAGGGAGACCCGCTCGCGGACATCGGTGTGCTCGGCGATCCCGCCAACGTCGTGTGCGTCGTGCAGGACGGCCGTGTCCGCAAGGACACCAAGGGCCTCCTGCCGTCGGCCACGCCAGCCGGAAGGCGGCCCTGATGCCGGCGGTGACCGGATTGCCCGCTCCCGAGGGCACCTCCCCGGACAAGGAGCGGCGCGGCGGACTCGACCGTGTCCTCTCCTTCATCGAACGGGCCGGCAACGCCCTGCCCAACCCCATCGTCCTGTTCGCCGCGCTCTTCGTGCTGCTGGCCGTCCTCTCCACCGTCCTCGCCCTGATCGGCGTCTCCGTCACCGTCCCCGGCACCGATGACACCAAGGACATCGGCGGGCTGCTCACCGGTGAGGGGCTGCGCTGGCTGCTGGAGAACCTGATCCCCAACTTCGCCACCTTCCCGCCGATCGGCGCCGTCCTGGTGCTGATGATGGTGGTCGGACTCGCGGAGAGGACCGGCCTGCTGGAGACCGCGATGCGGGCCTCACTGGCCCGGGTGCCGCGCGCCGTGCTGCCGTACGCGGTGGCGGTCATCGCCAGCCAGGCGCACATGATGAGCGATGTCGGCGCCATCGTGCTGCCCCCGCTGGCGGCCCTGGTGTTCAAGAGCGCCGGACGCCATCCCGTGGCGGGCCTCATCGGCGGTTTCGCCTGTGTCACCGCGGGCTACGCGGCCGGATTCACCATCGGCTCGCTCGACGCCCTGTACGTGGGCATCACCCAGCAGGCGGCCTCGGTGCTCCCGGCCGCCGAGGGCCTTCATATCCATGTGCTCATCAACTACTTCTTCACCGCCGCCAGCAGTGTCGTCCTGGGGCTGCTCGGCGGATTCCTCATCAGCCGCGTCCTCGAACCACGCCTCGCCCCCTACCAGGCGGCCGACAGTGGCGAGACCCCGCGGGAGGACCTGACGCTCACCCCGGTGCAGCGCAAGGGGCTCGTGTACACCGGCGCGGTCGTCGGCCTCTACCTGGCGGCGGTCCTCGCGCTCTGGCTGCCACCGGGCGCCCCGCTGCGCGGAGAGGGCGGTGCCTTCGTGCCCTCGCCCGTGCTCAGCGGTGTCGTCCCGGTCCTCTTCGGTGCCTTCCTGCTCGCCGGGCTCACCTACGGCTTCACGGTCAAGAAGCTCACCGGCACCGAGGACGTGGTCACCGCGATGACCGACTCGGTGAAGAACATGTCCGGCTACATCGTGATGATGTTCTTCGCGGCCCAGGTCATCGCGCTCTTCACCTGGTCCAACCTCGGGGTGCTGCTGGCGGTGAAGGCCGCCGCGCTGTTCAACGCCATCGGTGTGACCGGCTTTTGGGCGATCATCGCCTTCGTCCTGCTGGCCTCCTGCCTCAACCTGGTGATCCTTTCCGGATCCGCCCTGTGGTCCCTGGTCGGTCCGGTGTTCATCCCGGCGTTCATGCTGATGGGCATGAGCCCGGCGCTCAGCCAGGCGGCCTTCCGCATCGGTGACTCGGCCACCGGCGCCATCACCCCGATGAATCCGTACCTCCTCCTCATCCTGGCGATGGTCCGTGAATACGAACCGGAAGCCCGGCTGGGGACCCTCATCTCCCGGCTCGCCATCTTCGTGGTGCCGTTCCTGGTGGTGTGGCTGGCGATCCTCGGCATCTTCTACGGCCTGGACCTGCCGCTCGGTCCCGGAGCGCATATCGGCGTCAAATGACGCTCCCCGATCACACGGTGGTTCCGTCCGCACGGCCGTGCGGACGGAACCACCGTGTGATCGGGTGTTGCCGCCTATCGCTGTTCGTTCTCCCAGATCGCCCTGGTGACCGGGGCGGGGCGGGGGAGCGGCCGTCCGTCCAGATAGAGGTCGACCCTCTCGTTGTAGAAGGCGACCAGTCCGGCGACGGGGGACACCTGCCGGGTCGGGAAGTCGTAGGCCCAGGCGAGGTCCGGGTAGGTGGCGGTGTCGGTCCGCACAGCCCAGTAGCCGCTCGTCGTCCCTTTGTACGGACAGCTCGTGACGGTGTCGGTGGGCTCCATGCGCGTCCAGTCGAGATACACCCGGTCCAGGTAGTAGCGCGTGGGAAGCCCCGTCTCCAGCACCATCACCGAGTTCGGGGCGTCGGCGAGCACCGTGCCGTCCAGCTCGACGCGGACACCGCGGCCCGACCGGAGCGCGTCGACGCGGGTGTAGGGGTTCCTGGGGTGGACGAACACCTGCTCGTCCTCCTCGAACCAGGCGTCGATGGCCTCCCACCGGAAGCTGATGTGGCCGACGATGCCGGAGGGCGCGTCCTCGGCCCACTCCCAGGCCGCGCCCGGGCGGGTGAGCGAGCCCAGGTGGAGGGTCTGGCGGCGTGCCCCGCCGACCTTGAGCGTCAGGTTCCGGCCCTCGTCCACCAGCGCCCCCTCGGCGATGTCGTCGCGGGGCACGCAGTACTGCGGATAGCCCGGCCAGAGCCACACATAGCGCGCCCGCACGGTGTCGAAGACGAGGCGGCCGGCGACGTAGCCGCGGATGCGGCGTGGTACGGGCTCCACCTGCCCGACCGGAACGATCATCCCGGGGTAGTCCGGCGGGTACTCCGTCATACCTCTTCCAGGGCCTCTCCGAACTCGCGCAGCGCCTTGCCGTGCTGGCTGTGGGCGAGCCCGTGCCCGATCGCTATGGCCGCGGCCACCGGCCATTCGATGACCTCGACCGCGGCGAGCAGGCCGACGCCCGCGAGAAAGCAGAGCTGTTCCTCCGAGGGAAGCTCCACTCGCCGCTCCCCGAAGTAGACGGTCACCGAATGACGCGCGCAGACGCGGTCGGCAGCGGCGCGCGGCCCATGGGATCCTCTCCTCGCGGCCCGAGCCGGTGCCCGGGAGTCCGCGCTGGTGGGAGGTGGTGTCTTGGTCGCTCTGGGCATTGCCTCGATCCGTTCATCGGCCTGTGACGGACATCCGCTCGATGACACTTCCACCCTAATCCCACCGCCACGGTTCATGCCCGGTGGCAGCTACTTGCCATGATTTCGGCCGGTCCGGCGAGAAGCACGCAGTTGCGTCCACGGCCGGTGTATGCGGTCACCCTGGCTCGCTCCGGTTGCGGCCAGGGGCTCGCCGAAGCATCGGTGGCGGCCTTAGCTTCGAGCCGAATCGTGGCCGCCGGTCACGGCTGAGGCAACGGAGGAAGCGACAATGAGAGCGGCTTTACGCAAGGCACGGGTGGGAGCGGTTGTCGCCACCGCGGCGGTGCTCGGGCTGGCGGGGACGGTGGACGCGCAGGCCCTCGGGGCGGATCGGGCGCCTACCACGGCGGCCGCGGCCCCCAGCGCCGCCGCGGCCGTCGACTACCAGACGTGGAAGAACGACGTCGACAAGGTGATGGACCAGGCCCTTCCCTACATACAGGAGCGCATCCAGAACGGCGGGGGACAGAAGCAGGCGATCGTCCTCGACGTGGACAACACCTCGCTGGAGACGTACTTCCAGTTGTTCCCGCCGACTCCCGCCGTCGAGCGGGTTCTTGAGCTCACCCGCTACGCGAACGAGCGTGGGGTGGGCATCTTCTTCATCACCGCGCGCCCGGACATCCTCGAGCAGGTGACCCGCGGCAACCTGGTGCACGTCGGCTACCCGATCACCGGCCTGTACCAGCGGTCGCTGGGTGACATCTTCGGTGACCCGACCGAGTACAAGACGGCCAAGCGGGCGGAGATCGAGTCCCTGGGCTACACCATCATCGCCAACATCGGAAACAATCAGAGCGATCTTGTCGGTGGACACGCCGAGCGCACGTTCAAACTGCCTGACTACGACGGTCAGTTGTCCTGAATCGGAATAGTGGGTTCCGGCGGCTCCCCGCAGCGGGCCGCCGGAGCCCGTCCACCGGTGGCCGTGCTTCCGGTTTCCCTCAGGGGCGATGTCGGATACGGGTTTCCGGTTGCCTGGAGGCGAGAATCCGCACTCTACAATGAGGTTTCCCCCATTGTCTTTAGGGGTTCAACCATTCCCTGTGCTGGGAGCGGATGGGTATAGTCCAGCGCCATGGTCGGTCAAGGTGAGATCGTTGCGTCTTTGCTCGCGCGGGATGGGGTGCCCATGGAAAGTGCGTGCCACGTTCCGAGCGTGGACGGTGTGGTCGAACAGCGAGCTGCCTGTTCTCCCTGAACTGCCTTGATCCCATGGTGCACTCGTGAGTCGCAACCCTTCCTTTCGGCAACAACGCCGGGTTTAGGACGTTAATCCCAGGCTTCAGGGGGAGCTGTGCCAAGCCCTTGCAATGACGCGTTCATCATCGCTAAGAATTCCACCGGTCCGGAACCCGAACCAGACTCTGATATCACGCTGTTAAGACCGCGGGGCGCGGTCTTCAGCGGAGAGATCGAGCGCCTGCTCCTGGAGGCCGGCCGACTCGTCAAGTCGGCCGTCGATCGCCATCGCAGCGAGGAACGGCTCCTGACCGAGATGGAGCCGGAGGAGGGTGTGGACGCCGCCGAGCAGGTCATCGAGTCGGCGCAGCAGAGCCTTGCCGTCGTGTTCACCGGCGGCAACGACCAGCGGGCCGCCCGGCTTGTCGCCCTGCTGGGCAGGGCCGTCGCCCGGGGGGTCGACGTGCGGCTGCTGGGGCGGGTGGGGCTGATGGACGAGCGGTATCTCCTGAAGTGCCTGGAGAAGTACGCATCCGGAGTCGACGTCAGGCTTATCGGGGAACCGCTGCACGGAATGGTGCTCGCCGACGGCTCGGTGAGCGTGGTGTGGTCCGGTTCGGACGAACTCTCGCGCGAGGCGGTGCTGGTGCGGTCACCGGCCGTGCTGCGCAATCTGCGCACCCTGTTCACGATCTCCTGGAACGGCAGCGCGGCGCTCGAGGACCACCGCCGCCTCAGCGTCCGGACCCGCAGCGTCATGGCCCGGCGGATACTGATGGCGCTGAGTTCGGGGCGCACCGACGAAGCCGCGGCCCGGGAAATCGGCATGTCGGTCCGCACCTATCGAAGGAACGTAGCCGAAATCACCCGTGAACTCGGTGCGAATTCACGATTCCAGGCCGGCGCCCGCGCGGTGGAACTGGGTCTGCTGCCCTATGTGGACTCCGTCGATGATGAGGACTCGCAGCCAGCGTAATCACCCGGCGGCGGTCAGAACCTGTCAGGAAGAGTCGGCTCTCCTGAACTCCCACGCACCGTCTGGCAACTTGTTGTATGGGCCTTGCAGGGGATTGAGTGGCGAATGTAGGAACTTCCCAGCCTCTCATGCATTGCCCGATCCGCTTCCTGCGAGGAATGACATCCGGTGAATAGCGCGATGATTGAAGTGACGGACTTAAGCCGGTCCTATGGCAGCACCCGGGCGCTGGACGGTGTCAGCTTCCGGATCGGGGAGGGCGAGGTTCTGTGCCTGCTCGGCCACAACGGAGCGGGCAAGAGCACGCTGGTGAGCATCCTCGCCACCGCGCTGCCGCCCAGCCGGGGCACGGCGCGGGTGGCCGGATACGACGTGGTGCGCGAGGCCCGCGAGGTACGCCGGCGCATCGGCCTGACCGGACAGCTCGCCGCGGTGGACGAGAACCTGTCCGGCCGGGACAACCTCGTCCTGGTGGCCCGTTTGCTCGGCGCGAGCCGCACCGAGGCCCGGACGAGAGCGGGTGAGCTGCTGGAGACCTTCGCCCTGACCGGCGCGGCCGACCGGGCGGCGGCCACGTACTCGGGAGGCATGCGCCGCCGCCTCGACCTCGCCAGCAGCTTCGTCAGCCGCCCCCAGGTGCTGTTCCTCGACGAACCCACCACCGGACTCGATCCGGTCAGCCGCAGCGGGCTGTGGGATTCGGTCCGGACGGCGGTGGCGGGCGGCACCACCGTCCTGCTGACCACGCAGTACCTCGAAGAGGCCGAACAACTCGCGGACCGGGTCATCGTGCTGGGCCGCGGCCGGACCATCGCCGACGGCTCGGTGGCCCAGCTCAAGGAGCAACTCGGCGTCAGCTCGGTCCGTGCCACCCTCGCCGATCCGGCGGCCGAACCGACCGCCCGGGCCGCGCTGCGCCACGCGGGTCTCGAGCCGCAGCCCGGTGAGCCCGCGGGCACGGTCTGCGTCCCCGTGCGCGAGTCCGCCGCCCTGGCCGCCGTCGTCAGGGCCCTGGACGACGCGGGAGTGGTGATCACCGGGATCTCGCTGTCCGAGCCGACCCTCGACGACGTCTATGTGGCCCTCGCCGAGGGGCTGTCGGACCTGCCGGTCCTCTCCTGATTCCCACCCCCGGGCCCCGGCCGACAGGCCATGCCCCCACGACCGCCGCGGGGCGCCCGCCGGATCCCCGATCCGCGGTCCGCCCCCGGATTCCGAGGAGTCTCCATGCCGCTGTCCGCACTGACCTACCGCTCCATCACCGAGGCCCAGATGCTGCCACGCCTCATCCGGCTCGGCCCCAATCTGTACGGCGCGGTCTTCACCCTGATGAAACTCGTGCCCGCGCAGTACATCCTGCGCCGCGCGCTGCAACGCGGTGAGCTGACCGAGGACACCGTGATCGTCGAGACCACCTCGGGCACCTTCGGACTCTCCCTCGCGATGCAGGCGGCGCTGATGGAGCGTGAGCTGATCCTGGTGAGCGACCCCGCGATCGACGACAACCTCCACCGCAGACTGACCGACCTCGGCGCCAAGGTGGAGATGTGCCTGGAGCCCGCGCCGGTCGGCGGGTATCAGGGAGCCCGGCTGACCAAGCTGGCGGAGATCCGCGCCTCGCTGCCGTCCACCTTCTGCCCCGAGCAGTACAACAACCCGGACAACGCCCGCTCGTACCACGTGGTGGCCGATCAGCTCGTGCGCACCTTCGGCACCGTCGACTGCCTGGTCGGCACCGTCGGCACCGCCGGATCGATGTGTGGCACCGGGGGCGGCCTGCGCGAATACAGCTCGCACACCCAGATCATCGGCGTCGACAGCCACCGCAGCGTGCTGTTCGGCCAGCCCGACGGGCCCCGCTCGCTGCGCGGCCTGGGCAACAGCCTGTGGCCCGCCAACCTCGACCACACCCTCTTCGACGAAATCCACTGGTGCAGCGCGGCCGAGGCATACGCCCAGACCCGGGCCCTGCACGCCGAATCCGCCCTCTTCCAGGGCCCCACCAGCGGCGCCGCCCATCTGGTCGCCCAATGGTGGGCGGCGAAGAACCCGGACGGACTCTGTGTGGTGATCCTGCCCGACGAGGGATACCGCTATCAGGCCACCGTCTACGACGACGCGTGGCTCGCCGCGAACGGCGAACTGCTCGCCGAGCGTCCCACCGAGCCGGTGACCGTCGCGTCCCCCGCCGAGGCCGGTGACCGCTGGACCCGACTCGTCTGGGGCCGCCGCTCCTACGAGGAGGTGCCCGGCGTCGTGCCCCGGGTGACGCACCCCCTCGCCGAGCGGGCCCTGTCGTGAGCTCCACCGGACGGCTCACCCACATCCTCGGCCCGCGCACCCGCCGCGTCGTCTACGGCGAACCGGATCCCGGCGCCATACGCGGGGAACTCGAACCCATCAGCACCATCGACATGGCACATGTGGTCATGCTCACCGAGTGCGGACTGCTGCCCGCCGACACGGCCACAGCGCTCCTGGAGCGCATCACACGGCTGCGTGCGGAGGGCTTCGGCAGTCTGCACGGGCTGCCGGCGCCGCGCGGCCTGTACTTGATGTACGAAGGCCACCTCGTGTCCGAGCTCGGCGCCGACGTGGGCGGAAAGCTGCACACCGGACGCTCCCGCAACGACATCAAGGCGACCGTCACCGCGATGCGGCTGCGCTCCGTACTGACCGATCTGCTCGGCGAGGTGCTGAGGCTTCAGGCGGTCCTGCTCTCCCGGGCCCGCGCCCACCGCGAGGTGGTGATGCCCATCTACACCCACTTCCAGCCGGCCATGCCGGTCAGCTACGGCTACTACCTGTGCGGAATAGCCACCGCGCTCGATCGCGACATCACCGCGCTGCGCCAGACGCTGGACGAACTGGACCGCTGCCCCCTGGGCGCCGGGGCGGTCTCCGGGACGGACCTGCCCATCGAACCGGCGCGCACCGCCGCCCTGCTGGGGTTCGACGGCTCACCGCTGCACGCGATCGACGCGGTGGCCGCACGGGACACGCTGCTGCGCGCGCTGGCCGCCGCGTCCTCGGCCGGGGTGACGCTCAGCCGGCTCGCCACCGACCTGCAACTGTGGAGCACCCAGGAGTTCGGGCTGATCGAGTTTCCCGAACGGCTCGTCGGCGGCAGCTCGGCCATGCCCCAGAAGCGCAACGCGTTCCTGCTGGAGCACGTCAAGGCCAAGGCCGGCGCGGCCATCGGCGCCTGGACGGCCGCCGCCTCCGCCATGAAGTCCGCGCCGTTCACCAACTCCATCGAGGTCGGCACCGAGGCCGTGGCTCCGGCCTGGCCCGCGCTGGCCGCCGTACGGGACTCCGTCCTCCTCGCCCAGGTGCTCGTCAGCGGCGCCCGCCCGGTGGCGGAGCGGATGGAACGGCGTACGGCGGAGAGCTTCGTGACCGCCACCGTGATCGCCAACAGACTGGTGGCACAGGGGGTTCCGTTCCGCACCGCCCACCACATCGTGGGCGCCGCCGTGCGCGAGGCGATCGAGAGCGGGGCAACGGAACTCACCAAGATCGCGCTGCCCGACGGGGCCCCCACCGGTACGGCCACCGAACTGTCCTCCCTGCGTGATGTCGTCGCGGCACATGACCGCGGCGGCGGCCCCGGCGAGTCCGACGCGGCCGTGGGCGTCCTGCGGGAGCGGCTCACCGCCCATGGGCGACGGCTCGCCGACCACCGCGGGCGGACGCGGGACGCGGAGCGGAGGCTGGACGCCGCGGTCGAGGCGCTCCTGACGGGCCACGGAACCACGGCGGCGAAGGACGGAGAACGGTGACCGGGCAGAACGGGACGAGCGGGCCCTGGCTCGCGTTCGTGGAGAGCAACACCACCGGAACGGGGCGGGAGTTCTGCGCGGCGGCGCGGGCACGAGGCTTACGGCCGGTGCTGCTGACCCGCGACCCGGCCCGCTATGTGTACGTCGAGCAGGACGGCATCGACACCAGGCTCCTGGACACCGGTGACCTGGCCGCGGTGGTGGACTGCTGCACCGGGCTCGTACTGGACGGCGGGCTCGCCGGAATCGCGTCCAGCTCCGAGTACTTCGTGTCCACCGCCGCCCATGCGGCGGCCAAGCTCGGCCTGCCCGCGGCGGACGGGGACGCCATCGCCCGGTGCCGGGACAAGGAGACGCAGGTCGCCGCGCTGGCGGCGGCTGGTGTCCCGGTGCCCGCCGGCGTGGCCGTCGGTGAGGTGGCCGACGCGGTGCGCGCCGCCGACGGGATCGGCCACCCGGTCGTGCTGAAGCCGGTCCTCGGCTCGGGCTCGGTCGGTGTCCGGCTGTGCCGGGACCGGGAGGAGACCAGGCAGTGGGCGGAGGAACTGCTCGGCCGCTCCACCGACGAACGCGGCAATCCGGTGCCGGCCCGGATCCTGGTCCAGGGGGCCGTCGAAGGGCCGGAGTTCTCGGTCGAGACCTTCGACAACACCGTCGTCACCGTCGTCGCCAAACACATCGGGCCCCGGCCGTACTTCGTGGAGACCGGACACCAGGTGCCCGCACCCGTGCCCGACGCCGTCGCCACCGCGCTCGGCGGCACCGCCCTGCGGGCGCTTGCCGCGCTCGGCCTCGGCTGGGGTGCCGCCCACACCGAACTGCGGATGTCCGCGGCCGGCCCCGTCGTCATCGAGGTCAACCCGCGGCTCGCGGGCGGCATGATCCCCGTCGCCGTACGGGCCGCCCTCGGCATCGACCTCGTCGACGCCGCGATCGCCCGCGCGGCCGGACAGAGCCGGACGCCCACGCGGCCGGGCCGGGGGCACGCCGCGGTCCGCTTCCTGCGCAACGAGCGCGAGGGGCGGGTCACGGGCATCGGCGGGGTCGAGGCCGCCCAGGCGGCCCCCGGCGTGGTGGCCGTCGCGATCGGCACCGCGCCCGGACGGACGGTGCGGGTGACGAACTCGTTCCAGGACCGCCTGGGCTGCGTCGTCGCCACCGGGACGGACGGGGAGCAGGCCGGAGACCGCGCGGCGGCCGCCGCGGGCCTGATCAGGATCGAGCTGGAGGAGCCGGCGCTGCCGGATGAAGGAGTCGCAGGCTGATGAGAGACGGCGCGAAGACCGAGGCGTTCACCCGCGTTCCCCGGTGGACCTTACCCTCCGCCACGGATACGGGCACCGGGGTCCATGGCACCCGCCTGGACGCGGAGCTCACGGGCGCCCTGGAACGTACGGCCGGGGAACTGGACATCCCCCTGGCCGCCCTGCTGCTCGCCGGTCACGCCCGGGTCCTTTCGACCGTGACCGCCGAGCGGGACCTGCTCACCGGCTGTGTGCCACAGGACGGGCCGGGCCCCGCGCGTCCGCTGGCCCTGTCCGTCGCCGAGACCACCTGGGCGGAGCTGGCGGCACACGCGCACGCGGCGCTGAAGGGCCTGGGGCCCGCGGCCGGCGTACGGCCCGAGGCCGTGCTGGACCTGTCCGGGCTGGCGGAGCACCGGGACGGGCCGGCCCAGGCTCCGGCCCACGACGACGGCTCGCCCGCCGTCCCGGACGACGGTGCGGTGCTCCGCGTGGCCTGGACGCGCGACGAACACGGCCTGTCGCTGCGGGTGCTGTACGACCGTGCCGCGATCGACGGCGACTACGCGCGGCGCCTCGCCGGATACCACCTCGCCGCGCTGCGGCATCTCGCGGACGCCCCGCACGGGCGGCACGAGTCACCGAGCCTGCTGTCACCCGAGGAGTCCGAGAAGCAGTTGCACGGGCTCGCGGGCCCCACCGTCGAACTGCCCGACGCGACCTTCGTCGACCTGTTCCAGGAGCGGGCCCGCGGCTGCCCGGACGCCATCGCGGTCGAGCACGGCACGGTCCGGTGGACCTATCGGGAGCTGGCGCGGCGGGTCAACCGGATCGCGCACGCGCTGCTCGAGGCCGGGGTGGGGCCCGAGGACGTGGTCGCGGTCGTCATGGACCGCACCCCGGAGTGGATCGCGGCCGCCCTCGGCGTCTTCACGGCGGGCGGTGTCTATCTGCCCGTGCGGCCGGACTTCCCGGTCGAACGGGTCGTCGCCCAGTTGGAGCGCAGCGCCTGCGCCGTCGCGCTGACCGAGCCGGGCAGCGAGGCGCTGGTGCGTGCGGTCTCCGCCCGGCTGGCCGCCCCGCTCACCCGGCTGTCGGTGACCCGCGTCCTGGCGCGCGGCGGCCACACCGAGCCGCCCAGCGTGTCGCTGACGCCCGGACAGGCCGCCTACATCTACTTCACCTCGGGCTCCACCGGAAGCCCCAAGGGAGCCCTGTGCGAGCACGCGGGCTTCCTCAACCACCTGTACGCGAAGATCGAGGACACCGGGATGACGGCCGGTGGCGGGGATGTGGTCACCCAGATCGCCTCGCAGTGCTTCGACATCTCCCTGTGGCAGTTCGCCGCGCCGCTGCTGACCGGCGGCAGCGTACGGATCATGGACACCCGCACCCAGCTCGATGTCGCCGCCTTCGTCGAGGAGATCGTCGAGGGCCGGGTCACCGTGATGCAGGTCGTCCCGTCCTATCTGGAAGTCCTCCTCACCCACCTGGAGCAGCACCCCCGCCCGCTCGGCCCCCTGCGCTCGGTGTCGGTGACGGGCGAGGCGCTCACCTATGAACTGGTGCAGCGCTGGTTCGCCGCCTGCCCCGATGTCCAACTGGTCAACGCCTACGGCGCCACCGAGACATCGGACGACCCGATGCACGAGGTGCTGCACGGCGTCCCGGAGCGCGACTTCGTGACCGTCGGCCGCGCGCTGCGCAACGTCAACACCTATGTGCTCGACGAGAATCTGGCGCTGGTGCCGCTGGGCACCCCCGGCGAGATCGCGTTCTCCGGGGTGTGCGTGGGCCGTGGCTACATCAACGACGAGGAGCGCACCCGGGAGGCGTTCGTCCCGGACCCGTTCCGGCCGGGCAGCCGGATGTACCGGACCGGTGACTTCGGCCGGTGGCTCCCCGAGGACCGCCTCGAATTCCTGGGGCGCCGCGACGCACAGGTCAAGATCCGCGGCTTCCGCATCGAGATCGGCGAGATCGAGAACAAGCTGCTGACCATGGCGGGTGTCCGCGAGGCGGCGGTGGTCACCGAGGGCGACACCAGCGAACAGCGCGTCCTCGTCGCCTTCTTCAGCGGTTCGCAGGAGGTGACCGCGGAGGGCGTGCGCGACTTCCTCGCCACCGTCCTGCCCGACTACATGGTGCCCACCCATATCCACCGGGTGGACCGGCTGCCGCTCACCGAGAACGGGAAGATCGACAAAAAGGCGCTGGCCCGGCCCGCCGCGGAAACGGCCGGACGCCCCGCCCACATCCCGCCCGCCACCCCCGCCGAACGGCGCCTGGCCGAACTGTGGGCCGACGTCCTCGGCGTACCGCGAGAGCGCATCGGCCGGTCCGACGACTTCTTCGAACTCGGCGGCACCTCGCTGGCCGCGGTGCGGCTCCTGGTCCGGCTCGACCGGGCGCTGTCGCTGAAGGACCTGGCCGCCCACCCGGTGCTCGCCGACTGCGCGGCGGTGCTCGAACCCCGCGACGGCGGCGCCTTCGCCCGCCCCGTGGCGACCCGGCTGCTCCAGCCGCTGTCCGCCGTGCCGGACCCGCACCACACCCTCGTGTGCTTCCCCTTCGCGGGGGGCAACGCCGTCAACTTCCGGCCCCTGGCCGCCGAACTCCAGCGCGACGGCATCGCGGTGCTCGGTGTGGAGCCGCCCGGCCATGACTTCGCCGGCGACGGTGAGCCGATGGAGGACGTCCCCGTCCTGGCCCAGTGGGTACGGGACGAGATCGTCGCCCATGTCCCCACGCCGGTATCGGTGTGGGGACACTCCACCGGTGTGGCCGCCGCGTTGGAGACGGCGCGGCTGCTGGCGGAGGCGGGCCGGCCCGTCGAACGCGTCTATATCGGCGCGCTGCTGCTGGGGGACACCGAGACGCTCGCCGCCGAGATGACCCGGGCGGCCACGGCGGACGACCAGAGCCTGCTGTCCCGGCTGCGGGCCGGAGAGGTGTACACGGAGCTGGAGGAGCTGGGGACGGAGCGCGCCGATGTGGTGGCCCGCGCCTACCAGCACGACGTCCTGACCGCCGGCCGGCATCTGCGCGCGGTGGGCGAGGACCCGGAGGCGTACCGCCTCGATGCCCCGGTGGAGGTGGTGGTCGCACGGGACGACGCCGCCACGGCGGCCATCACCGAGGAGTACGGCGGCTGGAAGGCGATCTCCGACCGGATCACCCTCCACGAACTGGCGGAGGGCGGCCACTACTTCGTCCGCACCCGGCCGGCCGAGACCGCCGCGCTGGTACGGTCCGGCTGCGCGCCGTCCACGCCGCGGGACCAGTGACGAAGGGGGCGTACCCGGGTCCGCCCGGGTACGCCCCCTCATCCGTGGCCCGTCGGCCCTGGTCTCCGGGACCCGGGACCAGGGACCAGCAATTACGGACGGAACGGTTCGCCGAGGCCGACGACGATCTCGCGGTCGCCACGGTAGGGCTCGCGGCTGTGCGCCATCCGGACGTTGTCGATGACCAGCAGGTCGCCCCGCTGCCAGGGCTCGCGCACCGTGTGCTTCTCGTAGACCGCGTTGATGAGGTCGACGGTGGCGCTGTCCAGGGGTGAGCCGTCACCGTAGAAGGTGTTGAACGGCAGCCCGTCGGGGCCGAATTCCGCGGTGAGGAACTCACGCACCTCGGGGGCCATCGTCCACTCGTTCAAGAACGCGATCTGGTTGAACCAGCACCGTTCGCCCGATTCGGGATCCGTGATGACGGCCTGGCGGGTCTGCCGGGTGCGCAGGCCGCCATCGGCGTCCCAGCGCACCTCGATGCCGTGGTCGGCGCAGTAACGCTCCACCTCGTCGGGGTTCTTGGCGCCGAACGCGTCCTCCCATCCGATCCCGACGAACGGGTTGTAGTGGCGGGTCAGCACCCAGCCGTGGCGTTCGAAGCGCTCGACGAGCTCGTCCGGCAGATCACGCAGCACCGCACGGGCGTCGGCGACGGCCGTGACTCCGCCGACAGCGGGCGGGGTGACACAGGCGAAGACCATCAGCCGGGGCGCCTCGGCCGCGTAGCTGAGTTCGTGGTGCATGCACATGGGCTGGTCGGCCGGCCAGTGCGAGGAGGAGTACAGTCCCGGCCCGAACTCCTCGCGGGGCGCGAACCCCTCGCGCTCGGCCATGCCTTCGCCGATGATCCCGCGGACCACGGCGGCGGCGTGCTGGTGGCCGTCCAGGCCCAGCCCGCGGACCAGCAGGGCACCGTGCCGGGCCACCAGGTCCCGTATCTCCTCGCGGTGTTCGGTGGCCCAGGCCGCGGCGTCGGTGCCGGGCCCGGGGGCGGCGTCCAGCCGCCGCGGGGCGTCTCGCTGCTCGGGCATGAGGGCTCTCCGTTTCGTCTCATGAGGGGGAGGGGGTGAGAAGGGGAGGACGAGTTCAGACCAGGGGGCGCCGGAACGCCCACACCGCCGCGCTCGCCCCGAACAGCGCCACGAGGGCGCTCGCGCCCAGAGCGGACCACACCTGGGCGCCCAGCGGCTGGTCGAGGCAGAGAGAGCGTGAGGCGTCCATCGCGTACGACAGCGGGTTGAGGATCGCCAGGACCTGAAGCCAGCCCGGCATACGGTCCACCGGGACGAAGGCGCTGGAGGCGAACATCAGCGGGAACGTCACCAGATAGGCCATGCTCTGGAGCGCCTCCGCACTGCGCAGCCAGGCCGCCAGCGCCAGGAAGAGCCAGGTCATCGCCCACACCACCACACAGGTCAGCAGCAGCGCGGCCACCAGGCCCACGACGCCGCCGGCCGGGTCGGCGTCCATGAACACCACGGCCACCACGAGCAGGATCGCGAGCTGTGCGGTGGTGCGCAGCAGGTCGGCGAAGCTGCGGGCGAACAACAGCAGCGGCGCATGGATGGGCAGGGTGCGCAGCCGTGCCACCGCGCCGTTGTCCATGTCCCGGACCAGGCCGATACCGGAGGCGATCGCGGGGCCGATGCCCGTGGTCACCAGCAGCGCGGGCAGCAGATAGTCCAGGTAGGAGACGCCGTCGGGCAGGTGGTCGAGGTCGACGATGCTGCCGAAGACCTCGCTGAGCAGCAGCAGCATGAAGACCGGCTGGAGCATGGCGAGGATCAGGGTCCGGCGGTGTGCGAGATGGGCCTTGAGCGACCGCTGGGTGAGGATCAGCAGTTGTGCCGGGGGGCTGCTGCCGTGCCAGGCGGGAGCGAAGGCGCCGCCGTCCGGTAATGACGTGCTACGGGTCATGAATTTCCTCCGGGAGTGGTGCGCCCGCTGGTGCGTGGCACGGTGCGCCAAATTCCTGGAGCGGTTGTCGAAGAAAGGCAGGATCAAAGAATCCGCCGTCATGACCGGCTACGCGATGACTGAGCGCGGTGGTATCGGATGGCTGCGTCGTCCATGGGGAACGAATGCGCTTCGACTCTATCGCGCGGAATTGGCTCCGACGGGGCGTTTCATGGCCAGTACTGGCCGGTGCGCACGAGAACCGCGGTGAGATGCGGGCGTTTTGGTCGGTTTTGTGACGAGGGGATGGGGTGCGCGGTGCAATTTGTTGTCAGCGCCTTTCCCCGCCTGCGGCCCCTCGGTAGAAATGCACGACAGTGCCGGATCGGCATCTGGAAACTCAGTTCGCGGACACGAAGGGCAGGGCCTCGGATATGGCGGGAATCGTCACCGCCCCCACCGTTGACGCAGTGCTCCGGGAGCATGCGGAAAACCGTCCGGAAAAGACGGCGGCCGTATTCGTGACGGACCCGTTGCGCACCGACGGAGCGCAACGGCTCACTTATGCGGAACTCGACGCACAGGCCAGGAGCGTCGCCGTACGGCTCCGCGCCCATGTCCCGCCGGGGGGCCGCGTCGTCCTGCTGTACCCCGCCGGGCTGGCCTTTCTCATCGCCTTCCTCGGCTGTCTGTACGCGGGCGCCGTCGCGGTTCCCTCGTCCCTGCCCGGCCGCTACCGGCACGAGCGCTACCGGGTCAGGCGCATCGCGGACGACGCGGGCGCCGTGGCGATCCTCACCGACTCCGCCACCCGCGCCGACATCGAGGCGTGGGCCGCCGAGGAGGGACTCGACAGCCTTCCCCTCCTGGTCACCGACGACGGCGAGGCCGCCGATCCGGACGCATGGACGATGACGCCCGCCGGACACGACACGCTCGCCGTGCTCCAGTACACCTCCGGCTCCACCGGCGACCCCAAAGGCGTGATGATCAGCCACGGCAATGTGCTGCACAACACCGCCAACCTCGCCGACTCGCTGAAACTGGACGACACCACCCCCATCGGCGGATGGATCCCGCACTTCCACGACATGGGGCTGATGGGCTCGATCCTCCCGCCACTGCTGCTCGGGTCGACCACCGTCCTGATGAGCCCCACCACCTTCCTCAAACGCCCCCATCTGTGGCTGCACATGGTCGACCGCTATGGTGTCGAGGCGTCCGCGGCACCGGACTTCGCCTACGACCTGTGCAGCCGACGGGTCACCGAAGCCCAGAGCGAGGGCCTGGACCTGTCCCGCTGGCGGCACGCACTGGACGGCTCCGAACCCGTACGCGCCGCCGTACTCGAACGATTCCAGCGGCGCTTCACCGGCCACGGACTGCGCGCCGACGCACTGACCCCCTGCTACGGCATGGCCGAGGCGACCCTCTTCATCGCCGGGGCCGCCGGCACCGCCCCCCGGGTGCGCCACGTCTCCGCCGAACTCCTGGAACGCCACGAGTTCCGGCCCGCGGCCCCCGACGAGCCCGCCCGCGCCGTCGTCGGCTGTGGTCCGCCGCTCGGCGCCGAGGTGCGCATCGTCGAACCCGACACCCAGCAGGTCCTGCTCGACGGCGACGTCGGCGAGATCTGGATCCGCGGTGGCATCGTCGGCCAGGGCTATTGGAACCGCGAGGCCACCAACGAGGCCGAGTTCCACGCCACGACCGCCGACGGCGACACCGACTGGCTGCGCACCGGAGATCTGGGAGTCCTGTACGAGGGCGAACTCCACATCACCGGCCGCATCAAGGACGTCCTCAACCTGCGCGGCCGCAACCTCTACCCGCAGGACATCGAGCAGGAACTGCGCACCCAGTGGCCCGAACTGGGCAACCTCGTCGGCGCCTGCTTCGCCGTACCGGGCGAGGGCCCGCAGGGCGATGACGTACTCGTGGTCACCCACGAGGTGCGCGGCATCAAGGACGAGGAACGGCTGCGCGAACTCGCCGCCGAGATGCGGCTCACCGTCGCCCGCGAATTCGGCGCCCCCGTCGGCGCGGTCCTGCTGCTGCGCCCCGGCGGAGTACGCCGCACCACCAGCGGCAAGATCCAGCGGCGCGCGATGCGCGACCTGTTCCGCGCCGGCGAGCTGCGGCCCACCTACGCGGTCTACGAGCAGAGCCTGCTGCGCCCCTTACCCGAGCCCCAGGAAGCCGCCGTATGACCACCGCCTCCCCGACCGCCGCCTCCCCGGCCACCCCGGCCCAGAACCCCTGCGCCGCGCCCCTCGAGCGGCTCACCCGGCTGCTCGGCGAGCTCACCGTACCCGGGCAGCCCTTCGCACCCGAGGCGCTCGCCGAACTCGACCGGACGGAGGCGTTTCCCGCCGAGGCATGCCAGGCGCTCGACGCGTTCGGACTGCGGCGCTACTACGTACCGGCCGAGCACGGCGGCGCGCTGGAGAGCTTCGACGTCGTCATGGGGCTGCTGCGGGCCGTGTCCCGGATCGACCTGACCGTGGCCGCCTCGCACGGGAAGACCTATCTCGGGGCCGCCGCCACCTGGATCGCGGGAGAGCCGGAGGCCGCCCGCCGGCTGGGAGAGCGGATAGCGGAGGGCACGACCGTCTCCTGCGCCCTGACCGAACGCCACCACGGCAGCGATCTGATGGCCGGTGAGCTGACCGGCAGGCCCGCCCCGGGCGGCGGCTGGCTGCTGTCCGGCGAGAAGTGGCTGATCAACTCCGCCACCCGGGCCGGCCTGGTCACCGTCCTCGCCCGCACCGACGACAACGGCGGACCGCGCGGCTTCAGCCTCTTCCTCGTGGACAAGTCCCGCCTCGCCCCGGAACGCTTCACCCACCTGTCCAAGGTGCCCACCTACGGCATCCGGGGCGCGGACATCAGCGGCATCGCCTTCCACGACGCGCCACTGCCCGAGGACGCGCTCATCGGGCGGGTCGGTGCGGGCATCGAGATCATCCTCAAGGCGCTGCACCTCTCCCGGACCGGCTGCGTCGCGATGTCACTGGGCGCGGGAGACCATGCGCTCGCGCTGGCCGCCGAGTTCGTGGCCCAGGACGGCGGAGGGCTCGCACGGGATCCGTACGTGCGGCGGGAGCTGGGCGAGGCCGCCGCGGGCCTGCTGCTCGCCGACGCCACCGGCGTGGTGGCGGCGCGCTCCCCGCACGCGCTGGCCGGCGAGATGAGCGTCATCTCCGCCGCCGCGAAGGCATATGTGCCCGCCGAGGTCGACGCCCTCATCGCGCGCCTGCTGCACCTCCTCGGCCCGTACGGACTGCTCCGCCCCGACGACCCGCACACCGGATTCGCCAAGGTGGAACGCGACCACCGCATCATCGGCATCTTCGACGGCAGCAGCCTGGTCAACCGCAGCGCCCTCATCGAGCAGTTCCCCCGCATCGCCCGCGGCTACGCCAAGGGCCGGTGGGACGCGGAGGGCCTCGCCGAGGCCACGGATCCGCGGGCCCCGCTGCGCCCGATGCGGCCCGGCGACTTCGGCCTGGTCTCCAGCGGCGGCTGCTCCGTCATGGCCGGCCTGCCGTCGGCGGTCGGCGAGCTGCGCGAGCTGGCCGCACGTGGCCACGCCTCCACGGCGCTCACCACTCTGGCCGGGCGGCTCCTGGAGGTGTCCGACCGGCTCCACCAGGACCTGGCGGCGGTCCGGTTCTCGCCCCGCGCCGTCCCCGGCCACGCGTTCGGGTTCGCCGAGCGGTTCGAGTCGTGCTTCGCGGCGGCCTCGGCGCTCCACCTGTGGCTGCGCGCCGCCGCCCGCGCTCAGGGCCCCCTCGCGGAGACCGCGCTGACCGCCTGTCTCGTCAAGGCGCTCACCGACCTGGAGGAGCCCGTCGACGAAGCCGACCGCACCGTCTTCGACGACCTCGCCGACGCGGTCCTCGCCCGCCCGTCCGCCCCCTTCCACTCGCTCCTCGACCACGTGGAGCCGACCAGCTCCCAGGAGGGGGCCGCCTCGTGACCACCACCACCGGCTCCGTCGCTCTCGCCACCACCGTGGAGAAGCGCCTCGGCGACCCCTACGACACCACGAACCCCAACGGCTTCCGGGCGATCCTCGCCGCACGGGAGGCCGGACAGCCACCGGCCGGTGAGCCCTTCCGCGTGGACGGCGTCGACGGCGGCGATGTGGACCCGGAGTCGCTGATGCACGCCCTGCGCGCCGGGTACCGCAGATCGCCCACGCTCACCCGGTCCGGCGGTGGGGCCCAGTGGGGGAGCGGCGCCGTGACGGTCGGCGCGATCGCCGTCGGCACCCTGGACTCCGGCCTGCGCATGACGCTGCGCCATCTGCGGGCCCGGCGCCTGTACGGCGCGGCGGCCATCGACATCCCCCAGTTGCGCGCGGTACTCGCCGGAGCCTACGCCGACCTGCTGGTGTGCGACACGCTGACCACACTCGCCGTCCGGAACACCGATGCCTTCCCCGCCCGGCCGGACGCCCACGACCGAGTGGTCCGGATCCTCGTACCGCGCGTGCTCCAGGGTGCGATGGACCGCCTCTCGCTGGCCATGGGGTCGCGCTTCTACATCAGGGAGGGCGAACAGCCCGCCTTCCACCTGCTGCTGAACGAGATGCAGAGCGCGCTCTTCGCGGCGGACGGCCGAGCGGCGGACGGCCGACCGGACCGGCTGCCGGAGCCCGCCGTCGCCGCCGCACCACTCAGCGGCATGACCGTCGCGGACCTCACGACCGCACCGGCCGTCACCGCGCTGTGCGACCCCGAACTGCTCGGCGCGGCGCCCGGCCACGCACTCATCACACGTGCCGCACTCATCACACCTGGGCGAGGGACACCGCGGCCGCCGCAGGCCGCCCTGGACCACCTGTTCGCGGAGCTCGACCGCCGCTATGACACCGGCCACTCCTTCGACCTGGCCGAACGCCCCCTCCCCGACCGTCCCTAGCCGCCGCGCCCGGACACCCGACCCCCGACGCAGAGGAGACACCCATGTCCGACCCCCACGCCGAGCAGCACACCGTCGAGAGCCTGCGGGAGTGGCTGACCAACTGCATCGCCTCCCACCTGGAGCGGCCCGCCGACACCATCGACACCAGCGTGCGGCTCTCCGACTACGGACTCGACTCGCTGTACGTGCTGTCCGTCGCCGGAGAGCTCGAGGACCACTTCGACGTCTCCCTCGACCCGACGCTCCTGTGGGACAACCCCACCATCGACGCGCTCAGCGAAGCCCTCGTCAAAGAGCTGGCCCAGTACGCCTGACGGGCACACCCCGCCGCATCCGCCACCGCATCCCATCCCGCGCAGTCCGCCACTCCGCAGAACCGAGAGGACCGCTCCGTCATGTCCGACGCCGCCCGTACGCTCCGTCGACCCGTAAGCGCCGCCCAGTTGGGCATGTGGGTCGCCCAGCAACTGGAGCCGGACAGCCCCCTCTACAACTGCGGCGCCTATCTGGAGATCAACGGTCCGATCGACCCGGACGTCCTCCACGAGGCGGTACGGCGAGCCGTCGACGAGACCGAGGCACTGCGGTCGCACCTCACCGAGGACACCGACACCACCGACACCACCGACGAGACCCGGCTGTTCCAGCTCGTCGCGCCCGCCGAGCCGACGTCCCTGTGCGTGCGCGACCTGCGCGACGCGGCGGACCCGGAGGCCACGGCGCACGCGTGGATGAACGCGGAGATGCTCAAGCCCTTCGACCTCGGCCACGGCCCCCTGAGCGATCAGACCCTGCTGCTCCTGGCCGACGACCGGTCCTTCTACTTCCACCGCTACCACCACGCCGTCCTCGACGCGTTCGGCCAGGCCGTGTACGGCGCGCGGGTCGCGGCCCTCTACACCGCCCTGATCAGCGGTACCGAGCCCCCCGCGACCGGCTTCGCCACCCTCGACCGGGTGATCGCCGAGGAGGCCGGTTATCCGGGCTCGCGCCGCTATGCCCAGGACCGGGCCTACTGGCTCGACCTGTTCGAGGAGCTGCCCGAGCCGGTGGCGCTCGCGGGACGTTCCGCGGGCAGCACCCACAGCAGTCTGCGCCGCATCCTCACCCTGCCGACCGCCCTGGCCGATCGGCTCACCGCGCTGGGCGGCCGGCTTCGCGCGCAGTGGCCGGCCGTCGCCATCGCGGCCACAGCCGTCCTCTATCACCGCCTGACCGGCCGCACGGACCTCACCTTCTCGCTGCCTCTGGCAGGCCGCACCGGCCGGGTGTCGCTGACCACGCCGAGCGCGATGGTCAACGTCCTGCCCATCCGGGTGGCCGCCACGCCGGGGACCACGTTCACGGAGCTGGTCGCGTCGGTGTCCCGCTCGCTGGCCGATGTCGTCAGGCACCAGCGGTTCCGGGGCGAGGAACTCGTCAGGGAACTCGGGCTCTCCGGCGGCCGTCAGGCCCGCCTCGGCCCGACGCTCAACGTGGTGGCCTACGTCGACGAACTCCTCTTCGGCGACAGCCCGGCCACTCCCCACCCCCTGTCCACCGGGCCCGTCAACGACCTGAAGATCAACTTCTATGGCGCGGCAGGCTCCGGCACGGGCATCCGCGTGGAGTTCGACGCCGACCCGTCCCTCTACGACGAACGAGAAATCGCCGCCCACCAGGAACGGCTGGTGCGGGTGCTGGAGTGGGCCGCGGAGGACCCCGAGCGTCGCATCGGCGACGTGGAGTTGCTCGACGCGGTGGAGCGCGAGCGGTTGCTGGTCGGGTGGAATGGTGAGTCGCGGGATGTGCGGGATGTGTCGTTGCCCGTGCTCTTCGGGGAGCAGGTGGCGCGAACACCGGACGCGGTGGCGGTGGTGTGTGATGACGTCCGGTTGACCTACTCCGAACTGGACGCGTGGTCGAATCGGGTGGCGCGGTGGCTGGTGGGGCAGGGGGTGGGGCCGGAGTCGTTTGTGGCGGTGGTGCTGCCCCGGTCGGTGGAGCTGGTGGTGGCGCTGCTGGGTGTGCTGAAGGCGGGTGGTGCGTATGTGCCGGTGGATCCGGAGTATCCGGCCGAGCGGATAGCGCACATCCTGGGCGATGCACGGCCGGTGCTGGTCATCGACGATGCGGCGGCGCTCGCGGCGGCTGACGAGTATCCGGATGAGCGCGTGCAGGCGATCAACGCCCTCAACACCTCCGCGTATGTGATTTACACGTCGGGTTCGACGGGTCGGCCGAAGGGTGTGGTGGTCGAGCATCGTTCGGTGGGGGCGTATCTGGAGCGGGCGCGGGAGGTGTATCCGGATGCGTCGGGTACGGCGTTGCTGCATTCGTCGGTGGCGTTCGATCTGACGGTGACGGCGTTGTACACCCCGTTGGTGAGTGGTGGCCGGGTGGTGCTGGCGGATCTCGATGAGCAGGTGGCCGGTGTCGCTCAGCCGTCGTTTATGAAGGTCACCCCCTCCCATCTGGGGCTGTTGGAAGCGTTGCCGGAGGGTGTGTCGCCGTCGGGGACGTTGATCACCGGTGGTGAGGCGCTGGTGGGTGAGGCGCTGGCGTCGTGGCGGGCCGCGCATCCGGATGTGACGGTGGTCAATGCGTACGGTCCCACCGAGGCGACGGTCAACTGCACCGACTTCCGCATCGAGCCTGGTCAGGAACTGGTGAGCGGTGCGGTGCCGATCGGGCGGCCGTTCTGGAACACACGGGCCTATGTGCTGGACGCGTCGTTGCGTCCGGTGCCGCCGGGGGTGGCGGGTGAGCTGTACGTCGGTGGTGTGGTTCTGGCACGTGGCTACTGGCGTCGTGCGGATCTGACGGCGGAGCGGTTCACCGCTGATCCGTTTGGTCCGGCGGGTGCGCGGATGTATCGCACGGGTGATGTGGCGCGGTGGAACGCCGATGGTCAGTTGGTGTATGTGGGTCGGGTCGATGATCAGGTCAAGGTGCGTGGGTTCCGTATCGAGCTGGGCGAGATCCAGGCCGTTCTCGCTTCTCATGGTGAGGTGGCCCAGGCCGCGGTGGTCGTGCGGGAGGATCGGGCCGGGGATCAGCGGCTGGTCGCCTATGTGGTGGCGGATTCCCACGTTTCCGATGCGGCCCTGCGGGAGCACGCCGCCGGGTTGCTGCCGGACTACATGGTGCCCTCGGCGTTCGTCACCCTCGCCGAGCTGCCGCTGACGCCGAACGGGAAGCTGGACCGGCGTGCCCTGCCCGCGCCCGACTACGGTTCGGAGACCGCCACCGGCCGGGCCCCGCGTTCGCCGCGCGAGGAGATCCTGTGCGGTCTGTTCGCCGAGGTGCTGGGCGTGGACTCGGTCACCATCGACGACGACTTCTTCCGCCTCGGCGGTCACTCCCTCCTCGCGACGAAGCTCGTCAGCCGCATCCGTAGCGTCATGGACGCCGAACTGCCCATCCGGCAGCTCTTCGAGACCCCCACCGTCGCGGGCATCTCCGCCACCCTGGACCGGACGGCCCTCGGCACCTCCGCCGCCCGCCCCGCCCTGGTCGCGACCGCGCGCCCGTCCCGCGTCCCCGTCTCGTACGCCCAGGCCCGCCTCCGCTTCCTGGACCTGCTGGGCGATGGAAGCACCGCCTACAACGCGCCCGGCGCGCTCCGGCTGACCGGCCCTCTGGACCGGGAGGCGCTGCGCCTGGCCCTGGAGGATGTGGTCGCCCGCCACGAGAGCCTGCGCACCGTCTTCGCCGAGGACGAGGAAGGCTTCACCCAGATCGTCCTGGAACCGGGTCACGCCCCGGTCGATCCCGGCGTGCGGACGGTGGACGAGGCCCGGCTCGCGGCCGAGCTGCTGGCCGAGGCCCGGTACGTCTTCGATCTGGCCCATGAACCACCGCTGCGGGTCACGCTGTTCGAACTGGGGCCGGACGAGCATGTACTGCTGCTCCTGCTGCACCACATCGCGGGCGACGGCTGGTCGATGCGGCCACTGGCGCGTGATGTGGCGACGGCGTACACGGCGCGCGTCGAGTCGGGCGAGGCCCCGCGGTGGGAGCCGCTGCCGGTGCAGTACGCCGACTACAGCCTCTGGCAGCGGGCGGTCCTGGGCCGGGAGGACGATCCCGGCAGCGAACTCTCCCGCCAGCTCGCCTACTGGACCACCGCCCTGGCCGGTATTCCGGACGAGCTGGCGCTGCCCGCCGACCGGGCGCGTACCGACGAGCTGACGCAGCGCGGTGGCCAGGACTCCTTCCGCATCCCGGCCGAACTCCATCAGGCGCTGTACGGGCTGGCCCGCGAGACCCGTTCCAGCCTGTTCATGGTGTTGCAGGCGGGGCTCGCGGCGCTGCTGACCCGGCTCGGCGCGGGCACCGACATCCCCATCGGCACACCGATCGCCGGCCGTACCGACACCGCGGTCGAGGAACTGGTCGGGTTCTTCGCCAATACGCTGGTGCTGCGCACGGACACCTCGGGCGATCCGACGTTCGGCGAGCTGATCGGGCGGGTCCGGGAGCGGAGCCTGGCGGCGTACGCCCATCAGGACCTGCCGTTCGAGCGGCTGGTGGAGGTGCTCAACCCGGAGCGCTCGCTCTCCCGGCACCCGCTCTTCCAGGTGTCGCTCTCGCTCCACCACACCGACCCCCGGGCCACGGTCGCCGAGGTCGCCCGGCTGCCGGGGCTCGCCGTGGAGCTGGAGCGGCTGCCGATCGAGGACACCAAGTTCGACCTCAACTTCGAGCTGACCGAGCGGTTCGACGACGCGGGGAGGCCCGCGGGAATCGCCGCCGACCTGGAGTTCAGCGCCGAACTCTTCGAGCCGGACACGGCCCGCACCCTCCGGGATCGCTACCTGCGGCTGCTGGCCGCCATGGTCGGGGAACCGGACCGGCCGGTCTTCGCGGCGGAGATACTCGACGCCGCCGAGCGGACGGCCGTCCTCGAGGAGTGGAACGACATCCGGCGCCCGGGTGTGGCCGCCGTGCTGTCACGGGTGGAACTGCCCGAGGCGGTGAGCGGCACCCGGGCCTATGTACTGGACGAGACCCTCCGCCCGGTGGCCCCCGGCGTCCCCGGACAGCTCTACGTGGCGTACCCGAGCCCGGCCCCGGGCGGCGCGGACGCCGCCGGCCCCGGTACCGCCGACGCCGACCGGCCGCTCCCGTGCCCCTTCGACCAGGGCAGCGCGATGCACCGCACCGGCCGGGTGGCCCGCTGGTCCCCCGACGGGGAGCTGCGGCTGGTCGAGACCCCCGCCGAGCGGCCGGACGAGGCCGCCGTACCCGACCGGCGGACCGAGCCGTCCCGGGCGCCGCGCAGCCCGCGGGAACAGATCCTGTGCACCCTCTTCGCCGAGCTGCTGGGCGTCCCCGCCGTGGGCATCGACGACGACTTCTTCGCCGGCGGCGGCCATTCCCTGTCCGCCGTACGGCTGCTCAGCCGCGTACGCTCGGTGCTCGGCGTGGAGATCTCCATCCGCCGGCTCTTCGAGAACCCGACCGTCGCGGGACTGTCCGCGGTGATCGACGAGGCGTCCGGCGCCCGGCCTCCCGTGACCCCCGCCCAGCGCCCGCCCCGCCTTCCGCTGTCGTACGCGCAGCAGCGACTGTGGTTCCTGCACAACCTGGAGGGCCCCAGCGCCACCTACAACATCCCGGTCACCCTGCGGCTCGTCGGCACCCTGGACCGCACCGCGCTGCGCCTGGCCCTCGGTGATGTCGTCGCCCGCCATGAGAGCCTGCGCACGCTGTTCGCGCAGGAGACCGAGGAGGGGACCGGCGCGCGGCAGGTCATCCTGCCCGCCGCGCAGGCCCGACCGGAGCTGATCGAGGAGACGGTCACCCCCGAGGAACTGGACGACAAGGTGCGGGCCGCGGCCTCCCACCCGTTCGACCTCACCCGTGAACTGCCCGTCCGCGGCTGGCTGTTCACCACGCACACCGGCGAGTGCGTCCTCGTCCTGGCGCTCCACCACATCGCGGGCGACGGCTGGTCGCTCGGCCCGCTGGCCCGCGATCTGTCCTCCGCGTACACGGCGCGCGTCGAGTCGGGCCAGGCCCCGCGGTGGGAGCCGCTGCCGGTGCAGTACGCCGACTACACCCTGTGGCAGCGACAGGTGCTCGGTGCCGAGGACGACCCCGACAGCGAGATCTCCCGCCAACTCGCCCACTGGAAGCGGGCGCTCGCGGATCTCCCGGCGGAACTGGAGCTGCCCACCGACCGGCCCCGGCCGCCGCGCCAGTCCCACCAGGGCGGGCGGGTCGCCTTCGAGGTCCCCGCGGAGCTGCACGCGGGTCTCGCGGACCTGGCGCGCGACACCCGGTCGAGCCTGTTCATGGTGGTGCAGGCGGCCCTGGCGACGCTGCTGACCCGGCTCGGGGCCGGTACCGACGTACCGATCGGCAGCCCCATCGCGGGGCGTACCGACGCCGCCGTGGAGGACCTGGTCGGATTCTTCGTCAACACGCTGGTGCTGCGCACCGACACCTCCGGCGACCCCGCCTTCAGCCAACTCGTCGGCCGGGTCCGCGAGACCAACCTGGGCGCCTACGCGCATCAGGACCTGCCGTTCGAGCGGCTCGTCGAGGTGCTGAGCCCCGTCCGCTCGCTCGCCCGGCACCCCCTGTTCCAGGTGCTGCTCGGCTTCGACAACAACCAGGACGCCCTCGAAGTGCTGAGGCTGCCGGGCCTGACCATGGACGTACGGGCCCCGGAGACCGGCCGCGCCAAGTTCGACCTCGCGTTCTTCTTCGACCAGACCTACGGGCCCACGGGCGAGCCGACCGGTATGCACGCGGCAGTCGAGTACAACGCCGACCTCTTCGACCGGGAGACCGCCGACGGCTTCGCCGCCCGACTGCTGCGGGTGCTCGAAGGCGTCGTGGCCGACCCGGAGGCCCCCATCGGGCGGCTCGACATTCTGACCCGCGCCGAAACCCGGCACATCCTGGATGACTGGATGGGAACCCCGCGCGAGGTGCCTCCGCACACCGTGCCCGCACTGTTCGAGCGGCAGACCGCCGAGGTGCCCCGTGCCACCGCGCTGATCTCCGAGGACGCCACCCTGTCCTACGCGGAGCTCAACGCCCGGGCCAACCGGCTGGCTCGGCTCATGGCCGCCGAGGGAATCGGGGGCGAGGACATCGTGACCATCGCCCTGCCCCGGTCGGCGGAGATGATCGTCTCCCTGGTCGCCGTCCTCAAGACGGGCGCCGCCTACCTCACCCTCGACACCTCGGCCCCCGAGCAGCGGCTGCGCGCCATTGTCGAGGACTGCGCGCCCCGCGCCCTGATCACCGACGCGGCCACCCGCCCCCTCCTGGGCACCGGACCGGCCCGCTGCCTCGTCCTGGACGACCCGGCGACCGTACGGGCGCTCGCCGACGCCCCGGCCACCGACCTCACGGACGACGACCGCGTCCGCCCGCTCGACCCGCGCCATCCGGCGTACGTCGTCTACACCTCGGGCTCCACCGGGACCCCCAAGGGTGTGGTGATGCCGATGGCGTCGCTGATGAACCTGCTCGCCTGGCACACCGACACCTACAGCGGCGGCGTCGGCACCCGCACCGCCCAGTTCCTCGCCGTCGCCTTCGACTTCGCGGTACAGGAGATCCTCCAGGCGCTGGTGGCGGGCAAAACACTCGTCCTGCCCGAGGAACACGTCCGGCGCGACGCCTACGAACTGGTCGGCTGGATCGCCCGCCACGGTGTCAATGAGCTGTTCGCGCCCACCTTGATGATCGACGCGGTGCTCGCCGCCGCCGAGGACCGCGGCGAACCACTGGACTCGCTCACCGACATCTTCCAAGGCGGCGAGCAGTTCCGGCTCAGCGGCGAGCTCCGCCGGTTCTGTGCCGGCGACTGGCGCCATATGGCGCACAACATCTACGGCCCGGCCGAGACCCACGCGGCCACCTCCACCACGCTCCCCGAGGACACCGACGAGTGGCCCTCGGCCGCGTCCATCGGCCAGCCGCTGTGGAACGCCCAGGTCCATGTGCTCGACGCGAACTTGCGGCCGGTGCCGCCCGGTGTGCGCGGGGAGCTCTACATCGGCGGCGCCCAGATCGCCCGCGGCTATCTGCACCGGCCCGGCCGCACCGCCGAACGCTTCGTCGCCACACCGTTCGGCGCCCCCGGCTCCCGGATGTACCGGACCGGTGACATCGTGTGCTGGAACCGCCTGGGGCAACTGGAGTTCCTGGGCCGCGTCGACGACCAGGTGAAGATCGGCGGTTTCCGCGTCGAACCCGGCGAGGTCGAGGCCGTGCTCGGCGACCATCCGAGCGTGGACACGGCGGTCGTCGTCACCCGCGAGGACACCCCCGGAACGACCCGGCTGGTCGCCTACGTCGTACCGGAAGGTGTCCACGACGAAGCCGACCTCGTGCCCACCCTGCGCACCCACCTCGAACAGCACCTGCCGCACTACATGGTCCCCTCGGCCGTGACGGTCCTGTCCGAACTGCCCCTCACCGCCAACGGAAAGCTCGACCGGCGCGCGCTCCCCGCCCCCGCCACCGACCGCGACGGCACGGGCCGGGGCCCGCGCACCGAGCGGGAGAAGACGCTGTGCGGGCTGTTCGCCGAGGTGCTGGGGCTGGACGGGGTCGGCATCGACGAGGGCTTCTTCGACCTCGGCGGCGACAGCATCATGTCCATCCAGATGGTCGGCCGGGCCCGGCGCGCCGGACTCGAACTGTCGGTCCGCGACATCTTCGAGCACCGCACCGTGGCCGCGCTCGCCGAGGTCGTCACGGAGGTGGAGGGAGTCGCCGCCGAGGAGCCGGGCGCCGGCATCGGCGAGGTGCCCCTCACCCCGATCGCGCACTGGCTGCTGCGGCGCGGCGAGGACCTGGACGGGTTCAACATGTCCGTCGTCCTCCAGACCCCCGCGGCACTGCGCCTGGACACCCTCACCCAGTCCCTCCAGGCGCTCCTCGACCACCACGACGCCCTGCGGGCCCGGCTCACCGCCGGACCCGAACGCCGAATGGAGATACGGGAACCCGGCACGGTCGACGCCGCGCCGCTGGTGCGCCGGGTGACGGTCGACGGACAGGACGGCCGGCACCTGGACGAAACCGCACTCGGCGCGCTGGTACGGGCGGAGGGCGAGAGCGCCAGGGACCGGCTCGACCTGGACCGGGGCACGGTCGTACAGGCCGTGTGGTTCGACCGTGGCGCGGACACCCCGGGCCTGCTGCTCCTCCTCGTCCACCACCTGGTCGTCGACGGAGTGTCCTGGCGCATCCTGGTGCCCGACCTCGCGGAGGCCCACGAGGCCATCGCCGCCGGCCGCACCCCCGAACTCCAGCCCGTGGGCACCTCGCTGCGCCGCTGGGCCCAGCGGCTGACCGAGGAAGCGGCCGCACCGACCTGGGTCGCCGACGCCGCCTGGTGGCAGGAAACGCTCCGCAAGGAGGACCGCGGGCTCGGGCGCCGGGCGCTGGATCCCGCCCGGGACACGACCGCGGCCGCCGGCCGGGTCAGCGTCACCCTCCCGGTGAATGTCACCGAAGCCGTGCTGACCCGAGTGCCCGCCGCGTTCAACGCCGAGGTCAATGACGTTCTGCTGACCGCGTTCACCCTGGCGTGGGAACAGTGGCGCGGGGACACCGGCCTCCTCCTCGACCTGGAGGGCCACGGCCGCGAGGAACACCTCGTGCGCGGCGCCGACCTGTCCCGCACGGTCGGCTGGTTCACCAACCTCTACCCCGTGCGCCTGGAGACGGGCGCCGCCGACCTAGCCGAGGCGTTCGCGGGCGGGCGCAGCGCCGGAGACATCCTCAAACGCGTCAAGGAACAACTGAGGGCGGTGCCGGACAAGGGCATGGGCTACGGCCTCGTCCGTCACCTCAACCTCGCCACGGCCGAGGGGTTCGACGGGCTGCGGGACCCGCAGGTCGCCTTCAACTACCTGGGGCGCTTCTCCACCGCCGCCGCCGGACAGAACGCCGACTGGACCCCGCTCATCGGCATCGACGGCGTCGCCGGCGACCCGCCGCACCTGCCGCTCGCCCACGCCCTGGAGCTCAACGCCCGTACACACGACGGCCCCCAGGGATCGCAGCTCGTCGCCTACTGGAGCTGGGCCGCGGGGATCCTGGACGAGGACGAGGTCCGCGAACTGGCCGACCTGTGGTTCCGGGCACTCCAAGCTCTCGTGGCCCACGCCGAGAACCCCGAGGCCGGTGGGCTCACCCCCTCCGACGTCTCCCTGTCCTCGATCACCCAGGACGAGATCGAGGCGTTCGAGGACGAACTCGGCGACCTTTTCGACGACCTGCCGGACGACGAAGAGCCGGCCGCATACGACGACGTACACGCTCCTGAAGACGAAGAAGAGGCCCGCAAGTGAGTCGCACCCCGCGGAAGATCGAGGACATCCTGCCGCTGGCCCCGCTCCACGAGGGCCTGCTCTTCCACAGCGTCTACGACCAGGGCGAACTCGACCCCTACGTCGTCCAGGCCGCCTTCGACATCGAGGGCCCGCTGGACACGGCCACCCTGCGCGCCGCCGCCGAAGCCCTCCTGGCCCGCCACGCCACCCTGCGCGCCGCCTTCCGCCAGCGCAAGAACGGCGACTGGGCGCAAGTGGTGATGCGTACCGTGCCGCTGCCCTGGACCGAGACCGACCTGACCGCGCTGCCCGAGGACGGGCGGACCGCTGCCGCGGCCGAGGCCATGGCCGCCGACCGGAGCACCCGGATCGACGTGACCCGGCCCCCGCTGCTGCGCTTCACACTCCTCCGGCTCGGCCCCTCGCTCCACCGCCTGGTGCTGACCAACCACCACCTGGTGCTGGACGGCTGGTCGCTGCCGGTCCTGATGGCCGAACTGTGCGCGCTCTACGACGCCCACGGCGACGACAGCGCCATGCCCCGGGTACGCCCCTACCGCGACTACCTCGGCTGGCTGGCGGCGCAGGACCGCGAGGCGGCCCGCACCGCCTGGCGCGAGGCGTTCGCCGACCTCGCCGAACCCAGCCCGGTGGCCCCCGGAATCGCCCGCACCACGGTCGCGTCCGCCGAGGTCCTCGCCTCCTTCTCCCGGTCCGACACCGCCGCCCTCACCGAGATCGCCCGCAGCCGAGGCATCACCCTCAACACCGTCGTACAGACCGCCTGGGCGATCACCCTCGGCCGGCACACCGGCCGCGACGACATCGTCTTCGGCACCACCGTCTCCGGGCGCCCGCCGCAGATCGACGGCGTCGAACGGATGGTGGGCCTGTTCATCAACACCCTGCCCACCCGGATCCGGCTGCGAGCCGCCGAACCGTTCGCCGAACTCCTCACCCGCGTCCAGGCCGAGCAGACCCGCCTCACCCCGCATCAGCACCTCGAACTCGCCGAGATCCAGCGCACGGTGGGCCACGGCGAGCTCTTCGACACCTCAATGGTGTTCCAGAACTATCCCGTCGACCGCGCCACCACCGCCGAAGAGGGCATCGCCGCTGCCGTCCGCCTCGTCCCCGGCAAGGACCGCGAAGCCACCCACTACCCGCTGATGCTGGTCGGCTCCGCACGCGACACCATGCTGTTCAGGCTCAACTACCGGCCCGATGTCTTCGAGGAAGCCGCCGCCCAGCGCGTCCTGGACCGCTTTGTGCGGATCCTGCACGCCCTGGTCGCCGATCCCGAGCTGCCGCTCGGCCGCATCGATGTGCTGGATGAGGCCGAGGCGCGGTCGGTGTTGTGGGATTGGAATGACACGGCGGGTGAGGTGCCGGGTCGTTCGGTGGTGGAGCTGTTCGGGGAGCGGGTGGCGCGGACGCCGGATGCGGTGGCGGTGGTGGCGGGTGGTGTGTCGCTGTCGTATGGCGAGCTGGATGTCCGTGCGGGGCGTTTGGCGCGGTTGCTGGTCGACCGTGGGGTGGGGCCCGAGCGTTTTGTGGCGGTGGCGTTGCCGAGGTCGGTGGATCTGGTGGTGGCGTTGCTCGCGGTGTGGAAGGCGGGGGCGGCGTATCTCCCGCTGGACACCGAGTATCCGGCCGACCGGCTGGCGTACATGCTTCAGGACGCCGCACCGGCCCTTGTCCTGACCACGGGTGAGCTGGTGGGTGTGCTGCCGGATGTGGATGTTCCGCGTGTGCTGCTGGACGCGCCCGAGATCGCCGAGGAGCTTTCCCGGACGGCGGGGGAGAGGCGGATCGCTTCTCCGGCGGTGTCGCATGCGGCGTATGTGATCTACACGTCGGGGTCGACGGGGCGGCCCAAGGGTGTGGTGGTGCCGCAGGGGCCGCTGGCCAACTTCGCGGTGGCGATGGCCGGGCGGCTCCAGCTCACGGGCGAGGACCGTCTGCTGGCGGTGACCACGGTGGGCTTCGACATCGCGGGGCTGGAGCTGTTCGTGCCCCTGCTGTCCGGCGCCGCGGTGGTGGTGGCCGAGCGCGATGTGGTGCGCGATCCGGTGGCCTTGTGTGGGCTGGTGTCGGCTGAGCGGGTGTCGGTGATGCAGGCGACACCGAGTCTGTGGCGGGCGGTCCTGGCCGAGGACCCGGCCGTGCTGAGCGGTGTGCGGGTACTGGTGGGTGGCGAGGCACTGCCCGCCGATCTGGCGGTGGCGCTGGCCGAACGGGCCGAGTCGGTGACGAACATGTACGGCCCGACGGAGACCACCATCTGGTCGACGGCGTGGCCGGTCACATCGGAGGGGGCGGGTGCGCCGCGTATCGGGCGGCCGATCGCCAACACTCAGGTGTATGTGCTGGACGGCGGGTTGCGGCCGGTGCCGGTCGGGGTGCCGGGTGAGCTGTACATCGCGGGCGAGGGTGTGGTCCGTGGCTATCACGGGCGGTCGGGGCTGACGTCCGAGCGGTTCGTGGCCGATCCGTTCGACCGCACCGGCGGTGGGCGGATGTATCGCACCGGTGACCTGGTGCGCTGGACGGCCGAAGGTGAGCTGGAGTATCTCTCCCGGGTCGACGACCAGGTCAAGCTGCGTGGCTTCCGGATCGAGCTGGGCGAGATCGAGGCGGTACTGGCCGGGCAGGACGGCGTGGCCCAGGCCGCCGTCCTCGTGCGCGAGGACCGGCCCGGCGACAAGCGGCTGGTCGCCTATCTCGTCCCGGCGGCGGATGGCGGCGTGCCGAACGGCGCCGAGCTGCGCCGGCATATGGCCGCGCGGCTCCCCGACTACATGGTGCCCTCCGCGTTCATGACGCTGGACGCCTTCCCGCTGACGCCGAACGGCAAGCTGGACCGGCGCGCCCTGCCCGCGCCCGACTACGGACCGGGCTCCACGGGCGGCCGGGCCCCGCGCTCGCCGCGCGAGGAGATCCTGTGCGGTCTCTTCGCCGAGGTGCTGGGCCTGGAGTCGGTCACCATCGACGACGACTTCTTCGGCCTCGGTGGCCATTCGCTGCTGGCCACGAAGCTGGTCAGCCGGATCCGCTCGGTCCTGGACGTCGAATTGGCGGTGCGCCGGGTCTTCGAGGCCCCCACCGTCGCCGACCTCGCGGCCGTGCTGGACGTGTCCGCCGCGGTGCGCTCGCCGCTACGGGCGGTCGAACCGCGCCCGGCACGGCTGCCGCTGTCGCTGGCCCAGCAGCGGCTGTGGTTCCTGCATCAGTTCGAGGGGCCGAGTGCCACCTACAACATTCCGGTGGCGCTGCGGCTGAGCGGTGAGCTGGACGAGCGCGCGTTGCGGCTGGCCCTGGGCGATGTGGTGGCGCGGCACGAGAGCCTGCGCACGGTGTTCGCCGAGGACGCCGACGGCCCGTACCAGGTGGTCCGGGACGCCGAAGCGGTCCAGCTCGCCGTGGTACGGACCGACGAGACCCGGCTGCCCGCCGAACTCCTCGGCGCGGCCCGCCACGCCTTCGACCTCCGGACGGAAGGACCGCTGCGGGTCCGGCTGTTCGAGCTGGGCGACGACGCGCGTGTACTGCTGGTCGTCGCGCATCACATCGCGAGCGACGCGTGGTCGATGGGCCCGCTGGCCCGCGATCTGACCGGTGCCTACGCGGCGCGGGTCGGCTCCGGCGGGGCTCCCGGCTGGGAGCCGCTGCCGGTCCAGTACGCGGACTACAGCATCTGGCAGCGCGAGGTACTCGGCGCCGAGGACGACCCCGACAGTGAGATCACCCGCCAACTGGCCTACTGGAAGGCCGCGTTGGCCGACCTTCCGGAAGAGCTGCCGCTGCCGTTCGACCGCCCCCGTCCGGCAGCCGCCACCCACCAGGGCGACACCGTCACCCTCGACCTCGCTCCGGAGCTGCGCGAGAAGCTGACGCGGATCGCCCATGAGCGCCGGGCCAGCCTGTTCATGGTGGTGCAGGCGGCGCTGTCCACGCTGCTCACGCGCCTGGGCGCGGGGACGGACATCCCCCTCGGCACCCCCGTGGCCGGCCGTACCGATGACGCGCTGGACGACCTGGTCGGCTTCTTCGTGAACACGCTGGTGCTGCGCACGGACACCTCCGGTGACCCGACGTTCACGGAGCTGATCGAACGGGTGCGGGCGCGGGATCTGGAGGCGTACGCGTACCAGGACCTGCCCTTCGAGCGGCTGGTCGAGGTGGTCAACCCGGAGCGTTCGCTCTCCCGGCATCCGCTCTTCCAGACGATGCTCACGCTGAACAACACCGAGCAGGGCGCGGAAACCGCGGTGGCCTCGCTGCCGGGTCTGACCGTGGCGAGTGAGCCGGTGGCCGTGGGCGGGGCGAAGGTCGACCTGTCCTTCCGGCTGGGCGAGCGGCGGGTCGATGGCGCGGACGGGGGTGTGGTGCTGGAGGGGGCTCTGGACTTCAGCACCGACATGTTCGACCCGGCCACGGCTCAGCGCATCGCGGAGCGCTTCGTCCGCGTTCTGAGCGTGCTCGCCGAGGACCCCGAGCGTCGCATCGGCGAGGTGGAGTTGCTGGATGCTGCGGAGCGGGAGCGGTTGCTGGTCGAGTGGAATGGTGAGCCGCGGGGTGTACGGGGTGCCTCGTTGCCCGTGCTGTTCGCGGAGCAGGTGGCGCGGACACCGGATGCGGTGGCGGTGGTGTGCGACGGGCGTGAGGTGTCGTACGCGGAGTTGGACGCGTGGTCGAACCGAGTGGCCCGGTGGCTGATGGGGCAGGGCGTCGGGGCCGAGCGGTTTGTGGGTGTGGTGTTGCCGCGGTCGGTGGAATTGGTGGTGGCGCTGCTGGGTGTGGTGAAGGCTGGTGGTGCCTATGTGCCGGTGGATCCGGAGTATCCGGCCGAGCGCAAGGCTCATATCCTGGGCGATGCGCGGCCGGTGCTGGTGATCGATAAGGTCACGGATCTCCTGGCGGCCGAGGCGTACCGGGATGACCCGGTGGCAGCGGTGCGGGAGCTGTCGCTTCCGGCCTACGTGATTTACACATCGGGTTCGACGGGTCGGCCGAAGGGTGTGGTGGTCGAGCATCGTTCGGTGGGGGCGTATCTGGAGCGGGCGCGGGAGGTGTATGCGGATGCGTCGGGTACGGCGTTGCTGCATTCGTCGGTGGCGTTCGATCTGACGGTGACGGCGTTGTACACCCCGTTGGTGAGTGGTGGCCGGGTGGTGCTGGCGGATCTCGATGAGCAGGTGGCCGGTGTTGCTCAGCCGTCGTTTATGAAGGTCACCCCCTCCCATCTGGGGCTGCTGGAAGCGTTGCCGGAGGGTGTGTCGCCGTCGGGGACGTTGATCATCGGTGGTGAGGCGCTGGTGGGTGAGGCGCTGGCGTCGTGGCGGGCCGCCCATCCGGATGTGACGGTGGTCAACGCGTACGGTCCCACCGAGGCGACGGTCAACTGCACCGACTTCCGTATCGAACCGGGGCAGGCGGTCGCCGGTGGTGCGGTGCCGATCGGGCGGCCGTTCTGGAACACCCGCGCCTATGTGCTGGACGCGTCGTTGCGTCCGGTGCCGCCGGGAGTGGCGGGTGAACTGTACATCGCGGGAGCGGTGCTGGCACGTGGCTACTTGGGGCGTGCGGATCTGACCGCCGAGCGCTTCACCGCCGATCCATACGGCCCTGTGGGCGCGCGGATGTATCGCACGGGTGATGTGGCGCGTTGGAACGCCGATGGCCAACTGGTGTACGTGGGCCGGGTGGATGATCAGGTCAAGGTGCGGGGCTTCCGCATTGAGCTGGGCGAGATCCAGGCCGTGCTGCGTGGTCATCCCGAGGTGGCCCAGGCCGCGGTGGTCGTGCGGGAGGATCGGGCCGGGGACCAGCGGCTGGTCGCCTATGTGGTGGCGGATTCCCACGTTTCCGATGCGGCCCTGCGGGAGCACGCCGCCGGGTTGCTGCCGGACTACATGGTGCCCTCGGCGTTCGTCACCCTCGCCGAGCTGCCGCTGACGCCGAACGGGAAGCTGGACCGGCGTGCCCTGCCCGCGCCCGACTACGGTTCGGAGACCGCCACCGGCCGGGCCCCGCGTTCGCCGCGCGAGGAGATTCTGTGCGGTCTGTTCGCCGAGGTGCTGGGCGTGGACTCGGTCACCATCGACGATGACTTCTTCCGCCTCGGCGGTCATTCCCTCCTCGCGACGAAGCTCGTCAGCCGCATCCGTAGCGTCATGGACGCGGAACTGCCCATCCGGCAGCTCTTCGAGACCCCCACCGTCGCGGGCATCTCCACCGCTCTCGCGACGGATGGTGTCCGCCGGGGTGTGACCGTGGCCGATCCGCGGCCGGAGCGGATCCCGCTGTCGTATGCCCAGCAGCGGCTGTGGTTCCTGAATCAGTTCGAGGGTCCCAGCGCCACCTACAACTCTCCGGTCGCCCTGCGGCTGACCGGTCACCTGGACCGGGAGGCCCTGCGGCTGGCCCTGGGCGATGTGGTGGCCCGCCATGAGAGCCTGCGCACCGTCTTCACCGAGGACGCCGACGGCTCCCGGCAGATCGTGCTGCCCGCCGACGAGGTGCCTACGGAGCTTCCGGTGGTGGAGACCGACGAGCGGCGGCTGGACGAGGACCTGGCCGTCGCGGCGGCCTGTCCCTTCGACCTCGCGGCCGAAACTCCCTTCCGCGCAGTTCTGTTCGCGGTCGCGGAGGACGAGCATGTGCTGCTCGCCCTGACCCACCACATTGTCAGCGACGCGTGGTCGCGCGCCCCGCTGGCGCGTGACGTGGCGGCGGCGTACGCGGCCCGTGTCACCACCGGTGAGGCTCCCGTGCGTGAGCCGCTGCCGGTCCAGTACGCGGACTACAGCCTCTGGCAGCGCGATGTCCTGGGAGACGAGACCGACCCGGACAGCGAGATCTCGCGCCAGCTCGGTTACTGGACTGCCGCGCTGGCGGGCCTCCCGGACCAGTTGGAGCTGCCGTACGACCGGCCGCGGCCGTCCGTCGCCTCCTACCGCGGAGACCGCGTCCCCTTCCAGGTGTCCCCGGAGCTGTACGCGCGGATCAGCGAGCTGGCCGGACAGGCGCAGGCCAGCCCCTTCATGGTGCTTCAGGCAGCCCTCGCCGCCCTCCTCACGCGGCTGGGCGCGGGCACGGACATCGCCATCGGCACGCCGATCGCCGGCCGCACCGACACCTCGCTCGACGACCTCGTCGGCGTCTTCCTGAACACACTGGTGCTGCGCACGGACACCTCGGGGAACCCGGGCTTCACCGCACTCCTCCACCGGGTCCGTGAGACGAACCTCAGCGCCTACGCCCATCAGGACCTGCCCTTCGAGCGGCTGGTCGAGGTGCTCAACCCCGAGCGCTCGCTCGCCCGCCACCCGCTCTTCCAGGTGCTGCTGACCCTCAACAACACCGACTACCAAGGGGCATTGGACTCGCTGGACGGCCTTCCGGGGCTCACCGCCCACCGACAGCAGGTCGAGACGGCAGTGGCCAAGTTCGATCTCGCCTTCGGCTTCACCGAGAGCCATGACGAGGGCGGGCAGGTGTGTGCGCTGAACGGTGTCCTGGAGTTCAGCACCGACCTGTTCGACCGCACGACGGCCCAGACGTTCACCGAGCGACTCCTCCGGCTCCTGACCGAGGCCGTGGCCGAGCCGACCGCACCTGTGTCCCGCATCGATGTGCTGGATGAGGCCGAGGCGCGGTCGGTGTTGTGGGATTGGAATGACACGGCGGGTGAGGTGCCGGGTCGTTCGGTGGTGGAGCTGTTCGGGGAGCGGGTGGCGCGGACGCCGGATGCGGTGGCGGTGGTGGCGGGTGGTGTGTCGCTGTCGTATGGCGAGCTGGATGTCCGTGCGGGGCGTTTGGCGCGGTTGCTGGTCGACCGTGGGGTGGGGCCCGAGCGTTTTGTGGCGGTGGCGTTGCCGAGGTCGGTGGATCTGGTGGTGGCGTTGCTCGCGGTGTGGAAGGCGGGGGCGGCGTATCTCCCGCTGGACACCGAGTATCCGGCCGACCGGCTGGCGTACATGCTTCAGGACGCCGCACCGGCCCTTGTCCTGACCACGGGTGAGCTGGTGGGTGTGCTGCCGGATGTGGATGTTCCGCGTGTGCTGCTGGACGCGCCTCAGGTCGTGGAAGAGCTTGCCCGGGTAGGGGTGGCGGAGCGGGCGGCCACGGCCCCCGACACCTCCGCGTATGTGATCTACACGTCGGGGTCGACGGGGCGGCCCAAGGGTGTGGTGGTGCCGCAGGGGCCGCTGGCGAACTTCGCGGTGGCGATGGCCGGGCGGCTCCAGCTCACGGGCGAGGACCGTCTGCTGGCGGTGACCACGGTCGGGTTCGACATCGCGGGGCTGGAGCTGTTCGTGCCCCTGCTGTCCGGCGCCGCGGTGGTGGTGGCCGAACGGGATGTGGTGCGCGATCCGGTGGCCTTGTGTGGGCTGGTGTCGGCTGAGCGGGTGTCGGTGATGCAGGCGACACCGAGTCTGTGGCGGGCGGTCCTGGCCGAGGACCCGGCCGTGCTGAGCGGTGTGCGGGTGCTGGTGGGTGGTGAGGCGCTGCCCGCCGATCTGGCGGTGGCGCTGGCCGAGCGGGCCGGGTCGGTGACGAACATGTACGGCCCGACGGAGACCACCATCTGGTCGACGGCCTGGCCGGTCACCCCCGAGCGGGCGAGCAGCCCGCGCATCGGGCGGCCGATCGCCAACACTCAGGTGTATGTGCTGGACGGCGGGCTGCGGCCGGTGCCGGTCGGCGTGCCGGGCGAGCTGTATATCGCCGGTGCCGGTGTGGTGCGGGGCTATCACGGGCGTTCCGCCCTGACCTCGGAACGCTTCGTCGCCGATCCCTTCGGTGGTTCGGCGGGTGGGCGGATGTATCGCACCGGTGATGTGGTGCGGTGGACCGCCGATGGTGAGCTGGAGTATCTGTCGCGGGTCGATGACCAGGTCAAGCTGCGTGGTTTCCGGATCGAGCTGGGCGAGATCGAGGCGGTGCTGGCCGGGCACGACCAGGTCGGGCAGGCCGCTGTCCTGGTGCGTGAGGACCGGCCCGGTGACAGGGGCCTTGTCGCCTATGTCGTCCCGGCGACGGCGGACACCGGCCTGATAAGCGCTGATGTGCGCGAACACATCGCGACCCAGTTGCCCGGCTATATGGTGCCGTCCGCGTTCGTCACGCTGGACGCCTTCCCGCTGACGGCGAACGGCAAGCTGAACCGCCGTGCCCTGCCCGCGCCCGACTACGGCCCGGAGGGCACGGGAGGCCGGGCCCCGCGTTCGCCGCGCGAGGAGATCCTGTGCGGTCTGTTCGCCGAGGTCCTGGGCGTGGAGTCCGTCACCATCGATGACGACTTCTTCCACCTCGGCGGTCACTCCCTGCTTGCCACCAAGCTGGTCAGCCGCATCCGTACCGTCCTGGACGTCGAGCTGGCGGTGCGCCGTGTCTTCGAGGCGCCGACGGTTGCCGAGCTTGCGGGTGTGCTGGACGCGTCGGCGGTGGTGCGGTCTGCGGTACGGGCGGTGGTGCCGCGTCCGGCGCGGTTGCCGTTGTCGCTGGCGCAGCAGCGTTTGTGGTTCCTGTACCAGTTCGAGGGTCCCAGTGCGACGTACAACATTCCGGTGGCGTTGCGGCTGAGGGGCGCACTGGACGAGGGTGCGTTGCGGTCGGCGCTGGGTGATGTGGTGGCGCGGCACGAGAGCCTGCGCACGGTGTTCGCCGAGGGCGCCGACGGCCCGTATCAAACGGTTCTGGACACCGCGGAAGTAGAACTGACGGTGGCCGCGACCGACAGGGAAGCGGTCCACGAAGAACTGAGCCACGCGATACGGACTCCCTTCGACCTCACGGACGACGTGCCGTTGCGCGCCTGGCTGTTCCGGCTCGGCGATGATGAGCAGGTGCTGCTGCTCGTGGCGCACCACATCGCGAGTGACGCCTGGTCGATGGGCCCGCTGGCCCGTGATCTGACGGCGGCGTACGCGACCCGCGTCACCACCGGCGACGCTCCCGGGTGGGAGCCGCTGCCGGTGCAGTACGCGGACTACAGCATCTGGCAGCGCCGGATGCTGGGCGCGGAGGACCACGCAGACAGCGAGATCAACCGCCAACTGGCCTACTGGAAGGCCGCCTTGGCGGACCTCCCGGAGGAGCTGCCGCTGCCCTTCGACCGGCCGCGGCCGGCGACCTCCTCGTACGAGGGTGACCGGATCACCTTCGAGGTGCCGTCCGGCCTTTACGGAGAACTGACGCGGGTCGCCCGGGAGCGCCGGGCCAGCCTGTTCATGGTGGTGCAGACCGCGCTGTCGACACTGCTGACGCGGCTGGGCGCGGGCACGGACATTCCGCTGGGCACGGCGATCGCCGGGCGCACGGATGACGCGTTGGACGATCTTGTCGGGTTCTTCGTGAACACCCTGGTGCTCCGAACGGACACCTCTGGCGATCCCACATTCGTCGAACTGCTCGACCGCGTCCGCGCTAAGGACCTCGAGGCGTATGCCCATCAGGATCTGCCGTTCGAGCGATTGGTGGAGGTGGTCAACCCGGAGCGGTCGCTGTCGCGGCATCCCTTGTTCCAGACGATGTTGACGTTGAACAACACGGAGCAGGGTGGCGCCTCGGCTGTTGCCTCGTTGCCGGGGCTGTCGGTGGACGGTGAGCCGGTGGCGGCGGGTGCGGCGAAGTTCGATCTGTCGTTCCGGCTCGCCGAGTGTGGGGGTGAGGCGGATGGCGGTGTGGTGCTGGAGGGGGCGTTGGACTTCAGCACGGAGCTGTTCGACCGGGCCACCGCGCAGGGCATCGCGGAGCGTTTCGTCCGTGTTCTGACCGCGCTCACTGAGGACCCCGACCGCCGCATCGGTGATGTGGAGTTGCTGTCCGCGGTGGAGCGGGAGCGGTTGCTGGTCGGGTGGAATGGTGAGTCGCGGGGTGTGCGGGGTGTGTCGTTGCCGGTGCTCTTCGGGGAGCAGGCGGCGCGGACGCCGGACGCGGTGGCTGTTGTCGCCGGGGACCGCGGCCTGTCGTACCGGGAGCTGGACGCGTGGTCGAATCGGGTGGCGCGGTGGCTGGTGGGGCAGGGGGTGGGGCCGGAGTCGTTTGTGGCGGTGGTGCTGCCCCGGTCGGTGGAGCTGGTGGTGGCGCTGCTGGGTGTGCTGAAGGCGGGTGGTGCGTATGTGCCGGTGGATCCGGAGTATCCGGCCGAGCGGATAGCGCACATCCTGGGCGATGCACGGCCGGTGCTGGTCATCGACGATGCGGCGGCGCTCGCGGCGGCTGACGAGTATCCGGATGAGCGCGTGCAGGCGATCAACGCCCTCAACACCTCCGCGTATGTGATTTACACGTCGGGTTCGACGGGTCGGCCGAAGGGTGTGGTGGTCGAGCATCGTTCGGTGGGGGCGTATCTGGAGCGGGCGCGGGAGGTGTATCCGGATGCGTCGGGTACGGCGTTGCTGCATTCGTCGGTGGCGTTCGATCTGACGGTGACGGCGTTGTACACCCCGTTGGTGAGTGGTGGCCGGGTGGTGCTGGCGGATCTCGATGAGCAGGTGGCCGGTGTCGCTCAGCCGTCGTTTATGAAGGTCACCCCCTCCCATCTGGGGCTGTTGGAAGCGTTGCCGGAGGGTGTGTCGCCGTCGGGGACGTTGATCACCGGTGGTGAGGCGCTGGTGGGTGAGGCGCTGGCGTCGTGGCGGGCCGCGCATCCGGATGTGACGGTGGTCAATGCGTACGGTCCCACCGAGGCGACGGTCAACTGCACCGACTTCCGCATCGAGCCTGGTCAGGAACTGGTGAGCGGTGCGGTGCCGATCGGGCGGCCGTTCTGGAACACACGGGCCTATGTGCTGGACGCGTCGTTGCGTCCGGTGCCGCCGGGGGTGGCGGGTGAGCTGTACGTCGGTGGTGTGGTTCTGGCACGTGGCTACTGGCGTCGTGCGGATCTGACGGCGGAGCGGTTCACCGCTGATCCGTTTGGTCCGGCGGGTGCGCGGATGTATCGCACGGGTGATGTGGCGCGGTGGAACGCCGATGGTCAGTTGGTGTATGTGGGTCGGGTCGATGATCAGGTCAAGGTGCGTGGGTTCCGTATCGAGCTGGGCGAGATCCAGGCCGTCATCAGCGGCCATCCCGATGTCACGCAGACGGCTGTGGTCGTGCGGGAGGACCGGGCCGGGGACCAGCGGCTGGTCGCCTATGTGGTGGCCGATGACACGGTGTCCGAATCGGGGTTGCGGGACCATGCCGCTGCCCTGCTGCCGGATTACATGGTGCCCTCGGCGTTCGTCACCCTCCCCGAGCTGCCGCTGACGCCGAACGGGAAGCTGGACCGGCGTGCCCTGCCCGCGCCCGACTACGGTCCGGAGACCGCCACCGGCCGGGCCCCGCGTTCGCCGCGCGAGGAGATCCTGTGCGGTCTGTTCGCCGAGGTGCTGGGCGTGGACTCGGTCACCATCGACGACGACTTCTTCCGCCTCGGCGGCCACTCCCTCCTCGCGACGAAGCTCGTCAGCCGCATCCGTAGCGTCATGGACGCCGAACTGCCCATCCGGCAGCTCTTCGAGACCCCCACCGTCGCGGGCATCTCCACCGCCCTGGCGACCGACGCGGTGCGCCGCCGCGTGACCGCGGCCGATCCGCGCCCGGACCGCATCCCTCTCTCCTACGCTCAGCAACGGCTGTGGTTCCTCAACCAGTTCGAGGGCCCCAGCGCCACCTACAACGTCCCGATCGCGCTCAGACTGACCGGTCCTCTGGACCGGGAGGCGCTGCGCCTGGCCCTGGGCGATGTGGTCGCCCGCCACGAGAGCCTGCGCACCCTCTTCACCGAGGACGCCGACGGCGCGTACCAGGTCGTTCGTCCGCTGGGCGGGGCCGCGCCGGAGTGGGCGACGGTGGAGACGGACCGGGTGGATGTCGAACGGGAGCTGCGTGAGGCCGCGCGGCGCGGCTTCGACCTGTCGGCGGATTCGGGAGAACTGCCGCTGCGGGCAACGCTGTTCGCGCTCGACGGCGGTGACGAACACATTCTGCTGCTGGTCCTGCACCACATCGTCAGCGACGCGTGGTCGCGCGCCCCGCTGGCGCAGGACCTGACGGCGGCCTACGCGGCCCGCGCGACGGCCGGCCGTGCCCCCGCCTGGGAGCCGCTGCCGGTCCAGTACGCGGACTACAGCCTCTGGCAGCGGGACGTCCTCGGCGACGAGACCGACGCCGACAGCGAGATCTCGCGGCAGCTCGGCTACTGGACTGCCGCGCTGGCGGGCCTCCCGGACCAGTTGGAGCTGCCGTACGACCGGCCGCGGCCGTCCGTCGCCTCCTACCGTGGGGACCGCGTCCCGTTCGAGATTCCGGCCCCGCTCTACGACAAGGTGGTCGCGTTCGCGCGGGACACGCAGTCGAGCCCGTTCATGGTGGTGCAAGCGGCGCTCGCGGCGCTGCTGACCCGGCTCGGCGCGGGCACCGACATCCCCATCGGCACACCGATCGCCGGTCGCACCGACACCTCGCTCGACGACCTGGTCGGCGTCTTCATCAACACTCTGGTGCTGCGCGCCGACACGTCAGGACGTCCCACGGCCCGCGCGCTGATCGAGCGCGTCCGTGCGCGGAACCTGGCCGCCTACGCCCATCAGGATCTGCCCTTCGAGCGGCTGGTCGAGGTGCTCAACCCCGAGCGCTCGCTCGCCCGTCACCCGCTCTTCCAGGTGCTCCTGGCGTTCAACAACACCGACACGGCGGCCACCGACCAAGCCGTGGCCGATATCCCCGGCCTCACCGTGTCGCCGGTGGCGGCCGACACGGGCGTGGGCAAGTTCGACCTGTCCTTCGCCTTCACCGAGCAGCCGCATGAAACCGGCGGGCTGCGAGGAGTGCTGGAGTACAGCACCGACCTGTTCGACCGGGACACGGTCGAAACGCTCGGCAGGCGCTATCTGCGTGTGCTCCAGGGCATGGTCGACGCCCCGGACACCCCGCTCGACCGGATCGACCTGTTGGACCAGGCCGAGGCGCGGTCCGTGGTGCGGGACTGGAATGACACGGCGGGTGAGGTGCCCGGTCGTCCGGTGGTGGAGCTGTTCGAGGAGCGGGCGGCCCGGACGCCGGACGCGGTGGCGGTGGCGGCCGGCGGGGTGTCCCTGTCCTATGGCGAGCTGGACGCCCGGGCCGACCGTCTCGCGCGGCTGCTGGCCGACCGTGGGGTGCGGCCCGAGGCGTTCGTCGCGGTGGCGTTGCCCAGGTCGGTGGAGCTGCTGGTGGCGCTGCTGGCGGTGTGGAAGGCCGGGGCGGCGTACTTGCCGCTGGACACGGAGTACCCGGCCGACCGGCTCGCCTATATGCTCCAGGACGCCGGCCCCGAACTCGTCCTGACCACAGGCGGGTTGGCGTCCGTGCTGCCGGACGTGGACATCCCCCGTGTGCTGCTGGACGCCCCCGAGATCGCCGAGGAGCTCTCCCGGACGGCGGCGGAGCGGCGGATCGCTCCCCTCGCGCCGTCGCATGCGGCGTATGTGATCTATACGTCGGGTTCGACGGGGCGACCCAAGGGTGTGGTGGTGCCACAGGGGCCGCTGGCGAATTTCGTGGTGGCGATGGCCGGGCGGTTCCAGCTCACGGGCGAGGACCGGCTGCTGGCCGTCACCACCGTCGGGTTCGACATCGCGGGCCTGGAGCTGTTCGTACCGCTGCTCAGCGGTGCGGCGGTGGTGGTGGCGGAGCGGGACGCGGTGCGGGATCCGGTGACGCTGTGCGCGCTCGTGACCAACGAGCGGATTTCGGTGATGCAGGCGACCCCCAGCCTGTGGCGGGCGGTGCTGGCCGAGGACGCCTCGGTGCTGGCGGGGGTGCGGGTCCTCGTCGGTGGCGAGGCGCTGCCCGCCGATCTGGCGGTGGCATTGGCCGAGCGGGCCGAGTCGGTGACGAACATGTACGGCCCCACCGAGACCACGATCTGGTCGACGGCCTGGTCGGTCACCCCGGACACCGCGCGTGCGCCCCGCATCGGGCGGCCGATCGCCAATACCCAGGTGTATGTGCTGGACGGCGGGCTGCGGCCGGTGCCGGCCGGGGTGCCGGGTGAGCTGTACATCGCGGGCGAGGGTGTGGTCCGTGGCTACCACGGACGCCCGGGACTGACGTCCGAACGCTTCGTGGCCGATCCGTTCGACCGCACCGGCGGTGGGCGGATGTATCGCACCGGTGACCTGGTGCGCTGGACCGCCGCGGGTGAGCTGGAGTATCTCTCCCGGGTCGACGACCAGGTCAAGCTGCGTGGCTTCCGGATCGAGCTGGGCGAGATCGAGGCGGTACTGGCCGGGCAGGACGGCGTGGCCCAGGCCGCCGTCCTCGTCCGTGAGGACCGGCCCGGCGACAAGCGGCTCGTCGCCTATGTCATCCCCTCCATGGCGGGCGGACCGGAGCCCCTGGCCCTGCGTGAGCACGTGGCCGGGCAACTTCCCGGCTATATGGTGCCGTCGGCGTTTGTGACGCTGGACGCCTTCCCGCTCACCGCGAACGGCAAGCTGAACCGGCGTGCGCTGCCCGCGCCCGACTACGGCCCCGACAGCGCCACCGGCCGGGCGCCGCGTTCGCCGCGCGAGGAGATCCTGTGCGGTCTGTTCGCCGAGGTCCTGGGCGTGGAGTCGGTCACGATCGACGACGACTTCTTCCATCTCGGCGGCCACTCGCTGCTGGCGACCAAGCTGGTCAGCCGGATCCGTACCGTCCTGGACACCGAACTGGCCGTACGCCGGGTCTTCGAGGCACCCACCGTGGCCGAACTCGCCACGGCGCTCGACGAGTCCGCCGCCGTACGAGGCCGGGTGGTGAGCGCGAAGCGGCCCGCCCGGGTGCCGCTGTCCCATGCGCAGCAACGCCTGTGGTTCCTCCAGCACCTGGAGGGGCCGAGCGACGCCTACAACATGGTCATCTCCCTCGACCTGACGGGCCCGCTGAACCAGGACGCGCTGCGGCAGGCCCTGGCCGACCTGGTCGTACGCCATGAGAGCCTGCGCACCGTCTTCGCGGACGACTCGGGCGGCGGCGCCTACCAGGTGGTCCTCGCACCGGAACAGGCGAAGGTGCCGCTGACCGTGGAGGAGGTGGCCGACGAGGCGTCCGTCGACCGGCTGATGCGTGACGCCGCCGCATACGCCTTCGACCTCTCCACCGAGATGCCGATCCGCGCCTCGCTGTTCCGGCTGCCCGCCGTCGCAGGCTCCGACGGTGCGCGAACCGACCGTTCGACGCTGCTCCTGCTGACGCATCACATCGCGAGCGACGCCTGGTCGCGCGGTGTCCTGGTGCGCGACCTGACGGCGGCGTACGCGGCCCGCGCGACGACCGGCCGTGCCCCCGCCTGGGAGCCGTTGCCGGTGCAGTACGCGGACTACAGCCTCTGGCAGCGTGACCTTCTCGGCGACGAGTCCGACTCGGGCAGCGAGATCTCGCGCCAGCTCGACTACTGGACCCGGGCGCTGGAAGGGCTTCCGGAGGAACTGGCCCTGCCCTTCGACCGGCCGCGGCCGGCGGCCGCCTCCTACCGGGGCGACCGGGTCGGGTTCGAGCTGCCGCCGGGCCTGTACGAGCGGCTGGTGCGGGTCGCCGGTGAGCATCGCGCGAGCCTGTACATGGTGTTGCAGGCGGCCCTGGCGACCCTTCTGACCCGGCTCGGCGCGGGCAGCGACATCCCCATCGGCACCCCTGTCGCGGGCCGTACCGACGACGCGCTGGACGACCTCGTCGGGTTCTTCGTCAACACGCTGGTGCTGCGCGCCGACACCTCCGGCAACCCCACCTTCACCGAGCTGGTCGAACGTGTCCGGGCGCGGGACCTGGAGGCGTACGCGCATCAGGACCTGCCCTTCGAGCGGCTGGTCGAGGTGGTCAACCCGGAGCGTTCACTGGCCCGGCACCCGCTCTTCCAGACCGTCCTCAACCTGAACAACGCCGCTCGGCCCCTCACCGCCCAGACCGGGCTCACCGTCACCGGGCGACCGCTCGGGTCGCCCTCGGCGAAGTTCGACCTCTCCTTCGAGATGGCCGAGACGGCCGAGATGGCCGAGACGGCCGGGACCGCCGGGACCGGCCTGGGCTGTGCGCTGGACTTCAGTACGGACTTGTTCGACCGGGCCACCGCACAGAGCATCGTCGACCGCTTCGTGCGGGTGCTGGAACAGGTGGCCGCCGACCCGGCCGTCCCGATCCAGGACCTCCAGATCCTCGCCCCGGCCGAGCGGCGCGAGCTGACCGCACCGCCGCGGCACATCTCCGCCCCCGACGAGACGATCGTGTCCCGGTTCGAGCGGCAGGTGGCCGCCACCCCGGACGCCATCGCGGTGACCTACGAGACCACGTCCCTCAGCTACTCCGAGGTGAACGCGCGGGCGAACCGGCTGGCCCATCTGCTGCGCGAGCGGGGAGCGGGACCACGGCGGTATGTGGGCTTAAGCATGCCGCGCACCGAGGAACTGGTCGTCGCGGTCCTCGGCGTACTGAAGTCGGGCGCGGCGTATGTGCCCATCGACCCGGCCTACCCGGCCGACCGCATCGCGTACATGGTCGACGACGCCCGGCCGATCCTCACCGTGACGCCCGACGTGCTCGCCGAGTCGCAGCGCTACCAGGCGGGCGACCCGGACGTGGCACTCTCGCCCCTGGACACCGCGTACGTCATCTACACCTCGGGATCCACGGGACGGCCCAAGGGTGTGGAAGTGCCGCACGGCAACGCGATACGCCTGATGGACGCGACCGGCCACTGGTTCGGCTTCGGCCCCGACGACGTATGGACGCTGTTCCACTCCTACGCCTTCGACTTCTCCGTCTGGGAACTGTGGGGCCCGCTGCTGCACGGCGGACGCCTGGTCGTCGTCTCCTACGAGACCAGCCGGACCCCGGAGCGGTTCCTGACGCTGCTGGCGGATGAGCGGGTCACCGTGCTGAACCAGACCCCGTCCGCGTTCTACCAGCTCATGGCGGCCGACCGGGACAATCCCGAGACCGCCGCGCGGCTTCGCCTGCGCCATGTCGTCTTCGGCGGCGAGGCGCTCGAACTGGGCCGGCTGGCCGACTGGTACGCCCGGCACCCCGATGACGCCCCGTCCCTGGTGAACATGTACGGCATCACGGAGACCACCGTGCATGTCACGCATATCGCGCTCGACGAGGCCATCGTCGCCGCCTCGTCCGGCTCGGTGATCGGCGAACCGATCCCGGATCTCGGCGTGTACGTGCTGGACGAGAGGCTCCGGCCGGTGCCCAGCGGCGTCGTGGGCGAGCTGTACGTCGTCGGCGCCGGTCTGGCCCGCGGCTATCTCGGCCGGGCCGGGCTGACCGCCGAGCGCTTCGTGGCCAACCCGTTCGGCGAGGGCCGCATGTACCGTACCGGGGACACCGGACGCCGGCTGGCCGACGGACGCCTGGAGTACCACGGCCGCATCGACGACCAGGTCAAACTGCGCGGCTTCCGCATCGAGCTCGGCGAGATCGAGGCGGCGCTTGAGGCGCACACCGCCGTTTCCCAGGCCGCGGTGATCCTGCGCGAGGACCGGCCCGGCGACAAACGCCTCGTCGCCTATGCCGTGCCGACCGCCGGCGCCGACCCTGCTCCCGGGCAGGACACGCTGCGCGCCCACCTCGCCACCGCCCTGCCCGAGCACATGGTGCCGTCGGCCGTGGTCGTCCTGGACGCGCTTCCGCTCACCCTGAACGGCAAGCTCGACCGGCGGGCCCTGCCCGCGCCCGTGTACGGCGGGACGCCCGAGGCCGACCGGCGCGGCCCGCGCACCGAGCGGGAGAAGACGCTGTGCGGGCTGTTCGCCGAGGTGCTGGGGCTGGACGGGGTCGGCATCGACGACGGCTTCTTCGACCTCGGCGGCGACAGCATCATGTCCATCCAGCTCGTCAGCCGCGCCCGGCGGGCCGGACTCGAACTCGCGGTGCGCGACGTCTTCGAACACCGCACGGTCGCCGCGCTCGCCGACATCGCCACGGAGACCGTCCGGGTGGCCGCGGAGGAGCCGGGAGCGGACGTCGGCGAGGTACCGCTGACCCCGATCATGCGCTGGTTCCTCGAACGAGGCGGCCCGGCCGACCAGTTCAACCAGTCGCGGCTGGTCCAGGTGCCCGCGGCGCTGCGCCACGAGCATCTGCGGTCCGCGGTGCAGTCGGTGCTCGACCACCACGGCGCCCTGCGGGCCCGGCTCACCGCCGCCCCCGAACGGCGCCTGGAGATCCGCGAACCGGGCGCGGTGGACGCCGCCTCCCTGGTCCACCGCGTGGCCGCTGCCGGGCTCGACGAACCGGCCCAGCGGGACCTGGTGCGGCGGGAGACCGAAGCCGCCCGGGAGCGTCTCGACCTGGACGCGGGACGGCTCGTCCAGGTGGTCTGGTTCGACCGCGGCGCGGACACTCCGGGCCTGCTGCTCCTCCTCATCCACCACCTGGTGGTCGACGGGGTGTCCTGGCGCATCCTGGTACCCGACCTGGCGGAGGCGTACCGCGCCGTGAGCACCGGGCGGGCGCCGGAACTCCAGCCCGTGGGCACCTCGCTGCGCCACTGGGCGCAGCGGCTGACGGAGGCGGCGGCCGGGCCCGCGCGGGCGGCGGAGGCCGCCTGGTGGCAGGAGGTGCTGCGGCCCGGGGACTCGCTCCTGGGCAGCCGGGCCCTGGACCCGGCCCGGGACACCTACGGGAGCGCGGCGCATCTGACGGTCACACTGCCGGTCGCGGTCACCGAGAAGCTGCTCACCCGCGTGCCGTCGGTGTTCAGCGCCGAGGTCAACGACGTGCTGCTCACCGCGTTCGCGCTGGCCTGGGCGCGCTGGCGCGGCGGCCGGGACGCCTGGAGCCCGGGCGCGGCCGGAACGCTCCTCGACCTGGAGGGCCACGGGCGCGAGGAGGACATCGTGGGCGCCGTGGACCTGTCCCGCACCGTGGGCTGGTTCACCAGCCTGTATCCCGTACGGATCGACCCCGGTGCCGTGGATCTCACCGACGCGTTCGCGGGCGGCCCGGCCGCGGGCGAGGCCGTCAAGCGGATCAAGGAGCAGCTCAGGGCCGTGCCCGACAAGGGCATCGGCTACGGCCTGGCCCGGCATCTGAACCCGGGCACCGCACCGGGGTTCACCGGCCTGCCCGAGCCGCGGGTGGCGTTCAACTACCTCGGGCGCTTCCAGGTCGCGGACGCCGAGGAGGCGGGCAGTGCCACCGTCCCGGACTGGACCGTGCTGGCCAGCGCCGCCGGCATCGGCGGCACCGACCCCCGGGTTCCGCTCGCCCACCCCCTTGAGCTCAACGCCCGTACCGACGACGGGCCGCGCGGACCCGAACTGGCCGCCACCTGGACCTGGGCCGAGGGCATCCTCGACCGGACCGCGGTCGGCACCCTGGCCGACCTGTGGTTCCAGGCCCTGACCGCCCTCACCGAACACGCGGAGCGCCCCGACGCGGGCGGGCTCACCGTCTCGGACGTTTCCCTGAGCCTGCTGAGCCAGGACGAGATCGAGTTGCTGGAAGACGACTGGAGGACCATGTGATGGCGACGCAGTCCGGATTGCAGGACATCCTGCCGCTGGCCCCGCTACAGGAAGGCTTGCTCTTCCACAGCGTGTACGACGAGGCGGCGCCGGACGTCTATGTCGTGCAGGACACCATGGACCTGGAGGGCGACCTCGACCCCGAGGCGCTGCGCGCCGCGTGCCGCACCCTGCTGCGGCGCCACGCCAATCTGCGCGCGGGCTTCCGCTACGCGGGTCTGCGGCGCCCCGTCCAGTTCATTCCGCATGAGGTCCCCCTGCCCTGGGAGGAGATCGACCTCGCCGCGCTGACCGAGGACGAGCGCACCGCGGCGGCGGACCGGGTGCTGGAGGCGGACCGCAGACGCCGTTTCGACCTCGGCAAGCCGCCGCTGATGCGGTTCACCCTGCTGCGGCTCGGCGACGGCCGGCACCGCTTCGTCCTGACCAACCACCACATCCTGCTGGACGGATGGTCACGCCCGATGCTGCTGCGCGAACTCCTCGCGCTGTACGCGGCCCGCGGCGACGACAGCGGGCTGCCACGGGTCCGGCCCTTCCGGGACTATCTGCACTGGCTCGCCGGCCAGGACCGGGACGCCTCGGTGGCCGCGTGGCGCGAGGCGCTGGCCGGAATCGACGGCCCCACCCTCGTCGCGCCCCGGAGCGGCGACCGGGCCGCCGTCGTGCCCGGACGCCTGGACACCGAGCTCGAACCCGCCGTGTACGAGGCGCTCGCCGCCCTGGCCCGGGAGCGTGCGCTGACCCTCAACTCCCTGGTGCAGGGCGCCTGGGCGGTCGTCCTCGGCGGACTGACCGGACGGGACGACGTGGTCTTCGGCGCCACCGTCTCAGGTCGGCCGCCCGAGCTCGCCGGGGTCGAGACGATGGTGGGCCTGTTCATCAACACCCTGCCGGTGCGGGTACGGCTGCGTGCCGACGAACCGCTGGTGGACCTGGTGCGCCGGGTCCAGGACGAGCAGACCCGGCTCCAGCCCCACCAGCAGATCGACCTCGCCGAGGTGCGGCGGCTCGCCGGAGCCGGTGAACTCTTCGACACCACGATGGTGTTCGAGAACTACCCCGTGGACCTCACGGCCGGGAACGACAAGCCCGGCGGGACCAGCGGCCTGACCGTCGCCGGCGCCCGCAACCGCGACGCCGCGCACTATCCGCTGGCACTCGTCGCCGTCGGCCGTGGTGGCCTGCTGCGGCTGCGCCTGGACCACCAGCCCGACCTGATCCCCGAGGCAGCGGCCCGCGCCGTCCTGGACCGCGTGGTCCGCGTCCTCACCTCGGTCGCCACCGACCCACTGCGGCCCGTCGGCCGGCTCGAACTGCTCTCCGGGGAGGAACACCGCACCGTACTCGAACTCGGCCACGGCGCGGACACCGCCATCCCGGACCTCAGCCTGCCGGAGGCGTTCCGCGCCCAGGCCGCCCGCACCCCGCACACCACCGCCGTCCGCACCGGCGCCGACACGCTCGACTACGCCGCGCTCGACGCCCGCTCCGACGCGCTGGCACACCGCCTGACCCGGCTCGGAGTGGTCTCGGAAACCCCGGTGGCGCTGCTCATGGAGCGCTCGGCGGACGTCATCGTGTCCGCGCTGGGGATCCTCAAGACGGGCGGCGCGTACGTCCCGCTGCGGCAGCGTGACCCGGCCGACCGACTGCGTCTGCTCACCGGCCTCGCCGGTGTCCGGCTGGTGCTGACCGACCGGGCGAACGCCGACCGCGCCGCGGAACTGGGGCCGCCCGTGGTCGTCGTGGACGACGGCGCACAGGCGGAGCCCGATGCCGTGCCGGGAGAGCCACTGCCGCACGTCCACCCCGGCCAGATCGCCTACATCAGCCATACCTCCGGCTCCACCGGAACCCCCAAGGGCGTCGCCGCCACCCATCGCCATGTGCTCGAACTCGCCCATGACCGCTCGTTCGCGAACGGCGCCCACACCCGGATCCTGGTCCACTCGCCGCACGCCTTCGACGCCTCCACCTACGAGATGTGGGTGCCGCTGCTGACCGGCGGCACCGCCGTCGTCGCCCCGCCCGGCGACCTCGACGCCGAACGGCTCGGCAAGCTGCTCGTCGAGCACGAGATCACCGGACTGTTCCTGACCACCGGTCTCTTCCAGCTCGTCGCCGACGAGGCGCCCGAACACTTCGCGGGCCTCCAGGAGGTGTGGACCGGCGGCGAGGCGGTCCCCGCCGCGTCCATCCGCCGGGTGATGCGGGCCTGCCCCGACACCACCGTCATCGACGTGTACGGGCCCACCGAGACGACCACGTTCGCGGTGCGCCACCGGCTTCCCCGGGGACCGGAGGTCCCGGCCTCCGTCCCCATCGGCAGCCCCCTGGACAACACCCGGCTGATGGTCCTCGACACCGGACTGCGCCCCGTGCCACCGGGCACGGCGGGCGAGCTGCACATCGCCGGGGCCGGGCTGGCCCGCGGCTACTGGCGGCGCCCCGGGATCACCGCGGAACGCTTCGTCGCCGACCCCTACGGCCCGCCGGGCGCCCGCATGTACCGCACCGGCGACCTGGTGCGCTGGAACGCCGAAGGCGTCCTGGAATACGTCGGGCGCGCGGACGAGCAGGTGAAACTGCGCGGCTTCCGCATCGAACTGGGTGAGATCGAGGCGCTGCTGGGCAGCCACCCCGGCGTCGCCCAGACCGTCGTCACCGTGCAGGAGCCGCGCCCCGGCGACCGGCGCCTGGTCGCCCACCTCGTCGCCGAGCGCGGCACCACCCCGTCCCCGGAGGACCTGCGGGCGCACCTCGGCGCCGAACTCCCCGACTACATGGTGCCCGCCGCGTTCGTCGTTCTCGACGCGCTGCCGCTGACCGGCAACGGCAAGGTGGACCGCAAGGCCCTGCCCGTGCCCGACACCGGCCCGGCCGCCGCCACCGCCGCGCGGCGTGCCCCGCGCAGCCCCCAGGAGGAGATCCTGTGCGGCCTCTTCGCGGAGGTCCTCGGCCTGCCGTCGGTCGGCATCGACGACAACTTCTTCGACGCCGGGGGACACTCGCTGCTCGCCACCCGGCTCGCCGGGCGCATCCGTTCGGTGCTCGGCGCCGAGATGGCGGTGCGGCAACTCTTCGACACGCCCACCGTGGCCGGGCTCGCCCGCGCCCTCGACACGGCCGGATCGGCCCGTGCCGCGCTGATGCCCGCCGAACCGCGCCCCGACCGCGTCCCGGCCTCCTTCGCCCAGCGCCGGCTGTGGTTCCTGCACCGCTTCGAGGGCCCCTCACCGACGTACAACATCCCCTTCGCACTGAGGCTCACCGGCGACCTGGACCGCACGGCGCTGCGGGACGCGCTCGTGGACGTCGCGGAGCGCCATGAGTCGCTGCGCACGGTCTTCGCCGAGGACGCCGAGGGGCCGTACCAGGTCGTGCTGCCCGCCCCGGAGGCCCGCTCCGCGCTGACCGTCGTCCCCGACGTGCCGCGGGATCGCCTGGAGCGGGAGATCGCCGCCGCCGTCGGACACGCCTTCGACCTGTCCGAAGAACTCCCGCTGCGGGTCTGGCTGTTCGAGACCGGGGAGCGGGAGCATGTGCTGCTGCTCCTGGTCCACCACATCGCGGGCGACGGCTGGTCGGTGCCGCTGCTCGCCCGCGACATCGTCTCCGCCTACGCCGCACGACGCGTCGGCACCGCCCCCGCCTGGCAGCCGTTGCCCGTCCAGTACGCCGACTACAGCCTGTGGCAGCACGAGGTGCTCGGCTCGGAGGACGACGACCAGAGCCTGATCGCCCGGCAACTCGCCTACTGGAAGGGAGCTTTGGCCGGACTGCCGGACGAACTCACGCTGCCCGCCGACCGGCCGCGTCCCGCGACCTCCGGCCATCGCGGCGAACGCATCCCCTACCAGGTGCCCGGACCGCTGTACGAGCAGGTCCGCGCCCTGGCCCGGGCCACCAAGGCCAGCCCGTTCATGGTGGTCCAGGCCGCGGTCGCCGCGCTGCTCACCCGGCTCGGGGCGGGCACCGACATCCCGCTGGGCACCCCGGTGGCCGGCCGCACCGACGACGCCCTCGAGGATCTCGTAGGCTTCTTCGTCAACACGCTGGTGCTGCGCACCGACACCTCGGGCAACCCCACCTTCCGTGAACTGATCGCCCGCGTCCGGGACACGGACCTGGCGGCCTACGCCCATCAGGACCTGCCCTTCGAACGGCTGGTGGAGGCGCTCAACCCCAGGCGGTCGCAGTCCCGGCACCCGGTGTTCCAGACCATGCTCACCTTCAACAACACCGAGCAGCGGCAACTGCCGTCGGACACCGCGGCCCCCGAGGACGGCGTGGGGGCGCCGGGCCTGACCGTCGAGCGGGTGGCCTCGGACACCGGTACGGCCAAATTCGACCTGCTGCTGTCCTTCGCCGAACGGCACGCCCCCGACGGCAGCGTGGACGGGCTCAGCGCGGGCCTCGAATTCAGCACCGACCTCTTCGAGCGCGACACGGCCGAGCGGATCGTCGCACGGCTCCTGCGGCTGCTGGCGGCCATGACCGCGAATCCGCAGGCGCGACTCGGCGAGGTGCCCCTCCTCGACGAGGGCGAACGGGCCACCGTGCTGAGCGGCGGCAGCGGCGCGGTCCGCCCCGCGCGCGCCGCCTCCCTGCCCGAGCGGTTCGAGACGGCCGTCGCCGACAACCCGCACGGCGTGGCCGTGGAGACCCCGGAAGGCGCGGTCGGCTACACCGAACTCAACGCACGCGCCAACCGCCTCGCACGGCTGCTCATCGACCGCCAAGTGGGCCCCGAGGACCTTGTCGCGGTCGCCATGCCCCGGTCGGCCGACCTGGTCACCGCCCTCATGGCGGTCCTCAAGGCCGGTGCCGGGTATCTGCCCGTCGACCCCGAGTACCCGGCGGCCCGCATCGGCTTCATGCTCGAAGACGCCCGCCCCGCCCTCGTGCTGACCACCGGCGAACTGGCCACGGCGCTTCCGGAAGCTCTCGCCGGCCGCACGATCGTCACCGACGACCCGAAGGCCGCCGAGGCGCTCGCCGCGTATCCCGCGACCGACGTCACCGACGACGAGCGCACCAGGCCGCTCCACCCCGCCCACCCGGCGTACGCCATCTACACCTCGGGCTCCACCGGGCGCCCCAAGGGCGTGATGATGCCCGTGGGCGCCCTCGCCAACATGCTGGACTGGCACCAGGCGCAGTTGCCGGGCGGACCGGGCACCCGGGTGGCGCAGTTCACCGCGGTCAGCTTCGACGTCTCCGTCCAGGAGATCCTCTCCGCGCTGCTGCACGGCAAGACCCTCGTGGTCTGCCCCGAGGACGTCCGCCGCGACCCGGCCCGCCTGGCCCGGTGGCTGCACGACGCGGGTGTGCAGGAGCTGTACGCGCCCAACCTGGTCATCGACGCGGTGTGCGAGGCCGCCACCGTCCAGGGGCTGGAGCTGCCGGACCTCACCGACCTGGTACAGGCCGGGGAGGCGCTCACCCCGCACGGCGCCATCCGCACCTTCTGCGCCGCCCGCCCCGGCGTGCGGCTGCACAACCACTACGGGCCCGCCGAGACCCATGTGGTAACCGCCTGCCCGCTCCCGGCGGACACCGACGCGTGGACACCCGGCCCCGCCCCCATCGGGCGGCCCGTCGACAACACCGCCGTGCGGCTGCTCGACCCCTGGCTGAACCCGGTGCCGCCGGGCGTCCCCGGCGAGCTGTACATCACCGGTGCCGCCCTGGCCCGCGGCTACATCGCCCGCCCCGACCGCACCGGGGAGCGGTTCGTCGCCGATCCGTACGGCCCGCCGGGCGCCCGGATGTACCGCACCGGCGACCTGGCCCGTCTCACCCGCGACGGGGAGCTGACGTACCTGGGGCGCACCGACACCCAGGTCAAGATCCGCGGGTTCCGCATCGAACCGGGTGAGATCGAGGCGGTGCTCACCACCGCCCCGGAGGTGGTGCGGGCGGCCGTGGTCGTGCGGGAGGACCGGCCGGGGGACCGGCGGCTCGTCGGCTACGTGGTCGCGGCGCCCGGCTCCGACCCCGCACCGCGCCGGGTGCGCGAGCACGCCGCCCGGCATCTGCCCGACCACATGGTGCCCGCCGCGTTCGTCACCCTGGACGCGCTGCCGCTGACGCCCAACGGCAAGCTCGACCGGGCCGCGCTGCCGGCGCCCGAGTACCGGGGCGATACGGCGTCGGGACGGCCCAGGACGCCCGAGGAGCGTGCGCTGTGCGCCCTGTTCTCCGAGATCCTGGGCGTGGCGGAGGTCGGAGCCGACGACGAGTTCTTCGACCTCGGCGGCCACTCCTTCCTCGCCGCCCGGCTGGTCGGCCGGATCCGTGACGAGATGGGCGGCGACCTGCCGGTGCGGGCGGTCTTCGACGCCCCGTCACCGGCGGCGCTCGCCCGCCTGCTGACGGGCGAGGCGCCTGTGGAGGGCGACTCGACGGGAACACTGCTGCCCCTGCGCGCCCGCGGCTCGGCCGCCCCGCTGTTCTTCCTGCACCCGGGAGGCGGCTTCAGTTGGTGCTACTCCGGTCTCGTCCGCCATCTCGGTGCCGAGGTACCGGTCTATGGCGTCCAGGCCCGCGGCCTCGATGGCACCGGACCGCTCCCGGCGTCCATGGAGGAGATGGTCGAGGACTATTTCGAGCGGATCCGCTCCGTGCAGCCGCACGGCCCCTACCGGCTCGCCGGCTGGTCGTTCGGTGGGCTGACCGCGCAGGCGCTGGCCGTCCGGATACGCGCGGCGGGCGAGGAGGTCGGGATGCTCGCGGTGCTCGACTCCTACCCGCCGGGGGAGCACAGCGACCACTCGGAGCCGGTGGAGCACGAAGTCGTCGCGAACAACCTTCAGGCCATGGGATTCACCGTCGACATGGCCGAGCTCATAGCAGACCAGGAGCGGGTTCTGATGCGCTTCCGGGAATTCCTGCAAGGGGGAAATCACCCCATGGCCCACCTCGACCACCTCGAGGCCCAGGATGTGCTGGCCCTCAAGGACGTCTACGTGAACAATGTCCGGATCATGCGGTCCTATGAGCCCCAGTTCTTCGACGGGGACATGCTTTTCATCTCCGCGGAGCGGAAACCCGCCGAGCGGGAAACCATCCTGAATGTCAACTTGTGGCAACCACTGACCGGCGGGTCGATCGAGATCTGCCCCATAGAGTCGAACCACGGAGATCTGATGACCGACGCCCGTCACGCGGCGCGTATCGGACGTTTTCTCGCCGACCGGCTGTGAGCCGTGAATGTACGTCAAGCGCAAGCGAAAGAATTCTTCGAGAAGGAGCGATCTCATGAGCACCAACCCCTTCGAGGACCCCGAGGGCACGTATCTCGTGCTCGTCAACGATGAGGGGCAGCACTCCTTGTGGCCGGCGTTCGTCGAGGTTCCTCAGGGCTGGCGCACGGCCCTCGCCGACGCCACACGGGACGCGGCGCTCGAATACGTGAACGCCCACTGGACCGATATGCGCCCCAAGAGCCTGATCAAGGCCATGGAAGGCGCCGACGCGGCCTGAGCGCCGCCCCCGCTGGACCGCCGTGTGGCCCGCCCCGCCGGGACGCGTCCGACGCGTCGTACCCGAGGGGCGGGCCACACCCATGCCCGTGCACCCGTCATACCAAGGAGGATGGAGCGAGATGCCGGTCGTTCACGTCAACGGAATACAGCTCCACTACGAGGAAGCCGGCGAGGGCGAGCCGGTCGTGATGATCCAGGGGACCGGCGCCGGCGGCACCGTGTGGCAACTGCACCAGGTGCCCGCCCTCACCGCCGCCGGATTCCGCGTGATCACCCTCGACAACCGGGGCATACCGCCGACCTCGGAGTGTCCCGAGGGGTTCACCCTCCAGGACATGGTCGGCGATGTGGCCGGGCTCATCGAGCACCTCGGGGTCGGCCCCTGCCGGGTCGTCGGCACCTCCCTGGGCGCCTTCATCACGCAGGAACTCGCGCTGTCCCGGCCCGATCTCGTACGCCAGGCCGTCCTCATCGCCACCCGGGGCCGCACCGATGCGCTGCGCGCCGCGATCACCCGTGCCGAGATCGAGCTGCACGACGCCGGGGTGGAAATCCCGGTCCGGTACGCCGCCGTGGTGCGGGCCCTGAAGTCGCTGTCCCCGCGCACCCTCGACGACGGCGAGGCGATGGCCGACTGGCTCGATCTGTTCGAGCTGTCGCCCGCGGCCGGTCCCGGACAGCGAGCGCAGATGGAGCTGAGCACGCTGGGCCACCGGCTGGAGGCATACCGGGGCATCCGCGTCCCCTGCCAGGTCATCGCCTTCGCGGACGATCTGATCACCCCCGCGCAGCTGGCGCGCGAGGTCGCCGACGCCATCCCGGGAGCCGAGTACGAACTCATCGAGGGCTGTGGGCACTACGGCTATCTGGAAGACCCCGCGACGGTGAACAAGGTGATGGTGGAGTTCCTCACCGGGGCGGCCGCGCGCTGACCGCCATGGGACGGCGAGCGGCACCGGAACGAGAAAGAGGGGGGAGGCGCCCGGCCGGGGGTACCGGACGGCCCTCCCCCCTCGTCAAAGGGGCCGCTCGGCCACTACGGCCGCGGCCGGCCCGGCGACGGTGCCTGGTCCGTCCTGGGCACGAGGGACTGTACGGAGGGGGTTGGCGGGCCCGTCGGCTCACCGGTCCCGGCCGGGACCGACACGGCGGAAGGCTCCCTGCCGGTCCCGGAGGTGCCGCCGGGCCACCAGTTCCACGGGCCGAGCGCCGTCATCAGCGCCGGCAGCACGAAGATCCGGATGACCACGGCGTCCAGCATGATCGCCGCCGCGAGTCCCACGCCGAGCTGCTTGAACTCGACCGCGTTGAGCGTGCCGAAGATCGAGAACACCGCCACCATGACGATCGCGGCACTCGTCACGACGCCCGCCGAGCGAACGATGCCCTCACGCACCGAGTCCCTCACGGACGCGCCGTCCTCGGCCATCTCGCGGATCCGGCTGACCACGAACACGTGGTAGTCCATGGACAGTCCGAACAGCACCACGAAGAGGAAGAGCGGAAGCCAGGACACCACCGTGCCCGAGCTGTCGAAGTCGAGCAGCCCCTCCGCCCAGGTGTGCTGGAAGACCGCCACCAGGACACCGAACGAGGCGGCCGCGGAGAGCAGGTTCAGCAGCACCGCCGACAGCGCCACGGCCAGAGAGCGAAAGATCACCGCCATGGTGCCGAAGGTCAGCAGCAGTACGAAGCCCACCACCCAGGGCATGCGCTCCTCCAAGTGGTCGGTGAAGTCGATGCCCTGGGCCACCGCGCCGCCGACGCCGCTCTCGGCGTCCGGGACCTCGTCCAGCGCCTGGGGCACCCACCCGCGCAGCACCTTCAGCGACTCGGTGGCCTTGGGGTTCTTCGGCGGGTACGGCGTGCCCACCTCGACGGTGTGCACCCGGTGGTCCCCGGACTCGCGGATCACCGGCGTCTGGTCGTGGGCGAAGAGGCTGTTGCCCTCGGTGCGGTCGATCAGCCTCCGTAGCGCGGCCTTGACCTGGCCGGCCTCGTCGGCCGGGGCCCGTACCGCCACCTTGTGCACGGTGCCCTCGCTCGGGAAGGCGTCGGTGAGCCGGTCGGTCGCCCGGACGACCGGGATGTCCCGCGACAGGTCGTCCTGGCCGGGCTGCTTGAGCTTCATGTCCAGGGCGGGCAGGGCGAGCAGCAGCAGCGCGCCGATCGACACCACCAGCGTGAGAACCGGCTTGAGCAGCGCCGGGCGCAGCAGCACCGGCCACACCCGCGATTCGCCGGAGCGCATCGTCAGCCGCCACAGGAACGGCACCCGGGGGCGGTCCACCCAGCGGCCCAGCTTGGCGAGGAGGGCGGGCAGCACGGTCACCGAGCCGAGCACCGCGACCGCCACGACGATGATGGAACCGGTGGCCAGGGAGGCGAAGGTGGCCTCCTGGGCCAGATAGAGCCCGGCCATCGCCACGATCACGGTGGTGCCGGACACCACGACCGTATGTCCCGATGTCTCCGCGGCGATGTCGATGGCGTCGAGGTGGGACTTGCCCTTACGGCGCTCCTCCCGCTCCCGTTTGAGGTAGAAGAGCGAGTAGTCGACGCCGACGGCCATGCCCATGAGCAGGATGACATTGCTCACCGCGCTGGTCTCCGGGAGCACATGGGACGCCAGGGTCGACAGCCCCATCGCGGTGACCACACAGGACAGGGCGAGCAGTACGGGCACTCCGGCGGCGATGATCGCGCCGAAGACCACCAGCAGGATCAGCAGGGTCAGCGGAACGCTGATCAGCTCGGCCCTCTTGAAGTCCTCGCCGATGGTGTCCGACATGCCCTTCGCCGTCGAACCGGTGCCCACCTGCTCGATGTTGAGCCCGTCGTGGGTGCGGTCGGCCTCGGCGCTCACATCGAGCAGCGGGCCGACCCGGTTGATGGCGTCGTCCTTGTCACCGTTCATCGTCACCGGTACGAGCAGGGCCTTGCCGTTCGGCGCGGGCACCGGCTCACCGACGCTCCGCACCTCGGGCAGTGCCTTCATCCGGCCGGTGATGTCCTGGGCCGCCCGCTGCGCCGCCCGCTGGTCCAGCTTCCCGCCCGACTCGGCGGTGATGAGCACGTTCTCCTCGGCCCGCTCGGGGAAGTCACCGGAAGAAACGATCTTGCCCGCCCGGCCCGACTCCCGGACCCCGGACTCCTCGGAGTCGAGCTTGTTGGTACCGGCGGCGCCGCCGAGGAAGAGGCACAGGGCGACGAACACGACCCACAGTCCGATCGCGGACCACGGATGTGTGGCGCTCCATCGGGCAACCCGTAACGTCGCCGGTTTCTTTCGCACTGTCAGCGTCCTCCCAATGTTGCCGAACCGTAGTGGCGGCTGCCGGGCTTATGACGCTAAAACGCTAGTTCCATGTCCCGGACGTCGACACGGGGTAAACCGCCTCGGTAGTCATTGTTTCCCGCAACTGTCACCCTGCGGTTCTCCGCAGGGTGACAGTTGCGGGAAACCGTACTCGCCCAGGCGAAAGCTTGACCGGAAGATTCCGCAGCCATTAGTTTCATATTCCGGTTCGTCCTTTCCAGTGGAGTGAAAATTCCATTGGCAGGTAAATGCCGCACCGTGATGCGAATCAAGGGGAAACAATGGAAACCACGGTCCTCACTCGGCAACATGTTGCCAAGATCGTCCAGGGAAAGGGATTGGACCTTTTCATGGACCGGATGATCGACCGGCTCGATGAGGCGTTCCGTGCGGAAAACAGATGGGGCATCACCCCGGCGCGGGACGGATTCCTGCGCGGTCCTCAGAACACGGCCGTCCTCGAATGGATGCCGCACCACCAGCCCGGCGACTCGATCACCATCAAGACCGTGGCGTACACCCCCACGAATCCGTCCACCCACCAACTGCCCACCATCATCGGCACGATGGCCCGCTACGACGACGTGACCGGCCGTCTGCTGGCCGTCGGTGACGGCATCCTGCCCACCGCCGTCCGCACCGGCGCCGCGTCCGCCATCGCCAGCCGTCTGCTCGCCCGCCCCGACAGCCGGGTCCTCGGCCTGGTGGGCGCCGGTGCCCAGGCGGTGACCCAGGCCCATGCCCTCAGCCGGGTCTTCCGGCTGGACCGGATCCTCGTCCACGACATCGAGCCCGCCCACGCCGAGTCCTTCGCCGAGCGCGCGGAATTCCTCGGTATCGACGTGGAGGTGGCATCCGTCGCGGAGATCGAGGCGGCGTCGGACATCATCTGCACCGTCACCTCGGTCGGGGTCGGGGACGGCCCGGTCCTCCACGGCGAGCGGCTGCGCCCGCACGTCCACATCAACGCCATAGGCGCCGATCTGATCGGCAAGTTCGAGGTGCCGCTGTCCGTGCTCAAGTCCGCCTTCGTCACCCCCGACCACCAGGGGCAGGCGCTGCGCGAGGGTGAGTGCCAGCAGCTCGACCGGAGCGAGCTGGGCCCGGAGCTGCCCGCGCTGTGCGTCGACCCGGCGCTCGCCGAGGGACGGCGGGAGCAGGTGACCGTCTTCGACTCGACCGGATTCGCCCTGGAGGATCACGTCGCCTTCGATGTGCTCCTCGAACTCGCCGAGGAGGCCGGTATCGGCGACCGGGTGCAGCTCGAACACCTGCCGGAGGACGCGCTCAACCCGTACTCCTTCCAGTGACGGCACCGGGCTGTGCCCGCCCGGACGTGGGGCCGCAGACAGCCCGGTGGCGTCTTGGACGCCGAGCGGATCTCGACGACGTGTGGGAACACGTCGTCGAGCACCTCGCCACCCATGGCCTCGCCCGGCGCGGGCCTCAGGACTCCAGATACCGCAGGACCGCCAGGATCCGCCGGCTGTAGCCGGCGGTGTGCGACAGGTCGAGCTTGTCGAAAATGGTGTTGAGGTTCTTCTCCACCGAGCTCAGCGAGATATGCAGCTTCTGTGCGATGGCCGTGTTGGTGTGGCCCTGCGCCAGCGTCTCCAGCACACTGCGCTCGCGCGGGGTGAGCCGGGCGAGCGGGTCGCCGTGTGTGGTGCGGATGACCAACTGGCGTACGACCTCCGGGTCGATGGCCGCGCCACCGGCATGGATCCGCTCCAGCGCGTCCAGGAACTCCTCGACCTGGGCGACCCGGTCCTTCAGGAGATACCCGACCCGCTCCGCGTTGGACGCCAGAAGCTGGGCCGCGTAGTTGCGCTCCACGTGCTGCGACAGCACGAGCAGGCTTATCTGGGGCCAGCGCTTACGGATGTCCAGCGCGGCCCGCAGCCCGTCGTCGGTGTGCGTCGGAGGCATCCGGATGTCGACGACGACCATGTCGGGCATCCGCTCCTCGACCTCCTTCATGAGGGACACCGCGTCACCCACCGCCGCGACGACCTCATGGCCCTCCTCGACCAGCAGACGTACCAGTCCTTCCCGTAGCAAGGTCGAGTCCTCGGCGAGGATCACGCGCATGGAAGCTCCGCGGTAATGGTCGTGGGTCCCCCGAGGGGGCTGTCGATGTGCAGCAGACCGTCGAGCGCGCTCACCCGGCTGCGCAGCCCGGTGAGGCCGCTGCCCGATGGATCCGCTCCGCCGGTGCCATTGTCCTCCACCCGGACCACCAGCACCGCTCCGTGCAGCGCGAGTCGGATGTCGATGGCCGTGGCGCCGGAGTGCTTGGCGGCGTTGGTCACGCACTCCGAGACCACGAAGTACGCGGCGGTCTCCACCGTCTGCGGCAGTGCGCCGTCGACCTCGAAGTCCATGCGGATGGGGATGGAGCACCGCTCGGAGACCCCGCTGAGTGCTTCCTTCAGCCCCAGGCTGTCCAGGGCGGAGGGATAGATCCGCCAGGTGGCCTCCCGGAGTTCGGTGATGACCTCCTGGGACTCCTGGTGGGCCTGGTGCAGCAAGGCATCCACCTGCTCGGGGTTGCGGCCGCGGCTGCGGCGCGCCCGGCCGAGCAGCATGGCGAGCGCCACCAGGCGCTGCTGGATGCCGTCGTGGAGATCGCGCTCGATGCGGCGGCGCTCGGCGTCGACGGCCTGGAGGACCGCGGCCCGGCTGGTGGCCAGCTCGTCGATGCGCTGCCGCAGCAACTCCCGCTCGGACGGCCCGAAGCACTCACGGGCCAGCCGGGCGTCCAGGACCGCGAGAGAGTAGATGCCCTGCACGTCGAGGAAGAGCAGCACCCCGCCGAGCAGCGCCTGGGTGAGGAGTTCCTGGAGGTCCAGGCGGCCTTGGACCAGTCGCATGGCCAGCACCGCGGCGAGGATGACACCGAACCCCAGCAGACCGATGACGATGGTGCACAGCAGCCCCGTATAGCTGCGGATCGCCAGATAGCGCAGGACCTTCTGGTCGGACGACTTGTAGTGCTCGGGGAAACGGTCGCCGAAGAAGACGAAGCGGCGCGCCCGGTCCAGCCCCGCGAGCCGACGGGCCCCGGAGGCGAGCGCGGCCAGGGCCCCATGCCGGGTGCGCGGCCCCAACAGAAAGGGCGCCAGAACCGTGCCGACGATCAGCAAGTAGAGAAATCCGAGCATGGCCGTGCAACAGCCGAGGAGCGCTCCCGGAATCTTGCGCGGCCACGAGGGTTCCGCCGCCCCCCTCCCGCCGTCGTCCTGACCGGGCGAGCCGAGAAACAGGTGATGGGTGGCGAATTTCGTCAAATCCCCCTGCACGGAGGCCAAGCCTAGCCCGGCCGCACAGCCCGGGCAAGATCGTCCGGGCTGTGGCGCGAGCAGCGCGGAGGGGCCGGGGCGCCCGTCATGGCTCATGAAGCGGGGCGCTGCCTGCCGCGACCGCGGAAGCGCACGACCACGTAGACCACGATGGCCACCACCACCGCGACCAGGACCACCTTGGAGAGCACACCGACGTAGGTCTCCACCTCGTCCCACTGATCGCCCAGCCAGTAGCCGGCCATCACCAGCACCGTGTTCCAGACCAGGCTGCCCAGCGTGGTCAGCAGGGCGAAGACCGGCAGTGGCATCCGCTCGACCCCGGCCGGAATGGAGATGAGGCTACGGAAGATCGGCACCATGCGGCCGATGAAGACCGCCTTGGTGCCGTGCCGCTCGAACCATTGCTCCGTACGGTCCAGGTCGGACGCCTTCACCAGCGGCAGCTTCGCCCAGATCGCGTGCATGCGCTTGCGGCCGACGAGCATGCCGATCCAGTACAGCACCAGCGCGCCCACCACCGAACCGAGCGTGGTCCAGAACAGCGCCGAGGCCAGGCTGAGCACACCCTGCCCGGCCGCGAACCCGGTCAGCGGCAGGATCACCTCGCTGGGCAGCGGCGGGAAGAGGTTCTCCAGCGCGATGGCCAGACCGGCTCCCGGCCCACCCATCGCGTCCACGAGGTCCGCGGCCCAGCCGGCGAAGCCGTCGGAGGGTTCCTGGGGCAGAGCCAGGGTCATCAAGTGCATGCGTGGTCTCCAACATGGCGGTCAGGCGCCGGAGCGCTGTGCGGCCCCGACGCCTGTCAATCTAGAAACCGCCGACCAGCGAGGACATGAGGATTGCCGCCCAACCCGGTGGTGTTCTCCGCAGCGCTCGCCCTGCGGGAAACCGCAGATCAGCCGGGTGCCGGTCCGCCCAGGCGCACCATGCGCGCGGTACCGGGGGACCGGCTCGGGAGAACACGGCCAACTGCCTGCCGCGCCCTGAACCGAGCCGGGGTGGTGTGAGATCTTGGAGCGTGCTTAACTACTCTGAAATCAAACTAGATGCGAACCGCGACTAGTTGGAAGGGGGAGTAGGTCATGCCGACAGGGGAGCCCTCGTCCGGCTGGCTGCGAGGAATGCTGCCTCTGCTGCTGGTTGCTCTGCTCGCGCAGGGCGACCAGCACGGGTACGCACTGGTCCAGCAGTTGGCCGCGCAGGGATTCGGCACGGTCCGTGGCGGTGCGCTCTACCCGGTGTTGGGCCGTCTGGAGAACGACGGACTGGTCGAGGCTCGCTGGCAGGCGGGGGAGGGCGGCCCGGGGCGCAAGGTCTACCGGCTGACCGACGCCGGGTGGGCGCGGCTGCGCGAGGAGCGGGTGGGCTGGGAGCACTTCTCCGGCTCCGTGGATCGTCTGCTGGCCCGGGTGGATGACGTCGACAGGGAGCGGACGTGAGTAACGAGACCGTCGAAGTCTGGTACGCCAGGGCTCGGCTGACGCTTGCCGCGTGGCCGGTGCCGCGGGAAACCGCCGACACGGTGCTGAACGAAGTGGGGCAGCACTGCGCGGAGAGCGGTGAGCATCCGCGGGAGGCTTTCGGCTCACCGGCGGAGTTCGCGTCGATGGTCGCCGCCGAACGGGTCCCGGATCAGATCCGTGCGGCCTACGACCGGGACGGCCTGACCCCGGCCGACCGCATTTCCGCCGTGTTCGGTCTGCTGGGAATGAGTACGGTGGTGGCCGGCGTCTGGCTGTGGATCTCAGCCGGTGGCACTCTCACGCTGACCAAGGCCGGCCTGGCGGGCACAGTCCTCACCACGCTCGCTCTGGCGACCGCGCTCGTCGCGGCGCACGGGCCGCGGTCAGGCGCCCGGCGCCGGGCTGTCGGGTGGTGGTGCGTCTCGGCCGCCACGACGATCCTGGCGGCCATCGCCTTCACCACGCTGCCCAGGACCGGACTTGGCACGCTTCCAACGCCAATCGTCTGTCTGGCGGGGGTCGTCCTGATGGCGATCTGGTTTGCCGTACCCGGTAAGCCGACCAGCAAGGGTGGACTCGACGGGATGCCGGAGAGTGTTCACTCCTGCGAGGACTGGCTGAGGAACCTGCCGCGGCTGCTGGAAGAACAACACGGCCTGCCTCGTGCCCGCGCGGCCGAGCTCACTGAAGAAGCGGCCCGTCATCTCATCGATGCTGACCGGGCGCCCTGGGACGAATTCGGCCCGGTGGGGCTGTACGCACTCCGGTTGGCGGAGCAGGAGCCCAGCCGGGTGCGCCGGCCGGCAGGGGGCGATGCACGGTCGGCCATTCTCACCGTGTGCTCGGCCATGGGGCTCACGCTCAGCCTGGTCAATGGCGAACCGCCCGGGTTGACCTTCGGATGGGGAGCCTTGTCGCTGGTCAGCGCCGGAATGTTCGTGTCGCGGTTCCGGCGCTCGCGTATGCCTGGACCTCGGACATCACAAGAGCAGTGATCTGAAGAGGAGCAACGTAACAATGGGTAAGAGTCACAACGTCGTGCTGATCCGGGACGCGCATGTGGTCGCGGCGGCTCTCCGCCAGGCACTGGACGGGGCCTCGGCCGAGACGCGCCCGGGCCTGGAACGCGCGGTCACGATCGTCGAATCCACCGCTGCCGCCACCGAAACCCAGGTGCGTGGTCATTGGGTCCGCTCCCGGTTGGCCGACGTCGGCTTCGCCGGGGATCTCACGTCGGTCGCGGCGGTAAAGGCGCTGCGCGGGGCAGAGCCGGGGCTGAGTCTGCTGGCAGCGGTGCGACTACGGGATGATGCGGTGGCCCATCCGGAGTGATGCGCGACCGGGTCTCCGGGACTGGTGGCAGCGCCTTCGACAGCGTCACGGTGGCCACTACGTCCGGGAAACCGCCAGATCGGCGGCCGACAGCGCGCCGCTGCCTCCGTCGCCGACAACTCCGAGGCCGTGCGCGTAGGCATCGAAGACGATGAGCGTGCCCGGTCCCGTCAGAGCCGTGAGGGCGGCCAGGTTGGCCGTATATCCGCAGGAGAAGACCAACGCGGCCGCGAAGCCGCAGAAGGCCGCGAGTTCCTCCTCGAGTTCCTGGTGCGGCAGCGTGGTGCCCGTCACCAGGCGTGAACCGGTGGCGCCGCCGCCCCGGCGCGCCACCGCTTCCGTGGCCGCCCGCACCACTCGCGGGTGGCGGACCGGGCCCAGGTAGTCGTTGCCCGCCAGATCCGGTACGGGCTCGTCGGCCGGTCGTGGGCGCAGGTGACGGGTCAGCCCGGCGCGCGGCGCAATTCGGTGCGCCGGTCGATCCAGTCGAAGACCGCCGCCGGGGCGGGGCTTCGTCCGGGACCCTTCAGCCAGGTCTGCTGGGAGGCGCGCCGCGGTGCGGGCGGTAGACCGAGGCGGTGCGGGACGCGCCGGGTCGTGACGGCCGCAGCCCGATGGCCGAGCACGCGACGCACGGCCTCGGGACGGGCGGCCGAGGAACCCACCGAGGCGGCCTATGGCGGACGTCCGCGCGTTGACCTTCCAGCCTGAGCCCATTTCCCGGGCTCAGGCGCGTTGCGGGGTCCCGAAGCGAACGGCGACCCCGGGGGAGTACAACAGGCTCACCGGCGGGACCGTCATGGGCGGCAGGCCCGCGGTGGTGATCAGGCCGTCGTCGAGATCGAGCAGCTCGGCCCGGTGCAGCGGCCACGGTGCGTGGTCGTTCGGCAGGTGCACCGTACGGCCGTGCCAGGAGACGTGCAGACCCCACCGGGCGGTCAGGAAGCGCTCCAGCGGTGTCGGCTCGGCGATGGACCCGCCTATCCTCACCACGGCCCGGCTCGTGCGGCCCCCGGCCGCCGGGCGCCGTCGCGGGCCGCAGCTATAGGCGATCACGTCGTTCTCGCGGCGCAGGCGCATCGTGGACCACCGATAGGGCAGCCGGATGGTGAGCCGGCCCACCAGCACGGGGAGCAGCCGGGCCGCGTCGAGGGATCGGAACACCACACCGCGCCGGCCCTGCCCGTCCACCGAGTACAGCCGCACGTTCGTCTCGCAGAACGTGCCCAGATACGGCAGGCCGGGCCCCGGCCCGAAGCCCACGCCGCGCATCAGGAACGGGACCAGCCCGACATAGGTGACACCGTCGAGGGTGTCGGGGCGGGTACCGGCGGGCAGCAGCGGGGCGACGCGCTCCGGCTCCACCGGCCAGTGCAGGAAGGTGAGTTCATCCCAGCGCTGGACCAGTGTCGGCCGCCGCACGGGCCGTGGCGTGGACAGCGTGATCGGCTCGATCTCCATGGCCAGCGTCCTAGCACAGGAGCCAGAGCCACCCGTCAGCCGGGTCCCGGATTCCCGGGGCGCGCGACGCGCTCAGGAGAACTCGGCGCGCAATGCCTCCGTGTGCTCGCCGAGCCCCGGCACCGGCCGCATCGGCGCCCTGCGGCCCGCCACCTCCACCGGCGGCAGCAGACCGCGCAGCGGCCCGACCGGGGAGCCGAACTCGCCCCAGCGGTCGCGGGCGTCGAACTGGGGGTGGGCGCCGAACTCCGCGATGTCGCGCAGCCGGGCATTGGCGATACCGGCCCCGTCCAGCAGCGCGATCAGCCCCTCGGCGGTGTGCTCCGCGAAGCACGACTCCAACTCGGCCGTCAGCTCCTCGTCATGGGTACGGCGCAGGGGATTGTCCGCGAAGCGCGGATCCCCGATCAGCTCCGGGCGGCGGAGCACCCGCTCGCACAGCGCGGCCCATTCACGGTCGCTCTGCACACTCAGGAACACCTGACCGCCGTCCCCGCAGCGGTAGGCGCCGTACGGCGAGATCGACGGATGGCGCGCGCCACTGCGCACGACCCCGGCACCGCCGTACGCCTGGGCGAAATAGGGGTGGCCCATCCACTCGCCCAGCGCGTCGAGCAGGCTCACGCTCAGGTCCGTCCCCGCACCGGTGCGCTCCCGCTCGTACAGCGCGGTGAGAATGCCCGTATAGGCGTACATCCCGCCCGCGATATCGGCGATCGAGATCCCGGGGCGGGCCGGGGCCTGTGGGCTGCCGGTGATCGACAGCAGCCCCGCCTCGCACTGGATGAGCAGGTCGTACGCCTTCTTCTCGCGGTACGGGCCGCTGTCCCCGTAGCCGGAGATCGCGCAGGTGATCAGGCGGGGATGGGCGGGCCGCAGCGTCCGCGCTCCCAGGCCCAGCCGGTCCACGGCGCCGGGCGCCAGATTGTGCACGAAGACATCGGCGCGGGCGAGCATCGCATCGAGGAGTGCCCGGTCGGTGTCGTCCTTGACGTCGAGGACGACACTCTCCTTACCGCGGTTGATCCAGACGAAGTAGGCCGACGCGCCCTTGACCTCGCGGTCGTAGTCGCGGGCGAAGTCCCCGCGCCCAGGCCGCTCCACCTTGATGACCCTGGCGCCCAGATCGGCGAGCTGACGGGTGGCGAACGGGGCGGCGACGGCCTGCTCCAGGGCGACGACGGTGATGCCTTCCAGCGGTTGCGCGGGCACGGGCGGCTCCTTCGGTGCGGGTAGCCCCTGTCTACCCCGTGCCGGGCGGCGGTCGAACCCGATCCGGGCGGCGGTCGAACGCCGCCCGACACGCCGGGTTCAGCCCAGCAGCCCGCGCAGAAAGCGGATCTGCTCGGCCTGCTGATGCGTGCCCCCGCCCTCGTGGCCGTTGAAGGACCACACCTTGAGGTCCTTCTCACCGGCGTAGTGGTGATGGGCGGCGAAGCCGCAGGAGGTCGGGGTGATCTCATCGCGAAGGGCGGTCGAGAACAGCGCCGGCGCGCTGGCGCGGGCCGCGAAGTTGAGTCCGTCGAAGTGGTCGAGCGTGGCGAACACCCGCTCGGTCAGGTGGCGCTGTCCGGCGCAGAACCGGGCCAGTTCACCGTAGGGTTCCGCATCGGTGATCTCGACCGCGCGCCGGATGTGGGTCATGAACGGCACATCCACCAGGGCCGCAGTCAGATCCGGCACCAGACCGGCCGCCGCCAGCGCGAGCGCACCGCCCTGACTGCCGCCGCTGACCACGATCCGCCCGGAATCCACCAGCGGATGCTCACGGGCGGCCTCCACCGCCCGTACCGCGTCCGTGTACAGCCGGCGGTAGTAGTAGTCGTCCGGGGAGAGAACGCCCTGGGTCATCTTGCCCGGGGTCTCGGGCCCGGTGCCGCCGACCGGATCGGGGGTCACGCCGGGGGAGTGCTGGACCCACCCCTGGCCCCGGCTGTCCATCACGAAGACCGCATAGCCCACCGACGGCCACAGCAGCCAGTTGTGCGGCAGTCCCCGGCCGCCGCTGTAGCCGAGGTACTGCACCACGCACGGCAGCGGGCCCGCCACCTCCCGCGGGGCCAGCAGCCAGCCACGTATCCGGTGCCCGCCGAAGCCGGAGAACTCCACGTCGTAGCTCTGCACTCGGGCCATTCCGGTGTCTTCCTCGGTGAACACCGCGTTCAGCGCGCAGGCGCGGGCCTCGGCGAGGGTTCGCGTCCAGAAGTCGTCGAAGCCGTCCGGCTCGGGCAGCGGGGGCTGATAGCTGCGCAACTGCTCCAGGGGCAGGTCGATGAACACGGTGGGCGGACCTCCGTAGCGATCGGTGCGGTGCGGGATGACCTATCAGATGTGAGGGATGGGATTGGTGATACGGGCCCGTCCGGACAGCCGTGCAGTGTTCGAGCCCTCGGTCATAAGAGAGCGCGAAGTGGGGGAGCGGTACTGGACCGGACCATGAGCCGGGTGGACAGCTCGGTCCGGATCGCCTCCGGTATCTCGCCGGTCATCAGCCGCAGCAGCTTGCGCAGCGCCGCCGCCGCCATCTCCGACAGCGGCTGACGGACCGTGGTCAGCGCGGGCGTGATCCAGCGGGCCTGCGGCAGATCGTCGAAGCCCACGACGCTGATGTCCCGCGGCACCTCCAGGCCCCGTTCCCCGGCCGCCTGGTACACCCCCGGCACCATCTGATCGGAGCAGACGAAGACGGCCGTGGGCGGCTCGGGCAGATCCAGCAGCTCGGCCATCCGGTGGCCCGCCCCGGCCTCGCCGACGTCGCCGTAGCGCACATACGCGGACGGCACCGGCAACCCGGCCGCCGCCATCGCCGACCGGTACCCGGCGACCCGGCCACCGTCGCGCACCGCCCGCCCCAGGCCGCCGAGCACCGCGATCCGGCGGTGCCCCAGCTCGATGAGGTGCTCCGTCGCGGCCATCCCGCCCTGCCAGTTGGCGGCCGCCACGGACGGCACCCCGGGCGGCGGGTCATGCGCGGGGTCGATCATCACAAACGGGATCCGGTGCTCATCGAGCCAGGAGTACTGGGCGGGCGCGAGCTCCCTGAGATGGAACAGCACACCCGAGCTGCCCCGGGCGTACAGCTTGTCCGGCCAGCCGTGCTCGCTCGGGCCGCCTGGGCCGCGAGTGGCCGCGGCCGAGACCACCACCTCGAGGCCCGCCTCGTGCGCGGCCTCCGCCGCACCGTGCAGCACCGCCCCCGGCCAGGGGCTGTCGAGTGAGTGCACCACCAGGTCGACGATCGCGGCCGGTCTGGGCGTCTCACAGCGCGGCCTGCGGATGTACCCCAGGCGGTCCAGGACCTCGGTGACCCGGCGACGGGTCTCGGGGGCCACGTCCTCCCGGCCGTTGACCACCTTCGAAGCGGTCGGCACCGACACACCCGCCTCACGGGCGACGACCGCCAGCGTGGGCCCCGTCGATCCCGAGGAACGAGCCATCGAGACTCCCTTCCCTAACCGCCCACGTGGAACCCTGACCGGGCAGCAATCGGTTTCTACCCTAAGGCCGCCCCAAGTCGCCGGGAAGACCCGGGAGTCGAGGTGGGACGCCCCACGCCTGCTTGTCGCCGCCGCCCGCAGAAACGTTGCCCGCGCTCCGCCCCCGGCCATGGCCGGACGGGCACCTGGGAGGCCGCCGCCTCCGGGACGGTCCCCGCCCTGCCCGGTCAGTCGATCCGCGATGTGGTGCACACCAGCGTCGGCGGCCACGCCGTCCGCGTCCGGGTGCGAGGCGGTCGACCCGCGCGACCTGCGCCAGTAGAGAAGCTCAGCCGCCCGCACGGAGCTCAGCGGTCGATCCGCGCTCCGTGCGGGCCCGTGTCCGGCACCTCCCCGACCCGCGCCGCGGCCGGGTTGAGCACCCTGGTGAGAAAGGCCCGGGTGCGCGGGTGGACCGGATCGGACACCACCTGCTCCGGTCCGCCCTCCTCCACGATCGCCCCGTCGTCCATGAACACGACCCGGTCGGCGACCTCCCGCGCGAAGCTCATCTCATGGGTGACGACCAGCATCGTCATCCCCTCGTCCGCCAGGGCGCGCATCACGGCGAGCACATCGCCGACCAGCTCCGGATCGAGCGCCGAGGTCGGCTCGTCGAAGAGCATCAACTCCGGATCCATCGACAGCGCCCGGGCGATGGCCACCCGCTGCTGCTGGCCACCCGAGAGCTGCGCCGGATAGGCCGACTCCTTGTCGCTCAGCCCGACCCGGCGCAGCGTGTCCCGCCCGATCCGTACCGCCTCCGCCTTGTCGCGGCGCAGCACCCGCCGCTGGGCGATGGTGAGGTTCTCCAGGGCGGTGAGATGCGGAAAGAGGTTGAACGCCTGGAACACCATGCCGATCCGCCGCCGCACCCGGTCGATGTCCACGTCCGGGTCGGTGACCTCGGTGCCCGCCACGGTGACCGAGCCCGAGGTCGGCTCCTCCAGGAGGTTCACACAGCGCAGCAGCGTCGACTTGCCGGATCCCGACGGGCCGATGACACAGACCACCTCGCCCCGCCGGACGGTGAGGTCGATGCCCTTGAGCACCTCCAGCGTGCCGAAGGACTTGTGCAGCCCCGCCACCTGGATGGCGATGCCGTCCGCCTCGCCGGTCTCCTTCGCCACCGTCGTCTCCTTCACACCGGTCACCTCGCCTTCGCCGAACGGGCCTCGAGCCGGCGCACCAACTGGCCGAGCGGAACGGTGATGATCAGGTAGCACACCCCGGCGACCAGGATCGGGGTGAGGCTGCGGTGCTGATTCAGCGCGTCCCGGCCGAACTTGGACAGCTCGTACTGGTCCAGGGACAGCCCCAGCAGATAGACCAGGGACGAGTCCTTGGTCAGCAGCACCAGTTCATTGGTGAGCGGCGGCAGGACGATGCGGAACGCCTGCGGGATGATGATCGAGGCCATCGCCCGGCTGTGGGACATGCCCAGCGAACGCGCCGCCTCCATCTGCCCCTTGGGCACCGCCTGGATGCCCGCCCGCATCGTCTCCGCGATGTAGGCGGCCCCGACCAGCCCCAGCGCCAGCATCACCGTGACATGCCGGTCCAGCGCCACCTGGAAGGCGAGCGGCACCCCGAAGCCCAGCGCGATGAACACCAGCAGCGCGGGCACCCCGCGGAAGAACTCGATGTAGGCGACCGCCAGCCAGCGGTACGGCGGCACCTGCGAGAGCCGCATCAGCGCCAGCACCACCCCCAGGACAAGGCCGAAGCCGAAGCCGAGCAGGGTGTAGACGACGGTGTTGACCAGGGCGGTGGTGATGATGTCGGGGAACAGGGACCGGGCGACCTCGGCGTCGAAGAACGCGCGCCGCAGTTCACCCCAGTCCGCGGCCAGGACGATGGCGAGCAGCAGGGCGATGAGCACGGCGTACTGCACCGCTCGTATCGCCCGCGCCCGCTGCCGGCGGGTTATTGCCATAAGTGTGCGGACTCCTCAGCTCCGATGGCCGTCGGCGGGCGTCATTTCTTGGGCGCGGTGCCGAACCACTTCTTGTAGATACGGTCGTAGGAGTCGTCCGTCCGGGCGTCCTTCAACACCGCGTCGATCTTCTTGCGCAGGGCGTCATTGCCGGTCCGCACGGCGATGCCGTACTGCTCGCCGGTGTCGAACTCGGCCGTCACCGCGGTGTCGGCGTTGTCCTTGACGTAGTCGTAGAGCACACCGTTGTCGTTGATGCCCGCGTCGGTCTGCCCGGTCTTGACGGCGGTCAGCAGCAGCGCGAGATCCTCGAACTGGACCAGCTTGGCGCCCTTGGCGTGCTTCTGGGCGTAACTCTCACCGGTGGTGCCCTGCTGGACCGCGAGCTTCTTGCCCTTGAGGTCGGCGAGGGTCTTGTAGGGCTTGCCCTTGGTGGTGAGCAGCGCCTGCGTGGCCTCGAAGTACGGGGCGGAGAAGTCCAGGTTCTTCTCGCGTACGTCGGTGATGGTCATCCCGGCGGCGGCCACGTCGCACTGGTTGGTGTTGAGATCCTCCCCGGACTGGATGCCCTCGAAGGGCGTGTCCACGATCTCCTGCTTCACATCGAGTGCCGAGGCCACGAGGTCGACGATGTCCACATCGAAGCCGACGATCTTCTTGCCCTGCTTGGACTGGAAGGGCGGATAGGGCAGATGGGTGCAGGTGGTGAGCTTCCCGGAATTCACCAGGCTGATGTCGCCGCCGCCGGACCCCGACGACTTGGTGCTGGTGCACCCGGCCAGGAGGGCGGATACGGCGGCGACGGCTATGACGGGCAACGCGGAGCGAGCGGACACGGCACCTCCGGGACAGGGTCGGCGAACGACCACGGACCTCGATGATCAGTGAGTCGGGCCGAATCCTCCCACCGGATACGCCGCGGTGTCTTTACGCGCGCAATTGCGACCGGATAACGGAGAGGCGAGGTCAGCGCCGCCGGCGCCGCTTGCGGCGCTTGCTCCAGAACCAGCCGGCCGGCGGCTCGTCCGCCCGCCAGGGCTGGGGCTCGGGCGCGCCGCGCCGCCACCGCGCGGTCAGCATCCGGGTGCGCGCGGCGGGCTCGGCGACCTCGGCGCCCCGTATGAAGTCCTCGTCGAGGGTGACGTCGTCCCAGCCGTCGGCGTCGTCGTCCCCGCGGGGTGTGGATCCGGTGCTCAAGGGGCACCTCCCGTTGCAATGGTGCCGCTCGGGCACAAGAGCGTGTTCCTCGAGCGATGAACGCATGGGGTGTCCGCCGAGTTCCGGTGGACACCGCGCGGGACGTGCCGGGGTCAGGTGAAGATCAGCCGGTCAGGGCGTGAATAGAAGACCAGCAGGTCAGGGGCCTGGGCCTGTTCCGCAAAGGTCAGCCGCTCAGGGCCCGGAGCGGGGTCCACACCCGCATCGCGCCGGGCTCGCGGTTCGCCCACGCGTAGTACGGGATCGCGGTCACCGGCACCGGCTCGGGGACTTCCGAGCCACCCGCGTCCCCGCCCGGGCCAGCGTCCCCGCCGGGGCGCGCGCCGCCGCCCGAGCCCGCGCCGCCGTCGCGGTACGGCCACCACCCGTCGCGTGCGACGGCATGGCGCAGCGCCAGGGAGGTGAGCACGGTCACCCCGCCCAGCAGCTCCGGCCGGTGCTCCGCGCCCAGCGTGGCATCCGGGTCGAGGACGATGTCGTCCAGCCGCAGCCCGGCGGGCTGATCGGGCTGCTCCAGGCAGTACACCAGCGGGCCGCGCTCGATCGCGGCACAGCCGCGCACCCCGTCGGCCCGCGGATCGGGCCGGGTGAGCCGGGGGTCCATGGGCAGGCTCAGCACGACCGTCTCGCCGGGCCGCCAGCGGCGCCGCAGCCGCAGCCAGCCGTTCTCGGCCCGCTCGGCCACCGGCTCCCCGCCGACCGTCGCCTCGTACGCCGTCGCCCAGTGCGGTACGCGCAGCGACAGCGTCCAGTCCGTGTCCTGCGGGGCCGCGTCCACGACCACCGCGATCCGCCCCTCCCAGGGGTAGCCGGTCCCCACCCGCACCGCCCCGCCGCCGGCCTCGTACGAGCCGGACGCGTACTGGTGCAGTTGCAGCCCCTGGGCGTCGCCGCTCGCCATGTAGTGCGGCAGCGAGGCCAGCAGCCGCATCACATTGGGCGGGCAGCAGGCACACCGGAACCACGGCGTCCGGTGGGCGCTCCGGTCACCGGTGGCGGCCTTACGGCTCTCATCGTCCTGGCGGACCTGGAGCGGATTCACATAGAGCCAGCGCTCACCGTCGATCGACACCCCCGAGGCGAAGCCGTTGAACAGGGTCCGTTCCACCAGATCGCTGTAGCGGGCCTCCCCGGTCAGCAGCGCCATCCGCCATCCGAAGTGGATGGCGGCGATGGCCGCGCAGGTCTCCGCGTACGCCCGGTCCGGCGGCAGCTCGTACGCGTCCCCGAAGGACTCCAGCTCGTGCCGGGACCCCACCCCGCCCGTCAGATAGGTCTTCGTCGTGACCATGTCCTCCCACAGCCGCACCAGCGCGTCCCGCAGCCCCGCGTCGCCGGTCTCCGCCGCCACATCCGCGGCCCCGGCCAGGAGATAGAGCTGGCGCACCGCATGCCCGGCGACCGCCGTCGCCGCCCGCACCGGGATGTGGTCCTGCCAGTAGGGCGCCCCGGGCCGGGGGCCGGGCGAGCCGTCCGCCGGGCCGTCGCCGAGGCTGCCGTGCCCGCGCCGGTCCACGAAGTACCCGGCCAGCTCGAGATAGCGCCGCTCACCGGTCTCCCGGTACAGCTCGACCAGCGCCGTCTCTATCTCCGGATGTCCGCACACCGTCTCGTTCCTGCCGGGTCCGAACGTGGCGTCGACGAGATCGGCGCACCGCACCGCCACATCGAGCAGCCCGTCCGCGCCGGTGGCCCGGTGGTGCGCGACCGCGGCCTGGAGGAGGTGGCCCGCACAGTACAGCTCGTGCCCCCAGTGCGGTTCCGCCCACCGCCGGGCGTCCGGCCCGAGCTGGTAGTACGTCTGTAGATAGCCGTCCTCGGCCTGCGCGGCCGCGACCAGCCCGGCCAGCCGCTCCACCTGCCGGGACAGCTCCTCCTCGGCCGGTCCCTCGCCGCCGTCCGCCAGTTGCCAGGACGCCGCCTCGAGCCACTTGTGCACATCGGAGTCCTGGAACGGGAAGTCGCCCCGGAAGCCGGACTCCGCCGGCGACGTCCCCGCGACGGCCCGCAGATTGGCGAGATTGCCCGCCCGCTCCAGCCGGTCCGGCCCCTGGGGAACGCTCACTTCGGCGTTGACACGGCGTCTGGCGGCCCAGAAGCCTCCGGTGATCCGCGCCGCGGTGGCCGGGCGGAGCGCGGTGTGCGCTCCCCGGGAGAGCCGGATCGGACCTGCGGACATGCCCTGCCCCTTACGCCGCGCCGCCGGCCATGGCTGTCTCCCGGTCGGCAGGAGTGGAAAGCGATTTCCGCCGCGAGCATAAGGAGGCGTTCTTGCGGCCGACAAGCTTTTGCACACACCATTCATCAACGTTCAACAAGCGGTCACGGTGGGTGGGCGATCGGTCAGCGGCGGCGGCTTACGCCGAGGTCAGTGCCCTCCGCTCGGCCACATGGGCCACCACACAGGTGACGTTGTCGGGCCCGCCCGCGCGGTTGGCGAGGGCGACCAACTGCCGTACGGCCGTGCCCGGATCGTCCTCCGAGGCGAGCACCCGCCGGATCTCCCCGGCGGGCACGACCCCCGTCAGCCCGTCCGAGCACAGCAGATAGCGGTCCTGGGCGCGGGCGTCCCGCAGGGCGAAGTCCGGCTCGAACGCCGAACCGCCGCCCACGGCGCGCAGCAGCAGCGCCCGCTGGGGGTGCGAGGCGGCCTCCTCGGGCGTGATCCGACCCTCGTCGATCAGCGACTGGACCACGGTGTGGTCATGGGTGATCTGGAACAGCTCACCCTCGCGCAGCAGATAGGCGCGCGAGTCGCCGATATGGACCAGCCCCAGCCGGGAGCCCGACCACACCATCGCGGTGAGCGTCGTGCCGACATCCCGCAGCGCGGGGTCGGACGCGGCGAGCGCGGAGACCGACTCCCGGGCCCGGTGCGCCGCTTCCTCCAGGGCGCTCAGCAACTCCCCGCCCGGGACGCCCGCGTCCAGCGGTTTGAGCGCCTCGATCGCCGCCTCGCCGGCGTGCCGTCCGCCCCCGAATCCATCGGCCACGGCCAGCAGGCGCGGACCGGCGTACCCGGCGTCGTCATTGCTCTCCCGGACCGAGCCGGTGTCGGAGAGCACGGCGTAGCGGATCCCCAGGGTGGTGTGGTCGGACGTCATCGTGGTGTCCCTCCCGGACAGATGGTCGACGAGGAAGGCGGCCAGGTCCCTTCTGGCCGCGGTGTCGGCCTCGACCCGGGCCCAGTACGCGCGCACCTCCCGCGCCGCCGCCTCCGGGTCCAGCTCGCACACCATCCGGATCTCGGCGAGCGGCATGCCGAGCCGCCTCAGCCACGCCACCAGACGGGCCCGCTCGAGCTGCGCCGGATCGTAGCGGCGGTAGCCGGAGTGCGGATCGACGCGGGCGGGTGGCAGCAGCCCGAGCTCGTCGTACAGGCGCAGCGCCTTGGGGGACAGCCGCGACGCCCTCGCGAACGCACCGATGGTCAGCAGCCCCATGTTCGCCCTCCTCGCCGCCGGGCACCTCGCCCGGCGACCACCATGCTCGGGCTTCCCCTTCGGGGAAGGTCAACGGCGGGTCCACGATCAGCATCTCTCCTTTCGCGTGACGAATCTCCTCAGCAAGCGAGCGTATTTAATCTGACATCAGTCCCTCATAATAATGAATCGGTCATATCCATACATCTTCCCTTCTTCGGGTATCCGCCATGCTTTCCCCGGGAATTGACGGTGTATCCGTGCAGTCTCGTGGCTTCACGAGAAGAGGGAGGTCCTCTCATGACCGTTTCCACCACCCCCGGCACCGTCTGGGGCACCTGGATCAACCTTCAGGGCGGCATCCACTCCGAGCCCGCCCCGGTCGCGTTCGCCGACGACCGGGTGCAGGTCTTCATCCGGGGCGGGTCCAACGTCCTGTGGAGCAGGGTGGAGGCCCGGGACGGCAGTTGGGGTCCCTGGCAGCAATACCCGGGCCTGTCCGTCGACGGCATTCCCGCGCCGATCCGGGGCAAGGACGGCAAGGTCCGGGTCTTCTACCGCACCCCGGGCAACAATCTGGAGGTCATCACCCAGACCTCCATCAACTCCGGGTACGGACCACCCCAGGTCCTGGCCACCGGCATCGGGGACGATCCGGCCGCGGCGCTCGGCGCCGACGGCCGCATCTATGTGTTCTTCCCCGGCGCCGACGACGCCCTGTGGTACCTGCGCAACCAGGACCTCCAGTACGAGACCTACACCGCCGCCACATCGCTGGGCGGTGCCATCTTCGCCACGCCTTCGCCCATCCTCGACGGGGGAGGGCGGATCGTGGTGGCGGTCAAGGGCACGGGCGAGACCCTGTACACCATCCAGCAGCAGACCGAGAACGCCACCGTCTGGGGGCCCTTCACCCTCGACGCCTCCAACGTGACCAGCCGCCCCTCGGTGTGCCTCGACGCGGCCGGCCGGGTGCAGATCTTCTACCGGGGTTCCGACGGGACCGTCCGGCGCGTCGGCCAGAGCGACGACTACGCCACATTCGGCGCCCCCGTGAGCCTCGGCGCCCAGATCGTCTGGCGGCCCACCTGCGCCCTCGCCCAGGACGGCCGGGTCAACGTGTTCATCAAGGCCACCGACAACGCCCTGTGGGTCGCCGTGCAGACCACGGAGAACGGCACGGCCTACAGCGGCTTCCAGTCCCTCGGCGGGGTCATCGGCTCCGCGGGCATCGGCGTCCCCATCCTCAACGAGGAGAATCTGCTCTATGTCTTCATCCAGGGCAGCGGAACCGCCAGGGACCTCTGGCTCCAGCGCCAGACCTTCGTCTGACCCGCCCCCTCACCACACCGCCCCATCGCGCGTCTTCCAGGGCTCCACGGTTTTCGAAACTTTCGCACCCTCTCCAGGGGCTGCCGGAAGTCATCAGAACCCTTAATCTCCGAACAAATTCGATCACTTCGGATCGCAGGAGCCCTCTGATGCCCCCGCATGCCACCCGACCCCGGAGAGCGCCGGCAGCGCTGCTCGCGCTGCCGGCCGCCCTCGCTCTCGTGGTTCCCCTCACCGCGAGCGGCACCCGCTTCAACGGCTTCTGCTCTCCAGAGCAGGAGAGAACCGCATGAGCCGCAGCGCAGAACACCGGCCCAGCCGCAGGCATGTGGTGATGGGCGCCCTCGCCCTGGGGGCCGCCGCCGGAGCACCCGGTATCGCGCAGGCCGCCACCCCCACCGCGTCGCGGGCCGCCACCAGGGCCGCCTCGTACGCCAATCCGCTGGTGCCCCGCCGCGCCGATCCGCATATCGTCAAGCACACCGACGGCTACTACTACTTCACCGCCACCGTCCCCGAGTACGACCGCATCGTCCTGCGGCGCTCCAGGACCATCGGCGGCCTGGCCACCGCCGCCGAGTCGGTGATCTGGAAGAAGCACACCAGCGGCGACATGGGCGCCCACATATGGGCCCCGGAAATCCACTTCATCGACGGCAAGTGGTACATCTACTTCGCCTCCGCGCCGGCGAACGACGTCTGGAAGATCCGGATGTGGGTGCTGGAGAACGCGAGCGCCGACCCCCTGGCCGGGACCTGGACCGAGAAGGGCCGCATCGCCACGCCCATCGACTCCTTCTCCCTGGATGCCTCCACCTTCATCCACCAGGGCACGCGTTATCTCGTCTGGGCGCAGAGCAACCCGGACGTCGGAAACAACTCGAGCATCTACCTGGCCCGGATGGCGAACCCGTGGACCATCACCGGGCGCCAGGTGGAGATCTCCCGGCCGACGTACGACTGGGAGACCCGTGGCTTCAAGGTCAACGAGGGCCCCTCGGTCCTTCAGCGGAACGGCCACCTCTTCCTCGCCTACTCCGCCAGCGCCACCGACGCCAACTACTGCATGGGGCTGCTGACCGCCTCCGCCGGCAGCGACCTGCTCGCCGCCGCCTCCTGGAAGAAGAGCCCGCGGCCGGTCTTCACCAGCAATGACACCACCAAGCAGTACGGGCCCGGCCACAACTCCTTCACCGTCGCCGAGGATGGCCGCACCGACCTCCTCGTCTACCACGCCCGCCAGTACAAGGACATCACCGGCGACCCGCTGAACGACCCCAACCGGCACACCCGCGTCCAGGCCCTCGGCTGGAAGGCCGACGGCACCCCGGACTTCGGTGTGCCCGTGGCCGACGCACCGGCGCGCGACACCACGGCCGCCACCCGCTACACCATGACGGCGTTCACCAACAGCAGCGAGTCGAACATGTACGTCTACCAGTCGTCCGACGCGACCACGTACACGCTGCTCAAGGGACCCGCCTACACCCCGCCGTCCGGGCTCATCCGCGACCCCAGCGTCATCAAGCACACCGACGGCTACTACTACATCGTCTACACGACGAACTGGACCGGGAACACCATCGGTTTCGCGCGCAGCCGTGACCGCCTCACCTGGACCTTCGTCCGCGATCACACCCTGCCGGTGTCCGGTCTCGAGCGCACCTGGGCGCCGGAGTTCTTCGTCGACGACGGCGGCAGCGTCAACATCATCGTCTCGCTGGACACCGCCTCCACACCCGCTTCCATCTTCCGGCCGCATCTGCTCACCGCCACCGACGCGTCGCTGTCGTCATGGACCACCCCCACGCCGCTGCGGGGTCTGGACGCGTCCAACTACATCGACACCTTCGTCGTCCGCCACGCCGGGCAGTATCACGCCTTCACCAAGCAGGAGACGACCAAGTACATCGAGCACGCGACCGCGAACAGCCTCGGCGGGCCGTACACCTTCCGCGGCACCGGCGACTGGGCGGGCTGGGGAAGCCGGCGCGAGGGACCGGCACTGGCGCGCCTGGACAACGGCGGCTGGCGGATCTACTTCGACGGCTACACCGAGCAGAAGTACTACTACAGCGACAGCCTCGACGGCTTCCGGACCTGGACGCCGATCCGGGAGCTGCCCGGGCTCACCGGATTCGCCCGCCACTTCACCGTCCTGAAGGAGACCGTGTGACCGCAACCGCACCCGTACCGCCGGTGCCTGGGAGCTGTTGACTTCCCTGGGAGGGCCGGTACCTTCACCATGCACATGATGTCGGACATTGTTCGTAATTTCGAACCTCGGTGAGGGCAGTCATGAGCGAACCAGTCGACAGACGGCACTTCATCACCACGACCGCCACCGGGGCCGCGGCCGTGGCGCTCACCGTCGCGGCTGGGGGAACCGCCGCGGCGGCGCCCCCGGGCGAGACCCACGGCAAGCCCAAGGCGCTGACCGGCGTCCAGCCCTTTCCGCTCACCGCCGTGACCCTGCTCCCCGGCGCCTTCAAGGACAACCAGTCCCGCAACACCGCCTATCTGCGCTTCGTGGACATCGACCGGCTGCTGCACACCTTCCGCCTCAACGTCGGCCTGCCCAGCGGCGCCCAGCCCTGCGGCGGCTGGGAGAGCCCCACCACGGAGCTGCGCGGCCACAGCACCGGCCACCTCCTGTCCGGACTGGCGCTCACGTACGCGGCCACCGGTGACACCGCGCTGCGCGACAAGGGCCGCGCACTGGTCTCGGCGCTCGCCGCCTGCCAGGCCGGATCCCCGGCCGCCGGCTACGGCCAGGGCTATCTCTCGGCGTTCCCCGAGAGCTTCTTCGACCGGCTGGAGGCCGGCACCGGGGTGTGGGCCCCGTACTACACCATTCACAAGATCATGGCCGGGCTTGTCGACCAGTACCGGCTCGCGGGCGACGCCGAGGCCCTTCAGACCGTGCTGCGCCAGGCCGCCTGGGTCGACACCCGCACCGGGAAGCTGAGCTACGACCAGATGCAGCGGGTGCTTCAGACCGAGTTCGGCGGCATGAACGACGTCCTCGCCGATCTGCACGAGATCACCGGCGACAGCCGCTGGCTGAAGGTCGCCGAGCGCTTCACCCACGCCCGCGTCTTCGACCCGCTCGCCCGGAACGAGGACCGGCTCGCCGGGCTGCACGCCAATACCCAGATCCCCAAGATGGTCGGCGCCATGCGGCTGTGGGAGGAGGGGCTCGACAGCCGCTACCGCACCATCGGCGAGAACTTCTGGAAGATCGTCACCGATCACCACACCTATGTCATCGGCGGGAACAGCAACGGGGAGGCGTTCCACGAGCCCGACGCCATCGCCGCCCAGCTCTCCGACAACGCCTGCGAGAACTGCAACAGCTACAACATGCTCAAGCTCACCCGGCTGATCCACTTCCACGCGCCGGAGCGCACGGATCTGCTCGACTACTACGAGCGCACCCTGCTCAACCAGATGCTGGGCGAGCAGGACCCGGACTCGGCCCATGGTTTCAACATCTACTACACCGGTCTCGCCCCCGGCTCCTTCAAACAGCAGCCGTCCTTCATGGGCACCGACCCGAATCAGTACTCCACCGACTACGACAACTTCTCCTGCGACCACGGCAGCGGCATGGAGACCCAGGCCAAGTTCGCCGACACCATCTACACCCACGCCGACCGCAGCCTGCTGGTGAACCTCTTCATCCCCGCCGAACTGCGCTGGCAGGACAAGGGCATCACCTGGCGCCAGACCACCGGCTTCCCCGACCAGCAGACCACCACCCTCGGCGTCGTCTCCGGTGGCGCCTCCCTCGAACTGCGCGTCCGCATCCCCTCCTGGACGGCGGGAGCCCGCGCCACGCTCAATGGCACCCCCCTCGCCGACCGGCCGGCCCCCGGCAGTTGGCTGGTCATCGACCGCCGGTGGAAGACCGGCGACCGGGTCGAGGTGACCCTGCCGATGAAGCTGACGTTCGACCCCACCCCCGACGACCCCGATGTCCAGGCCGTGCTCTACGGGCCCGTCGTGCTCGCCGGGGCGTACGGCGGCCGCACCGGAATGACCATGCCGCGCCTGGACAAGGGATCCGTGGCCCAGAACGCCACCAGCCCCATGCGGTTCAGCGCCACGGCCAGTGGCGAGAGCGTGACCCTGCTGCCGGTCGCCCGCGTCCACCACCAGCACTACAACGTGTACTGGCTGACCGGGCAGCCGCCCACCCCGCCGCCCGCCTTCGCCGCCTGGCACCGCTTCGACGAGACCTCCGGCACCACCGCAGCCGACGCCACCGGTCGCGGCAGGACCGCCCGGCTCACCGGGGGCGCCTCCTGGACGGCGGGCAGGACCGGCGGCGCGGTCGCCCTGAACGGCACCGACGGCCATGTCGTCCTCGCCGACGACCTCCTGGCCGGCGCCCGGGCGTACACCCTGGCCACCTGGGTCCGGCTGGACGGCACTCCCGCCGCCTGGACCCGGATCTTCGACATCGGCACCGGGGTGACCGCCAATATGTTCCTCACCCCCGTCGCCGACTCCGGGAAGCTGCGCTTCGCCATCACGGCGGGCGGTGGCGGAGCCGAGCAGCGCATCGAGGCCGCCCCGCTGCCCACCGGCCAGTGGGTGCATGTCGCCGTCGCCTACGGCAGCGGCACCGCCGTCCTCTACGTGGGCGGGCGCGAGGCGGGACGCAACACCGCCGTCACCGTCGAGCCCGTCCACTTCGGCAACCACATCCGCGCCGGCTACCTCGGCAAGTCGCAGTACCCGGACCCGTACCTGAAGGCCGCGTTCGACGACTTCCGCGTGTACGGCAGAACACTCAGCGGGAATGAGGTCGCCACTTTGGCCCAAAGCTGACAAGCTCAGGCGTGCGGGCCGTCCCCACGGCCCGCACGCTCCCAACCGCACCGTACGGACAAGGACGACGCGCATGGTCCACCTCGCCGCCGAGAATCGCTACGACTCCATGCAGTACCAGCGCTGCGGACGCAGTGGTGTGCAGCTCCCCAAGGTCTCGCTCGGCCTGTGGCACAACTTCGGCGACACCCACCCCCTGGAGACCCAGCGCGCTGTGCTGCGCCGCGCCTTCGACCTCGGTGTCACCCATATCGATCTGGCCAACAACTACGGTCCGCCGCCCGGCAGCGCCGAGACCAACTTCGGCTCGATCTTCGCCCAGGACTTCCGCCCCTATCGCGATGAGCTGTTCATCGCCAGCAAGGCCGGATACCTCATGTGGCCGGGGCCGTACGGCGAGTGGGGCTCGCGCAAGTACGTCCTGGCCAGCCTCGACCAGTCGCTGTCCCGGATGGGGCTGGACTACGTCGATGTCTTCTACTCCCACCGCTTCGACCCGGACACCCCGCTCGAGGAGACGATGGGCGCCCTCGACAGCGCGGTGCGCCAGGGCAAGGCGCTCTACGCGGGCCTGTCCAACTACCCGCCGGAGGCGATCGCCGAGGCCGCCGCGATCCTGAAGGACCTGCGCACCCCGTACCTGATCAACCAGCATCCGTACTCGATCCTCCAGCGCGGGGTCGAGGGCGGGGTGCTCCAGGCGTCCGCCGAGGCGGGCGTCGGGGTCATCGCCTTCTCGCCGCTGGCGCAGGGACAGCTCACCGACCGGTACCTCCATGGGGTGCCGGCCGATTCGCGGATGGCGCTCGGCCACTTCCTCAAGCGCGAGACGCTCACCGAGGAGCGGCTGTCCCTGCTGCACGCCCTCAACAAGCTGGCGGAGGGGCGCGGCCAGACCCTCGCCCAGCTTGCGCTCGCCTGGGTGCTGCGCGACCCCCGGGTGGTCTCGGTGCTGATCGGCGCGAGCAGCGTCGCGCAGTTGGAGCAGAACGTCTCGGTGCTGGACTCGCCCGCCTTCAGCGAGGCCGAGCTGGCCGAGATCGACCGCCTCTCGGCCGAGGCGGGCATCGAGATTCCCTGACGGGGTTCGCTGACGGTCCGCGGGCCGGGGATCGGCCCGGCCCGCGGCCGGATAGCATGAGCGGTCACCCGAGACCGCCACGAACCGCCGCACGGAGACGCAACCTTGGCCACACAACGGATTCCGGTCATTCTCGTCACGGGTTTTCTGGGCTCCGGGAAAACGACGATGCTCAACCATCTGATGCGGGACAGCGCGGACACCCGCATCGGCGTCATCGTCAATGACTTCGGATCGATCAACATCGACGCCATGGCCGTCGCCGGACAGGTCGATTCGATGATCCCGATCGAGAACGGCTGTCTGTGCTGCGCGGCGGACGCCTCCGAGATGGACGAGATGCTCGACCGGCTCACCGATCCGGAGCTGCGCATCGATGTGGTGGTGATCGAGGCCAGCGGCCTCGCCGAACCGCAGAGCATGATCCGTACGCTGCTGTCCAGCACCAATGAGCGGATCGTCTACGGCGGCCTGGTGGAGGTCGTGGACGCCGCGGAGTTCCCGGACACCCGCGTCCGCCATCCCGAGCTGGACCGCCATGTCCGCGCCGCGGACCTCATCGTGCTCAACAAGACCGACCGCGTCGCCGAGGACGAGCGGCGGGATCTGGTGGAGACCCTCCAGGAGATCGCCCCCGGTGCCCCGGTCCTGGCCGCCGCACATGGGCGCGTCGACCCCGCGCTCCTCTTCGACCACCGGCCCCGGGAGACCGCCGAGGAGGGCTTCCGACAGCTCTCGTTCGCCGATGTGTGGGGCGACGACGTACCTGCCGAGGACGGGTGCGGCCAGGACGCGTGCGGTGACGGCCATGACCACGGTCACCACCTCCACGCCGCCTACGAGAGCATGGAATTCACCGCGGCCGAGCCGCTCCATCCGCGCCGGCTGATGGCCTTCCTCGACAGCCTTCCGGCGGGCCTCTACCGCGCCAAGGGGTTCCTCCACTTCGCGGGCGCGGGCCGGGAGCGGAAGTTCGCGCTGCACGCGGTCGGCTCGTATCTCCGCTTCCAGCCGTCGCCCTGGGAGCGCGATGAGCCCCGCACCACCCAGTTGGTGATGATCGGCACCGGGATCGACGCCGGCACCCTCACCAAGCGGCTGACCGAGTGCGTGGCGGCGCCCGCGGAAGAGGTCGACGACACGCACATGATGGGCGTGCTCCGCTACGTGGACGAGGCGGACTAGGGAAATCCCTGGGAACGGCGGTGCAACCCTGAGGCGACGTCACGGGTCCAGGTGGGTGTACATGAGGTAAACGCTCATCAACGAGCAGGAGGATCTGTGCGCTCCCGTTCCCTCACCACCGTCGTGCGCTGCGCGACAGTGGCGGCACTTGTGACCACCCCCGCTTTACTCGCCCTGCCCTCGGCGGGCGCCGCCGAGGCCCGCACCGCCGCGGCCGCCGCCCCCAAGGTCGACTTCAACAAGGACGGACGCGCCGACCTCGCCGTCTCCGCCCCCGCCGGCACAGTGGGCGGCAAGGCCAAGGCGGGCTATGTCGCCGTGGTCTACGGCTCCGCCTCCGGCGCGGACACCGCCCACCGCCAGGTCATCAGCCAGGCCACCGACGGCGTCCCCGGTGACCCCACCGCCTCGGCGTACTTCGGGGCCCATACGGTCGCCCGCGACCTGGACGGCGACGGCTACACCGATCTGGCGGTCCAGGCCGGTGACTCCCCGGCCATCACGGTCCTGTGGGGTTCGGCGAACGGCCTGACCGGTGGCACCGAGCTGCCCGCAGGCAACGGCGACCACTGGGGCTCCAGCGACATCGTGGGCGGTGACTTCAACGGCGACGGCAAGGCCGACCTGGTCGATGTGGTCACCGTCGACGAGGGCTCGGAGGACGAGAAGACCGGCCTGCGCGTCCGTCTCGGCCCGTTCACCCGCGACGGCAAGGAGGCGGGCAGCTCCTTCTCCGACACCGGCAGGTTCGACGGGCCGACCAGTCTGACCGCGGGCGACATCACCGGCGACGGCAAGGACGACCTCGTCTCCACCCACGCCTTCGAGGAGATGTCCCAGTCCAGCCTGTTCTTCAAGGGGGACGACAAGGGCCTGTCGCCGAAGGTCAAGGACCTCACCGACGCCGCCTCCGCGACCATCGGCGACGTCGACAACGACGGCCACGGCGATCTGGTGCTGCGCACGGTCCCGGGGAACGTCGTCGAGAACCTGCCGTACGACCACGGCACCCTGAAGGTCCTCTACGGCACCGCCTCGGGGCCGAGCACCACCCGCACCACCACCATCGACCAGAACACCGCGGGCGTCCCCGGCGTCAACGAGGACGGCGACCAGTTCGGCTACTCGCTCAGCTCCGGCGACGTCAACGGCGACGGCTACGCGGACATCTCCGTCGGCATCCCGTACGAGGCCCTGGAGGCCGGCCAGAAGGAAGCGGGCAGCGTCGTCCAGCTCTACGGCGGCCGGGGCGGGCTGTCCGGCACCGGAGCCCAGGCGTTCACCCAGGACACCGCCGGTGTCCCCGGTGCCGCCGAGGCGGGTGACCACTTCGGCATGGCGGTCCGGCTCGCCGACACCGACGGCGACGGCAAGGACGACCTGGCGGTGGGCGCCCCCGACGAGGACGGCGCCCAGTCCACCAGCGGTGCGGCATGGGTGCTGCGCGGCCAGTCCGGCGGCCTCACCACGAGCGGCGTCGTCTCCTTCGGGCCCGACTCCCTCGGGGCGCCGGAGGCCGGTGCGGCCCTGGGCGCGGGATTCCAGAAGTAACCGGATTCCGGCGGTAGCCGCATCACCACAGGGCCGAACTCCGCTCTGTGCACAACTAGTTGACGATCCCTCAGATCTACTGGACGGTAGGTCCATGCCGACTCAAAAGACGCGAGGGATACGGATCGGCCGCCCCCGACCGGGTCGCACCCGGTTGCTCGGGGTGGCCGCTGCGTTGCTGGCGGCGGCCGCGGCCCCGGGCACTCCGGCGGCCGCGGCCGAGGCGCCCTGGTTCGACGGCCGGGCGGCGGACCAGGTGACCGTGGACGGCACCCGGTTCGCCGACGGACACGGCCGCGAGGTCGTGCTGCGCGGCTTCAATGTGTCCGGCGAGACCAAACTGGAGGAGAACGGCGGGCTCCCCTTCGCCTCCACCGCCGACGCCAGGACATCCGCCGCCGCCATGCGGACCCTGACCGGGGCCAACGCGGTGCGCTTCCTGCTGTCCTGGGCCCACGCCGAGCCCGAGCCCGGCCAGGTGGACACCGGCTATCTGGAGAAGGCCACCGCGCAGATGAAGGCGTTCCTGGACGCCGGAATCCGGGTCTTCCCCGACTTCCACCAGGACCTGTACTCCGGCCGTCTCTTCGACAAGGACAGTTGGTACAGCGGCGACGGCGCGCCGAAATGGGTCATCGACGCGGGCGGATACCCCAAGGAGTCCTGCGGCATCTGCGTGCACTGGGGCCAGAACATCACCCAGAACCAGGCGGTCAAAGACGCCACCCGCGACTTCTGGCGCAACCGCGCCCTGACCACCGGCGCGGGCACCGTCCGCGTCCAGGACGCCTTCCTGGCCACCGCCGGGACGACCATGACCTACCTCGCCCGGCACCTCACCGACGACCAGTTCACCCGCGTCGTCGGCTTCGACCCGCTCAACGAGCCGTACGCGGGCGCGTACGACGACGGCCAGAACAGCCGCACCTGGGAGAAGAGCGTGCTGTGGCCCTTCTACGAGAAGTTCCGCGCCCGCATGGACGCCGCGGGCTGGCAGGACAAGCCCGCCTTCGTGGAGCCCAATATGTTCTGGAACTCCAACCTGGACTTCCAGCGCCAGGAGGGCGGACTCCTCGACGCCGGAAAGCCCGGCCCCGACTATGTCTTCAACACCCACTACTACGACCAGAAGGCCATCTCCGGGATCTTCATGCCCGGCAAGGCGGCAGACGGCCAGTACGCGGGCGACTTCGGCGCCCTGCGGGACCGCTCCACCGCCCTGGACCTTCCGGCCGTCATGAGCGAGTTCGGCCATCCGCTGACCGGCTTCACCTCCGACAAGGCCCCCACCGTCGTCAAGGGCATGTACCAGGCACTGGACTCCCGGCTCCCCGGCGCCACCTGGTGGACCCGGCCGGCCGCCTCCGGCGCCGTGCTCTCCTCCACCCAGTGGCAGTGGGACATCTACAGCGGCCGCCACCACGAGGCCATGAACGGCAACACCGGCAAGGTCCTCACCGAGGGCGACGCCTGGAACGGCGAGGACCTCTCGGCCGTGCGCCTCGACGACTCCGGCAACGCAGGGCTCCGCCAGGACGCCCGGCTGCTCGACCGGCTCTATCCGCGCGCCGTCGCGGGCCGCACCCTCGCCTTCACCTTCGAGGACCGCTCACGCGACGGCTCCACCACGCTCAGTTGGAACCGCATCCCCGGCAGCCTGCCGAACGTGGCCGGGCTGACCGGCTCCGGGCGCTACGGCATGCTGGTGTGGCGCTCCGACGGCGACACCGAGGCGCCCACCGAACTGCGGCTGCCCCGCGACTTCGACCCCGGCCGGACCACCGTCGTCTCCGATCTGGGCACCGTCACCGGGCCGCCCGCGTACACCGCACACGGCCACACCGCCGACCATCCCATCGCCACCGCCGCGGAGCCCGGCGGCACCGACACGCGCCGGCTGGTGCTCTCCGCCCCGGCCGACGCGGGCACCGGCACCGTGCACTACGCGCTGATCGCCGACGGCACCGCCGCCCCCTCGGCGGAGCTGCGCGCCGCCGCCCAGCGCGAACTTGACGCGTGGGCGGCGGACGCCGGTTTCTGAGCCTCTCGGGCCACCGTTACCAGCGAGGGTGCACCCGGGCCCGGAGCCGCCGGTCGTACAGGTCGCCGACGGCGTCCAGCGTGGCGCCGGGCAGCGGGGGCAGCCCCGCCGCGTCCGCGTTCGCCCGGGCCTGCTCGGGCGAACGCGCCCCCGGGATGACCGAGGTCACGCCCGGCTGCTGGACGATCCACCGCAGCGCGGTCTGCGCGGGGGTGGCCCCCTGGGGCGCCAGCTCCGCGAACTCCACCGCCGCCTCGAGACCCTCCTCGAAGCCCACGCCCGAGAACGTCTCGCCCTGGTCGAACATCTCGCCGTGCCGGTTGAAGGTGCGGTGGTCGTTCTCGGCGAAGACGGTGTCCCTGGTGTACTTCCCCGACAGCAGACCGGACGCCAGCGGCACCCGCGCGATGATCCCCACACCGGCCTCCCGCGCCGCCGGCACCACCTCCTCCAGCGGCTTGAGCCGGAACGGGTTCAGGATGATCTGCACGCTCGCCGTCCCAGGGCGCGCGATCGCCGCCAGCGCCTCCGCGCATGTCTCGACGCTCACCCCGTACGCCGCCACGCGCTCCTCCGCCACCAGCGTGTCCAGCGCGTCGAAGACCGCGGCCGAGGAGTGCACCGCGGACGGCGGGCAGTGCAACTGCACCAGATCCAGGGTGTCCACCCCCAGATTGGCCCGCGAACGGTCGGTCCACGCGCGGAAGTTGTCCAGCGTGTAGTTCTCCTCGAGCTGCGGCAGCCGCCGCCCCATCTTGGTCGCCACGAAGATCCCGGAGTCCGGACGCTCCCGCAGATACCGCCCGATGAGCCGCTCGCTGCGCCCGTCCCCGTACACATCGGCGGTGTCGAAGAACGTCACGCCCGCTGCGACGGCCGCGTCCAGCACCGCCAGGGCGTCCTGCTCGCCGACCTCGCCCCAGTCCGCGCCCAACTGCCAGGTGCCCAGGCCCACGACCGAGACCTTGCGGCCGAGCCGGCCGAACTCACGCTGCTCCATGCTCCCTCTTCTCTCCTGCTGCGACGCTCACCGTACCCCCGCTCACCAGTCGTGCACCGTGCCGTCCGCCAGCCGGTTCACCGGCAGATAGGCGGGCTGGTACGGGAACCGCCCGGCGGCCTCGGTGTCCAGCTCGACACCCAGGCCCGGGGTGTCGGACGGGTGCAGCAGCCCGTCCTCGAAGCGGAAGGCGGTGCGGAAGACCTCCAGGGTGTCGGCGGTGTGCGGCATGTACTCCTGTATGCCGAAGTTGTGGATGGCGAGATCCAGATGGAGCGCCGCGGCCATGCCCACCGGGGAGATGTCGGTCGGGCCGTGGATGCCGGACTTGATCCCGTAGACCGCGGCCAGGTCCAGCAGTTTGCGCATGGCGGTGACCCCGCCGGTGTGGGTCACCGCCGAGCGCACATAGTCGATCAGCCGCTCGCTCAGCAGGGTGGTGTAGTCGTGGACGTGGTTGAAGACCTCGCCGATGGCCAGCGGGGTGGTGGTGTGCTGCCGGATGAGCCGCAGCGCCGTCTGGTCCTCGCCGGGTGTGGCGTCCTCCAGCCAGAACAGGTCGTACGGCTCCAGCGCCTTGCCGAGCCGGGCCGCCTGGATGGGCGTCATCCGGTGGTGGCCGTCGTGCAGCAGCGGCAGCTCCGGGCCGAACTCCTGCCGTACCGCCTCGAACACCGTCGGCACATGGCGCAGATAGGCCCGGGTGTCCCAGCTCTCCTCGGCGGGCAGCACCCGGGGCCCCGATCCCCGGCGCGCGGGTTCGTAGTCGTAGCGCTCCCCGCCGCCCGCGCTGGAGGAGGCCACCCCGTAGACCGAGGCCAGCCCCGGGATGCCGGTCTGCACCCGGATCGCGCGATAGCCCTGCGCCAGATGGGCGCGGATGGAGTCGAGCAGCTCGGGGATGTCCCGGCCGGAGGCGTGTCCGTAGGCCAGCGCCCCGCTGCGCGAGGCCCCGCCCAGCAACTGGTACAGCGGCATTCCGGCGGCCTTGGCCTTGATGTCCCACAGCGCCGTGTCGACGGCCGCGATGGCGGCCATGGTCACCGGACCCCGCCGCCAGTACGCCCCGCGGTACAGATACTGCCAGGTGTCCTCGATGCGCGAGGCGTCCCGGTCGAGCAGCAGCGGCACCACGTGGTCCCGCAGATACGAGGCGACGGCCAGCTCACGGCCGTTGAGCGTGGCGTCCCCCAGACCCGTGACCCCGTCCTCGGTGACGATGCGCAGGGTGACGAAATTGCGCCCCGGACTGGTGATGACGACCTCGGCCGACTCGATTCTCACCGCGTACCCCATTCCCCTTGTTCCGTTTGCTCGGTCCCTTCCGGCGATCACGCCGTACGGGCAGCTCTACCCGCTTCCGACCGCCGGGATCCGGGGCGACGGCACGCCCCCGCCCCCTCGTCAGCTCCCCGGCCCGCGGGTAGCGTGGGCGGCATGCTGTGACACCCGCCCCGCCCCCGGGGCCCGCCGGGACACCTCCTTCGCACCGTCCGCACGTCATCAGAGACCGAAGGAGGCATCCGCCATGACCACCCTCACCGTCGCCCTCCTCCAACTCGCCCCGCCCGGGCCCGAGTTGTCCCAGAACCTCGCCCTCGGCGAGGCGGCCTGCCGCCGGGCCGGGGCCATGGGCGCCGACATCGCGCTCTTCCCCGAGATGTGGAGCAACGGCTATAGCTGCGCCGTCCCGGACGGCGTCGCCCGCGGGGATCGCTACCGCCATCCGTCGCTGTGGGACGAGGCTGCGGCGGCGCCGCCCGGGGCCGTCTGGCTCGGTGAGCCGATCACCCGCGACTCGCCCTTCGTCACCCACTTCCGCGAGCTGGCCGCCGAGCTGGAGATGGCCATCGCGCTCACCTATCTGGAGCGCTGGGCCGGAGCGCCGCGCAACACCCTCTCCCTCATCGACCGGCACGGCCGCCTGGTCCTGACCTACGCCAAGGTGCACACCTGCGTCTTCGACCTGCCCGAGGCCGCGCTGACGCCGGGGGAGGGGTTCGAGGTGTGCGCCCTGGACACGGCGGTGGGCGAGGTGATGACCGGGGCGATGATCTGTTACGACCGCGAGTTCCCGGAGAGCGCCCGCGCCCTGATGCTCGCCGGAGCCGAGATCGTCCTCACCCCGAACGCGTGCGAGCTGGAGATCAACCGGCTCTCCCAGTTCCGCTCCCGCGCGGGGGAGAACATGACCGGGATGGCCATGGCCAACTACGCCGGTCCCGGCTGGGGCCACTCCGTCGCCCATGACGGCGTCGCCTTCGCCCACGGGCGGTCGCGGGACACCCTGGTGGTCGAGGCGGGCGAGGCCGCGGGAGTCTATCCGGCGGTCTTCGACCTCGACGCACTGCGCGACTACCGGCGCCGGGAGAGCTGGGGGGACGCCTTCCGCCGCCCCGCCGCCTACCGGAGCCTGACCGGCCGTGAGGTGCGCGAACCCTTCGTGCGGCTGGGACCCGAGGGCGGTCCGGTCCCCGGCCGCAGCCTCCCGTAACGGCGGGAAAGCTTTGTCAAGTACCTACAAAAACATGATCTGAGCTGGGGCGATTGCTGACGGGGTACCTGGTGAGTAGGGTGTCCCGCATGTCAGCACTCAACGTGGAATTCAGCGATCGGGAACTTGAGGACCTCCGCCAGATCGCCAAGGAACGCGGTACGACGATGAAGGCCCTCGTCCGGGAGGCGACCGTGGCCGACATCGCGCGGCACCGCGCCCTACAGGAGGGCGCCGAGGTCTTCCGGCGGTTCTTCGCGGACAACGCGGACGCCTTCGCGGACGCGTTCCCCGACGATGAGCACCGCCATCCCGGGCAGGCCGCCTGATCATGGCCCCGCTGCTGCATATCGACGTCCCCTGGCTGCTCCAGCGCCATGAGGAGGTCATGCCGGAACAGCCGGCCATCTCGGACTTCTCGGGTCTGGTCGCGGCCGTCGCCCGTCACCGGGTGGACCCGCCCCGCCTGGGTGTCGATCCCGACCCGGCGTGGCGGGCCGCGGCCCTGCTGCACACCATCGCGCTGCTCAGACCGCTCCCGGCGAGCAACGCGCGGTTCGCCTCCGCGACCGCGGTCGCCTATATGCACGCTTCGGGCGAGGGGATCGACCCGCCGTACGGGGCGCTGATCGATCTGGTCCGCGACATCCTCTCCAGCAAGGCCGATGTGTTCGACGCGGCCGGCCGTATCCGCTCCTGGCGGATCTGAGCGGGAAACGGACCGGCGGGGTCTCGGTTGGGGGCTCGGGGTCAGCCGACGTCACCGCGTGTGGTGCCGACCTTGAGGTCGTCGATGTAGTTGATCACCCTGCTGTTCTCGGCGCCGTACACCCCCCACTTGGGGTCGTTGCTGCTGTCGAAGGTGCGGCAGGCCCACCGGGTGGTGCCGTCGCTGAACTTCTGCTGCTGACCGTTGACCCAGAGCTCGACCCAGCCGCCCTTGGTCTCGTCGGACAGATGCAGCCCGATGGTGTAGTGGTTCCAGGTGTTCGCCGTAGCCGGGGTCGACCAGATGGTGAAGACCTGGTTGCCGGGCTGCCGCTGGATCATCGTGGTCCGGCCGCCGAGCGTCTTCAGGACCACCGGCCAGTTCTGGATGTGATCCCCGTAGGACTTCCACTGGAAGGTGGCGTTGTTGTCGACCGTGCTGGAGAGCTTGCTCGACCAGCCGAACCAGTAGGTCCCGCCGTTCTGGAAGGCGTATTTCGAGCCGCCCACCGCGATGCCATGGCTTTCGCAGCGATTGCTGCCGCTCGGCTTGTCGTACTTCCAGATCTTGCCGCGCTGCGCGTCCGAGACGGCGGTGACGCTGCCGGGGGAGTCGCAGTTCAGCAGGCCGTAGATCTTGGTGCCGCCGGAGGCGTCGCCGTCCCAGATGGACGCGGCGTCCGCGGGCCAGGCGAACGCGAGACCCGCGACCGCCACGGCCGCGGCGGGTACGGCGAACCGGAGCCCGGCGATGCGCTGGGTGGACCGTAAGGAAGCCATGCCACTCCTTGGGAAGGCCCCCGATCGATGGTGTGCGCACCGTACTGGAGCCGCGCCAATTGGTCCATACCTGCCCCGCGCATCGTGCCGGGCCCGTCCCTCGCGTCAGCCCGCCGAGCCCAGCTCCTCGGCCAGCGCCTGCTTCTCCAGCGTCTCCCGCCGCTCCTCGGCCGGGGTGTGTCCGGCCGCCTCCGCCGCCTGGACGCGCTCGGCCTCGGCGAGCAGCGAATGCCCGGTGGCCAGGACGCCGATGCCCAGCGCGACCGCCGCGGCCCCGATGTAGAAGGGCAGATGTACCCCGCTGTGCTCGGCGATCTTGCCCGCGGCGTACGGGGCCAGTCCGCCGCCGATGAAGCGGACGAAGCCGTAGGAGGCGGAGGCGACGGGCCGCTCCACGGGGGCGACGGTCATCACCGCCTGGGTGGTGATGGTGTTGTTGATCCCGATGAAGGCGCCGGCCACGATCACCGCCACGATCAGCGTCGTCTTCGAATCGGTGAACAGGCCGATGACGAGGATGTCGAGCGCGAACAGCGCCAGGTTCAGATACAGGGAGCGGGCTATGCCGAGCCGCGACTGTAGCCACGGGGCGCCGAAGACCGAGAAGAAGGCGACGAGCAGACCCCAGCCGGTGAAGACATAGCCGAGCTCATGGGTGCCCAGGTCCATCGGGAACGGCGCATAGCCCAGCACCGTGAAGAAGCCCCAGTTGTAGCAGAGCGCGGTCAGCCCCATGGTGAGCAGTCCGCGGTGGCGCAGCGCCTTGATCGGGTCGGCGATCGAGGCCCGGCGCGCCGGGGTCGGGGTGGGCTGGACCAGCACGATGGTCGCGATCAGCGCGATGGCCATCAGGGCCGATACGCCGAAGAACGGTCCGCGCCAACTGATCCCGCCGAGCTCACCGCCCAGCAGCGGCCCGATCGCGATGCCGATGCCCAGGGCGGTCTCGTAGAGGATGATCGCGCCCGCGAAGCCACCGCTGGCCGAGCCGACGATGACGGCGAGCGAGGTGGCGATGAACAGGGCGTTGCCCAGGCCCCATCCGGCCCGGAAGCCGACGATCCCGTCGATGCTGCCGGATGCCCCGGCCGCCGCGCTGAAGAGCACGATGAGCACCAGACCGGCCACCAAGGTGCGCTTGGCGCCGATGCGGCTGGAGACGAATCCGGTGACCAGCATGGCGACGGCGGTGACCACCAGATAGCTGGTGAACAGCAGCGACACCTGGCTCGGTGTGGCATGCAGTTGGGAGGAGAGGGAGGGCAGGATCGGGTCCACGAGGCCGATGCCCATGAAGGAGATCACGCAGGCGAAGGCGACCGCCCATACGGCCTTCGGCTGCTTGAAGGGATTGGGGGCGCTGGGATGAGCGGACAAGAGCTGCTCCGTCGTTCAGGGTCCCAGCCGTGACGACATGGCAATGCCGTGGCGCGGCAGGGTGCCGGTTGATCAGGAAGCGGTACTCCCCGGGGCCTTGCGCGCCCGTGCCGCGTTGTCGACCAGCCGCTGGAAGGCGGGGGCGGCGGCGTGGACGGCGGTGGCGAGGGCCTGTTGGTCCTCGGGGGAGAGGGTGGCCAGCAGTTCGGCGAGCCGGTTGGTACGGCCGCGGCGCCGCTCGGCGAGCAGCTCCCGCCCGGCGTCGGTGATCGCCACCAGCACCACCCGCCCGTCCTGCGGATCGTCGACCCGGGTCACCAGACCCTGCCGCTCCAGCCGCTGGATCAACTGGGTCATCGAGGGCTGGGTGACACCCTCGTCGGCGGCCAGGGCCGTCAGCCGGGACGGCCCCTCCCGGCTGAGCCGGCCGAGGGTCGAGGCCGCGGTGAAGCTGATGTCCCGGTTGGTCAGATGGCGCACCGCGAGGAACGCCAGTTGCTCCAGCGCCTCCGCGACCTGCTCACGGGTCGCGGGGGCGTCGGGTTCCCGGGGGCCGGACTGCTGTGTGTATTCCACATCTATATTTGTATCATGCCTCTATATAGGCAGCCTATGCAGATGGCTGTGGAGAGCCTCACAGCCGCCCATGGCGCCTTCGGGAGGGCCGCCTCAGCGGAAGATGCCGGTGTGGCCGAGGGAGTAGCGGCCGGGCTGGGGGTAGACCGCGAGCCCGTGCGGACCGCCGCCGACCGGGATCCGGGCGCGCAGCCGGCCGTCGCGGGTGTCGATCGCGTAGACCTCGGCGTTGTAGCGGCCCGAGAGCCACAGCACCTTGCCGTCGCTGGACACCCCGCCCATGTCGGGGCTGCCGCCGCCGGGCAGCCGCCACCGCCGCACCAGCTTGCCGGTCTTGAACGACAGCACCGAGATGGTGCCCTCGCCGCGGTTGGAGATGTACATCGAACGGGAGTCGCGGCTGACGTAGAGGCCGTGTGTGCCCTTTCCGGTGGGCAGCAGCCGCGGCTTGCCGAAGGTGTCGCCGTTGAGCACCCACACGCCGTTCGCCACCATGTCGGCGATGTACCACGTCTTGCCGTTGGGCGAGATCTTGACGTCCTGCGGCATGGCCCCGGCGATCGGCAGCCGCTGCTTGGCGACCACCTTCTTCTTCGCGGTGTCCACCTTCAGCAGCTCACCGGAGAATTCGCACGAGACGATGAAGTAGCGCCCGTCCGGCGAGAAGTCGGCGTGGTTGACGCCATAGCAGTCCACCGGCACCGACTTGATCACCTTCATGGTGTGCGCGTTCCGGAAGACCAGCGCCCGGTCCATGGAGGCCATCACCACGGCGTACTTCCCGTCCGGGGTGAAGTAGAGGTTGTACGGGTCGTGGACGTCCACCGGGCGGCCGACCCGGCCGCTGGCGGGGTCGATGGGGGTGAGGCTGTTGCCCAGGTCGTTGTTGACCCACAGCGTCTTCAGATCCCACGAGGGCACCACATGCTGTGGCTGATGGCCCACCCGGATGGTGCGGACGACCTTGAACTTCTTCGGATCGATGACGCTCACCGTGTCCGAGAGCGTATTGGGCACGTACACCCGCGACGGAAAGTCCTTCACCGCCCGGGCCAGCTTCCCCGGCCGGTCGGCCGCGTAGAGGTCATGGGAGTCCAGTGGCGGCGGCATCCCCGGCAGCAGCCGGGCCGCCGCGGCCTTCTTCTTCGCCGCGGCCTCGGCCGCGGCGGCGGCCTCCAGCGCGCTCTGCCGCGCCGACGCCGACTTCGCCCGGTCGGGCCGGTGCTCACTGGTGGAGGCGCAGGACGGTACCGCGGCCCCGCACAGCAGCAGGGCCGCCACGGCCCGGACCGTGGCGCGCCGCCGGAGCGCGCGGGAGTGGGAGCGGGACGAGCCACGGGCCACGGATTCCTCCAGCGGTGAGGGTGGGCTTCGGCCGTCCCCCGCACCGTGGCCGGCCATGGCCTCACCCTGGCACCGCCCCCGCCCACCGGCATCCGCCCGGGGCCAAGCGGGGGAGGGGCGTACCGCCCTCGGCCGATGCGGGCGGTCGCACGGGCGTAGGATCGCGGCCGACTCCGGGGAAGACCCCGGGACCTCGCGCGGAGGGGGACGGACAGTGCGGTTCGGACTGCTGGGCACCGGACATTGGGCGGCCGAGACCCATGCGGCGGCGCTCGCCGCGCACCCGGTGGCCGAACTGGCCGGGATCTGGGGGCGCGACCCGGCCAAGGCACAGGCGCTGGCGGACCGCTGGGGCACCCGCGCATACCCGGACGCCGACGCGCTGATCGCCGACGTGGACGCCGTGGCCATCGCCCTCCCGCCGGACATCCAGAGCGGCCTCGCCGAGCGGGCCGCGCTGGCCGGGCGCCATCTGCTCCTGGACAAGCCGCTGGCCTTCGGCACCGAGGAGGCCGACCGGATCGTGCGCGCCGTGGACGAGCGCGCACTGGCCTCGGTGGTGTTCTTCACCAACCGCTTCGCGGCGCCCGTCGAGACCTTCCTCCAGGAGACCGCGGCGGCCGGTGGCTGGGACGGCGGCCGTGCCACCGCCTTCGCCTCGATCTTCCAGCCCGGCGGCCGCTACGGCGGATCCCGCTGGCGGCGGGAGCGCGGCGGACTGTGGGACGTCGGCCCGCACTCCCTGTCCGTCCTGCTCCCGGTCCTCGGCCCGGTGGCCGAGGTCACCGCCCTGGACGGGCCGCGCGGCGCCGCGCATGTGCTGCTGCGCCATCACTCGGGCGCCATCGGCACGCTCGCGCTCACCCTGGACGCCCGGCCCGCCGCCCAGGGATTCTCCTGCGACTTCTACGGCGAGCGGGGGATCGCCGCGGTCCCCGAGGCCGGGACCACCGCGGTGGCGGCCTTCGGCACGGCCGTCGACCGGCTGCTGGGCGCCGCCCGTAATGGCGGCGCGGCCGATCCCTGTGACGTGCGGTTCGGCCGCGAGGTCGTCGCCGTCCTGGAGGCCGCCGACCGCTCCCGCCGCGAGGGGCGCACGGTCGTACCACGCTGAGCGACGGCAGCGCTGCGCCGAGTGGGGGAAGGTCCCGATCCCGCCGTCACACCCCGCATATTCCGGCGTTGCCGGGGGAATCGGGGGCCATGACCAAGCTCAGCCTGCCCGGTTCCATCCGGGCCTGCCTGTTCGACCTCGATGGCGTGCTGACCAGGACCGCGGTGGTGCACGCGGCGGCGTGGAAGCAGATGTTCGACGAGTTCCTGCGGCGGCGCGACGGCGCCTCCTTCCGTCCCTTCGACTCGGCCGGTGACTACGACGAGTACGTGGATGGCCGTCCGCGCGCCGACGGGGTGCGCACCTTCCTGGCCTCCCGGGGCATCGTTCTCCCCGAGGGCGGGCTGGACGATCCGCCCGACGCGGACACCGTGCACGGCCTGGGCAACCGCAAGAACATCCTGGTCCTGGAGAAGATCCGCGAGGAGGGAGTCGAGGCGTACCCGGGCTCGGTGCGCTTCGTGGAGGCCGCGCGCGCCGAGGGCCTGCGGACCGCGGTCGTCTCCTCCAGCGCCAACTGCCGCGATGTGCTGATCGCCGCCGGTATCGAGGACCTCTTCGAGGTGCGGATCGACGGTGTGGTGGCCGCCGAGCGCAAGCTGCCCGGCAAACCGCACCCCGACACCTTCCTGGAGGCCGGACGGGAGCTGGGCACCGCCCCCGAGGCGGCCGCCGTCTTCGAGGACGCCCTGGCGGGCATGGAGGCCGGGCGCTCGGGGCACTTCGGCTGTGTCGTCGGCGTGGACCGGGTGGGTCAGGCCGACGCGCTGCGCGCGCACGGCGCGGGCATCGTGGTCAAGGATCTCGCCGAGCTGCTGGAGGACGACTCGTGATCACCGATTCCTCGTATGTCGTCGACCCCTGGGTACTGCGGGAGATCGATCTCCAGCTCGATCTGCTGCCCCAGAGCGAATCGGTCTTCGCGCTCTCCAACGGCCATATCGGCTGGCGCGCCAATCTCGACGAGGGGGAGCCCCACGGGCTCCCCGGCTCCTATCTCAACGGCGTCTACGAACGGCGTCCGCTGCCCTACGCCGAGGCCGGATTCGGCTACCCCGAGGCCGGCCAGACCATGATCAACATCACCAACGGCAAGATCATCCGGCTGCTGGTGGACGACGAGCCCTTCGATCTGCGCTACGGACGGCTGCGCTCCCATGAGCGCGTGCTCGACCTGCGCGCCGGAGTGCTGCACCGCACCTGCGAATGGACCTCCCCCTCCGGCACCAGTGTGCGGGTCCGCTCCACCCGGCTGGTCTCCCTCACCCAGCGGGCCATCGCCGCCGTCGCCTACGAGGTGGAGGCCATCGACGCCCAGATCCGCGTCGTCGTCCAGTCCGAACTGGTCGCCAACGAGCAGCTTCCCGAGCGCGCCGGTGACCCCCGGGTGGCCGAGGCCCTGGAATCCCCGCTGAACCCCGAGGAGAACGCCGCCGACGACAAGCGGCTGCGGCTGATCCACTGCACCGAGGACAGCGGCCTGCGGGTCGCGGCCGCCGCCGACCACCTGATCACCGGGCCGCCGCCCACCCGCCACGCCAGCGAGAGCGGCGACGACGTCGCCCGTCTGACCGTCACCTCGGTGCTGGAGCCCGGCCAGGTCCTGCGGCTGGAGAAGCTGGTGGCCTACGGCTGGTCCGGCGCCCGCTCGCTGCCCGCCGTACGGGACCAGGTCGAGGCCGCGCTCGCCGGGGCCGCCAGCACCGGCTGGCGCGGCCTGGTGGACCAGCAGCGCGCCTGGCTGGAGGACTTCTGGTCGCGCGCCGATGTGGAGGTCGAGGGCGACGCCGAGATCCAGCAGGCCGTGCGCTTCGCGCTCTTCCACGTCCTCCAGGCCGGAGCCCGCGCCGAGGAACGGGCCATCCCCGCCAAGGGCCTCACCGGCTCCGGCTACGACGGCCACACCTTCTGGGACACCGACACCTTCGTCCTGCCCCTGCTCACCTACACCTTCCCCGAGTCCGTGGCCGAGGCGCTGCGCTGGCGCCAGTCCATCCTGCCCGCCGCCCGGGAGCGCGCCCAGCAACTGGGCCACGAGGGCGCCACGTTCCCCTGGCGCACCATCGACGGCTCCGAATGCTCCGGTTACTGGCCGGCCGGCACCGCGGCCTTCCATGTCAACGCCGATGTGGCGGACGCGGTGGTGCGCTATGTCGCCGCCACCGGCGACGAGGAGTTCGAGCGCGAGACCGGTGTGGAACTGCTGGTGGAGACCGCCCGACTGTGGCGCTCCCTCGGCCACCACGACCACCACGGCCGCTTTCATATCGACGGGGTGACCGGCCCCGACGAGTACAGCGCCGTCGCCGACGACAACGTCTACACCAACCTCATGGCCCAGTCGAACCTGCGGGCCGCCGCGGACATCATCGAACGCCACCCGGACAAGGGCTCCGAACTGGGCGTCGACGACGAGGAGGCCGCCGCCTGGCGGGACGCGGCCGAGTCCATGTCGGTCCCGTACAACAAGACCCTGGGCGTCCATGAGCAGTCGGCGGACTTCACCGGCCACCAGGAGTGGGACTTCCAGGGCACCCGCGCCGACCGGTACCCGCTGATGCTCAACTTCCCCTACTTCGACATGTACCGCAAACAGGTCGTCAAACAGGCCGATCTGGTGCTGGCGATGTATCTGCGCGGCGAGTGCTTCACCGAGGAGGAGAAGGCACGCAACTTCGACTACTACGAACGGCTGACGGTCCGGGACTCCTCCCTGTCCGCGTGCACCCAGGCCGTCATGGCCGCCGAGGTCGGCCATCTGCGGCTCGCCTACGACTACTTGGGCGAGGCGGCCCTGATGGACCTGAAGGACCTGGAGCACAACACCCGTGACGGTCTGCACATCGCCTCGCTCGCCGGTACCTGGATCGCGCTGGTCGCCGGGTTCGGCGGGATGCGGCACCGCGACGGCAGGCTGGAGTTCTCGCCCAAGCTGCCCGAGAAGCTGGCCCGGCTCGCCTTCACCATGCAGGTGCTGGGCCGCAGACTGCGCGTGGAGATCACCGGCCGCAGCGTCACCTACTCCCTGACCGAGGGCGCCCCCATGGAGATCCGGCACTACGGCCGGCCCATCACCGTCTCCGAAAAGACCCCCCACACCTGCGACATCGCCGAGCTGACGGCACGTCCCGAGCCCCACCAGCCTCCCGGCCGCCGCCCGAACCGCCGCGCCTGAGACGCGGACGCGACACACCGCGGATGCCGGGACACAGCGAGGAGCGCACGATGGACCCCCTGGAGGCCCTGGACCGGATCGCGTTTCTCCTGGAGCGCGCCCAGGCGCCGACCTACCGGGTGCGTGCCTTCCGCACGGCCCAGGCCGTGCTCGCCGGTCTGGACCCCCAGGAGGTGGAGCGGCGGGTCACCAACGGCACCCTCCGGTCGCTCAAGGGGCTCGGCCCCAAGACCTCGCAGGTGGTCAAGGAGGCGCTGATGGGCCAGATGCCCGGATATCTGGCCAATCTGGAGGCCGAGGCCACCGAGGCCGAAGCCGAGCCCGACGAGGACGCGGCGAAGCTGTGCGCCGCGCTGCGCGGGGACTGCCATATGCACTCCGACTGGTCCGACGGCGGTTCCCCGATCGAGCTGATGGCCCGTACGGCGGCGCGCCTGGGACACGCATGGGCGGTGCTCACCGACCATTCCCCGCGGCTGACGGTGGCCCGCGGCCTCTCGGCGGACCGGCTGCGGGCCCAACTGGACGTGGTGGCGGAGCTGCGCCCGAAGCTGGCCCCCTTTCAACTGCTCACCGGGATCGAGGTGGACATCCTCCCCGACGGATCCCTGGACCAGGAGCCGGAGCTGCTGGACCGGCTGGATGTGGTGGTGGCCTCGGTCCACTCCAAGCTGCGGATGGACGCCCGCCCCATGACCCGCCGGATGGTCACCGCCGTCAGCGATCCGCTGGTCGATGTGCTGGGACACTGCACCGGACGGCTGCTCGGGGGTAAGCGCCCCGAGTCCGTCTTCGACCATGAGGAGGTCTTCGGCGCCTGCGCGGAGGCGGGCACCGCCGTGGAGATCAACTGCCGTCCGGAGCGGCTGGATCCACCGCGCGGGCTGTTGCGCGAGGCCGTCCGGGCGGGGACCTTCTTCTCCATCGACACCGACGCCCACGCCCCCGGCCAGCTCGACTGGCAGCGCAACGGATGCGCCCGGGCGGTGCAATGCGGGGTGCCGGTGGAGCGGGTCATCACCACTTGGACGGCCCGGCAGTTGGTGGAGTGGACCCGCACCCGACGGCCCCCGCGCCGGGCGAGCTGACGGCCGCCATCGGCCACCCGCGTCGGCGGACCGTACGCGAAATGCGCGATGAATCTGCCTATGTGCGGTAAGTCCTCACATCATCTCCCCCAGCCGGGCTACCGTACAGGCGTCGCACGCCCCGCCGGGGTGTGGCGTACCGGGGGGAACGCATGACGGACATGACGGAGCTGGACGACGCCGCCATCGAGCGGATCCTGACGATGGTCGACGCATCGGCGCGCGCCGTCGCCGAGGACGAACACGAGGAGCTCTTCGAGGAGTTCGCCGAGGAGACGCGCGCCCGTCGGCGGGTGCCCGGCGCCGGGGAGTTCTTCGACGACCTCAGCGGGGCGCCCGCGGTCGACACCCATGTGTATCTCACCATCGGGCTGTCCCTGCTCGGCCAGATCGCCTTCACGGTGCTCTCGACCGCCACCGACATGGCCGTCCAGCGCGGACTGCGGGACGCCGTCGGCTATCTCGGGCGCTGCCTGCGCGGTGACGCCGCCACGGGTGGGACGGCCGGCGGGACGGACACCGAGGACGAGGACAGCACGGCGGGGCTCGCCCGGCGGGTGACGGTGGAGCTGCTGCTTCCGCCGGAGGTGGACCCGGACACGGTACGGGCCATCGTACGGATCCAGGCGGCAGCGCTCATCCGCTCCGAACCCGGCCCCGACGACGAACCCGGCGGCGGCCCCGACCACGCCGCGGACCCCGCCGGGCCCGGCCGGCCATGACCGCCGCGTCCCCGGTCCGCCGGCTGCGCCGGGCCGAGCGGACCTGCTGGACCGTCCTCATCGGGCCGCTGTGCGCGGCGCCCGCCACCGGGGCGAGCGTGCTGACCACGGGGGACGATCGGCTGTCCGTGCCGGCCGCGGTCGGCGCCACCGCGTTCCTGGCCGTCCTCGTCCTCCTCATCGTCTTCCTGCTGCCCCTCGTCAACGAGTGGCGGGCCGACTCCCTCAGCGGTCGTGAGGCCGAGGAGGCGCCGCATCCGGTCGACTGGTCGGCGAAGAGCTGGGCGCGCGTCCGGGCCACCTTCCACTCCGCCGGACTGGACACCGCCCGGCTGGACGCGGTCTCCAGTTGGTCCCCGGTGGCCGACCTGAAGGTGGTCCATGTCCCCCAGCCGTCCCCGGGACGCCTGGGCCGGATGGAGGACTGGGGTACGCGGCTACAGCGCCGCAAGTCCGTCTGGGCCGTCGGCGCCGCGGGCGGACTGGCCTTCGCCGTACTTCAGGACCGGATCTCCCTGCCGTTCGACGGGGATCGTCTCCTGGTGCCCGCGATCATCCTGGTCATCGCGCTCTGGGCGGTCGCGGGCACCTTCCTGTACCACGCGGTCACCCTGAACATCCGCAGGCCCACCGTCCATGTCGCCATCCCGCGCAGTTGGCGCACCCTGCTCAGAAGCCCGGCCGGGGCGGTCCTGCTCCGGCATGAGATCTCGCATCTGCGCCACGGTGATCCGATGCGACGGCGCTATCTGCGGCATGCGCCGGCGGCGGGGAAGGCCGCCGTGTGCTACGACGGGATGACGGCCCTCGCCATCACCCCCGTGGAGACCGCGGCGCAGACTGTCACCTCGATCGCCGTCTTCGTCCTCACCCTGACCTGCGGCCTCTACGCCAACAGCCGGGCCGGCCGGGTCCTGGTCACGCTGATGGAGATGCGGGCGGACGCCGAGGCGGTCACCGACGCGGAGTCGGCGGACCGGCTGTCCGCCTTCCTCACCCAGCAGCAGGAGAAGAACCCGACGCGGCAGAAGGCCGACCGGCTGCTGGCCCTCTCCCGCGGCTGGACCGGCGGCCACCCCGCCCCCTACGCCCGTGCCGTCGCCGCCGCATGGGTCTTCGCGGCCGGCGTCTGTATCCCGGCGATCGGGATCTGGACGGGCGTCCTGGACGGGGTGTCCGAATGAGGGATGGTCAGGGACGGTCGCAGGTCGACAGGCCGGGCCGCCAGCGGCAGGCGATGGCGGCGAACCCGCCGTCCGCCGTCACCGGCACGGACAGCGTCTGCCCGCCGCGCACCACCGTGGGCGTGCGGACCAGACCGTCCGGGCCGTCCAGGACCAGATCGACGAGCCAGCGGCCCCTCTCCAGCCGCAGCGGCACCTTTGCGGTATGGGCGGGGCCGGTGAACGTACCGCCGATGAACCAGCGCGAGCCGCTGGCGCGGGCCAGCACCGCGCTCTCACCGGGCCGCCCGGTCAGCAGCCGGGTGCGGTCCCAGGTGGCGGGGATCTGCTCCAGGAAGCGGCGGGCGAGCGGACGGGCGTCATAGGACTCCGGGGTGCCCGCCAGGTCCTGGATACCGGACTCGTAGAGCACCGACAGGCCCACTTCCCCCGCGTCCGAACCCGCGTTGGGGCGCTCGGCCCGGTGGAAGGCCCCGGGGGTGAAGTCCATGGAGCCGATCACATTGCGGGTGAAGGGCAGCGTCGCCAGATGCTGTGGGGTGTTGGTCCGCTTCTCCTCGCCGTTCACCCCCTCCATCGACATCACCTGTGGCCAGGTGCGCTGGATGCCCTTGGGGATCGTCGAGCCATGGAAGTTGACCAGCAGATGGTGGTCCGCGGTGGCCTTGAGGATCTCGTCGTACCAGCGCAGCGTCTCCTGGGCCTCGGAGTCCATGAAGTCGATCTTCACGCCCTTGACCCCCCACTTCTCCAGCGTGGGCAGCCACAGCTCGCGCTCCTCGGCGGTGTCGAGGTCGCGGTGGTGGATCCAGACCTGGATGCCCACATGCCGCTCGCGCGCGTAGTCCACGAGCTGCGGCAGCCAGCTATTGCGCGGCCAGTTCGGATCGGTGACATCCCACTGGTCGGGGTCGAAGTACCAGCCCGCGTCCACCACCACATACGGCCAGCCGCGCTGGGCCGCGTAGTCCACGTACCCCTTCTGCATCGACAGGCTCTGCCCGGCCGCCTTGCCGCCCGCGAGCCAGGTCCACAGCGCGGGCCCGGGCCGGATCCAGGAGGTGTCGGCGACCCGCGAGGCGGGGGCCAGGTCGTTGGTGAAGGTGGACTGGGTGACGGTGGCCAGATCGCCCACGACCAGCGCGCGCCAGGGTGTGCTGAGCGGTCCGTCGGACGCGACCCGCTGGTCCCAGAGCCCGATGCGGTAGGTGGGCTGCCCCTGCTGATGGATCAGCCGGGCGGCGGAGTAGCGGCCGCTGAGATCCGACTCGGCGACCAGGGCGTAGCCGCCCGCCGTCTCGAAGAGCGCCTGGGCCATGTACTCACCGGTGGGCGCGGTCGCCGCGGTGTACTCCTTGAACAGGTTCTCGTTGTCCTTGCGGTAGTCGCCCAGCCACGCGGCCGCGTCCGGCGGCAGGGTGAAGGCCGAGGTCTCGCCGAGGACATCGCCGCTGCCGGAGGGCAGCACATAGCGATAGGCGACCCCGTCGTCCGAGACCCGCACCATGAGGTCCAGCCGGGCGCTGCCGCTGCCCCGGAACCGGAAGCGGGTCTCGGTCATCCGCGCCGTGCGCGAGCGCTCCTTGCCGACCGTCGATCGGTAGCGCTCCACGACGGTGCGGTCGTGGCGCCCCAGATAGCGCAGCCCGTGCGACAGATCCGCCCGTTCGGTGACGATGCCCACGGGCGAGGGCTCGACCACCGTCCGTCCGCCCCGGGACACTTGGAGCGTCAGCGCTCCCGAGGCTCCGTCGAGCCGCAGTTGCGCGAGGGGACCGGAGTGGGGTGAGGGGCCGCGCACGGTCCAGGCGGAGTCCTTCGCCTGCGCGGGCCCGGTGATGAAGAGCGTCATGGCCAGGACGCCGCAGAGCAGAAATGCCACAGCGGAGCGTCGGTAAGATCTCGGCATCGTTGCCTCCCGAGGCGGATACGTTACCGAGTCATCCGATAACTGGGGAGGGGTCGGGCGCTATTACGCCCCGTCAAGGGTCATTGGCGCATGAGAGATCGGATCTATGGGCGGGCCGCTTTCCGGGACGAAGCACGGGTAAGGGGTCGGTGGATGGGCCCGCGTACGGTCCGGCCAGGGAGGCGCACACGATGAGCGGCACGGCTCGACCCGGAGACCCGGAGCGGGAGACGGCGAACCGGGAGACAGAGAGCCGGGCGGCGGCGGCCCCGGATCCCGGCCCGGACCCGGCCCCGGCGCCCGCCGAGCCCGAGGGCGGGGAGCCCGCCTGCTGGCTGGATCGGGTCTGCGCCGACTGCGGCGCGATCCAGGACGCCGCGCCCTTCGCCCGCTGTGCGCGCTGCGGAGCCCCCAGGGAGTGAGCACACCGGGCTCCCCGGTCGCCCGCCCCCGGTGCCCAACTCCCTTGCGGGGCGCGCCAGGTACGGTCTGATCATGACCGCCGGAGCGCGGGTGCCGGTCGCCGGAGACCGCGGCCGCCGTACCCCGCCCGGACGACCCACGGCATCACGGACCAACGGGGGGCTTCGCCGTCGTGTTCTCCATCTCCGCCTCGGACCCGCCGTCCCCCTCGGGGACGGCCCACATGGTCGTCTGCGGTGACGACGCGCTCGCCCACCGCCTCGCCGCCGAGCTCCATGACGTCTACCGGACCCGGGTGACGGTCGTCATCCCCGGTGGCGCCCCGCTGGCGGACCCGGCCGGGCAGCAGGCGGCGCGATGGTGGCCGGGCGGCCGTACCTCCGCGCTCTTCGGCCGGTTCAGCGCGGCCGTCGGACGGGTCCCGCTGCCCCGGCAGACCGCGGACGACCCCGCTCCGGACGGGGGAGTGCGGGTCATGGAGGTCCCGGTGCTCGACGAAGAGGTGCTGACCGAGGCGGGTGCGGAGCATGCGACCGCGCTCGCCCTGGTCCATGACGACGACGAGGCGAACATCCACGCCGCACTGCGCGCCCGCCGTCTCAACCCCCGGCTGCGGCTGGTGATCCGGCTCTACAACCGCAAGCTCGGCCAGCATCTGGAGGAACTCCTCGACGAGGCGGCGCGGGTGGCCGATCCCGGCATGGACGCGGCGGAGCTGGACGCCACCACCACCGTACTGTCGGACGCCGACACCGCGGCCCCGGCACTGGCGGCCACCGCCATCGCGGGCACCAGCAAAGTCCTCCAGGCCGACGGGCTGCTGCGCGCGGCCGAGCGCACCCCACCCGGCCCCGACGAGGTCGCCCGCCCGGGGCTGTGCACCCTCGCCCTGCTCTCGTCCACCACCAGCGACCCGGGCGGCAGCGAGGGCTCCGACAGCAGCGGGGACGAAGGGCCCAAACTGCTGCCCGGAGACGAGGAGGTGGCCGCCGCCACCGGACGCGACACGGTGGTGCTCGAGGCCGTCTCCGCCACCGGCGCTCCGCTGCCGCCACGGCGGCTCGGCACCCGCAGACTGCCCCTCGCCTCGCTGTTCTCCCGCCGACTGCGCTGGTCCGTCGCCGGAATGGCGATCGCCGTGCTCGCCCTCACCGTCGCCTCCTGGCAGCTCACCGGAGCCGGTCTGCTCCACGCCGCCTACCTCACGGTGCTGGACGTGCTGGCGATCGACGACCCGGCGCTGGACGAGCCGACCGGACGCAAGGTCCTCCAACTGCTGTCCGGGCTGATCGGACTGCTGATGCTGCCCGTCCTGGTGGCCGCCGCGCTCGAAGCGCTGGGCACCTTCCGTACCGCCTCGGCGCTGCGCCGCCCTCCGCGCGGTCTCTCCGGCCACGTCGTGCTGCTCGGGCTCGGCAAGGTCGGCACCCGGGTGCTGGCCAGACTCCGGGAGATGGACATCCCCGTGGTGTGCGTGGAGGAGGATCCCGCGGCGCGCGGTATCCCGCTGGCCCGCAGGCTGGGGGTGCCGACGGTCATCGGCGATGTCACCCAGGAGGGCGTCCTGGAGGCGGCCAAGATCCAGCGGGCACACTCCCTGCTCGCCCTGACCAGCGTCGACACCACCAACCTGGAGGCGACGCTGTACGCCCGCTCGGTCAAGCCCCGGCTGCGGGTGGCGCTGCGCCTGTACGACGACCGCTTCGCCACCGCCGTCTACCGCACGCTGCGCGCGGCCCATCCGCGGGCCCTCACCCGCAGCCGCAGTGTCTCCAGCCTGGCGGCCCCGGCGTTCGCCGGGGCGATGATGGGGCGTCAGATCCTGGGTGCCATACCGGTCGAGCGCCGGGTGCTGCTCTTCGCCGCCCTGCATGTCGCCGGGCATCCGCAACTGGAGGGGCGCACCGTCGCCGAGGCGTTCGCACCGGGCGCCTGGCGGGTGATCGCACTGGACGCGGCGGAACCCGCCGACCGGCAGCGCGACCTCGCCGCGGCGCCTCCCTACGACGGCGCCGCTCAGGAGCCCGCGCTGGTGTGGGATCTGCACCCCGGCTATGTTCTGCGGCCGCACGACCGGGTGGTGCTGGCGGCCACCCGCCAGGGCCTGGGCGAAATCCTCGCGGGGGTGGCGGCCCACCGCAACTGACGTCCAGCCGCCCGTGGTGCTCCCGGGGGCGGGGGCCACATGGTGCGGCGGTGCCCGGGATGCGATGATGCCGGGCGACAAAGGCGACGGCGGGACGAGGAAGCCGGTGTGAATCCGGCGCGGTGCCGCCACTGTGATCGGCGAGCGGATCCCGAACAGGCCACTGCCCGTATACGCGGGTGGGAAGGCCGGGACGAGCATCGACCCGAGAGCCAGGAGACTCACGCGGTCGCCTCCTCGACGGGGTGTGTCGATGTGCGGCTCCGCCGCGTGGGGGGCGGACTTCCCCGGAGGAGGGTGCTGCGGCATGCCTGTGAGGCCGACCGACCCGGTGCCATGCCGGGTGACCGTATGCCGGGACTGCTGCTGCGGCAGCCCCAAGGTGACCGGAATCGACCATGCGGCGCAGCTCGCACGGCTCGGTGAGGAGGCGCCCGTACGCGTCTCCGAGTGTCTGGACGTCTGCGATCGGGCCAATGTGATCGTGGTGCAGCCATCGGCCGCCGGACGTGCCGCCGGGGGCAGGCCGGTGTGGCTCGGCCTGGTCAACGACCCGGACGCGACAGAGGACGTCGTGGCCTGGGTCGCGGCGGGCGGCCCCGGTGTGGCGCCGCTGCCCGACATCCTCGATCTGTACGCCTTCTCGCCACGGCCGCGCGCCTCGCCCGAGCCGTCGTCCGGCGGGCGCTGACCGGCCGAAGTTCCCTGCGGCTGCCGGGAGTTGCTCATTGGGAGCAGGAGTCTGGCGGCCCCGCACCCGGTGGGCTACCGTCGGTAACACGTTGCCGTCGCGGCAACCCCCTCCGCATCTCCCGCACCCTCCGAACCCCCTTCCGGAAGGCAGCCCATGGAGAACTCCACAGAGAACGCCGCTTCGCTCGCCGGGATCAGCCGCCGCCGCGCCCTGACGGCGGCGGGCGGTGTGCTCGCCGGCGCCGCGCTCGCCCAGGCGGCCGGTCCGGCCTTCGCCGCCTCCGGGGCGTCCTCGGACGCGGACGCCATCGTGGTCGGCGGCGGGCTCGCCGGGCTGGTCGCGACGGCCGAACTGGCGGCCGCGGGACGCAAGGTGCTCCTCCTCGACCAGGAGCCCGAGAGCAACCTCGGCGGCCAGGCGTTCTGGTCCTTCGGCGGCCTGTTCTTCGTCGACTCCGAGGAACAGCGGCTGATGGGCATCAAGGACACCCACGAACTGGCCTGGCAGGACTGGCTCGGCACGGCCGGCTTCGACCGCGGCGTCTTGGACCCCGGCGGCCAGGACTACTGGGCCCGCAAATGGGCCGAGGCATACGTGGACTTCGCGGCCGGGGAGAAGCGGTCCTGGCTGCACGGGCTCGGCGTGCAGTGGTTCCCGATCGTCGGCTGGGCCGAGCGCGGTGGCGGCCTCGCGGACGGGCACGGCAACTCGGTGCCGCGTTTCCATGTCACCTGGGGCACCGGTCCGGCCGTGGTCGAGCCGTTCGAGAAGAAGGTGCGGGCCGCCGCGAAGGACGGGCGGGTGACCTTCAAGTTCCGGCACCGGGTGGACGATCTGGTGGTCACCGGCGGTGCCGTCACCGGGGTCAGCGGCTCGATCCTGGAACCCAGCGACGCCGCCCGCGGCAAGCCCACCTCGCGCACCGTGGTCGGCCACTTCGAGCTCAACGCCCCGGTGGTGATCGTCACCTCCGGCGGTATCGGCGCCAACCACGATCTCGTGCGGCGGAACTGGCCCGACCGGCTCGGCACACCGCCGAAGTTCATGGTCACCGGCGTCCCGGCGTATGTGGACGGCCGGATGCTCGCGATCACCGAGAAGGCGGGCGGACGGATCGTCAACCCCGACCGCATGTGGCACTACACCGAGGGCCTCAGGAACTACGACCCGATCTGGCCGGGCCATGGCATCCGCATTCTGCCGGGCCCCTCCTCGATGTGGTTCGACGCGAAGGGCAAGCGCTTCTCCACCCCCGACATCCCGGGCTACGACACTCTGCACACCCTCGGGACGATCACCGCCACCGGCTATGACTACTCCTGGTTCGTCACCACCCAGAAGATCATGGCCAAGGAGTTCGCGCTCTCGGGCTCCGAGCAGAACCCGGACCTGACCAACAAGGACATCCTCCAGCTCCTCTCCCGCATCTGGCAGACACCCGAGCCGATCCAGCGATTCCGGGACAAGGGCGAGGACTTCGTCGTCGCGAGCACCCTGCCCCAACTGGTCGCGGGCATGAACAAGTTGACCGGCGACAACCTCATCGACCTGGCGGACCTCACCCGGCAGATCGAGGCCCGCGACCGCGAGATCGCCAACCCGTACACCAAGGACGTCCAGGTCATGGGCATCCGCAACGCGCTCGCCTACCCCGGGGACGCGCTCAGCCGCACTGCCTCCGCGCACCGGATCCTGGACCCGTCCGCCGGACCGCTGATCGCCGTGCGCCTCAACATCCTCACCCGCAAGACCCTCGGCGGCCTCCAGACCGACCTCTCCGGCCGCGTCCTGGACGGCTCCGGCAACCCCATCACCGGTCTGTACGCGGCCGGTGAGGTCTCGGGCTTCGGCGGCGGGGGAGTGCACGGCTACCGCTCCCTGGAGGGCACCTTCCTCGGCGGCTGCCTGTTCTCGGGCCGCGCCGCGGGCCGTGCGGCCGCCGCCGCGACCGCGACCTGAACCGGGGGACGCGTCGGCGGTGGCGCACCGGGCACCTGGCAGACTCCTCCTGCGGTCCGCGGACTCCGCTACGGCACCCGCCCCGGGCCCGGCCGGGCAACGGTGTGCTCCGCCGCCGTGCGCTGTGGCGGCGTCACGCCTTCCGGCCGCTGTCGGCGCCGCCCCAAGACGGCTGTCGGGGCGGTGAGGACGGCCAGGCAGGCGAGGACGAGCGCGATGCCGGTCCAGCCGACGGCGGGCAGCCGTTCGCCGATGACCAGCACGGCGAGGACGGCGGCGACGGCCGGCTCGAGCAGGGAGAGCGTGGTCGCCGTGCTCGCGGGCACATGCGCCAGCCCCCAGCCGAACAGGACGTAGCCGGCGAACATGGGCACCACCGCCATATAGGCGCCCACGGCCATATTGGTCCCGGAGTCGAGCAGCGGGGCGCCGGTGACCAGGAGGACGGGCACGAGGAGCACTCCGCCCAGGCCGAACACCGTGCCCATCGCCGCGCGGGAGGCGATGCCATGAGTGATCAGCCGGTGCGCCGCCCAGGAGTAGAGGGCGTAGGTCGTGGCCGCGATGAGGCCCAGTCCCACGCCGAGCATCGTGGCGGCCATGGATGGCTGCCCCCGGTCGCCCGGGTCCTGAGTGGCTTGGGCCGCGCACAGCAGGAGGGTGCCCAGAAGGCCCAAGGCAGCGCCGAGTGTCCAGCGGCGCGTCAGCCGCCGCCGGTCCATGACACGTTCGATCACGGCTGAGGCCAGTGGCGCCATACCGATCGACACCACGGTTCCCACCGCCACTCCGGCCAGGTGCATCGAGCTGTAGAACGCCAGGGGGTAGACCGCCACCGCGAGCGCCCCGAGCAGTACGGCGCCGCGCCGCGCCCGCAGCCGTGGGGCCTGACGGACGATGCGGGGGGCGGCGACCAGGGCTTGGAGCAGCCCGCCCAGGCCCATGGCGACGGCGCCGATGGCGAGCGGCCCGACCCCCGGGGCGAAGGTCGCCGCGGTGCCGGTGGTGCCCCACAGCACGGAAGCGGCGAGCACGCACAACGATCCGGCGCCCGCCGAACGGGCGCCGGATCCGGTGGGCCGCCTCACAGCCTGTCCAGCAGGGCCGCCGCCATCGCGCGGGCGTGCCGAAGCCGGTTGCCGTCGCCTTCCAGACCGGCGCGCGCCATCGCGCCCTCCAGCAGGAACGACAGATGCTCCGCCGTGGTGCGCACGTCGTCGGGGCGGTCGGGCAGCAGTTCTTCGAGGTGCCCGGCGATCAGGCGCTCGACCTCCTCCTTGTGGCGGCGTACGACACTCCGCCCCTCGTCTCCGGCGGGCAGCTCGGCCGCCGCGTTGAGCAGTCCGCAGCCGCGAAAGCCGCGCTCATAGGCGAACGCCGCGTGATCGGCGTAGGCGTCGAAGACCGCGAGGACACCGTCGCGGGGGCTCTGGGCCTGCTCCAGCCGGGATGCGTACAGCGCGAGCCACTCCTCGTGCCGGGCGTCGAGATAGGCCCTGACGAGATCGGACTTGGAGGAGAAGTTGTTGTACAGGCTCATCTTCGCCACGCCGGCTTCGGTGGTGATCGTGTCGATTCCGGTCGTCGTCACACCGTCGGCGTAGAAGCGCCGCGCGGCAGCCGCCAGCAGGCGCTCCCGCGCGGGCCGCCGCCTTCCGGGATCCGTCGTCCTCGTACCGGTCTCACTCATCGCATGCATCCCGACAAACTAGGTAGGTAGGTCTACCTAGAGTAGAGGGCGATGAGAGATCCGGGAAGTGGGTTTCACCGTCAGTCGGTCCCAGGCGCCGCCCGCGGCCCCATCACGCGCGGGACCGTCGCCGACTGAGTGGCCGAACGGGGGGGTACTCGGCCGGGCCGGAACATGGCCTGCCCGGGCGATGAGTGATCTTCCAGAGGGCGGAGGGGACATCATGGCAGCCGAGACCTATGACCCCCGGCGAACGGCAGTGCTGCTGGTCGACCCGTACAACGACTTCCTCTCCGAGGGAGGCAAGGTCTGGCCGGTGGTGCAGGGCGTCGCCGAGAAGGTCGGCCTGCTGGACAATCTGCGCGCCGTCGTCGGCGCCGCCCGGCAGTGCGGGGTGCGGGTGGTGTTCGTCCCGCACCGCCGCTGGGAGCCGGGTGACTACGAGTCGTGGACCCACCCCAACCCGACCCAGCGGAACATCATGGTGCGGCACAGCTTCGCCCGGGACACCTGGGGCGGGGAGTTCCACCCCGACTTCCAGCCCCGGCCGGGGGAGGTGGTGGCCCATGAGCACTGGGCGCAGAGCGGGTTCGCCAATACCGACCTGAATATGCAGCTCAGGCAGCACGGCATCACCCATGTGATCCTCATCGGACTGCTGGCGAACACCTGCATCGAGTCCACCGGACGTTTCGCCATGGAGCTCGGCTACCACGTCACGCTGGTCCGTGACGCCACCGCCGCCGCCAAGCCCGAGATGATGCATTCCGCACACGAGCTGAACGGCCCCACGTTCGCCCATGCCATCCTCACGACGAGCGAGCTGCTCACCGCGTTGCCGGGGGAGGACTCCGGAGCGTAGCGGCGGTGCTCTACGGCGTGGCGCCCGAGCCGGAACCGACGACACGGCCCTCCGGGATCTCCCCACGGGGCGGACTCTCCCGGGATCGGCGCACCGTCGGCAGATGGCGGACCAGGGCGATCCCGGTGAGGACGGTGACGAGTGCGCACACACCCCACCAGCCGGCCCGGCTCCAGACCTGGACGCCGAGCCAGGAACCCGCGCTGCCGCCCAGATAGGCGCAGGTCATATAGGCGGTGTTGAGTCTGCTGCGGGCGTCCGGACGCAGTGCGTAGACGCGCGTCTGGTTGGCCACCATGCCCGACTGCATCGCCACGTCCAGGAGCAGTGTGCCGACCGTCAGGGCGGCCAGGCCCGGCGTTCCGCCGCGGGCGCCCGCGGCGAGGATCATGGCGGAGACGAGGACCCCGAGCATGCAGGCGAGGTTCACCGGATCGGGCCCTCGGCGGTCCACCAGTCGGCCGGCGAGCGGGGTGCAGAACATGGTCGCCGCGCCGACCAGGGCGAGCATGCCTACGGCCTGGGCACCCAGCCCGTAGGCCGGACCGGTGAGCAGGAGTGCCAGACAGGTCCAGACGGCCGAGAACCCGGCGAAGACGGTCGCCTGGTACAGGCAGGAGCGGCGCAGCTCCGGCTCGGTGCGCAGCAGCCGCAGCGGTTCGGCCAGGAGCGCGGGGTAGGACTGCCGGGAGGCCGGGGCCGTGGGCGGCACCGTGAACGCCAGGACGGTGGCGAGGAGCAGGGCCACGACCGCGGCCACGAAATAGGGGGCCCGCCAGCCCAGCCATTCGCCGAGTGTGCCGCTGAAGGTGCGGGCCAGCAGCATGCCGCCGGTCGATCCGCTCAGCAGGGTGCCGATCACCGCTCCTCGGCGGTCGGCGGCCACCAGTCCGGCCGCCAGCGGGCCCACGATCTGCGCGGCCACGGTGGTCAGACCGACGAGAGCACTGGCGGCGACGAGGGGCGGCAGGGCCGGTGCGCACCCCGCGGCGAGCAGGGCCAGGCCGCTGAGGGCGAGCAGGACGACGAGGGACGAGCGGTGCGGGATCCGGTCGCCGAGCGGCACCAGCAGGACGATCCCGGCCGTGTAGCCGACCTGGGTGGCGGTCACCACCAGGGCGGCCGAGTCGTCCGACACCCGCAGTCCGTCGGCGACCAGCGGGCCGATGGACTGCGGGAAGTAGATGTTGCCCACCGCCACCGCGCAGGTGACGGCGAGGAGCAGGACCATGCGGCGGCTCATTCGTCAGTCCACCGGCCCATCGGCGGCACCGGGCGCCACGGCCATGGCCTGTGCGTGCGTGGGATGCGTCATGGGCTGAAGTCCATGGCACCGGCGTGCCCCTGCCAATCGATGTAGCGTATGGCTTAATGATCAGCTTTGTGCTCGATGTCGAGGACCTGGCGGATACGCGGTTCGCCGTATCGCCCTTGAACGAGACGGTGTTCAGCCTGCGGGTGCTGCACGATCCGGGCCTGTCCGCGGTGCATCTCCCGTGGCGCAGATCCGTACTCGGCGCACTCGGCGAACTGGACACGGAGCTGCTGATGTCCCTGGTGGCACGGAGACGCACCCTCCCGGACTTTCTGACTCCGCGCCCCGCGAGCTTCGCCCCGGCCTTCGAGGACGAACTGGCCGTCGTCCGCCGGACCCCTCCCGGCCTGGTCCGCCGCGACCTGCCGGCCACCCATGCGCCGGACCCGCTGCCGCCGGCGCTGCGCGATGCCACCGCCGCCGATGACGCACCCGTCGCCGCACTCCGCGACACCATCTGCGCACTCCTGCGGCAGTACTGGGAGATCGCCATCAAGCCGATGTGGCCGCGGATGCGACTGGTCGTGGAGGCGGACATGACCTACCGCGCACGGCAACTGGCCATGGGCGGCGCCCGCCTGCTCTTCGCCGATATGCACCCCAACCTGCGCTGGCACAACGGGGTGCTGTACATCGCCAAGATGATCAGCCGGCACCAGGTCGCGGCATCCGGCCGAGGACTGCTCCTCCTGCCATCCGTCTTCGCGCACAAGCCCGCGCCCCCGGTGAGCCCGGCGGAACCTCCGTCGCTGGTCTATCCCAGCCGTGGGGTGGCGACGCTCTGGGCCTCGGCGCCCACCGCCGGCGCGCCCGCTCTCGTGTCGCTCATCGGCGTGCCCCGGGCGAGGCTTCTCGGCCTCCTGGAGGAACCACTGCCCACCGTCGAGCTCGCCCGCCGCCTCCGGGTGACGCCGAGTGCCGTCTCCCAGCACCTGCGCGTGCTGCATGCCACCGGACTGGTCACCAGGGCACGCCACGGACGGCAGGTGATGTACCGGCGAAGCACCCTCGGCGACCAACTCGCTGCCCCGGACGCGTCGTACGGGTGAGGTGGCGACCGCGAGGCGCGGGGGCCGGGCGTCCTTGACTTCACGTCCGGTTCAACTTTTACGGTCGGTTTCGTCGAACGAGTTCAAGCACAGACGGAGGGACCGGCCATGGAGTACTCCCACAGCGACGCCGAACTGATACGGCAGCCCATCGGCTACTGGAGTTGGGCGGCGTACAAAGCCGTTGTCACCCGCATCCAGGCCACGCTCGCCGGGATCGGCACCACCCAGCCACAGTGGTGGGTCCTCGCGCAGGTCGCCCACGCCGACCCCGCCAAGACCCGCGAGGAGGTGTCCGGCCTGCTCAGCAACTATCTCGAAGCGGGTCCGGAGGTCATGGAGGAGGAGATCGACCGGACCATCGCCCAGGGCTGGATCACCGAGGACGCCGAGGGACATCTGGGCCTGACGGCCGAGGGCAGAACCTTCTTCGACAAGGCCGCGGCCCTCCAGGACGAACTGCGGACGGAACGGCACGCGGGCATCTCCGACGAGGAGTACCTGACGACGGTCAAGGTGCTCCAGCGATTCATCCACAACACGGGTGGACATGCCTGGCACCACTAGGGAGGGCCGCCCCCGTGCGGGCGTGGGTGTTCCAGGCGGTCCGCCCGGAACACCCATGGCATCAGAGCTGTGGCGCGCCTACCTGGTGAGTTCGGCCGGTACATCCAGCCGGGTCAGTTTCCGTGGATTTCTCACCACATAGATCCGGGCGATGCGCCCGTTCTCCACCAGGAGGCTCACCGCGGACGGTTCGCCGTCGAAGACGAGCCGGCCCGCGGGCGCGCCGTTGAGCCATACGGGCGCCGTCTCGAACGCGGCCACCACCTGGTGCGCGCGCGCCAGCAACTTCGCCACTTCCCCGACGCCGTGGATCGGAGCCCGCGCGGCGGCCACCACCCCGCCACCGTCGGCGATCATGACCACGTCCGGCGCCATGATCTCCATCAGCTCCCGCACCTGCCCGGTCCGCAGCGCGGCCAGGAACCGCTCCACCACGGCCTGTTGCTCCGAGCGGCTCACCCGCATCCGCGGCCGCCGGGCCGCCACATGCTCGCGCGCCCGTCGGGCGATCTGCCGCACCGTGGCCGCGGACTTCCCGATGGCCTCGGCGATCTCTCCGTACGGCATGTCGAAGACCTCGCGCAGCACGAACACCGCCCGCTCGGCCGGTCCGAGTGTTTCCAGGACGGTCAGCATCGCGATCGACACGCTCTCCGCGAGCTCGATGTCCTCGGCGACATCGGGGCTGGTCAGCAGCGGTTCCGGCAGCCACTCGCCGATGTATTCCTCACGGCGGCGCGACAGTGTCCGCAGGCGGTTGAGCGCCTGGCGGGTGACCGTGCGGACGAGATAGGCCCGCGGGTCACGCACCCGCGACCGGTCGACGCCGGCCCACCGCAGCCAGGACTCCTGGACCACGTCCTCCGCGTCGGCGGCCGACCCGAGCATCTCGTAGGCGACCGTGAACAGCAGGCTGCGATGGGCGACGAACGGATCCTCGGTCATGCCGTGGACGCTACGCCGGACGACTGCGCGGCGCGCCCGGCCAGCGGAATCCCGCAGGCGTCGGAGTAGCCCTGCGAGGTGATTCCGTGGGCCGTATTGCACCTGCTCGCGAAGTTGGCGAAGCCGATGTACACGGTGAGTTCGACCAGCGCCGCCGGGCCGAGCCGGTCGAGCAGGCCCGCGGACAACTCGTCGGTGACGGTCGGCGGTGTATGCGTCATGGCCTCGGCGTACTCCAGGACGTCCCGCTCCAGCGGCGTGAACACCTCCGACTCCCGCCAGCGCGGCACCTGGCTGGCCTTGGCCAGGTCCAGGTTCTGGTTCAGCGCGAGGAAGTAGTTGACATCGAGGCACCAACTGCACCCGATCTGTGCGGCGACCGCCATATGCGCGAACGTCTTGAGGCTCGCGTCGGCCGCGTCCCACGCGCCCAGCTTGGCCGCGAACTCCCGGTTCGCCTCGGCCACCTTGGGGTTGTTCCACAGCACCTCGTCGGGCTCGGGCACCTCGCCGAGCTGCTTGAGCAGGTTTTCCCGGAGCTCGGTGGGGAGCTCCCCCTTCGGAACGCGTAGCGACATGGTGTTCTCCCTGTGCGGTTGCCTGTTCGGCATGAAGACACCGCCGGGTCCGCGCATGTGACAGTGGTCGCCACCGTGCCCGGATCGTCCAGGTCACGGTGGCGCGCCACGGTCAGTAGGTGGTGGTGAGGATGTCCAGGACCTGGGTGTGATCGGGGGGCAGGGGGTTGTTCTTCGTCACCGCGTCCGCCACCGCTCCGGCGGCGATGGCGGGCAGCATGTCGCGGTCGGCGCCCAGCGTCCGCAGAGGGCGCTTCACCTCGACGGCGCCCGCGATCTCGCGTACCGCTTCGATGGCGGCCCGCGCCCAGTCCCCGTCGGCGGGCGGTGCCAGCCGCATGGCGCGCGCCACCTGCTCATAGGCGCCCTGCGCGGCGGGGGCGTTGAACTCCATCACCTCCTCCAGGACGGCGGCGAGGGCGACGCCGTGAGGAGTGCCGGTGTGCGCGGTCAGCGCGTGGCCGATGCCATGGATCAGCCCGAGCCCGGAGAGGCTGAGCGCCTGGCCCGCGAGATGGGCTCCCAGCATCAGCTCGGCGCGGGCGTCGAGATCCGAGCCGTCCCGGTACGCGGCGGGCAGGGCGCGGCTGACCATGGTCACGGCCTGGGTGGCGTAGGCGGTGGAGACCGGGTTCGCGCCACGCGAGGCGAGTGACTCGATGCCGTGGACGAGGGCGTCGATACCGGTGGCGGCGGTGGCGGGTGCGGGCAGGCCCAGGGTGAGCTCCGGGTCGAGCAGCGCGATGCGCGGCTTCACGGAGGGGTGGCCGAGGTAGACCTTGCGGCAGGCGGTGGTGTCCTCGATGACCCCGAAGCCGTTGGTCTCGGCGCCGGTGCCGGAGGTCGTGGGGATCGCGACGAGCGGGAGTCCGTCGGCCGCCTCCCACAGTTCGTCGGCGTCGGCGGCCGTCGCCTTCGGGTTGCCGACCAGCAGGGATATGCCCTTCGCCGCGTCGAGTACCGAGCCACCGCCGAGCGCGACGACCGCGGCGGTGCCGAACGTACGGGCCCGTGCGGCACCCGCGTCGACGTTGGCGGTGGACGGGTTGGGGGCCACCTCGTCGTAGACGGCGTACTCCAGCCCGGCGGCCCGGAGGGTCCCCAGGACCGGCTCCAGGACGCCCGCGGCGCGCAGGCCGTGGTCGGTGACGACGAAGGCGCGATCGTGGCCGGTGGCCGCGATCAGTGCGGGGAGCCGGCCGATGCGGCCGGGGCCGAACTCGATACGGCAGGTGGGGTCGATGCTCAGCGGTGTGGGACCGCCGGGCCCGGAAGAGGTCATGGGGTGCGGCTCCTGGCGTCGTGGTGGCGTTCGCTCGTTCTCAGACCGCGAGTGTCGCGTCGGCCGGCGCGATGGTCGGGTCGGGCAGCCGGAACTCCTGCCCGGCCAGGGCCTCGTAGAGGCGGACGGGGCTCATCTCACCGGCGAGCTCGCCGTGATGGGCCTTGGACCGGCGGTAGATCTGCTCGACGAGTGCGGACAGTTCGGTCGACACGCCCAGGTCGCGGCCGAGGTCGACGGCGAGCCCCAGATCCTTGCAGGCCAGTGCCATGGCGAACGAGTCGTCGTAGTCACCGTCGGCGAGGATGGACATGAGGTCCTTCTCGACGAAGGAGGAGGCGGCCGGGCTCGCCAGCAGCGAGCTGCGCAGCGTCCCGAGGTCGACGCCCGCCTTGACGCCCATGGCGAGCACCTCGGAGGTGGCGACCAGGTGGCTGAACCAGAGCAGGTTGAGCATGAGCTTGACGGTGTAGCCCGCTCCGGGCGGGCCGACGTGCAGAATCCGGTCCGGATCGCCCATGGCTTCGAGGACGGGCAGGGCGATGCGGAAGTCGTCGTCCGTACCGCCGGCGAAGATCTGAAGTGCGCCGGCCTCGGCGCCCCGCGCCATGCCGCTGACCGGTGCGTCGAGCCGGCGCACCCCGCGCCCGTCCAGCACATCGGCGGCGACACGGTCCGCGGCCGCGGGGGTCGAGGTAGACATGTCGATCCACAGGGCACCGGGCGGCAGGGCCTCGGCCGCGCCACCGCGCAGCAGCACGTCCTCCACGATGCGCGGGGTGGGGAGCATCGTGATCAGGAATTCCGCGCCTTCGGCACAGGTCGCGGGGGAATCGGCCCAGCGGGCGCCGAGCGCCAGATGCTCGGCGGCGGCCTCGGGCCGGGTGTCGTGCACGGTGACCAGGTGGCCCGCGTGGATGAGATGGCGGGCCATGTGGCGTCCCATGTTGCCCAGGCCGATGAAACCGATCCTCATCGTTGTCCTCGCTGTGGTGAGAAGAGATAAGTAAAGAGGGGAGGGTTGGACAGGTCCGTGCACCGTGGCCGGTTCAGGCCAGGTTGATCCAGGTGGTCTTCAGCGCGGTGTACGCGTCCAGTGCGTGCAGGGACTTGTCCCGGCCCGCGCCGGTGGCCTTGAAGCCGCCGAAGGGGGTGATGACATCGCTGGCGTCGAAGGTGTTGATCCAGACCGTCCCGGCCCGCAGTCGCTTGGCGGCGCGGTGGGCGACGGCCACATCACGTGTCCAGACGGAGGCGACGAGCCCGTAGTCGCTCTCGTTGGCCAGCCGTATCCCCTCGTCGGCGTCGCCGTCGTAGGTCACGATGGCCAGGACCGGGCCGAAGATCTCCTGCTGGCCGACGGCGGAGGTGTTCACCACCCCGTCCAGAACGGTCGGTTCGACAAAGCTGCCGCCCGACTCGGTGAGGGTGCGGCCACCGCCGAACACCACGCTCGCCCCGTCCGCCACACCGCGTTCGACATAGCCGAGGACGGTGGCGAGCTGGGTCTCGTCGACCAGGGGGCCCATGACGGTGGCCGGGTCGAGCGGATCGCCCACCCGGAAGGTCTCCGCGGTGATCCGGCGCAGGGCGTCCAGAAGCCGGTCCTTGACGGAGGCGTGGACCACGACACGGGAACCGGCGTTGCAGGTCTGTCCGGCGTTGTAGAAGATGCCCCAGGCCACGGCCGACGCGGCGGCCTCGATATCGGCGTCGGGCAACAGGAGCTGGGGCGACTTGCCACCCGCCTCGACGGCCACCTGCTTGCCGTTGGACTCGCCCGCGTACACCTGGAAGAGCCGGGCCACCTCCGCCGAGCCGGTGAAGGCGATCTTGTCGACCTCCGGGTGGCGGCCCAGCGCCTGTCCGGCCACCTCGCCGCGGCCCGGGACGACGTTGAACACCCCGTCCGGCAGACCCGCCTCGCAGGCGAGGGCGGCCAGCCGCAGGGCGGCCAGGGAGGTCTGCTCGGCCGGTTTGAGGACGACGCTGTTGCCGGTGGCCAGGGCCGGGCCCAGCTTCCAACTGGCGATCAGCAGCGCGTAGTTCCACGGGACGACCGCGCCGATGACGCCCAGGGGCTCCCGGGTGATCAGGGCGATCGCGTCGCCCGGGGTCGGCGCCACCTCGTCGTAGGTCTTGTCGATGGCCTCGGCGTACCAGGCGATGGTCTCGGCGGCCTTGTCCACGTCGATCCGCACGGACTCGGTGATGGGCTTGCCCATCTCCAGGGTGTCGAGGAGGGCCAGCTCCTCGGCGTTCGCCCGGATCAGCTCGGCCCAGCGCAGCAGGACACCCTTGCGCTCCTTGGGCGGGAGGTCGCGCCACCGGCCGTCCTCGAAGGCGGCGCGCGCGCCGCGTACGGCACGGTCCACGTCCTCGGCCCCCGCCGCCTGCACCTTGGCGAGCACCGCACCGTCGCGCGGCGAGACGCTGGTGAAGCTGTCGCCGGACAGGGCGTCGGTGAAGCGGCCGTCGATGAACAGCCGGGTCTCGACGGTGAGTGTGCCGGCCGCGGCCACCCACTGGTCGTACGAGCGGGCGAGCAGGGCGTCGATGCCATGCGTCATGTGATCCTCCACCGGTCGATCGCGTCTTCGTCGAGTTCGATACCGAGGCCCGGCCGCGCGGGTATCTCGAGGTTGCCGTCGCCGCCGACCCGCACCGGTTCGGCGAGCATGAAGTCCCGGCGCTCCGGGGTCCACCCGGGCGGGTCGTAGGGGAACTCGAAGAACGGGCCGCCGCCGACCCCCGCCGCCACATGCAGATTGGCGAGCACGCCGATGCCGTTGGTCCAGCTATGCGGGGTGAAGTGGCGGTGCTTGAGCTGGGCGACTTCCGCCAGGGTGCGGGCGCGGTGCATGCCGATCGCGAGCACCACGTCCATCTGGTAGATGTCCAGGGCGTCCTCTTCGAGGTAGCGCAGCAGCTCGGTGGGGGAGTGGTGCATCTCGCCGGCCGCGATGCGCACCCCGGGGTTCTCGGCCCGCAGCCGCTTGAAGCCCGCCAGGTCGCCGTAGGGCAGCGGCTCCTCGACCCAGAACACGTCGAGCTCGGCCAGCCGCGCGATGGTCTTGCGGGTCCGGGCGAGGTCGGTGGCGCCCGCGGTGTCGCCCGCCATGCGCCACGACTGGTTCAGGTCCACCATGATCTCGAAGTCCGCGCCCAGTTCCTCGCGTACGGCGCGGACCGCGGCGATCCCCTCGTCCACCCGGCTGCGGTCGATGCGTATCTTCATTGCGCGGAAGCCCGCTTCGCGGACCTTCAGCGCGGTGGCGACGCGCTCCCGCGGCGACTTGAGCTCACCGCAGGAGGCGTAGGCGGGCAGCTTCTTGGCCGCGTTGCCGAACAGCTCCGCCACCGGGCGGCCGTGCACCTTGCCGATGATGTCCCACAGCGCCGCCTCCAGCGGCCAGTAGTGGGCGCCGTGGAAGTTGGCGGTCTCGATGGCCTTGACGTGCCGGGTGATGTCGAGCGGGTCCTCGCCGACGAACAGGTGCTTGTAGGTGTCGAAGCCGTCCATCAGATCACCGGAGCCGATACCGGTGATCCCCTCGTCGGTGTGGACGCGGACGATCGTCGCGTCGAAGTGGCGCCGTGGCTCGGGGTCCCACGCGGCCCGGAACGGCGGGTCCAGCTCCAGGCGCAGCCGGTCCAGGGTGATGTCCGTGATCTTCATCGGGTGAGCACCTCGGAGGTCGGGGCGTAGAACGGGTTCGCCGGGCCTTCCTCGGCGGCCGCGAGGACATCGGCCACCGTCGGGGTGCCGGTCACCGCGGCCCGCACCGCCTCGTACGCGGCGGCGCGCTGATTGCGGAAGGACACATCCAGGTCGTCGACCGCCGGGTTCACCCAGATCGCGGCGATGATCAGCAGATCGTCGGCCTCCTCGGCGGGCAGCAGACCGCCCTGGACCGCGTCCGCGACGCCCCGCGCCAGACCGGCCTGGGCGGAGCCCCAGGTGGCGCGCTGATGCAGCTCACCCTCCGCGGCGGCCTTCGGCACGAACAGCGTCAGCGGCTTCACCGGGACCGAGGGCCGCACGATCGTCACGAAGGGAACGTGTCCGGCGCTGGGCGTGGCCAGCGCCGTGGCCCAGGCCGTCTCGACGGGTCCGCCCTTGCGTCCGATCACGACGTTCGTGTGCGCGGCGTTGGCACCCTCCCCGGCGAAGGACTCGCCGATGCGGGCGGTCGGGGCAAAAGGCGATGGCATGGGGATCTCCTGGATCTCCGGGAGCGGGGAATCGGCGGACCACAGGGGAGGAACCACGCATTCGCCGCAGTTCTCCGGTCCGATGCGGCGAATCTAGAACCGCCGCCACCTCGCCGACAAGGCGCCCGGCTGAATCGAAATGCCGGTTGCTCTCATGACAACCCGGCGGCTGACCTGGGGCTTCCCCGGCGCGCGCCCTAGGATGTCGCGCGTGACGAACCTCCCCCCTCGCGGCACCGACGGTCCCGAGGACCCGGCCGATCCGCAACGGCCGGGCCCGGGTGAAGCCTCCTCCGGCCCCGGGGACACCGCTGCCCCGCGCGGCCACGGGCTGCGCCGTGACATCGACCTGCTGGAGGCGCTCGCCTCCGACGAGGCCCAGAACGCCGGCGGGCTCGGTGTCGTACGGCTGGCGCATCTGGTGGGCAGGGAGAAGACCCAGGTCTCCCGGGCCCTCAAGGCCCTGGCCACCGCGGGCATCGTGGAACGGGACCCCGACACCCTGGAGTACCGCCTGGGCTGGCGGCTCTTCTCGCTCGTCGCCAGGACCTCGCAGAACCGGCTGGTGCGCATGGCGGAGCCGGTGATGCACGCGCTCTCCTCGGACGTGGAGGAGACCAGCCATCTGTGTGTGCTGAGCGACCGCGAGGTGCTCACCCTGCTCTCGGTCTCCGGACACTCCTTCCGCGTCCACGGCTGGGAGGGGCGCGGAGTGCCCGCGTGGCAGACCTCGGCCGGGCGGGTGCTGCTGGCCGATGCCACCCCCGATGAGCTGTACGTCCGCTTCGGCACCGCCTCGACGCCACCGATCCCCGAACTGTGGGCACTGATCCAGGAGGCTTCACGACGGGGCTACGCGAGGGTGAGCGAGGAGTTCGAGACCGGTCTGGTCGGGGTCTCGGCACCCGTGCGCGACTTCCGGGGACGGGTCGTCGCGGCGCTCAACATCTCGGCGCCCAAGTCCCGGCTCGGCGACCGCCTGGACCAGGCGGGCCGCACCACGGCCAAGGCGGCGGCACGCGTCTCCGTGATGCTGGGCTGGGAGCCGCGGCACACCTCGTTCCCCAGGGCACGGCTCACCTGAAAGCGCGAGGGCCGGTGTGCGGGGGCAGGCATGACGGGGGAGTTGCCCTGACAGCAACCACCATTGCGATCCGAGAAGTGGTCTTGTCGGCCGCATGACGCGCTCGTAAATTCACCGCGAACCGGACCAGCCCTTGTTCGGAACGGAGAAAAGAGCAGCTCATGAACCTCCCCGGCATAGAAACCCTCGTCAAGGCGCCGTTCGCCGAAGGCGATGTGTTCATCGCCGGCCGCTGGTGCGCGGCCGAGGACGGACGGACGTTCCCCGTGCACGACCCGGCCACCGCGGAGCTGATCCGCGAGGTGTCCGCGGCCGGCCCGGCGGACGCCATGGCGGCGGTCGACGCGGCCCAGACGGCTGCCGCCGGGTGGCGGGCGACACCGGCCCGCCGTCGTTCGGAGGTCCTGCACACGGCGTTCGCGCTGATGCGCGAGCACACCGACACGCTCGCCCGGCTGATCGTCCTGGAGAACGGCAAGGCATACCGGGACGCGGCGGCCGAGGTCGGCTACGCGGCGGAGTTCTTCCGCTGGTTCGCCGAGGAGGCGGTACGGATCGGCTCCTCGTTCGGCGACGCGCCCGGGGGCGGCTTCCGGCACGTGGTGCGCAGGCATCCGGTGGGTGTCACCGCCTTCGTCACCCCGTGGAACTTCCCGGCCGCGATGGCCACCCGGAAGATCGCCCCGGCGCTCGCCGCCGGCTGCCCGGTGCTCCTCAAGCCGGCCCCCGACACCCCGTTCACCGCCCTCGCGATCGCCGCCCTGCTGAGCGAGGCGGGCCTGCCCGACGGGCTGCTGAACGTCCTGCCGACCGACCGCGCGCCCGAGGTGGTCTCCGCCTGGCTCCGCGACGAGCGGGTCCGCAAGTTCTCCTTCACCGGCTCCACCGCCACCGGCCGGACCCTCCTGGGGCAGGCGGCGGCGAACGTGGTCAACGTGACCATGGAACTGGGCGGCAACGCCCCCTTCATCGTCTGCGAGGACGCCGACGTCGACGCCGCGGTGCGCGGTGCGATGGACGCCAAGATGCGGGGCGGTGGCGAGGTCTGCATCGCCGCCAACCGGTTCTACGTCCATGAGTCCGTCGCCGCCGAATTCACCGCGAAGTTCGCGGCGGCCATGACCGCGGTACGCGCCGGAGCCGGTCTGGAGGAGGGCGTCACCCTCGGCCCGATGATCAACCGGACCGCAGTGGAGTCCATCCGTTCCCTGGTCGACGACGCGGTCGGGCGTGGCGCGAAGGTGGCCGCGCGGGGCAGCGTGCCGGAGGGACCGGGCTGCTACCACCCGGCCACCGTCCTGGTGGACGTGGACGAGGACGCCCGGATCATGAACGAGGAGGTCTTCGGGCCGGTCGCGCCCCTGGCCACCTTCACCGACGAGGACGAGCTGGTGGCCCGTGCCAACGCCACGGTGCACGGTCTCGCCTCGTACATCTACTCGCGCGATGTGGGCCGGGCCCTGCGCCTGGCCGAGCGCCTGGAGACCGGCATGGTCGGCCTCAACCGGGGCCTGCTGTCCGACCCGGCCGCGCCCTTCGGCGGCGTCAAGCAGTCGGGTCTGGGCAGGGAGGGCGGCCGCGAGGGCATCGAAGCCTTCCTGGAAACGCAGTACATCGCCCTCGACTGGCCGACCGACTGATTCCCCCTCTTTCCCTTTCCACCGCTGCTCCCGGGGCCACTCCTCCCGGGCCGCTCATTCCCGGGCCGCTCTTTCCCGGGGCAGCGGTCTCCTCCCCCTCTCAGTGAAGGACCCGCGCATGGCAACGACGCCTGTGACCGAGCAGAACGAGCCCAGCACACCGCCGGGCGCGCCCGCCACCGAACGCGAACGGAAGCGGCTGCACACCAAGCTGAAGCTGGCCACCCAGATCGGCCAGGGAATCGACGGCTACATCATCGGCGGCATCGGCCTGGCGATGTCGGCGATCACCGACGACCTCCATCTGTCCTCCATGGAACAGGGCCTGGTCGGTGCCTCACCGCTCATCGGGATCTTCATCGGAGGGCCGCTCTTCGGCCGGCTGGCCGACCGGTTCGGACGCCGGCCGGTGTTCCTGATGGACATGCTGATCTTCCTGATCGGCTCGGTGCTCCAGTTCTTCGTCCTGGACGGCCCCCAGCTCATCCTCATCCGGCTGGTGATGGGTGTGGCGATCGGTGGCGAGTACGCGATCGGTGCCCCGCTGCTGTCGGAGTACGCGGGCCGGCTGGGCCGCGGGCGGCTGCTGGCGAGCCTGGAGATCAGTTGGTACGTGGGGTATGCGCTGGCCACGGTCGTGGGGGCGCTCTTCACCTCCGTCGACGGCGGCTGGCGCTGGTCCCTGGCGAGCAGTGCGGTGATCGCGGTGGTGTGCGTGGCCCTGCGCGGTGGCATCCCGGAGTCCGCGCGCTGGCTGCTGAGCAGGGGACGCCGGGACGAGGCCGAAGCGCTGATCGAGAAGTACGGCATCGAGGTGGACATCGAGGCGGAACTGGATGACCGCGACGAGGTGCGGCAGGACGGGTTCCGCGCGCTCTTCAGCCGCCAGCATCTGCGCTCCACGGTGTTCGCCAGCGTCTTCTGGGCCGCCCTCGTGCTGCCGTACTTCGCCATCGGCACCTTCTGGACCGAGGTCTTCGAGGCTCTGCACATGGGGGACAACGCGGTCGCCGCGCTGCTCGTCTACTCCTTCACCGCCGTGGCCGGTGTCACCGCGGGGTGCCTCGTCGTGGACCGGATCGGCCGCCGCAAGCTGCTGATCCCGCCGTTCTGGATCACGGCCGCATGTCTGGCCCTGGTGGCGGTGTGGCCGTCCTCGACCCCCGTCATCGTCGTCGGCTTCCTGTTCTTCATCTTCCTCAACGCCGCCTCCAGCGCACTGACCGCGGTCTATCCGCTGGAGGTGTTCCCCACCTCCCTGCGCACCACGGGCGTCGGCTTCGCCACGGCCATGAGCCGGGTGGGCGCCGCGATCGGCACATTCCTGCTGCCGATGGGACTCGACCACTTCGGAGCGGAGTTCGTGCTCCTGATCGGCGCCGGAGTGCTGGTGGTCGGCGCCCTGGTGTCCCAGTTCCTGGCGCCGGAGACCACCGACCTGGACCTGGCCCGGGCGGCGCGAACGGCCCGCGAAGGGGCGTAGGGACCGGCGGGGCGACCGGCTACCCGGCCGCGGGACCGGGTGCGCCGACGGTGCTGCGGAACCGGGCACGGTAGACCGTCGGCGAGACCCCGAGGGTGTGCTGGAACACCCGCCGCAGCGATTCCGAGGAGCCGAACCCCGCCTGCCGCGCCACCTCCTCGACCGTGCCGGTGCCGTCCGCGAGAAGTGCCTGGGCGGCCTCGACACGGACGGCTTCGACATAGCGGCCGGGGGTGATGCCGACCTCGCTGCGGAACAGCCGCTCCAGATGGCGGGCGCTCACGCCGCCCGAGGCGGCCAGCGTGGCGCGTGTGTGGCACCCCGCGGGGTCCGCGGTGACACGGTCCATCACCCGGCGCACCGCCGGATGCCGTGGCTGACGCGGGGCCAGCCGTGCGCTGAACTGCGCCTGCCCGCCCGGGCGGGCCATGAAGACCACCAGTTGCCTGGCCACGCTGCGGGCCACATCCGCTCCCCAGTCCTCCTCGACCAGGGACAGCGAGAGATCGATTCCCGCGGTGATACCGGCCGAGGTGGCCACATGGCCGTCCCGGACGAAGACGGGATTGCCGTCCACGCACACCCGGGGGTAGGCGGTGGCCAACTGTGAAGCCAGCTCCCAGTGCGTGGTGGCGCGGCGGCTGTCCAGGATCCCGGCCTCGGCCAGCACAAAGGCTCCCGCGCACACGGACGCCACGCGCCTCGCCCGCCCCGACAGCCGGGCCACGAGCCCGACCAGGCCGGTGTCGGCCACGGCCGAGCGCCAGTCCCTCCGCCCCGGGACCAGCAGGGTGCCCAGGCGCGATGGCAGCGTGCCGGGCGCGCCGTCGGCGCTGATCACGAGCCCGGAGGAGGTGGTGACGGCGTCACCGGCGAGGGAGATCACCCGTACGTCGTAGTCGGCGCCGTAATGGTTGGCCGTGGTGAAGACCTCCACGGGGCCGGTGACATCCAGCAGTTGCACCCCGTCGAACGCGACGATCACGACGGTGCGTCCGCCACGGGACGCCGGTGACGCCCGCCGCGCTATTCCGTCCACGGCGAATCCAGGATCGTCCGGACGAAGTTCCCCCGCTCGAAGCCGGGGACGAAGTGCTCCAGGACATCCGCCTTGACGTTGCCGAACGTGGTCTGCGGCTTGGGGCGGATGCCATCGGCGAACGCCTGAAGAATCCTGTTCTTGAAGTCGGGGCGCGGATGCAGCGCCACGATCGCCTCCCGGTCCTCGGCGGAGAGATCCTCGTATCCGATGCCGAGCACGTCGTACTCGACACCGGCCGTCACCAGCGCCACTTCCGGTTCCATGAACTCGGGGACTCCGGGAGTGGTGTGCAGGGCGATGGCCGTCCAGACCCGGCGGATGCTGTCCTCGGGTACGCCATGGGCATGCAGAAACCGCTTCGCCTCGGCCGCGCTGTCCACCTCGAAACGGCGGCCACTGTCATGGAACGCCTCGTTCAGGCCCACGTCGTGGAACATCGCTCCCAGGTACAGCAGCTCCGGGTCGAAGCTCAGATCGCGCCGGTGGCCCTGGAGGCTGCCGAAGAAGTACACCCGGCGTGAATGGTGATAGATCAGCTCGCTCGTCGTGTCCCGGATCAGCTCCGTGGCCTCGCGCGCCAGCGTCGTGTCCGGCACCTTCACACCTGCCGCGACAGCAGTGTCAGTCGCCATGTGTCCGCTCTCCGTGTCCGTAGCAGTACGCCCCTGTGGGGCACTGTCCACAGCCTCGCGTGGCGGCCGGCCCGCTGCCATGACGATAGCGCCCTGTATCCCACGGATAGCGACAGGAAACGTTGTACGACACCGAGGACCGTCCTGTTCCGGTCGCCGGATAGACTCGAATCGAGAAAAGAGGAACATCGAGGGCCTTGTGATGCAGAAAGTACGCCACGACCTCGATGCCACGGACCGGCGGATCACGGCCGTTCTGCTGGCGTCGCCCCGGGCCTCCTGGCGGAGTGTCGCCGAGGTGCTGGGTGTCTCGGAGCGCACTGTCGTGCGGCGTGCCGCCCCGCTGTTCCACGATCGCACCCTGCGGGCGACGGCCGTGCGCAATCCCGCCCTCTTTCCCCACCTCATCCCCACCGTGCTGCGTATCCGCTGCCGCCCCAACCGGATCGCCACCATCGCCGCCGGGCTCGCCCGGCGCCCCGACACCGTCTGGGTGGACATCCTCGGCGGAGGGGATGAAATCTGCGTTGTGCTCTTTCTCAACGGGCGCGACGCACGCGACAAGTTGCTGCTGCGCGACCTGCCCGCGACCGCCGCCGTGCGCTCCTGGACCTCCTATGACCTGCTGAAAGTCTTCCCCGCGGGTTTCGCCTGGAGCGCGGGACTGCTGACCGGGGAGGAGTCCGGACAACTGTGGCCGAGCGCCGACCCCGCGCCCGAGCCCTTCTCCCCGCTCCCGGAAGACGAAGCGCTCATCGACGCGCTGGTCGAAGACGCCCGGATGACCTATGGAGAGCTCGCCCATCGCACGTGCCGGACCCCACGGGCCGTGCGGCGCCGCCTGGACGCCCTGGTGGAGGGATACGGCGTGCGGCTGGCCACCGAAGTCGATCTGGCCCTGCTGGGGGTGCACGCCGAGGCCCTGCTGTGGATCACCGCGGATCCGGGGGCGCTGGAGGAGACCGGACAGATCCTCAGCAGCCATCCGCAGGTGCGCTTCACCGCCGCCACGACGGGATCGAGCAGTCTGCTGGTGGCGGTGGCCGCCACCGATCTGAGCGCGCTGTATCTGTTTCTGACCGGAACGGTGGGGGCGCTGCCGGATGTCTCCGGCATGGAGGTCACCCCCATCCTCTCCGGCGTCAAGCGCACCGGTCTGGTACGCCCCGCGTCGATCTCCGTGTGATGGGCTCCATGGGTCTCAGCCGAAGTGCCGGATCCGTGCGGTGGCCCTGGGTGCGTACGGGGGCCAGTCGCCCGGATTGCCGCCGGCGATGAACGCGGTGACAGCCGTGGCGAAGGCCCGGCCCATCGCCCGATCGGTGTCCGAGGGGCTCCCCAGCATCGGACTGTCGGGGAAGCTGTCGAACGTGCCGAAGAGGAAGGGCAGTTCGCCGCAGTGCGTGGCGCCGAGATGGCCGGGGTCGTGTGCGGGACGGTAGCCGAACTCGTAGACGTACGTGGCATTGCCACCCGAGGCATGGTGGTCGGCCATCCGCAGCGCGCCGTCGCGGAACAGCTCATCGGTCCGCAGCGCGGTGAAGACCTGGGCGGGGGCCGCGTCCGGGAGCCTGTCGGCGTACCGCTGGTAGACCTCCGGCGCCGCGTGGCCGAGCAGGCCGGTCGCGAGGTCGACGGCCCCCTCCCGGGTGAGCGACTGGATGCGCGGCTCGAAGGCGAAGAAGGCGGTCATCTCCTCCCGGGCGGTGCCGATCAGCAGGGCCTTGCCCTCCAGCGCCCCGTCCACGAGGGCGTCGTACCAGGCCCGTGGCAGGCCGGCGCCGCCGAGCACCGGGTACATCGGAGGGGCGATATTGCCCGGGCGCGCGAGGCGGACCGCCAGCTCACCGTAGGCGGACAGCAGACGCTCGACGGGAAGCGAGCGCAGCACCTCTCCGGGCTCCGCGCCACGCGGGACGCCCAGCAAGCGCTGGTACTCCTCGGCGGCCTCGGCCGCCTGCTCCGGACTCTGTGGCTCAAGGCCCCAGGGGCCGCTCTGGAGGAGCACCCGGTTGACGAGTCCCCCGGTCGCCGGATCCAGGGCCAGCGACAGGGCCGAGAAGGCACCGGCCGACTGCCCGCCGACCGTCACGGCTCGCGGGTCGCCGCCGAAGGAGGCGATGTTGTCGCGCACCCAGCGCAGCACGGCGGCCTGATCCTCAAGCCCGAGGTTGTCGGCGCCGACCCGCGGGAGATACAGATAGCCGAGTGGCCCCAGCCGGTAGTTGGCGGTCACCACCACCACATCGCCGATCTCCGCCAGACGGGCTCCGTCGTACCAGTCCCACCCGCCCGAGCCACTGCTGAAACCGCCTCCGTGGAACCAGACCAGAACCGGACGGGGGGCCTTGTCCGCCGGCGCGGGCCGCGGAGTCCACACGTTCAGGGTGAGGCAGCCGTCCTCGTCCCAGTCGGGCCCGCGCCTCCCCATGATCCGTTCCAGCCGGGACGGCCCCTGCGGCACGGCCGGTCCCGGCCGCACCGCTTCACGTACGCCTGTCCACCCCGGGTGGGTGTGCGGTGCCGCGAAGCGCGCCGCACCCACCGGTGAGGCGGCGTAGGGGATTCCCCGAAAGGACACCACCGCACCCTCGTCCGAGCCCCGGAGCTTACCCCGGTCCGTGGCCACGACCTGGTCCGCCAGGTTCGTCATCGACTCCACCTCTCTCGCGTCACCGACGTTCTGGTCTCGTTCTATGCCGACCCCCGCAGAGGAGCCAGAACAGTGGGTGAAGGCGAGGATTCGGCGACAAATGATCTCTGGATCGGTTGAAAGTGCGACATGCGATACGCGGCCGTGCCACGTCAGCCCGGCTGACGTGGCATCGGCGCAACGTGGGGCGGGTGGTGGCGGCTACGACTGCTCGTTCGCCTGGAGCCAGCGGAAGAAGGCGATCTGCCGGGACATGACGGAGATCAGCTCGTAGGCGGTGTGCGAGGCGGCCACGGAGGTGATCTCGGCGTGGTCGTACGCCGGGGCGACCTCGACCAGGTCGGCGGAGACCAGATAGCAGTCGCTGAGCCCGCGCACGATCTCCAGGAGTTCACGCGAGGTCAGGCCGCCCGCCTCCGGGGTGCCGGTGCCGGGGGCGTGTGCGGGATCCAGGACGTCTATGTCCACGGATATGTAGAGCGGCCGCTTGCCGATGCGCTCCTTGAGCTGCTGCACCACCTCGTCCACCCCGCGCCGCATCACATCGGCCGAGGTGACGATTCCGAAGCCCAGCTTGGTGTCCTCGTCCAGGTCTTCCTTGCTGTACAGCGAGCCGCGGGTGCCGACGTGTGAGAGCGCGGAGGTGTCCAGGAGGCCCTCCTCGGCCGCGCGGCGGAACGGCGTTCCGTGGGTGTACTGGGCGCCGAAGTAGGAGTCCCAGGTGTCCAGGTGCGCGTCGAAGTGCAGCAGTGCCACCGGGCCGTGCCGGCGGGCCACCGAGCGCAGGATCGGCAGCGCGATGGTGTGGTCGCCGCCCAGTGTCATGAGCTGCGCGCCCGTGGAGAGCAGGGCGTCCGCGCCCTCCTCGATGGTCTCGACGGCCGCGTCGATGTTGTGCGGATTGGCCGTGATGTCACCGGCGTCCGCCACCTGGGCGTAGTGAAACGGGTACACGTCCTGGGCCGGGTTGTAGGGGCGCAGTTGGCGCGACGCCTCCCGGACGGCGTTCGAGCCGAAGCGGGCGCCCGGCCGGTAGGAGACACCCGCGTCGAACGGCACCCCGACCACGGCGATATCCGTGGTGCCGACCTGGTCCAGACGGGGGACACGGCCGAAGGTCGCCGGGCCCGTGAAGTGCAGGGTGGCATCCGTCTCCTGGGGCGGGACGGGCATGGCCATGTCGGGAGGGTTCGCGGTCATCTCGGTGCTGGGTCCTTCATCTGTGGGGGGGAATGATCTGCGTGGGGGAATGCCGGCCTGGTCGAGACCGTGTTGCGTGGATGATGAAACAGTCCGTTGGTGAACGGGGAAGGGCGCTCATCTGGCTCCGCGGCTGTCCTGCGCGCATCGCCAGGTGACCCGCTCGGTGCCCAGGGCTTGCGGACACACGGTGGGGCGGTGGTCAGTCGGGACTCCTGCGGGGGAAGGAGTCGCGCCTAGGACACGTGGCGGCCGGGCCGGGAGTGAAACCCCCGGTCAGTGGGTCTTCGGCTCTCTGCCACGGGGCAGCGCCGCCTGCGACACCCGCTCACTCGGCGCCGTCCCGGCGTTCGCTCGCTCGTCGCACCCTTGTGGTCCCCCGGCTCATGGGCGGCTGCCTCGTGGCACGATGCGGGCAGCCCGGCACGCAACCGCTGGCCCCTGCACGTACCTTGGTCATGTCCGATCGTAGAACCGGCAGTTGAAGCCCTCCCACCCGGCCTCCGATGATTGCTCGCACCGGGCGAACGGGCGGGTCGGAGGCGTTACCCGGCACGGGCCTCCAGGCGGGCCACGATCCCCTTCGAGGTCGGTTGGTTGCTGATCTCGGCCACGCTGTCGAGCGGCACCAGGACGTTGGTTTCGGGGTAGTACGTGGCGGCGCAGCCGCGTGCGGTCGGATACGGGACCACCTCGAAGTCCTCCGCGCGGCGCTCCAACCCGTCGGTCCACACGCCCACGAGGTCCACGAACTGCCCCTCGAACAATCCGAGTTCGGCCATATCCGCCGGATTGACCAGTACCACCCTGCGCCGTCCCTGGATGCCCCGGTAGCGGTCGTTGTCCGTATAGGGAATGGTGTTCCACTGGTCGTGGGAGCGCAGGGTCTGCAACAGCAGATGCCCCTCGGGGGCCCGCAGCATGTCCCAGGCGTTGCGGGTGAACAGGGCCTTGCCGGCGGGGGTGCCGAAGACCCCCTCGTTGACCGGATTGGGCAGCCTGATGCCACTGGGACGGGCCACCCGCCGGTTGAAGTCATGGAACCCCGGAACGATGTGGGAGATGCGGTGGCGGATGGCCCCGTAGTCGGCCTCGAACTCGTCCCAGGGGATGCCGGCCTTGTCGCCGAGGGTGTGCCGGGCGAGCCGGCACAGGATGGCCACCTCGCTGAGCAGCAGTGCGGAGGCCGGTTTCAGCCGCCCGTAGGAGGTGTGCACCTCGCTCATCGAGTTCTCCACGGTGACGAACTGCTCGCCACCGGACTGGGTGTCCCGTTCGGTGCGGCCCAGGGTCGGCAGGATGAGCGCGGTCCGGCCGCAGACCGTATGGGACCGGTTGAGCTTGGTGGAGATATGAACGGTGAGGCGGCAGCGCCGCATGGCCTCCTCGGTGACCGCACTGTCCGGAGCGGCCCGGACGAAGTTGCCCGCGAGCGAGAGGAAGACCTTGATACGGCCCTCGCGCATGGCCCTGATCGAGTTCACCGAGTCCAGGCCGTGGGCGCGCGGCGGATCGAAGCCGAACTCGTGCTGCAACGCGTCCAGGAAGGAGTCCGGCATCTGCTCCCAGATGCCCATCGTGCGGTCGCCCTGCACATTGCTGTGGCCGCGCACCGGGCAGGCCCCGGCACCGGCCCTGCCGAGGTTTCCGCGCAGCATCAGGAAGTTCACGATCTCCCTGATGGTGGGGACACCGTGCCGGTGCTGTGTCACTCCCATCGCCCAGCAGACGATGACGCGCTCGCTGGCCAGGACGGCGTCCCGGACCTGCTCGATCTCGCGGAGAGTCAGCCCGGTCGCGGTCAGGATGTCGTCCCAGGCGATGGTGCGGACGTGCTGGGAGAACTCCTGGAACCCGCTGGTGCTGGAGCGGATGAAATCGTGGTCGAGCACGGTGCCCGGCCGGGCGTCCTCCGCCTCCAGCAGCAGCCGGTTCAGGCCCTGGAACAGCGCGAGGTCGCCGCCGCTGCGGATGTGGAGGAAACGATCGGCGATCCGGGTGCCGGGTCCGATCACCCCGCGGGCCCGCTGCGGGTTCTTGAACCGCAGCAGTCCGGCCTCCGGCAGCGGGTTCACCGCGATGATGTGGCCACCGTTGATCTTCGCCTGCTCCAGTGCGGAAAGCTGCCGCGGATGGTTGGTACCGGGATTCTGGCCCACCAGGAAGATCAGGTCGGCCTGGTGCAGATCGTCCAGGCTCACCGTGCCCTTGCCGGTGCCCAGCGTCTCGTACAGAGCGAAGCCACTGGACTCATGGCACATATTGCTGCAATCGGGCAGGTTGTTGGTGCCGAAGGCCCTGGCGAAGAGCTGAAGCACGAAGGCGGCCTCGTTGCTGGCCCGCCCCGAGGTGTAGAAGACCGCCTCGTCGGGGGAGTCCAGCGAGGTCAGCTCCGCGGAGATCAGCTTCAGGGCCTCGTGCCAGCTAATCGGCTCGTAGTGGTCCGCGTCCGGCCGCTTGACCATCGGCCGGGTGAGCCGGCCCTGCTGGTTCAGCCACAGGTCGGAACGGCGGCCGAGTTCGGAGACCGGATGCGTACGGAAGAAGTCGGCGGTGACGCGCCGCGCCGTCGCCTCGTCGTTGATGTGTTTGGCGCCGTTCTCGCAGTATTCATTGCGGTGCCGGTGGCCGGGGGCGGGGTCGGCCCAGGCGCAGCCGGGACAGTCGATGCCCGCCACCTGGTTCATGGTCAGCAGCGTCGTCGCGGTGCGCCGGACCGTCGTCTCATCCAGGGAGTACTCCAGCGCATGGGTCACCGCGGGCACTCCCGCCGCCCACTTCTTGGGCGGCGTGGCGGAGAGCCGGTCATCCGGCTTGTGTCTCGGCGCCTTCTTCATCAGGTGTGTCTCGCTCTCTTGGACGGGGTCAGCCCACGGGCCAGCGCGCGACCCGGCTTCTCGGCGGTTCCGGTTCCGTCGGCTGTACGTGTCCGTTGTGGATGGACCCCCGCCAGGCCCCGCTCTCCTGGCCCAGGCCCTCGATGAACTCCTTGAAGTGCCCGAGTTCCCTTCGGACCACACGGCGGGTGAGCCCGGAGGAGGCGTTCGTGAGGAGGGACGCGACTCTGCCCGGAGTGGCCTCGATGCGCACGGTGACCTGGGTGCGCTCCGGTGTCGTGGGGCGGAAGGACACCTCGCCCCAGTGGGAGGGGTGGCGCTGAAGGCAACGCCACACCACGGAGGAGTCCGGCCGCTGGTGCACGATCTCCGCCTGGAACGAGCAGCGCACCGGGCCGCACCGGATGACCCAATGGGTGATCGCGGGTCTGATCTGCTCGACCCGCTGCACCGCGGACATGAACCGCGGAAAGCTCTTGAACTGGGTCCATTGGTTGTAGGCAGTGCGTACCGGGACCGCGACCTCGATCGTCTCTTCGATGGTGTTCATGGCCCACCTGTCTCCAGATCTGCCCTCAGTGTCACCGCCCGACCAGCAGGTCGCCAGATGGATCTTCCTGCTATGTGAATGACAATCTACAGTCAACCTATTGTTTGACTGCATGAATTCATGCATGCTGGCGCCGTCCGAATGTGAACGGTCGGGAGGCAGGCGTGGCAGTGCACACGGAGGCGGCGGACGCGCGGACGGCGGGGGACCGGGATGCGGCGCCTGTGCCGGGCACCGCCTCGAAGGAGCCGCTCAACGGCTTCCACATCCGGGTGACGGCCACCACCTTCGGGGCGAACTTCTCCGACGGCTACGCCCTCGGTGTCATCGGCGCGGTGCTGCCCGCGCTCGGCACCGATATGCACCTGTCCGGCGTCTGGCAGGGACTGCTCGGCGCCTCCGCCCTGATCGGCCTGTTCTTCGGCAGCATCCTGCTGGGGCGGGTGGCCGATGTGATCGGGCGCCAGAAGCTGTACCTCTACAACTTCGTGCTGATCGCGGTCGCCTCCGCCGCCCAGTTCTGGGCACACAGCCCACTCGTGCTCTTTCTGCTCCGGCTGGCGATCGGCTTCGGTCTGGGCGCGGACTACGCCGTCGGCCCGACCCTGCTCTCCGAGTTCGTCCCCAGCCGGCTGCGCGGCGTCCTGCTGGGCTCCCTCACCGTGCTGTGGACCGTCGGCTACGTACTGGCCAACGTCCTGGGTACCTACATCCCGATCAACGGCACCTCCGCGTACTGGCTGCTGGCCAGCGGGGCGGTGCCCGCCCTGGTGGTGCTGCTGCTGCGGATCGGTATCCCGGAATCCCCGAGCTGGCTGGCCGCCCGCGGCCGGGCCGCCGAGGCCGCGCGGATCCGCCGCACCTACCTGGGGCAGTCCGAGGCCACCGCCGCCGACGCGCGGGCCGCGGCCGCCGACCAGCCGCCCGCCGCCCGGTACCGCGAGCTCTTCGCCCCCGGCCAGGCGACCAAGACCTGGTTCGGCGTCATCTTCTACAGCGCCCAGGTGCTGCCCTACTTCGCCATCTACACCTTTATGCCGCAGATCCTGGCCACCTTGCGGATCTCCGGGGCCGACACCCAGAACCTGGTGCTCAACCTGGCCCTGCTGCTCGGCGGCGTGATCGGGCTGTGGCCGGTGCAGCGCCTGGGCCGCAGGCCGTTCACCATCGGCACCTTCACGATCCTCACACTCTGTCTGGCGGCGATGGCCGTCCTCAGCGGCGCCTCCAGCGGGGCGCTGATGGTCCCCTTCCTGATCTACACCTTCGTGATGGCCGGTGCCTCCACCATCACCCAGGTCTATCCGGCCGAACTCTTCCCCACCGCGCTGCGCGGCTCCGGCGTCGGCTTCCTCAACGGCACCAGCAGGGTCGCCTCCGCTATCGGCACCTTCGTCCTGCCGGTCAGCCTGAGCCACTTCGGCGCGGGGTGGTCGATGGGCTGGATGGCGCTGGTGCTGCTGCTCGGCACGGTCGTCAGCCTGGCCTGGGCGCCGGAGACCCGTGACACCCTCACCGCCGAGGACCTGCACCACTGACGCCCGCGACGGGCGGTCGCTCGGCGCTGCCCGGCCCCACACCCGGAGGGGAGGTCATTCATGTGCTCTTCCCCATCTGTTGCCGGACATCTTCCTGTGTTTGCACTCATGGGCCCCATAACGTGCGCTCGATCCCCTCCGTCCCACCGTGTGGAGCAAGCGCATGTGCAGCCCCCATCAGACCCATGAGCCGCAGCCCGGAACCCGCCGCCGTACCTTTCTGCGCACCACCGGACTCGCCGGCGCGGGCCTGGCCATGACCGGGCTGGAGGCGGCGCCGCCCGCCGCCGCTGCGCCGGCCTCCGGCACCGCGGGCGCACCCGCCTGGCACCCCGACCCCGAAAGCCCAAGATTCACCCTCGCCGTCATGCCCGACACCCAGTACCTCTTCGACGGCGAGAGCATCCATCCGGCGCCGGTGGAGGCGTCGTTCCGCTATCTCCTCAGCCACGCACGCGAGGAGAACATCGTCTTCCTGTCCCACCTCGGCGACCTCACCGAGCATGGGCAGGTCACCGAATTCGGGCCGATCAGCCGGGCGTTCCGCCTCCTGGACGAGCGGGGCGCCGCCTACAGCGTGGTGGCCGGAAACCACGACCTCGACTCGTCCACCGACGACCAGCGGGGCCGCACATCCTACCTGGACGCCTTCGGCCCCCGGCGGTTCCGCTCCTCGCCCTCGTTCCGCGGCGCCAGCCCGGACGGCTACAACACGTACCACACCTTCTCCGCCGCGGGCCGGGAATGGCTGGTGCTCGCCCTGGACTGGCGCCCTTCCGCGAAGGGCATCGCCTGGGCCCGGGAGGTCATCGCGAAACACCCCAGGACCCCGGTCATCCTCACCACCCATGAGCTGGTCTACGCGGACCACGAGGGCGATGAGGCGAGCTTCTCCGACCATGGACAGTGGCTGTGGGACGAACTGATCGCCGACCACGACCAGATATTCCTCACCCTCAACGGCCACTACTGGCCGCCGGCCCGCACCATCCGCAAGAACACCGCGGGCCACGACGTCCATCTGCACATCACCAACTACCAGGACCGCTACTACGGCGGGGCCGGGATGATCCGCCTCTACCAGTTCGACCTGGCCCGCCACACCATCGACGTCCGGACGCTGTCCCCGTGGATCATGGACCGCGCCGATGACCACCTCAACGAGCTGGAGCGCGGCGAGATCGAACGCACCGGTCCCCAGGACTACTTCAGCGTCCCCGTAGACTTCGAGCAGCGCTTCGCCGGGTTCGCCCCCGTCGCACCGCGACCGGCCCGGCCCGCGTCCCGGCTGGTGATCCCCGGTACGGTGGCCTACTGGCGGTTCGACCAGGGCGGCCGGGACGGCGCGCCCGTCGAGGACTCCATCCGGATCACCGATCACTCGGGGCGTGGCAACCACCTCACCAAGGTCACCGTCCCCGGCAGCCCCGCCGACGCCCTCACCTGGTCCGATGACCACCACCCTGACCAGCCTGGACACGGCAGCCTGGTCTTCCACGGCGACAAGTCCCCCCTGCGCGGCGCCTATCTGCGGACCGCCGACGGCGCCCCGTTGAACGGCGCCACCTTCCGCTCCGGTTACACCGTCGAGGCGTTCCTCAAAATGCCCGCCGACTGGGACAGCGGACGCAACGCCTGGTCCGCGCTGCTCAGCCGGCGGGGCCGCAGCGGCGACGCCGGAAAGACCGCCGGTGACGCGGAGGAGCCGGTGGTCACCCTCTCGCTGTCCGACGGCCATGCGTTCCAGTGGGCCGTCTATCCGCTGAACCAGGACGGCGTGGTCACCAACTGGAGCCATGAGCTGCCGCTGAACACCTGGTGGCATGCGGCGGTGGTGAACGACGGACGGCACACCACGCTGTATGTGAACGGCTGCCCGGTGGCGCGCAATCCCTCGACCCCGGCGACCGGCCTCACCACCCTCGGGCTGCCCTGGCTGCTGGGCGGCTATGAGTACGGCGGGAAGATCGACCAGATCATGCATGGCTGGATCGGCGACGTCCGCCTCGTGGACCGGGCACTCCCGGTGCGCGACTTCATGTCCTCCTGACCGAGGGCTCCGGGGGCTCCAGCGGCCCTCCCGGGCCTTCCTGGAGTCCCCGGAGCCCCGGGCTCGGCGCGTCAGCGGGAGAGGACGGCTCTCACCGTTACGCGAACGCCGCGGCACGGCTCATCGTTCGCCGACCGTGCCCGCAGTCACAGCCATGTCGTCGCCGGCCAGATGGTCACGGCCGCGGCGATGAGCAGCGTGATGTTGAGAGCGACCTGGCGGTCTCCGCGGCTCAGATGGACCCTGGTCGCCCCGATCTGGAGGACCACGAACCCGATGGCCGCGGCCAGGGCCAGCCAGGGCGCGATGCCGGTCAGCGGCGGGAGGATCAGCCCGATCGCGCCGAGCACTTCGATCACCCCGATGGCCCTGACAGCAGGCATCGGCGTGGTGTCCACCCAGGCCATCATCGGCCGGAGCCGCTCACGGCTGCGGACCACCTTCATCCCGCCCCCGTAGAGGTAGAAGAGAGCGAGCAGACCGGCGAGGATCCAATAGGCGACGTTCACGCTTCCGGCTCCGTCTTCCGGGCGAAGTCGGTGGCGGGCTCGGTGGCGTAGCGGCGCATCACCTGGATGTTCGCCTGCGGGGTCAGCGCCTGGCCGCCGGCGATCATGTCCTGTAGGTCCCGGAAGTACTGCACATACAAGTCCGGTGTGAACGTGCTGAGCATGACGGCCGGTTGGTCGGTCGTGTTGGCGAAGGTGTGCGGGGCGCCGGGCGGGACCATCACGAGCGTGCCCGCGGGCGCGTCGTAGTCCTGTTCCCCCACCGTGAACCGCACCGTGCCGGAGATGACGTAGAAGCCCTCGTCGTGCTGGGCGTGGCGGTGCTGTGGCGGTCCGGGGGTGTGCGGTGCGAGGACGGATTCGGCGATCCCGAGGCGGTGCCCGGTGTTGCCGCCGTCTTCGAGGATGCGCAGTCGCGTGGTGCCCAGGACGATCGTCTCGCCGTCGCCCGGGCCGACCACCGATACGGCGGGGTCGGCCATCGGCTCGCTGTTCTTCGGTTCATCAGTCACATGTCGATTCCAGTGCCCGGGCACGGCGACTGTCCAAGACCCATGCTGTGGTGTCGATACCGTACGGGTATCGTGCCACCATGGAGCTACGGACACTGCGCTATTTCGTGGCGGTCGCCGAAGAACTCCACTTCGGACGGGCGGCCATCCGGCTGCATATGAGCCAGCCGCCACTGAGCCGGGCGATCAAGCAACTGGAGACCGAGCTCGGTGCCGCGCTGCTGCGCCGATCGTCGGCCGGTGTGGCGCTCACTCCGGTGGGGGCGGTGCTGCTGGACGAGGCGCGCGCCCTGCTCGACCAGGCCGACCGGGTACGCGTACGCGTGGCCGCCGCGGCCGGCGCCGCCACCCTCACCGTGGGCCTGCTGGCCGACAGCGCCGACCCGGGCGCGTCCCGGCTGGCCGGTGCCTACTCCCGGCAGCACCCGGGCGTTGAGGTCCACATCCGCGAGACCGATCTGACCGATCCCACCTGCGGGCTGCACGCCGGACTGGTCGACATCGCCCTGACTCGTGGGCCGTTCGACGAGACCGGCCTGACCGTGCACGAGTTGCGCACCGACCCGGTGGGCGCGCTGCTGCGCACCGACGATCCGCTGGCCCGCCGCGACAGCCTGAGACTGGCCGACCTCGCCGACCGCCGCTGGTTCCGGTTCCCGGCGGGCACCGACCCGCTCTGGCAGTCGTACTGGAACGGCGGGGAACCCCGTGTGGGCCCGGTGGTGCGCGGTGTCCAGGAATGCGTGCAGGCCGTTCTGTGGAACGGCACGGTCGGCATGACCCTGGTGGACCATGAACCGGCGGCGGGGCTCGCCGTGGTGCCGCTGACCGACATGCCGCCGAGCCGGGTGGTGGCGGCGTGGAACGAGGACGACACGAATCCGCTGATCCGCTCCTTCGTCCGGATCGCCGTCGCCGCATATCGCGACTGAGCCCCCGGCGGGCCACCGACTACGGCCAGTGCGACACACCGGCGGTGTCAGCCATCGTCCTGCTCCATCCTGACCAGGTGAACAGCGGTGCTGGCCCAGTCGCCGGGCCGCAGGTCCGGATGGAATCCGTACTCGGCGAGCACGGTGGCATGGTGCACCTCACCGGTGCGGGTGTCGCGGTAGCGGGCGCCGGGGGTGAGCCCGCGCAGCCGCACCGGCAGCCGCGGGACCCCGTGGCGCGGGCCGCGCTGCCAGGCCAGTACCAGGGTCTCGGTGGCGTCCTCGGCGGCGTACTGCACCACGGTCGGCAGCTCGCCGTGCGGCCCGGACAGCCGGTACAGGGCGCCGCGCTGGACGAGGTGGCGCACCCGCTTGTACTCGGCCACCAGCTCGGCGCCCTCGGCGAGTTCCGCCTCCGACCAGCGGGTCAGATCGCCGCCGATGCCCAGCAGCCCGCACATGGCCACATGGAAGCGGAACCGCAACGGCACGGTGCGGGAGGTGAGTTGATGGGGCACGTCGGTCACCCACGCGGACATCGTGCGCGCCGGATGGAGCTGGCCGAAGCCGTGCTGGATGACCAGGCGGTCGACGGCGTCGGTGTTGTCCGACACCCACGCCTGGTCCGTACGGGTGAGGATGCCCAGATCGACGCGTCCGCCACCGCCGCTGCACGTCTCGATGCGCAGCCCGGCATGGTCGGCCCGCAGCCGGTCGAGGACGCCGTACAGATTGGCCACATAGCCCGTCCACAGCCGGTCGTGGCCGTCCGGGGGGCCGGGCCAGCCGGCCTCGCTGAAGGCGCGGTTCATGTCCCACTTGAGGAAGTCGATGCCGTGGTCCGCGACCAGCCGGGTCAGCCAGCCATACGCCCAGTCGGCGACGTCGTCACGGGCGAAGTTCAGCACGAGCTGGTTGCGCAGCTCGCTGCGGGCCCGGCCGGGGGTGTGCAGAACCCAGTCGGGGTGCGCGCGGTACAGGTCGCTGTCGGGGTTGACCATCTCCGGCTCCACCCAGATGCCGAAGCGCATGCCCAGGCGGTGCACCGTGTCGGCCAGGGGGCCGAGCCCCTCGGGGAAGCGGTCCTGGGCGGGGGTCCAGTCGCCGAGCCCCGCGTGGTCGCTGCGCCGGGCCCCGAACCAGCCGTCGTCGACGACGTACAGCTCCACGCCCAGGGCGGCGGCCCGCTCGGCCAGCGCCTTCTGGTTCGCCTCGTCCACGTCGAAGCCGGTGGCCTCCCAGGAGTTGTAGAGCACCGGCGCCACCTCACTCCCGTGCGGCAGGACGTGGCGCAGCGTGTACGCGTGCCAGGCCCGGCTCGCCGCGCCGAACCCGCCGTCCGTGAACAGCCCGGCGAACACGGGGGTGATGAACTCCTCGCCCGGCGCGAGCGGCACGCAGGTGCCCTCATGGCCGACGCCGCCGGAAAACCCCGCGCGTCCGTCCGGTGTGCGCTGGACGGTGATGCGCCAACTCCCGCTCCAGGCAAGGGCCGCGCCGAACACCCGGCCGTGCTCCTCGGCCGCGTCACCCGCGTCCACCATCACCCAGGGAGCGGCGTGGTGGCTGGTGATGCCACGCCGGCTGGTCAGCACGGTCTCCCCGTACGGCAGGTGTTCGCGGCGCAACTGACTCTCCGCGGACCACTGGCCGGTGACATGGCTGAGCCGGTAGTCGGCCGTCGCCGGCAGGGACCAGGCGGCCGAGTCGGCCCGCACCAGGCCGAGGTGCTGGTCACCGTCGTTGCTCAGCACCGTCCACCGCTCGATGACATCCGTGGCGTCCCGCACCCTGTAGTGGAGGGCGACGCGCAGCGGGTAGTGGCGGTCGCGGAATTCCAGCGAGAGCTCGCGGACGCCGTCGGACGGCGCGAGGACGCGGTGTCCGGTCGGCTGCCACTCGAAGGCGCGGGAGCCGTCCGGGTAGCGGACCTGGAGGGAGGGCGTGCCGTAGCGGGTGCCGCCGTCGACCGGCAGTTCCTCGCCCACCGCGGGCCGTCCCTCGAAGCTGCTCGCCGCCTCCCCGGCGGGCACGTCCAGCTCCGCCGCCTCCCGCGGCGTCAGCCGCGGCCCCCACGCGAGGTGGCAGGGCGCGCCCGTTTCATCGATGCGCAGGGCGTATGACGTACGGGGAGTGGTCAGCAGCCAGACCCCGGTGTCCGGGGCACGGGAGATCGTCGGCATCGGGCCTCACGTTCGGGGGACGACGGGGGAGCGGCGGGTGCCGCCCGCGGATGCGGAGCGCTCGGTGACGGGGACGAGAATCGCCCCGTAAGCCAACGAGACCTTCGATCACATGTCAACACCCCGTGTATGGCTGGCTTTGGAGCCGAGATCGGGGCTCACAGGCAATCCTCAGGAGATTCCTGCTTCTTTCATTGACAGCGGAAAATAAGGAGCCTAGGTTCCCGGCCATGTCCTCGCCCCCTGCCGTCGAGTCGTTCCCCGCGAACACGTCGGCCGCCGCGCAGATCTTCACCACGGTCCTGTCCCAGGGCCCTCTCACCCGTATGGAAGTGGCGCGGCGGGCGGGGCTGTCGGCCGCGGCCGTCACCAAGGCGGTCCGTCCCCTGATCGAGGCCGGCTACCTGGTGGAGGACGTGGACGAGGACGCGCGCCCGGCGCTCGGGCGGCCCGCGAACCTGGTGCGGGTGGACGGCGGCCGTGCGCTGTTCATCGGGGTCAAGGTGACCGGGGACAAGCTCATCGGTGTGCTCACCGACCTGTGCTGCCGGATCCTGGTCGCCCGGCACATCCCCCTCGCCGCCCGGGACCCCAAGGCGGTGCTGGGGTCGGCCACCGAGCTCGTACGGGAGCTGCTCATCGAAGCGGACGGACTCGGCGTGCGCGTCGCGGGTCTGGGCATGGCCGTCTCCGGGGATGTGGACCGCGCCGAGGGCGTCGTGCGCTACTCGCCCTTCCTGGAGTGGCGCGATGTGCCGCTCGCCGAACTCGCCGCCATGACCACGGGGCTGCCGGTCACCGTCGACAACGATGTGCGCGCGCTGACCGTGGCCGAGCAGTGGTTCGGGGCGGGCGTGGGACTGTCCGGCTTCGCCCTCGTGACGGTCGGCGCGGGCATCGGCTGTGGCCTCGTGGTCCACGGCAGGGTGGTCGCCGGGGCCCACGGCGTGGCCGGCGAGATCGGACACGTCACCGTCGACCCGGCGGGCCCGCGCTGTCACTGCGGCAACCGTGGCTGTGTGGAGGCCATCGCGAGCGACGACGCCATCGTCCGGCAGATGCGCGCGGCCACGGGGGTCCAGGTGGCCGACGCGGTCCAGGCCGCCGGACTGGCCCACGACGGCGTCGCCGGGGCGCGGGAGATCTACGCACGGGCGGGTGACGCCATCGGCCGTGGCATCGCCACCGTGGCCAATCTGCTCGGCCCCGAACGCGTGATCATCTCCGGTGAGGGCCTGGCCGCCTACGACCTGTTCGCCGACCACATCCGTACCGCCTTCGCCGCGGCGGCCTTCGGCTCCGCGGCGCGGTGCGATGTGCGGACCCGGCCGCTGCCCTTCGACGAATGGGCCCGCGGCGCCGCGGCCACCGCCATCCAGTCCTTCATCAGGTCGGACGCCAACCAGAAGAGGTCGGACGCCAACCAGCACACACGAGGAGCAGCCATGACGCAGCACGCCTGAAACCGACCGAGGAACACCGTGCCGTCCGCGACCCGCTCCCGCATCCGTCGCGGACGCGGCGACCGCCTCTCCCGCGCGGTCGTCATCACCCGCCGCTGATCGCCCCCGCCCCGATCGCGTCATCGTTCCCCGAATGGCCGCGAGCCCCACCACATCGCCGGCCCCGGCGCCCGTACACCGGCGCACTCACCCTCGGTTCGGGCAAGGCCGAGCCCCCGCCGCCGTAGCCCCCGAACCCCGCCGCGTCTCCCCGCCACCCCTTCCCCGGACCACACCTCCAGGAGGTAGGACCCATGCGGTCATCCTCGTACCCCCTCATGCCCGTACGCGGTCTGAGAACCGTCGTCGTCCTGGCCCTCGCCGCGGGCTTCGCCACCGCCGTCCCGGCGGCGCAGGCACAGCCCGGCGACAACAAGGCCACCCCGGCGTCCTCGACAGGCCCGGCCGCCGTCGCCGCCAAGCCCTATATGGGCTGGACCAGTTGGAGCATGCAGTCCTCGAAGTACCCGGGCCTCAACCCGAACGGCGACTACAGCTACCTCACCGAGGAGAACGTCCTCAAGCAGACCGACGCCATGGCCGCCAAGCTGAAGAAGTACGGCTACGAGTACGTCAACATCGACGCCGGATGGTGGCGCGACTACGCGTGGACACCCGAGTTCGACGAGTACGGCCGGCAGAAGGCCGATCCGGTGCGCTTCCCCAGCGGCATGAAGTCCGTCGCCGACCATATCCACTCCAAGGGGCTCAAGGCCGGCATCTATCTGCCCGTCGGCCTGGAGAAGGAGGCGTACGGCGGGGGCAAGGTGCCGATCTGGAACGCCGAGGGCTGCACCACCGCCGATATCGTCTACGACGACCTGCGCACCACCAATGGCTGGGACAGCGCGTACAAGATTGATTTCTCCAATCCCTGCGCACAGAAGTACATCGACTCCCAGGCGCGGCTGTTCGCAGACTGGGGCTATGACTTCCTCAAGCTCGACGGTGTGGGCCCGGGCTCCTTCAAGAGCGGCGACAACTACGACAACGTCGCCGACGTGGCCGCCTGGCAGAAGGCGATCGCCGCCACCGGCCGCCCGATCCATCTCGAGCTGTCCTGGTCCCTGGACATCGGACACGCCGCCGACTGGAAGAAGCACTCCAACGGCTGGCGCATCGACACCGACGTCGAGTGCTACTGCAACACGCTCGTCAGTTGGGAAAACTCCGTGGACGACCGCTGGAGTGACGCCCCTGCCTGGACCCGGCACGCCGGTCCCGGCGGCTGGAACGACCTCGACTCCCTCGACGTGGGCAATGGCGAGATGGACGGCCTGACCAAGGCCGAGCGGCAGAGCTACGCCACGTTGTGGGCCATCGCCAAGTCCCCGCTCTACACCGGCGACGACCTGACCAGGCTGGACTCCTACGGCCTGTCCCTGCTGACCAACCGCGAGGTCATCGCCGTCAACCAGGGCGGCAACGCGCCCGCGCAGCCGGTCACGCCGTCCGACCCACAGCAGGTGTGGGCCGCGAAGAACAGCGACGGCACCTACACCGTCGCCCTGTTCAACCTGGCCGACAAACCGGTCTCGGTGACCGCCGACTGGTCGACGCTCGGCTTCACCGGCAAGGCCGCGGTCCGGGATCTGTGGAACCACGAGAGCCTCGGCAACCACCAGGACAGGATCACCGAGGCCCTGCCCGCCCATGGCTCCCGCCTCTTCACGGTCACCCCGCGAGGCGACGCGCTCACCTGGACCGGTATCGAGGCCGAGTCGTCCGCGAACACCCTCAGCGGCAACGCCTCCGTCGCCGACTGCCCGGCCTGCTCCGGCGGCCACAAGGTCGGCAACCTCTACACCGGTGGCAAGCTGACCCTCAACAACGTGGTCGTCGACAAGGCCGGCACCTACCAGATCAAGGTCGCCTACATCAGCGGGGACGCCCGCTCCGTCGCCGTCTCGGCCAACGGCGGCGGCGCCACCAGCCATGCGTTCCCCTCGACCGGCGACTGGTCCACCGTCAGCAGTGTCCATGTACCGGTGGCGCTCAAGGCCGGCTCCAACACCATCACCTTCGACAGCGGTTCCGGCTACGCGCCCGACATCGACCGGATCGACGTACCGAAGTCCTCCTGAACCCCCGAGGGGGCCCGGCCCCGGCCGGGCCCCCTCGCCCATCTCAGACGCCTGGAGCCGCCATGAACCCCCGCCCGACCCACGACGGCAGTGACCCCAGCAGAGAGCCCGGCAGAGCCCCCGGCAGCGACCCCAGCAGAAGAACCGCGCTGTCCCTCGCGGCGACGGCCGGACTCACCGCCGCCCTCGGGGCCCTGCCCGCCTTCACCGCCTCCGCCGCCCCCCGGCGCCCGGCCGACACCCCGCCGCTCACCGGCACAGCACACGACCAACTGTGGTGGCGGGCCCCCGGCGACGAGGGCTCCCTGATCGAACAGGGCCTGCCGGTCGGCAACGGCCGCCTCGGCGCCCTCGCGAGCAACGACCCCGGCCGCGAACTGCTGCTGATCACCGACGCCACCATGTGGACCGGCGGCCTCAACGACACCCTCGACGCCGACGGTCAATTCCCCTACGGCCGGGGCGACTTCGGCTCCTTCACCCTGCTCGCCCGGCTCACCGTGAACATCCCCGACCACGACCTGTCCGCTGTCAACGGCTACCGCCGCACCCTCGACCTCGCCCAGGGACTGGTCACCAGCTCCTACGTCCGCTCCGGTGTCACCTACCGGCGCCAGGTCTTCGCCAGCCACCCCGACGACGCGATCGTCCTGCACTTCACCCAGAGCGGCGGCGGCCACTACACCGGCACCCTCACCCTGGGGGGCACCCACGGCGAAACGCCCTCGAACGCCGAGTCGTTCGGCGCGTCCTTCCCCAACGGCCTGCGGTACGGGGCGGCGGTCACGGCATACGGCAGCGGCGGCCGGGTCCGCGTCAACGGCACCCGCATCGACTTCTCCGGCTGCGCGGACCTCACGGTGGTGGTCAGCGGCGGCACCGACTATGCGCCCGACGCCGAGCGCGAGTACCGCGACCCCTCCCTCGACCCCGAGAAGCTGGCCCGCACCAAGGTCCGCGCCGCCGCCCGGCACTCGGCGGACACCCTGCGGCGCACCCACATCGCCGACTACCGCGGCCGGTACGAGAAGTTCACTCTCTCCCTCGGCACCTCCACGGACGCCCAGCGGTCCCTGGACACCTGGGAGCGGCTCACGGCACGCGCCAGGGACGGTGTGCCCGACCCCGAACTGGAGGCCGCCTACCTCCAGTACAGCCGCTACCTGATGATCTCCGGCTCGCGCGACAGCCTTCCGCTGAACCTCCAGGGCCTGTGGCTGGACGGCAACGACCCGGACTGGATGGGCGACTATCACACCGACATCAACATCCAGATGAACTACTGGATGGCCGACCGGGCGGGCCTGTCCTCCTGCTTCGACGCCTTCGCCGACTACTGCCTGGCCCAGCTTCCGTCCTGGACCGAGGTCACCCACGACCGCTTCAACGACCCGCGCAACCGTTACCGCAACTCCACCGGGAAGGTCGGCGGCTGGGCCGTGGCGTTCTCCACCAACATCCACGGCGGAAGCGGCTGGTGGTGGCATCCCGCGGGCAACGCCTGGCTGAGCAACAGCCTGTACGAGCACTACGAGTACACCCAGTCGCGGGCGTATCTGGCGAAGATCTACCCGCTGCTGAAGGGCGCCTGCGAATTCTGGGAGGCGCGGCTGATCAGCACCACCCTCCCCGGCACCTCGAAGGAGGTGCTGATCGACGACAGCGACTGGTCGCCCGAACACGGCCCGCAGGACGCCAAGGGCAACACCTATTCCCAGGAACTGGTGTGGGCGCTGTTCGGCAACTTCGCCGCCGCGGCCGCCGAGCTGAAGAAGGACACCGGCTACGCGGACACGATCACCTCGCTGCGCGAGAAGCTGTATCTGCCGGAGGTGAGCCCGAAGTCCGGATGGCTCCAGGAGTGGATGTCTCCCGACAACCTCGGCGAGACCACCCACCGCCATCTGTCCCCCCTGATCGGCCTGTTCCCCGGCGACCGCATCCGCCCCGACGGCTCCACTCCGAAGGAGATCGTGGACGGGGCCACCGCCCTGCTCACCGCCCGCGGCATGAACAGCTTCGGCTGGGCCAACGCCTGGCGGGCCCTGTGCTGGGCGCGGCTGAAGAACGCCGACAAGGCATACCAGCTCATCGCCAACAACCTCCGCCCCTCCAGCGACGGCAGCAACGGCACCGCGTTCAACCTCTTCGACGTCTACGAGGTCGAGAAGGGCCGTGGCATCTTCCAGATCGACGCCAACTTCGGCACCCCGGCCGCCATCAGCGAAATGCTGCTGTACTCGCGCCCCGGCCACCTGGAGCTGCTCCCCGCCCTGCCGGACGCCTGGGCCGCCTCCGGCTCGGTGACGGGACTGGCCGCGCGGGGCGGCTTCGTCGTCGATCTGCGCTGGAAGCAGGGGGTGCCGACGTCGGTCCGGATCCACAGCGTCGGCGGCCACACCACGACAGTGGCCCACGGCGGCACCTCCCGTACGATCCGCCTGGCGCCCGGCGAGTCCCGCACGCTGAACGGGTTCGCCCGATGACGGCCCGCCGCGCCGCCCTCGGCGGCGTGGCCGCCGCACTGCTCGCGGCCGCCGCCCTCCATGCCACCCCCGCCGAGGCGGCGGGCGGACGGCACGACGTCGTCACCTGGGCGGCGAGCGCGGACCGCCTGGGGGACGGGACACCGGACCGCGGCTACCGGATGGTCGTGCACACCAGCGCCGCCGGGAGCGATCTGCGCATCCGCCTCTCCAACGCCTTCGGTGACCGGCCGCTGACCCTCGACAGTGTCTACGCCGGTGTCCAGAAGTCGGGTGCCGAGCTGAAGCCGGGCAGCAACCGGCGGCTGACCTTCGGCGGCGGGCACACCGTCACCATCCCGGCGGGCGAGGTGGTATTCAGCGACGCCCTGCCCGGCAGCCTGCCCGCCGCGACCAACCTGGTCATCAGCCTCCACACCCCCGATGCGTCCGGTCCGGCCACGGGCCACGGGATGGCGATGCAGACGTCGTACACGACCCAGGGCGATCACACAGGAGAGGAGAGCGCCACGCACTGGACGGACACCACCGGCTCCTGGTTCTACCTCGACGCCGCCACCGTCCGCACATCCGCCGCCACCGGTGCCGTGGTGGCGCTCGGCGACTCCATCACCGACGGCTGGCAGTCCACCACCGATCTCAACCGCCGCTGGCCCGACTATCTCGCGCGCCGGTTGGACAAGGCGGCCACCGGCGTCAGGGGAGTGGCGAACGAGGGGATCTCGGGCAACAAGGTCCTCGCCGACGGCGCCGGGCAGAGCGCCCTGAACCGGCTCGACCGCGATGTCCTGTCCCTCCCGGGCGTGCGGACCGTGTTCCTCTTCGAGGGGGTCAACGACATCAAGGCGCACACCGGCGTCACCGCCACGGACATGATCGACGGCTACCGCCGGATCATCGCCCGGGCGCACGCGGCCGGGAAGTGCGTGGTCGGCGCCACCGTGGGCCCCTTCAAGGGCTGGTCCGAATGGGACGCGGCCGCCGAGCGGGTACGCCAGGACATCAACGCCTTCGTCCGAAGCAGCGGCGAGTTCGACGCGGTCACCGACTTCGACCGTGCACTTCGCAGCCCCTACGATCCCGAGCGGGTGCTGCCGTTCCTCGACAACGGCGACCATCTGCACCCCAACGACAAGGGGATGCAGGCGATGGCCGACGCCGTCGACCTCACCGCACTCGACTGCGCCGGCGGCCCGCGCTCCACGGGCTGAACACGGGCCGCCGGACAGCCGGGCGCGGCCGGTGGAACACCGCGCCCGGCCACCCGGCTCGATGGGCTGCGCCGGTCCGCTGCCGTCGCTGAGGACCGGCGCGCCCGTCTCACTGCTCGCCCGGGCGGCGTGCCGCAGGCGGCGGGGGCAGCACCTCGCCCGAGGTGAAGCGGCCCGGCCGGAAGTCCTCCAGCAGAGGGGACTCATGGCCGTAGAGCTCGTCCGCGACCAGGCGGCCGAGCAGCGGGGCCAGGGTGATGCCGCTGTGGGTCGCCACCACGTAGAACGGAACGTCGGCGGCGGGGAAGCCCGCCACCGTGAAACCGTCGCCCGGCATGGCGCGTTGCCCGACCCGGACCTTCTCCACGACGGTGCCCTCGGCGGCGTTCAGCACCTCGGGCAGACGGGCCAGCATGTCGGTGGCGATCTCACCATCGGGCGCGTACGACCTGGCGGGGTCCGCGGACACGTCCAGGTCCAGGGCCTGGAGCAGCAGACGGCCACCGCCGTCGGGGCGGACGTTGAGCCGTGGGCCGGTCAGCACGCGGGACAGGCGCGCGGCCGTCGGTGCGGTGGTGGCGAGGAAGCCGACCGTCGCCGAGCCCGCGAGATCCGGGTCCGCCATGGGGACGTGCGCACCGGCCAGCCCGGCCACTTTCCGTGTCCACCGGCCCGCGCAGCTCACCACCGTGTCCGCCGGGTAGCGCCCGCCGTCGGCGCAGACCACGGCCGTACCCGCCGGACCGTGCTCGATCGCGGTCACCCTGGCGCCGCCGACCACCCTCACGCCCCGGTCCCTGGCCCCGCCCAGCAGCCGGGACAGCAGCAGTACGGGCAGTGTGTACGCCTCCTCGGGGAAGAAGGCGAACACGGCGTGTGAGGGCGTCGCCGCGAGGTCCGGCTCCAGCTTTCCGGCCTCTTCCGCGGTGATCCACTCCACCGGGTAGTCCCTGGCCGTCAGCCGCGCCACCCGCTCGGCCAGCACCTCCTTGTGCCGGTCCGTCACCGCCCACTCCAGGTTCCCGGCGGGGAAGAACCACGGCGCGCCGTCCCCGGCCAACGCGTCGTGGGCGCGCATACCGGCGTGATTGAGCGCGAAGTACGGCTCCGGCTCCTTGTTCGCGCTGTTGATCCAGGCGAACGAGTTCGCGGTGGTGCCCGCTCCGGGGTGATCCGCCTCGAGCACGGTGACCCGGGCGCCACGCGCGGCCAGTTCCGCCGCCACGGCCGCGCCCACCACTCCGGCTCCGATGACCACAACTCGCACGGGAATCCTCCTTAGCACGGGGTCAGTACACGAGGTCGCTGCACGGGGTCACCGCTCGGGGTCGGCCCCGAAGAGATGAGCGACGCCGACGACGCGCTCGATGATGACGACGGCCACCGCGGCGAAAAGCACCATCACGGTGCCGACGGCGGTCACGGTCGGGTCGTAGTTGTACTGGAGGTAGTTGAAGATCCGCACCGGCAGGGTCTGCATGTCCGTGGTCACCACGAACAGCGCGATCGTCAGATCGTCGAAGGACGTGATCAGGGCGAAGAACGCCCCCGCGATCAGCGGCCCGCGTACCGCGGGCAGGGTCACATGCCAGAACACCTGCGGCGCCTTGGCGCCCAGACCGGCGGCGGCCAGCTCCGCCGACCGGTCGAGCCCGGCGAGTCCGGCCAGGACCAGGCGCACCGTGTACGGGACGGTCAGCACCAGGTGTGCCAGCAGCAGGGTGAGCGGGCTGGACGCCATGCCGAGCTGGGCGTACCACTGGAGCAGCCCGATGCCGAGCACGATCGTCGGCACGGCGAACGCGCTGGAGAACAGCCTGTCCAGCACCGACTTTCCCGGGAACGGGTAGCGGTGGATGGCCAGCCCGGCCGCGAGCCCGAGCGCCGTGGACACCACGGCCGCACCCGCCGCCACACCGATGCTGAGCAGGAAGGAATCCAGGAACTCGGGGCGGTTCAGCAGCTCCGCGTACCAGTGCAGGGTCAGCCCCTTGGGCGGGAAGGTGACATAGCTGGTCGTGGTGAGCGACGAGGCGATGGTCACCAGCACGGGCGCCAGCAGGAACAGCCCGACGAGCGCGGCGAACGCGGCCCCGAGCGGACGCCTCGCGCGCTCGCCCACGCCCACGGGGACCGGCTTGCCCCCGGCCCCGGCCGCCGCCTTGGTCCTCGCCGATGCGCGGGTTGCCGTTGCCGTGTTCACGCGAACACCTCCTTGCCGCCACGCCCGCGCAGCAGCCGGGCGTACACGGCCGTCAGAATCGTCGTCACCACGATCAGCACGAAGCCGATCGCCGCCGCGTACGGCCAGTTCAGATTGGACGTCGCCTCGGTGTAGACGAAGTACGGCATCAGCTTCACCGTGGGCCCGCCCAGAATCGCCGGGGTGACGAAGCTGGAGACGGTCAGGCTGAACACGATCAGCGAACCGGCGAGCATCCCCGGCAGGGACAGCGGGACGGTGATCCGCCAGAAGCATGTCCAGCCGCTCGCCCCCAGCCCCTTGGCCGCGGGCGTGAGGGCCGGGTCGATCCGGTCCAGGCTGCCCATCAGCGGGAGCACCATATAGGCGAGCATCACATGCACCATGCCGACGACGACCGCGGTGTCGTTGTACAGCATCTTCGGCGCCTCCAGGCCGACGGCGTGGAACCCGTCCGCGATCGGCCCCTTCGGCCCGAGCAGCACCAGCCACCCGTACGCCCTGGTCACCATGGAGATGAGCAGTGGCGACAGCAGCACGAGGGAGAGGTAGTTGCGCGCCCTGGGCGAGCGTCCGCGCAGATAGACGGCGAACGGGTAGCCCACGGCGAGGCAGCCGAGGGTGGTCAGCGCGCCGATCCACAAGGTGTGCCACAGCACGTCCCGGTAGAAGGAGTCCCCGAGGAACCGTGTGTAGTTCTGGAGTGTGGGATCGCCCGCCTGGGTGCGGAAGCTGTTGTACACCAGCATGAACAGCGGTGCGATGAAGAGCAGGGCGAGCACGGCCATGGCGGGGGAGGCCAGCAGCAGACCGGTGCGCCAGGAGCCGCGCGCCCTGCCATGCCGGGGAACCTTCGGGGTCGGCGCGGCGCCGTCGGGCCTCAGGGCCGGGCCGTCAGCGATGCGTGCTGTGGCTGCCATGCGCAGATCACCTCCTCGCCCAGCCTGGGCACCTCGGAACCGAACGGCAGCGTGGCCTCGACGCGTCCCGCGGCCGTGGCCACGACGCAGCGGATCCGGGTGCCGAGGAAGCGGGTGGCCTCGACGGTGCCGGGAAGCCCCGGCTCCGCCGTCGTATCGGCCGGTGGTACGCCCTCGGATACGGCCAGCACCCGCACCGCCTCCGGCCGCACATAGAGCCGTACCGCCTCGCCGTCGCCCGGCGCGGTGCCGACCGGTGTCGCCGTGACGAGATGCGTGTCGCCGATGCGGCAGCGGTGCCCCTCGGCGGCCACCCCCGCCGCGATCCCATCGAGCACATTGACCTCGCCGACGAACTGCGCCACGAAGTCCGTGGCCGGACGCAGATACACGGTCTCCGGGGCGTCCAGTTGATGGATCGTCCCCTCGGCCATCACCGCGATCCGGTCCGACACCGCGAGCGCCTCGTCCTGATCGTGGGTGACCAGAATCGTGGTGGTGCCCACCCGTCGCTGGAGGGCGGCGACCTCCTCGCGCAGCCGCACCCTGAGCTGGGCGTCGAGGTTGGAGAACGGCTCGTCGAGCAGCAGCAGGTCGGGTTCCACGATCAGCGCCCTGGCCAGGGCCGTGCGCTGGCGCTGCCCGCCGGAGAGCTGACGCGGATAGCGCTCACCCATGCCGTCGAGCCCCACCAGCTCCAGGGCCTCGGCCGCCCTGCGCCTGCGCTGGGCGGCCGAGACCTTGCGCATCCGCAGGCCGAACGCGATGTTCTCCGCCACCGTCATATGCGGGAACAGGGCGTAGGACTGGAAGACCATGCCCATGGCCCGCCGGTTCGCGGGGAGGTGGGTGATGTCGCGGCCGTCCACCTCCACCACGCCGGAGTCGGGCAGCAGATGGCCCGCCACCATGTTCAGCGTGGTGCTCTTGCCGCATCCCGACGGACCGAGCAGGGTGAGGAACTCCCCGGGCTCCATCGTCAGGTCGATACCCCGTATGACCTCCTTGCCGCCCAGCGCCTTGTGGATTCCCTCGAGGACCAGCCGCCCGCGGGTGCTCCCGGCCCGTGCGGCGGTGTCCGGCACGGCCGGGGCGGCCTCCTCGCCCACGGTTTCCGTCCCCGCCATCACTTGCTCTCCACCTGCTTGTTCCACTGGTCGGTCCAGGCGGAGCGGTTCTTGTTGATGGTCTTCCAGTCGAGCCTCAGCAAGGAGTTGGCCTTGTCGGCGCTGACCACCTTGTTCTTCAGGGCGGGATCCTCCTTGACGCCCCGGACCACCGAGCCGTCGTACGTCGCCTTGGCCAGCGCCCGCTGGACGGACGGCTCCAGCAGATGGGCGACGAACTTCTGGGCCACCTCCTCATGCGGTGCCTTCTTCACCACGTTCGCCGTGGTCACCAGGCCGATGGCACCGCCCTTCGGATAGGCGAACTCGATCGGGAAGTCCTTCTCCGCGAGTGTCGAGGTCCGCGACACCCCCCACACCGAGGCGGCGGCCTGGCCCTGGAGGAAGTAGTTGGACACATCGGCGGTGATGTCGAACGTCGCCGCGTTCTCGGCGATCTTCTTGACCGCCGTCAGGCCGGGGTCGACGTCCTTCTCCGAGCCGCCGTTCGCCTTGGACGCGCCCACCAGCAGCCCCACCCCATAGGTGTTGGTGATCGACGGGAGGACCACCTTGTCCTTCAGCTTGGGGTTGGCCAGATCCTCCCAGGTGGTGGGCTTGGGGATGCCGTGATCCTCGAACCACTCGGGGTTGTAGGCGATGCCCGTGGCCGTCAGCCCGAACCCCACCCCCGAGTCGTTCTCCATCCGGGCGATCGGCACCACATCGTCCACCGGCACCACCTTGGTGTCGATCGACGCGAGCAGTCCCGCCTCCAGCGCCTGCGCCTGAGGGCCGTCGTCCACCAGCGCGACGTCGATCTGCGGATTGGCGCGCTGCGCCTTGAGCTTGGCGACGGTGTCGGTGGAGGAGCCGGGGAGATAGGTGACCTTGCAGCCGCAACTCTGCTCGAACGCGGGCAGCACCGAGTCGCGGAACGCCGTCTCGAACGAGCCGCCGTAGCCGGCCACCACCAGGGCGCCCCCCTTGCCGCCACCGGCGGCGGGATTGGGCGAGCCACAGCCGGTGAGGGCGACGGTGAGCGCGAGGGCACTGGACACGGCACACAGGGCGGGCAGGGCTGATCGGGGGGAATCCATGGCTACCTCCTGCGATGAGGGATGGAAGTGCCGTTCCCGCGACCGGAGGAGGCGGGAGGGAGGGTGAAGCGATGGGGGACCGGGCCTGGCGCGGTGCACGAGGGGACGAGGAAGGTGAGAGGTACGGGGGCGTGCGGGGTCAGCCGAGCGGGCCGGGGAGCGAGGTCTCCACGTAGAAGCGGGACGTGTCGGTCGGCAGGATGATTTCGAGGTGTTCGACCACCTCGTCGTTCTCCGCCCAGGTGACGCGCAGCCAGCGGAAGACCGCGGTACCCGGTTTCAGGCCGAAGACCTCGGCGTGCTCCTCGTCCAGGGCGTACGGCTCCACATAGAGCCGTGAGCGTTGCAGGGGCACTCCGCGGTCGCGGAGATACATATGGCTCGTGACGGTGACCAGGTCCTGGTCCAGGAGGTCGGGGGCGAACCGGAAGGGCAGCACGGCGAGCTCCGTGCCGGTCACGCGGCTGCCGTCCGCGCTCAGCTTGTGGCGATCGAGTTGTACGACGGCTTCATTGTCGTCCAGGCCGGGCAGCCGCAGGGCCGCGCCGCCCGCGGGCAGGACCTTGGCGCTGATCACCCGGTGGTCGCCGTGGGTTTCCGGGCCGCTGGTCAGCACGCCCGCGGAGCGGAGCAGATTCTCCTCGTCGGTGGTCTGTGCGACAAACGTGCCGTGCCTGCGGTACCGGACGACCAGCCCGGCGTCCGCGAGGTCGCGCAGCGCGCGCTGCACGGTGATTCGCGAGACGCCGAACCGTTCTCCGAGCTCGGCTTCGGTGGGCACCCGGGTCCCGGGTGTCCACCGGCCGTCCCGGATGTTTCCCTCCAGCTCCCTGCGGATCTGCTCGTACAGCGGGAGGTCACGTTCGGCCATGCGAAGAGAGTGATCTCAACCAATTGCTATGTCAATACGTTGGATGGATATGACGTAGGGCCGTAACGCATCCTCCTCACCGGACACGGCGGGAAATCTCTCCGCAACGCGCTGGTGACGCGCCCTTCGGCGCCTCGTCAGCGGCTTCCCATCCGGTCGGGGCCGCCTGGGCGAGGATGGCGTCGATGTCGTCCACGGTGAGGGCGATGTGGACGGAGCCGACGTCGCAGGGGCGGGGCTGGAACACCGCACGGTCCGAGGGGCGGTGGTACTGGAGCGGTTCGACGCGGTGGTGGCGGCCCGGGCGGTCGACCGTCCGGGCCGTGGGAGTGGGGCGGGCGCTGGTGTCAGCCGCTTGCCAGGGACAGCCGGTCCCGCGTCACCTGGGGCTCAGCGCGCGGCGCGCCGCCGTCGGCAGGGGAATCCCCTGGAACACGCCGTCCGGGTCGACGGTGTTCTTCACCGGGTTCGGCTCACAGGCGGAGGACGCCATCCGCGGCGAGTGCCGCGTGATAGGCGAATTCCCAGAAGTCCATATGTCCGATGGCCAGGTTCACGTGCATCAAATTGACCTCCGGAGGCGCCAGCCGGAATTCGCGGTCGAGCTTCATGTCTCCGTCCTCCAGCTCCTGGCTTCTGGTCGAAACCGCGAGCAGGGGGTGGTCGCCGGTCATGGTGGCGGCATCGGCCAAGAACACGACTTCGAGCGCGGGTTCGGCGGCGGCAGCGGATCTCACGTCATCCGGACTCGCCCCGGCGAACGCACGGTCGTCGACCAGGAAGGTGCGCACCTCGAAGCCGTTGTCGTCGGGCTGGTTGAGCAGGTCGACGACGGTCCGCCACGCCGCGTCGTCCGAGTAGTCCGTGCGCACGACAAGGGCTTCGGGTTCGAAGTCGTGATGGGTGAAATCGATGGCCGGTGGCATGGCGGGGTCACGCATGGGAAGTCCTTTTCTCATCGCTCGATGTCGCTCCTGCCTCTTCCGGTGGGAAGCGCAGCAGCGTGACCGAGTGTGCTGGGAACGTGCAGGTCAGGGAGGTGCCGTGGGCCGTGACACGAGACCTTTCGATGGTGACGGCGTCGGGGTGTTCGGCGTTGTTGAAGTCGTGGTAGGTCCGGCCCGCCACCACGGACACGTCGACCGTCGTGGCATGCCGGAAACCTACCGGCTCCACCCGGGACTTGATGTCGTCGTCCGGTGAGCGGTTGACGACGAGAAGGTTGAGAGTTCCGTCCTTGTCGACGGTGGCATGCGTCACCAGTGCCTCGTAGGACGAGCCCAGCGGTGTCTCCCGGGTGGAAACCTCGGCGTTGTCCTTCACCTCGCTGGCCACGACGTGTCCGCCACCGTGGAAGAAGTCGCTGACCTGCTCGCGCACGATCGCGTCGGGGGTGGCGACGAAGCTCGGCGCGCCTCCGAAGAGGGTGCGCGACAGCCCTGGCTTCTCCCCGATCAGGTCGTTGCTCGCGGTCCAGCGGACGCCGAGGTCGGCGAACCGGGCCCACTGGGAGGCCATATAGAGGGCGTGCGACATGGCATAGGAGTACTCGGGATACGCATCGGCTTCGCGTTCCCCTCCGAAGAAGAGGGCGCCGCATTCGGAGACGGCGATATAGGCGTCGTCCTTGCCGTGTTTGCGCACCTGTGCGGTGAGGTCGGAGACCATCGTGGCGGCGGCCGCGTCGCCGAGCATCTGGTAGTCGTGTCCGGCCCGCTTGTCGGGGAAGCTCGTGACCTTCAGATCGCGCGGGAAGTTGGTGTACGGGTGGATGGCCATGCCGTCGTACTTGTCCGCGTGGCCGTGCTCGGCCAGGAACTCGGGGAAGCTCTGCCCCTCCACCAGCTTCCCCGCCTCGATGGGCGCCCAGATGGCGAGGACGTCGATGGAGGGATCCACCGCCTTCATCTTCGTGTAGTAGTCGACGAAACCGGCGTGTGGCCCGGAGTCGTAATCGGCGGTGATCTTCGCGCCCTGCTGCGGGATCTTCCCGTGCCGACCGTCGCCGAAGCGGATACCGCCGCTGCGCGGGTCGAAGGTGTAGACGGGGTCGTCCGCCCCCGCCGAGGCGAGATCGGCGACCTCGCGCCAAGTGGTGTCTCCGACGCGGATGGTCTGGCTCTTGGGCACGACGGGCGGGTACCAGACGGTGAAGCTCTGGTGGGGCTGTCCGTTGCTGACCGCGGCGGAGGGCCGGTGGTCGGTGGGTGTCCCGACATGCTGGCGCTTCTGCCGCTGGGTGCCCCCGAAGGCGTACTGCCGCATCGCCTTGTCGTCATCGGCGCTCATCCAGTAGCGCTGGTTCTCTCCGTGGAGCTCGTTGCCGATTTCCCAGTAGCGCACGCCGTAGGGCTCGGGGTGGCCGTTTCGCGCCCGGAGGTCTCCCCATGTCGTCCCCTGCGGCGCGTTCATATACGCCACCCAGTCGGCGATCTCGTCGGGGGCCGAGCCGGCGAACGGCGCCATGATCTGTGGCGTGGCGCCGACCTCCCGGATGAAGGCCATGTACTCGTCCGGGCCGAACCGGCTGTCGACCGTGGCGCCTTGCTTTCCCTCGATCTGACGGCCCCTGCTCCCCTGAGGGCCGACGGCCACCCTCCAGTTGAAGAGATTGGCGGAGGTGCCGCCGGGATACCGGATCATCCCGACCCCGGCCTTCTTGATCTTCTCGACGATGCCCGGGGCGGGCCGGTTGTGCTCCGAATCCCACATCCCGTAGGCGTCGTCGTACCACTTGGCCCCGTTCACACCGGTCATGAAAGGGCTCACCGTGAACGATCGCCGCTGGGCGTCGACGGCGACGACCGGCACGCCATCCCGGCCGCCCGATCCCCGTGTGTCGTCGGGGGTGCACCCGGTGTCGCCCATGACGCCGGCCGCCACCGCGGCCGCGCCGTACAGGAAGTGGCGCCGGCCTATCCCGTGCCGTCCTGTCCCGTGCCGACGTATCTCACTCATATCGGTCCCTCTGTTCCCTGGACGATCTTCGTTTCCGTGGGCACGGGACGGTAGGGGATGGCCTTGTGTGGTTCTTGTGAGGTGATCTGCCGGACCTCGACCGGTCCGGGTGTTGAAAATTACCTCTTAGTGAGAGTTAAAGTGGAGACATGGCCACAGAGGAGTTCCCCGAGTCGTTCGCCGATGTGCTGGGCGGCGTTCAGCGGCTGATCCGGCGGCGGCTGCGGGCCGGGATGACGGAGCCGCGACTGCGCGGTGCCCAGGTGGAGCTGTTGCGGCTGGTCATGGCCCACCCTGGGATCCGGGTGTCGGCCGCGGCCAAGGAGCTCTACCTCGCGGGCAACTCGGTCTCCACCCTGGTCAACCAGCTCGTGAAGGCGGGCTATCTGCACCGCGAGACCGATCCCGAGGACCGGCGCTCCGCACGGCTGACTGCCACTCCCGCCGCCGAGACCCGGCTGCGGGAGTGGCACGCACGGCGCGGCGCACTGGTCCGCGCGCAGGTGGCGCGGCTGTCCGAGAGCGAGCGGGCGGCGCTGGCCGCGGCCGTTCCGGCGCTGCGCAAGCTGGCCGAGAACCTTCATGAGGAGGTGGAAGGGATATGACCGACGCCCCGGAAAGCACGGCTCCGGTCGCGCTCGTCTGCGAGGGCCTGCGGTACGCGTTCGGGGAGACCAAGGCGGTCGACGACCTGGCGCTGTCGGTCCGGGCGGGCGAGGTCTTCGGGCTGCTCGGACCCAACGGAGCGGGCAAGACCACCGCGATCCGCTGCATCACCACACTGCTGCCGGTCCCCACCGGGATGGTGCGGGTGTTCGGGCACGACGCGGCGAAGGAGCGGATGGCCGTCCGCCGGCTGCTGGGCTACGTACCGCAGCAGCTCTCCGCCGATGCCGGGCTCACCGGCCGGGAGAACGTGGAGCTGTTCGCCCGCGTCTTCGACGTCACCCGCCGGGAGCGGGCCGACCGCGTGGCGCGGGTGCTGGCGGCGGTGGACCTCACCCCGGCGGCCGACCGGCTCGCCAAAATGTACTCCGGCGGCATGGTCCGCCGCCTGGAGCTGGCCCAGGCCCTGGTCAGCGCGCCCCGGCTGCTGATGTTGGACGAGCCGACGATCGGCCTGGACCCGATCGCCCGGACCAGCGTCTGGGAGCACATCAACGCGGTACGGGCGGCCACCGGGATGACCGTGCTGGTCACCACGCACTACATGGACGAGGCCGACCAGTACTGCGACCGGGTCGCGCTGATGCACCGCGGCCGGATCCACGCACTCGGCACGCCCGGCGAGCTCCGCTCCGAGCTGGCCGGCCGCCGTCGGGCGGAGGGCGAGGCCGATCCGAAGCCGACCCTGGAGGACGTCTTCCGGGACGTCGCCGGAAGTGGCCTCGACGAGCAGGGAGGAGATTTCCGCGATGTCCGAAGCACCCGTCGCACCGCGTCCCGGGTCGGCTGATGCCGCCGGGCTCGTCCCGGACGGACGGCCCGATCCGCTGCTGACCCCGCCGCGCGCCCGCACCGGCTGGCGGGTGCTGCCCGCGCGGGTCATCGCCATGTGCGTGGTCGAGCTCCAGAAGCTGCGGCACGACCGCACCGAGCTGTACACCCGGGCGGTCCAGCCCGCCCTCTGGCTGCTGATCTTCGGCGAGACCTTCACCCGGCTCAAGGCCATACCGACGGGCGGCACGCCGTACATCGACTATCTCGCGCCTGGCATCATCGCCCAGTCCGCGATGTTCATCGCCATCTTCTACGGGATCCAGATCATCTGGGAGCGGGACGCCGGTATCCTCACCAAACTGCTGGTCACCCCCACCCCGCGGGCCGCCCTGATCACCGGCAAGGCATTCGCCTCCGGGGTGAAGGCGCTGATCCAGGCGGTCGTGGTGATCGTCATCGCGGCGCTGCTCGGAGTGGCGCTGACCTGGAATCCGCTGCGGCTCCTCGGGGTGGCCGTCGCGGTGATCCTGGGCTCGGCCTTCTTCTCCTGCCTGTCGATGACCATCGCCGGAATCGTGCTGACCCGCGACCGGCTGATGGGCATCGGGCAGGCCATCACCATGCCGCTGTTCTTCGGCTCCAACGCGCTGTACCCGGTGGCGCTCATGCCCGGCTGGCTCCAGGCCGTCAGCACCGCCAATCCGCTGAGCTACCAGGTCGATGCCTTGCGTGGATTGTTGCTGGGCACTCCACACCATCTCGCACTCGACTACGGCGTCCTGGTCCTGGCCGCCGCGGCCGGTATCACGGCGGCCTCCTCGCTGCTGGGGCGGCTGGCGCGCTGACCCGGGCGGTGTGCGGGGGTGCCGTAGCGCGGTGTGCGCTGGAACGGATCCGCACCGTACCGTCGTCGGGACAGCGGCCACCGGGCCCTACGAGCACGAGAGACATCTCGCGTGCGTAACAAGTCAAGCCGCCGTGGCCAGAGCCACTGAAGGACCGGAGGTGAACGCGTGTTGCTCGTCGGAGAGCTGTCGGCTCTGCAGGCAGTGGTAGAGCTGTCCGATCATCCGGTTGAACAGGTGCCGCTGGGCCCCGGCGTGCCAGTCCCCACGCTCGCGTCGGTGCTTGTAGTGGGCGTTGGCTCCGGGCGAAACCCGCATGGCGGGGAGTGCCCAGAGGAAGCCGGCGGCGATGAGGCGGTTGTTCTTGATGTAGCGGCGTCCGACGTAGCGCTTCTTGCCGGAGGCGCGGGTGACCGGCGCGGACCCGGAGTATGCCTTCAGTGCACGGGCGTCGGCGAAGCGGGTGCGGTCGTCACCGATCTCGGCGAGCACCCGGGCGCCGAGCTGGACCCCGAGGCCGGGGAAGCTGAGAAGGATCTCAGCATCCGGGTGCTGGCGAAAATGGACCTCCACCGCCTCGGCAAGCTCGTCGGCCGCCACGCAGGCCGCATCCAACTGCTTTATGAGAGCCAGGAGTTGGATTCCGAAGGCATCCTCGACAGCTTTGGGCTGGCGTGCGTGCTCAGTGCGGAAGACGGAACGCAGGCGCTCGGCCTCGGCATCGATTCCCCGCTGACGGCCGGCTCGCTTGAGCGCGGACCGCAGTTGGGTGAGGTTGAGACGGGCGGCTCTGGCCGGGGTCGGAGCGGTGGCCAGGACGGCACGGGCCTCCGCGCGGGCCAGGCCGTGCTGCTTGCCGAGGAAGGCGTCCAGGGCGGCCGGGTAGTACTCGCGCAGCAGCGAGCGGACCTGGTTGACGAGCTGCTGGCGGTTCCAGACCGCGTCCTGCTGGGCGCGGGCGAGAACGGCGATGGCGCGGGCGTGGTCGGAGTCGGCGGGCAGGGGCCGGTGGGCGTGCATGTCGGTGCGCAGGATGTTCGCCAGGACCAGCGCGTCGCCGGGGTCGGACTTCTTGCGGCTCACGCCGTGGCGGTCGCGGTAGCGTGCGGCGGCCAGTGGGTTGATCGCGTAGATCGGCCGCCGGCCCGCTTGCAGGACGGCGACCAGCAGTCCGCGCGAGGTCTCGATGGCCACCGGTATCGGGGCCTCGGAGGTGTCGCCGTACTCGGCGAGCAGGTCGAGCAGCAGGCGGTAGCCGTCCGCGTCGTCGCTGATGCGGCGCTTGGCGAGCAGGGTGCCCGCCTCGTCGACCAGGGCGACATCGTGGTGGTCCTCGGCCCAGTCGATGCCGCAGAACACTGTCACATCCATCTCCGTTCCGTTGTGGTTCGCGCAGGTGAAAAGCCTGTGCGGGCCACGCGGCGACCTAATCCCAGGACTCGTCGGTCCGCCATCTCGCCAGCCGTTCGTGGCACCAGCGGACCGCAGGGGCCTCCGTCTTACGAAGAGCTCGGGGCTCGGGACGAAGGAAGAGGTCGCCCTGCGGCGGGCTCGCACCAAGACGATCAACGAACACCAGTTCCGGACGGGTTCGTGGCGGCCCGAGGGCACCGGCTGTCGCCGGTCTCTCGTAAGGCCTCCAGGGCCGGGAACCACAAGGGATTCACCCGGCACCCGCGGGCCACCACGACCCCATCCAGCAGCAAGACCAGCCACCCCGCCGGGGCCCGGCTGGAATCCCTACACACGGATTAGGAACACGCGGTGCGGTACGAGGACGGATCCCCTTACGCGTACACCCCCGGCATCGGGGTGCCCCAGGGCGTCCCGGCGGTCAATGTCGGGTGGCTGGAGCACCAGGACGAGTTCCCCCGCGGTCAGGTGCCCACAGAGTTCGTCCACGCGCTCGCGGTCCTCTGCCGGGACAACTCCACCAATGCCATGCGGGGTTGGCAGAACTGCACACTCGCGCATCCCGAGGGGAAGCCGCCGTATCCCGTCGTGGTGGATGTCGACGGCACCGAGGTCACCCTCGGCAGCGCCGAGGTCAGGGTCCTGGCCCGGGACGGAAGGTGGCTCATCGCCCCCAATCTCGTCCTCCACTACGTCATCGCCCACGGCTATCTCCCGCCGCGGGAGTTCATCGAGGCGGTGACGGCCTGGCGCGCGATCCCGGAACCCCCCTCCGGATTGCCGCGGTTCTAGCTGTGGGAGGCCACGACGTTGGTGACACCGTTGTCCACGTGCGCGCGCAGAGGTCTGCCAGGTAGTGCGCGAGCGTGCGACGGGGCAGCGGGCCGCCGGTGACGCCGATCGTGGACCACAAGGCCAGGAGCTTCTGGCGGGCGGAAGTACACCCTCGAGAGGACCGTGCGGACCGCGGCCGAACGGCCGCCTGCCGTCGGCGGAAGGACGACCCGCCTCGGGCCGCGCTATCCAGACGATAGAAGCCCTCTGGATACTCGGAAGATCCACACGGCTGGTCAATGGAACGGCGCCATCGCGCGGCGGTCCCGCGCTCGAGGGGGAAGTTGCGCGTGTTCACCCAACAGTTTCTGAAGACACAGCTCGCGTCCAGGATCCGTGTCGCACGCACGGGGCGGGACGCGGAGGCGCCGGCGGCCGGGCCGCTCACCGCGGAACGGATGGCGGACATCGCCGCCGAGGCCGCGTCGGCGACGACGACCGTGGCCGTCGTCCTGCGCCGGTTCGAGCCCCAGATCTACCTGGAATCGGTGCTGGGCTTCGCCCTGAGCCTTCCGGACAGCCGGCGTGAGGCATGGCTCCGGGCCTACACCAGGACCGTGTTCCTGACCGGAAACCCGGCGAACCTCGCCAACCGATTCGCATTCCACCACATCAGCCGGGACGGTTCCATGGCGTGGACGGCGCCGGACGACTCGGGGGAGCGGTCGCCGTTGCGCCGGCTGCTCAGACTGTTCCCCACGGCGGAGCTGCCGGTGCTCCCCGCCCGTCTGGAGGTGCCCGCGGCGGTTCCCCCGCCGGAGCGCGACGATCGCGCACCGGTCCGCCGGGCCCGGCTGTACGCGGTCACGACCCGGGTGTCCCTGGCCGACTACCTCGTACACGTACACCATGTTCTCGCCGAGGCCGTCATCACGAAACTGATCGACGAGCACACCGAGCTGACCGTCCATCACGTACCGCAGCTCGACCCATCGGATGGCCCCTTCGACATGCTGCGCATCGTCCCTGACGCCGAGCCGGACACCTTCGGGGATGGCCCGGTGGCCGCCGGTCCCGGCCGGCTGCGCGCCTGCGCGGGGCTCTCCCTCACGGCAGGGGCAGGGGCGCGGTCCGGTCCCTCATGACCTGCGCCGACGCCCCCACGTCGGTCATATGACGTTCTGTCGCCGATGGCGCTATCGAAGCGATATATCGCAGTCGGATAATCGGTGAATCTCATGTGAAATGATCAAAGGAAGCTCCCTTGGCAGAACTGCCCATGGCCCGCGTGCTGTCTCCCCGAGAGGGCCGCCGGGTGAGGCCGCGATTAACGGTCCTGCTCGGACCCGACTACTCCGGAAAGTCCTCGGTGCTGGAGGGTCTGGCCGAGCGGGGGACCTGCACGGTCGTCTCGTACGACAAGGCATTGCTTGACCCGGTGTACTCGCTCATCGGCAGGGTGCGCGACGAATTCCTCACGGAGGCGCTGCGGGCGCCCGCCGGACGCTACTCCTCGGACCTCTTTCTCACCGTGGTGCAGATCGCGGTGGTACACCTGCGTGACCGGATGATGGATGCCCCGCCGGACCGACCGGTGATCGTGGACTCCTACTACTTCAAGCTCCTGGCCAAGTGCTCGCTGCTCGGTTACGACAACGCGTCGTTGTTCTCCTGGTGGCGGTCCTTCCCGCCCCCCGACCAGGTGGTCTACCTCGATGTGGAGCCCGCCGTCGCCTGGGAGCGAAGCGGCTGGGGAGCGCATGCGAATCCGATGGAGCACTACGGCGAGAAGCCCACCGAGGACTCGTTCACACGCTTTCAGATGGATTTGGGTGAAGTGATGGCGAAGGAGATGACCGGACTGAACGTCATCACCCTCGGACAGCCCGATGGTGTCGAGGAGTCCGTGGATCTCGTGGAGAAGACCATAAGGGATGGTGCACATGGCTGAGGCGGCGGAGCTGGGCGACGCGGCGGGCGGGACGTTCTCCGCGTACCGGAGCAGGGTGCTGGGCGAGCGGGACCGGCTGTGGGCGGCGCTGGACAACGCCCGGGAATCCCAGGACGACGCGCTGCGCGGCATGCTGCGCGACAACGCGGACACCGAGTTCGGGAAGGCACACGGCTTCGCCCGCTGCGGCGGCGTGGACGCCTACCGCGCGGCGGTCCCCATCGCCGACTACGCGTCGCTCGCCCCCTGGATCGAGTCGGCCGCCGCCGGGCGGCAGAACGTGCTCAGCGCGGATCCCGCCGTGGTCTTCTTCAAGAGCAGCGGCAGCACCGGGGAGAGCAAACAGATCCCGATCACCCGGCAGTTCATGCGCACGTCCTTCTTCCCCTTCTACTACGCGGCGTGGGCCAACTTCGTCGAGCACTTCCCCGAAGCCGTGCAACGGGCGGACGCCACGCTCAACCTCAAACACGACCCGGCCCCCGCCATCGGCGCCACCCGCTCCGGGCAGCCGCATCTGGGCGCCAGCCAGGTCGACTTCGGCCAGGCGTTCGGCGAACCCCTCGCGGCCGAGCCCGGCAGCCGGGCGCCCTGGGGGACACTGCCGGACTTCGTGGACCCCGCGGACCACCTCCAGCGCAGCTATGTGCGGCTGCGCGCCGCGATCGAGCACGATGTGCGGTGCGTGATCGGTATCAACCCGGCCATGGTCGCCGCGTTGCCGTACCAACTCGTCCAGTGGTGGCCCCGGTTGGTCAAGGACCTGTACGACGGCACGATCGACGGGCACCCCGGCGGCACCCCCGACCCCGCCCGCGCCCGTCTGCTGGAACGGTCGGCGGAGCGCGCGGGAGGGCTGCTGCCCACCCACGTCTGGCCCCGGATGCAACTGCTGTTCTGCTGGACCACCGGTCTGGCCTCGCTGTATCTGCCGCGGCTGCGGGAGGCGTTCGGCCCCCGGGTCACCGCGCTGCCCGCCCCGGTGGCGGCGTCGGAAGGCTTCGTGGCCGTAGCGCTGGACCGCCATCTGACGGCCGGATCACCGGCGATCACCGGCGGGCTGCTGGAGTTCGTGGACGCCGACGAGGACCTCCGGCCCGACTCCGCCACCCAGCTCTTCCACGAGCTCGAGCCCGGCCGCGAGTATCACGCCGTGATCAGCCACGTCGGCGGCCTCTACCGGTACGCGCTCGGTGATGTGGTGCGGGTGGTCGACCGGGCCGGGGACATCCCGCGGGTCGAGTACGCCGGCCGGCGCACCCTCTCGGACGCCGTCGGTGAGCGGCTGCGCGAGTCCCATGTGGTGACCGCCCTGCGCACCGCGCTCGCCTCCACCGGGCTGGACGTGCGCAACGCCACTTGCCGGGTGGTCGGCGCGGGTGGGACGCGGACCGGCGGGGATCCGGCGGGCGCGGACCGGGCGCAGGGGGCCCAGGCGCCGCGGTACGCCTTCGCCCTGGAACCGTTCCTTCCCTGGTCGGACCGGGAGACCGCGGCTCTGGGACGGGCGGTCGACGCGGCGCTGAGCGCCGCCGCCCCGGGCTACCGGTCGGCGCGTGGGACGGGCCGGCTGGGCGCCCCCGAGATCCACCGCGTGGCGCCCGACACCTTCGCCCGCGACTGGCAGCACAGGGTCGCCGCCGGAACCCGCCCGGCCCAGGTCAAGGACCGGGTCTTCCAGAACGACGACTCCGCCTGGCAGCGCCTGATCGGCGGCTGAGGCGCCCGGCCCTCTTTCCCTCCTCCTCCCGTAAGGAGCACTCACGTGGCACCATTTGACGCGATCGCCCGGACGTCCCTTCTGACGGCGGCCCTGCGGGCCAAGGAGACCGAGCGACCGGACCGGCTCTATGCGGACCCCTTCGCGGCCCGGCTCGTGGGCGCCATCGGAGGCGACCTGCTCGGCCAGGTCGCCGACGCGACCCGGCCCCATCGTGCCGAGCCCGGACAGAAGGTGCCGAGCACCTTCGACTTCAACGCGATCCGGACCCGCTACTTCGACGACCTTCTGCTCACCCAGGTGAAGGACAGCGCGTATCCCCAGGTGGTGATGGTGGCCGCGGGCATGGACACCCGCGCCTTCCGGCTGCCCTGGCCCCGGCCGATCGAATTCTTCGAACTGGACCGTCCGGGCGTGCTGGAGGCCAAGGAGTCGGTCCTCGGCGACGAGCCGGTGCACCCGGGGGTCACCAGGCGTCTGGTCGGCGTCGACCTGCTCGGCCCGGACTGGACGGACGCCCTCCTCGCGGCCGGCTACCGTCCGGACCAGCCCTCCCTGTGGCTGCTCGAAGGGCTGCTGTACTACCTCACCGAGGACCAGACCCGGCAGCTCGTCTCCCGTGTCGCGGAGCTGACCGCCCCCGGCAGCCGGATAGCCGCGGACCTGGTCAGCGCCACCACCCTCACCGCCCCCGCCGTCGTGCCGCTGCTCGAGGTCTTCGAACGCCTGGGCTGTCCCTGGCTGTCCGGGCACAACGAGCCGGAAGCGCTCTTCATCGAGCACGGCATCGAGGCCGAAGTGGTGCAGCCGGGGGAGGAAGCCGCGCACTACGGACGGTGGGCCGACCCGGTCCATCCGCGCCATGTCCCCGACGTCGAGCGGGTGTTCCTGGTCAACGGCGTGCGGAAATGAGCATGGACACCCCTCGACGAACCACTGCCGGGCCGCACGACACCACCGGCCCGGCGGTGGTGGGCGATCCCCCGCGCCGGCCCAGGGTACTGATCGCTCCGGTCACCGTGACCCCCACCAAGGCACTGGGCCTCAGCCATGTCAAGGGACTGCTGTGGGTGGACGTCATGTACCGCGCCACCCGACTGCTGGCCGATGCCGACTACCTCTACAGCCACACCGCCTTCAACATCACCCGCCAGACCGCGGGCTTCTGGGAGTACCTGGACCGCGCCTGCCCCGACATCGACCCCGCCCGGTGCACGGAGGACGACGTCGGCCGTCTCTACACGGCGTTTCAGGCACAGCCCTCGCCGCCACCGGACGAAGCGCTCCAGCCGTACGTCCGCGCGGTCGAGGAGATCGGGTGGACGCATCCGGTGAGCCGGCGCGTCCTGGAGATCTGGCGCGGCCACTATGACTGGCTGGGGCTGTACGACCCGGGCATCACCCGGACCACGCCGCCCAGGATGGGGCTCGAGGAGGTGGTCGAGTATCTCGCCAAGCGCGGTCTCTGTCTGGACGCCCGCCGCGACGGAGGCCCCGTCTATCTCGATGCCACCGCCCAGGGCCTGCCCCTGCGCCCGGTCACCTCGGCCGGCGGTCACCCCAATTATCTGGGCTGCGCCCTGCGTGACCTGGTGCCGATGCTGGAGCGGTACGACGAGATCGTTCTCGTTCACGACCGCGAGCTGACCGAGGACTACATCCTCCTCCAGAAGATCTTCGGCGCGCTGGGCGCCGAAACGCATCGCCTCTGCCTGAGCAGAGTGCCGCTGGACGGCATCGTGCGCTCCAGCCGCCATGGAGTCGACCACCGGCACACCGTCGCCGGGCTCGCGGACGAACTGGGCGACTACGGAACCACGGAGGCCGTCCGCCTCGGCATACGCCTGTACTTCATCGCGGGTCTCGGCAAGGGCAGCGGTCAGTCATTCCGAATGGACCTGCTGCGCGAATTCATCGACCGCGCCGGGAAACTGCTCGCCAGGGACGATGCGCCCGATGCGCCGGATACGGAGGCGTTTCTGCGGCGGAACACCGGCGGCCGGGCCTTCGTCGACGCCTACCGCCTCACCTCGGCGCTCCTCGGCAGACATCGCCGAGTTCCGCTGCGGGCCCTCACCTCGTCCGTCTACGGCTGAAATCCCCGACTCAGGACACTAGGTCTTTTTCCGGTGTTTTGGTCTGAGTCGTGGTTTAGCCTCACTATTACCACGTTGTACAGAGCGTGGTGAGGTCTACTCGGCGTCCGAATGAGGTGGTTGTGGACTTCGCGCTTCTCGGTCCTCTCATCATCAACTTCGAGGGCCGTCAGTTGACCGTTCCCGCGGCGCGGCAGCGCATTCTCCTTGCCGCGCTGTTGCTCAACCCCAACCGTGTCGTCTCCATCGACCGCCTTTCGCACTTTCTGTGGGACGGATTTCCGCCGTCCAGCGCCTGCGCCACGCTGCGGACCTATGTGATGCGGCTGAGACAGGTACTCGGCCACGAGGTGGGCCGGCGGATTGTGACCCGTTCTCCGGGATATCTCATCGAACTGGACGAACACGAAAGCGATCTCGGCCGGTTCGCCGCGCACCGCCGTGCCGGCGAATCCGCCATCGCCTCCGGCGACCTGTCCACCGGTGCCGAAGAACTGCACCGGGCACTGTCGCTGTGGCGGGACCAACCACTGCTGGACATCCCCTCGTTCACCCTGTGCGAGGTCGAGGTGCGGCACCTTCAGGAGCTGCACAGGCAGACCCTCGCCAAGCGGATCGACGTCGCGCTGGATCTCGGTCAGCACAACGGAATGCTTCCCGAACTGTGGCGGCTGGTCATCCAAAGCCCGCTGGACGAGCCGATGGCGGCCCGACTGATGCTGGCCCTGGCCCGATCCGGGCAGCAGGCCGAGGCACTCGACGTCTTCCGGCGCACTCGCGCCCTGCTGATCGACCAGTTGGGCGCCGAGCCCGGGCCCGAGCTGAGACGCATGCAGCAGCGGGTGCTGAGCGACGACGAGCCGCAGCCGTCCGCCGCGAAGCGCATGAGCGTTGTCCGGCTCTCCGGGAACCGGCCACGGCCGGCGCAGTTGCCGGTCGCTCAAACCACCTTCGTCGGACGGGCCGATGAGTCCGCGGCGCTCCGTTCCCTGCTGTGCACCCCCGTGTCGGACCCGGGCGGCGCCGCGATCGTGGCCCTCACCGGCGGGTCCGGCGTCGGCAAGAGCGCACTGGCCCTGCACCTGGCCCACGGCTTGCCCGACACCTTCGAGGACGGCCAGCTCTTCGCCGAACTGCGCGGCGCCGACGAGCAACCGGCCTCTCCCGCCGACGTACTGGCCCGGTTCCTGACGGATCTGGGGCTGCCCCGGTCGGCCGTTCCGCAGGGCCTGGCCGAACGGGTCTCCCTGTACCGGTCATTGACCGCCGACCGCAAGATGCTCGTCGTTCTCGACGATGCCCTCGACGCCGCCCAGGTCCGCGGCCTGATCCCGGGGAGCGGCGGCAGTCGGCTGATCATCACCAGCCGTAACCATCTCGCGGATCTGGAGGGGGCGAGCACCCGCACGGTGAGCCCGCTCCCCGAGCACGCGTCGCTGGAACTGCTGGGCGGCGTCGTCGGCCATCAGCGCGTGCGGGATGAGCCGTTCGCGGCCCGGCGCATCGCCTCCGTCTGCGCCGGGCTGCCGCTGGCGATCCGCATAGCCGGCGCGCGCTGTCTGGCCCGGGAGCAGTGGTCGCTCGAGGACATGGCCGAACGGCTCACCTCGTCGGGTCGATTATTGGACGAGTTACGTGTCGGCGATCTCACCGTACGCGCCGGTCTGAGGTCCGAGTACGCCGCTCTGCGCGCCCAGTCCACCCACCTCGACCCATCGGCGGGGCCGGTCCCCGACGCCGCCTTCCGCGCTCTGGGCCTTCTGGGCACCGCCGAGGTCACCCCCGAGCCGGTGGCGATCATGCTGAATTGCCGGGTCCACCAGGCGCAGGACACCCTGGAACGGCTGGTCGACGCCCGGCTGCTGACCTCCCCGAGCCCCGGCCGCTACCACCTCAACGACCTGGTGCGGGCGCTGGCCCGGGAGGTGGCCGAGGAGTCACCGGTCGGCCCCATCGCCCTGCGCCGGACCGCTGACCTGGTACGGCCGGGTCAGCGAGAAGATCACCCCCGATCCGCGGCATGGTACCCGGCCGCCGTTGCCGCGAAGCGGCGCCCCGCCCCCCGCTTTGGACGGCTATGAGTCCGCAGCGCACCGGCGTGGCAGTGTCGGTGCGCGAAGGTCAGGCGCCGATCCCTTGCGGATAGCTGAAGAAATTGGTCGGATCGTACGTCCGATTCACTCGGACCAGCCGGTCGTAATTCGCGCCGTAGTATGCCCGCCGCCAGTCCTTCAATGTCGGATCCGGGAAATTCTGATAGGACTGCGGCGGAGGCGTTTCACCGAACATGCTCTGGTAGAACTCACCGAGCCACTGAAGATTCGCCGTGGCCACGCGTGGCGGATCGTAATCCGCCCAGGAGGTCTCCGCGGCGAGGATGAACACCCCGTTTCGGTGCACGAACGCCGTCGCGTCCGGCGGCACTTGGTTGATCTCGCCGCCGAGGGCGAACATGGCGAATCCGGCGCCGTCCTCGTTGTCGCTGCCCGGCCAGTCCAGCAGCTTTTCGGCGGCGGCACCGATCTGCTCATCGGTCAGGAGCGTCCGGGAGGTCAGAACCGCCGACTTGGCGCCGAACTGCTGCACCGGCGTGGTCGCGCTCAGCAGCGTGCTCGCCTGCCCCGGAGTGACCTCGCGGACGGACGCCGCGTTGCGGGCGCGCTCCTCCGCCGTGCCGATGGCGAGCAGCGGAGCCAGGATGGCGCGCAACTCCGCGAGGTCACCGTAGTACTGGCCGATGGCATTGACGCCCGCGTTGGCGTGGATCTGGTCCCTGGTGACCCCGTGGGTCCCCATGCCGACGCGGAGATGGAACCGCTTGTCGTCCAGGGTGTGCACGGCGATCTGTTGCGCGGCGTCGATCATCGGCACCGCCGAGTCCAGGCTCCAGCGCAGCTCGTAGAAGCCCACATCGCCCTGGAACCGCTCGTACTGGAAGGTAAAGGAGGTGTTGACACCGAAGTTGTTCCCGGCCCCGCCGCGACAGGCCCAGAACAGGTCGGGGTGCGAGTCCTGCCCGGCCTCCACCACGCGGCCGTCGGCGAGCACCACGGTCGTCGAGACCAGCCGGTCACAGGTCAGGCCGAACATCTTGTCGCTGAAGCCGATGCCGCCGCCGAGCACCAGCCCGGCCACCCCGACCGTGGGGCACCGGCCGGTCGGCACGAACATGCCGCGGTCCTCCAGCATCGGGTGCAGGTCGGCGTTGGTGACCCCGGCTCCCACGGTGAGGGTGCCCGCGTCATGAACGACTCGCATCCGTCCGTAGGTCCGGGTCCGGGAGCGGGCACCCGGCAGCGGGGTGGAGACGATGCTCTTCATCCGGGCCATGTTGAGCAGCAGGCCGGTGGTGGCGGAGTACCCGGCGTAGTTGTGGCCCAGCCCGGAACGGGGCACGGCGGGCAGCCCCACCGCGCGGGCCCAGCGGACCGCCGCACGGACATCCCCGGTCGTGGCGCATGCCACGATCCCCGCGGGGCAGATCCCGGCGTAGCGGTGGTTGAACGGAAGCGCCAGCGGTGGGTAGCCGGAATCTCCCGGCCGATAGAGCGTGGAACGCGACGACAGCGCTTGAGCCAGCAACTCCCAGTCCCGTTCGCCGACCCGATCCGCCACTTCGGTGGATGGCGCGGCAGCGGCGGGCGAGGATGACAGGCCCGCCACCTCCGTGCCCAGAACCCCCACAGTGCCCGCCCGCAGTACGTTCCGCCTGTTGATCAACGTGGCTGCCCTCACAAGAAGCGCTCCGGAGACGCGACTGGTCTCCCTCTCGCCCAGAGTCAACCGGCCATCGGCCGGCACAGCCGCGAAACGGATTCCCACCCACGGGCCCGCAACCCGAAAGAAGGCCGACCTGCCGCTGAATGCCTCAGCCGGTACGCCGAACAGGCGCGCGCTGATCCGGGCGCCCGCCGCCATCGGATCGTGCGACGGTGGCGATCGTCCGGACGCCTCCTGCTCGCTCAGTCAACGGTCTTCAAGTCGCCTAGTGTTCTGACCGAATAGGTTCGCCGGGTTGGTAGTTGGAGCGGTTGGATGAGCGGTGACGTCCGTTCCGTTCGTTGGAGGTGTGGTGGCCGAGCCTGTGCGGGTGCGCAGACCGACCGACCAGGAAGGGCAGAAGCTGCAGCAGATCGTGCGCCGGGGCAGCACCAGCTCGGTGCGCTATCGCCGGGCGATGATGCTGCTGTCGTCGGCCGACGGGAACCGGGTCCCGGTGATCGCCCATCTGGTCCAGGCCGACGAGGACACGGTGCGGGCGGTGATCCACCGGTTCAACGAGATCGGCCTGGCCTGCCTGGACCCTCAGTGGGCGGGAGGCCGTCCCCGCCTGCTCGCCCCTGACGACGAGGACTTCGTCGTCCAGACGGCCACCACCCGCCCGACCAAACTCGGCCAGCCCTTCACCCGCTGGTCGATCCGCAAACTCGCCGCCTACCTGCGCCGCGTCCACGGACACAGCATCCGCATCGGCCGCGAAGCCTTACGGCGCCTGCTTCGCCGCCGCGGCATCACCTTCCAGCGCACCAAGACCTGGAAGGAGTCCCCCGGCCCCGAACGCGACGCCAAGCTCGACCGGATCGAGCACGTCCTCGAGCACTTCCCGGACCGGGTCTTCGCCTTCGACGAGTTCGGGCCGCTGGGGATCCGGCCCACCGCGGGCTCCTGCTGGGCGAAGCGGGGCAAGCCAAACCGGCTGCCGGCGACCTACCACCGCACCCACGGCGTCACCTACTTCCACGGCTGCTACTCCGTGGGCGACGACCGCCTGTGGGGCGTCAACCGCCGCCGCAAGGGCACCGCCAACACCATGGCCGCGCTGAAGTCGATCCGCGCCGCCCGACCCGACGGCGCCCCGGTCTACATCATCCTGGACAACCTCTCCGCCCACACCGGCGCGGACATCCGCCGCTGGGCGAAGAAGAACAAGGTCGAGCTGTGCTTCACCCCGACCTACGCATCCTGGGCCAACCCGATCGAGGCGCCCGCCCGCTCGCTGGCGCGGCCTGACAGCACTTCGTGCACATCACCTCCGACCCATCGAAGGATCCAGAGGTCACACCCGTGAGCATCCGTACGACGCATCGCGCTCTGCTGAGCCGTCTGCTGCCCGACGACAAACCGGACGACCTTGCAGTACGTCAGGGGCAATTCCACATCGTGATCATTGGCTCAGACCGCGTCGTGTGCCTGCCCCGCACCCGGGCAGCGGCCGCCCGGTTGCCCCAGCGAGTGGCCGCACTACACGCACTCGCCGGCCTCGACCTCGGCTTCCGCACACCTGAGCCGCTGCTCCAGGGCGGCGCCCACGGCACCGACGAAGTGCCGTTCCTGGTACTCAGCCGCATTCCCGGGGAACCGCTGGAGACCGACGCACTCAACAATGCCCAAGTGGTCGACACCGTGGCGGCGCAGTACGCCACGCTGCTGTCCTCTCTGGCCCGTGCTGGCACCGACGAGACGGTACGAGCAGTTCTCCCTCAGGCATCCGAAGGCCGGTGGCGGCAGTTCGCGGAGAACGTGCGCGCGGAGCTGTTCCAGCTCATGTCCGACAGCGGACGCCTACGGGCCGAGCGGGAACTCACAGCACTCGACGGCCTTCCCCACCTCACCCGAGCAGTGGTGCACGGCGACCTCGGTGCCGAAAACGTCCTGTGGGAGTGGACGCACGGCCTGCCGCACCTCTCCGGAGTAATCGACTGGGACGACGTCACACTCAGCGACCCGGCCGAGGACCTCGCAGCCATCGGCGCCAGCTACGGCCCCGAGCTCCTGGAGCGGGTGCTCGTCTTGGGCAACTGGTCAAACCACGGACTCCTCACCCGCATCGCCGCGATTCGCGGCACATTCGCCCTGCAGCAAGCCCTCTACGCAATCCGCGACGGCGACGAAGAAGAACTCGCGGACGGCGTGGCCGACTACCGCTGAGGCACGCCGACACATCCGCTTCATCGAGCACTTCACAGCAACAGCAACCCCGCGAACTTATGCGGTCACGGCACTAGCACAGCGGCGAGTTCGAGCTCGGTGCGGCCACGGGTCCGGAAGCCTCGCTTGCACAGCTCCGCCGTGCGTTGCCGCGTTGCCGCACTCCGGACGAGCCGGCCGTCCGAGCTGGTGCCCCTCGAGCCACGACACGATCGACGCGGCCGGCTCCCCGCACTCCGTCATACATCCGTGTGAGCGAGTGCTCCGGTTGGCGGAAGTCGCAGGTCGGAGCACTCATTCGGCGGTGGTCGGGCGCGACCCCGATCGGATTCGAGGTGGCAGGCTTCCCGGGGCGTGGCCCGTACCACGCTTCCATCGGGAAGGCGGTACCGGATGCGTGGCCTCGAAGTCGTCGTGGTGGTGCTCGCGGCGGTACTGACCATGACCTGGCTGGCTCGCCGTCTGCGCTGGAACGAGCCGGTCATGCTGGTGGCGGGCGGCTGTCTGATCGGTCTGATCCCCGACTTCCGCGGGCCGGCCCTGCGGCCCGAGGTGGTCCTGCTGCTGTTCCTGCCCCCACTGCTCTACTGGGAGTCGCTGACCACCTCCCTCCGTGAGATCCGGACGAACGTGCGCGGCATCGTGCTGCTCGCGACCGGTCTGGTGCTGGCCACCGCCGCCGCCGTGGCCTCGGTGGGACACGCGCTGGGCCTTTCCTGGCCACTCGCCTTCGTCCTCGGTGCCGTCGTCGCCCCCACGGACGCCATCGCGGTGGCGGCGGTCGCCCGTGGGCTGCCCCGCCGGATCCGGACCATCCTCCGGGCGGAGAGCCTGATCAACGACGGCACCGCGCTCACCCTCTACGCCGTGGTGATCGGCGTCGCCGTCGAGGGACTGGCCGTCACCTGGACCGACACCGCCGTGCGATTCCTGCTCGCCTACGCGGGCGGTGCCGCGATCGGCTGCGGATGCGCCGCCGTCGTCGTGGCCCTGCGCAGGCGGTTGCGCGACCGCGGTGTGGAGAACGCCCTGGGTGTGCTCACCCCGTTCGCCACCTATCTGCCCGCACAAGTCCTGGGCGTCTCCGGCGTGCTGGCGGTGGTCACCTGCGGTCTCATCCTCAGCCAGGCGGGTCCCAAGGTGATCAGCGCGGGCTCCAGAGTGCAGATCAGCTCGTTCTGGGAGGTGAGCACCTCCCTCCTCAACAGCGCCCTCTTCGTCCTGGTCGGTGTCCAGACACCCGCCATCGTCAGCGGGATCGGCTCCGTCTCCCCGGGACACGCGGTCATCACCGCCACCGCGTCGGGCCGGCCGCTCGCGGGACACGGCCTGCTGGTCTTCACCGCCGTCACCGTCATCCTGGTCACGCTGGTCCTCCAGGGGACGACGATGCCCGCGGTGATCCGCTGGTCCGGACTGCACGGCGACCCCGACGAGACCGCCGAGGAACGCCGCGCCCATCGCCAGATCATCGCCGCCGCGCTGGAGGCCCTTCCCGACCACGCCAGGCGACTGAACACGCCGCCGGACACCGCCGACGCCATCCTGAGCGAACTGCGCCAGTACGCCGCCGAAAAGGCGGGACCACCGGATACCGAGGACACCGGTGTGCGGGCCGGGCTCGAACTGCGCCGCGCCCTGATCGGCGTCGAACGTGGCGCCCTGATCCGCCTGCGGGACCGGCGCAGCATCGACGACATCGTTCTGCGCCGGCTTCAGTCGCTGCTGGACACCGAGGAGATCAGGATTGAGCTGGCCCTGCGCGCCTTCACCGGTCGGCCGCCGTAGCCGCCGGCAGCCGGACGGATCGCCCGGTACGGCGGCCTCTCACACCGCCACGTTGCCGACGACTTCCGGCATCTCGAACAGGTAGACCCGTCCGGCCCACCGCCGCCGGACTGGTCCTGTTGGAGGCCCAGGGTTCGGTACGCACGGCGATGACGTCACGCCGAACCAGCACGAGACGCAGGCCGGATACCAGCGTCTGCTCCGTGGTGACCTCGACCTCGCGGTGGTCACCTTGGGGACGGCGGAGGAGGGAGACAGGAGTGGATCCCGGCCCCCTCGCCCCCGTTACTCCTCGTCCGCTCCGGCGGCCGGGCGGGGACCGCCGAAGCCGTGCGCGGACAGGTCGAACCAGTTGCCCTCCGGATCCATGGCCCGATACTCGGCGAAGGGACGGTTGGTGAAGCGCTCGGCGGGCTCATCGGCTCCGGCGGCGACCAGAGCGGCGGATGTCTCGGATGTGTCGGCGACATGGAATCCGAAGTGGTTCATGCCCACGGGGGTGTCGCCGTCGAGCTGATGCTTGATCAGGGCGAGGCTGAGATAACCGTCGGAGAGGAAGCAACTGCCATCGGGGTCCCGGTGGAAGAGCTCCATGCCGAAGATCTCGCTGTAGAACTCGGCCAGCTTCTCGGGGTCACGGGCGACGATGGCCAGATGCCGCAGTTTGGGCCGGTCCGGGGTGGGCGCGTCAGACATGGGCGATTCCTTCGGTTCTCGGAAGCCGGGGGAGCGGCCGGTCGGTCGGGGTCATCGGCCTCACACCGCCACCACGGCGTTGGTCCGTATCCGCAACGGCAGTTCGGCGCACGGCTGATGAGAGTTCTCGGGTGGGGGCGGCGCCCAGGCGGCGAGGGCGTGGTATATGACGTCGCCGCGGCGTTCCAGGTAGCAGATGAGATTGACGGGCCAGCCGGTATTGCCGAAAACGTGCTGATCCATCGGGGTGGGGCGCTCGCTGAGGATGAGTTTCCGCTCCTCGGGCGGGCCTATGCGATGCCAGTCGGGATGCATATGCACCGACCCAAGGATCTCCAGACCGTCGGCCTCGGCCTCGCGTGAGGCCCTCAGCAGGTCATGGGAGTCGATCCACCAGCCACGTGTCTCGTTCTCGTACGCCGAGCCGAAGAGCGGCACGATCGACTCGGTGAACTCGCGGCGCGCGGCCGGGTCGGTGGTGCGGGCATTGCGGCCGAACGCGACGCGCTCGACGGTGAATGTCGCATGGTCCACCGAACCTACGAGGAGGGCGAAGCACGGCAGTGGTGTTTCGGAGGTGATGCGTTGGTATTCACCGACGGCCACCTCGAGGAATTCATCGAGCGCCTGATCCTCTATCAGGACCGTACAGCCTTCACCTAAATGCGTCGCACGCATGTCAACCACCTCTTGGCGTGGATGTCTGATGCGGTGGGGGAGCGGAGCCGTCGTACTGTATCCCGGTATTCTTGAAGTCTCAAACGGCATCCGCGCCTTCAGTCCCGCCCTCATCCCTGCCTTCAGGTGTCGGGCCCTGACCTGCCCCGCGGGGTCAGCCGCCGCCGAGTGTGCCGGCGCCGAAGTACTTCTCGATCAGGGCCGTGGCCTTCTCCCGCTGGCGGACGCTGATCTCGGCGGCCTGCTCCTCCCAGCCGAACACACACGAGGACACCACGCCGTCGAAGCCGACCGGGGCGAGCGCGGCGAACACCTCGTCGAAGTCGACCTCGCCACGGCCGATTTCGGCGTGCTGGTGCACCCGGGCGGGCGATCCGGGCGGGTTGACGATGTAACGCAGCCCGTTCGAGGCGGTGTGGTCGAGCGTGTCGGCCAGATGTACATAGGTGACCTTCTCCCCGGCGTGGGTGATGATGCCGGTGGCGTCGTCGCCCTGGTGGAACGTGTGCGGGGTGCAGTAGAGGAACGAGATCCAGTCCCGGTTGAGCCCCCGTACCAGGTCCACCGCGGCGTGGCCGTCCTCGATGAAGTCGTCGGGGTGCGGTTCGAGTACCAGCTTCAGGCCCTCGCGCTCGAAGACCGGGATCAGCTCGTCCATCGAGCGCAGAAACTGGCTCTCGGCGAACTCCGCCGCCTCGGGGCGGCCGTTGAACTCGGAGTTCATCGTGTCGACGCCCAGATCGACGGTCATCTGGATGGCCCGCTTCCAGGCCCGGACGGCGGCCTGCCGCTCCTCCTCCCCGGGGCCGGACCAGCGCAGCACCGGCAGCACCGAGGCAATGCCCACCCCGGCGTCGGCGGCGCGTTTGCGCAGCTTGGCGACGGTGGCATCGTCGGCGCGCGGGTGGCCGAAGAAGGGAACGAAATCGGCCTTGGGCGAGAGCTCCATCCAGGAGTAGCCCATGCGCGCGACCACATCGGGCAGCTCCAGCACGGAGTGTGTCGCGTAGAACATCTGTGGATCCAGGGCGAGTTTCACCGCTGTCCTCCGTCGCGATTGGTGGGGGTGGTGCCGCGTGGCCCGGTGCCCGGCCCACGTGTCGGTAGTCGGTCAGAGGCCGGCCGCGGCCTGGTTCAGGTTCTTGGCGGCCAGGGTGAGCCCCTCGGTCCGGGAGTACGCGGCGTCCTCGTGCTCGATGTTGACGGCCATATCGGGATCGACCTCGGCGAGGGCGCGCAAGAACTCCGTCCAGTAGGCCACATCGTGTCCGATGCCGACGGCGACGAACTTCCAGGCGGGGTCCTTGGGCCAGGCGTTGCACCAGAATCCGTAACCGGTGGGCACCTTGCCGGGATCGTCGGCCGGTACGCGGGTGAACGACGTGTCCAGTACGCCGCGGATGTCGGCGCCGGGGCAGAGCATGGCGTCCTTGGCGGCGGCGTGGAACACCAGCGGGCCCAGCCACTTGATGGCGGCGACGATGTCCATGCCCTGCCACATCAGATGCGACGGGTCCATCTCGGCGCCGAGGTTGGTGGCGCCCGTCTCGTCGATGAGCCGCTTGAGCGTGACGGGGGAGAACACCACGTTGTGCGGGTGCATCTCGATGGCGACCCGGACGTCGTTCTCGCGGGCCAGGGCGTCTATCTCCGTCCAGAACTCGACGGCCACACCCCACTGGTAGTCCAGCACATCCATGTAGACGCCGTCCCACGGGTTCACGACCCAGGAGGGGTACCTGGCGCCGGGGTCCGAGCCGGGGGTGCCGGACATGGTCACGACGTGCCGCACACCGAGCAGGCCCGCGAGCCGGATGGTGCGCCGCAGATCGTCGGCGTGCTTGGGCCCGACCCCCGGGAGCGGGTTGAGCGGGTTGCCGTTGCAGTTGAGCCCGGTCAGCTCCATCCCGCGGTCGGCGAACGTCGCCAGATACTCCTTGCGCGCGGTGGCCGAGGACAACAGCAGGTCGACCGGGCAGTGCGGGGCGGGGATGAAACCACCGGTGTTGACCTCCACCGAGGTCAGGCCGTTGGACCGCAGCACATCGAGGGCCTCGGTGAGGGTCCGGTCGTGCAGACAGGCGGTGTAGGCGCCGAGCTTGAGGGCCATTGCTTTCTCCTTCGGCGTGGTGGGTCAGGCGTGGGGCGGAACCGTGGCGACCGCACCACCGTCGCGCGAGGATGCGACGACCGCCTGGATGATTTCCATGGTTCGCAGCGCGTCGGCGAACGTGGCGCATGCGGGCAGTGGTTCGGCGACCCCCGCCACCTGGTCGAGGAAGGCCCGGGCCTGGTAGGTGAACATCTCGGCGTTGCCGCCGCCCACGCCCGGCGCCTCCATCGGGTAGCCGCCCGCGAAGTAGGGCAGTTGCGGACCGGCGATGATGTGGCGTGCGCCGCGTGTGCGGGCCTCCGGCTGTGCGTCGTCGAAGAGGTACTCGGCCGGCCGGTGCTGGTCGAACGCGGCCCGGCCGCCCAGCCCCACGACGTCGAAGGCGAGCCCGTTGGGCAGGCCGAAGGCGGTGCGCGACAGCGAGAAGGTGCCCACGAGACCGGACTCGAAGCGTGCCGTGAAGGACGCCGTGTCCTCGTTCTCGACCGGGCCCACCTCGTCCGAGACGGGCGCGGCGTTGTGCCCGACGACCGCGCCCAGCGGCAGGGGCCGCTCGGGGATCTGCGTCGACAGCGAGGCACCCGAGACCGAGGCGATGGGTCCGGCGACATACTCGGCGACATCGATGACATGCGCGCCGACGTCCCCGAGCGCGCCGGAGCCGGGGCCGCCCTTGAACCGCCAGCTCAGCGGCCCGTTCGGGTCGGTAGCGTAATCGCACCAGTACCGGCCGCTGAACAGGCTGAGGCCGCCCAGCTCGCCACCCCGGACATGGTCACGGATCGCGGCGATGGCGGGGGAGCGCCGGAAGGTGTATCCGACGGCGGTCACGACATCGGCGGTGCGCTCGACCTCGGCCATCGCACGGGCGTCCGCGAGCGAGCCGGCCAGCGGCTTCTCGCACAGTACGTGTTTTCCCGCGGCGACGAGCGCCTCCGCGATCGGCCGGTGCAGATCGTTGCCGACGACGATGCTGACGGCGTCGATCGACGGGTCCTCGACGACGGCCTCCCAGCTCGGAAGCGCCTTCTCGTACCCGTAGCGGCGGGCGGCGTCCTCGCCGAGCCCGATGTTGGCGTCGGCGATCGCGGCCAGGCGGACCGGCGGCAGCCCGGCGCCGTAGACGGTGTTCACATTGCGGTAGCCCGCGGCGTGGGTGCGGCCGGCCATTCCGGCCCCGATCACCGCCACGGAGATGGGCTTGCCGGAGCTGGGGTGGGTGGGCATGGAGGTGCCCCTTTCACGGTGAGGGTAGGACTCCGGGACGGTGCTTCTTAAAGCGCTTTAAGAGCGGCTTGCGCAGTACGATGCCCGGGCGCAAATGTCATGTCAATAGGTTGTCGGCGTTCTTCGAGGAGCCGGCTTGAAGCGCTTTAAGATCCTGGTAGTATCGGCGCGTTTCCTGGGGGTGCGAAGGGTGTTGCGCGAGGAGATGGCCGCGGGAGGTATCAGTGGATGACGTCGGTTCGGGGCGTCACCGGAGCGGCATGGACAAGCGTCCCCGGCTGGAGGACGTGGCCGCCCGGGTGGGGCTGTCCACGGCGTCGGTGTCCCTGGTCCTGCGTGGCGTGCCCGGCCCCAGCGAACGCACGCGGCAGCGTGTCCTGAAGGCCGCCGCCGACCTCGGCTACCAGGCGGACCGCACCGCCAGCCTGCTGGCCAGCAGGCGTACCCGGCTGCTCGGCGTGATGGTCGACATCCACAGCCCCTTCCACGCCGAACTGGTCGAGCACCTGCACACGGCCGCCGAGGAGGTCGGCTACGACCTCGTCCTCAGCACGCAGACCCGCACCCGCGACGAGCACACCGCCGTCGAAACCCTGCTGGCCTTCCGCAGTGAGGCCCTGATCCTGCTCGGCCCGACCGCCCCCGCCGACACGCTCGCCGCCCTCGGCCACAAGGCACCCGTGATCGCCGTCGGCCGCCGGATCGCCGACGCCGAGCTGGATGTCGTCCGCACCGCCGACCACGACGGTGTGAGCCGGACCGTCGACCATCTGGTCGGCCTCGGCCACCGCGAGATCGTCTACGTCGACGGGGGCAAGGGCGCCATCGCCACCGACCGGCGCCGTGGCTACCGTACGGCCATGCGCCGCCACGGCCTCGGCGCGCATATCCGGATCCTGCACGGCGACCACACCGAAGCGGCCGGTGAGCGCGCCGTTCGCCACCTCCTGGACAGCGGCGAGCTGCCCACCGCGGTCGTGGCCTTCAACGACCAGTGCGCCATCGGTGTGCTGGCCGCCTTCTCCCGCGCCGACATCGCCGTCCCGGGCGAGGTGTCGGTGGCCGGTTACGACGACGACACCCTCTCCCGGCTCAGTTGCTTCGACCTGACCACCGTCAGCCAGAACGCGCCGGAGCAGGCGCGGCAGTCGGTGGCCGCGGCCGTCGAACGCCTCGACCAGGGCCGCACCGAGCCCCGCGAGGTCGTCCTCCCGCCACGTCTCGTCGTACGCGGCAGCACTGCCGGTCCGGCCTGAGCGGCCGCGCCGTTCGTCCGCAACGTCGGGCCAGCCCGCTCACCGGCGAGCGGCGCGCCGGGTGGAAATTCCCTACCGTGGCGGCGGGAAAGGGCGCAGACTCCTCTCATGGCAGACATGGGGGCGTTCCGGGAAGCGGTCATCGCGTGGGCGGCCGGTGCGCCCGGCGACCGGGCGCGCGAGCTGGCCGCGCGGCTGCCCGTCCGGGCGGCCGTCCTGCTCGAAGGGCCGAGTGATGTCGCGGCGGTCGGCGCGCTGGCCGCACGCCGCGGCCGGAACCTGGCGGCCGAAGGAGTCTGCGTCCTGTCGATGGGCGGTGCCATGAGTGTCGGGCGCTTCGCCCGCCTCCTCGGGCCATCCGGCCTGGGCCTTCGCCTCACGGGACTGTGCGACGAGGCGGAGCGTGGCTACTACGACCGCGGCTTGGAGCAGGTCAGTGCGGAGGAACCCAACACGGCACGGCAACGGATCTTCGTCTGCGCGGCGGACCTCGAAGACGAGCTCATCCGCGCGCTGGGCGTGACCCGGGTGGAGGAGCTCGTCCGGGCGGAGGGCGACCTGCGCCCCCTTCAGACCTTCCTGCGCCAGCCCGCACAGCGGGGCCGCACCTCACAGCAGCAGTTGCGGCGCTTCCTCAGCACGAAGAAGGGGCGCAAGATCCACTACGGCCGTGTCCTCACCGAGGCCCTGGACCCCGACCGCATACCCGCCCCGCTCGACGGCCTGCTCACCGGCCTCTGACCGCCGGGCCGAACGGGCGTTGCGGTGTGCGGGTTCCCGCGTCAGGGGCGGCTCGTCAGGTAGCCGCCCATGGAGGTGAAGTACTCCGTGGCGGCCATCTCGTGGCCGTCCTCGGTCCGTACACGTGTGATGGCCAGGCCGTGGTTGCGGCCGGTGCGGGCGTCGGCTCCGGCGACGATCACCACGCCGTCGCCCTCGCGGTAGAAGATGCGGCCGGGAGTGCCGCCGTACCGGCCCTGGGACACGACCGCGGCCAGGATTTCGAGGCGCTTGCCCTTATGGAAGGCGTAGGTGCTGGGGTACGGCTCGGACTGGGCGCGGACCAGGCGTTCGAGGTCCTCCGCCGGCCAGCTCCAGTCGATGCGGATGTCCTCGCTGGAGCGCTTGTGGAAGAAGCTCGCCTGGGACCGGTCCTGCTTGGTGAACTCCGTCTGCCCGGAGGCGATGAGGTCGAGTGCTCCGATCGTGACCGGGGCGATGAGGTCGACGGTCTTGTGGAAGAGGTCGGTGGCGGTGTCGGTCGGTCCGACCGGAACCGCCTCCTGCCGGACGATGTCGCCCGCGTCGAGTTCGTCGTTCATCATGTGCGCGGTGACGCCCACTTCGGACTCGCCGTTGATCAGGGCCCAGATCAGCGGGGAGAAGCCGGCGTACTTCGGCAGCAGCGCATCGTGGATGTTCAGCGTGCCGTGGCGGGGCAGGCCGAAGATGCGCGGCGGGATCCACGTCCGCCAGTTGTTCGCCACGATGATGTCCGGGTCGACCTCCTTGAGGCGCTCGAACAACTCGTCGTCGTCAGGGCGGTTGCGGATCAGCACCGGGACGCCGTGCTCTTCGGCGAGGTCGGCGACGGAGTCGCTCCAGATCTTCTCGTACGCGTGCTCGCTCTTGGGGTGCGTAACGACGAGTACCACGTCGTGCTCGGAGTCCAGGAGGGCTTGCAGGGTGCGGTGCCCCCAGGTCTGGTAACCGAACATGACGACCCGCATGGGGTTCCTCCTCGAAGCAGGGGATGACCGGGGATCAAGTAAAGCAAGGCTTACCTTAGCCCGCAACGGGCCTGTCCGGAGGCGTAGTTGGCGTGCGTGATTGCCTGATCCGCCCTATCGACAGGGTTGCGGGTTTAGCTTAGGCTCACCTAAGTTTCAGTGAGCGTGCCGCTCCGTCGGCGTGCCCACCGCGACTTCCCCACGCCTGACAGGCGATTGCCCCGCACGATGGGAGTGACATGTCACAGGTTCTTCCTGGTGACGCATCAGTGGTCCACGACCTCATTGGCATCGGCTTCGGGCCGTCCAATGTGGCCATGGCGATCGCACTCAGTGAGCACAACACACGCGTCGCCGGGGGAGAGGAGATCAGCGCTCACTTCTTCGAGCAGCAGCCGCGCTTCGGCTGGCACCGAGGCATGCTGATCGACGACGCGACCATGCAGGTGTCCTTCCTCAAAGACCTGGTGACGCTGCGGAATCCGGCCAGTGAGTTCAGCTTCCTCTGCTATCTGAAGAGCAAGGGACGGCTGATCGACTTCATCAACCACAAGAACCTCTTCCCGCTGCGCGTGGAGTTCCACGACTACCTCGAGTGGGCCGCGGCCAAGGTCGGGGACATGGTCTCCTACGGCCATGAGGTCGTCGGCGTCGCGCCTGTCGTCCGTGGCGGGGCCGTGGAGTACCTGGATGTGACGGTCCGCTCGGCGGAGGGGCTCGCGGTCCACCGCGCCCGCAACCTCGTCATCGGCACCGGGCTGCGTCCCCTCATGCCCGAGGGCGTGGAACGCGGTGACCGCGTCTGGCACACCTCGGAACTGCTGGCGAAGGCCGACGGCCTGGAGGGCACCTCGCCCTCCCGGTTCATCGTCGTGGGCGCCGGGCAGAGTGCCGCCGAGAACGTCGCCTATCTGCACCGCCGCTTCCCGGAGGCCGAGGTCTGCGCGGTCTTCTCCCGCTACGGCTACAGCCCCGCGGACGACAGCGGTTTCGCCAACCGGATCTTCGACCCCGCGGCGGTCGACGAGTACTTCGCCGCACCCGAGGACGTCAAGCGCCGGCTGATGGACTACCACGGGAACACCAACTACTCCGTGGTGGACATCGACCTGATCGACGATCTGTACCGGCAGATGTACCAGGAGAAGGTCCTCGGCGTGGAGCGGCTGCGCTTCCTCAATGTGTCCCGGCTCGCCGAGGTCAAGGAGACGGAGACACAGGTCCGTGCCACCGTGACATCCCTCGTCACCGGCGAGGAGACGCTCCTGGACGCGGACGTGGTGGTCTTCGCCACCGGCTACAGCCCCGCCGACCCCCTCGGCCTCCTCGGTGAAGTCGCCGAGAGCTGCCTGCGCGACGCCGAGGGCCGCATCCGCGTCGAGCGCGACTACCGCGTCGCGACCGATCCCGGGCTGCGCTGCGGCATCTATCTCCAGGGCGGTACGGAGCACACCCACGGCATCACCTCCTCCCTGCTGTCCAACACCGCGACCCGGGTCGGCGAGATCCTGGACTCGCTCCTCGACCGGGGCGTCCCGTCCGCTTCCGGCGGGGCCCGGCCGGTCGCCGACGAAGTCGGCAGCGCCGCTCGCTAGGGGGATGACGTACTGAGACATGGGCACCACTGCGATGGAGCACCCCTTGGCCAGGGGCACAACAAAGGCCCGTCGGCGGCGGGTTGTGGGTCTGGGCACACTCGTGGCGGTCCTCGTGATCGCGGCGGCGGTGTCGCTGGCCGTGGGGGCGCGCGCGCTGAGCCCCGCCGAGGTGTGGCACGGGCTGTTCGCGGCGCCTGACTCCGACCAGCGGCTCACCGAGATCAGGCTCATCGTGCGGACCGTGCGGCTGCCCCGGACGGTGCTCGCGATCGTGGCGGGCATCGCCCTGGGGGCCGGCGGCGCGCTGATCCAGGGGTACACGCGCAATCCGATCGCCGACACGGGCTTGCTGGGGGTGAACTCCGGCGCCTCGTTCGCCGTGGTGTCGGTGATCGCCGTGTTCGGGTTCGCCGACCCGTTCCAGTACGTCTGGTTCGCCTTCCTGGGGGCGGCGGTCGCCGGTGTCGTGGTCTTCGGGCTGGCGAGCATCGGCCGGGGGGCCGGCAATCCGTTGACGCTCGCACTGGCCGGGCAGGGGATCACGGTGTTCCTGGCGGCGATGACCACGGCGGTCGCGCTCTCGGACCAGGCGTCGCTGAACGCGCTGCGGTTCTGGAACGCGGGCTCCGTGGCCGGTGTCGGATTCGATGTCATCTGGCCGGTGGCCCTGTTCATCGCGGTCGGGCTGGTGTTGGCGCTGACCACGCTGCCCGCCCTCAATCTGCTCAACCTGGGTGACGATGTGGCGCGGGGGCTGGGCGTGAACATCGCGCTGAGCCGGACCGTCGGCATCGCCGCCATCACCCTGCTGGCGGGCGCGGCGACGGCGGCGTGCGGCCCCATCGCGTTTCTCGGGCTCATGGTGGCCCATGTGGCGCGGTATCTGACCGGGCCGGACTACCGCTGGCTGGTGCCGTACGCGGGTCTGCTCGGCGCTGTGGTCCTCCTGGTCTGCGACATCGTGGGGCGCCTGGTGGTGCGGCCGGGCGAGTTGGACGCGGGTGTGATCGTGGCTCTCCTGGGCGCCCCGTTCTTCGCGGCCCTGGTATGGCTCGGAAAGTTCAGGAGCGCATGAGCGGGACAGACGTGAAACCATCGGTGGCGCCGGGTGTGCGGCTCGGCCAGGTGTCGTTCGTATGGCGGCCCTGGCTCGTCTGCGTCACGCTGCTGCTGGCGGCGGCCACCTTCCTGGTGTTCTGCCTGTCCATCGGCGTCGGGGACTTCCCCATCGGCCTGTCCCGGGTCATCGCCACGATCCTGGGTGGCGGAGAGCGGGTCGACAAGTTCGTGATCATGGACTTGCGGATGCCGCGCGCTCTGGCCGGGCTCATCGTGGGGATCGCGCTGGGGGTGTCCGGTGCGCTGACGCAGTCCATCGCCCGCAATCCGCTGGCCAGCCCGGACATTCTGGGGATCACCGGGGGCGCCGGCGCGGTCTCGGTGTTCCTGGTGACGGTGTCGGGCGGGACCGCGGCGGCGGTCGTGAGCGCCGTGGGGCTGTCCGCGGCGGCGCTCGCCGGCGGTCTCGGCACCGGACTGCTGGTGTACTTCCTGGCGTGGCGGCGCGGGATCGACGGCTTCCGGCTCATCCTCATCGGCATCTCGGTGAGCGCCATGATGGAGGCGATCACGACATGGCTGCTGGTCACGGCCGACATCAAGGATGTGGCCCGGGCCCAGGCATGGTTGGTCGGCTCGCTGGAGGGCCGCTCGTGGAGCGAGGTCCGGGTGGCGCTGTGGTGCACGCTCGTCCTGCTGGCCGTCGTGTTCTGTGTCGCGTTCCAGTTCAAGCCGATGCACTTGGGCGACGAGGTCGCCGCCGGCCTGGGCGTCCGGTACGCGATGGTGCGGGCGGTCCTGTTGCTCTGCGCGGTCCTGCTGGCCGCCGTGGGGGTGAGCGCGGCGGGCCCGGTCCCGTTCGTCGCGCTGGTGGCGCCGCAGGTGGCGATGCGTCTGGCGAGGTGCCCTACGCCGCCGATGGTGGCCTCCGGCATGGTGGGCGCGTTGCTGCTGATCGGCGCGGACCTGATCGCGCGCACGGCGCTGCCGATCACTCTCCCGGTGGGCGTGGTCACCGCCGCGATCGGCGGCCCCTTCCTCGTCTGTCTGCTGGTACGGGCGAATCTCAGATAGCTGGCAAGAAAGTTCCGACAGACCTCAATACAGGGGGACTTGTGAGCGCCGAGCGCATCACCGAGATCGAGTCCGGGGCCGAGGGCAGCCCACGGCTGGCGGCCCAAGGCGTCTCGGTCGGCTACGGCGGCCGGGCCGTCATCCAGGACCTGGATGTGACGATCCCGCCGGGTGTGATCACCACGATCATCGGTCCCAACGGCTGTGGTAAGTCGACCCTGTTGCGCACCCTGACGCGGCTGCTCAAGCCGGCCAAGGGGGCCGTGGTGCTGGACGGCGAGGACATCGCGGGGCTCAGGACCCGGGACGTGGCGAAGAAGCTGGGCCTGCTGCCGCAGGCGCCGGTGGCGCCGGAGGGGCTGACCGTGGCCGACCTCGTCGCCAAGGGGCGCCATCCGCACCAGAGTTGGCTGCGGCAGTGGTCGTCGGACGACGCCGGTGTCGTGGAGCGCGCGCTGGCCATGACCGGGGTGTCGGAGCTGGCCGACCGCCCGGTCGACTCGCTGTCCGGCGGGCAGCGTCAGCGCGTCTGGATCTCGATGACCCTGGCCCAGGGCACCGATCTGCTGCTCCTCGACGAGCCGACCACCTATCTGGACCTGGCGCACGCGATCGATGTGCTGGACCTCGTGGACGACCTGCACGAGTCGGGCCGCACGGTGGTGATGGTGCTGCACGACCTCAATCTGGCCACGCGGTACAGCGACAACCTCATTGTGATGCGGGCGGGTTCGATCCTGGCGCAGGGGCATCCGCGTGATGTGATCACCGCCGAGCTGCTGGACGAGGCATTCGGGCTGCGGGCCATGGTGATTGACGACCCGGTGGGCGACCGGCCGCTCATCGTGCCGATCGGCCGTACCCATGTCCGGCTCGAGCAGGTCCCGCGAAGGAATGCACAAGTAAGGCTAGGCTAGCCTCACTTCATCGAGATAAGGTTTGGCTGCCCTTAGTCAGGGGCGCAACGGACAGCGCGACAGCAAGGGATTCCGGATGCTCCTCCATCGAACGACGCGCAGGACGCCATGGCGGCGGTTAATGGCGGTGCTGTCCGCCGCGGCCCTCGGCGTCGGCCTCCTCGCGGGATGTGGTTCCGACTCGGCGGATGAGTCGGGCGACGACGCCCCGGCCGCCGCCTCGGGTGCGTTCCCGGTCACCGTGGAGCACGCGTTCGGATCCACGAAGATCACCAAGGCTCCCCGGCGGGTCGTCTCCGTCGGCTACACGGACGACCAGGCCATGCTGGCGCTCGGTGTCAGACCGGTCGGCATGGTCGACCAGTACCCGAACCCGGCGGGCAAGAAGCCCGACATCAACACCCAGTGGCCCTGGGTGAAGGACAAGTGGGGCGACACCCGGCCCGAGGTCGTCATGAAGAACGGCGACACCGGCCCCAACTACGAGAAGATCGCCGCCCTGCGGCCGGATCTGATCGTGGCGGTCTACTCCGAGATCGACAAGGCCGCCTACGACAAGCTCTCCCGGATCGCCCCCACGGTGGGCCGTACCAAGGGCGAGAAGGAGCCGTTCAGCGCCCCGTGGCAGGACAACGCGGTGCAGATCGCCAAGGCGCTGGGCAAGGAGAACGAGGGCACCAAGCTGGTGCGGGGAATTCGGGACAAGCTCGGCGCGGCCAAGAAGGAGCATCCCGAGTTCGCCAACCAGACCGCCGTCATGTTGTCCTGGTACAAGAACTCGGTGGCGCCGTTCACCTCCACCGATGTGCGCGGGCGGCTGGTCACGGGCCTCGGCTTCAGCTACCAGACCAAGATCGACACAATCGCGGACGGGAAGTTCTACACCGTCCTGTCCCCCGAGCGCGTCGACCTGGTCGACGCCGACCGCGTCTTCGTCATCAACGACAAGGCCGACCAACAGGCGCTGAAGAAGTTCCAGTTGTTCACCAACCTGGACGCGGTGAAGCAGGGCAAGGTGTCCTACCTGCTGGACAGCGAGGGCCCGGCCGTCGGCGCGGCCATCTCCCAGGGCACCCTGCTCTCCCTGCCGTACGCGATCGACCAGCTCGTCAAGTCGGTCGGCCGGGAGTGAGCACCACCACCGAGGCGCGCGTCCCCCCGGCCACTCTGCGCACGGCCACCGGACGCGTGGCCACCCGATGGGTCGCGGCCCACTGCCGCGAGGTGCCCTGGCTGACGGCAGCCACCGCGCTCACCACGGTGGCCGGGGCGGCGCTCCAGGTGCTCCCGGTGATTCTGCTCGGCCGGGTGGTCGACGGGGTGGTCGAGGGCGAGCCGCGCTCGGCCCTGGTCACGATCGGGATGGTGATGGGGGCCGCCGCGCTGCTCGGCGCGGCGGCCACAGCGGTGTCGACCTATCTCATCGGACGGCTGGGCGCGGATCTGCTCGCGCGGCTGCGCGAAGGCGCCGTCCGTGCGGTCCTCGGGATGCCGAGCGCACGGATCGAGCAGGTCGGCCGGGGAGACGTGCTCTCCCGGGTCGGTGACGATGTGGCCGTGCTGTCCAAGGGCATTCGCACGGCCGTCCCCACCGTGTTCTCGGCGGGGGTGCTGGTGGTCATCGCCACGGCCGGCATGTTCGGGCTGGACTGGCGGCTGGGCCTCGCGGGCGCCGGTGCGCTGCCCGCGTACGCGCTGGCCCTGCGCTGGTATCTTCCCCGGTCCGCCCCGCTCTACCAGCGGCAGCGGGTGGCCCAGGCCGACCGTGCACAGGCGTTGATCAGTGGCCTGAAGGGGATCGACACGGTGCGGGCGTACCGCCTCGAGGGCGCCTTCCGCGAGAAGGTCGGCGCCGAGTCATGGCGGGTGCGCGATCTCGGTATCGAGGTGTTCCGGTTCTTCGGCCGGTTCGTCGGCAGGGAGAACCGCGCCGAGTTCATCGGGCTGGTCCTGATCATCGTGGTGGGGTACTCCTTGCTGGAGGCCGATGCCGCCAGCCTGGGCGATGTCTCGTCGGCCCCCCTGATGTTCCACCGGCTGTTCACCCCGCTGGGCTCCATCATGTTCACCTTCGACGAGGCGCAGAAGTCGGGCGCGAGCCTGACCCGGCTGGTCGGTGTGGTGGGGGAGGCCGCCGAGGACCGGCTGGTGGGCGACGCGGCCGTCTCGCCGGCGGATACCGGGCCGTATTCGGTGACGGTGGAGGGGCTGACGTATCGCTACCCCGACACCGAGGAACCGGTCCTCCGGGAGGTCAGTCTCACGATCCCGGCCGGTGGTTCGCTCGCGCTGGTGGGGGCGACGGGCGCGGGCAAGTCCACCCTGGCCGCGCTGATCGCGGGCATCGGGACCCCGCAGGCCGGGTCGGTGCGCGTCGGGACCACCGACCTCGCCGGTCTGGACGAGGCCGGGGCGCGGGCCCTGGTGAGCATCCTGACGCAGGACACCCATGTGTTCTCCGGGCCGCTCGCCGACGACCTGCGGTTGGCCGCGCCGGGGGCGAGCGAGGCCGAGCTGATGGACGCGCTGCGCATGGTCGGCGCCGCTGAGTGGGTCGACGCGCTGCCCGACGGGCTGAACACCATGGTCGGCGAGGGCGGCGAGCGCCTGGACGTCACCAAGGTGGCCCAGATCGCCCTGGCCCGGCTGGTGCTGGGCCGGGCGCCGGTGGTGGTGCTCGACGAGTCCACCGCGGAGGCGGGCAGCGAGGGCGCCGCCGAGCTGGAGCGGGCCGTGCTGGCCGCGTGCTCGGGCCGGACCACGTTGTTCGTGGCGCACCGGCTGACCCAGGCGATGGCGGCGGACCGGATCGCCGTGCTGGACGCGGGCCGGGTGGTGGAACAAGGCACGCACGACGAGCTGGTGGCCCTGTGCGGCCGGTACGCACGACTGTGGCGGGCCTGGCGCGAAGGTAGTTAGACACCCCTGATTCAGGTGAGCTTTTCATGACGTGGAAGGGATGCTGAGTCTTCGATGTCTTCGATGGTGGAACCGGGCGCTCGTCGCGTACTGCTTTCTCCCGGACAGGTTGCCGATGTACGCCGGCGGATCGGTGACTTCTCCGACCGGACCATCGCCGAAGCGTGTGCCATCGGGCTGTCGTACTGGGCGACGGGCCTGAGCCCCGACGGTATCGACCTCACCCCCGGCACCCTGTTCGCCGATGTCCTCGGGTGGGTCGACAACGGCGGTGCGGGGCCGGCCGGTTGGCAGATCGACGCGGACGACCTGAGCATCACCGTCCCGGAAGGCGTCGGGCCCGACGATGCGCGGCTCGCGCTGGACGACCTGACCCAATTCCCGGACCGGCCCATCGGCACCATCTCCCCGTCCGGGGTGGCGGCCAGGCTCGAGGCCCTGGCCGGGTGGAATGACACCGAGGCCGACCGGGTCCGCCCGACCATCGTGGAGATGTTCCATGAGCAGGCGCGGTCCCGGCCGGACGCGGTGGCCATCGTCGACGAGCACCGGTCGTTGACCTACCGTCAGGCGGTTGAGCGCTCAAGTCAGTTGGCTCACCATCTGATCGAGCGCGGCCTGCGCCCCGAACAGGTCGTCGGCATCTCACTGGGCCGCTCGGCCGAGATGGTGATCGGGCTGCTCGCCGTACTCCAGGCGGGATGCGCGTTTGTGCCGCTCGATCCGCAGTGGCCAGCCGCGCGCCGGGCCGTCGTCATCGACGACGCCCAGGTCGTGGCGCAGCTCAACGACTCGGGCGAACGCGACCCGGCCGAACCGGAGGCCGTGGCCGTCGACCTCGGCGACTGGCGCTTCGGGTCCCACCCCACCGAGGGCACCGGGGTCACCGTACCCGGCAGCGCCCTGGCGTATGTGATCTTCACATCCGGTTCGACCGGGCGGCCCAAGGGCGCGATGATCCGGCACGAGGCGATCAGTGAGCGCCTGCTGTGGCAGGGCAACGAGATCCTGGGCTTCGGCCACGACGACGCGTCGCTGTTCAAGGCGCCGTTGTCCTTCGACATCTCCATCAACGAGATCTTCCTGCCGCTGGTGCACGGCGGCAGGCTGATCATCCTGCGGCCCGGCGGCGAACGCGACCCGCACCACCTGCTGAGCGTGATCGCCGAGCAACGGGTCACCTTCACCTACCTGGTCTCGTCCATGCTGGACGTGCTGCTGGAGATGGTGGGCGACTCCGGACGACTGGACAGCCTGCGCCATGTGTGGTGCGGCGGCGAGGTGCTGACTCCGGAGCTGTACGAGCGGTTCCGCACCCGGCTCGACATCCCGCTGTACCACGGCTACGGCCCGGCCGAGACCACGATCGGCGTCTCGCATGTCATCTACCGGGGCGCGGCCGAGCGCCTGTCGACATCGATCGGCAAGGCCAACCCGAACACCCAGTTGTATGTGCTGGACAACGAGCTGCGCCCGGTCCCGGTCGGAGTCGGTGGCGAACTGTATGTGGGAGGGTTCCTCCTGGGCCGCGGGTACATCAACGCGCCCGGTCTGACGGCGTCCCGCTTCGTGGCGAACCCCTTCGCCGGGGACGGATCGCGGCTGTACCGGACCGGAGACCTCGCACGGTTCGCCCCGGACGGGTCGCTGGACTTCCTCGGCCGGGCCGACAACCAGATCAAGATCCGCGGTATGCGGCTGGAGATCGAGGATGTCGAGGTCGGTCTCGCGGAGCACCCCGGGGTGCGCTACACCTGCGTCGTCGCGAAGAAGAACGCGACGGGCAGCACCTATCTGGTGGGCTATGTGATCCCGGCCGCCGGGAGCGAGGACCTGCGCCCGGACGAGGTCAAGGGGTGGGCCGCCGGGCACATGGTGGAGTACATGGTGCCCGCCCATATCGTCGTGATGACGGAGTTCCCGCTCACCGCGAACGGCAAGCTCGACCGCCGTGCGCTGCCGGAACCCGTGATCGGAACGGGCTCGATCGTCCAGCCCACCACCGAGAACGAGCGCGTGGTGTGCGCGGCGGTCGCGAAGGTGCTGCGGCTGGACGAGGTCGGCGTCGACCAGGACTTCTTCCAGCTCGGCGGAGACAGCCTGCTGGCGATCTCGCTGCTGAGCGCGGTGCGCGACGCGGGTCTCCACCTCACGGCACGGCAGATCTTCACCAACAGCACGGTCGGGGCGCTGGCGGCGATGGCGAGCCGTGAGGACGCCGCCACCGCGGACGAGGGTGATATCGCGACCGGTACCGTCATCGGATCGCCCATCGTGCGGTGGCTCGGCGAGACCACCGACGCGATCGACGGCTTCGTCCAGTCGGTCGTGCTGAACACCCCGGCGGAGCTGACCGCCGACGCCCTCGACGCGATCCTCGCCGCCGTGGCCGAGCGGCACGACATGCTGCGCGCCAGGCTGGTACGCGGCGAACGCTGGAGCTTCGACATCCCGGCGGCGGACCGGGCCACGCCGTCGTGGCAGGAGAGCGACCGGCCGCTCGATGAGTGCGTCGCGCTCGCCACCGGAGGGCTGGACCCGGACCAGGGCGTGATGCTGCGTGCCGTCTGGCGACGCGCGGCACGGCAACTGGTCGTGGTCGTCCACCATGTGGTGATCGACGGCCTGTCCTGGCATGTTCTGATGGACGACCTGGCCACGGCCTGGCGGCAGTTCGCCTCGGGCGCGCCGATCGAGCTGCCTGCGGTGGGCACGTCGTTCCGGCGCTGGACGCAGATGCTGGGCAATGCCACCTTCGACGCGGACCGTGGCTACTACGAGCGTCCCCTGCCAGCAGCGGACGGCCCCGTGGGCAGGCGCGCGCTCTCCGAAGCCGACACCGTCGCCCGGGAGCGGGTGCGGACCGTCTCGGCAGGCCCCGAGGTCACCGCCGCCCTGCTGGGCGAGCTCCCCGCGAAGTTCCACGCGGGCGTGGGCGATGTGCTGCTGACCGCGCTCGCCGTCACCCTCGCCCGATGGCGCCGCGACCTCGGACAGCACCAGACCTTCGCGCATATCGAACTCGAGGGCCACGGCCGCGAAGGACGGTTCGTGGCGGACACCGTCGGCTTCGAGCCCGAACTGTCGCGGACCGTGGGCTGGTTCACCACCCTCTTCCCGGTGACCGTGGACCCCGGAGCGGCGGCCGATTTCACCGCCCCCGACTACCTCGCCGCCGCGCTCAAGGCGGTCAAGGAAGACCTCGCCCGAGTGCCGTCCAACGGCGTTTCCTACGGCGCCCTGCGGTATCTGACCCATACCGAGTTCGACGCCCCCGCACCGCAGGTGCTCTTCAACTATCTGGGCCGCTTCGACGCGGGCGCGTCCGGGGACTGGCAACTCAGCGGCAAAACCGGCCAGTTGGGGGAGAGGCGCGACCCGCGAATGCGTCTGCCGCGCCCCCTGGAGTTCAACGCGATCGCCGAACCCGCCTCCAGTGGCGGGTACGAGCTGATCACCACCATCTCCTGGCCCGACGGGATGTTCACCGACGAGGACATCGCGACCATCGGCGGGTACTTCCGGGAGACCCTGACCGCCCTGGCCGCGCTCGACCAGGGCGGCCACTCGCCCAGCGACTTCGGCCTGGTGCGGCTCACCCAGGCCGACGTCGACGTCCTGGACGGCCCGGCGCTGCGGGACATCCTGCCACTGACCCCGTTGCAGGAGGGCCTGTACTTCCATTCGGTCTTCGACGACGACTCGGCGGCTGCCTACGTCGAGCAGCAGTTGCTGAGGCTGGACGGCGAGGTGGCCGCCGACCGGCTCGCGACGGCGGCCACCCGGTTGCTCACCCTGTACCCGAACCTGGCGGCACGGTTCACGGCCCTGGCCGACGGCCGTGTGGTCTCCGTGCTGGAGAGCGGGGTGCGGGCGCCGTTCGCCACGCTCGACCGCCCCGGGATCACCGACGCCGAGATCCGCGAATACGCCGAGCGGGACCGCCGGACCGGGTTCGACCTGGCCACCGGCCCGCTGATGCGGTACACGCTCATCCGCGCGGGCTCCGGACGGAACGTCCTGGTGCAGACCGTGCACCACATCATCGCCGACGGCTGGTCGGTGCCACCGATGCTCCGTGCGCTGCTGGCCGAATACCACGCGCCGGGGACCGTGTACCCGCTCGGCGGCTTCCCCGACTACGTACGGTGGCTCGCGGAGCGCGACGACGACGAGAGCGACCGGATATGGCGCGATCAGCTCGCCGGGCTGCCCGGCCCCTCGCTGGTCGCCGAGGGACACACCCCGTCCGGCCGATTCGCCGACGTCGCCGTGGAACCGGGGGACGACATCGACGCGGCCGCCCGGTCGGCCGGTGTGCCGCTGAGCGTGGCCGTGCACAGCGCCTGGGCGGTCACGCTGGGTGACATCCTGTACGGCAGTGATGTGGTGTTCGGATCCACGGTGTCCGGGCGGGACGCTCCGGTGTCCGGCATCGAGGACATGGTGGGTCTGTTCATCAACACGATCCCCGTGCGCGCCCGGTGGGCCGGTACCACCACGGCGCGCGAGCTGCTCGCCTCGGTGCGGGAACACCAGAGCGCGGTGCTGCCGCACCAGCATGTCTCGCTGGCGAGGATCGGCCGCCTGGCCGGCGCCGGAACCCTGTTCGACACCCTGGTGGTGTTCGATGTCGCCACCGATGTGGCCGCCCTGCGGGGCCCGGGCGACGAGCTGGTCATCACCGACATCGTGAACGAGGGCGCCCCGCACTACCCCCTGACGCTGGTGGTGGAGCGCGCTCTCGACGGCCCTCCCCGCTTCAACCTGATCTACGACGGTGAGCTGCTGCGGGAGTCGAGCGCCCAGGCGATCCTGCGCACGTTCACAAAGACCCTCACCGGCCTGCTCACCCGCCCGGACGCCCTGGTCGGCGATGTGGCGCCGGAAGACACCCGGCGTCCCGCGCCGATCACTCCGACGACCCTGGGCGGACTGTTCGACGCCGCCGCGCACCGCGACCCGGCGGTCACCGCCGTGACCCAGTGCGCTCTCGACGGCGGAACCCGCTCACTGACCTACGGCGAACTTTCGAAGGCGAAGAACGAGCTGGCCTCCGCCCTGCGCGCGGCCGGTACCGGGCCGGGCAGGCGCGTCGCCGTCGCCGTCCCGCGCTCCCTCGAACAGGTCGTCGCCCTGGTCGCCATCGTCACCGCGGGCGGCGCGTATGTACCGCTGGACCTGGCCTACCCGGACGAGCGGCTGGAGTACATCCTCGCCGACTCCGCGCCGCAGGTCGTCCTCGTGGACCGTGAGCAGCGCGAGCGCTTCACCCGGCTGCTGGCCCGGGCGGGCGGGCCGGCCCGGGTGCTCGTATTGGGCGACGAGCCGCCGGGGGCCGGTACGGAGACCGGGCCGGAGGCGAGCCGGCACGACCCCGCCTACGTCATCTACACCTCCGGATCGACCGGCCGACCCAAGGGGGTCGTCGTCCCGCACTCCAGTGTGGTGACGCTGCTCGCGAACACCCGGCCCGCCATGGACTTCGGCCCGCACGACGTATGGGTCCAATTCCACTCCTTCTCCTTCGACTTCGCGGTCTGGGAGCTGTGGGGAGCGCTGGCGCACGGCGCCGAGCTGCTGGTGCCGGAGTACGGGCTGACCCGCTCACCGGTCGACTTCCACCGGCTGGTGCGCGAGCGCGGAGTGACCGTGCTCAACCAGACCCCATCGGCGTTCTACCAGTTCATCGATGCCGACCGGCATGCGGGCGAGCCGGTCACCGGGCTGCGCCGGATCATCTTCGGCGGCGAGCCGCTGGATCTCGGACGGCTGCGCGGCTGGGTCGAGCGGTATGGCACCGGTGCGCCCGAGCTGGTCAATATGTACGGCATCACCGAGACCACCGTCCATGTCACCCACCGGGTGCTGACCGACGAGGACTTCGGTACCGGCAGCGGCATCAGCCCGATCGGCGGCCCGATCCCGGGCCTGGCCACCTATCTGCTCGACGACCGGCTCCGGCCGGTGCCACCGGGCCGGGTGGGCGCCATCTATGTCGCGGGCGACCAGGTGTCGCTCGGCTATCTGGGCAGGCCGGGGCTGACCGCGGGCCGTTTCGTGGCGAACCCGTTCGCGGGTGACGGCTCCCGCATGTACCACACGGGCGACCTCGCCCGCCGCACCCTCGACGGTGAGCTGGAGTTCACCGGCCGCGCCGACGACCAGGTGCAGCTCAAGGGCTTCCGTATCGAACTCGGCGAGGTGGAGTCCGCGGTCAGGGGGCTGGACGGTGTGGTCGACGCGGCCGTCACCGTGGCGGACAGCGGCGACCACCTGGTCGCACATGTCGTGGGCCGGGTGCCCGCCGACGTCACCGCCCTGCTGTCCGCGAAACTGCCCGTACATATGGTGCCGGGCCGGGTGCTGCCCGTGGATGCCCTGCCGCTGACGGTCAACGGCAAGCTGGACCGGAAGGCCCTGGCCGCACGCGCCGCCGCACAGGACGACACCCCGGTGGCCGGCTCCCCGGGCAGCGGGGACGCCGCGCTCACCGCACTGGTCGGCATCTTCGCCGACGCACTGCCCGAATCGGCCGTGGACGGCGACACCGACTTCTTCCGGGCCGGGGGCGACAGCATCGTCGCCATCACCGTCATCAACCGGGCCAGGGCGCTCGGCCTGCGAATCGCGCCACGGGATGTGTTCCTGTTCAGGACACCGCGCGCACTCGCCGAGCACCTGGGGACGAGCACACCGCACGCCGAGCCGCCCGCGCCCGCCCACCACGAGGACGGCCCGCTGCCGCCGACCCCGATCATCCTGCGCCGACGCGAACTGGGCGGATCCCTCACCCGGTTCGCCCAGGCCAGAACGGTGGTGGCCCCGGACGGCACCGGGTTCGCCGACGCCGAGCGCGCCGCGAACGCCGTCGTGGCCGCGCACCCGGCCCTCCGGCTGCGGCTGCGCGTCGCACACGGGGTGTGGGAGCTGCGTACCGAACCCGCCCGCGAGGTCACGGTCGTACGGGCGGACACGGCCGATGCCACGACGGCGGCGAACGAGGCCGCCGGACACCTCGACCCCGAATCCGGGGACGTGGCCGCCTTCGCATGGCTGGAGGCGAGCCGGACCCTGGTGGTCACCGTGCACCACCTCGCCGTCGACTCGGTGTCCTGGCTGATCCTGCTGGACGACCTGGCCGCCGCCCTGCGCGGGGCGCCCCTGCCACCGCCGACCACGTCCTACGCCGAGTACGCGGAAGCACTGGCGTCCCGGTCCGGCCACGCGATCGACGACCTCGGGCACTGGCTCACCACCCTCCGGGCGCCCGCGCTCCTGCCCGCGATCGAGCGGCCGCGCGAGACCACGGTCGTGCTCGCACCCGAAGCGAGCGACCGCGTGACGCGTACCGCGCCCACCGCACTCGGCGTCGGTCTCACCGAGTTGCTGTGCGGCGCGCTGCGCACCGCGCTGACCCGCGTCCAGCCATCGCCCACCGATCTCGCGATCGAACTGGAGCGCCACGGCCGGGTCCCGGCGCTGGAACACCACGACTACACCCGCACGGTCGGCTGGTTCACCTCCATCGCACCCGTGCGGCTCACGGCACACAGCGACCCCGTCGCCGCGGCGTACGAGGTGGCGGAACGCCAGCCGGACGAGCGCGCACACGTAGCCTACGGCCAACTCAGGTACCTCAACGCGCAGACGGCCCCGCTGCTCACCGCCCGCCCGCAGGTACTGTTCAACTATCTCGGCCGGGGCGGTGAGTCCCAGGCCCCGCGCCTGACCGGCGGCGATCAGGGCAGTCCGTACGCCGTCGAGGTGAACGCGTGGACGGACGCGGCCACCGGCAGCCTGCACGCCGTCTTCACCCTCGCCGAAGGCATCCCGGACGAGATCACCGACCACTGGCGGAGCGCACTGGAACGCATCGCGGACGCCTCCGCGACGGCCGAGCGCACGGCACCGGTCACCCCGCTCCAGCGGGGCCTGTACTTCCAGGCCCAGATGGCGGGTTCGGCGGGACACTACGTCGCGCAGAGCTGGTTCACCTTCGACCGGCGCCTGGACACCGACGCACTCTCCGAGGCGATGGCGTATGTGATGGCGCGACATCCGGTGGTGACCGCCGGCTTCGCCACCGACGACGACGGAAACCCGGTCCAGGTGCTGGGGCCGGGCCGGCGCGTCGACGTCCGTACGGTCGAGCTCACGAGCGACGCGGACGTCGAGGCGCTGCGCACCCGGGACCGCGACACGGGATTCGACCCGGGCGAGCCCCCGCTGATCCGGATGACCGTGGTGCGGTTGCCCGGTGACCGTGACGGGCTGCTGCTCAGCTACCACCTGCTGCTGTGGGACGGCTGGTCCCGCGAGATCGTGCTGCGGGACCTGTTCGACGCCTACCAGGCCGTCCTCGATGGCGAGTTGCCCGACCCCGCCCCGGCCACGCCGAGCTTCGAGGATCACGCCCGGGCGCTCGACGCCCGCGACTCCGCCGTATCGGAACGCTTCTGGGCCGAGCACCTGGCCGGTCTCCCCGGCCCGACGCTGCTCGCCGGACCGGCGCCGTCCCTCTCCGACGAGCTGCCGCGCGCGCTCGTGCACACGCTGTCCGCCGAGCGGTCGGAGCTGCTGCGGGCGGCGGCCAGAGCGCACGGTGTCACCCTGAACTCGGTGCTGACCGGTGCGTTCGGCCTCCTGCTCGGCGCCCACACGGGTCGCGGTGACGCCGTGTTCGGCGTGACCGTCTCCGGCCGGGACGGCGAGGGGCTGGACGGCATCGTCGGCGTGCTGCTCAACACCGTCCCCATGTGGACCCGGGCCCGGCCGGACGACAGCGTCGGCGCATACCTGGCGGACGTACAGGCGGCCAGGGTCGAGGCGATGGTCCATGAGCATCTGGGGCTCGGCGAGATCCAGCGGGCCACCGGGCACGACACCCTGTTCGACAACCTCTTCGTGCTCCAGAACTTCCTGGACATGGACGCGTTCGCGGAGATGAACGCCAGGCACGGCATCACTTCGGTGACCGCCGACGACTCCACCCACTACCCGTTCACCTGGGTCGTCACCCCCGGCGACCGGCTCACGGTCAAGCTGGAGTACCGCGACGAGGACACCGCGAACGCCCGGCGGCTCCTCGACGACTATCTGCGCGTGCTCGACGACCTGGCCCGGGCGACCGGGCCGGTCGGCGCGCTGCGCGGACCGGGCCCGGAGCCCCTGCCCGCCGAGCGCATGGACATCGGCACGGACACCGTGGTCGACCGGTTCGACCGGGCGGCGGACCGCGACCCGGGGCGGGTGGCGCTCGTCGCCCACGGCTCGACCATGACCTTCGCCGAGCTGCGGGACCGCAGCCGCGCCGTGGCCGGTGTGCTGGCCGGGCGCGGCCTCGGCCCCGAGACGACCGTGGGCCTGGCGATTCCGCGCTCCCTGGACTCGATCGTGGCGCTGTTCGCCGTGCTGCGCGTGGGCGCCGCGTATGTGCCGCTGGAGCTGGACCATCCGGACGAGCGGATCGCCGCGATCGTCGCGGACGCCCGCCCCGATGTGATCCTCACCGTGAGCGCCGTGTCCCCCCGGCTCACCGGCGAGCTGATCGAGCTGGACCGCCCGCTGCCCGAGGCCGAGCCGTATCGGACGTATCGGCCGCAGGATCCGCATCGCCTGCGGCACCCCGCGTACACGATCTACACCTCGGGCTCGACCGGGAAGCCCAAGGGCGTGGTGACCGAGTACGCCGGGCTGACCAACATGCTGATCAACCATCAGCGCCGGATCTTCGAGCCGGTGCTGGCGGACCACGGCCACCGGGTCTTCCGGATCGCCCACACCGTGTCGTTCGCCTTCGACATGTCGTGGGAGGAGCTGCTGTGGCTCGCCGACGGCCATGAGGTGCACATCTGCGACGAGGAACTGCGCCGTGACGCGCCCCGGCTGGTCGAGTACTGCCTCGAGCACCACATCGACGTCATCAATGTGACCCCGACCTACGCACAGCAACTGGTGGCCGAGGGCCTGCTCGACCACCCGGAGCGGCGGCCGGCACTGGTGCTGCTGGGCGGCGAGGCCGTCACCCCGGCGCTGTGGCAGCGGCTCGCGGCGACCGAGGGGACGGTCGGCTACAACCTGTACGGGCCCACCGAGTACACCATCAACACCCTCGGCGTCGGCACCTTCGAATGCCAGGACCCGGTGGTGGGCGTGGCGATCGACAACACCGATGTGTATGTGCTGGACCCGTGGCTGCGGCCGCTGCCGGACGGCGTCCCCGGTGAGCTGTACGTGTCGGGCATCGGCATCGCCCGCGGCTATCTCGGGCAGCCCGACCAGACCGCGCACCGCTTCGTGGCGTGCCCGTTCGGCGCACCAGGCGAGCGGATGTACCGCACCGGAGACCTGGTGGCCCGTCGGCCCGACGGCAATCTGATGTATCTGGGCCGCATCGACCAGCAGGTCAAGATCCGGGGGCACCGGGTCGAACTGGGCGAGGTCGAGGCCGTGTTCGCCGCGCATCCGGCGGTGCGGTTCGTCGCCGCGGTCGCCCAGCCCGATCCTCAGGTCGACGGCGCCTACCGGCTGGCCGCCTACCTCGTCCTGGACGGCTCGGACCTGGCGGCGGTCGCCGCCGACGTGGCCACCGGGCTGCCGGACTTCCTGCGCCCGACGCACTACGCCGAGGTCGACAGCATCCCGCTGACCGTGAACGGGAAGGCCGACACCAAGGCGCTGCCGGAGGCCAAGCCGCTGGGCACACTGACCACGGCGGGGGAGCGGGGACCGCGGACCGGGAACGAGACCGTGGTGTGCGAGTTCTTCGCCGAGGCACTGGACCTGGATGACGACGAGGTGAGTGCGGTGAGCGATTTCGTGTCCCTGGGAGGGCACTCCATGCTGGCGGTGCGGCTGATCGGGCTGCTCCGCCGCGAGTACGGCCCGGTGATCACCATCCGTGATCTGTTCACCCTGCGAACCCCGGAAGCGATTGCCCGCCACCTTGATGACCACTCCTGACACCCAGCGGCCCCGCCCGGGGGCCGACATCCTCCGGACCGCACTGCGCCGCAACATCGGCGCCATGACCTGGGGCACCGTCCTCATGGGCCTGTACCAGGCCGGTGAGACCGCCTTCCCCATCGCGCTCGGCCTGATCGTCGAGCACACGATGCGGGACCGGAGCCTCGGCTCGCTCGGCCTGGCCATCGCCGCGCTGGCGGTCATCATCACGACGGTGTCGCTGTCGTGGCGGTTCGGGATGCGCGTCCTTCAGAAGGCCAACACCACCGAGGCGCACCGCTGGCGGGTGAAGGTCGCGGCCTACGGCCTCCAGCCGGTGGCCAGGAACGTCGACCTGAAGTCCGGCGAGGTGCTGACCATCGCCACCGAGGACGCCGACCAGACCGCCGACATCATCGAGGTGGTGCCGCTGCTGGTCAGCTCGCTGGTGGCGGTGCTGGTCGCGGCGGTCGCGCTGGGCCTGGCCGACATCCGGCTCGGCCTGCTGGTGATCGTGGGCACCGTCGCGATTCTGTCGATCCTGAGTGTGCTGTCCAAGCGGATCGGCTCCAGCACCCGCGAGCAGCAGGCCCGGGTGGCACGGGCGGGGGCGAAGGTCGCGGACCTGATCACCGGCCTGCGCCCGCTGCACGGCTTCGGCGGCAACCACGCGGCATTCGGTTCCTATCGCAGGGTCAGCACGGAGGCGAAGCACCAGGCGATCACCGTTGCCAAGGTCAACGGCGTGTACGCGGGCACCGCGCTGGCCCTCAACGCGGTCCTCGCCGCCGCCGTGACCCTGATGGCGGGCTCACTGGCCTTCAGCGGCCGGATCACCATCGGGGAACTCGTCATGGCCGTGGGGCTGGCGCAGTTCATCATGGAACCGCTCAAACTGTTCTCGGAGATGCCGAAGTACGTGATGATGGCGCGCGCCTCCGCCGAGCGGATGGCGCTGGTACTGTCCGCCCCGCCGGTGGCGGCCGACGGGCGGGAGCGCCCGGCCGCGGGCGGAGACCTCGACCTCGACCGCGTCCGGTACGGCTCGCTGCGCGAGCTGAAGTTCCAGGTGGCGGCCGGCGAGTTCGTGGCCATCGCCCCGTACCAGCCGCGTGTGGCGGCCGACCTCGCGTCGATCCTGGCCGTGAAGGTCCCGCCCGGCGCGTACGAGGGGGCGGTGCGGGTCGGCGGTCGGGAGCTGGCGGACCTGTCGATCGAGGCGGTCCGCGAGCACATGCTGGTGAACCCGTACGACGGGGAGATCTTCGCGGGCACCCTCGGCACGAACATCGATCCCTCGGGCACCAGCCGGATGGTCCCCGAGGCCGTCGAGGCGTCCATGCTGACCGATGTCGTCGCCCTCCACCGCGAAGGACTCGACTACGGCGTCCGCGACCGCGGCGCGAACCTCTCCGGGGGACAGCGCCAGCGGCTGTCCCTGGCCCGCGCCCTCGCCGCCGACACCGACGTCCTCGTCCTGCACGACCCGACCACAGCCGTCGACGCGGTCACCGAGCAGCTCATCGCGCGCAACATCGCGAAGCTGCGCCGGGACCGCACCACCATCGTGATCACCAGCAGCCCGGCGCTCCTGAACGCCGCCGACCGGGTCCTCGTCCTGGACGACGGCGTCATCACCGCCGAGGACACCCATCGCAATCTCCTCGCCACCGACCAGGACTACTGCCTGGCGGTGGCCCGGTGACCCGGTCGGCTAGTCGAGCGCCCAGGCGACATCCCTGAGCAGGGCGTGCCGCCAGCCCGCCCGGTCGTGGCCCGCCGCCGACCGCGAGACCCGTACGGTCGCGCCGGACCGCCGGACCAGGGCCTCGGCCAGCTCGCAGTGGGGGAGCATCCGCGTCTCGTGCTCCCCCACGTCGAACGCGACCCGCAGACCGGACAGGCCGGGGCGCTCCCGCAGACGCGCGGCCATGGTGCCGCCGACCGGGCCGCCCATGGGGTCCGGCAGCTCCAAGGCGCCGGGTGTCCACCAGAACGACCCCGACTGACAGGCGACACGGGAGACCAGGTCCGGGAACTCCAGCGCCGCGTACAGCGCGCTCAGCCCGCCCAGGCTCTGCCCGGCGACCACCAGCCGGTCCGGGTCGGCGGGTGCGCCGGATTCCGCCACCAGCGGCAGCAGTTCGTCCCGGACCGCCTCCCACAGCGCGGGGTCGCACCCGAACTCGGCCGCCCGGTCCTTGCTCGGCAGGAAGACCAGTGTGACGGGCGGCATCTCGCCACTGGCCACGGCCGAGTCGAACGCGGTCATGGCCGGGTGCAGATACAGCCAGTCGTCCCCGTCGAGCAGCAGCACCACTGGGCCGCCGCCGCCCACCGGGTGGACGCGCACGGTGCGGCGCCCGCCGAGCCGTGCGCTGTTCCAGCGGATCCGGGTGTGCGGGAGGGGCAGTACGGCATCGGCGCCTATGACGGGCCAGTGCGGCTGGGCCGGGGCGTCCGGGGTGGCGGCGATGGACCGGTCACCACCCGCGCCGAGCGGGTTGAACGGGTCGGCGTGCGCTTCGTCGCCCGCGAGGAACTGGTAGGTCACCCGCAGCCGCGCGGGCATGGGCACCTCGGCGTACCAGCAGTCCGTATCCGCCCACCGGCGCAGGGGGACCGGCTCCGACCAGCTCTCGAAACAGATGCTCGCGGGAGAGCCGCGCCACAGGAACAAGGTCGTCCATCCGCCGCCGTCGGCGGGCACCGACGCGGGTGTTCCCGCCGCCGCCCAGAACTCGTCGGTGCCGGGTGTGCCGGGCAATCCGAACGCGACGAAGGCGCTCTCCCCATCGGTCGCACTCAGGCGCATCAACGTCTCCTTGTGAGAGGGAAGGGACAAAGCTAAGCTCCTGACAATTAGGCGAGGCTAACCTAAGTTTGACCTGTGAACCGCCCCGGCACCCAGGAGAGTTGCGGCAGATGCTCTGCACCAGACTGACGAACGCCCGCTTCCTCACCATGGACCCGGACCACCCCGTCGCCCACGACCTGGGCGTGTGGCGGGGCCGGATCGTGGGCCTGGACGACGCCGTGACCTCCCTGCCCGCCCGCGAGGTGATCGACCTGGAGGGCGCCACCGTACTGCCCGGGTTCATCGACCCCCATGTGCACCTGGCCTGGACCGGGTTCAAGCAGCGGACCCCGAGCATCGCGAGGTGCACCCGGATCGACGAGGTGCTCGCCGTCGTGGAGGGGGTCATCACCCGGACGAGCTCGCCCGGCGCCTGGGTGAGCATCGCCGGCTACGACCAGCGGGCCCTGGGACGCCATCTGACCGCCGCCGAACTGGACCAGGTCAGCCACGGGCGCAAGGTGTTCATGATGCACGACTCCGGGCACGGCTGCATGGTCAACTCCGCCGTCCTCGACCTGCTTCCCGCCGACACCCCGCACCAGGACGGCTTCCTCGCCGAGGGCGCCATGGGCGCCGCCCGCGCTCTGCGCCTCCCGCACTCTCAAGCGGAACTGGCCGAGGCGATCTCGCGCGCCGCCCGCACCTGCCTGGCCGAGGGCGTCACCGCCTGCGCCGAGGCGGGCATCGGCGGTGCCCTCTTCGGCCACAGCCCGGTCGAGCTGGGTGCCTACCAACTCGCCCGCGAATCAGGTCTGTTGCCGCTGCGCGTACAGCTCATGGTGTCCGCCGACCGGCTGCGCCCGGTCGGCGCGCATGAAGCCGACGGCATTCCCCGGGCCCTCGACCTCGGCCTGCGCACCGGATTCGGCGACGACCGGCTCTCGGTGGGCGCGCTGAAGATCTACACCGACGGCGGCATGATGGCCCGGACCGCCGCGCTCAGCACCCCGTACGAAGGGCTGGATCACACGGGTGAGCTACAGGACGACCCGCAGGCGCTCGCGGACACCATCGTGGACGGCCATCTGGCCGGGTGGCAGCTCGCCGTCCACGCGATCGGCGACCGCGCCGCCGATGTCGCCCTGGACGCCCTGGAACGGGCCCAGCGCCTGCGGCCGCGCCCCGACGCCCGGCACCGCATCGAGCACGCCGGACTGATCCGCCCCGACCAGCTTCCGCGCTTCGCACGGCTCGGCATCAGCGCCGTCGTCCAGCCCAACTTCCTGCGCCGCTTCGGCGACGACTATGCGGCGATCATGGGCGAGAAACGGGCCCCGTGGCTCTACCGCGGCAGGGCCTTCCTGGACCACGGCATCCCCCTCGTCGGCAGCTCCGACCGGCCCGTCACCGATGGATCTCCGCTGCGGGCCATCCAGTTCATGGTCGAGCGCACCTCCGAGTCCGGCCAGGTGATCGGCCCGGACGAGGGCATCACCCTCGACGAGGCCCTGCGGGCCTACACGGTGGCGGGCGCCGCCGCCTGCCACTGGGAGGACAGCCTGGGAAGCCTCACCCCGGGCAAGCTCGCCGACCTCGTCGTGCTCGGGGACGACCCCCGCCGGGTCGACACCTCGCGCATCGGGGACATCGAGGTGGTGGCGACATACGTCGACGGCCGGGAGACCGGGATCCGCGCCGGATGAGATGAACCACGCCGACGTGCTCACCGACCGGATTCCCCGACCGTGGAACCGAGGAAGGAAAGCCTTGATCACGGCTACGCCATGCCCTGCCCCGCTGCCGCACGCCCGCCTCGCGCCGATGTCCCGCGTGCGCGGCGCCCGTCCGGAGGACGCCACCGCACTCGCCGAACTGTCCCGGCCCTTCGTGTGTTCGGGGGCGCTGCGGGAGCGGCCCGTCACGCTCTACGCCACCCGCGCGGCCGACTTCCTGGTGGCGGAGGCCCCCGATGGCACCGTCGAGGGCTGTGTGGGCCTGCGTATGCACCCCGCCGACCCGGGGGAGGGCCGGGGGCCCGCGGGCGTGGTGTACAACTTCTGCGTGGCCGGGCCGAGTCAGGGAAGCGGAGTGGGAGCCGGGCTGCTGCGCGCCGTGCTGGCCAGGGCGCGCGCCCAGGCGCTCGGTGCCCTGTTCACGGCGACGACCGGCGGTGGCGGCCTGTTCCTCCGGTATGGATTCACGCCCACGACGCTGCGCCTGGCGCCTTCGCGCTGGGCGGAGTCGCTGGACCCCCGGCGCGATGCGCGGATCCTCGCGCTGAGGTTGTGACCGCTCGCCTTACGCGATGCCTGGGCCGATCCGTTCCGATTTCCTCGGCCCGGGGTCATGAGTCTTCGGCCGACTATGGCCGGTTCCCGGGCAGTGATGGCGTCACCTCCCTCAACTGGTGGGAGGACGGTGCGTCGCGGGCGCGATGATGTCACGCGGGACGACGTCCACCGCCGCCGCCGAAAAGGACTCCTTGACCATGAACACCACCCCCCGTATCGCGATCATCGGCGCCGGCCCCGGCGGCCTCACCCTCGCCTGCGTCCTTCGGGCCAACGGTATCGACACGGTCGTATACGAGCGCGAGGCGGCCGATGCCGTCGGCTGCGGCGGAACCCTCGAGCTGCACCCCGAGTCGGGTCAGCACGCCCTGCGCGCGGCAGGACTGGAAAACGAGTTCTGGGCCCGGGCCCGCCCCACGGGCCTGGATATGAAGATTCTCGGCAAGGACGCCACGGTCCAACCCCAGGACGTCACCGCCGAAGACGACACGGGCTGGCCGGAGATGGACCGGTCCGCCCTGCGCGAGATCCTTCTCGACGCCCTCGCCCCCGACGGCATCCGCTGGAGCCACGGCCTCGACCACGCCACCGCCCTGGAGAGCGGCGGCCACGAACTCCACTTCGCAAACGGCACGGTGGAGACCTGCGATCTGCTCATCGGCGCGGACGGCACCTGGTCCCGCGTCCGTCCGATGCTCACCGAAGCCGAGCCCGCGTACTCCGGGATCAGCCTCATCGAACTCGGTGTCCCCGAGGCCCACCGCACCCGGCCGGCCTTAGCCGCACTCGTGGGCCGCGGCAGCATGTTCGCGCTCCAGGACGACAAGGGTCTGATAGCGCGCCGCGGCGGCGATGGCCGCCTGCGCATCTCCATCGCCTTCCGCGTTCCCGAGAACTGGCTCACCACCAACGGCATCCCCTACGACCGGCCCGAGCGGGCGCGCGCCGCGATCCTGGAGCACTTCACCGACTGGGCCCCGCAGTTGACGGACCTCGTCCGCCACTGCGATGACACGATCGTGCCCCGCCCCGTCTACAGCCTCCCCATCGGCACCAGTTGGCCGACCACACCGGGAGTCACCCTGCTGGGCGATGCCGCCCATGGCATGCTGTCCTCCTGCTGGGGCGCCAATCTCGCCATGCGGGACGCCGCCGACCTCGCCCGGGCTCTCATCGGGGCCGGGGACGACCTCACGGCGGCCATCGCCGCGTACGAGAAGACGATGCGCGAGCGCGCGGCGTCCATGGCCAGGGAGCTGAGGGGCAGCTTCGACGGGGGTGCCGATCCGTCCGGTGTGCGGAAGATCGGCGATTTCTTCGGGCGTATGACCGTCCCAGGGCAGCGGAAGGGCGGGCCGGCGTCCTCGGCCGATGGGGAACGGGAGCCGGTTGCGGCGGCTCGTCCCACCAAGATCGATCTGAACCTTCTGGTCCCGCTGAACGCGCTCCTCTCGGAGCGCAGTGTCACCAAGGCCGCCGAGCGGGTCTCCGTCAGCCAACCCGCGATGAGCACGGCACTGGCCAAGCTGCGGCGGCACTTCAACGACCCGCTGCTGGTCAGGGAGGGGCGCGCGATGGTCCTCACCCCGCTCGCGGAGTCACTGGTCGACTCGGTCAAGGAACTCCTGGGCGGAATGTACGAGGTCCTGGACCGTACGGACCAGTTCGATCCGGTCACCAGCGCCCGAACCTTCAACCTGGTCGCCGACGACTACGTGACCGTGGTGATGCTGCGTCCCCTGCTCAGCGAGCTGAGCGAGGTGGCCCCGGGGGTGCGGATCAGCGTCACCGGGGTGCACCCCGGCATGTTCGACCGGTTGCGCCGCGGACAGAGCGACCTGCTGATCTGGCCGTCGAATGTGCTGACCGACGAGCTGACGTCGTTCTCCCGCAGCGATCTGCCGCCGGACGAGCTGGTCGCCGTCGTCGACGGTGACCATCCCGATGTGGGCCCGACCCTGAGCCGGGAGGAACTGGCCGAACTGCCCTACATCACGATCGGCTCGCAGGCCATGCCCTTGTCGGGCTTCACCATCGGCGAAGGTGGCGTGTCCGACCGGACGGTGGCGGTGAGCGACACCTTCGCCGGCGCGGCCGGTCTCGTCTCCGGCACCCGGATGGTCGCGGTCATTCCCCGGCGGCTCTTCGAGCGGCTGGGGTGTGCGATGGGCCTGCGGGCGGTGCCCCTGGAGCCGGCGGCGGAGCTGACGGGAGCGATGTACTGGGACCCCAGGAACACCGCGGATCCGGCGCACCGCTGGCTACGAGAGCGTATTCAGGAGATGGCGTCACACCGGTGATCCCACGGTTCGCGCGGTCGGCGGGCCGACCGGGCGCTGGGTCGTTTGCGTAATAGGCCCGGTATCCATGGCGCGGATGGTCTTGATCGATACCAGTTGCCTTCCGGGCTCTCCACGAGCTGATTAGCGTCTCGGTCGAAGGCGGCGACACCCTGTCGCCGCCCATGACTCGGCGATGGCCCGGTTCTGCCCAGCGGCATTGCGCTCGCTTGGGAATGATCTTCCGGGCACATTCCTCTCGCCGCTTGTCCCGTCCCGTGGGGAGGAAAGGTTGGCTGTGTCCGTCGCGCCTTCCGCGAGTGCTCATGCCTCGGCGCCGATCGCGATCACGGGTATTGCCTGCCGTCTGCCCGGTGGCCGGAGCCCGGAGGAATTCTGGCGGTTGCTCAGCACCGGGCGCCATGCCGTCGGCGAGACCGCCAACGGACGCTGGAGCGCGGAACAGGCCGTGGAGCACGGCGGCTTCCTTTCCGACGTGGCCCATTTCGACGCCGAGTTCGCCGGAGTCACCGCGGCCGAGGCCGCCGCGATGGACCCACAGCAGCGGCTTGCGCTCGAACTGGCCTGGGAGGCGATGGAGTCCGCACGGTTCGTGGCGGACCCCCTGCGTGGCAGCCGGTCCGGTGTGTATCTGGGAGTGTCGTCCGACGACTACGCGGCCCTCGTCCGGGCCCGCGGCGCGGCGGAGGACCGCTACACCCTGACGGGCACCCACCGCTCCATGATCGCCAACCGGGTGTCGCACCTGCTGAGGCTGGGCGGCCCGAGCGTCACCGTCGACTCGGGACAGTCCTCCTCCCTCGTGGCGGTGCACCTGGCCTGTGACAGCATCCGCCGTGGCGAGGTCGACCACGCCTTCGTGGGCGGCGTCAACCTCAATCTCGCTCCCGTATCCGCGAGGGCCGTCGACGCGCTCGGCGTCCTCTCCCCGGACGGTCGCTGCTACACCTTCGACGAACGGGCGAACGGCTACGTACGCGGCGAGGGCGGCGTGCTGATCGTGCTGCGGCCGCTCACCGACGCGCTGGCGGACGGCGACCGGGTACACGGTGTGATCCTCGGCAGCGCGGTCAACAACGACGGGGCCGGACAGGCGGATCTGACCACACCGGACCCCTCTCTTCAGACCGACGTGCTGCGGGCCGCCTACCGGGCCGCGGGCGTCCAACCCGGTACCGTGCAGTACGTCGAGCTGCACGGCACCGGGACCAGGGCCGGTGACCCGGTCGAGGCGGCCGCCCTGGGAGCGGCCCTCGGCTCCGAACGGCCGGAGGGCGCGCCCCTGCGCGTCGGCTCGGTGAAGACCAACATCGGCCACCTCGAAGGCGCGGCCGGAATCACCGGGCTGCTCAAAGTGGTCCTGTCCCTCACCCACCGTCGGCTGCCCGCGAGCCTGAACTTCGCCCGGCCCCATCCGGCGATCCCGCTGACCGAACTGAATCTGCGGGTACAGACCGAGACCACCGCGTGGCCGGAGGCGGACCGGCCGCTGGTGGCGGGGGTCAGCTCCTTCGGCATCGGCGGCACCAACTGCCATGTCGTGCTCGCCGAGCCGCCCTCCGTCGAGCCGCCCTCCGCCGAGCCGACGCCGCCCGGCGAATCCCCGGCGGTGACGCCGTGGGTGCTGTCCGCCCGTACCCGACAGGCGTTGCGCGGCCAGGCGGAACGCCTTCTCGACCACTTCGACCACCACGACCCCCACGAGCTGTCTGCTGCCGACGTCGGATACTCGCTGGCCACCACGCGCACGCTGCTGGAACACCGCGCCGTGGTCTTCGGCCGGGAGGAACTGGCGGCGCTCAAAGAACAGTTGCCGGGGCCCGTGCTCGGCACGGCGGGGGAACCGGGGCGCACCGTCTTCGTGTTTCCCGGTCAGGGCTCCCAGTGGTCCGGTATGGGGCTGGCACTGCTGGCGGAGTCGGCGGTGTTCGAGGCACGGATGCGTGAGTGCGCACGGGCCCTGTCCCGGTTCGTCGACTGGGATCTCTTCGATGTGCTGTGCGAACCGATGACCGGCGACGATGTCGTGCAACCGGCCACCTTCGCGGTCATGGTGTCGCTGGCCGAACTGTGGCGATCCCACGGAGTGCGGCCGGACGCGGTGATCGGGCATTCGCAGGGCGAGATCGCCGCCGCCTGCGTCGCCGGAGCGCTCAGCCTCGAGGACGCCGCACGGGTCGTGGTGGCGCGCAGCAGGGCCGTCGAGGCGATCAAGGACCGGGGCCGCATGGGCATGGTCGCCCTGCCCATGGCCGAGGTCGAGCCGCTGCTGCCACCCGGTGTCACCATCGGTGCGGTCAACGGCCCGCGTTCGGTCGTGGTGTCCGGCGACACCGAGCCGGTGCGGGAACTCCTGGAGTCCCTGTCGGCCCGGGGCGCGTGGGTGCGCACGGTGCCGATCGACTACGCCTCGCACTCCCCGCATGTGGACGACATCCGCCCGGCGCTGCTCGATGAGCTGGCCGCCGTTCGCCCCGCCCGCTCCGCGGTCCCGCTGTTCTCCACCGTCACCGGGGACTGGATGGACGGCACCGGACTCGATGCCGACTACTGGTGTCGCAACCTGCGGGAGACCGTCCGGTTCGAAACCGGCGTGCGTGCGCTGGAAGCCGAGGGGTTCACCGGGTTCATCGAGTGCAGCCCGCACCCGGCCCTGGTCATGCCGGTTCAGGAGACCACCGGGCCCCAGGCCGTCGTGGTGGGTTCGCTGCGCCGTGACGACGGCGGTCTCGGGCGTTTTCTGCGGTCGGTCGCCGAGGCCCAGGTGCGGGGAGTGGAGGTGGACTGGCGGCCCGCCTTCCCGGATGGACGGCCGGTGGACCTGCCCACGTACGCGTTCCAGCGCAGCAGGTACTGGCTCGACGAGCCGACGCATGGGCCCGAGCCGACGCATGAGCCCGAGGCGACGCTTGAGCCCGAGGCGAGGACCTCGCGGGCGTCGCGGCGCACCGACGAACAGCGGCGTGCCGCCGCGTTGCGCCTGGTGCGCGAGCACGGGGCCGTGCTGCTCGACCGGGACGACCCGGAATCGCTGGCCGTGACCGAGTCGTTCCGCGACCTCGGCTTCGACTCGCTGACCTCCGTCGAGCTGCGCAACCGACTCGTCGCGGCCACCGGCGTAGCGCTCTCCTCCGCCGTGCTGTACGACCATCCGACCCCCGCGGCGCTGGCCGAGCACCTTGCCGCCCTGCTGGACGGCGAGCGTCCCCGGGCCGCCCGGACGACGGTCGCCGCCGTCGCGACGGACGATCCCATCGCCGTCGTCGCCATGAGCTGCCGGCTACCGGGCGCGGTGACCTCGCCCGAAGATCTGTGGCAAATGGTGGCGGAGGAACGCGACGCCATCGGCGGATTCCCCACCGACAGGGGCTGGGACCTCCCCGATGGCAGCACCGCCACCCGGGCGGGCGGATTCCTCGACGGCATCGACACATTCGACGCGGCCTTCTTCGGCATCTCCCCCCGTGAGGCCACGGCGATGGACCCCCAGCAGCGCCTCCTGCTGGAGGGCACCTGGGAGGCGCTCGAACGGGCGGGCATCGTTCCCGAGAGCCTGCGTGCCACCCGGACCGGAGTGTTCGTCGGCGCGAGCGCGCAGGACTACGGGCCGCGTCTGCATGAAACCGCGCATGGTGCCGAAGGGTTCCTGCTCACCGGCACCAGCGCGAGCGTGCTGTCCGGCCGGGTGGCCTACACACTCGGCCTGCGAGGGCCCGCCATCACCGTGGACACCGCGTGCTCGTCCTCACTGGTGGCCGTCCATCTCGCCGTACGGTCGCTCCAGCAGGGGGAGTGCTCGCTCGCCCTGGCCAGTGGGGTGACCGTGATGTCGACCCCGGGCATGTTCGTGGAGTTCAGCCGTCAGGGCGGACTCTCACCGGACGGGCGCTGCAAGGCGTTCTCCGCTGGGGCCGACGGCACCGGCTGGGCCGAAGGACTGGGCGTTCTCGTCCTGGAGCGCCTCTCCGACGCCCGGCACAACGGACACGACGTCCTCGCGGTGATCCGCGGCACCGCCGTCAACCAGGACGGGGCCTCCAACGGGCTCACCGCGCCCAGTGGACCGGCGCAGGAGCAGGTCATCCGGGAGGCCATGGCCCAGGCCCGGCTGGCGCCGGACGATGTCGACGTGGTCGAGGCACACGGCACGGGCACCGTGCTGGGCGATCCGATCGAGGCACACGCCCTTCTCGCCACCTACGGCCAGGACCGGGACCACCCCCTGCTGCTCGGCTCGCTCAAGTCGAACATCGGCCATACACAGGCCGCCGCCGGGATCGCCGGGGTCATCAAGATGGTGCAGGCCATGCGGCACGGCCTCGCGCCCAAGACCCTGCACATCACCGACCCGACCGCACACGTGGACTGGTCGGCGGGCGCGGTGCGGCTGCTGACCGAGGCCATACCGTGGCCGTCGCGCGGCCGTCCGCCCCGCGCGGCCGTCTCCTCGTTCGGCATCTCCGGGACCAACGCACACCTCGTCATCGAGGGCGTCCCCGCGCCCGGCCCCGACCGGACGCCCGACAGCGGCAGCACCATGCCACTGCTGCTGACCGGGCACACCCGGCAGGCGGTGGTCGACCAGGCACGGCGACTGGCCGTGGCGCTGCCCGGGTCGGGCCCGGACGATGTCGCCTTCTCGCTGGCCACCACCCGGCAGCACCGGCAGCACCGCGCGGTCGTCGTCGGCGGGGACCGCGACGCGCTCCTCGCGGGGCTGGGCGCCCTGGAGGCCGATGATGTGTGCACTGCGTCGGCCGGTGCACTCGCCTTCCTCTTCACCGGTCAGGGCAGTCAGCGCGGCGGGATGGCGGCGGAACTGCACGCGCGGTACCCGGTGTTCGCCCAGACCTTCGAGCGCGTGTGCACCGGATTCGACGAGCATCTCGATGCCGGGCTGAAGGCCGTGGTGTTCGAGGGATCGGATCGGCTCGACCGGACCGTCTACACCCAGGCGGCGCTGTTCGCGGTCGAGGTCTCCCTGTTCCGGCTGGTCGAGAGCTGGGGACTGCGCCCCGACTACCTGGTGGGGCACTCCATCGGCGAACTCGCCGCCGCGCATGTGTCCGGTGTGCTCGACCTGGCCGACGCAGTCACGCTGGTGGCCGCGCGAGGCAAGCTGATGCAGGCACTTCCGGGCGAAGGCTGTATGGCCGCGATCGCCGCGACCGAGCAGGAGGTGCTGGCCCGGCTGTCGGAGGCGGACGGATACGCGGAGATCGCCGCCGTCAACGGCCCACGGGCCGTGGTGATCGCCGGAGACGAGCGGGCCGTCACCGGGCAGATGGGCTACTGGGAGCAGCAGGGGCGCCGCACCCGCAGGCTGCGGGTCGGCCACGCCTTCCACACCGCACACATGGAGCCCATGCTGGCCGACTTCCACGCGGTCGCGGAAAAGCTGACCTTCCACGCACCGGCGATCCCCATCGTGTCCAATGTGACCGGCACGGTCGCGAGCGACGAGGAGCTGTGCTCCCCGGACTACTGGGTGCGGCATGTGCGCGCGGCCGTGCGCTTCGGAGACGGCGTGCGATGGCTGTACGACCACGGCGTCACGGACTTCCTGGAGCTCGGGCCGGATGCCGTGCTGACCACGCTGGGGCCCGAATGCGTCGACGCGGACGCCCGGTTCGTGCCCGCGTTGCGCCGTGACCGCTCGGAGATGGCCACGCTCACCGAGGCCGTATCGCGGCTCTACGCACACGGTGTCGGCCTGGACTGGGCAGCCGTCTTCGACGGCACCCCGGCACGACGCACGCAACTGCCCACCTATCCGTTCCAGCGCAGGCGCTACTGGCTGGACCAGCCGCCCGGCGCGGGCTCCTCGCCGGGCGCGGTCGGGCTGCGCCCGGCCGGGCATCCCCTGCTCGGCGCGCGGATCGCCCAGCCCGACGGCGATGGCGTGGAGTTCACCGGTGTGCTGTCCACGCGCACCCATTCGTGGCTGGCCGACCACGTCGTGGGCGGCACCGTGCTCGTCCCGGCCACGGCCTTCCTCGAGATGGCCGTGCACGCCGGTGGTGTGACGGGCTGTCCCACCGTCGAGGAGCTGGTGATGCTCGCGCCGCTCGCCCTGCGGTCCCACGAGACCGTCGAACTCCGGGTGATCGTAGGGGAGATGGACGCCGAGGGGCGCCGTGCGCTGAGTGTGCACTCCCGGCCCGTGGACGGCGATGCCGAGTGGACCCGGCATGCGACCGCCACCCTCGCCCCCGCATCGGCCACCCCCCAGCGGGCCGTCGGCCACTGGCCGCCGGTGTCCGCCGTCGAGCTGTCCACGCACGACCTCTACAGCGGCCTGGCCCAGTGCGGGCTGGAGTACGGTCCGCGCTTCCAGAACGTACGACGGATCTGGCTTGCCGGCGACGAGGTGATCACCGAGGTCGAACTGGACCTGGACCTCGCGGGGCGGGCCGGTGAGTTCACCCTGCATCCGGCGCTGCTCGACGCGTGCCTGCACGGCGCCGGTGCGCTCGGGCTCTTCGACGGTGCGAAACTGCCGTTCTCCTGGCAGAAGATGGCCGTCCACGCGACCGGTGTCGCCGCCGCCCGGGTGCACACCAGGCGTACCGGCGAGGACACGGTGTCGCTGCGGATCACCGACACCGCCGGAGGGCCGGTCGCCGACATCGAGGCACTGAGTGTCCGCACGGCCGGGCCCGTGGTGCACGACGATCCGTTCCTGAAGGCCGAGTGGGTTCCGGTCACTCCGGCGTCCACGCCATGCCGGGTCGCCGTGGTGGACGACGGCGATCTCTCCCGGTGTGCGGGGGAGTATCCGGATCTCGTGGTCGTGCCGGTGTCCTCGGAGGTGGACCAGGCCCTGCCCGGCGCCGCCCATACGACGGCCGGTCGGGTGCTGGAGCTGGTGCGCTCGTGGATCACCGACGAGCGGTTCGCCTCGGCTCGGCTGGTGCTGGTGACCCGGTCGGCGGTGGGCACCCGGGCGGGCGAGGAGGTCCCGGGCCTCGCCCAGTCCCCGGTGTGGGGTCTGGTGCGTTCCGCGCAGCGTGAGCATCCCGGCCGGTTCGTCCTGCTCGACCTGGACGCCGACCTCGAAGCGGCACGGGCTCTCCTGGACGTAACTCCCCTGGACGAGCCGCAGTTGGCGGTGCGTGCGGGCACACTCCTCGCCCCCCGGCTGACGCGCGGGCGCGGGCCCGCCACCCTCCGCGGCTGGAACCCCGACGGCACCGTGCTGATCACCGGCGCCTCCGGAGGGCTCGGCCGGCTGATCGCCCATCGGCTGCTCACCGAACACGGCATGCGCCACCTGGTGTTGGCGGGCAGGCGGCCGGTGGACGTGGCGGAGTTCGGCCCCGGTGTCAGTTGGCGGTCCTGCGACGTCGCCGACCGCGACGCGGTGGCCGGGCTGCTGGCCTCGATCCCGGCCGAGCATCCGCTGACCGCGGTGGTGCACGCGGCAGGCGTCCTGGACGACACCGTGATCTCCGGGCTGACCACCGAGCGGCTGGCATCGGTACTGCGTCCCAAGGTGGACGGGGCGTGGCATCTCCATGAGTTGACCCGGGACCATGCCCTCGACGGGTTCGTGCTGTTCTCCTCGGCGTCCGGCATCCTCGGTGCCGCCGGGCAGGCGAACTACGCCGCCGGGAACACGTTCCTGGACGCCCTGGCCCAGCATCGCGTGGCGCAGGGGCTGCCCGCCACGTCGCTCGCTTGGGCCCCGTGGGAGCGGACGGGCATGGCCGCCGAGTTGTCCCGTACCGACCTCGACCGGCTGGCGGACATCGGCATGCCCACCCTGTCCACCGACGACGGCCTGGCGCTGTTCGACGCGGCGCTGCGGCTGGACACCCCGCTCCTGGTGGCGGTGGGCCGGAAGGCCGGGCAGCCGCGGTCCGGGTCCGAGGACCCGGGGCCACTGCTGCGTGGTCTGGTTCCGGTGGCGCCCGGGACACGGTCCGAGCGGGACGCGTCCCCCCTCGACCTGGTGCGGCGGGAGCTGGCCGGCTGCCTCGGGCAGGGCCCCGACGAGGCGATCGACCTCGACCGCGGCTTCCGGGAACTGGGTGTGGACTCACTGATCGCGGTCGATCTGCGCAACCGGCTCAACCGGGTGACCGGACTCGCGCTGTCCCCCACCGTCGTCTTCGACCACCCCACCCCGAACCGGCTGGCCGCCCTGATCGCCCAGAAGACGGCGCCCGCCGAACCGCCCCCGGTGGACGAGGCGGCGTTGCGCAGAGCACTGGCCACGGTGCCGGTGGCACGTCTGCGCGCCGCCGGTCTGCTGGACGTCCTCCTCACGCTGGTGGCCGAACCATCCGCCCAGGCCACGCCCCCGGCCGACATCGACCGACCGGGCGGCCCCGAGGGGCCGGACGGCGTCGGCGAACCATACGGCCTCGACGACCTGGACGGCGACGAGTTGGACGGCCTCGACGAGCTGGACGCGGACGACCTGGTCAGGCTGGCCCGTCGCAGCCTGGAATCCTGAGCGAGCCGGAGACGACACCGATGAGCGAAACAACCGCCGCCGCGGTCACCGAGGCGCTGCGCGACAGCATCCGTGAGGTCCAGCGGTTGCGAAGGAAGAACCACGACCTCACCGCCGCCGCGCGCGAGCCCTTGGCGATCGTGGGAATGAGCTGCCGCTACCCCGGTGGCGTCCGCTCGCCCGAGGACCTGTGGGAGCTGGTCGAGCGAGGCGGCGACGCCGTCACCGGCTTCCCGGTCGACCGGGGCTGGCGGCTGACCGAGCTGTTCGACCCGGACCCGGCGCACCCCGGCACGTCCTACTGCGACCAGGGCGGGTTCCTGCACGACGCGGGCGGGTTCGACGCCGAGTTCTTCGGCATCGGCCCGCGCGAGGCGCTGGCCATGGATCCGCAGCAGCGGCTGCTGCTGGAGGCGTCCTGGGAGGCGCTGGAACGCGCCGGACTCGTACCGGGCACCCTGCGCGGCAGCCGCACCGGAGTCTTCGCCGGAGTGATGTACCACGACTACGGGCCGCCGCTGGAACACACCGCGGGCGCGGTCGACGGGCACCGGCTGACCGGCACCACCGCCAGTGTGCTGTCCGGCCGCATCGCCTACACCCTCGGGTTCGAGGGGCCGGCGGTCACCGTGGACACGGCCTGCTCCTCGTCGATGGTGGCGATGCACCTGGCCGCGCAGTCGTTGCGCAGCGGTGAGTGTTCGCTGGCCCTGGCCGCCGGTGTCACCGTCATGGCCACGCCCGGCACCTTCGTGGAGTTCTCCCGGCAGCGGGCGCTGTCCCCCGACGGCCGGTGCAAGTCCTTCGCCGCGGCGGCCGACGGCACGGGCTGGTCCGAGGGGGTCGGGGTACTCGTCCTGGAGCGGCTGTCGGACGCGCGCCGCCACGGCCACCGGGTACTGGCTCTTGTCCGGTCGACGGCGGTCAACCAGGACGGCGCCAGCAGCGGGCTCACCGCTCCCAACGGTCCATCGCAGGAGCGTGTGATCCGCGCCGCGCTGGCGGGCGCCGGCCTGTCCCCGGCCGATGTGCACGCCCTCGAAGCACACGGCACCGGCACCAGGCTGGGCGACCCCATCGAGGCCCAGGCCGTGCTGGCCACCTATGGACAGAACCGGCAACATCCCCTGCTGCTCGGCTCGTTGAAGTCGAACATCGGCCACACCCAGGCCGCGGCCGGGGTCGGTGGCGTCATCAAGATGGTGATGGCCCTCCAGCACGAGCAACTGCCGAAAACCCTGCACATCGACCGGCCCTCGCCGCTGGTGGACTGGGACGGCGGCGCGGTCCGGCTGCTCACCGACCCCGCGCCCTGGCCGGACACCCAGGGCCCGCGCCGCGCCGCGGTGTCCTCGTTCGGCATCAGCGGCACCAACGCCCACGCCATCATCGAACAGGCACCCGTGGCCGAACCGGCGGCGCCTACCTCCGCCACGGCGCCGCTGACCCTGACCAGCGTGCCCGTGGTGGTGTCCGGACGCACCCCCGAGGCGCTGAGGGCGCAGTCCGGCCGGCTGTCGACCGTGCTCACCGACGACGCCGACCTCACCGCGGTCGGCGCCTCGCTCGCCCTCGCCAGGTCCGCCTTCGAGCACCGCGCCGTGCTCCTCGGCCGGTCGGCCCAGGAGCTCCGTACGGGGCTGGACGCACTGGCCCGCGACGAGCCCGCCTCCACGACCACGCGCGCCACGGCAGGCCCCCGCAAGGTCGTGTTCGTCTTCCCGGGACAGGGCCCGCAGTGGGCGGGCATGGCGGTGGACCTGCTGAAGACCTCGCCGGTCTTCGCCCAGGCGATGGCCGACTGCGAGCGCGCCCTGACCCCTCATGTGGACTTCCACCTCACCGACGTGGTGCGTTCCGGGGAGTTCGAGCGGACCGAGGTCCTCCAGCCGGTGCTGTTCGCGGTGATGGTCTCGCTGGCGGCGCTGTGGAAGTCCGTCGGGGTGGTGCCGGACGCGGTGATCGGCCACTCACAGGGCGAGATGGCGGCGGCGGTCGTCGCGGGCGCCATGTCCCTGGAGGACGCCGCCCGCGCGGTCGCGCTGCGCAGCAAGGCCATCGCCGAGGGCCTGTCCGGCCGCGGCGGCATGCTCTCGATCAACCTGCCCCTGGACGAGGTCAGGTCCCGGCTGGAGGGCTTCGAGCGGGTGAGCGTGGCCGCGCTCAACGGCCCCACCTCCACCGTGGTCGCGGGAGATCTCCCCGCGCTCGCCCGTCTGGAGTCCGCGCTGTCGGCGGAGGGCGTCTGGTCGCGGCGGGTGCCCATCGACTACCCGTCCCACTCGGCCCATGTCGAGCCGATCCGGGAGCGGGTGGCGGAGCTGCTCGCCCCGGTCCGGCCGACCGCCACGTCGACGGCGTTCATGTCCACCGTGACCGGCGACTGGATCGACACGGCCGAGCTGACCGGTGAGTACTGGTACCGCAACCTTCGCAGGCCCATCCAGTTCGAGCCGGCCACCCGGGCCCTGCTGGCCGCCGGCTTCGACACCTTCGTGGAGTGCAGCCCGCATCCGGTGCTGCTGGTCGGCATCCAGGAGACCATCGACGACGTCGGCGCCGGGGCGGCGGTTCAGGGCACCCTCCGCCGTGGGCAGGACGAGTCCGACGGCTTCCTCGGCTCGCTGTCCGCCCTGCACGCACACGGTGTCGCGGTCGACTGGGCGAGCGTGTTCGCCGGAGCCGGAGCCGGAGCCGGAGCCGGAGCCAGGACCGGACACGTCGACTTGCCGACGTACCCCTTCCAGCACCGCCACTACTGGCTGCCGAGCGGCAGTACGGCGGATGTGCGGACCGCGGGCATGACGGCCGTGGACCACCCGCTGCTGGGTGCCGCGGTCCGCTTGGCGGACCACGGCGACACCGTCTTCACCGGTGTGCTGTCCATCGCCGCGCAGCCGTGGCTGGCCGACCCCGCCGGGGCGCATGCCGCACTGCTGGAACTGGTGGTGCACGCCGCGGCCGACACCGGTTTCGACCGTGTCGACGTCCTGCGCCAGGTGGACCCGCCACGGCTGCCCGACTCCGGCGTCCTCCGAGTCCAGGTGCGCATCGGCGCCGACGGTGCCATCGATGTGTTCTCGCAGCCGGACGAGGAGACACCCTGGACCCGCAATGCGACGGCGAGCGCAGGTGTCGCACCCCCGGACACCGCGGCCGTTCTCACACCGTGGCCACCGGCCGACGCCGAAGCGGTGAGCCCGCCGGAGGGCTCATCCCCCCTGCTGGAGCGGGTCTGGCGGGCCGGTGGAGAGCTGTTCGCGGAGGCGGGCCTGGAGCGGGAGAGCGAGGCGGAGCCGTACGGGCTGCATCCGGAGCTGATCGGCGCGGCGCTGAGCCTGGTGGCCGCCGAGGACGAGACACCCGTCCTGTGGCACGGCGTACGCCCGCACGCCGTCGGTGCCGCAGCGGTCCGCGTCCATCTGCTGCCCCTCGGCGAGCGCGCCTACGCGATGCGGATCACGGACGGTGCCGGTCAGCCCGTGTACACCGTCGAGTCCGTGACCCTCGCGGCGGTGGACACCGCGCGGCTCCGGCACCACACACCGCTCCACCGACTGGAGTGGACGGTCACACAGTTGCCTTCCACGGCAGCGGGCCGGTGGGCCCTGGACGGTGAGGACGAGCACGGGCTGCGCGCCGTCCACCCCGCCATCCAACAGTTGCCCGCGGTGGACGGGCACGTGGACGGGCGGGCGGACGTGGTGCTCGCCGCCTTCGGCCCCGGCCGCGAAGGGGCGGACATCGCCGCCCAGGCACACGAGGCCACCTCGCGGGCGCTGCGCCTTCTCCGGTCCTGGCTCGCCGAGGAACACCCCGCCGACGCGCGGTTGGTGTTCCTCACCCGCCGGGCCGTGTCCGGCAGCACCGCGCTTGGCGAGACCGTCCAGGCCGCGGTGTGGGGGCTGGTGCGCACCGCGCAGACCGAGCACCCGGACCGGTTCGTCCTCGTCGACCTCGACGGGACCGAGGCGTCCTCGCGCGCACTGCCGGGCGCGCTCGCCTCGGGTGAGCCGCAGATCGTCCTGACCGAGGGGAGCGCCCGCGTACCCCGGCTCGTCGCCACGCCCACGGCAGACGGCACGCCGCGGGCCCTCACCGGAACAGCGCTGATCACGGGCGGAACCGGTGCGCTGGGATCACTCGTCGCCCGACACCTCGTCGCCGAGTACGGCGTACGGCACCTGCTGCTCACCAGCCGCCGTGGCGAGACCGCCGAGGGCGCCGCCCAACTCCGTGCCGAGCTGGAGTCCCTGGGGGCCGAGGTCACCATCGCCGCCTGCGACGCGGCCGACCGCGACGCACTCGCCGCACTGCTCGCGTCCATCCCCGCCGACCGGCCGCTGACGGCCGTCGTACACGCGGCCGGAATCGTCGACGACGCCGTGATCACATCGATGACGGACGATCAGGTGGCCCGGGTGCACCGCCCGAAGGTGCGGGCCGCGGTCAACCTCCACGAGCTCAGCAGGGGCGCCGACCTCCAAGTGTTCGCGCTGTTCTCCTCGTACTCCGGACTCGTCGGCAACGCCGGACAGGGCGCCTACGCGGCGGCCAACGCCTTCCTCGACGCGCTCGCCCAGACCCGGCGCGCACAGGGCCTTCCGGGCGTGTCGATGGCGTGGGGCCTGTGGGACGACCACGGCGGTGTGACCGCCCACCTCGACGCGGACGACCTCGCCCGACTCGCCCGCGCGGGGATCGATCCGCTGACCGCGGACCACGGACTGGCCCTGTTCGACGCCGCACTGCGCGCCGATCACCCGGTGACGGCACCGGTGCGGCTGAACCTCTCCGTACTGCGCGCGCAGGCAGCCGCCGGCACCCTGCCCGCCCTGCTGCGCGGACTGGTCAGGGCCCCGGCGCGGCGGGCTTCCGGAACCTCGGCACGGCAGCCCTCCGCATGGGCGGAGCGGCTGCGGGAGCGCCCCGAGTCCGAGCGGCCGCGACTGCTGCTCGATGTGGTCCGTGAGGAGGTGCTCACCGTGCTCGGTCATACGGACTCCGGCGCGCCGGAGATGACGCGCCCCTTCCGTGACCTGGGCTTCGACTCGCTGGGCGCCGTCGAGCTGCGCAATCGCCTGGGCGCGCGCACCGGGCTGAAACTACCCACCACCGTGGTCTTCGACCACCCCAGCCCGGCGGCGCTCGCCGACTATCTGCTGGCCGAACTGCTGGGCTCGGCAACGGAATTGGTGGAGCGGGGGACGGCCGTGGCCACCACCGGCGACCCCATCGCGATCGTGTCGATGGCCTGCCGCTTCCCCGGCGGAGTGTCCTCCCCCGAGGACCTGTGGCAGGTGCTCGTAGAGGGCCGTGACGTGCTGTCGCCCTTCCCCGGCAACCGGGGCTGGGACCTGGAGCGCCTGTACGACGACGATCCGGACCGGGCGGGCACCAGCTATGCCCGCACGGGCGGATTCCTGCACGACGCCGACCGCTTCGACGCCACCTTCTTCGGTATTTCCCCACGTGAGGCGCTGGGCATGGACCCGCAGCAGCGGCTCGTGCTGGAGTCCGGCTGGGAGCTGTTCGAGCGGGCGGGCATCGACCCCGCGGCCCAGCGCGGCACCCGGTGCGGGGTGTTCATGGGCACCAACGGCCAGGACTACGCCACCGGGATCGACACCGGCGCCCTGGACGCCGAGGGCTATCTGCTCACCGGCACCGCGGCCAGCGTGCTGTCCGGGCGGCTGTCCTACACCCTGGGATTCGAGGGGCCCGCGGTCACCGTGGACACGGCCTGCTCCTCCGCGCTGGTCGCCCTGGACGCGGCGGCGAAGGCGCTGCGCGCCCGGGAGTGCTCGCTCGCGGTGGCAGGCGGCGTCACCGTCATGTCCACCCCCAACGCCTTCGTCGAGTTCTCCCGGCAGCGCGGACTGGCTCCCGACGGGCGCTGCAAGGCGTTCGCCGCGGCGGCGGACGGCACCGGATGGTCCGAGGGAATCGGCCTTCTGCTGCTGGAACGCCTCTCCGACGCCCGGAAGAACGGCCACCAGGTGCTGGCCGTGGTCCGGGGCGCGGCCGTCAACCAGGACGGCGCCTCCAACGGTCTGACCGCGCCGAACGGGACCGCCCAGCAGCGCGTCATCCGGCAGGCGCTCGCCGACGCCCGGCTGGCCCCCGCCGAGGTGGACGTGGTCGAGGCACACGGCACCGGCACGGCGCTGGGCGATCCGATCGAGGCCGGTGCGCTGCTCGCCACCTACGGCCAGGACCGCGCACAGCCCCTGCTGCTGGGCTCGGTGAAGTCCAACCTGGGCCACACCCAGGCCGCCGCGGGTGCCGCAGGGGTGATCAAGGCGGTGCTGGCGATGCGCTACGGCGTCGTCCCCGGGACGCTGCACGTCGATGAGCCCACCCCGCATGTGGACTGGTCGGCGGGCGGGGTCTCCCTGGTGACCGAGCCGACGCCGTGGCCGGCGGCCGGCCGGCCCCGCCGGGTCGGAGTCTCCTCGTTCGGCATCAGCGGCACCAACGCCCACACCATCCTCGAACAGGCCCCCGCCGAGCCCGTACCCGCGCCGACGCCTCCCACGGTGTCCACCCCGGTGGTTCCATGGGTGCTCTCGGCCCGCGGCGCGGCGTCCTTGCGGGCCCAGGCCGCCCGGCTGCACTCCTGGCTGACGGACCGCCCGGAGGAGGACCACGGCCCGGCCGATGTCGCCTGGTCACTGGCGACCGGCCGATCGCTCATGGCACACCGTGCGGTACTGGTCGGCGGCAGCCGCGAGGACCTGCTGGCCGAACTGGGCCACCTCGCCGCCGGAGAGCTCACCGACGGCGTCGGTCAGGCCCGGCCACAGCGGCTCGCCATGGTGTTCTCCGGGCAGGGCAGCCAGCGGCCGGGTATGGGACGTGGGCTGTACCGCGCGTTCCCGCAGTACGCGGCGGCGTTCGACACGGTCTGTGCCGAGTTCGACCGTCACCTCGCACTGCCGCTGCGCCACGTGGTCCTCGGCGCCGACGACGAGGTACTTGACGAGGAGATGCTCGACGACGAGGTGCTCGACCGCACCGAGTACACCCAACCTGCCCTGTTCGCCATGGAAACCGCCCTGTTCCGGCTGATGGAGCACTGGGGAGTCGCTCCCGATCTGCTCCTGGGCCATTCGATCGGCGAACTGACCGCGGCGCACGTCGCCGGTGTCCTGACGCTGCCCGACGCCTGCGCCCTGGTCGCCGCGCGGGGCCGGCTGATGCAGGCCCAGCCCGCGATCGGGGCGATGGCCGCGATCGAAGCCTCCGAGGAGGAGATCCGGTCCGACCTCGGCACCGGTGTGGAACTCGCCGCCGTCAACGGGCCGTCCGCCGTGGTGATCTCCGGGGACGCCGACGAGGTCGACCGTGTCCGCGGACACTGGCGCTCGGCCGGACGCAGGACCAGCAGGCTCCAGGTCAGCCACGCCTTTCACTCCGCACACCTGGACGGCATGCTGGACGAGTTCCGCACCGTCGCCGAGAGCATCCGCTACCGGGCGCCCGCCGTTCCCGTGGTGTCGAACCTGACCGGCACGGTCGCGAGCGACGAGGAACTGTGCTCCCCGGAGTACTGGGTGCGGCACGCACGCGGCTGTGTCCGATTCGCCGACGGGGTGCGCGCGGCCGAGGCCGACGGCGTCACCGCGATCCTGGAACTCGGACCCGACAGCATCGCCGCCGGTATGGCCGAGGACAGCCTGTCCGATCCCGCCTCGACCCTCGTCGTACCGGCGCTGCGCCGTCACCGCGGTGAGGTGTCCGCGCTGACCGGAGCGCTCGCCGACCTCTGCGTACGGGGTGTCGCGGTCTCGTGGTCCTCGGTCCTGGCCGGTCGCGGCGGCAGGCGCGTCGACCTGCCGACCTATGCCTTCCAGCGGGAGCGCTACTGGCCGGCTCCCGACACCGTCAGGAAGCCCGCCGACGCCGCGACAACGGAGTACACCGCGGATGTCCTGGGGCCAGATGACGGTGGGCCGGATGACGCTCCGCAGCCCGCTCTCACCGAACGGCTGGCGCCCCTGACCCGGCCCGAGCGCGTCGGCCTGCTGCTGTCGCTCGTCCGCCACGACATCGCGAAGGTGCTCGGCCACCGCTCCGTCGCCGAGGTGGATCCCACGGTGTCGTTCGCCGAGATGGGCATGGACTCCCTGGCCGCCGTCCGGCTGCGGAACGTGCTGGCCAGGCACACCGGTACCGAACTGCCCACCGCCGTGATGTTCGACCATCCCAGTGCGGAGGCGCTGGCGGAGTACCTGGCCACCGTGGTCCTGCCCGATGACCGGCAGCAGGTCGACGCCGTCTTCCGCCGACTCGACGACGTGGAGTCGGCACTGCCCGCCATACGCGCCGACCGCGCGGCGCGCTCCCGGCTGGCCGCCCGGCTGCGGAGCCTCAGCAGCCGGCTCGACGACTCCGGAGAGCTGGACGAGGTGGACGGCGTCCCCGACGACGAGCTGTTCCGGCTGATCGACGAGGAGTTGGAGCTGTGAATGACCGCCTGTGCGAGCGGCCCGGTGCCCGTGGCCGCGCTACCCGGGCGCCCGGCTTCCACGCCGCGCCGTTCGATGTGATTGACGAGGAGTTGGGTGTCTGATGAGTGAGCAGCAGCTTCGCGACTACCTGCACCGGGTCACCGCCGACCTCAAGCGCACCCGCCGGTCACTGCGCCGCTACGAGGCCATGGCCACCGAGCCGATCGCGATCGTCGGCATGGCCTGCCGCTACCCGGGCGGTGTGCGCACCCCCGGGCAACTGTGGGACCTCGCGGTGTCCGAAGTGGACGCGATCACCGAGTTCCCCACCGACCGCGGCTGGGACCTGGCCTCGGTCCGGGACCGCCTGGCCACCGAGGCCAGCGGGTTCCTGCGGGACATCGACCGGTTCGACGCCGAGTTCTTCGGGATCAGCCCCCGGGAAGCGGTGGCGATGGATCCCCAGCAGCGGCTGCTGCTGGAGACGGCGTGGGAGGCGGTAGAGCGCGCGGGCATCGCTCCCGACTCCCTGCGGGGCAGCGACACCGGCGTGTTCGTGGGCACCTGCGCCCAGGACTATCCGGAACTGCTGCGGGACACCCTCGACCAGGTCGAGGGCTACGTCGGCACCGGCAGCGCCGCCAGTGTCATGTCGGGCCGCATCTCCTACACACTCGGGCTGGAAGGCCCCTCCCTGACGGTCGACACCGCATGCTCGGCATCCCTCGTCGCCCTCCACTCGGCGGTACGTGCCCTCCGCGCCCGGGAGTGCTCGCTGGCCCTGACCGGCGGCGTGGTCGTGATGACCACGCTCTCGCCCTTCCTGGAGTTCACCAAACAGGGCGGCCTCGCTCCGGACGGCCGATGCAAGTCCTTCTCCGACGACGCGGACGGCACGGCATGGTCGGAGGGGGCGGGCATGCTCGCGCTCCAGCGACTCTCCGACGCCCAGCGCGACGGCCACCAGGTGCTGGCGGTGATCCGTGGCTCCGCAGTGAACTCCGACGGCGCCTCCAACGGCCTGAGCGCACCGAACGGCACCGCACAGCAGCAGGTCATCTGGAGCGCGCTGGAAAACGCCGGACTCGCACCCTCCGACGTCGACGCCGTGGAGGCGCATGGCACGGGCACCCGGCTCGGTGACCCGATCGAGGCCGGCGCACTGCTCGCCACCTACGGCCAGGACCGCCAACGGCCCCTGCTGCTGGGCTCGTTGAAGTCGAACATCGGCCACTCCCAGGCGGCGGCCGGGGTCGGCGGCGTCATCAAGATGGTGGCGGCGCTGCGCGCCGGAGTGCTGCCCGGGTTGCTCCACTTCTCGGCGCCGTCCTCGCGTATCGACTGGGCGTCGGGTGCGGTCTCCCCGCTGGCGCACACGGCCGAGTGGCCGGAGACCGGCAGGCCGCGACGTGCCGGAGTGTCGTCCTTCGGCGTGTCCGGCACCAACGCGCACGTCATCCTCGAACAGGCCCCGGAACCCGAGACCCCCGAGCGGCCACTGCTCGCGGAGGACGAACAGGTCGTATGGCAGCTCTCCGGCAGGAGTCTGCCCGCGCTGCGCGCCCAGGCACGAGCACTGGCGGACCACCTCGAGGCCCGGCCGGACCTCGGCTCGGGCGACCTGGCCTACTCCCTGGCGACCACCCGCACCCGGTTCGAGCACAGCGCGACCGTGGTCGGGGACCGGAAGGCCGCGCGCACCGCGTTCGAAGCCATGGCCCGCGGTGAGGAACCCGGTTCCGTCACGCTGTCCGCCGCCCGGGTCACCGACTCCCGTCCGGTGTTCGTGTTTCCGGGGCAGGGTTCGCAGTGGGTGGGGATGGCGGTGGAGTTGCTGGAGTCTTCGCCGGTGTTCGCCGGGGCGATGGCGGAGTGTGCGGGTGCTTTCCAGGGGTTGGTGGAGTGGTCCTTGGCCGAGGTGTTGGGGGATGAGGTGGCGTTGGGGCGGGTTGAGGTGGTGCAGCCGGTGTTGTTCGCGGTGATGGTGTCGTTGGCGAAGCTGTGGCGGTCTTTCGGGGTGGAGCCGTCGGCGGTGGTGGGGCATTCGCAGGGGGAGATCGCGGCGGCGTGTGTGGCGGGTGTGTTGTCGTTGGAGGATGCGGCGCGGGTGGTGTGCGTGCGGTCGAGGCTGATCGCGGAGAAACTCGCCGGGCGTGGCGGGATGGTGTCGGTTCCGTTGCCGTTGGCCGAGGTGGCGGGGCTGGTCGCGCCGTTCGGTGATGAGCTGGTGGTCGCGGCGGTGAACGGCCCCGAGTCGGTCGTGGTGTCGGGTACGTCCGAGGCCGTCACCGCGTTGCTGGAGCGGGAGCCGCGGGCTCGCCGGATCGCGGTGGATTACGCCTCGCACTCGCCGATGGTGGCGGGGATACAGGACGCGGTCCTGGCAGGTCTGCCCTCGGTGCGGCCGGTCGCCGCCGAGGTGCCGTTCTATTCGTCGGTGACGGGTGGCCGGGTCGATGGTGCCGAGTTGGGCGCGGAGTACTGGTTCCGCAATCTTCGCGAGCGGGTGGACTTTCATGGTGCGGTGTCGGGGCTGGTGGAGGGCGGGTTCCGGGTCTTCCTGGAGATGAGTCCGCATCCGGTGCTGACCACGTCGGTCGAGGAGACGGCGGAGACCGTCGCGCTGGGCACCCTGCGCCGCGGCGAGGGGACACTCGGCCGGATCCGCCTCTCGCTCGCCCTGGCGCACCAGCACGGGATCCCCGTGGACTGGAGCGCCGTCTTCCCCGACGCCACTCGCGTGGAACTGCCCACGTACGCCTTCCAGCAGCAGCGCTTCTGGCCCCGTGCCGGTGCGACCTCGGTGGACGTCACCGCGGCCGGATTGAGCGTTCCGGAGCATCCGCTGCTCGGGGCCGGGATCGAGCTGCCCGGTGACGACGGCTACCTGTTCACCGCCCGTCTGTCGCGCGGCACCCACCCCTGGCTGGCGGACCACGCCGTGGCCGGGACGGTGCTGCTGCCCGGAACCGCCCTGCTGGAGATGGTCATCCACGCGGGCGATGAGGTCGGCTGCCACCGGGTCGACGAACTCGTACTGGAGAAGCCGCTCGTCCTGCCGGAACAGGGGAGTGTTCAGCTACAGATCCGGGTGGACCGGCCCGCCGCCGACCACCGCAGGACCGTGCGCGTCTTCGCTCGCGGTGGAGCCACCTGGACCCAACACGCCTCCGGCACGCTGTCCACCGGCGAGTACGAGGGCGGCGCCCCCGCGCCGTCGATCACCTCCTGGCCGCCCCCGGGCGCGCAACGGATCGAACCGGCGGGGGTGTACGACGGCCTCGCCGCGGAGGGCTACGGTTACGGTCCGGCGTTCCGGGGCCTGAACGCCGCGTGGCGCACCGAGGACGGCGCCTGTGCCGAGGTGGTCCTTCCCGAGCAGGAGCGGGCCGAGGCGGGCGCATTCGGGCTGCACCCCGCGCTGCTGGACGCCGTACTGCACGCGACCAGCCTGCTGGGCAGCACACGTGTGCTGCCGTTCGCCTGGAGCGGGGTGCGCCTGTACGCGACCGGGGCCACCTCCCTGCGGGCCCGGCTGCGCGGCATCGGCCCGGACACCGTCGAGCTGACCGTCGTGGACCCCGCGGGCGCGCCGGTGCTGACCGCCGAGTCCCTGGTGCTGCGCCGCCACACCGCGGTCGACGTCCTGGACGCCCCGCTGTACCGGCTCGCCTGGCGGCCCGTGCCCGCCGACCCGGACCACGCCCGTACCGTCGTCGCACTCGACCCGGGGACCTGGGCACTGCCCGACCCGGCCACCGGTGTGGACGCGGCCGTGGTCCGCCTCGACCGGGCGGACGAGGAGATGCTGCCCGCCACCCATCGGCTCACGGCACGGGTGCTCGGCCTGCTGCGGGCCTGGCTGGCCGAGCCACGCCTCGACGATGTCTCGCTCATCTTCGTGACCGAGGGCGGGGTGGCCGTCGGTGACGAGGACGTCGTGCCCGCGGTGGCGGCCGCCCGTGGCCTGATCCGGTCCGCGCAGACCGAGAACACGGGCCGGTTCGTCCTGGTGGACACGGACCAGCGAGGTGTGCCGGACGAGCTGCTGTCGCGGGCGCTGGCCAGTGGCGAACCCCAGCTCGCGGTGCGCGACGGCGCCCTGCTCGCGGCCCGGCTGGCCGAGCCCGGCTCGCTGACGCCACCGCCCGGCCCGGCGTGGCGCCTGGAGACCCTGCGCAAGGGCAGCCTCGACGACCTCGACCTGGTGCCGTGGCCCCGCGCGGAGGAACCGCTCGGACCCGGGGAGGTCCGGGTCGACGTCCGGGCCGCCGGGGTCAACTTCCGCGATGTCTTCGACGCGCTGGGCATGAACCGGCGTGCCGCCACCCCGCTGGGTGCCGAGGTGTCCGGTGTCGTGCTGGAGACCGGCCCGGACGTGGCCGGTCCGCGGCCCGGCGACCGCGTGTTCGGGCTGACCGTCGGTGCCTTCGGCCCGCTGACCGTCACCGACCACCGGCTGCTCGCGCCGATGCCCGACGACTGGACCTTCGCGCAGGCGGCGTCGGTGCCCGTCGTGTTCCTGACCGCCTACTACGGTCTGCTCGACCTGTCCGAGGTGCGCGCGGGACAGACCCTGCTGGTGCACGCGGGCGCGGGCGGCGTCGGCATGGCGGCCATCCAGCTCGCCCGGCACTGGGGTCTTGAGGTCTTCGCCACCGCCAGTGAACCCAAGCAGCATGTGCTGCGCTCGCTGGGCCTTCCCGACGACCACATCGCCTCCTCGCGCACCCTCGACTTCGAGCGGCGGTTCCTGGCGGCCACCGGTGGCCGGGGCGTCGATGTCGTACTGAACTCGCTGGCCGGCGAGTTCGTGGACGCCTCGCTGCGGCTGCTGCCCAGGGGCGGGCGGTTCGCCGAGATGGGCAAGACCGACATCCGCAGCGCGGTGCCGGACGGGATCGGCTACCGCGCCTTCGACCTGGCGGAGCTGGAGCCCGACGCCGTACAGGAGAGGCTGCGGGCCCTGCTCGACCTGTTCCACGACGGCGCGCTGGAGCACCTCCCGGTGTCCACCTGGGACGTCCGGCACGGACGTGAGGCGTTCCGGCACATCAGCCGCGCGCAGCACATCGGCAAGGTCGTGCTGACCATGCCACGGCGCTGGAATCCGCAGGGCACCGTCCTGATCACCGGCGGCACCGGCGGCCTGGCCGCGTCACTGGCCCGTCATCTGGTGGCCGAGCGGGGCGTGCGGCATCTGCTCCTCGTCAGCCGGAGCGGACCGGACGCGCCCGGCGCGGAGCGACTCGTCGCGGAGCTGGCCGACTACGGGGCCGAGGCCCTGGTGCGCGCCTGCGACGTCGGCGACCGGACGGCGGTGGCGGACCTTCTCGCCACCGTTTCCGACCAGCACCCGCTGACCGCCGTCGTACACGCGGCCGGGATGCTCGACGACGGCGTGATCCAGTCGCTGACCCCCGAACGGCTGGCCACCAGCCTGGGCGCCAAGGCCGACGCCGCCTGGCATCTGCACGAGCTGACCCGAGACCTCGACCTCGCCGCGTTCGTGCTCTACTCCTCGGCCGCCGCCGTGATGGGCAGTGCGGGCCAGGGCAACTACGCCGCCGCCAACGCCTTCCTCGACGCGCTCGCCGCCCACCGCAAGGCCGCGGGGCTGCCCGCCACGTCGATCGCGTGGAGCCTGTGGGCCGAGGCGAGCGGCATGACCGGCGCGCTGACCGCACGGGACATCGACCGGATCGCCCGCTCCGGCCTGCCCGCGCTGTCCACCGAGGAGGCGCTGGCCATGTTCGACGCGGCGGTGGCGCAGGACGCGCCCGCGGTCGCCGGGATGCGCCTGGACCTGGCGACATTGCGGGCCGCCGCGTCGGCACCGCACATCCTGTGGGCACTGACCGGCACCACCGGCCGCAGGCACGCCGACTCCGACGAAGGCGCCCTCGTCGACCGCCTCGCCCGGATGGGTCCGCCGGACCGGGCCGCCGAGCTGACCAGGCTGGTGCGGGCGCAGGCCGCCGCGGTGCTCGGGCACTCCGACGGCCAGTCGCTGGAGGCCGACCGCCCGTTCAAATCGCTCGGCTTCGACTCGCTGACCGCCGTGGAACTGCGCAACCGGATCGGCACCCTGCTCGGCCTGCGACTGGCCTCCACCATCGTCTTCGACCACTCCTCGCCCACCGCACTGGCCGAGCACCTGTCCGCCCGCTTGGGTGGCGACCAGCCCCAGGAGAACCCGGTGCTCGCCGAACTGGCCCGGCTGGAGGACGCCTTCGCCCGGTTCGACGGCGACGCGGCCATCCGGGAGCAGGTGATGCGCAGGCTCTCGGCACTGCTCGTGACCGACGACACCGAGGCCCGGGAAACCGATCTCGGCGAGGCCACCGACGAGGAAATGTTCGAGCTGCTCGGTAAGGAGTTCGGTATCTCATGACCAGCACAGAGGCCAAGCTGCGGCACTTCCTCAAGGAGACCACCGAGGACCTCCGGCGCACCCGCCGCCAACTGGACAAGCTGCTGGCCACCCGCAGCGAACCCATCGCGATCGTCGGCATGGCCTGCCGGTACCCCGGCGATGTGCGCAGCCCCGAGGAGCTGTGGGAACTCGTCGAAACCGGCGGCGACGCGATCACCGAGTTCCCCGTCGACCGGGACTGGGGCGAGGCGCCGTCGAGCACCCGCTCCGGCGGGTTCCTGACCGACGCGGCCGAGTTCGACGCGGCCTTCTTCGGAATGTCCCCGAGGGAGGCGCTGGCCACCGATCCGCAGCAGAGGCTGCTGCTGGAGCTGGCCTGGGAGGCGCTGGAGCGTGCCGGGATCGTGCCCGGCACCCTGCGCACCAGCCGGACCGGTGTGTTCGTCGGCGCGCTGCACCAGGACTACCAGTCGGTACTCGACAAGGTCCCCGATCTGCCTCCCGGATTCTCCTCGACGGGCAACGCGTCCAGCGTGATGTCCGGCCGGATCGCCTACACCCTGGGTCTGGAAGGCCCGGCGGTCACCATCGACACGGCCTGCTCCTCGTCGCTGGTCGCCCTGCACCAGGCCACGCTGGCGCTGCGATCGGGAGACTGCTCCCTGGCCCTGGCGGGCGGGGTGACCGTGATGTCCACGCCGTCCGCCTTCATCGACTTCACCCAGCAGGAAGGTCTGGCCCCCGACGGCCGCTGCAAGTCCTTCTCCGACGACGCCGACGGCACCAGCTTCTCCGAGGGCGCGGGGCTGCTCGTGCTGGAGCGGCTGTCGGACGCCGAACGCAACGGACACCAGGTGCTGGCACTGCTGCGCGGCTCGGCGGTCAACTCCGACGGCGCGTCCAACGGCCTCACCGCGCCCAGTGGCTCCGCCCAGCGCCGCGTGCTCAGCAGCGCACTGGACAACGCCGGGCTGCGACCGTCCGACGTGGATGTGATCGAGGCGCACGGAACCGGGACGCGGCTCGGCGACCCGATCGAGGCCAGCGCGCTGCTGGCCACCTACGGCCAGGACCGCCAACGCCCCCTGCTGCTGGGCTCGTTGAAGTCGAACATCGGCCACACCCAGGCGGCGGCCGGGGTCGGCGGCGTCATCAAGATGGTGGCGGCGCTACGCAGCGGGATCGTGCCGGCGACGCTGCATGTGAGCCGGGCCAGCTCCCGCGTGGACTGGGCGGACGGCGCCGTCGAACTCGTCACGGACGCCCGGCCGTGGCCGGAGACGGACCGGCCACGGCGCGCCGGCGTGTCGTCGTTCGGTATCTCGGGCACCAACGCGCATGTGATCGTCGAGCAGGCCCCGCCGCAGCCGCGGGCCGAAGCCCCGGGAGAGGGGCCGAGCCCATGGGTGCTCTCCGGCCAGGATCCGTCCGCGCTGCGCGAGCAGGCGAGGCTGCTCGACGCGCATCTGAGGGGTCGCCCGCTGCCCGCGCGGGACATCGGCCGGGCACTGGCCCTCACCCGTACACACTTCGCGCGGCGGGCCCTGGTCACCAGCCCGGAGGGCCTGCGCGCCCTGGCCGAGGGCGAACCCTCCGCTGACCTGGTGCAGGCAACGGCACTGCCCTCCGCCCGTCCGGTGTTCGTGTTTCCGGGGCAGGGGTCGCAGTGGGTGGGGATGGCGGTGGAGTTGCTGGAGTCCTCGCCGGTGTTCGCCGGGGCGATGGAGGAGTGTGCGGGGGCGTTTGAGGGGTTGGTGGAGTGGTCCCTGTTGGAGGTGTTGGGGGATGAGGTGGCGTTGGGGCGGGTTGAGGTGGTGCAGCCGGTGTTGTTCGCGGTGATGGTGTCGTTGGCGAAGCTGTGGCGGTCGTTCGGGGTGGAGCCTGCGGCGGTGGTGGGGCATTCGCAGGGGGAGATCGCGGCGGCGTGTGTGGCCGGTGTGTTGTCGTTGGAGGACGCGGCGCGGGTGGTGTGCGTGCGGTCGAAGCTGATCGCGGAAGGGCTTGCCGGACGTGGCGGGATGGTGTCGGTCCCGCTCTCCCGGGCCGAGGTGGAGGAGTTGGTCTCACCCTTCGGTGATGAGCTGGTGGTGGCGGCCGTGAACGGCCCTGAGTCGGTGGTCGTCTCCGGTACGTCCGAGGCGGTGACCGCATTGGTCGAGCGGGAGCCGCGGGCTCGCCGGATCGCGGTGGACTACGCCTCGCACTCGCCGATGGTGGCGGAGATACGGGACGCGGTCCTGGCAGGTCTGCCCTCGGTACGGCCGGTCGCCGCCGAGGTGCCGTTCTTCTCCGCCCTGCGGGGCGGGCAGATCGAAACCACCGGCCTCTCGGCCGACTACTGGTACACCAATCTGCGCGAGCCGGTCGACTTCGCCGGGGCCGTATCGGCCCTGCTGGCGGCGGGCCACCAGGTGTTCCTGGAGATGAGCCCGCACCCCGTACTCACCATGAGCGTTGAGCAGACCGCGGACGCCGCCGGAGCGACGGTCGCCGCCCTGGGCACCCTGCGGCGCGGCGAAGGTGGTCTCGGCCAGTTCGTCCGCGCGCTGGGCAGCGCCCATGTGCACGGCGCAGCGGTCGACTGGAGCGCCGTCTTCCCCGACGCCACCCGCGTGGATCTGCCCACATACGCCTTCCAGCGCAGTCGCTTCTGGCCCACCGATCCCGCCGATACCCTCGATGTGCTCCCGGTGGCCGAAGGCCCCCAGGACATGCTGGACCTGGTCCGCGGACACGTGGCGGCCGTGCTCGGCCATCGACGGGCCGCCGACGTACCGGCCGACCGCGCCTTCTCCGACCTCGGACTCGACTCGCTGACCGCGACCCAACTGCGTACGGCCCTCAGCGACGCGACCGGCCTCGACCTGCCGATCAGCCTCGCCTTCGACTACCCCACACCGGCCGCGGTCGCCGCGTTCCTGACCGGGGCCGCCGACACCCCGATCCGGCGCACCGTCGCCGCGGACGACGGCGACCCGGTGGTCATCGTCGGCATGGCGTGCCGGTACCCCGGTGGCGTCGCCGACCCCGAGGGGCTGTGGCGTCTCGTCCTCGACGAGCGGGACGCCGTATCCGGGTTCCCGACCGACCGCGGCTGGGATCTCGACCAGCTCATGCTGACCAGCACGACCACACAGGGCGGATTCCTGCACGACGCGGGCGGGTTCGACGCCGAGTTCTTCGGCATCAGCCCGCGTGAGGCGCTTGCCATGGACCCCCAGCAGCGAGTGCTGCTGGAGACGGCGTGGGAGGCGGTCGAGAGGACCGGGATCGACCCGAGTACGTTGCGCGGCAGCGCGACGGGTGTGTTCGTGGGCGCGTCCCAGCAGGACTACCTGGGCGCGGCCGACGGGGCGGAGGCAGGGCTCGGCGGCCTGGTCCTCACCGGCAAGATGTCCGCCGTGCTGTCCGGCCGCATCGCGTACACCCTGGACCTCAAGGGGCCCGCGGTCACGGTGGACACCGCGTGTTCGTCCTCGCTGGTCGCGCTGCACACGGCCGCCCAATCCGTGCGCAGCGGGGAGAGCGCCCTCGCCCTGGCGGGTGGTGTCGCCGTGATGGCCACGCCGTTCGCCTACGAGGAGTTCACCCATCAGGGCGGGCTGGCCGCGGACGGCCGGTGCAAAGCGTTCTCGGCGGACGCGGACGGCACCGGCTGGGCCGAGGGCGCCGGTTTCGTGGTGCTGGAACGGCTGTCCGCGGCCACCCGCAACGGACACCGGGTGCTCGCCGTGCTGCGTGGCTCGGCGGTCAACCAGGACGGCGCGTCCAACGGCCTGTCCGCTCCCAACGGGGTGGCACAGCAGCGGGTGATCCGGCAGGCACTGGCGAACGCACGCCTGCGCCCGCAGGACATCGACATGGTCGAGGCACACGGCACCGGCACGGTGCTCGGCGACCCCATCGAGGCCAACGCCCTGATCGCCGCCTACGGACAGGACCGTGAACAGCCGCTGTGGCTGGGCTCGATGAAGTCGAACATCGGCCATGCCGCCGCGGCGGCGGGCATCGGCGGCGTGATCAAGACGGTGTCCGCCCTGGCACACCGGGTCATGCCGCGCACCCTGCATGTGACCGAACCGGCGTCCACCGTGGACTGGCCGACAGGGGTCCGGGTGCTGACCGAGACACTGCCGTGGCCGGAATCCGACAGGCCGCGACGTGCCGGAGTGTCGTCCTTCGGCGTGTCCGGCACCAACGCGCACGTCATCCTCGAACAGGGCCCCGACCTCCCTGACGAGGCGGCTGCCGTAGACCCCGGGCCGACCGGTGTGCCCTGGCCACTGTCCGGACGTACCCCTGAGGCCCTGCGGGCACAGGCGGCCCGCCTGTCCGAGCACCTCCGCGACCGTCCCGACCTGCGTCCGGTCGATGTGGGCCTGTCACTCACGACCACCCGCACCGATCTCGCCTGCCGTGCCGTGGCCTTCGGCCCGGATGAACTCGACCGGTTCGCCACCCAGGCCCGGGCCATGCGCACCTTCGACTCCCGTCCGGTGTTCGTGTTTCCGGGGCAGGGTTCGCAGTGGGTGGGGATGGCGGTGGAGTTGCTGGAGTCTTCGCCGGTGTTCGCCGGGGCGATGGCGGAGTGTGCGGGTGCTTTCCAGGGGTTGGTGGAGTGGTCCTTGGCCGAGGTGCTGGGGGATGAGGAGGCGTTGGGGCGGGTTGAGGTGGTGCAGCCGGTGTTGTTCGCGGTGATGGTGTCGTTGGCGAAGCTGTGGCGGTCGTTCGGGGTGGAGCCGTCGGCGGTGGTGGGGCATTCGCAGGGGGAGATCGCCGCGGCCTGCGTGTCGGGTGCGTTGTCGTTGGAGGATGCGGCGCGAGTGGTGTGCTTGCGATCGAGGCTGATCGCGGAGAAACTCGCCGGGCGTGGCGGAATGGTGTCGGTCCCATTGCCGATGGCCGAGGTGGCGGGGCTGGTCGCGCCGTTCGGTGATGAGCTGGTGGTCGCGGCGGTGAACGGCCCCGAGTCCGTGGTGGTGTCGGGTACGCCGGAGGCGGTGGCGGCTTTGCTGGAACGGGAGCCGCGGGCCCGGCGGATCGCGGTGGACTACGCCTCCCACTCCCCGGCCGTGGAGTCGATTCGCGGGGATGTGCTGGAGGAGCTGACGGGGGTTGATGCCGGGCCGGGTTCGGTGCCGTTCTATTCGTCGGTGACGGGTGGCCGGGTCGATGGTGCCGAGTTGGGCGCGGAGTACTGGTTCCGCAACCTTCGCGAGCGGGTGGACTTTCATGGTGCGGTGTCGGGGCTGGTGGAGGGCGGGTTCCGGGTCTTCCTGGAGATGAGTCCGCATCCGGTGCTGACCACGTCGGTCGAGGAGACGGCGGAGACCGTCGCGCTGGGCACCCTGCGCCGTGGCGAGGGAACACTCGACCGTGTGTACCGGGCGCTGGGGGAGGCGTACGCACACGGCGTGTCCGTCGACTGACTTCTGGGTCACCTCGCCCCGTGACCGCACCTCCGTCACGGACCGCTGGCGCCACCGGATCGACTGGTCCCGTTTGCCCGAGCCCGCGGCCGTCGCCGAACCGGGACGCTGGCTCGTGCTCGGCGCCACCGGCACCACATCGACCGAATCGGTCGTACGGGCACTGGGCGAACAGGCCGTCCAGGTGCCCGCAGAGGCGCCGCGCGCGGAGCTTGCCGAGCGGCTGAGCGCTCAGGCGCCCGCCGCCGGAGTCATCCTCACACCCGAGACGCCCATGGAAGCCGCGGCCATGCTCCAGGCCCTTGACGACGCCGGGCTGGACACGCCGATCTGGATCGCCACCCGCGCCGCGGTGGCCGTCGACTCCGCCGATCCGCGGCCGCGGATCGACCAGGCGGGCGTATGGGGGCTGGGCCGGGTCGCTTCCTGGGAATACCCGGCGCACTGGGGCGGCCTGGTCGATCTCCCACAGGACCTGGACGAGTCGGCAGTCGCCAGGCTGCGGTCCCTGCTCGCCGAGGAGAAGGCCGAGAACCAGGTCGCGATCCGGTCCACCGGGCTGTACGGACGCAGGCTCGTCCGTGCGGCTCCCGAGGCGCCTGCCCGAGCCTGGACACCCGAGGGAACCGTCCTGATCACCGGTGGCACCGGCGGGCTCGGCGCGGAAATCGCCTGCTGGACCGCGGGCCGTGGCGCCGACCACCTCATCCTGCTCAGCCGCCGCGGACCCGACGCCCCCGGTGCCGAGACGCTGCGCGAGAAGTGCGAACAGGCCGGTGCCCGTGTCACGTTCGTCGCGGCGGACGTCGCCGACCGGGAGCAGATGGCCGCCGTGCTCGCCGAGCATCCGGTCACCAGCGTCTTCCACCTGGCCGCGAGCCTCGACGACGGTGTGCTGGACAGGCTCACTCCCGACAGCTTCGCCGCGGTCGCGGGGGCCAAGGTGCGCGGGGCGCAGGTGCTGGACGAGCTGACCCGCGGTCGCGGACTGTCCGCCTTCGTGCTCTTCTCCTCGATATCCGGGGTGTTCGGGGTGCCCGGTCTCGGTGCGTACGCGGCGGCGAACGCCATGCTCGACGCCCTGGCCGTATCCCGTCGCGCGGCCGGCGAACACGCCCTGGCCGTGGCCTGGGGCGCATGGGCGGGCGAGGGCCTTGCCACGCATGTGGTCGGCGACGAACGGCTGCGCCGCATGGGCCTGACCGCCATGCCCGCCAAGGCCGCGCTGGCCGCACTGGAACACGCCCTCAACCGCGACGATGCCACCGTCGCCGTGTTCGACGCCGACTGGGACCGTGTGCCGTCCCACACCCGCGACGGCCTGGGCACATTGCTGCACGAGCTGCCCGAGGCCCGCCGCCCGGCGGCCACCTCCCGCCCCGACGCCGCGGACCTGCGCACCCTGCTCACCGGGCTCGACGCGGCACAGCGCACCGCGAAGCTGCGGGACGTCGTCCGCGCCGAGGTCGCGGATGTGCTCGGCCACGACGACGCGGCGGTCATCGACCCCCGCCGCCCCTTCGCCGAACTCGGCTTCGACTCGCTCACATCGGTACGGCTGCGCAACCGGCTCACCGGGCTCACCGGCCTGAGCCTGGCCGTCACCGCGGTGTTCGACTTTCCCACCGTGACCGAACTCGGCGAGCACCTGGCCGGACGGCTCGGCGGGGACGGCCTCGACGCCGGGAAACTGCTGGTCCGCCTGGAATCCCTGCTCGACGAGGCGGGGCCGGACGACGTGGGCACGCTGTTGAGCGGTATGGAGGCACTGCCCCACCCCCACCCCCGCCCTCACCTCGCTCACGCGCCATCCCAAGGAGACTCCCGCGATGACCGCTGTCGACAACCAGATCCGCGCCTACCCGTTCGGCCCGCAGCACGGACTCGACGAGGACCCCGCGTACGAAGAGGCCCGCCGCGCCGGGACGCTGACCAGGGTGCAGATGCCCTACGGCGACCCGGGCTGGCTGGTCACCCGTTACGACGACATCAAGGTCGTGCTCTCCGACCCCCGGTTCAGCCGCACGGCCACCCTGGGGAAGGACGTCGCACGCAGTACGCCCGCCATCGAGACCGACATGTCCATCCTCTCCATGGACCCACCCGACCACACGCGGCTGCGCAGGCTGGTGGCGCAGGCGTTCACCATGCGCCAGGTCGAGCGGCTGCGCCCGGCGATCGACGACATCATCAACGATCTGCTCGACCGCATCGAGGCGGACGGCACCACGGCGGATCTGGCCCGGTCGCTGACCTGGCCACTGCCGGTGCGGGTGATCTGCCATCTGCTCGGTGTGCCGATCGCCGACCACGTGAGGTTCGCCCAGTGGACCGACGACATCATGTCGGTGGCCTCCGAAGACCTCGAACTGATCGTCAAGGCCAGGGACGGCCTCATCGCCTACCTCGCCGAGCTGATCGCCCAGCGCCGCGCCGAGCCCGCCGACGACCTGCTGAGCGGGCTGGTCCTGGCCAGGGACCAGGACGAGCGGCTCAGCGAGCAGGAACTCGTCGTGTTCGGCATGACCCTGCTGCTCGCCGGGCACGAGACCACCGCCAACCAGGTCGGCAACTTCCTCTATCTGCTGCTGAGCCGGCCCGAACGGTGGCAGCGGCTGGTCGACGACCCGAGCCTGGTGCCCCAGGCCGTCGAGGAACTGCTGCGGTACACCCCGCTCGCCGCGGCGGGCAACTTCCCTCGGATGGCCATCGAGGACGTCGAACTCGGCGGCACCCTTGTCCGGGCGGGTGACGTGGTGGTCGTCCACATGGCCGCGGGCAACCGGGACGCGAGCGTGTTCGAGCGCCCCGACGAGATCGACTTCGACCGCGACGCCCGGGCCCATATCGCCTTCGGCCACGGCGCACACCACTGCCTGGGCCACCAACTGGCCAGGGCGGAACTCCAGATGGTCCTCACCGCCCTGGTGCGCCGGTTCCCCGGCTTGCGCCTGGCCGTCCCCGCCGACGAGGTGCCGTGGCGGACCGAACGGCTCGTGAACGGCGTCAGCGCGCTACCGGTCACCTGGTGACCCCGCGACCACGGCAACCCACACAGCACACGCGACCAAGGACTCGGGCGGATGGCTGACCACGACAAGCTTCGCGACTATCTGCGGCTGGCGACCTCTGAGCTGCACACCCTGCGCACCCGGGTGCGCGAGCTGGAGTCCGCGATACCGGAACCGGTCGCCATCGTGGGCATGGCCTGCCGGTATCCCGGCGGGGTGCGCACCCCCGATGACCTGTGGGACCTGGTGGCCGGCGGGGTGGACGCCACCTCGGACTTCCCCGGCGACCGCGGATGGCGGCTCGCCCCCGGCGACAGCCTGACCGAGCGCGGGGGCTTCCTCGACGACGCGGGCGATTTCGACCCGGCCTTCTTCGGGGTGTCGCCGCGAGAGGCACGGGGAATGGACCCGCAGCAGCGCCTCGCGCTGGAGGTGGCCTGGGAGTCGCTGGAAAACGCCGGAATACTCCCCGAGACGCTGCACGGCGGGTCGACGGGGGTGTTCGTCGGCGCCTCCTACCAGGGGTACGACACGCTGGCCGACGACACGTCGGAGGTCATGATCGGCAACGTGTCCAGCGTGATATCGGGGCGTATCGCCTACACGCTCGGCCTCGGGGGTCCGGCGCTCACCATCGACACCGCCTGCTCGTCCTCGCTGGTGGCGTTGCACCTGGCCTGCGAATCGCTGCGGCGCGGGGAGTGCGATCTCGCCCTGGCCGGTGGCGTCGCGGTACAGGCGCTTCCCGCGCTGTTCATGGAGTTCTCGCGGCAGCGGGGGCTGGCGGTGGATGGCCGGTGCAAGTCGTTCGCGGAGGGCGCGGATGGCACTGGCTTCGCCGAGGGTGCGGGGTTGGTGGTGGTGCAGCGGTTGTCGGATGCGGTGGCCGCTGGGCGTCGGGTGTTGGCGGTGGTGCGGGGTTCGGCGGTGAATCAGGACGGGGCGTCGAATGGGTTGACGGCGCCGTCGGGTCCCGCGCAGGAGCGGGTGATTCGTGGGGCGTTGGCGTCGGGTGGGTTGTCGGTGGGGGATGTGGATGTGGTGGAGGGGCACGGGACGGGGACGGTGTTGGGGGATCCGATCGAGGCGGGTGCGTTGGTGCGGACGTACGGGAGCCGGTCGGGTGGTGGGCCGTTGTGGTTGGGGTCGGTGAAGTCGAATATCGGTCATACCCAGGCGGCGGCTGGGGTCGCCGGTGTGATCAAGATGGTGATGGCGTTGCGGCATGGGGTGCTGCCGCGGTCGTTGCATGTGGACGCGCCGTCGTCGAAGGTCGAATGGGGTTCGGTGCGGGTGCTGACCGAGGCCCGTGCGTGGCCCGGGGTGGACCGCCCACGCCGCGCCGCAGTCTCCTCCTTCGGAGTGTCGGGGACGAACGCGCACCTCGTCCTGGAGGCGGCGGAGGAGCCGGGTCGGGAGGTCCCGGTCGAGGCCGGTGTGCTGCCGTATCCCCTTTCCGCTCGCGACGACGCCGGAGTCCGGGAGCAGGCACGGCGGCTGCGCGGACACCTCGAACGCCATTCCGGCGTCGCCCTCGCGGATGTCGCCCACTCGCTCGCCACCACACGTACCGCCTTCGCACACCGCGCGGTGGTGCTCGCCGCACGCCGCCCTGAGCTGGCCGGACTGCTCGACGCCTGCGCCGCCAATGAGCCGCACAACGACGTGGTCACCGGGAAGGTCGTCTCCGAAGGCGGACCCGTTTTTGTCTTCCCGGGGCAGGGGTCGCAGTGGGTGGGGATGGCGGTGGAGTTGCTGGAGTCCTCGCCGGTGTTCGCCGCGGCGATGGAGGAGTGTGCGGGCGCCTTCAAGGGGTTGGTGGATTGGTCGTTGGTGGAGGTGTTGGGGGATGAGGTGGCGTTGGGGCGGGTTGAGGTGGTGCAGCCGGTGTTGTTCGCGGTGATGGTGTCGTTGGCGAAGCTGTGGCGGTCGTTCGGGGTGGAGCCGTCGGCGGTGGTGGGGCATTCGCAGGGGGAGATCGCGGCGGCGTGTGTGGCGGGTGTGTTGTCGTTGGAGGATGCGGCGCGGGTGGTGTGCGTGCGGTCGAGGCTGATCGCGGAGAAACTCGCCGGGCGTGGCGGGATGGTGTCGGTGGCGCTGCCGTTGGCCGAGGTGGCGGGGCTGGTCGCATCGTTCGGTGATGAGCTGGTGGTGGCGGCGGTGAACGGCCCCGAGTCGGTGGTGGTGTCGGGTGCGCCGGAGGCGGTGACCGCTCTGGTCGAGCGGGAGCCGCGAGCCCGGCGGATCGCGGTGGACTACGCCTCCCACTCCCCGATGGTCCAGAACCTGTGCGAGGACGTGCTCAAGGCACTGGCGCCGATCGCCCCGGCCACGGGCACCGTCGCGGTCTACAGCTCGGTGACCGGTGGCCCGGTCGACGGATCGACCATGGGCGCGGAGTACTGGTTCGCCAATCTGCGGGAGCCGGTGGACTTCGCGGGGGCCGTGTCGGCGCTGCTGGCCGACGGCTTCCGGGCGTTCGTCGAGCTGAGTCCGCACCCGGTGCTGACCACGGCCGTCGAGCAGACCGCCACCGCCATGGACACCGAGATCGCCGTCGTGGGCACGTTGCGCAGGCAGTCCGGTGGACAGACGCGGTTCCTGCGGGCCTTGGCCGGAGTCCACGTTTCCGGAGTCGAGGTGGATTGGAGGCCCGTCTTCCCCATCGGCGTCCGCCAGGTGGAACTGCCCACGTACCCGTTCGCCAACGAGCGGTTCTGGCTGGATGGAAGTTCCGCCCGCGGTGATGTGTCCACGGTCGGCCTGGCCGCGATGGACCACGGACTGCTGGGTGCGAGGTCGGACATGGCAGGCTCCGGCGAGATCGTGCTGTCCGGGGCGCTCTCGCTCCTCACGCAGCCATGGCTGGCCGACCACACGGTGCGCGGCTCGGTGATCCTGCCCGGTGCCGCCTTCGTCGAACTGGCCGTCCGGGCGGGCGACGAGGTCCGCCGCCCGGCCGTCGAGGAACTCACCATCCACGCACCGCTGGTCATCCCGGCGGGCGAGCGGGTCGATGTGCAGGTGTCGGTCACCACCGACGGCCATGTCCAGATCCACTCCCGTACGGCGGGTTCGGACTGGACGTACCACGCGAGCGCGCTCACCACCGATCGCGCGGAGGAGGCCCAGGTCTGGCGGAGCTGGCCGCCGGAACCGGTGGAAGCGGTGGACATCGGGCGGTTCTACGAGACGCTGGCGGGCGACGGCCTGGGGTACGGGCCCGCCTTCCGGGGCGTACGGGCCATGTGGCGGTCCGCGGACGCCTTCTACGCCGAGGTGGCGCTGCCGGACGAGGTGCCGGCGGCCGCGTTCGTGCTGCACCCCGCGCTGCTCGACGCCGCCCTCCAGGTGATGGCCTTCGGAGCCTCGGAGTCGGGCCGCACCTCCCTGCCCTTCGCCTGGTCGGGGGTTCGGGTACACGCCTCGGGGGCCCGGTCACTGCGGGTGCGTGTCGCCGCGTCGCCGTCCGGTGACATCTCGCTGCTGGCCACGGACCCGGCGAACGCACCGGTGGTCACCGTGGACCGCCTGCGCTCCCGTCCGCTCCGTACCGACGAGTCCGGTCCCGCGCTGGACGGCCTGTTGTCCCGCCTCGACTGGACACCCGTGGACAGCCCGTCGGCCAAGGACCCCGGCCCCGTCGTGATGTACGAATGCGAGGCCATGGACGCACCGCTGGAGGTGGCGGGCCGGGCATTGGAGGCCGTCCAGGGGTGGCTGCTGAACGAGGGCCGTCCGGACTCCCGTCTCGTCGTGGTGACACGTGGCGCCGTGTCGACCGGCCCCGACGACACTCTGTCCGCTCTCCAGCAGACACCGGTATGGGGCCTGGTGCGCTCGGCGCAGACCGAGCACCCCGGGCGGCTCGTCGTCGTCGACATCGACGACGAGTCCGCCGACGCGTTGCCCGCCGCCCTGGCGACCGGTGAGCCGCAGCTCGCCCTGCGCCACGGCGCGGTCCTGGCCCCCCGGCTCGTGCCCGCCCGGAGCGACGGTGACATCCCGCGGATCCCGGCCGATGCGACAGTCCTCGTCACCGGTGGCACCAGTGGACTGGGCGCCCTTGCGGCGCGGCATCTGGCCGGGAAGCACGGCGTCCGCCACCTGGTCCTCGTCAGCCGCTCCGGACCGCGGGCCGACGGAGTGGCCGAGCTGGTCGCCGAACTCGGCGCACTGGGGGCGACGGCCGACGTGGTGGCCTGCGACATCGCCGACCGCGACCAGGTCCGGGCGCTGCTCGACGGCATCGACGAGTTCCCGCTCGCCGGTGTCGTACACGCCGCGGCCGTGCTCGACGACGGAATCATCACCTCGATGACCCCGGACCGGCTGCGCACCGTCGCCGCACCGAAGATCGACGGTGCGTTGAACCTGCACCGGCTGACCGAGGGCATGGACCTCGCGCTGTTCGTGTTGTTCTCCTCGGCGGCCGGGACTCTCGGCTCTCCAGGACAGGCGAACTACGCGGCGGCCAACTCCTTCCTCGACGCGCTCGCCACCCAGCGGCGCGCGGCCGGCCTCGCCGGGCACTCCCTCGCCTGGGGTCTGTGGGAAGAGGCGACAACGCTGACCGCCCCGGTCAAGGGCACCCGCCCCCAGGCCGCCGTCGGCGCCCTGTCCACGGCCGAGGGCCTTGCGCTGTTCGACCGTGCGCTGGCCGGTACCGACCCGGTGACGGTGCCCGCACGCAGGGCACCGGTCGTCCGTGGCCCCGTGCGACCGACCGCCGCGGTCGCGGTCGCCGAGCCGGACTTCGCCGCCCGGATGGGCGCCTTGAGCCCGGCCGAGCGCAAACGGGAACTGCTGAGGCTGGTGCGCGAGCAGGCCGCGGCTGTCCTCGGATTCGCCCGGCGCGACGAGATCGACCCCCAACGGCCGTTCCTGAACGCCGGATTCGACTCGCTCACCGCCGTGGATCTGCGCAACCGGCTCAACACCGTCACCGGTCTGCGGCTGCCACCGGCCACGACCTTCGACTTCCCCACCCCCGACGCCCTCGCCGGGAAGATGGCCGAGGAACTGGCCCCGGAGACCGGCACCGAGCAGGCACTGCTGGCCGCGCTCGACCAGCTCGAGACGGCACTCGCCGCGCCGTCGACCGACGCGGCGCTGCGCACCGTCCTGGCCGACCGGCTGGCCCGGCTTCAGGCGCACAGCGCGCCGGTCCGGCAGCCCGCCGCGGAGCTGCGGACGGCGAGCGCCGGCGAACTCCTCGACTTCATCCACAACGAACTCGGCATGAAGTAGAGCCCTTCCTGCCACTCTCACAGACAGGTCCCGTGTCATGCCGAACGAGGAAGAACTGCTCAACCATCTGCGCTGGGTCACGGCCGAGCTGCACGAGGCCCGGCAGCGTCTGGAGGAGCGCGAGTCGGCCGCCCGTGAACCCCTCGCGATCGTGGGCATGTCGTGCCGCTACCCCGGCGGGATCAGCTCACCCGAGCAACTGTGGCAACTCGTCATCGACGAACGCGACGCCATCACCTCGCTGCCGACCGACCGGGGCTGGGCCCTGGACGGGCTCTTGGACGACGACCCCGCCAGCCGCGGCAAGTCCTATGTCGCCCGCGGCGGCTTCCTCACCGACGGCGACCGGTTCGACGCCGAGCACTTCGGCATGTCGCCCAGGGAGGCGCTGGCCACCGACCCGCAACACCGGGTGCTGCTGGAACTGGCCTGGGAGGCCCTGGAACGGTCGGGCATCGCCCCCGACTCGCTGCGTGGCAGCCAAACCGGGGTGTTCACCGGCGTCATGTACCACAACTACGCCGACCGCCTGACCAGCCCGCCCGAGGAGCTGGAGGGCTATCTCGGCACCGGCAACTCCGGTGGCGTCGCCTCCGGACGGATCGCCTACAGCCTGGGCCTGGAAGGGCCCGCCATGACACTCGACACCACCTGCTCGTCCTCGCTGGTGGCGTTGCACCTGGCGGGCGACTCGCTGCGCAAGGGCGAATGCGACCTCGCCCTTGTGGGCGGAGCGACGCAGATGTTCACTCCCGCCGCCTTCGTGGAGTTCTCGCGGCAGCGGGGGCTGGCGGTGGATGGCCGGTGCAAGTCGTTCGCGGAGGGCGCGGATGGCACCGGCTGGTCCGAGGGTGCGGGGTTGCTGGTGGTGCAGCGGTTGTCGGATGCGGTGGCCGCTGGGCGTCGAGTGTTGGCGGTGGTGCGGGGTTCGGCGGTGAATCAGGACGGGGCGTCGAATGGGTTGACGGCGCCGTCGGGTCCCGCGCAGGAGCGGGTGATTCGTGGGGCGTTGGCCTCGGGTGGGTTGTCGGTGGGGGATGTGGATGTGGTGGAGGGGCACGGGACGGGGACGGTGTTGGGGGATCCGATCGAGGCGGGTGCGTTGGTGCGGACGTACGGGAGCCGGTCGGGTGGTGGGCCGTTGTGGTTGGGGTCGGTGAAGTCGAATATCGGTCATACCCAGGCGGCGGCTGGGGTCGCCGGTGTGATCAAGATGGTGATGGCGTTGCGGCATGGGGTGCTGCCGCGGTCGTTGCATGTGGACGCGCCGTCGTCGAAGGTCGAATGGGGCTCGGTCCGAGTCCTGACCGAGGCCCGTGCGTGGCCCGGGGTGGACCGCCCACGCCGCGCCGCAGTCTCCTCCTTCGGCGCGTCCGGCACCAACGCTCACCTGATCCTGGAGGAGTTCGAGCAAGAACCCGCTGTGCCACCCCAGGCCACGGACAGGGTGATGCCGCTGGTGCTCTCGGGGAGCACCCCGGCCGCGCTGCGGGCCCAGGCGGAAGGGTTGCTCGACACCGTCGACCGCCACGATCTGACCGACCTCGCCCGTGCGCTGTGCACCACCAGGGCGGCTCTGCGCTCACGCGCGGTCGTGGTCGCGGCCACCGGCGCCGAGGCACGCACCGCCTTGCGCGCCCTGGCCGACGGGCAGCCCAGCGGCGCCGTCGTCGCGGATACCGCGCGCGTGTCCGCACACGACGTCGTCTTCGTGTTTCCGGGGCAGGGGTCGCAGTGGGTGGGGATGGCGGTGGAGTTGCTGGAGTCCTCGCCGGTGTTCGCCGGGGCGATGGAGGAGTGTGCGGGCGCCTTCAAGGGGTTGGTGGAGTGGTCCCTGGCCGAGGTCATGGGGGATGAGGAGGCGTTGGGGCGGGTTGAGGTGGTGCAGCCGGTGTTGTTCGCGGTGATGGTGTCGTTGGCGAAGCTGTGGCGGTCGTTCGGGGTGGAGCCGTCAGCGGTGGTGGGGCATTCGCAGGGGGAGATCGCCGCGGCCTGCGTGTCGGGTGCGTTGTCGTTGGAGGACGCGGCGCGGGTGGTGTGCGTGCGGTCGAAGCTGATCGCGGAGAAACTCGCGGGTCATGGGGGGATGGTGTCGGTCCCGCTCGGCCTGGCGGAAGCGACCGCCCTGGTCGCCTCCCGGTCCACAGAGCTGGAGATCGCGGCGGTCAACGGCCCGCAGTCGGTGGTCGTCTCCGGGACGCCCGAGGATCTCGAGGACCTGATGTCCCACTGCGAACGAGAAGGAGTGCGGGCCCGGCGGATCGAGGTGGACTACGCCTCCCACACCGCACAGGTCGACCCCCTCGCCGACGATCTGCTGCGCGCGCTGAAGACCGTGACCCCCGGACAGGCCACGGTGCCGTTCTTCTCCACCGTGACCGGGCGATTCGAGTCCGGGACCGCGCTGGACGCCGAGTACTGGCTGCGCAATCTGCGCCGCCCGGTGCGCCTCGACTCCGCCGTACGCGGCCTCGCCGACGAGGGCTTCGACGTCTTCGTGGAGGTCAGCAGCCATCCCGTGGTGCTGCCCGGGGTGCAGGACACCCTCGCCGCGATGGACGTTCCCGCGACGACGGTGGGCACGCTGCGCCGTGGCTCCGGCGGCATGGACCAGTTTCTGCGCTCGGTGTCCGCGGTGTTCGCGGGCGGCGCGGCGGTCGACTTCAGCCCGTTGTGGGCAGGCCGCGCCCCCGTCTTCGTCGACCTGCCCACCTATGCCTTCCAGCGTGAGCGCTACTGGCTCACCGACGCCGGACATGGCGGCGATGTGTCCGCGGTCGGCCTGACCGGTGCCGGGCACGGCCTGCTCGGAGCGGTCCTGGAGGTCGCCGAGACCGGCGGCGCCATGCTGACCGGCTCGTTGTCCATCGACTCCCACCCCTGGCTGGTCGACCACGCCGTGCTCGGCTCGGTGATGTTCCCCGGCGCGGGCTTCGTGGAGATGGTGCTCAGGGCGGCGGACGAGACCGGCTGCGGGCGCGTCGAGGAACTGACCCTGCACACACCGCTGGTGTTCGACGGCCATGAGCGCGTCGACGTCCAGGTGGCGGTGGGGGGTGACCGCGAGGGGCGCCGTGAGGTGACGGTGCACTCGCGCGCGGCGGGCGCCTCGACGGGCTGGGTGCTGCACGCGACCGCGACCGTGGCCCGCGAGCCCGCCGCCGGAGGGCCACGGTGGGAGGTGTGGCCGCCCGCGGGCGCCGCCGAGGTCGACCTCGGCGACTTCTACGCCGCCCTCGCGCAGGACGGGCTCGTATACGGGCCGGTGTTCCAGGGCGTGCGGCGGATGTGGCGCGACGGGGACGTGCGCTACGCCGAGATCGCCCTGCCGGAAGCGGCCTCCGCCGAGGACTTCGTGCTCCACCCGGTCCTGCTGGACTCGGCGCTACAGGTGATGGCACACGGAAGCCTGGCGGAGGGCCGGACGTTTCTGCCGTTCACCTGGTCGGACATCTCCGTGTCCGCGTCGGGCGCCCGTACCCTGCGGGTACGGATGGAGCCGCGTGGCGACGACAGCGTGTCGGTCCTGGCCGCCGACTCCCGAGATGTCCCGGTCCTGACCATCGGCGAGGTCGTCACCAGGATGGTCTCCGGGGGCAGGCCGGTCTCCACGCACCGCGGGCGGACCGCGAAGCTGCTGCGCGTCGACTGGACGGAGACGCCCGCGGCCACGTCACCCCCGCCGAGGGCGGCCGTGCTGTCCGACCACCCGGAGTCCGGCCGGTGTCTCTTCGAGGGCCTGGACGCCGACCGCCATGCCGGTGTGGAGGCGCTGGCCGCCACGATGGGCACCGAGCGCGCACCCGGCGTCGCCCTGCTGAGTCTTGTGCCGCGGCCCGGCGATACGACGGCCGCCGCGTACGACACGACGGCCGCCGCGTACGAGCTGACCGAGCGGGCCAGGGCCGCGGTCCAGGCATGGCTGTCCGACGACAGGTTCGCCGCCGTGACGCTCGCGTTGGTGACGGTGGGCGCGTTCCCGGTCGGCCGGCGCCGCGCGCCCGACCCGGCCGCGGCGGCCGCCGCCGGGTTCGTTCGGTCGGCGCAGAGCGAGCACCCGGGCCGTTTCCTGGTCATCGATCTCGATCCCGACGCCGGCCCGCCGCAGTTGCCGCCCGCCGCCCTCGTCGGCGATGAACCCGTCGTCGCCGTGCGGGGCGACCGGCTGTTCGCCCCCCGTCTCACGGAGGACGACACAATGCCCGCCCTCGTCCCGCCGCCGGACACCGAGGCGTGGAGCGTGGACCTGAATTCCGCGGACAACCTGGACGACCTGGGCATCGTGCCCGCCCCTGGTGTGCTGGCCCCGCTGGCGGCGGGCGAGGTCCGCCTGTCCGTGCGCGCGATGGGCGTGAACTTCCGGGAAGTCCTCGTCGCACTCGACATGGTGCCCGGCGGGGACCGGCCCGAAGGGGGCGAGGCCGCGGGCGTGATCACCGAGATCGGGCCGGGCGTCACCGGTTTCTCGGTCGGCGACCGGGTGATGGGACTGGTCACCGGCGCCTACGCCGGGCCGGTCGCGGTGGCCGATCACCGCACGCTGGCGCCGCTGCCCGCCGGGTGGACGTTCGCCCAGGGAGCGGCGGCGCCCGTCGCCTTCCTCACCGCCTACTACGGGCTGACCGACCTCGGGGGTGTCGGGCCCGGCGACCGGGTGCTGATCCACGCGGCGGCCGGCGGGGTGGGCATGGCCGCGGTGCAGATCGCACGGCATCTGGGGGCCGAGGTGTTCGCCACCGCCCACCCCACGAAGTGGCGCGATGTGCGGGCCGGTGGCGTCGACGCCTCCCACCTGGCGTCGTCGCGGACCACACGGTTCGAGGACGCCTTCCGCCCGGCGCTCGGCGGGCACGGGATCGACGTCGTACTGAACTCGCTGGCGGGCGAATTCATCGACGCCTCGTTGCGGCTGACCGCCGAGGGAGGCCGGTTCCTGGAGATGGGCAAGACCGATATCCGGGACGCCGACGAGATCGGCCTGCGCCACCCCGCCGTGCGCTACCGGGCGTTCGATCTGCTCGACGCCGGTCCCGACCGCATCCGGACCATGCTGGCCGAGCTGGCCGCCCTGATCGAGCGGGGCGCCCTGACGCCGCTGCCGGTCCGGGCCTGGGATGTCCGCCGCGCCGCGGAGGCGTTCCGGTACATCAGCCAGGCGCGCCACGTCGGCAAGGTCGCGCTGACCGTGCCCCGGCCGTGGGATCCGGCGGGGACGGTGCTGCTCACCGGCGCGAGCGGCACTCTGGGCGGCACGCTCGCCCGGCATCTGGTCGCCGAGCGCGGTGTCCGGCACCTGTTGCTGCTCAGCCGCCGGGGGAAGGACGCGGACGCGGCGGCCGGGCTGGAGGCGGAACTCACCGCCCTCGGCGCGTCCTCGGTGACCTTCGCCGCCTGCGATGTCGCGGACCGGGCGGCCGTGCGTGATGTCCTGGCCGCCATACCACCTCAGCGCCCGCTCACCGCCGTCGTGCACGCCGCCGGTGCCCTCAGCGACGGCCTGGTCGGCTCGCTCGGCCGCGCGGACGTCGATACGGTCTTCCGCCCCAAGGTCGATGGGGCCGCCGTACTCGACGAGCTGACCCGCTCCGAGGACCTCGCCGGCTTTGTGCTGTTCTCCTCGGCCGCGGGCGTCACCGGCAACGCCGGGCAGGCGAACTACGCCGCCGCCAACGCGTTCCTCGACACACTGGCCGAGCGCAGGGCCGCCGAGGGCCTGCCCGCGCAGTCGCTGGCCTGGGGACTCTGGGCGGACACCAGCGGGCTGACCGCGACGCTCGGCGAAACCGGCCGGGCGAGGATAGCCCGCTCCGGTGTCCGCGCGCTGTCCGCGGCGACCGCGCTGGACCTGTTCGACCAGGCGCTCTCCCGCGACGAGGCGCTGTTGCTGCCCATCGACGTCGACCCGTCCGGCGAGGCGGAACTGCCGCCGCTGTGGCGCAACCTGGTGCGCCGCCGGGTCCGCCGGGTGGTCGCCGCGACGCCGGTCGCCGAGACCTCGACCGCCGAGCTGCTGGCCGGTGTTCCCGCCGCCGAGCGGGTGCGGGTGCTCACCGATCTGGTGTGCGTGCATACGGCCGCCGTCCTCGGGCTCGCAGCCGACCGGGTGGAGCCGCTGCGGGCGTTCAGCGAGATCGGCTTCGACTCGCTCAGCGCCGTGGAACTGCGCAACCGCCTCAACTCGGCGACGGGGCTCCGGCTGCCCGCCACGACGGTGTTCAGCCATCCCAGCCCCCAGGCGCTGGCCCGGAAGCTGGCCACCGAGCTGTTTCCCGAGGCCGACACGGCTTCGGAGGAAGCCGGGGCGGAGCATCAGCGCGAGGGGGCGCTGACCGACGTGGACATCGACGGCCTCGACGTGGAGGAGCTGATGTCCCTCGCGCTCGGCACGGCCGACCCGCACACCTCCGAAGGATGACCGACATGACGATCTCACCCGACCGCCTCGTCGACGCGCTTCGCTCCTCGGTCAAGGAGACCGAGCGGCTGCGGGAGCAGAACCGGGCCCTGACCGAAGCGGCCAGGGAGCCGATCGCCGTGGTGGCGATGGCCTGCCGCCTGCCCGGCGGCGCCGACTCGCCGGAGAAACTGTGGCAGTTGGTGGACTCCGGCCGGGATGTGCTCTCGCCCTTCCCCCGGGACCGGAACTGGGACCTGGAGTCCCTCAGCCCCTTCGCCACGGACGCCTACTTCATCGACGACGTGGGCGGATTCGACGCCGACCTGTTCGGCATCTCGCCCCGCGAGGCAGCCGCGATGGACCCGCAGCAGCGGCTGCTGCTGGAGGCCGCCTGGGAGGTGTTCGAGCGCGCCGGATACGCGCCCGACGCGCTGCGGGAGAGCAACACCGGCGTGTTCGTCGGCGCGGGCCCGGGCGACTACCTGATCCGGCTCCTGGACAATCCGGACGCCGCGGAGGGGTATGTCGCCACCGGTACGGCGCCGAGTGTCACCTCCGGACGGGTCGCCTACACCTTCGGCCTGCGCGGACCCGCCGTCACGGTCGACACCGCCTGTTCGTCGGGCCTGGTCGCCCTGCATCTGGCCGCCCAGGCGCTGCGCAAGGGCGACTGCTCGAAGGCGCTGGTCGCCGGTGTCTCGGTGATCTCCGCACCGCATGGGTTCGTCGAAATCTCCAAACAGGGCGGCCTGGCGGCCGACGGGCGCTGCAAGGCGTTCGCCGACGCCGCCGACGGCACCAACTTCGGCGAGGGTGTCGCCGCGGTCCTCGTCGAGCGGCTGTCCGACGCCCAGCGGCTCGGACACCCGGTACTCGCCGTCGTACGCGGGTCCGCGATCAACCAGGACGGTGCCTCCAACGGGCTGTCCGCGCCCAATGGCGCCGCCCAGGAAGAAGTCATCCGGCAGGCGCTCGCCGACGCCGGAGTCCCCGCCGGTGAGGTCGACGCCGTCGAGGCGCATGGCACCGGCACCACCCTGGGCGACCCGATCGAGGCGGACGCCCTGCTGGCCACCTATGGCCGGGACCGCGAACACCCGCTGTGGCTGGGCTCGGTGAAGTCCAACGTCGGGCATACGCAGTCGGCCGCCGGGCTGGTCGGTCTGATCAAGATGGTGCAGGCGCTGCGCGCGGGCCGGCTGCCGATGACCCTGCATGTCGAGCGGCCGTCCCGGCACGTCGACTGGTCCGGGGGCCCGGTGCGCCTGCTGCGCGAGGCCCGGCCGTGGCCCGCCGCCGACCGCCCGCGCCGCGCTGGCATCTCGTCGTTCGGGATCAGCGGGACCAACGCGCACGTCATCGTGGAGGACGCTCCCGCGCCCGCGGAACAGCCCCGCACGGAGCAGCCCCGCACGGAGCAGCCCCGTACGCAGCACTCCGGCCCGGTGCCGCTCATCCTGTCCGGCAGGTCCGAGGGCGCCCTGCGCGCCCAGGCGGCCCGGCTGCGCGCGCATCTGCTGGAGCGCGAGGAGCCGGTGGCCGATGTCGCGTTCACACTCGCGACCACGCGTGCCCGGTTTCCGCACCGGGCCGTGCTGCCGGTGCACGACCGTGCCGAGGCGCTCGAGGCACTGCACTCCGTCGCCCTGGGGGAGCGGGTATTCGGAGTCGGCCGGCGGGCCCGCGGGGAGCGGGTCGTGTTCGTCTTCCCCGGACAGGGCTCCCAGTGGACCGGGATGGGCGCCAGGCTGTGGGACGAGTCACCGGTGTTCGCCGAGGCCATGCAGGATTGCGAGAAGGCGCTGTCCGGCCACGTCGACTGGTCGCTGCGGGAGGTGCTGTCCGACGAACAGGCGCTGGCCCAGGTCGATATCGTGCAGCCGGCGCTGTGGGCGGTCATGGTCTCGCTCGCCGCGCTGTGGCGCTCGTTCGGTGTCGAGCCCGCCGCGGTGGTCGGCCACTCCCAGGGCGAGATCGCCGCCGCCTGCGTCAGCGGCGGCCTGTCGCTGGAGGACGGCGCCCGCATCGTGGCGCTGCGCAGCCGCCTCATCCGCGAGCGGCTGTCCGGGCGCGGCGCGATGATGTCGGTGCTGGCCCCGCCGGACCGGGTGCGCGAGCTGCTGGCGGACGACGGGAAGGGGGCCGTGTCGATCGCGGCCGTCAACGGGCCGCAGAACGTGACCATTTCCGGCGACCCCGCGGCGCTGGACGACGTCGAGCGCCGCCTGTCGGCCGCCGGGATCATGCGCTGGCGGCTGGCCGGGGTGGATTTCGCCGCCCACTCGCCCCATGTCGACGGGATCGAGACCGACCTGCTGGAGCTGCTGGCACCGGTTCGGCCCCGCCCGGGAAACGTGCCGTTCTACTCCACGGTGACCACCTCCCGCCTGGACACCACCGCGCTGGATGCCGGGTACTGGTCCCGCAATCTGCGGCAGACGGTGAACTTCGCCGACACGATGGACGCCCTCGTGGGGGACGGACACGGGGTCATGGTCGAGGTCAGCCCGCACCCCGTACTCGCGCACACCACCGCCGCGGGCCCGGTGCTGGACACCCTGCGCCGCGACGACGGCGGGCTGCACCGGATGCTCACCTCCCTCTCCGCCGCCGATCTGCATGGCCTGCCGGTGGACTGGACCGCCGCGCTGCCCGAGGCCCGCGCCGTGGAGCTGCCGACGTACCCCTTCCAGCGTGAGCGCTACTGGGTGACGCCCGCGGAGCGGACGACCAGCGCCCCCGCACCGGCGGAGAGTCCCCTGCACCGGTTGCGCTACCGGGTCGACTGGACACCGCTGCGACTGTCCGCCGATCCGGTGCTGACCGGCACCTGGCTGGTCGTCACGGACACGCCCGACGCGTGGTCCGACAGCGTCGTCGAAGCGCTACGGCGGTACGGCGCCGAAGTGGCCGTCCGGGCGCCGGACGAGGCCGACCTCGCCGCCCTCCCCGAACCGGCCGGTGTCCTCGCGCTGCTGGCCCACGACGAGGACCCCGAGCCGGACCACCCCGCCGTCCCCCGGGGCTTCGCCCGGACCGTGCGGCTGGTTCAGCAATTGGGCGCGGCGGGCGTCGAAGCACCGCTGTGGTGTGTGACGAGGGACGCGACACGGTCCCCTGCGCAAGCGATGACGTGGGGATTCGGCCGGGTGGCCGGGTTCGAGCGACCGCGCGCCTGGGGCGGTCTGATCGACCTGCCGCAGCCGCTGGACGACGCGGGCCGGCGCCGGATCGCCGCCGTGGTGTCGGGTGACACCGACGAGGACCAGGTCCGCATCGACCGGCACGGAGCGTTCGGACGACGGATCCTGCGGGCCCCCGTGCGTCCGGAGAGCGGCGGCCACTGGCAGGTCCGCGGCACCGCCCTGGTGACTGGTGGCACCGGCGGACTCGGCCGGCAGGTCGTGCGCTGGCTGGCGGCCGAGGGCGCGGAACACGTGATCGTGGTGAACAGGCGCGGGACGGAAGCCCCCGGAGCGAGTGAACTGGCCGCGGAACTCGCCGAGTTCGGGACGCGGATCAGCATCGTCCCCTGCGACCTGTCCGATCGCGCCGCCCTCGCCGAAGTGATCGGTTCCGTAGACCCGGCGACACCGCTGCGCACGGTGGTGCACACCGCCGCCGTACTGGACGACGCCGCCATCGACGCCCTGACCATGGAGCAGTTCGACCGGGTCCTGGCGGTCAAGGCACAGGGCGCGGCCAACCTGCACCAGCTCACCCGTGACCTCGACCTCGACGCGTTCGTGCTGTTCTCCTCGCTCGCCGGCACGGTCGGCGCCTCGGGCCAGGGCACCTACGCACCGGCCAACGCCTACCTGGACGCGCTGGCCGAACACCGGCGTGCCGAGGGGCTGCCGGCCACATCGATCGGCTGGGGCGTATGGGCCGGGGACGGGATGGGCGACGGCCCCCTCGGGGAGGCCGCGCGACGGCACGGAGTGCCGGGGATGTCCCCGCAGGACGCGACCGCGGCGATGCGGACGGCCGTGGAGCAGGGCGATGGCGCGATCGTGCTCGCCGACATCGTGTGGGACCGCTATCACACGGCGGTCACCGCGCTGCGGCCCAATCCGGCGCTCTCGCAGATCCCCGAGGTCGGCTCACCGCTCACCGAGGGCACCGCCCCGGCGGACGCCACCGATCCGCTCGCGGTCGTACGCGCCCAGACGGCGGCCGTGCTCGGCTACGCCTCCGGGGCGCATGTCGACCCGCACCGGCCGTTCCACGAATTGGGCTTCGACTCGGTGTCCGCCGTCGACTTCCGCAACCGCCTCAACGCCGTGACCGGGCTCTCCCTGGTCACGACCGTGGTCTACGACCACCCGACGCCCGCCGCGCTCGCCGACCACCTGCGCGCACAGGCCGGTGGCGGCACACCGGACGGGACGACCCGCACGCACACGGCGGCCGACCCGGCCGTCACCAGCGATCCGATCGTCATCGTCGGCATGGCCTGCCGCCTTCCCGGCGGCGTCACCTCGCCCGACGAGCTGTGGCAGTTGCTCGCCGAGGAACGCGGCACCGTGGGGCCGCCGCCGGTCGAGCGGGGGTGGGACCTCGCCGCTCTGCCCGACGACTGCGTGACCACGGCCTCCTATCTGGACGACATCGCGGCCTTCGACGCGGAGTTCTTCGGGATCTCCCCCCGGGAGGCCCTGGCCATGGACCCGCAGCAGCGGCTGGTCCTGGAGACCTCGTGGGAGGCGCTGGAACACGGCGGCATCGCGCCCGGCAGCCTGGCCGGCAGCCGCACCGGAGTGTTCCTCGGCAGCACCGGCCAGGACTACTACGCGCTCCTCACCGGCGCCGAGGCCGACGACGCCACCGGCCACGTGGGCACCGGCAGCGCGGGCTCGGTGCTCTCCGGCCGGGTCGCCTACTCGCTCGGGCTGGAGGGGCCCGCCGTCACCGTCGACACGGCGTGCTCCTCCGGGCTGGTCGCCCTGCACCTGGCCGCGCAGTCGCTGCGCGACGGCGACTGCACCACGGCGCTGGTCGGAGGGGTCACGGTCATGACCACCCCCTTGGGCCTGGCCGAGTTCTCCCGCCAGGGCGGGCTGGCCCCCGACGGGCTGTGCAAGGCGTTCTCCGACTCCGCGGACGGCACCGGATTCGCCGAGGGCGCGGGCATGCTCGTGCTCCAGCGCCTGTCCGACGCCCGCGCCGCGGGACGCCGCGTATGGGCCGTGGTGCGTGGTTCGGCGATCAACCAGGACGGCCTGTCCAACGGCCTGTCGGCGCCCAACGGCCGTGCCCAGCGGGAGGTCATCCGCCAGGCCCTGGCGAACGCCCGCCTGTCCGCGCGGGACGTCGACGTGGTCGAGGCACACGGCACCGGGACACCCCTCGGCGACCCGATCGAGGCACACGCCCTCTCCGCGGCCTACGGGCAGGACCGGATGCGACCCCTGCTCATCGGGACGCTGAAGTCCAACATCGGCCACACCCAGGCCGCCGCCGGTGTCGCGGGCGTGATCAAAACGGCACTGGCCATGCACCACGGCACCGTGCCCGCGACCCTGCACGCCACCACCGCCTCGTCCCATGTGGACTGGACGGCGGGCAGCGTCCGGCTGGCCACCCGCAGGACCGAGTGGCCCGAGACCGGCGCACCCCGCCGGGCCGGGGTCTCGGCGTTCGGCATCTCGGGCACCAACGCACACGTCGTGCTGGAGGCCGACACGCCACCGCCCGCCGAGCCGCGCACCACCGGGGAGACGGCGCTGATCCCGCTGGCCGTATCCGGCCGGGGACCGGCCGCCCTCGCCGCGCAGGCGGACCGGCTGTCCGCGCTGCTGGACGGCGGGGCCGATCCGATCGACATCGGCTGGTCCCTGGTCACCACACGATCGCAAGCGTCCCATCGCGCCGTGGTCCTCGGCCGGGACCGCGCCGAACTGGCCGCCGGGCTCACCACGCTGGCCGGCGGCACCTCCGCACCCTCGGTGGTCTCCGCCGTGGCCGCGGGCCAGGACCCGCGCCCCGTCTTCGTCTTCCCCGGCCAGGGGTCGAGCTGGGCGGGGATGGGACGGGCCCTGATCGAGTCCTCGCCGGTGTTCGCGGACTCGATGGCCGAGTGCGCGCGGGCGATGGCCACCGAGGCCGACTGGGACCTGCTGGCGGCGCTCGGCGACGAGGAGATGCTGCGGCGGGCCGATGTCGTCCAGCCCGCCCTGTTCGCCGTCATGGTGTCGCTGGCCCGGCTCTGGGAGTCCTACGGGGTGACGCCGGCCGCCGTGGTCGGGCATTCCCTCGGCGAGTACGCCGCCGCATGCGTGGCGGGTGCCTTGCCGCTCGAACAGGCGGCGGTCGCGGTCGTGCGACGCGGCCGGGTGATCGCCGACCGCCTCTCAGGTGACCACGGAGTGCTGTCCGTTCCGGTCGCCCCCGAAGACGTCCGCTTCGACGGCGTCGAGATCGCCGCGTTCAACGGGCCGTCGTCCACGGTGGTCGCCGGGACCAACAGCGCACTCGACCGGGTACTGGAAGCCGTGCCCGCGGCCAAGCGGGTGCCGATGGACTACGCCTCGCACACCTCCGCCGTCGAGGCGGCCCGGGACGCGCTGCTCGGGGAACTGGCCGAACTGAGCCCGAGCGGCGCCGGCATCCCGTTCTACTCCACGGTCACCGGGGAACGCCTGGACACCGCGGCCCTCGACGCGCACTACTGGTACCGCAACCTGCGCAGCCCGGTGCTGTTCGAGACGGCCGGCCGCCGGCTGATCGAGGACGGGCACACCGTGTTCATCGAGATGAGCCCGCGCCCGCTGCTGGCGGCGGCCCTGCACGAGACGGCGGAGGCACTGGACCAGCAGGTGCACACCGTCGCCTCGCTGCGCCGCGACGACGGCGGTATGGACCGCTTCCTGCGCTCGCTCGCCGACGCCCACACCCACGGGGTGGCGGTGGACTGGAGCCCCGCGCTGCCCGGCGGCCGGGCCGTCGCCCTGCCCACGTACGCCTTCCAGCGCAAGCGGTTCTGGCCGACGGCTCAGCCACCGCGGCGCTCCGGCCAGACACATCCGCTGCTGGGCCCCGCCGAAGAGCTGGCCGGTTCGCCGGACGTGGTGTTCACCAGCACCCTCTCCACTCGCACCCAGCCATGGCTGGCCGACCATGTGGTGCGGGACTCGGTGCTGCTGCCGGGCACGGCGTTCCTGGAGATGGCGGTCCGGGCCGCCGACGAGACCGGCTGCCGCGGGGTCGCCGAACTCGTCCTGGCCGCGCCCCTGGTACTGACCGGTGGCGACATCCGGATCCAGTTGACCGTGCACGGCCCCGACGAGTCGGGGGACCGGCCGTTCTCCGTGCACAGCCGGGGCGAGCACGACTGGGTGCGGCACGCCACGGGCCGCCTCTCGGCGTCGGCGTCGGCGCTTCCTCCGCTCACGCCGGTGCCGCCGCCCGACGCCGAACCGGTCGCACTCGATGCGTTCTACGCAGAACTCGACAGCGCCGGCTACCGGTATGGCGAGGCGTTCCGCGGTATGCGCGCGGCCTGGCGGGCGGGCGAGGAACTGTTCGCCGAGGTGGCCTTGGCCGACGCGGTCCTGGCGGACCGGTTCCAGTTGCATCCCGCGCTGCTGGACGCGGCCTGCCAGGCGATGACGCTCGCCGGTGGGGACGAGCCGGGACTGCCGTTCCTGTGGTCCGATGTCGAACTCCACGCACGCGGCGCACGGGAGCTGTTCGTCCGCCTCGCCCCGGCGGGGCCCGACGCGATGTCGATCACCGCCGTCGATGGTCAGGGAGCGCTCGTGTTCCACGCGGGCCGCCTGCTCACCCGGCCGTTCGCCCAGCCCGCCGCGGGCGCCCTGCCCGCGGACTCGCTGTTCACCGTGGGCTGGGTCCCGCTTCCGGAGCCGGAACCCGCCGACGGCCGCGGGTGGGCCGTGCTCGACGGCCCCGAGGCCGACCACGGTCTCGGCGTTCCGGCGTTCTCCGAGCCGTCCGCCGTGCCCCCGGACACCTCGATCGTGCTGACGGCCGTCGACTCGTCCTCACTCCACCGGATACTGGCCGCGGTACAGGCCACGATCGCCACCGACCGTCCCGAACCGCTCCTCGTGCTGACGCGCGACGCGGTGGCCGTACGGCCCTCGGACGAACCGGTGCCCCACCAGGCCGCGGTGTGGGGCCTGCTGCGCACCGCGCAGTCCGAACACCCCGGCCGGTTCGTCCTTCTGGACACCGACCGGCCCGTCACCACGGCCGACCTCTCCGCCGCCCTGGCGACCGGGGAACCGCAGATCGCCCTGCGGGGCGCGGACCGGTATGCGCCACGGCTGACCCGGCGACCCGCCGCGCTTGAGCCGCCCGTCGGCGGGGCATGGCACCTCACCGCCTCGCCCACGGGCAGCCTGGACGATCTCGCGCTCGTCCCGCGTACGGCCGAGCCGCTGGCCGACGGGCAGGTCCGTATCGCGGTCCGTGCCGTCGGGGTGAACTTCAAGGATGTGCTGATCACCCTCGGCATGGTTCCCGGTGATCTGACCCGGCTCGGCGTGGAGGCCGCGGGAGTGGTGCTCGACGTCGGCCCCGGTGTGGATTCCCTGCGCCCCGGCGACCGGGTGTTCGGCATCGCCGACGCCGCGTTCGCCTCGACGGCCGTCACCGACCAGCGGCTGCTGGCGCGGATACCCGACGGCTGGAGCTTCGCCCGCGCCGCGAGCGTGCCCGCCGTCTTCCTCACCGCCTACTACGCGTTGCGCGATCTGATCGACCTCCGGCCGGGGCAGCGGATCCTCGTGCACTCGGGGGCGGGCGGTGTCGGCATGGCGGCGATCCAGCTCGCCAGGGTGTGGGGCGCCGAGGTGTTCGCCACCGCGAGCGAGCCCAAACAGGACACCGTCGCCGGACTCGGGGTCGCCCGGGACCACATCGCCTCCTCCCGGACGCTCGACTTCGAGCGGGCCTTCACCGAGGTCACCGGCGGCGCGGGAGTGGACGCCGTGCTGAACTCGCTCGCGGGCGAGTTCGTGGACGCCTCACTGCGGCTGCTGCGCCCGGGCGGCCGGTTCGCGGAGATGGGCAGGACCGACGTCCGCGAGAACCACCCTGACGGCGTGGACTACCTGCCGTTCGACCTGTCGGACGCGGGGGAGGAGCGGATCGGCGAGATGCTGGCCGAACTGCTCACCCTGTTCGCCACCGGGAAGCTGATGACCCTGCCGGTCACCACCTGGGACATCCGCCGGGCCCCGAGCGCGTTCCGGTATCTGAGCCAGGCCAGGCACGTGGGCAAGGTCGTGCTGACCGTCGGCCGGGACCTGGACCCGGACGGCACGGTGCTGCTCACCGGAGGCACCGGCGGCCTCGGCGCGTCCCTGGCCCGGCATCTCGTACGGGCACGTGGCGTACGCAGCCTCGTCCTGGTGAGCCGGACGGGGATCGACGCGCCCGGAGCCCGGGAACTGCGGGACGAGCTGACCGAGGCCGGTGCGTCGGTCACCGTGGCCGCCTGCGACATCGCCGACCGCGCGTCACTGGGCCGAGTCCTGGGCGCCGTTCCGGCGAAGCACCCGCTCACGGCCGTGGTCCATGCCGCGGGAGTGCTCGACGACGCGACGATCGGCGAACTCGACGCCGACCGGCTGGAGACGGTGCTGCGGCCCAAGGCCGGGGGCGCCCACCTGCTGCACGAGCTGACCCAGGACCTGGACCTCAGCGCCTTCGTCCTGTTCTCCTCGGCCGCCGGTGTGTTCGGCGCGGCGGGACAGGGGAACTACGCCGCCGCCAACGCCGTACTCGACGCCCTCGCCCAGCGGCGCAGGGCGCGGGGGCTGCCCGCGGTGTCGGTCGACTGGGGGCTGTGGGACCTCCCCAGCGCCATGACCGAGGGGCTCGACCACGCGCGCTTCGCGCGGTCGGGTCTGCTGCCGCTGGCCGAGGAGCAGGGCCATGCGCTCTTCGACACCGCGGCCACCGGCGGGGACGCCCAGGTCGTCGCCGCCCGGCTGAACCTGGCCGCCTTCCGCGACCTGCCGGACCCGCCCCGGCTGATGGCCGGGTTGGTGCGCGGGCCGCGCAAGGCGGCGGGCACCGCCGTCGCGAAGGCGGCGCGTACCGAGGAGGGGCTGCTGGAGATGGTGCGCGCCACGGCGGCCGACGTGCTCGGCTACGGCGGCACCGAGGAGATCGACCCGGCCGGTCTGTTCGCGGAGCTTGGCCTGGACTCGCTGACCGCCGTCGAACTGCGCAACCGCCTCGCCTCGGCCACCTCGCTCAGGCTGCCCACCTCGATCGCCTTCGACCACCCGACCCCGGCCCGGCTCGCCCAGCACCTCCTCACCCACCTGGGCGCCGAACCCGCCACGGCGACCGCGCCCGCACCACCCTCCACCGACCTGGTCGCCGACCTGTGCGCGGCGGCGTTCGAGGCGGGCGACGGGGCGCGGGCGTTCGACCTGCTGCGCACCGTCGCCCGCAACCGCCCGACCTTCCGGACCGAGCCCGACACCCCCGCCTTCACCCCGCTGGGGTCGGGTGCCGAAGCCCCCCGACTGGTCTGCCTGACCCCCTTGGTGCCGCTGGCGGGGGCCTACACCTACGCCCGGTTCGCCGCCGGATTCCGGGGCAGCCGCGCGGTCGACGTCCTGGCCACCCCGGGATTCCTCGACGGTGAGCCACTGGCGGAGTCGGGGGAGGCCCTGGCCCAGGTGCAGACCGAACGGGTCCTCGCCAGGACCGGGGACGACCCGTTCGTCCTGGTCGGATACTCCTCGGGCGGGCTGCTCGCCCTGGCGATGGCCGCGTTGCTGAGCGAACGCGGCGCACCGCTGCGGTCGGTCGTGCTGCTGGACACATATCTGCCGCCGCCGGACCGGATGGACGAGTTCGTCTCGGCGTTGATGCGCGGCATGACGGACCGCCGTGACGTCGTGCGGGGCCTGACCGGTACCGGACTGTCGGCGATGGCGTGGAACTGCGACCTGTTCGCGCAATGGTCCGCGGCGCCGCCGCCCGTGCCCGTGCTGTCCGTACGGGCCGACGTGCCCCTGCTGGCCGGTGACGGATCCCCAGCGGTCGTCGCACATGCTGATATCCGCACCACGGCTGGTGATCACTACACCCTGATGGAGGAGCACGCCTCCCGTACGGGGGCCCTGGTGGCCGACTGGCTGACCGAGGCCGAGCACAAGGTGATGTGAGGCCCGAAGGCCGCTTCGGCCGGTCGACAACCCCGGTGGCGTGCGGCTGCCCCCTTGTGCCGTGGCACATGGGCGCGGCGCGCGCCCCGGGGCGGCTCCGCCACCGGCGGGCCCGAACCCCTGGGGAAAGCCCTGGCGTTTGCTGATTCGCCGACGTTATGCCGCGGCAAACCGGAAGATGTGAGTCAGGCCGCTCCCGCGGGCGTCCGCGTGCGCGAGCCGACAGCCTGCCGGCCACCATGCCGGCGGGCGTGACCGTCCCCTGGGAAAGCGGCGCACACATGTCGGACGACCTTGGCAATATCGATCTCAACATTCTCATCGCCCTGGACGCTCTGCTGGCCGAACGCAGTGTGACCAGGGCGGCCGAGCGGGTCTTCGTGGGACAACCGGCGATGAGCGCCTCGCTCGCCCGGCTGAGGAGCCATTTCGGGGATCCGCTGCTCGTGCGGCAGGGGCGGGGGATGACCCTGACCCCGTTGGCCGAGTCGCTGGTGCGACCGACGCAGGAGGCCCTATCTGCGGTGCAGGCCGTCATGGGCGCGAGCAGGACGTTCGACCCCTCCGACGGCCCTCCCCGCACATTCACCGTGATCGCCAGCGACTACGCCCAGGCGGTGCTGATCTGGCCCATTCTGCGCAAAGTGGAGGCGCAGTCACTGAACATCCGCATCAACGTCTTCCCCGCGCAGGCGGACTTCATCGACCAGCTCCGCCGGGGACAGTGCGATCTGCTGATCTGGCCGACCAGTCTTGCCCAGAATCTGTCCGGCTTCTTCAGCGAGACGCTGTTCACCGACGAGTTCGTGGTGGCTGTCGACGAGAACCACCCCGGGGTGGGCGACACCATCACCGTCGAGGAGATGCGGCGGCTGCCGTTTCTCGGGGTGAACGGCCCGATGACCTCGATCGTGGAGTCCTACTTCGACCGCGTGGGCGCCCGGCTCCGGGTCGCCGCCGACATCGGGGGCTTCGCCATGGCCCCGCACGTGGTGCCCGGAACCCGTCTGGTCACCGTGCTCCAGGGACTCCTCGCGCGGGAGACCGAGGGGACGGGGCTCAAGACGATGCCGCTGCCGGTGCCCATGACCACGCTGACCGAGGCCATGTACTGGCACCCCCGCAACAACCAGGACGCGGCCCACCGCTGGCTTCGCCACCAGATCTTGGAGGTCTCCGCGGGACTCGGACTCTGACCCCGGCACCGACCGGCCCTTTCCGCCCGTTCCAGTTCGCGCGCCGTGCTTAGGGGATACCAGACCGCTTGCCAGGGGCCACAACGGAAAACCGTGTGCGTCGGATGGGCTGGGCCGTAATGATGTGGGTGTGTCACGTCCTTTTGAAGAGCTTGTCGCCGAAGCTGAGTCGGTTTCCGTGGAGGGTTGGGATTTCTCCTGGCTGGATGGCCGGGCGACCGAGGAACGCCCGTCGTGGGGCTATCAGCAGGCGATGAGCCGGCGGCTGGCGGTGGTGTCGGCGGCGCTTGATATTCAGACCGGCGGTGGTGAGGTCCTGGCCGGGGCGGAGAAGCTGCCTTCCGCGATGGCCGCGACGGAGTCCTGGCCGCCGAACGTGGCCAAGGCGACCAGGCTGCTGCACCCGCGCGGGGTGGTGGTCGTCGCCGACCCGGACGAGCCGCCGCTGCCGTTCGCCGATGCGGCATTCGACCTGGTGACCAGCCGGCATCCCGCGACGGTGTGGTGGTCGGAGATCGCGCGAGTGCTGCGACCGGGAGGGACGTACTTCGCCCAGCACGTCGGGCCCGCCAGCGTGTGGGAGCTGGTGGAGTACTTCCTGGGGCCGCAGCCCGAGGCGCGCCGGAAGCGGCATCCTGACGACGAGAGCGCAGCGGCGAAGGCCGTCGGCCTGGAGATCGTCAACGTGCGCACGGAACGGATGGCGATGGAGTTCTTCGACGTCGGCGCCGTGATCTACTTCCTCCGCAAGGTGATCTGGACGGTGCCCGGTTTCACCGTCGAGCAGTACCGCGGCCGCCTGCGCGAGTTGCACGAGAAGATCGAGGCCGAGGGCCCGTTCATCGCCCGCTCGTCCAGGACCCTCATCGAGGCGCGCAAGCCTGAGCGCGCGTAAGAACGCGCGGAGACGGGCGTGCCCTCATGGGCGGCGGTTCGGGCAGCAGCGCCGCGAACCGGTCCCGGAGCAGGTCGGTCAGCCATGACGGCAGGACGGGCACAGGTCTCCCAGTGATCACAGAGCGTCGCAGCTCCCTGGTCACCGGGACCTGTGCCCGACTTGCTGCCGGGTACCCCCCCACACTGCCTATCTGCGCGAACTCCTAGCAGATCGGTTCTCGACCGCGCAATCCGTGTGACGCCGACGGCGCCGAATTCGCTTGTGGTGCCCGGGGCCATGGTGACGGGCCACGGCCGGCTCTACGGTTCCGGCCACGTCTGGTGCTTCCGGCGCACAGCGACGCGTCGGCGGCCACAGGAACACCGGGAGCGCATCAACCGAAGGAGCACTTCCATGCCAGTCCCCCCACGCCAGGCACCGCCACGGAGCCGATGGAGCCGTATCGCGGCCCGGCTCCTCCCCGTCGCCGCCCTCGTGCTCGGAGCCTCTCTCGCCGGGCCCGCGCCCGCCGCGAACGCCGCGGTCACCCTCACGAAGGTGGGCAACTTCGGCTCCAATCCCGGCGCGTTGAACATGTACGTGTACAAGCCGGCGTCGCTGCCCGCGAACGCGCCCGTGGTCGTCGCGCTCCACGGGTGCACACAGAGCGCCCAGGTCTACGCCGACAACTCAGGGCTGCCCGAGCTCGCGGACCGCGACAAGTTCGTCCTGGTGCTGGCGGAGACCACCTCGTCGAACAACCTCACCAAGTGCTTCAACTGGTTCCAGGCCGGTGACAATCGGCGTGACCAGGGCGAGGCCCTGTCGATTCGGCAGATGGCCGGCCACGCCGTCGCGGCATACGGCGGGGACTCCAAGCGGGTCTACGTCACCGGGCTGTCCGCCGGCGGTGCCATGACCTCGGTCATGCTCGCCACCTACCCCGATGTCTTCTCCGCCGGCGCGGTCGTCGCGGGCCTGCCCTACAACTGCGCCAAGCTCAGCAGCCCTTACCTGTGCATGAACCCCGGACTCGACCTGAGCCCGGGCGAGTGGGCCCAGCGGGTGCGCGAGGCGTACCCGTCGTACCAGGGGCCGTGGCCGCGCGCCGCCATCTGGTACGGCGACCGCGACACGCCGGTCGTGCCGCGCAACGCCACCGAACTGCGTGATCAATGGACGGCGTTGCACGGGCTGTCCCAGACGCCCACCCGCACCTCCAGCATCGGCCCCAATGCCACCCAGCACGACGAGTACGTGACATCCGACGGCACGGTGGCCGTCGAGGTCAACAAGGTCCCCGGCATCAACCACGGCACGCCGGTCGACCCCGGCACCGGCGCTGAACAATGCGGCAGCACCGGGGCCCCGTACTTCCTGGACTCGATCTGCTCCAGCTACTGGATCACCAAGTTCTTCGGTCTCGGCGGCTAGGGGAACTGTCGCCGACAGCGGGCAGGTCGCGGGTGAAGCGTGGAGGCGGGCCCTGTCAGGCCGTTCCGTTTCGGAACGGCCCCGTCACCTCGTAGGTGATACCGCCTGACGAGCTGCCGCTGGTGCCGCGCTGGCTGGAGAAGTACAGCCGCTTGCCATCGGGCGAGAACGCGGGGCCGGTGATCTCCGAGCCCGACTGGCCACCGATGCGCAGGAACGGGGCCACCACGTCGTCCGGGGTGATGACACAGATCTCCATGTTCCCGCCGTCCTCGGCCACGAACAGATCGCCGGAGGAGGCCCCGGTCACGTTGTCCACACCGGTCAGCGGGGCCGTGCCGCCGGTCACCAGCGAATCGTCATAGGCCAGTTCGATCGTCTGGGCGGCCGCGTCGTACTGCCACACCCGGTTGTCGCCCTTGGTGGTGAACCAGCAGGTGTCGTTCGCGTAGTAGCACCCTTCGCCACCGTTGAACCGCTTGGCCCCGGCCACCTGCTTGCGGGTGGCGGTGGCGCCGGTCGGATCCGGTACGGTCGCCCAGGTGACGGGGCCACTGGTGCCGGAACCGGCGACCATGACCTCCAGTCTGCCGGAGGACAGGTCGCCCCATGTCGCCGGGGTGAAACGGTAGAAGCAGCCGTCCGTGACGTCCTCGGTCATGTAGAGGGCCCGGCGGTCGGGATCGGCCGCCGCCGCCTCGTGCTGGAAACGTCCCATCGCGTCGCGCCGCACCGCGGCCTTCACGCCCCATGGGTCGGTCTCGTACACATAGCCGCGGTCCACCTCCTCACAGGACAGCCAGGTGTTCCACGGGGTCTTGCCTCCCGCGCAGTTCTGCCGGGTACCGGAGAGGACGCGGTAGGCGCCCGTGACCGCCCCGGCCTGGGAGAAGGCCACCGCGCTCGCCCCGCCCGACGGGCTGATCTCCGAATTGGAGACATAGATCCAGCCGCTGCCGTCGGCGTAACAGGCCCCGCCGTCCGGGGCGTCGTGCCAGGTGTACGAGGTGCCGGAGACCGTCTTCCGCGAACGGGCGACAACCCGGCTGGTGAACCCGGCGGGAAGCCGTAGGCCGTTGGCGTCCGCCGAACCGAGCGCCCCGTACGGGCCGGCGCCCGGCTGCGCCGGTGCGGCGTACGCGGCGCCGCGCCACAAGGTGCCGCCGAAAGCTGCCGAGGAGCCGCCGATGACGGCGGCACGCAGGAGGGTGCGACGTTCCACTCTCGCTCCACATGGGTTTCGTGACCGTTCCCCGCCGCCGGCCGACGGCGGGGTCCCACGGTCATGGACTCTAGACAGGCGGCCAGTAGGCGGAACTGACGGTTTTGGACAACCTAAGACGTGGGCGTGGAGGGGGCTATACATCGGTTGGCTGATGCCCCTCATCGCCGCGAGATCGCTGGACGGGCCCAATTCACCTGCGAGTACGGGGACTTCTGAATTCTGATACGTCGGAGGTCTTCCCCTGACGCTCCTACGGCCTGCACCATGCCGAGTAGTTCACCATCGGAAATGGGAGGCACATACGTGACCCCGACGACAGGGAACGGGATCTCTCGAAGAGGTGTGATCGGCTCGGCGGCCGTAGTCGGCTCGGCGGCGGCGCTCGGGGCCACAGGCCCGCTGGGCGGATCCGGCACCGCCTGGGCCGCGCCCCGGGGAGTCGACGGGGCGGAAAGCCTGTCCGAGCGGCTGGCCAGGGCCGCCGCCCTGCGGTGGCGGCGGATGCCCGGGGACTGGAAGGACGGCCCCTTCCTGGCCAACGGTCTGCTCGGGGTGAACGTCTACCGGGGCGCCACGGCCAACTCCGTGAAGGTGATGGTCAGCCACTACCACGTACAGGACCAGCGACCCCAATGGGCCGCCACATACGGCTACTCACGGCTGCCCATCGGACATTTCGACCTCACCCTCGCCGGAGAGGTGACCGATGTCGACTGGACCCTCGACATCTGGGACGCCGAGCTGACCGGCACCGTCACCACCACCCGGGGCAGCGTCCGCTTCTCGATGCTGGTGCACAACGCCCGCACCGCACTGCTGATCTCCACCCGGCCGAGCGGGGGCGAGGAGAGTGCGGCCTGGTCGTTCACCTGGCTGCCCGCCGCCTCGCCCCGGACGAAGGGCAAGCCCGCCGACTACACCGGCAACCCCGACCCCCGCACCGGCTCCACGGGCGCCACCCACTACGTCGAGCAGCCGATGATCGCGGGCGGCGGCTGGACCACCGCCTGGCGTGAACGCCGCGTGGGCACCGGCAGGCTGCTCGCCGCGCACATCGTCTACCGCTACCCCGACAGTCTGTCGAAGACCACCGAACTCGCCGTGGCCGAGGTGGCGCGCACCCTGGCCGAGGACCCGGACGAGCTGGTGCGCGCGCACCGCGGCTGGTGGAACCGCTTCTACCGGCGCAGCCTGCTCTCCGTACCCGACAAGCGGATTCAGGACTTCTACTGGATCCAGCTCTACAAGGCCGCCTGCGCCACCCGCGCCGGAGGACCCTCGATGTCCGAATGGGGGCCGTGGTACCCGGAGACCGGCGGCAGTTGGACCGCGGTCTGGTGGAACCTCAACGTCCAGATCGCCACCTGGCTCATCCAGGGCTCCAACCACCCCGAACTCGACTCCGTCACCTCCACCTTCAAGGACTTCGAGAAGAACCTGCCGCTGTCCCTCCCGCCCGAGATCCCAAGCGAGCAGATCTACGCCCTGTCCCACCCCTCCGACTGGACGCTGCGCCCCGGCGCCCACACCGTCGGCGTCCCCGGCACCCCCACCAAGACCGACAACAACGGCAACCTCTCCTGGGCCATGCACAACGTCTGGCTCAGCTACCGCCACACCATGGACATCCGCATCGTGCGCGACGTCCTCTACCCGATCCTGGTCAAGGCGGTGAACTTCTACGACCACTTCCTCCACGAGGGCGGCGACGGCAAGCTGCATCTGCCGCTCACCCGGTCCCCGGAGTACGCGGACGCGGTGGACTGCACCTACGACCTCTCCCTGCTCCGCTGGGGCTGCGCCACGCTCCTGGACTGCCTGCGCATCCTTCGCGCCGACAACCCGCGCGCCGGGCGCTGGCGGGAGATCCTGCGGCGTCTGGTCGACTACCCGCGCGACGCGACCGGCGTCACGATCGGCGCCGGCACACCACTGGCCGACTCCCACCGCCACTTCTCCCACATGCTGTGGCTCTACCCGCTGCACGAGCTGGACTGGGACCGCCCGGCCGACCGTGACATCATGCGGACCACGTTCGACCACTGGACCGAGGACCGCCGCCTCTGGGCGGGGTACAGCTACGCGGCGGCCTCCTCGATGGCGTCACGGATGGGACGGCCCGACGACGCCCTCGACTTCCTCACCACCTTCACCGGGAACCTCTTCGACGAGTCCTATATGGACTGCTACATGACCGCGAACACCATGTACGCGGAGGACATCAACCTGGGCATCGAGAGCCCGCTGAGCACGGCCCAGTCGATCCTCGACATGGGCATACAGAGCCATGGCGGCGTCGTTCGGGTCTTCCCCTCCGTCTCACGGCGCTGGCCGGACGTCTCGTTCCAGGCCCTGCGCGCCCAGGGCGCGTTCCTCGTCGACGCGGACCGCTCCGACGGCAGGACCCGGTGGGTGCGGGTGCACAGCGAGGCGGGCGCGCCACTGGTGCTCCAGCACGGCATCACCGGCGCCATCGACGTACGGGACGAGCACGGCCGCCGGCTGCGGTACCGGGAGACCGGCCCCGGCCGGATCGAGATCCCGCTCGGCCGGGACGAGACGGCCGTCGTCGCCCCGCGCGGCACCCACCCGGATCTGCGGCCGCGCGACGTGCCGGCCGTCGGCGACGCGAAGCCATGGGGGCTGCCGGACTGAACCGGGGCTCCCCTCCCGGCGGCCCGGGGCGACGCCTCCTGCCCCGGGCCCGCTGAGCAGGGGCGTATCAGGTGAGCAGCCACATGTAGGACGAGGTGAGGCCCGAGGCCAGCCAGAACGATCCGGAGGCGATCCCGATGATGATCAGTACCGCCAGCGTGCTGTCTATCTTTTCCACCCGCGGAGACGGACGCCGGGGCTCCATGTCATGTGAACTCACCCGTCCACCTTATATGGCAAGAAGTGGGTGTGTGTGGCGGCTTGTTGAGGACCCTGGCAAGGCGAAGTGATCGGAGCCCGGATCGACCGGCGGTGATCGGGCGGGCGATCGGGCATCGGCCCGGGCCCTTCAGTCCGGAGTGCTGACCGAGGGTCCACCTGCCCCCGCTCCTCGTCGAGCCCGGTCGGTTCGCCCGAGCCGGGCGTAATCCGGTTCCGGTCGCGGTGCCGGTCGCGGTGCCGCTCAAGGGAAAGCCGCCGCACAGGTCTTGACCTACTCCACACACCACCCGCAGAGTGCTCGGTAATGCGCATAGGTAATGCGCATTACCTGCACGGCGGGGAGAAGGAATCAAGCGTGGAGCAGTCGAGGAAGCGGGCGAAGCCGGGGCGCAATCCGGGCTCGGTCGGCCGTACGTCACGCCCGCGGCAGGCGGAGGTGGCCCAGCTCGCCGGGGTCTCACAGGCCACGGTCTCGCTGGTGCTGTCGGCCCGTACGGACGGCAAGGCGGCGACGATCTCCGAGGAGACCCGGGAGCGCGTCCTCGACGCCGCCCGCAGCCTCGGGTACGTACACGACCCGGCCGCGCGGCGGCTGGCCGCCGCCCGCAACAACCTCCTCGGCGTCTTCAGCTTCACCGCGACGTTCCCGACGGACGTGCAGCACTCGTACTACCCGTTCCTCGTCGGCGTGGAGCAGGAGGCGGCCGCCCGCGGCTACGACCTGGTGCTCTTCACCGGGTCGAGCGCGGGCGGGCCGGACGCGCTGAGCCGGGTGCGGCTGGCCGACGGCTGTCTCTTCCTCGGCCGCCACGCGCCGGGCGCCGAGCTGAAGCGGCTCGTGGCCGACGGGTTCCCGGTGGTCCACCTGGGCCGCCGCGAGGAACTGGAGGGGCTGGCCTGGGTCGGCGCCGACTACGTCAGCGCCAGCCGCGCCGTCGTGGAGCATCTGGCGGCGCTGGGTCACCGGCGCATCGTCCTGGTGCGCGAGGACGACGACGCCCCGGCGTCCACGGACCGTCAGCGCGGCTTTCTGGAGGGGCTGGCGGCCGTCGGCGCCGACGCGGGCCCGCAGGCGGTGCTGCGCTGCGCCGACCCGGCGGGCGAGGTGACGGCGGAGCGGGTGCGCGCGCTGGTCGAGGACGGGGTGACGGCGTTCGTCGCGGAGGAGACGGACACCGGTGCGGCCTGGCGCGCGCTGGACGCCGCCGTCCGGGAGGCCGGACTCCGCTGCCCCGGGGACGTATCGCTCGGGCTGCTCGGCGGCCCGCCGCCGGACGTGGCCGCGGCACCCGTGCCCATGGGCTTCGACGTGCCCCGGCACCAGCTCGGTGCGGCCGCCGTCCGGCTCCTCTCCGCCCTCGTGGCCGGCGAGGAGACCCATGAACCCCTGGTGGCCTGCGCGTTCCGTACCGGCGAGACGGCGGGCCCGCCCGGCCGGCGGCCATGACACCCCCTGACGCACACCGCAGTTCGGACATCGCAGTTCGGACACGACCACAAGGAGCAGCGTGACAGCGGAACCGGACATCCTGATCGTCGGTGGCGGCCTCGGCGGGATCGCCGCCGCGCTCGGCGCCTGCCGGGCGGGCCGACGTGTGGTGATGACCGAGGAGACGGACTGGATCGGCGGCCAGCTCACCGCGCAGGCGGTGCCGCCGGATGAGCACCCGTGGGTTGAGCAGTTCGGTACGACGGCGACCTACCGGGCGCTGCGCGAGGGCATCCGCGCCTACTACCGGCAGTGGTATCCGCTGCGCGCCGAGGCGCTGGGGCTTACGGAGCTGAACCCGGGAGCCGGCCGGGTCAGCAAGCTGTGCCATGAGCCAAAGGTGGCGCTCGCCGTCCTCGAGGGCATGCTCGCCCCGTACCGGGCCGCGGGCCTGCTGACCGTCCTGACCGAGCATCGCGCCGTGGCCGCCGAGACCGACGGTGACATGATCCGCGCGGTGACCGTGCGTGACCTGCGCTCCGGCGGGCGGACCACGTTCACCGCCCGGTACGTAGTCGACGCCACCGAGACCGGTGAACTGCTCGACCTCGCCGGTGTGGAGCACGCCAACGGGGCCGAGGCGCGGGACGAGTTCGGCGAGCCGCACGCCCCCGCCGAAGCGCGGCCCGAGAACCAGCAGGGCATCACCGTGTGTTTCGCGCTCTCGCATCACGAGGGCGAGGACCACACCGTGGAGCGGCCCGCGGACTACGATTTCTGGCGTTCCTACCGGCCCGCCTTCTGGCCGGGTCCGCTGCTCGGCTTCGAGGCGCCCGACCCGCGCACCCTGGAGCCCGTGCCCCGCACCTTCGTGCCCAACCCGGACCTCGACCCGCTGGCGGTCAGCGCCGACCAGAGCGCCGACGCCGGGGACAAGGAGCTGTGGGGATTCCGCCGGATCCTCGCCCGCGGACTGCACCGGCCGGGCGCCTTCGGCTCGGACATCACCCTCGTCAACTGGCCGCTCAACGACTACTGGCTCAAGCCCTACATCGGCCAGGAGACCGAAGCCCTGCGCGAGGCACGCCAGTTGTCGCTGTCGGTGCTGTACTGGCTACAGACGGAGGCACCTCGGGCGGACGGCGGCACCGGCTTCCCGGGGCTGCGCATCCGCCCGGACGTCACCGGCACCGCGGACGGTCTCGCCAAGGCGGCCTACGTGCGCGAGTCGCGGCGCATCAAGGCGGTGACCACCGTCGTCGAGCAGGACGTCGCGATCGACGTGGTCGGCCCCCACGGCAGGACCCGCTACCGCGACTCGGTCGGCGTGGGCGGCTACCGCATCGACCTGCACCCCTCCACGGGCGGCGACACCTATATCGACGTCGGCTCCGTGCCGTTCGAGATCCCGCTCGGCGCGCTGGTGCCCCGCCGGGTGCGGAACCTGCTGCCCGCCGGCAAGAACATCGGCACCACCCACATCACCAACGGCTGCTACCGGCTGCACCCGGTCGAGTGGAACGTCGGCGAGGTCGCGGGCGCGCTCGCCGCGCACTGCCTGGACGAGGGCGTGGAGCCCCATCAGGTGCAGGCCGAGGACAAGCGGTTCGAGGAGTTCGGCCGCCTCCTGGACCGGGCGGGTGTGCAGCGCCGCTGGCCCGACGTCCGCGGCTACTGACCCCGTCCGACAGCTCTTCCGGCCCCCCGTCCCGTACCACGCGAAGCACGTCAACACACAAGGAGGTGCCCGCCATGACTCCAGACCGCCGCATCCGCGTCGGCATCGACGTGGGTGGCACGTTCACCGATGCCGTGGCGGTCGACGCCGCCGCGCTCACACTGGTGGGTCAGGTGAAGGTGCCCACCAGCCACCACCACGAGGACGGTGTCGCCCACGGCATCGTCCAGGCGCTCGAACAGCTCCTGGCGAAGGTCGACCGGACGGCGGGCGACGTCGTGTTCCTGGCGCACGGCACGACCCAGGCCACCAACGCCCTGCTGGAAGGCGATGTGGCCACGGTCGGGCTGATCGGGATCGGCGGCGGGCCGGGCGCGGTGATCACCCGGCGGCTCGCCGCCTTCGGCAAGCTCGAACTGACCCCCGGCAAGCGGCTTCCGCTGGTGTACGCGCACGTGGCCGATCCGTCCGCACAGGACGAGGTGCGCGCGGCCGTGGAGCGGGTGCGCGCCGAGGGGGCCGAGGTCCTCGTCGCCACGGAGCCGTTCGGAGTGGACCGGCCCGAGGGCGAGCGGGCCGTGCTCGACGTGGCGCGGCCCACGGGGCTGCCGCTGGCCGCGGCCCACGAGATCACCTCGATGTACGGGCTGCACAAGCGGACCAGGACGGCGGTGGTGAACGCCGCGATCCTGCCGCGGATGCTGGCCACGGCCGATCTGGTGGACTCGTCCATCACGAAGGCCGGGGTGACCGCGCCACTGATGGTGATGCGCTGCGACGGCGGTGTGATGTCGCTGGACGAGATGCGCCGGCGTCCGCTGCTGACGGTCCTGTCGGGCCCGGCGGCGGGCGTCGCCGGGGCGCTGATGCAGGAGCGGGTCAGCGAGGGCGTGTTCCTGGAGACGGGCGGCACCTCGACCGACATCAGCGTGGTGCGGCGGGGAAAGGTGGCGGTGCGCCATGCGACGATCCTCGGCAAGACCTCCTATCTGAGCGCCCTGGACGTCCGCACGGTCGGGGTCGGCGGCGGTTCCATGGTGCGGGTCTCCCACGGGCAGGTGGCCGGTGTCGGTCCGCGCAGCGCGCATATCGCGGGCCTGCCCTACGCCTGCTTCGCCTCGCTGGAGGAACTGCGGGACGCCCGGGTGGCGATGGTGCGGCCGATGGCCGGTGACCCGGACGACTACGTGGTCCTCGACGCGGCGGGCGGCCGGTTCGCGGTGACGATGACCTGCGCGGCCAACGCGCTCGGACGGGTCGGGGAGGAGGACTTCGCACACAGCGACCAGGAGGTCGCGCGGGCCGCCCTCGCCCCGCTGGCCGCCACGCTCGGCACGGATGTGGCCGGTGCGGCGCGGTCGGTGCTCGACGCGGGGACGGAGCAGGTCAGATCGGTGGTGGACGCCATGATCCGCGACTACCGCCTGGACCGCGACACCGCCCTCCTGGTGGGCGGCGGCGGGGGAGCGGCGGCGGTGACCCCGCATCTGGCCGCCTCCACCGGGCTCGAAGGACGCATCGCCCGGCACAGCGAGGTCATCAGCCCCATCGGGGTGGCCCTCGCGCTGGTGCGCGAACAGGTCGAGCGCATCGTGCCCGGCGCCACCCAGGAACAGATCCTCGCCGTACGCGCCGAGGCCGAGCGGGCCGTCGTCGCCCAGGGCGCCGCCGCCGACGGCGTCGAGGTGGAGGTGACCGTCGACCCGCAGACCAACACCGTCCGGGCGGTCGCGACGGGCGCCACCGAGCTGCGCACCCAGGACCGGGCCCACCGCGCCGACGCCGACGAGCGGCTGCGCGCCGCCGCCACCAGCCTCAAGACACCCGAGACCCGCGTGCGGACACTGGCGGGGACGGACGCGTACACGGTGTACGGCACCGAGGTGCGGCGCCGGTTGCGGGCCGACCGCCATCCGGTGCGGGTGGTGGACGCGGACGGTGTGGTGCGGCTCGGCGCGGCGGACGCGCGAGTGGCGACCATGACGGTGGAGGGCTCCGGCGACGCGCTCGCCGCACTGGTCCGCGACGCGACCTCCTACGGCGACGGAGGCGTACGGGCCCCGGCCGTACGGCTCCTGGTCGGCGGCCGGATCGCGGACCTCTCCGGTGTCCTGGAACCCGAGGCGCTGCTCGCCCTGGCCCGCGCCGAACTGCGCCCGCGCGGCGCCGGGGAGCCGGTCGTCGCCGTCGTGGAGTCGCGGACATGAGCGGCGACCTTGACGTGGACCTCGCGGTACGCCTGCTCGGAGGGACACCCACACACGAGGGCCGCGACCCCGTGCTGCTGCGCCACTGGGCGGTGGTGGCCACGGAGTTCGGCCGCCGGATGACCCCGCGGGCAGCGACCGTGCGGGTCGTCGAGCGGGACGGCGGGCTGGACGCCGGGCTGCTGGCCCGCTACCGGTCCCGGCCGCCGGTGGTCGAGGTGTACACCGACACCGTCGAGCGGGCCGAGCGCCTCGTAGCCGAGCGCGGCTGGCGCCACTGGTACCCCGAAGGTTCGGTGCGCGCCGCCGCCCTCGCCCACGAGCAGGCACACGCCTGGCTCCACCACGCCGCGGTGCGCGCCGAGTTCAAGCGGGCGCTGGGCCACACCGCACTGCGCTTCGGCCGGCGCCGCCTGTACGCGTACGTCGCGGGCGCGGACGAGATCGCCGCGCACGCCTACGCCCACGCCGCCTGCGGCCTGGGCCGCAGCCCTCTGCTGCTCACGGAGGCGCTGGCCGCCGCCGTGTCCTGGGAAAGCGAGAACTGAACGATGGGTGTCGTCATCCTGCTCGTCATGGCGGCGGGAGTCGCCGCCATGCTCACCCGCAAACTGCCCACGGCGTTCGCCCTGGTGCTGCTCGCCGTGGCGATCGCGTTCCTGGCGGACGCGCCGCTCACCGGCAAGGGCAGCGTGCTCGACACGGTGCTCCAGGAGGGGGCGCCCGCGCTCGCCGCCACGATGATCGCGATCCTGCTGGGCTCGTGGCTCGGCAAGCTCCTGGAGGAGACCGGTATCGCGGGCACCCTGGTCCGTAAGATCGTCGAATTCGGCGGCGACCGGCCGGTGTTCGTGGCGCTCGGCGTGCTCGCCGTGTCCGCGGTGGTCGGCACCGTGACCGGATCGGCGCCCGCGGCGATGCTCGCCGGACTGATCGGCATCCCCGCGATGATCGCGGTCGGCATCCCCAAGGTGACCGCGGCGGGCACCGTCCTCATGGGGATCGCCGTCGGTGTGCCCTTCGAACTGCCGGTGTGGCAGTTCTTCTCCACCGCCCTGGACCTGCCCGTCGACACGGTGCGCGGCTTCATGGTGAAGCTGTTCCCGTTCGCCCTGGTGGCCGCCGTCGCCTACGTCCTCGTGGAGTCCCGTCGCCGCGGCGTCGAGCACGCCTGGTCCCTGAAGTCGGTGCAGGCCCGGCCCTCGCGCGGCGACCGCCGCCGGCGGCTCGGCGACGCCCCCTGGTACGCCCTGCTCACCCCGGCGGTCCCGCTCACCCTCGCCCTCGGCCTGGACGTGGCCGTCATCCCCTCGCTCCTCGGCGGCGTGCTGTACGCGCTGGTGACGACGACCCGGCCGCGGGAGATGAACCGCCGCCTGCTGCGCACCCTCTACGGCGGATTCGAGGTGGCCGCCCCGCCCATCACCCTCTTCGTGGCGATCGGCATCCTGCTCGCCGCGGTCAAGCTGCCCGGCGCCGTCGACGCCCTTCAGCCCCTCGTCAAGTCCATCAGCCCACAGAACACCGTGCTGTTCATCCTCGTCTTCACCCTGCTGGTGCCGCTGTGCCTGTTCCGCGGCCCCCTGAACGTCTTCGGCCTCGGCGCCGGGATAGCAGGTGTGCTCGTCGCCACCGGCATCTACCCGGCCGTCGCCGTTCTCGGCATGACCGCCTCGTACAACCAGGTCTTCGGCGTGTCCGACCCGACCAGCACCCAGACCGTGTGGAGCGCCCAGTACGCGGGCGTCTCCCCGCACCAGGTGATGCTGCGCACCCTGCCGTATGTGTGGGCCGTGGCCTTCGGCGGCCTGTGCGTCACCGCCTTCACCGAGCTGTGACCGAAGCCGACCCGACCCGCCCCACGCCTCGACCGCCCCGCGCGGCCACGCCACCCCTAAGCCACCCGACCCCTTGGCCACCGAACCCCTTGGCCACCGAACCGCCCGGCCATCGAACCCGCAGTATCCGACCCAAGGAGCCGATCATGCCCGAGCCGCAATCCGGCCTCGACCGCCGTATGTTCCTGCGCGCCACCGCCGTGTCCGGCGCGGCGCTCACCGTCGGCGGGCTGGCCACACCGTCCGCCTCGGCCACGCCGTCCGCGTCGGCCGCGCCCGGCGGATTCCCGGACTACGCCTACGTCCGCACACTGCTCACCCCGTCGAAGCTGAAGTACAACCCGACGGGCGAGATCATCTTCCCCACGATCCGCGGGGTCTACGACAAGCTGGCCAGCCCCCTGGGCCGGTACTACCTCTACTACGCGCCGCACGACGCGCCGGGCGGCATCTGCCTGGCCTACGGAAACTCCCTGGAGGGCCCGTTCACCGAGTACCCGTCGAACCCGATCGTGTCCAACAGATGGGACCCGCACTACTCGGTCAGCCACGTCTCCTCGCCGCATGTGCTGTGGAAGGAGGACGTCAAGGAGTTCTGGCTGTACTTCCACGGCGAGAACACCACCACCCGCCTCGCCCGCTCGAAGGACGGCATCCACTTCACCTACGACAAGGCGGTGCTGACCACGTCCATGATGCCCGCCGGTACCACCGAGACGTCCTACGCCCGGGTGTTCCAGTACGACCTGCCCTCCCGTGGCGCCCACTACGTCATGCTGTTCATGACCAACAACACCACCGACCACCGCGACATCGGCTGGGGCTGGTCCGCGGACGGCCGCAACTGGACCTTCGCCCAGACACCCCTGGTGCGCCACTCGGACGTCGGCGCTATCAACGTCGGCGGTCCGCATCTGCTGACCCGCGGCGGCTCCGCGTTCGTCGTCTACAACAAGGACAAGACCAGCGGCGGCGACCTCATGATCACCGAAGTGGGCAAGGACTTCTCGCTCCGCAAGCACCTCGGCGTCTTCTACGACTCCCACTCATCGGCACCCGAGAACGGCCGGGCCGCGGCCCCCTCCTTCGGTACGGACCACGGCGTTCCGTACATGATCTACGAAGCGGGCGAACGCCTCGCCGGATCCATCGCGATGGCCCGCGGCTAGCCGCGGGCCCCGCCGGACCCGGGTACGCACCCCACGACCATCAGCCCTCCTGCCGTCCTCCTGAGGAAGACAGTCCCGCATGGCACTCTTCGACCTTCCACGCGAACAACTGCGCCGCTACCGCAGTGCCTCCGCCGAACCGGACGACTTCGACACGTTCTGGTCCGCCACGCTGGCGGAGGCCCGGCAGCACGACCTCGGCGCCCGCTTCGAGCCCGTCGACACGGGCCTTGTCACCGTGCGGGTGTACGACGCCACGTTCGCGGGCTTCGGCGGCCACCCGGTCAAGGGCTGGCTGACGCTGCCCGCGGAGGCCGCCGAGCCGGTGCCCCTGGTCGTGGAGTTCGTGGGGTACGGAGGCGGGCGGGGGCTGCCCCACGAGCATCTGCTCTGGGCGTCCACCGGCCGGGCGCACTTCGTGATGGACACCCGCGGCCAGGGCAGCGGCTGGGGTGGCGGGGGAGGCACCGCGGACCCGGTGGGCGCCGCCCCCGCCTACCCGGGATTCATGACCCGCGGGATCGACGCGCCGGAGAACCATTACTACCGGCGGGTGTTCACGGATGCCGTGCGGGCGGTGGAGGCCGCCCGCACGCATCCGCTTACCGACGCCTCCCGTACGGCGGTCATCGGGGAGAGCCAGGGCGGCGGGATCTCCCTCGCGGTGGGAGGGCTGGTCCCCGATCTGCTGGCGGTCGCCCCGGACGTGCCGTTCCTGTGCGACTTCCCGCGCGCCGTCACCCTGACGGACTCGGGCCCGTACCGGGAGATCGGCCTCTTCCTGCGCACGCATCGCGGTCGTACCGAGGAAGCGCTGCGCACGCTCTCCTACTTCGACGGCGTCCACTTCGCCGCTCGCGGCCGGGCGCCCGCGCTCTTCTCCACCGCCCTCGAGGACCAGACGTGCCCGCCCTCCACCGTGTTCGCGGCCTTCAACGCCTGGGCCCACGAGGAGAAGTCCATCGAGGTGTACGACTTCAACGGCCATGAGGGCGGCGGGCCGTACCAGGCGGCGACGAAACTGAGGTGGCTCGGGCCCCGGATGTGACACCGGCGGCGGCCCGTACCGCCGCACGACCCCCGAAACGGCCGGTGGGCAGCCCCCCGCCCCCACCGGCCGATGAGCCCTGCCCGCAAACCCCCCCGGCCGCATGGGCGGCCCCGCGAAGACCGGTGAACGGCTGACGTCACACCCGTTGACGCGCGGACCGGGACCGCCGAAGAATGTGCGGCACCCGTCCTCTGACAACGTTGTCCAGCCTATGAGGTATCGCCCCGTGTCGCATCCATCCCTGCCCTTCGACCGCCGCCGCTTCCTGCACCTCGCCGGTCTCACGGGCGCGCTGGCCGCCCTGCCCCCGCTCACCGCGGCCGCGAGCGCCCAGGCGGCGCACGGCCGCACCGACCCGCCGCCGGACGACGTCGCGGCCACCTACCTGCGGGTGCTGCTGGACCACACCCGGTGGTCCGAGACGCAGTGGGACCAGGCCCAGGGCCACTACCGGGCCAAGGACTTCGGGTTCGCCGTGGTCCTCGGCAACGCGGTCCTGCTCACCCACGGCACCTACGACGCGGCGCGCGCGGGCACCGACCGGGAGACCCTGAAGCGGCGCACGCTCGCCACCATCCGGCACTTCGCCGCGTCCAACCGGCTCACCGGCGGCGACGAGTGGGGCCGCACGCTCTTCTTCGACACCACCTTCCAGTCGTACTTCGTCCTCGCCGCCCGGCTGCTGTGGAAGGACCTCGACTCCGCGACGCGGCGCAACATCGAGACCATCGTCCGCGAACAGGCCGCCTACACCGTGTCGTTGGGCAGCGGCGACGACCCCGCCTCCGGCGACTGGACGCCGAACGGCCTGAGCGGCGGACACGTCGGCGACACCAAGCTGGAGGAGATGGGCCTGTATGCGCAGACCCTCGCTCCGGCGCTCGCTTGGGCCCACGACGACAGCCGCGCCGCCGAGTGGGCCACGTGGTACGGCAGATGGTCGCGCAACGAGGCGGGGCTGCCGCCCGCCGACCTCGCCAACCCCGCCCGCGTGGACGGCGTCGCCGTCTCCGGGAACACCGCCCGCAACCTGTACGACACCTTCATCGTCGAGAACCACGGCTCCTTCGGCCCGCACTACCAGGAGGAGCTGTGGCGCACCTCCGGCCGTAACGCCGCACACTTCCTGGCCGCCGGACGCCCCCTCCCGCAGGTCCTCGCCCGGCAGCCGAACGGCCAGCCGCTGTGGCGCACCCTGCTGGGCGTCATGAGCGACGCGGGTGAACCGCTGATGCCGATGGTCGAGGACCGCGAACACCTCTACGGCAGGGACGTCATCCCGCTCGCCTTCCTCTCCCAGGTGATGCGCGACCGGGCCGCGGCGCGCGCCGAGCGGGAGCTGGCGTCGCGGCTGGAGGCGTACCAGCGGTACCCGCCCGAGCACCGGTTGGCGAAGTTCTCGGGGGAGCCGAAGTACGAGCCGGAGGCACGCGCCGAGATCGCGATCAGCTACCTGCTGCATGTGTGGGCGGCGGCGTCCGGGCGGCCCGTCGAGGCGCTCTCGCGCGCGGAACTGTTCGCGCATGCCAGTGGTGTCACGGACTTCGGGACCGGCCCCGGCCTGGTGTCGCACCAGTCGCGCACCGCGTGGGCCGGTGCCGTGACGAAGCCCGGGTTCGTGAAGTTCGCCTGGCAGCCGTCCCACGACGACTGGCTGTTCCGGATCAGCGGCGCCACCCCGATGTTCCTGCCCGCCACCGCCGCGAAGGTCCAGGGCCGTACCGTGCGCGTATACGAGGCCCTGCGCGACGGCTTCGACGGCAGCGCGACGCTGCTGCGCCTCGACGGCGGCTGGGCCGGGTTCGCGACGCTCCCGACGGGCGCCGTCGTCTACGCGAGCGGCGGCACCGCCGACGCGGAGGGCCACCTCGAAGTGCACAATCTGACGATGCCCGGCATGCCGGGGCTCGACGGCGCGCGCACCTACCGCTTCGAGGAGGGCGAGGCGACCGTCCGCGCCCGCGACACCTCCACCGGCACACCCGCCGGACGGGTCGACGAACTCGGCTTCACCCCCACGACGGTGCGCCACATCCGCATGCTCGGCGTGCGGCCCGACCCGGCCTACGGGTACTCCCTGTACGCCTTCGAGGCGCGCGACGGCGCCCAGGGCGCGGACCTCGCGCGCGGCGGGTCCGCCACCGCCTCGTCGGCCGACGCGGGGAAGGGCGCGCCGCTCGCGGTCGACGGCGACGCGGCCACCCGCTGGGCGGTGTCGAAGGCCGACCGTCCGCGCGCCGACAGTTGGCTGGCCGTCGACCTCGGCGCCGAGCGCCGGGTCGACCGGGTCACCCTGGCTTGGGAATCGGCGGCAGGACGCGCCTATCGCGTCCAGGGCTCCACGGACGGCCGGGACTGGAAGGACCTGGCGACCGGGCCGAGCCCGGCGGTGAGCAGCCGCGGTGGCTGGCTCGACGTCGAGGGACGCGCCGGGCTCGTGGTGCGGGACGGCCGGAACCCGATCGGCGTCTACGACGACACGATCGTCCTCGGCGACGGCCCGGCGGCACCCCTCCTCGTCGAGGGCTTTCCCGGCACATCGGCCGGGAAACTGCGCACGATCGCCCGGGGGACCGCACCCACCGCGGAGCACACCGAGGTGCGCACAACGCTGACGGACGGACACCTGACCCTGTTCAACCTCTCCGGCGAGCCCGTCAGAACGCGGATCACGATCCCGCGCACCGGCACCGACACGGTGGTCTTCGAGGGCACGCAGCGGCTGACCGCCGACGGCACGTCCTTCGATGCCGCACTGCCCGCCGCCACGGCGGTCGTGCTGCCCCCGCGCTTCACGCTCACCCCCGTCACAAGCCGGCGCCTGCCGTCGGGGCTGCGGGTCCAGGTCGTCGACGGCGCGACCGTGCGCTTGTCCGGGGCCTCCTGCACCCTGCGCGTCCGGGCCCAGGGGCGCAGTCAGGTCGCCGTCGTCAGAGCGGACCGGACGATCACCGTCGTCCTGGCGGGCGCGGCCGCCCACCCGCACGACGACCTGGCCCTCGGCCGGACCGTCTTCCCCACGAGCCCGCTGCCGGAGGGCATGTCCGACCCCGCGGCGGCGGTGGACGGCGACGACCACACGGCGTGGCAGCCGGGCCCGCGCGGCCGCATGGTCGTGGACCTCGGCGCGGCCCGCCCGGTCCGCTCGGTGGAGACCGAGTGGACGGCGGGCGCGGTACCGGGCGCGAAGATCGCCTTCAGTACGGACGGCATCACCTACCGGGACGCCGGAACCCTCACCGGGCAGGGCCGTGTGCGCCGGCTGACCGCCTCCGATACGGCCCGCTACGTCAGCCTCGAGGTCGCCGGGCCGACGCCTGCGGCGGTCTCACGCCTGCGGCGCCTGACGGTGCGCTGACCGCTCCGCGCCCGCCGGGCCGAGCGGCCTTCGGCCGCGACGACGCTCGCCCGGCGGGCACTCGAAGCACGCATGCACAACGCATCAGGTGTCGGTGGCGATGCGCTGCAACACCGTGGTGAGCCGACTCAGGTCCTCGCCCTGGACATGGTCGAGGACGTGTCGGCGCACGCTGGCGAGGTGGATCGGCCAGGACTCGGTCAGCGCGGCGAACCCGGCATCGGTGAGGACGGCGTTCCAGCCGCGGCCGTCCTCGTCACACCTGACACGCTTGACGAGACTCCGCCGCTCCAGACGGTCGACGATGCGTGTCATGCCGCTGAGGGAGAGGTTGGACACGGAGGCGAGTTCGCTCATCCGCATCGTCCGGCCCTGAACTTCGGAGAGATGCATGAGTGCCGTGTACTCGCTGAGCGGTAGCAGCCCCCCGCGCGCCATGTCGTGCTCAACGGCGCGCGGCATCGCCAGCAGCACCCGGCTCAAGGCGCGGATGAAGGCGTCCTCGGCCGCACTCATCGGCTCAGCTCGCTCCTTGCTGCTGCTCATGGCCACATGCTAGCGCTTGACTCTGCAAGCAGAAAGTTGATTGGCGTAGCAAGTGGGTCGACGCGGAGGCGCCGCGAGTGTGGGGTCCGTCCCCGGAAGCTTCTGCTTGACACGTCAAATATATAGGTCAATGCTTGACGCGTCAATCAAATGGCCTGGACGGTCGGCTGCCTGCGGGACCGCATGAGGAGGAGACCATGACGGCTTCTACATTCGAATTCGGGCTCGACTCGTTCGGGGAGGTCGCGACGGACAACGGTCGCGTGCTCGACGACGCCGAGACGGTCCGGCTGCTCGTCGAGGAGGCCACGCTCGCCGAAGCCTCAGGGCTGGACATCTTCAGCGTCGGCGAGCACTACCGATCGGGACACGTCGACAGCGCCACTCCCGTACTGCTCTCCGCCATCGCCGCCGTCACGGAACGCATCCGCCTCGGAACCTCGGTCACCGTGCTGAGCACCAACGATCCTGTGCGGATCTACCACGACTTCTCCACCTTGGACGCGATATCCGGCGGCCGGGCCCAGCTTGTGCTCGGGCGTGCGTCGGCCACGGAGTCGTTTCCCCTGTTCGGCTACGACATCGCCGACTACGAAGCGCTCTTCGACGAGAAGCTCGAGCTCTTCATGCGTCTCCAGCGGGAGGAGGCGGTGACGTGGTCCGGGGCGTTCCGGGCGCCGCTTGTCGAGCAGCGGCCGCGTCCCCGGATGCGGCCCGGCGGGATCCCCACCTGGATCGGCGTCGGCGGCAGCCCGCACTCCGTGGTCCGTGCCGCCCGTTACGGATTGCCCCTGATGCTGGCCATCATCGGCGGACGCCCGGAGCGGTTCACCGGCCACGTCGATCTCTACCACCGGGCGCTCCAGCAGTCCGGACACGATCCGCAACCGATCGGCCAGCACTCGCTGGGACTCATCGCCGACACCGACGAGGAGGCGACCGAGACCTGGTGGCGGTACTGGGAGCCGGTCGTCACCCAACTGGCTGCGGAACGCGGCTTCTACAAGCCGACCCGCGAACGCTATCTGACGGAGATCGACAGCGGCGCGCTCTTCGTCGGGTCCCCGGAAACCGTCGCCCGCAAGATCGCCCAAGTGGCCCGCGCCTTGCGGCTGAGCCGCTTCGACCTCAAGTACGACGTCATGCACCTGCCCCGGCAGGCCCGCGCCCGCACGATCGAACTGCTGGGCCGCGAAGTCGCCCCGCGGGTACGAGAACTGCTCAGCAAGGAGCCCACCCATGTCTGAACTCGCCTTCGGCCTGGACACGTTCGGTGACGTGCCCGCGGACGACTCCGGTGGTCCCGTCTCCCACGCGAGGTCGATTCGGCAGGTCGTCGAGGAAGCCGTCCTGGCGGACGACATCGGCGTCGACGTCCTCGCGCTCGGCGAGCACCACCGGCCCGAATACTCGGTGTCGTCCCCCGAAACGGTGCTCGCCGGCATCGCCACACGCACCAGCCGTATCCGCCTCTCCTCGGGCGTCACCGTACTGAGCTCCGACGATCCCGTCCGGGTCTTCCAGCGCTTCGCCACGGTCGATGCCCTTTCCGGCGGCCGGGCCGAGGTGATCCTGGGCCGCGGCTCCTTCACGGAGTCGTTCCCTCTGTTCGGGTACGACCTGAGCGACTACGACGCGCTGTTCGAGGAGAAGATCGAGCTCTTCGTGCGGCTGCTCCAGGAGAAGCCCGTCACATGGAAGGGCACCATGCGGGCCCCTCTGGAGAACGCCGAGGTCTTCCCCACCACCGAGTCCGGGCACCTGACCACCTGGGTCGGGGTCGGCGGCTCACCCCAGTCGGTCGTCCGCACGGCCCGCTACGGGCTTCCCCTCATGCTCGCCATCATCGGTGGTTCCCCCGAGCGCTTCGCGCCCTACATCGACCTCTACCGGCGCGCGGCAGCGCAGTTCAACACCATCGCGCATCCGGTGGGGATGCACTCGCCCGGTTTCGTCGCCGACACCGACGAAGAAGCCCGTGAGGTGTACTGGCCGAGCTACCGGGTCATGCGCGACCGCATCGGCGCGCTGCGGGGCTGGCCGCCACTGCGCCGGGAGGAATACGACAACGAGATCGAGCACGGCTCCTTGTACATCGGCTCACCCGAGACGGTCGCCCGCAAGATCGCTCGCGCCGTACGCGGACTCGGTGTCGGCAGATTCGACCTCATCTACACCGCGGGCTCACAGCCGATCAGCGCCCGCCTTCGTGCGGTCGAGCTCTACGGCACGAAGGTGATCCCGATGGTCCGCGACATCCTCGCCGATTGACCCCCGCGAAAGGAGACGGAATGAACATCGAGGACGTCCGCACGATCGGCATCCTGGGTGCCGGAAAAGTGGGGACCGTATTGGCGCGGCTCGCCCTTGCGGGAGGCTACCGAGTGCTGATCGCGGGATCACGCGAACCCGACGACATCGCTCTCACCGTCGAGGTCCTCGCGCCCGGCGCGACAGCGGTCACCGCGGCCGAGGCCGCGGCCCGGGCGGACATCGCGATCCTGGCCCTTCCCCTGGGCAAGTACCGCGGCATCCCCGTCCAGGCGTTGCACGGCAAACTCGTCATCGACGCGATGAACTACTGGTGGGAAGCCGACGGCGTACGCGACGACCTCACCGACCCGCGCACCTCCACCAGCGAGATCGTCCAGGCGTTCCTGCCGGGATCGCGCGTGGTCAAGGCGTTCAACCACATGGGCTACCACGACCTGGAGGACGAGGCCCGGCCCGCGGGGGCGATGGGCCGCAAGGGGATCGCCATCGCCGCTGACGACCCTGGCGACCGGGCCACGGCCGCCCTCCTCGTGAACGCCTTCGGCTTCGACCCCGTCGTCGCGGGCCCGCTCGCCGAGGGCGTGCGTTTTGAACCGGGAACCGAACCCTTCGGAGCCAACACCAGCGCCGACGAACTGCGCGCCATGCTCGACCGTTTCGCGGTATCGGAGCGCGGCCGGACGGTCAGCGGGGCTCGAGCCGCTGCTCCGCGCCGACCATGATGGCGGATCTCCCCATGAGCCCATGAACCACTCACCACTCAGCAGGTACTTGACGAAGCAATCACTCGCGATTAGCTTGCTTGGTGAAGCAAATAGTTCCCGGATGTGCGCCGGGAGCACCTTCATGAAGGGTTTTGACATGATTAAGATCGGAATCATCCTCGGCAGCACCCGTCCCGGACGCAACGGCGCGGCCGTGGCCCGCTGGGTACGCGACATCGCCTCACAGCGCACCGACGCCGAGTTCGAACTGGTCGATCTGCTGGACTACAAGCTGCCGCACCTCGACGAGGCGCTCCCTCCGTCGCTGGGCCAGTACGCTCAGCCGCACACACAGGAGTGGGCGAACAAGATCGACTCGTTTGACGGCTTCATCATGGTGACGCCCGAGTACAACCACTCGACTTCCGGAGTGCTGAAGAACGCGATCGACTACCTCTACGCGGAGTGGAACAACAAGGCGGTCGGCTTCGTCAGCTACGGCTCCCTGGGCGGCGCCCGTGCGGTGGAGCACCTGCGCCTGGTGGCCGGTGAGTTGCAGATGGCCGATGTGCGCTCGCAGGTCGCGCTGTCGCTGTTCCACGACTTCGAGAACTTCAGCGACTTCAAGCCCGGCCAATTCCAGGTGGACGCGCTCAACGCCACCCTGGACCAGGTGCTGGCCTGGAGCGCGGCCCTCGCCCCGCTGCGCGCCGCGTAGCGGACACACCTGCTCGCCTGAGCGCTGTCCTGCGGAGAGCAGCCGGTCAGGTGGACACGGGCCGGGCCGGTGGGCCCCCTGGCGGTGATGACGATGCCACCACGGGGGGACCCCGCCGGCCCGACCCGCTTGTGCGGATATCGGCAACCGGCCGTGCGATACACGTCCATCCGGACCGGGCCACCCCCGAGCTTCACCCGGGCCGCGGACACCCCCCAGGCCGGGCTCGCCGCTCGTTGCACAACGACGGTGACCACACTGGTGACCGGCATTTATTTGAGGACGAATGGTTCATCACTCGCGCTCAGGAGGGTGGGATCACTGCGGAGAGGGCCCCTGGCTGACCGGTGACGCCGCTGTGCGCCGCCGATCGAGAGAGGGGGTATTCACTCAAAACACCGTCTCGCATGCTCTGTACGTCACCCTATTGACAGGTGACCTCGGCGGTGTAACGGTGAGCCACCGCCGTTGACCGGCAGCGCTTGGCAACCACCCCCGCCTCCGCCATCCCGCGCAATCGCGCGCCTCCGACCGCCCAACGGCAGGCTCCGCCGCTCTCCGAAGCGGCATGTCCTGTTCATCGGTTACTTCAGCCTGGGCACGGTCCTCGGCGCACGCTCACTGGCCGATCTGACCGGGCTGCCGTACACGCCCATGGTCGTGGTGGTCGGGGGCCTGAGTACGCTGATCGCGGTCTTCGGCTACGACGCCCTCCAGGCCAGGGGCCAGTGGCTGACACGCGTCAGCCTGGTCGTTTTCGCCACGACACCCGGTGATGGCGTCTGCCCCGCACCCGAATGGGTTCGCAACGCCAGGTGCGGATCCGGCCGGGCCCGCTGCGGGCCCGGCCGTCGGCAGACCTGCCACCTGGTGGTTGGTTGTTGGGGGAGCCGCGTCAGGCTCGTCGCTACGCGGTTCCCACGCCCGCCAGAAGCTTCGCCGTGCCTTCGGGTGCCTCCACCGGGAAGTGGTGGCTGCCCAGGTCGACGGGCACGATGTCGAAGCGGTCGCCATAGCGGTCGATCGCTTCCCGCGCCACCAGGTCACGTATGGCGAACACGGTGATCGGCTGCTTTGTCTCGCGCAGCGCCGCGTCCATGTCCCAGCGGATCAGACCCTCGATGGAACGCAGACCCGCGGGCTGCCGTACCGCGACCATCTTCTCGAAGTACGAAGCCTTGAGGGCCGTGTCGGTCCCTGCCGGCGAACCGGCCTCGACAAGACCGTGCACTCCTCCGGCGAAGTCCTCACGGAACATGCTCAGCATCGCATCGGTCTGCTCTTCGCTCAGCGCGGGGAACAGGGACAAGTAGTGCAGTGCGTCGAGTGTGACCACATGCGAGACCGTGTCGGGGAGCAGTCGGCCGACCTCGACGGCGACCGCCCCGCCGAGAGAGTGCCCGGCCACGACGCATGTGTCCACCGACTCGGCTTCCAGTACCGCCGCCACGTCGCGAGCGAACTCTTCCATGGTCCAGACGTCCCGCGTCGACCGCGACTCGCCATGCTCGGCGAGGTCGATCGCGAGAACGCGGTAGTCCGCGGGCAGATGGTCGGTCACCGCGTCGTAGTCGCCGCGGTTGCAGGCCCAGCCGTGGATGAGAGCCAGCGTGGGCCCTCCGGCCGGACCGCTGGCCGTGTACCGGATCGTCGTGTGGTCCGATCGCTGAACTTCGAGGTGGTTCCTGGTCCTGCTTGCGTTCGTCACGGTGTCTCCTTGTGCTGTTCCGGATGGTGAACGGGGTCTCGGTTCAGTGGCATGGAACGGCGGTCGCCGGAGCCTCCGCGACGGCGGGAGTCTCAGCCGCAGGGGTCATGGGGGCACGGTGCTCCGCCCGTATCCGGTTCAGGCGCAGGGCGAGGGCGGTGGCGGCGATCACCGCGATGGCCAGCGCGTAGATCCCGGTGGCGGTGCGCACGCCCAGGACGGTGACCGCGATGCCGCCGAGGACGGAGGGCACGCTGTTTCCCAGATAGGCGATGATGTTCGCCAGGGCGAAGACCTCGCTGCGCTCATGCGGCTTGGCGATCCGGGCGAAGGTGCCGAACGTGGCCAGCACCGACGCGCCCATGCCGAGGCCGGAGACGACGGTGCCGGCGGCGGCGAGCCAGGCCAGGTCATCGGCGACCCCGGCAAGCGATATCAGGGTGCCGAGTCCGAGCAGTGCGGACGAGGGGGCCAGCAGCGAGGGCGCGGGACGGGAGCGGAGCAGGAAGACCGCGAGCGCTCCGGTGCCCGTCAGGAGCGTCACCACGATGCCGCCGACCAGATGGCTGCGCAGCCCCAGCAACTCGGCGGCGACGGATGGGCCGAGCGAGAGGTACATCCCGGCCAAGGCCCAGCCGGCGATCATCGCCGGCACCACCGGGACGATGTCCGCGCGCAGGTGCGCGGGCATCGCGACCCGCGGGCGCAGGGAGGCGACGGCTCCCGGCCGCCGGAGCGACGTCTCCGGTATCACGGCGACGATCACCGCCGCCAGCGCCATTCCGCCGAACAGCAGCGTGTAGACCAGGCGGGTCGGGGCGGGGCCGAACTCCACCAGCGCACCGCTGCCGAGGGCGCCCAGGGCGAGCCCGGTCAGGGGAGACACCGAGGTGATGACGCCCGCGCGCCCGCGGGCATGCGATGGCTCGAGATCGACAAGGGTGGCGCTCAGAGTGGTCGTCGCCGCCCCGGTCGCGATGCCCTGGAGCACCCGGGCGCCGGACAGGACGAACACGTCCCCGGCGACGTAGAACATGGCGAGCGCGACCATCTCCAGCCCGATCGCCGCGGCGAGTACCGGCCGGCGGCCGAGATGGTCCGACAGCGCTCCGACGACGAGCAGCGAGCCCAGCAGGCCGACCACGTAGAGGGCGAAGACGACGGATAGCACCCATGCTGTGAAATGCCATTGCTGCTGGTAGATCGCGTAGAGCGGGGACGGTGCGCTGGAAGCGGCCAGGAAGAGGACGAGGACGGCGCCCACGTAGGGGAAGGCACCCTTCCAGGGTGGGCGGTGCGGATCCCCGGCGGGCGGCCTGGCGGTGACTGCGGGTGGAGCAGACATGTGATTCTCGCAGTGATCGATGCGTTAGTGGCTGCACGCTACCGTAAACGCATCGATCGCTGCATTCAAACGCAGTGATCGATGCCATACTGGTCACATGTCCACGCGCGCTGCCCCTCCGCCCCACACCGGTAGCCGGCCCGGCGGCCGCTCGGCCCGCATCCGCGCGGCGGTCCACCGGGCGGTCGAGGAGCTGCTCACCGACGTGGCCGACGAACCGCTGACGATCCCGGTCGTGGCGGCCCGCGCGGGCGTGCACGCCACCACGGTCTACCGCCGCTGGGGCTCCGTCGGCGAACTGCTCACCGACGTCGCGACCAGCCGTTTCTCCGGCGATATCGTGGTGCCGGACACCGGAAGCCTCCGCGAGGACCTGGAGCGCTACGCATCCGACCTCGCCAAGGACCTCAACGACCCGGACACCCTCCCTCTGGTGCGCGCCACCATCGGCACAGCCGGAGGTCAAGGCGCCGGCGCCTGCACGGGAGAGCGCCAGCAACAGCTCCAGGCCATGCTCGAACGGGACCAGGCCCGGGGCAATCAGACCCCGACCGTCGAACGCGTCACGGACGCCGTGATCGCCCCCCTCTACTACCGGGCGGTCTTCACCGACCAGGCCCTGACCCCCGAGTGGACACGCGGCCTGGTGTCCAACCTGCTGCCGGACTGACTACACCCACCCCCCGATGCCGGGTGAAGGGCGCCCAGCCGAAATGACGTCGGTGGGACTGTCACCCTCCAGGCGCGTTCCACAGCTCGCTGAGCTCCGCCCAGTCCGGGGCCGGTCCCGGCAGGATGGTGGCTTGATCGGCGGCCGGGGCGCGCAGTCCGGCGAGGACCAGGTCGAGGTAGCGCAGGTGGAGTGCGGTGGCGCGCTCACCGGTGACGGGAATCCGCGCAGCGAGATGTTCGAGCAGCAACGGGATGTCGGCGGAGGTGAAATCCGCACGTAGCGCCCCTGCCCGGTGCGCGCCTGCCACCAGGGCGTCCAGGGCGGCCCGCAGCCGGTCGGCGGCGGCCACGACTTCGTCCGTGGCCGGCAGCCGCCCGCCGACCTGGGGGAGAAGTGGACCGCTTGACCCCTGGGCCGACAACGCGTCGTGCAGGAAACGGGCGAAGGCGGCCCACGCGTCCGGTTCTTCGGCGAGTGCCGTGTGCGCCTGGGTGACGAGCTGCTCCATGCCCGCGAGCCGCATGCGCTGGGCCAGTAGTTCCTTGCTGGGGTAGCGGCGGTAGAGACTGCCCATGCCGATGCCCGCTCGACGGGCGATCTCCGAGACGGGGGCGTCCCAGCCGCGCTCGGCGAAGACTTCGCGTGCGGCCCGCATGAGACGGGCGTCGTTGCGGTCCGCCTCACGTTGGCGGCCTCGCGGTTTGGCTGCGTGCGTGTCACCCATGGCGCGGCATTCTTCCTTAGGGGCGGCCCACCCCGTGCCCACCGTCGACGGTGAGCACCGAGCCGGTGACGAAACCGGCATCGTCGCCGACGAGCATCGCGATCGCCCGGGCCACGTCCTCCGGTTCCGCGACCCGTCCGAGTGGGGTGCGCTCCACCAAGCGCTGCTGGAATTCCTGCGGCATACCGGCGCTGGCCTCGGTGCGCACGAAGCCGGGCGCCACCACGTTGACCTTGATGCCGAGTGGGCCGGCCTCGTAGGCGACGAAGCGGGCGAAGGTGTTCAGAGCGGCCTTGGAGGTGCCATGGGCGGCCATGCCCGCGGTGGGTGGACCGTCGGCCACGGCACTGGAGACATACAAGATCCGTCCCTGCCCTTGCGCGCCCATGATCGCCAGGGCCTGCTGGGTGAGGGTGTAGACGGACGCCAGTTCGTCCGTCACCTTCCTCTTGAAGTCGTCCCAGGGCAGGTTCTGCACGGGGGTCGGGGTGAAACGGGCGCCGGCGTTGCAGACAAGGACGTCCAGGCGTCCGTCGACGGCGGCGCTCTTCAGCAGTTCGGCCGCCTGGCCGGGGTCGTACACATCGGCCTGCACGGCGAAGGCATCGCCGCCGTCGGCCTCGATGAGCTTGACCACCTGGCCGGCCGCCTCACGGTTCGAGAAGTAGTTGACCGCCACGCGGTATCCGCGAGCCGCGAGTTCACGCGAAGTCGCCGCGCCGATTCCCCGGCTGCCGCCGGTCACCAGAGCCGTCGGCCTGCCTGTCGTCTTCATATGTCCTCCGTGTCGGCGGAACGACGTGTGTGGCGTTCAACCTATCGGAGCGGAGCGCTCCGTTCAAAACGGTCGCCTGGCCGACGGAACGGGGCGAGTGCGGCCCGCTTCTCTCCCGGATGGGCAGGTCCCGCTCGGTGTCGGCTGACGAAAGCGCAGGTCGCCGGGGTTTCGCCAGGATGAGACACCCAAAGGTGTCCATTGACAGCGGCTTCTGCGGTCACGACCATAAGGGGTATGCATTCGACGCATCCGGGCGTGCTCTGCCGCTACGTGGACTACCTGCGCACCTCCAGCGCTCTTTGTCGCTGAGCGCGATTTCCACCGGCCCCGGGAGCGCTCGGCACCTTGTAGGTGACCGCTTCCCGCCACCGGCCCGGCCGCTGGAGCCCGGGCGTGATCAGCCGCCCCGGATCGACGGACCTTGCTCCGGCCGTCCCTCGGAGCCGTGCGCGGTGTTCGTAGGCGCGGTGTTCAGCGACGGGCCGCGGCCCCGCCGGTGACGGTCCGCGTCCGCCGCGCCGATCACCGTGCTCCCGGGGACCGAGCCACCGCGGGCGCCGCACCCCGTACGACCACGACCGCCGACGCGACAGCCACTCCGGAGACTCCCGTGACCTCCACGACCAACCGGACCCACCGCTCCACCGCCCTGCCCCCTGGACCTCGACCGGCTTCCCGCGCTCACCGCGGCACTGGCCGCCCGTGCCCCCGCACACGACCGCGGCGCCTCCTTCCTCGTCATCGGCGAGGTTCGGTCCGGAGGCGGTCCCGCCGAGGGCCCGGCCCTCGTCCACCACGACGGCGCGTTCGCCACCGCCGTCGGCCTCACGTCGTCGACCGCCATCTGACAAGGAGCCGCACCATGCCGCCGACCTCGAAACCCCTACGGAAGCTGGGTTTCCTGACCATAGGGCTGTTCGACGAGGCCGACCCGCACCGGGGCCATGAGTCGACACTGCGGATCATCGAGATGGGCGAGCGGCTGGGCTTCGACAGCGCCTGGGTGCGCCACCGGCATCTGCAATACGGCATCTCCTCCCCGATGGCCGTTCTCGCGGCGGCTTCGCAGCGCACCAGCCGCATCGAGCTGGGCACCGCGGTCATACCCGTGGGATGGGAGAACCCGCTGCGGCTGGCCGAAGACCTGGCGACCGTCGACATCCTGTCCCGGGGCCGCCTCAACCCGGGGGTCAGCGTCGGTCCGCCGAACCACTACGACCGGGTCAAGGGCGCGCTCTACCCCGACACCGCCGACCTCGAGGACTTCGGCCATGAGCGGGTGCGACGACTGCTGGACTTCGTACGCGGCGAACCGGCCACCGACTTCAGCGGGGTCGAGGGCTTCGAGGTGTTCTCCGACCGCGTCCAGCCGCACTCCCCGGGGCTCGGCAGCCGCATGTGGTACGGCGGTGGCAGCCTGCGGTCGGCCCAATGGGCCGGTGAACACGGCATGAACCTGCTCACCAGCAGTGTCGTGAAGGCGGAGGAGTCCGAGGACTTCGCCGAGATCCAGCTCTCGCACATACGGACCTTCCGCGCCCACCACCCCGACGGCGACCGTGCCCGCGTCTCCCAGGGACTCGTCGTCATCCCCACCGACACCGCCTCGCCGCGGCAGCGCGCGAAGTATGAGCAGTACGCCCTGCGACGCATGCCGCGTACCGCCACGCCCCAGGGACCGGCGCGCATGATGTTCGCGCCCGATCTCGTCGGTACCTCCGAGGAGATCGCCGAACGGCTCGCCGCCCATGCCGCCTTCCGGGAGGTCGACGAGGTGGCGTTCGCCCTGCCCTTCACCTTCGACCACGAGGACTACGTCCAGATCCTCACGGACATCGCCACCCGGCTCGGCCCGGCCCTGGGCCGGCGGGCGGCCCCGTAGCGCGCATCACCTCCACGCCGCCCGACGCGGGCGCGTCACAGTGGGCGCAGCACCCAGGACCAGCGGTACGTCCCGGGGTCCAGCCGGTAGCGCGGGAGGGTGTCCGGGCCGCAGGACGCGGTGCCCAGGCCCCGGTGGGCGGCGTCGAGCTGGACCACGCACCGTGGCCTGGGGGTCAGCTCGTCGTGGTGGGAGGCGGTGGCGAGGTCGGCCGCGCGGTACCGGGTGACCGAGACCTGGCGGGGCGCGTCCAGCCGTACGCCGAGACCGGTGCCGGTGTCCGACAGCAGCGCGAAGCGGCGTACGCCGGACCGGCCGCCGCTCTCCTGGGGGCGCAGATAAGGGGTGAACAGGCTGTCCACGCGGGCCCGGTGAAGGCTCACCGGGCCGCCCGTCCGCCGGTCCGGGTAGGTCTCCCAGGGGCCCTGGCCGTACCACTGGAGGTGGTTCAGCCCGGCCACCGTCTCGAAGACCGTGCCCACGCGCGCGACGTCTGTCAGCCCCTCGGGGAGGACGGCGGTCTCCTCGATCAGCAGGCCGTCGTCATTGAGGGGGGTGAAGACCTGCTGATGCTCGACGGGCCCGGCGCCGGTCGGGTAGGCGGAGCGCACGCGGACGCGGCCGTCCGTCCGGTCGACCGAGACGGGCTCGCGGACGAGCCGGTCGAGGCCCAGCGCGCGCCAGTGGTCCGCGGCGCCGCCCAGCAGATCGTTGTCGGTGGGCGCCCGCCACAGGCTCAAGGCGGGCGGGCAGGTCAGCAGCGGATGGCGCAACAGCCCTTCCGCGTCGACATCGGGGGAGTGGGCGGAGACCACCACGGACACCGGCGCCGGGGCGGGCCGTTCGCGCACCTGGATCTGGGGTGCGCACACCTCGGTGCCGCGCGGTGCCCAGGGCTCGTCGTGGCGCGTGGTCACATGCAGCGTCAGCCATGCCTCGCCGCCGCCGGCCGCGCCCGCGGGGGGCAGTTCGGCCAGTAGCCCGTGAGGCAGGGGCAGGTCCGCCGAGGCCCCGGGCGGCAGGTCGGGCAGTACGGCCGGGGCGGTGCGGGTGCCGCCGTCCTCGACGGACAGTCGCCACTCGGCCGTCAGCCAGGACACACCGCGGAAGTGCTGGGCGTTGGTGATACGGGGCGGGTGGCCGGAATCGCTCCGGGTCAGCCGCAGCGGGGCGGCGATCTCGCGATGCTCGTACATCGCGGGCTTCGGAGTGCGGTCGGGGAAGACCAGACCGTCCGCGCAGAACGCGCCGTCGTTCGGCATATCGCCGAAGTCCCCGCCGTACGCCCAGCGGTAGCCGTCGGCCGCCACCCCGTGGGCGTGGGCGCCGGTCGCGGTAGGCCCGGCGGGGCGGCCCGTGGTCCGGCGCTGGAGGATGCCGTGGTCCCAGAACTCCCAGATGAAGCCGCCCTGGAGGCCGGGGGTGTTCTCGATGGCCGCCCAGTGGTCGGCGAGGGTGCCGTTGCTGTTGCCCATGGCGTGCGAGTACTCGCACAGGATGAGCGGCTTGGTCTGCTCGCCGGAGGCGGCGTGCGCGGTGATCTCGTCCAGCGACGCGTACATCGGGCAGAGGATGTCGGAGGCGATGTCCGTCCCGGACCATTCGGTCTTGGCCGCCCCCTCGTATTGCAGCGGGCGGCTCGGGTCGTAGCGGCGCAGCCAGCCCGCGGCCGCGTCGTGGTTCGCGCCGTAGTCGCTCTCGTTGCCCAGCGACCACACGATGACGCACGCGTGGTTCTTGTCCCGCAGGACCATGCGCGAGACCCGGTCCACGAACGCGGCCAGGTAGCGGGGGTCGTCGGCGATCTCGTGGGCGTGGTCGTGGCTTTCGATGTCGGCCTCGTCGACGAGGTAGAGGCCCAGCTCGTCGGCGAGGTCCAGCAGTGCGGGGTCGTTCGGGTAGTGCGCGGTGCGGACGGCGTTGAAGCCGAAGCGCTTGATGGTCTCCAGGTCGGCGCGCATATCGCCGGGGGTGACGGTGCGGCCGGTGAGCGGGTGGAAGTCGTGCCGGTTGACGCCCCGGATGAAGACCCGTTCGCCGTTGATCAGCAGGTCCCGGCCGTTGATCTCGACGGTGCGGAAGCCCACGCGGTGGCGGGAGGTGTCGGCGATGGATCCGTCGGGGCGGTGCAGCCGGATGTCCAGCCCGTACAGCTCGGGCGTCTCGGCGGACCAGCGGCGTACGCCGGGCACGGTGGCGAACAGGCGCGCCTCGCCGAGGAAGTCCGAGACCCGGTCCTCCCGGACGCACCAGGCGGCGTACTCCTCGTCCTGGGCGAGTTCGCCGACTCCGTCGAGGTGTCCGGACACGCGCCAGCCCGCGGGCAGTGGCCCGTCCGCGTGGCGCACCTGGACCTCCACGCGCAGCCGTCCGTCGGCGGGGGCGCTGATCCTCACATCGGCCAGATACAGCGGATCGGTGGCGTAGAGGAGGACGGGTCGGGTGATGCCGCCGTGCCACCAGTGGTCCTGGTCCTCGACATGTGAGGCGTCGGACCACTTCACCACGGTCAGCCGTACGGTGTTGGCCTCCCCGATCCGTACCGCGTCGGTGATGTCGAACTCGGACGCGAGGTGCGAGTCCTTGCCGATGCCCACGGCCCGGCCGTTCACCTCGGCGATCAGCACGCTGGTCGCGGCGCCGACGTGCAGGATGACGCGGCGCCCGGCCCAGTCGGCCGGGATGTCGACGTCGCGCTCGTGTACGCCGGTGGGGTTGGCGGCGGGGGAGTGCGGCGGGATGTCGGGCCAGGGCATCCGCCAGTTGGTGTACTGCGGCAGGTCGCCGGTGTCCTGTGTGGTCCAGGCGCCGGGCACCTTCAGATGCCGCCAGTCCTCGGACGGGGGCACCTCCGGCGCGGGCAGCAACTGGAAGCGCCAGTGGTCGTCGTCCAGCGAGATGGCGCCCGCCCCGCGGTCGACGGCGTGCATCGGCAGCCGTCGCCAGGAGGTGAGCTCGGGCGACTCCCAGGGGCGCAGGCCCATCGCGCACGGATACGCGGGAGGCGGGTCCAACGGAGGCGGGTCGATCGGAGGCGTGTTCAGCGGACGCGGATCCATCAGCGGATGGCCCCCTTGGCGAGGTCCGCCATGATCTGGCGGGCACCGATGAAGAACACGACGAGCAACGGGATCAGGGCGAGCAGCGCGCCGGCCATCACCATGCCGTAGTCGGTGGTGCCGTTGACGCTGTTGAGCTGTGAGAGGGCGACCTGGAGCGTCACATGGTCCGGGTTGATCAGGGCGATCAGCGGCCAGGCGTAGTCGTTCCACTGGGCCATGAAGGTGAAGATGCCGAGGAAGGCGAGGCCGGGCCGGACCACGGGCAGCGCCACGTGCCAGTACTGGCGGAGGAAGCCGCAGCCGTCCAGCCGGGAGGAGTCCATGAGTTCGTCGTGGATGGAGCCCTTCATGTACTGGCGCATCCAGAAGATCCCGAAGGCGTTGGCGGCCGCCGGGATGACGAGCGAGGTCAGGGAGCCGATCCAGCCGAGCTTCGCCATGATCACGAACTGCGGGATGGCCTGGAGCTGGGCGGGCACCATGAAGATGCCCATCATGATGACGAACAGCGCCCGGCGGCCCGGGAAGTGGAACTTCGCGAAGACGAAGGCCGCGAGCGAGTCGAAGAACAGCACGAGGAAGGTCACCGAGACGGCTACGACCAGGGTGTTGAACATCGACCCGAAGAAGTCGATCTTCTGGAAGAGATGGTGGACGTTCTCGTCGAAGTGCGAGCCCGGCAGCAGCTTCGGCGGGTACTGGAAGATCTCGGTCGACGAATGGGTCGACATCACGATGGTCCAGTAGAACGGGAAGAGCGAGACGAGCACACCGGCGATCAGCGAGATGTGCAGGGTCAGCCCTCTGGCGCGGGTACCCTTCATACCTTTCACGATGGTCTCCCTCTACTTTTCCCCGCGCTGTACCAGGCGCCAGTTGACGATCGAGAAGATGGCGACGACCAGGAAGATGCCCCAGGCGATGGCCGCGCCGTAGCCGAAGTCGTTGTTGTCGAAGCTCTGCTGGAAGAAATAGAGGACCATCGTCTGGCCGGAGTTGCCGGGGCCGCCCGCGAAGGTGGAGGTGTTGTTGGTGTTGGCCAGCAGCACCTGCGGCTCGGTGAAGCTCTGTAGTCCGGTGACGGTCGAGACGACCAGCGCGAAGAGGATGATCGGCCGCATCATCGGCACGGTGATCCGGAAGAAGGTCTGCACGGGCCCGGCGCCGTCGACGCGGGCGGCCTCGTACAGCTCGCTCGGAATGGTCTGGAGCCCGGCGAGGAAGATCAGCGCGTTGTAGCCGGTCCACTGCCAGGTCATCAGCACGGCAATGGAGATCTTGATGCCCCAGTCCGTGTTCAGCCAGGCCACCTGATCGAGCCCGAGCCCTTGCAACACGGCGTTCGCGAGGCCGAAGTTGGTGGAGAAGATCGAGGTGAAGATGATCGCCACGGCGACGACCGAGGTGACGTTCGGAAGGAAGTACGCGAAGCGGTAGAAGTTCTTGAACCGCACCGCGGAGTTGAGCATCACCGCGGTCACCAGCGCGATGAACAGCATCGGCAGGGTGGCGATCGCCCAGATGATCAGGGTGTTGGTGAGGGAGTTCCAGAACTGTGCGTCGCTGAGGAGATAGCGGTACTGCGACAGGCCCGCGTACTCCATCGAGCCGAGCCCGTCCCACCGGTGGAAGGACAGATAGAGCGAGAAGCCCACCGGGATCAGACCGAAGCACAGGAAGAGCAGATAGAAGGGCGAGATCGCCAGATACAGCCGCCAGTACCCGAGCACCGAGCGGGGCTTGGCACGCGCGGGGACGGATCCGACACCGTCGTCGGCCGGTGCGCCGAGCGCGGGAGCGGCACCTATTCCGGTCATGTCAGGACTCCCAGGTGGTCCGCTATGCGCCGGCACTTGGCCATGGCGTCCTTCCACGCCCGGCGGGGATCCTTGCCCAGGGCGTTCACATTGCGCAGTTCGTCGGAGACCGCCTGGTCCAGGGGGTAGTCGTACGGGCTGTGGTAGGCGATCGGGATCTTCTCGGCGGTGGGGCCGAAGACATCGATGGTGGCCTGGCCGCCGAAGAACGGGTCCGGGGCACGCATCGCCTTGTGTTGGTACGAGGCGGGGGTGGACGGGAAGAGCGTGGCATCGGTGAAACCACGGGTCTGGTTGTCCGCGTTCAGCAGCCAGGTGACGATCTCGAAGGCCAGCTCGGGCTTCCGGCAGGACTTGGTGATCGCCAGGAAGGAGCCGCCGTTGTTGGCCGGGCCGCCGGGCAGGGCGGCCACCCGCCACTTCCCCTTGGTCTTGGGCACGGTCAGCTTGAGGTCGCCGGCCACCCAGGAGGCGCCGATCTGGCTGGGCAGCAGACCGTTCTCGATGGCCGCGTTGCCGTCCGGGGTGCCGGACTGGTACCGGGAGCACAGGCCGCGCTGGTACGCGTCGATCGCCATGTTCCAGGCGCGGCGCACATGTTCCTGGTCGCCGATGAAGCGCCGTTCCTTGTCGACGTAGCGCAGGGTGCCCTGCGCGATCATGTACTGGTAGATCGTGAGCGCGTCGATGACCATATGCGCGCCGCGGACCTTCTTCTTCAGCCGCTCACCGGCCGCCAGGTACTTCTCCCAGGTGTCCATCTCCTTGCCCACGTCCGCCGGATCGGTCGGCAGCCCCGCCCGGTCGAACACCTCGGGCATGAAGTAGTGGGCGACCGGGCCGGTGTCGATGGGAAAACCGATCATGCTGCCGTCGGGAGCGATGCCCTCGGCCCACTTCCAGGGCAGGTACCGGTCCTTGAGTTTCTCCGCGCCGAGTGTGCGCAGATCGATGAACTGCTCCGCGTTGGGCAGGTACGAGGCCATGTCCTCGCCCTTGAGACCGGTGATGTCGGGCACGTAGGCGCGCCCGGTCATCGTGGTCAGCAGCTTGGATTTGAAGTAGCCGCCGATCTGGGCGGGTTTGAGCGAGACATCGGTGAAGCGCTTCTTGGCGTCCGCCACGACCTTGTCGCTCAGCCCGCCGGTCCAGTACCAGAGGGTCATGTTCCGGCCGGTCGATCCGTTCGGGACCGAGCAGCCTGCCGTGGTGCCGCCGAGCGCCGCGGTCGCCGTGGTGGCGAGGCCCGCGTACAGCAGTGCTCTTCGCGAGAGGTGCACCGCTCCCACCGCCTTTCGGGTAGTACGCACTGCGATTACAGGGTGTGGGGGGTGACGGGTGTGGTGTGCGGGGCGGGGCCGGGGTCCTCGGGGATGCGGTCCGCCAGGAATCCGTAGTCGCTCCGCAGCGCCGGGTCGCGGCTGCCGGTGGTTCGCCACCACTGGTCGACGCCGTGCCAGCCCGGTGCGGCGAGCGCGCCGCCGTGCCGGGTGACGGACAGGCCCGCGGCCAGTACCGCGAAGCGCAGCCGGTCGGCGAGCGGCCAGCCGGCGAGGGTCGCGGCGGTGAAGCTCGCGCCGAAGACGTCCCCGGCTCCGGTCGCGTCCACGACATCGATGTCGAGCGCGGCGGCCTCGGCGGCCTCGCCCGTCGTCTGGTCCACGGCGAGGGCGCCATGCGGGCCGCGGGTGACGACGGCGACCGGCACGATATCGGCGAGCTTGCCGAGGGCGGCCCGCGCGCTGTCGGTGCGCGTGTAGCCCATCGCCTCGCCCTCGCCCGGCAGGAAGGCGTGGCAGCGGGAGAGCTGGTCGAGCAGTTCGCCGGACCAGGCCCCGGTGGGGTCCCAGCCGACATCCGCGAAGATCTTGGTGCCGGTGGCGGCCGCCTTCGCGATCCACGTCTGCGGTTCGGTGCCGAGGTGTGCGATGGCCGCCCGTGCCCCGGGGGCGTCGGCCAGCAACTCGTCCTGCGGATAGGGGGGTTCCTGGCCGTGCGTGATCAGTGCACGGTCGTGTCCCTGGGCGATCGAGACGGTCACGGGCGTGTTCCAGCCGGGTGCCGTGCGCGAGAGCGCGAGGTCGACGCCCTCCTGCCGGGCGAGGATGTCGCGGCAGTACGCCCCGTAGAAGTCGTCGCCGAAGACGGTGGCCAGCGAGGTGGCGAGGCCGAAGCGGGCGGCGGCCACCGCGAGATTGGCGATGCCGCCGGGGCCGCAGCCCATGCCCTGGGTCCAGATCTCCTCACCCGGTGCCGGCGGTCGGCCGAGCCCGGTCATCACGAGGTCGTAGAAGAGCAGACCGGTCACCAGGACATCGGGTCCCGCGGCGTCGGGAGCCCGTTCCCCGGGCGGGGGAGGTTCGGCCACGAGCTCCTCCTCTCGTCAAAAGTGTGCAGAAGTGCAGCGCGTTGCAGAGGATCGTGCGGGCTCTGCGCAAAAATGGCAAGAGGGATGCACTCAGATGCATAGAAATGATTGAGATTGACGAGTAGGCTGCTCGCCGTGCTGGCTGAACGACGACATCAGATGATCCTCCGCGCCCTGCGGTCCGGCGGCCCGGCGGCCGTGACCGACCTCTCCGAACAGCTCGGGGTCTCCGCCGCGACCGTCCGGCGCGACCTGCTGAAGCTGGAGGAGGAGGGACTGCTCACCCGGGTCCACGGCGGCGCGGTCGTCGAGGAGGGCGACCAGCCCTTCGCGGAAGTCGCCGGGGTGCGGGTGGCCGAGAAGGACGCCCTGGCGGTGGCGGCCGCGGACATGATCGAGGACGGGCAGTCCGTGCTGCTGGACATCGGCACCACCGCCTACCGGCTCGCCCGGCAACTGCACGGCCGACGGCTGACCGTGATCACCAGCAATCTGGTGGTGTTCGAGGAGCTGGCCGATGACACCGCCGTGGAGCTGGTGCTGCTCGGCGGGGTGCTCCGGCGCGAATACCGCTCCCTGGTCGGATTCCTCACCGAGGACAACCTCCGCCAGCTCCACGCCGACTGGCTCTTCCTGGGGACCAGCGGCGTCCGCCCCAGCGGGCAGATCATGGACACCACGGTCATCGAGGTCCCGGTGAAACGGGCGATGATCGCGGCCAGTGACCAGGTGGTGCTGCTCGCCGACGCGGGCAAGTTCCCCGGCACCGGCATGACCAAGGTCTGCGGCCCCGAGGATCTCGACGCAGTAGTGACCAACGCCCCCTCGGACTCGGCCACGTGCTCGGTGTTCGAGCAGGCAGGAGTAAAGGTGGTGCGGGTGTGAAGCTGACCATTCTCGGCGGCGGCGGGTTCCGGGTGCCGCTCGTGTACGGGGCGCTGCTAGCCGACCGCTCCCCGGGCCGTGTCACCCAGGTCACCCTCCACGACCTGGACGCCGGCCGGCTGGGCGCCGTCGCCCGGGTCCTGGCCGAACAGGCCGCGGCGAGCCCGGGAGGCACCGCCCGTCCGGATGCCGGGGGAGCGCCGACGGTCTCCCACACCACCGACCTCGACGAGGCGCTGCGCGGCGCCGACTTCGTCTTCTCCGCGATCCGCGTCGGCGGCCTCGAAGGGCGCGCCGCCGATGAGCGCGTCGCCCTGGACCACGGTGTCCTCGGCCAGGAGACCGTGGGCGCGGGCGGCATCGCCTACGGGCTGCGCACCGTCCCCGTCGCCGTCGACATCGCCCGGCGGGTCGCCCGGCTGGCCCCCGACGCCTGGGTCATCAACTTCACCAACCCCGCGGGCCTGGTCACCGAGGCCATGTCCCGCCACCTCGGCGACCGCGTCATCGGCATCTGCGACTCGCCGGTGGGCCTCGGCCGCCGCGTCGCCCGCGCGCTCGGCGCCGACCCGGACCGCGCGTGGATCGACTACGTCGGCCTGAACCACCTCGGCTGGCTGCGCGGCCTGCGCGTCGCCGGGCGCGACGAACTCCCGCGGCTGCTCGCCGACCCCGAGGCCCTCGGCTCGTTCGAGGAGGGCAAGCTCTTCGGCCCCGAGTGGCTCGCCTCCCTCGGCGCGATCCCCAACGAGTACCTGCACTACTACTACTTCAACCGGGAGGCGGTACGCGCCTACCGCGAGGCCGAGCGGACCCGCGGCGCCTTCCTCCGCGACCAGCAGGCGCGGTTCTACGAGGTGATGGAGCAGGGCCACGCCCCGGCGCTCGCGACCTGGGACCGCACCCGCGCCGAGCGCGAGGCCACCTACATGGCGGCCAACCGCGAGGCGGCGGGCGCCGGTGAGCGCGACGAGTCGGACCTGGAGTCCGGTGGCTACGAACAGGTCGCCCTCGCCCTCATGCGCGCCATCGCCCGCGACGAGCGCACCACCCTCATCCTCAACGTCCGCAACCGCACCACGCTGGGCGCGCTCGACGACGACGCCGTCATCGAGGTCCCCTGCCTGGTGGACGCGAGCGGCGCGCACCCCGTCTCCGTCGACCCGCTGCCCGGCCACGCCACCGGCCTGGTGTGTGCCGTCAAGGCCGTCGAGCGCGAGGTCATGAACGCCGCCGACAGCGGCTCGCGCGCCACCGCCGTCAAGGCGTTCGCCCTCCACCCCCTCGTCGACTCGGTCGCCGTCGCCCGCCGCCTCGTCGACGGCTACACCACGGCACACCCCGGCCTCGCCTACCTGAACCGCCCGTAGGAGCCCTCGCCATGCATGACGAACGCCGCCGCATCGAGGACCGCGTCCAGCGCGTCCTCACCCAGCGCATCCAGCCCGCCGCCCACTCGGCCTCCGTGCCCTTCACGATCGAGGCATGGCAGGCGCCCGACGAACCGGTGCCCTTCGCCGAGGCGGCAGGGGCCGCGTACGAGCCCTTCACCACCGGAACCCCCTGGGGCCCACCCTGGGGCACCACCTGGTTCAAGGTGCACGGTGAGGTCCCCGCCGCGTGGGCGGGCAAGCGCGTCGAGGCCGTCTTCGACCTCGGCTTCGTCGGCGACTGGCCCGGCAACCAGGCCGAGGCACTGGTGCACACCCCGGGCGGCGCCCCGCTCAAGGCGGTCAACCCGCAGAACCAGTACGTGCCGGTGGCCAACCCCGCCGAGGGCGGCGAGCACATCTCGTACCTCATCGAGGCCGCCTCCAACCCCGACATCCTCGCAAACGACTTCAGCCGCCCCACCCCGCTCGGCGACAAGCTCACGGCGGGCCGCGCCCCCCTCTACACCTTCGCCCGCGCCGACCTGGCCGTACTGGACGAACAGGTGTGGCACCTGGGCCTGGACCTCACCGTGCTGCGCGAGCTGATGCTGGAGCTGAGCGAGCACGAGCCCCGCCGCCACGAGATCGCCCACGCCCTCGACCGCGCCCTGGACCGGCTGGACCTGGACGACATCTCCGGCACCGCCACCGACGTACGCGACGCCCTGCGCGGTGTCCTGGAGCGCCCCGCCAACGCCAGCGCCCACACCCTCTCGGCCGTCGGCCACGCACATATCGACTCCGCCTGGCTGTGGCCCATACGCGAGACCAAGCGCAAGACATCGCGCACCTTCTCCAACGTCACGGCGCTCGCCAAGGAGTACCCGGAGTTCATCTTCGCCTGCTCGCAGGCGCAGCAGTACGCCTGGGTCAAGGAGCACTACCCCCAGGTCTGGGACCGCATCCACGAGGCCGTGCGCAACGGGCAGTGGGCACCGGTCGGCGGCATGTGGGTGGAGGCCGACGGCAACCTGCCCGGCGGCGAGGCCCTGGCCCGCCAGCTCATCCACGGCAAGCGCTTCTTCCTGGACGAGTTCGGCATCGAGACCAAGGGCGTATGGCTGCCCGACTCCTTCGGCTACAACGCCTGCTTCCCGCAACTGGCCAAGCTGGCGGGCAACGAGTGGTTCCTGACCCAGAAGCTCTCCTGGAACCAGACCAACAAGCTGCCCCACCACACCTTCTGGTGGGAGGGCATCGACGGCTCCCGGGTCTTCACCCACTTCCCGCCGGTGGACACCTACAACGCCGAGTTCTCCGGCCAGGAGATGGCCCACGCCGTACGCAACTACCAGGACAAGGGGCGCGGCACCCGCTCCCTGGCACCCTTCGGGCACGGCGACGGGGGCGGCGGGCCCACCCGCGAGATGATGGAGCGGGCGCGCCGGCTGGCCAACCTGGAGGGCTCCGCGAAGGTCGTCATCGAGCACCCGGACGACTTCTTCGCCGCCGCCCGGGCCGAATACCCCGACGCCCCGGTGTGGACCGGGGAGCTCTATCTGGAGCTGCACCGCGCCACCTACACCTCGCAGGCCCGCACCAAGCAGGGCAACCGGCGCAGCGAGCATCTGCTGCGCGAGGCGGAGCTGTGGTCGACGGCCGCCACGCTGCACGCCGACCGCCCCTACCCGTACGAGCGGCTCGACCGGCTGTGGAAGACGGTGCTGCTCCACCAGTTCCACGACATCCTGCCGGGCTCGTCCATCGCCTGGGTGCACCGCGAGGCGGAGGCGGAATACGCCCGGGTGGCGGCCGAGCTGACGGAACTCACGGCGGAGGCGATGGCGGCGCTGGGCGGTGCCGCCGTGCCCGGATCCGCCGCGCGGGTGTTCAACACCAGCCCCCGCCCGCGCGCCGAGGTCGTCGCCGCCCCCGCGGGCACGGCCGAGGGCCAGCCGCTGGCGGACGGCACCGTCGCGGTCTACGCGCGGGTGCCGGCGTCCGGCGCCGCCCCGCTGACCCCCTCCGCGACCGCGGCCCCGGCCCCCGAGCCCGTCACCGTCACCGGCGGCCGCGTCCTGGACAACGGTCTGGTCAGGGTCGAGCTCGCCGAGGACGGCACACTGGCCTCGGTACGGGACCTGGTGGCCGGCCGTGAGGTCCTGGCCCCGGGCGCCGCGGGCAACCTCCTCCGACTCCACAGCGACCTGCCCAACTACTGGGACGCCTGGGACATCGACAAGCACTACCGGCAGCGCTGGACCGATCTGCTCGACGCCGACGCGGTCACCGTAGCCGAGGAGGGCCCGCTGCTCGGGGCGCTGCGCGTGGAGCGCGCCTTCGGCAGGTGCGGCCGCTCGCGCATCGTCCAGACCATCACCGTCCGCGCGGGCAGCCGCCGTATCGACTTCGCGACCGAGATCGACTGGCACGAGGCCGAGAAGATCCTCAAGGCCGCCTTCCCCATCGACATCCACGCGGACCGGTCGACCGCCGAGATCCAGTTCGGCCATGTCCACCGGCCCACCCACACCAACACGAGCTGGGAAGCGGCCCGCTTCGAGGTCTACGGCCACCGCTGGGTGCATGTCGCCGAGCCGGGCTACGGCGTGGCGGTCCTCAACGACTCGACCTACGGGCACGACGTGGCCCGCACCACCCACGAGAGCGGTGAGGGCACCGGCGGTACGACGACCACCGTCCGGCTCAGCCTGGTGCGCGCCCCGCGAGTGCCCGACCCCGAGGCCGACCAGGGCATCCACCGCTTCACCTACGCCCTCCTGCCCGGCGCCACCATCGAGGACGCGATCGCCGAGGGCTACGCGCTCAACCTTCCGCTGCGCGTCGCCGACCCCGGCGCGGCGGTGGCCCCGCTGGTCACCACGGACGGCCCGGCCGCCGTCGTCGAGGCGGTCAAGCTCGCCGACGACCGTTCGGGCGATGTGGTGGTGCGGCTCTATGAATCGCTCGGCGGCCGTACCCGCACCACGCTGCGCCCCGGCTTCACCCACACCGGCGCCACCGTCACCGACCTGCTGGAACGCCCGCTCACCGAGGTCCACGACGCGCCCAGGACCGATGCGGACGGCAATGTCACGGTGAATCTGCGCCCGTTCCAGATCCTGACCCTGCGGCTGAAGAGGAGCTGACACCATGGCCATGCGACCGTGGTTCCCCGACGCGAAGTTCGGGATCTTCATCCACTGGGGCATCTACGCCGTGGACGGCGTACAGGAGTCCTGGTCCTTCTTCGAGGGCGACGTCCCGCACGAGACATACATGGCGCAGCTCGGCCGGTTCACCGCGGCGCGGTACGACCCCCGCGCATGGGCCGCCCTCTTCGCCTGCGCCGGAGCCCGCTACGCCGTGCTGACCAGCCGCCACCACGACGGCGTCGCCCTGTGGGACACCGCCCTCGGCGACCTGAACGTGGTCCGGCACACCCCGGCCGGCCGCGACCTCATCGCCCCCTACGCCGAAGCCCTGCGCGAACAGGGCCTGAAAGTCGGCCTCTACTACTCGCACAGCGACTGGAACCACCCCGACTACGCCTCCACCCGCTACGAGGGCCGCCCGCCCGAGCAGGAGAACAACCCGTACGCCGAGGTCCCCAAGGAAGCGGAGGACCTCGACGCCTGGGCGCGCTATCTCGCCTACCGCGACGGCCAGGTGCACGAGCTCACCACCCGATTCCGCCCCGACCTCCTGTGGTTCGACGGGGAGTGGGAGCGCACCGAGGAGCAATGGGGGATCCGCGAGCTGGCCCGGCTCATCCGCGCCGAGGTCCCGGACTGCGTGCTGAACGCGCGCATGCTCAGCGAGGGCGACTACGCCACCCCCGAACAGGGCGTGCCGATCGAGCCGCCCCCCGGGCCCTGGGAGCTGTGCCTGACCTTCAACGACTCATGGGGCTTCCAGCACCACGACCACAACTACAAGACGACGACCCAGCTCATCCGCTACTTCACCGAGACCATCGGCGCGGGCGGCAATCTGCTGCTCTCCGTGGGCCCGAAGGAGGACGGCACGATCCCGGACGAGCAGGTCGAACGCCTCGAAGGGATGGGCGACTGGATCGCCCGGCACGCCGACGCGGTGTACGGCACCGTCGCGGGCCTGCCCGCCGGACACCACTACGGCCCCAGCACCCTCGCGGCCGACCGCCGCACCCTCTATCTGACGGTCTTCGACATCCCGCGCTCGCCCATCGGTGTACGCGGGCTGGTGACCCCCGTACGCCGGGTGACCGTCCTCGGCACCGGCACCGAACTCGGCCACCAGGTGATCGGCGGCCTGCACGAGGTCCCCGGCGTGCTGTGGATCGACCCGCCCGCGGCCGCCGACCTCGACGACCACGCCACCGTCCTCGCCGTCGAACTCGACTCCGAGCTGGAGCTGTACCGGGGGCACGGCCGGTCCTGAAGGGAGGGGCCTGAAGGGCGGGGCCCGACCCATCGCTTCCCGGGCAAGTGGCCGAGCTCGTCGCGTTCCTCGTCTCAGCCGCCTGCTCCACACGGCGGCTTGAAGCAGGGCGGCCACTTGCTCGCCGTAGCCACACGCTCGTTCCGGTCGCGTGGAAGGATCGGCCCATGTGTTCACGACTGGCGTTCGGGGACGAGTTACGGGCCGAGCTGGGATCACCCAGGAGCGCTCACAGGCTGGGCAGCAGTCCGCGTTCACGTGTGTGGCGCGTTGAGTTTCCGGAGACATCGGCGGTGGTGAAGCAGATCGTCGACGGCCCCGACGCCGACGAGCGCTACGCCCGCGAGGTGGCCGCCCTGCGGCTCGCCGCCCGAGCCGCAACGCCCATCGTGCCCGCGCTGCTTGCCACCGATTCCGGCGAGCGGGTGCTGGTGCTGGAGCATCTGGATCACCAACGCCCGGCCCCCGACTGGATCGTCGACTACGCGGCCGCACTGGCACGGCTGCATGCCACCGCCCGCCCGGAGGACGCCGGAAGACTTCCGCGCTGGCAGGGCCCGAACCGGGCCGACATCGACTCCTTCCTCGGGCTGGCCGCGGCGCTCCAAGTACCCGTTACGCCTGGCATTTCCGACGAACTCGATGACCTCGTGAACCGACTCGACCAGGCACCCGGCCATGCCCTTCTCCACGGGGATCCCTGCCCCGGGAACGACCTCCACACCGCCACGGGGATCAGATTCATCGACTTCGAGCAGGCATCACTGGGCAGCGGTCTGATGGAGCTGGCGTATCTCCGTATCGGCTTCCCGACCTGCTGGTGTGTCACTTCGGCCGCCGAGCCACTGCTGGAACGGGCGGAGCGCGCCTACCGCACGGCGTGGCACACCGCGACCGGTACCCAGATCCAGGACGGCCTTGCCGACGCGTGTACCGGCTGGCTGCTCCGCGGCGACGCGCTGGTCGAGCGGGCACACCGCGAAGGCGATGACCATCTGGCCCGGATTCCGCAGCGGGACTGGACGTGGGGCACGGCGACAGCCCGGCAACGGCTCGCCCACCGGCTCGGTGCCGTCAGCAAGCTGACCGCCGGCCACACCTCTCTCAGCGGCCTCAGCCGCCTCACCACCGGTATGCGCCAACGCATGCTCACTCGCTGGCCGACGCTTCGGCCGGTCCCGACAAGGCGACCGTAGAGCCCGGCCGACACCCCCGGCCGGGTCCGGTGGAAGCGCCGAAACCTCGTACGTCACATGCGTCTCGGGATCGGCGTTTCGGCCAACCACCGGTACCGCACGGCGGCGGCGGCACGGCGACCGCACGCTCGCGGCCCTTGCGGCTCAAGGGCTCCAGCACGTCCGGAATCGAGCGCGTTCGATTCCCTCTCCGCGTCGTTATGCCGTGCACTGCCGAGCCATCCAGGCGCGGCACCCATTCCCAGGAGGGATGCAGGTGACGATGACCGACGCCTCGACCGCACATACGAAGACACCGCCCCCTCCACCCCCGGCCACCATCACCTTCGAAGGCCAGCACGGCAAGAACCCGCTGGCCGAGGCCAATTTCCGGGCGATGTGCAGGCGCCTGCCCGCCGTGCTCGGGCACACCGCGCGGATGGCCTGGGCCGTCGACAAACCCGGCGTCGTGCTCCTGCTCGTCTGCCAGCTCCTCACCGGTGCCGCGGCCGCCATCGTCCTCACCTTCACCGCGCAGGCCATGACCCATATCCTCGGCACCGGCACCGTGTCCGAACGCCTGCACGCCGCCGTGCCCGCCCTGATCGTCGTGACCGCCGCCGCGGGCCTTGGCCGAATCAGCGGCGCCCTGTCCTCCTACGCCGACGGGCGTATCACCCCCCTGCTGATGACCGAGGCGGACGTCGCGCTGGTCTCCGCCGTATGCCGCGTCGAAGCCTCCGCGTACGGCGAGGACGGATTCGCCGACCGGCACGAGGCCGCCGAGGTCGGTGTCACCCGCACCCGGATGATGGTGCAGGACGCCCAGCGGTTGATGGCCGCCCTGGTCCGCATGATCGCCGCGAGCGGAGTCATCACCGCGCTCCACTGGCTGATGCTCCCGCTGCTCCTGCTCGCGGTGCTCCCGGCCGGCGTCGGCGCCGTGCTGGCCGCGCGCGTCGACTACGAGACCCACTACCTCAACGTCGGCGACCGCAATGTGCGCTCCATGATGCGCTGGTGGGCCACCTACTCCCGCTACGGCGACGAGGTCCGCGCCAACGGGATGACCGGCTACCTCATCTATTGGTACCGCGCCCTGTCCGACCGCATCGACCAGCGCGTCCTCACCGCCGCTCCCCGCATGCTGCGCATCGCTCTGGCGACCAGCACCCTGGGCGGGTTCTTCCTGCTGTGCACCTGGGCCACCCTCGCGTGGCTGGCCACCACCGGCCGGGTCGCCCTCCCGGTCGCGGCCACCGCGGTGGTCGCCGTCCAGACCACGCTGGCCGCCCTCTCGCAGTTCGTGATCCACGGCGCGGCGATGTTCCACACCTCCCTGTACCTCGCCGATATGCGGTCCTTCCTCGACATGGCCGCCGAACGCGCCCCGCAGCGCGGCGAGTTGACGATCCCGGAACGCGTCGACGAGATCAGGCTCGACGAGGTGGCCTACCAGTACCCCGGCAAGGAGGAGCCCGCCGTCGACGGCGTCTCGCTCACCCTGCGCCGCGGCGAGATCCTGGCCATCGTGGGGGAGAACGGCTCGGGAAAGTCCACCCTGGCCAAGCTCATCACCGGCATCCTGCTCGCCGACAAGGGCCGCGTCCTGTGGGACGGCACCGACCTGGCCCAGGCGGACCCCGACGCGGTGTGGAAGCGCACCGCCCTGGTCCCGCAGAACTTCGCCTGCTGGCCCCTGCGCGCCCGCGAGAACATCACCCTGGGACAGCCGAAAACCTTCGACGACGCACCCGTGTGGCAGGCCGTCGACGCCGTTGGCATGCGCGAGGCGATCGAGAAACTTCCCCGGCAGCTCGACACCCTCCTGGCACGTGAACTCTTCGGCGGCGCCGAGCTGTCCGGCGGCCAGTGGCAACGGCTGGTGTGCGGCCGCGCCCTGTACCGGCGCACACCCCTGCTCATCCTGGACGAACCCACCTCACAGATGGACCCGCGAGGCGAGCACCAGATCTTCCTGGAGATCAAGCGCATCGCCGCCGAGCGCATGACCATCGTCGTCACGCACCAGCTCGAGAACACCCGCCTGGCCGACCGCATCCTGGTCATGCGCGAGGGACGCGTGATCGAGCAGGGCGGATACGAGCAACTGGCCGACGCGGGGGGCCTGTTCGCCGAGCTCGTCGCCCTGGCCAAGGACCGATGAGCTGAGGAACCCCCGGCGCGCCGGAGTACCCGGCGCGCCGGGGCGCGGGCCTCTGCCACGGAATGGCCCGCGCCGGAAAGCTCCGGTCCGCGGCGGCGGCGCGCAACCGCACGCGGTCAGATCGGGTCAGCCCCCGGGGCGGGTGACCAGGCGGCCCCGCACCTTGCCGTGGCGGAGCCGGTCCAGGCCCTCGTTGAGGTCGGCGAAGGGGATCTCTTCCACGATCGGGGTGATCCGGCCCTCCGCGATGAAGCCGAGGACCTGGCGGTATTCGTCCTTGCTGGCGCCATAGGAGCCGCGGAGTTCCACGCTCTTGTGGACGAGGCTGCCGTTGGAGAAGGTCGTGGTCTTGGTGCCGAGGCCGACGACGACCACGCGGCCCAGGCGGCGTACGGCATCGATCGCGTCGGACGTGGTGGAGCCCACGCCCGCGAAGTCGATGATGGCGTCGGGCCGCAGGTCCGCCAGCGCGGTGACGTCGGTGAAGCACTCGCGGGCACCCGCCGCGCGGGCCGCCTCGAAGGTGTCCGGGTTGATGTCCACGCCGTAGACCGTGGCCCCCGCGATCACTCCCGTACGGACGCCATTGAGGCCGAGGCCGCCCAGGCCGACGACGGCGATCACCTCGCCCGGTTTGGCCCGAGCCTCGGTGCGGACCGCGTGGTAGGCGGTGACGACCGAGTCCGTGGCGACGGCCGCATGGACCGTGGAGACGTTGTCGGGCAGGGGGACGAGTGTGGAGGCATGGGCCACCAGGCGTTCGGCATAGCCGCCGTCGAGGCCGATGCCCGGCGCGTAGGACGCCTGTACCTTCGGGTGCGCGATGATCGCGACGGCCACGCGATCGCCTATCGCATGGCCCTCCACCCCCTCGCCGAGGGCGGAGACGGTGCCCGCGACCTCGTGGCCGAGCGTGAAGGGCGGTCGGACGATGGGCTCGATCATGCCGTCGATCACATGGATGTCGGAGTGGCACAGCCCGGCTGCCTCGACGTCCACCACTACCCAGCCCGGACCGGCTACCGGATCCGGCAGTTCGGCACCCCGTAGCGGGGCACCCTTCGCCACGTACCGGAATGCCTTCATCGACTACTCCCAAGCTCAACTGAGACGAACCGCCGCCGCAGCCTACCGCTGTGTCAAATGCCGCTGATGGGCGGGCGGTTGGCCTTGGCCGGGCGGCGGAGATGTCATCGGTCGCGGGCGTACGCGTCGGCCAGGGCCGCGAATGATTCCTTGGGCTCCCAGTGCCAGGGAGAGTTCGGATCCGCCGGGCGGTCCCGGATCACTTTCACCAGGCTGTAGCTGGCCATGTCCAGGTCGAGTCGCGGCTCGCGGCGGTGTGGGGCGTCGGGCGTGAGGAAGGTATAGGCCATGGCCGCGTACAGGTTCATCGACTCGAACACGCCGAACACGTCGGTGAGGTAGGCGGCCTGGGTGTGCTCGCTGCGTACCAGTCCCTTCTTCACCTGCGGTGGCGTCGTGGTGTAATCGACGACGTCCCAGGCCATGCCGCCCAGGCGCGGTGCACCCTCGAAGGTGCAGGAGCCGAACTCGGTGATCGCGAGCGGCTTGCCATGACGCTGATACGTGCGCAGCTCCCGGACGTGCCCGGAGCGGTTCGGATACCAGCCGTAGTAGTCGATGCACACCAGGTCGAACAAGTCCCAGTCCACGTCCTCGTCCTGCGCGGCTCCATACGACAGGGGGCCGTGGAAGACCGAGCGGCCGACGGCGGCGGCCCGTGAGGTGAAGCTGCGCAGTCGCTCGGCCGTTTTCACCGGGTCGTAGTTGCCCTTGACCAAGTTGTCGATCCGTTCGACCGCGGTGGCGCCAGGCACGATTCCGGGAACGAACAGCATGAATTCACAGCCGACGTTCAGATGCACCCGCACGCCCTGCCTGCGCAGTCGTTCCGCGAACCGCCCGGTCTCCGCGAGGTGGTCGAGGATGTCCCGGGCAGGCACATCGCCCAGGGTCGGCTCCAGCCAGACGTGCAGACCGTTCTCGGCCGCCTCGGCCGCCGTGCGCGTAAGGCGCTCGACGCCATCGCCGGTGACTTTCACCGTGTCGGCGTGCAGCTCGCGGCGGATCGACCGCAGATCGGCCCGGGTACGAGCCGCGTTCCATCCCGTCGCCGGTGTCTCGCCCTGCCCTACTTCGTAGACCACCCCGCGATAGCGCACGCCGCCCGGCCTTGCGTCCCCCGCCCGCCCCCGATCCGCCGAGGCGTGTGTTCTGTTCCGCCACTCCGCCGCGGCGGCGTACCCCGCGGGAAGCGCCGCACCGACTGCGGCCGCCCCCGCGAGCCGCAGCAACCGCGCCCTGCTGATCTGGGCTGCACCCATCTCGTTCTCTCCCGTCTCATCGAATGGCAGCAGCCTGCCGGGGCCACCGGAGTCGGCACCATTCGCCGATGGTCTGCAAAGAGGGAGAAGGCGCTAGGACGAAAGACCTGCCGCCATTGCCGAAGGAACGACCCGATGGGCCGTATCGGACCACGGACCCGCCCGAAGCGACGGTCGGCGCCACCTGCCTGTGCCAAGTGGCCAAGGCGGTCTGGCCGGTAGGCCGATGTGCCGCCCTCGCGGCCCGCATACCCTCACCTCATGACCAACGGTCTCGACCTCGCCCTCCCGGCAGGCCGCACCTGGCGCGACTGGGCGGTGGACGCGGTGCTCTTCTGCGCGGCCGTCTTCCTCGGCATGGTCGTCCTCGGCGTGGTGGAGGAACAGGGCGAGCTGTCGGGCCGGGCGGCGGAACTGGACCCGCTGCTGGGGCTCGTGGCCTGCCTCGCGCTGTGGTGGCGGCGCCGTTTCCCGCTCGCCGTGGCCCTGATCGGGCTGCCCACGGTGGCGCTGGCGACCAGCGCGCTGCCCGCGGGCGCGGTGATCGTCACCAACTTCGCGCTTCGCCTCCGCTGGCGGCAGGCACTGCTGACGCTCGGTGCGTACGTGGTGTGCATGGTGCCCTCCGGCCTGCTGCTGTACGGGCGGGGTGCGGACCTGTTGACCGATGCCGTCTTCTGCCTGGCCTACCTCCTGGCCACCTTCGCCTGTGGCCATGCCCTGCGCTCCCGGCGATTGCTCCTCCAGCGGCTGCGTGCGGACGCCGAGCGGGCCCGGGTCGAGCACGAACGCCGGCTCGCCGACGCCCGCCGCGGCGAACGCCAGGCCATCGCACGTGAGATGCACGATGTGCTGGCGCACCGCATCTCCCTGCTCTCGGTGCACGCGGGCGCGCTGGCCTACCGCACCCGGCAGGCGCAAGCCGGTGCCGGACCCGCGCTCGACAGCGTGGAGGTCGCCGAGAGCGCCGAGGTGATCCGGGCGAACGCGCACGAGGCCGTGGAGGAACTGCATGAGGTGCTGCACCTGCTGCGGGCGGAGGACGGTGGTGAGCCGGTGTCGCTGCTGCCACGGATCGAGGACATCGGCTCTCTTGTCGCGGACGCCCGCGCCACGGGGCAGCCGGTGGACTTCCGCCCCGAGCTGACCGCCGATGCCGTCCACGAGCTGCGGTGGCAACTGCATCGCACCGTCTACCGCGTGGCCCAGGAAGGTCTGACCAACGCCCGCAAGCACGCGTCCGGCGCACCGGTCAGCGTGTGCCTGACCGGTGCTCCGGGCCGCGGCCTCACCGTGGAGGTCCGCAACGAACTGCCCGCCGCTCCCGGCACCGACGAGGCGATCCCGGGCACCGGCGCCGGGCTGACCGGGCTCGCCGAACGCGTCCGCCTCGACGGCGGCACCCTCGACCACACGGCCGCCGACGGCACCTTCACACTGCGCGCCCGGCTACCGTGGTCCGCGAGGTGACGCCATGATCCGAGTGCTGCTGGCCGACGACGACCCCCTGGTACGGACCGGGCTGAAGATGATGCTGCGCGGGGCGGACGACATCGAGGTCGTGGCGGAGGCGGCCGACGGTGCTCAGGCGGCCGCCGCCGTCGGCGAACACGAGCCCGATGTGATCCTCATGGACATCCGGATGCCCGTCATGGACGGCCTCGCGGCCACCCGCGCACTCACCCGCCATGGCACAAAGGCCCCGCAGGTGATCGTGCTGACCACCTTCGACGAACGCCGCCTGGTCCTGGAGGCGATGCGCGCGGGCGCCGCCGGGTTCCTCGCCAAACACACCGCGCCCGAGGACATCGTCGCCGCGGTACGCCGGGCCGCTCGAGGTGAGCCCGCGCTGTCGCCGTCCGCCGCGCGCGCCCTGATCGAGCATGCGGCGGCCGGACCGGACGACCGGGCCGAACACGCCCGGCAGAAACTGGCGTTGCTCACCGAACGGGAGCGCGAGGTGGCCGAGGCGGTTGCCGAGGGATTGTCCAACACCGACATCGGCACCCGCCTGCACCTGTCCCTGGGCACGGTCAAGGCCCACCTCTCCAGCGCCCTGGCCAAACTGGACCTGGACAACCGTGTCCAGCTCGCGCTCCTCACCCACGACGCTCGCCCGCGGTCCTGACCGTAGCGGGCGGATCGTGGCCGCAGGTTACTGCGTCTTCTACCGATCGCGGCAGGTCAGACGTAGAAGCGGGACAGACTCTGCACCACGGCCGCGGGCTTCGTGCCGCCGTCCGCCTCGATCGTGCCGTCGACGGTGATCTGGACGCCGCCGGGTACGTCCTCGACCGAGGCGAGCCGGGCGGCGAGCCGTAGCCGGGATCCGGCCCGCACCGGTGCGGGAAAACGCACTTTGTTCAGGCCGTAGTTGACCTTGGTGGTCACGCCCCGTACGTCCAGCAGTTCGGTGAAGAGGGGTATGAACAGGGACAGGGTGAGATAGCCGTGCGCGATCGGCGCGCCGAAGGGGCCCTTGGCCGCACGTTCCGGGTCGGTGTGGATCCACTGGTGATCGCCGGTGGCGTCGGCGAAGGTGTCGATGCGGTCCTGCGTGACCTCGATCCACTCGCTGGTGCCGAGGTCGCTGCCGGCGAGCTTCTTCAGTTCGTCGAGGCCGTTGACGGTGATGCTCATGTGTCGGCTTCCTGTTGAGGGTTCGGGGTGCCGTAGCGGCGACGCACCCGGGACTTGAGGAGCTTTCCGGAGGCGGTGCGCGGAAGTTCGTCCGCGACCACGACGGATTTGGGGATCTTGTACTTGGCGAGCCGTCCGGACAGCGATGCCAGCACCTGCTCCGGATCGAGTTCGATGCCCGCCGCCGGGACGACGACCGCGCGGGGCACCTCGCCCCATGTGTCGTCCGGTATGCCGATCACCGCGCACTCGGCGATGCCCGGGTGGGTGAGGAGGAGGTCCTCGATCTCGGCGGGGTAGATGTTCTCGCCCCCAGAGATGATCATGTCTTTGATCCGGTCGACGATGTACACGTAACCGTCCTCGTCGACCCGGGCCGCGTCCCCGCTGCGGAACCAGCCGTTCGTGAAGGCGGCCTCCGTCTCCTCGGGCAGCCCCCAGTAGCCGGACATCACATGTGGTCCGCGCACCACCACTTCGCCCGTCTCGCCGATGTCGACCGGGGTGAGGTCGGGCCGTACGACATGTACGTCGCTGAAGAAGTGCGGTACGCCCGCCGAGCCCGCCTTGTCGGTGGCGTGTTCGGCGTCCAGGAAGAGCGCGCCGGGCGCCGCCTCGGTCATGCCGTAGCCCTGGAGGAAGGTGAGCCCGCGCTGCTGGTAGGCGGCGATGAGCGGGGTCGGCACCGGTGATCCGCCGCAGGTGAGGATGCGCAGCGAGGACAGGTCGGCGTTGGCCCAGCGGGGATGCCGGGCCATCTGGTCGAACATCGTCGGCACCCCGAACATGAAGGTGATGCGGTGCCGTTCGATCAGGTCGAGGGTCGCTTCCGGCCCGAAGGCTTCCACCAGGACGCAGGTGCCGCCCTTGAGCAGTACCGGCAAGGTGATCATGTTCAGACCGGCGGTGTGGAACAACGGGGCGGATACCAGGGCGCGTTCGTCGGCGAACAGGTCGTGGTCGACCAGGACATTGACGGCGTTCCAGGTGACGTTGGCGTGGGTGAGCATCGCACCCTTGGGGCGGCCGGTCGTCCCCGAGGTGTACATGATGAGGCAGGTGTCGTCGGGGGCGACCGGTTCGTCGATCGGCTCGGTCGACGCGGCTGCCAGGGCTTTTTCGTACGCGTCGCCGATCTCGAGACAGGTCCGTACGCCGGTGCCGGTGGGCAGTGCGGCGACGAGCCCGCTGTGTGCGGGGCCGTGGATGAGGGCCTTGGCGCCGGAGTCGGCGAGCTGGTAGGCGATCTCGGGGGCGGCGAGTCGGGTGTTGAGGGGGACGAAGACGGCGCCGAGCAGGCCGGCGGCGAACAGGGTCTCCAGATAGGCGGGGTGGTTGGGGCCGAGGTGGGCGACGCGGTCGCCGCGTCGGATGCCTCGGGTACGCAGGGCGTGGGCGAGGCGGGTGGTGCGTGTGTGCAGGGTGCGGTAGTCGATCGACCGCTCGTCGTGGATCAGGGCCGTGCGATGCGGGGTTTTACGGGCCCGGCGTGCGGGCCACGACCCCAGTCCCTCGTTGCGCATCTGGCACCTCTCACGGTTGCGTCAGCCCGAGCAGGCGGGCCGCGTTCTCCTTGAGGATCTTCGGCCGGACCACGTCCTTGATGGAGAGCTTCTCGAAGTCGGCCAGCCATCGGTCCGGGGTGAGCACGGGGAAGTCCGAGCCGAACAGGACCTTGTCCTTCAGCAGTGTGTTGGCGTACTGCACGAGCTGCGGCGGGAAGTACTTCGGCGACCAGCCGGACAGGTCGATGTGCACGCCGGGCTTGTGGGTCGCCACCGCCAGGGCCTCGTCCTGCCAGGGGAACGACGGGTGCGCCAGGATGATCTTCAGGTGCGGGAAGTCGGCGGCCACATCGTCCACATGGAGCGGGTTGGAGTATTTCAGGCGGATGCCGCCCCCGCCGGGAACACCGGCGCCGATGCCGGTCTGGCCGGTGTGGAAGAGCGCGATGGTGCCGGTCTCCTCGATCACCTCGTACAGGCCGTACGCCACCGAGCGGTCGTTGGGGAAGAAGCCCTGGACGCTGGGGTGGAACTTGAAGCCCTTCACGCCGTACTCCTCGACCAGCCGCCGGGCCTGCCGCACCCCCGCCTTGCCCCGGAAGGGGTCGATGGAGGCGAAGGGAATGAGGACGTCCGCGTTGGCGGCGGCGGCCTCGGCGACCTCCTCGTTCGGGACGGGCTCGGTGCCGGTCGCGGACTCGGCGTCCACCGTGAAGATGACGGCGGCCATCCGCCGCTCGCGGTAGTAGGCGGCCGTCTCCTGGAGCGTGGGCTTGCGGTTGCCCTCGACCTTGAAGTAGGCGGAGGAGGCGTCGTGCAGGTCGTCGTCCAGGGAGGAGTGGCCCTTGGCGGACACCTCCGCGTGGGTGTGGACGTCGATGGCGACCAGGTCCTGGAGGTCCATCACGCCTCCGGAATCTTCGGCGCGGGAATCCCCACCGTCTGCGGTTCGGCGCCGACCGATGTGGGCCAGGCGTCGGCCAGCGCGTCCGAGGTCCAGCCGCCGTCGGCGTAGGCGGCCCGGGTCTCCTGCGGATGCGACCAGAGCGCCACCTTGTCGCCGCCGATCCCGATGCACTGGCCGGTGATGCCGCGGGCGGCGTCCGAGGCCAGGAAGGGGACGAGGGCGGCGCAGTCCTCCGGCGTGCCGAACCCCTCTCCCTTGCGCAGGAAGTCCGGCAGCGGTTGGCCGTTCCTGAGGGCCTCCGTATACGGGGCGAGGGCCGGAATGGTCTCGGTCATCGCGGTGGCGGCGATCGGCACGATCGCATTGACGGTGATGCTCGCGCGGGCCAGTTCCATGGACCAGGTGCGGGCCATGGCGGCGATTCCGGCCTTGGCGGCGGAGTAGTTGGTCTGGCCGAAGTTGCCACGCTGCCCGGCCGGGGAGCCGACGAGGACGAGCGTGCCGCCTTCGCCCTGCTCGCGCATGCGCACGGCGGCGGCGCGGGCGCAGGTGAAAGTGCCCCTGAGATGGGTGGTGATGACCGCGTCGAAGTCCTCGTCGGTCATCTTCCACAGCACCTTGTCGCGCAGGATGCCCGCGTTGGTGACCAGCACGTCGAGTCGGCCGAACTCCTCGACGGCACGGCCCACCAGCCGGTCGGCGGCCTCGGCGCCACCGACGGGGACCACCTCGGCCACGGCGGTGCCCCCGGCCTCGGTGATGGACTTGACGGCCTGTTCGGCCGCGTCCCCGTCGACGTCGTTGACGACCACGGACGCGCCATGGGCGGCGAGGGCGTGTGCATAGGCGAGGCCGAGGCCCCGGCCGCTACCGGTGACGACGGCGGCCTTGCCGGTCAGATCGATGGTGGGCACGAGCGAGTCCCTTCGCATGGGGTGCGCCGGTCCGGCGCGGGGTGTGGCAACGAGATCGAAGCTAAGCACAATTATTGTTAACGTCAACAGTTGTTGTTCACCTCGGGTGCGCCATGCTGGACTCTGCACACGAGACCCACCCTTCCGGGAAGCCGAGACCGGCGCCCCGGGCCGAGACCAGGGAGCCCGCCATCACCCGCCCGCCCACCGACGACCCACACCCCATCGACGCGGACGAACCGTGGATGCGGGCGCTCCACGCCGACACCGGCTATCTGCTCTACCGCCTGGGTCTGCGCTCCGGTCAGCTCTTCAACACCTTCCTCCAGGAGTCGGGGCTGCGGCTGCGGCACTACGCCGTGCTGCGCTTCCTCGCCACCTGCGAGGGCGCGTTGCAACGAGAGCTCAGTGCCGGGCTCGGCTACGACCCGAGCGCGATCGTCGGCCTGGTGGACGACCTGGAGAAGCTCGGCTTCGCCGAGCGCCGCCCCGCCCCCGACGACCGCCGCAGCCGCATCGTCGTCCTCACCGAGGACGGCCGCGCCTTCCTCCGTGACACCGATCAGGCGGGTCGGGAGGTGACCGACGAACTCCTCACCCCGCTCGCCCCCGCCGACCGGGAGACGCTGCACACGCTCCTGCTGCGCGTCGCGGGGAACAGACTCGCCTGATGCTTCGCCCGCCGGACTCCGGGCCATGCCCGCCGCCCGGCCGCTGACCGCGCGCGGTGGACGGTGCCCTTCCCGTGTTCACATCCCCCTTCGGGGCCGGTCAGTTGACTGTCTCCTTCGTGGCTTTGGCGTGTGTCATGCCTCCGCCGAGCCCAGGACCAGCACCTGGATGGCCAGGACGGCGGCACTGCGGGCCCAGTCGTGGAAGTCGGAAACCTTGGTCTCGAGGTTGACCCGGTCGGCCTGGGGGTGGCGGTTGGCGAGGATGGCCTCCTCCACCGCCGCCCCGGCCACATCGAGCAGGCCCACTCCCTCACCGGCCAGCAGAATCTTCTGAGGCATCGCGAAGTTGGCGATCTGGGACACGATGGTGCCCAGCGCCCGGGCCGCCTCGTCCACGACCCGGGCGGCCGTGGGCTCGCCTTCGGCGGCGAGACCGAGGATCTCCTCGTACGTCATCTCCCGGCCGGTGGCGGCCTGGAGCTGGTAACGGATGCTGGGGATGGTCAGCAGGGAGACGGCGCTGCCGCGTTCTCCGTACGGGGTGAGCGGGCCGTTCGGGTTGACCATCCAGCGGCGTCCCCGGCCGAGGCTCAGGCCGTCCTCGGCGGAGATCACCCGCCTGCCGCCGCTGACCAGTCCGTAGCCCAGCCTCGCCCCGATGGTGAGCACCGCGAACCGGTCGAGGCCGCGGCCCGCGCCGAACCAGCACTCGGCCTCGACCAGCGCCGCCACGTCGTTCTCCACGACCACCGGCAACCCCGTCCGCTCCTCGACCAGTTCGGCCAGCGGCACCTCGTCCCAGCCGAGAAACGGTGACTGGATGACGACCGAGCGGTCCCGGACGCCGGCCCCCACCCCGATGCCGATCCCGGCCGGCCGGGGATGGGCCCGGGTGAACTCCTCTGCCATCTCGCGCAGCAGATCGGCGACCAACGCGGGCTCGTGCGTGGTCAGCGGCCGCTCGTCGCGGGCCATGATGTCGCTGCGGAGCGTGGTGACAACCCCGTAGACCGCGTCCTCGGTGATCTTGAAGCCGATGAAGAACCGGGACTCGGCGACCATGTCCAGCGGCTGCGAGGGCCGACCCTGTCGTACCTTTGCCGGTGCGCCACCCTCGGTGGTCTGCTCGACCAGGAGACCCGATTTGATCAGCGGCTTGGTCAGCCGGGTGAGGCTGCCCGCCGAGAGGTTCAGCCGACACGGCAGGGCGGGGCCCGGCGGGAAATCCCCGACTTCGGGGACGCACCCCAGCTCTGAGCGGCCCTGGACCGGCTGCTCTCCGCGAGGGGGCAGCCGGTCAGGTGCCTGGCGTACGGCCGAACACCAGGCCCGTCTCGCCGGTCACCACCGATACGCCAGTTCCCGAGCACCCGCGTGCGCGGGCGGCTCAAGGTTCCGGTCGTGCCGGGGCCAGGGGGGCCGGGACCAGGGGAGTGGCGTGAGCCTCGCGTCGGCCCTGGGCCCGGCACGGGATGACGGTCCGCGTTCAGCCCATCAGTAGCGGACCGCCCTGTAGTCGATCTCTTCCTCGGGATATGTCGCGGCGCGGCGGCCGAGACCGCGCATCCGCTCCCTCATCTCGTCGGCGGGGAGGTGGCGCAGATCGCCGTGGCCCGGCAGCACCCACTCGAAGGTCAGCTCCTCGGCCCCGCGGGCAACCGACTCGGCGAGCGTCCTGATCGACTGGTAGACGACGCTGTGGGCGACTTCGAGCGTCGCCTGCGAGTTCGACCAGAAGAACGCGTCGCCGGTGAAGCAGTATTTCTCGTCGGCGATGAAGAGCGTGCTGCCCGCGGTGTGTCCGGGGAAGGGGTGTGCCATGACACCCGGCCCGATCTCGGCCGGCTCCGTGCCGCGGATGATGTGGTCGGCGGAGGGCAGGGAGTGCAGGTCCCCCTCGTGGATCCACAGCCGGGCGCCGAACGCGTCGGCGTATGTGCGGGCGTGCGCGACATGGTCGAGATGGGTGATGAGGACGTCGGTGACCTTGCCGACCCTCGCCTCGTACCGGCGGGCGAGCGCGGGCCGTCAGCGCGGGGTGTCGATCATCATCGCGGTGCCGTCGGGTCGGCGCACGAGGTACGAGGTGGCACCGTAGGTCTGCGGGGAGGCGTGCCCGCACAGGAGGACGACACCCTCCTCGTCCAGGGCCTTCGGGTACGGGTCCGAGTCGGCGTCCCACCGATCGGCCGGCGGGTGGATGGAACGGGTCGGACAGGCGTGCGCGGCCAGGTACATCTTCTGGACGTCGGCCTCGGTCTCCGGCTGACGGATGACGGTCGACAGGCCGTCGTACTCGCCGCCCTCCTTGTAGGCGATCATGCCGGGGGCAAGCTGGCGGGCGATGTTGCAGTTGAGGCAGCGGTCGTCGATGGACCAGCCGTCGTTGCGCTTGTGCTCCAACTCGGTGCCCTGCTCTGCCTGAGTCGTGCTCATGACTCCACTTCCTGGTCGTCGTGTTTGGGGTGGGTGTCGAAGAAGGTCTCGATGAGCCGCCATGTGTCGGCGGCGGCTTCCGGGTGCGGGCTCATCCCCGCCACCCGGAACAGCGGGGCGCAGGGGGCGCGGGCCGACCTCGGGGTCGTTGAGGACGCGGGTACTCCATGACCTCGTCGACGACGCCGAGCCGTTCCAGGGCCGAGTCGAGCCCGGCCGCGGCGGCACCGACGGACCGGCGGCGATCAGAGATCGAGAACCAGCCGGGGGCCGCGCGAGCGGGAGACGCAGATCATCATGACCTCGTTGGACTCCCGCTCCTCCGCGCTGAGGACGGAGTCCCGGTGGTCGGGTTCGCCGTCGAGGACGGTCGAGCAGACCGTGCCGGTCCCGCGGGTGCACGGCCACGGCCTCGCCGTATACGGCCAGTTCGTCGAGGAAGGCCATGGAGGAGCGGCTCCGCCCTCCGTACAGCAGCCGCCACTCGGCCCCGGCGGCCTCGGCCACCGCCAGCATGGGAAGGACCGGGGTGATACCGATGCCTCCCGCGATGAACAGGTAGCGCCGGGACGGCCGGAGGGCGAACCTGTTGCGCGGCCCGCGGACCTGCACCTGGGTGCCGATGTGCAGCTTGTCGTGGACGTACGCCGAGCCGCCACGGCCGTCCGGTACGCGCGGCACACCGATGCGCCACGCGGTCCGGTCGCCGGGCGCGCCGCACAATGAGTAGTTGCGCACCAGGCCGTCGGCGAGCAGCAGGTCGATATGGGCACCGGGCTGCCACTGCGGAAGCGGCTCGCCGACGGGGTGACGAAGCGTCAGCAGGGCCACGCCGTCGGCGGCTTCGGTCCGTGCCACGACGACGAGATCACTCTCGACTCGCGGTCGGAGGGGTTGCTCAAGATGGTTTCCCGCTTTCACAGGAGAGAGCGGCACCCCATTGCCTCCGAAGCGGGCTTCCGATGCATGGGCTGACGCTGTGACGTGTCAGGACATGGATCGCGCGACGGAAGGCAAGGCATAGGCGGCCTTTGCGCACAATGGTTCGCACTTACACTCGGCAATGGCCCGCCTCGAGGCGGGCCATTGCCGGCAACACGACGGGGAGAAGCAGTGGACCGCATCGGGATCATCGGCGTGGGCGAGATCGGCCGGGCCATCGTGGAGGGTCTGTGCGCCGGCGTCGATAAGCCGCCCGAGATCTACCTCTCGCCACGAGGCGCCCGTACAGCCGCCGAGCTGGCCCAGCGGTATCCCAACGTGCAGGTGTGCGCCGACAACCGCGACGTGGCGCACCGCTCCGAGCTGGTGATCCTCGCCGTCCGCCCCCAGGACCGTGCCGAGGCCCTCGCCGGGCTCCGGGTCGGCAGCGACCGCGTCGTGGTCAGCGTCATGACCGGCGTCGCCATCAGCGAGGTGCGCCGCACGCTCGGCACCGACGCCCCCGTGGTGCGCGCCATCCCGCTGCCCTCGGCGCGCGAGCGTCGGTCCGTCACCGTGACCTGCCCCTCCCACCCGGCTGTGGACAACCTCTTCGGCGGCCTCGGCGGGACACTTACCGTCGCGGACGAAGCGACCCTCAACGTCTTCCAGGTGCTGACGGCCACGCTGACCACCCATTACCGGTTCCTGGCCACGCTCACCGATTGGGCCGCCCGGCAGGGCGTTCCCGCCGAGGGCGCGGACTGCTACATCCGCGGCCTCTTCCAGGCCGTCGGGCGCGCGCTGGGCGACGACACGCGCTCGCTACAGCAGCTCGCGAGCGACCACGAGACACCGGGGGGACTCAACGAGCGCCTTCGCACAAGGTGGTTCGACCCGGCCAATGCCGAGGACCTGACCAGGGCACTCGACTCGCTCCTCTCCGACCTCAAGTAGTCACGCCGGCACAGGCCCGTTCTTCGTACCGGCCGGACCTGTCAGCGGAGCGAGCCTGACCGGCGGCAACCGCAACGACGTCACCCAACTAATTCCGCTGCTCGAAGCCGTACCGCCGGTGCGCGGCAAACGCGGTCGACCCCGGCGCCGCCCGACCGTGGTGCTTGGTGATCGCGGCTACGACCACGACAAGTACCGCCGACTGGTCTGGGTGGCGGCGAGCGGGATCCCGGTGGCGTCGGTGATCAGGTGATGCTTGCTGCCCGTCCTGCCCGTCCTGCCCCGGTCAACAGGGCTTCGTCCGGTCTTGGAGCCCCCTTTGACGCCCGGATGTGAGACCCGTCGACCGCCGCCTGGGAGAAGTCCAAGGCGTTCGCGCCGCGGAGCGTGGCGAGGAGGACCTCGTGCGGCCGGGGCCACACTCCAGCCTCGGTCCACTCGGCAAGACAGCGCCAACACGTCATGCCCGAGCCGAAACCAATCTCCTGCGGCAGGTGTTCCCAGGCGATCCCTGTGTGCAGAACGAACAGGATGCCCTGGAACGCCAGCCGGTTCGGATGGCGTTTGCGTCCCGGATGTGTCGTGCGCCGCTCAACTACAGGCGGCAGCGGCTCGATCACCGCCCACAACCCGTCATCGACTTCCCACGGCTTCGGTCGAGCCACCCCAACCACCTCGAAGATCATTTCGTTAGTTGTTCTTAGCCCGACGCCGCCTGCCCAGCATCCGCCTTACGGCGGGAACCTCATCTGCTGCGCAGTGGTGTGCTCGCACAGGAGGGTCGCGCGCGGCCTTTACTTCCTCTTGGGTTCCCCTCAAGGTGTAAATGGTTGACAGCCGGACGGCATGGTCTGCCGTCCGTGAGGTGCGACGGGGGAGACAGATGATCGAGACGGTGTTCCGCACGGAAGACTTACCGCAGGCCGACCGCTTCGACGCATGGTGCGAGCGGGCGGCCCAGAGCCACGCGCCAGTCGCGATCAGCAGTGCCCATTCCGCCGACTTCCGCGGCTTCCAGCAGGTGGTGCGGCTGAACGCCGTGCCCGCCTACGCGGCGGGGTGGCAGCCCGCGGTGGTACGCAGGACGCCGAGGCTGATCCGGCAGTCCGACCCCGAGCGGTACCGCCTGTCGTTCATCCAGCGCGGCACCGTCGGAATAACCATCAACGGCCGGGAAACCACGTACGGTCCGTATGGCCTGTTCAGCCACACCACCTCGATCCCCTATGAGCTGCACATCGGCACCCGCGGGGACCAGGTCGAAGCCAACAGTGTCGAAGTGCCCCGCGAGGTGCTGTCACTGGCCGGGGCGCAGGCCGACCACGTGATCGGCCGCCCCCTGCGCGGACGGGATGGCACCGGCGCTCTGCTCGCCACCTTTCTCACCACGCTGACCGCCACCGCCGGCAACTTCACCGCTGCCGACGCCGCCCGGCTGGAGAAGGTCCTGCTCGACCTCGTCGCCGCGGTCTTCGCCCATGAACTCGACGCCCTGAACCATCTGTCCCCGGAAACCCACCGGCGCACCCTGACCTTGCGTATTCGCGCGTTCATCCGGCAGCACCTGCACGATCCTGATCTGACACCGACCATGATCGCCGCCGCCCACCACATATCGGTCAGCTACCTGCACCGCCTGTTCCAACCCGAGCAGGACACCGTCACCATGTACATCCGACACCAGCGGCTGGAGCGCATCCGCCGCGACTTGGCCGACCCCGCCCAGCACACGGTGCCCCTCCATCACATCGCCGCCCGCTGGGGCTTTGTCCACCAGGCCACATTCACGCGGGCGTTCCGCGCGACGTACGGCATGGCTCCCAGGGACTACCGGCAGGAGGCACTTCCCCGCGAAGAAGCCGAACGGCGCGAGCTCCGCGAGCGCCGGAGCAGGCGGCCCGAACGCGGCCGGCCTCGGACCGGGTGATGCGGTCGAAGCAGGCGAGCCCGCCACGGCGGGACGGCCGACGCGGCCACCCAGTTCGACCTCGCCACCTGCGCTTGCTCGCGTGGTGGGGGGAGCTCAACCCTTGAGGGCCTCTGCGATCCGCAGGGCGGCCTCGGCGGGTGTGAGGTGCGTGGTGTCGACGACCTCGGCCTCGTCATGCAGCCAGGTGCGGGCCGCCTCGGCGTAGGGCTCGAGGTATTTGAGGCGGAAGGGGGAGTTGGGGCCGAGAACAGTGTCGCCGGCGATGCGCCCGCGGAGGGTGTCCTGGTCGGCGTGGAACCGGTACGGCCTCGGCACCGGTGGGATAGGCGGCGGCCACGGCCCGGGGCGTCGCCCCGGGCCGTCTTGTTGTTCAGGTCCCCTCAGAACCCTCAGAACCCGTCAGGGACGGATCCGTCCTGGTCGATGACGTTGTCACCGGGGCCGCCGTCGATGTCGTCCTGGCCGGGGCCGCCGAAGAGGTAGTCGTTGCCCGGTCCGCCCTTGATGGTGTCGTCGCCCTCTTCGCCGTAGATCGAGTCATCGTTGCCGGCGCCGTCGAGGTAGTCGTTGCCGGGCCCGCCGTAGATCTCGTTGGCCACATCATCGCCGATGACGGTGTCGTCGCCGTCCCCGCCCCACACCGCGAACGAGTCGGTGATGGTGTCGTTGCCGGCGTTGCCGTTCGCGTTCGTGGTGTGGCTGATGGTGTCGTCGCCGTCGCCGCCCACCGCGACGGAAGCGCCGTTGATGGTGTCGTCCCCGTCCCCGCCGTAGACGCTCACATCGCCGCCGGAGATCTTGATGCTGTCATTGCCGTCGCCGAGTTCGACGGTGCCCTGGTCGCCGCCGTGGTCCGGGTCGGGGACGGGCACGGTGCAGGTCACATACGTCAGGTCGGTGGCGGTGGGGTGGGTGCAGTCGGTGCCGGCGGTGATCTCGACAACGTCGTCGACGCCGAAGGTCAGCGTGGTGTCGGTCTCGCTGATCCGCTTGATGGTGAGCTTGTTGGTCTGGCCGTCGGCCGCCGTGTAGGCCATCACTCCGTCCGCGGCGGTCACGGTGGCCGGTGACGCGGCCGACGACACCGGCGATGACGACGCGGGCGAGGTGGCGGCCTGGGCGTTCCAGGCGAAGAGTCCGGTGCTGGCCGCCACGGCCAGTAAGGCGGCGACGCCGACCGGGCGGACGGGGCGGGAACGCGGGCCAAGGGTGGACACGAAAAACCTCCGTGGGGAGTGGAACTGATTTCCGATCACCCATTTCGACGTGGAAGATCCACGCGGGGTTGTGCACTCCCACGCCCTCTTCACCGATTCCCTCGAGTCCCCATTTCCCGTTCACCTGTACGGCACCGGGAATTTTCCTCACGCTTTCTCGGTGATTCATGGGCTGTCCGCCGCGACGCTGGGGAAAATCCACCGTCTGGAACGGAGCCGTGGCAACCCGGGGGAAGCCGGACCTCCCGCCGCTCAACACGCGGCAGGAGGCCCGGGCCCGGGGCAGCGGGTCTGGCGCTGCCTGATCATCCAGCAGCGGACTCATTCACTGCGTCAGGCGGCACCGTGGATCTGTGGCGTTGTCATCAATGCCCCGCCCAACGGGTCGTGTCGCAGTTTGCCCGGACGTACTGTCGAGCCGGTGCCGGGTCTCCCGCCTTGGCGCGTTCGGCGACGCGTATGACGAAGTCCCTGCCTTCCTGGTCCTTGGGAGGTGGATAGTTCGTGAGATCCTCGGTCATAACCCTCAGTGCACTGCCGCTTGCCGCGTCGTCTCTCCGGGCCGTCGCCGCGTCCCAAGACAGGTACCACGCGCAGCTATTCACGACATTGAGGACGGCCCTTGTGACTCCGGCCGGCAGCCGTTCGTCCGCTGCGGGCCGCGTCGCCTCGATCAGACGATCAAGATCAGGCCGGTAGTCGGATGGCCAGCGGAACCGGTCATAGAACTTCCTTAACTCCGTGGCGTATCCGGCGCGATCCAGTGGGGTCGGCACGGCCGGTGAGGGTGCTGGTCCCTGATCGCAAGCTGCGACAGTCACGAGGCTTGCCGCCATCACGAGCACAGCACATACGACTCTCACGGGATGGCTGAGCCAGGCACGTCCGGAGTCTGGTGGATGTTCCACCAGACAATGCCCTCCCAGGTGTCGGTCTCGTTACTTCCGCGGCTGCGAGCGGAAAGGCAGAACACGGTTCCGGACAGGAAATCCTGCCCAATGCGGATGACGTCGGTCGGGTCGGAGTCCGGAAGCGTAACCGGGCTTCCTTGTGCCCCACCCGCACACCTGCGCCATTTGATCTCCAGTTTGGGACCGTTCGACTTCCGAACGTAGATATTGCTGCTGTTGGCCGTGATGGTGCGCTGAGTCGTGTAGTTGACCCATTCGTCTTGCCGCAGGCTGGCGGGTCCGACCCGGCCGGACGTCGCGCTCGCTGGTAACGCACCGGCCAGCATCAGGACGGCGCTGGCCAGAACAGCCAGAGAGAGTTTTCTTTTCACGTGATTCTCCTAGTGACAGTGAGCAGACATCGGGGCCCACCTTGAGGTGTTCTTGGCCTCGACTGTTGCCTTGTCAGGATGACTGGCCGCTGACGGGAAGTCGTTGTCGAGGAGTCCACAGTTCCTTGACGATGCGTCTCGCTCTGGGAACCTCGGCGGGGAGAAGCACAACCGACCGTGTCCTCGACCTGGCCCATGGCATTCCGGCCGGACCAAAGTCGGGCTGATGAAATCCCGGGACCCGGGCCGGCCTCGCGCCGCGGCGCCCGTCAGCCACGGGTCCGACCACGGCAGATCAGGAGTGGCGGGCGTCCCCGTTCTGTGCGGCCGGATGGCTGGCCTGTGCGGCCGGTTGTCGCTGCGCTGCGTGGTCATTCCGGTATTCGGTCGGTGTTATCCGATAGCGAGCGCGGAAAGCACCCGTGAAAGTGGCGTGGTGGGTGAAGCCCCAGCGGTGCGCGATCTCGCCGACCGGCCGGTCGCGTAGTGCTGGATCAGTGAGGTCGCGGCGTGCGTGCTCGAGGAGCTGTTCACGGATCCAGCTCATGATCGTGCCGTGTTCACCGTGGCCGGGGCCTGCTCCTGGAAGATCCGGTGCAGGTGGCTGACGGAAATGTGGTGGGCGGCGGCGATGGCGGCCGGGTCCAGTTCCGTATCGTGGAGCCGCTGGCTGATGAAGGACCGGATCCGCAGGGCCAGGACCTGCTGGTGGGTCTCGGACGGCAGGCTCTCCTCGGCATCGGTCACTTGGGCGAACAGCGCCGCGGTCAAGTTGAGCAGGACTGGCTCCAGCCGCAGGGCGTCCGAGACACCCAAGGAGCTGCCCTCCTGGGGCAGACGGCGCAGAAACCCGGCCGGCAGACGGCCTGCCCCGATCCGTCTGCCGGATGAGTCTGGGGGACCTTCGTAGGAGAACCGGGAGCCCGGATATGCCGTACACCAAGGTGGCCCCCAGCGGCAGAAGCCACGTGCGAGCCGTGTAATCCGCAGCGTGGTCGCTGACCAAGTCCATGGGCGCGTGCAGCATGGCCAACTGCTCGCGGAAGGCATCGAAGCGGTCCGCCGAGGGCAACTCATCTGTGGCGAAGGTCTGGAGCACACCATCTCCCCGTACAGCGGCCGTCAGCAACTCCTCCAGCGCGCGGACGAAATAGTAAAGGAATACCCAAGGCATCGGTAGGTTGGGCAGCCTCCCGGGACCTGTCCGACAAGGGAATGCGGGCCTGCGGTGCCGCGGGCGCTTACCGCGGCTGTGTTCCCATCACCGCCTCAGCCAGGGCGGTCGCCGGACTCGCGGGTCTCCTGCGCCCCTAGGCGGGTCTCCTGCGATCGGCCGGCCCGGAGGCTCGCCTCACCTCCCCTCAGCGAACCGGCGTGAGGGCCAGGATCGCCATGTCGTCATGTCGCCGGCCCCCGGTCCAGTCGGTGACATCGGCAACGAGTGTGTTCACCACCTCCGACGCTGTGCGGAAATCCCGGTTGGCCAGCCTCGTACAGGGTTCGTAGTAGGCCCCGTGCCGGTCGCGCGCCTCGGTGACACCATCGGTCACCAGCAGCAGGTAGTCCCCCTGGTGGAAGGGGAAGGTGTCACAGCCGGACACGCCGACGCCCTCCGGCATCCCCAGCCCCAGGGGAAGCCCCGGAGCCGATGGTTCCAGCGACGTCACCCGGCCCCCGCGGATCAGATACGGCGGCGGATGGCCGCGGTGGAGCAACCGCACCTCCCTCTCCTCTTCGCTGACCTCGACCAGTACGGCGGTGGCGAACTGCTCCAGTGCGTCCGGCTGGTCGCCGGCGTCCGCCGCGAACCGGACCAGGGCCCGTTCCACGTACGCGGCGAGCTCCCGCAACGTCCCCGCCTGCTCCGCCGCCTCACGGAAGGCGCTGGTCGCCACGGCCATGGTGGATACGGCGGGCAGCCCCTTGCCCGTACGTCCCCGATCAGCGCCCGCACCCCGAACGGCGAACTGCGCACCGCGTAGAAGTCTCCGCCGACCAGCGCTTCCGCGTGCGCACACGCGTAGCGGGTGGCCACCGACACCGTCCCCCCGCGGGCGGCAGTGGCAGGACCGCCCGCTGCGTCACCTCGGCCACGGCGCGCACCGCCGCGAAGCGCTGCCCCTGATGCGGGACCACCCACTTCAGCCACAGCGCGATCGCGCTGATCAGCGCCACGTCCAGCAGGTTCACCACGACCGCCGTCAGCGGGCGGGGTTCACCAGCACATCCACACACACCGCCAGCACGCACGCGGCGGCCGCGGTGATCGCCGCACCCCGGAACGTCAGCACCATGCAGGCCGCGAGCGGACCGGCGGACAGCAGGGGCAGCCCGGCGTACGGCACCGGCCCGAAGACGTCCAGCACCACACCGCCTATCAGCAGCAGCACCGGGACCATGACGAGCAGCCCGGCCCAGCCGCCGCGCACTTCCACCGACCCGCCCACCCCGCCCAGGCGCGCACCGGCTCCTCGGCCGCCGGCCCTCACCTCGTCCGCCATCCGCCCTCTCCCACTCCGTGTCCGGCCTACGACGGTGAGAGGGTGTTCTCCCGCCCATACCGCCATACCCGACGGCACGGAAGGAGTGCGGCCTCACGCCGTATCACCCCCGATCGGTGGCGGGCGGAGGCGATCGATCTGCTCAAGCGGTACCTGGACCAGCCCATCGCCAAGAAGGGCGTGTCCATCGACAAGGCCGGTACGCGGAGTGGGCCGGGCTCTACGGAACCGACCCGGCTGCGGGTGCGATCGGGTACGACAACGAAGTCGATCGCCCGGCCGTTGGCGGGCCGGACCTCGGGCGGTCCTGCGATGGTCACCAGCGTTCCTCCGGCCCGAATCAGACCTGCGGACCGCTTCCCGATGTCTCCGCCGATGACGTCGAACACCAGGTCGACTTCGCTGATGTCTTCCAGGGCGTCGTTCTCGAGGTCGACGAACTCCTGCGCCCCGAAGTCGAGCGCCGTCTGCCGGTCGGCAGTGCGCCCGGTGCCGATCACGTAGGCGCCGGCCCCGCGTGCGAGCTGCGTCACCATCGATCCGACTCCGCCGGCCGCACCGTGCACCAGGACGCTCTGCCCTGCCTCAAGGCGGCCGTGCTCGAACAGTCCCTGCCATGCGGTCAGACCTGAGATCGGCATGCTCGCGCCCACCGTGAAGTCGACGTCGCCCGGCAGCGGCGCGAGGTTGCGTGCCTCGACGGCCGCGTACTCCGCGAGGGTGCCGTCGCGAGTCCAGTCCGTGAGCCCGAACACCCGCTGCCCCACCGAAAGCCCCGTCGTGCCATAGCCGAGAGCGGTGACCACTCCGGCAAGTTCGTGCCCGGGAATCGACGGTGTCCGGTCGCGGCCGAGGCGATCGGTCCAGCTCGAGGGCCACAACAGCTCACCCGGGGTGAATCCCGACGCATGAACCCGGACGAGTGCGTCGTTTCCCGCAGGGGCCGGCTCCGGCCGCTCGACGAGCGTCATCCCAGCCGTTCCCGCGGCCTGGTCCGTCACCACGATCCCTTTCATTCTGCGCCCTTCCTGGGTCCGCACTGGCTACAGACACCCTGAGTGCCCGCGATCCCCATGCCTATGTGCCGGGACGGGCGGGGGAGCATGCCGAGGTGGCCGGGCTTTACGGCACTCTGAGTGCTCGGTCGTTTTCAGGCCGCTGGAGTGTGTCGCCGCGGGCCTGCGCTTCAAGGGCAACAGCCCCGGAACCCGCTCGCTCTACGGATGATCGCCGGTCGACGGCCGGTGCCGCGTCTTCGGCCGCGACGCCCGCCGGAACCGTGTCCCCGGCCGTGTCCCTCGCAGGGGGCGTGCCGGGGGCGGTTGCCGGCGGGAGTCCGCGCGGAGTGTTCCTGGGCGGGTTACTTGCGGGGGGAGCAGGGGTCGCAGCAGGAGGGGGCGGGTTCGACGCAGATGGTGACGGTGTCGGTGTTGTTGGTGGGGTCGGGGTCCTTTTCGTTGCCGGTGACAGTGGCGGTGTTGGTGATCCGGCCGGTCTCGGTGGCCTTGGCCCGCAGTACGAGGGCGGCGGTGGCGCCGTCGGCCAGGTCGCCGACGGTCCACAGCCCGGTGGCCGGGTCGTAGCTTCCGGGGGTGCCGTCGGCGGACAGGAAGGTCAGGCCATCGGGGAGCTGGTCGGTGACGGTGACGCCGGTGGCCTGGTTCGGGCCGGAGTTGTGGACGGTGATGCGGTAGGTCACGGTCTGGCCGACGGTGACGGTGGTCGCGTCGGCTGCCTTCGTCACGGTCAGGTCGGCGGCCGGCTTGACCTCCGTGACCTGCTCGTTGGACGTGGCCGTCAGCGGCTCGGGCGTCTCGCCGAGCCGGTTCTCGTAGGCGGCGGTGGCGGTGTTGCTGATCTGCTTCCCGGCGGCGGCCAGGTCGATGGTGACCCGGTACTCCACCGTGGTCCCTGCCGGGAGGGTCTGGGTGCTGGGCAGGCTGCCGCCCTGTGTGCCGGAAGCGTCGTTGCCGAGGTGGAAGACGACCTCGTTCGCCTCGGCGTCGTAGGAGCCCTGGTCATCGCCGTCCGTGTCGCTCTTCGCTCCGGCGTTGGGGCCGTCGACGATGCGCAGGGAGCCTGGCAGATATGTCGTGCCGTCGGGGACGATGTCGGCCAGGATGAGGTTTTCGGCCGCGCCGCCGCCCTCGTTCCTGGCGGTGATGCGGTAGGTGACGACATCGCCGACCTCCAGCGGGCCGACCGGAATGGCAGTCTTGTCGAGTGTCACGTAGGGGGCGGTGCCGAAGAAGATGCCGTCCAGGAAGTTGCCGATGCTGCGGTTGCCGCCGGCGGCGGAGACGGACCGGAAGGCGAAGCGCGTCAGCGTCTGGCCTGCCGGAACGGTGTAGGTGCCGGTGTAGTAACCCCAGGCGGTGTTGCCGTCGGTGAAGCGCTTCTGTTCCACTGTGGCGCCGGGCGCGCCGATGTCCAGCGCCATGGTGTCCTCGCCCTGGCGACCGCGGTGGTACAGCCGCCAGTACAGCTTCGTACCAGGGGTGGTGGACAGGTCCTGGTAGAGCGTGGAGACCTGATTCGCGTTGAGCTCGGCGAACTGGGTGCCCTCGGCCGCCGGTACACCGTTGAAGCCCGAGTGCCACAGCTCGATCATGTGGTCGGAGGCGGTGGTCAGCCAGCCCGGGACACGCTTGGACGCCTGCGTCTGAGAGGCATCCGGCAGGATCTCCACACCGGTCACGGCGGGCTCTTCGAAGCCGCCGTTGGCCAGGGCAACTCGACGCGGAGCAGCAGGAGGTGTGGCCATGGTTCATTCCCCTTGCGTTGATGCTGCTGGAGTGCACCCGCCGGGCCGTGGCGGAGCCGGAAACTGTCAGTAGCACAACGTGTTCATCTAAGCACGTAAAGTGATTGGCGAATGAGTCCGGCCAATCTCGCGCGGCAGGTTTGTGGAACCTGCCCCTCGGACAACTCCCGGCACACTGCTCCCTCATGCCCCGTCGGCTCACGACGCCTCCGTCACATACGTCTCTCCGCTTTCTCCTGACACTCCTGTCATGGCCGAATGCGACTGTCGTACCGCCCGTGCTCATCCTCGGGCAGGGTGAATCGGTCTCCGGCGAAGTTGACGATCCCGGCGCTGCGGTCTCACCCACCCGGGCGCCCGTGAGACCGGCCGGGACGTGGATCCACCGGTTGTCGACTGCCCTTCGATGAGGACTGGGCAGGTCAGGGCCACCATCGTTCCGTCGGCCACGTATTTGCCTCTGGAGGTCCTCTGTACGCCCGTGCCATGTCCTGGCTGCTGTGGCCGCCGCGGCCGCGTTCGGCGCCCTGCCCCTCGCCGGTACGAGCGCCGAGTACCGGGAGGTCCAGGTCGCCGCGGAGTGTGGTGGCCTCGTACTCGGTGCGGACGATGCCGCGTTCCTGGAGGATCGGAACGACCTCCTCGCGGAAGCGCCGCCACTGGCTGGGGTGCCCGATGGGGTAGTTGAAGCCATCGAGGGCGCGGCCCTCGAACCACTCCTGAAGCCGGGTGGCCACCGTTTCCGGCGATCCGGCGATCCGGCGAACAGGGTCGGGCGCGGGCTCAAGATGAACTCCACGGTCTGGCGGAGCGTCCAGCCCTTTTCCTTCGCCTTGTTGGCGATCTTCTCGGCGTTGGTACGGAAGCCGCGCTCCGCGTGGGCGAGGGCCTGTTGCGGGAACGGGGCATCCAGGTCGTACTGGCGGAAGTCGTGCCAGCCGAACGGGCGGCCGAGTCCCGCCAGGGCTCGGTCGAAGTCCCTGTCCCCGGTCTGGATCTCGTGCTCGATCTCCCTGGCCTCATCGTCCGTGTCGCCGACGAATACCGAGGTACCGGGCATGACGACCATGTGCCACGGGTCGCGGCCCTTTCGCTGGGCTCTGAGGAACGACGCCGTCGGGTGTGAGTGATCAGTCTCCCTGAGACCAAGCGGCGCTCGGCAGCGACAGATAGACGCCGAAGTCGACGAGCCCGGTTGCGGCGCGGATGTCGGCGTGCAGCGCGTCCACGCGCTCTTGGCGGTTGGCTTCCCTGCTGGCGGACCACTTCGACTTGATCTCGATCACCACCGTCAGGCCGCTACGGTCCAGCGGGCTCAGCGGCCGGAAGCGGATCTCGACATCCCCGGGTTGCAGCTCACCGTCGTACGGCTCCTCGGGGCACTCCACAGCCAAGGACACCAGGTGCGGCAGCACCGAGCCGAGTTCGCGTAGCTGGGGCTCGGGCACCGTGGGCGCATAGGTCACTTCGACAAGCGGCATCCTCGACACCCTAGACGGAGACCAGGCAAAACTGGCAGCCGGAGAAGACCCTGATCACCCTGCAAAGGTCCAAGGGTCAAAGAACACGCTGAGGTTGCTGCCGACGTGGCCGAGGTGCCGACAGGCAGCGAAGAACTCTGCGATTACCTCTCGTTCGCCGGTGACTGCACTCGCGTCCGTTCGAGGTCCAGAGCGGCACTGTGAGCGACTCGCGCGAGAAAACCGGCGAGGGCGAGTCCGGCGGCCTTGGCGCCGGCGGCCACGAGGGTGAGTCCGGCGTCCCCCGGCGCCGGACAACTCCCCTGCGCGACGGAAAGCAGTGGAGTTGTCCGGGCCGTGGCGGGCCCGGTGGTGAAGCCGTCACGGAAGACCGGGATGCCGGCGGTGATGCGAGTCATACCGGGGCGGACCGGCGCAAGCCGAGCGCTTCGCGGCCGGCGTAGCGGGCCTGGGTGCCCAGTTCCTCCTCGATGCGCACGAGCTGGTTGTACTTGGCGGTGCGGTCGGCGCGGGAGAGCGAACCCGTCTTGATCTGGCCGCAGCCGGTGGCGACGGCGAGGTCGGCGATGGTGGTGTCCTCGGTCTCGCCGGAGCGGTGGGACATGACGACGGTGTAGCCGGCGCGGTGGGCGGTGGCGACGGTGGCCAGGGTCTCGGTGAGGGTGCCGATCTGGTTGACCTTCACCAGGATCGAGTTGGCGATGCCGTCGCGAATGCCCGCGCGCAGCAGTGTCTCGTTGGTGCAGAAGACGTCGTCGCCGGTGAGCTGGCAGCGGTTGCCCAGACGGGCGGTCAGGTCGCGCCAGCCGTCGTGGTCGTCCTCGGCCATCGGGTCCTCGATGGAGGCGACGGGGTAGCTGTCGACGAGGGTGGCGAGGTAGTCGGCGTGTTCGGCGGGGGTGCGGCGGATGCCCTCGCCGGTGTAGTCGTAGGTCTCGTCGTGGAAGAACTCCGAGCCCATGCGGACGGCCTCGGCGAAGGTGGCCGCGCCGATCGGGGCGATCATGAACTCCTGGAAGTCCAGCGGATTGTCCGCGTGTGCGCCGCCATTGACGATGTTCATCATCGGCACCGGCAGCAGGCGGGCGTCGACTCCGCCGACGTAGCGGTACAGCGGCAGGCGGTGGGCGGCCGCGGCGGCCTTGGCGGTGGCCAGGGAGACGCCGAGCAGGGCATTGGCGGTGGCCAGGGAGACGCCGAGCAGGGCATTGGCGCCGAGCCGTGACTTGGTGCCCGTACCGTCCAGCTCGATCATGGTGCGGTCGACGGTCGCCTGGTCCTCGGCGTCGAGTCCGGTCACGGCGTCCGCGACGGTCTCGTTGACGGCGTCGACGGCGCGCCGTACTCCCTTGCCGTGGAACCGGGCCGGGTCGCTGTCGCGCAGTTAACGCTGACGAGACCTGTGGGATCGCCCAGGCCGCCATGGTCCTGGGGGACTGGTGGCATGTGCTGGTGCTGCGCGAGATCGCCCGCGGACACGTCCGCTTCGACGCGCTGGCCGCCGAGATCGGCCTGTCCCGCAGGGTCCTGAGCGAGCGGCTCGGCCGGCTCGTCGCGAGCGCGGTGCTACGCCGCAGCCTCTACCAGCGGCGTCCGGTGCGCTACGAGTACCTGCTCACCGACGCCGGCGCCGCACTGCTGCCCCTGCTCGTCGCCATGCAGGACTGGGGTGACCGCTGGGTACTCGGCGACGGCAGCCTCACCGCGACCACCGAGGGGGACAGCGCCGAACATGCCCGCGTCCACGCCCTGGTCGGCACGCGGCTGCCCGACGGCCTCACCCTGCCCGGCACGCATGGCGTCGACCTGCCCCTGGTCTCCCCGGACGCCGTCGCGACCGTGCTGTTCACCTATCCCGGCACGGGAGTCGAATGGGGCGAGCCGCCGATCCCCGGAGCGGTCGGCTGCACGCTGGAGAACCGGCTCTTCCGCGACGCCTGGTCCGACTTCCGGAAGGCGGGCGTGGACGTGCGCGGAGTCAGCACCCAACTCGTCCACGAGCAGACGGAGTTCGCCAAGGCGGAAGCGGTCCCGTACCCCTGCTCTCCGACGCCGCACACCAACTGGCCGCTGCCCTGCGGCTGCCGACCTTCCGCGGCGCGGGCCGGCTGCGCCACAAGCGCCTGATCCTGGTCGTCGACGCCGAACGGACCATACGGCACGCGCTGTTCCCGGTCGTCGACATCCCGCATGCGGTCGCCGAGAGTCTGCGACTGGCCGCGACCTGAGCACAAGTCCGACCGTCCACCACCTCTTTTCCTCCTGCGCCCGGCAACTGCCCGAGGTGCGGCTCTCGCACTTCGGCCGCCTGCTCGAGGGCAGCCCGGACGCTCTGCCCGGCCACCGCGCGACGACCGTCCGGCCGGATCACCGACCCTGCCGTGATCGAGGCCAGCGGCACCGACCTGCCTGGCCATGGCATTGATCTCAGACGTGCTGACGTTCGGCCCGCTGCCGGATCAGCTCCTCGATCGCGGTGGGCAGGGTGTTTTCGAAGTCGATGAGTTTCGCCCAGGTCGGGGTGACGACGATCCGGACCATGCCGTCGTAGAGCGAGCGGACCTCGGCCTCCCACGCGATGCGCTGCTCGGGTGTCATCTCGTAGCTGCCGTTCATCTGCACATACTCGTCCGGGATGCCGTCCACGGCGTCCAGCTCGGCCCGCCCGCGGATGAGCAGGATCTTCGGTGGGTGGACCTCGGTGTCGATGGTCAGGGCAACCATCGGGTTCTTGCGCAGTGCGGGCAGCTTCGGGGCGTTCTTCGTGGTGCACAGGACGATCTCCGAGCCGTTCCAGGTGAACGCGATCGGGATACATCGCGGTGTGCCGTCCCCGGCGACGTAGGCCAGCCGGGTCAGGTCGCGGGCCAGCAGCTCCTGGCTGATCGGTCGGTTCAGGATCTCGGTGATCTCGGTCGGTTGCATGGTGATCGCTCCTTCGTCGGCCTCATCGAGCGGCATGCGCGTGGCCGCTCGTGTCCCTGGGACGGAGCCGACCGGAGGTTCTCGACATCCGGGGCGCACGAATTCTCGAAGGCGGCCACCACTCCGAGAGGGATCTCGGTGGAGACACCGTCGCGGTCTCGGTGCCCTGACCGGGCGGCAGCACGCCCGCAGGGCCCGACTCGGCGACCTGCCGCGGAACCCGAAGAGCTGTACTGGAGAAGGCCATGCGTCATACGCATACCAGGGATGCCGGATCTTCGCTTGGCGCATGCCCTCTGTGCTCCTAGCCTCGGAACGAGCCATCAACGAGCCATCAAGGAGGTCGGCAGATGCGAGCAGCAGTCCTGACGAAGTTCGGTGACCCGCTCACGGTGCGGGAGATTCCCGATCCGGGGGCGGGCGGCGGCGAGGTGGTGGTCGAGGTCTTGTCGGCGAGCGTCCCGCCGTACGCGGATGAGGTCTTCAGCGGCCAGCGGAAGTACCCGCTCGAACCCCCTGTGGTACCCGGTCCCGGCGGCGTGGGGCGGGTCGTCGGCGTCGGCCCGGACGCCACCCGGCTGCGCGTCGGCGACCTGGTGTGGTGCGACAGCACCGTCCGTTCCCGCGACGACGCGCTGACCCCCGACATCACGCTGCTGGGCTGGAGTTCCCGCGGCGACGGCGGCGCCAGGCTCGCCCGGCACCTGCACGACGGGTCCTTCGCCGAACTCATGCGGGTTCCGACGGAGAACGTCTACCCCCTGCCCGCGGAAGCGGGGCACGACCTGGCGCGCTGGTCCTCGCTCACTGCGTACGTCATTCCCTACGGCGGATTGCTCGCGGGCCGACTCGAAGCAGGCGAGACGCTGCTTGTCAGCGGGGCCACCGGAAACCTCGGCAGCGCCGCCGTCGCCACCGCGCTGGCCATGGGGGCGGGCCGGGTGGTCGCGCCGGGCCGCAACCACGCCGTGCTCGACCTGCTCGTCGACCGGTTCGGCCCGCGTGTGCGACCGGTCCAACTGACCGGCGACGAGGCTTCCGACCGCGCGGCGATGTCCGCTGCGGCCGAGGGGCCGATCGACATGGTGCTCGACCTGCTCCCGCCTGCCGCACCCAGCTCGGTGGCGCGTGCGGCGGCCATGACCGTCCGCGAGTACGGCCGGGTGGTCCTCATGGGCGGCGTCGGCATGCTCGGCGGTGCGGACCTCGCGCTTCCCTATCCGTGGATCATGCGCAACTCGGTCACCCTGCGCGGGCAGTGGATGTACCCGCGCTCCGCGAATGTCGGCATGATCCGGCTCATCGCGTCAGGTGCGCTCGATCTCGGTCTCGAACGGGTCCGCACCTTCGGACTCGACGCCGTCAACGAGGCCGTCACCTACGCCGCGATGCACAGCGGGCCCTTCGACCGCACCGTCCTCACCCCGCCCGCCGGCTGACAACGTCGACCGTGCTGCCTCGGCTGCGGTTCGGGCTGTCGCACGGTCGTATGCGGGGCCGACGGGCGTCCGGGGGAGCCGTGCTTCTGGGGGCGCGAGGGACTGCCCGCGACCCCCGCCCCGGGCGGGGGAGTGCGCTCCCGCCGGTCATCGGCGCGGATCGGCAAGTGTGGGGAACGCCCTCCGCCCTGCGAGCGTCTACAGTAATGTAGACCGTCTACCTGCCTGTAGTCGGACGTGAAGTCATGCGTCCGGTCGTTCGTAAGAAGTCGTACGCGAGAAGTCGTACGCAAGAAGTCGTCCGCGAGAAATCGTCCGTGAGAAAGGGCTCATGCCGATGACCACACCCGCATGGCTTTCATCGCAGTTGGCCGTCAACGTACTCGACGCGCGGTCGCTGCTGAGCGCTTTCGGCGTGCTGGGCGTCGGCGTGGTGATGTTCGCCGAGACGGGGCTGCTCATCGGCTTCTTCCTGCCGGGTGACTCCCTGCTGTTCACCGCGGGCCTACTCTGCGTGGGCAGCGGCGGACACGGCGTGCGGCTGTCGCTGGGGCCGCTGCTGGCCGCCGCGGCGGTGGGCGCGCTGGCCGGCTCACAGTGCGGATATCTGATCGGCCGCAGGGCAGGCGGCGCGCTGCTCGCCCGTGGCCGCTCCGCCCGGCTGCACGAGGGGATGCGGCGGGCGGAGGATCTGCTGGGGCGATACGGTTATGCGAAGGCGATCGTGCTGGCGAGATTCGTGCCGGTGGTCCGGACCGTGCTGAACCCCCTGGCGGGGGCCCTGCGCGTACCGATTCGGGTCTTCACCGTATGGCAGGTCATCGGCGGGCTGGTGTGGAGCGTCGGACTGACGCTCGCGGGGTACGCCCTGGGCTCCTCGATCCCGAATGTGGACCGCTATCTGCTGCCCTTGGTCGCGCTGATCGTGGCGGTGTCGCTGATTCCGCTCGGCGCGGAGCTGTACCGGAGTCGCAGGCACGCGAAAGCGGAGGAGGCCGGTAGATGATCCTGTCCTCCGACGGAGCGGTGGCTTGGTGAATCGCAGGGACGCCACCGGACTGGCCGGAAGCGCCGCTCTGGGCGCGTGGACGGCGCTGGGGGTGCTGACCGCGGTCGTCGTGGGCGGCGCCGGTGCCCCGCTGTGGCTGGACAACGGCCTCCTCGGATGGTCCGTCGGCCACCGCCCGGGTGTACTGCGGACCCTCGCCCGCGGAGTGACCGACACCGGGACGGGAGCCATCCCGTACATACTCGTCACGCTGGCCGGTTTCCTGGCGGCACGAGGCGTGCGGCACCGGCTGCTCGCCGCCGCGTTCTGCCTCGCCTGTCTCGGCGCGGGGCAGGCACTGCGGTACGGCGTGCTGGAACTCGTCCACCGCTCCCGCCCTCCGCGGGGCGACTGGGCGGCGCATGCGAGCGGCTGGGCGTTCCCCTCGGGACACGCCACCACGGCGGCGCTGACCGCCGGGCTGCTGATCGTCGCGCTGACCCTGCGCGCGCCGCGCGGAGCGACATCGTTCAGGGTCGTCATCGGCTGTTGGGGCATGCTGGTCGGGCTGACCCGTGTCTATCTCGGGGTGCACTGGTTCACCGACGTTCTCGGCGGCTGGCTGTTCGCCGTCGGCTGGCTGGGAGCGTGTCTGTGTGCCGCGGGCCGGTGGCTGCCCGCCCTCTTCCCCGCCCCCACCGATACGGCCCCTACCGCTGAGAGACCGCCGGAGGACCATGCGCCGCAAGATCCTGATCGTCGAGGATGATCACGCCCTGCGTGATGTGCTCCGTCGCGGTCTGTACGACGAAGACTTCGATCCCGTTCCGGCCACCGACGGTGCCACCGCCCTACGCCTGGTCACCGCCGACATCTCGGCGGTCGTCCTGGACATCGGCCTGCCCGACGCGGACGGACGGGACGTATGCCAGGCCATGCGCGCGGGCGGGTTCCACGCCCCGGTCATCTTCCTGACCGCACGGCACCACCTCACCGACCGGCTGTCCGGCTTCTCGGCCGGGGGCGACGACTACCTGCCGAAGCCGTTCCACCTCGCCGAGCTCGCCGCCCGGCTGCGGGCGGCGCTCAAACGGGCCGCGCTTCCGGCGGCCGATACGGCCGGGGCTCTGGTCCTGGACGCGGTCCGGCACAGCGCGACGGTGCACGGTACCCGGGTCGCCCTGTCCCCGACGGAGTTCCGGCTGCTCGCCACGCTCGTCGCCGCGGACGGGGAACTGGTGTGCCGCCGTGATCTGGTCCGGGCGGGCTGGCCCGAAGGCGGACAGGTCAGCGACAACACCCTGGACCAGTACCTGACCAGGCTGCGCCGCAAACTGCGGGAGACGGACAGCGGCCTGACCATCGCCACCGCGCGCGGGATCGGGCATCGCCTGTCATGAGATCCACCTGGCACCGACGGGTGCTTCGCGCCCTGGCTCCCCGTACCTTGCGCGGACGGCTCTCGCTCGTCGCGCTGACCACCGCCGCGCTGCTGATCACGGCGCTGACCGTCGTGTTCAACACCGTGGTGGAACGGCACCTGCGGCACCAGGCGGACGACGAGCTGCGGGCCCGGGCGACCGCCGTCGCCGCGACCGTCGACACCCGCGGCCCCCGGGTGCGCGTCCTGGAGACCGCCAACGATCAGCTACTGGACACGAACGTGTGGATCTACGCAGGGAAGCGCCTGCTGGAAAAGCCGCCCGCCGCCTCGGCGGGCAGCCCTCTCACCCGGACCGCCGACCGGATCGCCGCGCGGGGTGCGCCCGACTGCGCGACCGTCCACGCCGAGGGCCAACGGTCCCTCCGCCTGTGCGCCCGGCCCGTGCCCGGTGGCGATGCCCCCGCCACCGTCGTCACGGCCCTCGACCTCACCCCGTACCAGAGTTCCGCGGACACCCTGCTGCTGGGATCGCTGATCCTGGACGCGGCCATGCTTGTCTGCGCCTACGTGCTGACACGCCTCGCGGTCGGCCGGGCACTGCGCCCGGTGCGGACCATGACCGACCAGGCCACCCAGTGGGGTGCCGTGGCTTCCGGAGAACGCTTCAGCACCGGGCGAGGCCCGGCCGAACTGGCCCGTCTGGGCACCTCGCTGGACGCGTTGCTGGACCGCATACGCGCCGTGCTGCGTCACGAGCAGCAACTGACGGGGGAGCTGTCCCACGAGCTGCGGACGCCACTCGCCCGGATCATCGCCGAACTCGACTGGTGGCGATCCCGGCCCCGCTCCGCCGCGGAGACCCGCGCCACCCACGAGGCGATCGACGAGGCCGCCCGGTCCATGCGGACCATCTGCGACACGCTCCTCCGCGACGCCCGGGAGAACGCGGCCGACGCCTCGACGGCTCCCGGCATGGCCGATGTCGTATCCGTTCTGCGCCACATGACCCAACGCCTCGCCCCACCGGCTCGGGTGAAGGCCGTGGTGGCGGCCGACGACGCGCGACTGGAGGCGGGAGTGACACCGGCCTTCCTCGAACGTGTCGTCAGCCCGCTGCTCGCCAACGCCGTCCGCTACGCCCGTTCCACCGTCACCATGACCGGGCGGCGCACGCCCGGCGGCGTGGCGATCGACATCACCGACGACGGACCGGGCGTACCGGAGGCGTTCGTCGGCGAGCTCTTCCAGCCGGGGCGGCGCGCCGATCCCGGCGACGGTCACCACGGAGCGGGCCTCGGACTGCCGCTCGCGCGCCGTCTGGCCCGTTCCGCGGGCGGCGAGGTGTCCTACGACGCCGGGCACGCACCCGGGGCGCGATTCACCGTCACTCTGCCTGCTGGGTGACGTGCTCCCGCTCCGCGCTCCGCGGGCCGGGCGCCCGGCGCTCCTGCGCGTGGGCGTAGGCCATCAGCCCGAACAGGACGGCCAGCAGGACGGCGGACGAGCCCGCCGTACCCAGGTCGAGGCCGCCCTTGGCGACCGGCTTGGTGAGGAAGTCGCCCGCGGTGGCGCCGAGCGGCCGGGTGAGGACGAAGGCGATCCAGAACAGCAGCACGTTCGGTACCACGGGGGCCTTCATCAACGCGACGAGGACGGCCAGCACCCCGGTGACCAGGAGCGCACCACCCGCGTAGCCCAGGCCGGAGCTGTCGGACAGGAAGTCTCCCATCGATGTGCCGAGCGTGTTGGAGACGAGGATGGCCGACCAGAAGAGCGCCTCACCCCGGAAGGTCACGATGTCGCGGATCTGGAAGGTCATCCCGCTCACCTTCCACGCCAGGAAGATCACCAGCAGGATCGAGATCAGGATCGCCGCGCCGACCGGGTAGCCCAGGCCGAGGCCCTGCGGGCCCCAGCCGAGCGATGCGGCGCCGCCCGAGAGGTACTTGGCGCTGGCGTCACGGTTCATGAAGTCGGACATGGTGGTGCCGGCCATGCTGGTCGACAGGATCACGGTCCAGTAGAAGAAGGGGTTGTAGCGGCGGGACCTGAGCTGGACGACGAGAGTCACCACGAAGATCAGGAAGAGCGCGATCGTGGTGAGGAAGTAGCCCAGCTTCAGAGTCTGGGCGAAGAGGTCTCCGGCCGTCTCACCCAGGGTCGTCGCGGCGATCTTCATGATCCAGAAGGCCAGGGTGGCCTCGGGCAACTTCTTGATCACCGACGTGCTCGTACTCGCGACGTCGAGGTCCGTGACGACTTCTGGCTTCCCCAATGTCCTGTGCTCCCGTCTGATCGGGGGTAACGGCGCCCGTGCCGGAGGGGCCGAGCGCCCCGTGGGATGGGCCGCTCGCAAACGGCGGCGCTGTTACGACCCTGCCTGCCGCAGCCTGAACGTGTCCTGAACGCCTGCCGGACGGTTTGCTCCGGTTCGCTGACTCGGCGGCCTGCGAGACGAAGCTCGACGTCGACGACACCCCGCCGCGCAGGCAGGACGTGGCCGCGGCCGATGTCGGCACGGCCGTCCGACACGGGTGGCGGCCCCACTGGCACGGCGACGGGGCCCGCCACGGCCGCCGGTCAATGGGGAGGCGTGTAGGCCGTGAGCCCGGTGTGCGGCAGGGGGTGGGGGGTCCAGGTACGGGCGTAGCGGGGAGGGCCGGAGCGGATCCTGGCGAGGGCGGCGGCGGGTTCGCGGGCGGCGCGGTGCAGCAGGGTGTGTGCGGTGATGTTGCGGTTGTTGCCGCGGACATTGGCGGAGGCGCAGCCGGCGTCGTAGCCGATCGGCGGGGCGTGTGCGCCGCTGACCAGGCAGGGCGGGGTGAGTCCGAGGCCGCGCAGGTCGTGGGCGGCGGCGCGGTAGCGGGCGGCGGTGGCGCGGGCGGCGGCCGTGTTGCGGTCGAGGACCTCGTACTGCGCGGACAGGTGCAGGGCGAGCAGCACGGCGGCCAGCCCGGCGGCCAGGGCGCGGGCGCGGGGCGGGCGGATGGCCCGCGCGGAGTGTGCGGCCAGGGTGGCGAGCGGAAGGGAGAGCAGGGCGTACACGGGCAGCAGGAAGCGCGGTGCGGAGTAGTCGATGAGCAGCAGGTAGGGGGTACTCAGCGCGGTGGCGCAGGCGATGGGGAGCAGGATGACCGCGTCACGGCGGGTGCGCCAGGCTACGACGCAGGCGGCAAGGGCGAGGGCGGGCAGGGCCAGCCACCACAGGGTGAGCTCGGGATGGGTGAGCGGGACGTGGCAGGGGCGACAGAGCAGGGGGCCGTCGAGGCTGCGCCATGCCATGCCGCCCGCCCAGTGCGCGCCCATGCCGCCCTCGGTGGCGCTGGAGAGGTGCAGCCGGGCGCCGACCCCGCCCCAGCGCACGTACGCCTCCGCGATCCACTCGGCGCCACCCACGGCGAACCCGCCGACGACGGCGAGCGCGGGCGCCGGTCGCCGCCAGGCCGGGACGATCGCGCACGCCGCGAGCAGGGGCAGGGCGAGCCAGACGCCGTCGGAGAAGCGGAAGCAGGTGGCGGCCGCGACCATGGCGCCCAGGCCGAGCAGGGCCCGCCGCCCCGCGGGTGGGTGTGCGGCACGCAGGAACCAGCCGACGGCCGCCACCGCGGACAGGGCCACCCACAGGTTGGGCATGGCCTGCGGCCCGTAGAGCACAGTGGTCCACAGACCGGCGAACAGCAGCGCGGCCAGGGCGGTCCGCCCCGGGCCGAGCAGCGGCTGCCAGACGCGGTAGGCCGCGTACAGGGCGGCGGCGGAGAGCAGCGCCAGGACGACCCGGAGCACGGTGCCACCGCCGGAGTCGGTGACGGCGAGCACAGGGGCGGCCAGAAGGCTGATGCCGCGTGAGCGCGGGGCGCTGAAGTACGCCGCCGGGCGGTGCGGGTCGACCTGGGAGAGGTACACCGTTTCGTCCCAGCCCAGCCCCAGATGCGGTACCACAAGGGCGAGTTGGGCCGCCGCATAGCCGAGTGCGACCAGCGCCGGCCACGGTATCCGGCGTCGCGGCCGCATGACCGCACTCACCACGGTCATGCGGCGAGCACCCCGGTACCCAGCAGGCCGAGGAGCAGCAGGCCGACGGCGACGCGGTAGATGACGAACGCGTTGAAGGAGTGCTTGGCGACGAACTTCAGCAGCCAGGCGATCGAGGCGTAGGCGACCACGAACGAGACAGCGGTGCCCACCACGAGGGGGGCGCTGCCGACCCCGGCGCCGACGGCGTCCTTCAGCTCGTACAGGCCCGCGCCGGTCAGCGCCGGGATGCCGAGGAAGAAGGACAGGCGGGTGGCGGCCACCCGGTCCAGGTCGAGGATGAGCGCGGTGGACATGGTGGCGCCGGAGCGGGAGAAGCCGGGGAAGAGCAGCGCGAGAATCTGCGAACAGCCCACCAGCATGGCGTCCTTGAAGCCCGTGTCGTCCTCGCCGCGTTTGTGGCGGCCCATCTGGTCGGCCACCCACATCACAGCGGACCCGGCGACGAGGGAGCCGGCGACCACCCACAGGGACGCGAGCGGGCCCTCGATGAGCGGCTTCGCGGCCAGGCCCACGATCACGATCGGGATGGTGGCGCAGATGACCCACCAGGCGAACTTGTAGTCGTGGTGGTACCGCTGCTCACGGTGGGCGAGTCCGCGGATCCAGGCGGAGACGATCCGCACGATGTCCTGGAAGAAGTACACCAGCACCGCGGCGATCGCGCCGACCTGGATGACGGCGGTGAAGCCGACCACGGAGGTGTCGTCGACCGGGATGCCCATCAGCCCTTCGGTGATCTTCAGATGGCCGGTGGAGGAGACGGGCAGGAACTCCGTGATGCCTTCGACGATGCCGAGGATGGCCGCCTGGCCGATGCTGATGGCACTCATCTGGATCCGTTTCTGTGGTGGATGGAGCGGGCCGTGTCCGCTGGGGAACGGCGCGGGCGACCGCGGTCAGCGGGATCGGGGTCAGTGGCGCAGACGGCGCAGGGCCCGGCCCGCACGGTTGCGCCAGCGGGCCTTGCGGCGCTGCCACGCACGGGCGGAACGCGTGGCGGCGAGGTCGCCGAACAGCTCCTCGTAGACGTGGGCCACATGGGCCGGATCGAAGCGGCGGGCCGCGTCGCGGGCGGCCTCGCCCATGCGGTGGCGGTCGGGCTCGTCGGTGATCAGGTCGCCCAGCGCGGCGGCCAGCGCCTGCCGGTCGCCCATGGGGACCAGGCGGCCGTCGACGCCGTCGTTGATGATCTCGGCCGGGCCGAGCGGGCAGTCGGTGGCGACCACCGGTGTGCCACAGCGCATCGCCTCGACCAGCGTCATGCCGAAGGACTCCGCGTCGGAGGCGGAGGCGACGATCGACGCCTTCGCGAACTCGGCCTCGATCGGGGAGACCGCGCCCATCAGTGCCGCCCGGCCGCCCAGGCCCTGCTCCTCGATCAGCCGCTGGAGCCGCTCTTTGTCGGCGCCCGCGCCGTAAACGCGCAGCGACCAGTCGGGGTGCTTCGCGGCGACATCGGTGAATGCCTCGATGAGCAGGTCGAACCGTTTGGCGCGCACCAGTCGTCCGGCCGCGGCGATGGCGGGGGCGCCGCCGTCGGTGGGCGGCAGGCCGGGGTCGGGCACGCTGTTGGGTATGGCCAGGATCCGCACGCCCGGCAGCCGCATCCTCGCCCGGTAGACGGCCGCGTCGGCGTCGGTCGTGGTGACCACGGCGTCCAGGCCGCGGTACTGCCGGGCGAGCTGGGCGCGCAGCTTCTTGGTGTGCGTGTCGTGGGTGAGGTGCTCCTGGGCGATGCGCAGCGCCCGGGGCGGGGCGAAGCGGGCCAGGTACACATTGATGCCCGGCCGGGTGCCGATGATCACGTCCGCGTCGCAGCTCCGCAGGTACTCCCGCGCCCGCTGGTCGGTGAGGCGGCTGTACTGCTTGTACCGCTTCTCGGCGGTGGGGAAGACCTCGGCCGGCTGATGGAGCAGGGGGTCGGCGGCGTCCGCGCGTAGGTCGACCAGCGGCACCACCGTCACCCGTGGATCGATGACGAAGCGCGGGCGGGTCCGGTGGCGGAGCATCGACACGATCGTCACCTCGTGCCGGTCGGCGAGGGCCGCGGCGAGATTGAGCGTGGTGCGGATCGTGCCGCCGATCGCGTACACATTGTGGATCAGGAAGGTGATCTTCACTTGGCGCTCCCCACGGTCGGCTCCGCGGCGGTGTGGGCCAGGACCGGGATGAACCGGGCGAGCGTGATCGCCCTGCCATGGCCGTAGCGGGCGAGCAGCTCCTCCGCACGCCGCACACCGTCGATCACGTGCCGGCCGCGGGTGCGGGCCAGCAGGGCCCGCCCGGCGTGGCGGCCGATGAGCAGTCCGGTCTTGGCGAACAGCACCAGGAAGATGCCCGCCGTGCCGAACGCTGTCAGCGGTTGGGCGGTATTCAGCGGGTTGAGGGCCAACGGCACCGCAGGGTCCTTTCCGGCCGTGCCCGCCCAAGGCAGAGTTCTGCCCAGGCACGCGTGCATGGCACACTTGGGAGACAACAGCTTTTACACCGGTGTAGGAGTCCTACACGAGTGTAGGTGATGAGAGAGGGGAGGCCAACCGCATGGGTATCCGCACGCCAGGACACGGGCCCAAGCGGCCCAACGGTGCACGCGAGGCCGAGATCCTTGAACTGCTTCAGCGGGCCGACGGCGCGCTGACCCCCCGGGAGGTCACCGAACGCCTCGGCAACGAGCTGGCCTACAACAGCGTGGTGACGATCCTCACCCGGATGCATACCAAGCAGTTGCTCACCCGCACCCCGCGCGGCCGGGCCTACGCCTACGCCCCCGTGACCGACGACCCCGGCTTCGCCGCCCGCCGCATGCGCTCGGTCCTGGAAGAGCGGTCCGACCGCCAGGACGTCCTCGCCCGCTTCGCCGACGAGCTGTCCACCACCGATGCGGATCTGCTGCGCCAACTGCTCGACCCCGACCAGTAGGAAGAGGCAGTCCAGATGCGCATCGCCGTCTACATCCCCCTGCTGCTCTCCCTGCTCGCTCCCCTCGGAGCACGCCCCCTGGCGGAGCGATGCGAACCCCGCCTTGCGACCTGGCTGCTCACTGCCTCAGCCCTCGTACTGGGCACGGCGACCACCATCTCACTGGGGCTGCTGGCCATCACCGGACTGATCCGCTTCCCCCACCCGGCCGCCCTCGGCCACTGGTCGGCCCACGCCGCACAGCGCGACGACCCCGCCGAACTGTCCGTCGCCCTGATCGCGGGCCTCCTGCTCGGCGCCGCCGTCCTCATGGCCGCCCGCATGCTCTGGCGGCGCGCCCGCACCCTGGCCACCGCCGCCCTGGAAGCGGCCTGTATGCCCGCCGAAGACGGCCTGGTCGTGATCGATGACGAGGCCCCCAACGCCTTCGCGATCCCCGGACTGCCCGGTCGCGTCGTCGTCTCCACCGGCATGCTGCACACCCTGGACGAAACCGAGCGCCACATCCTGCTCGCCCACGAACGCGCCCACCTGACGGCCCACCATTACGCCTTCGTCGCCCTGACCCAGCTCGGCGCCGCCGCCAACCCCCTGCTACGCCCCCTCGCCACGGCCGTGACGTACACCATCGAACGGTGGGCCGATGAGAAGGCGGCCATCGCCACCGGCGACCGCGAGCGGGTCGCCCGCACCGTCGGCAAAGCGGCCCTCGCCGCCCACCACGTCCCCGCCCGCACTCCGGGCGCCGCCCTGGGCATCCTCGGCCGCCGCACCCCACTCGCCGCCGCCGGACCCGTGCCCCGTCGTGTCGCCGCCCTTCTCGCTCCTCCCTTCGGCCGCCACCCCGTCCTCACCGCCGCGACGGCCACGGTCCTCGCCATCACTGCCCTGTCCACCGCCGAAGCCGCCCACGACCTCCACCTCCTGCTGGAAACCGTCGGCGCCTGACAAGCCGGCCAGGCAGCCCAGGGGCGGTGAACGAACGGCCAAGGCGGGTACGCCTGCCCGAACGCTCGGGCACGCTCGACTACGGCCTTCTGCGGCAGGCGGCATCGGTGGTCAGTTCCACTGCCGGATTGCCGCGCCACTGGGCGTGTGCCGGTACGTGTTCGCCCTTCATGAGGAAGGAGTCGGCGTCGATGTGGGCGTGGTCGTCGATGACGACGCCGTAGTGCACGAAGGCGCTGGTGCCGATCGTGCACCCGTTGCCGATGGTGATGCGGTCGGATTTGAAGACGCCCTCTTCGAGGGAGTGTGCCTGCAAGATGCTGCCGGCGTTGAGGGCGCAGCCGTCGCCGACCTGGGTGAGGGTCCGTTCCAGGATCCGGCAGCCGTCGTCGAAGACCCGGTGTCCCATGCGGACGCCGAGCAGCCGCCAGATGACGGGTTTGAAGGGGGTGCCGTTGAAGAGGACGAGGTAGACGATGGACGGTACCTTCCAGTAGCGCTCGTGCCGCCAGAAGGACCGCTCGTAGATGGAGCAGAACCGTGGCCGCAGGGTATGGAAGCCCAGCGCGGCCCGTTCGGCCAGCACGAAGAAGCCGACCGTGAAGGCGAGTTCGAGGAGGGCGGTGCCGATCGTCTCCAGCCAGTACAGCCCGCCGTTGCCGGTCAGGGGGAACATCGCGATCAGGAGGAGGCCGTAGACGTACAGGCAGCGCACGGTCAGGAACAGGGCCATGGTCCCGGCGTTGTGGTGGTTCTTGGCCCTAAGGCGGCGCCGGAGCCCGGATCCGCTGGTGAGGTGATCGAAGCGGTGGTCGCGCTCGACCGACCGTGGGATCTCGATGGGGGGTGAGCCGAGCAGTCCGGTGTTCTCCCTGACCGGACCACTGACGGGGATCATGGCCTTGGTGGCCAGCAGGCAGTTGTCGCCGGTCCTGCCGCCGGCCGGGTAGACGATGTTGTTGCCCAGGTAGTTATGGCTTCCGATGGCGGCCACGGCGGTGCGGAACGAGGTGCTGGAGTACTCCGCGTTCGCCATGGACAGTCCGTCGGAGACCATGGTCCCGGTGCCGACCCGGCTGAGGGCGGGCACCTCGTGTTTGAGCATCGTGCCGAAGTTGGTTCCGGTCTGCTCGATCGGTGCCAGACGGTATCCGAGGGCCCTCAGGTAGTGCACGATCGCCGAGCTGTCGCCGAACAGGGCGATGGTGAAGCGGATATTGGTCAGCCGGGCGACGGCGCGCTGGAGTGTGAAGCGCACTCCGTACAGCGGATACACGGTGTTCTGCCTGAGGGGACGGGACAGTACGCGCGACAGGGCCGGTACGAGGGTCGCCCCCAGGAGGGCGAGGCCGAGCACCACGGCCGTCGCGATCTCCAGGCCGTCGGCGTAGTACGACCAACTGCCGGGGCCGCCTGCTCCTGTGAGGGTGCTGACCAGCGCGGGCCGGGCCTCCAGCAGCGCGGCGACGGCCACCTCGGCCACTCCCACGGTGGCCATCAGGACCAGCAGCGTGACGAGGCTATGACACACTCGCCGCAGGCGGCCGCAGCGGGTGGGCGGAACGGTGAGGTACTCGGATCCCTCTGGTGCGGGCCGGGCCGGCGAGCCGTGCCAGTGCTGCCCGGCGGGTATCGACCGGCCTTCGTGCAGCGCGGAGGCATGGCCGAGCTGAGCGGTGTCGCCGAGGCGTACGCCGATGTCGAGAGTGCTGTGTTCGCCGACGAAGGCGCCGGCACCGATGGTGACCGGTCCGGTCTCGATGACCCCGTCGCGTGCTCGGTAGCCGTTGAGAAAGGTTTCCTTGCGGATCACGGTGTCGGCCCCGATGGTCAGCAGGTCGGTACAGATCGGCACCCACCGGGTGAAGATCACGGTGCGCGGTCCGATCTTGGCGCCGAGTGCCCGCAGATACAGGGTGTACAGCGGCGTTCCGACCGTCAGGCGGGCCAGCGGGTTGGCGACGATGAGGGTTCTGACACACCAGAAGCGGACATACGCCACGCTCCACAACTGGATGTGCCGCGGTTTCCACCGCCCGATGAGTATCCATTTGACGGCGATCGGGAACAGGCTCGCGCCGATGAGCGCCACGGCGCCGAGGGCAACCGCGCGTTCATAGACATCGAGCCATCCCTGTCCCCGCGTCATCCAGGACGTGCCGGCGTCCAGCGCCACCGAAGCGAGGCTCACGTAGACCAGGAACATGAGGAACTGGAGAGCCGCGCACAGGGCGTACCGGAGCCTGCCCACCACCGGAGCGGCCGTTTGCCGCGGCACGCGGTCGAGCGTGGGAGGGGACGGCGCCTCGGCCAGGGCTGTGGCGAGCCGGCGCACCGTGGGATGCAGGTAGACGTCCCTCATCGACACGGCGGGCAGGTCCGCGCGTTCGCGCACGGCCGCGTTGAACCGCGCCATGAGCAGGGAGTTGGCACCGAGGTCGTCGAAGAAGTGGCTGTCCACACAGACCCGCTCGACCTGTAGGACCGCAGCCAGCAGTTCGGCCAGCATCCATTCGGTACTGGTGCGTGGAGCGGTGCCATTGCCCTGTGTGAGCCGGCGTGGCCCGGTTGGTGGCGGCAGATGCCGGCGGTCTGCCTTGCCGCTGGGCAGCATCGGGATGGACGTGAGGTGTTCGAGGTAGGCGGGGACCATGTAGCCGGGCAGCCGTTCCCGCAGGTGTGCCACAGCCTGTTCGGAATCCACGGTCATGCCCGCGCAGGTGGTGTAGTAGGCACACAGTTCCACCGTCCCCGGAGTGATCTCCTGCTCGCCGACGACCGCTTGGGCGATCCCGGGCACGTGCAGCAGGACCGACTCGATCTCGGTCAGTTCCACGCGGTAGCCGCGGATCTTGACCTGGGTGTCGATGCGGCCGTGATGTTCGACCTCACCCTGGGCGTTGATCTTGCCCAGGTCGCCGGTCCGGTAGATCTTGCCGGACGGATTCCCGGGGATGCCGAGAAAGTCCGGAATGAAGGCACGTTCGGTCGTCTCGGGCCGGTTGAGGTATCCGTCGGCGAGCCCGATCCCGCCGATCGCGATCTCTCCCATCGTGCCCGGTGCCAGGGCCGTGTCCCGTTCCGGATCGAGGACGGCGACCGAGTACGTCGGCAGCGGGACACCGATCGTCACCGGACGGTCGGGGGCCAGCGGGCTCCAGGTCGCCGTGACGGTCGCTTCGGTCGGGCCGTAGACATTGAGGAACCGGCGGCCGGGCCGGTGCCAGCGGGTGACGAGATCCTGTGGGCACGGTTCCCCGGATACCAGCAGGAACCGCAGCTCGGACGCGTTCTCGTCCAGGGTGGCCAGCAAGGTGGGAACACAGCACAGCGCCGAGACCCGGTGCTCCCGCAGGAACGCGTCCAGCTCGGCACCGAGCAGGCTGGGCCCCTGGGGCCTGGGGACCAGCGTGGCACCGGCCATCCAGGGCACCCATGTCTCCTCGACGGAGAAGTCGAAAGCGATGGTCATCCCCTGGTAGACCCGATCGTCGCAAGTGATGCCGTAGACCTCCGAGGCCACCCGGACGAAGTTGCACACAGCGGGATGCCCGACGGCCACCCCCTTCGGACGGCCGGTGGATCCCGAGGTGTAGATGACGTAACACAGGTCGTCGGCCTGCTCCCCGGCTGCCAGGGCATCGGGCCGATTGGGGGACTGCTCCGCGACCCGGGACCGCACCCGATCCAGGAACAGCAACTCGGCACTGTCCGCGAGGGGGCGCGTCCGCTCGGAGAGTCGGGACAGCGACAGGACCATGCGCACGGAGGCATCGGCCACGATGTAGCTCAGACGATCCGGCGGGAACCCGGCATCCAGCGGTACGTACGCGGCGTGCGCCTTCAGCACGGCCAGCATCCCGACATAGGCGTCCACCGCCTCGTCGAGCAGCAACCCGATCCGGTCGCCGGGCCGTACACCTTCGGCCATGAGGAAACGAGCGAGCTGGTTGGCCCTTTCGTCCAGCCGCGCGTACGTGAGGGCGACGTCACCGGCGTCCACCGCGAGTCGGTCTCCCTTTTCCCGCGCACGCATCCGGTCGCAGCGCTCCTCGAACAGCCGCTCAAGCCGTTCGCCGTCCCGCCACCGGACCGAACCGTCCCAGCCCGCACAGGCGAGCAGGCCATCCGGACGACTCTGCGACCTCGGCACCCACGCGCACGTCGGCCGTCCGGGCACCGCCTCGTTCCGGTCACTTCCCAGCATCGTGCTCACCTCATGCGCACTACGGCCACGGCCTGATCAGATCTGGTCTGCCAGAGGGGCTGAGCTGGCTCCATCTCCACGAACGCCCTGTGCAGGGCGCGTACGGCGTCCGGCAGCAGGGAGGCACGGCACAGTACCGAAATGCGGGTGTCCGACGCCGTCACCGGCTCGAACGGCACGCCCATCTCGTCCAGCGTCTTCCTCAGCAGGAGGAAAGTCCCGGCGTGCGACCGGAATCCCGAGCCGACGAGCGACGCTGTCCCGACTTCGTCCTCGATGGTGAGGCCGTCGTAGCCGATGCCGCGGCGGCAGGTCCGCAGGGCGGCCAGCGCGGCGGGGGCGTCGGTCACGGGCAGGACCAGCGTGAGCGCGCCGTATCGCCCGTCGCCGGCCGGGACGGCACGGATTTCAGCCGTGCCGATCCCGCTCCCCGCCTTGGCCAGGGCGTACATCATGCCCGCCGTCGCCCCCGCGCGGCCCACCACACCGGACAGGGTGATCTTCGTGCGGGACGGGTCATGGGCCAGGGCGACGACCCGGGCGGGGGACCCGTACGACGGGGGCCGCTGGGGCTCGTCCGAGACGACGGTGCCCGGATGTTCGTCGTAGGATGACCGCACTCGGAGGGGCACCGCGTATCGCTCGGCGTACTCGGCGCTGGACAGCGCCAGCACCCGCGCTCCCGCGGCGGCCAGCTCCCGCATGGCCTCATAGGTGAGGTGGTCGATCGGCCTCGCCTCCGGCACGATCTTCGGATCCGCGGTGAGCACCCCGTCCACATCGGTGCAGATTTCGCATACGTCGGCCTTGAGCGCCGCCGCCAGGGCGATCGCCGTGGTGTCGGAGCCGCCGCGGCCCAGGGTGGTGATCTCGTCGTCGTCTTCTCCGCACACTCCCTGGAATCCGGTGACCACTGGGATGATCCCGCGGTCCAGCGCCTCCCGGACCAGGCGTGGCCGCACGTCCACGATCCGGGCCCCGCCGTGGGCCGGGGTCGTGATCACCCCGGCCTGGCGGCCGGAACAGGAGCACGCCGAGGCACCGAGCGCGTGGAGCGCCATCGCGGTCAGCGTGCTGGAGACCTGCTCACCCACGCTCAGCAGGGTGTCCAGCTCCCGCGGACAGGGTGCGGTGTCCACGTTCTGGGCCAGCGCGAGGAGTTCATCGGTGGCGTCGCCCATGGCGGACACCACCACGACCACGTCATGGCCCTCGTCATGGGCCCTGACCACCCGTTCGGCGACCCGCCTGATCCGCTCGGTGGTGGGTACCGATGAGCCTCCGTACTTCTGGACGATGAGAGCCATCCGATGCCCCTCTCAGGTCTCTCAGGGAACAGAGGAACGATGGGCGCGGGCGGAAACGGCATCCACCAGGATTGAGCAGGCCGTGTCCACGACCTCGGCGGTGACGTTCAGCGGGGGCAGGATGCGTACCACGGCGTCGTCGCGTCCGCCGCGTTCCACGATGAGGCCATGGCGCAGCGCATGGTGCTGGACCGCGGCCGCGACCTCGGTGGCCGGGCGGCCGTCACGGGGGTCCGCCAGTTCGATCCCCCACATCAGCCCGCGGCCGCGCACCTGGCGGACCCACGGATTGTGGGTCAGCCCGGCCAGCCGGTCCGCGATTCGCGCACCTTGCCGGCGGACGTTGCCCAGGATGTCGTCCCGCCGGATGATGCGGACCGTCTCCACACCTGCGGCGAAGGCCAGTTGATTGCCGCGGAAGGTCCCGATGTGCGCGCCGGGCGCCCAGGTGTCCAGCGCGGCGTCGTACAGGATGAGGGCGACCGGCAGACCGATGCCGCTCAGTGCCTTGGACGCCACGATGACATCCGGCTCGATGCCGTACTGCTCGAAGGCGAACCAGGTGCCGGTGCGTCCGCAGCCGGTCTGGACCTCGTCGACGATCAGGGGGATGCCCAGCGAGCGGGTCACCTCGCGCACCTTGCGGACGAAGTCGGTACGGGCGACGAAGTTTCCGCCCTCGCCCTGAACCATCTCCATGATCACCGCGGCGGGCAGCGGAATACCGCCGTTGCTGTCCCGCAGCGCCTGCTCCAGCAGGTCGGCGCCGTTGACGGAACAGCCGTCCGGCGCCGGGCCACTGGCGGTGTACGGGAAGAAGTGCACTCCCGGCATGCCGTCGCGCACGGGCGCCTTCTGGGATACCAGCCCGCTGAGCGCCATCGTGGCGTGGGTGCTGCCGTGGAAGGCGCCCTGGAAGGAGATGATGTCGCCCCGGCCGGTCGCGATCTTGCAGAGCTTGATGGCGGCCTCGACGGCGTTGGCCCCCGTCGGCCCGCAGAAGTGCAGCCGTGTGCGCTTGCGCAGCTCCGGCGCCAGCATGGAGAGCTGGGCCTGGGTGAAGGCGTCCTTGGCGGGGGTGGGGAAGTCCAGGCCGTGGGTGAGGGAGTCGAGCTGATCCCGCACGGCCGGCACCAGCTCCGGATGGTTGTGGCCGAGCGACAGCACCCCGGCGCCGGCGAGGAAGTCGATGAAGACATTGCCGTCCACGTCCCGGACGAAGCTGCCCTCTCCCTCGGCCAGGGCGATGGGCAGATGGCGCGGGTAGGTCCGCGCGCTCGACTCCCAACGCTCCTGATGGGCCAGCAGGACGGTGGAGCGGGGGCCGGGCAGATCGCCGCTGACACGGGGAGCCGTCAGCGGAGCGGGCCGGAGGAGCGTTGTCATGAGAAGCCTCCCCAAATGTGAGCCGGAGAGCGGTGGGCGCGGCCGCGGCTGTCCCGGCGTCGTGGCCGGGACCGCCCGGGGGCGTCCCGTGCGCGAGCTGGTTCGTCCAGCGGTTGAGCGCCGCGTACCCGAGGCGTCACTCTTCGCCGATCACGCCGCTGTGGGACGGGGCACGGTGACAGATGCGCTCGAAGTGCTCCGCGAGGGCCCCGAGCGGGAGCGGCCGGCCGGCGGCGGGCCACGCCGTCAGGGGCTGTTCCGCACCTTCAAAACCCTTGACACCGACGATGGTGTGCCTGCTCATGACGCCCTCCGTCCGCGGGCGAACCCTTGATGTCTTCCACGCTAGAAAGGGGGTGGTTAACACCCAGCGCGACGGAGGTTAGACGACGGCAAAACGTGCCGAGGGGGTGACACCGCCAGGGGCGGACGCAGGACCGGCCGGGCCCCGGGCCGTCGCCCTCCACCGTCACCCGGCTCACTCCGGTGGCGGCGGTGGCTCCGTGACCGGCAGCAGCAGGGTGAAGATGGTGGGCGTCGTCCGGGCGAGGGTGAGCCGCCCCCCGGCCGCCTCGGCCATTTCCCGCGCCAGCGTCAGCCCGATGCCACTGCCGTCCCGCGATGTCGTCGCCCCCCGCTCGAAGACGGCCCGCCGGTCGAGCGTCAGCGAGCCCTCGTCGGACACGTCGACGGCGGCTGTGCCGCCCATCTCGCGCACCGTGACCTCGACCGCGCCGTGGCCGTGGCGCAGGGCGTTGTCCAGCAGGACGTCCAGGATCTGTTCTGCGGTGTGATCGGGGATCCGCAGATCTTCCCCACCGGGCTCGACACCGAAGTCCAGACGACGGCCCTCGGCGGCGAATGTGCCGTGCCAGCGGCGCTCCACCCCCTCGACCACCTCGGCGGCGGGCCGGGCGGTCACGGGAACGCCGGGGTGTGACGCCCTGGCCAGCCGGAGCACCTCGTCCACGGTCTGCTGAAGATGCCGGACCCGCTCCAGGGCCTCCGTCACCGCCGCTCTCAGATCCGCGTCGGGATCGGCGGCGGCCGCGTCCAGACCTAGCTGGAGACCGGCCAGCGAGGTGCGTAGCTGATGGGAGGCGTTGGAGGTGAAGTGGCGCTCGTGCTCAAGCCATCGGGCCAGCCGCTCGACCATGGTGTTCTGGGTACGCGCCACCTGGTCGATCTCGGCGATCGCGCTGCCTTCGGCGCGCGCGGTCAGATCCCCGTCCGCCACCGCTCCGGCCTTCACCGAGAGCGCCTCCAACGGCGCGGTGAGCGTGCGCGCCTGTCGGCGTGCCACCACGACGGCGGTGACCAGCGCCACCAGCGCGGCGCCGGCCAGGCCGAGCCAGGCCAGGATGATGCGATGCCAGACCTGCGGTGTCCCGGTCGAGGCGCGGGCCATACCGATCACCTGCTCGCCGGTCGCAATGGGCACGGCCACCACGATCTGGTGGTCGGCGCGCCCTCGGGCCACCGCCCCGCCCCGGGCCGCCCGGGTGATCGTGTCCGCCTTCCCGGGACCGCTGCCGTTGCGCAGCCGCCCGGAGAGGTCGTAGACCCCGACGTCGGTTCCCCGCTCATGGGCGGGGAGTTCCACGTGGTCGCCGGCCACGAACTGCGGGGGCACATGGATGGCGGCGGCCAGGGCCACACGCTCCAGCTCATCGCGCTCGTCCGCGAAGAAGGAGGTCTGGATCCCGAGCGCCAGCGGCGTAGCGAGGAGGGCGAGTGCCACCAGCACCGCCGCCACGGCCACCCGCATCACACGCTTTCTCATTCGCCCATCATGAGCGCGGGAGCGCCCCGGCGAGGCGAGGCAGGGATGCCGGTGGCCGGTTTTGCCGTCGTCTAACCGTCGTCATGGCGAGCGTTTACCGCCTCCTCCCTAGCGTCGGAGACCACCAGCGGTTCGCCTATGCGGAGGACACCATGAACAAGCGAGCCATCCTCGCCCTTCCCGCCGCCGTCGCGCTGACCACCGCGGTGGTCGCCGGCTGCTCCGGCTCCGGCGGAGGCTCCCACAGGGGTTCCAAGGCCCCTTCCGGCTCGTCGTCCACCCAGCGGACCGGCCCGGCCCCCACCGAGTCCAACCCGCCGGGCGACATCCCCGACAACCAGGTGTACGTCGCCTACCGGCCGCCCGCCGCCGGGTTCACGGTCAAGGTCCCGGAGGGCTGGGCCCGCTCCTCCGCCCACGGCACCACCACCTTCAGCGACAAGCTCAACAAGGTCGAGGTCTCGCAGAGCTCCACCGGGACCGCGCCCACCGTCCAGTCGGTGAAGGCGGGCATGGTCCCCGCCCTCCGCAAGCAGGCCGCGCACTTCGCCCTGGGCGGCGTCACGACCGTCCACCGGAAGGCCGGACAGGCCGTCCGGATCACCTACCGGACGGACTCGGCCCCCAACCAGGTGACCGGCAAGAGCGTGCGCGACTCGGTGGAGCGGTACGTGTTCTTCCATAACGGCCGGCAGGTCGTCCTGACCCTGACCGGCCCGACCGGTGCCGACAACGTCGACCCCTGGCGCATCGTCAGTGATTCGCTCCGGTGGCAGTGATGACCACCACCTCCACCGCAGCCGCACGGGCCGACGGGGCGACCGCCCTCGATGCCAGCGAGCTCTACCGGTTCTTCCGCACCGGCGAGGAGGAGACCCTCGCGCTGCGCGGGGTGTCCCTCCATGTCCAGCGCGGTGAGACCGTCGCCGTCGTCGGGCCTTCCGGTTCGGGCAAGTCCACCCTGCTGGCGTGCCTGGCCGGGCTGGACGAACCGGCCGGAGGTTCTGTCCACGTCGGCGGGGAGCGGATCAGCCATCGCCCCGAGGCTCAACGGGCCCGGCTGCGCGCCAGCCGCATCGGTGTCCTGCTACAGTCCGGCAACCTCATCGCCCACCTGGACGTACGGGAGAACATCCGTCTCGCCCAGGCGGCCGCCGGACGGCGCCGTGGCGGTGCCTCCGATATCGCCGTCCTGCTCGACGGGGTGGGCCTGCGCGGCCGGGCCCACGCCCTGCCGCATGAGCTGGCCGGTGGCGAACTGGCCCGTGCGGGGCTGGCCGTCGCCCTGGCCAACGACCCCGATGTGCTCCTCGCCGACGAGCCCACCGGCGAGCTGGACGGACGGACCGAACGGCGGGTGCTCGACCTGCTCAAGAGCCGGGCCGACGCCGGCCGCGGCGTTCTGGTCGTCACCCACAACACCGAGGTCGTCGGCTTCGCCGACCGGGTGCTCGTCCTGCGCGACGGAAGGATCCAGCCGTGAACGCCCCCGGCACCGGCACCCCCCTCATCGACTGCCGCGACGCCGCCCGCACCTACGGCCAGGGCGAGCATGCCGTCGTGGCGGTGCACGGCGCCACCTGCCAGGTGCGGGCCGGCGACCGCATCGCCATCATGGGCCCCTCGGGGTCCGGAAAGTCCACGCTGCTGCATCTGATGGCCGGGCTGGAGCGGCCCACCAGCGGGGAGATCGCCTGGCCGGCCCTTGGCCGCCCCACCACGGCCCGGGACATCGGCGTGGTCTTCCAGTCCCCGAGCCTGATCCCGGCCCTCGACGTGGTGGAGAACGCCGCACTGCCGCTGGTCCTGTCGGGCACCTCGGAGTCCGAGGCCCGCCGCCGCGCGCTGTCCGCCCTCGACGCAGTCGGCGTCGCGGACCTCGCCGACAAGCTGCCCGAGGAACTCTCCGGTGGACAGGCGCAGCGGGTGGCGGTGGCCCGAGTGCTCGCGCTGCGCCCGAGGGTGGTCCTCGCCGACGAACCCACCGGACAGCTCGACCGCGCCACCGGACGCCATGTGGTGGACGTTCTGCTGGACACGGCGGCCGAACTCGGCGCCGCGCTCGTGGTGACCACCCACGATTCCACCGTCGGCGAACGCCTCACCGAGCGCTGGCCCATGCACGAGGGGCGGCTGGTCGCCACGGTCCCCGCCCCCGCCGCCTCCGGACCGCGCACCGCGCCGCGGGCGCGGCCGAACACGACTCGAGGAGAGACGTCCGAGACTCGAGGAGAGACGTCGTGATCATCACCTGGCTGTCCGGGCTCGTCCGGCGCCGCAGTGGCCGGCTCCTGGCCGCCGCGCTCGGTATCTCGCTCGCCGTGGCGCTGGTCGCCGCGCTCGGCTCCTTTCTGACCGCGTCCAAGTCCACCATGACCGACCGCGCGGTGCACTCGGTCGCGGTCGACTGGCAGGTCCAGGTCCAGCCGGGCGCCAAACCGGCCTCGGTGCTGCACACCGTACGGTCCGCGCCCGGCACACGCACCGCGCTCCCCGTCGGATTCGCGCACAGCACCGGATTCCGCGCCAGGACCGGCGGATCCACTCAGAGCACCGGCCCGGGGGTCGTGCTCGGCCTGCCACCCGGCTACCGCACCGCCTTCCCCGGCGAGATCCGGCAGCTCACGGGCAGCGCCTCCGGGGTGCTCATCGCCCAGCAGACAGCGGCCAATCTGCATGTCGCCCCCGGGGACACCGTCACCATCGGCCGCCCCGGAGGCGGACCGACCCATGTGAAGGTGGCCGGAGTGGTCGACCTGCCCCAGGCCGACTCCCTCTTCCAGAAGGTCGGCGCCCCTCCCCAGACCCAGCCCACCGCGCCACCGGACAACGTCATCCTGCTGCCCGCCGCACAGTTCACCAGGACCACGGCGCCCATCAGGGCCGCCGACCCGGCCGCGGTCGCCACCCAGATCCATGTCGCCCGGGACGCCCGGCTGCCCGCCGACCCCGCCGCCGCGTACACCGCGGTGACCGGCGCCGCCCACAACACCGAGGCACGCACCGCCGGCGGCGGGCTGGTCGGCGACAACCTCGGCGCCGCGCTCGACAGCGCCCGCCAGGACGCCCTCTACGCCCAGATCCTCTTCCTCTTCCTCGGCGTGCCCGGAGCGGTGCTGGCCGCCCTGCTGACGGCGGCCGTGGCCGGCGCCGGAGCCGACCGGCGCCGGCGCGAACAGGCCCTGCTGCGCACCCGCGGACTCGGCCTCCGCCAGATCGCCGGCCTCGCCGTGACCGAGGCGGCCGCCGTCGGCGTGACAGGCGGGCTGCTGGGCCTCGGCATCGCCGCGGGCGTGGGCCGAGCCGCCTTCGGCACGGCGTCCTTCGGCTCCACCGCCACCTCCGCGGTCGGCTGGTTCGCGCTCGCCCTGCTGCTGGGACTGGTCATCGCCGCGGCGGCCGTCCTGGTACCCGCGGTGCGCGACCTGCGGCAGGGCACCGTTGCCGAGGCCCGCCGGGTGGTGGGCCGGGCCCACACCCCGCGCTGGATGAAGTTCTACCCGGACCTCATCCTGCTGGCCGTCTCCTACTTCGTCTTCCGCGCCTCCAGCTCCAACAACTACTCCCTGGTCCTGGCTCCGGAAGGCGTCCCCACCATCTCCGTGTCCTACTGGGCCTTCTTGGGACCGGCCCTCCTCTGGCTCGGCTCCGCCCTGCTGCTGTGGCGGCTGGTGACGCTCACCCTCGCCCACGGACGCCGCCCACTCGCCCGGCTGGTCCGGCCGCTGACCGGCACCCTGGCCGGAACCACCGCGGCGAGTCTGTCCCGGCAGCGCCGTCCGCTGGCACGGGCCGTCGTCCTGCTCGCGCTGGCCCTCTCCTTCGCCGTGTCCACCGCCTCGTTCAACTCCACCTACCGGCAACAGGCGGAAGTCGACGCCCGGCTCACCAACGGCGCCGATGTGACAGTGACCGAGTCACCGGGTTCCCACACCGGGCCCAGCGCGGCCCACCCCCTGGCAGCCATCCCGGGGGTGCGCCATGTCGAACCGCTACAGCACCGGTTCGCCTACGTCGGAGCGGACCTACAGGACCTGTACGGGGTCCGGCCGTCCACCATCACCTCCGCCACCTCCCTCCAGAACGCCTACTTCGGCGGTGGCAGCGCCAAGAGCCTGATGTCCAAACTGGCCGCCCGGCCGGACTCCCTCCTGGTCAGCGAGGAGACCGTCAAGGACTTCCAGCTAGCCCCCGGCGACACGCTCAAGCTGCGGCTGCAAGACGCCCGCACCAAGACGTTCCACACCGTGCCGTTCCACTACGCGGGCGTCGTCAAGGAATTCCCCACCGCACCACGCGACAGCTTCTTCGTCGCCAACGCCCGCTACATCGCCAGGACCACCGGCAGCGACGCGGTCGGCACCTTCCTGGTCGACACCGGAGGCGGCAACCAGAAGGCCGTCGCCACCCGGCTGCGCCACCAGCTCGGCACCACCACGAAGGTCACCGACATCACCCAGACCCGCTCCGCCGTCGGCTCCAGCCTCACCTCCGTGGACCTGTCCGGGCTCACCCGGATCGAACTCGCCTTCGCGGTCCTGCTGGCAGCCGGCGCGGGCGGCATCGTCCTGGCCCTCGGCCTCGCCGAACGCCGCCGCACCTTCGCCATCGCCACCGTCCTCGGCGCCACCCGCCGGCAGATGAAGGGACTGGTCTTCAGCGAGGCCGCCGTACTCACCGCGGCGGGGCTGGCCGGAGGCGCGCTCATCGGATGGGCCCTGACCCAGATGCTCGTCAAGGTGCTCACCGGTGTCTTCGATCCACCACCGGACACCGTGGCCGTGCCCTGGCCGTATCTCGCCCTGACCCTGACGGCAGCCCTCGCGGCCATCGTCGGCGCAGCCCTGAGCGGCGTCCGCAGATCCACCCGGCCGGCCGTGGAAGAGCTGCGTGAACTCTGACAGCGGACCGTCCGCGCGCCCCCGGACAGCCACCCGCCCTACGCTTTGGAGCATGCGGACGACAGGAGCCAAGGACGCGGTATCCGTACTGTTCATCGAGGACGACGAGGTCATCGGGCGGCATGTGGAAGCGGGTCTGCGATCCCACGGCTACGCCGTGACCTGGACCCGGACCGGCGGCTCCGGCCTGGCCGAGGCCGCCAGACTCCGCGTCGACGTCGTCCTGCTCGACCTCGGCCTCCCCGACATGGATGGCATCGACGTGGCCCGGCAACTGCGCGACGAGCACTCCAATGTCCTCATCCTCATCCTGACCGCCCGCAGCGAGGAGATCGACGTCATCGTGGGCCTGGACGCGGGCGCCGACGACTACCTGGTCAAACCCTTCAGCCTGACCGTGCTGCTCGCCCGCCTCCGCGCCCATCTCCGCCGCCGCCCACCCGCCCCGGCGGGGCCCGGCGAACCGATCCGGATCGGGGATCTGACCGTGGACATCGCCGCGCGCCGCTGCCTCCTCGGCGATCAGGAGGTCGAACTGCGCCCCAAGGAGTTCGAACTCCTCGCCATCCTGGTCCGGCATCCGGGGGAGGCCGTCTCCCGCGAATCGCTCATGGCGGAGGTGTGGGACGAGAACTGGTTCGGGCCGACCAAGACGCTCGACGTCACCATGTCCTCCCTGCGCCGCCGACTACAGGCGGCCGCCTCCGCATACCCGCCCATCGCCCTGCCCGCCCTCACCACCCTGCGGGGACACGGCTACCGGCTCGACCCACCCGGGCCGCTGGATGGCAACTGACCCATTGTCGATACCCCAGTCGCAGATCGCTACCGCCGCTGGTCAGGAACGTGTCTGTAGGTGCACTCGCCTGACGCGCCGTCAGGCGCGGGAGGCTGGTCCCGAGGACGACATGGGAGACATCGATCCGGCCCGCGTCATCAGCCTGCCGGACTCACGTGGCTGGACCGGCGCCGGGTGCGGAGGATTCCCGTCGCCGGTCCGAAGTTCAGGAAGGGATCGTGTGGCGCTCACTCGTACAGGACGACGAGTCGGCCGATGACCTCTCCGCGTTCGAGCTTGCCGATGCCGTCGCCGATCTGGTCGAAGCCGATGTGAGTGATGCGGGACGTGACCTTGCCGTCGGCGATGAGCTGGAGGACCGCTTGGCAATCCTCGGGGGTACCCGCCTGGGAGCCGATGAGCGTGACCTGGTTGAGGGTGAGGGCCTGAAGGTTGATGGTGCCTTCGCCGACGCCCAGGCCCACCAGTACGACGCGTCCATCGCGGCGTACGGCTTCCACCGCCTCGTTGGTCGTGGTGCCGAATCCGGCGAAGTCCACGACGACGTCGAACTTCTTGTCGGCGAATGCGGCGATGTCCGTCGCGACGTCCGCGACGCCGAGTTCGCGGGCGAACGCGTGCACCTTCTCGTTCTTCTCGACCACGAAGACCTCGGCACCGACGGCGAGGGCAACCTGCGCACCCAGCGAGCCCAGCCCGCCGAATCCGATGACACCAACCTTGGTGCCCGCCGTCACGGCTCCCTGGACGATCACGGCGTGGTGGGAGGTGAGCCCCGCGTCGGTCGCGGCGGCCGCCTGATCCCAGGCGATGCCGTCAGGCAGCGGGACCACCAGGTTCTCGCGTACCGCGACCCTGGGCTGGAAGCCGCCGTTCGAGGAGGTGCCCGGGCCTTCGATCGCGGCGGGCACGGCGACTCGGTCGCCGACGGCGAAGCGGGTGGCGCCGGGGCCGGTGGAGGCGACGATGCCCGCGATCTCGTGTCCGAGGGTGATCGGGCGTAAGGGCAGCAGTGAGGTCAGGGTGCCGTCGAGGAATCCGACATCACTGTGGCAGAGACCAGTCGCCTTCACATCGATGACGATCTCACCGGATCCTGCTTCGGGCTCTGGGATGTCATTGCGGGTGAGAGGCTTTCCGATGTCCGTGAACTGCCATGCTTTCATGATCTTTCCTTTCGGAGTCACCGGTCGGTGGCGGTATGGCCGCCGACCGGTGAACCGTTTGCGCTGGTGCGGGTACTCGCTCCGGTTACGCGGCGTCGTGGTCGGTGGTCCGGGAGAAGCCGTCGGGGTCGAGGCCGAGGAGCTCTGGCCCAGGCCAGGCGGCCCCGGGGACGACCACCGGTGACGTCGCGGGAGAAGGTCGAGGCGGTGGCCATCGCGCTCTTCCTGGAACACGGGTACGCCGAGACCGGTCTCGCCACGGTCATCGACGCCTGCGGCCTCAGCAAGACGACGTTCTTCCGCTACATCGCGTCGAGGTCGGAGATCATCTGGTACGCCTTCGACGAGCACACACATCGGCTGCGCCGGCTCCTGGCGGAGGCGGACGTACGCGAGCCGGTCATGACGGTGATCCGCACATGCGTCGTGGAAGCCTTGCGCGCCTCGGCCGACGAACACGGAATCTGGATGAAACGGTTCATTATTCTCGACAACTCCGCCGAGCTGAGGGCCGAGGAATCGTCCCAGTGGATGAGCTGGGCCGATGCGGTGAGCGGATATGTGGCGGGACGCCTGGGGGTGAGCGAGCGCGGCCTGGTACCGGCGAGTGTCGGCGGCGCCGTCCAGGCCGCCTTCCTCGCCGCCCTCCGTGGCTGGCAGACCTCATCGGAGCCCGCTTCCGAGCTGCTGCGCGGCCTCGAGGCGGATCTCACCCCGCTGTGCGACGTGCTCCAGGGATGGCTTGACCGGCAGTGACCGCGTCCGGGAGATACGGCACTCAGCGGACGGAGATCAGGCCGCCGTCCACCGGGATGAGCCGGCCGGTGATGAAATGGGACGCGTCGCCGGCGAGGAGGACCAGGACGGGCGCCAGGTCCGCGCACTCGACTTGGCCCTGACGGGACGGGCGCTGTCGTGCGACGAGGCATCGCGGCCAGGATGACTCGTGGCGGCTCTGAAGGGTGTCTTGACCGGCGCGGGCCGGGACGGTCCGGTTCGTTCCCGTTCAGGTGGTGGACCGGGCGGTGGTGGGCACAACGTCCCCGGCCAGCACATCTGGTACTCCAGCATCGTTTCGCTATCTGGCCTGGTCAGCGGCCTGGATTAGACACCGCACGGCCGACCGTGTGCATGTGCCGCAGCCCCTGTCGATAGGAGTCGAGCAGCCCCGACTCGGCGTACGGCAGCCCGAGGAGGTGGCAGTGCTGTCGCACCAGCGGCTGCGCGAGCCTGAGATGGGGCCTGGGCATGTTCGGGAAGAGGTGGTGCTCGATCTGGTAGTTCAGTCCGCCGAGCGCCCAGTCCGTGACCGCACCGCCGCGCACGTTGCGCGAAGTCAGGACCTGTCGGCGCAGATGGCCCCAGCGGCATTCGTCCGCCGGGTCGGGCATCTCCATGCCCTTGTGGTTGGGGGCGAAGGCCATACCCAGATGGAGTCCGAAGAGCGCCTGGTGGAGCAGGGCGAAGATGATGGCCTTGCCCACCGGCAGACAGGTGAGCAACAGGGCTCCGTAGCCGATGGCGTGCAGCGTCAGGAGAGCGCCTTCGACGGCCCGCTCGCGAACGGGCTGCCGTCGCAGATCCTGGACGCTGCTCACCTTCAGGGCGATGCCTTCGAGCAGCAGCATCGGGAAGAACAGCCGGGCCTGATGGCGGGTCACCCAGCGGGCGAAACCGCGGCGTTCGGCGGCTTGCTCCGCGGTCCATACGAGTGCGCCGACGCCGACGTCCGGGTCCTTCTCGATGTGGTTGGGGTTGGCGTGGTGCCGGTTGTGCTTGTCGTTCCACCAGGCGTAGCTCATGCCCAGGAGCAGATTGCCGTGGAGCAGTCCGAGGGCCCGGTTCGCCCGGCGGCCGGTGGCGATCTGGGCGTGTCCGGCGTCATGGCCGACGAAGGCGGTGCGGGCGGAGAGGACCGCGAGCGGCGGGGCGAGCAGCAGCGACCACCAGGTGTTCCCGACGAGGGCCATCGCCGTCACCACGGCGGCCAGGGCGAGGCCGTTCACGGTGATCATCCGCGTGTACCAACCCCTGCGGCGCTCCAGCAGCCCCTGCCTCCTGACCTCCCTCAGGAGGGCAGCGAACTCGCTCCCCTGTGGCGCGGTGCCGCGGGCGAGTGCGCGGGGCTCGGACGGCACGGTGGCCTGAGGCATGAAGGACTCCGGTCCTGTATCGGTCATAACACTCTGACCTGTAAAAACGTACGGACCGAAGACCGATCGGCGCTATGGCGGCACCACCCCGACCGAAGGGGGGCCAGCCCCCGGGTTCCACAGGGGGGCTGGCTACACCTCTCCCACTCCCGGTGTCCCGACCGTCCGACGCGGCCTGCGGTGCTGCCACCGCCGCGGTCAGGTAGTGGCCGTGGTCAGGAAGTGCCGTGGTCAGGAAGTGCCGCGGTCAGGAGGGAGCCGGGCCCGTGCTGGCGCGGATCACCAGCTCGGGGTCGAACAGCAGCTCACCGGTGGGTACATCGCGATTGCTGACCAGCGCCAGCACCGTACGGCCGACTTCCAGCGCGAGCCGGTCGGCGGGCTGACGCACCGTGGTGAGCGGAGGGTCCACGAACTCGGTGATCATCGTCCCGTCGTATCCCACCACCGAGATGTCCTCGGGCACCGAGCGGCCCTGGCGCCGCACCCCGCGGATGGCGCCGAGCGCCATGTAGTCACTCGCCGCGACGATCGCGGTGGCACCGAGGCCGAGCAAGGTGGTGGCGGCCGACTGGCCGCCCTCGACGGTGTACGACTGCCGGATCACCCAGCGCTCGGGGTCCTCGATGCCGCGCTTGGCCATGGCCGTGCGGAATCCCTCGACCCGCTTGTCGGCCGGGTGGTTGCCCACCGGACCGGAGGCCATGCCGATCCTGCGGTGTCCGAGCCGGTGGAGGTGGTCGACGGCCAGTTCGGCGGCCAGGACGTCATCGGTGGAGAACACGGGCGCGGGCACACCGTCCGCGAACTCGCCGTTGATGGCCACATAGGGAATCCGGCGCGTCCGCAGCATCTCGTAGGTCTCCAGGTCCGCTCCCTCGACGGTGTTCGACGCGGAGAGGAACACCACCGCCGCGATGCCCTTGTCCACCAGGGAGGCGATGAAGTCGCGCTCCTGGACACCGCCGGGGAACGCGGGACACACCACCGTCTTCAGGCCGTGGGGCGCGAGCGAGGACTCGATCCGCTCGGCCACGTCCGCGAAGAACGGATTGGACACGTGCTCGGTGAGCAGGGCGACTAGCTGGCCTTGGGTCGGGCGTTCGTAGCCGAGCTCGGCCATGGCCCGCTCGACGGTGTCGCGGGTCTTCTTGGAGACGCCCGGCCGCCGGTTGATCACACGGCTGACGGTCGCCTCGCTGACCCCTGCCCGCGTGGCGACCTCGGTGATCCCCACCTTCACTGTGTGCCGCCTTCCCTGATCCGGAGTGTGGCCAGTCCCATGCTCGGTACGGGGACCGTGTGCAAGCCGGGTGTGAGCACCCGCCGGCACCGGTCGATGATACGGCCACGAGGGTCGTGCACCGTGATGTCCGCGGTGTGGGAGTCCTCCTCTGTCGCCACGGTGAGCCGGTCCGCCGAGGTCGCGTTGACCAGCACGATCTCGTGCTGCCCGGCGGGCCGCAGCGGCACGACGCGATCGCTGTGCACATCGATGACGCACACCCCATCGGCGGCCGAACGGACCAGCGTGTAGAGCTCGTCGGGGCGCCCGGGTTCGACCGTTCCGTCCAGCAGTTGCGGACGCAGGCGGCTCCATTCGGCGAGCCAGAACCCGATCGCCTCACGGTGGTCCGCCGGGAGCCGGTCCAGCCGCACCGAAAGCTGCGGTACGGAGTGGAAGGTGCCGATGAGCTGGCGCACCGCGGCCTCGACCGGCGCGCCGGTATCCCACAGCAGCATGTCGGAATGGACCGCACCACCGACGGTGAGCAGTGAGGTGTCGATGGTGCGGACCCGGTTGGCGGTGGCGTCCGCCGGGCAGTCGACGGAGCGCATCATATTGCCGTACGGAGCCATACCGGGACCGGTGTACGGCTGGCGCAGTTCCAGCAGCGCATCGGGGCGGACGGTCCGCAGCGCGCACCGCAGGTCGGCCAGGAGGAGAGCCATGGCCGCTCCGACGTCCCCGGCGCCGTCGCCCGCGTACACCATGGCCTGGTCGAGGAAGTCCACCTTCAGACCGTCGAGTCCGTGGTCGCGCACCAGGCGAACGCAACTCTCGACGATGCGGGAGCGCACCTCCGGGTGGCGGGGGTCCAGGACGGCGGCGCCGGGGACCGTGGCGGGGCGCGTGGCGTACGGTGCCCACTGCCGGTGGCATGCGGCCCGTGGGCCCAGCAGGAGCGGGGCGATCCAGACCATGTAGCGCAGTCCGTGGCCGCGGACCCGGGCGACATGCGCGGTGAAGTCGGGGAACTTGGCCCCGTCCGGCTCCCAGTCGCCGCAGCCCGCGTAGCCGCGCCCATGGCCGTGGCGTTGCCACCCGTCGTCCAGGATCAGGACTCCGCAGCCGAGTTCGGCGGCCAGGCGGGCCTGGGTCTCCACGGATACCGCGTCCACCTGCTGGTTGAAGGCGTACCAGGTGGAGTAGACGGGTGTGCGGGCGCTGTCGGGCACCGGCAGCGCCGCCACCTCGGCGGTGAACCAGCCACGCAGGACGCGCAGCGCCGCGGCGACCGACTCCGCGCGCGGTACCAGCAGCAACCGGTGCGGGCCGTCCGACGCGGGCAGATGGACATGGACGACATAGGTGTCGTTCTCCTCCGACACCCCGAACCGCAGGGCGGTCTCCGGGACCGGATCGACGGCCGCGAAGGTCAGCAGGGTGGCGCCGGAGTGGTCGTAGAGACACCCCGCGGCGTGTCCGTCGACCAGGGACGCCACCGACCGCCCCTCCCAGTCGGCGGGCAGGGTGCGATGCCATCCGACGCGCGGATGCCAGTATCCGGCGGCGTCCCCGAGAGGTACGGAGAACCGCACCTCGACGGGGGCGCCGTCGGCCCGCAGCCACAGGGTGCTGGGCCCTCCTGGCTCCTCCACAAGGTCCCAGGAGACGTCCGCGCCGGTGGCCGGCACGGCGATGCTCACGCCGTCGAGCAGCGGCTCCCAGGCCGCGGGAGCCAGCTCCGCGGTGGTGACGGCCTGGTGGGTCGCGTGGGACATGGTCACTCCTTCACGGCACCGGCCAGCAGGCCGGAGACAAAGTGGCGTTGCAGCACGAGGAAGACGACGGCCATCGGCACCGCGGCGACGGCGGTACCGGTGAGGAGGGCCCCGTAGTCGGTCTCGTTAACCCCCTGGAGGGCGGCGAGGGCCACGGGGATGGTGAACGACTGGCTGTCGCGCAGCACGATCAGCGGCCAGATGAAGTCGTTCCACTGGTAGAGGAAGAGGAAGATGGCGAGTGCCGCGAGGGCGGGTTTCATCGGCGGGAGGACCACTTTCCAGAACAGCCGCAGCTCGCCGCAGCCGTCCATCCGGGCCGAGTCGAGCAGCTCGTCGGGGAGGGCGGCCATCGACTGGCGCATCAGGAAGATGCCGAACGGCAGGGCGAGATTCGGCATGATCACGGCCTGGTAGGTGTTCAGCCACTCGAGCTGCGCCATCAGCTTGAACAGCGGGATCAGGGTCACCTGGAGCGGGATCACCAGCCCGAGCATCAGCAGTCCGAACAGCGCTTCGCGTCCCTTGAAGCGGTACTTGGCGAAGCCGTATCCGGCGAGGGTGCACACCGCGCCGGCGAACAGGGTGTAAATCGCCGCTATCAGCGTGGAGTTGAGCACCACGCGGCCGAAGGACGCGGTCCGCTGGAGGGTGTCGAGGTTCTCCGGGAGGTGGCCGCCGGGCAGCAGGGGCGGGGGGCTGTCGAAGATCTCGTTGCTGCTGTGGGTACTGGCGACGATCAGCCAGTAGAGGGGGATGACCACCGCGGCCAGGGTGATGGCGAGCGAGGAGGTCAGCAGGATGCCGTGGCGGCGCTGTGCGGGTCTCACGACTTGTCTCCCAGCACCCGGAACTGGATCAGTCCGAGGATTCCGATGAGGACGGCGAGCGCGTAGGCGATGGCCGAGGCGTAGCCGAAGTCGAAGTACTTGAAGGCGGTCTGGTAGAGGTACACACCGATGGTGAGGGTGGCGTTGTCCGGGCCGCCTTTGGTGAGGACGTATGGCTCGTCGAAGAGTTGCAGGGTGCCGATGGTGGAGAGGACCGTGGTGAGCAGGAGTGCGGGGCGGAGCCCCGGCAGGGTCACATGGCGGAAGGTGTGCCAGGGGCCCGCTCCGTCCACGGCGGCGGCGTCGTAGAGCTCCTTCGGTACGGTTTGCAGCCGGGCCAGCAGGATCACCGCGTTGTAGCCGGTGTAGTGCCAGGTCAGCGCGAGGCCGATGGAGATCTTCGCCCAGAGGGGGTCGGTCAGCCAGGGGACGCCGTCGCTGCCGAGGAGTTCCAGGAACCAGTTGACCAGGCCGTACTCCTGGTGGAGGAGGACGGAGAAGACGATGCCGTAGGCCACCAGACCGGTGACCATCGGCAGGAAGAAGCCCAGCCGGAAGACCGAACGCCCGTGCAACAGCGTCGAGTTGAGCGCGACGGCGAGTCCGGTGGCGAGGGCCAGCATCACCGGGACCTGGACAGCGAGTACCACGGCGGTGTTCTTGAACGCGGTCCAGAACAGCGGATCGTCGATCAGCCGCCGGTAGTTGTCGGCGCCCACGAAGGTGTCGGTGCCGCCCACCGACTTGTGGAGGCTGAGCACGAAGGACCAGCCGATGGGGTAGAGCTTGAACGCCGCGAAGAGGACGAGGGCGGGCAGGATGAAGAGGTAGGGGGCGAGGCGCCCGCGCGGTCGGCTCCTCCTCGCTCGGGCCGCTCCGGCGGGGGCGGTTGCCGCCGGCGCCTTGTGGAGGACCGCACTCATCGGACGATCTTCCGTCCGGTCTGCTTGCCGAGTTGGTCGGCGGCATCGCCCAGCACATCGGCCGGGTCGGCGCTCTTGAGCAGCACCTTGGTCTGTGCGTCGGTGACCACCTTGAGCGCACGGGCGTAGTCGGCGGAGTAGTTGAACGCCGGGGAGGGCGCCTTGAGCGCCTTGAGGAAGACCTCTCCTCGCTTCTGTCCGCCGAAGTAGGCCGACGGCTGGTGGAAGGCGGCGTCGTCGTATGCCTCCATCAGGGCCGGGGCGATGGCCGCGCTCCGGTAGATCTTCGCCTGTGAGGCCGGGCGGGTGAGGACGTACTCGACGAAGGACCAGGCGGCGGCCTGGTGAGGGCTGCTGCCGGCGACGGCGAGGTGGGTGGAGTTGACGGTGGCCGAACGGGAGCCGCCGGGGCGGACGGCCGGGGGCAACTGGACTCGCCACTTGCCCTTCTGCTGGGGCACCTCGCGCTCGATGACACCGCCGAACCAGGTGGGCGAGGGGTGTATGGCGACGGTGCTCTTCTTCAGCGATCGCACCATGGTGTTCCAGCCGCCGGAGAAGTCGCTGACCAGCCCGGCGTCGTTCATCCGCTTGATGATCTTCATGGCACGCACCGCCTCCGGGGAGTCGAGCGTGATGTCACCGTCGGCGTTGAAGTAGAAGGTGCCCTGGAGCTGGAGGAGCATCTGGAAGAAGTTCGCGGCATCTGCCTGGGAAGCGGGTTTGTCCATGCCGATCAGGCGGATGCCGGTCTTGGCCTTGATCTTCTTTCCGGCCTCGATGGCGTCGTCCCAGGTGGCCAGGGCGCCCGCATCGACACCTGCCTTCTCGAAGAGGTCCGCGCGGTACCAGAAGCCCGCCGAATTGGCCTCCCAGGGAAGGGCGTTGACCCGTTTGCCGTCCGGGGAGACGGTGCGCCACAGGCCCGGGGCGAAGGCGCCGCGGTACTTGGTGGCGCCCAGCCCGCCCAGGTCGGCGAGTCCGTCCGGGAACTTCTCGGCGTAGCCGGGGAGGTAGTCGACGCCGATGTGCAGCACATCGGCGAGCCCCTCGCCTCCGGCCGCCATGCCGGTGGTGATCTTGTCCCAGATGGCCGGGTTCCCGATGTCCTGGACGGTCACCTTGATGCCCGGGTGCTTCTTGCGGAACTCCGGCACCATCGCCTTCAGCGCCTTGGCCGGCTCCAGCCAGCTCCAGACGGTGATGGATGCCTTGTCCTTGTCGCCCGCGCCGCCGGTCCCGGCGGAGCCGGTGCCGGAGCACGCGGAGAGCGAGGTGGCGGCGGCGAGCGCGCCGCCGAGCTGGAGCAGTCTTCGGCGGTCGATACCGAGGGGGGTGTTCACGGGCGAGACGTTCATGGCTGATCCCTGTCTGCGGCTACGCGCACAGCCGCACCGTGGCACGAGAGGTGATGCCGGGAACGTAGTACTTGCAAAGAATCACTGCAATCTTTCTGCACATTTTATTTTGTCTCTTGAGGTCACGAGAGAAAGTATGCGCACGCACATTGCAAGCATGATGGCCGATTGCTAGCGTCACCGCCCCAAGGGCCGCCCGGCTCCCGTCCACGCCGATGACGACCGGGAGAAAAGAAAGATGAGACCTTCCCGCCTGTCCGTGCTGTCCGCGCTGTCCGCGCTCAGCGTGCTCGCCGTAACGCTTCTGCCGACGGGAGGGGCGCCCGCCGCGGCCACCCCACCGGCCCAGCTCACCGTCACCGACCCCGGCTTCGAGCAGGAGGGCACGGGCTGGACCCTCACCTCCGGCGCGGGAACCGCCACCAACCTGCCCCACGGCGGCAACCGGCTGCTCTACCTCGACGCGGGCCCGGACAAGAAGGCGTCCCAGACCATCACGGCCCGCCGCTCCGGCACCTATGACTTCTCCGCGTGGATCGCCACCGGAGGGCCCGGCGCCCACTTCACGGTGCGGGTGAACGGAAAGGTCATGGACTCCGTCGCGCTGCCCAGCCGCCCGACGTACGCTCGCTACACCGTCAGCCGGGTCGCCCTGGCCCCCGACGACCAACTGGAGATCGCCTTCGAGTCCGGCGACGGCTGGGTCAACGCCGATGACGTCATGGTGTCGCCGTCGTCCCCGGTGGACCCCACGATCAGCTCCTCGGACCCGAGGATCGTGGAGATGTTCACCTGGTCGAAGCGGAAGGCCAATAGCTGGGTGCAACTCCCCGGTACCACCGGCCCGTTGAACGTCGACGAGAACCACCGGTCGGGAACCGGCACGGGTACCTACGGCCCCGCTTACTGGGCGGGCTATGCCCACCGCAGCGCGTACTACTCGCGCGACTTCGCCCACCAGCTCGGCGGAGCCGCAGTCCTCGGGCTCGGCGCCGAGAACAAGGCGATGCTCCGTTCCTACGCCGCCTCCGCCACGGCCGAGCACCGCTACTACCCGGTCTGGTCGCTCAACTTCGACACCGGCACCGCGCATGCGATCGACTACCACGGCCCCGACGACTTCGTCCGCGAAGTGCCCGCCACCTTCGAACTGGTGGAGAAGGCCAATGAGGCATACCGCTGGAGTGGCGACCGCGCCTACCTCGACGACACCGCCTTCTGGGACTACTACCGCCACGCGACCAAGGAGTTCGTCGACCTGCATGACGGCACCAAGGACAACGGGAAGGTCAAGGTGGCCGAGGGCACGGGGAAGGGCATCTTCGCCGGAGCCGCCAGCTACAACGAGGAGGGCAACGAACACCTCGCCGAGGCCGGAGACGGCATCGCGGCGCAGTACCAGGCGTACCGCGCGCTGGCGGATCTCGCACGCGACAAGGGCGACCGCGCCCTCGCGGCCGCGTCCGCCGCACGGGCCGAGCGGCTCAAGGAGTACTTCAACGCCACCTGGAGCGGCAGCGGATCGGGCGCGTCCATGGTGCGCGCCTACCGCACCGATGGCACGGCGGTCACCGGCTGGGGCAAGGAGAATAGCTGGTTCATGCCGATGAAGGGCATCATCGACCCCGGCCCCCGCAACGACGCCTACCTCGACTACATCGACGAGCAGGCGAGCGGCTCGGGCAGGCCGGTGAACATCGAGGCCCTCACCTACCTCCCGGACACCTTCTTCCGGTACAACCGCGCGGACACGGCCTGGAAGTGGATGCGCCACATCTACGACCAGCGGAACACCCAGCACACCGTCACCCGCCAGGGCCCCAACGGGGACTACCCCGAGGTGTCCTTCACCCTCCTGAGCCAGACGGTCCAGGGACTGATGGGTGTCGCACCCGACGCGCCCCGTCGCTCCCTGACCACCCAGTCACGGCTGCCCGGCGGGATGGACTGGCTGAAGCTGGACCATCTGCGCATCGGCAAGAGCACCTTCAGCCTGCGTCACGACGGCACCACCTCCTCCACCCTCGCCCACAGCTCCGGAGGCGCCGCCTACACCTGGGAGGCCCGATTCCCCGGCAAGCACAGCCGGATCACCGTCGACGGCAAGAGGCGCACGGCACGGACCAAGACGGTGGACGGGGTGACCTACACCTACGCCGTGGTCTCCGTGGCCCCCGGAATGTCCAGGACCGTCCGGGTCGGCTGACCGCCCTCCCCGAACCGCCGCCGCACCGGATGCCGACCGTCTCCGGTGCGGCGGCCCGCTCCAGGGACAGGGGCGCTGCCGCGGGCCGGACCCCGGGGAGGTCCGGCGGCGGGCCGAGCTGCTCCTCGACCGGTGAACCCGGCCGAGGAGCCTGCGGCAACCAGGGGCGCCCGGTGCCGCGGGCGCGAGCTCGGCTCAACGCCCTCGAGAGTGGTACACCGTGCCGGGGGCCGGGGTCTTCAGCGTCCGCAGGTAGGTGTCGATCGCCCGTGCCGGGAGGGGGGACTGGCACTTGCGGTAGAGCCAGTGATCCACCCCGTCGAGGACGGCGAGCCTTCCTTTCGGGAACTCCCGTGCCATGCGCCGGGCACCCGCCAGTGGAGTCGCGAGGTCGTGTCCGGCGTTTACCACCAGGACCGGCGGGAGGGTGCCCTTGTTCTGGGCCGGCTGCGGCTTGGTTTCCACCGGCCACCCCTGGCAGCCGAGGATCATATCCAGGGCCTGGGCGTTGTAGCGGACGTTGGGGTGCTCGGCGGCGGCTCGGTGGAGCAGGGCGCGATAGTCGGCGTAGTCGCGCAGCCGGAGGTTGTCGTCGCGGCAGATCACCGAGCGCCAGGCGAGCTCGGGGGAGGAGTCGTCGATCCAGTACACCTTCCCCTTGCCACTGTGCAGTGCGGCCAGTTGCTCAGCGGTGGGCTGTGGATTCCACTTGTTCAGGTAGCCGTAGAGGAAGCCGGACAGCCGGTGGGCGGTGACCTTCTTCCGCGTGGGGCCGTGCGGCCCGGGCTCGAACAGCGTGCCCGCGTCCGCACGCGCGAACAGCCCGCGGACAATGGCCGTCACATCCTTGCCCTTCAGGGCGCACGAGGCATCCTTGTCGCACCACTTCGCCAGTTCCCGCAGCGCGCTGTCGGCGGCGGCGGTGCCGTCCATGAGGTAGCGCTCGGCTCCGGGCCGGGAGGGGTCCATGGCGCTGTCGAGGGCCAGTGCCCGGAGATTCCGCGGGAAGAGACGTGCGTAGCGCTCACCGATGCGCGTGCCGTAGGAGTGGCCAAGGAAGCTGATCTTCCGCTCGCCGAGGGCCGCGCGGATCGCGTCCATGTCGCGGGCGACGCTTTCGCTGTCCATATGGCCGACGACGGGGCCGCTGCGCTCGCGGCAACTGTCCGCGAGCCGTTTGTTCAGGTCGCGCATGCGCTGGAACTCGGCGGCGTTCTTCGGACGGGTGGGAATCCTCCGGGCGAGCCGGTCATCGCACCGCAGCTCTCCGCTGCGCCCGATGCCGCGCGGGTCGAAGCCGATGATGTCGAACCGTTCCCTGATGCTCTTGGAGTAGCCCTCGACCGGGTTGTCTGCGTAATAGGCGTCGTCCAGACCCGTGCTTCCGGGCCCGCCCGGATTGGACAGCAGCGCCCCGATCCGCTTGCCGGGGTCGGTGGCCTTCTGGCGGGCGACCGCGATGTTCATCGTCGGTCCGTCCGGTTGTGCCCAGTCGACCGGCACCCGCACCGTGCCGCACTGCGCTCGCCCGCTCGGGTCGGGCATGGGCGGCTCGGCCTTCGGACAGGCCGACCAGTGGATGGTCGGCGTCGGCTCCGCGCTCGGCTTGTCGCTCGTGCTCGACCACGCGAACTGCGGGACCATCAGAAGCGAGGTGGCGAGGAACCCGGCCGCCGACGCATAGGTGAGGCGGACCGTGCGCCGCCTGCGCGAGGATGCCGCCGGACCGGCCCCGTGCGCTCCGACAAGATCATTCGAATCCTTCATGGCGTCAGGATCGCGCCCCCATGTGATGGTGCTTTGGTGGCCACATGATGGCGAGGTAACAGCGTGCCGCCGGGGAGGCGCGCATTCCAGCGCCACCGACACACGGCAGCCCAGGTCCGGCAGGCGGACGCCGGGCCACTCCCCCCAGGGGCTCGGGCGCCTCCTATGCGCCCGAGCGTGTGCAACGATCGTCGCGTCAGACAGCGCGGAGAGGGGAAGCCCATGGCCGACCGGGCCGGAGACCGAAGCGATCATGCGAACCGCCCCGGGGACACGGAGTCGGCGAGCGGTGCGCAGGAGCCCTCCGGCCTGGGAGTCACCGTGGCCGAGCGGCTGCGCCACGTACAGGGCGGCCTCTCCCGGGCCGAGATGAAGATCGCCCGAGAGCTGACCGCCAACTACCCGGCCGCCGGGCTGAACTCCGCGTCGGGGCTCGCCTCCCAGGCCGGGGTCAGCGCACCCACCGTCGTACGCTTTGTCGCACGGCTCGGCTTCGACGGCTATCGGCAGTTCCAGCAGTCATTGCGCGAGGAGGTGCAGGCGCGCCAGGCGTCGCCGCTGACCTTGGCGCCGGTGATCGGCGCCGATTCACCGACGTCCGAGCTGGTGGAGGCGGCACGGCAGGTGGGCACCGCCACGCTGGGACAGACCTTCGCCGCCCTTCCCGAGCAGGAGTTCGATCACGCGGTGGGTCTGATCTGCGACCCGGCCAAACGGATCGCATGCTTCGGCGGCCGCTTCTCCCAACTCCTCGCCGAATACCTCGATCTGCACCTTCGGGTGCTGCGTCCGGGGACGATCGTGCACACCCCCACCCCGGGACGGGACGCGGGGTTCCGTGTCGATGTGGGCCGGCGGGACGTATGTGTGGTCTTCGACTTCCGCCGCTATCAGGACGACACCGTGGAGCTGGCCCGGCACGCCCATGAGCAGGGGGCGAAGATCGTGCTGTTCACCGATCCATGGCTGTCACCCGCGGCCGAGTTCGCCGATGTGGTGCTCCCCGCGCGGGTCGAGGCGCCCAGTCCGTTCGACAGCGTCGTGGCCCCCGTGGCACTGGTGGAAACCCTGGTCGCCGCCGTGCACGCACGCCTGGGCCCGGCGGCCGAGGAGCGGATGCGAGCGGCGGAGGACACCTTGCGGGGCGGGACCCGGGACTCCTCATGAAATATTTGTTTCACCGCCACCGTTGACTTGCCGCATGTAATGAATATTTCATGAGGGTGTTCCCGGGCCGCGGTCATGCGGCCTCCTTCTGCTCGGGAGTACGTCGTGCCCGATCATCCTCATCCGCCACGCAAACTGCGCCTCTGGGAGGCGCTGGCCCTCTCCGTCGGCCTCATGGGTCCCACCCTGGCCATGGGTCTCAACGGGGCCGGGGTCGCGGCCACCGTGGGCAAGGCGGTGCCCCTCGTCTTCCTGCTCGGTCTCCTCGGTGTCGCCGTCGTCGGCTACGGCTTCTGGCGGCTGACCCAGCACTTCCACCACGCCGGATCCGTCTACGCCCTGGCCGGGGCGACCATCGGGCCCCGCGCCGGTTTCTTCGGCGGCTTCGCCCTGCTGGGCACCTATCTGGCCTTCCTCGTCTGCACCCTCGCCGCCACGGGTGTCTTCGCCCACGCGTTCCTGCACTCCCTCGGTGTGACGTCCACGGGCCCCTGGGCCGCCGTGGCGATCGCCGCCGGCCTGGGTGTCACCGCGCTCAACTCGCGTGACACCCGGATCACCGCCCGTACCCTGCTGATCGTCGAAGGCATCGGCATCGTGGCCATGCTGCTGCTCGCCACCGTCGTGATCGGGCGCACCGGCACCGGATCGGCCCCCCGCCACCAGTCGTTCGACCTGTCGGTGTTCACACCCGGCGCCGCCACCTACGGCGCCGTGATGACCGCGACGGTCTTCGCCTTTCTGTCCTGGGCCGGGTTCGAGGCATGTGCGTCCCTGGGCGAGGAGACCGACGACCCCCGGCGCAACATCCCGCGTGCCCTGGCGGGCAGTGTGCTGCTCACCGGTGTTCTGTACGTCCTGATGATGTTCGTCCAGACCATCGGCTTCGGCACCGACGACAAGGGGGTGAGCGCGTTCGCCGGTGCGGAATCAGCGCTGGTGACCCTCGCCGACAGCTACGTAGGCACCTGGTTCTCGCTCGTCGTCGCCTTCACCGCGGTGGCCTCCGCCTTCGCCGCCGCGCTGTCCTCCTCCGCCGCCGCGTCCCGCATGGTGTTCGCCCTGGCCCGCGACGGCTTCGGTCCGCCGGCGCTCACCCGAACCGACCCCGGCACCGGCGCCCCCACCGGGGCCCTGTGGCTGTGCGGTGCCGTGGGAATCACGTTCACCCTGGTGATGTACGGCGTGGGCACCTCCGCTTTCGACACCTACTACTGGTTCGCGACCATCGGCGTGCTGTGCGTCCTGGTGGTCTACGCCCTCGCCGGAGCCGGCGTGATCGCCTTCACGCTCTCCGGCCGCGGCAACATCCCCCGACGCGAACTCCCCATCCCCCTCATCGGTTTGGGCTACCTCTGCTTCGTCTTCTTCAAGCAGTCCGCAGGGCTCAGCGCGCCCTACACCTACTTTCCCTGGATCGCCGCGGCCTGGTGCCTGACCGGCGTCGCCATCATCCTCCTGGCTCCCTCGCTCGCACGGCGCATCGGCACCCGCCTCACCAGCGAGCTGAACGGGGACACCGGCGTCGGACGTGAACCGGGCCCCGAGCCAACCGCTGACAACACCAAGGTGGTCTCATGACACTCCCCGCCGACAGCTCCACCACCGTCTTCGTCGCCACATGTGACCTGGCCGGCCTGGTGCGGGGCAGGTCAGTGCCATCCGCCGCACACGACGCGGTGCTCCGCAGCGGCACCGGCTGGGTCCCCGCGAACCTCGCGATCTCCTCGTTCGGGCCGATCGCCCCCGACAACGTCTTCGGTTCCCGGGGCGACCTCCGGCTGGTCCCCGACGCCGCCACCGCGGTCGGCATACCCGCCGACAGCACCACGCCCGGAATGCTGCTCTACCTCGCCGACCAGACGCTGCCGGACGGGCAGCCCTGGGCGTGCTGCCCGCGTACCTTCCTGCGCGAAACCCTGACGGAGCTGCGCGAACACACCGGGCTGGAGGTCGTCGCGGCCTTCGAGCACGAATTCGTCCTCGACGGGCTGCCCGAGAGCGCCCCGTTCTCACTGCGGCGCTTCCGGGACGCGGAGCCCTTCGGCACTGATCTGGTACGGCTGCTGGAACACACCGGTCTTGAGCCGGAGACGTGGATTCCCGAGTACGGCGACGGCCAGTTCGAGCTCACCCTGCGCCCCGCCGAGGCGCTGGCCGCGGCCGACCGTGCCGTGCTCCTCAAGGAACTCGTCCGTGATCTGGCCCGGCGCCGTGGTCTGCCCGTCTCCTTCTCCCCGCTCCTCGCCACCACCGGAGTCGGCAACGGTGTGCACATCCACCTGAGTCTGCGCCACGCGGACGGACGCCCCGCGCTGTACGACCCGCAGCGCCCCGGGCGGCTCTCCGCCACCGGTGCCCGGTTCAGCGCCGGCATCCTCGCCCACACCCCCGCGCTCACCGCCCTGACCGCGCCGAGCCCGGTGTCCTTCCTGCGCCTGACACCTCACCGCTGGAGCAGCGGCGGGGTGTTCCTGGCCGAGCGCAACCGCGAGGCGCTGCTGCGCATCTGTCCCACCACCGCACTGGGCGACTCGGACCCCGCCGCCCAGTTCAACCTGGAATATCGCGCCGCCGACGCCACGGCCAATCCCTGGCTCGCTCTGGCCGCACTGATCCGCGCCGGTCTGGCGGGCCTCACCCGGAACTACGACGAGCCCACCGTATGGCCGGAGGAGACCGACGAGTCCGTGCTGGCCCAGGCCCCGGCACTGCCCGCGAGCCTCGACGAGGCCCTGGACGCCCTCGAGAAGGACCACACCGTCCGGTCCTGGTTCGACCCGCGGCTGCTGGCCACCCATCTGTCCGTCAAACGGTCCGAACTCGCCCAGCTCGACGGCCTGGACGACGCGGAGCGCATCCGGAGGGTGCGGAATGTCTACTGACCGGATCACCGCCGAGATCGAGCGGCTACCTCTCGTGGATCATCACGTCCACGGCGCCCTGCGCCATGAGGCCGACCGTGCCGCGCTGGAACAGATGCTCACCGAGTCCGACCGCCCGATCCCGCCGTGGATGACCCAGTTCGACTCGCAGATCGGCTTCGCCATCCGCCGCTGGTGCGCCCCCGCGCTCGGCCTCGCGCCGCACGCCGATCCCGAGGCATACCTGGCCCGGCGCCGCGAACTCGGCACCGAGGAGGTCAACCGCAGACTGCTCGAGACCTCCGGTATCGGCCACTATCTGCTGGAGACCGGCTACAAGGGGGAAGACATCCTCGACCCTCAGGGCATGGCCGCCGCCTCCGGCCGCCGTGTCGACGAGGTGGTGCGCCTGGAGACCGTACTGGAAGACGTGGTGCGCGGCGGTGTCACCGCCGCCGCCCTTCCCGACCGGTTCCGCGAGACCCTGGCCGCCCGCACGGCCACCGCGGTCGGTCTCAAGAGCATCATCGCCTACCGCCACGGCTTCGATTTCGACCCCGGACGCCCCCATGCCCACGAGGTGTCCGCCGCGGCGGACACCTGGCTCAGGAGGTGTGATCACACCGGCACCATCCGCGTCGACGACCCGGTTCTGCTGCGCTTCGCCCTGTGGTGCGGTGTCGACCGCGGTCTGCCGATCCAACTGCACGCCGGATACGGCGACCCGGATGTCGAACTCCACCGGTGCGACCCGCTGCTGCTCACCCGGTTCATCAAGAACGTGGAGCCGCACGGCACCGACCTGATGCTGCTGCACTGCTACCCCTTCCAGCGCAACGCGGGCTATCTCGCCCAGGTCTTCCCTCATGTGTACTTCGATGTCGGCCTCGGCATCAACTACACCGGTGTGCGCTCCGACGCCGTCATCGCCGAATCACTGGAACTCGCTCCCTTCGCCAAGATCCTCTTCTCCTCCGACGCCTGGGGGCCGCCCGAACTGCACCACCTCGGCGCCCTGTTGTGGCGCCGTGGCATGACCAGAGCCATCACCCCCTGGACCGACAGCGGGGAATGGGACGTGGACGACGCCCTCAAGGTGGTGCGCATGATCGGCCGCGACAACGCCCGTCGCGTCTACCGGCTGGAGACCGCGGAATGAACCAACACCACCACCTCACCGCGCTGTCCACCGCGCTGGAGAAGGAACTGCCGGCCGCCGTGGAACTGCGCCACCGACTGCACGCCCGTCCCTGCCTGTCCGGTGCCGAAGCCCCCACCCGCGATCTCCTGCTCGCCGCGCTGCCCACCGGTTCCACCACCAAGGTCGCCGACACCGGGGCCGTGGTGCGTGTCGGTGGCCCGGGGCCCGCGGTCGCGGTCCGCGGCGAACTCGACGCGCTCGCCGTCAAGGAGACCACCGGCGCGCCATGGGCCTCCGAGCACCCGGGCATCATGCACGCCTGCGGCCACGACGTACATCTGGCCGCGCTCACCGCTCTGGCCCGCGCCGTCGACTCCAGTGGTGGCCCCGCCCCGCTGCTGACCGTTCTGCAACCGAGAGAGGAGACCTATCCATCCGGCGCCCGGGACATCGTCGAAGACGGCATCCTCGAGCGCGAGCGCTGCCGGGCCGTGATCGGGGCACATGTCCAGCCCCTGCTGCCGGTCGGCACCGTCGCCTGCACCCCCGGTGGTGTCAACGCCTCGGCCGACGAGTTCACGGTCACCGTGCGGGGGCGCGGCGGCCACGCCGCCTACCCGCACCTCACCCGTGACCCCGTCGTCGCCCTGGCCCACGTCGTCGTCGCCCTCCAGAGCCTGGTCAGCCGCGGCACCGACCCCATGGCACATGTTGTCCTCAGCATCGGCACCCTCACGGCCGGCACCGCCGCCAACGTCATCCCCGGCACCGCCGAAGCCCGCGGCACAGTGCGGGCGCTGGACGGTCGCGACCGCGACATCCTGCACTCCCGGCTGACGGAGGTCGCGGAGCTGGTGGCACAGAGCCACGGCTGCACCGCGGAGGTGACCATCGAACGCGGAGAGCCCGTCCTCCATAACGACGAGGCGCTGACCGCCGCGACCCGACCCCTGCTCGGCAGTCTCGGCCTGCGCACCGGTGACGACTTGCGGTCCGCGGGTTCGGACGACTTCTCCTTCTTCTGCCGACATCTGCCGTCGCTGATGGTGTTCGTGGGCACCCACGGCGGGGCCGAACAGCTCCATTCACCCACCTTCCTGCCGGCCGACGAGCGGATACGGGACGTCGCCCGCGCCATGCTCGCCGGCTACCTGGCCGCCGCCGAACTGACCGCCTGACGCCCCGGCACCCCGCTCGATCACAAGGACCCCGTCATGACCACCACCGGCACACACACCAACCCCACCCCCGGCTCCACAACCCGGCACCACCTGTCCCTGGCCGAGACGGCCACCGCCCACAACTACCACCCCCTTCCGGTGGTGCTGGACTCCGGCGAGGGCGCCTGGGTCAGCGATGTGGAAGGCCGCCGCTACCTGGACTGCCTCGCGGGCTACTCGGCTCTCAACTTCGGCCACCGCCACCCGGCGCTGACCGCCGCGGCCCGCGAGCAGTTGGAACGCATCACCCTCACCAGCCGGGCCTTCCACAACGACCGCCTGGGACCCTTCTGCCGAGACCTGGCCGACCTCGCCGACATGGACACGGTCCTGCCCATGAACACAGGCGCCGAGGCTGTCGAAACCGCCATCAAGGTCGCACGCAAATGGGGGTGTGAACGCAAGGGAGTGGCCCCGGACCATGCCACCATCATCGTCGCCGACGGCAACTTCCACGGACGAACCACCACGATCGTCGGCTTCTCCAGCGATCCCCTCGCCCGTGAGGGATTCGGCCCCTTCGCGCCCGGCTTCCGCACGGTCCCCTACGGCGACGCCGCGGCCCTGGAAGCCGCGGTCGACGAGACCACCGTGGCCGTGCTGCTCGAACCCATCCAGGGCGAAGCCGGTGTCCTCATCCCGCCACCCGGCTACCTCCGGCGTGTGCGGGAGGTGTGCGGTCGCGAGAACGTGCTCTTCATCGCCGATGAGATCCAGTCAGGACTGGGCCGCACGGGCACGACATTCGCCTGCGACTTCGAGGGCGTCACGCCCGACATCTACGTCCTCGGCAAGGCGCTCGGCGGCGGTATCGTGCCCGTTTCCGCGGTCGTCGCCCGCCATGACGTTCTCGGTGTGATCCGCCCCGGCAGCCACGGATCGACCTTCGGCGGCAACCCGCTGGCAGCCGCCGTCGGCCACGCGGTCGTCGGGTTGCTGCGCGGCGGCGAGTACCAGGCACGGGCGGCCGAACTCGGCAAGCAGCTCCAAGGTCGGCTCGAAGCCCTGATCGGGCACGGCGCCGTCGCCGTCCGCTGCCGCGGCCTGTGGGCCGGGATCGACATCGACCCCGCCCTCATGACCGGACGCCAGGCATGTCAAGGACTTCTGGACCGGTCGATACTGGCCAAGGACACACACGGCTCCACCATTCGGCTCGCCCCGCCCCTCACCATCGAACCCGCGGAACTCGACTGGATGTGCGAGCAGTTGAGTACGGTCCTGGGCGGGGCCTGAACGGTGCCCGGCGGCCGGGGCGGTCCGGCTTCTGCCTGTGGCAGCGGCGTTCGGGCAAGGTCGTTGCCGCACCGGACAGCGCGGGCCGATTCGAAGGTGCCCCACGGGGGAACCCCGCTGCCTGGAGTAGGAGCAGTCATGTCAATACGTCGCACCGTCGCCTACAGATTGACGCGATCATCGTTAGGGCGGCTCTCGGCGATCGGAGCTGCCGCATTGGCTGCCGCGGACAGTGACGATCCGCCGGGCCGCATACCCTCTTGAGGCGACCCGCGGTTCCCCGGCGGGGGCTCTTGCCGTTGCTCTGGGCATGGACGAGGAGGCAATGATCGACCACGTCCCGCAATCTCCCTCCCAGCGCAGCGCGCGGTGAAGCCCCGGGCGGCCAGAGCAGCCCGGCCAGCGCGACGGGCAAGTCGGCGGCATCGATGAATCCGGGGGCGCGGGGGTGATCGCGCGGACGATGACCGGGGTCGGCCGGCCTCCCCGGCGGCAGGTGTCAGACGGTCGAGGTGATCGCTCGGGTGACGGCCGTGATCGCCGGGGTGGGACGGCCGGGGAGGCGCGCCACGAGAACACGGCGGATCTCAGGCGGCGCGCCCTCGACATGTACCAGGCTCACCCCGGGCGGTAGCACCGGCAAGACCCGGGACGGCACCGTCGTCACCCCGAAACCGCCGGCGACCAGATGAAGCTTCGTCAGCCAGTCGCGCGCTGAATGGACGATGCGCGGCCGTCCGGGCAGGCCGGGCCAGACGCCGAGCAGTGGCTCGGAGCTCGACGACGGGGTGGCGATCCACGCGGCGTCGACCAGTTCGTCGACATGCACCGTGGTGCGGCCGGCGAACTTCCCGGTCGAAGGCGTCGCCAGGACCAGTTCGGTGTCCACGATGGTCTCGACGTGCAGGCGCGGCGACTCGCTGTCCAAGGGCCGGTGGGGCGGGCGGGACGTCAGCACGGCGAGGTCGATCGAGCCCGCCCGCAGCGCCCGGATCAAGGTGGGAGTGGTTCCCTCGGTCGTCGTGACCGTGATCTGCGGGTCGGTCGCCGTGAGGCGGGTGAGCGCGGCGGGCAGGATGACGGCGCCCGCGCTCAGGAACAGTCCGAGCCGCACCAGTTCGGTCCGTGGGACGGTGCCGGTGAGGTCGGCCTCGGCCGCCGTGAGGCAGTCCAGGATGGTGCGGGCGTGGCGCAGCAGGGTCAGACCCGCGGGGGTGAGCCGCACCCCGTCGGGGCGGCGGTCGAACAGGGTGGTGCCCGCGCTCCGTTCGAGCGAGACGGCCTGTCGTGAGACCGCCGACTGCGTGTAGCCGAGCCTGGCTGCTGCCGCGGTGAAGCTGCCGGATTCCGCGATCTGTTGCAGGACCCGCAGCCCCGTACTGGAGATGTCCATGCGGCATACGCATACCACAGATGCTGGAACGTCGCTTCCCGCATACCCTCCGTACTGAACCGTTTCTGCTCCGCCTCCCGGCCCGTCACCACGGATACCGTCGCTGACCTGCGGTGTCACCCTGGATCAGTACCCGACCCGCGCCGTCGTCGGTGCGTGCGCCTTCAGGCCGTTGCCCTGCTGACCGGCGCGGCCCGACCACCGGCCGTTGCGCACCACCCATCGCACCATGGTGTTCCGCGCCATCAACGCCTCCATACCGCCGGGCATCGACACGGCACGGCCGGCGGTCGCGGCGACGACCGCGTGGAAGTCGTAGACGCCGTCGTACGCCACGCACGCGGCGATGCGGTGCTCGAAGGCGGCCGCCCTCGGGGCGAGGTAGCCGCCGAGGCTCATGCCGATCAGCACGAGTCGCCCGGCGTCCACCTCGGGCACGGTGAGCGCGAAGTCGACGACGGGGGTGACCACGGCCTCCCAGTCCGGCCGGAAGTGCAGGCCCTGCTCGCGGACGGTGCTGCCCTCACCGGGGCAGTCGAACGCGATGACGTTGTAGCCGCGCCGGAGCGCGCCCGCGGCCAGCGCCAGGTAGTTCTCCTCGAGGGTGGAGTCGTACCCGCCGTGGAAGAGCACGGTCGGGCGCGGGGCGCCCGAATCGTCGGCGAGGAACAGGTAGCCGGGAAGCGTGGTGTCCTCGTACGGGATGCGCAGGGCACGCGCCGGAGTGTCGAACAGGGCGGCCGCGTCGGCGAACGTCTGTTGGGATGCCTTGGCGAGCCGCGCCGACTCGGCGTCGGCGGCGGGATTCTCGCGGCGGTAGAAGTCGGCGGTCCGGTAGTAGTTGGACGCGCGCAGCAGCGCCTCCCGGGCGCTGACCCGGTGACCGGCGGCCAGCGCGTCCCGGCCGATGCGCTCGACGCGCGCCGCCGTCGCGGCCAACTGGGCCGACCAGGCATCCTCGTCTCCCTCCGGAATCCGCCGGCAGGTGACGAGGACCTCGCCGAGGTCGGCGCCACCATAGGCGGCGTAGCCCGCGGCGCGCAGTGCCTCGAAGGAGAAGGACTCGTCCTCGTAGAGGAATTTCATCGTCGATCCTTTCCGCCGCGGGAACAGCCTGCCCGGTCCCGTCCCGGGGACAGGTGTAAACGCGATCTTCCCGGCTGCCACCGGGCGTCGGCCGAGCGGGCGGCTGAGCGGGCGGCAGAGAACCACCCGGATGACGGAGACCGTCTACCGTTTGACGCCCGCTCCGCCCGGCTGCCGCATGTCACTGCGGCCACCAGCACGGGTAGCCCCGCCGGCTCCACTGGGGTCAGCGTCTTCCGGCACGGTCGAGTGCGTCTTGGGCCTGTGCGGCCAAGGTAGCCATGAGGTCGGCCGCGGATGGCAGGTCGGTGATCAGATCGATGGCCTCGCCGGCCCACATCGGCAGTGCGGGAAGGTTTCCCTGCGCCACATCGCGCTGATAGTCCTGCTTGGCCCTGGGGTCCGCCGCGAGTTCGGCTTCCCGGCCCCGCCACTGGTCGAGGTAGGGGTGGCCAAGGGTGCGAGCGGTGTACTTCGACGGCCACCGGGAACCTCGGGCGATGTCGAGCACCCTGTTGCGCTCGGTGTCCTCGCCATGTCTCTCCACGATCGCCTCGGCGGTCGAGTGCGCCACCAGGGCCTCAGCCGTGGCGTGGAAGCGGGTACCGACGAGCGCCCCCGCAGCGCCCAGCGCCAAGGCCGCCGCGACACCGCGGCCGTCGGCGATGCCACCGGCCGCCAGTACCGGCACTGGTGCCGCCAGATCCACCACGACCGGCACGAACGGCAAGGTGGAACGCCCCTTCCGGGCCCCGTGCCCACCGCTTTCGGTGCCTTGCGCCACGATGACATCGGCGCCCACGTCGACCGCCCGGTTGGCCTCTTCCAGATCGGTTACCTGAATGATCAGCGGCGTGCCCGACGCGCGGATGCGCTCAGCGAAAGGGCTCGGATCCCCGAAGGACAACATCACCGCCCTGGGCCGGTGCTCCAGCGCCCGCTCGATCGCGCCGACGTCGATCTGCCAGGTGAGGAAACCGATGCCCCATGGCCGCCCGGCGGCTTCCGCGAGGAGCGGCAGCTCGCGGGCCAGCCACTCCGGGTCCCCGTTCGCGGCGCCCAGCATCCCGAGCCCACCGCCACGAGAGACGGCCGCCGCCAGCGCACCGCCGGCAGATCCACCCATCGGCGCCAGCGCGATCGGGTGCTCCACACCGAACAACTCCGTGAACCGCGTCGACAGCGCCATAGCCGCCATCATCCCCCTCGGCACGCCGCGCGAACATCGCTTGTCGCGACATCCGCGGCCAGGCGGCCCTGTCGGACCTGGGGACCTGCCCGCTGGGGATCCCTGCCGTGCGTCCGCTGGGCGGTGTCGAGGTCAGTGCGCCGTCGTGAGGCAGCCGTTCGCGAGCGCGAGGCTGCGGGCGCGCAGAGCCGTGCTGGCCTGTTCGTCGTAAGCCTGGTCGGTTGGGCGGGCGGCCCGGAGGCGGTCGAAGAACTGGCCGGTGGTGCCTTCCTGAGCAGGATCGACGGCGAGTCGGCGGGTGGCCTCGACCCCGGACTCCAGGGTGTCGGCGGGTGATTTACAGCAGGACGACGCACCCGCGTTCCTCCAGCTCCGTCCCAGGTCACCCCGCCGGGCGCGGAGTCCAGGCCCGCGCGGCACGCTTCGCGCACCTGGTCCCGGCCGAGGTACTGCAACGGCGTGTCGTGCTCGTAGGAGACGATGTCCTCGGCGATGTGGGCCATCAGCCCGTCCAGATCCTTTGTGGCGGTGCGGTCGGACCAGTGCTGGTGCACCGCGCGCACCTCGCGCTCGGCCTGAGCCTGTTCATCCGGCCCGTGGAGGTCGGGGAAGGAGTGGTGCTCGTGCGCCACCACCCAGCGTCCCTCCTCCTTACGCAGCCCCAACGTGAGCCGCATCCGGAACTCGGGCCGCTCGGCAAGTTCCTCCTCGGTGCCGCAGCGCAGCAGCGCGAAGGCGAAGGCGACATCCTCGCCCGCCGTGACCTCGAGCTCCTCGATCTCGAAGCAGGCGCCCTGCGCCTGCCAGGCGAAGAACGGCGGCCAGACCTTCCGATACGCGGCGAGGCCCCGCACGCCCTTGTACGGTGGCTTGTACGGTGGTGGCACATCGAACATCACGATGTCGTCGGCGTGGTCGGCCGTGACCTCGGTCAGGCCGCCTCGGTGCACCGCCGCTGCCCATCCCTCGATCAGGGCACGGATCTGCTCAGAGTCGTCGGACATGCCGATCCTGGTTCCTTTCCCTGCCGCTGTAGGCGCTCAGAGCGTAGTTGACCGCGGATGCGCGAGGCGACGGCTTCCGGCGAGCCAGGCCACAGTCCGCTCGATCACCCAACGGTGACGGACGGCCCAGCCGCTTGGAGGACTCCATGCCCTTGCTGTCGTGGAGGTTGGCACCGGAGATCCCGACGGACAGGGGCAGTCCGGTCCGCTCGGCGATCAAGTGGATCTTCGACCCTTTCCTACCCCGATCCACAAGTCAGTTCAGCCTGCTCCTCGGCCGGCTCGATGGATGCGGCGAGCCGCGGCTACGAGTTCGTCCTGAACCCTGGAGGCAGGGAGGTATTGCTCATTCTCGTGCCGTTCGCAATGGACTGATCAGCGCAGGTCGAGTACAGCCTTCCCGATGATGCCGTTCTCGACGGCCTCGTGTGCGGCCGCCACGTCGTCGAGGCTGAAGGAGTGCACTGGCAGTGGCGTAAGAGCGCCCTCGCGCAGGGCTGCGGTGATCTCGGCGGCGGCACGCAGCAGCGCATCCCGCGGTTCGGTGAGGAACAAGGCGAACCGCAGCACCAGGTTGGACCACATGAGCCGGAAGACCGGCAGAGTCGGGTCGTCGGGCTGTGCTGCGTAGGTCACGATGGTGGCTCCGGGGCCGGTGACGGCCAGGTCCAGTTCGAGGTTGTCGGTCAGCGAGACCTCGATGATCCGGTCGACAGGCCCGGCTCCGTCGAGGATCTGCTGTGCGGCGTCGGCGTCGCGGTAGTTCACAACGAGGTCTGCGCCCGCGGCCCTGGCCAACTTGGCCTTTTCCGGCCCGCTGACCGTAGTCACGATCCGTGCGCCCGCGATCCGGCCGAGTTCGATCGCGTAGTGCCCGACGGCGCCCGCACCGGCCGCGACGAGTACCGTGCGGTCGCGGGGCGATCCGTCGGCGTGCAGGCACCAGTGCGCGGTCATCGCCGGGATGCCGAGGCAGGCGCCGAGCTCGTCGGAGATCCCGTCCGGCAGCGCAACGGCCTGCTCGGACGGCAGTACGGTCCACTCCGCTGCGGTCCCCCACGGATGGCCTGCGCCGGCCATCCAGATCCACACGCGTTCGCCGACCCGGCTCGGGTCAACGCCCGCGCCGACCGCGTCGATCGTGCCTGTGCCGTCCTGGTGCGGGATGCGGCCGGTGCGCTCGCCGACGCGCTGGAAGTCCTGCGGGGTGGAGTTCAGCCGCATGAACATGTCGCCCGGGTTGATCGCAGAGATTGCGACGCGGACGCGGACCTGGCCGGGGCCGGGCTCGGGGTGCTCGACGTCGAGCACCCGCAGCACGCTCTTCGCGGGACCGGGCGTGTCGTAGAAGGCTGCCCTCATTGCTTCATCTCTCCTCTTGGCTGTGGCGCGATCCACGGCACTGGCCGAGGATCGCGCACGTCACCACGGCGGGGTCCATGTACCGCGCCGTGGTCTGATTCCTTGGCCGTGGGATCGCCGCCTCGCGAACGGTTAGCTGAGACGGATCGAACCTGCCGCGGACCATCAGCAGGCTCGATGGCGTTCGTCCGCGCTGTGGTCGGCGGCTGGGTCTTGAATGGTCGTTTGTATGCCGGCGGGTTGTGCACCGAGATGTGGGTTACCTCGCTGGCCGCGGGTTCACTGGGACGAAAGGGGGTGGAACCGGTCACGCCAGGGGCAGCCAAGGCGCGCGCCGGCACATGCCGCTCGGTGACGCTGGCACAACCGGATCCCGTCCAGGGGCCTTCCCGGGCCGTGGCTTCCGCTCTACAGGCCAGCAGCGAGGCTTCGCATGACCGATTCCAGATCGTGCTCGCCCGCCGGAGTCTGGGCACCGTGCTCCAGAGCCCCGGTCATGAGCCGTGCCGGCAGATCCCCGCTCACCAGCTCGGTCCATGCGTCGTTTTCCGCTCGCAGGCCGTCGGTCAGGTCCGCCGGAGGGACCAACTGCTTGGCGGCGGCGATGAGCTCGGGGGAAAGCGCGGCGATCTTCTCCGCCACCCCGTCCACGAATGCGTCCAGCTCGGCCGCGGGTACCGCACGGTTGATCCACCCGTAGGCGGCCGCAGTGTCCGCATCCACCAGATCACCGGTGAGCAGCAGCTCCAGCGCCCGGTTGCGCCCGACCCGCTCGCGCAGGTACTGCGTGCCCCCGCCGCCCGGCACGATGCCCATCAACACCTCGCTCTGGCCGATGCCCGCGGTTTCCCGCGCGGCGAAGGTCATGTCGGCCGCCGCGATGAACTCCGCGCCTCCGGCTCGCGCCTTGCCCGCCAGTTTGACGATCGTTACCTGTGGCTGGTGGCGCAGCAGCTCGCCAACCCCCTGGAAGAGGTTGGCGTTCGGGTTGCGGTCCGCGATCTCCTGTAGCTCGTCCATCTCGTTGAGGATGTGGATGTCGACGTGGGCGATGAAGAGCTCGGGGTTGGCACTGGAGAACACGATGACGCAGACCGAGCGGTCGTCCCGCAGCATCCCGAGAGCGTCATGCAGTTCGCGGATCAGGGTTCCGCTGAGCACGTTGACAGGGGGGTTGTCCAGGGTGATCCGCGCGACTCCGGCATCGATTGCGACGCGGAGTGTCGTGTACTGGTCCAGGTTCATGAGAGTTCCAAGGTTTGCGGTGAGCTAGTAGGTTTGCAACGCATACCAACCCTGGGCTCTGCGCCATGAACGGTCAATAACGCACTTTTCGACAACCAAGGATCTTGATGGATACCAGCCCCTCGTCCCTGCCGTCCCGTGGCGCTCCGCGGTTCAGTGCCGAGTGCCCGAGCCGACCCATCCTCGATCAGATCTCCGACAAGTGGTCGATGATGGTCATGGCGGTCCTGGAGCGACCGACGCGGTTCAACGAGATCAAACGCCAACTGGAGGGCGTCACGCAGCGGGTACTGACCCAGACGCTGCGTAGACTCGAACGCAACGGCATGATCCGGCGCCGGGTGCTCGAGACCTCCCCGCTCGGCGTGGAGTACTCCCTCACACCCCTCGGTGAGTCGTTCCGCGGTCCTTTCACACGTTTGCACGAATGGACGATCGAGCACAGCGACGAGGTCCTGTCGGCGCAGCACGAATACGACGCGCGGTCATCGGGGCAGTAGCCGCCCGACCAGCCCCTCGACGGTCTCGGACAACAAACAGACGTGGACGGTCACATGGGGTCGGGTGGCATGAGACGTCCCGTCCCGCCGCTTCCTGGATGCGGCAGCGCCCTGACCGCGCTGGACTCCTCGGACAGCTTCTGCCGCAGCTCGCCCGGCACAAGGCAGATGTCGAGGCACTGGTCGGCGCCCTGCACCAGTCGACGACGGAGAACGGGGGGCCGGCGCCGGTACGGCGACCGCGAAGTGCCGGCCGCGATCATCTTCGTGGCGACGACGGGCTGTACACGGTCGCAGGCCCCGCCGATCCACGGCAAGCGCGGCCGGCCACTGCGCCGCCCCAGGGATCTGTACGCCGACCGCGGCTATGACCACGAGGTCTACCGGGACAAGGTCCGCCGGTTCCAGATCACCCCGCACCCCGCACCTCGCCCGGCGCGGCACCGGGCACGGCTCCGGCCTGGGCGTGTACCGCTGGGTCGTGGAAGGAGCGATCGCGCTGCTGTACTGGTTCCGTTGCCTGCGTATCCGCTGGGAGATCCGCGACGACATCCACCACGCGTTCGTCACCCTCGGCTGCGCCGTCATCTGCTGGCGGCGACTGCGCACCGCACCATGTCGAGAGTAAGGGCAGGCGATGCGCCCCAGGGGATGGCCTGCTCGATGCGTCAGAACGCGTTCGTAGCAGTCGGGCCCGCGCAGCCTCACATCCGGGATCTCAGCACGTCGACCTCACAGCCCGGCGCGAACGGGTCGAAGCCGTGCTCGATCAGCCAGCGAACTGCCAGCAGGCTTCGCAACGACCACCACGCGCGGATCACGTCGAGGTCGATGTCGGTTCCATAGCCGGCGACGACGTCGTCGAGGTGCTCCTCGTGTCCGAGCGTGAAGGTGGCGAGGTCGTACAGGGCATCACCCTGGCCCGCCTCGGACCAGTCGATGATGCCCGTGACCTCGTCGCCGTCGACGAAGACGTGCGCGATCTGCAGGTCGCCGTGCGTGAACGCCGGAGTCCACGGCCGGAGCGCGGCCTCGGCGACCTGGCGGTTGTGGGTGACCAGGTCGGCGGGCAGGAGGCCGTTCGTCACGAGCAACTCGCACTCGTCGTCGAGTTCCGCCGCCAGCGCGACGATGCTCCGGCCGGCCCGGCCGGGCCGGGGCGGCAGCGGCGCGGCGTGCAGCTTCCGGATGGCGGCGCCCGCCGCGGCCCACGCCGCCGACGCCCCGGTCGACGGCCCGCCGAGGCGCCCAAGCGTCGTCCCCGGGAGTGCGGCGATCGCGAGTACGGGCGGCTTGCGCCACAGGACCTCCGGGGTCGGGACCGGCGCGAGGGACATCGCCTCGACCTCGACGTCGATGCGTGCCTGATCGGCGTCCACCTTCAGGAACACGTCGCCGACGCGCAGGGTCGCGCGCTCGGAATGGGCGACAACGACTTCGACCTCATCCATGGGCGACCAGTATCCCGGGGGTGATCGCCGACGTCGCCGGGTTTATCGCGTGCCATTACGGGGCTGACTGCGTCCCGATACCCGGCGGCCTCGTGCGCGACACCGACCTCTGACCAGGTCAAGTCCACCACTTTTGTCAGGAGTCCTAGGTGCCCGTCACTTGAGGCGCCCAGGGCGGTTCAGTACCAGGGCTGGGCTTCACAGCCACCGCCTGGCTGCCTCGACGCTGTCGCGGCTGCACCCGCGGCTGACCCGCCGGGCGGAGTGGATCGACCACGATGGACCGCTGCCCATCATCGAGGGCACCGTCCTCCGGCTGGTCGTGGAGAAAATGCCCAGCGGCGGGGTGAACAAGCCGGTCTGGTTGTGGTGGTCGGGCACCGGCGCCACCGAAGCGGACGTAGACCGCTGCTGGCAGTCCTTCCTCCGGCGCTTCGGCCTGGAACACACCTTTCGCCTGTTCAAGCAGACACTCGGCTGGACCAAGCCCCGGCTCCGCAGCTCGGAGGCAGCCGATCGGTGGACGTTGCTGGTGGTCGCGGCCTATGCCCAGCTCCGGCCGGCCCGCCCGCTGACCACCGATCTGAGGCGGCCCTGGGAGAAGCCGGCCCCACCGAACAGACTGACGCCTGCCCGAGTCCGGCGTGGGTTCAGAAACCTCCGCACGAAGACCGGCTCTCCAGCCCGTGCACCGAAACCGACCCAGCCCGGGCCCGGCCGACCACCGGGCTCGAGGAACCGCCGCCCGGCCCTCCGTCATGACGTGGGCCGGATCCTTGCGACCGGCGAGACATACAGCCGCCCCGCTCACCACAAGGCCGGCCCCAAACCTCGACGTGTACCCGGACTCCGAGCTGACGGAAGTCCGCCTCTGTCCGATGCCGGAGCCGTCAAGCAGGATGGCACCGTGGATGCGAGCGGACACCAACCTCTTGAAGACCTCGTGCACTGGAAAGGTGAGCTTTCCGAGCTCATCGAAGCCGCCCGGCACGACGACCCGACAGCGATCATTACCCTCCGTCGTGATCACGCCGCAGCCGCCCTGGAGAGGGTCACCACTGGACTCGCCAGTCCCGGCGAGCTCATCGACTGGGCCCAAGCGGTGCACTTCGAGGAGCGAGTGGACATCGACGAAAGACACCAGGACCTGCTGACCCAGTTCCTCGTCGAAGTCTCGACCCCCGAGCTGTTCGAACCCGTCACCCTTGCCGTCTGCCAGCGATGGTTGCACGCCCTGCGAGCAACGCCGGAATCCCTCACCAAAGCGGTCGGAGGTCAAACGACTTTCCAATCAAGAAGTCAAGCAGCGATTGTGACTGGTGGTGCCGCTTGATAGCACGCTCCGTCGCGGATCATGGCCCACAGAACATTGGCTCTGCGCCGGGCAAGAGACAGCACGGCCTGCTTGTGTCCTTTGCCCTTGGCGCGCTTGCGTTCGTAGTACGCCCGCGAAGCGGGACACGATCGCAGGCTGGCCATGGAGGAGAGGTAGAAGGCCCTCAGAAGGCCGCGGTGATAGCGGCGTGGTCGGCGCATGTTGCCACTAACGCGGCCGGAGTCGCGTGGCACCGGTGACAGGCCAGCGAAGGCCGCCGGCCGGTCCGGGGTGCCGAAGGCTTCCATGTCTCCGCCGGTGGCGGCGATGAAGGTAGCCCCGGGCATGGCGCCCATGCCGGGCAGGCTTCGGATCACCTCGGCATGTCGGTGCTCGTGAAACCGGGCCTCGATGAGGGTGTCGAGCTCTGCGATCTCCTCTTCGAGGGCCATCACCCCCTTCGCGAGGCGGGCCACCATCGAGGCGGGCCACCATCGAGGCGGCCAACTTCTCGCCGGGCAGCGCGGTGTGCTGAGCTTGAGCTGCTTCGACGGCGGCCCGCGCGATCGACGAAGCGCCTCTGACCTTGCGATTCTTCAGCCAGGTCTTGATGCGCTTGGCACCGCTGCGGCGGATGGCGGCTGGAGTTTGATAACCGGTCAGCAGCAGGATCGGCCCCTTGTTGATCAGGCTCAGCGCGCGCTCCAGCGGCGGACAGATTTCCAGGAGTTGTTCCCGAAGCCGGTTGATCTGGCGGGTGCGGTCGTTGACGAGGTCGGTGCGACGCCTGACCAGGATCTTTAGGCCGACGGCTATCTTGTCGCCCGGCCGGAGTGCACCGAGGTCCTTGCACATGCGGGCCTGGTCGGCGATGACGAAGGCGTCCTTGGCGTCGGTCTTCCCCTGGCCCCGGTAGGCGGCTGATGCCTGGTGAACGGCGAGGCCGGTGAGATGGACCATCGGCTGGTCGTGGCTGAGCAGCAGGCCGATCAGCAAGGCGGCGCCGCCGTGGTTGATGTCGACCGCCCACAGCGCGTCCTCGGAGAGTGCGAGTACATCGCCGATCAGCTCCAGTAGTGCGCTCTCATCGTTCAGGACACGCCGCGACAGCAGGCGCTCGCCCTGGGCGTCGATCACCACGGTCGGGTAGCCGGAGCCCCTTGCGAGGCTCCGGCCCCCTCAGAACCGTGCATGCCGCTCGTCGCGGCACACGGCTCAAGCGGGCCGCGGGGGGCGCGCGTTCGCTCTGTCCCTGCCGCCCGCATAAAGCTGCTGGTGGCAGGTGGTGTGCCTCAGTTCCAGATTCCGTGGATCATCTGATCCACCGTGCTGACGGTGGACGACGTGGTGAACATGAAACCGCCGAGGTCAAGACCCATCAGCGCGGCGCCCGTGTCGTACTGAGCAGCAAGACCCCTGATGGTGTCCGTCAGCAGATCTGGGCACACCTGCTGGTCCACCACGCCCTGCGCGAGCTCATGCTGAGAACGGCCGCCACCCGTGTTCTGGACCCCGATCGGGTCTCCTGCACCGAGACCCTGCGCTCTGCCAGGCGCGGCGTGACCGTTACACCGGGCAGCTTTTCCCCCTGACCTGCTGGTCAGGGCCTTGGTGATGCTCGAGCAGGACCTTTTGGAACGACTCCTGCCCGCCAGGCGCCTGGGCAGCCAGTCCCGAGCCGTGAAACGCAAGATGTCCAGTTACCAGCTCAAACGGGCTGAACACCGTCTCTGGCCGCAACCGACCCGCACCGGCACGTAAGCCATCCTCATCACAAGACCCGAACCCGCAGGCCCGTAATGCAACGGCATTGGCCCTAGCGGTCGGCCTTCACGTCCAGCGGGAAGGCCGGTTTCAGGAACTCCGGACACCGGCTTCCGTGGCGCTTCCAGGGCGTCTCAGTGCTGCAACCACGCTCCGCGGTGGAGCTTGGCGCGGACTTGTTGTCGCTGTGTAGAGCACCATTGCGGCAGCAACGCTCCAGCTTGACCTTGTCGTAACGACAACGTTTCTACTGGTCCCATGCGAACCGGAGCGCTTGTCGGCATCGTCGGCATCACCACCCGCGCCGTGCGGCACCACCACCGTACGGAACGCGCCAGGTGTACGCGCTGAGAGACACCGGGCTCCGGGTCTCGGCCGTTTGCACACCCCGCGCGGCGCGGTGCGGTTCACCGGCGGAGCCCGGACACCTCGGTGCGGCGTCACCCACCGCCGGATTCGGCACCCGCCCCGCCCCGCAGTACGTTCAGCCAACCCCCGACCAGGACGGCCGTACGCGGTCGCGTGGAAAGGAAGTTCCATGGCACTGCCAGAACTGATCACGGTCGAAGCGCTCTTCGGCCCACCCGAGCGCACCACGGCCACGATTTCACCGGACGGAACCCGGATCGCCTACCTCGCGCCATGGAAGAACCGGCTCAACGTGTGGGTGAGCGGCGTCGACAGCGACACCGACGCACGCTGCGTGACCGCTGACGACGTCCGCAGTGTGAGCACGTACTACTGGACCGACGACCCACGCTGGCTGCTCTACACCCAGGACACCGGCGGCGACGAGAATTGGCACGTCCACCGGGTCGACCTCGACGATCCGGACGCCCCCGTGGTCGACCTCACGCCCTTCCCCGGGATAAAGGTCCTGGATGTGAACCTGCCCATCGAACGTCCCGGCAAGGCGATCGTGCAGCTCAACGCCAGGAAGCTCGAGGAGTTCGACCTGGCGGAGATCGACATCGCGACCGGTGAACTCACCGTTCTCGCCGAGAACCCGGGCCATGTGTACGACTGGATGTGGGGTGCCGACGGCGAGCTGTTCGCCCGCACCCTCACCGCGGAAGGCGACATGGCGCTGTCGCGCTGGAACACGACAGCGGGCGAACTCGAGCTGATCACCACCTTCAACGGCGCCGACTACCCGATGGGTATCCAGCCCTTCGAGATGGCCGCCGACGGAGCCGGTGTCTGGATCGGTTCCATGCAAGGCACCGATCTCACTCGCCTGGTCCGGGTCGACCTGACCACCGGAGTGGAGACCGAGGTCGACAGCCACCCGACCCTGGACCTCGACGGAGCTCGCCGCGCCGTCGCCGGTCTGTCGTCGCCGCTGATCCGTAACCCGCGTACCGGCGCGCTACTCGGCGTGTGCTACCTCGGAGAACGACAAGAGATCCGCCCGGTGGACCCGGAATTCGCCGCGGTACTGCGGAATCTGCGGACACTCTCCGACGGGGACATCGACGCGTTGTCGTCCGACGACAGCGGGCAGCGGTGGGTCGCGAACTTTGTCGACGACCGCAACCCCGAGGTCACCTACTACTACGACCACACCACCGGCGAGAGCCGGCTGCTGTTCCGCTCCCGTCCGCACCTCGACCCGGACGCGATGGCCCCCATGAAGCCGGTGACGATCACCGCGCGGGACGGGCTGGCCCTGCCGTCGTACCTGACGCTGCCGGTGGGGATCGAGCCGTTCGCGCTGCCGATGGTGCTGCTGGTCCACGGTGGCCCGTGGTTCCGGAACGGTTGGGGATTCGACCCCGAGGCACAGCTCCTGGCCAACCGCGGCTATGCGGTGCTCCAGGTCAACTTCCGCGGCTCCGTTGGCTACGGCAAGGCCCATATGCAGGCCGCGATCGGGGAGTTCGCCGGCGCGATGCAGAACGATTTGCTGGACGCCGTCGACTGGGCGGTCGCCCAGGGCTATGCCGACCCCGACCGGATCGGGATCTTCGGCGGTTCCTACGGCGGCTACGCCGCGCTCGTCGGCGTCGCGTTCACCCCGGACCGCTTCGCGGCCGCCATCGACTACGTCGGCATCTCGAACCTGGCGAACGTCATGCGCTCGATGCCCCCGTTCCTCCAACCCGGGCTGGTCGCCAACTGGTACCGCTACGTCGGCGACCCCGCCGATCCCGAGCAGGAGGCCGACATGCTGGCCCGCTCACCGATCACCCGGGTGGAACACATCAAGGCACCGTTGATGGTGGTGCAAGGCGCCAACGACCCCCGCGTCGTGAAGGCCGAGTCGGACAACATCGTCGCCGCGCTGCGGGAGCGGGGGGTCGATGTCGAGTACATGGTCAAGGATGACGAAGGGCACGGATTCCTGAACCCGGACAACCAGATCGAGATGTACCGAGCCGCCGATCGATTCCTGCACCGGCACCTGGGCGGACGACACGGTTGACGGCCGCATCGGGGACCTCGCCTCCGGACGTCTCCTTACCCGGGCGTGCCGTGCCGAAGGCGAGGCGAGGGCGCACGGCCTGCCGTCGATCGGCCACGGAGCGCGGGCCCGAGGCTCTTGCCAGGTGAAGCGGGGGGCGCAGGAGGGGGCCGGCTGGGCCCAGACGGCGATTGGCAAGGTTGCGGGAGCCGGGCGTGGCTCGGGCCGGCAGAAAGGGCGAGGTTGTCCGGGAGGCGGTCGGTGAGGGTGACTCCGGTCGACTGGTTCGGGCCGCGGTCGCGGGCCGCGACGCGGTAGGTCACGGTCTGGCCGACGGTGACGGTGGTCGCGTCGGCCACGGTGACCCCGGTCAGGTCGGCGGCGGGCAGGACCTGCGTGACCTCGTCGTTGGACGTGACCGCCAAGGACTCGGGGACGCTCCGGGCCATTTCTCGTACGAGGCGGTGGCGGCATTGGTGATCCGCTTGCCGCCGCCGGCCCGGTCGATGGTGACCCGGTACTCCACCGTGGTCCCGTTGGGCAGCCTCTCGGTATTGAGGAGGCCGCCCCTCTGCTCGTCGGAGGCATCGTCGCCGGGATGGAAGACCAGCTCGGCATGGACGGGCCGCCCGCCCGAGGAACCACCGGCAGCGGGCAGCCTCCTCGGACACCACGATGTCGAGGTCGTTGATCGGTTTGGCAGGGCACCCGGGCCCGGCTTCAGTCCTGTTGGCAGTCTCGCAGGACCGCCAGGGCCCATCTCATCCCACAGAGATCCCTGGCCCTCGCGTACCAAGCCGTAAGCGATCGGCGACCGAGCATCCTGCCGCCCGCTTGCCCGCTGGCCCCAAGCCACTGTGCCGGCGAGGGCTCACACCCCCTGGGTGGGAGGTCATGCGTCACGGCGAGGTTCCTCGACGGGCTGGAGGGCGCCGCGGATGGGAAGTTCGCCCAGTCGGCGGTGACATCAGCTCGGCATAGTGCGAGGACACCGCGAAGCCCAGGTGACGAGCGCCCCCATCGGCCCGGCCGGTCTGCTGTGCGACGGCTCGGCCGGGAGGGACTTGACCGATGTACTACTCAGGGGTCGGTTCCTCGCTCGGACCGTGTGTCGTGCGGCGCGGTGCCGCCCGCGTGTGACCGCGTCGACGGCTTCCCTTTCACACATCAGCAGGTACTCGGCCGGCCCGCGGGCGTAGGCATCGATCGTGCGGGGCGCACGTCCGAGATCCGTCCAGATCGTCAGCCAGGTCGCCGGTCCGAGCGCAGCCGGCCGACCAGCACGACCAGCACGACCGGCAGGTCCGCCAGGCGTGGAAGAGATAGGCGACGTAGTAGCCGGAGTCCGTCACGATCCAGATCTCCGGGTCTCCCGCCTGCCACTGCCGGGCCTGCACCAACCTCGTTACCAAGTCCCGCAGTTGGGCAGCGGTGAGGGTGGTCGCGTCGTCCGCCGACCCCAGGGTACCGCGTCCAGCAGCGCGGTCCAGGAGGTGCGGCCTGTCTCCAGGGCGGTGACGAAGGAGTAGGGCCAACCGGGCACGAACTGGTCCGAGCTGCTGTCGCCGCGCCCGTAGACGTGGCCAAACAGCCGGTCCTCGCTGGTCGGGGCATCAGAGCGGAGCCAGTTGCCGACGTCCACTGCCGGCACGATCCGGCCGTCGGCTGCCCTCGGCAGCGGCAGGCCGGTCAGCGCGCGGCGCAACCGCGTCGGCTCCAGCCGGCCCCGGTCCAAAGCGGCATACAGGGCCCCGCGCCCTCGTCGGTGCTCGACCGCCGGACAGAGCTCGACCAGGGTCTTCACCGGCCCGTCCGCGCACAAGACCGCGTCGGTGAGCTCGAAGAGCGTGTCCGTGCGGGCGTAGAGACAGTCGTAAAACTCGACCCGAAAGCGGGACAAGACGCTCCATGCCTCGCCTGCGGACCCGACGACGGGGAGACTCATGCACAGCCGCCGTTCTCTCGTGCTTCGTTACTCGACATCTCGAAGCGTGGAGAACGGCCGCGTCACGTGCCGCCTGTTCCCCGGGATCTCAGCAGGTCGAGTGACCCGCGACGTTAGGCGCCAAGCTCGTGCACACTGCATCATCAGGTTTTCGGTGGCGTTATGCGGCGGGGTTCGTGGGCAGGACTCGGGCGAGCCAGTCGGTGCGGGTTCGGCGGGCCGTAGCCGAGATGTGTGCCTGCGGGTACAGGGCGTCGAATCCGTGGAAGCCGCCTGCCCAGACGTGGAGTTCGGCCTGGCCGCCGGCCGCCCAGATGCGGGTGGCGTAATCGGTGTCCTCGTCGCGGAAGACTTCGGCGGAGCCGGTGTCGATGTAGGTGGTCGGCAGGCCCGCGAGGTCGTCGGCCAGGGCGGGTGAGACGTATGCGGGTACCTCGTCGTCGGTGAGGTCGCCGAGGAGGCAGCGCCATCCGAATCCGTTCATCTCGCGGGTCCAGACGCCGGGCCCGTTCGAGTACTGGAGGCTGGAGGTGGTGGTGTTGCGGTGGTCGAGCATGGGGCCGATCAGGACTTGGGCGGCGATCGTCGGGGTGCCGAGGTCGCGGGCCAGCAGGGTGACGCCGGCGGCTAGGCCGCCGCCCGCGCTGGCGCCTGCGACGATGATCCGGGCGGGGTCGATGCCCAGTTCGGCGGCGTGGTCGGCGATCCAGAGCAGTCCCTGGTAGCAGTCGTCGACCGGGATGATGCCGGTGGCCTCGGGCGCGAGCCGGTAGTCGACGGAGACCACGACGGCGCCGAACTCGTCGAGCCACTCCAGCGGGATGTCGATCTGAGAGAAGCGGTCGCCCATGACCATCCCGCCGCCGTGCATCCAGTAGACGCAGGGTGCGGCGGTGGTGTGATCGGTGTTCGCGGGGCTGAAGACGGACAAGGGGATCGGGGTGCCGTCCGGACTCGAAACGGTGACCTCGCGCCGGTCGATCGCGCGGCCTTCGAGGAGGGGTTCGACGGGCATCGAGGAGAAGGGGCGTACCTGCGCCAGCACTTCCGGGCTGAGCTGGGACATCAGCGGCATGTCGGCCAAGAGTTCATGCAGTTCGGGGTCGAGGGCGGGGCGTGCTGTGGTCATGGTCGTTGCCTTTCGTGGGCGGTGGCGGGACGGTCGGGCGAGGAGGGGGGCCGACCTCGGCGGGCACCGAGGCGGCAGGGGCCGGGGTGTGGGGTGTTCGGCGGATCAGAAGGCGGCTTTGCCGCGGACCGGGACGTAGTCGGTGTACTCGGAGTCCTTGGCGAGCAGCGGGTCGATCTGCGCCACGATGGCCTGGGCGGTCTCGCCGGCGAAGATGCGGTGGTGGTCCTCCTCGCTGGTCCAGCCTTCGGTGACGTGGACGACGTCGGGGTCGGACGCGGAGCGGGAGACGAGGTAGACGAGGCAGTGTTCGCTCGCGCCGGGGCTGCCCTCGTTCAGTCCGGTCAGCAGCAGGTCGACGAGCTGGTCGCCCATTCCGGGCCTGGCGGTCAGGGTGGCGTTGAAGCCGTAGTTGTCGATCATGGATTCCTTCTCTTCGGTGATGGAGCGCGGTGATTCCATTCAACCGGGTTGACCTGCGGAAATGTTAGACCGATACTCGTCCGTACTTGCACGATCCTCGCGACTATGGGAACTGTGGCGCGGAATGGTGCTGCAATGGACGCATGTACCTCGAAGAACTCCGCACCCTGCTGGCCCGCCATGCGCGGCCCGACTGGACCACCGCCGTCGACGGCGTCCTCATCTCGAAGGTCGACCGCCCTGATCCGCCGGCGCCCTCGATGTCCGGCACGCTCCTGGCGGTCATCGCGCAGGGCGCCAAACGCCTTGCCCTGGGTGAGAGGGTGTTCGAGTACGGGCCCGGGCAGTACCTGGTCGCATCCGTCGATCTGCCGGTCACAGGGCAGTTCACCCAGGCCGACCCCAAGCAGCCGGCGCTGGGGTTCGGTCTCGTCCTGGAACCGTCCGCCGTTGCCGAGCTGTTGCTCGAGGCCGGGCCCGGAGACACCCCCCGCAGCAGCGGGGGCGCGCCGTCGGGGATCGCCGTCAGTGACGCTCCGGCGGTGCTGCTGGACGCGGTGGTCCGGCTGCTGCGCCTGCTCGACGAGCCCCGCGACCGGGCCGTACTGGCCCCGCTGGTCAAGCGCGAGATCCTGTGGCGTCTGATCACCGGCGAGCAGGGTGCGACGGTCCGCCAGCTCGGCCTGGCCGACAGCAGCCTCAACCACGTCTCCCGGGCCGTGCGCTGGATCCGCGAGCACTACGCGCAGCCCTTCCGGGTCGAGGACGTGGCACGCGTGTCCGGCATGAGCGTCTCCGCCTTCTACCGCAACTTCCAAGCGGTGACCGCGATGAGCCCCATCCAGTTCCAGAAGCAGATCCGGCTCCAAGAGGCCCGGCTGCTGCTCGCCACCCACCCCGGAGACGTCGCCGGAGTCGGCCACCGCGTCGGCTACGACAACCCGTCGCAGTTCAGCCGGGAGTACCGCCGCCAGTTCGGCGCACCACCTGGCCAGGACGCCGCCCGCCTGCGTCAGGCCGTGTGTGCGCCGACAGGTGTCCTGCCCTGAACTGGGTGGGCCGCACAGGAGGATCGTGCAAGGAGCAGCGAGGATAGTTCTACTATCTCCGCAGGTCAAAGCGATTCAATGGGATCACCGGTTCTTCCGCGGAGCAGGGAAATGCCTGTCCGCCCGTATGGATCCCACCACATCGCAAGGGGCACGACATGAAGACGGTTCTGATCACTGGTACCTCATCCGGGTACGGGCGGGAGACCGCCCTCTACTTCCACTCGCAGGGGTGGAACGTCATCGCAACGATGCGGACGCCGCGTCCGGGCGTCCTTCCTGAGTCGGACCGGCTCCGCGTCGTCGAGCTCGACGTGACCAGGCCCGAGAGCATCACCGCCGCGTTCGAGGCCGAGGGCGCCATCGATGTCCTGGTCAACAACGCGGGGGTGCCCTCGATCAGCGTGTTCGAGGGCACCTCCATGGCCCGAGTGCGGGAGGTTTTCGAGACCAACACGTTCGGCGTGATGGCGACGACGCAGGCGGTGCTGCCCCAGTTCCGCGAGCGTGGCTCCGGCGTGGTGGTCAACGTGACCTCCAGCGTGGTACTGGGGCACATGCCGCTCTCGGCCGTCTACAAGGCGAGCAAGATGGCCATCGAGGGGTTCACCGCATCCCTCGCGCTGGAACTCGCGCCGTTCGGTGTGCAGGCGAAGACGGTCGAGCCGGGCGCCTGCGTGACGACGAACTTCGCAGCCAGGGCAACGAACGGCGGGTCGCTGGACGCGCTCGTCCCGGCGCCCTACGTAGCGTTCGCGAAGAAGGCCATGGATGACTTCACGGGCCAGGACGTGTTCACCAAGGAGAGCGACGTTGCCGAGACGGTGTGGCGAGCCGTGCACGACATGACCGGCCAGATGCGATTCCCGGCCGGTCCCGACGCGGTCTGGCTCGCCCAGGCGAAGTGATCAGCAGCAGGCATGATGACGCCGCATTGATGCCACGAGCCGGCCACGCACACAGGCAAGTGGCCGGCTCGCCGTCCTCGAGCTGTTCGCCACAGGCGAGGTGTAGTCGGCCCTCGTTGTCCCGGACGCCCTTGGGCCCCGGTGGCATTGTCCCGTAACACCATGATCACGATGATTCGACTGCTCGGCGCCTCCCTGACTCACCGCAGCGCCAAAGCCAAGAGGTTCCGGACCAGGTTGCTGCGTCGCCGTCAGTTCTGACGGGACGCCGGAATCGACGTGTCCCGTGGGACGGCTCGTAGGCGTGCCTTTCCCGCTACGGGCTCGGTGCCGCGCGATGGTCGGCAAAGACGCCGTGCTCGACGGCGTCGAAGGCATGGTTCAGACGCTCACGATGCACGGAGATGGTCTCGGCGAGGTCACACCTGGCGAGTCGGCGCTGAGCTGTTGTCACGGCGACCGTGCGGTAGGCGGCGATCAGCAGCGCCGCGACGAGAGCCGGGTCGCCGGTGAAGCGCGCGTCGTTCCGCAGGTCCTCCGTCAGGGCCTCTTCCGCCTCGTGTTCGAACGTGCGGAGCCGTGCGATGAGCGCGGGGGAGCCCGCAACCGTACGGAGGAACGGCTCGACTCCGTCACTCAGTCCGGACAGTGCGTGCCGCTGGTCCACGAGGGTGAGGGCGAGGGTCCGGAACGCCTCCACGGGGCCGACGCACTCGGCGCGCTCACGGATTGCGGAGCGCAGGAGCTCGACCGCGTCGGGAAGCCGATCCAGCAGGAGGTCTTCCTTGCGCTCGAAGTGCGAGAACACCGTCACCTTCGAGACGCTGGCCGCAGCCGCGACCTGGGCGATCGTGACGTCATCAAAGCCGCGCTCCAAGAACAGCTCCGTTGCGACGGCCGCGATCCGCGCCCGCGTCTTCGCACCACCCCGGTCTCCTCGGTTCGGCATGACCCACCTCTCGCGTTATATTTACTCGGTAAGATTACTTGGTAAAGATACCGAGTTAACCCACAGACGCAGTCTAAGGGGTGCGCCATGCAGCGGACCGATGTGATCGTTGTGGGAGCCGGACCCACCGGGCTCCTCCAGGTTCGAGCAGACGTCCCCGCGCTTCCCGGTGATGGGGCACTTCGCGGGAATCATGTTCCGCAATGACCTGGTCGACCAGGAGGACCCGGTGCTGGCCTCCCACACGGCGGTGGCGGGCGGTGTCGCGGTGCCCCAGTACGACCTTGAGCTGCTGCTCGCCGACCGCTGTGCCCAACTCGGCGTCGACGTTCGCCGAGGCATCGCCGTCAAGGGCGTGCGCAGCACCGGCGGCGATCTCCTCGCCGATGCCGATGCCGATGCCGATGCCGATGCCGATGCCGACGTCGTCGTCGAGACGGACGCGGGCGAGCTGACCGCCGGCTGGGTCGTGGCGGCCGACGGCGGGCGCAGCCCCATCCGCAAGCAGCTCGGCATCGACTTCATCGGCACCGACCCCGAGCTGGTCGGCTATCAGTGCATCGCTGACTTCGACGACACGACCGGTCTGAGCCACGGGTGGAACTGGACGCCCCGCGGCGTTTACGCCTACGGCCCCATCCCCGGCCGGATCCTCGTCGCACGCTTCGGCCCCCAGCCCGAGGACCGCGACGCTCCCGTCACCCTGGAAGAGCTGCAGGAAGTGGTGCGCGACGTCATCCAGACCAAAGTGACCCTGAGCGCGATACACGGCCGTGCGACCCGCTGGTCGGACAACGCCCGCCGGGTGAAGCACTACCGCCATGGCCGGGTGCTCTTCGCCGGCGATGCCGCCCACGTGCACTCGCCGTTCAGGGCACAGGGCCTCAACCTCGGCTTCGGGGACGCCGTGAACCTCGGGTGGAAGCTCGCCGCGACAATCCAGGGCTGGGCACCGGCCGGACTGCTGGACACCTACGACACGGAGCGCTCCCCGATCGCCGATTGGGTGCTCGACTGGACGCGCGCCCAGGTCGCCCTCATGCGCGGGGACGAGCGCACCAAGCAGCTACGCAGGGTCGTCGGCGACGAGCTGTTCACCGTGCCGGGCGCGACGAACAAGATGCTCGCCGTGTCCTCGGGCATCATGCAGCACTACGACGTCGCGGACGACGCCACCGCGCCCGTCGGAACCACCGTCGGCGACGTCGTCCTGACCTCCGGCCGCCGACTCGCCGACTTCGCCCACGACGGTCGCTTCGTCCTCGTCGACCGCACGCACGACGGCCGGTTCGCCGACGCGGTGCAGCATCTCAGCGAGCGGATCGCCTATGTCGCCGACTCCGCCGCCGACACGGAGCTGCCGAGCCTGCTCGTACGGCCGGACGGCATCATCATCTGGGCCGCGGACCAGGATGACGAGCCCGCCAGCGACGACGCCACGAAGCGGCTCGATGCGGCCACCCTGCGCTGGGTCGGCACGCGATGACGCCGGCCGAAAGCGCGTAGCACCAGGCGCGTCCAGCACCAGGCGCGTGCCGGCACCTGGCCGGGCCCGAACTGAAGCCCCGGTCACCACCGTTCGGCCGCCATCGCCACGGAGAGCTGGTCGTGTGCCGCGGCAACTCGCCGAGCAGGCCGCGGCGAGTCTGTTCGGACAGGCCGGCGATGCTGCGAATCACCAGGGAGCCGAGCAGCGGCGAGCGGGCGCGGACCGGCAGGCGCGGCCGGCCCCCGATCTGATCGGCCGCGATTTCACCGCCGACCGGCCAGGCACCCGCCTGGTCGGGGACATCACCTATCTGCCCACCGCCGAAGGGTGGTTGTATCTGGCCCGCTGGCTGGGCCTGGCCACCGGAGAGGTGGTCGGTTATGCGATGACCGACCACCACCATGTCGACCTCGTCGTCGAGGCGCTGCGGATGGCCCACGGATGCGACGGCCTGCAATCTGGCTGCATTGTTCACAGCGACCGCGGAAGCGGGTACACCTCGGCCCAATCCCGAACCGAGCTGGGCAGGCTGGGCCTACGGCCGAGCACCGGCTGGACCGGTTCTTGCTTCGACCTTGAGTGCCTGGTCGGCGGTGAAGGTGACCATCGCGTTGATTATCGGATCGGGCCGACGCATGCGCTCCAGTTACGCCGTGACGACCTCGCGGGCGGACAGTTCACGGGACCAGCCGGCGGGCCGGCGGAGCGTGTGCGGGATCCGCGCGAGCGCGGTGGGCGGCTCAACCGAGCTGAGCGCGGATGAGGTCGCGGTACCACGCGAAGGACGCCTTCGGGGTGCGGACCTGGGTGTCGTGGTCGACGTGGACGAGACCGAAGCGCTGGTGGAAGCCCTCGGCCCATTCGAAGTTGTCCATCAGCGTCCAGGTGAAGTAGCCGCGTACGTCCACGCCCTGGGCCACGGAGGCGTCGACGGCCTGGAGATGGGTGTCCAGGTAGTCGATGCGGTCGAGGTCGAGGACGGTGCCGTCCGCGTTGACGACGTCCTCGACCGAGCAGCCGTTCTCCGTGATGTAGACCGGCGGGAGTGCCGGGTATCGCTCCTTGAGGCCGACGAGCAGTTCCCGTAGGCCGTCGGGGACGACGGGCCAGTCGAAGGCGGTGCGGCGGTAGCCCTCGATGGGGGCCTCTTCGAACGGCAGCCCCTCGGACGCCGGCGCCTGGATCCGGGTCGGGTTGTAGTAGTTGATGCCGAGCGCGCTCAGGGGGGCCGAGATCAGTTCGAGATCGCCGTCACGGACGGAGCCGCCGAGGGTCGTGTCCGCGCCGAAATCCGACAGGTCGGGGTAGGCGCCCGTGAGGATCGGGTCGTTGAACAGGCGGTTGTGCAGGTTGTCATAGGCTCGCGCGGCGGCGCGGTCGGCGGGGGCGTCCGAGGCGGGCCAGACCGGGGTGCAGTTGTTGGCGATCATCACCTGGAGGCCGCGCGCCCGCAGCTCTCTCAGCGCCAGGCCATGGCCGAGCAACTGGTGGTGGGCGACCGGCAGGCAGTCCAGGAACAGGGTGCGGCCCGGTGCGTGGGTGCCAAGACCGTAGCCCCAGACCATGTGGATGAACGGCTCGTTGAGTGTGATCCACTTCTGGACACGGTCGCCCAGCCTGTCGGCCATGATGGCGGCGTACTCGGCGAAGCGGTGCGCGGTGTTGCGGTTCAGCCAGCCGTCGGCGTCCTCGAGGCCCTGTGGGAGGTCCCAGTGGAACAGTGTCGGGACAGGTTCGATGCCGCGTGCGAGCAAGCCGTCGACCAGCCGGTCATAGAAGTCCAGGCCCCGAAGGTTGGCCTCGCCTGTGCCGGTCGGCTGGATCCGCGGCCAGGCGATGGAGAAGCGGTAGCCGGTGAGACCCGCCTCGGCCATCAGCGCGATGTCCTCCTCGTACCGGTGGTAGTGGTCGCAGGCCACGTCACCGGTGTGCCCGTCGCGGACTGTGCCGGGCCGGGCGGTGAAGGTGTCCCATACCGACGGTCCGCGGCCGTCCTCCTTGGTGGCGCCCTCGATCTGATAGGACGCCGTCGAGGCGCCCCAGATGAAGTCCGCGGGGAGGTGGTCCAGTGTCACGTCTAACCTCCTGAAACATGAGCATGGCTCATATTAGCCTGTTCGATGGGATGATGGAAGCGTGAATCAAGATCGCCCCGCAGGGACGCTGCGCCGACTGCCAGTCCAAAAGCGCAGCGCAGAACGCTTCGAACGGCTGCTGGACGCCTGCGCCGAACTCCTGGACGAGGCCGGCTATGCCGCGCTGACCACCAAGGAGGTGGCCCGCAGAGCCGAGGTGCCCATCGGCACCCTTTACCAGTTCTTCTCCGACAGGGAGGGGTTGATCGGTGCGCTTGCCGCCCGCAATCTGGAGTCCTTCCTGGAGCGGGTCGCCGACCGGCTGGAGCGCGAGGAGCCCGAAGGTATCTCGGGCATCGTGGACGTCACAGTCGATGAGTTCGTCACCATGCGCCGGACGATCACCGGGTTCGGCGTGGTCGACTTCGGCGCGGCGGGACAGGACCACATCCTGGAGCCGACCCTGGACAACAACACCGCGGTCGCCGGACGGCTGCGCTGGCTGACCGCCTCCCTGACCGGTGGCCAGGACGACGCCGAACTTGAGATCGCCGTGCGGGTGGCCCTGGAGTGCGCGGACAGTGTGCTGAAACTCGCCTTCCGTGCCGATCCGCAGGGCGACTCCCATCTGATCGCTGAGTGCAAACGAGTCCTCAACAGCTATCTGAACGATCGACTCCGGTGACCGGCGACTAGTTGTGGTCAAGGCGTGCTTCGCGGCCGGAGGCGCGAATGGCTGAGGCCGCTCGGCGCTGTTGCAGGTCACGTCGAGTGATGCCCTGGATCTACCGGAGGATGCCGCCGTCCGGGTAGCCCCCCGGGCTGCCGAGCACGACCGAGGCAATCGGGGGAACCAGGACGTACGGCAGGGAAGTCATCAGGTTGGCCAGGGCCATGTCCTTGCCGCGGTCCGCCGAGGCAGGGAGCACCTCGGTGAGAAGCCCGCGACCAGCCCGAGCAGTAGCCCGCCCGCGATCATGCCGCCGGCCTGCGGGACCATGGCCCAGCCCAGCCCAGCCCAGCCCAGCCCAGCCCAGCACCACACCGCGCTGCCCGACCGGGACCCGGTCGGGCACCACGTGGAAGAGTCCGGCACCGATGATCATGAAGGCGGCGAACAGCACGAGAGAGCCGATCGCGACCCCGGCGACCGTCGTCTGGATGCCGATGCAGACCAGTGCAGCCGTGCGTACCAGCGAGCCCACGATCAGCCACGGCCGGCGGCGGCCGAACCGGCTGGTAGTGCGGTCGCTGAGGGCGCCGGCCAGCGGCGCGAGGACGATTCCCGAGATCGCGCCCATCATGCTGACCCAGGCGTAACTGCCGACTTTTCCCGCCGGGTCGATCTGGGCGATCTGCTCGGGCATCAGGAACGTGGTCGGCGCCCGCATCGGGATGAACATCCCGACGTTGGCCAGGAGGTACAGGGCGACCCAGCCAGGGCCGACCTTGCGGACAGGCTCGGCGAGGGCCTCGGGCCGTTGAGGGGCGAGGCTCATCGAGGCACTCGCTTGAGGTGGACGAGCTCGCTCGTCCAGTCGAAGGACAGCAGCGGCGGGAGACCGTGGCTGAGCAGGACGGCGTCCTCGTGGACGGCGCCGGTGGCCTCATCCCGGTAGCGGGCATCGGGGCCGAGCGGGTCCAGACCGTTCGGGAACCGGTCGGGGTTGGGTCACCAGTCGCCGAGCCCGGCCACGTCGCTGGTGCGGGCGCCGAACCAGGCGTCGTCCACGACGAAGACCTCGACGCCGAGACCCGCGGCCAGCTCGGTCTGCTGCTTCTCGCTGATGTCGAACTCGGTCGCCTCCCACGAGTTGAAGATCAAAGGGCGTTCGGCAGGACGGGCAGGAAGCACCTGACGTTCGACGTAGGCATGCCAGCGGCGGCTGGTGCCGCCGAAGCCGTTGGGGGGCATACAGCCTGGTGAAGACAGGGGTCTCCAGACGCTCGCCGGCGCCCAGCTTCCAGACCAGCCCCTCGTGTCCGAACCCGCCCGTCCAGGAGGCACGGCCGTAGGGGGCGCGGCGCAGGGTGATCCGGCGGCTGCCGCTCCAGGCCGGGGCCGCGTTCCAGACCTCGCCGTGCTCCTCGGCGGCGTCCTGCGCGTCGAGCATCAGCCAGGGTCCGGAGCGCTGTCCTGTGATGCCGAGGCGGCTGGTGAACACGGTCTCCCCGACGGGCACCCGGTCGTGCTGGAGCAGGAACTCTCGGCCCCATTCCCTCATCACATGGCTGACCCGGTAGTCGTCGCGGGCGGGTAGCGTCCAGGCGGCGGAGTCGAACCGCAGGACGTCCACCGGCACGCCCGCGGTGAGGACGGCCCAGCGCTCGCGTTAGGCAAGCGAGCCCGCAACGCCAAGCCCCTGACAGGGGCTATCGAAATTCGCGGCGTGTGGTTCCATGCGCTCCGCGTGGCTCGGTCGGCGAACGCGCCGGAAAGTCAGCCGGGGTCGGCCGGATCAGGAGAGCTGATCCGGCCGGCCCCGGCCCCGGGCACCGCCTCACCGGTGCCTCAGTTGGCGTAGACGCCGACCTCGCGCAGTGAGTAGCCCCACTGGGTGCCGCGCTCCAGCCCCTTGATTCGTACGTAGCGCGCCTGAGTTTCGGCGATACGCGCCGTGTCCAGGCCGCCGTCACCGGCGGCCGTGGACCACACCGTCTTCCAGTTCGTACCGTCTGCCGACAGCTCGACGCGGTACGACTTCGCGTACGCCGCCTGCCAGTCGAGGGTGACGCGCTTGACCGGCTTCGCGGATCCGAGGTCGCCCCGTAGCCATTGGTCGTTGTTCCACTCGCTGGCCCAGCGGGTGCCGATGTCGCCGTCCACGGCCTTGCCGGGTGCGAAGCTGACGGCCGGGTTCCACCACTCCGACGAGGATGCCGAGGCGGCCGCGCCCGAGGCCAGGTTCTCCCCGGACTTGTGCTTCTCGGTGTTCCCCCAGGTGCGGAGGTAGGACTCGGCGCCCGCGAAGAGGGCATCCACGACTCCCTGGCCGCCGACGATCCGGATGTCCTCGATCCAGTCCGGGACCATGCCGTAGTGCGCGGCGCCGTCGGTGTTGAAGTCCCACGTGCGCTCGCCGGTGGTCTGCTTGTCGGTCACCGAGCCGCCGTCCGTGCTGCGGAAGGGGTACTTCACCGGGTTCGGGGTGTCCCCGCCCCGCGGGCCCGGCCAGCCGCCGACACCGTTCATGTCGGTGCCGTAGCCGTAGCCGACCTTGTACTTCTCGCGCAGCGCGTCCGTGCGTTTGGCCTCCGCGCTGAACGCCTCGGAGCCGCTCATGTACTGAGCGGCGAACCCGCCGAGCTTGTAGAGCCGTTCGGTCCAGCCCAGGTCCATCCAGCTATGCGAGGAGATGACGCCCGGGTACGACTCGGACTCGAGGATGTCGAAGGCTTGATCCGCGGCCTTGACGCTCATGTGGTCGACTTCCAGCATCATCTTGCGTTTCATCATGCCGCGCACCGCGTACGCTCCCAGGTCGGTCAGCCCGCGGGTGTTGCACTGCGCGCCCGAGGTGTACGTGGGGACGGACACCCCCTTCGGGAGCCGCTTCTCCGCCTCCGGTGCTACCGCGTTGCCGATGGGGTTGTCGTGCTGTGGGCCGCGGCAGGTCTCCGTCTTCCAGAAGGTGCCGGTCGACAGGAACTGGCCGACGTTGATGGCCGTACCGAGGGTGCCGGAGTCGAAGCGCACCCCGCACAGGGCGTTGTCGAACTTGTGGCACAGGAACATGCTGCGCACGCCCAGCTTGTACAGCTCGTCCAGGCCGCGGTCGATGTCCTCCTCGCTGCACTGCGCCTTGTCCAGGATCTGCTTGCAGCCGAACGGCTCCGAGGTCTCGACGCCCAGGACGACGGCCAGCTTGCCCTGCTCGATGACCTTTCGGGCCTGCGCGCTGTCGGTGACGATCCGGAACCAGCCCTTGCCCGGGCCGCCGTACATCTTGTCGATGAAGGCCTGCATGTCGTATGTCTTCTTCGCCTCGAGACGAATGGCGGTCATCTCGTCACAGCCGCGGTCCTTGAAGAAGTAGACCGAGCAGATCACGCCGTTGGTGACCAGGTCGTTGACCAGTACCCGCTGGCCGCCGCGCCATGCCCGCTCGATCCAGGCGTAGTAGTTCTGCTGGTGGGTCAGCGAGTCGTGGGCGGGCCAGTCCTTGAAGGTGGGCCACCCGTTGGGGTCGTGCTTGCCGTCGCCGCCCTTGGTGATCATGTCGAAGATGGCGAGCGAGCCGTCGGGGTAGTGCTCGGGGCAGTCCTTGAGCGCGTCGGTGACGCCCTGCTCCGAGAACGGCTTGCCGCAGATCAGCCGGCCGCCGAAGCCCTCGTTGGACATGATGTGGTCGTGGGCGTCGACGAAGCCCCGTACGTGCCCCTGGGCGTCAGTGCCCTTGAAGGGCTCGCCCGTGACGTTGATCTGAGCCTCGGGTGTGGGCCGCGCGGTCGGATCCCACCAGTTGGACTCCGCCGCGGAACTGGGCGTCGGGCCGAGTGCCAGAGCCATCGCGGACAGGAGCAGTAAGACCACCGTGAGGGATCTGAGCCTGCGGCGCGGAGGTTGAACCATGATCATCGCGTCGATCCTTAAATGTGAGCCAGACTCATGTTCTACTCGTACGTTAGGGACGCGAGCCCGCAACGCCAACCCCCTGACGGGGGCTATCGCCGGGAAATGGGAAGAGCACCCCACCGGAACGGCCGCCGGTGGCGTCGCTCACTCCGACCGAGATGGTCACTCTTCATGAGGGTTCGCCTCTTTGGCGCGTCCAGAGCCCGGGGGCAGCGCGCGGCTTCGGCGGGCCTGCCCAGTGGGGTCGGTGCTCGGTCAAGGCCGCGCCGGCCGGGGTGAGCCGCGGATCCGGTTCCCAGGTGATCAGGCCATGACTCCAGCATCGCGTCCGGCGCGGCCAGACCGAGGATTCCCGCGAGGTGGCCGAGCGATCGACGGAGGGCGGTCAGGATCACCACATTGGGTCGGCCGGCGGCAGATACCGGTGGCGGCCGTGCCGTTCCTCGGCCCAGCTCCCGTGCCGTTCCGGGCCGGCGGTCGAGGAGGGTCAGGGACATGTCGGCCCGGGTGCCGTCCGCGAGCAGCCGTGCCACCGCGACCGCCGTCGCTGATCGTCGGGGGCGGTGGAACTCGTCCTCATCGACCCCCAGGACCCGCTGACGTGGCGGCGATCTCGGACACGCTGGACCGCTTCAACCTCGACGCCACGGGCATGGACGACCGACGTCCCCTCGCCGTCCTGGCCTGTGAGCCCGGCGGCGCCGGGCTCGGCAGCCGGATTCTGCGCCGGGCCGAGGACGACCGCCGTCCTGTACACCGTCAGCTTCCAGGCCCTTGGCTTCTACGAGTGGAACGGTTGGCGCCGCCTGGGCGAAGTGCGCTGCGCGCCCACGGGCATCAGCCGCGACTTCCTGGCCAAACAGCTCTGGCATCCGTCAGGGAGCGCGGTGTCCCGCCCGGTGGGCGTACAGGGTGGCCTGGGCGCGGTTCTCCAGGCCGGGTTTGGTCAGCAGCCGGGAGACGTAGGCGCGGACCGTGGTCTCGGCGACGTGGAGTTCGGCGGCGATGGCCCGGTTGCCCAGGCCGCGCCCGAGGCGGCCGAGGGTCTCCTGTTCGCGGGTGCTGAGCGCGTCGGCGGCGCCCGGGGGTGCGGGCGATGGGGGCGGGGTCGTGTAGGTGCGCTCGATGAGGGTGCGCATGAGGGCGGGCGCGAGGAACGGGGTCGCCTTCGTGGACGGTGCGGTTTCGTGCACGATCCGCCTACGGCCTGGTGAACTTGGAGACCCCGTGACGACCCTGACCTGTACATCGGCGCCTTCGGCGCCCGCCGGACCGGAAAGGGACGCAGGCGTGCGCGACTACGTTCTGGCGACGCCGGGCGCGGCCCGCATCATCAACGACGCCGTCCGCGAACTCACCGCGTTACGCGCCGCTGCGCACGGCCGCCCGGTCCGGCTCCTGGTGAACTGCTGGTACGGCCGCCACCGAGTCATTGACCGGATTACCGCAGAACGCGCCGGGTGGCAGCGCCCCCGCTTGGCCTAGCCGTCCACCTCGTACTGTCCCACCTCACGGAAGTAGCGCAGGGTCTCTGGGGAGCCGTCGTCGAGGGCTGCGTTGACAGCGGCGCGGAGGGCATCGCTGATGTTCGGGTCCGTGAGCATGCGAACTATGTAGACGGCGTCGTCCTCGGCCTGGGCCAGCCGATAGCCAGTCTCCAGCCAGGCGCGCATCTCCTCCGGAGAGTCGCTGTCGAGGAGCTTGTTGGCCTCCTCAATGACCCGCTTGTCTTGGCTCTGTGTTGCCACGTGGAGGATACCGGCGATGGCGACCCGGTCGTCCTCGGCCTGGGCCAGCCGATAGCCGGTCTTCAAGAAGGTCCGCATGTCATCCATGGTCCCGTTGAGGGCCTCATCGGCCTCTCGGATGACCCCCTGACCGCTGCCCTCGTCGGCCAGGATGACGGCGATCGCGGCACGCAGTTCGTCCTCCGACATCTCGTCCACCGGTGTGCCGGACGTGGTCGCCACGGTAGTGGTGGTGGTCGGGGCCGCCGAACCGCTGGCAAACGCCGGGGCGGTGAAGAGGAGGGCTGGTGTCAGGGCGGTGGCCACGACGAGCAGAGCGGCACGCGTCGGTCTCATGAATGTACGCCTCCGTGATCGAACTTCAGGTGAGCCGATGATCACCCATGCGGGCCGAAACGGCATCAGGAATCCGTCAATCCAGAAGAAGCGCACCCGGCATCGCCGACACCATCGGCCGCTGCACGCAGGAGACCGGCGCCCGCGTCCAGGTCACCCACCACCACATCAACCGGCCGCCGGCTCCCCCCCATTCGCGAACCCCCACGGTCCGACTGCCCTTTCTGCGCGATCATCCATCACGGTGCCTCCCGGTGACGATCGTCCACGAGTGGGTCGACGCGCTCGCGATCGTGCCCCGCAGCGGTGGCTGCGCCGACGGGCACCTCCTGGTCCTGCCCCGCGGCCACGTCCAGGACTGCGCGACGGACCCCGTCGTGGCCGCTACCGCGCACTCAACCAGGCCGCAGCGGGCCTGCACCTCCCCGACGACGTCGGGATGCCGCCGGCCAACCACGCCGTGCACGTTGCCCGGTGCCTGAAGGCCGAGTTCTTCGGGCAGCTCTTACCGCGGATCGGCCCCTACACCCAGCGCGGCCACGCAGAGCGCGCCGTCGACCATCTCGACGCGCAGCCGCAAGGACACGGTCCCCGAGGCTGTGGCGAAGACGGTCCCGTTCGATGTCAGTGACCACGCCGCCTACCGTGACCCGTACGCGACCGAAGCGGTCGCGCTCTGCGGCCGCTGTTGGCCGGGAGGGCGCTGCGGGACCACCATGACCCTGTACGAGATCGGGCGACCGAGGGCGACGGCACCCCCGCCCCGTTGTGCCGGGGCCGCCACGAACACCTCCTGGCGTCAGGTCGCCCCCGTCGGGATACCGCATGATGATGGACTGTGGTCATTCCGCCAGGCGGGTGCCGCGGCGCCAGATGGCGCGGGTGTTGAGAGTGTCGCTGATGTTGCTGGTCGGGTCGCCGTCGACCAGCAGAAGGTCGGCGCGGAGTCCCTCGGCGATGCGGCCCCGGTCGCTGAGATGGAAGCGGCGGGCTGTGGTCGTTGTGGCCGCGCGCAAGGCCCGTGCGGGCGTCAGGCCGGCTGCCACGAGGTATTGCAGTTCGTGGTGCAGGCTCGCTCCGTGCGCCAGGCCCCCGAAGAACGTCTCGGGCATGGAGACGTCGGTGCCGGCCAGCACGTCGACACCGGCGGCGTCCAGAGCGCGCACGGTGTCGTACACGTCGTCGAGCTTGCCCTGCGGGTAGCGGTTGTAGCTGGAGCGCAGGGTCCGGTCCCACGTGCTGTCCAGGCGTGCGGCGACCCGGGGATCGTCGGCGAGTCCACTGCCGGTGATCCCCATCATCGAGGCATTGAGGCTGATGCAGGGAATGACGAACATGCCCGCGTCCTTGATGAGGCTGATGATCTCGGCGGTATGCGGCTGGTCCATGAACACGTGGGTGACGCCGTCGATGCCGGCTTCGGCGGCCATCCTGGTGGCCTCCAGGGTCAGCGCGTGGGCCACAGTGAGGGCCCCGTACTTCTTGGCTTCCGCCACACCGGCGTTCACGGTGGCCTGGTCGAGCGACGGCAGCCCAGGGTGTCCCTCCACGCTGCCGTCGTCGATCATGAACTTGATGAAGTCGGATCCCCGGCCGAGAAGTTGGGGGACGAAGGCGGCCGCTTCCTCCGGCGTGGTGGAGAACGGCATCAGGGGCATCACCGGGGGGAGGTCCCACTTCGGCCGGAATCCCTCGGGCATCAGCTCACTCGGGTGACCACCGGGCGGTGTGATGCCGAAGCCTGCGGAGCGCACGTCGGCCACGGTGTCGTCGTCGCTGATGAGCCCCCGGTTCTCCCGGGTGTTCATCCCCTGCATCTCCAGTTCGGTCGTCACCCCGAACCGCAGGGCGAGCGCCAGGGAACCCGGGGCGGAGTGAACATGGGCGTCGATGAGCCCCGGCAGCAGTGTGGCGCCGCTGCCGTCGACGATCTCGCTGCCTCGGGGGGCATCGCCACCGACGCGGGCGATCCTCCTGCCGTCGATGACCACGGTCTGCACGCCGACCGTCTTCTCCCCGTCGAAGACCCGGGCGTTGGTGATCGCGGTGAGTGCCATGAGCAGTCCGCCTCGTTTTCTTGCTCGTCAATATTTACATACCTGATGCTATGCACTTGCTGGATGGTATGCAAATGTGCGACTGTGGACCTAGACTCAGGCACATGAGCAGCGCGTCGTTCTCTGAACAGCCTCCCGACGACCTGGCGTTGGACCAGATCGGCCCGGCGCTGTCACGTCTGCGACGACGCGCACCCGCTTCGAGCAAGGACCTCTCCCGCAACCTCGTACTCAATGTGATCGCCGATGCGCCGGGCGAGATGACCGTCGGTGGCCTCGCTGCCGAGATGGGCGTCGCCCAGCCGGTGGCCAGCCGGACCGTCGCCGCCTGCATAGACGACGGGTTGCTGCGCCGGGCGGCGTCCCAGTTCGATGGACGCCGTACCGTGCTCGAACTCACCGAGCACGGTGAGGCTGAGCGCAACCGCTTTGCCGCTGAGCAGCGAAAAGCGTTCCTGGAGATCACCGCTGCCTGGTCTCCGGAGGAGCGGGTTCAGTTCGCACGCCTCTTGGTCCGGTACGGCGCTGATGCCACCGCATGGTCCAGGACACAGGCCACAAGGCGCGACTGAGCGAGGCGACAGCGGTGCGTCCGACATTGAGCTCGGGCCGGGAAACGGCCGGATGGGCGGCCTCCGCGGCGTCGACCTGGGGGAGGGCCGATCCCTGCCGGATTGGCTGTGGGCAGTCGACCACTGACCGGTCGGTGTCCGCGGGAGTTGGGCGGGCCCGGGTGGACAGTGCACTTCGTGAGCCGTGTCGTGGCCGCGCCCACGCCCCACGACCACGCGTTCTTTCCTTGGACGTACAGCCCGACCACTTGGCCTTCCCTGGTGGCGTGAGGAGAGCATCGTGACCTACGTGATTGCTCAGCCCCGCGTCGATGTGAAGGACAAGGCGTGCATCGAGGAATGCCCGGTCGACTGCGTCTACGAGGGGCAGCGCTCTTTGTACATCCACCCGGACGAGTGCGTCGACTGCGGGGCCTGCGAGCCCGTCTGCCCGGTCGAGGCCATCTTCTACGAGGACGACGTCCCGCAGGAGTGGAAGGGCTACTGCCAGGCGAACGTGGAGTTCTTCGACGAACTCGGCTCTCCCGGCGGCGCTGCCAAGCTCGGGCTCATCGAGCGCGACCACTCGCTGATCGCCGCGCTGCCGCCGCAGGACCTGGAAGGCTGACCACCATGGCCAGGGATCACGAGCGCGAGCAGGTCTCCCCGCGCCGAGGACGCGTGAACTCCGGTGATCCTTTTCGGCCGGTTTCCGGAGACTTCTCCAGTCCGAGGCAGCGCGAGTCGTCGGGTGGCCGTCCGGGCGGGGTCTCCAGGGTCTTTCGGGTCGTGGGCGGTCAGGCCGAGCGGCTGGCTCAGGCGACTATGCGCTGACCGGTTGCCGTCCACAGGTTGGCGAAGTCGTGCTCCAAGCGCCAGCGTTGGGGCAGGTGGAGAGTGAGGCGGTGAAGCCGCCAAAGGAGTGGCCGAACATGCCGGCCTTGTCGAGATTCCACCCGCGCCTTCCCAACTCGTCGAGGACGAACCGGGCAGCGCATGGTCTCGGTGACGAACTCCAGCCGGTTCAGGTCACGGATGCAGGCGATGACATGGGTGGAGTCGGTGCGGGCCCGACCGCCGGCCCGCAGCAGGCCCCGCTTGCTGCACTGCGCGAGGATGGCGTCCAGGATCTGCTGCTCCAGGCCGTGGGCGATCAGCCGGTCACGGAACTCCCTGAGCACCGGGAAATCAAAGCCACCTTCCAGTCGATCCGGCCACGCACGGCATCAGCGGCCTGCCGGTCGGTCAGCCTCGGCGTAATGCAACACGCTCACCAGCGCCAGCATCCCCGGAGACATGGACGGACCACCTCGATATGCGAACGCCGCCACGAACCGCTCGCTTTCAAACACCGCCCCGAACTCGTCCCTGATCCGCATGGCCAGACACCCGCGCGGGAACGCAGCACGGGCGACCCTCGCCGTGGACTCAGGCACCGCAGGCGCAGGCAACGGACGCATCGACATGATCTCCCCCTCGCGCCCAGGAAACAGACCCGACAACGAGCAGTGTCCACCGCACTCGAAGGTCATTTCGGGTGAACCATCACATCGACCAACAGAGTCCGACAGGCGGCGCCCGCCAGGCGTACAGCCGCTGACCAGCACGTAGACGATGCCCGCGAACACCGCCTCGTCATCGATGTTGGCCACCCCGCCGCCCTGCGGCCGCACTCGCGCCGACGGTAGCAACGGCCTGGCGATCTCCCACAGTCCCACCGGCAGGATCCATCCCCACAGCCCACTCCCCATACTCGGCCAACGACCAACTGACCATGTAGCACACGGCGTTAGGCCGGGGCTCCCTGCGGACACCAGCGGGTGGGCTGGTCGGCGTGATCAACGTATCCGGCCCCGCGTCACGGATGATCAACCGGATCGATGATGCGGCCCGACGGCTCCGCGGCGCCGCCACAGCCATCGAGGGCCCCTCGGCCGCATGCTGGACGAGAACGTCGGACGGCCCTCCGACGGGCCCGGTCCGGCTTCCCTCTCGGCGTGGCCTCCGCCGAGGTCTTCATGAGGCGCGGGCAACCGCCGCGTCGCTGTGGTCTCCTGGGCGCACGCCGCCCTGGCGCTCGCCGGTATCGACACCCTGCTCGAGGGCGGTGCCACCGGTTTCCTTGAGGAAACAGAAGACGATCACACCGGAGATGAGTGCGATCGAGGATGCGTAGATGGCCGGAGAGACCAGCAGGCCGGTCAGGGAGACCAGCCACGCGGCGACGAAGGGGGCGGTACCGGCGAAGACCGTGTAGGCGAGGTTGTAGCTCATCGAATTACAGCTGTACCGGACCGAGGTAGGGAACAGCTCGGCCGAAAGGGCTGGCACGACACCCGAAACAGGTGCGATGCACAGGCCGAAGATGATCTGCCCGAGCAGCACGCCGGCGAGGTGCCCGGTCTGCATCAGCAAGAAAGCCGGCACCCCGAGGACGACCAGGGCGACCAGCCCCGTGATGATGACCGGTCGGCGGCCGAATCGGTCGGCCGCGCGACCGCCGAGGAGCACCACGACGCAGAAGATCACGATGGCCGTGCTGTTCATGAAGAGCGAGGCGTTCCGGCTGGCACCCAGCTCCGTCTCCGTATAGGTGACCATGTACGAGTTCAGGATGTAGAAAGACGATGCGGTGACCGCGGCGGCGCAGAACACGAGGAGCATCTTGCGCCACTGGGTGCGGATGCCGGTCAGCAGCGGGTTGCGGGGAGCAACTCCCGCCGCCTTCATCTCTATGAAGACTTCAGGCTCGGCCAGACGCAACCGCACGTACAGGCCGATCAGCCCCAGCGGCGCGCCCAGCAGGAATGGGATGCGCCAGCCCCATGCGGTGAAGGCGGCATCGTCCAGCAGGACGGAGATCGTCAGGATGACGATGGCGCCCAGGACGGCCGGGATAGCGGAGGACACCGTGACTGCGCTGACGAATGTCGCCCGCTTGTCGCGCGGGGCCGACTCGGCCAAGTAGGAGGTCGCCCCGGCGAACTCGCCGCCGTTGGAAACGCTCTGCAGACACCGGCAGACCAGCAGCAGCACCGGGGACAGCAGCCCCACGCCCGCATAGGTGGGAAGCAGGCCGATCGCGGTCGTGGTCGCGGCCATCAGGAGAATCGCCGAGGTCAGCGCTCTTGTGCGGCCGAACTTGTCGCCGAGGTAGCCGAAGACGAATCCGCCCAGCGGGCGGAACAGGAACCCCAGGGCGAAGATCACGAAGGTGCTCAGCAGCGCGGCCCTGGAATCGGCCTTGGGGAAGAACTGGCTTGCGATAGTCGGTGCCATCAGACCGTAGATGGCGAAGTCATAATATTCTGTCAGCGTCCCGACGGTGGCTCCGAAGATCGTACGCCGGTTGGTGGGGCGGCCTGGCGGGGTTGATGGGGCTGCGGTCATTGCTCGTCCTTCTCGTCGCCGAAGCGGCGACTGCGTCGTGGGCCCGAAGTGGCGCCTTCCAGGTGAAGCGTGGATTGATCGCGTTCGATGTCTGCGCCAGTGCTTACTCGCGGCCTCGTTTCCGGACGTCCAGGGGGCCGGAAACCAGGTCGTGGGGCTCAAGACGAAGCCGGGGCAGATGGGGGGTCGGGGGCGGGTCCGGCACAGGGGTCACGACTCCACCGGAGAGCGGTCGCGCAGGGCGGCCCTGGCCGTGGCGGTCGCGCTCCAGTCGATGGACAGGTCGCCCCCGCTGCCGGTGATCACGACGCCGTACACTTCGCGGGCGTGGCCGATGCTCTCCCACCGCCCGAGCACGTCCTTCAGCACGCGCTCGGGGCCGCGGTCCAGCGGGTCGCCGTAGCCACCACCGGAGCACTCCACACCCCGGACGGCCTGGCCGGTGTTGAGTGTGACGACCGCGTTGTTGGGCAGGAGGGTCTCGCTGCCGTCGGTGTCGATCATCCAGCCGGCGGCCAGGGCGCCGTCCTGCCCGCCGAGCACGCCCCTGGGCGGGACAATCTGTCCGTCACAGGGGTAGATGACCGAGACGCCGTCTTCCTTGGACTCGAAGGCCATATCGACGGTGCACCCACCGCGGTGACGGCCCGCGCCCCCGGAGTCGGCCATCATCCGGATGTGCCGGTACTGGATCGGCATTTTGAGCTCGTCGATCTCGATGGAGTCCCGGTAGGTGAGGCCTGCCGTACTGGGCACGTTCCAAGTCAGCCAGCCGTCGGCGGCGGCGCTGCCGGGCCCGCCTGCCGCGCCCATCAGTAGCTGGTTGACGAACCGCTCGCCGGTGCGTGAGTCATATCCGGAGACCACCGCGTGCGGAACCCCCATGCCGACTGGGCCCTCAGCGATCCCATAGGGCTCACCGAGCTGGGCGAAGGCCGCACCGACGCAGTTGGTCAGCCGGTCCGCGACGTTGGTCGTGGCCACTGAGCAGCTATGGGGGAATTCCGGGATTCCGACGGCGGCGCCCTTCTTGAGACGGACATCGACGCGCCGGAACGCGCCGGAGTTCTTGGGCACCTGCCCGCACAGACCGTGGAAGATGCCGCTGTACACGGCGGCCAGCGTGGTCGCCTCGGTGAGGTTGAGCCCGCAGTCGACGTTCGGGGCGTTGTCGGTCAGGTCGACCAGGATCCGCCCGTCCTGCGGGTGGATGTCGATGTCGACCTGGAACTCCAGCCCGTCGGGCAGGTAGGGCTGGAACGGGTCGTGTTTGCCGGTGTTGTGCAGACGTGCCTGGGGCAGCTGCGCGATGGTCTTGCGCATCAGGTCTTCGGAGTAGTCGAACCAGCCGCGGATGAACCGCTTGACTTGGTCCTTTCCATACTTGGCGCACAGCTCTTCGAGGCGCCGCTCGGCGATCCGCGCGGCCCCGAGCGAAGCGAGGAAGTCGCCGTGCCACTGCTGCGGGACGCGGATGCGGGCCATGCACATGCGCATGACGTCGTCGATGGTGGTGTAGTTCCGCTGCACTCGGACAGCGGGGAAGATCAGTGCCCCTTCCTCGTACACGTCCTTCGCGCCGGCGAAGTAGGTGGTGGGCAGGGAGTTGCCAGTATCGGCCTGATGTGCCTTGGCCACGGCGGTGAACATGTGCTCACCGTCGATGAACACGGGCACGAGCACGGAGTGGTCCGCGGCGTGAGAGTTTCCGCCGTAGGGGTTGTTGTCCAGGTAGGCGTCACCCTCGGCCAGGTCCGGGTGGGCGGCGAGGATGTCTTCCGCCTGGAGCTGTACGCCGAAGATGTGCACCGGCAGACCTTCCGCGGCGGCCAGCAACTGGTTGTCGGCCGTGGCGATGGCACACGAGAAGTCGCGCCCGCTGTTGATCACCGCCGAGCGCGCCGAACGCAGCAGGGTGGTGGTCATCTCGCGCACGATGCCGTCCAGGCGGTTGGCCAGGATGGCGGTCAGGATCGGGTCGAACTCGTGGTTGTCCAAGGCAAGTGTGCTGTCGTCGGCCACCATCACTCGTCTCCCTCCGGAGTCGTCACATGCAGGATGTAGTTGCCGGACCCGCTGACCTCGGTGGCCATGCCCGGATAGACGACCAATGTGGTGGTCGGCTCCTGGATGATCGCGGGGCCGGGCACGTACTGGCCCGGCCGCAGATCCTGGGGCAGGTACACGGGAGCGTCGGTCAGTCCGGAAGGGCCGAAATAGCAGGCCCGTGTCTTCGAAGGGGCCCCGCAGGTCCGGGCCACGGCCCGGACCTGCGGGTGGCTGGTGCGCAGGTCGGCGGTCAGCCGTGCCTTCCAGCTGATGAACTCCAGGTCCGCGGTGTCGTCACAGAAGGCGAAGAGGCGTTCATGCTCGTCGTTGAACGCCTTGCGGAGCTGAGCGATGTCTTCGCCGCCGCGGAACTCGCTCACGGGCACCGGGGTGACGATGTCCCATACCTGGGCCTCGTAGCGCGCTTCGGTGAAGTACTCGATCACATAGTCGTCCTCGGCAATGCCGACCCGGCCTGCGAAGGAGGCAAGCCTGTCGCGCAGACGCGTCAGCGTCGTGTTGACGTCGTCCGCGTCGAAGGTGGAGTAGCGCGTGATCAGCGGCGCCGACTCCTCCTTGACGATGTCGGCGAAGTGCATGCCCGCCGCCGATAGGGCCCCCGCGGTCTTGGGCAGGATCACCCGGCTGCTGCCCAGCTCGGCGGCGATCCGCATGATGTTGATGCCGGCGGCCCCGCCGCCGGCGACGACCGTGCTCTCCTTGGGATCCAGGCCCTGGGAGATGGTCATGTCATAGACCGCCTTGACCATGTGGTCGGTCGCCAGGGTCAGGATCCCCCAGGCCGTCTCCTCGACGCTCCTGCCCAGCCTCTCGGCCACCCGGGCCACGGCCTCGCGGGCCGCGGCGGTGTCCAGGTCCATGCGCCCGCCCAGGAAGTAGTCCGGGTCGAAGAAGCCCAGGACGCACGCGGCGTCCGAGAGAGTGGCCTCGGTGCCGCCGCGCCCGTAGCAGGCGGGACCGGGTTCGGACCCGGCCGACTGGGGGCCGACGCGCAGCAGTCCACCGTCGTCGACCCAGGCGATCGACCCGCCTCCGGAGCCGATCGAGCGGATGTCGACCGACGAGATGCCGAGCAGGTCTCCTTCCCACTCGCCACCGAGCCAGGTCTCGCGGGTGTAGACCAGCCCGGAGTCGTGCGACAGACCGACGTCGAACGTGGTGCCACCGGTGTCGCACACGATGGTGTCGCCGCCGAAGCCTTCGGCGTTGGAGAAGTTGACGGCCGCCACCGGGGCCATCGCGGGCCCGGACTTGGCGGCGTTGATCGGCGCGGCGATCATCTCCTCGACGGTCATCACGCCGCCGATGCTCGAGGAGACCAGTAGCTGACCGGTGTAGCCGAAGGCCCGCAGGTCCGACTCGAGTTCGTGGAAGTGGTTCTGCATCAGGGGCTTGAGCGAGGCGTCGATGGCGGTCGCCGAGGCCCGCCGGTACTCGCGGACGATCGGCGCGATCTGGTGCGAGAGCGTGTACGGGACGCCCGGCAGGATCTCTTCGACGAGCTCGGCGATGCGCAGCTCATGCGCGGGCTCGACGATCGACCACAGCAGGGACACGGCCACTGCCTCGTAGTTCTCCTGGCGGAGGTGGTGCAGGATGTCCCGCACGGCCTGCTCGTCCAGCAGTTTGGTGATCCGCGCCTCGGAGCTGACCCGCTCGGGCACCTCGAACGTCCTGCGCCGCGGGATGTAGGGGTCGGGGTACTCGGTGGTGTAGTCGAAGACGTCCCGCTTGCCGCCCTCCTTCAGCACGAGGATGTCGGGGAAGCCCTCGGTGGTGAGCAGGGCGGTCTTGGCCACCCCACGGGTCACGATCGCGTTGGTCGCCCGCGTGGTCCCGTAGATGAACAGGTCGGTGTGGGCCAGCAGGGCCCGTGCGGTCGTCCCGAGGCCGTCGGCGATGGCCTCGAGGGCTTCGCGCATGCCGTCGAAGACGCGCTGGTGGGTGGTAAGTGCCTTGCCGACGTAGTGGTTGTCGTCCTCGTCGCGGACGACGACGTCGATGAAGGTGCCGCCGGTGTCGGCGGAGACAGAGAATCGCATGAGTGCCTCTCGGATGGGCGACGGCGGTATGGGGCCCGCCGCTGCGGGATCTGGCGTGGCGGCAGCGGCCCGGGACGCGGTCAGGCGGCCGGCAGGCCGGAAACCGCGGCCAGCGCCCGGTCGACGGCGGCCAAGGTCCTGTCCACGTCGTCGTCGGTGTGGGCCGCGGAGACGTACCACAGCCCGGTCTCGCGGGCGTGGACACCATTGCGGACCATGTGTTCGGAGAAGTCGCGCAGCGGTGCGGTGCGACCGGCGAGCGCTTCCGCGTACGTGCGCAGCGGTTCGGGGGCGTCCCAGTGCAGACGGACCAGCGCGCCGGCACGCAGGGCCTGGAGCGGTGCCCCGTGCCGGGCGGCGAGCTGCTCGATGCCGTCCGCGAGCTTCCCGGTCAGACGGTCCAGACGGGGGTAGAGGGATTCCTGATCAGTCTCGAGGACATCGAGGGTCGCGTTGGCCGCGACGACCGACAACGCGTTGCCGTTGTACGTTCCGGCGTGCCCGATGGCGTGCTCGGCCACGCGCATCACCTCGGCGCGTCCGGCCACCGCGCTGATCGGGAAGCCGGACCCGAGAGCCTTGGCGAGCACGGTGAGGTCCGGGGTCACACCGGTGCGCTGCTGGGCCCCGCCGGGCCCCAGGCGGAAGCCGGTCACGACCTCGTCGAAGACGAGCAGACAGCCGTGCTGCTCGCACAGGCGGCGGGCGGTGGCCAGATACCCGTCGTCGGCCCACAGGTTGCCGCCGTTGACCGCTACGGGCTCCATGATGACCGCGGCGACGTCCGCACCATGACGCGCCAGCAGACCGGCCAGGGCCTCCGGGTCGTTCCAGGGGCACACCAGGATCTCGGGGCCGACCACGTTGTGGTCCGCGGCGATCACCGGACGCGGTGCCGGGCCGGTTCCCACGGGGCTGCCCGGCCCGTTGGCGGTCATGGGGTCGATCCACCCGTGGTAGTGGCCCTCGAACTTGACCGTCTTGCGCCGTCCGGTAGCGACGCGGGCGATCCGCAACGCCGCCTGCACGGCCTCGCTCCCGGTCACGTTGAGCAGGACCATCTCCGCGCTGGGCACCATCCGGACGATGCGCTCGGCCAGCTCGGCCTCCGCCTCGTGCTGACCGCCGTACAGCACTCCGGCGGCGAGCTGCGTACGCACGGCCTCGACCACCTCAGGCGGCTGGTGCCCGAGCAGCATCGGACCGTACCCGGCGACGTAGTCCACGTACTCGTTGCCGTCGATGTCGGTGATCCGGCTGCCCCGCGCGCTGGTGAAGGCCAGCGGGGTGGGGCGCAGCACGGCCCGCCGCGAGGAGTTCACCCCGCGCGGGATGACCTGGTGGGCACGGTGCAGGTACCTTTCCGAGCCGGTGAAGGACTCCGCGTTCACAGGGCGGCTCCGGCGGTCACCTCGCGCAGCGTGGCGTCGTCGTCCCAGGCGGAGATCGGCGGGAAGGCGTCCGCGGCGGTCAGCACGTCGATCACGGTGACGGCGGGGGAGCACAGCCCGTCACGGAGCGCACCGGCAAGATCGTCCGCGGAGTCGACACGGACACCTCGCGCCCCGCACGCGGTGGCGATGGCCGCGTGATCGATCGGGGTGATGTCGATGGCGCTGGTGTGTTCGGCGAACTGGTGCAGCTCTGAGTGCTTCTGGTAGCCGAGGATCGCGTTGTTGAGCACGATGACCGTGATAGGCAGGTTCATCCGGACGGCCGTCTCCAGCTCGGACCAGCAGTGCGCGAACCCGCCGTCACCGACCACAGCGACCACGGGGCTGTCCGGGCTCGCTGCCTTGGCACCGATCGCCATGGGGACTCCCCAGCCCAGCCCGGCCAGGCCGCGAGGAGACAGGAACCGTTGACCGCCGCGCCGGGCGCGCAGGTAGTTGGACATCCAGATGGAGCTGTAGCTCGCGTCGGCGACGACGATCGTCTCCGGCGTCAGCAGAGCGTCGAGCTCCCGCATGATCCTCTCGGGCCGGATCGGTGAGCCGTCCGCCGTCGCCCGGGGCTCGATACGCTCTTCGTGCTTGGCCCGGGCCTGCGCGATCCGACCGATCACCTGGTCGCGGGCCGCCGTGCGGGTGTCGAGCGGGGTGGACTTCAACTCGTCGACGATCGCGCGCAGGGTGAGCTTGGCGTCGCCGATCAGGCGGAAGGCTTCGTAGTTGCGGCCCACCTCGACCGGGTCCATGTCGATGTGGACGTATGTCGCCGTGGGCGGGAAGAGACGCCAGGCGTCCGTGGCGTTCTCGTTGGTTCGCGTACCCACGAACACGATCAGGTCCGCGTCCTCCACCAGGGGACGGGCGTCGTGAGTGGCCGAGTAGCTCCCCATGGCGTAGCCGATCACACCGACGGACAGCGGGTCGGTCTCGTCCACCGATCCCTTGCCCATGGGGGTCGTCGCCACCGGCAGCGCCCCGAGGTGCTGCAGCTCGGCCAGCTCGGGCACGGCCCCGGAGACGTGGACGCCGCCCCCGGCGACCACGAGCGGCCGTTTGGCCATGGCGAGCAGATCAGCGACGTGTTTGATCGGCTCGGGGCCAGGGAGATACCGGTCCAGCGGGAAGTGGCCGTAGCCGGCGCGGCGTGACGTCGCTACTGGGACGGGCTCGGCCAGAACGTCTTTGGGGACCAACAGCACGACTGGTCCGGGGCGGCCTGACGTCGCTTCGGTGACCGCCGCGTCGACGTAGTCATCGACCCTGGCGGGGTCGTCGATCCGGCGGATCGCCTTGGTACACGCGTCGAAGAGTTTCTCATGGTCCAGCTCCTGGAAGGCGTTGCGGTTCCGGGCCGCCTGCGGGACTTCCTGGACGATCGCGATCACGGGCACCGACGCCTTGAAGGCTTCGGCCAGTGGCGGCACGAGCAGGGTCGCGGCGGGGCCATTCTGAGCGGCCACGACGCCGATCCTGCCCGACACCCGTGCGTATCCGTCGGCCATCGCGCCGCCCGCGTTTTCGGTACGGTATACGATCTGCCGGATCGATTCTTCAGGCGCGGCCAGGAAGAACAGCGACGGCAGACTTTGTCCGAACACGTCGCTGACACCGTGGCGCCGCAATGCCGCCGCCAGCCCTCGCGCGACCGTACTTCCCATCTGGGATCTCCTCCATCAACGCTGTTCTGCGATTGTTCATGGAGTGGATCACGCGCATTCTCCAGAGGTCCAATAGATGGAATCGCTCTCGCGATAACCGTTGCTTATCGAGACGTGCGGAGTCGACTCCTTTCGATCTGTGTGGAAAATGGTGAACGCGGAAATGCAAAGTTGTGCCCGATTGACGCCGAATGTCACGACAGCCAGATGCTGCGAAGGCTGTTCAGTGTGTGGTGGAAGCCGGGAAAGGTCTTTTTCACGCATCCGGGATCGTCCAGGGTGATGCCAGGGGTGCGCAGGCCGGTGATGCTGAAGGCCATGGCGATGCGGTGGTCGCCGTGGCAGGCGATGTGTGCCGGGCGGGGCCGCGCGGGGTGGATCTCGATCCAGTTCCGCCCGACCAGGACCGGGACCCCGAGGGCGCGCAGATTCTCGGCGCAGGCTTCGAGCCGGTCGCATTCCTTGATCCGGGTGTTGTAGACGTCCTCGATACGGACCGGGCCGTCGGCGAACGGCGCGATGGCGGCCAGCGTGGGCATGGTGTCGGAGATGTCGCGCATGTTCACGGTGATGCCGGCCAGTCGTCCGCCGTCAGTACCGGCGACGGTCACGTGGTCCTCGGCCAGCGTGACGTGTGCTCCCATCCGGAAGAGCACCTGGGCAAAGCGCAGGTCGCCCTGCAGGCTGCCCGAGCCGAGCCCGGGGATGGTGACGCGGCGCCCGGTGAGCGCGGCCGCCGCCAGGAAGTAGCTCGCGGTGGAGGCGTCCGGCTCGATCGTGTAATCGGTGGCCATATAGGGCTGAGCGGGCACCGTGAAGGTGTCCCCGTCGCGGTGCACACGCACCCCGAAGCGCTCCATCATCGCCACGGTGATGTCCACGTACGGCACGGAGACCAGGTCGCTCACGGTGATGGTGAGCCCTTGCTCGGTGAGCGGACCGGCCAGCAGCAGTGCGGTGAGGAACTGGGAGGACAGTCCGGCGTCCAGAGTGACGTGCCCTCCCCTGATCCCATCGGCATGGACGGTCAACGGGTGATGGCCCTCCCGCTCCCGGTGGACGAGGGTGACGCCGAGGTCGCGCAGTGCCCGGGTGAGCGGGCCGAGAGGGCGGCGGCGCATCTGGGCGGACGCGTCGAAGTGGAAGACGCCGTGGCCGGCGGCGGCCAGCACCGGAAGGAACCGCGCGGTGGTGGCGCCGTCGCGGCAGAAGACCGATGCCTCCTCGGCCGCCGGTCCCCGCACGCGGCCCTCGACCGTCCACCGGTCCGGCTCGCGCTCCAACCGGTAGCCGAGCGCGGCGAGGCCCTCCGCGAACCCCATCGAGTCATCCGAGACCAGGGGCCTGTGCAGCACCGTGGTGCCTTGTGCCGCGGACGCCAGGAACAGCGCGCGGGCGGTGACGGACTTCGAGCCCGGGACGCCCTGGAATCGGAAGCGACCCTCGTTCAGGGGCGAGGAGAGTTCGTCGTTCATGCCTTTGGGCTGGTCCTTCGCGCGGTCGGGGTCGCGCTTGCCGGGGTTGGCCTCGGGAGAGGTTTGCCAGTTCGACTGGGTGTGGGCAGGAGACTAGCATGATCTGGAATTTCAATCCCGCTGCTCATGGATTAGCTAGATAGTTCATCCTTTGGTACTCCAGGCGTGGTTCGTGCGCAACGTCGCCCGGATACGGTTCACTTCGCGGGCGGTCCGGCCGCCCGGCGGCGAGCCGCGTCGTCGCGCCGCTGCCGGTTGTGCTCGGCGAACCACGCGCCCCATACCCTCAGGTCCCAGTGCATGACGCCGTTGATCATGCGCGGGGTCGGGTGGCCGTTCTCCTCGCGATCGCGCCACATCCTGGACAGCGGGTCCCGGGTGTAGCCGGTGTACTCCATGAGGTCGTGGCGGTTGGCGAACTGGCGGCCGTCGATGGTCTCCATCAGCTCTGCTCCGTACCGTGGACTGCTCGGCCAGGTGCAGACGTTAGGCAAGGGGGACGGGGGAGGGCATGGGTGCGAGCCCCATAAGGAAGGCGGCCCTTGTGTGGAGGGGGAGAGAGAAGCGGCAAGGGCCTGGGGTGCCGCCCTCCCCGACCGGGCAAGGCGCCGATGCGCAGGTCCCGAGTGCGGCTCTGGTGGGCGATCACGCGGTCGCGGGCCGCGCCCACGTCACGGCGCCGCACCGCGTCCAGGATTCCGGCGTGTTCCTCGAGGATTAGGCTGAGGTTGTCGGGGAGGTCGGTGGCCGGGGTGGTGTGCGCGTCGTACACCTTCAGTTGGGCGTCCAGACGGTCCATCAGTTCGGCGGGGTCCTTCGTGGCCGACGACTCCAGGGCGATACGCGCCTCGCAGATCTCCAGGACCTCCTCCGGCGTGCGCGTGCGGACGACGTAGCCGCGGGTCGCCCGCTCGACCAGACCGTCCTGTACGAGCCTGATAGCTTCCCGCACGGGGGTGCGCGAGACGTTGTACTGCGTGCTGAGGGTCGTGAGGATCAGGACGGTTCCGGGTCCTGCCTGCCCGCTGACGATGCTCTGCCGGATACGGGTGTAGTGGCTGCCCACGCGTCCGTCGTCCTGTGAAGTGGCCACGTCCACGGGAGTTCCAGCATGTACCGCGATGTCCAGTCGAGGTGGGGTGCGGTCGGGTGTGGAGCGGTGGCACGGCCGACGCTCGTACCGGACCGGCCGAGGCCGTCCAGGCCGGAGAGCTGCTGCTGTCGTCCTTGGCCTCCTGCTCCCTGAGCAACATCCCGTCCACGCCCAGGAGCGCGCATCCGGCCTGACCGGCGCGCAGGCCCACGTCGCTTACGAACGGGACCCGCAGGACCCCACCCGGTACGCCTGCATCCGCCTCGACCTGCGCCTGAACGGAGTGGAGTCACCCAGGAGGAAGCCGAGCCCCTGGCCGAACTCTTCACCGCTAGCTGCCCCATCTACAACACCCTCCGCCGGGACGGCAACGTCGTGATCGCCGTCCGGGCGGAATCCCCCGCGGACCGAGATCACCGGGTACGGGAAGAGGGATGATCGCCGGCCCCGGTGACTTCGGTGCCGTGAGGCCGGTGGCGCGGTTGTCCCCGAAGGCGGGCGCGCGGGTTCCTACTCTCCCGCGGTGTGACGGCCCGCCCCGGCTTCGAGCCTGCGCCGGATTCGGTCGCGCGCCTCGGCGTCACCGGTATCGAGGGTCGTGTCACGTATCGGGTGGGGGCGGCCGGCGGCCATGACGAAGCCGGGCTTGTGGAGGCCGGCGATGTCCTGGGTGGGGTCGCCGTCGACGGCGATCAGGTCGGCGCTCAGACCGGGTGCCAGTCGGCCGGTGACGTCTTTCAGGCCGCAGGCTTCGGCGGCGACGTCGGTCGCGCTGGCGATCACCTGGCGGTGGTTCATCCCGGCGTCGAGGTAGACCTCCAGGCAGTCGGCGTAGCGTTCGAAGTGGACGAGCGGGATGCCGGCGTCGGTTCCGGCGACCACGATGGCGTCCAGGGTGATGAGCTTGCGGAGATTGCCGATGACGGAGTCCCGCTCGTCCCAAGGACACATGTAGTGTTCGGCGGTGCAGGCGGTGTTCATCGCGGGGCTGACGACGACGTCCCGTTCGACGATCATGGCGGCGATGCGGGGATCGAATCGGGTGCCGGCCTGCGTGACCCAGCCGCAGTGTTCGATGCAGTCGACACCGGCGAGGACGGCCCGCTCGATGCCTTCGACGCCGAGTACGTGCGTGGTCACGGGCAGGCCGTGGGCATGAGCCTCGGTGACGAGGGCGGTGAGTTCGTCGAGGGAGTAACGGGTCTGGGACGGGTGGCTGCCGGGTGTCATGAACCCGCCCGTGGTCATGACCTTGATCAGGTCCACCCCTTGTTCGGCGTGCTCGCGCACCCGTGCCCGTATCTGGTCGACGCCGTCGGCGACGCCGCCCATGGACCAGGCATGGCCGCCTGTCACGGTGATCGGCGCGTTCGCGACCAGCATCCGGGGGGTGGCGTGGGGGAGTGTGGTGAGCCGATCGCGTATCTCGGTTCCCAGGGTGCCGGGTGCCCCGAGGTCGCGGGCGGTGGTGACGCCGGCGTCGAGCAGCCGCTGTGCGTTGGCCACCATCGTCCGGCGCAAGGCGTCCTGGTCCGAGGACATCCCCACGAGCAGACCGCTCGAGGTCGGATCCTGGCACAGGTGCACATGGCAGTCGATGAGTCCGGGCATCAAGGTGGTGTCCCCGAGGTCGGTGACCGTCTCGGCGGTGCTCGCCCAGGCCGGCGCGGAGCCGCGGGGACCGGCGTAGGCGATGGTGTCGCCTTCGACGCACACCACCGCGTCGTGGATCAGCGGTGCGGAGGACTCGGTCAGAAGTCTGGCAGCAGTGAGGGTGGTACGGGTGGTCACGACTGCCTCCGGTAGTCCTTGATCGCCGCGCACAGGCGGTCGATGTCGTCACTGGTGTTGTAGTAGTGGAAGGCGACGCGCAGGTTCGATCCGCGCGGTGCGGTGACGATCCGGCGGGTGGCCAGGAAGGCCGCCAAGGTGTCCGGGTCGGTATCGGCCACCGCGACCTGCGGTCCGGGCCGGGCACCGGGGGCCGGCCGGCTCAGCGTCTCGCCCGCCTCGGTCAGCCGGGCACCGGCTTCGGCGACCAGGTTCTCGACATGTTCCCACCGGGTGGTCGGGTCGACCTGGTTGAGCGTTTCGATTCCGGCCCGCGCCGCGTACACCGAGGGGATGGCGAGCGTACCGGATTCGAAGCGGCGGGCCTCCTCGGGGAAATCGAGGCCGGTCGGATCGAAGTCGAACGGGTTGGGACGTCCGAACCAGCCGGTCATCCGTGGCGGATGCTGGTCCGTGACACCGGACCGGGCGAAGAGCGCGGCGATCCCGGCAAGGCCCAGCATGTACTTCAGCGTGCCGAAGACGAGGTAGTCGCAGTCGATCTCGGCCACGTCGATCGGGACCACGCCGGCCGCCTGGTAGGCATCGACCAACACGCGCGCCCCCACCGCACGCGCGTGTTTGGCGATCTCGTTGACCGGCTGGAGGGATCCGTTCGTGTACAAGGCCAGCGGGACCGACACCAGCCGGGTGCTGTCATCGATTTGGGCGCGGTAGGCCTCCACCACACCCAGCGTGTGCATCGCCTCCTGGCCGACCCACCGAACCTCGCCCGGCCCCGGACGCTGGGCGTGCAGCACCTGACCGACGCTCGGGAACTCCGCGGCCATCGAGACGATCACACCGCCTCCTGCGAAGTCCACCGCGTTGGCCACCTGGAAGGCGCCGTGCGATGCGGAAGGCACGAGGGCGACCTCGCTGGTGGACGCGTTGAGGAAGCCTGCCACCGCGGTGCGCAGTCGCTCCACCTCCACCATCCAGTCACCCCACGGCGCGCCCTGATCACGCAGCGCGTAGGTCATTTCGGCCAGCGCCGTGGTGACACCGGCGGAGATGGCGCCCTGACTGCACGAGGCCAGGTGCGTGGTGTCGACCATGCTGGGGAACTGTGCCCGGAACCGGTCGGGATCCATGAGTCGCCTCCGTGAGCAACGTCTTTACAGATTCAGCCACAGTGAACACGCGTCAGCGTGGCTGCGCAATACCGGAAAGATATCCGCGTCCGAAGGGTTGACGGTGGGGCGTGCGTCACTCACATTGATGCAAATTCATCTCGGCTGAACACGTAGGCGGCGTTCGGTCAAGCCGAGTCAAGGCCATGTGCTGATCGGAGTAGCATGTCTAGACCACTAACCCCCGTGGCCGGGTCCACCCCCCGGCGCCGCTGGCACTGGCTCCTGCTGGCGGTCCCGCCCGTGTGGTGCATCGGCGTGATTCCCCTGGTCAACCGCGTCGACTACGTCCTTGGCTCGATCCCGTTCCTGCTGGTGTGGATGACACTCGGTGTCCTGATCGGATCGGCCGCCCTCGCGGGCGTCTACCTCGTCGACCGCTCCCGCGGCGATGCGGACCGGGTTTAGGGGCGGGACATGGCACTCTTCCTTGCCTTCGTGATCGCGGTCGGTTCCATCGTGTGGGGAGCCGTGGCAGCCGCCCGCGGCCGGACGATGAACATGCAGGAGTGGTCCGTGGGCGGGCGGCGCTTCGGCACCCTGCTGTTCTGGTTCCTGCTCGTCGGGGAAACGTTCACCACGTCCGCGCTGCTCGGCGCGTCTCAGGGAGTCTTCAGCAACGGCGCGCCCGGCTTCTTCGTCCTCGGCACCGTGGTCCTCAATGCCACGGTCGGCTACTGGATGGTCCCCAAGATCTGGCGCGCGGGTAAGCGGCGTGGGCTGGTGACCATGGCGGACTACTTCACCGCGCGATTCGAGGCGCCGTGGTTCGGTGGCCTGATCGCCGTGTTCGGCATCGTGGTCCTGCTGCTCTACGGCCAACTGCAGCTGACCGGACTGGGCCTCATCCTGGGCAGCCTGTTCGGTACCGGGGTGCCGACGGTTGCCTACATTGTGGCCGGCGGTGTCCTGGTGGCCGCGTTCGTCCTGGTCGGAGGCATGCGCAGTGCCGCTTACACGGCGATCGTCAAGGACATTCTCCTGGTCGTGGTCCTGATCGTGATCGCCGTCGGCGCGGCGAAGGCGGCCGGCGTCCACGGTCTGCCGGGCATCTTCGACGGTGTCAAGGACGCCCACCCCGCGGCGGCCACTCTCCCGGGAATCCTCGGAGACGCCGCGACGAACACCTGGTGGTGGATGAGCTTCCTGCTGCTCACTCCGCTGGGCGCCTTCGCCCTGCCCCATGTGTTCCAGGTGTCCTACAGCGCCAAGGACGTGACGACGATCCGCCGCAACCAGGTGATCCAGCCGTTGTACTCGCTGTTCTACGTCCTGATCGTCGTCATCGCGTTCGCCGCGCTGCTCGCGCTGCCGCACCTGGGCGCCGACCAGGCCAATCAGTCCCTGCTGCTGTTCGTGCAGGAGAAGTATCCGGACTGGGTCATCGGCGTCCTCGGAGGCGTGGGCATCCTCGTGGCACTCGTGCCCACCGCGGTGCTCATGCTCGCGGCCAGCAGCCTGCTGAGCAGCAACGTGATCGGCGCGGTATCGCCACGGTGGTCGTCGTCGCTGCCGCTGACCCGGTTCGGTGTGGTCGTGTTCACCGGCCTGTCGGTGCTCCTGGCCGCCACCAGCAACGACCAGCTGCTCACCATCATGACCAGCGTATACAGCGCTGTCGGCCAGTTGGCACCCGCGTTGTTCCTGTCCATGATGTGGCGACGGGTCACCGCACAGGGACTGGCCGCCGGTGCCATCTGCGGCGGGCTGATCGTCGGCGTCCCCGCCCTGGGCTCCGTCGTGCTCCAGGCCGTGCCCGCCGGCATGGTCGTCGGCCTGCCCGCCCTCGTCATCAACCTCGTGGTGACGGTCGTGGTCACCCTGGCCACCGCGCCTCCCTCGGACACCGCGATCGACGTCGGGATCGAAGAAGGGACGCCCACGGACCCGCAAGGAACCAAGGAAGCCAGCCTCGCCGGGTAACCCGGGGGGTTCCGGCCTCGGCCGCGTGTGCCGGGCGCTCCGCCCGAGGCACGCGGCCGAGGGCCGTACTGGATAATGATGCCGTGGCCGTGACAAGGATCCGTGAATACCGCACCCTCCGGGGCATGACCGTCCGGGAACTCGCCGACCGCGCCGGGGTGTCCACCGGCCTGATCAGCCAGGTTGAACGCGGTGTCACCGATCCCAGCCTGGAAACGATGCGACGGATCGCCGAGGTCCTCGACACCCCCTTGTTCAATCTGTTCCAGGACGGGGACCAGCAGACGGTCGCCGTCATCCGCCGCGACGACCGGTACCGGATCTCCTCGCCCCACCACGCCATCACCTACACCCGTGCCTCACCAGGCGGAGCAAGACTGGAAGTCCTCGAAGGATCACTCGAGCCCGGTGCCGTCTCCTCCGACACCCCCCGATCACACCCCTCGGAGGAGTGCGTCGTCGTCCTCACCGGTCGGCTCACGGTCCAGGTGGGCGACCAGACGCACATGCTGAAGGCCGGAGACAGCTGCCACTTCGACTCCAACATCCCGCACCGCTTTCTCAACGAGAGCAGGAGCACCGTTCGCTTCATGCTCAGCATCACGCCCCCCAGCTACTGACGCCGCGGCCCACGCGCGCCGGGCAGGCGCCGCGCCCCGCTCACCGGACCCCACGGCCCGGTGAGCGGGGCGCGACGGCCCTCAGCGCGAGGACGTCGCCGCGTCGGCGGGCTTCAGCAGCCGGGCCGCGGAGAGCGGAGCGCCGTCGCCGTCCCGGGACTCCTCGGCGAGCAGGGACATCCGTACGGTGGGCCGCCCGCCCTCGGCGGTGACGACGACCAGGTCGGCGCGGAGCCCCGGGACGAGGGCCCCGCGGTCGGCAAGCCCCGCGGTGCGCGCGGCGCCCGAGGTGATGAGTGCCACCGCGGTGTGCAGCGGCACCACCCCGCGCTCCGCCAGGCGCAGTGCGGCGGCGAGCAGGGCGGTGGGCATGTAGTCACTGGACAGGTTGTCCACCAGGCCCTCGGCGATCAGCGCCTCGGCGCCGACGTTGCCGCTGTGCGAGCCGCCGCGCAGCACGTTGGGGGCACCGGCGACGACCGGCATCCCGGCGTCCTGCGCGGCGCGGGCCGCCTCGCGGGTGGTGGGGAACTCGGCGACGGCGGCGCCCGCGGCCCGTACCCCGGAGAGCTCTTCCGCGCTCTCCACGTCGTGGGCGAGCAGCCGGATCCGCCCCGCGCGTACCTCCTGGCCGAGGTGGGCGAGGGTGCGGGCGCGCTGCGGGATGCCGTCGGCACGCTCGTCGATGCGGTGGCGGATGAACCGGTCGGCGTCCTCGGCGGACAGGTGCTCCTGCCGCTGGACGATCGCTCGGTACGCCTCCAGGTTCCGGTACTGGCCCTGGCCGGGGGTGTGGTCCTCGTACGAGACCAGCGGCGGCACGTCGGTGTGCGGCTGTCCGGTGAGGGCGCCCTTGAGGGCGTCCAGCGCGTCGGCGTCGCGGGCGTCGAGGCGGTGCAGCAGCCGGTGGTCGATCAGGCCGACGCCGGACGCGGCCCGTTCCCGTACGGCGGCGGCGAGCGCCAGCGAACGCTCGATGGTGCGGTCCTTCTCGGCGTTGGTCTGGTAGCTGACCGCGTGGTGCATCGTGGTGACGCCCGCCGCCCGGACCCGTCCCTCGAAGCTCAGGACGGCGAAGCCCGGCTCGAACTCCACGGTGGGGCGGGGGCGTTGCTCCTTCTCCAGCGCGTCGCTGTGGGTGTCGATGATGCCCGGCAACAGCAGGGCGCCGCCGAGGTCGACGGCTCCGGCCGGAACCGCGCCCGGGGTGACAGGGGCGACCTCGGTGATCCGGCCGTCCTCGACGACGACGAGGGCGTCGTCGAGGGTCCGGTCGGGAAGCACGGCGCGGGCGTGGGCGAACGCGTAGCGGCTCATCGGGCCACCTCCAGCGGCAGGTTCGGGTCGTGCAGGATCTCCCCGGGGGCGCCGGTGGCCAGCACCCGGCCGCCGCCGAGCACCACCACGCGGGTGGCGAGGCGCTCGATGGCGTCGAGGTCGTGGAAGACGGACAGGACGGCGGTACCGGTCTCCTCCAGGCGGGCGATGAGATCCAGGACCGCGGCGCGGTTGGCCGGGTCGAGGGCGGAGACGGGCTCGTCCAGCAGCAGCAACCGGGGCGGCGCGATGGTGCCGGCGGCGATGTTGACGCGCTGCTTCTGGCCGCCGGACAGGACGGTGGCGTGCATGTCCCACAGGTGTTCGGCGATGGCCACCTGGCGCAGCGCGGCGGCGGCGGCCTCCAGGGCGGCGGCCCGGCCCATACCGCGCGCGACCCCGGCCGAGGCGACGATGGAGATCACCGAGCGGCGCGGCTGGGGGCGCAGGAACTGGGATACGTACCCGATCTCCTGGCCGCGCAGCTCGGCGGCGTCGGCGTCGGGCAGCGCGGCCACGTCGAGGAGTTCACCGCCCGCGGTGCGGAACCAGATGTGGCCGGAGCCGGTGAGGTAGGTCCGGTACACGCAGCGCAGCAGGGTGGACTTGCCGGCGCCCGAGGTGCCGGCCAGGGCGACGTGCTCGCCGGGCCGGACGTCGAGGTCGACGCCGTGCAGGGCGTCGACGGTCCGGCCGTCGATGGTGTGCAGGGTGAAGTCCTTGCGCAGCCCGCGTACCGACAGGACGGTGTCGTCGGGGACGCCGGGGACGTGCGCGGGGATACCGGGCCGGACGGGGGTCTGTACGGGGGTCACTGTGGTCATCCTCGGGCCGCCGCGACGAGTTGCTGGCTGTAGGGGTGCTGGGGGTCTTCCAGGAGCTGGTCGGTGAGGCCGGACTCGACCACCCGGCCGTGCTTCATGACCAGGACCCTGCGGGTGAGCATGTCGATGACGCCGAAGTCGTGGGAGACGACGACGGCGGCCACCCCGGTCTCCTCCAACAGGCCGCGCAGCAGGTCGAGCACGCCCGCGGCGACGGAGGCGTCGAGCCCGGTGGTCGGCTCGTCCAGGAGCAGCACCGGCGGGTCGTTGGCGAGGGCCTTGGCGATCTGCACCCGCTGGCGCATACCGCCGGAGAAGGTGCGGACCAGGTCGTCCATGCGGCTGGGCGGGACCTCGACCCGCTCCAGGAGTTCGGCCGCGCGCTGCCGGATGCCGTCGTAGGAGCGCCACCCGACGGCGGTGAGCGGGTCGGCGATGTTGCCGCCGGCGGTCACGTCGAGGTTGAGCCCGGCGGCCGGGTCCTGGTAGACGGCGGCGATGTCCTTCAGGCGGAGCCGGCGCCGGGCCGACGGCAGGAGGTCGCACAGGTTGACGGCGCCGTCGGCGACGGAGCGCAGGGCGATGCCGCCGGTGGTGGCCGTCTCGTCGCCGGCGATGCAGCGCATCACGGTGGACTTGCCGGAGCCGGACTCGCCGATGATGCCGAGGGCTTCGCCGGGCGCCACGTCGAAGGAGACGTCCCAGGCCGCCACGACCGCACCGGTCGATGGTGAGACGGCGGTGCCGTGTTCCGGTCCGGTACCGGTCAGGGACGCGGGCGACGGGTCACCGTAGATACGGCCGAGGCCGGTCACCTTCAGGGCCCAGGGGCGCGACTCGGGGGTGTGCGTGCTCATGAGGTTTCCTCCTGTTCTCGGGTGGCGCACCGCAGTGCCGCGCGGGCCAGTTCGACCGGCTGCCCGGCGACGTCGGCGGGGGCGTCGCCGGTACGACGGCGGGTGCAGAAGTCGGTGTCGGAGCAGGACCAGGTGCCGGGGGCGCCGTTCTCGCCGGGTTCCTCGACGAGGTAGGTGTCGTCCGAGCCGCACAGCCGGCAGGCGGTGCCGGGGGTGTACTCGACCTCGAAGGGGCGGTCGTCGAAGGTGAGGGGGACGACACGGGTGTGCGGGGGGACGGCGAACAGCCGCTTCTCGCGGCCGGCCGACAGGATGGTGATCGCGTCGGAGTCGTTCATCTTGGGCACGTCCCAGCGCGGGATGGGGCTGGGCGTCATCACGTACCGGCCCTCGACGAGTACGGGGTAGCCGGCGGCCGCCGTGATCAGTCCGTTGTGGACGATGTCCTCATAGAGCCAGACCCACATCTTGGCGTAGTCCGCCTCGGCGTGCATGCGGCGCTGCTCGTCCATCTCCTGCACGATGCGGAACAACGGCTCGGCGTTGGGCACCTGGAGCACCAGGATCTGCCCGTCGGTGAGCGGCTGTTCGGGGATACGGTGCCGGGACTGGATGATGTCGGCGGCGCGGGTGTCGGTCTCCTCGCTGGAACCGGTGTGCTCGGTGATCAGGCGGCGCAGGTTGGAGGCGTTGACGCCGGCGTCCTCGCCCTGGTCGATGACCTTCAGATGGTGCTCGTCGCAGATCAGCGAGAGGGTGGCCTGCAGGCCACCGGACCCCCAGCCGCGGGCGACCGGCATCTCCCGGGAGCCGTAGGGGACCTGGTAGCCGGGGATGGCGATCCCGCTGAGCATGGCGCGGCGCAGCTCGCGCTTGGACAGCTCGTCGAAGATGCCGGGACGGGGATCGGGCCCGGCGAGGGCTCCGGCACGGGAGGCGCCGGTGCCGGTGCGGGTCGGGGACAAGGTGTTCATGCGGTCTCTCCCGGGGGGTTGGCGTCCTGGCCGGCGGCCTCGGCGCGGTCCAGCACCGAGCGGTACTCCACGTGGTGCGGCAGTTTCAGGTGCTGCACATAGCCGGTGGAGTCCAGGCCGTCGAGAGTGAGCAGGACGTCGTGGTGGAGCTCGGAGGTGGCGTCGTAGTGGGCCAGCGCCAGGTCGAGGCCCGCCATGGCGATGGACTTGCGCTCGTTGTGGCCGAAGCAGATGCCGTAGCCGACGCCGAGGTGGTGCTGGGCGGCGGCGCGGGGCACGTTGTAGAAGGACTCGACCTCGCTGACCCGCACCTCGGCGACCGTCACCGGTTTGCCGGTGTGCGGGTGGGCGATGCGCACCGGCAGCGCGCCGTGCCGCAGTTCGCCGGGGATCTCGTGGTCGGGGCGCCAGTCGCAGCCGTACCACCACAGGTGCACCAGCGAACCGGTGTCACCCCGCGCCATGGTCTGCAGCCACGCCGATCGCGGGGCACCGGGCCGTGCCGGGCGCCGGGTGATGTCGTAGGGCTCGGGGTCGTCCGGGCGCTCGGGGAGCGGGGCGACCAGGCCCATCTCGCGGAGGATGGCGAGGACGTTTCCCGGGACGCGCTCGACGGCGACAGGGTCGGCCGAGTGCTCGTGCTGGTGGTCGTGGTCGTGGTGGAGGTGCCCGTCAGCGGCGGGAGCCAGGGGCTCGTCGGTGACGTGGGCCCGGCCCTCGTCCTCGGGGAGCAGATCCAGCAGGCGACCGGCGTAGTCCACGGTGCGGCCGAGGATCTGGCCTCCGGGCGGGTTGCGAAAGGCGGAGCTGATCCGGCGCACCACCCGCAGTTCCGAGGTGGCCACCGGGACGGACACCGCGAGGCGGGGCAGTGCGGCGCGGTGGGCGCGCAGCAGGTGCGCGGCCTCCGTCGGGTCGCCCTCCGCCTGACGCACGGCGCGGGCCGCGAGCTTCGGAGCCCACAGGCCGGCCTCGCCCATTGCCCGGTCCACGGCGAGGTTGAGGCGCTCGGTGAGCTGGTCCAGTTCCAGCCACGCCGGTTCTTCCGCATGGACGGCGGCCGCGGAGGCAGGCGCCGGGGCGGGGGTGATCACAGGCCCTCCTCGGGGTTGGGCGCCTGCAGGGCGCGGAGCCGGTCGACGATCGAGCGGAAGTCCACGTAGTGCGGGAGTTTGAGGTGTTCGAGGTAGCCGGCCAGCTCAGGTCCGTCCAAAGCGGTCAGCACTCGCTGCTCCAGGCGGTTGGTGGTCTTGTCGCGGTGCACCAGCAGATCCAGGCCCGCCATGGCGAGTGCCTTGGCCTCGTTGTCGCCGAGGCACAGTCCGTAGCCGATGTCGAAGCGGCTGCCATCCGGATGGGGCCGGGCGTCGGGTCGGACCGTGCGCGCCTCGCTCACCCGCACGCCCGCAACAGTCACCGGAGAGCCGGTGAAGGGGTGCTCGATGCGCAGCGGCAGGTGACCGCGGCGCAGTTCGAGGGGTATCTCCGGCTGGGCGTTGCGTGGCGCTTGGGTGACCAGGTACCACAGGTGGGTCAGCGAGCCGGTCTCGGCGCGGGCCATCGCGGTCAGCCGGGCCGAGCGCGGTACGCCGGGGCGGGCGGGTGCCCGGGTGATGTCGAAGGGGTCGGGGTCGGCGGGGTCACGGCGGTCGGCCAGCAGTCCGGCAGGCGGGAGTCCGACGGGCGGCACGGTCGGATCCGGTGCGACGACGGGCGCTCCGGCGGTGGCGGGCCTGCGCGGTGGCGGCGCCGTGGCACGGGCCGTGTCCTCGTCGGTGAGGTCGAGGATCCGGGGTGTGTAGTCGTCGGTGTCGCCGAGGATCTGGCCGCCTGGCGGATTGCGGTATGCCGGGGCGATCCGGCGCACCGGGCGCAGCGCGACGGCGGGGACGGGCGAGCTGTAGGCAAGCCGGGGCAGGGTGGAGCGGTGGGCCCGCAGCAGTTGCGCGGCCTCCAGCAGGTCGCCGCGTGACTGCCGGATCGCCCGCGCCGCGAGTTCCGGGGCCCACAGTCCTGCCTCGCCCATCACCCGGTCCACGGCCAGGCCCAGCCGCCCGGTGATCTGGTCCAGTTCCAGCCACCGGCTGGCTCCGCCCAACCGGTCCCGGCGGGCGAGGCGCTCGGCGGCGGCGATGGCCTCCTGGCCGCCGCGTACTCCGGAGTACCCCATCTCAGACCTCCCCCGGGCGCCGCACCTGGGTGGTGCGCGGCAGCCCGGCCACGGCGCCGTCGGCGGCGGTGAGGAAGAGGTCGACGCCGCAGGGGAATGCCGCGTTGGCCGCCGCGAGCGCCGCCACCGTGTCCGCGGTCAGCCCGCGCACGGCGAGGCTCCGCTCGGCGCCGTCCGGAACCCCCGGCCCGGTGAGGTGGAGTTCCGTGTCGTGCGGGCCTTGGCCGCCGAGCGCGTCCACTTGGGCGAAGACGCGGGCGCCGGTCTCCGGGTCGAGCGGGGTGCCCCGGTTCAGAACGGTGATGTCCTCGGGGGTGAGCGGGCGCAGGGCGATCACGGTGCGGGCGTCGGGCAGCTCCGCGCGCGGCGCGCCGGTCGCGGCGTACACCGCCTCCGCCCAGGCCGCGGAGTCCGGGTCGGGGCCGGTCAGAACGTGCACCGGAACCTCTACGTCGATCAGTCCGCAACCGGCGACGGCGGCGGCCGGTGCCGCCTCGGGGACGGTGAGCCGGCTGATGCGGCCGGGCCGGGCGAGGACATCGAGCAGCGCGGTGAAGTCGCGCTGGGATTGCTGGGGCGTACGGCGCAGGGCGCGGACGCGCTTGGCGTCGGGGGCGCCGGAGGGCGCGCGGTGGACGGGGGCCGGGGCGGTGCCGGCCGCTCGGTCGGTCACGTCAGCTCCTCGAAGACGACGGTGGTGGCGGTGACGTCGGCCCACTCCGCGGCGTCCTGGGAGGCGTGGCGCTCGGCCACGGCCGCGCACAGGGCGTCGATCTCCGCGGCGGCGGGGCCGCCGGCCGCGGCGAGGGCGTCCAGGAGTGCTCCGGAGAGGGCGGCGACCCGGTCGTCGCCGGGCCGCATGCACCAGCCGGGTACACCGGCGACCTCGACGGAACACTCGGTGACCAGCACTTCACCGAGGTAGAAGCGGGTCTCCTCGACGGGCTCGCGCACCTGGAGGACCACCATGCCGGTCTCGGGGGACTTCAGGACGGTCGGTTCGGGAAGGGCGCCGTCGGCCAGGAGCCGTTCGGCGAGCGGGACGATCTCCTCGTGGGCGGCGGCTGCGAGCAGTTCACATCGCCGTTCACGAGTCGGTGTCGAAGACACGCGTGTTCTCCTTACGTTCTTGCAGGGGTCGCCGCGCGTGCGAGGCTTCGCTCGCGGTCGCGGCCGTAGGGGTGTGGCGGGACGCGGCGGGGCCGACGGCCCCGGGCCCCGGGCGATCAGTCGAGGTCGTCGAGTTCGATCACGAGGCGCAGGCCGTCGGGGCGGGACCAGGACTCGCTGCACATCAGGGGAGCTCCGGTGCGGGAATCCCGGCTCATGCTCTCCAGCAACCAGACCGGCCGGTTGCGCTCGGCATCGAGTTCCGCCGCCACCTCGGGCGGGGGCAGTACGCTGCTGACCCGGCACCAGGCGCGCACCGGCACAACACCGCACATCTGCCGCAGAATCACATCGAGCGACTCCACGGCGCGCACCGCCGGGCCGAGATCGGGCAGCAGGTCGACCGGGATCCACGCCTGGGTCCAACTGCTGACCAGGCCGTTGAGATAGGTCTGCGACACGAGCAGATGGGCGGGACTGCCCTCGACGCGCCGTAGCCGGTCGGCGTGCTCCCCGCTGAGGTCGACGCGGCGTACGTCCCGCACCACGCGGCGATGCACGCCGCCCGCCTCCTCGACGGTTCGGCTCCCCGACGGGGGCTGGCGCCGCGACAGCAGGTAGTCGATCGGCCGGTTGACGAACGTGCCGGCGCCGCGGACCCGCCGCACCAGCAGCCGGCCCTCCAGCTCCTGGAGGGCGGCTCGGGCCGCGGCACGGCTGACGCCGAAGCGCGCGGCGATCTCGTGCTCGCTGGAGACGCGAGTGCCGGCCGGGTGGTCGGCGATCTCGGCCGCGAGTACCTCGGCTATCTCTGCGTACCTGCTCTTCTTGGCCACGCCTTCGACTCTGGAACCCGTAGTTGTCCGTACAAGTGTCCGCACCTCATCGGCCCCCGGCGCGCAAGTGAACAAAGGGAACACTTGTTTCGCCTTTCCGGCCGCGTTCCGGCGGCGTCGAGTGGATGGCGCGGCCCGGGAGGGGAGGCGGGACGGGGAACGACGACGGCCCGCTCTGTCCGGGACAGAGCGGGCCGTCCGGGTCGGCACGTGCCTCCACCGGCCTCCAGGCGTCGCGTCAGGCGTACACCTTCCGCACCCACACCGCGAGGCCCTCGACCAGCAGCACGACGGCGAGGACCATCAGGACCACGGTGGTCACCACGCCGAACTCCAGGACCCGGGCGGCGTTGAGCAGGTCGTAGCCGATGCCGCCCGCGCCCACGATGCCGAGCAGTGTGGCCGAGCGGATGTTGACATCGAGCTGATACAGCACATGGCCGAGCACGGCGGGCCAGGCACGCGGCAGGATCGCGCCGAAGAAGACCTGGTGCCGCCGGGCGCCGGTGGCCAGCAGGGCCCGGACGGGTCCCGGCTCCACTTCCTCCAGCGAATCGGCCACCAGCTTGCCGAGCAGTCCGATGGACCCGATGCCGAGTGCCAGTGCCCCGGCCACCGGGCCGAGGCCGGTGACCACGACGAGGACGATGGCCAGGATGAGTTCCGGAACGCCCCGCACACAAAGGATCACGGTCCTGAAGAACCGCGCCACCCGCGGCGACCCCACCACGTTCCCCGCCGCCAGCACGCCCAGCAGCACGGCGGGCACCAGGCCGACCAGCGTGCCGGCGAGCGAGATCTGCAACGTGACCCACAGGTCGTCCAGGAGTGTGCCGCCGGTTCCGGCGGTGCCGGGCGGCAGGAAGTCGCCGAGGGCGGGCAGGAAGGAGTCGGTGGCGCGGGTCAGGGCCTGCCAGGAGACGCCGGACCGCACGGCGGAGGCCACGACGAGCGCCAGTGCCAGGGCCAGCCAGACCGTACGGCGCACCCGTGCCCTGTTCCACGGCGGGCTGGTCCGTGGGCGAACGGCGGCGGTGCCGTCGTCGCCCGCCACGGCGGTGCCGGCCGGGGCGTGGCCGGGCGCGTGGGCCACGGCCGACGGTGCGGCCTTCACTCCGGTGTTCCGTGTCGCCCAGCCGCGCCACCGCGAGTGGCGGGACCGGGTGGTCACCTCCGGCAGCAGGGTGCGCCGGACGGCGCCGGAGACCGACTCGAACGCGAAACACGTCAGCAGCACCACGAGGGCGAGTGCCATGGCCCGCTGGTAGTCGAGCCGGTTGACGGCGGTGGCGAGGCTGTAGCCGATGCCGCCGACGCCGACGAAACCGAGCACCACCGATACGCGCAGGTTGATGTCGAGGCGGTGCAGGGCGGTGGCCACCAGGGAGGGCAGCACCTGGGGGAGGACGGCACCGGTGATCTGCTGGAGCCGGCCGGCGCCCGCCGCCCTGAGCGCGGTGCGCGGGCCCTCGTCGATCTGCTCGACGGCGTCCGCGGTGAGCTTTCCGACCATGCCGACGGAGTGCACACCGAGGGCCACGACACCGGTCATGCCGCCCAGGCCGAACACCCGGAAGGCGGCGATGGCGAAGACGACGTCGGGCACGGCGCGGCACAGCACGATGACCGCCCGCGCCATCACCCGGCAGGGCGTGTTGAGCGTGGTGTTGCGGGCGGCGAGGAGAGCCACCGGCACGCTCAGCACGACCGAGAGGGCCGTGCCCGCGATGACGACGGCCAGGGTCTGCCAGAGCAGGCCCAGCAGTTCCGGCGCGGGCGGGAAGTCCAGCGGCAGCATACGACTGGAGAAATCGACGGCGTTGCCCGCGCTGTCGATGAGGGTGGCGATGTTCAGGCGCAGACCGGTGATGGCCCAGACGCCACCGGCCAGGCAGATCAGCAGGGCGAGTCCGGCCGCCACTCCCGGGACACTCGGACGGGCCAGGGTCCGGCGCGCGGTGGCCGGGCCGGACCCGGCGGTGGGGGTGAGCGGGGGGCGCTGGTCAATGGCGGACACGCCTCACCTCGTTCCCGTGGATGGCGCGACCGTCGCGGGGAGGGGTGCCGGATCCGCGCCGACTTCCGTGTACAGCCGCATCACTTCGGCGCGGTCGATGTCGCGTGTGGTGAGGTCCATCACCACTCGGCCCTGCCGCAGGCCGATGATCCGGTCGGCCCAGGAGAGGGCCACATCCACCTGGTGCAGGCTGCACAGGACGGTGAGGCGGCCCTGGTCGGCGACGTCCCTGAGCAGCCGCATGATCTGGGCGGAGGACTCGGGGTCGAGCGAGGCCACGGGCTCGTCCGCGAGCAGCAACTCGGGACGCTGCATCAGGGATCTGGCCACGGCGACGCGCTGCTGCTGGCCGCCGGAGAGGGTGTCGGCCCGCTGGAAGGCGTGCCCGGCGAGGCCGACCCGCGCCAGCCCGTCCAGGGCGCGCTCGCGGATCGAGCGCGGGTAGGTGAACAGGCCGAGCCGGGGGCCGCGCAGCGCACCGAGCGCCCCGGTGCAGACGTTCTCCAGGACCGTGAGCCGGCCCACCAGGTGGAACTGCTGGAAGACGAACCCGATACGGCGGCGCAGCTCCCGCAGTCCGGCGTCCCCGGCGCCGGCCAGGTCGGTGCCGAGCACGGTGCCGGTGCCGGATGTGGGCCGCCGCAACCCGTTGAGCTGGGCGAGGAGGGTGGACTTCCCGGACCCGGACAGGCCCAGGAGCGCGACCACCTCACCGCCCGTGACGTCGAAGGAGACCTGGTCGAGGGCGGTCCGGGCGTCGGGGCCGCCGCCGAACCGCTTGGTGAGGCCGGTGAGCCGGATCACCGGCCGGGCATGCTCCGCCCCGGCCGGCCCCTCGGCCCGGGGGTCGAGGGCCGTCATGAGCCGGCCTTGCACTGCGGGTCGCCGGTGGTGGCGCACACATCGCGAACGGTCTGGTAGTCGGAGTCCTTGACCGGGACGTAACCCCAGTAGCCGTAGATGAAGCAGCCGTCGCCCTCGCAGTACCCCTTGGACTTCAGATAGTCGGCATTGGCCTTCTTGGTGAAGACGTCGGTGAGCTGGCGGCGCAGTTTGCCGCTGAGGTCGGTGGAGACCCCGACCGGGGAGCTGGGGATGAGCGGCGACTTCCACACCACCTTCAGGTCGCCCTTCTTCAGCTTGCCCTTCTGGATCAACAACTGGTCGACCATCGTGTTGTCCGCGAAGCCCGCGTCGCAGTCCCCGTGGGCCACCGAGAGCGCCGAGGCGTCGTGGCCGCCCGCCATCACCTTGGAGTACGAGCCGTCCTTCAGCCCGGCCTTCTTCAGCCCAGCGCGCGGGTACAGATAGCCGGACGTGGAGTTCTCGTCGACGAAGCACACCTTATGGCCCTTGAAGTCGGACAGATCGCTGATGTCCTTGTTCCCGCCGCGGGTGATGCCGTACGACCAGTAGCCGGGGGTGCCGCCCTTGGTGAGGAGCTGCCGGGCGATCGGCTCCACACCCACACCGCTCTTCTTGGCGACCACGTACGACAGCGGTCCGTAGACCGCGATCTGGGCCTTGTGTGCGCGCTGGGCCTCGATCACGGCGGCGTAGTTCGTCGCCTTCTGCAGCACGACCTTCTTGCCGGTCTCGTCCTCGATCAGCTTGACGAGCGGCTTGTAGTGCTGGGCCGTCGAGTTGGCATCCTCGGAGGGAATGATCGCCATCGTGAGAGTGCTGGGGTCCTCTTTGCCGGAGGAGGAGTCACCGGCGGCGCTGCTGCCGCAGGCGGTCAGCACGAGCGGCAGCAGGGTGGCGGCGGCGAGCGCGGACGGGCGCAGGGGGCGTGACATGAGGATGGTCCTTACGGGTTCTGGGCGGCGGGACACCGCCGGCGGTGCCGCAAGCCTCAGCACCGGGGGTGAGTCCCCCCGCGCCACCAAGTGAAGGTCCGCTGAACAACCCCGGATGTGATGCGTGAGTTGGTTGCACAAGCGGGGTGTCGACGGAAGAGCCGGTTCCGCGGCCGTTCCCGCCGGCTGCGACCACAGTCGGGCCCGTGTAATGTTCCGGGCGTGGACCTGCGGCGACTGGAGTACTTCCTGGTGCTCGCGCGTGTGCTCCATTTCGGTCGGGCGGCCGAGGAACTGTACATTTCGCAGCCGGGTCTCTCACAGCAGATCAAGGTTCTGGAGCAGGAACTCGGCACACCGCTGATCCACCGGGGTACCAAGTCGATCACCCTCACCGCGGCCGGTGAAGTTTTGCGCGAGCATGGCGAGCGGGTGCTCGCCGAGTCCAGGTTGTGTGTCGAACGGGTTCGGGCGGCGGCGGAGCAGCCCACCGGAGTGCTGCGGGTGGCCTACACCCGCTCCGGTGCCGATCTGAACATGCACGAACTAGTGGAACGGTTCCGCGTGCGTTACCCGGAGGTTCGGCTGTCCCTGTCCACCGCGTGGACGAGCCGGAACCTGGAACTCCTCGAAGCGGATCAGGTGGACGTGGCGTTCGTGCGGGCGGCGGTGCGCCACCGGCCGGTGGAGTCGCTGGTCGTCGCCGCGGAGGAGCTGGTGGTGGCGATGGCTGACGACCACCCGCTGGCGGCCCGGGAACGCGTCTCGCCGGACGAGGTGATCGAGCTGCCGCTGGTTCACTGGCCCAGAGCGCAGGGCCCGGGATACCACGACGAGATCCGACGGCAGATCTGGGGCGACCGACCCCAGCGGGTGGTCCTGGAACAGCCCGACGCCGAGCACATCCTGCGTGAGGTCGCGGGCCGTGTCGGCATCGCCGTACTGGACGAGCACCGGGCGCGGAAGCTCTGCCCACCCGGGGTGTGCGTGCGACGGTTCGTCGAGCCCGTCCCGACCACCACGCTGGTGGTGGCGTGGCGGCCGCGGGCGGGGCACGCGTCGGTGGACCGGTTCATCGAGCTGTGCCGGGAGCACCTGGGCCCCGCCGGTCGGTGACAGACGCGGCGACGACGGAAGGCCCCCGCCGTCCTGGGCAGGTGCCCCGGCCCAGGGGTCAGGTCCCGGGCCGGGGCACGTATGTGGGGGTGTTCCGGGTCAGACGTTGATCGTCGTCGTCAGACGACGGTCCGTGATCGAGCGGCCCACCTCGATCTCGTACGAACCGTTCACCAGAGACCACGTGCCGGTCTTCTCGTCCCATGTTTCGAAGGCGCGCCGCGGGAGGCCGATGGTGACCTCGGCGCTCTCGCCGGGCTCGGCCTCGACACCGGCGAAGCCGGCCAGCCAGCGAGCGGGCCGCTCGGCATCCGGCTCGCCGGGGGAGAGGTAGACCTGGACGACCTCGCGGCCCGCGCGCTCACCGGAGTTGCGGAGGCGGACGGTCGCCGTCGTGCCGTTGGACTCGACGGACTCGTAGGTCCAGTGGGTGTAGCCGAGCCCGTGTCCGAAGGCGTAGGCCGGGGTGCGGCCCTCTTTCTCCCAGGCTCGGTATCCGATGAACACGCCCTCGGAGTAGGGAAGTTCGCCGGCCTCCGGGGCCACTTGGGTCACCGGGGCATCGTCGAGGGAGCCCCAGGTGGTGGGGAGCCGGCCGCCGGGTTCCCGGGCGCCGGTGAGTACGTCGGCGAGGGCCGCGCCGGCCTCCTGGCCGGGGAACCAGCTCAGCAGCACGGCGGCGACCTCCTCCCGCCACGGAAGCTCCACCGGGGAGCCGGAGTTGACGATCACGACGGTGCGGGGATTGGCGGCGGCGACGGCGCGGACGAGATCGTCCTGGCGTCCGGGGAGACGCAGATCGGTGCGGTCGAAGCCCTCCGACTCGACCCGCTCGGTGGTGGCGACGACGACCACGGCGGTGTCGGCGGCGCGGGCGGCCTCGACGGCCTCGGCGATCAGCTCATCGGGGTCGCGCCGCGGCCCCTGGTGGGCGAGGGCGAAGGTGATGTCCCTCATGAGAGCGTCGTCCTCGGACACCGCGACGTCGTGGATGAGGGACACTTCGACGGCTTCCCCGGCGGTGAGTTCGGCCTCGGCGCGCGGCACGGGGGCATCGAAGATCCCCGAGAAGGGGTCGTCGTTGTCGAGGCGCTGGACGTCGTTGTAGTACGTGGTGCCGTCGACGCCGAGCCGGAACGCGCCGACCCCCTTGATACCGAAGGTGTGCGGACCGGTCTCGCGCGGGGTGAAGCTGCCGGTGATCTCGATGGTGTGGAGGCGCTGGATGGTGACGCCCTCGGGGAGGTCCACACCGGACCAGTGGATCTGCCCGTCGGGGATGCGGCAGGTGCCGATGACGGTGCCTTCGATGTCCCGGCACACGGCGCTGAGCTCGAAGTCCCGGCGGGCTATGGCGAGTTCGGTACCGGGGTCGGCGCCGACGGCGTAGCTGAGGGCGCCCTCGGGGAGAGCGGCGGTGAGGCCGTCGAGCGGGGAGACGATCCGGGAGGGGAAGACGGTGGCGGAGCCGCCGCCGAGGATGCGGGCGTCGTGGGCGGCGGCGCCGATCAGCGCCACCGTTCCGGGCTTCAGCGGCAGGGCTTCGCGCTCGTTGCGGAGCAGGACGAAGGAGCGGTGGGCGATCTCGCGGGCCAGGTCCTCGCCGTCGATGAGGTCCGGCAGGTCGGTGACGACGGGTTTGGCGCCCTCCAGGATGCCGACGCGGGCGGCCAGCCGCAGCACATTGCGTACGGCGTCGTCGACCGTGGTCTCCTCGACCCGGCCGTCCCGCACCGCCTGGGCGAGGGCGTCGCCGTAGACCGTGGTCGGGCCGGGCATGGCCACGTCGAGGCCGCCCTCGATGGCGCCCTTCGTCGACCGGGCGGCCGTCCAGTCGGAGACATTGAAGCCGTCGAAGCCCCATTCAGCGCGCAGGATCTCGTTCACCAGGCGGCGGTGTTCGGTCATCGTCGTGCCGTTGACCGCGTTGTAGGCGGTCATGATGCCCCACGGGCGGGCGTTCCCGACGATGAACTCGAAGGGAGCCAGGTACAGCTCGCGCAGGGCACGCTCGGAGATCAGGTTGTCCACGGTGAAGCGTTCGGTCTCGGCGTCGTTGGCGACGAAGTGCTTGACCGTGGTGCCCACGCCGCCGGACTGGACGCCGTTCACATAGCCGGCGCCGATGACGCCGGTCAGGTACGGGTCCTCGCTGTATGCCTCGAAGTGACGGCCGCCGAGCGGGGAGCGGTGCAGGTTGACGGTGGGGGCGAGCAGGACGTGCACGCCCTTGCGGCGGGCCTCCTGGGCGAGCAGGGTGCCTGCGCGGTGGGCCAGGTCCTGGTCCCAGGTCGCGGCGAGCGCGGTCGGGGACGGCAGGGCGATCGACGGGTCGTCGGCGGTCCAGCGCACACCGCGCACTCCGATCGGGCCGTCGGACATGACCAGGGACTTCAGACCGATCTGGGGGAGCGCGGGCAGGGACCACCTGTCCTGTCCGGCCAGGAGCCGGGCCTTCGCGTTCAGATCGAGCCTGGCGAGGGCCGTTTCGACGACCGATTCGCGGGCCCGCTCCGCCTGTGCCACCAGGGCACCTCCTCGTTGAAAGCCATTCATCAAGTAACCATTCGCGGTAAAGAGGTGAATTCCTCTGTGTTTCATGTGTTTGATAACGAGCCGATGTCTCAGCCCTTGACCGCGCCGGAGAGCATGCCGCGGATGAACTGCCGCTGACAGAACACATACAGGCCCACGACCGGGACGGAGATCAGCACCGCCGCCGCCGCGAGCAGGTTGACGTGCACCAGATAGCGGCCGGAGAAGGCGCCCAGGCCCAGCGTCATCGGCTGGTGAGCCGGATCGGAGACCAGGATCAGGGAGAGGAAGTAGTCGTTCCAGGTCCACATGAAGTTGAGCAGGACGAAGGTGACGATCGCGGGCCGGGAGATCGGCAGGTAGATCCGCCACAGCGCGGTCCAGGTGCCGGCGCCGTCCACCTGAGCCGACTCGCCGATGCTGGAAGGCACCGTGCGGAAGGCCGCGCGCATCCAGAACGCGCCGAAGCTCACTCCCGTGCCCACATGGGCGAGGATGATGCCCTGGTAGGTGTCGGTCAGTCCCTGCGACTGGAAGTCGTAGTACATCGGGACGACGATCGCTTCCAGGGGGATCATGATCCCGAAGAGCATCAGCGGAAAGAGCAGCTTTTCCCCCACCACGCCCAGCACTCCGAAGGCGTAGCCGCTGAGGATCGCCAGCGCGGTCGAGATGGCCACCGCCGTACCGGTGATGATCAGGCTGGACTTCAGGTATTGCGTGAGGCCGGCCTGCTGCCAGGCATCGGTGAAGTTGGACCACCGCATATGACCGAGGTCCAGCGACCCGGTGATCTCGGGGCTCACCGCGACGCCCAGGGTCCAGATCACCGGGAAGAGCACCGCGGCGGCGAGCAGGGTCAGAAAGGCGTAGTTGAAAACCTTTTCCCGCGTGGAGATCATCAGTCGTCACCTTCGGAGAGCTTGACCACGGCCAGCGACACGATCAGCGCGACCACTGCAAGTACCACGCCGATGGCGCAGGCCGCGCCGACGTCCGGATTGCTGAAGGCCCGCTTGTAGAGCACCACGCTGGGGGTGATGGTGGATGTTCCCGGGCCACCCTTGGTGGTGAGCCAGACGATGTCGAAGACCCTGATCGCGCCGAGCAGGGTGAGCGTCAGCGCCACGGCGAGCTGTCCGCGCAGGCCCGGCAGGGTCACCGTGAAGAACTCGCGCAGCGGGCCCGCCCCGTCCATGCGCGCGGCGTCGTAGAGCTCGTTCGGGATGTTCTGCGCTCCGGCGGCGAACAGCACCATGCACAGCCCGAACGCCCCCCAGGTTCCGGCCAGGCCGAGGGCGGGCAGTGCCCAGGTGAAGTCGCCCAGCCAGCCACGGGTCAGCCCGCCCAGGCCGAAGGCGCTGAGGACGCTGTTGAGGGGCCCGTCCGGGGCGTAGATCTGCTTCCACACCACCGCGACGACGGCCGGGGTGAGCACCTGGGGAAGGAAGATGATCCAGCGGTAGACCCCGGCACCGCGGGTGTCCTTGCGCGCGGTCAGTGCCGCACTCGTCATCCCCAGGACGACCGGAAGGAAGGAGAAGAAGACGATGAAGAACAGGGTGTGGCCGACCGCCTGGCGCAGCGTCGGATCGGTGAAGAAGTCGGTGTAGTTCTCCACTCCCGCCCAGGTGGCCGTCGTGATTCCGTCCCAGTGGTAGAAGGACAGATTCACCCCCTGCCCGGCCGGCAGCAGCACCACGCATGCGTAGATCAGCAGTGCGGGGGCCAGGTACACCAGCCCCAGCCAGCGGCGGCGCCGGCCCGACGACGACCGGGCGCGGTTCGTGCGCCGCGGGGTATGGACGGCCTCGCCGCCCGCGGACGCGGTGGCGGGCGCGGCCACGGCGGCGGCCTCGGAGGCGCGGCTTTCGTTGAGTGTGGCCATGCCCTACCTCGCCAGGCTCTTCACGAATGCGGTGGCGTCCTTGTCGGCGGCGTCGACCACCGCTTTCGGCGTGGACTTCCCGGCCAGCGTGTTCTGCATGGCGCGGTTGATGGTGTCCAGCATCGTCGGCGTGGTCCAGTCCAGATAGGGCACGGATGTGCCCTCCGTAGAGATCTGCCCGGCGATGGCCACATCGTCGCTGAACAGCGGATTCCCCGCGGGGGCCTTCACATCCGGGTGCAGCAGCGGCATCGTCTCGTGCCGGACGGCGAGCTTGGCCGCCTGCTCACTGGCGGCGAAGTCGAGGAAGGCAGCGGCGGCGTCGGCGTGCTTGGACTTCGAGGCGATGGAGAAGTTTGTCGCGGAGGAGGCCGTGGCCACCGGCTTGCCGCCGTCCGTACGGGGCAGGACGAACGAACCGAACCCCTTGGACTGCCCCGGCTTGAACGGGAGCGAGCCCGAGTAGTTGAAGTGGAACAGGCCCTTGCCGTTGACGAAGGACTGGGCGGCGTCGTCCGCGGCGGTCCCGGCGTAGTCCTTGACCAGGTAGCCCTTGTCGGCCCACTGCTTGAAGGCGGACACCGCCTGCGGGAAGCCGGTCTGGGAGATCTTCACCTTGCCCTGCGAGTAGACGAAGTCGGAGATCTTGCTCTGCGCGCCCAAGGCGTCCATCAGCGAGAAGAGCGGCATGGTGATGCCGACCTGGTCCGAGGTGCCCACCGTGATGGGGGCGATGCCGTCCGCCTTGGCCTTGGCGAGAGCGGCCTGGAATTCGGCGTAGCTGCGCGGGACCTTGGCGCCGATCTTCTTGAGCAGGGCCCGGTTGTAGTAGACCTCGATCAGCGAGGCACGGGCGACCGGGGCGCCGAACATCGAGCCGGTGCCCATCTGCTTGCCGTCGGGGCTGAACTCGTGCTCACTCAGGATGGACCGCGGGAAGGACCGCTCCCATCCGTAGGCCTTGGCGTAGTTGTCCAGATTGAGCACCAGTCCGCCGCGCACGAGGGTTCCCAGCGACTGCCAGCCGTTGTTGGCCGGGACGATGTCCGGGGGGTTGGCGGACTTCAGCTTGAGCGGCAGGGCGGCCATCACCTGGTCCCAGGGCAGCGAGTTCCGCTCGATGGTGATGTTGGGGTACTTCTTCTCGAATGCCTTGACGACGTCCTTCATCCAGGCGTTGTCGGGATCGCCGGTGAAGTAGTCCAGTATGTGCAACGTGACCTTGCCCATCGCGGCTGGATCGGTGGCGACCGCGCCTGGTTTCGCGGAGTTGTCCGCACTGTTGCCGTTGGTGCCCGGCATGCAGCCGGCGAGCAGGCCGGCCGCCGCCAAAGGCGTCAGCGCTCCGGCGATCCGTCGAGTTCTGCGGTGCGAGACCACGGTGTCTCCTGTCCTCGATGGGGTGTCCCGAAAGTCCGGATGCTCGCGAGCCTAGGCGCAGCAGACCACTTAGTCCAGATGTAGGAAGCTGGTTTGTTTACTCCACTCGGCAGACCAGTCTTGGTAACGTAATGGGCATGACGAGCGTGGAGGACACCAAGGCGGGGGCCGCCGTTGCGCAGACCTACCGCCGACTCAGCGAGGCGTTGCGCCGCGGGGTCTATGCAGCGGGAAGCCGGTTGCCGGGGGAGCGGGATCTCGCCGCGGACCTCGGAGTCAGCCGCTCCACCCTGCGCCTGGCGCTGGGCCGGCTCGCCGAGGAGAACAAGCTGGAACGCTCCTCGCAGCGCGGCTGGTTCGTCCGCCGCAACGTCGTCGGCGAACCGCCGAGCACCCTGCAGAGCTTCTCCGAGATGGCGCGTGCCCGCGGGTTGCGCCCGCAGTCCGAGGTGCTGCGCCGCCGCGCCCGCCCGGCCACCTTCGAAGAGGCCGAGCAACTGTCCGTCGCCCCCGCCTCCCGGGTCCTCGAACTGCGTCGGCTGCGCAGCATGGACGGAGTGCCGGTGTGCGTGGACTCCAGCGTGGTGGTCCTGGCGCTCGCACCCCGGCTCGCCGAGATCGACCTCACCGACCGTTCCCTGTACGAGACTTTGGAGCAGGACTGCGGGCTGCGTATCGCCCGCAGCTCCTACACGGTCCACGCGGCGGCGGCCGATCAGGCCACCGCCGAACTGCTCGGCATCGAGCCGGGCGACCCGGTGTTGATCGGCGAGGAGCTGACCTATGCCGACGACGGCTCGCTGGTGCTGACCGGCCGGATGGTCTACCGCAGCGATGCCTACCGTTTCCAGGCCGACCTGTTCCGCCCGGTGCGCCCCTGACGCCGCCCCGGCGGCGGACGCCGGGGCGGCGGACGCCGGGGCGGCGCGCCTCAAGTGGCCAGGAACTCCCGGGGCGGCAGGCTCCCCGTCACCTTCTCCAGCACGGCGTCGGCCACCACCGGGTCCGCCAACGCCACCCCGCCCTCGGCGAGCGCGTCCAGCAGCGCCCCGGCCACCGGTGGCAGGGAGCCGCGGTGCAGTACCGCTGCGGGGACGTGCTCGGGCAGTTCCGCGAACAGCGCTTCGGCGACCGGAGAGCCCTCCGCCATCAGGACCGAGCCCGACAGCACGACACTCACCGGCCCTCCCGCCCGCGCCAGCCCGGTGCGCCGCGCGGCCACCCCGGCGTACTGGGCCAGATGGCGTCCTTGGGCCCGGACGATCTCCACGGCCGCCGGATCACCCGCCGCGGCGACCGCCGCGACCACGCGCGCACAACTGGTCCGCTCGCGGCCCGAGGCACGCGCCTCACGGCGGGTCAGCCAGTGGTTGAGGGCCGCCACGGTGGGCTTGCCGTAGTGTGCGAGCAGGGCTTCGGTCAGGGCGGTCGGCCGGCCGAGTCCCAACTCGGCCAGGAACACCGCCCGGAACGCCTCGTTCGCCAGCCCCGTGGCGCCCATGCCGTACTGGCCCCACCAGCCCATGTCCCACAGCTCGCCGCCTGGCCCGCGGGCGGCGATCGCCCCTGACGTCCCGCCGGTCACCGAGATGCCGACGCCGCGGGCATCGCCGCACCGGATGGCGGCATAGCCGTCGTTGAGGATGCTGCGCCTGGTCAGGACGCCGGGACAATGTCGCGTCAGGGCCGTGTCCCAGTAGCCCTGGTCCTCGGGCCAGTCGACCCCGGCGAGCCGGAAGGCCACGCTCCGGACGGCCCGGAACTCCGCTCCGGCCTGGGCCAGGGCCGCCCGTACCGCCGCCAGCACCTCGGACACCGCGACCTCGGAGGTCGGCGCCCCGTAGATGTCCCCACACCCCGAACGCCCGGCGCCCACCACCTCACCGGAGGCGGTGGACACCAGGGCCGCGGTCTTGCTGTTGCCCGCGTCCACGCCCAGGTAGAGCGCGGACGCGGGGTGTGCCGTCTGCTCCCGTGTCACGGCAGCAGACGCTCCGGCAGCCAGGCCCGCTGCGCCGTGGCCAGCTCGGCGTACAGCGCCTCGGCCACCGGCAGCGAGGGCACGAGCGGATTGGCCGTCAGGGCACGGACGGCGTCCGCGGCCGTCCCCTCCCAGGCCGCCTTGGCGGTGAGGATCTGGTACTCGGCCAGCTGCTGGACGATGCCACGCACCGAGTGCGGCAGCGGCTTCTGCTGCTCGGGGTGGAAGCCCCCGCCGTCCACCGTGCCCCACAGCTCGACGACGGTCGACTCCTCGAATCCGGGCAGCCAGCCACCGGTGTTGGTGATGTTGAAGGGGAGACGCGCCGGGGCGTCGTTGTAGAACGCGCTGATCGCCTCGATGGCCAGCTCCAGCTCGTGGATCCCGCCGCGCGAACGGTCCTTCTCGAGCTGCGGGGCGTCGGAGGCGGCCTGCTCCCGGTAGTGCTCCCAGTAGTCGGGCAGCGAGTCCAGGATGACCTCGGAGCGGGTCTTGGCGGCCAACTGCCGCTCGCGCAGGATCTCGTCCTTGAAGTAGTAGTAGTTGAAGTAGTCCGAGGGAATGGACTCCATCGCCACCGCCAGGTGCAGCGCACGCATGCCGTTGCGGTCCTCGGTGGGCTTGTCCTTCAGCGCCTCGTAGCGCTCGCGCAGGATCGGGAAGGCGTCCTGCCCGTCGTAGGTCGCCTCGTTCGACCAGCAGTTGTGGTTGACGCCGACGAGGTTGGCCTTGAGCTTGTCCGGGTCGAGCCCGGCGGCCTTGGCGACGACCGGCGGGAAGACGATCGGACCCTCGCAGAAGGAGACGATCGGGATGTCGGTGTAGTCGGAGACCGCCTGGGAGACGATGTTGACCGGGTTGGTGTAGTTGAAGATCCGGGCGCGGGGCGCGACGTCGGCGAGGTTGGCGCAGACCTCCTTGATGATGTTGATCGAACGCAACGCCATCATCGTGCCGCCGGGCCCCTGGGTCTCCTGACCGATGACGCCGTACTTGAGCGGGATCCGCTCGTCAAGCGCCCGGGCCTCGAAGCCGCCGGGACGGTAGCTGCTGAGCACGGCGTCGACGTCGCGCAGGCCCTCGCGCTGGTCGGTCGCGGTGCTGATGGTGATGTCGAGGCCCGCGTTGCGGGCCATCTTCTCGGTGATCGTCCGGACCACGTCGAGTCGGTCCTGGTCGAGGTCGATCAGCACGAACTCCGAGCCGTCGAACTCCTTGCCGTGGTGCATGAAGGAGGCCATGGTCCCCGCTCCACGCGAGGAGCCACCACCGAGGTAGGCAATCTTGACGCGAGCCATCGATCCTCCAGGATCTCTTGGTGATTCAGCTTGGGATTCCGGTGTGAGCTGCGGCTTCAGAGCGAGGTGAGTGCCGCTGAGGCGGCCACTGCCGCCTGGTCGAGATAGAGCCGCGGGTGTGCGCAGTCGGCGAAGACGGTGGCCGGCCAGTCGGGCTCGTACCCTTCCGCCTGGGCGAGCCGTGCCGCCGCCTTGCCCTTGTCGCTGCCGTGGGCCACCATCACCACCCGCTTGGACTGCGTACGGATGGTGCCGATGCCGACCGTGACCCCGTGGCCGGGAACGTCGTCCAACCCGCCGAACGTCGGGAAGGTCGCCAGGTTGTCGGTCCTGGTCTGTTCGCCCAGCCGGACCACCCTGGTCCGCGAGTCCGCCGGGCTGCCCACCGGGTTGAAGGCGATGTGCCCATCGCCCGCCCCGGAGGCCAGCAGGAACAGATCGATCCCGCCGAGCTCCGCGATCCGCTGGTCATAGGCTTCGGGATCGGCCGGATCCGGCCCCCACAGCCGCTCCGGCGCGATCCCCCGTCCCGGGCCCGCCGCGGCGTTCATCGGCCCGACGATCTCCTCCCGCCCGAAGCGAAGGCAGCTGTGCGGCAGTCCGGAGTCGATCGCGCGGTACTCCCAGCCGTGCGAACCCAGCGGCGTGGCCTCCACGTACTCGTCCATCATCACGATGACGACGTGTCCCAGGTCCAGCTTCCGCGCGGCCACCTCGTCCGCCAGCGCCCGGTAGGTGCTGGCGGCACTGCGTCCGCCCGGACACCCGAGCACATACGGCCGCCCCGCTCGCGCGGCATCCTCGATTTCCACGGCGATCTCCACGGCCAGCTTGCGTCCCAGGGCCTCTGGGTCCGGGAAGACGAACGGCGACACCCGCACAGGAGGAACTCCCTCTCGGTCAACTCTTTCGCAGACCAGTTACGCCACAGACCATACTGTGGTCTGACTGGTATAGGCAATGCTCAAAAGGTGACGTCGTGGCGAGAAGGGCAGCAGGAGACCAGCCCGGTCCCCGTCCATGACCAGGCCGTCTACGACAAACCCGCCGCACAGGGCCGGTGCCGGTGATCCGTGAAGACGGTCCCTCTAGCGCACGCCTTGCCAGAGCCGGCGCTCCTCTTTTCGCGGGTCGTCCCGCAGGGCGCGGTCCGCGGCGAAGACTCTTGTGGCCCGGGTGGTGGTGTCGTACGCGGGCCAGCCGGGGTCGCCGGTCTTCGCGAAGGAGACCCACGCTCCGTGCATCGCGTCCGCGAGGCCCTGGGGCGGGCGGTCGCCGAGGATCGGACTGTAGGACGGGTCCTGGAGACGGTCGAAGACGAAGGCCAGCTCCAGCGTGTGGCATGCGCCGAGGGCGGCGCGGAATCGCGGGGAGCGCCAGGCGAACTCGTACAGGTACGAGCCCGGGACGGACTCGGCCAGGCGGATGGCGGGGATCCGGTAGAACCAGTCCGTCGCCACCGCGGCCAGGAGTTCGCCCGGGGTGGCACCGGGGCGTTCGGCTCGGTAGAGGGGGAGCGCCTGGTCCGGGTCCAGGCCGTAGGCGGCTGTTCCGGCACGCAGCGCCGCTTCGGAGACGGTTTCCAGGCGCTCCGTGGGGACCAGGAAGAAGCGGTATTCCTCGCTGTTGCTGCCGATCAGGAGGTCGACGCCGCAGTCGGGGCCGGGCAGGGGGAGATCGGCCGCCACCGGTTCGAACGGCATGATGTTGAGCACGGCCTCGCCCCACAGCGCCGGGTCGGGGCGAGCGCCCATCTCGGCGCGGAGTTCCGCTTGCGCGGGGAGGAGGTCGGTGAGGGGGACCGAGGCGAAGGCGTCCGGGGCCGGTTCGATGCCGAGCTTCGCGGCAAGGCGGGAGGCGATCCGGGCCGCCGAGGCGGGGCGCAGGAAGTGGTGGCACGCGCCGCTCTGCAGGATCGCCCGGCGGAACAGGCCGCGTGCCCTGCCGCTGGACAGCAGGACGCCGATGCTCATCGCCCCCGCCGATTCGCCGAAGACGGTCACCTGATCGGGATCGCCCCCGAAGGCGGCGATGTGGGCGCGGATCCAGCTCAGGGCCGCCACCTGGTCCAGCAGGCCGCGGTTGTCGGGGACGCCGGGCAGACGCAGGAAGCCGTCCGCGCCCAGGCGGTAGTTGAGGGTGACGCACACGACCCCGTCGCGGGCGAAGGCGCTGCCGTCGTATGCCGACGCCGAACCCGCGCCGTTGGAGAAGGCCCCTCCGTGCAGCCACACCATCACCGGCAGACCCGAGCCGGGCTCCGGCGCGGGGGTCCAGATATTGAGGTTCAGGCAGTCCTCACCTGGGATGACGTCGTCCGGCACAAGGGCATCGAAGGGCGGTGCGTAGGGCGCGTGCGGCGCGGTGGGACCGTAGGCCGTGGCATCGCGCACTCCGGTCCATGGCTCGGGCGGGGCCGGTGCGCGGAAGCGGCGGGGGCCGAACGGCGGGGCGGCGTAGGGAACGCCCAGGAAGGACGCCACACCGTCCGGGGACATACTGCCGCGGACGGCGCCCAGGGCGGTGACGCACACCGTCACGTCGACAGGACCTCCAGCAGCGCCGCGCCGAACTCCTCGGGGCGCTCCAGATGCACCGCGTGCCCGGCGTCGGACACGACCACCTCCCGTACCGTACCGCCCCCGGCCGCGTAACGGTCCAGCACGTGGCGGGTCTGCGCCACCATCGGCTGGGCGGGTGTCCCGTCCCAGCCCGGCACCGCGCCGATCGCGCCCAGGTGCGCCAGGTCGAACAACGAGGTGTCCGAGACGATGACGTCGTCCTCGCCGCGGATCCACAGGATCGGCGGCTTGGGGTCGATCAGACGCACCTCGTCGAGGCGGAGGTGGAGCGGGGACAAGCAGTTGAGGACCCCCCGGGTGCCGGGTGCGACGCCCGGCCAGGCGGGGGAGGCCACGCTGTCGCCCGGGTAGTGGTCGTCGCCGGTCCGGGTGGTGAGCATGGCCTCGACGTACGCGTCCTCGTGCCCGGAACGCCATGGCGGCTTGAGGTAATAGTTCGCCAGGACGGCGCGGGGTGAGAGCGGGGAACCTTCCCCGCGGTCGCCCTTGGCGAGTCGCGCGACCAGCTCCGGGTTGGCCGTGCCGCCGCCCGAGCCGGCCCCGTCCGGGGAGTTGAGGGCGCCGTCCACCCCGTGCGTGCCGCCGAAGCCGTACGGGGAGACCGGGTTGACCAGGGTCAGGGAGCGCACCGCGGCCGGGTGGTCGCAGAGATACTGCAGACCCACGCCCCCGCCCATGGACCAGCCCACCAGATGCGCCCGGTCGATCCCGAGGGCCGCCAGCAGCGCCGCGAGGTCGTCGACGTGGTCCCGCAGGCCGCGCGTGGCGTCGATGGGCAGTGGGTCGGTGCCGCCGAAGCCGCGTAGGTCCGGTGCGATGGGGCGGTAGCGGTCCGGCAGCAGGGGCAGGGTGGTGTGCCAGAAAGCGGCGGAGGAGACGTTGCCGTGGACGAAGACGACCGGTTCCCCCTCGTCCCGGACCTCGGCGAGCTGGACGGAGAGTCGCTCGGTGGGCACGCGTCGGGTGCGGACGCCGTTCGTACTCGTGGTCATGTGCGGTCCTTCACGGGAGCCCGCTAGGCGAGCCAGGCGGCGACCTGGGCGGCGACGGAGGTGTTCCAGCCCAGTTCGAGGTGGTTGGCGCCGGCGATGGTGGCCGTGCCCCCGACCGTGGGGATGCCGGTGGTGTCGAGTGCGCTGGCGATGAAGACGACACCGTCGCTGGGGGCGCGGTTCTCATTGAAGATGCCGAGGACATTCGGGGACCCGCCGGCCAGCAGGTAGGTGGTGACGGCGGCGGGTACTCCGGCGTTGTGCAGCGGCTTGACCAGTGAGCCGGCGTCGATGGCGGCCTGGATGCCGCTGCCCGCCGTGTACAGGCCCTGGCCGCCGTAGTACGTGGTGTACCAGTCCTGCGCGGCGCCGTCGACTCCGTAGACGCCGTCCCAGCGGGCCAGCATCTGGCGCTGGCCGGGGTAGTCGTCGTACCCGCCGGAGGGGATCATCGAGAACTCGGGGTGCGCGGTGTACATCCCGTAGCACGTCATGTGCGAGTGCGGCGAGGGGGCGTTGACCTTGCCGCCGCACTCGGGCCAGATGGAGAAGTCGTGCGCCCAGCCGTGGGCGTACGGGTAGTCGTAGCCGCCGTTCGGCCCGCCGAGGGTGATGAGTTTGCGCACGTCGCCGGCGTAGGTCCGTCCCCAGCTCGGCTTCACGGACGACACATAGGCGCGGGCCGCCATCTCCCCCTTGCTCCAGCCGACCAGGTCGACCTTGCCGACGCCCAGCTTCGCCTTGATGACGGCGATCGCGTCGCCGACGACCTGCGCCTGCATCAGGTTGTCGCCCTGCTTGTGCGCGAAGCCGACGGCGAAGACCCGGTGGCCGCGCGCGGACAGGTACTGCATCAGTCCGGTGGACGGGCAGGAGACGGCGCCGCAGCCGTAGCCGCCCGCCTCACCCGGGTTGGCCCAGGCGCGGTCCGCGGTGTCATTGGCGCCGTGTACGAGGAGCACGGGCGTGGCGTGGGCGCCGGTGTCCCAGCCGGGTGCCGAGTAGAGCAGGAAGCGGCCGGAGTACGGGCGGGAGACGCCGCCGAAGTACGTCAGGCGCCGTCCGTCCTGGTCGCCGCGGCCATCCGGTGGGTAGTCCTCGGTGCGGAATCCGGCGGTGGTGTCGAGATAACGCTCCACGCGCTCCCATCCGCCTGTCACCACATCGGCGCCGTAGCTCGCCTCTTGGGTGAGATAGGAGGGCGGCTCGGCGGCGGACGCGGTGCCGCCGGCGGCCGGCAGCCCGGCCACCACCGCCATCAGGAGGGCGAGTAACAGCCGCCATCGGCCTGCCCGGTTTCGTCGGCACCGCATGTTCCGACCCCCTTGTCGAAAGTTTTCACCACACTGCTCCGCTCGGCGCACACGCTAGGGAAGGGCCACCGGAAACGGCATGTGCGCGCGCTCTATAAGCAAGGCGGTCCATGTGGGGACGGTGGCCGCCGTTCGGCTTGAGGAGCGGTCCGTCCAGGGGCGACAGCGCCCTGCTGCCTCGCAAGACGCTGGGCTGGGAAACTCCAGCCCAGCGCCTGCATAGAACTGCTCGCGGCCGGATCAACGCGTCGACGTGATCAGAACAGACCCCGGAGCGAGAAGTCGGCGGCCGGCGCTCACAGGGCGCCCAGTGCCCGTACGCGATTGTCGGCGTTGTCGGGAGGCTCTTCAGGGAGGGACTGAGCCGGGGCAATCACCCGCGGAAACCGGGGAGGTCGGTGCTCGCGACCATGCCGAAGTCGACATCGCCGATCTGCCCGGTCCGGTCCATGTGCGTACAGGGGCCCGTGATCAGGTATGCCGCAGTCGTGGTGACGGCTTGCGGGCTGACGGTCTGTGCATCGCCGACTGCGACGCCGCTCGGTGCTTTACGGCCGAGTGGTCGACGCCACGATGACACTGCCTCCGGCCCGGCTCAGGGCGGTGCGCAGTTCGGCCGGGCACGGGTTGTCGGTGATGAGGGTGTCGAAGCCGTTCAGTTCGCACACGCGATGCGCGGCCGTGCGGCCGAACTTGCTCGAATCGGCCAGCACGTAGCGGTGGGAGGCGTTGTCGAGCATCGCGCGCTTGGTGGCGACCTCGTCGAGGTGGAAATCGGTCAGGCCGTATGTGGCGATGCCGCCGGAGCCCAGGAAGACGGCGTCGGCCCGCAGGTTGCCGAAGAACTCGACGGCCTGTGCGTTTGAGCAGGCCAGGTCGCCGGGGCGGAGTCGACCGCCGCTGACCAGGACCTCCACTCGGGGGCGCGTGCTGACTTCCGTGGCTACGAGCAGGGAGGGGGTGGCGACGACGCCGACGTGATCGGCGGGCAGGGCGCGGGCCACTTCCAGAGCCGTGGTGCCGACGTCGATGACGATGGTCTGGTTCGGCTCGATGAGCGCCGCCGCGGCCCGTCCGATCGCTTCCTTCTCCGCGGCCAGCGTGCCGCTGCGCTCGTTGAAGGATGCCTCCTCCCCGACTGGCGCCTGACGGCTGGTGGCGCCGCCGTGCACCCGGGAGAGCTCGCCGCGGCGTTCGAGCAGTGCGAGATCCCTGCGGATCGTTTCGTGGGAGACGCCGAGCAAGGTGGTGAGGTGATCGGTGGTGATGAAGTTGAGCCGGGCGATCTCGGCGACGATTCTGCGATGGCGCTCGGCAGCGAGCACGGCTCACCCCTTGATGGTGACTGCTTCTGTGGACCTGTGACTGAATCCTACCGGTGCCCGGTGCCCCTCCCGGTTGGATCACGGCCCACGTAGCGCTTCGCCGTGCGTGTGATGGGCGGCGATCGCCCGGCTGTCCTGGGGTTTGCGGGCAGGCGAACCCTTGACGTGATGCGTGCCCTGGGCCACACTTCCAGAAATCGACGGTCAGATTCCCACGGAATCGGTCACCCACGGGCGTGGCCAGGGCTTGCCGCGCATGCTCGTGGCATGGCTTCGGTCCTGTCCAGGTGCGGCGGTCGCGCTCGTCCGCCCCGGACGGGTGGGCCCGTGGCGTCGATCACTTTCGGTTTCCTTCACGTCCGACGGCCCCCACCCTCAACAGCGGGGGCACCCCCCGAGCAGGGATTCGAGTCATGGCACATGCAGATGAAGGTCTTCACGGAGTGAGACCAGACGCCCCGACGAGCGGCGAGGGTCCCCGGCGCATGTCCCGGGAGCTGGGCTGGTATGCCTCGTTCTCCGTGGCCTTCGGGTTCGTGTCGATCGCGACGGGCATCTTCACCACCTATGGGTCGGTACTCGCGAGCTCCGGTCCCCGTGGCATCTGGGCCTGGCCCATTACGGTGATCGGCCAGATGTCCGTCGCCCTGGTCTTCGGCGCCCTCGCGGCCCGGATACCGATCAGCGGCTACTCCTACCAGTGGGTGTCCAGGATCGTGGGCCCGGTGTGGGGCTGGATCATGGGCTGGATCTCGTTCGCCTTCCTGGGCGTGGTCCTCGTGGCCGTGGACTACACGATCGCCTCCACCATCCTTCCGGAGCTCTTCCGCTACGTCGGAACGACACAGAACGCCTGGGCGATCACGGCGTGTGTGGTGCTGCTCCAGGCCGTTCTGGTCGCCGCCTCCACCCGGACCACGCACCGGGTCAACAACGTGGCGGTGACGATCCAGCTGATCGGCATGATCGCCCTGACCACGCTGCTGTTCGCCGTGGGCGCCTTCACCGGCAAGCTCGATTTCGGCCACCTCTTCGACAGCGGACCGGTCCCCGAAAGCGGCTACTACGCGCTGGGCGGCGCCACCCATGCCGGCCCGTTCGCCCTGGCATTCCTGCTCGGCGCGTTCACCATCGTCGGTTTCGAGTCGGCGGCCAATCTGGCCGAGGAGACTCGGAACCCGGCCCGGGTCATCCCCAAGGCGATGGCGCAGGCGGTGCTGTCGCTGGGCGTGCTCGGCTTCCTGTTCCTGGTCGCGGTCACCGCCGCGGCCGGTCGGGTCAGCGGCGTGGGCGCGTCGGCGACTCCGGTCGCCACGGTGATCACCGCCGTGCTGGGGTCGGTCGTCGGAAAGATCCTGCTGGTCCTCGTCGTGGTCTCGATCTTCTCCTGCGGACTGGTGATCACCCTGAGCGGCACCCGGCTGGTGTACGCGATGTCCCGGGACGAACGTTTCCCCGGCTGGCAACTGCTGAAGCGCATCGACCGGCGTACGGCGACTCCGCTGAACGCCTCGGTGTTCATGATGCTGATCGCCCAGATCATCCTCGCGGTTTTCTCCCGCTCCACGGACGCGCTCTTCCAGCTGTTCTCCGCCGGTACGTTGCTGCCGGCCATCATCTATGCGGGAACCGTCGCGATGTACGCGGTCAAGCGCCGGTCCCTGCCCCCGACCAAGGGCTTCTCCCTGGGCCGCTGGGAGATTCCGGTCCTCATCGTCGCCGCCGTCTGGCTGCTGTACGAGCTGCTGATCTTCCGCGACGCCTCGTTCCGCGGCCCGTGGACTTACGTCCTGGTGCTGTTCGCGATCGGCGCCGTCTATCTCGCCGGGTTGCTCGCGCTCAGGAGCCGGAGCGGGCTGACCATGCCGGACCTGGCGGACGTCGATCGCGTGCTGGACACCACCGGCACCGCCACCCGGAAGCCGAGTGACGTCGCCCCCGGGGGTGGTGCGCGATGACCGCGATCCTCGCCATCGATCAGGGGACCTCCGGTACGAAGGCCATCGTCGTCGACGACGCGGACGGCACCGTCGCGATCGCCGAGGAGACCATCTGTCCCGCCTATCTGGCCGGGGGAGGCGTCGAACAGGATCCGCACGAGCTGCTCGACTCCGTCCTCGAGGCCGGCCGCAGAGCCATCAGCGCGGCAGGCCGACCGATCGACTGCGTGGCCCTGGCCAATCAGGGCGAGACCGTACTGGCATGGGATCCCCGAACCGGGGCGCCCCTTTCACCGGCCATCGTGTGGCAGGACCGCCGCGCGGAGAGCGTGTGCCGGGAACTGACCGCTCATGCCGCGCGGATCGCCCGGCGCACCGGGCTGGTCCTGGACCCTTACTTCTCCGCGCCGAAGATGGCCTGGCTGCGCCGCAACGTCACCCGTGAGGGCGTGGTGACGACCACGGACACCTGGCTGGTGCACCAGCTCACCGGCGAATTCGTCACCGACGCCGCCACCGCGAGCCGGTCGCTGATCCTCGACCTGGACAGCGTGACCTGGGACGGTGAACTCGCCGATCTCTTCGGTCTCGAGGAGGAACGGCTGCCACGCGTGGTCGCCGGCGACGAGATCGTCGGCACCACCCGGGCCTTCGGCGGGGACATCCCGGTGGCCGGCCTGATCGTCGACCAGCAGGCGGCGCTGCTGGCCGAGAACTGCCTGGAGCCGGGCACGGCCAAGTGCACGTACGGCACCGGAGCCTTCCTGCTGGCCAACACCGGCCGGAACGCGGTGCGATCCGCTGCCGGCCTGACCACGTCGGTGGCCTGGCGGATCGCCGGACAGACGCCGTACTGCGTGGACGGTCAGGTCTACACCGTCGCTTCCGCGGTGCGATGGCTGCGGGACCTCGGCCTGATCCGGTCAGCCACTGATCTCGACGCCGTGGCCGCGGCGGATGCCGGGGGAGCGCTGTGTGTGCCCGCCTTCGCCGGCCTCGCCGCCCCCTGGTGGGCACCGCAGGCGGCCGCGTCGTTCACCGGGCTGACGCTTGCCACCCGTCGCGAGCACCTCGTCCTGGCCGTCCTGCAAGGCGTCGCCGCCCAGGTCGCCGAGTTGTGCTCCCTGGTCGCGGCCGATCTGGGCCGACCGCTGACGCGGCTGCGCGCCGACGGCGGACTGACCCAGTCCGCCACCCTGATGCAAGCCCAGGCCGATATCGGCCAGATCCCGGTCGACATCTACCCCCACGCTCATGCCACCCCCCTAGGCGCGGCCGCCCTCGCCCGCCGCGCCCTCGACCCCACGCTCAGCCTCGAGGAGGCGGTCGGCGACTGGCAGCCGGCCACCGTCTACGAACCCCGCTGGTCCCCGGACCGGGCCGAGGAGTTCCGCACCACATGGGCACAGGCCGCCGCGGTCTGTGCCGACAAGGGAGAACACACATGACCGCCACACCCCACCGCCCAGCGGGCGGCGTCTTCGACGTCGCCGTCATCGGCGGAGGCATCGTCGGCGCGGCCATCGCACGCGAGCTGTCCGGATGCGACGTCTCCGTCGCCTTGCTCGAAGCCCGCGACGATGTGGGCGACGGGACGAGCAAAGCCAACACCGCCATCCTCCACACCGGCTTCGACGCCAAGCCCGGCACACTCGAATCCCGGCTGGTCGCCCGCGGCTACCACCTGCTCAGCGCCTACGCCAAGGCCACGGGCATCCCGGTCGAGCACACCGGCGCCGTACTGGTGGCCTGGAACGGGGAAGAGCTCCGGGCGCTGCCAGGACTGAAGGAAAAGGCCGAGGCCAACGGCTACGAACACTGCCGGATCGTCGACGCCGACGAGGTCTACCGCATCCTTCCCGACCTCGCGGACGGCGCACTCGGCGGACTGACCGTGCCGGACGAGTCCATCATCTGCACCTGGACCACCAATCTCGCCCTGGCCACCGACGCACAGCAGCGGGGCACCACGGTCCTGCTCCAGCATGCCGTCACCGGCATCGACGAGGGCCCCGAGAGCACCACGCTGCGCACGTCCTCGGGGGACGTGCGCGCCCGCTGGGTCGTCAACGCCGCCGGCCTGGGCGCCGACCACATCGACCGGCTCTTCGGCCACGACCGATTCACCGTCACCCCGCGCCGCGGCGAGCTGTTCGTCTTCGACAAACTCGCCCGCCCCATGGTCGACAAGATCGTGCTGCCGGTCCCCACCTCTCGCGGCAAGGGCGTGCTGATCTCCCCGACCATCTACGGCAACGTCATGCTCGGCCCCACCGCCGAGGACCTCACCGACCGCACGGACACGTCGACATCCGAGGACGGTTTCGACTTCCTCCTCCGCAAGGGCGAAGGGCTCATGCCCCGGCTGCTCGCGGAGGAAGTCACCGCGAGCTACGCCGGTCTGCGCGCGGCCATCGACCATCCCGACTACCTCATCGAGGCCACCCCCCAGCAGCGCTACCTCCTCGTCGGCGGCATCCGTTCCACCGGACTGACCGCCGGCATCGCCATCGCCGAACACGTCCGCACCCTCCTGGAGGAGGCGGGCCTGAACCTGCGTTCCCGCGGTGACCTGCCCGAGCCGCCCCGGATGCCCAACATCGGCGAAGCCGCCCAGCGCCCCTACCAGGACGCCGACCTCATCGCCCGCGACCCTGCCTACGGCACCATCGTCTGCTTTTGCGAACGCGTCACCGAGGGTGAGATCCGCGACGCCTGCCACGCCCCCCTGCCCGCCCGCGATCTCGAAGGGCTGCGCCGCCGCACCCGTGCCATGAACGGCCGCTGCCAGGGCTTTTTCTGCGGAGCGGCCGTAACAGCCCTGAGGGAAGAGCACCACGACCACGACGGCCGCGACAGCCGACAGCACAAGGACAACCGATGACCCAGCAGCCGTCCCTGATCACCCCCGACGTCCTGATCATCGGCGCCGGACCGGCGGGCCTGACCGCGGCCGCGGAACTGGCCTCCCGGCACGGCGGCCGAATCCTCGCCGTCGACCGCGAACCCGCCGCCGGCGGCATTCCCCGCCACAGCGACCACACCGGCTACGGTCTGCGAGACCTGCACCGTGTCATGTCCGGACCCGCGTACGCACGCCACCTCGTGCGGCGGGCCACCGCCGCCGGGGCCGAGATCCGTACCCACACCATGGTCACCGGATGGTCCGACGACCACACCGTCGATGTCACCGGCCCCGAGGGCCGCTACCGGATCCGCCCCCAGGCCATCGTGCTGGCCACCGGTGCCCGTGAACGACCCAGGACCGCGCGCCGTGTCCCCGGCGACCGCCCGCACGGTGTCTACACCACGGGGCAGCTCCAGAACCTCGTCCACCTCCACCACCGCCCCGTCGGCAAGCGGGCCGTCATCGTCGGCGGAGAACTGGTCAGTTGGTCGGCGGCCGTCACCCTGCGCGAAGCGGGCTGCACACCCGCCCTCATGATCAGCCGGTATCCGAAGGCCGAATCCTACGGCGTCTTCAACGTCGCGGGACGCGCCGTGCTGCGGGTCCCCGTCGCCACCCGCAGCCGCGTCACGCGGATCATCGGCAAGGGCCGCTGTCAGGCCGTCGAGATCGAGCACCTGGACACCGGCCGACGCCGGACTGTCGCCTGCGACACCGTCGTCTTCACCGGTGACTGGATCCCCGACCACGAACTGGCCCGCACCGCCGGCATCGCCCTCGACCCCGGCACCCTCGGTCCCCTCACCGACACGGCCCTGCGCACCAGTCGGCCCGGTGTGTACGCGGCGGGGAACATGCTGCACCCCGTCGACACCGCCGACGTCGCCGCCCTCGACGGCCGACACGTCGCCCACCAGGTCATCAGCTACCTCCAGGGCATGCGCGAACACACCGAGGGGGTACGTCTGCTCGCCGACGCCCCCTTCCGCTGGGTGGCCCCGCAGATCCTGCGCCCCCAGGACCCCGCGCCTCCGCGCGGCCGACTCCTGCTGTGGAGCGATCAGTTCGTCCGCTTCCCGAAGGTCGCGGTCCGTCAAGACGGGCGCGTCATCGCCCGCCGCTCCCTGTCCTGGCCGGCCGCGCCCGGGCGTGTCTTCCGCGTCCCCTCAAGCGTGCTCGAGGGAGTCTCTCCCAGCGGGGGACCCGTGCACATCGGACTGGAGCGGGTCTGAAAGCGCGGGCTCCTGCTGGCCGAAGCCCTGCGGGGCGGTGGGTCCGGCGGGGAAGCGGCGGGCTGTCCGGCAGCGCCGCACAGCCCGCCGTCGGTCAGCCCGCGAGCGCGGTCAGCAAGGGCAGGTATCCGTATTGGTGCCCGGCCTTGTTGGGGTGGTAGGACTCGTTGATCTTGTCCCACTCCAGACTTGTCACCCAGGTCTCGGCGTGCGAGCAGATGGTGTGCGGGTCGAAGGCGGCACGTGGGTCGAGGAAGGTGAACCCGGCCTTCGCGGCCTGGTCCGCCAGTACCGAGTCGAGGGTGTCGGCAAGCGAGTTGAGCGCCGTACGTTCGGTGTCGCTCAGCCCGAAGATGCCGCAGGTGCCGCCGATCGTGTACAGCCGCGGATAGCCCACCACCACGACCTTGGCGTTCGGTGCCTTCGCCCGCACCGACGCGTAGGTGCTCGCCAGGGCGCTCGGCAGATTGCTGGTCGCGGTGGCCTTCGCGGCCCCCACCCCGGCGACGCAGTCCTTGTCGTCGATGGTGAGGATGCAGTGCGTCATGGTGTCGACGACGCCGACGTCGTTGCCGCCCACCTGCACCGTCACCAGTGTGGTGTCCGCGGTGAGTTGCGGCACCTGCCGGCTTTGCAGCTCCGCCGTGGTGGCCCCGGAGCACGACGCCTCCACGAAGGCGTACGAGGGGTGCTGTTGTGCCCACAGCCGGGGATAGGCCAATGGGCCGCGGCGGCACGCGTCGTCGGGGTTGTCGTATACGCGTGTGCCGGGCGCGACGGCGTATGAGTCGCCGAGGGCCACATATGTACCGGCGGCCGTTGGCTCGACGTCGGCGGCGTACGCACCGGGTGCCGCCGTGACCGCCAGGCAGGCGGTGGCCAGCGTGAGGAAGAGAGAGGCGAGGCGTCTGCGACGTCTTGAAGAGCGCATGCTTCACTCCTGGAGTGTGGGTGCCGTCTCGGCGGAGGAACTGTCAGCCCTGAAGTTCCGTGATCAGAGCGAGTGCCTTGCCCTTGCTCGAATCGCCTGGTCCAGGAATGCATGGGTGGCGTGCACCGGGGCCATGCACTCTGCGGACCGTAGTCGAGGGGCGAAGGACACGGACCTGCCGACCATTTCTCGGTGGCTCCGTCCGTCCTTCGAGCGCGAGCTTGGCAGTCGACCCGGGAAATGTATATGGAGCCCAGCGGCATACCGGGAATCTCGACAGTGTTGCCCGGGGCCATATGGGGGAGATGCGAGTGCGTCTAGCATTGGCGTGCCGGCAATCAGGACGCTTCCACGTGCGAGTTGAATCGGCCGTCCTCCTGATCAGCTACCGGTCCCGGTGGGGGTGCGACAGCTCAGCCGCCGTCGTGGCGAGCCCGGCGCGGAGGGCAACGCGCAGCCCGTAGTCCAGTGCCGTGCGCAGGGGTCATGCGGTGCGAAACGGGCCGCGTGGACGCGGCACAACCAGACGCCTGCCGTCTGTGACAGCTCGCTCGTGGCATGCGGAGGCCGGCAGGTCCACCGGCGCCCCGAGCGCGCGTGCCCGATGCTCGCGCCTCCGACGCGGCGCCGAGCGCGTCGGCCAACGCCCGTAGCCGGCAGTGCGGACGGCGGGAGCCGGTAGTGGGAACCGGCTCATCACGACGGTACGTAACGAGGGCGCGGTTCCGCTCGACCGCGTCGAGCGCATCGACGGCGGCGCGTCGCACGGCAGTCGCCTCGGGGGTGCCGATGGCGCGCAGGAGATCGGCCTGGGCGGCGTGGGCGCGCGCCAACGCGCGGCGGTGGGCCGGTGCCATCCGCGTACCGCGGGGGTGAGGGCGAGCAAGAGCACGGAGCGGCCCGAACCACACGGCGACGCCCCGAAGGGGGCCGTGCGGTGCCTCGGGCGCAGGCGTGATCACACACTCTCCAAAAATGAGCATGGCGTCTGCGGTGACCCGGGTTGGAGCACCGCAGACGCCCCTGGGAGCCGGTCGTGGTTCCGTGGTGGTGGACCGGCCGCCCGTCCTGTCGGCCCGTGTTCAGCGGGCCGTCCAGCCCCCGTCGATGACGATGTCGGTGCCGGTCATCGCGGCTGCCTGGGGACTGCACAGGAACGCCACCGCCTCGGCCACCTCTTCCGGCTCGACGAGACGCTTGAGAGCGGCTGACTCCAGAAGGACCGAGTCCAGGACCTCCGCCTCGGTGATGTGGTGGGCGCGGGCCTGGTCGGCGATCTGCTGGTCCACCAGCGGGGTGCGTACGTAGCCGGGGTTGACGCAGTTGGAGGTGACGCCATGGGGGCCGCCCTCCAGGGCGACGACCTTGGACAGGCCCTCCAGTCCGTGCTTGGCCGTCACATAGGCGCTCTTGAACTCGGAGGCACGCAGGCCGTGCACCGACGAGATGTTGACGATGCGTCCCCACCGCCGCGCGTACATGGACGGCAGAACCTTGCGGATGATCCTGAACGGAGCCTCCAGCATGATGCGCAGCATGAGCGAGAAACGCGCCGGGTCGAATTCGTGAACGGGCGCCACCTGCTGAATCCCCGCGCAATTGACGATGATGTCGGCCTGTGGAATCAGCCCGTCGAGAGCGTCGAGGTCGGACAGGTCCGCGGTGATCGCTTCGCCGCCGGTCTCATGTGCGAGGTCTCGTACGGCTTGCTCGTTGAGGTCGAGCCCGATGACGTGGGCGCCCGAGCGCGCGAGCCGTACAGCGGTGACCCGACCGATACCGCTGCCCGCGCCCGTGACGAGGGCCCGGCGGCCGGTGAGGGCGGGAAGGGCAACCGGCATACCGGTTCGGTCGGGTTGAGTGCTCACTTGAGTTCCTTCCGACTGGAACGGGGGGTATTCGTGCGGAAATCATGCGGCTGGGCCAGGTAGTCGTGTGCGATCTCGACGCGTGGGAGGGTGAGGTCGGTGAGCACGTGCGTGGCCTTGACGATGTCGAGCACGGGCAGATCGGCCAGCGGGGCAAGCGCATGCTCGAACAGTTGGAGGCGTGCGGGCCCTGTCCAGGCGCCGCGGACAGTGAGGTCGGTGATGCGGGAGCGCACCAGTTCGCAGATCCGCGGAGCGCCGTCGTAGCCCGGAAGCACCTTCAGCATGTAGGTGGGCGCGGCGATTTCCGCTCGCGCCTCGCGCTCGCTGAGCTCAGTGTGCTTGAAGCCCATGGTGGCGGTCGCCACCCGGAGTGATCCGTAGTCCAGGGTGCCGACGAGTGTGTCGGAGTCGGTGTACAGGCGCGGCTTGCCCAGCTTCTTGGGATACGCGCTTGCTTCGCGGCCCAGGGATATCGCGGGCCCGTTGTCCAGGTACATGCAGTGGATGTAGTCGGCCGGCTCGCCCTGGTGCCGGACCCGCAGGACCTGACCGGACTCGGTGTAGTTCCCCAGACCGCTGCTGTCGGGCATGCGGATCACCTCGAACCGCACCAGCGGCTCGCCGACCTCCAGCGGTTCGGGAACCACCGCCCGCATGGCGTCGGGGTCGGTGCGATAGGTGATGTTCAGGTACTCCCGGCTGAGGAAGCGGTACGGGCCGTGGGGGTAGGCCGGTCCGCTCACCGGAGTGGCAGAGGTGCGGAGGATACCGCCGATGTCCATGGGGTCGCCTGTCCATGCGGCGCGATCTTGTCTGGTGCCGGGCGGTCTCGCGCCGCGGGCCGTCCGGCTTTCTCGGCTTCGACGTTAGAGACCGAGCAGCGGCGACGGAAATACCAGGCTGCCATGATTTATGCAGTTCACGTATGAATGCCGAACCGCGGGACCATTCGGCAACGGCGGCAGAAGCGGGGGAGGGCTGGGATCGCCGGCCGGGGGACCCGCCCGGGAGCTCAGCAGATGACACCCGCGCCCAGCATGTTCCACCTGATCAGCGAGCAGCCCGAGCAGAGGGCGACGCGCGAGAACCCGCCGACTTCATCGCCTGCTTGATCAGCTCGTCCAATGTCGCCGGAGGCAGGCCGGCGCTCGAAGCGTCGGCGAGCGAGGCGACGTAGAGGCTGCGCACACCGAGCCAGCGCAGCGGCTCCGGTTCCCAACCGCGCACCGTACGGTCGACCCAGGGCAGCCGGGTGAGGTCGGTCTTCTGGCCCAGGATGAGGTCGCGGAGGGTGCGTCCGGCGAGGTTGGAGGTGGTCACGCCGTGCCCGACGTAGCCACCCGCCCAGCCCAGTCCGGTTCGCTCGTTCAGGTGGACGGTGGCGCACCAGTCGCGCGGCACGCCCAGCACTCCGGACCAGGTGTGGTCGAGGGCGACGCCTTCGGTGGCCGCCTGACGCGGGCGGATCTCGGTGACCTCGGTGCCCTCGTAGACGGCGACGCCCATCCGTTCGACCACGGCGGCCAGGCCCCGCACCAGCTTGGCGGGCTGGATGCGGGCGCAGTGCGGGCTCCACTGGGCGCCGTGGGCGCCGGCGACCCGGACCCGCTCGGCGAGCTGGTCGCGGTCGAGTTCGATCAGGTCGTCCTCGCCCCACCCCTCCGCGCGCAGTGACGGTAGTCGATCGCGAAGCCGTCGCTCCTGGGCGGCGTTGGTGGCGACGTGCAGCAGGCCGTCCTTCTGGATGTCGGCCTCGATTCCTTCTTCGGCGGCGACCCGGATGACCTCGTCGACGGAGGAGAACATCTCGCGTTGCAGGACGATGGCCGACTCCCGGCCGTGCGCCTTGGCGTAGCGGCGCATCTGGCCGGGTGGCCCGGCGCTGAGCCAGCCGCCGTTGCGGCCGGAGGCGCCGAAGCCGGCGAACTCCTTTCGATGAGTCAGACGGTGCTCTATTGCGCTGCGCAGGCACTCGATTCGATCGACGCATCCCATGATTGCGCTCGAATCCATCGCGTGCTTTCCTGTTTCTGCAAGATAGAGAGAGGTGACCCATGGACGACACCGACCGGGCCATCCTGCGGGAGTTGCAGGCCGACGGTCGTATCCCCTATGCCGAGCTGGGGCCGAAGGTGGGATTGTCGCCTTCGGCTGCGAGGCTGCGGCTGCAGCGGTTGATCGACACCGGGACGGTCCAAGTCGTCGGGGTGACCGACCCGATGGCCATGGGACGGCAGACCATGGCGCTGCTGGGCCTGCGCATCGAGGGCGATCCCCGGGCAGTGGCCGATGAACTCTCCCGGCACGACGAAGTCGTGTACGCGGTGCTGACCTCTGGCCGCTTCGACCTGTTCGCCGAGATCGTGTGCGGTCGCCCTCGTGATCTTCTGGACTTCATCAACGATGTCGTACGGCCCGTGGAGGGCGTCGCGTCCGTGGAGAACTTCCCCTACTTCGCCATTCACACTCACCGGTTCATGTGGGGAGTCGACTAGAGGCATCCGCGAGTCCGCGCCCAGCCCGCCCACACCACGCTCCGCTCACCAAGCCGAGGAACCCGGCATGCCGCACGACGAGTACCGCACCATCGACTTCTTCGCCCAGGACGCGCTTCCCGCGCCGCGGGTGTCACTTGCTCAGGCAGAGCGCATCGCCTCCCAACGTCTTGGCATCACCGCCCGTGCGGAGGCGTTGGGAAGCCAGCAGGACGCCAACTTCCTGCTGCGCTCCGACACCGGGACACCCCTGGCGGTCCTGAAGATCGCCAACCCGGCCTTCAGCCCGATGGAGATCGAAGCCCAGGACACTGCCGCCGGCCTGATCGCCGCGGCTCACCCGGAACTGCGCATCGCCACCGTCCTGCTCCGCCCCGACGGCTCCCCCAGGTGCGCGAGGGTGGACACCGAGGGCGGGCCGGTCATCGCGCGACTCCTGGAGTACCTCCCCGGCGGCCCGCTGTCCGGACCGCGGCACCTGTCCCCGGACACGGTGGCGGCCATGGGCACGATCACCGGGAAGGTCAGCGTCGCCCTGCGTGACTTCCGGCACCCGGGCCTGGACCGTGTGCTCCAGTGGGACCCGCGGTACGCCGACCGCGTCGTCGTCAAGCTCGCGGAGCACATCCCGGAGCCCGACCGCCGCACAGCCATCCACACCGCGACCGCCGACGCCTGGACGCAGGTGCGGAAGGTCGCCGTTCTGCTGCCCTGTCAGGCCGTACACCTCGATCTCACGGACGACAACCTGATCCGTTCTCCCGACAGCCGCCTCACGATGCCCGACGGAGTCATCGACTTCGGTGACCTGACCCGGAGTTGGGCGGTCGGCGAGCTGGCGGTGTCGCTCTCCTCGATGCTCCACCACGACGGTGTCGAGCCCCACCACGTGCTGCCCGCCATCCGGGCCTTCCACGCCGTCCGGCCGCTCTCCGCAGCGGAGGCCGAGGCGCTGTGGCCGCTGGTGGTCCTGCGCGCCGCCGGCCTGGTCGCCAGCGGCCGCCACCAGGCCGCCGTCGACGAGGGGAACGCTTACGCCGAGGCCGCGCTCGACCGCGAGTGGCGAATATTCGAGCAGGCCACCCACCTGCCACTTCCCGTGATGACCCACCTCATCAAGGACGCGATCGACCGGCCCGACGAGCCCGCTCGCGCCGACGCGCCGGCGCGCCCGCTGCTGCGGGGCCTCACCGCCGACGACATCTCCCTTCTCGACCTGTCCACCGGCGCCGACCCCTTGGACCATGGAGTCTGGCTCGAAGCAGACACCGAGAACCGGCTGGCGGCCTCCGCGCTCGCCGACGGCGCGGCCGCGGTCGTCACACGGTACGCGCGGGCGCGACTCACCCAGGCCCCGGCCCTGTCCGCCGCATCTCCCGCGACCGTGGCCACCGGCATCGACCTGTGGCTCGGCCGGGCCACCGCGCTGCAGGCTCCCGGCTTCGGCGAGGTTCTCGCCGCGGCGCCCGGCCGGCTGACGGTCACCTACGGCCCGCGGGTGCTGACGTTGTCCTTCCCCCACACGGTCCACCCCGTGATCTCCGCCGGGGCGACGCTCCGCGCGGGCGAGGACCTGGCCCACCTCCCTGCCGGGACATCGGTACGTCTCGGGCTGCGCGGCGCCGACGGCCCGGCCGTCCCCGCGCTGGTGCGCCCCGAGTACGCCGCCGGATGGCTCGCGCTCACCGCGGACCCTTCCCCGCTCATCGGTCTCCCGGCCGCTGACCCTGAGGAGCACGCGGACCTGCTCGACCGGCGGGACGCCGTGTTCGCGACCGTGCAGGAGCACTACTACGCCGACCCGCCCGTAATCGAGCGTGGTTGGCGGCACCATCTGGTCTCCGCCGAGGGCCGCTCCTACCTCGACATGGTCAACAATGTCACCCCGTTGGGCCACGCTCATCCACGCGTGGAACAGGCGGTCTCGCGGCAGATGCGACGGCTCAACACCAACTCGCGCTTCCACTACGCCTCGGTGGTGGAGTTCACCGAACGCCTCGCCGCCCTCCTGCCCGACCCCTTGGACACGGTGTTCCTGGTCAACTCGGGCTCGGAGGCGGTCGATCTGGGCATCCGGCTGGCCGTCGGCGCCTCCGGGCAGCTCGATGTCGTCGCGCTGCGCGAGGCGTATCACGGCTGGACGTACGCCTCCGACGCGGTCTCCACCTCGCTGCAGGACAACCCCAACGCCCTGGCCACCCGCCCAAGCTGGGTCCACACCGTGGATTCGCCCAACTCCTACCGCGGTCGGCACCGCGGGGCGGACGTGGTGCGCTACGGACCCGAGGCGGCCGCGACGATCGACGATCTCGCCGCTTCCGGCCGCCCGCCAGGGGCCTTCCTCAGCGAGACCTTCTACGGCAACGCCGGGGGCGTGGCCCTGCCCGAGGGCTACCTCGCCGAGGTGTACGCCGCGGTCCGCCGCCACAGCGGCCTGGCCGTCGCCGATGAGGTCCAGGTCGGCTACGGCCGACTGGGCCATTGGTTCTGGGGCTTCGAACAGCAACAGGTCGTCCCGGACGTCGTCTGTGTGGCCAAGGCCATGGGCAACGGCCACCCCCTCGGCGCCGTCATCACGTCCAAGGAGGTCGCCGACCGCTACCGTGACCAGGGCTACTTCTTCTCATCCACCGGTGGCAGCCCGGTCTCCAGCGTTGTGGGCCTCACCGTCCTGGACACCCTGCGCGAGGAGGACCTCCAGGGCAACGCGGTGCGCGTGGGCGGCCGTCTCAAGAGCCGGCTCCAGGCACTGGCCGGCCACCACGACATCATCGGCGCCGTCCACGGCTCGGGCCTCTACCTCGGCCTGGAACTCATCCGGGACCACGCCACCTTGGAACCCGCCACGGAAGAGACCGCCGAACTCTGCGACCGCATGCTCGACCTCGGCGTGATCGTCCAGCCCACCGGAGACCACCTCAACATCCTCAAGATCAAGCCGCCGCTGTGCATCGACGCCGCCGCGGCCGACTTCTTCACCGACATGCTGGAGCGGGCCCTCACCCAACTCGGCCACCGCCGCTGACCGCTGTTGGAGCGATGCCTTGTGAGGGGGGAGAGGCGGTCGCGGATGAGGCGGACCGCCGGACCGGGATCGGTCTGGCGGTCGCTCTCGTCCAGAGATAAGGGCCGATGAGGTCACTGGTGCAGGCAGTACAGGCCCGCTCCAAGGAGGCGTCCCAGGGGCGTGCGCCCCGCCATTCGGACCCACCCGAGCACGTATTGAGCAGTGGCCACGTTCGCGCCCGTGCTGCTCCCGCTCTTCAGCGTTGGCCAGGATGCGGCCGACCCCGCGACGGATCGTCCAGGATCTCGGAGTCGGTGACGTTCACTGCGCGGTACGGCTTGTACTCACTGCCTGCGCCCAGCCCATAGGTGAGGACGCGGTGATCCGTGCCGTGGCCGCCGCGTTGTTCGAACGCGCTGTAGGCGGTCCGGGAGGAATCCGTCCAGCTTTCGAAGATGACCACGTGGCGCGTGTTGCTGTTGCCCGCGGCGTCGATCAGCAGGTCACCGGGTTGTAGATCATCCAGGCTGATCGGTGTGGTGAGGTCGCGGTTGCCGGCCAGTTCTACTGTGTTGGGCCCCGGCTTCCACAACCCGAGGGTCATGGAGACGTACCCGGAGCAGTCCTGGCGATAGCCGTCGGACCACACCGAGGTCTGGCTGTAAGGCACTTGCGAACCGTTGTCGGCGGTCAGCCAGGTGGCCGCGTGGCGGAGCACCTCGGCCCGGGTGACGGGCGCCGCCTGGGCGTGACCAGATACCGAGACGCTGGACGTGGCGGATACCGGGGGAGCGGCGGCAAACGACGGGCCGGCCGGCACGCCCATGAGAGCGATACCGCCGAGGACCGCTGAGGCCAGTGCGATTTGTGTCCGACGGCTCGTTCTGGAGAGCAGCGACATGGCGACTCCTGATGTGTGGGGGGGAACGAGAGCCGGGTGACATGCGAAACCCCCACCCTGGTTCGGATGGAGGTGCCGACGGCGGCGGACAGCGGCCGTCCTCGGCTTGCACGGCCTTGTCCGCACCTCATGCTCCGGCTCCTGCACGTTAGTCAGGGAGCGCACGTGGCGGCATGTGCGCGGGCCCCATACGACAGGCGGCCGAGTATGGGATCGGCTCCCGGTCATTCCGGTCATTCGGTGTTGCGGAGAGGTGGCAGCGCGTCAGGCAGACGTTATGAGAGGGAATCCGGCCGGTGCTTCACCGTTCGACGTGGCCGCGGCCGGCGGGCACGTTCCGCCCGCGGGAGCGGCGGCCCCGCACGAGCACCTCGACGCGGGCGGGCCCGTCGGCGTTGACGTCAAAGGAGGCCCCGGAGGCGCGGAGCACGAAGTTGCGGACCGCGACGCGGGCACCGGCCCTCCGGGTGGAGCGGGGCGGCCGTCTTCGAGACCGGTCTGACCAGGCGGTCGGACTGGGGCGCGGACTGGATCACCCATCCCGCCTGGCGGCTGAGCAGGCGATCGGTGGCCCCGGCCGTCGTCAAACTGCCCCGGACCACTGCCCGTTACGTACGGCTGGACGTCATCACCCGGCTCGGCCTGCCCCTGGCCGAGGACTTCCGCCGCCGCGGCCGGCGGCTCCAGCTCGGCGAGATCGACCTGCGCGACTCCGCCACCTCCACCACCGGCCTCGCCCGCGGCGCCGCGGTCACCGCCTCCGAGAGCGACACGGTCCGCAAGACCTGGGAACCCGCCCTGGCCGTGGACGGCCTGACCAACAGCGCCCTGCAGACCGCCGCAGGTTACTCCAGCGGGGCACACCCCGGTGTCTTCGGAGAGCCCATCACCCGCACCCTCGACTGAAGACGGCGAAAACCTTCGACGAGCTGGCGCTCTACCCGCGCGGCGACGTCCTCACCGACGACGGACGGGTGCCCGGCTTCCCGGTCGACCACGCCGTTTCCAGCGCCGACAGCCCGAGCGGACCGTCTCCCAGCCCCAGAACGTGAAGACGCCGAGCAGGAGTCCTGAGGTGAGTGGCGCACCGCCCGCGCCGAAGGGGTTCAGCCAGCCCAGGGACGGGTGGACGGCATGCAGGGTGCTGGTGCCTGCGTGGACGCGGTAGAGGGCCACGGCCGCGAAGACCAGCAGCCCGGCCACTTGCAGCAGCGTCAGCACGTTCTGCAGCCGGGCGGAGGCCTCGGTGCTTCGGACGCACAGGGCGGACATCGCCAGGATGACCAGCACCGTCAAGGAGCGCAGGACCCAGGTGTTCTCGGCCCAGCCGTCGAGCCCCGTGGCCAGTAGGCCGAAACGCGTCCCCACCTCGGCGAGCGAGCCGACGACCATCACTCCGGTCATGGCGACGGCCCAGCCGCCCAGCCAGCCTGTGGTCGGGCCGAGGATCCTCGACACCCAGGAGAAGGTGGTGCCGCAGTCCGGGTCGACCCGGTTGAGGTAGTAGAACGCGGACGCGATCAGCAGCATCGGAACGAAGGAGGCCAGCATCACGCCGGGTACGTTGACCCCGACGAACGCCGCGATGGGACCGATGACGGCTGCCAGCGAGTACGTGGGTGAGGTCGCGTTCAGACCAATGGCGACAGAGTCGAGAAACCCGATCGCGTTCGGATTGAGCCCGGGCGTCGGCTTGGGCGCCTCGGGAGTCCCTCGCGCACTGTCCTCGGCCATGTGATCCCTCTTTCTGGATGTCCTCGGGCGTCCCCAGCGGCCAGGTCGCACTGGGACAACCGGAATGTCCGTAGTGGGCGGCCCCGAGGGATGACGCCGATGACGCAAGGGCGTCGCTCGTGTCCATGCCTTGGGACGGGCGGGGCCGACAGCCCGGCCCGGGCGCGTTACGTGACGCCGTAACCTCGCGGTTCCGAAGAGAAAACGCCCTGGGAACCTGAAGGTCAATGTCGTTGGCATAAGCATCTGCCAGAACCAGCCCGAAGAGGCCAGAACTCCACCGGATATGTCAAAAAGGCATGAACCGGGGTCAGTCAGTCGCTCGGGCACCTGCGGCAGCCAGTTCGGCGGCGATGCCGTCCAGCAAGGTGTCAAGGACCACCGGGTAGGCGCTGTGCAGCATCCGGGCGGCGAGCAGGCGGGCGGTGGTGGCGATGTTCGGGTGGGTCGTGGCCGGCAGCCGGGCGTAGGTGGAGTCCCACATCTCCTCGTCCCGTGTGCGGGCCTCCGCGGAGAGTGCCAGCTCCCCCGCGTCGAGCGCGGCGAAGGCCAAGGCGAGGTCGATGAACGCCTGGTAGAAGCGGACCGCGGCGGGATCGGGCAGGCCCGCCCCGCGCAGAATGCCGAGGATTGTCTCGTCGACCGCGATCTCTCGCGGACGTCCGCTGACCCGGCTGGCTGTGAGCACGGCGGCCTGCGGGTGTGCGAGATAGGAGGAGTGGAGGGCGAGCCCGAGGGTGCGCAAGTCGGCCCGCCAGTCACCGGTGGCCGTCCACCTGTCCAAGGCCCGGCCCATCAGCTCGTCGCCGATGGCCCGGGCCAGATCGTCCATCCCCGCGAAGTAGCGGTAAAGGGTGCTCGGGTCCGCACCCAGCGCGGCTCCCAGGCGCCGGGCGGTCAGGCCGGCACTGCCGTGCTCGCGCAGCATCCGCAGCGCGGCTTGCACGATGAGCGTCTCGGACAACACCACGCCCTGTCGCGTCGGCCTGCGCCTGCGCCGCGCCTCTTCGGGCACCACCCGCTTCGGCATCCCCTCACCCTCCTCCACCATCGCCGGCACGGCTGGCTTATGCCAACGTGGTTGACCTTACAACGCCCCGTGCCGTTGCATCAGGGGCAATCCGGAGGCGTCCTGCTCCCGGAAGAGAAGAAGGGTCACTGACATGCGAGTACTTCTCGTCGGCGCGGGCGGCGTCGGCACTGCCGCCACCCGGATCGCGGCACGCAGGGAATTCCTGACCCACATGGTCGTGGCCGACTACGACCTCTCCCGCGCCGAAGCGGCCGTCGCCGCGCTGAAGGAGCACGGCGACCGGTTCAGCGCGGTGCGCCTGGACGCTTCGGACGAGAACGCGGTGCGGGCCGCGCTCACCGAGCACCGATGCGACGTCCTGTTCAACGCGACCGATCCACGGTTCGTGATGCCGTTGTTCAACGCGGCCCTCGCGGCCGGAGCACACTACCTGGACATGGCGATGTCACTGTCCGTTCCGCACCCCTCGCGGCCGTTCGAGGAGTGCGGGGTGAAGCTGGGCGACAGGCAGTTCGAGCTGGCGGACCGCTGGGTGGAGTCGGAGCGCCTGGCCCTGGTCGGCATGGGCGTGGAGTCGGGTCTGTCGGACGTCTTCGCGCGGTACGCCGCGGACGAGCTCTTCGACGAGATCGAGGAGATCGGCGTGCGCGACGGCGCGAACCTCACGGTCGAGGGCTACGACTTCGCACCCTCTTTCAGCATCTGGACCACCATCGAGGAGTGCCTGAATCCGCCGGTGGTCTACGAGAAGGAACGCGGCTGGTTCACCACCGCACCGTTCAGCGAACCGGAGGTTTTCGACTTCCCCGAGGGCATCGGGCCGGTGGAGTGCGTAAACGTCGAGCACGAGGAGGTGCTGCTGATCCCTCGCTGGGTGGACGCGCGGCGCGTGACGTTCAAGTACGGACTGGGCGATGACTTCATCGCGAAGCTGAAGATCCTGCACGAACTGGGCCTGGACTCGACCACCAAGGTCTCAGTGCCCGGCGAGCACGGACCGGTGAGGGTCTCGCCGCGTGACGTGGTCGCCGCCTGCCTGCCCGACCCCGCCACCCTCGGCGACCGGATGACCGGCAAGACATGCGCCGGCACCTGGGTCAAGGGCACCAAGGACGGTGAGTCCCGCGAGGTGTACCTGTACCACGTGGTCGACAATCAGTGGACGATGCGCGAGTACGGCTCACAGGCTGTCGTCTGGCAGACCGCTATGAACCCGGTCATCGCCCTCGAACTCCTCGCCACCGGCGCCTGGTCCGGCAAGGGCGTTCTCGGTCCCGAAGCCCTGCCGCCCCGCCCGTTCCTCGACCTGCTCACCGAGTACGGCGCCCCTTGGGGCCTGCGCGAGCAGGGATGATCTCTACACAGGCCGCGCGAACACGCCGTCGTTCCGCAAGCGCCCCCGGTGCGACACCCTCGGTCTGCCTCTCACGCAGACGGCCCGCGTCTCCCGCAACTCCAGTGCGTCACCGGGGCTGACCAGTGCGACGACGCGCCGCGCTCGGGGGCGCCGCGCGACGGAGGCGTGCGGTGCCGTCGGCGAACCAACGGCCGGTCGACTCGGTCCCGCTGGTCATGCATCCGTCGCCTTCTGGGCGTTGTCGTCGGACGTGGGGGAATGCCCGGTCATAGGCCGCAGGCTCAGTGCGTGGCTGATGCGTGAGGTGGCGACGAACCGCGCGGCCAGGTGGACGACCGCGACCAGCGCGCGGTCGTCGAGGTGCGCGCCCGCCGCGGTCAGAGCGGGTCTGGGAGGCGAGGCGAACACCACGGTGAGTGTCAGCCTGCGCACCGCTTCCTCGGTGGGGTTGAGGCCACCGACGGCACGGCCCTGTGCCGCGTGGATCCACGCCTCGCTCATGCCATGATTGCGGGCCACGTCCAGGTACTGAGCAAGCTCGTACTCGTTGCCGAGGGCGTGATGCGTGGCGAGGGCCACGATCAGCACGTGGCCGGGATCAATCGCCGCTTTGAGCTGCTCGGTCATTTCCAGCAGTGCTAGGACGGCGCCCGGCTGGTGCAGGCCCACGGCCAGGAACCCGTTGACGTAGCCCAGCCGGTCCACCCGCTCGGCGAGCCGGTTCTGCAGTCCGGCAGGCAGGTCGGCCACGACCGCCGCCAGCTCAACGGGTTCGGGCCGTGACCTGTCGGTGAGTCCCCGGTACGGCACTTTCGCCCAGTCGATGTCGCGTCGGTCGGCCATCTCATGCCTCCGCCGTACTACGGGCAGCGATCGCTCGCGGAGTGGGGCGGGTGGCTTCGTCCGGTTCGGGTGGCGATGACTTTCGGGTTGCGGGCATCGGCACAGTGGTGCCTTCCTTGCTGGGGGAGCGGACAGGAATCGGTTCAGGGGAGGAGGGCTTCGGCCCGGCTCGCCGCGTCGCTGAGCGCTTGCCGCGGTTCCTTCGCGCCCGCGAGGGCGGCGTAGATGTTCTGCTGCAGCAGGTCGTTGATCTGTACGGCCCGCAGGCCGGGAAACTGGAAGCGTTGTGCGAGCTCCGGGACGGAGTCGAGCGCCGGTCGGCGGTAGGGCTGCTTGTGGATGACGGGGCCGAGGTGCCGCGCGTCGGTGGCCTGCGTATTGACGGGTATCTCGCCGGTGCTCTCGCACAGCTCGGTTTGTCCGGCGGCGCTGATGAGTGCCTGGATGACCTTCCAGGCCGCCTGCTGTTCCCTCTTGTCTTTGGTGAAGATGACCAGCGATCCCCCGCCCGGCGGCAGCCGCCGGGTGCCACCGTCGGGGATGGGGACCACGGCCGTCCGGCAGTCGAACGACGCCTCCTCGGCGTAGCGCACCGGTTTGGTCGACGGGCCGAAGACCATGGCGGCGTCTCCGCGGAGGAAGGCGTCGTCCATCTCCAGGGTGGTGGTCGGTGTGCTGAGCTTGTCGGCGATCAAGCCGCGCCAGTAGGTCAGCACGTCGACGCCCGGCTGGTCGGCGAAGGTGACGCGCCGTCGCCGTGTGTCCATCATGGATCCGCCCGCCCAGCCTATGAAGTTCTCGAACGTCCAGTTGGAATCCGCGTTGTAGGAATGCAGTGCCCCGTAGCGCGCGGCCCGTTTGCCGACGACGGCTGCGGCGGCGGACCGCATCTCGCTCCAGGTGGTCGGCGGCCGGTCGGGGTCGAGTCCGGCCTTGCGGAAGGCGTCCGCGTTGTACGAGAACACCATCACGCCGAGGCTGTAGAGGGCGGCGGCGGTACGCCCGTGGTACTGGTTCACCCGCCGGAACGGCTTGATGTACTCGTCAGGCCGGAAATCGCCCTTCACCATCAGCGGTTCCAGAGGTTGCAGCAGTCCCGCCGCGGCATAGGTGAGGACGGCGTTGGCGCCCACCATCGCCATCGTCGGCGGAGTGCCGGCGGCGAACGCGGTGGCGAGCCGGCCGTCGATGTCCTGCCAGTTGCCGCCTCCGCCGCTGAGCTGAATCTCGAGGGGGACGCCGGTGCGCCGGGTGAAGTCCTTTCCGAGAGTGGCTTCGACGGCCTGCGCGCGGGGGCCGCTCGGAACGAGGAACCTCAGGGTGCCGGATGTCTCGCGGCCGCAGCCGGCAGTGACCGCGGCGGCACCCGCGGCCAGCAGCAGTGTCCGTCGGGAGACGATGCTGGTCATGGCTGTGCTGTCCTTGCGTGGGTACGGGAAGTGGGCCATGGCTATTCGCCGTCGGCGGTGAGGACGAGTCCGCGGACGAGGTGCCGCTGGACCAGGACGAAGCAGATGAGCAGGGGCAGCGCCGCCAGCGCGGCGACCGCCAGTTGCACGCTCAGCGGCACCGTGCTGTCCGGGCCGGAGACCCCGGCCACCGCGTACGGAACAGTCGCGACGTGGTCGGTGGTCAGCATGACCGACGGCCAGTACAGGTCGTTCCAGTGCGAGACGACGCTGAACACACCGGCGGCTACCAGCGCCGGACGGACGTGCGGGAACACCACCCGCCACAGCATCGCCACCGGCCCGACCCCGTCCAGCCGGGCGGCGTCGAACATGCTCACCGGGATGGCGAGGATGAACTGGCGGAACAGATAGATGCAGAACCCGCTGCCGACGCTCGGCAGGATCAACGCTGAGTAGCTGTCGAGCAGGCCGAGGCCCGACATCAGGAAGTAGATCGGGATCGCGGTCACCTGTGGGGGAATGACCAGACAGACCAGTACCACCTTGAACGTCGGCCTCCGGCCGCGGAACTCCCAGCGCGCCAACGCGTACGCGATCGGCAGCGACGTCACAACCTGGGCGATGAAGATCGCCCCGGTCACCAGCACGCTGGTGCCGTACACCCGCGGCCAGTCCAACGCGGCCCAGGCGTCCCGAAAATGGTCCAGCGTGATGCGCGGGCTCAGCTCCCCGCTGAGTGGGTTGCCCGCGAGGAACGCGCCCGCCAGCATCAGCACAAAGGGTCCGAGCATGATCACGCCACCGGCCGCGACCGCCACGTGAACACCGAGGACCCGCCGATTCGTCTTGTTCATCGCGCACCCGCTCGCTCAAGTCGGCGTCCGCCCGCGAGGTACTGCGCGGCAACGGTGACGACGACGAGGCCGAGGAGGACGGTGTTGACGATCGAGCCGCTGCCGATGTCCAGGTAGCTGACGCCGTACCGCCATTGCAGGTCCGCCAGGGTCTCGGTCGATCCCAGCGGTCCGCCGTCGGTCATCACGTGCACCTGGTCGAAGACGCGGAGCGCGTCGCGGGTGGCGATGATCAGGGCGAACATGGTCGACGGTCCGAGCGCCGGCCAGGTGATGTGCCAGAACCTGTGCCAGGGACCGGCACCGTCCAGTCGGCCGGCCTCGTGCAGGTGCTGCGGCACGCTGGTCAGGCCGGCGAGGAACATCACCATCGACGAGCCGATACCCGCCCAGCTACCGATCACGGCGATGGCCGGCAGCGCGAGCGTGGTGGAGTGCAGCCAGTCGGTGGCACCGGTCAGTCGTCCGATCGTGGCGTCGACCGGACCCGCGCCGGGGTAGAACAGCCAGCGCCACACCACCGACATCGCCGCCATCGTCGCGATCGTCGGCAGAAAGTACACCGTGCGCCATAGCGCCCCCCAGCGCGGCAGGGCGTGGATGCCGAGCGCCGCGAGCAGACTCACGCCGACGATCACCGGTACCGTCATCACGGCGTACAGCAGGGTGTTGACAGTCGCCTGCCGCAATTCGGGGGAGGTCAGGATGCGGTGCCAGTTCCGCAGTCCGACAAAGCTGACCGAGCGGGTGAGCGGCTGGTAGTCGAACAGGGTCAGTACCGCCACCATGCTCAGCGGCACGATGAAGAAGACCATGAGGAAGGTCGCGGCAGGCGTCACCAGCAGCGCCGGCACATACCGCCGCGGCGTCCGCAGTCGCGTCCGGGCCGAGGCCTCGAGCAGTGGTGTCATGACCGGCGCATCCCGTCGGCTGCGAAGTGGTGCAGATCGGATCGCCGCACGTGCAGCGTGATCTCCCCGCTAGGCCGGGTGTCCGCCGGTACCCGCATCCGGGCGCGCTGGCCGCCGATGTCGAGGTGGATGAGCCGATCGCGTCCGCGCAACTCGGTCATCAGGACCTGACCGCGCAGATCGATGTCGGCCGCGTCGCCCGTGCCGACCCTCAGGTGGTCCGGCCGGCATCCGACGGTGGTTGCCTTGGGCGGTGAGCAGGCCGCGAACGGGCCTTCGGCGGCGAAGATGTTCATCCCGTCCAGGAAGGTGGCCACGAAGGTCGTCGCCGGGGTGCCGTAGACCTCCTCGGGCGGTCCCGCCTGTTCGACGCGCCCCGCGCGCATCACGACCAACTGGTCCGCGAGGGCGAGGGCCTCGACCTGGTCGTGGGTGACGAACACGACCGTCATGCCGAGGCGTCGCTGCAGCGTGACAAGCTCGGTTCGCATGGTGTCCCGCAGAGCCGCGTCGAGGTTCGAGAAGGGCTCGTCCATGACCAGCACCGCGGGGTCGCGGACCAGGGCCCGGCCGATACCGACCCGCTGTCGCTGCCCGCCGGACAGCTCGTTCGGCCTGCGGTCGAGCAGCTCGTCCAGGCGCATCAGTTCGGCTGCCCGCAGGGCGCGCTCGCGGCGGTCCACTCGGTCCACCCGCCGCATCCGCAGCGGGAACTCGATATTGCCGAGGACGGTCTTGTTCGGATACAGGGCGTAGTTCTGGAAGACCATCGCGACACCGCGGTCCTCGGCGGCGACGTCGGTGACGTCGGCGCCGCCGATCTCGATCCGGCCCGATGTGAGCGTCTCGAGACCGGCGACGCAGCGCAGCAGAGTGGTCTTGCCACAGCCGCTCGGGCCGAGCAGCACGGTGATGGATCCGGCGGGAATGGTGAGGTCGACGTGGCCGAGGGCGGCGGTCTCGGAGCGGTCGAACCTCTTCACAGCCGCGGACACCCGCACCTCCGACGGCGCTGGCGCCGCGGTGTTCCCGGCGGCCGCCGAATGCGCCGTGGACGCGGTCCGGCCGGTGGTTCCGGCCGGTGACTTCAGCCGCATGTCACGCCCCGCCCTTCCACGGTCGGCCCAGCACGAACACGCAGTCCCCCAGCCCCGTGCGTGCGGGGACGCGCCGCGCGAGGACGACGCCTTCGCTGGCGGACACCACCGGGTCGGGCTCCCTCCACGGCGCGGTGGTGTAGCGGATCAGCCCGACGACCTGATCGCGGTGGACCGAATCCCCCAGCGACACCAGCGGTTCGAACAGCCCGCGTTCGGTGGAGCCGGCGTAGATGTACTCGTGGGCCGGGGTCCGGTGCAGCATCGTCGTCGTGGCGGGCGGTTCGGTGGTGAGCGGCGCACGCAACAGACCGACGTGGTGCAACAGCCGCAGCACGCCGTGTTCGGCGAGCCGGACCTCCTCGCGGCCGACCGACGCGCCACCGCCCAGCTCGGTTGACAGGTGGGATACGCCCACGCGCCGGCAGGCGCCGATCAGCGCGGCGTCACCGCCCGTGGAATGGTCGATGATCATCGAGGTCGGCATGCCGAACGCCTTCAACATGTCCAGCGAGGCGGCGAACCGGTCCGAGTCGTCCGACCGTGCGACCACGGCGACGGGGAGGTACTCGATGGATTTGCCGCCCGAGTGCAGATCGAAGGCGTACTGCGCGCGGGGCAGGAGGTGGGTCTCGATGAAGTGGGCGATCATTTCCGTGGGTTGGCCGTCGGGCCGGCCCGGGAAGTTCCGGTTGAGATTGCCCCCGTCGAGCGGGGAGGTCCGCCGGTCCGCCGCCACGGCGGGCGCGTTGGCGGCCGGCAGGACGATGAGTTGGCCGGTGAGGTCGGCGGCTCGCAGCCGCTGCAGCAGCCGCATCACCACCACCTGGCCCTCGTACTCGTTGCCGTGGTTGCCGGCCATGAGCAGCACGGTGGGGCCGTCGCCGTTGCGCAGCGACACGATGGGGATTCCCGTGTAGCCGTAGCCGGCGTCGCCGTCGGACGTGGTGTGCACGGCGAGCGGAAGCCGCAAGTAGCCACGCGACTCGCCCTCGGCGTCCAGGTCGATGTCGGTGAAGATCCGGGTGCGCGCGGATGTCATCGCTCGCTCCCCGCGGAGTCGGCCTGCGCGGCGATGGCCGCCTTGCGCCGCTGGGCCTCGCCGACGACCTCGTCGTAGAAGGCGGACGCGGTCGGGTCGAAGTCACCCGCCGGCCGTGGTTCCGGGCGGAAGTGACCGTGGCGGTCGGTGCCGCGGACCAACGTGGCGCTGTCCTGGAAGCCCGTGGTCTGCCGGACATGGGCGGCGACGTATCGGATGGTGATCCCGCAACGCCGCACATCCGATGTGTTCGGCAGGGAGCCGTGCACCAGCATCGTGTGGTGCAGCGAGAACTCGCCCGGCTGCAGTTCGAGGTCGACCGCGGCCGTCTCGTCGACGTCGACCTGGATCTCCTGGCCACGGCTGGCCATGTTGCCGGTGGCGAAGGTGTCGGTGTGCCGAAGCTGGCCCTCGGTGTGGGTTCCGGGGACGACGCGCATGCAGCCGTTCTGCCGGGTGCTCGGGGTCAGTGCCACCCAGGCGGTGACGACGCTGGGCTCGGACAGCCCCCAGTAGGTGGCGTCCTGGTGCCAGGCGAGGAAGCCCGGATCATGCGGCTTCTTGTCGAAGTGTCCGGTCGCCCAGGCCAGGATGTCGGGGCCGAGTACGTCCTCGACGGCATCGAGAATCCGCGGCTCGCGCATGAGCTCGTTGAGCCACGTCATGAGGAGGTGGGGCTTGACCTTGGCGCGCGCCCACAGACCGGGATCGCCGGCCTCGAGCCGGTCCATCCGGTCGCGGTAGCCGGCCGCGACCTCGGCGTCGAACGCGCGGATCGGACACACGTAGCCGTCGGTCCGGTACCCCTGGGCCTGTGCGTCGGTGAGTATCTTGGGCATCTTCCGCGTCTCCTCGGTGATCACTGGTGATAGGCGTGGCGGACTGCGGTGAGGCCGCGCTGCAGGGCGCCACGGTCGGGCGGTGCGCCGACACCGATCCGGACCGTCTCGGGGGCGGTGTCGGCACCGACGTAGAAGGTGCCGCTGGTGCCGATGGACGCGCCCGCGGCGAGCGTGGCGGACGCGAAGTCGGCAGCGGTGCGGCCCGGGGGGACGGGCAGCCAGACGTGCAGCGACTCGGGGGTCGTGCGGTGGCCGATTCCGGACAGCGCGGCCGTCACCAGTTCGTGGCGGGCGCGGGTCTCGGCCCGGACCGCGTCGATGATCGCGGTGGCCCCGTCGTCCTCGACGAGGCGGGTCGTCACGGCCGCGTTGATCGGCGCGACCATCCAGTAGGTGCTGCGGACGCCGGGCCAGAACCGAGCCTTGGCGGACTCCTCGTCCGGTGCGACGACGTAGGCGACCTTCAGTCCGGCCGCGATGCTCTTGGCGGTGCCGAGCACGTACCAGGACAGCTCCGGCAGGTACGCCGACAGCGGCCGGGGCGCGTCTGTGGGAAGGAGGCTGTAGATGTCGTCCTCGATCACGGACACACCGTGCCGGCGGCACACCTCGGCGATCGCCCGGCGGCGGTCGCCGCCCATGGTGCCGGTGGTGGGGTTCTGTAGCGTCGGCATGGTGTAGAGAGCGGCGGGGCGTTGGGTCCGGCAGATGCGCTCGAACGCGTCCGGATCGATCCCCTCGCCGTCCATCGCCACGGGAGCGAGGCCGATGCCGAGCATCGACACGAACGTGCGGATCGTCGGGTAGGTCAGTTCCTCGACGGCCAGCACCCCACCGCGGGGAACCAGCCGCGAGAGCAGTTGGGTGAGGATGCTCTGGGTGCCGTTGGCGACGACGACCCGCTCCGGGGCCGGCGCAGCCCCCAGGCGCCGCGCGGTGAACGCGGCACCGGCGGCCCGATCACGGTCGGAGCCACGGTACTGGTGGGCGCCGATCAGGCGCGATGGCGACCGCCCTGTGAGGACGGCGTCGAGGGCGGCTCCGTACTGTGTGTCGAACACCTCCGGGACGTCGGGCGGCAGGTTGCCGCTCATGAAGACGGGGTCCTCACGGCGGCGCAGGTCGTCGGGGTTGTGGTCGGAGGTGATGGGCGTCGTCACGGAGGGTTGGCTCCTTGAGGTCGGGTGACGGTGAAACCGAGGGCTGTCGGTGACCTCGCGCAGTGACTCGGTCAGGACACGGCCGTCGACGTCGTCAAGTGCCGCTCCGGTGACGATCTTGTAACCGGTGGCGGCGGCGTCGACCGGTCCTGCGGGTTCGGCGCGCCGGGTGCGGGACGTGAAGGCCGACCCGTGCAGGACCAGCGGAATGCGCATGTCGGAAGGGTGGAGAGTGCCGTGCACGCCGCTGAACGGCCGGGTGCCGGAGGTCCGTGCGCGCAGGGCGCGGGCCGGTGTGTCCGCGGGCTCGGACTGGTCGGTCGGATCGGCCCGCATCGTGATGATCAGGCTGTGCAAGGTGCGTATGGCCCGGTCGACCCGTTGGATCGCCTCAGCGCTGGTCGTCGACGCCGATTCCGGTCCGGGCGCCGGGGGAGCGGGACCGCGGACTTCGTCCTCGGGGCCGAACCCGGGCCGTTGAAGCGCTCAGAGCGGTCGGCCGGAGGCCGTCGATGACCGCGATCAGGGTGAGTGGTGTGGCAGGAATCGTTCTCTCCTTCATCAGGTGCCACTCCGGGTTCGGAGCCGCCGCTCTGTGTGGCCGAGCGGCTCAGGGCCGTTCGAGCTGCCGCTGACCTGAGCTGGCTGTGACAGCCTCGGAGCCGGGGATGGCGTGTGAACCAACCTCGAATTACTGATGGATGAACTATCCTGATCATCCTGAGACTTGGGATGGATGATCCAATGCTTCCCGCTCACGTCGCCGTGAAATGAGGTTCCGTGGTTACGGCCAAGCCGTCCTGGTCAGCGGCGAGTTCGTCACCCGCGCTCAAGTCGCGCTGCCCAACCTTGGTGCCACGGACAAGCGGGTCATCGAGCTGATCCCCAGCGACCCCGAAGCGGTCGTGCGTGGCTCGGTGACCGAGCTCGTCCAGAGGACGGGCGTCGCCCAGCCCTCAGCAGTTCGGCCTTGCCGTCGCCCAGTCGGGAACACTCCGCGGGCGGCCCTACCCCGACCTCACGACCCAAACGGCTCCAGGCCGCACCGCACGGTGCCAGCCGACCACGATCAAGGCCCTGCCATGAGCTCCGAACACCGCACCGGGAATTCTGCTGCGGTCGCTGCGCGGAAAGCGACTGTTCCCCGTGCCGGCGCTCGGCGAGCATCTTGCCGGCTACGGACGCGAACTCGTCGCCGTCGGAACGAGCCAGAACGGATGCACGGTGCTGCTCAATCCGGGCGCGGCCGACGGGCACGGAATGGTCCCGGCCACGCGGTCCACTATCCGCACCAGCTCTCCGGAGGACAACAGCAGCGCGTGGCCCTGGCCCGCGCCCTGGCCGTCCAGCCCGAGGTGCTGCTGGACGAGCCGCTGTCGGCACTGGACGCCAAGGTACGCGCCCAACTGCGGGCCGGGATCCGCCGTATTCAGCTCGAGGAACCAGTGCTCGCGCAGCTCCCGAAAGCGGAATCTGCCCGCTGCTCTCCCCGGATCGCCGGTGCGGGTGACGATCCACCCTGCACCGGTGTTCGCGGCAGACGCCTGATCCCGGACCGCACGGAGGAACCGCCCCCCGACGGTGACAGCGATCTGGGCGCATCCCCGGTGTTGTGCGGCAGCCCCGCGGTGCAGGTGCCCAGAGTGCCCCCTCCACGTCGGTCGGGTCGCCTGAGCCCTGCTACCGGCCTTGGCGGCCGACCGCAGCGACCGGGTGCCCCGCCCATGGTGCAGCGGCCCGCACCAGCCGATGGAGTGTTCCAGCCCGTTGCCCATCGTGTACTGCTCATGGGCGATGGCGCTGTCCTTGAGCACCGGGAGACCAGCGATCCGGTGATCGGCGACGAAGCGTTCGGTCGATGTGGCTGAAGGTCATCGCGGCTCTTCCCTCGTGATCGGGTCGCATGCCGCGTCGTGCTCCAAGGTCAGCAGCCGGAGTCGGCGAGGACGAAGTAGCCCGGGGAAGTCTCCTCGAGAGTGTGGATAACGGCGAGGTTGTACAGACCGAGGTTGTGGTTGGAACCGTTGGCATACGTGTGACCGAGGCTCTGGTGGGCGCGGCCGGCCTTGACCTGGTCGTAGTTGTTGTCGGTGTAGCACGTGGGTGCCGGCTCGGCGCTGGTCGTCGTCGCGGTGACCGGCGAGGACGCGGCGCCGGTGGAGTCGAGCGCGGCGGCCAGAGCAGTGCGTCTGAAGACTCTGCGCACGGTGACGAAACGCATGGGGCAGCTCCATCGAGTGGGGGAGTGGAGGGAGTACGGACGCTGTACGGCGCCCTGCCATGCCACTTCACGGGACCGGCCGGGCCGGTCCCGCCGGCCGGTGCGTGGCGCTGACGCACCGGCCGGCTGACATACCGGCTTGCTGTAAGCGGACCGTACGACCGGGCGGCCGACCGCGACATGGGAGGGGCGGCCAGGAAAACGGTGGCCGACGTGGCTCGCGTACCCATGGTGTGGGCGGATCGGCCATGACACGGGGGCGGCCCGGGCGTCACGACCGGCCGTACGCGCCGGGCACTTCAGGCGGCCACTGCCCCGAGCCTGGCACCGTCCGTCGGCGCCCGGCCCGTCACAGGCTCGATAGCGATCGCCGAGGCCACATGCTGTCCGTGGGCCCCGGGCATGCTCGACCGCGACGGCGGGTGTGGTGCGCCGTCGAGTTCGGCTTCCTCGGCGAGCTGCCGGATGAGGACCATGACGTGGACAGGTTCGTCGCCGCCTCAGCGGGACCGTTGCTGGAAGACCCCTCGCGGGACGGGGCTCATGGAGTGCGGACCGCCTTGCCGCCGGTGGCGGCGCGCGAGGTGCGCGCCGCGCGCAGCCGAGCCGGCAGCCGGACCAGGCCGCCGGGCAGCAGGTAGATCACCGCGACGAACAGCGCGCCGAGCAGGAACAGCGGCTGCGACAGTGGCACTCGCAGCACGGCGGGCAACCCGGTGACAGCACCGGAACCCGACAGGTCGCCGAGCCGGTGGTCGGCCCAGGTGTAGAGGATGCCGCCGGCCAGGGGACCCCATCGGGTGCCGGAGCCGCCCAGTACCACCATCACCAGCAGGGAGAGGGTGAAGTCGGAGGTGGTGGTCTGCGGGGTGGCGCCGCCGGTCAGCAGCAGGTGGACGATGCCGCCGAGCGCGGCCAGGGTGCCGGCCAGGACGAACGCGGTCAGCTTGAAGCCGTAGGGGCGCAGCCCCAGAACTTCGACCCGGCGCTCGTTCTCCTTGATGCCCTCCCAGACCCGGCCGGTGGGTGAGCGGACCGCGCATTGGACGACGAGCAGCACGACGACGAGGTAGGCCAGGGCGACCCAGTACAGGTTGGCGGTGTGCTCGATGCCGACCAGTGCGGCGGGCAGCTTGCCCGCGGGGGCGGCCCTGCCTTCCTCGCCACCCGTGACGCCGCCCGGATCGCGTTGTACGAGGATCGAGGCGGCCTGCGCGAAGGCGAGGGTCACCATGGAGAAGCCGATGCCCGTCACCCGCAGGCTGACCGCGCCCAGCAGTGCGGACAGCGCCACCCCGGAGACCAGGCCGAGCAGCGCGGAGACGGCGAAGGGCAGCCCCGCCTCCAGCATGATGGTGTTGGTGACGTAGGTGCCCGCGGCGAAGTAGAGCGCGTGGCCGAACGACAGCAGCCCGGTGCGGCCGAGCAGCAGGTCGTAGCCGGTGGCCAGGGCTCCGAATACCAGGCACAGGGACAGCAGTTGGAGGTTGCCTGGGCTGCCGATCGGTCCGTCCAGCAGGCCGGGCAGGGGCAGCGCGCTGTAGGGGACGAGGAACAGGACCACCAGCGGCAGCGCCGGCCACCAGCGGGTGGCTCGCCTGAACCTTTCGGACCGGGTGACAGGGGATCGGTCCGGCGCGCGGGTCTCACCGCGCGGCCGGGTGGCGATGGTCATGCGAGTCTCCCGGTCAGCCCACGCGGCCGGACGAGCAGCAGGGCGGCGAGCAGGACGACGACGGCGAGGTCGCCGAGTCCGGCGGTGGTGTAGTAGTTGGCGAACTGCTGGACGAGGCCCACGGCGACCGAGGCCAGCGCGGCACCGGTGAGCGAGCCCATGCCGCCCATGACGACGACCACGAAGGCGAAGATCAGCAGCGAGGTGCCCTGTTCGGGGTCGACCGAGCCGAAATAGAGACCGCCGATCGCGCCGCCGAGGGCCGCTGCCGCTCCGCCGATGGCGAAGACCAGGGTGAAGGCTTTGCGCACGTCGATGCCGAGCGCGGTGACCATGGCCCGGTCCTCCACGCCCGCGCGGACGACCAGACCGTGCCGGGTCCGGCCCAGGAACACCCTGAGAGCGGCCAGTACCACCAGGGCGGCGGCGATCAGCGCCAGGCGGTTGAGCGGCACGTCGGCGCCCAGCAGGCCGACGGTTCCGGACAGCGCTTCGGGTCCGGGGAAGGGCCGGGCGTCAGCGCCCCAGATCGCGGAGAGCAACGCGGGAACGGCCAGGCCCACGCCGACGGTGGCCAGGATCTGCTCGCGGGGGCGGGCGTAGAGCGGGCGGATGACGGCGAGTTCGAGCAGAACCGCGGCGACGGTGCCGACCGCGGTGCCGAAGACGACCGCGAGGGCGAAGCCGGCGCCGCCGGGCCCGGCGCCGGGGACGTGGCCGGAGGCGGCCCACCAGGTGCCGTAGGCGCCGACGGACATCAGGGCCCCGTGGGCGAAGTTGAGCACGTCCATCAGGCCGAAGATCAACGAGAGGCCCGAGGCGACCAGGAAGTACAGCGCGCCCAGGCCGAGCCCGGTGAGGGCGAGCAGGACTACGGTGGACATCAGACCTCCGCTTCTTCGGTCCTGGTGGCGGGGTGGGTCGCGGGACCCGCGGACGCGCCGGCCGGTGCGGGGCCGGCGCCGTCGTGGCCCGCCCGTCCGACACCGAGCAGCCGACGAGCCGCGCCCGCGTCCGCGAGCAGTTCGGCGGCGGGGCCCCGGTGCGTGGTGCGGCCGTCGGCGAGCACGACGCAGTGCCGGGCGAGGCGGCGCACCACGGCGAGGTTCTGCTCCACCAGCAGGACGGGCACCGCCTCTGCGGCGCGCTCCAGCACCTGTGCGACCTCGGTGACCACTTTGGGTGCCAGGCCCTTGGTGGGCTCGTCGGCGATGATCAATCGGTTGCCGTTGAGCAGGGTGCGGGCGATGGCGACCATCTGCTGCTGGCCGCCGGAGAGGGTGCCGGCGGCCTGCCGGGCACGCTGCCTGAGCTCGGGGAAGAGTTCGTATACCAGATCGTAGGCCGGTTGGCCGGCGCCGGGCCGCTCGGCGAGCCGCAGGTTCTCGGCGACGGTGAGAGTGGCGAAGACGCCGCGGTCCTCGGGGGCGTAGCCGATGCCACGGCGGACCAGGGCGTGGGTGGCCAGTCGCACCGTCTCCTCGCCGCTCAGCAGCACGCTGCCGGTGCGCGGTACGAGGCCGAGGATTCCGCGTACGGTGGTGGTCTTGCCGGAGCCGTTGCGGCCCAGGAGCGCGGTGGTGCCACGGGCGGCGACGTCCAGGTCGACGCCGTGCAGGAGGTGGCTGTCCCCGATCACGACCCGCAGGTCGCGCACCGTCAGCAGCGGCGCCGGGCTCGTGCTCACAGCTCCTCCCCGAGATAGGCCTGCTGCACGGTCGGGTCGGCCATCACGACCTGGGGGGTGTCCAGGGCCAGCAGCGTGCCGTGGTGCATCACGGCGAGCCGGTCGGCCAGACCCAGCAGGACGTCCATGTGGTGCTCGACCATGAGCACGGTGCGCCCCTCCTCGTGGTGCAGCGAGCGGATGAGTTCGGTGAGGGCGGGCACTTCCTCGGCGCTCACGCCCGCCATGGGCTCGTCGAGCAGCATCAGCCGGGGTTCGCCGACGAGCAGCACCGCGAGTTCCAGCTTGCGTTTCTCGCCGTGCGAGAGGGTGTCGGCGGCGGTGTCCGCGCGGTGCGCGAGTTCGGTGCGTGCCAGCACCTTGGCGACCAGCTCCGGGTACGGGTCGGCGCGGCGCCAGATCCGGTACGCGCCGCCCTCGGCGGCCTGGGCGGCCAGCCGCACATGATCGGCGACCGTCATGCCCGGCCACAGGCTGGAGGTCTGGAAGGTACGCCCGAGACCGCGCCGGGCCCGTACGTAGGCGGCCTCGTTCGTGACGTCGGCGCCGTCGAGCTCGATCGTGCCCCGGGAAACGGGAGTGATGCCGCTGACCAGATTGAACAGGGAGGTCTTGCCTGCGCCGTTGGGGCCGATGAAGGCCAGGAACTCTCCTTCGTGGAGGTCGAAGGAGACCGAGTCGACGATGGTCGCGCCGCCGACCGTCCAGCCGATGCCGCGCAGTCTGAGGACCGGCGCCGGGGAGGTGGGGGGCTCCCCGGCGGCCGCGGTCCCCGGGGCGCTCGACGTCAGGTTCGAGGAGGTCATCTGCTCAGCCCGCCGCCTTCTTCACCGGGGGAGCGACCGTTGCCATCGGGGCGCTGTCGACCAGCTCTGGTTCAGCGGCGCTGCCCGTGCCCTTCAGCTTGGCCGTGAACATCGGCTGCAGCAGGGCGTGGTCCGCGGCGCGGATCCGCTCCTTGCCCTTGGGCCCGTCGAAGCTCCAGCCTTCCAGCGCCTTGACCATGGCAGTGGTGTCGGTCGCGCTGCCGGACTCGATCGCGTGCACGATCATCTGGGCGGCGGTGAAGCCGTCGGGGCTGAACAGGTCGGGGGCGCCACCGGCCTTGGTGATGCTGTCGAGCATCGCCTTCTCCACCGGGTTGCCGCCGCCGGCGCCCGGGAAGTAGTGGGCGAGGAAGGAGACCTTGGAACCCGCCGCGCCGAAGATCGGGTACGAGGCGGTGCCGGCCAGTCCGGTGACGACCTTGCTCGAATCCAGTACGCCCTGCTGATTCAGCGCGGTCCACAGGGCGGGGGCGGTGGCACCGGCCCAGGCGACGAACACCAGGTCCGGCTTGCGGGCCTTGGCCTGGCGGGCGAAGGGGGTGAGGTCGGTGGCGCTGGGCGGGGCCAGCACCGAGTCGACCCTCGCGCCCCTCCCGCCGAGGACGGTCTTCACCGCGGCCACGTTGGCCTGTCCGAACGCGGAGTTCTGGGCGAGCACGGTGACCTTCTTGCCCTTGGCGTCGCCGAGCATCGTCCCGGCGGTGAGGATGTCCTGGTAGGACTGCCGGCCGGAGCGGAAGGTGTAGGCGTTGACGCCCGTGACGGCGTCGGTGGCCGCGGGGCCACTGACGTAGAGCACCTTGTTCTGGGCGGCCAGCGGCGCCATCTGCAGCGCCACGCCCGAGTCGGTGGTGCCGGTGATGATCTTGTACCCCTTGCCGGCGAGGGTTTTGGCCGCGGCCACGGCCTTCGCCGGGTCGCCCGCGTCGTCCTGCTCGGTGACCTCGATCGGGTGGCCGCCGACCTTGTTCGTCCTGTGCGTCGCGTAGGCCAGGCCTGCCTTGAAGCCCTCCTCGTACTGTTTGCCGTAGGCGGCGAGCAGCCCGCTGCGGGAGTAGACCAGACCCACCCGTACGGGAGCGGTCTTGCCGTCGGAGCCGCCGGCCGCGGTGCCGGCGGTGCCGGCCGAGGAGCAGCCCGCGACCAGGGCACCGACGGCGATCAGGGTGAGTGCGCGAACAGATCTGCTTCGCACGGTGTCCGTGGTGCTGCAACGCATGATGACCGGCTCCTGACGGTGTGCCGCCCACCCGCCGCCGCGGGGTCCGCCCTCTTCCTTGATGGCGTCACCCGCATACCCGACGGCGGAAGCGCGGTGAGTGGTTGCCGGAACGATAGGAGGGCCCCGCGACCGACGGCATGGTGCCGACCGCCGATCCTGGAGGCACCGTCATGGGGCCGGCACACATGGCCGGAACGACCGGTGCCGCGAGGTGGAGACCACCCGGTCTCCGTTGTGGCCGCCGCCCGGACGCTACGAGGCCCCGGGGCCGACCGGCGCGGTGCTGATCACTATGCGGATCGTCAGGGCCATGGTGGCGGACTACATACCCGCCGGGCCCTCCCGCGGTGAAAGGTGAGGGGAACCAGACCCCGGGCCGGGTCGCCGGACATCCCGTCAGGAAACCAATGAATCCCGGGCGGAGAAATTCGGAGAGACGACATGGACAAGGTGGTGGATTCGGCCGCGGACGCCGTGGCCGACATCCCGGGCGGGGCGACTCTCGCCGTCGGAGGTTTCGGGCTGTGCGGGATCCCGTCGACGCTGATCGCCGCGCTGGCCCGGACGGAGACGGCGGGGCTGCGGGTGGTGTCCAACAACTGTGGTGTGGACGACTGGGGCCTCGGTCTGCTGCTGCGGGCCGGCCGGATCGCCCGGATGACGTCGTCGTACGTGGGCGAGAACAAGGAGTTCGCGCGGCAGTACCTCTCCGGTGAGCTGGAGGTGGAGCTCACCCCACAGGGCACCCTGGCCGAGCGGCTGCGTGCCGGCGGCAGCGGGATCCCGGCCTTCTTCACCCCGGCGGGCGTGGGAACCCAGGTCGAGGAGGGGGGCCTGCCGTGGCGGTACGCCGCCGACGGCAGCGTGGCCGTAGCCTCCCCGCCCAAGGAGGGCAGGGACTTCGGTGGCCGCAGGTATCTGCTGGAGGAGTCCATCACGGCCGACTTCGCGCTGGTGCGTGCGGAGGTCGCGGATCGGCACGGCAATTGCGTGTTCCACAGCGCCGCCCGGAACTTCAACCCGCTGTGTGCGATGGCGGGCCGGACCACCTTGGTGGAGGCCGAGCGCATCGTGGAGGCGGGGGAGCTCGACCCGGATGCCGTACACCTCCCCGGCGTGTACGTCGACCGGATCGTCGCCGCGGACCCCGTCGACAAGCGCGTCGAGCGCCGCACCGTCCGACCCGCAGCCCAGGAGGCATGATCCATGGCACTCGACCGCGACCAACTCGCCGCCCGCGCCGCCCGTGAACTGCGGGACGGACAGTACGTCAACCTGGGCATCGGTCTTCCCACACTCATCCCCAACCACCTCCCGGCCGACATCCACGTCGTGCTGCATTCCGAGAACGGCGTCCTGGGGGTCGGCCCCTACCCGGTGGACGGCACGGAGGATCCGGACCTGATCAACGCGGGCAAGGAGACGGTCACGCTGCGGAAGGGCGCCGCGTGCTTCGACTCCGCCTTCTCTTTCGGCATGATCCGCGCCGGGCGCATCGACGTGTCCGTGTTGGGCGCCATGCAGGTCTCGGCCCGAGGTGACCTGGCGAACTGGATGATCCCCGGGAAGATGGTCAAGGGGATGGGTGGGGCCATGGACCTGGTGCACGGGGCCCGCCGCCTGATCGTCGTCATGGAGCACACCGCGAAGGACGGCACCTCGAAGATCGTCGACGAGTTGGCCCTGCCCGCCACGGGGCGCGGCGTGGTCAACCGCGTCATCACGGACCTCGCCGTCATCGACGTGACGGCCGAGGGCCTCACCCTGGTCGAACTCGCGCCCGGCGTCGGCGTGGACGACGTACAGGCGGTCACCGTGCCCGAGTTGCGCGTCCCGGCCGATATCACGGCTCTGTGATCCCGTGCGGGGCCGGATCCGGCGATCCGTCCCGCGAGTTTCCACGGAGTGAGGACCGCTACGGGCAGGCCTGGGAAACAAGGTGGATCCGCAGCGCGAGCTGGATCTCCAGCGCGCGTTCCGGGTGGTCCCAGTCCTGCCCCAGGAGCGCGGCGATCCGCTCGATCCGCTGCACCACGGTGTTGACGTGGACATGTAGCAGATCCTTGGCCCGAATGTGGCTGCCCTTCACGGCGAAATACGCCTGAAGCGTCCTGACCAGTTCGGTTCCCCTGCGTTCGTCCCACTCCAGGACGGGGCCCAAGACCCTGTTGACGAAGCTTCCGGTGTCCTGTTCCTTGCCCAGGAGAACACCGAGGAAGCCCAGATCCGCGGCACAGGCACCATCACCGGTGAGGCCCAGCACGCGCATGGCGCCCAGACAGCGGCGGCCCTCGGCATAGAAGCCGGGCAGGGCCGCCAGCCCCTGGCACGGTCCCGTGGCGACCACGCTGACGGGTGTACCGAGCCCTTGGGAGAGATGTTCGGCGGCGGCCCGGGCGGCGTGACCGGGCGCTGTTCCGTCGTCGGGGACCAGCATGACCACGTGCTGCTCATACTCGCAGCACAGGCCCTCGCGGCCGAAGAGGTACTGCTGGGCCCAGGCAGTCAGCCTGCCGTCCGACTGCGTCTCGGCCTCGGCGACCAGCATCAGGTGCGGCCGGGTCAGGTCCACACCGAGCCGGTGCCCGCGCTCGGCGAGGAGCGCCGGATCGCGGCCCGCTCCCTCCAAGAGGTCGGTGAGCAGTTCGCCGCGCACGCGGTTCTCGGTTTCGACGACGGTACGGCGCAGCAGCAGGAGCAGTGCGGTGATGGTGCCGGTGCGCTCGAACAGCCGGCGGTCGGGGCCGTCGAGGTCCGGGCGCCCGCGGAAGGCGAGGCTCCCCAGCAGCTCCTGTCCGGCCAGGACGGCGCAGTACCAGCACTCGCCGTCGCGGACGGAGCGGCCCTCGGCACGGGCACGGGTGACGGCTCTCAGAAGTGCGTCGGGATCCGGCGGACAGGCTCCCGCTTCGCCGCCCGCTTGGGCCAGCACGTCGCCGCGCGGGTCGAAGATGGTCAGTCGGCCGCCGAGGAACTCAGCCACCGCGGCGGCCACTTCGGATACCTCCGAGCCGCGCAGTACGAGGTCGGTCAGCCGGTCGTGCGCTTCCGCGGCGCGCTGCGTGGATGCCGCGTGTTCCTGGATGACGGCGTTGGCCTCGATGAGTTCCGCCGCGGCGTTCTTGGCATCGGCGAGCGCCCTGGCGGTGTCGATCGCGATGGCGGCGTGCGCGGCGAGCGAGCTGAGCAGGGCCACCTCGTCCGGGGAGAAGCCGCGGGGGCCGCGGTCGGCCGCGAACAGGACACCGATGACATGGTGATCGCCGGCCTGGCCCGAGCCGAGGAGCAGCGGCACGCCGAGGATGGCGACGAGACCTTCGTCCAGGACTCCATGGTCGATGGTCTGGGTGTGCTGGAACCGTTCGTCTCTGCGGTAGTCCGGGGATGCGTAGGGACGCATGGTCTGGGCCACCAGCCCGCCCAGGCCCTCGCCCAGCTTGAGCCTGAGCTGTTGAAAGGCGAGAGAGACCGAGCCGTCGGTGACCCGCATAAAGGTGTCCTGGGCGGCCTCGTCCACCAGGGTGAGGTAGGCGGTGTCCGTCCCCAACAGGGTTCTGGCGCGCCGCACGATCGAGTGCAGTACCGCGTCGAGGTCACGCAGGGCGGCCAGATCGCCGGCGGTGTCGAACAGCGCCGTGAGTTCGGCTTCGCGGCGGCGTTGGCGATGGAGCACCCGCCTGACCCCGAGGGCGGTGGAGACGGCCCGGTCGATCTCTTTGAGCTCGTGGTCGTCGATGCCGTCGGCGCGGGCGCGCGAGGCCACCGCCGTCAACTGTTCGGCGGAGGCGTCCGTGGCCAGTAACTCCATCAGGTGTCGTAGGGCGGTGGAAAGCACAGTGGTCTGCGACATGGAACGAACCTCGGGGAGGGCGGGTGCGCGCGGCTCGATCCGCCCGCACCCGCAGGCATGGCGATTCGGGTCACGGGACGGTCAGTGCGCGGTCCAGCCACCGTCCAGGGGCAGCGAGGCGCCGGTGACGAAGCCGGCGCTCTCGGAACACAGCCACAGCACCGCGGAGGCGACCTCCTCCGGCTCGATGAGGCGTTTGATGGCGCTGCGCTCCAGCATGATCTTCTCCAGTACTTCCGACTCCGCGATGCCGTGCGAGCGGGCCTGGTCGGCGAGCTGGGCCTCGACCAAGGGGGTGCGGACGTACCCGGGGTTCACGCAGTTCGACGTGACACCATGGGGCGCCCCCTCCAGGGCGGCCACCTTGCTCAGCCCTTCCATCGCGTGCTTGGCGGTCACATAGGCGCCTTTGAAGGCCGAGGCCCGCAGGCCGTGTACGGAGGAGAGGTTCACGATGCGGCCCCACCCCCGCGCGTACATGTGGGGAAGGGCGCGCCGGATGATATGGAACGGCGCCTCGACCATGATCTTCTGGATGAGGGCGAAACGGTCCGGTGGGAACTCGTGCAGCGGCGCGACGTGCTGGAGCCCGGCATTGTTGACGACGATGTCGATGGCGGTGGGGAGGGCGTCGATGGCAGTCGGGTCGGAGAGGTCGGTCACGCAGGGGCTGCCGCCGATCTCCTCGGCCACCCGCTCGGCGGCTTCCTTGGCCAGATCGACGACGTACACGAAGGCCCCGGCGTCGGCGAGGGCGACGGCACAAGCCCGTCCGATGCCACTCGCCGCGCCGGTCACCAGGGCGCTGCGCCCTTTCAGGAACTGGCTTGCGGGGACGACGGATGCGTCAAGGCCGGCGTGCCGGGCAGCGTCGCCCTCGGTGGTGCGGGTGGTGTCCATGGCCGTCACGGTAGGCAGCGGGCCCACCCCCGGACATGGTGCGGGACGCCACGTTCGAAGCGGTCAGGGTGGCCACGTCCCACACGGGGAGCGCGCACGTTGCGGTGTGGCGGCCTGACGCGGCCATGTGCCCGGTTTCGCCGGCAGGGCACGTTCCGACCCCCTGTCCAAGGCTTTCACCACACTGCCCCGCTCGGCTCACACGTCGGGCGAGGGCTACCTTGATCACTCCGACCGCGTGGACCGGTCCCCGCGTCGGTGTCCGAGCGCCACCTTCACCGCGCGCCGGACCGGCCGGCGCAGCCGCCCCATCGCGGCGCCGGCCATGCGCGTCTTCTTTTCGTGGGACGCGGGCCCCGCGCGCTCTGCGCGTGCGGGGCGGACCGCGAGGGAGCCCGCGCCACGACGGCGCTCCTCGGACGCGGTCTCGTGGTCCGCGGGACACGCATCCCGTCGCCGTCGCTCATGGGCCCCGAGCCACACGGCGAGGATCACACAGGTGGCCATGCATCCCAGGGCGGTGATCTGCAATGCGGTGTCGGAGGCCGCTTCCGAACCCACGCCGCGTTTCTGGTCGGCGACGGCCCCGGCCAGGGCAACACCGAGGCCCGCCGCCACCGTGATGACCGTCTTGGTGACTCCGGACGCCTCCCCGGCCCGCTCCGGTCTGATCACACCCTGGGTGGCGACGAGGGTCAGTGAGTTGGCCATCCCGAGAACCACTCCGCCCACGGTGGCCGCGACCAGATACACACCGAGCGATGAGGACCAGGCCAGGCACGCGAGGACGACGGCTTCCGCGCCGAGGCAGATGGTCATCACGCGTACCGCGGCGGGTGGTGGCACACGGCCGGCGATCGGACCGGCGAGTGCCATGGCCAGTGCCGGGGCGAGGAAGGCGATGCCCGCCACGGCGACGGACAGGTCCCACTGCCCCTGGAGCGTCAGGGGCACGACGAACAGGAACATGACCGTCGCGGTGTTGGCGACGGCCCCGGCGAGCGTCAGCGCCACGTAGGGCCCGTTGCGGAAGAGCGTGAGCTCGACCAGCGGGCTCGCCGCCACCCGTTCATGCCGTACGAACCAGGTCAGCAGGGCCGCCGCGGCGGCCAGGCCGGCCAGGATGACGGGCCACTGCCAGTGGCGGCCGCGATCGACGACGACGGCAAGGGTGACGAGCGCGGCTGTCGCGGTGGCCAGCCCGCGCCAGTCGACCCTCCGGAGCGCGCTGGTGTCATAGCTCTCGGCGGTACGCGAGGCCCATGCCGCGCCCAGCGCGGCGAAGGGGACGTTGAGCCAGAACACCGCCCTCCAGGACACCGCGTCGGTGAGGGCACTGCCGATGAACGGGCCGCAGGCGGTGGCGATTCCGCCGATGCCCAGCGCCCGGCCGGTGGCTCGGCCTCGCAGTTCGCTGGGGTAGACGTTCGTCAGCAGGGACAGACCCACCGGCATGACCATCGCGGCCCCCGCCCCCTGGGCCACCCGGGCGCCGACCAGGACGTGCAGCGTCGGGGCGAGCGCGCAGACCAGGGACGACGCGCCGAAGACGGCGAGGCCCAGGATCAGCAGGCGTCGCCGTCCGAACAGGTCGCCGAGGCGTCCGGCACCCAGCATGAGGGTCCCGGTGGACAGCAGATACGCGCTGGTCACCCATTGCAGGCCGGCGCCTCCGGCGTGGAGATCGCGGCCGATCTGCGGCAGGGCCAGGTTCAGGGCGAACGCGTCGAGCTGGATGCAGAACACGCCCACGGACATGGCCAGCAGGGCCCATCGTCTGGTGGTGGGTGTCGATGTCACTGCGACCCCGGCCTCCTTCCTCACGCTGCGGCGGCAGCATCGTTGGGAACATCCGCACGGCTGTGCGGCGGTTGCGGTGCTGTTGGCGGAGGGGGAGGGCGCAGCCAGAAGTCGCCCCTGGACAGGGGGCGCCGCTGCTCGAGGAGGGGGATGCGAGACCCGCAAGAGTGGAGACGTCCATGGAGACGCCGCAGAACGCCGCATCGCATGGGGCGGGCAACGCGGGCCCGCCGCTCGCCGAGCGGCTGAGGAACTCACCGTAACCGACACCGAACCGCTTGCCAACCTCGTTCCGGCGGACGCGGAAGCCGATACGGATGCCATGTGAGGTGTTCAGCCATCACCGACGCGGTCCTGGCCCGCTCGCTCGCCGGGTTCCCCGTGCGCTCTGCCGCCCGGTGGCATGTCGTCGTGCGTCCGCCACTCGTACGGCAAAAGCCCAGTTCATCGCCTGTCATATGCGCTTGGCACGGGGTGGTGTCACGCGCGTGCCCACTCCCGGCGCGGCGAGGCCGCCGCCGCGCCCCGCGCCCCGCCATGCCTGTGCCCATGACCCCGCCGTGACCTGCGTATTTCCTTTGGGGACGAGAGTTGATGAGTCATCAGGCCGAATTCAGTGCCCTGCCATTGGCCGACTCCGTGGCCGCCTGCTAACAATTTTGAGCGGCCTCCGGGTGCGATCCGTGGAGGTCTCGGAGACATGCCCACTTTCCTGGGCCATGTCAGGCTGCGCGTACATCCCAAAGAGAAGCCGAGAGTGATCCCTGCACTTAGCGACGAACTCAGGCGGATGCAATGGTGTTGGACACGCAAGTGATCTCTTCCCCCCGTCGACAGGTGGAGCCGACGCGCAGGACGCGCTACAAGGCAGAAATAGCATCGGTCTCCCCAGCAACCAGCAGAACCACTTTCGAGCGGCACGACACATGCTTTCTCGGTGTCAGCCTCGAGAACAGCAACTTCACCACCGCGAAACTCGCGGGCATGGTCAAGTGGATCTCCCGGAGATTCGTCCGCTGCACCGTGCTCATCGGTGACAGCATTCATCGGCTCACGCTGGAATCGACCTGTGGAATGGCGCCAGAAGAGGCCCTGGAGCAGGCACTGGAACTCGGTCGGCAGTTCGTCGAAAGCGAACGGACGGTATTTGAAGAGTATGGCGCATCGACCGACTTCACCTTCCTGAACTGCAGTGATGTGCAGCGCTGTCGTGAGTTCGCCGAGTTCCACGACGAGTTGCGGACGTTCTTCGCCAAGGACGAGATGTTTCGCTCGTCGGTGGAGTCGTTCGGCCGCGCCTATCACCGCAAGCGCTCTCATGGAATCAGTGGGGCCGAGTGGGAAAACCGTATCAGGGCGTCCAGTGAGTACTTCCTGGAAGAATTCTCCATCTTCGCCTGTCTCAAGCGGCAGGGACTTCCGGTCATGGTGTATCCAGGATCCTTCAGTACGCTCTCCGAGATAGCGAGAGGGGAACATCCGGGAGCACCGGAAGAGCTACGTGATCTCGTCGTCGTGTCCCTCCATCTGAAAGGCCGGTGAGCATGGAAACAACGCCTCGTGCACTGGCTCCGGAGATACGCCGGGGGAAGATATACAAGGACGTCTACGCGAAGCGTTCGCCTGGTCTTTCGGCCTTCGGCGAAGCGCGTCTCGAAAAAGCCAGGATGTCGAGCGGGGAGCTGTCCTTCGTGGATTCCGGTGCGCGGGATCAGGCATTCCGTGACGGAGTCTTCTTCTTGGAGATCCCTGCCGAGATCGACGTTTCGGCCGGTGACGCGTTCGCCGAGCAGTTCTACCGCGGGCCGTCCACCGCCCCGTACGGCCGGTTCCGCACCCTCGGCAGCGACCGCTTCGGGGACCCGCTGCTCGGCTTCCACCAGCGGATCAACCAGATCGAGCAGTTCCTTCTGGAACGGCGCTTCTGGGCCACTGACTATCCGCGAGAGATCGCCGCCCTCGGCGAGGCGCTCACTCGGCTGTCGGAGCAGGTGCTGTGCTCCGTGCTGCGCCACGTGGGCATACCCGAGCAGGACTGGGCGCGGGCGACCGGCGGCTGCTCGCGGTCCGAGGGCGCGTACCACCTGACGTTCAATCACTACCGGCCCGCCCACGAGGACATCGGCCTCAGCTCCCACAAGGACGACGGCTACCTCACCATCCTGCGGACCACGTCCCCAGGTCTGGAGGTCGCCCGCGGCGACCACTGGGAGGTCGTGCCGGCCGACCCGGACTGTTTCGTCATCAACTTCGGCCTGGCCATGGAAATCCTCACCTCGGCCGGCGACACACCCGTCGCGGCGATCATGCACCGGGTCGCGCGCCAGCGGGAGGACCGGTCGAGCTATGGGCACTTCGCCTCCAGCGGCTGTCTGCCCGGTCAGGACCAGGGCATCTACCGCTACGTCCAGGGCGCCGGCCTGGTACGCGTCTGCGGGTCGCGTGAGCTCATCGACGAGAACGACTACGAGATCTACGCCGGTACCGAGGCCCCGAACGCGTCCGCCCGCACCACCGGGAAGGGTGACCGCGAATGACCACCGGGGCGATGACACTCCAACGTGCGTCGGTGCGGGGGACGGGCCTCGCGTTCGGCACCGAGGACGGCCTGTCCAAGGCGCTCGCGGACGGCTGCTTCCTGCTCGCCGTACCCGCCGGGTTCGACCCCGGGCCCGGTATCACCCTGTGCCGGGAGTTCTACCGCGCTCCCGAGGACGGCCCCGAGGCGACCCGGCCCTATCGGGGCTTCCGGGCGCTGGAGGGGGTCTACTTCGACCGGGAGCACTTCCAGACCGAGCATGTGCTCATCGACGGCCCCGGACGCCGCCGCCACTTCCCCCCGGAACTCATCGCCATGACCGAGCGGATAAGCGAACTCACGCTGCTGGTGATGCGGTGCGCGATGGCCGACCTGGGCATCGCCACGCACCTGTGGAGCGAGATCACCGGCGGGGCCGTCGATGGACGGGGCACACACTGGTTCGCGGCCAACCACTACCGCTCCGATCGGGCCCAACTGGGCTGCGCGCCGCACAAGGACACCGGATTCGTGACCGTCCTCTACAACGAGGAGCCGGGCCTCGAAGCCTTTGTGAACGACGTCTGGGTACCCATCGATCCAGTGTCCGGCCACTTCGTGGTGAACTTCGGTGGGGCGTTCGAGTTGCTCACCGCCGCCCTGAGCCGGCCGGTGCACGCCATCCTGCACCGGGTCCGGCAGTGCACCCCGGAACCCGGAGCGGCCGACCGCTTCTCGTTCGCGGCCTTCGCCAACCCGCCCGCCACCGGGAATCTCTACCAGGTCCGCCGGGACGGTTCCGCCGCGGCGGTGCGCAGCTCCGAGGACTTCCTGCGAGAGTTCAACGAACACACCTGGTCCGACCGGCACACCGACTTCGGGATCGCCCGGTCCGTCGGCGCGGGCAGGGGTGAGCGGTCGTGACCACCTCGGCCGACGACCGCCACGCCGTCCGCAGGGCTACGACCGTGGCCCTGCCGGACCCGCCCGGCGCGCCATTCCCAGGAGTGCTGGCCCATCATCCGGGCCCCAGTCGGCTGCACGGCCACGCCCCGGCATTCCACCAGACGACCGTGGTACGGGGGGAACCCGCCTCGCACTACTTCCGCGCATCCGGCATCAGCGCCCTCGCCGAGGAAAACGGCGGCCTGTGCACGTTCTGGATGGGGCAGCGACTCGCCCTTTACCAGATCACCAACGTACCTCTGGCCGGCGACGATGCCCTGGCACCTTCCACCGACGCCAACCGCGAGTTGTTCGGCGACTTCATGGGCTCCATGCCCCACGACCACCCGGATCGCCCGGGGAAGCGGGCGGCGGTCGAACGCTCCCTCGGCAGCGCCAAGTTCGTGGAGCGCCTCGAGCCCGCCGTCCGGCGGCACACGGCCGACCACCTGTGCCGGAGGGCGGGGCAGGAGATCCCGCTCGACGACTTCACGCTGTCCCTGACGGCGTACGTGGACAGCATGATCCCCGGCGTTCTCGACCTCACCCAGCGGCCTCTGCCGGAATACCTGCGCTCGGCGGAGTACGGCCACGTGGTCCGTGGCTTCTTCGACCTCGCCTCCGATGTCATCAGCAACGACAACCCACGGGCGATGCGGGAGTTCGACGTCATCGTCCCATTCGTGCGCGATCTGCTGACGGCCAACTTCGAGTCCCTCGCCGAGGCTCCTGACTCCAACCTGATCCGGCGATACTTCGCGCTGTGGGGACGTCCCTTCACACGCGGTGGCGTCGCCGCTCTGGACCCGGCGCAGATCAAGGAACTCGGCACGATCATCGTGGCGACGTACGACACCACGGCGCTGAGCCTGATGTGGGCACTGGGCTATGTGGAGAGCACACCGAAGGTCAGGACCGCCATTGTGGCGGAGGCACGGAACGGCGGTGGCGACCGCCGGTGCCCGCGCGGCGGATCGTCCCCGTCCGTGATCGACCTCGCGGTCCTGGAAGCGGTACGACTGGGCGGCAGCAACCCCAGCGCCCTGTGGCGCCGCACGACCGAGCCCTTCACCCTGCACCACCGGGGAGCGCGGGCGACCGTTCCGCCGGGCACCATGCTGTGGCTGGACCGGCGGCAGGCCAACCGCGATCCGGCGGTCTTCCCGGAGCCGTGCCGCTTCGCCCCCGCCAACATCCAGGCCATCGTCCGCTCCGATCGTGAAACGGTTTCGTCCCTGCTCTCCCGGGGGCGCTACGAGATCAACTCTTTCAGCATGATCAACGCCGAGCGGAACCCGCGTAAATGCCCTGGCCGCCTCTTCTCCGTGCGGATGCAGGCCCTCGTCCTCTCCGAGCTGTACGGCCACTACACGGTCAGTACACAGGGTGTCGACCTCCGGCTGAAGCGCCACGCTTCCATGCCCCGCCCCGCACGGCCCGGAACGATCACCATCCACCGCGACACCGGCACACCGAGGGAGCCGAGCCGATGACGACTTTCAACCCCGTGACGGCCCGCCCACCGGTTGCCCTGCCCTCGATGCCCGGCGAGCGGGAGGCCCTCGCCGCCCACCCGCCGATCTCGCTCGAACGGTCCTGGCTCCACGGCGAGGACCTGGTCTTCGACCGCGAAGGAGGGTTCGACCGGGCCCTGGGCCAGGGCTTCTTCCTGCTGCGTATCCCCGACGGCCTCGACACCGGGCCCGGCGACCGATTCGCGGCGCACTTCCACCAGGACCGGTGCGGCGACGCCCTCGACCGCTACCGCGGCTTCCGGAACGTCCACGTCCCCGGTGCCTACCAGGGCTACTTCGACCGCGAGCACGACCAGTGGGAGAACTTCTACATCGAGCAGGCGAACTGGCCACTGCTGCCTGCCGAGGTCGCCGCGCTCGGGCGCGGGATGGCCGACCTCGGCATCGCCGTGCTGCGGGCGGTCTTCCGCCACCTGGAGATCGCCCCACAGATGTGGGGCGAGATCTCCAGCGGGCTCACCGACCACCGGGGCCACCAGATGCTCGCGTTCAACCACTTCCGTTCACACAAAGCCACCCGAGGCTGCAAGTTCCACCGCGACTCCGGATGGGTGACCGTGCTCCGGTCCGTCGAACCCGGTCTGCTCGCACTCGTCGAAGGGAAGCTGAGCGCCATCAACCCCGCGCCGGGGCACTTCATCGTGAACTTCGGCAGCTCCCTGGAAGTGCTCACCGCGGCCCTGCCCACGCCCGTGCGCGCCAATATCCACGGCGTGGTCGCCACCGAGCGGGCCCCCGGCCGACCCGACCGGACCTCGTACGTGACCTTCCTGGACTCCGGCCTCGACGGCACCGTCTACCGCCTGGAGAACGGCACGGCGTGTCCTGTTCAGTCTGTCGCCGACTTCGCCACGCAGGAGGTGAACCGGACCTACGACAACGACGCCGCGCTGTGAGCGCGCCGCGGCCACCACGGTAGTGACCAAACCACGATGGGAGAGTCCCAGCATGACGACGGATGTCGTTGAGGAAGAAACCCACCTCACCCTCCCCGCGGCGACAGTGGAAGCGGGCAGACTGCGGTTCGCCTCGCCGGGCGACGCGGACCAGGCCCTCCGCCTCGGCGCGTTCAACCTGGCCGTTCCCGAGGACCTCGACGTGAGCGCGGGCCTGGCCTTCTGCCGCACCTTCTACCAGCCCGCCACCGGCGAACCCGGCGACCGCCATCGCGGCCACCGCGAACACGGTCACCCCGAGTCCAAGCTGGGCTACGAGGACCGGCCCGACCAGGTGGAGCAGTTGCAACTGGAGAGCTTCCTGTGGCGGCGGTATCTGCCCGACGAGGTGACGGCCGTGCTCCGGAGGATGCGGGAGCTGACTCTGGACACCCTCTACGGAGTCTTCGACGCGGCGGGGATACCCGAGGAGGACCGGGAGCTCGTCACCGGTGGCGCCCGTCAGGACACCGGCCTGTGCTACACCACGGTCAATCACTACCGCACGGGCCTGAGCGACCGCGCCGGGATCGTCGAGCACTCCGACAGCGGGTTCATCACCACGATCTGCACGGATCAGCCCGGCTACGAGATCCTGCACGAGGGCCGTTGGACGCCCGTCCGCGAACGGGCGGGGCACTTCACCGTCAACCTCGGCGACGCCTTCCGCGTCCTGACCAGGAAGCTGCCGCGACCCGTGACCGCCGTCTACCACCGCGTGCCCGAACTTCCCTCCGACGCCGACACCCCGGACCGGTCCTCGTTCACGATCTACATGGGACCGCGGTACGACATGTTCCTCTACCAGTACGACACGGAAGGGAGGCTGCGGAGGTTCCAGGACTTCCGCGCGTTCTCGGTGGAGAAGGCGGGCAAGCTCGGCTACGAGTTCCACTCCCGCGTATGAACACGGCGTGGGAACAGGCGCGGACCGCCTCACGACAGGGCTGGCAGCTGGCTGAACTGCGACACGGCGGCCTCGTCTTCACCGCCGAGGACGGATTGCGACGTGCGCTGGAGGACGGCTTCTTCTACGTGAAGCGGCCCGCCGGCCTGGATCTGTCCGCCGGAGACCGGTTCGCCCGCGGCTTCTACCTCCCCGCCCCGAGAGGGCATACGGACCCCTACCGGGGCTACCGCGGGTGGACATCGGAACAACTGGGCCCGCGCCAGGGCTACTTCTGCCGCGACGCCGACCAGACCGAACAGTTCTTCCTGACGAGCACCTGGTGGAACAGGGTCTACCCGGTCGCGCTGGCGCGACAGGCCGAGGCCATGCGCGACTTCGCGCTGGACATCCAGCGCGCGGTGCTCGCCCGTCTCGACCTACCGTGTGAACTCTGGCACGAGGCCACCGGGCACAGCCTCACCCCGCAGGGCACCCACACCCTCACCTTCAACCACTTCCGGCCGGAAGTGGCCGCCCGCGGCCTGAACATCCACAAGGACTCGGGCTGGGTGACGGTCCTGCGCTCCACCGAGGCCGGGCTCGAGGTGGACCGGGACGGTGACTGGTACGCGATCGACCCGATACCGGGCACCTTCATCGTCAACTTCGGCTGTGCGATGGAGATTCTGACCCGATCGACCACCACGCCGGTGGCCGCGGTCGCTCACCGGGTGGTGCGCCAGACGTGCCACGACGGGGCGAAGCCGGATCGCTTCTCCTACGCGCTCTTCGTCGACAGCAGCCTCGACAACAGTGTCTGCCCCGGCCTCTTCACCTACGATCCGCGGACCGGTCTCCAGTTGGAGACGGGCTTCGGGGACTTCCTCGACGACATCCTGGACAACACCTACCGGCACGACACGACCGGACTGTACTGATCCCGGCCGTCACCCGGCTCGCGGTCGGTGCGCCGGGGGCGCGAGACGCCGCCGGGCTTGCCCGGGACGGGCTCTTGTCCATGGTGGCCTTGAGTGCACCATGGACACGGGGGCGTCTCGGATGTCGATGCGAACAGTGAGTCCGTAACGTCTCCGACATGAGTGATGAGAGGTGCAAAACCCCAGACGAACAGACAAGTTGGCCGATGCGGAAGCGGCTCTCCGCAGCGGCGGCCATGCTCCTCGCCGGATTGGCCGTCGCGCCGGTCGCCACGGCGGCGGAGCGCGACACCGCCCACCGGGGCACCGTCGTCTCCGTCGCCCCGGTCGCCGACCGTGACGCGGGGCAGGTCAGGGAATTCCTGGCCGAGAGGGACATCGCGACCGATCCGGTGCGGTACGGCGTACGGGCGTACCGGCTGACGTACCGGACCGTGGACCCATATGGGCAACCCACGACCGCGACCGGGCTCCTCACCCTTCCCAAGGGCGGAACCCAGCAGCTCGACCTCGTCTCGGACACGCATGGCACCATGGTCAAGCGCACCTACGCGCCCTCCGCGAGCGAGGACTTCGGCCGTGTGCCGTCGTATCTGAACGCCTCGGCCGGGCGTGCGGTGGCCGCGCCCGACTATCTGGGGCTCGGTGAGGGGCCGGGCCCGCACCCGTACATGGACACCCGCTCCGCCGTCACCGCCTCCGTCGACATGCTGCGCGCCGCCCGCGCGGTCGCGGACCGGCTCGGCCGTCCGCTCACCGGTGACGTCTACGCGACCGGCTTCTCGCAGGGCGGCCAGGTCGCGATGGCGCTCGGCCGGGCGCTGGACGGGGGCGCGGACCAGCACTTCCGGCTGAAGGCGCTGGCCCCGGTGAGCGGGCCGTACGACCTGGAGGGCCAGGAGGTCCCGGCCCTGTTCGACGGTCGGATCAACGACATCAGCGGCGTCTTCTACATCTCGTACTGGCTGGTCGCCCAGAACCGGCTGCATCACTTCTACAAGGACCCCGGCGAGGTCTTCCGGGCGCCGTACGCGAGCCGCGTGGAGTCGCTCTTCGACGGAAGGCACGACGAGGAGGACGTGATCAAGGGCCTCGCCCCCTCGGTCAAGCAGTTGCTCACGCCCGCCTTCTACGACCGGCTGCAGCACCCGGCCGGCCCGCTGCTGGACGCCATGCGCTCGGCCGATCACACCTGCGACTGGAAGCCGGACGCCCCGGTGCGGCTGTACGCGGGGGCGGCCGACACCGACGTGCCGATCGGGAACGCGCGCAGTTGCGCGCTCCAGCTCGCCGCTCACCAGGCACCCGCTCCCGTCGTGAACCAGGGCGAGGTGGACCACTTCGGGTCCTTCGTGGTGTCGGCACCGCAGGTGGCGCGCTGGTTCGATGCGCTGGCCGGACGCGGATCGCTACGGTGACCACGTTGCCAATGCCGTGCGGCACTGCTCGACGACGAGTGGGGTGGTCGTCCTGATGGTCGCTCTTGTCATCCGCTCGACGGCGGCATGAGTCGGTGAAGGAAGTTCCAGATTGAAGCCAGTGGATGATTCATCCTTCGTTCATCAACTGGAGTGAACTGTTTTCCACCAGAGCTCTACGGTCGCCTCATGGAACAGATGCGTGTAATGACCGTGGGAGATGTTGTCGGCCCCGAAGCGGCCGCGTGGCTCGGTGCCCGCCTGCCGGAACTGCGTGCCGAGTACGAGCTCGACTGGATCGTGGTGAACGCGGAGAACGCGGCCGTCACCGGCCCGTTGCCGCAGAACGGATTCGGGACCACCCGGAAGGAGCTGGATGCCCTCATCGCGGGTGGTGCCGATGTCATCACCGGCGGGAACCACTCGTGGGACGGTCCCGAGGTCGCGGAGTCGTTCGCGTACCCGCAGGTCGTCCGCCCTCTGAACGTGCGGGAGACGCGCGGGAAGGGGGTCCTGACCATCGGTGAGGGCGGCAAGACCGTGACGGTGGTGAACCTGCTGAGCCCCGGCGCGGTGGGCAAGGGGTGCCTGGCGCCGGAGCCGACCGACCTGTGGGACGCCTGGAGCCGGCCGCCCTGTCGACGCCGGAGATGATCATCCTTCCGGCGTCGGGCATCGCGAAGGGCGACAGCTTCTGGAAACACCCGGTCTCGGCCGGCCGGTTCAAGCTCGACACCCTCGACACGACCAACGGCAAGTTCACCCTCTCGGCGAACCCCAACTACTACGACACCGCACCGCGCAAGGTAAAGAAGGTCAACTTTGTCATCACCGACCCCGTCGCCGGTGACAAGCGCGTCCGCCAGGCGATCTCGCTCGCCGTCAACCGTCAGCAGATCGCCGCCTCGGCGCTCGGCGGCGAGCGCGTCGGACGGCCGCTCTACGGCATCCCGTGGAATCAGGACAACGACTCGCCGAACGCCAAGGCCACCAAGCGGGACATCATCGCGGCGAAGGAGAAGCTCAAGGGCACCAAGTGTGAGAACGGGTGCTCCGTCCCGCTCGTCACCGTCACCGACTCCGCGTGGCAGGTGCCGCTCGTCGCACAGGTCGTGCAGCAGCAGCTCAAGGCCATCGGCATCCGGCTCGAGATCGAGAACACGACTTTCACCCAGGTCGGCGACCGTCTCAAACAGGGCGACTGGGGTCTGTTCACCCGCTGGATCGGCTACTACGAAAACACCCGGACCTACCTCGGTGGCTACATCTACGGCGACCCGACATCGGGCAACAACGCCAACTTCTGGGGGACCCTGCCGACGACGCCGGACATGCCGGGGCTGAAGGCGCTGTCCGACCGGCTGAAGACCGTCTCCTCCAGTGCGGCGCCCGGTCAGCGGGATCGACGGAAGTTCCTTCGCATACGCGTTCATCATCGTTCCGTTGGTCAGCCCGGTGTCGTCCTCCGACATCAGCGCGATGCCGCTCGCTCCGCTCACGCTGACCACGCGGCGTCCGCTCGGCCTCGTCGTCGTTTCGCACGACCTGGCGGTGATCTCCCATCTCTCCGACACCATCGTGGTGATGGAACGGGGGCGCATCGTCGAGGCCGGTCCCACCGAGCAGGTCCTCTTCCGGGGGGAACACCCGTACACCCGACCCTGGTGTCCGCGAACCCCTGGCTCGCACCGAACGCGGCACCCGGTCCGGACGCGGCCGGCCAACCGGGACCCGCACGCTGGAACAGACCGATGCGAAGCCGTGAATCGAACCGAACCGATTGCGGCGATGGCGCGTCCAGTGCCGACAGTGCTTGGATGTGACCATGTCCGCTGACCTGACATCGGCGCCGCACACGAGCCACGATCGCGGCACGCTCATCGCACGGATACGGGCGCTCTCCCCATCGATGTCACCCACCCAGACAGCCGTCGCGAACGTCGTTCTCACCAATCCCGCGGGAGTCGTCCGCATGACGGTCACCGACCTCGCCACGGTGTCGCGAAGCTCCGTGGGCAGCGTGGTGCGGTTCTGCAAGGACCTCGGGCTCAAGGGGTTCCACGAGTTCAAGCTGCAGCTCGCGGCGGAGGCGCCGGTCGGCGCAGGTGATCACGACGTCGCGCAGGACGGAACACCGAGCGCGATCATCGCGTCGGTGTTCCAGTCGACGTCCCGGTCGATCGCGGCGGCGGAATCGAGCATCGACCCGAAGGAGTTCGAGCGCGCGGTCCACGCGCTCGACGCCGCGCGGCGGATCGTGCTGGTCTCGGCCGGCCCGTCCGCGCCGTTGGCGATGGACACCGCCCTGCGGTTCCGCAGCGCCGGCCTGCCGATCGAGAATCCCGCGGACCCGATCTCGCAGCACATCTGCGCGTCGATGCTCACCGGGGGCGACGTATGCCTGGCGATCAGCCACACCGGCAGAACGCGCGAGACGGTGGCCGCGGCGGAAGCGGCCCGTGATGTCGGCGCGACGGTCGTCGCGGTGACGAGCTTCTACCGCTCACCGCTGGTCGCGGCCTCGTCGGTGGCCCTCGTCGCGGGTTCCGGCGAGACCCGGTTCCAGATCGAGGCGATGATGAGCCGGTTCGTCCATCTCGCGGTCCTGGACGCGCTCTACTCCGCGGTGACCGCGGAGAACGCCGAACGCACCCTGCGCGGCGCGGCGCTGTCCGCGCGCGCCGAAGAGACGCACCGGATCTGACCGCCCGCTCCCGCTGCCCGGCCGGTGCCGGGCAGCGGGAGCGGGTTTTTCGTGCGCCGTGCGTCGGGACCGTGGGCGAAACGGCGCGGCCCCCGGGGACACGGGGAACCGCGCCGCGGTCGGCGCTTGACGCCTACGCCCACGCGGTGGGCTTGTCCAGCGCGTTGAACTCGAACTCGGTGAGCACGCCGTAGTGGTCGCTGGCGGTCGGGTACTCGTTGAACACCACCTTGCTGCTGTTGATCACGCTCTCCACCTCGAGGTGGTTCTCCGTCGAGCCGGCGAACACGTAGTCGATGCGGCGATGGTGCGGCTCCTGGACCCAGTGGTTCGGGACGATGCCCTGGGCGTCGACGACGCTGCGTGCCACCCATGGGCTGTCGGTCGTCCAGGTGTACCCGGGAGTGCCGTCCCCGGCGATCGCCCAGCTGTCGCGGAACGCCGCGCTGCGGCCGTTGATCGCGGACTTGCCGGTGTAGAAGCGGATGCAGTCCTGGTCGGGAGCCGCGTCGAAGTCGCCGGCGAGGATCGTCGGCGCCGCCTGGCGTCGCTTCTCCTCGAGTTCGGTGATGAACAACGCCTGCTCGACGCGGGCCGCCTCGCGGGTGAACTTGAAGCTCGGCCGGGCGCCGAGGAAGAGCATGTCCACACCGATCGGGAGAGGCAGAACGGCCTCCCACACATACGGTCCGTCCTCAGCCGGGAGCCGGTGCACGTCGATGCTCTTCGGTGCCCAGCGGGTGCCGACGGCGGTGCCCCACGCGGGCCAGCCCGCCTGGGTGTAGTCGGAGGCGTGGTGCCAGTGGAGGGGCGAGTTGCCGGACACGAGCTTGAACGCGTCACGCTCCGAGGTGCGCACCACCTCCTGAAGGAACACGATGTCGGCGTCGAAGGTGCGCAGCCCCTCGAGCAGAAGGGAGTCCCGCTTCTCACGGTCCCGCGGATCCAGCCAGATGTTGAGGGTGAGCACGCGGAGGTTCATTTTCTTGGACATGGCCGCGACCGTAGGACCCTTCGGTGAACCATCTTCCATTCGTGACTGAACAGCGGAAGTAAATTCAACCCTTTCGTCAGTGTCCGCCGACGTCCTTGAACGCGTCGAAATCGATGTCGAGCTCAACGCGATCGGCCCGGAAGCGCGTGTTCGTGTACTGCAGCGGCGTGCGGTCGACAAGCGTGTTGACGGACCGCACGACAAGGACGATCGATCCCGCCGGAAGGTTCATGTCCTCGGTTTCGGTCCCGTTCGCGATGCGGGAACTGACCGCGCTCCAGGTGCGGACGTAGTCGTCGATGCCGACCGCGCGAAGCGCCTTGGTGATGGATCGGGTCTGCCGCAGGTGGATGTCGAGGTCCGGCGTCAGGGCGACGTCAAACCAGGCGGTCGACCGCGCGACCGTGCTCCCGTTCACGTCGGCGACCGTCTCGACCCGCAGCGCGGGCCGTCCGTCGAGCCGCAGCCGGGTGGCTACTTCGTGCGGTGGGCTTGCCACGATCTCCGCGGCGATCGGCCGGTGTGACGTCGCGCCCGGCCGGCCGCTCTCGCTGAGGCGCGTGCGCAGGCTGATCCGGTGCACCAGGAGTGGGTGCGGGACGACGAACGTGCCGCTGCCCTGGCGCGTCGCCACCAGGCCCTCGGCGGCGAGAGCCGCGACGGACTGCCGCACGGTGTTGCGGTGCACGCCGAATCGGTCGGCGAGCTCACCCTCGGTCGGCAGTTTCACTTCGGGCGGGAACGAGCCGTCGACGATCTCGCTGCGGAGTTGGTCGGCGATGAGGCGCCACGTCGAGTAACCGGTGGCGGAACGTGTCGCATGAGGCATGGTGACCGAACAGTACCCGCCTGCCCATGACCCCGCGGACAACCCGATCGCGAGTTCATCTCGCATCCATCCGATAGTCATCCAGCTAACTAGATGAATCTGCCGGAGCCTCGTTACGGTCGATTCATCCAAAGAGCTGGACAAATTTGGAGGTTCGAGTGACGACTCCGACTGCGACCCACGCGGCGCGAAGGCGGTGGATGCGGACCCTTGCGCGGGCGTCGGCCCGTCAGCTCGCCGACGCCTGGGGCGCCTGGGAAGCGCCCCCCGAGATCGAGGGGATCCGCGGCCCCGAAGCGGGGCTGGTCATGGTCCGCGGCCGGGTGGGCGCCGGCGGGGACCGGTTCAACCTCGGTGAGGCGACGGTGACCCGCGCCACAGTACGGCTTTCACGGCGGCCCGCTCGCGGCGGCCACCGTCGGCAGTGCGTACGTGCTCGGGACCGACTTCGAGCACGCCTGGTTCGCGGCGGCGTTCGACGGTCTGTTGGCGGACGAGAAGCTGCGCGCACAGGTGCTCAACGACGTCGTCGCGCCGCTGGAGCGTGGCCAGGCGTCCCACGACGACGCCCGACAAGCCGAAGCGCGCAGCACCAAGGTCGACTTCTCACATCGCCAAGACATACGACTACCCGGTGCTGGTGAACGATCGGTACCTGATGGCGCCGTCGCCGACGCCGAGCTTCGACAACTCCAAGCTCCACCAGAGCCAGGCGCTGCACATCTTCGGCGCCGGCCGTGAGAAGCGCATCTACGCCATCCCGCCGCACACCGACGTCGAAAGCCTCGGGTTCGAGGACTATCCGTTCGAACCGCAGAACTTCGACCAGCCGTGCGCGATCTGCGGGTCCACCGGCGTGTATCTGGACCAGATCATCACCGACAACGCCGGCGGCGCCATGTACGCCTGCTCGGACAGCGACCATTGCGAGCGGACGGCCGCTCGCGCCGACAACGAAGAGGCCGCCACATGAGCGACGAGCGTCCGCTCCTGGAAGTGCGAAACGTCAGCCATCGATACGGCGACCGGTTCGGCTGTCGCGGCGTCGACTTCGACCTGTGGCCGGGCGAGGTGCTCGCGGTCGTCGGCGAATCCGGGTCCGGCAAGTCCACCTTGCTCGGCACCCTCTCGCAGCGCCTGGACACCAGCGAGGGCAGCATCCGATACCGGCTTGACGACGGTGACGTCGCGAACCTCGCGGAGCTCAGCGAAAGCGCGGTGCGCCGGCTCTGGCGCAGCGAGTGGGGCTTCGTGCACCAGAACGCGGCGGACGGGCTCCGCATGCGGGTCAGCGCCGGCGGCAACGTCGGTGAGCCGCTGATGGCCAACGGATGGCGCCACTACGGGCGCATCCGCGCGGAAGCGACTGACTGGCTCGAACGCGTCGAGATCCCCCGGGACCGGGTCGACGACACCCCTGCCGCGTTCTCCGGTGGTATGCGGCAGCGGCTGCAGATCGCCAGGAACCTCGTCGTCTCGCCGCGCCTTGTGTTCATGGACGAGCCGACCAGCGGCCTGGACGTTTCCGTGCAGGCACGCCTGCTCGACCTCATCCGTTCGCTCGTCAGCGATCTGGAACTGGCCGTCATCATCGTCACGCACGACCTCGCCGTCGCCCGCCTGATCTCTCATCGAACTCTGGTCATGAAGGACGGCCGGGTCATCGAGTCCGGCCTGACCGACCGGGTGCTGGACGATCCGCAGGCCCCGTACACACAGCTGCTCGTCTCCTCAATCCTGCAAGGGTGACCCGTGACCACCGACCAGCCGACCCTCGCCGTCTCCGGCCTGGACAAGACCTTCACCATGCATCTGCAGGGCGGGCAGCGACTCGCCGTGCTGCGCGGGCTCGACTTCGACGTGAGCTCCGGGGAGTGCGTCGTCCTCGGCGGCGCGTCGGGCGCCGGCAAAAGCTCGATCCTGAAGATGGTGTACGGCAACTACGCCGTCGATCGCGGCAGTGTGCTCCTTCGCGCCGGGAACATCGACGTCGACATCGCGACCGCGAACCCCAGAGAGATCCTCGCCGCCCGTCGCCACGCGATGGGATACGTCAGCCAGTTCCTGCGCTGTGTGCCCCGTGTGTCAGCCCTCGAAGTCGTCGCAGAACCGCTCGTCGCGCGGGGCGCCGACGCCACGGAGGCGGGCGAGCGCGCCGCCGAGCTGCTGTCCCGCCTCGGTATTCCGGACCGCCTGTGGGGGCTTCCGCCGGCGACGTTCTCCGGTGGCGAGCAGCAGCGGGTCAACATCGCGCACGGCTTCATCGCCGACCTGCCGATGCTGCTCCTGGACGAGCCCACCGCCTCCCTCGACGCCCGCAACCGCCGCGTGGTCGTGGAGCTGATCGCCGAGAAGCTCGAAGCGGGCACCGCGATGCTCGGCATCTTCCACGACGCGGAGGTCCGCGAGACCGTCGCGGACCGCGTCGTGCCGGTCGAGGACTTCACCCCGATGAGCAAGGTGGCGGCGTGAGTCACCGGTACGCGATCTACGCCGCACCAGGCATGGGAAACACCGACGCCACAGGGATGCTTCTGCGCGAGCGCGCGGAATCCTGGCTCGGGCGAAGCGTCACCGGCCGCGCCACCCCCCAGGGCGTGCCGGAAGGGTGGACACGCCCGGCCGTCGACCGGATCACTCACGACGCGCGCCGGTACGGCTTCCACGGCACCCTCAAACCACCCTTCCGCCTCGCCCCCGGACACACCGTCGCCGACGTCGCCACCGCCACCGCACGACTGGCCGCATCGACCGCGCGGGTCACGATTCCACGGCTCACGATCAGCCGCATCAGCCGGTTCTACGCGCTCACCCCCGGCGAGGACGCCCCGGCCCTGAACGCGCTCGCCGCGTCCGTCGTGACCGAACTGGATCACTTCCGGGCACCGGCGACACCCGAGGAGCTCGCGCGGCGAAAACCACACACGCTCACGGAACGCCAGCGCACCCTGCTCACCGAACTCGGATACCCCTACGTGCTCGACGAGTTCCGGTTCCACCTCACCCTCACCGACCGCGTGCCGGACGACCGGCAGGACCAGGTCGGACAGACACTGCGGCACTGGTTCCGCGACTGCCTCGACCGCGACGTCACCCTCGGCGCGCTCGCCCTCTTCGTGGAAAACGAACCCGGCGCCCCGTTCCGCATCCACTCACTCCACCCGCTGGAGGGCTCCCGATGACCCACGACGAACTCGTTCTGACCAATGCCCGCGTGGTGCTCGGCGATGAGGTCATCCTCGGCTCGGTGGCCGTCCGGGACGGCCGTATCGCCGACATCGGCACGGGCATCGTGGCGGCGGGCGAGGACCTCGACGGCGACTACCTGCTGCCCGGCATCGTCGAATTGCACACCGACCACGTCGAGTACCACCTCCGTCCCCGGCCCGGCGTGCACTGGGAGGCGATGCCCGCAGTGCTCGCGCACGACGCTCAGATGACGGCCGCCGGTGCCACCACCGTTCTCGACGCGGTCCGGCTCGGATCGGAGCCGAGCAACCGCGAGACGGTGACCCGCTCGGCCCGGCTGCTGATGGACGCGATCACCACCGCGGCGGCGGCCGGAGCGTTCCGGGCCGACCATGCGATCCACCTCCGATGCGAGGTGTCCGCCGAGGACTGCCTGGACCGGTTCGAGGAGTTCGCGGACCACCCGCTCGTGCGACTGGCGTCGCTGATGGACCACACCCCCGGCCAGCGCCAGTTCCATGACCTCGCCGAGTTCAAGAAGTACTACATCGGCAAGGGACTCGTGTCCGAGAGCAACATCGACGCCTACGCCGTCGAACTCCTGCACAACGCGAGCCTCCACGCCGACCGGAACCGCCACGCCGTCGCCGAGGCGGCGCGCCGGCGCGGCATCGCCCTCGCGGCGCACGACGACGCGACGACCGAGCACGTGGCGGAGTCCGTCCGACTCGGAGCGCGCATCGCCGAGTTCCCCACCACGATCGTGGCTGCCGAGTCCGCCGTCGCCCACGGCCTGTCAGTCGTCATGGGCGCGCCGAACATCGTGCGCGGCGGCAGCCAGTCCGGGAATGTCGCCGCGTCGGCGCTGCTCGAACGAGGACTGCTCCACGTCCTCTCGTCCGACTACGTGCCCTCCAGCCCCGTGCAGGCCGCCTTCCAACTCGTCGCGGACGGGACGATCCGTCTTGAGGACGCCGTCAAGCTGATCAGCTCCAACCCCGCCAAGGCCGTCGGTCTGGACGACCGGGGCGACATCACCGTCGGCAAGCGCGGTGATCTGGTCCGTGTCCGCACGCACGCGCTGCCCGGCACCCCGGAGCACCCGGCGGGGCTGAGCGTGCCGATCGTCCGCACCGTGTACCGGCAGGGGGTGCGCGTCGCATGACCACGCAGAAAATCGGCCCGGGCGTGTTCGTCGCGGTCGCCGGTGCGAGCGGCGTCGGCAAGGACGCGCTCATCGCGGAGAGCCGACGCCATGCGGGTCCGGACGTTTCCCTGCCGCGGCGGCACATCACGCGTGCACCCGGACCGGGTGAAAACCACCTCCCCAGGTCCGCGCGAGAATTCCGGATCGCCTCCGAGGCGGGCCACTTCGCGATCGAGTGGAACGCACACGGCCTGCGGTACGGGATCCCGGTCGAGATCGACGACGACATCAGGGGCGGACGCTCCGTCGTCGTGAACGTGTCCCGAGCCGTGCTCGGCGAACTGGCGGCACGCTACGAGCACCTTGTCGTCGTCCGCGTCACGGTCTCCGAAGCCGTCCGGGCGAGCCGACTGCGGACCAGGGGCCGGGAGGACGCGGACGACATCGCCCGACGGCTCCGCCGCCCCGACCCCGCCCGCGACTACGCGGTGGACGCGGAGATCCGTAACGACGGAACCATCGCGGAGGGCGCCGCCGCACTGCTGCGCGTCATCCGGACGGCGCCGGGCCGCACCTCCGGGTCGGCTGCCGTCTCCGCGTCGGTCTACGGATCGGGCGCGGTGCCGGCACGCTGAACGCGGTCGATCTGCTCGACTGCTATGAGCTCTGATTCTCGGCGCGGTCGGCGCAGCGATGCTGATGGTCGGCGAACGGCATGGTCAGATCTCTACTGACCGAAGCCGCACGATGGTCGGAGCACCCTCCGCTGGATTCGGGCCGCTCCGACCGAACCGTCGGCAATCAGGGACCTTCGACCCTGCCACTGGACTCTTCGGCCCTGTGCGGCCACTGGCCCAACCGATGATCATGTTGTGATCCGGGAGGAGCGGCGATTTCGCGTGTTGCCCTTCCGGCTGTCTCAGCACTGATCAAAGAAGCGGAGGGCGCGGCTCGGTGGACGGAATGAGTACCAAGGGGAACCACCTGAGGGGAACTGCTCCCGGAGCGGACTCCCCGCCGCCGCGCAGGCATCCGCTGGTGGAATGGCTGACGACCACCGATCACAAAAGGATCGGGACGCTGTACCTGGTCTCGGCTTTCGCCTTCTTCCTCGTCGGCGGCCTGATGGCGCTGGTCATGCGGGCCGAATTGGCGCGCCCGGGAACCCAGATCATGTCCAACGAGCAGTACAACCAGGCATTCACGATGCATGGCTCGGTCATGCTGCTGCTCTTCGCGATGCCTCTGTTCACCGGGTTCGCCAACTGGATTATGCCGCTTCATATCGGGGCCCCGGACGTGGCCTTTCCTCGTCTGAACATGCTCTCCTACTGGCTGTTCCTGTTCGGCTCGCTGATCGCCGCGGCTGGATTCCTCACCCCGCAGGGAGCCGCCGACTTCGGCTGGTTTCTGTATGCGCCCCTGTCGGACGCCATCCATTCACCCGGTGTCGGCTCCGACATGTGGATCATGGGCGTTACGCTCTCCGGCTTCGGCTCCATCTTGGGCGCGGTCAACTTCATCACCACCATCACCTGCATGCGCGCTCCGGGCATGACGATGTTCCGGATGTCCATCTTCACCTGGAACGTGCTGCTGACCTCGGTGTTGATTCTGCTTGTCTTCCCGGTGCTGGCCGCGGCGCTCCTCGCGCTGGAGTGCGACCGCAAGTTCGGATCGCATATCTTCGACCCGGCCAATGGTGGCGCCTTGTTGTGGCAGCATCTGTTCTGGTTCTTCGGACATCCCGAGGTCTACGTCCTCGCGCTGCCGTTCTTCGGCATCGTCTCCGAGGTCGTCCCGGTGTTCTCGCGCAAGCCGATGTTCGGTTATGTCTCGCTGATCGCCGCGACGATCTCGATCGCCGGTCTCTCGGTCACGGTGTGGGCCCACCATATGTATGTCACCGGTGGTGTGCTGCTGCCGTTCTTCTCGTTCATGACGTTCCTCATCGCGGTTCCCACCGGCATCAAGTTCTTCAACTGGATCGGGACGATGTGGAAGGGGTCACTGTCCTTCGAGACGCCTATGCTCTGGGTCACCGGCTTCCTGATCACTTTCACCTTCGGCGGTCTGACCGGTGTGATCCTGGCGTCGCCGCCGATGGACTTCCATGTATCGGACTCCTACTTCGTCGTCGCGCACTTCCACTACACGCTGTTCGGCACCGTCGTCTATGCGATGTTCGCCGGATTCCACTTCTGGTGGCCGAAGTTCACCGGAAAGATGCTCGACGAACGACTTGGAAAGATCACCTTCTGGACCCTCACCGTCGGATTTCACCTCACCTTCCTTGTGCAGCACTGGCTGGGGGCCGAGGGAATGCCCCGCCGGTATGCCGATTACCTGGCGGCCGATGGCTTCACCGCTCTCAACACGCTGTCGTCCATCGGTTCGTTCCTGCTCGGTCTTTCGGTCCTGCCGTTCTTCTACAACATCTGGAAGACCGCCAGGTACGGCAAGAAGGTCGAGGTTGACGATCCGTGGGGATACGGACGCTCCCTGGAGTGGGCCACCTCGTGCCCTCCACCACGGCACAACTTCACGCGGCTGCCCCGGATACGCAGTGAATCCCCGGCCTTCGATCTGCACCATCCGGAGATCCACGAGCTCGAGGCGGCGCGGCGGTGAGCGGACCGCCACGGTCCGACGCCCTTGCCGATGTCCAGATGTCCGATGGAGGAGAGTGCCATGTCCCATGCCGTCCTCGCGCTGGCTGCCGCGGTGTCCTGCGTCGGCGGGTGCGTCTGGTCCCTGCCCGCGGTGGCGGACATACGGGCCCGAGACGACCGACCGCTGTCCCGGCGGATCGCGGCGGCCGGATGCCTCACCGGCTGGGGTACGGTCGCGCTTCTCGCGCCGCTGCTTCTCACCCCGGTGCCCTGGAGCGTCATCGGCGCCGTGGCCGCGACGGGCGCGGCCACGGCCACGGCGCTGGCCGCCCGGTCCCGCGTCCACCGAGCACGTGAACTCCGGGAGACCGAAAGACATTGGGCGGCCTGGGGCTATGGGCCCCCGGACCGGTCCGCCTCCTCGCGGCGCCGCGCTTTCCTGGTGTGGCTGCTGCCCGGACTCATCGTGGCGACCGCGGTGGCTGTCGCGGTCCTGTGGACGGGACAGGCGAACCCGGGCCGCACGGCTGCGGCGGCGTTGACCGCGGCGGGCGTCGTCAGCCTGTTCCTCGTCCTCGCCATCGCCGACACGGCCCGGGGACACGCCGTGCGCCGTGGCAAGGCGCCGACGGGGTCGATCCGGCCGTAGAGGTCCGGGACCGTCGATGAGACCGAGCGCGTGGACGTGACGAGGGCCCGGAGCGGGCCCTCGTCACGGTCCCGGAACCGGGCCGGTGCGGTCCACCGGCCGGATCCATCCGAGCCGTACCGGCCGGGCTCTCGCAAACGAGGTCCTCAGCCCGCCGCACGTCCTCCGCGCCACGGCGGCGCCACCGGCCCGCGGGCCGCGCGCCCGCTGTGCACGGCCTGGTTCCCCTGGCGGCGCATCCGGTCCTGCAACCGGTCGGCGACCTCCCGGCCGGTGGCTTCCCGCGCGTGGACGACCACGACGGCTCGACCCACCCGGAGGTTGGCCGTGGCCGACCAGGGGCGCTCGATGTGCGGGGCCGCCGCCTTGGCGATCCTCACCTCGCCGGTGACCACGGGCAGCCCCGGCCGGGCCAGGACCGCGTCGACCTTGGCCCGCGCGTAGCCGAGCGTCTCCTCATCGACGCCGTCCTCGGCGCGTACCGTCACGGCCGCGTCCTCATCGGTGGTCCTGAGAGTCATGTTCGATCGCTCCTTGTGCCGTTGACAGCGGTTTTGGATCTCCCCGGCGGCGGGGCGGGGCCCAGGGCCGATCGGTCCCGGTGGGCGGGGTGGTGTACCCGGCCCACCGAGAGCGAGAGCGAGAGCGAGGCCGAAGGCCCGGTCGGCGCGGGGAGCCGGCTTTCAGTCGTGCGGTACGACGGCCACCGGAACGGTGGAGTGGTGGAGCACCGCGTGCGTGACCGGGCCGATGTGGGTACCCGGGACGGAACGGTGTGTTCGACGGCCGACCACCAGCAGCCCGGCCTCGGCGGTGGCCCGCAGCACGGCCCCGGCCACGAACGCGAGATCGATCGTGCGTTCCACCGTCACCCGCGGGTACTTCTCCCGCCACGGTTCCAGGGCCCTTTCCAGGTTCCGGTTCACCCGGCCCTCCAGATCACCGTTCAGATAGCCGACGGGTGCCGCGCCGAGGCCGTACCCGTAGTCGGACGACGGCAGCTTGCAGACGTGCACGGCCCGCAACGTCGCCCCGCGCGCGGACGCCGCGGCGAAGGCGAAGTCCAGCAGCGGCGCGGGGGCCTCCTTGAGGTTCTGGAGCGCGACGACGACCTCGTCGCCCGGCCGCTCGGCGGCGGACCGTTCGTTCGCCCGCACCATCACCACCGGGCACGTCGCCCGGGCGAGGACCTGCTGGCCGACGGAGCCGAGCAGGAAGCCGGTGAGGGCGCTGAGCCCACGCGAGCCGAGCACCAGCATCTCGGCGCCCTCCGCCCGCTCCAGCAGCGCTGTGACGGCCGTGGTGGGCACGTGCTCGGCGGTGAGTGGAAGATCCGGATAGCGGCCGCTCAGTTCCTTCTCGGCGTCGCGCAGGATGCGCCGCGCCCAGTGCCTCACGGTGTCCTCGCTGTCCGGGGCGGGCAGCTCGCCGGTCCGCCGGAGCCAGGCGTGCACCAGGCTCAGTGGCAGTTGGCGGCGCTGGGCCTCGTGGGCCGCCCAGTTGGCCGCGGTGAAACTCTCGGGGGAGCCGTCGAGTCCGACGACGACGGGGCGGAACATCACATGTACCTCCGTGCGTGAGGGGGTGGGCAGCGGTTGTCCCGCGCCGGGGAGATTCATCACCCGACGGTCGTCGGGCGGATGGATGCAGGCGGGGTGCTCCCCGGCGCCCCAAATGAGCCGCCCCCGCGTCCGCGGTGTGCTCGGAGCCGGTGTCAGTGGGGCGGAGGCGAGGACGGTACGCGGCATCGCTCTGTACATGGACGGTCTCCCTGCGAAGGACGGCCGGGAAAGGCGTCGGCTGCGCGGCTGCCTCTCGACGGGGGTCAGCCGTGCGCGATCACTGCCACCGGCGCGGAGGAGTGGTGCAGTACGGAGTGGGTGACCGGCCCGAGGCGCGGGCCGGGCCGCGGGCCCTGGGTGAAGCGGCCGACGACCACCAGGGCGGCGTGGGCCGACGCGTCCGCCAAGTGCCCCGCGGAGCTGCCGACCACGGCGTGCTCGCTCACCTCGACGCCGGGGAACCTCGCCCGCCACGGGCGGAGTACGTCAGCCGGCTCGCTCGCGACCTGAGCCGAAGCTCCGGTGGCTGAGGGGACCGGGCGGCCGGAGGCGGGGGGCGGGCTCCATCCGTGGATGACGCGCAGTGTCGCCGCCCGGCGGGCGGCGGCGTCGAACGCGAACTCCAGCACCGGAGCGGCCGGCCGCCGGAGGTCGAGCCCCAATACGACATCGCGGCGTGCGAGGGCCGGAGAGGCGGTGGCGGCCGGTCCGGCCCGGTGGTCGCCCCGCTCGGCCCCGCCGGTCCGTACCAGGACGACGGGGAGCTCGGCGCGGGCCACGACCGACAGCGCGACGGAGCCGACCAGAATCCCGGTGACCCTGCCCAACCTCCGTGAACCGAGCACCAGCAACTCGGCGTTCTCGGCGGCCGCCAGCAGCGACGGCACCGGTTCACGGGCGACCTGCTCATGGACGATCCGTAACCCCGGGTGGTCGCGTCGCAGCCGCGCCGCGGTATCGCTCGGCAGGCGCTCGGCCCATCGGGCCAGCGACTCGACTCCGGTGAGCGGCGCGTAGGTGAACGAGTGCCAGTCCAGCGCGTGGACGAGGCTCAGCGGCAGCCCGCGGCGCTGGGCCTCGCGGGCCGCCCAGTCCGCCGCGGCGAGGCTCTCGGGTGAACCGTCCAGGCCGACGGTGACAGTACCGGGCATGGTGCGGACCTCCTTCTGGGACGCGCTTCCACCCTCTCGACGGGGACGGGGCGGCGGGATGGGCCCCAGGTCCCCTGAGCGCGGCCGACCGGCCCCATCCCGTGCCCGTGCGTGGTCGGGCACGGCTCAGGCAGGTCAGAACGGCTGGGTCACCGGTGTGGGCTGGTCGCGGGGCAGCGAGCCGTCTGGCGCGGAGGTCCCGGAGCGCGGGCGGTCCTTGGTCTCCGGGGCCCATATGACGCTCACGACCAGGCCCAAGGCGGTGATCGTCGCTCCGATGAGCATGGCGATGTGGATGCCGAGACCGCCGATCGCGGGGGGAACGAGGAAGGTTCCCCGTGAGACCGAGCAGCAGAAGCGATCCGACCATGGGGATGAAGGGAAGGATGGGGGCGCACCGATCGGGCGGGTCCTCTCCGCGAGTTTCCTCGGATCGCCGTGCCGGGTGCGGATCCAGCTCCCGGACCAGGACCTGATGCTCGCCCAGATCCCGAAGGCGGAAGCCGCCCGCCTCTCTCCCGGATCACCGGTGCGGGTGACGATCCGCCCCGTACCGGTGTTCGCGGAAGCGGCCTGATCCGGACCGGCTCCTGGTGGGCTCGGCCCAAGTCCCCTCAGGGCCGGCCGGGGCGTTCGGCGGCGGCGAGGGCGATGCGCTCCAGATGGTCGGTGAGGGGGTGGGGAACGCGGGTGGGGCGGACGAGGACCAGGGGTACGGGCGGCGCGTCGGCGATGGCGATGTAGCGGACGTCGGGGTGTGGGTGGGTGCGCGCGGATTCCGGGAGGACTCCGACGCCCCGGTCGGCCGCGACCATCTCGATCCATTCGTCGTACGTGCGGCAGGTGACGGCCACCTCGGGCCGTGCCCCGGCCGGCCACATGGCGGGGCCGACGGTGCCGCTGAGCTTGTTGACCACGAGGGCGTGGTCGGCGAGTTCCGCCCAGTGCAGACGCCTGCGGCGAGCGAGCGGGTGGCGGAGGCCGACGGCCGCCACGCGGTCCTCGGCGCCGAGCTCGACGATGCGCAGGCGATCGCCGGACGGGGGTGCGCCGTGGAGGACCGCGGCGTCGGTGTGTCCGGTGACGACGCCGGCCGTGCGCTCGTCCCTGCGTACGAGTTCGACTCTTCCCCCGGTCGCCTGCTCGAATTCGGTGATGAGGTGCCGCGCCAGGCCGCTGGGCAGCAGCCAGGTGAAGCCCAGGCGCAGTGTCCGCTGGGAGCTCAGCGAGCGCAGGGCGGAGTCCACCTGCGGGAGCAGTGAGCCCATTTCGGCATGGAGGCGGTGTCCGGCTTCGGTCAGGCTCACACTCCGGGTGGTGCGGTCGACCAGGCGAACGCCCAGCGCCGCTTCCAGCCGGGCGAGCGAACGGGTCAGCGTGGGCTGGGTGACCCGGCACCTGGCCGCGGCGCGAGAGAAGTGTTCCTCTTCGGCGAGGACCAGGAACCAGCGCAGATCCCGGAGCTCAACATTCATACGCCAAGTGTATAAAAGGTGGCAGCCATGCGTTCCCTCTGCGCCGCTGGGTGCTTGGCAACCGGGACGATGGGTTTCGAGCACGGCACGCTCGGCGAGGCGGCGCGGCCTCATCCCGTTCTCTCCGGACGAACTGCTCCCGAGGCCCCCGCACGCCCCGGCTCGGCCGGCCAGCGGCGGGTGCCGTGGATGGAGCGGATGCGGTCGGTGTGCGCGAGGATGGCGGTGGTCAGCGCCTCGACGGGTTCGGCTGGGGCGTGCGGGTTGGTCAGCAGGACGAGGTCGAGTTCGCCGAGTTCGGGCAGGCCGGCGCTGCCGGGGAGCTCGACCAGGTCGCTCGGCAGCAGGCTGCGGACAAAGCTCGCGAGGCCGAGCCCGGCACGGGTGGCGGCGAGGACGGCGTTGACCCCGCGCGCCGTGCAGACCACGCGGTGCTTGATGCCCGCCTGCTCCAACGCCTGCACGGCCAGATCCCGGCTGGGACTGGGCGCCTGGTACACGATGAGCGGCACCGGCTGTTCCTCGTCCCACCGCAGGCCGGTTCCCTCGGCGGCTGCCCAGACCAGCCGGTCCCGGCGCACCAGCCGCCCTCGCCCGTCTCCGGCGTTCGTCTTGACGAAGGCGACGTCCACGTGGCCGGATTCCACTCTGCGCTGCAGATGCACCCCTTGGGAGACGGTGAGGTCCAACGTGACACCGGGGTTGAGGTGCCGGAAATCCCGTAGGATCCGCGGCACTTGGGTCAACGCGAGATCGTCGGTCACTCCGAAGCGCAACCGGCCCCGCACCCCTGTGCCGGTGAAGTAGTCCGCGGCCTGGGCGTGTGCGGCGAGGATGGAACGGGCGAAGCCGACCATGGCTTCCCCGTCGACGGTCAGCACCACGCTGCGAGTGTCCCGGACCAGCAGCGGCCGACCCGCCGCCTGCTCCAGCTTGCGGATGTGCTGACTCACCGTGGGTTGCCCAAGACCCAGCGCCGCCGCGGCCTGAGTGAAACTCAGGGACTGCGCCACGGCCAGAAATGTTCGCACCTGCTCCGGAGGAAAGACCATGGGCTCCGATGCTAGGCAGTCTCATCACGATTCACAATAAGAATTATTGGATCAATTCGCTTCCTAAATTGGCGTGGGGGTCACAACGATGGCAACGCAGACCCGGCCAATGAAGGAGGCGTTCCACGATGACCAGGGCGGCCGACGGACGCGGGCATCGCCACACCCGGCCGACACCACTCACCCCACGAAGGCCAGAAGACCCCGGGACGGGCAGCACCCGGCCCGCGGTATGCGACAAGGCGACGGAGCACACCCCGCCCAGGAAGCGGGGCGCCGTCGCCGTCGCTCTCATGCTGGCCATGGCGCTGGCGGCGCTCGACTCCACCGTCGTCTCCACCGCCGTTCCGCAGATCGTCGGCGACCTCAGCGGCTTCTCCGCGTTCTCGTGGCTGTTCTCCGGCTACCTGCTCGCCGTGACGGTCTCCCTGCCCGTCTACGGCAAGTTGTCGGACACCTTCGGTCGCAAACCGGTGCTCATCGTGGGCGCGGCCATTTTCCTGCTCGGCTCCCTGCTGTGCGCCACTGCCTGGAGCATGGTGGCGCTGATCGCCTTCCGCGTCGTACAAGGACTCGGCGGTGGTGCCCTCCAGGCCACGGTGCAGACGCTCGCCGCCGACCTCTACCCCCTGGCGGAGCGACCCAAGATCCAGGCACGACTCTCCTCGGTCTGGGCGGTGTCGGCGATCGCCGGCCCGGCTCTCGGCGGTCTCCTCGCCGCGTACGCCGACTGGCGTTGGATCTTCCTGGTCAACCTGCCGGTCGGCGTGGTGGTGCTGTGGCTCGTCGTCCGCCACCTCCACGAGACCGACCACCGGCCGGCCGACCGGCCGCCCATCGACTGGGCGGGCGCGTGCGCGGTCTTCGCGTGCGGGGGAGTGCTGCTCGGCGCGCTGGTCCAGGGCGGAGTGGCCTGGCCGTGGCTGTCAGTCCCGTCCCTCGCCCTGTTCACCACCGGACTCGGGCTCGCCGCGCTCGTGGTCGTCGTCGAACGGCGGGCCCGCGAACCCATCATGCCGGGCTGGGTGTGGCGCCGCCGCCCCATCGCCGCCGTCAACCTCGCCCTCGGCGCGCTGGGCCTGCTGACGGTCGCCCCCAGCCTCTTCCTCCCGACGTACGCCCAGTCGGTTCTCGGCCTGGGACCGGTGGCCGCCGGATTCGTCCTGTCCGTGTGGACGCTCAGCTGGCCCGTCTCGGCGTCCTTCAGCCGGCACGTCTACCGGCGAATCGGCATCCGCAACACCGCGATGCTCGGCATCGGCGCGGCCACGCTGCTCCTGTTCGCCTTCCCCCTCCTGCCGTACCCGGGCCAGGCATGGCAGCCAACGGCCCTGATGCTGCTGCTGGGCGCCGCGCTCGGACTGTTCCAGCTCCCGCTCATGGTCGGCGTCCAGTCGACGGTGGGGTGGACGGAGCGGGGTACGGCCACCGCCTCCGTCCTCTTCTGCCGCCAGACCGGCCAGACGATCGGCGCGTCGGTTTTCGGCGCGATCGTCAACGGGGTGCTGTCGGCGCGGCTCGTGGGCATGGGCGACCTCGATTCGGTGACCCGGGCGCTCCACGCCGGGACCGCGCCGGAGGCGGCCCGTCGGGCCGTCTCGGACGCCGTCCGCACCGTGTACCTGGGCGCGGGCTGCGCGGCGGCGCTGGCCTTCCTGGTCCTGCTGTTCCTGGCGCCGCGCCGCTTCCCGGCCACGGACTGACGCCGGCCCCGACGGCCTCTGCCACACCTCGGCCGGCGCGGCACCGCGGGCGGAATGGGGCCGACCGGCCCTGGTCCTCCGGCCCGAATACGAGAAGGATCTCGGTTCGGTGCCCGATCCCGACGCGATCGGGCACCGGCGGAAAGCGGAACCTACAGGGAGCAATCCATGGCGGACAGCGAGCGGCCCGGCCCCGGCAACCCCACTCGGGTCTTCCTGCTGGACGACCACGAGGTGGTACGGCGTGGTGTGCGCGACCTGCTCGACGACGAGCCGGACATCAGCGTGGTCGGTGAGGCCGGGACGGTGGAGCAGGCCCTGGTCCGCGTCCCCGCGCTGCGACCGCGGGTGGCCGTTCTCGACGTTCGGCTGCCCGACGGTGACGGCGTGTCCGTGTGCCGGGAGTTGCGCTCGCGCATGCCCGAGCTCGTCTGCCTGATGCTGACCTCCTTCGACGAGGAGGAGGCCCTGCTGGACTCGATCATGGCGGGCGCCTCCGGATACGTCCTGAAGCAGATCCAGGGCTCGGACCTGGTCTCCGCGGTACGCACCCTGGCCGACGGCCAGTCCCTGCTCGACCCGAGCGCCGCCACCCGGCTGATGGCCCGGCTGCGCGGAGGTCAGCGGCAGGAGGAGCCCGACGGTCTGCCCGGCCTGACGCAACGGGAGCGCGAGATCCTGGCCCTGATCGGCGAGGGGCTGACCAACCGCCAGATCGGCCGGCGGCTGTACCTGGCCGAGAAGACGGTGAAGAACCACATCTCCCGTCTGCTGGCCAAGCTCGGCGTGGAACGTCGCATCCAGGCCGCGGTCATCGCCACCCAGGCACAGGACCGACGGCGGCGGGAAGGGCGCTGAAGACCGGGGCCGGAGGACGCCACGACATCCCGACGGACTTCCTCCGCGCACTCCCTCGCGCTCTCCTTCGCCGCCTTCCGCCCGCTCAGACGGCGCTGTCGGCGCCGTACGGGGCGTAGCCGTCCAGCAGCCGGGTCCTGGCACAACGCAGCCGGTGGGCGAGCACCTCGCCGACCCACTGGGTGACGGCCTGGCCGAGAGCCGGGTCGTCCTGGCACATGGAGCGGATAGCCGTGGCATCGAATTCGTAGGCCCGCACGGGTGTTGTCGCCGTGCCGCCCAGATGCCACACATGCGGTGCGAACAGCCAGGACCAGCCGACGAGTTCGTTGGCACCCAGAGTCTCGATGACTGCGGTGCGCCGACCGGGCACCTGCGTGTCGAGCTCGACCGAGCCGGTGCGAAGGATCCAGAACCGGTCCGCGCGGGCACCTTCGTCGAAGAGGCGCGTTCCCTGCGGGAAGGACACCTCCCGGGGGAGGCGCATGAGCCGTCGCCGGTGATCGGCGGGCAGTGCGCGCAGCATGGTGGGGGTGTTCATGACCTGCCTTCCGGACGGGGTCTGAAATCTGCCGCCTCCAGTGTCCGGCAGCGGCCGGACCCGGACGAGGGGCCATCGGGTCCGTACAGCGGGCCACCCGGCCCCGTCGCGGGCTCGGCCTCGCCACGCGCCGGTGCGGTCCGCGAAACCCGCGCGGAGCGACGACTTGTGACGCCGCTACTCGTGCGAGCCCGTCGTCTCCAGCCGGTAGCCGGTCACGAACTCGGCACGGATGCGGACCACGTGCTCCATCTCCGTGTTGATCCAGGGCGTCAGCTCGGTGCGGTAGCGGGAGAGCGTCCGCGGATCCGTGACGCGGCACGCGGTGCCGGTGACCATCACGCTCCAGCCGGTGTGCGTGGTCTCGTCGATCTGGTCGGCCTCGTACACCACCACCTCGGACGCCGACGCGGTGGCCAGGAGCGCGGCACCGGCGTGGGTGCGGATGACGATGTCGCCGTCGTCGTTCACGAGGTGGTTGACCGGCCGGATCACCGGGAGCGCCTGGTGGGTGAAGCCCACCCGCCCCATGGACACGCCCGTCAGCAGCGTGAGCGATTCCTTCCGGTCCAGCCCGACCATACGGGTGCCCGGAACGGGGGGAAGAGGCTGAACGGTCATGACGGTTCCCGGCGAACGGTCCCGTGCCTGGCCCCCCGCGGCCAGATCACCTCGACATCGACCCCGTGACTGCGCGCGTAGGCCACCAGATGCGCCGTGACGTCCCGGCCGTTGGACGGCGAGCCGTCCCATACCGCCAGCACGCGGGCGCAGTGACGCAGCATGCTCTCGTCCGCGGTCACGCACGAGCCGCGGTCGCCGGGGTCGTACTCCACCAGCCGCACCTGCTCGGACAGCAGCAGCAGTTCGCCGGCGGCCCCGCGGTCGAGCTCGGCCAACTGCGTGGGCACGCCGTTCCGCGACGGCAGGACCGTCACCAGGGCCAGCCCGGCCCTGCGGGCGGCCCTCCCGAAGGCCGTCGGCAACCCTTTTCCGGCGCGGACCAGACCGGCTCTGCCCGCCCGGGCGAACTCGACCAGCCGCGCACGCAGTTCCTCCTCCACCAGCACGAGTGTCGACGCGCTGAGATCGGGATGCCCCACGACAGCGATCATCCTCGACCGTCCTTTCTCCTCACCGCCCGCTGGTCCGCTTGATCGTCTCCGGGCTCGGGCGCGGCGCGCCAGAGCCGAGCGGAACGAGGAAAGAGCCGGTCGGTCCTTGCGGAGGGGAAGCCGACGCCGCTCTGGTTTCCGTCGGTCCGCGCGTGAAGGGTCGAGCCTCATATCCACTCGGCCCGACGGGCCCTGGCAGCAAGGAAGTTCGGCCCTACTAGGGAACACCGGGCCACCGGCACGATCGATGTACCGGCCCGATCCACACGACGGACCCCGGCTGCGGCGGAGAGCGCCGTCCCCCCGTTACCGTTTTCGTGGCTCCGCAACGGGGCCTCCGGCCTTCGGGTCCGGCATGACTGTTCCCCCCCTGTCGATCGGATGCCCTGGAGGGTGGTGTCAGTGCGCCGTGCGGCGCTGTGAACTCGTGCGGAGGTGAGAGACCGTCGCCGTCATCCCTGTCGCAGCAGGGTGATGAAGCTGGGGGCAACCGGACCCGGGAGATGCCGGCGAGGGTGAGAGCGGCCCCGACAAAGCCGGGACAGGCCAGAACAGCCACCACTGATGAAGTGTCGAAAGCGCATGGACCACATCAAAAACGGGGCTCAGTTGTTGCCCCGCGATAAGCCAGGGGGCTACCTGCTTACTGCCCTGGTGGTGTCCGGCATGAAGGTGGCGCGAGCCCGGATTCAGGCGTTGGTGTGGAACGTGGGAACGCCTCGCCGCGATGCGTGGACGGCGTCTCGGTCGAGGAGTTCGACAAAGACGCGCAGAACAACCTGTACAAGCTATGGAACGGGTTGTCGTCCGGGAGCTACTTCCCGCCGCCGGTGAAAGCCGTCGAGATCCCCAAATCCGGGGTCGTGGTGTCAGAATCCTGGCAGTGCCCACTGTTGAGGACCGGATAGCCCAGACGGTGGTGGCCATGTATCTGGAGGACAGGGTGGAACCAGTGTTCCATCCCGACTCCTAGGGCTACCGCCCGAAGCGGCCCGCGTTGGAGGCGGTGGCGGCATGCCGGGAACGCTGCTGGAGGACAAACTGGGTCGTTGACCTGGATATCAAGGCGTTCTTCGACAGCGTGGATCACGACCTGGTGATGCGGGCGGTCGAGCGGCACACGGGCAGGAAGTGGATTTTGCTGTATGTGCAGCGGTGGCTGAAAGCCCCGATGCGGATGCGGGACGGCGCGACAGTGGCGCGGACCCGGGGGACACCCCAGGGGTCGGCTATTTTCCCGCTGTTGGCGAACCTCTTCTTGCACTACGCGTTCGATATGTGGATGGCCCGGGAGTTCCCGGGCGTCCCGTTCGAGCGGTACTGCGACGATGCGGTGGTTCACTGCCGTAGTGAAGGGCGGGCCCACCGGGTGCGGGATGCCTTGGCTGCAAGGGTGGCGCAAGTCGGTCTGGAATTACATCCGGACAAGACGCGCGTGGTGTACCGCAAGGACGCTGACCGGCGCGGCTCGTACGAACACACGTCGTTCACCCTGCTTCAGGGGCAGCACGGTCGGTGTCCTCTATGCGGAAGCCTTCTCCTGCATGCCGACCAGGAGCCGCAAAGCCCCCAGGAATGGGAGCAGTGGCCACGGGCGACCCGGACGGCGGTGCGCGGCAACGCGCTCACCCTCACCCCGGACGCAGGTCAGCCGGACGATCGTGTCGCCTTCCGACTGATTCACGTCCACTGCCACCGCCGGCGCGGCAGCCGTGAACCGGTAAATCTGGCTGCCCGTGGGCCTTCAGGGCCTGCTTGAGCCGGATGCGGTTAACGCCGCCCGTCCGGTTCTGAGGGGGGGGTACGGCGCAGCAATGCGCCGCACCTACTCGACAACACGAGAGCGCCTACTACGCCTTGCCCCACACCATCCTGCACGGACGTGTCCTGCGCTCGCACGACCCGGTCGGCGTCGAGCAGGAAATGTGGGCCCTGCTCACCCTCTACCAGCTACCGCGCCGCACCCTGGTCGACACGGTCCCGAATGCCGCTTCGAGTACTGACTACCCACCTGGCACTACTTCTTCTGGAACCTCATGTCCCAGTCTCCAGGTGTCCAATCGCAAGGGGAAGCTTCACTTGTCAGGTGCGCTCAGTCGGCGTGACGGGCGCGGTACGCCCGGACTTTGGAGCGGTTGCCGCACTCGGACATCTGGCACCATGTGCCCGACCGGTTCTTGGAGTGGTCGTAGAACGCCCACTGGCAGTCATGGGCGAGGCAGATCTTCAGCCGGCGCCAAGAACCATCGAAGGCGGCGAGCCCTACGATCGCCATATAGCGCCCGAGTGCACCCTCGATACCGGTGTCCGCCTCAGGGACCAGGTCGGGCCTTCCGTCGGTGTGGAAGCCAAGGTGCACGCCCGAGTCTTGGATGGCGTCCTCCAGCGCTCGCAGCGCGGCCTGGTCTACCCGGTCGTCGGGTGCCGAGTTGGCACGGGCGAGGGAGCGCAACGCCTCTCGGAAGTCGACGATCCGTTGCCTGACCGGCTCGTCCACGATGGTGAGTTCGCCGATGACCCCGTGGTTCGTCAGCCAGGCGCGGGCTAGTTCCACCGTCTCCAAGCTGTCCGTGTGCCTCTCCAAGTCGAATGTGTTGACGAACTGTCGAACGAGTTCCAAGGGCTGTGGGGCCTCTTGTCGTTTCACCAGTACCTCCTGCCGACTGTTTGACTAACCGGCTAATCGCTTTGTAGGTTACCCCCTGGAAGTGATGACGCCCCTCGCCCCCTGGGCGTCCGGCACTTGGGGTCATGATCGAGCCCCCGGCGAGTTCTGGTTCCCGGCGAATCCTCGGAGTGCAGATGTGTCTCACATGAAGGAACACAACGAGCATCCCGGCCGCCTGGGCCAACTGCGCGGATCGCCATTACGGCAGACAGGCATGCTCGCAGTGGTCCTCGCGGCCGCACTGTGGGGGCTGGGGGGAACTTTCGCCGGCAAACTATTCGCACAGGGTGCGGACCCTCTGGAGGCCGTCGCGGTCCGCACCTGGATCACCCTCGCCGGTCTCGCCGCCCTTCTTCTTGCCCGCAGGTCACCGCCGACGTCCGCCCAACGAGAACGCATCCCCGTGCCCTGGCGACTGGTAGTCGGCTTCGGATTGTCGATCTCGGTAGCCAACGCCGGGTTGTTTCTCGCCATCCAGCGGCTGCCCGTGGCGGTGGCGCTCGTACTTCAGAACCTTGCCCCCGCGCTCGTCGTCCTGTCGGTGCTCGTGTCCACCCGTCGGGCGCCGTCAGCCCGAGTGATCGCCGGGCTGGTCGCCGCTCTCGCCGGTGTGGCCTGCGTCGTAGAGCTGCCGACCACCTCGCTGGGCAAGATCGACCTGCCGGGCCTCGGCTTCGGCCTGCTCACTGCGGCGGGCATAGCCGCGTTCTCCTGCTTCGGTAGCCATGCGACCCGGGCCTGTGGAGCGTTGAGAGCAAACACCTGGGCCTTCGTAGTGGCCAGCGGAGCGTGGCTGCTCTTCCAGAGCTACCGAGGGATGCCCGAACTGTTCCACCGCCCGGTGCTACTGGTCGGCGCCTTCGTTATCGGCGTATTCGGCACGCTCGTGCCGTTCCTGCTCTACGCCTGGGGCACGGCCCGCGTCGGGGCACAAGCCGGCGCAGTCACCATCTCCCTTGAACCGCTCTTCGGCGCCGTGCTGGCCTGGGCCTGGCTAGGCCAGACGATCACCCTGGTACAAACGGCCGGGGCAGCGGTGCTGGTGACTGCCGTGGTGTTCCTGCAGCGTTCCGACAGTTCCAAGCCGACCCCCGCGCAGCACAACCCGACGGACTGAGGTTCCCCCGCTGTACGGGGGCGGTGGTAGGTGGTCGGCAGCCGGTCGGGATGTTTCCGTCCCGCCCAGCACGAGCCTGCGGTGGGCCTCCCGCCCACCGAGGGTCCAAGCAGCCAGGCCGATCTCGTTGAAACGGTGGATCACGTCCCGGACGGTGTCCTCGTCGGCCTGTACCAGATGGGCGATCACCGGCACACGATTTCCTGAAGGGTGTCTTTATTGCTGTACGGCCTTTGACCTGGGGCTTCGTGATCGTCCACCTATGGGCGTGATCACTGATCGTGGGTCTGCGACTGGGCTGCCTTCTTTTGCTGGGCCGGTCGGCCGCCGCGAACAACGCCGAGATCCTCGCGCTTCGTCATGAGGTCGCTGTGCTTCGCCGGCAAGTAGTGCGGCCGCGGCTCTCATGGGCTGATCGTGCCGTGCTCTCCGCTCTCGCCCGGCACCTGCCATCCGCCTTGCGCCGCCATCGGCTGGTCACCCCCGGCACACTGCTGACCTGGCACCGCCCGTAGCGCTTCAGAACGGCTTCACTGGCTGTGAGCTGGGATTTTTCTCATGGTCAGTTGGCTCGGTGGTACTCGTTGGTGAGGCATGCGACGGCTTGTCGGCGTTTGATCCGGGCTGAAGGCAGGGGGATGACGTTCGGATTGTCGCTGGGCGCCGGTTGGTCACGGCCTTGGTGCGGTCGGTGGCTGTTGAAGTGGTGTGCGTAGTCGTGGGGGGTCTTCTCGGCGTGGCCACGGTCGACGAGCAGGACACGGTCGGTGTGCTCGTGCCCGTGCTGAGCGGATGAAGCGTTCTGCGTGTGGGTTGCAGTTTGGGCTGCGTGGAGGGATCTTGGCCACGGTGATGTCCTCACTGGCGAACACGGAGTCGAAGGTGGCGGTGAACTTCGCGTCCCGGTCGCGGATGTGGTGAGTGAATTCGGCGGCTCGATCGCCGAGTTGCTACAGAGACTGCCGGGCCTGCTGAGTGGCCCATGAGGCGGTGGGGTGTGCGGTGGCGCCGAGGATGCGGATGCGACGGATGGTGTGCTCGGTGACGGCGAAGACGTACAGGCGCGCCCCCGTCAGAGTGCGGACTTCGAACAGATCGCAGGCGAGAAGAGCCTTGGTCCGGCTGCGGAGAAAGTCGGCCCAGGTGGTGCTCTGCCGTGCGGGTGCGGGCGGGACGCCATGCTCGCGGAGGATCTCCCAGACCGTGGAGGCGGCGACCCTGATCCCCAGCGCCGCGAGTTCGCCGTGGATCCGGCGCTGTCCCCACGAGGCATTCTCGCTGGCCAGGCGCAGGATCAGGGCGCGGATCGACCGGGTGGTACGTGGGCGTCCGCGTCGCTTGGGTACGCAGGTCGTTGCATGGCGTCGCCTGAGCAGGTTGCGATGCCAGCGCAAGCTGTGCCGGGGCGGACCAGCAGCAGGTGTCGCAGTCTGTCTTTGGGGAGGTGGTGGAGCAGACCGGCGAGGATGGCGTGGTCGCTGTCGGTGAGGGTCGGTCTGCCGGCCTGGCGCTGGAGGACGAGCAGTTGGTGCCGGAGTACGAGGATCTCGATGTCCTTGTCTCTGTCGCTCATCGGCAGGAGGCGTAGGAAGGCAAGGGCGTTGCCGGAGATCCGCGATCAGTCTCCCGACCTGCGTGGATGATGTACCGGCACCCGCAATCCTCGTACCGGATTGATGCCGTTGGAACTTTGCGCGTACGACGCGCGCTGCCCGAGCTCCGTACTGTCATGCTCTGGACGGTACGGACCCCCGCGTACTCTGATCCGAAAACACCGCAAGAGATCGAGAACGGCGGCAACGGACCGTAGTGAATGCGCATCGAGTCCCGGATTTGCGCATTCATATCGCCCAGGGCCTTTCCCGGGGCGGTCAGGTGAAGGCCTTGTCCATCTCGGCTCGGAAGTGGGCGCCCTCGCGGGCGGGCAGAGCGGCCGCGACGGTGTCGCACCGGGCCGCCTGGGCCTCCGGGTCGGGGGCGGCACCCACGGGGTGCAGGGCCCAGAGCGGGCGGACGGCCGCGCCTCTGCGGCACTTGGCCTCGAAGGACTCCATGCCGAGTTCGACGCGCTCCAGATCGTGCTCCTGACAGTATCGGACCGGCTCGTAGACGGCGAGATGCGCGTACTCGGCCGCGCCCGGCAGGCGGTCGTAGTCGAATCCGACGAGGCGGACGGCCAGTTCACGGCCGTGCCGGTAGGCGAGGCAGAAACCTACCGGCCGGTCGTCGCCGGGCGCGAGGCACAGGAAGACCACGGAAGCATCCTGAAGATGCTCGGCCTGCCGCCGCAGCAGAGACGTCATCTGCTCGGCGCTGTGGTCGTGGCCGTACCGCTGCTGGACGTTGGCAAGGAGCGGGCCCAGTGCGTCGGCGTGCCCGGCAAGCGTCGTACGGACGATACGCAGGCCACTCTCGGCGAAGGCCCGCAGCTCGCGACGGGCGTTGGTACGACGCTGCTTGGTCGGAAGGGCGGCGATGTGCGCGTCGAGGCCGCCCTCGGGGACGGCGATCACGCAGTCGGCGCTGAGCAGTTGGGCGGCGACCGGCCCCCGTCCGGCGGCGGTCAGCGCGGCGCGGACGGTGGTGGCGCTGTCGGTCGTCAGGTAGGGCCACCACCAGCGGCCCTCGGCCTGAGGGCACCAGGCGGTGGCCGCCTCCAGCAACGTGTCGAGGGCGCCGCCCTGTGCGGCGGCGGAGAGGCCTGGGGCGAGGAGCGGGCCGCTGAGGTAACCGCGCCGCCCGCCGATGATCAGCGCCTTGTCGGCCAAAGGCGTGGGGAGCACCCGTTCCGGGACGTACCGTTCGTTGTTCTCCTGGGGTGACCAGTGGGCGATCAGGCCGGCGGACGGATCTCCCGTCGGCGTGTGCGCCGTGAAGTAGCGAGCGCGCGCGATGTGGTCGGTGTCGCTGAACTCCAGCCAGTCAATGCCGCAGTAGAACGACGCGTCGGCAGCGAGCCGTTGCCAGGTCGGAAGTTCGCCGGGAGTGTCCGCAGCGCGCACGGTGTGCGGAAGCTGGGCGGGAGCGTACGGGGTCGTCATGGCGGTCATCCTGGGGTGGGGGTGGTGGCCGCCGCCTCAGCGGTGGGGGTGCCGGGCGAGGGACGGCGGTCGAGCAGCGGGACGACCAGGCTCGCCAGCAGCGCCGCGACGACGAAGAGTGCGGCGAGCATGAACCAGCCGAGGGCGCCTAGGGGCAGCACCACCGCCGCGACGAGCAGCGGACCGGCCATGTCCTGTGCCGAGTTGCCGAGGCTGAACAGCGACAGATAGACGTTCCGGTGGTCCTCGGGGGCGTAGGCGTAGGAGAGTTCCCAGCCTCCGGCGGCTTGCCAGAGTTCGCCGGCCGTGAGCGCGACGCAGGCGAACAGCACGGCGCCGATCGCGACGGCGGGCGGGGCCGCGGCGGGCACGGCGAGCAGCGCGGCGCATCCGGCGAGGGCGAGCCCCGTCCACCGCAAGGCATGGGCGCCACTGCGGGGATCGGTGACGCGCCGTGCGAACGGCACCTGGAAGGCCACCGCCAGCACGGTGTTGACGAAGATCATGACGGGGACGAGGGCGTCCGGAGCCCCCTCGTGCCGGGTCACCCAGAGCGGCAGCCCCACCGCCAGCAGCGTCATGTGCAGGGCGAGGACCGAGTTAAGGGCGGTGAGGCAGAGATAGCGCCAGTCGCGGACAGCGCCGAAGGCGGCAAGTGGGTTGCGTACCGTGACCGCCCGGGCTGGCGCAGCGAGCCGCAGTCGGGCCAGCAGCACGGCGGAGGCGACGAAGGCGAGCGCGTTACCCAGCAGCACGCCGCGATTGAGCCAGGTGCTGTCCGTGAGCAGCAGCGGTGCGGCGGCTAGCGCGCCGAGTGAGAAACCGATGTTGCGCACGGTCCGCACCACGGCCATCATCCGGGTCCGGTCCCCCTCCTCGGAGAGGGTGCCGACCAGGGCCTGGGTGACGGGGCCGGTGATGTTCTGGGCGGCCGCCTGGCAGGCGGCGGCGACGGTGAACGCGATCGGCCCCTGGACGAAGGCGAGGGCGACAAAGCACAGGGCCCGCCAGAGCAGCGCGCCAACCAAGGTCGGACGGGCGCCGGCCCGGTCGGCCACCGCCCCCAGCGGTAGCAGGGCGACCAGGCCGACGGCGGCGGCAATGGAGAGCCCCGCACCGAGTTGGGCGGCGCTGAGCCCGGCCTGACGGGTGAAGAACACCGCGGACCCGGCCAGAAACAGACCGGTGCCGAACGCGCTCAACAGCGTGGAGGAGGCGAAGACCCGGCCCGCATGGCTGCCCGGCAGATACTCCCGTACGACACGGCGGACCACACCGGAACCGTCCCTCTTCGGCTCTGCTCCGCTCATTGCCCGCCCCCGGTGCGCGGGCCGACCGTGATGGCGACCAGCGCCGCCGCACGCTCCGCCGTACGGGCCGCCTCGGACGGCGTGGTGCCGGTGGCGACGACGTGCCCGCCCCGCTGCCAGGAGTTGGTCACCTCGTTCACCGGGGCGCCCTCCACTAGGGTCACCACCACGTCCCGTACGCCGTCGAGCCGTTCGGCTTCTGTGATGCCGATGACGGACCGCACCACGGCCTCCGGCACGTCCGGCTCGGGAGTGGGCAGGAAGCGGATCGCGGCGCCCCGCCGGGCGACGCGCGCCGGGCGCGGTCCATCCCCTGCGAGAAGAGCAAAGAGGTCGGCCATCAGCCCGTCGCCGCCGTACGCCAGGTCGATGAGGGCGGGGATGTGGTCGCCGGGGAGGCGGCCCGCGCACTCGATCAGATGCGGACGGTCGCTGGTAAGCACCCACTCCGCGTGCAGGATGCCGGTGGAGAAGCCGATGGCGTCGACGAGTTCGGCCATCGCGACGCTCAGCGCCTCTCGCGCCGCCCCGCCCGGCTCGTCGGCGGGGGCGGGCACGGTGTGGCCCAGCTCGACCGGATAGCGGCCGGGCAGCACCTGCTTGGCGGTGACGTTGAGGAAGCCGATGACGCCGTCGTGGACCAGGGCCTCCACACTGACCTCGGGGCCGTGCAGACGCTGCTCGACCAGGTACTGGGCGGCGTCGGCGTAGTGCACGCGCAGCCGGGGCTCGTCGGCCGCGACGGTGTGCCGCCAGGCCGCCTCGGTGTCGTCCCCGGGGCCGAGCAACACCACCCCCAGACTTGCCTGGCGGTTGGCTGGCTTGAGGACACAGATGCCGTCGAACCGGGCGCGCAGGGCATCGACGTCGGCGGGTCCGGTGGCCTCGGCGAACTCCGGCTGGGTGATGCCCCGGCGGGCGGCGGCGCGGCGCAGCTCCAGCTTGTTGCGCAGGATGCGGGCGGCCCCGGCACCGCCGCCGGGCAGCCCCCAGGCGGTGGCGAGGGTGGCGGCGGCGACCACTCCATACTCGAGGGCCGGCACCACCGCGCGCACGTCCGGCGGGCGCGGCACGCTCCCGGCGAGCGCGTGGGCCCGCGCCTCGTCCTGGGTGGCGGCGGCGAGCACCCCGGCGACGCAGGGGTACTCGGCCGTGGCCCGGTGTACGTCACGGGCCTTGATGACATGCGGCTCCTCCACGATCAGCACGCTCGCGGCGGGCAACAGCCGGTCCACCTCCGCCATCAGATGGGCGCTGTAGCCGACCATAACGTGGGTGACACCGTGGAGGCCGTGGGGCGGAGCGGCGCTCATGAGGAGGGCTCCTGGAGTGAGGCCGCCCGGGATTCGGCCACACGGGGTTCCGTCAGGGCGCCCGCTGGGCGGGTTCGAATCCGGTAACGGGCACGGACCGCCGCGAGCCGGTCACGTACCTCCTGCTCGGTGTCGGCACCCACGTGTACGTAACCGGCCGCCGAGGCGGAGTAGATGTGTCCGGCGATCTCGTCGCCGACCTCGTGGAGCAGACCGGCACGGAGGACGCCGGGGAGCTGGGCCAGTTCCTGCTCCGAGGTCATCTCGGTGATGACGCCGGGCCGCAGCGCCAGTCCACAGTGCCCCAGGTAGCGGGCGTCGGGATGCGTGGGGGCCGGGGCGCTGTCCGGGAACGCGGGCAGGCCCAGTGAGGTGCGGACGCACGCGTCGAGTATGTTCACGCCGTGCCGCAGCTCGATGGCGGCGGGGATCGCGCCGCCGCCGGGGCGACAGGCGATCTCGGAGACGCGCAGCCCGTCCGGGGTGGCGAAGACCTCCAGGTGGGTCACACCGGACCGCAGCCCGAGTGCCGCGACGGCGGTGGCATGCAGCTCGGCCACTGCCAGGTGCCCTGGGTGGTCGGGCGGCAGTTGGTACGAGCCGTAGCCCTGCCCGATGCTGCCGAGGACGGGTTCGAGGTAGCACGAGGTGACGACGAACCGCACCTCGCCGTCGGCCACGACACCGTCGCAGTGGTACTCGGTGAGGATCTTCGCCGGCCGTTCGACGACGGCGGTGGGGTTGTCGGGCCGGAGGCCGCCGTCGGCAGCGAGCCAGGCGTCCAGTTCGGCGGCGTCCGCGACGACGGCGACATCCTTGCTGCCGCCGCCGTAGGCGGGCTTGACCACAACGGGCCAGCCGAACTCCTCGGCGCGGGCCCGGACCTGCGCATCGCTGTGGGCACCGGCGAACGGCATCAGGTCGAGACCGGCCCGGGAGAGCCGCTGCTTCATCACGTGCTTGTTGGTGAAGAGCGTGACGGTGTGGAGGCCCGGCCCGGCCAGACCGAGGACAGTGCGCACGTACCCGGCGGCGGGCAGCCCCACCTCGTACGGGGCGAGTACCCCGTCGATCGGGTACCGGCCGGCGATGCGCCAGGCGGCGGCCAGCACCTCGTCGACGTCACGGATGGAGCCGACGGTCTCGACGGCGACACCCTCGGGGTAGCGGGCGGCGTGCCCGTGCTCGGTGACGACGCTGAGCCGGTCGATCAGCGGATGGTCCAGCAGACGGGGCGACGGGATGCGCACTGCGGAGCAGACCAGGACGGCGTGCGTCATGTCAGTCCTCCTTGAGGCCGGTGCGGAGGTGGTTCAGGAACGTCGCGGCCAGGGCTTCCAGCCGGTCCGCCGAGAGCAGCCCCTGACGGGTGTGCAGGTCGAGGGCGACCATGTCGCCGGCCCGCCGCAGATAGCCCATCAGGTCGAACTTGACCTCGCAGCCCAGGTCGCGGTGGGACGGCGTCCGAAGGCCCGGGGCCTGGCCGGCGGGGACCTCCACCAGAGAGATGAAGACCGTGGTGAGCGGGAAGCGGTCGTCGTCCGGCGCGGCGCCGATGTCGGCCATGACCTCGTCGTACTGGTAGTCCTGGTGCTCCATCGCCCGCACCGTGCCCTCCTGGAGCGCACGGACGAGCGCGGGGAAGCCGACGGCCCCGTCGCGCCGGTTCCGGATGCCGACCAGCGAGATGAAGTTTCCGATCAGGTTCTGGAACTCGGGCCGGGTGCGGCCGGCGGCCGGGGTCCCGATCACCAGGTCGTCGCGCTCGTAGAGGTCGTGCGCCATCAGCGTGTACGCGGCGAAGTAGACGGAAAACGCCGTGGTGCCGTGCTCGCGGCAGAAGGCGGCCACCTCGGCGCGCAGATCGTCCGGCACCGGGAACTGGTGGGCGATGCCCCGCGCCGCGTCCTCGGTCTCGGCACGGGCCGGGAGCAGCGGCCGCTCGTACGGCTCGGCGAACACCTCCTGCCAGTACCGGCGGTGGGGTTCGCAGGCACCGGGATCGGTGGCGAGCCGCTCGCGCCAGGCGATGTAGTCGCGGTAGCCGATGGGCAGCTCCGGCAGGCGCTCCGGCACGCCGCCGAGCAGATGGGTCAGCTCCTGGTGCAGCAGGCGCTGGCTGTACCCGTCCGAGACCATGTGGTGGACGTTCCAGAGCAGCGTCGCCCGGTCCCCCTGGTGCAGCAACAGCGTGGCCCGGAAGAGCGGGGCCCGGCCGATCTCGATCGGGGTGTTCGCCTCCGCGATCCGCAGCTCCTCCATCCGTGCGCTCTGCTCGCTCTCCGGCAGGGTGCGCAGATCGACGGTCTTCACGGCGAAGGTCAACGCGTGTGCCGGGGTAAAGACTTGATGGAGGGCCGGTGGCGCTTCGGGGTCCGCCGAGGTGCCGGCGGGGGTGAAGCCGGCCCGCAGGCTCTCATGCCGGTCGATCACGGTCCGCAGCGCCTGCTCGACGGCGGCGGCGCCGGTACCGTCGGGGAGCGCGAACAGGGCGGGCATGTTGCTCCACGAGCGGTTGACCCTGGGCAGATAGACGCTGCGGTAGCGGCGTTGCTGCGGGGAGAGTCCGGTGCGGTCCGGGTGGGTGCCGCGCGGGATGCCGCCCTGGCTGTCCAAGGGGCGGTCGCGGAGTGCCTCGGCCATCGCACGCGCGGTGCGCAGATGGTAGATCTCGCTCATCTCCAGCCGCCGACCCGTCGCGGCGAGCAGCCGCACGGACAGATCGGCCGCGTCGAGCGACGAGCCGCCGTGCTGGAAGAAGTCGGCGTCGGAGCGGTCGGGCGCGTCGGGCAGCACGGAGCGGAAGACCTCGGTGACCGACTGGGTGAGGCCGTCCCGGCCCTCGTCGGGTACATCGGTGCCTGGCGCGCGGGGCTCGGGCAGGGAGGTCCGGTCCACCTTCCCGTTGGCGGTGAGGGGCAGCTCGTCGAGCCGGTACAGAGTGGACGGGATGTGGGCCGCAGGCAGCCGTTCACCAGCCCAGCGATGTAGCTCCGCCTCGTCCCCGTCGCCGGCGTCCGCCGCGTAGTGGCACACCAGGCGCACCGCGCCGTCGGAACGCCGGTGGGCGACAACGACGGCGTTACGCACGGCCGGGTGCTCGCGCAGCGCGGCGGCGATGCCCTCGGGCTCGACCCGGTTGCCGTCGATCTTGACCTGGAAGTCGGAGCGGCCCAAGAGGTGGAGCTCGCCGTGCTCGCCGAGCCGGCCAAGGTCGCCGGTGCGGTACCAGACGGCCCCGGCGCCAGCGTCGGCCGGCTCCTCACCGAAGACGGCGTCGGCGGTCCCGGCGGGCGGGCCGACGAAGCGATCGGCCTGCTCGCCGGGGGCGTTGAGATACCCGCGTGTGGAGTACGGGGTGCTGATCCAGACCTCGCCGTCGACCAGGGCCGCGTGGGTGCCGGGCAACGGCCGGCCGACCGGCTGGACCCCGGGCACGGGCTCGGTGACGTCCTGCCAGAACTTGGCCAGGGTGGTCTCCGTGGGTCCGTAGAGGTTGACGACCTGTGTGGCGCCGAACCGCTCGCGCCATCCGGTGACGGCGGCCGCAGGCAGCGGCTCGCCCGCGAAGAAGGTCAACCGTAGCGCGTCGCCGGCGGCCCGGCCGTCCCGCGGGACCGAGGTCCAGCGGGCGGCGAGCGACGGCACGGTGTGGACGACGGTGATTCCGGCCGTCTCCAGCCAGCGGGGCACGCCGCCGACGGCGGTGGCCACGTCACGCGGCGGGACGCAGATGGTGGCGCCCGAGACCAGCGGGGTGAACAGGTCCCGCAGGACGACGTCGAAGGACAGGCCGGTGAGCTGGGCGAAGCGGTCGCCGGGGCCGATACCGAAGGTGTCCCGCTGCCAGGTGGTGAAGTGTGCGATACCGGCCCACCGCCCGTCGACCGCCTTGGGGGTGGAGGTGGTGCCGGAGGTGAAGAAGATGTAGCCGGGGCGGGCCTCGGCTCCAGCGGGGCTGGCACCGGGTGCCGGTCCGGCCGAGATGCCGCCGTCGCCCGGCTCGGCCGTCAACACCAGTTCCGCGCCGCTCTCCTTCACCATCGCGGTCCGCCGTGCCTCGGGCAGCGCCGGGTCGATGAGCACCAGACGGACGTCGGCCAGGACAGTGGCCACCACGGCGGTGATCAGCGCGGCGCTCCGCTCCCCGGTGACCGCGACGGAGCGCACCCGGGCGGCGACGATGTCGGCGGCGATGGCCCGCGCGTCCGACAGCAGCTCCCCGTAGCCGCGGGTGCGTCCGGCGTCTTCCATCGCGATGGCCCCGGAGTGGGTACGGGCGGCCGTTTCGACCAGGGTGGCGAGATTCGGGGTCGGCATGGTTACTCCCTGTCACGGGGATCGGAACAGTCGACGGGGCCCGCGGGCAGGCGGCGAGTCGTGGGAAACAGCGAGTGCGGGAAGTGCCGCGGTGCGGTGTGGGGGTTGCTGCGGGGGCAGCTCCCGCCCGGTGGCGTACGGTGCGGCCGCTCCGGCGGCCGGGGGAGCGCGGCCGGTTCCTCGCGCGTGCCTGCGTCCAGCACCGGCGCCGCCGACAGGCGTGTCCCGCCCGGCGCGGCGGCATCAGCCTTCCTCCGGAGGAGCCGCCAACTTGTGATGTCGGCCAACCAGTTCGTCCGGTCCGCGCCCGCGCTCCGTGAGTGTACGGTGAGCAGGACCGCCAGCGCCCGCACACAGGTGCGGACCTCGGCCGGACCGTCCACCCAGATGATCACGTCCGCGCCTTGGAGGGAAAGTCCGGCCGGTCCCGGTTCCGACGTCGGCCGCCCGAGCAGCAGTGGATGGCAGGGGCGCAGCAACGGCGGGATCACGCCGAGGGCGATCACCGGCAGCACCTCGGTCTGCGCGAGGGCGACGAGTGCCCCACGGCGGGCCCGTCCAGCGTCCCGGGCCCCAGGACCAGCGGAGGGCACGCCGCACGGGGGAGCGCGGCGACCGAGGTGGCCGCCGGCGGGACCGCACGGGTCCCGTCGGCGTCGTGCAGCAGGAAGTCGCACACGCAGCCGCCGTGCGGCGCACACCATGATCGGGCGGGGGTGTCAGCCATTCACGAGGTGACGGGTGCCCGGCATGAAGTGCTGGACGTGCGGCTCCAGATCGTCGACGTTGACCGTCTTGATGATCCACCGGCTGCACAGCTCCTCCGGCTTGCGCACCTTCACCACCTCCTTGGCGTGCACGGTGTGGTTGTTGTACGTGATCACGAAGTCGCCGGGCTCGATGAACACGCGCTGCTTGAGGGCGTGCAGGGTCGCGGAGACCTTGGGCACGATCGCCCGGGCGGCGTCGGTCACGCCGATCGTGCGGTTCTCGAAGTAGCGCAGGTCGTCCTCGCCGCCGATGATCGGGTGACGGTCGGCCTCGCCCAGCTCCAGGGTGCCGCCCATCACGGTCAGGTCATCGAAAGGCGTGTAGAACTGCGGGCTGCGCAGCAGTTCCAGTTCCTCCTCGGTGAAGGCCCCGATGACGTCGATGTTGCGGACGAAGGAGGTGTACACCTCGTTCTCCGGGTTGCTGCGCATGCCCACCATGTACACCTGGTCGGGGCGGACGAAGTGGTTGGCCAGGTCCTTGTGGAAGTGGATCGTGTCGAGCGCCTTCTGCGACTGGGTCGACTGCATGGAGCGCTTGGGGTAGATGTCCTGAAAGACGTCGCCGTCGTTGATGTTCAAGTATCCGATCGGCGGGGTGCCCGCGAGTTGGGCGAAGAGGGCGAGGAAGCCCTCCGCGACGAAGGTCCGCTTCAGCTCGTACTTCGACTTCACGGGCTCGTCGAAGTCGAAGACCGGTACGTCGCGGTCGTAGGGGACGTTCTTCAGGACGACGGCTGGCTCCTTGTGCCGGTCACGGCCCGCGAGGCCGGATACATACGAGCGGAAGCGCTCGGGTACGACGCCGTCCTCGATCAGTCGGCCGATCTGGAACGCGTGGGCGTCGTAGAGGCGGTACGGATTGGCCATCACCGTCCCGATTGCCTCGGCGAGCGCCGCGGACTCCTCGTCGGTGAAGACGAATTCCGGTGTGATCCGCCAGTCGGTGGACACGCTGGCGGTGCTGCCTGCGGGCGCGGTCGTCATATGTTCCTCCGTCGAGTGCGGACTGCAAAAGGGCCGGATGACATTGGCGGACTCTGGAAGGGGCGGCGTGACCCCGGCCAGAGTCCGCGGGTGGCAGCAAGTGGACGGCAACAACCGGCCCGTGCACAGGCTGCCCTGTTGAGCCGTACTGCCGGAGTTCCGCAAGACACATGCGGAACATCTCGCTCCGGCCTCAGCATCTGGTGCGCGTCTGTGATCTTTTCCGTGTACACGTGCATACCGCGGAGACGGCATGTGGCAGGGGATACACGGGGGAAATCCTTGCTGCCCGAACTCGATCAGGTGTGCATACGGATCTACGCGGCGCTGGTTTGGGTGCCTCACAGTACGAAGGACGCGCTACGCGCGCAGACAGGGCTCCCCGCAGAGGTACGCGACAAGCACCTGGCCGATCTGCGAGGTCTGCGGCTCGCTGTACGGAGCGCGGCTCGACGCCTGCGGCCGGGCCCATGTGGCCGATGTTGCCCTTGGCCGAGCTGATCAGGCTGCGGGACTCGGGGGTGACGCCGTGCGCGGCGAACATCTCGCCGAGCGCGGTGACCTCGATCGGGTCTCCCACGATGGTGCCGTCGGCTTCGTGGTCGAACGGTCGGCGGTGGCCGGACTTGGAGTAGATCCCGCCCTCAACTCTTCCAGCGACCACGTGGTAATGCTCTCCGTGCCCGCCTTGAGATTCGACCAGTACTTTCCCGCATCACGAGCACCGGGAAGCCGACAATTGATGCCCACGATGGCGAACTTCTGGGTGCTGCTCATTTCTCTCCTGGTTCGACGTAGATGTGGGCACGGCGAAGTACCTCCCTCGGCGGGGCGCACTCAGTCGGTTAACGGCAGAAACAAGGTGCTGGTGCGGATGCTCAGATGCGGCGGGAGCAGATTATCCGGCAGGGCCGGCTGACCGTCGCCGCCTTTACGGAAGGGGTGACCGAATCAACCCCGCTTGGGTCCAAAGACTATCGGCCGCAGGTAGGCCGCGCCTCGTCCGGTGCGGCCAAATCCGCAACATCGACTTGTTCGGCCCAGCCAGCGGTAATCGGCTTTCGGCCGCAGAGTTGTGCGCCCGGTCGACTCTCCTGAGGAGTACACAAAATCGACTGGAACACTCGGCGAACGGTGTCCACAGACAGCGGGACACCGTTCTTCGGCACTTTTCGTGAAGTAAGTCAATGGGCTAGCGGATACGGCGTTCGAGGAGTGTGGGTGCCGACAAATCATCCGCGCAGTTCAGGCAAGCTGGGCTTGTTGCGTGATGGGTGTGAGTAGCGGGCGGCAGGGAGCGGCTCGTTGCAGGGCTCTGTGCGGGCGGTGTTCGTTGAGACCGGCGTCGGTCATCAGGGTGTCGAAGGCGGTTGTGAACTTCGAGTCGCGGTCGCGGATCAGGAACTTTGCCTTGCTGCCCGCGTCTTCGAGGTCGATGAGGAGGTTGCGTCCGAGCTGCACGATCCAGTCCGCGGTGGGGTGTGCGGTGGCGCGAGGATCCGGATGTGCCTGGTGGTGTGCTCGATGACAGCGAAGGCGTACAGGCGCGCTCCGGTCAGCGTGCGGACTTCGAAGAGATCGCAGGCGAGGAGGACGAGGGCGCGGATCGATCGGACGGTGCGTGGGCGTCCACGCCGTTTGGGCATGCAGGTTGCGGCATGGCGCCGCCTGAGCAGCTCGCGATGCCAGCGCATGACCGTCTCGGGGCGGACCAGCAGCAGAAGGTGCCGCAGTCTGTCTTTGGGCAGGTGGTGGAGCAGGCCGGCGAGGACAGCGCGATCTATGTCGGTGAAGGCAGGCTTGCCGACCTGGCGCTGCAGGACAAGCAATTGGTGCCGAAGCACGAGGATCTCGATGTCCTTGTCTCTGTCGCTCATCTGCAGGAGAGGTAGGAACGCCAGGGTGTTGGTCGCCGCGAGATAGGCCAGGCGCGGCAGCACGACAGACCATGATGCCGTCGGGGCCTTGTGCAGGTGAAGACGCCGGGGTGAGCATCGGCCAAGGTCGAAGATCTCTGATCAAGCTCTCACCTGCGTGGATGATTTACCGGCACCCGCACTGCTGCGAGGCGTGCTGCGGTGCGGGCGGCAGACCGGAGCGGCGCAGGACGCGCCGGATCGTGGCGGCGGCGACCCGATGGCCGAGCCGCCGCAGCTCACCTTGAATCCTGACGTACCCCAGATCGGGTTGTCTCGCGCCAAGCGCTGGATGAGCACGACCGTCTCTTCCGGCAAGGGTGGCCGACCGGGGCCGACCGCCGTCTGGCGCCACTTCCAGCGCACCAAACGCCGGTGCCAGTTCAGCAGCGTGCCCAGCGCGAATCTTTGAGAATTTCACATTTCTCTCCAGATGCCTGTCGGATCCGACGTCGAGTATCGACGTCATCGCGGAAAGAGCAAGGTGATGGCGCCACGTCGAAGCGGCACCGGGGGTCGGCGATTGCTGTGCGGATTCTCGAGATTTCGAATGGTTGGGCGGCGTGACCGGGGAATCGGGGGCTGGGTCGACGCCGGTCGGGTGCCGCCTGCTGGAACGGGTTTGTCTAATTCGATATCCGCAGCCGTAACAGTATCGGCTGGTGTGACGATCGCACCTCGTCGCAGCGGGCCAAAGTTCCCCACGGTAACTTGGCTCTATTCGCCAGTCAGGTCATCGTTGGCGCGCGGTACTTCTCGGGGGATGCGGCCGCACGGGAAGCCGCTGGCCGGGGGCGACCGAGCGGAATGCGGACGGGGTGCGATTTCCCTCGTCGTGGGTGAATTTTTACCTGATCATTAAGAAAGGTCGTCAGTCGGGATGGCATCTGCGCTCTCTTAGGATGTTTTCCGTCATGCGCCGGGCGGTCATGCCTCGTTTACCGAGCGGGAGAGGCGCACTCGCGTGTTCTGGGTGCCCGCTCTCCTCCGCTACCGGGATTCCGCCCCGGGCTCAAGCTAATCGATCGGGGTTGCGAAGTGGTGACGTCCCGCTCCCGCCGCAGGAGGGCTCGGCGTGCACGGTGGCAAGGTGCTCGTGCACACGCACCGCAAGCAGGAGCATCGCAGTCCGGTCGCCGCCAGCGGTCAGATCGACGAACGGCCGTAATTCGCCCACCCGGTACTTCACGGTGTTCTGATGCACCCCCAGCGCGGAGGCGACCTCTTTCAGCCGACCCCAGCGCGACAGGTACGCATCGATGGTGGGCAGTACCCAGTCACGGTCCATCATCGGCGAGAGCGGCTCCAGGGCGGCGCTGACGAATCTCCGTGCCCGGTCCGGCTCGGCGAGCATGGCGATCAGCGGGGCCAGTGCGTTGTAGTCGTACACGGGTTGTGCGCCGCGTTGCGGCGCGGTGTCCATACCGATGCGCAGCGCGTCGAGTGCTTCAGCGTAACTGTGCCGCGTCTGAGCGGCGCCTTCCGCCATGTATCCCAGTCCGAAGCCCAGCACCTGACCGGTGACCAGCGGCCTCAGCCGGCGGATAAGGTGGTCTCTGCTCGTCCCGTTGGGTATTTCGAGCGTCGCCACGACGGTCCGATGCCGTACGGTCCAAGACGACGCGCCCGCTTTGCTCACCATGGCCCGCCCGATGCCCTCCAGGTCGGCGAAGGTCGCCGTCGCCTGGATCTGCGCCACGGCGACACAGTGGGGGACGGCGAACGTGTCGGTCTGCCGGTGGCGCTCGGTCCAGGTGCCCGCGAGTACGGCGTCGAGCAGCTGGGAACGGTGGTACCGCTCCGGGGCGCGGGCCATGCGCGCGACCTCGTCCGAGTAGGCTGCAGCGGCCGCCACGCAGACCAGGTCGGCGAACTCCAGGACCCATGCCGCCGTCGCTCCGATGTCCCGCTCGCCGACGGCGCTGTCGGCCGCGAGCGTGCTCACTATCTCCTCACACAGCACCCGTGCCCCGACGCGATACGCGCGTAGCACCGCTTCGCGATTGATGCCCTGTGTGGCGCGACGCCTGGCTCCTTCCGTCAGTGACATCAGTTCCTCGTCGCGCAGCCGCCCGCGCCGCATGGCCTCAAGGCAGCAGCGGACCGTGTCCGAGCAGACGTGAAGTATGTCTTGCAGCAGTGATTCATCGGTGATCTCGCCGTAGGCGGCGATCTCCGTCCGGTAGGCGCGGACCATGGTGGCCGCCACTCTGTCGATCCGGGCTTCCAGCAGATCGACGGCAGCGCTCAGCTTTCCGTCCGACCGACAGGCGTTCCCCTCACGGACACCGGCCCTGGGAGTGTTGGGCTCGGCCGCAGTCGGCTGAGCGTCGTCTTCGTGCAGGGGTATCCCAGCAGGCCTGAAGACCAGTGGTGATACCGGGGCCCGGTTTTCGGCGGGACTCATCTTCTTCCCCTAGACATGTGTGAGATGTGCTGGTGATAGCTCCTCAGCCATGGCCACCCGGAGGGAGTTCGCCCCGAAGAAACGGTGCGCTTTTCTTGGCGGAGGCCGAGGTGGAGTCTCTCTAGCACGGTCCGGTGCAGGCCGACACCGACTGTTGTCAGCACAGTTGATTCGAACTTCCACGGCCGACCGTGGCGGCCACCGGCGCGGCTGCCCGCCTCGGCGGCACGGCAGCAGGCCCGGTGGTCGACTGCCGGAGACATGCCGGAGGCCATGGCTGTTCGGTTTGGTAAGGATGTCGATGGAGGTTGTGCTGAAGGTCCCCCTCGCCCCAGCCCCGGCTCTGTGTCACGGAAGTCGACACAGGTGTCGACTCGGTCTTGAGGTCTCAGATGTCAGGCCGCGGTATCGGCACCCGGGCTTGCGCTGCCATCCGGTGAAGCCGGCAGCAGGGCGCCGTCCCTGCCAGTGGCGGAATTGATCGTACACCCGCCCGTATCACGTGCACCTCATGGCACTTTCAGCCAGATGCTCGTGTTCGCCATGCCCGGAACATCACGGGCAGCGCTCCCGATACGGGTGCGCAGGAGCCATGGGCGCGCGTACCCAATTCCCCGTTGCCGATTGGGCGCCTCGTGGGACTCAGCGCTGCATTCCGTGCCCGCCTGCGGCACGCCGGGGTTCCCGGCCTCCTCCACACCGGTGACCAGCAAGCCCCGACCAGTTGGGGCATCACGACACACACGCGCCAAGGAAGAGGCCGTTCGGGCCACGACCGTGAGCCGCGGCACGCCCCAGCGTTGACGACCCCCGCGATCACTGCCAGCGCTCGTTGACGGGGTCCTCCAGGCTGTGGCCACAGCCTGACGCGGGCACCTGAACAGTATCTGCGGCAACTGTGAGAGGAGCAGCGCAGCGTTGCCGTCACCTTTAGCGCGAGCGTTTGTGCGTGCCTCCGCCCGGATGACGAGGCGGCACGGTGACCAACCACGATGAGGCGGCGGCTGAGACATGGAGACCGCGAATCCCGGCGCGGGACACCGGCTCGGGCACGACAGGCCAAGAGCTCTGGAACCATCCGACGAACCAGTACGGTTCGCATCCGACCGAAGCGGTGAAAGAGGAGTTCGACGCCTCCAGCGGCGCCTTCGTCTCGCCGAAGATCCGGATGAGGCTGGTGAGGCACGGCTGACGGGTCTCGGCGAACAGCATCGCGAAGATCACCTCCGAGCTCGGCCTGGACGCGCGGAAGGTACGCAGACGGCGGAGGCTGACCAGGCCGGGCAGACGGCCGCCCCGTGGTGCCCAAAACCACCCCGGCAAACCGCACGGAACCAGCCCGAGACGCCGCTTGACATCCATAGGGGCAGCACCGTCGTCGGCGAGGCGTTCGAACAGCGTGCTGAAGGCCGAGCACGTCCACCAGCACACCTTCCACCCGCGCCGAGGCCCGGATCCGGATCGCGACCTGGACAACGACTTCTACAACACCCGTCGGCTGCACAGCGTTTGCGGCTGGAAGCGCCCGATCGGCCACGAACACGGCTACTGGGCCAGCCCCCAGGCTGCCGCCTGCTCGTACCGGCCGAACACCGGCCACTTCTCCATGAACTCTGTCGTGCCGCTCAAGCCATCTCCCAAGCCCGTGGCGGCGCCGGGACAACATGATCACCCGGCAGATTTCACGTAAATTTTAGGATACTCGAGCGTCGGCACTATGGACGCGCCGGACTTGGCCTCCTCGAACGCCATATCCGCTAGCCCGTTGACTTACTTCACGAAAAGTGCCGAAGAACGGTGTCCCGCTGTCTGTGGACACCGTTCGCCGAGTGTTCCAGTCGATTTTGTGTACTCCTCAGGAGAGTCGACCGGGCGCACAACTCTGCGGCCTAAGGCCGATTACCGCTGGCTGGGCCGAACAAGTCGATGTTGCGGATTTGGCCGCACCGGACGAGGCGCGGCCTACCTGCGGCCGATAGTCTTTGGACCCAAGCGGGGTTGATTCGGTCACCCCTTCCGTAAAGGCGGCGACGGTCAGCCGGCCCTGCCGGATAATCTGCTCCCGCCGCATCTGAGCATCCGCACCAGCACCTTGTTTCTGCCGTTAACCGACTGAGTGCGCCCCGCCGAGGGAGGTACTTCGCCGTGCCCACATCTACGTCGAACCAGGAGAGAAATGAGCAGCACCCAGAAGTTCGCCATCGTGGGCATCAATTGTCGGCTTCCCGGTGCTCGTGATGCGGGAAAGTACTGGTCGAATCTCAAGGCGGGCACGGAGAGCATTACCACGTGGTCGCTGGAAGAGTTGATCGATGCGGGCATCGATCCCGAAATGGCCAAGAACCCTGGGCATGTCAAGAGCGGCCAGCGCGCGCTGATGGAGCGACACCAATGCCTTCGCCATTGTCGAGGAACTGCCGAAGGCGCCGACCGGTGGCAGCACCCGTCCGTGGCAACTGTTCCCTCTGTCTGCGCGGACCGATGCCGCTCTGGACGCCGCCACGGAGAACCTGGCGAAGACCTTCGCAGAGGCCTTAGGGGGCTGGGCGGCTTTCATGGGTGCGCCGGGTGCTCACTTGGCAAACGTATGAGGAGGAATCTGTGCCCATTGGGATCGTTTCTATTGGCGGATATGTCCCGCCTCTCGTCGTGAATAACGAACAGATCGGGCGATGGGCGGTTACCGAAGAGGGGTGGATCGAATCGCGGACGGGGATAGCCGAACGGCGCTATGCTGAGGAGGATGTTTCCACGTCGGAGTTGGCCACGCGTGCGGCTCTGCCGCTACTGACAAACCCTGGGGTGGCCGAGTCGGTGGGGGTTCTCGTGCTGGCGACGGCCACCCCGGACCAGCCGCAACCGGCGACGGCGAGTTTTGTGCAGCGCCGGCTTGGACTGAAGCAGGTGCCTTCATTCGACGTAAATGCGGTGTGCTCCGGTTTCTTGTACGGACTGACCGTCGCGGAGGCACTGATGGCCACGCGCGTTGGCGCTGACTACGCCCTGGTGATAGGCGCCGATAAGTATTCGTCCATCATGGACCGCGCCGACCGGCGCACCGTGAGCCTTTTCGGTGATGGGGCAGGTGCCGTTCTGCTCGGCAGGGTTCCCGAGGGTTATGGCATCCAGGGTGCTTCGCTGATCGCCGATGGCGAGGCTGCGTCCCTCGTGCGGGTGGAGGCCGGGGGAACCCGGCGACCGCTCACCGCTGAACGCTTACAGGCAGGCGAGCACTTCTTCCGTATGGAGGGGCGAGCGGTCCGCGACTGGGGGCTGCAATTCGTCCCCAAGGCGGCTCAACAAGCTCTGGAACAGGCTGGTATGAGCATCGAGGCCATCGACCGGGTCGTGTTCCATCAAGGAAACACCCGTCTGGTGCACAGCCTCGCCGAGGCGATGGGCGTCGAGCAAGACCGGCTGGCGATAACCGCGCCAACGCTCGGCAACACGGCCGCAGCCTCTATTCCCCTGACCCTCGCACGCGATCACGCCCATCGGCCGCTTCGACGTGGCGAGCGAGTGCTCCTCGCGGCCGTGGGCGGGGGCATGACTGCAGCAGCCACAGTGCTGACCTGGTACTGACCGCCATAGCCGCCCGCCGCGGTCACTATCTCTTCTGGCGCGTCTGCTACTGCCTTCACTTCCCCTGGACAAACAGTCACTTCAACTTGGGCCTTCTCCCCGTGCCGGCTGGAATGAACGTGAGGGATCCGATTCATGCTGCCCGTTGTCAGTCATGCCACAGGTGTGTACGTCTACGACCAGGAAGGACTCGAGTATCTCGACGGCTGCTCCGGCGCGATCAACGTCAATCTCGGGCACTCCGTGCCGGAAGTCACCTCCCGTATGCACGAGCAGATCGATCGGACATGCTACGCGTACCGGACGCAGTTCCGCTCCCAGCCGCTGATGCGGCTTACGGAGCTGTTGGTGGAACTCGCACCGGGTGATCTCAAACACGTTGAATACTGCAACTCGGGTTCGGAAGCCATCGAGATGGCGCTGCGCCTCGCAACGCTTATACACGCCCGCGCATATCGTCCGTTCAAGTGCACGGTCCTCACGGAGGAACCCAGCTACCACGGCATGACCGCCGGCGCCCTGGCAGCCTCCGGGCATCCGCTACGGCGACAGGACCTCACGCCACTGCTCGCCAATCAGGCCACGGTCTCGCGGGTGCGGCCGAAGCACGGCTCACTGCGCGCCGACGTCCACGACTGGGAGGCAGCGATCGAGCGCATCGGTCCGGCCAACCTGAGCGCTGTGATGATCGAACCAGTCGGCGGAGCCTCTTCCGGAGCAGTCCCCACTGCCCCGGAGACCCTGCGCCGACTGCGGGAACTGGCCGACCAGCACCAGTTCCTTCTCATCGCCGACGAAGTCATGTCCGGCCTGGGGCGGACCGGTCGGTGGTTTGGGTGCGAGCACGCCGGCATCACCCCTGACGTCATGGTTCTGGGCAAGGGAATTTCCGCAGGATTCGCACCGATCGCAGCGCTCTTGGCATCCGACAAAGTCGCCGACGCCGCCGGGCAGCCGCTCGGTACTTTGTTGTTCGGGCACACCATGGCGGGTACGCCACTGTCCGCAGCCGCTGGTCTGGCCGTCGTGGAATATCTGAAAGCCCATGATGTCCCGGCACACGCCGCCGAGGCTGGTGAGCGTCTGCACGAGCTTCTGCAGGGCCTGCGACAGCGACACCGGGTGATCAGCGATGTCCGGGGTGTGGGGATGCAGATGGCCCTTGGTGTTCATAGCGATGCTTCGCGGTTTCCGGGAACGTCCCTGGACCTTGTCGAGGCTGCCCGTCGCGAGGGCTTGCTGTTGTACCCGTCAGGGGTAACGCCCGCCCTTGAGTCGGTCATGGTGGCGCCTCCTCTGGTCTCGACTGACACCGAGCTGGACGAGCTCGCCGTGCGGCTTGACCGCGCCCTGACCCGTCTCTCGCCCGCTGCACCCGTAGCCGACGCGAGTCAACTGCTGTGCTCGGGTTGCTGACCGCTACCGCTGCACCCGGTCGGCAGGCCGGACCTACTCTCCCCGCACGTCCTCCCGTCTCGACAAGGACACAACACAATGATTCATCACTTTTCTGACATCAATCTGCGTGCCCACTTCCGGGATCTGGCTGCCGCAACAGTGGCCAAGCGTGCCGAGGAGTGCTCCAAGGAAGGTCGCCTGGACCGCGATTCCTGGCAGGAATTGAGCGACGCCGGGATGTGGCGGCTGGCAGTTCCTGTCGAGTGGGGCGGAAAGGGCGGCACTTGGTGGGACTTCGTCGCCGCGTTCGAAGGTATCGCTTCAGGTGGGCGTGACATTGGTTTCTGCCTCTCCATGGTGGCCCAGGCTGGGCTGATCCGCTCGCTGCTGATCTACGGTGATGAGGAGCAGAAGGGCTACTGGCTTCCGCGACTGCTCGGCGGAGATGTCGGCGCGACTGCCCTGACCGAGACCACCGGTGGGTCGGACGTCACCCGTATCGCGACCTCGGCCACCCGAGTGGAAGGCCGCTACCTGCTGACGGGCCACAAGGATCACATCACGAACGGCCCCGTCGCGGATGTGGCGCTGATCCTCGGCCGTGTTCCCGAGCACGGGGAGCACGACATCACCCTGTTCATGGTTGATCTGAAGGACAGGGGCGTTCAGCAGGGGCCGGTCGAGGACATGATGGGCAACCGCACGAGCCCCACCGGCCCCATCGCGCTGGACAGCGTCGCGGTGGAGGCGAAGAACATAGTCGGCGCTATCGGAGGCGGCATCGAGGCCATCTACAACACCATCTCCTTGGACCGTCTGCTGTATGGAGTACTGGCCGCCGCCTACCTCGACCCGCTGCTCGATGAGGTGCTCGATTACACGTCCCGCAGGCATGCCTTCAAGGTGCCGATCGCTGACCACCAGTACGTCCAAGGGCGCATCACGGACGCGAAGTTCGCCATTGAAGCGACGCGATGGGTCTCCTACGGCGCGCTGGACGCGCTCATGCAGAACTCACCGCAGGCATCTTTGATCTGCTCCGTCGCCAAGTACCACGCCGGCGAGACGCTGAAGCTCGGCACCGAGACCGCGCTGCGCGTTTACGGACACCTCGGCTACATGGAGGGTCCGCATGCTCGGGCCCTCAAGGATGCCCTGGGCACCGTAATCGCCGGCGGAACCGCGGAGATGCAGCGTAAGAACGTCTTCAACCAGATGCGCAGACTTGCTATCTCAGCCACGGCCTGACGCCACGTCCCACCGACAACGAAGGAGCATGATGTCCACCCCCATTCTGGGAGCCGAATTCTCCGCACTGGTCGGCACATCGGCCACGCTGACGCACACCGTCACCGCCGAAGACTCCGCGAAGAACTGGGGTAACGACCTCGATGTGCTGTCCACTCCGGTCCTCTTGTGGCTGAGCGAGATCACCGCAATGAAGGTGATCGAGAGCGTGGTCTTTGCCTCGGCGATGACCGTGGGGCTGGCCCACGACTCGGCGCATCTCGCCCCCACGCTCACTGGCGACACCGTCACCATTACCGCCACGCTGACCGGTATCGACGGAAAGAAGCTCACCTTCTCCGTGGAAGGCCGCGACAGCCACGGCGCAGTCCTGCGCGGTGTGCACAGGCGTGCCGTCGTCAATCGGGAAGAATTCATCGAAAAGCTTGCTGCCCGGTCGGCCTGACACACTTTCTGGAGTGAGGCGGGCCCACGCCTACTGTCCGGGCTCCGGCCGTCCGGGTCCGGCCTTCCCTCGAGCACGCGCGGAGCCGCCCGCGTACCTGTTCCTCGTGCCAGAAGGTCCGGGACTGTACGATGTTCGGGTCTGTCACGTAGTCGGTGGTGACGGTGGGTGCCTGTCAGCGGAGCAGGATGCGGTGGCGGAGGAGGTCGAATCCGGCGCGTCCGTGCGTCTGCATCATGATCCGTTTGGTGCGGGTGTTGACACCTTCGGTGCGGCCGTTGTGGAAAGGCAGGGTGAGGCCGGCGCGGTCAGCTTCATCAGCACCCCGGCGACCACATCCGTGTCCCCGGCGGTGAACAGCTCCGCCAGGTACTCCAGCGGGGTGCGCGGCCGGGTCACGACGGCGAACACGTGGTCCGGGCTGTCCTGGCCGCCGCCCGCCACGAGTCTGCGGGTGGCCGGCGGCCGGCCCCCGCGCGCCGTCGCGAGGGGCGCGCAGTCCTGTCGTTCTCCATGGGCACGAACGCTAGGCGTCGGCCCCGCTCCGAGCCCGGGGCCGAACGTCCCTGTCCGGGAGACCGCTTCGGCCCCCTCCGGAGCGGTGATCAGGGCCGAGTGGGCGGCGCCCGAGGGCCGCTCGGCCCGGGCGCCGACCGCTGCGGAGCGGTGAGGCTTACCTCTGACCGCCCGGGAGTGCCCACGGACCGTGGGATCAGGCCGTCCGGCCATGTGTTCCCATGTCAACGGCCGTGGCAGGCGTGAGGCACTCCCGGGCGGTCACCGTCCGGCCCCGAAGCCTGGCGGCTGGACCGCCGGCATCCTCTACCAGGGCGGCGGCCGACCCCAACCGGTCCAGCTCCCAGTGGACTTGGAAGAGGGGACCCTTGGCCCATATCGATGGGCTCATTGGCCGCAGCGCCGGGACCGCCCGATGCCGGACGCTGGATGCCGACCGATCCGGAGGTATCCCGTGTACGACCGCATCGAGCGCCCGTTCGGCTGTCTCCATCGCCGTCCCCCGTGGCGGGCGCCGCGCACGGCCCGGACCGGTCACCGTCCGGCCGCTCGCCACGTCTGCCCTGACTCCCGGGCGGCCGGACGCACACCGCGCGCCAATCCCCTACGGAGGACCAGGTGAGCGGCGCGCGAGCGATCCGCCGGCAGCACCAGAACGTCGCGCACGGGCCCCACGGCCGAACTGCGCGACGGAACCGGCCCGGACGCTTGCCGTCGGTTCGCCGGCGTCGTTCTGCTGGCCACCGCCCTGTCCGCGCCACGCGGTCACCCGCCGGGTTCCCGCACCCCAGGCGCACTCCGCCCCGGCACCGTCGACCGGCCGACGGCATGCGCCCGGCGCCGTAACCGCATGTGCGCTGCCGAGCTGCTCCTCGGGTGCCGTCGATCCGTGTCCGTGTGTCGGGCATCCTGGTGTCGGTCGGCGCGACGGAAAAGGGGAGCATCTGTGGTGGACGAGTGCGGCCAAATGCCCCGCGAAACCGCGGTGTCCGGGGCCTTGCCCCAGTTGCGTCTTGATGAGCTGCTGGAGGGCCTGCAGCAGCAGGTGGCGCAGGTTCGGGCGGCACGCGACCGCATCCACACGCTGCTGGACGCGGTGCTCGCGATCGGCTCCGACTTGGAGCTGGAGGTGGTGCTGCAGCGCATCGTGGAGTCGGCCGTCAGTCTGGTCGACGCGAAGTACGGGGCGCTCGGCGTGCTGGGCGAGGAAGGCACGATCAAACAGTTCCTCACCGTCGGCATCGACGAGGAGACCATCGCGGAAATGGGTCACTACCCGCGCGGTGAGGGCATCCTGGGGCTGCTGATCCGTCACCCGGAGCCGCTGCGCCTGGCCGATCTGGCGCGGCATCCCTCTTCCGTGGGTTTCCCGTCCGGGCACCCGCCGATGACCAGCTTCCTCGGTGCCCCGATCAAGGTGCGCGAGCAGGTCTTCGGCAACCTGTACCTGACCGACAAACAGGGCGCCGCGGAGTTCGACGCCGACGACGAGGCGGTGCTGCGCACCCTGGCCGCGGCGGCCGGAGTGGCGATCGACAACGCCCGGCTGTACGACGACGCCCGCCGTCGGCAGCGGTGGCTGGCGGCGAGCAACGAGCTGACCCGTAGCCTGCTGTCCGGTACCGAACCCGCCGCGGTGCTGGAGTCCTTCACCGACACCCTGCGCGAGATGGCCGGCGCGTACCTGGTCACCCTGGCCATCCCGGTCGGCGACAGCGGCGAGCTGGTCATCGAGGCCACCTCCGGACCGCGCGCGGAGGACGCGCGCGGTCTGGTACTGGGCGCCGCCACACTGGCCGCGAAGGTCTTCGCCTCCGGGGAGACCATCACCAGCGACGCGGTCAGTGCCGATCCGCGGGCCACCGGTGGCAGCGCCGCGATCGTGGATCTGGGCCCCGCCTTCCTCGTCCCCCTCGGCACCCGGGAGCATGTGCGGGGCGTGCTCCAGGTGGCCAACGTGCCGGGCGGCCCGGTCTTCACCGACGCCGTCATCGACATGGTGATCGGGTACGGCAACCAGGCGGCGCTGGCACTCGAGGTCGCCGAGCACCGGCAGGACGCCGATCGCATGCTGGTCCTCAACGACCGTGACCGGATCGCCCGCGATCTGCACGACCTCGTCATCCAGCGGTTATTCGCCGGGGCGCTGACCTTGCAGTCCACGCTCGGCCGGCTCGCCGACCGGCCGCAGGTGGGTGCGCGGGTCCAGCGGGTGGTGGACGACCTGGACGACACCATCAAGGTCATCCGCTCCACCATCTACTCGCTCGGCGAGCAGGAACGCTCCCGGAGCGAAGGGCTGCGGGCCCGGCTGGTGGCGGCCATGGAGAGGGCCGCCGAGGCCCTGGGCTTCCCGCCCGCGCTGCGCATGACCGGCCTGCTGGACACCAACGTCCCCGCCGGGCATGCCGAGCACATGCTGGCCGTGGCCGGCGAGGCCCTGTCCAACGCGGCCCGGCACGCCCATGCCACCGCCGTCGACGTCAGCGTGGAGGTCACCGACACGGCGCTGCGGCTGAAGGTGGCGGACAACGGCCACGGCGTCGCCCCGGCCGTCACCCGCCGAAGCGGTCTGGCCAACCTCCAGCAGCGCGCCGAGGAACTGGGCGGCTCCTTCTCCCTCCGCCCGAACGAGCCGAGGGGCACCGTCGTGGAATGGACCGCGCCGCTGCACCCCACCCCATGACATCCGGGCCACTCCTCGGGCAGGACGGGGCCTGCTCCATCCGGGCTCAGCGCAGTGCGTGGACGACGGAGTCCAGTAGTGCGAAGAACTCCGGATCCACGTCGACCCCGGGCCGCAGAGCGCTCCACAGCACGGCCACGACGCCCTCCGCGGGGTTGATGTAGAGCTTCTGCCCGCCGTGCCCGAGCCCTACGAAGGTCGGGACGGGGCCGCGCGCGCCGGCTACCCCGGGCGGGATGGCCCACCACAGGTAGCCGTAGCCATACGGGGATCCCTCGTACAGGCGGCCGTAGTCGGTGATCCTCGATTCGGGCCGCCCTGCCCGGTCCCGCCATCCCCTCGGCACGACTCCGTCGCCGCCGGTCAGGATGAACTGCCCGAAGCGGCCGTAGTCGCGCAGTGTCGCCTGGATGCAGCTTCCACCCATCTCCCGGCCCCCGGGCGCGTCGAGTATCCAGTACGCGTCGGCTTCCATTCCGAGGGGGCGCCAGATCCTTTCCGACAGGTAGTGGCTCGCCGTCTTCCCCGTCGCGTTGGCGACGACGGCCGAGAGCACGTAGGCCTCGCCGGTGGAGTAGTTGAAGACGCTGCCGGGTGCCGCCGCTCGCGGGCGGGTCCGCATGAGTTCCATGACCGCGCCCCGCTGCTTGCCGTATATCCCTTTGAACATGCGCGCGATGTCGTTGTCGCCATAGGGGTCGTTCGCGCCGGCTTCGATCCATTTGACGCCCGAGCTCATCTGGAGCAACTGGCGGATCGTGTTGTCCCGGTAGGCGCTGCCGTTCAGCTCGGGGACGTACCGCAGGACCGGGTCGTCGAGTCCGCCGATCGCGCCGTCGGCCAGGGCCGCGCCGATCAGGGTGGCGGTGACGGATTTGGCGATGGACATCGACGTCCACCGCGTCGTCTCGGTGTTGCCCATCGCGTACTGCTCGTGGGCGATGGCGCCGTCCTTGAGCACCAGGAGACCGGCGATCCGGTTGTCGGAGACGAAGCTTTCGACGGTGCGCCTGGTCCCCTTGTAGACGTAGCACACATCGCTCAGCGAAGTTCCGTTGCGCGGGAGCGGGGTGGTTCGGGCCGGGTCCGTGTGGATGGCACGGATCGCGAGCCGTTGGCGGTCGACGTGCCGATAGGTCGCGGCCTGGTTCTCCGGGGTGGTGTCGAGGAGGTTCTCGGCGATCGGCTCGGCCTCCGGTGCGAGGCCCGAGCGGCTGGAGGTACTCGGGTGCCTCGACCGCGCCTCCGCGCCATCCACGCCGAGAGCGCTCACGGCTGCGATCCCCGCCGCAGTGAGCGTGGACCGGCGGCTCAGGACGTGGTGGCTGTCGATGGGCCTGAAGGTCATCGTGGCTCTCCCCTCGTGATCGAGCCGCAGCCCACGTCTGTGATGCGGCTCGTGGAACATCGGAGGCAAGTGTTCATACACGTCGCGGATGGGGCCAATGTGCCGTACACACACACCCGGACGGCTGAGGTTGTGGCCGCGTGTCCCATGGCCGGTGGGGTTGCCGTGCCCCACGGTCAGCTGCGTGACCGGCGCGACACCGCGCGACGGACCCCGAGCGCCGCGGACGTACACCGCGTACCGCCGACTCCCGGCCTGGTCCAGGGCGAGCGCCAGTCGGCGCTGCTGAAGCCGGCCGAGCTCATGGGCGGCCTATGGCAGTACGCGTGTCGCCGTGCGCCAGGTTCAGGCGCCGGGCGGCCTCCTCGGCGGTGCAGCGGGCGAGCAGCATGACGATGGCCGTCTTGGCATGTCCGTCGGCGGCTCGCAGCGCCCCGGCGGCGGTGTCGGCATCGGTCCCGGTGGCTTCGACGACGATGCGTCGGGCCCGGTCGACGAGCTTTTCGTTACTGGCCCGGACGTCGACCATGAGGTTCCCGTAAACCTTGCCGACCTGCACCATCGACGCGGTCGAGAGCATGTTGCAGACCATCTTCTCGGCGGTGCCGCCTTTGAGCCGGGTCGATCCGGTGAGAACCTCGGGGCCGGTGGGGACCTCGATCGGGATATCGGCGTAGCGGCTGACCACCGTGTCGCGGTTGCAGGCGACCGACACGGTGACGGCGCCCTGGGCGGCGGCGTGCTTCAGGCCCCCGACGACGTAGGGAGTACGGCCGCTGGCGGCGAGTCCGACGACCGTGTCGCAGTCGTTCACACCGATCTTGTCAAGGTCGTCGACCGCCCTCGCGGGTTCGTCCTCAGCCCCCTCGACCGCCACGACGAAGGCGCCCGGCCCGCCGGAGAGCAGGCCCACGACCTGCTCGGGGGAGGTACCGAAGGTCGGGGGGCACTCGACGGCGTCGAGCAGTCCGATGCGGCCGCTGGTACCGGCACCGAGGTAGATGAGCCGTCCGCCCCGCCGCAGGGATTCGGCGACCGCCTCGACGGCGGCCTCGATCTGCGGGAGGGCGTCGCGGACGGCGAGGGCGACGGTCTGATCCTCGGCGTTCATGATCGAGAGCAGTTCGGAGACCGGCATGCGGTCCAGTTCGGTGGTCCGCTTGTTGCGAGCCTCGGTGCCGAGTGTGCTCAGGTCCACGGCGCAGGCATCCTTTCAGGGGAAGGTGTTGGCCGGCGAAAGGGGTTCAGTCGTCGGCCGGGGTGCGGCGCTGTGCCTGCGGGCGCCGGCGACGCTGGACGGCCCCGTAGGTCTCCTCCAGGGCCGTGGTCGTGGCGTCAAAGGATCGCTGGGCGACGCCGACGAACAGGCAGTCGACGAGTGCGAGTTGGGCGATGCGGCTGACGGTGGCCCCGGAGCGGAAGGGCGTCTCCCGGGCGCAGGTCGTCAGCACGACTTCCGCACTCTGCGCGAGGGTGGAGCGCGGAAAGTTGGTGAGGGCGATGGTGGTGGCGCCGCGTTCGGCGGCGGCCCGGAGGGGCTCGACGGTGTCCTCGGTCTCCCCGGAGTGGGAGATGGCCAGGGCGACGTCGCCGGGCGCGAGGAGGGCCGTGGCGGTCAGGGCGGCGTGCCGGTCGGTCCAGACGAAGGCCAGGCGACCGATGCGGTGGAGTTTCTGGTGCAGGTCCTGGCCGACGAAGGCGCTGGCGCCGACGCCGAATATGTCGATGCGGCGAGCCCCGGCCACAGCGGTGACGGCGCGGCCCAGCGCCCCGATGTCGAGCCCGGCCCCGGTGTCCTCCAGGGCCCGCACCTCGTTGTAGATGATCTTGCCGACGATGTCGCCGAGTGTGTCCGTGGCGCTGATGTCGGTGCCCGGTACGGGGCGCTCGCCACCGAGAGCGTGCTCGCGGGCCGCGGCGGCGGCCAGGGCGAGGCGCAGCTGCGGGTAGTTGGGGATCCCCACGGCCCGGCAGAAGCGCGTCACCGTGGCCACCGAGGTGTCGGCCTGTTTACCGAGCGCGCTGATGGACAGCTCCGACGCCTGAGCCGGGTCGGCCAGGGCGATGTCGGCCACCCGCCGTTCCGCGGGGGCCAGGGACGGAAGTGCCGCGCGGATGCGCGCCAGGGTCTCGGCGGGGGCGGTTTCCTCCGCGGACTGGGCGGCGGTGCGGGGTGTTTCCCGGCGGGCCATGGGTCGCTCCCTCCTGAGTGGCTGGGCCACACGCTAACCGCGCCGCAACGGGGAGGTCAAAAATTTACGGAATGAATTTCGCGAGGTTACTTATTGACATGTGGAGGTCGGCCTTCTGATACTCGCTGGACCGCGATCCGCGCCGGTCACCCACCCACTCCGTGACCGCCCGATGCGGCGGATCCCCACCGACCGAAGGCATGCCGTATGACAGCAGCGATAGCGGTAGACCTGGGCAAGACCGGCTGCCGTGCCGTTGTGCGGGCCGACGGTGCCGGTCCCGCCCGTACCGCCCAGGAGGTGCCCGGAGCTCCTGGGCTCGCCGCCGAAAACGGACTGGCGACGGCCCGTGCGGCCGTGCGCGCCGCCGTCCTGCCGCTCCTGGAACGGGAGCCCTCGCTCCGGCCTGCCACGGTCTGCGTCGGTGCGGCGGGGGCGGCCGCCGCACCGGAGGCGGCCCGCGCCCTGGCCGTCCGACTCCTGGAGGACCTGCCCGTGCATGAGGTGGCCGTCACCAGCGACGCCGTCACCGCTCACGCGGGCGCCCTGGGCGGTCGCCTGGGCGTGGTGCTCGCGATCGGCACCGGTTCCGTCGCCGTCGGTATCGGGGACGGCGGGGCGTACGCCCGGGTCGACGGCTGGGGTCCCTGGCTCGGTGACGAAGGGGGCGGCGCCTGGATCGGTGCCGCCGGATTGCGGGCCGCGCTGCGTGCTCACGACGGGCGCGGACCGGCCACCGCGTTGCTGGCCGCCGCCGTCGAGCGCTTCGGCGACCCCGATCGGCTGCCCTCGGCTGTCAGCCGAGACGGCAACCAAGCCCGCACCATCGCGTCCTTCGCCCCGGACGTGGCACGGGCGGCCGCCGAGGGTGACGCGACGGCGTCCGCGATCGTCCGGGATGCCGCCAGAGCGCTCGCCGAGGCCGTACACGCCGCCGCCCGCCGAATCGGCGGCGACGCCCCCGCCGTCACCATCACCGGCGGACTCACCGGCCTCGGCGAACCGCTCCTCGGTCCGCTGCGGTCGGCGCTCACCGACTGCCCGCACTCCCTCCAATTGCGGTCCCCGCTCGGGGACCCGCTGGACGGCGCAGGCCTGCTGGCGCTGGACGCGTCGGCACCGCACGAACCCCACATCGCCCGTGTAAGGCGGGCGACACCCGTCGTCCCCACCCCGCCGTTGACATCGTCGGCCGCTGTTTAGGAGTGAGCGTGCGCCAACTCGACCTCGTAGTGGTCGTCGTCTATCTGGTCGCCATCGCGGTGATCGGACTGCGGCTGGCCGGCCGGCAGAAGACGTCGAAGGACTATTTCGTCGGTGAGAGCCACGTGCCGTGGTGGACGGTCTCGTTCTCCGTGGTGGCCACCGAGACCAGCGTGCTCACGGTCATCAGCGTGCCCGGCGGCGCTTACAGCGGCCAGGCCTTCGGCAACGTCGAACTCGCCTTGGGCTACGTCATCGGCCGCGTCGTTGTGGCCACCGTGCTCATCCCCCTCTACAAGCGTGGCGGGTTCGTCAGCGCCTACCAGTACCTGCGTGACCGGTTCGGGCTCAAGATGCAGGGGCTCGCCTCGGTGACCTTCGTCTTCACGCGACTCCTGGCCGAGGGGGTGAGGCTGTTCGCCTCCGCGCTCCCGATCAAGCTGCTGCTCGATGAGTTCGGACTGCACGTCGGCTACCGGGTCATCATCGTCGTCCTCACGCTGATCACCGTCGTCTACACCTACCTCGGCGGCATCAAGGCGGTCATCTGGACCGACGCCATTCAGATGGGTCTCTACCTGGGTGGTGCGATCCTCGCCATCGCGGTGCTGTCCAGCCACGTCGGTGGTGCCGGATTCGCGGACGCCCTGCACGCCGGCAGGTTCCAGCTGTTCGACACCGACTTCGGGCTCGCCCACATCCTCACCAGCCCGTTCGCCCTGCCGACCGCGATCGTCGGCGGTGCCATCTTCGCGATGGCCAGCCACGGCTCCGACCAGCTGATCGTCCAGCGCATCCTGGCCACCCGGACCCTGCGCGACGGCCAGAAGGCCATGATCGCCTCCGGTGTCTTCGTCACCGTCCAGTTCGCCGCGTTCTCCCTGGTCGGCGCCCTGCTGTGGTCGTACAACCAGGGCAAGAGCGTCAAGGAGCTGGGCCTGGCCAGCTCCGACAACCTGTACCCGGACTTCATCCTCCACGGCCTGCCCGTGGTGATCTCCGGCCTGATCGTGGCCGGAATCCTCGGCGCGGCGATGGGCTCGTTGTCCTCGGCGCTGAACTCGATGTCGAACTCGACGGTCGCCGACATCATCCACAGCTTCTTCCGCGGCGCGCCGTCCGAGGAGTTCCTGCTCAGGCTCGCCCGGGTGATGACACTGGTGTGGGCAGTGCTGATGGCGGTGTTCGCCTGCGCCTTCAGCACCAGCACCGGCAACGTCTATCTCACGGGCCTGACCATCGCGGGATACACCTACGGCGCGCTCCTCGGCGCGTTCCTCCTCGGACGGCTCGTCAGGCGCGCCAACGAGGTCGACTCCATCGTGGCCTTCGTGGCGACAGTCGCGGTCATGACCTACATCGTGCGCGAGGTGAAGATCGACGTCACCGTGGCCGGGACCACCGTTCCCACCGCGATCGCCGCCCAGTGGCTGGTCCCGATCGGCGTGGTGGTCACCCTGGTCGTCGGCGGCCTGATGAGCCTGTTCCACCGCGCTCCCGGGACCGCCGGGGCCTCTGAGAGCGCCGACCAGCCGGGACCCGACCGTGCGGCGGCGACCGTCGGCCCGGAGTGACGGAGCACGCGACCGGCCGGGTGTGGGGGCCTCGCGCTCTCCGCACCCTGTACAGCGACAGCCCCTTGGGAGAAGAAGCCATGCAACGACCGCAGCCGACCGTGCCCGCGCGGCGGAACGTGGGACAGGAGGCGCCATGCGCGTGATCGGGCTGATGTCGGGCACCTCCTACGACGCCATCGAAGCAGCCGCCGCCGACCTCACCCTGGGCGGCGACATTCTGCGCCTGCGGCCTCTCGGTCACCTTTCCCGGCCTTACCCCGGCGACCTGCGCGACCTGATCGCCGCCACCCTCCCGCCGGCGGCCACCACCGTCCAGGCCGTCTGCGCCCTGGACACCGGCATCGGCCAGGCCTTCGCCGACGCCGCCCGACACGCCCTGCACGAACTGTGCGACGGCATCGCCGACCTGGTGGTCTCGCACGGCCAGACCATGCACCACTGGGTGGAGGACGGCACCGTCCGCGGCACCCTCCAACTCGGCCAGCCGGCCTGGATCGCGGAAGCGACCGGCCTTCCCGTGGTCTCCGACCTGCGCAGCCGGGACGTCGCCGCCGGTGGCCAAGGGGCCCCACTGGTCGCCATGACCGACACACTGCTCCTTCGCGGCCTGCCCGGCACCCCCGCCGCACTCAACCTGGGCGGCATCGCCAACGTCACCGTCGTCGCCCCCGGCACCGACCCCCTGGCCTTCGACACGGGGCCGGCGAATGCCCTTCTGGACGCCGCCGTACGGCACTTCACCGCGGGCACCGCCGCCTACGACGAGGACGGCCGCAGGGCCGCCGCCGGTCGAACCGATCCCGACCTGCTCGCCTACCTGCTGAACGACCCCTACTACCGCAGGCCCGCGCCCAAGAGCACCGGTAAGGAGCACTTCCACCTGCCCTATCTGCGAAGGGCCCTCGACGCCGTGCCCACGCCCCGGCCCGAGGACGTCCTGGCCACCCTGACCCGGCTCACCGCCGCCACCGTCGCGGACGCCTGCCGCACGCACGGCGTCACCGAACTCGTCGTCTCCGGCGGCGGCGCCCGCAACCCGGTGCTGATGCACATGATCACCGAGGAACTGCCGGGCGTGCCGGTCCGCCCCAGCGACGCCCTGGGCCTGCCCTCCGACGCCAAGGAGGCCCTGGCCTTCGCCGTGCTCGGCTTCCTCACCGTCAACGGTCTGCCCGGTACGCTCCGCTCGGGCACCGGAGCCCGCCGCGCCACGCTCCTCGGCAGCATCACGCCCGGCCTGCTGCCGCTGCGCCCGTGCGAACCCGCCGCGCAGCCGCCATGCCTGCTGCGCATCACGCACTGACTCCCATCCTTGCATCGAGGACCCATGACTCCCTCCGCCCCGACTGTCCCCGCGCCGCCTGCCCCGGAAGGGGACGCCCGCCTGGCCAAGCTTCTGGCCGCGTGCGTCAGCGACCCGTCCAGGGTGACGACCGATGTGCCGCGCAGGGTCGCGGCCGCCCACGACGCCTCGCCGTACCTGTTCACGCCGCGGGCCGTCGTGCGCGCCGCGTCGGCGGCCGAGGTGGGCGCCCTGATGGCCGGGGCCGACGCGGCCGGGCTGCCGCTCACCCTGCGCTCGGGCGGCACCAGCCTGGCGGGGCAGGCGAGCGGTGATGGCATCCTCGTGGACGTCCGCAGTCACTGGCGCGGCGCGGAGGTCCTCGACGAGGGTCTGCGCATCCGGCTGCAACCCGGCCTGACGGTGCGCCAGGCCAATGCGCGGCTCGCCCGGTACGGGCGTCGGCTCGGCCCGGACCCGGCCAGCGAGTCCGCCTGCACCATTGGCGGCCTGGTCGCCAACAACTCCAGCGGCATGAACTGCGGCACCCAGGACAACGCCTACCGCACCATGGAGTCCCTGCGGTTCGTGCTGCCGTCCGGGACCGTGGTCGACACCGCGGCCCCCGACGCCGACGAAGCACTGCGTGCCCGCGAGCCCGAACTGCACGCGGGGCTCCTGCGGTTGCGCGACCGCATCCGCGCCTCCGCCGCCTCCCGTGCTGTCATCGAGCGGCTGTTCTCGATGAAGAACACCCTGGGTTACGGGCTCAATTCGTTCGTGGACCACAGCGATCCGGCCGACATCCTCGCCCACCTCGTGATCGGCAGCGAGGGCACCCTCGCCTTCGTGGCGGAGGCGGTCTTCCGCACCGTCCCCCTGCTGCCGCACACCGCCACCGGCCTGCTGGTACTGCCCGACCTCGCCGAGGCCACCGACGCCCTGCCGGCGCTGCTGGACGCCGGAGCCCGCACCGCCGAACTCCTCGACGCCGCATCACTGCGTGTGGCGCAGCAGTCCTCCCATCCGGTCGACGAACTGCACGGTCTGCGCGTGGAGCGGCACGCGGCCCTGCTGGTCGAGTTCGCCGAGGACGGCGCCGAACCGCTGGGGGAGACGCTGGCGGCCGCACGGCCGGTCCTGGAGCGCCTGCCCGCCGTCACCGGTACGTCGCTCGTCCGCGACCCGCGCGTCAGGGCCCGGCTCTGGCACCTGCGCAAGGGCCTGTACACCGCGGTCGCGGGTGCGCGCCGTCCCGGAACCACAGCGCTCCTGGAGGACATCGCGGTGCCGATGGAACGGCTGACCCGCACCTGTGAGGGACTCATCGGACTCTTCGACCGGCACGGCTACCAGGACGCGGTGACCTTCGGCCACGCCCGCGACGGCAACCTCCACTTCATGCTCACCCAGGACTTCGACTCCGCCCGGGAGATCGAGCGCTACGCCCGGTTCACCGGCGATATGGTCGATCTCGTCCTGGACGCCGGGGGCACGCTGAAGGCCGAGCACGGCACCGGCCGCGCCATGGCCCCCTTCGTCCGCCGCCAGTACGGCGACGACCTGTACGACATCATGCGCGAGCTGAAGCGGTTGTGTGACCCGCACGGCGTGCTCAACCCGGGCGTGATCCTGGAGGACGATCCGGCCGCCCACCTGCGCAGCCTCAAGAGCGTCCCGCAGGTCGATCCCGCACTCGACGCCTGCGTCGAGTGCGGCTACTGCGAGCCCGTCTGCCCCACCGCGGATGCCACCACGACACCCCGTCAGCGCATCGCCCTCCAGCGGGAGATCGCGCTGGCCACGGTGGCCGGCGACGAGGAACGCCGCCGCGTCCTGGAGACCGACTACACCTACGCGGCTGTCGACAGCTGCGCCGCCGACAGCCTGTGCGTCACCGCCTGCCCGGTCGCCATCGACACCGGCGTGGTCATGAAACACCTGCGCGCCGAACGCCACGGCGCCGTCGCACAACGTGCCGGGAACGCCGCCGCCCGGCACTGGGCGACCGCGGTCAAAGGCGTGCGCGCCGCGCTGAACACCGCCCACGCTCTCCCCACCCCCGCACTGCGCGCCGCCACCGGTGCGGCCCGCCGGCTCGGGGCGGGGGAGCTGGTCCCCGCCTGGGCCGACGACATCCCCCGCGGTGGCCCGGCCCGTCCCGCTCCCCAGCGCCCGGCCGAGCCACGTGCGGTGTTCTTCGCCGCCTGCATCGGCAGCGTCTTCGCTCCCGAGGCGGCCCCCGGTGGGGCGGCGGGCTCGGCGGCCGCCTTCCTGCGGTTGTGCGAACGAGCGGGCGTTCCCATCACCGTGCCCGGCGAGCTGGCCGGACTGTGCTGCGGCACTCCCTGGCAGTCCAAGGGCTACACCACCGGTTACCGGACCATGGCCTCCCGCACCCTGAAGGCGCTGTGGGAGGCGAGCGGCCACGGCAGACTCCCCGTGGTCTGCGACGCTTCCTCCTGCACCCACGGCCTGGAGCAACTGCCCGACGCGCTCCCGGAGTCCGACCGCGCCCGTTTCGCCTCGCTGAAGTTCGTCGACAGCGTCGTCTTCACCGTCGATCACCTGCTCCCCGCCCTGCCCGAACCCCGCCGCCTGCGCACCCTCGCCCTGCACCCCACCTGCTCCACCGTGCACCTGGGCATCGAGAGCGCCTTGCGCACCCTGGCGGCGGCCGTCGGCGACGAGGTCACCGTCCCCGACAACTGGGGCTGCTGCGCCTTCGCCGGGGACCGGGGTCTGCTCCACCCGGAGGTCACAGCGGTCGCCACCGCGGCTCAGGCCGCCGAGATCACCGCCGGGACATACGACGCGTACGCCTCCTGCAACCGCACCTGTGAGATGGGCATGACCCGTGCCACAGGCCGCCCCTACCGGCATGTGCTGGAACTCCTCGACGAAGCCACCGCCTGATCCCCACGCGCCGGACGGCGACGCGTGCCCACGCGGCCTTCGTCCGCCCCACCTGATCCCCGAACAGACCCTCCTCAGGAAACGGATTCCTCCCATGAACCTGTCCCGACGCAATCTGCTGGCCGCCGGCTCCGCCGCGGGCGCCCTGACGGTCACGGGCGCGGCCGCCGCCGCACCGGCCGCCGCGGCTCGGGGCAACGGCCACCGGCTGCGTACCGGCTTCGAACGCCTCGCCGAGGACGGATACGCAGCGCTCCACGGCCAACGTGTCGGCATCGTCACCAACCCGACGGGCGTGACCCGCGACGTACGCCACATCGTCGACGTGATGCATGCGGACGACCGCGTGAACCTGGTCGCCGTCTTCGGACCCGAGCACGGTTTCCGCGGAACCGCGCAGGCGGGCGGATCGGAGGGCCGCTACGACGACCCGGCGACGGGCCTGCCGGTGTACGACACCTATCTCAAAAACGGCGGGCCGCTGGCCGACATCTTCGCCGCCTCCGGCGTCGACACCGTGGTGTTCGACATCCAGGACGTGGGCGCGCGCTTCTACACGTACATCTGGACGCTCTACGACTGCATGGAGGCCGCACAGCTCGCGGGCAAGCGCGTCGTGGTCCTGGACCGGCCCAACCCGATGACGGGACGCAGCGCGCTCGGCCCCGTGCTGCACAAGGAGTTCGCGTCTTTCGTCGGCCGTCAGCCCATCGCCCAGGCGCACGGCATGACGGTCGCGGAGCTGGCACGGCTGTTCAACGGCGAGTTCCTGCGGACCCCGGTGCACCTGGAGACGGTGCCCATGACCGGATGGCGGCGCTCGGACTTCTACGACGCCTCCGGTCTGCCCTGGGTGCCTCCCAGCCCGAACATGCCGACACCGGACACCGCCCTCGTCTACTCCGGGACGTGCCTCTTCGAGGGCACCAACCTGTCGGAGGGGCGCGGCACGGCCCGTCCCTTCGAACTGCTCGGGGCCGAGGGCATCGACGCCCGGTGGGCCGAGGCTGCGAACGCCCTCGACCTGCCGGGGGTGGAGTTCCGTGAGGCGTACTTCGCCCCCACCTTCTCGAAGTTCCAGGGAACGACGGTGGGCGGCGTGCAGATCCACGTCCGCGACCGCGACGTGTACGACCCCGTGCACACGGGAGTGGCGCTCCTGGCGACCGCGAAGCGTGTGTGGAGCGACTTCGCCTGGCGGCCCGACCACAGCATCGACCGGCTGACGGGCAGCACGCGGGTCCGCACGATGATCGACGCGGGCGCCGGGGCGGACGAGGTGGCGGCGGCCTGGCGGAGTGAGCTGGCGGTGTTCCGCGGCGTCCGCCGCCACTACCTCCACTACCGCTGACAGCCCGGCCGCCCCGGTCCAGGACCTGGCTGGGCCCCCGATCAGGGCGCGGCACAGGCCTCGTCGCCGGTCAAGGGTGCGTGCGATGCTCGTCGGGCAGCCAGCGCAGGGCGAACCAGAGTTCCATGCGGACGCCCGGGTCCCGAAGGTCGACGTCGAGGAGTTCGGCGACCCGGGCGAGGCGGTGGCGCACGGTGTTGCGGTGCACCCGCAGGGCCGCCGCGGCGCGGTCCCAGCTGCCGTGCAGGTTCAGCCAGGTCCGCAGGGTGTCCAGGAGGACCGTGGCGCCCGGTGAGCCCGCTCGGTCCAGCGGGGCGAAGCGGGTCCGGGCGAGCTCTTGGGCGTCGGCGGGCGCGACGATCGCATCGAGGCTGAGCGGGTCGGAGGAATGCACGACGGCGGGGGTATCCGCGGCGATCGCGCGCTGGAGGGCCAGTTCGGCCTGGCGGTCGGCTTGTGGCAGGTCGGGGACGGCCGCGGGCGCGCTGAAGCCCAGGATCCACTCAAGGTCGGCGGCCTGTGCGGGGGCGCTGGGCCGGGTGTCCGGTGCGCCGGGGATCAGCGCTCTCAGACTGGGGCCGTCGATGTACAGGTACGGCGTGCCCAGTGCGGTGCCCAGTGTCGCGAGCTGGGCCGGATCGTCACCGGTCGGCGGTGCCGGTGTGGAGCGTCTGGGGACGTGCCGTCCGTGGACCACGATCCAGTGCTCGCCGCTCGTTCGGCCGGCGGGGGCCAGGGCGGGGGCTACCTGGGCGGGGGTGGCCCCGAGCATCAGCCGTACCAGCGCGCCGACGCTGTGGGTGTCGGTGCCCAGGGCATGCCGCGGGCTGGTGAGCAGGGCCAGCAAGACGGTCGCCGTACTGGTCACGTGGCGGTGAACCAGAGTCGGGGCCGTGGTGGTGGCCTGAGCAAGGGCCAGCGGCGTGGTGGCGCCGTCGGTGCCGGGCAGGGTGTGGACGGTCAGGTGGATGCCTCCGTGGTGATCCGCTGCTGCCGTGGGAGGAGCTGGTCTGTGCGCCGCGTGACGTCGGCTGGTGCGCGCGAGGGTGCGTACGGCGAGGTCGCGCACGCGCCGCGGTGCGGGAGCCGGGGGGCGAGGACCGGCGCCGAACAGCTCGTTGCCCTGGGCGTCGAAAAGCACCGCCCAGGCCCCGGTGTGGGCGCTGAGCTGGGTGAGCACGGCCTGGAGCGCATCCGGACGGGCGGCAGCGGAGGCGAGAGCCGACTGAGCCTTGGAGATGTCCCTCAGCTCACGGTTGCGGGCCTCGGCGATGGCGGCGTACGTGGCCTGCCCGACCGCCACGAACGGTGTGGCCGGCGGCAGCCGCAGGAGCGGCAGCCCGTGGCGGTCACAGGCTGCGGCGAGTTCGGGTGGAACCTCCTCGTGTACAGGGGCGACACCGAACCCCAGCGCGGCCACCCCGGCGGCGACGACGCGCCGCAGGTAGGTGTCGATACCGTCCGCGGAGCGCGGGAGGCGAACGCCCGCGGTCAGGAGGAGTTCGCCGCCGAAGAGGTAGGGCGTGGGGTCCTCGATCTCCGTGGTGCCGACCGTGCTGATACGGCGGTCCTCGGCCGGTCCGGCGACCTGGCGCAGGCCCAGTTCCGGGTCGGCCAGCAACACGCTGAGGGGAACGGACGGCTGCTCGGTCTCGGTCATGAGGAGGCATCCTCCCAGCCCGGCGGCACTGCGCGGGAGCGCCGGTTTTATCCAACGGATGACTCCATATTGGATAGAACCCGCACTTCTGCAACAGGACGACCGGTAGCTACGGTCGTGTAACCAGCAGGGCACCACCCCCGGCCCTTGCCCACGTGCACATCCCTTACCTCCCTCTCTCTTCTCCTCAGCGCTGCGCCGCCGGCCTCCCCACCTGGCGCGCAGCCACTGCCTTCCCCTCAGCCCCTTTGACGGCTTCGCGTATCAGGCGCCGGCCGCGGCGAATCGGAGGACCCTGATGACCGTCGACTACCTCGTCATGGCCGGATACCTGCTGGGCATCGTCGGCGTGGGCTGGTGGGGCAAGAAACGCGCCGCCTCCAAGAGCGACTTCCTGGTCGCCGGAAGACGCCTGGGCCCCCTCATGTACACCGGCACGATGGCCGCCGTCGTCCTGGGCGGCGCCTCCACCATCGGCGGTGTACGCCTGGGCTACACCTACGGCATCTCCGGTGCCGCCATGGTCTGCTCCATCGGACTCGGGCTGCTGGCCCTGAGTATCTTCTTTTCCGCCCGGATCGCCCGGCTGCGGGTCTACACCGTCGCCGAGATGCTCTCCCTGCGCTACGGCGACGCCGCCAGCATCGTCTCCGGCATCGTCATGTGGATCTACACACTCATGCTGGTGGTGACCTCCACCATCGCCTACGCCAGCGTCTTTGACGTCCTGTTCGACGTCCCGCGCTGGGTCGCGGTCGTCATCGGCGGCACGATCGTCGTCGGCTACTCGGCGCTCGGCGGCATGTGGTCCATCACGCTCACCGACATGGTCCAGTTCGTGGTCAAGAGCATGGGCGTCCTCGTCCTGCTGCTGCCCATCGCGGTGGTCAAGGCCGGCGGATTCGCCGCTATGGCCGACCGTCTTCCGCACGGCTACCTCTCCCCGACCTCCATCGGCGGACAGGCCATCTTCACCTTCGTACTGATCTACACCTTCGGCATGCTCATCGGGCAGGACATCTGGCAGCGGGTCTTCACCGCCCGCACCGACAAGGTTGCCGCCTGGGGCGGCACCGTCGCCGGCGTCTACTGTCTCGTCTACGCCCTGGCCGGAGCCTTCATCGGCATGGCCACCAAGGTGCTCTACCCCAACCTGGCCAGCGCCGACGAGGCATTCGCCACCATCGTCAAGCACGCCCTGCCCACCGGAATCAAGGGCCTGGTCCTGGCCGCCGCCCTGTCCGCGATGATGTCCACCGCCAGCGGCGCCCTGATCGCCTCCGCCACCGTCGCCACCAATGACATCTGGGCCCGGCTGCGTCACCGCGGCCGCCATGAGGCCCCCGTCAGCCCGGAGGACCAGGACGAGATCGGCTCCAACCGCCTGGCCATAGCGATCCTCGGCGTGACCTCCATGGTCATCGCCTGCCTCCTCGGGGATGTCATCGAGGCCCTCACCGTCGCCTACAACCTGCTCGTCGGCGGCCTGCTCGTACCCATCCTCGGCGGCCTGATCTGGAGGCGCGGAAACCTGCCCGGCGCCATGGCCTCGATGATCGCGGGCGGCGCCACAGTGATCACTTTTATGGTGATCGACGGACTCCTCGCCAACGAACCGGTCTACTACGGCCTGCTCGCCAGCCTCATCGCCTATGTGGCCGTCAGCCTCGCGACCAAGCCGACCGAAGAAGCCGTCGTCGCGGCATGGCGCCGCCGCCTGGCAGGCGAGCCCACCAGCACCCCCGAATTCAGCGCGGCCTGATCAAACCGACGGCGTCGGCAGCTCACTCACCGACACAGACCCCGGGCAAACCGGCCCGGGGCCCCGCTGGCCATCAGGTCCACGACAGAAGGAGCACTCATGACCGAAGTGACACTCCGCACCGATCACACCGCCCAGACCACCTCCGACGAGGAACACCGCCTGCGCCGCGAACTCGCCGCCGTCTACCGCCTGGTGGCCCACTTCCGGATGACCGACCTGATCTTCACGCATATCTCCGTCCGGCTCCCCGGACCCGAGCACCACTTCCTGATCAACCCGTACGGCCTGCTCTTCGAGGAGATCACCGCGTCGAACCTGGTCAAGGTCGACCTCTCCGGCCGGCCCGTCGAGGACACCCCGCACCCCGTCAACCCGGCCGGTTTCGTCATCCACAGCGCCATCCACGCCGCCCGCCCCGACGCCCACTGCGTCTTGCACACCCACACCAAGGCCGGCTGTGCGGTCGCCGCGCAGGAGGACGGTCTGCTCCCGCTCAACCAGATCTCCATGGAGTTCTACGGCAGGGTCGGCTACCACGACTACGAGGGCGTCGCCCTCAACCTCGCCGAACAGCGCCGCCTCATCACCGACCTCGCCGACCACCCCGCGATGATCCTGCGCAACCACGGCCTGCTCACCGTCGGCGAAACCCCCGCCCAAGCCTTCCTGCGCATGTACTACCTCGACAAGGCATGCGAGATACAGACCGCGGCCACGGCCGCCGGCTCCGAGCTCATCACCCCCCACCCCGACATCTGCGAACTCACCGCACGCCAACTGGCCGGCGAGGACGACAGCTCCGACCTCCAGGACGACAAGGCGTACGACCTCGCCTGGGCGGCACTGCTCCGGATGGTCGAGCGCATCGCCCCCGACTACAAGGACTGAAGCCTCGGGTTCACGCACAGCTCGTAGAGCTGCTGCCGAAGCCCCTCCGGCGGCAGCGGCGTTGTCGTGTTTCGTCACGTTGCCCGGGCGACCCGCTTCGGTGTTTCGCCGCCGCACGGGGTCGTCGCCGAGGCATCGGGAGCGCCGCGTCAGGCCGAGACCACCGTCAGCCCCTCCGGCGCCGTCACGTGCACCGTTCCGTCCGCCGCCAGTGTGATGTCCAGCCGGGCACCGCCCACCTGGAGCCCCGTCACCGTCAGCGGTGCGTACGCACCGGCGAAGGCGGGGGCCACCGTGACCGTGCCGCCCGGGACGTCCGCCTCCAGGCCGAGTGCCGAGCGCAGCACCTGGACCGAGGAGGCGGCCGCCCACGCCTGGGGGCGGCAGGACGCGGGGTAGGGGGCGGGGTGTGGGCCCGCCGCGGCGCCGTGGCCGGCGAACAGCTCGGGCAGGCGTCCGGCGAACCCCGCCGACGCCGTCAGCAGGCCCGCCGCCAGCGGCGCCGCCGCGTCCGGGAAGCCGGCCCTGACCAGGCCGTGCACCGCGATCGCGGTGTCGTGCGGCCAGATGGAACCGATGTGGTAGCCGTACGGGTTGAAGCCCACCGAGTCGCTGCTCAGGGTGCGCAGACCGTGGCCCGAGTCGAGTTCGGGGCCGGTCAGCCGGGCCGCCAGCGCCGCGCTCTCCTCCTGGTTCAGCAGGCCCGTCCCGAGGAGGTGCCCGAAGCCCGAGGTGACCGAGTCCACCGGCCGGCCGTCACGGTCCAGCGCGACCGCCGGGTACGGGCCCTGGGCGTCCGCCACCCAGAAGCGCTTCCGGAAGCGGGTGGCGAGCGCCTCCGCCCATTCCTCCCACGCGTCCGCGCCCGGCCGCCCGAAAGCGCGCAGCAGCGCCGCTCCGCCCCGCGCCGCCTCGTACGCGTACGCCTGCACCTCGCACAGCGCGATCGGCGGGTCGGCGAGCCGGCCGTCGCGATGGCGGATGGCGTCACCGGAGTCCTTCCAGCCCTGGTTGGCCAGGCCCCGTCCGGTCCGGTCGACGTACCTGAGGAAGCCGTCGTCGGCCGCGGCCGCCTGGTCGCGTATCCACGCGAGCGCCGACTCGGTGTGCGGCAGTAGCTCTTCCACCTGCTCGGGGGCCAGACCCCAGCGCCAGGCGTCATGGAGCAGGGTGATCCACAGGGGGGTCGCGTCGACCGTGCCGTAGTACACCGGCGGCACGGCGAAGGTGTCGGTGAAGTTCTGGGTGCCGCGCCGCACTTCGTGCAGGATCTTCCCCGGCTGCTCCTCCGTGGCGGGGTCGGCCACCGCCCCCTGGCGGCGGGCGAGCGTGCGCAGCGTACCGGCCGCGAGCTCGGTGCCGAGCGGGAGCAGCATGCGGGCGGCCCACAACGAGTCACGGCCGAAGAGGGTCAGAAACCACGGAGCCCCGGCGGCCAGGAACTGATCCGGCCTGCTCGCGTCGTCCGCGCGCCCCTCCGGGGACCGGGGGTCCATCAGGCGCAGCCGGTCCGCGTCGGCCACCGACTGGTCCAGCCACTGGTCGAAGCGCCGGTCCGCGCTGCGCAGGGCCGGGCCGCGCCACGGCACGGCGTCCGCCGGGGCGGCCGGGAACTGGTCGCCGTCCGCGTACGCCGCCGTGCAGCGCAGCGTCGCCGTCCATGAAGCGCCGGGGTCCAGTTCCACGTCGTACGACAGCCGGCCCTCCGGCGCCTCCAGGGCGTCCGGCGCGGGCTCGCTGACCAGGCGTACGGTGAACCCGTCGCGGGACCACACCAGACCGCCGCCCTCGGCGCCTTCCGCGCCTTCGGCCCGTGCCGGCACCGGGTCCAGGACGTGGCCCGACTTCACCCGCTCCATCAGGGCGAGGTCCGTGCCGGCCGTGACCGTGAGCCGGAAACCGACCCGCCGGGTGCCCGCGTTGGTGACCTCGAAGCTCTCCTCCAACCGCCCGGAGGCGACGGTGCGGCGGCGGTCCAGGGCGACCGCCGGGTCGGGCGTCACCTCGCCGAGCCCGCGCAGGATCGCCCGGAAGTCCGCCCGGTCGGCCCCCCTGAGCCCGCCGCCGACCGGGGCCAGGTCGATCGACTCCACCGCGACGGTCAGGTGGGACAGCGCCCTGCCGTCGCCGTGGTAGAAGCCATCCGCACCCCCGTGGAGCTGTCCGTCCGCGCGCGAGATCACAAAGCTCGGCGCGTACAGCGTGACGACCGCGTCGTGCAGGAACGGCTGCAAGTTCGCGGCCACCGAAGTGGAGGCCGTGACCGGTTCGTTGGTGTCCTGGGCCTTGACAGTGGTGTCCAAAGGAGTAGAACCTCTCAGCATTAGATCGATCCAAAGACACTAACGGCCTCTTCAGAGCGCTGACAATGCTTTTGGAACGCTCAAATCAATTTCGTAGGACCAGCTTCAGACCCTCGTACGCCGGAGACCCGTATGCCCCGCTCCACCAGCAGTCCCTCGCCCAAGGGCAGCCCGGTGACCCTCGCCATGGTCGCCCGCCGGGCCGGTGTCTCCCCGCAGACCGTGTCCAACGCGATCAACTCGCCGGAGCTGCTGCGCCCCGAGACCCTGGAGCGGGTCCGCGGGGCGATCGACGACATGGGCTACCGCCCGAGCCGTGCCGCGCAGACCCTGCGCACCCGCTCCAGCAAGCTGATCGGCTACGGCATCCAGCCCGCTCCGGGCGGCGGCACGGCCCCGGTCATGGACCGTTTTCTGCACGCCCTGTCGCAGGCCGCCGACGAGGCCGGCTACCGGATGCTGCTCTTCGCCTGCCCGCCCGGCGGCCCGAGCCTGGAAGGGTACGAGGAGCTGCTCGGCCGACACGACGTCGACGGCTTCGTGCTCAGCAACACCGCCCGCCAGGACCCGCGCCAGGCGTGGCTGGCCAAGCGGGGCGTACCGTTCGTCGGTTTCGGCCGGATGTGGTCGGGGCGGCAGATCGGTGATTGGGCCGATGTCGACGGCGCCTCGGGCACGGACGCCGCCGTGGATCACCTGGTCGCCCTCGGGCACCGCAGGATCGCCTTCCTGGGCTGGCCGCGCGGCTCCGGCGTCGGTGACGACCGTGCCGAGGGCTGGCAGCGGGCCATGCGCCGGCACGGGCTCCCGACGCGCGGACGGCGCGCGGAGAGCGCCGGGGACGTCGAGGCGGCCCGGATCGCCGTGAAGCCCTTACTGGACGCGGGTGCCACGGCCGTGGTCGCGGCCAGCGACATGCTGGCGCTCGGCTGCTATCACGCGCTGCGCGAGCGGAACGCCGTCCCGGGCCGGGACGTCGCCGTGGTCGGCTTCGACGACTCGCCGATCGCCGGGATCCTCTCGCCCTCCCTGTCCACGGTCGCCCAGCCGCTGGAGGCGGTCGGCAGGGAGTGCGTACGGCTGCTGCTGGCCCGGATGGCCGACCCGGCCGCGCCACCGGAGCGCGTCCTGCTGGAGCCGTCCCTCGTCATCCGCGACAGCGCCCCGGCGCCCGGTTCCGACACGCCGGCGCCCTGACGCACCGTCGCTCCCTGTCGCCGGCGCCGTGAGGCGCCGCGCCCCGGACATCACCTCTCCTCCACCCCCCTCGAGCCGCACGTACCATCCCGAATCCACGGAGGAATCATGGCCCCCCGCACGGCCACCGCCGCCCTCGTCACCTGCGCGGCGCTCCTGGCCGCCACCGGCTGCTCGTCGAGCTTCGGCGGCGACAAGGAAACGCAGCAGGACACCGGCGCCAAACAGCATCTGAAGGTCCTGATAGCCACCTCGGGCGACGCCGAGACCAAGGCGGTCAAGGAGGCCGCGGCCGCGTACGAGAAGCGGTCCGGCAACAAGGTGACCGTCGAGGCCGCCAAGGACATGAACCAGCAGTTGGCCCAGTCCTTCGCGGGGCACCGGCCGCCGGACGTCTTCTACGTCAACTCCGACCAGTTCGCGAACTACGCCAAGGGCGGTTCCCTCTACCCGTACGGCGACAAGATCAAGGACACGGACGACTTCGCCGAGCCGTTGCGCACCGCCTTCACCTACGACGGGAAGCTGGTGTGCCTGCCCAAGGACACCTCCACCCTCGCCCTCGCCATCAACACCGACCTGTGGAAGAAGGCGGGGCTGACCGAGAAGGACTACCCCACCTCCTGGGACGAGCTGAGGAAGGTCGCCGGGAAACTCACCGGCGACGGGGTCACCGGCCTGGTCACCAGCGACGAGTACCAGCGACTCGGCGTCTTCATGAAGCAGGCGGGCGGATGGATCACCGACGCGAAGCAGACGAAGATGACCGCCGACAGCGCGAAGAACGCCGAGGGGCTCGGCTTTGTGAGGTCGCTGCTGCGGTCCGGCTCGCTGAAGTACGCAAAGCAGCTCGACACCAGTTGGGGCGGCGAGGCCCTCGGCAAGGGCAAGGCCGCCATGACCATCGAGGGCAACTGGCTGACCGGCGGCATGAAGCTCGACTACCCGGATGTGCCGTACAAGGTGGTCCCGCTGCCCGCGGGACCGGCCGGAAAGGCCACGCTGGCCTTCAGCAACTGCTGGGGCGTGGCCGCCGAGAGCGCCCACCGGTCGGCGGCCGTGGACCTGGTGAAGTACCTCAGCTCCGGTGAGCGGCAGATGAAGTTCGCCGAGGGATTCGGGGTGATGCCCTCGCGCACCAGCGCCCTCGCCGAGTACGCGAAGCAGGAGCCGGACGCCAAGGCCTGGGTCGACGCCAACACCTACGCGCAGGGCCCGGTGACCGTCGCCGGGTTCGACAAGGTGCTCAGCCAGTTCAACACCGAACTCCAGTCGCTGCGCACCACGGACCCGAAGAAGATCCTCGCCGACCTGCAGCGCAACGGCGAACAGACCATGGCGAAGGGCGACTGAGCCGTCATGCCCTTCCGCACCACCCACCGCACGGCGCGCCACCTCCCCCGTGGCGCGTCGTCCGGTCCCCGCCCGGCCCCCGGGGCCGTCGGCGGGGACCCCCGTACGGCCGGCTCGCCGGGCGCACCTGACGCGCCCGGCGGGTCCGGCCCCAAGGCGGCGCCCCGCACCCCGAACACCCCGCCCGCGGGGCGCCGCCGCGGCGAAGGCGCCTGGGGCTGGCTGTTCGTCAGCCCCATGGTGCTGATCCTCGGCCTGTTCCTGGTGCTGCCGATCCTGATGGCCCTGTGGGTCAGCCTGCTGGACTGGGACGGGCAGTCCAACCCGTTCACCGGGCAGGCGAAGTTCGTGGGCCTGGACAACTACCGGGCGCTGCTCACCGAGGACGGCCTCGACCGCACCCTCTTCGCGACCTCGCTGCGCAACAACGTCTACTACGTGGCGCTGACCGTGCCGCTGCAGACCGGGCTCGCGCTGGTGCTCGCGCTGATCGTCAACCAGCGGCTGCTGCGCGCCCGGGGCGCCCTGCGCACCACGTTCTTCTTCCCGTCGGTCACCAGCTCGATCGCGGTCTCCACCGTCTTCCTCTTCCTCTTCCAGGGCAGCGGTGCCGTCAACACGCTGCTGTCCTGGATCGGGGTGAAGGGCCCGAACTGGTTCGCCGACTCGCGCGGGGTGCTCTCGACGCTGCTCGGCGGCCTGGGGATCGTCGACCCCGACCACCCCCCGGGTGTGCTGGCCGACCACTCCTTCATGGGCCTTTCCTGGTACGAGTGGCTGTCCGGTCCGTCCGTCGCGATGTGCACGATCATTCTGCTGGCCGTGTGGACGACCTCCGGCACCTTCATGCTGATCTTCCTCGCGGCCCTCCAGGACATCCCGCGCGAGCTGGAGGAGGCGGCCGCCATCGAGGGCGTGAACCGCCGCCAGATGCTGCGCCACGTCACGCTGCCCGCACTGCGGCCGGTGCTCTTCCTCGTCCTCACCCTGGGGACGATCGCCACCTGGCAGGTCTTCGACCAGGTGTATGTGATGGGCCAGGGCGCCCCGGGCAACACGACGCTGACGCCGGCCTTCCTGTCGTACTCGACGGCCTTCGACGGCGCCGACTTCGGGCAGGGCGCGGCCATCGCCTTCATCCTGCTCGCGCTGATCCTGCTCATCACCGCCCTGCAGCGCTGGGCGCTGCGGGAGCGCGGTCCCCGCCCCGGGAGGAATCGATGAACGCCACGGCCACGGCTGCCCCCAAGGCCAGGGCCGCCGCCCCGGCGCGGGGGCGCCCGGTGCTCGGCCGGTTCCCGCTGCCGCTGCGGGTGCTGGGATACGCGCTGGTGGTGGGGGCCGCACTGCTGTACCTGCTGCCGTTCGCGCTCCAGTTGGTGACCGGGTTCAAGACGGACCCGGATGCGGCGGCGCATCCGCTCGGACTGGTGCCCACCACCCCGACGACCGCCGCCTACCAGCGTCTGTTCGGGCTGAGCCAGGCCGGGGACGGGGTGCCGTTCCTGCGCTGGCTGGGCAACTCGACCCTCATCGCGGTCCTGGTCACCGCCGGGCGGGTGCTGTTCGACTCGATGGCGGGGTACGCGCTGGCGCGGCTGCGTTTCCGGGGCCGCTCGCTGCTGTTCGGCTTCGTCGTCGGGGTGATGGCGGTGCCCGGGGTGGCGCTGCTGATCCCGAAGTTCCTGGTGCTGAACACGTTCGGGCTGTTCGACACCTACACCGGCATGATCCTTCCGCTGATGGTGGACGCGGCCGGGATCTTCATCATGAAGCAGTTCTTCGAGTCCATCCCCCGGGAGGTCGAGGAGGCCGCGCGGGTGGACGGCGCCGGGGTGATCCGGACCTTCTGGTCGGTGGTGCTGCCGATGGCCCGGCCCGCGCTGATCACCCTGACGATCCTGTCGTTCCAGGGCTCGTGGAACGAGTTCACCCACTTCCTGGTGGCCACGCAGTCCGGCCAGTACGAGACGTTGACGACCGGGCTCGCGCGGTTTGTCTCGGGCGGGCTGGGCGGCGGTACGCAGTACCCGCTGAAGCTGGCGGCGGCCCTGCTGGCGACCGTGCCGGTCGCGGCGCTGTTCTTCTGCTTCCAGCGCTACTTCGTGCAGGGGGCGAACTCGGGGGCGGTCAAGGAGTAGCTTCGCCCCGCTCGCGACCTGCCCGATCCCGCGCCTCGCGTTCGGCCCGGCGGAGACGTCATCCCGTCAGATCGCCCTCCCGTTCGTTCACCGCCGAGTAGTGCCGCAGGTTCTCCTCGTCGACGCGCACGCCCAGGCCCGGGGCCCTGCGGGACGGCGCGGCGGCCGTCGATGAGCGGGATCGGGTCGGCGATGTCAGCGGCGTGCAGGTAGTACATGCTGTCGATGGCGCGGCTGAGCAACGGAGTGCTGGCGACCACGGCGAGATGGGCGGCGGTGGCGATGCCGAGTTCGCCGCCGCTGTGCAGGTTCATGCCGAGGCCGAAGGTCTCGCAGGGGGCGGTGAGGGCCTTGGTCGGTGCGATGCCGCCCCACGTGTGGACATCGCCGTGGACGACGTCCACCGCGCCGAGCCGTACCGCCGGGGCGAAGTCCTCGAAGCGGACGGCACACATGTTCGTGCACAGCGGGATGCGCACCTTGGTCCGCACCTGGCTCATGCCCTCGATGCCGGGGCACGGGTCCTCCAGATACTCCAGGTCCAGCTCCTCGACCAGGCGGTGTTGGGGTCGACGCGCAGCTCGGTCTCCGGCAGCGCGGCACGCAGCGCGCGGAGGTTGGCGACGTCGCCGTCCACATCGCCGGTGCCCTTGAGCTTGACCGCCCGGAAGCCGCCCTCGGCCACCACCCGGGTGGCGTGTTCGGCGAGGGCCTCCGGGGTGGCGCCGTCGGCGCGGGTGACGAGTGCGGTGAGCGGGATGGTGCCGCGTACCGCCCCGCCTAGCAGGTCGGTGAGCGAGTGGCCGGTGGACTTGCCCATGGTGTCCCAGCAGGCGACGTCCAGGGCGGCGATGGCGGCGTAGCCGAGGTAGCCGTGGAAGAACGGCACCATGTGCTGCTTGCGGTGGAAGGACTCCAGGGCGAACGGGCTGGTGCCGATGGGGTCGGGCGTTGCTTCGGCGAATGCCCGGATCGCCCGACCCAGTTCGGTGGCGCGGGTGGACAGCTCGCCCGGGTCGGGGCGAGCCGTGGACGGGTCGTCGGTCATCCCGCCCACCCGTGCCCACTCGCCGTGCCGCTCGGCGGTGAGGCCGGGGTACGGCGGGGGGTTGAAGAGCGGCGGGGCACCGGCGAGACGGTGTGGCTCGATGGGTGTACGGACCAGGTCCGGGTGGGCGGCGAGCATGAGTGAGGTCTCGTAGCGGCCGGCGTGCCCGGGGTCCTCCGGCGCCTCGCCGAGGCTCCAGCAGGAGCAGGCCGCGAACGCGCCTTCGGCACGCAGCGCGTGTTCCTTGACCGCCAGGCGCATGATCTCGTCATTGCCACCGTGGCCGTTGACGATCACGACGCGGTGGAAGCCGCTCTCGGTGAGGGACCGCAGAATGTCGGCGAGGACCGCCGCCCGGGGCCCGCCGACAGTGACACCGCGGCCGCGAAGAGGTGGTGTGGGCTGTGCCCGTACGGCAGGGCGGGGAGCCGTACGACCGGTGGCCCGGCGTCCGCCAGCAGCTCGGCCGCCCGGTCCACCACCGCCGTGACCAGCAGCGTGTCGGTGCCCATCGGCAGGTGGGCGGCGTGCTGTTACCGCGGGCCGATGGGCAGCAGGGCGATGGCATCCGCGCCCGCGGCCCGGGCCTCGCACCAGGTGAGTTCGGTCGGCTGCGGCAATGTGGTACTACCTCCTGGGTTGATGGCGTGGCAGAGTCTGTGCATGGCCGCACTCGCCCCGACGGCGGACGCCCCGGCTCCGCCTGATGCCCGATCCCCCGGTCGCGCCCGCTGCTGAGCGCGGTGGAGGTGCTGCCCGGACAGGTGCGTGCGGCGCTGGTCGACCACTCCGGAAAACTGCTGCGGCGCACCACGGCCGGCTTCGACCCGGCGGCGCCGGAGGCGGCCGGAGTGGACGCGGCGGTGCGGCAAGCCGCCCGGGAGTGCTTCGAGGGACGTGAGCTGACCGCGGTCCGGGTGGCCGCCGCCGGTACGGTGTCGGCGGCGTTGCGCGGCGGGGTGGGGGCCCTGGGGATCGTGCGGGGGCAGGAGTGAGCGGGGCCGCGGGCGGCCGGGCCCACAGGGGGCGGAACGGACGGGAACGGCCTGCCCGCCCCGGCGGACCGGCCGACACGCCTCACGGCACTCCTGGCGGCTGGCCGCCAGGCCGGGATCTACTCCGCGGCCGCCTGTTCGGTCGGCACCGCGGCCGGGCGGGAGACCCACGGGCACCTGGGCACACGTCGTTGGGACGGGCCGGAGCTGAACGGCACCGAGCTTGTGGGATCTGGCCTCGGTGACGAAACCGATCGCGGGCCTGGCCGCACTGCGGCTGGTGGAAACGTGAGCGCTCCGACTGGACGACACGGTCGGCGCGTATCTGCCGGAGTACCGCCGCGTGCTCACCCATACCTCCGGCCTGCCCGGCGGTACCCCGCTCTGGCGTGCGCACTCCGACCGGGACGGGCTGCTGACCGCCCTCCGTCGGCTACCGCTGCGCGGGGCGCAGGGCACGGTGGTGGAGTACTCCTCGGCGGGCTTCGTCCTCCTCGGCCTGATCCTCGGCCAGGCCACCGCAACCGGCCTGGACGAGCTGGTGGCCAAGCAGGTGTGCGAGCCGCTCGGCATGCGCGAGACGGTCTTCGCACCCGGCCCGGCGGCCCGTGAACGCGCGGTCTCCACGGAGCTGTGCACCTGGCGCGGTCGCCTGGTGACCGGCCAGGTGCACGACGAGAACGCGGTGGTGCCCGCCGGAGTCTGCGGCCACGCCGGTCTGTTCGCACCGCTGACCGACATGGACCGGCTGGGCCGGGTCCTCGCGGCGGGCGGCGAGGGCCTGCTGAGCGCGCCCGGCTTCGCCCGGATGACCGCCTGCCATACGGAGGGCCTCCCGCTGCGCCGCTGCCTCGGCCGGCAGGGGCTTGACGCGGTGGGGTCGCCGGTCGGTACGGCGATGGGCCCGTCCTCGTACGGCCACACGGGCTTCACGGGGACCAGCCTGTGGGTGGAGCCGGCAGTGGACGGGGCGGGGGCGGGAGGCCGCTACTACGTCCTGCTCACCAGCCGCGTCCACCCCAGCCGTGATCCCCGCCGTCTCCCGGCGATCCGCCGCGCGTTCCACCACCACGCGGCGGCCTCGCCCGCCGGAGTCCGGCTCAGCTTCGGTGCCTGTCGGCCGAGAGGAAGTACTGCCGGCCGGCGAGATGCTGAAAGTGGGCCGTGGTGACATCTGCGGCGCCGCGCTCCGCGACGACCCGTCGGTCCTCCGGAAGCGCTGGTGCGTTTCCCGGACCAAGAAGGCCGGCTTCGCTCAGCACCCGTCCGGACATGGTCGGCGGGACCGGTAGCCCCATGAGCCGGCAGATCGTGGTGGGAATGTCGAGGTGATCGGCCGGGAATGAGGATTCATGGGCAGTCCGGAAGCTCGGCCCGTTCAGTACGAGTGGTATGCGCATGTCGGCGGCTGAGGTGGAGCCGTGGCCACCCGCGAGCCGCGTGCTGTCTCGGACGCTGTGACCGATGCGCGGATTGCCGAGTCGGTCGTGGTAGGTGAGCGACACATACGCGAGCAGGCCGTCGGCGGCTGTTCGGGTGGACCACAGGCCGGCCGGCGGAAGGACCCCCGGGACGTCGCCCTCGGCGAAGACCGGCCCGGACCATCCCGCCGACACGATGGCGTCGAGGATCGCATTGATCTGCGTGGTTCGGAGGCGCCGCCGCGCGTACACCAACAACCCACCGTTGTTGTCGACAAGTCGCACGGCATCGGCGAGCGACGGCGGAATCAGTGACTCGATGTCGGCCACGTCGACCGTGTGCGTCGCGTTCGAGAAGCCGTGGTCGGCCGTCACGATGACATCGGTGTGCGGTGCCTGCTCACGGACCCGGTCGATCAGCCGACGTAGTCGGCGGTCGATCTCGGAGAGAGCAGCGTCCCCGGCCGGGCCATCGACGCCGTTGTCGTGTTGCACGTCGTCCAGCTCGCCCGACCACAGGACGAGGACATCCGGCGCCAGCTCCGGAATGACGTAGTCGACGATCAGGTCGGTTGCCCAGTCCAATTCGGGGAACGGGCCGTCCGCGGCCCGGGGGAGACTGTCCGCGAGACGACGCCGGACACTCTCGGGCTGCGCGTAGAAGGCATCATGACCGAACGGACGCGCGCCTATCGCGGCCCCGTGCCCGTCGACCGCTCCCGGATTGAGCAGCAGTGTGCAGCCGTTCGAACCCGTTCCGACGGCGACGAGCTTGCGCCCGTGGTCGGCGAGGTGTTCACCCAGAGTCGGCACGGGGAGCAGCCGATCACCCCGCAGGGAGCGGAGCAGCTCCAGATGGTCGGGGCGGCCGGTGTCGATGAGGTGTCCGTCGGCCCAGAGGCGGTTGCCCTGAATTCCGGTGACGCCGGGGGGTGCTCCGCTGGCGAGGGACGCCGCGGCGGGACGAGTCAGCGACGGTGCGACCGAGCGTGCTTGCCGGTAGGACACGCCGCGGTGTACGAGTTCCGTGAGGAACGGCATCTTCCGCACATCGGTCGCCCGTAGTCCGTCGATGACCACGAGGAGCGTGCTCACCATTCCGTGTTCTCCGATCGAGGCTCTGTCCATGAGGGCTGACCCGGGCCGGGACGGCGTCCGGGTCCGACGATCCGTGTTCGGGCGCTCACTTGCCCTCGATCGGCAGGCCGGGCGGGTTGAGCCGCGAGGTGCTCACCCCGTCGCTGGTGAGACCCCAGCGCGCCAGGATCTTCCCGTAGGTGCCCTTCTTGATCAGGTAGTTGATCGCGTCGTTGAGCGGCTTGCCGAGGCCGTTGTCCTTCTTGGTGGTCGCGGCGATCAGGCCCTGCAGGTGCTCCCCGGCGCCGATGATGGCGCCGATGACCTGGGTCTGGCCGGAGGTCTCGGCGTGGTACTGGGCCTCGGGGTTGGGATGGAGATAGGCGTCGATCTGGCCGGACTGGAGGGCCAGGTAGCAGGCCGATTCATCCTGGTAGTACTTCACGTCGACGGGCTTGCGGCCCGCCTTGACGTTCTGGGCGCTCCAGTCCAGCAGGACCTTCTCCTCACTGGTCCCGGTGGGCACGGCGATGGTCCTGCCCGCCACGTCCTTGGGGCCGGTGACACGCCATGTCGTGCCCTTCTTGGCCTCGAATGCCTGCGCGTCCTTGCGGTAGGTGGCCATGTCGTACTTCTGCTTGCGCAGTTCGGTGACGGTGATGTTGGAGACGCCGACGTCGTACTTGCCGCTGTCCAGACCGACGAAGATCTGTTCGAAGGAGACCGGGTTGTAGTGCACCTTGAGGCCGAACACCGAGGCGATCGCGTACGCCATGTCCGTTTCCACGCCGATGAGGGTCTTGTTGTCCGTGGCGAAGAAGGTGAGCGGTGCGGTGCTCCCCTTGGAGTTGCCGATTTCGAGGGTGCCCCGGGACCGGACGGCCGCGGGCACTTCGGCGGCGATGGAGGCGACCTTGGGTGCCGAGTAGCGGTTCTGGTCGGGGCTGGTGTTGAAGCGCTTCTTGGACGCCGGTCCGGATGCGTCCTTGGTGGGGCCACCGCAGGCGCTCAGGGTGAGCGCGGCGGCGATGGCCAGGGTGGTGAACGCGGTGAGCTTGGGGCGGATAAGTACGGACATGGTGGTCCTGCCTTTCGGAAGAAGTGGGGTCAGAGGACCTTCGAGAGGAAGGCGCGGGTGCGCTCGTGCCGGGGGGAGTCGAGCACGTCGGACGGTGTCCCCTGCTCGACGATCCGGCCGTCGTCCATGAAGACCACGGTGTCGGCGACCTCACGGGCGAAGCCGATCTCATGGGTGACGACGATCATGGTGGTGCCGGCACGTGCCAGATCCTTGATCACGTCCAGCACCTCGCCGACCAGTTCCGGGTCGAGGGCGGAGGTGGGCTCGTCGAAGAGCAGCACCTTGGGTTCCAGGGCGAGCGCGCGAGCGATGGCGATGCGCTGCTGCTGGCCGCCGGACAGATGCCCGGGGTAGGCGGTCGCCTTGTCGCGCAGGCCGACGCGCTCCAGCAGCCGCTCGGCGCGTTCCTGGGCCCGGGCACGCGGCACCCCCAGGGCGGAGACGGGTGCCTCGACCAGGTTGTCCAGCACCGTGAGATGCGGGAAGAGATTGAAGTTCTGAAAGACGAAGCCGATGTGGGTGCGCTGACGCAGCACCTCGCGCTCGCGCAGCTCGTGCAGCCTGGCGCCGGCCCGCCGGTAGCCGATCAGTTCGCCGTCGATGGTGACGGTGCCGCGCTTGACCTTCTCCAGGTGGTTGATGCAGCGCAGCAGGGTGGACTTGCCGGATCCGGATGGGCCCAGCACAACGGTCACCTCGCCGACGCGGACCTGGAGATCGACGCCCTTGAGCACCTCGACCAGGCCGTAGTTCTTATGGACGCCGCGTATGTCGACGACCACCCGGGCGGGATCGGCCGCGGCCTTGTGGAGACGGCGGCCGGCGGAAGGCGATGTCGTGGTCACCGCGGGGTCCCTTCATCCGCGGCAGCCGCGCGGAGGTTGCGGATGGCGAGGCGCGCCCGCTCGACAGGGGTCGGCGGCAGCGCTCGCGTCGTGCCCTTGGCGAAGCGCCGCTCGACGTAGTACTGGAAGATCGAGAGGAGGGTGGTCAGCAGGACGTACCAGGCGGTCGCGACGAGCAGCATGGGCACGATGCGGGAAGTGCGCCCATAGATGACCTGGACGGTGTAGAAGAGCTCCATGATCGCCATCACGGAGACGATCGAGGTGTTCTTGAACAGCGAGATCATCTGGTTGGCCGCGTTGGGCGCGATGGTCCGCATGGCTTGCGGCAGCACGATGCGCATGAGCTGACGGCGCCTGGGGATCCCCAGCGCGGCGGCGGCCTCCAGTTGACCGTGGCTGACGGACAGCACCCCCGCACGGACGATCTCCGAGGCGAAGGCGGCCTCGTTGACCGAGAGCGCGATGACGGCCGCACTCACCGAGCTGACCAGATTGGTGGTGCTGAAGGAGAAGAACTCCGGCCCGAAGGGCACCCCGATGCTCAGTCGCGAGTACAGATAGGAGATGTTGAACCAGAAGAGCACCTGCACCAGCAGCGGCACGGAGCGCACGACCCAGACGTAGCCGTAGGCGGTCACCCGCAGCAGGGGGTTGGGGGAGAGCCGCATGAAGGCCAGCACCATGCCGCCCACGAAGCCCGCCAACGCGGCGTAGAAGGTGAGCTCGATGGTCAGCCATACGCCGTGCAGAACGCTGTGGTCGAAGAAGTACTGCCGGAAGGTCGCCCACTCCAGGCCGGGATTGGTGACCAGGGCATGCACCAACTGCGCCACCAGGACGAGGGCGATGGCCACGGCCACCCATCGGCCGGGGTGCCGGACGGGGACGATCTTGGGGGGTCTGGACTGCCCGGCACCGCTGCCTGGTGGTGCGAGCGCCGCTTTGCCGTCAGTGGCAGCGGTCATGATGACGTCTCCGATTCAGCGGTTTCAGCGGTGAGTTCGGGGAGCCCGGACAGGCGGAGCAAGCGGTGGAACACGGTGCGCATCGCCTGCCGGTCGGACGAGGACATCAAGCGGCCCAGCCGTCGAGGAGCTCGGCCATGGTCGACAGTCCACTGCGCAGGTGTTCCTCCGCGATGGCGAAACTCAGCCGCAGATGCCCGGGAGCACCGAAAGAGGCACCGGGCACCGTGATGACGCCGGAGTCCAGGAGGCGGTCCGCCACGGTGACGTCGTCGGGGGCGAACCCGCGGATGTCGGGGAAGACGTAGAACGCGCCGTCGGGAGGCGTCCGAAACAGCCCGAGAGGTTCCAGCACGGCCTGGCACGCCTTCAGCCGGTCGCCGAGGATCGCCCGGAATCCGGCCGTCACATCGGGGCCGGTCAGGGCGGCCAGAGCGGCCGCCTGCGCGATGCGGCTGACGTTCGAGGTGGTGTGGGACTGGACGGCGGCAGCCGCGTCGATGACCTGCTTCGGGCCCGACATCCAGCCCACCCGCCAGCCCGTCATGGCGTAGGACTTGGACACACTGCCGACAGTGATGAGTCGGTCGCTCACTCCGGGCTCGACCTGGCCCGGTGCGGGGACGGGCCGGAAGCCGAGGTCGATGTAGGTCTCGTCCGAGACGATCCAGACGCCGTGCTTCGCCGCCCACGTCAGGAGTGCGCGCAGCTCCGACGCGTCGTAGACCAGTCCCGTCGGGTTGTTCGGCGAGCACAGCACCATCGCCCGGGTGGACGGGGTCCGAGCCGCCTCCAGGTTGTCCGGGGTGATCTTCAGCTCGCCGGCGGACGGTTGGACGATCACTGGACTGCCACCCGCCAGCCGGACCGAGGACGGGAAGGTCACCCAGTACGGCGCTGGTATCAGGACCTCGTCCCCGGGCTCGATCAGCGCCATGAACGTGTTGAACAACGCCTGTTTCGCACCATGGGTGACCAGCACGTTCGAGTCGTCGAGGGGGGTCGTGGCCCTTGGGATGAGCCGGTCGGCGATCGCCTGACGCAGGCGGGCCTCGCCGCCGGTCGGCCCGTAGTGATGGTTCTCCGGCTTGCGCGCGGCGTCGATGGCCGCGGTGACGATGTGGGCGGGGGTCGGCAGGTCGAGTTCGCCTGCCGAGAAGTCGAAGACCTGGACGCCTTCACTGCGCAGTCTCGCGGCGCGCTGGCGCAACGTGGCGGTCGGCGACATGGTGATCACGGGGGTTGTTCCTCGTTTCCGGAGTTGATCGGCCGCCCGGAGGCGGCGGACGCAAGACCCTGGTGCGGGGTCTTGGTGCCGTGCCGATGTAGATGGGCCCGACAGGCCACCTGGAATCTGTAGTGACCCTCCATGCTCCTGGGGTCACTTCGGGTCGGTGTCGCCGTCCCGTGCGGCCGCTCGGCGCAGGGGCGTTCGAATACCTGCCGACCTGCGTCGGTGGTGCCAGGCTCGGAGTCGGGGGTGGCGCGCGAACCAAGCTTGGGTTACCGAAGGATGAACTATCCAGATACAGCTTGGAAGTCAGGATGGATAATCCATCCTGTGCTAGCGTCCTGCTCGCATCAACAGTCGATCCGTGCATGGCGAGCGAAGTGAGGTTCCGTGGTTGCGGCCAAGTCGTCCCTGGTGAGCGGCGAATTCGTCACGCGTGCCCAAGCCGCGCTGCCCGGCCTGGGCGCGACGGACAAGCGGTTCATCGAGCTGATCCTCAGCGACCCCGAAGCGGTAGTGCGCGGCTCGGTGACCGAGCTCGCCCAGCGGGCCGGCGTCGCACAGTCCTCGGCGGTCCGTGCCTGCCAGCGCATCGGGTACCGGGGCTACCAGGACGTCAAGCTCGCCATCACACGCGACCTCGCCCAGCAGGAAGAGCAGGAGCAGGAACTCGCCCACGAAGAGGGAATCGACGGCCGGACACCGGCCGGCGACATCCTCGACCGCGTCCTGCGCCGCAGCGGCAGGGCCCTGGTCGACGCTGCACAGACCGTCGACCCTCAGTCGCTGTCACTCACCATCGACCGCATCGCCGCGGCCGGCCGCGTCCTCGTCGTCGGCAACGGCACCTCCGCGGCGCCGGCCCACGACGCCGCCTACCGGCTCTCCGCACTCGGCCTCGTCGCGATGTTTCCCACCGACGTCATGGCCCAGCACCTGGCCGCACGGCACCTCGACGAGTCCTGTGTATGCCTTGTCGTCAGCCACACCGGTGCAAGCCGTGAGTCGCTGCGGGCCGCGGAGGCGGCGCGGGCGGCAGGCGCCTTCACCGTCGCCATCACCAGCTTCACCAACTCCCCCCTGACCCGCGTCGTGGACGCCGCGCTGATCGCGGGAGGACCCGAATACGGCTTCCGCCTCGAAGCGATGGCCAGCCGCCTCGCCCACCTGGGGATCGTCGACGCACTCTTCGTCGGCATCGCGGTCCGCCGTCCCCAAGCATCGACCAAAGCACTCGACGTGATGGCCGACACCACGATCGAACACTCCCTGTAAAAGGAACACACCCCAGTGCCCCACCACGACCACTCCCCAGTGATCGACCTGGCCGTCCTTGACATGGCCGGCACCACCATCGCCGACAACGGCATCGTCGAACGGGCGGTGGACAAAGCCCTGTCGCTCGCAGGTCTCGACGCGATCACCCCGGAAACGCTCCGGCCCTTGCGCGGTATGGCGAAGACAGACATGTTCAACCGGTTGGCCCCCGATCCGCACAAGGCTGCCCAAGCCCACCAGAACTTCGTGGACCTCATGCTCAAGGCCGTGCTGGCCGGTGAGCTGCCCGCCAGAGACGGCGCCGAGGAAGTCCTCGTCGCCTTGCGAGAACGCGGAGTCAAGACCTGTCTGATGACCGGCTTCGACGCCGCGGTCCAGGACGCGCTCCTCGACACGCTCGGTTGGCGCGACCTTGTCGACCTCACCGTTGCCCAGTCCGGAACACTCCGTGGCCGCCCCTACCCCGACCTGATCCTCACCGCGGTCATCGGCCTCGGGATCGACGCGGTGCAGCGCGTGCTCGTCGCCGGCGACACAGCCAACGACCTGCTCGCCGGCACGCGCTCCGGAGCCGGACACGTCATCGGAGTCCTCGGCGGAGCACACGAGAGGGAGCAGCTCGAGGCCGCACCGCACACCGCCATCGCCGACAACCTGGGAGAAGTGCTCGTGAACTTCGACTAAGTCGGGTAGCCGGGTCATGTTGCCGTGACCCGGCTACCCGACTAGAGCGGATTACAGAAGGCCGACACTACGACGTGCCCCGCGCCGACCGGGCCAGCGCGCCGAGGCGCAGGTCACGGGTGCGGCTCTGGTGCGCGATCATGAGGTCGCGCGCGGCGGACGCGTCGCGGTGTCGTACCGCCTCCAGGATCCCGGCGTGCTCCGTGAGGATCTGCTCGAGGTTGTCGGGCAGATCGGTGGCTGAAGAGGTGTGTGCGTCGTACGTCTTCAACTGGGCGTCCAGACGGTCCATCAGTTCGGCGATGGTGGGGTTGTGCCCGGCCTCGCGCAGCGCCACGTGCCACTCGCTGTTGAGGTCCCGCAGTTCGGCGGGATCGGTGGTGTCCGCCGTGCTTTCGTGGACGTGGACGAGCCGGGCGAGGTCGAGTTCCGTCCGTCGCATGGCGGCGGCTTGGGCGATCGTCGACTCAAGGGCGATGCGTGCCTCGCAGATCTGCAGGATCTCCTCCGGGGTACGGGTGCGGACCACGTAGCCGCGAGTCGCCTGCTGGACCAGCCCGTCCTGCTCAAGCCTGATCAGGGCCTCCCGCACCGGGGTGCGCGACACGTTGTACTCGGCACTCAGAGCCGATGGGATCAGTACGGTCCCCGGCCCCGACTGCCCGTTGACGATGCTCTGCCGGATGCGGGCGTAGTGGCTCATGGTGTGTCCATCGTCCTGTGAAGCGGTCACGTCCTCTTCCCTGTCATCTAGTCCACCCCTCGATACAAGTGTATACAGATGTTTGCACGTAAATGCAGCGGCCGTTATGATTCCCGCAAGTGCTCCGTAAGGCTCGGAGCGCACGGTAGACGGCCGTCCTCCATGCCCAGGGGAGTTCCAGATGCATCGCGATGCCCAGTCACGGCGGGGTCCTGCCCGCGTGGCCGTCGTGATCGCCTTCCCGTGGCGGAGCGAGTTGACGTGCCGTCGGCACATCGACCTCATGCGTAGTGCCAGCGCACGCTGTCGCTGACCTTGATCACTTCGTAGCCTCGCGTCTGGCCGGCTCGGCTCTCACACGTGAGCGTTTCCCCCAGCACGTCGCCTTTGGCTCAGACCCGGGCAATGTGTCCTTCACGCCACCCGCTGCGCGCGGGAACCCTCCCACGGCCTCACGCTCTTTCGGCTCCTGTGTCGACTTCCGGTGCGGGTGAGGACCGAGGCGATCACTCCTGAAAGGGAGACCCATGCCCGAGCGGCAACTGCTCACAAAAGAAGGGGGTCCGCTCCCTTCGGATCCGGTGGAGAGCACCGGATCCGAAGCGGGGCGCGGGCCGGTGCCACCCTCGTCCCGATCCCCTGTCCTGCGCCGGATCGTCAGCCGACTACCTGCCGTCGGCCGTGCGGTCGGCCCCTGGGCCGTACCGCTGCTGGCTCTCGTGGTCTGGCAGGTCACGGCTCGGATCGGCGTCCTCTCGCCCTCCGTCCTGCCCGCTCCCGAGGTGGTGGTACAGGCGGGTTCCGATCTCGCGGCCACCGGCGAACTCCAGCGGCACATCCTCGCCAGCCTGTGTCGCATCGCGCAGGGGTTCGGGCTCGGCGCGGTCACCGGCCTCGTGCTCGGGTTTCTGGTGGGCATGTCCAAAATTGCGGACGTACTTCTGGACCGCTCACTGCAGATGGTCCGCACCATCCCGCACCTGGCCCTGGTGCCGCTGATGATCGCGTGGTTCGGCATCGGCGAGGAGCCCAAGATCCTTCTCGTGGCGCTGGGCACGTTCTTTCCCATCTACCTGAACACCGTCACCGGTATCCGCGGGGTGGACCCCAAACTGCTCCAGCTCGGCCGCTCATACGGACTGGGGCGATGGGCCCTGGTGCGGGAGATCGCGGTTCCCGGCGCGATGCCCACCATTCTGGCCGGCATCCGCTACTCCCTGGGCGTCGCCTGGATCACGCTCGTGATCGCCGAGACCATCTCGGCCGATGAGGGAATCGGCTACCTCGCCCAGGACGCGCGCCAGATGCTCCGCACCGACCAGATCGTGCTCGCCATCGTGCTGTACGCCTGCGCCGGCCTGCTCGCCGATCTCCTCACCCGGCTCATCGAACGAAGGGTCCTGCGATGGCACCCCAACTACCGCCGCCCGTCCCCGTGACGCGTCCTCGAGCTTCGGCGGGCGCCAGGCTTTCGCTTGACTCACTGGGTCGGCAGTACGGCGATCGGTGGGTTCTGCGGAACCTCGACCTGGAGATCGAGCCCGGCTCCTTCGTCTCCTTCCTCGGCCCCAGTGGCGTCGGCAAGAGCACACTGCTGCGGATCATCGCGGGCCTCGAGCAGCCGAGCACAGGCAGTGTCACCCTCCACGGAAGCGGGCCGGAGCCCGTCACAGCCCGCATGATGTTCCAGGAGGACCGCCTGCTGCCCTGGCGCAGCGTCGAGAACAACGTCCAGCTTGGCGTCAACGGCCGTAGGCACGAGGCGCGTTCGCTGCTGCGAGCCGTGGGCCTGGAGGGCCGAGGAAGCGCCTGGCCGGCCGAACTGTCCGGAGGGCAGAAGCAGCGAGTCGCCCTCGCCCGTGCCTTGCTGCGCCACCCCGAGCTCCTGCTTCTGGACGAGCCGTTCGGCGCACTGGACGCCATCACCCGGATCAAAATGCAGCAACTCGTGGAGCGGCTGTGGCTGGATCAGCCGCGCACCGTCCTGCTCGTCACCCATGACGTGGAGGAAGCGCTCGTGCTCTCCGACCGCGTACTGGTCCTGGTGGCCGGCTCGATCGGACGAGACCTGAGGGTCGACCTTCCCCGCGGGGATCGGCGCGGGCACCCGCGCCTCGTGGCCTGGAAGGAGGAGATCCTCCAGGACCTGCTCGAACCCGCGTCCGCCGGCACCGAAGCCGCCTGAATCAGCCCGGACACCGGCTGCGGACCCACCGTCCCCGGCCCACCCACGTACCCCTTTATCCGCGTCCCCGCGGAATGCCAAGGACCTCACCATGCCCAGACTCCGCCGTATCACCTCCCGCTCTGCCACCCCCGCGACTCCTGCCGACGGGCTCTCACGCCGTGGACTCCTCGCCCTTGGCGGCCTCGCCGCCCTCACCCCCGCCCTCGCGGCCTGCGGTGCGGACAAGCCAGGCGCACCGGAGATCAAGCCGCTCGCGGACGGAGTGCCCCAAAAGCTCCGCTTCGCGGTCATCGGGAGCGGCAAGACCGGCATACCCGCGACCCTCCGCTACAAGATGAACGGCGTGAACCTCGGTAAGGCTCTCGGCGGCACGACCGTCTCCTGGCCGTCGGGGTTCACCGCCTCCCTGCCCGTCATGGAGGCATTCAAGGCCGGAAGCGTCGACTTCTCCTTCGCCACCGCCACCGCCGTCGCCTACGCGGTCGGCGGCGACGTCCCCATCGTGCCGCTCGCCGCCTACCCGCTGCCCGGCACCGAGGTCGAGATCCTCGTGCCGCGCGGCTCGGCCATCCGCGGCGCCGCGGACCTCAAGGGCAAGCGGATCGCCGACCAGAAGGGCACGACCGGCACCTACAGCCTCATCAAGTACCTGGAGACCGCCGGATTGCGGCTGGACGATATCGACTACGTCAACCTGCCCGCAGCCGACGCGGAGTCCGCGTTCGCCAACGGCAAGGTCGACGCCTGGATCAGCTGGCAGCCCGCGATCGGCCTGGCCAAGGCCCGGCACAAGGCGCGCAGCCTGCCCGGCGTCAAGACGTACGACTACAGCTTCTACGTGGCCAGCGAGTCTTTTGTGAAGGACTATCCCGAAGCGGTGGCGAAGACCGTGCGCGCCGTCCGTGACGCGCAGCGCGGCATCAACCGCTCGCCCGACAAGAGCGTCGAGTTCTTCGACCGCATCGGCGGCTTCGGCTCGACGGATGTGGAGCGCGACGTCTACCTGGACCTGACCCGCAAGAAGCTTCTGTCCGACTCGAACGCCGATGCCCTCGCGGCGGTCGACGGCAAGGCGATCGAGAGCACCCAGGATCTCGCCGACAACTTCCACGCCCTGGGCGTCTACCCGTCCAAGATCGATGTGGCCGGGTTCCTGCGGGACACCCGCTTCGATTCCATCAGGAAGACGGTCGCCGCCGAACTGGCGAAGTGACCTCAGCACCGATCTCGGACAGTCCACGGCCGCGTAACTCTCAGGCAGAAAGACCTCGATGAACAGCTCCCGGAACCACACGAACCACATGCATCTGGCCGCCTTCGTGACCGCGGGTCCCGGTCGGCCCGGCGGCTGGCGCCACCCGGGTGCCGACCGGAACTGGCTGTCCGCGTCCCATTACCAACACATCGGCAGGGTGCTCGAAGAGGGCAAGTTCGACCTGATGTTCTTCGCGGACATCCTGTCCGTACCGGACCGCCTCGGCGACAGCATGGACAGCCAGCTCCGGTACGGATCGCTCGGGTCCCTGCGCCTCGACCCCACCCCCATCCTGGCGTCGATCGCGGCCGTCACCGACCACATCGGCCTGGCCGCCACCGTCTCCACCAGTTATCTGGAACCATTCCCGGTGGCACGTTCGTTCGCCACCACCGATCACATCAGCGACGGCCGGGCTGCTTGGAACGTGGTCACTTCCTTCCAGGACTCCGAAGCACGCAACTTCGGCAACGATCGTCACATCGACCGGGACAAGCGCTACGAGCGGGCCGATGAGTTCCTCGAAGTGGCCTGCAAGCTCTGGGACAGTTGGGAGGACGACGCTCTCGTCCTCGACCCGGACACCCCGCTGTTCGCCGAACCCGAGCGCGTGCACCACATCGACCATGAGGGGGAGTGGTTCAGCGTCCGGGGCCCGCTCAACGTGGCGCGTCCGCCGCAGGGCTACCCGGTGATCATCCAGGCAGGCGCCTCGCCCAAGGGGCGTGACTTCGCGGCTCGTTGGTCGGACGTCATCTTCTGCAGCCACGCCTCGCTCGAGTCGGCCCGTGAGTTCTACCAGGACATCAAGGGCCGCGCCGAGCGCCATGGCCGTCGCCCCGAGGACGTCAAGATCCTGCCGATGGCGACCCCCGTCATCGGCCCCACCACCGAGGCGGCACAGCGGTCCGCGGATGAACTGGCCGACCTGGTACCGCCGCTGGCGGGGCTGTCGACTCTGTCCTACCACCTGGACGTCGACCTCTCGGGTCTCCCGCTCGACGAGCCGCTGCCCGATGTGGATGTTCCCGGTGTCCAGGGCCACTACAAGGAGGTCGTGGAGATGACTAGGCGCGAGGGCCTGACGCTGCGGGAACTGGGCAAGCGCTATGGCGGCCGCATCGAGGGCACTTTCGTCGGCACCGCCGCCGAGGTCGCCGACGGCATGGAGCGATGGTTCACCGAAGGCGCCTGCGACGGTTTCACCCTGGGTGCCGTCCACACGCCGGGCGCCTTCGAGGACTTCGTTCGTCAGGTGGTGCCGGAACTCCAGCGGCGGGACGTGTTCCGGACCGAGTACGAAGGCAGGACGCTGCGCGACAACCTGGGCCTGGAGCGCCCCGCGGCCGGAGCGTGGCGCAGCCGCCGTCACGGCGTATGACTCGCGACCGGTGTGGGCGCGATCCCCGAGTCGCGCTCGCCCTGCCTCTCTTCGACGACGATAAGGAAGACCACGGACGATGACGACCGCAGGCCAGACCACAAGCATCAGCGGCCGAAGCACGGACACCCTGGGCCGGTTCCTGGTGACCGCACGCGGCAACCACTTCGTCTCCGACGCGCGCACCGGGCCGGGGGAGGCGGTCCAGGCGGGGGAGCTGTTGCTGGCATCGCTCGCGTCCTGTTCCCTGAGCAACATCCAACTCCACGCGCAGGAACGGGCATCGGGCCTGACCGGCGGGCAGGCTCACGTCAGCTACGAACGCGATCCCGAGGACCCCACCCGGTATGCCTGCATCCGCCTCGAACTGCGGCTGAGCGGAGTCACCCAGGAGGAGGCCGAGGCCTTGACCGGGCTCTTCACCGATAGCTGTCCCATCTACAACACGCTGCGGCGGGGCGGGAACGTGCTGATCGACGTCCGCACCGAAGTCTCCGCCCCCGCCTCCTCCGTTCCCACGGGACGAGCACTGTCGGTGTGACCTCGCGCGCCAACCTGGAGGGTCCTTCATGGCTGCCATTCTGTCCGTCTCGGGAAGCCCGTCCGCCGTCTCACGCACGGCTCATCTGCTTCGCCACGTGACGAGTCGACTCACGCGCCACGGCCACGAGGTGGCCACCTTGAACGTCCGGATGCTGCCGGCCGACGCCCTTCTCGGCGCCGACTTCCACCACCCGGCGATCGTCGAGGCGGCGGCCCGGTTCGAGCACGCGGACGGGGTCGTGATCGGCACTCCCGTCTACAAGGCTGCCTACAGCGGTCTACTGAAGGCCCTGCTCGACCTCCTCCCGCAGTACGCACTCGCCGGCAAGACCGTGTTGCCCCTTGCCACGGGCGGCACCACCGCCCACGTCCTGGCCATCGACTATGCGTTGCGCCCCGTCCTGAACTCCATGGGGGCCGCGCACATCGTGCAAGGGCGGTTCACACTGGACAAGGACATCTCCGTCGGTGACGAGCGTGCCGATATCGATCCGGCGGCGGCCGATGCGCTGGACCGGGTCACCGACGCTTTCTCAACCGCGCTGCCCGGCCCCGCGAACATCCTGGCATCTACGGCATGAGGTCGGAGCCGGTGCGGTGAGACGCTCATCTGCTTCCTGAAGTCAGCCGCCCGATCGCTTATGCGGCTGCCCGCCGGCTGCTCTTCCGCCCGACGGACCCAGCGATGCCCGCACGTGGTCCCGCGTCCGCCGGCGAAGATCAGCCCGACGTCGGCCGTCACGCCCGCGCAGGTCATGGCCTGCGTTATGGTGCCGAGACCATGCTCGACTGCGACGACCAGGGTGATTCCGGGGGCCGGGATCCGTGGGGACCCTCTTACCCGACCTCGGAGGTACCACGGCGATGACGCCGACCGACCCCACCGCTCAGAGGTCCGAAGCACTCGCCCCGCGCTTCTATAACGAACCCAACCGTCTTTACCAGGAGATGCGGCGCGAACACGTTGCGGTCGCCTCCATCGTCCTCGAGGGCGGCATCCCGGCGTGGCTGGTTCTCGGCTACCGCGAACTGCACCAGGTCACCGCCGACCCCCGTGCTCTTCACCCGCGACTCCGAATTCTGGAACCAGTGGCACCGCGTCCCCGAGGACTGGCCGCTGGCCCCGCTGATCGGCCGTGGGCAGCCGTCCGTCCTGTACACGACAGGTGAGCGGCACCGCGTACGGGCCGCGATGATCAGCGACGCGCTGGAGTCGGTCGACCTCTTCGAGATCCGGCAGCACGCCGAGCGACTGGCCGACGAACTGATCGACGACCTCTGTGCCGAGGGCAGGGCGGGCGTCATCACCCAGTACGCGATGCCCTTCCCGGTGCGTGTCCTGGCGAAGATCTACGGTTCCCCCGACGAGCAGGGGCCCGGACTGGCCGCGGCGGCCATCGACCTGTCCGACGGTGGCGACCTGGCCCAGGCGGCCCAGGTCCACCGCGCCGAAGCCACGGCGGCCCTGATGGCCGAGCGGAGGGCAGGGAACGGGCCCCCGGGACGTCGCCGCCCAACTGGTCGGCAACACCCTCGGCTTCACGGAGGAGGAGATCCTCCACGACCTGATCGTCCTGGTCATCGCGGGCCACACACCGACCGCCGACTGGATCGGCAACTCGCTGCGGCTGATGCTCACGGACGAACGGTTCACCATGTCCCTGGTCGGCGGGCGCAAGAGTGTCTCGGAGGCCATGAACGAGGTGCTCTGGGAGGACACTCCCGCCGAGAATGGCGTCGGCCGGTGGGCGTCCCGTGACACCATGCTCGGCAACCGCCGGATCAAGGCGGGCGACATGGTGTGCCTCGGCCTCGCCGCCGCCAACACGGATCCGCAGATGCGCCCCGATGGCTCGAAGCTGACCAGCGGCAACAACGCGTTCCTCTCGTTCGGGCATGGGGAGCACCGCTGCCCGGTCGCGGCGCAGGAGATCGCCGAGACCATCGCCCGTACGGCCATTGAAGTGCTGCTCGACCGGCTGCCCGACATCGACTTCGTCATCCCGGCCGAAGGACTCACCCGCCGTCCCTCACCCTGGGCGCGAGGCATGACGACACTGCCCGCGCACTTCACCCCGACGCCGGCGGTAAGCCAGATGGCCGGCCCTCGACGGTGCAACGGCACGCCTATGCACCGAGTCCCGTCACTGACGGCGCTCCAGTCCGGTTTCGCGACCTTGCCCTGGCACCGCCCGGCGCCTCACTGCCGGGCGGCAGGGCAGGAACGCCGGGCAGACCGTCGGGACGCGGCAGGTGAAACGTGGGCCGAGGAAATCGGAGAGAGAACATGGCTGTGGACGACTGGGGCCCCGCTCCGTCCAGGAGGTCTGTGAGCAGTTCGCCACGCACGCGGTTCTCGGTTTCGGCCACGGTGCGGCGTAGCAGCAGAAGCAGCGCGGTGATCGTGCCGGTCGCTCACGAGCTGCCCGCTGGACTAGCAGTGTCTCCCGCTCACCGCCGTGGCTCGCCCATATCCCGCATTTGTCCTGCATGGTCCCGATAGCCTGAATATTCCCCTCAGGGTGCAAAGCAGTGTTATGAATGAACTGTGAAGGGGCTTTCCCGTCGAAACCGGCCGGTCCGCCGTCTCGTCGCCAGCCCACTGCGCACAGAATCGGACCCAGGTGCCGGTTCGGGACTCCGCTCCCTGCTGAACCTGGGCACCGCTGCGGGGCAGGTGTTCGTTGCGCAGGTCGTCATCGTGGTGCTGCTGGTCGCGGCTGGCGCACTGGCCCTCGTGCTGTTCGCGCGGCAGTACAGCATGCGCGAGGCCCGGCAGCAGTCGGTGACCGCCGCTGAGGCGTTTGCGAACTCGCCAGGTGTAGTGGCGGCGCTGGACAGCCGGAATCCGACGGCGGTGCTACAGCCGCGCGCGGAGGCGGCCCGGCAGCGGGCGGATGTTGACTTCCTCGTCGTCATGAACACGCACGGGATCCGTTATACGCATCCCTTCCCGGGGGCGATCGGGAAGAAGTTCGGGGGCATCATCGGGCCCTCGCTGGCGGGTCGCGTCACCGTTGAGCGAACGCGCGGGGGGCCGCGGCTGCCCGGGGGCAGCGGCCCGGCTATCGAGGCCATTGTCCCGGTATTCCGCGACAATGGCTCGGTCGCCGGCCTGGTCGCCGCGGGGGTCAAGATCCAGAACGTGACCAGATTGGCCGAGCAGCAGCTGCCGATCGTCTTCGGCGCCGGCGCGGGCGCGCTCGCAGTGTCGACGGCCGGCACGATGCTGGTCTCCCGGCGGCTGCGGCGGCAGACGCATGGGCTGGGGCCGACGGAAATGACACGGATGTACGAGCACCATGATGCGGTGCTGCACGCGGTCCGGGAGGGCGTGCTCATCATCGGAGCCGACGGGCGGCTGCTGCTGGTCAACGACGAAGCACGGCGACTGTTCGATCTGCCGACCGACGCGGAGCGTCGGTATGTGGACGACATAGGTCTGGACAGCAAGACGGTGCGGCTGCTGGCGTCGGGAGACCCGGTCTCGGATGGGGTGCATCTGGCGGGGGACAGGCTTCTCGCGGTGAACAAGCGACCGACCGCCCCCTTCGGCGGACAAGCGGGCAGTGTGGTGACGTTGCGGGACACCACGGAGCTTGCGGCGGTGTCGGGACGGGCGGAACAAGCGGGGGAGCGGCTGAGGCTGCTGTATGACTCCGGGATGAAGATCGGGACCACACTGGACGTCGTCCGCACCGCACAGGAACTGACAGAGGTGGCGGTGCCACGGTTCGCCGACGTCGTTGCCGTGGATCTTCTGGATGCGGTGGTACAGGGGGAAGAACCGGCCCGGGAGCCGTGGGGGCAGATGCGGCGCACGGCGATCAGCGGCCACCTCGACAGGTCGCCCCTGTATCCGGAGGGTGAGTTGATCACGTTCGGGCCGGGAACACCACAGGCCCGGGCGCTGGAGACGCGGCGGGCGCTGGTTGAGGCGGACCTGCTAGGGACCACAGGTTGGCGGGAGCAGGATCCCGACCGGGCCCGAAGGATGCTGGAGTGCGGATTGCATTCCCTTATCGCCGTGCCGTTGCAGGCCAGGGGAGTGGTTGTGGGCATGGTGGACTTCTGGCGGGCGGCTGATTCACCGGCGTTCGTGGAGGACGATCTTTCGTTCGCGGAGGAGCTGGCGACGAGGGCTGCTGTCTGCGTCGACAATGCGCGGCGGTACACGCGGGAGCATGCGATGGCCGTGACGCTGCAGCGCAGTTTGCTGCCGCGAGGGCTGCCGCAGCAGAACGCCCTGGAGGTGGCGTGGCGCTACCTGCCCGCGCAGGCTGGGGTCGGCGGGGATTGGTTCGACATCATCCCGCTCCCGGGGGCGCGCATCGCACTGGTGGTGGGCGATGTGGTCGGTCACGGTCTGCATGCGGCGGCGACCATGGGACGGCTGCGCACCGCGATACACAACTTGTCTGCCCTGGACCTGTCGGCTGACGAACTGCTGGGCTACCTGGATGAGCTGGTGGCCCACATGGACGCCGACGAAAGCGAAGAAGAGGCCGAGCAGGAGGTCACTGGGGCCACCTGTCTGTACGCGATCTACGACGCGGTCTCCGGAGCGTGCACCATCGCCCGCGCCGGCCACCTGGGTCCTGCCCTGATCCATCCCAACGGCGCCGTCTCGTTCCCCGACACCCCTGTCTCACCGCCCCTCGGCCTCGGTGGCGGTCTCCCGGTCGAAACCGCCACACTGCACCTGCCAGAGGGCAGCCGACTAGCACTGTTCACCGACGGATTGATCAAGGACCGCCATCGCGACCCCGACACGGGCCTGGAGCTTCTGCGAGACGTCCTTGCCCAAACCCACCGAACCCCAGAACAGACCTGTCAGGCGGCGTTTGACGCCCTGCTGCCCGAGCGCCCCACCGACGACGTCGCCCTGCTCGTCGCCCGCACCCGCATCCTGGACCCCGCCCAAGTCCGCGAATGGGACGTTCCCTCCGACTCCGCAGCGGTCTCCCGTATCCGTTCCGAGGTCACCCGCCAGATGGAGACCTGGGGCCTGGAACAACTGGGCTTCACCACTGAGCTGATCACCAGCGAACTGGTCACCAACGCCATCCGATACGGCACACAACCCATCCGGTTGCGCCTGCTGCACGACCGCACCCTCATCTGCGAGGTCGCCGACGGCTCCAGCACCTCGCCGCACTTGCGCCGGGCGGCCACAACCGACGAGGGCGGGCGAGGTCTGTTCCTGGTTGCCCAGTTCGCCCAGCGCTGGGGGACCCGCTACACGGCCCGCGGCAAAATCATTTGGACTGAACAGTCCCTCCACGACGACGGCGCAGCCCCCACCACCGCGCTGACCGACGCCCCCCTGGACCAATGGGAAGAGTAAACGACACCGAGCAGACTCGCTTGGTCGACCGCGTCCTCGCTGTCCATGGCGGCCTCGGCCGCGTGCAGCCGTTCGGCTGTCCGGGGATGCAGCTCGATTTCCACGGTCACCCCCACTGGCGGTAGAACATCCGGATCGGCACGACACTGTGGTGATCTCGGGGACCGCGGCGAAGGCCAGCAGGGGCATGGTCCGGTGGGCGTGGTAACTCAGGGTGTTGCGGTCCCGGCCGAGCAGTCGGGCCGTCAGGGTGAGGGTGACGGTGTTGCGGCGGCTCAGGACGGCGGCCAGGACGCGGTGGCGGTGGTCGAGGAAGCCGAACCCGGGGTTGTATCCGCGCCGGTTGAGGCCCTTCCTCTTCTCCCGCTCCGCCTCGGCCAGGACCCGGCGACAGGGTTCGAGTTCCTCCGCGAGCCGGTCGAACGGCTCGCGGGACATGCCGGTCAGGGCGGGGTGCGTGAGCAGGTGGGTGGCCTCGGCCGGGATCGGCGGTGCCTTCGCCCGGTCCGGCTCGGGTGGCGGTGCCATCTGGGGATCGTAGGGGGCGATGGTGTAGTTCCACTCCCCGTGGAAGTCGTCCCGCTGGATGCGCTGGGGGATCACCTCGCGCTCGTCCTTGGTGAGCGTACGGCCCGTGGGGTAGTCGTTCTCGTCGAGGGCGGCGTTGACGGTAAGTCTGGTGCTGGTGCGGCTGGCCTAGATGCTCTTGAGCAGTATTTCGTAGCTGGTCAGGGGCCGTCCGCGCAGGCTGTGGGTGATGCGGGAGAACAGGCGGTGCTCGCCTTTGTTCCACTTCGATGTTCCGGGTGGAAAGTGCAGGACGGTGATGGTCAGTTCGCACTCGTCGGCGAAGGCGGCCAGGTCCTTCTTGAACAGGTGGGAGTCGGCGGAGTTCGCTCCTCCGGAGTCGGCGGTGATCAGCAGCCGGGATGCGTCTGGGTAGTCTGGCTGGCTCTGCTGGGTCCATCAGCGGCGGATGGACTCCACTGCGAAGGCCGCGGCGTCGCGGTTGGTGCCCACGCTCACACACCGGCAGACCTTGGGCCAGGAACCGCTCGGCCGTGGCGTTGATGTGCCGGAACTGGGCGTCGCGGTCGGGGACATGGCTTCCGGCGCGGGTCTTGGCCATGCCCTGGAGGCTGAAGCCCATCGAGCGCAGCAGCTTGCCCACGGCCGGGGCGCTGGCCGGATGGCCTGCCGTGGTCAGTTCCCGGGCCAGGTCGCGCAGCGAGGTCGTGGTCCAGCGCAGCACCGCCCGCGAGTTCGTCGCGTCCCCGTGCGATGGTCGACTCCGATACCTCGGCCGGCCTGGCTATCGCCGCGGTTCCGCCATGCCCGAGGGCATCGGCCTCCAGGGCCAGATACAGGCGGCGCTGCCGCTCGTCCCAATGCGGCGGCATCTTCGCGAACTTCACGTCCAGCACTGCCAGGACGGCTTCCGTGATTCCCACGGATTTCCCCTACCACGTCACAGAAAGCAGTTGGTCCGAATCAGAAAGTAGTTGGTTGACGGCCCCCTACTTCGACTCCCGCGGGTTCAAGCAGACGAAGGCGGGGCTGATCGCTCTTTGAGACCAGTGGCTCCCACGAGGGCGGTCCTCAACCCGCGGAACCGGCGCACACCCGATGCGACACCCGGCCGCTCAGCCTTGCACCGCTGCGCGCTGCCCGCGGTGCACCAGTACGGCACCCTGGGTACGGGCGACCTCACGGCCCTGGCCGAGATCGCCCTCACCCTGGCCGGATCGGTGCACGCCGGCTCCGAGCAGCGGCAGATGCTGCGTGCCAACCATAGGGTGACAGCCCTGTCCTTTCCTCGCCCTCGGCGGCAACACCGAGGCGTATGCGGCAACCGTGCACCGGGCCCGCGCCCATCCGGGGCAGGCGCACTGCGCGGCCGAGATGCGCGGGTTCCTCGCCCTGGACACGCGGCCCGCGCCCAGCCGCCGCATCCAGGACCCGCACGGAGTGCGCGCATTCCTCCAGGTCCAAGGCCCTGCCTTGGAGAGACGCGCCTTCATATGGGAGCCGTCAGCGTGGGCGGTGACGGTCAGGCAGCCGCCGGGCGCCGTTCACGCCAGCGTTGCCTCTGGCCACATGTCAGAGCGCCCCCCCGCAGCGATGCCGAATCATGTCGAGGCATCTCAGGAGGGGGTTGCTTCGCTGGGCTCAGCCGTACCAGGGGCCGCGTCCGGGGCGGCAGATGAGTAGAAGACGGCCCTCTGTCGCTTGGTGCGGTGTGCTTGGCCCTTGGCGACGAGTGACTCGAGGGTGCTGCGTACGACGGTGGTCTTGATCTCGCGGTCCGGGAGGGTCTGGGTGAGGGCGGTGGTGACTTCGGCTGCGGAGCGCGGTTCACCGTGCTGAGTGAGGTCGCCGCGGATGAGGTCCCCAAGCGTGGGCACACCCGCGTTTCGTACCCGCTTGGGACGGCTTCCGCCTGACTCCGCCCGCTTCCGCTTGCCGCTGGTTGTGTCGGCCTCCTTCTTCGGCTTGCGTGTTGCTGGCAGTGACGCGGACTTCCGTGTGGCGGACGAGCCATTGTCAGAGCCGCTGACGTTGGCGTCCTCCGGTGCGTCACCAGTGGCTTCGTTGTCGAGGGTCTGCCGCATGCTGAGCAGGAGCGCCCGGTTGCTCTCCAACTCCGACAGTTGTTGTCGCAGCGTCGCGATGTCGGCGCTGAGGCGTTCGTGTTCGGCCTCGTTGCGTTCGAGGTCGGCGGTGATCTGTGCCGTGTACTGGGTTTTGAGGCTGGTGTTGTCGGCAGAGGTGTCCATCACAAGCTCCCTCGTCTGGGCGCCGTTTCATGTTGGTGGTGGATGGTACCTCTGCGCGACGGCTACGTGGCTACTGACTTCCACGCAGGTGTGTAGGTGATGCGGGCATCGTGGCACCTGTCCGCGAGGTCGGTGAGCGCGGTGACTTCGCCCAGGTCTACCGACAGGCCCCAACGGGACTTCACCACGGTCCACTCCTGGATGTATCGGCAGTGGGCTCCCGGATAGGAGGGAAGCCACTCGTTGGGGTCCTGATCGGCCTTGGAGCGGTGAGAAGCGTGCACTGAGCCCGGGGGCCGACCGGCCTGGCGAGGCGGTCAGCTCCCGTGCCGTAGCCCAGGTAGCGGGCCATCGCGGCCAGTTCGCGGGAGTCTCTGGGGAAGGTGTCGCCCGGGCGGCCGCGCACCAGCATCACCGCGTTGCGCACCGGGTCGCCAGCACCCGGGCCTTGTCCAGGGTCTGGGCGTCGTCGCCGCCGAGCAGACCGGCCTCGTGCGCGGCGGTCAGGGCCCGGCGGGTGCGGGTGGTGCGCAGTCCCGGTTCGGTCGCGCCGCTAGCTCCTGGCGCATCGACGGTCACGACTTCGCTGGACCTGCGTGGTTCCTCAACGGATGAGAGGGACAAGGCGTGGGCATGGTGTCCTTCCTGGTAGAACTGGTCACGGGCGGTCAGAGATGACGAAGAATCCCCGGTCGTCGAGTCGAGGCACGGTGTCGTGGTGATCGAGGCGGGCGGCTTCGTCGATATCGGACCCGAAGTTCTTCTGGATCATCTCCCGGCCGGTGATCGAACCGCGCAGCCACTGGTCCAGGCCGTCGCGCTCGGCAATGGCGTAGGTCGACGCGGCGGCCTTCGCCTCGGTCGACAGGCTTACACCGAGTGTCTCCGCCGCGGCCGCGATCGCTCCGGCACCGAGCCAGTCCTCGATGCTCGGACGCATCCCCTCGGGGACAGTGAGCATCGACGACCAGCGTGAGGCGGCCGCGATGACCGTCACCCGGGGGATCACACCGTCGGTCAAGGCACTGGCACACCAGCGGGCGACTGCCGATCGGTTTCGCAGGCATCCGGCAAGCAGCACTGCTGCGTGCCGGGCGCTGCGGACGATGTCGGCGCCGTTGATCGAGGTCAGCGCGACCTGGTCGCCACGGGCGACGTTGCCGACACTGCTGGGAGACAGCGTGAGCTTCGCGTCTGTTCCGCCCTGGGTGAGCGCTGGCGGCGCCACCTGGTAGGTCTGCGCAACGCGGTCCGGGCCGCCCAGCCGCGCCACTTCGGCGCGGGACAAAGCCAGCACGGCCGCGCCCCGGCTGACCGCCATGGTCACCGTGGTGGAGAAGGTGAGCGTGTCGACGACCACGACGGCGTCGCCGCGGTCGGCTGCGAGCTGGGCGGCTTGGCTTCCCCACTCGACGTGCAGGTGCGCGGCCGGCCAGGGCTCGAACGGAGCGCTCGGCAGGTCGGATGCGCCGAGCTCATGCATGGCGCGCGGCCACGAGGACACTCGATTCCCCGGACACGGCTACTTCGACGCCCCGCAGTCGTGGATGTCCGAAGACGAACCGCCGCTTGTCCTCTTCGTTGTCCAACAGTGTCGGACCGCCGGGCGGGGTGAGGTCGTCGAAGACGAGCAGCCCACCGATGTCGAGCAAATCGACAATCTCGTCCCAGGCCGGTGGGTGGATCTCGCGGCGCAGCCCGGCGTCGGCGAACAGCAGGCACGCACCGCCACGCGGGGGCTCGACCGTGTGCCAGTCGCTGTGGACGACGCTCACCCGGGGGTCCCCGGCGAACAGCGCGCCGACCGCGGTGGCCCGCTCGGCTTCGGCCTCGACCGTGATCAGCCGCGCGCCCGGAGCCAGGCCGTGCGCGAGCCAGGCGGTGCCGACGCCCGCTCCTGTACCGAGCTCCAGGACAACAGCCTCCGGTCGCACACTCGTGCTCGCGGCGAGCGTCGCCAGCAGTCGGCCGACCCCGGGCAGGCAGGACGTCGGGACCCTGTTCTCGGGCCGCACGGGAGGCAGATCGAACCGCGCAGCGAGCTCGAGCGCACCGGCGAGGTGTACGGGTTCACTTGTCGCCGCCGTCACGCCGCACGCCCCTTGCCGAACAGCTTCATTCGCTTCAGCCGCCTCGAGCGCGGGTGGGGCGCTGAGACCTGCCGCAGAACGGGTGTTTTCCATGTCAGCTCCTTGTTTCTGGTGCGCCTGCACGTTGAGTGCGGCGCTTGTTCTGGTACTCCATGCGCATGTCGAACACGTCCGGACCGCTCCAGCCGCGGCCGTATTCGACGGGACGGTGGGCGTGTCTATCGAGGCAGGTCAGGCCCCAGAATCGGGGCCGACCCTTCAGCTAGGGTTCGATCGCGATCTCCTCGCCCGGGACACGCTCGGCAGATCCGAGGCATCGAACTCATACATGACGCGCGGCCACGAGGACGTTGTCCAACGATGCCGGACCACCGGGCGGGGTGAGGTCGTCGAAGACAAGTAGCGCACCGATGTCGAGCAGGCCGACGATCTCGTGGGTTCACCTGCCGCTGCCGTCACGCGGACGCCCTTCGCCGAACAGCTTTATCCGCTTCAGTCGTCGCTCCGCGGTGCCGGTGATCTCGGTGCGCCCGTGCATCACACGGGTGTTGTCGAGAAGCACCATGTCACCGGGGGCCAACTGGAAGGTCGCGGTCAACGCCGGGTCGGTGGCCATGGTGGTGAACGCGTCCACAGCCGCGCGATGTGCGGCGCTGGTGACGCTGGGATGCCGCTGGAAGCCCGCGACGAGCGCGTCGCGCCGGAACCGAACCCGCCATCGCCCCTGCGAGGTCCGCCGCAGGACGGGTGCGATCACCGGCGGTTCGTCCAAGCCCAGCGGTGTGTCCAGGAAGGGATATTTCTCCTCTCGCAGCAGTGCCGTCGTCGCGCCCCCGTCACGTTCATCGAGCGCGGCTGCCACGTCATCGGCTCGGACCACAGTGGACAGTCCGCCGCCGGCGGGATCGCCGGTCACGCACGCCAGTGCCAGGAACTCGTGGGGTCGATGCTGGACGGGTGAGTCAGTGTGCGGGTTCTGGGCGGCGCGCCCTTTGGACAAGTTCGTCGGACCGGTGGCGGCATCGTCGGGGGCAACCTCGTAGATGAGGCGCTCAGCGGGAGCGCCGTTTCCCCTGCTGGTCGGCTGCCCGAACGCTGCGAGCAGCCCGATCAGCGCGACGTCGCAGGCCACGGGCAGCCCGGTGAAGCGGACCGCGCCGTGGACGTCGAGCTGCTCGCCAGCCTGTCGGATGAGGTCCGGCAGTGCGGGCACCGCCTGCTTCAACTCTTCGAGCACCGTCTGCTGCACCGTGGGCGTCTCCAGCTCGACCGCGGTCAGGCCGATGCGTTCGGCGGCCTCCCGCAGCCCGTCGTGAACCGCGTGCGACTCCAGCGTGGGTGGGGCGCTGCGACCAGCCGTCGGACGGGTGGTTTCCATGTCAACTCCTTGTTTCTGGTGCGCCTGCACGTTGAGCGTGGCGCTTGTTCTGGTACTCCATGCGCATGTCGAATACGTCCGGCCTGTGCCAGCCGCGGCCGTATTCGAGGGGACGGCCGTCGCGCTCGTCGACGACCAGACTGGTCAGGCCCCAGACTCGGGGGCGGCCCTCCAGTTCGAGGTCGGTCGCGATTTCCTCGCCCGGGACCTGCATGTCGACGCGCGTCCACTCACGCTGGGGGTGGTAGCCGAGGCTGGTCAGGATGGTGTGGAGCGAGCCACCGGTGGCGAGGAGGTCACGGAAGCCCGGTGCGAGATCGGCCGGAAGGCAGGTCAGCGTGGTGTTGGCGACCAGGCCGTTGACCAGGCCGACACGGCGCAGCCGGACGACCTCGTCGCTGGGGCCCAGTTCGAGCCGCTCGCGAGTCTCCGGATCGGGTTGTGCGAGGACGGCGTCCACGGACTTCACGGACGGTTCGCCGCCCGCGCGGCGAACCGTCTGACTCCAGCTCGGTGGCAGGTCGGGCCTGATGGTGAACACCAGTCGCAGGGCCACGAACGTGCCGGAGCCCTTGCTGCGTCGCACCAGATGCCTGCGCTCCAGCTCCTGGAGAGCCGCGCGGGTGGTCACTCGGCTTACCCCGTGCAGCGTTGCAAGCTCGTTCTCACTCGGCAGCCGATCACCGCCCTTCATGGTGGCGATCGAGGTCTCGAGCAAGTCGGCCAGCGCGAGATAGTTCGGCACGGTCCCGTTCAGCATCGGTAGCTTTCCTATCGTGATCCGCTCGACAGCGGCAGCGTGTCGGGTAGCCGCCGGCCCGCGGAGTCGAAGAGGTGGATGTCCGCCAAGTTCGCGATGACCGTGATGTCGGCGGGCACCGTCTGGTCGGCATGGATCCGTACGCGGGCGCGCTGGTCACCGCCGGTACGGAAGTGCACGAGCCGTTCCCGGCCCAGCAGTTCCTGTCCCTCGACCGTGCCGTGCAGCACGAGGTCCGCGCCAGTGGTATCCCCGGGGCGGGCCACCACCCGGAGGTCTTCCGGCCTGACTCCGAGCCAGCCGATCCGCTCCTCGGCGAGCGTGGCGCGCAGTGGCGCGGGCAGGACGGCTTGTGATCCTTTCATGTCGAGGATGTTCATGCCGCCGAGGAAGGAGGCGACGAACCGGGTGGCCGGCTGCTGGTAGACCTGCTCCGGCGGGCCGTCCTGCTCGATCCGCCCATCGCGCATCACCACCAGCCGGTCGGCGAGTGCGAGAGCTTCGGCCTGGTCGTGCGTGACATAGAACGTTGTCGTATCGCTGCGGCGCTGCAGGCGCCGGATCTCCGCCCGGAGCTCACCGCGCAACTCGGCATCGATATTGGACAGCGGCTCGTCCATCAGCAGCACGTCCGGCTCGCGTACCAGTGCCCGTCCGATACCGACGCGCTGCCGCTGACCACCGGACAACTGGGCGGGTCGGGAGTTCATTACCGGCCCGAGGCGTAGCAGCTCTGCCATCTCACGCGCTCGCTGGCGACGGGCTTGGCGTGAGACCTTGGCCATGCGCAAGGGGTATTCAATGTTCTCCAGCACGGTCTTGGTCGGGTATAGGGCGTAGTTCTGAAAGACCATCGCAACACTTCGGTCACCCGGTTCGCGGTGGGTCATATCATCGCCGCCGATCAGCATGGCGCCCGCGGAAATCCGCTCCAGGCCGGCGATACAACGCAACAGGGTTGTCTTGCCGCACCCCGAGGGCCCAAGCAGGACGACGAACGTCCCCGGCTCGACCGCCAGCTCCACCCCGTCGAGCGCGCGCCTGCCGCCGGGGTAGACCTTCGTAATTTTCTCGACGCCGACCGACCGGCCGGAGGACGCTTGCTCGGCCTGCTCGCCGCGCACTGTGGTCATGGTCATGGGCACCCGCTTCACCGTATGAGGAGACCGGAGATGGACTGGGCGGCGTCATCCAGTGCCTTCTGGACTGGCTTCGTGCCGCTCATCGCCGCGACGACCGCGTTCTGAAGCTGCTTCTGCGCTTCGACCGCGTGTGCGCCAGGAAACTGGTACCAGGGCACCAGCGTCTTGATCTCGGCGACACCTGCGGAGCGCAGCGGCTCCTTGGGCAGCAAGTTCCCCAGATACCGGGGATCGGTGAGAGCCTGCTGGTTGACCGATGTGTAGCCGGACGTCTTCACCAGTTGCGTCTGCCCGGCAGGCCCGATCAGTTCTTGGGCCACCTTCCACGCCGAACGTTGCACCTTCTCGTCTCTGGCGAAGATCACCGCGGATCCACCACCGGCCGGCGTGCGGCGGCGGCCGCCGTCGGGCACGGGCAGGACATCTATACGGATCGGGAAGGACGCACCGGCGGCGACGGCGGTGCTCTGCGATGAGCTCTGCAACATCATGCCGACGTCACCACGGAGGAAGGCCGCGGTCAGGTCGGCCGATGTGATGACGGTGCTCGTGCCCTCCTGGACGAGATCCCGCCAGTACTGCAGCAGGTGCACCATAGGCTGCTGGTTGACCGTCACGTGCTTCTCGGCCGGGTCCATCAGCGACCCGCCCGCAGAATCGAGCATGGCCTGCAGCGCCCAGTTCGAATCGGTGCTGTAGGCCCAGGCGACTCCGTACCGGACGGCCTTGCTGCTAACGATCTTGGCCGCGTATGCCTTCAGCTCGCTGAACGTGGCCGGTGCCCGGTCCGGGTCGAGTCCGGCTTTGCGCAGCACATCCACGTTGAGGTACAGCACGAGCGTGCTGACGGAGTAGGGAACGCCCATCGTCCGGCCATCGAACCTGCCGACGTTCAGCAAGGAGGGCGAGTACTGCGAGGCGTCGAACTTCGCCTGCGCCATGAGATTGTCCAGTGGCCGCGCGAGCTTGCTATCAGCATAGGTGCGCACCGAGTTGATGCCCACGAGCGCGACGTCCGGCCGGTGGCCCGCAGTGAGGTCCGCCTGCAGACGGGTGTCGACCTCGGTCCACGCCGGCCCGGCCTGCTCGATCTTCACTGTGATGCCGGTCCGGCGGGTGAACTCCGGCCCAAGAGTGCGCTTGACGTTTTTCACGATCTTGGGATCGGAAGAGGTGAGCAGGTTGATCGTTTTGGCGTCGGTGTTGCCGGCACTGCTACTGCTGCCGCAGGCGGTGGCAGTGCCCGCGGCGGCGACGGCGAGAGCACCCATCAGGGCCTGCCGCCGGGTGATCGTGACGTTCATCGGGATTCCGTTTCGAGTGGGGCGGGCGCGGGCTCATTCGCCGCCGTTGGTCAGCGCGATGCCGCGCACCAACTGGCGCTGGACGAGGAGGAAGAAGAGCAGGAGCGGTAGCGTGGCCAGCGTTGCCGCGGCCATCTGGGTGCCGTATGTGCTGAGGCTGTCCGGGGCGGCGTAGCGAGTGATGCCGTAGGGCACCGTGGCCACGCGGTCCGAGCGCAGCAGCATCGAGGGCCAGTACAGATCGTTCCAGTGCCCGACCACGGTGAAGACGGCGAAGGCCGCCAGTGCCGGCTTCACGTTGGGCAGCACGATGCGCCACACCATGGCGACCGGGCCGACCCGGTCCAGCCGGGCGGCGTCGAAGACGCTCTGTGGCAGGGAGAGTACGAACTGGCGGAACAGGAAGATTCCGAAGGCGCTGCCCACGCTCGGCAGTACCAGCGCGGTGTAGCTATCCAGCAGGTTCACTTTGGACAGGGCGTAGAAGACTGGGATCCCGGTCACCTGCGGCGGTATCGCCAGGCACAGCATGACCATCCAGAACGACAGCCGGCGGTTGCGGAACCTCAGCCGGGCCAGCGCGTACCCGGCTGGCAGTGAGGTCAGCACCTGTGCGGCGAACACCACGGCGACGACCACGACCGTGTGCAGATACAGTCCGGGCCAGTCGACGTCATGCCAGGCCTGGCCGAAGTTGGCCAGCGTGAAACCCGACAGGCTCACCGACCCGGGCTTGAGCCGGCGGTCCGGGGTGATGGCGGCCAGTGCCATGAGCACGAACGGGGTCAACATGAACACCGCACCCGCGGCGAGTCCGGCACGCAAGCTCCAGCGAACCCACATGCCGCGCTTATCGCCTGCCCAGCGGCGGGCGAGCCGTGGGCGCACTGTGGCAACCGTTGTCGTGTTCATCGGCGTCCGTCCTCATCCCAGCGGCGCCCGCCGAGGCGCAGTTGCACAGCCACCGTGATCAGGACCAGCACCAGCAACACAGCGTTGATCACGGAGCCGCCGCCGATGTCGAGATAGCTCACTCCGCGCTGCCATGCGAGGAACGACAGTGTGCTGGTGCTCTGCTGCGGCCCGCCGTCGGTCATGACCCGGACCTGGTCGTACACGCGCAGCGAGTCACGCGTGGTGATCACCAGCGCGAACGTCGTAGCCGGCCCGATCGCAGGCCAGATCACCGACCAGAACCGATGCCAGGCACCAGCCCGGTCCATCCGGGCAGCATCCTCGAGGTGAGCGGGCACATTTGACAGGCCGGCAAGGAACATCACCACGCACGACCCGATCCCCGCCCAGCTTCCGACGACCGCGACCGCGGGCAGTGCCAGCGTCGTCGACCCCAGCCAGCCCTCGTGCCCGACGAGCTGGCCGAGTGTTGTGTCGAAAACACCCGCCTGCGGGTAGTACAGCCACCGCCAGACGACGGACATCGCGGCCAGCGTGGCCGCCGTCGGTGCGAAGTAGGCAGTCCGCCACAGTCCCGCGCCGCGGCCGGCAGCCCGGATGGCGAGCGCGATCAGCAGGCCGCCCCCGACCTCGACGGGCACGGTCAGAGCGGCGTAGAGGAGCGTGTTCCCGGTCGCCTGCCACAACTCCCGGCTGGCCAGCACGCGGCGCCAGTTGTCCAGACCGGCAAAGCTCGTCTGCTGGCTGAGCGGATCGAAATTCAGCATCGCCAGCACACCCACGGTCAGGACGGGCAGCACGACGAACGCGGCCAGGAAGACAAAAGCCGGTCCCAGCAACGTCGCAGTCACCCCGGCCTCGCGCAACCGCAGACGCCTTGGTCTCTCATCCGGGGGCACAACTGTCGTGGTAGTCACGGCCCTGACATTACAAATAGTGAGGCAGCCATGTCAGCCAACATGGTTGAACTATCAGATGAACAACCTGTTACTACAGCTTTGGTGTGGTCGTTTCACCGGCGGAGGTCGGCGACCATCGCCATAGAGCCCGGTGGCCGCAGCCCTACGGGGGACTCGTCGCTCGCAGCCCGGCCCACACAACACGTCTTTCGGACGCTGTCCGGGATGAGGTTGCCCATTGAGCATGGAAAGGGGGTTGAGGAACATCCGTGTCAGATCGTGCGCTAAGCCCTCGCGGCCTTTGACCTGGGCTGATCGTGCGGCGCGGCCTTCGCGGATTGATGTTGTCGATCTTCGGAGGCCCTGGTGGCGGTCGAGTCCCTGTCGGATCAACAGGCAGCCCAATACGCGGCGTTCAACGGGGCGCTGTCTCGTGTGGAGCTGGAGCGGTACTTCTTCGTTGACGCCGAGGATCTCCTCCGACCGCGCGAGCGTCTCGTGCAGCATCCGCCACAGCGTCTTCTCCCGCAGGTGGACGTCGCGGCGGTCGATCAGCCGGTCGATCGCCATCTTCGACTGGGCCGGGGGCTCCGAGTCCGGTGGGGGGCATCCGCTTCACCCACGTCGGCACCGCCGGGCCGTCGTACCCGCGCTCAGCACACCAGCTCAGCCACGACAGCACCGCCGCCCGGCGGGCGTTCCAGGTTGACCGCCGCCTCGCCCCACAGATGTTCGAGGGCTCCGCCGATCTCGTCGTCCGCCATGGTGGCGAGCGGACGGTCAACGCCTTTCCGGCGGGCAGATGCACGATCGCGGGTACGATCTCCTCCCTGTACGGATAAGACAGATGACTCCGAGGTACGACGAGTTCAAGCGCGATGCGGTAACACTGGTTCTTTCGCGGGTCGGACGTCGAGTCGGTCGTGGCGGAGTTCGGGCGGGCGGACGCGGCCTCGGGCAGGTTGGTCGCGGGCGGGCAGGACGAGCCGGCCCGCCCGCCAAGGACAACCGAGAGCTGGAGCAGGAGGCTCTGTCCCGGGCGGCCCAGCATTTCGCCAAGGGGGCGAAGTGGTGGGCATGACTTGCTGACCGTTTAGGGCCTTTTCATGGCGTGATGTCTTCAGCCGCCACGCGGTGCATCGGAAGCATGACCCCGCACGACGGGATTCCCAGCGACCTGTCGGACGAACGCTGGGAACTGATCGAGCCGGTCCTCACCGCCTGGCGTGCCCGGCGCCGCCGGAACGCCCTGGACATCGGCCACCCGCCCGAGCACGACCTGCGCCAGATCCTGAACGCGATCCTGTACGTGGACCGCGCCGGGATCCCATGGTGCTACCTGCCGCACGACTTCGCCCCGCTACGAACTCGCACCTCCCGGCGCTCGTGCGGCTTGGCAGACGGCATTGGGAATCAGTTGGTACTCCAGCGGGACTTCACCATTTCCGCTGGTCAGAGGTGGTCCTTCGAGCCTATCCGGCTGGCGGGGTGTCAGCGGACGGTTTGGTGAAGCCGCGGTGGACAGCAGGACGAACCGAGCACGATCGGGACACGATGTCGGACTTCGTCACGGGGCGACCCGGGTCGAGTCCCGTGGAACGAGCCGAGGGCCGAAGACGCGGGTCTCGTGGACGTGTTCGTCAATGGCTTCGATCTCGTCCATGAGCAGATGTACGGCGGTACGGCCCAGGTCTTCCACCGGCTGCTGGATGGTGGTCAGAGGAGGTGCTGCCAGCGGCGCGACGTCCAGATCGCCGTAACCGACTATCTGTATGTCGCCGGGCACACGGATACGGCGTTCCGCCAGCCCCTGGCACACGCCCACCGCAAGGAAGTCGTTCGTGCAGAACACCGCGTCCGGGAGAGTGCTCAGGTCGCGGGCGATGGCGGCGCCCGCGGCGACCGTCATCTGCGCGGCGACGGCCTGGTCGAGCCGGGCGCCGCGATGGCTGCGGATCGCCTGGCGGGCTCCCTGGTACCGATCGGCGCACTGCCGGATCCCGCGGCCGCCGTTGACGACGAGGACGTGCCGCGCACCGCTGTCCAGCAGGTGCTCCACGGCCAGACGGCCGCCGGTGACATCGTCGACGGCGACCGAACAGCCTTCCTGCGGCGGCAGCTTCCGGTCGGTCAGGACCAGCGGGATGCCGCGCTGGCGCAGCCTGGTCAGGCGCTCCGGGTCGGCGCCGAGGGGGACGACGACGACACCGACCGCGCGCTGCTCGGCGAGCATGTCGAAGTAGTCGCGCTCCCGGTCGGGGTGATCGCCGCTGTCGCACAGGACGAGCGAGAAGCCGTGCTCGTACGCTGCCTCGGCCGCCCCCCGGGCGATGCGTGCGTAGAAGGAGTTGACGATGTCCGGGAGGACGAGCCCGATCGACGACGCGCGGCCGTTACGCAGGCCGGCCGCCCCCGGGTGCGGCACATAGTCGAGGTCGGCGATCACGGACCGAACCCGGTCGGCAGTGCGGGCGTTGACGCGCTCGGGGCGGTTGAGGACGTTGGAGACCGTGGATACGGAGACGCCTGCCGCGGCCGCGACGTCCTGGATACGCGCGGGGGGCCTGGTGGTCGTCACGCCGCTCATCCTCCGATCGCCTCGGTCTCGCCGGTGTGTGCCGTCTCCGCCGGTGGCGGTGCGGTCATGATAGTGACCGGGCCCAGCAGACCCGAGACCAGATGCGAGGGAAAGGTCCAGGCGGTGGGGGTGGCCTCGCTGAAGTACGGGGCCAGCGTGTTGTACACCGTCACGTCGATGCGTACCGTGCGGCCGGCGGTGCCCGGCAGCGGGAAGCGGTACGGGGCACAGAAGGCCTCGCCTGTCTTCTCGCCGTCGACGGCCACCTCGACGGAGCCGCGTACCCGGCCGAGGTCGAGCACGGGCGTCACCGCCGGGTCGGAGCCGGGCGGGATCGTCACCGTACGGGAGTAGCGCAGCCCTCCGCTCCAGCCGGCGAGTCCGATGCCGTGCCAGTCGGCCAGCAGGACGGGGGCTTCGGCGATGCGGACGGTGACCGGTCCCGACAGGGCACTACCACCGCGGAGAGTGGCCGTGGGCTCGGTGACGATCTCCAGTTCCGCGGGTACCTGCAGCGGCTGGTCCAGGTGGAGTGCGCTGCCGTCGAGCCGCCGCTCGGTGCCGTCCAGCGTCACCGCGGCGGCGAGCCGTAGGGGCAGATTCACCGCGATCGTGCCGGCGGGCAGCGTGGCCCGCAGGCGTTGTGGCGCCGGCACGGCGTTGTCGGTGGTACGCACCGCGTCCACGGTCGCGCCGAGGGCCGGAACGCCGTGCAGCCATGCGGTGCCGTGCAGCGGGTGCGGCCGGGTGGCGGCGTAACAGGGCTGCAACTCGGTCCAGCGGCCCCGGTGTTCGAGCGCCGTGCCCCGCCAGTCGCCCGTTTCGGATTCCCAGCCGGCGCCGCTGACGAGGGCGATGACCGCGGATTGCGTACGGGCGACCAGGTCGGCGTAGAGCACGTCCCCGGCGTGGTTACTGTCGGCGACCAGCTCCAGCAGGTGCTCACCCGCCGTCAGGTGCAATTCGTGGCGGAAGAACATCGGGGTCGCGCCCCAGGCCGACTCGTAGTACTCGACCTTCTCCTGCCGGGCCACGGCGGTGCCGTCCAGCAGCACGGTGACGCCGGTGGCCGCGCCGACGACGAGGACGGCCTCGGCAGCGTCGTCGTCGAGGCGCACCCGGGCACGGTAGACGGCCCTGCCCGACGGCCGTACCCCATCCGGCAGGCGCATGAACTGGGGCCGGGGGGAGAACTCGCCGGGCCGGGTCAGACAGAAGTAGCTGCCGAGCGGTTCGGCGTCGGCGTCCGCGACGAACCCGGCACGGACGTCGGCATCAAACAGCTCGTACTCGATGACGTTCAGCGGCTGGTCGACGTCGACGCGGACCGTGGTCAGATAACCGCTGCCGGTGGGGAGCTTCACGCCGTTCCACCACAGCCGCTTGCCGGCCGCGGCGCCGACGTGCAGGTCGGCGGCGCCGAGCCGGTCCGCCTCGACGATGGCCCGGACCCGGGCAACCGTGCCGTCCGCCGGCATGCGGAGGCGCACGAACTCCTCGCCGACGAACCCCTTGTGGCCGAGTATGCCGTAACCGGGATCAGCCACTCCCCGGCTGGAAGAGTGGAGCGAGACCTCCCATCCGGCTGCGTCGTCGGCCAGCGGCGTCTGCCCGGCGAGGACGCGGGCGACGGCGTCGCGGTCCAGCGGGTCCGGCGCCTGCGCGACCGGGATCGGGGAGAGAACTCGGACGCGGTTGCCGTACGTCGCGCGCACCGTCTGCGCCGTCTGCGCCGGGTGACCGGCGGTCCCCTCGGACCAGTGGAAGTTCCAGATCTGCAAGTCCTCGACGGACGACGCGGCGGGCAGCGCCATATCACCCCAGGTGTTGTCCATAGTGGCGACGAGTCGACCGCGCCAGCCCGTCGATAGGTCAGTCGTGACGACCGCAGGAGTGGGTGGTGCAGGCGTAGGGGCCGCGGTCGACGCCTCGCCTTCCCGCCAGGCCATGATTGCGGCGGGCGCGCCGTTCAGCGGCACCTCGATCCTGGAGCGTTGCCCGGAAACCGTGACCTGGGCGGCCCGGCGTACGCCGGTGGCCGGGTCCCAGACCTCCGCCTCCGCCACGACGGCGTTCACCTCGACCGACGACATTCCGGCATAGCGCGCCGGGTCGAAGTCGAAGTCCTGCCATCGCCGGGTCGTGGCGTCGCGCAGCGGATGACCGCTGGCGTTCGGGAACGCCCCGGTGACCAGGGCGACGGCCTCGGTTCCCTGGCGGCGGACCAGGAGCGGGACCTCGCCGGTGGCGTAGTCGTACTGGCCGGCCACGGACTTGGCGCCGGACTCGGGGTCGGCGACGCGTTCGAGGCGGGGGTGGGTGGACAGCGCGGTGACCACGGAATCGTCTCCGTCGATACCGGCCGCGAAGGCCGGCAGCCGGCCGACGACCACGACCCGGCCGCCGGCGTCGAGCAGCGCGATGAGTTGTCGTGCCGTGGCGGTCTCCAGCACGCTCGCTGACGGCAGCAGAACCGCAGAGAACCGCAGTCCGGCCACCTGTAGCGCACCGTCGGCGACGTCGGCACGCTGGACGGAGTCGTCGTCGATGACGTCGAAAGCCACCTGCTGCCGGTCCAGTTCACCGATCCGGGTGTGGAACCAGTTGTTGGTGCCGCACAGATGGAGATAGTGGCGCTGCGTCTCATCCAGTTCCGTGTGCGCTCCGCCGGCCTGCCCGTCGCCGAAGTGGTCGACGGGCAGGTCCAGCGTCAGCAGCGCCTGCGCGGTGGTGGTCGGGTGCAGGACAGCGACGCCGGCGCTGTACCTGCCCCACGACATGATCGATGCGATGCGGGAGACGGCCCGGGAGAAGGCCGGGTACTGCTTCCAGTACGGCTGGCGCCAGTCGGTGGACGGCGGCGCCCATTCGAACCAACCGCCCGCGGTGCCGAAGTAGCTGGCATGCGGGTTGTAGAGGTTGGCGCCGCTGCGCAGGAAGGGCAGCAGCCAGTCGTACGTATCCTCCAGCGTCCCGCCCCAGCCGGAGGAGTGGAACGCCTCGATCCACACCCGCTCGTGGCCGTAGAGGTGGGCCATTGACGAGTGGACCTTGGCGTCCCCTTCGTGGTCGCTGCCCGCGGCGCTGTACCAGCGGTGGGTGCGGAAGTAGTCGGTGTAGAGCTGAGTGGACTGCGTGGGGTATCCCGCCCTCGCCGGGTTGCTCTGGTCGGCGCCCAGCAGCATGCCGCGGCTGTCGTGCCATTGGCCGAGCGGCTTGAAGAGCGCTTCTTCGGTGAGCTCGGCGCGGACCGCGAAGTAGTCGGTACGCACCCTGGCGGCCTGCCGGCCACCGTGCCGGAACAGCGCGGGCAGGTGGTCGAGGAGGTCGTAGCCCCGGCGGGCCTTGAACTCCGCGGGAAAGCGGGACGTCCAGGAGTTGGTGGCGGGCAGCTCGTCCTGGAAGCTGCCGGCGATGACGTTGCCCAGATGCTGCGGAACGCGGCGGTCGTACTCGCCGTGGATGGTGTCCATCAGGAGACCGACGGCGTGCGGGTCCAAGTAGTCGAAGGCCGTAGGGACAGAGGTGACGAGCAGGACCTCGGTGCCATCGGGGGTGTCCGGGAGATGCAGTCGGCTGCCGTCCGCCCCGTAGGCGCCGATCAGTGTCTCGGTGCCCAGCAGGTCGACGCGACCGCCGGTGACGACGGCATCGCGGCAGCGCAGCGCCTGGCCGGCCGCCTCGGGGTGCCGGTGGGTGATGCCGCCCTGGACGTTGGCGCCGGAGAAGCCCACCTGGTCGTAGAACCACAGCCGCATGCCGAGCCGCTGCGCGATCTCGCAGGCGTCGGTGAAGCGTGCCCACCACTCCTCGCTGAACCAGGCCGGGTCGTCGGCCTTGGCGCCGAACGTGGGCCCTGCCGGGGCCAGGTTGATCACGACAAGGTTGTGGATGCCGCCTGAAGCGAACTTGCGCATCTGCCACTCGAGCCGTTCCCGGGTGACCTTGGCTCCCGACCACCACCACAGCGGCGTCGGGCCGAAGTCGCGGGGCGGGTCCTGGAACAACTCGATGAGGGTGCGGGAGAGCACAGTGCCGCGGTCCTTTCGCCGACTTCGGATGCCCCACGATGTAGAACGTTTTTAGAGATGTCACCGTACGCGTCGGGGGCAGGCTGCACCAGTCCTCAGTTGCGCCCCTTATGCGTGATTTGCCAGCTTGCTGTGCAGCCGCACCCGGCGATGAGGACATGCTGCAACCGTCTTGAAAAACGTTCCAACCAGCCCTACGGTCACTCCCATCGCTCAGCGTCACCGCTCTCGTACGTTCACGTCCCCGCCGAAGGATGCGTGACATGACCGGCATGGCCTCGTACCTCAACTCGGGCCTGCTCAGCGCCATCTCGGTGAGCCTCGCCATCTGGCGGGACAGCGCGGCCTCACCGCAGGTGCCGACCTGCCGACCTCGCTGGGCCGTCGTCTTCGTCCGCTATGCCGACACGCCCTGGCGGGACCGGCTGTTCCTGGTCGCGGGGGTCGTGCAGATGGTGGCCTTCGCCATCCCCAGCCTCACCGGTGGCACGTCGCTGGCCGGGATGGTTGCGTACTTCATCCTGTACCAGCTCTGGAGTACAGCGCGGGGCTGCTGCTGTGGTCGATCACCGCCTGTGCGGCGATCTCCATGGTGGTCGGCGTCTACATCGTCCGTGTCCTGGTCCCCAAGGCCGCGGCAGTCGCAGGCGCGGGCTCTCCGACCGAGGTGAGTATCGCGGTTCAGCCCGTCCCGGCATCGGACTGAGGCCGGGAGACAGCGCCCGAACACCTCCATGCAACCGCCGACAAGAAGATCGCGGTCGCACCTACACAGAAAGAAGGCAGCTCCAATGACGCCGAAGGATTCCGCGCTCAGGACCGATGCGACCGAGCGGGACAAGGCCGCCGACCCGGATGCGGCGGATCGGCTGGCAGCCTTGCACCGACTCCTCCCGCCTGCACCGCGCAGGGCGGCCCGGATCGGCCTGGTGGCGGGCGGCCTGGGCGCCTACTGGCCGCAGTTCCCGGACCTGCTCCCGCAGTTGCGAGAGTCGGCCCGTTACGTCACCGAGCGGTTCGAGGCACTGGACGCCGAGGTGACGGACGTCGGCTTCATATCGGACGCCCGCGAGGCCGAAACCGCCGCCGAACGGCTGCGCCAAGCGGACTGCGACCTGATCGTGGTGTTCCTCACCACCTATCTGACGTCGTCGATGGTCCTGCCGATCGCGCAACGCTCGGGGAGCCCGATCCTGGTGATCGATCTCCAACCGACAGAGCGGATGGACCACGCGTCCTTCGACACCGGCTCATGGCTGGCCTACTGCGGACAGTGCCCCGTTCCCGAGGTGGGCAATGTCTTCCGCCGTGCGGGCATCCCGTTCCGTTCCGTGTCGGGCTGGCTCCGTGACCCCAACGCCTGGCGCCGCATCGAGCAGTGGGTCGCAGCGGCGAAGGTCCGAGCGGCGCTGCGGCACGCGCGCCACGGCCTGATGGGCCACCTGTACCCCGGGATGCTCGATGTCTCGACGGATATGACGCTGCTGTCCGCGCAGTTCGGCTCGCATGTCGAGGTTCTCGAGTTCGACGATCTACGGGTCCGGGTCGCCGATGTCACGGACGCGGAGGCCGAGGAGCGCATGGGCCTGGCCCGGGAGATCTTCACCCTCGATGACTCCGTGGTAACGGAGGACTTCGCCTGGGCGGCCAGGGTCTCCGTCGGACTCGACCGACTGGCCGAGGACTTCGGGCTGACCACGCTCGCCTACTACCACCGCGGACTCGGCGGCGAGCAGCACGAACGACTCGGCGCCGGAATGATCCTGGGGGCATCGCTGCTCACTGCACGCGGCATTCCGGCCGCCGGCGAATTCGAGCTGCGCACATCGGTCGCGCAGATGGTGTCGGAGAGCCTGGGTGCGGGAGGCTCGTTCACCGAGATCCAGGCGCTCAACTTCACCGACGGCGTGGTCGAAATGGGACACGATGGCCCCGGGCATCTGGCAGTGAGCGCACGGGACCCGCTGCTGCGGGGACTGGGTGTCTACCACGGCAAGCGCGGATGGGGCGTCTCGGTGGAGTTCGACGTCAAACACGGCCCGGTCACCGCTTTCGGTATCGGTCAGGACCAGGACGGCACCTTGGTGTTCATCGCTTCGGAGGGGGAGACCGTACCCGGACCTCTGCTGGAGATCGGCAACACCACCAGTCGGGTCGACTTCGGCCGGGACCCCGGCGAATGGGTGGACGCCTGGAGCGAGACGGGCATCGGCCACCACTGGGCCCTGTCCACGGGCCACCGAGCTGCCGACTACAAGGCGGCCGCCCACCTGATGGGGGTGCCCTTCCGGCAAGTGTGACTCGGACAGCGCACGAGCTGCACCGTCGGCTGCATGGCAGCGTGGCCTGCGACCCGGAACCGGTCGGCCTCGGTCTGCACCGGATGATGCCGCGTGAGCTGGACTTCGCCGCCTGGCGGCTCGGCGTGTACGAAGTGCTGGACAGTGCGCCGCTGTGACGGAGGCACGGTGCCGGCAACCCGGATCGCGGTGCGGTCAGGCATGAGCTGGACCGCCTTGTGCGAGGAGTGGACTTCTCGCACAAGGCCGGGCAGGGATACGTCGACTTGCCCCCGCGCCTGGTGCACCTGGACGACCTGCCCGAGGTCCGCCGCCACCTCGACGGCCTCGCGCGCCTCAGGCGCCGCCCCGGCCCGGACGCCTCCGCGCGAACCACCGCTGCACTGGCGGCGTTGCTGCTGGAGATCCACGCCCAGGCCGCCAGAGCCGCCGGCGACTTGCCTGCGCTGATGGACCGGCGCGTCCACGACGTAGTGGAGTGGTTGACTCGCCACCCGGCCCGCCGCCTGGACGTGCACGTAGCCGCCGCGTCTGCCGAACTGTCGGCGGATCAGTTCTCCCGCCTCTTCCGACGCGAGACCGGTCAGTCCTTCCGCGCCTACCAGATCGCAGTCCGGATCGACCGAGCCCGCGAGCTTCTCGCCGAAAGCAGCATGACGGTGAGTCAGGTGTCCAGGGTCCTCGGCTATGCCGATCACCGCCTGTTCGCCCGCCAGTTCAAGGACCATACCGGCACCGCCCCGGCGTCTGGAGGCGCTCCGCGTGAACGGACTCCAGACCGGTCCAGTGCCCCGCAATCCACGACTCGCGCCCTCCCCGGCCGCCTTCGCCCGGGCCTACCGTCGGCCCATGACCTACATCGTTCCGGCCGACTTGTATCGCGCCGACCGCCTCGCTCCGCTGCTGGACTCGATCAACGAGATCGGGGCCGCGGAGACCGACGCCTACCGCAGTCTCGGCTTCCTGGCCGTGCGCAGCCTCCTCACCGACCGTGACGTGCGGGGAGTCCTGGACGGCCTCGCCGTCGTCGCCCGCCCACCGTCCCCCGCAAGCGTGGACTTCGAGGAGTGGGCGCGCCCGGAGGAACGGGACCGCGACGGGCTGCTGGACGGCGTGCGCAAGCTCCAGCATTTCTGCGCCCACGAGCCGCGCCTGGCCGAACTCGCCCGCCATCCCGCGATTCTGGCCACCGTCGCCCGATTCCTGGACGCCGAGCCCGTCCTCATCCAGGACATGGCCCTGCTCAAGCCGCCGGGCGGGGGACGGGAGAAGCCCTGGCACCAGGACAAGGCATTCTTCGACATCCCGCTGGGGGCCCCGTCGTGGGCGTGTGGATCGCCCTGGACGAGGCCACGATCGACAACGGCTGCATGCATATCCTGCCCGGCACCCATACCGAAGGCCCGGTAGTCCACTTCGTCCGCCGCGACTTCCAGATCTGCGACACCCAAGTCCAGACCCACCGCGACACCGCCGTCCCGCTGCCACCCGGCGGCGCCCTGTTCTTCGACGGCCTGCTGCACCACGGCACCTCGCCCAATCTGACGGACACCCGCCGCCGCGCCGTGCAGATGCACTACGTGCCCGCCGGAACCATGCGGACTCCGCAGGAGGACCGGCTGGAGGTCTTCGGCGCGGACGGCAAGCACGTCACCTGCTGAGCCACGTGACACGGCGTCCGATGTTCCACCGACGGCTGCCGTCGAGGTCGCAAATGCCCAGGTGCGACTACTTCGACGTCCGCACTTTGATGACCCGGGGTGATTCAGTCCGGCAACTGCCCAGCTCTCCGCCCCGTTCAGGGCCGGCGTCCAGCGTGGAGGTGTACGTGGTAGGCGTTGGCTGCCGGCCAGGCCTGGGGTCATGACCCCAGGCCCTGACTTGATGTGGCACAGGGAACGCGCCGCGCCTCCGGCGGTCGGTGCCGTGCGGAGGTTGAGGACCAGGGTGCCCGACTGTCACTTGACTGAGTTCACCGTGGTGCCGTCGACCTGGAAGTCGGCGGCGGCACCGCGCTCCACCGTCGCCGGGTCGGCGTTGCGCAGGGTCAGCACCAGTTTGGCAGGCGCCGAGTTGCCGTAGCGGACACTGGCCACGTCAGGGGCGGAAACCCCGTCTGCAGGGCCGCCGGATCCTGCCAGTGATCTCCCGTGCGGGCGCCGTGAACATCAAGGGCTTGGGCAAGCTCCGCTACGTTATCCAGCAGACCTTCGCCCTGCTTCACCGGTTCAAGCGCCTGGCCGTGCGCTGGGAGCGACGCCCTCGAACTCCACGCCGCTCTCGCCTCGTTGGCCTGCGGCCTCATCGGCTGGAGCCGACTCAAGAAGGCCGGGGATCATGATCGCGTTACGAACTCATAGCGCAGGCCAACGCCGAAACCTTGCTCAATGCCGCGCAGTCAAGTAGTTCTGAATCGATGTCGCCAGATTAATGGAAATCTTATCGTGGGCGGCGATCGTTGGATGCGTACCATCGGTTGTCTCTGTCGTAACATCAATCCAGCCGGACGTGTCAATGTGCATTACCATCGCGTCGCCAGCGGCATTTCTTGCGCTTACCGTTTCGGATATCTCTTTTCCGTGAGCGCCATTAAATGGCGACATTGCAAAAATCACTGCACCAGGATAGTGCATTCTCGAATTTTCAAGGAATGTCATATATGCAGGCTTGAAATTCGGCGCCTTTGCCCCGGTTGAAGGATCGTTCGTACCAAGATTTATCACGAGATAGTCAGGCACGTATTTTGACGTATCCCATTCTGGCACACCTGATTCACCTGGGACGTATTCCGATAGCTTGGAGTAGCGGCTCACCATTCCTGTCGTGTCTGGCCCGCCGGACCCCGCCGCCATCGCTATCCCGCCAAATGCAACGGTATTATGTGAGAAGTTTAGCAGTTCAGGCGTTTTGAAGCTGAATGAATTCCCGAGCGAATTGGCCAATCCTGGACCAATGTATCCTACCGAAATGGAATCCCCTATGAATTCCATTGTCGGCCTTTTGGTGCAAGGCTTTGTGCTTGCGCCATGGTCAATCTGAAAATACTTCATTTTTGGGAAGGATTGCTGGTACTCCGAGTAAATTCTCACCGAGTGCATCCCCCCTTTGAGGTCTGATGCAATTGTCAACGTATCTTTCGCGTGGATATTTCGCTGGAATGCGCATCCATCTACGCTATAGAGGAGCCTGCAAGCATCTTCGAGTGCGACGGAAAGGGACGTTCCGGTGAAGTCAAATTCAAGACCGCTTTCGTAGTACCCATGAACGTATCCGTTCGCCTGTTCCTTCCAGCGGCCACGGTACTGGATATTTTTATCACTCATCGGAATCAAACCCTTAGCGTATGACACGGAACCATCTGCGTGGTAAGTCGGTTGCGTGTCAAGCATTGCTGCTGAGGGGATGTCGCTGGGGCGCCCCGCTGCGACTGCGAAGTTGGGCGCACCCAGAACAATCCCGCCCACTGCCATTGGTGTCGCTTTAAGCAGCGCCCTCCGGCTGATCCCGCTGACGCCTCTCTCTTCGAGCTCATAATCCCGTTCAGGCATACCGCCGTCTCCTTTGATGCGTTTTAGCTGGACAGTGATCTGGTCAGAGGTCCGTCATCGATCTCACCAAGCCCGCGGACTATGAGCTCGTATAAAGAATCTTGTTGAGGTGCCTTGGTCGGGCGTGCCCGATATGATGATTCGACCGCTCGCGTCGTGTGACGACTCGGCCGTGGATCGTGGACAATGACTTGTGGACACGGATCGAACCAATGCTGCCGCCTGGCCCCAGCGGCCACCGAGGCCGAAGCCGGTGGCCGCTGGGGAATGGCACGTCTTCGACCGGCGCTGCTTTCTCAGAAGGGTCTGTGACCGAGCTCTTCAAGAGGGAACCCCCCGACCGCCAGCAGCGAATCCCCGGCCAAGCACAACCGGATCAACTCAGCCCATGGCTGCACCACTTCACGGGAAACCATCAATGTCCTGCCGACCAACTCCGCCCGCCTCTGCGTAGTGGCTGGTCAGGTCAGCGGGCCGTAGTCGCCGCTAGAGAGTCGGTCGCCTTGGTGTTCCGGCACTGGTTCGAGGTATCTTTGCGATGGCGTCCAGGCGCAGCGGCCTGCCTGCGTCCTTGATTTCGAACAGCGTCGGGCAGATCCAGCCGCCTTCGTCGAATTCGTTCCAGGCGTAGATGAGGACCGTGTTGGCCGACGCATTCTCTGGATGAGTATTGTTCCAGCTCACGGCTTCTTGCAGGTGTGTTGCGATTTCCTGAGGTGTCGCCTGTTGTGTCCACTCATCCTTGAACCCCGTATAATTGGGCTCCCAGGCAAGTGGATAGTCATACCGTGGACGCTTGTCCCAACCTGTCGAAACGGTCGGGACGACGTTTCCCGCCGCCGCTGCATACTGATCCCACAGACTGGTTTCCGCGTCGGCGAGTTTAGAATACGGCTGGCCATTTTGCTCGCCAGTCGCGTAGCGGCTCACCGCATCGGCGCCCACCGCAGCCTTGGTGTCGGCTGCGCCCTGCGCGGTCCACGCCATGACCACGATGTACGGATCAGGTAGACCGGCCTGTGAACAAGCGGCCCTCATCTTGGCTACCCAATCCGCCGTGGCAGTAGTGAAGAAGTACACGAGTGGCCGTCCACCAAGCACTCGCTGGTAATTCGGCTCACTGAACTGTGACACGAGGTGTGGAAGATTCGTGGCATAGCTGCCGGTGAAGTTGCCATCCAATATGGCGCACCAGTTGACGTCACCCTTGTTTTCGCTGGAAAGGTACAACTCCCTGGCTCGCTTCAGCGGTTGCTGCGGATAATAGACGAAGGCCCAGTAGTCGATTCCGGCATTCTTGGCGTATTGGATCTCCTGATCCATGACGCCCTGGAGTGTCGCATCGCTATTGACTGACTCGGTCACCCGTACACTGACGTCGTCGACGTAGAGCTCGCAAGGCGAGCCCTCGCTGGTGCCAAAGGCGAGAGTGTTGAGCACTGTCGTGGAGTCGCGGAACGCCGCATTGCGCACCTTCCGTATTCCGTCCACGAATATATCGACAAATGGTGCGGCACCTTCGGGTGGAGCGGGATCGATGACGATCTTGATCGAATACCACGTATCGCCCTCAATGGCTTGGACAACGTTCCAAGAGCCGTCAGATGCGCGATAGACAAGTTCCTTGGCGCCGGCGTCGCCTCGGGTTGCCAGATCGACGGCGACAGACGAACCGCCGCTCAGCCTTGCGAGGGACCCCTTGCTGGCTGCTGTCTCCTTCCACTGCCACTGCGCAGTGACGGCACGTTCCTGAGCGGAGAATGTGTGGGCCATCGTCGTCGCCGCTGACTCGGACGAGCTCCGCAGACGCGCAGACTTGCCTGCTTTTCCGGACACCTCAACGACCGACGCATCGGCACCCGGAGGGGCCGTTACGTCCCAACCGGCAGGAGCGGTACCGGTCTTCTCGCCGTCGAAGCTCTGGTCGATCAACACCGGCCGCGGAACCGTGATGTCGGCATAGAAGGGCAGCCGGAAGTGGTACTTGTCCGGCGACAGTGTGCGGTTCACGCCGCTTCCGTAGTGAGAATCTCCGCCCACCCAGGCGTCCCATCGAATCGCCCCGACCAGGGTCTTGGTGGCGTGCGGTCCTCGCCCGGCAGCTACAGATGCAGTCGGCACGGCGAGGCCGAGGACGGCACCACCCGACACTGCGGTCGCCACCCTGAGGATGTCCCGGCGACTCGGCTTGCCGGCAGGAGTGGAATTTGCATTATTTGCTGTCACCATGAATTCCCCTGAGAGCTGAGATGTGCCTTACGACGCTTACGATCTCTTCCGCGGAGCTGAAGGTCGGCAGCTTTATGTCGGTGCCTATTGCCGGCGGCCTGTCCGCAAACCCGCGGCAGACCATATCCCTTGCTGGAGAGATTGACGCCGGGATCATGTTGGGTAGTTGTTGGACAATCTTGCCGACCGTTGAGCGCGGCGGTGGCTCAGCAGGTGTTGGCAGTGAGCTGCCGCTTGCGGTAGGTATCCCGGTCGAGCCGAGGCGGACGGCCGCCGGCTCGGCTCCAGTTGCGGCGGTGGCGTTCCTGGTCCCGCTTCTCCGGGATCGTGTGGCCGATGCCGTGCTTACGCAGGTAGGCGCCTGAAGCCGCGGGAGGCGTAAGCCTTGTCCGCCATCACGTGATCTGGCCGGCAGCGTGGCCGGCCCCGCCCATGCGAGGCACGACGACCTGGCGGTTGGTGGAGTACCGGTAGTTCTTCGACTGCTCGGCGACGGTGTGGTCGCGGGTGGGGACCAGGGTGCCGTCGACGATCAGCACGGTGTCCTTGCGGAACCGCTTGCGTTGCTGGAGGGCGAGCGCGGGTCCGAGGTGGTCGATGATGCGGTCGGCGGCGGACTTGGACACCCCGAACAGCGGAGCCAGTTGGCGCAGAATCAGGTTCGTCCGCCAGTACGCGGCGACCAGCAGCACGCGGTCCTCCAGCGGCAGGCTCCACGGCCGGCCCTTGCGCACCGGATCCGCACCCTCGCGCCGCAGCGCGCTGATCAACTTGTCGAACTGACGCGGGCTCAGCCCGGTGTACGGGGCTGTCCAGGAAGGCTCCGACGCCGTGATCACACCAGACACAACAAGATCATCTCACCGTGGCCAGCAGTTACGGGACAGCCCTTAACAAACCACCGGTAGCGGTCTGCGCCTCGCCGCTGGCTCGTCAGATGGGCAACATGAACGTCGTGGGCTCGCCTTGATGCCAGGAGACGACTATCCGGTCTCCTCGGTCGGCCATATCCTCCACTGTCACCAGGGGAGCGGGGCCGTGGTCGGCTTGGCGGGACAGCCCGACCACAGCGACGACGACGTCACCGGCGGATACCGTCTGTGTCGCGAGCCAAGGCACGCCGGTGTACTCACCGAGAGGGCTGGTTCCCTGCTCGATGGCGACCCCGGCTTCGTCCAGTCCACGCACTCCGTGGATGAAGGAGCACAGATCGTCGCGGGCTGCTTTGGCGAACACGGGCTTCTTGCATGTGTCCGAGTCCGACCGGAGTGGGCTGGAGGAGGCGATGGGCCAACCTCCGATGCGAAGCCTGACGGACGATGTTGGGCTGTCGACTCGCGCCAGGCGTACCTCGATGCCATCGCGAACAACGGAAGCGATAGTGAGAACCGGGCCACGAGTGGTAGCACCGACTGGGCCCGTTCCGAGGCTCGGGCCGGTCTCGTCGGATGCATCTACCCAGTGCACAGGCCCTTGTGAGGCAGCGACAAGCACACCGTCCGCCAGTTTCTGCGCGAACAACGTACGGAACCCGCTTCGATGGCTCGCCCTGCCGGCGGCGTCGAGTAGTACCACGGTGTTGTCGACTGGATTGGCAACCGACGGGCCTGTCAGCGAGGGCAAAGTCGCCGTGGAGTAGCCGAGCCGACTGTAGAGCGGGGAGTCAGTGGTGGCTTCTCCGGGCCGCGAAATGTCCGTGCCATGGTTGAGCACGGTGACGACGCCGTCCGACTGGCGGGCGGACACCAACCAGCCGGGTGCCTCGACCACACGGGCGATGTCGCCTGACTCGACGGGCAGCGGTTGCTCGACGTCGGCCCACACCGCGTGGTCGGACGGAAGGAGCAGGCCGAGCATGCCTTTCGCCGCCCAGTACGGAGAGCCCGGCCCTGAATAGGACTGGCGTATCCGGGGCCAGGGGCCGTGCCATCCGAGGCTGAGCAGGCCGTCCGGCTCGAGCGCGCCGTGCTTCACGAAATGCGAGATGATTCCGCTGGCCGCACGTCGGAGCAGCCCCGGCGGGTACTGACCTGAACCGGTGATCGCGGACACCCACAGCGGGGCGGCTGCGGCGAAGCGATAGGTGAGGCTGCGGCCCTGCAGCAGGGGTGAGCCGTCGGCGCCGATGAGGCGCAGTACGTCATCGGTGTAGCGACCCAGATCGGCGGCCCACTGATCACGGAGCGGCCGTGGGCACAGCGTTCCGGTGACGTCGAACATGCGCGTCCACAACATCGGGTAGAGGTGCAGCGCCCAGCCGTTGTAGTGGTCGAACCCCCGTCCGTGCCCGTCGGCCAGCCAGCCGTTGCCTCGCCGTAGTGAGGCGTGAACGGCGAGGCTCTCCTCGATCTCTGTGGCGGACCAAGGGCCCCCGACCTCGCGGAGGAACGATTCCACGATGATGCGGAACCATGTCCAGTTGCTCTCCGGGTACCACTGTCCGAGTACGGCGGACAGCCAGTTGACGGTCTGCTCGCGAACGCGTTCGTCCAGGCGGTCCCAGAGCCAGGGGCGGGTCGCCTGCAGGGTCAGCGCGATGGAAGCGGCCTCCACCTTCGCCTGGTGCAACCCGTCGTCGGGACGTGGCCAGGCTTCTGGCGACGCCGGATCCGTGCCCGCGGCCAGACCCCTGGCGTATCTCTCAAGGTAGTTCCGTGGATCGTCGCCGCCACGGCCGGCCACGAGGAAGCCCGCGATCAGAAAGGTGCGGGCGAACCCCTCCAACCCGTCGGAGGTGGGGCCGGCTCCGCTGGCCGGGCCGGGAAGGTCTATCCGGGCGCCGCCGGGGGAGCGGTAGGGCTCGATGGCGGTCAGCATACGGTCCGCCAGCAGCTCCCAGTGTTTCCGTGTCCATCCGGTGTACGGGGAGAGGGTGAAGTCGGGTGGACTCGTCATGCTTGTACCGCCAGGCTCTGTCGGGTGACGGGGTGCAACGGGGGAAGTCCCGCCGCATACCGCTCGAGTTCGGTGAGTGCCGTACGCGCCATGATGTGTGTCTCTGTCCCCTGGGATCCTGCTATGTGCGGGGTCAACAAGACATTGGGCAGATCGTAGAGGGGGGAGCCTGCGGGAAGCGGCTCGGGATCGGTGACATCGAGAATGGCGTCCAACCGGCCCGACGCGCAGGCATGCTCGAGTGCCATGGTGTCCACCAGCGCCCCGCGGGCTGTGTTGATCAAAGTGGTACCCGGCCGAAGCTTCGCCAGTTCCGCCGCGCCGATCATGTGCCGGGTCTCAGGCAGCAACGGGGCGTGCAGTGACAGGACGTCGGCGCGCGGCAACGCCTCGGCCATGTCGAGCAGTTCGGCACCTGCTGCGTGCACCTCCGCGGGATCCGCGAACGGATCCACCACGAGGATCGGTCCCTCGTGCAGCGTCCGCAGGAGGGCTGCTACGCGGCGTCCGATCCTGGAGAAGCCCACGATCACGACCGTGCGGTTGTGCCCGCTCAGCTCGCCCCGGCGATCCCGGTAGGCCACGTCTTCCCGGTACTTGCGAGCGTCTTGGGCCAGGAAGGGAACCTTCTTGAAGGACCACAACACGGCGGCCAGCGTGTATCGGGCGACCGGCTCGGCGTTGGCATCGGCAGCAGTGGTGACCACGATTCCGCGGTCGAGGACCCGTTCGTCGACGTGCCCCCGCACACTGCCGGCGGCGTGGAAGACGGCACGCAGCCGCGGCGCGGCATTGAGCACGTCGGCGTCGAGCGGCGGGCATCCCCACGAGGTGATCAGCACCTCCACCTTCGCCAGCCGGGAGCGAACGTCAGCAGATGTCAACTCGTCGGTCGCCAGGGGCTCGGCAACCGTTGCCGCAGCACGAAGACGTATGAGCTCGGGTTCACCGAACTGAAGGTGCAGGGAGTCGCGCGCCATGGCCAACAGCGTTTCCGGGCGGCGTCCATGGGGCTCACCCACGACAGGTTCGTGCGCTGGATGTTTGTGCATCACAGCCCCCTGCCCAAGGACGTGGCCGTCGCAGGCGGAAGCGGACCTGAAGTGGTGGGCGGCCCGAGAGCTTCGGATGGCGGATTGGGGAGGACTCCGATTTCCCGTTGGAAGGAGCGCCTCTCGGTGACACTGCTCATCACGGGTACTGGGTGTGGAATTTGGTATATGAACCTGGGCCATTGCTCTGTCACGAATGTGATGTTATTGAAGTGGGTGTAGATGTCATACAGGGCTGGATTGTGCGGAAGTAGGACGAAGTTGCCTCGTGGGTCGCGATACAGATATGAGCGTGCAACCGTGTTCCGCTCGGACGGGCTGCCTGTCTGGGCCGATCGTCATGAGATCACCGCTGACGTGGCCGCCCATGACCACGACTTCTTGGAGATTGCCCTCGTCACCCAGGGGCGTGCCCTCCATGTCTCCGTCGACGGCGACCACCCCGTTCGCCCAGGGAGCGTCGTAGTGATCCCGCCGAATCAGTGGCACGCCTACCGAGAGTGTGAGGATCTGGTGGTCTTCGACTGTTTCGTGGCGCCGGAGTTGGTACACGCCACACTGCCATTCCTCGATGCCGAGTTGCCTTTGATGGCCGGACTGCACGCCTCGACCCTGCCGCTTCCCCAGCGGGTGCAGCTTGGTTCGGGCGCGCTGAGCGCGGCGATCGCAGAGCTGTACAGCATGAGCGACATCACCTCTGGGCCGCGCTCCCGTGTCCAGATCATCGGGCACCTCTTGATCTACCTCGATCTTCTGAGTCGCTCGTGGGTCGCGGAGGGCTCTGTGGGGTGTCGTCGGCGAGCCAAGCTCCACCCTGCGGTGTCATGCGCTGTCAAGGCGATGGAGGAAGACCCAGGTCGCTCGTGGACCCTTGCGGAACTGGGTGCTCTGACCTCGATGGAGCGTACGTACCTCGTCCGGTTGTTTCAGCGCGATCTCGGAGTCTCGCCGATCGCCTACCTCAACCAACTGCGGGAGCAGGCCGCGGCCCGGCTTCTGGTGCAAACGGATCAGGCAGTCGCAAAGATCGGCGCGCAGCTTGGTTGGGGAGACGCCGGCTACTTCGCGCGTCGATTCAAAGCTGCCTACGGGCTGACGCCCTCTGCCTACCGCAGGCGCGCCCTCAAGGGCCAGGACTGGGACCACTATCCGACCGGCTCGGAGTCCACAGAGCAGTAACCAAGAGAGAAAGCGCCTCTGAGCAGCAAGAATGAATGTTGTCGAGGTCCTTGTTCCCGCTGGAAGAGGCACTTCCCAGGTGACGCGCCCTATCGGGTCCTACCCCCGTGTCCGCGTTCAGGGCGACGGCCGTCAGGTCGTCTCCCAGGCTGGGTCGGTCCTGCCCGTCGAACCAGTCCGCAAGGCCGGTCTTGACCACGTCGTATCCGCGGCTCTGGCTCCGTGCGGAAGCCGCGGGCCGTCCACGACCCGGCAAGATCCTCCTCTACGGCGTCCTGGTGATCGCGCACTCCGACAAGGAGGACGCGGCCGCGACCTGGAAGAAGACCTACGGCCATCACCCACGCATGGCCTTCGTCGACCACGGCCCAGGCGGAACGGGAGGGCCGGTCGCCGCCCTCCTCAGACCGGGCGACGCGGGCTCGAACACGGCCGCCGACCACATCACCACCGCCCCACTCGCCTTGACCCAGTTGCCGAAGAAGTACCGGCGAGGAAGACAGACGCTCATCCGCACGGACTCCGCCGGCGGCACCCACGGCTTGTTGTCCTGGCTCGCGCAGCGCGGCCGATGGCTGTCCTACTCGGTCGGCTTGGTGATCAACGAGGTCCGGGACGGTGCCTGGGTCGCCGAACTGACCGGTGACGTCCTCGACGGCTGGCCGAAGGGGATGCGGTTGATCGTTCGCAAGGAACGGCCGTACCCCGGTGCCCAGTTGAGGATCAGGGACGCGGACGGCATGCGGATCACGTGTTTCGCCACGAACGCCGCCGACTGTCCGATCGCCGAGCTGGAGTTCCGTCACCGGCTGCGCGCCGGGTGGAGGACCGGCGCCGGGCCGCCCGGGCCACCGGGCTGCGCAACCTTCCCCTGCACGACTCCGCGCAGAACAAGGTCTGGCTGGAGATCGTCCAGATTGCTCTCGACCTGCTACTGAACTTGATCGGGTGATGTCGGGCCGGTTCGCCTGACGCGGGGTGGTCGGTGTCGGTAGCCCTCTGGGCGTGAGGTATGCGCAGGGCGGCGGGTTGACGGACGCCGTGAGGGCCGTGCGAGAGCGGATCAGGCTGCAGGCCGTGGAACGCTTCGAGCGCGAGGAGAAGAACCGCGAGGTCGCGACCGCGTTGCGGGTGAGCGAGCGGTCGGTGGAGCGGCGGCGCCGGGCCTGGCCGGTCCTGGCAGCAGCCTGCTCGGTGGGCGATCGAGCGCCGATGCGGCGGTGGACCTGGGGAAGAAGGAGGTCTGGTTGCGGGTAAGAGCACCACGGCGGCACTCGGGGCGCCTGGATCGTCTTCCAGGACGAGGCCGGGCAGTCGATGACGCCGCCACGCGCCAGGACCTGGGGCCGGGTCGGCCGGACGCCGGTGGTGCGGGTGCGCGGCCGGGGCTCCGGCCGGGTGTCGATGGCCGGGATGGTCTGCTACAAACCCGGCAAGCGCTCCAGGCTGATCTACGCGGCACGCGAGTACCACGGCCGCAAGGACGAGCCGAAGCGCTTCGGCTGGAAGGATCTGCGCAACCTGCTGGTGCGCGCCCGCATCCAGCTCGGCGGGCCGATCGTGCTGGTGTGGGACAACGTACGCCTGCACCTGACTGCCGGCATACGGGCGTTCATCGCCGCGAACGCACACTGGCTCACCGTCTTCCAGATGCCGGCCTACGCGCCGGACATCAACCGCAGGGGGGCATCTGGTCACTGGTCAACCGCGGGATCGGGAACCTCGCCGCCGCTGACCTCGCCCAGATCGCCAAGGCCGTCAAGCGTCGGCTCAAGCAGATCCGGTAGCTCAAGCAGATCCGGTAGCTCAAGCAGATCCGGTACCGCCCCGATCTGGTAGACGCCTGCCTGGCCGCCACCGGACTGATCGCGGACGGCTGACGCAGTGGGCCACCCGGACGCTCCCGGGCGGGGAGTATTCGATGGCAGACCACGGTTCCTGCTGACAGGCTGTGGCCATGAGTCCCGAGTCCAACGGCATGTCCGGCAGTTCCTGGCTGGGTAGCCCGATCGACGCGCGTGCACTGTTCGGTCCGGAGCTCAGGTCGCTGCTCGATACCCTGCGTGGCCTGGCTCCCTCCGACTGGAGCAGGACGGCAGCCGGGCACTGGACGGTGCACGACGTTGCCGCCCACCTCCTCGGTGACTACTACGGCCGCCTCGGCCACGACTACCGGAACGGCTTCGCCGATGGCGAGACGCTCGAGGCGTTCATCCACCGCACGAACCAGGAATGGGTCGAACTGCACGCGGACGACAGCCCTGCTTCGCTCATCGACGCCCTGGCAGCGGCAGGCACCCAGCTCGCCCAGCGATTCGCCACATCCCACCTTGACGCGGCCGTCCTGGGCGTGTCGTGGGCAGGCGTCGACCCCGCACCGGCATGGCTGGACATCGCCCGGGAGTTCACCGAGCACTGGACTCACCGCCAGCAGATCCGCCACGCCATCGGCCGCAACACCGACCCGGAGCCGCGTGCCCTGACCGTGGTCCTCGATACCTTCATGCGGGCCCTGCCCCACACGCTCCGGCGCACGTCAGCACCAATCGGGGCGCAGGTCCAGGTGATCGCCGAGGGCCCTGCCGGCGGCACTTGGACGGCGACTGCCACTGCGGACCGATGGTCGTTGGCCGAAGCGCCGAGCGGCCGACCAACCGCAGCCGTGCTGCTGGACACAGAAACCGTCTGGCGATTGTCTACGCGGAACATCGATCCTGCGGATGCCCTGTCCCGCGCCCATGTGCAAGGAGATCGTCAGCTCGCCGAAGCCGCGTGCCAGATTGTGTCCATCATCTACTGACGACGCTGGCCGCACCGGCTTCCACCGTGCCTGAGTTCCGCCCGTTCTCCGCGGCCGTCCAGCCGCTGAAGCTCATCCCAGACACCGGCCGCCTGCCACTCGGCCGGCCGCCGCCAGCAGGTGGGCCCCGAACCCCAGTTCCTGCGGCAGGAACCCACGGCTTCGGCCTGTCATCCTCACCCCCGAGGAACGAGATCACTTACCCTTCCACCGTGCCACATGAAGATCATTCTGCAAGGACACGTCAGGACAACTCTGTCCGACTCTCGCCCAATTCAGGCCATGGTGACAGCCAAGTTTGGCCAATAGTGTCGCGTCCGTGACAGAGCAGCGTTACTCCCATGTGAACTCCGCCGGAAGATCTCGGCACTCGGGATTCTCGGCATGAGCGGGCCGGAGGCGGGGCTCGCCGAGATCGGCTCGACGGGCCGCGAGGCCGGGCGCGACGAGCCTCAACGCGCGGCCGCTCCGAACGAACCTCCCCGTCGGCAGACACGACGGCGATTCATGGGGCCCGGCCGCCTTCGACGTGACCGGTTGTTCGTCATCCTCATGCTCCCGGGGCTGGCCTACTTTCTGGTATTCCACTATGCAGTTCTCTTTGGCAACGTAATTGCCTTCAAGGACTACATTCCTTTCGATGGATTCTGGGGGAGCGCCTGGGTTGGCGTCCAGAATTTCAAGGACCTTCTCGGCGACCCCGGCTTTTGGCATGCGACTCTCAATACCCTCGAGATCGCCGGGTTGCAGCTGATCTTCTACTTCCCCGCCCCGCTGGCCTTGGCTCTGCTGTTGCACAGCCTCACGTCCCACACTCTTCGACGGTTTGTGCAGTCGGTGGTGTACCTGCCGCACTTCATGTCCTGGGTGATCGTGGTCGCGATGGCCCAGCAGATGCTGGGCAGTACCGGTCTTTTCAACTCCGCCCTGTCGGGAGCCGGGCTGCACACGGTCGACATCATCGGCAATCCGGAACTGTTCAAGCCACTGACTGTGCTGCAGGTCATTTGGAAGGATTGCGGCTGGGGGACGATCATCTTCCTTGCTGCACTGACCCAAGTCGACGATCAGCTCTACGAGGCCTCGGCCATCGACGGGGCAGGCCCATGGCGGAGGTTCTGGCACATCACCCTGCCAACGATCCGGCCCATCATCATCCTTCTTCTCATCATGCGGATCGGGGAGATCCTGTCCATTGGCTTTGAGCAGATCCTGCTCCAACGCACAACTGTGGGACCCGACGCGGCGGAAATCATCGACACCTTTGTGTACTACAAGGGCATCATCGGCGGAAACTTCGGCTACGGCGCCGCAGCCGGCCTCTTCAAGGGGGTGGTGGGGGCGATCCTCGTCTACGCCGCAAACAAGATTTCGCACCGCCTCGGGGAACAGGGAGTCTACAAGTGAGCGCCTTCAGTCAGACTCATTCCAGAAGCCGTCGGCCGGCCAAGCAGGTGCGCCCGATCTGGATGGAGAAGCCCCGAAAGATCACGCTGGCCGCAAAAGGTACCGCCCTTGTGGTGATCGTCCTCCTGGTGCTCATGCCCTTCCTGGTGGTCATCGCCACCTCGCTGTCTTCCACGGAGTCCGTCGTTGAAAACGGCGGCTGGGTGGTGTGGCCCAGTGACCCGTCCCTGAAGGCCTATCGGCAAATCTTCAGTGGTGGCATCGTCACCCATGCACTGTGGGTGAGTATCGGGGTCACGATCGTCGGAACGGCAGCCAGCATGGTGTGTACGGTCATGTTGGCCTACGCGCTCGCCCGCCCTAAGGTCTTCGGCGGCAAACCCATGCTCCTGCTCGTACTTTTCACCTTCCTCTTTCCGCCCGGGATGATCCCGACCTATCTGATGGTCAAGAACCTTGGGCTGCTGAACAGCTATGCCGCGCTCATCCTCCCGGTGCTGATCAGTGTCTTCAACCTGGTGGTCCTGCGGGGGTTCTTCCAGTCCGTTCCGGAGGAGCTTTACGAGGCAGCCCGGCTGGACGGCGCCGGCAATTTCAGGGTTCTGGTAGCCGTGGTATTGCCGCTCTCCAAGGCTGCGCTCGCGATGGTCTCTCTCTTCTATGCCGTGACCTACTGGAACTCATGGTTCCAGGCGTCGATCTACATGGACGACGACCACTGGCCGCTGCAACAGGTGCTCCGCACATATGTCCTGAGCGGCGGTCAGATCGCCAGCTCCACCGGTGCCGGCGACGCGGCCATGGCCGCCCCGCAAACCATCCAGATGGCTGTCCTGGTCGTGGCAACGGTGCCGATCCTGCTGGTGTACCCGTTCCTGCAGAAGTACTTCGCCAAGGGCGTGCTTTCCGGCGCCATCAAGAGCTGAATACAAGCCGAGCCCCCATCCCTGGTGCCCGGGCATGCGGCCGCACCGCCGCACCCTCGAAAGCTGGCCTCCGGGGTGGTCACCGTAGCGAAGAACGCCAAGTGGAGACAGGGTCCGCCGGGCTTCACCCACCACAAGGCGGCTGCAGAACTCATGGGCTGTTCAGGCATCAAACGCTCCTCGTGAAGGGAATGTACGACCATGCACACCCCCTCCCGCCGCTCCGTGCTGCGCTCCATCGGCATCGCCTCCGCCGCGATCGCCGTACCTCCCCTTTTGAGCTCCTGCAGCACCTCCAATTCCTCGGGCAACGCCACCAACAGAGGGGTGGAACTGGCGCCGTGGCCAACCTACGTACCCAAGGCCACCATCACCCCCGACCTCAAGGGTGACGGCGTCACCGGCATCCAGGACACCTACCTGAAGTACCCCACCAAGCTCACCAAGGGGACCTCTGAGACCCCGGGCGACCGCTCCACGCTCAAGGTCATGACCATCACCTATGGCACTGCTCCCACCCCCCGTGGCCAGAACAAGTATTGGCAAGCCATGGAGAAGGCACTTGGCGTGAAGATCGACTTCACCCCGGTGCCGGCCGCGGACTTCATGGCAAAGATGGCTACCCTGATGGCCGGCGACGACCTGCCGGACATCCTGAACATCGGCAGCGGCGCCACGCTCCCGCACGAGGCTCCTTTTGTCCTCAAGACGATGGCCAACATTTCGGATTTCGTCTCTGGCGACGCCGTCAAGGACTATCCCAACCTCGCAAACATCCCGACCGCTTCCTGGAAGGCAGCAGGTCGCTTTCACGGCGGCATCTACGGTGTCCCCGTTCCGCGAGCCAGGCCGGGCTTGGCGCTGTGGATCAACAGCACCAACTTCGAAAAGCAGGGCTTCCGCCCCGACAACAGTAGCTACAGTCGCGAGGACTTCACGCGCCTCCTCCAGGAACTCACCCACGGCAGGCAGTACGGCATCGGTGCGGCGAAGGACAACGGCCTGAACTGGTTTGGCGCCCACGCGCAATTCCACGGGGTGCCTAACGCATGGTCGGTCTCGGACGGAAAGTTCAATACCTACTACGAGAGCCCTCACTTCAAGGAGATGCTGGCCTACCTGCACACTCTGTGGAAGCAGAGGCAGTACTACCCTGACTCCGCCTCGACCGCGACAGTCGACCTCAAGACGCAGTTCTACAATGGAACTGTGCAGTCCTACACGGATAGCTTCGGTGCCCTACCGACAACCCTCGGTCAGGTGCGGGGTTTCAAGGCGACCCCGATGATTTCCTACTCGGCGAACGGAGTCGACTCCACTCCATGGGCGGGCCCGGGGTACGCCGGTTACACCGTCATCAACAAGAAGCTGTCGAAGTCGAAGATCAAGATGGTCCTCAAGGTGCTCGATTTTCTGGCCTCACCCTTCGGGACCGAGGAGTACCAGCTCCTCATGTATGGCGTGGAGGGCGTGCATTTCACTTACAACAAGAATGGCGACCCGATACCGACGGCCCTTGGCAAGACCGAGAACGTCGTCAACCTGCCGTTCTATTCCATGTGCAGTGCCCCCCAGGTGTTGTATGTGCCCAATGCGCAGGAGGAGATCAAGGCTGCCTACGAGTGGCAGCGCCAGACCTGCCCCAAGTTGATCAACAATCCGGCGACTGGCCTGCGCTCCAATACTCTGAGCACCGCCGGCGCTACGCTGAGCCAGGTCATGGACGACGCGATCATCGGCATCATCACCGGGCGCCAAGCCGTCAATTCGTGGGATTCCGCTGTGGGCAAGTGGAAGTCCGAGGGCGGTGACAAGATCGCGGCGGAGTACGAGTCCGAGTATTCGGCGGGCACGACCAAGTGATGCGCACATCTTGAACGCAGGTGCCCGCCGTGCCGGGTCACCATGGATGACCTCAGGAGATTATGTGCTGCACCACGGAGACAAACTCCCCCGAGTAGGTGCGCCACGTGCGGAACACCACCGGGAACCACTGGGCATTGGCGAAGCTCGCCCGCGGCTGTCCTGGGCAGTACTCGATGCGCCTGCTGGGTGGCAGCAGGTCGCCTACGAGATCGAGTGTGCAGACCCCGATTCCGGAGATGTCGTCTCCAGTGGGCGGATCGACTCAGAGGACAGCGTGCTTGTGCCATGGCCACATCATGAACTCGAGTCACGCAGTCGGCGGCAGATCCGTGTGAGGGTCTGGGGGACAGGGGAGGCGTACGCCTCCGACTGGAGCCCGTCGCTGACGCTGGAGACCGGTCTCCTGGAGGCATCGGACTGGAAGGCGGACTTCATCACGCCCGATGCGCCTGACGCAGACGAGAGCGTGCCGCTGCTGCGCAGAGATTTCTCGGTCAAGGGGCCAGTCGGCCGAGCGAGGCTCTATGCCACGGCGTTGGGGCTTTACGAGCTGGAACTCAACGGCGCCCGTGTCGGTGACATCGAGCTCGCCCCCGGTTGGACCAGCTACCACCACCGACTCCGCTACCACACATTCGACGTCACAGAGGCCCTGCATTCCGGCTCCAACACGCTGGGGGCCTGGCTGGCCGACGGGTGGTTCCGGGGGCGCCTCGGATTCAACGGTGGCACGCGCCACATCTACGGTGACCAGAGAGGGCTGCTGGCCCAGATGGAGATTCACTACACCGATGGATCCACTGAACTCGTCGGCACGGACCAGGGCTGGCGCACCGCGCCAGGTCCCATCCAGTTTGCGAGTCTGTACGACGGCGAGCGCTACAACGCGCAGCGTGAGCTTCCGGGCTGGTCCACCCCGGGCTTCGACGACAGCGATTGGCTGTCCGTCCAACTGATGGTTCACGACAGGACAACACTGGTCGCCCCCTTGGGACCACCGGTCCGCTGCACCCAGGAGATCAGACCGATCGCCGAATCCACCTCTCCCTCGGGGGCGAGGATCGTCGACTTCGGACAGAACCTGGTCGGCCGGCTGCAGGTACAGGCTGAAGGTCCCTCGGGCGCGGTGGTCCGGCTTCGCCATGCCGAGGTACTGGAGGATGGAGAACTCTGTGTCCGCCCTCTGCGTCAGGCGCGGGCTACGGATGAGTACGTCCTGCGCGGCGACGGCCAGGAAAGCTGGGAACCGCGATTCACTTTCCACGGCTTCCGCTACGCCGAAATCAGCGGGGACGTCGACGACGTTGAGGTGGTGGCCCGCGTTTACCACACCGACATGCTGAGGACAGGCACCTTCACCTGTTCGGATCCGCTCCTCCAGCGCCTGCACGAGAACGTGGTGTGGAGCATGCGTGGCAATTTTCTCGACGTCCCCACTGACTGCCCGCAACGAGATGAGCGGCTGGGGTGGACCGGGGACGTTCAGATCTTTGCGCCGACCGCATCATTTCTGTACGACTGCGCAGGCATGTTGTCCTCGTGGTTGCGCGATCTGACTGCCGATCAGCTACCCAACGGATGCGTGCCCTACTTCGTTCCCGCGATCTCGGCACCGCCCCTCGAGTTGGAAACCCTCACGCCGGCGGCGGCCTGGGGTGACGTCGCTGTCCTGACGCCGTGGGAGCTGTACCAGCAATACGGCGATGTAGAGGTGCTGCGCGCACAGTATCCGAGCGCTAAGGCATGGGTCGACTGCATGACCGCCCACGCAGGTGCTAATCGCCTGTGGGACTCAGGATTCCAGTTCGGTGACTGGCTCGATCCATCCGCACCGCCAGACGATCCAACGGCCAACAAAGCTGATCCGTATCTGATCGCGACCGCATACCGCGCTCATTCGACTGCTGTTCTCGCCAGGATGGCGCACACTCTGGGCTATTACGAGGATCATCAGCGCTACGAAGAACTCGCGCGAACCGTCAATGACGCGTTCGCGCAGCGGTGGATTCTTCCGTCCGGACTGCTTGATAACGATGCTCAGTCTTCCTACGCCATCGCCCTCCACTTCGACTTCTTCCCCACCCCCGCGCAGCGCGCAACCGCGGGGCGGCGTCTGGCTGCGTTGGTGAAGGAGGCCGATTTTCACATTGCCACAGGCTTCGTAGGTACTCCGGTTATCTGTGAGGCTCTCGCCGATTCCGGGCATCTCGACGCCGCGTACGCCCTGCTTCTGAAGCAGACGTGTCCGTCCTGGCTCTATCCGGTAGCCCAGGGCGCGACAACGATTTGGGAGCGCTGGGACAGCCTCCTCCCGGACGGAGATGTCAATCCGGGCGACATGACGTCCTTCAACCACTACGCGCTGGGCGCGGTCGCCGACTGGCTGCATCGCGTCGTAGCGGGGCTGGCTCCCGCCGAACCCGGATACCGTCGGCTCCTCGTTCGCCCCCGGCCCGGTGGCGGCCTCACCCACGCGTCGGCGGCGAAGGAGACGCCGTACGGGCGAGCCGAAGTCGGCTGGCTACGCGATGCGGACACCTTCTCCGTCGATCTCGCCGTGCCTGTTGGAGTCACCGCCATCGTGGATCTCCCCGGCCGGGCGCCAGAGACCGTCGGATCGGGGCGTCATCGCTGGCACATCTCAACCCTCGATTACACGGATGTGCTCGGTGACTGACAGTGATGGGAGGCTCGGCTTGAGTAACTTCCGGGGGAAATCAGTCCGGAAGGCGGGCGGAGCTCAGTAGCTGGTACTTCGCGGGTTCCTCGTAGGTCAATTCTGCCCTACTTTCCCTCAATCCGGCCCGCAGCATGAGCGCCAGGTCTTCAATACAGTCGCAGTTGTGATTGACCAACGATTTGCATTCAACTCAGCGGCCCCTCAAGGATGTGGGGGTGCTGGGCGTGAGCACGCATGACGTGACGATAGCGGCGTACTACTTCCCGAACTACCACGTCGACCCGCGCAATGAGCGGTGGCACGGCGAAGGGTGGACCGAGTGGGAGGTGTTGAAGAAGGCCGGCCCACGCTTCGAGGGCCATGCACAGCCACGGGTTCCGCTGCATGGCTGCGAGGACGAAGCTGATCCGGCGGTGATGGCCGGCAAGATCGAGATGGCCACCGAGCACGGGGTCGATGCCTTCATTTTCGACTGGTACTGGTACAGCGGGCGCCCCTACTTGGAGCGCCCCCTTGAAACAGCGTTCATGCCCAATGCGGCCGATCACGACATGAAGTTCGCTGTCATGTGGGCGAACCATCATTGGACAAACATCCACCCGTGGAAGTCCGGGACGACCGCCACCGAGCTCGAGTCGGGAATCGTCGATGCCGGCCAATTCCGAGCGGCCACGGAGTATTTGCTGGAGCGGTACTTCCATCATCCGGCGTACCTGCGGATCGACGGCCGACCCTACCTGTCGATCTACGACCTTCCCACTCTCATCGATGGGCTCGGTGGCATCGAATCGACAAGGACCGCGCTTGACGATCTGCGCTCGCGCGCCGCCCGGGCAGGCCATGGTGACGTCCACCTCAACGCCATCACCCGGGATCAGCCAGTGCTGCCACAGGACGGAGTGGCTCTCGACGAAGCAGTGTTGGTGAGCCGACTCGGATTCGACAGCGTGACGTCCTACGTGTGGGCACACCACCACCCGCTGCCTACGCTCCTCACCCCGTACCCCGACGTCCTGGAGCAGGCGGAAAAGGGCTGGGAGGACCTCGCTGCCAGGTTCGACAAGCCCTACTACCCCAATGTGACCGTCGGGTGGGACCCCTCACCACGGACGGTCCAGTCCGACAGGTACGACCCCCGTCTCGGCTATCCCCACACCAACATCATCTCGGATTGCACGCCTGAACACTTCGGGCAGGCGCTGGAGAGGGTGCGCAAGTACGTTCTGAAGACCCATACCCCACTGGTGACCATCAACGCGTGGAACGAGTGGACGGAGGGCACCTACCTTGAACCGGACACCGTCTACGGGTACGGGCATCTGGAGCAGATCCGCAGGGTGTTCGGCACCAGCCACTGAGCCGGCCCCTCTCAGATGCTGATCCCCTGGGGTCGATCGAGGGTGACATCGAGCGGCGGATCATGCGTGCCGCTGTCGTGAGTCCGAAGCTGATCTGCCAGTCGATCCGTCAAGGCTGCCTTGTGTGGTGACAGTGGTTGCCGTCACCCCACAAGGTCGATGCCGTGTGTGGGGAGGGGCCAATGTCAGGCTAGGAGCCCCTGCCCGCTCCCGCCGGGGGCCTCAGAACTTGACCCCGTTGCTCTTGGCCTTCGGAACGCGAAGACATCGGCGCGGGCGGTGGCCCGGTCCGGCCATACCCGGGTGCCGATCTCTTCCTTGAGCACGGCCCAGAAGCTTTCGGCTGCGGCGTTGTCAAAGCAGGAGCCAGTCCGGCCCGTGCTCTGGCGAAGCCCCAACCTGTCTGTCCCGGCGCGAAATTGAGCTGAGGTGTATTCGCTTCCGCGGTCGCTGTGCGTGATACAGCCGGTTTCCGGGCTGCCGCGGCCGTGGGCCATCCGCAGAGCGTCCACTACCAGCTCGGCGCGGTGGTGGCCGGCCATGGCGTAGCCGACGACCTCGTGGGTGGCCAGGTCCAGCCAACAGGCCAGATACAGCCGGCCCTCACGCGTGGGCAGGTAGGTGATGTCCCCGACCAGCCGGGTGCCGGGGCGGGTGGCGGTGAAGTCCCGGCCGATCAGGTCGGGCGCCGGCCCGGCCTGCCGGACCGGGTCGGCGAGCGGCGTCTTCCGCGTGTGACACCGGTGATCCCCTGTTCACGCATGATCCGCTCCACCCGCTTGCGGTTGACCGGCCGGCCCAGTCGCCGCAGCGCGGCTTGCACCCGCGGAACACCGTAGACGTGGGGCTTCCCCTTGATCGTGGACACCTGGAGACTGCGCCCTGAGGTTTCAGAGGAAGTAGCACCAGGTGGGAAGTAATTACACGAAGCGGTACACCGCGGAGTTCAAGCGGGACGCCGTCGCTCTCGTCGATTCCACAGGCCGGACGGTCACCGAGGTTGCCCGGGAACTCGGGGTCAGCCCGGAGTGTGGACAGCACCGGCCGCGGCGCGATCCGGATCCGCTTCGCTACCACTACCTGCGCCCCTGCTCTGTGCGTGACCAGTGCACCCGATCCACTCAGTGCGGGCGGCAGTTGACCGTTCGCCCTCAAGGTCAGGACGCCAACTTGGAACGCGTACGCGCCGAGCAGGGCACGGACGAGTGGAAGGACTATTGCGCAGTCCGCGCCGGGGTGGAAGGCCCGACTTACCACCCGGGCGTCGGCCGACACCGCCTCCCCACCACCGCGACAGTCGGCGTCGCCTCCCACCACGGCGTCAGTCAGCGCTGTGTCACGGCGACGGAACCTCCCGGAAAGCCGCGGCGGGATGGGTGTCGGCCACCCGGTCTCCGGCGCCGAGCAGGCGGCGGCGGTGGCTGCCCGGCTCGTACGCGGTGCGGTACAGGCCCCGGCGTTGCAGGACCGGGACGACGGACTCGATGAACTCGGTGAAGTCGTCAGGAGTGACGAACTCGTGCAGGTTGAAGCCGTCCACCCCGGTCGTCTCCGCGATCCGGCTGATGCCGTCGGCGACCTGGGCGGGAGTGCCGACCACCGTCTCCGAGTACGGACTGAGGTCGGTCAGGCGGCGAACGACATCCTCCACCCGGTCGGGGGCCTGCTTCTCCCGGGTGAACCGGGCGGCCTCCGACTGGGAGTGCTCGCCCGGCGCGGGGCTGAGCCGTTCCTGCCCGGAGGCGGTGGAGAGGTCGATGCCGCTGGCCCCGCCGAAGCCGGCCAGGGCGCCTTCGCGCGACTGGGAACGCCGCACCAGGTCCGCCTTGTGCTGCGCCTCCTGCTCGGTCCGGCCGATGACCACCGACAGGTCGGTGACCACACGCAGGTCGTCGCGACGGCGCCCCGCGGCCTCGGTGGCGTCACGGATCGCGGTGACCGACGCGGCCAGGGCGTCGGGGTTGGTGCCGTTCACGAAGACGGCTTCGGCATGGCGGCCGGCGAAGGCACGCCCCCGCTCGGAGGTCCCGGCCTGGTAGATCACCGGGGTGCGTTGCGGCGACGGCGGCACCAGCGAGGGGCCCTGCACGTGGAACAACTGCCCGTGGTGGTTGATGCGCCGGACCTTGGCCGGGTCGGCGTAGACGGTGTTCTCCTTGTCGTAGAGCACCGCGTCGTCGAGCCAGCTCCCCTCCCAGAGCTTGTAGGAGACCTCCAGGAACTCCTCCGCGCGGGCGTAGCGCACCGCGTGCCCCGGCATCTCGGAGAGGCCGAAGTTGCGTGCGGCGTTCGGCAGGTAGGAAGTCACGACGTTCCAGCCGATACGGCCACCGGTGAGGTGGTCGAGACTCGCGAACCGACGCGCGTGGGCGAACGGGTGCTCGTAGGTGGTCGAGACGGTGACGGCGAACCCGAGGTGCCGGGTCACGGCGGCCATGGCCGGGATGACGGTCACCGGGTCCAGCAGCGGGAAGTCGACGGCGTTGCGGACCGCGGGGTCGGGGGACTGCCGATAGATGTCGTAGACCCCGAGCACGTCCGCGAAGAACACCGCGTCGAAAAGGCCTTCCTCGAACAGGCGGGCGCGGTCCAGCCAGAATGCGAGGTCGGTGAAACCTTCCCGTCGGCTACGGGGGTGGGTCCATGTGCCGTGCGCGTAGTAGCCGACGCCGGTCATCTCGAATGCGTTGAAGATCAGAGGGCGGTCGCGTTCCGGAATGGTCTGCTCCTTGAGATTATCGAATACCGCTGGTGGCGGACGAGGCGATGAGCCGGCGCTGGGTGAACAGCAGCAGGATCGCCGGAATGACGATGAGGACGAGGACCTCGGCGAACGCCTGCTGCGTATTGGACGAAAGAGGCCCGAAGTTCGACGCGATCGCCACGCTCGCCGTGGCGTTGTCGTTGTCGGAGATGATCAGGAGCGGCCACAGGTAGGAGTCCCACTGTGACACGAAGAGGATCATTCCGGAACCGATCAGCGCCGGGCGGCACAGGGGGAGATAAAGGTGCCAGAACCGGCGCAGATGTCCGGCGCCGTCCATGTACTGCGCCTCGGCCAGCTCCAGTGGAACACCCAGGAAGGCCTGGCGCAGGTTGAACACCGCCAGCCCGTTGCCGAGCGCGGGCAGGATCAGCGCGGGCAGCCCGTTGGAGAGGCCGAGGTCGGAGAAGACCGACACCAGCGGGACCGCCAGCGTTTCGAACGGCAGCAAAAAGCTGCCGACCACCACCGCGAACAGCACCTTGGAAAGCCGGGTCCGCACCGCGACGAACCCGTACGCGGCGAGGGACGACACGACCAGCCCGCCCACGACGGTGCTGACCGCCGCCGTGAGTGAGATGCCGACGGCGCGCAGGTAGCCATCCTCGATCGCCGACCGGAAACCGTCCAGCGAGAAGGACTGGGGGATCAGGGTGTCGAGGACCGACGTGCTGCTGAGCGCCTCGGTCGGGTCCCGGAACGCCGCGACGACCAGCCACCAGATCGGGATGAGGAAGACGAACCCGCTGAGCGCGCCGAGCGCGGTCAGGCCGAGCCGCCGTACCCGTGTCTGGGCCTTGGCCGTCATTCCCGCTCCCCGAGTAGGGCGAACTGCACGGCGACCGTGGTGCCGAGCAGCACCAGCAGCACCACCATCTGGGCCATGGCCTGCTGTTGGTTGGAGTAGACCGTCGCGGTGCGGACGGTGTCGAACATCAGGGTCGATGTCGCTTCCAAGGGGCCGCCGTTGGTGAGCACCTGGATCGGGGCATAGATCTGGAACACCCAGACCGTGTTGGCGACCAGGACGAAGAGCAGCGGCCGGCGCAGCAGCGGCAGAACCACGGAGCGGAACTCCCGCCAGGGTGTCGCTCCGTCCACCCGCGCGGCGTCGAGAATCTCACGCGGGATGTCCAGGAGGCCGGCGATGAGGAAGACCATCCAGTAGCCGACACCGCCCCAGGCGGTGATCAACGCGATCGTCGGCAGGGCCTGCGCCGCGGAGCTGTAGAAGCCCTGAGCGGGCAGACCGATCGCCTCCAGCGTCTTGTTGACCACTCCGGTGGGCTTCAGAGCCACCCCCCACATGACCGTCAGCCCGAGGCTGGGGATGGCGCTGGGCAGGAACGCCACGGTGCGCCACAGCCCCCGCATGGGCATCGTGCGCGTGTAGAGCCAGGCCAGGTAGAGCGAGCCCACCACGATGACGGGACTCGCCAGGACGACGAACCACATCGTCACACCGAGCACATGCCAGAACGCGGCGCTGGTGAACAGCCTCCGGAAGTTGGCCCACCCCACGAAGGACCACGAGTCGCCGTCGAACGGATCGACCTTCTCGAACGACGCGAACAGCGAGAGACCCTCGGGAGCGAGCCTGGTGAGGACCAGCACGGCCAGGGCTGGACCGGTGAAAGCCAGCAGCACACCGGTCCGGGCCCCACGCCGGATCTGGTGGGTGCGACTGCTCACCTGTACTTCTCCAGGGCCGCGTCCGCCGTCGACTGCGCCGACTCAAGGGTCTTGGCGACGTCCTCACCGTTGCTGATGGACAGCAGCGCCGAGGTCAGCGCCGAATTCAACTCGTTCCAGCCGACGGTGGACACCCGCTTCTTGGCGATGCCGTGAGACAGCTGGTAGTTCACGATCTTCTGGGCGCCGGCCGCGCGCGGGTCCCGGAACGCCTCCTGCCGCCAGTACAGCTTCTTGCCCTCGTTGTTGGCCGGCGGCGAGCTGGTGTCGGTATCGTAGGCGGCCGCTCCGGGCCCCTTGAACACCATCGCCTTGATGAACGTCAGGGCCGCATCCTCGTTCTTCGACCCCTTGTAGAGGCCCAGGGCCACGCCGCCGGCGTTCGAGACGGCCTTGCCCGCGGCGAACCGCGGCATCGGCGCGATCCCGTAGTCCAGGTTCTTGTTCTTGTTCAGCTCGGCGATGTCCCAGTCGCCGCCGATGTGGAACGCGGACTTCCCCGAGGCGAACAGGCTCGTGTAGACGCTGTTGGCATCACCCTGGGGGCTGACCTTGTCCTTGTAGAGGTCGGCGTACCAACCGAACGCCTTCACCGCCGCTTCGCTGTCCAGGTTCGGGGTCAGGTTGTGCGCGCCCTCGGCTCCGTACCCGCCACCGAGCCCCTGGGAAAGGAGCCACTGGTAGTACCAGCTGGCGATGCGCTCCCAGGTGATGCCGTACTCCGCGCCGGACTTCTGCGCCTTCTTCGCGTCCGCGGTGATCTGCTCCCATGTCGCGGGCTTCGAAGGGTCGGACGACGGCAGGGAGGCACCCGCCCTTTCGAGGAGTTTCTTGTTGTAGAAGAGAAATGAACTGTCCGACTGTTCCGGCGCGTTGTAGAGCTTTCCGTCGACCGTCGAAGCGGCGAGCGAAGCATCATCCAGCGCGCCGAATTCACTCTTGAAGACCGGGGTGATATCGCGCAGGTAGCCGGCCGCCACGTAACGGGCCGTCAAGTGCTGATCGACGGTGATGACATCAACATTGCCGGACTTCAGACGAGAAGGCAGCACAGTCTCGAAGTCGGCGAACGGAACCGACTCGTACTTAATCTTGATGTTGGGGTATTCGGCCTCGAACTTCTTGACGGTCGAGCCTATCTGCACATTGGTATTGGCCGCGTCCAGCCAGGTCACCGTAACCTTATGGTCCGGATTCACCAACTCGGAATACGACGGCAGCGCGGAGTCGGACGAGGAGTCCTTGGAATCACTTGAGCAGCTAGCCACGGATGCGATCACGCCCGTGACGACAACCATTGCCGTCGCCCGAAAAAAACTTCTTGACAGCCGATTTGACATCAAGCCTCCCAGGGATAGCGGATGTTAAGTCCGGACCGGATCTTAGATGTCGATCAGTCCGGTAACATAAGCGGTTTCACCATCTGGAATGCCTGACAGTCGGCCGTCGGTCACTCTTGGGAAACGCGAGGTGTGGCGGTGATAACACGGAAAAACGCGGCGCAACTTCCGCACCTATAGCCGACTTGCGCCCACAGCCGGTGTACGGGTGACCCACGCTGCCCGCAAGGGAATACGGTGCCTTCGACGCGAAGCCGAGCAGACAGTCCAAAGGCCGGTTGGCCACCAGTGGGGCCGACCGGACAGAAGGCAACCACACACGGATCATGTGCCCCGGCCGACGAACGGGTGAGGATTTCCCGGCCAATGGGCAAGCGAAGGTCCGACGCTAGCGACAGAGCGCGCTGTCGAGCCTCTTGAAGTCCACGTGCCAGCGTCGCACCAGTGGAATGTTCTTCATCATGACCATGAAGCTAACCCCCCACAATTAATCACGTCAACAGACGCCGAGTTGGCCCCTACTTTCTTAACAATGGCGCAACAACACACCTCCCGGTGCCCATTCGACTCCGGAGCGTCACGAAGTGTGCCGAAATAAACGAAGAAGAGGCCGCCGCACAACGTCACACCGACATGCCCCCGACCTGCCGAGGACCGTCCACCGGCAAAAGCGTGCCGGTTCTACGCCAATTCCCGCGGCGGTACCGGTCCGCGACCGGTACCGCCGCGGGAATTGGCGGACGGCATGCTCCGCGCGCGTCCTCGTCGCCTCGTGCGGTCGCCGTCGAGGCCGGGACCGCTCTCGACGTCACCGTTCAGGCCGATATATTCTCGATCTGCTCGCCGACTTGCGCGAGCAGGCGGGCCCGACCCTCGTCGAGGTCTTCCACGATCTCGGCTCCGCAGCCAGGACCGACGACCGTGTCGCCGCGCCATGCCAGGGTGAGCTGGCCGGGACCGGCGCGGCCCGCGAAGTCGTCGACCACCCCGCGCACGCTTGCGACCGCCCCCGCCCGGGGCCGCCGCCCCACGCCGTGAGCGGTACCCGCCGACCGGGCCGGGTGCGAGGCCCTCCACGTCCTTGCCCTGCCGTACGCCTGACGAATCACAGAGAGGACACCCATGTCCCGCACGCTCCACCTGGCCCTGCACCCGTACGGTGTCGGCGGCCCCGCCCAGCACGGTCTGTGGAAGGACCCGCGCATCGCGAAGAACATCAGTACCGACATCCGTTACTACATCCGGCAGGCGCAGGCGGCCGAACACGGCCTCTTCGACGCCCTGTTCACGGCCGACAGCCAGTTCGTCAGCGCCGGCTTCCCGTCGCACTACCTCAACCGGCTGGAACCGTTGACCATGCTGTCGGCCGTCGCCACCCACACCCGGCACCTCGGCCTGGTCGCCACGGCGAGTTCGACGTACAACTCGCCCTTCAACCTCGCGCGCCGGTTCGCCTCCCTGGACCACATCAGCGGGGGCCGCGCCGGCTGGAACGTCGTCACGGGCGTCGACAGCGGGACCTCCCGCAACTTCGGGCTTGACGAGCACCTTGACTACACCACCCGTTACAGCCGCGCCCTGGAGTGCGTCGAGGTCGCCCGCGGCCTGTGGGACTCCTACGAGGACGACGCCTTCCCGGCCGACGTGGAGCACGACATCTTCCTCGACCCGTCCAAGCTGCACCAGCTCAACCACGAGGGCGAGCACTTCAAGGTGGCGGGCCCGCTCAACATCTCGCGCTCCCCGCAGGGTCAGCCGGTCATCTTCCAGGCCGGAGTGTCCGAGGAGGGCCGTGACCTGGCCGCCCGGGTCGCCGAGGGCATCTACGCGCCGGGCGACACCTCACTGGAGCAGGCCCAGGAGTACTACGCGGACGTCAAGAGGCGCGCCGTGTCCTACGGCCGCAATCCCGAGCACATCAAGATCCTCATCCATGGCGATCCCATCGTCGCCGCCACCGACGAAGCCGCCCTGCGCCGCGAGCGGGAAATCTTCGAGGAGGACCACGACTTCGACCGCAGCCTCGCTCTCCTGGGCCGCTCCTTCGGCGCCTACGACTTCAGCACGCACGACCTGGACGCCCCGTTCCCGGACGTCGCCCACCTCGCCGAGAAGGGCGGCCGCACCGGCGCTGTCAAGCTCATCGCCCGCGCCAAGGCCCAGAACCTCACCCTGCGTCAGGTTGTGGAAACCGTCTCGGAGCTCCGCCGTTCGCCGTTCGTCGGCGCGCCGAAGACGGTGGCCGACGCCATCGAGCGGTGGTTCGACGCCAAGGCCTTCGACGGGATCGTCCTCGCTTTCCGCGTCGAGGACGAGCTCAACCTGTTCGTGGACGGCGTCGTCTCGATCCTGCAGAAGCGAGGCCTGTTCCGCACCGAGTACACGGCGGACACCCTGCGCGGCCACCTCGGCCTGCCCGTCCCCGCCAACCGCTGGACCACGGGTACCTGAGTCAAGCGGGCCCCGGTGAACCTCCCGTTCGGTGGAGGAGGTCAGCTCGTGCGGGTCACCGGAGGACTGGCCCGGCCCGCCGTCCTCGGCCACCACGGTCCCCGTCCACCGCGCGCCTCGCCCACGTCAGCCTCGACCACCTGCTGGACGCCTTCACCGAGATCCTCATCCAATGCCACGAGGCTATGCGCCCCGGCGGCCACGCGGTGATCACCACCCGCCCCTGGCGAGAACAGGGAGAGCGCATCGACCTACGCCGGTGTCCGTGCCTACGTCAGCAGGACGCTTCGCGGCAAACCCCAACCGGTCGGCCCCCTCACGCCCTCGGCCCGGACCGTTACCCGCTGGATCCTCACCCACCCCGACGCCCTACCCGAAGGCGACCGGCTCCAGCTCAACGCCGTCCTGGCCAATCTCCCCGAGCTGACGGCGCTTGCCGAGCACGTGCGCGCCTTCGGGCACATGGTCGCTCACCTCGAATCAACGACGCTTGCCACGGGTGTAGGCCGCTGATCAGGTAAAATATGGGCCGCAGGGCCTTGCCCGGTGAGTCTGATCGTGTCGTCATTGACCGCTGTTTACTGCCTTGAAGGGCACGGCTAGGGCACGACTGCGGCACGTAATGAGATCGCCCCTGCTCCTGCTGCCTGATTACGGAGGTTCTCTACGGGAGGCTGCCGGGGTCGGAGGTCGCTTCGCAGTCGCAGACATCTGTCGGGCGAGGTCAGTGTGGCCCGATGAGGGTCGGCCCGGCGACCAGTGCGGCCCACGCCAAGGGGAGGGCGAGCAGTCAACACCGCCTGGCGGTGAGCTGCGGTCGGCTGATGGAGCAGTTACCCGGCTGCGGCCGACGCCGTAGAGGGGCGTGCGCGGCCTGTCGGGCACAAGATCACATCATGGTCTGGTCGAATTCGTCCTGGTCAAGAGCGGGGTGGGCCAGAGGGGTGGGGCGATCCCGTTCGTGACGTAGGCCGTCCAGAATGAGTGTGAGGTAGCGCTTCCACAGCTCAGGTGTGACGTTCCGGCTGTGCTGCGTGACTGCCCCGAGCATGAGCTGGATGAGGGGGAAGTCGGACGGTTCGATGTCGTCGCGCAGTTGGCCCGCTTGCTGGGCACGCGTGATGACAGCGGTGACCGCGGGGGTGAGGCGTTCCCGGGCGGCGGCTGCCCGGTTTTTACCAGGTGCGCTTTCCAGGAGGACCTCTCTCAGCCCGCGGTCATCGGCGAAGTCCTGACCGGTGGCAAAGAAGAGCTGCACGAAACCTTCCCAGGGGTCTTCATGGGAGAGGGCCTGTTCCGCCCGCGCGATCAAGTGCTGCAAGGCGCCTTCGAAGACGGCATCGATCAGTTCCTCGCGGTTGGCGAAGCGACGGTAGGCCGTGCCGACGCCGACGCCCGCATGGCGGGCGACGTCGTCGAGGGTGACATCCAGTCCTCGGTGGGCGAAGAGCTCCTGAGCAGCCGCGATGATGCGCCGCCGATTGCGCTCCGCATCCACCCGCAAGGGGCGCGCCGGGAGGCTCTCGGGGTGTGGGGCGGAGGTGGTTCGGCGGCTCATGACTCCTATCTTACCCGGAAACCGGAGATGACCTCTCCGGTTTTGGTGCTATGGTGGCCCCGTAAGTGGAGATGACATCTCCACTTCTCTGGTACCCAGAGAGCCATGAGCACCCTCGCCCGTGAAGAGAGCCCGCCGCAGGCAGAGCAGGCCGCGAGTCGGCGCGATCGTCTACGGCAAAGGAGAAGATCGTCATGAACACGCCCCGCGCCTTGATCGTCGGAATGGGTATCGGCGGCCTGGCCACGGCCATGCGTCTGCGTGAGGTCGGCTGGGAGCCCGTACTCATCGAACGCGCCTCGGAGAGGCGCCCCGCCGGATACTTCATCGGCCTGTTCGAGACCGGCCGTGCCACTGCGCAGCGGATGGGCGTGCTTGATGCCATCGGCAACCGGGCCGGCGCCGACAGCATCACCTACGACATCGAGCGGTCGGGCCGCCGCCGTCCCGGCATGGGGTACGGCGACTTGCCCGGCGATCCCCGCCTGATCCTGCGCGGGGACATCGAGGCCGCCCTCTACGACGTCGTCGCTCCCCACACCGAGATCCGCTACGGCGCGACACCGATCGCCATCGACGAACACCCCCACGGAGTGGACGTCACGCTGCGTACCACCGCGGGCGACGAAACCACCGAGAGCACGGAGTGCTTCGACCTCGTGGTGGGCGCCGACGGCTTGCGTTCCACCGTGCGCCGCCTGGCCTTCGGCCCGGACCAGGAGTTCATGCGGCCGCTCGGCCACATCATCGGCGCCACGATCCTCAAGGAACCCGTGCCGGACTACCGGCCCCACGACGGCGTCGTCCTGGCCGAACCCGGCCGCTCCGCATGGACCTTCCCCTTCACCGACCACCAGCCTGGGGTGCTGTTCAACTACCGCACCGACGACGAGGACGCCCAATTCCGCCGCCCTCCCATCGAGTCGCTGCGCCGCGCCTTCGGCCCCGAACCGACCGGGCCCGTACTGGAACACCTCCTTGAGCAGTTCGAGCAGGCCGACGACTACCTCTTCGACTCCGTCCACCAGGTGGAGATGCCGACCTGGCACACCGACCGCGTCGTCCTGCTCGGCGACTCCGCTTGGTGCATGACCCTCTACTCCGGCATGGGCGCTTCCACCGCCCTGGCCGGCGCGGACCTCCTCGGCACCCTGCTTCAGCGCAACGGCGGCAACACCACCCGGGCGCTACGCGAATGGGACCAGCGGCTCCGCCCCTTCATCGCCCTCCAACAGCGCAGCGGCCGCACGCAGGGCCTGACGATGTTCGTCCCTCAGAGCCACCGGGACAAGGCCGTCCGGACCTTCACCCAGAGACTGACGAGCCATCCCGCCGGCAAGCGCCTGATGAAGACCCTGGCCGCCCGGCAGTTCAAGGAGAAGTCCATCGACATCGCCGCTGTCTGACCACGACCCCGCCGGACCTCGGCGCCGTTCGTCCTCCCGGACGGCGAGAGCCATGCCGCCGCAAGAGACACGATGACCACAACGCACCCCACAGAGTGGAAGGCCGCATGGGTACGACGCCCTCGTCCGATGCTCCATCAGTCCGCTTCTCCACTGAAGGCATCCCCGAGCCGGATCGGGTGGCGTCCTGGGAGGCCCACAATGCCGCCTCGGTGGCGCCTATGCGCTGTCGCTCTCTGGCGTCTGGCTTCTACGCCTCCAGGGTCCGCACCACGATCGGCCGGCTCGATGTTCTGCGGACGACCGCGACATCGCACGTGATCGAGCGCGACGCGGGGCACGTACGCGGCCATCCCCTCGACCAGGTGGCCGTGCACATGATCCTGCGTGGCGAGTCCGCTTTCTGCACCAGTGAAGGCGTCCTCACGCTGCGTCCGGGGCAGGTCCTCCTCCGCGGCGACCTGCCGTTCCTGCACGGCTACACCAGTGACCTGCACGACCTGGTGGTCGGGGTGCCGCGTTCCGTATATGCCGAATTCACGCACGGGGCACCACCGTCCCGGCCCCAGGTCGTCGACGTCAACGGCCCCCTGGGCGCCTGCGTGAGCGCCCTCGGGCGCCTGCTCGACGGGGTCGCCCGGGCGGATGCCTCCGCGACGCCGGACGACGCGACGGTGCTGGAATTGTTGGCGCCGCTTGCCTCCGGGCGGCGTGCGCCCCTGTCAGCGGATGCCCACTACGCCGCCGCCCGTGAGGTGGTCGAGCGCCATCTGCACGACCCGGGGCTGAGCGCGAGGTCCGTCGCGGCACGGATCGGCATCAGCGAGCGTCACCTCTCCCGGGTGTTCGCCGCCCAGAACACGACCGTGCCGCAGTTCGTGCGCGGTCTGCGGCTGGACCGCGCCCATCGGATGCTGGCGACATCCGGTGGACGTGAGCGCCTCACGGTGGCCGAGGTCGCCCACAGGTGCGGCTTCGCCTCCGCCTCGCACTTCTCGACGAGCTTCGCCAAGCGCTTCGGCACGCGCCCCGCGGACCTCGCGCGGCAGGCTCGCGGCATGGCCGCCGTCAGGGCTGAGGGTGCGCGCCGAACGGGATGACACGGAACGGGCCCAGTAGCCGGCCACCGGGCCCGTTCCGCGGCGAGCGCGACCTTTGACGCCTCAGGCGCTCAGACCTGCCGCGGCCCTGCGGACAGGGCTTCGAACGAGCCCCGGAAGAACAGCAGGGGAGCGGCGTCCTGGTGGCCTGCCAGCGCCACCACCCGGCCCACGACCAGCAGGTGGTCGCCGATGGGGTACTCCTCGACCAGTTCGCACTCGACATGGCCCACTGTGCCGTCGAGCAGGGGAGCGCCGGTGACCTCGCGACGCCACGGCACCCCCGCGAACTTGTCGCCGCCACTGCGGGCGAACGCCGTGGCGAGTTCGGCTTGGTCCTCGGCGAGGATGTTGGCCGCGAACCGGCCGGCCTCGCGGATCGTCGGATAACTCCTGGAGGTGACCGCCGGAGCGAACGCGACCAGCGGCGGGTCCAGCGACAGGCTCATGAAGGACTGACAGGTCAGGCCGGTCGTGTGGCCGCCGAGCGAGGCGGTGACGACCGTGACGCCGGAGCAGAACCGGCCGAGCACATCGCGAAATCGGGCCGCATCGAAGTCCGGAGCGGTGCCCGGGACGGCGTCACGGGCAGTGTTGGGGGTGATGACCCCGGTCTTCATCAGGAACCCGCCTTCGTCGTCTCGCCGTTCACGGTGGTGGACTCGACGTCGGACACGGTCCGGGCCGGGCCGGCGGCCCCCAAGTCGGCGACAGTGAAACGAAGTGCCATGAGCTCCCGCGTCATCGCACCCGAGTGGGCGCGGTAGGCGCTGAAATCCCGCCAGTAGCGCTCGGTACGGGACCCCTGACGGAGCGCGCTCGATCCGCCGGTGCGGACGAGGAGGTCCATCGCCTCGGTGGCGAACCGTCCGCCTTGCGCACACAGGTTCGTCAGACGCAGGTCGTCGGCGAGGCCGAACTCCCCCTCGCCCCGCACCTCGCGCTCACAGAGGTCGTGATACAGCTCCCCCACCTGCTGCAGCACCGCCGCGGCGGCGTCGAGCAGGGAGCACGCCTCGCCGTACCACTGCTGGTAGTGGGCGTCGTCAGCGCGCAGACCGTGCGGGTTCCACATCGGCTTCTTCTCCAGCAGCGCCGACCGGTACTCGTCGAGCATGGCGCGACCGATGCCGGTCGCGACAGCGAGACTCTCGCCGAAGAAGAAGCCCGTGAGGCGCCCCGCGTACATGGGATTGCCGTGCAGAGCCATGCCGACGGGCTCGGCCCACAGATGGTCCTGCCCCTCGGCCTCGCGCACATTGCCTCGCGGCACCACGGCGTTCTCCATGCGGATGGAGGGCGAGCCGCTGCCCCGCAGACCGATGCCGTCGCCCCAGTCGTCGAGCACCGTGTAGCACGACCGCGGAACTACCGCTATGCCGAAGCGGGGCGTGCCATCCTCGCCCGGCGGCAACGCGACGCTGCCGAGCGCGTGGGTCGAGTACGGAGCCCCCGAGTTGTAACCCCAGGTGCCCGTCAGTTCCCAGCCGTCACGGTGGGGAACCGCGCGGACCGAGGGGACGATGCGGTGGGGCGCGATGAAGTGTCCGTCCTTGCCCATCGCATCGGCCTGGACGTCGGGACCGAACTGTGAGGCAAACGCGAGCGCGTGTCCCGCGCCGAGGGCCAGGCACCAGCCCGTGGAGGGGCAGCCTCGGGCGATCTCGACGATCACCCGGTAGAACTCGGACACCCGCAGCTCGTAGCCGCCGAACGCCTGGGGCTGGAGCAAACGGTAGAAACCGTCCCGCAGGAAGATTTCGTGAGTCTCCTGCGAGTAGCAGGTCCGCTGCTCCGTCGCTTCCTGTTCGGAGCGGAGGTGGTCACGCAGGTCGCGGGCCCGCCGCAGGAAGTCTTCGGCGGTGAGGCCGGGCTCGGGCTGGGCCAGCAGGGGGCGCATCGGACGAGCGTCACCCGTCGGGTGGGTCTGCACGGGAGGGGAGGCCGGTGTGGGGTGGTTGGAGTGGGGGTTGCCGTCAACGGCGGTCATCGTCGCTCCTCGCTTGTCGCTGCATACCCCGCCTGCCGCACCTGCACATGGCGGGGCCGCCGGGCGGCGGCCACGGATTCAGTCCCGTAGCTGCGCGAATCCCGGTGCGAACGAGTCTCAGGGCGTCGGCACGCCACTGGCGAAGGATCAGGCCGAACACGGCGGAAACGGGAAGAGACGGCGGATCGGCACCCGTACCGAGCACCCGGAAACCACCCCGCCCGACGCCCCGATCAGCGGGGAGCAGTCGCGGCTGCCGGAACGCTTCCGTCTACCGAACGGGGTGTCGCTGGAGCACCAGGTCGATCCGCACTCCCGGCACTCGAACCGGGGCCAGGAGTGCTTCCGGCCGTCGACAGGGCTTGCCATGCCTCGTCCGCGGCGGGGTCAGCTCGAACAGCGCGGTGATCGCGGCGGCCAGCTCGTTCCGGGACACGACCTGCTCGATCTCGGTCCACATCGCCGCCAGCGTCCCCACCCTCGACGGGCTGACCTCCCCGGTGTCGGTGTCGACCCGCTCAGACGTGGTGTAGAACACGACCCGGAAGGCGGTTGCCAGCCGTATCCCAGCCCGCTTCACCTGCGGCAGGGTCTTCAGCTTCTCCTTCGCCGTCTCCCGCTCCGCCCGCGTGAGCAGTTTCGTCGCGATCAGTACCTCCATCGTTTCCCCGTCGTCCAGGCCCGCGCGTCCACCCACGCCCGCAGCCGTGCCTAGGACCGTGTCCTATGTGGTGAGGCGGACGAGTCGCTTGTAGCAGCACAGGAAGGCTGCGAGTCCGAGGAAGCCCATGTAGTTACGGGGATTGCGTTCGTAGCGGGGGCTGAGTCGACGGTAGCCGGAGAGCCAGGACATGGTCCGCTCGATGACCCAGCGGCGTCGCCCTAATCGTTCGCTGGATTCGATGCCCTTGCGGGCGATGCGTACTCCGATGCGTTTCCATCGCAGCCATCTGCGCGGGTCGGCGCGGTCGTAGGCTTTGTCCGCGTGCAGGCGCTGCGGTTTGAAGTACTCGGCCGCGGTGAGGATCGTGTCTCGTTTGGTGGCCGTCGATCATGGGTTTCAGCCCTTCGCTGTCGTGGGTGTTTCCGGCCGAGACGCCGACGAGGAGGGGCAGTCCGTTCGCGTCCGACAGGATGTGCATCTTGGAATCCGGCTTACCCCGGTCCACGGGACTCGGACCTGTGTGTTCGCCCCCCTTTTTTGGCCCTGACGTGCGCGGTGTCGAGGACGACGCGGGTGACATCGATGAGGCCGGCGTCGTCGAGCCGGTGCAGCACGGCTTCGTGCAGGCGACCCCAGACACCGGCTCTCGACCAGACCAAGGACCGGCGGTGAGCCGTCGATTTCGATATGCCGAAGCAGGACGGCAGTTGGCGCCAGGCGCAGCCGCTGACCAGGTTGTAGACGATGGCAGCGAACAGCGTCTCATCAGGTGTGTCCTGCGTTCCGCCACCTTGCGGCCGTACTTTCGACGGCGGGATCAGCGGCTTCGCGATCTCCCACAATCCGTCCGGAACAATCCAACTCCACGTGCCCCGCCCCGTGTACAGCTCAACGTCCGCCTCACCACATAGGACACGGCCTAGTACTCCAGTCTGGTTTCGTGATCTATCCGGTGGGCTCGTCGGCGGTCCGTTGTCGGGAGTGGTTGCGTCGGGCTGTCGCCTGGTGGTGTCTGCGCCAGATGGACCAGGGCGAGCGAGTGTCATCTTTCCGGCAGCACTGCCGAGCCGGTCGAGGCGGTTGTCGAGGATGAACGTGGCTGGCGCGGTGCGTCGCAGCGTGAGCGGTCCCGGTCACCGCGAGGCGGATGCCGAGTTATAGTCACGAGGTCGCGAAAAACGATGTTCCGCGGTCCACCCGCCGGACATCGCACATACATCGATGCAGATGGTTCTGATCGGTGAGCGTCTCCTTGCCGAGATCGGGCACCCCGTCCGCTTTCGGCGCTGACCATCGCCGGCGCGTGCCGGCGCAACAGAGGAGCGCAGCATGCAGAAGACCATCGCCATTGTCGGAGCGGGACTGGGCGGGCTGACGCTCGCCCGGGTGCTTCAGGCTCACGGCGTCGCCGCGACGATCTACGAGGGTGAGGCTTCGGCGACGACCCGTACGCAAGGCGGCCTGCTCGACATCCACGAAGAGACTGGCCAGGTCGCAGTTCGCGCAGCCGGTCTGTACGACGAGTTCCTCACTCTGGTCCGCCCGGGCGAGGACGCCAAGCGCGTGGTGGACCGCCACGGCACGATCCTGTTCGACATGCCTGCGGACCCCGGTTCGGCCCGTCCTGAGGTGGATCGTGGCGAACTGCGGCGCCTGCTCATCGACTCGTTGGCGCCCGGGACGATCAGGTGGGGTCACAAGGTCACCTCGGTCCGGCATCGTCCGGAGGGCGGCTACGTCCTCACCTTCGCGGAAGGTTCCGCCACGCGCGCCGACATCGTCATCGGCGCGGACGGTGCCTGGTCGAAGGTGCGTCCGCTGCTCACCCCCGCCAAGCCCGTCTTCAGCGGAACCTGCTTCATCGAGATCGCCCTCGCCTCGGGCGGCCAGGAGTGCCGGGCGAGCGTGGCCGCGATCGGCAGCGGCACGCTGATGGCGGTCGCGCCGGGCAAAGGCATCATCGCGCATCGCTACGCCGACGGGCACGTGCGCGGATACGTGGCGCTGAACAAGCCCGAGGAGTGGATGAGGTCGATCGACTTCGGCGACCCGTCCGCGGGCCTCCGTCAACTTGCCGACGAGTTCGATGGCTGGTCGCCGCTGCTCACCGCCTTCGTGACACAGAGCGACGTGGAACCGTGGCTCCGACCCATCTACGCCCTGCCCGTCGGGCTCAAATGGGACAGGGTGCCCGGCGTGACGCTCGTCGGCGACGCCGCGCATCTGATGTCGCCCTTCGCCGGCGAAGGTGCGAACCTCGCCATGTACGACGGCGCGGACCTGGCGAGCAAGCTGGTTGAGCAACCCGACATCGAGGTCGCGCTCACCGCCTACGAAGAGCGGCTATTCCTGCGTAGTGGCGACGCCGCCAGCCGCTCGGCGCAGAACCTGGAGATCTTCTTCGGCCAGGAAGCACCGCAGAGCGTAGTCACTCTGTTCGACCGCTCCTGACACCTCAGTCCGGGTTCGAGATCTTGTCGCGGACCCGGCAGGGAGCGGGCACGGCCATCGCATGATCATCGGGGGTTGTGTCGACTTTTGAAGATCGTGCGGTGGCTGCACGGCATAGCCCAGACCCTGCCCGTTGGTGGGCGATGTTCGACCAGGTCATGGCCCGGATCGCGGGCCGGTTCCGGCGGGTTGAGCCCCGCGCGTCAGCCCGCTCCTACCTGCTCGGGCTGCTGTCGGGCGTGGAGCGGAAGAACTGCTGGCAGATGGCCGAGCAAGCGGGCCATACGCGCCCCGGGTCGCTGCAGCGTCTACTGCGCTATGCCTGCTGGGATGCCGACGCGGTCCGCGACGACCTGCGTTCCTACGCCGCGGAAAACCTCGCCGCCCCCGACGGTGTCCTGATCGTGGACGAGACCGGCTTCCTGAAGAAGAGCCGGTCCTCGGCAGGGGTGCAGAGGCAGTACACCGGCACTGCGGGACGCATCGAGAACTCCCAGGTCGGCGTTTTCCTTGCGCTGGCAACCAGCCGGGGACGTGCTCTGATCGACCGTCGGCTTTACCTGCCCGAGCAGTCATGGGCTGATGATCCCGAACGCCGCCACGCTGCGGGAATACCCGACGAAGTGCGGTTCCAGACCAAGCCCTTTCTGGCCGGGGAGATGATCGCCGCAGCGCTGGACGCCGGAATCACCACGCCCTGGGTGACCGGTGACGAAGCCTACGGCCAGGACCCACGTCTCCGCGTCGTCCTTGAGGCACGCGGCACCGGCTATGTCCTGGCCGTCGCCTGCTCGACGCGGGTAAGGATCAACCACGGCCGCACTGCCGTTCGCGCGGACACCGTTGCCGGCCGGCTGCCCGCCACGGCCTGGCATCGTCAGAGTGCCGGCATCGGCGCGAAAGGTCCTCGGTACTACGACTGGGCCTGGATCCACATCGGCATCGGCGCGAACCGACACCTGCTGATCCGACGCAACCTCTCCACCGGTGAACTCGCCTTCTATCTGTGCTGGTCGCCCGCCACGGTCTCCCTGGCCGAGCTGGTCCGCGTCGCTGGTGTCCGTTGGAGCGTGGAGGAGTGCTTCCAGGCCGCGAAGAGCCAGGTCGGCCTGGACCACTATCAGGTGAGGCACTGGACCTCCTGGCACCGGCACATCACGCTCGCCATGCTCGCCTTGGCCTTCCTGACCGCCGTCGCCGCCGACGCGGCACCACAGCGGCCAGCCGGTCCGCACTACTTCGACCACAGCCTCGATCCGGTCACGCTGACCGTGCCCGAGATCCGCCGTCTCTTCGGTGCCGTCTTCAACCCGCCTGCCGTGTCGACGGCCAGGCTTCTGCACTGGTCCATCTGGCGCCGACACCACCAGGCAACAGCCCGACGCAGTCACTACCGACGACGAACCCCCGACGAATCCGCCGGGTAGATCACGAAACCAGACTGGAGTACTAGTAGGACTCCGTTAGGTCTGTCTTGATCTAGGTGTTGTGGTCCTGGTGGGGAGGGGCTGGTGGCAGGTGGTGCAGGTGCCGGTCCAGCATCTCAGGATGTCTTGGAGGTCGTCGAGGATCTGGTAGAGGGTGAGCGTACGGGCACGGTCCGACAACGGGCCGCCGCCGACGGCCACTTCGGAGATCAGGCCGCGGCCAGGAACTCGACGGCCCGCTCCTCCAGCTCAGCCGCGCAGCGCACCCCGCGGGCCCAGGAGTGCACGAGATCACCGCGTATCCGGCTCACAGCCTTGCGGGTGCGGACGGACCGGACACCGTCCATATGGTCCATCGCCCTGTTCCAGGTGGCACACGCCTGCTCGATGCTGCCGCTCTTGAGCTGTATCTCAGCGCTCGCCACCAAATCGAGGGCGACGATTCGCGCATAGCCTTCCGGGCGAGACGTGGCGGCCGCGCATACTGCTCCGTTGTCGTCTTCCGATCGCCCAACGTCTCGCAGACCTTCGCATTGCGCGAGTAGACGGACGCCGCGGGTGGGCCCCAGGCAAGAGCCCGAGCACGCCGGCCGCGCTGACTCCGGACCGGCGCCGCCTCTGACCGTCACCACTCTCGGCTCCGGCCGGGAGGGGCTTTGGGCCACTGCTAGGGGCTGCCTAGTCGTCGAGTCGAGTCACTCCGTCGTGGCACCGTCGAGGGAATCCCGAGTGCAGTGCAGTACGTTGCGCACCCAACTGGGCGCATACTGTGACCAGTCTGAAGCGGAGGAGTCCTGCATGCGCATTCGATCTGCCTGCGCCGTGGTCGCCGTAGCGCTAAGTGCGACCGTGCTCGGGGTGGGCACCGCCGACGCGACGGGGCCGCTGTCCGGCACGAAGATCCGCAACTGGCAGACCGGCTTCGTCCTCGGCGTCGCCGGCAACTCAACCGTCGGCGCTGCCCAGCTCCAGTACCAGACCGACACCGATGCCTTGGCCCAGAAGTGGGCTATCGACCCGGTCACCAGCAGGACCTTCCTGCTGCACAATCTCAACAGCGACATGTGTGTCACCGCTGTGGGCGGAGGCGGCACCGAACCCCTCCAGCAGCGTCCGTGTGACCCCCGCTGGGACGAGCAGATCTTCAGCATGGAAGCTTCCAGCAAGCCCAACCGGTACCAACTCAGGAGCCAGGCCTACGGCCTGTGCATGAACCCCGACGTCGCCGGCGTCAACGCCAACGCCCGAGTTATCGGCTGTAGCGACACCAACAACTACAACACCCACTCGTTCGAGGTCCGCTGACCTTCAGGGCGGGGCCGCACGGCAAGCCAGCGCCAACTGATCAAGGCCCGACCCGAAGAAGGGGCGTCCGAAGCCATAAGAGGTGGCTTCGGACGCCCCTTCTTCAGGGCGGGCTTGGTCAGACGGTGCTGGCCTGGTGTTATCCCGCCCTGAAGTGAGGTCAGCGGACGTCGAACGAGTGGGCCTGGTAGTTGTTGGTGGCGGCGCAGTCGTTCAAGACGGCGATGGTGGGCGTGGCGGTGGAGGACAGTTGCTGCATGCACTTGTTGTAGGCCAGGTTGCGCAGCAGGTGCCGGTTGGGCTTGCTGGAGTTCTCCATGGTGAAGGTCTGCTCCTCCCACCGGGGATCGCACGGACGCTGCTGGAGGGCATCCGCGGTGCTGCCGCTCATAGCGGTGACGCACATGTCGCTGTTGAGATTGCGCAGCAGGAAGGTGTCGCGGGTGACCGGGTCGATAGCCCACTTCTGGGCCAAGGCATCGGTGTCGGTCTGGTACTGGAGCTGGGCAGCGCCGACGGTTGAGTTGCCGGCGACGCCGAGGACGTAGCCGCTGGCCCAGGCGCGGACCTTGGTGCCGCTCAACGGCCCCGTCGCGTCGGCGGTGCCCACCCCGAGCACGGTCGCACTTAGCGCTACGGCGACCACGGCGCAGGCAGATCGAATGCGCATGCAGGACTCCTCCACTTCGAACTGGTCACGTATCGTGTCCAGTTGGATGCGCAACGTACTGTGTTCGGGAGTCCCCCGACAATGCCACGGAGGAGTGACTCGACTCCCGATCAAGCAAGCCCCAGGAGTTGGTCCCGGCCCCCGCGTAGGGATCGCCGGACCGTTGTGTGGGATCCGTCAGCCGTCGGCGTCCTCTTCGTCGAGCCCGGCGGCGGCCGGGTTGCGCAGGGGCCGCAAAGCCCCGTCAGGTTGGGAGCCGCGGAAGGAGCAGCGGCCCAGGACGTTGAGGTTGGCGTGGCGGAGCGGGGAGAGTCGGGCGACGTCCTCGTCCAGGACCTCGTGCCCGCGCTGGTCGGCGGGCAGCGCCAGCATCTGCTCGACGGCGGCATCCATATACCGGGTCGTCCACAGCACCACGGCGTTCAGGACCAGGCCGAGCGCGCCGAGCTGGTCTTCCTGCCCGTCGCGGTACGCCTGCATGATCTGTCCGCGTTTGCCGTGGCAGATGTCGCGGGCGAGCTTGTGGCGGGACTCCTGGATGGTGAGCTGCCGGTTCATCTGCCGCCGGTAGGTGTCGTCGACCGGGTCGACGACACGCAGCAGGTGCAGGGTCTTGCCGATCCGTCCGTACTCCGCGAACGCCTGCCCCAGCGGGGTGGGCCGCCCCTCGCGGCCGAACATCCGCAGCAGGGATTTCCACGCGTTGGATCATAAGTCCGACCCATCGGGCGCCTCGTGTACTCAGCCGGTCAGGAGCTTCAGCATCCGATCCGTGTCGGCCAGGTCGTTGACCACCTCTGCGGCCCCTGCGGCTCGCAGCTCATCGGGGGTCGTACGCCCGGTCGCGACGGCCATCACGCGGACGCCCGCCGCCAACCCGCCCCGCACATCGGAAGGCGTATCCCCAACGAGCACGGCCGACTCCGCAGGCATCTGCGCGCGCCCGAGAGCGGTCCTCACCAGCCCCGGTCGCTCGTCGGCGTCCTCACCGAAAGCCCCGAGGGTGAGGTCCATGTACGGGTCGAGGCCGAAAGCTGCCAGCTTGACCTCCGCGGCCGCGCGGATGTTGCCCGTCACCATCGTCTGCACGATGCCGTCATGAGCTGCCAGGCCGGAGAGCACCGACGGCGCCCCGGGGAGGGCGTGCCCGCGCTCACGCAGCTCGGCGGCGCGCCGTACGTGTGCGGCTCCGAGCGCCTGGGCGAATTGCTCGAACAGGTCTCGGCTGTCCTCCAGCCCATGCAGTTCCAGAGTCTCGCAGAGGATGACCGGCTCGGTCGACCCATCAATCCGAGCCTGCTCCCGCATGTGCTGGCCGGTGACCTCCTCGAAAGCCTCTGCCCAGAGTTCGCGGCCGACACCTCGGGTATCTACGAGTGTGTGGTCGATGTCCCACAACACGAGCAGCGACACTGTCTCGCCTTCCGATCGTTGGATACCGGCCCCCGTTGGTGACGGGCACCATGCGCTGAGTGGGGATACGTACGGAGGTAGGCATGGTCGCATCCGATCTGCCCGTCGGCACAGGATCAGGCACTATCGCGGCAAACGGCGGCAGGACGTTGTGGCCGGGCTCGCCGGTATCTCTCCCGACTACCTGTCCCAGATCGAACGGGGGCTCAAGATCCCGTCGCTGCCGATCCTGCACGCCATCGCCCAGGAGCTCGGAGTGCCCACCGCCGCGCTGCTCGCTGACACGCCCACGCCCAGCCGCGTGCTCCCGGACACGACCGAGCCCGCGATCGTGCGGGCGCTAATGGGCTACGGGCCGCCTCGCAGCGCCCCGCTGCCGAGCCGACAGCGCTACGCGAGCGTGTGGAGAGCGCCTGGCGAGCCTGGCAAAGCAGCCAGACGCGGTTCACTGACATGGCTGGTGTCCTGCCCAGCCTGATCGCTGATGCCGAGCACGCTGCGCGGGCCCACCGTTCAGCCGAGGACACCGGCCGACGCCGGGACGTCATGCGCGCGACGGCTGACCTCTACTTACTGCTGCGGTCGTACCTGCGACGCACTGGGCGTGTGGATCTGTCGATGATGGCTGCCGATCGGGCGGTAAGGGAAGCCGAGGAGGCAGACGATCCACTGCGGATAGCGGCTGCTCAGTGGAACCTGGGACACATTCTCCTGGCAGCGCAGGAGCCAGACGGCGCCGAGCAGGTCGCGCTGCGCGCTGTCGACGAACTACGCCAGGTGCCCATGGCCGCCTCGGACCGGGTCGCGATGTCGGGTGCGCTCCAACTGGTGGCGGTCGTCGCCGAAGCCAGGCGCCGCAACTGGTCGGCGCCCCGGCCTTGAGCCGGGGCTGATCTCCCCTCTGCGGGGGAGGCGGACCGCGGCGCGGGCACATCGTCGACGATGTGCCGGGGCGGTGAGCATGCTGGCCTTCACCGTCCACCGCCGTCCACGGTGCTCGAGGCCGATGTATACGACGCCGCCTTTGCCGCCCGGTATGCGGCGTTGAACGCGTCCAGGGCCGCCTTGGCGAGTTCACCTGTTCACCGCACTCCGCGAAGCGCTTCCGAGGGCCCCGCAGCCTCTAGGGTCGCTCGCATGGGGCGCGTCCGACGGAGTCCGCAGCCGGGTGCGGCTCGCAGCGAGTGGTCACGGCGCGGGTACGTCTCAGCGGTCTGGTATCTGCGGGTCGTCGCCTTCATCAACTTCCTCGGTGCCGTGTGGGTGTCGTTCGGGAACGACATCCGGCGGCACAACGACGACCAGTTCTCCACGTCCTATCTGCTGACCGCCGGGTTCTTCTCCGGTGTGCTCTCCGCGTTTCTGGCGATCACCATGAAGCGGCGCAAACGCGCCGCCTGGATACTCAATCTCGCCCTGTCCGGGCTGACGCTGGTGCTGACGGCCCTGGCCCTGGGGTTGCCGGTATACCGGCAGCACGTCCAGAACTGGCTCGCGGTCGGACTGACCGCGTTTTTCGTCGCCGCCCTGATCGCCGGGCGGCGGGAGTTCTACGCGAAGGGCGACCGCGCCAACCCGAAACTGGCGGCGATGGTCGGCGCGGTCGGGCTGGTGGTGGGGTCGTTGCTCGCCGCCACGATGGTCACCGTGAGCAACACAGACCCGGACCCCGGGCGCTCCGACTTCCTGGAGCGCTGGCACTACGGCGTGCTCCGCATGTTCTCGCTCGCCTACGACGACATCCACTTCGAGGGAATCGTCACCCCCGGCTGGGCCAATGTGCTCATCAACCTGATGAGCACGGCACTGATTCTGCTGGTCCTGTACGCGGCGTTCAGATCCCGCCGCGCCGTCGACCCGCAGACCGAGGAAGACCAGCGGGAGATCCGCGCGCTGCTGGAGCGGCACGGCGACCGCGACTCCCTCGGCTACTTCGCCCTGCGCCGCGACAAAAGCGTCATCTGGTCGCCGTCGGGCAAGTCCGCCGTCACCTACCGAGTGGTCGGCGGGGTCTCGCTCGCGTCCGGTGATCCGATCGGCGACCCGGAGGCGTGGCCGGGAGCGATCGACCGCTGGCTGGTCCGGGCCCGTGAGCACGGCTGGACACCCTCGGTGATCGGGGCGAGCGAAGAGGGCGGCACCGTCTATGCCCGACACGGACTGAACGCTCTGGAGCTGGGCGACGAGGCGATTGTCGACATCGCCGAGTTCACTACGGAAGGCCGTGCCATACGCAGTGTCCGCCAGGCACACCACCGTGTCGAACGCGCCGGGTACACCGTCCGTGTCAGCCGTCACGAGGACATGCCGCCTCACGAGATGGCCGAGATGATCGAATTGGCCGACGACTGGCGCGACGGAGCGACGGAGCGCGGATTCTCCATGGCGCTGGGCCGTCTCGGCGATCCGCAGGACGGTCGCTGCGTCATGCTGGTCTGCCGGGACGCCGACGGGCGGCCGCGCGCCTTGCTGAGTTTCGTCCCCTGGGGCGCCGACGGGCTCTCCCTCGATCTGATGCGACGTGACCGGGACTCGGACAACGGCCTGTTCGAATTCATGGTGCTGGAGCTGATCCAGCGTGCGGGCGACCTCGGCGTCACCCGGGTCTCGCTGAACTTCGCGATGTTCCGCGCGGTCTTCGAACGCGGCTACCGGCTCGGCGCCGGCCCGGTGCTGCGGCTGTGGCGCTCGCTGCTGACCTTCTTCTCCCGCTGGTGGCAGATCGAGTCGCTCTACCGCGCCAACGCCAAGTACCGGCCCATCTGGGAGCCCCGATTCCTGCTGTATGCCCAGAGCACCGACCTGCTGCGCATCGGTATCGCGAGCGCCCGCGCCGAGGGCTTCCTGGAAGCGCCCGGACTGCCGAAGTGGCTGCACCGCAGACGTCTGGGGACTCGCCGTTGAACACGACTGCCTCGTTCGCCCGGCGCGAGTGGGGCCCGCTGTACACGACCGTGCGGGCGGCGGTGGCGGCCCGGGGGTGGCGGGTCGTCCCGCTGACGCTCCCCGTGCTCACGCAGACGCACACCACGAGCCCGACGGCCACCGCCGACGGCCCGGTGGTAGTCGGCGGCCCCGGGCAGTAGGTGAGGCCCTTTCGAGGTCATGGCGCCGTCAAGCTCTCTCAGGCTCGCCTGAATGTCAGCGCCCCTCATCGCCACGGACTGTGCGCCGTGGCGATGAGGGGGTTTGGACTGCCGCCGTCAGTTGTCCTGGCCGCCGGCGGGGATGAAGTTGGCGTACTCCTCAATGCGCTTGATCTGTCCGGCATCGTCGAAGCCGAAGTAGACGGCGGCGTGGACCTCGCCGCGCATGCCGCTTGTGGTGGCGACGTGGACCACGTGCTGTTGGAGGACTTCGCCCGGCTGGGAGAGTTGACGCAGGATGTCGTAGCGCATCGATTCGATGGATTCGATCTGTCCTTCCATCCCGGCGATGTTCTCCTCGATGGACTGCTCGCCCTTGCCGTCGTTGTGCCAGACGGTGGTCGTCTCGGCGCACAGGGACCGGGCGGCTTTCCAGTCGCGGTTTTCCAGCGCGCGGAGGTAGGTGACGGCCTTGTCCTTCAGGTCCTTGCTCATGGAGATCTTCCTTCTTGCGTTACATGTTGATGGGTTCCGGCAGGGGTGGGGTGTATCAGCTCTGGGCGGTGGCGTCGATCAGTGCGCGCTCGCCGACCTCGATGCGCATCGGCAGGTGGTTGCCGGGCGGCGAGAGCGGACAGACGAATACATCCGGGTTCAGGTGGTGGTGCGAGAGCGTGGCCTTGTTGAAGTCGACTGTCACGGTGCTGCCGGGCTCCAGCAGCGGCAGCACCAGCCAGCGGCCGATCGTCGGCGTCGATTCGCCGTTGGTCTCGTCGGTGAAGATCACCAGGCGCTGGCCGGGGAAGTCCTGGAGGACGGCCAGGACGAATTCGGTGCCGCCGATGGTCACGGCCAGGTCGACGGGGGCCAGGATGGCTTCGGTGCTGCGTGGGCTGGTCAGCCGCGGCACCTCGATGCGGCGCCCTTCGGGAACTGCTCGGTACTGGCCTTCGAAGACCCAGGCGGGGTTGTAGGGGAAGGTGTCGATGCCTGTGAGTCCGGTGCGCTCGACGCGGCCTTGGTCCATGACGACCAGGCCGTAGGAGCCGTCCGCGCCGCCGGCGAAGCCGATCCGGTTGTCAGGGAATTCCAGGGAGGTGCCGGAGGGGACGGGGCTCGTTCCATCGACCAGTCTGCCGGCCACCTGCACGCCGTCGATGGCCTTGGCCGTCACGGTCAGGTCTCCCGCTTCGGTGGTGCGCCATTCACCGGGGATGCCGGGAAGCGTATGAGGGCCCGGGTCGGTGATCTTGGCGTTGGCGACGACCTTGGCCTTGCCGTTCGCTCCGGCGATCTCTTCCCATCGGTCCTGGCGCCAGGCTTCGTAGTCGGCGGGGATCTGTGGTGCGGTCATGAATGCTCCCTTTCCTCTCCGCCCGCGCTGTGGGGTCGCGGCGATAGCGCTGCGCGGGCGTGGTTGCTCAGCCCAACGAAGCGCTTGGCGCTGCGCAGGCGGTGGTTGCGTATGAGGCAAGCAATTCGGTGCTGAGGCGGCCCGGGCAGGCAACCCTGTGTTGCGCCTGGTGTCAGGCGCGGCGGGCGGCCCAGACGGTGCGCTCGGTGCGTACGGCGAGATCCTCGCGGCGCAGGAGGCTGTTCGGGCTGTCGGTATCCAGGAGGTCGTCGAGAGCGGTGAGGTCCTCGGGGCTGAGAGCGGGGGCGGCGACGCCGCGGATGCGCTGCAGGCTGCCGTAGGCGTAGCGGCCGATCGCCTCGCTGCGCTCACCTTCGATGTTGACGGTGATGGTGCGCTCGTCCTCGACGGTGAAGCCGGCGGCTGTCAGCATCGGACCCCAGTCCGCGCCGCGGTGCGGAACGTGCTCGGCGTGGAAGCTGTCGGTCGCGGCATGGGCGCGCTCTTCGAGGCCCGGCCGGTTCTCCGGGGCGCCGGCAGGCAGGAAGCGGGGGAAGCCCGCGAGCTCGACAACGGCGAACAGGCCCCCGGGGGCAAGCAGTTCGTGGACGCTCCGGAGGGTGCGGTCGGGGTCGGCCATGTGGTGCATCGAGGCCGAGGCCCACACCAGATCCGGCCTGCCGAGATCGGGCCAGCGGTTGCTGTCGAGGTCGGCCTGCACGGTCCGTACGCACTCCTCGACACCGCGGGCGCATGCCTTCTCGCGCAGGAACTGGAGGTGCCCGGCCGAGGCGTCGACGGCGGTGACGTGCGCGTCGGGGAAGCGTTCGAGGAGTGCGAAGGTGCCCGCGCCGGTGCCGCAGCCCAGGTCCACGATCTGGCGCGGCTCACTCTTCAGCGGCAGCCAGGCGGTGATGGACGCTATGTGCTCGGCGAGCACCTCGGCATCCAGATCGAGGATCTCCGCCTGCCCGCCATCGCTGTGCTCTTGGTGGCCGCTATGGCTGTGGTCGGGGTGGTGACCTCCTTCGCCATGGTGGTGGTGGGGGGGCTGGTGCGTTTGGGTCATGGCAACACCGTAAGCCCGTCATGCGCCTGCCGCACGACTGCTTGCGAGATGCGCAAGAAGGTGGCTTGGTGTGCTGCCCGGCACGCAAGATTGCCCGCCGTGCCGGGGTCCGGTCGACCGTAGCCCGCTATTCGCAAGGGCCCTGGGCGCCTCCGCTGTCGGCTTCGGAGACGTCAGCGCCGGCGTCCTTCTGGTGGCCGCGGCGGGCGTCGCGGTCGAAGATGCCCATGATCTCGCACGGTCCGCCATCGGCGCCGATGGCGTGCGGCATCATGGTGGGGAACTCTGCGGCCTGGTTGGTCTCGATGCGAAAGCGCCGGTGGCCGAGCATGAGGATGGCGGTGCCGGACAGCACCACCAGCCATTCACGGCCGGGGTGGGCGCGCATGCGGGCCGGGTTGTCGGGCGGAGGGTTGGTCATCCGCTGACGCATCACGCTCATTCCAGGGTCGCCCTTTATGGGCCAGCGCATCAGGCCGTGGGTGCCGTCGATCATCGGGCTGATGACGACGTCGTCGGCGGCGTTCTCCACGAGCTGGTCCAAGGTGGTATCCAGTGCGCGGGCAAGGGTGACCAGCTGATCCAGGGCGAGGCGGCGCTGACCGTTCTCGATGCGGCTCAGTGAGGACTGGCTGAGGTTGGCGCGGGTGGCCAGCCCCTCCAGTGACCAGCCCTGCGCGACGCGCAGTGCGCGGATCCGTTTGCGTACGAGGCTGTCCAGCCCCCCATCTTCTTGCGTCATAAGCAACATGGTATGCCCTCGATGCAACGCGGGTTTAACGTCGAATCCAGATGGCCCAGCACGGGGGCCACGTACGACGAAAGGGCGCGACATGTCTGCGCAGACTTCCCGCTACGAGAGCGACGCACTGCCCACCTCGACCGTGGATGTAGTGGTGATCGGCGGCGGCGCCGCGGGGCTGAGTGGCGCGCTGATGCTGGCCCGCTCCCGCCGCTCGGTCGTCGTGATCGACAGCGGCACCCCGCGTAACGCCCCCGCGGCCGCCATGCACGGCTTCATCGTCCTGGACGGTACCCCGCCCCTCGAGATCCTCAAGCGCGGACGCCAGCAGATACGCGAGTACGGCGGCCGGATCGTCTTCGGGGAGGTGGCCACAGCCGAACCCGCCGCCCCCTCAGCAGACGGCGACCTGCGGTTCACCGTCACCCTGGCCGACGGCCGCACGCTGACGGCGCGCCGGGTACTAGTGGCCACCGGCCTGCGGGACGTGCTGCCCGAGGTACCCGGCCTTGCCGACCACTGGGGCCACAGCGTGGTGCACTGCCCCTACTGCCACGGCTGGGAGGTCCGCGACAAGTCCATCGGCATCCTCGCCACCGGCCCCGCCTCCGTCCACCACGCCTGGCTGTTCCGCCAACTGACAGATGACCTCATCTACTTCACCCGCGGCACCGAGTTGGACGCGGAGACCCGCGCCCGCTTCGCCGCTCGCAACATCCGCATCATCGAGACCGAGGTGAAGGAAGTCGTCAGCGAAGCGGACGCCCTCGCAGGCGTCCGCTTGACGGACGGCACCTTTGTGGGACGGCGGGTTCTGGCTGTGGCCACGCAGACGCAGGCCCGTGCCGAGGGCTTGGAGGGCCTGAAGCTGCCGGTGGAAGACCTGCCCGACAACATGGGCCGCCGCTTCGCCTCCTCCATGGCCGGTACCACCGAGATCGCTGGCGTGTGGGTGGCCGGCAACGCCACCGACCTCACGGCCCAGGTTGGCGCCTCCGCCGCAGCCGGAGCCCTGGCCGGCTCCCACATCAACGCCCTGCTGGCCACCGCGGACACCGATACCGCGCTCGCCGCCGCGCAAAAGACCACCGGCTGACGATAAGCCCCCGCTGCTGAAGAACCGCGCGACCGCGATCCAGCGGTCCGCGCGTGAGCAGATCACCACCTCACTATCTTGGCGACCGGTCCTGTCCCGGCGCTGATTCTGCATGCCCTTTTTGGAGGGAATACGTGAGTACGAACCAGCCTCCCCAGACGGCGGCCGCGCCGGATGCGCGTCAGCTGCGCGCGATCCTGATCACGGTCTCGATCGCGCTGATGGCCGTCATCGCATCCGTGTCCGGGCTGAACGTCGCCCAGACCCACATGGCGGTCGAATGGGGTGCCTCGCAGACCGCCGTCCTGTGGATCATCAACATCTACACGCTCGCTCTGGCTGCCCTGCTGTTGCCGCTCGGTGCGATCGGTGACCGGCTGGGCCGCAAGCCCATGCTGATCACCGGGCTGATCATCTTCGGTGCCGCCAGCGTCGTCGCCGGCCTGGCCCCGTCGGCCGCGGTGATGATTGGCGCCCGTGTGGCGGCCGGTATCAGCGCCGCGATGATCATGCCGATCACGCTGGCCGTCATCACCTCCACCTTCCCTGAGGAGGAGCGGGGCAAGGCGATCGGCGTATGGACCGGTGTCGCCGGAGGCGGCGGCATCCTGGGCATGTTCCTCTCCGCCCTGTTGGTCGATGTCGCCAACTGGCGCTGGCTGTTCGTGCTGCCCGTGGTCCTGGTCATCGTCGCGCTGGCGATGACGCTGAAATCAGTGCCCAACTCCCGCGAACGCTCCACCCATTCGTTCGACACCATCGGTGCGCTGGTCTCCACCATCGCCGTGATCGGTCTCATCTTTGTCCTCCAGGAAGGCCCCGAACGAGGCTGGACCGCCCCCATCACCCTGATCAGTCTCGGCGTCGGCCTAGTCGCCGCCATCGCCTTCGTGGCCTGGGAGCTGCACCGCCGTGATGCCTCGCTGCTGGATGTGCGCCTGTTCCGTGAGCGCGGTCTGGCCAGCGGCTCGATCACACTGCTGGTCGTCTTCGGCGTCCAGGCGGGTATCGCCGTCGTGCTCTTCCCGTTTTTCCAGGCCGTGCTGGGCTGGTCCGGGCTGCTGTCGACCGTGGCGATGATGCCGATGGCCGTCATGATGATGATGACCTCGGGCTTGGCCCCCAAGCTGGCCGCCAAGATCGGCGCCCGCTCCACCATGGCCGTGGGCGTCGCCCTGGCCGCCCTCGGGCTGGCCCTGATGGCGCTGTTCGTGTCCGTTAACGGCGGCTACCTGTCCATCCTGGGCGGCATGCTCGCCATGGGTATCGGTATGGGTCTGTCGATGACTCCCTCCACCGAGGCCATCACCAGCTCCCTGCCCCGCGCCAAGCAGGGCGTCGCCTCCGCTCTCAACGACGTCACCCGCGAGTTTGGCACCGCCCTGGGTGTCGCGATGCTCGGCGCGCTCCTGGCCAACGGCTACCGCAGCGCCATCGACGACAAGCTCGACGGCATCCCTGCCGGTGCTGCGGACACCGCACGCGAAGGCATCGCCAACGCCATTGAGGTCGCGCCCAAGACCGGCAGCCACGCCCAGGACCTGGTCCACGCCGCGCAGCAGTCCTTCGTCGACGGCTGGCAGCAGGCCATGTGGATCGGCGCCGCCGTCATGGCCGCACTGCTTGTCTACGTCGCCCTGCGTGGTCCGAAGAACACCGTACCCCTCCAACCCGACGCCGAGGCAGCCCCGGAGACCGAGGTCGTGGAGAACGTCGCCGCCCGCTGATCCCGCAGAAACCGAGTGCGGACGGAGCACGACGCCGCCCGCACGGCAGGCGGCTGTCGGGCACACCGCGACATCACTGAGCCCTTTTCAAGCCGGCGGTGCTGACAGCGAGTTGGACTGTCCTGCGCAACGACGAAGCTCCTGGTAGACGGGTTCTCGAGCAAGATCACCCGTGTCCGCCAGGAGCTTCGCGTGCTTGTCTACCCGTCCTCGATTGATCTGTCCAGCCGCACCTTGCGGTTCCTGGCCGGGCAACTGACAGCCCGGCGGCAGGAGATCGGAACGCGGTGGCGGCGTCTTCCTGCCGGACGTCAGGCCCTGGCCGCCCTGGCCCACCTGCGGTGCGGTGACACTTACGCCCAGCTCGCCGCCGGGTTCGGCATCGGGATCGCGACCGTGTACCGCTACATACGTGAAGCCGTCGAGGCCCTGGCCGCCCTCGCCCCGTCCCTGGACGAGGCGATGACGACGATCCGGGCGAAGGCGTTCGTCATCCTCGACGGCACCTTGCTGCCGATCGACCGCATCGCCGCCGACACCCCGTACGACTCCGGGAAAGCGCTCGCCCGGCCGGGCAGCGAGGCAGGTACCGCCTGCGAAGCCCGCCATCTCACGCGGTCCTGAAAGTGACAGCAAGTACAACAGCCGGGCTGCCCGGTGGGCCCGGCGAAGGGCATTGTCCACCGCGTGCATCAGGCCACAGTGCTCTGACCAGGGCATTTTTCCGCATGCGTGTCTAGACTGGGAAACCCCAGGAGGGCGGAGGAGGTGCCCCATGCCACGCTCTGTGTGGTCCGGAGCGGTCAGCTTCGGGCTCGTGACTTCTCTGAACTGCTGAGGTTTCGACGTCGGCGCCCGGGTTGAGTAGCTGAAGTACAGGGCGTACTGGCCAAGCCATCCGTGCGGGCCCCCGGCCCGTCCCGGCAAGGGGCTCGCACAGAGCCGGTATCAGCTCGGCTGGTCGCCGGTGTACCGGTAGATGTCGCCGGCGCTGTTGACGTGCCACACGGTGCCGTCGGCGCCCGCGCCGATGTCGGTGGCGACGCCGGGGATCTTGATCCACGGATTGGTGCCGCTGGCGTCGTTGTTGGTGTACCGGTAGATGCTGCCGGCGGGGTCGATGCCCCACACGTTCGTCCGGGAGCCCACCGCGATGCGCTTGAGGCTGCCGGGGACGCTCTTCCATGTGGTCGAGCTGTCCTGGTCCCCGATGTATCGGTAGATCTGGTTGCCGCTGTTGACGTGCCACACGGTGCCGTCGGCGCCCGCGCCGATGTCGGTGGCGACGCCAGAGATCTTGATCCACGGGTTGGCGTCGTTGTTGGTGTAGCGGTAGATGGCGCCGGCGGAGTCCACCCCCCACACGTTCGTCCGGGAGCCCGCGTCGATGCGGACCAGGCTCCCGTTGATGCCCACCCAATTGGTGGTCCCCTGGTCTCCGGTGTACCGGTAGATCTGGTTGCCGCTGTTGACCCCCCACACGGTGCCGTCTGCCGCGGCACCGATGTCGCTCAATCCCCCGGGAATGTTGATCCACGGGTTGGCGTCGTAGTTGGTGTACCGGTAGATGGCGCTCGCCGCGTTCACACCCCACACCGTCGTCCTGGACCCCACCGAGATGGCACTGAGACCGCCCGCGACCTTCACCCAGTCCGCCATGCCGAGCACACCCTTTCTCGAATCCGGTAGTAGCCGTCATCCTTCGCAATGAGATGAGCTGATAAGCCAGGAGAACGCCTGTCCTGATCTCAAATAAGCCAGTAAGTGAGTGTTTAAACTCCTATCTCCTTGTGGGGCGGAGGCAGGAGCGCCTCGGGAGGCAGTACTTTGGCGTGAAGCGTTGTCCCACCCTGGGGGGATCGACACGAGCGCCGGTTGATGCCTCCCACCAGGTCGGCCCTGCCGACCGGAGGTGGACGGGGCCGGCGCGGGAGACCGAGAGACGGCAGGAGTGCGCGTTCAGCGGATACAGCGCTCACACAGGCTCCCGGGCCGGCATGCCGAGCATCACCGGCCCTGTCCAGGGGCCCTGTCGACCTGGCTGATCTTGGACTGGGCTCCGGCCAGGCTGACCTGGAGTCCTTCGATGTCGACGAGCCAGCCTTCCCGCTCTGCCTCGGCGATGCGGTCGAGTAGGTTGTCGCGGATCTCCACCAGGCGGCCGCGTTGTGCCGGGTCCGGTCGAAGCAGTGAGCAGCGCACGCAGGCCTCTCTGAACTTGGGGGCCGGGTCCGTCCCAAAGCCTCTGATCTGCAGCTCTGTGAAACCGAATCGGTGATGCCAGAGGAATCACAGCCAGACGTCCCGGAGCGAGAGCCGCTCCGCCTGCCGCCTCAGTACTGTGGCTTCGCATGACCGACACCGAGATCACCGCAGACCTGGTCCGCGACCTGCTGCAGGAGCAACATCCCGACCTTGCAGGGCTGGTCATCCGCGAGGTGGCGGGCGGCTGGGGCAACCAAATGTGGCGCCTCGGGGATGAGTTGGCCGTGCGCATGCAGCGCATGGACCTTACCCCGGAGCCCCAGCTCAAGGAGCGGCGGTGGCTACCCGTGCTGGCTCCGCGCCTGCCGCTCCCGGTACCGACTCCGGTGCGGTTCGGCGAACCGTCCGAGCGCTTTCCCAAGCACTGGACCGTGATGACGTGGGTTCCCGGCGAGCCGCTGGACCACGGCTCGATCAGCCGCGGCGCCCACGCGGCCGACACGCTGGCGGGTTTCCTCCGGGCGCTCCATGTGGAGGCGCCCGCCGAGGCGCCGATCGCTACGGACCGCGGTGCCCATCCCGGGAACTGCACGGACGGCTTTGAGAACTTCTTCCAGGCCGTTGCCCCCGACGACATCGCTGCCGGCGTCCGGGCCGTCTGGGAGGACGCCGTTGCGGCCGACGCGTGGGAGGGCCCGCCGGTGTGGGTGCACGGCGACCTGCATCCCGCCAACGTCGTCGTCTCGGACGGAACGCTCTCGGGCATCGTCGATTTCGGTGACATGTTCGCCGGGGATCCGGCGTGGGACCTCGCCGCCGCGTGGGTGCTGCTACCCGCGGGCACGGCCTCACGGTTCTTCGACATGTACGCGCATGCGGACGAGGCGGCGATCCGGCGCGCCCGCGGGTTGGCCGCGATGAAGAGCCTCTTTCTGATGCTCATGGGGCAGAACGGAGATCGGGGCCTTCCCGGCGGCAAGCCGAACTGGGGACCTGTGGGCCGGGCGGCACTTGATCGTGTTCTGAAGGGTGTTTGATGCGCGCTTCTTTGAACTTGTTCTCGATCTTGGTTGAGGGCCACGGGACAGTCCACCTCCGTGGGTTCATCGATCACCACGCGTGGTGGGGATGCCAAGGTCCACGGCCGCATGCCGCCCGTGGCCAGCCGCCTCTGACATGACGGACATCCTGATCCCTACCGCACCCTGAGCGACGAGCCCTCACCCCGTTCGGCGCGCGAGGGGACGGCCGCCGGGCCGGCACTGATGCCGAGCCCACCGGGAGCATCGCCCCGGGCCGCGCCCCAGGGTGCTTTCCTGCCGTGCCCTCGGCCCGACGGGTGCTCCCGCGCGCTCTACCGCTGCCCCTGATATCGCGTCATCATGACGCGGTCACAGAAGTGAGGAATACGGAGTAGCTCGTGAGTAAGCATCGCAAACCGGATCCTGACCCGGGGCAGGGAACTCCGCCGCCGAACAACTCGGACGGCCAACTGCCGCCACCTCCGCCGCCGTCCGGGACACACCGGAAGTAGCCGCGTGTCCGACCACGACGCCTTGCGGAAGCATCTGGACGAGGCCATGGACCAACTGGGGCTGTGGCCCGCCCGCTCGCCCTGGACGCGGCAGGCTGTCGCCGACACACCGCGGCACGCCTTCGCGCCGGACCGGCTGTGGCGCTGGGACGGCCACACCTACCAGCCGCTCGACCGCGGCACCGACCCCGACCGATGGGCCGCCGAGGTATACGGCCGGCCCTACGACGCGGCCGTCACCCAGATCACCGACGGCGCGCCCTCCTCCAGCCTGTCGTGTCCGTCGATCGTGGTGGACATGCTCGACTCCCTGATGCTCGAACCGGGTCACCGCGTCCTCGAGCTGGGGGCCGGGACGGGCTGGAACGCCGCTCTCCTCACGTGGCGCGCGGGGCCCGGACGCGTGGTCAGCGTCGAGGTGGACGACGAACTGGCCCGGCAGGCCGAGGAACGCCTCGACGCGGCCGACACCGACGTGGCGGTCGTGGCCGCCGACGGCGCCGGAGGCTGGCCGCCCGGCGCGCCGTACGACCGGGTGGTCTCCACCTACGCCGTCGACCAGGTGCCCTGGGCGTGGGTGGAGCAGACACGGCCGGGCGGCCGGATCGTCACCCCGTGGGGGCGGCTGGGGCACGTCGCGCTGACCATCGCCGACGACCACCGCTCGGCTGTGGGGTGGATGCAGGGGCTGGCGATGTTCATGCCCGCCCGGGGCACACCGCCGGCGAGCAGATGGCCGCACGTGCGCGGCACCGGCCCCGCCGACGACGAACGGCCCTTCGCTCGGGACCTGCGCCCGCTGAAGGACGATGCGCATCTGCTGTTCGCCCTGCGCATCCACCTCCCCGACGCGCAGATCAGCACGGGCGTGGACGACGACGGCGTGAACGTATGGCTCCACGACGGCGCAGCCTCCTGGGCCACACTCACCACACTCCCCGACGGGGAGGCCCGCGCGTGTCAGGGCGGGCCGCGGCGCCTGGCCGATGAGCTGGAGCCTGCCTGGGACTGGTGGCTGGCAGAAGGACAGCCGACCCTGTACGACTTCGGCATGACCGTGGGACCGGAGCACCAGTACGTATGGTGCCGGGATCCGGCAACGGGGCCGCGCTGGCGGCTCCAGGCCCTCGGCCGGGCCGTGGTGTAACGCCGTCGGCGCGCCGGGAGACCGGTCGATAACCGAGCGTCTGGACACGATGGAGCGCGTCCTGTTCGCCCTCGCTCGGGCTCAGGGCGTCGACCCCGACACCGCTCCCTGACCCAGCCGGAGTTGTACCTCGGTCTCGGCTTGCAAGTCGGCAAGCCGCAGGCAGGCCGAGCAGACGGTCGCGCTGGCGGACCACACGGCGGCCAGCGGGCGCTTCGGAACTACCTCTGAGCCACACCGCCGGACTCGCGGCGCAGAGTGGAAGGGCAGCAGGTTACACACGCTGTCGCCGGGGATCCTCCGCATAGCGTGCGCGAGAAGCTCGGCGGCTGCGGGGTCGGTGCGCTGCGGCGTGGGGCTGTGGTCGCTCACCCTGATCAGGTCTTCGGCCGAGTACCGCGAGGTCGCCGGGAGGCCGGCTATCCCAACTTCCTCGCCGCTTCCCAGGTGCAGGTGGCAGATGTAGCACCACAGGCCCTCGGCGGCGAGTTCCAGGTCGAACAGCAGGGCCGTGTCGGGCGCCTTCAGGGACAGGGCCGCGGCCTCGGTATGGCACGCGGGACAGCGTGTGAGCGCCTGGAACAGCACGCCGGTGGGGCCGACCTCTACGACGATCAGTCCCTTCTGCGCGACGAGTTTCGCCAGGTTCTCCGCAGTGCCCTCCGGCAGGTCGGCGAAGCGTGTCTTCGCCCGCAGGGAAGCCTGCTCGATGCGCAGGTGGACGGCCTTCTGCAGGTGCTCTGCCCGGTCGTCCAGGGCCACCTGGACCGCGTTGGACCACGGGCCCCAGAAGGCGTCGCGGTCCTGCTCGGCGTGATCGAGGAGCATGTATCGTCTCGACGAACGGGGCGAGGTAGTCCTCGGGGTCGCTGGTTCCGAGGTGCGCGACACCGTTTCGGAATTGGATGAGGGTGTCCAGCTTGCTCGAGGCGGGCAGCACTTTCATCTTCCGAAGCCGTCCGATCGCGGCCTGCGCACCGATCGTGCGGAGCTTCTCCGGCGTCTCGGCCACTCCGGCCAGGTGCAGCAAGGCCCCCTCCTGATGGCTCGACAGTTCTATGAGCAACGCCGGATTGGCGTGCGCCGGGACGGCCTTGGCGAGACGCTCGATGCTGACGCCGGCTTCCAGAAGGAAGACCTCGGTCTCCTTCCGGGCGTGGGCGTTCAGCGCCAGGTGGGCGAAGTGCCGAGCGCCTGACGAGAGGCGCTCGAAGGTGATGGGCGACTCCATGCTCGGAAAGATAGGACAGCACGCTCTCCTGCCGTGCGGCTTTTCCGGCCGCCGCCTCGGCGGCGGTGGACCGTGCCACACTGCACGTGGCCCTCACCGCATCCCCCGTCGGTGAGGGCCACATCCGTCGGCGCCCGAGGCACTGCCCGTCAACGGCAGCGAGGCCGCGTTCGCCCGTTCCGGCGGTCACTGGTCTGATCGCCTCCACCGAGGAGCCCGGCGTCGCAAGACTCGCGACGTGGCCGATACAGCATCAGGGCCGGGCAGTCCTGGCCCGTCCCCGACGATCAGGCCTGCCCGGCAGAGGTGTCCGCCGGTGCCGGGCGGATTCGTTTCCCGCTCGTGCGCTGGGTGCTCGCTCCGCGTACGACGTGGCAGGCGCGCCGCCTGGCGGCTGACTAGGCTCGCGGGGCGAGCGCACGCGCAACGGCTGGTATTACTGGGGCATGCAGGAAGAGACGGCACGCTCCGCGATCGACACGTTCATCTCCGCGTTCAACGCCTCGGACGACAGCTATGTGACTGCCCTGCTCTCCCAGGCCCTGACCTCAGACGTGATCTTCTGGGGGCCGTTGGGTCGCAGTGAGGGGATCGAGGCGGTCGAGCGGTTCGTGCTGGACATCCGGCGCCACCCGGCGGGGACCGGCACGATGGTGCGCTGTTCGGCGGTGGACATGCCGGGCGAGTGGGCCCGGTACCAGTGGGTCTTCACGACGCCGGATGGAGGCCCCCGCCTGGCGGGAACGGACGTCGTCCATCTGCGGCGGAGCCTCATCGACCAGGTCATCGTCTTCGCGGGGGAGATCGAGCCGTCCGCCGCCTGAGACGTCCTTCTGTCGCTGTCCTTCTCGTGAACTTGTCCCTTTCGGCACTCCGGGGCTGCGGTTCGCGGTCGGTCAGGCTGCGGGGTTGAGGGGGCGTCCGCCCCAGCGGATGCCCTTCTCGCCGCGGATGCGGGCGCGTTCCTTGCGTTGGGCGGCAAGTACGTCGGCGTGGCGGGCGTTGGCGTTGCGCCAGCACAGGTAGCGGTGCAGTGCCTGGGTTTGCGTGGGGTGGCTGCGGTGGTGGGAGTTGGCCAGGGTGAACTGCCGCAGCGGGTCGAAGTGGGCCTCGATCGGGTTGGCCCAGGAGGCGTAGGCCGGGGTGAAGCACAGCTCGACCTTGTTCTTCTTCGCCCAGCGGCGGATGTCGGCGCCGGTGTGGGCGGAGAGGTTGTCCAGGATGATGTAGACCGGGGCGCCGTCGGGTCGGGGGGCGCGGATCGACTTCAGCGCGGCCATGGTGTTGGCGGTGCCCTTGCGGCGGCGGTTGACGCCCCACAGGCGGTCGTCGCCCACGGAGTAGCAGCCGTGGAAGTAGGTGACGCCGTGGGTGCGGCGGTAGGTCGCCGGCAGCCGGTTTGGCTTGCCCCGCTTCGCCCAGCAGGAGCCCGCGGTGGGCCGGATCCCCGACGGCCCGAACTCGTCGAAGGCGAAGACCCGGTCCGGGAAGCGGTCCAGAACCTGCTCGATCCGGTCGAGCTTGGCGTCGCGTTCGGGGCCGGGGGACTCCTTCCAGGTCTTGGTGCGCTGGAAGGTGATGCTGCGGCGCAGGAGCAGGCGCCGTAAGTCTTCGCGGCCGATGCGGATGACGCGTCCGTGGACGCGGCGCAGGTAGGCGGCGAGTTTGCGGATCGACCGGCGGGTGAAGGGCTGGCCGAGTTTGGTGGGGCGGGTGGTGGCCGTCTGGACGACGAAGTCCTCGTCGTCAGGGGCGAGCAGGCGGGGACGGCCTCCCGCCCACTGAGGGTCCAGGCAGGCCAGGCCGATCTCGTTGAACCGGTGGATCACCGCCCGCACCGTGTCCTCGTCGGCCTGGACCAGATGGGCGATCACCGGGACCCGGTTCCCGTCGGCCGACGACAGCAGCATCATCGCCCGGCGATAACGCACCGAGATGGTGCTGCCCCGGCGCACGATCTGCTGCAGCTTCTGCCCTTCCTGGTCGGTCGGTCTGCGCACCCGCACAGGCTCGGCCACCACACCTCCAGCGATCGGAATGGACGTCATGCCCATCCAACCGCCCTAACCGCCAACCCGGCGAACCTTCGCGGTCACAGCACCAGCCGAGACGCTATCCCAAGTGCAGCAACGCGAAGCCGGCGGCGCACAGGACGACTCCTGCGAAGGCTATGAAGCCCCCTGACATCCGCATCCGCGCTTCCGGGGAGACCGGGTAGACGGGTTCGGCAAGGCTGCCCCTGCGCAGACGGGCCTCGCGGACCCGTTCTCTCATCCGCGCGGCTTGACGGGTGGACATCCCGCGCACGTCGAAGGCGAAGCCCAAACCGAAGATCACGGCGATCACACCGGCACCGAGGGCACCGAGGCAGAAGGCCAGCGGCGGGCCAGTGCGAGCGGCCAGCGGGAACAGGGAAAGCATCCCGGCACCCTACCTGAACTGCGGATCTCGCGGCCGGGGACTGACGGTCAACCAGCTCCGAGCTGGTCATGCCCACCCGTCAATGCTCAGCTCTGGTGGAATTCTCGTCTCGAACGTGTGGACCGTGAACGACGCATACGCTGACCACGATGGTGACGAAACGGGTCAAGAACAAGGCAACCGATCTTGTGCGCCTCGATGCCACCGTGGCGGGCTGGTGCGGACTGGCCGGTCCGCTTCCTGGACCGCCTGCGGGCACGCGCCCAGCAGGGCACGTGCGGCTGCGGCCGCGGCGTAAACCCTGGATCGGCTTCCTGCGGGCATGCGGTCTGATCCTGATCTCTCCGCTGCTGCTGTACGCCGTGCTGGAGGGCCTCCCCGGCTCCCGCAAGGAATACCGCGAGACCAAGGCCCGCTCGGCCGACCGACGGCGCCGCCGTGCGCTGGTGCGGGCACAAGGGCTGGACCAGCCCTTCGACGGCAACTGGGACGGCATAGCCGGTCAGCTCCTCCTGGACTGGCACGCGCAGGCACCGGACGAGGAGCGGCTGCTGGTGCTGCACCGCTCGGGTGTCTTCCTGCTGGCTGCTCCCTCACGAGGATGGAGCCCGGGCCCAGCCGGACGGCCGCGGGTCGTCAGGGCGCTCCTCCACCCTTACACGGAGCGCGTCGAAGTGCCGATGATCTCCGGGCCGGACCTCCCTTACGTCCGACTGCGGTTCACCGATGGATCCTGGCTTGGCCTGCGCTTTCTCGAATCGGAGGACGCCGCCGGACGAGCCCTCGACGCCTGCCGCGGATTCTCCTGAGTCACCTTTACGGCCACCGGTGCCCCCGCTGCGGTTTTTCATAAATTGGCACGCTCTCGTCATCTGTGACGCCGGTCGCAGCGAGCTGAATTTGAGTACCCGTACTCAGGCCGCCGTCACTGTTTCGTGAAACTGTGGTGACGTGGCGAGGAGCAGGACTGCCCGCGGAGTGAAGGGCACGCTCGTGTCGGCTGCGGCGGCCATCGTCTGTTACTGGGTGTGGGCCTCCTTGCTGGAGTGGGCGGATGACGTAGCCGAGGCCAGTGGGCGCGTGATGGGCGCCGGGTGGTTCGAAGGCCTTATAGCGTTGATCACGGGCTTCCTGTCGATGCCGGTTCTGCTGTGGGTGGGGATGCGGCTGCTGGGTGAGCGGGGCAACCATCTGCTCGTCCTGGTCGGGGCCGTGGCATGGTTGATCATTGGTGGTCACGTGGCCGACGGCTTCGTCAGCGTCACGACCACTGCCGCGCTCCTCGCCCTCTTTGCGGTGCTCGGCGGTCTGCTGTCTCTGGTCGAACTTCCGGGAGAGTGATCGGCCGGAACAGTCCTCCTGAAGAGCGCCGGGGGCACGTCTCCTCTGCCAGCGCGAAGAGGACGGTAACGCGACCTGCCGTGCGGTCATCTGTACGGCTAACTCCGCGTGCGCGGAGGATCGCCCGAGCAATCCGGAGGTCAAGTCAGAACGATCGGGTTGGTGAGAGCGGCCATATGGCCATGCGGGTGGCGTACCTCGATCCGGACAAACGCCGAGTCTTCCGAGATGGTGTGCCACTCTGCGGTACCCACGCCGGAGTCCGGCAGCGATTCCCGGTGGACTTTGCCCCGATCGGTGTGGAAGCTGACGTTCGCCGATGGGACACCGCGTATGTGCGCGCGCACCATGACGGGTTCCCCATGGGTGGCCAGGCGTTCGCCGATGCCCGCGTTGTGGCCGGTGGCGACGGCCGTGAGCGACAGATCGACGGCAGCCGATTCGGCGATCCAACTGCGGCCCACACGGTTTCCCGCGAGGACGGCCGGCGTGCTCAGATCCTCGGCGAACACGACGGTGTGCGGGATGCCGATCTGCCCCTCGAGGTGGGTGTCGCTGTTGCCCATGGCCGGCTGCCAGCGCCCCGCGTGTATTCCCTCCGCCAGTCCTCGACCCCACTCGGCGAGGGCGGCCTCGTTGTCGGCGTTCCACGGTCGGTCCGATGTCCACAGCCCGTTCCATACCTCGACCACATCGAGGTCCCGGTAGGGATACATGAAGGTGCCTGAGGGATAGGGCGCGTGCGGATGCGCGGCCACGCACAGTCCACCGGATGCGCGGACCTGGTCCAGGCATCGGCCGATGAGTTGGTCTCCCACGCGACAGTCCCAGTCGATCACCTGGCCCGGGGCGATACCGAGAGCGAGCCAGTGCCCGGTCCTGGTGGTCACCTCCTCACCCAGGAGGACTAAGAAGTCATCTGCGGCATGGCGCCCCCAGGCACCATGCGCGTTCGCGGAGTTGTGCTCGGTGGTGGCGATGAAGTCGAGTCCCACTGTGCGAGCGTCGGCTGCCAGATGCTCAGGAGTGAGCTCGCCGTCCGAGTACACGGAGTGGATGTGGCAGTCTCCGCGATACCAGCCGGCTCCTCGGCCACGCGCTTGCACAGGCGGGAATCCCGAGTCCGGCATCGCTCTCCTCGTCTACGACGGCCCAACCGCCAGACGAACGAGCCCAGTCGGCACAGTGTTCCCAGCGCCGACTTGGCGCGCATACGCATCGAGCACACCCGCTCGGCTACATTCTGACTCCGCCAAGGCCCGCCAGGACATGGCCGCCCGAGAGTCATTCATCAATTCCGACTGGGACAACCTGCCCGAGTGCCGGAAGCTGCACCGCCGTCGCCGTCATCATCCCCGGAGTCGTCGGCCAGGTTGCCCACCTCGCGCAGGAAGCCGATGAGCGGGATGGCGGCCGCCTCAGCTCGCCCGCAGACCGAGGGGAAGCAGGCTCCGCCGGTGCTCCGCCCAGGCTCACCTCCGCTTGCGCGGAGAGTCGATCACCCCGGGTTCCCGCTCGACGGCCCGCCGCCGTGCGAGCGCCGGGCCGTCACCACGCGTCGGGGCGGTGATCGCATGACCACCGAGCCGAGCGGCGTCGACCTCGCCCGCCAAGCCCTGGCCGCCGCCCGCGAGCAGGTGAAAGAGAACCGCGGCCACCGCAAGGAGAAGCCGAAGCGGCGCACCGGCGGCGGGGCGGCCGCGAGCCGCTCGGACTCAGCACCGCGATCACCTGGATGATGACCGAGCGCGGCATAGCCGCCCCGGCCGCCGACGGCGGCGTCACGCGCAGTGGGACGACAACCTGGCCACGGCCGCCCCCGAACTCACCGGTCATGCCCGCGCGGTGCGGTTCGATGCGGACACCGGCCGCCTGGACGTCGTCCCCGACGCCCCGGCCTACGGCACCAAGCTGCGCTGGAGCGCACCGAAGCTGATCGCGGCCGCCAACGCGGAGGTACCGGGCGCGAACGTGCGCAGCCTGCATGTCCTGCCGCCCGTATCCGTCGACGCTGGCTCCGCCTCGGCGGCCGCCGACCCGGGCCTGCGGCCAGCCGCGCCCGAGGCGCCGGTCCGTACGCGGGAAACCGCGTCGCCGGGCTACCAGCGGGCGCTGGCCGCCTGCCAGGCCAGCAGGCCGGAACCTGTCCTCGACCCGAGGACCGCGGCCGCGATCGAACAGCAGAACGCAGGCTCCTCCATGCGCGAGCCGGAGGAAGCCTTCGGCGATGGGCAAGCCGCGATCGAGGAACTGCGAGTGAAGGCGGCGCGGACAGCAGCCACGTTCGCGCGCTGCGGCGAGCCCGTGCTGAGCGGACTGGCTTCGCACCAATCACCTTGCATTGGTCTTCGGCATCGACGAGAAGACCGCCATCCGCTACGCGGACTCGGCGCGGGCACTCCTGGAACAGACAGCCGAGCACTCACCATCGCCTTCGGGAAAAGAACTTGGGCCGGACTGACGGGACTTGAAGAATGACGGCCATGCAGATTCGACAGACATGGCCTGATGATGCGTCAGCGGTCGCCGGTGTCTACGTGCGCTCCTGGCAGGCGGCCTTTGCCGGTCTTGTTCCCCAGCACTACCTCGACGCAATGGACCCAAACCGCGAAGAGTCCGAGTGGAAGACACGGATCGCGGAAACACGGTGGCCATCGTCGGGGGTACTGGTAGCCGAAACCGAGGCCGGGATCGTCGGATTCGCAAGTTTCGGCCCGTCTCAGGACATCCCTGTCACCGCGGAAATCGGCACGCTCTACGCGATGCCCGAGGTCTGGGGCAGGGGGATCGGAAAGCAGTTGATGCTGGCCACGTTGGCGGCTCTCGGACAGGCCGACTACCCACAGGCCACCCTTATGGGTCCTGGAAGACAACTAACGTGCCCGGCGCTTCTACGAAGCCGCCGGCTGGGGCGCAGACGGCGCAGCCGTGGAGGACTCCACCGGCGGCGCCTCTCTCAACAAGTTGCGCTACCGCCGCCCTCTTGGCTAGCCCGCTCCCCGTTTCGTCCGTCCACGGAGCCCGGAAGCGGCGCCGAGCGCGGTGTCGATGTGGAAGAAGTCCGCCGCGATGATGCCCTCGGCTTGCGAGCTGAGGAACTCACGCCAGGTCGGACCGGAGCGACGCGGCGCCGGGTCGATGCCCGCTGCGTGCAGGATCTGCCACACCGTCGAGGGTGCGATCCGGTGTCCGAGTCGGGCCAACTCGCCCTGGGTTCGCCGGTGGCCCCAGCGCGGATTCTCATCGGCGAGTCGCAGGACGAGGTTCTTGGCCGCCATGGCGGTAGTGGTCGACCGGTGCGTCTGCGCGCATTGTAGTCCCACTTCGCGGCGATGAACCTGCGGTGCCGGCCCAGCAGGGTACCGAGGGCGACCGGGAAGACCTCGCGCCGCGCAGGCCGGGTATGAGTCCGGACAGGGCTGCGAGGCAGAACCGGTCCGCTGGCTCGTAGCTGACTGGTCGGGTCAGCTATCGGCGCAGGACCGCGTTCTCGTGGCGGAGTACGAGTAGCTTCGCGTCCTTCACGGCATCGTTGCGGAGTAACGTCGATGGGAGGGAGATCAACTTGCGGGTCATCTTGTACAGCAGGCGTACGAACATCCGGTCATGCTCCCAGCCGACGACCCATCACCTCCGCCACCTGCGGCAACGGACTTTTCGAGCGGCACAGGACCGTCGCTGCCCGTCGGCACGGTGATGCTACATCCGGTGCGCCGGCCCGCGGATGAGTTGCGGGCCGGCGCACCGGTCGTCGGGGACGGGGGCTGTCAGCTCTCCAGTACGGTCGTGCGGGTCAGCGGCAGCCGCAGCGTCTCCCGGAAGGCGAAGCGGACGACCAGCGCCGAGACGACGGCCAGGCCCGTCAGGTAGAAGCCGGGGGCGAGCGGGGAGCCGAAGAGAGCGACCAGACCGGTGGCTGCGAACGGGGCGGTGCCGCCGAAGAGCACGTAGGCGGCGGTGTAGCCGAGCGCCGATCCGCTCGCGCGCAACTGGGCCGGGAACATCTCGACCATCGCGGGCACGTTCGAGGTGCCGATCACCGCGACGAGCACCGCCAGGACCGCAGTGCCCACCAGCGCCCCTGCCAGGGAGGTCCCGATCAGCCAGAACGCGGGCAGGGTGAACACGGCGAAGCCCGCGCACGCGGTGAACAGCATCGGCCGGCGTCCGTAGCGGTCGCTGGCCGCCGCCATGAACGGGCAGGCGGCGCTGTAGGCGAGCATCGCCACACACCCCGTCAGCATGGCCTGAGACTTGCTGTAGCCGACCTCTTCCGACATGTACGCGATCAGGTAGCTGCTCATCAGGTAGTAGCCGACGGCGTTGGTGATGCTGTACCCGAACAGGGTCAGCACCTGACGGCGGCACACCCGCCACGCGTCGCGGATCGGGGCGTGGCGCACCGCCTCGCGCCGTTCCATGGACCGGAAGACCGGGGTGTCCTCGATCCGGCTGCGCAGATACAGGCCGATCAGGCCGAGCGGCCCGGCCAGCAGGAACGGTATGCGCCAGCCCCAACTGTGCAGGGAGGCGTCGTCCAGCGAGGTGGTGATGAGCAGTCCCGTCAGGGCGCCGGCCACCGACGCGAGGCCCACGGTGAGCGGGACGATGCTGGCGTAGCGGGCGCGACGTCCTTCGGGGGCGTACTCCATGATGAACGCGGAGGCGCCGGTGTACTCGCCGCCGGTGGAGAATCCCTGGACCGCCCGCAGCAGGAACAGCAGCACCGGTGCCGTGATGCCGATGACCGAATAGCTGGGCAGCACCCCGATCAGCAGTGTCGAGCCGCTCATGCACAGCACGCTCAGCGCGAGCATCCGGTTGCGGCCGATCCGGTCGCCGTAGTGGCCGAAGAACACCGCGCCCAGCGGACGGGCGACGAAGCCGCCGGCGAAGATGGCCCAGGTCGCCAACAGGGCGGCGGTGGTGTCGTACTCAGGGAAGAACAGGCTGGCGAGGGTGGCTGACATGACGGCGTAGGCGCCCGAGTCGAACCACTCGACGAAGTTGCCGACCGCGGTGGCCGCGGCCACTTTCCGGCGTGCTGCGGGTGCGGCGGCCGGGCCGGGCGGGGGGACGGCGCCGTCAGTGTCGGTGGTGGGCGGGCTGCTGGGGCTGTGGCTGGTCATCTTGGTCCGTCCTTCCGGCTTGGTGTCCCTGCGGCGGGGGAGGGGGTGGGTGTGCCGAGGTCGCGTGCGCGCAGGGCGGCCCGCTGGATCTTTCCGGTGGCCGAGCGGGGCAGTTCGTCGATGAACTCGATCAGCCGCGGACAGGCGAAGCGGGAGTGGGCCCTGCGGGTGTGCTCCGAGATCTCGCGGGCCAGGACTTCGGAGGGCCGGTGGCCGGGTGCGAGTTCGATCCATGCCTTGACCGCCTGGCCGCGGAGCGAGTCCGGGACGCCCACCACGCCGGCATCGGCGACGGCGGGGTGATCGCGCAGGACGGCTTCCACTTCGTATGGACCGACACGGTACCCGGAAGTCTTGATCACGTCGTCGGTGCGGCCGAGGAACCAGAAGTATCCGTCCTCGTCCCGCACCGCCTGGTCCTTGGTGTGGTACCAGGTGCCGCCGAACGTCTCGGCCGACGCCTCGGGGCGCTGCCAGTACCCGAGCGGGTACTGCGGGTTGGATCCGGCCCGCAGGCAGATCTCGCCCGCCTCGCCCGCGGGCACCTCGCGGCCGTCCTCGTCCAGCAGGGCGACGTCCCAGCCGGGCAGCGGACGCCCCATGGATCCGGGCTTGACGGGGACGCCGGGGAAGTTGCCCAGCAGCGGATAGGACTCGGTGGAACCGTAGTAGTCGAGCAGGGTGAGGCCGAACTGCTCGCGGAACCAGTCGATGAGGTCCTCGGTCAGCGGCTCGTTGGAGCAGCACACCGCCCGCAGCGCCTGCCGGTGGCGGCGTCCGGCGTCCGGCACCTCTTGGCGCATCTTGCGCAGGAACGTCGGGTTGACCAGGGCGGTGGTGACCCGGTTGCGGGACATGGCGGCCAGCAGGCCCGGCGGGTCGAACCCTGCGGCCGGCCGGTACACCAGGTGCACGGCACCCGCCCGCAGCGGGCCCATGAGCTTGGCCATCGACCACGCCCAGTCGCCCGCGCCGTAGAACACGTCTCCGGGCCGCAGGTCGTGGCAGTAACGGAACTCGTTGTGCCCGAGCAGGGTGCGGTGGGCGTGCACGATGCCCTTGGCGGCACCGGTCGTGCCAGAGGTGTAGAAGATCAGCGCCGGGTCGTCGGCCGCGGTGTCCACGGTGGTGAATTCCGGTGCGCGGGCGGCGATCGCCGGATCGTCCACGTCGACGACGGTGCCGTCGAAGCCGCCGGCGCGGTGCACGGCCGCGGTCTCCGTCACGAGCACCGTGGCTCCGGAGTCGGCGAGCCGGTAGCGGATGGGTTCGTCGGCCCACAGCAGCGACATCGTCACCAGGATCGCGCCGGTGCGCAGCACGCCCAGATAGGTGGCTGGGGTGTCGGGACGCTGCGGCAGCAGCACGCCCACCCGGTCTCCCTTGCGTACGCCGAGGGCGTGCAGGTGCGCGGCGATCTGCCGGGAGCGGTCCTGGACCTGTTGCCAGGAGACCTCCTCCCGGTGGCCGGTGTGGTCCTCGAAGATCAGCGCCGGCCGGTCGCCGGGGTGCCGGTCGGCGACGTCGGCGGCCATGTTGTACCGCTCGGGGACGCTCCAGTGGTGGTCTTCGACGAGGCGGCGGTAGGCGGCCTCGCCGTCGTGGGCGGGCTCGGCGGTGACGACGCCGGTGGACATGACGGCAACTCCTTGACGAGGGACGATGCGGGGCGGGCGGGTTCAGCGGCGACGGCCGGACAGGAAGCGGGCCATCTCGCGTTGCGGTTCTCCGGTGGCGTAGGCGGCGGCGTGCACCTTCTTGGCCGCGTCGATCGCCTCGTCCAGGCCGGCATCGTCCAGTTCGCGCAGCCTGCCCTTGGTCAGCGCGACGGCACCGGGCGGCAACTGCGCCAGGTGGGCGGCCTCGGCCAGCGCCTCCTCCTTGACCCGGTCCTCGTCGACCAGACGGTTCAGCAGTCCGAGCCGCTGCGCCTCCGCGCCGTTCACCAGCCGGCCGGTGAGAGCGAACTCGGCCGTCTTTGCCCGGCCGAGGATGCCGAGCATGGCCCAGATACCGGTGATGCTGGGGATGCCGGAGAGGACTTCGGGCTGGCCCATGCGCACGCCCGCGTGTCCGATGCGCAGGTCGGCGAGGAGCGCGAACTGGAATCCGGAACCGGCCGCTACACCGTTCACGGCGGCGACGACTGGCTTGTCCAGCCCGCGCACCGCCCGGAACAGCCGCCCGAAGTCGTCGATCCACTCCTTGGCGGCGGCATGGTCGTCGGGGTCGATGGCAGCGGTTTCCGCCAGGTCCTGGCCCGCGCAGAACGCCCGTCCGGCGCCGGTGAGGACGATGGCACGGCACCGGTCGTCGGTGCCGGCCGCCTCGAGGGCGGCCACCAGATGTGAGCGCATCGCGGCGGTCCAGGCGTTGAGCTTGTCCGGACGGTCGAGCGTCACTTCGGCGACATAGGTCTCGGCGTCGCCGGCACGGACGGGATGGCGGGTGACGACGACGGTGCTGGATGAGGGCATGACAGCGTTCCCTTCCTTGAGGCGTGGGCGGCCGGGCCGCCGGCGGACGGCGGCGGACCCGGGAAAGAACGGGAGTGCTCCGGTATCGGAATCCCCGTGGGCCACCATGCAAACAGCAGGGGATGTGAGCTGGCCAACATCAATCGGGACTGCCCTCGATATCGCAGCGATATGGTGGGCCGATGGAGCTGCGCCACATGCGTTACTTCGCCGTGCTCGCCGAGGAACTGCACTTCGGCCGGGCCGCGAAACGCCTGCACATGGCCCAGCCCCCGCTGTCCCAGCGCATCCGCGACCTGGAACATGAACTGGGCGTGCGCCTGTTCGACCGGAGGCGGCCGCGGATCCAGCTGACCGAGGCAGGCGCACTGCTGCTGGAACACATCCGCCCCGTCCTGGCCGGTGTCGAGACCGCCCGCGAGGCGATGCGCCGGCTACAGCCCGGCGAAGCCGGTGTCCTACGCGTCGGCGTGCCGCCGGACACCAAACCCCCCGTGCTGCGCACGCTCACCGAAAGCTTCTCCCGGCGTGCCCCCGACGTCCTCATCGACCTGCACGAACTGACCACCGAGGAGCAACTGGTGCGGCTACGCGAGGGCGAACTGGACGCCGGGGTCGTCCGCCACCCCGCAGACACCGTCGGACTGGACTCCGGCCCGCTGGCCCGGCGCGACCTGGGAGTGGTACTCCGCGAGGACCACCCCTGCGCCCAGGACGAGGCACCGGTCCGGCTGCGTGACCTGGACGGGGCCTCCCTGGTGATCTTCCCGAGGGTAATGGCGCCCCAACTGTACGACCACATGCTGCTGGCATGCCGGGACGGCGGCTTCCTGCCGGGCGCCATCCGGCACGCCCGCAACCCCGACTTCGTCCACGGACTGGTGCTCGCGGGCCGGGGCATACACCTGAACGAGCCCCCGACCGCCCCGCTCGCCGCCGGCCTGGTCTGGCGTCCCCTGGACGGCGCACCCCTGGCCTGGCTGACATCGGTGGTCTGGGTTCCCACCCGGCAAAACGAGGCCATCGCCGCCTTCACCGACGCGGCCGGGGAAGGACTCACCGGGGCGGGACACCGTCCGGTCGACGAGGTCCCGGACCCACCGGCCGACGAGACGGGCGCGAGCTGACCGGCGAGAGCGGAACGCGAGATACCTCCGGACCGGCCCGCACCGGCTTCGGCTCAGCTCCAGTGAGGTGGCCCGTCGATCGCGGGCGCCGCCTCGCTGTCGACGGGGAATGCCCAGTCGGCCGGCCACGGTGGTGAGGGCTGTTGCCAGGGGGAGCGCGATCCGGGTGGCGGCGTGCTGGTCGCCGCGGGTCGGGTCCCGGTTGACGATCAGCACCGGCTTGCCCGAACCTCGACACCACCACCCCCGGCGGCCGGCTCGTCTTCCACGTCGTCGCCGTGCTCGCCGAGTTCATCCGCGAACTCATCGTCCAGGGCACCCGCGCAGGCCTAGGCGCTCCGCTCTCCACTGCTCGCGCGCCGCCGCCCGCCGCTCACCGCAGTGCCCGATGGCCGTGACCGCCCACCCAGGAGAGGCCGTCCGTGCAGAAGATCGCCCTCGTTCCCTACGCCCACCTGCCCCGAGCGCACCACGACCGCCACGTCCTGACCAGCACCGTCGACGTCTTCGGCGCCGCACACTGGCTGCTTGCCGAACGTGCTCCGCAGCCCGGCGGCGATGTCCTGCCCTTCGACGCGCTGGTCGTTTCCGTCAATCCGGGCGGCAACGTCGAACTCACCGAGTTGAGCGCCGTACGGGCCCGCTGGCCGCACCTGGACCGCCTGCCCGACGGCGGGTTCGTCGTCGCTGCGTCTCGCTCCCGCCGGTACGAGGACGCGGACCAGGTCCAGGTCTTCGACGCGCTCGGCCGCGAGACCTCGTCCTTCTCCGTCGGGGACGCCATCGAGCACCTGCTCGTGGACGAGTCCGGCCATATCTGGGTCGGGCACTTCGACGAGAACCCGCCGGAATCCGCCGCTGGAGCGCCACGGGCCGACTCGCCTGGACGTCAGACGGCGCCCGCATCCCCGGTCTCTTCGACTGCTATGCCCTGAGCGTGTCGGGCACCGCCGCCTGGACGTGCCCATACACGGACTTCCCGCTCGTCGAGATACGCCCCAACCGCCCCGACCAGCCCGTGAGAGTGTGGACGAACCGCGTACGGGGCGCCCATGCGGTGGCCGTCCACGGCGATCGGGTCGCCTTCTACGGCGGCTACGGCGAGGAGCGGGACCGACTCGCCCACGGAGAGCTCACCGAAACCTCCGTGGAGCCAACGGACGTCGGCCTGCTCGCCCTGCCCGATGGCGCTGCCCCCGGCCGCCGGCGGGTCGTCGGCCGAGGAAGCAGGATCTACGTCCAGGCCGAGCCGTTCACCGCGTGGGGCGTGTTCGACCTCAGTAGCTGATTCCCAGAACCGGAAAGACCATTTTGACCCGGTAGCCGACCATCCGACGGCCAGTCCCGACGCAGCCTGCCGCAGCGCGCGCCGACGAGGACTAGACGGTCTTCGACCAGTTGATCGAAATCTTCGATGAGCAGGTGCCCGGCGCTCTTGTGCTGCGCGGGTCTCTTCACGCCAGGGTGGGACCCGCGGTCCCGGCACGGGTTCCACTGCTCGACACGAGCAGGCGGGCCGGCTTGCGCTCGGCGTCATCGTCGGGCCGATTCTGAGCATCAGAGTTGTCCATCCGGGCCAGGTGCCGGGCTCAGTCACAGCGGGATGTCGGTGCGGGAGGTCTCTGGTTGATATGCCTGCGTGCTCGAGGGCGGATGGAGCCTCGCTGTCGTGACGCTGTCGGGGATCTTGGCTTCCGCTCTGTACGTGCACTGTGCGTAGTGGGAAGTTGGAGGGCCTGCGGCGGTCGGGCTGGTTTCCGGCCCCAGGTGTTCCACTCGCCCTAGGGAGGGTCGACCGTGGCCTCCGATCACGACATGCTGTGGCGTCGCTGCGTGCACCTGGGCCGTGTCCTGCTGCCTGTGGTGGATGAGGAGGCGTGGCGCCAGGCCCGACGTCACGAGCGTCTAGGGGCCTGGGGCATCAACATCACGGAAGGCGAGCGGCTGATCGAGGTCTTCGCGGCCCTGGCCGCTCATGCCGTCGCGGTCGACACTTCCGTGTCTGCCGCAGAGCTTGACCTCCTGCCTCTGAGCGCGGTGGCTGACGCGGCGACCGGTAAATGCGACTTCGAGCTGCTCGCCGGGCTTCCGGATACCTTCGCCGACGGCCGCGACGAACTCGCCGTCAAGGTCTTCCGGCTGTACACCTACAGGGGTGGGCAGTACAGCCGTCGGCTTTTCCATCTGAGCACGGAACTGCGCGGTGCGCTGATCGTCCTCGCCGAACGCTCGCGAATGCCGTCCCCCAGGTGCGGGCAAGTCTTCTTCTGGGCGGCTGCATCTGGCCTGCCCAGTGATCATGGAGGTTTGACGAGCTGAGGTCGCGCTCCCGGCCGCAGGTTGAGTGCTCGTCCTTCGCTGGAATCGCTTTTAGCAGGGTCCAGGGCAAGGTGGGCATCACCTTGAGAGTGATCAAGTCAGCCTGCGGGGTGGGTGGCGACGCGCCTGGACCGGGGCCGGGGGGTGTGCTGCCAGTCGAGGAAGCCCTGGAGTGCGGTGGGGTTCCGGGGTTGCCGGGCGGGTGCTGGCGGTAGGTGGACGCCGATCCGTTCGAGGTTGACCGCGATGGCGGTCAGAACGTGCTGGACGTGGGCCTTCTCTTCGCTGCGGTAGCGGCACTGGCGCATGCCGTGGCCGTTGACGAACTCGCTGATCGTGCTCTCGACGGCTGCCCGCAGCGAGTAGCGTGATAGCCATTCCTGGGTCTGCTGCTCGGTCCGGGATTCGGACTGGATGTCGTAGAGCTCGCGCGGCAGGAAGGTGACCTTCCGGGCGTCGGTGCGCGTGCAGGCGGCCTTCACCGGGCACTGGCGGCAGTCGTCCGGGGAGAACTCGACATTGACGTAGGGCGCGAGACGGCGGTGTCGACCACCGGCGGCTGACGTTGCCCTGCGGGCAGGTGACCTCCTTCGCGTCCCAGTTGATCGTGAAGGCTTCGCGGTGGAAGACGGTGCCCTTGCGGGACTGGCGGGTGCTCCTGGCTCGGATCGGTCCGACCAGGCCGACGCCGTGTTCGTGGGCGACCTGCTGTTTCAGTGCGACGGAGAGGTAGCCGCCGTCGACGAAGTGCTCCTTCGAGAGCAGGTTCCGGTGATTGAGGTTGGTCATGATGCCAGGAAGGGCCTTGGTGTCGTGGACGGCGGCCTTGGTGGTGGTCACGTCGGTGATCACGCTCGGAGCGTCGGGATCGCAGGTTTCGGTGACGTGCGCCAGGAAGCCCTTCCATCGGGTCTCGCCGCGGCGCGCGTAGCGGGCGCTCAGATCGTAGGGCGAGACGATGGCGACGGCTTAAGGGGGCAGGCCGGCGCCCTCTGTTTCCCGCCACTTCGGGCGGTCCTGGGTGTCGATGAAGTAGTTCTGCACGAAGATCTGGCGCAGGGCCTGGACCTGCTCGCCGCCACGGAGGGCGGGCAGGTAGCGGTGGACGTGCAGGAGCAGGCGGACATCCTCGCCGGTCTCCTTGATCCGGGTCTTGGGCTTGGAGGGGTTCTTGCCGAGCCGGGCCGCGCGGCCGTAGCGCTTGCCCCAGTCCTCTGTCACGAGACCCACCAGCTCGTGCGGAGCCCGGCGTGCGAGTTCCTCCAGGGTGGCGCGCATGGCCTCGGTGACCAGCTCCAGGCGGGTCAGGTCCCGTACCGCGGCGAGGACGTGGGTGGAGTCGGTGCGCTGCCGGCCGCGTTCCCGGACCAGGCCGACGGCCCTGATCTTCTCCAGCGCGAGGTCCAGCAGCTTGTCGGCCCGGCCCTCCTCGGTCAGGCGCTCACGGAAGTCGGCCAGGACGCTGTGGTGGAAGCCAGGATCCTCCAGATCCATGCCCATTGCGTACTTGAAGTCGATGCGGTTGCGAACGGACTCGGCGGCCTGCCGGTCGGACAGCTCCAGCAGGAACTGCAGGACCGACACTGTCGCCAACTGGGCAGGTGACAGGCCCGGCTTGCCGTCCCGCGGATACCACTCCTCGAAGTCCTCGTCGTCCCACAGGCCGTTGAGATGGTCACGGATGGCCATGGCCGTGGTGCCCCTGGGGTTGCTCGCCCGGGCGACTCGCACGGTCAGCTCGGGAATCACGCAGCCGGTACGGGTGCGAACACACATCTCGGGTCCTTCGGAGTCGCGGGACGCCAACCGTCCCACCCGCACACATCTCCGAACCCGAGATTCCTGGCACGGCCACCACGAACGAGTGAACGCCATCGACACGTCAGCCACTCCAGTCACGTGGACAACGGCCGACACGAACGAAGCGTTCGCCTAACGGTCACCAATGCATCGCTGCGGCCCTCAGAGGCTCGCCAACCTGACTGAGAAGCTCTGATCAGGGGAAACGCATCGCTTCACCAGCACGTCGACCACAGTGGACGACTCCGATTTTCAAGATCCCCGACGGCGTCAGCTTCTGAGCCGACCCTGACCCCCTCGACGTCTTCTGCGACGAGCTGACTCCTCGCGAGCGGAGGCGGAGATGAGACGGTCCGGGTGTGGGCCATGCCGGCATCACGCATGACGTCCACCTGATGGGGCCTGGACCTCCGTCGTCCCAGCCGGGCAGGGGCCGACGGCTACGGGTCCGTCCTGGCCTCCTACACTCACGGCATGAACGACTACACGTGCACCCACTGCGGCACCGTCGGTCTGGCGGAAGGTTTCATCGAGGACGCTGGCGAGCACTCGCGCGGGTACGCGCGCTGGATCGAGGGCGCGATGGAGCGGGGATTGTTCGGGGGTGCCAAGCGGATAGGCCGGACCCGGCGGCAGATAGTGGCGTACCGCTGCCCCAAGTGCGGGCACCTCGAGCTGTTCGTCGCCGACGAGGTGTAGTCGGTTCTCGTTGTCCCGGACGCCCGTGTGCGCGGTCGCTCATGCGCGCGGTCGCGCCTCGCGTACCGGGGTCCTTATCCGCGCTGCTCGTGGCGGTGCCATTCGCGTCCACCGTCGCGAGAGATCCATAGCCCTTCGTCCTTCACCAGGTCGTACGTCGCCGTCGTCGCGTCCGCGATGCCGTAGAGCGTCGTGCCGTCGACGGTCAACGATGTGAATGCCGCCGGTGTCTTCAATTCGTGGAAGGCGCTGTTGGCGCGGTCGTCGGCGAGCCAGTAGCGGCCGCCTTCCTCGCCGACGAGCAGCCGACCGTCCGCGAGCGACTCCAGGACCAGCGACTCCGGGCCGCGCTTCAGCTCCCTCCAGGGAATGCCGCCGGCGAGGACCGTCCGCCAGTGTTCGCCGCCGTCCGTCGTCAGCAACAGGCCGCGCACGCGCTCGCCCCGGATGAGGGACAGCGCCGCGGTGCCACCCCGCGTGGCGAGGATGCCCCCCGCGTACGGCTTCGGGACGGCTCTGGAACCAAGGGTGTGACCGTCGCGCTGCCATACGACGCGGTTGGGGGCTTCGGTCAGGGGCTGGTCCAGGCTCCAGGCGGTGCCCCGTTCGTCGACGGCGAAGCGGATGGCGTAGTCCGGCGCTCCGGCCGGGGGCGCCACGGTGCGGGTGGCGGGGCGGTAGATGAGGGTCGGCTCCAGTTCGGCGAGTAGGACATCGCCGGGGCGGGTGGGCGACGGGGTCTCGGTGATGACGGCCTTGTGCCGCTTGCCGCGTACGTCGAGGGCGTACGCTCCCTCCGCTCCCTCGCCCGGCGGCACCCGTACGAAGCCCCCGCGCACCCCCTTGAACGCGGGTTGCGCGTCCTCCGCGTCCGCGTGTTCCGCGTGCTCGGCGACCGTATGGCCGTCGGGGCCGACGATGCGCCAGGCGGTGGCGGCCGGCCCCTCGTCGTCCTCGACGTTGCTCGCCAGGTACGTCAGGAGCAGCGAGCCGTCGTTCGCGCGGGCCACATCGGTGGGTGCCCCGGCCGCCTCGATGACATCGGCCGGGCGCGGGTGAGGGTCTTCGATGACGCGTCTGTACTTCGCCTCGCGGTCCCCGGAGTCCCCGTCGCCGGAGCCACCCGGGCCGCAGGCGGTCAGCGCCAGCGCCGCACTCGCCGCGGCCGTGAGCCCGACCGTCCGTTTCCCGCCTTTCCCAAGCCACCCGCATTTCCCCAGCCACGCCATCGCCACATCCTCACACGACTCAAGCCCTTTGCGGTAAGTGCGATGCGCGGCCAGAGTGAACGTATGTGTAAGGACACTGACGCCGTGTCGGCGATGGTCGAGCGCTTCGGATCGGGGGCGGGGCCCGATGAGTGACGCTCCGCTGGCGGGTGCCCTGCGGCTGCCGGACGGCTCATGGGTTCGGGGGCGCGGTCTGCGGCATCCACGGCCGGAGGGACCGCTGCCCGGGTTCGGGCTGTATCTGGGGTCCACCCGGCTGCGCGAGCGGCATGACGGGGAGCTGGGGTGGGAGCGCGCATGGGTCGAGTGGCCCGACTTTCTGCTGCCCCGTGATCGCGACCTGGCCGGGGGTCGCCGCACCGGCGCGGCGACCCCCGGCCATTCGTTCGGTTCAGTGGTGTTTCAGCCCTTCACCGCGCCGGAGAGCATGCCCGAGATGAAGTGCCGCTGCAGGAAGACATACGAGGCGACGACCGGCAGGGCGACGATGATGGACGCGGCCGCCAGCACGGAGTACTGGGTGGTGTGCTCGCTCTGGAAGAAGGCCAGGCCGAGCGGTGCGGTGCGCTTGCTCTCGTCGGTGATCATGACCAGCGGGAGCAGGAACTCGTTCCAGGTCCACATGAACACCAGCATCGCCATCGTCAGCAGCGCCGGACGGCTGGTGGGCACCAGGATCCGCCACAGCAGCCGCCAGTCGGACGCCCCGTCCAGGCGCGCCGCCTCGATGACGCTGACCGGCACCGAGCGGAAGAAGTTGCGCATCCAGAAGACGCCGAAGGCGAGGGACTGGGCGGTCTGCGGGAGGATCAGCGACCAGTAGGAGTCGGTGAGTCCGGTGTCGCGCAGGTTGAAGTAGAGCGGGATGACGAAGGCCTCGGGCGGCACCATCAGCCCGATGAGGGTGATGTAGAAGAGGGCTGACCGGCCGGGGTAGTCGAAGTGCGCGAAGGAGAAGCCCGCCAGGATCGCCAGGACGGCCGTCAGAACCACCACCGAGACCGCGACCAGCAGGCTGGAGGTCAGATACGTGGCGAAGTGGCCCTGGCGCCAGGCGGTGGCGAAGTTGCCGAGGTCCAGGTGGTCAGGCCAGGTGAAGGAGGGCCCGGACTCCGCGGCGGGGGTCAGCGCGGACGACACCACGCCGATCAGCGGCAGCAGGGCCAGCGCGGCGAAGAGGATGAGGATGGCGTAGTTGAGCACGCGTTCGCGGGCGGAGATCACGTCTGGTCCTCCTGTGGCTGGACCTTGGTGATCAGGAAGGTGAGAAGGAGGATCACCGCGGTCAGGGTGACGGCGATGGCGCAGGCCGAGCCGACCTGGCCGGTGCCGAAGGCCCGGTTGTAGACCTCGTAGGCGGGCAGGCTGGTGGCGTTGCCCGGGCCGCCGTGGGTGGCGACGTACACCAGGTCGAAGGTGCGCAGGGCGGCGATCACGGTGAGGGTGAGCGCGACGGTGATCTGCCCGCGCAGTCCGGGCAGGGTGACGGCGAAGAACTCCCGCACCGGGCCTGCCCCGTCCAGCTTCGCCGCCTCGTACAGCTCCGCCGGGATCTGCCCGATGCCGGCGATGAACAGCACCAGGCACAGGCCGATCTCCAGCCAGGTGCCGATGAGTCCGACGGCGGGCAGGGCGGTGGAGAAGTCGCCGAGCCAGGGGCGGGCGACCGACTCCAGTCTGATGGCGCGCAGCGCGGTGTTGAGCACGCCGTCGGGAGCGTAGATCGCCGTCCAGGCGGTGGCGGTCACGACCATGGCGACCACCTGCGGCAGGAAGATCATCGCGCGGAAGACGGAGACGCCGCGCAGCCGGCCGGCCCGCGTGGTGACCGCGGCGAGCATCAGCGCGAGCGCGATCGGGATGACGGAGAAGAACAGGATCAGGATGAAGGAGTGGAGGAAGCCCGCGCGCAGCCGCGGGTCGCGGGCGATCTCGGTGTAGTTGTCGAACCCCGCCCATGTGGAGACGGAGATTCCGTCCCAGTGGAAGAGGGAGATCTGCACCAGCTGGCCGAGCGGGACCAGCAGGAAGACCGTGAGGACGATCAGGGCGGGAAGGGCGTAGAGGTAGCCCTTCCACTGGACGACGCGGCCGCGGCGCCGGACCGGCTCCCGGGTGGGGGCGCCGGCCGGGCGCTTGCGTGCCGTCGGGCGGTGTGCGGTGGCGGCCATGGCGTTTGGGGTCTACCTGCTGTTCTGGAAGGACGAGTAGTCGGACTGGAGTCGGCTGGTGAACGCCTTGGGGGTGAGGTGTCCGGCGGTCAGCTCCTGGACGGCGGCGGTGAGGGTGTCGTAGAAGGTCGGGGTGGTGTAGTCGAGGTAGGGAAGCAGTCCGTCCTTCTCACTCACGGCCTTCCACCGGGTGAGGATGTCCGCGTCGACGGTGCCGGGCGTCGGCTTGTAGTCGGCCGGTGGAAGGGCCGGCAGGTTGCCGTGGGTGGCGGCGGCCTTCATGCCGTTCTTGTTGACGAGGAAGTCGATGTACGCGCCGGCGACGTCCGGGTGCTTGGACTTGGAGGTCACGGACCACGCGAGGCCCTCGCCGCCCTGGGTGAGCGGGGGCTGCCCGGCGGCGGGGCTGAGCGCGGTGAAGCCGACGTTCTTCTTCATCTTCGGGGCGAGGGCGGCCGACTGCCAGGTGCCCTCCAGGAGGAACACGGACTTGCCCTGGCCGAAGGAGGCGACGGCCTGGTCCTTGCTCTTGCCGTTGAAGCCGGAGCCCAGGTACCCCTTGTCGGCCCAGCGGCGCAGCGTGGTCGCGGCCTTGAGGGTGCCGGAGTCCGTCCACTTGGCGTCGCCCTCGTCGAAGACGAGCTTGCGGACCTCGGGCTTGCCGGCGGCGAGGGCCTGGATGACGCCGAAGATGTGGATGCCGGGACTCTTGTCGGAGTCGCCGTAGGAAAGGGGCTGCAGGCCCGACGCCTTGGCCTTGGCCAGTGCGGTCTCGAAGCCGGTGAGCGTGGTGGGCAGAGGCAGGCCGAGCGACTTCAGCTTGGCCTTGTTGTAGTAGATGCCGATGATCTCACCGGTCTGTGAGACGCCGTACAGATTGCCGGTCTCCCAGGTCTTGCCGTCGAGGGTGAAGCGGTTGAGGTCGAGCAGCTGGGACGGGAAGGCGGTGTCCCAGCCGTAGGCCTTGGCGTAGCGGTCCACCGGCTGCAGCAGCTTGGCCTTCACGAAGGCGCCCATGTCGGGGTAGCCCTGGTTCGCCTGGACGACGTCGGGCGGGTTGGCGGAGGACAGCGCGAGTTTCAGCGTGGTCTTGAGGTCGGTGAAGGACCGGGAGACGCGCTTGATGGTGATGTTCGGGTACTTCGCCATGAACGCCTTGTTGAGCGCCTCGGTGGAGGCGTTGGCGCCCGGGTCGGTGTTCTGGTCCCACACGGTGAGGGTGACCTTCCCGGCCTTGGCGGGGTCGGTGGCGACCGGACCCGAGGTCTTGGCGCTGGTGGCCGACCCGTCGCTCGGGCCGGGGGAGCAGGCCGCGACACCGGTCAGGACACCGGTGGCGAGCGCCGCCGCGGCTATGAGGCGCCGACGGGGCTGTCGTGGGGTTCTCTCGACCATGGGGTGGTCCTCCTGGTGCTGGGGGTGCGGTTGGTGCTGGGGGTACGGCCGCCCGGGGTTGGGGGTGCGGTTGATGCTTGGGTGCGGCCGCCCGGGGGCCTTCCCCTCCCCGTTACCAGGGGCTTCGCCCCTGGACCCCGGGGTCTGGGGGCGGAGCCCCCACGCGGCGGTGCCGCACATCGACGCTGCGTGGGAAGGGGCGGGGAGGGGAGCGGCCCGCCGCAGGCGTCAAGATCTGTCGGACACCTCCTACGGCTTGATCGCACGGATGCGGATGAGGTCCGCGTCCGGAATCCGGGGGGTGCGTTCGAGGAAGGCGTCGATCGCGTCCCAGTGCGGTGCGCTGTTCGCGCCGCCCAGGCTCTGCACCGACAGGGCGGCGCACAGTCCGGCGAAGCGGAGCCGGGTGGCGAGGGGCCAGTCGTGGTTCAGGCCGGTGATCAGTCCCGCGGTGAACACATCACCGGCGCCGGTGGGATCGACGGCCGGCACCCGGGGTACGGCGACCCGGATCAGCTCGCCGGTGTCGCCGTCCACCGCGACCGCGCCGTGCCCGCCATCGGTCACGACGACGTCGGGCACATGGTCGGCGAGTACCTTCACGGCCTCCTCGACCGTCCCCGTGCGGGTGTAGCTCGTCGCCTCGACGGCATTGCAGACGAACACGTCGACCTCGGCGAGCCGGGTGAGCAGATCCCGTGACCACTGTTCGGTGGGGTCCCAGCCGACGCCGCCCACCACACGGGTGCCGCGGGCGCGGAACTCGGCCGCCCAGGCGGGCAGCGGCCGTCCGATCCCGAGTTGCAGGAAGCGGACGGCGGGCAGTTCGCCCTCCCACACCTCAGGGCGCAGGGCCCCCTTCTCCTCGTAGGTGAGGAAGGCGCGGTCGTGTTCCTGGGTCACCGCGACCGTGACCGGGGTCTGCACGGCGGGGTCGCGGCGCAGCCAGGTCGGGTCCAGGTTCTTCTCGGCCGCGAGCCGGGCGGCGAGGTGCTCGCCGAAGAGGTCGGTGCCGATCACACCCAGGATCCCGGTCCGCAGTCCGAGGCGGGCGGTGGCGACGGCGCGGTTCGCGGTTCCCCCGGGGGAGACGGCGAACCGGTCGGCGTACACCTCGGTTCCTGGGGTGGGCAGGTGGGGGATGCCGCCGAAGACGAGGTCGCAGAAGACCTCGCCCGCGAAGAGCACGTCGAGCACGGAGACCGCCTCTTTCCGGTGCGACCACGGTGAAGTGCTCAACTATGAGCATCACCCCTAGGGAATGACAAGAGTCGATCAGCAACGAGAATGTCTCTGCTCGATATGGCTGACTTCAGTCATGCGGTGCTATCGTCAATGCGTGACCTCACGCAAACGACATGCGAAGATCGTCGAGTCACTCCGGTCCACCGGAGTGGCCTCGGTACGCGAGCTCGCCGAAAACCTCCAGGTCAGCGAGTCCACGATTCGCCGGGACCTGACCCTCCTCGACCGCAACGGCGAGCTGGTCCGCACTTATGGCGGAGCGGCCCTGTCACTGCGCGGAACCGCGGAAGCCGCCGGCGCGGAGACGGAGAAAGAGATTCCGTTCGACGTGGTCATCTCGCGCGACGAGGCGCTGAAGGACGCGATGGCCGAGGAGGCCGTGAAGCTGGTCGAGGACGACAGCGTGATCGTCCTCGATATCGGAACCACTCCCCTGGCCATCGCCCGCCGACTGCGGGGCCGTCCCGTCACCGTCATCACCAGCAGCCTGCCGGTGCTCGACGAACTCCGCGACGACGACGCCGTACGGCTGGTGATGCTCGGTGGTGTGCTGCGCCGCAACTACCAGTCCCTGGTCGGCTCCCTCACCGAGCAGGCACTCCGCCAGGTCAGCGCCGACCTGCTCTTCCTGAGCTGCACCGGAGTGCGGCCGAACGGCCATGTGGTGGACAACATGGCCGTCGAGGCCCCCCTGAAACAGGCCATGATCGAGACGGCCGGGAAGGTCGTCCTGGTCGCCGCCGAGACCAAGTTCCCCGGCACCGGATCGCTGCGCGTGTGCTCGCTCTCCGATCTCGACGTCCTGATCACCACCAGCGGTGCCGACCCCAACACGCTCCAGCTCTGCCGCGAGGCGGACGGAAAGGTGATACTCGCATGAAGTTGACCGTCCTCGGCGGCGGCGGATTCCGCGTGCCATACGTCTACCAGGCCCTGCTGCACGATCAGGGCTCCCCCCGTATCGACGATGTGTGGCTGTACGACACCGACCCGGCCCGGCTCAAGGCCATGGCCGAAGTGCTCGCCCAGTTCGCCGACGGCCATGCGGAAGCGCCCAGGGTGACGGTCACCACGTCGCTCGACGACGCCCTGGAGGGCAGCGACTTCGTGTTCGCCGCCATCCGCGTGGGCGGGCTGACGGGGCGGATGTGTGACGAGCGGGTCGCCCTCGACCTCGACGTCCTCGGTCAGGAGACCACCGGCCCGGGTGGTCTGGCCTATGGGCTGCGCACCATCCCCGTCATGCTCGACATCGCGCACCGGGTGCGGCGGTTGGCCCCGCACGCCTACGTCATCAACTTCACCAACCCGGCCGGCATGATCACCGAGGCGATGCAGAGCGTTCTCGGCGATCGGGTCCTCGGCATCTGCGACACGCCGTCAGGTCTGGGCCGCCGCATCGCCACGACCCTCGGCCTCGACCCGTCCCGGGCCCAGTTCGACTACGTCGGTCTCAACCACCTCGGCTGGATGCGCCGCGTGCTGCACGACGGCGAGGACATCCTGCCCCGGCTGCTCGCCGACGAGCGCCTCGGCGACCTGGAGGAGGGCGTTGTCTTCGGGCGCGAGTGGCTGCGCGACCTCGGCCTGATCCCCAACGAGTACCTGTACTACTACTACTTCAACCGCGAGGCCGTGCGGTCCATCCTCGACGCTCCGCAGACCCGCGGCGAGTTCCTCGCCCGCCAGCAGCAGGAGTTCTACCAGCGGGTGACGGAGGCCGCCGGGGGCGCGGCCGTGTCGCTGTGGCGGAAGACCATCGCCGACCGCAGCGCCAACTACATGGCCGAGGCGAAGGGCGCCGTCCAGGGAGAGGCCCAACCGGACGAGGACTTCCGGCCGGACCCCGCGCACCAGGGGTATGCCGGGGTCGCCCTCGCGGTGATGGCCGCGATCAGCCGCAATGAACGCGCCACGATGATCCTCAACGTGCGCAACGGAACCACCGTCTCCGTCCTTCCCCACGACGCCGTCGTCGAGGTGCCCGTGACCGTTGACGCGGGCGGTGTCCACCCGCACACCATCACCCAGCCCGACCTGCACCAAGCAGGCCTGATGCAGCAGGTCAAGGCGGTCGAGCGGCTCACCATCAGCGCCGCTGTCACCGGCTCCCGGACCGATGCCGCGAAGGCGTTCTCCCTCCACCCGCTGGTCGACTCGGTGACCGTCGGCCGCAAGCTGCTCGACGGCTACATCGACCGCATCCCCGAAGTGGCCGAGGTCTTCGGCGGCCGGACGTCCTAGCGGCGAGTGGCGGCGACTTAAAGCGTGTTGCACATGGCCGTGAACTGGCAGCCTGAGCTGCGGGGGTGGCGCGGTCGGCTCATGCTGTGGGCGAGGTTGTGCATGTGGGCGACGGCTTGGACGGCGTGATGGAGGCCGTTGCCGTGCTGTCGGCAGTCGCGGAGGATCTTGTGGTTCTTCATCCGGCCGATCGCATGCTCCACTCGGGCGCGGACCTTGCGGTGCGCGGCATTGTCCTCTTCCTCGCCTTTCAGCAGCGGCCGTCCGTGCCGTTTGCGGTGCGGGACGATCAGGCCGGTGTTGATGTGGGCACCGTCACCGAGCACGGTCACACCCTGGCAGTGCTCGGCCAGACCGGACTCCCGCCAGGCATGCGCATCCGCGGTGGTGCCCGGCACCGGGCGAGCTGTAGCAATCACCAGGCGTGTGTCCGCGTCCACGATGACCTGCACGTTCGCCGAAAACCGGTAGTTGCGCGAAGACGTGCCCACCGTCCGATCGCGGACCGGGACCAACGTCCCGTCCACGATCCACAACCGGTCGGCCGCCTGCTGCGGCGTGCGCACCGGCTCGAGCGCGAGCAACGGACCAAGGCGCTGGATGACCCGGCACACGGTGGCCGACGAGATCCCGAACAACGGCGCGAGCTGCCGCATGGTGAGGTTCGTGCGGTAGTACACGGCCACCAGCAGCACCCGTTCCGGCAACGGCAGCCGCCACGGGCGGCCCCACCCACAGCCCTTACCGCCACGCTCCCGGACCGCCCTCAGCAGCCGCCCGAACTGATCCAGCCGTAGCCCGGTGAACGTCTCCACCCACACCCGCTCAGCCCTCAACACCCCAGCCATACACGGGAGATGTCCAGTTCACGGCCATGTGCAACACGCTTTAGGGTCCGTCTTCAAACGGATCTTGCCCAGAGCAGGAACGATGCGAGGGTGACCGCCGCTTCGTAGGAAGTGGCGGTCTTCTCGTATCTGGTGGCGATCCCGCGGAAGCCCTTGAGCCGGTTGGTTGGGTAGGCCGCGCGGCGAGGTGCCTGCTCCGGGCAGGTCCTTTTCCGCACGGCCTCCCTCCGAGTGAAGTAGGCCGCCGACGAGGTGCCCGTGGCGCGGGTCCTTTTCCGACGGCCCCTTCCCGAACGGAACGGGCGAGTTTCCCCGCATTCCGCTCTCCAGTGATCACGTCCGTTTAAGAGCGGTGGGCCGCCCGGCGTGAATGTCTTCATGGCAGCGTCGGCAGATCACCAGGGTCTTTCGCCGTCGCATAGCCATGAGACGAACCCATGCCGGTTTCTCTCGCCGTCCAGGCCGGTTGAGATCAGCGAGCTTCCGGACGTGGTGGACTTCCAACTGCGTCCGGGATTCGCATATCTCGCAGCATTCTGCAAGGAGCCGATGGATCAGCTCATTGCGTTTGCTGCTGGCCATGACGGGTTTCAGATCGGTGAGGGTCGCTGTGCGTTGTCGTTTGAGCGGGATCCCGCCGAAGCGGGCGACCAGTGAGGTTTTCTCAGCGGTGATCATTTCCAGCTCTGCTGTGGAGGAGGGCTGATGGGCGAGACTGGCGAGCTACGCTCACGCCATGACGATCACGTATGAGTGGCGGGGCGACTTCGACAACGCAGCCGTCAACGCACTGCACGCCGAGGGCTTCAACCATCGGACGCTCGAGGTTGATTGGCTGACCCAGGTGCACCGCCACAGCCTCGGCTGGGTCTGTGCACGCTTCGGCGGTGACCTCGTCGGCTTCGTGAACGTTGCGTGGGACGGTGACGTCCACGCCTTCATCCTGGACACCATGGTCGCGGGGAACCACCGACGCTCCGGGATCGGGGCCGAACTCATCGCCGTGGCTGCCCGAGAGGCCCGTGCCGCCAAATGCGAATGGTTGCACGTCGACTTCGATGACGACCTACGGGCGTTCTACTTCGACGCCTGCGGGTTCAAGCCGACAAACGCAGGTCTCATCGCGCTCTGATCCAGGTCCGCCGCGTTGCGTACCCGGCTGTGGACATCCGCGAAGCCCCTGGTAGGACAGGTCTCACCACAAGATCATGTCCGTAAGCACAGAGGCTTCACGTTGATCACCTATGTTGCCACGCTCGACGTCCCACGCCACGTCGTGGTGTACCTCGCCCGCCTCCTGGCCACCCATCGCCGTCGACTGGGAACCCCACGCGGCAGCCGAGCCCTTGGTCCGTTCCGCCAGTCCGTGCTGGTCCTGCGCTGGTTCCGCGAGCGCGGCTGCGTGCACTGCCTGGCCCGCGGCGCAGGCGTTTCCCAGGCCACCGGCTACCGCTACTTGCACGAAGTCCTGACAGATTGCCGGCGGCAAGACATATCCCACGTCATCCTGGACGGCACCCTCGCCGACAAGGGCTACATCGGCGCCGGCATCGGCATACATGTCTCGGTCCGCCGCCCCAGGGGAAAATCTGAGCATGCCCTCCACGTCGATAACCGAACTACGAACACCCTGATCAGAGACCTGCGCGCCCTCGGCGAACGGGCCGCTGCCGAACTCAAGGAACGCTGGCGCGCACTCAGGCACGTTTCCCTCAGCCCGAGCCGGATCGGCGATATCGCCCGCGCCGCACTCGTACTCAACACAACCTGGAAATGATCTTCGCTGAGAAAACCTCAGTGAGATCAATGTTCTGTGGTCAGCACTCCGTCGCTGACCGTTCTCACCTACTGATCGCGAGGCTCCACACAGCATGTAGGATCGCGCGGCTCGCGTCGCAGGGCATCCCTCTGAACTGGAGCTTCTCACCCAGTCTCACGTGATGTTGGCGGAGTTTTGTCTCCCGCAGCATGTCGTTTCTCCGACTGCGATGTTGATGGCGTTCAGCGAGAGCAGGCCCGCGCCGAAACCAGGGTGACGATCAGGCTGTGGTCGCCGTAGTCTCCCGGGCGAAAGGCGGTTGCCGTGGAGATCACGGTGCAGTGGATCAGGACGTCCTGGACGAAGCACTCCAGGGGCGGTGACGCTGCTGCCCGTAGGAACTCAGCGCCAACGGGGTTCCGGGTGTCACCGGTGCCGCCTTTCTTCGCCCAGGTAATCCAGATGTCCGAACGTGACGGTTTCGAGCCGCACGAGAGCGCGACGGACTTGCGCAAGCTCGGACTCAGTTTGCGAGACGAGGGCGATCGGCTCCGGGTACTGACGCGTGTGGAGCCATTGTTCGGTTTGCCGCCGCGCCCGCGGCGGCCGCCGGCGGTGCGCCTGGGCCCAGGGCAGTGGGTTCGTTGGCAGTTGAACTATCGGTTCAGTAGCGCCGCCGGAATACGGGACTGGTCATACTGGCTCGACACGTTCAACGTTGCCTATGGGCCCGTCGACCCGGACGTGTTCCTGTCGGAGCCGACTGTTCTGGTCGATGAGCGCGGCCCTGTTCGATAGCCGTCCGTCGGCGATCAGATGGTCATGGGTGCGGGTGTGGGGATGGAAACGTCCGCGCGGCGTCTTCGCGAGCACGATGGAGAGCGACGCGCGCGAGGTCCACTGGGTGACCGGGGGCCTGGGGTCCGGTGCTGTCAGGAAGCTGATTCACTCGTGATCTCCTACGGGCCACCAGGGACTCACCGCGCTGTTCAGCCGTCTGGGTCCTGTCGACTGCTCCGGGGGCACTGACGCGTCCCGCGCTCCTTATCCAGCAGAACAGGCCCGGCAGACGTCTGCTTTGTTGGGATCGTAGGGGGCGCCGCAGGCGCAGCGGGGCCAGCCCAGGCAGGTGGGGCATCGGGTGTAGGGGTCGGCGGCGGGACGGCCGCAGGTGTCGCCATGGCCCTCGCATTCGGGGTGTGGGGCCGGTAGACGACCGCTTGGGCCGGGGTACGGTCCGCGGCCGTGGACGAGGCATGCGTCTGATCGTCCCCGGGCCGATCGTTGTCGGGGTTGTGAGGGCTGGGCCCGCGGCCGGGCAGGAGCCATCCACCGCGGCAGACGCTGCACGGCTGGTCATCCTCGGCCGGCCGCTCAGGCGGAGCCGGGTACCAGCCGTCTTCACACCGGCCGACGCACGGTGTGGGGCCAGCGCCGAGTTGATGAGGATCTTTGAAAATCCGCAGGGGCGCTCGCGTTCCTCATTTGGTTTCGGCCTCAATGAAAACGTTCGGTCATAGGCTGTTTGCTCGATTCCAGCCGTCCAGCCGCGGTTGAACCGTGTGAGAGCGCTCGGAGTCAGAGCCGGGCCCGGTAGGGCGGGAATCCTGCCGGGTCGGTGAAGTCTTGGTCCGCGTCGGGCCAGCGGCGGCGTAGTACGGCGGCGATGCGGCGGATCCAGGCAGTGAGATGGGGCAGGGCCCGATGGCTCTGGGCAGTGTGAGCAGCGGCTTCGAGTGTTGCGATGAGCTGGAGTCGGCTGTGATCACCTGGTGAGCGGGTGTCAAGTAGAGGGAGCCGTTGCAGACGGACCAGCGCCCAGGACACGCAGGCAGCGGCGAGGCCGTCTCCGTACCGCTGGTCATCCTCGGCCTCTGGGATGCCGTGGGACAGGGCGTGACGGTAGTGGTCGGCAAGTCCCGTAGTGGTGGAATCGCCTACCGTCAGCAAGGCTGGGCCTGGTACATACAGGCACACGGCGTCCGTCAACGCGTGGGTGAAGCTGGCGAATTCGAAATCGATGAGGCGGGCGTCGGCGGGTCCGGAAGCATGGAGCAGGACGTTGTTGGCTTCCGCATCCTGGTTAAGTCGGTCTGGTGCCCGTTGTCCGAGGGATCGATGTGGCCGGTGTCTGTTGTAGTGCTCCGTGTACTCGCGGACGAGACGGCGCAGGTGGCGCTCTCCGGTGATCAGGGCGGGGTCGGTTGCCTCGCGTCGGCATGATCCGGTCCAGTGTTCCGCGATGGCGTTCATCCGGGGCACCTGGGGCAGTGTCGGAATGACGTGCACGCCGATCGCCTGGAAGACGGCGTCGGAGCTGTCGGTGAAGTAGGGGCCGCGGTCCCGGGTGAGGAAGCTGATCGACTCTGCGTGGTCACCGAGGTCCACGAGGTAGTTCCGTGCTTGCTGGGTGATCCAGGGGTCGGTCGGGTGCCGGGGTGATGCCGGCGATGTGTACGTGTCGGGTGCCGTGGTCGATGAAGAACAGCACGAACCAGCGCCGCAGGAAGAGTGTGACTGTCATCGGCGGTGTCACGCGAAGGACGTTGCCCAACAACCCGCCCTTCCCGATGAGTAACCCGCGCTTACGGCACTGCGCGAGAACGGCGTTCGTCGCCGCGACCGCCGGGACCTTGGTCTTCGGTTCGATGAGTTCGAACCCGAGCATGAGCCCGGTGCCTCGGACCTCTCCAATCAGCGAGTAGCGGGTAGCGAGTTCTCGCAGTCCGTCAAATAGAAAGCGGCCGACCTCGACGGCGTTGGCTTGCAACTCGTGCGAATCGATGAAGTCAAGTACGGCGTTGCCTGTGGCCATCGCGATCGGGTTGCCACGAGAGGTCGATATCGAGTTCGCGGTGAGACAGTTCATCAGGTCGTCCACCCGTCCGGCCGTGTCGCGAATCCACCCGCGCCTGACCAATGGCCAGGGCCGTCTACGGCTGTCTAGAGCGGAAGCGGCGGCCACGCACCCCAGGGCTGGGACCACGTGTACGTGCGTTCCGCGTTGTCCGTCCGCCAGCGGCGCGGGGCCGTGGTCCCGAGCCAGTCCAGCGGTTCGACGCCGCCGGGCGATCCGCCGTCCAGCGCGAGCCGGACGGCCGCGCCGAGGTCGGCATCGGTCTGCGGGGTACGGGCGGCCGGGGCGACGGAGACGAACAGCGCGGTGCCGGAACGGGCCACCAGGTCCAGGAACTGACGGTTCAGCCGCCACTCGGTGGCCGGGGTACAGGGCACGCAGTCGGCATCCACTGCGTAGAAGCGGCTGTGCTGGGCCAGCCGGAAGGCGAGGGTGTTGATGCCCATCCGCCGGGTGCGCTCCCAGTGACGGCCCGAGGTGTCGTCACCGGTTCGCTGCACCTGCACCAGACCCGCCGCCAGATGTCCGACGGTGTTGCAGCCAAGCACCACGGCGTCCCCGGCCGCCTTGGCGATGGTCCGGTAGAGGCCCATCAGCACTTCGGCGGTGGTGCGGGTGCGGTCGGCGAGCCGCCATCCGGCACCGGCCATTTCATGCGGTGTGTCCGGGTGGAAGCGGCCGAAGACGTCGTACGTGCTGAAGTCGTGCTTGATCAGCTCGAAACCCCAGGAGCGGAAGCGGGCGACATCGGCGGCGACGGTCGCCAGCGTCGCGTCCAGCGACGGGTCCAGGGGGATCCGGCCGGGAGCGCCGGAGTCCGTGCGCATCCCCTCCGTCGGCACCCGGGACAGCAGCGGCCGGAACCACAGGCCCGGCCGGGCGCCACGGTCGGCGATGCCCGCGGCCAGGCCCGCCATGTCGTCGAACAGCCCGGGCAGGCCGGTGTCCCACGGCCCTCCCGGGGCGCTTCCCCCGCCCTCCGTCCAGCCGTCGTCGACGACACAGAACGGCCGCACTGGATGGTCCCCGGCGAACTCGGCGATGGTGGCCGCGTCGCGCAGTACGGCGTCCGGGCCGAAGTCCTGGCCGTAGGCGTAGTACCAGTTGTTGCAGCCGACCACCGGCTGCGCGGGCAGCAGCGGATCGGGGGACATGGCGGCGCACAGCTCCTGGAGCGCCGCGTACGGGGTGGTGTCCGCACCCGTCGCCACCCCGACCACCGTGGCGGCGGCGATCTCCCGGTCGCCCGGCAGCGCAGGCAGACCGCCGGAGCGTACGTCCAGCCACAGCGTGGTGCCGTCCTCGTCCACCGTCCAGCAGCACAGCGCCCCGGCGCGGGTCCGCACGCCCAGCCCGGCACTGGTGCCGGTGGCCGGGTCGGTGCCCAGCCAGTACCAGGGCAGCGGGCGTTCCGGCTGGATGCCCCGCCACTGCAACTCGCCGTACGAGCGCTCCCACGCATCGCCGAGCACCAGGGCGGGGCGGTGGCGGCCGGGGTGGTGGCGCCAGCGCAGCGCCACGGTCGACAGGCCCTCCGGACCCGGCGCGGCGAGCGTCAGCCGCAGGGCTCCGTACGGATCGTGTCGCGCCGTCGCCTCGGCGCCGGGCACGGTCCAGCGGCCCGTCCCCGCCGGTGCGGCGGTGCGCGGGTCACCGGACGGACCGGTGAGCACATGGACGGAGTCGGGCAGCGGAACGTCGATCGTGGCCACCCTCACCCCTTCACGGCGCCGGAGGTGAGCCCCTGCACGATGTGGCGGCTCGCGAAGGCGAAGAGCACCATGGTCGGCAGGATCGTGAACACGGCCGCAGCCGACATCGAGCCCCAGTCGATGTTGAAGCTGGAGATGAATCCGTTGAGGGCCGTGGGGACGGTCTTGTTGGCGTCGCTGTTCATCAGGGTCACCGACAGGAACAGCTCGTTCCAGCAGTTGACGAAGTTGAAGATGAACGCCGCCACGATCCCCGGACGCATCACCGGGAGCAGTACCCGGAACAGCGCCGAGAACCGGGAGAGGCCGTCGATCATCGCTGCCTCCTCCAGCGCGTCGGGGATGTTCTCGAAGAAGCCGCGGAGCATCACCGTGCAGAAGGGGATGCACACGGCGATGTAGACGAGGATGAGCCCGAGCCGGTTGTCGACCAGCTTCAGGTCGGTCATCAGCAGATACAGCGGGCCCAGCGCGATGAAGGCCGGGATCATCTGGGTGACCAGGGCGGCCGTCAGCAGCGCGGACTTGGTGCGGAACTCGAAGCGCGCCAGCACATACGCCGACAGCATCGAGATAGCGGTGGCGACCGCGCCCGCGACGGTCGCGACGATGAGGCTGTTGGTGAGATAGGTCCCGAAGTCCGCCTTGTTGAACAGCTCGCGGTAGTTCTCCAGCGAGAAGTGCTCGGGCCAGTAGGCGAGGGGGAAGGAGAAGATGTCGCCCGGCGCCTTCAGCGAGGTGATGAGGATCCAGTACAGCGGGAAGACGGTGAAGGCCAGCCACAGCACCAGGAAGACGATCCGGACGGCCCGGCCGGCCGCGGTCTCTTTGCCGATCACGACCTCACCTCTCGCTTCTCGCGCGTGGCCAGCAGGAAGAACACCGTGAACAGCAGCAGCCCCGCGATCACGAGGAGACCGAGCGCCGACGCCTTGCCGTAGTCGCCCTGCTGAGTGATCTTGATCATCCAGGTGGTCACGATGTGCGTTTCGTTGTTCGGCCCGCCACCGGTCATCCCGAAGATCAGATCGGGGAAGTTGAAGATCCAGATGACCCGCAGCAGCACCGTGAGCACCAGCGTGACCCGGATATAGGGGATGGTGATCTGGAAGAGCGTGCGCGCCTTCCCGGCCCCGTCCAGCGCCGCGGCCTCGTACAGTTCGTCGGGGACCGACTGGAGCGCGGCCAGGATCATGATGGCGAAGAAGGTGACGCCGTACCAGGTGTTGGCGATCAGCACGGCGATCATCGCCTTGTGCGGATCGGCCAGCCACGCCACCGGCTCGTCGATCAGCCCCGCCTTCTGGAGCAGGTCGTTCACGACGCCGAACTCGCTGTTGAACATCCAGCGGAACAGGATGCCGATGAGGAACCCGGAGATCGCCCAGGGGAAGAAGATCAGCGCCTGGTAGACGCCGCGGAAGCGGAACCGGCGGCGCAGCCACAGGGCGAGCGCGAAACCGATCACGAGCTGGGGCACGATCGATCCGATGACCCAGGCGCCCGTATTGCCCAGCACGGTGCCCCAGTTGGGGTCGGAGAAGACACGGTGGAAGTTGTCCAGGCCCACCCAGGAGGTGTCGGTGAGATCGTTCAGATCCCAGTGGCGGAAGGCCATCTGGCTGCCCGCGATCATGGGGTAGTACGTGAACACCGCCACGAAGATCGCGGCAGGCGCCATGAAGGCGGCGATGAGCAGGCCCCGGCGGGTCGTGAACTCCCGCTTCCGGCCGCTCCGCGGCCCGTTCCGGGCCCGCGGGGCGGCTTGCTTCCGGACGGGGCGCGAAGTCTTCGGCCCGGTCGTCGTTGCGGACGTGGCGGGCATCCCTACTTCTCCTGCTCCCACTTCTTGCTCCAGTACGCGTCCCAGCCCGTCAGCAGCTCCTTGGGCGAGATCTTGCCGATCGCCATCTTCTGCACGTCGGCGTCGGACTTCTGCTCCCACTCGCTCCACCAGGTCACGCCGCGCGGCTGGCTGACGTTGAGATAGGTGTCGGGGTGCTTGGTCATGGTGACGTAGGACGACCACGGGCCGGTCTTGTAGAACGGGTCCTCGGTCGCCGACTTGAGGATGGGCACCAGGCTGTTCTTCTTGGTGAAGTCCGTCGACGCCTTGCCCTGGGACAGGAACTTGATCAGCTTGACGGTCTCGGCCTTGTGCTTGCTGCCCTTCGCGATGCCCCACCCGGCGGTGGCCAGCGGCTGGACGGTCTTCCCGCTGGGTCCGGCCACCAGCGGAGCGGTGTCCCACTGCTCCTTCGAGATCGACTTGGACTCGGAGACCGTGGCGATGACTTCCGGATCCTGGAGCAGGAAGGCCGTGGAGCCGTTGGAGAACGCCTCGACCATCTCCGGATAGCCCCAGGACACGGACGACTTGGGCGATGCCTTCTTGAAGAGTGTGAGGTAGGTCTTGAGGGCGTCCAGGGCCTCGGGCGCGGAGAAGATCGTGCGCCCGTTCTTCAGCTTGTAGCCGTTGGCGGGGTCGATCTTGTCGGCCACGTACGCCTCGATGATGGCGGTGGCGTTGCTGCTGGCGTTGGCCCCGCCGCGGAACGCGTAGCCGTAGCGGCGCTTCGCCGGGTCGTTGATGGCGGACGCCTGCTTCAGCAACTGGTCCCAGGAGGCCGGGGGCTTGCTGAACCCGGCGTCCTTGATCAGGTCCTTGCGGTAGAAGAGGCTCAGCCCGTAGAAGCCGTAGGGGACGAAGAAGGTACGGCCCTTGGCGTCCTCGGACGCCTTGACGGCGTTCTCCGTCATGGCGTTCCAGCCCTGCCAGCCCTTGAGGTCCTTCTCCATGTCGTACAGCCAGCCGTTGTTCGACCACGGGCCGACCGTGATGTCCCGTACCTCGAGCGCGTCCACGCCGCTGCCGGACTGGAGCATCTGCTGGATCTTCTGATCGGCCTGTTCGGTGGGCGGCGAGATCAGGTTGACCTTGATCTTGGGGTTCTGCTTCTCGAAGTCGGCTATGAGCCCCTTGAGTAGATCGGTGCGGGCGGGGTTGGTCAGGCTCTCGACCATGTTGAGCGTGACCGTGCCGTTCGCGTTCGAACTCATGGCGGAACAGCCGGTCAGGACCATCGCTGCGGCGGTGCCGAGGGCGAGGGCTGCCGTCCTTCTCCTCATCGTGCTGACCTCTTTCTTGGGTGCGGGCCGCGCTCGAAGCGGCTTGGGGAGTCGGGGGTGGGGAGGGGAGTACGGTGTCGCGCCGCTATGGCGCGCCGTGCCGCCCGCGAGCCGCGCGGGCCCACTCGGCCAGGACGGGGACGCAGGTCTCGGCGAAGTACTCGTAGTCGGCGGCGGTGTTGTAGACGTGGGCGGACACTCGCAGATAGCCGATGCCGCCGAAGCTGGTGAAGGCCGCCTCGACACCCAGCTCCCCGGCGACCCGGTCGCGCAGCGCGTCGGCCTCGACGCGGGTGGCGCCGAGCCCCTCGGGCAGCCGCACCAGACGCATCCCGGGGACCGGCATGCCGACGTCGACGCTGCTGTCGGCGCCGGTCAGCGCGGTGAACGCGGCACCGATGACCTGCGCGGCGTAACCGGCCAGGTGGTCCATATAGCGGCGGGCGCGCCTCCAGCCCCAGGTGTGCTCGATGAAGCCGAGCGCCGTCGGTGCCGCCAGATAGCAGGTGGCATCCACCGTGCCCTGCTGGTCGAAGCGGTCGGGGTACGGGTCCTCTGCACCCCATGAGTCGATCGGTGGGTAGAGCCGCTCACGCAGCGGACCACGGGCGACGAGCGCTGCGGTGCCCCGGGGCGCGCATCCCCACTTGTGCAGGTTTCCGACCCAGAAATCACAGGTCAGCCCCGAGAGCGGGGCGGGGAGCAGACCAGGTGCGTGCGCACCGTCCACGAGCAGCGGGATCCCGCGCCGCCGAGCCTCCGCGCCGATCCGCTCCACCGGCAGCCGGCGGGCGGTCGCCGAGGTGATCTGGTCCACCACGATGAGGTCCGTCGCCTCGGACAGTTCGGCGAACACGGCCTCGCACGCTTGCTCCTCATCTGCGTCGAGGGGTACCCGCGCGGTGCGGACCCCGCCATCCCAGCGGTCGCGCGCCAGCCGCTCGGCGCCCATGGTCACGGCGCCGTAACCGTGGTCGGTGACGACGATCTCCCCGCCGCGGCGGCGGTCGAGGGCGGCGTACACGGTGCTGATGCCCGCGCTCGCGTTCGGCACCAGGGCCAGGTCGTCGGCGGCCACCGCCAAGAAGTCGGCGATCTCGACCCTGGTGTCGGCGATCCGCTGAGGCAGCGCCGGGAACCACACCACCGGGGAGCACTCCATCTCCATCCGTAGCTGCTTCTGCCGCTCCTGTGCCACCAGGGGAACCGCGCCGAAGGAACCGTGGTTCAGGTGTCTCATGGCGGGGTCCAGCGTCCACGCCCGGTCGGCGGGACGGCCGTCGGCCAGCAACAGGGGGCGTGGTGCCGCGATGACATCGGTCTCGCTCACATGAGTCCCGATCTTCCGGGGTCCGGGTGTTCCGAGGGGCGTCAGAAACGAGAGAGATCTGATCGCAACCAGAACACGTATGATGACTCGGCATCCTGCATGACGGATCCCAGGCAATCAAGGGGTGTAGCAGCGTGGATCATCAGATGACTTCCGATCGATACCTCTGACATATCTGATGAATCGGTACAGTGCGGCGAAGGGCGCGGGACCGCGCCCCGCCCGTTCGGGAGGAATCGGATGTCCGCAGTCGACAAGGCGTTCCACGGCCTACGCCACATGATCGCCACCGGGCGCCTCAGCGCCGGAGGGCGCATTCCGCCCGAGGGCGAGCTGTGCGAGGAACTCGGCGTGTCCCGGGGGTCGTTGCGCGAGGCCGTACGGATGCTCGCGGCCCTGGGGGTGATCGAGCCGCGGCACGGCTCCGGTACTTATGTCTCCCAGCTCAGGCCGGAGGACATCATAGGTAGCCTGTCGCTCACCCTGGAACTGCTGCCGCTCTCCGGCCTGCTGGAGGTGTACGAGATCCGGCGTGTCCTGGAGTCCCACGTCGCGGCGCAGGCTGCGGCCCGCAGCACCCCGGAGACGGTGCGGGAACTCTTCACGCTCATCGAGGCCATGGACGCCACCGACGACCCCACCGAGGCATCGGACCTCGACCACCGCTTCCATGCCGAGATCGCCACCGCGGCCGGAAACCCCGCCCTCGGCTCCCTGCTCTCGGTCTTCCGCGCCCGCTCCCGCAAGTACCAGATCTTCAACCTCCCCGAGGGCGAGCAGATGCGGCGCAAGAGCGACGAGGATCACCGAGTGCTGGCCACCGCGATCGCCGACCGCGATCCGCGCGCCGCCGCCGGAGCGGCCGAGGCCCATGTCGCCCAGACGGAGCGATGGCTGCGCGCCTTCATGCCGCCCATGGAGGAGGACTCCCCGGCCTGACGCGTTGCGTTGCCTTTGACGCGTCAGACCATTGCGCGTTCGCAATGCGCCTGTGGGCGCCGGAATCTGTGTCACCCTATGCGACCTGCGAGTATTCGTGGATGAGGCCGCCGAGTCGATCGTGTCGACTGATGCGAGTGTGGTCCCTGGCGATGGGCGGCTCGGGGTCGGTGAGTCGGTCTGGTGCCCGTTGTGCGAGGAATCGATGTGGCCGGTGTCTGTTGTAGTGCTCCGTGTACTCGCGGACGAGACGGCGCAGGTGGCGCTCTCCGGTGATCAGGGCGGGGTCGGTTGCCTCGCGTCGGCATGATCCGGTCCAGTGTTCCGCGATGGCGTTCATCCGGGGCACCTGGGGCAGTGTCGGAATGACGTGCACGCCGATCGCCTGGAAGACGGCGTCGGAGCTGTCGGTGAAGTAGGGGCCGCGGTCCCGGGTGAGGAAGCTGATCGACTCCGCGCGGTCACCGAGGTCCACGAGGTAGTTCCGTGCTTGCTGGGTGATCCAGGGGTCGGTCGGGTGCCGGGGTGATGCCGGCGATGTGTACGTGTCGGGTGCCGTGGTCGATGAAGAACAGCACGAACCAGCGCCGCAGGAAGACCGTGTCGATGTGGAAGAGGTCGGTGGCCACGATGGCGGAGGCCTGGGCTTTGAGGAAGGCGGGCCAGGACTGGTTGGTGCGCTGGGGTGCGGGGTCGATCCCGGCCTTCTGCGAGATCTCCCAGACGGTCGAGGCGCCGAGTTTGCGTCCCAGGCCGAGTAGTTCGCCGTGGATCCGTCGATATCCCCACCCCGGGTTCTCGCGCGCGAGGCGCAGGACCAGTTTCCGCAGTGCTTCCGGCGTCGGTGGTCGGCCCGGACGGCGGTCCCGACGGTGCCGAGGGTCTTCGCAGGTCAACGTCTGTGAGGGCCCTCTTTTCGCGCTCTCGTTTCCCACGTCGAGGCCGAGTACGCCGCTCACCGACACCTTGACTCGGACGTTCTTCTCCATGCCGCCCCTCGGCAGTCGCCTGATTCGCGTTCTGCCCGTCACGGCACCAGTGCTGCCGAAGGGTTCGAATGGCACAATGCCAGTCGCAGCAGCACGATCGATTTTCATCTCGCGTGGACCACCGGCCACGCGAGAGCGTCTGCACGAGCGACTGTGGCCGACGACCGTCGGGACTCGGTGCACCCGCTCCGATCCGGGCTGATGGCATTCTCGTCAAACACAGTCGCATGAACTGCACACCCGAGGCATCGAGCCCACCTGGATCCTCGGCGGCCTCAACAACGGCGCTGGAACGAGAGCAACGTCATCCGTACCAGGTGATGTTGCAGATATAGATGCAGTGATGGCGTGGTACTGAGAGGAAGTTGATGAAGCCGCGTCCGCCGAGAATGTCGAATTCTCGGAGTCCGCCTTCTCGGTCGAAGGGCCGACCCACCTTTGCCGCGTCGACTCAAAGCGTGGCGAGTTCGGTCGCCAGTCGCTCGACCTCTGCTACGACACCTGGCGCAAGTCCGTCGGCGACGTACTCCTCACTCGGGTTGTACTCCCAGGTCCAGTCGGTCACAGCCCCGCCTCGGCCTCCGCGGCCTTACGGATCTGCTGAATTTCGTGGATGGCCGCCGTCGGGTCCTGTTCGGCCGTATCGACGATCTGCTCGAGTTCACGGAGGCGGGCGGCGCGTTCCGGGTGCCGCTCGATGGCGACGAACACGGCCCATGAGTGGACGAAAGCCCGCAGGGGCACGAGGCTCTGTGTCTGCTGTGCGTTTGTGGTCGCCTCGAACAGGTGCTGAGTGAGCGCAGGGATTCTGCTGGGAGCGATCCGGGCGACAGCCGTGCGCAGTGCGTCAGGGGTGAGGACGGGCATGGGGATCAGGGGTCCATACGGGCCAATGGCGTGGTTGTTGCTATGGGGGAGTGGTTGATTGCAACGTTCTCCGTAGGCGCGCGAGGGCTCGGTACGGTTCTGAACCGAGCGCTACGGTGCGGTACGGCTGGGGGTCAAGAGGTCGCAGGTTCAAATCCTGTCGTACCGACCGGCGTTTTCGCAGGTCGGAGGCCGTTTCCGCGGGTAGCGGAGACGGCCTTAACCTTTTCCGGGCGGGGAGCAATGGGGAGCCCTCTGGGAGCCCTTGTGCTCCCAACTCGCAGACGTGTCAACGGTGCCCGATTCGTCCGTCACCTGATCCGGTACACCTACAGCGCCGTACCGCGCCCCTGTGCGCCGCCATCAACTGTAGGCCCCCGCGGTCACCCCATCGATTCGGATGCTCTGTGCATCAAGAGGTATAAGGACCCTTGTCGGCTCTCGACCCCTTTCTGGGGTGGGAGTACGGAGTCGCGCTCCCCATGCGACAGGGGAACGGGGGACTGCTCGTGATCTCTGCGGGTCGGTTTCCGCAGGCAGTGGGCACGCGGGCATCCTGGTCGCCCTAGGCGGCCTGCGCCAAGAAGCGGTAAAGCCCCTTGGCGTCTGCCGGTAGACGGGTCACTCCCAGGGCGTGAGCGCCGTATCCGGCTCTGGAGCGCCGTAGGGGGATAATCGCGGGGGACTCTGCGGTCAAAAATAGTGCGCCAAGCAATGCATCGTATGAGCGCGGTGTCGTCGTGACACGGTCTCTTGGGCGACCTGCAAGGCGGATTATGGTCTGTTCGGCTGCAGTGAGCGCCGCAGTGGGGGTGCGCAACGCACCAGCGACGGCGCGTTGGAGCATGACCGAGGCAGGAATGCAGCAGTCGGTCACTCGACCTTCGAAAACAGGCGTTTCAGTCTTCGGTGACGCGGATGATCGTCTTGCCGGGGGTGCGCTTGTCCGGCGTGAACGCGGAGGCTGCCTCGGCGAGCGGCCGGACGGCGCCGACGATCGGCTTGAGGCGGCCGTCCCGCAGCCGCTGGGCGAGGTCGGCCAGGCAGGCCCGGTCGGGTTCGACGACGAAGAAGACGGCTCGCCCGTCGCGGGGGTGGACGGTGACCGGCTCGGCGATGGTAACCAGGGTGCCGCCGGGGCGGACCAGTGCGGTGGAGCGTTCGAGGATCTCGCCGCCGATCACGTCGAGCACGACGTCGACCTCGCCGAGGTCCGCCAGTCCCTCGGCCTGGAGGTCGACGAAGGCGTCCGCGCCCAGGGCGAGGGCGGTGTCGCGGTCGCCGGCCCGGCCGGTGCCGATCACCCGGGCGCCGACCTCGCGGGCCAGCTGCACGGCGATGGAGCCGACGCCGCCCGCGGCGCCGTGGATGAGCACGCTCTGGCCGGTGGTCAGGTGGGCGTGGTCGAACAGGGCCTGCCAGGCGGTGAGCCCGGAGATCGGTAGTGCGGCGGCCGTGAGGTGGTCGACATCGGCCGGGAGCGGGGCGAGATTGCGGGCCTCGACCGCCGTGTACTGGGCCAGCGAGCCGTTGCGGGCCCAGTCGGTCACACCGAACACGCGCTGCCCGACCGCCAGGCCGGTGGTGCCGTAGCCGAGCTCGGTGACCACGCCGGACAGCTCGTGGCCGGGCACGCTCGGGGTCCGGTCACGACCGGCCCGGTCAGTCCAGGTGCCGGGCCAGTCCAGCTCGCCCGGGGTGAATCCGGCGGCGTGCACCTCCACGATCACGTCGTTCTCGGCGGCGCGCGGGTGGGGCAGCTCGGAGAGGGTCAGGCCGCTGACACCGGCGTCGCGGTCCTGGACGGTGATGGCTTGCATGAGGGGTTCCTCTGAGTAGGGGGAGGCTCAGGGAGCGGGCATCACGTCTGGTGGGCGCAGGCATCGGCCCCGCGGGAGGCCGCCCGGCCGCCATGACCCATCCCAGCGCGGTCCGCCCCTGTCCGCCACCGCACACAGCGGCGGACGAAGGACGGCTGACAGGCGCCGTGGTGGTCACGCCCTGAACCCTGGAAGGGAAACGGCCCAAAGGTATGGGCCACTCGCATTCATTTCCAGTGGGCCATTTACGCGACTCCGGTTATCCCCCAGCCACACACGTTCTCGCGGCCTCCCCTGTGAGCCGAGTCGGCTGGCCAACCCTTCACCGTCTTGCACTGCCGGCCGTCGCCCGCCCCGCACTTCTCGCACGTCAGCCGGAGCACCTCGACGGCCACCGCGGCGCCCTGTTCCCGACGCCGCCGGGCTGTGGCTTTGCTCTCTCAATCGTCGGCCCGGTCCTGGGCTCAGGCCGCAGGGGTGCCGTTTTGCGGGACCGGTAGCGTTGCAGGGCACTCTCCGTTCACTCCGGGTGTGAGCCTGGAGCTAGCCAAGGAGAAACAGGGTGGCCGTGCTGGTCCGGCAACAGTCCATTGAGGTTCCGGTCGATTTCTTCGGCTTCTCGTTGCAGGACGGAGATGACACGCAGGTACCCATCCCCTACCCGGACGACAGCCCGGATGACGATGCCGAATTCCTCACGGCCTTCGAAGGACGGGTGGATGTCAGGAGCGCGGGCCACACGCACCGCGCCCTGCTGACCGGCGAGGTGTGGGACGGTGCCGCGCCGGCGGACCACCGTGAGGCGTGGGAAGCGCAGGGAGAGACGGAGATCCGTTCGACGTCGGGCGCCCTCGCTGTGTGGGTGGTGGGTGGCGCAACCGAGGAAGATCTCGAGCTGGGTTCTCCTGGCACGTTGTGGAAGCTGCGGCTGTACTGCACCGGCCGCCAGGAGGTGGCTCGGCTTTCCCAGGAGGGCGTCCCCCACGGTATCGAGCGATATGTCGCGCAGTTCTGGCCCGCGCCGGCGTGAAGCGTAGGAGCCCGGTTTCCGGGTGCCCGAGCCCCTACGCCACGAGGTCACAGGGTCACCGGGTCAGGTGATTTTGACCATGAAGGCGTCTATCTCTTCCGTGCCGATCCTGCCCTCGACGATGCGGTATCGAACCGCACCGCGCGGGCATGACCGGTGAGTTCGGGGGCGGCCGTGGCCAGGTTGTCGTCCCACTGCGCGTGACGCCGCCGCCGGCGGCCGGGGCGGCTATGCCGCGCTCGGTCATCATCCAGGTGATCGCGGTGCTGAGTCCGAGCGGCTCGCGGCCGCCCCGCCGCCGGTGCGCCGCTTCGGCTTCTCCTTGCGGTGGCCGCGGTTCTCTTTCACCTGCTCGCGGGCGGCGGCCAGGGCTTGGCGGGCGAGGTCGACGCCGCTCGGCTCGGTGGTCATGCGATCACCGCCCCGACGCGTGGTGACGGCCCGGCGCTCGCACGGCGGCGGGCCGTCGAGCGGGAACCCGGGGTGATCGACTCTCCGCGCAAGCGGAGGTGAGCCTGGGCGGAGCACCGGCGGAGCCTGCTTCCCCTCGGTCTGCGGGCGAGCTGAGGCGGCCGCCATCCCGCTCATCGGCTTCCTGCGCGAGGTGGGCAACCTGGCCGACGACTCCGGGGATGATGACGGCGACGGCGGTGCAGCTTCCGGCACTCGGGCAGGTTGTCCCAGTCGGAATTGATGAATGACTCTCGGGCGGCCATGTCCTGGCGGGCCTTGGCGGAGTCAGAATGTAGCCGAGCGGGTGTGCTCGATGCGTATGCGCGCCAAGTCGGCGCTGGGAACACTGTGCCGACTGGGCTCGTTCGTCTGGCGGTTGGGCCGTCGTAGACGAGGAGAGCGATGCCGGACTCGGGATTCCCGCCTGTGCAAGCGCGTGGCCGAGGAGCCGGCTGGTATCGCGGAGACTGCCACATCCACTCCGTGTACTCGGACTGTGCCGCTCGAAAAGTCGTCGCTGCACGTCAGGCCGCATATCTGTACTCGTTGATGAGGCCGCCGAGGATCCGGGTGCGCTCGATTTTGAGTGTGTGGAGGTCATGCGCTGCGCCGGGTTGTTCGTGAGCGTCGGGTGGGAGCTGGTTCCGGCCTTGGTGAGGTCGGTGCTGGTTGTAGTGCCGCTCGTAGGCCGCAAGGACGTGGCGGGCATGGGCCTCGGTCATGATCAGGATATGGTCGAGGCCTTCGCGTCGGATGCTGCCGATAATGCGTTCGCAGTGTGCGTTCATGGGGGAGCTTGTGGCGCACTTTTGAGGATCTCGATCCCCTCGGCCTGGAAGACGGCGTCGAACGCCTGGCCGTACTTGCCATCGCGGTCGCGCAGCAAGAAGCGCAGGGACTCTATGCGTATACCCAGGTCGGCGGTGAGATTCCGCGCCTGCTGCGCCGCCCAGTCCCATGTCGGGCGTGCGGTGCTCCCAGTGATGTGCAGCCGCCGGGTGCCGTGCTCGAGGAACACCAGCGCGTACAAACGCTTGCCGAGGGCGGTGTCGATGTGAAAGAAGTCTGCCGCGATGGTGCCCTCGGCTCGCATGGTCAGGAACTCGCGCCAGGTGGGACCTGATCGACGTGGCGCCGGATCGACGCCCGCGGCATGGAGGATCTCCCAGACCGTCGAGGCGGCGATCCGATGCCCGAGTCGGGTCAACTCACCATGGATCCGCCGGTGTCCACCTCGGGTTCTCCCTGGCCAGCCGTAGGACGAGCTTCTTGATCTCTGTCCGGGTGGGTGGGCGTCCGGTGCGTCGGCGCGCGGTGTAGTCCCACTTCGCGGCGATGAACCTGCGGTGCCAGGCCAGCAAAGTGCCGGGGGCGACAGGGAACACCTCGCGCCAGTGGCGTCGGGGTATCAGCGCGGACAGGGCGGCAAACCAGAACCGGTCGGCGAGCTCGTCGCGGACTGGTCCGGCCGCTGGCGACGCAGGACCGCGTTCTCGTGCCGCAGCACCAGAAGTTCCGCGTCCTTCGCCGTCCCGCGACGGAGGAGAACTGATGGAACGGTCAGCAGCTTCCGGGTCACGTTGTGCAGCAAGGACACGATCACGGAGGACATGATCCCAGCGGGCTGGCCATACCACTCCCACCTGCGACGATGACTTTTCGAGCGGCACAGCGTCGAGAGACGCTTGCACGGTTCTGAGGGGGCGGGGACGCAGCAATGCGTCCCCGCTACCCGACACGGCTCGTCCAGCACTCCGAAACCCTGATCACCTGGGCCGCCATCACCCTCATGACCCGCCGCCTCACCCGGAACCGCCTTCCCCGGCCGACCACAGCGTCCTCGTACACACCAGCCGCCTGATCAGCTCTCCGGCTCACGTCTGATCGTGCCGGGGTCACCCCAGCCCCGGCAGGCCGCGCAGTTCCCCGATTCGCAAGAGTCGCGCAAAGAGCAGGAACAGCAGGACCATCGTGATGCCGCCTGCAGTCAGTGAGAGAGCCGGCGTCCAGGAGACAGATGTCAGGCTGTGGCCGCCGGAGCGGGCGATGAGCCACCCGGCGGCACCGGCCCCGGTGGCGGCCGCGGTCAGCTTGGCGTAGGTGCGGCAGATCCGCCGACCGTCGAGCAGCCCCTCGATGCGTCGCCGCAGCCGTAGAGCCGTCAGCAGCAGGCCGATCGCGTAGGACAGGGCGTATGCGGCGGCCATCCCGGTGACCGCCCAACGGGGGGACAGCAGAAGATGGCAGGCCACAGCGAGAGCGATATTGATGCCGCTGATCCACAGCGCCATACGGAACGGCGTCCGGGTGTCTTCGAAGGCGTAGAAGCCGCGCAGCAGAAGGTACTGAGCGGAGAACGGGATCAGGCCCAGGCCGAAGGCTTGCAGCATGTGGCCCAGTGAGATGGTTGCTGCGGCGTTGGTGGCACCATGGGCGAACAGCAGCTGCGCGATCTGCGGGCCGAAGGCAACGAAGAAGAATGCAGCAGGGACGATGATGACGCCGCTGGCTCGGAGTGCGCGGGACAAGTCGGCACGCAGGTCGTCGACGCGGTGCTCGTTCACTGCCCGGCTCATGCGCGGGAGGAGAGCGGTGACGAGGGAGACCGTGACGATCGACTGGGGAAGCATCCAGATCTGCTGGGCGTAGCTGTAGGCGGTGTAGCCGACGCCGTCGTGGGGCAGGGCGGCGTCGGCGGCGGAGGCCAGGCGGGTGACCACAGTGCTCGCCATGAGGTTGGCCAGTACGAACAGCAAGGTCCAGCGGGCCGCGTTCACGCTCTTGCGCAGGCCGGTGCCCCGCCAGTCGAAGCGCGGTCGCAGCCGGAATCCGGCTTCGCGGGCGTAGGGGATCAGGGCGACCGTCTGGAGGGCCAGGGCGGTTGTGGTGCCAATTCCGAGCAGCCTGACCTGGGCGTCAGTGATGTCGGTGACCTTTTCTGGGGCGATCATCATGCCGACGTAGAGGCCGAACATGGTGATCAGGATGAGGTTGTTCAGAACAGGGGTCCACATCATCGCCCCGAACCGGTTCCGGGCATTGAGGACCTGCCCAAAGATGCTGAACACGCCGTAGAAGAAGATCTGCGGGAGCAGGAAGCGGGCGAAGACCACGGTCAGCTCGAACGCGTCGTGCGTGGTGGGTGTGTCGTTCTGGTAGACCCTGATGATCTCGGGAGCAGCCCATGTGGCCAACGCGGTGCCGACGCCGAGGACACACAGCACGAGGGTAACCAGGCGCTGTTCGAAGGCGGCTCCGCCATCTGGGTCCTCTGTGCGGGCCCGGACCAGTTGGGGGACCAGGACGGAATTCAGCGCGCCACCGATCAACAGGAAGTACAGACTGGTGGGCACGGTGTTGGCCTGGTTGTAGGTGGTGGCCAGCAGCCCGGTGCCCAGTGCAGCGGCCTGCAGCATCTGTCGGATCAGTCCAGTGGCGCGCGAGACCACCGTCCCCGCCGCCATCAGCGCGGACGACCGCAACACCCCGCTGCCCTTGCCGCGCTTGGGTGCGGCATGCCTCCTATGTCTTGTGCTTGACCGCTCTAACTTCTCGGGCGACGTCTCCTCGCTCATGGGCACAATTTACGGTGCAATCAGCATGCGTTTGGAAACCCACCCCTCGTCCCAGGTCCTGCCCAGAGGTGGCGATGGACCTGACCACATTGATCAGGACCGGGGATCACAAACAGCTTCTCAACTTGTCTTTTAACGTGCGGTCCAGATCCAGCCAAGTGGAGTGAGGCCGAGTGCGCGGGCGACGGATTGGGAGGCGTGGTTGTCTGCGGTGGTGCTGTAGAAGAGCACGGTCTTGTTGCGGTGCTCACGCTGGGACCAGGCGGCTACGACGGTCGGTGCGAGGCGCTTGCCGCGGAAGTCGGGGCGGGTCCAGATGCCTGCCTCTGCGGCGGTGGCGTTCGAGGCGGGTGTGAAGCAGATCGACACCGGCTCCCGTTCGTGGACCGCCATGGCCCACTCACCCATGCGCCCGTTGATCAGTTCGTTCCACTCGTCGGGCTGCCAGTTGTCCGGCCGGATCAGGTGTTGGGCGGTGCGCTGGCCGTCGGCGGTGGAGACGATGATCGGCAGCGGGGCTGGGTCTGGGACGGCGAGACGGTCCGGGAAGACGAAACACGGGCCGCCCTCGACGGACACCGTCCGGTCGTCAAGGGATGCGACCAGACAGTGCAGTGCGTCGGGTAGACGACCGGGGCTGTACTCCTGCTCCATGCCGTCGATGGAGCTGGGGAGCGCGAGTCTGGGCGAGAGTGACAGGAGACGTGCGTGAGGGGACCATGCCCACACTGCGAGCAGGGAAGGGTTTCTGAGGGCTGCTTGCGGGGTGTCCGGGTCTGGTGCGAGGCCGTAGTTCGCGTCGATCTCCAGGGCCAGCAGGCGTCCTTCGTCCCATCTCATGGCAAGAGGCTAGCTTCGCTGGACGGCCTGGGCAGAAGAGTTTCCTCCAAGGAGACAGTGGTTCGGCCTTGGTGTGATCATGTGCGCTGTCGAGACGCTGATGATCAACCAAGGGCCGTGAGAGTGAGTCTGCTGCACAACCCTGCCCGCATCGAGTCCCTGATGATGTTGTCCCGGTTCCGGACCGACTTCTACGGCTGCTTACCCGCCCGCGGGGATGCGCTGTTCGAGCCGACCGACGCGATCGTGCGTGCCGACGGGCCGGTGAGGTCCCTGGTAGGGCTGGCTCTGGCCCCGGAGCACCACCGTGGGCACGGTGCTCTCTATGCAGGCCTGAATCAGGGCCGGGTGGATGTGGGCCGACTGCGCCGGGCGCTGGTCTTGGTGCCGTTGCCGAGGGCGGCTGACGGGCGCCTGGTCCTGGCGGTGGACATCTCACCGTGGCTGCGTCCGGACGCCGACACCGCCCCTGACCGGTGCTTTTGCCACACATACGGGTACGGCGAGAACAAGCACCTGATGATTCCGGGCTGGTCGTACTCGGTCGTTGCCGCGCTGGAGGCCGGGAGGACGTCGTGGACAGCGATCCTGGACGCCGTTCGGCTGGCGCCCGGCGCCGACGTTGCGGCGGTGACCAGCGCGCAGATCCGGGAGGTCATCGAGCGGCTGGTGGCCTCTGGCCAGTGGACGGACGGCGACTCAGACGTGCTGGTGGTGGTCGACGCCGGTTATGACGCCCCGCGGCTGGCCTACCTGCTGGCCGACCTGCCCGTTGAGATTCTGGGCCGGACGCGGTCGGACAGGGTGATGCGTCGGCTGACTCCGGCGCGGGTCTATGACCCCAAGGGGGCCGGCCGCCCAAGCACGGCGGCGAGTTCGTCTTCGGCCAGCCCGGCACCTGGGGTGCCGAGCAGGTGGTGACAGTCACCGACACCCGCCTCTATGGGAAGGCGACCGCGCAGGCATGGGACCGGCTCCACCCCCGGCTGACTCGCCGGGCCGCGTGGATCGAGCACTCCGCTGAGTTGCCCATTATCGAGGGCACCGTGATCCGGCTGGAGGTGTCCTACCTGCCGTCCGGCGCCGAGCCGAAGCCGGTCTGGCTGTGGTGGTCCAAGACCGGTGCGACCGCGGCCGACGTCGACCGCTGTTGGCAGGCGTTCCTACGACGATTCGACGTCGAGCACACCTTCCGGATGATGAAGCAGACCCTGGGCTGGACCGCTCCGAGGCTCCGCAGCTCCGAGGCCGCCGGCCGGTGGACCTGGCTCGTCATCGCCGCCCACACCCAGCTCCGGCTCGCCCGCCCGCTGGTCCAGGACTTACGACACCCCTGGGAGAAGCCGGCCCCGCCGGACCGGCTCACCCCAGCCCGAGTCCGGCGGGGGTTCAGGAACATCCGTCCGACAGCAGCATCCCCAGCGGGAGCACCGAAACCCTCACGACCAGGCCCCGGCCGACCGCCAGGCACCCGGAACCGGCACCGAGCAACCCGCCATGACGTGGGCAGAGTCCTCGCCACCGACCAGCCCTACCAAAGACCCACCCACCACAAGGTCGGCACGAAGCCACAGCGGATCAGTTAAAAGACAAGCTAAGAGGCTCCACCAGTAGGTAGGCACGGGAGTCAGTTGCCCTGCCCAGGGGCGTTCGGTTACCTGACGCAGTCAGGCCGTGCAGGCGCGGAGGCGGCGCAGCATGCGTGGGTCCTGGAAACCGACTGAGCGGGCGGCGGCGTCGATAGTCGCGCCGTGGCTGATGAAGTGTTGGGCGCGTTCAAGGCGGAGGGTCTGCTGGTAGCGCAGTGGGGTGAGCCCGGTAGCGCGGCTGAAGAGGCGGGTGAGGGTGCGTTCGCTCACGCTGACGGCCGAGGCCAGGGTGGGCAGCGGGAGCGGTTGGTCGAAGCGAGCGTCGATGAGGTCCTGGGCGCGGTGCACGGTGTCGTCGAGGTGGGACCGATGCCGGAGCATCGCGTTGGACTGCGGCTCACGGCCGTTGCGGCGAGCGTAGACGACCATGTCCCGGGCCACCTGGGCGGCGACGGCCGGGCCGTGCCGGGTCGCGACCAGGTGCAGGGCCAGATCGATGCCGCTGGCGATGCCGGCCGAGGTGATCACCCGGTCGTCGGCGGTGAACAGGACGTCGCGGACGACCACCGCCCTGGGGTGGCGCAGGGCCAGCTCGTTCTGCACGTTGTGGTGGGTGGTGCAGTGGCGGCCGTCTAGCAGGCCGGCCCGGCCGAGCGCCTCGGCTCCGGCGCAGACGCTGGCCACAGTCCCGCCCCTGGCGTGGTGGTCCCGGAGGACCTGCAGGGAGGCGGTGCCGATGGCTGGGGCGTCGGCCAGGGTGACTGTCCGCCAGCCGGGCACCACGATCGAGTCCTCGGGCCCGAGCTCGGGCGAGTCGGGTCCGGCCACCAGCGACAGCCCCTGGGCCGTGGAGACCTGTGGCTGCTCGGCGACGTAAGAGAGCGTGTAGGGGTGCCCGAAGTCGGCGGCCGTGGAGAAGACCTGCGGGGCCGGCCAGGTCCAGCACGTGGACTCCGGGCACCAGGAGGAAGACGACGTGGCTCACGATTCGGTCATCATGCCTGAAGTAGTGCTGCGGCCTCCATCTGGTCGACCGTCGCGATGGTGGCGAAGCGTCCCGCGAGGGCGTACTCGGTGCGCCTGATGACCTCTTCGGCAGGCAGCGTGCGGGGGTCGGCCAGCAACTCGGCAACGCTCTGGTCGGCGGGAGCGTCGCGGTGCGGGATGGGATTGGTCGCGGTCGCGTCGATGACAAAGGTGACCTGGTAGCCGAGGTCGCTGGCGACGCGAGTGGTGGTCTCCACGCACTGCTCGGTGCGGATGCCGCAGACGGTGAGCTCGCGGATGCCGCGCTCGGTGAGGAGTTGCTGCAGGTTGGTGGTGGTGAAGGCGTTGTGCGAGGTCTTGTGGATCAGCGGCTCCCCACCCGCTCGCTCCAGCTCCTCCATCAGCCGAACATGGCCGAGGGCCGGGTCGAAAACATCGCCGGTGCCGGGCTCGGAGTGCAGTACCCACACCACAAGGTCCCCGGCCCGATGAGAGAGTCGGACCAGGCGGTTCACCTGGTCGGCGATCTTCAGGTCGGAGGTGGTTGCCCAGAGCGGACGGGCACGGAAGGACTCCTGGACATCAATGACGATCAGTGCTCGGGTCATGCCCCAAGCCTGAGCCGCGCGGGCGGAGCGGCGACAGGCCGCATCGGGTCCGGCAACGGACCGATCCGGTCATCAGAGCAACCACGCAGGGGCACGAGGAACTGCGCGAGATTGGCAGGCAGATGCCTGTGCTCTCCCGCTTCGCGCACTCAGTTGATCAAGCAAAGCCTCGCGCCTCTGGACAGTGCACATTAGGGCGTCCGCCAGCAGGTCATCGAATGCGAGGGTTTCGTGGGCGGGTGCCCCAGCGGTAGAGGGTCCAGGCGCGTCGGAGCAGGCAGCGGACGGTGATGATGGTGCTGGCCAGGGCGATGAAGACCTCGACTGGGGCTCTTCGTCGCTCGGTACAGCGACGGAGCTTGCCGAAGTTGTGCATCCAGGAGTTCGTGCGTTCCACCACCCACCGTCCGACAGCCTGGTTGGAGGTCTTCGCGCCGCGCTCGGCGATCTGACCGCAGATCCCTCGGGCCTCCAGGTCCTGGTGGACCATGCTGTCGTGGGTGCTCGGACAGCGGTCCCAGGGCCGCTTCCAGGTCGGCGAAGCGGTCGAGGGCGGCGGGTAGCAGCGTGTGGTCGCGGGTGTTGGCTGGCGCCGGGTCGGTGACCAGCGGTATGCCGTGCCCATCCGTCAACTGCGAGCGTTTGATGCCTTGTTTCGCTCGGTCGACGGGGCTCTTGCCAGCGCACTCGCCGCCGGAGGGGGGCCTTGGTGATGCAGCCGTCGGCGGACAGATGGTCGAGTTCGAGGCCGATCATCCGGTCGTAGGCGGCCAGCACGAGCAGTCTCAGGGTCTCCATCACCCCAGCCGCGATCCACTCGTCGCGTGCAAGTCTGTAGGGGAGTGTCAGTTGAGAATCGTCATTTGAGCGTCAGTGGTATGGGCCCGGTGACCTGGCGGTTGGCGCTGACGGATGGTGCTCATCTGGTGCTGACATGAGTGACGAACGGCCATGTCATTCTTGTGCAGACTGCTATAGCGGGTGGCGAGTTTGCGCTGGTCAGAGGCGTCTGGTCGGGAGAGGCCATCTGTCCCCGCGGGCCTGTCACTTGTGCGCGCGGATGGTGTGGTGGTCGGCGGCCCAGGGGTATGCCGAGGAGGTCGCACGGCCAGGCCGGTTCGCGACGGGCTTCGATGTCTTCGTCGGCTGGGCAGGCCGCCTGTGCGGTCACTCCGGGAAGGTCACTGCGTGTTCCAGCCAGCCAACCGCCTTCAGGTCCCGGGCTAGCCAGCTGTAGGCGAGGTTGGTGGCCTGACGTTCCAGCCCCGTCGACAACTCCTCGTGATGCACTGCTGGGCGATGGAACACCGAGGCGTGGTCCTCTTGCAGACTGCTCCACAGGGAGCTGGGGATGTTCGGCTCCTCGGCGAGGTCGAACTCCACTGCTGGCGCATCCTGCATACGAGATCCGGCATTGGTGCGCAGGGTGTAGGCAACGTTGGCGCTGTAGGCCTTGGTGTTACCTGGCTCCGGCATGATCACTAGGCCGTCGGCGCGGACCGGGAAGATGCTGTACAGGCCGAGCGCGGCCCCGAACCGGGGAAAGTTGTGCTGCACCAGGTCGCGGTAGCCGGCGAGGGCGTCGCGTACGACGTCCTGGGTGATGGATCGGGTCAGTTCGGGGGAGTAGGTCTGCCAGAGGTAGCGGCCTTCCCCTGGGCGGTCGGCGGGCGGGCGCGGATCGGTGAGCTTGTCCTCAGGCAGGTGCTGCAACTGGGCGTGGAGCCAGCGGACGTCGGCGGAGTCCACGGTGTATCTGCCCCACTGCCACCGCGACCATCGCGTTGTCTCGACATGCGCCATCAGCGCATCCACCTCCGGCCGGAGGTCCTCCAAGGAGATCTCCCGGCCGAGTCTGCCGGGCCGCCCCTTCCCCATGATCTGCTGAGCGAGGAACCATGCCCGTTCGGCCGCCAGGGGAGAGGCGGCGTCGACCGGGAGGGTGCGGTTCTTCACCCGGCGTGCCAACGGCTCACGCAGCCGGTTGCGGGACCATACCCAGCGAGTCAGGGGTGCGTCGGAGACGGGGAAGCTTTGGCGGTCATGGAATTGCGCCATGGGGAAGGACTGCCAGGGGTGGATGTCTGGCCGGACGACGAGATCGGCGTCCAGGACTCCCTCACGGGCCTGCGCGACGGTCATCCACCTGTCCTCCTGATCCATGAGTACACCCCACGGCGCGAGCGCGCCCTGATCATGCGGCGCCAACAACTTCCCCAGCTCGCCCAGCCCTTCAAGCCACGAGAGCGTCGCCTCACGCAGCCGGCCCCCTATCGCGAGAGCCGGCTCGGGGTCTTCGTCGCAGGCTCCGGCCGATCCGCCCGCCGGTCCGTTCGTGGAAGCCGGCGGCAGCGGGCCGGTGTCGTGATCAGATGTGGTCTCGTCAAGGACCCAGGATGCGGCTGCCGGGTTGGTGCAGGCCAGGCGGCGCAGGAACTCCTCCGCGCGGCCACTTGTCGCGGTCTCCACGGCGAACGCGATCGCGTATCGCCAGCGCGGGAAGTGTTCGGCTCCCGCAGCGGTTTCGAGCTGTGCCTCCTCGTCTTGCAGGGCCTGCGCGGCGAAGTGCTGCTCGAACAGGGGGAGAGCAAAGCGCAGCAGTCCGTCGTCGTGGACGACGAGCCCGGTCGCTTCCAGTTCCCAGATCACGTGCTGGCGGGCGAAAGCGCTCGCTGACACAGGGCTTTGCTGGTCCAGGATGCTGGCGGCGAGTCGGGGCAGGCTTGCCCATACCTCCGGTGAGGCTTCGGGGTGTTCGCGCTGGAGGATGGCGCGGGCCAGTCCTGACAGCAGTTCACGCGTGGAGACCTGCGTGTCGCCGCCGGCTCGCAGACGGCTGGCGAGGGCGTGGACTTGCAGGGGACTGGTCAGCAGCTGCTGCATCTCGTGCGTGTCCAAGCCGGGCACGTAGTCCTCGTTCAGCACGGTGTGCAGCAGGTCCCAGCCCCGCTGTACCGGCCATGCCGGCACGTCGAGGCGTTCTGCCGCATCCACGTTGCCCGCGCCCGGGCGGGTGGTCGCCAGGATGCGCACCCGGGGCCAGGTTGCCACGAGTCGGCGCGCGTCGGTGAGAAGTTGGTCGGCCCTTTTCGGGCTCACCGCGTCGAGGTTGTCCAGGACGATCCGGCAGTCGCGCACCGGATCGGCTCCCAGTGCCTCCTGCACGGTCCCGGCCAGCGTGGCTGCGACCTCCCGTGCCTCCAACCACACAGGAATTTCGACCTGCGGATCCGTCCAGGCCTGAGTTAGTCCCTCGCTCCACCAGCGCTCCGCCGCCTCGCTCTTGCCAGCCCCCATGGGGGCAACCAGGACACGCAGCGCGCCCGCAGGCACCTCTACCACCGGATCGGCTTGCTCTGTCCTCCACTCCAGCGCTGCCTCTACTCGGTCGGCAGGGGTAGCGCGCAGGCGGACGACGGTGCGGGCACGGCTGCTGTTCGATGCCAGGGCCAGCGCCTCGGCGCGTGAGCGTGAGCGTGCCGAGAACGGCAGCAGAGCCGTCAGCCGCTCCAGGAGGTCGTCCGTGCCGAAGGACGCGGCGGCGACCTCGGCTGCTTCGGCGTCGCTCAGCGTCCGAGCCACAGCCTGGGAGTGCGTCTGGATCTGCTTCCTTTTCCAGGTGCGCAGGCGATCCGCCGGATAGTGCTCCGGCGTGGCGTCGATCTCGAAGGCATGCCGTGCGCACAGCGGGATGAGGTTGGTGAAGCTGCGGTTGTCTTCCTCGCTCATCTCGGGATCCCACCGAGGTCCGCCTTCGCTGCGGGCATGGATGTGCGCGACCTGGCTGTTGAGGACGCGCTGGCCGGTGGCCGGGTTCTCCCGGTGCAGCGGCTCCCCGCAGTCGGGGCAACCACAGGTCAGTGCGGTGGCATACAGCTCCTTGAAGGTGCTCTCCGTGGGAGTGGCATGCCGGCGGGGAACACGGCCGGCAGACGGGACGTCGGAACCCATGTGCACAGTGTGACGGGCCCGCCGCCACCCGCGCAGACAGAACGCGCCGCGCTGCATCCGGCTTTACCTCAGGCTGATCCGGTCAGGATCTGGGCAGTGGCCCTCCCGGCTGGCTTCGTGGGCAGTGACGTCGGGCTCATGATCGAGCCACTGCTGGCACACAGTCCAGTGGATACGAGGACTGCCCGCGTCGCGGAGGAAGACATCGGCGACGAGCTCCCGCGAGCAGGACCTCGTGCCATGGGCACTGCATACACGGTCAGCGCGCTGCGGCTGCGGCCTGCTCCACCGGACGATATGCACGATCCGTGACTTCAGGCCTCGCACCGTAGCCGGGAGCGGCCACAGGAACAGGGCCGGATACACAACCCGCCCGTGCCAGGGCCGTCACGGACCGGTCGGGGGGTCCTTGTAGGCCGCTTCGATCGCGCCGGCATTGATCAGTGCGATCCGCAGCTGTTCATGTTCGGATGTGCCGTCCGCCGTGCTCTGGGCGAAGAGCCGGGCCGCATGCCCCTCAATCTCCCGCTGGTGGAACAGGTCCACCTGGGTGCCGAGCAGCGCTGCGGCAATACGCAGGGCATCAGCGGAGTCGGGGTGCCGGCCTGCGCGTTCAGCGACCTGGTAGGGCGCCTCCAGCGCCGGCTGCAGGGCCACGGTAGGGGCGGTCAACTCCAGCCAGGTGCGGTCGTCGAGACGGTCGGCATAGGCAAACCGCCCCGCCCCGGTGAGAGCAGCGGGCTCCAGCTGCGCATCGAGGGCACTGCGCCACAGCGCCGCGGCGCGTTCGGGCCACGGGCTTGTTTCTTCGCATTGGATCAGGGCTCCGGCGATGCGGCACAGCACCTCGGACACGGCCTGGGGGCCGCCGTCCTGCGCGGCGAGTTCTGTCAGCAGTACGGTGGCCGGGCCCAGGTCCTCGGAGCCGTTGAGGAACGCCAGGATGATCTTGTCGATGGCGGGGATGCCGTCCGGGCCGGCCGCCGTTTGCAACAGGGCCGTGCGGTCCAGGCGTGCCAGGACGCCGGTGTGCGGGCGCCCGTGCCGCAGCCAGGTCGCGGCCGGTCGCCACGGGGCGTCAAGGGAGTAGAGCCGGTCGGCGTGCTCCTCGGCCCATGCCGCGTCGACATGCGTCAGTTGGCCGAGGCAGAAGCCGATCACCGCCAGGGCCTGGTCGTCGGGCTCGTCCTCCAGCAGCCGGGTCAGTAGCGTGCGGACCGGCTCGGCCAGGGTCTGGCCGGTGCGGTGAGCTTGCTTGACCGCCCGGGCGATCAGCGACAGCAGCCCTGCCCCGCCCGGCTGGTCGATGGCCGTCAGCAGCGGCTGCCGGGTGTCGGCGCGAGGCTGCGTCCAGCCGGTGACCAGGCCCTCCAGCCACGCGACGGCGCTGGCTTCCTCCCCTGATGCGGTGTCCAGCAGCAGATCGCTCTCCCACGCCCGGTGCAGCAGGTTGCAGATCACCCGCTGCAACTGCTCCGTGCCCGGGCCGTCTTGCCCGGCTGCCGGGCGGGCGGCGAAGGCGGCCAGGGCGATCGGAGCGAGCTCGCCGCCTGCGAGTTTTCCTTCACGGGCGGCCCGGTGCAGGGAGTTGAAGTAGGCGGCCAGCACGGTCGGGGCGCTGGCCGCAGCCGCCGCCACACCGTCCGGGTCGCGGGCCCACAGTGGCGGATCCTGGGCCACGAGGTCACTGATCAGACCGGCGCGAGCACCCTCGGCGTCGACGTCGGTGCGCTTGACGGGCGCGGCGACCAGCTGGCCGACCGCGGCGGCGGGCCCATCCTCTGCCGCCCGGGCAGCGAACACGTCCGCAGACAGCCCGCCGTGGCTCTCGACCCACGACGTGACCTGAAAGCGCGGAACGGGACGCGCCGGTGCGGCCCGCCCCGTCAAAGCGGTGAGCATCTCCAGCACCGGCCGCCACGGCTCAAGTACCTGCGGGGCCAGGACCGAAGACAGCGCCCAGACGGTGTCCCAGGCATTCGGCAGCGGCTCGGACGCCGTCTCGTAAGCCTCCCTCCAGGCGGAGACCTCCTGAGCGGACGGTGCCTCCCCCAGACTCTGGACCAGCACCTCGTGCAAACCGCCACGGTGCTCGTCCGGGCAGGCGTCCTCGAGCAGGGCGAGGAAGTCCGCGACATCCGCGCGCGGGGATCCAGCAGCCGCCAGCCGACCCGCCAGCGGCAGGGCCTGTTCCCACCAGGTGGCGGCCGACGCCGCATCGGCCCGGTCGTCGTCGTAGCTCTCCAGAAGGACGACCGCGCGCAGCCGGTCGGCCGCGGCGCCGGCCGGCAATTTGTTGTCCAGCACCCGCCACCGCTCGGACAGCGGGACGCCCAGCCCTGCGTCCTGCCGGGCCAGGTCGAGCACGGCACGCATCAGTGTGAACAGCACGTCGCGCGGCGGATCAGCGAGGGAAATCTCCCGCAGGTCGTTGACCAGGCTGATCTGCCACGCATCGACCTCCGCCAGAGGCGCGGCGAGCACAGACGCCAGCACAGACCGGGTGATCACCCCCAACCGGTCCCCAGCCGGGCGCAGTTGTCCCTCCGGGTGGGCCGTCTGCACCAGGGCATGCGCCAGCTGCGCCGCCTCCCAGGACTCGTCGGTGCCGAAGGACGATGTGCGCAGCACCTCTTCGACGACGCGGACCCACTGCCCGCTACGGTCGGACATCGGGACGTCCCGGGCCCAGTAACTGATGCGCAGCAGCACATGGCGGTCCTCGTGCGTCCTTGCGATCTGCTGCAGCAGCGCACACGCCGTCATGCCCGCCTGGGCTACCAGGCTCACCGCCATACCGGTCGCGCCGCCACCACGCGCCTCGATCGCGGCGAGATGCTGCTGCACCCACGCGCACACCTGTGGTGCCTCGGCATCCAGCAGCCGCCGCAGATAGGGCAGGGCCGGCCAGCGAGAAGCCTCCGGCAGCAGCCGGTCCAGCGGCAGCAGGCCAAGCCAGCGCCGGCTCACCGCCGCGCGGAAGAAGTAGCCGCCGGCGCGCGGATCCGACATCGACGCGACCTCAGCGGCATCCTCCGGCGAGGGCTGCTCACTGAGCGCCAGCTGCCGCAACCGTTCGGCACGCTCGGGCAGCCCCAGGAAGAGCTGCTCGAAGGAGGCCACCACCCCCTCGAACCGCTCGCGGGACTCCTCCGGTGTGGCACCCGAACCGTGCAGGACACCAGAAGTGTCCCGATAGAAACGGGTCCAGGAGTTGCGCACGGCCTCCACCTCGGCCAGGCCCATCTCCTGGCGCGTCAGTTCCTGCACCAGGTGCCCGATCTGGCGGATGCGCCGCCCACCCGGATTGGCCTCCTCTGCCCGCAGCGCATCTACCGCGGCAGCGAGCTCGTCCAACAGCCCTTCCGAGACCTGGTCGTGGGCGCGCCATGCCTCGACGGTGGACTTGGCGGTATCCGTGACCGCGCCCCTCGCTGTCTCGATGCCCTCGATGTCCCTCGGCGCCAGGTTGAGGATGCTGTCGATCGCTCCCCGGCAGCAGGACTGCGAGACCTCGTACGGTGCGTGCCACCGGCCGGGATCGGACAGGACCGCCGCCGCATCCCGCAGGAGGTTCAACGCCCGCTCACCGTGGGGCCCTTGAGCAGTCAACGCCGTGGACAGTTCAGCAGAGACAGCGAAGCCGGTCTGGCCGGCGTCGCCGCCCGGGGAGTCGTTCGCGACAGTCACCCTGTCACCGTAGCGGCCCTGCGACCACGGCAACGGCCTCGCATCCGGGCGGGCGGAATGGAGCAGCCCTCGGACCCCGCCGAGTGATGTCGTCGCCGGTCACGCCACGCTGAGCGCGGTGGGGTGGGTGTTGATCCACGATAGGCCGCCGAGGTCGAGTTGGTGGCGGGCACGGGTGACGGCGACGTAGGCGAGGCGGGCGTCGGTGTCGTTGACGGGTTCCGGAACGGGGCGGCCTTGGGCGTCGTGTTGGTCGGTGTCCTTGGGCGGGGGGAAGTCGTCGGCGATTTTGACGGTGGGCCATTCGCGGCCTTTGGCGGTGTGGGCCGTGGAGACGGTCACGTCGGCCTGCTGTTCGTCGGTGAGCTGGTCGACGGCGGCGAGGATGGCGTCGGGGCCGTGGGTGTCGATGAGGTCGGCGAAGGGTTGGACGTCGCGGCCAGCGGGGTCGTGTGCGGCGTAGTCCTGTAGTTCGCCCCAGGAGTTGAAGAGGACGAGTTCGGGGTGTGAGGTGCGGCGGCCGCCTTTGAGGTCGCGGGCGGCGAGAGCCAGTGCGGCCAACTGCTGCTTTCCCCGGGTGAGGGCGACACGGTGGCCGGCCGACAGCAGTCGCATGACTTCGGCCATGGCGCCGATGTTGGTGCGGCACAGCACCGCATCGGGGCAGTCGAGATCGCCGACTTCGGTGGGGATGGTCTCCGTGCCGGTCAGGCGGATGGGGGCGTCGGCCAGAGTGAGCCACCGGTTGGCCTCTTCGGCGATCAGCGGGCCGAAGCGGAAGGAGCGGGTCAGGGTGAGAGCCGTGGCGTCGAAGCCGGTCATCACGTCCTGGGCGCCGCGCCAGCCGTAGATGGCCTGGGCGGAGTCGCCGACCATGACGAGCTGGGCGTAGTGGCGCTGGGCGTTGAAGACCTCCTCAAGGACCGGGTTGGTGTCCTGGGCTTCGTCGAGGAAGAGGAAGTCGGCTTCGATTCTCGGCTCGGTCAGGGCCCACATTTTCAGGTAGTGGTCGTGTTCGAAGCGGACCGCACCGCGGTCAGGGTTGTGCAGGTCGGCCCAGGCCTTGAGGGCGAACGGCAGGACCTCGTGGGCGAGTTGGGCGTGCTCGCCGGAGGTGGACAGGCCGCGCAGGTGCGGTACGTGGTGGCGGGTCAGGGTGCGGTCGGCGGAGTAGCAGTAGCGGGTCACGGTGCGCAGCACGGTGTGGGAGAGCGTCCGGGGGCTGATTTCGTGATCGCCGATGCGGACCGGGCGGGTGATGCCGAGTGCCCGGCCGGTCTTCCAGGCCGGCTGGCGGGGGCTGTTGAGCCGGCTCGCATAGCGGTGGCCGACGGCGGCGTAGGCCGTGGCGTGGGCGGTCTTGCACACCACCGTGCGGGGGAAGCGGGTGGTGGCATCGCGCGCGATGTCCTTGTTGAAGGCGAGGTAGCGGCCGCGGCTGAGGGTGCTGGCGGCAAGCAGGCTGAGCGTGCTGGTCTTTCCCGTCCCGGCGCCGGCCTGCAGGACGAGATGGTGGCCGGCCCGGAAGGCGTCGACGGCGTTGGCCTGTTCGTCGGTGGGCGTATGCAACAAGGGCTCCGCGGAAGATTGAAGAGGATCAGGGGGCCTGCAGCCGCCGCGTCGTGAGCGGCGTAGGAGAAGGAGTTATGGCGCTGTGCGAGTGGGTCGGTGCTGGTGGCGGTGCAGGAGGCCGGCCACACAGGCCAGGACGTCTTGGGGGGTGTGCTCGGCGAGCAGCCTCTCGAGCCGAACCTCCAGGCGCCGGGCGCGTTCCTGCTTCTCCCGGGCAAGGGCCGCGGTCACCCGCTGCCGCAGCAGGTCCTGGGGGCGTTGCCCCAGGACTGCCGCAGCCTGGCGCAGGGCCCTGTCGGCGGTGTGGTCCAGGGCGACGTTGAGCAGGACCTGGCCGTGCCGGTCGGGGTAGTGCGCGGTCAGGACGTCGATCGGCAGGCGCGTGCCCAGCCGGCGCCGCAGCGCATGCAGGGCACTGGCGGGACTGCGTGCGCTGTAGACCGTCATCAGCCGGGTGCGGTCCGCACTCGCGGCCAGGGACACGCCGCAGTGTGCATGCCGGAGTTCGCCGGGAGTGACAGGCCTGGTCAGGGCGATCTCGATGGCGTGGTGCGGCATCACGGCCGGGCCGCCTGCCTTGCACTGCCTGCAGTCCTGGGGCGTCGGACGGGGGTGGGCAGGCGGGTATGGATGTGTTCGTGGTGGTGCAGCGGGTCGAAGGGCTCCCAGCCGGCCACCGCCAGGTCGGCGGCCGTGGGCGTGGCGGCGTGCTGCGGGCAGCGCTGGGCGCGCCAGCGCAGTTGCTCGGCGTAGGGGACGCCGGTGAGGTCGTAGAGGGCCATGACCTCGGCGGGCAGGGCCAGTTGGCCGCCCGCCGCGGTGGCGGGGACCAGTCGCCAGGTGCCGGCCGGGGCGTGGGAGGTAAGCAGCGGGCTGGTGCAGCGGTGGCGGCGCCGGGTCTGGGCGACACACTGGATTTCATCCACCGGCCGGGAGGCGAGGTAGCGGACATACAACAGCTGCACGATGGGCCGGGCCGGGCGGCAGACGGGCGGCCGGGGCGCCGAGCTGTCCGTCAAGGCCGGGGGAGGAGTGAAGACCCCGGCGTCGATCATGCGGCGGGTGTGCACGGCCAGCGACCGGCGCAGCCCGGCCAGTTCAGGGAAAGCCGGTGCCGTGTCGCGGGCGGGACAGAGGACGGCGTGCGGCAGACGGCACCAGCTGCTGCCGTCCCCGGCCGGGTGGGCGATTCCGGAGCTGACGTGCCAGCGGCAGGCGGCGGGCACCCGGGTGGCCGGCAGTTCCTGCGGATGGAGACGGACCGGCCGGCGGTCGCTGCGGTGGTACCACTCGATCCGGTTGCCGCAGTCGCGGCACCGGCCGCTCTGTCCACAGCGCAGCAGCCGGCTGGCGCCGTCGGGGGTGACCTGAAGGGAACGGCGCGCGCGGTGGGCGAGGACAGGGCTGCGGTCCCAGTGGCGGGAGGCGGGAGGTGTGGAGCGCATGCGCGTGAACCTGCCAGCCAACACGCCGCATCCGCGGCAGCGGTAGGGCCGGATCGCCCGCTCAGCCGCACATGGTGCCACTGGAGTGCGAACGGACGGTCGCTCGTTCGAGGCGGTCTCGCCGGTTTGGGTGATCCGGGGCGGCCGCCCGGACGGGGGTCAGTCCCCGCTCGGCCCCGGCAGGTCATGCCCGCGGCACAGCGTCGCGAAGAGTTCGTCGAACGGGGTGCCCAGGGCGTGGGCGAGGGCGTGCCAGGTCTTCAGCGTGCCGATGGTGCGGCCCTGCTCGATCTCGATGACGGTGCGTCTGGCCAGGCCGCTGCGGGCGGCGAGCTCGTCGTAGCTCCACCCGCGCGCGGCCCGCAGACGCGCGAGTTCCAACCGCAGCGCGTCGAGGTCCGGATCGGGCGGCAAGATCGTCACCCGTCCATCCGACGGTGCAGACCCCTGCCCTGTCAGTGCAGACCTCTGCCCTAATTTCGCAGGTGGTGACGCCAGCGAAAGGGCAGACCTCTGCACTACGGTGGGCCGCCGCCCCAGCCCCGACGGGACCGGCGCGCACGCAACAGGAGGAACACGCGCCCATGAGGCTGCGCACAACATGCCCAGCGACACCACGCGCCTGGACCGTGGAACTGCGCTCGCACCCCAGCGGGCTCGTCCTCGTATGCCAGCAATGCCCCCACGGCAGTGGACCGGTCACCGCAGCCTCCGCCCGCTCAGCCGCCCTCGCCCACCTCGCACGACACGCACGCGGCGACCTCCTCCCACCCCACCTGCGCACCTGCCAATGCCACGAACGCGGCTGCCGCTGGCACCCCCGCCACCGCGGCTGCGCCGGCCCCATCCACCTCCTCCTCGCCCGCGAACGCGGCGGACGAGTCTGGCGACTCGCCGACGCCTGCAGTACCTGCGCCGCAGCAACAGCACACGCCGCCGTCGTCCCCGACACAGCCCTCGCCCGCGCACCACATCCCACAACCACCCGGTGCCGCAGACGACAGCCCAAGGGCCCAGGCGCCCGGATCCGAGTCCGCGAAATGCTCAGCTACCTCGCCGCCGCCCTCCCCGAAAGCACCCCGGCCGCAGCCCGCCTGCTCGCACTGCAGTGCGCGCTACGCATGAACACCACCATGCGCGTGCGGCTGCCCAAAGGCATGCTGCGCAGCCTCCGCCTCGACAACCCAGACCCGTGGCGCGACCTGGAACACGCACGATGGCTACGGATCGGCGCAGGAAGAGCCGCCAACGAGTTCGTCGCCGAACTGCTCGACGCAGCACTGCTCAGCCAGGCCCCTGCCGGCCCCGACCGAACGCAGGCCGCAGACTGGGCACTACGCGCCACCACGGCCTCGACAGCCGGGGCAACGGTCGGCCCACAGCTGCAACTGGCAAGCCTCTACCTCACAGCGAACGCCGACCCGGATACCGGCACCGGCCTGGCCGAACCCGGCCAGATGGCACGCGTCTGCGGAACCCATCCCGCGCGCCTGCCCAACACCCTTGATCAACTGACCGTGACGGGTCTGCTCAGCTCCTGGTACACCTGCCCGAACTGGGGAGACCTGCACTGGACTCTGGCGTACCCAGGGGGAGATCGGCAGCCGGTCCCCTCGAAAGATCCCGAACACCCTGCGGATCGGGCACAGAATCGAACGATCACCCGGCCCTGCGCCCTACAACGACGAGCGCCGTCAACCTGCTGAGACCGCCGATGGGTTGACGGCTGGCGGTGCGACCTTCGCCCTGTCGGTAAGTGCGGCAGTAGACCCGCCAGGAATGGACAGGAGGCGTCGCTCAGAAGCAGTCCGGCCACGTGGTCGCTTTGATCGAACAGGGACGTGGTTCGGGTGGGTGGGTGATTGGCGGCCGCGCACATCGCGCGCGGGTTTCTGTCTGGCTGAGGCGTGTGCGGCAAGTGACACAGTTCTGAAACTGTGGACATAGAGTGAAGGGAAGGTGCTTATGATGCGTCAAAGCCGTCTGCCTGGCCAGGGTTTGGGAGATGAAGGCGGCTTGGAGCGCCTGCGTCATGCCGGACGTGGGAACGCAGGAACCATCGGGGGGCCGCTTCGTGTATCTGGCATGCCTGTCTGCCGAAAACTTCCGGATCTTCGGTCCCGCTCCCAAGCAGGGTGGTGATACAGACACCCGCCTTCGGATGGGCTTCGGCCCCGCCACCAACGTCCTGGTCGGCGAGAACGGCAGCGGGAAGACTGCGGTCATCGATGCCATCCGCCTGTGTCTGCAGACCACGGCGGGGGATTACTACCGGATCACTGCCGACGACTTCCACATCCGCAACGGCCACCGTGCCGACAGCTTCACCCTCACCTGTGGGTTCAAAGACCTCACGCCGCAAGAGCAGGCCGTTTTCCTTGAACTGCTGACCACCGAAGAGGACGGCAGAAGTTCCCTGTACGTCACCGTGCGGGCCCAGCTGATCGACCCCCTGCACTCAAGCAGGGTCTCTCTCGTCACCCGCACCGGCCCCGACGGCCAGGGTCCCACCCTCGACGGCACTGCCCGAGAACTGCTCAAAGCCACCTACCTGCGCCCGTTGCGGGACGCTGAAGCGGAGCTGCGTTCTGGCCGTGGCTCGCGTCTGGCGCAGATCCTCGCCGGCTATCCCACCATCAAGGACCAGGGGACAAGCGACTTCGACCCGGTCGAAGACACCGCCACGACCCTGGTCGGCATCCTGCAGCGCACCGAGCACCACCTCAGCGAGAACAAGGCCATCATCGCGGCCCGCGACGACATCAACGCCAGCTACCTGCAGAAGTTCGCCATCGGCTCCGACGTCCTGCGCGGTGAGATCGGCGTCTCCGGTGACGCCACCCTGGCCCGTGCCCTGGAGCGTCTGGAACTGAGTCTGTTCGCAGGCTCCAAGGAGTGGACCCGGCACGGACTCGGCTACAGCAACGCGCTGTTCATGGCCGCCGAACTGCTCCTGCTGAATAACAGCGAACTCGCTCCGCTGCTGCTCATCGAGGAGCCCGAGGCCCATCTCCACCCGCAACTGCAGACCCGCATCATGGACCTGCTGCGCGAACGCGCCGGAGAAGCCAGCGATAAGCCGGCCCTGCCGGTACAGGTTATCTGCACCACCCACAGTCCCAACCTCGCCTCCGCCACACCGGTGGAACACCTCACGCTTGTCTCGCGTGGTGCGACCTTCAGCCTGGCCCCAGGGCAGACCCGGCTGCACTCCGATGACTACGCATTCCTTTCCCGCTTCCTCGACGTCACCAAGGCCAACCTGTTCTTCGCCCGCGGCGTCGCCATTGTGGAGGGTGACGCTGAGGCCATCTTCTTGCCGGCCCTTGCCAAGGCGGTGGACCGCTCGTTCAACGAATGCGGCGTGAGCATCGTCAACGTCGGCAGCGTGGGTCTGTTCCGCTACAGCCGCATCTTCCAGCGTGACGGCGCGCAGATACCCGTCACCGTGGCCTGCATCCGTGACCGCGACCTGGTACCCGCAGGCACCCCCCAGGACATGCGTGGAAAGCTGAAGTGCTCGGCCGAGATGAGCGCCGAGCAGATCGAGAAGCATGTGACAAGGCTGACGGCCGAGGACAGCGGCAATGTCCGCACCTTCGTCTCCGACCACTGGACCCTCGAGTACGACCTGGCCGCAGCCTCCTGGACCATGGCCACCCTCATGCACCAGGCCGTCCGCTCCGCCGTCGCCTCCAAGAACAAGTGGCCCACCGCGGAAAGGCTCGCTGAACTCGACAATGAGGCCCAGCTCGAGGTGCAGCAGTGGAAGGACAGCGGCACATCCCTGGCCGACGCCGCGGTGGACATTTACAAACCCCTGCGCCTGGACGAGGCCAGCAAGACCATTGCCGCCCAACACGCCGCCCGACTACTGCAGTCCACCCCGGTCACGGACGAGGAACTGCCTCCTTACCTGGTGGCCGCGTTCGATTACCTGTGCACCCCGGCGGCCTGACCTATGACTCTTCCCTTCGCCCCTGACACCTTCGCCAAGGACAAGGCCGAGGCCCTGGCTGCACAGCGCGGACTTGAACTCACCCACCCGCAGCAATGGGACTTCCTGCAGAGCGCCGAGTCACTCGATCTGCAAGCTGCTTCCGGGTCGGGCAAGACCAGCCTCATCGGCCTCAAACTCACCCTTCTCGCCCAAGGATGGTCCTCAGCGACCCGCGGAATCTGCGTCCTGTCCCACACCAACACGGCCAAGGACGAGATCACCCACCGCCTCTCCGACTCCCCAGCCGGACGCCGCTTGCTGGGATTCCCTCACTTCATCGGAACCATCCAGTCCTTCACCAACACCTTCCTCGCCCTGCCCGCCCTGCGTTCCCGCGGCATTGACATCCAGACCGTCGACGACGCCGCCTACGAACATGCCGCCCTGCGTCTGCTGGACAACCACCGTGGCTACTTCAAGCTGAAGGCATACACCGAACGCCGCCGTGACGGACGGGACCTTGTCGCTGGCGCCCACTACATATGTGACGCCGGCGAAGTCACCGTCACAGGACCAACCGGGACCCTGCCCTTCAAGAGCACCAGCCCCAGCGGACAGCAACTGATCCGCCTCAAAAACGACCTCGCCGACCAAGGCCTGTTCCGCTACAGCGACATGTTCGCCATCGCCGAGCACCATCTCCTGCGCCACCCCGACATCGCCCAGGCCACCGCGCACCGCTTCCCGTTCGTCCTGCTCGACGAGATGCAGGACACCAGCGACCTGCAGCAGCACCTCCTGGACCAGGTCTTCGGCAAAGTCGGCACCGTCGTACAGCGAGCCGGTGACGTCAACCAGGGCATCTTCACCGACCGCACCCAGGCGCCGTTGCTGCCCTCGGCCTTTCCTCACTCCTCCGCGGCCCAGCTCCCTGTCAGCCGCCGCTTCGGCACCCAGATCGCCGACCTGGCCAGCCGGCTGACCGTCCAGCGCCGACAGACCATCGACGGTGCCGGCCCCCAGGGCACCATCGCTCTGCTGCTCTTCGACGATGACTGCGTACCCGGCGTCATCCCCGCCTTTGAGCGCCTGACCCGCGAGACTGTCCCCGATCACCTGCTGGCCACAGCACCACCACGCATCCTGGCCTCACGGCTGGTCCCCGGAAAGGCCGAAGCCTTCCCCCAGTCGATGACCTGCTACCTACCCACCTTCACCTCGCACACTGCTGCACAACCCGCCCTCGAGCTGATCACCACCGTCCGCGCAGCGCGCGCCCTGCTGGCCACCGGTGACCGGCGCACCGCAACGGTCCAGACCTGGGACGCTGTGCGCAGAGCGTTCCGGCAGGGCTCCGGCAACGCCCTGCCCGCGATCCAGCGCATCGAACGCCGTGCCGACTCGGCAGGCCTGCAGATGCGCGTACTGCTATACGACCTGCTCAGTGCGGACACCGACGACCCGGCGCAGTGGAACGCTCTGATGGGGCGCCTGCGAGGGGTGCTGCCGCAGCTTGCCGACCTTTCGCCGCTCACCGCGCCCCGCATCGACGACCTCCTGCGCCACATTCCGCCGCTCGTTCCCCGAACCGAAGCGGTTGTGGAGGAGGCGGCTCCGATGATGTCGGTGGCCACTTCCATACAGCGGGCCAAGGGCGAGACGCACGCGGCCACCCTCATCCTGGAGTGCCTCGACAGCCGCGGCCGTAAGTACGACGTCCACGAGACACTCGCACTGGTGGCCCAGTCGAAAGATGTGGCCGACGCCCCGATCACCGTGCGCAAAGCGGCTCAGTTGCTCTTCGTGGGAGCGACTCGCCCCACGCATCTGCTGGCCTTCGCTGCGCACCGGACCCGCATCGCACCCCATATCGAGGCACTACAGGCCCGGGGGTGGCTGGTGCGGAGCGTGGCCCCTGGGCGGTGAGGTTCCAATCGCCCGAGCGGGCAGCGCAGTTCCCCGTTCATGGCCGGACCTGTTGGGAATGAACGGCAACGGCGCGCCAGACCTCGCGCCCCTCCGCTTGCCCGCCGTCGAACGGGACCCGAACGGCAGTCACTTCACTGCCACGGCGTGCGCTGCGTGCGTGGCGGTGGCACCGCGGAGATGGTGCTGGCCCGCCGCTTTCCCCCGTAGCGGCGGGCCACCCTTTTGTTCAGGGCGCGAGGGCGACCTCAGTGGGACGCGCTGGGCGCGCACGGAGCAGGCCTGCTGAGCGGCCCGCTCCAGGGTCGATCCCCAGACCCCGGGCAGCTGACTCTCATTTTTCGCCACTTGGGCGCTGTACACCGTAATGGCCGGATCGCCCTCCGCTTGCTCGGTCACTGACCGGCCTGCAGCCGGGATTCTGCCCTGCCATGACGTTCGGCATGGTCCGACTGCCCTGGTGAATCAGCCTTCCGCGACCCTGCAGCGTGTACCCCAGTGCACTCGGCATCCCGACGCGGGGCTCGGACAGTAGGGACCCGACAGCAGGGCATCCCGTTCGGCCTGTCTTGAACTGGCCGTGGAACCAGCAGAGTTGAGCCACTCAGGTTGATCGACTGTCAGTGGCGGCCGCCAGCATGGCAGAGATCGCGGGGAACTTACGAGCCCTTGGGGGAGGACCACATGCCAATTGTCCGGCCGTACGTGCGCTCCGACGGAACGCCAGTACGCGGGCACACCCGGTGGGCGCCGGGTGCGCGGCGGGAGATGACCGTCTTCGCCGTCTTCTGCCTGGCAGTACTCGGCTTCGGCAACACCTCGACCGCGGACGGAACGGACAGCCAGTCGCCCACGCCCTCGGTGACTTACCCGATCCGCTTCGACCACACCACCAACGACGCTCCACGGGTGGCTGTCCCGCACCCGACAGTGTCGTACCCGATCAGGTTCGACACGCCCACGCCACGAACGGCCGCGCCCGCACCGAGCGTGTCGTACCCGATCGACCTCTCTGCCCTGGGAGGTGGGCGATGACCCGGCGCCCGCCCGCCAGGCGACGGACCACCCGGCGCCCCAGCCGCCGGCGCAGCCGGCAGGACGCACCGATCACGGTCCTGGCCGTGGTCGCTGTGGCAGCGGTCGGCCTGGTGGTGATGGTGGTCAACTGGCTGCTCGCGCACTGGTGGCTGCTGCTCGTTGGGGCCGTCTTCGCTGTCCTGGCCGGCATCGGGTGGTGGCAGCAGCGGACCCAGCGTATGCAGTGGGAGCAGGCGCGGGCGCGTGCCCTGCGCTATGGGCTGGCCCAGCTGGATGCGCTCTCCCACCGGCAGTTCGAATACGCCGTCCGCGACCTGATGAACCGGGATGGCTGCGCCGACGCTGTCCAGGTCGGCGGGCAGGGCGATCTGGGGGCCGACGTGAAGGCGACCGACCCGCAGGGCCGGCGCTGGGTGATCCAGTGCAAGCACCGCCGGCACGGTGAGCGGGGCGCTGCGGTGGGCACCCCGGATCTGCAGGTCCTCAATGGGACGGGCCGCCCGGTCCACAAGGCGGATGTCGTGGTGATGGTGACCAACGGCAGGATCTCCCGGCCCGGTCGCGTCTTTGCCCGGCAGCAGCGGTTGCACCTCGTCGACCGCCAACTGCTCGGTTCCTGGGCCGCGGGATCGCGGCCGCTGTGGGAACTGCTGCCCGCGCTTCCTCCGCCCCGCAAACCCTCCCAGCTCTCCTGAGTCCCCCCGCTCCTGCAAAGATCGCAAGAAGATGTGCTGCCGGCTTCCGCCCGAAGCACTTCGGGAAGCCGACTGTTCGTTTCTCGGACTCACCGGACGGGTTCAGGTGAGGCGTGCCGGGTTGTGGAAGTCGCGGCGTGCGAGGGTGTGATGCTCTTCCGGTGGGCCAGCGGGCGGTGGAACCCGATTCCATCTACAGGATGTCGTGACGCTCTCGGCGACTGGGCGGAGGTGCTTATGACAGCCAGGCGCAGCCGCCTCTGTGCGGGTGGTGGAGGGATTCCGCGGGCACGTGAACGCAGCGTGGTGGTGCATCCACGTAGGCACGTATGCGGGCAGCGCCCTGGCAGTCCGTTGTGTGCGTTGATCCGGGGGAAGCCGGCGTGTGCCGGTTGAAGAGGCGTTACCGGTCGCAGTGGAGCGCGGCCTGCGTACCGCAGTCGGTGCCGGGGCAGCCGTCAGCCGGGGATCCACCGGACGCGGTAGCGGGCCTGAAGCTCTTGGGCCGACATGCCGCGTCGTTGTGCCCGCTCCCGTTCGTCGGCGGCCCGCTGCGCGTCGTCAGGTTCGTTGCGGGACAGCGCAACGTCGACGGCGAGTTCGGGTGGCTCCCAGTCAGTGTGGGCGTCCTGGAGCGGACCGAACGGGGCCGGGCCGATGCCGGAGACGCCGACGAGGTCGGGCGGTCCGCTCGTGGCCATGAAGGTGCCGGACCGGCCATCGGAGAGGGTCAGCAGGCCGGGGGCGGCATCCCACAGATCGTCATCGGTGTCTGTGTGAAGGCTTCCCACCCAGGTGGTGTGACGGTCGTAGGTGAAGCCTGGCACCGTCTCGGGATCGAGCTTGAGTACCAGGGCGGCGACGACCGGAACATCGCGCCCGTCGGCGAGCGTGACCATTCCTGTGCCCACGTAGCGGGTCTTGCCATCTTCCCACGGCATCGCGACTTTCCTGCCTTGCTCCCGCAGCGAGTGTGGACCGCGATCGTTGCGCATCGGTTGGCATGGCGGCAACCCGATCGCAGCGCGTGCCGTGGTGAAGCCGATGACTCGGACATCCGCACACCCGTGCGCCGGCGCTGCGGCCGGCCCGGGCGGAACTGCCACAGCGTCACATGTTTAGGCGCCTGGCACTGTGACCGCAGAAGTTCGCTGGGTCGGTCGTTGTGGCGCTGAGAAGCGCGGTGCCCTTAACGGCTCAGGCCCTGACGGCGTGCTCTTCGTGATCGGCTGGCACTGTTCAACCTTGCCGAATCGACGGATGAGCCAGCGCCAGCCGGGGTACGGTGTTGTGCAGTCAGGCCCGGGCAGTCGTTCGCAGCGATGGCACTAGCCGACCCCATCAACTTCCTTTCCACCGCCCGGGGATGCGCTCGTACCGCGTCAACCAGCGGGTATCCCATTTCCGTGCCCGGCACGCCCGCCGTTCGGGCCGTGCACGGACATGCCATGTGGAGACTTCGCTATGACCGCATTGCCCCGTACAGCCCAGGCCGTCGACTTCCTGTGCGAGCACACCCCCAGCAAGAGCCGCGTGATGGCCCTGCTCGACCACGACCACGGCCCCCGTTCCCTGGCTGCGGTCCTGACCTGCAAGGACCCCGACCACGCGCACGAGGCCGTCGACATCCTGCGCCGTGTCCTGGCCAGGCGCGAGGCCACGTGCGCCGACGACGAACTGCGGGCATTGACCGCCGTCATGCCCGACGCGCCGGCCGGCTCGCTGCGCCAGGCCGTCACCCACGCCGCGACCGGCACCTGGCCGACCGGCCCTGGAGTGCTCTACGAAGTCGTCGAACCCGAAGACCCCGAATCCGCCGGTGCGCAGGATGCCGCGCCCGTGCCGTTCGAGCCGTCCAGCCACCCGCGGCTCAAAGACCTGCCGGGGAAGGTCGTGCGGATCGCCCGCCTGTATGAGTTCCATGTCACCGACGAGGACGCCCTGATCCGGGCCGCCACCGATCGCGGATGGGAGCCTTTGCAGGCAACCGACCTGGGAGACGACGACCCGCGTGACCTCGTCGGCGCCGTCATGACGCTCACCGACGATCTGAATGTCCCCGGCGCACAGACCCTGGAGGACCAGAGCGTCGCCGAAGTCCTCAGCCCCGAGGACGGGGACGAACTCGCCGACTGGAACCCGTCCCCGGTGGCGATCCGGTTCCACCACGGATGGCGGCTGCGCTACGAGCGCAGCCGCCCCGCTGCCAAGACGCCGACACCGAACTTCGCGGCGCTGTTCCCAATCCGCGAGTGCGACTGCGCCGGCAAGTCGGAAGACTGCGAGACCTGCGGATGGCAGCTGACCCCTCGCACTGCTGACCTGCTGAGCACGGCCCTGTCTGTCCTCGCAGACCAGGCCTTCGACGACGCCGCGCGGCTGGGTGATCAGTACCTGCCGGACGCTCACTCCACCGGCTGGGCCGTCTTCGACCGTCTCCCCCCGCTGACCCGGTCCGCTGATCACCGCTGGCGTCGGCGGATGGCCAGGGCCTTCGACGACCTCGCTGACGACCTGAACAAGGGCCGCTGGCCCGAACCCACCTGCACCGCCGAGGAAATGGCCCTCCACCTGGCCATCGAGGACGCCCCAACCTACCTTGAGGACCGGCTCGCGGACGATGAACACCACACCCTGCCCCGGCACGAGGACGACTACAGCTGGGATGCCTGCTCCGACCTCCTCTTCCAAGACCACGACGTATTGATGCTCTTCGACGCCTCCCTTGCCGGGATCGAGGCGCCCGGCAACCCGGCGAACCAGCGCCTGGGAGCGGGGGACCTGCGTGTGGACTCCTGGTTTGAGCCCTTCGACAACGGTGTGGCCCGCAATCCGCAACGAGGCTTTCGCCGATAGCAGACCCGCAGTTTTCTCCGGCCTCCAGCCCGTTTCCAGCCCCGCGCAGCCGGCCGCACCGGCCCTGTCGCGGTGGCATGCCGCCACCGGTGGCCGCGCGCATGCATCGCTTCCGTGGGGCATCCGCTGGCGTCGTCGCTGTCCCAGTCGATGGTGCGCCGGTATTCGGGGTGGTTTTTGTCCATCTGGATGGCGGCGTGGATGGGCAGGGGGTGGCGGGTGCGGTGTTCCCAGGCCAGGGCGTGGTTGCACAGCCTCGCGGCGGTCAGGGCGTAGGGGAGGGCTTTCGCGTTGTCGGGGTGGTGGATGACAGCGATCTCGGTCGCGGTGAGGTTGAACCAGGTCTCGGCCTGCTGCTCCTTGTCGTCGCACGCCCAGCGCCCCTGCGTGCGGCCTGACTTGGCCGAGGGGGTCTTGCCGTCCATCTGGTGCGGGCGGCGGCTCATGAGGAACGTGGTGGCGGTGCCGTCGAGTTGGAACAGTGCGTTGCTGGTCTTGTCGCCGTCGCTGACGTTGCCGTCCTCGTCGATTTCGTGGAAGAGCGCGGGCAGCGGGATGCTCGGGTCGGCGCTGGAGGTGGTGCGGATGACCGCTTGCGGCCGGTGCTCGGGAGCGAGGGTGGCGCCGGGCAGTGCCGGCCTGCCGTTGGCCAGACCGTCGTTGTCGGGGAGCAGGTCGGCGTTCTTGTTCGCCAGCAGCGGCCAGACGGGCCGGGTGGAGTCTCCTGAGACGTAGAGGACGTAGCCGCACTCGAGGTGCCGGCTCAGCTCGTACAGGGCGTGGTCGATGCGGCGGGGCAGGGTGACGTCGCCGCGGCTGCCGTCGGGGATGGGGTGGCTGCGCGACAGCGCCTGGGCGCGGGCGTAGTTGAACCAGCCGCCGCTGCCGCCTCGATGGGCGGGCAGGTAGGCCAGCGCCTTCCAGTGCCCGCCGACCGGCACGAACGCGGTGAGGATCCACATGAGCTTGGGTTCCTCGGTGCGGTTGACGTGCCTGTCGCCGAGCTGGGCGCGCATGTGCAGGCCGAGGTGGGCGACGCGGTCCTTGAGGCCGCCTCCGGTGGAGATCGCGCGGGTCAGGCGGGGGTGGACCAGGCCGGCGGAGCGCAGCATGTCGCCGATGGCGTGGTGGCCGGGGAAGTCCGCGGCCAGCTCCATGCCGAGGGCCTCCAGCGGGGATGCGGCCTCGCGCTCCTTCTTCTTCGAGCGCCGCTTTCTGGTTTCGGGGGTGAGGAACTGGGCGAGTACGCCGTGGCGGGCCAGATGCCGGGAGACCTCCGGCTTGGCATCCAGTGCGTAGGGGTCGACGGCGCCTTCCTCCTCGCGGCGCGCGGCGCGTCGCCGGCGGCCCCACTCCTTGGCGTCGTACTCGGTCTCGACCAGGGCCACGACCCCGGTGTCCTCGGCTGCGAGACCGGGCAGGGCGTCGGTGAGCTCACCGCGACGGTCATGGTGCTCGCTGTGGCACAGCAGCTGAGGGGCCCGGTGCAGCAGCACCTCGGTGTGGCAGCCGAGTTGAACGATCTCGTCGTCAGGCATGCCGTCTGCGAGGTCGGGCCGACCGAAGTGGTAGGCCAGCAGACGCTGCATGCGGGTGCGCATCTCCTGGTGCTGGTACAGGGCCAGGACGCGCAGCTTCGAGCAGCCCGCGGCGGCCATGATGTCCTTGAGATCGGTGTCGTCGAGCAGCGTGGCGTCACGGCCGTACTCGGTCTTGCGGGGAGCCACCGAGAGGACCTTGGCGACCTTGGTGCCGCTGACGAGGTCCTGGCCGGTGACGGCGGACAAGTGCTCGGCGAGGGCGGTGACGGTGTGCAGGCCGACGCCCTTACCGAGAGGGAACGATTTCGAGAAGGGGATGAGCGCACGGAAGTCGCCGGGTTCGCCGGACAGATCCATGGCGCTGACGGGCAGGAACTCGGTGTCCTTGGGGCCGCGGGGGAATACCGGCTCGTCCATCAGCCGCACCCACGCGTCGAGAGCCAGACGGCTGGTGTGCTCGAGGTGGGTGTACTTGCCTTTGCCGCCCAGGTTCAGGCAGAGCAGCGGGCGGCTGGGGGAACGAGGCGCCCACCACGCGGTGCGAGCGCTGTTGATCTGATTGCTCAGCCGGGAAACCCGAGGCGTCATGACCACCAGCGGTACAGGAAGCGAGTGCAGCGACTTCATCGCTACCTCCACCCGCAGCGCGGCGTAGTGCCGCCGGATCTTCCACTCCTCCGGCTCCTGGGCCTCCTCGGCATCCCTCTCGAGGCTGTCGTTCTTCTTGTCCTTGGCGGGGCGGGCGTCGAGCCAGTTGTTCGACCACAGGTGCTCGGCGTCCCAGACCATGACGTTGTTCTCGGTGTCCGGGCGCAGCGCGATGATGCGGCCGTCGACCGCCAGGCCGGTCCCGGCCACCACCGAGGCAAGGTTCCAGCCGGCCGCGTCCCACACCCAGCCGTCCGCGTCCACGGCGTGCGGGCCGAGGCGTACGTGGTCCCACACCGCCACCTCTTCGGGCTCCACCGAGGCGAACAGATCGGCGAGGTCACTGTTGTACGCCAGAGAGATCTCGTCTGCCGGCGTCTGCAGCAGGGCTTGCTCCCACAAGGCCACCGCGGCCCGCAGATGCGCCGGTGACAGCCTCTGGGACAGGGCGAGGAACTGGGGCGGCTTGCTCTTGCTGGTCGGGTTGAGTGTTGCGCTGGTGGCACCGCTGGCTCGCAGCACCATCAGCAGTCCGGCATAGGGCAGGTTGGCCTCCGACCCGGTCTTGCCGCGGTAGACGGCACGCAGCCTCTTCCACTCATGCTCGATCTTGTCCGGGAAGCGGTACAGCCACACGGTGCCCATCAGCGCGCTGGTCAACGGCGCGGCCAGCATGGACATGCGGGTGTCATTCGACGGCATTACTGGGGTCCTTGAGCATCCGGGGTCGGGGCGGGGATGAGAGTGACGGGGTTGGGCAGCAGGTCCTCGCTGTGGGCGAGGTCGAGCCAGGCGGTGAGGGTGGAGCCGTAGACGCGGCGCAGGATCTCCTGCTCGTCCGCATCCAGCTGGCCGTAGTAGGAGCGCAGCAGCCGGGGGAAGTCGCAGCCCAACTGCTGGTTGAAGAAGGCGTGGTCGACCAGGTAGAGCTCGACGGGGGTGCCACCGCGACGTGCGCGCCCGGCCAGCTGGATGAGTTCGACGAGGATGCCCGCCAGGATCTCGGTCTTGAGGAACTTCGGCATGCGGGAGAACCGCGGGTCGGTGCGCAGCAGCAACTCCCGCTGGCGGACGGCGGCGGTGCGCTGGGAGGCGAGCATGCCGGCGGGATCGGCGCTGACGGTGCCGGAGGCGATGCCGCAGGCGTTGATGCTCGCGTACATGACGGCCGGCTCGTGCAGGTGCGTGAGGGGGCGCACACCCACCCACACGGAGGCGAGCGCCGAGCGGTCGGTGCGGGGGATGAGGATGTTCAAGCCGCGGGAGACCACCGACAGCGGCGCGCAGACCACCTTCACCCGTGGGTGGGTGGCGGGCAGGTCCTCGAGTTCGTCGATGGTCACCCGCACCACGCCCTCGGGCAGATTCACGGCCTTCCCGGAGGGGGTCTGGTTGCTGCTGACGAGGACCGCGACCCATTCGGGGCGGCCGCACGCGGCCGCGATCCCGGCGGCCATCACCGCCGCGTGGAAGTAGGAGTTCCCGGCCAGCAGTGCCAGCTCCCGCAGCGGGTCGTTGCGGGCGATCTTCTCCAGGTGTGACGACATCTGGGTGTGCCACAGCCGTTCGGCCAGCTTGCGCAGCTCGGAGGGTTTGCGTTTTTCCTCCACGCCGCCGATCGAGATGGGCTGCCAGCCCAAATCGGTGGACGACACGCTCCCGGCGTGGGCGGTGACCGCGCCGGGAGCGGCGTCGGTCATCACATAGGCGGGCAGGGTGTGCACGTGCTGCAGGGCGGCCATGGGGAAGAACGCGGTGGCGGACAGGCCCAGGACGCTGCGCCGTACTCCGGCGGTGGCCAGCGCGACGGTGTCGCCGAGGCGGACGGTGGAGGTGTGCGGGTCGCCGCCCAGGGACTGCAGCGAGAGGCGGCCGGTGCCGCTGGCGTTCTTGTCGAGCTTGAATCCGTACAGGTTCTGTCCGAGCGGCCCGTAGGGGATCGGCTCGTCGCGGGGGAGCAGCCCCATGGTGGAGACCAGGTCGGTGGCCGCGTTCAGCTGCCCGAGCAGCGGCAGGATCGACCACTTCAGTGTGTGGAGCTCGTTGTGGAGCGCACCGAGCCAGGCCCGCACGAGGAGATCGTTGACCACAGCGGCGCGTTTGGAGGCGGGCACGTTGAACGGCGCGTCGGCCAGGATGCGGGCGATGGAGTCCTTGAAGACCGCAAGCTTTCTGCTGCGGCGGGTGCCTTTGACCTTGCCGGCCAGGGCCTGGCGGATCTGATCGGCGAGCGGCTGCCAGCCCGCCAGCAGCTCGGCACCGGACCGCTCGCCCGGGAAGAGGGCCAGGTAGGCCTGGTGCACCGCTTCGGTGATCTCAGCGTCCGCAGAGGCGCCGGTCAGGACACGGCACAGCTCGGCATCCTTCTTGCCCACCATGTACCAGCCGGAGCCCGGGCGATTGTGGCGCTCTTGCTCGGAGTCCAGGTAGAGGTGCCCGGTAAGGACGTTGTCCAAAAAGGTTTCGCTGAGCCGGCGCGCCTCCATCAACGGGCCGGTCACCAGCAGGTTCTCCAGCGCCGACAGGCCGCCTCGGTGCCGGTCGACCTCTTCCAGCCGCCCTGCGTGGCCCCGGCCGCGGCTGATGAGGGTGAACTCCTGCGCGCCCTGCGTGCACCAGGTCGACTGGAAGGCGTCGACCTCGTCGATGATGACGACGCGGCAGCGCCGCAGCACGAACTCCAGCACGCTCATGTCATGGACGATCCGCTCGCCGTCCACCTCGACGGGCACCTTGCAGCGTCCACGGATCAGGTTGTGGTGGTTGGTGACGATGATGTCGGCATCGGCGGCCTGCCGGATGTGCTCGAAGCGCCGACAGACGCCCATGCGCGGGCACAGGTGCTTGCCGGCGTGCTCCGGCTCGACGGGACCATCGACCCACTCCAACTGGGCGCAGGGAAGCCTGGTGCGGTCCAGCCGTGGGCCGTCCACCTGCCAGCCGGTCATCTCGCAGCCGCCGGCGAACTGCTCGAAGCGGTCCTCGCGGCCCTGGGAGAATGCGAGCGCTGCCTGGCCGTCGTGGCGTGAGGACGCCACCCACGACACCACCCGCAGCGGCTTGCCGGCCCGCTCGGCAGCGTCCCGTACAGCGGCGGCCGTCTCCTCGACCAGCCCATGGTCTGCGGCCAACTGCTCGGCGGTCCCCAGGCCTTCACGGATGCGGCCCACCACGATGAGGACCGGGCCCTGACCGCTGGCGGCCAGCAGGTGCGCCGCATCCCGCATCAGCACGCTCTTGCCCACTCCGGTGGGCGCATTCAGTAGCGTCATCGGCCCCGCGGGCAGCCGCAACTCTGCCGCCGTGCGTCCGTACGCGTCGGTGAGCCGGTCGAAGAACCCCTGAAGCAGACCGGGTTTCCACCCGAACTTCTCCGGCAGGGCAGTTGCCTGGCCCACCACGCGGTCCATCACCGCTTCCCGCGGCAGCCTCACCTCCTCAAGGAACGGCTCGGTGCGCAACCGGACCGGGGCCACGAAGGCGTCCTTCTCGCTGGCAGGAATCTCCACCGTGTACAGACGGTCCCGCCCGAAGGTCCACAGGCCCTCGCCGGCCGTCGGCAGTGCCCTCTGGAGCATGGCCCGGTACTCCTCGGCCTCCTGGACGAGATGCTCGGCCAGGACGAGGGGCTCTTGCGCGTGGCAGGCCACCAACCAGTGGGTCTCGTCTGCGTTCGATTCCCCCGGAATCCGGAACAGCGCAGTGGGAGCCACCGCGTATTCCAGGGCCGCCTCGCGGAAGGTGTCCGGCTGGGCCAGGTCCCCCTCCTGCTTGAGCGCCTGCCACAGCCGGCCCACCAGCTCGTACTCGGCGCGCGGCAGCGACAGCCACCGTCCCCATGCATCGGTGCGCCGGGCGGCGAACATCTGCGCGAAGTCCAGCGGCACACCGCGACGGCCATCGACGGTCCCGAATGCGAAGTACTGCTCGGACAGGGCGAGATACGCCGCAATGGCGCAACGCTGCAACGCCTCACGGACATCGCCGCTCTTCACGACTCACCCCGGCACCAGCGAAGAACCTTGGCGACGAAGTCCTTGTCGGTCGTCACTTCAAGGTCCGGCCGCCCGGCAAGGCGCGCCTGCAGCAGCGGAAGGTCGGACCGCTGCCGGTGGGGGACCACGATCGTCAGCGGCACCGCTGCGCCCAGCACGGGACGCTCCAGCAGGGCGTCGGCCAGGGCCCCGAAGGACCGCCAGGCCTTCGCATCCACCCGCCACTGCCTGGCCACCAGCGGCTCGGCGGCCGTGATGCGCAGGTCGTAGCGGTCACCGCCGGGGTACATGAGGACGTCGAGACCGGCGATCCCCGTCAGCGCATCCCGGATCGCGAATTCCATGCGCCCCGGCAGGGTCATATACCGCCACACCGTCCGGGAGACGGCCAAGTAGTCGCCGGCGGTGGGGAAGCCCTCCACGCGACGGGCTGAGCCACCGCCGCCCTCCAGGACCGGAGGGCCACTGCCGCCCCGCACCTGGCGGTAGGTGTACTGCACCCCCTCCAGCAGATGGGCGTCGCACGCCACGGCGAAGACCCCCTGCCCGGCGGGCTGCGCGCGCATCGGCCAGGCACAGGCAGGACACGGGAAGCACCAGCCCGCCGCGTTGCACCACGGCCAGGACGAGACCGGCTCGAAGAACCCGAACCGCCCCCACAGCCCGTCCCACTTCTCCCAGAGCACGCCCTGCTCCGCCACCGGATCACTCGCCAGCAGCTCGCGCACCTTCGCGTAATCGTCCGGCGGAAGGCGCCGGATCTCCGCGTACAGCTGCTGCTCCTCCTGCTCGGCACGCAAGCGCGCCCAGGGCCAGTACTCCATCAACGCCTGCTGAGGCACGAGGTGTTCGCGGCCCAGGTCCTCCACTGCGTCACACAGCAGACCATCCTGGTCCAGCAGCTTCACCTCGCCGAGCGGGTCACCGTCCTCGCAGCAGGCGGGCAGGAGAGGCGCGAGCCCGTGGCGCAAGCCGCGCCGCAGCGCGCGCATATCCACGGCGGCGGCTGCGCCGGCGCCGTGTGCCGAGCGCAGAACTCCCAGACAGTCGATGAGGCGAGCTGCTCGCTGGCCCGGATCGCCTGTGCGGTCCGCTTCCGCGACGGCGGCAGCGCAGCACGCGGTCAGCGCCAGGTCACGGCGCCATCGGAGGGTGTTCCGTTCTACGAGACCCATAACGGTTAAATAAGCGAAAAAAAGAATAAACCTCGCATACAGTGCCGATGGTGATCGCCAAGACCGCCCCATCGGCCCAGCAGGACGCCCCCTCACGCGAGACCACCGAGCACTGGCTATGGGCCGCCGCCCCGGACACCTCCCTGACCGAAGACGACCACCCCTGGAGCGGCAAGTGGCTCTGGTTCACCCCGCTCAGCCTCCTTGACCGCTCCTGGGCCACGATCCGCACCGCAACCGAAGACGGCCTTCTCGGCTACTGCAGTAAGGCGGCTACGCTCCTCAACACCCGCACAAAGAGCGACGACACCCGCCGCCCCATCTGCGTCTATACCCGAGACTGGCGCAACATCGACGACGTCCAACGCGTCCTGACCAACCTGCGGGCCCTCGGCATCGTCGACGTCCTGCTCTACAAGACCGACAGCGACACCCGCAAAGGCCGCTACGGCACCGGCGCCAGCACCTTCGTAGCGCCCGCCACCAAGATGAAACTGGTCATCCCCAAACGCACCCGTGAAGCGCTCGAGCACCAGCACGCTGCGCGAGCCCAGGCCCGCAGGACTGCCGCGGCGCGCAGAAAGGTTCCAGTGCCGAAGCGCACCTGAGCAGGCGGCCTGTGCTCCCGTGTTGAGAGAACAGGCGTCGCGCCAGGGGCCGGCCACACAGCGGGCGAAACCTCCGACATCACCGGCATCAGCGCTGCCGTTTCCCTGCTGCGCAGGGCGGGCGGTCGCTACGCACAGCTCAAGGGACGAGGACGCCGGCGGGCAGGGACAGGTCGAGCCGGGGCAGGTGTCCGGCATGCGCGCGCAGATGCCGGGCTTCGGCGACCATGACGGGAGCGAACATGCCGTCCTCGGGCCGGTGGGGTGTCAGACGGTGGTGGGCGCGGGCGGCGGCCAGCAGCGGGCGTGCCCAGGCAGGGATGGCGTGCAGAGGGCAGTACCGGTGGCCGACTCCGTGGAGCTTGATGGCGGAGATGTCGCTGGTGCTGTCGAGGTCGCGGGTGAAGCGCAGGCTGCCCAGGCCGGCCCGGGTGAAGGCCAGCACGCTCAGTGCTCCGGCGATGAGCGGGTGTGCGAGAGCGGCCAGAGCGGCGGCCTCCGCGGACGCGATCTCGATGGCAGGGGCGGCCTGGACCAGCTGCGCCGTTGCCATCGCGCCGGTGCAAGGGGGAGCCGGCCGCCCGGGCCTCAGCGACGCCGACCGAGTCTCCTGCGGCTGCCGGGCGGGTGACTGCCCCGCAGCCACCGCGGCTGGCCCCGCCATCGGTGCAGCGGGAGGGAAGGACGGGCGCGCGGGTATCGGTCCCGGCTCGGCGAGCAGGGCCTCGAACTGGTCCCGGCCGCTGATACGGCGCTCCACGCGGGCCAGCGCCGGCGGCAGTGCGCGCGGGGCCTTCTGCCACAGCAGGGTCAGTTGAGCCCCCGTCAACTCTCGCCAGGCGAGCAGTTGGTCGATGCGCCGGATGGTCAGCAGATGAGCCCTGGGGACCACAACGTGCCGCACCCCGGTCGCGACACCCCAGGCAGCCGCGGCGAGCCAGGCCGCGTTCACCGAGTCCAGCCACACATCGGGGGAGTTGGGCCCGGGGGCCAGCCGCTTGCCCAGCGCATACAGCATGTCGTGCGCCAGCGCGGCCGGGCTGGCGCTGGCCGGCGTCGGCTGCACGGTGATGCGGCCTTCCCCGGGCCGGTGGGCCTGCAGCGCCGCCCGGGTGTAGAACAGGTCGTCCCGCTCGTCCACCACGATCGTCACCTCGCCGTAGACCACGGCCACCGCCTCCCTTCCGGCCGTGCACCGCACAGACCGGCTCCGGATGCGGAGACGCAAGGGCCGGTCTGTCTGTGCGGAGTGCGAGATTGTCGGCGACGGCCCGGACTCGCCGGGGCCGCCGCGGATGTGCGGCCGTTGCTACATGCCGCCCAGCTTGCTGTACACCCAGTTGACGAGATCCTGCTTGACCTCGGTCAGGCCCTTCTTCTTCATGCCGTTGAGCATGTGTTTGGTGATGGTGGCCCAGTTGCGGAAGTTGCCGTGGGCCGCAGCCCGGTCGATGTTGCGGATCATCTGCGGGTCCACCCCGGCCCACAGGGAGTGGAACGCAGGCAGCGTGCCGACGACTTCGGCCTCGGGCATGCGCGTGAACTTCTGCCAGATGAAGATCCGTGACGCCAGCATCGGTTCCCGCTTGAGGACCTTGTAGCAGCCATCGCCGCCGGCGAAGATCACCGCGATGTCGGTGTTGCGGTCGTCCCACAGGTGGCGCCAGTACTCGAACGAACTGCGGCCCATCCACTGGGCCTCGTCGCACACCAGCACGCGGAACGTCTGCGACAGCGTCTCCTTCAGGAGGGTGTCGAATTCGATCGGCCGGGTCGGCGGTTCCCCGGGCAGCCCCAGGGCGTTGAACAGTCCGTGGCGGATGTCGCGGGGGGTCGGTCCCGAGCGCAGCTCCAGGCGGTAGGTGTTGTCGGGGGCGATCTTGCGCAGTGCCGAGTTCACCGACATCGTCTTGCCATATCCGGCTGCTCCGTAGGCGACCATCATGGCCTTGGCGTCGATCGTCGCCTGGACGTCGTCCAGGGTCGTCATGAGCGTGTCGGTGGCCACCAGGTGCGCATCGAGGCGGTGGAAGTGGTCGTCGTCCTCTGCGGGCAGCCTGCCGTAGTCCATGTCGCCGCTCACGCGTTCTCCTCAGAGGGGTCGTTTCCCGGCTCGGCCGCGGCCGGGGGGACCGGGCGTGCCCAGCCGTCCGGGACGGGCTGGTGCGGGATGTAGCCGGGATCGGCCCGCCGCAGGTCCGCGGCGTCCGATTCGGCAAGTTCCGCCTCGGCCTCCGCCTCGGTCAGCGCACCCAGACGCTCGGGCGGGGCGGCGCTGGTGACGGCCTCGAAGCGCTCACGGCGCAGCCGGGCGGCGGCCTTCATGTCCGCGCGAAGCCGCCGCGCCTTGGCGGTGCGGGCTTTGCGGACCTTGCTGACCTGCTCTTCACTGGCCGCCTCGGCCAGGACGGCGCTGCCCAGGTGTACGCCGTCCAGGCCGAAGACCTCGATGGTCAGGTCGTGGTGGGGCAGGTGGCGCACCGCGACGCGGACGCCGGCCTGGCCGACCATCCAGGGGGCGATGTAGTGGCGGTTGCGCCACCGCACGCCCTGCGTGGTGATGGTGCGGGTGCGTCCGTCGTCCTCGAGCCCGAAATGGGCCAGCTGCTCGGCGGCAACGTCGTGCAGGGGAGTGGGGTCGCACGACCACGCCTGCATCGGGGTGCGGCCGCCCAGCGCCCTGGGCTGGTGCTCGGTGTTCCACCAGTGCACCCACTTCAGCAGCAGTTCCACGAACGCCTCGAAGGAGAGCGCGGGCTCGTCCGGATCCGCGGTGCGCCCGCCGGTGAGCGTCTGCCGGTGCACGTAGCGCGGCATGGAGACGAACAGCATGTCCTCGACCGCGCCGTTGAGCGCCTCGATGGTGCCCTTCAGGTGCGGGCTGTAGGCCGGGAGGTCGACGACGGGCACGGCGAAGGCGCCCAGGGCCGAGGCGACGGTGGCACACAGGAACTCCTTGCCGCGATCCACCCTGATCAAGCCCGGCAGGCCGCCGGCAGGGCCGAAGGGCTCGGCACGGTCCAGGGCCATCCGCAGGGCCGCCAGCACCGCATCCGCGCTGGGAGCGTGGGGGGTCACGGCCACTCCCGTGATGACTTTGGTGTGGCAGTCGATGAACCACGTCACCCATGGCTGCACGAGCTGGTCCTCGAGCAGCACGCGCACGGGCACACACTTGTGGTCGCCCTCCCAGGCGGCGTTGCGGTGCGCGGGCGGGCGCTGCCCGAACACATCGAAGGCCCGCCGGGCGGCCTCCCCCTTGGCAAGCCCGGCCCGCTCCCCGGGCGTCAGATCCCGGCGCAGCGCCCGGTGGATCGTCGACAGCGACGGGGCCGCAGGCAGCCGGGGATCGGCCAGGGCCCGCTGCTTGAGTTCACGGTGCACGGCGGAGGCGTTGCCTCCCCACACCACCAGCAACCGCCGCAGTTCAGGGGTGACGCTGAACCGTGTCCGGGACGCCGCATCGACGTGGCCGGTGGCGCGCGCCTTGGCGACCCATCGCCACACCGCCCGCTCCGAGCGGCCCACGGCCGTGGCGACCAGCTTCACGTGCGCGCTGGTCAGCTCGCCGCTCTGGTCCAGCGACAGCAACCGTGGCAGCGCGGCCAGCCGCCCTGTGCGGGCGGTGAACACCGCTTTGCCGGCACCCTGCGCGCCGGCAGAAGAGTCACTCATGCGGTCTGCTCCTTACATGGGTACTAATCGTGGAAAGGACCGGAAGTGCCGTGCTGGTGGCGGGTGTTGGCGGTGAAAGGCGGACGGCACTGGCATTCCCGGCCGTTTGTCAGGGCCGTGATGCGGCGTCATGCCCGGGGGAGGGCGGGTACGGCGGAGCCGTCAGCCCGCACCGGCTGCGAGCGTCGGCGACTTCGCTGGGAGGGGGCGTGCTTCTCGAAGGCCCGGCTGCTCCAAGGTGCGGGCTTGTGCCGGGGCATCGGGGGCGGCCCGGCGCTGGCCGGTCCTGTTGCGGTGCCTGGGGTGGAAGGCCGCGGTCGGCGCTGAGCTGAATGCTTGTCAGCGCCGGCCGCAGGGCTTCCTGGGTCGCCTGCATGCGCCGGGGGGACGTACGGGATGGGCCGGGCGCAGGAAAAGGGAGGAGAGCTACCGGTGTCCAAGGTGCTGCCCTGGGGCGGAGGGCTCCTTGGCGCCACTGATGGCCGGCCCGGTGTTGCTCAGGCGTGTTCCAGCATGCGCCGGATCCCGTCGCGGATGATCGTGGCGCGTTCTTGCGCCGTGAGCCAGGTGGCTGTGGAGCCTTGGGCGGTCTTTTCGACGAACAGCACGTCTTCGACGGCGTCGGCCACCGGATACAGGTGGCTGATGACCGCGAGGGTCTTGTCCCGGATCGCAGCGTTGCTCAGGACGGGAAGGGTGGCGTCCAGGCGGTCGGCGTCCAGCGAGCCGAACCCTTCGTCCAAGAACAGGCTCTCCAGCTTGCTGCTGCTGCGGTTGTGAAGTTCCACGAATGCCAGTGCCAGCGCGAGGGAGGTCTGGAATTTCTCCCCGCCGGAGAGGGTTTCTGGGCCGCGCACGAGATTCGTGGCGGACTCCACGATCTTGAAGTCGTCGGTGAACGCATAGAGCCCGGTGGAGATCTGCTGGAGGATTCTGCTCCCGTAGCGGAGCAGCGCATGGGTGCGCTGGTTTGTGAGATAGGTGAGGAACTTTGTGTCGGTGAGCTGGTCGCTCACTCTCCTCCACACTGCGGCCTGTTCATCCGCGGCGGTGATGGCAGCTTCCAGTGCCTCGGCGTAGGGGATTTGGGACTGTGCGGTACGCAGGTCGGACTTGGCCTTGTCGTGCGCTGCTTCCGCGGCGCTCGTCTTGCGGCTGAGCGGGTCGAGAACGGCGGGTGCCAGCAGGTCGCTCTTTTCCGGCACCGGGAAGCCCGGGTCATCGTCGGTTTCGTCGGCGGCGGTCCCGGCTTGGAGGGTGAGGTCCTTCTCGAACGCGTGGATGGCGTCCGTGGCTTGCTGCCCGGATTGTTTCAGTGCGCCCGTCAGTTGCTGGCTCATGGAGGCGAGGGCCTGGTAGTAGGCGCCGACGAAGGCCAGGTCGGATCCGTCCGGGGCAGGAGGCAGTTCCTTGGGCGTCTCGCCGTCAAGGAGACTTTCGACATCGGTGGCGGCGTCCGCCCAGCGCTCCAGCTTCTTGATGAGATTGCGGGTGGGCGCCTCCACCTTGCGCTGGCGGCGTCCGTCCAGGGCCTGCCGGTCCTCGGTGTGCTCGGCGAGGGCCTGCTGTGCTTCGTCGCGTGCCTGTGCTGTCTGTTCGAGTTGCGCGAGGCGCTGACCGGCTGTCTCCAGCGCTGAGGCGATGTCCTTCGGGGAGGGGAGGTCCTGCGGTGTGTCCTGGGCGGGTCGTATCGAGGCCGGGAGCTCGGTGACCTCGCTCAGCAGTGTCTGCAGGTCGCTCTCGTACTGCAGTTGGGTCTTCTCCAGCCGTTTACGTTCGCGCTGCAAGCGGTTGCGCTGGCGTTTGAGGTCGGCCCGGGCCGCCTCCTTCTCGGCCTGCGCGGTCGCCAGCTCTGCTTGGGCGCTCGTGTGGGCCGCGAGCGTTTCTGCTTCCGTAGCGCGCAGCGGCTGGACGAGTGTCTTGACCGCACGGGTGATCTGGGCCCGGTTCTTGGGGTCGCTGCCCGCGAGGGCACGCGCCTGCGTGGCCGTCTGCCGGCTCAGCGTGTCCAGAGCCGTGGCCACGCCCGGCACGACGGTCGGCCGCATCGTGTCCACCAGCTCCTGCAGCTGAAGCAGTGAAGTGTCCATGCGCTCGTGGGCGGCCAGACGTGCGCGCTGGTGCTTCTGGGCCGTCTGCTCGGTCGTGTTCAGCTGGGCTGTTGCCTCCGCCGCGGCGGTTACAGCTGTGTTCACGGCTTTCGAGGATTTGGTGCGCCTACCTCTGGCTTTGCCAAGCGCCTTGCCGTCCAGTGGGGTGGGGGGAGTGAAGTCGTCTGGGAGGGGCCGGATGCAGACCGGGCAGGCGTCCCCTGGCGCCAGAGTGGAACCTGCCGTGTGGGCGGCTTCGCCACGCAGTACCGCAGCAAGAGCCTCCTCGGCTTCTTCCCAGGCCTCGCGCAGTTGACGTAGCTCAGCTTCCAGCTTGTCGACGTGACCGCGCTGCTCCTCGACTGTCGCGAGCGCCGTGTTGGCCGACTGCAGATGTGCCGCCGCAGCGCTGGCTTCCTGCAGCGGGGCCCGGACGGCCTCCTGGATCTGGTCGGTGTGTGCGCGGGCCTGGGTGACGGCATGCTGTGCCAGGTCGGCTTTCTCGACGAGAACCGCCTGGCGCTGCTCGTGCTCGGCCAGCTCCTGCTGTGCTTGCGTGTGCTCCTGCTCATGTTCGCGGTGCTGCAGCTGCTCCTGTTCAAGCCGCTGCACCAGGGAGTCCAGCCCGGCTGTACGGCCCGGCAGGCCGGACAGCACAGTCACCGCACCGGACAGGGACCGGACCGTGTCACCGGCCTGCGTGGCCGCCTCCAGGGCGGCCTGCGCCGCGTCCAGCTTCAGGCTCAGATCGCGTCCGGCCGCCTCCTGCGCTGCGGCTTCGGTATCGAGCTCCGTCTTCGCCTCGGCCAGCATGGCCAGGGTGACAGCCGCATCCGGGACGCTGCGCTCACGCAGCAGCCGTGCCGCCTTGTCCAGAGCGGCCTTGCGGTGCTTGTGTGCGACGGCCCGCCCTTGTGCCACGCGCAGAGCGGCCAGCCGCTCGCGCCGGCCGGCCGCGATGCCACGCGTACGCTCCACATCCAGCGCCGCCTGCGCGGCGACGGCATGGGGGTCTCCCAGGAGGCCCGCCCGGGCACTCCTGGCGTCGAGGATGCCCGCGCTCAAGCGCTCCAGTCGAACGCCGGCGTGCTTGCGGACGCGTTCCAGTTCGTTGATGCCGAAGACGTGCCGCAGGATGTCGGCACGGTCGCCTCTGTTCGCTTTGAGCAGGGTGTCGAACTTCCCCTGAGGCAGCAGCACCGTGCTGACGAAGCCCTTCCAGTCAAGCCCGATGAGCTGGGTGACGGCTTCTGTCACCGCGCGCATGTTGTCGACCCGCAGGTCGGAGCCCCCTTCGGCCATGGACTCCAGAAGGACCTGCGGCTTCTTGCGGTTTGCATACAGGGTGCGCCGCACCCGCCACGGGCGGCCGTTCACGGAAAACTCGAGCGTCACGTGCATGCTGGGGCTGCCGGTGCTGATCAGCTCGTAGGCTTCCTCGGGTTTGTTCGACCACGAGCTCGCCCCGTACAGGCCGAAGGTGAGCCCATCGAGGACAGTGGACTTGCCGGCGCCGGTAGGGCCCAGGATGGCGAACCGGCGCTTCCCGGTGAAGTCGATGGTGCAGGTGCCGTGGTAGCTGCGCATTCCGCTGACGATGAGCAGGCTGGGCTTCACGACGCATCCGTCCAGGTGTTTTCCAGAGCAGCGCGGAGCATTTCCTCGGCCGGGGCCGGGGGCAGCGTCTCGTCGTCGAGCTCGTTGAGCAGGTGGGTGAATGCGGTGACGGTGGATTCCGCGGCAGCGCCGTTCAGCCCCTCGGATGCCAGGTAGGCGCGGAAGGCGTCGGGCAGTTCCGGCTCCTCGCCGGGGTCACCGTCCATGACAGCGTCGGCGGCCGCCTCCCGTGCCGGTGCGGGGCTGACGAGGATCGCGTCCGGGACGATCTCGGCGATCTTGTGGCTGAGGAGTGCGCCGGGTTCCTCGCCGGTGATCACCGGTTTGAGGAAGGTCTCGTCGTACTGGGCAGAGAAGGCCCTGAGTTCCTCGAGGGTTCCGGTGAAGTGCGTCAGGCGCCGTCCGCTCGAGAGCCGGCGAGGCAGGGCCCTGACCGGTCGTCCGGGGTCGGCGTCGACGATCACGACGCTCTTGGATTCGTCGGCTTCGCCGAAGTCCATGGCGAGCGGACTCCCGGCGTAGCGGGCGGTGCACTTGGCGCCCCGCACCGTTTGCGGGCGGTGGATATGCCCGAGGGCGGCGTAGGAAACCTCCGGAAGATTCTCGGGGCCGGTTTCGAAGCCGTCGTCCACGGCCCGTTCGCTCGGGGAGCGTTTGGCGCCGGTGACGTACACGTGGGCCGCGAACAGCAGGATGTCCCGGTCGGGGTCGTACCCCTCGTGCATGGCCCTCATCAGCTCCGCCTGCAGCTCGCGCATCCCCTCGGCGTAGTCGGCGTACGACGTGCCGGTCGCGGAGTGCTGCCAGAAGCGGTTCGGATGCACGAACGGCAGGACGGCCAGGCGGATTCGCTGCTCACCGCCGCAGGCGTCGAAGGTGAGGACACCGCCGTCGTCCGCGGGGCGGAACCGGTCGGCGAAGAACAAGCCCCGGCCCCGGGACGGTCCGTTCATAGAGCCGAAGAACTCGAAGTATGCGGGGGAGTCGTGGTTGCCGGCCAGGACCACGGTGGGGGCGATGGCGGCGAGTTCGATCAGTGTGTCCATGGCGCGCGACATTGCCCGGATGGTGGGACGGGAGTGGTGGAACAGATCGCCGCTGTGGACGATCAGATCCGGCTGGCTTTCCTGGGCGATGGCCACGATCTCGGCCAGGACGGCGTCGAAGTCCTCTTCGCGTGGGTGCCCGTGAAAGATGTGGCCTAAATGCCAGTCGGAAGTGTGGAGCAGTCTCATGCCTTCGTGCACCCTTCTGGGAAGCGAGGCGTAGGAGGGCACCGGTGGTGCCTTATGAGCCCGGGACTGTACACCAAATTCCCTGGAGTAAAACTGGGAGTCCCGAGTGGCTGCTGGCCTCCGGGCACGGACGAACGCATGACCGCTCTCGAGGGGCGCATGCAGCAGCCGTCAGGGGGCGGTCCGGCGGGCACTCGCGCAACACGCTACCGTCCAAGTACGCCTTTCCGGCGTGGATTTGACACGCAGTCGACTCGCCTGGAACGTTCTGTGCGGGCTCGGTGCGGCCCGGACGTGGCCCAGCCGGCGGCCGCGCCCGCAGTCGCCGAGCCCCATCTGGTCGCGCCTGTGCGCGACCTATCGGTCTTTACTTTTCCCTGGAATGAAACTGGTATATACGAGGGGCTGCTAGCATGCGGGCATGGATGAGCATCTGGTCGCACTCGAGAAGCGCATGCAGCAGCTGCAAGAGGCGCTCCGGCAGGCGCTCACACAACACGACACCGCCCAAGTGAACTCCCTGGGCGAGGAGCTGACACGCACTCGACACGCGTGGAACGTTCTGTGCGGGATCACTGAGGTCCCGGACACGGCCCAGCCGGAGGTGCAGCCAGGGGCCCGGCCTGAGCCCGCGCCGGCAGTCGTCGAGCCCAACCAGGACGTGCCCGTACGCGACCAGGTCCACCAGGCGCTCGCCCTGCTCACCGTCCCCGCCTCGCCCAAACTGCTCAGCCAGGTCCACCAGGCTTTCTTCTCCACCCCGCTGAACACGGCACGCATGACCACCCTGCGCCGCGACGAGGAACGCTCCTTCCGCTCCGCCCCTTACGGCCGCGCCTACTACATCTGCCCCGCGCTGACCTCCGACCTGCTCTCACCAGCCCGCGCGCTGCTCGCCCTGAGCACCTGGCCACTGGAGCAGCGCCTGGTGGGACCGCTCACCCAGCGCGTCCACTTCCTCACCTCGGCCCTACGGCTCGCGGACGCCGCCGAACACCTCGCCGGCGAGGCCGGAATGCCACAGCCGGTCCAGCTGCTGCTGCTGCACTACAGCCGCAACATCCACGGCGACGCCCCCCGGGGCCCGCTCGACCTGGACGCGCTGCGCCGGGCCGCCGCAGCGGAACTGGAGATCCACGCCGACGACGACGCCGACACCCGCGCCGAAGCAGCCCAGCGCGCACGTCAGCAACTCGGCGACGCGCAGCAGATCTTCGGCAACATCCTGCGCAACACCGCCCGCCTGCGTCGTACTTCGTAAACCCGCCTCTGCAACCAGCACGGCTGTGCCCTGTCCCGCCAAGGAAAACAGTGAGCTCGCTCGACGAACGACTGGGCGTATTACGCGGAACCGCTGCGCCCATCCCGCACAATGCACGCACCCTGGCAGCCTTGACCGCCAATCCGAGCTGCGAGCGCCGCTCCCTGCTGGATGCGGCCGGTATCGACAAAGACGCCCTCGCCGCCCATCTGGGCCTCCCGCGGCCGCTGAGAAAATCCCAGCTCGCCCTCGACTACGGCCTCGCCTTCGAACGCAAGGTCACCGCCCAGGCCGGAGCCCCCCTGGTACCGCTGCTCCGCCAAGCCCTGGGCCTGAGCGTGCCGGAGGTGTCCTACGAGGACGTCAACAGCGTCGGCAGCGATGACGACAAGTCCCCTCTGCGGCTGCGCCGCATCCACACCCGCTCCCGCATCCGCAGAGCAGCACACGGCAGGCCAGACCCCCGCACCCTGCTCGACCACCCCGTACTGCGTCTGACCGTCGCCGGCCACCAGGCCTACCTCGAACCCGACGTCATCGCCTTCCAGCGCGAGGGCGTCTTCTATGTCGTAGAGATCAAATCCTTCCCCGTCATCCACGGACAGCCCGACCCCCTCAAGGCCACCGCAGCGCTGACCCAGGCCGCCGCCTACGTCCTGGCCCTGCGGGAACTCCTCGCCGAGGACGGTCTCCCATCAGAGCGCGTCTCCGACACCGTGGTCCTGGTCAACCCGCGCAACTTCACCCGCCACCCCACCGCCACGCCCTTCAGCGCCCACAAGCAGATCAAGAACCTGAGCCGCCACCTCGGCAGACTGCGGCGCCTGCCCGAACTGCTGGGCAAAGTTCCCCCCGACACCACCTTCGACCTGGCGCCCGGCCCCGACCAGAAACCGACCCGGCCCCGCGGTGAACTCGTTGCCGCGCTCGCCACCGTGCGGCCCAACTACACCCCCGATTGCCGCCACCACTGCGACCTGGCCTTCCACTGCCGCACCGAAGCCCGCAACCAGGGCAAGACCGCCGCCCTGGGCACCGCAGTCCGCGACGACCTCGCAGGAGTCGACACCATCGCCACGGCCCTGGCCCTCACCGACGGGCACCTGCACCCCTCACGGAGCCAGAAAGACCTCACCCAGGCCCTGCGCCACGCACAGCGCATCCACGCAGACCTCCAGACGGACACCGCATGATCCGCCTCACCTCACTCCTGCGCATGCGCGCCGCCCACACCGGCAACGCCCAACGCGCCAGCCAACTGCGCCACCTCCACCTCAGCGACCAGCCACTGATGCTGCTGGCACTGAAACAGACCGGACCCGCCGCACGACTGCTGGCCGTCATGCTGGGCACCGACCCCCGCCGCCCCCAACTCCTGCTCACCCCGCCCTCAGGCAGCACCACTCCCATGCTCGCTTCCCTGGCAGACGCCGTCACCGCCCACATCGACGCCTGCCAGCGGCACAGCGAACACCTGCCCGCCACCTCCAGCAAGCCGGCCCGACGCCGCTACACCGACGCCCCCCAGATCCTCGTCCCCAACCCCCAGACCGTGCAGCACCTGAAAGACCTCGGAGCCGACCTGCGGTTCCGCACCGCCGACGACCAGGCTCCCGGCTCCCGGGCCGTCCAGCGCCTGGGCCACTGGCTCACCTATCTCACCGACCGCGCCGACCTGGCCGGCTCAGCCGCCCTCATCCCCATGACCAGCTTCCTCTCCATGCACTGGATCAGCGGCCAAAGCCCCCTCGAGGACGAGGACCTGGCCACCCTGCTGGCCTGGATCGACCCACCCCGCCACACTGCCTCCGGACGCGACGCCGCACTGGCAGCAGAAGACCCGGCCACCCACCGCCCGGCGGGACCAGCCACCGACGCCGCCTTCGACAACGACCACCTGGCGCCCCTGTTCGACGCCTACGCCCGCGCCCGGCGACAAGCCCTGGCCCAGGAGCAGACCCGCACCCTGCAAGAACTCGACCGCCTGCTGGCCACCTACCTGCAGCCCACCTGGGACCTCATGTGGCAGGCCTACGCACTCCTGCAGGCCCTCCCCGAAGCCAAGAGCACCGCACGCCGCTGGGACCACGAACGCACCGCCTTCACCGACGAATGCCTGCACCTGGCCCAGGACGGACGCCCCCGGCCGGCCCGCGACCAAGCCGTCGCCGCCGCCGTCCGCCTGGCCCACATGGAACACGCAGCAGCCGCCTTCGCCGCCGAACGCACCGCCGACGACCCCTTCGCACGAGCCGAACTGCGCACCACCGGCGAAGCCTTCGGCGGCACCGTCACCGCGATCGACTCCAAGCACACCCTGCGCGGGCCCACCGGACGGCCACAATGGCGGCCGCGGTTCACCGTGTCCACCTCCGACCCCCTGCGCATGGAACCCGGCCGGCTCCTGGCCTGCCACGCCTACCGCAAGGCCGGCTACAAGATCTGCGAGATCACTCCCGCCGACGGCGACACCCTCGTCGAACTCGAGATCACCGCAGGCATGGGCCACGCCGACCGTCCCACCTACGACGTCCTGCCCGAAGACGGTGCCTTCCTCGTGTTCACCATCGCACCGGATTCCTACCGGATGCCGGAATTTCCCTCACGAGAACAGACCCCCTGGACCCATGGCGGGCCTCCTGCCGACCATCCGGACGACAGCGACGAGGACACGGGCGAGGGCGACGGCGAGGAAGAACAGTGACACCTCCCCACCAGCCCTCACCGCAGCAGCAGATGGACACGGCCGCCCGCGCCATCCTGGAGCAGCTGCCCACGCTCACCCACCGCGGAATCGTCGTGCACTCCCCGCCCGGCGCCGGCAAATCCACCCTGGTCGCCCGAGCCGCCGACGCCCTCGCGCAGTCCAGCACCCCCTGCCCCGTCATCGCCCAGACCAACAGCCAGGTCGACCAACTCGTGCGGCGATTCGCCCGGCACCACCCGCATCTGCGCACCGCCCGGCTCACCGCAACGGAAAACTCAGTCCCGCACGATCTGCAGGCACATCCCGGCATCCGTATCGGCACCCGCATCGAAGCCCTCGAGAAGACGGCCGACGTCATCGTGGGAACCGCCATGAAATGGGCCACGGTCACCGACCGCCGATGGCCGTGGGCGATCATCGACGAGGCCTACCAGATGCGTTCCGACATGCTTTTGTGGACCGCCGGCCTCTTTGACCGGGCCCTCTTCGTCGGAGATCCCGGCCAACTCGACCCCTTCTCCGCGGTCGAAACCGACCGCTTCCACGGCCTGCCCCATGACCCCATGAACAGCGCGGTCGCCGTCCTGCTCGCCAACAACCCCGACCTGCCCGTCCACTTTCTGCCCGTGTCCTGGCGCCTGCCACCCTCAGCCGTCCCTCTGATCAGCGACGCCTTCTACCCCTTCACGCCCTTCCACGCCGGAAGCCGTGAAGCCGACCGCACCCTCACGTTCTCCATCCGCGGCATGCGTACCCCTACCGACGAGGTCATCGAACACGCCGCCCGAACCGGATGGGCACTGTTCGAACTACCAGCCCGCATCACCGGCCAGCACGACATCGAAGCCTTCCAGGCCGTCCTCGACATCGCCGAGCGGCTGCTGGCCCGGGGCGCCATCACCACCTGCGAGGAAAACCCCGAAGGCCACGTCCTGCAGCCGGGGGACATCGCCATCGGCACCGCCCATCGCAGCCAGGCCCACCACATCCGTGCGCTCCTGGCCCGCCAGTACCCCCCACTCCACAGCGTCACCGTCGACACCGCCAACCGACTCCAAGGCTGCGAATTCCGCGTCACCATCGTCCTGCACCCCCTCTCCGGCCGCGGCGACGCCTCCGCCTTCCACCTGGAAGCCGGCCGCCTGTGCGTCCTCACCTCACGACACCGCCACGCCTGCATCATCGTGGCCCGCGCCGGCATCGCCGAACTCCTCGACGCCCACCCCTCCAACGACCCCACACACCCCGGAGCCGCCTCCAAGGTCACCGACGGCTGGGAGGCCAACCACGCAGTCCTCGCCCACCTGACCCAGCACACCATCTCCGCCCAGGCACAGCCCCGTCACCGGCGCGGATGAGGAGGTCGCCGCACGCCTGCCACATGAAGGCGGGTTGATGGGAGCGTCGTCGCTGGGGTGCCCTCAGTCCTCGTCGTCGAAGGTGTCGTCGACTGACTCGTGGTGGACGTTGACGCCGGCTCGGCAGCGCGCGGCGCCGATCGTGTCGTGCAGCCGGGCGAACAGGTCGGGCCGGATGAGTAGATCAGCTCCCGCGACCGCGGGCAGGAGTGGTTCGTAGTTTCCGTCGTGGACGAGGTGGCCGTGCCACTGGCGGCAAATCAGTGCCTCACCGGTGGCGTCGCTGAGGCTGAACCCGCAGATTCCCTCTGTGGGTTCAAGGCCGAGTGCGGCCACGACGCTGGCTGCGGGTGCGAGTACGTAGAGGGGCAGGCCGAGGCCGCTCAGGGTGCGAGGGCGGGGCGTATCGATCAGGCCAGAGGCTCCAGCGTCAGTGAGGGCCGTCAATGCCTGGTCTGCGGCACTGATGTGCTCGGCTGCTGACTCGGTTGTAAGGCCGAGTCCCAGGCGCCGCCACGGGCTGGTCCACAGCTGCCAGGGGGCCTGGGAGGCGGGTAGTGTGCCGGGCGGCGGGTCGTCGTCGAGGGCCTCCAGGCCGACGGCGATCTGCAGTTGGCGGGCGGGCTGATCCGGGTATCGGCGTGCAGGAGTGCGCTGCCGCTCGAACAAGCCGATCTGCACCCAGCCCTCGTGCGGACCTCCATCCACGCGAGCAAAGGCCATGGCGTTTCCCGGCAGGGACCGCAGGCCCGCGACCGAAGCGAAGCCGGAAGGCGGCCAGGGCTTGTCCGCTTGATGGCTCTCACTGAACCACGGTGCTGGATCAAGCGACCACGCCAGGGCCTTGGGACGAGTCAGAGGGCGGGGAATGCGGGCGAGTTCGGCACGCAGAGCCGCGCGGGGGTCATCGCGCAGTCGCGCGGCCGCGCCGCGTTCGAAGTTCTGGGCGTTGCCGAGATGTCCCACTTGGGCAAGCGCGGCACGCAGGCCGGCGGCAGCGCGTTGCAGGGCGTCTTCGGCGGCGGCCTGGTCGGCGAGATAGGCGTCGGGAAGCTGGCTGCGGCGTCCATTGGTCAGAAGGTCCAGCTGCATGCTCATGAGCGTCTCGACGTCGGGAAGAGCATCGATCACGAGATCGATGACGGTCTCGCGGAGCCCGGCCGGACTGCCGGCGGCGTTTAGGCGGTCGCCCAGGTAGTGGTCGACGAGGTGGGTTGCGAACTCCCGAGGGTTGTTCATGCGCTGTCCTCGCTGGGGGAGAGGGCGGCGGCGATGGCGCGTGCGAGTGTCGGATGGGCTGCCGTTGCCGCGGGGGCGGGCGCCTGGTGGCCAGCGCGGGCCAGGATGGCGGACGCATCCGCACGGACGGACAGCACGTCACTGCCGCACAGCGTGACGAGCTGTGCGAGAAGGGCGGCATCCAGAGGCCCGTCGGGCAGGTGTCCTTGTAGGACGGTCAGGAGCCAGGTCAGGGGGCCAGCTCCGAGGTCGAAGGAGAGGACGCGCGCCAGAGCTGCCTGCGCCTGGCCGGAACGGCTGGCCAGCAGAACCGTCGCTGTGATCAGGGCGCGGCGCTTATCGCCGCGTTCAGGCAGGGCAATCGTGGCCAACGCAAGTTCGCACAGTGCGGTGTCGATGTCGTGCTGGGTCGCCTGTTCCGGCACCGGGTGGTACGCACCCTGACTGAGACGGGCACGGCCCGGCAGACGGTGGGCGATGACGCCATACGCCGCATCCCAGCAGGCGAAAGCGCTGACAGCCGGGGGTGAAGCGAGCGGGGGCTGAACAGCGAACGCCGAGACCAGGGCCAGGCTGACACCGATAGTGCGGCTGTAGGACGCCTCGGCGACGGCGTGGGCCACCTGGTCTGCGAGGTTGCGGGCTGCGGTGGCCGGGTCCGCGGAGTGCGCCTGCTGCCACAGATCCAGCCGGTCATTGCCGCCGAAGGAACGCCATCCGCCGCCGCCTCGCATCTTGGTGTAGGCGAGCATGCCCGCCGTGGCGGCGAGTGGGCCGTAGACACCAGGATCGCTGTCCTGGCGCAAGCGGAGCCCCAAGGCGAGGTCGGCCAGCAGCTCAAGAGGATTGGAGGCGTTCATCTCGTCGGCGATCCGGTGCAGGAACTGGGCGGCTGCGTCTGCTCCCTGACCGTCGATGACCTCCAAGAGCCGCCACCCGACCGCATTGGCCAGGGCGTCCCTCGACCACCGCGGGCCCGAGGGGGCATCGTATGCCTTGCTGCTGCGGTCACGGACCGCAGCAAGCGCGCCAGCAGCACCTACGGGCAGCGTCGGGCGCTGCTGGGCGTGCAGATACGCGTCTGTGGTGGGGCGCTTCTCGGGGCCGAACCAGTCACGTGAGGTGTTGTCGGGCACGGGGCGGGGCGCCCGAGGCAAGCCGCCCTCACCGCCACAACGCTGTGCTGCTGTGCGCAGCGCAGAAGTGGGCTCGTCCCCGGCAGCCTGCGATGCGGCGATCAGTGTCTGGTCGTCGTAGGTGGAGGTGATCGCATTGGCCAGCACCGGCAGGAGACGCGATGCGCGGGCCGCGTCGTCGCCGGGCAGGTCAGCGAGCCTGGTGAGCAGAGCAACGTCCTGCTGGATGCTGCGGCCATCGGGGCCAGCGGCGATGCGGAGCGCGGCCAGGACGACGGGGTCGGCCGTGTCAGCCTGCGTGGCCAGCATCTGCCGGTGGGCCGCGCCCACCCGGCCATCGGGCAGCCCGGGCTCAGCCAGCAGCACCTGGGCGCCCAACTGCGCGGCACCCCGCGGATCCAGGCGCGCAAGGGAACGCCACCACTCCTGCGGCGTTCCCGCCGTGCCCCGCCCGTCGGTGCAGTCCGCGACGAGATAGACAAGAGGCTGCGTACGCGCCAGACGCACCTGCGCCTGGACGGGATCGGCCTGCAGGAGCTGAGGCAGCGGATCCAGCAACTCCTCGATGGTGATGTCCTTGTGACCGCCATAGGCCCCCACGTAGCGGGCGGCACGCTCCCAGCACCGCTTCGCCTCGTGCAGGTCGCCGCAGGCGAGACTCACGCGGGCCATCTCAAGCTCGAAGTCGGCGTCCTCCGCATACAGCGCACGACGCTCGGCTTGCGCTCCGCGCAACGTGCGCATGAGCTCGTGCACGACATCGGCCCCTGCCTGGCCGACGCTCCCGACGAGCAGGGACACCAGCTCCGTGGTGATCAGCGGGCCGGTTCCGGCCATGCCCATGAGAGAGGTGGTGGTGCCCTCGCTGACGGCTTGCAGGAAGGCGATGCCCACAGCGACATCATCGCCACGCAGCAGGGCGACGGCGTCGTGCAACACCTGCCGCACCTGCCGGTGGATGTCCGCAAGATCGCAAGCCCGGGGGCTGCCCGTGAACGCGTGTGCATGCTGGGCCAGTTGTTCGAGCGCCACACGCACGGTCACGGACGCGGTTTCGGCTGTGAGGATGCCCGCCTCGACGTCGCGGTGCAGGCCTACCGTGGCCAGGGTGAAGCGCAGCCAGGCACGGTAGAAGCCATCGCCGTCCAGGAGGGGGAGCAGTCGGGCGGACGCCTGCGGATCGGCAGCATGGGCCACGGCCAGCAGTGTCAGCCACCTGTTCACCGGGCCGGACAGGCCGCTGGCACGGTAGGTCAGTACATCCTGTGTTGCTTCCGCGAGAACCGCGGCGATGTCCCCGGAAAAGATCTCCTCGGCAAGGTCCGACACTGCCACGCCATGGCGGAGCAGGCGCCGCGGGTCGCACGGCCCGCTGGCCCAGGCCGCGGTGGCCAGCGCGCGGGCAGACGGTAGCGCGCCGCCCGCCGTGCCATGGGCGTCCGCCAGGTGCAGCAAAAGGGCCGCGCGCCGGTCGGGTTGCTCGATGAGCTCCACGCTCTCGAGCAACGGGTCTGGACCCAGACAGTCCAACAGCACACCCAGCGCATCCTCAGGCGACGTCAGAGCCTCCTGGCCGAGGAACCGGGCCACCCGCTGCGCGAGCGTACGCGGGACCTGCCCGAGCTCGACATTGTCCGCAGCCCGGGCCGGCAACCGGATCCGTCCGCGCAACTCCGCCAGGAACACCGACTCATCGCTCTCGGAACCGTAGTGGACACGCTCCTTGCGTGCCTCGTCCCAGGCCGTCAGGTACGCCTCCCACGGGGCGGCACAGCCGGCCCGGTCGACCGCCGCACACAGCTGCAGGCCCCACCGCGCCGCCATCGTGGTCACACCCTCGTACATCAGGCTTGCCGCCACGCGGTCGGCTCCCACCAGCGCCACCAGCACATCCGCATACGGCACCAGGGAACCCGGCAGGCCTTCGTCCTCATACGTCGCCCGCGCCCGGCTCAGTTCGACGCAGCGCACCAGTGTGGGCCAGTCGTTACGGACCGCCGCACGCCGCGCGGCAACGGTCAGAGTGTGGACGATGGCCTGAGGAGGCTGCAGCCCGGCAATCGCGCGGGAGAGGAAATCGGGTTCGATCAGCAGAGCGAGTTCGTCATCGCGCCCCAGAGCGGCCAGCAGTTCGGGCAGGTGCCGGAACGCGCGGGGATCGGTGAAGAAGCCCCGCTGGGACAACCAGTCGGCGGCCTGGGACCGGACCTGATCGACCCACCTGTCGTCGCCGTCGACCCGGCGGACGAAGCGGCTGAAGCTCTCATGATGGATCTTCAGTCCGCCGATGCCCGGCTGCTGCGCGACGATCGGTGCCACGCTGTTCAGCGCGGCACCGAGTTGCATTCCGGGCAGCGGGAAAATCTCCTCGAGCTCCGACGCACTCACAGCGAAGTCGCATACCGCGAGCATGCTGACAGCAGAACGCTGCCCGGGGGTCAGACCGGCCAGCAGATAGGCGTAGTAGTCGTCGAGGTCGTGCGCCGACGACGGCACCGTCCCCAACCTCTCCAGAGGATCGCCAGCACCATCCGGCGCCGGCGCCGCTCCCAGGCCCGGGGCAGGACCAACGGCCTGCCGGCACAAATACGTGGCGTACAGGGCGTTGCCTCGAGAGCGCTCCTCGATCAGTGCGACCGCGGCCTCCGCCCGCGCAGCGGGATCGAGCCCCTCACCGGCAGAGGAGGACTCCAGGGCCGTCAACACGCCCAGGCGGTCCGCCAGAGCATGCAGTTCGGCGCGGTTGAGCGGGGCAACGGTGAGACGGGAGGCACCGGCGTCGACGGCCTCGAGGTGAGGGCCGGGCTGGCTGGCCAGGACGAGCACGACACCGGGCGGCAGTTCCAGGGCGGAGAGGTCCGCGACCAGAGAGGCCGCCGGGTCCACCCGCGGACGAAAGGCGCTGCCGGTGGTGGATCCAAGAACCCGGCTGACATGGTCGATACCGTCCACGATCAGCGCGATCGGCCGGTCCGGTGCCAGGCCGCGCGCGGCAGTGACCGCGGCCGTGAGCGTCTCCGGCGTGGCCGCGTAGCGCGGCCTGACCTGCGCCAGCGCCTCCGGAACGGCCGTACCCAGCTGCTTCAGCAGGCTGCCGATCACGACCTCAGTCAGCACACGCTGCTGACGGTCGATGTCCGCAGCGCCGAGCCAGCAGTGATGCCTCACCGCCAGCCAGGATTCCCGCAGCGCATCCCCGAGCTGCTCGCACAACCACGACTTGCCGATGCCGGGAGCACCGGTGACCACCACGACACCCCCCTGCTGAGCAGCGTCCTTCACGGCCGCGACCACGCCCGTGAGCACCGTAGGACGTCTCACCTCGGTGGCACGGTCCACGGGGTGCCCCTCACGGACCGCTCCGAAGTCGACTTCCAGACTCAGACGAGGAAGCAGGTCCTCGACCATCACGGTCCCCGCCCGGCTGCGCGCCGCTTTGGCCGCCTCGATCAGGGCCAGCGCCACCTCCTCGGGCGTGCGGTGCCGGTTCGGCGGCCGTCCGGCACCGAGTTCTTCGGTGATGCGGTGCAGCAAGGCCGCCTCGGCTGGCCCGGGCTCGCGAATGTTGAGCGAACACGCCGGAAGATCCGTGTCGACGACCAGGGATGCGCAAGCGCGGTTGAGCAGGTCATCACTGACCTGGGCGAGCATCTCCTTCCACGGAGCGTGTGCACGCAGCGCAGCGGCGTCGAAACGGAACCGTTTGCTGTTCAAGCCGTGCAGTGCAGGCCCGGGATCGGTGCTCGCGTGGACCGGGCGCAGCACCCGGGTCAGCTCGGGATCCTCCGGCTCCATGTCGCGCACCACGAGGCGATGCGAGGCACCCGGATCCGAGGTGAAGTCGTGGTCCATGGAGGAGAAGAGCAGATCCAGGCGTAGGCCTCGCTTGTCCTTCGTGAAACTCTCCAGCGACAACGCGCGGTCATGATCCGTGTGCTTGATCTGCAGCCGCTCGCGGCTGCCGGTGCCCCACTCGCACGTGATGTCATCAAATCGGTCCCCGGTGAACATCTTCGTGTCGACCAGCAGGGAATTCGCACGTCCCACCGCCAGGTCCACCAGTCGCAGCGCGGTGAGCAGGTCCTGGTAAGCGTAGCCAAGGTGTGTCGGGCGTAGCCCCATGCTCACCTCCAGCGTGCCCTGCTCACTTGGCACCCCCCCCGTGGTGCGCTTCACGGTCACCCTAACCTCCCCGACGTACCGGGACGGAACGGAAACCCAAGGGGAGATCATGTGTGCAAGATCCAGCTGCTCCGGGAACACCTTGCAGGTTGGGCACCAGCAGCGGCTCTCGCACGCGAGATCGACGGCGACGGCGGCCGCACTCACCTGGTCGTCGACGGTTTCGCGTACCAGACAGGGGATGTCAGGCGTCGACGTTGATGCCGTAGTCGGTGGCCAGGCCCGCGAGGCCGGTGTTGTAGCCCTGCCCGACAGCGCGGGCCTTCCATCCGGTTGTGTGGCGGTAGAGCTCCACCGCGACGGTGACGGTCTCGCCTGATGAGAACGGCCCCGGAGCGAAAGCCAGTTGGGCGCTGGAAGACTGGGTGATGTCTGCGTGCCACTGGGTGTGCTGGTCGAAGACTGCGGCGGGCTGGGCCTCGATGTCGATGCTGACGATGACGGCGATGGAGGTGATGTCGTCGGGGATGAGGTTCAGATCGGCGGTGACGGTGTCTCCTCCGACGCTGACCCCGTCGTGACTGGGGTGGTTGTAGAAGACGAGGTCGTGGTCGTCGCGTACCTTGCCGTTGCGGGTGAGGAGTACAGCGGAGACATCGACGGGCGCGCCGGTGCAGGTGATGCGGACCGTCGTCGGTTCCGTGGCCACGGCCGTGTTAGCCCCCTTGGCCAGCCACTGCCCAGCAGCGTTTTCCCCGTTGCTGGCCGGGACGGCGGGGGAGGGGGGTGCGATCGGGGGCAGGCTGGTACCAGTAAGAGCCGCGATGACATGCTGGAGGATGGGCCAGCCTTCGGTTTCCTTGCCAGGCCACGGCCAGGTCAGCCGCTGGGCGCCGAACTCCTTGGCGGTCGGCGGCCGCCCGAGTGCTTCCTGTAGTTGGAGGTGGCGCAGGCTTTCGGTGGCCAGGCGGCTGAGCTGCCACTGCCGTTGGGTTTCTTCCGGGTTGTTCACCCAGGTGTCGTGGTCGACGGGCTTGCCGCCCAGCTCCTGGTACACCCGGCGGGCGAAGTCGTAGCCGTCCTCAGTCAGTAGGCGGGTAGGCCGCTCCTGTTGGGATGGCGTCGGCTCGCCGATGGCCGTGTACAGCGCCCCCAGGTCGCCGCCCGTCCAGTGGTTGGCTGCTGTGATCGCGAACCGGGCGAACTGGGGCAGCGTGGGGGGACGCCCCTTGGCGGCGACGAAGCGGTGATGCTGGTGGGCGACCTCCTCCAACTCGGAGCGCCAGCGGCCCTCCACGAAGGCACCGAGATACTGCTCGGCCCAGGCCCGCCGGTGTCGTGTGATGACGTCCCGTACCCGCTCGAAGCCGTCCCGACGGGCGCCGTGACTCATGCTGGAGGTGAACGTCATCTGCCCGTACGGGGTCTCGACCGTACTGTCCTCGCTGTCCGTGATCTCCTCCTCCGGCCCGAGGAGTTGTTCGGCGGCTTGCAGTTCGCGGAAGAAGGCGGTGTCGACCGGGCATCCGGCCGCGCGCAGGGCGGCCAGCGGCCTGCTGTAGTAGCGGTCGACGCGGTCCAAGGTGGTGCGGGAGTAGGGGCCTTCGCACACGAACCAGGCGGTCAGGCCCACGCCGTGCCAGAACTCGGCCGCGGGACCGAGGGCTTCGGCCATGGTCTGGTGCGGGCGCGGGTTGCTGACGATGCTGCCGGGATACCGCGCAAGCGTCACCGTCTCCCACAGCCGCCCCACCCGTTCCAGGACATCGGCGGGCAGACGCTGCCGGTACAACTGAGGGGTGTACCCCTGCTCGGTCCGGTTCAGACTCATCAGATCCTGATCGACCAGCCCCCACAACGACGGCATTCCCCGTGACTGGCCGGCATGCGCCTGGTCGAAGTCCGCCCACCAGCCTCGCAGGGCCGCAGCCCGCTCCTCCACCGGAGACAGAGAACTGCCGCCGCCGAGGAAGGCCGCGAGCATCGCATGGACCTCGTCCTCCGCGATGCCCGCCTCGGCCGCCATACCGGCCGTCTGCGTGGCCATGCCGACGTACAGACGTGGCTCGGGCAGAGCGGTGATGATCTCCTCATCCGGGTGCGGGGGAGCCTGAAGGTAATCCAGCACAGCCAGCCAGTCACCCCCGAAGTACGCGGAGACGACCGGCTGCAGCTCCTTGGTGAGCACCCGGCGCGCCAGGGCTGTTCCCGTCCTGGCCTTCTTGGCGAAACCAGCCATCAGCCCTTGCAACCGCTGGATCCGGTGACGTGCGGCAAGCTGCACGAGGTCGGCGGCGGCAAGGGTGTCCAGCAAACGAAGGCGGGCCTGCTGCTGTCCCGCACGGTCCAGCTGGTGCCAGCCGCCGCCGAAGCGGAAGGCTTCCAGCGCGCTCTCGTCGATGCCCAGCAGCCGGTAACGCTCCTCGATGAGTGTCCAGAACCGCTGCTGTTCTGTGCGAGGGAAGATCTCTCCTGCCGCCCGCAGCCGGATGGGCTGAAGCAGTGTCTCGAACAGCGGCACCAGCAGCGCCCACAGCAATACCGTGTCCCAGTCCTCCACAGCGGTGAGGCGGGCGGTGTCATCGGCGGCCAGCGTCAGAGCGTGGCCAGGGCGTTCCCGCAGCAGATACGGCAGATTGACTGCCCCTGCCTTCACCGAGAGTTTCTGGGGCAGGTACCACGCGCCGAGCCGCTGCTGCTCCTGGACCCCGAAGGCGTTGGCGCAGAAGACTTCCTCTTCCCGGGTGAGGGCCGTCACCTTGGCGGTGTCCGGCGTGTGGCGTCCTCGGCCGGGGACGACGGTGGCCACCGGCCGTCCGGCGAGCCCTGCGGCCAGCAGTCTGGCCGCCAGGGCGTCGATGTCGGCGAACCGTTGCTGCTGCCCGGCCGCCCGCTCCAGGGCGAGCGCCTGCTCGGGACTGCAGTCCCGAGCAGGCTGCCACCAGCGTGTCGGGTCACTGGCCACCGGTCAGCCTCCGCATGGTTTCTACGAACTGTTCAAACGGCACCGGCGCCGCGGTGTTCTGCGCATAGACGGCGTAGCGCTGGGCCATCAGCTGCATCTCCCGCTCCGTTCTTCGGGCCTCCACCCGGTCCAGCTCGTGCACCACGCGCTGCTCGACGCGTCCGCGCTCGTACAGCACGAACGCGTCCACCCCGCCCAGGCCCCCACCGGCCCCCCCCCCGCGGCGCCGCCGGGGCCGGGGAGATCCCCTTCCATGGCGGTGGCGTCGATCAGCGGGACATCCAGGAGCACAGCGGGGTCCATGTCGTTGTCCGCGCACATGGCCTCCAGATGCTCCTCCAGGCCGAGTTCGGCATGGCAGACCACGTCCATGTACTGCTGGTCGGCAGCCACCGCGGTCTGGCGCATGACGCGGACACCGCGGCCGACGAACTGGTAGAACTCGCCGAAGCTGCCATAGGGGCGCAGCGGCACGACCACGGTGATGGGCGGGAAGTCGTAGCCCTGGCCGAGCATCCGCAACTGCACGATGCCCTGCAGATCCCCGGCGTCGGACTCGAAGCGCCGCCGGGTGGAGGCGATCGCGGAGGCGGGCATGCTGTGGTGCAGCGTGGCACTGGGGATCCCGTACTCCTCGGCGATCCGCGCGATCTGTTCAGCATGCGCCTGGCCCATCGCCGCGAACAGCACCCTCGGCTTGACGGGCGCCAGCAGCTTGGCCTGCGCATCCAGACACGCCCGCGTCACGGCCATCACCTGGCGGATCGGCGCCTCGGACTGTGCGGTGATGCGTGCCATCTTCCGCTCGTCGCCCAGCGTGGCCAGCAAAGCATCACGGCCCACGATCTGCTCGCGCCGCCCGTCCGGCCACACCGCCTCATACACCGTCGACGCCACCTCGGGAGCGAACCGGTGCACCCGCAGGTTCTTCGCCGACCCGTCCGCGACGGAGTCCACCAGCCGGTAGCGGTAGACGACATCGGCGTCGATTGGCTTGCCGTCCAAACGCTGGAAGCACGCCGACATCAGCAGGGTGCGCGCACCCTGGAAGTGGGCGAACAGCCGCTGGTAGGAGGCGCTGGCCGCGATGTGCGCCTCGTCGACGACGATGAAGTCGATGTCCTCCGTCTCCAGCTTGGCCAGCAGGTCCCCGTCACTGTCGCCCGTGCCCAGCGCATGGAAGTTGGTGACCAGGATGTCCGCGTCCAGAAGCCGCTCACGGCTGACCTGGCTGATCTGCCCGTCGTCCGCGTCCAGGACGAGCGTGGTCGGCGGACGGGCACCGGGCAGCAGTGGCCCGCCCGCCAGCCCGTACAGGACGTTGCCCGGCATCCCCGGATCGAGGGCCTTGGCGAAGGTGCCGCGGATGACCGAGCCCGGGGTCACCACCAGCGCCCGCCGTCGGCTGAACGACAACGCGGCCGCCACCCCCAGGGCCGTCTTGCCCGACCCCACCGCCATCACCGCAGCCGCATGCCGGCCGCCGGAGGCGTAGTAGTTCGCCAACGCGGCCAATGCCTCGTCCTGGCACGCCCGCAACGGCGCCCGGTCCACCCTGGCCTGTACACCGGCGAAGTACGCCCCGCCTGAGGGCAGTTCGGCACCGCCAGGCGGATCGGCCGCCCGCATCGGATCGCCAGCCATGTCCGGGATCTCGATACGCGGCACGGTAGTCACCAGCGCCGCCAGGAGCGGATCCTGCCTCAGCATCGCCTGCAACTGGGCCACGCAGCGCGCCGTGTCCGTACGCACCGCGTCGTAGGAGAACCGCAGAACGGTCAGGCCGGTCGCGGCCAGATCGTTCTGTCGCAGCCGGTCGTAGGTGAACGCGGCCCGGTCACTGTGGAAGGCGAACCCGTCGAGCTCGACGGCCAACTGCAGTGTCTCACCCGCGATCAGGTAGTCCAGCCGGTAAGTGCGCTCGTTGACGGTGACCGGGTGCTGACTGTGCACCCGCGCAACGATCGACGCATCGACGGCCGGCGTGAGCACCCACCGCAAGAACGCCTCCTCCAAGTAGGAGGCAGCCGGGATCAGTCGCTCCAAACCCGCACTCATGACGATCCACCCTGTGCCGCAGCCTCGGCAACCAGCGCCTGGGCTTTCTCCGACAGCCGGGCCGCCACATCCTCGCCCTGCCCGAAACGGGCCAACCGCCGCGCCAGCTCAAGTGCTTCCGTGAAGGCGCCCTCGCGCTCCAGCAGGCCGATCAACCGTGGCACCGAGGACACCCGCACAAACGCCGCCGGTGCATCAGTGGTGTCGAAGGACACCGCGTGCGGGGTTGCTTCCATCAACTCCAAGTCCAGCAGGGCGAACACCTCAAGCGCGGCGAGGGCCCCAGGCTCCGCACGACGTGTACTCCACAGCCGATCGACCGCGCTCTGCAGAACAAAGTGGTAGTCCCTGGCCGAGCCCGGAAGCTCCAGCGCCTCCCAGACACGGGCGATCAGCTCAGCGCCGCGCGCGTCGAACGGCACATGCCGGCTGGCCGGTGTCGCAGACGTACTCCCCTCGGCGGTCGGCCACATCGGCGAGCCGTACGACTCGTCCGGACGAACCCCTGCGCCCGGCAGCGCCTCCCGCATGACACCCGGGCTCCCGGCAAAGGCAAGGCCAGGGACAGCCGCCATGCGCTCAAACCACGCCCCCATGTTCCCCCTTCACACAAAGAGGCCTGCACCCTCACCTACAGCGAAGTCGCCCCAACCGCCCCCTGCGGTACTTCATTGTCGCAGCCACACACTCTGTGCACCCCGAAAGCGGATATGTACTCCGCTCTCCGTCACCCACCTCGGCCGACTGCCGCCGGTCGAAGAGCGGGAACCAGAGGTCCTTGTCGCCCACCCGACCTCGTGTCCGGAGTCGGGAGTTTCGCTTCACAAGCCTCTCGGCCAGCTGTACCAGGGGACGATGCAGGCCCTGGACGGTTTCGGGTCAACCCGATTTTCCAGGTGGTCTGAGCAGGGACGAACGACGTACCTGCGTTTCACGACGGTGAACACGTCAGCCTGAACGGGCGCCGATCAGGCTGGCCTTGAGAGCGTCGGCGAGGGAACCTTGAGGCATCGACGGCGGGATACGCCTCGCACCAATCCCTTCCCGAATCACCCGGGTTGGGTGCCTCACCCCTACCTTCCTGGAGCTGCTCATGTCCGCCCTTCCCCTGCCCGCCGCCAGCCCCGAGCCGCCGGCGTTCTGCGCCAGCCACCTCCCTGCCCGCACCCAGCCCAGTCGGCTGGGCATCCCCGAGGTCGTGGTCATCGTCGTGGTCGTCCTGGCATCGGCCGGACTGGCCGCCGGCAACCGGCCCGTCCCTGCCGCGCTGGTCGTGGTGGCCGCCGCAGTGACCGACCTGATCACCGGCCGCCGCTCCAGCAACGTCGCCGAGCCCTCCCGCCGCCGCAGCCGGTGATGGGCCGCCCCACCAAACCTGTCGCCGCCGCCACCAGCCCCCGGCTGCGGACCCTGGCCGCCTACCTGCGCCAGCTCAAGGACGACACCCGTACCACCTACGCCACCCTGTCCGAGCGCACCGGCCCACCGAACGCGCCCGGGTACCGCGGAGCCTCCACCCTCAGCCAGGCCGCCCGCGGCACCCACCTGCCCCCGCTCGAGACCGTCCTCGCCTACGCCCGCGCTGCCGGCGACCCCGGCAGCCACTCCACGCAGAGGCGAGAAGCGACAGCCCTGAGCCTGTGTGTTGGGCGACGCTGAAGATGCCGACGGTTGCGGCATTGAAGATGCCGATGAGTGAGCATGTGGACGCCCCGCTGGGGTGGTCCCAGCGGGGCGGTTGTCGGGGAGGTGCCGGTTTGGTCGGCAAGGTGTCGGTTGGTTCAGTCGAGGATTTCGGTGACGGCGGACTGGGCGGCTTTCTCGTCGACGATGGACTTGCCGCCGGCGAATGTGGCGACGAGGGATTGCAGGCAGAGGTTGTTGACCGCGCGGGGGAAACCGCGGGCGGTGGTGTGGATGAGGGTGATGGCGTCCTCGGTGAACAGCTGGTCGGCCCGGCCGGCGAGTCCGAGGTGGTGCTTGATGTAGCTGACGGTCTCGGTCGAGGTCATGCCTGGCATGGTGTAACGCAGTGCGGTGCGCTGTTCGAGGGCCGCGAGGACGGCGAGTTTCATCGTGCGGCGGAGGGTGGGCTGGCCCACGAGCAGGCAGGACAGGGGCGAGTCCTGGTCCATCGCGGTGTTGGTGAGCATGCGGACGGCTTCGAGTTGTTCGTAGTTGAGCAGGTGGGCTTCGTCCAGGACCAGGACCGGGGTGCGTCCGCGTTCCTCGCGTTCGGCGGTGAGCGCGTGGCCGGTCTGTGCGGTGAGCCGGGATCCGAGATGGGCGGGCTGCTGGCCGAACGCGGAGACGATCGCTTCGTGGATGCCGCGGACGCCGACCATCGGGTTGGGCAGGTAGATCACGGTGTGTTTTGACGGGTCGAGGCTGTGCAGGACGGTGCGGACGGAGACGGTTTTGCCCGCGCCGACCTCGCCGGTGACCACGCCGATTGAGCGTTCGGCGATGCACCAGCCGATGCGGGCGACGGCTTCGTTGTGGGATGCGTGGCGGTGGAGCATGCCGGGGGCGAGGTCGCGGCCGAAGGGCATGCGGTTGAACCCGTAGTGGGCCTGGAGCTTCTCAATCACGCTGTTTCTCCTGCTCAGAGGATCGGTGGCCTGGTTCAGTCACTGCTCGGGCCGGGATTCCGGGTCGGGTTCGGTGGCGAAGGCCGCGTAGTTGACCTTGTCGGCGAGCGTGCGGGTGTGGGCGGCGTCGATGAGACCGAGGTAGTCGATTCCCGTGGTCGGGCGGGGCAGCTCGGCCGGGGTTTCCGGACGTGCTTTCGGATGGGAGTGGTGGCTGATCTGGTGGGGCAGCGCGGTCCCGGCGTCCTGACCGTTCGCCCGGACCCGGAGGAAGGACAGGTCGAAGGGGTCGAAGACCAGCTCGACGCGCTGGCCGGACAGGAGCGGGTCGACCTGGTAGCGGTTGCCGTGCAGGGAGACCAGCGCGGTCTGGGACACGGTGCGGTATTCGGACCAGCGGAAGGCTTCGGCCAGGTCGGCCGGTGCGGGGACAGGGAAGGGGCCGCCGGTCATCCACCGGCCGAGCGGGGCGGCTCCGGTCTCGGTGTGCACGCGGCGGTGGTAGACATTCTCGACCCAGGCGGTGAACAGCCGGTTCATCTCCAGCAGGCTGGTGATCTGCCGTCCGGGCCGTCCGTCACCGGAAGCGATCTCGACAACGAACTCACTGTTCACCGTGCGGAAGAACCGCTCGATCTTGCCCCTGCCCTGCGGTCTGCCGGGAGTGGAATGGACCAGCTTGATGCCGAGTTTCGCGCAGGCTCGCAGCAGCCACGAGTCCACGAACGCGCTGCCGTTGTCGACGTAGACCAGGCGCGGGACACCACGGGAGGCGAGGGCTGGCCGCAGGGCGGCGGCCAGCCGGACCGTGTCCTCCGAGAAGCCCCACCGGTGGCCAACCACGGCCCGCGAGTGGTCGTCGATGAACGCGAACAGATACGTTTTCCGGCCCTCGACGATCGGCCCGTGCAGGGCGTCCCCGGTCCAGAGTTCGTTGGGACCGTCGGCTTCGAACCGGCCGAAGACCGCGGGCGAGGCCGGAGCCTGGAGTGCGTTCAGGCCCTCGCGGACAATCATCCGCTGGATGGTGCGTTCGTCCGGCGCCCAGCCCAGCTGGGCGGCCATGATCCGGCGGATCTGTGCGGCCGACCGCGTCGGGTTCTCCTTCTTCAGCGAGGCGGCCAGCTCCATCACCTCCGGTGGGGTGCGAGGCCGGGACTGGCGGGGTGAGGGCACCAGGGCATCGAAGCCGCCCCGGCGCCAGTCCGTGATCCAGCGGTCCAGCGTCCACCGGGTGATCCGCACGGTCCGGCCATCCGGATCGACATGGGTGACTGCTGCCAGATCCCGCACCAGCGCGCCGCGCTGACGGCGCGACAAGGTCGGGTCCGCCGCCTCCCGGATCAGCATGTATCGGAACAGCCCGATTGCCTGGGCCCGTTCCAGTCGCGTCTGGTCTTCCTGTCCTGCCACCCGCCCACCAGCCTCTCGATCATGGCGTCGACAGACGCACGCGCAGAGGTTGACAGGACTGACCGGCGTGGCGTCAGGGGCGGCTCGTGTTGATCGTTTCCGCTGGCCAGGCGGGGGCCAGCAGTATGCCGCCGGTCACCGCGCAGGCCGTCAGCCAGGGCGACACCGTGCTGACGCCCGGCCACCGCGACGTCATCGACCACCAGGCTCCAACCACCGCGGCGACCGCGTCCGCGAAGAGGGTCCGCCCCGTCCCGGGCGGTGCCGGGTCAACCCCGGCGTCCACGAGCAACACCGTGAAATACCGCCGCACCACCTCGGCCCGGGCAGCAAACCGGCGCAGCCACCCGCGCACCGTCTCCACCGGCCGGCCCAGCCGTTCAGCGATCACCCGGACCCCGGCCCCGGCCGCTTTCGCCGCCAGGGCCGCCCCGATCACCTCTGCCATATCCGCCCGCCTGACCAGCGCGAACACCGGAAGGAGCACATGCGAGACGCCACAGCTGACACATCTGGTCCGTCGCGGACGCACCACCACCAGACCGCCCGCCGCGTCCCGCAGTACACGCGAACGTGCCCAGCCCCACCGGGTCAACAGCCCCTCACACGCCGGACAGACCAACTCGCCCGCAGCCAAACGCATTTCGACCCGCGCCGGGTCGGCCTCTACCGTGAGCACAGCGCCTCCGCGCGCTACACGGCCCTCCCGGCGCTCGGCCAAGAGATACCGGGAGGGCCTTTCGCATGCCCGTCGTCGGCAAGGTGCCGCCCCAAATCTGCACCTATACGTCGGCAGGCATGCTTACCGATCTTGTCGGCACCAAACTGCCCAAACTGCCGCACTTGTAGGCATTTCCAATGACGCCTAACAGCCTGTGGAAGGCAGCCGCGATCGAGAAGGCCCCGCCCGCACCTGGCCGGCCGCGGCCGACGGACCCGGCAAGTCCGCACCCCCGCCTCCCTGGGCCAGGAACTGACGCGACTGCGCCTGAGGGCCGGCCGGCCCTCTTACAGTGCCATCGAAAAGGCGACCAAAGCCGACGGGCACCGTGTATCGCGTTCGACAGCCCACCTGATCCTCAACGGGAAGGTCCTGCCCAGCCGAGAGCAGCTGTCCGCGCTCCTGAAAGCCTTCGACGTGAGCGTCGTGGACGCCGCCCAGTGGCACGCGGTCCTCGATCGCGTCGAGGACCGCCGGCGACCGCCCGAGCCGACCCGGCGAGGCAGAGGGTACGCGTGCGCGGACGCCGACCCGGCCGTGCAGGAGTACCTCGAACGCCGCGAGCGCGACGAGGAGATCAAACGACGCACCGGACAGATCCATCCGGACGAGACGTACGAGGACTACGAGGAGCGGATGCGCGAGAGGGCGTTCCAGCAGCAGACCTCGGACGACTGGCTGTACGAGGACTGCGACGAGCCGGAGGACGAGGCACAGAGACAAGCGCGGGCCGCTGAGCAGGCCGCCTTCGAACCCAGCTGAAGGCTTTGGTAGAGCGCGCCACCCCACAGGACAGGTCGCCGATCACGTCTGACAGCCGGCTTACCGTTTCCGCCCATCGCCACCTCCCATCCTCCTGAGCAGGACCAGTTCCGTGATCACCCACGACTCCCACCCCGGCGGTACATAATTCCACTGAATATTATGTACCGTCAGCTAGACTGGGCAGCAGCGTTACATTTTTTGGCGTCCGGTCGTTCCGCATCCGCTGGCGGCCGCTCCCGAGCCGACTGCCCGACCTGCCCCTCGCAACCCTTGCCGCGTCTGTTCTTGGAGTCCCGGAATGTCCTCCTCGCATTCATCCCGCACTGCCGGTGAGGCGTCTTCCGGCGCTGCCATGCCGGACAACTCCGCCCCCGCTGCTCCGCCCGCAGCCTCGACGGAACCGTCCGACCCCGCTCCGCGCTGGGCGGGCCACTGGCCCCTGAGCTACCCCGAAGACGCCGACCGCCGACACGGCGAGAACACTCCCGAGCCAGTTGAAGGCATGGTGGAGGACCCGGGAACAACCTCCACCGCCCCTGACGCGGAAACACCACACGCCATGGCGCGCACCCGCCCGGCGACGCTGCACGGGGCCCGCAACGCACTCAAACAGTTGATCGACGCAGCTATCCAAGGGCAACCCACGCCCCTGACGCGCGGCCCGCACCACGCACTGCTTACCACCCCCGCCCACGCAGCCAAGCTGGGCTGGAACCTCACCCAAGCCCCGACCCACAGCTTCGCGGACGCCCGCAAAAAGCTCGGAGACCTGATCCAGTACAGCGCCGAGGGCCACCCCCAGGTACTGCGCCGCCACAAGACCCCCGTCGCCGTCCTGCTCGCCGCAGCCGCGGACGGCACTCCCATGCCGCCCGCACTTCAAGCCGAGCCCGCACCCGACACCGTGGCTTCGACTGCAACGGCAGCCCCAGACTCCGCCGCAACACCCCCTGAGGGCCAGCAAGCAGTCCAAAACCCCCTCCCGACCACAGCAGCCGAAGTCGAGGCCGCCAAAGACCTCGCACCCGCGCCGACAACTACCCCTGCCAAAGCGGCCATTGCCCCCACCACGTCTTCGGCACCGCATCCGGAACCGGCGCCGACAGCCCACGACACGCCTGCACCTGCCCATACGCCCCCCAACTCACCCGACACCGCTCCAGCCACACTGACCGCCCCCGCCAACTCGCCGGCCGCTCCCGCACTCCAGCACCCGGTCACACCGCCGACCGCTCTCCCCGTACCCCCCTGGCCCCCGTCCGAGCCGAGCCCGTCGGCCCCCGCTCCCGCGATGCCCGATACCGGTCACGAGACCACCACGCCGACCGGTGGCCCCCCAGCCATCACTGCGCCGCGCACCCCGCGGCGCCTGGCCGCACTCGCGCAAGCCCTGGACACCGTCCTGCCGACCACCGCTCCCACCGGTGACGCCACCACACCCACCGCCCTGATGGGCCTGTCGACCGGCATCCGCGCCCTGGACGACGTCCTTGGCGGTCTCCAGCCCGGCCGCTTCTATCTCGTCGCCGCTGCCCCGGGCGCCGGATCCAGCCTGATCGCCACCGCCGCCGCCCGTACCAGCGCCCTCGACCAGCACCAACCCGTTCTGTATGCCGCCTCCGGACTCACCCGGACCGACATCGCCGCACGCATCGTCGCCGCGCACCTGCCCGTCGACTACCGCCGCCTGCGAGCGGGCCGCCTCACCCCCACCGAACAGGACGACGCTGCGGCCCTCCACCACCACCTGGCCCAAGCCCCGCTCTACATCGACGACGGCACCGACCTGACCACCGATGCAATTGCCGAAAGCGTCCCAGACCTGCCGGGCCTGGCCCTCGTCGTGGTCGACCGCCTACAGACCACCGAGGACCCCCGGCTGCCGCTGTCCGGCCCGTCCCAGATCACCGACGCCGCCCAGGCCCTCGCCCACCTGGCCCGCACCCACGAACTCCCCGTCCTCGCCGCCATCGACACCGACGACCCCCAGCTAATCGCCGCGCTCAGCCTCGACATCACCATCACCCTGGCCCGCGACGCCGACCAGATCCACGCCACCGTCACCGAGCGCGACCTCGGCCCGCAGGCCACCCTCACCCTCCACGCCGACCTCGCCCACGCCCGCATCACCGACCCCACCCACCCCTACGCCAGCCCCACCACCCCCACCTCGGCACCACAGACAGCCCCCCTGGCCGCGACCCCACCCACCCCCGCACAGACCCCGCAGACGCCTGCCCAAGCCCCCACCAGCCCGCCCTCGGCCCCCACGCCCACCCGGCCCGCCCCGAAGGCCCACACCGCCGCCGCCCCGCCCAGGCCCTCGCCCCGCCGCACCACCGCCTCACCCCCGCCCCAAGGCGGCTACGCCAACCGGGACTACAGCTACTTCACCGGCATGATCACCCGCGCCGTCGACGAAGCCCTCCACGACCACGACGGCGACATCACCGCCGCAACCGAAGCCCTGGTGAAAAAGGCCGTACCGAACGCCATGGCCCTGTTCGAAGCAACCCGCGTCGGCGGAAACTACGAACACACCGTCTACCCGGAAACCCTCGAATTCCTCCGGAAGAAAACTAAGGACGGCGCCGACGAAATCTGGGAAGGCCGCCACAACTGGGCCAACACCCACCTCATGGACGCCCTCCAAAACGGCACCCACCCCCCGATCACCGTCAATGCCCTCGACACCAACGCCAGCTTCCTGTCCGCCTTCAAGACCCACCTGCCCATCGGCGCCCTGATCCACGACCCCCACGGGGGCTTCGACCCCAAACGCTCCGGCATCTACCGCCTCCCCACCCGCCCCACCTGGCACCACCCCGCCCTGCCCGACCCCATCGGCAACCGCCGCGAAGACGGCCCTGTCCTCCTCGACGACGCCACCATCCGCCTCCTCATCCGCTGCGCCCGTCTCGGCCTGTGCGAGGCCCCGCACATCACCGAATGCTGGACCTCCGGCGCCAGCGAAGGCCTCCTGGAAAAATTCCGCCGAGTCCTGACCGAGGCCCGCACCAGCGCCCTCGAAACCGACGACACGGTGACCGTCGAATACATCAAAGCCATGTACTCGAAATTCACCTCCACCATCGGAGAATCAAGCGTCAACCGCGACATCCGCCGACCCGACTGGATGCACATCATTCGCTCCCAGGCATTCGCCAACCTCTGGTACAAATCCCACCGGGCCCACAGCAATGGCCTGACCGTCGTCCGCGTCCGCGGCACCGACGAACTCCACGTAGCCGGCGACTGGCGCACCGTATTCACCGAAGGCCGCCTCACCACCCAGATGAAACAAAAAGACCAGTACACCCTGCCAAGGAAGAGCGCCCGATAGATGTCGACCGACGGATGGAAAAACTTCGGCAACTACGGCGCAGACCGCGACCCCGGAAACGTCCACGGCAAAATCGCCCTCGCCCGCGCCCTCGAAGACGCCCTCGAACGCATGATCATCGACGGCGGAATCAAATCCCCCGTCGGCACACGCCGCGGCCTGAAAGCCCGCATGCGCTACCTCACCACCACCAAAGGCGGCCCCCAAGCCCTGGCCGACGCCGGCATCCACGCCACCCCCACAACGATCCGCGCCTGGACCCGCGGCACCCAACGCCCGCGCCCCGCCAACCTCGAAGCGATCGACACCGCCTACTGGAACCTCCGCGCCCACAACGTGCTCGCCAACCCCGGCGCCCTCAAGCAGCACCTCAACCGAGGCGGCCGCGGAACCCGCATCGAGATCCACCCCGTCAACCAAGCAGCCGTCGACGAGCCACGCCGCCGCGACAACCTGAGGATCCAGCACCGGCAGGTCCGCTACATCTGGGACGACGCCGTCGACGCCCTCGTCGCCAGCGACCTGGACACCATGGAAGACCTCTGGGACGACATCATCGCCGAACTCGACTCCGACTGGGGCGCCTACACCTACGTCTCCTACATCGGCATCGGCGCCTGACACGACCGCCTGCAGCCTGCCTGACCGGCTCAAGAAGGCGTCCAGCGGCCCAAAGACTCCCGGGCCCTGTGGGTGCGGTTGCCGACTCCTCCGCCGGAAGAGAGCCATTCCCGGCACGAGCGGTTGGCCAGCCGCCCGGCGCCCCCGCAGTCGGCCCGACCGGCCGCCTCCCATCCAGGCCAGGCCGCATGCAGAGCGGATACCCCACTCCGTCCCCGAGCCACCGGCCCGGCTGGGGCTCGGCCCGCACTGTGCCCCAGGCCGACGGCCCAGATGCCGCGCGGCCGGATGCCGGTTCAGCGGCGCACAGGCCGCTCCTTGACCGATCGGAGCTGAGCGGCGGGATCGTCGTAGGGGAGCAGGGAACTCTGCTCGACGAAGGACGTGATGACGGGCCACAGGCCCTCGCCCACGTCGGAGGGGTTGCCTTCATGACGTTCGGTGACGGCTGCTGCCGCACCGGCCAGGAGGTCGGCGAGCTGGATGGAAGGGTGGTCGACAGAGTCGCCGCGGACAACGCCGGCGACATCGGCACCGCGTTCCCGTGTCAGCAGGGTCATGCCGACAGGAGCGCAGGCGTACTCTCGCACGGTCCGCAGGGCGTCGTCGGTGAGCATCTGCTGTTCATCGGTGAGGACACTGACACGGCCGACACGACGCTCCCACCGGCGGGCCGTCTGGGCAACTGCGGGGATGAGCATCTCCAGCTGCGGAAACACCGGGTCGGCCGGGTCCTCGTGGAAGGTGGCGGCGTAGTCGCGAGTCCCGCGCAGCCTGGCCAACAGAGCGGTGACCGCTTTCCTCGTCGAGGCCGCCCACGCCTGGTCGAGGGCGGCCACGAACACGCCGAGCGCCTCGTCCTGCCGGCTCGTGCCGCGCCGGGAGGCCAGCGTCACGAACGCGGACATCAGCTCCTGGAACAGGGCGCCACGCAGAGCCCGCGGTCCTTCGAGCGCGAGCGTGCGCGCCAGAGCACGGGCCTTTCCGTCGGCGTACAGGTTCCCTCCTTCGTCGTGCTCCTTCTCTTCCAGCAGCAGGTCGATCACTTTCGCTGCTGCCGCGTACTCCTTGTCGACCACGTACACCGAGCACCTGTCGTGGAGCGCACCGCCGGGCTCCCATAGCTGCTGCAGCAGCGACCACCGATTGGTGCGGTTCTTGAACAGGTCGAATTTCAGTTCCTTGGCCTGCCGGATTCCAGCCTGGTCCCGCAGCTGCTGTATGAGCGCGGCTGCTTCGACGTCATCGACGGCGACGGAGGCGTAGACCATGAACCGGCGCTGGCGGCCGACGAGTTGCTCACCATCCCAGCCGGACTCGTCGCAGGCGATCCACCGCCCACAATCCTCACCGTCTGTGGTGGCCTCGGGCTGGTTCAGCTGGGTGTACTTCTCTCCGGTCAGCGACACAACGGCATTCTCCCTGCCGCCCGGAACCTGCCCGCACCGGGATCGAGGCGGGCAGGCCGCACCGTCGGTGAACAGGGCCCGGCCGTGGACAAGCAGGAGGCAGGCATGCCGAGTTCACCAGCCGGGCGCGGCCGTCTTCGACGGTGCGATTGGAAAATCACCGCTTCAGGCTGACAGCACCCCCGCCGTCGACCGACCGATGCGAGAGCGTCAAACCCGCTCCCCCCGCCGGGATCGCCGGGCGGACCGCACAGGCGTTGAGGCGGCGTGCGGTTGCCCCTCCAGGACTCTGTCACGCCGCCCCATGACTGTCCCGGTCCGCTGCCCGGCTATGCCGCCGTCACCGGCCGGATGCCTCCTAGACACCGGGCAGCCGCAGCAGCCCCAGTCCGGTGTCGGCCTGTTCGGCAAGCGGCGCCTCCAGCCAGGCGGCGAGCGCGGCGATCTCGGGGGGCCAGACACATCACGAGTGCGTGGGGGGTACCGGACGGGTTGACCACCTGAGGGACGAGGTGGGAGACGACCAGGGGCGAACCCGGACTCGTCGACCCTCGCCCGCAGGCGGGCGAGGACGGGGTTGTCGGGCATCAGCAGCCCGTGCATCACGTACAGGAAGCCGATCATGGCGAGTATCCGCGCCACACTGCGCGCCGCGGCGATCTCAAGGCGCCAAGGAAGTCATGGCTCATTGTCAGTGCCAGGCTCGATAATCCGGAGTCATGGTCAACGAGTTAGAGGGGTCGGCGGCTCGCCAGCGCGTCACCGCAGCGTACGCAGCTCACGAGTGGGCTCCGCACCCAGACGTCGACTTCGAAGATTTGAGAGCGGCGACGAGACTGGCGTGGGCAGAGCTGGAACGCGCAGGCGCGCCACTGGACGCTCCCGGAGGGCGTCTCTACCTGCTCGGCTTTGTGGGCCCTGGTCCTGATCTGAAACTGGGCATGATCACGCGGAAGCCCAGCAGTCCGGACAACTCCGTGTTGAAGTATCTGAAGAGCCACGAGCGCAGGGCCAACGCCTACAGATGCTTCCTGGTACGCGGATGGATCTCGCGGCCGGTCAAGGCCATGGTGCGTGACTGGGAGGAGAAGGCTCTCAATGCCGTTGGGGCGCTCGACGGCACGTTCCGCGACGGCGAGTATTTCTATGACGTGGACTTCGATGCGGCCGTCGCGGCAGCGCAAGCCGCACGTAGGAACTCGCTTGCGCACTGAGTACATACGCTACCGGGCACACTCCGGGGCCAAGTCTGGCGATACCGTGGAAGCACATGCCAGGAAGCCCCGGATGAGCGAGCAGTCAGCCCCCACGCCCGACTGCCAGCCCCTCGATGAGCATGCCGCCGCGTCCGTCCGGGCGTACGCGGCCGACCGGCGCGCGAAGGTCGACGTCCTCGCCTCCGTGCTGGAGGAGATCGCGGACAACGGCTACCCAGCCGCAGAGTCGGGCGTGCCGTGGGAGGAAGCCCGGGACGCCCACTTGGAAGGCCTCGCCGGCGAGCAGCCCCGTGTCGCCTGAGCACGCGCCACACGGCGAGAGACCCACCGCCCGGACCGCGCGATCGTCGCGATCAGCGTCAACCTGATGGTCTGCAGGGAAGTGCCCATTGTCCTTCGTCCTCTGAGTGTTGGTGGCGCAGGCGTGGTGACCTGGTGGTTGACGCTGAGGGGTGGTGCCCACCGTTGCTGACATGCGTAACGAAGGGTTATGCCAATCTCACGGACCACCAGCCTCCCCGGCCAACGGCCGGCCCCGTGCTGGAGATCTTCTGGAGGTTGTCATCGAGTACCCGTATGTCCGCATCACCGTGTTCGGCGTCAGCCGGGCGGACGTCCGCACCGAGTCCCCGCTGACCGAGGGGGACATTCGAAGCGCTTATGAGGAACAGCCCGCACACATCCGCGCCGAGGCCGGTTGTGTGACCGTGGCCTTCGACGACGCCGGACCGACGTGCACCTACTACAGCGAGCGCCTGGCGGACTGGGGGGCGGAAGTTTGACCGCCGAGCGCTGCTGTGGCGGTCAGGCGGCGTGGGTGCCGGTCGTGGGCGGTGGCGGTGCCGGGACGCGGGCGCGTGCCAGCGCCGGGGGAGGGCCGGGCCGTTGCCGGTGGGTCTTGGTCTCGTAGAGGACCGTGCCGCCGTCGGGGGCGTGTGCGATGAGGTCGATGCCGTGGTCGTCGGTGTCGGGCCGGGTGGGGCCGGTGCCGTGGGTGAGGAGGCGGCTGGCGGTGAGCCAGTCGGGTGGGGTGGTGCCGTTGCGGTGTGCTTCCCGGCTGGCCGAGCGGTACATGACGGCGAGGGTGTCCGCGAACACCTGGACGCCCGTGGCCATGACGGTGGGGGCGTTGCGGATGCCGGGGTCCGCGGCGAGGGCTTCGATGGCCGGTCTGATGCCGGCGGCCAGCCGGGTGACGTCGTAGCGGGCGAGGTGTGCGGCGAGGGCTTCGATGGCGGGTCTGATGCCTGCGGCGAGTCGGTCGACGTCGTAGTGGGCGCCGGTGTCCGGTCCGCCGTGGGCGAGGGGGAGCGGGTGGGGGCGGCGGATCACGCGCTGTGTGAGCTGCGTGCGCGGGGGTGCGGGGCGGGTGCCGCGCTGGGCGGTGACGTGGCTGTAGGCGTCGAGGTACGGGCACTGTGCGGCCGGATGGATGCCGCACACGGTGAGGAACGTGATCAGCTGCTCGCGGCTGGTGGGCAGAGCCTTGCGGTTGACGATCCGCCAGGCGGTGGTGGGCGGCACCGGGGCGCGGCCCGGCCGGTCGAAGTCGCGCAGGGGCGGAGCGCCGGCCCGTTCGTACGCCGCGGCCAGGACGAGGCCGAGGTCGCGCTCGTCGCGGACGAAGGCGGGGGTCGGCGCCTGGAGTGCGCGGAGCTTGCCGCGCTGGGCGGCGCGGCCGAGGGCGTACAGGCGGCGGGCCTTGTCCTGGTCGGCCGGGCCAGCGCCGCAGGTGCGGAGGTAGGCGTCGAGGACGGCCGCGGTGGGCGGGGCGGTGCCGGACTCGGCGCGCTGGACGGCGCCGCGCGAGATGTTGGCGGCGTCGGCCAGGGCGCGCTGGGTCAGCCGGGCGGCGTCTCGCAGGGCGGTGAGGTGCTCGGCGAGGCGGGCGTAGTGGCGGTCGGGGCCGACGGCGGGGGAACGGGGCATGTCCGGCGCCTACTTGCCCGCGCCGGAGCGCACGGCGGCCTCGACGAAGAGGCTCATCAGACGGCGGCCGCCGCCAGCGGCGGTGAGCGTGGCCGCGCCGATCGCCCCGCAGCCGCCCAGGAGGGCGAAGACGGTCTCCAGCTCGGTGCCGGCGAGGAACAGGCCGCTGCCGAGCCCGAGGACGGCGATCAGCAGGATCAGCGCGTGGGTGGGCCCGAACCGCCCGGCGGCGCCGTCCGGTTCGCCGCCGCCCGTCGGCGCCTCCGCGGCGGGTGCGCAGGTGCAGGCCGGGGCGGGCCCGGCCGGGTGGGGGAGAGGGGGAAGGCTCATGGTGCGCAGGACTCCATCCTGACGGGCGCCGCCGACGGCATGCCGGGGCTACTGGTCGCAAAGTGAGGCAGCCCTTAAGGCAGTTGGCCCTGCCGTTGGTCGGGCTGCGCGGCACACAGCCTTCCACGATCCGGTATCCCGCCGCCCCGCCCCGGTGCGGCTTTTGTCTGGTGTGCGGCTTGCTGGCCCTGCCGGTGTTCCCCGTCCCGCCGTGAAATCCGCCGCCCGGCCGACCCGCCAAAACCGGCCCGGCGACGACGGGTTGCGTGCCTGCCGCCCCTCTGGCGGCCCACCGTTTGTTCCGGCCGGCTTGCGGCCTAGGCCGTATCAGCAAGACGGTGGTCCCAGCACGACACCGGCGGCGAGGCTGCCGGTGTCCTCCTGACGGCTACTGGTCGCAAGCCCGAACCGCTTCAGGACTCCCGGCAGGCGCGTTGGCCCGCGCCCGCCGCCACGCCAGGCCGGCGCCGCTCTCGGTGCCGGCCTGACGTGCCTCCAGGGCGACGGCGGTGACTCCCGCGCGCCCCGGGCCTGCGGCGAGGCCGTCGCGCAGCTGCTCGACCGGCCGCTGTGCCGCGGGGCGGGTGTCGAGGAGGAGGGCGTTGCCGCGGAGAGCGTCGTTGTGGCCGACGTTGCTGGTGACGACGGTCCGGCCGGTCGGTGGTGTTCGGCGTTGTTCGGTGGTGTTCAGCGCGGTGTTCGGGGCCGTCCGGCGCCACCGGGAAATCCCATACATCGTTCAGAATCTGCTCTTCCAAGAGCATCGCGCAGCGTCACCCTCGCACGCTGTCTCACCTCACCCGAGGGCCGTTCATCTGCGCCCGGACGGCCCGCCCGAGGATCGCCGTACGCCCGGCCGCGCTCTCGTACGCGGGACGTCCTGCTGCTCGCTGCTCGCTGCTCGTGCACGGTCCGGGCCCGACGGCGGTGTCGTACGCCTCGACGAGACGGCCCCCGCCACCGACGCCGCGGCCTCCGACGACCGGAGCACCGCGGTGTTGCTCCTCGCCGCGCTGCGCGACGCCTCCCCCGGCCCGGCGCCCGGCGCCGCCGCCCACACGGCGGCCGCCTTCCTGGCCGACCCCGCCATTCTGGACGATCCGGCCGTCTTGTGGGCCGAGTTGGCCACTGGCAGCGGGGGAGCGGACGCGGCCGGCCTGCTGCTGGCCGCCATCGCCACCCGCACCCCGCGCACCGACGGCCCCGTTCCCCCCGACGCCGCCGAACGACTGGCCGCGGCGGCCGACCTCTGGCGCGCAGCGCTCGCGGCCGGCCTGCCGTCCGGCGCCCTGGCCGGCGCGGGCGCCTTCGCGGACACCGGCCTCGACGAGGACCTGTGGCTGTCCCTGACGCGGGCGAGCGCCGAGCACACCCCGGCCCTGACGAACGCGACCTCGTCGCCGAACGCGCCGCCCGCCACCCCGACAGCGAGGACGCACTCCTCCTGACCGCGCAGCTGTTCACCCACCCCGCCGAGACCGGGGCAGGACACGGCCGTACGACGCCACGCCCGCGCCCTCCTGGACGCCGCCGCAGCCCGGCCCGCAGACGAACACGCCGCCGCGCTACGGGCGTTGAGGGAGGTGCTGGTCAACTCCGGCGACATCGACGCCGCCCAGGCCTGAACCGTCGTACGACGGCGAGCAGCCGCTCACGCGCGCCCAGCGGCGGAGGGGGCGCTGTTACGGCTGTGCGTGCCGGTTGTCCGCCGAACCGGGCCGTCGTTACGGCTGCGCGTGTGATGGTCTGCAGGGAAGTGCCCGTTATCCCTCGTCATCTGAGTGACGCTGACGGGTGATGCCCACCGTGGCTGACATGAGTAACGAAGGGTCATGTAATTCTCACGCCGACCACTAGGAGAATACTATCCGGAGGGAATCAGTAAAGAATATCCAACCCTTCACGAGAAAAAGATGATGCAACGCGAATGAATGAACCAGAAATATGCCTTTCTCTCAGCTCAAAAGGGCGAAGAATTTCGTAAGAGGTCTAGACCACCACCTCGAACACGGAGAGTAGTCGTTACATAATTATGTACCGATCCCGAGAGCGGTACATAATGGGTACACATCAGATGCAGGAGGGGGCGCCCGGAGGGCGGTGTTTCAATCCAAGTCAAGCCTAAGAGACTAAATTAGCAGGTCAGAAGCGCATAAGGAGTCAGTAGAGCCCCGATGTCGCCACTCCAATTATGTAACGGACCGACGAGGGCGGCCATGGCCGGCCCTAGCCAGCCTGTAACGCCGCGGAGCGGCGTTACAAAACCGTCGCGGAGCGACGGTGCGACGTTCCGTCACGTAGTGACGGCGCGTCATGTCTCCGGAGGAGACGGCGCGC